>NZ_LMCP01000048.1 GCF_001425625.1 Mesorhizobium sp. Root102 | reverse complement strand
AAGCAGGGCTGGAAGTTCGACATCATGACGACCTCGTTCTTCCTGTCGCGGCGTTCGCTCAAGGCCTCGCCCAATTCCGGCATGCCGGTGTGGCAGGATCGGTTGTTCATCGGCCTGGCGCGCACGGCGGCCGACGCGACGGAGTATTTCCAGATCCCGACCGGACGCGTGGTGGAGATCGGCACGCAGGTGGCGATCTGATCGATGCGCGTGCGGACTGTCGTGGGGCGCCTCCGGTAGCGTGGATCGAACCTGCGAATGTCCAATGGTCGAAGATCCACCGACAAGCCTCGCGTGGCAGGCATGGCAGCCATTACGCAGCGGCACTTGATATTGCATCGCAGCAAGCGTAGAGCACCGCGCGCTTATCGGAGTGTCGTCCATGGCCCTTACCAATACTGGTAGTGAGGCAGAACCCGTCGAACAATCGAGCCATTCGGAAGTCGAACAGCACAGCACCAAGGTTCTGATGCTGGGCGCGCTCGGTGTCGTCTATGGGGATATCGGCACCAGCCCGATCTACGCCTTTCGCGAGGCGCTGGTGGCGTCATCGGGCGGCAATGTCGCCCAGCGCGGCGATATTCTCGGCGTTTTGTCGCTGATCATATGGTCGCTGACGATCATCGTCACCATCAAATACATCATGTTCGTGCTCCGCGCCGACAACCGCGGCGAGGGCGGCGTGCTGTCGCTGATGGCTCTGGCACGCGGTAGTTTCCCCAAGCGCTCGGCCCTGATGCTCGGCATCGGCATTGTCGGGGCATCGCTTTTCTTCGGCGACGCGGTCATCACGCCGGCGATTTCGGTGCTGTCGGCGGTCGAGGGCATGAATGTCGTCACGCCGACCTTCCAGCCCTATGTCGTGCCGCTGACACTTGTCATCCTGGCGATCCTGTTTTCGGTGCAGCGTTTCGGCACCGGTGGCGTGGCGCTGATCTTCGGCCCGATCACGGCCGTGTGGTTCCTGGCCATCGGCCTGTCCGGTCTCAATCACATCATCGCCGACCCCGAAATCCTGTTGGCGATCAGCCCGCACTACATCGTTGCCTTCCTGATCAATTCGCCCGATGTCGCTTTCGTTACCATCGGCGCCATCTTTCTCGCCGTCACCGGGGCCGAAGCACTCTATGCCGATCTCGGCCATTTCGGCCGCAAGCCGATCGTGCTCGCCTGGCTGGCGATCGTGTTTCCCTGCCTGCTGCTCAACTATGCCGGGCAGGGCGCCTTCGTGCTGGCGAAGAATGGCGTGGTCGGTCATCCGTTCTTCGAGATGAACGAGGGTTGGACACTGATCCCGATGGTGGTGCTGGCAACGGCCGCCACCGTCATCGCCAGCCAGGCGGTGATCTCGGGGGCCTTCTCGCTGGCCAGGCAGGCGGTACAGCTCAACATGCTGCCGCGCCTCCAGATCTCGCACACGTCGGAGAGGCAGTCCGGCCAGATCTACATGCCGCGTATCAATCTGCTGCTGGCGCTGGTGGTGATGATGCTGGTCGTCGGCTTCGGCGAGTCCAGCAAACTGGCGTCCGCCTACGGTATCTCGGTGACCGGCAACATGCTGGTGACCACGGTGCTTTTGTTTGTGGTCATGACGCGGATCTGGAAATGGCGGCTGTGGGTGGCCGTCGCGATGACGGTGCTGTTCGGTTTCATCGACGTCGGTTTCTTTGCGTCCAACATCGTCAAGGTGTTCGAGGGCGGTTGGGCCTCGCTGGCCGTGGCCTTCACCATCGTGACGGCCATGTGGACCTGGGTGCGCGGCAGCCGCTACCTGTTCGACAAGACCCGCCGCAACGAGATCCCGCTCGATTTCCTCGCAGGCAATCTGTTGAAGAAAAAGCCGCAGCTTGTGTCCGGCACCGCCGTGTTTCTGTTCGACAAGACCCGCCGCAACGAGATCCCGCTCGATTTCCTCGCAGGCAATCTGTTGAAGAAAAAGCCGCAGCTTGTGTCCGGCACCGCCGTGTTCCTGACCAGCGATCCGCTCAGCGCGCCAACCGCGCTGATGCACAGCCTGAAGCACTACAAGGTGCTGCATGAGCAGAACGTCATCCTTTCGGTGGTGACGGCGCCGCAGCCGGTGGTGCCCGACAGCGAACGGGTCAAGATGGAGACGGTCAACGAGCTGTTCATGCGGGTGACGCTGACCTTCGGCTACATGGAGCAGCCCAACATCCCGCGCGCGCTGGCGATCTGCCGCAAGCAGGGCTGGAAGTTCGACATCATGACGACCTCGTTCTTCCTGTCGCGGCGTTCGCTCAAGGCCTCGCCCAATTCCGGCATGCCGGTGTGGCAGGANCAAGCAGGGCTGGAAGTTCGACATCATGACGACCTCGTTCTTCCTGTCGCGGCGTTCGCTCAAGGCCTCGCCCAATTCCGGCATGCCGGTGTGGCAGGAYCGGTTGTTCATCGGCCTGGCGCGCACGGCGGCCGACGCGACGGAGTATTTYCAGATCCCGACCGGACGCGTGGTGGAGATCGGCACGCAGGTGGCGATCTAGGCATGTCTTGGCGGATCGGCGAATGGACTGTGCCTCACGGCACAGTCCATGTCACTCCGCTTCAACCGGCTAGGGCGGCCTTGTTCGCCTCAAGGAACTGCTTCAGCGTTTTCGACTTGCGGCCGGAAAGCGTCTCGACCGCGTCCGTCACCATGGCGATGCGGCCGGCGCGCGTGTTGGCGTCAAACGACACGATGATGCGGGCGAAGTCCTCGGGAACGCCAGCCGCCTTCACACCTTCGGTCAAAGCTTCATCCGAAACCGGCACGACGTGGAGCGGCTTGCCGGTGACCTCGCTTACCAGCGAGGCAATCTCGGCCGTGGTGTAGGCCTGCGGGCCGGTCAACGTGTAGGTCTTGCTTTCGTTTGCAACGGCAGCGAGGCCGGCGGCGATCGCTGCTGCCATGTCGTCGCGCGCGCCGTGGGCGATGCGGCCGTCGCCGGCGGACGTGTACCAGAGTCCCGAAGCGATGGCCTGCGGCAGTGCCATGAACATGTTCTCCTGGTACCAGCCATTGCGGAAGATGGTGTAGGCGATGCCGCTGGCCTTGATCGCCTGCTCGGTGCCGTAGTGATCATTGGCAAACAGTACCGGCGAAACCGGTTCCGGATTCGGCATCGAGGTGTAGAGCAGGTGCGAAACGCCGGCCTTCTTCGCGGCAGCAACCGCGTTCTCATGCTGCCTCAGGCGCTTGCCGTTAGCTAGGTCGATCTCGCCGGTCGAGATGATGAGCACCTTGTCGGCGCCTTTGAATGCAGCCTTCAGTGATGCGGCGTCGTCGAAGTCGGCGGCCCTGATGGTGACGCCGCGCGCCGCCAGGTCGGCGAGGTTTTCCGGATTGCGGGTGGTGGCGATGATCCGCGGAGGCGGAACCTCGAGTGAGTCCAGCAGGTGGTTGATGACGCTGCGGCCGAGTTGGCCGGAAGCGCCGGTGACGAGAAGGGTTTCGGTCATGGAGGATCCTGACGTTGCGCCGGAAGCGCGGTTCTAGTGTCGGTCTCAAAAAGAGACCAGCACTAAAATAGGAATTGACCTGTTGCCGTAAAGAAGGCAGTTTTTCGGGAGGTAGGCACGCGCAGGGAACCAGCGGTGGACAGCAAGATCGTCAATCTGAGATCGAAGATGGAGGTCTACAACGCGATCTCCGGCGGCGGCAATTTTGCCGATTGTCCGGTCCGCGATGTCATCCAGGGGGTGAGCGGCAAATGGAGTTCGCTGCTGATGATGGCGCTGGCCGAGCATCCGTACCGCTTCGGCGAGTTGCGGCGGCTGGTGCCCGACATTTCACAGCGCATGCTGACGCAGACGCTCTACGATCTGCAGCGCGACGGCTATGTGCATCGCGAAGTGTTCCCAACCAAGCCGCCGAGCGTCGAATACAGCCTGACCGATCTCGGACACTCGATGTTCAGCGCCTTGCATCAGCTGATCCTGTGGGCCGAGCTCAATCATGACGCCGTGCGCAACGCGCGTGCCGGCTTTGATGCCACCCAGGCGTGAGCGGGACAAGGCCGTTGGCGGCTTGATTTCGTCCGGCCGCTGAAGGATTGTCCCGGCCATACGGCTTTGGGGGCATTGGCATTTCCTACGACATCGCAATTGCAGGCGCCGGGCCGGCGGGACTGGCCATGGCGCTCTATCTCAAGCGCGCCGGGCATCGGGCCACCGTCTTCGAGCGCTTCGACGAACCGAAGCCGGTCGGTTCCGGATTGATCCTGCAGCCGACCGGGCTGACGGTCCTGGCCGATCTTGGCCTGCTCGACGACATACTGGCGCTGGGCAGCCGCATTGATCGCCTGCACGGCGCCGATGCCAACAGCGGCCGTACCGTGCTCGACGTCCGCTATGATGCGCAACGCGGTGGCCGCTTCGGGCTGGCGGTGCACCGGGCGGCCTTGTTCGGCGTGCTTTTCCGCGCCGCGCAGCGCGAGGCGATCGCCATCGAGACCGGCGTTGAGATCGAGGCTCTGGAGACCGGCGAACGAGCGACGTTGATCTGTGGCAACGGACGAAAGGCGGGGCCGTTCGACCTGGTCGTCGACGCCAGCGGTTCGCGCTCGAAACTGCGACGCAGCGCAAGTGCTCCAGGCGAGCCACAACCACTCACCTATGGTGCGTTCTGGGCCTCGCTCGGCTGGCGCGGCGAAGGTTTTGACGAGCACGCGCTGCTGCAGCGCTACGACAGAGCGAGCGTGATGATCGGCGTGCTGCCGATCGGGCGACCGGAGCCGGGCGCTGAAAAGATGGCGGCATTCTTCTGGAGCCTGAAGCCGTCGGATGCCGATGAGGTGCGCGCCCGGGGTCTGGACGCCTGGAAGGAGAGGGTGGTCCGGCTGTGGCCCGAGAGCGAGGCGTACACCAGCCAGATCGACAGTTTCGACCAGCTCTCGCTGGCCCGCTATCGCCACCACACGATGAAGCGGCCGGTTGGGCGGCGGCTGGCCATTATCGGCGACGCGGCGCACTCGACCAGCCCGCAACTCGGGCAAGGGGCAAACATGGCGCTGCTCGACGCCGCCGCCCTCAGCCATGCGCTGGCGCGGACGCCAAACGTCGAGGCAGCACTGGAAGCCTATGCGAAGGCGCGGCGCTGGCATGTCCGCGTCTTCCAGGCGCTGTCGCTCGCATTCACGCCGTTTTACCAGTCGGATTCCGTAGCGCTGCCCTTCATCCGCGACAGGCTGGTGGCGACGGTGGCGAAGATCCCGCCGGCGCCGCAGTTCCTCGCCTCGATGGTCGCGGGAACCGTATTCGATCCGTTCAAGCGGATCGGGCTGACTGAAGCGCGGTGGCCGGATCGCTTCGTCCAATGAGGCCCGAAAGGTACGATCCCTTCGCTCGCAGGAAGGCATGCAGGCCCAGCGGGTAGTCCGGCGCCACGGCGTGCTTGATCGACGGGCGTTCACTCAACGCCTTGCGCCAGCCCTGGACGAGCGGTTTGCCATCCAGAATGTCGAAATCGCCGACCCGGTCGAAGGCGTCTAGATAGCGGAAGACCGGACCGTAGACGGCGTCGACGAGTGAAAAGCGCTCGCCGGCAAACCAGGGTCCGCCAGTCTCGTCCGCTAGCTCGGCTTCGAGACGATCGAACATGGCGGACAGCGCGCTGGATTCGGCCAGGAATCCGGCTTCGGTCGATGCTGAATAGAACCGGCCGATGGTGTTGAGGGTGGCCGAGCCGAACTCGATCCAGGCGCGATGCCGGGCGCGGGCATAGGGGTCGGCAGGGTGGAGGGGGTTGGCCTGCGTCTCTTCGAGGAATTCGAGGATGACGGCCGATTCAAAGATCACCGTTTCCTCGCCATTTCGCTGCACGCGCAGCAGCGGCACCTTGCCGAGCGGCGAGATCGCCTTGAACCAGCCCGGCTTGTTGGCGAGGTCGATATCGACGCGCTCGAACGGCACGCCTTTTTCGGCCAGTGAAATCGCGGCGCGCTGCACATAGGGGCAGAGATGATGGCTGACGAGAATGAGCTTGTGTTTCATGGTGGTTTCCAAGTTAATGCAATTGCATCTATGTAGATGCATGCGCATCGATCGTCAAGCTTGATGCAACTGCATCTATCGTCTAAGCATGCGGCCATGACCGAGAAAGCCACGCCTTCGCCCGAAGCCATCAAGGCCTGGGCCCGCCTGATGCGGGTTTCGCGCCAGCTGATGGAAAGCGCTGAAGAGGCGTTGAAGGCCTCAGGCCTGCCGCCGCTTGCCTGGTACGACGTGCTGCATGAGCTTGCCGAGGCGGGTGAGGGCGGGCTGCGGCCGTTCCAGCTCATCGAGCGCACCCTGTTCGCGCAATACAACATTTCGCGCCTGCTGGCCCGGCTCGAGGCCGATGGGCTCGTCGAGAAACTGCCGGTGGCCGATGACGGCCGTGGCCAGACCATCCGCATCAACGCCAACGGGCGAGAGACACGCCGCCAGATGTGGGCTGTCTACGGACGGTCGATCACCGAACTGGTCGGCGCCAAACTGTCGGCGGATGAGTTGACCATGGTCTCGGCACTGCTTGGCCGGCTGCGTCAGCCGCCAGCCAGCGATTAGCGAGGCTTGTCGCACGGCAACGCCCATCCCCTTGCAGATATTTTGCGCTCGTGCTCTTGCGCGCGGCCTCGTATTGCGCAATATGCCGAACCGTAACGTACGGTACGGCGCGTCGGAACGACCGATGGCCCTGCCTTTCGAGAGAAAAGCGTGTTGCACATCGTGCCTGACATCGACACCAGCGAAGCGCTGACGGAGCGGCAGAAGGCCGTGCTCGACGCAGCGTTGCGGCTGCTGGTCGAGGAGGGCGACCAACTGACCATGACCGCCGTGGCGCGCCGCGCCAGCTGCTCCAAGGAAACGCTCTACAAGTGGTTCGGCGATCGCGACGGGCTGCTGACGGCGACGGTGCAATGGCAGGCTTCGAAAGTGCGGGTGGCGCAGGTCGACGGCAAGGGCCTGGACCTTGCCTCGCTGACGGCAAGCCTCGAACGTTTCGCCTCGGACTGGCTCCAGGTGATCTCCAGTGATACCTCGATCGCGCTCAACCGGGTTGCGGTCGGCCATGCTGGTTCCGGCAAGGACAATCTCGGCGCCGTGGTGCTGGAGAACGGCCGCTTTGCACTGGCCAGGCGCCTGAAGCCGGTGCTTGAGGCCGGCCGGCAGGCCGGGCTACTCGACTTTGCGGATGCCGAAACGGCGTTCCGCACCTTTTTCGGGCTGGTCGCCCGCGATGTGCAGATCCGTCTGCTGCTCGGCGACCGGCTGGAATTGACTGAGGCGGCGATCGGCGGCGATGCCGCGCGGGCGACGCAGCAGTTTCTCGCTCTTCATGGAGCAAAAACCGGGCCGCAAGGCCTCTGATTTGTAAAAACGGGAAGGAAGACAAAATGCGCGTCTATTACGATCGTGATGCCGATCTCAATCTGATCAAGGGCAAGAAGGTCGCCATCATCGGCTACGGCAGCCAGGGCAGGGCGCACGCGCTCAACCTCAAGGATTCCGGCGCCAAGGAGATCGCCATTGGCCTCAAGGCCGGCTCGGCGACCGCCAAGAAGGTCGAAGCCGACGGGCTCAAGGTGATGAGCGTGGCGGACGCCGCCAAATGGGCCGACCTGATGATGATGGCAACGCCCGACGAATTGCAGGCCGACATCTACAAGAACGAGATCGCGCCGAACATCCGCGATGGTGCCGCAATCGCCTTCGCGCACGGTCTCAACGTGCATTTCGGCCTGATCGAGCCGAAGTCGACTGTGGACGTCGTCATGATCGCACCGAAGGGCCCCGGTCACACGGTGCGCGGCGAATACCAGAAGGGCGGCGGCGTGCCGTGCCTGGTCGCCGTCAATCAGGACGCTTCGGGCAACGCGCTCGACCTGGCGCTGTCCTACGCTTGCGGCGTCGGCGGCGGCCGTTCGGGTATCATCGAGACCAATTTCCGCGAGGAATGCGAGACCGATCTGTTCGGCGAACAGGTCGTGCTGTGCGGCGGTCTGGTCGAGTTGATCCGTGCCGGCTTCGAGACGCTGGTAGAAGCCGGCTACGCGCCGGAGATGGCCTATTTCGAGTGCCTGCACGAGGTCAAGCTGATCGTCGACCTGATCTATGAAGGCGGCATCGCCAACATGAACTACTCGATCTCGAACACCGCTGAGTGGGGCGAATATGTCTCGGGCCCGCGCATCATCACCGCCGAGACCAAGGCCGAGATGAAACGCGTGCTGAAGGACATCCAGACCGGCAAGTTCACCTCGGAGTGGATGCAGGAATACCGTGCCGGCATGTCGCGCTTCAAGGGCATCCGTCGCATGAACGACAGCCACCAGATCGAGGAAGTCGGCGCCAAGCTGCGCGCGATGATGCCGTGGATTTCCAAGAACAAGCTGGTCGACAAGGCCAAGAACTGAGCGAAGGTCTATCGCCGGAAGACGGCAGCTTCGAACCGTCAAGATCAAAAAAAACGGCGCCACGTGGCGCCGTTTTTAATTTCTGAGGCTAACTCAGCTATAGGGCGACCAGCATTGCTGGCGCGGGCCGTTGTAGGGCTGGAACGTGTTGTCGTAGGCCCGGTACGACCGGTAGCGGTTGTAGCACCATTGGACATGGGCGCTCGAAAGCCGGCCGGCACGGTAGTAGCGGCGCGGCGGCGGTGCATTGTAGTAGTCGTAGTTGTTGTACATGCTGCCGATGCCAAGCCCCAGCCCAAGGCCCAGGAGTGCGGCCGCTCCATCATCGTGGTAACGGCCGCCGCGATAGTGGTGACGGCGCCAACGCCAATTGTCTCCACCGTTCCAGTTTCCGTGGTTGCCGTTCCAATTGCGGCGCCCGTCATGACGGCGCCATCTCCATTCGTTGTTGAATTGGCGGTTGTTGCCGCCCGCCCATTCGTCGCGCACTGGCGTCACCGTCGGCGCCGCCGTGCTGGTGGGAATTGACATGTTCGGCTGCAGGATCGGTCCGGCTGCGGACGGCGCCGTGACGCCGGAAAGGATACCGAGCGCTATCAGCCCGGATTTGACCGTGGAAGAAAAGAGCGAATTCATTGCACTCTCCAAGAGTTACAGGCCCCACGCCCACCCGAGGAATGGGGCAACAATGGATGTTTGCATCTGAACGGCGGATGAACGGAAAGGTTCCGTCAACCATGGCGCGAATGCCCCAGGACCAGTCGATCCCCGCTGGTGGTCCTGCGCGCTTGTTTTCTCTAGCGCTTGCGGGCAAAGGTCATGGCATGTCGCTGCGCCTTGCCACCTTCAATGTCGAGAACCTGATGAACAGGTTCGATTATTCCGGCTATCGCAATCAGCTCAATGAGGATCGCACGCTGGCGCTGTTCGATATCCAGAGCGAAGCCGAATACAAGATGCTGGAGCAGGCCCGCGCCATCGCCCAGTCCGACGACACGCGCCAACTGACGGCGCTGGCGATCGCGGCCACCCGCGCCGACATCATCTGCATGCAGGAAGTCGACAACATCGAGGCGCTGAAGGCCTTCGAATACGGCTATCTATTCAAGATGGTGGGGCAAGGCTACCGGCAGAAATACACCACCTCGGGCAATGATTCGCGCGGCATCGACGTTGCCGTGATGATGCGCAACGAAACCGCGCAGGGCCAGCCGATCGAATTCGTGCGCATGACCAGCCACGCCTATGTCACCTACGAGCAGTTCGGGCTGCATACGCCGGAGCTTGCGGCACTCGGCAACCAGGCCAATGAACGCATCTTCCGGCGTGACTGCCTGGAAGTCGACATTACAGTGGGCGGCGTGCCGCTGACGCTTTACCTCGTGCATTTCAAGTCGATGGGCTCGCCACGCAACGGGCTCGACGGGCGCGCGGCGACGATGCCGGTGCGCATCGCGGAGGCGCAAGCCGTGCGACGGATCATCGAGGAGCGTTTCGGTGGGGAGCACGCCGCCGAAAAGCGGTGGGCGATCTGCGGCGACATGAACGATTACCGCCAGCGCGTGAAGATCGCCGGCGACGCGATCGACGGCTACCGCTTCGAGGTGGTCGACGAGGCCGTGTCCTGCATCAATGTGCTGACAGAAGGCGGCTTCTGCGAAAACGTCGTCGAGCGGCGCCCCGAGATGAACCGCTGGAGTCTGTACCACACGCGCGGACCGGAAGAGCGGCATCTGTGCCAGCTCGACTATATCCTGCTGTCGAAGGGGCTTGCCGCCAGCAACGCCACGGCCGTTCCCGACATCATCCGCAACGGCCAGCCCTGGCGGACCATTTTTCCGCCTGGGCAGGAAGTCGAGCGCTTTCCGCGCGCCGGCTGGGACCGGCCGAAGGCGTCGGACCATTGTCCGGTGGCCATTACCCTGGACATGACCTAAGCAGCGTTGGAGCAACATGAGTTTCGACCTGCCGCGCAATGTCATCCTGCCGGTCGACGCCGTCGACGTCCGGCTCGATCCCGGCCCGCATCCCTTCGCCTTGGACAATGCGGAGGCGATCGCCGAGAACTGGCAGCGCGAGATCGCGGCCAATCCGGCGCTGTTCGACGGTACGGTGGTGCTGCTGTCGCAACTTGCGTACCGCGACAACCGTCTCGTAGGCCGCTGTCATGCGGTCACCTATTCGACGTTCATGCTATGGCGAAAACGGCGCGAGAATTCGGGCGCAGAGCACGCCTATGCGCATGCCATGCTGGTGGCCGGCGACAACGCGCTGGTGGCGATCCGCATGGGACCGCACACGGTCAACGCCGGCAGCGTCTATTTCGCCGCCGGCTCGTTCGAGCCGGTCGATTTCCGCAACGGCCTCGTCGATGTCGATTTCAACGCGATTCGCGAAGTGCGTGAGGAAACAGGCATCGATCTAACCGGTGCGGCGCGCGGTAAACGCTACTATGCCATGTCGACCAACAGCGGCACGGTGATCTTCCGCCGCTACCACGAGACAGCGTCCGCCGACGAGATCGCCCGTCGCATCAGCGCCTTCGTTGCCGCCGAGACCGAGCCGGAGATCGAAGGGCCGGTGATCATCCGCCATGCCGCCGACCTGCCGGCCGGGCTGTCAGCGCACATGAAGCCGCTGATCGAGTGGCATTTTTCGGGCGTCGATTAACGAAGCGTCTTGCTCTGCGCCGCCTTGCGGTCGTTGCTGGCGGCGACGATAAACATGATAAGGCCGATGCCCAGCAAGCCGCCCATCGCCATTCCCATGGTCCGGCCGACGACTGCCTGAAAATCTGATGTGACGCGATCGGGATTGGCGAGGCCATAGCGGGCGAGATACCACCAGATGCCTGCAAGGAAGGCCTCGATGATGACCATCGCCAGGATCAGTCGCGCCTTCTTGCTCATTGGCTATTCCTCCACCCAATTGCCCTAGCATCGCGAACGGTGCGGGGACAGTGGTGGCCGAGCGGAACCGTCGAAGGCTGTGCAAAACCGGTCGGAGCGCTGGCCGCGTTCCGGCCGGGTTGCCCTATTCGTGCCTGAGCGCGTCGATCGGGTCGAGCCGGGCGCCGCGCAGCGCCGGGAAGAAGCCGAACACCATGCCGATCAGCGCGGAAAAACCGACGGCGAGCAGGATGACCGCCGGGCTCGGTGCGAAGGGGATGGTCAGCATCACCGAGGCGAGGCCGGCCAGCGCCAGGCCGATCAGGATGCCGACGATGCCGCCGAGCAGCGATAGCACCGTTGCCTCGACCAGGAACTGGATGAGGATGTGCTTTTCATGCGCGCCGATGGCCAGCCTGATGCCGATCTCGCGGGTGCGCTCGGTGACCGACACCAGCATGATGTTCATGATGCCAATGCCCCCGACCAGCAGGCTCACGCCGGCGACCGCGCCCAGCATCCCGGTCATGGTGGTTGTGGCGCTGGCCATGGCGTCGGCGATCTGGGTCATGTCGCGGATGGCGAAATCGCTCTCGCGCTCGGGCGTGATGCGCCTGATATCGCGCAAGATGTCCTCGACGCGCGGCTGCAGTTCGCTGGTCGGCGTGCGGTCGTCGGCGGCGATGTAGATGCTGTCGATGTCACGGTTGCCGGCAATGCGGCGCTGATAGGCATGCAGCGGCATCAGGACGACATTGTCCTGGTCCTGGCCGAAGCCGGTATAGCCCTTCGGCTCGAGCAGGCCGATGATCTTGCAGGAGGTGCGGTTGACGCGGATGATCTCGCCCTCGGGGTCGCCGGCGCCGAAGAACTGCTGGCGCACCGTCTCGCCGATCAGGCACACGCCGGTGCCCGAGCGGGTTTCGGAATCGCTGAACGGACGACCGGACACCAGCTTCCAGTCGCGCGCATCGAGATAGGCGCTGTCGGTGCCGGTGACGCCCGAAGTCAGGCTCTCGGTGCCGAAGATGACGCGGACCTGCTTTTGCGATGCCGGCGAAATGGCGCGCGCGCCGGTCAGGTGCGCGACCAGCGCCGCCAGGTCCTTTTCGGCCAGCGGACGCACCACCTGGTCGAGCCCGCCCGGACCACCGGGACCGGCCGGGCGTCCGGAACGGACGACCAGCAGGTTGCTGCCGAGCTTGGAGATGTCGGCTTTGACCTTTTGCGTGGTGCCGGAGCCAATGGTGAGCATCGCAATGACGGCGGCGACGCCGATGACGATGCCGAGCAAGGTCAGGAACGAGCGCAGCACGTTGCGGCGGATCGAGCGGAGCGAGAGGCGGACGGTTTCCCAGATCATGATATAGAGCCTGATCCATCCCGACAGAGCCGGGATGGGGCTCTATCATCTCTTTGTTTGAACATGATCTTCTCCGAAAACCGGATTCCACTTTTCGGGATCATGGCTGAGCCACTTCCAGCTTCGAGGTGTCCGAGGCGACGCGGCCGTCGACGAAGCGGATGGTGCGCTTGGCATATTCGGCAACGTCTGCCTCGTGGGTGACCATGGTGATGGTCAGGCCAACCTCCTCGTTCAGCTTCCTTAGCAGTTCCATGATTTCATGCGTCCGGGCGGTGTCGAGATTCCCGGTCGGCTCGTCGGCGACGAGCAGCGTCGGCCTTGTGACGATGGCGCGTGCGATCGCCACGCGCTGCTGCTGGCCGCCGGACAACTCGGCCGGCGTGTGATGCTCGCGGCCGACAAGGCCGACCTCCGCCAGCGCCTGCATGGCGAGGTCGCGGCGCTCGCGGGCGGCAACGCCGCGATAGATCAGCGGCAGCTCGACATTCTCCGCAGCGGTGGTGCGGGCCAGCAGATTGTAGCCCTGGAAGACGAAACCGACATAGAGGTTGCGCAGCATGGCGCGGCGGTTGCGGTCTAGCCGGCCGGCATCGATGCCCATGAAGGAATAGGTTCCGGCCGTCGGCGTGTCGAGGCAGCCGATGATGTTCATTGCTGTCGACTTGCCGGAGCCGGACGGGCCCATGATGGCGACGAATTCGCCACGCTTTATGGCAAGGTCGACGCCGGCCAGCGCGTGGATCCGGGCCTCGCCCTGGCCGTAGCTCTTCCAGACCTTGTCGAAGGTGATGAGGGTCGCGCCCGCGGCCACGGCATCAGCTCCGCTGCTGCGACGCGGTGATGACCTGAGCGCCTTCGTCCAGGCCCGAAGTGATCTCGGTCAGTTCGCCATCGGTGGAGCCGATCTTGACGCTGACCGGATGCGGACGCCCGTTCTCCAGCACATAGAGCGTGCGCGAGCCGTCGGTGGGCACTGTGGCGGCCTGTCGCTGGCGGTTGCCGCCGGGGCGCCCCATGCGGCCGGTGAACAGGTCGCTCAGGCTCCAGCCGCGTGCGGCGGCCTGCTGCGCCGGGCGATAGCGGAAGGCCGTGGCCGGCACGGTAAGCACACCCTTGGCCTGCTTTGTGACGACCGAGACGGTGGCGGTCATGCCAGGCCGCAGCAACAGCTCGTTGTTGTCGACCTCAAGCCGCGCATTATAGGTGACGACGCCGTCGGTGGTCACCGAGGCATAGGAGATGTCGCGGATCTCGGCGTCGAACGGCCGCTCCGGGAAGGCATCGACGGTGAAGCGGGCATGCTGGCCGGATTTGACCGCGCCGATATCGGCCTCGTCGACCGCCGCCACCAGTTCCATGTTTCTGAGATCGGCGGCGATGATGAACAGCACGGGCGCCTGCAAGGAGGAGGCGACCGTCTGCCCGGGATCGACCGAGCGCGTCAGCACGATGCCGTCGATCGGCGCATAGATGGTGCTGTTGGCAAGGTCGGTCTGCTGCGATTTTAGATCGGCATTGGCGATGGCGAGATTGGCGGTGGCGCTGTCGAGCGCCGCCTTGGAGCGATCGCGCGTCGCCGTCGCCGCCTCGAGCGACTGGTCGGTCGCCATGCCGCGCTTGGTCAGTGCCGCCGCGCGGACAAGCGCCTTTTCGTTCTCGGTCAGCGTTACCGTGGCGTCCTCGACATTGGCGGCGGCGCCCTTGGCGGAGGCCTCCGCCCGTTCGATCTGCACCTGCAGCTTGGTGGTGTCGAGGGCAGCCAGCACGTCGCCCTTCTTGACCTGCTGGTTCTCCTCCACCGACACCGAACGGATGACGCCGGAGAGCTGGCTAGAGATATCGACCTGGGTGAGCGGCTGCAGCGTACCGGTCGCCGACACCGCGACGGTGAGGTCGGCCTTGGCGGCAGGCACTGTGGTGTAGTCAATCTTGGCCGGCGAGCCGGCATACCATTGATAGGCGCCAACCCCGGCGGCGAGCACGATCAGCGCCAGCAGCGCATAGAGCCAGCCACGCCGGCGCGACTTGCGCCGACCCGTCTTGTCGAGCCCAAGCGCCGTCTCGATGGCGGAATCCGATTCCGTCTTTGGCAGATTGACAATCTGGTCCACGCTGGACCCCTATAATGCGCAATGTCCCTATCTGTGCACAGATCAGGATTACTGGTTCAAATATCAAATTAAATTTCGCCCATGTTGGGATTGAGGCAGGAATGAAAACCCGGAATTACTTGCTTTATGATGTGTTCACGACCGAGCGACTGGCCGGCAATCCCTTGGCCATCGTGCTGGACAGCAAGGGATTGGACACGGCCGCGATGCAGGCCATCGCGCGCGAATTCAACCTGTCCGAATCGGTTTTCGTGCTGCCGCCGGACAATCCAAAGCATAAAAACCGCATTCGCATCTTCACGCCCGACTATGAAATGCCGTTCGCCGGCCACCCAACCGTAGGCTCGGCAATCGCATTGGCGGAACTGGCGGAAGAGGGCGGCGCGGGCATCTTCGTGCTTGAGGAAAACATCGGCCCGGTGCGTTGCGCCGTCAGCAAGCACGACGGCAACACCTTTGCCGAGTTCGACCTGGCGAAGCTGCCGGAGCCGCTGACGCTCGAGGCCGATCCGGAGGCGATCGGCGCCGCCCTTGGGTTGACGCCGCACGAGATCGGCTTCGAGAATCATCGCGTCGCGTTCTGGTCGGCCGGGGTGCCCTACGTGACCATCCCGGTTGCCAATCTCGAGGCGGCGGGCCGCATCCGGCTGGACAACCAGGCCTGGTCGGAACTGGCGCCGCGCAAGAGCGAATGGGCCTTCGCCAGCCCCTATGTCTACTGCCGCGAGACGGTGAACCACGAAAGCGCCTTCCATGTGCGCATGATCGTGCCCGGCACGCCTTCCTATGAGGATCCGGCGACCGGCTCGGCGGCAGCCGCCTTTGCCGGCGCCATCATGCATTTCGACGCGCCGACCGACGGCATTTCGCAGCTGTGGATCGAGCAGGGGCTGGAGATGGGCCGGCCATCGCGCATCCGCCTCGAACTGACCGTGCAAGGCGGAAAACTGGCCTCGGCGCGCATCGGGGGCAATGCGATCAAGGTTGCGGAAGGCAGGCTGTTCGTCTGACCATCCGCGGCACTTAAGCGATTTGTCGGGAAATGATTCCGGCAGGGCTGGACAGGACCGATGGTGGCGGCTATATGCCCGCCAACGCCGGTTTTTGCCGGCCGAGTGGGTGCGTAGCTCAGTTGGTAGAGCAGCTGACTCTTAATCAGCGGGTCCACAGTTCAATCCTGTGCGCACCCACCAAATTCTTCAAAGACTTGGTGGAAAGACCCTGAAAACGAGACGCGTTTGGCGCGTCTCGGGCGGGCTGTCCGACTGTAATTCCTTAACCGCGCTATCCGAATCTCGTGGCGATTCAGCCGCGTTGGAAAATGCGGCTCAGAAACCGGCCGAATCGAAAAGCAATGCCCTTTTCCCCGGCTGCAGCATCGCTGGCGCCGATTCCATCTTTTCCTCTGGAGAAATCGCTGATGAGCCACCAGAAGAATACCAGGAAGACAACGAAGATGCCGGTATCGATCGGGCCATGACTTGAATAGCTGCTGTGACGGAGCACAACAGCAACCGCCACGGCGATAGACGCTGCAGCTGCGACGGGATGAAGTTTTTTCATCCGCAAAAGCTATTTGAGAATCGCCGTTGCCGGAAGATGCTTCCTTTGTCGTGACGACGACGGTCGATGCGGGGAATGGATAACTACTTCTCCGACACACCCGCCTCGGCAAAACTCGCCATGCGGGCATGGCATTCCAGTGCCGAGCGGACGATGTTGACGGCGAGGCAGGCGCCGGAGCCTTCGCCGAGCCGCATGCCGAGATCGAGCAGCGGCGGCAGGCCGAGGGCTTCGAGCAGGCCACGGTGGCCAGACTCAGCCGAGACATGGGCCGATACGGTGTGGGCGAGGCCGGTCGGGTGCAGCTTTGCCAGTGGGGCGGCGGCGGCGGTGCAGACGAAGCCGTCGAGCAGCACTGGTATGCCCAGATGGCGGGCGGCGAGCGTGGCGCCTAAGATGGCGGCCAGTTCGCGACCGCCGAGTGCTGCGGCGATGCCGAGCGGGTCGGCAAGGGCGGCGGCGTGGCGCTTCAGGCCGGCTTCGATGGCGACCACCTTGCGCTTCAAGCCGGCGTCATCGACGCCGGTGCCGCGCCCGGTCCATTTTTCCGCGCCACCACCGAACAGGGCGGCTGAGATTGCCGCCGCCGGCGTTGTGTTGCCGATGCCCATCTCGCCGAAGCAGATCAGGTCGAGGTCTTTCGTCACCGCGTCATAGCCGGTGGATACTGCGGCGAGAAACGCCTTGTCGTCCATTGCTGGCACTTGCGTGAAATCGCCCGTGGGATGATCGAGGTCGAGCGGGATGACGTCGAGTTCGGCGCCGGCCATGCGGGCAAGCTGGTTGATGGCGGCACCGCCGCCGGCGAAATTGGCCACCATCTGCACAGTGACCTCAGAAGGATAGGCCGACACGCCTTGCGCGGTGACGCCGTGGTTACCGGCGAAGACGAAGACTTTGACACGGTCGAGTTTTGGCATGTCGCGGCCCTGCCAGCGCGCCAGCCAGGCGGCGATCGTCTCCAGCCGACCAAGGCTGCCTTGCGGCTTGGTCAATGTGTCCTGGCGGCGGGCGACCGCATTGGCCGCGGCATCGCTGCCAGCCGGCAGGTCGAGGCAGGCGGCGCGCAGTTCTTCGAGTGATTTGAAGGGCATGGGGGCAAAGTCTCCGAAAGGGAATCAGGCCAAAGGGAATCAGGAAAGGGCTACGGAAGCGACGAGCAGCACCGCTATTTCGCTCGCCTGCTGCAAAGCGCCGATCGTGTCGCCGGTCTGGCCCTCGATCTGGTTGAGGCAAAGCGCGCGGAAGGCGGCAAACAGCAGGCCAAGCAAGATCAGCGCGAAAACGGCGCCGCCCAGCCCGAGCAGCAGGAGCGGAATCGCGCCGAGCACGGCGCCGGCTGTTGCCGTTTCGGCAGAGACGGTGCCGGCACCGACCGAGAGGCCGTCGACCCGCGCCGGGGGCAAGAGATGCATGAAAGCGCCGAGCAGGCCGCGCGAGGCCGCGTGGGCGGCCAGGAGGGCGAACAGCGCCTGTGTGGGGTCGACGAATTCCGACAGCGCGCTCCAGCGGATCAGCAGCGACAGAGCCAGCGTCGCTGCGCCATAGGCGCCGATGCGGCTGTCGCGCATGATCTCGAGTTTGCGGCCGCGCGATTTGCCGCCGCCGAAGCCGTCGGCGACGTCGGACAACCCGTCCTCATGCAGGCAGCCGGTGGTGAGCACGGTTGCCACAAGCGCAAGAGCTGCCGCCGGCCCCATGGCAAGGCCAAACCGTTCCGCCGTGGCAAAGACGATCGCGCCGATCAGGCCGACGACGAGCCCGGCGACAGGGGCGGCCCAGATCGCGGCGGCAAGGCTGCGGCCGCGAAAGTCGAAGACGGGTAGCGGCAGCCTGGTGAAGAAGACCAGGCAAAGCGCGATGTCGTCGACGACCTGCCGCGGTGAAAGGGCCAGGTTCTTGAACTTCATGCTCTAGCCCCTCGCAATCGCATGGAAGAAGGTGCCGCTGACATGGCCGCGCCGGTAGCCCGAGGCGCCGATCGGATTGCCCTGGCCGTCGGCAAGGTCGGCCAGCGGCTCGTCATTGCCGGCAGAGGTCATCTGCGCATAGTGGAATTCGTGGCCACGGATCAATGCGCCAGCCGAGCCCAGCGGGCAATCCGCGCGCAGCCGCGCCTCGCGATAGCCGAGATTCATCTTGCGCCTGGCGAAGCTGGTGGAATGGCCGAGTAGGCCTAGCATCGCATGCGTTTCGCCGGAGGCATCCTCCAGAGATTTGCCCAGCACCATGAAGCCACCGCACTCGCCATGGATGGGCTTTGTCGCCGCGAATCTTGCCATTCCGGTTTTGAAGTTCCCTGCCGCCGCAAGCCGGCCGGCGTGAAGCTCGGGATAGCCGCCCGGTAGCCAGCAGACATCGCAGTCTTCGTCGGGCGCTTCGTCGGCGAGCGGCGAGAACGGGACGATTTCGGCTCCGGCCTTGCGCCAGTAAGCCGCGACATGCGGATAGAGGAATGTGAAGGCAGCATCTTCGGCCAGCGCGATTCGCTGGCCGGGCGGCACAAGCGCGTCGTCAAAACCGCCGGGCGCCGGGGTGAGGGGTGTCGCCAAGGCCATGATGGCTTCGAGGTCGAGCGATTTTTCCGCCATGTCGGCCAGGCGGTCGAGATGCGCCATCAGGTCGTCATATTCGCCGGCCTGGACGAGGCCGAGGTGGCGCTCGGGCAGGTTCAGGGTGGGATCGCGCAGGATGGCGCCGACGACCGGCAGGCCGATCGCCTCGATGGCGTCGCTGCACAGCTTGCGGTGCCGCTCGCTGCCCAGCCGGTTGAGCACGACACCGGCCATGCGCACGTCCGGGTCATAGGTGGCAAAACCCTTGGCGACGGCGGCCGCGGTGGTCGACTGGCCGGAAACGTCGAGCACCAGCAGCACCGGCAGGCCATAGAGCCGCGCCAGGTCGGCCGCCGAGCCGGTGCGCCCTGGCGCGGCCGGAATGCCATCGAACAGGCCCATGGCGCTTTCGAGGATGACAAAATCAGTGTCATCGGCGGCTTGCGCGGCCAGCGCATTGAGCAGCGACGGCGGCATTGCCCAGCTGTCGAGATTGACGCCGGACAGGCCGGTGGCGGCGGTGTGGAAGCCGGGGTCGATATAGTCGGGGCCGGATTTGGCGCCGCGCACCTTCAGCCCGCGCCGGGCGAGCGCGCGCAGGATGCCGATGGTGACGCTGGTCTTGCCGGAGCCGGAGCGCGGCGCGCCGATGATGATGGCGCGGGCCGTCATGCTTGCCCCGCCAGCGCCGCGCGCATCGCAACGATGCCGCCGACGACGATCAGCGCCGGCGAGGCGAGACCGGCGGCGGCCGCTTCCTCGGCAATGGTGGCGAGCGTGGCGACGACGGTTCGTTCCTGCGGTGTCGTCGCGGCGACGATCACGGCCGCCGGTGTCGACGGCGCCAGCCCGCCGTCCAGCAGTGCCGCGGCGATGAGGGGCAGATTGGCCATGCCCATATAGACGACGACAGGCTGGCCTGTGCGGGCGATCGCCGCCCAGTCGAGATCGTCATCGGTGCCGGCGGCGTGGCCGGTGGCCAGGATCACAGCCTTGTTGATGCCGCGCATGGTGGCCGGGATGCCTGTCGCGGCCATCGCGCTGAGGCCCGAGGTCAGGCCGGGCAGGACGCGGAAGGGGATATTTTCGCGCGCCAGCGCCAGAGCTTCTTCGCCGCCACGGCCGAAAATATAGGGATCGCCGCCCTTCAGCCTGACGACGCGGCGGCCTTCCCGCGCCAGCCGCACCAGCAGTGCTGTGATGTCGTCCTGCTTCATCGACGGTTTTCCGCCACGCTTGCCGGCAAAGAAAAGATCCGCATTCTGGGCTACGGCGACGACATCCGATGAAACCAGCGCGTCGTAGACCAATGCATCCGCTTCGGCCAACGCCGCCAACACTTCCAGGGTCAGGCAGCCGGGGTCGCCGGGGCCGGCGCCGGCCAGCCAGACGTGGCCCGGTTCGAGCCGGCACGGCTTGAAATTCAGCCGGGACAAAGCCTGTTCGAGCGTGGCGTTTTCGCCCTCGTTTTTGGTGCTGCCGCTCACAATCCGTCCCGTCCGCGAAAACGCCGCTGATAGTGGGCGTCGTACAATGAACTCTCGCCAAAACCTTCCGCCGCCAGCGAGCGGCCGACGAAGATGATCGCCGTGCGCTCCATCGGATCGGCTGCGAGTTGTGCCTCGATGGTCGCCAGCGTGCCAGTCAGCACGCGCTCGTCCGGCCAGGACGCGCGGAAGACGATCGCCACCGGGCAATCGCCGCCATAGTGCGGTGTGAGTTCGGCGACGACGCGGTCGATGGCGTGGATGGCCAGATGAATGGCCAGGGTGGCGCCGGTGCGGCCGAAGCCGGCCAGCGTTTCGCCCGGCGGCATCTTTGATGCGCGCCCGGAAATGCGGGTCAGCACCAGGCTTTGCGCGACTTCGGGAATGGTCAGCTCGCGGCGCAATGCGGCGGCCGCGGCAGCAAAGGACGGCACGCCCGGCGTCAGCGTGTAGGGAATGCCATGTTTTTCCAGCCGGCGGATCTGCTCGGCAACGGCGCTCCATACCGACAGGTCGCCGGAATGGAGACGCGCCACATCATGGCCGGCCTTCTGCGCCGCGACATACTCGGCCTCGATCTCGTCGAGCGACATCGGTGCTGTGTCGATCAGTTTTGTCCCCGTTGCGCAGTGCTGCAGCAATTCGGGCGCGACGATTGAGCCGGCGTGGAGGCAGACCGGGCAGCTCGCCAAGAGCCTCGCGCCGCGCAGCGTGATGAGGTCGGCGGCACCTGGGCCGGCGCCGATGAAATGGACCGTCATGGCGCATCTCCGCTGATGGCGATGGCGCAGGTGACCGGGCCGAGCACCGTGCGGGGCCCGAGCAGCTTTGCGCCTTTGCCGGCGACGGCAACGGCGGATGCCTCGGAAACCGATGGCGTGCCGGCCAGATCCTGCGAGAGATCGGAATGGCTGAGCGTATCTGGAGAGGCGGCCTGAAGTGCTGAGTCATCAACGACGATGACCGGAAGGCGCAGCGCGCGGCCAGCGGCAGGGATCGCCTCTTCATCCTTCTTGAGCGCGGCAGTCGCCAGCGCCGAAAGAGCCGTCATCGCCAGCCCATGCGTCTCCAGCGCGGTTTCGATCGCGGCAAGCACGTCCTCGACACGCACACCTTTTCGGCTGCCGATGCCAGCGACCATCATGGCTTCACCCAGCTCCATTGGGTGATCGGCATGGCAGGCCGCCAGGCCTGCATCGAGCCAACTGGTGAAGCCCGGGAGATGCTTATCCGTGTGAGATCGCCGCCAAGCTTCGTATGCTGGGCAAGAAGCAGGGCTTCCATCTCCAGCGTCACCGCGTTTGCCACGAGACGGCCGCCAGTGCGCATCGCCTTGACAGCAGCGTTCAAGACGCCGGTGTCGCTGCCGCCGCCGCCAATGAAGATCGCGTCAGGTGTCTCCAGCCTCGCAAGCGCCTTGGGGGCGCTGCCTTCGACTACGACAAGGCCGGGAACACCACAGGCGGCGGCGTTGCGGCCAATGCGGGAGGCGCGGATCGGATCGGCCTCGATGGCAATGGTGCGCATCGAAGGGTGGGCCAGCATCCATTCGATGCCGATGGAACCGGAGCCAGCGCCGATATCCCACAGCAACTCGCCGCGCCGCGGCGCCAGCGCCGACAGGGTGATGGCGCGGATCTCGCGCTTGGTGATCTGGCCGTCATGGTCGAACAGATGATCGGCAAGGCCTGACGTGAGCGGCAGGACGCGCGCATCCGGACCAGATTCAACTTCGACCGCCAGAACGTTGAGCGGATTGATATTTTCGAGATCGAAGGCATCGGCGCGGACCGAGCGTCGGTTCTCGTTTGGCCCGCCCAGCGCCTCCAGGACCGTCAGCCGCGAGGCACCGAAGTCGAGTTCGATGAGCAGGCGGGCGATCGCCGCCGGCGCATCGTTATCCGACGTCAGCGCCAGGATGCGCGCGTTTGGGTGCAGCAGCGGCCGGATCAGGTCGAGCGGCCGGCCATGCAATGAGACGGTCTCGATATCCTGCAGCGCCCAGCCCAGCCGCGCGGCTGCCAGCGAAATGGCCGATGGCGCGGGAATGACATGCATCTCCTGCGGCTTGACCTTGCGGGCGAGGGTGGCGCCGACGCCGTGGAAGAACGGATCGCCGGAGGCGAGCACGCAGACGCGCCTGCCGGCCAGCGCCAGCACGTCTCGCATTTCGGCATCGAAAGGAACCGGCCATGGGTGCGGCTCGCCATTGGCGAAGGAAGCGACAAGGGCGAGGTGCCGCTTGCCGCCGAAGATGATCTCCGCCTGGGCAATCCGCTGCTTGGCCTCGTCGCCGAGACCCGCTAAACCGTCCTCGCCGATACCGACGACCGTCAGCCAGGCGGCTCGCGATTGACACTCAGCAGGCATGATGACCCACCGTATTCTGATCCTCGGCGGCACCACCGAAGCGCGGCAACTGGCCGGAAAACTGGCGGGGCGTGCCGATTGCTCGGCCACGCTGTCGCTGGCCGGGCGTACCGAAAGCCCGGTCGCGCAAGGCGTGCCGGTGCGAAGCGGAGGCTTTGGCGGTGCCGATGGGTTGGCTGCTTACCTGAGGGAGACGGGCACCGACCTGCTGATCGACGCCACGCACCCCTATGCGGCGCAAATATCCGCCAATGCCGCGCAGGCCGCGCGCGTGGCCCGTGTGCCGATCCTTGCCCTGCGGCGCCCAGGCTGGGAGCCTGTCGAGGGCGACCGCTGGACGCTGGTCGATAAGGTTGGCGATGCCGTGCAAGCCCTTGGACCGACGCCGCGCCGCGTCTTCCTGGCGCTCGGCCGGCAAGAGGTCGCCGCCTTCGAAGCAGCGCCCCGGCACCACTATCTCGTTCGCAGCGTCGATCCGGTCGAGCCCGCGTTGGCCGTGCCGGACGCGAGCTATCTTCTGGCGCGTGGTCCGTTCCGCGAAGCGGAGGAACGTGCGCTGTTCCAAGAGCATCGCATCGATGTCGTCGTGTCCAAGAACAGCGGCGGCGAGGCGACCTACGGCAAGATCGCCGCGGCGCGGGCGCTTGGCATCGACGTGGTCATGGTCCGACGGCCAGCCTTGCCGGATGTGCCGTCGGCTGAAACCGTCGAAGCGCTGGCCGCGATGGTCGATCATTTTGTCCGTCCCGTGGACGAGCGCGGCGTGTAGACCAGCGCCGGCTTCTCTGCGCGCTTGATGATCCTTGTTTCCGGCGAGCCGATGATGATGCAGGTCGCCATGTCTGCCCTTTCAGCCTCGACGTCGGCGAGCAGATAGACATCGATGCGCTCGTCCGGGCGGCCGGCGGCGCGGCCGAAAATCACCGGCGTGGTGCCCGGCAGGATCGCGGTCAGGCATTCGAAGGCGCGGCCAAGCTGCCAGGGGCGCGCCTTGCTGATCGGATTGTAGAGCGCGATGACGAAGCCGGCGCCGGCCGCCGCCAGCAGGCGCAATTCGATCAGATCCCAGGGCTTCAGATTGTCTGACAGTGAGATGGCGCAGAAATCATGGCCGAGCGGCGCGCCGATGCGGGCGGCAACGGCAAGCATGGCGGTGATGCCGGGCACCACAGTGACATCGACCGCGCGCCATTCGACTGGGCCGGCCTCGATCGCCTCGCAGACGGCTGCGGCCATGGCGAACACACCGGGATCGCCGCCGGAAACCACGGCGACGTCGTGGCCCTCCGCGGCTTTGACCAATGCGTCCTTGGATCGGGCGAGCTCCTCGCGGTTGTCGGAAGCGACGCGGGTCTGGTCCGGGCGCAGCTCCAGCCGGTCGAGATATGGTTTGTAGCCGTAAAAGAACTTGGCCTCGGCGACGGCGCGGCTGGCCTCCGGCGTGACCTGATCGGCATTGCCGGGGCCAAGGCCGATGACGGTGAGACGGCCGCTCATGCTTGCGCTCCCAGCGCATCGGGGCGGCCGGACCAGCCGGCGACCAGCACGATGGCGAAATAGGGCGCCTTGTCATCCTGCTTGTCGGCAAGCTTCATCGAGACGCTGCCGGCCATGGTGCCGCGCTCGACATAGACGGCGCGCGTAAGCTTGCCGGTCGACTCCAGCGCCCGCCTGATCTTGGGCAGGTTGCGGCCGACCTTCATGATGACGGCGGCATCGGTGTCGGCCAGCCGGCGCGTCAGCTCGAACTCGCTCATCGTGCCGGGCAGCACCGTCAGCACGTCGTCGCCCTGGACGATCGGAACACCAGTCTGCGACCAGCAGCCGGACATGGCGGTGACGCCGGGGATGACTTCGGTCGGGAAGCGATGCGCGAGGCGCACATGCAGATGCATGTAAGAGCCGTAGAACAGCGGGTCGCCTTCCGACAGCACCGCGACCATTTTGCCAGCGTCGAGGTGCTCGGCGACCTTCTCGGCCGACTCCTCGTAGAAAGCCGTGATCTGCGACCGGTAGTCGTCGTGATCCTTGTCGATTTCAGTGGTGACGGGATAGAGCAGCGGCAGCTCAAGCATATCCGGCCGGAAGCGTGTTTCGACGATGGCGCGCGCGTTGCTGTTGTTGCCGCGCTTGGCGAAATAGGCCACGACATCGGCTTCCGCCAAGGCCCGCGCGGCCTTCAGGGTCAGCAGTTCGGGGTCACCGGGACCGGTGCCGACGCCAACGAGACGACCTGTGGCAAGCGCGTTCACAGGCCGGGCCTCGCCAATGAATTGAGCGCGGCGGCGGTCATGGCGCTGCCGCCAAGCCGGCCGCGCACGATGGCGTAGGGCACGCCGTAGGAATTCTCGGCCAGCGCGTCCTTCGATTCGGCCGCACCGACGAAACCGACCGGCATGCCGATGATGGCGGCAGGCTTCGGCGCGCCGTCGCGCAGTTTCTCCAGCAAATAGAACAGCGCGGTCGGCGCATTGCCGATGGCGACCACCGACCCCGCCATGCGCTCGCCCCACAGGTCGATCGCGGCGGCCGAACGGGTGTTGCCGATCTCCCTGGCGATGTCGTTCGTGCGCGGGTCGCGCAAGGTGCAGATCACCTCATTGCCGGCCGGAAGCCGGGCGCGGGTGACGCCGTGCGAGACCATTTCCGCGTCGCAGAAAATTGGCGAGCCAGCCGCCAGAGCGGTGCGCGCGGCGGCAACGAAATCGGTGGAGAACACAAAATGACTTGATGCTTCGACCTGGCCGCAGGCATGGATCATGCGGATGGCGACATCGGCCTCGGCATCGGAGAAGCGCGACAGATCAGCCTCGGCGCGGATGATGGCGAAGGAGCGCTCATATATCGCCGTACCGTCATGGATATAGTCGTAGGCGGCCATGCTCATTCCTGTCGGTAAGCCTCGGCGATAGCCGCCGGCCCGAGCCTTGTCAGGCAAGCGGCGGCGGTTTCGCCTTGATATCGTGTGCTGCGGATCAGTGCCGCGACGCGGCTGATGCCGCGCGCGGCGTCATAGCCCGGCCTGTAGCCCGCAGGAAGGGCCTTTGCCGTCGCGTTCACGACAAGTCCGGCTCCGTTTTCGCCGCCGACTATCGTCAGCGCTGCCGAGCCGGGGTGGGCGCAGCCCTTGGCGCATCCGGAAACGTGCAGGGTGAAGTCGAGACTATCGGCGTTTTCGGCGGCAATCGTCTCGGCAATGTCGCGCGTGGCGATCCGCCCGGAGGCGCAGGCCGGCGTGCCGGGGCACGCGGCGATGCGCGTGCGCGGGTCGGCGGGGGAGGTGACGAAGCCGAGGGTGGCGGCGGTGTGCTGGAGGGCGCGGTTGGCGGACGATGGCTGTCCGAGGAACAACAGGGCGCGGCCTGGGGCGAGGCGGATTTCGGTTGTGTCGAGGGTGATGGCGCTTTGGGTGAGCGCGATGATTTTGTCCGCTGGCATGCTGCCATAGGGCAGGGCGATGCCGAGGGCGATACCGGCCTCGGCGAGGTCGAAAATTCCGATCGGGCGGAGTTCCTTCGCGCCCCCCTCTGTCCTGCCGGACATCTCCCCCACGAGGGGGGAGATTGGCAGCCCGGGCGCCGGCCCTCCCTCCGAAGCCATGGAAATTGGCGAAGGTGAGCGTGAATGAGCGATCTCCCCCCTCGTGGGGGAGATGTCCGGCAGGACAGAGGGGGGCGCCACAGAATGCCAGCCTGCGAGATAAGCCAATTGCCGCTCCGACAAATCCCTCGCACGAGCCTCACGGCCTTTCTCGGCAATCATTCTGAGCACGGCAACGGCAATATCGCGCGCTGCATCGTCTTCCACCGTGACAAGCGGCCGTGCATTCTGCCCGTCACCCGCGACAGCCACCCGCCACCGAACTCCCGCATCGGTTCGCGTTGCAGCAAGCCGCACATCTGCGGTCAGAGTATCCATGGTCAGTTGTCCGCTGCCGTCGACAATGACCGACACCTTCGGCCCGAGCCGTTGCGTCAGACCTGCTTCTTCGACCGCCGTCCTGATCTGTTCAGCCGGCGGCCGGGGATCGGCAATCTCTTGCGGATCTATGCCGGCCAGCGGCCCGGTCTCGACCGGCACGCCGGTGCGCACCGCGATGCCCAACGCATCGACCTCCGTCGCCAGCAACTGAGCGCTTTCCGCCGTCAGTCCGCGTATCTGCAGGCTGCCGCGCGCGGTGACTTCCATGATGCCGTTGCCGTGCCGCAGAGCGGATTCGGCTAGTCCGATCAACGACTCTGGCGACAACCCTCCAGCGACAGGGTTGAGCCGTACCAGCAGGCCGTCGCCGGTCTGCATGGGGGCTGCCAGAGCCGGGCAGGCGCCACGGCGCGAGAAGGCGTTCATGCCGCCACCCCAAGTGCTTCTGCCTCAGCAATCAGGGCCGTGAGATCGTCGTCGATGGAATTGCGCAAGGGATGCCACAGGCCACGCCGGCGCGCCGACAGCAAGCGCTCGGCGATGACTTTCGCGGCGGCGGGGTTCTCGCGCAGGATGAAGGCGCGGACAGCCGGATCGCCGAGATAGGAGTCATGCACCGCCTCGATCAGCGTTCCCGAAATGGCGTGGGTGGTTTCGGCAAAGCCGACCAGCCGGTCGACGGTTTCGGCAAATTCGGAGGCGCCACGCGGGCCGTGGCGCATCTGGCCTGATATGAAGCGTGGATTGACGGCGCGGGCACGCACGACACGCGATACGGCCTCGCTGACCGAGCGTGGCCTCGGCTTTTGCGGGTCCGTGGTGTCGAGCACGATGACGTCGGCATTCCTGCCGAGAGTTGCCAAGGCCGCCGAGAAGCCGCCGATGAAGGCGACATCGGAGGAGCCCTCGAGGATGTCGCGGCCGGGATCGTCGCCGGTGTGGACGAGAAGATCGGCCTCGGCGATGCGGCCCTCGAAGGCACCGGGCGCCAAGACGCCTTCACCTTCGGAGCCGCCATAGGCATGCGATGTGGCGTCGAGATAGGCGCGGCCGATCTCTTCGCGTGCCGCCCAGTCGCCGGAGGACAAAAGATCCTCGACACCGGCGCCGTAGGTGCCGGGCGAAGTGCCGAAGATGCGCGGGCTGATCTTGCCGTCGGCGCGGGTTTTGGCCGCGAGCGGGTTTTCCGAATCCTCCTCGTCGCGGGCGGCAACGGCGTTGGCGGCGGCATCGATCAGCGCAATCTGGGTCGGAAACATGTCGCGAAACAGGCCTGATATGCGCCAGGTGACATCGACGCGCGGCCGGCCGAGCGCGGCGGGAGGTAATACCTCGATGCCGGTGATGCGGCCAGTGGCCGCATCCCATTGCGGCCGGCAGCCCATCAGCGCCAACCCTTGAGCGATCTCCTCGCCGCCGGTGCGCAGCGATGCCGAGCCCCAGAGATCGATCACCAGCGAGCGCGGCCAGTCGCCATGCGACTGCATGTAGCCGCGCACGACTTCCTCCGCCGCTGCCTTGCCCAGATCATAGGCGGTCGGCGTCGGCATGGTGCGCGGGTCCGACGTGAACAGGTTGCGGCCGGTGGGCAGAACATCGGATCGGCCGCGCGCAGGCGCGCCGGCCGGACCGGCCTTGACGTGGCGGCCATCGAGCGCGGCGAGCAGCGCCGTCTTCTCGGCTTCAGCGCTTTGTCGCCGCATGGCGTCAGGCTCGTCCTCCGGAGCGCGGCCGTAGATATGCAGCCCGTCCTTTATGGCGAAATCCTTGAGATCGCAGAGCCAGGCATCGATTCGGCGTAGCGCTTCATCGGGCGCGTCGGTCCTGGCGACGCCGGCTTCGGTGGCGAGGCCGGTTTTTTGCGCGGTGTCGACGATCAGTTTTGCCAGGCGGTCGCGGCGGCGACGGTCGAGCCCGTCGGCCTGGGCGTATTCGTCGACCAGCCGCTCGAGCTTGTGCTGGTCCTCGTCCAGTCCGGCGCCGGTCAGGGGCGGCGGCAGATGGCCAAGGGTGACGGCGGCGATGCGCCGCTTGGCCTGTGCAGCCTCGCCGGGGTTGGAGACGATGAAAGGATAGATGACGGGCAAGGGGCCGGTGACGATTTCGGGAAAGCAGTTTTCCGAAAGCGCAACCGTCTTACCCGGCAGCCACTCCAGGGTGCCGTGCGCGCCGACATGGACGAGCGCGTGGACGCCGAGCGAGCTGCGCAGCCACAGACCGAAAGCGATCAGCGCATGGCGCGGCGGCAGTGTCGGGTCGTGGTAATCGGCGCGGCGGTCGGCGGAGCGGCCGCGGTCTGGGGCCAGCGCGACGGTGATGTTTCCGAAGGTCGCGGCGCGGAAGGGGAAAGCGCTCTTACCCTCCCCCTTGTGGGGAGGGTGGCCCGCAGGGCCGGGTGGGGGTGGTGCGCCGCTACCCCCACCCCGGTTCGCGCCATCCGCTTCGCGAATGTCGCGAACCGACCCTCCCCACAAGGGGGAGGGTGAAGTATCGGCCGCTCCCCATGCAGCTTCGACTGCAGCAACAGCCTCAATCGGCAGGCCCTTTGAGAAGTCCCGATAGTCGTCCAGCCCCAGCCCATCATTGCCGCGCTCCAGCAGCCCCAGCAACGCCCGCGGCGTCTCCGGTATCCCTTCAACTCCATAGCCCTGTTCGCTCAGATCATGCAGCATCGCCAGCACGCTGGACGGCACATCGAGGCCGACGGCGTAGCCGGTTCGGCCGGGCGCGCTCGGATAATCCGGGATCAGGATGGCGAGCTTGCGCTGGGCGCGGGGCGTCTCCCGTAGTCGGATGAAGGCCGCGACGCGGTCAGCAACTTGCGCCACACGATCCGCTTCCGGCCGGTTGGCGAAGGCGCGGTGGCCAAGCGCCGGATCGACATCGCTCTCGCCCTTGAAGGAAATGGCGCCGGCCAAGATGCGGCCGTCGAGTTCGGGCAGCACGACATGCATGGCAAGGTCGGCGGGCGCCAGGCCGCGCTGGTTGTTCTCCCAGATGTCGCGGCGGGTGGTGGCGACAATGACCTGGAAGACGGGCACGCGGGCGCGGTCGAACAGGGTTTCAACGCCGGGCTCGGCGCCGGACGCGAAAGCGGTCGCGGTGATGATGGCCGCGGGTTTCAGCGCGGCCAGTGCTGTTTCCACGAACGCCAGCGATGCCGGGTCCTTCAGGCTGGAGACGAAAATGGGGACCGGGTTGATGCCGCGCTGGCGGAGCGCCTCAAACAGGGCATCGATGGGCGCGACATCAGCGGCGAGCAGCATCGATCGGTAGAACAGGATCGGCACGACCTTTCCCTCCCCCTCGAGGGGCAGGGGGACGACGCCGCGGCCGGGTTCGTAGTAGCCAACTTTTGGCACAGTGACCGGCTCTGCAGCAACCGCATCCTGTCCCGCCAACCCCGCCAACTTCTGCACCAGCGCGCTCATATTCGCCGGGCCGCCCTCGCGGAAATAATCGAGCAGGCCGTCCAACTCCTCGCGCGGCAGCGTCGAGGCTTCGATCAGGCGCAGATCCTCATCTCGGCATTCGCCGGGCAGCAGCGCCAGTTTTATGCCGCGTTCGCGGGCGGTCGAGGCAAGCTGGTCGCAGCCGTAGCGCCACCAGTCGTAGCCGCCGAGGATGCGCACGAGGATGATCTTGGCGTGGCGGGCGACGCTGTCGACCCAGAGGTCGACGGACATGGGATGGCGCAGGTCGCGCAGCGCGGCCAGCCGCATCGAGGGCAGGCGTTCGGCGTCGGCCTTCCAGGCCGCCGCCAATCCGGCGAGATCGCTGTCGGTGAAGGACAGCGCCACGATATCCGCCGGCGTCTGCCGCAGATCGACCGGCTCGGCGAGGTCGTCGAGCGAGGCGGATGTCGTGGTTAGGATGTGCATCGCGACCCGTGTCCGAAATCAGCCGGCAAGGATACGCTCGATCGCCGGGCGGTTCAGCCCCTTCAGCCCGATTACGACGAGGCGCGAGCGGCGGTCATCCTCGGCGGTCCAGGCGCGGTCATAGTAATGATTGACGCGCGGCCCGACCGCCTGCAGCAAGAGCCGCATCGGCTTGCCGCCGACCTCGACGAAGCCTTTCACGCGCAACACGTTCTCTTCTTCGGCGACGGTGGCGACGCGTTTCGCCAGATCATCGGGATTGGCGATCGAGGCAATGTCGACGATGAAGGTGTCGAAGTCGTCATGCTCATGGTCGAAGGCGCCGTCATGATGGGACTTGCGGTTCTCGATGTCGTCTTCGACCGCCAGACCGAGCCCGAGCAGCACCGAGGGATCGACCTTGCCATGCGATGTCGGCACGATCTTCACCGCGCGGGCGGAGTGTTCGTTGATGATGGCGTTGGCGCGGTCGGTGCCGGCGGCGTCCATCAAATCGCTTTTCGACAGGATAATCAGGTCGGCGCAGGCGATCTGGTCCTCGAACACTTCTTCCACCGGGTCGTCGTGGTCGAGCGTCTCATCCTGGGCGCGCTGCGCCTGCAAGGCATCCATGTCGTTGGCGACGCGACCCTCGGCCAATGCCGGCCCGTCGACCACGGCGATGACGCCGTCGACGGTCACCCGGCTTTTCACGCTCGGCCACTGGAAAGCCTGGACCAACGGCTTGGGCAGCGCGAGGCCCGAGGTCTCGATCAGGATGTGGTCGACCCTCGGCGTCAGCGCGAGGATCTGGTCGAGCGCCGGAACGAAATCGTCGGCGACGGTGCAGCAGATACAGCCATTGGCCAGTTCGACGATGTTTTCCTCCGGACAGGTGTCGATGCCGCATCCCTTGAGGATCTCGCCATCGATGCCGATGTCGCCAAATTCGTTGACGATGATGGCAATGCGCTTGCCGCCGGCGTTTTCCAGGAGATGGCGGACCAGCGTCGTCTTGCCGGCGCCGAGGAAGCCGGTGACAACGGTGCAGGGAACGCGGGAGAGGTTGGCGGACGAATCTGGAGCGGTCATGGTCAGTCCTTCAACAGGTTGAGGGGAGGGATGCGGGCAACGAGGCCGCGCTTCAGGCTATCGGGACGGCCGCGCCACGGGATCAGGCCGTCCGTCGAGGTGGCGAAGAGTTTGGCTCCGGTGACGAGGTCGGCACCGCTGGTCGCGGTCAAGTCGCCGAAGACATAGCTCCAGCAGCCATCGCGCAGGATCGCGGCGCTGAGGCGCCGTTTGCAATTGCCAAGGCATTCAACGCTGCGGATGCGAATATTTTCGCCGGATGCGGCGCGGCGGGTGTCATCCGCCAACGATTCGCCGGCGCGGGGATGGGCGTCGGAGCCGGTTTCATCGCGGCAGGAAGCGCAGACGATGACGGTGACGCCGGCCAAGGCATCATCATTGCCGGACGAAACATCCGCTGTGCCAGCCGAAAAACTGCTGTCGTGGTCCAAAAATCGGGCTCCTTGCCCGGAAACCCGCCGGGCGATCGGATTCTACAGTCGCAGACGGCAGGTCTCCTGGCTCGCGGGTCATCGCCTTGGTAGCCGCCTTCCCGGGAACCTCCCAGTGGCTTTCGGCCTTGGCTCTTCGCTTACAGTTGCGGGGACAGCCGCGGATTTGGGACAGATATCCCGCACCGCATTCCCTCTTGGCTCCTCTCGTTGAAGAGAAGAGACCGTCTGGAACGGATTTAGGCTTTTGCGGGCAGCGGTGTCAACGCGAGCTTACGACGCTGTCAGGTCGGCCAGCGCCGGACCCAAGTCACCGGCGGACGTCACTTCGATGCGTTCGAGGCCCAGCCAGCCCTGCATCTGCTTCAATTCCTCGAAGAGCTGAGCAGCGGTTTCGGCTGGTGCGCCGGGCTCGGCATAGGCCGCATGGACGCGCAGCACGCTCGCAGGCCGATCGGCCTTGAGGTCGACGCGCGCCACGATCCTGTCGCCGAGCAGGAACGGCAGGACATAATAGCCGTATTGCCGCTTGTCGGCTGGCGTGTAGATCTCGATGCGGTAGTGGAAATCGAACAGGCGCTCGGTGCGCGAACGTTCGAAGACGACCGGGTCGAACGGCGCCAGCAAGGCGCGGGCTTCGATCTTTCGGGGCAAACGGGCGTCTTTATGAAGATAGGCCGGCTTGTCCCAGCCTTCGACGCGCACCGGCAGCAGCTCGCCGGTTTCAACCAGTTCCTCCAGCCGGCCTTTCATATCGGCCGGGGACAGGCGGAAATAATCGCGCAAATCGCCTGATGTCGCCACGCCATGGGCGCGGGCGGAAATGCGCAGCAATTCGCGGTGCGCGTCCTCAGGCGTTGGCACCGGCAGGTCAAGGATCGCCTGCGGCAGCACGCGTTCGGGCAGGTCATAGAAACGCTCGAAGCCGCGGCGGTGCGCCGTGGTGATGCGCCCAGCCCAGAACAGCCATTCGAAGGCATGCTTGGCGTGGCTCCAGCCCCACCATCCGCCCGAGCCTTTCTGGCCTTCCAGCGCGGAAGCGGCGATCGGGCCGCGCTCGGCGACCTGGCGGTAGATCTCTTCGATATAGGCGGCGTGCTCGCGGCCCCATTTGGCGAGGCCCAGATACATCTCGTCGCCGCGCTCGGCGCGTTGCATGCGCCAGCGCATCAGCGGGTAGGTCTCGACCGGCAGGAAGGAGGCCTCGTGCGCCCAATATTCGAACACCGTGCGCTTGCGCGTCACGGCCGCGTTGTCGAGCAGAGTGAGCGGGTAGGGGCCCAGGCGCGAATAGAGTGGCATATAATGAGCGCGCACCACCGCGCTGACGGAATCGATCTGCAACAGGCCGGTGCGGGAGAGCGTGCGGGCAAAATGCCTTCGGTCAGGCGTGCCGGTCGGGCGGGGATCGAGGAACCCCTGGGCGGCGAGCGCAATGCGCCGGGCCATGGGGAGCGAGATCTTTTCCTTCATGCAGGCATCACTTTGAAGTGTTTTGACCGAGGGTCGGATGGGTGATTCCGGGCCATGCTAGCAGGGTTTTGGCGGCAAGCATGTCAGGAGAGAAAAGTGGAGTAGAAAGCGAAGGAAATCAAACAGGAGCGGATCGGACCAGTTTCCCCGGATATGCCGTCCAGGTCAGTGTTTTGAACAAGGTTTGACTTGCTTCACTGGAAGTGCTGCGCTAACCCTCGCCGCGTTGCAGCATAGGCCCTTAAAACGGTTCAGCGGTTAAACTGTCACGCTTCCGCATTAGGGTCCGGTGCTGTAATCAAAGTGGATTGGCGCCAACGGAAAGCCGAGCATGAACGCACTTCTAAGCTCATACCTGCCCATCGTCCTGTTCATAGGCGTGGCGTTGGTTGTCGGCCTGGCGCTGCTGGCCGCGCCCTTCCTGGTGGCTTACCGCAATCCCGATCCTGAAAAGCTTTCCGCCTACGAGTGCGGTTTCAACTCGTTCGACGACGCCCGCATGAAATTCGACATCCGCTTCTACCTGGTGTCGATCCTGTTCATCATCTTCGACCTGGAAGTGGCCTTCCTGTTTCCTTGGGCGGTGTCGTTCTCGAAGATCGGCATGCTCGGCTTCTGGTCGATGATGGTCTTTTTGGCGGTGCTGACCATCGGCTTTGCCTATGAATGGAAAAAAGGAGCGCTGGAATGGGATTGAACGACAGTTCCGGCACGCTCGTCGCGCCGAAGCCCAAGGGTTTGATCGATCCCAACACCGGCAGGCCGGTGGGGGCGGACGATCCGTTCTTCCTCGAGATCAACAATGAGCTCGCCGACAAGGGTTTTCTCGTCACCTCGACGGAAGCGCTGATCACCTGGGCGCGCAGCGGCTCGCTGATGTTCATGACCTTTGGCCTCGCCTGCTGCGCGGTGGAGATGATCCATACCTCGATGCCGCGCTATGACTCGGAGAGGTTCGGTGTCGCGCCGCGCGCGTCGCCGCGCCAGTCCGACATCATGATCGTTGCCGGCACGCTGACCAACAAGATGGCGCCGGCGCTGCGCAAGGTCTACGACCAGATGCCGGAGCCGCGCTACGTCATCTCGATGGGCTCATGCGCCAATGGCGGCGGCTACTACCACTATTCCTATTCGGTGGTGCGCGGCTGCGACCGCATCGTGCCGGTCGACATCTATGTGCCCGGCTGTCCGCCGAGCGCCGAAGCGCTGCTCTACGGCATTCTTCTCTTGCAGAAGAAAATCCGCCGCACCGGCACGATCGAACGGTAAATCCATGACCGCATCCCTGAGCGAACTGTCGACCTATCTCGGCGAGAAGCTGACCGGCCGTGTGAACGACGCTGATATCGCCTATGGCGAACTCACGGTTCATGTCGAGCCGCGCGATCTGGTCGAGGTCATGACCTTCCTGCGCGACGATGCGCGCTGCCAGTTCATCTCGGTCATCGACGTCTGTGGCGCCGACTATCCGTCGCGGGCCAAGCGTTTCGACGTCGTCTACCACCTCCTGTCGCCGAAGCAGAATGTGCGCATCCGCATCAAGGTGCAGGCCGATGAAGAGACGATGGTGCCGTCGATCACCGGCGTGTTCCCCGGTGCCGACTGGTTCGAACGTGAGACCTACGATCTCTATGGCGTGCTGTTCTCGGGCCATCCCGATCTGCGCCGCCTGCTGACCGACTATGGTTTCGAAGGCCATCCGCTGCGCAAGGACTTCCCGCTGACCGGCTTTGTCGAGGTGCGTTACGACGACGAGGCCAAGCGCGTCATCTACGAGCCCGTGGAATTGAAGCAGGAATTCCGCAATTTCGATTTTCTTTCCCCATGGGAAGGCACCGACTACGTGCTGCCCGGGGACGAAAAAGCCAAGACGAATTGAGGCGCCAGAATGGCTGAAACCTCCGTCCGCAACTTCAACATCAATTTCGGCCCGCAACACCCTGCGGCGCACGGTGTTTTGCGCCTCGTGCTGGAGCTGGACGGCGAGGTTGTCGATCGCGTCGATCCACATATCGGGCTGTTGCATCGCGGCACGGAAAAGCTGATCGAGGCCAAGACCTATCTGCAGGCGATCCCCTATCTCGACCGGCTCGATTATTGCGCGCCGATGAACCAGGAACACGCCTTCGCGCTGGCTGCCGAGCGGTTGCTCGGCATCGACGTGCCGAAGCGCGGCCAGCTGATCCGCGTGCTTTACTGCGAAATCGGCCGCATCATGTCGCACATCCTGAATGTGACGACGCAGGCGATGGACGTCGGCGCGCTGACGCCGCCGCTGTGGGGCTTCGTCGAGCGCGAAAAGCTGATGGTGTTCTATGAGCGCGCCTCCGGTTCACGCATGCATGCGGCCTATTTCCGCCCCGGCGGCGTCCATCAGGACCTGCCGCAGAAGCTGGTCGAGGACATCGGCAAGTGGATCGACCCGTTCCTGAAGTCGATCGACGACCTCGACCAGCTGCTGACCGGCAACCGCATCTTCAAGCAGCGCAATGTCGATATCGGCACCGTTTCGCTGGCCGATGCCTGGGCCTGGGGTTTTTCGGGCGTCATGGTGCGTGGCTCGGGTGCAGCCTGGGACCTGCGCAAGTCGCAGCCCTATGAATGCTATTCGGAAATGGATTTCGACATTCCGATCGGCAAGAACGGCGATTGCTTCGACCGTTACCTCGTGCGCATGGAAGAGATGCGCCAGTCGGCGAAGATCATGCGCCAGTGCGTCGACCTTCTGCTCGGCAAGGAGAGCACCGGACCGGTGTCGAACCTCGACGGGAAGGTGGTGCCGCCCAAGCGCCAGGCGATGAAGCGCTCGATGGAGGCGCTGATCCATCACTTCAAGCTCTACACCGAGGGTTATCGCGTTCCAGCCGGCGAGGTCTATGCGGCGGTCGAAGCGCCGAAGGGCGAGTTCGGCGTCTATCTCGTCTCCGATGGCTCCAACAAGCCCTACCGCTGCAAGCTGCGCGCGCCTGGTTTTGCGCATCTGCAAGCGATGGATTTCCTCTGCCGCGGCCACATGCTGGCCGACGTCACCGCCGTTCTAGGCTCCCTCGACATCGTGTTTGGTGAGGTCGATCGCTAAATGTCAGTCCGCCGTCTCGCAGAAGCCAGCGTCCAGCCAGCATCCTTCGCCTTCAACCGGGCGAATGCCGCAGCGGCGAAGCAATGGATCAAGAAGTACCCGAAGGGCCGTGAGCAGTCGGCCATCATCCCGCTTCTGATGATCGCGCAGGAGCAGGAAGGCTGGGTGACGAAGGCGGCGATCGAGACGATTTCCGATATGCTCGGCATGCCGCGCATCCGTGGGCTCGAGGTCGCGACCTTCTACACGCAGTACCAGCTGAACCCGGTCGGCACGCGTGCGCACATCCAGGTCTGCGGCACCACGCCCTGCATGCTGCGCGGCTCGGAAGCGCTGATGGATGTCTGCCGCTCGAAGATCCACCACGATCAGTTCCACACCAACGACAAGGGCACCTTGTCGTGGGAAGAGGTCGAATGCCTTGGCGCCTGCGTCAACGCGCCGATGGTCATGATCTTCAAGGACACGTTTGAAGACCTGACCCCGGAACGGTTGGCCGAGATCATCGATCTCTACGGCGCCGGCAAGGGTGCTTCGGTGCCAGCGGGGCCGCAGAACGGCCGCACCGGTTCGGAGCCGGCCTCCGGCCTCACCACGCTGAAGAGCGAAAAGGCGATCCTCAAATCGACCCGCGACAGGGAAGCCAAGGCAGCGACCAAGGCCGCCCAGGCGGCGCCTGATGCGATCGTCGCGGCACCCGTTCCGGCACCTGCCACCGCCGCGGTCGGGCCGTCCAATGCCAGCAAGCCGAAGACCGATGCGCCGGAAACCAGCCCGGCCTTGAAGACGCCGTCAAAGGCCAAGGTTGCGCCGGCTGCTGAAAAGGCGGCGAGCGTTTCGGCGCCGCTGCATTCGGCCGCCAATGCCAACAAGGCGGCTCCAGAGGTCGAGCAGGTTTCCAAGCAGCGCAGTGGTCCGAAGACCAAGGCCGAGCCGGCAACCGCTTTCAAGGCGCCGGAAACCAAGGCGCCGGCCGCGAAAGCCGCCAAGCCATCGCTGGAAGACAAGAACCGTCCGGCCGGCATCGCCAAGCCGACGCTGGTGGACGACCTCAAGCTGATCTCCGGCGTCGGCCCGAAGATCGAGGGCATCCTGCATACGCTCGGCATCTACACCTTCGCGCAGGTCGCGTCGTGGAAGAAGGCCGAGCGTGAGTGGGTGGACGGCTATCTCTCTTTCCAGGGCCGCATCGATCGCGACGACTGGGTCAAGCAGGCCAAGGCGCTCGCCAAGGGTGGTGTCGCCGAATACATCCGCGTCTTCGGCAAGAAGCCGGTCTGAGGGACGAATAATGCTTCAGGACAAAGATCGCATCTTCACCAACATCTATGGCCTCTTCGACAAGTCGCTGGCCGGCGCGATGGCGCGCGGCGCCTGGGACAACACGCCTGGCATCATCGCCAAGGGGCGCGAGTGGATCGTCAACGAGATGAAGGCGTCGGGCCTGCGCGGCCGTGGTGGCGCCGGCTTCCCGACGGGACTCAAATGGTCGTTCATGCCCAAGCAGAGCGACGGCCGTCCGAGCTATCTGGTCGTCAATGCCGACGAATCCGAGCCCGGCACCTGCAAGGACCGCGACATCCTGCGCAACGATCCGCATACGCTGGTCGAGGGCTCTTTCATTGCCGGTTTCGCCATGGGCGCGGTTGCCGCCTACATCTATGTACGCGGGGAGTTCATCCGCGAGCGCGAGGCGCTGCAGCGCGCCATCGACGAGGCCTATGAGGCCAAGCTGATCGGCAAGAACAATACGTCGGGCTATGATTTCGACATCTACATGCACCACGGCGCCGGCGCCTATATCTGCGGCGAGGAGACGGCACTCCTCGAGAGCCTCGAAGGCAAGAAGGGCCAGCCCAGGCTGAAGCCGCCATTCCCGGCCAATGTCGGCCTTTATGGCTGCCCGACCACGGTCAACAATGTCGAATCGATCGCGGTCGCGCCGACCATCCTGCGCCGCGGCGCCGCGTGGTTCTCGGGCTTCGGCCGGCCCAACAATGTCGGCACCAAGCTGTTTTGCGTCTCCGGCCACGTCAACAATCCGTGCACGGTCGAAGAGGCTATGTCGATCCCGTTCCGTGAGTTGATCGAGACGCATTGCGGCGGCATTCGCGGCGGCTGGGACAACCTGCTGGCGGTCATTCCGGGCGGCGCTTCGGTGCCGCTGGTGCCGGCCGAGCAGATCATCGACGCGCCGATGGATTTCGACGCGCTGCGCGACCTCAAATCCGGCCTCGGCACGGCGGCTGTCGTCGTCATGGACAAGTCGACCGATATCGTGAAGGCGATCGCGCGGCTGTCCTACTTCTACAAGCACGAGAGCTGCGGCCAGTGCACGCCGTGCCGCGAAGGCACCGGCTGGATGTGGCGGGTGATGGAGCGGCTGGTGCGCGGCGAGGCGCAGAAGCGCGAGATCGATATGCTGCTCGACGTCACAAAGCAGGTCGAGGGCCACACGATCTGCGCGCTGGGCGACGCGGCGGCATGGCCGATACAGGGCCTGATGCGGCATTTCCGCGGCGAGGTGGAGCGGCGCATCGACGAGTTTTCGCGCAACGCGCACCGCGCCGAGCCGGTGATGGTGGCGGCGGAATAGAGGAATTTGTGAATGCGGGCGAAAGCCCGAAGCGAAATACGGGCAAGTGCCCGATTTGAGACAACCCGGGGCGGGCGAACGAAAAAACGACCAGGAGATATCTATGGCGCCGTATTCGACACCCAATCCGTTGATGCCCAATTTGGACCAGATCGAGAAGATGAACCAGGACCTGACCAGGATGATGCCGAAGGAGATGGCCAGCGCCGTCAACCTTCTCGTGCATCCTGTGGCGGGTGCGGCGGCGATGTCGGCGCTTGGCCTTGGGCTGGCCAACCACGCTTTCGGCGTCTGGCTAGGTGCGCTTTCGGGAGCGGCCGAAGCTTCGCAGCGGCTGCTGCAGCCGATCGTCGATGATTTCGAGGCGCGCGTCGCGCAGTTCGACGACCCTAACTCTTCCTCCACCAGGGCGCGGGCGACGGCGAAAACCATGATCGCCGAGGCGCAGTCGTTCGCACAGGAGGTCACCGATATAGCCGCCAAGGAAGCCGCCACCGTGGCGCCGGTGGCAAACGCCGGTCCGGCAGAAAGCGACGCCGCCGGCGTGCTGATGCCCGAGGATTTCAGGCAGCCCAATGCCATGGAAAAGCCGGCGAAACCGGCGGATCTCAAGGCGATATCGGGCATCGGACCCAAGCTGGAAAAGGTTCTCAACGGCCTGGGCATCTGGACGTATGGCCAGATCGCGGCATGGACGCCGCAAGAGGTTGCCTGGGTCGAGGATTATCTGTCGCTCACCGGCCGCATCGGCCGCGACGATTGGACAGCCCAAGCGGCGGCACTCGCCGTCAAGAAGTGAATGAAATGCCGGGTCCGGTTTCGACCGTGCCCGGAACAAGAGATTGCGGGAACTCCGCAGGGGTTTGAGGCGAATGGCAAAGCTCAAGGTCGACGGGAAAGAGATCACTGTACCCGACCATTACACGCTGCTGCAGGCGGCGGAAGATGCTGGCGCGGAAGTGCCGCGCTTCTGCTTCCATGAGCGGCTGTCGATCGCCGGCAATTGCCGCATGTGCCTGATCGAGGTGAAGGGCGGGCCGCCCAAGCCGCAGGCTTCCTGTGCCATGAACGTGCGCGACCTGCGTCCGGGGCCGAATGGCGAAGCGCCGGAAATCTTCACCAACACGCCGATGGTCAAGAAGGCCAGGGAAGGCGTGATGGAGTTCCTGCTGATCAACCATCCGCTGGATTGCCCGATCTGCGACCAGGGCGGCGAATGCGACCTGCAGGACCAGGCGATGGCCTTCGGCGTCGATTCCTCGCGCTTTCATGAGAACAAGCGCGCGGTCGAAGACAAATATATCGGACCGCTGGTCAAGACGGTGATGAACCGCTGCATCCATTGCACGCGCTGCGTCCGCTTCACCACGGAAGTCGCCGGCATTTCCGAGCTTGGCCTGATCGGCCGCGGCGAGGATGCCGAGATCACCACCTATCTCGAAAGCGCGATGACGTCCGAACTGCAGGGCAATGTCATCGACCTTTGCCCGGTCGGCGCGCTGACGTCAAAACCCTTCGCCTTCCAGGCGCGGCCGTGGGAGTTGACCAAGACCGAATCCATCGACGTGATGGATGCCGTCGGCTCGGCGATCCGCGTCGATAGCCGGGGCCGCGAAGTGATGCGCATCCTGCCGCGCGTCAACGAGCAGGTGAACGAGGAGTGGATTTCCGACAAGACCCGCTTCATCTGGGACGGTCTGCGCACGCAGCGCCTCGACCGCCCCTATGTGCGCAAGGACGGCAAGCTGGTTCCCGCGAGCTGGGCCGAGGCCTTTGCCGCGATCAAGGACGCGGTGTCGAAGGCGTCACCCGAAAAGATCGGCGCCATTTCGGGCGATCTCGCCGCCGTTGAAGAAATCTACGCGCTCAAGCTGCTGATGGCTTCGCTCGGCTCGAAGAATACCGATTGCCGCCAGGATGGCGCCGCGCTCGATCCGGCGCTCGGGCGCGCCAGTTACATCTTCAACCCGACCATCGAAGGCATCGAGCAGGCGGATGCGGTGCTGATCATCGGCGCCAACCCGCGCTATGAAGCCTCGGTGCTCAACACCCGCATCCGCAAGCGCTGGCGGATCGGCAATCTGCCGGTCGGCCTCATCGGCGATGTCGGCGACACGCGCTATGACTACGAACAGCTGGGCGCCGGACCGGATTCGCTGAAGGATCTGGCGGACGGCAACGGCAAGTTCTTCCAGACGCTGAAGAAGGCGACGCATCCGCTGATCATCGTCGGCCAGGGCGCGCTGTCGCGCGCCGATGGCGCGGCCGTGCTCGGCCAGGCGGCCAAGCTTGCCGCCGCCGTTAACGCTGCCCGCGCGGACTGGAACGGCTTTGCCGTGCTGCACAATGCGGCCGGACGTGTCGGCGGTCTCGATCTCGGCTTCGTGCCGGGCGAGGGTGGCAAGAGCGTTGCCGGCATGCTGGGCGAAATGGAGCTGTTGTTCCTGCTCGGCGCCGACGAGATCGACATGGCCAAGACCGGCGGCGCCTTCGTCGTCTATATCGGCACGCATGGCGACCAGGGCGCGCACCGCGCCAACGTCATCCTGCCGGCGGCTGCCTACACCGAAAAATCGGCCACCTATGTCAACACGGAAGGCCGCGTGCAGCAGACCAACCGCGCCGGTTTCGCGCCCGGCGACGCGCGCGAGGACTGGGCTATCCTGCGGGCACTGTCGGATGTGCTGGGCAAAAAACTGCCGTTCGATTCGCTGCCGCAGCTGCGCGCCAAGCTCTACGGCGAGCACCCGCATCTGGCCCGCATCGATCAGGTCGCGGCCGGCAATGCCGAGGACATCGCCAAAGTGGCGAAGCTCGGCGGGCGGCTGAACAAGGGCACCTTCACCTCGCCGGTGAAGGATTTCTACCTGACCAACCCGATCGCGCGGGCATCGGCCGTGATGGCGGAATGCTCGGCGCTGGCCAAGAGCGGCTTCAAGCAGGCGGCGGAATAAGCATGGACACTTTCTTCTCCTTTTACGTGCTGCCGGCGCTGCTGATCCTCTTGAAGTCGGTCGTGCTGATCGTCGTGCTTTTGATCTTCGTCGCCTACATCCTCTACGCCGACCGCAAGATCTGGGCGGCGGTGCAACTGCGCCGTGGTCCGAACGTCGTCGGTCCCTGGGGCACGCTGCAGGCCTTCGCCGATCTGCTGAAATTCGTCTTCAAGGAACCGATCATTCCGTCGGGCGCCAACAAGGGCGTCTTCCTGCTGGCGCCGCTGGTGTCGGCGGTGCTGGCGATTTCGGCCTGGGCGGTCATCCCGGTCAGCCAGGGCTGGGCGATCGCCAACGTCAATGTCGGCATCCTCTATGTCTTCGCCATCTCCTCGCTCGAGGTCTATGGCGTGATCATGGGCGGCTGGGCGTCCAACTCGAAATATCCGTTCCTCGGCGCGCTGCGTTCTGCGGCTCAGATGGTGTCCTACGAAGTCTCGATCGGCTTCGTCATCGTCACCGTTCTGCTTACCGCCGGCTCGCTCAACCTGTCCGACATCGTGCTGTCGCAGCATGATGGGCTGGGCACCAAGCTTGGCCTGCCCAACACCTTCCTCGACTGGAACTGGCTGGCACTGTTTCCGATGTTCATCATCTTCTTCATCTCGGCACTGGCCGAGACGAACCGTCCGCCCTTCGATCTGGTGGAAGCCGAATCGGAACTGGTCGCCGGCCACATGGTCGAATATTCATCGACGCCGTTCCTGCTGTTCTTCCTTGGTGAGTATGTCGCCATCGTGCTGATGTGCGCGCTGGCCACCGTCCTGTTCCTCGGCGGCTGGTTGCCGCCCTTCGATTTCGCGCCGTTCACATGGGTGCCGGGTGTCATCTGGTTCGTGCTGAAAGTCTGCTTCGTGTTCTTCGGCATTTCCATGGTCAAGGCTTTCGTGCCGCGCTACCGCTACGACCAGCTGATGCGGCTCGGCTGGAAAGTGTTCCTGCCGATCTCGCTGTTCATGGTGGTTGCCACCGCTGCCGTCCTCAAGATCGCGGGATGGGCATGAGCACAGTTTCGCTTGGACTGATCGGTGTGGTCTGCGGATTGGCGGTTGCGGCATTCGGCTACGTCGCCGTCTTGCCATTCGTGCTTAAAAGCCAGGAAAGGCTGCCGGCCGGATATGTGATGCCGATCTTGGGTTGGAACAAGAGCAAGCTTGGAGCGGCGACCACGTTTGCTTATCGCTATTTTATGCCAGTTTTTTGGTCCGTCCTGGGTGCGATACTGGCAGTAACGACGTTTGGAGCACAACAATGAGCGCTCTTTCCCAAGCCGCAAAATCGCTGCTGCTGCAGGATTTTGTCAGCGCCTTCTTCCTGTCGATGCGCCAGTTTTTCGCGCCGAAGGAGACGATCAACTATCCGCACGAGAAGGGGCCGACCAGCCCGCGCTTCCGGGGCGAGCACGCCTTGCGCCGCTATCCCAACGGCGAGGAACGCTGCATCGCCTGCAAGCTGTGCGAGGCAATCTGCCCGGCGCAGGCCATCACCATCGAGGCCGGACCGCGCCGCAATGACGGCACGCGCCGCACGGTGCGCTACGACATCGACATGGTGAAGTGCATCTATTGCGGCTTCTGCCAGGAAGCCTGCCCGGTCGACGCCATCGTCGAGGGGCCGAATTTCGAATTCGCGACGGAAACGCGCGAGGAACTCTACTACGACAAGGACAAGCTGTTGGCGAATGGCGACCGGTGGGAGCGCGAACTGGCGCGCAACATCTCGCTGGACTCGCCCTACCGCTGATATTTGACGCATGGACGGGGCGAGGGGCCTCGTCTAAGGACAACGCGGCTTTGGAACCGGAGGCGGAACCAGGCCAGAGACAACAAACAGGACGAGTGTCCTGTTTGTACAGGAACCGGGGGATCCCCAATGTTGAGTGGACTAGAGGCGGCCTTTTTCTACCTCTTCGCCTTTGTCGCGGTGGCGTCGGCGTTCATGGTCATTTCGTCGCGCAACCCCGTGCATTCGGTGCTGTTCCTGATCCTGACCTTCTTCAACGCCGCTGGCCTGTTCATGCTGACCGGGGCCGAGTTCCTGGCGATGATCCTGCTCGTCGTCTATGTCGGCGCGGTGATGGTGCTGTTCCTGTTCGTCGTCATGATGCTCGACGTCGATTTCGCCGAGTTGAAGAGCGGCGCCCTGCAATATGCGCCGATCGGCGCGCTGGTCGGGCTGATCCTGGCAGCCGAACTGATCGTCGTGCTCGGCGGCTACACATTCGCGCCGCAGCTTGCCTCGACGGTCTCCAAGCCCATTCCGGATCTCGCCACGCGAACCAACACGGCCGCGCTCGGCGACATCCTCTATACCGACTACCTCTACTATTTCCAGATTTCGGGCCTCGTGCTGCTGGTCGCTATGATCGGCGCCATCGTGCTGACGCTGCGCCACAAACCAGGCGTCAAGCGGCAGTCGATCGCAGCCCAGGTCGGCCGCACGCCTGCGACCGGCATGGAAATCCGCAAGGTCAAGACAGGCGAGGGACTCTGAGATGGTTGTCGGCATCGCGCATTATCTGACCGTATCGGCGATCCTGTTCACGCTCGGCGTGTTCGGCATCTTCCTGAACCGCAAGAACGTCATCGTCATCCTGATGTCGGTCGAACTGATCCTGCTTGCGGTCAACATCAATTTCGTCGCTTTTTCGGCCGCACTCGGCGATCTGGTCGGCCAGGTGTTCGCGCTGTTCGTGCTGACGGTCGCGGCGGCCGAGGCCGCCATCGGACTTGCCATTCTCGTCGTCTTCTTCCGCAACCGCGGCTCGATCGCGGTCGAAGACGTGAACATGATGAAGGGTTGACGGAACCACCATGTATCAGGCCATCGTCTTCCTTCCCCTGCTCGGCTTCCTGATCGTCGGCCTGTTCGGCACGTCGCTCGGCGCCAAGGCGTCCGAATACATCACCTCCGGTTTCCTGGTGATCGCGGCCGTGCTGTCGTGGGTCGCCTTCTTCACTGTCGGCTTCGGCCATGGCGAGGTGTTCACCGTGCCGGTGCTGCGCTGGATCCAGTCAGGCGGCCTGGAAGCGGCCTGGGCTTTGCGTATCGACACGCTGACGGTGGTGATGCTGGTGGTGGTCAACACCGTGTCGGCGCTGGTTCATATCTATTCGATCGGCTACATGCACCACGATCCGAACCGGCCGCGCTTCTTTGCCTACCTGTCGCTGTTCACCTTCGCCATGCTGATGCTGGTGACGGCCGACAATCTGGTGCAGATGTTCTTCGGCTGGGAAGGGGTCGGTCTCGCTTCCTACCTGCTGATCGGCTTCTGGTACAAGAAGCCGTCGGCCAATGCCGCCGCCATCAAGGCCTTCGTCGTCAACCGCGTCGGCGACTTCGGCTTCGCGCTCGGCATCTTCGGCCTGTTCGTGCTGTTCGGCTCGGTCAATCTCGGCACCATCTTCGCCAATGCGGCGACGTTCATCCCGGCTGAGGGCGCGCCGCATGGCGCGGCCGTGTTGACCTTCCTCGGCTATGCGCTGGACAAGCAGGCGGCCATGACGGTCGTCTGCCTGCTGCTGTTCATGGGCGCCATGGGCAAGTCGGCGCAGGTGCCGCTGCACACCTGGCTGCCGGATGCCATGGAAGGCCCGACGCCGGTTTCCGCACTGATCCATGCCGCCACCATGGTGACGGCCGGCGTGTTCATGCTGGCGCGGCTGTCGCCGCTGTTCGAACTGTCGCATTCGGCGCTGACGGTGGTGACCTTCATCGGCGCCTTCACCGCCTTTTTCGCGGCGACGGTCGGCCTCGTCCAGAACGACATCAAGCGCGTCATCGCCTATTCGACCTGCTCGCAGCTCGGCTACATGTTCGTGGCGCTTGGCGTCGGCGCCTATGGCGCTGCCATCTTCCACCTGTTCACCCATGCCTTCTTCAAGGCGCTGCTGTTCCTCGGCTCGGGCTCGGTCATCCATGCCGTCTCCGACGAGCAGGACATGCGCAAGATGGGCGGCCTCAGGAAATTGATCCCGACCACCTACTGGATGATGGTGATCGGCACGCTGGCGCTGACCGGCGTCGGCATACCGGTGACGGTCATCGGCACCGCCGGTTTCTTCTCCAAGGATGCCATCGTCGAGAGCGCCTTTGCCGGCCACAATTCGGTTGCCGGCATGGCCTTCGTAGCGCTGGTCGTCGCCGCTGGCTTCACCGCCTTCTATTCCTGGCGGCTGATCTACATGACCTTCCACGGCAAGCCGCGGGCGAGCCATGAGGTGATGCACCACGTCCACGAATCGCCGCCGGTGATGCTGGTGCCGCTGTTCGTCCTGGCGGCGGGCGCGCTGTTTGCAGGCATCATCTTCCACGGCGCCTTCATCGGCGAGGGCTATGCCGAGTTCTGGAAGGCGTCGTTGTTCACGCTGCCGGAAAACCACATCCTGCACGATATCCACGAGTTGCCGCTGTGGGTCGAGCTATCGCCCTTCATCGCCATGCTGATCGGCTGGGCGCTGGCTTGGAAGTTCTACATCCGCTCGCCGGAAATGCCTGCCAATCTGGCCGCCCAGCATCGCGGGCTCTACGCCTTCCTGCTCAACAAGTGGTACTTTGACGAGCTCTACGACTTCCTGTTCGTGCGGCCCGCCAAGCGCCTCGGCCATTTCCTGTGGAAGACCGGCGATGGCACCGTCATCGACGGCCTCGGCCCGGATGGCATTTCCGCTCGCGTCGTCGATGTCACCAACCGCGTCGTGAAGCTGCAGACCGGCTACCTCTATCATTATGCCTTCGCCATGCTGATCGGCGTTGCCGCACTCGTCACCTGGATGATGCTCTGATGACCGCCTGGCCAATCCTCTCGCTGGTCACCTTCCTGCCGCTGGTTGGTGTGCTGCTTATCCTGTTCATCAATGATGACAGCGAAAATGCACGCCGCAACATCCGCGCCATCGCGCTGTTGACGACGACGTTCACGTTCATCATCTCGCTGTTCATCTGGACCGGCTTCGACAATTCTCAGGCAGGCTTCCAGTTCGTGGAGAAGGTCGCCTGGCTCGATTCCGGCATCTCCTACCATATGGGCGTCGACGGCATCTCGATGCTGTTCGTCATCCTGACCACGTTCCTGATGCCGCTTTGCATCCTGGCCTCGTGGGAGGCGATCGAGAAGCGCGTCAAGGCCTACATGATCGCCTTCCTGCTGCTCGAAACGCTGATGATCGGCGTGTTCTGCGCGCTGGATATTGTGCTGTTCTACGTCTTCTTCGAGGCCGGCTTGATCCCGATGTTCATCATCATCGGCGTCTGGGGCGGCAAGCGGCGCGTCTATGCCTCGTTCAAGTTCTTCCTCTACACGCTGGCCGGCTCAGTGCTGATGCTGCTCGCCATCATGGCGATGTTCTTCCAGTCAGGCACGACCGACATCCCGACGCTTCTGACGCACAATTTCCCGGCCAACATGCAGACTTGGCTATGGCTTGCCTTCTTCGCCTCCTTTGCGGTGAAGATGCCGATGTGGCCGGTGCACACCTGGCTGCCCGACGCGCACGTCGAGGCGCCAACGGCAGGCTCGGTGATCCTGGCCGCCATCCTGTTGAAGATGGGCGGGTATGGCTTCCTGCGTTTCTCCTTGCCGATGTTCCCGCTGGCGTCCGAAATGTTCGCGCCCCTGATCTTCGCGCTCTCGGTCGTCGCCATCATCTACACCTCGCTGGTGGCGCTGATGCAGGAGGACATGAAGAAGCTGATCGCCTATTCGTCGGTCGCCCATATGGGCTTCGTCACCATGGGCATCTTCGCCATGAACCAGGAAGGCGTGCAGGGCGCGATCTTCCAGATGCTCAGCCACGGCCTCGTCTCCGGCGCGCTGTTCCTGTGCGTCGGCGTCATCTACGACCGCATGCACACACGCGAAATCGCGGCCTATGGCGGGCTGGTCAACAACATGCCGAAATACGCCACGGTGTTCCTGATCTTCACCATGGCCAATGTCGGCCTGCCAGGCACCAGCGGCTTCGTCGGCGAGTTCCTGACCATGCTTGGCGTGTTCCGGGTCAACACCTGGGTGGCATTCTTCGCCACCACCGGCGTCATCCTGTCGGCTGCCTACGCACTCTGGCTCTATCGCCGGGTGATCTTCGGCGCGCTGACCAAGGACAGCCTGAAGGGCCTGCTCGACCTGTCGCCGCGCGAGAAGGTGATCCTTTATCCGCTGGTCGTGCTGGTCATCTTCTTCGGCGTTTATCCCGCACCCGTCTTCGACGCGACGGCCGAATCGGTCAAGTCGCTCGTCACCAATGTCACTGCATCCATCGGCGCCGCGCAGACCGCGGCGGCGAACTGACCCAGGGGTTTTGCGAACCATGACGCCGGACCTTCTCTCCAGCCTGTCGCTCTCGACGCCAGAGCTGATCCTTGCCGTCGGCGCGCTGGCGCTGCTGATGGTCGGCGCCTATTCGCGCGCCAACACCGCCAACACGGTGACCGGCCTTGCCGTCGCCGTGCTGGTGGTCGCGGGCGCCTGGCTGATCTTCCAAACCGGGCAGGGCAGCGCCTATGGCAATGCCTTCATCCAGGATTCCTTTGCCCGTTTCATGAAGGTGCTGGCGCTGGTCGGCTCGGCGGTGACGCTGGCGATGTCGATGCGCTTCGCCAGGGCGGAGCATTTCGACAAGTTCGAATATTCGGTGCTGGTGCTGCTCAGCACGCTCGGCATGATGCTGATGATCTCGGCCAACAGCATGATCGGGCTCTATCTCGGCCTCGAGCTGCAGTCGCTGGCGATCTACGTGCTGTGCGCGATCAATCGCGACAATCTGCGTTCGACCGAGGCTGGCCTCAAATATTTCGTCCTCGGCGCGCTGTCGTCGGGCATGCTGCTCTACGGCATCAGCCTGGTCTATGGCTACACCGGCAACACCGGCTTCCAGGAGATCGCTTCGGCGCTGGGCAGCGGCGAGCGCCAGCTTGGCCTCGTCTTCGGCCTGGTCTTCGTGCTGGCCGGCCTTGCATTCAAGATTTCGGCGGTGCCGTTCCACATGTGGACGCCGGACGTCTATGAGGGCGCACCGACGCCGGTGACGGCCTTCCTGGCGGCGGCACCGAAGATGGCGGCGATGGCGCTGATGGTGCGCGCCACCATGGGCGCGTTCAAGCCGATCGCCTCCGACTGGCAGCAGATTATCGTCTTCATCTCCATCGCCTCGATGGCGCTGGGCGCTTTTGCTGCCATCGGCCAGACCAACATCAAACGGCTGATGGCCTATTCCTCGATCGGCCATATGGGCTACGCGCTGGTCGGCCTTGCCGCCAACAGCCAGGCCGGCGTGCGCGGCGTTGCCATCTACATGCTGATCTATCTGGTGATGACGCTCGGCACTTTCGCCTTTATCCTCGCCATGCGGCGCAAGGAAGGCAATGTCGAGCAGATCAGCGATCTGGCCGGCCTGTCGTCGACCAATCCGATCATGGCGACGATCCTGACCATCCTGATGTTCTCGCTGGCCGGCATCCCGCCGCTCGCCGGTTTCTGGGGGAAGTGGTACGTCTTCCTCGCCGCCATCAACGCCCATCTCTACGCGCTGGCGATCATCGGCGTGCTGGCCTCGGTGGTGGGCGCCTATTATTACCTGCGCATCATCAAGATCATGTGGTTCGACGAACCGGTCGGCGGCTTTGTGCCGATGGCGACGGAATTGCGTGTCGTGCTCGGCGTCTCCGGCGCCTTCGTGCTGTTTTATGTGCTGATCGGCGGACCGATCGGCACCTATGCCGAAGCCGCCGCCAAGACGTTTTTCTAGCCGGCATGGCATTTCGGCTGGCTCCAACCTCGGCGTCGGAAGGGTTCCGGCTCGAGGCGCATGACAGTGTCGGCTCCACCAATGCGCTGGCACTGGATCACGCAAGGGCAGGCGACCCGGGCAAATTGTGGGTCGTTTCCAAGAAGCAGGAAAGCGGGCGCGGCCGGCGGGGCCGTGTGTGGGCGACCCCCGAAGGCAACCTCGCGGCGACGCTGCTCGTCATCACCAGGGCAGAACTTCGCCTTGCCGCAACGCTGGGCTTCGTCGCCGGACTGGCGCTGGCGGACGCGCTCGACGCCGTGGTGCCGAAGGGCCGGATCGCCATAGGCCTTGACGGTGGCAGCGAAGGAAAAAACCGTTTCGAGCTGAAATGGCCGAATGACGTGCTTGCCTCCGGCGCCAAGCTGGCCGGCATCCTGCTGGAATCGGCGATCCTGGAAGGCGGCCGTTTCGCAGTGGCGGTCGGCATCGGCGTCAATGTGGTGGCATACCCCGAGGATTTGCCTTATCCCGCAACATCCTTGCGCGCGCTGGGTGCGGCATGCGATGCGGAAACACTGTTCCTAGCGCTGTCGGATGCCTGGAGCGAGAATGCCCGGTTGTGGGATGAGGGGCGCGGACTTGCCGCCATCAGGCGACGGTGGTTGGCTCGCGCGGCGGGGCTCGGCGGCGAGGTTGCTGTCAGAATTGACGGTAATGTGGTGCGTGGGGTGTTTGAAACCATTGACGAGGACTGCCGTTTCGTGATCCGCGACGATGAAGGTTCGGTTCTGACGATAGCCGCCGGCGACGTGCATTTCGGCGCGGTCGCTTCGGCCAGAGCTTAGAGCCGTTCACAAACGGCTCTAAGTGTTTGTTTTTTTAGCAATTCCTGTGGGAAAACCCGTTACACACTTTTCCTGGAATTGCTTTATGGACTTGGCCTGAGGGCCAGGAAGGGAAAAATCATGGCGAAAGCGGAAAACGCCGAACTCGTCTTCGTGCCGCTCGGCGGCGTCGGCGAGATCGGCATGAACTTCGCACTTTACGGCTACGGCCCGCCCAGTGCGCGCGAATGGATCGTCATCGATGTCGGTGTGACCTTCCCTGATGCCAGTCTGCCCGGCGTCGACCTTGTGCTGCCCGACACGCGCTTCATCGAGGAGAACCTCGCCAATCTGCGCGGCATCATCATCACGCATGCGCATGAAGACCATTACGGCGCGCTGCTCGACACCTGGCCGAAGCTGAAGGCGCCGGTCTGGATGACGCCGTTCAGCGCCGGCTTGCTCGAAGCCAAGCGGCAAGGCGAGCAGGGCGCGCCGAAAATACCGGTCACGATCTACAAAGCGGGGGAAAAATTCACCGTCGGCCCCTTCGAGATCGAAGCCATTCCTGTCGCGCACTCGATCCCCGAACCGATGTCGCTGGCGATCACCTCGCCGGCCGGCACCGTTATCCACACCGGTGACTGGAAGATCGATCCGGAGCCGACGATCGGGCCGAAGACCGACGAGGCGCGTTTCCGAGCCTATGGCGACAAGGGCGTCCTGGCGCTGATCTGCGATTCGACCAATGCGCTGCGCGAAGGCGAGTCGCCTTCGGAAGTGGCCGTGGGCGAAGGCCTCAAGGGCGTCATCCAGGCTGCCAAGGGCCGCGTCGCCGTCACCACGTTTTCCTCCAATGTCGGACGCATCGTCTCCATAGCCAGGGCTGCACGCGATGCCGGCCGCCAGTGCCTGGTGCTCGGCCGCTCGCTGAAGCGGGTCATCGATGTGGCTGGCGAACTCGGCTACATGGACGGTCTGCCGGAGTTCATCGCCGAGGAGGATTTTGGCTTCATCCCGCGTGAAAACCTGGTCATCATCTGCACCGGTAGCCAGGGCGAGCCGCTTGCCGCACTGGCCAAGCTGTCGCGCGAAGAGATGAAGTCCGTGTCGCTGACGGCAGGCGATACGGTGGTGTTTTCCTCGCGTACCATTCCCGGCAACGAGAAGGCGATCCTCGAGATCAAGAACCGTCTCATCGACCTCGGTATCAAGATCATCGAGGATGGCGACGCGCTGGTGCATGTCTCCGGCCATCCGCGGCGCAGCGAATTGCGCAAGATGTATGAATGGGTGCGGCCGCAGATCGGCGTTCCCGTGCATGGCGAGGCGGCGCATCTGGTGGCGCAGGGATCGCTGATGTCGACGTCCGGCATCGGCCAGGTGGCGCAGGTGCGCGACGGCGACATGCTGAGGCTCGCTCCCGGCCCTGCGACCATCATCGACCAGGTGCCGTTCGGCCGCGTCTACAAGGACGGCAGGCTGATCGGCACCGACCAGGCGATGGGCATCCGCGACCGGCGCAAACTGTCCTTTGCCGGCCATGTCGCGGTCAATGTCGTGCTCGACGACAAATATGAGCTTGCCGGAGACCCCGATCTGGTCGCCATCGGCGTCGCCGAGGCCGATGGCCGTGGCGACGCGCTCGAGGACCTGATGATCGATGCGGCAATCGGCGCGGTGGACTCGATCCCCCGTCAGCGCCGAAAAGACCTGGACATGGTGCAAGAGGCGGTAAGGCGCGCCGTGCGCGGCGCCGCCAACGAAGCCTGGGGCAAGAAACCGCTGGTGACTGTATTCGTCACAAGGTGACGAAGGGAATACGGGAGTAGGGAAATAGGGAAGGCAAATTGTTGCATCAACTTGTTTTTCCCTACTCACATACTCCCTTATTCCCCTGCTCCCCTAGCTTTCGGAATATTTTATGCTCGGACGTCTGAACCATGTCGCGCTTGCGGTGCCGGAGCTGACGGCTGCCGTCGCCGCCTATCGCGACACGCTCGGCGCCGAAGTGACCGAACCGCAGGCGCTGCCGGAGCATGGCGTCACGGTGGTGTTCGTCAATGTCGGCAACACCAAGATCGAACTCCTGGAGCCTTTGGGCGAGGGGTCGCCGATCGCCGCCTTCCTGGCGAAGAACCCTTCCGGCGGCATGCACCATCTTTGCTACGAGGTCGACGACATCCTGGCAGCGCGGGACAAGCTCAAGGCTGCCGGCGCCCGCGTGCTGGGCGACGGCAACCCGAAGATCGGCGCCCATGGCAAGCCGGTGCTGTTCCTGCATCCGAAGGATTTCTTCGGCACGCTGATCGAACTGGAGCAATCATGAGCTGGGTTTCGTTCACCGCCCTGTTTTTCGCGACCTGGTGGGTGGTGCTGTTTGCCGTGCTGCCGTTCAGCGTGAAGACGCAGGACGACGATCATGATGTGACGCTGGGTACGGTTCCAAGCGCGCCGCGCGGCCCCCACATGCTGCGCGCCGTGATCCGCACCACCGTCGCCACCGCGATCCTGATGGGCATTTTCTATGGCCTGACGCATGGCCTGGGATACAGCCTCAACGACATCCCGCACATCGTGCCGGATTTCGGCCAGACGCCAGCCAAATAGGCTGTCGGGCCCAAATAGACTGTCCGGCAAAGACGTTTTCATCCGTAGGAACCATGCGCGGTTTCGAACGGAAATGCCGTGCCGTTTTGTGGTCGGGGGCGTGCTGACGCAGGGTAAGGTGGTTTGGCAACGCATTGCGCTAAGCAGATGATTGCTCAAAAAAAATGCAAGGCACAAGGCCTTGCAATTTAAACGCGTCCGATCTGTTTCCGGTTTCCGGCGGCAGCGAGTAACCGCGCCTAGATCGCATCCTCCCAAGACTTTGACCGCGTAGGAGAGCAGATTTTTTTCTGCCCTCTCGGTTATCGGGGCACATTAGCCTAACGCGAATGAAAATGTCACGAAGAATTTTGCCTCGAAACAGGCATTCTCGTGCTGCACTGCACAATAGTATGGCAGGCTTTGCTTTCGAAACGTCCAGTAAGAGGCGTGCGGCACTGCGCCGCCGGGTTTGGGTTCCCATTCCGCCATGAAATGGCTATGAAGCCGGGTCAAGCAAGCCAAAGTCGCGCCGATTCTGACGCGGCCATCCTCACTCACGGACCAGTCCATGCGTTTGTCGCGCTATTTCCTGCCCATCCTCAAAGAAAATCCGCGCGAGGCCGAGATCGTCTCGCACCGGCTGATGCTGCGCGCCGGCATGATCCGCCAGCAGGGGCAGGGCAGTTTCTCGTGGCTGCCGCTCGGCAAGCGGGTTCTGGACAAGGTCTGCCGCATCATCCGCGAGGAACAGAATCGCGCCGGGGCGCTAGAAATCCTTATGCCGACCATCCAGTCGGCCGATCTGTGGCGCGAAAGCGGCCGCTATGACGACTACGGCAAGGAGATGCTGCGCATCAAGGACCGGCAGGACCGCGACATGCTCTACGGCCCGACCAATGAGGAAGTGGTCACCGAGATCGTCCGCGCCTATGTGAAGTCCTACAAGGACCTGCCGCTCAATCTCTACCACATCCAGTGGAAGTTCCGCGACGAGGTGCGGCCGCGCTTCGGCGTCATGCGGTCGCGCGAATTCCTGATGAAGGACGCCTATTCCTTCGACCTCGACTTCGAGGGCGCCAAGGCGGCCTACAACAGGATGTTCGTGTCCTATCTCAGGACCTTCACGCGCATGGGGCTGCAGGCTATACCGATGCGGGCCGACACCGGGCCGATCGGCGGCGATCTCAGCCATGAATTCATCATCCTCGCCGACACCGGCGAGAGCCAGGTCTTCTGCCACCGCGACTATCTTTCGCTTGATGTACCCGGCGCCAATACCGATTTTGCCAACGACGCCGAGATCGCCGGCATCGTCAAGACATGGACGACGCCCTACGCCGCCACCGACGAGATGCATGACGAGGCGGCGTGGGAAAAGATCGGCGAAACCGACAAGGTTTCGGCGCGCGGCATCGAGGTCGGCCATATCTTCCATTTCGGCGACAAATATTCGAAGCCCATGGGCGCCAAGGTGACCGGGCCCGACGGCAAGGATCATTTCGTCTCCGGCGGCTCCTACGGCATCGGTCCGTCGCGGCTGGTCGCGGCGATCATCGAGGCCAGCCATGACGACAACGGCATCATCTGGCCGGAAGCGGTGGCGCCGTTCGACATCGGGCTGATCAACATGAAGGCGGGGGACGCCGAGTGCGACCGCGTCTGCGACGAGCTGCATGCCGCTTTCGTCGCCGCCGGCAAGGACGTGCTCTACGACGACACCGACCAGCGGCCCGGCGGCAAGTTCGCCACCGCCGATCTGATCGGCCTGCCATGGCAAGTGATCGTCGGGCCGCGTGGCGTGGCCAGCGGCGAGATCGAGATCAAGAATCGCAAGACCGGCGAGCGCGAGACGCTGCCGATCGCGGACGCGAAAAAGCGCTTCGGTGTCGCCGCATGAGCGAGGCGGTGGCGGCAAGATCGGCGGGCGCCGGACCCTTTTCCATCTTCGAGCGCATGGTCGCGTGGCGCTATTTGCGCTCGCGGCGCAAGGAGACGGTGATCTCGGTGATCGCCTCGATCTCTTTCCTCGGCATCATGCTGGGCGTCGCCACGCTGATCGTGGTGATGGCGGTGATGAACGGCTTCAGGGCGGAGCTGTTGACGCGCATTCTCGGCGTCAATGGCCATCTCATCGTGCAGCCGCTCGATTCGCCGCTGGAGGACTACGCGCAGGTCGCCAGCCGCATCAACGGCGTGCCCGGCGTCAAATACGCCATCCCGCTGATCGACGGCCAGGTGCTGGCGCAGGGTAATGTCGGCGGCGGAACCGGAGCGCTGGTGCGCGGCATACGCGGCGAGGACCTCGGCAAGATCGCCATCGTCGCCAGCAACATCAAACAGGGCTCGATCGCCGATTTCGACAGCGGCGAGGGCGTTGCCATCGGCAAGCGCATGGCCGAGAATCTCGGCCTGACGCTTGGTGACACCATCACCTTGATCTCGCCGGACGGCGACGTGACACCGATTGGCACGACGCCGCGCATGAAGGGCTACAAGATCTCGGCGATCTTCGAAGTCGGCATGTCCGAATACGACACCTCCATCGTCTACATGCCGTTCACCGAAGCTCAGCTTTATTTCAACATGGACGGGCGGGCGCAGACGATCGAGATCTATGTCGACAATCCCGATGATGTCGACGCGCTGAAACCGAAGGTGGAGGCGGCGGCGCAACGGCCGATCGACATGGTCGACTGGCGCCAGCGCAACGAGACCTTCTTCTCCGCCCTGCAGGTCGAGCGCAATGTCATGTTCATGATCCTGACGCTGATCGTGCTGGTCGCGGCGCTGAACATCATCTCCGGCCTGATCATGCTGGTGAAGGACAAGGGGCATGATATTGCCATCCTGCGCACGATGGGGGCCTCGCGCGGCGCGATCCTGCGCATCTTCCTGATGACGGGGGCGGCGATCGGCGTGACGGGCACGCTCGCCGGCGTGCTGCTCGGCGTGCTGATCTGCTCCAACATCGAATCGATCCGCCAGTTCTTCTCGTGGATGACCGGCAAGGTGCTGTTCAACCCGGAGCTCTATTTCCTCAGCCAGCTGCCGGCGAAGATGGATCCGCGCGAGACGACCTATGTCATCCTGATGGCGCTCGGTCTGTCCTTCCTGGCAACGGTGTTTCCGGCATGGCGGGCCGCCCGGCTCGATCCGGTCGAAGCCTTGAGGTACGAGTAGTGGCCGAGGTCATTATCGAGCTGAAGAGCGTCGAGCGGCACTATGTCCAGGGGCCGCGCAAGCTCACCATTCTCAACGGCGCCGATTTCGCGCTGAAGCGCGGCGAGATGGTGGCGCTGGTGGCGCCGTCCGGCACCGGCAAGTCGACGCTGCTGCACACCGCCGGCCTGCTGGAGCGTCCCGACGCCGGCGACGTCATCCTGGCCGGTCGTGCCTGCGGGCGGCTCTCCGATGACGAGCGCACGGCGATCCGCCGCAACGATGTCGGCTTCGTCTACCAGTTCCATCACCTGCTGCCGGAATTCTCGGCGCTGGAAAACATCATGATGCCGCAGCTCATCAAAGGGCTGAGCCGCAAGGACGCGGCCGAGCGCGCGGCACAGCTGCTCGACTACATGCAGATCGGCAAGCGCGCATCGCACCGGCCGTCCGAGCTCTCCGGCGGCGAGCAGCAGCGCGTCGCCATTGCGCGTGCGGTCGCCAATGCGCCGCTGGTGCTGCTGGCGGATGAGCCGACCGGCAATCTCGACCCGGTCACCGCCTCCTATGTGTTCGAGGCGCTGGCGGCGCTGGTCAAGCAATCGGGCCTCGCGGCGCTGATCGCCACCCACAATCACGATCTGGCATCGCGCATGGACCGGCGGGTGACGCTGGCCGACGGCAAAGTGGTGCCTCTCGGTTCGGGCTGACCTCGGTCTCGACAAACCTTGGCGGGCTCGCCGTCAGTCCGCCACTGATGCCTGTATCTGGCCCATCGGTGGCTGCCGCTCGGTCCTCAACCTTTTCTTAACCCTGCTGATTTGATCGCCTGAAAATTCCGGTCGCAGCCGGATTGTGCTCGTTGACATTGAAACAAAATTAGAACAAACTGCGAACATATCAACAACAGGAGAGAGTTATGACCGATCTGGTTCAGGATGTCATCTCACTGGTTTGCATGAGCACCTTTCTCGTTTCCATGGCGATCTGGATCGGCGCCATGTGATTTGGCGGCGTTCGTTGCCGCTGGTCCTGCGCGGTCGAAGACCGTTCCGCCGTTAAGCTTTTCTTGCCGCCGCGACGTTAGGGTGCCCCGAAAGACAAGGAGCGTTGCGTGTCGCCCATCGTCACGGCCATTCTCGTGGCCAGCAATCTCGGGCTGATCTTTCTCTTGATGACCGTGCCGCTTGGTCTGCGCACGATCCGGCTAAGCCGCGTGATAGCAGCGGACCGGCAGCGCCTCTGGCAGGCGCTGTGGCCGCTCGGCAGCGATGCCGGCTGGTCCGGTGAGATACTCTGGGCCGAAGCGCCTGACGGCGAGGGGGTGGCTCGAATCATGCTGTCCTGGGAAGGCCGCGACGGCAGGCCGATCGAGCGCAAGTCGCGGTTTGAAGACGTGGTCGAGGGCAGCCGCTTCTCGATGCGTGTCCTCGAGGACACCGCGCTGGACGCTTCGTTCTGGAAGGATTTTCGCGAAACCGCAGAACTCGTTTCCGAGGGCAACGGTACGCGGGTGACGCTCAGCCAGACCGATCGCTACCGCGGCGTTGCCTTCCTGGTGTTCCGCTATTTCGCCATGCGCCGCGAACTCTCCAAGCTGCAGCGCTGGGCGCGGACCGGGCAATATCGCAAGGGCGGCTGGTTCGAGCATCCGCTGAGCCAGGTCGGCTTCGCCGCGCTGTCGGCATTGATCCTGTGGCCGTTCTTCGGCCTTCATTTCGGCGGGCTGGCGCTGGCGGCGATCCTTACATCGGTTGTCGCCCTGCACGAGCTCGGCCACATGGCGGCGTTTCGCCTGATGGGCCACAACAGGGCGCGGATGATCTTCATTCCGCTGCTCGGCGGCATCGCCATTGGCGGCCGGCCCTATGATAGCCGTTTCGAGGTGGCCTTCGTGGCGCTGATGGGTGCCGGCTTTTCCGCCTTCCTGGTGCCGATCGCAATCGCCGCAAGCACCTTTGCCGGCGCGGAAGGACATCGGCTTGCGGCAATGCTGCTGGCGGCTCTGGCGGGGTTTGCCGCCCTGTTCAACATCGCCAATCTGGTGCCGGTGTGGAAGTTCGACGGCGGCCAGGTGCTGCGTCAGATCTGCCCGGGGCCGATTGCGCTGGCGCTGGCCTCGTTCTTCCTGCTCTCGGCCTTCCTGGCAGTGGGGTGGCGGGCCGGTTTTTCCTCCAATTTTCTGCTCGCTTCGGGAGCGGTGTTTTCGATCCTCAGCCTGCTGACGATGAGCAGCGGGGTAAAGCCGCGTCACGAGCTGAAGCCGATCCACACCATCGACCGCTTCGCCATGGCGGCAGCGCTGCTGGCGGTGTTCGCCATCCATGGCTACGGCGTTTTGTGGGCGTCCGCTCAGCTGATCTGAGCCGTACCGGATCAGGAAGGCTCAACTGGCCTTGCGCGGGGCGTCGACAGGCAAAGCCGTGGCGGGACCGAAGACATCCTCGAAGGCGGATTTCAGCGCCAGATCAAGGTCGGCCATTGTCAGGGGAAGGCCGAGGTCGACAAGACTGGTGACGCCGTGGTCCTGCACGCCGCAGGGCACGATGCCGCTGAAATGGTCGAGGTCCGGCTCGACATTGATGGCGATGCCGTGAAAGCTCACCCAGCGTCGCAGCCGGATGCCAATTGCCGCGATCTTGTCCTCGGCCGGCGAGCCGTCCGGCAAAGCAGGGCGATCCGGTCGCACCACCCAGACGCCAACCCGGTCCTCGCGGCGTTCGCCATGCACGTTGAAGGCGGCGAGCGTGCCGATGATCCATTGTTCGAGTGCTGCGACAAAGGCGCGGACATCCTCGCGCCGCCGCTTGAGGTCAAGCATCACATAGGCGACCCGCTGGCCCGGCCCATGATAGGTGTATTCGCCGCCGCGTCCTGCCGAAAACACCGGGAATCGGTTCGCGTCGATCAGGTCCTCGCCGCGGGCGCTGGTGCCGGCCGTGTAGAGCGGCGGATGTTCGACCAGCCAGACCATTTCGCCGGCGCCGCCGCTTCGGATCGCCTCGGCGCGCGCCTCCATGAAGGCAAGCGCATCGGGATAGGCGGTAAGACCAGGTTCGATGCGCCATTCAACCGGTACTGAGCCGGGGAGCGGCAGGAACGACGTGGCGATCTGGCTGCGTTCTGGCATGGCATTTCGTCTTTTCGCTTATGCATGTCGCGATCCCAAAACCGCCTTGCACTTTTGGGCGCATGCACTTGCCTCCATATGGCGATATCTGGCGCAAACGTCCAGTTCCGGCCCCGCATTCCAATCCTGTGGAGCGTTATGCCAATCGCTGGCGATTATTGCGCTCCGTGCACTTGTTTCGCCGGAAACGATTTGCTACACGCCGCGAGCCGGTGAGTTCCGGCTCCTACCACGTGCGGTCGTGGCGGAATTGGTAGACGCGCAGCGTTGAGGTCGCTGTGGGGCAACCCGTGGAAGTTCGAGTCTTCTCGACCGCACCAGTATTTTCCCCGAAATCGAGCCATAGCGCCTTGATTTCATTGTAGAAAATGACATTCGATTTTTCCGGCCTTGCAAATTTCGCTCGTTTTGTGCCACTAATTGCGCCACACAGCTTGCCCCGATGGGCTTTTTGCAGGTGCGCGCATGGGTCGAAATCGAACCCGAACTGATCCTGACAGATACCTTACCCTTCGGCAGGGGAATTATCACTACAAGCGTCGCGTGCCGGTGACGATCGCGCATCTCGACGAGCGTGCGCCGCACGTGCGCGCCTCGCTGAAGACGGACGATCGCGGACTGGCGCGTCGCAAGCGCGATCTGCTTGAGGCCGCCGATGATGCGCTCTGGGCGTCGCTGATCACCAAGGGCGTCACCGATCCGGCGCGCCGGCGCTACGAGGCGGCAGTCAAGCGGGTCGAGGCGCTCGATTTCACATTCCATGGGGCCGAGTATTTCGAACAGCCGGAGGCGTTTGACGATCTCATGGATCGTATCCGTCACGTGCTTGCCACCGACAATGAGGATCAGATCGCCGATCCGCTGCTCGGGGCCGTGGACGTCCCGAAGATGACGGTGAGCAAGGCATTCGACCTCTATTGTGACGAGATCGTCGCCGACGAGCTGATCGGCAAAAGCCAGGTGCAAAAGGACCAGTGGAAAAAGGTCAAGCGGCGTGCCGTCAACAATTTCATCAAGCTGGTCAGCGACAAGCCGATGGAAGAAATCACCATAGACGATGCCAAGAAGGTCTACCGGCACTGGCTGGGGCGCATCGCGCCCAAGGAAGGCTCGGCGACGGCCGGCGCATCGTCGGGTAACCGCGACCTCGGCAACATGCGCGTCCTCTACGAGGCCTATTTCAAATACCAGGGCGATGCCCGGCGGGAAAATCCATTCGATGGCCTCAGCTTCTCTCTGAAGAAAAAGCGGTCTCGCCCGCCAATCCCGACCGAGTGGATACGTGATACAGTCCTGAAGCCCGGTAATCTTGCCACGCTGAATGAAGAGGCAAGGGGTATCTTGTTGATCCTGATCGAGACCGGGGCGCGACCAAGCGAGATCTGCAATCTGGAACCGCATGCCATCCGCCTTTCCAACAAGGTGCCGCATTTGTCGATCGAGCCGCGCGAAGATCCGGCTAACCCGCGTGAGATCAAGACGGAATCGTCGCGTCGACTGGTGCCGCTCGTCGGTGTCGCACTGGCTGCCGCAGAGCAGCACAAGGCCGGCTTCCCTCGCTACCGAAACCGTGAGAATGATCTGTCGGCAACGCTCAATCATTTTCTGCGCGCGAATTCGCTGCTGCCCACCAGGCTGCACACGGTGTATTCGTTCCGCCATTCCTTTGAGGACCGGATGAAAGAGGCGGGGATCGATGATGAGCTGCGTCGTTTGTTGATGGGGCATACCGTCGACCGGCCGAAGTACGGCTCAGGCGGTTCGCTCGACTGGCGCCGCAAAGAGCTTACGAAGATTGTCCTGCCGTTCGATCCTGCGATCGTGTAAGGCGCGCCCTGGCGGCGGCGAGGATCGTCGATGCCTCGACGCGCTTTTCGCGCTCACGTTCGAGCGCCCGCCAGATGGGCAGGTATAGCTCGGCGCGCGTGCCAAGCTTCTCCATGCGTCTGGCGACGAGATCAAGGCCGGCCTCGATCTCGTCCAGCGTCACCGGCTTTCTTTTGGCGGAACGCGACATAGGTCCTACGCAACCTCGATCGGCTTGCCGTCGACCAGGCGATAGAATGTGTCCGGCTTGACGTCATCCCGACCGGCGATGCCTGCCCATGCGTGCAGGATCTCGCCATTGGTCGAGCGCTCGACCAGGAACAATGCGCAGCCATCCTTGCCGCGTGCCTTGCCTTCAAAGCCCGATGCGGTGGCAGCGCCCCAGCGTCCCGATGCGGTGGCAGCGCCATGGTCGCCCGATGCGGTGGCAGCGCCCTGTCCGCCCGATGCGGTGGCAGCGCCCCAGCGTCCCGATGCGGTGGCAGCGCCCCACCATCCAGATGCGGTGGCAGCGCCTCGCATGCCCGATGCGGTGGCAGCGCCCTGGTCGCCCGATGCGGTGGCAGCGCCCTGGTCGCCCGATGCGGTGGCAGCGCCCCACCATCCAGATGCGGTGGCAGCGCCTCGCGTGCCCGATGCGGTGGCAGCGCCATGGTATCCGGATGCGGTGGCAGCGCCCTGGTCGCCCGATGCGGTGGCAGCGCCCCGGTCGCCCGATGCGGTGGCAGCGCCCTGGTATCCGGATGCGGTGGCAGCGCCCTGGTATCCGGATGCGGTGGCAGCGCCCTGGTCGCCCGATGCGGTGGCAGCGCCCTGGTCGCCCGATGCGGTGGCAGCGCCCTGGCCGCCCGATGCGGTGGCAGCGCCCCCGTGCTTTTCCGACTTGACGCCTTCGCCGTCGCCGGCGGCAAACGAGCCGCTGATCCATTTGGCTCGGTCGAAAACGTATTTCACCGCGGCGGCGATCAGCTCCGGCAGTTCGATCCTTGCCGTCACGGTGATCTGCGCTGACGCGACCTTTGTATCGGTCAAGCCTTCCTCGCGGGCGAACGGTCCGCGCTGCTCGGTCACGGCATATATGCTGGTCGAAGGTGCATAGTGCCCGAGCACGCCAAGCGGGTGCTCGCAGGCGTGAAAGCCGCGCTCGCAGGCGACGATCTCGCCGCTGATCGTGTAGGCCTTGCCGAATTCGTACTGGAAACCACGGCAGGTCATGTCTGGGTTGAAGCCTTTATAGGTGATGATCGGCGCGTCGACCTGGTCGGCGGCGACGGCAGCGGCGGATTTTTTCGTGCGGGCCATTTTCAGATGGCCTTCCAGGGGCAAGGCTCGCCAGGTGCGGCGCTGAAGAACGCGACGATCAGCCGGTGCAGAGCGGGTGCATTTTCAGGGAGACGGGCAAGGCCGGTGCCCAGACCGTCGGTCGGGACGTAGATCGTCAGGCCTTGATTGAGGGCCAGCGCGACGTCGCCGAGATCGTCGACGACGGTGGCGAGCGCCAGCGGATCATCCGGCCGATAGTAGCGGCCCGGCGCATAGAGCGTGGCAACGCCGATCGCGTTCGGCTCGCCGCGCATGGATGCTGCCTGGCCGCCAAGGCCGACGCGCCGCGTGTTGTCGCCGAAGACGAAGCGCGCCTCGCGCTCCGCATGCAGCATGTCGCGGGTGATCCAGGGGAGATATTTTACCGGCATGACCTATCCCTTTCGCGATTGCCGCGCTTCATCGCGTCGCTTCTGGTTCTGCTTGTGGGTCACCATTTCGAGGTGATCCTCGCGCACGCAGCGGCGCATGCGGCATTTGTGGTCGAGCTGCTTCTTGCCGGGGATGATGCCGTTCTCGTTGGTCCAGCTGACCTTGTGGACGGCCATCGTCTGGCCATCGAGCGGCATGCGGGGATAACCGCCGCCGCGCCCGTTGCCGCTGTCTTGACCGGTCCACAGATGACAGGGCGACGGCTGGCCGTTGGCGTCGACATAGCCGGTGTCGACGATCTCGACGCAGGCCATGACGCGCATGCGGATGCGCTCGCGGCGGGACAGCGGCGCGTTCATCAGAAGGGGATCTCGTCGTCGAGTTCGCGGCTTCCGCCGCCGACAGCGCCGGCACCGCGGCCGGCCTGCGCCTGGCGGGTGCGTTCCTCGACCGCGCGGCGGTCGTCGGTCTCGCGTGATCGCTGGCTGCCATAGTCTTCGGCACCCTCGGCGCCGGGCGGGCGGTTCGACGGCAGCTTGTCGAGCATCTGGATCTCGCCGCGAAAACGGTTCAGCACCGTTTCGGTGGTGTAGCGCTCGATGCCGTCCTGATTGGTCCATTTGCGGGTCTGCTGCTGGCCCTCGACATAGACCTTCATGCCCTTCTTCAGGTATTTCTCGGCAACTTCGGCCAGCTGGGTGTTGAAGACGACGACCGAATGCCATTCGGTGCGTTCCTTGCGCTCGCCGCTGTCCTTGTCCTTCCAGCTTTCGCTGGTCGCCATGCGGAACGAGACGATCGGGTCGCCGGCATGGCTGCGGCGCACTTCCGGATCGGCGCCGAGATTGCCGACCAGGATGACCTTGTTGACGCTGCCGGCCATCAGGCAAACCTTTCGTTTAGCTGGCGGTGCCAGTCGCTGTCGCGCGGCATCGAATCGAGCATGTCATCGACCTGGCTTCGGAAAGCCTTCTGCGCGATGTTCAGCTTGTTGAGCGCATCGGTTTCTTCATTGTGCGCGGCACTGGTGATCTTCTGGCGATCCTCATAGATCTGCTTGGCCGCAAGCAGATCGTGTTCCAGTTCGGCCAAGGTTTTCTTCGCCATCAGTGCACCGCCAGCCAGGCGAAGGCGCAGACGATGCCGATGACGATGCCGATGACGGCAACCCAGCCGTCAGCGGTTGCGTGATTGCGGTAGGCGCTCATGGTTCCACTCCCATGTCGACCAGCGCCTGGTTGGCGTTGGCGATCTGTTGATCGAGCGAGGCGGTGACATCGGCGATGATCTTGGCCAGGTAGCCGGCCGACAGCACGATCTCGCTGCTGTCCTTGCCGTCGCCGGCCATCAGCGCGACGCGCTGCGTGGTGACGAGGTCGCGCACCCGCTGCGCGGTCTTGCGTTCGTCGAACAGCCTGCGGGCGGCCTCGATGTTGGCTTGCGTCAGCATCACACCATCCCCAGCGCGGCCATGTAGAGTTCAAGGATCGTCTCGGCCTCCTGCCGGGCGGCCGGGTCCTTGCGGCGCATGGCGACGATCACGCGCATGGCCGGCACGTCGAAGCCGGTGCCCTTGGCTTCGGAGTAGACTTCGGAGATGTCCTCGTTGATGGTGCCGCGTTCCTCCTCCAGGCGCTCGATGCGCTCAATGAAGGCGCGCAGCTGGCCGGCGGCGACGGTCTGCGAAGTCTCGGTGATGTCATCAGCCATTGGGCGATCTCCGGTTAAAAGCGCATCTGCATGAGGAGAAAAGAAGAACGCTCGCTGTCGGGCAGCATGCGCACGCCGACCGGGTTGTCGGCGCAGGGCGCGAAGGTGACTTTTGAGCCGCCGGCGGCTGCGAGCGCGTCCCTGATGTAGCGGCAGTTGACGACGATCGGCTCGCCTGATCCCTCGACCTCGCAGTCGATCAGATCCTCGGCGTCGGAATCGTTGCCCTTGATCTCCAGCCGCAGGCCGCCGTCGACCGGCGTCATGCGGATCGGCCTGGCGGTCTCTGCCTTGCCCTTGCCGTCCTTGCGCGGCAGCACCAGCAGCCTGCCGATCGCCGCGTCGAGCGCCTTGGCAGGGACTGAGATGCGGAAGGCGCCGGGCGCCTGCATCAGCCTGTTGTATTCCGGGAAAGTGCCGTCGATCAGCTTCGAGGTGACGCGGATCGCTTCCGCTTCAATGGTGATGATCGCCGCGGTGCCGGCAATGGTCACTTCGCTTTCGTCGCCGTCGAAGATGCGGATCAGTTCCTTGACCGTGCGGTCGGGGATGGTGACGCCGCGGTAGCCGCCATCGCGTGGCCGGAAGTCGCCCTGCAGCTCAGGCGCGTCGACGCCGATGACGTGGACGCGGTGGCCGTCGGTGGCGGCGCCCCGCAATTCGCTGTCGGTGACATGCAGCAGCACGCCCTGGATGTAGTGGCGGGTTTCGTCCATCGCCTTTTCGCAGGTGCGCAGCAGATCGACCAGTTCGTTGGCGCGGATCTGGAACGACCAGTCCTGCGCGCCGGCGCCGATCAGGAAGAAATCCGAACCGGGCAGCACCGGCATGGTCAGCCGACCCTTGCCGCAGCGGGCGACGACCGTCTTCATCTCGGCGTCGAAGTCGAGCGTGCCGGCATCGTCGCCCCCGCCTTGTCCACTAAAAGAGCCGTCACGGGCGATGAAGAAATCAAGCACGGCGCGCGGGATGGCCGACAGCGTCGCCGACCCCTCGCAGGCAATCGTCGCGCAGGCCTCGATGTCCATGTCGGACATGGTCAAGGTCAGTTTTTTCTTCGCCACTTCGAGGCGCGCATGGTCGAGGATCTCGATGTTGCGCGAGCCGCCGGGAATGTTGCGGATGGCCTTGGCGGCTTCGGCGAAGGCGGCGACGGAAAACTTGATCATCGGGCGGCCCTCGCGACGACTGCGGCAGCGGCATTCGCCTGGACGCTGGCCTTGTAGCTGGCGACGGCACGGTCGTGGCGCGCGTCGATCTCGGCTTCGGACGGGAAGGGTCCGGCCTGCGGTGCGTTGCGCGCTGCAATCAACCGGGCGCGCGCTTCCCAAGTCATCAGGCCGGGGCAATAGTCGCGGGCCTTTTCATAGGCTTCGTGGCATTTCCCTTCGACAATGAGATCGCAGATCTCTTCGAGTTTGGGAGACAGCATCACACCCTCCTGGCGTTTGGGCACAGCTTCGCCAGCCGGTCGCGGTATTCTTCCGCCGCCCTGGCCACCGGCCATGCCGTCAGCCCGCCGCGCAGCCTGATCGGCCTGGCCTGGTCTATTCGTGCGCCCCAGCTCTTCGGCGCCGGCATCAGCAATTGCCGCTGCTCGGTCGCCAGCATGCGCAGGTCGAAATCGGCGATTGCCGCGCGGTAGGTCTTGGCCGGCGGCGGCAGGCCGGCGGCGCGCCAGATCGCCATGTCGAGCCGCGCCTTGGCGGTGGCGATCAGCGTCTCGACCATGCCGTGCGCCGCGCCGCCATAGAGTTCGGCGGCGATCGTCGCCAGCCATTTGGCCACCGGCGTCGTCATGTCGCCGAAGACGAATTCATGCGCGTCATGCAGCAGGAAGTAGGCCGCGATGTTGGCATCGCGGGTTTCCTCCATCGCCGCATCGGCGCCGACGACACAGTGCTGCGCCACGCAATAGGTGTTGCCAGGCACATGGCCGCCAAAGCGGCAGATGCGCGCCAGGCCCTCGGCGACGTCGCCATGCAGGTCGATGTCGAGCGCGGAAAAACCGGTCATCGGAAAGGCGCGGCCGGTGATGGTCTGCTTCCAATAAGAATGGTCGGGAGCTTTCTCCCCCCTTGAGGGGGAGATGGCCGGCAGGCCAGAGGGGGTCGGTTCGACCGGTTGAGGGCCAGATGGCGCCGGCGCTTCACGGCCGGCGACCCCCTCTGTCGGCTGCGCCGACATCTCCCCCTCAAGGGGGGAGAGTGCCCGGCGCTTGATCTTGCGGCCGTCTTCGAAAACCAGTTGCGTCTTCATATGTGCTCGCCCCGGTGCACGGTCGCCTTCTGTTCGGCGGCGACGGCGTAGATGACGCGGTTGGCCTCGCGTTCGAGCAGCGGCAGGCGGCGCAGGAAGGATTTCAGGAAGCCGATGGCGCGTTCGGATTGCGACCACCACGGGTCGAGCTTGAATGCGGAGCGCGCCTTGCAATAGCGCTGCCAAAGCTCTTGCGCGGCATCCTCACTGGTTTCGTCCAGCCCGGCCGTCTTCGGCATGATGTGCGCGGCGCTGGCAATTGCCTTTTCGATGATCTGCGGTACGCGGTCGCCGATCGGGGCGATGTCGCGGACGAAGCTTTCGGCGAGGATCAGCTTGGCTTCCGGCAGATGGGCGAGGATCTCGCCGACCGAAAAGCCGAGCACGGAGAGATCCTTTTCGGTGGCGCCGTTGCCGCAGCCGGCGATCTCGGCCAGGGCGTCGGCCAGTTCGATCGCGCGGGGGTTGCGCCCGCCGCTGCCGGCTTCGGGATGCTCGACGCGGCGGGCGTCGCTGAAGCGATGGCCAGGCCTGCCGGCGAGGCTGGCAGGGATCGGCGCGGCGGTTTCGGATTGACTGCGGGTTTGATGCACGGCGCGCCTCCATCGGGGTTGACGAAAGCGGATAATATGCGCAAACGGATAACAGTCAACACAGAAAAATGCGCAAACGGATAAAACTTTCTGGGGGAGAGATGGCCGCGCGAGCTTGGACTTTAGTCCATCTGCCCCTTGTCGAGGATTGCCAGCGCCTCGGCCAGCAGACCCGCAGCCCTGCGGCGATCATCGTCGCCGGGCGAAAAGGACCGGTCGAGCCGTGCCGCGATCTCGGCATTCATGCTGCGGCCGCTATCGGCCGCCGCGATCTTCAGGTGCCGCACCATCGAGGGCGACAGGCGGATATGGATGGTGAGGCGGTCTGGCGGCGGCATGTCCGACTTTATGGACGGAATTGCCGGCGCCGGAAATCAGTCCACCGCTGCTACAAATGTCCCATACATGCTATATGTTTTCCCCGCTATCCACAGGTCATCGTTACACTTTGAAATAAAGCAGTGAGCGACCGTCAATAGTTGTATTCGTAGAATTCGTATCAAAACGGGACACCGCGCCGCCAGCAACGGTGTTGACAAAGGAGAAGGAAATTGTTCCTATTCGCAAGCCTCGGGGCTCGGGATTTCAGAAATGATCCACTACATGCCACGTGAGAAAACGCGCGGCGAAGACGCGCTGCAAACGTTGCGCGCCATGGCATTCGGTATCTGGCCACTTGATCCGGCGTTGCGCATCGAGCGCGACGCCGCCTCGATCGCTAGCGCGATGGCAACGATTCACGGCGGGGCATGGCGGGTTGAGATAGATCATCAGCACCAGATTGTTCTGATCCGCCCGCGTTAGCTTTCAACGCATTGGAAATCACCGCGAAGGCGACGTCGATGTCTCTGTTTGTGAGGCCTTCGATGCGGCGCAGCGCGGCCAGGATCTCCTGGTCGCCGCGGATCGGGCGTTCGCCCTCCGCCCGGCCGCTCTCGACGATCTGCCTGTAGACCAGGTCGATGCCGTCGCGATGGTCACCGCGCGGCTCGGCGCCCTGGACCAGCCAGCGGTTGATCGTCGACTGGCCGACGGAAAACACCTCCGCCAGTTTCTGCTGCTTCCAGCCGGTCGCCTTCATGATGGCGCGCAACTTCTCTTCGATGGTCATGGCCGGAACGCTGGCACGGGCCACGGATAAAGAAAAATCCGTTCGCGCATAATTTTCCGCTTGCGAACTATCCGTTTGCGCATAATATGCGTCGTCATGAGCGCCATCAGACATATCCGTGTCCATATCTTCGGGGTTACCCAAGCTGAATTCGCAGTTCTGGCCGGCGTCGCGCAGGCCAGCGTGTCGCGATGGGAGACCGGCGTCGCGCCGTCACTCGACGATATGACGGCCATCCGCGAGGCTGCCATCGCGCGCGGCATCGCCTGGGACGATGCCTGGTTCTTCGAAATTCCCATTGATGTGACCGAGCCGGTGACGGCTGAACCGGTCGGTGAGCCGCAGCGGCCCGCCGCCGGCAACCCTGACGATTTCGACGCCGCACCCCTCGGTGTCGCGGCCGGTCCCGTTTTCCCCAATGCCTCCCAGGCCGGGACCGGCCTTTCCCATCGCAAGATCGAGGAGACGGCGGAATGAGCGGCAGAGCATGTGGGCCTCCTTTGTTTAGACATCACTAACGTAATCACCATCCACACCTTCCCACTACGGGAAACGCCGCCGGGTTTTCCCGGCGCGGGAACTCTTGTCCAGAGGTCGAGAAAATGTCGGATGCCTTGCCCACCGCCTGGTTCTATCGGCTGAAAGCCGCGCAGCGCGACCTGATCGCACGCGCCGGCGGTATCGAACGCTCGGCCGACCTGTCATCGATGTCGAAAAGCCAGATGGGGCGGTTCAACAATGCCGGCGATCCCGACCTGATGCCGCTGCCGGCGGTGCTGCTGCTGGAGGCCGAATGCGCGGCGCCGCTGGTGACGGCGGTGATGGCCGAACTCAACGGCCGCCGCCTGGCCGACGCCGAGATCGGCGACGCCGCCAATGCCTCGATCATGGCCAGCCATGCCGAGGTGGTGGTGCAGGCCGGCGAGCTGATGGCCAAGGGCGCCATCGCCTTCGCCGATGGCCGGCTGACGCCTTCCGAGGCCGCAGGCATCGACCGCTCGGCCGCCTCGCTGGAAAGCGCCGTGTCCGACCTGCGCCGCGCCGCCGCAACCGCGCGCGCCAACGGGCTGTCGGTGGTCGGGGGCACGAAATAGATGCAGCGCCAGCCCGTCCGCTCCTTCATCGGCACCCTTGCCGTCTCCGGCCTGCTCGCCGGCCTGGTGCTGGCCGGCACGCATGGCCGCGCATGGCCGCACGACGCGCCGACCGGCTGGGCCTATCCGATCGGCTGCTGTTCCGGCATCGACTGCCGCGAGGTGAACGACGCCGACATCGTCGAGGGCGCGCGCGGCTACGAGATCCGCAAGACCGGCGAACTGATCCCAATGACCGATCCGAAGGTCAGGCAAAGCCCTGACGGCCGCTTCCACTGGTGCAGCGTCCAGGGTCGCGACGACAGCCGCACGCTCTGCCTGTTCGTGCCGGGAAGGGGATCGTGATGGCTGCCGATCGCGCCGAAATTCGCAAGGCTTCAAAGCGCGTCCTGAAGGCCGTCGAGGGCATGCATCCGGTCGACGCGATGGCGGCGCTGGAAACCGTTGTCATGAACATGGTCGCGGATCTTGCCCGCGATCTCGACGATGCCAATCGCGGCCTTGATGCGGTCATTGGCGACCTGCGGATCGGTCTGCAGATGCGGTTTCCGGGGACGATGCAATGATCCCGGCGGAAACCGTATCCCGCGCGCGTGACATGTCGATCGTCGACGTCGCGCTGGCGCTGGGTGCTGCCGAGGCGGTGAAGATCGACGAGCGCGGTGTGCCGTGCCCGGTCTGCGGCGGGCGCGACCGGTTTTCCATCGACAAGGCCAAGAACGTTTTCCTATGCCGGACCTCGACCGCCGGCGGCGATCCGATCGCCCTGGTGCAGCATGTGCACCAATGCAGCTTCGCCGAGGCGATCGAGCAGCTGACCGGCGAAAAGCCGCTGGCTACGGCCAAGCGTGCGCCGGAGCAGAGCGACGCGGATAAAAATGTCTGGCGCGAAAAGGCACGGCGCCGCGCCTGGCGCATCTGGCAGAACGGCGCGCCGATAGAGCCCGAGCGCGGCGGTCATTGGGTGCGCGATTATTTTTCGCTGCGTGCGATCCCTTTCCCCGCATGGAAGATCAAGGCGCTGCGCGAAGTGTCGGCCCTGCCTTATTGGCATCGCGCCAAAGGCGGCGACGAATTCAAGGTCATCCACACCGGGCCGGCCATGATGGCCGCGATCACCAGGCCGGACGGCCACTTCATCGGCGTTCACCGCACCTGGCTTGATTTTTCCCGCGCCAACGGCAAGGCGGCAATCGCCGATCCCGACAGCGACGATGTGCTGGACGCCAAGAAGGTCGAGGGCTCGCAAAAGGGCGGCAAGATCGTGCTTCGCTTCATCGAGCCGCTGACAGAACCGCTGGGCGGCGTCTGCGTGCTCGGCGAGGGCATCGAGACGGTGCTGTCCTGGGCGGCAATCAACGCAGGCATGGACGCGACGCTGCTCTGCGGACTGAACATCGGCAACATCGCCGGCAAGGCGGCCGAGATGATCCCGCATCCGTCGCTGACCATGACCGACAGGATTGGCCGCAAACGGCGCCAGAAGGTCGGCGGCCATGAGCCGGACCTGTCCGACACCGACTGTCTGCAGATCCCGGCCGACGATTTCGAGCGGCTGATCTTGCTCGGCGACAGCGACAGCGACCGCTTCACCACGCAGGCGGCAATGCTGCGCGCCCGCAACCGTTTCGAGCTGACCGGCCATGACGCCGTCATCGACTGGGCACCGGACGGGCAGGATTTCAACGATGTGCTTCGTGAAATGCGCCGCACACTCTCCCCCCTTGAGGGGGAGATGTCGGCAAAGCCGACAGAGGGGGTCGCCAGACGTGAAGCGCTGGCGCCACCGGCCTCTCAACCGGTCGAACCGACCCCCTCTGGCCTGCCGGCCATCTCCCCCTCAAGGGGGGAGATCAGGCGCACCGTGAGGGCTTCATGACGGGCGGATCGCTGTCGACGCCGGAACCGGCGGGCATCTGGTTTCGCTTCTCGGTCAAGTGCGACCGGCTGACCAATGCACGAATAGAGAAGGCGGCGAAGGCCGCCGGCCTGAGCGCGACCAGCTTCGTGCAGAAGCATTTCGAGGCCATCCTGACGGCACAAACGGCGCCGGCCGCGCCGCCGCCGTCGACGGCGCCTGCCGATGTGACGCGCGATTTCGACGTGGCCAAAAGCGTCGGCATCACGGTGACGGCGCTGCGCCTGTACCGGGCGATGGATTGCGCCAAGGACGGCAACGGCCACGTGCAGATGTCGGTGCTGGGGCTCGCCGATGCGGCTGGCGTGGCGCCGGCCTCGGTCAAGACCTTTCAACAAAAGCTGATGCGTCGCGGGCTGATCAGGCAAGTCAGGCCGGCCAGCCACCGCACGCCGGCGATCTACCATGTCTTTTCGATAGGGGACCAATCATGAGCGAGTGGAGCCAGGCCGAGATCGAGACGCTGCGCAGGCTGGCCGGCGAAGGGTTTTCCGCCAGCCAGATCGGCGCCAAGATGGGGCGCGGCCGCAATTCCATCATCGGCAAGATCCACCGCCTGCATGGCGATGGCGGCAGACTGACGCGGCCAGCCGGCAATGATCGCCCGAAGCGGGAGGCGCCGCGCCGCACCCGCCCGGCGCCGCGCCCGCCGAAGCCGGTGCTGGTGTTCGAACGGCCGCAGGTCTACGTGCCTTGCGCCAGTCTGCCGGCGACGCTGCCGGTCGCCTTCCTCGACGCGGTCACCGCGAAAAAGTGCCTGCACTTCATCGGCGACCCGTTCGGGCCGGATGGGCCTGACATGCCGGTGTGCGGCGCCGAGCGCTCGGAAGCGGCGGGAACGGTGCCGTATTGCCGGCGCCATTTCAACAGCGCGCATCGCGAGGCGCCCCCCTCTGGCCTGCCGGCCATCTCCCCCACAGGTGGGGAGATCGATAATCGCCAGCGCCGGGCGGTGCCGGCATGACGCTGCAGGCCTATCACGATTTCCTCGCGCAGAAGCGCGTCGCCGATGTCGCCAGCGGGCTGGTGACGCTGCCGGAACTGCCGGATTTTCTCTTTCCGCATCAGCGCGACATCGTGCGATGGTCGCTGCGGCGGGGCAGGGCTGCGGTCTTCGCCGGCACCGGGCTTGGCAAGACGCTGATGGAGCTGGTCTGGGCGCGCGTCGTCGCCAACCATACCGGCAAGCCGACGCTGCTCTTGGCGCCGCTGGCGGTCAGCCACCAGCACGAGCGCGAGGCCCGCGAATTCGGCCTGTCGGCCAAGGTGGTGACGCGCGACGGCGTTGCCGACGAGACGGTCATAACGAATTACCAGAAGCTCGACCAGTTCGACCTGACGAACTATGGCGGCATCGCGCTCGACGAAAGCTCGATCCTGAAAAGCTATGACGGGCATTACCGGACAAAGCTGATCGAACTGGCGAAGCCGATCCCGTTCCGACTGGCCGCCACCGCGACGCCGGCGCCGAACGACTTCATGGAGCTGGGCAACCATGCCGAATTCCTTGGCGTGATGTCCTATTTCTCGATGCTGGCGACGTTCTTCACCCATGACGGTTCGGAAAGGCGCAACTGGCGGCTGAAGGGCCACGCCGAGAATGATTTCTGGCGATGGATGGCATCGTGGGCGGTGATGCTGCGCAAGCCGTCCGACCTCGGCTATTCCGACGAGGGCTATGAGCTGCCGCCGCTGACCAAGCGCCTGCATGTCGTCGAGACCGGTTCGCATTGGGAAGACGCCGGCCAGTTCTCGCTGCTGCCGGTGCAGGCGAAGACGCTGCACGAACGCCAGACGGCTCGCAAAGACACCAGGGATGATCGCGTAAAAAAGGCGGTCGAGATCGTGACGAAAGCGCTTTCCGAAGGCAATATGGACCCATGTGGAAGCCAGAATACGCCAAGCGCCGTCGCGAAAAAGCAAAAGCCGATCCCGAGTATCGCGCCAAGCGAAATGCTCAGGGCAACGGAACCGACAAAGATAAGCGAGCGGAATACAACCGCGAGTGGGCAGCCAGAAACGGCGACCACATCAAGCGATATCGCGAAGAGACAGCCGACAGGCGCAACGAGCGTCGACGCGAGCGATACGCCAGCGACGACGAATACAGGGAATCCGCCAAGGCATCAGCCCGGTTGCGCGACCCAGCCGCAAAGCGCAACGCACGACTGCGATCCAGCTTCGGAATCAGCACCGAAGAATATGACCGGATGCTTGCCGCACAAGGTGGCGGATGCGCCATCTGCGGCATTGACAGGGCCGACAGGCGAGGCTGGAAACTTCACGTCGACCATTGCCACGACACAGGAGATGTCAGGGGATTGCTCTGCTCATCCTGCAACATCGGACTTGGCAAATTCGCCGACGACGTCGACCGGCTCGACCGGGCGATCGGCTATATCCTCGCTTCCAGGAAATGAGCCTTGGCTCGTCTGGTGCAACCTCAATTCGGAGCATGATGCCCTAGAGGCGGCTTTCGGTTCGCGCTGTCTCTCGGTTCGCGGGTCCGCCAGCGATGCCGAGAATGAGCGTGCCATTGCCCGATGGCTGGCGCGCGAGCGGCCGATCATGATCAGCAAGCCGTCGATGCTCGGCTTCGGCCTTAACTTTCAGCTCTGCGCCAACATGGTTTTCGTCGGCCTGAACGACAGTTTCGAGCAGGTCTACCAAGCCGTCAGACGATGCTGGCGGTTTGGCCAGAAGCGGCCCGTCATGGTCCATTTCATCGCCGCCGACACCGAGGGCGCGATCATCGCCAATCTCGACCGCAAGGAAGCCGACGCCGAGCGCATGGCGGCGGCGATGGTGCGGCACATGGCCGACCTGTCGTCGGTCGCGGTGCGCGGTGCGGCGCTGGAGCGGCACGATTACCAGCCGAAACAGAAGTTGCGGCTGCCGGCATGGGAGGAATTCGCATGAGCGATGATCAAGTTGTATGGCTCGAATTGCGTGAACCGCGTTGCGTGCCGGAGCGCAAAGGACCGTTCAAACAGCCCGCTCTTGCTGCGACGCTTCGCGAATTCATGGACGCAAGGCCGCAGGCATTTATCACCGTCATCTCGTTTGACAGCTACGGACGCCCGAGCCTTCAGGATGGGCCTGAAGCGTTGTTGATAGCGGATGGCAGGTCAAGAGGACGCGCCGATCGACACCGCAAGACGAGCATCGAAGCATTTGCGGTTAGCGTCTACGCCGATCTTATCGGGAGGACGCCACCTCAGTCGTCAGAGGCTGCGGCGTATCTGAAATGCATCGAGTACGCCCGACAACAAGATCGAGCATGGGTGCCCGACAGCCTCTGGGGCAATATCGTGCGGGACATCGAGCAGTTCGCCATCCGCTCGACCGGTGGCGCCTCATGAAAAAGCTTCCCGCCATCAAAGCCGTCGATCAGGACGTCACCGACCGCTACGCCATCTATCAAGGCGACAGCTGCGAACTGATCCGGGCGGTGCCGGGCGACAGCGTGCATTTCGGTGTCCATTCGCCGCCCTTCGAGGGCCTCTACAAATTCTCCGGCTCGGATCGCGACCTGTCGAATTCTGAAGGCGCAACCTTCTGGCAGCATTATCAGTTTCTGATCTCGGAAATGCTGCGCATCACCATGCCCGGCCGCATCCAGGCGGTGCATGTCATGCAGCTGCCGACCTCGAAGCGCCGCGACGGTTTCATCGGCATGCGCGATTTCCGCGGCGAGGTGATCCGCGCCTGGCAGGATGCCGGCTGGCAGTTCCATTCCGAGGTCTGCATCTGGAAGAATGCCGTGGTGGCGCAGGCGCGGTCGAAATCGCACCGGCTCAACCACAAGCAGGTGGTGAAGGATTCGACCATCTCCGGCCAGGCGCTGGCCGATTACATCGTCGCCTTCCGCAAGCCCGGCGACAATCCCGAGCCGGTCAGCGGTGCGCTGAAGCGCTATGTCGGCGAAGGTGACGGGCCGGACTTTGCGAAATTCACGACCGACAATGACAGCCGCAACTGGTTTTCGATCGAGGTGTGGCAGCGCTATGCCTCGCCGGTGTGGATGGATATCCGCCAATCCCGCACCCTGCAGTACCTGACGGCCAAGGATGCCGGCGACGAGGCGCATATCGCGCCGCTGCAGCTGGACGTCATCGAGCGCTGCATCGATTTGTGGTCCAACCCCGGCGACATCGTCTTCACGCCGTTCCTCGGCATCGGCTCGGAAGTCTGGGCGGCGGTGCAATCGGGCCGGCGCGGCCTCGGCTTCGAGCTGAAGGACAAGTACTTCCGCCAGGCGCGCATCAACATGACGCGCGAGATTGCGGCGGTTTCGGCTGACGCGCTGGCTTCGCTGGCGCCGCAGGACAGCGACGACGAGGCCGACGACGCGCCAGTGGGCACTGACGAGGCGGCATCCCGCCTGGAGGGTGTTGCCTGATGGCGCGTGTACACGCTTGCCTTGAATGCGGCGAGGGGACGTCCCGAGATGGGGAATTCTGTTCGGACAAGTGCCGCAGCGACTGGAACAACCGTCGCAAGCAGCGTGGCGCCGAGCTTTATGACCTCTACATGGCGCACCGGTTCGATCGCGCCACTGCCAAGGATCTGCGCGTCTTCCAGGCGATTAACCGCATGGCGTCGAATTTCCGCCAGGAGGATCGCAGCGAGCGCGCCGGCCGGCAGTCGTGGCGTCGGCCAAGCGCTGTGCTCGATGAACGGCCGTATCTGCGCAGCGTGACGACGCGCGTGCGCATGGGGCGGATGGGCGGCTGACTGCATGCAGGGGGATGACGACTTCCAGCCGGATTTGCCGGACGATGACCTGCCGCCGCCAGAAGGCGACGATGGCGAGCCGACGCCCGAGCATCTTTTGCTCGCCGCCTGCGCGGCCGAGCCGGAAACCGACATCGGCAACGGCCGCCGGCTTCGCCGCCGCTTCGGCGACCTGGCGAAAGAGCATGCCGGTGCGGCCAGCCACATTGCCATCTGCGTGGCGCATATCGGCTGGCATGTCTTCGACGGCAAGCGCTGGAAGGAAGACGAGGACGGCTCGCTGATCCGTCAGCTGGCGCACAAGACCGCCGAGGCGATCCGCAAGGAAGCCGGCGCCATCGCGCCGAGCGACGACGAGCAGGCGATCATGGCGGCTGGCGAGGTGGCGGCGGAAGCGCTGGCGCGCATGGAGGCCGACAAGAGCAAGCGCCTGCCTGACCTCGACGCCGTGGCCCGCAAGCGTGATTACGAGATGGCGGTCGAGGCGGCAAAGCGCATCGCCGAGCAGTTTGGCGCCCGGATCGGTTCGCGCCGTCGCCATGCCAAGTCGACGGCCGGATCGTCGAAGCTCAACAATCTGCTCTGCGAAAGCCAGCCCTACATGGCTGCCAAGGTGCAGGATCTCAACAAAGAACGATACTGGGTGAACTGCCGCAACGGCACGATCGAATTCCACCAGGCCGAGATCGAGGATCAGGAAAGCGATCCCGACGATCCAAGGTTCAGCACGCAATGGCGCGCGCGGCTGCGCGAGCACCGCCAGGGCGATTTCATCACCAAGATGGTCGAGGCCGAATGGGATGCCGAGGCCAGGCCCGACATGCCGGAGTTCAAGAAGTTCCTGATCAAGGTGCAGCCCGATCCGGCGATCCGTGCCTTCCTGAAACGCTTCTGCGGCTATCTCTTGACCGGGCTGACGATCGAGCAGGTGATGCTGTTCTTCTACGGCGCCGGCCGCAACGGCAAGTCGACCTTCGTCGACCTGCTTTGCTTCATCATGGGCGACTATGCGGTGACGCTGTCGATCGACAGCTTTTCCGGCGACAACAAGCGCGGCGGCGGCGAGGCGACGCCCGACCTTGCCCGGCTGCCCGGCGCGCGGCTGGTGGCGGCATCGGAACCGGAGGCTGGCGTCAAGCTCAAGGACGCGCTGATCAAGACGCTGACCGGCGGCGAGAAGATCCCGGTGCGGCGCCTCCACAAGGATTTCTTCGAGGTCGACCCGCATTTCAAGATCGTGCTGTCGGGCAACCACAAGCCGCGCATCGACGATGATTCCGACGGCATCTGGCGCCGCCTGCTGCTGGTGCCGTGGACGATCCAGATCGCCGAGGGCGACACCGACCGCGCGCTTCCCAGAAAGCTACGCGCCGAGGCCGCCGCCGTCTTCGCCTGGATGGTCGAAGGCGCCGTCGACTATCTCAACCACGGGCTGGAGATCCCCGAGGGCGTGCGCGCGGCGTCGAACGAATACCGCCAGGAAAGCGACGCCATCGGCACCTTCATCCGCATGGCCTGCCATGTCACCGGCAACCCCGACGACAAGGAAAAGCCGATCGACCTCTATCACGCCTTCGAGAAATTCGCGGCATCGGAAGGCGTCTTCGCCTTCAACCGCTCGACCTTCGAAAAGCGCTTCGCCAAGTCGGCCGAGCGCAGCTTCGAGGGGCCGGACGGGCAGATGAAGCAGTTCCAGCGCCAGCGGTCGCATGGCGAAACCTTCTATCGCGGCATCGGCATCAGGCCGGAATGGCAAAGCCAGGGCGGCGGTGATCCAGGCCATGGTGGATATGGGGAGGATGGGCGATGACGCTGACCTATGGCTCGGTCTGTTCTGGCATCGAGGCGGCGTCGGTCGCATGGGAGCCGCTCGGCTGGCGGCCGAAATTCTTTTCCGAGATCGAGGCGTTCCCGTCCGCCGTGCTTGCGCATCACTACGGCTCGAACCTGCCGGGCGAGCCGCTTTCCAAGAACGGAGTGCCGAACCATGGCGATTTCACATCCATCCCAGGCGACGCTGGACCTGTCGATCTTCTCGTCGGCGGGACACCCTGCCAATCCTTCTCCGTCGCTGGAAAGCGTCTCGGCCTGGATGATCCGCGCGGCAACCTTGCCCTTGAGTATGTCCGCTTGGCTAAGCGCCTTGGCGCCCGCTGGGTCGTCTGGGAAAATGTCCCCGGCGTCTTCTCCAGCGCCGCCGGACGAGACTTTGCTGACTTTCTGGGCTTCCTCACCGGACGCGTCGTCGGCGTGCCCGCCGGCGGCTGGCGCGGTGCCGGCATCGTTGCGGGAAGCGCTGCATCCTACGGGATCGCTTGGCGCGTATCGAATTCCATGGCGAGGCAAGCCACCGGAAGAGTGTCCCAATGGTCCGCAATTCCGAGGCTACGGCAACTCGATGGCCGTCAACGTCATGCGATGGATCGGCATGCGCATCGACCTGATCGAGCGTCTGGCGCGCGAGGGCAAGATCCCGTGATCGCGCTTTTCCCTTTTCCCCTTGGTCAGGCTTCGCGCTGCGAGGCTTGGCATCGGGTCTGTCGGCACCCTTTGGCGGTGCTGATGGTGCTGATGCACGGGCATCGTCGCTGGATCGGCACCGTGAAAGGGATAGGGAAATCAATCGGTTGTGCAGATGGTGCCGATGGTGCCGGTTATTTCCGGGTACGCATATGATGTCTCGGCAAGGGGGATAGGGCAGCATGGTTGCCTGTCATATGCGTTATCTCAGATTACCCTCACCATCTGCACCATCGCGTTTTTCTATTGTTGTTTTGCTTGCGAAAACAAGGGTTTAGCTACTTAAGGAAAGGGTGCAGATAATGAAAATGGGTGCAGATGGTGCTGATCTGGGCTTTGTGACCAGCAGGAACCGCCCTTTGAGCCGCAATGCGGCGGGAAAACGCAGCGGGCCGGTCGAGGATGTCATCGCATGGGCATGGCGGGATGAACTGCCCAAGGTGCCGAGGCGGCAGGACAAGCCGATGGCGATGGCTGGCGGATGGGACAGCACCGGGCGTTTCGCTGAACTGCTGTCGCTGGTCGATGCGTTCGGCGTCAACGCCTTCGGTGCGGTGCCGGACTTTTCCGCCGACAGCTGGCCCTGCGAGGATGCGCAGGCGATCGGCGATGCGGTGATGGCGCTCGACGACTATGCGCTCGACCTGCCCGAGGACTGGCGCCCTGCGCCCGAGCTTGACCGCTTCGCCGGCCTTGGCGCCAAGGCGGTCAGCGATGCTTGGCGGCGCATGACGCATGAGGACGGGCAGGGCAGGGTGACGCTGCGGTTGAAGCCTTCCGAACTGATCATCAGGCGTGCGGTGATGGGCTGGGATGCGGATGGCATGCAGCTCGACGCTGTCACGCAGGAGATCGAGCGGCATGGCAACGGCAAGCCGCGCTACTATCTGCAGGTCACGCAGGACCAGCTGACGGGCAGGCATATCGACGGCTGCGATGAGACGGTGGCGCGCATGATCGAGGTCAATGGCGTCGACAAGCGTGGTGATGCGCTGCCTGGTGCCTACACCAAGCCCTACCTCGATCCCGATCCGGTCAACGCCATCATTGCCAGGGCAGAGCATGAGATATGGCTGTCGGCACTGGCCATGGTGCACGACGCGGTGGCGCACCGCATGCAGGACGTGGTCATGCTGCCCTCGACCATACCGGTGGCACCATGGCTGACACCCATGCCATCGTCACGTGTGCTAGCCGATCTCGTCGGCGATGCGGTGCTGCTCAAGGCGCAGCAGGACAAGGCCGATGCGCTGATGGCAAGGCGCTTCCCGTCATGGTTCAAGCTGTTCAATAAAAAGAATGCAGCACCCGCTTGACGCGTGCAGCGATTTGGTGGATGTCTTGTCACGGATAAAAAGCATCGAACACCCCGCCACCGGCACCGGTCGCGGGGTGTTCTCGTTTCGGCACCCCCGACGCGCGCCCGGCACCCCCCCCCGTCACGGGTCCTTCCCCGCCCCAAACTGTATGCGGGACGGCGGTAGCGCGAGGGTTTTCTAGTCAGACATGCCGGAAAACCGGGTTAACGATGTTAACGATGGCGGGTAAACGGTTTACCGAGGAATGCTTGTGACCAGCGCACCGTTGATGCCGGAAGGCGTCTGGAAGTCGCTGTCGGAAATCGCGGCGATCAAGGGGGTCAGCAAAGTCGCGGTGAAGAAGCGGGTCGACCGCTACGAACGCGAAGGCCTGGTGACGACGCGCCGCCAGGGCCGCGAGCGCCTGGTGGATCTGGCAGCATACGACAAGGCGGTCGGTGTTGCCGGCGACGCCTACCGCGAACAGGCGGCCGAGACAGTCAAGGCCGAACGGTCCGAACCGCCGAGCGCCATGCGCGACGCGCAGACTGAAAAGGCGCAGTGGGAAGCCCGACGCTCAGCACTCGATGTCAACGAACGGCTCGGCAACCTTGTGCCGGTCAAGTCGGTCGAGCTGGCGATGATCAAGGCCGGCGAGGCGATCGTGCGGTCGCTCGGGCAACTGGCCACCTTCGCGCCGGACCTGATGGCGGCGGCCAAGGACGGCGAACCGGCGATGCGCCGCAAACTGCGCGAGATTGAGCATCAGCTGCGCCGCAAGGCCGGCGAGGCGCTGACCCTGATCGCCAGCGAAGGCCGTGCCGATGAGGACAACGGCGCCACCGAATTCGACCTCGGCGACAACGACTAAACCATTTTCGGGATTACCCTGATGAAGCTGGCGTTCAAGCGATCGGCGCTGGCTGTCGTCGCCGGTGCGCTTGCGTCGATCATCATGCCGCCGGACCGCGCCTTGCCGTCCGCGTGGGCCAAGGCCAACCTGGTGGTGCCGGACGGGCCGAAGTCGGGCGAACTGTGGGATTCGTCGCTGACGCCCTACATCATCGAACCGCTCGACATGATGGCGATGGAGTCCGGCGTCAACGAAATCGCCATCCGTAAAAGTTCGCAGACCGGCTTCACCACGCTGATCATCGCCGCCTGCGGCCATATGATCGACCAGGACCCATGCCGGATCATGATCGTCCAGCCGACCACCGGCGCGCTGTCCGACTTCAACCGCGACAAGCTTCAGCCGGCGCTGGAGAAGTCGAAAGCCCTTAACCGCAAGGTTCGTTCGCAGACCAGCCGCGCCGGCGGGTCATCGACCGTCACGTCGAAAGTCTACCCTGGCGGCTCGCTGACGCTGGCCATCGCCACATCGGCGGCGGACCTGCGGTCGAAGACGATCAAGGTCGCCTATCTCGACGAGGTCGACGAATACCCTGACGATCTCGACGGCCAGGGCGATCCGATCGGCATGGTGAAGGCCAGGCAGATATCCTTCCTGATGTCAGGCGAGTGGAAGCGGGTTTACAACTCGACCCCGACCGTCAAGGGCGCGTCCAAGATCGACGCCTATTTCAAGGCCGGCGACCAGCGCTACTGGCACATGCCATGCCCCGGTTGCGGTGACATGTTCCGCTTCATCTTCGACCGTACGCATTTCAAGTTCAACGATAGCTACCCCTACAAGGCGCACTACGTTACGCCCTGTTGCGGCACCATCGTCGAGGGCGACGAAAAAGTTGCGCTGATGCGCAAGGGCCGGTGGATCGCCACCGACAAGAAGCCGGGTGATTATCCGAGCTATCATTTCGACGCGCTGACTTCGCCCTTCGTGCCTTGGGATGTGATCGCAGACGAATTCGTCACAGCCAATGGCGACCCGCAGAAGCTCAAGACCTTCGAAAACCTGACGCTCGGCCTGCCGTTCGACATCAAGGGCGACGCGCCCGACCATGTCGGGCTGATGAAGCGCCGCGATCATAGCCTGAAGCGTGGCCACATCCCGGCCGCCGGCCTGATGCTGACCGGTGCGGCCGACGTGCAGATGAACGGCATCTGGTGGTCGGTGCGAGCCTATGCGCCCGACCGCCAGAGCTGGGTTGTCGACGCTGGCTATATCGACGGCGCCACCGACGATCCGCATGCCGGCGCCTTCCTCGAACTGGAGAAGATCCGCACCAAGCAGTGGCCGGATGCCTACGGCAAGACGCGCGCCGTCGACCTGTTCGGCATCGACAGCGGCTACCGCAGCCATGTCGTCTACTCCTGGGTGCGCGGCAAGGCGGCGACCTTCGCCCTCAAGGGTGTCGACGGATGGAGCCGCCCGGCGCTGGGCCAGCCATCGCCGGTCGACATCGATTTCAAGGGCAAGCGCATCCGCAACGGTGCCATGGTCTGGGCGGTCGGCACTTGGTCGCTGAAAGGTGCCTTCTACGCCGACCTGCGCAAGGAAGGCATCGCCGCCGGCCAACCGGCCAACCCGTCAGGCTATATCCATTTCGGTTTCTGGCAGGACGAGGTGTATTTCCGCCAGATCACCTCAGAGTATCTGTCCAACGAGACGTTTCGCGGCCGTGTGCGGCGTGTCTGGACGGTGCGCCGCGGTGAGGAAAACCATCTCCTCGATTGCGAAGTCTACAATTCAGCGCTTGCCGACTATCTCGGCCTGTCGCGCATGACCGCCGACCAGTGGCGCAAGATCGCCGCCGATCGTGGTTTCCCCAAGGATTTCGACTTTTTCGCCCCTGAGATCCTGCAGGTGCAGATGCGGGCGCCCGAAACACCGAAACAGCAGGCTTCAGTCGAGCAGCCGGCCGAAGCCTCTTTCTGGGATTGATCCGATGGCCTGGACGCAGACCGACATCGACACGCTGAAGAAGGCGATGTCGTCAGGCGTGCTGACTTTCAAGCACGGCGAGACGCTGACCACCTTCCGCTCGATGTCCGAGATGGAACGCGTGCTGGCGCGCATGGAGGTCGAGGTCAAGGGATCGACCTCCGGCGCAATGTTCACCGAATACCATGGCGGCACCTGAATGAACGCGCTCGACCGCCTCATCTCGGTGTTCTCGCCGCAGGCCGGCCTGCGCCGCGCTGCCGCGCGTGCCTCGCTGGAAGGCTTCGAGCGCAGCTATGCCGCTGGCCAGTCCGGCCGCCGCAACAAGGGCTGGACCGGTCGCGGCACCTCGGCCAATGTCGAGGTCGGCCAGGCGCTGGCCACGCTGCGCAACCGGGCGCGCGAATTCGTCAGGGACAGCTGGGCCGGCCAACGCATCCTCGACGTTCTAGTCTCGCATGTCGTCGGCACCGGCATCACCGTGGTGCCGAACACCGGGTCAGACCGCGCCGACAACCAGTTCCGGCTGGTGCGCGAGGAATGGCAGGCACAGGCCGATGTCGAAGGTGTTCTCGACGAGCCGACCATGCAGGCGCTGGCTTTGCGCTCGATGGTCGAGGGCGGCGACAGCGTTATCCGCTTCGTCGACCTGACGTCGGCCGAGGCTGATGGCAGCGTGCCGTTCAGGCTGCAGGGTCTCGAAGGCGACCAGATCGATGCCTCACGCGACTATGGCCTTGCCGGATCGAACACCAGGCTGGGCGTTGAGTTGGGCGACAATGGCCGCCGCAAGGGCTTGTGGCTGTGGAAGAACCATCCCGGCGACATGTCGGTGTCGTCGCTGGTCGGCGGATCGGCGCTGGTCGGCTGGAACGATCTCTGCCACCTCTACCGGCCATTGCGCTGGGGCCAGGTGCGCGGCATCACCTGGTTCGCGCCGATCCTGCTGAACGGCAGGGAAGCGCAGGACCTGTTCGATTCTGCCCTCATGCAGGCGCGGACGCAGGCATGCTTCGCTGGTTTCCGCAAGTCCAATCCGGGCGACCCTAACCCGTTCGCCACCAAGGACGCCGCCGATGGCGCCGGCGACAGCCAGAAGGTCACCCGCATCGAGCCGGGCATGATCGTCGACATCGGCAATTCCGACATGGTCTTCGCGCAGCCGTCGTCGCAATCGCAGTTCGGCACCGTCTACCTCGCCGCCATGCAGGCGATGGCCGCTGGCGCCGGCATCACCTATGACCAGCTGACCGGCGATCTCAGGCAGGCGAATTACTCGTCGCTGCGCGCTGGCAAGATCGATTTTCGCCGCCTGGTCGAGCAGATCCAGTGGCATCTGATGGCGCCGCGGCTGGTGCTGCCAGCGACGCGTCGCTTCACTGACCGTGCCATCCTTGCCGGCAAGCTCAAGCCGCGCAGTGGCGGCTATCCGGTCGACCTGATCATGCCGGCCAACGAGCCGATCGATCCGAAGAAGGATCTGGAGGCGGATATCGCTTCCGTCCGCGCCGGTCGCCAGTCGCCGCAGGAGTTCATCTCGGCCTGGGGCCGCGACTGGAAGAAGGTGGTCGCCGACACCGCGACATTCTTCGATGTCGCCGACAAGGCCAAGCTCGCCCTCGACATCGACGGCCGGCGCCCACTCAACGGCGGATCGCCGCCGGCGCCGCAGGATGGCGCCCCGCAAACACCACAGGATGGCAACAATGACTGAGATCATCCGCCTGCCGCAGATGCTGCGCGACGCCGAGGTGCGCGCCGGTTCCTTCGATGAAGCAACCAACAGCATCGATGTCATCTGGACCACGGGCGCCACGGTGCGGCGCTTTTCGTGGATGGATGGCGAGTTCGACGAGGAATTGATCGTCAGCGGCAATTCCGTTCGCCTTGGCCGCCTCAATGCCGGTGCGCCGTTCCTCGACACGCACGGCCAGTGGAGCCTCAACGACGTCATCGGATCGGTGGTGCGCGGATCGGCCAAGATCGAAGGCGGCAAGGGCGTCGCCACCGTCAAGCTGTCGGCCGCCGCCGACGCCGTCGATCGCGTCGCCCGGATCAAGGAAGGCACGGTTTCCAACATCTCGGTCGGCTACCGCATCCACGCCGTCGAGCGCAAGGAAATGGATGGCAAGGTGCCGCTGCACCGCGTCGTCGACTGGGAGCCGTGGGAAATCTCGGCGGTGCCGATCCCGGCCGATCCCGGCGCGCAAGTGCGCAGCGACGGCGCCAAGCCGGAAACGTTCGATTGCCGCGTCATGCGCACGCTCGCCGACGCCAACGAGGTCCGCCGCATCCGTCTCGGCATGCAGCAGCGGATGGCCGGTTTCGGCCGCTAGACCCAGAAGCATAAGCCTCTCAACGGCCGCCTGCGCTCCACCGGGGACGCAGGGCGACGGCTCATCGCCCCGGAAACGCAAGAAGGACCAAAAGCCATGAAAAAGGCTTTCCTCTCCGCGGCCGTCGCCATGATCCTGTGCGCCGGCCTTATCTTCGGCCTTGGTGCCGACCTGGCATATGCGGCTCCGCATCTGTCGTCTTTCGACCTGCACCAGCATTTCAACCTCACCGACCTGGCCCATGCGGCGCCGCTGGCGCTTGCCGGCCTGCGCAGTAAGCTGACCGAACTGACCACCAAGGCCGAGCAGAAGAAGGCCGAGATCAAGGACGATACCGCACCCGATGCGGCGCGAACGATCGAGGCCGACCATGCCAGGATCCTGACCGAGATCGAAGAGGTCAGGGCGCAGATCCGCACGGCGGAAGAAGAAGAGACCCGCAGCCAGCGCCAGACGCCGCCTGCCGACACCGCGACCCGTGCCGCCGACATCGTCGGCATCGCGGCGACGGCTCGCGCCCAGGGCGTCGAGCTGTCGACCGAAGATGAACAGACGGCGATCCGCACCAATGTCGATCCGGCGACCTTCCGGGCGCAGATGTTCGACCGTCTGGCTGCCCGCCAGACGCCGACCAATCCTGCCCGCATCACGCAGGACGATCGCGACGTCCGCCGCACCGCCATGACCGAGGCGCTGTCTTATTCGCTCGGCGCACCGTTGCCGGTCGCCGGGCCTTCCGCCGCTGCCCGTCAGTTCATGGGCCGCAGCGTCATCGATATCGCGGCGCAGTCGATCGACTGGCGCGGCGGCATGGTGGTCAATGCGCGCCAGAAGGACGAGATCCTGACGCGCGCCGGCATGTCGACGTCGGATTTCCCGATCATCTTCGAGAATGCCATCAACCGCACACTCGAAGGCCGCTATGCCCTGGCGCAGCCGACCTATCGCAGCATCGCCCGCAAGCAGAACTTTAACGATTTCCGGCCGCACACCACGGTAAAGATCGGCGATTTTCCGATGCTGCAGAAGGTGCTGGAATCCGGCGAGATCAAATACGGCACCTTCAATGAGGGTGCGGAAACCGTGCAGGCGTTCAGCTACGCCATCGCGCTTTCCATCACCCGCCAGATGCTGATCAACGACAACATCGGCGCCATTGCCGACCTGCTGTCGAGCTATGGCCCGACCGTCGCGTTGTTCGAAGAAGTCACCTTCTATTCGATGGCCTTCAACGCCGCTTTGGCGGACGGCAAGACGGTCTTCCATGCCGACCATGCCAACCTCGCCAGCCCCGGCACGGTCATCGACGTCACCAATGTCGGCAAGGCGCGTGCTGCTATGTCGAAGCAGAAGTCGACCGGCGGCAACCAGCTGTTGCAGAACGCCGCCAAGATGCTGCTTGTCGGACCCGACAAGCTGACCGAGGCGGAAATGCTGATCGCCTCGATCACGCCGGCAACCGTTGCCACCGTCAACATCTTCTCCGGCAAGCTCGGCGTGCTCGACACCGCCCAGATCACCGGCAACGCCTGGTATGCGTTCGCCGATCCTGCCATGGGGTCCAACTACCGCTGGGGCTATCTGGAAGGCTACGAGGCGCCGCGCGTACGCACCGACGAGCCGTTCGGCACCCAGGGCTTCAAGATGTCGGTCGAGCTCGATTTCGGCGTCGGCGCTGTCGACTACCGCTTCGGCTACAAGAACCCCGGCGCCTAACCCGGCCTGACACCTCACGGGCGGTCATCGCCGCCCGTTCCCCTTTCATCCGTCCCTCTACAGGAGGCAAATCATGAAGAACTACATCCAGCCGGGTAACGAGATTGCCTGGACCAATGAAGACGTGACCGACGCTGTCGCTGTCGCGTCGGGCGATGGCGTCGTCGCCGGATCGCTGTTTGGCGTCGCCAACGGCGATATCGCCGTTGGCGATGAGGGCACTCTGTCGCTGATCGGTGTCTTCGAACTGGCCAAGGTCTCGGCGCAGGCCTGGACCTTCGGCCAGAAGATCTATTGGGTCGCTGCCGATGCAGAAGCCACTTCGACGGCCGGATCCAACAAACTGATCGGCGTTGCGGTCGAGGCGGCGGATAACCCGTCCGCGACCGGCAAGGTCAGGCTGTCGGCCGCCTTCACCGTCTGATTGCACCGTGGCGACACTCGCCCGCGACTGGGAAGGCGAAACAGCCTTCGTGCTCGCGGGCGGGCCGTCCGTGCTCGATCTCGACCTGTCGCTCCTGAAAGGGCGGCGGGTCATCGCCATCAACTCGGCGCACCTCGCCTGGCCTGATGCGGATGCGCTTTTTTATGCCGATGCCGGTTGGTGGACCGACACCGGATGGAAAGAGCCGGCCTTTGCCGGGGAAATCTTCACCACCTCGCCAGTCGGCGGTCCGAAGACGGTCAAGCGGCTGGTCAAGATCAAGCCGGCGTCAGGCGTCTCGACCGATCCCGGCCGTGTCGCGCTCGATGCCACCTCGGTTTCGGGCGCCATCAACATTGCTATCCATCGCGGCGTCGCCCGCATCGTCCTGCTTGGCGTCGATGGCTGCCTGGGTTCCGATGGCCGCCGGCACCACCATGGCGGGCTCTATCCGAACCCGCTCAGAAAAGGCTGGTTCGACCGCCATCGCGCCGAACTGGAAGGCTTGGCGCGGTCAATCCGGGCGCTCGGCGTCGAGGTCATCAATTGTTCCCCGGTCAGCCACGTCGCTTGCTGGCCGAAGATGTCGTTTGGAGACGTGCTTTCCATGCTCGACCGCGCGCGATGACATGAAGCCATCTCTCGTCATCAGGGGGCAGTGGGGACTCGGCGACAATATTTTTGCGCGGCCGATCGTGCGCGCCTGCGCCGAACGCTACGATGTCTGGCTCGATACGCCGTGGCCCGAGCTATACGAGGACCTTGCCGTCCGCTTCGTCAGGATCGATCGGAATTTGCGGACGCAGATGCGCAACGTCGCGCGCCAGCCGTCGTCGCGCTGGTCGATACCGCCGCGCGCCGCTCGCGAATTGCGCCTGGGCTACGGGCATACGGATCTTGTGCGCGGCTCGATCATAGCGGCACTTGAACGGCAGATCGGCGCGGCAGGGGTCAGGCTGACGGCGCCGGTCTGGGATCTGCCCGACATGGGCGCGGCTCCGCTTTCATGCGACCGGCCGCTTGCAATGGTGCGCCCGGTGACGGTGCGAGCCGAGTGGCGCAACGAGGCGCGCAATCCGCGCCCGGAATATGTCGCAACGATCGCAGGCGAGCTGATGGCAACGCATCGCGTGGTCGCCGTCGCCGACCTTGAGCCCGGCCGTGAGTGGCTGGACGGTGAACTGCCGCCGCATCACGACGCCTTTCTGAAGGGTGAGTTTCCGGTGCGTGAGCTGCTCGCCATGGCGCGGGAAGCGGACATCATCGTCGGCGGCGTCGGCTGGATCGTGCCGGCGGCGATCGCCATCAAGAGCAACGCCTTCATCATTCAGGGCGGCCATGGCGCCCACAACGCCGCTTCCGTCATCACGGACCCGCGGATGGATCTGTCCCGGCTCGGTTTTGCCAAACCTTTGAGGTTCTGCCCGTGCTCACACATGCTGCATTGCTGCGACAAGACGATACCGGACCTGATGAACCAGTGGCTGGCGTTCCGCCGCGGCCTGACTTCTTCGATGCCTGCGCCGCCCGCCAGCTGACCTGGTGGCCCGAGCTCGGCATCGGCTTCTATCCGGTCGAGGCGGGCATCGAGCCGTACGACGCGGCCTATTTCGAGCGCTTCCAGCAACAGGCCGACACGCTGATCGGCCGGGCGCTGATGCAGGCGCGCGTCGACTTCGTGAGCGGGCATTATCAGGGCGGGCTCGTCGATGTCGGCATCGGCTCCGGTGCCTTCATCGAGCGGCGCAACTCAGTCGCATCGGAAACAACGTTCGGCTTCGACGTCAATCCCGTCGCGGAAGCATGGCTGCGCCAGCGCGGTCTGTTCATCGACCCCTATCGGGAGCGCGTTCCGGCCGTTTCGCTGTGGGACGTGATGGAACACATTCCGGATTTTCGCGCCTTGCTGGCGCGTGTCAGCGAATGGGTCTTCGTCTCGATCCCGATTTTCAGGGACGGTCAGCACGTGCTCTGTTCGAAGCATTTCCGCAAGGACGAGCACGTCTGGTATTTCACCAGCGACGGTCTCATCCGGGCGTTCGACGACTGCGGTTTCGATGTTGTGTCCTCCAACAGGATGGAAACCGATTGCGGTCGTGAAGATATCGGCACTTTCGCATTTCGGCGGCGCGGCGAAGGCCGGTCAAGGGCTTCACGCTGCACTCGTGGGCTGGCTCGAACATGATTTTCGTGCGCGTCGCCGATCAGGTGCTGATCTGGTGAGCGCCGCGCGGCTTCGTGCCGCCGCGCCGGGTTTCGAACGCCGCCGCGATGAGAATGGCGACGGCAGCCGCTAGCATGACGCCGAACAAGGGTTGCAAGCCCATAGCGCGCGCAGCCTGCAAGACCGGGACGTGTGTCGCATATAGCGGGTAGGAAATTGCGCCGGCCCAGATCGCCCATCTCATCCGGGGCATCCCGAGCGAAGCGCGGACGATGAACGGGCAGCAGACCAAAGCCAACATTTCTAGCGGTGCGTTGATCGAGGCGAGGCCAAGGGCTAGCGCGAAGGCGCAGACCGCCAATATCGGTCTGCTTCCGAGCGGCGCATCGCCATAGGTTCGAAAGATCCAGATGCCGACGAGATAACAGGTCAACTCGCGTGGGATCAGCCAAAGGACTGAGGTAAAGGCCGGGCTCCATAGCGACAAACCCATCGTGAAGCTGGGGATGAAGACCAGCGCCGCCGCCACAGCAACGACCAACAGTTGCATGTTCGAAATCTTCGAGAGGATCGCACCATGCAGGATATTGCAGACGATCTCTACGAACAGCGACCACGCGGGCACGTTCAGCGGAAAGGCTGGACGCCCAACCACTGGAAGAAAGCATAGGATCAAGGCATAGGCTGCAACCAGATGCGCCGCGAGGCCTGAATTCGCCGCCACCAGGGCCAGCCCGATGGTCGAGCCGACCGCCAACGGCAGGAACAGCCTGCGATATCGAAGACCGATGAAACGCAGTGTCGTCATGTCGTGGCGCAGCCGGTCCTCGTAGGTTCGAGCCATCACGAATCCGGATAAAATGAAGAACAGGTCCACAGAGATTGAAGGGCTGAACGGCGAGGCCGGAAATTTGTAGATGCGCGCCAGGTGATGCACGGCAACGGCTATCGCCGCGACCCCGCGCAAAGCGTCCAATCCGTGCAGCCGTCCCCCCATCACGCCAATATTACTGAAGGTGAACCGCATGTCCATTCGTCACGGCGCGAGGCAAAAATAGATGCTGCAACTCCTTCAATCCGCACCGCCTGCCGCCGGAGGCAGCGCGGCATGGTCATTGGCCAACAGCTGGACTTACTCCGCCGATGTGGCCAACGTCGATTTCACCAACCTCGGCAGCTACAATGAATTGATGCTGCTTGTGCGTAATATAACGGTGTCTGTCTCCGGCGTGCGCGTCCTCTATGTCAGCACCGACAACGGGGCAAACTATAGAAACACGAGCGGGGACTACGTTAATCTCGTCGCCAATAACATAGAAGCCAATACAACCGGCGTTGGTTTCGGCACATCGAACAGCGCATTGGCCCGGTCTGGCATTATCAAGATCCCGCAATCGGGCCTGAACGGTGTGCCGAAAATAATCGAAAATCAGACACTTGGTCTCGGGTCTGTGTTCGTCCAGTCGACATCGCCAATCAATGCGGTGCGGATAACCAACAACACTGGCGGCAATCTGACGGGCGGCACAATTCATGTCTTTGGACGCTAAGCCATGAGCAGCTATCTCCCGATCGTCAAGAACGGTGCCGCCGGCGCGATCTTCTATGTCTCGCTGGCGCCGCGCACGGCCAACGGGCAGTGGCAGAGCAACCCGACGTTTGCCGCCGGTGATGTCAAGATCTCGCTCGACGGTGGCGCGCTGGCCAATCTCAACACCTTGCCCGTCGTGACGCCGGCTTCGTCGAAGCTGGTCAAGGTGACGCTGAGCCAAGCCGAGACCAACTCAGACAACATCACCATCATCTTCAGTGATGCCGCTGGCGCCGAATGGTGCGACCTGACCATCAATCTGCAGACGGCGGCAAAGCAGTTCGACGACCTGGCGACGCAGGCTTCGGTCGATGCGGTGCAGTCGGATACGAACGATATCCAGACGCGCGTGCCGGCCGCGTTGGTTTCCGGCCGCATCGACGCCAGTGTCGGCGCCATGGCCAATGACGTGCTGACCAACGCCGCAATCGCGGCCGACGCGATCGGATCGGGCGAACTGGCGACATCGGCCGTCACCGAGATACAGAGCGGTCTTGCGACAGACTCGGCCGTCGCCACCTTGCAGACCAGCGTCGACGATCTGCCGACCAACGAGGAACTCACCACCGCTCTAGCCGGCGCCGATGATGCCGTGCTGGCGCAGGTGGCGCTGGTCAAGGCCAAGACCGACAATCTGCCGGCAGACCCGGCTGATGCCTCCGATATTGCCGCCGCCTTCGTCTCGCTGGCAAGCCATGGTGACAGCGCATGGTCGACCGCGACGGGCTTCTCGACGCTCGATGCCGCCGCCGTCAACGCGGAAGTCGGTACCGCCTTGGTGGATGCCGGCGTGACGATGGCACGCATGGCCCACCTCGACGCCGACGTGTCGACGCGGCTGCCGGCCTCTGGCTACACCGCGCCTGACAATGCCAGCATCGCCACGATCGACGGCAAGGCCACCACCATCCTGGCCGGCGTCGTCGCCATCGACAGCAAGACGGCGAACCTGCCGAGCGATCCGGCCGACCAGTCGCTGGTCATCGCGGCGGCCGATGCTGTGATGGCGCGCCTAGGCGCGCCGGCAGGGGTATCGCTCAGCGCCGATGTCGGCGCCGTCAAGGCCGATACCGGGGCAGTCAAGACCAAGACGGACAGCCTTTCCTTCACGGTCTCGGGCCAGGTCGATGCCAACATGCAATCGATCAACGACACGCTGCTGACCGGCGACGGCTCGACCGGCGACAAGTTCGGCCCAGCTCCATGATTGGCACCGTCTGGGCCGATTGCTGGCTCGATTGCTGGACAGACTGCTGGGCCGATGCCGTCACGCCGCCGATCGCCACGCTGATCCTCGGCGCCATTTCGATCCGGCCGCTGCTCGGGGCCTCGTTGCAGATGAAGACCGCGCTTTCAGGCGATATCGATGCCGGCCCATTGCTCGCCGGCAAGATCAGGACGGATGACTGACCAAGAGGCGGTGAGCGGCGAAGGCCGCGAATGGGGAAGCAAAAAAGAATGACCTGCGTCGTCTACGTCGACAACACCAACCTGATCGAGGTCGTCGGGCTGAAAAGCGCGATCGAGGGTAGCTTCGTCAACGACGCCGATGTCAGCGTGACGGTGAAGGATGCCGAGGGCACGAATGTCTCCGGGCAGACCTGGCCGGCAACCCTGACCTATGTCACCGCATCGGAAGGCAACTATCGCGGCATCATCGAAGACGACGTCGCGCTGACGGCCGGCACCACCTATTACGCCCATATCGACGCCAATGCCGGGGCCAATCGCATCGGCCATTGGGAATTCGCCTTCGTGGCCAGGACAAGGCGGGCGACATGAGCATCTGGCAGATCCACTACGATGCGCTCTATGCCTCGCCGATCGCCGTCGATGCGGTGCTGACCGTCGCCTGCGGCAACCCGCCGGAAACCATCCGCGCCATCGACAAGACGGTCGGCCAGATGATCGCCTTCAACCGCGTCGATGTCGCCACGATCGGTCCCGCCGCCACTGTCCGCGCCAGCGAACTGGCGGCCAAGGGCATCGAGCCAAAAGATGTCGACAACGGCACGCTGGCGATGAACGGCAAGGACTGGAAGATCATCAACCACGAGCCGCTGCCGGCGCCGACCGGCGAGGCCGGCGGCGAACTGCGGCTGATGCTGGAGGAAATCCGTGGCTGAACTTGAAGACAGGCGCGAAGACATCCTTGCCAGGCTGCTTGTCGTGGCTGGCGGCATCGATCCAACGCTCAATCCGCTTCGCAACGAAACCAGCATTCCCGATTCGGCCATGCCGGCCGTCGTCGTGCTCGACGGCAAGGAGCTGGCCAACCCCGAAGATCCATTCAGCCATAAGGCAGACACCAAACGCCGCGTGGCGATGATGCCGGAGGTGCAGTTCCGGCTCGCCTCCACGGCCAAGAACGTCGGCACCGATCTGAACCGGATGCGCCGCAAGCTGATCGATGCGGTGCTTACGGATACGGCGCTGCTGGCGCTGACCATCAACGGCAAGTCGATCCGCTACGACGGGTCGAACACCGTCACCGAGCGCGGCCGCTCGATGGAGGGCGGCATTGGTGTCGGTTTCACCTTCACCTACGCGCTCGAACCGGCCACCTGATTTCAACCTGAAAGGAAGACTGCCATGCCTGCTTCTCCCTCGACTGCCAACTACCGCATCCCGGCCGCCTTCGTGGAAATGAAGTTGCCCGGCGATGCCGACTATGTCGACGCCGGCAACCTGGTCGACTTCGTCTACACGCCGACCGTGACCAAGAAAGAGCACAACACGGCTCGCGTCGGCCTGCGCGCCAAGGACTTCACCGCCGTTACCGTGGTTGCCGCGTCGATCAAGGCGACGCTGGATGAGAACACCGCGCGCAACATCGCGATGTTCATGCTGTCGACGGTCGACACCAACACGGCCGGCGATCAGATCATCGATCCGCTGACGTCGCCCAATCTGACAGTCGACATCAGGCTGACCGCCACCAACACGATCGGGCCGATGATCGATTTCGAGGGCAACGTCACGCTGTCGCCGAGCGGCGATTTCAATCTGCTCGCCGACAATGACGACTTTGCCCAGATCCCGCTGATCGGCGATGTCAACAAGGCGGACGGCCGCTTCGGCCGCTTCACCGTGCGCCAGCAGGCAGGGGTCACCGCGTAATGGATGACCTGCTCGACCTTGGTCCGGCCGAGGAGGTCGTTTCGATCCGGGGCAAGACCCTGCTTGTCAGGGGCGTTCCTTCGAAAGGCATCATCGCCATCCTGCGCCGTTTCCCGGATCTCGCCAGCGCCATCGAGGGCGGCACCTCGGATGTCGAAAAACTGGCGGCGCTGGTCATGGCGATCGGCGGCGACGTCATCGTCGCCATCATCGTCGCCGGCCTCGGGAAATCCGGCGAGAAGGCCTATGAGGACAAGGCCGAAACCCTGCCGGCCGGCGATCAGTTCTCGCTGATCCTGGCGACGTTGCGGACATCGTTCCCAAACGGTCTCGCCTCTCTCGCCGCCGACATCAGGGCGATGAGAGGCGCAAGCGACGCCCAGCCGGCAGCGTCGGCGACGAGATCGCGGAAGCGATCGTCTACCTGATCGGCCACGGCTTCTCGTTCGAGACCTGCATGAACTTCACGCCGCGCCAGCTGGTCGCGGCGGTATCGATCAGGACCCGCCTAGACGCCCCGCCGGAGGACGGCCAGTGAGCAGCGGCCTTTCCATCTTCGTGCAGGCGGCTGCCGGGCAGTTCGACGCCGCCATGCTAGCAGCAACCGGCGATGTCAAATCCGCGTCGATGGGGACCGCGCACAAGGTCGCCGACATCGTCAAGCAAGGCGCCCGATCCGACATCGCCGCCGCGGGCTTCGGTCCGCGCTGGCAAAACACGCTGAAAGTCGTCGTCTACCCGCAGCGCGCGCTGTCGACGCATCCGACGATCCAGATCTATCACCTGATCCCCTATTCGGGGATCTTTGAGGATGGCGGCACCATATCGGGCAAGCCGCTTCTGTGGCTGCCGCTGTCGAACGCGCCCAAGCGCATCGGCAACAGCCGCATGACGCCTGCGCTCTACATCAGGCAGGTCGGGCCGCTGTTCCGCATCGACCGGCCAGGGCATCGTCCCCTGCTGGCGGCCAACATCGACACCAACCGGCGCGGCCAGTCGGGTGCGGCGCCGGTGACGTTGAGCGCGTTGCGCCGCGGTGCTTCGCCTGGCCGCAAGACATCGGCGGTGCCGCTGTTCGTCGGCGTCTCGTCGGTGACTTTGCGTGACAGGTTTTCGGTGCAGGAGATCGCCGACAAGGCGGCAGACCGGATGCCGGAGATCTTTGCCGGTGCGTTCAACAGCGACTAAGGACCGGCGGCGGCGAGGAATTGGCGCACGGCGGTCTTCAAATTGATCATTGCGGCATCGAATTCCGTCATGTGGTCATCAGACCCATCCGTGGCGAGTTTTGCCAACCGTAACTCCGCTTCGCTGACAGCAAGCAGGGCAAAGCCGGCTTCGGTGTGTGCGATGCGTTTCGTCTTTTCGTCCTTGTCGACGATCGAGGTTCTTATTTCAGCCAGCTGGACTTTGACCTTGGCAATGTTTGACGGCTCGGCATCTGCTCTGAAGGTAAGGGCCGCCAGCAGCAACACGAGGGCAATTTTCACGTATCGCATTTCAGGCGCCTCCTGGCCGGCTTTCGGCTGATCGTTTCCCGCAACGCGAGCCATCAGCGGCGGTGCTCTCGTCAGTCGGACAGTTGCCTTGAGAGACGCTAGCGCCGCCGGCCGCTTGCGGTGTGCGATACCCGTTGAAGACCGCCACAGCACGCGTGCCGTCGCCTTCAATATGCGTGTTCTGGCTATTCGGGTTGAGCGGATCGACTGTCTGCAAAAGCATGTTAGCGCGCCCTGCATCGCCTGCTGCGAGCGTCACGGTATCGTTGTGGTTCAAGTAATCTGCTGCGCAGCCTGAACACAGGCCGGCGGCGCCTAACACCAATAGTCCCCGGAAACGCATTGTTTCTTCCCCTCCCAAGAGGATGACGGATTTCGACAGAATTGTCGAATCTGTCTGACTTCGCGCCATCAGGATGGTTAAATTGGCAGAACGCAACGCGATCAACATTCTGATCAAGCTGCTTGGCGGCCAGGAGATGGAATCCGAGCTGAAGCAGCTCGGCACATCCGGCGAGGCGGCGATCAAGAAGATCGACGCCGCCGCCAAGGGCGTTTCGCTGGCCAATCTCGGCTCGGCCGTCAATGCGTTCGGCCGGGATCTTGCCACGGTTGCGCAGCGCACCGCCCTGGCCTTCGCGGGCATTGCCGTGGGTGTCGCCGCCGCCGCACCCGTTATCCTGTTGCTGGCCAAATCAGGGGCCGAAGCCGCCGACGCTGCCGGCAAGGCGGCGCAGGCGGCAGGCCTGCAGACCGACGCCTATCAGAAATTCGCCTTTGCCGCAGGCGAGGCCAATGTTGAGCAGGCGCAGTTCAATGTCGCCATGGCGGGTTTCAACAAGCAGATCATCAAGTCCGCTGACGAGACCGCCAAGGGCGCAGCCAAGATCGGTTCGGCCATTGGGCAGGCCGGCAAGGATATCAAGCAGGGTGTCGGCTACACCGTTGAGGCCTTCGCCGACATTGGCGTCGAGGTGACGCGTTTCGGGGGCAAGCAGGAAAAACTGAAGGCAACCACCAAGGGCATCTCGACCGGCTTCGACGATCTCGGCATCAAGGTCAAGAATGCCAATGGTACGCTGAAGACCAACGAGCAGCTCTTGCTGGAGGTCGCCGACGCCTTCCAGAAGATGCCGGATGGCGCACGCAAGTCGACGGTCTCGCTGAAGCTGTTCGGTGAGGCTGGCGCCAAGCTCATTCCGTTCCTGAACGAGGGCGCGGCGAAAATAAAGGAACTCGGTCAGACCGGCGCGGATCTCGGCATATTCTTCAGCGACGAGCAGATCAAGGCCGCCGAGGCCTTCAACGATTCACTCAACCGATTGAAACTGACGGTTGGCGGCGTACTCAAGCAGATCGGCCTGATCTTCGCGCCGGCCATCACCGCCGGTGCCTTGGCATTTCGCGATATCATTGTCCGCAACCGCGCCGCCATCCTCGATTTTGTCAGGAACGGCGTCCGGGTAGCGACGGTCTTCATCAAGGACTTCTTTGCCACGCTGTCGGGCAGGGACGCCGATGTCGCCGACAACCGGTGGCTGATTGAGTGGCGCGACAACATCGTTGGCTTCGGCCAGGATTTCGCGCAGGTGGTCAATGGCGTCGTGCTGCCCGCCATGCGTCTGCTACGCGAGGCGGCGAGACTCACCACCGATGCCGTGAACAACATTTTTGGCACCAATCTCAGCGCCGGAGAACTGTTGATCGGGGCCTCGATCATCAAGCTGATCGGCGGGTTCGGCCTGCTCCGCTCGGCGATCGTGCTTGCCATCGAGGCTCTCGCCTTTCTCAGCACCGCGCTGCTCGCGACGCCTGCCGGCCGGGTCATCCTCGCCATCGCCAGCGCGCTGGGATTGCTCATCGCGGCATGGGATCGGGAGAAGACGAACCAGCAGGGCTGGATCAACTCGACCAATGCCCACAAGAGCGCGCTTGATGAACTGAAGGCGGCTATCGACGCGGTCAAGGCGGGCGTGCCGGGCGCGGAAGAAAACCTGAAGCGCCTGGCGCAGGCGCATCTCGATTCCGCGCGAGCGGCGCTGGAGGACGCAAAGGCACAGGTCGCGCAACAACAGCAGATCGTCGACGCCATGAAGGCAGGCGGTGATTTTGCCGCTCCGCTGGGCGCCGATATCGACACCCAGACCGAAGCCCTGGTGCGCGCGAACATCACCCTCGCCAAACGAACCCGCGAGCTTGATGATATCCAGAAGACGCTTGACGAGAAAGTCGTCGGCAATATCGAGGATCTTCGCCAGGGCGCAACCCAGGCAGCGACTGGAGTTACACAGCTCGGTGCGGCCGCTGACGAGGCAGCAGGCAAGGTCCAGAACCTAGATCATCAGATCACAGTCATCCGCGGCGGCGGCGCCGGCGGCATCACCAAGGAAGTGTTCGACGTCATCGACGGCGTCGCGCATCGTGCCGACCAGTCGAAAGCTGCTCTCGACGGTGTCGCCGATAGCGCCGAATCGGCGGCTGGCCGGGTCAAGAACGTCTCCAACGAAGTCACCAACTCCATCGCCGCCGTGCCGGACGCGATCAAGCCGGACGCGGCGGCGGCGGCGGTCGATGGCATCGTGTCCGACGTCGACCGCATCGCGCCCGCCGCTCAGACCGCCGCGTCCGGCGTCAGCGACGCGCTCGGCAACATCGACGCCGGCAATGCCGATCAGGTTGCGCAGGCGATCGTCGGTCCGTTCGAAAGCCTGCCCGGCAAGATCAGCACGATCATGTCTGGCATGCAGAGCCTGATCCAGGGCGGGTTTTCCAGTCTGGCCTCGATCGTCAACAGCCTTGCAGCGCAGATCAACACGGCGATTGCCCGCATCCTGTCGGCGCTGCGTGAGGCGGCTGCGGCTGCGGCTTCCTTGCGGGCGCAGGCCGCGTCGTCGTCTTCTTCGTCATCTTCAAGCGGCGGATCCCATGGCGGCTTTGCCGGCGGCGGCGCCGTGCGCGGTCCTGGCGGTCCTAAGTCCGACAGCATCTTGGCGTGGCTGTCGAACGGTGAATATGTGTTCACGGCCGAAACGGTGAAGCGGATCGGCGTCGATGTCCTCGATGCTTGGAACTATGGCAAGGATATCTTCGCTGGTCTTCGAGGCTTCAAGTTCGGCGGCGCCGTCGACAGTTTCAGCCGCTCGATCGCGATCCCGCGTTATGCCGGCGGCGGCCTGGCGATGGCGGGTGCGGCGACCGGCGGTTCTTCCGAAAGCCGGACACCCTTCATGCTGCAACTGCCTGGTGGCGAAGTGATCGACGACCTGACCATCGGCGACATCGGATTGCGCCGCCTTCAAACCGTATCGCTGCGCGGCGCCCGCGTCAGCGCCGGCCGTCCACCGAGGCGTAAATGACCCAGCCCCTGACCCTGCTCCGCCTCGACCCGATCGGCGTGCCGCCCTATTCAGCGCGTGGAATAACCGAGGACTTCACCCTTGATGGCGATGCGCAGCTGGCTCGCACTGTCAACAATGTGCTGATCGACCTCAGCGCCGGCGAAGAAGAAAAGTTCAGGCTGACCATCACCTGCACGGACCAGCAGATGCCGGCGCTCGACGGCGTCAGGCGCGGCATGGATCTGACCGTCGATTGCGCCACGGAGTTCGTCTACATGACCACTGGCGGGTCGCCGTCGCGCCCGGCCGCTTCGACCACGGACGATCCTGCGACGCGCAGCGAAGGTGCCTTCACGCTCTACCGGCCTCGCCTGACCATGATGGTGGCTGGCTACCGTCTCGGCTTCGACGAGTGGGGCGCCGCCTGCAACTGGTCGCTTGATCTGATCGAGGTGTAGGCATGTATTTTTTTGCCTTCGTCGACAGCGGCGATACCGTCTTCGGTCCCGAGCATGAGGTTGAGGATCTCCTCGTCGTTGCCTACGAACTCATCCATCAGGAAGGCGAGGACGCAACCCTCGACCTGACGGTCAAGAACCCGCGCATCGGCTTGCTGGCATCGGGGCGCAAGCAATGGCTGCTGATGTCGTGGCGCGATGACGCCAACCCGACGACGGGTGCAGTGCTGATGTTTCGCGGCCGGCTGGTTGGCATTCCGACCGACCTTCTGCGCAATCAGGTGACGATGCAGTTCATTGCCCGGCCACCCGATTATGATGCGCAGAAACAGGCCTTGGCCGAGACCCTGAAAGTCGCGCCGTGGTGGGATCCGATGTGGATCAGGCCGGACTTCCGCGACGATCCCGATACCGTGCTGGAAGCGCGCACTCAGCTTTACCATATCGACCGCGTCTCGCTTGAGGTGACGGTGTCCGACCTCCTCAACGGCGAGGATGGGATGCTCGACGTCGGCGGCGACTTCATTGCGGAATCGCTCGACATCGCCTTCGACAGCCAGCCCGTTCGCCGTGTTTTGGTCGAAGGCTCGATTACTTGGGATCAGACAGCAAGCGGCGTTGTCGACATTTCGCAGCAGTTGAAGGATGCCTTTGCCGCGGTCGACAGTGGAGACGGCCACTCGATCCGCTCGCTGACCGGCGACGGTGTGATGGAAGATTTCCCCGAGGAGGGCGGCAATATCGGCGGTGGCTGGAAAGTCGGGCCGTCCTCGATTGTTCGCACCGACGGCTTTGTCCGGCCGACCGATTACCATCAGGTGGTGATGACCAACGGCACCGAGAAATTTCCGGTGTGGGACATGAACCCGGTTTTGACCGCCGCCTACGATGTCTCCCGGCCGCGCGAGGAGGTGGTGACCTTCACGCTGGAAGCCGATTGCCAGGCGATCCTGACCGATCCCGGCGACGAGGAAGTCATCGCCATCAAGGTGTCGGGTCAGGCCGATGAACTGGTCGATCCGCCAAGCACGGATTTCCCGGACGGCACGCCGCCGATCGGCGATGTTCGCAGGCGCGCCTATCTGCCGACCGCGCGTGGTTTGCGGAGCCTCGACTATCTGGTCTGCCTGGCGCGCGGCAACATTCTGGCGCGCTCGCGCGCGGTGAGCGTGACGGCGACATTGAGCCGTTTTGCCGATGGTGTCGGCTTGTCCTGCCGCAAGAATGCCCGTTTTGCCGATCCGCGCATTCCCGGTGGCGAGGCTGCGGGAAAAATTGTTGGCTACAAGATGAACGGCGTGGCGCGCACCCACACCGTTACGGTCACCATCGGCTGCACGGTCGGCAAGGGCAACACCGTGACCACGGTTCCCGGCACGCCTTCCTATGTCGACGAAGGATATGTCGATGTCGGTTACCAGCACTATGCCGGGGCAACGCTGATGCCGGTTGTTGGCGAGGTCACCTATGAGGATTTTTCCGATATCCCCCCTGTCGATGACGGCGTCGATTTCTTCGATATGCGGCCCGCCGACATGGTGACGCAGATCACCATCATCAACACGCTGCCGGCGCAGCAGGCCGTTCTCGATGCTTTCAAGCCGGACCTGTCGGCGGCGATTGCGGCCTTGAACCAGGTGTTCACCGAAGTCGACGGCGACCTGAAGAAATTGACCATCGGCCGCGACGATCCGCCGTTCCGGACGCTCTATCCGATCACGATCAGCGCCCTGATGGTGCCTCGCACAATTGACTTGGAAGCCGCCTGATGCCCGACATCATCGGTCTTTCCAATCCATGGCGCGCCGGCCGCAATTCCAGCGGTGCCAGAGTTCAACTGTTCGACAGCGGCAACAATGGTGCGGATGTCCTCAATCGCACGCTGGCAAAAGTGCCGGTCAAGGACACGTCCGGAGATGCCGATTTCCGCTTCGGCAAGGCGGCGCGCTTCACCCTGACGACACCGGAGCAGCGGACCAACCCTGGCGGCGGGGTGACCTGGCCGCCGGATGATCCGGTCGACGATCCGGCCGATGGCATCGTCGTCATCGACTATGACTACGTCGACCGCGCTGTCGAAAAGATCAGGGTCGAAAACCCTGAAGACTCCGAGCAGTGGGTCGAGATCGAGCGCATCACCAAGCTTCTGATGCGGCGCCGCGACAACGGCACCTATGTCCGGTTCAATTTCGACTGGTCGAAGAAGCCTTCCGAATCCACCGACGCCACCTGACGGGATCACCCAGATGACAATCACTTACCGCTCGGTGAAGGGGTCGAACCTCAACGCAACCGAGGTCGATAACAATTTTCACGATGTCGATGACCGGCTGACCGACCTGGAGGAAAACCCTCCTGAAGCGACCGGTATTTCCAACATCACCGTGTCCGGCACCCAGATGACCATCTATCTGGAGGATGCCACGGTCCTTGGTCCCTATACCTTGCCACAGGCGAATTTCCGCCCGAGCGTGGTGGCGACGATCACGACCACGACCTATGACCCGGTGCTCGGCGACGCCAATGGTTACAAGCGCTGCACCAACGATGCCGGGTGTGTCGTCAACCTGCCATCGGATGCCGAACTGGCTTTCCCGATCGATGGCGAAATCACATGGTGGCATGACGGCGTCGACCCTGTTTCCTTCGACTGGTCGACGGACACCGTCGTGAGGTTCCCTTCCGGCTACCTGCCGCAGACCGCCTTCCGCTATGTCGCGGTGACGTCGAAGAAGGTCGCCGCCGACACCTGGCACCTGATCGGCCTGCTTGCCGAGGACGTGACCGCCTGATGCCTGGTCCCTATGGTTCGCTTGCCAACCCGGTCCCGCTCGATCCGTTTCAGGAAATCGTCAACGTGCATTGGGGCAGCAAATATCTGGCCGCCAATCTCGATGTCGGGATGGAGATCGTCGCCGGCGGCGAGAACGGCATCGGGCCGGGACCGGAATATGTCGATCCATGGTCCTATGCCTCGCTGACTGAGGCGACGCTGTTCTTCAATCCGGCGGATGCGCTGAGCACCTACAAGCAGCTTTCAGGTGGCGTCTGGTCTCCGGTGCTGTCAGACCAAGTCAGCTATACCGGCGAGCCTGCGCTGCCGGGCGCCTTCAGCTATGACCTTTGGCAGTACGCCGGCATTAGCAGCAGCGACAGCGTCCAGCCGTTCCACCGCTATGTCGAGGTGACAGGCGGCGCGGAGATCGACATCCCCGTTCCGTTTTCGGGCGAAAAGTTTACGGACGGTCTATCGGTCGAGGTCGACATTCTCGGTCAGCCCTTTGTCGGCGATGGGCCGCACCCGGCACCGTTTTCGGGGACCGTGCCGCTCTGGAAGACGGTCAAGGATATCAACGGACTGGCCGATATGGACGTGGTCGAATCGCCGACCGTGTCTGTCGCGGGTCTGACGATCATCTTCAAGGGCAAGACCTATGTCGCGATCGGTTCGAAGTGCCTGCCGAGCACGCTGATTTCGCAGCGCGGCGATTACTGGATATTGTTTGCAAGAGAGGGCGTGACGGCATGATGCTTGGAACGATTGCGTCGGGGCTGTCGCGCCAGCAGGCGGGCGGCCTTGCCACGCTGGTGGCGGCGAACTTCGTGACCGGGACCTACTCGGTGGCCAGCGTTGCGGTCACCGCGGCCGACATCGTCGACCAGCCGGGGCTGATCACGGCGAACGGCCTCGATGTGCCGGGCTGGACCCCAGACGCCGTGGTCGAATATGTCGGCGACGCGCTGGCCGCGCTGCTGACGATGGAGTGGACCGTCGTCATCGAATACCAGTGCCTCTGGAACACCGGGGAGGACATCCTCCTGGTTGTGAGCAATCCGGCCGGCTCGCAATTCTTCGAGATGCATCGCGGCGCCCTCTCGACGCGGCGCATGATCGTCACCGAGACCGGCGACAGCCAATATCGCGAGACGATCGACATCGACCAGCACAATGTCGGGCTTCATCGCATCGCGGTGACGAGTGCGGCGGCGCGGCTTTCGCTCTCGGTCGACGGCGACCCGGTCATCACGGACACCAGCGCGATGGACTATTCCGGGCTGACGCGGGCGCTGATCGGCGCCTACTTCGACGACGAGACGGAAAATGAGTTCTACCTGCGCTCGGTGACGATCTACGACCCACAGGAAGACAGCCTGCTGCCGACGCTCTCGGCCTGACGAAAATCTGCCCGGCAAACCACGCGATCACGCAAAAAAACCTGCCCGCGAGGGCGGAAAGGAACTGCCATGTCGATCCCATCCAGCTGGATGCCGAATGCCACGATTGCGCGCGTCATCCTTCATTGGACCGCCGGCGCCCACAAGGCGACGGATTTCGACCGCCAGCACTATCATCTGCTGATCGAGGACGACGGCAAGCTGATCCGTGGCATCCCGACGATCGACCTCAACTCGCTGCCCAGGGCGCGATCTGGCTATGCGGCGCACACGCTGAATTGCAACACCGGCTCGATCGGCGTCTCGATGTGCGCCATGGCCGGTGCCATCGAGCGCCCCTTCAAGGCCGGCACGCAGCCGCTGACGAAGGCGCAGTGGGATGCGGCATCGCAGGCGGTTGCCGAACTGTGCCGGCGCTACACGATCCCGGTCGGCCCGCGGACGGTGCTGTCGCATGCCGAGGTCCAGGCGAACCTTGGCATCCAGCAGCGCGGCAAGTGGGACATCGCCAAGCTTCCCTTCGACCCGGCCTTCGATACGCCACGAGAATGTGGCGATCGCTTCCGCGCTGAGGTCATCGCGAAGCTGGGCCGCTGATGCCTATGGCGCCCCAGGTGGAGCGGCGAAAGAACGGGGAACCATCGTGGCTATGGCGTCGCGTCATGCTCTACGCCGTTCTCGTCTGGGCCTGCTACCAGCTCTTCATCCTGATCAACGCCCCGGACACCCGCGTCAACGAGACGATCGCGTGGGGCTGGCAACTGATCATCATGGTGCTGGTCTTCGGCTACACCGGATTCGCCACCATGCAGGACGTCGTTGCCATCTACACGACCAGGGCGGCCCGCCCCTACGCGGATCCGCCGGTGGAACCGACGCCGGCGCCGGACCAGACAATCACGGTCCAGACGGTCGCCACGCCGCCGCAGCAACAAGGAATGGGCGAATGACTGACGTGAAGACGCAGCCTGTCAAGGCGACACTGGTTGACGATATCGACGAGCATGTGGGCACACCGGGAGCCTTCGAGTTCGTGAACCATTACAAGGTCACGCCAGAAGGCCGCGCCCGAGCGCGTCAGGAAGCTGTCGAACAGCCGGCCGGCATGTTTTACGTCTGCCCGTGCGGCTGCGGCCATCAAGGCTATCTCGCAATCCGTCCAGCGGTCCCGGAGCACCCGTCTTGGGCGTGGAACGGAAACCGCGAAGCCCCCGTGCTTTCGCCGTCGGTGCACCATGTCGGGCACTGGCACGGCTATCTTGGCGGCTCGGATGGGTTGCAGCCTGGTGTCTGGGTGTCATGCTGATGGGCGGCGGCGGCAATAACCTAGACTTCTGGGGCCGGGTCGGAATCGCAGTCCTGATCGAACGGGCCGTGCCGTTCCTGGTCATGCTGGCCATCGCGGCGGCGCTATACATGGTGTGGGCATGACGACCAAGCTTATTGCCGCCCTGTGCGTCGTCATCGCCTTCCTGGTGCTCGGGCTGACCGCCTACCACTACAAGCTGGCCGCGCGCGACGCGGTGACCGCGATGGAAGCCGCCAAGCGCAGCCTGGCCACCGCGCTCGAGGTCAACGCCGACAACGAAAAGGCGATGACGGCGCAGGCCAATGCGCAGGCGAAGGCCGACCGGCTGGCGGCCGATCTCGCCGACGAGATCGATATTGCAAATCAATCCGCGCTGGCCGTCGCAAGGACGCTGGCCGATCTGAGGATGAAAAATGCGGATGTTGACAGCTACCTCAAAGCTCCTGTGCCTGGCGCTCTGCGCGGCCTGTACGCCGACAAGCCCGCCGATCCTCACTAAATACGTGACGGTCGAGCGTCACGTTCCGGCATCGTTCAAGCGGCGCTGTCCGGCGCGCTGGCACAAGCCGGGCGGCCCCGAAACGACCGGTGATTTCGTCGAGCGTGGCGATGCCAACGAAGCAGCGCTCGCCGTCTGCTCTGCGCGGATGGACAAGATCATCGCCTGGGACAAGCCATGAGACCGTGGCTGACGGTGATGCTGATCGGCATGGCTGCCTGCCTGGCGGCGATCGCCATCCTTTCAATCTGAAGCAGTGCATGGAAAAAGGCTGGGGCGAATGGATGATATGAACGCGACAGAAAAGATTGCCGACAACGTTCTGCTCCTCGTCGTGGCGAGGATATCCATGGCGCTGGCGCTGCCGACGATCGGTCTCATCGCCTTTCTCGGCTCGCAATGGCTGGATGGCCGTATCGATGCCGTGACGAAGACGGCGGAGCAGGCGAATGTCGTCGCCGCCAGGGCCAACGATGTCGCCGGCAGGGTCAACGACCGGCTGATCGCCGTCGAGACCAAGCAGGTCCAGGACATGGCCGCCAACGAGCGCTTCCAGAACGGCACGCTGAACAGGCTCGATCGCGTGCAGGATTCGCTGGTCGGGCTTTCGAATGCCGTGTCGGCACTGACCGCCACACTGCAGGCGGTGATGGAAAACAGGCGCACCGAACAGCCGCCGCGCTGACGCCGCCGCAATCCTCAAGCCCGCCGCGCCAAAAGGTGCGGCGGGCTTTTCGCATTTCAAGGCCTGCGCTATATCGCCTCGAATGGCATGGACACCGCAAAGGCTGATCGACGAGAAGATGAAGGTCCGGGCCTATTGCCACCGGTCTTCATGCAATCACAGCCAGGACCTCGACCTGGAAAAGCTGAAAGCCAGACTTGGCCCTGATGCGCCGGCAATGGCCGATGATCTGATCCCGAAACTGCGCTGCACCAAATGCGGCGGCAAGGAAGTCGGGCTGATCTACTCGCCTGATCCTGACAAGGTCTCAGGCATGGGTCGCAGTCACTATGCCAAGGCCAAGGGCCAATGAGCGACCCCGTTGGCACCGTCTATGTCGTCAGCATCTATGAAAAGCCCGACTGGCGCAGGCTGCTGACCACGCAGGACGCGGCAGCGGCAGAAGCACTCAGGGCGTCTATCGAGGCGGATGGCGAGAAAGCGAGGGTGCAGAAGTTCCCGCCGAAAAACTGAGGCCCTAGTTGCACCATGGCCGGCGCTTGCCGTTCCACCGCCGCGCCAGCCCTTCGGCGATCATGATCTCGCCGACATCGCGACCGTCGACCTCGACCGTCGCCAGCGTGCGGCCGTAGCGGTCGATCAGTCGCCCACTGGCCGGGTCACCCGCATGCATCGCGACCGTGCCGCTCGCCAGCAACTCAGCCATCCGCCGCTTCGCCACCAGCCCGAGCCGCAGCTCGGCCTCGCATTTGTAATCCCCGATCTCCGGCGCGTCGATGTTGGCGATTCGGACATGCCTGCCGTCGATGATGACAGTGTCGCCGTCGATGGCGAAGACGGACAGCAGCAGGGCGAACAGGATGGGCATCGCGACTATCCTATGCCATCCTATCGGTATTCAAAACGTCGCAGGCAGGACAGTTCATTTTCGCACCTTTCGTCGTACCACCTATTGTGCCCCTTATTGTGCCACAAATTTCGTGCCTGCGCCGAATTGCGCAGTGTTTTCAAAAGCACACAAAGGTGCGGGTGCATCTCGACCGCACCATTCTCTCTCCCCAAAATCCGATTTGTGCCAGCCTCCGCCCGCTACGGGCCGGGCGCATTTCGTTCGATATTCCCGCACGTTACGCCACTTTCTTTTTGAGCGTCGGATTCTCCCAAAACCGGTTTCCACTTTTGGGTCCGATGCTCTAGACCTGAGACGCATCTTTTCCGGGATTGCGATGGCGGGAGGCGCTGGTGGAAGGCGAGCACGAACGGACGACCGGCGCCAGGGCCGCCGAGGAGCATCACGCCGACATCTATGGCGAGGACGGCGCTGTCCTTTCGTCCTTCCTTGCGCGGATTGGTGCCGCGATCGCCGACCGCGATACGCTGACCCTCAAGCATGAAGTCGACGACCTCCATCAGTCGGAACTTGGCGACCTGCTTGAGGCGCTGCATCCCGAACAGCGCCGTGTGCTGGTTGAACTCCTGGGCGCGGATTTCGATTTTTCCTCGCTGACTGAGGTCGACGAGGCGATCCGCATGGAGATCGTCGACAATCTGCCCAATGCGCAGATCGCCCAGGCGGTGCAGGAGCTCGATTCCGACGACGCCGTCTACATTCTCGAAGACCTCGAGAAGGAAGACCAGGACGAGATCCTGTCGCAGCTGCCGTTCACCGAGCGGATCAGGCTGCGCCGCTCGCTCGACTATCCCGAAGAGACGGCTGGCCGGCGTATGCAGACCGAGTTCGTCGCGGTGCCGCCGTTCTGGACGATCGGTCAGACCATCGACTACATGCGCGAAGACCAGAATCTGCCCGAGCGCTTCAGCCAGATCTTTGTCATCGATCCGACCTTCAAGCTGCTCGGCGCCATCGACCTCGACCAGATCCTGCGCACCAGGCGCTCGATCAAGGTCGAGGAGGTCATGCACGAGACGCGGCATGCCATTCCCGCCACCATGGACCAGGAAGAGGCGGCGCGGGAATTCGAGCAGTATGACCTATTGTCGGCCGCCGTCGTCGACGAAAACGAGCGGCTTGTCGGCGTGCTGACCATCGACGACGTGGTCGATGTCATCCAGCAGGAAGCGGAAGAAGATCTCTTGCGCATGGGCGGTGTCGGCGACGAAGAACTCTCCGACAGCATTCTTTCGACCTCGCGTTCACGGGTTCCATGGCTGCTGGTCAATCTCTTGACCGCATTCCTGGCGGCATCGGTGATCGGGCTGTTCGACCGCACGATCGAACACATCGTGGCGCTGGCGGTGCTGATGCCGATCGTCGCTGGCATGGGCGGCAATGCCGGCTCGCAGACCATGACCGTCACGGTGCGGGCGCTGGCGACCAAGGATATCGACATCTACAATGCCGGCCGCATCATCCGCCGCGAAATGGGCGTCGGTTTCATCAACGGCATCGTCTTTGCCATCCTGATCGGTATCGTTGCCGCTGCCTGGTTTCGCGACCCCAATCTGGGCGGCATCATCGCGGCGGCGATGATCATCAACATGTTCGCCGCCGCCTTGGCCGGCATCCTGATCCCGCTGCTGCTCGACCGTTTCAAGGTTGATCCGGCGGTCGCTTCGGCGGTCTTCGTCACCACGGTCACCGATGTCGTCGGCTTCTTTGCGTTTCTCGGCATTGCCACATGGTGGTTCGGCGTGCCCTGAGGGCTACCTGTCGTGCCTCAATTGACTTTTACGTAAGTGCCATGCGAGGCTTGCGCGGGGCGCCATATCGATTCCGGCATGGCATGGGTTTTGGTTCGGGACCGAAGGGCGACGCCGCATGGCGATCGCCCGGGATTCCGGCGTGCGGGAGTGGCAATGCGAGAATATTATTCGATCACCGAGTTGACTCGCGAGTTCGACGTATCGACGCGGACGCTGCGCTTCTATGAGGACGAGGGGTTGGTGCAGCCGGTGCGGCGTGGCCGCACGCGGCTGTTTCGCCCGTCCGACCGCCACCTCATCCGCCAGATCATGCGCGGCAAGAGGCTCGGCTTTTCGATCAACGAGATCCGCGAAATCATTCAGATGTACAAGGCGCCGCCCGGCGAGGTCGGTCAACTCAAGCTGATGATCAAGCGCATTGAGGAAAAGCGCGAGGATCTCAGACAGAAGCGCCGGGACCTCGAAGAGACGCTGGCCGAGCTCGACCAGGCAGAGGAATCTTGCGTCGAGCGGTTGGTCGAGCTTGGTGTGAATACGTAGCGGTCTTTTCGTCACCCTGAGCGGAGCGCAGACCGCTCTTTTTGAGCGTCGCGGGTGTGCAAGGCGTCGAGATGTTGGAGGGGCAGCGCCCCCCGTCCTGCCGGACATCTCCCCACAAGGGGGAGGTTGGCAGCTTCGGCGCCGGCTCAAATCCAGCGTCGTACTCTTTTGGCGTAGTCGCGGTATTTCTTGCCGAACTTCGCTGCCAGCACCTTTTCCTCGCCCTCGATCGCGACCTTTTGCGTGGCATAGGCGGCGATGAACGCCAGCGGCAGGAACCATACGATCCCCGAGACCAGGGCGACGCCGATCAGCAGCAGCGTGTTGGCCAGATACATCGGATTGCGGGTGACGCCAAAGGGACCTGTGGTGACGAGGTGATCGGGCACCGCGTTAGGGTTGAGCGTGGTCTTGGCCCGCATCATGGTGCGGATCGCGGTGAACCAGAGTGCGGCGACGGCGAACAGTGCCACCCAGCCGGCGGCGAACAGGATATCGCCCAGGATGTCGCCGATCCAGGGCAGGGGATAGAGCAGGCCAAGCGCGATGCTGATGGCGATGGCGGCGGTGTAGATCAGCGGCGGCCACGGTATGAGCCCCGGCTTCGGCAGGTTCTCGGTCATTTGACCCCTTCCTCCATCAACTTGCTGTCGGTTTTGGCGGTGCACATGCCGGCAAGGTCGGACAAATGTGCCTTCCATTCCGCAGTCTGGTCGTTGTTGTAGAGCCTATCAAGCGTGGCCTCGCCCTCGAGCGTATCGAGCATGCAGACACAGTAGCTCGAACAGAACTCTGTGTCGCGCGACTGCTCGCAGGACAGTTGGCAGGTTTTGAGGAAGTTCACCTGCGGGGTTTCGACCTGTGCCGGCATGATCTGCGAGAACAGCCACACGCAGCCGATCAGCAGCGGCTGGTGGATCAGGTAGAAGGCCAGGCTGTGGCGGCCGATGAAGACGAGCGGATTGGCCCAGTGGCCGGGCTTCAGGTTCCCCAGCCACGTCAAGACACCCGCGCCCGCAGCAAGCTTGGTGACGCCGATGCCGAGAAGCACAGCGCCGAACCACGGAAACAGGGGCACGTAGTCGTTGGAACGCGGATTGTTCGCCGACAGGCCGACCCACCACAGCCACGGGGGATCGAACGCCTCGAAGCGCAGATACACGGGCGCCGTGATGACGAGCGCGGCAACGACCAGCGTCAACAAAGCCGGCAGCCGCAGGAAGGCGAGGCCGAGCAGGCTGGCCAGCGCGATCTCGTGCAAGATGCCGAAGAAGATGAAGCCGTCCGGGGTTGCGATGCGGGTGACGACCGAAATCGCAATCGCGGCTCCGGCGACCATGGCGAACCGCTTCCAGAAGCCGTTCCAGCGGATCTGCCGGCCATGGGCAAGGTACAGGCTGACGCCGACCAGAAACAGGAAGGTGGAAGCGATGCAACGTGCGTAAATCTTCCACCAGCCGAAGGCGGTCAGGCCGGGATCAGTGTAGCCGAAGAACTCCAGATCCCAGGTGAAATGGTAGCTCGCCATGGCGATGAGCGCGATGCCGCGCACGATGTCGATGGCGACGATGCGCTTTGTTCGATCCTGAACGGGTGCGGTCGGCGTTTGGATGCTCATGGTCTCGCATTCTGATTCAGCCCCGCAAGACGACTATCACGGTTGGCCCGGACAAAAGAAGACCGGGAGCTTTGCCAAGTACAGTGGCGCGGACGCTGGATCAGCCGCCACTTTAGGCCAGTGGCGGGAAGCCTTTGGCCGACTTCGCTTTTTGCCGGATACGCGTCGGTTTCCTCTTATTGGCGCGGGGATCGCCACGGCAGATTTGGCCCGATGATTCTGCTTTGGGGAAGCAATGTCCACCCATGTGCGCCATCCGATCTGGCTACCGGCCCTCAAGGCCGCGGACGCGCGCACCTTCGCTTCGCTCTATGCGGTCGAATCCTTCGCCCGCGCCACGGTGTCGAGCGTCATCCCGATCCAGGCCTATGAGATCCTGCACAACGAGCAGATCGTTTCGATCCTCTACACCGTGGTGGCGATGCTCGGCCTGTCGGTGACGCTCTTCATGCCGATGCTGATCCGCCGCTTTGCCCGCCGCTGGGTCTACACCGCTGGCGCCTGCCTGCTGGCCATAGGCTCGCTGTTCTTCGTCACCGACACGCTTGCCGGGCAACTGGCCGGCATGCTGTGCCGCGTGATGGGCGCCAGTGCGCTGTCGATCACGCTCAACCTCTACATCATGGACCACATCCGCAAGACCGATTTCATGCAGGCCGAATCGCTGCGCATGGCGTGGTCGATGCTGGCCTGGACAGGTGGGCCGACGCTCGGCATCTTCCTCTACACGCGCTTCGGCATCTATGCCGCGCATGGTGTGGTGGCCGTGTTCGCGATGGCCCTGCTGGCGCTGTTCTGGACCTACCGGCTCGGCGACAACTCGTCGATCCGCCCTGGCAAGACGCGGCCAGTCAATCCGCTCGCCAATATCGGCCGCTTCATCGCCCAGCCCAGATTGAGGCTGGCCTGGCTGATCGCCTTCGGTCGCTCCTGTTTCTGGACGACGTTCTTCGTCTACGGGCCGCTGTTCATGGTGATCACCGGCGAGGGCAAGCTGGCCGGCGGCCTGCTGGTTTCGGCCGGCAACGCGCTGCTGTTCATGGCCATCTTCTGGGGCAAGGCGGGAAAGCGCTTTGGCGGCCGCAGGACCATGACATTTGCTTATTTCGCCATGTCGGCCACGCTGCTGGCGGCGGGCTTCGTCGGCGAAACCGTGCCGCTGCTCACCGGCGCCTTCCTGCTCTGCGGCGCTTTCTTCACCATTGCGCTCGACGCGCTTGGCTCGACCGCCTTCATGCGCTCGGTGCGCTCCTATGAAAGATCGCAGATGGCGGCGGTCTATCGCACCTATCTCGACTTTTCCGAGCTGACGCCGCCGCTGGTCTATTCGGTGGTGCTGGTCTTCTTCGGCCTGGGCTCGGTATTCGTCACGCTCGGCCTGCTGGCGGCGGTCTGCGGCTTCGTGACCTGGCGTTATCTGCCGAAATCGCTTTAGTCGCCGACTAGGCGGTTGTCTCGCGCGCCGCATGCCGCTCGCGCACCCAGTTGTGGAAGCGATGCAGGTCGTATTCCTCGGGCATCAGCACGCCGGCTTGGTGGCGCATCGAGCGCAGGCCCTTCTGGTTGACCTCGCAGATCGTTGCATCCTCCTCCAGTACCTGCGTGCCGAAGGCAACGATGTTGTCGATGTCGGTCGCGGCGAGCGCCTCAGCCGCAAACAGCCATTCGGCGACAAGCTCGGTCTGCTCGGGGCCGAGCGGCACCAGCCGCACTGACCTGACATAGTCGACATGGCCGACTATGAACATCGACGGCAGGCTGGTGGCGTAGGTCTGGCCGGCAGCGCGTTCTGCTGATGTGAGGTTGGCGAAGACCGGCCCATGCGCCTGGCCGTCGCGCGACCATGTTTCGGCGCCAGTGCGCAGGCCGCCAGAAAATTCCGGTGCATCATTGTCGGCGTGTCGGGACCATTCGGGATCGTCATGCCTGCCCATCAGGCCGCGGCCATAGATCGGCACCAGCCGCGACAGGTCCTTGTGGACGCCCGGGCAATGCAGGCACTCGTTGAAATTTTCCCAGAAAATCTTCCAGTTGCAGTTCATCACCTTGCGCAGCACGTGGCCGCTCACCAGCCTCTCCAGCGGCCAGTTGCCGAGATCGCCGGAGGCGGGATCGAAGGATGCCTGCGCCGAGCCGGCGGCGTCTTCCTGCAGATTGACGAAGACGAAACCGCGCCACACCGAGAGTGCTACGCGATAAAGCGGATGGTCGGCTTTGTCGAAGCCTTCGGGCAGCGATTTCGACGGCACGCGCACGAGATCGCCGCGCAACGAGTAGGACCAGGCGTGGTAGGGGCAGGTGATCAGCCGCGCCTTCAGCCGGCCTTCGCTTTCCTGGCAGAGCTGCGAGCCGCGATGGCGGCAGGTGTTGTGGAAGGCACGCAACTCGCCGGTCTCGTCTCGCAGCACGACGATGTCCTGCGTGCCGATGCGGAATCTGCGGAAAGCCAAGGGTTGGGCTAGGTCGGCCTCGCGGCAGACGAGCAGCCAGCTTCTGTACCAGATAGCGTCGAGATCTTTTTGATAGCTGCCTGCATCCCAATAGGCCGATGACGGCAGCGTCGGCTCGGCCCTGGTCAGGCCGTTGTAGGGATCGCGCTCGCTGGCAATGGGCTGCATGGCTGGCTTCCTGTGAAGATGTCAGCCGACACCCGGTCAGGAAAATTGTCAATTGCGGCACCGGCGGGTCTCGGCTGGTACGACGCATTTGCGATGGTTGTCGGCGGAATTTGGTTTGCCGGACGCGAGGATTCTGCCTATAGTCGCCAATGTCGTCGGTTCCATTTTGGAGCCAAGAGGGAATGCGGTGAGGGCGAGTTTCGCCCGATGCCGAGGCTGCCCCCGCAACTGTATGCGGTAGTCCTCTCCATATGCCACTGAAGATCTTTTCTTCGGGAAGGTGGGGAAGGGCGCTGATCCGCGAGCCAGGAGACCTGCCGGCGACAGGAAACTGACTTCGATGCCCTCGGGTGGAGGGCGAAAGGACAAGATATGACTGCCGCTTCCATCTCCCTCGGCACCTCCGTCTCCTCGCAGTCGCGCTTCATGCAGCTCGCTCTTGCTGCGTTTCTCGGCATTTTCGTAATGGGCTTTGTCGGCTTCTCGCATATCGATGCGGTCCACAATGCAGCTCACGACTATCGCCATTCGATGGCGTTTCCCTGCCACTGACCAGGATCTGACATCATGAACCTGTTTCGCAACGTCGTGTTCATCGCGGCGATCGCGGGGCTCGTGGCCGGCGTCGTTCTCGCCTGCATGCAGGCCTATGCAACAGTGCCGCTGATCCTGAAGGCGGAAGTCTACGAACAGGCCGGCGGCGGCCATGGCCATGACCATGCCGCGGTACCGGCCGCAACGGGTACCACCGCCATGAGCACTGCGGCCCCGGCCGAAGCGACTGCTCCGGCGGAAGACGAGGGTTGGGCGCCGGCAGACGGTTTCGAGCGTTTCGCCTTCAGCGTGCTTGCCAATATCGTCACTGGCATCGGCTTCGCCTTGATCCTGGTCGCGGTTTCCGAATTCGCCGGCGGCATCGGCAATTGGCGCCAGGGCGTGTTCTGGGGGCTGGCCGGCTTTGCCGTGTTCACCCTGGCGCCGGGCCTCGGCCTTCCACCTGAACTGCCGGCCATGCCGGCTGCCGATCTGACCGAGCGCCAGATCTGGTGGTGGGCAACGGTGGCGGCGACCGCGATCGGCCTTGGCATGATCGCCTTCCGCAAGTCGCTGCCGCTGGCGATCCTGGCCGTGGCCTTGATCGTCGCGCCGCATATTGTCGGCGCGCCGCAGCCCGGCAGTTACGAGACGGCGATTCCGGAAGGGTTGCATCACCAGTTCGTGGTGGCGGTGACGGTGACCAATCTGGTGTTCTGGCTGGTGCTCGGGGCGGTCGTTGGCGTGGTGCGTGGCCGCTTGACGGGCACCGCGACCAACCTGCGCGACAGCTTTGCCTGACAAGGGATTGACCTTCCTCATCGGCGGTGCGCGCTCCGGCAAGAGCGCGCATGCCGAAACCCTGGCGACGGGTTTGCCGCCGCCATGGACTTATATCGCTACCGCGCAAGCCTATGATGACGAGATGGGTGAACGCATCGCGTTGCACCGGTCGCGGCGCGGCGAAGGCTGGACGACCATCGATGCACCGCTCGATCTCGCCGGCGCGCTTGCAGCCTTGCCGGACGATCAGCCGGTGGTTGTCGACTGCCTGACCCTGTGGCTGACCAACCATATGCTGGCCGAACACGACCTCGAGCTTGAATGCCATCGGCTGGCGGACGTGCTGTCGCGGCCGCGTGGTCCCTGGTTCGTGGTATCCAATGAAGTCGGACAGGGTATCGTGCCCGACAATGCACTCGCCCGCCGGTTTCGTGATGCCGCGGGCCGACTCAACCAGCAGGTCGCTGCTGTCGCCGATACAGTGCTGCTGATGGTGGCGGGGCTGCCGCTCAAGGTGAAATGACATGACCGACATCGACGATCAGGAAGAAGAACGCCACCGCGCCAAGATGGCCAAGCGCAAGGCGGTGCAAGATGCCGAAGTGGCGAGCAAGACGGTCGAGAAGGGGCTGCTGATCGTCAACACCGGCCCGGGCAAGGGCAAGACCACAGCCGCCTTTGGCCTGGCGCTGCGGATGCTCGGCTATGGCAAGCGCGTCGGCGTCGTCCAGTTCATCAAGGGCAAGTGGCACACCGGCGAGAAGGACGCCTTCGCCGCCTTCGGCGACCGCGTCGTCTGGCACGCGATGGGCGAGGGGTTCACCTGGGAGACACAGGACCTGAAGCGTGACATCGCAGCCGCCGAAGCCGCGTGGACCAAGGTGCTTGAGCTTATGGCCGATCCGTCGATCAGCCTGCTGGTGCTCGACGAACTGAACATTGCGCTGCGCTACGATTATCTCGATCTCGACAAGGTGGTTGCAGCGTTGAAGGCCCGGCGCGAGGGCCTGCACGTCGTCGTCACCGGCCGCAACGCCAAGCCGGCGCTGGTCGAGGCCGCCGACCTCGTCACCGAGATGGGCGCGACCAAGCACCATTTTTCCGCGGGCGTGAAGGCCCAGCAAGGGATCGAGTTCTAAGAGCTTCTACCCGCCCACAAAACGGGAGGGTAAGATCAGGCCACAATGAAAATAACCGCGACCAACCCAAACAGCGCGATCAGCAATGTGTCGGCGACGCGATAGAGTTTCAGCGCCTGCCTGATGTCGACGCTGTCGGCTTCGCGCCGCCCACCTTCGCCCATGAAGACGTCGTCGACCAGCACGCCGCCGTAGAAGCGCGGCCCGGCGAGGGCGAGGCCGAGCGCACCGGCCATTGCCGCTTCCGGCCAGCCGGCATTGGGCGATCGGTGTTTTTTCGCGTCGCGGCACACCGCGTGCCAGGCATTGCGCGGATCGGCGCCCCTGACCAGGAAAGCCGCAAGCACGATCAGCAACGCCGTCAGCCGCGATGCCGGCAGGTTGATCCAATCGTCGAAGCGCGCCGCCGCCCAGCCGAAGGCCTCGTGGCGAGGAGTGCGGTGGCCGATCATCGAATCGGCGGTGTTGGCTGCCTTGTAGGCAGCGCCGCCGGCCAGCCCGCCAACGCCGGTCCAGAAGGCGGGGGCGACGATGCCGTCGGAAAAATTCTCGGCCAGGCTCTCGATCGCCGCGCGGCAGACACCGGCCCTGTCCAGTGTTTCGGGATCGCGGCCGACGATTCGCGAGACAGCCACGCGGCCCAAAGCAAGGCCACCGGTGTCGAGTGCGTCGGCCACCGCCTCGACATGCTCGTAAAGGCTCTTCTGCGACAGAAGCGACGTCGCCAGAAGGGCAGTGATGATCAGGCCCATTGGAACGAACCAGAGCAGGATCTGCACGCCGAGGCCGATTATCGCCGGCACCAGCACGATGACCAGCAGCGCCTGGACACCACGCTTGCGACGCAGCGCGTCGGGATCAGTGGCGTGGTTGAGCCTGCGGTCAAGAAAGGATATCAGCCTGCCGAACCACGTCACCGGATGGCCGATGGCGCGAAACAGCCAGTCGGGGTAACCGAGGGCGAATTCGACGGCCAATGACAGGAAAGCGATCAGGACTGACATGAAGCTTCTTGAAGGAGCGGTGGACCATGGTGGAAGTCTTGGCCGGGCGTGGGCGCTTTTCCCCAACGCTTCGCGGCCTTTCGTCGACCTCTCGACCGGTATCAATCCGCACTCCTATCCGCTTTTCGACCTGCCCGCTACCACCCTGTCGCGGCTGCCGGAAGCCGCGCGCACGCGCGACCTGATAGAGATCGCGGCCAGCACCTATGGCGCGCCGTCGCCAGCCAACGTCGCGGCGGCTCCGGGCACTCAGATCCTGTTGCCGCGCGTCGCATCGCTGATCGCGCCCGGCAAGGCGCTGGTGCTGGGGCCGACCTATGCCGAACATGCCCGCGCAGCAGTGATCGCCGGGCACGAGGTGACCGAGGTCCGCGACTTCGCGGCCCTGGCCGACGCCGACCTTGCCATCATCGTCAACCCGAACAATCCGGATGGCCGCATCATCGAGCGCGACCGTCTGCTGGAGCTGGCTGCCGGTCTGCGCGCCAAGGGCGGGCTGCTGGTCGTCGATGAGGCGTTCATGGATGTCGGGCCGCGCGAGCACAGCCTCGCGGGCGATGTCGGCAAGGGCGGCATCGTCGTGCTGCGCTCGTTCGGCAAGTTCTTTGGTCTGGCTGGTTTGCGGCTGGGGTTTGCACTTTCCGATGCAGCGACAGTCGAACGGCTGGAAGCGCAATTCGGGCCCTGGGCCGTCGCCGGCCCGGCGCTTGAGTACGGCATCCTCGCGCTTGCCGACATCGGCTGGCAGGACGCGATGCGGGCATCCCTTGCGGAAGCATCGGCGCGGCTCGATGCGCTGTTCGGCCGCTTCGGCGTTCTCGTCGCGGGCGGCACCCCATTGTTCCGCTATCTCCGCTTGGCCGATGCCGCCGATCTGTTTTCCGCACTTGGTGAGCACGGTATCCTGCTTCGCCATTTTGCCGACCGGCCACATGTCCTGCGCGCCGGCCTACCGGGGAGTGAACTGGAATGGCAGCGGCTCGAATCCGCTCTTGTCGGATGGGCGGCGCGGCGCGAGGATCAATCAAAGGGTTCAAAACAATGATCCATGTCTGCTCGCTGGCAAAGATCGAGGAAACGGTGGCCAGGACCGGCGCCGATCGCATGCTGTCGCTGCTCGCCGCCGGCACGGAGGTGGTGCGGCCGGCCTCGATCATCAGGGAGAACCATCTGCATCTGGTCATGCACGACATTGCGGTGGCGCAGGACGGCATGACGATGCCAGGCGAGGATCATGTGCGCGACCTGCTCGATTTCGCGCGCCGGTGGGACCGGGCAAATCCGATGGTCGTGCATTGCTATGCCGGCATAAGCCGCTCGACCGCTTCGGCCTATATCATCGCCGCCGCACTGGCGCCGAAGCGTGACGAGGCCGAACTGGCGCGGACGCTGCGGGCGCTGTCGCCCTCGGCGACACCCAATCCGCGATTGATCGCCGTGGCCGACGCGTTGCTTGATCGCAACGGCCGCATGATCGAGGCGATCGAATCGATCGGGCGCGGCGCGGATGCCTTTGAAGGCACGCCGTTCGCGCTTAGGATAGACGGTTAGCTACTTCAGCCAGTCGGCGAGCTTCGCCTTGCGCACATCCCGCAGCAGGCTGATGAAGCCGTCAGCCTGATGTTCCGATGTCAGCCGGCCTTTTTCCGCCGTCGCGATGCTCGCATCGCCGACCACACCGTTCGGGTTGAGGTCGCTGGCGATCCAGGCAAAAGCGTGGGTGCCGGTGTGACGCAGCAGCGAGAATTCCTTTTCGGCCTTGGCGACATTGGAAATGAAATTGTCGGCCTTGCCCATGTCGACAAGATCGGGCCGGAAATGCAGCATCAGCGAGGTCTCGACATCGCCGCCATGGATGCCGTGGCGGTCCTCGAGCTCGGTGTACATGCCGGCCGGGCGGCCGAAGCGCTGCCAGCTGGTCTTAACCGCCAGCATGTTTTCACGCACGCGCAGTTCGCGTGTGACGATGCCCATGATCTCCTCGTTGCCGCCGTGCGAATTGACGACAATCAGCTTGCGCACGCCGGCGCGCGCGATCGACAGGCCAAGTTCGGTCCAGGCTTCGACCAGCGTCGTTGCCGGCAGGGTGAGGGTGCCCGGCGCGTGCAGATGCTCGTTCGACTTGCCCACCGCCTGGACCGGCAGGATGCGGATGTCGAGATCGTCGGGCAGACGGGCGATCACCGTGTCGAGCATCCCGTTCATGATCGAGGCGTCGGTCGAAACCGGCAGATGCGGCCCATGCTGCTCGATCGCCGCCACCGGCAGCACGGCGATGGTCGCCTCCGGGTCGATCGAGGCGTATTCGGTGGTCCGGTAGTCGCCCCACCACACACGTTTTTTCGCAACAGTCATGTTATGCCTCTTCAATGAACGGGCAGACCTAGCGCGGCAAGCGCGGCCTGTCGATCACCCGGCCGCGATCGCCTCTACCTCGACCTTGAATTCGGGCCGGGCAAATCCCGAGACGATCATCAGCGTCGAGGCTGGCGCGGGGCTCGAAAACAGCCGGTCGCGGACGTCCATGTAGGGCCGCAGATGCGCGCGGTCGGTGACATAGGCATTGATGCGGACGATGTCATGCAGACCCAGCCCGGCTTCGCCGAGCACCGCTTCGATGTTGCGGAAGCAGAGTTCTGCCTGCGCGCCGGCGTCTTCGGGTATCTGGTCGTCCGCGGTGATGGCGACCTGACCCGAGCACAGCACAAGTCGCTTGCCGGGCGGCACCTCGACGCCGTGGCTGTAGCGGGCAAAGGGCGGCTTGATCAACTTGGGGGTGAGGAATTTGAACATGGCATTCTCCGGTTTGGCGCCAGCCTAAGGCCTGACCCATTGCACCTTCAAGATGGCGGTGCATGTTGCCCGAGCGATTGTGGACAGGCGTTCAAAAAATAGGCACGATGCCTTCCGTACAGCATGACCCGTCCGCCCTTGGCAGTGCAATGTCGTTCAAGCGGGCGGTCCCGGCGCAAGGCGCCGGTGGCATGTGTCTTGCTTCTTGAATCTTTGGTGTCGAGCCTGGCGCGTGGCGCGCCGGAGCAAACAAAGGGTGGTGTCGATGTACGGAAAACAGAAGATCTCGGTGGCGGTTGTGGCCTTGCTTGCAGCCAGCACGCTGGGTGCGGCTGCGAATGAAAAAGTCACCTTTGGCACCAACTGGTTGGCCGAACCGGAACATGGCGGATATTACCAGGCCGTGGCGGACGGCACCTACGCCGCCTGCGGCCTCGACGTCACCATCATGCAGGGCGGCCCGCAGGTCAGCGGCCGGCCGATGCTGCTTGCCGGCAAGATCGATTTCTACATGGGCGGCAATCTGCTGTCAGCTTTCGATGCCGTCCAGCAAGGCATTCCGATGCGCGTCGTGGCGGCGGATTTCCAGAAGGACCCGCAGGTCATCATGTCCCATCCCGGCGAGGGGCTCGACAAATGGGAAGACCTGAAGAACGCCGATCAGTACATCCTTGGCGACGAGGGCGTGCAGACCTTCTTCCAGTGGATGGTCATCGAATTCGGCTTCGACGCCTCCAAGCGCGCGCCCTACACCTACAACACCGCTCCCTTCCTCGCCAACAAGAAGTCGATCCAGCAGGGCTACGTGACCTCCGAGCCGTTCGCGGTCAAGAAGGAAGGCGGCTTCGTGCCGAACCAGTTCCTGCTCGCCGACTATGGCTGGGACACCTACTCGACGACGATCGAGGTGATGCAGGACACGATCGACAAGAAGCCGGAGGTGGTCCAGTGCTTCGTCGATGGTTCGGCCAAGGGCTGGTACAAATATCTCTACGGCGACAACAAGGCCGCCAACGACCTGATCAAGAAAGACAATCCCGATATGAGCGACGAGCAGATCGCGTTCTCGATCGAGCAGATGAAGAAGTTCGGCCTGGCCGATTCCGGCGACACCGAAAAGCTCGGCATCGGCGCCATGACCGACGAGAGGATCAAGAGTTTTTACGACAAGATGGTCAAGGCCAAGGTCACGCCTGACGGCATCGACATCAAGAAGGCCTACACACTGACCTTCGTCAACAAGGGCGTCGGGCTCGACCTGAAGAAATAGGCCGGCCCCGGCATGATAAGGGAAAAGGTGGCGCAAGCGCCGGCCTCGGACGTTGCTTCGACATTGCTGGCGCTGCGGGGCGTCGGCAAGGTCTTCTCCAACGGCGTGACGGCGCTGAGCGACGTCAATCTGACGATCCGGGAAGGTGATTTCCTCAGCCTGCTCGGGCCGTCGGGCTGCGGCAAGTCGACGGCGCTACGGCTGATCGCCGGCCTGTCGACGCCGACCTCCGGCGTGCTCGATTGGCGCGGCGGCGGCGCGCTTGACCGCTCGAACATCGGCTTTGTCTTCCAGGAGCCGACGCTGCTGCCCTGGGCCAGCGTCTTCGACAATGTCTGGCTGCCGCTTCGGCTGAAAGGCATCAGCCGCGCCAAGGCGGCACCGGCGGTAACGGAAATGCTGGCGCGGGTTCACCTGACCGGCTTCGAAGACGCGGTGCCGCGCGAGCTGTCCGGCGGCATGAAGATGCGCGTCTCGATCGCGCGGGCCATGGTGACCAAACCGCGCGTGCTGCTGATGGACGAGCCGTTCGCGGCACTCGACGAGATCACCCGCTTCAAGCTCAACAACGATCTCTTGGAGCTGTGGCAGGACGAACGCTTCACCGTCGTCTTCGTCACCCACAGCGTCTTTGAAAGCGTATTCCTGTCCAACCGCGTCGTCGTCATGGCGGCGCGGCCGGGCAGGGTGTTCGACGAACTCGCCATCGAGGCCTCCTATCCGCGCGACGGGGCGTTTCGCACCTCGCCAGACTATGCGGCACTCTGCCGTCAGGCCTCCGATGTGCTGGTCCAGGCCATCAATTCAACAGCAGGCGCGCATCATGACGGCCATTGACGAGCGCGTGCTCGAACTCGACCCCGAAGAAGCACGCCGCGTGCGCCAGGAGCGGTTCGAACGGATCGGTCGTTGGATGCTGCCGCTGGCGATCATGATCCTGGCCATCTGGCTGTGGGACCGCATCTGCGTATGGAACGCGATCCCGCAATACATCCTGCCGCGTCCCGGCGTGGTGCTGTGGACGCTCTACAACGATGCCGGCCTGCTGTTTTCCTCGCTGCTGGTCACCTTGCGCATCACCTTCCTCAGCCTGGCTTTGGCTGTCATCGGCGGGGTCGGGCTGGCGGTGCTGTTTGCGCAATCGAAATGGGTCGAGATGTCGTTCTTTCCCTTCGCCATCGTGCTGCAGGTGACGCCGATCGTGGCGATCTTTCCGCTGATCAACATCTATGTAAACGACCAGACGACCAAGCTTCTGCTGTGCGCCTGGATCGTCGCCTTCTTTCCTATCCTGTCCAACACGACGCTTGGCCTCAACTCCGTCGACCGCAATCTGCGCGACATGTTCAAACTCAATGGTGCGACGCGCTGGCAGCAGTTGCGCTATCTCAGGCTCCCGGCGGCGATGCCCTATTTCCTCGGCGGGCTGAAGATCGCCGGCGGCCTGTCGCTGATCGGTGCCGTGGTCGCCGAGTTCGTCGCCGGCACCACCGGCCAGTCGTCTGGCCTTGCCTCGCGCATCATCGAGGCCGGCTACCGGCTCAACGCGCCGCGGCTGTTCGCGGCGTTGTTCTTGATTTCGCTCACCGGCATTTTGATCTTCCTCGTGCTGTCGCTGATTTCGCATCTCATCTTGCGGCGCTGGCACGAAAGCGCACTGAAGCAGGAGCGCTAGGCCCTTGATTCCGAACACAGGTTCATACCGGCTCGCCAATGTCAGGCTTCACGCGTCGCTGACACCGGGCCTTGGCGCTGCTTTCGACCGCGACGGTTTCGCGCTTGCCGACATCACTCTCACTGAGGGCAAGATCGCAGGGATCGCCGCGCATCGTCGTGCGCCATTGCAGGTGGACGCCGTCGATCTTGGCGGCCGCATCGTGCTGCCGTGTTTCGTCGACTGCCACACGCATGTCGACAAGGGCCATATCTGGCCGCGAAAGCCCAATCCCGACGGCACCTTCATGGGCGCGCTGAATGCCGCCGGTGCCGATCGTGCGGCACGCTGGAGCGCCGAGGACGTTGCCCGGCGCATGGATTTCTCGCTGCGTTCAGCCTACGCGCATGGCACCAGGGCGCTGCGCACGCACCTCGACAGCGTCGCGCCGCAGGAGGAAATCTCCTGGCCGGTGTTCGAGACGATGCGCGAGACATGGCGCGGCCGCATCGAATTGCAGGGCGCCTGCCTGCTCGGCATCGAGGGCGTGCGCGACAGGAAATGGTTCGACAGGCTGGCCAAAAGGGTTGCTGCGGCCAAAGGCGTGCTCGGTGTCGTCACCTATATGGTGCCGGACCTCGAAGAACTGCTCGACCATGTCTTCGCGCAAGCCATCAAGCATGGTCTCGATCTCGATTTCCATGCCGACGAGACCGACGATGTCGCCGCCATATCGTTGAAGAAGATCGCGGAGGCCGCACTCTGGAATGGCTTCGAAGGAAAGATCCTCGTCGGCCATTGCTGTTCGCTGGCGCGCCAGCCGGACCTTGACGTGCTCGACACGCTGGACAAGGTGGCGAAAGCCGGGCTGGCCGTCGTCTCGCTGCCGATGTGCAATCTCTATCTGCAGGACCGGCGCGGCGATGACACCACGCCGCGCTGGCGTGGCGTGACGCTGCTGCACGAGATGAAGGCGAGGGGCATTCCGGTGGCGGTCGCTTCCGATAACACCCGCGACCCGTTCTATGCCTATGGCGATCTCGACATGCTGGAGGTCTACCGCATGGCGACGCGTATCCTGCATTTAGACCATCCGGTCGCCGACTGGCCGCAAACGGTCACCGCGACGCCCGCCAAGGTGATGCGGCTCGACGGTTTCGGCACGCTTGCGGCCGGAGGCGATGCCGATTTCATCGTGTTCAAAGGTCGAAGCTGGACGGAATTGCTGTCGCGCCCCGAATCGGATCGCATCGTCGTGCGCGGCGGACGCGCCATCGACCGGCAATTGCCCGATTATGCCGAACTCGACGAACTGATGGTGGAATGATGGACGTTTCGGCGCTCAAACGCGATCTCGAAGGCCTGAAGCTCGACGACAATCCAGCCATCGTCCAGCAGAAGAGCCGCGACTTCTACTGGTACAGCCCGGTGCTGAAGCAGCAGCTCGACCATGTCACCGGCGATTTGATCGTGACGCCGAAGAACGAGGCCGAGCTGATCCGCGTGCTCGCCGCGTGTCATCGGCATGGCGTGCCGGTGACACCGCGCGGCAGCGGCACCGGCAATTACGGCCAGGCGATGCCGCTCTCCGGCGGCGTCGTGCTCAACCTTGCCGAGATGAACGAGATCAAGTCGATCGCGCCGGGTCGCGTTGTGACCGGACCGGGGGCCATTCTGGCAGATATCGACAAGGCAACGCGGGCGCATTCAGGGCAGGAACTTCGGCTGTCGCCGTCCACCTACAACACGGCCTCGATCGGCGGCTTCATCGCCGGCGGTTCGGGCGGCGTCGGCTCGATCAATTTCGGCGGCCTGCGCGATTTCGGCAATGTGCTTCGCCTGCGCGTGGTGACGATGGAGGCCGAGCCGAAAGCGCTCGAGCTCACTGGCGAGGATCTGCACAAGGTCACCCACGCCTACGGCACCAACGGCATCATCACCGAGGTCGAGATGCCGCTGACCGCTGCTTATGACTGGGTCGATGTCATCGTCGGCTTCGACGGCTTCATGGAAGCCGCCCGCTACGGCAATGCGCTGGCCTGCCAGGACGGCATCCTGACCAAGCTGATCACGCCGATAGCCGCACCCGTGCCGCAGCTCTATTTCAAGCGGCACCAGAAATTCCTCCGGGAAGGGCAGAGCATCTGCGTCGTCATGGTGGCGCGGCATGGGCTGGATGCCTTTCTAGCCTTCACCCGGCGTGCCGGCGGCGAGGTGATCTACAATGCCGCAACGGCAACGCCGGACGAGAAGAAGGGCCTGCCGCCGGCCTATGAGCTGGCCTGGAACCACACGACACTGAGAGCGCTGCGCGTCGACCCTTCGGTCACCTATCTGCAGTCGCTTTATCCCTTTCCCAATCAGCTGGCACTGGTCGAGAAGATGGATGCGATGTTTCCGGGCGAGGTTTTCTCGCATCTCGAATTCGTGCGGCTGGACGGCAACATAACCTGCTTCGGCCTGCCGCTGGTGAAATTCACCACAGAGGCGCGGCTCGACGAGATCGTGCGCCTGCATGAGGCGAATGGCTGCCCGATCTTCAACCCGCATCGCTACACGCTGGAAGAGGGCGGCATGAAGCAGACCGACGCGGTGCAGCTTGCCTTCAAGCGCGAGACCGATCCGCAAGGCCTGCTCAACCCAGGCAAGATGATCGCCTGGGAAAATCCGGACTACGATTACCGTTCGGGCCGGACATTCCTGTTCAAGGGGCTGCAGAAGGCCGGCTGATGCACATTCTTGTCCTCTACGCCCATCCGGTCGAGACCAGCTTCAATGCCGGCCTGCACAGGATGACCGTCGTGCGGTTGACGGCGGCGGGCCATACGGTCGACGACTGCGATCTCTATGCCGAGGGTTTCGATCCGCGGCTGACGCGCCAGGAGCGGCTGGACTATCACAACCAGCGTGGTCCCGCCGATGCGGTGGCACCCTATGTCGAACGCCTGCTGCGGGCGGATGCGCTGGTGCTCTCCTATCCGGTCTGGAACTACGGCTTTCCAGCGATCCTGAAAGGCTTCTTCGATCGCGTCTTCCTGCCCGGCGTGTCGTTCAGGCTGGTCGACGGCAAGGTGCGGCCATCGCTGCACAACATAAAGAAAGTTGCGGCGGTGACCACTTATGGCGGCAGCCGGTTCCGCGCCATGCTGATGGGCGATCCGCCGCGCAGGCTGATCAAGCGGATGCTGCGCGCCACCGTCAAACCCGGCGCGCCGGTGGCCTACCTCGCGCACTACGCGATGAACGTGTCTACCGATGGCACGCGCAAGGCTTTCATGGCCAAGGTCGCGGCACGCATGGAGGCGTTCTGATGCGCGCCCTGGTGGTCTACTGCCACCCGGTCCCCGACAGCTTCTGTGCGGCAATTCGCGACTCTGCCGTCGAAGTGCTGACGCGAAGAGGCTGGGAGGTGCGGCTGCTCGACCTCTATGCCGAGAAATTCGACCCGGTGATGGGCTGCGACGAGCGGCGCTCCTATAACGACCAGGCGCCGCAGGATCCGGCGCTGAAGCCGCATTTCGAACTGCTCAACTGGGCGGAAGCGATCCTGTTCGTCTATCCGACCTGGTGGTACGGGCTGCCGGCCATGCTGAAAGGCTGGCTCGACCGGGTGTGGGCGACGGATGTCGCCTTCAAGCTGCCGGCCGGCAAGGGGCGGATCAAGTCGCTGATGACGCATGTGACCAAGGTCGGTGTCATCACTACCTGCGGGGCGCCGACCTGGTGGAGCGTCGTCGTCGGTCAGCCGGGACGCAAGACCTTGCTGCGCGGCATGCGCGCGTTGTGCGCGACGCGCTGCCGGACCTTTTTCCTGGCACACTATTTGATGGATTCCTCGACGCCGCAGACGCGGGCGGCGTTTTTAGGCAAGGTGCGAAGAAAGCTGGAGCGGTTTTGAGGATTAGCGTCCTTCTCCCCGTTTACGGGGAGAAGATGGCGGCATCCAGATGAGGGGCAGCGCTAGCTTCGCAAAATCTGGCGACGCCTCATCTGGCCCTTCGGGCCACCTTCTCCCCGTAAACGGGGCGAAGGAAGGGGTGCTACATCCTCGTCCGCTCCGACTTCGGATCGTACATCGGCTTCAGCGACGCTTGCGCCGCAAAGCGCTCGCCGGCAATCTCGATCTCGTAGGATGAAGCCAGCACATCAGCCTCGCTCTCGCCCTGGCACTCGATATAGCCCAGCCCGATGGCGCCGCCGAGGTGATGGCCGTAATTGCCAGACGTGATCGGGCCAACGATCTTGCCGTCGCGCAAGATCGCCTCGTTGTGGAAGAGCAGGGGTTGCGGGTCTTTCAGCCGGAACTGGACCAGTCGGCGTGACAGACCAGCTTCCTTCTTCTTCAAAACCGCATCACGGCCAATGAAGTCGCCCTTGGCCGTTTTGACTGCGAAGCCAAGGCCGGCTTCCAGCACATTGTCTTCGTCGGTGATGTCGTGGCCGAAGTGCCGGAACGCCTTTTCGATGCGGCAGGAATCCAGCGTGTGCAGGCCGCAGAGTTTCAGGCCGACTCCGGCGCCGGCCTCGTCGATCGCTTCAAAAACATGGGCCGCCTGGTCGGTCGAGACATAGAGTTCCCAGCCGAGTTCGCCGACATAGGTGACACGATGCGCGCGGGCCAGGCCCATGCCGATCTCGATCTCCTGGAACGTGCCGAACGGATTGGTTTCGTTCGAGAAATCGTTCGGGCTGACCTTCTGGATCAGTTTTCGCGCATCCGGCCCCATCAGGCAGAGCACGCTTTCGGCCGCCGTCACATCGGTGATGACGACGAATTCATCGGTGATGTGCCTGCGCAGCCAGGCCAGGTCGCGCTGCAGCGTGGCGCCGGGGACGACGAGAAAGAACGCCGTTTCCGACAACCGCGAGACCGTCAGGTCGCTCTCGATGCCGCCGCGCTGGTTGAGCATCTGGGTGTAGACGATCTTGCCCGGGGCCACGTCCATGTCGTTGGCGCACAGCTTTTGCAGGAAGGCGCAGGCGTCGCGGCCCTCGACGCGGATCTTGCCAAATGAGGTCATGTCGAACAGGCCGACGCCGTTCCGGACCGCGAGGTGTTCTTCGCGCTGGTTGTCGAACCAGTTCTGGCGCTTCCAGGAATAGCGGTATTCGCGCTCCTGGCCCTCACGGGCAAACCAGTTGGCGCGCTCCCAGCCGGCGACTTCGCCGAACACCGCGCCGCGCGCCTTCAGATGCTCGTGCAACGGCGAGCGCCTGACATTCCTCGAAGTCGCCATCTGGCGATATGGGAAATGGTCGGCATAGAGCAGGCCGAGCGTTTCGGAGACGCGCTCCTTCAAGTAGCGGCGGTTCTTCTGGAACGGCTGGGCGCGGCGGATGTCGACTTCCCACAGGTCGAAGGGGGCCTCGCCGTCATTGATCCACTGCGCCAGCGCCATGCCGGCGCCTCCGGAGGAGACGATGCCGATCGAATTGTAGCCGGTCGCCATCCAGTAGCCGGGCAGTTCCGGCGCCTCGCCGAGATAGTAGCGGTCGTCGGGCGTAAAACTCTCGGGACCGTTGAAGAAGGTGTGGATGCCCGCGGTTGCCAGCATCGGCATGCGGTTGACGCCCATTTCGAGGATCGGCTCGAAATGGTCCATGTCCTCCGGCAGTTGGTCGAAGCAGAAATCCTCGCGGATACCGTCCATGCCCCATGGCTTTGCCACCGGCTCGAAGGCGCCCAGCATCATTTTGCCGGCGTCCTCCTTGTAGTAGGCGCATTCGTCGGGCACGCGCAGCACCGGCAGGCGGGTGAGGCCGGGGATCGGCTCGGTGACGAGATAAAAATGCTCGCATGCGTGCAGCGGGATGGTGACGCCGTTCTGTGCGCCCAGTTCGCGCGCCCACATGCCGGCGCAATTGACGACGATGTCGGCCTCGATGGTGCCTTGGTCTTCGCCCTGTGCCCAGGACACGCCGGTGACGCGGCCGGCCTTGGTGTGGACCTTGGTGACCTTCACATTCTCGACGATGGTGGCGCCGCGCTGGCGCGCGCCCTTGGCCAGCGCCATGGCGATGTTGGCGGGGTCGCATTGGCCGTCGAGCGGCAGGTGCACGGCGCCGACGACGTCCGAGACATTCAGATGCGGGTACATCTGCTTGACCTCATTGGGAGAAATCTCGCGGACATCGACATCGAAGGCGCGAGCGAGCGATGCTTGCCGGTAGATCTCGTGCTTGCGTTCTTCTGTCAGCGCCACGGTGATCGAGCCGACCTGGCGCATTCCGGTGCCGACTTCGGTCTCGGCTTCCAGCTTGACGTAGAGGTCGGCCGAATATTTCGCCAACCGGGTCATGTTCTGCGAACCGCGCAACTGGCCGATCAGGCCGGCGGCATGCCATGTCGTGCCTGACGTCAGCTGCTTGCGCTCCAGGAGCACGATATCGGTCCAGCCGAGCTTCGCGAGGTGGTAGGCGACCGAACAGCCGGAGACGCCGCCGCCGATGATGACGGCCCTTGCCTTGGCGGGCATGGTTTTCTGGGTATTCATGCGGCCTCGCGACGGTAGCTGGAAACAAAGCGGCGCAGCCGGAGCGCTGCTTCCTGCAGCATGGGTTCGGGCTGGCAGAGGCTGATGCGAATATGGCCGGCGGCTGCCTCGCCGAAGCTGGAGCCCGGCATCACGCCGACATTCTCCTTGTCGAGGAAAGCGAAGGCGAATTTCTCGTCGTCCGGCTCGATGTCGCCGATGTCGAGCATGACATACATGCCGCCTTCGGAGCCGCGCACGGTGACATCGTTCATGCCGCGCACGGCATCGAGGAAGACGGAGCGGCGCGCGGCGTAGCGTTCGGCGATCTCCTTGACGCCGTAACGGTTCTCAAGCGCCTCGGCGCAGGCGATCGAGATGAAGGCCGGCAGGCCGTAAGTTGTCACCAGATTGAGATTGGTGAGCAGCGTGATCATCGCTTCAGGACCGGTCAGCCAGCCCATGCGCCAGCCGGTCATGCCGTGGCTCTTGGACATCGAATTGATGACCAGCGTGCGCTCGTCCATGCCGGGCAGCGAGCGTGGCGAAACGTGCTCGCCGCCGCCCAGCGTCCAGTAGACTTCGTCCGACAGCAGCCAGAGGTCATGCTCCCGGCAGATCTCGGCGAGTTGCTCCAGCCGCTCTCGCGAATAGACCGCACCGGTGGGGTTGTTCGGTGTGTTGATGAGAATGGCGCGCGTGTTGGGCCGGAGTGCGGCACGGATCATCTCTGCGTGCGGTTGGAAGCCATCGTCGGCGGGTGTCTCGACCACGGTGAAACTGGCGCCTGCGGCGCTGAACGTGTTGGGATAGGTAGCGTAATAGGGCGCCACCACGATAGCGTGGTCGCCCTGGTCGAGCACGGCTTGTACGGCCGCGTAGAGTGCGGCCTGGCCGCCCGGCGTGGCGATGACTTGATCCGGCGTCGTCTCGACGCCGGTGCAGGCGCTCGAGGCCGCCGCCATTGCCTTGCGCAGGCGCGGCAGGCCGGAAAGCGGGGTGTAGTGGTGGTTGCTGCCGCGAACCGCGGCAACGCAGGCTTCGATCGTTTCCGACGGCGTGTCGAAGTCGTGATCGCCGACCGAAAGCATGATGATGTCTTCGCCGGCCGCCTTGCGGGCCCAGGCGGCTGAATGGACTTCCCAGCCGTCCTTGCCCGAAGGAACGATGCCGGAAATGCGCGATGATGGTCTAGGCATGCAAAACTCCCGAAATTTCGTAGCCGGCCTGTTCGACCCGGTCGCGCAGAGCGGCGATATGCGGTGGTCCGACTTCGCAGCAACCGCCGACAATGTCGGCGCCGGCTTCGACCCAGCCGATCGCCTGGTTGGCATAGGCTTCCGGATCAAGGTCGTGACGGGCATGCAGCACATCGACGGTGCCGCCATGCTTGAGCGCTTCGGTGGAGGTGAAGCCATTTGCATATGCACCGACCGGGCCGCCGAGGTCGATCAGTTCAGGCAAGGCAGCGGCGATCGCTTCGGGCCGGCAGCAGTTGAGCAGCCGCGCGGCGACGACCAAGCCGTCGAGCGCGCCTGCCGCGGTGGCTATTGTCTCGCCGCTGCGCAGCCGCGGCTTGCCATGATCGGCCAGCGTCCACGACACCCATACCGGCTTGCCGCTCTCGGATGCCGCGGTGACTGCCGCGCGCGCCTCATCAGCCGACGCCATGGTTTCGCACAGGAACAGGTCGACGCCATCCGCCTGCTCGGCAACGATGCGGCGATAGATGTCGAGCGTATCCTGATATGAAATGGTCAGCGCCGGCGCGTAGCTGCCAAAAAGCGGCGACAGGCAGCCGGCGATGGCTGCCTCGCCGGCCTGCTCGCAAGCTTGCCTGGCCAATTCGATGCCGCGCTTCTGCAGCGGCTTGAAGAGGTCTTCCGCGCCCTCGCGCGCCAAGCGTTCTGGTGTCGCAGAATAGGTGTTGATGGTGATGACGCGGGCGCCGGCACGGATGAATTCCGCGTGCAGGTCGCGCACCAGATCCGGTTCGTCGATCAGCACCCGTGCCGACCATAGCGGCGTCGGCTCGGATTGGCTGCGACGAACCAGTTCCTGGCCCATGCCGCCATCGGTCAGGATGACCTTCTTCATGCGCGCAGCCTCTCGTTCTTCGGATCCCACAGGGGTTCATCTTGCTGCACGATCGCCTGAAAACGCTCGCCGAAGATTTCGACCTCGATGGCGGTGCCGGGTTCAGCCAGGTCGGCGCGCAGCATGCCGAGCGCGATCGATTTGTCGACGCGATGACCCCAGCCACCTGACGTCGTCTCGCCGACGATCTTGCCGTCATGCCACAGCGTCGACACCGAAGGGGCGTCACAATCGCCGGGGTTCTCGACGACCAGCGTGACGAAGCGCTTTTTCACGCCTTGCTGCCTTTCATTCTGGAGTGCCGCCTTGCCGCGAAAGTCGGGCTTGTCCCATTTGACAAAGCGCTCCAGCCCGCCCTGCAGGATCGAATAGTCGGTCGACAGGTCGCCCTTCCAGGTGCGGTAGCCTTTTTCGAGCCTGAGCGAATCCAGCGCATACATGCCGAACGGCCTCAGTTCGTGCTGCTGGCCTGCCGCGCAGACGGCATCGAAGATGGCGGCGGTGTCGTCCACCCTGGTGTGGATTTCCCAGCCGAGTTCGCCGGCGAAGGAGACGCGCACGAGTTTCGCCCAGCGGCCGGCGATTTTTGTCTCCTGATGCGTCAGCCATGGCAGAGTGAGGTCGGCGTCGCACACATCGGCGAGGATTGTTCGCGAGTTGGGGCCCGCCAGGATCTGGGTCGAGAATTCCTCTGTCCTGTCGATCAGCCTGAACGGCGCGTCCTTGGGCAGGCGCGATTTCAGCCACTCGAAATCATGCCACTGCGCCACAGCGGCGGTAATCAGCGTCATCAGATTCTCGTCGTGGCGCACGACCGACATTTCGGTGACGATGCGGCCCTTGTCGTCGGCGAAATAGACGAGGCCGATGCGGCCGGGCTTCGGCACCAGCCCGGTGACCTGCAGGCTCAGCCATTCGGCGACTCCCGGGCCTTCCAGGTTGAAGCGGGAGAAGCCCGGCAGGTCCAAAATGCCGGCGGCGTCACGCACGGCCAGGCATTCTTCGCGCACACGATGGTGCCACGGTCCTTCGCGGCGGAAGGTCAGCGTCGCTTCCTCCGAAACATCATCGCCATCTTTCGCATACCAGGTGGCGCGTTCCCAGCCGTTGTAGGCATCGAAGCGGCCGCCGAGCGCCTTGATGCGATCGTGGATCGGCGACAGCTTGCGGTCGCGGCCCTCAGGCCAGGCATGGCGCGGAAACTGGATGGCGTATTCGTTGCCGTAGATTTCCATGCCCTTGGCGACGCAATAGTCCGGCGCCGAGGCAAAGGAGGTGAAACGGCGCGGATCGCACGACCACATGTCCCATCCGGTCTGGCCCTCGGTCACCCATTCGGCCAGCACCTTGCCGGCGCCGCCGCCCTGGGCGATGCCGAAGGTGAAGACGCAGGCCTCGAAGGCATTGGGAACGCCAGGCATCGGGCCGATCAGCGGATTGCCGTCCGGCGTGTAGGGGATCGGCCCATTGATGACCTTGGACAGGCCGGCGGTGCCCAGGATCGGCACGCGGGCGACGGCGTCGGCCAGATAATGTTCCAGCCGGTCGAGATCGTCGGGGAACAGCTGGAAGGAGAAGTCCTCAGGCATCGGGTCGTTGTGGGTAGCCCAATGCGCGCGGCAATTGCGCTCATAGGGGCCGAGGTTCATGCCGTTCTTCTCCTGGCGCAGATAATAGGAAGTGTCGACGTCGCGCAGCAGCGGCAGTTTCCTGCCCTGTTCTTTCGACCATGCCGCCAGCTCGGGGATCTCCTCGAACAGGATGTACTGATGGCTCATCACCATCATCGGCACATCGCGGCCGAACATCCGGCCCACTTCGGCGGCGCGGTAGCCGGCGGCATTGACGACGATCTCGCAACGGATCTCGCCTTGTGCCGTCTCGACCACCCATTCATCGTTCTCACGGCGCACGCCTGTGACCGGGCAGAAGCGGATGATCTTCGCGCCCATGTCGCGCGCGCCCTTGGCCAGCGCCTGGGTGAGCTGCGCCGGGTCGATGTCGCCATCGCTCGGATCGTAGAGCGCGCCTTTCAGATCATGCGTCTCGATGAAGGGATAGCGGCGCTTGATCTCGTCGACGCCAACAATGTCGATGTCCATGCCCTGGTAGCGGCCCATGCCCTTGGCGCGCTGAAATTCCTGCATGCGCTCTTTCGTATGAGCAAGGCGCAGCGAGCCGGTGACGTGATAGTTCATGGGATAGTCGACCGCGTCGGCCAGCCCGCGGTAAAGCTCGGTCGAATAGCGCTGCATGTTCATCAGCGACCAGGACGAGGAGAAGGTCGGCACATTGCCGGCGGCATGCCAGGTCGAGCCGGAGGTCAGCTCGTTCTTTTCGAGCAGCACGCAGTCGGTCCAGCCGGCCTTGGCCAGATGATAGAGCGAGGAGGTGCCGACGGCGCCGCCTCCAATGATCACCACGCGCGCCGTGCTCGGCAAACCCGCCATGTTCTTCTCCCACACATTCAGCGCGTCGCGCTTTTTTGTTTTGATGCATATCGTTGTCCCAAAACCGCTGCACACTTTTGGGCGACATGCATTCAATAAACTGGCGGCGAAACCACCCAGATGACAATTGCCGGCTCGGTCCCCGGATTGCGCCAGCGGTAAGGCTTGCCTTCGAAGCGAAAGGAATCGCCTTCGCCAAGCCGATGCCAGACGCCTGCTATCTCGATGTCGAACAGCCCGGACGCGACATATCCGGCTTCCTCGGTCGGCCGCTGCGCCTCGGCCTTCAGCTCAGCGCCCGGCGCGAACACCGAACGCACCATCTCGAAACTACCGCCGAGATCGGGCGACAGAAGCTCCTCCACCAGGCCGGATTCGCTTGTGCCAAGCGTGCGGCGCCGGCCGGCACGCACGACCACGCCGCGCTCGCTTTCGACAGGCACGTCATGGCTGAAGAACAGGCTGATCGGCACACCGAACAGTTCGGCGAAGGCCCTGAGATCGCCGAGCGATGGCGTCGACAGGCCGCGCTCGACCTGGCTGACCCAGCCGACCGAACGGCCAAGCTCCAGGCCAATTTCGGCGAGCGTCAGCCCGCGCGCCCGGCGCAAGGCCCTGATATCGCCGGCCAGCACGCGTTCGTCAGGTCCCTGCAATGTTCTTGCTGTAGGCGAAGGCAAAACGCTCACTTCATGAAATAAAGCCGTCAAATTTCATGAGAGATCAAGCTCGTGAAAAAATCAAGCGGATTTTCACGGATGCACAAGATTTGCTTGCACGATTTTGGCGGTTCATGCAAAGGCTCGGGCACGAACGGCGAGTGGGGACGTCCGGTCGAGACGAGGGTTAAGGGACGGCCCATGCTGAAAAACAACACCCGAATTGCGGGCGATGCCGAGATTGTCGACGAGGCGATCCTGTCGCGCCGTTCGGTGCGCGCATTTCTGCCCGACATGGTCGACGACGACACCATCCGCGCCATTCTGGCGGTTGCGGCGCGGGCTCCGTCAGGCACCAACATGCAGCCATGGAAGGTCTACGTCACCAAGGGCGAGACCAAGCAGCGGATATCAGACGCCATTCTCAATTCCGGCATTCGCGCCGAAAAGGCCGATTGGGACGAGTACCGCTACTATCCCACGCAGTTCTTCGAGCCTTATCTGACCCGCCGCCGCGCCAACGGCTTCGGCCTCTATGGCGCGCTCGGCATTGGTCGCCGCGAGGTCGACAAAATGCGCGCCCAGCACGACCGCAACTTCGTCTTTTTCGACGCACCGGTCGGCATGATCTTCACCATCGATCGCCGGCTCAACCAGGGCTCATGGATCGACTACGGCATGTTCCTGCAGAACATCATGGTCGCGGCGCGGGGCAGGGGTCTGCACACCTGTCCGCAAGCGGCGTTCGCGCCCTATCACCGGCAGATCAGGCCGGTGCTCAACATTCCGGACGAAGAGATCGTCGTCTGCGGTATGGCGCTTGGCCGTGAAGACATTTCCAAGCCCGAAAACACCTTCCGCACCGACCGCGTACCGCTGGCAGAGTGGGTGACGTTCAGCGAATAGCGGCTGCCCTGGCCAGTCGGCCGAAATGGGCGGCATGCACTATTCCGTGTTCATCTGGGCGCCGTGGCCGCTGACATGGGCGCCGTCCTGCGGCGTCAGCTTGAGGTAGGCGAGCAGCGCGCAGAGCGTGATGACGCCCTCGATCACGAACAGGATGCGGAAGTCGTCGGCGATGGCTGGCCCGTCCCCGGCCAGAAACGACAATGCCGCGGCGGCCAAGCCGACGCTGATCGCCACCGCCAGCTGCCACAATATGTAATAGAGCGCGCTGAAGCGGGCGAGCTGTTCAGGCGCGATGTCGGAATAGGCGAGGTTGCCGGTCGAGGCCCATTGCGCGGAGCGGAAGACGCCGAAGACGAAGATGTAGGCAAGCACGATCCAGACCGGTGTGGTCGCTTGCATCAAGGCAAAGCCCGCTACCATGGCGGCGACGATCGGCGTGTTGTAGACCAGCACGCGGCGGAAGCCGAAACGGTTGAGGACGCGCGGCATGAAGAAGCGCATTGCCACCGAGCCGACCGCGGCGACGAAGGTTAGCGATCCTGCCTGCACCGCGCTCATGCCGAAGCCGAGCTGGAACATCAACGGCAGCAGGAAGACGACCGAGCTGAGGCCGATCGTATCCAGCCCGCCACCGGTGAGGAACGAAATGCGGAAGGTGCGGATACGCAAGAGCTTGAGATCGAGCAGCGGATTGCGCACGCGCAGGCAGTAGAACGAGCCGACGGTCAGGATGACGAGCGCCAGCGCCAGTTCGCCGGCGATGATACCGCCGGCAGCGTCCTTGGCGGCAAGCGAATCCATGCCAAAGACCAGCAGGACCATGCCGCTGCCGACCAGCAGGAAGCCCGGAAAATCGAATGGCGTGCGCACGGGCTTGGTCATCGTAGGAAACAGCGAGGCGGCAAGAATTGCCGCAGCCAGTGCGAACGGCACATTGATGAAGAAGATCCAGCGCCAGGAAATGTAGGTGGTCAGCGCGCCGCCAACGAGCGGGCCGACCAACGGTCCGGACTGGCCGGCCAGCGAGATATACATGTTGATCTTGAGTGTGCGGCTGCGCGGAAAGGTCGACAGGATGACGACCTGGCCGAGCGTACCCATCAAGGCGCCGCCGAAGCCTTGCAGCGCACGGGCACCAACCAGCATCCAGATATTATCAGACAGTCCGCACAGGGCCGACGAGGCGGCGAACACCAGCAAGGCAAAGCAGTAGACATTGCGCAAGCCGAAGCGGTCGGCGGCCCAGCCGCCAAGCGGCATCGAGATGATCAGGCTGGCGACATAGACGGTGATGAGCAGGCCGAGTTGGCTCGGTGGACGGCCGAGACTTTCGCTGATGCCGGGCAGCGCCGTGACCACGACATTCTGGTCGAGGCTGGTCATGAAGACACCGCAGGCGACCGTCAGCGGCAGCAGGAGCAGGGCTCTGGCCGGCACATCGGCGCGATCCGTGGCGCCGGCGGATAGTTCAGCGGTCATGGAGATGTTCGAACCAAACGAATGTGCCGACTCTTGAAGAAGGGATTTTCATATCCCTTGGGGCCGGTTGGGCGGCCATTTTTCCATCATGGGCGCGAGCGGCGCGATTCTCTAGCGGCAGAACCGGTTGGCGTTGATGCCAGAAACGGAAGCGATGGGGCCAGCTGGCTGCACCAGTTAGAGCAATATCCGTTTCACTGAAACGGTGAGTTGCTCTAACTCTTTGTTTTGACGCAATTCCGGACGGAAAACCGTTTCACACTTTTCCTGGAACTGCTCTATTGCACCTCGTAGCCGACTTCCTCGCTGGCGTGACAGAGCGCCTTCCAGAACGAGCGTGCGAAGGAGCGGAAGACATAGATGTCGAACTGGTCGGCGCCGGTGCGCTGGATCTGAACGAAGATGTCGTGATGGGTGGTCGAACGGCCGGCGCCGATGGGAAAGGCCGGCAGCGCGAAGTCGATGGCGAAGAATTTCGCCAGCACCCATTCGGCCTTCGGACCGGCGATGCGGATGGCGGTGCGGCCGTGTGAAAGGTCGGTCACCGTTCCGATGGCCGGCGTTACCACCCTGGCAAAGGCCGCGGCCAGCCCTTCGGCCTCGTCGGCAACGGTGAACTTTCCTGGCGCGAAGCCGAACACCGACTTCACACCGTCGCTCACGCCGCCGCCGGCGCCATCGGGCAGAGCAAGTCCGGCAACGGTGCGGATGGCTGATATCAGCTTCTTCTCCTCGCCCGGCCAGGCGGCGACCTGCACGATCGAGCCCGGCCTCGTTTCGGTCAGCAGGATCTCGACGCCATGCTCGAAATTGCCGTGCGAGCCGACGTGAAACTCCGGCTCAAGCGGTGATTGGCGCTCAACCATGCATGCGGCTCCCGTCCGGGTCGAAGAAGTGGTTGGAGACGATCTCGATCGGTCCGAACCGGTTGCGCAAGGGATCGGAGACATGGGCGCGCGTGCCCTGCCGTGCCTTGCCGCCCTTGACCAGCGCCAGCGCGATATGCTTGCCGAGCGCCGGCGAGTAGCAGCAGGCGGTGATGTGGCCGATCGAGCCGTGCGGATTAGCTTCGTCAACCTCTTCGACGATGTGAGCGCCGCCGTTGAGCGGCTTGTTGTCGAGCGAAATCAGGCCGACCAGTTCCAGACGGTCGGACGCGATCAGGCCTTCGCGATCCATCATCGCCGAGCCGATGAACGGCTTCTTCTTCGATAGCATCCAGTCGAGATGCAAATCGCGCGCCGTGGTGCGGCCGTCGATCTCGGCGCCGGTGACATGGCCCTTTTCGATGCGCATCGTGCCCAGCGCCTCAAGCCCGTAGGTGACCAGCCCAAACGGCTTGCCGGCCTCGACAAGCGCTTCCCAGACATGGGTGCCGTGGCCGGCGCCGGAATAGACCTCGAAGGCCATTTCACCGGAGAAGGAAAGCCGGCAGATCATCACCGGCACGCCTGCTATCTCGCCGCGCACGATGCCCATGAAGGGCAGGGTCGCATTGTCGACGGCTGTGCCGGTGACACAGGCGGCGAGGATCTGCCTGGCCTTCGGCCCGCCGATCGCGGCACCTGCCCATTCGTCGGTCACCGAGGTGACGTGCACCTTGAGCTCCGGCCAGATCACGTCGAGGAAATATTCCAGATGCTGCATCACCTTGCCGGCATTGGCCGTGGTGGTGGTCATCAGGAAATCCTGCTCGCCAAGCCGCCATGTGGTGCCGTCGTCGAAGGCGAGGCCGTCTTCGCGCAGCATCAGACCGTAGCGTGCCTTGCCGACGGCCAGCGTCGAAAACATGTTGGTATAAACGCGGTCGAGGAATGCGGCGGCATCGGGGCCTTGCACGGCGATCTTGCCCAGCGTCGAGACATCGACGATGCCGGCGCTTTCGCGCGTCGCCTTGGCTTCGCGCACATAGGCTTGCTCGACCGTCTCGCCGGCATGGCCGTAGATCATCGGGCGGTACCAGAGGCCGGCGGAGTACATCGTCGCGCCATTGGCGAGGTGCCAGTCATGCATCGGGGTCAGCCGCTCGGGCTTCAGGTCGCCGAAGCGTTCCGCCGCCAGCGAGCCGATCGATACCGGCGCAAAGGGCGGCCGGAAGCGCGTCGTGCCAACCTCGGGTATCGGCTTGCCCAGCGCTTCGGCCATGATGGCAAGGCCAGGGACGTTGGAGCTCTTGCCCTGGTCGGTCGCCATGCCGAGCGTGGTGTAGCGCTTCAGATGCTCGACTGAGACGAAGCCTTCGCGATGCGCCAGCCGCACGTCCTCGGCTGTCACGTCGTGCTGGAAATCGACAAAGCTCTTGCCTTTGGCCCTGATCTCGAACACCGGGGCGGGATCGGGATCGCCGGGCACGGCTTCTACCACCGGCAATACAGCCGGTGTGCTCTGTCCGCCGGCCGCGGCCAGGCCGGCGGCGCGGCCTTCGGCGATGGCTTCGGTGGTGGAAAAACTGCCGGTGAAAGCGCCGGCGCCGATCCATTGTTGTGTCGGCTTCGGCGGCAGGAAAGCCTGCCGCGCGGCGTTCCATTCCGCTTTGGCGCCGGCCTGGCTGGCCAGATGGATGGTCGGCGACCAGCCGCCGGACATCAGCAGGCAATCGGCATGGATGCTGCGTGCATCGCCGATCAGTGCGCCATTGGTCATGTCGAAGCGTTGCAGCTTGAGGCCGGACAGCGCTTTGCCGCCCTCGGTGGCGACGACGGCATGGCCAGCGAATATCTCCGCCTCGGCTTCCGCGGCCAGCTTGCGCATCTCTGGCGAAAGTTCCGGCCTGACATCGGCGATGGCGACGACCGCGGCACCGGCCTTCTTCAAGGCGACGGCGGCCCGATAGGCACTGTCATTGTTGGTAAACAGCGCGATCCGCTCGCCCGGCAGCACGCCGAATTCGTTGGCATAGCGCTCGGCGGCATGCGCCAGCATCACGCCCGGCCGATCATTGCCGGGGAAGACCAACGGGCGCTCAAAGGCGCCGGTGGCCAGGACCACGGATTTGGCGCGGATTGCCCAGTAGCGATGGCGCGGCTCGCCCTTGCCGGGCTGTTCCTTGTGGTCGCTGACCCGTTCGAGCGCGGCTAGCGTGTTGTTGTCGTAGTAGCCCCACACCGTGGTGCGCGGCAAAAGCCGGACATTGTCGCGGCCTTCGAGCTGGGCGACGATGCGGCGGGCCCAATCGGCGGCCGGCGCGCCATCGATCGTCTCATCGGACCAGTTGGCCGAGCCGCCGAAACGCGGCTCGAGATCGGCCAGCATGACGCGCGCGCCCTGATCTGCGGCGGCCTTCGCGGCCATCAGGCCGGCCGGGCCCGAGCCGACCACCAGCACGTCGCAAAAGGCGTTCATGCGTTCGTAGCGGGCCGGATCCTTTGCCGATCCGGCGCTGCCGAGGCCGGCGGCGCGGCGGATGAAATGCTCGCAGAACATCCAGAAGCGCGTGCCTTTGAGCGGACCGAACACCGGTCCCATGAAGGTCTTGTAGTAGAAGCCGGCCGACAGGACCTTGCCGCCAAGCTGATTGACGGCATTGATGTCCCAGGCAAGCGAGGGAAAGCGGTTCTGGCTGATGGCAACCAGCCCGTCATGGATCTCGACCATGGTCGCCGGAATGTTGGGCTCGCGGACTTCGCCCTTCAACACCGTCACCAGGGCGTTGGGCTCCTCGACGCCTGCGGTGAGCAGGCCGCGCGGGCGATGGTACTTGAACGAGCGCCCGTAAAGCGTGACGCCCTTGGCCAGCAGGGCTGACGCCAGCGTATCGCCGGCATGGCCGGTGTAGGGCGCGCCGTCGAAGGTGAAGCGGATGGTTTTCAGCCGATCAATGCGGCCGCCCGTGTCGGTGCGGCGCGGGCTCATGACTTGTCCTCCGCCTTGCCGCGCGCGGCCGAGCCATGATCGCCGCGCCCATGATCACCCCGTGTGAAGACAACGCTGGAAATCTCGTGCGTCAGCGTGTTGCGCACGACCTTGAGATGAGCGCGGCAACCGCCGGAATGCTGCCAAATCTCGTTGTGATCGCCGGCCGGGTTCAGCCGGTCGTAGACATAGGCGTTCCACGCTTCGAAATTCTGCGAAGCTGGGTCGGGGCGCTCACGGTTGCCGTCACCCTGATAGGTGAATTCGATGACGTCGCGCGGGCCGCAATAGGGGCAAGTGATCAACATTGGATTCTACCTAATGCCTAATGCAGCCTGGGGTTTGCACCCTGGCCCTTGTCGTCGATCACCAGGCCGCGATGGAAGCGGTCGAGGGTGAAGGGGGCGTTGAGGTCGTGCGGCTGGTCCTTGGCGATGGTCCAGGCAAAGCACCAGCCGGAAGCCGGCGTCGCCTTGAAACCGCCATAGCACCAGCCGCAGTTGAGATACATGCCGGGCAGGGGCCCGGCTGTGATGATCGGTGAGCCGTCCATCGACATGTCGCAGACGCCGCCCCAGGAGCGCAGCATGCGCACGCGGGCAAGACCTGGGAACAGCGCCAGCATTTCGCTCATCACCTCGTCGACGACAGGCAAATTGCCGCGCTGGGCGTAGCTGTTGTAGCCGTCTATGTCGCCGCCATAGATAAGGCCGCCCTTGTCCGACTGCGACATGTAGAAATGGCCCATGCCGAAGGTGACGACGGTGTCGATGAAGGGTTTCAGCGATTCCGTGACGAAGGCCTGCAGCACATGGCTTTCGATCGGCATCGTGTCGATGCCGGCCAGCTGCATGACGCGTCCGGTGCTGCCGGCGACCGCAACGGCCACCTTCTTGGCGCGGATGTCGCCGCGCGAGGTGGACACGCCGGTGATGCGGTCGCCGTCACGCAGGAAGCCGGTGACCTCGCAATTCTCGATGATGTCAACGCCGCGACGGTCGGCGCCACGCGCATAGCCCCAGGCCACCGCATCGTGGCGGGCAGTGCCGGCGCGCCGCTGCATCAGGCCGCCGACCACCGGAAAGCGTGCGCTGTCGGAGATATCAAGCGCCGGGATCAGACGTTTGATTTGCGCCGGCGTCATCAGCTCGGCGTCGACGCCGAGATGGCGCATGGCGTTGCCACGCCTGGCATAGTCGTCGAACTGGGCCGGCGTGTGCGCCAGATTCAGGCAGCCGCGCTGCGAGAACATGACGTTGTAGTTAAGTTCGTGCGACAGGTTCTCCCACAGCTTCATCGAATGTTCGTAGAAGCGGGTGTTGGCCGGCAGCAGATAGTTCGAACGCACAGCCGTGGTGTTGCGGCCGACATTGCCGGAGCCTAGCCAGCCCTTTTCCAGCACGGCGACATTGGTGATGCCGTGTTCCTTGGCAAGATAATAGGCGGTGGCCAGCCCATGGCCGCCGCCGCCGATGATGATGACATCATAGGACGCCTTCGGGTCCGGCTTGCGCCAGGCCGGTTTCCAGTCCCTGTTTCCCTTGAGCGCGTTCGCGAGCAGCGAAAAGGCCGAATACTCTGCCATCATTGTCATCCGGTTCGGGCGATGCGGCAGACTATAGAGCAGGCCGCATCCGCAAAGCCAATATTGCGCCATTGCCTTTCGACTGGCCGACGCATTGCTCAGGGATCGACGGGGACAATGATCGGATGAGCCGCCGATCAGGCAGGAGTGAGTGATCGATGCGACGGCTTGCCCCATGATATGGCCGTCTTTATCAAGGACACGCTTTCAAATTGCCTTTGCCGTCCATGAGTCGCCAACAAATCATGCTTTTCCGATTGCTTCGTCTCATTTTGCTCCTCGCGCTTGTCGTTTCGGCACCGCCGTCATTCGACGCGGCAGCGCAAGGCCTCGGCCAGGCACCTGCCGGGCTGATCGCCGACCAGCAGAAGATCCTGCAGGATTTGACGACCAAGACCGATAATTTCGAGAAGCAGATCCAGCAGGACGCAGAGGACGATGGCAGCCTCGTCGATATTCGCCTGCAGCTCGAGGAACTGTCGCGGCAATCGCTGAACAGCGCGTTGGCCTTCCGCACACGCCTTGGCGAGATCAACAGCCGCCTTGAGCAGATCGGGCCAGCGCCCGCCGCCGGCCAGCCGCCGGAGCCCGACATCGTCAGCGGCGAACGCCAGGCGCTGGTGTCGGAGAAGGCGGAAATCAACGCGGTGATTTCGCTGGCTCAGTCCTTGTCGATCCGCATCAGCGGGCTGATCGACAAGATCGGCAACATGCGCAGCGAGCTGTTCCGCAATGTGCTCACCAAGCGCTATGTGCTATCCGACGCACTTAGCCCGCTGGTCTTTTCGGACGCCAGGGACGAATTCGGTAATTTCTACAAGGCTGTGTCGTCCTGGCTGAGCTTCGCCTTTAGGTTCAAGTTCCAGGCTATCCTGGCCGCAACCTTCGTGGCGCTCGGGCTGGCGCTGGTGTTGCTGGTCGGCGGCAGGCGCCTGTTCGGGCGTGTGTTCGAAGCAGACCCTTCCAATGAAGACCCGTCCTATCTCAGTCGGTTGTCGGTTGCCTTCTGGTCGACCTTGCTGCCGACGCTCGCGGTCGGCGTGTTCCTGGCCTCCACGGTGTTCTTTTTCAATTATTACAATGTGTTGCGCGGCGACATCGGCCTTTTCCTCAATGCACTGGCGGCCGTCATCGGGGGAGTGTTCTGCGTGAACCGGCTGACCAATGCGGCGCTCGAGCCGAGGCTGCCGAACTGGCGCCTTGTCCCGGTCGAGACAGGTCCGGCACGCTGGCTGGTGCGGCTGACCACCGCCATGGCCGTGGTCATCGGCGTCAATTATTTCCTGTCGGTGATCAACGACAAGATGGGCTCGCCGTTGTCATTGACCATCGCCCGCAGTTTCGGCGCCACCATCATCGTCGGCGTCATCCTGATCCTGATGGCGATGCTGAGGCCGTTCAAGGCGCGTGACGGAAGCTGGCGGCCGTGGCCGGCATGGCTACGCTATACAGCGCTAGCGCTCGGTGTTTTCACCATCGTCGCCGCGCTGCTCGGCTATATCGGCCTTGCCCTGTTCGTCTCGCTGCAGGTCGTCGTTACCGGCACCGCGCTGATCACCGCCTATATCGGCTTCCTGTCGGCGCGGGCGATCGGCGAAGAGGGCGCTTTCGCCAACACCTCCGTCGGGCGCTGGCTGTCGGCCAATTCGAGCTACGAGGACACGGCGCTCGACCAGCTTGGCCTTGTCGTCAGCGTCGCCATCAACCTGATGATCGTGCTGGTGTTCCTGCCGCTGATCCTGCTGATGTGGGGCTTCCAGCCCGGCGATATCCAGGCCTGGGCCTACAAGCTGGCAACCGGGATCAATATCGGCTCGGTGACGATTTCGGTCACCGGCATCCTCTCCGGCATCGTCGTCTTCGTCATAGGCTATTTCCTGACGCGCTGGTTCCAGGGCTGGCTCGACGGTTCGGTGATGGCGCGCGGCAAGGTCGATGCCGGAGTGCGCAACTCGATCCGGCTGGCGGTCGGCTATGCCGGCGTCGCCCTTGCGGCGCTCGTTGGCATATCGGCAGCAGGCATCGACCTGTCCAGTCTAGCGCTGGTCGCCGGCGCTCTCTCCCTCGGTATCGGTTTTGGCCTGCAGAATGTGGTGTCCAATTTCGTCTCCGGACTGATCCTTTTGGCCGAGCGGCCGTTCAAGGTCGGCGACTGGATCGTCGCCGGCGATGTCAGCGGAACCGTCAAGAAGATCAGCGTGCGCGCCACCGAGATCGAGACCTTCCAGCGGCAGTCGGTGATCCTGCCCAATTCGAACCTGATCAACAACGCCGTCGGCAACTGGACGCACCGCAACAAGCTCGGCCGCGTCGACATCAAGATCGGCGTCGCCTATGGCAGTGACGTCAAGCAGGTCCACGCAATCCTGCTGGAGATCGCACGCGGCCATCCTCTGGTGCTGAAGAACCCGGAACCCTTCGTGCTGTTTTCCAATTTCGGCACGGCAGCACTCGAATTCGAAATTCGCGTGTTCCTGGCCGACGTGATGAATGGCAACATCGCGCAGAACGACATCCGTTTTGCCGTCCTCGAAAAATTCAGCGGTGAGCATATCGAGATCCCCTCGACACCGCGCGCCGTCCTCGAGGTCCACAAGCCCAAGGCCTGGCCGACCGATGACGACAAGATCGAGGCCGACTTCGCCGAACAGGAACAGGTGAAGGCCGAAGCCGAGGCGGAGAAGAGGCGACTGGCCAAGTCCCGCAAAACCAAGAAGCCCGATCCGGACTAGGCTCAGGGTCCGTAGGTCCCGATACCGCCGAAAGCCAATTGCGGCATGAATGCGGCATTCAGTTGCGGTTCAGCTTCCATCTCATATAAGCTCCCATGCAAAGGCGAAAATGCCTTGCGAAATGCAACAGAGGCGGTGGGAACACCGATATTGCACCATGTGGAAGTCTCTCGTCGCTGCCGTCGCCCTGGTCGCCGCCATAGGCTCGGCCCATGCCGCGAGCGCGGTCAACAAGGACGCCGAGACCCGCACGCTGGTCGTGACGGAGGGCGGCAGCAAGACCGACCTCGCGCTGGCCGGAGGCGAAACGGTTGAGTTCTGCCCGAACGGCTGTTTCGTCACCTTGCCGAACGGTGACCTCGAAGCCCTGACCGGTTCGGAAACGGTCGAAATCTCGGGTGGCGTCGCCCGCATCAAGTAATTCCGACGGCATGACAGGAAAGGCCGGGCAATTTGCTCGGCCTTTTATCGTTTCCGGTAGCGTTTTTTTAACAATGACGCCGGAAATACCGCCACGGCAGCCGTCTACAACCGGGCGTTTTAACGTTCGATATGCCGTTCCCGGCTATACCAGCTTCAAGACGCCGAAACGCGGCGCGAAACGAGATCCGTTCTGCGGATCATACGCTGGCAGGCAGGACGGACATGGATGCGCGGTCGGACAGGAACGCAATACCGCTTGCGGTCGATCTCGATGGCACGCTGATCGCGACCGACCTGTTGTGGGAAGGGCTGTTCATCCTTCTCAAGAAGAACCCGCTCTATATCTTCCTCGTGCCGTTCTGGGCCGCCGGCGGGCCGGCGCGGCTGAAGCAGGCGATCGCACAGCGGATCGACATCGATCCGGCATTGCTGCCCTATCGCGAGGTGCTGCTTTGCCGCCTCCGCACCGAGCACGCCGAGGGCCGCAAGATCGTGCTGGCGACCGGTACGCCACGCAAATTCGCAGACGCCATCGCTGCCCATCTCGGCATTTTCGACCGGGTGCTGGCTACCGATGGCCTCGCCAATCTTACCTCGGGCAGGAAGCGCGCCTCGCTGATCGCGGCCTATGGCGATGGCGGCTTCGACTACGCGGGCAACAGCCGCCATGACCTTCAGGTCTTCGACGCCGCGCGCAACGCGATTGTCATCGCACCCGATCGCCATGCCGCGCGCTGGCAAGCGGCCCATGGCGCCGAGACGATGCCTGCGCCGAAGCCGAATTTGCGGACTATCGTCAAGATGCTGCGCGTGCATCAGTGGCTGAAGAACTCGCTGATCGCCGTGCCGATGGTGCTCTCGCACGAATACTTCAACACCGACATGATCTGGCAATGCCTGCTGGCATTCGTCTCGTTCAGCGCGGTGGCCTCGGCCATCTACATCCTCAATGATTTCTTCGACCTCGCGCTCGACCGCAAACACCTCACCAAGCGCAACAGGCCGTTCGCCAGCGGTGCGCTGTCGATCCCGTTCGGCCTTGGCGCGATCGCCGTACTTTTGGCGATCGGCATCGGCACCGGGTTGTTCTTGTCGCCCGAATTCCTAGCTGTGCTCGGTGGCTACATGGTCGTCACCACTGCCTATTCGCTGTCGTTCAAGCGCATGCTCTTGGTCGACGTGCTGACGCTCGCCGGCCTCTATACGATCCGTGTCCTGGCCGGGGCGGCGGCGACCGGCGTCGAAGTCTCGTTCTGGCTGCTGGCCTTCTCGATCTTCTTCTTTTTGTCGCTGGCGCTGGTGAAGCGCTTCGTCGAACTGCGCACCACCGCCATCCCGCCTGGCGAGCGCATTGCCGGGCGTGGCTATCGCACCGAAGACCAGGAGATCGTCGCCCAGGCCGGCATGGCCTCGGCCTTCTCCTCGGCGCTGGTGCTGGCGCTCTATATGGACAGTGTCGCGGTGCGCGAGCTTTATCCGCATCCGTGGCTGATCTGGCCGCTGGCGCCGATCGTGCTTTATCTCACCATGCGCGTCTGGATCCTGGCGCGCCGCGACGAGATGCATGACGATCCGGTCGTCTTCATTATCCGCGACTGGCGCAGCCAGATCGTGGTGCTGATCGGTGCGGTGATGCTGGTCGTCGGAGGCTGGTAGGTATGGCCACCGAGCGCTTCCAGAGTTTCGGCCTTGCCACGCCGCCGGCGCCGCGCGCCGTCGGTGCCGATGAGGCGATCGCGCTGCTGAAGGGCGGTCAGGCCAAGCCAGCGTCTTTGCTTGCCTATGGTAATGGCCGCTCCTACGGTGACTCCTGCCAGAACCAGGCCGGCGCGGTCGTCGACATGCGATCGCTAAACCGGATTCGCGCCTTCAACGCCGAAACCGGCGTTCTCGAGGCGGATGCCGGCGTGCTGTTGTCCGACATCATCGCCTATGCTGCCCCTTACGGCTTCTTCCCGGCGGTTGTGCCAGGCACCCAATTCGTCACACTCGGCGGCGCCATCGCCAATGACGTGCATGGCAAGAACCATCACCGGCGCGGCACCTTCGGCTGCCATGTCGAGACCTTCACGCTGCTCACGTCCGACGGAAAGACCCACCGCTGCTCAGCGACAGACAATGCGCGGCTATTTGCGGCGACGATCGGCGGCATGGGGCTGACCGGTCTCATCCTGTCGGCTTCGATCCGGTTGATGCGTGTTCCTTCCCTCGACATCATGGAGAAGGCGATGCCGTTTCGCGACCTTGGCGAATTCTTCGACCTCGCCGAGGCGGCCGATCGGGCCAATGAATATGCGGTCGCCTGGATCGACCAGCTTGCCGGCGGCCGCAACAGCGGTCGCGGGTTGCTGTTGTCAGGCAATCACGCCGAGCACGGCTCGCATGCCGCCTCGCGCGCCGGCGGCAATCTCTCGGTGCCGGTGCAGCCGCCGTTCAATGTGCTCAATCGGCCGTTCCTGACTGCCTTCAACGCCGCCTACAGGTGGAAGAAGGGCCGGGCAACAGTGCCGCGCCAAGTCGGATATCAAGGCTTCTTCTTCCCGCTCGACGGCGTGCGTGACTGGAACCGGCTTTATGGGCCGAAAGGGCTTTTCCAGCACCAGAGCGTGGTGCCGGAAGAGACGGCGCGCGAGGCGGTGCCGGCACTGCTGGCGGCTGCAAGGCAAGCAGGGCAGGGCTCGTTCCTCACTGTGCTGAAACGCTTCGGCTCCATCCGCTCGCCGGCGCTGCTCTCATTCCCGCGCCCCGGCTACACGCTGACGCTGGATTTCCCCAACAGGGGGGCTGCGACGCTCGCCTTGTTGCGGGACCTCGATCGGATCACGGTCGAGGCGGAAGGCGCGGTCAACCCCTACAAGGACGCCCGCATGGGCGCCGACATCTTCGCTTCGTCTTTTCCCAAATGGCCGCGGCTGGAGGCGCTTCGCGATCCTGCCTTCATGTCCGACTTCTGGGCGCGGACGGCAAGGAAGCTGGACACGCGGCGAGGTGCGGTCGAGGCGGCGGAATAGCTAAAATTCGAGTAATTCTTGGTTTCCGAATCGTTAAACCCACGATTCACTCAAAACATTCTTGTGGCTTCACGAAATATTTGCGGGTTTGTAATAGGAGGCGTGAAGGGGTGGCTTGGAACACATGAAATACATCGTCTTCATTCTCTTTACGGTCATGACCAATGCTGCTGCACAGCTGATGCTGAAGCAAGGCATGATGTCGCTCGGGCCGATCTCGTTCGAGGGCGTCAATCCGCTCGTCAAGCTGTTGCAGATCGTCTTCAGCCCCTGGGTGTTCCTGGGCCTTTGCACCTTCGTCATATCGATGGCCTCGCACCTCTTTGTGCTGTCCAAGGTCGAGCTCTCCTTCGCCTATCCGTTCCTCAGCCTCGCCTATGTGGCCGTCGCCATCTTCGCCTATTTCGTCTTCCGCGAGGACCTCAATGGCTGGCGCATCGCCGGCATCGCGTTCATCTGCGTCGGAACCGTGCTGATCGCCCAAAGTGGCCGGGATTTGGGCGGGCGAGGGCATGAAGACCAGACTGCTTCCATCACGCCCGACAAGATCCAGGCAAACGAGAGCCTTCGATGAGACATGTGATTTTCGGCGGCGACGGTTTCGTCGGCCGCCATCTTGCCCCGAAGCTTGTGACCGATGGTGAAGAGGTTGTCGTCGCCGACATCGTCAAAAGCGACCTGCCGCATTACCGCAATGTCCGCTTCATCCAATGCGACGTCACCGATCCGGCGTCGGTCGCCGCGGTTGGGCTCAAGGCCGACGACATGGTCTACAATCTGTCGGCCAAGATGCTGTCGCCGATCCAGGTGCGCGCCAAGCGGCACGATTTCTTCTTCCCGGTCAATTTTCATGGCACCGAGCACATCATGCAGGCCATGGACAGAGCCGGCGCACCCAAGCTCGTCCACTACACGACCGACATGATCTACGGCCACACGGTCACCCAGCCGATGACCGAGGAGCACCCGGTCGCGCCGCTCGGCGAATATGGCTGGTCGAAGCAGAAGACCGAGGAGCTGGCGGCCGAATGGCGCAAGCGCGGCATGTCGATCTCGCTGTTTCGCCCGCGCCTGATCATCGGCCCCGGCCGTCTCGGCATCCTGGAAAAACTGTTCAAGCTGATCGACTGGAATCTTCCCGTGCCGATGATCGGTTCGGGCAGGAACCCCTATCAGTTCATCTCGGTGTTCGACTGCGCCGAGGCCGCGCGCGCCGCCTGGAAGGCCGGCGTGCCAAACGAGGCCTATAATCTCGGTTCTCTCAATCCGCCGCCGGTGAAGAAGCTGCTCGGCGATCTGATCAGGCATGCCGGCTCGAAATCGATCCTGATCCCGACACCGGGCTGGGCGGTCAAGCGCACGCTCGACCTGCTCGACCTGATGAACATGCCGATCATGGACCCGGAACAATATCTGATCGCCGACGAGGAGTGCGTGCTCGACGTGTCCAAAGCCGGGCGTCAGCTCGGCTGGGTGCCGCAATATCGCGACGAGGAGATGCTGATCGCCGCCTATAGCGAGTACCGCGCCAAGAAGGCCGGTCACTCAGTCGCCACCAAACATGTGCCCGCCGAATAGCGGCTAGCAAATCAGCTTTCGTTGCGCCCGATCCTGGTCGTGCGTGCAGACAGGAGATTGAAATGACCGTCATGGCCAAGCCCGAACAGACGAACGTGCGCACCATGGTCAGCGCGCCTTCGCTGTCGCCCGCCACCATCGCCAAGCCCGACCTGATCAGCGTCGAGCAGGCCAAGGCGATGGATGTCGCCCGCATGACCGACCTGTTCAAGGCGCATCTCAACCCCGGCCAGCTGCATTTCATGAAGCTGCTCGGCTTTCACAAGATCAAGATCGAGCGCGCCGAAGGCATGTTCTATATCGACCAGAAAGGCCGCAAGATCCTCGATTTCTTCGGCGGTTTCGGTTCGCTGGCCTTCGGCCATAACCATCCGCGCATCCTCGAAGCACGGAAAAAATTCCAGGAGGAGAAGCGCCAGGAAATCGCCATCGCCTTCATGTCGCAATATGCGGCAGCACTGGCGCACAACCTCGCCAAGTGCTCGCCCGGCGATCTCGACATGGTGTTCCTGGGCTCATCCGGCTCGGAGGCGATGGAAGCGGCGGTGAAGCTCGCCGAGCGCGCCGCCGGCCCGAGGCGGCCGAAGATCGCCTATGCCGAGAATTCCTTCCACGGCAAGACCAAGGGTGTGCTGGGCATCACCGACGGCCAACTCTACCGCGCTGACTTCAAGGTAGCGGACAATACGGTGCGCATCCCCTTTGCCGACATCGAGGCCGTCGAGCGCCTGTTCCGTTCCGATCCGGAGGTCGGGGTCATCGTGCTGGAGACCATCCAGGGCGGCGGCGGCATCATCCAGGCGCCTGCCGAATACTGGCAGAAGCTGCGCGCGCTTTGCGACCAGTATGGCGTGCTGTGGGTCGCCGACGAAGTGCAGTGCGGCTATGGCCGCTCGGGCCGCTTCTATGCCTTCGAGCATTACGGCGTCATTCCCGACGTGACGGCGCTGGCCAAGTCGCTTGGCGCTGGCAAGGCGGCGGTCGGCGCGATGATTGCCCGGCGCGAGGTATACATGAAGGCCTATGGCACGCCGAAGACGGCGATGATCCATGCTATGGCCACCTTCGGCGGCATGGGCGAGGCCTGCGTCACCTCGATCGAGGGGCTCAACGTGCTCTATGACGAGGGGCTGATCGACAATGCCGCCGTCACCGGCGACTACCTGCTGCAGCGGCTGCAGGCGCTCAGGGAAAAGTACCCGAAGATCATCAAGGATGTGCGCGGCAAGGGTTTTATGATCGGCCTGGAGTTCCACGACTTCTCGCAGACCTTGCCGATGGTGCTGCGGCCGATCGTCAGCGTGCTCGACGACAAGCTGAAGGGCTCGCTTTCGGGCTTCGTCGGGGCGCTGCTGTTGCGCGACTATGACGTGCTCGTCGCCTTCACCGAATACAACCGCAACGTCATCCGGCTCGAGCCGCCGCTGATCTGCCAGCGTGAGCATGTCGACCGCTTTGTCGATGCCTTCGACAGCCTGCTGTCGCGCGGCATCGTGTCGATCGTCAAGGATTTCGTCAAAAGCCAAGTCCGTTAGAAACGAAGCTCGCTGAGTTCGACAATGCTGACCAGGTCGCCCGCACCGAACAACCTGCTCGACCGGCTCACCGAGGTCGGTCTGGCGTGGGGCGAGGGGACTTATGCGCGGTTGGCGGCACCGATCGGCGCGGCGGCCTTCGCTCTCTACATCCTTTTTACAGCGTTCACCGCCTGGGTGATGCCAGACGCCAACTGGGACATGCTGCCCTATCTCGCCATGTCGGAGGAAGGCACCTATCCCGATGCCCAGGCACTGCACGACTATGCCTACAACACCGTCAAATCAGGCGTCTCAGCTGGCGACTACAAGGCGCTGACCGACGATGGCGGCGGCTTCCGCAGCCACATGACGGAGGATGCCGCCGACTTCCATTCTCTGCTCGGCATGTACCGGATCAAGTTTCTGTATGCCGAGATCCTGTCGACGATGAGCGTGGTGATGTCGCCGGTCGAGGCGATGCGCGTGTTACAGGTGTTCTCCGTGCTGCTGTTTGGCGCGATCGCCCTGATGTGGCTACGCTCCGCAGGGGCATTGGCGTTGGCGCCTATCGTCGGCGCGGTGCTGATCATGGCCGATTTCGGCGATGCGGCGCGGGCCTCGACGCCGGATTTGTTGTGTTCGGCGCTGTTGCTCGGCGGGCTTTACGCCTATGTCCGCGGCCGCGAGGTGGCGACGGCCATCCTGCTCTTCCTCGCCTTCATGGTGCGGCCGGACAACATTGTTTTCCTGGCGATTTTCGCTGTGCTGCTGGTCGCGTTCCGGCAGAGGGCATGGGGCGCGCTGGCCGGCTTTGCCGCGTCCTTCGTCGCTTACTTCGCCATTTCGCACTGGGCCCATCATCCCGGCTGGTGGCCGCATCTGTGGTTCTCCAGCGTCGAGCAGCACTACAATATGGACGGGTTCGAGCCGCCATTCTCGATAGCGGCCTATCTCAGGGCTTTTGCCAGCTCACTGCTGCGCGCCGTCAGCCTGAACAGCTGGGTCGGGGTGTCGGTGCTGGCACTGGCAGGCTGGTACGCGGCCGCCCGCGCCGGCTTCCGCCTCGATCGCCGCGCCGGCATCCTGTTTGCGGCACTGGTACTCGGTGCGCTGGCCAAGTTCACCGTCTTCCCGATCCACGATACGCGGATCTATTTTCCCCATCTGATCCCGCCATTCCTGCTGCTGGCAACGCCGTTCATGGCGCTCCGGGCAGCCGTGGCTCGCGGCCAGCATCGCGCCGCCTTGCAAATCACTCCCGGAGACAAGTCATGAGTTCGCTATCCAGCCTGGCGCGCATTGCCCTGTCGCTTGGTCTTCCCAAGGGCGTTCTCGATCGCGGGCCGTCGCTGCGCGGCACGAAGTTCCTGGCCAAGGCGGCGCTGAAGGCGCGCTTTGGTGGGGCAGGGCGACCGTTCCAGATGGTCAATGTCGGCGCCTGCGACGGGGCGCTATTCGACGACGTCACGCCGTGGCTGCACCGCATAGCTGGCGCACGCGCCATGCTGGTCGAGCCGATCCCGTACAATCAGAAACGACTGCGCGCCAACTACCCCGACACCAGCCGGTTCATCATCGAGCCGGTGGCGGTGACAAAGGCCAAGGGCACGATCACCGTCCATACGTTCGATGCCGCTGCGCTCGAGGCCGGCACGCTGCCCATCGAGTTCATCGGCTGCTCGTCGGTCACCGACACCAATCTGATGTCGGGCAAGAATGCCTGGGGCGAGGCCGACGCCAACTTCAACAAGTTCGCGCCGCACCTGAAAGACATTGAGGTGCCATCCGAGACCTTGCAGACGCTGCTCGATCGCAACGGCATCACCCATATCGACGCCTTCCTGGTCGATTGCGAGGGTGCCGACTGGATCGTCTTCGAACAGCTCGACCTCAAGCGCTACCGCCCCGGCATGATCAAGGTCGAGGTCGGCGCGCTGCCGGCCGCCGAGATCGGCCAGGTCGTGGTCAAGCTGAAGACCTCCGGCTATCAGGTCGGCTTCCAGGCCGAGGACATCTGGGCCTTCGCCTGAGTTAGCCTCCGCCCCGGAAAGCGAACCGCCCAAGGCGCTCGATAGGAAGCATTCTGCCGTCTGGTCGCTCGGCTTTTTGCCAATGTCGCAAACAGGCTTCAATCGCCCTGCCGCTCCGCCCTATAGTCCGCCCGCTTTATCACTTTGGAGTCGCGGGCAATGGCAGAGTTTCCGAAAAAGGCGAAGGTCGTCATCGTCGGCCTGGGCGGTATTGTCGGCGCATCGATCGCCCATCACCTGATCGAACGCGGCTGGGACGATATTGTCGGCATAGACAAATCAGGCATCCCGACCGACATCGGCTCGACCGCGCACGCCTCCGACTTCTGCTACACGACCAGCCACGATTTCCTGTCGTGCTGGACGACGCTCTATTCCATCGACTTCTACGAGAAGATGGGCCACTACGCGCGCATCGGCGGTCTCGAGGTGGCCCGCGTCGGCGATGACGGCCGCATGGAGGAGATCAAGCGCAAGATCGCCTCGGCAAAGGCGTTTGGCACGCGCGCCCGGCTGATCGAACCGGCCGAGATCAAGGAAAAATTTCCGCTCATCGAGGAAGTGATGGTGCAGGGCGGCCTGTGGGATCCCGATGCCGGTCTCGTCATCCCGCGCTCGCAGACCGTCGCCGGCAAGCTGGTCGACCAGGCGGAAGTCTCCGGCAAGCTGAAATCCTTCGCCAACACGCCGGCCCGGTCGCTTGTCGTCAAGGACGGCCGCATCACCGGGGTGGTGACCGATCGCGGCACCATCGAGGCCGATTATGTCGTGGTCTGCGCCGGCATTTGGGGCCGGCTGATCGCGGAAATGGTCGGCGAGGACCTGCCGGTCATGCCGATCGACCATCCGCTGACCTTCTTCGGCCCGTACAACGAGTTCGCCGGCACCGGCAAGGAGATCGGCTGGCCGCTGCTGCGCGACCAGGGCAACTCCGCCTACATGCGTGACACCGGCGATCCCAAGACCGCCGAGGGCGGGCAGATCGAATGGGGTTATTACGAAGAGACCAATCCGCGCCTTTGCCATCCGCGCGACCTGTTGGAGAAGGACCAGGCGCGTCTGTCGCCTTCGCAGCGCGACCTCGACATGGAGCAGATCCTGGCGCCGCTCGAACGCGCCATGGAACTGACGCCGATCCTCGGCGAACTCGGCTATAACGAGAGCCATTCCTTCAATGGCCTGCTGCAGGTGACGGCGGATGGCGGCCCGTCGATGGGCGAAAGCCAGAAGGTGCGGGGCCTTTGGTATGCCGTCGCCATCTGGGTCAAGGATGGTCCCGGCATGGGCAAGCTCATCGCGGACTGGATGACGGACGGCCGCACCGCGATCGACCATCACGCCATCGACTATGCGCGCTTCTATCCGCACCAGACGAAGGAGCAGTTCATCTGGGATCGCTGCACCGAGACGGCGATGAAGGTCTACAATCCGGCGGTGCATCCGCGCGAACCCTTCTCCAAGGGCCGCAACATCCGGCGCTCGCCGTTCTGGGAACGCGAGAAGGAGCTCGGCGGCTATTTCATGGAGCTGGGCGGCTGGGAGCGCGCTCACGGCTATGCCGCCAACGAGCATCTGCTGGAGAAATACGGCAACCGGGTTCCGGTGCGTGAGAACGAGTGGGACAACCGCCATTTCTGGCGCGTCTCCAACGCCGAACATCTCGCCATGAGCGAGGATTGCGGCATCGTCAACCTGTCGCATTTTGCCATGTACGACATCGAAGGTCCCGACCATGTCGCGCTGCTGGAATGGCTGTGCGCGGCCAAGATTGGCGGCGACAACAACATCGGCAAGGGCATCTACACCCACTTCCTCGACGAGGAAGGCATGGTGCGGGCCGACTTTACCGTCATCCGCATGGCCGACCGCTGTCGTTTGATCGACGGGGCGGACGCCGGCCCGCGCGACTTCCAGTACATGCGCCGCACGGCGCAGGACAAAGGCTTTGATGTCACCATCACCGACGTGACCGAGAAGTATGTCACCATCGGCATCTGGGGTCCGAACGCCCGGGCGACCTTGCAGAAAGTGGTCGAAAATCCTGATGGGTTGTCGCTGGAGAACTTCCCGTTCGCGGCGATCAAGCCGGTCAGGATCGGGGGCAAGGACGTCACTGCTTTCCGCATCTCCTATGTCGGTGAGCAGGGCTGGGAACTGCATATGCGCTACGAGGACGGCCTGGCCGTCTGGGACGCGCTGCGCTCGACCGGCGTCATGCCGTTCGGCGTCGAGACCTATGCCAACACCCGCCGCATGGAAAAGAGCCTGCGCCTGCAAAACGCCGACCTTTTGACCGAGTACAATCTGCTCGAAGCGGATCTCGCTCGTCCGAAGGTCAAGGAGAATGACTTTTGCGGCAAGGCCAGGCATGTCGAGTTCCGTGCCCGCGAGCACCAGCCGGCCATGCTGTGCACGCTGGTCATGACCGACAATATCGATGCGAAAGGCGTTGCCCGCTATCCCGTCGGCACGATGCCGGTGATGGACCCGAAGACCGGCGAGACGCTGGTCGACGACCTCGGCCGGCGATCCTTCACGACCTCGATGGCCTACGGCCCGACTATCGGCAAGAATATCGGTCTTGCCTATCTGCCGTGGGCGTATGCCCAGGAAGGCCGCAAGCTCCATATTGAGTATTTCGGCGAGACATACCCGGTCGAAGTGGCGGCTGTCGGCTACAAGCCGCTCTATGATCCGGAGAACCTCAAGCCGCGCAGTTGAGCGCTGGGCAGGGCGCAAAGGGCATGAAGACAAAAGCCTGGCCGCCGGCCGGGCTTTTCTCTTTTTAAACAGGCTGTTTTCGCTTACCCTTGCGGCATGTCTGCTTTTGCCCGCGCAAGACATTTCCTTTCAGGCTGCGCCGCGTTCGCGCTGACGCTCTGGCTGGCGCCAGTGTCCCTCGCGGATGAGCCTGTCGATGTCGAGCTGGTGCTGGCCGTCGATGTTTCGCTGTCGATGTCTCCGGAAGAGCTCGAGATCCAGCGTCACGGCTACGCAGCCGCCTTGACGCACGACAATGTGCTGCAGGCCATTGCCGATGGTGCCCATGGCAAGATCGCCGTCACCTATGTCGAATGGGCCGGCACCACCTCGCAGCGCGTCATCGTGCCGTGGACGGTGATCGCCAGCCGCACGGATGCGGAGCGCGTAGTTGCGCAATTGTCCGCCCAGCCCCCCAACAGCGCGCGGCGCACTTCGATCTCCGGCGCGCTCGAGTTCGGCAACGACCTGTTCGCTGAAAGCGGCTACCAGGGGACGAAGCGGGTCATCGACATTTCCGGCGACGGCCCCAACAACCAGGGCGCGCCGGTCAACCTCACCCGCGACGAACTGATCAAGCAAGGCATCATCATCAACGGTCTGCCGCTGATGACGCGAGGCGGTTTTTCCGGCGCCTACGACGTCAAAAATCTCGATCGCTACTACAGCGACTGCGTCATCGGTGGTCCCGGAGCCTTCATGATCCCGGTCAACGACTGGACGCAGTTTCCCCAAGCCATCCGCCGCAAGCTGGTGCTGGAACTCGCCGGTCCGGCCTCGCCGCAATGGGCGGCGGAAGAAGCCGCGCATCCGCCAGTGATATTGGCGCAGGACAGGTCTGCCACCGACTGCCTGGTCGGCGAGAAAATGTGGCGCAACCGCAGCTGGATGTTCGACAGCCGCTAAGCGGCCGAAGCATTGGCAAAAGGGCCGGACCGCGCTATCCAGCCAGAGGGGTTCGCGGTCAAAACCGAGGAAACATCAGATGAAACGTCTAGCCATCCTGACTGCTGTCGCGTCCGTGCTTTTTGCCGACGTCGCCAGCGCCCAATACAATGACGAGCCCGCCTGCATGATGTTCGAGCACGCGAATTTTCGCGGGCGATCCATCGGTATGGGGCCCGACGATTCCGTAAACTTTCGTGGCGGCCAGTTCTGGAACGACCGTGTGTCGTCGGTGATCGTGCGCCGGGGTTGCACGCTCGTTGCCTATGAGGATTCCCGGATGGGCGGCCGTTCCATCGAGATCAGGCGCAGGATCCGCGACTTTGGTGGCAGCGACTGGAACGACCGCATCTCCTCGGCGGAGTGCTATTGCAACGACTACTGAAGGCCATGTTAGGTTTCTGGCAGCCCGCACCCGTTTCGGGGACGGGCCGCCGATCGAGCTGCCTTCGTCACCGGGCCTGCCGGGTGCCTCACCAAGCTGTCCATTGACAAGCCGATTGGCGTCTGTGAGACAATTCCTCAGCGAAAACAAAAGGGGAACTGACATGACCAGGATCGCCGTTCTTACCGCAACTCTGACACTTGCCGTCGGCTTGTCCGCACCGGCGACGGCCGCCACTTCAGTCACCATCGGCATCAGCGGCTGGACCGGCTTCGCGCCGCTGACGCTTGCCAAGCAGGCGGGCATCTTCGAGAAGCACGGCCTCGACGTGACCTTGAAGAAGGTGCCGCAAGCGAGTCGGCCGCTCGCCATCGCCAGCGGCGACCTGCAATGCGCGGCCACCACGGTCGAGACCTGGCTGGTGTGGAACGCCAGTGGCGTCACCACCAAGCAGATCTTCCAGCTCGACAAATCCTACGGCGCCGACGGCATCGTCGCGCGCAACGACATCAAGACGGTCGCTGACCTCAAGGGCAAGAGCGTCGCGTCCTCGGCGCCGGGCACGTCGCCCTATTTCATGCTCGCCTGGGTGCTGAATAAGGCTGGCATGTCGACCAAGGACGTCACCGTCGTCAATCTGGAACCGGACGCGGCGGCGCAGGCCTTCCTCGCCGGGCAGAATGATGCCGCCGTCACCTATGAGCCGTTCATCTCGGCGGTGCGCGACAAGTCCGACCAGGGCCATATCCTGGCGACGACGCTCGACTATCCGATGGTGCTCGACACGGTCGGCTGCACGCCCGAATTCCTCAAGGCCAATCCGGATGCCGCCAAGGCGCTGGCCGACAGCTATTTCGACGCGCTCGACCTGATTAAGAACGATCCGCAGAAATCCTATGAGATCATGGGTGCCGACGTGAAGCAGTCGGCCAAGGAGTTCGAGGATTCGGCGAAGTACCTGAAATGGGCCGACCGGGCGGAGAACAAGCAGTTCTTCACCAAGGAATTCCAGGACTTTTCCAAGACCGCCGGCGAACTGCTGCTGCAGATGGGGCTGATCAAAGAAGCGCCCGACGTCACCACGCTGGCCGATACCAGCGCGGTGTCGAACTGACAGTCCGGCCTTTGACCATCATGCGGCGGCGCCTCGCGCCGTCGCCTTCTCCTGGACACAGTGACGATTTGAAGATGGGGACGATTTGACAATGCGCCCCTTGCATCCAGTCTCGCCGGGCATCCGAACCGTGCTCGGCATTTCCTTCTTCGTGCTGTTCGTCGCCTTCTGGGCGTGGATCACGCTCGGTGGCCACGTCAACCGCATCTTCCTCGCCGATCCGCTGTCGATGCTGCGGGATGGCTGGCGGCTGCTGGTCGAGGACCGTTTCTGGCTCGATATATTGATCACCATCTGGCGCGTTTTCGGCGGCTTCCTGCTGGCGTCGGTCGTCGCGGTGCCGCTCGGCATCGCTATGGGCGCCTGGAAGCCGGTGGAAGCGTTTCTGGAGCCATTCGTCTCCTTCGCCCGCTACCTGCCGGCCTCGGCCTTCATCCCGCTGCTCATTTTGTGGGCGGGCATCGGCGAACTGGAAAAGCTGCTCGTCATCTTCGTCGGCTCGGTGTTCCAGATCATCCTGATCATCGCGGTCAAGGTCGGCAGTACAAGACGCGACCTGGTTGAGGCTGCCTATACGCTGGGCTCCACCAACAACGGCATCGTCAGACGGGTGATCATGCCGGCCAATGCGCCCGAGATCGCCGAGACGTTGCGGCTGGTGCTCGGCTGGGCCTGGACCTATGTCATCGTCGCCGAGCTGATCGGCTCGTCATCCGGCATCGGCTACATGATCATCAACAGCCAGTCGCGGCTGGCGACGGGACAGATCATCTTCGGCATCATCGTCATCGGGCTGATCGGGCTGTTGTCCGATTTTGCCTTCAAGGCCTTCAATCGCTGGCTCTTTCCGTGGAGCCTGGCGTGAGCAAGCTCCTCATCGAAGGCGTCTCGCGCACTTTCGCCGGCGTGCGCGGCGGAGAGCCGGTCAAGGCCTTGATGCCGATCGACCTGGCGGTCGCCGCCAACGACTTCATCACCATCCTCGGACCATCCGGCTGCGGGAAGTCGACATTGCTCAGGATCGTCGCCGGCCTGGAAGCGCCAAGCGAAGGCCGTGTGCTGCTCGACGGCAAGGCGGTGACCCGGCCAGGTCCGGACCGCGGCATGGTCTTCCAGTCCTACACGCTGTTTCCCTGGCTGACGGTCGCCGAAAACATCGCCTTCGGCCTGCGCGAACGCGGCTTGCCCGAAAAAGAGCGGGACGAGATAGTCGCTTCCTATGTCGACCTTGTCGGGCTGAAGGGGTTCGAGAACCACTGGCCGAAGCAGCTCTCGGGTGGCATGCAGCAGCGTACGGCGATTGCCCGGGCGCTGGCGAACGATCCGGAGATCCTTTTGCTCGACGAGCCGTTCGGCGCGCTCGACAACCAGACCCGCGGTCTGATGCAGGAGCTGCTCCTCGGCATCTGGGAACGGCGCAAGAAGACGGTGCTGTTCGTCACCCACGACATCGAGGAAGCCATCTTCATGGCCTCGCGCGTGATCGTGATGACGGCGCGGCCCGGCCGCATCAAGTCGGATGTCGCCATCGACCTGCCGCATCCACGCCACTACACGCTGAAGACCAGCCCGGAATTCTCGGCGCTGAAGGCGCGGCTGACCGAGGACATCCGCGTCGAAGCAATGCGCACGGTGCAGGCGCAGCCGGCGTAAGCTTCCTAAATCTATCGGATCAGGCCGCCAGCAGCTGCTTGCGGTCGACGCGCTCCTGCTGCGGCGAGCGGGCGTAGAGCTCGCGGTAGCATTTCGAGAAATGCGAGGCCGAGACGAAGCCGCAGGCGACCGCCACCTCGACCACCGGCATCGACGACTGGATCAGCAGGTGCCGGGCGCGGTCGAGCCGGATTTCCAGATAGTAGCGGGCAGGGGAGCGGCCCATCTCGGTGCGGAACAGCCGTTCGATCTGACGCCGCGACAGGTCGACATGGTCGGCGATCTCGATCAGCGACAGCGGCTCGGACAAGTTTGCCTCCATCAGTTCGATGATGGTCAGCACTTTCGAGTTCTGGACGCCAAGGCGGGCGCGCAGCGGCAGGCGCTGGCGGTCGGTCGGGCTGCGCACGCGGTCGGTCAGCACCTGCTCGCAGACGCGGTTGACGAGATTTTCGTCGAAGTCGTCGCCGATCAGCTTCAGCATCATGTCGAGCGCGGCGGTGCCGCCGGCGCAGGTGTAGATGTTCTGGTCGATCTCGAAGAGGTCAGCAAAGACATTGGCCTTCGGGAACGCCTCGGAAAAGCCCGGCAGGTTCTCCCAGTGGATGGCGCAGCGCTTGTTGGACAACAGGCCGGCGGCGGCGAGGATATGCGCGCCGGTGCACAGGCCGCCGACGGCGACGCCGCGATTGTATTCCTCGCGCAGCCAGGCGAAGGCGGACTTGTTCTGGTAACGCTCGACATTGATGCCGCTGCAGACTATGGCCATGTTCGGCCGGTCGGGGCCTGCCATCTTCTTGCGTTCATCCTCAAGCGAGGTGTTGACCGCGCATTCGACCCCGTTCGAGGCACGCACCGGCTTGCCGTCGATACTGGCAAGGCGCCAGCAATAGGCCTCGTAGCCAAGCATGCGATTGGCCGAGCGCAGCGGGTCGAGCGCGGTCGCAAAAGCGATCATGGTGAAATCGGGAACAAGGAAGAATACAAACGATCGCTTGATCGGATGCTTTACGGCGTTCAAGGGAACCTCACGCAGCCATGGCGCGAACAGGATGTCGCGAATAGCATAGCGACATCAGGAAAAACCATTCTTGTCAATCGGCTATGCCGCTACGACAAGATTAAATTTGCGACATGGGTCGCAAATGGGCAAACGGCATGCCGCGAGCCCTGGAAGTGGCACCAACTGTTCAAGCGAGAGGCAGCGTACGGCCTGCGGGCAGAACAAAAACGCCGCCTTGGCTGGAGCCAGGCGGCGTTACAGTTTTAAAGCAGCGGCAGGGATGCGCTGCCGGGAAAATCTTCAGGCGACGAAGCCGAGGCGCGCCGCATTCATGGCACCGGTCTGGCCGGGCATGGTGTTGGCGAGGCGCTGACGCTCAAGAGCGGTGGTCAGGTTCATTTCGCGGCGGACGAAGAGGCGTGCAAAAAGCTTCATGATCATCTCCATTTGTTGCTCAGACGGGTCGCCTTCGCTTGATGGAGTGGGGCAGCTCGTTTGCTGCAGCTGATATAGGCTTGTGTAAGCAGAAACTAAATCGCAAAAGCGAAGCGCTTGATATGAAATGCGACATCGATTGCGACAAATTTGGGCAAGGCGCACGAAATTTGCGATTATTTACAAGGCATTAATTGGAAGCAGGAGCTGCTATGCGGCTTTCTCATATGCGTCATGTGCTGGCGGCATGGCTCGAAAAATTATTTGAATACAAATAAAACAGAGAAGGCCTGCCGGGCTTGTTCGCGCGGCAGGCCTTCAGCATTTGGTACACACGATCTACTTTGCTCCAGCCCAGGATCCGACGCCATTGCGTGAACTGGTCTTGGTGTCGGAAACCTCAGGCCAGCCGATATCCTTCTGCAGTTCGATCGGCAGGGAGCGGATGGCGCGTTCGGTCTGGTAGCGGGCGCGGGCCGCGCTGAATTCGGTCGCGATGCGACCAAGGGACGACAGGATAGACATTTCATTCTCCTTTGGTGCCGGGCAGGGATGCCAGGCAGCGTGTTGGTTACCTCGGGTTTGTTTCAGCTTCATTTCGTGTCGATTGCAGGTTTGTGTCGTGGTCGTTTCATGGCTGCTTGTGGCAGCAACCTGCTTCGATGGAGTTGACTATCCTCCCAATCTAATGTTCAATCAAACGAAATGGAATGATGCTTTGTATCAGAAAAATTGAAGGTCGATTCCCATGAACGCCCCGCTCAATCATCCACTGCCACTGCTTGATCTCGACGTCTTGCGCACTTTCGTGGCGATTGCCGAGACCGGCAGCTTCACCACCGCCGCGAACGCCGTGTTTCGCACGCCGTCGGCCGTCTCCATGCAGATCAAGAAGCTGGAGGACATTCTCGGCCGCTCGGTGTTCGCGCGTGACGCCCGCTCAGTGTCGCTGACCACGGACGGCGAAATGCTGCTCGGCTATGCCCGCCGGCTGCTGTCGATCAACCGCGAGGTGGTGTCGAAGTTCATCATTCCCGAGATTGTCGGTGTGGTGCGGCTTGGTTCGCCGGACGATTACGGCGAGCGCGTGCTGCCGCATGTGCTGAAGCGTTTTGCGCAGTCGCATCCGTCGATCGCCGTCGACGTCACCATCGACCAGAGCAGCAATCTGCGCCGGCGCATGGACGACCGGGCGCTCGACATCACGCTCTTGACCAATTCCTACAAGACCAGCGCGCTCGGCGCCGAGGTGCTGCTGACCGAGCCGATCGTCTGGGCCGGCGCCAAGGGCGGTTGCGCGCATCTGCGCGAGCCCTTGCCGGTGTCGCTGTGGGAAGAGGGCTGCGCCTGGCGCGCCGGAGCGCTCGATGCGCTTGGCCGCGAAGGCCGCAATTACCGCATCGCCTATATGAGCGCGCACACGGCCGGCCAGCGTGCCGCGATCATGTCCGATCTCGCAGTGGCGCCGCTGCCGAAGTCGTTCCTTGGCAACGACATGGTCGAACTCTGCCCGAAGGACGGCATGCCCGACATCGGCACCTACAATCTGGCGATGGTGGTGGCGCCGGACGCCAGCGCGCCGGTCAAGGCAGTCGCCGACCACATCCGCGCGACCTTCGAAGTGTTCCGGGAAACCGGCAAGTTCTGATCCGCCAGTAGGGGCCGATCCAGAAGAGAGCGCTACTCCGCCGCTTCGGCGGAGGGCGCTTCGAGCCTTGTCCTCGTGTCTTGCCTGATCGGCGAGGGGCTCTCGCTGAGAAAAGCGACGATGTGCTGCCGCGCGCGGCGTGCTTCCGGCATGTCGATCAAGGGCCAGACGTGGAACATGCCTTCCTCGTGGACGACATCGACCTCGACGCCGGCGGCACGCGCCTTTTCGGCGAAGATCAGATTGTCGGGGGTCAGAAGATCGCGCGAGCCGGTCAACAGCAGCGTTTTCGGCAGCACCGACAGATCGCCGTAGAGCGGGCTGATGTGCCAGTCGCTGCGGTCGATGCCGGCACTGTACATCCGGATCGCTTCCAGGCCGCCGGGAATGCCGAGCCACGGGTCGTTGCGTTCGGCCTCGAAGAGTTTTGGGTTCGAAAGCGACATATCGAGGCCGGGTGAAATCAGCACATGGCGTGACGGCAGCGGCAAGGCCTGTTCCGCAGCCATCATGGTCAGCACGACGGCCATGTTGCCGCCGGCGGAATCGCCCATGAACACGATGTCTTCGGCCTCCGTCTCGTCGAGCATCTGGCGGTAGACGCCGCCGACCATGCCGAACATGGCGTGGAAATCGTGTTCGGGGGCGATGGGATAGATCGGCACCGTGATGCCGTAGCCGAGCCGATCCGCCATGTCGGCGATCAGATGCCAATGATAGGGCGTGATTTCAAAGACATAGGCGCCGCCGTGCAAGTAGAGAATCCGCTTTCGCTCGCCGTCTCTGGGGGCGATTTCGTAGACCGGAAAGCCGTCCACGGTGTGTGTCCCGATGTCGAAACGTTGGTGCAGTGAGGCAGGGGGCCGGTGGTTCTCGGTCTTGCGCGCGGCCGCGATCCAGCGCTGCAGGTTTTCCGGGCTGGCGAACGCCTGCTTGCGGCTGTGCCGCAGGACGAAGGACACGACATGGCTTTTCAAACTTGGCATGCGGATACACGGACTTCGGCCAAAGCCGACTAAGAGAACCCCCACTATCCCGGAAGATCGTGCCGTGGCCGAAAATGTCAAGATTTACGCTGTGTCTACACGCTGGTGTGATCCGCGCCGCAGTAATCAGCGACGCGGCGAGAGTGCGGCACGCAGCCGCTTGCTGGTGGTCGCCGGGGACATGCGAGATCCCCGGCGCCTGCCGAGCAGTTCGCATTTGTCGGCGAAGGTCATCAGCGCGCAGCGCTCCAGATAGCGCTGGTGAGGGACGCCTTTTCGCTGGACCGCGGCGACACCGGCCAGCCGATATCCTTCTGGATCTCAGGCGGCAGGCTGTTCAGCAGGCGCCGTGCCTTGCTGCGGTCATGGGCATTCTTGATGGCCGCACCATAGCGGCCCAGGCTTTCGAGCATCGACATTTTTTGTCTCCCCTTGGACCGTGCTGCGGCTGATTCTGCCTGCCGTTCGATGCCGGTTAAATGCGCCGTCCATGTATTTGGCGGATTTCACGAAAACAGTGTTTTGGTTTCCGGATCGGTTGATCCGGAAACATTTGCATGCAAATGAGTTTGGGAAGACGGCGGCCCGAGCGCGGCCGCTTATTCCCGCCCGCGCCGGGCGGCGTGGCCTTCGCGCGAACGCCGGCGCGGGGTGGCATCGCCGGCGACGCCATCCTCGCTGACCGTCTTGCGCGGCGGCAGTTTCACCGCCGCCGACAGTTTCGGGAACGGATCGACCTTGTTGGGCAACGCCATGGCGTAGACGAAATGCTCCTGGAATTTCGGTTCCAGCGCCGTCTCGATCTTCTCGATCTTGCTGACCGTGTCCTCGATCTCGCGGCGATAGCCGCGATTGAGCAGCGCCATGCGCGCACCGGCACCGGCGGCATTGCCGACCGCCGAAACCTTGTCGAGGTCGCAATCCGGGATCAGGCCGAGCACCATGGCGTATTTCGGATCGATGAAGGAGCCGAAGGCGCCGGCGAAGTGGATGCGATCGACATGGTCGGTGTTCTGCTTTTCCATCAACAGCTTGGTGCCGGCATAGAGCGCCGCCTTGGCGAGCTGAATGGCGCGCACGTCGGTCTGGGTGATGGTGATCTTCGGCCCATCTTCGTTCAATGCGGCGGACCCTTCCTTCAGCACGTAGGAGAAGGTGCGGCCGTTGGCGGTGACGCGCGGAGAGCGGGCCGAAAGTCCGCCGTCGATGACGCCGTCCTCGGAGATGATGCCGGCGAGATACATCTCGGCCACCACTTCGATGATGCCGGAGCCGCAGATACCGGTGACGCCAGTCGCCTGGACGCTGTCGAGGAAGCCCGGCTCGTCGGACCACAGCTCCGAGCCGATGACGCGGTATTTTGGCTCCAGCGTGTCGGGATCGATGCGCACGCGCTCGATGGCGCCTGGGGCGGCGCGCTGGCCGCCAGAGATTTCGGCACCCTCGAAGGCCGGGCCAGTCGGAGATGAAGCAGCCACGACCCGCGCACGGTTGCCAAGCACGATCTCGGCATTGGTGCCGACATCGACGATAAGCATCATCTCGTCTTGGCGGTGCGGGCCTTCAGACAGCGTCACCGCCGCCGCGTCCGCACCGACATGCCCGGCGATGCAAGGCAGCATATAGAGCCGTGCGCCCTGGTTGAGCTTCAGGCCGATATCGGATGCCTTGATGTGCACCGCGCCCGAAACGGCGAGCGCGAAGGGGGCGCCGCCAAGCTCGGTCGGATCGATGCCGAGGAACAGATGGTGCATGATCGGATTGCCGACGAAGACGGAGTCCAGGATGTCGTTGCGCTGCACATTGCCTTCAGCGCAGACCTTGTCGACCAGACCCGAGATCGCCTCACGTACGGCGACTGTCATGCCTTCGCGGCCGTCCGGATTCATCATCACATAGGAGACGCGGCTCATCAGATCCTCGCCAAAGCGTATCTGCGGGTTCGACGTGCCCGACGAGGCGGCCACGCGGCCCGACAGCAGCGACACCAGATGCATGGCGATGGTGGTCGAGCCGATATCGCAGGCGAGCCCATAGGCTTCGTTCTTGAGGCCAGGCCACAACGCCACGACGCGCGCGGTCTCGCTGTCGGCATCCTTGTAGATGGCGGCGGTCGCGGTCCAGTTGCCCTTGCGCAGGATGCCTTGCACTTGCGGCAGCAGATAGAAATCGAAATCGAGGCTTTTCAGGCCCCAGTCGTGCATCAGCGCGATCTTCAGGCGGTCGAGATCGCCGAGCGGCTTGTGCATGTCGGGTTCTTCGATCTCGACATAACACATGCGGATCGCCGCATCGCGGGCGATGACCCTGGTGTCGGCGTCCTTGCGGATGGTCTGCGCGTTGATGACGGTGTCCTGCGGCACGTCGATGACGAGGTCGCCAAGGATCTGCGCCGAGCAGGAGAGACGGCGCCGTTCGGGCAGGCCACGGACGCGCTCATAGCGCTCTTCCTTGGCGCCCTTGGGCGTGATGTGGTCGTTGGAGGAAACGATCTTGTGCTTGGCGAAATTGCCTTCCTGCACTTCGATCTGGCAGCGCCCACAGGTGGCGCGTCCGCCGCACACACTTTCGACATAGACGCCAAGCTGGCGCGCGGCATCGAGCACCGGGGTGCCGACAGGAAACCGCCCGCGCTTGCCCGACGGCATGAACAGCACGAGCGGGTCGGTGATGTTGGCAGGTGAATTCACGATTGCGCGCTTATCCTCGGCCCATGCGGGCTTCACGGCCGCCACGGCGGCGGCCGCCATTGCTGGCGCCGTCGCCCGGCGTATTGACCTGCGTCGGGGCGGCAACGGCCTGGCCGCCTTCGGCCGGCTTGTAGTCCTTGTAGGTGCGGATCCAGTTGGTGCAGTTCTCGTCGGTGCCGTTCAGCACATTGGCGCCGCGCACGGCTTCCATCTCCTGCGGGCGCACCGGGTTCATGATGGCTGATGTCATGCCGGCGCCGATCACCATCGGGATGAAGGCGGCGTTGATGCCGTGGCGATGCGGCAGGCCGAACGAGATGTTGGACAGGCCGCAGGTGGTGTTGACCTTGAGCTCTTCACGCAGGCGGCGCAGCAGCGCGAACACCTGGCGGCCGGCGTCGCCCAGCGCGCCGATCGGCATCACCAAGGGATCGACAACGACGTCATGCGCGGGAATGCCGAAATCGGCGCAGCGTTGCACGATCTTCTTGGCGACGGCGAAGCGCACGTCCGGATCCATCGAAATGCCGGTCTCGTCGTTGGAGATGGCGACGACGGGCACGTTGTATTTCTTGACCAGCGGCAGGATGGCCTCGAGCTTTTCTTCCTCGCCGGTGACGGAGTTGACCAACGGGCGGCCCTTGGCGACCTTGAGAGCTGCTTCGATCGCGGCGGTCACGGAACTGTCGATCGACAGCGGCAGGTCGACCAGGCCCTGCACGATCTCCAGCGTCTGCACCAAAAGGCCAGGTTCGGTCTCGTTCGGGTTGACCGAAGTGACACCGGCATTGACGTCGAGCATGGTGGCGCCACAGGCTGCCTGCTCGAGCGCGTCCCGGATGACTGTCTCGAAATTGCCCGCGATCATCTCGGCGGCCAGCTTCTTGCGGCCGGTCGGGTTGATGCGTTCACCGATCACGCAGAACGGCTGGTCGAAGCCGATGATGATTTCTCGTGTCGCCGAGGCGACGATGGTACGGGTCATGAAGTCTCTCCGCCATGATATAAAGATTTCTTTATATCGTTGTCTGTTTTCGTTCAAGCGAATGGGTGGCCGTCCGCGCCGTCAGTGCGCGGTCTTCACCATGTCCACCTGCGTTTCGGTAATGTCGTCGTGCAAGATGCTTTCGAGCCGGTCGGCGACCATCTGGTCGTCGCGACGGATCTCGCGTTTCCATGGCTGGCGGCCCTTCAGCACGCCCGATTCATCGACGATCTCCGCGACATATTCCTCCTGCCGATAGGCCATCACATGGACGCCGGAAACGCCGGATATTTCCTTCACCTCGTTGATGATGTCGATGCAGAGCTGCTTGCCTTCCTTCTTCTGGTCCTGGGCGCCTTCCAGTCGCTTGATGATCGAATCGGGAATATGGATGCCCGGCACGTTCGAGCGGATCCACTTGGCCGTCTTGGCCGAGGCGAGCGGCCCGACGCCAACCAGGATGAAGCATTTTTCGGTGTAGCCGAGGTCGCGGACCTTTTGCATGTAGGTGCGGAACATCGGCACGTCGAAGCAATACTGGCTCTGCACGAATTGCGCGCCGGAGGCGATCTTCTTGCCCAGCCGATGCGGACGGAAGTCGATCGGCGGCGCGAACGGATTGATCGCAGCACCCAGGAACAGCTGCGGCGGCGTCGTCAGCTTGCGGCCGGACAGGAACTTGCCGTTGTCGCGCATGATGCGGCAGGTCTCCAGCAACGACATGCAGTCGAGGTCGAACACCGGCTTGGCGCCTGGCTGGTCGCCAGCCTGCACGCCGTCGCCCGTGAGGCACAGCATGTTGGCGACACCCATCGCAGCCCCGCCAAGCACGTCGCCCTGGATGGCGATGCGGTTCTTGTCGCGGCAGGCGATCTGCATGATCGGCGCATAGCCCATGCGGGTCAAAAGCGCGCAGATGCCGACCGACGACATGTGGCAGTTGGCGCCCGACGCATCGACGGCGTTGATGGCGTCGACCCAGCCGTCGAAGATTTTCGCCCTGTTATAGACGTCTTCCGGATCGGCGCTGTCGGGTGGATTGAGCTCCGTCGTCACCGCGAACTCGCCGCGCCGAAGGACGCGCTCCAGCCGGCCGCGCGAGGTGTGGCCGGGCAGGGGGGCGAGCGGCAGGTGGATGCCGTCCGGATTCTCGTCGCGCTGGCGTCCGATCATGCCGGTGCCCCGGTGTTTGCCGCCCCATTCTTGGCGGCAGCGGCGGCTTCGCGCGCGGCGGCCGCCTGCGCGGTCACCCGCAGCCAGGCCGAGGTTTCGCGAAGCGACTGGTCGACCGGCTTCTGCACCGTCAGGATACTGTCGCCGTGGACCATGTTCTGCGAGCCTTCCCAGGCCTTGACCCAGACGCAGGGCATATCGGGTTCGACCTCGCAATTGCCGTTGGCGCGGACGCCGCCGCAGGGGCCGTTGCGCAATTGTTTGGGGCAGTTCATCGGGCACGACATGCCGGTCGACGACAATATGCACTGGCCGCACATGCGGCAGTCGAACATGAAGCCCTTGACGCGCTTCTCGACAAATTTGATCGGCCCTTCGACGCGGCCGTAACCTATGCCCTTCCACAGGGGATGAAGGAGCAGAAACATGTCGGCGAATTTGGCATAGAACCATTCGAGCAGGCGCGAATGCCTGACCGACCAAAGCCGGACCGCGAAGGAACGCTGCACGCGCCGCTGCGGCGATACGTCGGCCGGCTTGTAGTCGGATTTCGGCGCTGCCTTCTTGACCAGAGTGGCCTGGGTAACCGCCGGGGTGGTTTCAGACATTTTCTTTGCCGCCCGCCTTGACCAGAGCGACCAGCCGCTCGCGGTCGTATTTGGTGTCGATGTCGCTGAATGCCTTCTCGACTTCGGCTTCGAGGTCATCGCCGACCGGAATGGGATCAGCCTTGCGCCATTCGGCCAAATAGTCGTCGGTGCCGCCGGCGCCGGTGCGCATGGCGCACATGTCGATCGCCTCGGTGAAGCGCAGCGGCAGTTCGCGCTTGGCGTTCTGCCGGCCCTTCTTGACGATGATTTGGGCAGGGATGTCGCGCCAGTAGACGACGATCAGATCGGCCATGAATTCTCACTCCTCGATATCGGAGCATTGCCGGAAGCGCAGGTGGGCCGCTTGTTATGGGACGACGCGCGCGCATTCAAAAGCGACGCATTTGGATGTCGTAAAATGAAAGGTGGGTTTATTCGTTTGCGGCGTGTGTCGATGGCCCAGTCGACGCATCCGAAAAGCCGGCGCGCGGCATGTTGTTCCGGACGAAGGACGCGCTACCAGATGCCGGTTTTCAGGCCTGTCCAGAGGTAGAACCAGATCGTCGGGTGGTACCATTGTTGCGATGGCAGGCCCGGGTCGACGGTAGTGAGTTTTCCGGCCAGCACGTCGCCGACCGCCTCGACGCAAATGTCGCGCGAGAACGCGGCCTGGCGAAGTGCATAGCTGGAAATGGTGTCGCCGCGTTTTGGCTGACCCCGTACCTGTTTCAGCACGGCGCCCGTATCGACGCCGGCATCGACCAGATGAACGGTGGTGCCGAAATTCTGCGGATCGCCTGATGTCAGCGCCCAGTAGCCGCCATTCATACCGCGGTATTTCGGCGTGATGCCGGCGTGATAGTTGAGCACCGGGCAAGGCATCCTGGCCAACATGTCCTTCGACAACAGCCTGCAGCCGTTAAGCAGGACAACGCCAGGCTGGAGCTTCTCGATCGCCGCGAGGCACTCCGGCCCGTTGGCGGAAGCAACATGGATGATCTCCTGGCCTCGCCGCGGCTCGATCTCGAGCTTCTCCTCGGCTATCAGCCGAGCGGCATGGCCGGCGAGGAGCCGCTTGCCCAGTCTGCTCAGCACCATGGTGCCGAGCTGGCCGATGGCGGAGATCCAGCCCTGGCGGCGAGCGCGGCCACGCAGCAATTGCTTTTTGGATTCAGGCGTTTCGAGGACGACGCTGACAGGGCCGACGCGGTCGGCGATCGCGTTGACGATAGCCCAGACATGCGGGCCGCCTCCGGTGACGATCACGATCGGTCGCGGACTGGATTGCGACGCTGCCATGGATCTCTCCCCCTCCAAGCGACCCGTGCTCGACAATGGGCGGGATGCTAGAACGTCCGGGTTAATCCTTGGTGATCAGCTCTTCGATACACGGTCAGCGCTTGAATTCGATGATATCGAGCTTCGATTCGTAATAGGGTGCCGGGAATTCAATGCGCCATTCCTTGGCGCTGTTGCGGAAGGCATAGCCGACCTGGTCGGTCTGCGGGCCGCTGCCATAGGGCTTTGCCGGATCGCTGTTGACATAGAAGGAGCCGAGATAGATCGAGCGTTTCTCGCCATCGTCGAAGAAACGGCCCTTGGTGCGCTGCGAGCCGCTGATCTTTTCCAGCCGCCAGCCAGAACCGTCATCGGTCACCTTGCACTTGAACCAGCCATAGATGACGAGCGGCAAAGGTCCCCCGGCCTTGATGGTGCGGCACCGCCAGTTGCCGGTCAGGTCCTTGTCGGAAAAGGCCACCAGCGGCTTTGTCAGCAAGGCATCGAGTTGCCTGACCTCGGCGGGGTCGCCGGCTTTCGCTTCGGCCAGCGCTGCCTTGCGGGTCTCGCCATATTTGTCGAGCCGCGCCTTGTCGGCGGCGGTGATCAGTTTCTGCACCTCGCCATCGGCGAGTGCGGGGAGAGTGCAGCAGAGCAGGCCGACAAGGGCGAGCAGAGGGCGAAGTGTCATCGGAGGCCTCCCGGTTGATGTCTGGCGCAGCGCGCTGCCATCTGGTGCATAGTTTATCGGGTCGCTGGCGCCTGTCATCCGTGCTTAACAGCGTCACGGTCAAAAATCATGGTGTGACGAATGCGAATCTTGCTCACGGGATCGTCGGGTTGGCTGGGCAGCGCGCTGGCGCCGCGTCTGCGCGCACTTGGGCACGATGTCACCGGGATCGATCCCGTTCCATCGGCGCAAACGCAGATGATCGGCTCAATTGCCGACCGCGACCTTGTCATGCGCACCGTCCGCGACAACCGGATCGAGGCGATCATCCATAGCGGCGCGCTGCACAAGCCCAACATCGAGAACCGCGCCAACAGCGATTTCGTTGCCACCAACGTGCAAGGCACGCTGAACCTGCTCGACGCGGCGGTGGCGGCCTGCGTGCAGCGCTTCGTCTTCACCTCGACGACCTCGCTGATGATTTCGCAAGCGATACGCGACGGGTTCAGCGGTGGTGCTCGGAAAGCGGCATGGCTGGCGGAGGCGATGTCGCCCGAGCCGCGCAACATCTATTGCGTCACCAAGCTTTCGGCTGAGCATCTGTGCCGCCTCTATCATATCCAGCACGGGTTGCCGGTGATGGTGCTGCGCACGGCCCGCTTCTTTCCCGAAGTCGACGACATGGCGCATGCGATCGAACAGTCGGATGCCAATACCAAGGCGAACGAATTGCTATTTCGGCGCTTGACGGTGGAAGATGCGGCGGAGGCTCATGTCGCAGCCTTGGAGAAGGCGCCGCAACTGGGATTTGACATTTTCATCGTCTCGGCGCTGACACCTTTCCGGCCCGATGATAGCGCGGCGCTGATCGCCGACGCTCCATCGGTCGTCGCGCGCTATTTCCCGGACTTTCCGACGGTTTACGCGCGAAAGGGCTGGACGATGTTTTCTTCCATCGACCGCGTCTACGACGCGTCGCGTGCGAGGGACAGGCTGGGTTTTGTCTGCAAGACGAGCTTTGCCGATGTGCTTGCGGCGCTGCGGGTGGAAGAGGGGTTGCCTAGCCCGTGACAGCAGCGGCGTGTGCCATTCCGGCCGTGAGGTCGCCATAGCCCGTGGCGCGGCGTTCATAGACGAGACCGAGCATTTTGGCGGCCTTTTCGGCGACCTTGTCGAGTTCCGGATCGTTGGTCTGGGCAAGGTAGATCAGCTTCTCGTAGTTGCCGAAATAGTCCTTGATCAGCTCCGGGTGCTTGTCGAGGCCGAGCGGCTTCATGAAGAAAGCGTCGAACTGCCGGCAGAGGAAGTCGGTCATGTAGAACGACATCATGTCGTCATCGGCGATTTTCGCGTAGGCCTCCATGCCTTGATAGAAGGCGAAACAGTGCGGGCCGGCCATGCGCTCGACGCCGTGCTTTTCGCAGATGCGGTCGAGCAGGCCGCCGGTGCCGCAATCGGCATAGCCGACGAAGATGTTGATGTAGCCTTCGGCCTTGGCCTTTTCGATTGCCTTGTCCATGGCCGGAGCGATGCGGTCGGGATAGAAATGGAATTCCGCCGGCAGGCAGGTCAGATCGAGGTGATCCAGTCCGAGCTGTTCCTTGACGGCCAGAACTTCGCGCGCAATCATCCCGCAGGCGATAACGAGCAGCCCGTCGTCTTGATTCGGTTTCGTTTTTTGCGTCTTGGCCATGGAACCCGTCGAGCCGGCCTTCGTTGCTGTGGCGCTAAATTATCTGTTGAGGGAGACACCGTCCATGAAACTGCTACGCATCACGCCGATTGCCATCCTGGCCTGCGCCTTGGCCCTTGCTGCTTGCGCGAACACCGTCCGTGGCGTCGGCAGGGATGTCAAATCAACTGCCAAGGCGGTCGAGGACACCGTCACCAAGCCCTGATCCGCTCGCGGCCTTCTCCATCATCTGGGAACAAAAAGCCGCGCTGCAAGGCGCGGCTTTTGTCAGTGCCGAACCGGCCAATCAGGCCGAAGCCCGCACATTGTGTTTGCGCTTCATGAAGTCCTTGGCGGTCTCGACCGCCACCGCCGCGTCGCGGCAATAGGCATCGGCACCGACGGCCTTGCCGAATTCCTCGTTCAACGGCGCGCCGCCGACCAGCACGACATAGTCGTCGCGAATGCCCTTTTCCTTCATCGTATCGATGACGACCTTCATGTAGGGCATGGTCGTGGTCAAAAGCGCCGACATGCCGATGATGTCGGGCTGGTGCTGCTCGATCGCATCGAGATATTTCTCGACCGCATTGTTGATGCCGAGATCGATGACATCGAAGCCGGCACCTTCCATCATCATGCCGACGAGGTTCTTGCCGATGTCGTGGATGTCGCCCTTGACGGTGCCGATGACCATCTTGCCCTGCTTGGGCGCGCCGGTGGCGGCGAGCAGCGGGCGCAGGATGAACATGCCGGCCTTCATCGCATTGGCGGACAACAGCACTTCGGGCACGAACAGGATGCCGTCGCGAAAATCCTCGCCGACGATGCGCATGCCCTCGACCAGCGCCTCGGTGAGCACCTTGTAGGGCACCCAGCCGCGCTCGAGCAGGATGTTGGTGCCTTCTTCGATCTCTTCCTTCAGCCCGTCATAGAGATCGTCGTGCATCTGCTGCACCAACTCGTCGTCGGAAAGTTCGGAAAGAATGATCTCGTCGTCGGACATTTGTATCGAGCTCCTGCCGGCATCGCGACCATGTCGCAAGGCACAAAATATTCGCGTTCATACCTAACCCGCTGGGGGCATGTATCCATAGCTGATTTGCGACTTCCCGCAAAAGGAAAGCGACCGTAACTCTCTTGGAATTCTTGTCGATTTTGCGACAGGCGTTGGCGCTAGCGGGCCGTTTCGAATAGGGTGCATGGCTACGATCTGGCAAGAAGCGGCGAGAGGCAGCCGCTATGGATTCCAGACAAGAACAGATTCAGGGAAGAACCACCATGAGCGAACACGCGGCAGTCGATCAGGAAGCGTCAAACGCGCGACGTGGGCGCGGCGCCAGCGGCGGGGCTGCTGCCCGGCGGGCAGCACGTTCGGGCGGCGGTCCGGGTACCCAGCTCACCTACATCAAGCGCAAGATCAACGTTTATGAGGTGCTGGACGAAGAAGGCCTGGCGCTGATCGAGAAGAACACCGATACAGTGCTCGAGGAGATCGGAATTATCTTCCGCGACGATGCGGAGGCGCTGCAATTGTGGAAAGAAGCCGGCGCCGACGTCAAGGGCGAGCGCGTGCACTTTCCGAAGGGTCTGTGCCGCTCACTGCTGAAGACCGCGCCCTCCATCTACACCCAGCACGCCCGCAATTCCGAGCGTTCGGTGCAGATCGGCGGCAATGCCACCGTTTTCGCGCCGGTCTACGGCCCGCCCTTCGTGCGTGACCTCGACGGTGTCAGGCGTTACGCGACGATCGAGGATTTCCAGAATTTCGTGAAGCTCGCCTATATGGCGCCGTCGATCCATCATTCGGGCGGCACAGTGTGCGAGCCGGTCGACGTGCCGGTCAACAAGCGCCATCTCGACATGATCTACAGCCACATCAAATATTCCGACAAGCCGTTCATGGGCTCGGTGACCGCGCCGGAACGCGCCGAAGACACCGTCGCCATGGCCAAGATCGTGTTCGGCGACGATTTCGTCGAGAACAACACGGTGCTGACCAGCCTGATCAACGCCAACTCGCCGATGGTGTTCGACGAGACCATGCTCGGCGCGCTGAAGGTCTACGCGCGCCACAACCAGGCCTGCATCGTCACGCCGTTCATCCTTGCCGGTGCGATGAGCCCGGTGACGGTCGCCGGCACGCTGACGCAGGTTCTGGCCGAAGTGCTGGCCGGCGCGTCGTTCACGCAGCTGATCCGCCCCGGCGCACCGGTGCTGTTCGGCACCTTCGCCTCGTCGATCTCGATGCAGTCGGGCGCACCGACCTTCGGCACGCCGGAGCCGTCGCTGGTTTCCTACGGCGCCGCACAGCTGGCCCGCCGCCTCGGCCTGCCGTTCCGCACCGGCGGTTCACTCTGCGCGTCCAAGGTTCCAGATGCGCAGGCAGCCTATGAAAGTGCCAACACGCTGAACTCGACCATCCTGGCCGGCACCAATTTCGTGCTGCATTCGGCCGGCTGGCTCGAGGGCGGGCTCGCCTCCTGTTACGAAAAATTCATGATGGACATCGACCAGCTCGGCATGACGCAGAAATTCTCCGAGGGCGTCGATCTGTCGGAAAACGGCCAGGCGATGGACGCCATCCGCCAGGTCGGGCCAGGCAGCCACTATCTCGGCTGCGACCACACCCAGGCCAATTTCCAGACCGCCTTCTACCGCTCCAACATCGCCGACAACAATTCCTACGAGCAGTGGCTGGCCGAAGGCGAGAAGACCGCGCCGCAGCGCGCCAACGAACTTGCCCGCCGCTGGCTGGAAAGCTACGAGGCGCCGCATCTCGATCCGAGCATCGACGAAGCCTTGAAGGACTTCATCGCCAAGAAGAAGGGGTCGATGCCCGACGCCTTCACTTGAAAGGAGCCCGAGTCAGGCGGGGCTAAAGTCGCCAACATCATCCACAAGGAAGTCTGGCGGAGCGCGTTCTCCGATCCGATCAAGAAGGAATGATTGTGCCCGCCGGCAGCGTTGACCGCATTGCTGCGGCGCTTCACGCCAACGGCCTTGTCCTTCGTGGCGGCTTCAATTTTGCCCCAGGCGATGCGCCGCCAACAGGATCATCAGGTGCACCGGCAGCGGCCGTCCTGCTGGTGGGGCAGGCGGGCGCTGCACCCTGGCCGCATTTCCTGCGTTGGCGGGAAAAGCAACCACGGAGCATCGCCAATCCGCTCGACACGTGGTCGCGCGAAGTGATCGGCGCCGTGGCGGACACATTCGGGGCGAGGGCCGTTTCGCCATCTGACAGACCTTATCTGCCGTTCCAGCAATGGGCGATGCGGGCGGAGGGGCTGAAGCCTTCACCGCTCGGCATCCTCATGCACCCGCAATACGGGCTCTGGCACGCCTATCGCGGCGCGCTGCTGTTCGGGTACGAGCTTCCGGTTCAAGCCGCCGAGCCAGCGCCCCACCTTTGCGATACCTGTGTCGAAAAACCGTGCCTGAAATCCTGTCCGGTAGACGCTTATTCTCCGCAGGAATTCGTCTACCCGTCCTGCCTGGCGCATGTGCGGGGAGCGAATGGCGAACCCTGCCGGACCGGCGGTTGCCTTGATCGAAATGCCTGTCCCTATGGTGCCGATTATCGCTACCCACCGGAGGTCCAGGCTTTTCATATGGCAGCATTCGCGGTTCTGTAACCCGTCACGCAATCCTGCACGAAATGTTGACCGCCGCGTTCAGGGAACGCCTTGCCGTATTGGTTTGGCCGGATATGTATCGCACGACAACGGAACGGAGCGGGCGATGACGCAGCAGGACCTCCAGATCAAGACCAGGGATGGCGTCGCCAATGCAGGGCTTTTCCGCTCGGCAAACGCATCTTCGGCCAAGGCTGGTGTCATTCTTTATCAGGACGCTTTCGGTCCGCGGCCGGCGCTCGACAGCATGGCCGAGCGGCTGGCGAATGATGGTTATGCGGTGCTGGTGCCCGATCTGTTCTACCGTAATGCGCCTTACCGGCCCTTCGACGCCAAGACCGCCTTCGTAGAGGAAAAGACCAAGGCGGCGCTGATGGCGTTGGTCACAGGCACCTCACAGGATATGACCATCAGCGACAGCGGTGCGTTCCTCGACGCGCTCTCGGCTGAAGGTGTCACCGGACCGGTCGGCACCGTTGGTTACTGCATGGGTGGCGGCCGGGCATTGAATGCGGCTGCAATCTATCCCGAGAGGATAAAGGCGGCCGCGAGCTTCCATGGTGGAAATCTGGCCAGCGACGCCGCCGACAGCCCGCATCGCATGGCGGCCTCCATTAAGGCGCGAGTGTATGTCGGCACATCCGGCGTCGACAGGAGTTTCCCGCCGGAACAGTCGGCGCGCCTGGCCGAAGCGCTCAGGGTCGCGGAAGTCGACCATGTCATCGAGAACTATGTCGGCGTGGCACATGGCTGGTGCGTACCCGATCATAGCGTTTTCAATGCCGCGGGTGCCGAACGCCACTGGAAGCGATTGACGACGCTGTTCGCCGAAACACTGATCTGAGCCCTTCGTTCAGCTGTTGGCTGTCTGGCCCGTTCGCGCTATCAGGCAGCACAAATGGCGCGACCCCGGATGAGCGGGTCGAGCGGGAACGAATAGCCTGATGCAATCCTTTGATGTGGTAATCATCGGCGCGGGTGCCGCCGGAATGATGTGCGCCGTGGAGACGGCCAAGCGCGGCCGTTCGGTGCTGATCCTCGATCATGCGGCAATGCCTGGCGAAAAGATCCGCATCTCCGGCGGCGGCCGGTGCAATTTCACCAACATCCATGCCAGCCCAAAGAACTTTCTGTCGGGCAATCCGCATTTCTGCATTTCGGCGCTCAGCCGCTATACGCAGCGCGATTTCATCGCGCTCGTCGAACGCCACCGCATCGCCTATCACGAAAAGACGCTGGGACAATTGTTCTGTGACGGCTCCGCGCGCCAGATCATCGACATGCTGGTCTCGGAAATGCAGGGCAGGGGCGTGGAGCTGGCACTGTCGACCAGTGTTGAGGATGTTCGCAAAACCGTGGAGGGATTTGTGCTCACCCTCTCCACGGGTACGGTTTTCTGCCAGTCCGTTGTTGTGGCCTGCGGCGGCAAGTCGATCCCCAAGATGGGGGCGACCGGCTTCGGCTATGAGCTTGCCGAACGGTTCGGCCTCGCCATTGTCGAAACGCGGCCGGCACTGGTGCCGCTGACTTTCGATGCCAACACGCTCGAGCGGCTGGCGCCGCTGGCCGGCAATGCCGTCAATGCGGAAGTCGCCTGCGGCAAGACGCGGTTTTCCGAAGCGATGCTGTTCACGCATCGCGGCGTCAGCGGACCGTCCATCCTGCAGATCTCGTCCTATTGGCGCGAGGGCGACGAAATCCGCATCGCAATGCTGCCGGGAGTTGACGTGGCGGACCTCATTCGTATCGCCAAGCGCGGTAATGGGCGGCAGGCGGTGCAGACCGTGCTGGCAAATCATCTGCCGAAGCGGCTTGCACAGTCGATCACTGAACGAACCGGGATCGACGGCAACCTCGCCGATCTTTCCGACGCCCAGATCAAGACTGTCGCCGCCGCGGTCAATGATTGGCGCATCAAGCCTGCCGGTTCCGAGGGCTACCGCACCGCCGAAGTGACGCTGGGCGGGGTCGACACCAACGGACTGGACCAGAAGACGATGCAGGCGAAATCCGTTTCGGGCCTGTTCTTCATCGGCGAAGCCGTCGATGTCACAGGCTGGCTGGGTGGCTACAATTTCCAGTGGGCGTGGTCGTCGGGCTGGGTGGCGGGCCAGGCGGCTTAGGGTCAAACGCGTCAATTCGAAAATTGCGATGATGCTACTTCTGCACCTTCGCTCGAGTCCCCGCAGGCGCTTTCTTCTTCTTTTTGGCCTGGTTGTAATCGATGGCGGAACGGACGAGGTCTTTCAGGGCACGCTCATCGAGCCTATCGCCCTCAACTATATCGATTGCCCGCCAGACCTTGCCGCCAAAACCGTTGTTGAACAGCTTGTCGGGGTCCGGCAGGCCGGCACCATGGGAAAAGGTGAGCTTCACCTTGTCCTTGTGGGCGTTGCCGACCACGATGTTCCCGTCGAGGCACCATACAGGACTGCCCATCCACTTCCACTCCTCGACGATGTCCGGGTCGGCTGCAAGGATGGTCTTGCGGATACCGGCGAGCGTCTCGGCTCGCCAGTCCGTGAGGCCGGCGATCAACTGGTCGATCTGTTCGGACGGGTTCATTGTTTGCCTTCCTCTGCCTCGACGCGTTTCAACCGCTGTCCTACTACCAGCGCGCCAGCTGGGTGATCTGAACGAGGTTGCCGCAGCTGTCGTTCAGCTGGGCGATGGTCGAACCGGTGACCTCGGTCGGCGGCTTGATAAACGCGCCACCCTTCGCCTTGATGCGCTCGTAGTCGCCCTTGACGTCGTCGGTGAAGAACATGACCGCGGGCTGACCCTGCTTGAAGATGGCTTCCTGATAGGCCTTGGCAGCCGGGTTGTCGTTGAGCGCGAGCTGCAGCTCGGTTCCATCAGGATCTTCGGCCGAGGCCACGGTCAGCCAGCGAAAAGGCCCATTGCTGAAATCGGCCTTCTTGGTGAAGTCCAGCACGTCGGTGTAGAAGCGCAGTGCGTTTTCCTGGTTGTCCACATACACGCTGGTCAGCTTGATCTTCATCGCTACTTCTCCTTTGTCGTCTTCGGTCCCGCCCTTTCGGCAGGAAAGAATTTGAATTTTGCTCGCAGACTTCGTTGCGGCCGCTACGGGATCCAGCCGGGAAGGGCGGCGGCCTGTTTCACCCAGCCCGCCATCTGAGCCTCGTCGAACTGGTCTTCGCGGATGTCGATCCAGCGCACGTCCTTGCTTTTCGCTGTGCCGCCGGGTGGTATCGGTCGCAACGACACGCCGCTGAAGAACGTCACCTTCACGTAGTGGGTGAAAACGTGAAACGACACGAACCAGCCCTGGCCCTCGATGCCGTAGAACGGCGAGTTCCATCGCACGGCCTTGCGCACATGGGGCACGTTGCGCACGATGAGCGCCTCAAGGCGCTCGCCGAGGCCGCGCTTCCAGCCCGGCATTGCGGCGATGTAGGCCTGCACCGGGGCGTCGCCTTCGCTCTTGGCGATTTGCGGGTTGCCGCCCGAGAGCAGGACCGGCGCAGCCTTGGCCTTGGTCGATTGTCCCAACGTCTTGGCCATTCCCGCCCACTCCTATCCGCCGGCACGCTGCACGCCGCGCTCCTTGGCGGCATAGGGCAGCACGAACATGTACAGGCCGCTGAACAGCAGCAGGAAGAGCGGCAAGAGCGGCGAGTAGACCACCCAGGCGGGAGGCTGCCCAAATGCCATGGTGACGAAGTTGGCGATGACGGTCAGCGTAAAGATGATCGACAGCCAGCGATGAATTTGCCGGATCCACTTGTTCCAGTCCAATGACACCTCCCGTTAAAGCAGAGCCGAAGCGGATCCATCGATCCGCCTGCCGGCGGTTTCAATCCAGCCGCGCCAAGACGCCTTCCAGGGCAGTAAGGAACTTTTGCCAGCCGACCGTGGCGCCGCGGAAATATGGCTGCTGATCCGGCCGGAAGCCCGTCTGCTCCATGCGCAGATGGGTTCCCGTGTTCGTAGCGGTGAGCGTCCAGGTGACCACGCTCTCGAGATCCTTGGTGTCCCAGGTGTAGGACAGCGTCTTGTTGGGCTCGACCGTCTGGACCTGACAGTCGACGCCGCCCCAGTCCGCGCTGAGATTGAAGCGGTGGTCCACGACTGGCTTGAAGTTGTTCTTCATCAGCCACTCCTCGATCAGATGCGGTTGGGTGAGCGCCCGCCAGATCTTCTCCGGCGGATAGGGGATCTCACGTTCGACGACGACGGAGCGCGTTTCGGTCGCAGTGTTGGTCATTGGTCCATTCTTTTGAGCAAATTTTCGAGGTCGTCGAACCGGCTCTGCCAGAAAGCGTTCATCTGGTTCGTCCAGTCGGTCAGTGGGGAAAGTGCTGCCAGCTGGGCGCTATAATGGGTCTGCCGTCCCTCATGGCGGTCGCGCACCAGCCCGGCCTGCCGAAGCACGCCGAGATGTTTCGACACCGCCGGCTGCGAGACCCCGGACTGAGCCGTCAAAGCGCCAACGGTCTGCTCGCCTTGCTGGCACAGGCGCTCGAAGATCGCCCGACGCGTCGGATCGGAGAGCGTTCTGAAGAGGACATCGTGAGCGTTGGTCATTTGGGATTGATAACCCGGTGGCTATTGATCGACGTATAACCGTCGAGATATGTATGTGTCAAGCGGGGCGTCGATGGGGCACGATCCGGCCGTTTCCAAAAAAATCTTTCCATTGCCCCAAGGATTGGCCATTAGCCTTCGTCCAACAGGCAAATGATGGCAATGATGCTGGATGAAAGCGAAGCCTCCGACGCCGAACTGATCGGGCGGGCGAAGGGCGGAGACAGGGGGGCCTTCAGCACATTGCTGGAAAGGCACTATGACTTCGTCTATCGCGCCGCCTATCGCTGGTGCGGCAGGAAGGCCGATGCCGAAGACATCGCCCAGGAAGTCTGCGTCAGGCTTGGCAAGGCGATCCGCGACTATCGCGGCGGCGGCGCTTTCACGACATGGCTCTATTCCGTGACGATGAACGCCGCGCGCGATATGATGCGCAAGACCGCACGCGAGACGGTCAAGACCGAGGCCTACGGCGTCCATGCGCTGATCTCGGGCGAGGCCTCAGTCGAACCGGAGGACCCGGCCGAAGCGCTCTGGGTAGCGGTTCGGCAATTGCCCGACAAGCAACGCGACGCGGTGCTGCTGGTCTATGGCGAAGGGTTGAGCCACGCGGCCGCCGCCGAGGCGATGGCGATCTCGGAGACGACGGTTTCCTGGCACATCCATGAAGCGAAGAAACGGCTGAAGACGCTGATGCGCTCGGCCGGGGAAGTGTGACCATGGTCGACGACAACGAACTCAAGAGACTGCGCGACATCGCAGCACCGGCACCGGGCGAGGGCGCGAAGGCGCGCGCCTTCGACGCCGCCCTGCGCGCCTACGATCAGGAAAATATTTCTTCTGTCACCCAAGGATCGGTTGGCGGGCTTCGTCTCACAGAGCGAGCACAAAAGCTCTGGAGCGAGATCATGCAAAAGAAACTCATTGCCACGCCGGCCCTTGCCGGGCTCGTCGCCCTGCCGATCGCCGGATACGCCACCTTCCATCTGCTGAGGGAACAGCCGCCCAAATTCGGCGGCGACGAGAAGATCAGCGAGACGCTGGCCGACAAGCCGGCGACCGTGAAGCCGACGACCGCCGAGCCGAAGCCGGTCCGCACCGAGTTGGACAAGGACAAGAAGGCCGACGCGGATGCGGAAAGCCGAGACGCTGCTGACGCGCTGCTTGCGCCAGCTTCGCCGCCGAAATCCGAAGCTCCGGCGAAAATCAACGAAACAGAATACGGCACTTTGCAGACCAACAAGAAGGCGCCCACGCCAGCCCCGACTGGTGGGTTTGCGCTCGATGGCACGACAAGTGCGCCCAGCACGTCGCGGGCCCGCATGCCGGCCGAGTCCAAGCTGATGGTGCAACAGCAACCGGCCATGGCGCCGGCCGACCAGATGCAGCCGCAACCGGAAAACCGCGACCGCATCGAGGATTTCAAGACCAATCCGGTGCATGCGGCACTCGAGGATCCAGTCTCGACCTTCTCGATCGACGTCGACACGGCCTCCTATTCCTTTGTGCGCAGCTCGCTGAAGCAGGGCACCCTGCCGCAGGCCGATACGGTGCGCGTCGAGGAGATGATCAACTACTTCCCCTATGACTGGAAGGGTCCGGATTCTGCATCGACACCGTTCAACTCGACCGTCAGCGTGATGCCGACGCCGTGGAGCACGCAGACCAGGCTGATGCATGTCGCCATCAAGGGCTTTGACGTCAAGCCGGCCGAGCAGCCGAAGGCCAATCTGGTCTTCCTGATCGATGTCTCGGGCTCGATGGACGAGCCGGACAAGCTGCCGCTGCTCAAATCGGCTTTCCGGCTGCTGGTCAGCAAGCTGAAGGCGGACGACACCATCTCGATCGTCACCTATGCGGGTGACGCCGGCACAGTTCTGGAGCCGACCAAGGCGTCTGAAAAGGACAAGATTCTCAGTGCCATCGACAATTTGACGCCAGGCGGTAGCACGGCCGGCGAGGCGGGCATCAAGGAAGCCTACAGGTTGGCGCAAAAATCCTTCGTCAAGGATGGCGTCAACCGGGTGATGCTTGCCACTGACGGCGACTTCAATGTCGGCCAGAGCGACGACGATGATCTGAAGCGGTTGATCGAAAAGGAGCGCAAGACCGGTGTCTTCCTGTCGGTGTTCGGCTTCGGCCGCGGCAATCTGAACGACCAGATGATGCAGACCATCGCCCAGAACGGCAACGGCACCGCCGCCTACATCGACACGCTGGCCGAAGCGGAAAAGGTGCTGGTCGAGGACGCCTTCTCGACACTGTTCACCATCGCCAAGGACGTGAAGATCCAAGTCGAGTTCAACCCGAACAAGGTCTCCGAATATCGCCTGATCGGCTACGAGACCCGCGCCTTGAACCGCGAGGATTTCAACAATGACCGCGTCGATGCGGGCGATATCGGCTCCGGCCACTCGGTCACCGCGATCTACGAGATCACGCCGAAGGGCAGTGGCGGCGAGCGGATCGATCCGCTGCGCTATGGCCAGGCTACGGTCAATAGTGGCGGCGTCGCCAATGCGGACGAATATGCCTTCGTCAAGATACGCTACAAGCTGCCGAATGAAGACGTCTCGAAGCTGATCACCACGCCGGTGACCTCCGCCAACGAGATTTCGTCCTTCGACCAGGCCAGCACCGACCAGCGTTTCTCGGTCGCTGTCGCCGCCTTCGGCCAGAAGCTGCGCGACGAGGATGCGACCGCGAAGTTCGGTTACGACAAGATCATGGAGATCGCCACTGCCGCTCGAGGAGCCGACCCGTTTGGGTACAGGTCCGAGTTCCTCTCGCTTGTGCGCCTTGCCTCGGCGCTGGGCGGTAACCGGTAGTGGTGATGAAGGCCGGTTTCTTTCAGATGGGATCGTTCTGATACGGGAAACCGACCAACGGGCGGGTGAGGCAGGCCGGCGAGGGGTTCATTCTCTTGCCGGCCTTTTTTTGAGGAATTTCCTGGTCGTTAAATTGCACGGCATTTCCGGTACCGGATCGCAACTCCCTCTTGCTACACGGGACAGGTGTACTGGGCTTGAGGGAGCCGAAATTGCAGATCAGAAGTATCGCCAACTCGATGCCCCCGGCACGGGACGTCTCGGTTTCATCAGCCCCATCATCAGAATCCAGGCGTATCAGTGACGATGTCGCACAGGCGCGCAACACCGCCATGTCGGCGCTGACCAACGACCGCTTCCGCGTTATGCTGGAGCAGATAACCGATCCGGTTTCATCCGGCGCGCTGATGACGAGGCGCGGCGACAATGTGGTCGATTTCAAGTCGGCGCAGTCAAGCTACGCCGACAACAGCGAATAATCGAAAACCGATAAGGTCAGGCCCGGCTGCGGCGGCGCTCGCGGCGGGCTTCGCTGGTTTCGACGGTGTTTTCCGTCGCCACCTTGTTGCGCATCGGACCGATGCGCTCGACGATCGCGGCAACCGTCGGACGATCCGCCTTGGTGTGCGCGTCGAGCGCCTTGCGCATGGCGGCAAGGTGCTGGAACGAGGTGCCGCAGCAGCCGCCGATTATTTTGGCGCCGCCATCGACGGCGAGCCTGACATAGTCGGCCATCAGTTCGGGCGTGCCGGAATAATGGATTTCGGTGCCGCGGAATTCGGGAATGCCGCAATTGCCCTTGACGATCACCGTTGCCTCCGGTTTCGCCTCGGTCATGTCGAGCAGCGAGGCCAGGATGTCGGACGCGCCGACGCCGCAATTGGCGCCGACGCCGAGCGGCGTCTGCGACAAGCCATCGGTGACGCCGTGGATGTCCTTCGGCAGCAGGCCCATCATGGTACGGCCGGCTGTGTCGAAGGAACCGGTGTAGGTGTAGGGCAGGCCGACGCGGATGGCAGCCTCGGCGGCGGCGCGGATCTCATCGGGAGCCGACATCGTCTCGATCCAGGCAACTTCGGCGCCGCCTTCCTTGAGGCCCTCGATCTGCTCGGCGAAGGCGTCGACCGCCTCGTCATAGGTCATGGCGCCAAGCGGCACCAGCAATTCGCCGGTCGGGCCGACCGAGCCGGCGACGATCACCTTGCGGCCGGCCTTGTCGGCGACGGCGCGAGCGAGTTCGGCGGCGCGCTTGTTCAGCGCATGCACGCGATCCTGCGCATGATGCAGCTTCAAGCGGTGACGGGTGCCACCAAAGGAATTGGTGAGGATGATGTCGGCGCCGGCATCGACGAAATTCTGGTGCAGGCTGGTGATGGTGTCAGGCGCCGTCTCGTTCAGCAGCTCGGGTGCCTCGCCGGCCTCCAGACCCATGGCAAACAAATTGGTGCCGGTGGCGCCATCGGCCAACAGCACGCCCTTTTCAGCCAGCAGCGCATCGATCGGGTTGGTGGTCGTCATCGGATGGGCTTTCATGTTTCGAAGTCGAATAAGGATATAAAGAAGTCTTTATGTGTAGTCAATGAAATAACGGCAGCGCGGCCGCCAATGCGGCGGCGGGTTTCCATCCGAGGGATCATGATTGCGGAAGCTCAGACAGTGCCTGTTGGGAACGACATGCCGGCCAGTCTGTGCGCGAAGCCGGCCGCCTCATGTGCATTGATGTCGGCGGCGCGGATGAGATTGTCGAAGTGCTGGATCAGCGTCTGGATCGGCTGGGTGGCGTTTAGCACCAGATACATGTCGCCGACATAGATGGCGGCACGATAGGGCCCGAAGATGGTGTAGGGGATCGAATAGCGCATCCGCCCGTCATAGAGAAACAGCCGGAAGGTCGGGTAGAGATCGTCGAGCAGCGTCGCCATGTGCAGCAGCTGCGCGCGCCGGTCGGCTTCGGGGAAACGGTCCCAGACACCCAGCCCGCGGGCAAAGATCTCCAGCGTGTGGCGCGGCATGCAGACTTCCATGTCGGTTTCCGGCCGCCTGTTATAATCGATGCGGTATTGCGTTTCTCCGGCCTGCGCCAGGCGGCTCTTGTTGGCGATGCCCGCCTCGTAGTCGACCAGCGCTTCGGTGCGCAGAAGGTCGGGAATGCCGGCCGGCACGTAGCGGATCTTCGTACCTGCCGCCTCGGCGTGCCATTTGGCCAGAAGCGTGCGGTCGAAACCGTCGGGCGCTTCCTCGATCTCCAGGCTCTCGCGGATCTCGCCGGTGAGGCCTTCGTCCTGACTGAGGCCGAGAAGCCAGTCCAGCGACACCTTGAACTCGGCGGCGATGTTGAGCAGCGTTTCGGCGCGGGGCAGGCGGGTCGAGGCGCCCGACAGCAGCTGCGACAGCGCCGAGCGGTCGATGCCGACCGCGGTCGCGAAGGCCGACTGGTTGAGGTCGGAGCGTGTCAAGAGCATTTTCAGGCGTTCGCGGAAGATCGTCGACAGGTCGCGCTTGTCCATGTCCGTGCTCCAGGCCGATTGAGGAAAAATTTGCGCCGAAGCCGCTCTGGGGCTGCTTCAGGCGTAAATTAATCCCTAAGTCTGTTTACAATATATAACATGTGCGGTCAAAAATGCGCAATCGCAACAGTTTGTGCACTTTGTCTCGTTGAGTGGAATCATTTCTCCTGACACAATGCTGTCAGGAACCAATTCCGGCGACTGAGGGACAGTGGTCGATAGCATGACGAGCAAGAGCATCAGGCGACACAGCGTACCGGCCATCGAGTGGCCGACCGTGGTACTCGCCTTCTTCTGTTACGCAGCATGGCTCGCCACGGGTTTCCTGCTCTGGCCATCCTACCCCGTCCTGGCACTCGCCGTCCTGGCTTTCACCGCCGCACTGCAGTCCTCGATCATGCACGAAGTGCTGCACGGTCATCCGACGCGCAACGCGCGGGTCAACGAAGCCTTTGTGTTCCTGCCGATCGGTCTGGTCTGGCCATTCCGCCGTTTCAAGACCATCCATCTGCGCCACCACGCCGACGAGCGGCTGACCGATCCGCTGGACGATCCCGAGAGCTATTATCAAGCCCTCTGGCAGCATGACGAGCTGCCGCCGACGATGAAATTCCTGCTCAAGATCAACAACACCATGGCCGGCCGTTTCGTGCTCGGCCCCTGGCTGTCCTGCGTCGGCTTCTTCATCGACGACGCCAGGCAAATGATCGCCGGCGACCAGGCGATCCGCAAGGCGTGGCTGCTGCACGCGATCGGCCTTGCCATCGTGATACCGATCGTCCAGTTCGGCTTCGGCATCCCGCTGTGGCTTTACATTCTGGTGCCGGTCTGGCTCGGCCAGTCGCTGATCTCGATCCGCACTTTCGCCGAGCATCAATGGTCGGAACATCCGGAAGGCCGCACGGTGATCGTCGAGCGCTCGCCGCTGTCGTTCCTGTTCCTCAACAACAATCTGCATTTCGTCCACCACAAGACGCCGACCGTAGCCTGGTACAAGCTGCCCAAGCTGTTTCGTGACCGCCGTGAGGAATGGCTGCGGATGAACAATGGCTATGCCTATCCGAACTATTTCGCGCTGATCAAAGCCTATGCCTTCAAGGCGAAAGAACCGATCGTGCACCCGGTGCTGCGGCGCGCACCGGAACCGGGCAGGGCCTTCAAGCCGCGCATCAGGGCGCGCAGCATCAGCGGGCTTGGCAGCGCGCCGGTCCCCGCCGAGCCGCCCAAGGAATGAGTTTTTGCGGCAGCCATGTGCTGCCTGCTAGACTGGCTGCGGTCGGTTCCCTTCAATCCCGGGCATAATGGTCAGATTCCGACATGAGCGAATTGATTGCGGCGTTGCCGATGTATGATGGGCCCGAAGTGCGCGACGAGGTCGACGCCCAGTGGGCGCGGTTGCGCGATGCCTTCCGGCAAAAGGGCATCGACGCGCCGCAAACCCTGGTGCGCTGCAATGGTGACCTGCCACCGGTGCCGGGCGGTATTCGCGATGCTGAGGGGAAACTCGTTGCGCCCGACCCGGCGACATTGCCGCCGGACGAACTCGATTTTCACAGACTGTGGCTGCACCCAGCACTGTTGTTCGCTCAGACCTGCTGGGGACCGATGGAGTTCGGCCTGTCCAAGCATGTGCAGGTGGTCTGCCAGCCGAGCTACGACGCCTATGAAGGCGGGCAGGGCGAACTCTATTCGAGCGCTCTGGTGATGCGGAAAGGCGAGGGGCCGGAAGTTCGATCGTCTGCGGATGGCAGCCCCTTGCTTCCGCTGGATCTGATCCGTGGCAAGCGCTTCACCTTCAACAGCCTCGATTCGATGTCGGGATTCCTCGGACTGACGCGCGACCTGCAAGCGGCCGGCGAAAGCCTGGACATCTTCTCGTCTCGCAGCGAAAGCGACGGCCACCGTGCTTCGATCATCGCCGTTGCCGAAGGCAGCGCCGATGTTGCGGCGATCGACTGCGAGAGCTGGGCGCTGGCGCAACGCTTCGATCAAGCGGCGAAAAAAGTGGCGGTCGTCGGCTGGACGGGACGGCGCAAAGGCCTGCCTTACATCACCGCCGCAACAACGCCGGAAAAGACGGTCCGGGCGCTGCGTGAGGCCATTGCTGGGCTAGCTGAGCAGCCTCGCATCCAACGGGTAGGTTGAGAGCTGTTCGTTGCCGGTCTCGGTGATGAGGATCTGCTCCTCGATCTTGACACCTTCGTGCCCGCCAAGCCGGCCAATGTAACTCTCCACACATAGCACCATGCCGGGTTCCAGCAGGCCGTCCGGCGTGTCTGATGTCCAGTCGCTGGCATGCGGCAGCGTCGGATACTCATCGGCCAGGCCGACGCCGTGATAGAGCACGCCGTAACGCGTCGAGAAGCAGTCGCCGGGCGGCACCGCCGAGCGTTCGACAAGGTCGCGGAAAGAGATGCCGGGCTGCATCAGAGCCGTGTTGTGTTCGATCTGATCGGCGGCGATGCGGAACAGGTCGCGCTGTTCATTGGTCGGCTTTGTATCGCCGCACAGCCATGTGCGCGACAGGTCAGCGCAGAAACCGTAGGGGCCGATCAGGTCGGTGTCGAACGCGACGAGGTCGCCAGCCTCGATCTTGCGTGACGAGCATTCCTGGAACCACGGATTGGTGCGCGGGCCCGACGTCAGCAACCGGGTCTCGATCCATTCGCCGCCGCGCGCAATGTTGCCGCGATGAAGTTCCGCCCACAGTTCGTTCTCGGAAATGCCAGGCTTCAGCGCCTGTTCCATCTCGCCCATCGCCGCCTCGCAAGCGACGATCGCCCGGCGCATGGCAAGGATCTCGTCGGGTGATTTGATCAGCCGCGCGTTTTCCATCACCGCTTCGCCATTGCCGATGGAAATGCCGAGGCGGGCGAGTTCCTCGACGCCTTCCGGGTTGATGTGGTCGACCACGATGCGGCTGTTGCCGCCGCCATGTTCCCGGACCAGATCGGCGATACCGGTGGCCCAGCGGCGGACTTTCTGCTCGGTCAGCTCGCCGCCATAAAGATACATCCACGACACCGCTGGCCGCACCTCGTCGACCACGCCGGAATGATCGGACAGGTGCTCGCAGGAAAAATAATCGAACAGCACCACCGGGCCTTCAGTGGCGACAAAGCAATGCCGCGTCGGATTGTGGGCCACCCACAGCTGCATGTTGGTGCTGTCGGTGGCGTAGCGGATGTTGACGGGGTCATAGAGCAAGGCGCCGGCATAGCCACGGCGCTTCAGTTCGGCGCGGATGCGGTCCAGCCGATATTGGCGCATGACGGGCAGATCGGGAGCGGCAATGCCTGCCGCGAACCATTCAGCCTCTGCCTGTGCGCCATAGCCCAGCACATGCTGGTTGAGCGACGCCGCCTTGTGACGGGAGGCGTCGCGGAGAGCCTCGATCGAGCCTGGCTCGAACGGCATGATCTTGCGATGGCGGCCAAAACTGCCCTTTGGCGCCCCGTTCTCCATGGCCGAACCTCACGTCCGCATCTTCTCGCCGCTTGGGTCGAAGGGCGCCTCGACATTGATGCGGGCCGGCCGGCGGTGTCCGAGGATCTCGATCTCGAACAGGCCCGCACTTTCGTCCTCGGCAAGGGCTGCCGGCACATAGCCTTGCGCCATCGACTTCTGCACATAGTGGGCGTAGCCGCCCGACGTGACCCAGCCAACCACACGCCAGTCGCCATCGACGATGCCGCGCACGGCGGACGCGCCTTCGGCAGCCTTGGAGCCGCGTATTTCCTTGCCGGCCTTGTCGAAGCGCGGCGCGCCGTAGCCATGCGGCTTTTCCACCGTGCCATAGTCCTTGCTGACCTTGGCCCAGATCGGCTCGTCGCCCATCACATCGGCATCGGCGGCATCGACGATGAAGGAGACGCGGCGCAGTTTTGGTCCCTCGGCCTGTTCCTTGGCGGCAGCCTCGCGGCCGATGAAATCGTTTTTCTCCAGCTTGATGAAGCGGTCCATCGCGCCTTCGAACGGTCCGTAGATCGGCCGCAACTCGCGGAACCAGGTCGGAAAGTTCTTTTCCAGGCGCATCGACAGCAGAGCGCGCATGCCGAAATCGACGAGGCCGAATTCCTCGCCGGCGTCCTTGATCTGATGATAGACGAGGCGCTGGTAGGCCGGCGCCATCCAGATCTCGTAGCCGAGGTCGCCGGTGTAGGTGATGCGGTTGACCAGGCACGGCGCGCCGCCAACCGCCATCTCGCGGAAATCCATGAAGCGGAAGGATTTGGTCGAGATGTCGACGTCCACGAGCTTTTGTAGCAAATCCCGCGCGCTTGGCCCGGCGATCGACAGGCCGACCAGCGTCTGGTCGAAGCGGTGGATGCGCACCGACCCGTCCTTCGGCAGATGCTTTTCGAACCAGCGCATGTGGTATTTCTGCGCCGCCGACGAGCCCCAGATCATGAAACGGTCTTCCGATGCCTTGGCGATGGTGAAGTCGCCAATCAGCTTGCCGAATTCGTTGAGCATCGGCGTCAGCACGATGCGGCCGGTCTTCGGCATGCGGTTGGTCATCAGCCGGTTGAGGAAATCTTCCGCCCCAGGTCCCGACACTTCGTATTTGGCGAAGTTGGCGATCTCGGTGACGCCGACGCGATCACGCGTGGCGCGCACTTCCTCGCCGATCGGCCCAAAATCGTTGGAACGGTGGAAGGATACAATGTCCTTCGGTTCCTTGCCCTTCGGTGCGAACCAGAGCGGCGTTTCGAGACCCCAGGAGTCGCCCATGACGGCATTGTTGGCGAGCATCGTGTCGTAGAGCGGCGTCGACTGCGCCGGCCGGGCGGCCGGCAGTTCCTCGTTGGGGAAGCGGATGGAGAAGCGACGCGAATAGTTTTCGCGCACCTTGGCGTTGGTGTAGCGCAGGCCTGCCCATTCGCCGAAGCGGGTGACATCCATGCCCCAGACATCGAAGCCGGGGTCGCCATGCACCATCCAGTTGGATAGCGCCAGACCGACACCGCCGCCCTGGCTGAAGCCGGCCATCACGGCGCAGGCGCACCAGAAATTGGTCAGGCCCTGTACCGGGCCGACCAGCGGGTTGCCGTCGAGCGCGAAGGTGAAGGGGCCGTTGATGATCTGCTTGATGCCGGCCTTCTCGATGCCGGGGAAATGCTTGAAGCCGATTTCCAGCGACGGCGCGATGCGGTCGAGGTCCGGCGGCAGCAGTTCATGGCCGAAATCCCAAGGGGTGTTGATTGGCGACCACGGCTTGCAGGCCTTCTCATAGGTGCCGAGCAGGATGCCGTTGCGCTCCTGGCGGGTGTAGATCTCGCCCTTGAAGTCGAGCACGCCGATCATCTCGCGCCCGGTCGACTTGTTGAATTCCTCGACCTCCGGCATCGGCTCGGTCAGGAGATACATGTGCTCCATGGCCAACACCGGCAGCTCGACGCCGACCATGCGGCCGATCTCGCGTGCCCACAGGCCGCCGCAGTTGACGACATGCTCGGCCTTAACCGTGCCCTGTTCTGTGACGACGTTCCAGGTGCCGTCGACCTCTTGCGTCAGTTCGACGACGCGGTTGCGCAGCACGATTTCGGCGCCGAGTTTTTTGGCCGCCTTGGAGTAGGCGATCGTGGTGCCTGACGGGTCGAGATGCCCTTCGACCGGATCCCACATGGCGCCGACGAAATTGGTCTCGTCCATCAGCGGGAACATCGCCTTGGCCTCGGACGGGGTGATCAGTTCGGTGTCCATGCCGAGATAGCGGCCCTTGGCGTGGGCAAGGCGCAGGAAGTCCATGCGCTCGGGCGTATCGGCCATCATCACGCCGCCGGTCAGGTGCAGCGAGCAGGATTGGCCTGATATCTCCTCGATCTCCTTGTAGAGCTGCACCGTATAGGCCTGCAGCTTGGCGACGTTGGGGTCGCCGTTCAGCGTGTGAAAGCCGCCCGCCGCGTGCCAGGACGAGCCAGAGGTGAGTTCGGAGCGCTCGATCAGCATGATGTCGGTCCAGCCGGCCTTGGCCAGGTGGTAGAGAACCGAGCAGCCGACGACGCCGCCGCCGATGACAACCGCTTTTACATGAGATTTCATCTAGATGGGTCCGTTTTTGAAGAGATTGAGTCGGGTGAGTGCGGCATGAAAACAAAGCGGAGATCGGATGCAGCGATGTTCTCGACCAGCCTGCCATCAAGCGCGGCGAGGATGGTTTCACAGACCGAGGTACGCTGTCTCAGTACGTCATCGCTCCAAACACGCAGGATCGAATAGCCTTGAGCGCGCATGAAATCATCGCGGCGGCGATCATAGGAACTGCCGGCGTGTTGGGGCCCGTCGACTTCCACGACAAGCCATTTTTCGCGGCAGGCGAAGTCCGCGTAGTATGGTCCGATAGAGAACTGTCGCGTGAACTTGTAGATGCCAAGTCTGCGGGTTTTTAACTCCAGCCAAAGCAGCGCTTCGGCCTGGTTGTCATCTTGCCTGAGTTTTCTGGCTCGCCGGGTGGTGCCCGTTTTGCGGCGGCCGCGTGTTGCGGGGCGGGCTTCCCCCACTCCGTCGCCGCTTCGCGGCGCCACCTTTCCCCCCTCCGGAGGGAGAGGAAGGGAGCCAGCCTGCATAAGTTTGCGCCTTTCCTCTCCCCCGTCGATCGGGGGAGAGGTGTCGAGCGCAGCTCGACGGAGTGGGGGTCGACTGTTCATCAAATCCATACGAACGATCAATTCATCAACCAACACGGCCAATCAGAAGTCGGTCGGCGCGCCGCCTTCGGAGCGGCGCTTTTCGACGAAGGCGTTGAGTTCCTCGCGGATGGACGGATCCATGTAGGGTTCCTCGTAGGACGCCAGCCGTTCCTTCCACACCTTGTTGGCCTTTTCCATTGCCGTCGGCGATCCGGCCTCGGCCCAGGTCTCGAAATTGCGCCAGTCGGAGAGGATCGGCGAGTAGAAGGCGTTCTTGTATCGGTCCTGTGTGTGCTGGGTGCCGAAGAAGTGGCCGCCGGGGCCGACCGACTGGATGGCGTCGAAGCCGAGCGCCTCGTCGGACAGGTCGAGCGGGGTCAGGAATTCGGCCACCATCTGCAGAAGGTCGATGTCGAGAATGGTCTTCTCATAGGAGCAGCGCAGGCCGCCCTCGAGCCAGCCCGCGGCATGCATCATCAGATTGCCGCCGCCTTGGATGGCGCCCCACAACGAGAAGACGCTTTCGTAGGCCGCCTGCGCGTCCACCGTATTGGCGGCGCAAGTGTTGGAGGTGCGGTAGGGGATGTTGTAGCGGCGGGCAAGCTGGCCGCCGACGAGCTGCGCCTTCATGTATTCGGGCGTGCCGAACGCGGGTGAGCCGGATTTCATGTCGACATTGGAGGTGAAGCCGCCATAGCCGACCGGCGCTCCCGTGCGCACCATCTGGGCGAAGGCGATGCCGGACAGTGCCTCGGCATTCTGCTGCACCAGCGCACCGGCGATGGTCACGGGGGCCATCGCGCCCGACAAGGTGAACGGCGTGACGATCACCACTTGGCCCTTGCTCGACATTTGGATGATGCCTTCCATCATCGGCACGTCGAGCTTGAGCGGCGAATTGGTGTTGATGATGGTGAAGACCGACGGTTCCTCCAGCATCTGCTCGTGGCTGACGCCGCGCGCGATGCGGGTGATCTCGATGCCGTCGACATTGCGTTCCTTGCCTAGCGAATAGATGTGGAACACCTTGTCCGTCAGCGTGGCAAGATCACGAATGCATTCGAGGTGGCGGACGGACGGATGGATGTCGGTCGGTTCGACGGGATAGCCCCCGGTGCAGTGCAGGATGTTGTGCATCTGCGCAAGGCGCAGGAAATTGCGATAATCCGCCTGGTTGCCTGGGCGGCGGCCGCCATCCATGTCCGAGCAATTGGGAGCCGACGCCATCATCGAGATGATCAGGTTGTCGCCGCCGAAGCGCACATTGTGCGCCGGGTTGCGGGCATGGATGGTGAATTCCGACGGGCAGTGCGACACCAGGTCGAGGATCATGTCACTGTCGAAGCGCACCCGCTCCGAGCCTTCGCGCACGTCGGCGCCATGCGCCTTCATGATGCGGCGAGCCTCGTCATGCAGAACATCGACGCCGATTTCGCGCAGCACGCGCAAGGAGGCGAGGTGGATCGATTCCAGTTCGTCCTCGGAAACGAGCTTCGTCGGCGCGAGTGGGTTGCGCATCTGGCGGAAAGCCGGCTGTTCGAACGCGGCCGAGCCGCCGGCGCGCTTTCCGGCGCGGCCGCCGCGGCGGGCACGGTCCGGTGCCAGGGCCGGTTCTGCGGGTAGTAGGGCGGCGGTCATGATGGTCCTCGTACGAAGCGATAGCGGGCGCCATAATGGACCGGCGGCGGTCCAGCCATTGCGGAGGCGGCGACCACTAGGGCGAGGGAAGCGACATGCCGGAACGGCAGCCGCGCGGCCGCGACATCGGCTTGGCCACGCTGATGCGCCCGGAAGTGCCCGAGAGCAGCCGTCGGCTGAATGCGCCAATGTGGAGTGCGTTACACTTCCGTCTTTTGCTTCTGATATACTTGCGAGTTCAACGTCGTTGGAGGGACAATCATGCCTGACGTCGTCAAAGTGCGCGCCGCGACGAACAACGAGGTCGCATTCCTTTCCTGGGATATAGACGGCATGATCCCGGGCTGCCTGGGTTTCGAGATCGTGCGCATCTACCCCGACAAGGGGGAAGAACGCTGCCTGGCATCCTGGGTGCCCTTCAAGGGGCAGCGCAATCCGCGATGGATCGCACAGGATACCGGCGTCTGGCCGGTGCAGAAGACATTCTGGCGCGATCTCACCGTGCGGAGGCGCCGCGACAGCATCGACGTCAGGCCAGACGGCGAGATGATCGCCTACCGGGTGCGTCCGGTCGGCGACATGAAGCCTGGCCTCGATCCCGTGCCGGTGCGCCCCGATCAGGTCGTCGATGGCAAACCCGCCTATACCGGGCCGGCGCGGCCGCTGGGCTATCTCGGCCACGGCGCGGTCAGTCCGCCGATCTTCCTCGGGCAGATGTTCGGCAAGGCGCGGGTTGCCTTCACCAACGGCGTGCTGTCGACGCAATGGATGTCGCATGCGCTGCAGGAGGCCGGCATCAAGGTCGGGCAGCGCGACAAGATCAGGGCGGTGCTGCAGGATCCAACCAGCAAGATACGCGCCTATCTGCAAGGCGATGTGCCTGACGTGCTGACCAGCCTGATGAAACGGGCCAAGGCCGAGGGCGGCACCGTCAGGCTTGCCCTCTATGAGCTTGGCGACGACGCGTTGTGCGACGCCATCGTCGCCGCCAAGGATCTCGTCGAGGTTATCCTCTCCAATTCGGGCAGGGACGACCAGACCAAGGCTTGGGACGCCGGTAACGCGCCATACAGGAAGCGCTTGCACGACGCGGGCGTGGTGGTGACGGATCGCCTGTTCAACAACAACCACATTGGCCACAACAAGTTTGCCGTCTACCGCGATGCTCAGGGCAAGGCGCAAGCAGTGATGACCGGTAGCACCAACTGGACGTCGACGGGTATCTGCGGCCAGTCCAACAACGCCTTCATCCGCGACGACCCTGATATGGCCGAGATCTTCGACGCCTATTGGCAGCGCATGAAGGCCGATGTGTTCCCGCCGCCGGCCTCGGAAAGCGCTGCCGGTCATGTCGCGCAGACGCAAGGCGTGCCGTTCCGCCGGGAAAACCACAGGCCAAATCCGCTGAACGGCGCCACGGCGGCGCTGGACGGCATGACGGTATGGTTTTCACCCAACGACCCCGACCGCAACAAGAAGGATATCTCGGTGGGGCCAGTCGACCTCGAGGACGTCTTTGCCCGCATCAAGGCGGCGAAGCGCGCGGTGCTGTTCCTGGTGTTCAATCCTTCATTGCTGGGCAACAACTCGATCGTCGACCAGGCGGTGGCGGCAGCGATGGCCGATCCGAAGCTGATCGTGCAGGGCGCGATCAGCGATCAAACCGCCATGCCCAACTATGTCGCGCCAACCAAGGATCCGGTCACCCACAAGTCGAACAAGGACGGCAAGTCGCCATTCGTCTTTCCGGAGAAAGTCTGGGACGCGCCGAACGTCTCGATCGTGCGGGCGGCGAACCTGACCGGCGCGACGATCGCCCGCGACTTCCAGGCGGAGGTGCTGACCGTCGGCCATGCGATCGTGCACGACAAGATCGTCATCATCGATCCGATGGAAGACAACGCCACCGTCATCACCGGCAGCCACAATCTCGGTTACAAGGCGTCCTACGAAAATGACGAGAACCTGGTGATCGTCGAGGGCGACAAGACCTTCGCCGCCGCCTACGCGGTGCACATGCTGGACGTGTTCGATCACTACAAGTTCCGCGCTTGGCGCCGGACGATCGGCAAGGGACCTTCCGACGATGACGGGATCGCCACTGACGACAAGTGGCTGAAGCCTTACGCCGACGGCAAGAAGGGCGCGATCGCCCGGTATTTTCCGTAGCGTCGGCCGAGCCAGGCACTCGCCGCAATTCAATCCGGAACTGTTCGGCTTCAGCCAACCGGACGGCTCGTTGGAGCAAGTGGATTTCGCCGGCCGGCCCTTCCTTTCCCCGGATCGAACCAGTAGCTAGTCGGGCTTGCTGGCCGGATGGCCAGCACTTTATATGGATGACAGCATCAGCATGGTCGCGACCGGCTCCAGCGAAGGCGAAGCGGGAACGCAATGGGCAGCGCTTGCCGGCGTCACCGCGGCACTTGCCATGTTCGGCGCGGCGCAAGGGCTGAGCTCGCCGCTGTTCACGCTCCTGATGCAGAAGCAAGGCATGTCGCCGGCTCTGATCGGCCTGTCGGCGGCGATGATGCCGCTCGGGCTGATCCTGTCGGCTTCCTTCGTACCGGCGGCGGTGCGGCTGGTCGGCGCGCGCAACCTGGCGGTCGGCTGCTCGCTGATTGGCGCGCTCTGCTTCCTGGGCATCGGCTGTCTGCAGGACTGGGTGGCCTGGTTCGTCATCCGCTTCATCATCGGCGTCGTCATCAACCCGCTCTACATCCTTGGCGAGGTGTGGGCGCTGTCGCTGGCGCCGCCGTCGCGGCGCGGCCGGGTGATGGGTGTGTTCAACACGCTGCTGGGCGCCGGTTACGCGGCTGGGCCATTCGCGTTGACCCTGCTGGGCACCTCGGGCTGGGCGCCCTTCCTTGTCGGTGTCGCGGGCTTCACGCTCTGCGCGGTGATCCTGCACGCCGTCTCGTCAAAGCTCACCGGTTTCGAGGATGACGGCCAGCCTGCCAGCGGCCTTGCCGGCTTTGCCAAAATGGCGCCGGCGCTGTTGCTTGCCGTGCTCGTCTCGGCCGCGGTCCAGCAGAGCACCTATGCGCTGGTCCCGGTCTTCGGCTCCAGCTATGGTCTGGCGGAAGCCGTGCTGGCCTCGCTGGTGATGGCGCTGTCGCTGGGCAACATCCTGCTGCAGATTCCGCTCGGCCTTCTGGCGGAGCGTTTTGGCGGCCGTGCGATGATCATCGTCTGTGCGTTGGCAACGAGCGCCTGCGCGTTTCTGCTGCCGCTGCTGATCATGACGCCGCTGATCTGGGTGGTGCTGCTGGTGATGGGGGCCGTCGGCTACGGCGTCTACACGATGGCGCTGGTCGAGCTCGGCAGCCGGTTCAAGGGCTCGGTGCTGGTCGCCGGCAACGCTGCCTTTGCGCTGATGTGGGGCGCCGGCGGCATCGTCGGTCCGCCCGGCGCCGGCCTGCTCATGCAAGGCATCGGCCCGCTCGGCCTGCCGGTTGTGATCGCCGGCCTCGATGCGGTGCTGGTGTTGTTCGCGCTGTATCGCTCGTCGGTGCGCCGAGCTTCCTGACAGGCTCAGCCTCCTGACAAGCATCGTCTGGAGCAAGCGGTTTTTGCCCGCCGGGGGCTTACCACCATCCAACTCAGTCGCTAATCCTGCAGCCCGATGGCGGTGCGCACAATGACTCTGGCGGAATCGAACGACGACGAGACAATGCAATGGGCCGCGATTACCGGTGTGATCGCGACCGTCTCGGTGTTCGCCATCGCGCAGGGGCTGTCCTATCCGCTGTTGAGCTTCATCCTGCAGCGCCAGGGCGTTTCTCCGGCGATGATCGGCCTGTCGGCGGCGATGACGCCGGTCGGCTTCATCCTGTCGTCGCCGCTGATCCCGGCGCTGGCGCGGCGTTTCGGGGCAGGGCGCACGGCGCTTACCTGTGCTGCCCTGTCGGCGATCGTGCTGGCGCTGATCGGCTGGACGCAGAATGTCTATCTGTGGTTTCCGCTGCGCTTCCTGATCGGCGTGGTGACAAATCCGCTCTACGTGCTGAGCGAGATCTGGGTGATCGCGCTGGCGCCGTCGGCCCGGCGCGGCCGTGTCATGGGTGTCTATTCGACGATCATCTCGGCCGGCTTCGCGGCCGGGCCGCTGTGCCTGCTTGCCGTCGGCACGCAGGGATGGCCGCCCTTCCTCGTGGGCATTTTCGCCTTTGTTCTGTGCGGCATCTGCCTGGCCTCGGTGCTGCCGCGCCTGCCGAAGGTCGACGAGGCCGGGCATCAGGTTTCCGTCCTGGGCTTCGTGCCGCTGGCATGGCTGCTGTTGTTTGCCGTCGTGGTTGCCGCCGGCTTCGAACAGGGCGCGCTGGCCTTGCTGCCGGTCTATGGCACTCATCACGGAATCGCCGAGGTCCGCATGTCGGCGCTGCTGTCGGTGATGATTGCCGGCAACATCGCCATGCAGGTGCCGCTCGGCCTGCTGGCCGAAAGGCTTTCCGCGTGCCTGGTGCGGCTTGCCTGCGTCGCGATCACGGTGCTCGGTTGCCTGCTCCTGCCGCTTCTCATCGAGTTGCCGCTGATCTGGCCGATGATCTTTGTCTGGGGCGCCGTTTCCTACGGCATCTACACGATGTCGATTATCGAGCTCGGCGAGCGCTTCACCGGCTCGGCATTGGTCGCCGGCAACGCCGCCTTCTCCCTGATGTGGGGCGTCGGCGGCATCGCCGTGCCGCCGCTGGCAGGCACCGCCATGGACATTCTAGGCGCAAGAGGTCTGCCGATCACGCTCGGCCTGATGTGCCTTGCGCTGGCGATCGCGAGCGTCGTTGGCCGAAGGTCAGCCTGATGCGATCGTGGGATGCGGCAGCCGGTCATCGCCTTGCCATCTCGAAATTGCCCATATGTCACAATCGGCGTGACGTTCCTCAGGGTGCATCCGTCGCAGCATGTCCTGAATTTCAGCGGCACGATCAAAGTCGGGTATCAGCCCAACGTGGGACAGTTCCGAATTCGCAAATACGTCGGGGAAGCCGCCGCAATTGGTCAACGCACTTACGGCAACTTCTTGATCCAACAAGTCGTAGCCCAGGAAGGTGAAGCCGCCCCAATCAACCGACCGCACGTCCGCCGACGGTTTTCGGATCACGCTTAACATGTTCAATTTGTTCGTATCCGCCAGTTCCGAAAGCAGGAAATCCAGATCCACAAAGAAATCGAGCATCCAATCCTCGTTCACAATGTGGGGCCAGTAGCTGTCCTTTGTCTCGCCAAGCACGACCGGGCCGAGCATTCCATCGAGTGTGACGACCTCGGTCAATTGGGTGAGGCCTGACCACTCGACGTATTTCGTCCACTCCGTGCCGCTGGACGGACCAAATCTCGCTTTCGCAAGGTAGAGAAATTGCATGAGGTTTCCTCGTAGCGACACATGGCTGGATAAGGTTTCGCAGTTGATGCGATATGGCGGGGTCGCTTCTTTCGCGCGTTCCAATTGAATTTCGGTAGTGGCATGACGATGTTTGCGACACCGAGCCTTGACGAGTTTACCGGAGACCATATGACCAAGTCGACCGCACAGAGCCTGCCAAATTCCGCTCCTTCGACCGACGATCCGTTTCTCTGGCTGGAGGACAGGACAGCCAAGCAGTCGCTCGACTGGGTGCATCGCCAGAACGAGGTCACGGTTGGCGAGCTGCAGGGTGATCCGTCCTATAAGGCGGCGTTCCAGACCGCGCTCGACCTGATGACAGCCGAGGACAACATCGCCGTTGGCGCCGCCATTGCGGGTCACGTCTACAATTTCTGGCAGGACAAGACCAATGTGCTCGGCCTCTGGCGCCGCACGTCGGTCGCTTCCTACAAGACCGAGAAGCCCGACTGGGAAACGATCGTCGACTTCGACCAGCTTGCGGCCAAGGAGGGGATCAAATGGGTGTTCAGCGGCGCCAGCCGGCTCTATCCGGACTTCAACCTTTGCCTGGTCTCGATGTCGCCCGATGGCGGGGACGCCAGCGAGATGCGCGAATTCGACATCGCGACCAAGTCGTTTGTCGAGGACGGGTTCCGCGCGCCGGCGTCGAAGTCGAGCTTCAGCTGGCTGGACAAGGACACCGTGATTGTTTCCGCCGCGTTCGAAGAGTCCGATAAGACCGACTCCGGTTATCCGCGTGTGATCAAGCTCTGGAAGCGCGGCACCAAACTTGAAGACGCGACACCGATCTTCGAGGCGCAGAAGGAGGATCTCGCCGTTGGTGCCGCCGTCGAGTACGACGGTGACAGGCGTTACCTGATCCTGGCCCGAACGCTGAATTTCTTCGCTTCGCACATCTTCCTGCGGCTGCCTTCCGGCGAAAACAAACAGCTGCCACTGCCGGACGACATGACCGACACCGCAATCTTCAGGGATCAGCTCGTCTTCGGCGTGCGCAGCCCATGGACGGCGCCCGACGGCACGGTTTGCAAGCCTGACGGCCTCTATTCGCTGGATCTGGCGCACTGGGTCGAGACCGGCGCGCTCGGACCTGTGGAAACCTTGTTCGAGCCGGCATATCGCGTTTCCATCGCCGGCATTGCCCGCACGCAGGACCGGCTGTTCATCAACCTGATGGACAATGTGCGCGGCAAGGTCGTCGTCTGCGAGCGCGAGGATGGCAGCTGGTCGCTGAAACCGGTCGCGCTGCCCGAGAACGGCAATGTCGGGATCAGCCATGCTGAGCACTTCGGCTCGACCGTCTCCTTCTCCTTCACCGATTTCCTGACGCCGAGCTCAATCATCTGGTCTGATGACAATGGCGAGACGCTCGCCACCGTGAAGTCGCAGCCGGCGCGTTTCGATGCCTCGCCGCTGATCTCTGAGCAGTTCGAGGCGAGCTCGAAGGACGGCACGATGATCCCCTATTTCGTCGTCAGGCGGCGCGACCAGAACGGTCCGGTGCCGACACTGCTCTACGGCTATGGCGGTTTCGAAGTGCCGCTGCTGCCAGGCTATGCCGGTGTGCGCGGCCGGCTGTGGCTGGAGAAGGGCAATGCCTATGTGCAAGCCTGCATCCGCGGCGGCGGCGAGTTCGGCCCGGCCTGGCATCAGGCGGCGCTCAAGGGCAATCGCCAGAACGGATTCGACGATTTCGCCGCGGTTGCGCAGGATGTCGTTCGACGCGGGATTGCGACAGCAGCCTCGCTCGGCATCCAGGGCGGTTCGAATGGCGGCCTGCTGACGGGCGTTTCGCTGACGCAGCATCCCGAGCTGTTCGGCGCCGTCATCATCGAGGTGCCGCTGCTCGACATGCTGCGCTACACCGAATTGCCGCCCGGCGCTTCGTGGATGGCCGAATATGGCGATCCGTCGAAACCGGAAGACGCGAAGTGGCTTTCAGCCTACTCGCCCTATCAGCATGTCGACGCCGATGCGGCCTATCCGCCGGTGCTGCTGACGACGTCGACCGCTGACGACCGGGTCCATCCCGGCCATGCGCGCAAGATGGCCGCACGCCTGCAGGAAGCCGGTCATGCCAAGACGATGTTCTTCGAGGAGACCGAGGGCGGGCATGGCGGCCGGGGCGACCGCCGGCCGCAGGCAGCGCAAACGGCGATGAAATATGTCTTTCTCCAAAGGGCGCTGGCCGGGAAGGCATAACCGGAGGAGGGAAGCATTGCCGACGCAAAGGGTGGTTCACCTCGACCGCCCTTTGCTCTAAGGTGCCTTCCATGGCTCTCGCTAGACTATCAGCTCGTGCATTTCGGGTCGCGGTGACACCGTCATCGCGCACGCTGCGCGCCGAGCTTTTGCGGCTATGCGCCCGCATCGGCTATTCGCCACCTGTCTGCCTCTGACGCATTCGCCCCGGCTTGAGCCGGATAGAAGCCAGAGGAAAGATCAGATTCATGACCTATCAGAATTATTCGCTGAAGCAGCTTCAGCAGATCGACGCCGCGCATCATCTCCATCCGTTCACCGACCACCAGGAACTGCGCGAAGCCGGTTCGCGCATCATCACCCATGCCAATGGGCCGTTCATCTACGATTCCGAAGGGGCCGAAATCCTCGACGGCATGGCGGGGCTGTGGTGTGTCAACATCGGCTATGGCCGTGACGAACTGGCCGAGGCTGCCTATGCGCAGATGAAGGAGCTGCCTTACTACAACTCCTTCTTCAAATGCTCGACACCGACGCCGGTGCTGCTGTCCAAGAAACTGGCGGAGATCGCACCGAAGCACGTCAACCAGGTGTTCTACGGCTCGTCCGGTTCGGAAGCCAACGACACCGCGCTGCGTCTCGTGCGCCACTACTGGGTGCTGGAGGGCAAGCCGGAGAAGAACCGCATCATCTCGCGCAAGATGGCCTATCACGGCTCGACCGTTGCCGGCACGTCGCTCGGCGGCATGGACGGCATGCACAAGCAGCTCGGCGGCGCGGTGCCCAATATCGTCCATGTCATGATGCCCTATGCCTATGAGCTGGCGCTGCCTGGCGAGAGCGACCATGATTTCGGCCTGCGCGCGGCCAGGGCTGTCGAGGATGCGATCCTCGAAGCGGGCGCCGACAAGGTTGCCGCTTTCATCGGCGAGCCGGTGATGGGGGCGGGCGGCGTGAAGATCCCGCCGGCCAGCTACTGGCCTGAGGTGCAGCGCATCTGCCGCAAATATGATGTCCTGCTGATGCTGGACGAGGTCATCACCGGCTATGGCCGCACCGGTGAGTGGTTCGCTGCGCAGACGCTCGGCATCGAGCCCGACACGATCACCACGGCCAAGGCGCTGACCTCGGGCTACCAGCCGCTGTCGGCATTGCTGGTCGGCGACCGCATCGCCTCGACGCTGGTCGAGAAGGGCGGCGAGTTCAATCACGGCTACACCTATTCCGGCCACCCGGTGGCCTGTGCCGTGGCGCTGAAGAACCTTGAGATCATCGAGCGGGAAGGGCTGGTCGATCGCGTCCGGAACGACACCGGTCCCTATTTCGCCAAGGCCCTGCAGGAGCGCATCGCCGGGCATGATCTGGTCGGCGAAGTGCGCTCGATCGGACTGATGGGCGCGATCGAGATCGTCAAGGACAAGGCGACCAGGGAGCGCTTCCTGCCGGCTGGAAGTGCTGCGGTGATCGTGCGTGATCACGCGATCGCGCACGGCATGATGCTGCGCGCCACCGGCGACACGATGATCCTGTCGCCGCCGCTGATCTGGACTCGCGACACCATCGACATGGCCTGCGACCGCATCTCGAAGGCGCTGGATCTGGCGCAAGCCGATTTGCGCAAGCGGTAGGGCTCGGAACCTCGGCCGGGCGTTCCTGGTGGGAACGACCGGCTTCCAGGTCCATGCTGAAGCGAAGAGGGAACGAATCCCATCCCCAGCGCGTAGTGTATGGGGCAGCGGCTGATTCGGCTGCGACAAGGGTTTGTTTTCATGAGAAAGACCGGCAAGAGCCGACGGACGCAAGAAGCGGCCAGCATCAGCGGCGACCTGATGCTGGCGCCGCTGGTGGCGATGATGCGGCTGCCGTTGATGGCCATGGATGGCGGGAGCAGCCAGCCATGGAGCACGGAGACCGCGCGTGCGGTGAACGAAAAGACCGCCGCCATGGCCGAAGGCGCGTTTGCGGCGCAAATGTCTTTCCTGCAGTCGGCATCGCGTTTCTGGCCTGAAGTCTTTTCCGGCCGCACGCCGTCGCTGTTCAACGGTGTCGCCGCGGAACGCTCGATCAGCGCCGCGCTGAAGCCGGCAAGCCGTACCGTGAAAGCGAATTTTCGCCGGCTGTCCAACAAGACCTGACCGAGGTTGCAGAACTTTGATTTTGCGCATCGAGGAGCGCATGGGCTAGAACCAGTCGGTGCAGTTACCGATGGGGGACACGATGGCCGGACAACCGCTCAACCAGCCGGCTGAAATTCCAGCCGAACTCGACCGCTGGAACTGGGGCGCCTTCTTCCTCAACTGGATCTGGGGCATCGGTAACAGCACCTTCATCGCGCTGCTGGCGCTGATTCCGATCGTTAACATCATCATGATCATCGTGCTGGGCGCGCGCGGCAGTCGCTGGGCCTGGCAGAACCGCGCCTGGCGCGATGCCGAACAGTTTCGCAAGACGCAACGCAACTGGGCAATCGCCGGGCTTGCCGTCTGGGTGGTCGGGATCGGCGGCTGCGCAACGATGGTCGGCAGCATCCCCTACGTCCTGAAAGGCAGCGATGCCTACCACATGACGATGGACCGGCTTCGCGCCGACGACCGCGTCAAGGCGGCGCTGGGTGATGATTTGGCCGACAGTTTCTGGGTCGGTGGCCATCTCAATGTCAATGCGAATGGGGCGGGCGACGCCCAGTTCAGCATTCCGGTCCACGGCGCCAAGGGAAAGGGCACTGCCTACTCAACCGCTGTCCGCACAGCCGGCACATGGAGCCTGCGCCTGCTGGTCGTCAGGGTCGAGGGAGCCGATGCACCGATCGTGCTGATCAACGAAGATCATGTCCCGATCCCGAATGCGGCAATCGGAATATAGCAGGGCAAAACGCAAAATCGCGGCCTATAGGCGGCGCGACGGCTGACGGTTCGGCTGGCTTTGTGGCCCAACACGCGGGTGACCTCTGCTGCGTTCCCCTCAAGGAAAAGTGCTGAAAAACCAGATGCCGTCTGACAGTATGCGGACGCGTTCATGTGGACCGGTGGCAATTTCATACAAGGGCACGCGCATATGGTGAGTTCTGTTCGTGCGGTCGTGGTCGGTGGCGGCTGTGTGGGTGCCGGCATTCTCTACGGCCTAGCAAAGCGCGGCTGGACCGATGTGGCGCTGCTGGAGCGAACACGGCTTACGGCCGGGTCGACATGGCATGCCGCGGGGCTCATCCCCTCCTACGCGCGCAGCCGCAATGTCGGCCGCATGATCGCCAGGTCGATCGAAATCTATGAGGGCCTGGAGGCGGAGACGGGCCAGAACGTGGGCTGGCACAAATGCGGCCAGCTGCGCATTGCCAACACGCGCGACAGGCTGGACGAGTACAGAAGCTACATGGACGTCGCCGAGGTCCAGGGTGTGCGGGCCCGGATCGTATCGCCCGCGGAGGCGCGAGAGATCTGGCCGCTGCTCGACAACAACAGCATGCTGGGTGCGCTTTACCATCCCGATGACGGTCACATTGCACCGGCGGACGTTACCCAGGCGATGGCCAAGGGTGCACGCGACCTCGGCGCGAAGGTCCATCTTGATACCGAGGTTGTGGGTTTCGAGCGGATGCCGAGCGGCGAGTGGAGGGTCAAGACCTCACGCGGTGACTTCGTCTGCGAACACGTCATCCTTGCAACCGGCAATTACGCACGCCAGACAGGCGCCATGCTGGGCCTGGACATTCCCGCTATCCCGATCCTGCATCAGTACTGGATCACCGAGGCGGTTCCCGAAATCGTGGAACGCAAACGGCTTGGTCTTCCGGAGATGCCGATCCTCAGGGACGAGGGTTACGAGGGCTATCTGCGTGAAGAGGGGGACGGGCTGATGTTCGGTCCCTATGAGCGTACCGAACAGCTCAAGCTGTTCGCCGAAAACGGCGTCCCCGAATGGTTCGGCGCCGATCTGCTCGATCAGGATTTCGACGCCGTGTCCTGGAACTGGGAGCGCGCGACCGAATTGGTCCCCGCGCTCGGACGCGCCGGCATCAAGCGGAATGTGCGGGGACCTTTCCAGATGACGGCAGATGAGTTGCCGCTGATGGGGCAGGCGTGGGGGCTGGAGAATGTCTGGCTCGCCGAAGGGGTGCCTGGCGGCATCCTTTGGGGTGGTGCGATTGGCTACTACCTCTCCGAAAGGATCGTGGAGGGTGGCAACAGCATCGACACGGCTGAGTTGGATCCCCGCCGGTTCGGCCAATATGCCAACAAGAACTGGACACGGGCAAAGGTCCGGGAAGCCTGGGGCACCCACGCCGCACAGCACTATCCTGGCCAGGACATGCCTGCGGCGCGACCACAGAAAACGGCCCCGTCCTACGACCGTCTAAGCCAGCTCGGCGCGGTATGGGATGTGTTGAACGGCTGGGAGATGCCGAGCTGGTTTGCGCCCGCGGGTGTCGAACCGCGCAATGTCTACAGCTGGCGCTGGACCCCCAAAGGGAACCACGTCGGCGCAGAGGTCCAGGCTGTCCGCCAGGCCGCCGGGCTGGTCGAGATGACACCAATGACAAAGTTCGAGGTCGGCGGGCCGGGCGCCGAGGGCTGGCTCGACGGAATCCTGGCCAACAGGCTGCCTCGTCCCGGTCGTGTCGTTCTTGCCCATCATCTGACGCCGGCCGGCGGCGTGCAGGCCGAGTATGTGGTGGCAGGGCTGCAGAGCGACCTGTTCTACCTCATATCCACGCCGCGCGCCGAGCGCTGGAACCTTGACGATCTCAGCCGGCTGTTGCCAAAGGACGGCAGCGTGCATCTGCGCAACGTCACGGACGATCGCGGCAGCTTCACAGTGGTTGGGCCGAAGGCGCGCGACATATTGCAGCCGCTGACGGAGATGGATCTCTCCAACGAAGCCTTCCCATGGTTCAGCGTGCAATCCGGGACTGTCGGCTTGGCCAGTGACGTGCGACTGCTGCGCGTCAACTACTCCGGCGAACTCGGATGGGAACTTTATCATCCACTCTGCTATCAGCGGCATTTGCTGGATGCACTGCTGGCATCGGGAGAGGCGCACGGGCTGAGGCCGGTCGGACTTCAAGCGCTGGAATCGCTTCGTCTCGATAAATCCTACCGCGCCATGTATCGCGATATGAATCTCGAATTATCAGCCTGGGAAAGCGGTCTCGACCGCTTCGTCAGCCTCGACAAGGGGGATTTCATCGGCCGCGCGGCACTGGTCGCAAAACAGCAGCAGGAGGCACGCCGGATCGTCACGCTGTCGATCGATACGGACGGTGCGAGCGCGTTCGCCTTCGAGGGCGTCTACCGCAAAGGCGAGCTTGTCGGCCACGTTACTTCTGCAGGCTACTCCTATACTTTTGGTCACGACATCGCCCTTGCGCTGTTGCCTCTGGACCTTGTGTCGCCTGGCACCGAGCTCGAGGTTTCCGTCCTTGGCGAGCGCCGCCCGGCAAAAGTGATCGCGGACTCACCTTATGATCCGGAAGGCGCCCGTAGGCGTATGTGAGGCATCCCGGAGTACAGTTTCTGGGTTTATCGATGTCTCAAAACGTGCAGCAGGGCAAAACGCAAAAACCGCGCTCCATCGGGAACGCGGCTTTGCCAGATACGCATGGCGCTTCGCTACTCGAACACTTGGCGAAACTTACGGGCTCCGGTACGCGAGACCTGATCCGGAGCGCCGGGCGGATGCGATATGTCCGCCTCGCAATCCGTTTTATAGGGACATCGTTACCGGGGGGTTATCGAGAGCTTAAGCAAATCTAAATTTGCATTTTTTTCTGCCGAAGAAAATCGGAAAAAGTCAGCCAAATCCGTTGGTTACGCTGGGTTACCCCTGAGAAAATTAATTATGCCGGAGAAATCGACGCCGCCATGTCCCTGGGCGTTGAACAAGGCATAGAGCTGGGCTGCTTCGGCGCCAAGCGGCGTCACTGCGCCGGCGCTTTGCGCGGCTTCCTGGGACAACCTCAGGTCTTTCAGCATCAAGGCAGCTGCAAATCCTGGGCTGTAGTCCCTGTTTGCGGGCGAAGTCGGCACCGGGCCGGGCACCGGGCAATAGGTGGTCAGGGACCAGCATTGCCCCGACGAGGTCGAGGCGACGTCGAACAGCGCCTGATGCGACAGGCCGAGCTTTTCGGCCAGGACGAAGGCTTCGGCGACGCCGATCATCGAGATGCCAAGGATCATGTTGTTGCAGATCTTTGCCGCCTGGCCGGCGCCGTCGCCGCCGCAATGGACGATGCGGCCGGCCATCGGCTTCAGGATCGGCTCGGCGGCGACGAAGGCATCCCCGGAGCCTCCTGCCATGAAGGTCAGCGTGCCGGCCGCAGCCCCGCCGGTGCCGCCCGAGACGGGCGCATCGATGGACAGCAGGCCGTGCTTGGCGGCAATGGCGTGCGCCTTGCGCGCCGATTCGACGTCGATGGTCGAGGAATCGATGAAGAGTGCGCCTTCTTTCGCCTTGGGCGCGATGTCCTCGTAGACGGAGAGCACATGCTTGCCCGCAGGCAGCATGGTGATCACCACGTCGGCATCCTTCACCGCGGCCGGCCCGTTGGCCATGATGACGACGCCGTGCTCGCGCGCGACGGTCAAATTTTCCGGCATCAGGTCGAAGCCATGCACTTGGTGCCCAGCCTTGACCAGATTGGCGGCCATTGGATTGCCCATGTTGCCGAGGCCGATGAAGGCGATCGTCGTCATTGTCTGTCTCCCAGAGTTGCTGGCTTCAACGGCCAATCAGCGCGCGAGCGATGATGACGCGCATGATCTCGTTGGTGCCCTCGAGGATCTGGTGCACCCGCAGGTCCCGCACCAGCTTCTCGATGCCGTAATCGTGCAGGTAGCCGTAACCGCCGAGCAGTTGCAGCGCGTCGTTGGCGACGGTGAAGCCGGTGTCGGTGACGAAACGTTTGGCCATCGCCGACCATTTGCCGGCATCCGGTGCCTTGCGGTCCAGTTTCGAGGCCGCCGCATAGAGGAAGATGCGCGCTGCCTGCAGCTCGGTCTCCATGTCGGCCAGCCTGAACTGCAAAGCCTGGAACTGGTTGATCTTCGAGCCGAAGGCCTTGCGCTCGGCGGTGTAGGAAAGCGCCTTGTCGAGCGCCGACTGCGCGCCGCCCAGCGAACAGGCGGCGATGTTCAACCGGCCGCCGTCGAGGCCGGCCATGGCAATGCCGAAGCCCGCACCTTCGCCGGACAAAAGGTTCTCCGCCGGCACCTTGCAATCCTCGAAAATGACCTGGCGGGTCGACTGCATGTGCCAGCCCATCTTGTGCTCGTTGGCGCCGAAGGAGAGGCCTGGTGCGTCCTTCGGCACGACGATGGTGGAAATGCCTTTCGGCCCGTCAGCGCCGGTGCGAACCATGACGGCATAGACATCGCTGTCGCCGGCGCCGGAGATGAACTGTTTGGTGCCATTGAGGACATAGTCGCCGCCGCTCTTGACCGCGCGCGTCTTCAGCGCCGCGGCATCGGAACCGGAGCCGGGCTCGGTCAGGCAATAGCTCGCCAGCCATTCCATCGAGGTGAGCTTCGGCAGGAAGCGCTGGCGCTGCTCGTCATTGCCGAAACGGTCGATCATCGACGCCACCATGTTGTGGATGGAGATGAAGGACGAAAAGGCCGGATCGGCGTGCGACAGCGCCTCGAAGATCAGCACGGCATCGAGCCGGCCAAGCGCCGAGCCGCCGACATCATCCCTGATATAGATGCCGCCAAGACCGAGCGGTCCGGTCTCGCGGATCACATCGGCCGGGAAATGCTTGTTGCGGTCCCAATCGAGCGCATTCGGCGCGACGCGGTCGGCGGCGAAGGCCTGCGCCATCTCCTGGATGGCACGCTGCTCCTCGTTGAGTTCGAACTGGCTGGTGCTCGCATCGACCGCGGCGTCCATGGCGTGCTCCTAATATCTTCGACCTGCTGGCCTGTCGTTTTTGGCTTTGCGCGCGCACCAATCTAGACCAATGATGCCGCCGCGCAACCCGACCCCGTCACCGGCCATTTGGGGAGCGGCTGTGCACCAATGCATGTCCGGAGCAAGATGTGACGACAAAATTCGATGAACTGCTGGGCCGGTTCCGCGCATACCTTGCGTCCGTCGATCACGCTTTGGTGCGCGATGCCGTGGCCCGGATCGACTGGAACATGCCGGCCCGCACGCTGGAGCCGCACACGCTTGCCTGCCTGCGCCATCTCGATCGCGCCGCCGAACTGGGGCCGCCGGATGCCAAGCCGCTGGTGCAACTGCTTGCCGAGCGTCGGAATGATTTTCGTTGGGGGCAGACCTACAGCGAGGCGGATTTCGGAAAAGAGTTCATCGACAATTACGGCTGGCTGGAAGTGTTCGGCACCCGAGGCCACTTCGCCAATGACGTGGTCGCCGCCGGCCTGCTGATCCTTGGACCCGATATCGTCTATCCCGACCACCATCACGTTGCCGAGGAAATCTACATTCCGCTGACCGGCGGCACCGAATGGCGCATGGGCGAGAGCGGCTTTTGCATGCGCACGGCTGGCGAGGTCGTCCACCACGTATCCAACGTCAATCACGCCATGCGCACCGGCAAAGACCCATTGCTGGCGCTCTACATCTGGCGCGGCGGGCCGCTGGCGCAGAAATCCGATATCACCGGAACCTTGGCGCAGGGCAGGGGCTGATGGCCAAAGCGATCATGCTGCAAGGCACGGGTTCGGATGTCGGCAAGACGGTGCTGGTCGCCGGCCTCTGCCGCGCGGCAAAAAAGCGTGGGCTGAAGGTCCGGCCATTCAAGCCGCAGAACATGTCGAACAATGCCGCCGTCGCCGACATTCCGGGCGACAACAGTGCCGGCGGCGGCGAGATCGGCCGCGCGCAATGGCTGCAGGCGATCGCTTGCGGCGTGGCACCCTCGGTCCACATGAACCCGGTGCTGCTGAAGCCGCAGACCGATGTCGGCGCGCAGGTCATCGTGCAGGGCAAGGTGTTCGGCGAAGCGCGGGCGCGCGACTACCAGGCGATGAAGGGCCGGCTGATGGATGCCGTTCTGGACTCCTGGGGCAAGGTCGGCGAGGGCGCCGATCTGGTCATCGTCGAGGGCGCCGGCTCGCCGGCCGAGATCAACCTGCGCACCCGCGACATCGCCAATATGGGCTTTGCCACGCGCGCAGACGTGCCGGTGGTGCTGGTCGGCGACATCGATCGCGGCGGCGTCATCGCTTCGGTCGCCGGCACGCATCTGATCCTGCCGGAAGAGGACCGGCGGATGATCGTCGGCTACCTCATCAACAAGTTTCGCGGTGACGTTTCACTGTTCGACGACGGCATCAGGTCGATCGAGACATTCACGGGCTGGCGCTGCTTCGGTGTCGTACCGTGGCTGAAGGCGGCGGCACGCCTGCCTTCGGAAGATTCGGTGGTGCTGGAACGGCTGGCGTCCGGCGAAGCGCGCGCGCTGAAGGTGGCGGTGCCGGTGCTTGGCCGCATCGCCAATTTCGACGATCTCGACCCGCTCAAGGCCGAACCGCGGGTCGAGGTGGTGTTCGTGCCGCCGGGAAAGCCGCTGCCCGCCGATGCCGGGCTGGTGGTCATTCCAGGCTCGAAGTCGACGATTGGCGATCTCCTGAAATTCCGCGAAAACTGCTGGGATCGCGACTTGCAGGCCCATCGCAAGCGCGGTGGCCATGTCGTCGGCATTTGCGGCGGTTTCCAGATGCTTGGTCGTATCGTGCGCGATCCCGACGGCATCGAAGGCAGCGTCACCGAGGCCGAAGGGCTTGGCCTTCTCGACATCGAAACGGTGATGGAACCGGAAAAGACCGTGCGCAATGTCAGTGCCCGTTCGGTGCCGTTCGACCTGCCACTCGAAGGCTACGAAATCCATCTCGGCCGCACCACCGGGCCGGATACACTGCGGCCTTCCGCCGTCATCAATGGTATCGATGACGGGGCGATATCGGCCGATGGCAAGGTGATCGGCACCTATATGCACGGCCTGTTTGGCGCCGACGGCTTTCGCGGGAAATTCCTCGAAAGCCTCGGCATCAAGGGCGGGGGCATCGACTACCGGGCCGAGGTCGAGCGGGCGCTGGACGAGGTCGCAGCCGAGTTGGAGACCCATCTCGACTGCGACGCGATCTTTGGTTTGGCGCGCTAAAAGTCCAGTTCACGCCTTTTCGCCGGCCTCCGGCCAGTAGGTGCCAAACGACCAGACATTGCCTTCCGGGTCGCGGCAGATGAACTCGCGGCTCCCGTAGTCACGGTTGGTCAATTCCTGGATGATCGTGGCTTCGGCCTTCCTGGCCTTGGCATAGGCGGCATCGGCATCATCGACGGCAATGTAGATCGACTTGCCGCCGCCTGAGCCGGGTTCGCCAACCATCTTGCCGTAGTCGTCGTCGCGCACCGTGCCAAGCATGATCATCGAGGAGCCGAAGACCAGTTCGGCATGGTGCACGACATCGCCTTCGCCATAGCGAGCACGGATGCTGAAGCCGAAGGCTTCGCCCAGCCAGTCGATCATTTTTGCCGCGTTCTTGTAGCGCAGGGCAGGGTAAAGCCGCGGTGCTTCGGTGGTGGGCATGGGAGCTCCTTCAATTGGGTTGGTCGATACCCCCACTCTGGTCGAAGGCCGTTCCAGCGTCTTGAAGAAATGTTACCTGACAGAGAGCGCGGTCGGTGTCTCGCCGGCAAGGTCGCGGAACTCGCGCACCAGATGCGCCTGGTCGGCATAGCCGCAATCGGCGGCGATATCCGCCCAGTCGACGGTTTGCTGCCTCGACAGGCCGAGCGCGCGGTTGAAGCGGACGATGCGCGACAGCGTCTTGGGGCCGATGCCGATGGCGTTGGAAAAACTGGCGGCGAGATGTTTGCGGCTCCAGCCCAGTCTTTCGGCGATCGATGCAATGCGGGTTCTGCCGCCAGACGTGATGATGCGGTCATAGGCCCAGGCGATTTCGAGCGGCGTCTCCGCGGCGTTCTCGAGACGGGCGGCGACGAAGGCTTCGGCCATGTCGAAACGCGTTGCCCAGTCCGGCGCGTTGCCGAGCCGTTCACGCAGCGCCAAGCCTTGCGCGCCAAGCACGTCGTCTAGGACGACCATGCTGTCGGCCAGTTCGCTCATCGGCAGGTGGAAGAAACGGCGTGCGCCAAGCGGCGTGAAGTTGACCTGGACGCAGCAGGCGCCGCCGAAGGATTCGATCACCACCGGTCCGGCATAGAGGCCGGCGGCGAAACTGGCGAAGCGGTCATTGTCATCAGGCGCCTTGCCGAGGCCGATGGCGAAGGGTTCGGCGAAGCTGATGACCAGCGGTACGGTGAGCGACGCGTATTCGACGTTGCGCAGATGGCCGGGCGCTGTTTCGCGGTAACCGCAAATGTCCGACACAATGCCCTGAAGTCGAGGATCGGGCAGGCGCCAGCGCATCTCGAACCGCCCGGCGACGGATCGGTCTTGCTCTTGCTGGGGTTGCATCGTGACTGGCATCGGCCATCCTTGCGCCAAGTCAAATCTAGCAGACCCGGGGCCGGAATCAAAAGCGCCCGGCTTTTGGCCGGGCGCTCCTCGTCCCCACTTCAAGTGAAATGGTCAGGCGCCGCGCATCAAGCAGCCGCCGGCAAGCACGATGAAAGCAATAAGCACGATCCACACCGATGCGAGTGGAATGAACGCAAGAACGCCAAGCGCGGCGAGAACGCCGATGATGGCGATGACAACGGAGATGATAAAAACGATCTGGGTAGGTGCGCTAAGATTCATGTGTGGCTCCTCCAACATGATTCGAACAGCGGCATTCTATCAGGGCGCGTGATCACACACCAATCAAGGCCCGCAGCGGGTTCGCCGGGTCCGCCAGCAGCTTCACCGCCAGCGCCAGGCAGACAATCACCAGCAGCGGCTTGATCAGTTTTGCGCCGATGCGCATGGCCAGGCTGGCGCCGACACGGGCGCCGAGGAACTGGGCAACGCCCATCATCAGGCCGATCTTCCAGTAGACGACGCCGAAGCCCGCGAAGACGATGAAGCCGCCGATGTTGGAGGCGAAGTTGAGCAGTTTGGTATGCGCCGTCGCCTTGAGCACGCCGTAGCCGGCCAGTGCCACGAAGGCCAGCATGTAGAAGGAGCCCGCACCTGGTCCGAACAGGCCATCATAGAAGCCGATGGCGGGCACCAGGGTCAGTCCGAACAGGAACGGCGACAGGCGCTCGGCGCGGTCGACATCGTTCATGTTCGGCTTGAACGCGAAGTAGAGCGCGGTGGCGATCAGCACGATGGGCAGGGCGGCCCGCAGAATGTCACCCGGCACGATCGTCGCCAGCAAGGCGCCGATGGCGCTGCCGACAAGGGCCAAAAGCGCCGACGGCAATTGTCGGCGCAGGTCGACATGACCCTTCGACGCGTAGTGGATGGTCGCCGAGCCCGAGCCGAACATGCCTTGCAATTTGTTGGTGGCGAGCGCCTGGACCGGCGTGAAGCCGGCAAGCAGCAGCGCCGGCACGGTGATCAGCCCGCCGCCGCCGGCGATCGAATCGACAAAGCCCGCCGCAAAGGCGGCGAAGGCGAGCATGGCGACGGTCTGGATGCTAAGGTCGATCATCTGATGTATGGAGGAGTCCGGCCGGCTGAGACAACGGGCGTTCGACCACGACCGCCCTGTTTGCGCAAGGTCGATTCCGCGCTACCTCTATCCAAGCGCATCGCGCTTGGATTTGTGTTTGTGTGTCGTTAACCCGAAAAGAGGCTCCTGATGGCATTCGCATTGCTGGACCAGATACGTCAGATCTTCGACGGCGACCCGGGCGTGCGCAAGGTGGCGGACGATCCTGTCTTGTCGGCGGAATTGCTGATGCTGTTTCGCATGATCCTGGCCGACGGTTCGGTCAGCGAGAGCGAGATGGTTGCCTTCCGGCGCATCTGCAAGGACGCCTTCGGCATTGCCGAAACCAGCATCGATAGCGTCATCGAATATCTCAACGAGTTCGGCTACGAGACAAATGGCTCGCAGGCGATTGCATTGTTCCGCGATCTCGACATCGAACGCCGTAAGCAATTGGCCCGCCATATGGCGGAAATCGCCAAGGCGGATTCGCAACTGGCCGAGAGCGAGGTGCGCCTGCTGCGCCGCACGCTCGACCTGCTCGACATCAGCCCGGTCGATATGGTGGAGCCGGAAAAGTAGGATAACGGGCTGCCGGCCGGGGCTCGCTGCCTGCGGCAACTCCCCGGCGTTCGCGACCTTCCATCGTGCCACTGGCACGACGGATTCGCTTCGCGAACCGGTCGCTCACCCTTGTTCCTGCATTCGCCGAGCGATTGCCCGGTGCAAATCAGGGGCGGCGGTGACAAGCGCCTTGGCTGCCTCGGACTGCGGGTGGTCGAGCACCTCGCTGGTTTTGCCGCGTTCGACGATCTTGCCGTCATGCATGACCAGCACCTCGTCCGTGATGGCGCGGGCGACGGTCAGGTCGTGGGTGATGAAGAGGTAGGCGATGCCGAGCTTCTGGTTGAGCTCCGCGAACAAATCGAGGATCTGGGCGCGGATCGAGACATCGAGCGCCGAGACCGGCTCGTCGGCGACGACCAGCTTGGGGCGCGTGATGATGGCGCGGGCGATCGACAGGCGCTGACGCTGGCCGCCTGAAAATTCGTGCGGGTATTTGTCCATGTCGCGCTGGTCGAGGCCGACTTCGTGCAGGGCATGCGCCACCATCTCGCGGCGCCCGGCGCGCGTCGGCTTTCTCTCCAGTACATGCAGGGGTTCGGCGACCAGTTTTTCAACCTTCTGGCGAGGATCGAAGGATCCGTAGGGATCTTGAAAAACGACCTGCATGTCACGCCGCGCCGGCTTCAGCTCGGCTTCGCTCTTGCCGGTGATGGTCTCGCCGCGAAACCGGATCGTGCCCGATGTCGGCCGATCCAGGGCCAGGATCATGCGGGCGAGCGTTGACTTGCCGCAACCGGAGCGGCCGACTAGCGCCACAGACTGACCCGGCGCCATCGACAGCGAGACATCGTCGACGGCGCGGATACCAGGCGCGCGCCTGAACAGCGACATGCGCCGGCCGGGATAGTCGCGGGTCACGCCCTCGACCCGAAGCAAGGGATGGCCCGTCTCGACGCCATGCGGCCTGGCGCGCGCCGGCACATGCATCGAGGCCTGCGCCAGCTGGCGCGTGTAGGGATGGAACTGTTCGGACAGCGTGCGCGCCGTGTCCCCGGCCTCCATCACCTCGCCGCGGCGCAGGATGGTGATGCGGTCCGCCATCTCGGTCACCACGGCGAGGTCGTGCGAGATCAGGAGCAGGCCCATGCGGCTTTCGGCGACGAGGTCGCGCAAGAGGTCGAGGATCTGTGCCTGCAGCACCACATCAAGCGCCGTCGTCGGTTCGTCGGCGATCAGCAGCTTCGGCTTCAGCGCGCAAGCGATGGCGATGACGACGCGCTGGCGCTGGCCGCCGGACAGTTCGTGCGGATAGCGCGACATTGGGAATTTCGCTTCGGGCAAGCCGACACGGTCGAGCATTTTTCGCGCCCGGTCTTCGGCCTCGGCGCGGCTGGCCTTGGTGTGCCAGCGTATGCCTTCGGCGACCTGTTCGCCGATGGTCTTGACCGGATTGAGCGCCGTCATCGGCTCCTGGAACACCATGCCGATGTCGTCGCCGCGCAGCGCACACATCTGGTCCTCGGTTGCTGCCAGGATGTCGATGCCGTCGAAAGCAACGCGCCCGGTGGCGCGCGCGGCATAGGGCAGAAGCCGCATCACCGTCAGCGCGGTCATCGACTTGCCCGAACCGGATTCGCCGACCAGCCCCATCACCTCGCCGGGCGCGACGGAAAGCTCCACATCCCTGAGGATCTGCGTGTCGCCGATGGCCAGTGACAGGTTCTGGATGTCGAGCAGGCTCATCGCTGCCGCCGCGATTTCGGATCGAGGATGTCGGCGATGCCGTCGCCCAGTAGGTTCAAGCCGAGCACGGCGACAACGATCGCCATGCCGGGAAAGATCGCCATCCATGGCGCCACCACCATGCGGGTCTGCGCGTCGAACAGCATGCGGCCCCAACTCGGCATCGGCGGCTGGGCGCCGAGGCCCAGATAGGACAGCCCGGCCTCGGCCAGGATGCCCAGCGCGAACTGGATGGTGCCTTGCACCAGAAGCAGGGTGGCGATGTTGGGCAGCACATGTTCGATTGATATCTGCGTGCTGTTCTTGCCGGCGGCGCGCGCGGCTAGAATGAACTCGCGCGGCCAGATCGCCAGCGCGCCGGCCCGGGCGACACGGGCAAAGACCGGGATGTTGAAGATGCCGATGGCGATGATGGCGTTGACGGCGCCCGGCCCGAAGATGGCGGTGATCATGATCGCCGACAGCAAAGCCGGGAAGGCGAAGACGAGGTCGTTCAGCCGCATCAGCATCTCATCGACGAGGCCGCCGCGTGCGGCGGCAAAGGTGCCGAGCGGCACGCCGACCCCCATGCCGATGCCGACCGCGACTAGCGCCACGGCAATCGAATTGCGGGCGCCGACCATGACCATCGACAGTATGTCGCGGCCGAAATGGTCGGTGCCGAACCAGTGCGCCAGCGAGGGGGCTTGTGTCTTGTCCGATATCACCAGTTTGGTGACGTCGTAAGGCGTCCAGGCATAGGAGACGATCGCCATGGCCAGGATCAGCAAGGTGATGACGAAACCGGCAACGAAGGCGGTGTTCCTGAATGCCTTGGCCAGGATGCTGCTGAACGTCTCCTCGGGGATGTCGACGTGCAGCGTCATTGCCGGCTTCTCAGGCGCGGATCGACGATCGCATAGGAGAGGTCGACGAGGAGGTTGACGGCGATGACGGCCGCGACCAGCAGCATGACGACGCTTTCGACGACGATCAGGTCGCGCTGGGTGATTGCCTGGAACACCAGCCGGCCGAGGCCGGGCAGATAAAAGACATTCTCGATGATGATGGTGCCGGCAAGCAGGAAGGCGAACTGCAGGCCCAGAATGGTCAGCACCGGGATCATGGCGTTGCGCAGCGCGTGCCGCCACAGCACGGCGCGATAGGGCAAGCCCTTGGCGCGGGCGGTGCGGATATAGTCTTCGTTCAGCACCTCGATCAGCGCCGAGCGGGTGACGCGCGCCAGGATCGCCGCTTGCGGCAAGGCAAGCGCCACGGCGGGCAGCAGCAGCGATTTCAAGGCTGGCCAGATACCGGCACTCCAGCCGGGAAAGCCACCGGCCGGAACCAGCCGCAGCCAGACGGCGAAGACATAGATCAGCATCAGCGCGAACCAGAAATTGGGCACGGCGACGCCAAGCTGTGCGGCGCCCATGGAAATCGTATCACCGACCCGTCCACGCCGGCTGGCGGAAAACAGGCCGACGGGAATCGCGATGATGGTGGAGAGCGCAAGCGCAATTAGCGCCAGCGGCAGCGAGACGGCCAGCCGCTCGCGCACCAGATCGATGACCGGCACGGAATAGGTGTAGGAGCGGCCCAAATCGAGACTGAGCAGACCGCCGGCCCAGTGCAGATAGCGCCAAGCCAGCGGCGCGTTGAGGCCCATCTGGTTGCGCAGCAATTCGACCTGATCGGCACTGGCGTTCATGCCCAGCATCAGCCGCGCCGGGTCGCCGGGCAGGATCTCCAGGACGGCGAACACCACCATCGAAGCCAGCACCAGCGTGGCGATGGCGATGGCGAGGCGTTTTAGGAGATAGGCTGTCATGGAAGGCGGGGGATCACTCGCTCCACTTCACCTTGGTCAGGTCATTGGCCTGGATCGGCGCGTTTTCCCATAGCCCCTGCAGCTTGGCGTCCCAGACGCCGACCTTCGGCAGTTCGTAGAGGAAGCCGACCACGGCATCGTCGGCCAAGATCTTCTGCGCCTGTCCCAGCAATTCCTTGCGCTTGGCTTCGTCGGAGGTGAGGTTGAGGTCGGCGATCACCTTGTCGAAGGCCGGGTTGTCGTAGTTGAAGTAATAATCCTTGCGCGAATAGATATCGATGTCGTTGGGTTCGGTGTGGGAGACGATGGTGAGGTCGTAATCCTTCTTGGTGAACACCTGATCCAGCCACTGTGCCCATTCGACCGGAATGATTTCCAGATCGATGCCGACGTCACGAAGTTGCGAAGCGATGATCTCGCCGCCAAGCCGTGCATAGGACGGCGGCGGCAGTTTCAGTGTTGCCTTGAAGCCGCTCTCCAAGCCCGCTTCCTTCAACAGTTCCTTGGCCTTGGCGACATCATGCGGATAGCGGCCGGTGAGGTCGACACAGTCCTTGCTGGCCGGGGAGATGTGGGAGCCGATTGGCAGGCCGAGGCCCGCCGAAGCGCCGTCGATGATCGCCTTGCGGTCGAGCGCGTAGGAAATCGCCTGCCTCACCTGCAGCTTGTCGAAGGGCGGCTTCTTGTTGTTGATCGACAGGATGGTCTCGCCCTCGGTCGAGCCGATCACCACCTTGAAGCGTGGGTCGTCCTTGACCTGCGCGACGCTGTCGGGATCAAAGAAGGGAAAGGCCTGGATATCGCCGGAGAGCAGCGCCGGCACGGCGGCCGCAGCATCGGGCACGATGCGGAATTCGGCCTTGTCGAGAGACGCCGGCGTGCCCCAGTAATGGTCGGATTTCACCAGCGTGATCGACGACCCCTTTGCCCAGCTCTGGAACTTGAACGGACCGGTCCCGATTGGCTTTTCCTTGTTGGTGTCGGCCGATTCAGGCGCCACGATCACCGCGTCGCCCCAGCCCATATTGTAGAGGAAGGAGCCTTGCGGGTTCTTCAGCGTGACCTTCACGGTCGCCGGATCGACAACCTCGACCTTGTCGATACCGGCGAACAGGCCCTTTTGCGCGTTGACGGAATTGTCGGCGCGAGCGCGATCGAGTGAGAATTTCACGTCGTCCGCGTTGAAATCGGTGCCGTCGTGGAATTTCACGCCGGTGTGCAGCTTGAAGGTGTAGACCTTGCCGTCATCGGAAATGGTCCAGCTTACGGCCAGATCTGGCAGCACCTCGCCATTCGGCCCGATGCGCGTCAGGCCCTCGAACACATTGGCGTAGAGAACCTCGTCGATCGCCGCGGCGGCACCGGCGGTCGGATCGAGATGCGGGGGTTCGAGGGGAATGCCGATGACCAGGTCGGTTCGCGCGGCAAACGCGGAGGTGCCGGCGGCCAGTGACAGCACTGCGGCGGCCAGGATGGTTTTCCACAATCTCATCGTGCAACTCCCCATGCGTTTCAGACACGTGCTCAAACCCGAGCGATAGAAGCGTGATTTCGCCGCGGAGTAAATTGCGTTTCGTTCTGCCCGTCAGCGTGGCCGGGAATGTTTTTGTCCTGGCGGCCTCATCAGCAGGTCGAAGCTTGTCGCAGTGCGTGCCTTATCCGGTGGCTGTGCCGCGCAGCAGCACGTTGAGCCCGATCGCCATCACCTTGGCCGATTCCACCATGTCCGATATCCCGACCCATTCGTCCGGCCGGTGGGCGAGGTCGAGAATGCCAGGGCCATAGGCGATGCAGTCATAGATATGGCCGATGCGGGCAATGTGCTTCTGGTCATAGGTGCCCGGCGAAATGACGTAGTCGGGTTCGCGGTCGAAGATCGCCATGATGCCTTGCGCAACCGCCTTGACCACTGGGGCGTTGCGCTCGGTCATCAACGGCAGCACTTCCATCAGGTCGCGGATTTCATAGTCGAATTTTTTGCGCTCGCGCTTCAACCGGTCGAGAATGCCGGTCACCTCACCTTTGACGGTGTCGAGATCTTCCTCGAGCAGGAAACGGCGGTCGATGGTCAGCCGGCAGGAGTCGGGCACGTTGGGCGAGGGCAGGCCGGGCCGGAAATCCTCGGTTTGGCCGCCATGGATCGAATTGATGTTCATGGTCGAGCGCTTTGCTCCTTCGGGCACGACCGGCATGCGCGTCATCTTGCGGTCGAGTGCGGGGAACAGTTCGTCCTCGAAAGCCCGCAGCACGGCACCCATATGGCGCACCGCATTGTCGCCGAGGAACGGCATCGAGCCATGAGCGATCTCGCCCGTGGTCTCGATTTCCGCCCACCACACGCCGCGATGACCGAGACAGATGCGGTCCTTGTTCAGCGGCTCGGGAATGATGACGTGGTCGACCCTGGGTTTCGAGAAATAGCCGAGCCCGGCCAGATGGGCGACGCCGCCGAAGCCGCCGGACTCCTCGTCGACGGTGCCAGATATTTCGATAGCGCCGGGAAAGTCGGGAAACACTTCCAAGAAGGCTTCGGCGGCGATGATCGAGGCGGCAAGACCGCCCTTCATGTCGCAGGCGCCACGGCCATAGACCTTGCCGTCCCTGACGATGCCGGCAAAGGGATCGACGGTCCATCCGTCACCGGCTTCGACCACGTCGATATGCGAGTTGAAGTGGACGCAGGCGCCGGGCGACTTTCCGTCGAAACGAGCAACGACATTGACACGCGGGTAGCGATCGGTGTCGCCGGGCGTGCCTTCGGCGCGGATGAATTCGGTCTCGAAACCGCTCTTCTTCAGCCGCGCGCCGAGATATTCGGCGCATGGCCGGTAGGCCTCGCCGGGTGGATTGATGGTCGGAAAACGGATCAGCTCGGCGGTCAGCGCGACGACATCGTCGCGCCTGTCATCGATTGCCTGGAGGAGTCGCTCGTTCATGCGCGGAGTTGAGCAGCGATCGACTTGGTTTTGCAAGCCCGCTGGTGATCAAGCCCGTGCGGCGTGTCGTTGCGGCAACTATCGCGGGAAATCGTTCAAATTCGCTGCTTTGGATTGGCGAATTGGTCAAGGAGTGTGTGCTACCTCATTCACCTGCCATTAAAAAGATGAAAAACAACGTGATGGCAGGCAAGTAAGGGGCAATCAAAGGGGTTTGATCGCATGAAAAAGATAGTTCTCATGGCAGCCGTGTTTGTCACGATGCTGTTCGGTGCTTCGGGGCAGGGCTGGGCAGCCAGCCTCGTTGCAAACATAGACGTGTCGTCGCAGACGATGACGGTCAGATATGGTGCGGCGGTTTACCGCTGGAGCGTCTCCACCGCGCGCAAAGGCTACATTACGCCGCGCGGCAGCTATCGGCCTCAACGGACGGCGCGGATGTGGTATTCGCGCAAATACGACATGTCGCCGATGCCCTATTCCGTGTTCTTCCATGGCGGCTATGCCATCCACGGAACAGGCGCGGTCAGGCAGCTCGGCCGCCCGGCGTCGCATGGCTGCGTGCGCCTTCATACGGCAAATGCCGCTGCCTTCTACTCGATGGTGCGGGAAGTGGGGTTCGGCAACACGCGGATTGTCGTCACCAATTAGGGCTTAGACCGGCTGTTGATTCCACCGTGGTTTTTTGCGGCGGGATCGGCTGCAATTGCCTGAATCTCGGGCGCTTTGCTTTAAAAATGTTGCAGGAATAGCGCATTGGCTTGGGAAACGGTGTCGTAGCGTCACTTGGGCCCGGCGAATGGTTTCTGCCAAAACGCGATTATGTTAGCTTTCAAGCAGATAACTTGCGAGGGGCTTTAATGTACAGACTTCTTCTTGGGGCGGCGATTGCCGTCACCGCTACTTCGGCCTTCGCCGCCGATGCGGTTGAGCCAATTGTCATGGATCAGGAACTCGCACAGCCGCATATTTCCGGCTATGTCGAAGCTTATCTTGGCGGATTGTATCTGTCGGCAGATGGTGGACATCTCTCTGCGACGACAGCTGGCGGTGCCGGTCGGGTCAATTTCCCGATCGACGCACGCTGGAACATCCAAACCGATGCGAACATAGATTCGCTTTGGGTCGAGGGCAGCAACATTTATGGTTATGGTGGCGCGATCCACGGCTACTGGCGTGACCCGAGCAGCCATGCGCTCGGCGGGTTCGCGACCTTCACACGCTACGGTGGGGACATTGGCGGTCCGAAGATTTACAATTTCACGGTTGGCCCCGAAGCCCAGGCCTATTTCGGCAACGTGACCGTCTACGGCCAGGCCTACTACGGCCAGCTGCGGGCCAACGGCGAATCCGAGCACTATGACCAATGGGGCGGGCGCGCCGTGGTGCGCTACTTCGCCCAAGATAATCTTCGCTTCGACGGCGAGCTTGGCTTTGCGAGACTGTCAGGGTTCGGCGATCATCTCGACACCATTACCGCGGCGCTGCAGGCCAACTACCGGTTCTCCGGCACGCCGTTCTCGGTGTTTGGACGCTATCAGCTGGATCATATGTCGGTTGAGAGCACCGATCTGAACATCCACAAATACGTGATCGGCCTGCGGGCGAGCTTCGGTTCGAACACGCTGCTCGAGGAAGACCGCAACGGCGCCACGATGGACACCTATCGGCCCAATTTCATCCTGCCATTACCGGCTTTGTAGCGCTGGCGGGCTTTTCCGGGCCTGACAGAAAGATCGATTGCCCTAGCCGCGAGGAGCGATCCTTGCGGCTATTCCTTGTCTCCAATTGATCGCGAAAGGATCCGGCGAAGGTTTTGTCTGCTCGAAGGTCGCCAGCCATTGCTGACCCATGAGTTGCGGTCAGCGCAGGGGCGCTCGCCAATGGACGAGCTCAGGCGCTGATGGCAGGTGCTTTTGCCTGTGGGGGCCGCTTTCTCCGCCCGCCGCCGATCTCCCACCTTTTGTGGAACCACATCCACTGGCCGGGGTCTTCGCGTACCCAGCGTTCGACCACGTCGCAGAGCAACTGGGTGGTGGCGTGGACATCGACGCTGCCGTCAGCGTTGCGCGGCAATGTCAACTTGTCCTCGATCTCGAGCCGGAAGCGGTTGCAGGGCAGCCTGACACAGCGCGCCGGATAGACGTCGCAGTCGTAGTGACGGGCAAGGGTAGCCAGCACCCGGTTGCTCTGGCAGGGACGGCCGAAGAATGTCGTGTCCAGGCCATTGGAGAATTTCTGGTCGACAAGGACGCCGATGTTGCCGCCGTTTTCCAGCACCCCCGCCAACGCAAACGACGCGCCGGCCATCGACGGCAGCAGCGCTCCCATGGTCGAGCGGCGCGTCGACAGGATATAGTCGGCAAGGTAGGGGTTGTTGGGCGGTCGAAACAGCGCCGTGATGTTCATGCCGAAGGTCGCCGCCGCGACCGGCAGCAGTTCGAAATTGCCGAGATGGCCGGTGAAGACGATATGCGGCTGCTTTTCGGCCGCGATTTCGGTGAAGTGCTCTACTCCCTTGACCTCGACGCGGCCGGGCTTGGTGGCGGCGGGGTCATAGTCGAACAGGGCATCGAGGAAGATGTACTCGGCGGCGAGCCGGGCCATGTTGCCCCACATGTCGGAGGCGATTGCCTTGATTTCGGCTTCGCTCTTTTCCGGATAGGCCTTGCGCAAATTGTCGACAGCGACCTGATGGCGTCCCACCCAGGGGCCAACGCGGCGCGCGACGCGGTCGGCAAAGTTCAGCGCACTGTCGGCCGGCAGCAGACGCAGAACCGAGATGATCATCATAGCCGCGCGCGCCACCAGCCAGTAGTTCAACTGGCGCAGCTGCCTGCCGTAACGAAATTTGAGGTCCCGGCGGAACTTCTTGAACACAGAGGTCAAGGCTCTAGCCGACGCGCAGGATGATCTTGCCGAACACGTCGCGGCCTTCCATGCGCTTCAGCGCCCCATCGATACCATCGAAGTCGACTTCGGTGTCGATGACCGGTGCGACCTGTCCCAACGCCATCTTCTGCATGGCGTTGGCCATGTTCTCCATGCGGCAGCCAAAGGAGCCGAGCAGTTTCAATTGCTGCTGGAACAGTTGCATCAGGTTGATCTGCGTCGACACGCCCGAGGTCGAACCGCACGTCACCAGGCGGCCGCCACGCTTCAGGCACAGCATCGAGGCGGCAAAGGTGTCGGCGCCGACATGTTCGAAGACGACATCGACGCCCTTCTTCTTGGTCAGCTTGCGCACGACGCCCTCGAAACGATCGTCGCGATAGTTGATGACATGGTCGGCGCCGAGCGCCTTGGCCTTGTCGATCTTGTCGTTGGAGCCGACCGTGGTGATGATCGTGCAACCCATTCGCTTGGCCAGCTGGATGGCGGCCGAGCCGATGCCGGATCCGCCGGCATGGATGAGAATGGTTTCGCCGGGCTGCAGCCTGGCGTTGTCGAATAGCATATGCTCGACGGTGCCGAAGGTAACGGGCGCCACCGCCGCACCGATGTCGGTCACGCCGGGCGGGGCAGGAACCAGCAGGCGGGCCGGCAGGTTGATCTTTTCCTGCGCAAAGCCGTCGAGATGGAAGCCGTGAACGCCCGAAACATGTTCGCAGAGATTGTCGCGGCCTTCGCGGCAGGCGCGGCAAAGGCCGCAGGTGCGCGCGCCGTAGATCGACACCAATTGTCCGGGCAGCAGGCTGGAAACGCCGGGGCCAACCGCCTCGACCTCGCCGGAGGCTTCGGCGCCGACGACCAGCGGCAGCTTGCGCTTGGCGAAGGCCATACCGCGCCAGCCCCAGACGTCGATGTGGTTCAGCGCCACTGCCTTGATGCGTAGCGTGACTTCGCCGAGTGCCGGCGGTGGGGGAGGCGGCAGGTCCACCGTCTCGAGACGGCGGTCCTCGATAAGTTGCAATGCGCGCATGGGGCCTGTCGGTTCAGTCTGGCTGAAAAAGTTCGCTTAGACCGGTTCCCGCGCCATGACAAGGCAAGTGTTCTGGCCGCCGAAGCCGAAGGAGTTCGACAGAACGGTGCGAACCTCGGCATTGCGCTTCTTGTTCGGCACCACATCGAGCACGATCGCCGGATCGGGGTTGTCGTAGTTGATGGTCGGCGGAATGACGCTTTCACGCATTGTCATCAGCGAGAACGCCGCCTCGACCGCGCCCGCCGCCGACAGCGTGTGGCCAATCATCGACTTGTTCGACGAAACCGGCATCGAGCTGATCCGTTCGCCGAACACGGTCGACAGCGCCAGATGTTCCATCTTGTCGTTCTCCGGAGTCGACGTGCCGTGGGCGTTGACATAGTCGATCTCGTCTTCACTCAGGCCGGCATCGGCAAGGGCGGCGCGAACCGCGGCGATGGCCGGCGAAGCGTCCGGCTTCGAGCGGGTGCGGTGGAAGTCGTCGGCCTTCTCGCCGCACCCCCCCAGGACGCCGAGAATAGTCGCGCCACGAGCCAATGCCGCCTCAAGCGATTCCAACACCAGCGCCCCGGATCCCTCGGCCAACACGAAGCCGTCGCGATCCCTGGAGAAAGGCTTCGATGCCTTTTCGGGAATGTCGTTGTGCGTGGAGAGCGCCGAAAGCAATGAGAAACGGATCAATGCCTCGGCGGTGGCAGACCCGTCCGCGCCGATCGACAGGGCCCGGTCGCATTCGCCGCGTCGGATCGCCTCGACTCCGAGCTGGATCGCAGTGGCACCCGAAGCGCAAGCCGTCGACAGCGTGATCGGCAGACCGCGTGTGCCAAGACGATCGGCAAGGCGGTCGGCGATCGAACCGAACTGGGTGGTCTCGAAAATATCCAGCTCTTTCAAGCTACGCGCGACCCGAAGCAGTCTTTCGGCGGCGGTGTCGTCCTTGTCCTTGCCAGAATTGTAGAGCGAGAAGCGTTCGGTCCAATCAAGTTCGACCGGGGGCGATGCCAGGAAGAGCGGTCCGCCGAAATCGCTGGAATCAAGACCGGCTTCGGTCACCGCTTCGAGGCCCGCAAGCTCGGCAAGCTCATAGGTGAGTGGGCTGGCACCTTTCGAGCTCGATGGCAGGAAATCGACCATGCCGGAGATGCGGGTGTTCAGTTGATCGATTGGAAAGCGGGTGATCGGGTGAATGCCCGACTTGCCCGAGGTCAGCGCCGCCCAATTGTCTGATTTGCCGACGCCAAGCGAGGTCACCACGCCGATGCCGGTGACGGCGACGATCGGCCTGCCCATGTGATCATTCAGATTGGCCATCCGGGAGCCCTCGAGCGTTTATCGTTGCAGCATGGATCAGTCAGCGCCCGCCTTACGCGGCGTTGACCAGCGCCATGCCCTCGAATTGGTGATAGCCGATCGCCGTTGCAAGGACGGTTGCGGGAACGCCTTCGAACGGTGTCTCGGCTGTGGCATCAAAGACAGGGTAGGCGGCCTTGCGGTCGACGGCCAGTGCGGCGAGCGCCACGGCGAACGGAAACTGCGCTTCCTTCATGTGCCCGGTCAGCGTCGAGAAACCGCGCGCGGCGATCGCCGGATTGGCATCGAGCGCGGCTTTCTCGGCAGTGGTTGCCGCATGCGCGCCCGAGGCGCCTGACATCGCAAGCAGCTTGCCGTTCGGCAGCGCCGCCTGGCTGAGCAATGCGGCGATCTCGGCGTCGAGCTCTCCGCGCGACCGCCTGGCGCGGCCGGAGACGACCGGCCCAAGTTCGGCATAGATTTTCCGACCCCGGTCCGTTGCATGTTCGCGCTGCTCCAGCACCAGGAAGGCGCCGCCGGATCCGGTCACAACGCCGCCGCCCTCGGCGCCTTGTCTTTGCCAGACCGGCTTCCACGGGCCGCGATGCAGATAGCCGGCTAGTTCATAGCCGAGCAGCATGTCGGAATGTTCGGTCTGGAAGGCACCGCCGACCAGGATGTGCGTCGACTGGCCCGAGCGGATGCGTGCGGCGGCAGTTTCGACGGCGGCGACGCCGGCACCTTCCTCGCCCATGAAGGTTCTGGACGAGCCAGTGACCTTGTGGACGATGGAGATGTTGCCGGCGAGCAGGTTGGACAGCTGGGCCAGGAACAGTGTCGGCCGCAATTCGGTGGTCAATTTCTCGTTGAGCAGCACATCTCGGTCATTGCGGCTTTCCGAAGCGGCGAGAATGGCGGCATCGACCGCCTCGTCGCGCTCGCCACCGCCTGCGGCCACTACCATGTCCATGGTCGCGCAGAGTTCGTCATTGCCCTTGATGCCAGCGTCGTCCAGTGCAAGGCCGGCAGCATAGGTGCCGAGCCTCTGCCAGGTTTCCATCTGGCGCTGATCGCCGCGCTTGGCGATCTGCAGGTTCCAGTCGATCTCAGGCAGCGGATGGACGGTATAAGGTGCAAAGCGCGTCGCTTCGAGCACCGGCTGAAAGCCCGGCTGGGCGAGCTTCTGCCAATGGGTATCAGGACCTTCCCCCAGCGAGGAGACAAGGCCGATACCAGTGATGACGACGTCGCGGGGGCTGCTCATGGGCGGCTTTGTGGGTCAGGCGGCAGAGCGCGTCAAGATCGCGCGCTCAACTGACGTCAGGCGGTCTTGGTGGCAACCAGCGCGTCGATCTTGGCGCACAGGTTCTTCATGACGAAGTAATCGTCGGTCGAAGCCTTGCCGTCATTGACCTCCTGGGTCCACTTTTCCAGCGGCACCTTGATGCCGAATTCCTTGTCGATGGCGAAGACGATGTCGAGGAAATCGAGGCTGTCGATGCCGAGATCGTCGATCGTGTGGCTCTCGGGCGTGATGGTGTCGATATCGATCTCGCTGGTGTCGGCAATGATCTTGGCGACTTTGTCGAACGTGGTGGACAAGGGCTTTTCCTTCTTTGCGGGCGGAATCTGTCCGCATCTTGTTTGGGCGCTGTCTAATCGGTTTTTCCCGGCAGGAAAAGGCCTGATAGTCCGGGCGCAGATGGGAAGCGTGCCTAGGAAACGCAAGAAGGGCCGCCGGTCAACCCGGCGGCCCTTCCCGTTACCGTTACGTCAGTCTTTGTTTCGATGCATGTCGTTTTCCCAAAACCGGTACCGCTTTTGGGCGACATGCATCAGCTGTCGCGGAGCTTGACCAGGTCGTTCAGCAGCCCGCCCGTTCCGTTGTGGACGGTCAGCCGCTCGACCTTGCCGGCGATGGTTTCCAGAGCCTCGAGCTCCTTCAGCCCCAGCATCACCGGGTTTTCCGCCATTTGCGGCTGCTTTCAATGGCGGCATTTCAGCAACACTTGATGGTACCAATGTACCATGATACCAATAGGTTATGACCATCGAACGCGTGCAGACCGGGGTCCGCCTGGAAAAACGACTGGTGAAAGTGCTCAAGGCCTTGGCCGAGCATCGCGACATGAGCCTCGGCGATCTAATCGAAGGCATCGTGCTGCATGCTTTCGAAGGGCAGACGCCGTTTTCACCAGCGACCCTGGAAACGATCAGCCAGTTGAAGCGCATCTACGGGCTGGAGCTCGGTGCGGCGGACAGCCACCGTCTGACTGAGAAGGAAGGCGGATGACGAGCCATCTTGAACGCAGCCATAGCATTGTCCTTTCCGGGCCGATCGATCGCGTCTTCCCGCTGTTCACGCCGATTGGCGAGACCTTGTGGGTGGATGGCTGGGAGCCGGAGTTCTTGCATCCGCAAAGCGGAGAAACGCAGCAAGGCATGGTCTTCCGGACCGTCCACGGTGATGAGAAGACACTCTGGGCCTGCGCCGACTGGGATCCTGCCGGGCATCGTGTCCGCTATGTCAGGGTCACACCGGATACGTGTTTCGGATTTGTCGAGGTGGCCTGCCGCCAGGCGACCGACGGCGGCACGGAAGCGTCGATTGCCTATACGTTCACGGCCTTGAACGCGGCGGGAAGGTCGTATCTGTCCGGACTGACGCAGGATGCGTTCGCGCACATGATCGAAGCATGGAAAGTCCGCATCGATGCGTGGCTGCTCACCGGCGCGTCAGCCGGACATCGCCACGCCTAAAAGGTGACGCGGCCGAGCACGCGCAGGCCGTCACCCTGCGGTTCGACGACCACAGCCTCGCCTTCGCGCGGCGAAACACCGGTCAGCGCCACGATGTCTTCCAGATGGGTGACCATGACCAGATTGTCGGAGCCGGAATAGGCGCGGATCTCCTTCATGATCGCGGCGATCTGCGCGGCCTTCTGCGTCTCGTCGCCCTTCAGGAGATCCAGCGGTGCAAACAGTTCCGGCTCGGCCTCGAAGGCGATGCGGGCGGTGTCGAGGCAGCGGCAATAGCGGCTGGACAGCACGCGCTCGATCGGTGCCGCCCGGGCGGCAAACAGAGCACCGATCTTGCTCGCCTGCTGCTTGCCGCGCGCTGACAGGTTCATCTGGGTGGCGCAGCTGTCGACGTCGAAATTGGCCGGGTCGGTCGTGCCGGTGACCATGGCATGGCGAAGCAGCACGACATGGCCGCCATCGCGCAGCAGCGCCCAGCCTGCATCCGTGGCGTGAGCCACGCCGGGAACAACAAGCAGGAACAACGCCAAGGCAAATCGAATCATCCGCTATCCTTCTCCGGTTCCCGGCAATGGGTTCCGGTGACGGGACATATAGGGACGGCAAAGCCAGCCGAAAGACAAGGCGCGGTAGGGTGGAGCACTACTTCTTCGCCATCTGCTTCTTCACCAGATCGATCTTCTGGTCGGTGAGCGGGATGGGGATCGTGTAGCCGGCTTCGGTAAAGCCCTGCTTGGCGTTCTCGAAGAATTCGATCGCCTTTTGATATTCGGCCTTGCCGCCGCCATAGCTGGCTCTGTTCCAGTGGACGTCGCCGAGATTGTTCTGCGCGAAGGCCCATTGCATGGGCAGGCTTTCCCTGGTGAACACCTTCAGTGTCGCCGTGAAGGCGGCCTCGGCATCGCCGAGATATCTGTCGGTGCGTTCGAGATTGCCGAGGTTGAGCAGGCTCATGCCGATGCCGTTCTGGGCGTTGGCCCAGTCGACCGGTGCCGCGTCGATGGTCAGCACTTCGAGGGCTGCCCTGCGGGCTGCGACGGACTCTAGCAAGGTCCTGGGGTCGGCATTGCTCATGCTCAGCCAGTGCAGCGTCGAGCCGAGGCCGGCCTGGGCCAGCGCCCATTGGCGCGGGTTCGTCTCGCGCTTGTACTCGCGCAATGCATCGCGGTAGGCGGCAATGGCCTCACCGTAATGTTCCGGCTTGTCGGTGACGCCGCCCAGAAGCTGCAGCGTGTTGCCGAGATTGTAGTGGCTCATTGCCCAGTCCTGCGGGAATTTCCGTCTGACATAGACCTGCCGGGCGGCCTGGAACGCCGCGGCCGACTGCTCCAGCTTGGCCGCGTCGCGGGTGCGCTGGCCAAGCGTCTGGTAGATCGAACCGAGATTGTTCTGCACTGAGGCCCAGTCCATCGGGAAACGCAGCCGGGTAAACACCGTCAGCGCATCGTCATAGGCTGCAGCTGCCTCTTCGAGCGCGCCGGTGCCCATATCGAAGCGGGCGACACCGCTCAGCGCGTTGCCGAGGTTGAGCCGGCTGGTTGCCCACGAGACCGGGAAGGTTTCACGGGTTCGCACCTCGAGTGCGGCACGGAACGCGTCGGCCGCCTCGTTTATCTTCGCCTTGTTGTTGAGCTGAATGCCAAGCGACACCAGCGTGTTGCCGAGATTGTTCTCAACCATCGCCCATTCAACCGGCGCCTTTTCGCGCGTGTATTCCTCAAGTGCCAGCCGGTAGGCCGCCTCGGCTTGCGTCAGATGTTCGCCGGCGGCCTCGCGCTCGGACAGCGCATAGAGCGCCAGGCCGAGATTGTTCTGCGAAGCGGCCCAGTCGAGCGGCACTTTTTCACGCGGGCGCTTCTTCAACGTCGCGCGCATTGCCACCACCGCCTCGTTCAGGCGCTTCGGGTCGCTCTGGCGTTCACCGATCTTCAACAGCACATTGGCCAGATTGTTCTGCGCGGCGGCCCAGTTGAGATCGTCCTTCTCGCGCTCGAACACGACAAGGGAATCGCCAAAGATCTGAGCCGCTTCTTCGAGGTGCGCGGTCTCCGTCTCGCGCTCGCCGATGGTCTGCAGCACCACCGCCATGTTGTTGCGGGTGATCGCCCAGTCGCGATTCTGTTCGCCATTGGGGATGAAGTTCAGGATGGTGCGATAGGCGTCGATGGAGTGCTGCAGCGCATCCAGATCGCCGGTGGCGTAGCCGTAAGCGTTCAGCGCCTCGGCTTCCTGGTTCTTGTAGTTCCAGCGTAGCTTGTCGTCCCATTTTTCGGCCAGCGAAAACGCCTTGGCGTAGTCGCCGGCGGCGGACTTGTAATCGAACACCAGCCCCGAGGCATCGGCGCGTCTGGCGTAGATCGCGGCATCGGCAAGGCGCTTCTGCTTGACGAGATCCTCGGCCTCATCGACCGCATCGCTGCTCTGTTCGACCCGGCCGACCGCATCGTCGAGGAATTTGCGCGCCGTCACGATGGCGCCCTGGCCGATCGCCTTGTCGGCGGAGGCGACCAGGCGTTTGATCTCCGGATCGTCGGTGCGCAGCGCGGCACGTTCGGACATCATTTTCTTCAGGCGCTCGGCCTGGGCGTCGAGCACCTTTTGCAGGTCGGACGGATCCTCGGGGATCTTGTCCGTTCCGAGCGCCTTCAGCACGCCATAGAGCGCATCGAGCGGCACGCCTTCCTGCAGTGAGGCCAGTTCCACCTGCGCCCGTTTCGGGTCGGGCAGGTCGGAAATCGTCAGCAGGAGCTGACGCCGCTCGCCGGTGATCAGCCCGTCGTCGCCGGTCGGCTCCGCTGGTGCGACGCCGAAATAGAGCAGCCGGCGCAGGCTTTCATTGACCCAGGGGCGCTGCCTTGCCTTGGTGTCGAGGTAGACTTCTTCGGTCACCATGCGCATGACCGAGCCGAACTCGGTGCCCTTCATCGCCGCGAGGTGGCGCAGCAGGGCGGACGCGTAAGGGCTGTTTTCGCCAGCGGCGCCATCGAGCGCGGGACGACCCGGTTCGGCGGCAAAGCCGACCACCGTGCCCAGGCTCGCGTCGGCCGCCGGCGCATTGCCGAGCGCCTTGGCGCCGCGCACCGGTTCCAGCCCGCCGGCCCCAATCGGCGAGGCGGAAGCGGTCGGTGCGCGTCGCACCACGGCATCCTGCGGGAACGGATTGGTGCGGCAGGCGTCGAGCAGCACGATCGTCACCGGCACGGTCGCTTTTAAAGCATCCATGACGGCGGATATCGGCACCAGCGCTTGGTCGGCATCTTTCAATGACGACACGTCGGCATCGACCGGAACCAGATAGTTCTCGCCGCCGGCCTCGATGCCGTGACCGGAATAATAGATGAAGGCGACATCGGCGCCTTCGGCATCTTCCGTGAAACGCTCGAGGTCGCGCTTCAGCTTGGTGGCGTCGCGATCGGTGACGCTGCGCGCATCGAAGCCGAGGTCGGTCAGCATCTTGGCCATGTCGCGGGCGTCGTTGGCGGGGTTGGGGAGGGCGGCGATGTGTTCGTATTTCGACTGGCCGATGATCAGCGCCACGCCCTTGAGGCTTTTCGTCTCGGCAACTGCAAGCGGGGTCGCGGCAAGACAAAGCAGTGCGGCGACGAAAGCCGTCAGCCACGCCTGCCGCAAAAGAGTACGCTTCGTGGCTTCGACAAAGGCCATTTGTCGTTCGTGCCCGCCCTGATGATCCAAACCCTCTATAACGCTGCCAGCCGACGATGATCAAATTCGGGCGCGATTGCGTCGCGGCCGTGGCTCGCCTATCACGGGAAACTCGCCCGTCACGGTAAAAATGTCTCCGCTCACCGAAACCGTTCTTTTCGTCTTCAGCCTTGTCGCGCTCGGCTACCTCGCCGGGTTGACCGGCTATTTGAAGCCGGCGAGCGGCGAGGGGATAGCCGACTTCGCGGTCTCAGTGGCGATGCCGCTGCTGCTGTTCCGAACCATGGTGAATGCCGATTTCCACGGCGTGGCACCCTGGCCGCTGTGGGGCGCCTATTTCGCGGCCGTGGCGATCACCTGGGCCGCCGGCCATCTCGTCACCACCCGGATCTTCGGACGGGATGCACGCGCCGGCGTCGTCGGCGGGGTTTCGTCTGCCTTTTCCAATATCGTGCTGCTCGGGGCTCCCTTTATCCTCGGCATATTCGGAGCGGATGGTTTCGAGGTGCTGTCCTTGCTGGTGTCGGTGCATCTGCCGATCATGCTTATGGCTTCGATCGTGTTGTTTGAGATGTTCGGCCGGAGCGGCGGCGAACCCGTGCATCCCTTGCGCATCATCCGTAGGTTCCTGAGGCGGCTGTTCATCAATCCGCTGATCATCGGCATTCTGGCGGGTCTCGCATGGCGCGTCACCGGTGCGCCGCTGCCGGATGTCGCCATACGCCTGGTCGATGCTCTGGCCGATACGGCCGGTCCTGTGGCGCTGTTTGCCATGGGACTCAGCCTGCGCCGCTTCGGCATTTCGGGCAATGTTAGGCCGGCGCTGGTGCTTTCGGTGCTGAAGCTATTGCTGATGCCGGCGCTGGTTCTGGCCTTCGTCTGGCTGCTCGGCCTGCCGCCCTTGACGGCCAAGGTGGCGGTGATGGTGGCCGCGATGCCATCCGGCGTCAATTCCTATCTGATCGCGGTCCACTTCAACACCGGCCAGGCGTTGGCGTCGAACCAGATGACCATCGCCACGGCCTGCTCCGCCCTCACCACCGCGTTCTGGCTGACGGTGGTGCTGCACGTTTTCTGATGGGGTATGTCGATATTCAGATGATGCCGGCCCGCGATGGGGGTGTCATAGTCGGCCTGCTCTCGCCGCGGGCTGGTCCAACCCCTATATGCCATCTTGCGATTGCTTGCGGGCCTTGCGCTAGGTAAAGAGCAGTGGCTCCGGCGTGCCGGCTTCAGTCCATGGCGCACGCTCACCGAAGACTTCACAGACCGGCCCGTCAGCGCGCCGAACGGAGGATAGACCATGCTTCAGAAAACCAGCCATTTCATGCGGCAGGCCAATCTCATCAATGGCGAATGGGTGCAGGCCGACAGCGGCCAGACGGTCGACGTCAACAACCCGGCCACCGGTCTCAAGATCGGCACCGTGCCGAAGTCGGGCAAGGCCGAGACCCGCCGCGCCATCGAGGCCGCCGCCGCCGCCTTCAAGTCGTGGCGCAAGACGACCGCGCTCGAGCGCTCGAAGCTGCTGCGCAAGCTGCACGACGCGATGATGGACAATCAGGACGTGCTGGCCGAACTGCTGACCATCGAGCAGGGCAAGTCGCTGTTCGAATCGAAGGGCGAGATCGGCTCTGCCGCGGCCTACATCCTGTGGTTCGCCGAGGAAGGCCGCCGCACCTATGGTGACGTCGTGCCCTCGCCATGGGCGGACCGCCGCATCCTGGTGACCAAGGAGCCGGTCGGCGTCATTGCCGCCATCACGCCGTGGAATTTCCCATCCTCGATGCTGGCCCGCAAGCTCGGCCCGGCGCTTGCCGCCGGCTGCACCGCGGTCGTCAAGCCGGCCTCGCAGACGCCTTACTCCGGCCTCGCCTGGGGCGCGCTTGCCGAGGAAGTCGGTTTTCCCAAGGGCGTCGTCAACATCCTGACCGGTTCAGCCAGCGAGATCGGCGACGAGATCTGCGCCAATCCGCTGGTGTCGAAGATCACCTTCACCGGATCGACGGAGGTCGGCAAGCTTCTCATCCAGAAGTCGTCGGTCACCGTCAAGAAGGTGTCGATGGAGCTCGGCGGCAACGCGCCGTTCATCGTCTTCGACGACGCCGACCTCGAGCGTGCCGTCGCCGGCGCTATCACCGCCAAGTATCGCAATTCCGGCCAGACCTGCGTCTGCACCAACCGCTTCCTTGTCCAGGCTGGTGTCTATGACAAGTTCGTCGAGAAGCTCGCTGCGGCGAGCAACGGGCTGAAGGTCGGTTCCGGCCTCGAGGACGGCGTGCAGCAGGGACCGCTGATCGACGAGAAGGCGGTCGAGAAGGTCGAGGAACTGATCGCCGACGCCACCGCCAAGGGCGGCAAGATCGTCGCCGGCGGCAAGCGCCATGCGCTCGGCGGTTCGTTCTTCCAGCCGACGGTCATCGCCAACGCGACACCCAAGATGCGCTTCATGAAGGAAGAGATCTTTGGCCCGGTCGCACCCGTGTTCAAGTTCGAGACCGAAGAGGAAGCCGTCGCGCTCGCCAACGACACTGAATTCGGCCTCGCCTGCTATTTCTACACAGGCGATCTCGGCCGCGCCTTCCGCGTCATGGAAGGGCTGAAATACGGCATGGTCGGTGTCAATGAAGGCCTCATCACCACGCCGGAGGCGCCGTTCGGCGGCGTCAAGGAATCGGGTCTCGGCAAGGAAGGCGGGCATCAGGGGATCGAGGACTATCTCGACACCAAATATGTCTGCATCGGCGGCCTCGGCCTCTGATAGGCTATCTCTGAGAAGGGGAGGCCAATGGCCTGCCCATCTCTCATGGGAAAACCAGCCGAAGTCTTCTGGATCAACTGGCATTTACGGGCATGGCGATGAAGGACGGCGAGGTTTTCGGTACGACGCAGGCAGGCGAACCGGTGCGTCGCTTCACGATCAGGGGCGGCGGTATCACCGCCAACATCATCGGTCTGGGCGCAATCATCCAGGATTTGCGCCTGACCGGGCACGATGCGCCGCTGGTGCTCGGCTATGATCGTCTGGAAGGCTACGAGACGGATACGGGCTTCTTCGGCGCGGTCGTCGGCCGCTATGCCAACCGCATCCGCGATGGCCGCTTCACCATTGGCGGCAACCGCTACCAGACCGAGCAAAACTTCCTCGACAAGCATACGCTGCATGGCGGCTCGCAAGGTTACTCCCGCCGGCCGTGGACGGTTTCCCTGCATGGCAGGGATTTCGTCACGCTGACGCTGCACGATCCCGACGGCACAATGGGTTTTCCCGGCGCGCTTGACGTCACCTGCACCTACCGGCTGAAGATCCCCGGCACGCTCAGCGTCGAGCTGACCGCCACCTGCGAGGAGCCGACGCTGTGCAATCTCACCCAGCATTCCTATTTCAACCTGGATGATGGCGGCGCCGGCGACATTCTCGACCACAGGATGATGCTGAATGCCGGCGCCTATCTGCCGGTCGATGGCGACATGATCCCGACCGGGGTGGTCAAGCCGGTAGACGGCACGCCGTTCGATTTCCGCCAGGCGCGGCCGCTGCGCATGGAGACCGAGGGTGAGCAGCTGCCCTACGACCAGAATTTCTGTCTTGCTTCGACACGCGGGCCGCTCAAGCAGGCGGCATGGACGCAAGGCGCCAGTTCCGGCGTCGAGATGGAGGTCTGGACAACCGAGCCCGGCGTTCAGCTTTATACCGGCCAGTATGTGACGCCGCGCACCGGGCTGGAGGGGCGGAACTACAAGGCCTTTTGCGGTTTCTGCCTCGAGCCGCAGGTGTGGCCGGATGCGCCGAACCGGCCCTATTTCCCGCAGGCAACGCTGTGGCCGGGCGCGATCTACCACCACGTCACGGAATACCGCTTCCGCCTGCCTTAACGATATCCGGCGAATGCCGCTCGCAGCGTGTCGAACGGCGCCAGCGCGCCGCGCACCTGCACCACGGCGGCGGCGACACGATGGGCACGGCGCGCTGCTTCCAGCGGGTCATGGCTGGCAAGACGGGCCGCAAGATAGCCGCCGTTGAAGGAATCGCCTGCGCCGGTCGTGTCGACGGGAGCGGCGACATGGATCGCCGGGACCTCGCGCCGTATTCTTCCTTGGGCAATCAGCGCCGGCGCTTCGCCATTCTTGACGACGATCTCGCCGACGAGTTGCCCGAGCCGCTCCGCGGTCGCTTGCGGTGTTGCATCGCCAAACAGCACCTGCTCGTCGGGGAAGGTCGGCAATGCGATGTCGGTGACGGCAAGGGCTTCGACGATCGCTACCTGCGCCTCCACGCGATTGCGCCAGAGCCGTGGCCGGTAGTTGGGGTCGAAGGCGACAAGTGAACCAGCCGAGCGCGCCTTGGCGACGGCCGCCAGCAACGTGGCGCGAGCGGCATCGTCCAGAATTGCCAAAGTGATTCCGGAAAAGTATACAAGCGCTTGGTTTTCCAGGCTTTTCGACAGCGCGGCCGGATTCGAGGCGAGCTGCCGGGCAGCAGCGTCGGAACGCCAGTAGGTGAAGGAACGCTCGGCCCCGGTCAGCGTGATGGCATAGAGGCCGGGCCGTGCGCCCGCTATGACCGGGCTGGAGCCGATGCCGATGCCGTTCTCGGCGAAGAAATCGATCTGGCCTTGCGAGAAGGGATCGTCGCCGAAGGCCGAGACATAGGTTGCCGGCCGGTCTGCACTTAACGCATGCAGCGCCCACAGCATGTTGAACGTGTCGCCGGCAAAGCCCATGCGCCAGTTCGGTCCCGTCTGGCCCGACAGTTCGAGCATGCATTCGCCGATCGAGGCGACGCCGGTTCCCGCCATGTACAGTCCTCCTGTGATCTCGGTGCTGTAGCTTTTTGCCATCGGCAGCGCCATGCTTGGCAAGCAGGGTTTTTTCCGCCACAGCGTTTTCCCACAGGCTGGCGGGATGCAATCCGTTCGGCAGAGCGTTGTCTGCACAAGAGGAACCGGTTTGGCATCACTATGGCGTTATCTCTTAGCAGGTCTTGGTCTGGCTGCCTTGCTGGTCGGCATTCTCGCGGTCGTCTATCTGACGGCGCCGCGGTCGGCGCAGCCTGCCGGCCCGGATGTCGCGCGGACGAAGAAAAGCGACAACGGGCTGTACATGGCGAGCTTCGTGCCGGAACGGGGCGTGGTGCGGCAGGGCGAACTGGAATCCTGGCTGCTGACCCTGAAAACAAAGACAGGGGCTTCGGTGGAGCGCGCCGCGATCGCCATCTCCGGCGGCATGCCGCAACACAATCACGGCCTGCCGACCAGCCCGCAGGTCACCGATTACCTGGGCGAAGGCCGTTACCGAGTCGAGGGGCTGAAATTCACCATGAGCGGCTGGTGGCAACTTCGTTTCGCCATCTCGTCCGGCGCCGGCTCCGACACAGTACTGTTCAACGTGGTGCTGTGAGCGATCGATGAAGCGCCTTTTCTGCTTTCTGGCGCTGGTGGTCGCCGTCAGCCTCGTCGGCTGCGGCAAGCCGGATTTTTCCGACGCCGAGAAGAAGACCATCGCCTCGCTGGCGCTGTCGAGGTTGCCGGCGCTGAAGCCCGACACCACCAACCGCTTTGCCGACGTGCCGGCCGCCGCCGCACTCGGCTCGACGCTGTTCTTCGATCTGGGCATGAGCCGCGACGGCACGGTGTCGTGCTCGACCTGCCACAAGATCGACCGGCAATTCCAGGACGACCTGCCGCAAGCGGTCGGTGTCGGCCACACCAACCGGCGCACCATGCCGTTGGCCGGCGTGGCGCGCGATCCCTGGTTCTTTTGGGACGGCCGCCGCGACAGCCTGTGGGCGCAAGCGCTGACGCCGCTCGAAAATCCGCTGGAGCAGGCGGGAAACCGCGCCGCCTACGCGCATTACATCAAGGCGCGCTTCGGCGAGCGCTATGAGCGCATCTTCGGGCCGCTGCCCGACTTCTCCGACATGCCGTTGAATGCCAGCCCACTTGGAACAGATGCCGAGAAGGCTGCCTGGAACGCGATGAGCGGTGCGCAGCGCGACGCCATCAACGGCGTCTTTGCCAATATCGGCAAGGCGATCGCCGCGTTCGAACGGTCGATCGAGCCGGCGCCGACGCGCTTCGATCGCTTCGCGCTGGATCTCGCCACCGGCGCCGAGCCGAAAGGCGATGCGGTCTTTTCCAAGGAGGAAATCCTTGGGCTGAAACTGTTCATCGGCAAGGCCAATTGCGTGACCTGCCACGACGGCCCCCGCTTCACCGACAACGGTTTTCACAACACCGGTGTGCCGCCCGTTGCGGTTCTGCCGCTGGATCGCGGCCGCATCGATGCCGTGCGCCAAGTCGAGGCCGACCCGTTCAACTGCCTTGGTGCCTTCCGCGATGGCGACGCCGGCGCCTGCGGCGAGCTCCGCTTCATGGTCAAGGATGCGCCGCAACTGATCCGCGCCTACAAGACGCCGTCGCTGCGCGGAGCGGCAACGCGGCCGCCCTACATGCATGCCGGGCAGTTCTCGTCGCTCGACGAGGTGGTGGCGCACTACGCCAAGGCTGCTCCCAGCGTCGAAGGGGTGTCAGAGGTTCACCCGCTGGAGCTTTCAGACCGAGAGCGTGCAGCGCTGGTGGCGTTCCTGAAGACGTTGGCGGAGTGAATTACCGATCCTTGACCGTCTCCATCGCCACGAAGGTCGAGGTCTGGGCGACGTGGGGGAGCGCCGAGATGCGCTCGCCCAGGACGCGGCGGTAGGCGGCGATATCCCTTGTGCGGACTTTCAGCAGATAATCGAAGCTCGATGCCATCATGTGGCACTGTTCGATCTCGGGCACGGCCTGTACGGACCGGTTGAAGGCGTCGAGCGCGGCGGATCGGGTGTCGGACAATTTCACCTGGACGAAGGCGACATGGCCTTCGCCCATGCGCTCGCGGTCGATGATCGCCTGGTAGCCCCTGATGTAGCCGTCCTTCTCCAGCCGCTTCACCCGCGCCTGCACCGGCGTCTTCGACAGGCCGACCTTTGCCGCCAGTTCTGACATGGAAAGCCGGCCATCGCTTGCCAGCGCGGCGAGGATATTCCTGTCGATGCGGTCCAATTGGTCTTCTGTCATCGAGTCTACAGTCCGTATGATAAGTTTTTCCTACCAAGATAGACCGAATGGCCTGTGATGTCGATTTCTTTGGACCGGTCGAAATTTCGCACCTGTGCTAGCTTGCGCCATTCGGTCCGGTGACCGCCGGCCCGATCCCCTTTGCTCGATCCATGGGACCGCCATGCCAGCGCTTGATGCCATCCGCCAGCAGATCCGCGCCAACTACCTGCCCGATGAAGACGAGGCCGTGCAGCGGCTTGCCGAGGCGACGGGCCTTCCAGTGAAAGACCGCAAGGCGATCTCGGCCCGGGCCGCCGATCTGGTGCGGGCGGTACGCGGCTCGTCGGATCCTCGGCTGATGGAAGTCTTCCTCTCGGCCTACGGCCTCTCCACCAAGGAAGGCGTGGCGCTGATGTGCCTGGCCGAGGCGCTGCTGCGCGTGCCTGACACCGAGACGATGGACGACCTCATCGCCGACAAGATCGCGCCGCACGACTGGTCGGCGCATTCCGGCGGCTCGAGCTCCATCTTCGTCAACGCCTCGACCTGGGCGCTGATGCTGACCGGCCGCGTTCTCGATGAGGGCGAGGGCGGCATCGAGGGCACGCTGCGCTCGATGCTGCGCCGGCTGGGCGAGCCGGTCATCCGCAAGGCGGTGGCAGCCGCCATGCGCGAGATGGGCGAGCAGTTCGTGCTCGGCCGCACCGTCGCCGAGGCTGTCAAGCGCGGCCGACCGATGACGCAGAAGGGCTATCTCTATTCCTTCGACATGCTGGGCGAAGCAGCCCGCACCGAGGCCGACGCCTTGCGCTATCACAAGGCCTATGCCGACGCGATTTCGTCGCTCGATGCCGGCTCCAACGGCCCTGATATCAGGCAGAACCACGGCATCTCGGTCAAGCTTTCGGCGCTGCACCCGCGTTATGAGGTGGCGCAGAGGGACGAGATGCTGCCTGTCATGGCCGAGCGGTTGCTGTCGCTGGCGCTGGCCGCGCGCCATTCGCGCATGGGCCTCAACATCGACGCCGAGGAGGCTGACCGCCTCGATCTGTCGCTCGACGTGATCGAGCGGGTGCTGGCCGAGCCGGAGCTTGCCGGCTGGAACGGCTTTGGTGTCGTGGTGCAAGCGTATGGGCCACGCGCGGCCTTCGCCATCGACTGGCTCTACGCGCTGGCCAAGAGATACGACCGCAACATCATGGTGCGGCTGGTCAAGGGTGCTTATTGGGACACCGAGATCAAGCGGGCGCAAACGCTGGGACTGTCAGGCTATCCCGTCTTCACCCGCAAGGCCAACACCGACGTCTCCTACATGGCCTGCGCCAAGAAGCTGCTTGGCATGACCGACCGCATCTATCCGCAGTTCGCCACTCACAACGCGCATACCGTCGCCGCGATCCTGTCGATGGCGACGAATCGCGATGCCTTCGAGTTCCAGCGCTTGCACGGCATGGGCGAGGCCCTGCACGAGACGGTGCGCCAGGCCGAAGGCACACGCTGCCGCATCTATGCACCGGTCGGAGCGCATTCCGATCTGCTTGCCTATCTGGTCCGCCGGTTGCTGGAGAACGGCGCCAACTCCTCTTTCGTGCACCAACTGACCGACGAGGACGTCGAGCCGGAGGACATCGCCCGCGATCCGCTCGAAACCGTCGAGAGCCAGGGTCCGGCCGCCAATCCGGCGATTGCCCGGCCTTCCCAGATTTTTGGCGCCGGCCGTCGCAACTCGAAGGGTTTTGATATCACCGACACGGTGACGCTGGCGGCGATCGACAAGGCCAAGGCCGCTTTCGCCGGGCCGGATCGCTGGCATGCCAAGCCGATCACCCGTGCCGCCGGCTACGGCAAGCAGCGCCCGATCGTCAATCCGGCAAAGCCTTCCGAAGTGGTCGGCACGGTCAGCGAGGCCGCTGCCAAGCAAGTCGCGACCGCCGTGCGCATCGCGGTGGAAGCGCAACCGGCCTGGGCGAAGCGTCCCGTGGCCGAGCGCGCCGCCATCCTCAACCGCGCCGCCGATCTGTATGAGGCGAATGCCGTCGAGTTCTTTGCACTGGCCACAAGGGAGGCCGGCAAATCGCTGGCCGACGGTGTGGCCGAGGTGCGCGAAGCCGTCGACTTCCTGCGCTACTACGCCACCGAGGCGGCCAATGCGGAGGCGGGCACGCAAGCGCGCGGCGCCATCGTCTGCATTTCGCCATGGAATTTCCCGCTCGCCATCTTCACCGGCCAGATCGCGGCAGCACTTGTCACCGGCAATTCGGTCATCGCCAAGCCGGCCGAGCAGACGCCGCTGATCGCCTTTCGCGCCGTCGAACTGCTGCGCGAGGCCGGCGTGCCGGAAGACGTTATTCAGTTGCTGCCTGGCGACGGCCCATCGGTCGGCGGGCCACTCACCGCCGATCCGCGCATTGCCGGCGTCTGCTTCACCGGCTCGACCGAGGTCGCCAAGCTGATCGAAAAACAACTGGCCGAGACCGCCGCGCCCGACGCCATGCTGATCGCCGAAACCGGCGGCCTCAACGCCATGATCGTCGATTCCACCGCGCTGCCCGAGCAGGCGGTGCGCGACATTCTGGCCTCGGCCTTCCAGAGTGCCGGCCAACGCTGCTCAGCGCTGCGCGTGCTCTACGTGCAGAAGGACGTCGAGAAGAAGATGCTGGAGATGCTGAAAGGCGCCATGGAGGCGCTCAGCATTGGTGATCCCTGGCGGATTTCGACCGATGTCGGCCCTGTCATCGACGACGAGGCGCAAAGCTCGATCCGCGAGTACTGCACGAAGATGGGCCTGCAGGGCCGGCTGATCGCCAAGCTCGAGGCACCCAAGGAGGGTCGCTTCGTCGCGCCGCACGTCTTCCGGGTCAAGGGTATCGAGGACATGGAGCGCGAAGTGTTCGGGCCGGTGCTGCATGTCGCCACCTTCGACGCCGACGAGATCGATGCGGTCATCGCCGCCATCAACCGCAAGGGCTATGGCCTGACCTTCGGCCTGCACACCCGCATCGAGGGCCGCGTACAGCATTTCGTCGACGGCATCCATGCCGGCAACATCTATGTCAACCGCAACCAGATCGGCGCCGTCGTTGGTTCGCAGCCCTTTGGCGGCGAGGGGCTGTCGGGCACTGGACCGAAGGCCGGCGGTCCGCACTATCTCAGGCGCTTCCGCAAGGGGCCGGAGGCCGGTACCCATTTGCAGGATGGCCATAAGGTGACGGCGACCGAACTTGCCGACAATCTGCCTGATCCCACACTTGGCGGCTGGTCGACGCGTCCGGACCGGATCGCCATTCTGAGGAAGCATCTGCGCGGCAAGGGTGCCGCGGCCATAGGCGCCGCCGCCGGCATCGACTTCGGCCAGGTCGACCTGCCCGGGCCGACCGGCGAGGCCAACACGCTGTCGCTGTCGCCGCGCGGACGGGTGCTGTGCCTTGGTCCTGATGGCGACACGCTGCTCGCGCAGACGATCCAGGCACTCGCCGCCGGCAATGCGGTGCTGGCCGTGGCGCCCGGTGCGCCGTCGGCACTCTCGGCGCTCACCGGCAAGGGTCTACCGCTGGCCGCCATAGACGGCCGGCCGGATCCGGTCGAAGCGCGCTCGCTGCGCGTCGATGTCGTTGCCTTCTCGGGCACGCCCGAGGCCGCGCGCATCGTGCGCAAGGTTATCGCTGAGCGCTCCGGCCCGATCGTGCCGCTGGTCAGCGAGGTGCTGAACCCGGCGGCCTATGCACATGAACGGGCTGTCTGCGTCGACACCACGGCCGCTGGCGGCAATGCGAGCCTGCTGGCCGCTGCCTAGAGAGCTGGCGGGTATTCGGCGCCGCAAGGGGAGAAGCCGGCAAACGTAAGGCGTTGCCGGCTTGGTGAATTCGGGCACAAGATCAGAAATTCGTTTCCACTGTAGCCTGCGGAACTGCCGATCGTCTCGGTGCCACGTAGTCTTGCCGATGTCGGATGGTCCGACACCAACCGGGTTTTCTCATCGCCAAATCGTGGTGGTGGCGCCAATCCGATTGAGGCAAGGACGAGGAGACGAAGATGGCTTCAAGATCGATCGTATCAGGCTCATTGGCGTTGCTGAGCGGGCTGATTTCTTGCAGCGGCGCCGACGCCGCCGATTTCGCTTGCTGGCAACCCAACAAGACTGTCTTGGCCGCCGATGAGGCGGGTGAAGGCTACTGGACCAAGGAGCGGCGTGACCGGGCCGTTTCCGAAAACGACGGCGGCAACGTGACCGCACCCAAGCCTGAGGGGCTTGCGGCCACCGCACGAGTCGACGTGACTCAGCCGCCTTATGAATATGGCGGCAAGCTCTTCTACACCCGCGACGGAGTCGACTATACGGCCAGCGCGCAATTCGTCTCGGAAGACAACGTTCTGCTGGCCGCGGCGCACAGCATGTGGCGCGGCGATAAGCATGCGGTGAACGTCGTGTTTTACCCTGCTTATGAAGATGGCGCCGGGACGAGGTTTATCGTTGACCAGGCCGCGGTGCTGACGGATTGGATTCCAGTCAGTCCCGATCCGCCAAGCGCGGAGAAAAGCGCTCTCGACTATGCTGCGCTGCGCACCACGGCAAATTCAGATGCCGGAAAGTTCGTGCTCAGCCAGGATGGCAGTTTCACCGCCGTCAGCATGATGGGGTACCCCGGCAATTTTGGTGACGGCAAGTATATGTACAAGCAGGACTCGACGAAGCTAGCGCAGGTTGGCGGCACCTATCTAGCCGCGCCAACTGAATTCGGAACGGGGGCCAGTGGCGGGGCATGGTTCGCGCCTGACAACAGCCTCGTCAGCGTGGTGTCCGCGCAGATCATGCAGGGCAAGACGCTGGCGATGACTGGCCCGGCCCTTACCGCGACCACAGAGGCGATGATCGCCTTCGTGAAGGGTGGGTGCAACTGAGTGAGGTTCTAGCTGTCGGCCAGCGGCGATCGCGAAATGTTTCGTATCGCCCCTTCATCGAGAATGGTGATACGGTTGCCGCTGAGCCGGATAAGCTTTTCGTGTTTCCAGGATTGAAGTTGAACGTTGATCCTCGGCCGGCTGGCGTTGATCATCTGACCGATCAGGCTTTGAGATATAGCGCGGTCGATGACAACGCCATCGCCGACACGTCGGCCATGTGTTTCGCTCATGGAAACCAGCAAGCGAGCGAGCCTCGTCTCCAGGGAATGGATTGACAGGCCCTCGGCGAACAACAGCGATTGCTGAAGTCGGCGGCAGATCGTTTCGAGAAGCCCCTTGGTAAAGGCCGGATTGGTCAGCAGCCCTTCGAAGATCGGCTTGTCGAGTGCAAGGAGATGCGTCTTGCGGCTGGCAACACAGTTGGTCAGCCGCTTCGAATTCGAAAGCAACTCCATTTCGCCGATCGTGTCGCCGACCCGCAATTCGGCAACTATCACTTCCTTGCCGTCTTCCGAATTGAAGGAAACATTGACGCTTCCGGATGTGATGATCGAGAGCTGGTTACATGGGTCGCCCGGCTGGAAAATCACCTGGCCCGATTCATAGCGGTATTCGTGAGCCGTTTGCGCGATTTCCGTTAGCTGGCTCTGATTGAAGTCCCCAAAGATATTGGCCGATAGAAGCCCTGAGATCCGAACCGCATTCTTCGCACTATTCGACATGTATGCTCGGCCTATGTCAGCGAAACTTAACTTTAGACAACATAAATATACATAGGAATTTTAGTGTTGAAAAAGAATATTTTGGTGTCACCTAGGATACAGTTAAATAATATAAATTTTAATACCTTGTTCTTGTGCAGACCATATTGCGCAATCTTTGATTGCGGCGGATTGCACCCAAAGTGACCGGACTGGCTGCATCGGCCACCGGTGACACCGCGGTCAAACCCAACAACGAGGAGCTACCAGAATGAGATTCTTGATGGGCACCATGGTCAATGCCAAGGTAGAGGCTGGGCAGCCTTATTCGCTGACCGTCCTTAACCAGAACAGCAAATTCCAGCAGTTTGCCCTTTTCCAGACGATCCCGGACATCGTCGGTCCCTCGGTCAATCCGGTATCTTTGGCGTGGATGCTCGGCGGGGCAGCGCCCGGCAGCATCAGCAACCCGAGCCAGTCAGTATTTTCCTGGGAAATCAACTACCAGGTCAACACTGGCTACATCCAGGATCAGGGAACAACTACCAACCCCCGACGCTTCACTACGGCGTCCAACGCCGACGTGATGATCAACACCCAGAATTCGATTGGCGTTACGTATCTCGGACCGTTCCCCTATGGTGCGCCGGCCTTTCCGGTCGGCCCGACGAACGGCAAGGCGGGGCTGATCAGCGTGCAGTCGGATACCACAATCCCGACGGCAATCGTTCAGGCGAGCCAGTCTGTCAGCGTCAATGTCGGTATCGCGATGAATGCCAAGCCGACGATTGCTGTGCAGGCGCTGCCCAACCTGCTGTACCAGTTCACGCCGAAGCCGACCTACTACATCATTGCCGGCTCGTACGTTCAGGGCCAGGTTATCGACACGGCCACCTCGTCCAACGCCTACCAAGTGGTCTTCCAGGGCGTGACCGACCGTACGGTGGTATTCACCGAACAGAACCAGTTCCAGGACAACTGATATGGCGCAAGCGTCGCCGGCCAGCCAGCCGGCGACGCTTCTGGTCGGCCTTCGTCGCCTGTGGGTTGGGGAGCAGCAGCTCGGGGTCCGTCCTGCGCTGAACTCGCGTTGTCTTCACACCTCTTCGGGTGCGCAGCCGAACTTCAGCGAATTGCCGTGCGGATCCCGGATATAGAATTCCTTCATGTTCCAGGGCCGGACGGTGAACGGACCGAGCGCCGTGACGCCGCGCGCGGAAAATTCGGCGTGCAGCGACGGAACCTCGCCGCCCCTGATGTAACAGGATGAAACCTCGGGCAGCTTGCGGTCGTCGCTCTTCCAGAAATGGATCTCGATCTCGCCGCGACGCACGATCAGATAGTCGTCCATCTCCGGTCCGACGACACCGAAGCCGAGTTCATCGCGATAGAAATCGCGTGTCGCCGTAAAGTCGGGCGAGGGCAGGATCGGGATGCTGCGCGCAGGGTCCTCGGCCGGCGTTGCCATTTCAGGCGCCTTCTACAACCGAAAAACCCTCGAACTGGGGGTGGCCGAGATAGTGGACCTTTGTCGTGCCGACATTTCTATGGGCGGCACGAAAATTCTCCGACTTGGTCCAGGCGATGAAATCATCGTGGCTCGCCCACACCGTGTGCGACGCAAACAGCGTGTAGCCTTCGGTCTCGTTGACTGGGCCGCGCAGCAGGTGGAATTCCCGAAAACCCTTCATCTCCGCGAGGCTGGAGTCGCGGTTCTTCCAGACGGCTTCGAAGTCGCTCTCCGAGCCAGTCTGCACCTTGAAGCGGTTCATGGCGATGTACATGGTGGTTCCTTTCAGCGTTGATGAATTATGGTTGATTGTTGGCTTGGACGGCGGAGGTTCTTAAAACGGACCGATTGCGCCGGTGAAGACAAGACTGTCGCCGACCTTTGGCGGAATGGGTGGGAAGGGTGCCGCCTTGCGCACGATGCCGAGCACGACCTGATCGAAATCTGGCGATCCGGAGCTTTGCAGAATGCGCAGCTCATCGATACCGCCACGGCTGCCGATGACGAATGTCACAACGGCATTGTTGCGGGCGGTCAATTGCACAGAAGGCGGGACGGCGCGATTGACACGGCTGAGCTTTCTGATGACGTCGCCGCGGTAGCTGTCTTCCGCGGCACTGCCTGCCTCTTTCTGTTTTTTGCCCTTGCTGGCGGCCTGCGCCAACCGGTCCTGACCATCCGCCGTGCCGCGTTTCTCATCCGCCGCCTTCGAAGGGGCAGCTGCCGGAATTGGCCTGGCGCTGGGGATCGGCGGCTGCTCTGGAACGGCGACAGGCACTTCGGCGCTCTCGGCCTGAACGGTCGGCTGCGCCGGCGTTTCGCTCTTGGGAGCCACGCTCTGGTCATCGGATCGTGGCGCGCCGGCCACCAATATGTCTGGGGTGACCGTCTGCTGTCTGACAGGTTCCGGCAAAGGCATGAGCGGCGGCTTTGCCGCTTGCTCGGCTGGCTGAGAAGGCTCCATTGGCGGCGACGGCTTGGGCGGCGTTGCCGGCTGTGGTTTGGCCGGTTGCGGGTTCGGCACCAGAGCAACATTTATTGCTGCCGGATCCTTATCCAGCGCGCTGCCGACCACGTTGGTGCCCGACTGATCACTGCCTTCCGACTGCATTGCATCCTCCAAACTGGATGTCCCTGAAGGCGAGATCAGAAAAGCCGCTGCCACCGCGGCATGGAGCAGACAGGAGACGACGATCGCTGCCGTCCATTTGCGGTTCCAGGCCGACGGCCGCGGCAGCGCAAGCGGCTCGGTTGGTTCTATGGCCAGCTCGGCGCTGGCGTCCGGGAGGGGGTTGATATCCTGCATGTCTCGCCGCGAGACCTGCAGCGACAAGAGCAGAATTGTCAAATCAAGATCGCTTGGTCCAAACGACAGCGCATAGAACCGGCCGGCGGCCACGCCACGGAGTTTTCCCGGAGTGCGGGATGCAGTCCCACCTCAGGCGCCGAAAGCGATACCGGTTTTGGTGTCCGTCTTCAGCTTGCGCAGACGAAGGGATGTCGTCAAGCTCGTCATGGTCATCAGCCTCCAAACCGCATCGTTGCCGCCAGTTTGAGCGTTGTGCCCGGCTCATAGACCGCAACTGTCGTGCTGCCGTTCAGCGGGTTGGCGTATTTGACATCGAACAGATTCTCGGCGCGGAAATCGATCTTGAGATTATCGGTCGCCTGATAGCTCGCGAAGGCATTGACCAGCGTGTAGTCCTTGGCCACCGCATTGCCCTTCGGCTTGCCGTTGTACTGCACTTCGCCGCCGACAGTCAGTTTGTCCTTGAGGAAGCGCAAGCCGAGCTGCGCCGTGACCTGGGAGGAGGGGATGGTGGCGAGATCTGCGCGGTCGCCTTCATACGATATGGTGTGACCATTGATGATGGAGGCCGAAAGTCCGGCATACCCCCACGCCGCGTCGTAAACGCCTTCCATTTCGAAGCCGTTGATCTTGGCCTTGGCGAAGTTCTGATACTGGAAGCAGATCGGGATCCCTGGGCCGAACGGGCAGCCGCTGGTCGGATCGAATGCCGACAGCGTCACGCCTTCGATATAGTCGTCGACATCGTTGTTGAAATACGCTGCCTTGAGACGAAACGCGTCGCCAGCCTCGATAATGTCGTTCTGCTTGTAGTTGAAGCCGAATTCGGTCGTCTTGCCGGTCTCAGGCCGCAGATTGGGATTGGGCAGGAACGGGAAACTCACGCCTGCCGGGTGATTGCCGCTGATCAGCGTCTCGGTAATCGACGGCGAGCGATAGCCTTCCGCATAGGTACCGTAGAACTGAAGGCCGGCAAGGCCTGCCGATTCGAACGGCGAGACGCCGACGGTGATGCGCGGCGACAACCGGTCGCCCGATGTTTCGTGTGTGTCATCCTTGAGGCTGTAATTGTCGTAGCGCAGCCCGGCGATGACTTCGAGCCACTCCCAGGTGAGCTTGTCCTGGACATAGGCGCCGGAGACGTTGCGCTTGCCGGACGGCGTGTAGAAGCTGTCGCCGCCGGCGGTGCCGCCGGTCTTGACGTTGTCGCCAACCCAGTCGCCGCCATAGGTCAGTTCGTGCGCGATGCCGGCAGTCTCGAACCGGGACGTGTTCCAGATGTCGATGCTGGTCGTGCCGATGTCGAAGGTCGACGTTGAGCCTGCCGGCAGCACGATTGGAAGGCCAGTGGTTGGATCGAACCGGTTGAGAGGGACGAGGCTGGTCAGATCGAGATTGGTCCTGTTGTAAGAGGTGCTGACGTGGAGATCGAGCCAGCTCTTGTCCTCATCCGTGATGTTGTAGCGGGCCGTGAAGGTGTTCGACTTCAGGTCGACGTCATTGACCGGCACGCCGCCGCTGATCTCGTTCCAACCGTCGCTTGAGCCGACCCAGCCGAGCTTCAGTTCGCTGTTGTCAGTTGGGCGGATGGTGGTCTTGAGCAGGCCGCTGAGCACGTCGAAGCCGGTGCCCTTGACCGTGTCGCCGCTGCCATCCTTGTAGTCGTCGTAGTTGCGGTAGACGATGTTGCCCAGCGCATCCCAGTTCTCGTTGAAGCGGTAGGCGCCGGATGCGCTTGATGTCCAGCCCTTGCCGTTGCTCTCATAACGTCCCGTGACGGAACCGGCCCATGTCTCGTTCGGCTTGAGGAAATCCTCGGCGTCCTTGGTGTCGAAGAAGACGACGCCGCCGATGGCACCTGAGCCGTAGGTGTTGGCGACAGGACCGCGGATCACGTCGACGGATTCGACGAGCTCGGGGTCGAGATAGAAGGTCGACTGGGTGCCGTGGTCGGAACGCTGGAAATTCTGACGGGCGCCGTCGACGATGACCGCGACGCGACCGAAATCCTGCAAACCGCGGATGTTGATGCTGGTGCTGACGCGCCTGGCGTCGGCCTGCGCGGCGACACCGGGCACGCCGAGCAGCATCTCGTTCGGCGTCGTCGCCATGCGGCGATCGAGCTGTTCCTGATCGACATGGCTGGCAGAGGCGAGCGATTCGATCGCCGTCTCGCCGGTGCGGCTGATGACGAGGATCTTGTCGAGCAGCGTTGCGCCCGCTGGTGCGGCCTTCTCTTCGTCAGCCTTCTTCGTTTGATCTGTCTGCTGGTCCGCCGCCTGCTGAGCGTTGGCCAGTTGCGCCGACAAGGCGATCGCCGCCACGGTTGCCAGCAAAGCCGCCGCGCCGTTCGCGGCCGACCGGCCGCGCCATTCCCAATTCACCAACCCCATGCCCCAACTCCAAAGTCCAGGTTTCATGCTGGCTGGCCCGGGGCTGGCTGGCATTTTTGATCGTGTCCGGAGTCTTAAATCTTGACTCATTTAATCCAGTATTGCACTGACTAATAAACATGATTACTCAAGTCAAGAATTAATCGGATTACGCAACGCCTAGCCAGACGCCCGGCACATGAAAGGGATCGATCCAGATGAACACCTACAATCCCAACGATTTTCTCTATCGCGTCCGCCGTTCCGACGATGCCTCCGCCCGTTTCGACCGGGTTCCGCTGGCGGTGCGAACCCTGTCCAGCAACACCCTGTTCCAGGGCGAGCACGAGATCGGCATCGAGCATCACGGCGCGCTCTACCGGCTGAAGATCACCCGCCAGGGCAAGCTCATTCTCAACAAGTAAGACAAGGCAGGAGGGACGAGACATGGACCAGCGCGTAAAACCCGTCCCGCATGAAATCCGGCGGGCACGAACAGAAAATCCGAAGGCGCGCGAGCGTGATCTGGCTGCTCAGCTCGGCATTTCGGAGGCCGATCTGGTCGCCGCGCATTGCGGCGACGGCGTCGTCCGCATCGAGCCACGCGTCAACGATCTTTTGACCGGCCTTGAAGCCGTCGGCGAGGTCATGGCGCTGACCCGCAATGAAAGCGCGGTGCACGAAAAGATCGGCGTCTATGACAAGGTCGTCACCGGCAACCACAATGCCATGGTGCTTGGCGAAAACATCGATTTGCGCATCTTCCCGAAGGTGTGGGCACACGGCTTTGCCGTGGAAAAGCGCGAAGGCGAAGAGATCCGTCGCAGCCTGCAGTTCTTCGACGCGGCAGGCGAGGCCGTGCACAAGGTGCACCTGCGGCCGGCCTCCAGTCTCTATGCCTATCAGAAGCTGGTCGCCGCGCTCGAATCGTCCAATCAGGAGCCGACGGTCGACATTTCAGGGCCGCTCCCCGATGACGACACCCATGGTGACGAAGCGAACGCCAATCTCGACGATCTGCGCGACCGCTGGAGCCGGCTGACCGACGTGCACCAGTTCTTCGGCATGCTGAAGACGCTGAAGCTCAGCCGCCGGCAGGCGGTGCGCATGGTCGGCCAGGACTATGCCTGGCTGCTCGACAATGATGCCGTCCGGGCCATGTTCCATCACGCCGCGGAGGGCGAGATGCCGATCATGTGCTTTGTGGGAAACCGCGGCTGCATCCAGATCCATTCCGGTCCGATCAAATCCATCAAGTCGATGGGATCATGGATCAACGTGCTGGACGAAACCTTCCACCTGCCCCTGCGAACCGACCACATCCACGAGGTATGGGCCGTGCGTAAGCCGACCAAGGACGGTCATGTCACCTCGCTCGAGATCTATGACGTCGACGGCAAGATGATCATCCAGTTCTTCGGCAAGCGTCATGAAGGCGAAAGCGAGCGTGGCGACTGGCGATTCCTGGCGGAAAACCTGCCGCGCATCCCAAGCCCGACAGCAGCCTGAGGACTATAGAAATGGTTTCTTTTTCGAGACTGCCGCCTGTCCTCAGCTTGGCGCCCGTTCTAAGGGCGGCAATGAGGCCGGCGATCGGTCTTTCCCTGGCTTTTGTGGCGCTGCAACCTGCTGGCGCCACCGAAGACACGGCCGTATTTGCCGATCCCTCGAAGATTGCCGCCATTGGCGGCTCGATCACCGAGATCGTCTACGCGCTCGGCCAGGAGAAGCATCTGGTGGCGCGCGATTCCACCAGCCGGTACCCAAAGGCGGCGCTTGAGCTCCCTGATGTCGGCTACATGCGCGCGCTCTCGCCGGAAGGCGTGCTCTCGGTCAATCCGACAGGCATCCTGGCGCTGCATGGCAGCGGTCCCAAGGAAGCCGTCGATGTCTTGAAGAAGACGAGCGTCCCGTTCATCGAGGTGCCCGAGCACTATAGCCACGAAGGCATCCTCGAGAAGGTCCGCATCGTTGGCAAGGCGCTCGGCGTCGACGCCGAGGCCGAAGTGCTGGCCAAGGAGCTCGATGCCAAGCTCACGGCCGCCGAACAGCAGACGGCGTCGATCAAGGAGCGCAAGCGCATCCTGTTCGTGCTGTCGATACAGGGCGGCAAGATCCTGGCGGCCGGCAGCGAGACCGCCGCCGACGGCATGGTCAAGCTGGCTGGCGGCGTCAACGCAGTCGAGGGCTTTTCTGGCTACAAGCAAATGTCCGACGAGGCTGTTATCACCGCCAGGCCGGATGTGATCCTGATGATGAGCAATGCCGGGCCTCCGGTATCGGACGACGAATTGTTCGGCAATCCGTCGATCGCCTCGACGCCGGCCGGAAGCGCGCGCAAGCTGATCCGCATCGATGGTGGCTATCTGCTCGGCTTCGGGCCACGCACGGCTGATGCCATCCACGACCTCGCCGTCTCGCTTTATGGCGGGCAGGTCACAGACTGAGCAGGCAGATCATGGTCGATCAATCGATCGCAGGTCCGGTGATGGCGAGCGCATCCGAGGGCGACCGGTCGGGCCGCGCCCGCATCGTCATTCTTCTGCTGTGCCTGGGGCTCGCGGCTGCCGTTTTTCTGTCGCTGACATCGGGGGCGTCGGACGCATCGACCGTCAACGTCATCGGCGGCTGGCTGTTCGGCACAGTGCCTGACAACGCCGCGTTGAGCGCCCGCGACAGCCTGATCGTCTACGACATCCGTTTGCCGCGCATCATCCTCGGCATGCTGGTCGGCGCGGCGCTCGCGGTCTCCGGCGCGGTCATGCAGGGGCTGTTCCGCAATCCGCTGGCCGACCCCGGCCTGATCGGCGTTTCGGCCGGGTCGAGCCTTGGCGCGGTTGCCGTTATCGTGCTCGGCGCCACAATATTGGCTCCGGTGACAGCCTCACTCGGCACGCTTGCACTGCCGCTGGCGGCCTTCTGTGGCGGGCTCGCCACCACGCTGGTGCTTTACCAGGTTGCGACGCGGCGGGGGCAAACCTCGGTTGCCATCATGCTCCTCGCCGGCATCGCGCTGGCCGCGCTCGCCATGGCGCTGACCGGCATCCTCATCTTCATGGCCGATGATCGCCAGTTGCGCGACCTGACCTTCTGGCAGCTCGGATCGCTCGGTGGCGCGACCTGGGCGAAGATTGCTTCCGTCGGGCCGATCATCGTGCTGGCGCTGGCGGCGATGCCGTTCCTGGCACGCGGCCTCAACGCGCTGGCGCTGGGCGAGGCGACCGCCGGCCATCTCGGCATTCCGGTGCAGCGGCTGGAATACACGGCCATCATCGGCGTCTCGGCGGCGGTCGGCGCGTCCGTCGCCGTCAGTGGCGGCATCGGCTTCGTCGGCATCGTGGTGCCGCATCTGCTGCGCCTGCTGATCGGTCCGGACAATCGCTATCTTCTGCCGGCGTCGGCGTTGCTCGGCGCCTCGCTGCTGTTGCTGGCCGATGCGGTCGCACGCACCATCGTGGCGCCGGCCGAATTGCCGATCGGCATCGTCACCGCGATATCAGGCGCGCCGTTCTTCCTTTGGATCCTGCTGTGCAAACGCGGCATAGTCGACCTGTGAGGCCTGGATGATCGAGGCAAGGGACGTTTCGGTTGATGTCGCCGGCAAGCCTATTGTCGCCGATGTCGATTTCCACGCACGCCCCGGCGAGATCGCCGCCATCGTCGGCCCCAATGGTTCGGGCAAGACGACCTTCCTCAAGGCGCTTTCCGGCGAACTCGCCTACACCGGGCGCGTCGCGCTCAACGGCCGCGATCTCTCGGCGATGAAGCCGGCCGAGATCGCGGTCCATAGGGCAGTACTGCCGCAGGCGACGACGCTGTCGTTCCCGTTCACGGTGCGAGAAGTGGTCAAGCTTGGCCTTGTCGGCGGCCGCTCGGGCGTCTTGCCGGGCGATGATACGCGGCTGCCGGAACGGGCGCTGGCGCGCGTCGATCTCGACGGCTTTGCCGGACGTTTCTACCAGGAGCTTTCGGGCGGCGAGCAACAGCGCGTCCAGCTTGCGCGCGTGCTGTGCCAGGTCTGGGCACCGGTGCACGACGGCAAGCCGCGCTATCTCTTCCTCGATGAGCCGGTTTCCAGCCTCGACATCAAGCACCAACTGATCATCATGGACATTGCCCGCGACTTCGCCAGAAGGGGCGGCGGCGTGGTTGCCATCCTGCATGACCTCAATCTGACGGCCATGTATGCCGACCGGATCTTCGTCATGCATCGTGGCAAGCTGGCCGCAACCGGGTCGCCGCAGGACGTGCTGAGCGATGATCTGATCGAAAAAGTGTTCGACTGCCGGCTCAGGGTCGGTGTGCTGCCGGCCAGAAACATGCCGTTCGTGCTGCCGCAGTCAGCGGCTTAGGTTATTGCAGTAGGTCTAGCCAGACCAAGACGTGGCCAAGTTCAGGCAGCCGGGGCGCGACGCTCCATCAGCATGTCGATGCCGAGCAAGTTTCGCACATTCGGGCGTGCCGCCACGAGATCGGCGATGGTGTAACGAGCCAGCACCGCGAAGAACGCGTTCAGTGCCTCACGCAACGCCGAATTCAGCGCACAACTGTCGATCAGCGGGCACTCGGCGGCGTCGTTCTCGAAACACTCAGCCATTGCGAAGCTTTCTTCCGTCACGCGCACGACATCGAATAGGCTGATGGCTTCGGCCGCGCGGCCAAGCTTGACGCCGCCATTCCTGCCACGCACGGTCTGGACAAGGCCGTGCTCGACCAGCGGTTGCAGGATCTTGAACAGGAACAGTTCCGACACCGAATAGGCAGCCGCGATCTCGGGGATGCGGCTCAACCGGTCGTCGTTTGCCGCGCAATACATCAAGATGCGCATGGCATAATTGGTCTGGCGCGTTAACCGCATTTTGTCCTCGCAAAGCAATAGGTTGAATCGAATATGGCCCATACCTTGGAATAATTCCAGACTAGCGCGACACAATAGGTGAATATTCTCGTCAACTTTATGTGCAAGGCCAGGGAAAACCTGACCGCGCGGGATGGCGCGGGCATTCGGGCAAGCGAGATACTAGATTAGCCCGCAAGACCGACGAGGAGCAGCTCAACCATTGGGACAATCGGCCGACGCCATGACCTCGCGAATCGATACCGATGCGGACGCCAAGCTTTCGGCGCTGCGGCGTACCAAATTCGCGGCAACAGCCGCGCTGGCGCTGTGCGTTCTCGTGTTCGCCGTGGCCAAGTCGTTCGAGCACAGCTATCCGTGGCTCGGCTTCGTCGCTGCCTTTGCCGAGGCCGCGACCATCGGCGGCCTGGCCGACTGGTACGCGGTGGTGGCGCTGTTCAGGCGACCTCTGGGGCTGCCGATCCCGCACACCGGCATCATCCCCGAGAACCAGAACCGCATCGCCGACAATCTCGGCCGCTTCATCGAGGTCAACTTCCTGGCCCCTGAACCGGTGCGTGAAAAGCTTGCCGAGGTCGATTTCTCGGCGCTGGTCGCCGACTGGCTGGCCGATACCGAGCGTGCCGCCGGCCTGTCGCGCTTTGTCGTGCGGCTGGTGCCGCAGACACTTGCGGCGATAGAGCAATCCGGCCTGCGTGGCTTCGTCACCAGCCGCATGCTCGAACAGATCGAAAAGGTCCCGCTCGCGCCGCTGGCCGCCGAGCTGCTCTCAGCCCTGACCGACGACCGCCGCCACCAGAAACTGTTCGACGAATTCACCAAAGTGATCGGACGGTTCCTCAACGACGAACAGGCGCTGGCAACGATGCGCGAGAAAATCCGCGAGGAACTGCCGTCGCTGTTCAACCTGTTCAGAGCCGACGCCTATCTCCTGAAGAAGATCGTCGCCTCGGCCGGCTCGCTGCTCGATGAGGTGAGGGCCGATCCTGACCACCCGATGCGCGCCGAGTTCGACCGTTTTGCTCAAGGCTTCATCGAGAAGCTGAGGACATCGAAGCAATATGCCAAACGCGCCGAGAAGCTGAAGCGCGATTTCCTGGCTCGGCCGGAGGTCAGGGGATTGGCCGGCGACATGTGGACAAGCCTCAGCCAGTTCATCGAGCAGGACGCCAAGGCGCCGAATTCGGTTATCCGCGCGCATCTTGCCAACATGTTCGTCGAGGTCGGCCGCCATCTTGCCGGCGATGCGCAGATCCGGGCCGACATGAACCAGGGGTTCGTGGTGGCGCTCGCGTCCTTCGTGGAGAGCCAGAAGAGCGGCGTGTCGACATTCATCGCCGACCAGGTCAAGCGCTGGGACCTTGCGCAGCTGACGCGGCTGATCGAGATGAATATCGGCCGGGACCTGCAGCACATCCGCTTCAACGGCATGATCATCGGGGGGCTTGCCGGTATCGTGCTCTATGTGGTTGAGCGGCTGTTCCTCGTGAATTGAGGCCTGGCGAGGCTGGCGCTCATTCCACCGCGTCCGAATGGACTCACGGCACGCGAGTGCTATTCTCCTGCCGAGGGCGCGCGCATCCGCGGCAAAGGGAGCAAACGAGCATGGCAAAACAACCGGAATCCGATTCCTTCATGGACATGTTCGGCAGGTTCGGCCGCGACCTGAAGGTGCCCAATGTCGATGTCGAGGCGATCCTCGCCCATCATCGCAAGAACCTCGAAGCGCTGGAGAAATCGGCACGGGCCGGTGCGGCCGGCGCGTCCTCGCTGTTGTCCAGGCAGCGCGAGATGCTGCAGGACACGCTGCGCGAGGTCACCGAGATGGCGCAAAGCTACAGGGCGCCGGGCAATCCGCAGGAACTGATGGCCAAACAGACGGAGTTTGCCAGAAAGTCCTTCGAAGTCGCATTGAAGAATGCCGGCGAAGTGGCTGAACTGGTCAAGAAATCGGGCACCGAATCGGTCGACATCCTGCGCACGCGCATCAAGGAGGCGATGGAGGAAATCCGCGCCGGCTACGAGAAGAAGTAGCAGATGTGGCCGAGGCCAGCTCTTTGCTGCCGGCTGCGCTGAAGCCTGGAAATCCCGATTTAACCTGCGACTGCGCTCGCGGCATGGCGCGATTGAGGCCGGATTCGGCGGAACGGATTCGCGCAGGGCGAATTGACAGAGGCCGTCAGTTCGTGGTCCGGAGGCTTTGCAAGCGATCGGGAAAGCAGGAATGACTGAAATACGGCCTAAAACGCCGCCGACCTTCGACCAGTTGAGGACGATGGCCGGGCAAGAGCTCGGTGTGTCGGAATGGACGACGGTCGACCAGAACCGCATCGACCAGTTCGCCGAATGCACCGGCGACCATCAATGGATTCATGTCGATCCTGAAAGGGCGCGGCGGCAAAGCCCGTTCCGCACGACGATCGCGCATGGCTATCTGACGCTGTCGATCATCGGTGCGCTGGCGCTCGGCATGGGAATCGTGCCGGAGAACACGCAGGCCGCATTCAACTATGGCTTCGACAAGGTGCGCTTCCTGGCGCCGGTCAGGGTCGGCGCGCGCATCAGGCTGCGCACCACGCTGTTGTCCATGGAGGACAGGGGCCCCGGCCAGTATCTGATGAAGGCGGCCAACACGGTCGAGATCGAAGGCGAGGAAAAGCCTGCTCTGATGGCTGAAACGCTGGTCATGCTCTATGAACGTCGCAAGCGGGCAGGCGCCTGAGAGACTATTTGGAAATTCTACTCCGGCGGCCATCTGATGGCGTTTTCTGCGCTTCCGGTGCTCACGGACGTAATGTCCGCTCCGCTCCGGTTCTCGAAACCACCACCATATGAATCGCCAGAGCGAATTTCGAGACAGTCTCTAAGCGGTGTGCGACAGGATCGCCTGCCGCCAAACAGGTGGCGCGTCACGAAACCCTGGATTCTGCGCGGCCTACGGCGCGGGTCGAGACCAGTGCGAGGAGCAGCGCGACCAGCGCCAGCACGGTCGCCGTCTGAAAGGTGACCTGCATTCCCCGGGCGGCCGCCTCGGAACTCAGAAGACCAATGCCTAAGTGCCCTTCGGCCGATGCAACGGCGAAGATGGCGCCCATCAACGATGCGCCGGTGATGAGGCCGAGATTGCGCGCAAGATTGAGAAGGCCGGAAACGACGCCGCGCTGGCCGGCGTCAACACCGGTCATGACGGCTGCATTGTTCGACGTCTGGAACAGCGCGTAGCCGATGCATGTGACGGTGATCGGAACGACATAGCCGGCAATGCCGAGCCTCAACATGGCGAGCGACAGCAGGAACGTGCCCGTGGCAAGGCCGAGCAGGCCGGCGATCACCATCCTGTGGGCGCCGAAGCGATCGGTCAGGCGTCCGGCCACCAGCGCCGACAGGGTCGAGACAAGCGGCCCGGTCGACAGCACTGCGCCAACCATTGCGGCATCCAGCCCGAGCCCGCGGGACAGGTAGAACGGGGCCACCACCAGGATCGCCATCATCACCGTGGCGACGATCAGGCTCATGACGAGGCTGGCGCTGAGCTGGAGATCACGGAAGCTGGCAAGCTGGATCAACGGGTTTTTTACTCTCGCCTGCACGGCGGCGAAAAGAAAAACGCCGATGCCTGCGGCGACCAGCAGGCTGATGTTGAGTGAGCCGAAATTGCCTCTTCCAAGCGTCATGGCCAGCGCATAGGCGGCCAGCGTCAGGGCCAGCAGGGCAGTGCCCATGACATCGAACGTGCCTCGGTCGACCTGCGCGGTTTTGTTGCGTGCCGGCAAGGCACGCCAGGCGAGGGCGAAGGTGAGCAAGCCCAGCGGGACATTGACGAGGAAGATCGCGCGCCAGCCGAAGCTGGCGATCAACAGGCCGCCGAGCGAGGGACCAAGCGTCGTGCCGATCGCGGACATGGCGCCGAGCAGGCCCATGGCGCTGCCGGTCCGGTCCTTGCTCACCGTTTCCGCAACAAAGGCCAGCGTCAGCGCCATCATCAGTGCCGCGCCAAGTCCCTGCACGGCCCGCGCGGCGATCAGCAGCCAGAGCGTCGGCGCCAGGCCGCAGAGCACCGATGCCGATGTGAACAGCGCGATGCCGCCAAGCAGCAGCGGTCGGCGCCCGAACATGTCGGCCAGCCGTCCGGCGCTGACAATCAGTGTGGTGATGGCGAGCAGATAGGCCAGCACAACCCATTGCACGGACTGGAACGACGCGCCGAAATTCTGCATCAGCGACGGCAGGCCGACGCTGGCAATGCTGGTTCCAAGCGACGACAGCAGCGTGGCGAGCGATAGGCTTGCCAGCGCCCAGCGGGCGGATTGCATCCGTGGCAGCGCCGATGCGCGCCCGTCCCGATTTTGCTCTGTGATTGCCACGGCGATCTCCTTCCATCGGCTCCAGAACCGGAGTTATCGGAGATCTAGCCCCTTGGCTGACGTGGCGGAAGGCGCAGCATTTGCATCTTATTCGTGCGCTTGGCGCCATACCATGCCATGATCCGCCGATGACATCGCCCGATCTCAACTTGCTGTTCGCTCTCGACGTCCTGCTGACCGAAGGCAGCGTGGCGCGCGCCGCCAGCCGTCTGCGCCTCAGTCCCTCGGCGATGAGCCGGACGCTGGCGCGGCTGCGCGAGGCGACGGGCGATCCGCTGCTGGTTCGCGCCGGTCGCGGCCTGGTGGCGACGCCGCGTGCGGAAGAACTGCGACGGCAGGTTGGTCGTGTCGTTCAGGACGCGGAAGCTTTGCTGCGTCCTGCCACCCTGCTTGATCTCCGGAGCCTGGACAGGGTCTTCACGCTGCGCACCAATGAAAGTTTCGTCGAAGAATTCGCGCCTCGTCTCGTCGCCCGTATCCAGGCCGATGCGCCCGGCGTGCGGCTGCGCTTTGCACCGAAGTCCGACAAGGATGTCATGTCGCTGCGCGACGCGGCGATCGACCTGGACATAGGCGTCGCTGGCGAGACCGGACCGGAGGTGCGCATTCAGGCATTGCTTCGCGACCGTTTCATCGGCGCCGTGCGAACGGGCCATCCCTTGAGTGGGGGCGCGGTGACGCCGGAGCGCTATGCGGCAGGCCGGCACATCAGCGTTTCACGGCGTGGCCGCGAGAAAGGGCCGATCGACGAGGCTTTGAGCGGGCTGGGGCTGCAGCGGACAGTGGTGTGCATGGTTTCCGGTTTCTCGGCAGCCCTTGCCATGGCCCGCACATCAGACCTGATCGCCAGCGTGCCCGAGCGGCATACCGAAGGCGCACGCGCCGGCATGCACAGTTTTCCCCTGCCGGTCGTCACCGCGGAGGTCACCATCTCCATGCTGTGGCACCCGCGCCTCGATGCTGATCCGGCGCAATGCTGGCTGCGCGACTGCGTGCGAGAGGTCTGTGCGGCCCGGCGACCGGAAATCAACGTGCCATCGCCGCCTCGAGCACCTTGAAAATCCGCTCGTCCGCGCATTGGGCAACGTTGAAGCGCAGGAAGCGGCTGGCCGTTCCGGACAGGCTGAATGCGTTGCCGGGCGCCAGCACGATGTTGTCGGCCAGCGCGCGGCGGGCCACTTCGGCCGCATCCACCCCGTCCGGCAGGCTGCACCACAGGAACAGGCCGGCCGGCTGGTCGATCCAGGGCGTGACGCCGATTGCCTTCAGGCGGGTGCTCGTTTCGCCCATGGCGCGCGCAAGCTTCGCGCGCAGCAAATCCATATGCTTGCGGTAGCTGCCGTCCTTCAGCAGGGTCAGCACCAGTTCGGCCGCCAGCCGTCCGCCGCCGAAGGTCGTGGCGATCTTGAGGTCGGTCAGCGGCTCGACCCAGTCGCGCGGTGCCGCGATGAAGCCGCAGCGAACCGAAGCCGACAGCGTCTTGGAGAAGCTGCCGATATGGACGACGCGGTTGAGACCATCGAACGCCGCCAGCCTGGGGGCGGGCGCATGCTCGAAATCGGCGAAGATGTCGTCCTCGACGATGGTCAATTCCGATTGGTCGGCGAGTTTCAGCAGCCGGTGCGCGGTGACCGGCGACAGGACCGCGCCGGTCGGGTTGTGGATGGCGGAGTTGGTGATGTAGAGGCGCGGCCGATGCTCGGCCAGCGCCTGCGCGAACAGCTCGATATCCGGCCCCGACGGCGTGTAGGGGACGCTGACGACCTTGGCCCGGTGGGCGCGCAGCAGAGCATGGAAATTGAAATAGCAGGGGTCGTCGACCAGCACCGTATCGCCGGGTTCGATCAGGAACCGGCACAACAGGTCGATGGCCTGCGTGCCCGATTCCGTCAGTATGATCTGCTCGGGCGAGGCTTCGATGCCGTGCCCAGCCATGCGTCGCACCAGCAATTGCCGCAGCGGCGGCAGCCCGAGCGGCGTGCCATAGTCGGCTAGCGCGATATCGTCGGCACGCGCCGCCGTGCGCAGCGCCCGGCGCAATCCTGTCTGAGGCATCCACGGGGCCGGCAGCCAGCCGCAGCCGGGCTTCAGCATGTCGTCGCCGGCTTCCAGAGACTGGCGCGAGATCCAGAGCGGATCGACGGCGCGGTCGAGGCGAGCCCAATCTGCGCCAGCGACAGTGGCGCCAGCGAGCCGGCGGCATAGAAACCGGAGCCCGGCCGCGAGCGGATCGCGCCTTCGGCGGCGAGCCGCTCATAGGCTTCGACCACGGTGGATTTGGACACCTGCATGGATTTGGCGAAGGCGCGGATCGAGGGCAGTCGTGCTCCCGGCGTCAGGCTGCGCGCCACGATCCGCTGGCGGATCGTCGCCATGACGCCTTCAACCAGCGTTCCGCTGCTCTCGCTTCCAGGGACCTGCTTGTCCATCCGTACTGCTCGCTTGCCCATGACAGTTTTGTCTAACTGTACCGCATTGTCTCTGGCGACGCCAACGGGTTCCGCTCGATACAGAGCCGACAAACGGAGCATAAAATGGACAAGATCGCGAGCGGCTGGGTGAACGGGTTCATCGGGGTGTTGATCTTCAGTGGCTCGTTGCCGGCGACGCGTGTGGCGGTGAAGGATTTCGATCCGACATTCCTGACGTCGGCCCGAGCGGCGATTGCCGGGCTGCTTGGCCTGGCGCTGCTGCTCCTGTTCCGGCAGAAGCGCCCGGAGCGCGGCGATATGCTGTCGCTGGTGATCGTTGCCCTGGGCGTGGTGGTCGGCTTTCCCTTGCTGACCGCTCTGGCGCTGAAACACGTCACCACGGCTCATTCCATTATCTTTGTCGGCCTGCTGCCGCTGGCGACCGCGATCTTCGGCGTATTGCGCGGCGGCGACCGGCCAAGGCCGGCATTCTGGCTGTTTTCATGCATAGGCAGCGCGCTGGTCGCGGGTTTTGCCCTGGCGCAGGGCGTGACCGCCTCGCCGGTGGGCGATGGTCTGATGCTGGCTGCCATCATCGCCTGCGGCCTGGGCTACGCCGAGGGCGCCGCGCTGTCGCGTAGGCTCGGCGGCTGGCAGGTGATCTGCTGGGCGCTGGTACTGTCGTTGCCGATCATGCTGGTGCTGACCTTTGCGACGCAGCCGTCGTCCTTTGCCGGCGTCGGCTCCAATGCATGGATCGGGCTTGCCTATGTCTCGCTGTTCAGCATGCTGATCGGCTTCGTGTTCTGGTACCGCGGCCTTGCGCAAGGCGGTATTGCGGCAGTCGGGCAACTGCAGCTGCTGCAGCCGTTCTTCGGCCTCGCCCTGGCGGCGACGCTGCTGCACGAGCAGGTCAGCTCGCTCATGGTCGTCGTCACGCTCGGCGTGGTGGCGTGCGTGTTCGGGGCGAAGAAGTTTGCGCGGTAGATCCAGCGGGCGGAGGCCGGCTCCCGGCTAAAACTTCGTCACCACCCCGATGCCGATGCCTTCGAAGCCGCCCATCGCCATCAAGGCCGCCGGCGCCTCGTCGAGGCTGATCTTCTTGCCGACGAGCAATTCGGGCTTGAGCTTGCCATTGCGGATCATGTCCATCATCGCCTGGTAGCGGTACGCCTGCATGCCGTGGCTGCCGAGGATCTCGAGCTCGAAGGCGATCACCTTGTCCATCGGCACCTGCGGCCGGGCATGCTCGCCCAGCATCAGGCCGACCTGCACGTGACGACCGCGCCGGCGCAGATTAGCGATCGAGTTGAACGAGGTAGTGGGGTGGCCGAGCGCGTCCATCGACATCTGCGCGCCGCCATTGGTGATCTGCTTGACCGCTTTGACCACATTCGGCGTCTTGGACGCATTGATGGTGGCGACGGCACCGATCTTTTTGGCGAAATCCAGCTTCTCGTCGGTGAGATCGATGGCGATGACATTGGCACCCATGGAACTGGCGATCATGATCGCCGACAGGCCGACGCCGCCGCAACCATGCACCGCCACCCACTCGCCCGGTTTCACCCGGCCCTGATCGACAATGGCGCGAAACGAGGTGACGAACCGGCAGCCGAGGCTGGCGGCGGTGGCGAATTCCATCTCGTCGGGCAAGCGCACGAGATTGGTGTCGGCGTGTTCGATGGCGACATATTCGGCAAACGAGCCCCAGCCGGTGAAGCCAGGCTGGGTCTGGTGCTCGCAGACCTGGTGATTGCCCGAATTGCACTCGAAGCAGCGGCCACAGCCGACGGCGAACGGCACAGTGACGCGCTCGCCGGCCTTCCAGCGGGTGACCTGCCTGCCGGCGGCGACAACGATGCCGGCCAGTTCGTGGCCCGGCACGTGCGGCAGCGTAATGCTGTCGTCATGACCCATCCAGCCATGCCAGTCGCTGCGGCACAGGCCGGTCGCCTCGACCTTGATGACGACGCCGTCGGCGGCCGGCTTCGGATCGGGAACGGTTTGGATTGTCGGCGCTTCGCCGAATTTCTCGAAGACGACGGCTCTCATAGGTCACTCCACCCTGCTGCACCTGAGGAAACGATAGCCGATTCCCTGTCCGCTCAAGCGGAAATCGATTCCGCCAACCACACTGTTCCGGCGCCGACGCCACATGTGGGCCGATGAAACCTACTCGGCATCGATTTGGTTCTGAGGCGCCGCCTTAAGGAAGGCCGGCAGCGCCATGCAGGCAGCATTGATGCGCGCGATTGTTGGGTAGGGCGTCAGGTCGACGCCGAAGCGGGCGTTGCTGGCAATCTGCGCGGCCAGGCAGATGTCAGCCAACCCCGGCGCGTCGCCATGGCAGAATGTTCCGGTCTCGGATGACGAAGCCAGGATCTTTTCAAGCGGCTGAAAGCCTTCGTTCACCCAGTGGCGGAACCAGTTGGTGATGTCCTGATCGCCGGCGCCGAACAGGGTGCGCAGCGAGGTCAGCACGCGCAGATTGTTCACCGGATGGATGTCGCAGGCGATCATCTGCGCCAGCATTCTGACCCGTGCCCGGCCGGCCGCATCCTTCGGCAACAGCGGTGGTTCCGGTCTTGTCTCGTCGAGGAATTCGATGATCGCCAGCGATTGCGTCAGCAGCGTGCCGTCGCCGAGGATCAGCGCCGGCACCAGCCCTTGCGGATTGACCGCGAGATAGGCTGGTTCCAGATGCTCGCCATGGCGCAAATGATGCGGGACATAGTCATAGCTCAGCCCCTTCATCTCCAGCGCGATCCGCACCCGATAGGAGGTGGAGGAGCGATAGTAGTTGTGCAGGACGAGTTCGCTCATGCGCTCACTTCGGTTGGCCGATGGTCACTTCGATCGTGCCGATGCCGTCGACGCCGCCCGTCATCGTGTCGCCGGCACGAACCGCACCGACACCGGCCGGCGTGCCGGTGAAGATCAAGTCGCCGGCTTCCAGTTCCATCGCCTCGCTGCAGATCGACACGATATCGGATATCGGCCAGATCAGCTCGGCGAGGTCGGCGTCCTGCCTGACCTGGCCATTGACGGCGAGCCAGATGCGGCCCTTTTGCGGGTGGCCGGATTTCGCCGCGGGGGTCAGCGGGCCGCAAGGCGCGGACCGGTCGAACGCCTTCGACCAGTCCCACGGCCGGGCGGCCTTCTTGGCCTCGTCCTGCAGATCGCGGCGGGTGAGATCAATGCCGACGCCATAACCCCAGACATGGTCCAGCGCCTTGTCGCGGGGAATGCGAAAACCGGGCTTGCCGATCGCCGCGACCAGTTCGATCTCGTGATGCAGATTGGCCGTCAGCGGCGGGTAGGGAATCGTCGCGCCGGAATCGACCACCGCGTCGGCCGGCTTGGTGAAGAAGAAGGGCGGATCGCGCTCGTCATTGCCGAATTCGCGGGCATGCGCCGCGTAGTTGCGGCCGACGCAGAAGATGCGGCGCACCGCGAAACGCTCGAGTGAGCCCGCAACGGCCACCGATGCGATCGCGGGCGAGGGAAGGACGAAGTCTGTCATGTGGGTCTCTGCTTGGTTGCCGGAACATTCGACCGATTTGGGCGCCCGGACAAGGCGATTTGGTCGAGAAAGTGCCGGCCGCACTTTCCGCCGGAGATGGCGATATACTATTTGGCAATAATCTGGCCATGGTGGCGAGGTTATTCTAATCGCCCACGAACTGAAATGAACCCCATGACCGCAATCCACGATCGCGCCCGGTTCCTGATCATCGACGACCACCCGCTGTTTCGCGAGGCGCTGCACAGCGCGGTGCAGATGGCCTATCCGGAAGTCGACACAGTGGAGGCGCGCTCGATCACCGAGGCGCTCGATCTGCTAGCCGGCGCCAAGCCGTTCGATCTCGCGCTGCTCGACCTCTCGATGCCCGACGTGCACGGCTTCGAAGGACTGCTGCAGCTGCGAACCCGCTATCCGCGCCTGCCGGTGGTGATCGTCTCGGGCCATGAGGAGCCGAAGATCATTTCCGAGGCGCTGTCCTATGGCGCAGCCGGCTTCATTCCGAAATCGGCGCGCAAGAGCGACCTGGCCGCCGCCATCCGTTCGGTGATGGAAGGCGCGATCTACGTGCCGGAAACCTATGAAGGCCGCACGCCCGACGCCGAAAGCGTCGACCGCGCCGACATGGTGCAGCGCCTGTCGACGCTGACGCCGCAACAGCTGCGCGTGCTGCAGATGCTGCGCCAGGGCCTGCTCAACAAGCAGATCGCCTACGAGCTGCAGGTGGGGGAGACCACCGTGAAGGCGCATGTCTCGGAAATCCTGCGCAAGCTCAATGTCTATAGCCGGACGCAAGCGGTGATCGAGGTTTCGAAGCTGGACAATGCGGAGCTGTTTCGGGATCAGGCAGGGTTTTGAGGCTGACATTCCCAGTTGTGGGAGGGTATCAAGCTATGCCAGCAAATGCGCCAGCAGGGCGCGCAGTTGCGCCGGCTTCAGCGGCTTGCGCATCAGTTCTATGCCGCCGGCGCGCGCCGCCTTGGCGACGGCTTCGGAACTGTCGGCGGTGACGATCAGCGCCGGCACGGCGCGGCCGAGATAATCGCGGACTTCGGCGATGGTGGCGGTGCCGAGATCGCCGCCGTCGAGATGCTGGTCGGCAATCACGATGTCGGGCACCCAGTCGGTGTCGCCAAGCATGTCGAGGGCATCGTCGGTCGAGGTCGCGGCCCGCACCAGGCATTGCCAGCGTTCGAGCAGGAAGGTCATGGCCTGCAGCACTTCGACATCGTTCTCGACCAGCAGCACCTTGGTGCCGAACAGGCCGTAGCCGCGCGGCCGTTCCATGTCGGCAAGGCTGGCGATGGCGTCGGCCGGGGCGCCGATGCCGACGGGAACATCGATGTGGAAGATCGTGCCGCGTCCGACCCTCGATGAAAATGTCACGGGATGGCCGAGCGCGCTGGCCATGCGGCGCACGATGGCGAGCCCGAGACCGAGGCCGCCGCCGTCCAGCTCTGCATTGGCCGGCGAGGTGCCGCGGTGGAATTCCTCGAACACCGCCTCGCGCTGGTCGTCGGGAATGCCGCAACCGGTGTCGGCGACGTCGATGCGGATGGTGTCGCCGCGATGCCTGGTGCCGACCAGCACGCCGCCCGAGCGTGTATAGCCCAGCGCGTTGGAAAGAATGTTCTGCAGGATGCGGCGCAGCAGCGTGCGGTCGGAGCGGACCACGGCATTGACCTGCCGGAATTTCAGCGACAGCCCCTTCAGTTCCGCCACCGGCAGGAAATCCGAGCGCAGCGACGAGAACAGCGCCTCCAGGCTGACGTCGCTTATGTCGGGCTGCACCACGCCGGCGTCGAGCTTGGAGATGTCGAGCAGCGTGCGCAGCAGGTCCTCCATCGTCTCCAGCGAGCGCTCGACCTGCCGCACCAGCTTCTTGCCCTCGTCGCTGGTCTGCACTTCGGCGAGCGCCGAAACCGAGAGGTGGGCCGCGTTCAGCGGCTGCAGCACGTCGTGGCTGGCGGCGGCGAGGAAGCGGGTCTTCGACAGGTTCGCCAGTTCGGCATTTTCCTTGGCGGCGCTGAGGTCGATGTTCGACTGCTCCAGCCGCCGCAGCGTCGAATGCAGTTCCTCGGTGCGTGTGCGCACTCGATTTTCCAGCGAAATCGCGGTCTGGAACAGCGAGAAGGCATTGCCTTGCTGGTCCATCGACCGTTCGACGCGGCTGACCAGCGCCGCGTTGATCTTCTTCAGCTTTTCAAGATCGTTTATGTCCCTCAGCGGCATCTTGTTGCGCCGTCCTATTCCGCCGCCTGGCGTTCGCCAAAGGCGATGCCGGTAAAAGTCTGGTTCAGATGCATCGACCGGTACTGTTCGCCATAGGTGCCGAAGCCAATGACATTGTTGACCCGGTAGAGCTCCGAGATATCGCGAAACACCTGCCGGTTGCGCGCATCCAGACGGCGCAGCACGCAATCGAAGCCGATGATCATGTCGATGCTGCCAAGCCTCTCCTCGACATCGCGCAGTGCCGCGCGCGTCGCTTCGACCATGTCCTTGGGTTGGGCGATCGACAGCACGACGCCATCGTCTATGGCGCAGAAGAACGACAGCGAGCCATCGGGATGCATCTTCTGGATCGACCGGCAGTAATATTCGCCGCCCACCTTCACCACCACCGGGTGCGACGCAAAGCTCAGCGGCGTCAGCGTCTGCGCGACGATGCCGACGGAGGCGGCATATTCCTCCGCCGCATTCGTGGCGTTGAACTCGCGCACGATGCGGTGATCGGGATCGGACGCCGTCACCACCAGTTTTTCATCGGTGGGGACGAAATTGTCGGTCTTGAAGACATGGAAGGGAATTTCGGTGGCGATCAACACGATGATGGCGCTGTCGGAGGTGACCTTGCCGTTCGAGAGCAGGCGCGTCGTCTCGAACTTCAGGTCGTCGCCGGCCGAGCCGCCGAGCAGCGGTATGTCGTCGAGGCCCCAATGGATGGCCGAACTTACGGCTTCCTCGGCATAGGAGAGCCCGTCGATGAAGCAGAGCGCGAACGTGCCTTGGGTCCGATCGCAACCCAGGCGCATGCGCAGCGATCGCCGCAAGGCCTCGACCTCGCTGGTGATCCTGTCCATGCCAGACGACGACAAATTGTCGACCATCACGCTGACGGCGGTGAACGCGGCGGACGGAAGCAGCATGGCGAGCACGTGGCCGTCCTCGAGACCTTGTGGCGTGATCTCGCCGGCGGTCGAGCAGCCTGCGTGGTGGAGCGCCGGCGCGTGGGTCATGAGCGCCTGGGAAAGGGCGCCGGCCTCGACCAGGCTCTGGGAAAAGAACAGCAGGGCAAAGCCGGCGTCGATGGCGGCTGCTTCCAGCGCGATCGCCCTGGCGAACGTATCCATGTCGGGCTCATCCGTGGTGAGCGCCGACAGGCCGCATGCATAGCGCGTCCGTGAACTGGCCAGCGATGTTCTCCGCATTCCTCCGACGCTTTTTTTGTGCGCGGCTGCTTTTACATGCTTCTGGCGCGCGGGCGTCGGCCAACATTGTTGCCCTCAATCGGTATTTTGGCAATGGGGCGACCGGGACTTCGCGTTTGGGCTCGGCCATGACCGAAAGTACAATGTGCCGCGTTTGCGACGTGCTGTTTTTTGTGCGTTGTGCGGTGTACGAATAACGCATGACTGACGCGCCGACACCGCGTCGGTAGCGTGATGACCAAGGTTGATACCCAGGGAGGATTCATGTCGGACGTTTCGTTGATGGTGAACGGAAAACGGGTCAGCGGTGCTGCCGAGGACCGAACACTTCTGGTTCACTTCCTGCGGGAAAATCTCGGCCTTACCGGCACGCATGTCGGTTGCGACACCTCGCAATGCGGTGCCTGCGTCGTCCATGTCGACGGCAAGGCGGTCAAATCCTGTACGATGCTCGCGGTGCAGGCCTCCGGCTCGACCGTGGTGACGATCGAGGGCCTGGCCAATGGCGCCGACCTGCATCCGATGCAGGCCGCCTTCAAGGAACATCACGGGCTGCAGTGCGGTTTCTGCACGCCGGGCATGATCATGACGGCGACCGACATGATCAACCGCCACCCCGAAGGCCTCGACGAGGCGACGGTGCGCGCCGAACTCGAAGGCAACATCTGCCGCTGCACCGGCTACCACAACATCGTCAAGGCGATCCTCGCCGCATCGAAGACGATGTCCAAGGTGGCGAAGGGCAAGGCAAAACAGGCTGCGTGAGATGAAGGGAGCAGCGAATAGGAGTAGCGAATAGTCAGTATTCCACTGACTGAACGCGGCTCTCCATTTTCACTACTCCCTATTCGCTACTCACTATTCGCTATTTCAGCATTTCGGGAGGAATTTCTGATGGGCATTGAAGGTGTTGGCGCTCGGGTCGCGCGCAAGGAAGACAAACGATTCATCACCGGCGCCGGCCGCTATGTCGACGACATGGTGGTTCCCGGCATGAAGCACGCCGCCTTCGTGCGCAGCCCCCACGCGCATGCGCAGATCAAGAAGATCGACGTCAAGAAGGCTCAAGCCATGCCCGGCGTCATAGGCGTGCTGACCGGCAAGGAACTCAAGGCCGACGGTATCGGCAACCTTATCTGCGGCTGGATGATCCACTCCAAGGATGGCTCGCCGATGAAGATGGGGGCGTGGTCGCCACTGGCTTTCGACCGGGTCCGTTATGTCGGCGACGCCGTCGTGGTCGTGGTGGCCGAGACCAAGGGGCAGGCGCGCGATGCCGCCGAGGCGGTCGAGATCACCTACAAGGAGTTGAAGGCCGTCGTCGATGCCTCCAAGGCGATGGACAAGGGCGCACCGCAGATCCATCCCGAAGCCGACAACAATCTGATCTTCGACTGGGACATCGGCAATGCCGACGACACGGCCGCGGCCTTCAAGACGGCGGCCCATGTGGTCAAGATGGACATCATCAATAACCGGCTGGTTCCCAACGCCATGGAGCCGCGTGCGGCTCTTGGCCATTACGACAAGGCCGAGGACCACTACACCTGCTGGACGACCTCGCAGAACCCGCATGTGGCGCGGCTGGTGATGAGCGCCTTCTACAACGTCGCGCCGGAAAACAAGCTGCGCGTGATTGCGCCCGATGTCGGCGGCGGCTTCGGCTCGAAGATCTACATCTATCCCGAAGAGATCGTCTGCCTGTGGGCGTCGAAGAAGACCGGCGTGCCGGTCAAATGGGTGGCCGATCGCACCGAAAGCTTCCTCACCGACGCGCATGGCCGCGACCATCACACCCATGCAGAAATGGCCTTCGACAAGGACCACAAGATTGTTGGCCTGAAGGTCGAGACCAAAGCCAATCTCGGCGCCTATATGTCGCTGTTTTCGTCGGCGACGCCGACCTACCTCTACGCGACGCTGCTCTCGGGCCAGTATAACATCCCCGCCATCCACGCCAATGTGAAGGCGATCTACACCAACACCGCGCCCGTCGATGCCTATCGTGGGGCAGGGCGGCCGGAAGCGACCTTCGTCATGGAACGCATGATGGAGACCGCTGCGCGCCAGTTCGGCGTTTCACCCGCCGAGTTGCGGCGCAAGAATTTCGTCACCTCCTTCCCGCATCAGACGCCGGTCATCATGTGCTATGACGCCGGCGACTACGCGGCTTCGCTCGACGCGGCGATGAAGGCGTCGGACTATGCCGGCTTCGCCAAGCGCAAGGCGGCGGCCGCCAAGAAGGGCTTGCTGCGCGGCATCGGCATGAGCTGCTACATCGAGGCCTGCGGCATCGCGCCGTCCGCGGCGGTTGGGTCGCTGGGCGCCGGTGTCGGCCTTTGGGAAAGTGCCGAGGTGCGCGTCAATGCCGTCGGCACGATCGAGGTGCTGACCGGCTCGCACAGCCACGGCCAGGGTCATGAGACGACCTTCGCGCAATTGGTCAACGAGCGCTTCGGCGTGCCGCTTGATTCCGTCTCGATCGTCCATGGCGACACCGACAAGGTGCAGATGGGCATGGGCACCTATGGCTCTCGTTCCGGCGCGGTCGGCATGTCGGCCATCGTCAAGGCGCTCGACAAGGTCGAGGCCAAGGCCAAGAAGATCGCGGCACATCTGCTTGAGGCTGACGAGGGCGACATCATTATCGAGAACGGCGCGTTGAAAGTCGCCGGCACCGACAAGAACGTTCCGTGGTTCCAGATGGCGCTCGCCGCCTATACCGCCCATAATCTGCCGGGCGGCATGGAGCCGGGGCTGAAGGAGACGGCGTTCTATGATCCATCGAATTTCACCTTCCCGGCCGGCTGCTACATTTGCGAGGTCGAGGTCGACCCGGAAACCGGCATGACCGAGATCATCCAGTTCGTCGCCGCCGATGATTTCGGCAACATCATCAACCCGATGATCGTTGAGGGCCAAGTGCATGGCGGGCTGGCGCAAGGCATCGGCCAGGCGCTGCTCGAAGGCGCCCACTATGACGATAGCGGCCAATTGCTGACCGCGAGCTACATGGACTACACCATGCCGCGTGCCAGCGACCTGCCGTCGTTCAAGGTCTCGACCTCGAACACGCCGTGCCCGGGCAATCCGCTCGGCATCAAGGGCTGCGGCGAGGCCGGCGCCATCGGCTCSCCGCCGGCGGTGATCAACGCCATCACCGACGCCATCGGCAGCAACGATCTTGCCATGCCGGCTTCGCCGTCCACCGTGTGGGCAGCGATCCGCGCGACGACGAAACACTGAGGAGGACGAGCATGTATTCGGTCAATTATCACCGCGCCGCCTCGGTCGCCGATGCCGCCAAGCTGATCAAGACAGGTGACGCCAAGCTGCTTTCGGGCGGCATGACGCTGATCCCGGCGATGAAGACGCGGCTCGCCGCGCCTTCAGACCTGGTCGACCTGTCGCGGATCAAGGAGCTGCAGGGCGTCAAGGTGTCGGGCAAGACGGTCACCATCGGCGCTGCCACCACGCATCACGCCGTTGCCAACGACGAGAAGCTGAAGAAAGCGTGTCCGGCAATTGCGCATCTGGCATCGCTGATCGGCGATCCGGCGGTGCGCCACAAGGGGACGATCGGCGGCTCGATCGCCAACAACGATCCGGCGGCCGATTATCCGGCGGCGCTGCTGGCGTTGGGCGCCACCATCGTCACCAACAAGCGCGAGATTGCGGCAGACAAGTTCTTCAAGGGCCTGTTCGAGACCTCGTTGAAGGATGGCGAAATCGTCACCGCCGTCACCTTCACCGCGCCGGCCAAGGCGGCCTATGAAAAGTTCCGCAACCCGGCATCGCGCTACGCCATCGTTGGCGTGTTCGTGGCCAAGGGCAAGGATGGCGTCAGCGTCGCTGTTACCGGCGCCGGCGACGACGGCGTCTTCCGTTCGAAGGAGATCGAGGCCGCGTTGGCTAAGAATTTCGCGGCCTCGTCGCTCGACAGCGTGAAAGTGCCGGCGAAGAATCTGATGACCGACATCCACGCCTCGGCCGACTATCGCGCCAATCTGATCGCGGTGATGGCCAAGCGCGCGGTGGCTGCCGCCAACGCCTGAGAAACTGTTTGGAAACTCTACTCTGGCGGCCATCTGATGGCGTTTTCTGCGCTTCCGGTGCTCGCGGACCCAAATGTCCGCTGCGCTCCGGTTCTCGAAACCATCACTAAATGACTCTCTGACACGATGAGTTGCAGACAAGGAAAGGGGCCCTCGGGCCCTTTTTCGTGTGTGGTGACCTGTACCCGTCCAGTTGCTGATGGAATCGCCGCCGTGCAGCAATTGTCTCCTTGAAGCAATTCCACCCGATACTTCGCCCGGCACTGGCCCGGCAGCGATCTCGCGCTTGCACAAATTTATCTTGCACTGCAATATGGCTGGGGCGGGGAATGCGAGCCGGGTTCGGAGTGTACCGCCGTGCCCTTTCGCATGCCTAATGCAAAAGGATCGGCATGACCGACATCTCCGCGACGCATGCCGTTCCATCTCGGTCCGCAGTCGACAGACCGGCCAGAACAAGACTGGCCTATCTCGACGGCTGGCGCGGCCTGTCGATCGCCCTGGTGCTGATAGGCCATTTCTTTCCCGTTCCCGGAATCAATCTCGGCGTGCTGGGCGTCGAATTCTTCTTCGTGCTCAGCGGCCGGCTGATGGGCGAAATCCTGTTCATCGAACGCTACCCGCTGAAGAAATTCTTCAAGCGCCGCTTTTCCCGCATCTATCCGGCGCTCCTGATCTTCGTGGTCGTCGCGATGATTGCGCTCTCCGGCACGTTCATCGCCTTCAAATGGAAGGCGGCGCTGACGGCGCTGACATTCACCTACAATTATGCCGGCATTCTCGTGACGCGGGCAGGGGCGCTCGACCATATCTGGTCGCTCTGCATCGAGGAGCACGCCTATATCATCCTGGCGCTGATCAGCGTCATCGTTTCAAGTCGCTCTCGCGTCGTCGTGCTGCTTCTGGCGCTGGCGTTGCTGGCCATGGCCAACGGCGCGGTTTCGTACTGGGTCTTCGGGATGGACTACGAAACCACCTATTGGCGCACCGACGTGCATATCGCGTCGATCCTGCTGTCGGCTTCGATCTGCCTGCTCAAGGCCGATGGCAGGCTGCCGGCGGCCTTGCGAGGCAAGCATGTGGCCCTGGCGGCATCGATCTGCGCCGTTCTGCTGTTCTTCGATCCGGTGCCGACGCCGATCCACTATCTGTTCGCTGTGCCGCTGCTCGCCCTGGCCGTCAATATGCTCGATTTCAGCCTCCGGTATTTTTCCGGATTGCTGTCCTCCTGGCCGATGGCGACGCTGGGGTTGTGGTCGTACTCGCTCTATCTGTGGCAGCAGCCGTTCTACAAATTCGTCCATGAGCAAGGCAGCGCGCCGATCCCGATGCTGGCGGGCGTCTTTGCCTGCGCGCTCTGCAGCTACTACCTCATCGAGCGCCCGGCGCGCGAATGGCTCAACCGCAACTGGTGAGGCATTAGGGCCGTTCAGGCCACCTTGCGGCGCGCTCGGCCCTCTATGCCTGCAACGATCTGACGTAGTAGCGCACCGCTTTCTTACCGCCATGGATCACCGCGTCACCGGCCTCGGTGAAGCCGAGGGCGGCGTGAAAGGCATCCGAGGCGGGGTTCGGCGGGTCGGTGTTGACCTCGCAGGTAACCAGCGTGTGGCCGGCACGCACGACATGTTCGAACAAGTCCTGATAGAGACGGCGGGCATGGCCGCGGCCACGCGCTTGCGCCGCCACCACCACACGGTCGACATAGACGAAGCGCTCGTAGCGTTCGCCGAACCACAAGAAATTCGGGCTGTCGTAGCGGGCGTCCTGGTCGAAGGTCATGATGAAGGCTTCGAGGTCCCCAATACGGCGCGCGTAAAATGCTTCGCCAAGCAGGAAGGATAGCCGCTCAGCCTCCAGCCACGACAGTTCGGCGGCGTGCTCATTGTTGAGCGCCAGGATCGCCGCTTCGTCTTCGGCCGATACGCGGACTATCGGGGCAGGAGCCGCGCTCATGCCTTGGCCGCCGCGATGGTAGCTGCCACGAGGTCGGTGTCAGTCAGCGTGTTGCGATACTCGCGGTCGAGGTCGGAACCGCCCATGCCGACATGGGGATTGCGGTAGTGCATGGCGCTCGGCACATCCTTGAGGGCGGCGAAATGCATTTCGGACAGGCCGGTTTTGCTGCGCACTTCGGCGATGTTGTGCAAATCGAGCCCACCGCAGCCGAGGATGACTATGCGGTCGCCGGCCTGCCGCACCAGATGCGCCAGGAGTGAAACGCCTTCGACTGCCGTGTCGCGCTGGCCGCTGGTCAGGACGCGGCCGACCTTGCAGCGGATCAGCGATTCGAGCGCCTTGGACGGGTCGCGCGTCATGTCGAAGGCGCGGTGGCAGGTGACGTTCAAGGCGCCGGCGGCGTGCGTCAGTTCGCTCATACGCACCTCGTCAATGGTGCCGTCGGCGTTCAGGCAGCCGAACACCACGCCGGGCACGCCGAGATCGCGCAGTGCCGAGACATCGGCCAGCATCGAGGCGTATTCGGTGTCGCTGTAGAGAAAATCGCCGCCGCGCGGCCGCACCATGACGTGAAACGGCACGCTTGCCTGCTCGAGCGCGGCGCGCACCGTGCCAAGGCTCGGGGTGATGCCGCCTTCGATGAGGCTGGCGCACAGTTCAACCCGGTCGGCGCCGGCAGCTTGCGCGGCCAAAAAGCCGTCAATGCCTTCGACACAGATTTCGATCAGCGGCAGGCGAGTTTCTCTGGTCAAGGGCTACCCGATCCATGATGTCGCCGACAGCCCTAGCATCAGGCCGGTTGGCGCGAAAGCATGAACAGCGCGCCGCCATTTGGGCCAAGCGACATTTCTCCACTTGACACTCTCATAACCATATAGTTATGAATAATCCATAGCCAATTGGTTATAGATTGGCTGCCGAGAGATCTTTTCAAACTCTCAGGTCCGGATGCATGCATCCGAGCCGGCAAAACACCCCCCTGATGAAACACTCGAAGGATAAAGACCATGCAAGCAAGGATCAAAAACCCGGTGGTGCTCATTCCCGGATCCGTGCAGGCGCTGCTGGCGCTGGACAAATCGACCGAGGCGGCCGACGTGCCCTATGTCACGCGCAAGCTCATCCATCTGCGCGCCAGCCAGATCAACAACTGCGCCGTCTGCGTTGACATGCATGCGCGCGAACTGAAGAAGGCAGGCGAAAAGGACGAGCGCATCTTTGCGCTGGCGGCATGGCGGGAGACGCCTTACTTCACTGATGCGGAACGCGCGGCGCTGGCGCTGGCTGAAGCCGGCACACGGCTCGCCGACAGGCCGGACGCGGTGCCGGACGATGTCTGGGACGAGGCCGCCCGGCACTATGATGAAAAGGCGCTTGCCGCGCTGGTCATCCAGATCGCACTCATCAATGCCTTCAACCGGCTGAACGCCACGACACGGCAGATGGTCGGCGCCTGGGGGTGAGGCGCCTGGGGCAGGTAGGTTGTACGCAACGATGTGGTGAAGCGCGGAGCGCCTCCTCCCGGCCTCAGGCCACCGATACCGGCCTTGGCCGCTACTGGCGCAACTCCGTGTTCTTGGCGCCTTCCTCGACCTGATCGATCACCAGCAGCTTGACCTCGATATCACCGATATTGGTGGCCTGATGCCACTGGCCGATCATTTCGATGATGAAATCGCCAGTCTTGTAGGTGTTGCTGTTGCCGGTCTCGACATTGGTGACCTTCAACGTGCCGGCCTGCACATAGGCGTAGCGCGGGAAGGGGTGTCTGTGGACCGGCAAGGTCGCGCCTGGCGCGACGTCGTAGGTCGACACCAGCACCTGCACGTTCTTCTGCGGCAGGGTGATCGGCTGGCCGGACGCCGTCGTCGTGCGTGATGCCAGGGGCGTCACCACGACCGGCGTGCCGCTGCTGTCCAGCGCCCAAGCGGGGTGTGCGGCAAGGGCGACCGCGAGCAGCAGCCCCGACATCAGATTTTTTCGCATGATTCTCTCCAACCTTGGCACCAAGCATCGCGCGGCGGCCAGTTGCGTGCAAGGTAGCGCCAAGCGCCGGGTTCAGTGGACCTCGTGCGGTGCGGCAGAGTTGGGCTGGCGGCCAATTGCGAGTCGGCGATGAGTGCGGCTGCTGGCACAGGGGCCGCCAGGCCAGCCTCGCAACAGCCATGGCTAATATAAGGTTCGAGGCGTTACCACAGGAGGTTTCAATGGTTTCCGCGATCGCAACTCAACATCGGCAAGTGCCGGAAAAACAAACAGCAGTGGGAAAGCCCGAAACGGGCGAAGGTTTTGCGCCAGGTCGCAGCGCAGACTCCGTGGGACATCTCGCCAAAATTATGGTTGCCGCAACCGGCGACGTGGATGCTGATGCGCAAGGTCGCGCGGCATCCAAGATCGCCAGGATGGACATCACGGTTTTGACGCCACCACCTGAAGAACCACCGGTGGAGTAAGATAAGCCAGCCGGCCGGGCGCGTCGGGGCCGCGCTCGTCATCAGCGGCATGCGACCCGATCATGGGCTATGCGACGGCTCTCAGCAGCGGCTCCGCCAGCTTCCCCAGGCCGGCACATCCCGAGCAGGCGATCGTCTTTCCGGGGCAACCGGTCCGATGGGTCCCTTGCGGGCAGCAATGCCCGTTTGACGCATACCATTTGGAACAATCGAAAACCCTGCCGCTGCCATGACAGCGAAGGCATTCCATATTCACTGAAGTCATTGCCAATTCTTGCCCAGCCCAAACACATTGTCCCCACGCCGCAAGTAGCAGGAATCATTGCGCTTTCAAGCACAGCGCCCTGACTTAAATTGGGTGGATTGATGATGAGAGGAGATGGCCGGCGTCGACCGGCAAGGGCTGATTGGGCGGCACAAGCTTTGCAAGATCGCTCCGCGCGTGCAACGGCGTGCTTGTTATTGCCCGGTCGCCACTAGGCCGTGTGGACGAATTTGATCAAGCATAGGCCTGCGGCGAAGCTTACGATTGAGCGGAAGTTTCGTGCGGTCTTTTCGCATCGCAGGGCGACG
>NZ_LMCP01000047.1 GCF_001425625.1 Mesorhizobium sp. Root102 | reverse complement strand
CTGCCTCTGTCGTCGTGGCGCTCCCATGTAGAATCTGTCCCACAGTGCATCCCTCCATTCCAAGGAAAATAATGCACCATCAAAGCTCGGGATCAAACATCTAGTCTGGCAAACCTGAACGGCGCGCCTGTCTCACCCAAGATGCTCACAGATGTGGTTCTCGATCGGTGAACGTTCGTGCTGAACGGCGTCATGCCTTCGGCGCTATCGCAGTTGGCGACGCGCCGATGTCCGCTGAAGTCCGCTGGCTCAATCGCCGACTGTAGACATCGGGCCTTCAATCACTCAATCTTGGCTGTGGGAACAAAATAAGCGCTTCAAAGAAGGCGCGGACGGCCGGGTGCCATGAAACGACGATGGACATTGTATGACCCGCGGCTGGCCTGGATGCTGGTCGCGCCGGTGCTCCTGCTGCTGATCTTCTTCCTGGTGCTGCCGATCGCGGTGATGGCCGCCTACACCTTCTTCACCTTCGTCACCGCTGGTGTGGAAACCAGCGCGCTGACGACCGCGAACTGGCACGAGTTCCTGACTGACAGCTACTACCACGGCTTCCTTCTGAAGACGCTGAGGGTCGGCGCGATGACGGCGCTGCTTTGCGGCGTGCTGGGCTATTTTCCCGCCTATTTCATCTGGGCGACGACATTCAAGCACAAGTGGCTGCTTCTGCTTTTGCTCATCGTGCCGTTCTGGATCAGCTTCACCATCCGCACCTTTTCCTGGATCAACATCCTGGGCGAACAGGGCGTCATCAACGTTGCGCTGCTGAAAGTAGGCATCATCAACGAGCCGTTGCCGATGCTCTACAACGAGGGTGCTGTGATCCTCGGGCTGCTGCACTTCCTGCTGCCGTACATGATCCTCAACGTCTATGTGAGTCTCGAGGGCATCGACCGCACGTTGATCTCCGCGGCTCGCTCGATGGGCTGCACCAGCGCGCAGGCGTTCCGCGAGGTCACGCTTCCGCTTTCGCTGCCCGGGCTGGCCGCAGGCCTGCTGCTGTGCTTCGTGCTGGCCGCCGGCAGCTATGTGACGCCGCAGCTTCTCGGCTCCGGCCGCGACGCGCTGTTTGGCAACCTGATCTACGACACCATCATGGGCGAGCTGAACTGGCCGATGGGCGCCACGCTTTCGATCGTGCTGTTCGTCGTGCTGGGCTTCTTCGCCGCCCTCTATACCCGCTACATGGGCATGTCGCAGATCGTCAAAGGGTTAGGCGGATGAGGGCGCGGCGGAAGGAGGAAGGCAGATGGGCCTGGCGGCTGACTGGCTTCGTCACGCTCTGTGTCTACATCTTCATGTTCGCGCCGATCGTGGCGACAGTGATCCTGTCGTTCAACGCTTCGATGTTCGGCGGCTTCCCGATGACGGGCTTCAGCCTGCAATGGTACGGCAAGCTGATGGCCAATGAGCAGGTGCTGGCCGCCTTCCGCACATCTCTGTGGATTGCGCTGGTCACTGCCGCCACCACCACCGCAATAGGAGTCGTCACGGCGTTTGCGCTGGTGCGGTTCGAATTCCGTGGCAAGCAGGCGCTGAGCACGCTGGTGATCCTGCCGGCGCTGGTGCCGGAGACCATCCTCGGCGTCGGCCTTCTGGTGCTGATCAAGGCGGTCGACCAGCCGAGGACCATGCTTCTCCTGGTGCTCGGTCATATCCTGCTCGCCGTGCCCTATGTGGTGCTGATCGCGCAGGCGCGCATGGTCGGCATCCGACGCGTCTATGAGGAGGCGGCACTCTCACTCGGCGCCTCGCGCTTTTCCTCCTTCCGCGAGATCACGCTGCCGCTGCTCATCCCTGCCGTCGTCGGCGGCGCGCTGCTCGCCTTTACCATCTCGTTCGACAACACGTCGGCCAGCCTGTTCTGGCGGCCGGCAGGCGTCGAGACCATGCCCACCCAGATCCTTTCGATGCTCAAGATCTCGATCAGCCCGGAGATCAACGCGCTCGGCACCGTGATGATCCTGGTGACCGTCGGCATCCCGCTGCTCGGCGGCCTGGTCCTGCAAAGCCTGACCAGATTGAAAAGACGCGGCCAACCAAAGGAGGAAGCACGATGAAACTGTCCAACGGCAAGCGGCTTGAACGGCTGCACGATAGGTATCAAAACGGCGATCTGAGCCGCCGCACCTTCCTGACGCTGACCGCCGCCGCGGCGGCCGCGGTGGGCCTCGACATGCCCTGGATGAGGCAGGCGCTTGCCGCGGTCGAAGAGGTCCGCTTCGATGGCTGGGGCGGCACGGTGCAGGACGCGATCGACAAATATGCCTTCAAGCCCTACACCGCCAAGACCAAGATCAAGGTGGTCCAGGGCACGTTCGGCGACGAGGACGAGATCATCACCAAGATCAAGACCGCCAAGCCCGGCGACTACCAGGTCATTCATTCCTCCGGCGTGAACTACTACATCAAATATGTGAACGGCGGCCTGACCTCGGAGATCAACGAGGCCAACATTCCCAACATGGCGAATGTGCTGCAGCCGATGATCGAACCGTTCCGCAAGCTGACTCCGAAACTCTCGGCCGTGCCTTACGACTACGGCACGACAGGCATCGCCTACAACACCAAGGTGATCTCGCCCGAGGAAGCCAAGGAAAAGGGTGCCGCACTCCTGCTCGACAAGAAATACGCGGGCAAGGTCGGAGGCTATGACGACATGACCACGCGCGTCTGGTACGCCGCACTCGCCACCGGACAGGACCCCAACAACCTCAAGGACATGGATGCGATCTGGGCCAAGGTGCGCGAGACGCGCGACCTCGCCAAGAAGTTCTGGAGTTCCGGCGCGGAACTGATGGACCTGCTTTCCAAGGGCGAGATCGTGGTAACCGACGCATGGTCGGGCCGCGTTGCCGCATTGCAGGACCAGGGCCATCCGATCGGCTACCTCGATCCCGCGGGTTCCTATGCCTGGATGGAGGACATGCTGATCCTGAAAGGCTCGCCGATGGCCGAGTGCGAGGAGTTGATCAACTTCATGCTCGACCCGGCGACCGCCATCGCGGTGGCCGAAGGCCAGAGCTATCCGCCGTCGCTCGACCCGACAAAGGTCAAGTTGACCGAGAAGATCGAGAAGCTGCCGGCCTTCGACAAAACGGGCACGATGAAGGCGCTGACCTTCGCCGACCCGGTTTACTGGGCGAGCAATGAGGACGCCTGGAACAAGCAGTGGCACAGGATCTCGAAAGGTGCCTGACAGCCACGACCTTTCAGAGGCGCCCCGGCCGGCCGCGGCCGGGGTGGCAAGGCTCGGTTCGGGCGGACCCGCTCCGGGCGGCGCCGAGACGAGCCAGCCGGCGGTCGAGTTCCGCGACATCGACATTGCCTATGGCAAGTTCGTGGCGGTGCGCGATTTCTCGCTGTCGATCCGCAAGGGAAGCTTCGTCACCCTGCTCGGGCCTTCGGGCTGCGGCAAGACCACGATCCTGCGTTCCATCGCAGGCCTGGTCGACATTTCGGGCGGCCAGATCATGATCGACGGGCGGCGGGTCGACGACGTGCCGATCTACAAGCGTAATATCGGGCTGGTCTTCCAGAGCTATGCGCTCTTCCCGCACAAGAACGTGTTCGACAATGTCGCCTTCGGACTGAAGTACCGCAACGTGCCGAAGCCCGAGATCGCGCGCAAGGTCGGCCAGGCGCTGGAAATGGTGCGTCTCCCGGGCAGTGAGAAAAAGCTGCCGTCGCAGCTGTCGGGCGGGCAGCAACAGCGCATCGCGCTCGCCCGCGCCATCGTCTTCGAGCCGCAGGTACTGCTGCTCGACGAGCCGCTGTCGGCGCTGGATGCGAACATGCGCGAGGAAATGCGCGTCGAGATCAAGAAGATCCAGAAGCAAACCGGCATCACCGCTATCTTCGTCACGCACGACCAGGAAGAAGCGCTCTCGATGTCGGATCGCATCGTGGTGATGAACGCCGGCGCAGTGGAGCAGATTGGAACCCCGCAGGAGGTCTACGAGGCACCAGCCACGGCCTTTGTCGCCGACTTCCTCGGCAAGGCCAACATGCTTGCCGGGGCTGTGAGGAGATCCGGCGAAGGAACAGCGGTGGTGCTTGCCACCGGCCAGACGATCAACGTGGCCTGTCCAAAGCCGCTTGCCGACGGCAGCAAAGTCACTGTCGTGGTGCGGCCGCAGAAACTGTCGGTCGGCGCGGCAGCGAGCGCCAACCGTCTGTCGGGCCGCGTCGTCTCGGCCTCGTATCTAGGCGGTAGCGCCATCTACGAGATCGACATCGGCGGCAAGACCAGCATCCGCGCCAACGCGCCGATCACTGGTCGCGTCCTTCGCGAAGGTGAGGCGATCGACCTCGGCTTCGATCCCGAGGGCTGCGTTCTTCTCGACGAGGACGGTGAGCGGATTTCGTGAAGAAAGGTACTGAGGAACTGGACCGTGAACTCATGAATGCGGAAGGACCGAGATTGGTGAGACAACGGCCTCTCCGCTTCTGCCGGTCACACGATAAAAGCTGCCGTCCAGCGCTACTATTTCAGCTGCAGGATGCCTCGGGCTATGGGGCCTCCCAATAGTGCTCTTGATTGAGTACCGGCGGTGGAAACTGTCCAAGCCAGCGCCTCCGATCCGACATGCCAGTAGCAAACTAGAAGTTTATGGAACTGCGTGTCCGCTGCTCCAAACTCTATCGCAGCGCAAATTTGCGCTCAGATGATACCATGCTCCTTTAGAAGCGACTGCTCGTCCCCCGGCTTAGCGGCCGCTTTTTGAACGGCGCGCAAATAGGCGGATCGACGGCTAAACTGCTATGCCGAACTTGAGTGTTGAGATCGCCTTGTATCGGGATTTAAGCGCGGCGCATTTGACCTAGACGCCGAGATGGTGCAGCAGCAGTCCTGGCTGTGCCTTGAGTTCGGCGACCGCCCCCTCATGGGCGATATGGCCGTTGTTAATGATATAGACGCGGCTCGCCAGCGCGAGCACCGCGGCGAGGTTCTGCTCCACCAATATGATCGTCTGCCCTGCCTGCGCCAGTTCCCGGCAGGCACGCACCAGGTCGTGCACGATAACGGGGGCAAGCCCTTCGAAGGGCTCATCGAGCAGGATGATCTTCGGGTCGCGAACCAACGCACGAGCTATGGCCAGCATTTGCTGCTCGCCGCCTGACAGGTCGGTACCGCGGCCCGTGCGTCGTTCCTTCAGCCGAGGGAACATCGTGTAGATCCGCTCCAGCGGCCAACGGTTCTTGGCGGTCAATCCGGCCAGAATGATGTTTTCCTCCACGCTTAGACTGCCAAAGATGCGTCGATTCTCATGCACGAGTTGCATGCCCTGCCGGGCGATGCTGTGCGACTTCCAGCCGACCAATTCTACCCCGTCGAGCTTGATCGAACCGGTACGCGGCGCCACCACGCCCATCAAACTCTTGAGGGTCGTGGATTTGCCTGCGCCGTTGCGTCCGAGCAGCGCAACGACCTCATTCCTTTCGATCCTAAGTCCCACGTCGAACAGGATGTGACTGTCCCCATAATAGCTATTCAATCCGCTGACTTCGAGCAGGCTCATGCCATTTCTCCATGCACACCGCCGAGGTAAGCTTCCTGCACCTTGGCATTGGTCTTGATCTCCCTGGGTATGCCTTCGACCAAAACCCTGCCCTCCTGCAGGACGGTCACTTTCTCGACCAGTTCGAAAAGCGAATCCATGTCGTGGTCGATGACAATCATCGTGCGCCCGCGCGCGATCGACTTGAGTAGCGCCACGGTTTCGACGCGCTCGCGCGGGCTCATGCCGGCAAGTGGCTCGTCAAGCAGCAAAAGACTCGGCGACGTCGCCAGGGCCAGACCGATTTCCAGCCTGCGCTTCTCACCATAGGCCAGTTCCGAAACCGGCCGATCAAGCCGCGTCGTGAGGTTCACCAGTGCCGCCGTTCGCTCGACCTGCTCATTGAGACCGGGAACGCTGTGAAGGCTTTTGAACAGATCGAGCCTGAACGTGCCGCGCGCGTCGCCTAGCGCGGCGATGGTCAGGTTCCGTCTGACGGTCAGGCGGTCGAACAACTGGTTGATCTGGTAGCTCTTGGTCAGCCCGAGCTGGCACACCTCGGACACACCCATGCGGGTGATGTCGCGACCCTCGAACATGATTCGGCCGGAGCTCGGCGCGATCTCGCAGGTGAGCATTTTGAAGAAAGTGCTTTTCCCCGCGCCGTTCGGCCCGATGATGCCGCGTATCTCACCCGGATTGACCGCGAAGTCGATGTCGCTGTTGGCTGCGAGACCGCCGTAGCGCTTGGTGAGGCCATGCGCCTGCAGGATCGGCCCGGGCGCTAGCGTGCCACCACGCTGGCGCGCCGGCATCGGCTCGATGGCGGCCGGGTTGTGGAGCGCGCTCTCCACCGCGGTTTCGATTGACTCTTTGCTGCGGCTGCCTGTCAGCCTATAGAGGTCGACGATCGCGCCGACCATGCCGCGTCGCAGGAAGCACACCAGAAGCACGAAGACGACGCCGAGCACCAGCTTCCAAGTCGCGCCGAGATGCAATGTGTTCTGGAAGAAGTCGCTCAGATAGAGCCACACCGTAGCGCCCACCAGAGGCCCGAAGAGCGTGCCGGCGCCGCCGATGGCCGTCTGCATGAGGACCTGGCCGGACGTGTCGAACATGAAGGCCTCTGGCGGCATGAAGCCCTGCATGACGCCTAGCAGGCCGCCGGCAAAGCCGGCATAGACAGCCGCCACCACGAAGGCCGTGAGCTTGTAACCGTGAATATTGTGGCCAAGTGCGGCGGCGCGGAGCGGATTGTCGCGGATCGCCGAAAGGATCGCGCCCACAGGCGAGCGTACGATGCGCAGCGCGATGACAATGCCGACGAAATACCAGAACGCCAGGAAGGTATACATCGTCCAGTCGGTGTTGAATTCCAACACTTTGAAGCCGAGATCGAAGACCGGGGTTGGCACCCCGGGTAAGCCGTTCTCACCGCCCGTGTATGCCGACAACGGATTGAACTCGACGAAGAAAAAGACTTCGGCGATCGCCACCGTGATCATGGCAAAATAGATGCCGGTGCGCCGAAGTGCGATTTGGCCAATCACATAGCCGACCACACCCGCCACCGTGGCGCCAATGACGATGGCGGCCATGACATATGAGAAGCTCGTTTCAGTGAGGAGATAGGCGGCGACCATACCGCCGGTGCCGTAAAAGGCCGACTGGCCGAAGGACAGCAGGCCCGTATAGCCGAACAGGATGTCGAAGCCGATTCCGAACAGGCCCCAGATGAGGATGCGATTGATCGTGCTGGGCGAGAAGCCGAGATAGGGCAGCAAGAACGGTGCTAAAATGAGCGCAGCCGCCGTCACAAGCTCGACGAGGAAGGGACGATTGATGTTCATGGCCGACCGCATCTACTCGCGTGCGGCAGTGCCGAGCAGCCCATGCGGGCGAAGCACCAGCACCAGCGTCATCGCCACGAACAGCATGATATAGGAATAACCGGGATTGAACATCGAAGTAATGCTGATGATCTCGCCGGCGATGAGCCCACCGATGATCGCGCCGGGAAACGAACCAACCCCGCCGATCACCACGACCACGAAGGTCTGGACCAGTATGGCCTCGCCAACATCGGGCGCGATCGACACCACTGGAGCGTTGACGATGCCGGCGAAGCCCGCCGCCATCGCGCCGATGCCGAAGACAAGCATGAAAATCTTGTAGACGTCGATACCGAGCGAATCGACCATCGCCGAATCCTCGATGCCTGCTCGAACGATCATCCCGATGCGGGTGCGATAGAGCACGAAATAGAGCAGTAGCAGCGCAACGGCAACGATGCCGAGCAGGGCCAACCGGTAGGTGGGGTAGACCATGAAACCCAGATGGGTGATGCCGACAAGCGAGGCGGGCGGCGGCACCGTTCGCGACAGGCTGCCGAAGAAGAAGCGGACCGTCTCGACGAAGACGATGCCCAGCCCGAACGTGACGAGAAGCTGGTCCTCTTGCGGGCGCGCGTAGAAATGGCGAATGATCAACCGCTCGATCACCACCCCGACGATCATCACGAACAGCGATCCGGCCACCACCGCGGCCAGGAATGAATCTGTGTAGGTGTAAGCGAGCCAGCCGGCATAGCCGCCGAGCATGAACATCGCTCCATGGGCGAGGTTCAGGACGCCGAGCGTGCCGTAGATGATCGTCAGCCCCGAAGAGATCAGCGCCAAGAGCGCGCCGAGCACGAGTCCGTTGAAGCACTGCGAAATGAAATTTGCCCAGTTAATCACTCTGCCGCCCGCCCTTGAAAATGAAGGATGTGCCCCGCCGTCCGCTCCGCCAACAGGTCGTGAACAATCGACATCCAGTGACCGACGCGCAGGCGAACCCGTCTGCGCCCCGCCGGTCAAACCTGCATGCGACGCCTTCCCCGGCCGCGGCCGGTGGAGAAGGCGAAAGTCGGGGTTTCAGGTGTAGCTACCGAGGTTGCAGCCGAACTCATCGGGCTTCTGCATCAGTGGCGCGCCGTCGACCACCTCGACGACATTCCAGTAGTCGTCATCGCTCTTCATGTCTTTGGGGTCCTTGCCTTGGACGAGTACGACTGGTCGCACGCACTGGTGGTCTTCCGGCCGGTAGTGAACGTCACCGACGAGCGATGGGATGGTCTCGCCCTTCTCGTACTGCTTGATGACGTCCGGCGGATAGAAGCTACCCGCCGTCGAAACCATGCGCGCCCAGTGAGCGAAACTGATATAGGCGTTTTCAGCACCCCATTCCGGCCGGTAGCCGAATTTCTGCTGGAACGCATCCACGAACTGCTTGGCGAGAGGATACTTGTCCTGCAGGGTCCACCAGAAATCGGTGGCCGCGAAAACACCGGCTGTCAGTTCTGGACCGACTTCCTTGGCAAGGAAGGGGATCTGGTAGGGCACGACCATCTTCATGCCCGGTGTCAGGCCGAACTGCTTGGCCTGCTGGATCGACAGCACCGCGTCACGGCCCCAGTTGACATTGACGATGAACTCGGCGCCCGAATTGGCGATGTTCGTCAGATACTGGCTGAAATCCTGGGTGCCCAGCGGCGAGACCTGGTCCGTCACCATCTCCCAGCCGCCCTGTGAGGTCAGGTAGTCGTTAACCGACTTGGTGACGGTGTGGCCGTAAGTATAGTCCGGCGTCATGAATGCCGCCTTCTTTCCCTTTCCGTAGGTCTTGACCAGGATTGGCCCGATCGCGTTCGCTGCGGTCTGGCCATAGAAGTTCTGGCGAAAGCCGTATCGGACGCAGTCCTTTCCTGTGGTGTCGTTTGAGCCGGAAATCCCCGCTACGTAGAGGATCTTCTCGCGCTGGGCGAACTTGTTGAGTGCCACCGCGACCGCCGACGAAGTCGAACCAGTCATCAGGATGATCTTGTTCTGGTTTATGAAATTCTGCTCGAGCTCGACGCCCTGGTTCGGCTTCGCCGCGCTGTCGGCGGATAACAGCTCCACTTTTTTGCCAAGCAGGCCTTTGTCGACCTTTGGCGCCAACGCCTTCATCAAGTCGTGCCCGTTGTTGATGTGCTCGACCGCGAGCTGCCACCCCTTAAGCTCATCAGCACCCTGCGCTGCATAGGCGCCCGTAAGCGGCACCGCAGCCCCGATATAGACGGTTTGGCCTTCTGATCCGGCCGGCCAGGTGCCTATCGCGGCCTTCTCATCGGCCGCAGAGGCCTCAAGGCTGAACCAGGGCAGAACCGCACTGCCGAGAAAACCGGCGCCCGTATGCAGCAAGGTGCGGCGGGAAATAGTGGCATGCTTTTGATTATCGAGCGGCATTCAGCAGTTCCTCCTTGGCGTTGGAGCCCTCTGGTGGCTCTCGTTGTTGTGCCCGAATTTTGACTGGTTTTTCCGAGCGGGACATTGGAAGCACGCCTGCTTCTATGGGCATTCGCGGCCGTATAAAGAGTCTAGTCAATACAACTTTCGTTTGATGATTCTATTCATTGATCTAAGTTAATAAGCGTACGCAAGTTCGTCGGAGATAGAGTTCATGAACGTTGGGAACGCGGTATGCCGCTGACCGGCCATCCGATCGTGGCCCGGTTGACCCGTGTGATGAAGCTGAGTGCGGTCGATGTCAAAAGTCTCGAGGCAATCTTCGAACGCGATCTATCCGTCCGGAAGCGGGAGGAACTTATTGTTCAAGGCTCGGAGTTCCGAAACCTGTGCTTTGTCAAAGATGGCTTCGCCATTCGCTACAGATTGCTTCGCAGCGGCAAGCGGCAGATTCTGAAGGTCATCCTACCTGGCGATGTTATTGGATTTCCAGTCAGCTTTTTCGATCGGTCGACCTACGCGGTCGTTGCTGTGACCGAACTGACTTACGCAGTTTGCTCGTTCGATTCCTATATTCGTCTTTGCTATGAGCAGCCACAATTTGGTTTGGTGTTAAGCTGGCTGGCCGCCCAAGAGGCAGCGACTTATGCGGAACACATTGTCAATCTCGGTCGGCGCACGCCGATCGAAAGGCTGGCGCACCTTTTGCTTGAGATTCACGCGCGTCTTTTGGAGGTGGAACGGGCGGACGAGACAAGTTTCAATCTGCCGTTTTCGCAGGAAGTCATAGCGGACGTGCTTGGGTTGAGCGTGCCACATCTCAATCGCGTAATTCAGCAGCTGCGCGCCGAACAGCTTATCACCAGCAACTCGCGGCTCATCGAGTTGACCGACCTTGCGGGCCTGCGGAAACTGGCTCAGTACCAGCCGATGGATCTCGCCCCAATCCCCGTGCCAAAGCACCGGGAGTAATCACGTGATCTTGATCATGCCGTAACCGAACGCGGAGCGATTGCGTACAGGACCTTCGGGAAGCCTTCGGCGCCATTCGGTCCTTTTGGTTGCCGATCGTAGTCGCTTCGGTTGTAGTTGCGCAGCGCTTCATAGGCATGACCGGACCGAGGTCCCGGCCGTTGGGACCCGATACATCCTCCTGTCCCACGCGCTACTCGCTCCACCAATATGCGTGCCTCCCGCGCTGCTTCGATAAAAGCGTCGCGGAGGTGATCGATAACGCCGACAACGACGCATTCGTTGCCGGAAGGCGGGATCGCATCCGCATTATGAGGGGGGATTTCTGGACGTGCCGAGGGCGCCGATCTCTACCTACTCAAATTTATTATGCACGATTGGGACGACGAGCGCGCCGCACCGATCCTCGCGAACGTCCGCAGGGCAATCGCGCACCTGGGGGTCGTCTGTCGTCGTCGAGATCGTCCTCCCGCTCGGAAACGAGCCGCATGTCGGGCCGCCAATTGATCTGAACATGATGGTGATGACAGGCGGCATCGAACGCAGTGAGCCGCAATACGGCCAGTTGCTCACCCGCGCCGGCTTTCGACTCGAACGCGTAGTCGTGGCCAAATCGCCGTTCAGCGTTATCGAGGCTTCACCCGTTGCCCTCCGATTACTTCAGCTTCGGGTCAAAAGCGGTAAACGTCAAAACGAGCACAGCATTTCCGCTTTCCACCCTATAGCGACCGTCAAACACTCTGCTTGTATACCAGTCCGAAGGGACTGTTCCTTCTTGTTAACTCGCGTTCGGCAGGGCGTAGGCGATGATCGAGTCGCCAGCCTCTGTTCCCGTCGATCCGTGGCCGCCGGCAACCACGACGAGGTACTGCCGTCCGTCGGCGCCCTTGTAGGTGGAGGGGGTCGCCTGTCCGCCCGCCGGCAACCGATCGCGCCAAATTTCCGCACCGGTCTTTAGGTCATAGCCGCGGATATAATAGTCGAGAGTGCCGCTGAGAAAGGCTACGCCGCCCTTGGTGATGATCGGCCCGCCGATACCGGGCACCCCCATTTTGAATGGCAGGGGGAGCGGCGACAGGTCGCGCACGGTGCCATTGACGTGCTTGTAGACGACCTTGCCGGTGGTCAGGTCGACGCCGGCGACGTAGCCCCAGGGCGGCGACTGGCATGGCAGGCCGAGCGGAGACAGGAAGGCGCCCATTTTCGCCGCGTAAGGCGCCCCAAAATTCTCATTGAAAACGTCCTCCCCATCCTTGCTGACGACGCGGGCATACTGATCAGGGCGCGGTACAAGCTTGGATGTGAAGGCGAGATAGACCGGCATGGCGAACATCACTTGACGGTCCGGGTCTACGGCCACCGCGCCCCAGTTGAACGTGCCGAAATTCCCGGGATAGATGATCGAGCCCTTTTCCGTAGGCGGCGTGTAGCGGCCCCTGTAGTCGAGACTGCGGAATTCAATGCGGCAGGCGAGCTGGTCAAGCGGCGTTGCGCCCCACATATCCTTTTCGGTAAGCGGCTCAGGCTTGAACGAAATCGCCGAGACTGGTTGTGTCGGCGCGGTGGTATCTCCTTTGACAGCACCGCTCGGGGCGGGTTCCTCGGTAACCGGCAGAACCGGCACGCCGGTCTTGCGGTTCAGCACATAGACCTCGCCTTGCTTGGTGGGCGCTACCAGCGCCGGCACGACCTTGCCGCCAATCGTCAGATCGACAAGGCTCGGCTGCGCCGGCACGTCCATGTCCCATAGGTCGTGGTGCACGCCCTGGAAGACCCAGGCGACCTTGCCCGTGTTCACGTCCAGCGCGAGGATCGAGGAGGAGAACTTCTCGACTTCCGCGCTGCGGTTGACGCCATACTGATCAGGCGATTGGTTGCCCATCGGAAGATAGATCAGCCCGAGCTTTGGGTCGTAACTCGAAACGCTCCAAGAATTCGGCGCGTTTTCCGAATAGGTCTGGCCGTTGGCAATTGGTGCGGTTGCATCGGGCTTCTTGGAATCGAAGTTCCAGACAAGCGCCCCAGTGTTGACGTCGAAGGCCCGGATGACGCCAGATGGTGAGGTGGTCGACGCGTTGTCGTTGACGGCGCCGCCGACAATCACCAGATGGTCGGTAACGACAGGCGGGGATGTTGAATAGACCGAACCGGGCGTGACGTTGGGCATGTTGGCCCACAGATTTAAGGTGCCATCGTCGCCGCCGAAACCGGGGCAGATTTTGCCGGTCTCAGCGCTGATCGAGATCAGCCGACCATCGGACGTCGGCGCAATGAGCCGTTTGACGCAGGATGGTTCGATCGAGGCTGTGGTCGTGGGATCTTTGCGGTCAATTTCGGGATTGGGGTCGCCGCGCTTCGCCTGGCCGGTCACCACGTTTTGAGGCACGCCTGCCGCTTGTGTGGTCACTTCGGCCACACTTGCCGCGAGGCGCTGTTCTTCGGTCGATGCCGCCTGTGGCGCGCCGGTTGCGGGGCCGTTCGCAGCCCCAGCCGGCTGTTCTGCACCGCCGGCGGGCGGGCTCGCAACCGCTGAACCGTCGAAATAGGCGACACCACGGCAGGTGAGGTGTTGGGTTGTTTGCTTTACTGTTTGTTTGAGGTGCGGATCGAAGCGCCACTTCTCCTTGCCGGACACCGCATCAAGCGCAATCACCAGATTGTGCGGCGTGCAGACGTACACGGTGCTGTCGATCATCAGTGGCGTCACCTCATAGGTCGCCTCGCCGGGATCGTTTGGACCGCGTATGTCGCCGGTGTGGTAAGTCCAGGCAACTTTCAGATTACTGACGTTCTTCGGCGTGATCTGGCTGAGCGGCGAATAGCGGTCCCCGGCGGCGGTTCGGCCGTAGGCCTGCCATTCTCCGTCCGGCATCGAGCTGTTCAACTCGCGCGACGCGGCCATGCGGTCGTCGGCGAACGTGCCGGCGAGATCGTGCGGGATCTGGAACATCGCATAGACACCGGCAAGCACCGCGACTACGAGGGAGCCGGCCAAAAGCCCGCTGCGGCCGTTGTATCGGGCGGAGCCCATGTCAATTCTGTGAAGTGACCGCACCATCGGCGGTAGTAGCAGGAGGACGCCGAGCAAGATGAGCAGGCTGCCTCGCGCGGAAAGCGCCCACCAGTCGAAGCCAACTTCCCATATCGACCAGCCGAGGGTCACCAGCAGCGTTGCGCCGTATAGCGCCAGCCCGGCAGAGTTGCGCCAGAAGGTTAGCGCTGCCGAAACCACAAGGGCAGCGCCGAGCACAATGTAGAACCACGATCCGCCGAGCAGTGCGAGCCAGACGCCGCCAGCTAGCAGCGCGGCGCCGATAACAAAGATCGCGATGGAGAGGACTATCCGATACATGAAGTTCACCATGGCTGCTTGCCGCATGGATCGTCGGGCGCGGGTTGCTGTTCTAAAACCTCTCTGGAACTGACGCCGCCTGATAACGTTCCCAAGACAGATATCAACAATTTGTCATGTCAAAAAACTCGACCGTCCGTTCATCATCCAGTGGGCATTCTTTGAAGCCAATATGGCTCTTGACCGCACTGCCTGGTGCCTCATTTCGAGACGAGCGCACTGAGAATTGTTTTTCACCGGGGCTGCCAACCTTGCTGTCGATCGGCATCGTCATCAACTCTGACGGAGAGGGCTTCATAAGGTCGCGCGGATCGGGCTCGGGACCGAGCCATCGCTTGTAATCGGACGGCGCAAGGATGACGGGCATACGATCATGGATAGTGGCCATCTGCTCGTTCGACTCACAGATGGGCGGCATCGCTCACTGCCGCCTCTTGATTCGACATCCGGGGTGTGGCGAAGGGATGAATATTCGAGCGGAGCGCCAGATGGCCGAGATTCGACCCGCCGAATACGGCCGTCGATCCGAATTTCATGTTCGCCGGGTTTGTAAGATGCTCGGCCTCTTCTCGCGAAAGGCCATAAAGCACTCCGCCGGAGAAACCCGCCGGGGTCTCGAAAAGCAGGTCATAGACCATCCAGTTGTCGGTCGGATCTTGTAAGGCAATGAACCTCATGCAGGCACGGCCTCTTAGCTGGCGAGGCACAAATTCGATGAAATCCAGTCTGTGCCGCCTTCTCCATTCGGTTAGTGGGCTTCGGCCATGGGGTGAACCTTTGGGCGTCAGGGGCGTCAGTCTAATTTCGAGCTTTTGCCTCTGACGTGCGGTTTCGCTGTTTAAACGCAAACCGACTTCTTTCTTTTTTTGCGACCGCGACCCCCAGCGTGTTCGCTGGAGAACTTTCGGGCAACTGCAAAATTGACTCCACGACCGAGGTGATCCGCAATTTGGTCATTGGACAGGTTCGATTCGCTTCCTGGAAGCAGGCGCGACCGAGGCCGAAATTGGTCTTAAGCGCTCACTCGCGGAGGCACCACGTTGTTGGCTGCCGAGCCAGACCGATGCAAGAAAGTCGCCAAGGCCATGTGTAGTTTCCCAGGTTGGGCTCGGCGCGCCTGATAGGACATAGCCGGTCGATCTGGATAGCCGGCCAACCTCGTCGTCAGCGCGATCGTACACTGGAACACGGTCTATATCGAACGGTCCATCACCCACTTGCGCAAAATGCATCGCGAGATTCCGGATCACCTGCTCAAGCACGTATCGCCGCTGAGCTGGGGACACATCAATCTGACCGGCATCTACACTTGGGATGCAGAACATCACATGCCTGAAGGCTTCCGGTTGCTCAGACTTCCTGCTCGGTTACGCCACGCGGCATGACGTTCATGCTCCGTTCGACCTTAGCGTGTCGCTGGGAGCAGTTCTTGTTCCGACCCCATATTGGCGCGGCGGCGAAATTCCCGTTGTGACGGCGGCACTGAGCTCGCGCAGTCCCCAGGGGGAGTCACCATCCTTTGCGACGGAGACGATCGGTTGTGTTTGTGATGCAGCCATGCCGCGCCGCCTCCGATGTCACTTCGATGATCGCCCCTACCAGGCTGACCAGCTAGACGCCCCACGGCCCCCCTTCCCTCCAACAAGGCATTCCGGGTCGACCGATTCTCGCGAGTGGCAACTCCACGGCTAGGATTTGTCGCTAGGCGTCCCACGCGATTTGACAGCAAATCAGCACAGTTTGGCACGTGGGCGTACTGTCCACGCGCACCTTCCTTCAGTGCGTCGAGGATGACGCAAGCAAGAGGCTCCTGCAGTCGCTGGGCAACTTCCCTCTGGGGCTAGTCCAAGTGTGGGCGAAGTATCCTGGAGCACGCATCGAGAAGCAAACTACTCGCACAACTCCCAGTCGAGCACGCACCACCCGCACTTTGAGTTCCCAGCTGGGAACCGCTCTTCAGTTGGAGGCTTGCACGGCACCAATAAACCTTAGACACCCATCAACCTGATGGCTGGGCCTGTGGCTTTCCAGTGGATTGGCGCGTCCAGAGTCACTTGCTGCTGGGGGGCGTACCGCACCCTACAATCCTGACGCCTTAGTTAGATTGACTCGAAAACGGTCACGCCGTCGCTGATACTTGCGCGTCATCTCCAGCGAGGCGTGGCCAAGCTGCCTTTGAACGTAACGCTCGTCGACCTCGGCCGACGAGGCAAGACCTGCACGCAAGGAATGGCCAGAAAACCTTTGGCCGTGCTCACCCTCGGAAAGATCCCCGCGCACGCCGGCGGCCAAGGCCGCGCGTTTGACCAGCCGCGCCACCTCCTGATCGTTGAGCCGCTCGGCTCCCACCGGTTTGCCTTCCCCGGTGACGCGGCGGAAGAGGGGGCCATGGCCTATCCTTGCCAGCTTCAGCCAGGTCTGCAGGGCGACGACCGGGCAGGTGGCGTCGGACGAGCCGCGACCAATCTCGACCTCGCGCCAGCCGGTCTTGCCCCGCAACGTAACCAGCACGCCCTTGTCCGCGAAAAATTCAATCCAGCCGCGACCGTCCTCGGTTTGATCGCGCGCAACATCAAGGCCGACGATTTCGGACCGGCGCAAGCCGCCGGCGAAGCCCACAAGCAGCATGGCACGGTCGCGCAGACCGCGCAGCGTGCCACGGTCGAGCGTTTCCAGCATGGCGACAAGATCGTCGCGCAGGATGGCTTCCTCTTGACGTGGAGGGGAGGCGTGTTTGTTGCGGATGCCGGCGAGCACGGTGGCGATATGCCGGTCCTTCCGGTCGAGCGGTTGACCGCGTTGCGTATAGTTCCACGTCAGCGACGACAGGCGGCGCTCAATGGTCGACACCGACTTTTTGTCCCTTGCCGATCCCGAGGCTTGTGCTGTGATGTAGAGGCCGACGATTTGTGGGTCCGGCGGCACCGGATCAAACGACCGGCGCCGGCACCAGGCGCTGCCGGTGGTCATTAAATCACGGGCAGTGCCCATCAAACTTTCGTCCGTTCTTATGTCGCAGCGCTGCGATTCTTGTCACCCAACGTGCAGCCAAAGCGCCCGATTGTCCACCGCGAGCTGCCTGACGGAATTGCTCCAAGATTTGCATCCGGTCGCCTACGACGACCGGCTGGGTCGGGCGACGTGCCCTGCCGGATCCAGTGATGACACTCTTTGGGCCTTCTTTCTGCGTGCCGATCCTTGCTTTCATGTTCAACACCATTTATGTTTCGTTCAACAGCGGAGAATCTAGGATGAGCATACGTGGCGCAACGGCAGCCGAAAGCGAGGAGCGGATCGCCCGCGCCCGGAACCGCCTTGTGCTTGAGCAGGCGAGGGCGGTCGGCCTTCTTGGCGCGGCTAAGAACACACGCCTCTCCGGCAGGGTGCCGTCGGAACTGATCGAGGCGGCAAAGAAACGCGCGCATGTGACCTCCGACACCGAGCTGCTTGAACTCGCCTTGTCGCGGCTTGCCATTGAGGACGATTTTGGCGCCCGGCTCGTCGGCCGCAAGGGCAGCATCCCCGCGGACATTGATCTTGGCGTTTGATCTAGGGAGCGCGCTGCGTTCCCTCAAGCCACAGCGGCGTACCGGAGGGCTGGAACGGCGGCCAGATTCCGCTCTGTCCTGGGCAGGGGACCAGCCGTCGGTCGGTGGTGCCCTGCTTCTCGACACGAGCGTCTATCTGGATGTCCTGCAGGGACGCACGCCCGAAGTGGTCGATGACCTTCTCACCTATCGGCTCTGCCACCACTCCGCCGTTTGTCTTGCCGAGCTTAGCCATGTGTTCGGCCGGCTCGACCCATTGCATCCCACGACGAAGTCGACCCTGAAAGTGGTTGCGGACACGATCGAAGATATCCCTTCGCACCGATTACATGCTCCCGACGCCACCGCCTGGGGACGCGCCGGTATGGTTGCCGGCCTGCTGTTCCGGCTGAACCGTCTGCCGAAAGGGGAGGGGCACGAACGCCGCTTTCTTAATGATGCGCTGATCTTTCACCAGGCCGGCTTGCTGGGGGCGACGGTCCTGACCGGCAACGTTCGGGATTTCGATTACCTCAACCAGCTTGTTCCGTCGGTACGTGTGATCTTCTACCGGCCGGTGACAGACTTGCGCCCGCAGGGTTGAAAGTGTCAGTGGCAGAATGCCCGTACACCGTAATCGTCGTCGCAGGAAAGTGTCAGCAGACCTGTTTCGAGACTGGCGGTCATTTGCTTTCAATCTACCGATACAGAAATGCTGACACTGCGTGCTGCAGAGCCGTAGTCTCATGAATTCCGGTTCATCCGTCCGCACCAGGAGCTTTCGATTTCGTCCGGAAGCCCGATTGAGGGATCGGAACAAGAACTGTTCCCGCAGACACGCTAAGACCGAACGAAGCGCGAACATGCGCATTGATCTGTAGATGAAGCCTCCGGGCCGGTTGAAAGCCTCCGGCCGATGGCGAACCACTTCCCTTGGAATTTGGTGTTCCGAGGGAGAACGCCAGTGGGTAGAAGAAAGCTTGTCTGTCAAACGGCTTCCAAAACTGACCCCCGATCGGCGTCCAATTTTGACCCCCTTATGTAATGCGCGGCGGTCAGCGTTCGCCCGGGCGGAGCTGGTTAGGGTTGCGCAGCCCGGGCGAGCGCGGATGGCGCTTGGGAGCTTGATGGGGTGATCAGGCGCGGTTCTTGAAGCGCCAGGATTCGTTTCCGGTCTCGATGATCTCGCAATGATGGGTGAGACGGTCGAGCAGCGCTGTCGTCAGCTTGTTCACAGCGTTACGGTGCACCCAAAACCTGCACGCGAAGGCTTCGAGATCGAGGTCAAGGGCAAGCTTGCCGCCCTTATTGGCGTAGCAGCATTCCCCACAGCACGGTATGCTGGAAAGCCCACCCCAATAGGCGGCCGCTGTGATGCGGCCATCGGACACGATAGTGGGTTTGAAGTGGTAGCGGGAGAGGGACTTGAACCCCCGACCCCAGGATTATGATTCCCGTGCTCTAACCAACTGAGCTACCCCGCCAGGGCGGCGAAAGGTCCGAAATCCGCCTCAAATCGAAAGGCATGTCGGGGGCGTTCGCCAAGGTCGCGCGGATATAAGGTTGGGAGGGTGAGCCTGTCAAGCTTCGAAGCAACCGGCTTGCCGGCTTATCGTCATTATCGAAAAGCTTTGCCGCGCGGACATTTGGTTGTTGCCGCCGGGGTTGAGTTCGAGGGGGCACGTCGCTATGTCTCGGCCACGAGTTTTTAGAGTTTGAAACAGATGAAGCCGCGCATTGCAGTCCTCGGTTGCGGATACTGGGGCAGCAACCACATCCGTACCCTCAAGGCGCTCGGCGCGCTGCACGCGGTCTCCGACACCAACCGGGCCCGTGCCGAAGGCTTCGCCAGCGAACAGGACTGCCTGGCGATCGAGCCGGACCAGTTGTTCGTCCGTGACGATATCGACGCCATCGTCATGGCACTGCCGCCGCAATTCCATGCCGACCTTGCCGTGCGCGCCGTCGAGGCAGGCAAGGACGTGCTGGTGGAAAAGCCGATCGCGCTGACGGTTGCCGACGCCGAGCGTGCGGTGCAGGCGGCCAAGGACAACGGCCGCGTCTTCATGGTCGGCCATGTCCTGCGGTTCCATCCTGCCTTCGAGACGCTGAAAGGGCTGATCGACAAGGGCGAACTCGGCGAAGTCCGCTACATCCACTCGCACCGGCTCGGCCTCGGCAAGTTCCACACCGAGAACGACGCGCTGTGGGACTTGGCGCCGCACGATCTGTCGATGATCCTGGCGATCACCGGCACAGAGCCGATCGAGGTGCGCGGCGAGGGTGCAGCGCTCCTCGACAATCTCAGCGACTTCGCACATCTGCATATGCGCTTTCCCAACGGCCTGCGCAGCCATCTTTTCACCTCGCGGCTCAATCCCTATCGCGAGCGGCGGCTGACCGTGGTCGGCACCAAGGCGATGGCGGTGTTCGACGATGTCGAGCCATGGGAACGCAAGCTTGCCGTCTACCGCCACGCGGTCTGGCAGGACAGCGGCCAATGGGCCTTCACCACCAATGAGCCGTCCTATGTCTCGGTTGCGCAGGGCATGCCGCTGACGCGCGAGTTGGAGCATTTTATCCAGTGCATCGAGACGCGCGCCGAGCCGCGCACCAGCGGCGAGGAAGCGATCAGGGTGCTGCGCATCCTGACCGCCGGCACGGTCACCCACACCAAATCCTGAGACTGTTTGGAAATTCTACTCCGGCGGCCATCTTGTGGCGTTTTCTGTGCTTCCCCGTTCTACTGCGTCGACGCAGTCGAACTGTGCTCACGGACCCAAATGTCCGCTCCGTTCCGGTTCTCGAAAACACCACTATATGACTCGCCAGAGCGAATTTCGAAACGGTCTCCGAGAGGGCGGAGCCCCTATTCGGCGGGAATCTGCGCCGGCCTTGCGGCAAGCCGGGTCAGCATGGCCTCGGCCTCGGCGCCACGCTCCGAACGCTCGATGAAGCCGCCGCCAAACACACGGGCTTCGTTGCCGTCGTCGGAGTAGAGCACGCAGGCTTGCCCGGGCGCGATGCCGGACTCGCCGTCGACCAGTTCCACCCATGTGGCGCCATTGCCGTGATGTAGCACGGCCGGACGCGGCGGTCGCGTCGAGCGGACCTTGGCGAACAGCTCCAGGCCGCCAGCAGGGACGTCTGTGAGCGATCCGTCGCCCAGCCAGTTCATGTTGCGCAGATAGATCTTGTGCGTCTCCAGCGCCTCGCGCGGGCCGACCACGACGCGAGCGCGGTCGGCATCGAGATGGACGACATAAAGCGGCTCGCCGGAAGCGATGCCGATGCCGCGGCGCTGGCCGACCGTATAGCGCAGTATGCCCTCATGGCGGCCGAGCACGCGGCCGTCGATGTGGACGATGTCGCCCGGATTGGCGGCGGTCGGCTTCAGCTTGGCGATGATGTCGGAATACTTGCCCTGCGGTACGAAGCAGATGTCCTGGCTGTCCTGCTTGGCGGCAACCGTCAGCCCCATCTCCTCGGCGATGGCGCGAACCTGCGGCTTCGACAGGCCGCCAAGCGGAAAGCGCAGATAATCGATCTGCGCCTGCGTGGTGGCGAACAGGAAATAGCTCTGGTCACGGTCGGCGTCGACTGGCCGGTAGAGCGCGCGGTGGGCGCCGTTAGCGCCGGAGCGGATATAGTGGCCGGTGGCCAGCGCGTCGGCGCCGAGTTCCTTGGCGGTAGCCAGGAGGTCGGCGAACTTTACCGTCTGGTTGCAGGAAACGCACGGGATCGGCGTTTCGCCGGCGACGTAGCTCTCGGCAAAGGGATCGATGACCGCCTTGCGGAAGCGCTCCTCGTAGTCGAGCACATAATGGGGGATGCCGAGCGTCTCGGAGACGCGGCGGGCATCGTCGATGTCCTGCCCGGCGCAGCATGAGCCGGCCCGGTGCGTCGCCGCGCCATGATCGTACAGCTGCAAGGTGACGCCGACGACATCATAGCCTTCGCGCTTCAGCAGGCCAGCGACGACCGATGAATCGACACCGCCCGACATGGCGACGACGATGCGGGTGTTTTCGGGACGTCCGGGAAGATCGAGGCTGTTCATGGTTCTTTCGTTCTGCACGGCGACTGAATGCCAATGAGGCGAATATAGGTCAAGCTTTGCGGCTACGCCAGCTTGCAGGGCCGATCGACAGGCAGCGACCGGTCCGTGAATGGGCGGATTTTCCGCGCGTCGCTGCCGCTTCCAGGCGGATGTTTCAAATGCCGGTGAAAAGACTAACGCGGCGTTCATGATCCTTACCTAGTCATTAGGGTCTGCTTAGGCAATTTTTAAAGCTGTGGCGGTAACGTGGCGGGGATTGGGTCTTTGAGTTTTTTGTAGAGAGTACGATGACCGATCTTGTTAGACCGAGAGTCAAATATGTTATCGGGCCTGACGGCAGCCCTCTTACGATTGCCGATCTGCCGCCGACGAATACGCGTCGCTGGGTTATCCGGCGCAAGGCGGAAGTGGTTGCGGCCGTGCGCGGCGGGCTTTTGAGCCTGGACGAGGCATGCCAACGCTACAAGCTCACCACCGAGGAATTCCTGTCCTGGCAGGCGTCGATCGACGAATATGGCCTTGCCGGGCTGCGCACGACGCGCATCCAGCAATATCGGCACTGACCGTTGCGAATCTAGTCGAAGGGCGCGGGTAACCCCGCGCCCTTCTGCTTTCACAGTCACTGTTCCAGCGCTCAGACCGACAGCACAACCTTGCCGACTGGCTTGGTGGCGAGGAAAGCGTGAGCAGCCCCCGCCTGGTCGAGCGGGAAGCTCTTCGCCACATGGACGGCGAGCTTTTTCGCATCGATCAACTTAGCCAGTTCCAGCAGGCCCTCCCTGTCGGGTACGACGGACATGCGCTCGACCCGGATGCCCTGCGCGCTGGCCCGCCCCCTGGTAGCGTCGCTGACATTGAGCAATGACACCAGCACGCCACCGCGCTTGAGCACCTTCAGTGAGCGTTCTGCATGCTCGCCGCCCAGTGGCTCCAGCACCAGATCGATGTCGCGAACCTGGTCGGTAAAATCGCCCTTGGTGTAGTCGATGACCTCGTCGGCGCCGAGGTTGCGGACGAAATCGAGCTTGGCCGGGCTGGCTGTGGCGACGACGTAAGCGCCGTGCGCCTTGGCGATCTGTACCGCGAGATGGCCGACGCCGCCGGCTGCGGCGTGAATCAGCACGCGCTGGCCCGATTTCAACCCGCCGTGGCGAACAAGCCCTTGCCAGGCGGTGAGGCCGGCCAGCGGCAAGGCGCCTGCCTCGAGGTGGCCCGCACGCTTCGGCTTCAGTACGATTTCATCGGCAGGAACCGCAGTTAGTTCGGCATAGGCCGCCGCCTGTTTGGGAAAGCGCGGCATGCCGAACACCTCGTCGCCGACCCGGAAGCCGGAAACTCCGGCGCCCAGCGCTTCGACAGTTCCCGAGATATCCCAACCCAGTATGAAAGGCGGCTCGCCGAGCAATGGGTAATAACCGGCTCGGACGGCGCCATCGACCGGATTGATGCCGGCCGCCTTGACGCGGACCAGCACTTCGCTGGCCTTTGGCGTTGGGTCGGGCCGATTGGCAATGACAAGGACGTCGGGTCCGCCGACGGAATTCTGAATAGCGGCACGCATTGCGATTTCTCCTGCTGGGTTGGGTGCCACTATCATTTGGATAGTAATAGTTTCTTGTCCAGTATGTACCTTTATGATATATACACACCTTATGGATAGTGAAGACGACTGTGGTTTCGGCTATGATGCTTTCCGGCGGACGTGCCCCTCGCACACCGTGCTGGAGATGCTGGCCAGCAAATGGGTCTATCTGGTGGTTTGCGCGTTGCGCAAAGGCCGTCTGCGCAATGGCGAGCTTGCCCGCAAGCTCGAGGGCATCACACCGAAGATGCTGACGCAGACGCTGCGCGTGCTCGAGCGCGACGGATTGGTGCGGCGCGAGATCTTTCCGGTCATCCCGCCGCGTGTCGAATACGAATTGACCGAACTCGGCCAGAACCTGGCGGGACTGCTTACCCAGATCAGATCATGGGCGGAGCAGCATGCACCGGACATCAAGGATGCCCGTGCTAGGGCAATTGCCGAAAGTGAAGGGGATTGGGCCGCCTAGGGCGGCTCTCAGTTTTCTTGGCGGCCTTCCACCAAGGCGGCCGAGATCATGCACTCGCCGGGTGACAAGCGCCAATGTCGCGGACAGGCCGGCTTCAGCCGATCATGGCGCTACGGCCGCCGACTTCGGCTTCGCGGATCTTGGTGTCGCGCGATTCCAGCATTTCCGCCTTGGAAAGCTCCGCTTCAGCTTCGCCGAGTAATGATTCGGCAGTGCTTCGCTGCTGCGCGAGGTCGCTTTGCGAATTTCTGAGGTTGTCGCGGCGCAAACGCGCCGCCTTGGCGAAGGTCGGATAGGCGAAATGGTTGATGTCGGTGATGCCGGCCTTCTTTTCTTCAGCGGTGATCTGAAGCTCCAGCTCGACGGCCATGCGTTCGAACTCGGCGATCATCATGTCGAGCTGCAGCAACTGCCGCCGCTTCTCATTCACCTGAAACTGTTTCAGCCGAACGAGGTTTTCACGTGACTTCATGATTCGTACTCCCGGAAACGCACACCCGCACTTATCGTCCAAACCACCTGGAAGAGCCCAGGCCGCACCCGTGTCCACCGGCTTTCCCCGAACTATGGGAAACAAAACCCTAAAGTTTTTTGCCGGCGGTAACCATTCGTTTACGGGCATTGTTAATCATACGGGTCAGGACTTAAGGCCGGGTAAAAATTCCGGCCGCCGATGCGGAAGCGACGTCGATGAGTCTCTGGAGTCACTTAGTCCAGATTGTTGATGTGTTACATTAGGATTTGGTTCTGAGATTCGTTATTAGATTCAAGAGGGTGTAGAAAGAGGTTAAAAAATCTGGTACCGTCATGGACGGGAAATTAGGTTTTGTTAACCATTTGATGGCAGCCTCTGTACAAGGGCAACCACTGCTCCGGGTCCGGACGGGTCGTGAAATGGTCCGGCAGCAGAAAAGGGGAATGAAATGCGTGTTCTGCTGATAGAAGATGACAGTGCAACCGCACAAAGCATCGAGCTGATGCTGAAATCGGAAAGTTTCAATGTCTACACGACCGATCTCGGTGAAGAGGGCGTCGATCTAGGCAAGCTCTACGATTACGACATCATCCTTCTCGATCTCAACCTGCCTGACATGTCGGGTTACGAGGTCTTGAGAACGCTTCGCCTTTCCAAGGTAAAGACGCCGATCCTTATCCTCTCCGGCATGGCCGGCATCGAGGACAAGGTGCGCGGCCTCGGCTTCGGCGCCGACGACTACATGACCAAGCCGTTCCACAAGGATGAGCTGGTTGCCCGCATTCATGCCATCGTGCGGCGCTCCAAGGGGCACGCCCAGTCGGTCATCACCACCGGCGACCTGGTGGTTAACCTCGATGCCAAGACCGTCGAAGTCGGCGGCCAGCGCGTGCATCTGACCGGCAAGGAATACCAGATGCTGGAGCTGCTCTCGCTGCGCAAGGGCACGACGCTGACCAAGGAAATGTTCCTCAACCACCTTTATGGCGGCATGGACGAGCCTGAGCTGAAGATCATCGACGTTTTCATCTGCAAGCTGCGCAAGAAGCTCGACGCGGCATCCGGCGGCCAGAATTACATCGAGACGGTCTGGGGTCGCGGCTATGTGCTGCGCGAACCGGAAGACATCCGCGTCAGCGCCTGAGCGACGGACATCGTCAGAACTTTTTTCAATAAAAACCCGGCTCTGGCCGGGTTTTTTGCATGATGGGCTGGTAACTATCTTTTTTACGCAATTCCGGAAGGTAGACCGTCATGCGCTTTTCCTGGAATTGCTCAACGCCGCCGAATCGGTTGCTATCTTCAAGGCGCGAAAACGTTCGAGCAGTTGCGGCCGGTTGAACGGCTTCAAGAGATAGCCCTGGGCGCCGGCGCGCTTGGCCCGCATGATCGAAGCGATATCGAGCTCGACCAGTGAAACCAGGATCTGCGGCCTTATCGGGCTCTCCATGGCGCGCACGCGACGGATGAGATCGACAGCCGGCACATCAGGCAAGGCGCCGTCGACGACGATGATGTCGGGCATGTCGGCGGCGCACATCTCCAGCGCGTCAAGTCCGCTGGCTGCCTCTATGACAATCATTTCGGAGCCGCCCAGGATGCGTTTTGCAACCTTCCTGATGACGCTTGAATCGTCGACGAACATGCAGCGTTTCATTTCCGGGTCCTCTTTGCCGTCTGGCAATCCGGTAGCGTCGGGGGCATCCAGTCGCACCATAGGCCAATCTGGTAAAGAAGCCGAAAAGGCGTTAGGTAAAATTTTTACAAAGATGGCGGCTGCTTGCTTTTATTCGCGAATGCTTCAACGCTGCCTGGGCGACCAAACGCATTTCATGTCGATGGGCCGCAATTACAGATTTCGATGCAAAAATACTTCGGCTTCTCGACTGCGCTATCAGGCTGCCGAAAGCACAATTTCTTCCGGCGTCGCGTGGATCGATATCGTCATGCCGGCTTCGCGCGCCAGAAGCAGCGTGTAATAGGGCTGCACGGAATGCGCGTCGATCGGTTCCTCCGGCTTGTGGCCGGAATGCAGTTCGAGGAATTTCGGCGGCACACGCAGCATCGGGCCAGCCGCTGCAAGCGCGAAACGCGGTTCGGTCTCGAGGTTTTCCAACGTCACCGAAAGCTTGCCGCCGCGCGGAATGGCGGCGTTGGCGACGAGGATCAGGTTGAGCAGCAGCTTGACCTTGTTCTTGGGCAGCAGCGCGCGGGTCCCGTTCCAGATCAGTTCCGGCTTTTCGTTCTTGAGGAAGGCGATGGCGACCGCTTCGGCATCGCCGGTATCGATCAGCATGCCGGCCGAGCCGGCGGCGCCGAAGGCGATGCGGGCGAACTGCAGGCGGGCCGAAGCGTTGCGGGCGCTCTGACGGATCAGCTTCATGGCGTCTTCGTCGGCGCCGCCTTCATCTAGCAGTTCGAGCCCGTTGTTGATCGCGCCGACCGGCGAGATGATGTCGTGGCAGACCCGGCTGCACAAAAGCGCTGCCAGATCGGGTGCGGAAAGGGTGAACAAATCGGCCATCGGCGAAAATCCCTGCAAAATTTCACTACTCATGGCCGAGCGATCGATCGTCGCCTGCCCACACGAATCACGCTCTCTCCTCGGGCTTTCTGAATACACAGCACCCGTGCGTGCAGCAACAAATCCAAAATTGTGGATGTGGCAAATGGCGTGTTCACGCAGGCCCCGACCCCACTTGTGCGACCCCAAACAGCCTTCGAACCGCCATGTTCATGTGGGAGTTTAATGGTTGAAAAAGGATTACGGCATAGTTTGCCCGTAACAGTTACCCTTAACGGCCGGCTAAAAGAGCCGTACGGGGTGCGAGGCGTCGGCGAAGGTGCTCCCTGACGGAGATTGGAAGCATGTTTTCCCGATACTACGACCGGAGCTTTCTCCGTGTCTTCTCAATGGCGGTCGCGCTCCTGGGCGTTCTCGTCTTCTCGACTTCAGCCCTGCGGGCCCAGGAATACACCGCTCAGGAGATTGTCGATTCCGGTCACAAGTTCTTCGGCGCTACATCAGGCGGGCTCGCCACCGTCGTCGAGAAGATCTTTGCTTCCTACGGCCTGCCCAACGGCTATCTGCTGGGCGAAGAGGGCTCGGGCGCGCTGATCGGCGGCCTGACCTACGGCGAAGGCACGCTCTACACCAAGAATGCCGGCGATCACAAAGTGTTCTGGCAAGGCCCGTCGCTCGGCTGGGATTTCGGCGGCGAAGGGTCACGGGTGATGATGCTAGTCTACAATCTCGACGATGTGGGCAGCCTCTACAACCGCTATGGCGGCGTAGCCGGTTCGGCCTATGTGGTGGCTGGTGTCGGCTTCAATGTGCTGAAGAACAACAATGTGATTTTGGTGCCGATCCGCACTGGTGTCGGTGCCCGGCTTGGCGTCAATCTCGGCTATTTGAAGCTTACCGAGCGCGCCACCTGGAATCCGTTCTGAGCTAAGGGTCTTTGGCTTATGCATGTCGTTCCCCCAAAACCGGGACCACTTTTGGGCGACATGCATTAAACCCGTCTCCTTGCGGCAAATCCTTGCCGCAGCGCTGGATTTCCGCCATGTCAACGTGGCACAGTCAAAAGCGCTCGACGCGCTTTTGTTTTGTCTTGCTGCATGTCGTTGCCCCAAAACCGGTTCCCACTTTTGGGCGACATGCATTGGTTTGATGGTTGCCGTCCACAACGGGTAGTCACTTGGTCCAGTCGGTCCTGTTCTTCGTCCTTGGCTTTCTCTGCGCCGGCTTTCTGGCGCTTATGGTGGCTCCGGCCATATGGCGCCGCGCCGTCGCCCTGACGCGCAGACGCATCGAAGGCTCGATCCCCCTGACGCAAACCGAGATCCAGGCGGACAAGGACCGCATCCGCGCCGAGTACGCCATGTCGACGCGCCGCCTCGAAATCAGCGTCAAGGCGTTGCGCGAGAAGGCCGCCGAACAACTCGTCGAGATCAATCGCGGTCGCGAGGCCCTGAAGGGGCTGGCGGTCGAGCGCATGGACAAGAACCATGCGCTGACCGAACTCGGCGCCAAGAACGAAGCGTTGCGCCAACGCGAGGGCGAGTTGCAGCAGCTTTCGGAGCGACTGAAGGAAACCGAACGCAAGCTGGAAAAGCGCGCGCTCGAGCTGGAGAAGCTCGAGCGCATGTATGACGACGCCAGTTTTTCCTCCAGCAGCCGGCAGATCGAACTCGTGGCGCGTGAATCCGAAATGCAGAAACTCGCCAGTGACATTGCGCTGCTGCGCGGTCAGCGCAAGGAAGCGGACAGGCGCGGCCAGGAGATCGCGGCCGAAAGCAAGGCAGCGCGCGACGCGCTGAAAGCCGAGAAGAAAAGGACCGCCGAGCTCGACAAGAAGGTCGAACGGCTGCTGGCCACGCTTGCCGATCGCGAGGACAAGCTCGACCGCCGTGAAAAGGAACTGGCGCGCATGCGCGAAAAATCGAAAGCTGGGGACAGCGCGCCGGCCTTGCGGCTGGTCGGCAAAGGCGACGAAACGGCCAAGAGCGACGACCTCGACAAGGCAATTGCCAAGCTCGACAGCGACCGTGAGCGGCTTGAGGCCAGGCTGACGGCGCTGGCGCGCGAGAACAAGCGGCTGAAGGCGGATGTCACCGCGCTGGCCGCGTCCAATCCCACGGACGGCAGCTCCGCCCTGCGCGAGCAGATGAGTGAACTCGCGGCGGAGGTCGTCCATCTGACGGCCAAGCTCGAGGGGCCTGGTTCACCGATCGCCAGGGCGCTGGCGTCACCTTCGGATGCACGCTCCGGCAACCGCAGTCTTGCCGACCGCGTGCGGGATTTGCAGAAGGCAGACGCGACAAGCTGAGATCAGCTCTCTTTTGCGGAAAAATGGTGCAGCGCGATGGCTGAGGCGGCTGCGACGTTCAGGCTGTCGAAGCCTTCCGACATGGCGATCCGCACGGTGTGCAGGCTTGTGAGCAGGCTGTCCGGCAAGCCTTCGCCCTCGGTACCGAGATAGAGCGCCAGGCGCTCGCTCCGCTGCGCATCGCGGATGACGGTTCGCCCGCGTGGCGACAGCGCGAATTGTTCGAAGCCCCGCCGGGTGAGCATCGTCGTGAAGCCGGCGGTGTCGGTGAACGAAGCGAACGGGATCTTGAGCGCAGCGCCGACGGAAACGCGGATCGCCTTGCGGTAGAGCGGATCGCAGCATGTCGCATCCAGCAGTATCGCGTCGGCGCCAAAGGCAGCGGCGTTGCGGAAGATCGAGCCCACATTGTCATGATTGGCGATGCCGACGAGCACCACGACAAGCGCCCGGGCCGGCAAGGCATCGAGCAAAGCCTCTGCTGACTGCGGCGCCCCCTTGCGTCCCATGGCCAGGATGCCGCGATGCATGTGAAACCCGGCGATTGCGTCCATCACCGCGCTGGTGGCGACATAGACCGGGAGACCGGCCGGCGCCTTGCGCAGGATATCCTCAAGGCCGGCCAGCCGGTTTTCGAGGACCAGTACCGATTCGGCGGCAAAGCGCCCAGCCGAGAGAAGCAGGTCCAACACCACCTTACCTTCGGCGACGAAGCGACCTTGCCGGCCGGCGAGGTCACGCTCGCGGATGTCGAGATAGGCAGCGACGCGCGGATCTTGCGGGTCGTCGATGCGAATGGGATCCATGCATTCCTCGCGGCCGTCGCATCGGCCCGAAAATCCGAGCCGATTGCCGGCGCTCACCTTTGGTTCGGAAAGCACGATGCGACAATTCGGGACGACCGGCTACCTCTGTGCGCCCGAATGGGCGCACGTCACTCTGAAAACGACCGGCTACCTCTGTGCGCCCGAATGGGCGCACGTCGCTCTGAAAACGACCGGCTACCTTCTGTGCGTCCGAATGGGCGCACGTCGCTCTGAAAACGACCAGCTACCTCTGTGCGCCCGGATAGGCGCATGTCGCTTTGAAATCGCCGGCGAGGTCAGCGGCTATGGATGGTCAGGTTCCGGCACGGCGCAAACGGTGCGCCATCTGGGACAGGTCATCCTTGCCACTGCCGAAAATGCCGTCCAGCATGTCGAGCAGTTCGCGCACGGCGTCGGATTTGCAGGAATAGTAAATCATCTGCCGGTCGCGGCGGGTGTCGACGAGATCGAGCGCCCGCAACTTGGCCAGATGCTGGGACAGGGCGGATTGACTGAGCATCACCTTCTCGGCGATGGCGCCGACCGACATTTCACCGTCGGCGAGATAGCTCATGATCAACAGCCGTTTCTCATTGCCCATCAGCATGAGAAATTCGGCCGCCGATTCGGCGTTGACGATTAGCTTTGTCGAGACCATCGATCCCCCATGCTTCTTGTTCATCCTGACGCCATGGGGGCAATGGCGTCTGATTCCATAAACTCACTCGTGAATCGGCGCAGGCGATTCAACGTCACTGGCAAAAGGTAGAGCATTTCATTTAAATCTCAAGTGTTGCTTTTGATCAAATATAATTAAGTCCTGTCCCGGTGTCGACCGAGGCCCGGCCGACCCTGACCATTTCGACCAGAACGTGTCGCAATTCGCGTGCTGCTGCCAAGGGTTGGGGGAAGAAGACCCGGCAAACTTCGTCGCCCCATACCAGATCCATACCATCGGCATCGAATCCGGCAACGCTCCAGCCGTTGCCGGACACTTTCGTGAAATGCTTTGCATAAACGGCGATCGCGTCGAGATGGTCGGCGTTCATGTGGTCGATGGCGGATTGTTCGCTCGCCGCCAGTTCCTCGACGATCGGTCCGCTGGTGAGCAGATCCGATTGGTCGAGCTGATAGGCCTTGCCGAAGCCACCGTTGAGGCTGGCGCGTTGCGGCTCGAGGCGAAAGATCGAAAAGTCGCCGAGACCGGCGTAAAGTTTCGCCTTGGGATTGCGGTTGAGATAACGGCGCTCGGTGCGGGCGTGTTCGCTTGAGCCGCGCTGAAGCCTTACCGCCTGGCAGACCAGTGTCAGGCGCGGGTGTGCCAGCGGGTCACCCTTGCCGGGTTCGCCAAGCAACAGGGAGCAGCGCGGATCGGCAAGCAGGGCGCCGGTGTGCGGCGAGAGCATCGACACCAGGATCAGCGGCACGCCGTCGATGTCGGTGGCCACGCCGACCCTGCTGGCCAGCGGCGAGCCGGTTTGCGGTTCGATCACCGCCAGCGCGCCAAAGCGGGCGCTGCGCAGAAGCGTCTTCGCCAGCCGGATCGCCTCGGCGTCCGTCTCGCGGATCACGTCCTTCTTCGGTTCGACCAAGGCATCACCGAAATAAGTTGATGTTCTTGTCTAGTTGTCGATCAGCAAACCGGATTTGACAAGGTCGTCGATCTCGGCTTTCGCAAAGCCGAAACGTGCCAGTATTGTCGCCGGCGACAAATCCTCATCGCCGGGCATAGTAACCGGTGTCGGCTGCGAGCCGGAGAAACGCGGCGCCGGGGCAGGGCGCTCGAATGCACCAGCCGTCACAAAGGCGTTGCGCGCCCGATTGTGCGGGTGGTGCTTCGCCTCTTGCAACGACAGGACGGGGGCGACGCAGGCATCGGTCTGGGCAAACAGAAGGTCCCAGTCGTCGCGCGATTTCTGCCGGACCCGATCGGCAATGGCCGCGCGCATCGGCGGCCACAATGCCTTGTCGTACCGGCCGGACACAAAGCGCTCGTCAAGCGGCAGCAGATTGGCGAATTCGGCGAAGAATTGCGACTCGAGGCAGCCGATTGCGATATGGCGCCCGTCCGACGTCTCATAGGTGTCGTAGAAGGGGGCGCCGGAATCGAGCAGGTTCGTGCCGCGCTTTTCGCTCCACAACCCAGCGGCCATCAAGGCGTGCAGGGGCACTGCCAGCATCGAGGCGCCTTCGACCATCGCGGCGTCGATGACCTCCCCCTTGCCGGTGCGCGAGCGTTGGAACAAGGCGGCCAGCATCCCGGCAATCAGCATCATGGCGCCACCGCCATAGTCGGCGACAAGGTTGAGCGGCGGGATCGGGCGGTTGTCGGCGTGGCCAATTGCATGCAGCACGCCGCAATGGGCGAGGTAGGTGATGTCATGGCCGGCGCGGCCGGCGAGCGGGCCGTCCTGGCCGAAGCCGGTCATGCGGCCGTAGATCAGCGCCGGATTGCGAGCCAGCACCGCTTCGGGGCCGAGGCCAAGCCGTTCCATGACATCGGGACGAAACCCTTCGAGCAACATGTCGGCTTTTTCCGCCAGGCGCAGCAGCAGATCGGTGCCTTCCCGGCGCTTCAGGTCGAGGCGCAGGAGGGCGCGACCGTGGCGGTCGATGTTGTACTCATGCGGCAGCGACGGGAGTTGGCCCGTCCCCGCCCGTTCGATGCGCAGCACTTGCGCGCCCATCTCCGACAGCAACAGGCCGGCCAGCGGCACGGGGCCGAGCCCGGCCATCTCGATCACCTTCAGCCCGGCAAGCGGACCGGCCTTCCCGGCAGCGACCAGGCCGGTGCTCATGACCGGCTATTTCGGCGCCATGCGGATGGCACCGTCGAGACGAATGGTCTCGCCATTCAACATCTGGTTCTCGATGATGTGCAGGGCGAGAGCGGCATATTCGGATGGCTCGCCCAGGCGCGACGGGAAGGGCACGGCGGCGCCCAGAGAATCCTGCACCTCTTGCGGCATACCGGCCATCATCGGCGTCTTGAAGATGCCGGGGGCGATGGTGCAGACGCGGATACCGGAACGGGCAAGGTCGCGCGCCACCGGCAGCGTCATACCGACGACGCCGCCCTTGGACGCCGCATAGGCGGCCTGGCCGATCTGGCCATCATAGGCGGCAACCGAAGCGGTGTTGACGATGACGCCGCGCTCGCCACCTTGCAGCGGCTCCAGCTTTGACGCGCGCTCGGCGACGAGGCGGATCATGTTGAACGTGCCGATCAGATTGACCTCGATCACCTTGCGATACTGATCGAGGGGATGGGGGCCATCTTTGCCGATCGTCTTCACGCCAATGGCAATGCCGGCGCAATTGACCAGGATACGCGGTTCGCCAAGCTTGGCGGCGACGTCGGTGAATGCAGCAATCCCGCTGTCGGCGCTGCTGACGTCGCATTGGATGGCAATGCCGCCGATCTCGGCCGCGACCTTGGCCGCGCGATCAATACCGACGTCGAAGATGGCGACGCGGGCGCCCTTGGCGGCCAGCGCGCGCGCCGTTGCCTCGCCAAGACCGGAGCCGCCGCCGGTGATGATCGCGATCTGGCCATTCGGATTCATGCCGACATCCTTTGATCTCAGGAACGGTGGGACGGATCAGGCGCCGGATCCACGGGAAAGGTCAAGCCATCGCCGCGGTAGGATCGGCAATCCTGGCTTGATCGGCGTGGCAGACCTCGCCCGAGAGCCTGGCGACCGCGCCCGGCGCGATCTCGTGTGACAGCAGCCGGTCGAGATCGACGGGACGCGGCATTGAAATCTGGCCGCGTGGGATCCGCTTGAAACCGAGCGGACCATAGTAGGGTTCGTCACCGACCAGCATGACGGCAGGCTCACCGGCCTTGGCGGCCGCCTCCAGCGCGATCGCCACCAGCCGGCGGCCAATGCCGAGATTCTTGAAGGCCGGACGCACCGCAAGCGGCCCGAGCATCAATGCACGACCGGCGCCGGCGGCGACGCGGGTCATGCGCACCGAGGCGACGACAAGGTCGCCGTCGACGGCGACAAAGGACAACGAGCGTTCGTGCCCTCCGGCTTCGCGGATCTTGTAGGCGGCCAGCACAAAGCGGCCTGGTCCGAAGGCTTCGTCGTTGATGGCTTCGATCTGGGGGTCATGCGCCGGGGTTTCCGGCAGGTATTTCACGTCGGCAAGGCTCATGGTCTTTGCGTTCCGGTAAGGAGGAAAGGTTGCTGCAAACGGCAGCATTCGCCAGTCAGCGCTTCATCAAGCGCGGGCGCCCTTTCGTCGTCGGTCAAACCGGATCAAAGCAAAGTCGAACATGCGGATTGTCCGCTAGCATCAATTTCCCGCCGCTGCAATCGGACGTTTTTGCCCGCCGTTTCGGCCAAGTGACGGTCTGTTCAGTACCTGACGTCTTCGACAGGGCAACCTTGCGCCTACATAAGGGAACAGGACGCAAGGAGATTTGCATGGGATTGCTGGTTGAAGGCAGGTGGCAGGATCGCTGGTATGATACGGCCGACAATGGCGGCAGGTTCGTGCGGACGCAGTCGCAATGGCGCGACTGGATCACCGTTGACGGGGCGCCGGCCGAAGGCCGGACGCGCGGCTTCAAGGCCGAGCCCGGCCGCTATCATCTCTATGTCTCGCTTGCCTGTCCGTGGGCGCATCGGACGTTGATCTTTCGTGCGCTGAAGAAGCTGGAAGGCATCATATCGGTGTCGGTGGTGCATCATTTCATGGGCGCCAATGGCTGGACGTTTTTGGCTGAGGACGGCGCTACCGGCGACACGCTCTACGGCCTCGACTTCCTGCACCAGATCTATGCCAGAGCCGATCCCGCCTATTCGGGCCGGGTGACGGTACCGGTGCTGTGGGACAAAAAGGAACAGACCATCGTCTCCAACGAATCTTCCGAGATCATCCGCATGCTGAATTCAGCCTTCGATGAATGGGGTGACGCCAACCTCGACTTCTATCCCCAGGACCTGCGCCGCGAGATCGACCGCATCAATGCGCTGGTCTATCCCGCGGTCAACAATGGCGTCTACCGCGCCGGCTTCGCCACCACGCAACGCGCCTATGAAGAGGCGTTCGGCGAATTGTTCGCGGCGTTGGATACGCTGGAGGAGCGGCTGTCAAAACAGCGCTATCTCGTCGATAACCGTATCACCGAGGCCGACTGGCGGCTGTTCACCACACTGGTGCGCTTCGACCCGGTCTATGTCGGCCATTTCAAATGCAATCTGCGCCGTATCGCCGACTATCCGAACCTGTCGAACTATCTGCGCGACCTCTATCAGGTGCCTGGTGTCGCCGAGACCGTGAACCTGCATCACATCAAGGCGCATTACTACGGCAGCCACGAAACGATCAATCCGACGCGGATCGTTCCGGTCGGGCCGGAACTGGATTACGGCGCACGGCATGACCGGGCGCGGTTCGAGAAAGCGGCGGCCTGATCTACCAGTAGGGCGAAGGCTGCTCGGCGCCAAAAATCTCGGCGATCCGCCGCAGCGTTGCCGGCGTCGTGCCTTGCGGCAAGCGGTCGAGCGGGAAGAAGCCGGCTTCGGCGATCTCGTGGTCTGGCAGCTTCGGCGCCGTCTGGCTGAAATGCTCGATCAGGTAGAAGCCGACATGGTCGCGCCGGCTGGAACGGCGATTGAAATGCATCGACTTCAGTGTTGGCGGTGAAGTCAGTGCGATGTTGCCTTCCTCGGCCAGTTCGCGTGCCAGCGCCTGGTCAAGCGTCTCGCCGACTTCGACGCCGCCGCCGGGAAGCTGCCAGCCCGGAACATAGGTGTGGCGAATGAGGAAGACGGAATTGGATGCCGTGTCGTGGATCAGGCCGCGCACGCCAAGCGTCATCGGCCGCCGCAACACGAAATAGACATGGAACAGCCGGGCCCTGAGGCCCGCCCAGCCGGCCTGGCGGAAGGCCTTTTCCGGGTCAGTCGCCATCAGGTGCGAAACCGTGGATAGCAAGGAAAGCTTGAGTGGAAAGCGGGACGCCTGTCGCCTATGAAGGATGCATGTTCAGGCTCGCGCATATTTCCGATGTCCATCTGGGGCCGCTCCCCAATGTATCCTATCGCGATCTCGCCTCCAAGCGTGTGCTCGGCTACGTCAACTGGCAGCGCAACCGCCGCCGCCATATGCATGACGCCGTCATCGACACGATCGTCGCCGACATCAAGGCGAACACGCCTGACCACCTCGCCGTCAGCGGCGACCTGGTCAACCTGGCGCTCGACGGCGAGATCGAGATGGCCAAGCACTGGCTGGAGACGCTGGGATCGCCGCACGATGTTTCGGTCGTTCCGGGCAACCACGACGCCTATGTGCCCGGCGCCTTCGACAAGGTCTGCCGATCCTGGGCGGCGTGGATGAGCGGCGACGGCGTCAACACGCCGGTCGACCGCAACGCCTTCCCCTATCTGCGGGTGCGCGGCAATGTCGCGCTGATCGGCGTCTCGACGGCACGCGCCACAGCCCCCTTCATGGCCAATGGGTTCTTCATGGAAGGCCAGGCGGAGCGGCTCGGCAAAATCCTTAGGGATACCGCCGGACAGGGACTGTTCCGCGCCATCATGATCCACCATCCGCCGGTGCGTGGCGCGGTCCCGCAGCACAAGCGGCTGTTCGGCATCGCCCGCTTTCACAAGATCATTCGCCGCCATGGCGCCGAACTTGTGCTGCACGGCCATTCGCATTTGCCGTCGCTGTTCTTCATCGGCGGTCGAGGCGTCAGGATCCCGGCGGTCGGCGTCGCTGCCGCCGGCCAGGCGCCGGGCGGCAAGCACCCGGCGGCGCAGTACAATCTGTTCGACATCGACGGTGAAAAGGGCAATTGGCGAATCCGGCTGACACGGCGCGGCCTGACCGGGCCGTCCATACCGCCATCCGATCTACAGACGCTGGAGCTTGGCGCCGAGGCCGCTATGGCCGCAAATTGACAACCATGGCCACGATGCGGTCCCAGAACAAGACGACCGACACCACAAGGCCGACCAGTGCGCCGGCGGCAACCAGGCCAAGCCCGGACAGAAAGGCCGACCAGCGCTTGCCGCGCGTCATCGCGCGCAGCGGCGGTTCGGCTTCCGGGACATCGGCGCGTTTCATGCCGGCGATAGCCGGTTCGACCCCGCCTTCCATCATCCTCTGACGCTCGACGATGCGCTCGGCAACATAGCGCGTCACGGAATCGGCAACCGGCTTCATCTCGGTGGATTCGGCAAGCACCACCCGGCCGATGCGGGTGTCCTTGAGGAAGCGATAGGTGCGGCGGTCGCGTCCCATGGCGACATGGCTGACGGCGTCGATCCACAGGCGCGGCTGCAAGCCTGACGAGACGACAAAGTCGAAATTATCGATGTCGGCGGGAACATCGGCAAAAACCGGCGCCAGCTCTGCGGCAAGCATATCGAGGCGCATGCGATGCGCCTCGCGCATATCGACGACGACGTCGTCGCGGTCGGCGAAGGCATTTTTCACATCACGGATGGCATCGGACAGTTTCTTCGACTGGTCGATGGTCTTCTCGCCTGCTTCCTTCATCGGCGTTGCCTCGCGTGTTTGGTTAACACGGGGTTAACACAGCCGCCGGCAAAATGCACTGGCGAGGTGGACGGGATTGAGGCTCAGGAAAGTGTTGTGCGCGAGACGGTCAGCTGGCCGCGGCGGCGAATTTCTGGCGATGCGGCCTGGCGCGGCGGTTGGTGTTGCGGCGAATGATCTCGGCAACGAGGTCGGGGGCTTCCTCGGCCAGCATATGGCCGGCCTCCAGCACATGGTGCACGTGAAAATGCGCCGGCAGATCATCCGCCTGGGTAAAGGGCAGCACCGCGTCGTCGGTTCCCCACGCCACCATCACCGGCATGTTCAGCCCGTCGAGACGATCATGCGGGATGACGCCTTGCCGGTCGTCAACGGTCATGGCGGCTGCGATCTCGACGAATTTTTCCAGCTGGCCGGGTCGCCTGCGCATTTCCCAGAGAGCGTCCACCGTGCGATCGAGGGGCCGGGTCCCTGGCCCCGACATGGCGGCGAGGCAAGCCCGGATCTCGGACCGATCGGCTGCGCCGGCATAGCGACGCAACAGCGGCCCGTTGATCTCTGGGCCAAGACCGCCCGGTGCCAGAAGTGTCAGCGAGGCTATTTTGTCGGGCTCGGCCAGCGCCATCAGCGCCGCCACCGCACCGCCCATCGAGTGGCCCACCAGATGAACGCGCTTCAGGCGACGCTCGGAGAGATCGGCGAGCACGGCCCTTGCCGCCACCTTGGCCGGGCCGGCGGCGGGAAAATCGAGTGACAACCCATGCCCCGGCAGATCATAGGCCAGCGTGTGCGCGGAAGGCGCCGGGGAGGAAATCACCTCCCGCCAGACATCGTGGCAGCCGCCGAAACCATGCAGCAGGACAATGGCCTTCGAGCCCACACCCTGTTCGGCGGCAAAAAGCGATGCGGTCATGAAAGCTGAGTTTTTGCTGTTGTCAGGATGCGAAACACCAATTGTGGCTGGATTGCTCCTAGTCCACGGCGATGGCCAGTAAAATTTTCGCGATTTGTACGGTTGCGGACAGAGCTTGGCAACCACCCTGTATCGGCGATCGGAACACAGGAAATCCATTCGGCGGCGCGCCCAATCCGCCGGCCTCGATTGGCGTCAGCTTGGGTTGCCGAGCCCGGCGGCGCGCAGGGCCTGGACCAGCCGTTCGGTCAGGTCGGCTGGATATTTCCGCTCGACGAAAGTCGCGCGTGGATCGGCGGCAAATTTAGGGAATTCGGTGGTCAGTTGATTCAGCAACGTGCTCACCAGATGGTCCTGTCCGGCAGCCTTGGCGCCGATCAGCCGCGCCGCCAGATAGTGCGATTTCGTGGCCGTCGTCCTCAATGCCGTGCTGGCCGCGATGGCCTTGTTCATGTCGCCCTGCATGAATTCGCCGACGAACAGTCCGTAATCCCACCATGTCGAGTGCCCGCTGAAGGTCTCCGCGGCATGGGCAAGGATCGGCGTTCCCTCCGCGTAGCGGCCGGCGAAGATCAGCCCGTAGCCGTAAGCGGCAGCCATGCCGAGATCGTAGGTATTAAGTTCATAGGCTTTGCGCATCCAGCGGATCGCTTCGTCCGTGTTGCCGAGCCGCGAACTGACATAGCCGTAGGAGCGATGCGCATAAGGACTGGTCGGACCCATCTGCACGCCGCGATGGGCAAACTCCACGGCCTTTTCAATCGTCGCATTGGGTGGATAGGCGTAGTGATCGGAGACCGCCTCGAGATGCAGGGAGGCAAGTTCCGAATAGACGAGCGAGGATTTCGTGCCGCCATTGGCCAGCTTCTCGAGGCAGCGATAGGCTGCCTCATGGGTCCTAGCGTTCTGGTCGAGATAATATTTGTCGTTGAGCAGCAGGCATTGCGTCAGACCGTTCGGCGCGCCGGTCTGCTCGATATAATTGTAGATCGTGCCCGAGGCGGGAAGGGCTGAACTCAGCATGTCGGCAATACGGTCTTCGATCGCGGTAGGTGCGCTGTCGGCGGAGGTCAGATTGCGTGAAAGAAGCACCCGTCCGGACGCCATGCTTTGCAGCTCGATAGTGATGTCGCCCGCGTCCGGCCCAGGCAAGATGTCGAATATGAAGCTCGTGGCATCGTCGGCCGGATCGGTGGCGGTGTCGCGGCCGATGAAGTCGATCGTATCGAAGCCGCTCAGGCCGGCGCGCAGCGACGCGGCGACACGGTTGGCATCGGCGCCTTCCGCCTTGAGGCCGATATAGACTTGCGGCAGGGTGTCTGCCATGGCCGATGCCGCGATGCTTCCGGTCGCGCCGGCGGTCTCGATCGTCGCCGACATGTCGCCGCCTGCCAGCAAGGCACTGCTGCCCTGACGAAGGATCAGCACCCCCAGCATGGCGATGACCAGGGCGATCGCCACCCAGAAGAAACGGAGATGGCGCGCCACCGAGGGGGTGGGCGAAGCCAGCGACACCGCATCCGGCATGCCCGCGCCGACGTCGTTGGGCCGATCGGCGGATGCGGCGCCGTCCAGACTGAGTTCGGGAACATCCGGCAGCCGGATCGCGTTCAATTCATAGGCAGGGACATAGCCGCCGCGCGGAATGGCGATGCGGACGGGTTCGGCAATTCCCTCATTGGCAAAATAGTGCTGCAGAAGCTCGCGCAGCCTGCCCGCCTGCACCCGCACGACAGCATCGGTGGACGGATCGAAATCGCCGTCCTTGCCGAAAACATCCATGGCAATGGAGAAGCCCTTGAGCCTGTCGCCTTCGCCGGCTTGTTCGCGTTCGACAAGGTAACGCAGCAGCTTGCGCGCGCGTTCGGATCGGCCGAACGTTTGGCTGGCAAGCAGTCGCTCCAGTGTCTCGCGCACTGCGGGGGCGGCAGGCGTGGCATGCTGCAAGTGTCGATCCTCTCGAAGTCGGCACAGGTTGAGGCGCGATCATATAGTTCCCGCACCGCCACACAAGTATACACCCATTATGCGATCACGTACCCCACCGGATAATTCCGCGGTGGTTAATAGCCCGAAAGATCGGAACCGATCACCCGATTGGGGTGGTCCCGATCCTTGTTCTGGTCGTGCGTCAGCCGGCTTTCTTGCCAATGATGCGGTTGGCGGCGGACATCACCGCTTCCAGCGAGGCGGCGACGATGTTGGTGTTGATGCCGGCGCCGAACAGCTTGCCGCCGGGATATTCCATCTCGACATAGGAAATGGCCGACGCGTTCGAGCCGCGCTGCAACGAGTGCTCGGAATAGTCGAGCACCGACATCTCGACGCCGAGATGGCGCGACAGCGCATCGACGAAGCCGTCGATCGGACCGGTGCCTGTGCCTGCGATCGTCACTTCCTTGCCGCTGTCGAGGATGACCGCCTCGACCACGCGCCGCCCCTTGATTTCGGTGCTGGGATAGGTGTGATGATCGAGGAATTTCAGCCGCGCGGCAGGCTGGTCGACATAGGTTTCGAGAAAGCGCTCGTAGATGCGCCTGGCCGGCACTTCCTTGCCCTCGGCGTCGGTGATCGCCTGGATCTCCTGGCTGAATTCGATCTGCAGATTGCGCGGCAAATTGAGGCCGTAATCGGCCTGCAGCACATAGGCGATGCCGCCCTTGCCGGACTGCGAGTTGATGCGGATGATGGCTTCGTAGCTGCGGCCGACATCGGCGGGATCGATCGGCAGGTAGGGCACCTCCCAGTGCGGCGTGTTGGCCTTTTTCAGCGCCTTCATGCCTTTGTTGATGGCATCCTGGTGCGAGCCGGAAAAGGCGGTGTAGACGAGTTCGCCGACATAGGGGTGACGCTCGGGGATCTTCAACTGGTTGGAATATTCGTAGACGTCCTTCATCCGGTTGATGTCGGAGCAGTCGATCAAGGGATCGACACCTTGCGTGTACATGTTGAGCGCCAGCGTGACGATATCGACATTGCCGGTGCGCTCGCCGTTGCCGAACAGCGTGCCTTCGACGCGGTCGGCGCCAGCCATCAGGCCGAGTTCGGTGGTGGCGATGCCGGTGCCGCGGTCATTGTGCGGATGCAGCGAGACCAGCAGGTTCTCCCTGTTGTCGAGGTTGCGGCACATCCACTCGATGCGGTCGGCATAGATGTTGGGTGTCGACATCTCGACCGTCGACGGCAGGTTGATGATCAGCTTGTTGTCCGCCGTCGGCCTGACGATTTCGGTGACGGCGTTGCAGATCTCCAGCGCCACTTCGAGCTCGGTGCCGGTAAAACTCTCCGGCGAATATTCGAAACGAAAGCCGCCGCCGGCCTTGGCCGCCATGTCGGTGATCATCTTGGCCGCGTCGGTGGCGATGCGCTTGATGCCGCCGACGTCCTTTTCGAAGACGACGCGGCGCTGCAATTCGCTGGTCGAATTGTAGAAATGGACGATCGGGTTGGTGGCGCCCTTCAGCGCCTCGAAGGTGCGGGTGATCAGTTCAGGCCGGCACTGCACCAGCACCTGGAGCGAGACATCGGCGGGTACGTTGCCTTCCTCGATGCACCAGCGGGCAAAGTCGAAATCGGTCTGCGAGGCCGACGGGAAGCCGATCTCGATCTCCTTGAAGCCCATGTCGAGCAGCAAGCCGAACATGCGCGCCTTGCGCTCGTGGCCCATCGGGTCGATCAGCGCCTGGTTGCCGTCGCGCAGGTCGACCGAGCACCAGATCGGCGCCTTGTCGATGACCTTCGAGGGCCAGGTGCGGTCGGTGAGGCCGACGGTGGGATAGGGCTGATATTTGCGGGCTGCGTCAGGCATCCCTCTAGCCGCATCCTTGCCGGCTACCGCGGCATCGGAACGGATCTCTTCTCGTGCGTTCATCGTCGTTTCTCCCGGCGGCTCATGGATCCACCTTCAGGTGGATTGATGGCGAGCGGCGCCTTTACCAGAATTTCGTTCGCTTGATGTGATTGCCAAGGAGCATGCGCTTGCGCGGCGGTTCGACCGCCGGGCGCTCCTTCAGCGAACCCGGCGATCGCCGATAAGGCCGAGAAGAAGCAGGGTCGAAGCCAGCGCGCGCACGGTCTCGCCGGAAAAACCGGTCGGACGGGAAGCGTTGGTGGCGCGCGTGTTCATGGCGGTTCTCATACAGGAGCGGCTTGTGAGAGGCAAGTGGGGCCCCCCATGGGTGTCGTGGTCTGTCGAATATTATCCCGAACGTGCGTGCTCTTCCCCAGGCGCGGCAAATGCGCCAGACTTGGGCATCGACGGGTTGCGATGTCCGTCGCCGGGAGGGGGGTCATCCATGAATTTCGTGTTCTTCTCGCCGCATTTTCCCGCCAATGGCGCGGATTTCTGCGACCGTTTGAAGAAGGCCGGAGCCAGGGTGCTTGGCATCGGCGACGCACCCTATGACGCGCTCGACGCCAAGCTGAAAGCAGCCCTTTCGGAATATTACCGCGTCGCCGACATGGAGGACTACGATCCGGTGTTTCGGGCGATGGGGCATTTCATCCACAAATGGGGCCGTATCGACCGCTTTGAATCGCTCAACGAGCACTGGCTGGAGCTGGAAGCCAACATCCGCACCGACTTCAACATCTACGGCACCAAGCTTGATTTCGTGAAGAATCTGAAGCGCAAGAGCCGCATGCGCGCCTTCTTCCGCAAGAGCGGCGTCGACACCATCGCACAGCGCAAATGCTCCGACCGCGCTGGGGCCATGACCTTCATCCGCCGCGTCGGCTATCCCGTGGTGGTGAAGCCGGATTCAGGCTCCGGCGCCTCGAACACCTTCAAGATCTCCAGCGCCAAGGAGCTCGACCAGTTCTTCAAGGACAAGCCCGAGGACGTGACCTTCGTCATGGAGCAGTTCATCCAGGGGCTGGTGGTGACGTTTGACGGCCTGGTCAACCGTGACGGCGAGGTGGTGCTGGCCGCCAGCCACCGCTACGACCAGAGCGTGATGGAGGTGGTCAACAAGGACCGCCACATGAGCTACACCTGCTTTCCCAGGATCAGCCCGGCGGTCGAGGAGGCCGGCCGCAAGATCCTGAAGGCGTTCGACGTGCGCGAGCGCTTCTTCCACATCGAGTTGTTCGAGACCAAGGACGACCGTGTCATCGCGCTGGAGGTCAACATGCGCCCGCCCGGCGCCTGGATGACCGATGCCATCAACTACACCTTCGACATCGACGTCTATGCTGCATGGGCCGACATGGTGGTCAGGGATGCCGCCGGCGGCCCTTACGAGGGCAAGTATTTTACCGCCTACGCCAGCCGCAAGCGGCGCCTTCGCTATTTGCACAGCCATGAGGAGGTGCTAGCGGCGCACCGCGACAAGATCGTCCACCATCAGGCCATCGAAGAGGTTTTCAGCCGCGCCATGGGAAATTACGCCTATCAGATGCGCTCGAAGGACGAAGCGGCACTGCGCGAGGCGGTCGCCTATATCCACGCGGAAAAGGCGTGAGGCGATGGACATCTCCTATCACAAGAACTTCGCCCGCAAGCTCGGCCGCGACATGGAATACAAGCGCTACGGCCATGCCGGCCGGCCGGTGGTGGTGTTCCCGACTTCTCAGGGCCGGTTCTACCAGTTCGAGGATTCCGGCGGAGTGGGCGCCCTTGCCGAATTCATCGACACCGGCCGCATCCAGCTGTTCACGGTCGACGGCGTCGATTCGGAGTCCTTCTTCGACAAGCATGCCGACGCCGCCCGCCGCATCGCCCGGCACGAGGCCTATTTCCGCTATGTGCGCGAGGAGGCACTACCGGAATTCCTGTCGACAGCAGAGCAAGCCAATGGCGGCCGCAAGCTGAAGCCGCTGTTCTCAGGCTGTTCGATGGGCGGCTACCATTCGTCGAACTTCGTCTTCCGCTTTCCGGAACTGGCCAGCGGCGTCATCGCGCTGTCGGGCGTTTATTCGGCCCGCGACTTTTTCGGCAGGGCGCTTGAAGGCGACATCTTCTACAACTCGCCGCTCGACTATCTACCCGGCATCGTCGATCCAAAACTGCTTGCCCGGCTGAAGGCGCTCAGGCTGATCTTCTGCTGCGGGCAGGGCGCCTGGGAAGAGCGGATGCTGGTCGAAACGCGCCAGCTGGAACAGATCCTGCGCGACAAATCCATTCCCGCCTGGGTCGACTATTGGGGCGGCGATGTCAGCCACGACTGGCCGTGGTGGCACAAGCAACTGGTCTATTTCTTCGGCCGCTGGCTGGATGAGGACCTGATGCACAGGCTTGACTGATGACCACGCCTGATCCAATCCGCCGTTTCGTCGAGGCCACCAATGCCGGCGACGCTGTCCTCGGCATGTGCAGCGCCGGATTGGCCGAGCATCGCCGCGCCGCCCAGCAATGATATCCCCAGGCGCCATGTCGCCGGGCTTGTTCGCATCAACTCGTCTCCACTGTCTCATGCCTGATTGCGTCTCCGCGCTCTCAAATATGAGCGTGCGAATCAAGTATTTTCTGCGACCACTGCACAGACTGTGGGGTGCTGTCACACAGCAGCAACGCCAGTCAGGATTGCGCCGACCAGATTGCGAGTCTGCGCAGGCAGCTATGGCTATTGCCTGACGCTTCTCGCCACCAGCCGCGCGACGCTCGGGCCAATCAGCAGCACGATCAGGAAGCGGGCCGATTGCAGCGCCATGACGAAGGAGATGTCGACGTTCTGCGCGGCGGCGGCGATGATGGCGATGCTGTCCATGCCGCCGGGGCTGGTCGCCAGATAGGCGGTCAGCGGGTCGATGCCCAAGAGATGGCTGATCATGAAGGCAAGGCCGCCGCAAAGGGCGATCAGCGCCACGATCGAGGCGATGATCTGCGGCAAGGCACGCGTCGCATGGCGCAGGATCGCCCTTGTGAAGTTCAGGCCGATCGACCAGCCGACCATGGCGTAGCTGACGGCCAGCAGCCATTGCGGCAATTGCATTTCCACGCCCAAGCCGAGATGGACAACGGTGCCGAAGACGAAGGTGCCGAGGAAGAAGGGCGAGGGCAGCCTCAGCAGCTTCCCCAGCAGGCCGCCGACAAGCGCGATGCCGATGGTGGCGGCGAAGGCTTGGCGGTCGATCGGCGGAAACCAGATGATGGCGGGGATTTCAACGCCCGAGGTGTCTACCCACATCTTGGCAACGAGTGCCGCCGTCATCGAGACGAGGATGACGCGCAGATATTGCATGAAGGCGACGAGACGCTGATCGGCACCGAACGCACCGGCCATCAGCACCATGGCGGTGGCCGCACCCGGCGAGGAGCCCCAGACGGCGGTGGTGCCGGGCAGGATGCGCCAGCGGCTGATCAGCCAGCCGAGCAGGCTGGAGGCGGTGACGGTCGCCACCACGACGCCGAGAAACAGCGGCCATTCCTGGGTGAAGACCGGAAAGATGTCGGCCGAGATCGAGCTGGCGACGAGGCAGCCGACGATCGCCTGTGCGGCGCCGAACAGAAGGCGCGGCACGCGCACCGTGGCGCCATTGGTGCCGGCGACGATGGCCGCCAGCATCGGCCCGATCAGCAGCGCCGCCGGCAGGGCCGCGAGTTCCAGCGCGCCGGCAAACAGCAGGGAGACGATCAGCAGGGCCAGCCATTGCCAGAGCTTGCGCATCCGCGCCATGCGTTCGATGGCCGGTTGGTCTGGTGGCTGCTCGGCCGAGGAATCCATGTTTCGGTCTTAGACTTTAAGCGAGACGATGCGAACCCCCGCTTTGCCGAAAAGGAAGCTGTGTGACGCGCGAGGTCGCGCAGTTTACCAAGGTGTTAGAGCTTTCGGATAGGACCAGGATAACGGGCGACAAGATCGTCCATCGTCAGCAAGGCAATCCCTTCCACGGTTGCCTGGGCGATTAGGATTCGATCGAAGGGATCCTTGTGGATCGCCGGAAGTCCGTCGATGGCGAGGGCATGTTCACTGGTGATCGGCAAGTCGTGATAGCCATTGTCGAATAGGCCTCGCCGGAGCAAACGGGGGTCGACTTGGAAATCATCCCGTCCAAGTCCTCGTTTGATTGCGATCTCCCAAAGGCTGGCAGGACTGAACAGCAATTCGTTCTCTGGGTTCTCAATCTCGGCGAGAGCCGCAAGTGGTAGCCGATCCGGTTCGCCAGCCGCGCACAGCAGCAAATGGGTGTCGAGTAACAGTTTCAAGTGTTGACACCGAACAGCTGTTCAATCTCCTCGCCGCCCATGCGGTCGAAATCGTCGGGAACGGAAAACTGGCCGGCCATAAAACCGACCCTTCGCGCCTGCGACGAGGCCGGCTGATCGATAGGCACGACTTTGACCAATGGTTTGCCCGCCTTGGCGATGATGAACGGCTCACCTTTGGCAGCTCGGTCAACGAGACGTGAAAGATTGGTCTTCGCGTTGTGGATGTTGACGGTCTGCATCGCAGGTTGCTCCAGATGGACTTAGTCCACAGAACTTAGTCCATTTTCAGAGAATTACAAGTGGTGCGCAATGAGCTGGCGACACCGCGGTCGAGATTGTCTACCTGTCGATATTGTACCGACGTGCGAACCGCGCCTCGGCATCAAGCCGTCCGTGCGCATCAGCCGGTCTTGGCGCCGGCCAGGCCGAAGCCGCCGGCAGGATGGGTCTCGACCTGGAATTCAAAGCCGGCGACGAACGGCCGTGCCTTGGCGATCGCCGCCTGGACTTCGGGAAGCTGCAGCGACGTCTTGTGGCTTTCGGCGTCGGTCCAAACTTCGGTGACCCAGATCGCATCGGCATCCGCGGGGTCGCGGGCGATGATGTAGCTCAGGCAGCCCGGCATGGCGCCGGTGCTGCTCAGCAGCACATCCATGACCGCGTCGCGCTGGCCGCGTGCCGCCCGCATCTTGCCGATCAGTCCGTACATTCTGTTGTCTCCCTCTGAGGTTTCGACAAGAACATGCAGATCGCCAGTATGCCGATAGCCGCTCAAGGCATCAACTGGCCGCCATTCACCTCGATAACCTGGCCGGTGATGTAGCCGCTCAGAAGATCGGAAGAGAGGAACAGATAGGCGCCGACGCAATCCTCAGCCGTACCGGCGCGTCCCTGCGGAATGGTGGCGACCATGCCCTTCATCTGCTCGTCGGTCGAATAGCGCTCGTGGAACGGGGTGAGAATGGTGCCGGGCGCCACCGCGTTGACGCGGATGCCGAAGCCGATCAGCTCCTTGGCCATGCCGCGCGTCACATTGGAGACGAAGGCCTTGGCCGAGCCGTAAAGCCCGGCTCCGCCGCCCCCACCATTGCGCGCGGCGATCGACGAGGTGTTGACGATGAAGCCGCCCTGTTTCTTCAGCCACGGGATCGCCTTGCGCGAGGCGGTCAGCACCGAACGGGCGTTGAGGTCCATCACCGCGTCGTAATGCGCTTCGGTCTGCTCGGCATAGGGGATGCGGCCGAGCATGCCGCCGGCATTGTTGACCAGCCCGTCGAGGCGGCCGAAATACTGCGCGCCGTCCTCGACGACGCGTTCGACATCGGCGGCAACGGAGAAATCGCCCTGGACGAGAAACACCTCGCCGCCCTTGTCGGCGATCGTCATGCCGAGCTTCTCTGCGGCGGCTTGACTCGAATTATAGTGCAGCGCCACCTTGCATTTCTGCGCTGCATAGGCCAGCGCGAGCGCCGCCCCGATGCCGGTCGACGCACCGGTGACTAGCACTGCCTTGCCGGCAAGATCGGGTATGCTGAGTGGGGTGGCTGGCACGGTTCTTCCTCCGGGATTTCTGCCTGTCCTTCGTAGGCCTTTGCCACCCCGGTGTTCAAGCCTCAGGGGCGCAGATAGGCGTAACCCTGGCCTTGCAGTTCGGCGAGCTTGACGACGCCGCCCTTGTCGGCGGCATGGAAACCGGCGAGCAGGTCGGCGAGCGTAATGTCCATGCCTTGCATGGTGTTGGCGCAGGCATGGGATGCCAGCCCCTGCTGCACCAGGCCGGCGAAACGCCCGGAAATCGCGGCCGATATGCCTTTCGACTTGAAGCTGGCCAAGGCCGGGCCATGCACGACCAGCACGATGTCGACATTGCCGCCGGTGCCGTCATAGTGGTTCTTGATGTTGCCGAGCACGAAATTGACCTTGTCGACATCGCTCAAGTGATAGGCGACCTTTTGCCTGGCAGGCTCTGTCGCCGCGGCCTGCGCCGCCCGCAGGCCAAGAAGCGTTCCGGTTCCGGCAAGAACCGCGCGGAACATATCGCGCCGGCGCATGGCATCCTCCCCCGCTTGGCGGCTCACCGCGAATTGCGTGGCTGCGGCCGCAATACTAGCATAAATTGACGTTACGTCCTGTCGATGCGGAGGAGAGGTCACATGGCGTTCAGGGTAGGGGAATGCAAGGCAGTCGCTGGCGCAGGGTTTGGCGCAGCCCTGCTTGGCGCACTTGCCGGTTCCGCCTTCGCCGACGATGCGCTGAAGCTCATCGAACTCAGCCCGAACGGCGCTGATGCCTGTTTCGGCCGCGTCTATGACGCCACGCACCTCAAGGCGCATCCGAAGCAGAAAGTGGCGCGAATCTTCTTCCTCTATGGGCACGACCCGGTCAGCCGCCCGAACGAGGAGCCGCCGACAAACTCCGACTCGTCCTATAATGGCTTTATCGCCACCACGGTGCGGGGCGCCAAGGCGCCCGAATGGGCCGGCGGCTGGTGCAATCACGGGTCCGAGGACGGCACGTCCGGCCCGATCCGTTGCGGCATGGATTGTGACCGCACCATGGCTTCGCTGAAAGTCGACGACAAGGGCAGGCTGATCGTCACCGATGTGCAGCCCGACCTTTATCTCGATGCCGGGTCGGAAGAGGAGCTTGGTGCGGCGGAATATGACAGGCAAGCGCTCGGCTCGGAGGACGACAATTTCCGCCTCGACCCGATGCCGGCGGCTACCTGCAAGGCGGAGTTCGCGCGCATCGATCCGATCGCCCCTGCACTCGGGGGCCCACTGCGCGAGCGGCTGAAGCCGGACCAGGCCTTCTGCTACGGGCGCGATTATGATGCAGCGCATCTCGGCTCGCACCCCGACCAGCTGACGCAGTCGATCCGGGTCTTCCGCGGATCGGTGGAACTGGCATCCTTCGCCTCGGGCGGCAACGCCGCCAACTGGCCAGACGGCGCCGACATTGCCGTTACCGTCACCACGCGGCAGAAATCGACCAAGGTCACGCAGACCTATTCCTGCCAGGGCGAGGCCGACCAGTGGCGCTGTGCGGCCAGCTCGAAGATGAGCGATTTCTCCTGCGACATCGCGCAGAAGGAGATTTTCCTCAAGCGCGGCGCCAACGGCACGATGATGCTGGCCAATCCCAACAGCGCACTCGCGATCGTCGATCTGTGCTCGAAGGCCGCCGGCGGCAAGACGAAATCCGACGACAAGGTCTATCGGCTGCAGCCGATGCCGCAATCGGCCTGCGCGCCTTGAGGGCTGCCGATATTCAGGTGATGCCGGCCTGCGAACGGCGGCTTCCTGCGCTTCCGGTGCTTACGTACTTTAAGTACGCTCCGCTCCGGTTCTCGGATGCCACCATTCTCGGCTCGGCCTGACCTGAATCTCGACAGCCCTCAGGCTAGCGCAAGACTATGCGAAGGGCACGGCCGTCGTGCCCTTCGGCAGCTTGGCTTCGTCGTCGGGTTCGACATGGATGGTGACGCGCACCGAGGGGATTTCGGCCTTCAGCGCGTCCTCGATGCGATCGCAGATGACGTGGCTGGCGCCGACCGACATGTCGGCGTCGACGACTAGGTGGAACTCGATGAAGGTGGCGCGGCCGGCGATGCGGGTCTTGAGGTCATGAACCTCGAGAGCGCCCTTGCAATTGGCCGAGATGACGTCGCGGATGCGCATGTTTTCTGCCGTGTCGACGGCGCGGTCCATCAGGCCGTTCATCGATGAGCCGATGACATGCCAGCCCTGCCACAGGATGTTCAGCGCCACGAGGACGGCAAGCGCCGGATCGAGAATCTGCCAGCCGGTCAGGATCGCTCCGACTAGGCCGCCGAAGACGCCGATCGAGGTCACCACGTCGGTCATGATGTGGTTGCCGTCGGCGACCAGCGCCGGCGATTTCTCGGCCCTGCCGGCGCGGATCAGTGTCCAGGCCCAGAAGGCATTGATGACCGTGGCAACACCGTTGATGGCAAGGCCGTTCCAAGGCTGTTCGAGGGGTGCCGGCGTCTGCCAGGAGCGCCAGACCTCGTTGAGGATCAGAAGGGCGGCGAGCACGATCAGCACGCCTTCGAGCACGGCCGAGAAGTACTCGGCCTTGTGATGACCGAACGGGTGATCCTGGTCGGCCGGCTTGTAGCTGACCTGGATTGCCCAGAAGGCGGCGACCGAGGCGATGACGTTGACGATCGATTCGAGCGCGTCCGAATAGAGCGCGACAGAGCCGGTGACGTACCAGGCGGCAAGTTTCAGAGCAAGCACGACAAAGGCGACAACGATCGACCAGAAGGCAAGGTTGGCGACCTTGCGCCTCGCGGCCGCCTTGGCGGCGATCGCCATCGTATTCTCGGCTCCAGCCATGGTCGTCAGGCGGCCTTTTCCTTGGCCTTGCGCGGCAGGTGGGCGACGATGTTCTCGATGATGCGCATGCCGGCATTGTGGCCGAGCGTCATGATCGATTCCGGGTGGAACTGGACCGCGGCGATCGGTTCCTTGCGGTGCTCAAAGGCCATGATGACGCCGTCCTCGGTTTCGGCCGTGACGATGAAATCGTCGGGCAGGCGCACCGGATCGGCGAAGATCGAGTGGTAGCGGCCGACGGTGACTTCCTTGGGCAGGCCGGAGAAGATGATGCCCGGCTTGGAGACGCGGATGCGCGACGGCTTGCCGTGCATCGGTATGTGCAACTGCCTCAGTTCGCCGCCATAAGCTTCGGCCAGCGCCTGCAGGCCAAGGCAGACGCCGAAGATAGGCAGGTCGCGGGCGCGCGCCCGTCTGATGGTGGCGGCGCAGTCGAAATCCTTCGGCGTGCCGGGGCCGGGCGACAGCACGACAAGGTCGGGCTTCAGCCGGTCGAACACTTCCTCCGGAACCGGCGTGCGCACGGTCGAGACATTGGCGCCGGTCTGGCGGAAATAATTGGCCAGCGTGTGGACGAAACTGTCCTCGTGGTCGACGAGCAGGATGTTGACGCCGTCGCCGACGGGCGCGGTGGTGCGCTCGGTGCTGGCGGAATTGCCCGTCTTGGCGTCGCGAATGGCGGAGAGCATGGCGGATGCCTTCAGTTCGGTTTCGGCTTCTTCTTCCTCGGGAATGCTGTCGAAGAGCAATGTGGCGCCGGCGCGCACTTCGGCAATGCCGTCCTTGATGCGGATGGTGCGCAAGGTAAGGCCGGTGTTCATGTCACCGTTGAAATTGACCATGCCGATCGCGCCGCCATACCAGGCGCGCGGGCTCTTCTCGTTCTGTTCGATGAAACGCATGGCCCACAGTTTCGGCGCGCCGGTGACGGTGACCGCCCAGGCGTGCGACAGGAAGGCGTCGAAGGCGTCCATGCCTTCGCGCAGGCGGCCTTCGATGTGATCGACCGTGTGGATCAGGCGCGAATACATCTCGATCTGGCGGCGGCCGATGACGCGCACCGAGCCCGGCTCGCAGACCCGCGACTTGTCGTTGCGGTCGACGTCCGAGCACATGGTCAGCTCGGATTCGTCCTTCTTCGAGTTGAGCAGTTTCAGGATCTGCTCGGAGTCCGAAATGGCATCATCGCCGCGCTTGATGGTGCCCGAGATCGGGCAGGTCTCGACGCGGCGGCCGTTGACGCGCACGAACATTTCCGGCGAGGCACCGATCAGATATTCGCCTTCGGCCAGATTGATGAAGAAGGAATAGGGCGAGGGGTTGATGGCCTTCAGCTTGCGCGAAATCTCGGATGGCTGCGTCTCGCAGCGCTCATAGAACATCTGGCCGGGCACGACCTCGAACAGGTCGCCTCGCTTGAAGGAATCCATCGCCTTGCGAACCAGATCGGCATATTCGCCAGGTTCATGGTCCCCGCGCGGCGGGATGCGGTCGGGGCTCTTGAACGGCTCGGAAATTCCGTCGCGCGGCAGCCCCTCGGTCGAAAACCCGTCGCCGGCATAGTCGTAGCGGTCGGTCCAGGCCTTGGCCGAATAGTGGTCGACGACCAGGATCTCGTCGGGCAGGAACAGCACCAGGTCGCGCTGGCTCGGCTTGCGCTCGAGCTTGTAGTCGACCGGGTCGAACTGGAAGGCGAGGTCGTAGCCGAAAGCGCCGTAGAGACCAAGATTGGCGTCTTCCTCGGTCTTGAACAGAGCGGTGATGGCGCGCAGCACGGTAAACACCGAGGGGACGCGGCTGCGCTCCTCTTCGGTGAAGACGCGACCAGGCTTGGCGACGTCGAGGCGGATGAGTTTTTTCGACGTCTCGGCGATGGTGACATCGGCCAGGCTGGCGAGCGCCTTGCCGATGACCGGCAACAGCGCCTCGCCACGGCCGTTCAGCGCCTCGATACGCATGGCGCGGCCACGTGCTGAGATGACCAGCGGCGGATCGATGATGGCGGTGTCCCAGCGCGTGTAGCGGCCGGGATATTCATAGTTGGAGGAAAACACGGCGCCGCGGCGTGAATTCAGGCCGTCGACATAGGAGTCGATCGCGCCAGCATAGGGCCGATCGTGGCGCTCGCGGGTGATGGTGATGCCACCCGCGGTCACGAAACTTTCCGCCCCGTTTTCCAGAACCTTCATCGTCATTGCCGTCTCCATCAGCTTCTTGGGGCAACGGACCCGGGAATGGCTTGAAAAAAAAATGGCCGCCCGGACTTTCCGTTGCGGCCACCCTCTCTTTTCACGCGCACGTGTTCGAACAGGCCGCTGTCAGCAGGCCCACCACCAAATGGTCTTGGTCGAACGCATGTTCATGGCGAAATCCATAGCTGCGAAAAGGAGGATGCGCAACAGGTTTGAAAGTCTGTCCGGTGGCCGCCCCTTCTGCACTTCATGGCACATCGCCAGAGTTGTCAGTCCCGCCTAGATTGTACATTCAACAACAGGAAGACGGGACAACAACCATGACCGAGCAGATCGAGCGCGCACGGACGTTCCATTCCCTTCACGTCAAGGGAAATCCGATCGTTCTCTACAACGCCTGGGATCCGGGCTCGGCCAAGATCGTCGAGAAGGCGGGCGCCAAGGCGATCGCCACCGGAAGCTGGCCGGTTGCGGCCGTGTTCGGCTACGCCGATGGCGAGAAAATCCCGCTGGAGCTGGCGCTCGACAACATCAAGCGCATCGTCGCTGCCGTCGACCTGCCGGTGACCATGGACCTCGAGGGTGGTTACGGCGTCGATCCGGAAATCGTCGCTCGCACGGTAACGTTGGCACTGCGGGCCGGTGCCATTGGTTTCAATTTCGAAGACCAGATTGTTGGTGGCAGCGGCCTGCATGACATTGCTGTCCAGGTAAAACGCATCGAAGCCGCGGCGGCAGCCGTCAAGGCCTCCGGCATACCGGCGTTCATCAACGCTCGAACCGACATCTTCCTCAAGGCGAAACCGGATGCGCATGATGACGTCCTGCTCGACCAGGCCATCGAGCGCGCACAGGCCTTCGAAAAAGCCGGTGCGCACGGCTTCTTTGCGCCGGGTCTTGGCGATGAGGGCCTGATCGAGACGCTCTGCAAGGCAATTGCGTTGCCGGTCAACATCATCGCGCTGGCGCATGTGCCGTCGCGCCGGCGGCTGGCGGAACTGGGTGTCGCCCGAATCAGCCACGGCCCGGTGCCTTACCGGCAGATGGCGGAATGGCTGGAGGCCAAGGCGCGACTGGCGATTTCCGGATAGGCTGGAGTTAGTCCTCCAGCGTCCCTGATCGAGCGTCGGTGCTCTTCTTGTCGCCGACCAGCTTAAGAAGATCCTCGCCGGCGCGGATGATGCGGCGGGAGCGCCGGGTCAGGATGATGCCGTCCTGCGGTGCGAACACTTCGGTGCGGCCATCGGTTTCACCCGGTGCATGGACGATGGTGGCGAGGCGCGCGCCCTTGGCGACGCGGTCGCCGGGCTTCACATCGTAGAGCACAGCACCCGCCCGGGGCGCCGGCATCATGTCGATGTTCTCCAGGGGCGCGACGGTGCCGGTGAAGGGACCCGGCGCGGGTACGGCGCTGTCGGTGATCACACCGCGCGCCACCAGCAGCCGGTAGAGGCCTTCGGCATCAGAGGCGGCCAGGGCGCCGTCGACATCGAGGATGCCGCGATATTCGACCGTGGTGGCGACACGGCGGTCAAGCTTGGCCACGCCATCGGGAACGTTCTGGTAGGGCATGATCGAGGCGCCCTCGAAAGTGCCGTCGGTGTCTTCGCTCCACAGCACGACCGCGTCGACGCCCATGGCGGCGGCGCAATCGGCCATGGCCGGCCACAGGCTGGTGTGGATGTAGAGATAGGCGAGGCCTTCGTCATCGCAGTGCAGGTCGAGCACGATGTCATGGCCGAGCGACAATTGCACCAGCCGGGTCTTGAGCCGCTGGTCAACCGTACCAAGGGTGGTGTCGGGCAACAGGGCTGTGTCGGGGGCGGCGAGCAGCGGAAAGCCGCGGTTGAAATTGGTTCGGGTACCGAGATGAAAGCGGCCCTGATGCTCGCCGAAATGATATTGCGCCCGGCCGATCGGGTTGGCCCAGGGCACGATGGTGAGGTTACCCTTGATACGGCCTTCGGCTTGCGCCTTATCGAGCATCGGCATCAGCGCGTCGATGGCGATGACGCCCGGCAACTCACCGGCATGGAGCGCTGCCTGCAGATAGGCCGAAGGGGCCGCCTTGTCCGCGCCCGCGAAGCGGAACAGCGGGAATTCGTAAGAAACCCCTTCGCTTTGGCCGGCGATGCGCTCGATCGATTTCTGCATGACTTTCTCCTTCAAGAGCGAGAAGACATGCCCATTTGAAGCTGCCGATGTCGATTGGTCCAGCCTCTCGCGATATGGGCGCAGCTATTCCGCGGGAGCCTGAACCGGAATGACCGGCGCGCGCCGGTCCAGCGCCTGCGACAGCACTGCGACGGTGACCGCCAACAGGGCAAGTGCTGCGCCGACCAGCGGCAGACTCGCATAGGAAACGCCGGCGGAAAGGGCCACGCCGCCGATCCAGGCGCCGCTGGCATTGCCGACATTGAAGGCGCCCTGGTTCAGCGTGGCGGCGAGGTTCGGCCCGTCCGAGGCCGCCTCGACGACGCGGATTTGCAGCGGCGGGACGACGACGAAGATCAGCAGACCCCAGAGGAAGACGATGCCGACAGCGACATTCGCGATGGCGCCGAACTGCATGAAACCGACGAATAGGAACGCCATCGAAATCAGCGTGCCGATCACCGTCGGCATCAATTTCCAGTCGGCGAGCCTGCCGCCAATGATGTTGCCGATGGTCATGCCGGCGCCGAACAGCAGCAGCACCCAGGTGACCGCAGAGGTTGACAGGCCGGAGACGTCGGTGAGGTAGGGCTTGATGAAGGTGAAGACGGCAAACAGGCTGGCCGACGCAAGGGCTGCGATCAACATCGCCAGCCACACCTGCAGTTTGCCCAGCACGCGCAGCTCGCCGCGCAGGCCGCCGCTGCTCGGTTCAGCGACATCGGACGGCACCAGCCAGGCGATGGCCGCGACCGAGATCAGGCCGATGCCGACCACGGCGATGAATGTGGAGCGCCAGCCGAAAGCTTCGCCAAGCGCGGTGCCGGCGGGAACGCCCAGGATGTTTGAAAGGGTCAGGCCGGCGAACATCATCGCCATGGCGCTGGCGCGCTTGTTGCGTGGCACCAGGCTCGCGGCAACAACCGAGCCGATGCCGAAGAAGGCGCCGTGGCCGAAGGCGGTGAAGACGCGCGCCGCCATCAAGAGCCAGTAGTTGGGGGCGATGGCGCAGAACAGGTTGCCGACGACGAACAGTGCGGCCAGCCCGACCAGCACCGGCTTGCGCGGCAAATGCGCGGTGGCCATGGCGACAATCGGAGCGCCGAAGACAACGCCGAGCGCATAGGCGGTGACCAGCAAGCCCGCCGAAGGGATTGACACGCCTAGGTCTGCGGCGACCTCGGGCAGCAAGCCCATGATGACGAATTCGGTGGTGCCGATGCAGAAGGACGCAATGGCAAGCGCAAGGATCGGCAAGGGCATGGAGCGTCCAGACTGAATCGGTTCAACTTGAGACTGAACGAAGGAACGGCGCCATACGCAAGCGGCATTGCCGCATTGCAGCGATGCAGAAAGGGAATAGCTTGGAAATGGCTGCGGGCCATCAAACCAGCGGCTTCAGCTCCTGGGCAATGGTCGGCAGCAACTCCGAGACATTTGGGTGGATATGCACGGCGCGTGCCAGCGTGTCGACGGGTGCCTTGGCGTACATCAGGTCGAGGACGCAATGCACCGCCTCGTCGCCGCCGGGGCCGAGCACCGAGCAGCCGAGAATCTGCCTGGTGTCGGCATCGACCAGGATCTTCATGAAGCCCTGCGTCTCGCCTTTTTCGACGGCGCGGCCGACGCGGGTCATCGGCCGCTGGCCGACCAGTGCGCGACGGCCGGACTTCTTCACCGCGGCCTCGGTCATGCCACAGCGGCCGAGCGGCGGGTCGATGTAGAGCGCATAAGCTTCGATGCGATCACTGACCTTGCGCGGATCGTTGTCGAGCAGGTTGGCTGCGACAATCTCATAGTCGTTGTAGGAGGTGTGGGTGAAGGCGCCCTTGCCGTTGCAGTCGCCCATCGCCCAGATGCCGGGCACGCTGGTGCGCAGCTGGTCGTCGACGGTGACGAAGCCGCGCTTGTCGACATCGACGCCGGCCTTGTCGAGGCCGAGGTCGTCGGTGTTGGGCGTCCGTCCCAGAGCCAGCAGCACGTGCGAGCCGACAGCCGGTGGCTTGCCGGCCGAGAAGGTTACGGCAATGTCCTTGCCCTGTTTGGCGAAAGCGATGTCGTCGGCGCCAAGGTGAACGGCGATGCCTTCGTTTTCGAGGATCGACAGGATGGCGGCCGAGACGTCCTCGTCCTCGCGGCCGGTCAGGCGCGGGCTCTTCTCGATGACGGTGACTTCTGAGCCAAAGCGGCGGAACATCTGCGCGAATTCGAGCGAGATGTAGCTGCCGCCGACGACAACGAGATGGCGCGGCAGCACGTCGAGATCCATCATCGAGGAATTGGTCAGATAGTCGATGTCGTGAATGCCGGGCAGGTCCGGTACCGAGGCGCGGCCGCCTGTGTTGAGGAAGATTTTTTCGGCGATCAAAAGGTCGTCGCCGACGCGCACCGTGTTGGTGGATTCGAAACGCGCGTGGCCGCGATAGAGCGTGCATTTGTCCATGCCGGCGATCCAGGTTTCGAGCCCGGTGCGCGCGTCGATCGTCACCTTGTCCTTGCGCGCCTTGATCCTGGCATAGTCGACCCCGACCGGGCCACCGAGCGTCACGCCGTAGTCGGCGGCGCGGCGGGCGAGATGCGCGGCATAGGCGCTGGCAACCATGGTCTTGGTCGGCATGCAGCCGGTGTTGACACAGGTGCCGCCGACCAGCTTGCGCTCGATCAGCGCCACGCTCATGCCGGCGGCATTCAGCCGGCCGGCCAGCGGAGGGCCGGCCTGTCCGGCGCCGATGATGATGGCGTCGAAGGTTTCGGCCGTCATGCCACCGCCGCTACGATCAGCAGGCCGCCGATGATCGCCACCGCGTCCTCGATGAAGGCGGCGGGCTGATCCTTGCCGAAGGCGGCCGCCAGCCGGCCGCGTGCTTCGGCGCCGCCCAGCGTGCCGATGACAGCGCCGATGGCGCCGGCGATCAGGCCGCCGATGGTGGCGCCACTGGTGGCGCCGATCACCGCGCCGGTGAAAGCGCCCATGATGATGCGGGCGCCGAATTGCTGCGGCACTTTGCGGCTCGGCGTCGACGGCAGTTGGTCGGTGACCAGCTCGACGATGGCCAGGATGGTGAAGATGCCGACGGCGGCCCAATGGCTCATGAAACTGGCCCAGGTGCCGGCAACCGGCAGCCAGCCGAGCCAGGCGCCCCAGGCGACGGCGGCCGGCGCGGTCATGGCGCGAAGACCGGCAATGACGCCGATCAGAAGTGCGAGAACATACAGCATGGTTGATCCCCCTCGATCACCGGGCCAGGACAGTCCGGAAAAAGCAGGCTAGCATAGGTCCGGCATTTGACCAGCGCATGACTTCGAAAATGCGAATGGATTTTTGCGCGGTGCTGCCGGATGCTGGCACTTTCCCGTTCACCGCAATTGTGCTTTGGCAAAGACGTCACAGGGAGACATCGTCATGGCTGGAAGCGAGCGCGCAAAGATGGCGGCCGGCGAATGGTACACGTGCCTCGATGACGAACTGGAGGCATTGCGGGTAATAGCGCGCGACGCGGTGTTCGAACACAATTGCCTGCCGCCGCTGCAGCGCGGCAACCTCGGGCCAGGTTTGAGAGCACTGCTCGGCAAAGCCGGCGAGGGCGCCCGCATCGAGGCGCCGTTCCACTGCGCCTATGGCTTCAACATCTTTCTCGGAGACGGCGTCTTCCTCAATGCCGGCTGCACCATCCTCGACACAGCGAGCGTGCGCATCGGCAAGGGAACGCTGCTCGGCCCCAATGTGCAGATCTATTGCGCCGAGCATCACAAGGAGGCCATTGGGCGGCGGGCGGGACTGGAGATCGCCAGGCCGGTCGAGATCGGCGCCAATGCCTGGATCGGCGGCTCAGCCGTCATCCTTGGCGGCGTCAGCATCGGTGAAGGCGCCATTGTCGGCGCCGGCGCGGTGGTGACGCGCGACGTGGCCGCGAACGCCACGGTGGTCGGCAATCCGGCGCGGGCGGTCAAGCGGGATTAAGGGATCAAGACGACAGCGCCATGCGCTCGTCCTGGTCGGCCTGCCTGGAGAATTCGCGCCGATATTGCGCCGGCGATGTCCTCAGCCTTGCGGCGAAATGCTGTCGCAGCGAGGTGGCGCTGCCGAAGCCGGCTTCGAAGGCCACCATGTCCATCGATTTCTCCGTTGCCTCCAGCAACCTTTGCGCCAGTTCGATCCGCTGGCCGGTCAACCATTCGCCGAAACTGCTGCCGATCGATTTCTGAAAGCGGCGGGTGAAAGTGCGCCGCGTCAGGCCGGCGGCCTCGGCGACGCTGTCCAGGCTATGCGTCTCACCGAGCGCCGCACGAACCGCGTCGAGGGCCTGGGTGAAACGGTCGGCGTCCGCGCTCCTCGCCACCGGATGCTCGATGAATTGCGCCTGCCCGCCCTGCCGATGCGGGGAAAGCACGATCTGGCGGGCGAGCCGCAGTGCAGCTTCCGCGCCATAGCGGGCGCGCACGATGTGGAGACAGCAGTCGAGGCCGGCGGCGACGCCGGCCGACGTCACGACATCGCCATTGTCGACATAAAGCACCGTGGCATCAACAGAGATGTCGGGATGGAGTTTTTGCAGCTGCTCTGAATAGGCCCAATGCGTCGCGGCACGGCGGCCAGAAAGCAGCCCAGCCGCGGCAATGGCGAAGGTTCCCAGGCAGAGGCCGACAATCAAGGCACCGCGCCCGTGCGCCTGGCGCAGCGCCTCCATCAACAGCGGCGATACCGGTTCGCCCAGATGATGCCAGCTTGGAATGATGACGATGTCGGCGTCGTCGAGCCCTTCGAGCCCATGCGGCGCGGCAACGGTCAAGCCGGCCTCGGTGTGGATCGGCCCGGCCTTGACCCCGCAGATGCGGAAGTCGAAGCGCGGTAGGCCAAGCGCCGTCCTGTTCTCGCCGAAGACCAGGCACGGCACGGAGAGATGGAACGGGCTGATGCCGTCGAAGGCGAGGACGGCAATGATCGGGTCGGTCATGGGCGCTTCCGGCAGTTGAAAGCGGATTGTCCCAATTCTTTCGAACGATGTCAATCAGGCCACTTTTGATTGTCTGGCAACCCGCCTATTTTCGCCCCATCGCATTCAAGCCGGAAAGGAAAACACCATGTCTGACCCAGCCAACACCACGCCGCGCCGGGCATTGATCGTCGTCGATGTGCAGAATGACTATGACGGCGGCAATCTCGCCATCCAGCATCCGCCGTTCCGTGACAGCGTCGTCCATGTGGCGCGGGCGATGGATGCAGCAGCCGCGGCCGGCATCAAGGTGGTGGTCGTCAAGCAGATGGCCCCCGAGACATCGCCGATCTTCGCCAAGGGCAGCCATGGCGGCGAGTTGCACCCCGAAATCGCCAGGCGTGAGCGCGACCATTATGTCGAGAAGAACCTGCCCTCCGCCTTCACCGGCACCGATCTGGAGGACTGGCTGCGCGCCAATGCCATCGATACGATCACGGTGGTCGGCTACATGACGCACAATTGCGACCTGTCGACCGTCATCCACGCGGTGCATATGGGCTTTGCCGTCGAGTTCCTGTCGGATGCGACCGGCTCGGTGCCTTACGCCAACAGCGCCGGCTACGCCTCGGCCGAGGAGATCCACCGCGTGGTGACGATCATCCTGCAGTCGCGCTTCGCCGCCGTGCTCAAGACCGCCGAATGGGTCGAGTGCCTGAAAACCGGCACACTGCCGGAACGCGACACGATCTTCGGCTCCAACCAGCGGGCGCTGTCGCGCAGCGCCGCGTAGGACTATCCGAAAACAGAGAGGGCGCCGCATCGCTGCGGCGCCCTTTCTGTTTTGAATTGAAGGATTTTAGAACAGGCCTTCGATCTTGCCGGCCTCGTTGAGGAATATCTTCTCCGAGGACGGCGCCCTGGGCAGGCCGGGCATGGTCATGACCTCGCCGCAGATGATGACGACGAAGCCGGCGCCAGCCGAAAGCCTGACCTCGCGCACCGGCACGGTGTGGCCGGTCGGCGCGCCGCGCAGGTTGGGGTCGGTCGAGAACGAGTACTGCGTCTTGGCCATACACACCGGCAGGTGGCCATAGCCGGCCTGCTCCCAGGCGTGCAACTGGTCGCGCACCGACTTGTCGGCGATCGCTTCCGAGCCGCGATAGATGCGCTGGACGATGGTGTTGATCTTCTCGAACAGCGGCATGGCATCGGGATAGAGCGGCGCGAACTGCGAGGCGCCGGATTCGGCCAGCGCCACCACCTTGTTGGCGAGATCCTCGATGCCGGCCGAGCCATGGGCCCAGTGCTTGCACAGGATCGCCTCCTCGCCCATCGAGGCGACATAGTCCTTCATCGCCTGGATCTCGGCGTCGGTGTCGGAATAGAAGTGGTTGATGGCAACCACCGCCGGCACACCGAACTGGCGGATATTCTCGATGTGGCGGCCGAGGTTGGCGCAGCCCTTCTTCACCGCATCGACGTTTTCCTTGCCGAGGTCTTCCTTCTTGACGCCGCCATTCATCTTCATGGCGCGCACTGTGGCGACGATGACGGCCGCCGCCGGCTTCAGGCCCGCCTTGCGGCACTTGATGTCGAAAAACTTTTCCGCACCCAGGTCGGCGCCGAATCCGGCTTCGGTGACGACGTAGTCGGCGAGCTTGAGCGCCGTTGTGGTGGCGACGACCGAGTTGCAGCCATGGGCGATGTTGGCGAACGGGCCGCCATGGACGAAGGCCGGGTTGTTCTCCAGCGTCTGCACCAGGTTGGGCTGCATGGCGTCCTTCAACAGCACGGCCATGGCGCCGTCGGCCTTGAGGTCGCGGGCATAGACCGCCGACTTGTCGCGGCGGTAGGCGACGATGATGTCGCCGAGGCGCTTTTCAAGGTCCTTCAGGTCAGTGGACAGGCACAGGATCGCCATCACTTCCGAAGCGACGGTGATGTCGAAGCCGGCTTCACGCGGGAAGCCGTTGGCGACACCGCCGAGCGAGCAGATGATTTCGCGCAGCGCCCGGTCGTTCATGTCCATGACTCGGCGCCAGACGACGCGGCGGGTGTCGATGCCGAGCTCATTGCCCCAGTAGATGTGGTTGTCGATCAGCGCCGAAAGCAGGTTGTGCGCCGTGGTGATGGCGTGGAAGTCGCCGGTGAAGTGGAGGTTCATGTCCTCCATCGGCACGACCTGCGCATAGCCGCCGCCGGCGGCACCACCCTTGACGCCGAAATTCGGGCCGAGCGAGGCCTCGCGGATGCAGACGATCGCCTTCTTGCCTATGCGGTTCAGGCCGTCGCCGAGGCCAACCGTGGTCGTGGTCTTGCCTTCGCCGGCTGGCGTCGGGTTGATGGCGGTGACGAGGATCAGCTTGCCGTCCTTGTTGCCCTTCACCGACTTGATGAATTCGGCTGATATCTTGGCCTTGTCGTGGCCGTAGGGCAGTAGATGTTCGGTCGGGATGCCGATCTTCTGGCCGATCTCCTGGATCTGCTTTTTCTTGGCGCCGCGCGCGATCTCGATGTCTGACTTCACTTCGGCCATGACGGCTTTCCTCTGGATTGGACGATGGAGGGGACGGGTTTGATCTTACTGGCAAGCAGGTTGGAACCGGGCGCGGGCATGTTCTAACCCTGTCGCTGCCGCGGCGTCAACTTGCATGCAACTATGTTTCCTATAGAGAAAATTCCTCCGCGGACCGGCCGACCTGTCATCGGTTCTTCCTGGCTCCGTTGCCGCGCCGTATAGAAGCCAGAGGACGCGTCGCTCCGCCGTCTCAAAACAGCCGCACAATGCACGGAATGCGACAGAGGCGACGGCGCAAATTCGCCATCGCATGCCTAAAGCGCCTCGCGCTTCAGGCTCTTATTTTATGCATGTCGTTCTCCCGAAACCGGGACCACTTTTGGGCGACATGCATTGGGCTGAACAGTCTTATTGCATCAGAACGTTGCTGATTTCGACCATGTTGGAGCGCACCCTGAGCACGTAGAAGCCCATCGTCGTTAGATGCGTCGGCAACAGCCAGCCATCCTCGCGGCCATTGGCGATGATGAAGGGCTGGATCTTCAGCGCCGAAACGAACTGCGAGTCCATCGTGTCCCACAGGTTCTGCAGATGCTTTTCCTTGATGACGTCCTCGAAGTCGGCCTGGGCGCCCTTCATCAGGCCGTAATAGCCATACAACTGGCCATAAGCGAACCAGTAGCGGTCGTCGGCGCGGAAGTCGAACCAGCCATTGTTGTGGTTCTCGGCGCGTTCCTTGAGGATCGCCGACGTCGAGCCGATGTCGGACGAGATACGGTCGATATATTGTTTCAGATTGTCGGCGCGAGCGTCGAAAGTCGCCTGGCAGGTGGCAAGGCGAGCGTTGAAGGAACGCAACATGCGCACGGCATCGCGGTAATAGCTTGGCGTCGGCGTCTTGGGGCCGAACGGGTTCAGGCCGAAATACCAGGTCTCCTCGTCGAACTGCAGGTTGCCGCGGGCATTCTGCAGATCGCTGTCGATCTGCGATGTGGTGCGAACGCGGCCGAGATTGTCGGCGAGTTCGGTCGCGGTGCGTCGCACCGCCTGGTTGATGCCGCGCTGGAACGAGGCCTTGTTGTCCATCCATGGCGTGTGGTCCCAGTCGATGCCGAACAGGCCAAGCTTGTAGAGGATCATCGACGAGATCCAGGCATTCTGGTTGACGTTGAAGTCGGTCAGGTCGGCGGCAATCTGGGCAATGCCAGAGTTGCCGCAGGTCTTGGCGGTGTCCGTGCCGGCGCCTGCGGCAACCTGTTCGCCGGCGGAGACATTGCGCTTCTCGAACGTGTAGGTGTCAGGATAGTTCGGGTTGAAATTGTTCCACCACTGGGTGGCGTAGAAGAAATTGGCGTAGAGGCCGATCAGCACCAGCAGAGCGACGCCGACCGCCGCCTTGAGGATCCAGCCGCGCTGCGTGTACCAGCGCCCGGCCCACAGGAACGGCCACAGGATCACGCCGATCACAAGCCCGATGCCGCGGCCGATCCACTGGAAAATCCGGGTGAAGAAGTTCACGATCGGATCGAGCATGGCGATGTCACCCCCTCAAAGCACGATGCCAAAAAGTTGCAGACTTCTTGGATAACATCATGCGCCGAAACAATAAATTAAAACGAAATGGCGGTTCATTTCGTTCTAGTCAGTCAGGCCGTAGAGGCGTGTGCGAAACGCCGCCTTGTCCTTCAAATATGTGGTTTTGAGAACGTCCACAACATGCGATCGCCAGGCGTCGCTGAAGCCGTCATAGTCCTTGTAGAAGCCCTGCTTGTTGAAGACGTAGCGCGAGACGAAGTCCGACGGCACGAAATCCGAGATCAGCCGATTGGTCAGCCAGGCGTCGGGATGATCAGGCTTGGCGCGGATCACCAGGAAGCGCTGCTGCGGGAAGACATCCTCGATCTTGAGGTGGCCGAGCTGGGCGATCTCGCGCTTGGCGGCGTTGAGGAAGGGGAAATTGCCGTCCCTGGTGATCAGGTCGGCATGGCTCTGGATCCAGGTCTGCAGCCAGACCTTGTCGACATCGGTCAGGTTGCGGTCCGGCTCGGCATCGCGGATCAGCGCGCGCACCACCATCTCGGCGCGGTGCTCGAGATAGCCCGAGGCCTCGACCCAGGAGGCACGAGGCAGCTCGATGCGGCCGGTGGTGGCGAGGAACTTGAACACCTTGTCGGCGTCGTTGATCGGGAGATAGCTGACCTGCCACGGCCGTGAACGGCGGAAGCCGGGTGCTGCCGGATCGCTGATCACCGTCGTCATATCAGGGTCGACGAACACATAGAGGCCGCCGAAATGGCTGGTCCAGTAGGCGTTGTGGCGGAAGATCACCTGGTCCGGCACCAGCGCGTTCTCGCGGATGTCGCCGCAGATCTTGGCGAGGTCCACCATGCGGGTCAGCATGGCACTGTCGCGCCATGCGTCGGGCTCCTGCTTCAGCCGGTCGACGAGCTTGCCGAGTTCGGCGGCCTTGCCCAGCACATCCTCGGCCGACAGCACCTTGAACTCGACCTGGTTGATCGACAGCAGGTCCTCGATGTCGTTGACCTTGGGAACGGAATCCTCGATCTCGCCGTAGATGACGTCCTTGATCGTCAGCGCGTCGATGGCGCGCTGGTTCTTGGACATGAACTCAAACATCAGCTGCGAGGTGTTGGAGAAGGCTGTGTGCACCACCGGCAGGTCGATCTGCGACGGCGTCAGGATGATGAAACGGCGGTTGACCTCGTTGGGATCGAGATAGTCGTAGTCGTCGCATTCCTCGGCCACTTCGGGCGAGAAGCCGGTGCGGTCGATCTGGAAGCTTTTCAGCTTGGTCGGCTTCAAGCCGAATGCGGCGAGCGCCTTGTTGTAGCGCTGGATCAGATGCGGCTCGTCGACCGTCAGCAGCCGCCCATAGATCAGCTCATTGTCGCGCAGAAGATCGGGTTTCTTGGCGTGGGTCATTGCCTACCTCTAGGCATTCCATAGCCCCTTCTTCTTCATCTCCTCCATCTCGCGCGCGGCCCGTTCGCGCAGGCGTGCGTCGCGCAGCAGTTTTTGCACCGCGGAGTCGTCGGACTTGTCGGAGTAGCGGAACTCCGAGTCGGCGTAGCGGTTGATCTCCTGCATGACCATGTCCATCGAGAACGGCCCGCGCAGTTCTTCGATCATCGCTTTCTTCTCGTCGTAGGCCCTATGCATGAAGACTTCCGGCTTCTCGAACCAGTCGTCGGGAAGCTCGATGTCCATGGCGCGCATCTTGATGGCGTCGGTAACGTTCTTGATGGCGCGGCCGGTGAAGCGGGGCTCGGCATCCTTGATCAGGTGCAGATAGGTGCCGATGTCGGCCATCGATTTCGGCGCGCCGTTCTCCTTCATGTAGCGCTCGTAGACCTTGATCAGCCCGTCTTCTTGCGGCTTCTCGTGCTCCTCATAGGCCTCCGTCACGGCGCGCTGGATTTCCTGCGCGGCGTACAGATCGTGGTCGCCGAGCGGGATCTTGTGGTTCTTGCCGGCGAGCAGCACGAAGATGTCGATGTAATCGTCTCGCGACTGCGGTCCGTCGACCAACCAGCGGGCACCGGCGCGCTGGCGCAGCGCGTCGTCGACATTTTCGGGATAATTGGAGAACATGCCGAACGAGCAGTTGCCGCGCACCACGGTGGCGGCACCGGCGAAGGCATCCATCAGAACGCCGGTTATTTCCTGCTGGCCGGCCGAGGCGCGGTCGTCGGAACGGCGCGCCGCCACCTGGTCGATGTCGTCGATGGTGCCGAAGCCGATGACGCGCGGATTGAGCACATTGTTGATGAACTGGCGGCAGTTCTGGCCCGACTTGCCCTGGTAGGACGAGATCTGGTCGACGCCGAAATTCTCGTAGGCGAAGGGATAGCCAGCGACCTGGCAGTAGCCGTTGACGAGGCCGGCGATCATCTGGATCAGCGTCGTCTTGCCGGTGCCGGGCGCGCCGTCGCCGATGAAGGTGAACAGGAAGCCGCCAAGCTCCACGAACGGGTTCAGTTCGCGCTCGAAATCGTAGGCCATCAGCATCTTGGCAAGCTTGACCGACTGGTATTTGGCGATGTGGTTGCCGACGACCTCTTCCGGCTTCTTGAAGGTCATGACCAGCGGCTTGGAGCGCTTGCCCGGTGCGACGTCGAAACCATCGAGGGTGAAATCGTCGGCATCGATGCGGATATGGGCGTTCTCGAACGGACCGATGCCGTCGAAGCGACCCTTGCGCGCCAGAAGCCCGTCGATGGCGACGCGGGCAAAGGCACGCGCCCTTGTCAGCAGGTCGGCGTCGTCGGACGAGCCTGAGATCGTCTTGTCGAGACCGGCGAGGATCGACTTCACCGCATCCTGCGGTGTGTCGAACAGAAAATCGGGCTCGGGAATGTCGTTGGGCGCCTCGCCGTCGCTGTCGATCAGCTGGAACAGATAGGAGGCTAGGCTGAAGGCGGAGATGTAAGCGGAGGCCGACAGAAGCTTCTTGAAGGTGGATGCCTCGTCGCCTTCGAGCGGGGCGCGCGTGTTCTTGGCCTGCAGGCTTTCGAGGTCGGAGCCTTCGGCAAAGACGTCCGATATTGCCAGCGCGATCGCCGTGCCGCGCCGGGCGCGGAACAGGAGCGTGTGCTGCGGGATGGTCAGCAACTGGTCGTCGGGATGGACGGCGCCGACGGTTTTCGACAGCTCGACCTCGCGCGTGCGGCGCACTGAACCGACCGAGACGGTCGAAACGAAGCGGCGGTTGGTGCCGGCAAGTGCGGTGCCGGACTCGCGTGACGGATCCTCCAGCACGACAATGCGGGTGATGAAGCTCTGCGCGGTTGCGCGGTGCTTCTCGATGGCGGCTTCCGGTATGGTGGTCAGGCCGGTATCCATGAAGAGTGCTCCGTGGTGTGACGGTCAGACGTCTGAGATGACCTGTCCATTGGACAGGATGTGAACCTTGTAGCCGGCAAAAATCTTCTGCGCCTCGCCGGCGGCGTAGAGCGCCTGATACGCCTCGTGCGGGATCAGCGCATGGTTTTCGTAGCTCGACACGCCCTGGCGCGCGGCTTCCAGATCGTCGGTGTTGATGTAGAATTCCTGCGTGGTCTTCTCGCTCGAAAACAGGCCTTTGCGGCCGGGCTTCTCGCTCTTTGAATAGACCTCCTGGATGGTCCAGGTCAGGAGCCAGGCATTTTCCGGCTTGCGCACCTTGGCCAGAACTTCGGTCACCGTCGAATTGTTGTCGGTAATGCCCGCCGAATAGAACGGGCCGAGCACAACGCGGCGCAGCTGCTTGGGGTGCAGCGGCTCGAAATCCTTGTCGAGGTTGACCGCGATGGTCGCCGGCGACAGCGTATAGGCAGAGTTCTTCTCGGTGAAGTCGTCGAAACGATGGGCAAGCTCGGGATTGAGCAGGCCGTCGACCGGCAGCGGAATGTCGATCGTCTCGTTCAGCTTGCCGTTTCTGTCGACAAGCTGGCGGATCATGGCGTCGGAGGAATCCTCCACCGTCACCATGTAGACCAGAGGCAGGTTGGCGCTGCCGTCGAACGTCGCCCAGTGGACGAGATAATAGGGCCGCCCCGTCTTCGGGTTGACCGAGACCTTGGCCGTCTGCGCCAGGGTGAACGGGCCGAAGGTGTTCTCGCTTTTCACGTCCTCGAGATAGAGCCGCTCGGCCATCGACTTCTGCAGCGCCTCGGGGAACTCCTTGTGGCGCAGGATGAAGTCGGCCATTTCCTCGCGCAACTCGCCGGCCAACGGAATGTTGGCAAGCCGCGCGTCGGCCTGGCGGCGGTCGTTTTCCAGTTCGAGCAGGTTCTGGAAGACCGGGAAGCCGCTCTCGGCGCGTGAAATGCGGAACGTGTCTATGAAGCCAAGCCGATTGCGCCAGCAGGAAAACGACTTGTCGAGCCGGGCGATGTAATCGGCGACGATCTTGGCGACAATGCCATGCCGGTAGAGCGGCGAGCGATCGTCGCGCATGAAAACTTCAAGGCCGCTGAGCGCGGCCGTGATGGCGGAGAAATACCGTGCCGCGGCTTCGTTTTCGGGGGTCATGCCTGTGCGCTCGCGGGCAGTCCTGTCACCCCTAAGACTGCACGTAATTTGCCGAATTGTGCTTTTTCAGCACCTCGTCGAAGCGGCGGGCGAAGGCATCGTCGGCCAGCTTCTTGCGGCGCTGGATGTCGGCGGTGGCGACCATGTTCTTCTCGTGCATCTCAAGCAGGTCGCCGATGTGCTTTTGCGAAGCAGCACCGATGCCGGCCATGGTTTCCTCGGCGGTGTTGTCGACCTGGCTGCCCAGCGTGTTGATCTTGTGGGCGACGTCCTGCTGGGCGGCGGTCTTCAGCGAATCTTCCAGGGCCTTGTAGAGTACGATGCGCTGCTCGGTATCGATGGTCAGCTTGTTGATCAGCGTCGACTGCGCGGCGATCTGGTTGTTGAGCGAATCGACGAAGGTCTGGAACATCGAGGTGTAGCGCTCGAGCGTCTGGCTCTCGGCCAGCAGTTCCTGCTCCTTCGCCTGCTTTTCGTTGTATTCCGTCGCCAGCTTGGAGCGGTCGCCTTCGAGCTGCGTGCGCTCCTTCTGGCTGGTCGAAGCGGCGATCTTGTTTTCGATGTCGAGAAGCATCGGATTGAGTTCCTCGATCCGCTTCTGCACGGCCTCAAGGTTGGTCATTGTGGTCTTGCGGCGCTCGATGACCTGCGACAGGCTGGTCTCGGAGGTCTTGTAACGCTGATCGAGGACTTCTTTCTGCGCCTTCAGGATGCCGACGATGGTGTCGGATTTGACCAGCAGTTCCTGCAGATTTCCGGCCAGCGACATGTTGCGGACGCGATCGGTGCGCATGCGCTGCTTGCTCTGGCTGGAGAAGACGCCGACGAATTTTTCCCAGCCGGTGTAGTTCTTCATGCTCTCGAACTCGGCGCCGAAGACGTTGGTGGCGTCCTCCAGCCCGATGATCAGGTCGGCGATGTTGCCTTCCATCACCTTCTGCTGTTTCAGCACGTCCTCGATGCGGGCGTTCTCGATGTCGAAATTGGCGTCGCCGATCTTCTTGTCGGCGGTGGCGAGCGTATCAAGCACGGTGCCGGACTGCTCGATCTTGGTGCGCATGTCCTGCACGACCTGCTTGGTCTTGGCAATTTCGGCATCGAAATTCTGCAATGTCGCCATTGGGGCCTCCCGCTTCGGCATCAGGTCGCTGGTCGCGAACAGCGGCGAATATATGTGGGGCATTCGGGGATTGAAAGACGCAAGACAACACCCACCCTGAAAACAAAAGAATCCGTCGCGGTCTTGAAAGTCAATGAAGGCGAGGTCATGGCGTGATTAGCTTGCCGGCCAGGCATAGTTCAGCTGTCATTGAACTTTCATGCTGCAAAGCGACGGCGCGCGAATGCCTTTGTATTCGGCAAACCACTGCAGCAATCGCGGCCGCGATATGCGACGCGAAAGCCAGCTTTACAGAGCTGACGAACAGCGGATCAGGGCTTGGGATCGGCCTTCAGATAGGCGATGACATTGGCGATGTCGTCGTCTTTGGTCAGGCCGGCAAAAGCCATCTTGTTGCCGGGCACTTTCAGCTTGGGGGCCTTGAGATACTCGGCGAGATTGGCTTCATCCCAGACCAGGCCGGCTGCACCGGCACTCTTCATCGCCTCGGAGTAGCGACCTAGGAAGCTCTCGGCGCTACCGGCGGTGCGGCCGACGACGCCCATCAAATGCGGGCCGACCTTGTCGCGGTCGGTGGCCGCTTCGTGACAGGCCATGCACCGGTTGAAGACCTTCTTGCCCAGGGCCGGGTCACCGCCGGCATGGGCGGCAAGCGAGGTGACAAGGAGAAGAATGCTGGCGGATGAAGCGGCTCGAAACATGGCTGACCCCGGAGAGCTCTGGCTGGCGGCCTTATAGGACCGAGGCCTTAACAAACGCTGCATCGTTGCGGCATTGCAGAAGACAGGCCACGACAATGGTATTGCAAGTCAGGCCTGCTGGGCCAGGTCGCGGCGCAGGAAATCATTCAGCCGTTCGACCGCCGGCGTCGTCGACAGCGGGTTGCGCAGAATGCCGATTTCGAGGTCCGGCAGCACCGGAAGCCCTTCATTGCCGCCGACGATGCGCAGCGACGGCGGCACGCTGCGCAGGGCGAGCCCAGCCACCGCGAGCCCAGCCTGGACGACCGCGATCAGGCCCAGCAGAGATGCGCTCGAATAGGTGCAGCGGTAGGAGCGGTCGGTATCGCCAAGCGCTTGCAGGACATTCATCCTTGCGGCGCAGCCTGGTTCGAACAAGGCGACCGGAAGCGGGTCGGTCTGCCAGGCGACATGGTTAGGCGAGGCGACCCAGACGAAGCGCTCCAGCCGGATCACGTCGAGCGACTGCTCCGGCAAGCGGGTGACGATGGCCAGATCCAGCCGCCCCTCCGCCAGCGTCTTCACTAGCGCGGTCGACTGTTCGCAGATCAATTCCACCGTCACCAGGGGATGCTCCTCCGCAAAGCGCGACAGCACGGGTGGCAAGAGGAAGGCCGCATAGTCGTCCGGGACACCCAGACGGACGCTGCCGGTCTCCTTCGGCCGGGTGACGCTCGCCCATGCCTCATCGGAAAGCTTCAGCAACCGGCGCGCATAGATCAGGAAATCCTCGCCGATGGCATTGGGAGTGACCGTTCTGGGACCACGCACCAGAAGCTGGTTGCCAACCATCTCCTCCAGCCGCTGCATCTGCATGCTGACGGCCGACTGGCTGCGGCCGACGCGAGGCGCTGCATTGGAAAGGCTGCCGCTCTCGACGACGGCGACGAAGGTTTTCAGCAGATTGAGGTCGAGTGGCGCGGCCATGGTGCTATCAGCATATCGAATAGATCATTCCAAATCTATTCGCTTGTTTGAAGGCCGTGCCGGTGACCAGATGGCTGGAGTACAGCTGGACGAACACCCCATGGCAGACGCATCGACAGCCCGCTTTCCGGCCGCGAACCTCGCTTTGGCGATGGTGATCGCTGGCACGGTCGGCGCCTTCGTCACGGAGTCGGGGCTGCATCCCGTCACCGTCGTCTTCTGGCGGTGCGTGTTCGGAGCGATCTTCCTTTTCGCATGGTGTCTGTTGCGCGGCTATCTGCCGGACCGGACGCTGTCGCCGTCCCGGCTTGCCCTTGCAGCACTTGCCGGCGTCTGCATGGTGCTGAGCTGGACGGCCTTCTTCGCCGGCTTCGCCATGACGTCGATCGCGACGACGACGATCGTCTACCATGTCCAGCCGTTCTTCGTGGTTATGATCGGCGTCATCTTTCTCAAGGAGCGCATCTCACTCGACCAACTGCTGTGGATGATCGGGGCGTTTCTCGGCGTCGTGCTGGCCAGCGGCCTCGTGGTCGCGCACGGCCATCCCGATGCCAGCTGGGCGCTGGGCATTGCGCTGACGCTGGGCGCAGCCTTGCTCTATGCCGTTGCAACGATCCTCGCCAAAGGCCTTGGCCAGCAGCGCGCCGAGATCACCGTGCTTTGCCAGACGGTGGTGGGTATCGTCATGCTCGCCCCGTTCGCGGACATCGGCCAACATATTGCGCCTGCGTCATGGGGCTGGCTGCTCGGCATCGGCGTGCTGCACACCGGCATTGCCTATGCGTTGATGAATTCGGCCTTCCCACGCCTGACGACACCGGTGATCGGCGTGATCACTTTTATCTACCCGGTCGTCGCCATCATCGTCGACTGGGCGATCTATGGGCATCCGCTCGGACCGGCGCAGGCTGCAGGCATGGCGCTTATCGCACTGGCAACGCTTGGCGTGCGGCTCGGTTGGCGGTTTCCGAAGTGGCGTGTCTCGACTGTGTGAGCTGGTCAGCCCTTGATGAAGCCGATGAAATCGTCGGGCGCGGCGCGGCCCATCTCTTCTTCCCAGTGGCGGCGGCAGAGCGAGACATAGACGTCCTTGCCGATCGCCACCTGCTCGCCGTGGCGCGCCACCTTGCCATCCAGGCCGAGGCGCACGACCATCGTCGCCTTGCGGCCGCAGCGGCAGATGGTGCGCACTTCGCGCAAATCGTCGGCGATGGCCAGCAACGCGCGGGAGCCGGAAAACAGGTTGCCCTGGAAGTCGGTGCGCAGGCCGTAGCACATGACCGGAATGTTCAGGCGGTCGGCGATACGGGCGAGCTGCCAGACCTGCTCCTCCTCGAGGAACTGCGCCTCGTCGACGAAGACGCAATGCACTGATGTGTGCGCGTGATGATCGGCGACGCGGGCGAACAAATCGTCACCGTCGCGGAACATCTCGGCTTCCGTCTCCAGGCCGATGCGCGACGAGATCAGGCCGGTATCGCCCTTGCGGTAGTGGCCGGCGACGAACAGCATCGTGCCCATGCCGCGCTCGCGATAATTGTACGACGCCTGCAACAGCATCGTCGTCTTGCCGGCATTCATCGTTGCATAGTGGAAATAGAGCTTGGCCATGCCGTCCTACGGTCTGTTGATATTCAGGTGATGCCGGCCTGCAAATGGCGGTTCCTGCGCTTCCGGTGCTCACGTACCCAAAGGTACGCTCCGCTCCGGTTCTCGGAGCCCACCATTTTCGTCTCGGCCTGACCTGAATCTAAACAAACCTTATGCCGACTTGGCTGGGCACGTGGAGGGGCGACCGCCCGCATTCCCCTGAAAAAGCCGTATCGCAAGACAAAAGCGTCAGCCGTGTCGCTCATTGGCCAGCCCGCGCCGTTGATCGTGATTGCCTTAACGCTTGAATCCACACCAGAATGGTGTTTGGCTGACGAAACAAGGCGGGCAAAGAAACCGTAACTACGCTTCGCCAAAGAATCACAATGGGAGAATATCTATGTCGCGCATGAACTCTTTCGTCGCAGGCCTCGGCCTGGCGGCTTTTTTGTCCACGAGCGCTGCCTTTGCCGGTGATCCGGCAAGCTGCAAGGCGGTGCGCCTTTCCGATGTCGGCTGGACCGACATCCAGGCGACGACCGGCATCGCTTCGGTGCTGCTGACCGCGCTCGGCTACGAGCCGCAGACGATCCAGCTGTCGGTGCCGGTGACCATGGCGTCGCTGAAGAACAAGGATCTCGACGTCTTCCTCGGCAACTGGATGCCGTCGATGACCAACGACATCAAGGACTACACCGCCGACGGCTCGGTCGAGACGATCAGCACCAACCTGACCGGCGCCGGCTACGGCATTGTCGTGCCGACCTATGTCGCGGATGCCGGCGTCAAGTCGCTGACCGATATCGGCAAGTTCAAGGACAAATTCAACGGCAAGATCTATGGCATCGAGGCCGGCAACGACGGCAACCGTATCATCCTCGACATGATCAAGAACCCCAAGGACAATCTCGAAGGCTTCGAGCTGGTCGAATCTTCGGAAGCCGGCATGCTGACGCAGGCTGAGCAGTCGATGAAGAACAATGAGTGGATCGCCTTCCTCGGCTGGACGCCGCATCCGGTGATGGGCGCCATGAAGATCACCTATCTCGACGGCATGGGCGACAGCGGCTTCGGCGCCGCCACCGTCTTTACCATTGTGCGCAAGGGCTACACCACCGAGTGCCCGAATGCCGGCAAGTTCATCGCCAACCTCAAGTTCAATCTGGATATGGAAGGCCAGATGATGGACGCGATCCTCAAGGGTGGCGATGCCAACACGGTGGCGACCGACTGGCTGAAGAAAAACCCCGATGCGATCACGCCATGGATCGCCGGCGTGACAACCTTCGACGGTGGTGACGCTGCGGCTGCCATCAAGACCGCTCTCGGAAGCTGAGCCGACTGTGATTTCGGCATGACCGAAATAAGGGCAGCCATTTAGAAAAGGCTGCCCTTTTTCACATCCTGTGACAAGATGACGATAGGTGAGGCCGAGGGCAGGGCGGTCTCCTGCATGAGAGGGGCGATATGGATCCGATTTCGAAATTCATGGTCGATCACAAGATTCCGATCGGCGCCTGGGGAAAGGCGTTCTTCGGTTTCCTCACCGACAATTTCGATACTGTGTTCAGGGCCTTTTCAAATGGCCTCAATTTCCTGCTCGACGGGCTGGTCGGCATCCTGCTGATGGTGCCGCCGGTGCTGCTGGCGCTGATCATCGCTGTCATCGCCTGGCTGCTGCAGCGCTCGAGGCCGCTCGCCATCGGCGTCTTTCTCGGCCTGATCTTCATCATCAACCAGAATTTGTGGAAGCAGACGGTGCAGACGCTGGTGCTGGTCGTCGCGGCCGCTGCCATGGCCATGGCCATCGGCGTGCCGCTCGGCATCTGGGCGGCGCACAAGCCGAAGGTCTATCGCGTCATGCTACCGGTGCTCGACCTGATGCAGACACTGCCGACCTTCGTCTACCTGATCCCGGTGCTGACGCTGTTCGGTCTCGGCAATGCGCCCGGCCTCATCGTCACCATCATCTTCGTCATCCCGACCGCGGTCCGGCTCACCCATCTCGGCGTCGTTTCGGTGCCGAAGTCGATCGTCGAGGCCGGCGAGGCTTTCGGAGCCACCAAGAGCCAGCTTTTGTGGAAGGTCGAGCTGCCTTCGGCGCTGCCCACCATCATGGCCGGTCTGACGCAGTCGATCATGCTGTCGCTGTCGATGGTGGTGTTCGCCGCACTGATCGGCGCCGGCGGCCTGGGCACCGAGATCAACCGGGCGCTTGGCTCGCGCCGTATCGACCTCGGGCTCGAGGCCGGCCTGGCAATCGTCGTGCTGGCCATCGTGCTCGACCGGATGACCCGCATCGCCGTTGGAGGCAAGAAATGACCGTCGCCGTCGATTTCCGGAATGTCGACATCGTCTTCGGCGCCGACCAGGCCGGATCGCTGAAGATGATCGACGCCGGCGCCAGCCGTGCCGAGATCCTCGAAAAGACCGGCAATGTGCTCGGCTGCGCCGGTGCCAGCCTGACCGTGAACGAGGGCGAGATTTCGGTGCTGATGGGCCTCTCCGGCTCCGGCAAGTCGACATTGCTGCGGGCGGTCAACCGGCTCAACGTGGTGTCGCGCGGCCAGGTGCTGGTCAAGGACGGCGACAAGACCGTCGATGTTGTGACTTGCGACCAGGCGACCTTGCGGCGACTGCGGCAGAAACAGGTGGCGATGGTGTTCCAGCAGTTCGGCCTGCTGCCTTGGCGCACGGTGGAGGAGAATGTCGGCCTTGGCCTCGAACTCGCCGGCGTGCCTGAAGCCGAGCGCAAGGAGCGCGTGCAACGCCAGCTCAAGCTGGTCAATCTCGACCAGTGGTCGAAGAAATACGCGCATGAGCTGTCGGGCGGCATGCAGCAGCGCGTCGGCCTCGCCCGCGCCTTCGCCACCGAGGCGCCGATCCTGTTGATGGACGAGCCGTTCTCGGCGCTCGACCCGCTGATCCGCACCAAGCTGCAGGACGAATTGCTGCAGCTTCAGGCTGAGCTGAAGAAGACCATCATCTTCGTCAGCCACGACCTCGAGGAGGCGCTGAAGATAGGCAGCCACATCACCATCATGGAAGGCGGGCGCATCGTGCAGACCGGGGCGCCGGAAGACATCGTGCTGCGCCCGGCCAATGACTATGTCCGCGACTTCATCGCCAATGTGAATCCGCTGTCGGTGCTGACCGCCTGGAACGTGATGCGCGACCGCCGCGACCTCGATCACGGCAAGGATGGCTGGGTGTGGCTCGACCGGCGCAAGACTACGCGTTTCAAGATCGATGATCATGGGCTGGTGGCGGCGGCCGAACGCGACGGCAAGCCGGCGGTGTGGGTGTCGTGCGCCGATGTCGAGGCCCAGCCGGAGGAAGTCGCGCAGGTGTTCTGGGCCAATCCCGGCACGTCGCTGAAGACCGTGATGCTAGCCATGCACCGTTCGCAGACCGCGCCGGTGGCGCTGTTCGACGACCAGTCGCGATTTGTCGGCGCGATCGGCATCCGCGACGTGCTGAGTGCGGTGCTGCGGCGGTAGGAGCCGCGAGAACTCCAGGACCATCGGCGATCAGGGAAGGCGCTTTGGAGAGGATTTGGGGTTGGCTGTGTAAACTGGGGACTGCCCAAAAAGGCACCCGGAATACTGCTGGTGGTTGCGATGCGATCGATCCTGGAGTTTTTCAGGATTGGCGGTGCGATCGGCACGCAGCTGAGTGCACATCAGCTCTTTTAAATTGAAGGGACGCTGGCAGCGATCGCTGCCTCGTTGGCCGTTCTTGTCCTGCATGCATTCGGGCGGCACGGTTGGGCGACCCTCTTCAGCTTGGCTGCAATAATTGCCCTGTTGGCATGGAAGATCGCCGTCATCCGTTGAAAACGGCAAAACGTCCCTGGTTCGTGCCGGCCTTGATATCTTGTTGCCGGCGTTCCTCGGTTTTAGGGGAACGCCGCTAAAGCTCTGTCTTGCGAGGCCGGCACTTGGGCGACTTGCCTCTAGAGCCGTTCACCGTTTCAAGGAAACGGCGAACCGCTCTAACCCTTTGTTTTGACGCAATTCCGGACGGAAAACCGTTTCACATTTTTTCTGGAATTGCTCTAAGCCGCCAGCGGCAGGCGCAGTTGCGTCAGCAGACCGCCGCCCGGGTTGTTTGACAGGCGGATCTCGCCGCCCGCGGCACGGGCGATGTTGCGGGCGATGGTCAGGCCGAGCCCGAGACCACCGGTCTGGCGGTTGCGCGATTGTTCGAGGCGCACGAAAGAGCCGAACACGGCGTCGATCTGTGCCTGCGGTATCCCAGGTCCTTCATCGCGGATGGTGAGCAGGATCATGTTTTCCGACCGGCGCAGGCTGAGATGCGCCTTCTTGCCGTAGGTGACCGCGTTCTGCACCAGATTGGTGACGCAGCGCTTGAGCGCGACCGGTCGCGCCATGCAGATGAGGCCGCGTGATCTTGTATCGTCGTCGAACGAGACGTCGTCATAGCTGTCGGCGATCGATTCCACGAGCGACCAGAAATCGATGCGTTCGTTCTTTTCCTCGGTCACCTCGAAGGTGGCGAAGTCGATCACCGAGCTGGCGATGCTCTCGACATCGGCGAGATCATGCGCCAGCGCCTCGCGAACCGCCGATTTGCGCAATAGCTCCAGGCGCAGGCGCATCCTGGTCATCGGCGTGCGCAGATCATGCGCCAGTGCCGCCGCAAGATGTTCGCGGTCCTCGACATATTCGCGCAACCGGGCCTGCATGGCGTTGATCGCCTGGGCGGCGGCACGGACCTCGCGGCTGCCGCCTTCAGCGATTGGCGGACTCTTCAGGTCCTTGCCGATCCGGTTCACCGCGGTTTCCATCATCCGGTAGGGCGCTGTCAGCCGGCGCAGCGACCAGATCGACATGATCACCACCAGACCGGCGATCAGCGAATAAAGCGGCAGGCTGTCGAAGCTCAGGATCGGGCCGACGGGCGTGATCGGCTCGGTGAAGTTCAGCCATTGGCCGTCGGCGAAACGCAGCGAGGCCGTCAGCTTGTCGCTCTGGGCGAAGTCGGCGGCCAGCACCAGCAGGTCGCGTTCCACCTGGCCGATATCGGGTCCCGGCGCGGTGCCGGTGGCGTCGTCGGCCTCGCGCGTCGCCGGGTCACGCCGCACGCGCGCATCGGTGATGCCGAATTTCGACAGCCGGCCGACGAGGATGTCTTCGAGTTCAGCCAGTTCGTCGTCGCCTGCAATCGACGAGGTGACCGCCGGCGTGTCCGAGACGGTGAGCGCATAGGTTGAATTGAACAGGCCGGTCGCCGTCGCTTTGCGTTCCTCCGGCGTGGCGTCATGCATGAGCTGCACCAGCGAGAAGGCACGATCGTTGAGGCGGTAGAGGTCGACGACGTCGTTGGCGGCAGCACGGTCGCGCGACACGATGTAGAGGGTCGCGACCTGGCTGATCAGCAGGCCGGCGATGACGATCAGCAGTACCCAGACAGGCAAGGTCTGCGGCAGGAAACGTCTCATTCGGAGGTCGTCTCGGGCAGGAACTGGTAGCCGCCGCTGCGCACGGTCAGGATCAGTTTGGGCGTTTTCGGGTCGTCCTCCATCTTGCGCCGCAACCGGCTGACCAGGATGTCGATGCTGCGGTCGAAGGAATAGTCGCTGTCGCCGCCGGACAGTTCGATGAGCTGGTCGCGGGTCAGCACGCGCTGCGCGCTCTTGACGAAGGTCTGCAGCAGGTTGAATTCCGCCATGGTCAGCTCGACCCTGACATCGTCGGGCGCGATCAGCCGGCGGCGCGAACAGTCCATCGTCCAGCCGGCGAAGCGGTAGATTTGCTTGGTGGTGGCTCGCTTGGGCTCGGCGGCGCCATTGCGCCGCAGCACGGCGCGGATACGCGCCAGCAGCTCGCGCGGGTCGAAGGGTTTCGGCACATAATCGTCGGCGCCCATCTCCAGGCCGACGACGCGGTCGGTCGTCTCGGTGACGGCGGTCAGCATGATGATCGGCGTCGAATACTGGGCGCGCAGGTCGCGGCACAGCTCCAGCCCGCTCTTGCCTGGCAGCATCACGTCGAGGACGATGAGATCCACCTGCGTGCGGCGCAGGAGGGTTTCCATCTCGACGCCGTCGGCGGCAACCGAGGTGTGCAGGCCCCGCTTCTGGAAGAATTCCTGCAGCAGGTCGCGGATGCCCTTGTCGTCGTCGACAATCAGTATGTGTGCATCGGATTTCACAGCAGCCCTGTCATTGTTGATTGCCAAGCCCTTCTGTCGCAACCCACACGATAGAATTCAGGCCATATGTTGGCCAGTGGTGATGATCGGTTCACACCGGCTTTCTCAGACACAATCCAGAAACAAAATTCTACAGTTCAGAAAAACTCCTGAAAAATTTCAAAGGCATAACGGGTCTCGTGGCGGTCAGGTCATCGGCTGCGACGCTAGTCTCCGGGTTTACGGATAAACCGATGCCAAGGTTGTCGATCAGTTTGTTGGGTGCGTTGCTGGGCCTTGGCCTGGTTACCGCCGCTGTCGGACAATCGGACGCAAAGATGACACTCACAACCCGGAGCGAACGGTGCGCCAATCTCAGCCGCCAATTCGACGAAGCCCTCGAAACCCATGCCACGGCAACGCAGGTCACCGCGGCAAAGGCACTTCAGAGGAAGGGCAACCGGTACTGCGCCGCCAAGAAACAGGCACAGGGCATCCGGATGCTCGCAAATGCTTTGAAGCTGCTTGGAGTGACACCGAACGACCCGGTTCAGTGACATCAGAAACTCGACCCGCATAAAAAGGAAATGAAGCCATGAAAAAGTCCATCCTGTCCGCCCTCGGCCTCTCCGTTGCTCTCGCCTTCTCGATGCCAGTTCTTGGCAATGCAGCCGCCACCACGACCACTGCCCCGGCTATTGCCACCACGACCACCGCTCCGGCTGCTGCCGCGACGACCACCGCTCCGGCCAAGGCTGCTCCGAAGAAGGTCACCAAGAAGACCGTCTGCAAGGTGACCAAGAAGCACAAGTGCCCGGTCAAGAAGGCGCCCGCGAAGGCGGCCCCGAAGGCTGCTCCGAAGAAGCCCTGATCAGCTTCGAGGTCAGTTCTAGCAAGGCCGTTCCAACCGTAAATCGGCTGGGGCGGCCTTCTGCCAAGTGCATGGTCGATGAGCTGAATACCGGCGGCTTTCCAGCCAGGCAACTCGACCGACGCTTAACCCGTTTGCAACACCGGCCATGTAGGACAATCCGCATGAAGAAGCGGCTTTCGTCCATTTTGCGCTCGATGGTGATCGGCGGCCTGGTTGTCACCGGCGTCGCCAAGGTGCTGATCCTGTTCACCGCCAGCCCGGTGCCCGATCCGGCCAGCGGACGCACCGAGCCTTCGCTGTTTGCACCGGCGATTTCCACCAACTGGGACTACATCACGCCCGCACAGACCTGGCTGCTGATCGTGCTGACCGGCGCAACGCTGATCAGCGCTGCCGCGTGGCCGATCGCGGCATGGCTGGAACGCCGGGCCGATGCCGGTGGAACCCGCCTTCGGCACGACATGCCGTCCACCACGACGCTGAGGGCGATCCAGGGCCGTCGCATGTTCGGCCGTCAGGGTCGTTGAACGGCAACCGACACTTTCCCACATGATTGTGAATGGCCGCGCCCGCCGGACATCGGCTTGGCGCGTCAATCAAAATGGACGGCTGCTGTCGCTGATGCCAGAATGGCGGCAAGGTCACTATGCTAACTGTCGGTTCCGATGCCTGAAATCACCACAAAACCGCGTACTCAGGTCAAGCCGCAGGTCGAACGGCCGAAGCTCTACAAAGTCATCCTCATCAATGACGATTTCACGCCGCGCGAATTCGTGGTGACGGTGCTGAAGGGCGAGTTCAAGCTCAGCGAGGACCAGGCGCACCGGGTGATGATCACCGCGCACCGGCGCGGCGTCTGCGTCGTCGCCGTCTTCACCAAGGATGTCGCCGAGACCAAGGCGACGCGCGCCACCGATGCCGGCAAAGCCAAGGGCTATCCGCTGATGTTCACGACGGAGCCGGAGGAGTAGTCCTAGCGTCCCTCGCGGTACCACATCGAACCCATTGCCAGCAGCAATAGCCCGAGGCCGAGGAAGCCGCCGAACAGCGGCACGCGCGAGACGGCCTTGAGCACGCTGTCGTCTGTGGTGCGCAAGCCGATCCAGTCGCTGCCGGACGCAGCACCAGCCGAGCGCACGGGCACGATGGAGGGCAGCGTCACATTGCTGCCAAGGGCCGTGGACGACGCCAGCCGGCGCACGCTACCGCCGGTGGCTTCCGCCGGCGCCTTCAGCCGGTTTTCGGTGGAGATGACATCGGCGAACTCCGGTGCGTTGACCGGGCCGACATGGGCGAGCGCCGTCAGGTCGCTGTTGGCGACCTGGTAGAGGCCGATCTCGTTGGTCTCGACGCTGCCGAGAAAGACGCCGGGTTCGGATTTCTCGAGCTTGACGGTCAAGGTCTTGCCGGACGGGGTGATGATCTGGGCGGGACCGGGATCGTCGGCCATCGTCTGGCGGCGGATCTCCAGCACCATGCCGCGGCCATCGGCGGTCAGCCGCTCCTCCTCGAGCTCGGGCTCCTTCATCAGCCAGTGCGCAATGCGCCGGTAGAGCTGGACATGCGGGCCGCCGCCCTCGAAGCCGCGCGCCCACAGCCAGCCCTGGTCGGACAGAAGCATGCCGACGCGACCTTCGCCCTTGCGATCGAGCAACAGCAGGGGCCGGTTGTCAGCGCCCTTCATCACCACTTCGCCTTCGGGATTCTGCACGCCGATGGTGCGGAACCAGCGGCTCCAGTGCGGCGGCTCGGTGGCCGAACCATCGAGCCCGCGCGTCACCGGATGGCGCTGGCCGAGTTCGGTGAGGCGCGGATAAAAGGCCTTGTCGACCACCTCGCCGGTCGGCATCGCAGGCAGGGCCGACATCAGCGGTGTGCGTGCGATAGAGCTTTCGCCGGCATATTCGGGGCCGGCCGCAATCAGCAGCGCGCCACCCTTGTCGACATATTCGGAGATGTAGTCGTAATAGAGGATCGGCAGCACGTCGCGATGCTGGTAGCGGTCGAATATGATGAGGTCGAAATCCTTGATCTTCTCGACGAACAACTCGCGGGTCGGGAAGGCGATCAGCGACAATTCGTTGATCGGCGTGCCGTCCTGCTTTTCCGGCGGCCGCAGGATGGTGAAGTGGACGAGATCGACCGAGGCATCGGATTTCAACAGGTTGCGCCAGGTGCGCTCGCCGGCGTGCGGCTCGCCCGAGACGAGCAGCACGCGCAGGTTCTCGCGAATGCCGTCGATGAGCGCGATGGCGCGGTTGTTGGTGTCGGTCAGTTCGCCTGGTTCGCGATCTATGGCGAGCTCGACGATGTTGCGGCCGGCGCCCGGAATGGTCACCTGCAGCGGCATGGCCTGGCCGACGGTGGCATGCTCGACCGCGACCTGCTCGCCATTGACCGAGACGCGCACATCGACCAGGCCAGTCTCGTTTTCGGTCGAGATGACGCGGTACGTCATGTCGAGCGGCTTGCCGACAAGGCCGAAGCGTGGCGCATTCTCGAAGCGGATGCGGCGGTCTTTTTCGTGATCGTTGCCGGTGATCAGGGCATGCAGCGGGGCGTTGAAATCGGGCGCGCCCGGGGGCGCATCATGCACCTCGCCATCGGTGATCATGATGGCGCCGCCGATGCGTGACGGCGGCACGTCGCGGAAAGCGCCTTCGAGCGCGCCGAACAGCCGTGTCTCGGTGCGCTCCTCGGCGGCCTCGGATTTGCCGGCCTCGACGACGCGCACGTCGAACTGCTTGAACCGGCCAAGGCGCTGTTGCAGCCCGGCCAGCGCCTCGACGGTCTGGTTGGTGCGGTCGCCGATATTCTGACTCTGGCTGCGGTCGACGATCAGCGCGACGACGCTCTTCAGCGGCTCGCGTTCCTCATTGAGGAACACCGGGTTGAACAGCGCGGCGGCGAGCGCCAGAAGGGCGATGAAGCGGAAGACCGAGCCGCGCTGGCGAAACCACAGGCCGACCATCGCAAGCAGCGCCAGCGGCACGAGCGCCAAGGCCAGCAAGGGCCAGGAGATCAGCGGTTCGAAAGAGATCGACCAGTTCATCCCTTACTCTCCCCTTTGTGGGGAGGGTCGATCCGCGTAGGCAGCACAGCAAAGAACGTCATCTTACTGGCCCAGCCGTTCGAGCAGTATGGGCACGTGCACCTGGTCGGATTTGTAGTTGCCGGTCAGCATGTACATCATGATGTTGACGCCGGCGCGCAGCGCGTAGATGCGCTGCATCGGGTCCGCCGGCACGGTCGGCAGCAGCGGATCGCCATTCTCGTCTACCGCCCACGCGCCGGCGAAATCATTGGCGGTGATCATGATCGGCGAGACGCCGTCGCCGGTGCGCACCGGCCGGTTCTCGGCGTTGCTGGCCTCGAGTGACGCCTCGACCCACAGTGGGCTGCCGGCGAAGCGGCCGGGAAATTCGGGCAGGATGAAGAAGGATTTGGTCAGCACATGATCGGACGGCACCGGCTCCAGCGGCGGCACGTTGAGGTTGCCGAGGATGTCGCGCAGCCGCTCCGTCGCCGGGCTGGTCGAATCGGCGCCGATGCCGTTGGCGAACTGGTCGCGGGTGTCGAACAGCACCGTGCCGCCTTGCTGCATATAGGCGTCGATGCGGGCGATCGCGGCCTGGCTCGGCATCGGAGCGGCCGGATCGATCGGCCAGTAGATGAGCGGATAGAACGACAGCTCGTCCTTCGAGATGTCGACACCGGCCGGCTCGCCTGGTTCCAGTGCCGTCTTCTCGACCAGGAAGCGGGTCAGGCCCTCGAGCCCGGCGCGGCTGATCGAATCGTCGCCCGGCACGCCGGTCAGCACATAAGCGATGCGGGTCTTCGAAATCGCCTCTATGGCAACCTCGTCGCCCGGCTTGGCATCGTCGGCGCGCGCGAGATCGGCATGGCCGAACAGCGCGCCAAGCGCAATCAGGACTGCTGCTGTGGTAGCCACGGCGCCGGCGCGGCGCGGCCGGCGTGAAAACAGGCCGCCCATCCAGAACACCGCCAGCGTATCGAGCAGCATCAGCACCAGGGCAGCCGCGACCAGAGCGCCCTTCAGGTTGCGCGATTCATCAAAGGCATACTGGATCGATGTGACGGGAACAGTGATTTGCGGGCGTACCAGCGGGGCCAGCGTGCTGTCGGCTTCAAGCAGATTGTGGGCAAACACGCCCGTCTCGGAACCATAGAGGCCGGGCGGGTTTTCAAAAGTCACCGGCAGGGCACCGGCGCCCGGCACCAGCGGCCGCGCGTCCGGTGTCGGCGGCACCAGCGAGCCATCAGCCGCGATCATGCGGTAGGGTGCCAGCGAGGTGGCGGCGGCTTCGGCATTGGCGATCGCCGCACCCTGGTTGCGTGACAGCTGCACGATACGGCGCAGCATCTCGACGAAGCTGCCCGAGATCGGCAGGTTCGACCAGGTCGCCTCGGGGGTGACGTGAAACAGAACCAGCGTGCCCTTGCCTTTCTTCAGGCCGGTGACCAGAGGCGTGCCGTCGGCAAGGGCCGCCCAGGTGCGCTCGACGATGTCGGGCGTCGGCTCGGCCAGCACCTGCCTGCTGACGGTGACCTCGGTCGGCGGCGCCAGATCGGCGAACGGGCCGGCCTTGGGGAATTCGGTGACCGGCTGCGGCGACGTCCATGACAGTGCGCCGCCGAGCGAACGCTCGCCGGTGCGCAGGCGGACCGGCAGCAGATCTTCGTCATTGCCGGCGGCGGCCAGTCGCGATCCGGCGAAACGCACTAGCGTGCCGCCATTGTCGACCCAGTCGACCAGCCTCTGCCGGACCTGTGCGGGAATGGTGCCGATGTCGGCCATGATGATCATCGCCGGCTTTTGGTCGAGGATCTGCGGGATGGCATCGGCGAGGTCGGCGCTGGAGGGTTCGACCAGATCGGCGAAGGGCTGGAGCGCGCGCCTGATGTAATAGAGCGGTGACAAAAGCGGCTGCGCCTGATCGGCCTCGGCCTGCGACAACAGCCCGACGCGGCGGCGCTTGGAGCTTTCGTCGAGAACGCGGACGGCACCTGCCTGGCGCTCGCCGTCGAGCGTGATCGAAGCGAAGTCGTTGCGCAGCTCGAACGGCACCGCCATCGTGCCGGTGGCGGTGGTTTCGCCAGGCGAAAAAGTCAGCGTCGCATCGGCGATGCGGCGGCCCTTGTCGTCGAAGGCGCCGGCGGTCACCTGCGCCGGGGCCGGGTCGCCCGGTGCGCGAATGGCGGTTAGCGCAAAGCCGTCGACCTGGTTATCGGAGGTGGTCAGGCCGGTCAGCGACAGCCGGTCGGCGGTTGCCCAGACGACGCGGGCGGCGTTCTTCGACAACAGCGTGTTGAAGGCGGCCTCGTCGCCCTTTGCCGCAAGGCCGTCGGCAAGCACGGCGACGCTGGCGCCAGGCAAAGTCTCCAGCACGCCGGCGACGCGGGCATAGACGGCGGGCCGGTCGGTCGGGATCGGCCGTGGCTTGGCTGCGCGCAGCCGGTCAAGGGCTGCGGCGGCATCGAACGGGCCGATCTCCGCATTGGCTTTTTCGGCGGTGAAGGCGATGACGACAGGCACGCCGTTCGAGCCGGCATCGTTGATCAGCCGTTCGGCTGTGGCGACGCGCTTGCCCCAGTCGGCGGCACTTGCCCAGTCATTGTCGATGACCAGCGCAAGCGCGGCACCTTCGGCCGGCAGCTTTTCGCGCGGGTTGAAGACCGGGTCGGCCAATGCGGCGACGATGAGCGCCGCCATCAGGAGCCTGAGTAGCGTCAGCCACCACGGGCTCTGCTGCGGCGTCTCCTCGCGCTTCAGCACACGGGCCAAGATTTTCAGCGGCGGGAAGATTTCGGTCTGCGGTTTGGGCGGTGTCAGCCGCAACAGCCACCAGATCACCGGCAGCGCCAGCAGGCCCCACAGCACCATGGGGGCGCCAAAGGAGAGCGGCAGCCAGCTCATGCGACAGCCTTTCCGATGGAGGGGCCATCGGCGGTCATCGCCATGTGCAGGCGCACCAGCGCATCGGACGCCAGCCGGTCGGTGTGGTTGACGGTAAAGCTCCAGCCGAGCCGTCTGCACCAGGCGGCCAGTTCGTGGCGGCGGGCGGTGTAGAGCAGGCGATACTCGTCACCCAGCATTTCGGCGCGGCCGGCGGTCAGCTTGTCGCCGGTCTCGGGATCGGTGAACTCGGTGCGGCCGGCATAGGGGAAGGTTTCCTCGGCCGGGTCGGCAACCTCGATCAGATGCGCGCGCACGCCGTGGCGGGCGAGCACGTCGAGCCACGCCATCGTCTCCTCGACGGGATCGAGGAAATCGCTGGCGATGACGATGTCGCAGAAGCGCCTGATATCGGACAGATCGGGTTTTGCCGGCAAGTCGCCGGCATGCATCAGCTGGGCGGCGATGCGCTCGGCGCCGTTGCGGGCGGTGAACGGATCGGTGAGGCCGGGCCAGGCGATGCGCTCGCCGCTGCGCGACATCAATTCGGCCATGGCCAGCGCCAGTACCAGCGCGCGCGATTGCTTGGAAACGCTGGCGCCGGTCGACTTGTAGAGCATCGAGGGCGAGGGGTCGGCCCACAGCCATACCGTATGGGCGGCTTCCCATTCGCGGTCGCGCACGTAGGTGTGGTCATCGCGCGCCGAGCGGCGCCAGTCTATGCGTGAGGCATCGCCTTCGACATAGGGCCGGAACTGCCAGAAATTCTCGCCGATGCCGCGCTTGCGGCGGCCATGCCAGCCGGCGATCACCGTGTTGACAATGCGCCGCGCCTCGACCAGCAGGTCGGGAACCAGCGAGGCCCGCAACCGGCCACGGGCGAGCGCGTCGCGCGTCGCGGCCGGTGCTTGGAGCTCGCCAATATGCGCCATCAGATACCTTTGGCCAGTTTCGCCACCACGTCGCGCACGCTGGTGCCTTCGGCGCGGGCGGCGAAGGTTAGCGCCATGCGATGCTGCAGCACCGGCTCGGCCAGCGCGCGGACATCGTCGATCGAAGGCGCCAGCCGCCCGTCGTAGAGCGCGCGCGCCCTTGTGCACAGCATCAACGCCTGGCTGGCGCGCGGGCCGGGGCCCCAGGCGACATGCTTGTCGGTCTCGGCATTGCCCTGGCCGGGACGCGCCGAGCGCACCAGGGTGAGGATCGCCTCGACGACGCTTTCGGGCACCGGCATGCGGCGGATAAGCGTCTGGATTTCCTTCAGCCGCGCCGGCTGCAGCACGCTCTGGGCTTTCGCGTCCTCGATGCCGGTGGTTTCCAGCAGGATGCGGCGCTCGGCCTCGATTTCGGGATAGAGGATGTCGACCTGCATCAGGAAGCGGTCGAGCTGCGCCTCGGGCAGCGGATAGGTGCCTTCCTGCTCCAGCGGGTTCTGCGTTGCCAGCACGTGGAAGGGCGCCGGCAGATCGTAGCGGGCGCCGGCAATGGTGACATGGTATTCCTGCATCGCCTGCAGCAGTGCCGACTGGGTGCGCGGCGAAGCGCGGTTGATCTCGTCGGCCATCAGAAGCTGGGCGAAGATCGGCCCGGAGATGAAGCGGAAGGAACGCTTGCCGATCTCGTCCTGCTCCATCACTTCGGAGCCGAGGATATCGGACGGCATCAGGTCCGGCGTGAACTGGATGCGGCGCGAATCGAGGCCGAGCACGATGCCCAGCGTTTCGACCAGCTTGGTCTTGGCGAGGCCCGGCACGCCGACCAGCAGCGCATGGCCGCCGGCCAAAAGCGCCACCAGGGTGCGCTCGACGACACTCTCCTGGCCGAAGATGACCCGACCGACCCCGTCACGGATTCTGGAAATATCCGCCAGCGCCTTCTCGGCCTCGGCGATCATGTCCTTTTCGCTGATCGGGCTTTCCTTGACCATTACGCTCATGCCGCATCGATCCTCGTGGTTGGAAATACCAGCTCGCAGCATACCATGACTGCCGCGATTCGGCCTCGCCCAGCGTCTGCATTTGAACTTAAATCACAGACTTAGGCTGACAAGCGGAACAACAGTGACTATTTCGTGACCATGACGGGACCCTTGGAACATCGTGAAGAAAGCCTCACGACCGCCACTGAAGCGCGCGGTCTCGAGGCGCTGATCTCGCGCGCGGCCCGCGCCGGCAAGGGCGCGGCACCCGTCGAACGCTGGAATCCCGACTTTTGCGGCGATCTCGACATGGAGATCAAGGCCGACGGCACCTGGTTCTATCTGGGTACGCCGATCGGCCGCATGCCGCTGGTGCAGCTTTTCTCCTCGGTGCTGCGCAAGGACGAGGACGGGAGGACCTATCTGGTGACGCCGGTGGAGCGAGTCGGCATCCGCGTCGCCGATGCGCCCTTCATCGCCGTCGAGATGGATGTTTCTGGCGGCGGTGACGCGCGGATCATCACCTTCCGTACCAATGTCGGCGACGTCGTCGAGGCCGGGCCGGAGCGGCCGCTGCGCTTCGTCGACGAGAACGAGACCGGCGGGTTGAAGCCCTATGTGCTGGTGCGCGGCCGCCTGGAGGCGCTGGTGGCGCGGCCGGTGATGTATGAGTTGGTCGGGCATGGCGAGGAGGTCGAGATCGGCGGCAAGACAATGTTTGCCGTGCGCTCGAAGGGCGCGGTGTTCCCGATCATGCCGGCGGACCAGTTGAAGTGGCTGAGCGCGTGATGGACCAGATGTCGCAGGCGCCGTTTTCATCAGCGGATTTTCGGGCGCGCTTTGCCGCGCAGCCGGATGCGCATGCCGGTGACGACTATGGCGATCATCGCTTCAACCCCGGTCATCCGCGCCTCAACCAGGGCAAGGCGTTGCGCGATGCGGCCGTGCTGATCCCGGTTGTCGATCATCAGGGCGATGCGACGGTTCTCTTGACCAAACGGGCCGAAAAGCTGCGCAACCATTCGGGACAGGTCGCCTTTCCCGGCGGCACCATCGACCCGACCGATCCGAGCCCGGAGGCTGCGGCGCTACGCGAGACCTTCGAGGAGATCGGCCTTGGCGGCGATCGCATCGAGATCATCGGCCGCATGCCCGACTATGTCGCCGGCAGCGGCTACCGCATCGCACCGGTGCTGGGCATCGTGCGGCCAGGTTTCCATCTCGCCTTGAATGCCGACGAGGTCGATGCCGCCTTCGAAGTGCCGCTGCGCTTTCTGATGGACCCGGCCAACCACAAGCGTGACAGCCGCATGTGGAACGATCTCGAATGGTTCTTCTACGACATGCCTTATGGCGACCGGCGCATCTGGGGCGTCACCGCCGGCATCATCCGTACGCTGTATGAAAGGCTCTATGTGTGAGTGTCTCGATCGCGAGCAGGGCCGACTGGCTCACCGACAAGCATCTGCAGCGCCTGCTGGCCGCACTGGCCGAGGGCGGTGAGGAGGCGCGTGTCGCGGGCGGTGCGGTGCGCAACACGCTGATGGGCCAGCCGGTCGCCGACATCGACATCGCCACCACATGTTTGCCGCAGGAAACCATCCGCCGCGCCGAGGCGGAAGGCTTCAAGGCGGTGCCGACTGGCATCGAGCACGGCACGATCACCGTGGTCGCCGGCGGCAAGCCTTATGAGGTCACCACCTTGCGCGCCGACATCGAGACCGATGGGCGACGCGCCAAGGTGTCGTTCGGGTGCGACTGGAAGCTCGACGCCGAGCGGCGCGATTTCACCATCAACGCGCTCTATGCCGAGGCTGATGGCAAGGTGGTCGACCTGGTCGGCGGCATCGCCGACATCGAGGCACGCCGGCTGCGCTTCATCGGCGATGCGGAGGCGCGTATCCGCGAGGATTACCTGCGCATCCTGCGTTTCTTCCGCTTCTTCGCCTGGTATGGCGACGGCCGGCCGGATGCCGAGGGATTGAAGGCCTGCGCCCGACTGAAGGAAGGGCTGGCCCAGCTTTCGGCTGAGCGCATCTGGTCGGAACTGAAGAAGCTCTTGTCGGCGCCTGATGCCTCGCGGGCGCTGCTCTGGATGCGGCAGGCGAGTGTGTTGACCGCCGCGCTGCCGGAAAGCGAGAAATGGGGCATCGACGCGATCCATGGGCTAACCAAGGCCGAGAAGGATCTAGGCTGGGCACCTGACCCGCTGCTGCGGCTGGAAGCGATCGTGCCGCCGGATGCGGCGCGCATGAAGACGCTCGCCGAGCGGCTCAAATTTTCGACTGCTGAAGCGGATCGCCTGCGCCACTGGGCGCTGACCACCGCCGTCGAGCCGAAGACGACCGAGGGCGAACTGGCGAAAAGGCTCTATCGCGGCGACCGGCAGGGATTTGTCGACCGTCTGCGGCTGTCGCTTGCGGCAGCCAGGGTGCGCGCTGTCGAGGACAATGAGGCGCTGCTCGAAGCCGGTGGCTTTTCGCGCCTGCTTGCCTTCGCCACCAAATGGGAAAAGCCGTTGTTTCCGCTGAAAGGTGCCGATCTGACCGCGCTCGGTGCAACTCCGGGGCCGAAACTGGGCGAAGTCCTCAAGAATCTGGAGGCGGAATGGGTCGAAGCCGGTTTTGCCCCTGATCGCGACGCGCTCCTCATGCGCGCCGCCGAAGCCTTGAAGGCCGGGTAGATCAGGCCGCGTCGCGGGTCTTCTCGATGCGCGAGCGGATCGCCTCGATCATCGTCTCGCGGATGACCGTTTCGCCATGCGTCTCGCGCATGTGCTCGACGGCACGGCGCATGACCTCGGCCTCCTCGTCGGCACGCGTGTGCCAGTCACAGCCGGGCACGAGCGACCCGCAGTGAAATTCCTTCATGAGATTTCTCCTTTTCCTCCGTGGAGCCTGAGGCTCCGACACCTTTTTTTGGCTCACGGCCCAATCCGAGATCGAATCCTGGGGCCGCGAGCGGGAGAGCAGCATAACACACATGGGGTGACATTGGTTGCGGTCAACGGTGAAAAGGCGGAGCAGCGCTGCTCCTCCCTCTTACGCTACCCCGAAACAGGACCGGATATCGTCTCATCCTGCTCTGGCAGGCAAGCCGTCATTTTGCGATCTTTACGGCCTCGGCGACTTTGTTCTTTCCTTTCATATCCCATGAGACGCGGACCTTTTCACCGACCGTCAGGCCAGGATCCTTGAAGGTCTTGGCAAGCGTAAAAGACGATCCATCATCGAGGACCAGGCTCATGGCCGTCGTGTCAAAGGTCTTGATCGTCCCGGTGGTATGCTTGACGGCGGCGAATGCCACCGAACCGGAAGCGAGAAGGGCAGCGGCGGCTGCCGAAACAATGATCTTGCGCATTGTGGAGTACTCCTGGGGAGGCGGGCATCCTTTTTGACGAAGATGTCCCGCATCGTCTGGGCCGTCCGGTCGCGTCGGGTCGCGGCTCGCCCTCAGGCGAACCGCCGGCGCTTCCCGACCTGGCGCCACAAATAGACCAGTCTTTTCAAGAGCCTATTAGACGAAAAAGAAATTTTTTCGCCGCACCGCGTGCCACATTCCATGCCCATTTCGAGCGAATGGGACATCAATGCGGCTCACGCCGCGCTCACCATCTTGTTACGGCCAGCGAACCTCGGGCGGCAGGCTGGAGAGGATGGCTGCGACGTTGCCGCCAGTCTTCAGTCCGAAGATGGTGCCGCGATCGTGAAGCAGGTTGAATTCGACATAGCGGCCACGGCGGATGAGCTGTTCGTCGCGGTCGCCGTCGGTCCAGTTCTCGTTGAAGTTGGCGCGCACGAGGTGGCCGTAGACGACGAGAAAAGAGCGGCCGACATCCTGGACGAAGTTGAAATCGGCATTCCAGCCGCCTTTGTCCTCGCCCGAATGCAGCCAGTCGAAGAAGATGCCGCCAGTACCGCGCGGCTCGTTGCGGTGCGACAGATAGAAATACTCATCGCACCAGGCCTTAAATTTCGGGTAGTCGGCAACGGCGGCGTTCTTCTCACAGGCGAATTGCATGGCGCGGTGGAAGGCGACCGTGTCGGGGTCGTCCTGGGTGCGACGGCGGTCAAGCACCGGCGTCAAATCGGCGCCGCCGCCGAACCATTGGCGAGATGTGACCACCATGCGCGTGTTCATGTGCACGGCCGGAACGTTTGGGTTCCAGGGATGCGCGATCAGCGAAATGCCAGATGCCCAGAAGCGCGGGTCTTCCTCGGCGCCGGGCATCTGCTTCCTGAATTCGGCTGAGAACTCGCCATAGACGGTCGAGGTGTGGACGCCAACCTTCTCGAAGACGCGGCCGTGCATCATCGACATGGTGCCGCCGCCGCCGCGGCCCTCGTCGCGTTCCCATGGCGTCTTTTCGAAACGGCCCGGCGACCATGAGGCCAGCGGCCCGCCAAGATCCTGCTCGATCTGCTCGAAGGTGGTGCAGATGCGTTCGCGCAACGCCTCGAACCACAGCCGTGCCTTCATCTTCTTCTGTTCGATGTCGGCGGGCAGGCCTGCCGGTATTTCAGGTCGTTCCAAGTGCCGTCTCCGGTTGGGGCGGCGAGTCCCACAAATGACTCGTCTTTTGCCGGCGCGATCCCTAATCTCTTAGAGGACAGGGTCAAGTGTCATTACGGTGCAAGGAGTTGTTTCGTGCGCACCCCGGCAAGACCGCCGCTGGATGGCCTGAAGAAAAGGCTCGACCAAAGCCGGGCCGAGCGCGCGCGCATGCCGCGCGACGGTTTCCTGCGCGAGACCTTCGTGCTGCCGCGCTCCGATGCGCGGCTCAAGGCCAAGGAGTGGTTCGAGCGCTTTCCCAAGCAGGCCTACTGGACCGAGATCGAAAGCTGGTTCGAGCGGCCGGGCGACCTGATCGAGTTCACCATCAGGCGGTTGCCGGTGGCGGACTAGGACTCTACCAACAACCGCCTCGCGCCCGTGCCTTCCTTCGCCAGCCGGTCGCCCTTGTTGCGCAGCGGGCATTTGTCGATGGACATGCAGCCGCAGCCAATGCAATCGGTCAGCCCGTCGCGCAGTTTCTTCAACTGGGCGATCTTGTGGTCGAGCCTGTCGCGCCAGGCGGTCGACAGCAGGTTCCAGTCATCGCGTGTTGGCGTGCGCCCCTCGGGTAGCGATGCCAGGGCCGTGCCGATTTCGGCCAGCGAGATGCCGACCTCTTGTGCCACCTTGATGATCGCCACGCGCCTCAGCACGTCGCGGCTGTAGCGGCGCTGGTTGCCTGATGTGCGGTGGCTGCGGATCAGGCCGCGGGCCTCATAAAAATGCAGCGCCGACACCGCCACCCCGCTGCGCATGGCCACCTGGCCGACCGTCAATTCCGTTACTGGCGCCATTTCTCACTTTCCGCTTGACCTCAAGTTAAGTTGAGCTTGTAGCGAAGAAACCCTGAATGTGCAAACGAAGCAGAAGGCGATGTGCGCCTGGGTCAAGATGACGGGAGACGGAGTGCCGATAGGTCTTGACGCAATTCCGGACGGAAAACCGCTTCACACTTTTCCTGGAATTGCTTTAGCCGAGTTGCCGGATGGCTTCGCCCGCCACCATAGCGACGGAAAGCGCGACGTTGATGCTGCGCGCCGTGCCCTGCATGGGGATGGTCAGCCGCGCATCCGCCGCCTGATGGACAGGATCCGGAACGCCTGCGGATTCGCGGCCAAACAGAAGGATGTCGCTATCGGCGAAGGTGAAGCTGGTGTAAGCGGTCGTGGCTTTGGTCGACAGCAGCACCACTCGGTTCGCGCGGGCTTTGCGCCAGTCCTCGAAGGCGTGCCAGTCGACATGCCGGGTCAGGGCAGCCATTTCGAGGTAATCCATGCCGGCTCGCTTGAGCGCTTTGTCGGAGAGCGGAAAGCCGGCCGGTTCGATGATGTCGACGCCGAGCCCGAGGCAAGCGGCGAAGCGCAGGATTGTCCCTGTGTTGCCGGCGATATCCGGCTGGTAGAGCGCGATGCGGAGACGACAGTTCACTTCCGCGTCCTTCTAATAAGTGGCAGATCGGCCACAGCGGGCTCGCGGTTTTGGAAATTGCTGGACCTGCGGGTGGCCATTTTCTGCGAAGTCGGGTATGTCAGCTCCATTGTCAACCCGAACCGATGGAGGGGTAATTCATGATGACCATGCACATCCAGCGCCCCTCTCGTGGGCTTACCTGCCTGCCGGCGGTTTCGGTACGACGATTCTCCTGACCCTCTAAGACTTGATCGCACCGATTCCCGCCGAAACGATTTTTCGGCTCTCGAAGGAATCCTGCGATGTTTTCGAAAAGTCAAAAGGGCTGAACGCCCCACCTGAGCATGTCCGGACCGATGCTTATCGTGTCTCGACCGACGCAATGCGTGCCTCCGGCCGAATGCCGGCGGACGAAATTGCTTCGCCTTTTTATCTCTATTTTCACACGGAGGACGGACCGATGTTCGATCCCTACAGAATACCGGGCTCGAGGAGCCTGCATATCCACCGACTGCCGACCTGGGCACTGCTGATCGGCGACACCTATTCGTCGGCGGTTCACGCCGAAGTCCGCCGCCGGCCGCATCGCGGCATGCTGCCGGACGTCGATTTCTCGCGCGCGGTTCCCGACCCCAGCCGGCCGTCGCTGGTGCGCCGGATCATCCGGCTGGTCCGACCCGGCGCGAAAATCCGGATCGTGAACAGTGCGCCGTCAGGATCATCAGGCGCACCTGTCGGCGAAAGGCCCGCGAGCCCCTATATTGCGCGAAGCAGGGCCGACGGTCCGGATGATTCCGGACCGTCGGCCCTCGACGCCGTGGGTTCCGGAGACTTCGTACGCTCCCGTGCCGCATAAGCGGAAAACAGATTTCATGAGCATGACCTATGTTGTTGTTTAGCTGGTTTGAAAGACGGCTCGATCCGTTCCCCGCGGTGGAACCGGTCGAGCCGCCCAGGACGCTGGTTGCCTTCTGCGTGCATTATACGCGCGGCGCGTGGCCCTATATCCTTCTCGACGCGGTGCTGGTGACGGCCATCGCGATCGCGGAAGTGTGGATGTTCGGCTTCCTCGGCCGCATCGTCGACTGGCTGTCGGGGCAGAATCGCGAAACCTTCCTGCAGACGGAAGCCTGGAAGCTCGCCGGCATGGCCTTCATCGTGCTGTTTGCGCTGCCGGGCACGGTATGGCTGCATTCGCTGCTCAACCAGCAAACGCTGATGGGCAACTATCCCATGCGCATCCGCTGGCAGGTGCATCGCTATTTGCTCAAGCAGTCGATGAGTTTCTATCAGGACGAGTTCGCCGGTCGCATCGCCACCAAGCTGATGCAGACGGCGCTCGCCGTGCGCGAATGCGTCATCAAGCTGATCGATGTCCTGAACTACGTCATCGTCTATTTCCTCGGCATGCTGGTCATCGTCGGTTCGGCCGACTGGCGGCTGGCGGCGCCACTCGGCGTCTGGCTGGTCGGTTACATCCTGTTGCTGCGCTATTTCATCCCGAAGCTGGGCAAGGTCGGCGAGGAGCAGGCCAATGCGCGCTCGACCATGACCGGCCGCGTCGTCGACAGCTACTCCAACATCCAGACGGTCAAGCTGTTCAGCCACGCACGCCGCGAAGCATCGTTCGCGCGGGAAGGCATGGCCGGTTTCCTGCAGACGGTCTACCGGTCGATGCGGCTGGTGACGGTGCTTTTCGGCCTGCTCTACATCATGAATTCGCTGCTGCTGTTTTCGGTGACGGCGATGGCGCTGTGGCTGTGGCTCGGCCAGTCGGTGACGATCGGCGCGGTCGCCGTGGTCATCGGGCTGGTGCTCAGGCTATGGGGCATGTCGCAATGGATCATGTGGGAAATGTCGGGCCTGTTCGAGAATATCGGTACGGTGCAGGACGGCATCGCCTCGATCTCGTTGCCACGCCTGGTCGAGGACAAGCCTGGCGCGAAGGACATCGCCGTTTCCAGGGGTGAGATACGCTTCGAGGACATCCGCTTCCACTATGGCAAGCAGAAAGGGGTGATCGAGAACCTGTCGCTGGCGGTGAAGCCGGGTGAGAAGGTCGGTATTGTCGGCCGCTCCGGCGCCGGCAAATCGACGCTGGTCAACCTCCTGCTGCGTTTCTACGACCTGGAGAGCGGAAAGATCCTGATCGACGGCCAGGAGATCGCCGATGTGACACAGGATTCGCTGCGCGCCCAGATCGGCATGGTCACCCAGGACACCTCGCTGCTGCATCGTTCGGTGCGCGAGAACATCCTCTATGGCCGGCCCGACGCCTCGGAAGAGCTGCTTGTCGAGGCGGCGGGCCGCGCCGAGGCGCTGGACTTCATATCAGGGCTTTCGGACGCCAAAGAGCGCAAGGGCTTCGATGCCCATGTCGGCGACCGCGGCGTCAAATTGTCCGGCGGCCAGCGGCAACGCATCGCCATTGCTCGCGTTATGTTGAAGGACGCACCTATACTTATCCTTGACGAAGCGACCTCGGCGCTTGATTCCGAAGCCGAGGCGGCGATCCAGGAGAATCTCTACAAGCTCATGCAAGGCAAGACCGTCATCGCCATCGCGCACCGGCTGTCGACCATCGCGGCGATGGACAGGCTGGTGGTGATGGACAAGGGGCGTGTCATCGAGGAAGGTTCGCACGAGGAACTCGTCGCCAAGGGCGGGCTCTACGCGCAGCTCTGGCAGCGCCAGTCGGGCGGGTTCCTGCTTGAGGACGGTCCCGCCGACGCCGCCAATGACGCACTTGCAAAGGGGCAAGCCGCAGAATGATGGCCGCCGCATGATGACAGCCGTCTATCGCTGGTTCGAGAACTGGGTCTATCCGTTCAGGGAGCCAGCGAATCTTCGGCCACCGACTGGTGTCGGCGGCTTTCTCTGGCACTATGTCGGCCAGGCGAAGTTCGCCTTCTTCGCCATGCTGGTCATCGGCGGCATCGCGCCGCTGGTCGAGGCCGGCCTGTTCTACTTCGTCGGGCGGCTGGTCGATATTCTCGACCAGCTTCCCGCCGAGCGCAGCTGGCACGCCTTGTGGAATGCCGCCGGCTCTGAACTGGTGTTCATGATCGCGGTGGTGCTGGTCATCCGCACCGTCGTCGTCGGGCTGTCGACGCTGGTCGACGAACAGACGATCACGCCGGGCTTCTACAATCTGGTGCGCTGGCAGGCGCACCGGCATGTCTCGCGACAGTCCTACACCTTCTTCCAGAACGATTTTGCCGGCCGCATCGCGACAAAAGTCTGGCAGGCGGGGCAAGCGACCGGCGACCTGATGGAGAGCTTCATCGAGGTCATCTGGTTCATGCTCATCTATACGGTGACGACGCTGGCGCTGGTCGCCGGGCTGGATCTCAGACTGGCGGCGCTGGTGGTGATCTGGATCCTTGCTTTCGGCTGGCTGGCCAAGCTCTATCTGCCGGCAATCCGCAAGCATGCGGAGGAGGCCGCCGAAGCCGGCTCGATGATCAATGGGCGCATCATCGATTCCTATTCCAACGTTCAGACGCTGAAGCTGTTCTCGGCCGATGGCGACGACCGCTACATCAAGAACGGCTTCGACATCTATCTCGACGCACTACGGCCCTTCACCCGCCGGCTGACCGGCGTGCGCATGGCGCTGACGACGCTGTCGGGCATCATGATCACGGCGATCGGCTGTTTTGCCGTCTATCTCTGGGTCGAGGGCTCGATCACCGTGGGCGCGGTCGCCTTCACGCTGTCGCTGGTCCTGCGGCTCAACATGCTGCTCGGGCGGGTGATGATGCAGCTCAACAGCATATTGCGAAACCTCGGCGTGCTGGAGAACTCCAAGGCGCTGATCTCGCAACCGCTCGGGCTTGTCGATGCGCCCGATGCGAAGGAGCTTGTCGTGACCGGCGGTCGCATCGAGGTCAGGAACGTCAAGTTCCATTACGGCAAGGGCTTCGGCGTGCTGAACGGCATCAACCTCGTGGTGAAGCCGGGCGAAAAGGTCGGACTGGTCGGACCGTCCGGCGCCGGCAAGACGACGCTCGCCAATCTGATGCTGCGCCTCTACGATTTGGAAGGCGGGTCGATCACCATCGACGGTCAGAACGTTGCCCAGGTCACGCAGAATTCGCTGCGCGCCAATATCGGCGTCGTCAGCCAGGATACGGCCCTGTTCCACCGTTCGCTGCGCGACAACATCAAGCTCGGCATGCCGGACGCCACCGACGCCGAGGTGATCGCGGCGGCGAAGAAGGCCGAGGCGCACGAGTTCATCCCGACCTTGCGCGACAACAGGGACCGCGCCGGCTACGAGGCCTTTGTTGGCGAGCGCGGCGTCAAACTGTCGGGCGGCCAGCGTCAGCGCGTGGCGATCGCCCGTGTCTTCCTCAAGGACGCGCCGATCCTGATTCTCGACGAAGCGACCTCGGCACTCGATTCCGACATCGAGGCGGCGATCCAGGAGAATCTGACGCGGCTGATGGAAAACAAGACGGTCATCGCCATCGCCCACCGGCTGTCGACGATCGCAGCACTCGACCGGCTGGTGGTGCTGGACGGCGGCCGCATCGTCGAGCAGGGCACGCATGACCAGTTGGTGGCGCTCGACGGGCTCTATGCGCGGCTGTGGAAGCGGCAGTCTGGCGGTTTTCTCTATCACGAGGACAGCGTGCTCGAAGAGACACGCCCGGCGGAGTAACTCCATGGGTGGGTCGCCAGAGGTCAGCCCAGAGGTCACCTATGTGCTCAAGCGGCTCCGGCCAACCATGCCGGCCTTCGATACGCTGAAGGAGGAGAGCCGGCTGGAAGGCTTCTGGATGCTGGTGCGCCTGGCGGATGGCTGGGCAAGCGGCCGCAACAAGTTCCTGAAGCGCGGCGAGGTGCTGTACGGAGCCTGGCAAGGCCGGGAACTCGCCGGCGTTTGCGGGCTGAACATCGATCCTTATTTCGAGGGCAGGGACCACGGTCGGGTCCGGCACCTGTTCGTCACTGCGCGCCACCGTCGCACCGGCCTTGGCCGGATGCTGGTCGAGACCGTTATCGACAAGGCACGTCACCATTTCGCCGTGCTGAACACGCGCGCGCCGCAAGAAGCCTTCGGTTTCTATGAACGGCTTGGCTTTCAGCGCGTGGAAGGCGAAGACTTCGTCACACACCGCGTGATTTTCGGGAAAGGGGGCTGAAATGTCCTTGCGTCCGCCATCTCATCTTGCCGGCGCCTCGGCTGCCGAAGCCGCCTTCGACGCACTCGGCCATGAAATCCTGGCGGAGAAGGCGGCGGCGCTCGGTCGCGCCGGCCAGCGGGTGGAGGAAACGCTGGCCAGGCTGCGCGACAATAGCGACGAACAGCTGCGGCCGGGGCTTCTGAAGGACGCTGCCGAGGCGGTGCACGGTTATTTCATCCAGCGCGAACTGTGCGGGTTGCGCAAGCACGATGCCGTCATTCGCGAATACAGCATCCCAAAGGCGGTGCTGGCCAGGCTCGGCGCGAAATAGGGATCACTCCAGCCATTCGGTAATAAAGCAGCCGTTCTCGTGGATATCGGTCGTCTCCAGCGGGCCGGGGCCGAGATTGGTGAATTTGTGCGGCGTGTTGGCCGGTACGATCAGGATCTGGCCGGTGGAGGCCTCGATTTCCTTGTCGCCAACGGTGAACAGGCCGGTGCCCTGGCGGATGATGAAGATCTCTGCGTAGGGATGCATGTGCAGCCGGGGACCGCCGCCGACGTCAGGCAGGTGGTTGAAGATCAGGCAGGAGTTGGAGCCGTAGGCGCCGCATTGCAGCTCGCCCTTCCAGCGGTCGGAGCCAACGGCCCGGGTGTCGCGGTCTATGACGTGTGCCATGGCGGCAAGGATAGACTCGGCTGACGCCCTGTGTCGAGACGAAGGGGGATGTCGGATTTGCGGTTGTTTCCCGGTTGTTTAGCGACGTTTGGCGGCTATCCGGCGCCGCGTTGCCCGGCTGCGGATTTTGTCCCCGCGACAATCTGCCCTTGTGCCTTCACCCGTCTGGACAAAAACGGGCTTCACGCATAAACCGAAGTCCAAATGCCGGAGGAATTCGCAAGCCTGTTCGCCATGCGCTGTCGGGTTGGCGTAATTGAGCAGGGAACAAGGCTCAGCCACCGGCACGGAAGAGGCGAAAGGATCAGGCACCCGTGAGCGCAACCGACACCCAGGATCCCAACCGTCGTGATTTTCTCTACGTCGCCACCGGCATGGCCGCAGTGGTCGGCGCGGGTGCCTTCGCATGGCCGTTCATCGACCAGATGCGCCCCGACGCCTCGACGCTGGCGCTCGCCTCGGTCGAGGTCGATGTCGCCTCGCTGACGCCGGGCATGTCGCTGATCGTCAAGTGGCGCGGCAAGCCGGTGGTGGTGCGCAACCGCACCGAACAGGAAATGAAGGACGGCGAGGCGGTCAAGCTGGCCGATCTCAAGGATCCGATCGCCCGCAACGCCAATCTGCCGGCCGACGCGCCGGCGACCGACGCCAACCGCACAACGCCCGGCAAGGAAGCCTGGATGGTGATGGTTCAGGTCTGCACGCATCTGGGCTGCATTCCGCTCGGCCAGGAAGGCGATTTCGGCGGCTGGTTCTGTCCGTGCCACGGTTCGCAATACGACACCGCCGGCCGCATCCGCAAAGGGCCGGCGCCCGAGAACATGGCGGTTCCAGTATTCAAGTTCATTTCCGATACCAAGATCCTTATCGGTTGAGGCAGGGGATATTTCGATGAGCGAGGGACACTCGACCTACACGCCCAAGACCGGTATCGAACGCTGGTTCGACGCCCGCATGCCGCTGCCGCGGCTGGTCTATGACAGCTTCGTCGCCTATCCGGTGCCGCGCAACCTCAACTATGCGTGGACCTTCGGCGGCATCCTGGCGATCATGCTGGTGTCGCAGATCCTGACCGGCATCGTTCTTGCCATGCACTACACGGCCGACGTCAATCTCGCCTTCGGCTCGGTCGAGAAGATCATGCGCGACGTGAATTCGGGTTGGCTGCTGCGTTACCTGCATTCGAACGGTGCCTCGTTCTTCTTCGTCGCCGTCTACATCCACATCTTCCGCGGCCTCTATTACGGCTCCTACAAGGCGCCACGCGAGCTGCTGTGGATCCTCGGCTGCATCATCTACCTCTTGATGATGGCGACCGGCTTCATGGGCTACGTGCTGCCATGGGGGCAGATGAGCTTCTGGGGCGCCACCGTTATCACTGGCTTCTTCAGCGCCATTCCGCTCGTCGGCGACTGGATCCAGCAGCTGCTGCTCGGCGGCTTTGCCGTCGACAATCCGACGCTGAACCGCTTCTTTGCGCTGCATTACCTGCTGCCATTCATGATTGCCGGTGTCGTCGTGCTGCACGTCTGGGCGCTGCATGTCGTCGGACAGAACAACCCGACCGGCATCGAGATCAAGTCGAAGACCGACACCGTCGCCTTCACCCCCTACGCGACCATCAAGGACGCGTTCGGCATGATCGTATTCCTGTTCTTCTTCGCCTATTTCGTCTTCTACCTGCCGAACTATCTCGGCCACCCCGACAACTACATCGTCGCCAACCCGCTGAAGACGCCGGCTCATATCGTGCCCGAATGGTACTTCCTGCCGTTCTACGCGATCCTGCGCGCCATCACCTTCAATGTCGGGCCGATCAACTCCAAGCTCGGCGGCGTGCTGTGCATGTTCGGCGCCATCGTCATGCTGTTCCTGGTGCCGTGGCTCGACACGTCGAAGGTGCGCTCGGCGGTCTATCGGCCCTGGTACAAGCTGTTCTTCTGGCTGTTCGTGGCCGATGCCATCCTGCTTGGCTGGCTGGGCTCGCAGCCCGCCGAAGGCAGCTATGTCTTCATGGCGCAGATGGCGACACTGTTCTACTTCGCCTTCTTCCTGATCGCGTTGCCGGTGCTCGGCCTGATCGAGACGCCGCGCAGGGTGCCGAACTCGATCACCGAGGCGGTGCTCGAGAAGAACAAGGGCGGCGGCGGACATCCGATAGGCGCCACGGCCGCGCCAGAGACCAAGGGCTGAGCATGATCCCGAAAAGTGGGAACCGGTTTTCGGACAAGATCATGCTCAAACAGGAAGACAGAGCGGTAGAGAATCTAAGGGGATTTGGCATGAAAAAGATTCTCACCTCGCTGGCGCTGGTCGGCCTTGTGGCCGCCGGCATTGGGGCAGCAGGCACTTGGGCGATGGCCGCCGAAGAAGCACACAATGCGGCCGCGCCGACGCACTTCCCGATCAACGAGCCGAAGGAGATGAGCTGGAGCTTTACCGGCCCGTTCGGCACCTATGACAAGGCGCAGCTGCAGCGCGGCCTGAAGGTCTACAAGGAAGTCTGTTCGGCCTGCCATTCGATGAACCTGGTGGCGTTCCGCACGCTGTCGGACCTCGGCTATTCCGATGCTCAGATCAAGACGCTGTCGGCCGAGTACACCATCCATGACGGTCCCAACGACGCCGGCGACATGTTCGACCGTCCCGGCAAGCCGTCCGACTATTTCCCGGCCCCCTTCGCCAACGAGGAGGCGGCTGCTGCCTCCAACGGTGGTGCCGCTCCGCCCGACATGTCGCTGCTGGCCAAGGCACGCGGCGTCGAGCGCGGCTTTCCGCAATTCGTCTTCGACATCTTCACCCAGTATGATGCGGGCGGTCCCGACTATATCCACTCGCTGTTGACCGGTTACGACGAGACGCCGCCCGCCGGCATGGTCATCCCGGAAGGAACGCACTACAACCCGTACTTCATGTCGGGCGTGTCGCTGAAAATGCCGAAGCCGCTGTCCGACGGCCAGGTGACCTATGATGACGGCTCGCCTCAGACAGTCGACCAGTATTCCCGTGACGTAGCGACCTTCCTGATGTGGGCGGCCGAGCCGCATATGGAAGACCGCAAGAAGACCGGTTTTCGCGTGCTGGTGTTCCTGCTTCTGTTCGGCGCGCTGGTCTACCTCACCAAGCGCAAGGTGTGGGAAGGCGTGGCGCATTAAGCTGCGCCAGAGAAATACGATCACGAAGGGCGCCGGAAGGCGCCCTTTTTGCTGAATCGGCGGGGCCGGCGCCCTGGGGGGCAGGTGCGGTCTTGTCGAACAGATCCGTTGGCATGGCGCCCTGTGATTGGTATGCCATGCGGGATCCGTGACGAAGGGATCGTCGACGGCATGGCATTTGGAATTCGATGATGCGGCTCAGTGACTGTCACAACTTTTCCGATTTCCGGCGCATGGCGCAGCGGCGGCTGCCGGGGCCGATCTTCAACTACATTGACGGCGCGGCAGACGACGAGGCCACCTATCGCCGCAACACCGCAAGCTTCGAGACCTGTGACCTGGTTCCCAATGTCCTGCGCGGGGTGAGCGAGGTCGACATGTCGGTGACGGTCATGGGCCAGAAGCTGGCGATGCCGTTCTATTGCTCGCCGACCGCCTTGCAGCGTTTGTTCCATCATCAGGGCGAGCGCGCGGTCGCCAGAGCCGCTGCCAAATACGGCACGATGTTCGGTGTCTCCTCGCTTGGCACCGTCAGTCTCGAGGAGGCGCGCAAGATCAGCAGCAGCCCACAGGTCTATCAGTTCTATTTCCACAGGGATCGCGGCCTCAACCGGGCGATGATGCAGCGGGCAAAGGCGGTTGGCGTCGAGGTGATGATGCTGACCGTCGACAGCATCACCGGGGGAAACCGCGAACGCGACAAACGCACCGGCTTTGCCATTCCCTTCAAGCTCAACCTGGCCGGAATGCTGCAGTTCGCGCTTAAGCCGGCCTGGGCCGTCAACTATTTCACCCATGAGGGGTTCAAGCTGCCGCAACTCGACGAGCATGTCGACATGGGCGGCGGCACGATGTCGATCAGCCGCTACTTCACCGAGATGCTCGACCCGTCGATGACATGGGACGACGTCGCCGAGATGGTCAAGCTTTGGTCGGGCCCGTTCTGCCTCAAGGGCGTCATGTCGGTGGAGGATGCCAGACGTGCCGTCGACATTGGCTGCAGCGGCATCGTGCTGTCGAACCATGGCGGCCGGCAGCTGGATGGCTCGCGCGCGGCCTTCGACCAGCTTGCCGAGGTCGTCGATGCGGTCGGTGACAGGATCGACGTCATCATGGATGGCGGCGTGCAGCGTGGCACGCATGTGCTGAAGGCACTGTCGCTCGGCGCCAAGGCCGTCGGCGTCGGCCGCTACTATTTGTTCCCGCTCGCGGCGGCCGGCCAGCCCGGCGTCGAACGGGCGCTTGAGCAGATGCGGGTCGAGATCGAACGCGGCTTGAAGCTGATGGGCTGCAGTTCGATCGAACAATTGTCGCGCAAGAATCTCCGTTTCAGGTAATCACGACCCATGAAATCCTCCCTTGAAGACACGCTGCTTGCCGCGATCCGCACCATTCCGGACTATCCCAGGCCCGGCATCCTGTTTCGCGACATCACCACATTGCTCGGCAATGCGCGCGCGTTTCGCCGCGCCATTGACGAGCTCGTGCATCCCTATGCCGGCCAGAAGATCGACAAGATCGCCGGCATCGAGGCCCGCGGTTTCATCCTCGGCGGCGCTGTTGCCCACCAGCTCTCGGCCGGCTTCGTGCCGATCCGCAAGAAGGGCAAGCTGCCCTTCGAGACGGTGCGCGTCGCCTACAGCCTGGAATACGGGCTGGATGAGATGGAGATGCACAAGGACGGCGTTGCTCCGGGCGAAAAGGTGATCCTGGTCGACGATTTGATTGCCACCGGCGGCACCGCGGAGGCGGCCGTCAAGCTGCTGCGCCAGATCGGCGCCGACATCCTCGCCGCCTGCTTCGTCATCGACCTGCCGGACCTCGGCGGCCGCGCCAAACTCGAAGCGCTCGGCGTACCGGTGCGGACGCTGATTGGGTTCGAAGGGCATTGAGACCGGTTTGCCAAAGGCAAATTGAAAGGCCCACCGGACCTTTCAAAGAGCTCGAACGCCCGGAGCGATAGCAGAGGGCCGGGAGGCAACGCAAACCACCAACGCTGGCGCCGCCCCTCGTCCGCCCTTCGGGCACCTTCTCCCCGCAAACGGGGCGAAGGAAGAAATTACTCGGCCTTCACCAGCACAGCGCTCTCGAACTCCAGCACCTTGTCGCCGATCGAATCGGAAGCCTCGCATCGCAGCGCCAGCAGCCGCCATCCGGGGCGTGAGGCGATCGGGCGGTGCGACAGTGCAGTGCGCGTGAAAGTGATGGTTTGCCCGGCATAGACCGGCTTCAGCCATTTCAGGTTCTTGAAGCCGGGCGAGGGGCCGAATTCCGGCACCGGGCCGGGGCCGCTCCAGGCCGCGACCTCGGCATCCATGCGGTTTTCCAGATTGAGTTTCATCCAGGTCGCTGCCGTGTGCCAGCCAGACGCGCAGAGGCCGCCGAGCACGCTTTTCTTCGCGGCCTCCTCGTCGATATGGAAGATTTGCGGATCGTATTTGCGAGCGAATGCCTTGATCGCTTCGGGCTCGAATGTGTGCGAACCGAGCGTGACGGTGGCGCCGATGCGGAAGAACTCGTCCAGTGTCATGCGGACCTCCCCGCGGCATCCCGCGTGAGGAACATGACCGAGTTCTCAAGCTCGAAGACGCTTTCGCCACGCTGGTTGAACAGCTCGCTGCGCATGGTCACCAAGCCGAGCTGCGGCTTCGATTTCGACAGGCGCTTGGCAACAACCAGCAGGGTGCCGGTGAGCTTGTCGCCGGCCAGGACCGGCTTCTTCCATTTGACCTGATCGACGCCGGGCGCGCCCTGGCAGGTCGAGTCCAGCAGGAACGCATCGCACAGCATGCGCATGAACATGGAGCAGGTGTGCCAGCCCGACGCCGCCAGCCCGCCAAGGATGCTGGCCCTGCCGGCTTCTTCGTCGAGATGCATCGGCTGCGGGTCGAATTCCGTGGCGAATTCGACGATCTCGGCGGCGCTGACCAGCTTCGAGCCGAGGTCGAGCGACGCGCCCTCGACGAAATCCTCATAAGCCCATGTTTTCATCTTTGCAGTCATGGTCTGAAATCCGGCTCACGAACCCGCGATCCCTGTGGATCTGGGTTTCCGGATGCAGGCCGCAGCGCATTTGGTCAAGAGATTTCTATAGCGCCACGTCGTGGCTGCATGGCCTCTGGCGGGCGGATCAGAGCCAGCCGCGGCGGCGGAAGTACCAGAAGGGCAGGATCGCCGACAGCACCATCATGGCGATGGCGAAGGGATAGCCCCACTCCCATTTGAGCTCGGGGATGACGTCGAAATTCATGCCGTAGATCGAGGCGACCAGCGTCGGCGGCAGGAAGATAACGGCGGCAACCGAGAAGATCTTGATGATGGCGTTCTGCTCGATCGAGATCATGCCAAGCGTAGCGTCGAGCAGGAAGGAAATCTTCTGCGACAGGAAGGTGGCGTGGTCGGCGAGCGACAGCACGTCACGCGACAGCGTCTTGATGCGCGCCTTGGTGTCCTTGCTCATCTTGGTGCGGGTCGAGGCATGAGCGAAAAAGCCGGCCAGGCGTTGCAGCGAGATCAGGCTGTCGCGGATCGAGGAGGCGATGTCCTCCTTGCGGCCGATCGCCTTCAGGAGTTCCTGGAAGTCGCGGTTGCGCTTGGAAACCTTGGTCGATCTCGCCTCGAAGATATCGCGCGAGATCGCCTCGATGTCGCGGCCAGCGCGCTCAAGGATGTCGGCGAGACGGTCGACGATTGCCTCCAGCAGCCCGATCAGGATGGTGTCGCCGCTGGTGCAGCCGGTCGCCACCTTCTCGGCGCGCTGCGGAAAGGTCTTGAAGGCCTTCGGTTCGTGATAGCGCACGGTGATCAGCCTGGTGCCGGCGAGCACGAAGGTGACCGGCGACATCAGCGGATCGTCGACCTCGGTCTGGGCGGGCAGGGTGGCGGTCATGAAATAGGCGCCGTCCTCGACATAGAGGCGGCTCGAAATCTCGATCTCCTCCATCTCCTCGCGTGTCGGAATGGCAACGCCGAGCCAGGTCTCGATCGTCGCTTCCTCTTCCTTTGTCGGGTTGAGCAGGTCGGCCCAGACGACATTGTCGCCGTCTTGCAAGAGATCATCGACGGCGCGCAGGCGGTCATTGTCCACGACGAAGGCCTTGATCATCGCCGGGTCTCCCTTGCTGGGGCCAAAGGGTGCGTTCAGATTGACGCGCTGTTTCGGATTGCGCGAGACGGGCACTTTCGCCGAAAGCGCCGACCGTGCGCCTGCCGCTTAGACCTGTGACGTGACAAAATCAAGACAAGGGGCGGTCCGGCGGATGGCCGCCGGCCGCTCAGAAAACTCGTCGAGAAAGCTTCGCAGACAGCTCGCCGGGATGTTTCGGATACCCGGCCGCCGAGGCGTCAAGTGTTGAACTTGAACAGCAGGATGTCGCCGTCCTGGACGACATATTCCTTGCCCTCGTCGCGCGCCTTGCCGGCTTCCTTGGCCGCCACTTCGCCGCCCAGCGTGACAAAGTCGTTGTAGGCGATGGTCTGGGCGCGGATGAAGCCGCGCTCGAAATCGGTGTGGATGACGCCGGCCGCCTGCGGTGCCTTGTCGCCCTTGTGGATGGTCCAGGCGCGCGTCTCCTTCGGCCCGACGGTGAAATAGGTGATGAGGTGCAACAGCTCGTAGCCGGCGCGGATCACCTTGTTCAGGCCGGGCTCGTCGAGGCCGAGCGAGGACAGGAATTCCATCTCTTCCTCGTCCGAGAGCTGGGCGACTTCGGCCTCGATCGCGGCCGAGATGACGACGGTGCTGGCGCCTTGCGCCGCAGCCATCTTCTCCACGGCCTTGGTGTGCTCGTTGCCGGTGGCGGCGTCGGCTTCGGCGACGTTGCAGACGTAGAGGACCGGGTGCGAGGTCAAAAGGTTGAGCCCCTGCAGGATGCGCAGGTCTTCCGCCGAAATGCCCTTGAGCAGGACGCGGGTCGGCTTGCCGGCTTGCAGCAGTTCGAGCGCTGCCTCCATCATCGGCAGCACGGTGGTCGCTTCCTTGTCCTTGCTGCCGGCGCGCTTGCGGAATTGCACGATGCGGCGCTCGAGGCTGTCGAGGTCGGCGAGCATCAGCTCGGTTTCGACCGTCTCGGCGTCGGCAACAGGGTCGATGCGGCCCTCGACATGGGTGATGTCGTCATCCTCGAAGCAGCGCAGCACATGCACGATGGCGTCGACCTCGCGAATGTTGGCGAGGAACTGGTTGCCCAGCCCTTCGCCCTTCGAGGCGCCGCGCACCAGGCCGGCAATGTCGACGAAGGAGATGCGGGTTGGGATGATCTCCTTCGACTTGCCGATCGCCGCGATCTTCTGCAGGCGCGGATCGGGCACCGCGACCTCGCCGGTGTTCGGTTCGATGGTGCAGAACGGATAGTTGGCGGCCTGCGCCGCAGCCGTCCTGGTCAACGCGTTGAAAAGCGTCGACTTGCCGACGTTGGGCAAGCCAACGATGCCGCATTTGAAACCCATTTTTGTCCGGTCCTATCGGGAAAATAGAAATTTGATCAGGGCTATGGGCGATAGGGGTGATCAACGTCAAGCCCCGTGGCGCCGATCCCGCTCAGTCCTTGCCGCCGAACAGCTTCTTCAGCATGGCGGCCATCGGGCCGGATTCCGGCAGCTTGGCGGGCATCTGTTGCGGCCGGGCCTGGCGGATGTGGCTCTGCTGCTTTGAGCCCTGCTGCTTTGGCGCCGGCTTTTCCGGTTCCGCGCCGGCCTTGCCCTGAACGGCGAGGCTGGCCTTGTTCATGAAGCCGGATTCGTCGTCCTTGGCGATCATGGCGGCATTGTCGGCGATCGCGTCGAGCAGCGGTTCGAGCCATTCGCGGTCGGCCTTGTCGAAATCGCCGAGCACATGATGCTGGACCATTTCCTTGACGCCGGGATGGCCGACGCCGATGCGCACGCGGCGATAGGCGTTGCCGACATGGCCGTCGATCGAGCGGATGCCGTTGTGGCCGCCAGCGCCGCCGCCGGTCTTGATGCGCAGCTTGCCTTCGGCGAGGTCGATCTCGTCATAGAAGACGGTGAGCGCGGAAAGCTCGAGCTTGTAGAAGCGCAGCGCTTCGCCGACCGATTGGCCGGACAGGTTCATGAAGGTCTGCGGCTTGATCAGGACGATTTTTTCGCCGCCAAGCGTGCCTTCTGAAATCAGGCCCTGGAATTTCTTGGACCAGGGCGAAAAGGAATGGCGGCGGGCAATTGCGTCCGCCGCCATGAAACCGACATTGTGCCTGTTATTGGCATATTTCGCGCCCGGATTGCCGAGGCCTGCAAAGACAAGCATCGTCTGCTCCGGGCGGGAAAGAGTTACTTCTCTTCGGCGGCAGGAGCCGCTTCAGGTGCAGCCACTTCAGCCGTCTCTTCCGTCTCCGGCTTCATCGCCGACGAACCGGCAATGGTCGCGATGGTGAAGTCGCGGTCGGAGATCACAGGCTTCACACCAGCCGGCAGCGTAACCGCCGAGATGTGGATCGAGTCGCCAATGTTGGCGCCGGTGAGATCGACGGTGATGAATTCCGGGATCGCATTGGCCGGGCAGTGGAACTCGACTTCGTGACGCACGATGTTGAGCACGCCGCCGCGCTTGATGCCGGGCGACTTGTCCTCGTTGATGAAGTGGACAGGCACGTCGACATTGACCTGGGTGTCCTTGCCGATGCGCAGGAAGTCGACATGGACAGGGAAATCCTTGACCGGGTCGAGCTGGAAGTCCTTCGGCAGGACCTGGATCTTCTTGCCGTCGACATCGATCGTGGCGATCGTGGTCAGAAACCCGCCGCCGTGGATCTTGTAGTAGATGTCCTTGTAGGTGAGCGCGATAGCCAGGGGAGGCTGCTTGTCACCATAGATTACTGCAGGCACTTTACCGTTGCGGCGAACTGCACGGGCGGACCCCTTACCGACCTGTTCGCGTGCTTCGGCCTTGAGCTCGTAAGTGTCGTGGCTCATGGCATTTCCTTTCGGTTTGTTCTGGAGCGTTCGCGGCTGGCAACGTGCCTGGACCGTAAACGTCGAAAGCCGCCGGGTGAGGCGGCCTTCCGCCGCGTTGCCTCCAAGGGTGTCTACGCGGGTGGCGGCTCTATAGCGGAAGGCGGCCGGAGGTGCAAGCCAAAGGCATGTCCGCCGGCGCGCAGCCCAGGCGGGTGTTATCCGCGCTTTTCGATGACGGCATAGAGCACGTTGCGGTTCTCGCCAAAGAACACCTGCGCCTCGACGGTGTTGCGGTCGACGCTGGCATTGACGATGTTCCACATGTCGACCTCCGATCGCAGCAGCAACACCCAGTCCATGAACGTCTCCCGGTACCCGGCGTCGGGGGTGCCCTCGGCGTAGTTCGCAAACAGGAATGTTCCGTTCGGCTTCAACATCTGCAGGCAGGTTTTGGTAAGTTTCACGGCGACGTTGTGCTGGAGGTAGTCGTAAAGGCCGGAGGCGTAGATGAAGTCGAACTTGCCCAGTTTGTGGCCTCTCGTGAGCACGGTTCGCACCGAGCCGTCGATGGCCTCGATCGCCGTGCCCTGGAAGTCGCGCGCAATCAATCCAACGCTCTGGGGATCCTGATCGAGTGCAACCCAACGCTTGAGGCGACCTTCCGCCAAGGCGACTGAACGGTTGGCCTCCCGCAAATGGCCGGCCGCGATCGCCAGGACCTCGGTTTGTGGTCCGTTCCTGGCCGCAATCTCATCGACATATCGGGTCAAGAGATCGCGTCGTTCCCGTGCCGCGACGCACGACGGGACGTTCTGGGTATGGCTATAGAGTGCCTTGCCGACCTCCGAGGCGTTTGCCACGCTTTCTGCCACATGCGGATCGCAATAGATGTAGTCGAGCAATTGCGCGTCGCCGGAATAGCCCCTGGGCTTGGTGAAGGACCAGTGCGTCAGTGGATCTTCGAGAAAATACTTCAGGATCGGGTGGTTCTGCGCCACCGGTATCAATGCATGCCAAACGTCGGGGTGAACCTTGGAACGCAGAGCGTTGAGGTACGACAGAAGGCGACGAACGATTTCGGCGGGGTCCTTGCTTTGTTCGACCTGCTGATGTGTCGCGTGGAGAATGAGCGCCAGCTCCGCGCGAGCAGTTTCGAACGCTTCGCCATGATGCTCGAGCTTTCCTCGAGGGAGACCGCTGGCGAGCATCTCGGCAGTAATCAAGCTTTTGCCATCAAGAACGGTTTGCACGCCATCACTCCATAGTTAACAGTGAGTTAACTTATTGCGTAGAATGCTCCCTTTGCCAATGTCGATCCGGTGGCATTTTATCGGTATGATTAATTTCCCGCAAACCATGTTCGTTCGTCAGACAGCTTCCGAGCCCGATTCCGGGTTCGAGTTAACGGAAACTTGTCTTGCGCGATTGCATTTGTGTGCCCGGCGTCGCAATCGCCGTCGCGTCTCAAGGAGCCGGCCCGCGTGGGGGCAGAAGCTGGAAATGGGTTCAGAATACAAAATCCCTTTCAAACGGGGTCTGTGATGAACGAACACCTGTCATCCGCATTGGCTGATACGGCTCATGCGGAACCGTATGAACCGCGCGACGAACCAGGGACCGACGAGCTTCGCACCCTTTACCGGACGGAAGCCCAGGCGACGCGAAGAGGGGAAGCCAGGCCAGGGCTTTGGATCGCCGTTCTCATCTATCTGTTGTTTTCGGTAACGGATCTGCTGCTGATTCCAGATGTGGCCGTCTATACGATCACGGCGCGCTTTGCGGTCGGACTGACCGCGCTTTTGACCCTGGAAGTACAGCTTCGCCGAGGGGTTGCAACGGAATGGCTTGACATGACTTGCGCCGGGGCCATCATCTTTGGTTATGTTGGTTGGTTGTGCCCTGCGGTTATGGGGGCGGACAAGGAAAGTGTCTCTTACTATATGGTTTTCGGCACCATCTTCATGATGAGTGCCAATCTCTTCTTCACGTTCAATTTTAAAGTTTCTATCATAACCTCCGCAATAATCTTGTTTATACTATACATTGTAAACTACTTTGTACCTTCTACGCTAACGTACAAAATGGTTTTTGGAACTTTCTACGTTTCTTGTTTCACATTCACGTCATATGTGAACTGGAAACTGAATGAGGAGCGCTACAATGTCTTCCTGAACGCCTTGGAAGCCAGGATTCAGCACAGTGAGGCGACCGAACGGGGCAAGGCCCTGCTGAGACTGTCGCGGACCGATCCGCTAACCGGTCTGGAGAACCGGCGGGCGATCGACGAGAAGCTGCGGGATTACTGGAGTGACTGGCAAAAGGTTGGCACCAGTTTCGGCGCGATCCTCATCGACGTGGACTTCTTCAAAAAGTTCAACGACTGCTACGGCCATCAGGAAGGCGACCGTTGCCTGATTCATGTCGCCAATGCCCTTAGCGACATGATCAAGCAGTACAATGGCTCCATCGGTCGCTACGGCGGTGAAGAGTTCATTGTCCTGGCCCGCATGGAGAAAAAAGAGCAGATCCTGGAGATCGCGGAAGCCATTTGCAGCGCGGTGGAGAACCTTGCGCTTACCCATGAGCTGCGGCGCGACGGGGTCTCGATCGTGACGGTGAGCGTTGGCGCTGCATTCACCAGGACGCAAACCGGCGCCAAGCTGGAGAAGATCATCCACGAGGCCGATCGCGCGCTCTATCTGGCAAAAGCCGGTGGTCGAAACTGTGCCCGGCTGTTCGATCCAACCGATCCGCAAAGCAGCGATGAGAGCGAGAACATCGCGGCTTTGCTGAAGATCGCGATCGGCCAGAATCTCGTTTCACTCGTTTATCAACCTATCCAGGATGTCGCATCGGACCGGGTTGAAGCCGTAGAGGCTCTGATGCGCCTCAAAATGCTGGACGGCACATCGGTTCCGCCGAGCCTGTTCATTCCCGTCGCGGAACGGACCGGCGCTATCCTGGAACTCGGGCGCTGGGCCATAAGAACAGTGTGCGCCGAGCTTCTGGCGGACGATCACGTCCGTGTCGTCAGTGTCAACGTCTCTCCAATCCAGCTCAAGACACCTGGCTTTGCAACGTCCGTCGCGACCATTCTGGGCGAGACCGGCGTCGCCGGCAACAGGCTGGCCTTCGAAATCACCGAAGGGCTGGAGATGGAGATGCATTCGGACATCCTTCGCTGCATCAGCGACCTGAAGCTGCTGGGGATCAAGATATGGCTTGATGACTTCGGGACGGGCTTCGCTGGCCTTTCGTGGCTTCGTCTGATCGATTTCGATACGGTGAAGATCGACCGATCGTTCCTGCACGACTGCAGCGCCCCGAATGGCAAGGCAATGCTCCAGGACATCATTACGCTGGTTCGAAATCGCGGCCACAAAATCCTGGTCGAAGGAGTGGAAACCGACGAACAGATGGCCCTCATGCGCGAATTCGGCATAGACAAGGTCCAGGGCTTTCATGTCGGCCGTCCCGCTCCCGCCGCTAGTTTCCAGGCAAAGCGGACCATGCGCAAACGGTCATTTGCCGTGCTTAAGTCGGCATGATAGCGGCCTCTTTTCGACGTTTTGGCTCAGCGCCGTCAGAAGCCATGCTGATGGCAATCAACCCATGAGAGGGCCGAGCGGCTACGCAGGGGCTGTGCGGCTACCGGTCGCGGGTCAACGCGTCGCGTAGCGCCTGGATCTGCCTGTTCAAGGCATCAAGCTCAGCCAGCGTCATGCCTGAGCGCTCGATCAGGGTCTCGTTCAGACAGTTGCACTGGACAAGCAGCGCGCGCCCGGCGGGGGTCAGGTCGACCTGCACCTGGCGTTCGTCGGTCTGGCTGCGCCGGCGGGTCACCAGCCCAGCCTGCTCCATGCGCTTCACCAGCGGCGTGACGGTGCTCGATTCCAGCGCGAGCCTGTGGGCGATGGTGCCGACCGACATGCCGTCGGCCTCTGCAAGCGCGTTCAGCACGAGATACTGCGGATAGGTAATCCCCATCTCGTCCAGCATCGGCTTGTAGGTGCGGTTGATCGCCATGCTGGTGGCGTAGAGCGTGAAACAGAGCTGATTGTCCAACGGGAGAGGCACGACGCATTCCTTTGCCGATTAATAGCGGATTATGTACCACGAAAAATGATATCGCGATATATATTTTTTGTAGACAGAGGGTTTGAACTGCGCTAAGTTTATTGTTATCGCGATATTGATTGTCGCGAGAACAATAATGGAGATTTGAGATGACCAAGCTCGGAAGCAGCACGATCACCACCAAGGACGGCACCGAGATTTTCTACAAGGACTGGGGGACCGGGCAGCCTGTTGTCTTCCATCATGGCTGGCCATTGAGCAGCGACGACTGGGACGCGCAGATGCTGTTTTTCCTGTCACAAGGCTACCGCGTCATTGCCCATGATCGGCGCGGACACGGCCGCTCGACCCAGACCGATATCGGCAACGAGATGGACACCTACGCCGCCGATGTCGCGGAACTCGCCGCCCATCTGGACCTCAGGAACGCCATCCATGTCGGTCATTCGACCGGCGGCGGTGAGGTGGCGCGCTATGTCGCCCAATACGGCTCAGGTGGCCGTGTTGCCAAGGCGGTGCTGATCGGCGCGGTGCCGCCGATCATGCTCAGGACCGCGGCCAATCCCGGCGGCTTGCCGATCGAGGTTTTCGATGGCTTCCGCTCTGGCGTGGCGGCCAACCGTGCCCAGCTTTACAGGGATGTCCCTGCCGGCCCGTTCTACGGGTTCAATCGTCCCGGCGCTGCAGTGTCGGAAGGCGTCATCGACAATTGGTGGCGCCAGGGCATGATGGGCGGCACCAAGGCGCATTATGACTGTATCAAGGCCTTCTCGGAAACCGACTTCACCGAGGATCTGAAGGCGATCGACGTGCCGGTGCTGGTCATGCATGGCGACGACGACCAGATCGTTCCGATCGCCGACTCGGCGCTACTGTCGGTCAAGCTGCTCAAGAAGGGCGAACTCAAGGTCTACAAGGGTTTCCCGCATGGCATGGCGACGACCCATGCCAACGTCATCAATGTCGACCTGCTGGCCTTCTTCAAGGCGTAAGGCTGTCAGTCAGATACACAAAGCACCCGCCATCTGGCGGGTGTTTTTGTGTCATGCTGTGCCGATTTCAGGCGATGCTCATGCCGCCGTCGATCAGCATTTCCGCACCGACCATGAAAGGGCATTCGTCCGAGGCCAGAAACACCACCGCATTGGCAATTTCCTCGGCGGTTCCGAAACGGCCTGCAGGCACCAGGCCGACCACCGCTTTCGCGCGGGCCTTCGCCGCTGCCGGATCCAGCCCAAGTTTGTCGTTGAGTGGCGTGTCGATCGGGCCTGGGCTGATCACATTGGCGCGGATGCCGCGCCCTATAAGCTCGCCCGAGAGCGTTCGCGCCAGGGAAATCATGCCGGCCTTGGCCAGCGAATAGACGTGCGTTCCTGCCATTCCCATATGCGCGTTGACCGAGCCGCTGAGGATGATCGACGACGGGTTCGAAAACAGTGGAACGAGCGCCTTGACCAGGAAGTACGGACCTTTGAGGTCGACATCGATGCTCCTGTCGAACGCCGCCTCGGTCCAGTCGCCAAGCGGACGCAGATCGGCGATGCCGGCATTGAGGAAGAGAGCGTCGAGCTTGCCGAAAGTTTCCCCGATCCGCCGTGCGATGCCGGTCTGGGCTGCTGCATCTCCGGCATCAGCGGCGATGACGAGCACGTCGCTGCCGAGCATGGTGCGCGCCTCCTCGAGACGGCTCGCATTGGTGCCGGTGATGGCGACGCGGGCGCCTTCCTCGATGAAACGACGCGCAGTCACCAAGCCGATGCCGCTGGTGCCGCCGGTGATCAACGCGACCTTACCTTTAAGTCTGGACATGACGGATTGCCTTTCTCAGTCGGAACTCTGCGTATCAATCGGTCGCACTGAGCCCGGTAGCTTATGTTCAACTTGAGGGCGTTCGCTGATCCGGCTCTGCGGTCTGAGCCATTTCTCGCGCGTGTTTCAAACACTAAAAAGCTTTTCACCCGGCGTGTGGTGAAGAATCACTGAGGGCGTGGCGGCCGCCACGCCCTCATGTCAAATCGCGAAGATCGGCTGATTTTTAACCGGTCGCGGCCTGTGCCTTCCTGGCTTCCTTCATGTTCGGCAGAAACACGGTGAGCAGGCCGAGCAGCGGCAGATACGAGCAGATCTGGAAGACATAGTCGATGCCCTTGATGTCGGCGACGACGCCGAGCACGGCGGCGGCGATGCCGCCCACGCCGAAGGCGAAGCCGAAGAAGATCCCGGCGATCATGCCGACGCGTCCCGGCACCAATTCCTGCGCGAAGACGACGATGTTGGAGAAGGCCGACGACAGGATCAGGCCGATCAGCACCGTCAGGATCATCGTCCATTCCATATTGGCGTAGGGCAGGGCCAGCGTGAAGGGAAGCACGCCGACGATGGAGAACCAGATCATCGCCTTCTGTCCATAGCGGTCGCCGAACGGGCCGCCGAGCAGGATGCCCAGCGCCGAGGCGCCGAGGAACAGGAACAGCATGACTTGGCTCATCTGAACCGAAACCCCGAACTTATGCATGGAGTAGAAGGTGTAGTAGCTGGCAAGGCTGGCGATATAGGCGTTCTTGGTCAACACCAGCAGCGTCAGCACCGCCAATGCCCACATCACCTTGCGGCGCGGGAAGGGCGAGACGAAGCTTACCGTCTTGCGGTTGCCCTGTGCGGCGCGCAGCCGGCTGTACCAGCCGCCGACCTGCCACAAAACGATGATGCCGATCAGCGAGCCGATGGCGAACCATGAGATGCTGGTCTGGCCGAAAGGCACGACGATGAAGGCCGCCAGCAGCGGCCCCATGGACTGGCCGAAATTGCCGCCGACCTGGAACAGCGATTGCGCCAGGCCGAAGCGGCCGCCAGAGGCGAAGCGGGCGATGCGCGAGGATTCCGGGTGGAAGATCGCCGAGCCGATGCCGATCAGCGAGGCGCCGATCAAGAGCAGCGAATAATGCCCGGCATAGGCGAGCACGACCAGGCCTATCAGCGACGACGCCATGCCGTAGGGCAGCGAGTAAGGCATCGGCCGCTTGTCGGTGATCATGCCGATCACCGGCTGCAGCAGCGATGCGGTCACCTGGAAGGTGAAGGTCAGAAGGCCGATCTGCCAGAAATCGAGGCCGTAATTCTCTTTCAGCAAGGGATAGATGGCCGATAGCAGCGACTGCATGATGTCGTTGATGCCGTGGCAGAAGCTCACCGCCAGGATGACGGTGAAGGCCGTCGCCTGGGCTGAAGCGTGACTGGCGCTCGCCGGTGGGGCGACGCTGGCGGCTGTCGTATCGGTCAAGGTAACGCTCCGTGGTCTTTTTGGCGGGCAGGCCCGCAGGACTAACTGGCGGGCGCTGCTGAAGGCCGCCTAAGGGACGGTTGCCTTATAAGCTGCTTGCGGGGTGACTTCTTTCGTGGTTTGGTCCAATAGTTTCGCAAGTGGGCCATACAAGATGCCGCACGGCAGAGAAGTCTTTCACGCCGGCAATGCCGATTTCGAGCAGTTGCACGAGCGCCGCTGGCAGTGGCTGGAGCAAGTGGCCGGGCCGGCGGTGGCGCTGCCGACGGAATATCCAGATGGCTACCGTGTACCGCAACACCGCCACAGCCGCAGCCAGTTGCTGCATGCGCTGGTCGGGGTTGTGCTGGTGACGACGCGCTACGGCCGCTGGATGGTGCCGCCCGACCATGCGATGTGGATTCCAGCCGGCACCGAGCATTCAGTCGAAATGCTGGGCGATGTGTCGATGCGCTCGGTCTATGTCATGCCGCAGGCGATCCCCGGGCTGCCCGAAGGCTTGCGCGTCGTCGGCGTCACCGACCTGATGCACAGCCTGATCGTGGAATCGGAGAAGCTGCCGCAAGGCGGCGAACTGGAAGGGCGCGGCGGGCTGATCATGAACCTGCTGCTGCATGAAATCCCGACCCTGCCGGAACGGCCGCTCGGGCTGCCGTTCCCGTCCGATCCCAGGCTGTCGGCGCTGTGCCGGCGTTTTGTCGCCGCACCGTCGCCGCACGCGACGATCGACGAGTGGGCCGATGCCGCCGGCATGAGCCGCCGCTCCTTCACCCGCGCCTTCCAGCGCCAGACCGGCCTGTCGCTGTCGACATGGCGCCAGCAGGCCTGCCTGTTCGCGGCGCTGCCCAGGCTCGCCGACGGCGAGCCGATCACCAGGGTGGCGCTCGATCTCGGCTATGACAGCGTGCCGGCCTTCATCACCATGTTCAAGCGCATGCTGGGCGCGTCGCCGCGTGGCTATATGCGCGGCGCACGCGAAAGCGTCGAAGTCGCCCGTCGCCTGATCGGTCCGATTCGGTTGGAAAGCCCTGCGCCGTAACGGCAGGCCAGTCTAAAGCGTGTCGCGTCTGAATGGATTCGGACGACCCGCTTTAGGTCTTTGTTTTGATGCATGTCGTTCTCCCAAAACCGAGGTCACTTTTGGGCGACATGCATTAGTCGAAGAGACTGGACACCGATTCTTCGGTCGCCGTGCGTGAGATGGCTTCGCCCATCAGGTCGGCGATCGAGATGACGCGGATGTTCGGCGCGTCGAGCACGCCCTGGGTCGGCTGGATGGAATCGGTGATCACCAGCTCCTGCAACTTCGAGCCGCTGATGCGGGCAACCGCACCGCCCGATAGCACGCCGTGGGTGATGTAGGCGGTGACGCTGGTGGCGCCGTTGGCCAGCAGCGCATCGGCGGCATTGCATAGCGTGCCGCCGGAATCGACGATGTCGTCGATCAGCAGGCAATCCTTGCCGGCGACCGCGCCGATGATGTTCATGACTTCCGATTCACCGGGACGCTCACGGCGCTTGTCGACAATGGCGAGTTGCGCGTCGAAGCGTTTGGCCAGCGCACGGGCGCGGACCACGCCGCCGATGTCGGGCGACACCACCACGACATTGCCGAGCTGTTTGTATTTGGCCTTCACGTCGCGGGCCATGACCGGCACCGAGAACAGATTGTCGGTCGGGATGTCGAAAAAGCCCTGGATCTGGCCGGCATGCAGGTCGAGCGTCAGAACGCGGTCGACGCCGGCGCGGGTGATCATGTTGGCGACCAGCTTGGCCGAGATCGGTGTGCGGCCGGAGGCGCGGCGGTCCTGCCTGGCGTAGCCGAAATAGGGAATCACCGCCGTGATGCGCTTGGCCGACGAGCGCATGAAGGCATCGATCATGATGAGCAGTTCCATCAGGTGATCGTTGGTCGGGAACGAGGTCGACTGCAGGATGAAGACATCCTCGCCGCGCACGTTTTCCTGGATTTCGACGAAGATTTCCTGATCGGCGAAGCGCCTGACACTGGCCTTGCCCAGCGGGACGTTGAGGTACCGGGCGACCGCTTCGGCCAGCACCCTGTTGGAATTGCCCGCGAAGAGTTTCATGCACGGTTCCTGGTGGAGGATGGAAAGACCTGACGGACTCGCCTGCGCCCTTTAACCGGGCTTTTAGCGGCCCGCGCCGGTATTGCAAGCGCCGAGATCGGGAATCCGCCGGCTAAACTCAAGAAAGCTCCGCGCCATCACCGGCAGGCAACATTTCAGCCCGCCTTGCCGCCAAGCCAGGCCGCGAATTGGTCGATGGTCTGGTCGGCGATCGCCTGCATGGTTGCCGGCGAGACCCCCTTCCAGCTGTCGCCGCCCCCGCTGTCGCCGGATTTGACCGATGGCGCCTTCTGCTGGCCGTTGATGCGGTGCAGGCGGTTGCCGGCGGGGTCGTAGACGTCCCAGACATAGATGACGGTGGTGTCCGTGCCTTCCGACATCGTCGAGAAATAGCCCTTCAGCACATGGGTCGCGGTCTGATCGGCGCTGCCGGCGAGCGTGATGCCGCGCTGCCTGGCGCGCGTCTGCAGCTCCGCTGTCAGCGGTGTCGCGGCTTCCACCGAAGCGCCGACGATCGGCGCGATCTGCAGGCGGGTCTTCGACAGGATCGCAGCGCTTTGGGCAGATGTGAGCGGTGTGGCGGCGGTTGCAAGAGCGCCCGCAGTGGTGCCGGCCGGCGCCGGAACCGTGGCTGCCGTGTTGCCTGACGTGGCGGGCTGCGTCGGTGCCGACGTCGCCGGCGGGGTGATGGCGGAAGGTTCGAGAACGTCCTTTGCGTTGGTGCAGGCGGCAAGAGCCAATGCCACAAGCAATGACACGGTCGTCACATGCGATCGTCTCATTTGCCTTCTAACTCCTTGGCGAAGAACGCCTCCCATTATGGATTCACTGTACGATCAAGTCGAGATCATGGCGGGACAGCGGCTTGGGCTGGGATTCGGTGGTCAGGTAGGTGCGGCCAAGCGTCATCGCCGTCTCGGTGTCGGAATCCATGATGATCATGTGGGCGAACAGCGTCATGTTGGGCGCGATCGGTTCGGGGTTGCCCTGGTAGAACATCGGCATGTCCATCCAGGACGGTGTGAAGCGGGCGCCGACCGAGTAGCCGCAGGCGTTCAGCCGGTGCTTGGTCAGGCCGTGCGCCTCCATGGTGCGGGCATGCGCATCGAATACGTCGCCGAAGCTGTTGCCCGGCGCCATTGCCTTTTCGACGGCCAGAAGCGCTGCGCGCGCCGCGTCGAACAGCTCCTGATGGCGCTTCGACACCTTGCCGGTCAGCACCGTGCGCATCATCGGTGCGTGGTAGTGGTTGAAGACGCCTGCCCATTCGAGCGTCAGCTGGTCGTTCTTGGTGAGCTTGCGGCGGCCGGCCTTGTAGCGGCATAGCAGCGCGTCAACGCCGGAGCCGATGATGAACTCGTTGGCCGGATAGTCGCCGCCGCCGGCAAAGACCGCACCTTGCATGGCGGCCAGGATCAGCGCTTCGTCGCCGCCCTGCTTGATCAGCGGCAGGGCCGCATCGAGCGCATCGTCGGAGAGATTGGCGGCCTTCTCGGCCTTGACGATTTCGGCAGGGCTCTTGAACAGGCGCAGCCGGCCGACAATGCCGGACGCATCGGCGATCTGGCCGAAGGTCTGCAACTGTTCGTCAAGCCGGCGGCCATTGAAGGCGGTCAGGCCGTGGGTGTCGTATTCGACACCGATGCGGGCGCCGAGCAGGTCAAGCTCGTTGAGCAGATTGCGCAGGTCGACCGCCGGATTGGCACCGTTGCGGTCGGTCCACAGGACGATGTTGTCGATGATCGAGGTCTGGCGCGCCTGGCGCAGATCGGCCGAGCGGGTAAGCAACACCATCGAACCGTCGGCCTTCACCACCAGGCACTGGAAGAAGCAGAAGCCGAACGTGTCGTAGCCGGTCAGCCAGTACATGCTTTCCTGCGCGAACAGCAGGATGGCGTCGAGCTTCTTCTCGGCCATCTCGATCATCAGCCGGTCGCGCCGCGCGTCAAATTCCGATCGTTCAAAATGCAGCGCCATTATTCTCTCTCCAAAACGATTGCCGAAATCTGCCGGCCGTAGTCGAGCTCCTTGCGGTGCGTGGTGCGCCGGTAGGAGTAAAACAGATCTTCCTCGGCATAGGTGCAGCGGCCGAGGCCCTCGGCCGTCACGCCGGCCTTGGCCAGCCGGTCGATCGTGTAGCGGTTGAGGTCGAACATCGCATGGCCGGCATCGGTGGATGGCGCGAAATAGCCGATGTTTTCAGTGTCGGCCTCAACGAAGCGGGCGACGAATTCCGGGCCGACCTCATAGTTTTCCGGGCCGATCGAGGGGCCGAGCACGGCGACGATGTTTTCGCGCCGGGCGCCAAGACTTTCCATGGCGAGGATGGTGTTTTCGAGCACACCGGTGAACGCGCCTTTCCAGCCGGCATGCGCGGCGCCGATGATGCGCGCCTCAGCGTCCGCGAACAGCACCGGACCGCAATCGGCGGTCGAGGCGCCGATGGCGACGCCCGGCCGGTCGGTGACGATGGCGTCGGCCTTGGGCCGCTCGCCGGCAAAGGGTTCGCTGACGATGACGACGTGGGGCGAATGGATCTGCCAGGCGGTCAACAAATGGCTCGCCGGCACGCCCATCCAGGCGGCGACGCGGGCGCGGTTCTCGGCCACCAGTGCCTGGTCGTCGTCCGATCCGGTGCCGATGTTGAGGCCCTGATAGATGCCGCCGGAGACACCGCCGATGCGGGTGAAATAGCCGTGGCGAATGCCTTGTGCCTGCGCCTTGTCCAGCAGCGGCGACCGAACGGGATCCGGTTTGGTCTGATTCGACATGCAGGCGTTGTTGTCCGTGTGGGCGGTTTCGTCAAGAAAAAGTCCGGGTGCAAAATGCAGGCGGCCGGTGGCGCCGTGCTTTTGCCGGACGGGAGATTGGGAGGGGCGGCGGTGAAAAGTCAATCCGCCGTGGCAAATGGCGTCGTTGCAAAGAGTGGGGCGGCCACGCCGCGTGGCAGCACGGCAAGCACCTTGAACAGATCGCCCATGGCTTGCGGCCCGGCGAGGCGCTCGACATCGTCAGCGATCTTGTCGCGTGCCGCCCGGTCGGCATCCGCGCCGAGCCGGCCGGCGCGTTCGAGAATGCCCATGCCGAGCAGAAAGTCGCCCTGCGTTGACAGATGGGCGTCGAGGCCATGCGCGCGCACGATCGCGGCAAGGGCGGCGAAATCGACATGGGTGGTGAGGTCGGCCTCGCCGGGATTGGCCAGCACATCTTCGTGATTGTGGCCGCGCAAGGCCTGCAGCGTGTCGCCGATACCCGGCTGGAGATGGCCATAATCGAGAAACAGGCCGGCGCCGCCATCCTTGGATATGCGCTCGGCGATGGCTGCCATCAGCGCGGTGCGGGCTGGCGCGACCTCGACGATCGCACCCTGCGGCGCCTCAGTGGCAGCGGCGGGCAGCAGCGTCGGGTCGACAGAACCGGCACCGGCGAAGAAGCAAAGGTCATCGGCGTCGTCGAGGCCAACCATGCGTTCGCGCCAGCCGGCGCCGGCGCGGACGAACTGGCGGACGGGTACGGCGTCGAAGAGTTCGTTGCCGACGATGAACAGCGGCTGCCGCGGCAAGGCCTCGATGGTTTCGTGCCAACGAACCGCGAAAGGTGTGACGCCAAGCGTCTGTTGCTGGACCTCTGTCAGGCGCGGGCTGGTCTCGATCATGGCGAAGGTAGCGCCGTTGGCCAGATCAGGATCAAGCCGCGACAGCGTGCGCAGCATGTCCTTCATCAGCGTGCCGCGACCGGGGCCGATCTCGGCGATGGTAACCGGCAGCGGCCGGCCGCTCGCCAGCCAGGCCTGGTAGAGCCAGACGGCGACCAGTTCGCCGAACATCTGGCTGATCTCGGGCGCCGTGATGAAGTCGCCGGCCGCACCAAAGGGTTCGCGCGTCGTGTAATAACCGTCCGTCGGGTCGAACAGGCATAGCGCCATGTATTCGTTGACGGGAAGCGGTCCCAATGCCTCGATCAGGTCGACGATGCGGGTTTTCAGCCGTGTCATGCCGGCTGCGGCTGTGCCACCGGCTTGGCGGTCAGCATCGCCCAGATACCGGCCAGCACCATCGGGGTAGAAAGGATCATGCCCATGGTCAGCCAGTTGGTACCGAGGAGATAGCCGAGCTGCTGATCGGGCTCGCGGAAGAACTCGACGAAGATGCGCGACAGGCCATAGCCGCAGATGAAGGCGCCGCCGACGAAGCGCGGCGTCTTCAGCTTGAGGCGCGAATGGGTGAGGATGCGCAGCACGAGGAACAGCACCACGCCCTCGAGCAGCGCCTCATAGAGCTGGCTCGGATGACGGGCAAACGGCCCGCCATTTGGGAATTCGAACGCCCACGGCACGTCGGTTGGCCGCCCCCACAGCTCGGAATTGATGAAATTGGCGACGCGCACCAGGCCAAGGCCGACCGGCACGCCGGCCGCCACGACATCGAACAGCGACCAGGGGCGGATGCCGCGCTTGATGGAAAACAACGTCATGGCCAGGATGACGCCGAGCAGGCCACCATGGAATGACATGCCGCCCTGCCAGACCGCGAAGATGTCGAGCGGGTGCGCGATGTAGCGCGGCAGATCGTAGAACAGCACATAGCCGGTGCGGCCTCCCAGCACGACGCCGATGGCCGCCCAGACGATGAAATCGTCGAGATCCTCCGGCTTCATCGGCAGGACGCCGTTCGGCCACAGCCTTGCATTGGCGGCGAGCCGCTTGGCGTACCACCAGGCGAACAGGATGCCAACGATGTAGCCGACGCCGTACCAGTGCACCGCCAGCGGTCCGATCTGGATGAGGATCGGGTTGATGTTGGGGAAGGGCAAGGAGGCCAGCGGCAGCAGGAAATATTCGTTCAACGGGGGACTCTCGGTTGCGAAACGCGTTTGGGCGCGGACCATGCGGCAGGCTTTTGGCAGGGTCAAGGCAAGGTGGACGCACTCAATTGTCGGGGAACAAGATCGTTCCAAAATCCATCGCGCCGTGCAGGATGTGCATTATCTCCAGGGTGTCAGCGCTAACGCGGTAGAAAATCAGACAATTGCCATGAACGCGCCGACGAATGCCTGAGGATCGATGCCGCTCAAAGAGCGGATGCCGCTCCGGCATGGTGCGCAATTCCATGCAATCGCGGCGCAATTCCTGAATGAACGTCACCGCACGAAATGCGGTTGTGCAGCGCGATGTAGTCACCAATGGCTGCAAGGTCCGCTTCAGCCCGACGGGTGAAGACCAGCCGCCTCACTTGTTCTTCTCTGCCATCGCCTTGTATTTGGCTTCGAGTCTGTCCAGCACCTCGTCGCCGGGCTTCACCCGGCCGGCGTCGGCATCTGCAATGCCTTCTGCGAGGGCTGCGTCGAGGGCCGCAAGGCGCTTTTCCCGCTCTTCGACGAGGCGAACGCCTTCGCGTAGCACTTCGCTCTTCGAATTATAGCGACCGGTGCTGACAAGCTGATTGACGATATCCTCAAGACGGGTACCCAAGTCTGCGCTAATGGCCATGACGGTGCTCCTGCAAACTGCTCCCAGACAATAATAGTTATTGATTAGATTTGCCAGTGTTTTGGACAAGGGCGGGGCCGACTTGATGCCGCAGCAGCCTTAACGTTCTTGCATTCGACGCGCGGCACCACTACGTCATTTCGAGCAAGCGAGGATTTGCCATGTCGACCGGACCGAACCGCATTCTCGATGAATTCGCCAAGCTGATGACCGACGCCGCCGGCGCCGCGCAGGGCGTGCGCCGTGAGGTGGAGACGGCCTTCAAGGGGCAGGCCGAACGCATTCTCAACACCATGGACGTGGTGCAGCGCGAAGAGTTCGAAGCCGCCCGCGAGATGGCCGCCAAGGCTCGGGAAGAAAACACCCGCCTTGCCGAGCGTATCGAGGCGCTCGAGGCGAAGCTTGCCGAACTGGCTGGTGACGCCGCACCAGCGGCGCCGACCAAGCCCCGCGCAAAAAAATAATCGTTAAACTTTTCCACATAGCCCGATCCTGAAAAGCGCTTTGCCGTGAATCGCTTAACGGCATTGCATGAATCTTTGTGATAGCGGCTTTCCACATGCGAATGACGCAGTGCGAAAAATTGGGCTGTTCACGCGACTCCCGATCAATAGACTGAATTTGTTGCATGATTCGGAGCAGGGTCATGCGGCCGGGCGGTGGGGTCCGGTCTGGGGTCTTTGCGTCGAGAAGCAGTCTTTTGCGCGAAGAAAGTCCTGGCCGTCCGAGTTCTAGACAAGATTGTTCGTTGTGTGTGCCCTCTCGCGGAGCGTGTGGCGGCGCTCGTACAGAACGACAGGAAGCATTCCATGGAACTTCTCGAACTCGAATTCTCCCGCGAAATCCATCCGGTGGATGTTATCGAGCAGGTGGCCCACAACAACGACTGGTCCTTTGAGCGGGCCGGCGACGACGAGATTTCGATCTCGGTTGCCGGAAGCTGGACCGACTATCACGTCTCTTTCTCGTGGATGGAGGATTTCGAGGCGCTGCACCTGGCCTGCGCCTTCGACATCAAGGTGCCGGAGACCCGCGCGCTGGAAGTGATGCGGCTCTTGTCGCTCATCAACGAGCAGATGCTGTTCGGCCATTTCGACCTCTGGGAGCAGGAGGGTGCGATCATGTTCCGCCAGTCGCTGCTCTTGGCCGGCGGGGTCGAGCCGTCGAGCCAGCAGGTCGAAGTCCTGCTGTCGTCGGCGCTGGAAGCCTGCGAATGCTATTTCCAGGCGTTTCAGTTCGTCGTCTGGTCGGGAACCTCGGCCAAGGACGCGCTGGCCGGCGTGCTATTCGAGACCTATGGCAACGCCTGAGTCCCCGTAAGGCAGACAAGACCAAGATGAGTTCGAGCAGCGAGCGTAAGCCAGAGATCAGTTTTGCCGACTTCGATCGTGTCGACATCCGCGCCGGCACGATCGTCGAGGCCGAGCCGTTTCCGCAGGCGCGCAAGCCGGCGTTCAAGCTGAAGATCGATTTCGGCGCCGGCATCGGCATCAAGAAATCGTCGGCGCAGATCACGAAATACTATGCGCCGGAGACGCTGATCGGCCGGCAGGTGTTCGCGGTGGTCAATTTCCCGCCGCGCCAGATCGGCCCGTTCATGTCGGAAGTGCTGACGCTCGGCTTTCCCGATGAGGAGGGCGCCGTGGTGCTCGGTGCCATCGAGCGCAAGGTGCCGGACGGCGGCAGGTTGTTTTAGGCTGCCAGCTTCCGCGTCGTTCCCAGCGCTTCCTCGACCGTGTCGAGGAACATTTCCGCGCAGGCATTCCAGCTGTAGCGCATGGCGCGTTCGCGTGCCTGCGCGCGGTCGACGTTGAGCGCAGCGAGCGAGGCCTCGCGCAGATCGTTGGAAACTGCGCCGCCAAAACCGTCGCCGACGATGTCGATCGGCCCGGTCACCGGATAGGCGGCGACCGGCGTGCCGCTGGCCAGCGCCTCGATGATGACATTGCCGAAGGTGTCGGTGCGGCTCGGGAAGACGAAGACGTCGGCCGAGGCGTAGATCTCAGCCAGTTCGTCATTGGGGCGATGGCCGAGGAAATGCGCCTGCGGGTATTTCGCCTTGAGCCTGGCAAGCTCGGGGCCTTCGCCCACGATCACCTTGCTGCCCGGCAGGTCGAGGTCGAGGAAGGCGGAGAGGTTCTTTTCGATGGCGACGCGGCCGACGCAGAGGAAGACCGGGCCGGGGAAGCCGAGATCCTTCTTCTTGTCCGGGCGGAAATGATCGGTGTCGACGCCGCGCGTCCATGGCCGCAGCTTGGTGAAGCCGCGCGCCGCAAGATCGTCGGCGAGCGACTGGGTGGCGACCAGCGTGCCCTGGCCGGAATTGTGAAAATCGCGCAGCCAGCGATAGGCCCAGCTTTCCGGCACCGGCAGGCGGGCGCTGAGATATTCGGGAAAGCGCGTGTGATAGCTGGTGGTGAACGGCCGGCCGGCATTGCGGCAATAGCGCCGCGCCATGATGCCGAGCGGACCCTCGGTGACGATGTGGATGTGGTCTGCCTTGCCGGCTTCTATCAGGCGAGCGACATGGCCGGGCGTGGTCAGCGCCAGCCTTATGTCGGGATAGGTCGGCAGGGGCAGGGTGCGAAAGATGTTGGGCGTCAAAAAATCCACCGCGACATCGAAGGATTTCAGCGTTTCGGTGAGCCGCTCCAGCGTATGGACGACGCCGTTGACCTGCGGGCGCCAGGCGTCGGTGACCATCAGTATGCGCATGGCGGCCCTTTGCAGGAAAGGTCGGCGGTTGCCTTGAGACGATGCCGGAACGGCGACCAGCCCGCTGCCCGCGCTTCGCTCCAGCGCACCCGGGCGGGCACGGGATCGAAGTGAGGCGGCAAGGCCGAATCAATTGAGGTCGCGCGCTTCATGCGCGCTCTTGACCATGGTTTCATGACGGGCGGATGAAGCCCGTCCTGCGCCGACTATGCAGGAACCTTGATGACGGCGCGAAGCCCGCCGAGCGGGCTGTCGTCGAGGGTGATGTCGCCGCCATGGCTGCGGGCTATGTCGCGGGCAATCGACAGGCCGAGCCCGGTGCCGCTGGCATCGAGGTTGCGGGCCTCGTCGAGCCGCACGAACGGCTTGAACACGTCTTCGCGCCGGTCGGGGGGAATGCCCGGACCATCGTCGTCGATGGTGACCAGAAGCGAGCCGCGGCCATGGCTGGCGTTGACCTCCACCGTCGAGGCATAGCGGAAGGCGTTGCCGATGACGTTGGACATCAGCCGGGCGAAGGCGTTCGGCCGCACATGGACATCGGGGTCGCCGGCAAGCGTCGTCGACAGCTTGCGCTTGCGCAGCCTGGCTTCCTCGTCGAGTTTCTCGAAATAGGCCTCGAGATCGAACCGTCCGGCGTCTTCCGAAGCCTCGCCACGGGCAAAGGCGAGATAGCCTTCGAGCATCGACTGCATGTCGTCGATGTCCTGGTCGAGCGCCGCCTTGGTCTCGGCCTTGCCGCCAGAAAGCGCAAGCTGCAGCTTGAAGCGGGTGAGGATGGTTCGCAGGTCATGGCTGACACCGGTGAGCATGGCGGTGCGCTGCTCGATCTGGCGTTCGATGCGCTCGCGCATCTGCATGAAGGCAAAGCCGGCGCGGCGGACCTCCTCGGCGCCGCGCGGCCGGAAATCGCGCGGCATCGGCCTGCCCTTGCCGAAGCTTTCGGCGGCTTCGGCAAGCATCAGGATCGGCCGGATCTGGTTGCGCAGGAAGGGAATGGCGATCATCAGGAGCACCAGCGAGGTGCCGACCATCCAGATCAGGAAGATGTGGGTGTTGGAGGCATAGGCCTGGCTGCGGCGCACGAACACGCGCAGCACCTTGTTCTCAAGCTGGACGCGCACCTCGACGATGTTGGAATTGCCGACCGTGTCGATCCAGAACGGGCGGTTGATCTGGCGCGTGATCTCGGACGAAAGAACGTCGTCGAGAATCGAGAAGAAGGGTTTGGGTCCTGGCGGCGGCAAGGGGTCGGGCGGCAGCAGGTCAACCTTCAACTGCATGCGGTCCTGGGCGATGCGGATGATGCTGGTGTAGTCGGCGTCGTGCGGATAGGTCTCGATCAGGTCGATGATGGCGGCGATGTCGCGCACGGTGGCCTGCGACAGGCGCTGCGTCACGGTTGCCCAATGGCGTTCCATGAAGACGAAGGCGACGACCGATTGCAGCAGGATCATCGGCGCGATGACGATGATCAGCGAGCGGGCATAGAGCCGCTTGGGCATGTAGAGCGAGACCAAGCGCCAGAAACGGTTCCAGGCGCGCGGCACCGCCTTTAGCGTCCGCGTGGCGCGTGCGCTCAAGCCGCCATTGCCCGGCTGTTCCAGTTCCGTGGTTGCCATTCGCTCTTATCGCTTGCCCGCAGCCGTTCAGCCGGCCGCAGGCGGCATTCTATTCCACGCTGAGCCGATACCCAATACCACGTACGGTCTGCAGCCAGACCGGATTGGACGGATCGCGCTCGATCTTGCGGCGCAGCCTGTTGATCTGGACGTCGATGGTGCGCTCGCCGACTTCCGAATCGTCGCCGACAAGCTCGTGGCGGGGTATCGTCTCGCCTGCCCGCGCGGCGAAGATCGCAAGGATCTCCTGCTCGCGGTCGGTCAGCTTCAGCGCCTCGCCACCACGCTTCAATTCGCGCCTGGCGATCTGGAAGGTGTAGGGGCCGAAGACCAACTGCTCGACCTTGGGCGTGGTCGCCGGGCCACCACGGCGCAGGATGTTGTTGATGCGCAGGATCAGCTCGCGCGGATCGAAGGGTTTTGGCAGATAGTCGTCGGCGCCAGCCTCCAGCCCGCTGATGCGGCTGTCAGTCTCCGACAGCGCCGTCAGCATCAGGATCGGTACGTTCTTTTCGGCGCGCAGCGACTTGGTCAAGTCTACGCCCGTCTCGCCGGGCATCATGACGTCGAGCACCAGAAGGTCGAAGTCGAGGCCAGCAAGCTTGCGCCTGGCTTCGCCGGCATTGCCGGCGACGGTGACACGAAAGCCGTTTTCGGTCAGATACTGCTTGAGAAGATTGCGAATGCGTGTGTCGTCGTCGACGACGAGCAGATGCGGCGCGTCGTCGTCCGGCGCGGCCGTGTGATCGACCCGTTCAGTGCTCTCCATGGCTTTTCCCTGACATTTCTGCGGATCCAACGTCGATCTGCGCCCTCAGTTCCGGATTGACCATCGCTTCGAGGAACCGTTCCACCAAGGTCCGTTCGGTTATTCCGGAATCTCCCAATGCAGCATGGATGCGGCGCGACTGTGGCCGCGCCAGCGCCAGCGCCAGCGCGCGGCCCTTGGCCGTCGGATAGAGCTCGCGCTGGCGGCGGTCGCGCGGACCTTGCAACTGCACGACATGGTCGGTGTCGATCAATTGCTTGAGCACGCGGGCCAGGCTCTGCTTGGTGATCTTCAGCACGTCGAGCAGTTCGGCGACCGTCAGGCCCGGCCTGCGGTTGACGAAATGCAGCACCCGGTGGTGGGCACGGCCGAAACCGTAATCAGCCAGGATCTGATCCGGATCGGAGGTGAAGTCACGATAGGCGAAGAAGAGTAGCTCGATGATGGCGAAGTCGATGCCGTCCTCGTCTGACATCGCGGTCCTGATCGGTTTCCCGGCTGCGTGGCTTCGATCCGTCATCATTTCTCCGTGGGAAAGAGAGATTATGTCAGTACTATTGACGTAATTTCCCTGCAATGGTAATTTTTGACAAGCTTTTGGGCGGATTGCGAACGAAAAGGCAAGGGAAGGCGGTTTTTCCGGAACTTCCTGAGTTTGCCAGAGCGCAATTATCCGCCTACGCTCCAGCATAAAAGCCGCTTTGGGCGGCCGACACGAAACACCAACGATACAACACTATGCGGGCTGCCGCCCGCGGGAGGTTACCATGGCATCCGTTCCCTTCGACCAACTGGATGGTTTCATCTGGATGAACGGCGAATTCGTCCAATGGGGTGACGCCAAGATCCATGTGCTGACCCATGGCCTGCATTACGCCAGCGCCGTCTTCGAGGGCGAGCGCGCCTATGGCGGCGAGATCTTCAAGCTCAACGAACACACCGAGCGCCTGCATGACTCGGCGCGCCTGCTCGGCTTCAAGATTCCCTATTCGGTGGCGGAGCTCAACGACGCCTCCTCCACGCTTCTGAAGAGGCAGGGTTTCCAGGACGCCTATGTCCGGCCGATCGCCTGGCGCGGCAGCGAACAGATGGGCGTTTCGGCGCAGAACAACCGCATCAACTGCGCCATCGCCATCTGGCAATGGCCGAGCTATTTCGATCCCGCGCAGAAGCTGAAAGGCATCCGCCTCGATGTGGCGGAATGGCGCCGGCCCGACCCGCGCACCGCGCCTTCCAAGTCGAAGGCCGCCGGCCTCTACATGATCTGCACCATGTCCAAGCATGCCGCCGAGGCCAAGGGCTATGCCGACGCCATGATGCTCGACTGGCGTGGCCAGGTCGCGGAAGCGACCGGCGCCAACATCTTCTTCGTCAAGGAGGGCAAGATCCACACGCCCAAGCCCGACTGCTTCCTCGACGGTATCACCCGCCGCACGGTCATTGGCTTGGCCAAGGATCGCGGTCTGGAGGTGATCGAGCGCGCCATCCTGCCGGAAGAACTCGAGGGCTTCGAGCAATGCTTCCTGACCGGAACTGCAGCGGAAGTAACGCCGGTTTCGGAGATCGGACCTTACCGATTCGAGGTCGGTGAAATCGCCAAAAACCTAATGAATGACTATTCTGCCGCCGTTCAGCCCAAGCACGCGATCGCCGCAGAATAACGATAGTCACAGCTTTTCGAGCAAGCAGGGGCGGTTTTCGGGCCGCCCCTTTTATTTCAGCGTTTCTGCATTTGACTTTCGTCCAATTCGGCGTCTCATGATCCTGTCGGCCCGGGAGGCTGGCAGCTATGGAGGGACTAATCATATGGACATGAACACGCTTCTTCCGATCATCATACAGGTGATTGCTGGCGTCATCGGTGGTCAGGCGATCGGTGCGGCGCTCAAGACGGCGGCGATGGGTCAGCTCCCCAAAATCCTGGGCGGAGCCATTGGCGGCGTGGGCGGTGCGGCGATCCTCGGCAGCCTGCTGGGCGGCGGCGCGGTCGATCCGGCGGCTGCGGCAGCAGCAACGAGCGGTCTCGGCAGCGCGCTGAACCTCAACAACATTGTCGGCGGCGCCGGCGGCGGCGCGATCCTGACCGGCATTCTCGGCGCGGTCATGGGCGCCATGAAGAAGTAAGCGGCCATTCGGGCTTTTCAAATGGGCGGCTTCGGCCGCCCATTTCCGTTTCAGACCTACTGACTGTTCGTCTTTCGGGGGTGGACGCCCTTCGCCCGCGCCTCTACATCACCGCTGGCGTAGCGAAAGGACGATCATGGGTCAGCTCAATGCCGGCATCGTGCCGGTCACACCGTTTCAGCAGAATTGCACCATCCTGTTCGACATGGACGACAAGCACGGTGTCGTCGTCGATCCGGGCGGCGACATCGACAAGGTGCTGGCGGCGCTGAAGGACAATGCGATATCAGCCGGGGCGATCTGGATAACGCATGGCCATATCGACCATGCCGGCGGCGCCATGGAACTGAAGGAGGCGCTCGGCGTCGAGATCATCGGCCCGCACGAGGCCGACAAGTCGCTGCTCGACAATCTGGAAGCCCAGGGCAAACGCTACGGCATCGCCGGCGCGCGCAACTGCGTGCCCGACCGGTTCCTGACCGAAGGCGAGACCGTGTCGTTCGGCAGCCATGTGTTCGAGGTGCTGCACTGTCCCGGCCATGCGCCCGGCCATGTCGTCTACTACAACCGCGCGGCCAAGTTTGCCCATGTCGGCGACGTGCTGTTTCGCGGTTCGATCGGCCGCACCGACCTGCCGGGCGGCGACCACGCGGCGCTGATCGCCTCGATCAAGGGCAAGCTCCTGCCGCTCGGCGACGACATCGGCTTCATCTGTGGCCACGGTCCCGGCGGACGTTTTGGCGAGGAACGGCGGACCAATCCGTTCCTGGTGTAGACGGTGCTGATATTCAGGTGAGGCCGGCCTGCAAACGGCGGCTTCCTGCGCTTCCGGTGCTCACGTACTTTAAGTACGCTCCGCTCCGGTTCTCGGAAACCCATTTTCGGCTCGGCCTGGCCTGAATCTCAACACGTCTTGGCGCTCCTAACGACCGATCGAAATCGGGGGCTCAATAACAAAAAGCGCCGGCCTCGCGGTCAGCGCTTTTTGTTTGGGGCAGGGAAGCCCTTGGTCTTAGTTCGTCGTGCAGAAATGCTGTTCACCGTCATTACCGGTGAACGTGCCGGTACGGGAATTGAAGCTGCGGTAACGGTCCGAGCAGTATTCGTACCAGTCACGCGTCCACGGCTCGGCATAACGATCGGCGTAGACAACCCTTGGCTCCGCATAGTAGCGGCGGACCGGGGCCGGGCGCACCACTACGTCACGATCGGAGTAACCGTCATCATAGTAGCGGTCAGCGTAGGGCGGCGGCCGGTCATTGGCCAACGCGCCACCGATCAGCGCGCCGGCCGCGAGGCCGAGGACGCCGGCGGCGATCGCATCGCCATTGCCGTGATGGCCGTGATGGCGCCAGTCACGCGCGTTTGCGGCGGGCAAGGTTGCGAGCGTGGTGGCGGCCACGGCAGCGGCCAGGACGGCGGTCTTGAAAATTCGGTTCATGTCGGTCTCCTTCGTGCCGGACCGTGCAGTTTCGGGGGGTGCGGTCCGGCTTTACCAAAGGCTAATATGCGACCGTGGCTGAACGGGGGCTGAACGGATTTCGACGTGTTTATTCAAAACAGACGTCAAAGATCACACGCTCTCGAGAGGCGAAACTGCCCGCCGCAGCCGGTCTGAAGCTGGCTCAGCCGACCGACAGGTTGACGGCTTTCGGACCCTTGCCGCGCTTGTCCGGCTCGGTGTCGAATGACACTTTCTGGCCATCCTCGAGACCGGGAAGACCGGACGCCTGCACGGCTGAAATATGGACGAAAACATCCTTCGCGCCATCATCGGGCGTGATGAAGCCGAAGCCCTTGGCATGGTTGAAGAATTTGACGGTGCCGGTCTGCGGCATGGGAAGCTCCTTTGTCCCATAAACTCCAGTCTCGGGCCGGCAAATGCCCGAGCGGAAATTTGTCCTTTATTTTAGCGTCATCGGCAAGAGAAAGTTTTGCGGGCACCTGAAGCGCCTCGCGACTCGCTTTAGTTCTTTGTTTTCATGCGTAACGTTCCCCCAAACCCGGGACCACTTTCGGGCGATATGCATTGGTCTGCTTTTTCGGTACGAAAAAGGCGCGACGAAGATCGCCGCGCCTTTCCAAAATTCAAATCCCTCTCCAAGCCAGGTTCAGGCATTGGAGCCTCCGTCGCGCGTCCGAAAGACGTGCGGCGTGCCGATGGCTCAGGCAGCGCGGAGGTTGACGGCCTTGGGGCCCTTGCCCATGCGGTCCGGCTCGACGTCGAAGGTGACCTTCTGGCCGTCGACGAGCGTGCGCAGGCCCGAAGCCTCGATCGCGGAAATATGGACGAACACGTCCTTGGCGCCACCATCGGGCGTGATGAAACCGAAGCCTTTGGTCGCGTTGAAGAATTTAACGGTGCCGGTCTGGGCCATTGGGGAAACTCCTTCACCCGTTCAGTCTTTGGTGGTCCTGCCCGCCGCCTGGCGCAAAGGGCAGTTCCCGGTGGTTGCTTCGGCAGTCATGCATTGGCGCATGGTCAAACCCCCCGCCGAAAACGGGGCCGTCAGAGATTCACAGTATCGGGGAAAGGTCGTCCAAAACGTTCCGCTCTCCGGGTCGCAAATGCCCGAACACGGAATTTATCGCACGGAAACGTGATGGTTGCAAGATAGCGCCGCGGGCCGCCGCACTGGCGCATCCCGACGCATGGATCGACTAACCTGAGCATCGATCGGCACGGCATAGGCTTGCTTGCCGGCCGGGTCATCGGCCAGAGCCGGGCCACGAATAGGCCAGATGTCGAGGTGGCCCAGGAAGCAGACGCCGACCACGGCCGCAGGCACCGTTTCCGGCTGAAAGGGCTGCAAACGGGGGTTGCAATTGGCAAGCGAATGGCGAGGATCGGCAACCGGGGACGCGATCGTGGGAGATTATCATGAAATTTCTGGCGGCAATCTTTTCGCGACAGGGTTTTGCCATCCTGTTGCTGTCGGTAGTTCTTGCCGCCTGCACGGTCGTGGTCGATGAGGGACCAGGGCCGCGCCCGCGTCCGCCACGGCCCGAACCGCAATATTGCAGCAAGCAGTACGAGCCGGTCTGTGCCCGGCGCGGCGGCGACCGCCAGACCTTCGCCAATGCCTGCCTTGCCGACCGGGCCGGCTATCGCATCGTGCGCGACGGTCCGTGCCGCGACGGCGGTGGTAGCGGCGAAGAGCAGACGTTCTGCACCCGCGAATATGCGCCGGTGTGCGCTCGTCGGCACGGCGAGATGCGTACCTTCCCCAATTCCTGCGAAGCCCGCGCCGCTGACTATCGTGTCGTTGGCGACGGGCCGTGCTGAGGGGCAGGGCGATGTCCGCAGGACATGATCAGATCGGTAAAGGCAGCGCGTGAAGATTGAAGCTCACGCTGCTGGTCACGGTGCCGGATACGCTCCGTCGGCCGGGCCGGCATAAAGCTCGCTGCCGTTTTCGTCGCAAATGCGCAGGCGATCGGGGATTTGCGGCATGGCCAGCGTGTGGAACAGCGCGGTGGCGCCCTGCAGCGCGGCGCGCAGATTCGGCGCTTCGAGCGACACCTTGTCGAGTGTGGCTTCGTCGGCGTCGCGCGACCGGTAGAACTCGATGACGAAGTTCAAGCGCGCCTCCATGGCAGAGCATTGCGCGGGTCTGTTCAGTCAGTTCGCCGCCTCACGGAGGACGACGGAGAGGGCGCTTGAGGCGCGCCCTCCAGTTTGTCAGCCCTTCGATTTCGGCTTCAGGCTGCTCTCCGCCTGTTTGACCGACGAGCCGAACGGGGAGGCGGGCTTGGCCACGACCTTGTCCTTCTTCGGCTTGCGCGTTTCGCGGTTGCTTCGCTGTTGACCCTTGGACATGTCGTGCTCCTGCTGCGTGTTGGCTTGGCTTTGCGGTGGGGTCTCAGACGACCGGGCTGTCAGCAACAACCGGGTCGTTGGCAACAACCGGGGTGTCGGCCGGTTCGAGATTGTCTTCGGTGGTGACCCGCTCATGGGTCTCCTGCTCGCTGCGGATGCGGTATTGCGGCGAGCCGTCCTTGACCGGCAGCCTGCTCTTGATCTGGAACAGTTCGGCGGTCTTCTGGACGAGGCCGGTGCGGCTCTTCATGCGCACGGTCTGACCAATCGCAAACTGGTGCGCGGGCGTGTCGGTGCGCGGGCGCGCATTCTGCTGGAAACGGATCATGCTGCGTTCTCCCTGTCGCGCTTCAGCGCTGTTTCGAGTTCGGCGTAATCGATGGCGACAAGCTGGCTGGTGGGCGGGTTTTTCACTGCCCTTGCCGGCAGATGGATGAAGGTGGCGACGCGGCGCCAGGCAGCCCGCGACATGCCCTCGATCAGCTCTTCGTCGTGATCGATGTCGTAGTCGCCGGCCGGCAGCTGCCCTTCCAGTCCGCCGAGCACGAAAGGTGCAGCGAAATGCGCGATGGAGTGGGTGGTGCGGTCCGGCATTGTCCTACCTGTGCAAAGCAGCGGTCCTGAAAGCAAAAAAGCGGGGACGAGCCCCGCTTTCCTATTTCCGGCAGTCGCTGGAAATAAGCCGCTTTCGAGAGCTGCCAGTACATCCGTGGTCAGCGTTCATCGAATTCGGCCGGATCAGATCAATTGCAAATTGGCGGCCGACTCGCGGCCCTTGGTGTCACGCTCCAACTCGAACTGCAGCTTCTGGCCTTCGGCGAGGCCGGGGAAGCCGGCGCGCTCCAGCGCGCTGACATGGACGAAAACGTCCTTGCCGCCATCGGTCGGCTGAATGAAGCCGAAGCCCTTCTGGCCATTGTAGAACTTCACGGTTCCGGTGTTCATGTGGATCTTTCGAAGAATGAGACATGGCCGCGGAGCGAATATGCCGCGCGCCCGGTATCGATGATTTGGAAAGAGATTGGCGGGTCGAGAACCTCTGACGCCGCCAGATGCCAATTCTGGCCCAAAGCGATCTTGCTTATATAGGCCGATGAGGCTCATTGTTCAAGAAGATTTCTGAAAACCTCTGACGATGGCAGAAAAATAGATCCCTGTAATTATCTGGAAAACTCTGATATGGGTCGGTGGCTTTCAAAAATTGCTTAGATTTACGCTGGGACGATTTTCCCGGCACTTGCATTTTATTATTCACAGAAGGACAAAAGCCATGGTTTCCGTCAGAACCCCGAGAGGCATGACCGTAGCGATCAACCCGATCATCAAGCCAACCACCATGCACACCATTGCCGCCGGCGCGGCGGGCAAGCCGATGATCGTCAAGTCGGCACGGCTGACCATCAGAAGCGATGAGGCGGCAAGGCGAACGATCGCCGATACCGATGGCACCATGAGGCGGGCCAGACAGGTCGCCGAGACCAACCGCCTGATCTGATCCTTCGCAACCCGATGGGAAGGGCGAGATACCAAGCGAAGCCTTGAACCTGCCGCGCTGATGGCCTAGATCGCCACAGGCGGACAAAACACGGCAGGTTTCCCATCAACAGAGATCAGAGACGAGCAGCGGGTGCGGGAGCCAGATCTGGCGCTGGGGGACAGCCACCGCTGGGGCTCGACCAGCGCGTGCAGCAGGCGCTGCAGTTGCACCAGGCCGGGCGTCGGCAAGAAGCCGAGGCGATCTACCGGCAGGTGCTGGCGCAAAAGGCCAATCACGCTGCCGCGGCGCATTTCCTGGGGCTGCTGCTGCACCAGACCGGTCGCAGCGCCGAGGGACTGGACCTGATCGAACAGTCGGTGCGCCTGCAGAGCGGCAACCCGGATTTTCAGAACAATCTCGGCACGGTGCTGCGCGACCTCGGTCGGGTCGCTGCCGCCGTCGACTGCTTCCGCAAGGCGGTGACGCTGCGGCCCGACCAACTGGTGGCGCGCGACAATCTTGGTTCATCGCTGAAGCAGCTCGGCCAGTTCGAGGGTGCGGAAGAGATCTATCGCGGCACGGTCGGGCGCAATCCCTTCCATGTCCGCGCCCGCATAGGACTTGCTGAAACGTTGCAGGAAGCCGGGCGGCTGGATGAGGCGCTCGCCGTCTTCCGCGAGGCGCTGACGATCCGGCCCAGGGATGCCGACCTGCTGCACGGGCTCGGTGTCGGGCTGATGGAAAAGGGCAAGCTCGATGAAGCAGCCGATCTGTTCCGGCAGGCGCTGGCCGTCGACCCCGGCATGGCGAGAGCCTGGCTGATGCTGACGCAGGTCAAGCGCCAGAAGGAGCGCGACAGCGAACTGAGCAGCATGGAGGCTCAGCATGCCAAGGCGCCGCAGGACAGCCTGTCGCGCATGCAGTTGTCTTTCGGTCTCGGCAAGGCCAATGACGATCTCAGGGATTATGGCCGGGCCTTCGATTATTTCGCCGAAGGCAATGCGATCCGTCGCAAGGGCATCGATTACGACCAGGCCAAGACGCGGGCCGAGTTCGAGGCGATGAAGGCAACCTTCGATGCCGGCTTCTTCGAGAAGCATCGGCCCAGCTCAATCAGCGACGACACGCCGATCTTCGTCGTCGGCATGCCGCGCTCGGGCACGACGCTGGTCGAGCAGATCATCGCCAGCCATCCCCAAGTTTACGGCGCCGGCGAGCTCAGCATCCTGAAGACGGCGGTCGGCAAGCAGTTTCCCTTGACCATGAAGGGCGGTTTTCCCGCAGGGATCGCCGACATGCCCGACAAGACTTTTGCCGAGGCCGGCGAAGCCTATCTCGACATGCTGCATGGCCGTTACCCCGGCTTCAAGCATGTCACCGACAAGATGCCGGGCAACTTCCTGCTGATCGGCTTCCTGCATCAGATGCTGCCCAAGGCCAAGATCGTCCATTGCGCACGCGATGCGGCGGCGACCTGCCTGTCGATCTACAAGGTGCATTTCCGCGGCGACAGCCACCGCTATGGCTACGATCTCGGCGAACTCGCCGACTTCCACAATCTCTACACCGACATGATGGCGCATTGGCACACGGTGCTGCCAGGCGTCGTACATGATGTGCGCTATGAGGATTTCGTCGCCGACCAGGAAGGCCAGACGCGGGCGCTGATCGCCCATCTCGGTCTGCCCTGGGATGATGCGGCGCTGTCCTTCCACGAGACCGACCGGCCGGTGCGCACGGCTTCCGCCGCGCAGGTGCGCCAGCCGATGTATCAGGGCTCGGTCGATCTGTGGAAGCGCTATGGCGACCGGCTCAAGCCGCTGCTGGACAAGCTAGATTAGCGTCCTGGTTACAGATTAGCCGAAGCGCTCCAACATCGTCATCCACGGGCGAAGCAGGAGCGAAGCTCCGTCGCGAAGACCCGAGGATCCACTCCGTGACCTCGACCGAAGGATGCAACGGGGCAGAATTCTTCACCGTTTTCAACGCTTTGACGTCGCGGCATGGATCCTATGGTCTGCGCCGCGTCGCTTCGCTCCTTACTCCGCCGTAGGATGACGAAGCGATGGGCGCTTAGGTCAATCTCCAAGGCTTACGATTAGTCAGATAGCGTTGCGCTAACTTGCTCAAAGCTCCATGAAGGGCTGGAAGCCGCCGAAGATCATGCGCTTCATATCGAAGGGCATGGGCCCCCAATCGGGTGTCAAGCGCGGGTCTGCCATCACCTTGGCCATGACGGCATCGCGGCTCCCGCGCGATTCATAGACGGCCCAGGAAAAGACGACGATCTCGTCGTCCTTGGCCTGCACGGCGCGCGGGAACGAAGTGACCTCGCCATAAGGCACGTCGTCGCCGATGCATTCGACATAGGCGAGCGCGCCGTGTTCCATCCATATAGGGCCTGTGAGGTTGGCCAGCCTCTTGTAGTCATCGAGATTTGCCTTGGGCACGGCAAGCACGAAGCCATCGACATAGGACATTGAGGGTCTCCTTCTGGAAGTTCACAGGGCCTCACCGACGCCAGCCGGTGAGGGACTTCCCATTGGCGATAGATCAGGCTTTCTTCGCCGGCGCGTTCATCGCCCACTCGACGCCGAACGGGTCGCGCATATTGCCCCACTGGTCTCCCCAGAACATGACCTGGAGCGGCACGGCGACTTCGCAGCCGGCATCGACGGCGCGCTTCCACCAGGTGTCGATGTCGTCGCTGCCAATATGAAGCTGCATTGTGTAGCCTTGCGGCTTGACGGCGGGCATCCCGTTTTCGGGATAGAAATCGGAGAGCATCAGCGTCGAGCCGTTGATGTGGAGATGGATGTGCATGGTGCGGCCTTTTTCGTCCGCCGGATAAGCAAAGACCTGCTCGGCGCCGAAGGCCGTCTTGTAGAATTCAGCAGCCTTGAAGGCGCCATCCAGTTGCAGATAAGGGGTCAATCCGCCGAGCACTTTGGCCGCGGGCTGAACGGGGGTCTGATCAGTCATGTCTTGCTCCTCTTTGCGTTTGGCCTTGCCAATCACAGGACGCGTGAGGTGACGGCGATCCTACATGGCCGCGAAATTTTCTTGGCGGGCCGGCCTTGGACAGGCCAGGCAGCCGGCGGGTTTGAACGAGAGACGTGAAACGAACTTGCATCGGCGGCCCCCAATCAGAGCGCAATTCTAGCGGCTCGCAGGCTAGAACAGATGGATCAGGCGACGCCTCCTCAACCCCGAGATGATAGTGATCCTCTATTATCAGACCCACTCACCCTTCGCGCGCAAGGCGCTCGTCTTCGCTCATGAAGCCGGCATTGCCGATCGGCTCGAGGTCATTCATCACGAGACCAGTCCGACCTTGCGCAATGCTCGCGTCTACGCCGAAAATCCTCTCGGCAAAGTCCCGGTGCTTTTGCGGCCCGACGCGTCGCCGATCTTCGATTCCGATGTCATCTGCGCCTATCTCGACACGCTGCATGACGGCCGCAAGCTGCTGCCGCAGGACGGCGAGGCGCGCTGGCAGGCGTTGCGGCTGCAGGCGGTCGCCCAGGGCCTGGCGCAGACTGGCATAGCGTTGCGCTGGGAGACGGAAAGGAGGCCCGAACAGCTGCGCTATCCTGCTCTCGCCGACGGATACCGGGAAAAGATCGAGGCGAGCTACGACTGGATCGAAAGCACGCTGGACGACGAGGCGCCACTCCATGTCGGCCACATAGCCTTGGCCACCACGCTGTCCTGGATGGCGTTCCGTCACCTTCCGCCTTTTCGCTCACGGGCGCGGCTGACGCGCTGGTTCGAGGTTTTCGAAAAGCGCGTATCGATGCAGGCGACGCCGCTTTCGGGCGATACGCATGACTGACTGGCGGTCGCCAGGCGGCATCGATGGCGTAGCTTCCCTTCTGCATAGGTCAGGGAGCCCTGCAGATCCGGGGGCCATTTTGCGCGTCGGTTACGATTTCCGGCCAGCCGATGTTCTTGCGCAATTCGATCGGCAGGGAAAGCAGGGCGCGCTCGCTGCGATGGCGGGCGCAAGCTCGCATGTAACGGGTGGTGATGCGACCCATGGATGACAGGGTGAACATGATGCTTTGTCCTCGGTTGAGCGGCATCATTGTGTCGGCATCCCAAGGACGCGGTACGTGGCGGTCATCCGACAGACCGTCGAAAATTTTTGCGGGCAGCGTTTGATATTCTATTCAGGCGCCGCCGAGCGGCGCCTACGCAACCTTGATCGTCGGGACAGCTGAAACATCAACTTCACGCTCTGCGTGCCAGGCATCGAAAGCCGCCTGCATTCGAAGCCAGATCGCGGCGCCGTCGCCGAACAGCTTCCCAAGGCGGGCGGCCACAGCCGGCGAAACCGGCTTCTTTTCGCGGATGATGTCATAGAGCTGCTGCCGGGAGATCCCGAGCAGATTTGCAATTTCCACCTTGGTCTTTCCAGTTGCCGGGATAATGTCCTCAAGCAGCGCTCCCGGGTGGGAGGGACAACGCTCAATAGGACGCGTCGGCTCGTGCACGGTCATAAGTCGAACTTCTCCAATCTGACCGCCTCAGTAATATTGCTCGAAATCGACGCGGGCGGCGTCCTTGCCGTCGAACTCGAATGTGATGCACCACGGGCCGTTGACATGGACCGTGTAACGGATGGGATCGAAGCCTTTCAGCGGGTGGAAATCGAAGCCGGGCAGGTTCATTTCCTCCGGCTTCTCCGAAGCTTCCAAGCGGTCAAGCCGGACAAGAATGCGCTTGTGCAGCTTGGCGTCGATCTTGCCGGTCTTTCCAGTTTGAAAGAGGTTCAGCAGCGCCTTGTTCCTGAAGGACTTGATCATGGATACATGTAAACAGATTGCTTACAAAAAACAAGATTCTGTAAGCAAATAATTTACACGCCAGTCGACCCTCATGATCCGTTAGGCTCATCCTGTCGCTTCGGCCACCTCGCGGAAAAAGTCTTCGGGGTTCTCGACCTCGGTTAGTTTCCGCTTCTCGATCAGCCAGAAGCGGTTGCCGATGGCGCGGATGAAGGAGCGGTCGTGCGAGGCGAGCACGCAGCTTGCCTGATGCGCCAGTAGTTCCGCTTCCAGCGCTTCCTGGCCGTCGATGTCGAGATGATTGGTCGGTTCGTCGAGCAGATAGAAATTGGGATTGGCGAGCCTGAGCGCCAGCATCATCAGCCGTGCCTTCTGGCCGCCGGACAACACGCCGATCTTTTTCTCCTGCATTTCGATGACCACGCCGGCGCCGGCGAGCAGCGAGCGGGCGCGCTGTTCGCCGACATCGTAGCGGCGCGAGACCAGCGCCAGCGGCGTGTCGTTACCGCTGATGCCCGACAGCGCCTGGTCGCTGTAGCCGAGCACCGTCGACGGCGTCACCTTCACATTCTGCACCGTGTCCGGTTCGATGATGGCGTTGCGGATCAGGGTGACGAAGCGCGACTTGCCGACGCCGTTACGGCCGAGCAGGACGATGCGGTCGCCCTGGCAGATGTGGCGCTTGCCGGTCCTGAACAGCAGCGTGCCGTCGGGCGTTTCCACGGTTGCATCGTCGAGCGTGATCAGCACCTTGGCGTGGGTGCCGCGATTGGCCAGTTTTATGGCACCCGCCGACTTTTCGCGGTGCGCCGAGGCTGCCGCCTCTTCCAGCCTTTCCGCGCGCTGGTTGAGCTGCTTGGTCTTGACCGTCAGCAGGTCGCTGCCTGAATTGATGCCGATGTTGTTGAGTTTGGCCGCCTGCCGGCGCAATTGATGCGCCACCTTCATGTCGCGCTGGAACTTGCGCTCCGTCGAAGCATCGACGTCGTCGAGCGCCTGCCTTGCGCGGGAATAGGGCAGGGCAAACACCGGCGACTGTTCCGGGCGCAGGAACAGCGTCCGGTTGGTGGTGGCGTCGAGGAAGGCGCGGTCATGGCTGGCGATGACGACCGGCACCTCGCGCGGCAGCGCGTTCAGCCAGGTCTCAAGCTGGCTGATGCGGGCAAGGTCGAGATGGTTGGTCGGCTCGTCGAGCAGCAGCACGTCCGGATCGGTGACCCAGACGCGGGCGATCAGCGCCAGCCTCTGCCAGCCGCCGCTCAGCGCCTGCATTTGCCGCTCGCGCATCGGCTCCGGCACATCGAGCGAATCGAGAACGACGTCGACACGCCACATCTCGCTGTCGGCCTGCTCGGCCGGCAAGGCATCCGCCACCACCTGGTGGAACGTACGGCTGAGAAGAGCCGGGGCAACGGATTGCTCGACATGACCGACGCGCAGGCCGCGCGTGCGGGTGATGTCGCCGGAGGTGGGCTCCATCTCGCCGGTCAGGCATTTCAGTAAGGTCGACTTGCCGCGGCCGTTGGCGGCGACGATGCCGAGCCGGTCGCCGGTGCCGATGGTGAGGTCGAGATTGGAGAACAGCGGCGCACTCATGGTGACGCCGAGGGATTTGAGGCTGATTAGGGCCATGTTGATTTCTCTGGTCTTGCCGGAACCCGGCTCAATGCACTTTGACGGTGCGCATGCTGGCCATCAGGCTCGGCGTTGCGCACCACGAAGGGCAGACCAAAAAATCGAAGCGGGAAAAACCCGGACCGTCCCTGGTCAGCCCTGCAAGCAAGCTCGCAGGGCAGAAATCGGGCCACGCTGACGATGGTGACGAGAAAAATCGAACACGTGAGCCCTCCTTTCAAGACAAGACGTTGAGTGTGCGGGAGCGATTACACCAAAGGCGGGGGTGGAGACAAGGGGCCGGTCCAAGGCACGTAGTCGACCTCAAGGCTGTCACCGGCTGTCGAAGGCGAAAGTCAGACAGACCTTAGGTGACCGCCGGTCAATCCATATTCCTTGTTCAAGTCGAGCAGGAAATGCCCGAAAACCGCGCTTCTGCCGAGATCGATGACAATCACAAGCAGGGCGTTGACCCTTCCGGTGCCAATCGAAACTTGATCAAACCGATTTTGGGCGTCTCGGTAAACATAATGGACGTCGTTCAAATAGGGCACGCCGATTTCGTCCAGATTTAGCGCGTCGACATAGGGCCATATGTCTACGACAGCATTCGCCGTCGCGGTGACATTCGTCATTGGCTCGGCGAAGCAAGCCTTGAACTCCTCTTCATCAAGTCTGCGAACGACGACCATCACCTATTCTAAGCGACGGCATCTGAAATCCGCAACCGATCGCAGACTCGAAGCTGCAGCTTCCTACCGCCCCGGCCGTCCCGTCTTGCCGGGCCGGCGCTTTTCGCGGCGGGCGTCGCCTGGATCCTCGTAGGAGCCGATGCCGGCGCGCTGGCGGACGATCGGCTTGGCGGAATCGTCGCGTTCCTTCGCGCCGCCCTCTGCCCTGCCGGGCATCTCCCCCACTGGGGGGGAGATCGGCTGGGGCTTTGTTGGCACTTTTCCCTCGACCGGCTTTTCCGTGCGCCTCATGGTCATTTCATCCAGCGAGTTCTTCTTGAACAGTGGCTTGACCGGCTCGCCCGGAATGCCGAAATCGGAGCCGTGCGCCTCTTCGGCCGACTGCTTCTTGAACAGCGAGCGTGACACCGCGCCGGCCGGCGTCGGCATGTCGGTGCCCGGGCCCATGGCGTCGAGCGACGGCTTGGAAAACAGCGGCTTCTTCACCGGCACGGCGCCATCGGCGCCCATCTGGTCGAGATCAGGCTTGCGGAAGAGGTTGGGCCGGGCTGTCGCTTCGGCGGCACGTGCCTCGTCGAGCTTGCGGAAACGCTCCTGTTCCTCTGATGTGCGATGTTTGGCCACGCCCTTGTTGTGCTTGCCCTTTTCGCGGCCCGAGACAGGGCTTTCCATGTCGGCATATTTGGCCAGCGGGTCTTCGGAGATGGACAGTTCCATCTCGCGCAGCCGCTTGATCTCGTCGCGAATGCGGGCGGCCTTCTCGAAATCGAGATTGGCGGCGGCGTCGCGCATCTGCTTGTCCATGGCGTCGAGATGGGCCTTCAGATTGTTGCCCATCATGGCGCCGGCGCTGTCGGTGAACTGCGAGATGTCGGCGCGGACATGGTCCTTCTCGTAGACCGAATCCAGAATGTCGGAGATGCGCGACTTGACCGATTCCGGGGTGATGCCGTTGGCCTCGTTCCACTCCACCTGCTTTTCGCGGCGTCGGTTGGTTTCGGCCATCGCCCGCTCCATCGAGCCGGTGACCTGGTCGGCATAGAGGATGACCTTGCCATCGACGTTGCGGGCGGCGCGGCCGATGGTCTGGATCAGCGAGGTTTCCGAGCGCAGAAAGCCTTCCTTGTCGGCATCGAGAATGGCGACGAAGCCGCATTCGGGAATGTCGAGGCCTTCACGCAGCAGGTTGATGCCGACCAGTACATCGAAGGCGCCAAGCCGCAAATCGCGCAGGATTTCGATGCGCTCCAGCGTGTCGATGTCGGAGTGCATGTAGCGGACGCGGATGCCTTGCTCGTGCAGATATTCGGTCAGGTCCTCGGCCATGCGCTTGGTCAGAACGGTGACGAGCGTGCGGTAGCCGGCCTTGGTGGTGTCGCGGATCTCGCCGACGACATCGTCGACCTGGTTCTTGGCCGGGCGCACCTCGACCGGCGGATCGATCAGCCCGGTCGGGCGGATGACCTGTTCGGCGAAGACGCCGCCGGCCTGTTCCATTTCCCAGCCGCCCGGCGTCGCCGAGACCGCAACCGAAAGCGGACGCATGGCGTCCCATTCCTCGAAGCGCAGCGGCCGGTTGTCCATGCAGGACGGCAGACGGAAGCCGTATTCGGCCAGCGTCGCCTTGCGCCGAAAGTCGCCGCGATACATGCCGCCGATCTGCGGCACGGTGACGTGGCTTTCGTCGATGAAGACCAGCGCATTGTCGGGAATGTACTCGAACAGCGTCGGCGGCGGATCGCCCGGCTGGCGCCCGGTGAGATAGCGCGAATAGTTCTCGATGCCGGCGCAGGAGCCGGTGGCTTCCAGCATCTCGAGGTCGAAACGGGTGCGCTGTTCCAGCCGCTGCGCCTCCAGCAGGCGGCCGGCCCGTTCCAGCTCGACCAGACGGTGCTTGAGCTCTTCCTTGATCGACTTGATCGCCTGGTTGAGGGTCGGGCGCGGCGTCACATAGTGCGAGTTGGCGTAGATCTTGACGCTTTTCAGCTCGCCGGTCTTCTGGCCGGTCAGCGGATCGAACTCGGTGATCTGCTCGATCTCGTCGCCGAACATCGAAATGCGCCACGCGCGATCTTCCAAGTGGGCCGGGAAGATCTCGATCGTGTCGCCGCGCACGCGAAACGAGCCGCGGACGAAGTTGATGTCCTGGCGTTTGTATTGCTGGGCGACGAGATCGGCGAGCAGGGCGCGCTGGTCGAGCCGGTCGCCGATCTGCATCTGGAAGGTCATCGCCGTATAGGTCTCGACCGAGCCGATACCGTAGATGCAGGACACCGAGGCGACGATGATGACGTCGTCGCGCTCGAGCAGCGAACGCGTCGCCGAATGGCGCATGCGGTCGATCTGTTCGTTGATCGAGGATTCCTTCTCGATGAAGGTGTCGGTGCGCGGAACGTAGGCTTCCGGCTGGTAATAGTCGTAATAGGAGACGAAATACTCGACGGCGTTTTCCGGGAAGAATTTCTTGAACTCGGAATAGAGCTGTGCCGCCAGCGTCTTGTTCGGCGCCAGGATCAAAGCGGGGCGCTGCGTCTCCTCGATCACCTTGGCCATGGTGAAGGTTTTTCCGGAGCCGGTGACGCCGAGCAGCACCTGGGTGCGGTCGTTGTTGTCGACGCCTTCGACCAGATCCTTGATCGCGGTCGGCTGGTCGCCGGCCGGTTCGAAATCCGACACCATCTTGATGGTAATGCCGCCTTCGGATTTTTCGGGGAGGGCAGGGCGGTGCGGCGTCCACAGCACGCCGTCCTTGTGCAGCGGGTTGCCGGATTCGATCAGCGCCGACAGCGCGGCCACCGTCGCGGTGACGCTGCCAGAGGCCATCGTCTCGGCGTCTTCCAGCGAGATGTCGAGACCGGCGACCGGATTGAGGCCGGCTGCCGTGCGCTCCCTGGCCGTTGCCGCGCCACCCATCGAGGTGCCGCGCGAGCTGCGCCCCGGCGAGCTTGAGCGCTCGGGTATCTTCTTCGACTTGGCGCTCTCCCTCCCCCTTGAGGGGAGGGTGGCGGCGGAGCCGCCGGGTGGGGTCGGTTCGACCGGATTCGATGTCTTGGTGGTGCCTTCTGCGGCGACCCCCTCTGTCGCCTTCGGCGACATCTCCCCCTCAAGGGGGGAGATTCGGCGCCCGTCTCGTTCGGCTTCCTGCTCGATCTGCTCGGCCCAATCCGCGATCGAACCGGTCAGCGGCGTGCCCGAGAGCTCCGGCTGCGGCATCTCGGCGAAGCCGGCTCTGTGCAGCGGCTCCGAGGCGTCGAGGAAATCGGTCAGCGGGCTGCGCCGCTTCGGCGCGGCGCGGTCGTCATTCGCCGTCGGCGGCGTTTTCTTATCGGGAGATTTGGCCATGTCCCGAATATGGGATTTCCTGGCCAAAATGGAAAGAGTGAGATGAGGTGAGGCGTGCCGCCAGCTGCCGCTCCTGACAGCAGGCTGTCAGGAGCAGGCGGGAAGGTGCGGCCGAAAGCCTACACGCCCCTGGCTGCTGAAGCGACCTGCGTCGGCGATCCGTTCAGGCGCGGCACCACAACGAGGCGTTTGATTTTGCCCTTCTTGAAGGCGGCGAGGAAGCGCGCATAGTCCTTGAAGGCGACGCAACCGCTCGACTGGGCGTAGCGGCCCCGAAGCAGGTAGGTATGGGCCAGAAAGCCGTCGCGATTGTATTTGTTGCGGCCATCGACCGGTGTCAGGCGCAAAGCCTCCACACCATGAAAGCGCGACTCGCGCAGCGACAGATTGTAGGTGTTGGGCGGTGTCGGTCCGCGGTTCTTCTGGTCGGCATAGCGCGGCTGGTCCGCCATGGCGCCGACGCCTGAATGCGCCTCAAGCCTCGAGCCGTCAGGCATGTAGACGGTCGCGCTGCTAATGTCGTAGACGGCGACGCCATTGCCCGCGCCGCTCCTGGACCCTGGCGAATTGAACAGGTTCCTGAATGCCTTGCCAAGGCCACCCGAAGGCGTGTCCGGCTTGGCATAGGCCAACACGTCGCCCCCATCGGCCGGCCGGCCCTGACGCGCCGGCTTTGCCGGCTTGGCCTGCTGGACGGTCTCGCGCGCCGGCTTCGGCTGCTGGACGGGCTTGGACTGCTGCTGCACGATTTTGGGCTGCTGCGGCGCGTCGAATTGCGGGCGGCGGGTCGGCAATGGCACGTCGTCGGTCAGCGCGTCCGGCAGCGAGGCGGCATCGCCGGGTTGGTCCTGCTGGGTTTCGACGGGCGAAACCGCGACGTCAGCCGGCGATTCCTCGATCGGCAACGGCGAGGCGAACGCCTCGTCGTCGACCGGCAGTGACTGGACGAGAGCCAGTGCCAGCTGCGAATTGTCTGGCGTCCTTGCGTCCGACTGGGCAAAGCCCGACGGGGCCGGCGCGGTCTGCACGACCACTGAGCCGGTATCCAGCCGAGCGAAGCGTTCCGCCGCCGGAGCCGGCATGTCATCCGACAGGCTGGCCATGACCTGGACGGATGGCACCAGCGACGCCTTGGTAACTTGCGGTGCGACGCTGGAAATGACCGGAAGTGCGGGTGTGTTGGCTGCCAGGGCAGGCTTGCCGGCACTTGCGAAGACAGCAGCGAGCTTCATCGGCGACAGCGACGCTTCCATGCGTTCGAAGCGTTCCTGCGATTTCGACTTTGCAACGGTGGGTACGGGCTTTGCCTGCGCCACAAGGCGCGCGGATTTCTCCGCCGGAGGGCTCACCCCAGCCAGTTTGAAGCAGCTCGCGCCGCATTGCACGGCATGGTCACGCAGCGCCTGCACGCCGCCATGAGCATTGGCCAGCACGAACGGCGCTTTCAAGAAATGCTGTTTCGACGGGTCGGCAAGGGCGAGCGATCCCGACATCGACAGCGTTTGCGGCAGGCCACCCGATGTCGCCGAAAGCGAGGCGCCGACGGAGCTGAGGCCGGCCATGGTGCCGATCAGCCAAAGGCCGATGGCGGTGCTGGCGCAAGGCAATGCGATCAAGCGGACGACCCGGCCAGCATTGAAGGAAGAGGAACGCGGTGGATCGACGAACTCGCCGCCTTCACGCTGTTCCCAGATTATTTTTTGTTTACTCGACAACGCCATGCAACCAATCTCGCTCCAATCGGTTTTCCCCGTACGTGGCCTTGTGAGCCGCGACGACCATTCTGCGAGTGATCCCAGGTGGTCCCCGACGCGTTTGCCGCGCCTGTCGTTGGTTGCCGATTGCTTCAAAATATGGACAAAGTTGGTTAATCAATCCCTCTCAAAACCAACGACGAGATGTGGATGCTTGCCAAAAATGGCTTCTCCACGACCAAGGAAGTGGTGTTGCTGCCCTTCCAAGCCTGTTTTGCTGCCCGTTTTTGTCGGCCAAGTCAAGCGAACGGCCCCTGCGATTTTTTTACGCAGCGCCTTCCCGCGATAGATGCGGCGAAGCGATTGCCAGCAGGAATTGCCTAAAAAGGCGCCTGTCACCGGCAAAACTGTCGGCTGCCTGTCGCAATTTCTCCGCCCGGGCGGCCGCTCAGTTGAACCAAAGCGCAAAAGTCAGAAACCCGCCACCGCCGAACTCACGCTGGATTTGGTCGAAATCGTCGCTGGTCAGGATCGTGCCGCTTTCGAGATAGGGCGCGATGGCCGGGCCGGTGATCGACAGCACCAGGTCGAAGTTTTTTGGGTCGTCGAAGAAACGCTTCATGTTGATGCCTAGGCCGGTGATGCGGAAATGCGGCAGCAGCTTGCGGCCCTCCAGGAGATCCTCGGCCATGCTCAGGGCGGCGAGCCAGGCTTGGACCTGCTCTTCGCCGACTTCGAGGCCGGTGAGCGGGTTCTCGCCCTTCTGCTGCGGTGCCGGCAGCCATTCGCGGTCATTATCAGTCTCGGCGCGGATCGCCTTCCAGTCTTCGCGTGACAGCCGGATCATTTCCAGCAGATGGCGGCGCGCTGCTTGCCGGCGCTCCGGCTCGACCACCGGCCAGTTGATGAGATGCACCATCGAGATGAAATCCGCGATGCGCCATTCCGAGGAGAAGATGCTGCTGCCCATGTCGGCGGCCGGCGGCACGAGAATATCCTGCAACGGCAGCTTGGCGCGCGGGAACAGCATGTGGAACGAGCCGTCGAAGGTGCTCCTGAAATCATGCGCCAGCCAGAAATCGGCCTGCGCCATCAGGAATTCGGCATAGCCCTGCAGCCAGAAACCGTCGGCGCGGTCGAAGCGGAATGTCAGTGCGGGAGTGACGCCGTCCGACGAGATGCCGCCGCGCGACAACGAGGCGATGATCGCCGCCATGCTTTCATCAGGCGTGATGGTGCCGTCCTCGTTGAGGTCGATGCCGGTACGGGTGAGGTCGATGACCATGCCGATATCGGCGTTTGCCGGCACCGACGCAAACGTGGCGGCGGATTTTTCCAGCCGGTCGCGGAAGGCGACCAGGATGGCGCGGAACTGCTCATAGGTCAGCGGCTCGGGATTGGGATTGTCGGGTACCGGCAGCCGCATCAATGGCAGCATGAAGGATTGCGGGCTTTCGAAGCCATGGCGATGCAGGCCGCTGGCCAGGATCTCCAATGCGGTGAAGAACTCGCCGGCGCCGGCGGCATAGGCTGATACCGGGTCCTTGGGCGCGGCGGCCTCCAGCGTCGAGAGAGCGGTGTCGCGCGCAGCCACGGTCTTGGCCTCGAACAGTGCGGTTGCCGCTTCGGGCATTGCCGCCGACGCAGAAGACAGCGGCACAATCAGCATGAAAGCGGATGTCAGCAGGCCTGCCAGTCGTGTCATCTCTTCCCCCCAATATTTGTCGCGCAGAGCAAATATACACCATTTGCGGCGTCGCGCTTCAACCGGCCCCGCGGACGGTCTACACAGGGCAAACAATTGGGCGCCGCGTGTCGAACTATCCGTTTTCCTACAAGCTGTCCTGGCTGCCGCGTTTCGTGAAGCCGTCGCTCGCCGGCGACGCACGAGACTTTGCGCCGATGGCGGGAACGCTGATGGATCCGCCGCCGAAGCGAGCGGTGCGGCTTGCCTTCGTCGGCGACATCTCGGCGGTGGCCAACCGCAGCGCGCCGGACTGCGATCCGGCGATCAAGGCGCTGCTCGGCGCCGCCGATCTGGTGATCGGCAATTGCGAAAGTCCTGTTGTGGGCAGACCAAGCGCGATGCTGGGGACGACGCTCGGCACGCATCATGCGATGAGCGAACGGTTCCTGGCCGGGGCGCTGACGGCGGTCGGCATTGCGCGCGAAAAGCTCGTGCTCTCGCTGGCCAACAACCATGTGCTCGACCAGGGCGTCGCCGGTTTTGACGAGACGGTCGCGGCGCTGCAGCGGCTTGGCATCCGCACGGTCGGCCTGGCCGCCAACGGTCCGGTGGTGCCTGTCCGGGTCGGACCGCTTGATATCGGCTTTGCCGCCTTCACACTGTGGCGCAACGCCGATGAAAGCCTGTTCGCCGGGCGTGTATCGATGGACAGCGATCCGGCGCACTGGCCGCGCGATGGTGTCGATCTTCTTTGCGCCGTGCCGCATTGGGACTGGGAGTTCCGGCATTTTCCGCGCGCCGAGACGCGGGTGCTGGCCAGGCGGCTGGCCGGGCAGGGCGTCGGGCTGATCGCCGGCCATCACGCCCATGTCGTGCAGCCGATGGAAAAGATCGGCAGGACGATCGTCGCTTATGGGCTTGGCGATTTCCTCGGCACCGCCTTTGCTCGCCAGCCATGGCCGGGCCGCGTTGGCGGCATCCTCGTTGTCGATGTCAGTACCGGTGCCGGCTCGCGGGGCGCCATTTCGTCTTACCGGCTGCATCCCTTCATGCGGCTGCGCGCCGGCGACCACGAGCGGCTGCTGCCGGTGGCGGCGCTGGTTGGGCAAATGCGCGGCAAGGTCGAAGCTCGGCTGAGGGCGGTCTTTCCTTCCTCTTCAAGCGAAGAGGGCGTCACCGCTTAACCGTCTGGCGGCTCCTGCAAAACCGACTATCATGCCACGGCAGGGGCGGGCTTGCGGGGGTGGCGATGGAAACAGCGGATTTCATGCCTGGAGAGGCTGACATCGCCGGCATCCGGAAAGACATCGAGGCCTATGAGGCGGCAAGGGCCTCGGCGGTCCGGCAGGTGCGCTGGCGGGTGCCGCTGTTCGTCGGCCTGGTGCTGGTGGCCGTGGTGCTGGTCGCCTGGCTGTTCAACAAGGTCGCCGACCCCAACGAGCAATGGGTCTCGACGCCACATCTGTCTCTCTATGGCATCGGCTTGGTGGCTTCGAGCGTGCTCTACTTCCAGGCCAGGAAACCGGCGACGCGGCTGCAGCAATCGTTCCGCGAGACGCTGCTGCCGATCATCTTCGGCTTCATCGCGGATATGCGTTACCAGCATGGAGGGAGGCCGAACTCTTTCGACCGGCTGCCGCGCGAGGCGGTCGGCGCCTTCAACCGGCAGTCGTTCGACGATGTCGTTTCGGGCCGCTACGAAGAGTTTCCGTTCGAGATCTACGAAGCAGAAATGCGAGTAGGGTCGGGCAAGGATTCATCGACAACCTTCAAGGGTGTCATCGTCGCGTTCGAAGCGATCGAGCCGTTCCCGGGAGTATTGGTGGCAACGCGCCGGACCAATGCGGTCGTCGGCTTCTTCCGGGGCATGTTCGCCAGCAAGATGCAGGACTTGTCGTCCGGTGTGCCCGAACTCGACGCCGCCTATGAATTCCGCACCGACAACGCCGAGGTGGCGCGACCGCTGGTGACAGGCCGCCTGGCGCAGGCGCTGAAATGGCTTGGCGAAACCTGGCCGGACGACCCGGCCCGCGTCGCGCTCAACGGCAGCGACGGATTCCTGCTGCTGCCGCAGACGAAGAACTTCTTCGAGCTGCCGGATATTTCGGTGCCGCTCGACTACACCACGCATGTCGCGCCGATGATATCAGACATGGGCGCTATGCTGGCGACGGCAGCGCTGGTGCGAAAGATCGGCGCGAAGGACGAGGAGGGTTAATCGGACCGAGCCGTCAGCAGTCGAAGCCGTATTTGTCGCGCATACAGTCCGCCTCCTCTTTCGACATTTTGTCGAACATGACGCAGACGGTGAAGCTGCCGACCTGACGCCCGGCGCGTGTGTATCCCCAGTCGGAAATATCGTCCCTGGTGAATTCTACGTTTTGGCCGAGGACGACGTTGTGCACTCCCTCCGGCTGGTTCGCCAATATGCCGACAAATCCGGTCTCGGTGCGGCGGAACGGTATGACCCAGAAGTGTTCGATGACGTTCCCGTCCCGCACCTTGACCTTCAATTTGAACCTGTCTGTGTCGGAGGGAGGAGCCTCGGACAAGGCCAGGAAGTCGTCCAGGCTGGCGAGCGCCTGCGCCGTCGCCGCCATCTCTGGATCGTCGGGAGTAAAGATAACCGTTTTGTCGTCGCCCGGACCCGCGCCTTGTGCGCTGGCCGATCCCGGAGCAAGCGCCAGCATCAGGACATCATGGTCCGGACTGCAAGCTTCATGGAAGGCCCCCCTTCATCGTAACGGCGCACCATCCTGCATCCGTTCCCGATTTGCAACCGGAGCGCGAGTTTCAACCACTTTGGAGTGGCGAGTTGAGCTGATCCATGAAACAAAGTGTGTATCGGTGACCGGTCGGCAGTCTGTTTCGTGATGCCGCCCGAGACGGATTGCGACGGCTGTGCCGTGATCGAACCCGCCCGCCACAATCCGGCTAAACGACTCTTTTCGCGGACAGAAGTGCGCTCATCGGGGGAGCCGAAGCGGCCGGAAATGATGTCGGCAGCAAGCAATGTGTCGGAATTAAGCCTATGATATTGTTTGCGAAAATACACCCAACGTGATTTGCTCAGCGAGCGCTTTCCGTTCCAGTTTCAGGCCGTCCGGTGCTGTCGTTTCCCAAGGCGGTCCGGAAAAGTGAAACAGCACGGAGTGCTACCCATGAAGAAGACCCTCGCAACCACAGCCGCTCTGCTCGCCTTCGTCGGCACCGCTTATGCCGCGACCGTTCAGGGCACCATCCAGGCCGTCGACCCGACAACCAAGTCGATCACCCTCGACGACGGCAAGATCTACCAACTGTCGCCGGAAGCGACGATCGGGAAACTGAAGGTGGGCGCCAAGGTGGCGGTGACTGTCGATGACAAGACCGGCATCGTGACGTCGATCAAGAAGGCCTCGTAGGGCATCAGCGTCGTGCGTCAGCGGACCTGCTGACCGAAATTTCAGACCCTGTTCCACTCCTGGCCGGTCCCTTGGGGACCGGCCATTTTCATGCTCGCCGCCCTCGACGCCAGACGGCCAGGATGAGGTCTCCCGGTTGAATGTCCAAGGAAGGTCTGGCGGCCGGTTGTCCCGGCACCATCTCTATGGTTTTTGCCAAAGAGCCGCGCTATCCCTTGGCCAACGGGGGATATTCATGGCTGACGAGCAAAAAGGGTTTCGCCTGTCGCGGCGATTGCTGCTGAGTGCGGCTGTCGTCGGCGGCGCGGTGCTGTGGGGCGGCACCACGGTGGCGCGGCTGGCGCGAGGACCTTCGGGACCAAAGAACGCCGGCCGGATTGCCGATATCGACGGCATCGCGCTACCACTGAAGCCACTGGAGAATGCGCCTACCTTCGATCCTTCGCTGCCCTGGTCGGCAAAAGGCGGCGACATCAACGATGCCAGCGGCGTGTCGAAGACGCCGGTCTATGGCGTCGTCGAGATCGGCGAGGAAGAGCACATCGCCAAGGCGCTGGCCTTCGCGCGCGGCAACGGCCTGAAAGTTTCAATGGCCGCCATCCGCCATTCGATGGGCGGGCACGCTTTCGACGACAACGCGCTGGTGCTCGACCTCAGGAAGTTCAACAAGGTGACGGTCGACGCTGCGGCGAAGACCATGACGCTGCAGCCAGGCGCGCGCTGGCACGACATCCAGAACATGCTTCATCCGCGCTTCGCGGTGAAGGCGATGCAGTCGACCGACATCTTCTCGGTCGGCGGCTCGCTGTCGGTCAATGCGCATGGCATGGACCATCAGGCGGGCTCGGTTGCCGGCTCGATCCGCTCGATGCGGGTGATGCTGGCCGATGGGTCGGTGACGACCTGCTCGCCCACCGAGAACACCGAGCTGTTCCGCCACGTCGTCGGCGGCTACGGCCTGTTCGGCGTGGTGCTGGAGGCGACGCTCGATATCGTCGACAACGCCGTCTACCGCACCTCGCGCGAAATCATCAAATCGGACGATTTTCCGAAATTCTTCGCCGAGGTGCTGGAGCCGAACAAGGAGATCGGCCTGTTCTACGGCCATCTGTCGACGGCGCCGGGCAATTTCCTCGAGGACATGATCGTCTACCGCTATGACAAGGTGGCCGATCAGCCGCCGGCCGACCAGCCGGCAATTGGCGAACCGGGTTCGGTGGGGCTGAAGCGTGTGATCATCAACCTGGCGAAATGGGGCAGTCTGTTCCAGGAGCTGAAATGGTTCACCGAAAAGACGCTGGAGCCGAAATTCGAAAGCTGCACGGTGGCGCGCACCTCAGCCATGGCCGAGGGCGAGGCCTGCCTCGTCACCCGCAACAACCCGATGCACGATTCGGTGCCCTATCTCTTCAACGATCAGATGGAAGAGACCGACATCCTGCACGAATATTTTATTCCACGCTCCGCCTATAATCCATTCATTGTGGAAGCCCGTGAGATCCTTCGCAATCAAGACCTGCCGGTGCTCAACGCTTCGGTGCGCATCGTCCACAAGGAGGATGTGGCGCTGACCTACGCGCCGGAGCCGGCCTATTCGCTGGTGCTCTACATCAACCAGCCGACCGATGCCGACGGCAATGCCAGGATGCGGGCGCTGACCCGGGCGCTGATCGACGTGGCGATCAAGCATGGCGGCCGGTTCTTCCTGCCCTATCAGCTGCATTATACGGCCAAGGAGTTGCTGGCCTCCTATCCCGAGTTGCCAGCCTTCCTGGCGGCAAAGCGGCAATATGACCCTACGGAACTGTTTTCCTCGACCTTCTACCGTGCCATCAAGGTGCTGAGCGGGGTGGCATAAAAAGCAGGAGAACAACCCATGCGGATGGTATCAGCGGCGGCACTCACCCTTATCGCGCTGTGCGCTGGACCGGCCGGGGCCGAGGATCTCAAGGCCTTCAAGCTGACCATCGACGGCGTGACGGTCGATATCGATCCCGGCGAAAGCACAAACGTGACGCTGCCCGGCGGCAAGCACAGCAAGGTGACGCTCGAGCGTAACGACTTCGCCACCTTTTCCGGCAGCGTTTTCTCCTTCGTCCATCCGAGCAATATTTCGGTGACCAAGACCGATCTTGGCGAGAACATCACGCAGTATCTGATGGCGTCGGCGCTGGGCACGATCGTCGTCGTGCAGGAATATGGCAAGATGAATCCGGTGTCGCTCAACCAGCTGATGCTGCAGGAGATGACCAAGGAATCGGTGCAGGCCGGCGCCACGCTGACGCAAGGGCCGACGACGCGCAAGCTTGCCGACGGCAAGGAATTGACCGGCATCCGCGCCCAAGTGAAGACACGCACCGACACCGCCTATTTCGAGATCGTCGGCTTCGGCCTTGCCGATCAGGGGCTGCTGTTCATCACCCGCATTGCCGGCGAGGACAAGGCGGCCGAAGAGCCGCTGATCGACAAGTTCTGGCAGAGCCTGAAGGTCAAGCTGTAGGAGACCAGGGCCGTGTCTCAGTTTGGATTTCGGCTGGGGGTCCACACTTTTGCGTAACGGCGGCCCAAGTTATTCTGACGACCCTGGGTTGGAGATCCTGCAGTATGGCGAAGCTCATTTTCAGAATGAACCAGTCCCTCGACGGCTATGTCGACCACCAGAAAATGCCGTCAGGCCCGACAATCTTTCGTCACTGGATAGAGCAAGTGCGCGACTTGGCCGGCAGCGTGTATGGTCGCGGTATGTATGAGGTCATGCGTTATTGGGACGAAGACAGTCCTGAGTGGAGCGCGGAGGGGCACGAATTCGCGGCGGCGTGGCGGAGCCAGCCGAAGTGGGTTGTGTCGCGCTCGCTGAAGTCAGTCGGCCCCAACGCCACACTTGTCGAGGATGACGTCGAGGCGGTGATACGTCGGCTGAAGGCTGAACTCGTTGGGGAGATTTCAGTTTCTGGACCAAACCTGGCACGAAGCCTGACCGACCTTGGTCTTATCGATGCGTACCAACTCTACCTCCATCCGGTCGTGCTTGGTCATGGCAAGCCATTCTTCGCCGACCCCCGTCCGCGGCTTCGCTTCGTGGCAAGCGATCTGATTGGCGATGACGTGATCAGGTTGACCTATGTTCCGGCCTAATCACGGACACCCGGTGCGACGAGAGGATGCCGCGCTGACATGTTGCGGTCGTGACCCGAGACACCGGCGGGACTACAGCCCCTTCTGCACCAGTCCGGCCAGCCAGTTCACGGAGCGTTTCGCGGCGTCGGCGGTTGCCGAGGCGGCGCGGCCAAGATCGGTCTTGACCACGGCGTAGCCGTTTTTCGTGCGATAGAGCACGCCGGTTCCGCCATCGACCACTTGTTCATAGGCGACGGGCCGGGCGGCGTCGGCTTCCATGGCCGTCGTTGGCGAACCCACCGAGACGCTCGGCCGGTGGCTCAATCCAGGAGGCAACGGGCTTTCGGCCCTGACAACGCGGCTGGCGGGCTTTAATTCCGGGCGCGACGCGGTCGCGGCCAGCCGCGAGGAGGACGACGAGCCCTTCGTGCGGCAGATGCCGGAGACGAGCGGATAGTTGAAATTGCGCTCGTGCAGCATCTGGCCTTTCATCGCCGCTTCGCATTCGGCGACGGTCGACCACTTGGCCGGTGTCTCGCCGATATATTCGCAAAGCTTGGCGTCGCAGTCGCACCCGACGATGGTCATGGCGACAAGGGCGGTCTTGATCACGGTCTCGTCCCTTCGAGATGCCCCCCGGCAGCCCATTCAGGTGCATGTCGGTGCCCCAAACCGGTTGCCGCTTTTGGGTGACGGCAACACTCCATCGCGCGCGAACAAGGCGGGATTTGGCCGCGATTGTGGAATGAGCGTGGCGGAGCGCTCGAGACGGCCGATCTTTGCAAGACGTGGCCGAAAGGCCTCAATAGTCATAAACGTGTTCGAGCCTGGCGCCTGCCTTGATCAGCGCCGGCAGCACGAGATGCAGCTTGCGCACGGCAACAGTCAGTCCGGTGCGGCGCGTGGCAGGCTCAGCCGGGAGCGGATAGCTGAACAGGATGCGCATGCCTTCGGGGACGGCGATCGTGTCGGTCGAGAGCACGGTGACCATGATCTCGTCATTGCCGCCGATCTCGACGAAGGAGACGCCCTTGTCGATCAGGCGCGGGATCATTTCGGTGAACACCTGATAGCGCTTGGTGACGAAGATGGTGCCGTCGGTTCCCAGGTCGCGTTCGAGCAAGGTGTCGGGCTCGTTGCGCGTGGCTTCGCCGACCGGCCCCTTGGCCCAGACATGGATATCGAGGAAGGCCGGGTCCGCCGTGGCGGCGAGTGCCTTTTTGATCAGGTCGGCATAGCCCTGCTTGATGGTGTCGGCGAGGCCGAAGGCGAGCTTGCGTTCGCTGGTGCGGACGGAACTGTCACCCGGCGCCGGTTGCACGGCAAACAGGCCGGCGCGCTTTTCGGCATAGGGGAACTGGTACCAGGGCACCTGGTTGAGGAACGCGGCATAGTCGGCCGCCACCTTGGCCTGATAGTTGTCGGCGGCGGTGCGCTTGGCCGATGTCGCCTCGGTGATGCGGCCGACCGTGTTCTCATAGGCCCATTGCAGGATATGCTCGATCGAGTGGCTGGTGCCGATGATGACCAGCATCTGGTGGTTGGCGTAGTTGAACTTGTAGGGAGAGCTGGCGCGGATCACCATGGCGTAGTCCTGCCAGAAGCGGCCGACATAGGACCAGTAGGGAAACCCGCTCGGCTGGTCCTTGTCGACGAAGCCGGCATATTCGCGCGCGGCGTAGACGATTGCCCATTCCGGATAGGTGAGGAAGGTCGATTCCTCCGGCCGCTGGTAGCCGGGGATTTCGGCGCGGACCTTGTCGGCCAGCGCCTTGGGCGGGGCGCCGTCGGCAATGCCGGGCAACGGGGTCTTGTCGAGCGACGACGTCGTCAGGAAGCCGTAACTCAGCCCGACGATCGGGATGAGGATGACGATGACGATCAGCCACAGGATCGTCTTGATGATGCGCTTCAGCCAGCGGAACAGGAACATGGCCGATCAGGCCGTGGCGAAGTGGTCGTGTACGCGCTTGGCCAGCCAGAAGCCGACATAGACGGCGAAGCCGCCAATGACGATGTGCGGCAGGTTGGCGAAGAAGCGGGCCGGGAATTCGATATCGTTGAGGGAGCGGAAGCCGTTGATGAAGATGCCGGCATCGAGGCAGCCGGACCCGGTGATCAGCCCGAGCACGCCGTCGAACAGGTAGACCGAACCGAACAGCTTGAAATAGAACACTGCCTGGCGGTGCGAGATGAAGGCGGCGGCCAGCGCCCAGACGCCGGAGAAGGCGTGAAGCAGGTCGTCATACCATTGCAGCGAGAACAGGCCGAACAGATTGCCGTCGGCATCGTTGAACGCCGGTATGTAGCCGATGCGACGACACCGAAGAACAGGAAGGCATAGGCAACGGCAAGCTTCTGGATGAGCGTCATGAAGTATCCCCCTTCTACGAGCCCATTTGCAAACGCTACTCCGCCGGGCGCCTGACGCGGTTTTCCGCGCTTCCCGTTCTACTGCGTCGCAGTAGAACTGAGCTCACGGACCCAAAGGTCCGCTGCGCTTCGGTTCTCGAAAACCACGCCATCCGACTCGGCAGAGCGCGTTTTCAAACGGGCTCTGACCAGGCGATACTAACCGATTTTAGCGCGCGGTGAAGCGGCGCTCGCAAGATCGCCGCAAAGGGCATCGAGGGGGAAAAGACAGTCGGCGCCGGGATTTCTCCCAGCGCCTCCCTGTCAGATCAGGACACGGTCGCGGCAGCAACTTCCGTAAAGTCGTCGCGCCTTGCCGGCCTTGATTTTGACGGTCCTGCCAGTCCGCCACCCGAAAGCAGCGTCCGTTCGGGACCACGCCGGTCTCCACCCTTGCGAGCTTTGCCCTGCGCACCATCGAAGGTTTTTGCCGTCCTTCATGGCAGCATCGGTCCGCCGTCGGCGTTGGCACGCTTTCCGCGGCCCCGTAGGTCTCGGCATCCGTCCCTCAACCAGGCAAGCCTGCTCTCGATCCGGGCCGTACGGGCCTCAGGAAATCCGCCTTTCACTTCGCCTTTCGGCTGGGCGATCGGTAGCCGCCTGAGATGGGTTTAACGTACGCCGGGTAAGGGTCGCAGGGAATGGCCATGGGCCTGTGGATAACGGGATTATCGGGGATCAATTGGGAATAGCGGGATTTTCGTATCCGTCATGAGGGGCGGCATCGGCGGACATTCGGCCCTTGCCCTGTCGGCCGGTGCGGGCTTCAATGCCGGCAAAGGATTCGAGGTGCTGAGCGTTTCGATGTCCTTGCGGGAGGGTGTGCTTGAAAGTCGGGGTGGTTCTCAATCCGATTGCCGGTGGCGGCCGGCTCAAACGGCATTGGCCTGAGGTCGCGGCGTCGCTGAAGAAGCATTTCGGGGAAGTCGAACTGCGCGAGACGCAGGCCGAAGGCGACGCCGAAAGGCTGGCAATCGATCTCGCGGTGAGCGGCTTCGATCTGGTGATCGCGGCCGGCGGTGACGGCACCGCCAGCGAAGTGGCCGACGGGCTGCTGCAGGCAGCCCAGGAGAGCGGGTGTATCACTGAACTTGGCCTGTTGCCGTGCGGCACCGGCATCGATTTCGCGCGCGGGCTTGGCCTGCCGAAGGAGGTGGACGCGGTGCTGAAGCGGATCGCTAAGGCCAAGGGGCGCAAGGTCGATGCCGGGCGCATCTGCTACATCGACGATCACGGCGCGCTGGCCAGCCGGCACTTCATCAACATCGCCAGCCTGGGGCTTTCCGGCGCCACCGACCGCGCCGTCAATGCCGACAAGCGCAAGGGCAGGATGTCGGCCAAGGCGCTGTTCCTGTTGCGCACCGTGGTCGAGTTCATCCGCTACCGCTTCCAGGACGTCAGGATCACCGTCGATGACGGCACTCCGGTTGAAGCGCGCATGGCGCTGGTGGCGGTGGCCAATGGAAAATTCTTCGGCGGCGGTATGATGATCGCGCCGGATGCCGAACTCACCGACGGGCAGTTCGACATCGTCATCCTGCGCGCGGCCGGCAAGCTGAAGCTGATCTGGGACATCCGCCTGCTCTATGGCGGCCGGCACCGCAACCATCCGGCGATCACTATCCTGCGCGGCAGGAAAGTTGTGGTCGAACCGCTCGGCGATATCGAGAAGAACGGCGCGCAGGTCGACATAGATGGCGAGTCGCCGGGGCGCATACCGGCTACCTTCGATATCCTGCCTGGCGCACTGACGCTCAGATATTGATTCAAGCCGTTGACAGATTGATTCAGATGGGTCCGCCAATCCATCCAACATCTTGAAATCGCTTGATATCCAGCCAGCATCAGAGTTCGAGCTTGGCCGGAAAACCGGGCGCGCGCAGGTCGGTACCGACGGTATCTTCCAGCAATTTGACGATCTGGGTCGACCAGGCGCTGCCGCCATATTCCTGCTTGCCCACCTCGAAAATCGCTTTGACATGAGATGCCAGGCTGAGTGGCACGCCGAAATCCTTGCCCATGGCAAGCGCGAAGCAGAGGTCCTTCAGCGCCAGGTCCATGGTGAAGCCGATGTCGTAGGAGCCGTTGAGAATGAGCTGGCTTTCGGTCTCGTGGACGAAGCTGTTGCCAGAGGAGGCAACGATGGCGTGATAGGCTTGGGCCAGGTCAAGCCCGCCTCGCCTGGCCAGCATCAGTGCTTCGCCGGCGGCGACGAGATGGATGAAGGCGAGCATGTTGGTGATCACCTTGATCACCGCCGCCGAGCCGACCGGTCCCATCAGGAACGACTTTGCGCACATCGCTTCGATCGCCGGACGATGGCGCGCGTAGAGCGCTGGATCGCCGCCGACCAGCGCGGTGATCTTTCCGGCCGCCGCCAGATGCACGCCACCGGTGACCGGGCATTCCAATGTCTCGACGCCCCTGGCCGAGGCGAGCGCGGCGAGGCGAAGAATCTCGTCGCGGCCATTGGTCGACATCTCGATCCAGGTGCCGCCCTTGGGTAGGCCCTCCAGCAAGCCACCGGGGCCGGCCAGGACCGCTTCGCTGACCGTGGGCGAGGGCAGGCATGTGATGGCATTGCTGGCACGCGCGGCGGCCTCGGCGGGGCTGCTTGCTGCGGTGGCGCCGAGCGCCACGAGGCGCTCGACGGCCGTGGGGTGACGGTCGAAGACGGTGACGGCAAAGCCGTTGCGGATCAGGCTGGCGGCAAGGTTGCCGCCAAGATGACCAAGGCCGATGAAGGCGTAGTTTTCGCTCATGGCATCAGCGGTGTCTGCATCATCTGCAGATGCAGGTCCTTGCCCGTATAGGGGTGCGCGTCGCAGACCGCCTCGTTGAGCTCGACGCCGAGGCCGGGCTCCTTCGACGGGATGACGTTGCCGTCCTGCCACTCGATCTTCTTCTTCAGTAGCGTGGCGTGAAAACCGTCCCACTGCTTCAGCGATTCCAGGATGAGGAAGTTGGGCAGGGTCACCGCCAGCTGGATGTTGGCGGCGCCGACGATCGGCCCGCAATAGCAATGCGGGGCGATCTGGATGTGGTAGGCCTCGGCCATGGCGGCGATCTTCTTGGTCTCGAGGATGCCGCCGGAGCGACCGAGGTCCGGCTGCAGGATGGTCGCGGCGCGGTTTTCGATGACGCGGGCGAATTCGAACTTGGTCGTCAGCCGCTCGCCGGTGGCGATCGGGATCGAGGTGCCGCGGGCGACCTGCGCCATCACTTCGGGCATGTCAGGCGGTACCGGCTCCTCGAACCACAAGGGATCATAGGGCTCGATGGCGCGCGCCATGCGCAGCGCGCCGGACGCGGTGAACTGGCCGTGCGTGCCAAACAGGATGTCGGCGCGGGTGCCGACCGCCTCGCGGATCGCCTTGATCATGCGGGTGGAGACATCGATGTCGACGAGGCGCGGCTGATGGCCGTCGAAAGCGGTGTAGGGGCCGGCCGGGTCGAGCTTGACGGCATTGAAACCCTGCTCGACATATTCGAGCGCGCAGGCGGCGGCGAGATCGGGGTCGTTGTAGACGTTCTTGCCATCGGGCGCGTCCTCGGAATGGACGCTGCCGGTGTGCGGATAGAGATAGGTGTAGGAGCGCAGCGTCTCGTGCACCTGGCCGCCGAGCAGTTTGTAGACCGGCTTATCGGCCTCCTTGCCGATGATGTCCCAGCAGGCCATTTCCAGCGCCGAGAAGCAGCCCATGCCGGACACGTCGGGGCGCTGGGTGAAGCCGGACGAATAGGCGCGGCGGAAAAAGTTCTCGATGTCGTGCGGATCGCGGCCGACGAGATAGCGCTCGGCCATGTCCTCGACCATCTTCGCCGTGACATGGGCGGAGAAGGTGGCGTTGTAGGCCTCGCCATAGCCGACGACGCCGCCATCGGTGGTCAGTTTGACGAAGATGAAATACTTGCCGCCGATGCCGGGCGGCGGGTTGCCGACAACCCAGGTCTTGACGTCGGTAATCTTCATTTTTGGTCCTCCAGAACCAGTTCGGCGCCCTTCCAACCGGTCATGATCGAGGCGGCGTTGGTGTTGCCGGTGATGTTGTCGGGAAAGATCGAGGCGTCGATGACGCGCAAGCCGTCGATGCCGTGCACCTTGAGACGTGGGTCGACGACGGCGTGTGAAGGATCGGGGCCCATGCGGCAGGTCGAGACCGGGTGATAGACGGTGCCGGAGCGTTTCCGGAAATCCTGGATCAGATCGGCGTCCGAAGTGATTGAAGGACCAGGCAAAACCTCTTCCTCGATGATCTCGGCCATGGCGGGCATCGAGGCGATCTTGCGCACGAACTTCACCGCCGCCAGCATCTCTTCGACATCGGCATTGGTGGAGTAGGCGTTGGCGACAATTTTGGGGTAGTCGCGCGGGTTGCTGGAGCGGATCATGATCTCGCCACGGCTCGACGGACGGCAATTGGACAGGCCGATGGAAAAGCCCGGCCATGGATCCGGCGTCAGGATCGGGCGCTCGCCGCTCTTGGGAATGACAGTCGAGAAGGCCTGGAAATAAAGCTGCATGTTGGGCCGCGTCGCCGCCGGGTCGGTGCGGAAGAAGCCGCCGGCATTGTTCATCGACAGCGACAGCGGGCCGGAGCGGGTCAGGATGTATTGCATGCCGACCAGCAGCTTGCCCCACCAGGGGCGCAGCGTCTGGTTGAGTGTCGGCAGCCGGCCCTTGAAGGTGTAGTTGATGCCGACATGGTCCTGCAGATGCGCGCCGACATTTTCGTTGGCATGGAGGACGGGAATGCCCAGGCCTTTGAGCAGAGCGGTCGGCCCGACGCCGGACAGCTGGAGCAATTGCGGCGAGTTGACCGAACCGCCCGACAGGATGATTTCGCGGCCGGCGCGCACCGTCTTCGTCTCGCCGTTCTGCAGATATTCGACGCCGACGGCGCGTTTGCCCTCGAACAGGACACGGGTCGCCAGCGCCTTCATCTCTACGCGGACATTGGCGCGCTTCATTGCCGGGCGCAGAAAGGCGCGCGCCGCCGACAAGCGGCGGCCGTTGCGGGTCGAGATCTGGTAGATGCCGACGCCTTCCTGGGCGGCACCATTGAAATCCGGATTGAGCGGCAGGCCGGCCTGCTGGCCGGCGGCGAGATAGCGCCTGGTCAGCGGATGGACGGCGTCCGAACAGTCGGTGACATGCAGCGGGCCGCCCGTGCCGCGCCATGTGTCAGCACCGGCCTGATTGTCCTCGAGCGCCTTGAAGGCGGGCAAGAGGTCGTCATAGCCCCAGCCGGGATTGCCGGCGGCCGCCCAGGCATCGAAATCCTCGCGGGCGCCCCTGATCCAGACCATGGCGTTGATCGAACTCGAACCGCCGAGCAGCTTGCCGCGCGGCCAGTGGTCGGCATTGCCGGCGAGGCCAGGGTCCGGCTCGGCCTTGTAGTTCCAGTTGACATCAGCATCGAAGAAGGTCTTGCCGTAGCCGAGCGGCATCTGCACGTAGAAGCGGCGGTCGGTGCCGCCGGCCTCCAGCACCAACACCGAGAAGCGCCCCGAGGCCGACAGTTTTTCCGCCAGGACCGAGCCGGCCGAGCCGGAGCCGACGATGATGAAGTCATAGGTCTGCATGATGGATGGTCTGCATGATTGGTTTGGGCGGCGCGGAAATCTGGCCGCAGCCTAGACGCCACGGGTTGACCGCGTCGCCGCGCCATCCGGCATCAGTTGTGAAAAAAGCGACTGTCGAACTGGTCGGGTTTGCGGGGATTCCCAACAATCGCGCTTGATATGTACCGGCTCGACAGCTTATGCGATGGCATTATTTGGCGCATGATTTTTTCCGAAAAGTCTGCAACTTTTCGGAATCATGCTCTGGCCACTCTGCGGAAGGCAGGAAAATCATATGCGTGTCCTGTCGGATGCTTTCATTCCCGAACTGCCGGGCCACTACAGCGGCAAGGTCCGCGAAAACTACGATTTGGCGGATGGCAGGCGCATCATCATCGCAACCGACCGCCTCAGTGCCTTCGACACCATCCTGACCTCGATCCCGTACAAGGGCGAAATCCTCACCCAAACGGCGCGTTACTGGTTCGAGGAAACCGCAGACATCTGCCCGAACCATGTTCTCGAATACCCCGACCCGAACGTCGTCGTCGGCACAAGGCTCGACATCCTGCCGGTGGAGATCGTGGTGCGCGGCTATCTGGCGGGAACCACCAGCACCTCGATCCTGACCAGGTACCGGCGCGGTAATCGGGACATGTATGGAATGCGCCTGCCGGACGGCCTGCGCGACAATGAGAAACTGGCGGAGCCGATCATCACACCGACCAGCAAGGCTCTGCATGGCGGTCATGACGAGCCGCTGTCCAAAGCCGAGATCCTCGAACAGGGCCTGCTTGCGCAGGCGCAGTGGGATACCGTGTCGGACTACGCCTTGCGCCTGTTCGCCCGTGGCCAGCAGCGTGCCGCCGAGCGCGGCCTGATCCTCGCCGACACGAAATACGAATTCGGCACCGACAAGAATGGGACCATCATTCTCGCCGACGAAATCCACACGCCGGACAGCAGCCGGTACTGGATCGCCGCCAGTTACGAACAGGCGATCGCCAGCGGCAGCCGGCCGGAGAGTTTTGACAAGGATTTCATCCGGTCGTGGGTCTCGGCGCGGTGCGATCCTTACAAGGATCCGATCCCAAAAATACCCGACGAGATCGTCGAACAGGCCTCCAGGGTTTATGCGCAGGCCTATGAGGCGATCACGGGCAGGGAATTCTCTCCCGACCTTTCCGGGGACAGCGTGCTCGATCGCATTCGCACGAACCTCAAGCGTTACTTTTAGCGGCCAGGCGAGCCCTCGCTGAGGGGTACAGTCGGCAGTGGCGCGTTGACCTCTCGGCGCCGTGACGATACGGGATCGAGGGCAACCGGTCTCGAAGGATTTTCCCATGGTGCAGTACGCTGAAGGACGGCCGCTCGGCGATCTGACGCTGCGCACGCTGGCCATGCCTTCGGATGCCAATGCCGCCGGCGACATTTTTGGCGGCTGGGTGATGGCGCAGATGGATCTTGCCTGCGGCATCCGCGCCGCCGAGCGCGCCAAGGGCCGCGTGGTGACGGCCGCGGTGAAAGAGATGTCATTCGCCAAGCCGATGAAGATCGGCGACACGCTGTGCATCTACACCCATGTAGAGCGCGTCGGCCGCACCTCGATGACGCTCAAGGTCGAAGCCTGGGCGCAGCGCTACCTCTCCGACTTGATGGAAAAGGTCACCCATGCCGATTTCGTCATGGTGGCGCTGGACGGCGAAGGCAAGCCGAAAGCGGTTCCCGCCGAAGGCTGACGGAAGCCGTTTTCTCCCATGCTTGGCCATTTGTAACAGCGCCCGTTCGGGAGGCGCTTTTCGCGACATCCAATGGTTGCCTCCAGGCCCGATTGTGTGGGCGTCGGAGGAGAGACAATGCGTCAACATATGCTGAACGGCTGGCTCGTGGCAGCCCTGGTCGCGACGACCTGCCTGCTCGGCGTGACCGCTTATGCGGAGGTGAAGGAAGACATCTCGCGCATTGCCTGCACGCATGACCACCCGGCCCTCGGCGAGCGGGCCGCGCGGTGTGATATCTGTGCCGCGATGCGATGTGATGGCAGCCCGTCAGGAGCCTGAGATCAGCCGTCAGAGGATGGGGCACAGAGGCAATACGCCAGTGAACACACTGCGTGCGGTCGGGCAGCGATCCGCACGGCCGAGATGGAATTCCGGATCAGGTCAAGCCGAAGTCACGCGCAGACTGCATCCCTTGCTGGCCAAGGGTTTCAAACGTGCATGCCGTCGAATTTTTCGCGCGCCGCCTTGACGCGCGTGGTGTTCTTGCGCGCCCATTCGCCTAGCGCGCTGACCGGGATCAGCAGCTCATGACCGAGCTCGGTGAGCTCATAGTCGACACGCGGCGGTATGGTCGGAAACACCGTGCGAGTGACGAAGCCGTCGCGCTCCAGCCCGCGCAACGTGGTGGTCAGCATCTTCTGCGAAATGCCGCCGACGGCTGCGCGCAATTCATTGAAGCGCAGCGGTCCGTCGCCCAGCTTGCCGACGACCAGAACGGTCCATTTGTCGCCGACGCGCTGCAGGATTTCCGAGACGGCGCGGCAGTCTTCGGTGTTGTGCGGGTGCCTCAGTAACAAAACGGTGCCTCCTTGCGTCTCGAGTTGGCAGTATCTCATATAGCGCCGGTATCCAAACGATACCAGCTTTACTTGCCCCGGAATCGCTTACTAGGAGAGCCCCCATGTCAAAACCCAAGATCGCCATCATCGTCGGTTCGACGCGCGCCGCGCGTTTTGCCGACGTACCGACCCAATGGATCGCCAAGATCGCCAAGTCACATGCCGACATCAACGTCGAAGTCGTCGACCTGCGCGACTTCCCGCTGCCTTTCTTCGACGAGGTCGCATCCTCCGCCTGGGTGCCGTCGACGAATGAAGTGGCACAGCGCTGGCAGAAGAAGGTCGCCGAATTCGACGGCTTCATCTTCACCGCCGCCGAATACAATCACGGCCCGACAGCCGTGCTGAAGAACGCCATCGACTACGCAGCCAACGAATGGAACAAGAAGCCGGCCGGCTTTGTCGGCTATGGCAGCGTCGGTGGTGCCCGCGCCGTCGAACAGCTCCGCCTTCATGCCGTCGAATTGCAGATGGCGCCGGTCAAGTCGGCTGTCCATATCGCCTGGAGCGATTTCCTCGCCGTCCGCCAGGGCGAGAAGAAGCTGGAAGATCTCGAGCATCTGAACCAGGCCGCCAGCGCGCTGGTCAACGACGTTGCCTGGTGGGCCAAGGTGCTCAAGGCAGCGCGGCAGGCCGATGCCGTCGCCGAGGAAGTCAAGGCGGCCTGACCGCCGGTTCGAATTATCCTCCCAAGGATATGGGGCGGCGCTTGCGCCGCCCTTTTCAGTTGGGGGAGGCCATGCCGTCTTGTTGTGCCTGTCTCGGCCGGATAACGCAGTCGGCGAGGCGGCCCATCTCGTTCAATTCGTCGGCGTGATGCTGGCCCCATTGGCAAAGCGCCAGCAGGATCGGCTCGAGGCTGAGGCCGAGGCGCGTCGCCGAGTATTCGACGCGCGAGGGCACTTCGGCGAAGATCTCGCGGCTGACGAGACCATGTACTTCCATTTCGCGAAGCTGCTGGATCAGCACTTTCTGGGTGATGCCGGGCATGATCGCCTTCAGCGCCGACAGCCGCCGGGGACCATCGAAGAGATGGTAGAGGATGACCGCCTTCCAGCGCCCCGCGATCACTTTCAGCGCCCGTTCCGCCGGCAGCGTCGGCAGTCTCTTGACGGGCATTCTGTTGGGATTGGGCATGGTCACCTCCTGGTCAGCAGGGGACAAATGAGTGTGTAGTCGAGGCTCCGCAGATAGTGGCAAACCGCTGGCGATGCCAGTGCGATCGGAGTTTGCCATGAAAGCCATTCAACTCAGCCGCTTCGGCGGTCCCGACGTGCTGGAGGTGGTCGATCTGCCGACACCGGTGCCGCAGGCTGGCGAGGTGCGGATCCGCGTTCATGCCGCCGGCATCAACCTCTTCGAAGTGCTGATGCGGGCCGACCGCTACGCGGTGACGCCGCAGCTTCCCATGATCCTCGGTGTCGAGGCGGCGGGCGTCGTGGAGGCCGTCGGGCAAGGCGTGGATACACAGCTGCTCGGAACCCGTGGGGCGGCGCCGCTGTTCATGTCGCGGCGTCCTCACAGCGGCTATGCGGAGCAGGTGACGATGTCAGCCGACCTCGTCGTGCCGCTGCCGGACTCGCTGCCGTTTGAGGATGCGACGGCCTTGATGGTGCAGGGGCTGACCGCCCTTTATCTGCTTCGGCAAAGCCCGCCAGAGGGCAAGTCGGTGCTGGTCCCGGCCGCGTCGGGCGGCGTGGGATCGTTGCTGATCCAACTGGCCAGGCTGAAGGGCGCCCGCCAGGTGATCGCAGCCGCCGGCGGCAAGGCCAAGCTCGATCCTTGCCTCTCGCGGGGAGCCGATGCCGGAGTCGATTACACCAATCCGGATTGGCCCGCCCGCGTCCGCGACGTCACGGACGGGAAGGGCGTCGACATCATCTACGATACAGTTGGCGGCGCGCTGACGGCTGCGTCGCTGCAGGCTCTGGCGCCTGGCGGCGAACTGGTGTTCGCGGCACTCGGCCGTTATGCGCTCGCGGCTTCCGATCTGGAGGCGATGATCGGCCGCAACCAGTCGCTCAGGGGTTTCGCGCTACTGCCGCTGTTGTCTCCCGACGTGCTGAGAGCCAACCTGTCAGAGCTGTTCCAATTGGCGGCGAGCGGCCGTCTGCAGGTAGCGATCGGCGGCCGCTTCCCGCTCGATCAAGCCGGCGATGCACACCGCTTGCTGGACGAGCGCCGCTCGACAGGAAAGGTGGTGCTGATGCCCTAGTTTCGCAGCGGACACCACGCCAATCGGATTGGACCTCTACATCGATGGTCCTGCCATCTGGCCGCGCTGTCTTGCCCTGATATATCCGGCTGCAATCCGTCACATGAGTGAAGCCGTGAAGACATCCAGCCTGACCGGCGCCGTTTCCCCGATGATCCCGGTGCTCGTATGCGCGCTCGGGATCTTCCTGCTGTCGGGGATGGACGCGGCGATGAAGACCCTGGTTATTGCGGTGGGCGTCTACAACACGGTGCTCTGGCGCAGCATGGTCGCGACCGTGGTCGCGGGTGCTGCCTGGTCGGCAGGGCCGCGCGCAACGCCAACCTTTCCGGTGCTGAGGCTGCATGCGCTGCGTGCCGCAATTGTCGGGATCGTCCTGATATCCTTCTTTTGGGGTCTCGCCAGGCTGCCGCTCGCCGAGGCGATCGGGCTGAGCTTTGTCGCGCCCCTGTTTGCGCTCTTCCTTGCCGCGCTGCTGCTGGGCGAACGGATCCGGCGGCAGGCCGTCTGGGCATCGTTGGCTGGCATCGCCGGCGTCGCGATCATCATGGCCGGCCAGTTCGGGCAGGCAAGCTATTCGCAAGATGCCATGCTTGGCACGGCAGCGGTGCTCGTATCGACGGTGTTCTACGGCTACAATCTGATCCTCGCCCGGCAACAGGCGCAGTTGGCCAAGCCGATCGAGATCATGTTGTTCCAGAACCTTTGCGTTGCCATCTTTCTCGGCCTCGCAGCACCTTGGCTCGCCGTCGCGCTGCCGAGCAATCTTTGGCTTCCCCTGGCTGGGGTGACGGTGCTGTCGCTTGCCGGTCAATTCCTGATGAGCTGGTCCTACGCCCGCGCCGAAGCGCAATATCTGATCCCGACCGAATACTCGGCCTTCATCTGGGCGGTCGCGCTTGGCTGGTTCTTCTTTGACGAGGAGGCGACCTGGACCACGCTGACCGGAGCATGCCTGATCGTCGCCGGCTGCCTGATCGCCGCGCGGGCAAATCCGAAACTTGCCGAGCCAATCGAGGCCGCAGTTTGAGGGAGCAAGTCATGTGATGCCGGGATCACGCCTGCGCGTCACTTGGGAAGACCGGCCTTGCGAAAGCCGTCAACGAAATGCTCAAGCATAGCGGTGTCGCGGAATGGCTCCGTTGTGGCCCAGTGATGGGTCGTGAAATGCGGGTTGCCGACGAGGAACAGTTCGACCTCGGCGCGCGCCTCGTCGAGCCGGCCGAGTTGGGCCAGGCTTGCCGCCAGGAAACGGCGTGAGCTTGTACGATAGGTCTCGTCCCTGCGCAGTGTCTCGATAGCGGCTTCGTAGTCGCGCGCCGCATATTGCGCCTGGCCGAGCGTCAGATAGTACCAACTCGCCGGAAACGGGTTCAGCCGGAACGCCTTGCTGATATGCTCAAGGCCCTCTTCGACCCGCCCGGTCAGGACCGCGATGTCGGATAATGCCGCCCAGGTGTCGGCCTCGTTCGGGTCGAGCTCGATCGCCTTGGCGAATTCGGCATCCGCCTCGGCGAAGCTGCGCTCATAGGCAAGCAGATAAGCCAGAATCCAGCGACAGCCAGCATCATTGGGATCGATCGCCACGGCCTTGCGGGCGAGTTCCAAGGCAACGCTGCGGGCAGCTTCAGTTGGTCCGCCCCAATGCACCTGTCCCATCCAGTGGTTCATGGCAAGCCAGCGATAGGGCTCGGCGTAGTCAGGATCGAGCGACACCGCGCGCGTGAGCATCAGATGCGCTTCCTGCGCCATCTGCGGCGAGTCGTCGATCAGCTTGCGCGCCCGCACGCAGAGGTCGTAGGCCTCGAGATTTTTGGGCCGATTGCGCGGCGGCGATGCGCGCAGCCGGCCGAGCAGCGCCTCCACGATCTTGGCCGTCACCTCGTCCTGAACGGCAAAGATATCCTCCAGGCCGCGATCGAAGCGTTCCGCCCACAGATGATCGCCACTCACCGCGTCGACCAGCTGTGCGTTGATGCGCACGCGCCCCGCGGCGCGTCTTGCGCTGCCCTCCAGCAGGTAGCGCACGCCAAGGTCTTCAGCGATCTCGCGCACGTCCGTCGCCTTTCCCTTGTAGGCAAAGGCCGAGTTGCGCGCGATGACGAACAGGCCGGAGATTCTGGACAGGTCGGTGATCAGGTCTTCGGTCAACCCATCCGCGAAGGAGTCCTGCTCGGGATCGTTGCTGACATTGACGAAGGGCAGCACGGCTATCGATGGTTTGCCAGGCAGCGGCAAGGGCTTTCGCTTCGCGCCAGCGAGCTGTTCGACGGTTCCCGTGAAACGGTAGCCGACGCGCGGAACGGTGGATATCCATTCGCCGCCGTCGGCGGCCGGACCAAGCAGCTTGCGCAACTGCGCGATCTGGACGGTGAGGTTGCCTTGCTCCACGGCGGTGCCCGGCCAAGCCGCGTCCATCAACTCGGCTTTCCCCAGAATTTCGCCGGGCCGTCCGACGAGCGCCGCGAGCAGATTTAGCCCGCGGTAGCCAACGGCAACGGACACATCGTTCCGAAGCAGCGTTCCCGCACCCGGATCAAGCACGAACGGACCAAAGGCAAAACGCGATCCCTGCATAGGGCGCATCTATAGAGCAATTCCAGGAAAAGTGTGAAACGGTTTTCCGGCCGGAGTTGCGTCAAAACAAAGAGTTAGAGCAGTTTGCTGGTTCCGTGAACCGGAAAACTGCTCTACCCGGTTTGGAAGTTTTGAGAACTATTTGGGAAGGCTTAATTACGGCGCTGTCCGTATCGCGCAGAATTCAACCTCTTTCGAGAGCCCTCCGGCCCTCAAACCATATGGAGGTTGCCATGACCAATACCCTCACCTCGGCCTTGCATTGTGCAGCGCGGCCTGAAACGCCGGTGGGGCCGGCGTCGCGTCGGCACCTGACGACCCTGCGAAGCATCATCGCGACCTGGCACGATCGGACCTGGCGCGAGCGGATACGCTTTCGCTGGCAACTCAGGCAAATGTCGAAGGACAATCCCCATTTGATCGACGATATCGGTCTGACGATACAGCAGGTCGAGGGAGAGATCGCCAAGCCCTTCTGGGAACGATAGGGCGATCATCGACAGTCAGCGCACCGCCTCGCGGTGAACGCCGGGCAGGCGGGTGGCGATCAGCTTGTCGATGCGGCGGCCGTCAAGATCGACCACCTCGAAGCGCCAGCCCTGCGCGTCGACGCATTCGCCGGTCGCCGGGAGATGGTGCATGTGTGCCAGCACATAGCCGGCGACGGTCTCGTAGTCGCGGTTTTCCGGCAGGTCGATGCCGAGAATGTCGGCCATCTCGTCGGCCTGCATGTAGCCGGCGAGCAGCCATGAGCCATCCTCGCGCTTGACCGCGTTTTCCTCATCGCCGGCGTCGGTGTCCGCCCGGAACACGCCGGTGATGGCTTCGAGGATGTCGGCCGGGGTGACGATGCCTTCGAAGTGACCGTATTCGTCATGCACCAGCGCCATCGGCACGTCGGATTCCTTGAGCTTCTGCAGCACATCCAGCGCGTCGGCCTGGTCGTAGACGATGGGTGCGGCGCGCACATGCCTGCGCGGATCGAGCACGCGGCCGGCAAGCATTGCCGCCAGTACGTCGCGCGTCTGGACGACGCCGACCATGACATCGACGCCGCCGTCGCCGGCCGGCAGGCGCGAATGCTGGGTTTCCATCAAAAGCTTGCGGATCGCGCTCTCGTCGGATTGCAGATTGATCCAGTCGACCTCGGTGCGCGGCGTCATCACCGCTCGCACGGCGCGGTCGCCAAGCCGCATGACGCCGGCGATCATGCGCCGCTCGTCGGATTCGATGGTGCCGTGATGCTCGGCCTCGGCGACCAGCATCTTGATCTCCTCGTCGGTGACCTTCTCCTCGCTTTCGCCGCGCTGGCCGAGCAGCCACAGGATGGCGCGGCCTGAGAAGTCGAGCAGGAAGACCAGCGGCGCCGAGACGGTGGCGAGGATGGTCATTGCCGGAGCGGCCCTGGCGGCGACCCTTTCGGGATCACGCAGAGCGATCTGCTTGGGCACAAGTTCGCCGACGATCAGCGAGAAATAGGTGATGATGGCAACGACGATGCCGACGCCAAGCGGGTCGGCGAGATTCTCGCGCATGCCCGTCGAGGCCAAGAACCGCGCCAGCCGTTCGCCAAGCGTGGCGCCGGAAAAGGCGCCTGACAACACGCCGACCAGGGTGATGCCGATCTGCACCGAGGACAGGAACTTGCCGGGATTCGAGCCAAGCTCAAGCGCGCGGCCGGCGCCATTGATACCGCGGTCGATCATCGCTTTCAGCCGGGCCGGGCGCGACGAGACGATGGCGAGCTCGGACATCGACAAAAGGCCGTTCACGCAGATGAGGACGACCACGATAGCGATTTCGACATATAGCATGAGCGGTCAATAGCATTGCCGCGCGGTCTTCGAAAATAGTCCGGCGTGTTTTTTGAGAAATGACCGGCACTTCGGTCAGGGAATCCGCGGCGGTAAGGGAACCGTCAGGGATTTGGCATTGCTGCGAAGGGTCCGAAAAAGCCAACGACCAGTGACAGCTTCCCCCGTTTGGAAACGCGGCACATGTCCATGCTGTCGGCGCCTCGAAATCCGTTGTCGCCTCTCGCTACCCAGCCAAAACGCAGGAAATCATGATGGATATCGACAAGGTCGTCCGGTCGAGCCAGAGGCCGGGACGGGCTTTCACGACCTGATCGATATGATGGAGCAGAGCCTCGGCTCCGGAGATTTGCACCGTCGGATCGATGTACGTGCCGTCCGGTTCGAATGAGGCGAACAACAGGCGGCGACGCTCTTCAGGCTTCGGGTCGAACCAGGCCCTGCAGTCGCTGTTCACCACACTTTCCGCTTCGAACATCAGAACCTCCCTTTTGAAACCGCCGGACTGTCTCGGCTCGCAAGGTTCGCGCGACCTACTGTTTCAGTATACCGACAATCGCCTCGCCATCGGTGAAGTATGGATCGCCGCCACCATTGCGTCCGGTGCTGGTGGCGCCGACGCCGGCAATATTGCTGGTCGAGATCAACACACCGGCGGTCGCCAGATCGCGCATCAGAAAGTCGCGCTCGGCGTCGATGTCGGGGCCGATATGGTGGGTGACGGCGCCGGTGTCGTGGCTTAGGCCAACGCCGCGGTCGAAGCTGGCCGAGCCCAGCCACAGTGGCCGGCCGTCATCGCCGGTCGCACCGGTCTGCCAGAAGCGGACATGATGCCGGCGATCGGCGCTGAAGCCCTCCGGCTTTTCGAAGGCGAGATCCTGGGCGTGGCCGTCGAACAGCAGCCTGCTGACCGGCGCATCGGGGTAGGGGTGGTCGAACAGCACGCTTTCACCAATTTCGATCGCGGTCTTCAAGGTCACCGCGTCGGCGGTGTCCCAGCCGGCGACGGCGAAGGCATGGACCACCTCCTTCTGCGTGCCGACAAGACCGACATTGATGGGGTCGCCCGGAATGCCTTGCGGCGTGTGCGTCACCATCTCGAAGCTCTGCTTGCGAAAGCCGCGATCGCGGAATGTCCAGAATTCAGGTGCCGCGAAATAGGCGAGCGCCAGATAGGCGGCCAGCAAGGCCGCCACCCAGATCGCAACGCGTCGTCGAAGGCTTCGTTGGCTCATGAAGGAGGCTCGATCCCAGCGGTATCTGTTGCCTGACGTATCTTGGAAATCAATGGCCAAGCACGCGCTGGCGGTCTATCGTCAGCCATCGTTTTTGCGCGGGGGCAGGAATGAAACGGAAGCCGGCAGGCCACAGATCGATGGCGTTGACCGCCGAGCTTGTCGCCAGGGTCGATCGTATCGAGCCGGATCCCGGTCCAGAGCCTGGAACCAGCGAGCATACCGACGCGGAGTTCGATGATCTGGTCGAAAAGGTGCTTGCCGAATACTGACCCGAAACGCTGTGGGTTTTCGCTTACGGCTCGCTTATCTGGAATCCCGAATTCGTCCATGTCGAGCAGCGCCCGGCCACGGCGCCAGGTTGGCACCGCTCATTCTGCCTGAAGCTGACGCGCTGGCGTGGAACGCGCGATTTGCCGGCCCTGATGATGGCTCTCGACCGTGGCGGCAGCTGCAATGGCATCGTTTATCGACTGCCAGCCGAAGACCATTTCGGGCAACTCGGCCAGTTGATGCGCCGCGAGGTCGATGCGAATCCGCCAACTAACGTGCCGTGCTGGATCAAGGTCAAGACCAAGGAGGGTCCACTGTGCGCCCTGGCCTTCGTTGCTGCTCCAGACGGTAGGGCTTATGCTGGAAGGGTGCCGCTGGAACAGGTTGCGGACGCGCTGGCACGGGCTGCTGGGCATTGGGGTTCGTCGGCGCAATACCTGTTCCGGACTGTCGGCAAACTGGAGGAAAGCGGCATTCGCGACCGGAATCTGTGGCATATCCAGGATCTGGTGGCACGGCAAATCATCGCTTCCACCGGTGGCGCCGATCCTGCCTGATCGTTTCTGAAGCCAGCATCCACTTTTCGAGATCATGCTCTAGCGGCAGGCGCGATAACCGTTCCTGCGGTTCTTGATGTCGAAATGGAAATGGTTGCGGTGGTCGTAATTGTAGCCGGGGCCGAGCACGGTGGTGAAATACTGGCAGCCGTCGGCGCGCACATTGTTGAGGAAGCCGCGGGTGCGGAAGGCGAACAGGCCGGGCTTGCGCACATCGATGTCGTCGCCATTGTTGAGCTCGATGCTCATGACGTCGACTGCATTGCCCTTGCCATGCTCGGACAATACACCTTCGCCGGCAATCCTGCGGCAGGAATAGCTGGAGCCCTGGTGGATGGTCTTGACGCCGGAGAAATAGCGCCAGCGGGCGGAGGGTACGAGTTCATTCTTCGTCCAACCGGCAAAGGTGGCGGCCATGTCGCAGGTCAGCGTCGCGGCGGGTTTCATCTGGATGTTGCCGATGGCCGAGACCTTGACCGGATAATCGATGCCGCACTGGCCTTCATGGATCGGCGCCAGGTCGGTGAAGGCAACATCGAGGCGCTTCAATTGCTGGCGGCAGTCGGTTTCGCTGGCCGGCATCTGCTCGACCGGCGACATTGGCTCGTCCATGCGCGGATAAGCGGCCTGCGTCATATAGGGATTGGAGGGGACAAGCTTCTGCATGCCGGCATATTGCGGCACGGCGGCAGTCTGGGATCCGACGTCGACGGCCGGTTCAAGCGACAGCACACTGCCGGTGTTGCAGGCGGAAAGCGCCACGAGGGCAAGGCCGGCGGCCAGCCCGCCGACTGCCGAGCGCATGCGTCTCGATTGCCGCACTGCGGCAAGCGCGGCGCGAAATGTTCCGGCCATGAGCGGAATCCCTGTTCCCAGATCTCCGGCATTTTAACGATCAAGGGTAAAGGAAAACGCAGCGCCCGCGTTCATGCCTGCGGCCGAATTGCGGCACGCGGTCTGACCAGCCATGCTTACTGGCAGAACGTCCCCCCGTGCCGGCGCGGTTCGAGATCGAGATGGAAATGCAAGGAATGATCGGCATCGGCCCCAGGGCCGAGCACGGTCTTGAAGGGTCCGCACGCGGCCTTGCGCACGGCGTTGAGGAATTTGGCGTCCTGCTCGGGCGGCGCCGGGCCGATCTCGATCTTCTTGCCGTCCGACAGCGTGAAGCCGGCGATATCGAGGGCGTTGCCGAAGGCATGTTCCGACAGTTTTCGTGTGCCATTGCGTGGCCGGCAGACAAAGGCCGATGCCTGGCTGATCGATTTCAAATCGGCGCCGAAATCGGCTTTCGCGGCCGGCTGGATGACATCTGCCGCAAAACGCGCGGCCACCTCGGCCATCGGGCAATTGAGTTCGGTGCCCGGCGCGATGGCGATCGACTTGCCGATTGTCTTGATCACGATCGGGTAAGGGATCGAGCAGCCGATTTCGGGATTGCTTTCCGCCTTGTGCTCCTCGAATTCGACGCCGAGCGCCTTCAGCCGCTCGCGGCAAGCGACTTCCTCAGCGGGCATCTTGCCGTCGGGCAGATCGGCCGAGCGCGGGTCGGGCAGCATCTTCTTGTCGCCTGCGTCCGCCGGCTTTTGCAGCGGCTGTGGGGCGACTGCCGGCGCTTGAGCCTCGGGCTCCGCGATGTCAGGCTTTTGTGTCGGCGTTGGCGCGACGGTTGGCGGCTCCGGGGCAGAGGGTTCAGGGCGCACCTGACTTTTTGGATGGGATTTTTCTTCATTGAACCGGTCGGGCGCTCCGGCGGTCTTCGGACCTTCCGTCTTTTCCTCGGTCTTTGCAGCGTCGGCCTTCGGAGCCTCCGCCGGGCGTGGCTCGGGCACCGGAATAGGGGGTCCGGGCACCGGAATACCGGGCCCGGGCACCGGAACATCGGCAGGCGAGGGCAGCGGAGCCTGCGTTTTCTGCTGTGTCCGGTTCGGCGTGACCTGCCGGTGGCGCCGCGGTTTCAGGCGCTGCCCGCCCCGCGGTTTCAGGGGCTGGTCGACCCGCGGCGTCAGCGGCTGCTCCACCCGCGGCGTCAGCGGCTTGTGATGCCGATGGCGATGTCTGGCCTCGGCCGGCATCACCAGCAAAGCCGTGACGGCCATGAGCAATGCGATCCTGCATGTTCGGGAAAAGACAATCGACCCCATGGCCCTCAACGGCGCCGAGGCAGGGAGGTTGCCTGCGTCGCATCACGAACGGTAACCGCGTCGTTACGCGCCGATCGCTTCCAGCCCTTCCTCCAGCCAGTCGGCGAGCAGCGGCATGCCAAGCAGGTATTTTGCGGTGCGTTTGTTGGCGCGTTCGCGCGCCGCGGCAAGCGCGTCCGCCCATTCGGTGGCGTCGTAGTCGCCGCGACCGACCCAGGCCAGCGCGATCAGTTCGGCTGCTTCATCGACATTGAGGTCGTTGATCAGCTCGCGCAGCTCTTCTTCGGTAAGGTTCTCGGAGCTTTCCTCGGCAAGGCCGTCATGGTGATGGTTGACATGGGACTCGCCGTCGAGCTCGACCTCGTGCTCGGCGCCATCGGCATAGTCTTCATTGACGGCGGCACTCAGCGCCTTGGCCTTGAGGATGAACAGACGCACGGTGTCGGGGCCGATCGAAAGGTCCCAGTCCTTTTCAAGCCACCGCTGCACGGGCCGTCTCCGTCAGGTCGTTTGCCGGATGATAGCGAATTTGCGGCGTCCGTCACCTGATGTTCTCCCGCTCGCATTTTTCCGGGATGAAACGCGAACCGTCTGGCGTTAGTGTTGCATTCTCACCCCTCAAGGAGGCTTCGATGCATAAAAGAATGCTGATCCAGGCTGCAACCGCGCTGGTCGCTCTCCAGTTCTTCGCCGTTCCGACGTTCGCCGCCGGCAGTAGCGGTGGCAGCGATCAGACCGTCACCCAGTGCAAGAAGGGCGAAGTCTGGGACAAGAAGAAGAAAAAGTGCGTCGCGCCCCAGGAAGGCATGCTCGACGACGACAGCATCTATGATGCAGGCCATGCGCTGGCGATGGCCGGGCGTTATGACGAGGCGATTGCCGTGCTCAGCCTGGCCGCCAACAAGCAGGATCCGCGCATCCTCAACTATCTCGGCTATTCGCACCGCCATTCCGGCCGCGTCACCGTCGGCCTCGGCTACTACGAGGAAGCGCTGCGTATCGACCCCAATTACACGCTGGTGCGCGAATATCTCGGCGAAGCGCATCTGCAGATTGGCGATCTGGCCGGCGCCCAGCAGCAGTTGATGGAGATTGAGAAGCGGACCGGCAAGGGTTCGCGTGAATACGGCATGCTGTCCGAGCAGATCGACCATTTCATGAGAAGTTGAAAGGCCCCCAGGGCTGTTCGAAGCGGCCGCGAGCGATCGCGGCCGCTTTTTTGTTACGCCTCGGACTTATTAGCCGCTCCCGACTGATGAAAGCGGGGATGATTTTTGCAAAACCGATTTTTGGACGTGAAAAACCCGCGAAGATTGCTATATTCAGGGAAATTGCGGTGAAACGGTTCCGTTAGCCCGAGGCTGCCGGACCGTTTTCTTTTTGTACCCATCGACAAGGCTTTCCCCGAAACGCGGGGGTGGCAGCAGGAAAGGTCAGGCATCATGAACAAGGTCCCGATGACAGGCGAGGGGTTCGCGTCATTGAAGGAAGAGCTGCGCTGGCGCCAGCAGGAAGAGCGGCCGCGCATCATCGAGGCCATCTCCGAGGCGCGCTCGCATGGCGACCTGTCCGAAAATGCCGAATATCATGCCGCCAAAGAGGCGCAGAGCCTCAATGAGGGTCGCGTCAACGAGCTTGAAGATTATATCGCGCGCGCCGAGGTGATCGACGTCAGCAAACTTAGCGGCGACAAGATCAAGTTCGGCGCCACCGTGGTGCTGGTCGACGAGGACACTGAGGAAAAGAAGACCTACCGGATCGTCGGCGACCAGGAAGCGGACGTGAAGTCCGGCCGCATCTCGATCTCCTCGCCGATCGCCCGCGCGCTCATCGGCAAGGAAGTCGGCGACGCCATCGAGGTCAATGCGCCTGGCGGTGCCAGGGGGTATGAGATCGTCCAGGTGCAGTTCATTTAGACAAGGTCACCGTTTTACGGAAACGGCGAACCGCTCTAACTCCTTAGTTTGAGATAATTCCCAGGGGAAAGCGCAAAGCGCTTTTCCCGAGAAAACCGTTGCACACTTTCCTGGAATTGCTCTGCTGCCGTTGCAGCACGGTTCATCGTCTCACAGAAACGCCGAACCACTCTGTCCCATACCAGCCTGGGGTCAGAACTTCTTGCCCAGATTGACCAGGAAACCATTGTCGGTGTTGCCATCGCTGCCGAACAGGCCGCGATATTCCAGCCGCACGGCAAAGTCCTGGACCGTCTGCACATTGACACCGAGGCCGAGCATGAAGCGGTCCTTTCCCATCCCATCGATGGTGGTGTGATAGAAAGGTCCGCCGAACATGTCCGCATAGTTCATCGTGATCGCGCTGTCGCCCTGGAAGTCGTGCTGGTACTCCAGCCTCAATTGCGGCGAAACCACCCCGAAGCTGACCGGGACCTTGTAGTTGAGCGTCATGCCGAGATTGCCCGTGGTGGTGCTGATGTCCTGCTCGCCATAGTGCAGGGCCGATGACGGATCGCCATTTTCGGTGAATTCGTCCAGGGTCGCACGTGCCACGTCGAGACGGGCATAAGGCGAAATCTGCCACTGTTCGATCTCGAACTTCTTGCCGGCTGAAACCGAGGCGAACCACTGGCCACCGTCCCGTTCGCCGGTGGCAAAGCCGCCACCGGATGTCAGATAGCGCTGCGAATCGAATGAAAGCCACTGATATCCGACCAGACCGTCGATGAAGTAGTCCTGGCCGGGATGATAGCTGGCATAGAGGCCCGCCGTGTAGGCCTCACCCTTGCTGCGGCTGCCGTTGTCACCGATGTCGCTGACATCGCGGCCGTAACCCATGCCAAGACCGATCGCAAAAGCACGGCTGAGGCGATAGTCGATACCGGCGCTGAGGCCGGTGGTCTCGAACTTGTAGCCATCTTCGCCGTCACGCTCGCCGATATTGATCGAACCGCCGGTCCATACGGTCACCTTGCTGTGGCCGAAGCTGCCGGAGCCGAAGCTTCCGGGCGTGCCCGATGTAGCGGTGTCGTCGAGAGACGATTTGAAGGGCCAGTTGGGGTCAGACGCCTGACTGCGCCCACAAGATTCTCCCTTTGCCGCCCGCTCCTGGTCACCGCAGGTGCTGTCGAACGAGAGCACTATGCCTTGGACAAAGGCCAGACTGTCGACCGGTTCCTGACCATCGCCGCTGTCATGAAGACCTTCCAGACGCTGCTGGAAATTGCCGATCTGCGAAGTGGCAAAACGACGTGTCGCGGCGGTCTCGGCGTTGAGGATGCCCATGACCTCGCTGTCGAGCGTCGGATCGGGGCGCTCCACGACCTCGATGGTGATCGCCGTCACCGCCGACGTTGCATAAGCATTGCTCAAGGTGAAGGTCACCGTGGCCGTGCCCTGGTATGTCGCTGTCGGGGTGAAGGTGAGTTGGAACCCGTTCAGCACCGTCGTTCCCGATGAAGGGGGAGGCACCAAAACAAGGCTTGCAGTGGTAAACGGCCCGCCAACAGCGTCCTTGGTCAGGTCGACCACCACTGCCTTGCCCGACACTGTCGTGACGTGCTGCGCGACAGGGACGGGCACAGGCCTGACGTTGATCGTGACGGCGGCGGGCGCCGAGGTTCCACCTGGTCCGGTCGCCGTGTACTGCAGCGTATCCGACCCGTTGAAGGACGCTGCCGGCGTGTAGACGATGTCGGTGCCGCTGACCGTCGCGGTGCCGTGCGCTGGCGCGGTGGCGACCGCAACAGAGGTGATGGTCCCGGTATCGTTGTCCGTGACGTGGATGGTCACGGACTGCCCTTCAAGGGTTTCGGCAGTCTCCGGGTTGGCAACCGGCGGGTTGTTGCCGATCACAAGCGTATAGTTTGCCGTGCCGGTGAAACCAAGATTGTCTGTCGCCGTGACGGTGATGTTGAACGAGCCGACAACCTTCGGTGTGCCCGAAAGCGTTCCCGTCGAAGAAAGTGTTATCCCGGTCGGCAGCGCGCCTGTCGTCACCGCAAAACTGTAAGGGCTGGTGCCCCCGCTGGCTGTGAGTGTCTGGCTGTAAGCAACGTCATATTGACCGGCAGGGAGGCTGGCTGGTGCCAGCGCTATGGTCGGCGCTGCAACCACCAGCGTATAGGCCTGGGACCCACTGGCCGCCGTGCCCGCCGTGCTGTCGGTCGCCGTCACAGTGAAGTTGAAGGTGCCGGCAACAGTCGGCGTTCCAGCGATTGCGCCGCCCGCGATGGTTACGCCTGCCGGCAGTCCGCCCGCGGTGAGCGCATAGGTATAGGGGCCGTTGCCGCCGCTCGCCGTGAGCGGCTGGCTGTAGGCAATTCCGGCCGTGCCGCCTGGGATGCTGGTGGGCGATATGGTCAGGGCCGGCACGTCGACCGTCAAGCTATAGACATGGGTCCCTGTCTGGCCGTTAGCATCGCTTGCCTGGACCGTGAGCGAAAAAGTTCCGGATTGGGTAGGCGTGCCCGAGAAAGTACCCGCCGAATTGAACGACATACCCACCGGCAGCGCACCGGAGGTCAACGAGAACGTATAGGGCGCGACACCTCCGGATGCTGTGACCGCGGCAGAGTAGGGCGAAGCAGCCGTGGCATTAGCCAGCGTCGCAGGGCTGACAACGACGGTGGGCGGCCCGACCACCAATGCGTAGGACGCCGCGACTGTAAAAGGCGCTCCGGTGCCGGTGCTGCTGTCTTGTGCCTGGAGCGTGAAGTTGTAGGTGCCGGGTGCCGTGGCCGTTCCGGAGAGCAGCCCAGCCGAATTGAACGAGATGCCTGGGGGAAGGGCGCCGGCGGTGATGCTGAAGCTGTACGGACCTGTGCCGCCCGACGCAGAGAACTGCTGGCTGAACGGCGCACCATAGGGGGCGGGAATAGATCCCGGCGCCGGCGCTACGACAAGCGTTGGCGCAGCGACGGCGAGCGTGAAGGGCTGTGAAATCGCGAAGGGGCCATTTCCGGTGCTGCTGTCGGATCCTGTGACACTGAGGATGAAGCTGCCCGCCGCACTCGGCGTTCCGGAAACAGTCACGCTGTTGGCTGTTGTCCCTGTCTGGGATAGGCCTGCCGGCAAGCCGCTCACCGACAGCGTGTATGGCGCCGCACCACCGGATGCGGTGAAGGTCTGTGTGTAGGCAACGCCGACTTGCGCGGTCAAAGCCCCGGATGCCGCGACCACGATCGTCGGATTGCTGACCGTGATGGTGACGGTCGCCGGTGCGGACGTTCCGGCCGTATTCGTTGCTGTGTAGGTGAACGAGTCTGGACCGGCAAAGCCGGCAGTGGGTGTGTAGGTTATCGATGTGCCGCTGGCTACTGCCGTGCCGTGGGCAGCCGGAGTGGCGACCGCGACCGATGTCGGCGTGCCGGCTGTGATGTTGAGCGTGATCGAATTGGCGCTGCTGTTGTAGGCGACCGTGGCCGACACCGCGTTGGCGACCGGCGGAATGTCGAGGACGGTTATGCTGTAGGCGCGGGGTGCACTCGAATAGGGGCCGGTCCCCGTGCTGCTGTCGGTCGCGGTGACAGAGAAGTTGTAAGTTCCCTCCGCGGTCGGCGTTCCCGACAACGCACCCGCGGCGGACAGCGATACGCCCGGCGGAAGGGCTCCGGCAGTGAGTGCATACGTGTAGGGCGCGGTGCCGCCGGTCGCGGCATTGAGCGCGTCCGAATAAGCCGTGCCCACGGTACCGTTTCCAAGTGCCGTCGCAGGTAAAGTGATGGTCGGCGCGGCAACCGTCAGGGCATAGGTGAGGGTGCCGCTTTGGGGCGTCGCGCTACTGTCGGTGGCCTCGACCGTGAAATTGAACGTTCCGCCGGCGGTCGGCGTGCCGGAAAGCACACCCGCCGTCGACAGCGTCATCCCGGCGGGAAGCGCACCCGCGCTGATGGTAAAAGTATAGGGGGATACTGCGCCGCTGGCGGTGATGGTCGTGCTGTAGGCGGAACCGACAGTCGCGCCACCAGGAAGGCTGGCTGGGGCAACGACGACGGTCGGGGCCGCAGCGATGACGACGGTTACACTCTGAACAATCCACCAGTCGCCGCCTGTCACGATTGTTGTGCTGTCCTGGGTTTTGATCTCGAACGTATAACTGCCTTGGGTTGTCGGCGTGCCGGAGAGCAGGCCACTGGAGGACAGCGTCAATCCAGGTGGCAGACTGCCCGTTTCGAGACTGTATGTGTAGGGCGAGGTTCCCCCGCTTGTGCTGAACTGCTGAGTGTACGCAATACCCACGGCGCCGCCGACCGGCGTGGTCGGCGAAAGGACCAGATTGGGGCCGGCAACGGTAACGCTATAGCCCTTGTCGGTGGTCAGCGCAGTCGGCGTGGTCGAATCCGATACATGCACTGTAAAGCTGTAGGCGCCCGAGCCTGTCGGTGTGCCGGAGATGGTGCCGGTTGACGAAAGGCTCAACCCTGGCGGCAAGGAACCACCGCCCACTGAATAGGTGTAGGGCGCAACACCGCCGGAGGAAGTGATGGTCTGACTATAGGCAGCACCCGCAACGGGGTCCGGCAAGATTCCGGGGGCTACGGTGATCGGCGAAGCCGATGGGGTGATCGTCACATTGACGGTGACAGTGCCGCCGTTGTCATCTTCGAAAGTGAAGGTGTCCGTGGTGCTGGAGTCGCCATTGTTGGCGTAGGTAACTTGCGCGGTGAACGGATTGAGCGTGACATTGCCATGCTGCGGCTGCACCACCTGGTCTTGCGGATTTAGTCCGAAGCCATGGCTGCATGAACTCGCGTCAAGGACGTAGCTCCCGCCAGACGGTACGGTTATCGGAATGGGAGTGGGGCATGTATCTGACGTCTGGGCCTCGGCCCGTGATGGCAACAGTACCCCCAGGCCAATAAGCACAAGCACCCATATCCACAACAGAAACCTGTCGGAAGGCGCATGGGAAAGCCCAGCCCGATACTTCAAATTCCGATTCAATGCATGCCCCCATGCGGCAAAATTATCTAGCCGCATCAATACGGCCTGAAAAAAGACCCGATATGATGAGCCGTCGCATAATCCCAGACCGCTCTACTTTGGCGGGATTCCGTATCCAAGTAAAACATACGGATTTGTTCGTGTCTATCTTTTGTGCGAGCAACAGACTTGCAAAACACATGGTTTATGAGCGATGTTGCATCATATGGCGCGTCGTTAATATTAGGGGGAATTAATATGGCCGAATTTTTCCTCGGGCAGATCATGCTCACCGGATTCGGCTTTGCGCCGAAAGGCTTCGCCTTGAGCAACGGCCAGATCTTGCCAATTGTTCAGAATCAGGCCTTGTTCTCGCTGCTCGGTACGACCTACGGCGGTGACGGCCAAGTGACATTCGCCTTGCCGAACGTGCAAGGCAGCACCCCGGTTGGCTTTGGACCGTCGGCGGATCCCGCCTGGCAGCCCTCGCCTTACAATTGGGGAGAGACTGGCGGCATCGAGAACGTCAGCTTGCTCTCTCAGCAATTGCCGAACCATAGCCACGTCGGTCAGGGGACCACAGCCAACGGCGCACAACGAAATCCCGCCAATACGCTGTACGGCACCAATGCAAACGCCATCTACGCGCTGGCGAACGGTGCTCAGGTGCCATTGGCCAGCCCGACCGTCACGACCGTTGGCGGCAATCAGCCGCATGCAAACATGCAGCCCTACCAAGTCATCAACTATAACATAGCCCTTGTCGGTATATTTCCGTCACGCAACTGAGTTCAATCGGCGAACCATCAACAAAATCACTGTACGGAGGTCTATCGATGAGCACTCCCTATGTCGGAGAAATCCGCATGTTCGGTTTCTCGCGTGTGCCGTACGGCTGGTTTGCTTGCGACGGGTCGCTGCAATCCATCGCCCAATATGAGGTATTGTACACGCTCATTGGCACCACTTACGGTGGCGACGGGCAATCGACCTTCGCGATGCCAAATCTTTCGGGGCGGGTGCCTATGCACTGGGGCACTGGACCCGGCCTGTCGTCGCACGTCATCGGCGAGCTAAGCGGGACCGAAACCGTGACACTCCTCCCCACGCAGATGCCGCAACACAATCATCCGATGGTTGCGACCACAGTGGCAGCCAATGCCAGATCGGTCGGTGCGACAGTCGAACTTGGCGCACTTGTCGGCGACACCATGTATGCAACCGACGTCAGTGGTGCGAACGGCTTCATCACCGCCATACCCTCGACCCAGCCTGTTGGCGGGAACACGCCCCATGACAACACAATGCCCACGCTGACAGTACAGTTTTGCATTGCCTGGTCGGGAATTTTCCCGTCGCAGAGTTGAGCCACGAACTCAGCATGTTTCACGAAACCGGTCTGCCATCCAGATTGCAAGGACATTCCAATGAGTGAGCCCTTTATCGGTGAGATACAGCTTTTCGGCTTCAGCTTTCCCCCACGCAATTGGGCATTCTGTAACGGTGCGACGCTCCCGATCCAGCAGAATACCGCACTTTTCGCGCTGCTTGGCGTCAACTACGGGGGCAACGGCACGACCGGCTTCCAACTGCCCAATTTTACCAACCGGGCCGGCTGCAATCAGGGCAATGGCGCGGGGCTGACGCCGCGCGTTATTGGCGAGGTGTTCGGCGAAAACGGCGTGACCCTGACTACGGCCGAGATGCCGTCGCACAATCATCAATTCACACTCTACAATCAAACGGATACGGGCAAGCTCGCATCCTCGCCTAGCCCTGGCAATTCACTTGTTCCGCCGGGACAAAGCACCCCCTTCGCCAGCACAGGTCAACCGAACGCGCAATTTGCGCCCGGCATGATAGGCTTTGCCGGCGGCAACCAGCCTCACGAGAATCGGCAGCCATATCTGGCGCTGAACTACAGCATTTCTCTTCAGGGTGTCTTTCCGTCCTTCGGGTAATGGCGTCGATCGAAACAGAGCGATTGCCGGAATTTCCATCCGGCAAGAACTCTCCATTGAAGTTGTCGCATGGCGCGTCTCGCAAGGCCGCGCTTGAGGACATTCCTTTTCTGCGTCGGCTCTACTGGTCATTGCGCATGGAAGAAATGGCGCCGGTGCCGTGGCCGCCCGAACTCAAGCATGCCTTTATCGACCAGCAGTTCAACCTTCAGCATCGTCACTACATAGTGAGATTTCCGCGGGCCGACTTCCTGATCCTCGAGCATCGTGGCGAGCCGATCGGGCGCCTCTATATCGACTGTGACGCCGCATGCTGGCATATCATCGATATCGGTTTCCTACCTGAATGGCGCAATCGCGGCAGAGGGCTTGCCATGCTGAAGGCCATTCAATGGCAGGCGCAAGCCTGCGCGGTGTCAGGCGTGGTCCTGCATGTTGAGCGGCACAACATCCGCGCCCAGGCTCTTTATCGCCGTCTTCATTTTCATGAAGTCGAAAGCAGCGACACCCATCTTCGGATGCAGTGGTCGACTGCCTGACCGTTCTCGTGGCGTATCCAACAGGCCGCAGTCCTCAATTGAAGATCGCCTGATAAACGATCCCTGCCTTGTCCCTGGCGACGGGGACAAGGAATATTTCCAGGCTGCCGAGGCTCGCATTCTTCAACTTATAGAGTTTTTGCGGCAGCACGACCGGCGAGCCGCTTCTAAACATCAGGGAAAAGGGCGATCGCCGTACTCCGGGAAAGCCGCTTTCCGGCAGCGGGCGAGCCTCCGACAGCGTCAGCGCCATCGAACTCTCGCCCAGGTCAATGTCGAACGCACTGCCCACGCATCCGGCGAAATGATCCAGCGTCACAATTCCCATATGCTTTCCGTTCCCCTCAAATCGCATGCGCGATCCACTCGGCCGGCCAGTTATTCCAGCTGGGTATAGCCTCTCGAATAGTCCGCGGGTCCAGCTTCTTGATATCGCCTTTTTGCGCCATACGAAAGACTTTTGGGATGTTCCACGCAGCCAAGACTTTCCAACGAGCCCGAAGCACTGATGGTCGACTGTGCCCGAAAGCAACGCCGACTGAGTATTGATGTCTAACCGGCCGGGCCAGTCGAGCCAATGCGCGTGATCTCGCAAGATAGCGGGAGAGGTTCTATGCCGGCGCTTGTAACTTAAGTGCCAATAGCTTTTCGGCTTCCGCCACCACCTTCGCCGGCGTCACATACTCCCTAGGCACGGCTAAAAGCGTCGACGCATAGGGGCCGCGCGGGCCGGTCAACCCTGGCTCGGTCGCTAGGAACACCGCGACCGTCGGCAGACCGAAGGCGCTGGCGAGGTGGGTCAGCCCGGTGTCGGCGCCGATGACCAGCGTCGAGCGGCCGATATATGCGGCAACTTCGGCCAGTGGTGATTTCGGCACCACGATCGTTGAAGGAACGGCTTTCGCGATCGCTTCAGCCACGGCCTTCTCCCGCTCGTTCGACCATGTGGTGACCGGCGCCATGCCGCGATCCACAATGAGGCGGGCGGTTTCGATCCAGTCATGGACGGGCCATTTCTTGTCTTCGCGGCTGGTGCCGTGCAGCAGGAAGGCGATTTTCCCGGAAATGCCGGCCAGAGTGCCGGCAGGCGGCACGATGCCGGAGTCCAGCGTCGAAAGGTCGGGCTGATAGCCGAGCGCCAGGCCGAACAGCCGCCGCGTCCGCTCGATGGCGTGCAGGTCGCGGGGCACGGCATAGGTGACGTCGTAGAACAGCGTCGCCGAGGGCTCGCGCGCGCTGGAGCGGTCGAAGCCGGCAATGGGGGCGCCTGCCTGTCTTGCCACCAGGGCCGATTTCAGCAGGCCTTGCGCGTCGATGACAAGGTCGTAGCGGCAATCGCGCAAGGTGCGGCGCAAGGCGGCCGCCTCGCGCCATGTGCCGCCGTCGAGCAGCGCCTTGCGCCAGCGCCGGATCGCCACAGTGTGGATGCTGTAGATCGCCGGGTGCAGCGCGACGATGCCCGCGAATGCCTCTTCGACGCACCAGTCGAAGGTTATGTCCGGCCGCTGGCGGCGGGCGTCCTCGACGGCGGGAAAGGTGTGGATGACATCGCCCATCGACGATGTCTTGACGATCAGCACCTTCATGCCGCGGCCGGAATTTCCAGCAGCCGGCCCGCTGCCGCCGCGACCTGGCCGACTTCAAGCGTCTTCAGGCAGTTGAGGTGGCCGAGCGGGCAGACCTTCTGATGGCAGGGCGAGCACGACAGGCCAAGCCAGACCAGTTCCCGATGCTCGGCCAGCGGCGGCGTGTTCTCGGGCGAGGTCGAGCCATAGACGGCAACGATTGGTGTGCCGACTCCCGCCGCGACATGCATCAGCCCGCTGTCATTGGACACCGCCAGCCTCGCGGCTGATATCAGGTCGATGGCGTCCTCCAGCCGCGTCTGCCCGGCGAGGTCGACAACGCCAGGGGCAAGGGCTGCGATCTCCGCCGTCACGTCGCGGTCGTTCTTTGAGCCGAACAGTGCGACCTTCAAGCCTTTGTCCATGAGATAGCGGGCAAGCCCGGCATAGCTTTCGCTCGGCCAGCGCTTGGCCGGGCCGAATTCGGCGCCAGGCATAAGTGCCACGAATTTCTGGGGCGCCAGCCCGAAGCGGTCGAGCAGGGCGACCTGGTTCTTCGTGTCCACGCTCAGCCGGGGCGCCCGGAAGCTGCCGCCCTGGGCGAGGCCGAAATAGGCCTGCGCGGTGCGTCGTTTGACGCTGTCGGGCAGCGGCACGATATAGGTCAACAGGCCATAGCGCATCTCGCGCAGATTGCCGACACGGCGCGGAATGCGGGCAAAGAACGGGATCAATGCCGACTTCCAACTGCCCGGCAGGATGTAGGCCATGTCGTAGCGGCCGCGCAGCAGGCGGCCGAAGCGGCGGCGATGGGTGAATTCGAGCGCGCCGGGTTTGAGCGGAAAGTCGATCTGCTGGCGGATTTCGGGCATGCGCTTGACCAGCGGGGCGGCCCAGGCCGGCGCCAGCACATCGATGGCTGCGTTGGGATGCAACTCCTTCAGCGCCGAGAACAGGCACTGCGCCATCACCATGTCGCCCACCCAGCGTGGGCCGATCACGAGGATCGTTGGGCTTTCAGCCATTCGACATAGTCTCTGACACCGGTTTCCACTGTCCGGAATTGGCCATTGTAACCGGCCGCGCGCAAACGGGACATATCAGCTTGCGTAAAGCTCTGGTAGCTGCCCTTGAGGTGGTCGGGGAATTCGATGAACTCGATCTCGCCCTTGCCTAGCGTGTCGATCACCGTTTCTGCGATGGCGCGGAAGGGCTGGGCGCGGCCGGTGCCGCAATTGAAGATGCCGCTTGAGCCCCGTTTCCACAGCCACAGATTGACGTCGGCGACATCGCCGACATGGATGAAGTCGCGGCTCTGTTCGCCAGGTCCGAACCCGCCATAGGCGCCGAACAGTTTCGGGTTTTCGCCCCGATCGACCTGGTTGAACAGATGGAAGGCGACCGAGGCCATGGCGCCCTTGTGCGCTTCGCGCGGGCCATAGACGTTGAAGTAGCGCAGGCCCGCGACCTGCGAATGGTCGGTGTCGAAGACGATGCGCCTGACATAGTCGTCGAACAGTTTCTTCGAATAGGCATAGACGTTGAGCGGCCGCTCGAGCGCCGGGTCCTCGCGAAACTCCGAGCCGCCGCCATAGACGGAAGCCGAGGAGGCGTAGAGGAAGGGCACGCGCAGCGCCTGGCTTGCATGCAGCAGCCGCTTGGAGAAGCCGTAATTCACCTCCATCATGAACTTGCCGTTCCACTCGGTGGTGGTCGAGCAGGCGCCCTGGTGGAAGACGGCCTCGATGCGGCCGAGCGAGCCGGCCTCCATGCGAGGCAGGAAATCGTCCTTGTCGAGATAGTCGGCGACCTGCAAGTCGGCGAGATTGGCGATCTTGTGGCCGTCTGTGAGGTCGTCGACGACGAGGATATCGTCATGGCCTTCGGCATTCAGCGCGGCGACGATATTGGAGCCGACCATGCCGGCGCCGCCCGTGACGATGATCATGTTGTTGGCCCTGATACGCGTTTCACTTGCCGATTCCGGCCCTTATAAGGGAGGCAGGGTGGGCTGTCGATAAAGCAGGCAACGGAGCGGATGTCACAGTGGCGCCGCAAAGCTTCCGCTTCAGTCGGTTCGTGCCGCCCGGCATGATCGTGAGGGACAAAGAAAAGAAATGCCGTCGACCGAACTGCTGCTGGCGTTTTTCGCCACCACGGCGATCTTCGCCTACATTCCCGGCCCGGCGATGCTTTACGCCGCCGCGCAGACGATGGCGCGCGGCCGCTGGTCCGGCCTGACGGCGGCACTGGGCATTCATCTGGGCGGCTATGTGCATGTTTTCGCCGCCGCCGCCGGCCTGTCGGTGCTGTTTCACGCCGTGCCGACGCTCTACATGGCGGTCAAGCTTGTGGGCGCGCTCTATCTGATCTGGCTCGGCGTCTCGCTGTTCCGCAAGCGCGTGGACGGCGATGCGGCTCTGCCAGCGATCGAGCGGAAATCGGCGCGACGCGCCTTTTTCGAGAGCATCACCGTCGAGGTGCTCAACCCGAAGACGGCGATCTTCTTCATGGCGTTCCTGCCGCAGTTCATCGATGCCTCGGCGGCGTTTCCGGTCTGGCTGCAGTTCGTCGTGCTGGGCACAACAGTCAATCTGATGTTCTCCTCGGCCGATGTCGTCTGCGTGTTCCTGGCGGGTGCCGTGATCGGCCGCTTGCGGCGTTCGAGCCGCGCACAGCGGCTGATGCAGCGGGCCGGCGGCGCGGTGCTGGTTGGGCTCGGGGTCCATGTCGCCTTGCAGAAGAGCTGACCGGCCGGCCTTCGCGGTCATGCCCTGCCGTTGCACTGCATGGATTTGCGGTATATCGGCTTTCGCCATGAACGATCTGGGCCATGAACGATCCGGCCTGTCTGACGATGATGACCAGCAAGATTGAAATCGGCCTTTTCCATGCGTTGCCAATGACATGATCAAGCACAATCCGCCTTCCCCCGTACCCCTGCATCGCGCCATTGCGCGGTTCGGCCAGGCCACCGTGCTGGTGGTCGGCGACTTCATCCTCGACCGTTTCATCAACGGCGTCATCGAGCGGATCTCGCCGGAAGCGCCGATCCCGGTGCTGCACGGGCGCGGCGAGACCTCGACGATGGGCGGCGCCGGCAATGTCGTGGCCAACATCGTTTCACTCGGGGCCACCGCCGTTCCCGTCTCGGTCATCGGCACCGATGTAGCGGGCGACAGCCTGGTGCGGATGCTCGGCGAGCTTGGCGTCGACACGGCTGGCCTGACACAGGATCGCGGCCGCATGACCTCGTCGAAGAGCCGCTTCAGCGCGCTCAACCAGCAGGTGCTGCGCTTCGACGAGGAGGAAATCAAGCCGCTGGGTGCCGCGGAGCGCGCCGGCCTGATCCGGCATTTCCGCGATGCACTGCCACGCGCCGACATCGTCATCCTGTCCGATTACGGCAAGGGCATCCTGCTCGACGGCGTCGCTGCTGATCTGATCGCCATCTGCCGCGAGGCGGGAAAACCGGTTCTGGTCGACCCGAAGGGCCGCGACTATGCGCGCTATGCCAGGGCGACCGCCATCACCCCCAACCGCAAGGAACTCGGCGAGGCCGTAGGCCACCCGGTGTTCGCCGATGACGAGATCGTGGCTGCGGCGCGCCAGTTGATTTCTGCACACGGCTTCGACTTCGTCGTCGCGACGCGCAGCGAAAAGGGCATGAGCGTGGTCGGCCCGACCGAGGCACGCCACATCGCCACCCAGGCGCGCGAAGTGTTCGACGTTTCGGGCGCCGGCGACACGGTCATCGCCAGCTTCGCGCTGGCACTGGCCGTAGGCGCTGATACCGTCATGGCGGCCTCGATCGCCAATGCCGCCGGCGGCGTCGTGGTGGGCAAGCGCGGCACCGCGCGGCTGACAGTCGAGGAACTCACCGGCGCACTGTTCCGCTCACACGGACCGACCGCCCACAAGGATGCCATCCTCGATGCCACATCGGCCGCACGCATGGTCGCGGCGTGGAAGGAAGAAGGCTTGAGCGTCGGCTTCACCAATGGCTGTTTCGACATCCTGCATGCCGGCCATGTCAGCCTCTTGCACGCGGCGCGCAGCCAGTGCGACCGGCTGGTGCTCGGCCTCAACAGCGATGCCTCTGTGCGGCGCCTCAAGGGCGTTGGCCGTCCGGTCAACGACCAGCACGACCGCGCCTGCGTGCTCGCGGCGCTCGCCTCGGTCGATGCGGTCGTGGTGTTCGAAGAGGACACGCCGCTGGCGCTGATCGAAGCTCTGCTGCCCGACATACTGGTCAAGGGGGCCGACTACACGGTCGACACCGTGGTCGGCGCCGATGTGGTGCAGAAGGCCGGCGGGCGCGTCGTGCTGGTCGATCTCGTCGCCGGCAAGAGCACCACCAACACCATTGGCAAATTGCGCGCTGGCGGCACCACAAACTGAGGGTTTCATGTCCGACTTGAACGATTACCTGGTCCGCTCGGCGGCTGCCATATCAGCCATGGTCGAGCGCGACCTCACCAGCGAGATGGAGCTAGCGGCGAGCGCTGTCGTGACGGCGCTTTCGTCGGGGAAAGCCTTGCTGATCGCTGGCAATGGCGGCTCGGCCAGCGACGCCATCCATATTGCCGGCGAACTGGTCGGCCGCTTCCTCAAGGAGCGCAAGGCCTACAACGTCATCGCGCTGCCGGCTAACGCCGCCGTGCTGACCGCCTGGGGCAATGATTATGGCTTCGATACGGTGTTTTCGCGCCAGGTCGAGGCGCATGGCGCGGCCGGCGGCGTGCTTCTGGCAATCTCGACCAGCGGCAATTCGCCGAGCATTCTCGCCGCCGCCGAACAGGCGCGGATGATGGACATGACGGTGATCAGCCTGACCGGCGACACCGGCGGCAAGCTGAAGCCGCTGTCCGACGTCCTGCTCAATGTGCCGTCGACCTCAACGCCGATCATCCAGCAGGGGCATCTGTGCCTCTATCATTATCTGTGCGAGGTGGTCGAAGCGCGTCTCAGCAATGGCTGATTCCACGACGTCCGGTCCCTATCCGCTGGCGGAGCCCGGCCTATGGGTCGAACGAATAGGCTCGACGGTGTTTCCCCCCGGCGCGCCGGCGCTGTTCCTCGACCGCGACGGCACTATCAACGTCGATACCGGTTATCCCGACGATCCAGCCGAAATGGTGCTGTGCGCGGATATCGCCGCGGCGATCACTGCCGCCAACCGCGCCGGCCTTCCCGTCATCATCGTCACCAACCAGTCGGGCATCGCGCGCGGCTATTGCGGCTGGGGCGATTTCGCCGCGGTCAACGGCCGCGTGCTCGACCTGTTGCGCGCCGACAATGCGTTCGTGGATATGGTCGTCGCCTGCGCCTATCACGAAGCGGGCTCCGGCGCGCTTGCGGTTGCCGATCATCCGATGCGCAAGCCCAATCCGGGTATGCTGCTGGAGGCGGCCAAGCGCCTCGGGCTCGATCTGCAGCGTTCGCTGATCGTTGGTGACAAGAAGGCCGACATGGAGGCGGGACAGCGTGCCGGCCTCTCGCTGGGCTGGCTGGTCGACGGGCAAGCGGCTGTTCAATCGGGCTTCACGGTCAGGCCCTGGCGCGAGCGCGAGGATTTCGAAGGTCTGCTCGCAGCAATAGCGGCACTTGGCGCCGTGTCGGGCGAGCAGTGACGGCTCACACCGGATCGATGTCTCGCGAGGCTTCATAAAGCTTGGCCTCGGTGGCGAACGAATACACCATCACCATCATCGAATAGACGAAGCCGTGCCGGCCACACAGGAAGTAGCGCTTGGCCAGGTAGAATTTCAGGAAGTTGCCGAGCGGCGACAGCACCAGTTTTACCAGGCCAGGCTTCTTGCCCCTCTCGACCAGGGTGGCAACCTTGAGGCTGGAGTAGGTGTTGGCCCTGGCCAGGTCCTCCGCGATGGTCATTTCGCGACGGTGCAGCAGCACGCCGTTTTCAATCGTGCCGGTTTCGCCCGGCACCTCGAACGATTCATGGACCCGCAAGTTGAGGTCCATGGTGGCCTTGTCCCGGCGGAAAAGGCGCAGCAGCCTGTTGTGCAGCACCCAGCGGTGCGCATAGCCATAGCCTTTCAGTTTGTCGCGGCGCCTTATGTACCATCCGTCGAAGCCGACATTGCGAGACTGCGTCACGTCCATGATCGACTGCCTGAGCAGATCGTCGATGGCCTCATCGGCTTCAATTGAAAGGCACCATGGCTGCGTGGCCTGATCGAGGGCGAATTGCCGCTGACGGGGAAAACCCGGCCAGTCGTTGTGAAACAGCCTTATCGGGTAGCCCTTGGCGATGAACTCCTGGACGACGTCCAGGGTGCTGTCCGTCGAGCCTGAATCGACGACGATGATCTCGGCGCAGAAGTCGACGCTTTCCAGGCACTGGCCGATCATGTCGGCTTCGTTCATGCAGATGACCAGCGCCGAAACCGGGCTAGCAAATCGAGTCATGGTCCCACCCCAAGGCACACTGTTCTCGGAATTGCGCTGCTTCGCCCCATCTGTTTTTGCGCAATCCCCAAGGGAAAGCGCTATGCGCTTTTCCCAGGAAAACCGTTACACACTTTTTTCGGAATTGCTTTAGGAAACCAACACGACGGGTCACGGCACAACGATCCGGCTTCTACACGACAGCCTATCGAATGCCAAAGCGGCCCTGATATGGCGAAGTCCGCAACCCGCGTCCGCCAGGTCCGACGCGGCGCTGACGTTCAACCGGCTAAAGGCTGTGCGAACGAGACCAGCCCTTCATCCTTGACCCGGCGGATGGTGAGCGCGGTGCGCACCGTGTCGACATTCGGGGTCGAGGTCAGCTCCTCGATGACGAAGGTCTGGAAGGCGCCGAGGTCGCTCGCCACGCAATGCAGCAGGAAATCGGATTCGCCCGACACCATCCAGGCGTCGCGCACGATCGGCCAGCCGCGGGTGCGTTCGGCAAAGGTGCGCAGCTCGGCGTCGGCCTGGTGATGCAGGCCGATCAGGCAGAAGGCGACGACATCGAGGCCGAGCGCCGGTGCATTGAGCAAAGCGCGGTAGCCGCGGATGATGCCGGCTTCCTCCAGCCGCTTGACGCGGCGCAGGCATGGCGGCGCCGAAATGCCGACGCGGTTCGACAGTTCGACATTGGTCATGCGGCCGTCGCCCTGCAGTTCGCGCAGAATCTTCCAGTCGATAGCGTCGAGGTCGGCCTTGAGCGGCATGAGGGCTCTCGAGAAGTCAGGGGCCACGCGCAAGAATCTTGCGTGATTTTGTAATTAAACGACTTCGCTGTCCATTCCATCCCTCGCCCGGAATATTTCGCAGGATCAAGCGGCAACAGGGTGCGACAAAGCTTTCCGGGGACGAACGCCAACTTGCCTTGCTGGCGTCGTGGGCAACACTTACATTACGCGCGACAATGATCGAGTTTTCCATGCCGCAATTGCCGGCAGCCCTCCGCAGAGGCTTTAGATGACCACCAAGCACGCGCCCGTTCTCATCATCGGTTCCGGCCCGGCCGGCTATACGGCGGCGGTCTACGCCGCTCGCGCCATGCTGAAGCCGATGCTGGTCGCCGGCCTGCAGCAGGGCGGTCAGCTGATGATCACCACCGATGTCGAGAACTATCCCGGCTTCGCCGACCCGATCCAGGGTCCGTGGCTGATGGAGCAGATGCTGAAGCAGGCCGAGCATGTCGGCACCGACATCATCAACGACATCATCACCGAGGTCGATCTCAACGTGCGGCCGTTCCGCGCCAAGGGCGATTCGGGCACCACCTATACCGCCGACGCACTGATCATCGCCACCGGCGCGCAAGCGAAATGGCTGGGCATTCCGACCGAACAGACCTTCATGGGCTTTGGCGTCTCGGCCTGCGCCACCTGCGACGGCTTCTTCTACCGCGGCAAGGATGTCGCGGTGATCGGCGGCGGCAATTCGGCGGTGGAAGAGGCGCTCTATCTGTCGAACCTCGCCAAGAGCGTGACGGTCATCCATCGGCGCAACGATTTCCGCGCCGAGCGCATCCTGCGCGAGCGGCTGCTGAAGAAGGACAACGTCCGCGTCATCTGGGACACGATCGTCGACGAGATCACCGGCCGACCCGGCAAGACGCCGCTGCCGCCCTCGGTCGAAGGGCTGAAGCTGCGCAACGCGGTAACCGGCGAGGAAACGCATCTGAAGATCGACGGCGTGTTCGTCGCGATCGGCCATGCGCCGGCGGTCGAACTGTTCGCCGGCAAGCTGAAGCAGAAGCCGAACGGCTATCTGTGGACGGCGCCGGATTCGACCCGCACCGACGTGCCCGGCGTGTTCGCAGCCGGCGATGTGACCGACGACATCTATCGCCAGGCGGTGACGGCGGCGGGGCTCGGCTGCATGGCCGCACTCGAGGCGGAGAAGTATCTGGCCGGCATCGAAGTGCACCGCGAAGCGGCCGAGTAGAGAGTTCAGAGAGCGGCTTAGAAACGCCGTGTAAAAGCCTGATTTTTCATTCAGACGCCAAAACGGAACGAGGGGTATCATGGCGTTGGACTGGGACAAGCTACGCGTGTTTCACGCTGCGGCGGAGGCGGGGTCGTTTACCCACGCGGCCGAGACATTGCATCTGTCGCAATCGGCGATCTCGCGACAGGTTAGCGCGCTTGAACATGATGTCGGCGTGCCGCTGTTCAACCGCCACGCCCGCGGGCTGGTGCTGACCGAGCAGGGCGAAATGCTGTTTCGCACGGCGCATGACGTGCTGATGAAGCTCGAGACCATCAAGTCACGTTTGACCGAGACCAAGGACCGCCCCTCCGGCGTGCTCCGGGTGACGACGACGGTCGGCCTGGGCGCCGGCTGGTTGACCGAGCGGGTGCAGGAATTCATCGAGCTCTATCCCGAAATCAGCCTGCAGCTGATCCTCGCCAACGAGGAACTCGACCTCACCATGCGCCAGGCCGATTGCGCCATCCGGCTGCGCCAGCCGCAGCAACCGGACCTGATCCAGCGCCGCCTGTTCACCGTGCATTTCCACCTCTACGCGGCTCCATCCTATGTCGCCAAGCATGGCAAGCCGGCTTCGGTCGCCGAGCTGAAGAGCCATCGCATAGTCACCTTCGGCGTGCCGGTACCGTCGCATCTGTCGGAGCTGAACTGGCTGGAAACGGTCGGCGATTTCGAGGGCGGACAAAGGGTGCCGACGCTGCAGATCAACGACATCTTGTCGATCAAGCGCGCGGTGCAGGGCGGCGCCGGCATCGCCATGCTGCCCGACTATGTGATCAGCAAGGACTCCGATCTGGTGCAATTGCTGCCGGAAACCGAGGTGCCGTCCTTCGACACCTATTTCGCCTATCCCGACGCGATGAAGAACCAGGCCAAGCTGCACGTGTTCCGCGATTTCATCATTGCCAAGGCCCGAAGCTGGTCCTTCTGAGGGGCATATCGATATTCAGGTGATGCCGACCTGCGAACGAGGGCTTTCTGCGCTTCCGGTACCCACGGACCCAAATGTCCGCTCCGTTCCGGTTCTCGGAATCCCCCGCTCTCGGCTCGGCCTGACCTGAATCTCAGCATGCCCCATGTGGCGCTGCTTCGACCTGAATCAGCCCCGCCAGGGCGTCAGGCGAGGCAGCCAGCCGGGCACGTTGCGGCGGTAGGTCTCGTATTCGGCGCCGTAGCGGTGGGCCAATGTCGGCTCTTCGTAGAACTGCACGAAGGAGCCCATGGCAATCGCGCCGATGACGGCATAGGCGACCAGCGTCCAGCTCGAGAACAGCAGCGCCTGGCCGAGGATGATCGACAGCACGGCGACATACATCGGATTGCGGACATGGCGGTAGATACCGCCGATCACCAGCCGCTCGGTCGGGGCGACCGGGGCGGGCGTGCCGAGGCCCTCAAGCGCAAAGCGGCCGAAGGCATGCAGCAGCACAGCGATCGCGGCGACGATCAGGAGCCCGCCAACGCGGACAAAGCCCGGCAGGCTTGACCACGGCAAGCCCCAGCGGTCGGTCAACAGCCAGGGCACCAGCCCGGCGACCACGCAGGGTGCCCCAATGAAGAAGGCCGCACTGCCCGCGATCGCCGAAAATGTCCGCATTGGCTGCTTCCCCCCAGATTGCCTTAGAAATGAACGCCTGCTGCCCGCTTCCACGTCATGACGCGGTTTTGGCAATTTGGGGCAAAAACCGGCGGCGATTTGCGATTCTCTAGTGACAATCGCCCGGCCAGCGCTCCATTTTGGCGATTCTGCTGGTCCTACTGGCTCCTGGAATGGGTTAGACCACAGCCTGCGTCTTTTTGCATGCGTGTGTTGCAAAATAGATGCTTGTTTCTTGGGCATGATGAGCACATATATAGTTCATCTCCTGGGCGCGTTCTCCTCCCATTAGCGCCCTCGAGTGTTCCCCTCTGGAGGTTAGCCTTAACAGGCACTTCCAATCAAACTCAGCCGGATCTTCGTTGATCCGGCTTTTTTGTTGCCTGTACCCTGCTGGGTCGGCCAAAAATTCCATCACAATTGCCACGTAACAGTGACATGTAACCTCTGGTAACATATCGCGGACGCCCGCGACCTGCTATGTACACCATAGGACGCGGTGTGGTTCGAACGGGAGATGGGGGCATCACTCGTACGGCCCGGGCTCAGGCGGCTACCGCGTCCGAACCGCTTCTTCCGCCGAAGTTCGGCGGCATCAAATGCGGCGGACCTGCCGTTTTACCTCCCAAGGAAACGGTCCGCAAACAAAACGACGCCCGGCCCCCGCCGGGCGTCGTTTTCTTTTTGCCCCTCGAATCGAGGTTCGAGGGGCAAGTGACGGTGCTATGGGTCAGGCAGCCTTGCCGTCGCGGTTCATCGCCTCGTCGGCCAGACGGCCGGTGAGTTCGGCCATGTGGTCGAAGACGGCACGGTAGCTGGCGACGCCCGCGGTCGCCGAGCGCAACTCGATGATGAGGTCGCCGATCTCGGCTTGCGGCATGGTTGCCTCGACGACATCCCAGCCCGGCCAGTCAGGCCGCGCGTCATAGCCGAGGATCTGGCCGCGCCGCTGCGGGATGAGCGCGATGATCTTCGAGGTGGCGTCGGACGGCGTGACGATCTCGACCTTCATCACCGGCTCCAAAAGCACCGGCGAGCAAGCGGCCATGCCTTCCTTCATCGCCAGCCTGGCCGCCATCTGGAAGGCCATGTCGGAGGAATCGACCGCATGGTAGGAGCCGTCGGACAGGTTGACGGCGACATCGACGACGGGAAAGCCGAGCGGCCCGGACTTCAGATAATCGCGCACGCCGGTTTCGACCGACTGGATATAGGTCTTCGGCACGACGCCACCAGTGATGGTGTCGGTGAACTGGAAGCCGGAGCCGCGCGGCAGCGGCTTGATCTCGATCACCACGTCGCCGAACTGGCCATGGCCGCCGGACTGTTTCTTGTGACGGCCGCGCTGCTGCGCCGGTTTGCGGATCGTCTCGCGATAGGGCACCGCCGGCGCATGGCCTTCGACCGGTATCTGGTTCTTGCCTTCCAGCCGCTCGCGCACGACACGCAGATGCATCTCGCCATGGCCCGACAGTACGGTTTCGGCCGAGTCCTGGTTGTGGCGCAGGCTGAGCGAGGGATCTTCCTCGGCCAACCGCTGGATGGCGGCCGACATCTTCACTTCGTCCTTGCGCTCCTTGGGGCGCAGCGCGAAGGCGAAGACCGGTTGCGGTGGCTCGAACTGGAACAGCTGTTTGGCCCCGCCCTTGGCCGAGCTCAGCGTTTGGCCGGTCTTGACCTCATCCAGCTTGCCCAGCGCCACCGTGTCGCCGGCCTTGGCGATGGTGAGCTTGGACTGGTCCTTGCCGAGCATCCTGTAGATGCCGGAGACCTTGGCCGTGTCGCCGCCGGGGAGCCAAAGTTCGGAGCCGTCGACGACCTGACCGGAGAGGACGCGCGACACCGATAGCTTGCCGCCATGCGGCGTGTGGATGGTCTTCATCACCTGGACCACGGTCGCCGCGCCGTCGGGTGCGCCGAGCCGCTTGCGGGTTGCCTCGATGTCTGGCGCGTCGTGGCGGATCGCCTTCAGGAGGCGCAGCACGCCGTTGCCTTTCTCGGCGGTGCCGATCAGCACCGGCGTCACCGCGCCGTCGCGCAGATCGGCGGCGAGATCGTCGAAGATCGCGTCCTTGGGTGGCTCGATCTCCTCGAGCAGCTGTTCCATCAGCTGGTCGTCATGGTCGGCCAGCGTTTCCAGCATGGAGAAGCGCGCCTCCAGCTCGCGCGCCTTGTCGTCGTCGGGTATCTGAGCCACCTCGCTTTCGGCATATTCGCGATAGATGTAGGCACGCTCCAGCGCCAGATCGATCGAGCCGATGACGACGCCATCCTTGCGCAGCGGAATCTGGCGCAACAGCAACGGCACGGCGCTGGCCGGCTGCAGCATCTTCAGCGTGTCGCGCACACCAGCGATTGCCTTGTCGACCTTGTTGAGGAACAGGATGCGCGGCACGGCGAGATCGTCGAGCTTGCGCATGATCAACTGCAGGGCAGGGATCTTCTTTTCGTCGGCCTCGGCTACGACGACCGCGAGGTCGCAGGCGGCCAGCACCGGCTCGGCCTCGAAGGAAAATTCGATGGAGCCGGGACAGTCGACGAAGGTGATCTGCTCGCCCATGAATTCGGTGGTGGCGATTGTCGCCTCGACGCTCATGCCGTGGGCGCGCGCCTCGGGCGAATGATCCGAAACTGTGTTGCCTGATGAAACGGGATTTTGTCGGGGAATTGAGCCCGTACGGGCCAATATGGCTTCGAGAAGTGTCGTCTTACCGCTTGCAAAGGGACCGACTATGGCAATGCATTTCGGTCCCGTGCGTCGTCCTCCGGCGCGAGTACCCATGACTGACCTCCACTCAGGCGTTTCCCGTAGGACCGACTGCATGCATGGTTCAGGCGTGGTCAATCGGTCCTGAGCGGCGGCCGGCCTGTTCGACCGTCGCGGGCGGGGTTCTTTTCAAGTGCCACCTGCCCAAATCCATCGTCCCACTTGTTTGCCGGCAGGGCAAGAAAAATAGAAATCCGCCGTCTCGTCGCCATGCGATAGCCAGATGCTGGCTTAGCGGCTTGGGGGCTGTTGCACGTTGGCCGATATCAGCCGAAACTGGGACGGGCAGTTTGTCGCCCTATCCGCTTCCGTTTCTGGGACCATCGACCATGAAGATCATTGCCTGCGGCAGCGTGCCGACCATCGTAGCACCGGAAAAATACTTCACCGGCCGCGTGCTGCAGACGCCCATCATCGAGAAAGAGGCTCCGGCGCGGTTGCGAGCCACACTGGTCAGCTTCGAGCCGGGCGCGCGCACCCACTGGCACACGCACCCGCTCGGCCAGACGCTCTATGTTACCGCGGGCGCCGGGCTTGCTCAGACATGGGGGCAACCGGTCCAGCAGATCAGGGCCGGCGACGTCATCTCGTTCGCGCCCGGTGAAAAACACTGGCATGGCGCGGCGCCGAAATCGGCGATGACGCATATCGCCATGCAGGAGGCAATCGATGGCGTCCATGCCGATTGGCTGGAAGCGGTCAGCGGTGAGCAGTATGGCGACTGATGTTATCTGGGCCGATAGGAAAAACCCGGCGTCGAGCCGGGTTTTCACTGATTGTGATGGCCGTGCGCCTGATCAGGTCAACGATGCCGTAAAGCGCTGGATGCGCGTGCAGGCCTCCTCCAGCAGCGTCTCCGAGGTGGCGTAGGAGATGCGGAAGTTGGGGCCAAGGCCGAAAGCCGAGCCGAACACCACCGCGACACCCTCGGCCTCGAGCAGCTCCGAGCAGAAGGTTTCGTCGGTGTCGATCAGCTTGCCGGCCTTGGTCTTCTTGCCGATCAACTGGGCGCAGGAGGGATAGACATAGAAGGCGCCTTCCGGCGATGAACACGTAATGCCGCGCGCCTGGTTTAGCATCGACACGACAAGGTCGCGCCTCCCTTGAAAGATCGCCTTGTTCCTGGCGATGAAGTCCTGCGGGCCGTTAAGCGCCTCGACGGAAGCCCATTGCGCGATGGTGCAGGCGCCTGATGTCTGCTGGCCCTGGATCATGTCCATCGCCTTGATCAACTGGACGGGACCGGCGGCATAGCCGATGCGCCAGCCGGTCATGGCATAGGCTTTCGACACGCCGTTCATGGTCAGCGTGCGCTCGTAGAGCTTCGGCTCGACCTCGGCGATGGTCTTGAAGACGAAATCGCCATAGGTCAGGTGCTCGTACATGTCGTCAGTCAGCGTCCAGACATGCGGATGCTTCAACAGCACGTCGGCCAGAGCGCGCAGTTCGGCCTCGGTGTAGGCGGCGCCCGACGGGTTCGACGGCGAGTTCATTAGCAGCCATTTGGTCTTCGGCGTGATCGCCTTTTCCAGCACGGAAGCGGTCAGCTTGAAGCCGTTGTCGATCGAGGTGTCGGCAAACACCGACGTGCCGCCGCAGATCGCCACCATCTCGGGATAGCTGACCCAATAGGGGCGGGGGATGACGACCTCGTCGCCGGGGTTCAGCGTTGCCATGAAAGCGTTGAACAGGATCTGCTTGCCGCCAGTGCCGACGATGGTCTGCTCGGGCTTGTAGTCAAGATTGTTCTCGCGCTTGAATTTCTTCGCGATCGCCTCGCGCAGCGGCACGATGCCCGAAACCGGAGGATATTTGGTTTCGCCACGGCGGATCGCCTCGATTGCCGCATTCTTGATGTTGTCGGGCGTGTCGAAATCCGGTTCCCCGGCGCCGAGGCCGATAATGTCACGGCCGGCATTTTTCAGCTCGCGCGCTTTCTGCGTCACCGCGATGGTGGCGGAAGGCTTCACGCGGGAAAGAGCGTCGGCAAGAAAGGCCATGACCAGATATCTCCAAACTAGGTCGGCGCGGGCCGGGAGCGGCCGCGGCGCTTCTCATGTCGCATGATTTCGCGCAGTGCAAGCATTGTCGGCTGATCCAGGTCTCAAGGAGCTGTGATCGGCAACAATAAATTCATTAACAGACGGTAGAGGCTTGAGTGGCAGGATTGCAATCCAATCGCGGAGCGAGGAACCGTGTCGCGCAGCGTCGGGCTTGCCCACATCATCCGTCAGGACGACGGCACCTCCACCGGTGTCTGGGGCATCTACACGCTGCAAAGCGCCTTCCAGCCGATCTTCGCCTTCAACGAAGGCAAGCTCTCGGTGGCCGCGTTCGAAGGGCTGATCCGGCCGTTCCGCGACGGCGAGCCGCAATCGCCGATGAATTTCTTCTCGACCTGTCCGGCCGCCGACCGCCTGCATATCGAGGCGCTGACCAGGACGTTGCATCTTCTGAACGCCGGCGCCTGCCTGCCGCAGGAGGCGTCGATCTTCGTCAATTTCGACCCGTCGGTGTTCACCGAGCGCACCGTTGCCGATGTCGCCTTGCGGGAAATGCGGCTGGTGCTGCATGAGGCCGGCATCGATCCGCGCCGCGTCGTCTGTGAGGTGACCGAGCAGCGGTCGACGTCGCAGGAAACCCTGCACAGCTTCGTCGCGGCACTGAGGGCCAATGGCTTTCGCATCGCCGTCGACGATTATGGCGCCGACGATTCCGACATCAACCGCATCAAGGAGCTGAAGCCGGATATCGTCAAGTTCGATGCCTTCTGGATCACCCAGCTGATGGAATCCGGTGCCGGCTTCGCGCTTTTGACCACCATGGTGAAAAGTTTCGAGGAGCAGGACATCCGCACGGTGTTCGAGGGCATCGAGGAGGGCTGGCAATTGGAGCTTGCCGAGAAATCGGGAGCGTCGATGGTGCAGGGTTTCGTGCTGGCGCGGCCTGAACTGGCGCCGACCAGTTTTCGCGTCTTCGACAAGACCAGGCAGGCATCTGTCGCCGCCGCTGTCGGCGACACGCCTGATCCCGCCCCGGCACCGCATTCGGCGCGGCCGGTGAAGGCGTTCGGGCGCAGGGTGGCGCCATGAGGCCTGAACGGCGGCGTAATGTCGGCGATGCGATCCAGGTCGACGAAGTCGGCATCGAATACGGCATCTATGGCGAGTTCCGGCTGCGCAGCGCCTATCAGCCGATTTTCGCGCCGCGTGGTCGGTTCCTTCACGCGGTCGCGGTCGAAGCGCTGATCGAGCCGCACCGTGCCGGCCGGCCCGGCGCACCGCGGGTTTTCTTCGAAAGCATTGCCGCCTCGGACCGGCTGTTTGTCGAGACCATGTGCCGGGCGCTGCATCTCAGGAATTTTCGCAACATCGGTGTCGACGGGCTCGATCTGTTCTTCAACTACAATCCGCTGATCAACGACCATCCCGGGCGAGCGCTGGCCGAGATCCGGCTGATGACCAGGCATCTCGCCGATTTCGGCCTCGTGCCGGCCATGCTGGTCTGCGAAATCACGGAACAGGCGGCCGATGACGCGCTTCTAGCCCGGCTGGTGCGCGAAATGCGGCGCGACGGCATCCGCATCGCCATCGACGATTTCGGCACCGGGCACTCGACCGAGGAGCGGGTGAGCCTGCTCAGGCCCGACATCGTCAAGATCGACGGCACCTGGTTCGCCGAGTTCTGCCGCCACGCTGCCGCCGAGCGATTCTTCCGCCCGCTGGTTAACAGCCTGCATGACCGTGGCGCCAAGGTGCTGGTCGAAGGCATCGAGCAGCCCACCCATCTGCGCGTCGCGCTCGAAGGCGGCGTCGACCTGCTGCAGGGTTTTCTTCTCGCCCGTCCGGCCTTGGCCGGCACGGTATTTGAGGAAAAGCCGCTCGTGATCGATGCCTTGTTGGGTAGAGACAACAAGGTTGTGCCGCTTTTCGGCTAGGCAACCTTGGCGATTGGGGGACGCTGTACCACCAGGTTTCGCCAACTGCCTACGTTGCACACGCCACACATCAGCGGCGCTGATGGTCGCGCCAAAACAAATCATTGGTTGAGGGCGCCGCCGCTGCGATAATCGCCTGTACAAGGCAGCGCTCCGGGGAACAGCCATGATACTTTACGGCATGATCGACAGCGGCAATTGCTACAAGCCGCGCCTGCTGATGGCCAAGCTTGGCCTTGCGTTCACCAATGTCGAGGTGAGTTCGCACACCGGCGATACGCGCAAAGCCGACTTTGTCGCCAAGAACCCGAACGCCATGGTGCCGCTGCTCGAGCTCGATAATGGCCGGCGGCTGGCCGAATCCAATGCCATCCTGCTCTATCTCGCCGAAGGCACGAGCTTTCTGCCGGTCGACAGATATGAGCGCGGGCTCGCCTATCAATGGCTGTTCTTCGAACAGTACAGCCACGAACCCTACATCGCCGTGCGCAAGGCGCTGCTGACCTTTCCCGAAAGAGCCGCGGATGCAACGCCTGAGCGGTTGGCGGTGACGCTGGAGCGCGGCAACAAGGCGCTCGGCGTGATGAACAAGTATCTGGAAAACAACGCCTTCTTCGCCGGCGGCGCGCTCAGCGTCGCTGACATCGCGCTCTATGCCTACACGCATACGGCAGAGCAGGGCGGCTTCCAGCTCGACGCCTATCCGGCGGTCGCCGCCTGGCTTGGACGAGTGGAGGCCGATCCGGGGCATGTGCCGATCGAGTGGCTGCCTTAGTTTTGTCCTCACGCCGTCGCCGCTTCGCGGCTGCTCCGGACGGGGCGCGCCAACAGGCGCGACGCCCGGTCGGGCTTGCGGCCTTCGGCCGGGGGTGGTTGGCTGACGTATTGACTGCGCAATTCAGAGAGGACGGGCCCGGCCCGCGCGAACTTCAACCAAAGCCTTCTCTGCAAGCTTATCCAATCTACCGGCCTTGGCGTCGGCCTCGATCTGCGCATCCCAGATATCTCCCTGAAACGCCTTGAACCATTTGGCAAACGCCTTCAGTTCTTCGGAGCTTAGTGCTGCGACAGATTTTTCGCTCTGTTCGAGCTTAGTCATGAAATGGAAATAACATGGTTGGCGTTGCGAAGCGAAATCGCTCAATCCCAGACAAACAAAAAGGCGGGATAAATCCCGCCTTCCCATTTCGGTAGCCTGATCCGGAGCGTCCGGTCCGGGCTGGCAGCTATCTGCTGATCCAGCGTGTCGGGTCTTTCCGCTCCAGCGCGCTTCTCACGCGACTGTCAGTACATCCGTGACTTGCCGCGCGCCCCGAGCTCTCGCCCGGCGCGCACTTCGCAAAATCAGGCTGCCTTGCTCAGAGATCCAGCGGACGACTTGCCAGTGCGGCGGTCCTGCTCGATCTCGAAGTTGATCTTCTGGCCTTCGACCAGGGTCGACAGTCCAGCACGCTCGACAGCGGAGATGTGGACGAAAACGTCCGCGCCGCCGGCGTCAGGCTGAATGAAGCCGAAGCCCTTGGTGGCGTTGAACCACTTGACCGTTCCAGTTGCCATTTTAGATAGTCCTTCAACATTTGCTTTAGTTTGACCGGACCGAGGTCCAGCCGGTGTGCATCGAGATTTTGGAGATAGACGTCAGCAAACGCGAAGATCGCGAGGCCCGGATCGATCGGCCGAAATATCAATGGAACGCATATAGGCCGGTTTCGCATAAAAAACAAGACTGCGTGAGAAAGCCGTGATCGAGGCGCTGCCCAACGGCTGCCCCAATCTGCTGAAAACGTTGCGACAGATCACGCTGTTCTTGAGCGGCGGATCAGGGGAGAGCACAATGAAAACCATTCTGCTTGCCGCCTGCCTGACGCTGGTGGCCGCCGAAGCGCAGGCGATCTCGCGCTACGACCCGACCCGCATGAGCTGCGGCAAGGTTCAGGCAACGATCGCCCGGCAGGGCGCCGTCATCCTGCGCTACCAGTCGACGCGGGTGCCGGGATTGCCGCTCTATGACCGCTATGTGCAGAGCCAGCAGTTCTGCACCATGGGCGAGGTGAGGACGCGCGCCTATGTGCCGAGCGCCGACACCAGGTCCTGTCCGGTCTATAACTGCAAGCGGCCGGACAATGAGCGGCATTTCCGCCGACGGTTCTTCCATAACAATTAGGCATCTGCCTGCATCAAAACCCGAAGGAGACCTGCGCCGGGGGCGGCGGGCCGACACGCACGCCTTCCATGGCCAGCATCTTCTCCTTGGTGACCGAGCCGCCCGGCGCCGAGAAGCCGCCGATCTTGCCGCCGGCGGCAAGGATGCGATGGCAAGGGATGACCAGCGGCACCGGATTGGCGCCAAGGGCGGCCCCGGTCTCGCGGGCGAGACCGGCATGGCCGGCGGTTTTGGCCAGTTCGCCATAGGTGGTGGTTTTGCCGAAGGAGAGTTTTCGCGCCGCGTCGTAAATGGCGAGGCGGAAATCGTCGACGCCGTCGAGATCGACCGGCACGGCGGAGAAATCGACGTCCTCGCCCGCCGCATAGGCCTTGATTGCTGCGATCAGTTCGACCACCCATGGCGGCTGGGCCGTGGAGGCGGAAACGCCGCCATGGCGCAGCAGGCGCCGCTCCACCGCTTCGCGGCTGCGTTCGGGCAGGCAGAGCCGGATCAGGCCCTTTTCGCTCCAGGCAATGCCCATGAAGCCGATCACTGTTTCTAACACTGCGTGGCCGGCCGTGATCGAAGCTGTCGTGTCCATGATGCGTTCCTTTCCGCAAAGTGGCGAAAACCGGGATTCGTCCCAGTACATATCCAGAACAATATGGCATCAGACCCCTGGTCTTGCCACCCGAAAACCACCTGATGGCCCCGATTGCCGCTCATGAATCGCTGGTGTAAGGGATTTCTTAACAACCCGACAAATCGGACCCGAGCGCGGCTTGCCAGCAAAATTCAACCTTATCGCGATCGGCGTGATCCTGGCCGCCGCCGGCATCAGCGGCTGCACGTCGACCTCGCAGATGAAGTCCGCGCCTGCTCTGACCGAAACCGCGACCGTCGCCGGCACTGACGCCGGCTTCACCGTGCCGCTGCCGGAGACGGTTTCGGTGCTGCCGGAATCATCCGGTATTGCCCCCGTTCAGACAGCCGAATTTCCGCTCGATCCCGCCGCGCAACCGGCGGCAGTGACCGCCGCCTTTGCTGGATCGACATCCGCGGCACCAGCCGTGCCCGCCGTGATGACCGCCAATGCCTGGCAGGCGCCCCCGCCGGCGGATGCGGCTGAGCCGGTCAAGGCGGCCGAGAGCTATACGACCGCAGGGCTGGTCATGCCAGCGACCGCCAAGGGCGACCGGATGCCTGGCGTCCAGCAGGTCGCCTATGTCGTGCCGCAGAATCCGGCGGCCCTGGTGCAGTTCCCGACAGCATCTGTGGAAGAAGAGCACGCCACGGGCGTGCGTGGCGATGTCGAGCGGCTGATCGAGAAGTACGCCGTTCTCTACCAGGTGCCGGTGGACCTGGTGCGCCACGTCGTCAACCGCGAGAGCACCTTCAACCCGAAAGCCTACAACAACGGCCATTGGGGGCTGATGCAGATCAAGCACGCGACGGCGCGCGGCATGGGCTATGACGGACCGGCCAAGGGCCTGTTCGACGCCGAGACCAATCTGAAATACGCGGTGAAGTACCTGCGCGGCGCTTGGCTGGTGGCCGGCGGCAACGCCAAGCGCGCCGACTGGCTCTACCAGACCGGCTACTACTACGACGCCAAGCGCAAGGGCCTGCTCGAAGCGACCGGCCTTGGCCGCGACCGCCAGCGCCGCCGCCTGCAGCCCGACGCCTGAGCGCGATGCCTGAACCGCGCCCGCCGGCTCTGAACGACGTCCGGCTGCGCAAGATCCTCGACGAGACGCTGGTTCCTCCGCACTGGCCGGAGGGCTTTGTCATGCGCAGCTTCGAGCCCGGCGACGCGTCGGCCTTGCATGCGCTGTTGACCGAAGTGTTCGACGACGGCGCCGATGGCCCGTTCGATGAGTGGTGGCCGCGCATATCGGGTGATCCCGAATTCGACCCGGCACTGTGCTTCCTCGTCATCGACGCCAAGGGCCGGCTGGCGGCGGCGGCGCTGTGCTGGACCCGCGCCTTCGTCAAGGACCTTGCCGTTCATCCCGAGGTGCGCGGCAAGGGCATTGCCGAAGCGCTGATGTGGCATGTCTTCGCCACTTTTCGCGAACGCGGCGCCGACCATGTCGATCTCAAGACCAACACGGTCGAGAACGCCGCCGCCGTCCGGCTCTACGAGCGGCTGGGCATGATGCCTGTCGCCTGGGAAGGCTAAGAGACTGTTGGAAATTCTACTCTGGCGGCCATCTGATGGCGTTTTCTGCGCTTCCGGTGCTCACGTACCCAAAAGTACGCTGCGCTCCGGGTCTCGAAACCACCACCATATGACTCGCCAGAGCGAATTTCGAAACAGTCTCTAGGGCCGGCAATACAGCCGCGTGATTTGGGAACCCAAAGCGCTGCTTCGCATTCAATGGAGGGTGGGGTCTGACAAGCTGCCGGCGCGTGGGAGGATTTTCCGTCGCCGGCTGCAGAGGGACATCCATCAAACTCTTTGCTCCGGGCTCGGTCGCTCCATCTCGATTGGTTCCGGCGGGTTTTCCAGCGCATTGTGAACCGCTTCACATAGACGGCCGCCGGCCAATGCTAACGTTGCGTCACTACACCATTTCAGCCGATCCGGGATCGTCGATTGGCTGGGCACAGGGGGAGGCTGCACCGGCTTGCGTCAGCTCCTCCATGGCGGGTTCCGGGGCGGGTTTCGGAACCCGCCTTCTTGCGCGATCTTCTAGATATCCGGTGCGTTGCCGATCTTCTTCTTAAGCTCCAGCGCCCAGGCGCGGCCCTCGTCGCCGCCCCACAGCAGCCAGGCGATGTAGCCAGCCGACGGGTTTTTCTCATTGCCGTAGTTCCTGCCGCGCTTGTCGACCTCGTGGCGGGCGAAGTAGCTGACCATGCGGCGGATGGTGGAGGGGGCGAGCTTTTCGCGGTTCTTCAGTTCGGTGGCGCGGGCCACGCCGATCTCGGTGCCGCCACGGCCGAATTCTCCGCGCAGCCTGAGGCCCTTGGCGGCATTGTCGGCCACCACTTGCGGGCAGCGCAGGTCGATCTCTTCGTCGTGCATTTCGTCCCCTAGGCGCGCAAGCTTTAACCCGCGGTGAGAATGCCGGAAAAGCCGGACGGGTTCCATCGCCGAGTATTCGGAAAGGAACTGTCGACCAAGGCGGCAGGCCGCATCTTGCCTGCACTCATCCGGTTGCTAAGCTTCGCCTGCGTGGGGGCTTTGCCAGAACCGGAGGAAAACACGATGCGGCTTCTGCTCTCCAGCCTTGCCACCCTGATGCTTGCCGCTCCGCTCATTGTGAGCCCCGCGAGAGCCGCCGACGACTGCGCCAATGCGCAGGACCAGGCCACCATGGACGAATGCGCCAGCAAGGATTTCGACGCAGCCGACAAGAAGCTCAACCAGGCCTACAAGCAGATCGAAGGCCGGCTGAAGGACAATGCGGGGTCGAAGAAGCTGCTGGTCGATGCGCAACGCGCCTGGGTCGCTTTCCGCGACGCCGAATGCGCCTTCCAGGGCGGCCCGCCCGAAACCGCCGGCAGCGTCCGTCCGATGGTGGTCGCCAATTGTCAGGCGGGGCTCACCAACCTCAGGCTGAAGGATTTTCAGGGCTATCTGCATTGCGAGGAAGGTGTGCTGGACTGTCCGGTGCCGGCGGCAGAGTAGCGTTTGTCCGCGCTCTCGGGAGGTATGCTCCTCGCCGCCACGCGGCGTACAAAAATGTCGGAACCGATCGTCGCCAAACGTCCTTGGGTCGCAGAGCAACCGCGCCGGGACGCCGGCGCCGCGACTTGAAGGAGCCGACCATGATCACCTTTCCCAACGAATCCGCCAGATACCGCACCGCGCGTGAAAAACTGCTGCGCAAGGAAATCGAGCTGCGCCGCGTCATGGAAGAGGTCGCCGAGGCTCGGCGCGCGCTTCCGCCAGGCGGGCCGATCCGCCAGGACTATGAGTTCGACGCGCTGGATGCCCATGGAAGGCCGGCCAAGGTCAAACTGTCGGAGTTGTTTGCCCCGGGCAAGGACTCGCTGATCCTCTATAACATGATGTTTCCCCGTCATCCGCAGGAGGCGCGCGAGGTGGCAGCGAGCGGCGGCACGGCGAGGCTTGCGCGACAGGACCAGCCATGCCCGTCCTGCACGGCGCTGCTCGACCAGTTCGACGGCGCGGTCGGCCATCTCCAGGCAGCCGGCTTCAACTTCGCGGTGGTGGCCAAGACCGCGCTCGAAAACCTGGTCACGCTCGGCCGCGACCGTGGCTGGCGCAACATGCGGCTGGTGTCGTCGGCCGGCAACAGCTTCAAGCGCGACTACAATGCCGAGGATGCCGACGGCGCGCAGATCCCGCTGCTGTCCGTGTTTCATCGCGACGCCGACGGCATCCGCCATTTTTGGTCGTCGGAACTGGATTTCGCACCAACGGAACCCGGCCAGGATCCGCGCGGCCTCGGCACCTGCGAGATCCTGTGGAACTTGATGGATTTCACGCCAGAGGGCCGGCCGAACTGGAACGAGCAGCTGCAGTATGGGGAGGGGTGTTGTCGTTGAGGAGCCGCCCTCTAGGCGTCGCCAAAACCGGAGCACCCTCATTCGAAAATCAGCGCTCTACGGCGCCCCCCTCTGTCCTGCCGGACATCTCCCCCACAGGTGGGGAGATTGGCAGCTTTGGCGCCGGCTTTTTCTTGCAACGTTGAAAATTGGCGAAAGCCGCGGTGACGGCCAATCTCCCTCCTTGTGGGGGAGATGTCCGGCAGGACAGAGGGGGGCGCCGTAGAGCGCCACGGTGGATGCCTCACCGCTTCGCCAACGGCCTGGCAAACCAAGTGCCGCTAGTGGCTCTGTGCCTGCGCCCGCCGTGAATTACACTGCCGGCATCAATCCGAGGAGCATCCCATGCCCAAGATCGACCTCGCCACCGTGCCCATCCGCAAGGGTTCCGGCTACCCCGCGCCCTTCGATGCACCCTGCGCCACCCGTACGCGCCGTCGTCTGGGCGATGCCGGCGGCCTCACGGATTTCGGCGTCAATCTGATGACATTGCCGCCCGGCGGCTGGTCCAGCCAGCGCCACTGGCACAGCCATGAGGACGAGTTCGTCTATCTGCTGGAGGGCGAACTGACGCTGGTCGAGGACGGTGGCGAGACGCTGCTCAGGGCCGGCGACTGCGCGACGTTTGCCAAGAACAGCGGCAACGGCCATCACCTGATCAACCGCTCCGCCACGACGGCGCTCTACCTCGAGGTCGGCTCGCGCAATCGCGACGATGTCATCAATTGCTCCGACATCGACATGATGAGCCCGAGCCCCGGCGGGCGCTTCCTGCACAAGGATGGAACGCCCTATCCGGGGCAGAGGTGAGCCCTGGACCATGCGTCGCCGCTGGTGTTTCGCCGGTGCCGGGATAAGCTCCCTGCGAACCCAGGGAGGAGTGCCATGAAGAAGGAAATTATCGAAGTGCCGGTGCTGTCGGCTGCCGTGCGGGCGCTCGGCGTGCCGCTGTCGCTGGTGACCAGGGCCGCGGGGCTGGTCTTCGTGTCCGGTACGCCGCCGCTCGATATTGCGACCGGCAGGCTGGTCAAGGGCGACATCGAGGTGCAGACCGAAGCGTCGCTGAGGGCGCTGAAACACTGCCTGGAAGCGGCCGGCACCTCGCTGGACAATGTGGTCATGGTGCGCATCTACGCCGTCAATTCCGGCTTCTACAACGCCATCAACCGCGTCTATGCCAGGCATTTCCCCGACAATCCGCCGTCGCGAACCTTCGTGCCAGTGGCGTCCTGGCCGATGGAGTTCGATATCGAGATCGAGTGTGTGGCGGTGGCGTGAGGGCGCCTCAATAGAGCCTCGTCTTTCCATCCCTGTCGATGATGTCCTGCATCTCGGCAACGCCAAGCGCCAGCTTGCCATGCGCCACCATTGCCTGGGCCAGCGACGGGACGCATGACGAGTCCGGCCATGTCTCCTGGCGCCAGAGGCCGGCCCGCACCGTGCTCTTGGCGCAATGCAGGAAGGCTTGCCGCACCGTGACCAGGAGGACGAAACGCGGTTCCTTTCCATTGACCGGATAGCGGGCGAGCAGTTCGGGGGCGCGGCTGATGCGGCCTTCTCCGGCAACGCGAAGCGTGTCGGTGTGGCCCGGAATGAGGAAGATCAGGGCAAGCGAAGGCTCGGCGATCAGGTTCTCGTAGCTGTCGAAACGGCCATTGCCGAGACGGTCGGGAATGGCAAGTGTCCTGGGATTCAGCACATCGACAAAGCCGGCGGGATCTCCCTTGGGGGAGAGATCGAGCAAACCGTCGCGCCCCCGCGTCGCCAGGACGAGATAGGGCGACATCGAGATGAAGGTCGCGCAGATCGCGTCGATATGGTCGATCGTCTTGTTCGCCACCTTCTCGCCCACCGGACCGACGATCTCGCGAAGCTGGGCCACATCAGTCAGAATGTTGGGGTCGGCCTGCGCCATGGTTCGAACCCTCCCTGGATTGCCGCAACGGATGCCGTCGCGACGCGGAGGCAATGCTTGCACCGGATGGGAGGGCCGACTAGTCCAGAAGCTGGACTGGTCGTGGCGCGCGCGCAGGCCTATACAGGGCAGGCAGTCTGTTTTCCGACGCAGCGGACCGGTGCAAAATGCAGGAACGCAATGGCTACGGTCAGTATTGTCCGCTCTCGATGGCGGCGGAGATTCTGTGCACCCGCTGGACCGTGCTGATCCTGCGACAATTGCTCGAAGGTGCGAGCGGGTTCAACGAGATCCGGCGCGGCGTGCCGCTGGTGTCGCGCACGCTGCTGGCGCAGAGGCTGAGGGAGTTCGAAGCCTTCGGGCTGGTCTCGCGCGGCAGCGAAGGCCCCGGCAAGCCGGCCGCCTACCGGCTGACGGAAGCCGGCAAGGCGCTCGGCGAGGTGGTGCGCGCGATCGCGGTCTGGGGGCAGGAATGGATCGATGTCGAGCCGTCGCTCGCCGATGTCGATACCGATTTCCTGATGTGGGACATCAGGCGCCACGTCCGCCGCCTGCCCAGCCTTCCCGATCGCTTCGTCGTGCGCTTCCATTTTCCCGACGCACCGGAAGGCAAGCGGCTGCACTGGCTGGTGTTCGCGCGCGGCGAGGTGGACCTCTGCTATGTCGATCCGGGCTTCGAGATCGACGTGCAGGTCGAAGCCGCGCTGAAAACCATGGTGCGCATATGGATCGGCTCGCAGGGCCTCTCCGGCGCCCTTGCCAGCGGTGACATCCAGATCGATGGCCCGCGCAAATACACGTCCAATGCGGCTGATTGGCTGGGGCTCGGCTCTCTGGCCGCGATACAGAAACGTCCGGCGGAGTTGCGTGTGCTGCGGGCGATTGGATAGGTCGCTGAAGGCGCTGAAACATTGCCTGGAAGCGGCCGGCACCTCGCTGGAAAACGTAGTGATGGTGCGCATCTACGCCGTCAACTCCGGCTTCTACAACGCCATCAACCGGGTTTATGGGAAGTACTTCAGCGTCAACCCGCCGGCGCGGACCTTCGTGCCGGTGGCGTCATGGCCGATGGAATTCGATATCGAGATCGAGTGCGTGGCGACGGCGTGAGCTCTGGACCATGCGTCGGTGCTGGCGTTCCGCCAGTGCCGGGATAAGCTCCCTGAAAACAAAGGGAGATTTGCCATGAAGAAGGAAGTCATCGAAGTGCCGGTCATGTCGGCCAAGGTGCGGGCGCTCGGCCTGCCCTGCTCGACAGCGGTGAAGGCCAACGGCTTCGTGTTCATCTCGGCGACGCCGCCGGTGGACATGGTGACCGGCGAGATGGTGCGCGGCGACATCGAAACGCAGACCGAGGCATCGCTGAAGGCGCTGAAACATTGCCTGGAAGCGGCCGGCACCTCGCTGGACAACGTGGTGATGGTGCGCATCTACGCCGTCAATTCCGGCTTCTACAACGCCATCAACCGGGTTTACGCCAAGTACTTCAGCGTGAACCCGCCGGCGCGGAGTTTCGTGCCGGTGGCTTCTTGGCCGATGGAGTTTGATATCGAGATTGAGTGTGTGGCTGTGGCGTGAGGGTGAGAAATGATCCGCGCAGCGGACGAAGGCCAATTGCTTGGCTTTTCGAAGTTCGAACGCCCTGAGCCTGCGAAGGGCCGCAATCTCTAACATAAATTTTCACTTGTCTTTCAAGCAAACTCGTCCTCAATTCATATTGGGGATAGGGAGGGCGAGTCATTGAGTAAATTACCGAAGAAATTCGTCGAACGTGTAACGTCGAATCTCAAGAAGTATCAACGGATCACGCTGGCTCAGCAGAAATCCGATGTGGCGGAGGCCGACACGGTTACCTTAATCAAGGACATCTTGGCTGAGGTTTTTGGCTACGACAAATATGATGAATTGACCTCCGAGCATCAGATCAAAGCGACGTACTGTGATCTCGCGATCAAGATCGCAGGGAAGTTGCGATTGCTTGTCGAAGTGAAATCAGCCGGTAGCAGTTTAGCCGATAATCACCTGAGGCAGGTTATCGACTACGGAGCTCATCAAGGCATTCACTGGGTGATCCTGACCAATGCGGTCGAATGGCGGCTGGTCCGTATCTATGTGGCAAACCAGATCAGCCACGAAGAAGTTTGCCGCATCGTCTTTGCGGACATGAATCCCAAGAACGAGGATCATCTGCAGTGCCTCTTCCTGTTTGCTAAGGAGGGGCTGACGACCGATGCGATGGACGCCTTTCACCAGCAGGCTCAACTGTTCAACAAGTTTACGGTTTCTGCGGTCATCCGGTCCGAAGTTGTAATTTCGGTGGTGCGTCGCGAAATCCGCAAACTGTTCCCCGACATCAAAGTCGGCAACGAGAACCTATCTCAGTTGATTGAAAACGAAGTAATCAAGCGGGATACGATCGAAGGCGACAAGGCAAAGGAAGCGGTCGCCAGAATGCGAAAGGCAATGAACAAACTGGAACGAGCGAAGGCCAAGGCTACGAAAGCAGTTGTCGCCGATGTCGCGAGCTAAGCTGGTCAGTCCAATTTGGGAGGCCGGCGCTGCCCCTCATCTGCCTGCCGGCATCTTCTCAACGGGGAGAAGGGAGCTAACCTCCTTACGCAAAATACTCCTGCAGCGGCCTGACCTCCAAACTCCCCGCCTTCAACGCTGCAATCGCCTCCGCCACGGCGGCCGCACCCGACATCGTCGTGTAATACGGCACCTTCTGCATCAGCGTGGCGCGGCGCAGCGACTTCGAGTCCGACACCGCCTTCTGGCCGTCCGTGGTGTTGAAGACGATCTGCACCTGGCGGTTGCGGATGGCGTCCTCGATGTGGGGGCGGCCTTCCAGCACCTTGTTGATCTTCTGCGCGTCGACGCCGTTTTCGGCGAGGAAGCGTTGCGTGCCGGAGGTTGCCAGCACCTTGAAGCCGAGGCCGGCAAGGCGCTTGACCGCCGGCAGGATGCCCTTCTTGTCCTCGTCGCGCACCGAGACGAACAGCGTGCCGGAGCGTGGCAAGTCGACGCCGGCGCCCAACTGGCTCTTGGCGAAGGCGAGCGCGAAGTCGCGGTCGAGGCCCATGACCTCGCCGGTGGACCGCATTTCCGGCCCGAGCAAGATGTCGACGCCGGGGAAGCGGGCGAAGGGGAACACGGCTTCCTTGACCGCGATGTGGCCGGGATTGCGGGGATCGGGCATGGCGCCATAATGGGCGAAGGCATTTTCCAGCGTTTCGCCGGCCATGATGCGGGCGGCGATCTTGGCAATCGGACGCCCGATGGTCTTGGCGACGAACGGCACGGTGCGTGACGCGCGCGGGTTGACCTCCAGCACATAGACGGTGCCGTCCTTGATCGCGTACTGCACGTTCATCAGGCCGCCGACATTGAGCGCGCGGGCGAGCGCCGATGTCTGGCGCTCCAGCTCGTCGACCAGCTCCGAGGGCAGCGAGTGCACCGGCAGCGAGCAGGCACTGTCGCCCGAATGGATGCCGGCCTCCTCGATGTGCTCCAATATGCCTGAGACGAAGGTCGCCTTGCCGTCGCAGAGACAGTCCACATCGACCTCGATGGCGCCACTGAGATAGGTGTCGAACAGCAGCGGGTTCTTGCCCAGCAGCGTGTTGATCTGGCCGGTCTTGTCATTGGGGTATTTCTGCTTGATGTCCTCCGGCACCAGGCCGGGCACGGTGTCGAGCAGATAGGATTGCAGCATGCCCTCGTCATGGATGATCTGCATGGCGCGGCCGCCCAGCACATAGGAGGGACGCACCACCAGGGGGAAACCGAGCTCGCCGGCGACGAGGCGGGCCTGCTCGACCGAATAGGCGATGCCGTTCTTCGGTTGGGTGAGGCCAAGCTTGTGCAGCAGCTTCTGGAAGCGGTCGCGGTCTTCGGCCAGATCGATCATGTCTGGCGAGGTGCCGAGGATCGGGATGCCGGCCTTCTCCAGCGCATCGGCCAGCTTCAGCGGCGTCTGGCCGCCGAACTGGACGATGACGCCGACCAGTTCGCCCGCCACTTGCTCGGCGCGCAGGATCTCCAGCACGTCCTCCGCCGTCAGCGGCTCGAAATAGAGCCGGTCGGAGGTGTCGTAGTCGGTCGACACGGTCTCCGGGTTGCAGTTGATCATGATCGCTTCATAGCCGGCGTCGCGCAGCGCGAATGCGGCGTGGCAGCAGCAATAGTCGAACTCGATGCCCTGGCCGATGCGGTTGGGGCCGCCGCCGAGGATGACGACCTTCTTGCGCGACGAGACCTGCGCCTCGTTGGCGAGGCTGCCTGCGAACGGCACTTCATAGGTCGAGTACATGTAGGCGGTGGGCGAGGCGAACTCGGCCGCACAGGTGTCGATGCGCTTATAAACTGGATGAACGTCGAGCTTTTCGCGAATCTTCTGAATCACTTCAGCGTCGGTCTTCGTCAGCGACGCGAGGCGAGCATCGGAGAAGCCCATCGCCTTCAGCATGCGCAGATTGACAGCATCCTCAGGGATGCCGTGCTCGCGGATGCGGGCTTCCATGGCGACGATACCGGCGATCTGCTCGAGGAACCACGGGTCGATCTTGCACATGGCGTGCACGTCTTCCAGCGAGGTGCCCATGCGGATCGCCTGCGCCACCATGCGCAGCCGGTCGGGCGTCGGGGTGCCCAATGCGGCGCGGATCGCGTTGCGGTCGTCTGCATGGTTGGCGGTCGCCGCACCATAGCCGAGGCCGGGAATCTCGATCTCGTCCAGACCCGTCAGGCCGGTCTCCAGTCCGCGCAGGGCTTTCTGCAGCGATTCCTGGAAGGTGCGACCGATGGCCATGACCTCGCCGACCGACTTCATGGCGGTCGTCAGAACCGGCTCGGCGCCGGGGAATTTCTCGAAGGCAAAGCGCGGGATCTTCGTCACGACGTAATCGATCGACGGCTCGAAGGAGGCGGGCGTGGCGCCGCCGGTGATGTCGTTCTCCAGCTCGTCCAGCGTGTAGCCGACGGCGAGTTTCGCGGCGATCTTGGCGATCGGGAAACCGGTCGCCTTGGAGGCCAGGGCCGACGAGCGCGAGACGCGCGGGTTCATCTCGATGACGACGAGGCGGCCATCGGCCGGGTTGACGGCGAACTGGACGTTGGAGCCGCCGGTTTCGACGCCGATCTCGCGCAGCACCGCGATCGAGGCGTTGCGCATCATCTGGTATTCTTTGTCGGTGAGCGTCAGGGCAGGGGCGACAGTGATCGAGTCGCCGGTGTGCACGCCCATCGGATCGATGTTTTCGATCGAGCAGACGATGATGCAATTGTCCGCCTTGTCCCGGACGACCTCCATCTCATACTCTTTCCAGCCGAGCACGCTCTCCTCGATCAGCACTTCGGTGGTCGGCGAGGCGTCGAGGCCGGACTGGACGATCTCGTAGAATTCGGCGCGGTTGTAGGCGATGCCGCCGCCGGTGCCGCCCATGGTGAAGGACGGGCGGATGATGGCCGGCAGGCCGACATGGTCGAGCGCCTGGGCGGCGATCGCCATGCCATGGCTGATGTAGCGCTGCTTGCGGTCGCCTTCGCCAAGGTTCCAGCGGGTTTCGAGCGCATCGAGGGCGGCGTCGAGATCGGCCGGCTTCTCGGCTTTCAGTGCGGCGCGCTCGGCCTCATGCGTCTTGCGGTCGGTGTTCTTGACGTCGGTGGCGTTGGCCAGCATCGACTTCGGCGTTTCCAACCCGATCTTCTTCATCGCCTCGCGAAACAGCGCGCGGTCCTCGGCCTTGTCGATGGCCGTGGCGTCGGCGCCGATCATCTCGACATTGTAGCGCTCGAGCACGCCCATGCGGCGCAGCGACAAAGCGGTGTTGAGCGCGGTCTGGCCGCCCATGGTCGGCAGCAGTGCGTCGGGCCGTTCCTTGGCGATGATCTTGGCCACGACTTCCGGGGTGATCGGCTCGATATAGGTGGCGTCGGCCAGTTCCGGGTCGGTCATGATGGTGGCCGGATTGGAATTGACCAGGATGACGCGGAAACCCTCTTCCTTCAGCGCCTTGCAGGCCTGGGTGCCGGAATAGTCGAACTCGCATGCCTGGCCGATGACGATGGGGCCGGCCCCGATGATCAGGATCGACTTGATGTCAGTGCGTCTTGGCATGTCATAGGTCCGTTTGGCGGGCGGCTTGCACAAAAAACCGGGACGGGAAGACCCGGCCGGTTGTGTTCGCGATTCTGGTATCAGGCTAGGAGGGCCTTATAGGGAAGAGTTTGCCCGATGTAACCCCGAAAATGAGGGATTAGGCAGTAGGGATTGGGGATTAGGCTGTAGGCAATAGGCAAGCCCTACTGCCCAAGCCCTACTGCCTTGGTCCCGACAACTAATCCCCGAATGCGACGGCGTCTGTGATCTCGAAGCGTTCGGAGATGCCGACGCGGATCATGTTCAGGCTGCCTTCGCGGGTGAAGCGGAAGTCGCTGGGCGCGTCGGAGCTGGCCGGCTGGCCGCCGCGGAAGGAAATCACGCGCGTGCCGCCATCGGGCCAGGTGACCGTGACGTCCACGTTGTCACTGCCCTTGCGCTCGACGCTGATCTCGCAACGCGTCATCGGCTCGCCGACATAGCGGGCGCAAGGAATTTCGCTGACACCCGGGGCAGAAGCGGGATCCGGCGCGGCGTCGGTCGCCGCCAGTGCCAGGCGGTAGGCATCCTGCATGGCGGCGCGGCCGATTTCGGCGCCGGATTTCGGCGTGCTTTCGGCTACCGGACCGGCGCCGCCAAGCCGCGCCGTCAGGTCGGGCGGCGCGACTGGCGCCTGGGCCCGGACATCCGCGCCGGCGGCTACCGTGCTGTTCGCCGATGCCTGGTCGGCCTCATTGCCGCTCCCCGTGGAGGCAACCACGGGTGCATGGGCCCGTCTTGTCTCGCCTTCGACATAGGGGGCCGGATTGAGAGGGATGAGGTAGCGCGCTGGCGCCCATCCGCTCAGCTTTTCCTTGCCGGTGGTCTCGATCATGCACCATTTGTAGCCATTGACGTCATTGCAGCCGAGATTGGTAACGCTGTCGCCTCCAGCCAGACGCGTTTCGACCTTGGCTATCGGCGATGCGGCGGTGCGGACCTTGAGAAGATCGTCCGGCGCCAGGCCGATGACGATGGAGATGACGAGATCCGGCGCCTCTTCGGCCGTGACAATGACCGGCCATGCCGCCATCAGCAGCGGGGCGGCAATCAGCGCATGCAGGGTTGTTCGGAGCGTAACTGTGCGCCTCATCGTTTGGCCGTGCGCTGATACTCAAGACACCACGCAGCGACGGATCGCGGCCCGCCGCATGCCCGGCGGATTTTATAAGGGACGACGCGCCGCCATGTAAGCCCGAAAATTCGACCGCCGTTTCGCCTGTGCCAGCCCGCCAGACTGTGAGCCAGTTCAGCCGGGATGAACGCAAAAGCGTTCAGCCTCGACATGAACGCAAGGGGGTTCAGTCGGGAGGCATCACCAAGCTCAGCCTGAGGCATGAACGCAAAAGCGTTCAGCCTGAGGCATGAACGCAAAAGCGTTCAGCCTGAGATAAATCCGGTCCTGAGCGCGTGAGCCCATTCCGGCCGGCCCGCCTGCTCGGCCTGTCTGGCCGCGGCCTCATGGTCGTAGTCGACGGCGATAGCCTCGAAGCGGTCGGCCTGACCCGCGCTGCCCAAGGTGACGATGCCATAGCGGGCATGTGGCGAGCCCTGCTCGGAGAGATGCGCCGGCGGGGTGGAATCGTCATAGGCGGGGCAGCCGATGCTGCCGGGGTTGAAGATGATGGGACCGTCGGGGATGCGGATCAGTTCCGCGCGGTGACTGTGGCCGCACAGCGCGATGCGGCAGGCGAGGTCCAGCGCCTTCAGCCGGCGCCGGATCGCCGCCAGCGGCGCGCGCACCAGCTGGCCATTGACGATCGTATCGGCGAGATATTTCTCGTCGTGGTCGGGGCGGGCGTGGAAAGCGATGATTCCGGGCGCGATCTCCAGCGTCAGCGGCTGGGCGAAAAGCACCTGGCGCTGTGCCTCGGTCAGCCGCTCCTGCGCATAGACATCGGAGGCCCACATGGTCTCGTCGGCCGGATCGGCCGCGACGCGGCGGTCGTGGTTGCCGCGCACCGTCGGCAGGTTGAGCGCCTCCAACCGCGCAAACGTCTCGCGCGGCCACAGCGGGCCGGAAACGCTGTCGCCGAGATTGACGGTCAGATCGGCACCGCCGCGCTGGCGCAGATCCTCAAGCACGGCGTCGAGCGCCAGGACGTTGCCGTGGATATCAGCGAGGACGGCGATCCGCATAAGGGGAGCTCCGGTGGTGAGACAGCGTTTCCTGTCCCCCGTTTCGTGGGAGCGAGGAACATCCTCAGGCGCGGATTTCGATGTCGTGGCCGCCGACCGCCGGCAGGGCCCGATCGTCGCCGGCGGCGGCGATGACGCTGTCGAGCAGGCCGGGGAAGCGGGCGTCGAGATCGGCGCGGCGCAGCGTGATCATGCGGTTGGTACCTACCACCTCGGCGCGGGTGACGCCGGCTTCGCGCAGTTTGGCGAGGTGGTAGCTCAGATTGGTCTTCGAGCCGAGATCGAGGAACTGGCTGCAGTTCAGCGGCACGCCTTCCTTGCTCGCGAGATAGCGCACGATGGCGAGCCGGGTCGGGTCGCCGAGCACGCCGAGCACGATCGGTAGGCTGATCTGATCCGTATTGGGGTGTGGCAAGGTCATGGCTCGAAACTAAGCACAGTCGGGGCCGATTTCAACGCATCCGTCCTTTTGTGCCCGTACGCACTGTTTCTCCGCTTCTCGACCGTGCCGACCGACCGTGCTGACACAGGGCTGTCAGGAGGGTTCTGCTATTTTCCCCTGGCTTCATTGACATCATGCCTCGTTATGTCCAATTGTTCAATAACTTTTGAACTAAGGACACCGCCCCATGGACAAGCGCCTCTTCTGGCTTGCACTCGGATCGTTCACGATCTCGACCGAAGGCTTCGTCATCTCCAGCCTTCTGCCCGACATCGCCGCCGACGCCGGCATTTCCATTCCGCTGGCCGGCACGCTGATCACCGCCTTCGCGCTCGCCTACGCGGTCGGTACGCCGATCCTGGCGACGCTGACCGGCGAATGGGACCGGCGCCGCGTCATCCTGTGGACGCTGGTGTTCTTCGTGCTCGGCAACATCGCCGCCGCCCTGAGTTCCTCCTTCGAGCTTCTTCTGATCGCGCGCATCGTCATGGCGCTGTCGTCGGGCCTGTTCGCGGCAACCGCGCAAGGAACCGCGGTGGCGCTGGTCGATGACCATCACCGGGGGCGTGCCATCGCCGTCGTCGTCGGCGGCACCACGGTGGCGGTTGCCGTCGGCGCGCCGCTCGGCGCCCTCGTCGCGGCGTTTGCCGGCTGGCGTGGCACCTTCTACGCCATCGCCGGCCTCGGCGCGCTCGCCGGCGCCATCCTGTGGTACCGGCTGCCGCGCGGCATCGTCGGCACCAAGCTGCCCCTGAAGCGCAGGCTGGCGGCCGCCATGCGTCCCGGCGTGATGCCGATCCTTGCAACGACATTGCTGGCGCTGACCGGTGCCTTCACCGTCTTTGCCTATGTCGCGCCGCTCGCCATCGAGGGCGGCGGGCTCAGCCAGATCGCGCTGCCCGGCATGCTGCTCGCCTTCGGGGTCGGCGCGGTCATCGGCAACATCGCAGGCGGCCAGGCGGCCGACCGGTTCGGCGCGACCCGCACCGTCGGCTGGTCGCTGGCACTCAGCGCCGTCATGCTGGTGATGCTGTCGGTCATTCCGACTTTCCTGCCGCCGCATATTGCCGGGCCGGCGCTGATGGCGATGATGGTGCCGTGGGGCATCGTCGGCTGGGCGTTCCCGCCGGCGCAGGCCAGCCGCATCATCAAGCTGGCGCCCGACGCCGCCCCGATCGTGCTGTCGCTCAACGGTTCGGCGCTCTATCTCGGCGTGGCGCTGGGCGCCGTGGTCGGCGGTGCGGTGCTGCGTTACGGCGCGCCGGCCGATCTTGGCCTGATCGCCGCGGCCTTCCCGATCATCGGGCTCGGCATCGTGCTGGCCGGCCGCTGGGCCGCCCGGCCGGTCGCCATGCCGGCTGAGTAGAGACTGTTGGCAACGCCGGCCCAACGCCTCAGGGCGCGGCCGGCGGCAGATCGAAATCCAGCGCGGCGATGTGATCCAGTGCCGCGCGCAGCCTTTCCGCCTGTTCCTTGCCGGCCACGTCCTCGAAACGCTGCTGGGCAATGTGCCACAGCTTCATCGCCTCATCGAGCTTGACCAGACCTTGCGGCGTCAACCGCACGCGCTTGATGCGGCGATCGTCCGGGTCGGCGAAGGTCTCGACATAGCCGTCGCGGATAAGCGGCTTCAGCGTATGGCCGAGCGCCGACAGATCCATGATCAGCGACGCGGCAATGGCGCCCATCGCCGGCTCGTTGCCGATATGGATCTGGTAGAGCAGGCCCTGTTGCGTGGCCTTCAGGCCCGAAGGCGCCATGACATCATCATAGAACTGGCCGAGCTTGCGCGCCGCGCGACGCAGCATGGCGTTGTTGCAGAGTGTGAGGCCGGGCAGGGTGTCCTTTGACATGACGGGTCCTTGGCGCCGGCGAATGATGTCCGGCCGCTGCCTCTCAAATAATCCTCGTTGCGGTCATTGACAAGATAGTGGCATATGCCTATTTCAAGATAGTGGCATATGCCACTAAATGAAATCAGATGGCTTTGCCGGCAGGGCGAGGGTGATTGCTCACGGGGCCGGCGGCCAGGTCGAAATGAAGCAAATCAATCGAAGAAGGAACAGGACAATGAGTGGACAGAGCAACAGGGGCACCGCGGTCGTCACCGGTGCTTCGGCGGGCATCGGCGCGGTCTATGCGGACCGGCTGGCGGGGCAGGGCTACGATTTGGTGCTGGTGGCGCGGCGCGCCGACCGGCTGGAAGAGCTGGCCGAGAAGCTGCGTTATGTCTACGGCCGCAAGGTCAGCTTGATCAGCGCCGATCTCGCCGACGACAATGACGTCCGCCGCGTCGAGCAGGCGATATCAGCCGACGACAGCGTGACGCTGCTGGTCAACAATGCCGGCATTGGTGGTGCGCAGGTGGTGGCGACGGCCGACGCTGATGCAGCCGAGCGCATGATCAAGGTCAATGTCATCGCCTTGACGCGCCTGACCCGCGCCGTGCTGCCGGGGTTTTTGGCGCGCAACCGCGGCGCCGTCGTCAACATCGCCTCGGTGCTCGCCTTCGACACCTCGTTCGGCGGCATCTATAGCGGCACCAAGGCCTATGTCGTCAACTTCACCGAGGCCCTGCAGCGTGAGGTCGCGGGTACGCAGGTGAAGGCCCAGGTGGTGCTGCCCGGCGCAACCCGGACCGATTTCTGGGAAATTGCCGGCAGCGATATCGACGCCCTTCCGCAAGAGATCGTCATGACGGCCGACGATCTGGTCGATGCAGCACTTGTCGGCCTGGCGAAGGGCGAAGCCGTTACCGTGCCTGGACTTGCCGACGCCGCCAAGCTGGACATTTTCCTTGGCGCCCGGCAGACCTTCTACGGCAGCCTGCACGCCGACAAGCCGGCAGCCCGCTACGCGGCTTGAGGGTTGGCAAGGCTGGTTCGCTTTGCGAACCAGGACCCCCACCCCGCTGCTCCGCAGCGACCCTCCCCACAAGGGGGAGGGTGAGGAAGTGCCTCGTCCGTCCATGCGACAATGGTCTTGTGGGGGACGAAAAAGCTGGACTCCCTACCTCCCCCTTGTGGGGAGGTCGGACCGAAGGTCCGGGTGGGTAGTGGCGCTAACTTTGAGGGCTTGGGTACTTTACGCCGACCGCCACATCGGAATGATCGAGGCGGCCAGCACCAGTGCCAGCACGATGTTGAGCGCGCGCCATTGCCACTCGGTCTTGAGCAGCCGGGCAAGCAGCATACCGGCCACGCACCACAGCGACAGCGAGGCGGCGGCAGCGAGACCGAAGGTGGCACCGAGCAGCAGCGCGAGCTGCATCGGCCCGCTGGCCAATGCCGCGAACGAGGCGGCGGCGCCCAACCCCATCGCCCAGCCCTTCGGGTTCATCCATTGAATGCCGGCGCCGCCGAGAAAGCTGTTCGGCCTGGCCATGGTCACGTCCAGATCGGGCGGTCCGCTGCGGCCGATCTTGATCGCCAGCCAAACGAGATAGAGCGAGCCGATGACCTTCATCGCCAGTTGCAGCGAGGGCATGGCAAGCAGCAGGCCGGCAAGCCCGGCCGCGGCGGCGCCCGTCACCGTGGCGAGGCCGGCGGCGCTGCCGACCAGCAAGGGCACGGAGCGGCGAAAGCCGAACTGCGCGCCGGACGCGGTCGAGAGGGTCGTAGCGATGCCGGGCGTTGTGGTGGCAATGACGGCGAAGAGGATGAGCGGGATGATGGGCTCTAGCATGGGACGTCCTTTTTCGAGGCTCCATGGTAGACTTGGAATAGCATCAGTAAATGCAATGTTTGCGATGCTCAGCATTAGCATCTATAATGTTAGCCATGATCCGAAATCTCGACATGGCGCTGATCCGCACCTTCGTCACCGTCGCCGACAAGGCCAGCATGACGGCGGCGGCCAATGCGCTGCACCTGACACAGGGCGCGGTCAGCCAGCAGGTCAAGCGGCTGGAGGAGGCGCTCGGTTCCAGCCTGTTCGAGCGTGACCGGCGCCGCTTGCGGTTGACGCGTGCCGGCGAACAGCTGTTTGGCAAGGGCAAGCGGCTGCTGGCCTTGAATGACGAGATCTGGGCCGAAATGGCTGAGACACCGGTGGCCGGCCAGGTGAGGCTCGGCGTGCCTTACGACCTTGTCGGCACCTTGCTGGCGCCGGTACTGAAGACCTATGCCGAGACCTATCCGCAGGTCGAGATATCGCTGGTCTGCGCCTCGTCGCCGGAACTGACTGCCGCCCTTGCGGCCGGGACCATCGACCTTGCGGTAATCGAGGAACGCGTCGGCCCGTCGGCGGGCGAATGCCTTGCCATCGACCGGCTGGTCTGGGTCGGCGCCAAGGGCGGAGTTGCCCGCGCCAAGCGGCCGCTGCCGGTCTCGATCGTCGCCGACACCTGCGCTTTCCGGCCGGCAGTGCTGGCGGCGCTCGGCGAGCATGGGCTGGAATGGCGCACCGTCTTCGAAAACGGCAACATCGACGCGACGACGGCGACGGTGCGTTCCGACCTCGCCGTCACCGCATGGCTGGCCTCCACGGTGCCGGCCGATCTCGACATATTGCCATCAGAGTCCGGCCTGCCGCCGCTGCCGAATTTTGCCATCAACCTGCATCTGCCAAGGCATGGCGTCGGCCCGGCGGCGCAGGAATTCGCGCGGCATATCCGCGACGGGCTGGCGCGGCGGCCGCAGGCGGCTTGAAGCTCCTCAGAACCTGGGTTCCTCGCATCCACGAATGTGGGGGAGGTCGCTCGGCGAAGCCGAGATGGAGCGGGGAGGCGATCTTTCATAGAAGCAATGCTTCCGCCTGGCCTGAGTCTTCTCGCCCGTCTGATAGATGTGGGCCGGATCGGCGCTCGTCGTCGTGACCTTGCCGTTGCCGGCGATGATCATCCACGGTCCGGGGCCGAGAAACGCTTCGCGCGGCACCTCGGCGAAAACCGCCTCCAGGCGTGGGTCGGGCGAACCGGCATTGGCGGCCATCAGCCGCGCGTAGAATTTCCTGATGTCTTCGATCCGGGTCATGATGCCGGAGAACATAGCGCGGATTGCCGATTTGTCGCGGCACTACCCGGTGCACGGAGGGTAGCCGATTTTCCCGGCGAGGCGGAGCTCAGCCGACCCCGAACGTGGTATCGTAAAGCAGCTTGAAGTTGAGCACTAGGATGATGGCGGCAACCACCCAGGCAAGGGCTGCGACGCCGCGCGGAATGGCAAGGTTGCCCATCTTCTTCTTGTCGGAGACGAACTGCACCAGCGGGACGACCGCGAAGGGCAACTGCATCGACAGGATGACCTGGCTGAACACCAGCAACTGGCCGGTGCCCTTTTCGCCATAGAGCGCGGTGACGACCACCACCGGGATGATGGCGAGGCCGCGGGTCAGAAGCCGGCGCGCCCAATTGGGGATGCGCAGGCGCAGGAAACCTTCCATCACGATCTGGCCGGCAAGCGTTGCCGTCACCGTCGAGTTCAGGCCGGAAGCCAGCAGCGCGACGGCGAACAGGATCGAGGCGATGCTGAGGCCGAGCAGCGGGGACAGCAACTCGAAGGCCTGATCGATCTCGGCGACGTCCTGGTGGCCGGTGTTGTGGAAGGCGACCGCCGACACGATCAGGATCGACGCGTTGACGAACAACGCCAGCATCAGGGCGATGGTCGAGTCCGTCGTTGCCCATTTGATGGCGTCGCGCTTGCCCTTGTCGGTGCGTTCATAGGCGCGAGTCTGCACGATCGAGGAGTGCAGATAGAGATTGTGCGGCATGACGGTGGCGCCGATGATGCCGATGGCGATATAGAGCATCGCCGGATTGGTGACGATTTCCGACGACGGCACGAACATGGCGTGCAGGATCGAGCCCGCCGGCGGGGCGGCGACGAAGATCTGGATGGCGAAGCAGCTGAAGATGATGATCAAAAGCGCGATGACGAAGGCTTCGAGATAGCGGAAGCCCTTGTTCATCAAGAGCAGTACAAGGAAGGCGTCGAGCGCCGTCAGCATCGCGCCGCCGATCAGCGGAATGCCGAACAAAAGCTGCAGAGCGATCGCTGTGCCGATGACCTCGGCAAGGTCGCAAGCGATGATGGCCAGTTCGCAGGCGATCCACAGCACGAAATTGACCGGGCGGGGGTAATAGGCCCGGCAGGCCTGGGCAAGGTCGCGGCCGGTGGCGATGCCGAGCCGTGCCGCCAGCGCCTGCAGCAGGATCGCCATCAGGTTGGAGAGCATGATGATGAACAGCAGCGTGTAGCCGAACTGCGCGCCGCCGGCGAGGTCGGTCGCCCAGTTGCCGGGATCCATATAGCCTACCGAGATCATATAGCCGGGTCCCATGAAGGCGAACAGGCGACGGAACCAGACGCCCGAACTCGGCACGGCGATGGAAGAATTGACTTCGCGCAGGCTGGGCTGTTCGTCCTCATCCGGCCTGGCGAACCGCCAAGAGGAACGGGGGGCTGTGGCTTCGGCTTCGGACATGGGGAGAGCTTTCCGCGAGACTGGGCGATGCTGCCTTAAGCTATGCCATGGCTCAACATTATTCAATATGCTATATTTCATTGTTCGTGCTTTTTATCAGGCGGCAATCGGAGACGCCGGTTGCGCCTGCGGCGTAATGCAAATAAACGGCCTGAAGAATCAGAGCCCGTGCTATGAATGCATGGACAGCAAAAGCCTCGGGAGGAGCGCGCATTGGCGCTGAAGAACAGACCGGTCCCGCGCGAGCCGCTGCCCGACGCCGATGTCCATTCGGAAGGGTTCCGGCAGACGCGCGAAGCGCGCCGCAGCGCGCTGGTCGAGGATTATGTCGAGCTGATCGCCGACCTGATCGAGGACGGCAACGAGGCGCGCCAGGTCGACATCGCAGCGAGGCTCGGCGTCGCCCAGCCTACCGTGGCTAAGATGCTGACGCGGCTGTGCGCCGACGGTCTGGTGTCGCGAAAGCCCTATCGCGGCGTGTTCCTGACCGATACTGGGCGCAAGGTCGCGGAGGAAAGCCGGATCCGCCACCAGACGGTGGAAGCTTTTTTGCGCTCGCTCGGTGTCAGTGCCGAAACGGCGCGCATCGATGCCGAGGGCATCGAGCATCATGTCAGCGCCGAGACGCTGGAAGCCTTCCGCAAGGCGATGACGGCGGCGCACTGAACCGCACTGCCGTCGGATTTCCCCAGCCTCCGGAACCCTCGCGCGCTAAGCACGTTACTTCTGACACCGCGCGATGTCGCGCGGCAAGGGAGGAAGCGATGGGCGTTGAACAGGCACCGACCGCAAAGGGCAAGCAGGCGGCCAAGGGACTGAAACAGGCGGCGGCGAGAGATGAGCGCAAGACCGAGGCCGAGACCGGCCATCCGCTGAAAAAAGGCGCGGCGCGTTTCGAGGAGCGTTCGAAGAGCTCCGACGGCAAGAGCGCCGGCGCCAAGCAGAAAGATTAGACGTCTGTCAGGCTGACGTCAGCGGCTGTAGGCAAAGGCTGCCTGTTGGGACGTGGTGACGGCGCCTTTCTTGCGGCAGTATCGCTTGGCCCTCCGCTATGGCTCCGGGCGTTCGAGCCCTTTGAAAGGTCCACTGGACCTTTCAATTTTCCTGCGGCAAACCGGTCTCTCACCCCCTGACATCCTGCACCCAGCTTCTGGGATGCCCGTCGACGCGAAACTGGAAGATGAAATAGGGCGGAATGCAGGTGCCCTTGCCGGTCCTTGCTTGCGCCAGATCGTCGTAGCCGGCGGTGCAAATGTAGTCCTCGCGGCAGGGATGCGCCTTGTCGCAGGAGCGCAGGCCGCCGGTCTTGGTGAACTCCCTGGTGCAGAATTTGTGGTATTTGCCCGACGCGATGCAGTCGTTGAAGCCGGTCTTGGCCAGACGTCCGCACGTCGCCTCGTCGGGTAGCTTGTCGCAGCTTGCCTTGCGCAGCATGCCGCCGGGAAAGCCGCCGGTCTTCTGCTGCGGATTGTCGTAGCGCTGGCGCGCCGCGCCATAGCCGGCGAGCTTCACCAGCGGCTTCTTGTCCCGCGCCGGGTCGATGGCGCAGGCCTTGGCGGTGGCGGGTGACAGGCGGCAATACTGGTCGTTGCCCCATGTCGACATTTTGATCTCGCCGAACTCGACGGGATCACCGACCGCCGTGCCGGCCTCGCTGACGCAGGTGCCGAAGCCCGGATGGATGGCGCTTTCATGGACGCCGGCGCAGCGCAGGCCCGTGCCGCAGATCCAGTCCCTGAAGCTTGGATCCTCGCCGCGATAGCAGATCGAGCCCCAGCCATTGTAGAGGTCGGTGCCTTGCAGCGCCTCGGCATATTTCGCGTCGGGACGGGCGGCGAAGCCGCGCGTAAAGTCCGGATGGCCGCCGGCGGCGAACTGCTCGACGATGGCGCGGCGGCGCGGCAGGTCGGCAAAGAACACGGCCGAACCGGGCACGAAGACGGCGTTGCGGCGGGGCTCGCTGGCCGGGTCGGCGCCGGTGTAGTGGAACCCAGCAATGCCATGCGTCTGGTGGCAGCCGGTGCAGCTCATCTCGTTGAGCCGCAGGTCGAAGCCGGCCACCGACTTGATGGTGGCGAGCGTGTTGCCTTTGGCGACATAATCCTTCAGCGCCTTGTCGATGTCGGCGTCGTCGACCAGTCCGTAGGCGATGTTGTTCTGCGACCGGCTCAGCCCGCCGGGTGCAACGGAGACGGCGCTCCTGGCCAGGAACTTTTCGTCGATGACCAGCCGGCCATGATCGAGGTCGTAGATGTTGCGGTCGGTGAGCAGCCATTTGGCGAAGGACTGCTTGTCGGCCAGCACAGTAGCGCGGTCGATCTGGTTTTCCATCTTCGCTTCATAGAAGCTGGATATAGCCGGATCCCATTTGAAGATCTTCAGCAGGTACTCCGCATGGCCGCCGAAATCGCGCCGCGTCGAGGCCGACAGCCTGAGCACCTGCATGTTGAGCTCGAGCCGCATGACCTGCGACGAATTCAGCATGGCACCTGACAGCGGCCCTTCCTCGGAGCGCAGCCAGGCGGCAAGCTGGTCGGGTGGCAGGTCTTTTTTTCCGGCCGCCAGCCAGCGCTGGGCGACATCGGCGCAGGACACTTCGGTGCCGGCAGGCAAATCCTTCGAGGCGCGGGCTTGTGCCTGCCTGGGCTTGGCGTTGAACACCAGGCTCATGGTCAGCGGCAGGCGCGAGGAAATGCGCTGGGCGGCCTTTCCCTTGGCTGGCTTTTCCGCGACGGAATAGTGGAACCGGTAGATCAGCCGGATTTCGCCGCATTCGGTGTGGCCGAGATAGCCGCGATCCATGCGGTTGACGACGCCGGTCAGGTCCAGCGTCGAACCGTCGTCATCGATGTATTTCGGATTGAACTTCTGGCTGGTGTCCTTCGACTTCGCCATGGCAGCGACATAGGGGTCGGGGCTGGTCTTCGGTTCGTCGGCGATCTGCTGTTTGACTGTGTCGCGCACCGTAGCCAGTGCCGGCACCGAAAACAGGCCGCGATTGTCGACCTCGCGGGTGAGGCCGAGCGCCGGTCCGAGCAGACGGCTGATCGACAGGCCGCCGCGCTCCAGCGCCTGCAAGGTGGCGGGGTCGGTGACGGCAACGCTGGAATCGAGCGTGACGGCACGGGCGGTCCCGATATCGAAACTAGTCAATGCCGTCAGCAACAGCAGGAATTGGCCGATCGTCCGCAAAGCGCCCCCGCTACCCAGAGCATTGGATATTAGCGGTCTTCCATGGTCTCGGCCATGGGGACGATTACGACGTCGTGCTACGCGCCGCAACGATCCTGACCGCAAGGCGACCCTGTGGCCAAAAGGCCGTCGAAAAATGCTGTGACTTGGTGCAACCATTGGGATAATTGTTTGTTGGGTTGAGCCCCGGAACAACGGGGAGGTTCGCAGCACGAGGAGTTGCCATGCTCTGGAAGGGCCGTCGTCAGAGTGACAATATCGAGGACGACCGCAGCGACAGCGGCGGCGGAATCGGCGGCGGCAGCCCTGGTCAGTTCCGCATCCCGATCGGCGGCCGTGCCGGTGGCGGCGGCAGCATCTTCCTCGTCATCCTGGTCGTGCTGGCCGGATGGTATTTCGGCTTCGATCCGTCGACGATCCTGGGTGGCGGCGACGGTGGCCTGCTGCCGGGCGGCGGCGGTCAGATCACCGACAACAGCGGCGGTGGCCAGGACAGCGGCGCGGGTACGCCCGCCAATGACGAGATGAAGCAGTTCGTCGCGACCGTGCTGGCCGAGACCGAGGACACCTGGACCGGCATCTTCAAATCGCAGGGGCTGACCTATGAAGATCCCAAGCTGGTGCTGTTTTCCGGCCAGGTCCGCTCGGCCTGCGGCTTTGCCTCCGCGGCGGCGGGACCGTTCTATTGTCCTGGCGACCACAAGGTCTATCTCGACATGACCTTCTTCCAGCAGCTCGACCAGCAATTCGGCGCTTCGGGCGAATTCGCGCGAGCCTATGTGGTCGCGCATGAGGTCGGGCACCACGTGCAAAACCTGACCGGCATCATGTCCAAGTTCAACCAGATGCGGCAAGGCATGAGCGAAGCCGATGCCAACCAGCTGTCGGTGCGCATCGAGCTCCAGGCCGACTGCTTCGCCGGTGTGTGGGCGCATTACACCGCGCAGAAGGGCATATTGGAGCAGGGCGACATGGAAAGCGCGCTGAACGCCGCCAAGCAGATCGGCGACGACACGCTGCAGAAGAAGACACAAGGCTATGTCGTTCCGGAAAGCTTCAATCACGGCACCTCGCAGCAGCGGCAGACCTGGCTGGCGCGCGGTTACAAGAGCGGCAAGCTTTCGGATTGCAACACTCTGAGCGGGCCAATTTGATTAGCCGCTTCCGGGCACTGACCTGACGGCCAAATGCCGTCAGGGGCTGTCAGGATGAAAAACTCCGGACTGTTCCCTTATTGTTCCTTGCTGCGGGCTCGCCTATAAGGTGCGTCCGCCTGCGCCCCAGGGCGAGCAGAGGAGCTTGACCCATCATGATCGACCCCAAAACCGCCAGACGGGGCCTCGCGCTCGTCTTCACCACGCTGCTGCTCGATATCATCGGCTTCGGCATGATCATGCCGGTGCTGCCGGCCTATCTCAGGGAATTGACCGGGGTGAGCATCAGCGGCGCGGCGATCGAAGGCGGCTGGCTGTTCTTCGTCTACGCGGCGATGCAGTTCGTCTTCGCGCCCATCATGGGCGGCTTGAGCGACCGGTTCGGGCGGCGGCCGATCCTGCTCGCCTCGGTGCTGACGTTTTCCATCGACAACCTGATCTGTGCCGTTGCCTGGTCCTATCCGATGCTGTTCATCGGGCGCGTGCTGGCCGGCATTTCGGGCGCCAGCTACTCGACGACATCCGCCTTCATCGCCGACATCTCGAACGATGAGAATAGGGCGAAGAATTTCGGCCTGCTCGGCATCGCCTTTGGCGTCGGCTTCGTCATCGGGCCGGTTCTGGGCGGGCTGCTCGGCACGTTCGGACCACGCGTGCCGTTCTATTTCGCCGCCGGGCTCGCCTTCGTGAACTTCCTGATCGCGCTGTTTTTCCTGCCGGAAACGCTGGATGACAAGCATCGCCGCCGCTTCGAGTGGAAACGCGCCAACCCGGTCGGCACGCTTCTCCAGATGCGCCAGTACCATGGCATCGGCTGGATCGGGCTTGCCTTCTTCCTGATGACGCTCGGGCACATGATGTATCCTGCGGTGTGGTCGTTCGTCTCCAACTATCGCTATGGCTGGAGCGAGCAGCAGATCGGCTTCTCGCTCGGGGCCTTCGGGCTGTGCGGGGCGATCGTCATGGCGACGGTGCTGCCGCGCGTGATCCCCAGGCTTGGCGAATGGAAGACGGCGGTGATCGGTCTTGCCTTCACCGCGCTCAGCGCCTTCGGCTACGCCTTCGCGTCGCAGGGCTGGATGATCTATGCGGTGATCGTCGTCGGCTGTCTCGAAGCGCTGGCCGACCCGCCATTGAGGAGCCTCGCCGCAGCCAAGGTGCCGCCTTCGGCGCAGGGTGAGTTGCAGGGCGCGATGACCTCGATCTTCTCTATCACCTCGATCATCACGCCGCTGCTCTATACGGCGATCTTTTCGTGGTTCACCGGGCCGAACGCGCCGGTGACCTTCGGCGGCGCGCCCTACCTGGTCGGTGCGTGTTTCCTGACACTGGCAGTTATTGTCTTCGTCACGAAAGTAGCAAGGCCGGTGGCGCGCACGAAGGTCACCACCGGCGTCGCCGAAGATGGAGCACGGATATGAGCCATGGCAGCCGCATCCGGCGTGAGGCTACAAGGCCGAGGTCGCCACAGCTCCCTTCTCCCCGTGCACGGGGAGAAGATGCCGGCAGGCAGATGAGGGGCAGCGCTAACGGATCGAGTTAAGCTCGCTCGGCCAGCAATTCCTCGCCGCGCTTTTCGCGGATCAAATTGACGAAGCGGCGGAACAGATAGTGCGAATCCTGTGGGCCGGGCGAAGCCTCGGGGTGATGCTGGACCGAGAACACCGGCCGGCCGGTGAGCGCGATGCCGCAGTTCGAACCGTCGAACAGCGAGACATGGGTTTCCTCGACGCCTGATGGCAGCGAGTCGGCATCGACGGCGAAGCCATGGTTCATCGAGACGATCTCGACCTTGCCAGTGGTGTGGTCCTTGACCGGATGGTTGGCGCCGTGATGGCCCTGATGCATCTTGGCGGTCTTGCCGCCCAGCGCCAGCGCCAGCATCTGGTGGCCGAGGCAGATCCCGAACACCGGGATGTCGGTCTTCAACAGATCCTGGATGACCGGCACGGCATAGTCGCCGGTGGCTTCCGGGTCGCCAGGGCCGTTGGAGAGGAAGATGCCGTCCGGCTGCATGGCGAGGATTTCCTCGGCGCCCGTCTTGGCCGGCACCACGGTGACCTTGGCGCCAAGGCCGGCGAGCAGGCGCAATATGTTGCGCTTGACGCCGTAGTCGATGGCAACGACATGCATTGTCGGCTCGGTCTGTTCGCCAAAGCCTTCGTTCCACACCCAGGGCGTCTCGCGCCAGACCGAGGACTGGCCCGACGTGACCTCCTTGGCGAGGTCGAGCCCGATCAGGCCCGACCATGCGGCGGCGCGGCGCTTCAGATCGTCGAGGTCGAACACGCCATCGGGCGCATGCGCGATGACGGCGTTGGGCATGCCCTTTTCGCGGATCAGCGCGGTCAGTGCACGGGTGTCGATGCCCGACAGGGCGACGATGCCACGCTTCTTCAGCCATTGGTCGAGGCCGGTGCCGGCGCGGTAGTTGGACGGGTTCGTGACATCGGCCTTGAACACGGCGCCGACGGCGCCGGCGCGGGCGGCCGGATTGAGGTCCTCGATGTCCTCGTCATTGGTGCCGATATTGCCGATATGCGGGAAGGTGAAGGTGACGATCTGGCCGGCATAGGACGGGTCGGTGAGGATCTCCTGGTAGCCGGTGAGCGCCGTGTTGAAGCAGACTTCGGCGACAGCGGAGCCGGTGGCGCCGAGGCCGCGACCTTCGATGACGGTGCCGTCGGCCAGCACCAACAGCGCGGTCGGCTTTTCGGTGGTCCAAGGGGCGGTCATCGTGGCCATGGCGGCACTCCTAAAAGGCTACGCCCTTCGATTGGCCCGGCGGACCTTGGCGCAGCAAACGGCGCACGGCAGCGATTTCGCAAGCCTGCGCGCAGTCAAAACTCAGTTCATGCAAGGCCCAGTACATAGGGGAAGGGGCCAAAGCGGTCAATGATGCCGGCACCGAGCGGCATGGATTTATTTCATCGAACAATATCAGCTATTTGACGTCTGCCTTCGGGATTTGCCTTGCGCATTCCCCGGCGCTATTGTCCGCGCCGATCGAAGGAGAATACACCATGCGCGGAAAAATCGCCGAATCCCTGAAGAGCGCGATGAAGGCGCAGGACAAGCACCGGCTGCCGACATTGCGGCTGATCCAGGCCGCCATCCACGACCGCGACATCGCCAATCGCGGTTCGGCCAAGGAGCCGGCCAGCGACGAGGAGATCCTGCAGATCCTGGCCAAGATGGTGAAGCAGCGCGAGGAATCGGCCAAGGCCTTCGACGACGGCAAACGGCCGGAACTGGCCGCGCAGGAGCGCGGCGAGATGGAGATTATCCGCACCTTCCTGCCGACGCAGTTGGACGATGCCGCCATCCAGGCTGCGGCGCGCGAGGCGATTGCGGCGACGGGAGCGGCCAGCCAGAAGGACATGGGCAAGGTGATCGGCGCGCTGAAGCAGAAATATGCCGGCCAGATGGATTTCGGCAAGGCGAGCGGCATCGTCAAAAGCCTGTTGCAGTAGGGGACTGAGGTCCGCAATCCAGCAGAGTGAAGCGGACTTCACGGCCCCTTGCAGATCGGTACCGGCTGCGGCGGCGGTGCCGGGTGATCCTTCCTGTATTGAGCGATGATCGGCTCGAGGGTCTTTCGCGGCCAGAATTTCGGCTTGCCGATTTCCTTCAGGCAGGATGCGTTCCAATAGGCGCCCGACTGCGAAGGGTTGGCGGCCACCGCGGCGATGTCGCCTGATTCGGGATAGATGTAGAGCGTCGTCGGATTGTCCTTCACCATCGAGATGATCTGCCGGGCATCCGTCGGCGACCAACTGGTGCAGCCATTGCTGCGGCCGCCAGTATAGGCGACCAGCTTGCCGAACGGCACCAGACCGTCATGATCGGCATATGAGCTGTTCGGATTTTTGCGCATGCACTGGGCGCGCAGCACCTGCGCCGCGTGACCGCCGATCACCCGCTGCCTGGCGTTGGCGGCTTCGCCTTCGCCGTCGAACTGTATGAAGGTGCGCAGGAAAGCCGCATCCTGCTTGGCGCCGGTGCTATAAAAGCCTTTGAACGACGTTTTCGCCTCGTGCGTCATATAGGCTCCGCCGGCCGTGAGTTCCGAATCCATGGCGTTGCCGAAGTTCTTCGAGCACCGCCTGCCATTCGAAAAATCGACAGTGCCTTTCAGGTTGCGGCCGCCGCCATGACCCGACGAGATCGCGCGAAACGACTGGCTGGCTTCGCAGATGACATAATACCGGCGCCCGAGCACGCCATTACCCAGATCGCCGGGGCGTGTTGCATCCATGGCAAAGTAGCAGGGGTTCTTGACGGCACCTTGCGCCACCTTCTTCAGGTAAAGCGCGCGCGCCCGTTCCAGCACCACTTGTGAGATCTGACCGTCGCTGTCGCCGACATGGGCCTGCAGCCAGGCTGGAACGCCTGATGGTGCGGCAGAGGATCGAGCCGACACCGTCAAGGCAATGACGGCGACGAGGAGGCTGAGGATCGGGACGATACCCACAGGGATGAATCTCAACCGCACCGGTCACTTCTCCTGCCAAAGCCGTTTGCTTGCGGTGTTGCCGCTGGGAATCGATCATAAAGGGCCTTGCATTATCAGGCGAAACACATCTTGTTTAGCGCCCCCTTTGTTTGCGCGCCCTTTCTGCGCAAACGGACCTACGCCGACCTGCTGGCTCCATGCGTGCGGCGGACGTCTCCGCATCTTTGACTGTCCGCGATTTTCGATCCCTTCGGATTGAGCTATCATCTGATTCTGGCGCAGCCCACGCCTCCTCCCTCCGCTGGGAAAGCATCATTCATGCTGGGCTATCCGATTACCGAACCGACTGTTCGAGCACCGCTGCCAAACCGCCGCGCGGTTTGTCAGGGCATAAGGAGGGATTGCGAAAACGGCTCACACCAGGAGGTTTTGCGATGAAGCTGTCCGCGCCCATCCACCGTCTCAAGCGTCAAGCCAGGCTGTTGTCTCGCAAGGGCAAGATTGCGCTCCCACGAAGCGCTTGATCGTGTTGCAACCGAGGAAGGTTTCAGCAGCTGGAGTCTGCTTGCAGCCAGGGCAGCCGAGGTGGCGCCTGCCGGAACATTGTTTGCGCAACTAGCGCCCGGCGATCTGGTCCTGGTGGGTGCGCGGCCCGGCCACGGCAAGACGCTGATGAGCCTCGAACTCGCAATCGAAGCCATGAAGTCTGGCCATCGCGGCGTGTCTTTCACGCTGGAGTACACGCAAAGGGATGTGCTGGACCGGTTTCGCGCCATCGGGGCGGATCCGGTGCAGTTCAACGATCAGTTCACATTCGATAATTCCGACGCCATCAGCGCCGACTACATCGTCAGTGCGTTGAGCGACCCGTCGCGCGGCACGCTGGTGTTGATCGATTATCCGCAACTGCTCGATCAGAAGCGGGAAAACCCGGACCTGATGGTGCAGGCCGCACGCTGAAGGCGTTTGCCGGCGACAGGGGATTGATCCTCGTCTTCCTCTCGCAGATCGATCGGTCATACGATCCGGCGAAGAAGCCGGTTCCCGACATCAGCGATGTCCGGTTGCCGAACCCGCTGGATCTGTCGCTGTTCAACAAGACATGCTTCCTGAACGAGGGCGAAATCCGGTTCCAGGAAGCGAGCTGACGGATCTGTCAAGCAGCCTTCATTGGGCGGCAGCCGTCAGATTCAGGAGGTGCGCAACCGATGTCGGATTGTGTTGCGCGCGCAGCGCGTCGGCCGACTGACGAACGACTTCGGAAATCCGCAACAGCTGTTTGGCGATCGGGCTGGTGTTGCGCCAGACCATGCCGATCGTGCGCGAGGGCTGGGGGCTTCTGAAGCGCGCGACGGAGACCGGCGCCGAGCGCGTTTCCACCGCCACGGCCATTTCCGGAATCAAGGTGACACCGATGCCGGCGCCGACCATCTGCACCAGGGTCGACAGCGAGCTGCCGTCCAGCAACTCACGCGGCCGTGCCGAATGCATGCTGCAGAACGACAGCGCCTGATCGCGGAAACAATGGCCCTCTTCCAGGAGAAGCAGCCGCATTTCGCGCAGCATTTCGCGATTGGGCACCGGCTTTCCCTCGTCCTCGCCGGGCCGGACCAGCACGAAGTTTTCGGCAAACAGCACGACCTCCGTCAACGACGGTTCGGACACCGGCAGCGCGACGATAGCCGCATCAAGCCGACCGTCCGCCAGTTCCTGGATCAGCTTTTGCGTCAGCGTCTCGCGCACGTGGATATCGAGGCCGTCATGCATGCGCGAGAGGTTGCCGATGATGGTTGGCAAAAGGTAGGGCGCGACCGTCGGGATGACGCCGATGCGCAGCCGGCCGACCAGTCTGTCACGCGAAGAGCGGGCGAGATCAGTCAGTTCGTCCACCGAGCGCAGGATGCCGCGCACGCGCAGGGCAAATTCCTCGCCGAAATTGGTCAGCCGGACCTGGCGCGGGCCTCTTTCGAACAGCTCGGTGCCGAGCGTCTCTTCCAATTCCTTGATCTGCACCGAAATGGCGGGCTGGGAGATCGCACAGGCATCCGCCGCGCGTCCAAAATGGTTGTGCCGCGCCAGCGCCTCGAAATAGCGCAACTGCTTCAGGGTCAGATTTGCCATAACCCCACCTTATCTTTGTGATCAGTAAATCCAACTTAATTTAATCGAGCGGCTTTGCTATAGAGTCTGGTAGGGAGATGAAAGGCAGCCGACGCCACAGTCCGCATCATCGGTGTGGGCGTGCGTTCTGGGTTGTTTTTGTTTCAACACAATCTTGTCCAGGGCAGGCTCAGGGCAGTAGGACATTTCGCATATTCGGGCTCATGACCGTCGCGGCGGCCACGGAGCCGTCTCGAAGGGCATTACAGGCCCTTGTTCACGCAGCCGTTGAGGGCAAAGCTCAACACAGCCACGATCGGAGAAAACATGGACGCCAACACAGACGATAACAGCAAGGGTAAATGCCCGGTCGTGCACACCGCCGTTGGCAGGGGCAACCGCGACTGGTGGCCGAATCAGCTCAATGTCCAGGTTCTCCACCAGCAGTCGCCGCTGTCCGATCCGATGGGCGAGGCGTTCGACTATGCCGAGGAATTCAAGAGCCTCGATCTCGATGCCGTCATCAAGGATCTGCATGCGCTGATGACGGATTCGCAGGAGTGGTGGCCTGCCGACTTCGGCCATTACGGGCCACTGTTCGTCCGCATGGCCTGGCACAGCGCCGGCACCTACCGCATCGCCGACGGCCGTGGCGGCGCCGGGGCCGGTCAGCAGCGCTTCGCGCCGCTGAACAGCTGGCCGGACAACGTCAACCTCGACAAGGCGCGCCGGCTGCTGTGGCCGATCAAGCAGAAATACGGCCGCAAGATCTCGTGGGCCGACCTTTTGATCCTCACCGGCAACGTCGCGCTGGAATCGATGGGCTTCAAGACCTTCGGTTTCGCCGGCGGGCGCGCCGACGTCTGGGAGCCGGAGCAGGACATCTACTGGGGTCCCGAAGGCAAGTGGCTGGCTGACGAGCGCTACAGCGGCGATCGCGACCTGCAGAATCCGCTCGCCGCCGTGCAGATGGGGCTGATCTACGTCAATCCGGAAGGGCCGAACGGCAATCCGGATCCGCTGGCCTCGGCGCGCGATATCAGAGACACCTTCGCGCGCATGGCGATGAACGACGAGGAGACCGTAGCCCTCATCGCAGGCGGCCACACCTTCGGCAAGACCCATGGCGCCGGCGATGCGAGCCTGGTGGGCGTCGAGCCGGAAGGCGCTGATATCGAGCAGCAGGGCCTTGGCTGGGCGAGCAAATTCGGCACAGGCAAGGGCGGCGACACCATCGGCAGCGGCCTGGAGGTGATCTGGACGACGACGCCGACCAAGTGGAGCAACAACTTCTTCGACAATCTGTTTGGCTTCGAATGGGAGCTGACCAAGAGCCCGGCCGGCGCGCATCAGTGGACGCCGAAGGGTGGCGCGGGCGCCGGCACTGTGCCGGACGCACATGACTCGGCCAAGCGTCACGCACCCTCCATGCTGACCACCGATCTCGCCCTGCGTTTCGATCCCTCCTACGCAACGATTTCGAAGCGCTTCCATGAGAATCCGGATCAGTTCGCCGATGCCTTCGCCCGCGCCTGGTACAAGCTGACCCATCGCGACATGGGCCCGCTCGTGCGTTATCTTGGCCCGTTGGTTCCCAAGGAGGAACTGCCCTGGCAGGACGTCATCCCGGCGGTCGATCATGTCTTGATCGACGAAGAGGATGCTGCCGCGCTCAAGGCCAAGATACTGGCGTCCGGCCTGTCGGTGTCGCAGCTGGTCTCGGTGGCCTGGGCGTCGGCCTCGACCTTCCGTGGTTCCGACAAGCGCGGCGGCGCCAATGGCGCGCGCATTCGCCTCGCGCCGCAGAAAGACTGGGCCGTCAACCAGCCGGCTGAACTCGCCAAGGTGCTCGAAAAGCTCGAAGCGATCCAGAAGGACTTCAATGCCTCGCAGACCGGCAGCAAGAAAGTCTCGCTTGCCGACCTGATCGTTCTCGGTGGCGGTGCCGCCGTCGAGAAGGCCGCCAAGGACGCGGGCCACAGCGTGGACGTTCCCTTCTGGCCGGGCCGTATGGACGCTTCGCAGGAGCAGACCGACATCCACTCCTTCGCGCCGCTGGAGCCGACGGTTGACGGCTTCCGCAATTATGTCAGCGGCAAGCAGCGGCTGACCGTCGAGGAGGCGCTGGTCGACCGTGCGCAGCTGCTGACGCTGACCGCGCCGGAGATGACGGTTCTCGTCGGCGGTCTGCGCGTTCTCGGTGCCAATGCCGGGCAGTCCAAGCACGGCGTCTTCACCAAGCAGCCGGAAGCGCTGAGCAACGACTTCTTCGTCAACCTGCTCGACATGGGCACGGAGTGGAAGGCGGCATCGGAGGCCAAAGACGTGTTCGAAGGCCGCGACCGCAAGACAGGCGAAATCAAGTGGACCGGCACCCGCGCCGATCTGATCTTCGGTTCGCACTCACAGCTGCGGGCGCTGGCCGAAGCCTATGCAACGGCGGACGCCAAGGCGAAATTCGCTCGGGATTTCGTTGTGGCATGGACCAAGGTGATGAACGCCGACCGCTTCGACATCGCCTGAGATCGCGTAAGGGCACTCCGGCGCGGCCGCGCCGGAGTGCCAGTCCTCCCAAGGACCTAAGATCGGGGCCGCGTTTCCAGCGATGGGAGCGCGGCCCTTGTCGTAAGAGGCCGCGCTTTGGTGGACCGTGCCTTCCCGGGCAAGGATGCTATTTTACCGGCGTAGCGTCTTCACGGTGCATCCATGATCGAAATCGTCAAACCCGCGCTCGAACATTTGCCGTCCTACAAGGCGGCGCTCGAACGCGGCTGGTCGCCGGACAATGTGCGACTGCTGGAAACGACGCGCGAGCAGCTTGCGGCAATCGAGAGGAATCCGGTGGCTTTTCTCGCCGACCTCGATGATCCCCAGGCCAAGGGCGGCCCGATCACTTTGCCCGACGGCAAGCAGGTACCGCGCCTGCCGGGCTTCCGCCGCTGGATCTGGGACGGCGAGGCATCGGGCTCGATCGGCTTTCGCTGGCAGAAGGGCACGGCGGAACTGCCGCCGCATGTGCTCGGTCATATTGGCTATGCGGTGGTGCCATGGAAGCGGCGACGCGGCTACGCCACGGAAGCGCTGCGGCTGATGCTGGACGAGGCGAGGGCGGTCGGCCTGGCCCACGTCGAGATCACCGCCAAGCCGGGCAATCCGGCATCGCACAGGGTGATCCTGGCCAATGGCGGCAAGCTCGTCGAACGCTTCTTCGAGGATGCCGCCTATGGCGGGGTGGAGAGTTTGCGGTTCCGGATAGAGCTGTAGGGGGCGGCTTCTCACCCGTGCTCGTCAGCACATAGCGCATGATCCGACAGTGCGCGGATGACGTAGCAGTCGCCGACCGTCTTGCCGTCGCAGCAGGTGGCGATGCGCTCCAGCTCCGTTTCCAGCCGCTTCAGCTGGGCAATCTTCTCCCGCACAGAAATCAGTTGTTCCTCGGCAATCCGGTCGGCGTGGCCGCAGAGCTGCTCGGGATGACCGCTCAATTCGATCAGCGAGCGGATGTCCTCGACTGCGAAACCGAGGTCGCGGGCGTGGCGGATGAAGGCCAGCCGCTCCAGCTCCTGCCTGGAGTAACGGCGCTGGTTGCCTTCCGAACGCTCGGGCGCGGCGACCAGGCCCATCTGCTCGTAGTAGCGGATGGTCGGCACCTTGACCCCGGTGCGGCGGGAGAGATCACCGATCGAAAACATGAATTTTCCTCTTGAAGCTCTAGTGACTAGAGCAATTACAGTGCCTGACATCAGCATTCAAGACCCATGCGGCGACGCAGTGTGGGCAAGACGGACAGGTGATGTGATGACGGTGCCCCTGAGGCAGACACGGTTCAAGATCGGCGGCATGGACTGCGCCTCCTGCGCGGCTAAGATCGATACGGCGGTGCGCCGGCTCGACGGCGTCGCCGATGTCTCGGTTTCGGTGACCGGCGCCAGCATGACGGTCAGCCATGGCGGTTCGCTCAACGATGGCAAGGTGCTGCAGCAGGTGGCACGGCTCGGCTACGGCATCGTCAAGGCAGAGGGACGCGTCGCGCCGGTGTCGGACAAGGCGCATGCCGATCACGACCACCATGACCACGAAGGTCACAATCACGAACGCCACAATCATGCGGGCCACGATGCCGGCGAACAGACTACCAAGATCAATGGTTCCACCCATCTCCACGGCGATGCGGAGCCGGGGCAGGCGTGGTGGCGCTCCCGCCGGGCAGCGCTGACATTGGCTTGCGCGGCGGCGCTTGTTGCCGCCTACGGCATCGGCCATCTGGTCTCAGTGGCCGAGCGCTGGGTGTTCCTGGCCGCTTTGCTGGTCGGTCTGCTGCCGATCGCGCGGCGCGCGCTGATGGCGGCATTGGCCGGCACGCCGTTTTCGATCGAGATGCTGATGACCATCGCGGCGATAGGCGCTGTGATGATCGGCGCCACGGAAGAAGCCGCCGCCGTGGTGATGCTGTTCCTGGTCGGCGAACTTCTGGAAGGTGTTGCCGCCGGCCGCGCGCGGGCGAGCATCCAGGGACTTGCCGATCTGGTGCCGAAGACAGCACTGGTCGAGCGGGCAGGCGGCACATCAGAGGTTCCCGCCGAAGACCTTGCGGTCGGCGATGTCATCGTGGTGCGGCCGGGCGACCGCATCCCCGCCGATGGCGAGATCGTTGAAGGGGCTGGTGACATCGACGAGGCGCCGGTGACCGGCGAGAGCACACCGAAGCGCAAGGGGATCGCGGAAGCCGTCTTCGCCGGCACGATCAGCACCGACGGCGTGCTCAAGATACGGGTGACGGCGGCCGCTTCCGACAACACCATCGCCCGCGTCGTGCGGCTGGTGGAGGAGGCGCAGGAGGCCAAGGCGCCGACAGAGCGTTTTATCGATCGCTTCTCGCGTTATTACACGCCGGCCGTGCTGGCGGTCGGCGCGCTGGTGGCGCTGCTGCCGCCGCTGCTCATTGGTGGCGACTGGAACGGATGGATCTACAAGGGCCTGGCGATCCTGCTGATCGGCTGCCCCTGCGCCCTGGTCATCTCGACGCCTGCGGCGATCGCCGCAGGGCTGGCGACCGGCGCGCGGCGTGGTCTGTTGATGAAAGGTGGTGCCGTGCTGGAAGGGTTTCGCCGGATCACGGCGGTGGCCTTCGACAAGACCGGCACGCTGACGGCGGGCAAGCCTGTCGTCACCGACATTGTGGCGTATGGAAGGGATGAACGCAGCGTGCTGGCGCTGGCGGCAGCGCTGGAGCAGGGCTCCAGCCATCCGTTGGCCATGGCGATCCTGGGCCGGGCCAAGGCCGACAAAGCGCCGGTGCCGCCGGCCCTGGCGGCCAAGGCGATTTCCGGCAAGGGTGTCGAGGGCAGCGTCGGCGGCGTTGCGGTCTTCCTCGGCTCCGGCCAGGAGGCGGGCGAACGCGCCGTGATGACCGAAGCGCAGCGCCTTGCCGTCGACAGCCTCAACGGCCAAGGCAAGACGGTGTCGGTACTTGTTGCCGATGGCGTGGTGGCCGGGCTGATCGCCATGCGCGACGAGCCGCGGCCGGATGCGGCTGCCGGGATCGCGGCGCTGAAGGCAGAGGGCATCCGCGCGGTGATGCTGACCGGCGACAACCGCCGCACGGCAGAAGCCATCGCTGCGTCGCTCGGCATCGAGGCGCGGGCGGAGCTGTTGCCGCAGGACAAGCAGCGCATCGTCGGCGAATTGCAGCGCGAGGGGCTGAAGGTCGCCAAGGTCGGCGACGGCATCAACGACGCGCCGGCGCTGGCCGCCGCCGACATCGGCATCGCAATGGGTGGCGGCACCGATGTGGCGCTGGAAACCGCCGACGCGGCGATCCTGCACGGCCGCGTCATGGATGTCGCGCGCATGGTAAAACTGTCGCGGGCGGTGATGGCCAATATTGGTCAGAACATCAGCGTGGCGCTCGGGCTGAAGGCGGTGTTCCTGGTCACCACCATTGCCGGCATCACCGGCCTGTGGCCGGCGATCCTGGCAGACACCGGCGCCACCGTGCTGGTCACCGCCAACGCCATGCGCCTGCTGCGCTGGCGCGGGTGAGGGCCTCAGCTTCGTAGCTACTCCGCTGGGGTCGTCTGCGGCGGCGCGGCGTTACTGCGCCCCTCCCAGACATAGGAGGCGAGCGCCACCGCCACGGCGACAAGCATGGCGATGGCGCCGAGCAGCGGCAGGCTGCGGTAGCCATAGCCGCTATTCAGCATGGCGGCGCCCAGCGACGCGGCCAGCGCGATGCCGACATTGAAGCCGGACGGAATGAGCGACGAAGCGAGGTTCGAGGCGTCCGCCGTCCAGGCAAGGATGCGGGTCTGGATCGGTGTTCCAATAGCGAAGTTGAGACCGCCCCAGATGACGATCGCGGCAATCATAGGCAAGGGATAGGGGCTAACGGCATAGATCACGCCAAGCGTCACCGCCTGCAGCGCCAGCATGGTGATCAGTGACGGCATCAGCTTCCAGTCGGAGAGCTTACCGCCGAGGAAGACGCCGAGCGTTGCGCCGACGCCGTTGAGCAGCAACACCCACGGCACCAGGTTCTCGTCGAGCCCGGTGACCTCAAGCAGTGTCGGCGTGATATAGGTGAACAGGCCGAACTGGCCGATCATCAGCATCAGCATCAGGATCAGCGAGGTCCAGACCTGCTGGCGGGCCAGCACGCGAACCTCGCGGGCGAAACCGGCTGGCCTGGCCGACGATCCGGTCGTGCGCGGCAAAAGGGCTGCCATGGCAAGCGTTGCCGCCACGCCGAGCGCGCACATCACCCAGAAGGTCGCGCGCCAGCCCCAGATATTGCCGATCGCGGTGCCGGCGGGTACGCCGATGACGTTGGAGACGGTGAGGCCGGACAGGATGACGGCAACCGCCATGCCGCGCTGGTCCTCGCGCACAAGACCGACGGCGACGACCATGGCGACGCCGAAATAGGCGCCGTGCGCGACCGCAACGGCAATGCGCAACAAAAGCATCGAGGTGAAGTCGGGCGCCAGCGCGCAGGCCGCCTGGCCAATGGTGAAGGCGATGGCGAGACCGAGCAGCAAGGTCTTGCGCGACAGCGACTTGGTGGCGAGCGCCAGCAGCGGACCGCCGATGGCGATGCCGCAGGCGTAGCCGGAGACGAGATAACCGGCGGAGGGAACCGAAACGTCAAGACCTTGCGCCACTTGTGGCAGTACGCCAGCGATGACGAATTCGGTGGTGCCGAAGGCAAAGGCAGCGATGAACAGGGCGATGAGCGGAAGCGACATGGCGGGAAGCGATCCTGAGCAAAGCGCCTCAAACCACGGATGGGCTTTGCGGGCAATCCAGAAATTGTTGGCGCCGCTTTTGCTTTTCTTGATCGGGTTCTCGATCGTCATCTGCTCGCGCGACGGTCGGGTGAGGCGCGCTGGCTCGGTCTTGCGCCGAGGCCGCTAAGCTGTGGTCTTGCGCCCGTAGGGAATCTTGAGCCATGCCCGTTCGTGGAGATAATAGAGCAGCGATTTGGTGACGACCTCGGTCAGGCCGATGGTCGCGGCGAGCTTGATGCTTCCAGTTATGACGAGTGAAATGATTATCGTGTCGATGGTGCCGGTCACACGCCAGGAGAGCGCCTTGGCGAAACTGCGCGAATGGGTGTCCATCGATTTCCTCCGAAAGGCTGGGCCAATGGACCCTTATCCCGACTGGGGGAAACAGAGCAAAGGTATTTTGCCGCCGAAACGATGGCGGTGCTTGACGGTGTCGTGATCAGCTCGCCTTCAGCCGCGACCCGGTGAGCAGGCCGCGCTCTTCCAGCACCGGATAGGCCATCGAGGCCAGCAGCGAGTTGATCTGTTTCAGGTCGCGGATGGTGTCGAGATGGATCGAGCTGGTCTCGACGCTCTTGGCCGTGCCGTCGCGCAGCCGCACGAAATGGCTGGCACTGGTTTCCTTCTCGCGGTCGCGCAACTGGTCCTTTTCCAGCACCAGCTGGCGGGCAGTCTCGGGATCGCGCGACACCAGCACGTTGAAGGCGAGCCGGGCATTGGCCAGTACCGAGCTGTGGAAGGCGAACAATTCACTCCAGCCCTCGTCGGTGAATTCCAGTCCGCGCTCGAACTTCTTCTTCACATGCACCAGCATGTTGCGCACGATGATGTCGCCGACCTGCTCCAGCTTGACACAGGCGCCGATCAGTTCCTGGCAGCGCAGCGCTTCGTCCTCGGTCAGCGGGTTTCTGGTAAGCTTGGCCAGATAGAGCTTGATCGCGGCATGCTTCCTGTCGACGCGGTCGTCGAGTGCGGCCAGAGCCTTGATCTTGTCGGCGTCGGCGCTCTCGTAGAGCTCGATGATGCGCTTGAGCATGATCTCGACGGTCTCGCAGACCCGCACCACCTCGCGGGTGGCGTTGGCCAGCGCCTGGCTCGGCACGTCGAGCGCGCTCTCGTTGAGCGCGGACAGTTCGACGACGTCGAGTGTGCTGGCCAGCGCCGGCTTGGCGCCCAGTGCGACGATCTTCTCCGAGGCGCGATAGACTAAGCCGGCCAGCGGCAGGCCGGCGAGCAGGATCAGCACATTGAACAGGATGTGGGCATTGACGATCTGATCCGCCGCCGTCGAGCCGAGAAAGGCGAAGTGGGGCCTGAAAATCATGACCAGGATCAGCATGACCAGCGAGCCAAGACCGCGCATCAGGAGGTTGCCGATCGGCACGACGCGCACTTCGGGGCTTGACGAGCGGGTCAGCATCGGCGCGATGATCGATGAGCCGAGATTGACACCAAGGATGAGAACGACGCCGAGTTCGGGCGTGATCAGGCCACGGCCGGCCAGCGTCGCCATCAAGAGCACCGCCGCGATGCTCGACTGGAACAGCCAGGTGATCAGCGCCGCCAGCAGGTAGGCGGTGATGGAATCGGTGGAAAAGTAATTGATGATGACCGGCATGAGCTGGCTGTTGCGCAGCGGCTCCGATGCCTGGCCGATCATTTCCAGCGACAGGATCAAAAGGCCGACGCCGACCAGGATGCGGCCGGACTGGCGCCAGTCGCGCCGCTCGGTGGCCATGAACATGACCGTGCCGGTGATCAGGCAGAGCGGCACCAGCAGGGTGAGATCGAAGGTCAGCAGCTTGACCACCAGCGCCGAGCCGATCTCGGCGCCGCGCACGGCAAGCTGGCCGGCGGCGCCCGAGACGATGCCGGACCCGGCGAAGGAGCCGACCAGCAGCGTGACGGCGGTGGAGCTCTGCAGGGCGATGGCGAGGCCGGTGCCGGCCAGCACCGCCATGATCGGATTGCGCATGGTGGCGCGCAAACGGTGGCGCAGCACGTCGCCATAGGCGCGCTCGACGCCGGTTTTCACCATGCGGGTGGCAAACAGCATCAGCGCCACGGCGCCGGCCAGATGCAGAAGGACGACGGACCCGCTCATGTCGCCGCCTGCACGAAAACAGGGCGCGCGCCCTGTTTGGCGGGGCGAGCTGGATGAGAAGCGGGGTTACGAATCATGATCATGGTGTTGGTCGATATTAGCTTGAATATTTTAGCCGGATAATAAAATTTTGTCGATTTCGATGGGCCGTTGCCGCGCGACAGGCGGTGTCGGAAAATGGATGGACGCGCAAATCGCATTGCCGCGCCGCTCGCTCCTACCTTTGCGACGATGTTCAACTCCTTCGATTAAAAGACGGAATTCATTACACAATTGTAATGCGGATGTTCAGTTTCGGTTCATCGGTGGGCCAGTACTGCTTGGGCATCGACAACCAAGGAGACTGTCTCATGAAACGCATTGTCCTTTCCGCCCTCGCTTTCTCGATGCTCGCCGCCACGTCGCTCACCGGCCAGTCCGCACCGCTGAATGCACCGGTCGCTCCGCAGTCGAACACCAGTCAGGTCGACTGGCAGAAGCCCGGCAAGCATGTCGACGTCAGGAAGCGTGTCGTGAAGAAGACGGTCGTCGTGAAGCGCAGCCATTGGCGCAACGGCCAGAAATATTCCGGCTGGAGGCAGCACCGGCCGATCCGCGACTATGGCCGCTACGGCCTGCATCGTCCCGGACATGGCCAGGAATGGATCCGCGTCGGCAACGACTATGTGCTGGTCGGTGTCCTCTCCGGCGTCATCTTCGGCGCGCTTGCCGCGCAGTAACCGACACCTTGCCGGACATTGAAGGGGAGGCGGCCCGCAACGGCCGCCTTTCTTTTTGCCCTGTGGAAACCGGGTATGGCCCGCATTAGGGGTCGTCGGACTTCGCAGGCATGATTATATGGTGGGGAAACGAGTTCCCCGATGCGCTTTCCACCCGCCTTCCTCGACGAGATCCGCGACCGCGTGCCGATTTCATCGGTTGTCGGCCAGCGCGTCGCATGGGACCGGAAGAAGACCAACGCGCCGCGCGGCGACTATTGGGCCTGTTGCCCGTTCCATGGCGAGAAGAGCCCGTCCTTCCACTGCGAGGACAAGAAGGGTCGCTACCATTGTTTCGGCTGTTCGGTCTCGGGCGATCATTTCAAGTTCCTCACCGAACTCGACGGGATGAGCTTTCCCGAAGCGGTCGAAAAGATCGCCGACATGGCCGGCGTGCCGATGCCGGTTCGCGATGCGCAGGAGGAGCGGCGCGAAAAGGAACGCGCCAGCCTGACCGATGTCATGGAGATGGCGACCAGCTTCTTCCAGGAACGGCTGCAAGGACCGGAAGGCGCCAAAGCCCGCGCCTATCTGCGCGATCGCGGGCTGACGCCGGCGACGCAGCAATCGTTCCGGCTCGGCTTCGCGCCCGACAGCCGCAATGCGCTCAAGGAGCATCTCGCCGCCAGGGGTGTGCCGAAGGCCGATATCGAGGCCTGCGGACTGGTGCGCCACGGCGACGACATCCCGGTTTCCTATGACTGGTTCCGCGACCGCATTATGTTTCCGATTCCGGATTCCAGAGGCAAGATCATCGCCTTTGGCGGCCGCGCGCTGCAGCCGGATGCGCTGGCCAAATACATGAACTCGCCCGACACCGAGCTCTTCCACAAGGGCAATGTGCTCTATAATTTCGCCCGCGCCCGCAAGGCTCTCGCCAAGGGCGGCACCGTCATCGCCGTCGAAGGTTATATGGACGTGATCGCACTGGCACAGGCGGGCTTCGAGAATGTCGTGGCGCCACTCGGCACCGCGCTCACCGAGAACCAGCTCGAGCTGTTGTGGCGCATGGCGCCGGAGCCGATGTTGTGTTTCGACGGCGACAAGGCCGGGCTGAAGGCGGCGTGGCGCGCCGCCGACATGGCGCTGCCGTCGGTGCAGGCCGGGCGCTCGGCGCGCTTTGCGCTGCTGCCGGAAGGCAAGGATCCCGACGACCTCGTCAAGGCCGAAGGATCGGACGCGTTCCGGGCGGTGCTGGCCGACGCACGGCCATTGGTCGACCTCTTGTGGATGCGCGAGACGGCGGGCGGGGTCTTCGACACGCCGGAGCGGCGGGCCGAACTCGAAAAGACACTGCGCGAGCTGACCAGCCGCATCCGCGACGAAAGCCTGCGCTACCATTATCAACAGGAGATGCGCGAGCGCGTGTTGAGCTTCTTCGGCTCGCAGCGCAGTGCGCGCCAAGGGCGTCAAGATGGCGGCCGGCCAGGCGACCGCGGCCAGGGCAAGGCCGCCGCACCCGGCGGACAGTTCGCTAAGAGTGGTGGCGGCCGCATCGCAATCACTGAAAGCCTGGGCCAGTCGGCTTTGGTCAAACGCGGCGGCGAGGGGATGTCGGTGCGCGAGGCGACGATCATCGTCGCGTTGATTAATCATCCCGCGCTGATCGACGAGAATTTCGCTCATATCGAGTTTCTCGATCTCGCCAACTCCGATCTGAGGCGGCTGCATGCGGCGATCCTCGACGCGATGGCGCATGACATGGCCAATGACCGTCAGGCCGTTATCGCGACGGTCGAACGCGCCGGCTGCGCCGAGATCTGGGAGCGGGCCGTCGGCCTGATCCGGCGAATGCGGCAATGGCCGGCGCTCGAGACTGCCGCCCTTGAAGATGCCCGCGACGCTTTCAGCCAGGCGCTGCACTTGCAGCGCAGCGCGCGCACCTTACATAAGGAACTGAAACAGGCGGAAGCGGCGCTCGCCACCGATCCCACAGACGAAAACTACCGGCACCTGATCGAAATTCAGGCGCAATTTCAGGATGTACAGGCGACGGAAGCGCTGATCGAAGGATTCGGCGTGTCGTCGGGCAGGGCTGGGCGAGCTTAGAGCGTGATCCCGGAAAGTGGGAACCGGTTCTCGGACAAGATCATGCTCCTACCGAAAATGAGCGCGTGATCCCGGAAAGTGGGAAAGGATCATGCTTCCACCAAGAGAGAGACAGGGCTTATTCCGACCCATCGGGGCTGAACGGGCTCAGGCACGAGAGTGAAAGTGAGAAGCGTTGTTGCGCATCGAAATGGCGCGTGGCGGGCTAAGTCAGGTAATTGATTCGCTTTTTTCATGCGAATCATGCGAGAGGCGCTTGACCTTCTGGCAGATTGGCGGAATCAGGACGATTCGAAACGTTAACCCGAACCCGCGTCGGCGGGAAATAACCGATGTGAGGTAGTGGTCACTGGACAGGCTGCGTGCCTGCCACAGATATCAGGGTTAATCTGGACTTAATGCATGTCGCCCAAAAGGGGAAACCGATTTTGGGGCAACGACATACACCTAACGACGAGTTGATGCAGTTACTGGCCCGGTGAAGCGCGTTTCATAAGAGCGCATCCGATTTGACTGGTCCGACAGCTTACGCGGCTTCGAAGTTCGGCCGCGAGGAGAAGATAAAGACTATGGCGACAAAGGAAAAGGAAGAGGTCGAAACCGAACGCGAAGGCGCCACCGATGGCCCTCTGCTCGACCTTTCCGATGATGCTGTCAAGAAGATGATCAAGGCCGCCAAGAAGCGCGGCTATGTCACCATGGACGAGCTGAATTCGGTGCTGCCCTCCGAGGAAGTGACCTCCGAGCAGATCGAAGACACGATGGCAATGCTGTCCGACATGGGCATCAACGTGGTCGAGGACGACGAGCAGGGCGAGGAGCCCGAGGCCGCCGACACCGCGGCTGATGCCGAGGAAGATGCCAACGAGCTGGCCGAGCAGACCGGTACCGCCGTTGCTGCAACCACCACCAAGAAAGAACCGACCGACCGCACCGACGATCCGGTGCGCATGTATCTGCGCGAGATGGGCTCGGTCGAGCTTCTGTCGCGCGAGGGCGAAATCGCCATCGCCAAGCGCATCGAGGCTGGCCGCGAGACGATGATCGCCGGCCTGTGCGAAAGCCCGCTGACCTTCCAGGCCATCATCATCTGGCGCGACGAGCTCAACGAATCCAAGATCCTGCTGCGCGAGATCATCGATCTCGAAGCCACTTATGCCGGCCCCGAGGCCAAGCAGGCGCCGGTGGTCGAGCGCATCGAGGAAGCCAAGGTCGAGGACAAGCCGCGCCGCTCGCGCGACGAGGAAGAAGACATCACCAATGTCGGCGCCGATACGCGCGGGCTGGTCGATGACGATGAGGAAGACGAGGACGAAGCCAGCCTGTCGCTGGCGGCGATGGAAGCGGAACTCCGTCCGCAGGTGATGGAGACGCTCGACGTCATCGCCGACACCTACAAGAAGCTGCGCAAGCTGCAGGACCAGCAGGTCGAGAACCGACTGGCCGCGGCCGGCACGCTGTCGCCCAGCCAGGATCGCCGGCTGAAGGAGCTGAAGGACCAACTGATCAAGGCGGTGAAGTCGCTGTCGCTCAACACGGCGCGCATCGAGGCGCTGGTCGAGCAGCTCTACGACATCAACAAGCGCCTGGTGCAGAACGAGGGCAAGCTGCTCAGGCTCGCCGAAAGCTACGGCGTGCGCCGCGAGGAGTTCCTCAAGGAATATCAGGGTTCGGAGCTTGACCCGAACTGGACGCGCTCGATCGGCAATCTGACCTCGCGCGGCTGGAAGGAATTCACCAAGAACGAGAAGGACGCGATCCGCGACCTGCGCGCCGAGATCCAGAACCTCGCCACCGAAACGGCGATCTCGATCCTGGAATTCCGCAAGATCGTCAACCAGGTGCAGAAGGGCGAGCGCGAAGCGGCGATCGCCAAGAAGGAAATGGTCGAGGCCAATCTGCGCCTCGTCATCTCCATCGCCAAGAAATACACCAATCGCGGCCTGCAGTTCCTCGACCTGATCCAGGAAGGCAATATCGGCCTGATGAAGGCGGTCGACAAATTCGAATACCGCCGCGGCTACAAGTTCTCGACCTACGCGACGTGGTGGATCCGGCAGGCGATCACGCGTTCGATCGCCGACCAGGCGCGCACCATCCGCATTCCGGTGCACATGATCGAGACGATCAACAAGATCGTGCGTACCTCGCGCCAGATGCTGCACGAGATCGGCCGCGAGCCGACGCCGGAAGAACTGGCCGAAAAGCTCGCCATGCCACTCGAAAAAGTGCGCAAGGTGCTGAAGATCGCCAAGGAGCCGATCTCACTCGAAACGCCGGTCGGCGACGAGGAGGATTCGCATCTGGGCGATTTCATCGAGGACAAGATGGCGATCCTGCCGATCGACGCGGCGATTCAGGCCAATCTGCGCGAAACCACCACGCGCGTGCTGGCCTCGCTGACGCCGCGCGAGGAGCGCGTGCTCAGAATGCGCTTCGGCATCGGCATGAACACCGACCATACGCTGGAAGAGGTCGGCCAGCAGTTCTCGGTCACCCGCGAGCGTATCCGCCAGATTGAAGCCAAGGCGCTGCGCAAGCTCAAGCACCCGAGCCGCTCGCGCAAGCTGCGCAGCTTCCTGGATAGCTGACACTTACCGATTGCAAAGAGATCAAGGGCGCCCATCGAGGCGCCCTTTTTCGTTTCAAGTGGTTCATAGAATTGCTCTACAAAGGCACGTTCAGCTTCGCGCCCTTGACGATGATGCCGCCCCGGTCGCCGATCTCGATCGAGCCATAACGTTGCCTGAAGCATTCAGGCAGCGGACGGTCGCCGGGGACCGACAGCCATAGGCGCAGCATATGGCGCCGCTTGTCCGGATCCGGCCAATCGCGAAAGCCCATGCGGTCGTGCAGCAGCGAATGATTGTAGACGAACTGCATGTCGCCGGGCCGAAGCCGCATCGACAGGTTTAATTTCGGGTCATTGGCAAGGCTGTCGAAGAGATCCAGAGCTTCGACATGCGCCGCGCTCAGCCGCATGGCATCCGGGAAGCGCTGCGCGCTGTCGATGTACTGGCGCTGATAGATGCCGGTCAGCAATCCCGCATGCCAGTTGAGGACCGGGATTTCGAAGTAGGGCTTTTCTCCTTCGGGTATCTCGCCGCGCCGGTCGGTGGCAATCGGATCAAACAGCAGGCGGACCAGATCGGGCCGTCTTTTGCGCATCTCGTTGTAGATCGTCACCGTGCTGACAAGCAGGGACTCGCCGCCTTGCATGGCATCCCTTAGGCAGAGCAGACCGACCACATCGGCGGAGTCGGTGTGAAATGTCTGGCGCTCCGACGTCTGGTAGATGCGTGTCGTGGCGTCCTTGGCGTTGGCGCCTATATCGCGGACATGGCCGAGGATATGACCCTGGGCATTCTGGGACCGTGCGCTTCCCAGATGCGCGCCGACCCCGCAGAAGATCGTTGCCGCCATTTGCGCGGAGTATCGCTCGACCGGGAGACCGCGAAGCACCTCGAAGCCGATGCCTGCGATGAGTTTTTCGCGAAGGGCGGCAAGATGGCCGGCAAGCTTGGGCAAGGGGAAATCAGCCTTGGTCAAATTGCCGATATCCTGCGACCGGGCGAGAAAGTCGGTTGCCGCCAGTTCCAACTCCGCGACGTCCCGCGGGTCCAATTCGACCAGCCAGTTTCGGGGATGCTTCGCCATGTCCTCGCCGGTCCATGCGGCAGGACTTTCGATCTTTCCTGGCGGTAGCTCGTTGGTCTGGCGCATGAAGCTCTCCCGCGGCTGGATCCGGTCACGGACATTGACCGCGCCTGAGATTGCCGCAATCGGGCGGGTTTTTGAACCGGCTTTTCTCGGCCTGCGTGGCGCTTGGTCAAGCTCGCCTTCATCCGGTGATCGGGGGCCGGTGCGATAGTCCTTGCACGATATTCGCCGTGGGAGGATAATTTCGCGTCGGATGCATTTTCTGGGCGACAACCCGGATGCCCGCCCCGGCGAAGCCGCCGTGCTCCGTGGCCCCGGAGGGAGGTGTGCCATGACAAGCTACATCGTGCTGATGAACTGGACGGAGCAGGGCGCCAGAAATGTGCGCGATTCACCGAAGCGGCTCGACGCCGCCAGGAAGCAGCTGGGAGACATGGGCGGATCGTTCAAGGCGTTCTACCTGACCATGGGCGAATACGACATGGTGGCGGTGGTCGAAGCGCCCGACGACGCGGTGCTGGCGCGTTTCTCGCTGATGCTGGCGGCGGCCGGGAATATCAGGACGCGGACGCTGAAGGCCTTTCCCGAATTCGCCTACCGCGAGATCATCGCCTCGCTCGGATAGAGCCGTGACGAAACAGCGCGTAAAGCGCGTCGCCATTTTTGGGTAACGTGCGCTAGGATGTAGCCATGTCCGAACCGCATTCCCATTCACATCTGTGGCCCGGCGTGCCGCTCGCGCTTGGCTCGGCCGTCTTGTTCGGGGCGACGCCGCCGCTCAGCAAGACGCTGCTCGAGGGCGTCAATCCCTTCATGCTGGCCGGGCTGCTCTATCTCGGTGCTGGTCTCGGCCTCGCTCTGTACCGCCTGCTCCGGGGCAGGCAGGCTGCAGCCGGGGAAGCGCAACTGACCGCCGGGGATTTTCCCTGGCTGGCGCTGGCAATCGGCATGGGAGGCGTTATCGCGCCGGTGCTGCTGATGTTCGGCTTGACCCTCAACACGGCGTCCAGTTCGGCGCTGCTGCTCAATCTGGAAGGGCTGGCGACGATGGCGATCGCCTGGCTCGTCTATCGCGAGAATGTCGACCGGCGTCTGCTTTTTGGCGCCTTCGCCATTCTGGCGGGCGCCGTTCTTCTGTCGTGGCAAGGCGAGGGCATCGCCTTCAACCGTGGCGCCCTGCTGGTGGCTGGGGCTTGTGTGGCCTGGGGGATCGACAACAATTTCACGCGCAGGATCTCGGCCACCGACCCGGTGGTGATCGCCATGCTCAAGGGGCTGGTCGCGGGTGTCGTCAATGTCGGGCTGGCGCTTGCCGGCGGGGCTTGGTTCCCTTCGGCGCCGGTCGTGGCAGTCATCGCGGCCGTCGGCTTCTTCGGCATAGGTGTCAGCCTGGTGATGTTCATCGTGGCGTTGCGTCATCTCGGCACCGCACGGACAGGCGCCTATTACTCGCTCGCCCCCTTTATCGGCGCGTTGCTGGCAATCGCCATATTGGGTGACGCCGTCACGCTCAAGCTGGCGGTCGCCGGGCTGCTGATGGGCGCCGGCCTGTGGCTGCATCTGTCGGAACGCCATGAGCACGAGCACGAGCACGAGGAACTGGAGCACGAGCACAGCCATGTGCATGACGAGCATCACCAGCACCGGCATGACGGGCCGGTGAGCGAACCGCATTCGCACTGGCACCGGCATGCGCCGATGCGCCACCGGCATCCGCATTATCCCGACCTGCACCATCGGCATGGCCACGGATAGATGCTGACCGTCTGGTACAACGCGCGCTGCCCGGTTTGCGATGCCGGCATTATCAGGCAGAAGCGGCGGTTGATCGAAGCGGTCAAGGTTGGGCGGATCGAGTTCCGTGACATCAATTTTGAACCGGCAGCGCTTGCCGGACATGGCGCGTCGCTTGACGACATCCGCCGCCGGCTGCACGCCACCGACGCGGCGGGCGGGCTGCTGGTCGGCGCCGACGTTGCCATCGCCGTGTGGAAGGTCACGCCCGGCGAGGGCTGGCTTGCGACTTTGTTCGGCAATCCGGTTGCCTTGCCGCTGACACGCTTTGCCTATGATCGTTTCGCCGACCTGCTCTATGCCTGGAACCGGCGCAAGGGTCGCTGGTAGCCGAATTTACCCAGCTCCATCGCCTGTAGCGACAAGGCCCGGATCGTAGCCGATCCCCTGGCGTCGCATTCAGATACATCGTAAGATATATCTTGACTCAGCCGCTTGACGCCGCTAATTAAGATATATCGTAAGATACAACTCAAGGAGCAATCAATGCACAATCAATTCGGGCACAATCATTTCGGCGAGCGCAGGTTCATGCACATGGCCGGCAAATTCGGTGGACGCGGCGGCGGGTCCGGCCCGTTCGGCCATGGTGGTCGTGGTGGTGGCCGCGGCGGCCCGGGAGACATGTTCCGCGCCGGGCGCATGCTGGCCGACGGTGACCTCAAGCTGATCACGCTGTCGCTGCTGGCCGAGGCGCCGCGTCACGGCTACGACATCATCAAGGCGCTGGAAGAGCGCACCAGCGGCATCTACAGCCCGAGCCCGGGCGTGGTCTATCCGACACTGACCTTCCTGGAAGAAGCCGGCTATGCCGCCTCCGCCGCGGACGGCAACAAGAAGGTGTTCTCGATCACCGAGGCGGGCCAGGCGCATCTTGCCGACAATCGCGAGATGATCGACGGCGTGCTCGAGCATCTCGAGCGCTTCGGCCGCAAGATGGCCAAGGCGCGCGACTGGTTCGGCTGGAACGACGAGCGCGAAGAGGGCGCTCGTCGCGGCGGCCGTGGGGATCGTTCGGAAGCGCGTGACGAATTCCGCGCTGCCCGCCATCGGCTGCGAGCGGCTCTCGGCGACTTCGTCGATGCCCCGGCTGACAAGCAGGCCGAGGCGATCGCCATCCTCGAAGCCGCCGCCGAGGCGCTGGAAGCGCTGTCGCACAAGTAAGCTCTTCCGCCACGGCCGGCGTAGCTCTTGCCCGCCCGCCCAAGGACCGATAGTGAAATTCATCCCGCGCCACGTTACATGGTGCGGGATGAATGCTGTTGGAGGAAGCCCGATGTCTTTTCTGAAGCGCCTTTTCGGTGGTGGTGGCGGCGGAGCCGAGGCGGGTGAGCCGAAGAGCACGGCGCCGGCCAAGCAGATCGAGCACAAGGGGTTCCTGATCAGCGCCACGCCCTACAAGACCGACGGCCAGTACCAGACCTGCGGCGTCGTCTCCAAGGAGATCGACGGCGTGGTGAAGGAACACAAATTCATCCGCGCTGACCGCTTCGCCGGACTTGACGACGCCGTCGACATCTCAATCAAGAAGGGCATCCAACTGGTCGACGAGCAGGGCGAGCGGATTTTCGGGTAGGGTGGTGCTGGCCGAGGCGACGACCGTCGTCCTTGCGCCGCGGTCATTTGCGCCGCCAGTTTCTCGAATGAGGGCAGTGGGCCGCAAGCAGAGGGTCTCGACCAATTGAGCGTAGCATTTGCCAAGGAGGAAAGCGCCGAGGCGGCATCGGAAACCATCCTGCCGGCTCGCCCTATCTCCGATCGGATCAACCTCGTCACGGAGGCGGGCCTCAAGATGCTGCAGGAGGAATTGGCTCGCGCTCAGCAGGCTCTCGAGGCCGCCAACGTGCTGGAAGATGTCAACGAGAGGAGACGGCAGTCAGCGGTTCCGGTTCGGGATATGCGCTATTATGCCGAGCGCGTCCGTACGGCCCAGCTCATGTCGGTGCCCACGTCCAATGAAGTGATCGCCTTCGGGCACAGCGTTACCTTCAAGCGTGATGATGGCCGCACGCAGACCTTCCGCATCGTCGGTGAGGATGAGGCCAACCCGTCTCAAGCTTCCATATCGCATGGTTCGCCGGTTGCCATCGCGCTGACCGGCAAAACCGTTGGCGACTTTGTCCAGCTGGGGCAGCGCGAACTTGAGATCCTGTCCATTTCCTAGTTGGACATCGGGTATGGTGCACGACCGGGGCGAGTGCCTGGAACCAATGACGGGCGAGACTGTTCAGTTGTAGCTTTGATACCACGCTGACGAGCCCAGCCGTTGGGCAAGTGGCCAGCTTGAGGAGTTCTCATCATGATGATTTCGTCCGGACTTCGTTCACTCGCGGTTGCCGCCATCGCCGCCGGGGCCGTCAGTGTCGCCAGCGCCGCGCATGCCGACAGCGGCACGATCCGCTTCGCCGTCTACAAGGCGGCATTCTTCATCGGTGGCTCCGGCGGCGAAGGCACGCTGACCTTCCACGGTCGCAGCTATCCCATCTCGGTCGGCGCCGTCTCGGGCGGCCTCGCCTTCGGAGTCTCCAAGACCTATTTCCACGGGACCGTGCGCCACATCAGGCGCGCCCGGGATGTCACGGGGGTCTACGGGGCGGCGGGCGGTGGCGGCGCGCTCGGCAAAGGGGCCCAGGTGATCGTCATGACCAATGACAAGGGCGCCCAGCTCGAACTCACAGGCAAGCAGGTAGGCCTGCAAGTCAACGCCGATCTCAGCGGTATGGCGATCACTGTGAAGTAAAGGGGTTCGTCAGTCCCTCAATGGGCTGGCAGCCGGCCTGAAAGGCCCCCGACATTGCTGCCGTTCGCATCGTGGAAGGTCGGCTTTGGATCAACCGACCTTCGTTCCTTCAATCACCACCCCTGTTTACCCTCTACGCCGCCTGCAACTCCTGGCGCGGTAGCGGCGGGAACGCAATCGCGATGCCAACCGCGCCGAGGCCGATGAGGGCCGAGCCGATGAACAGCCAGTGGTAGTTGGCGTAGGCATCGAACACCATGCCGCCGGCCAGCGGTCCCAGCGCCATGCCGAGGCTCGACAGCATGGTGGCGGCGCCGAACACGGTGCCCAGGATGCGTTGCCCGAAATATTCGCGCGCCAGCACCGCATAGAGCGGCATGACGCCGCCATAGGTGGCGCCGAAGATGACGGCGAGCATATAGAACTGATCGAGCCGGCTGATCGAGAGATAGGCGGCAATGACGATCGCCTGGATCGCCAGGCCCGCGATCAGCACCGGCTTGACGCCCAGCCTGTCGGCCAGCACGCCGTAGAAAAGCCGGCCGCCGAGGCCAGCCAGGCCCTCGACGCTGTAGATCGAGACCGCCGCCATGGGCGGGACGCCGCAAAGCATGGCATAGCTGACCATATGGAAGATCGGCCCGGAATGCGCCGCGCAGCAGGCAAAGAACGTCAGTCCCAGCACGATGAATTGCGGTGAGCGCAGCGCCTGGCCGACCGTCAGGCCGGTGCCTTCGGCGGCCGACGCCGAGGCCGCATCCGCTGTAGCGGGCTTTGGCGGCTGGCGCACCAGCAGCACAGCCGGCAACAGCAGCACCCATGCGGTGATGCCGATGTCGAACATGGCGGTGCGCCAGTCATAGGCCGAGATCAGCCACCGGGCGAAGGGCGAGATCGTCATCGGCGCCACGCCCATGCCGGCCGAGACCAGCGAGACGGCTAGGCTGCGGTTGGTGTCGAACCAGCCGGTGGTCAGCGCGATCATCGGCGCGAAGAAGGCGCTGGCGGCGAGGCCGACCAGCACGCCATAGGTGATCTGGAAGTTCAGCAGCGAACCGGCGCGGCTGGCCAGCACCAACGCCAACCCGAGCAGCACAGCACCGATCGTGACGACGATGCGGGCGCCAAAACGGTCCGAAATGGCGCCCCAGGTAAAGCCGCCAAGGCCCATTACCAGGAAATTCAGCGTCATGGCGCTGGAAATGCCGGCGCGCGACCAGTTTGTGTCGATCGCCATCGGTTCGAGGAAGATCGCCAGCGAAAACATCGTTCCGATGGCGACACAGGACATCAGCGCGCCAGCGGCGACGATGACCCAACGATAGGAAAGGCTCATTCAAATCTCCCATGCCAGAGGGCAGCGCTGCGCGCTGCTTGCGTCCGGAGGACGCTGGCACCGAGGCCGATCCTACAATCCGGTTGCATTTTTTATCCAGTCTGAAATGGCGCCGTTTTCGGTGACATGGTCCTTTTTTGGACGCATGTCGTTATCCCAAAACCGCTTCGCACTTTTGGGCGACATCCGTTAGATCGGCAGTTCCGAGGTGTATTTGATCGTCTGGCTGGGAACGTCGGTCTTGACGTTCTGCACGCCCTTGATGCGGCTGAGATGCTCCGACTGGAAGCGACGGTAGTCGTCGATGCCGGCGGCGACCACGCGCACCATGGCGTCGCAATCGCCGAGCATCAGGTAGCACTCCATCACCTGAGGCAGCTTGGCCACTTCGGTGGCGAAATGCTCGATCGTGTCCTCATCCTGCGTCTTCAGCCAGATGCGGGTGAAGAAGGTCAGGCCCTTGCCGATGCTGGCCGGGTTGAGCACGGCGACGTAGCGGTCGATGACACCAGCCTCCTCCAGCAGCTTCACGCGCCGCAGGCAAGGCGAGGGCGACAGCCCGACTTCATTGGCCAGATCATTGTTGGCCATGCGGCCGTCGCGTTGCAGCGCCCGCAGGATCCGCTTGTCGATCTCATCCAGCTTCATGGCTTGGAATTCCATCTATTCGGCAATTTGTGACATTCAATGCTAAAATTTGGTGAAACACAACAATCTTTGCAACCAAATTGCGAGCCGATATCGGTATCTTTGCCGGCGACATCAGTTGATTTCAAACGCAGGGAAGCGGCGGCCGCGAGGCCAGCCGATGGATAGGCATGAGCATTTCACAAGCAGTCGAGGCGGCGGGCGATGGCTCGGGATCCGAGTTCCGCCGTGGCGTTGCGTCCTGCGCGCCGGTGCTGTTCGGCACCATCCCCTATGCGCTGGTGCTCGGCGCCCAGGCCACGCAGGTGGGCATGAGCACGGTCGAATTGTCCATGATGACAGGGCTGAACTTCGCCGGCGGCTCGGAATTCGCCGCGATCCAGTTGTGGACGTCGCCGCCGAACATCGTGCTCATCGTCGCCATCACCTTCCTGGTCAACAGCCGTCATCTGCTGATGGGAGCGGCACTGGCGCCGTTCCTGCGCGATCTGCCGAGGCGCAAGGTGTTTCCGGCGCTTTTCTTTATGTGTGACGAAAGCTGGGCGCTGGGCTTGGCCGATGCCAAACAGCGCGCCGCCGCCGGCATCACACTGGCCTTCAGCCCGCGCTACTATATGGGTGCGGCACTGGCGATGTATCTCACCTGGGTGGCCTTCACCACGCTGGGTGCCCTGCTCGGCCCCATGCTTGGCCATGTCGAGACCTATGGTTTCGACATGGCGTTCCCGGCCGTCTTCCTGGTGTTGATGCGCGGTATGTGGACGAGCATGGCCGCGGCGCGGCCCTGGCTGGTCAGCCTCGTCGTCGCGGCAATGGTCTATCTCTTCGTCCCGGGCGCCTGGTATGTCGCCGCCGGTGCTGTATCGGGGCTGGTCGCGGCCTGGCTGATGGCGGGTCATGCATGATAGACGCAGCGACCCTTCTCACCATCTTGCTGATGGCTGGCGTTACCTATCTCACGCGGATTGGCGGCTACGTCGTGCTGCGCAACCGCACGCTCAGCGCGCGTGCCACGGCGGTGATGGAGGCGGCGCCCGGATGCGTGCTGATCTCGGTCATCGCGCCGGCCTTCGTGTCGCGGAATCCGGCGGATCTTTTGGCGCTGGCCATCACCCTTGTCGCCGCGACACGGCTTTCCATGCTGCCGACGGTGCTGATCGGCGTCGGCGCTGCTGGCCTGCTGAGGCATGTCATCGGCTAGAACGAAAAAGGCAGGCGCGAACGCCTGCCTTTCGATGCGGATGACGATCAGCGCTTTACGCCGCCGCAGCGACGTCCCGGCTGGCCGCGACCACGGCATCGACCTTGGCGGTCGCCTTGGCGAGCGCTTCCGTCACCGCGTCAGGGCCCATGCCGACGCCTTCGATGCGGATGACGTCGACATCGGTCATGCCGAGGAAGCCGAGCACGCCGCGCAGGTAGGGAATGGCGTGATCGAACTGCACGGCAGCGCCTTCCGAATAGATGCCGCCGGAAGCCAGCACGATATAGACCTTCTTGCCGGTGACGAGGCCCTTGGGGCCGTTCTCGCCATAGGCAAAGCTCTTGCCGGAACGGGCGATGTGATCGACCCACGACTTCAGCGTCGAGGAGATGTTGAAGTTGATGAAGCCGGTGGCGAGGATCACCGTGTCGGCGACGAACAACTCGTCCAGGACGACATCGGAAACGCCGACGACTTCAGCCTGGCGCGGGGTGCGGGCTTCGGCCGGCGTGTAGATGCCAGTCGAATAGTCGGCGTCGATATGCGGCAGCGGGTTGGTAACGAGGTCGCGTACGACAAGCGTGTTTGACGGGTCAGCGGCAAGCAGCTTCTCGGCGAATTCGGTAGCGATGCGGGTCGAGTGCGAGGCAGCACCGCGCGGGCTCGAGGTGACGAGAAGAATGGACATAGCGGGTCTCTCCAGTGGAATTGAATTGTCCCGCCACATATGGGGCTATCGACCCATTCGATAAACTGGTATATTTTCTATACGATCCATCAACAAAATAGATACTGCAATGCAGCCCAACCCGACGCTGGACCAACTTCAGATCTTTGTGACGGTCGCCGAAGCCGGGAGTTTCTCGGCAGCCGGTCGCAAGCTCAACCGGGCGCAATCCGTCATCAGCTACGGCATCGCCAATCTCGAGGCGCAGCTCGGGCTGAAACTGTTCGAGCGCGAGGGCACGCGCGAGCCGCAACTGACGGAGATCGGCCGGGCGATGCTGGAGGATGCGCGCCGCATGGTCGGCGTGCTGCAGCGTATCCGCTCGCGCGTCGATGGCCACCATCAGGGGTTGGAGGCCGAAGTGGCGCTGTCGGTTGATGCAGCGCTGCCCTCGCCGGTGCTGGTGCGGGTGCTGAAGGCATTCGAGGCGCAGTTTCCCACCGTGATGCTGCGCCTGCACATCGGCTCGCTCGGACTGATCCCCGATCATGTCGTCAGCGGGCAGGCAGACCTCGGCATTGGCGGCCTGCTGGGCGAGGTCGACGTGCATCTCGTGCGTATCGGCTTCATGTCGATCGTGCTGGCTGCCGCCCCCGCACACCCGCTGGCGCGGCTGCCGAAGCCGGTGGCGATCGAGGATGCGCGCGAACACACGCAGCTTGTCGTCACCGACCAGTCGGAGCGTACCAAGGGGCGCGACTTTGGCGTCTTTGCCTACCGCACCTGGCGGCTGACGGACCTGCGCACCAAGCATACGCTGATGCGCGAGGGGTTGGGCTGGGGCGGGCTGCCGCGCTGGCTGATTGCCGACGATCTGGCGAGCGGCCGGCTGGTGGAACTCGACCTCGAATCCTTCAGGGAGGTGAGTTCGCCCTTGTTTGCCATGCACCGCAACGATCGCAGCCCGAAGCCGGCGGCTGCCTGGCTGATCGACCAGTTCAAGCGCCAGCTCGGCTGCTTCAACGAGTTCGAACCGGGCGAGGTGCCTGAGGATGAGCCGGAGACAGCCCATCGATCAGCGCCATGAGCACGGCGCGATAATCCTGCGCTGAGGCGCCGGCCTCGATGGCCAGGGCGGCGCGGTCGAAGGCGGAGGCGAGCAGCACGGTCAGCGCCTCCGCCGGCAACCTCGTCATCGTCTGCGCCCGCATTGCCGCGACCAGACCCTCGCGCAGCGAGCGGTTGCCGTGGCGGTTGTCGATCGCGTCCATGGCGGCGCGGCCAAGCACGGCCGGACCGTCGAGCAGCAACAGCCGCGTGCGGCCGGGCGCGCGCATGGCGGCGAGATAGGCGTCCGAACCGGCAATCAGTGCGTCGCGGGCAAACAGCGATGGCGGCGAGGCGCGCTCGATCTCCTCGGCGACCGCTGCCGCCTCCTGCTCGACCACGGCGGCGAACAGCGCCTGCTTGTCGGCAAAATGATGGTAGAGCGCGCCGCGCGTCACGCCGGCCGCGGCAACGATCTCCGGCGTTCCGGTCTCGGCATAGGATTTTTCGGTGAACAGCTTTCGCGCCGCGGCAATCAGGTCGGCGCGCGTCGCTTCGGTGCGGTCGCGGTTGGAACGGCGCGCGGAATCCTTTTGCATACATGCAGCCTGTATGTTAATTCAATCTACATGCAGACTGTATGTTGGTTGATGGGAGAAGGAAAGATGAAGACCACGAGCTATTATCCGGTGTTGATGACCGGCGACGTCGCCGGCACGGCGGCGTTCTATGTGAAGCATTTCCGCTTCCAGCCGCTGTTCGAAAGCGACTGGTACGTCCATCTGCAATCGGTGGAGACCAGAAGAGTCAATCTCGGCATCGTCCAGGGCGACCATGAGACCATTCCGGAAGAGGGGCGGGGCCGCACCGCGGGCCTGCTGATCAATTTTGAGGTTCGCGACCCGGACGCGGTCTATGAGCGGGTCGTCGTCGCCGGCCTGCCGATCCTGCGCTCTCTACGCGACGAACCCTTCGGCCAGCGCCATTTCATCACCAAAGACCCCAACGGCGTGCTGATCGACGTGATCAAGCCGATCCCGCCGAGCGAGGCGTTTCTGGCGCAGTATGCGGAGGGGGCGGCGGGAGCCTGAGCGCCAGCCTCAACTGGCCCTTGCCACCGGCGTCACCGTCACCTGGCTGACGCCGGTGCGGCGCACCACGGTGCACAGCGTCTCGCGGCCGATGCGTTCGGCATCGAGCAGGCGCACGAGGTCGTCGACGCCGGTGACCGGGCGCCCGTCGATGGCGGCGATGATGTCGCCCTCCTTGAGGCCCGCCTTGGCCGCCGGGCCATCCTTCTCGACGCTGCGCAGTCGCACCGCCGTGCTGGTCGACACTTGCGACAGGAGTGCTGCCCGGCGCGGCAAATTGGTGGTGTCGGCCGAGATGCCGATGAAAGCGCGGCGCACGCGGCCGAAGCGGATGATCTCCGAAATGACGAAATTGGCGGTGTTGGAGGCGACCGCGAAGGCGATGCCTTGCGCGCCATGGATCATGGCGGTGTTGACGCCGATGACCTCGCCGGCCGACGACACCAGCGGTCCACCGGAATTGCCGGGGTTCAATGCCGCATCGGTCTGGATGACGTCGTCGATCAGCCGGCCGGTAGAGGCGCGCATCGAGCGGCCCAGCGCCGAGACGACGCCGGAGGTGACGGTCCATTCGAAGCCCAGGGGGTTGCCGATGGCAATGGCGATCTGGCCGCGCCGCAGCCGCTTGGAATCGCCCAGCGGTGCGACATCGGCAAAGCTGCCATCGGCGCGCACCAGCGCGATGTCGGTGTCGGGGTCGCGGCCCAGCACGCGGCCTTCGCTGGACGACCCGTCCGGCATCGAGACGCGCACTGTCCTGGCGTCGCCGACGACATGGAAATTGGTGACGACCAGCCCGTCCGGCGCGATGACGAAGCCGGAGCCATGGCCGCCCTGACCGCCGACGCGCTCGATGCGGCAGACGGCAGGACCGATGCGGTCGACCGCGTCGGCAACCGTCGTCGAATAGGCATCGAGCAACGTGTCGTCGGCCAGTGTGTCATCGCTGTGGAATTTGGCGGCGGCGAGGGCCATAGCGGGCTCCGTGTGTTCAGGCTTGATCGTGACTATATGTGCGGAGCGGCCAGAACCGCCGCGACCTGACCAGATGGCCAGTCAAACCGGCAACTAGCCGTCAGGCGAGTACCTCCAAGCGCGCTGTCGAGCGATATCTGGGGCATGGATGAACCCAGGAGACCAATATGAGCGATTTCAATCTGAGTGCGTTTTCGCAAGCCATCGCCGATCTCGCCGCCGAGGCGGCGCCGGCAACGGCGAGTTTCGCCACGCATCATCACCGCACGGCAAGCGCCTTCCACTGGCGTGACGGTTATTTCGTCACCGCCGAGGAGGCTGTCGAGGCCGGCGAGGAGATCGAGCTGGTGCTGGCCTCGGGCGAGACGGTGAAGGCCGAACTGGTCGGCCGCGATCCGTCGACAGGCGTTGCCCTGCTGAAGCCGGCGGGGGCCGTCAGCGCCGCGCCGTTGGCCAAGGCCGATGCGGTACGGCCCGGCAATCTCGCCATTGCCATCGGCAACAGTGATGGTTCCGCTTTGGCCGTCTCAGGTTCGGTCGGCGAAGTCGGTCCGGCCTGGCGCTCGATGCGCGGCGGCACCATCGACCGGCGCATCAATCTTGCGGTCGGCGCCGGCGGCCGTTTCGAGGGCGGTCCGGTGCTCGATGCCAAGGGCGCGCTGATCGGCATGCTGTTGTTCGGACCGCGCCACAGGGCGCTGGTCATGCCTTACGAGACGATCGAGCGGGCGGTGGCGACCCTGCGTGAGAAAGGCCATGTCGCGCGCGGCTATCTCGGCGCTGGCCTGCATCCGGTGCGCGACCGCGACGCGCGCGGCGCGATGGTGATGAGCCTCGATGATGATGGTCCGGCCAAGGCCGCCGGTCTCTCGCTCGGCGACATCATCGTGGCGTGGAACGGCGAGGCCGTGCAGGGCCCGCGCGACCTGATCCGCAGGCTCGGACCCGACAGCGCCGGCGCTTTGGTGACGCTCGGCGTGGTGCGCGGCGGCGAACAGCGCGATGTCGCGCTGACCATCGGCGAAAAGCCGCTAAGCTGAGGGGGTCGATGGACACGCTCACCAGCGACCGGATCATGCGTGACGGCGCCGCCTCGCGGCCGCTGGTGGTGCTGATTGCACTTGGCGATGCGGGGCGCGCCGAGCGCCTGGCGACCTCGCTTGCAGCCAGCGATGACCTGTTGCCGGTCGTGGCCGGCAGAGCCGACGTCGCCATCGTCGACGACAGCAGCGGTGATGCCGTGCCGGCCGCCATTCCACGGGTGCTGTTGTCGGGACGCGCCAATGGCGAGCGGCCCGCCGGTGAGGTGTTGGCCGTCATGCAAGCGGTCGCGGACGATTTGTTGATCGCCGCGGCGGCGCGGCTGGTTGCGGCCGGCTATCGCGTATCGGGCGATGGCAGAAGCGGGCGCCATGAGCATTTCCATGCCGGCGATGGCGAGCCTTTCGAGGATGAAGCCTCCGACGAACATGCCGTCCGGCCTTCGCTGTCGCCGCGCGAGGCGGAAGTGCTGGCGCTGCTGGCCGAGGGTGCGCCCAACAAGGTGATCGCGCGGCGGCTCAACATCTCCGTGCACACGGCGAAGTTCCACGTCGCAGCGATCCTGATCAAGCTCGGTGCCACCAACCGGACCGACGCGATTGCCATTGCGATGCGGCAGGGGCTGGTGCTGGTCTAGTCATAAACCCTACGCTGTAACTCGGTGTCCAGCGTGTCGGGTCTTGCGCTGTGGTCGCCTGCCGCGCAAAGGTTCGCGCCTGCTGTGTTGCAACGGAGGCGCAAGGAAATGTCGCTCAAGGGAAAGACGCTGTTCATCTCCGGCGGGTCGCGCGGCATCGGGCTGGCGATCGCGCTGCGTGCGGCACGCGACGGCGCCAATGTGACGATCGCGGCCAAGACCGCCGAGCCGCATCCAAAGTTGCCGGGCACGATCTATACGGCGGCTGAAGAGATCGAGCAGGCCGGCGGCAAGGCGCTGCCTGTGCTTTGCGACATCCGTGAGGAGGCACAGGTTGCCGAGGCGGTCGCAAAGACGGTCGAAAGATTCGGTGGCATCGACATCTGCGTCAACAATGCCAGCGCCATCCAGCTCACCGGCACGCTGGAGACCGACATGAAGCGCTACGATCTGATGCATCAGATCAATGCGCGGGGCACTTTCCTGGTGTCCAAAATGTGCATTCCGCACCTGAAGTTGGCGCAAAATGCTCACATCCTGAATCTGGCGCCGCCGCTCGACATGAAGGCCAAATGGTTCAAGAACCACGTCGCCTACACGATGGCCAAGTTCGGCATGTCGATGTGCACGCTGGGCATGAGCGCCGAGTTCGCCAAGGACGGCATCGCGGTCAATTCGCTATGGCCGATCTCGACCATCGACACGGCGGCGGTGCGCAATCTGCTCGGCGGCGCGACGGTGGCGGCGATGAGCCGTTTGCCCGACATCATGGCCGATGCAGCGCATGCCATTTTCATGCGGCCGGCGCGCGAGGCATCAGGCAATTTCTACATCGACGAGGAGGTGCTGCGCGCCGAGGGCGTCAGCGATTTCTCGGTCTATGCGCCTGATGCGACAGGGCCTTTGGCCGGCGATTTTTTTGTCCCGGACGAGGTGTTTGCCAATTCGGGCACGAAGGTCAAAAGCATCTACTGACGGACATTACGCCCTGCCGGCGTTCGTCGCTCGAAAAGCCCGCTGCGCGGACCGCTTCTCACCTCCCCATATAGTGACGGGAGAAGGGAGTTGCCTTACGCCTCGTCCTTCTTGCCTTTGCTCAGGCCCATCAACCGGTCGATATAGGCAGCATGAGCGCCGAAACGACAAACGCGAGGTGGATGATGGTCAGCCACATCAACTGGTCGGTGGTGTAAGACGACGAGTTCAAGAACACCTGCAGCAGTGGATGGACGAGATGGCGACGATGGTCGAGGCGACTTTGACCTTCAGCGAACCGACATCGATGGTGCCCAGCCAGTGCACGCCGCCGTCCTGGTCGTCGAAGCGGCTGACGAAGTTCTCGTATCCCGAGATAATGACCATCACCACCAGCGAGGCGACAAGTGCTGCATCGATCATGCCGAGCATCTTCAGGATGGTGTCGGTGTCGCCGAGCCTGAAGGCCACGGTTTCCTGGAATTGCTCCGAGCAAAAAACCCGCCGGAGGAGGGTCCGGCGGGGCTCAATGCGTCCCGCTGGAGTCGGGACGGGGCAGGGAACGCCCGGCATTGAATCTGGGATAGGTGCGCCTTCGATTCAATGAGCCCGGCTGCATACCGGCACAATTCTTATTAAACCCGGCACGTCGATCCATCCCCGGCAGGGCCGGGGATGGATGCCTCTCGTGGCGATTCCGCAAACCAGGTCATGGTTTTGAAATCATGACCTAATTGTTGCTGGCCACCGGTGCCACCAGGGAGGTGATGCGGCGAATGCCAACGCGCCGGTTCTCGCGGTTTGGCGCCGTCGTATTGACCTTCAGATACTCCTCGCCATAGCCCTGCGTGGTCAGGTTCTCCGGCGGGATGCCGAAGGCGTTGGTCAGCGCTTCCGCCACCGCTTCCGCGCGGCGATCGGACAGAGCGAGGTTGGCTTCCGGCGAGCCGACGGCGTCGGTATGACCTTCGATCAGGAAGGTCTCGGCCGGGTTCTTCTTCAACAGTCTCTCCATGGCGGTGGCGACGCCCTCGAGCTTCTGCACCTCGGTGTCGGAGATCGAGGCCGAACCGAATTCGAAGTTGAGCGTGTCGAGATCGACGCGCCGTGCAATGTCGCGCACGCGGGCCGAACGCTTGACCTCGTTGATCGAATAGAGGCGTTGGACCTTCTCCACCGGCGGCTGTTCGAGGAAGTCGTAGTAGTCATCGGGGCTTTCGACATCCTCGGAATTAAGGATGTACTCCCGGCGCGGGATGGTCAGCCGCATCGGCGGCAGGTCGTCGCCGGGATCGCGCCAGTCGCCCTCGTCCTGATAGGTGCGCTCGTCGACATAGCTGAGCACATATTCGCGGCCATCAGGCGTGATGCGCGAACGCCGGATGACATCGCCGTAACGGTTGCGGATGGTGACGATCTGGACGCCATTGCCCCGCTCGACCGTCTCGCGTGTGCGGCCTTGCGGCAGATCCTCGTAGTAGACGTCCTTGGCGCCGCGTTTCATGCGCGGGGCGTCATTGCTCTGGACGAATGTCTGGTTGTTGAACTGCAGGATGACGCGATCGCCGAGTTCCCTGACGACGTCGACGCCTTTCGGACGCCGGCGGTCGCGGACGTTCTCATCGGGCGCACGCTCCACGCGCGTGCCCTTTTCCTCCGTCACCGGCGCGATCTTTTCAGGCTGGATTGCCTGTTGGGCCGACTTGTCGTCGGTGGGCGGCGGTCCCTGGTCGACCGGGGCCGGCTTTGGAGCTTGCGCCTGCTCGCCATTCTGCTGCGCGGGTTGGTTGGCCTGCTCGCCATTCGCATTCTCGCCTCCCTGCTGGCCGTTCTTGCCCTTGCGCTTGCGCAGGACATCCTTCTGGCTATCAAGGATAGGAGCTGCGTTCTTGTCGGCCGGAGCTTCGCCCTGGGCCGCATTTTCACCTTCGGCCGGCTGCTGACCATTGGCGGGTTGTTCGGCCGTTGGCGGCTGTTCTCCAGTGGCCGGCTGCTCTCCCGTCACCGGCTGCTCGCCAACAGGTTTCCTGACACGCTTCTTCGTCGTGTCCTGAGGCTGCTCGCCCTGGGCCGCAGGCTGTTCGCCGGAGGGAGCCGTCGCCTCTCCAGCGGGAGCTTCCTTCGGCGTCGGGGCGACCTCAGGTTCGGCCTGCTGGTCCTGCTTCTTCTTGCGCGGCTTAGCCTGCTCGGCGGGCTGATTGTCGTTGGCCGGTTCTGCCTGGCCTGCCGGTGCCTGGTCGGTCTGCTGCTGCTGGTCGCGCTTCTTCTTGCGCGGCTGCTGCTCCTGGGCGGGTGCTGCTTGTTCGGCCGGCGCCTGCTCGGTCTGCAGCTGCTGGTCGCGCTTCTTCTTGCGCGGCTGCTGCTCCTGGGCGGCCGGAGCGGCCTGATCGGCCGGCGCCTGCTCGGTCTGCTGCTGCTGATCGCGCTTCTTCCTGCGCGGCAGCTGTTCCTCGGCTGGAGCCGCCTGTTCGGCTGGTGCCTGCTCGGTCTGCTGCTGCTGATCGCGCTTCTTCCTGCGTGGCTGCTGCTCCTCGACGGGCTGCTCGCTCTGGGCGGGCGCTGCCTGCTGTTGCGGATCGGCCTTCTTGCGCCCGGGCTTCTGTTCGGGTTCCGCCTGCTGCTTCTGTGCACAGGCCTCGGCCGATTCGCCTTCGGCGCACGCAGCTTGCGCCAAAATGAATGGGGCTGACGTGCGCTGGGCAGGACCGAACGCGGCACCTCCCTGAAGCGGGTACGCGCCCAACGGCGCGGATGCCATCAGCAGGCCAAGGGCGGTGCCGGCCAGAATCCGTGGTTGGCATTTCATCGAAAATTCTCCTTGTGGGGTCCCATCCTTGCCGAAACCGATCTTGCGCCGATTGGTTCCGGTTTGGCGTGAATACAGGCCGCGCGGGGCGATTGACCGGCCTTTTGAAGGCAACTTCGTGTCATTCGCCTAATGACAGCCGCATTTCGGCCGTTGCCGCGCTTGACCTTGCCGGCGGCTGGGGCCACATGCCGGGAATGGAAACGCCATTCTGGAAAACCAAGACGCTGGAGGCGATGAGCCCGGCCGAGTGGGAATCGCTTTGCGACGGCTGCGGCAAATGCTGCCTGTCGAAGCTTGAGGACGAGGACACCGGCGAGATCTACTGGACTAGCGTCGGCTGCCGAATGTTCGACGCCGAGACCTGCCGCTGTTCGGACTACGCCAACCGGCTGGCGCGTGTTCCCGACTGCGTCGGGCTGACGCCGCAGAATGTGCGCACCATCAGCTGGCTGCCCAGCACCTGCGCCTACCGCCTGGTGGCCGAGGGCCGCGACCTCTACTGGTGGCACCGGCTGGTGTCGGGCAGCGCCGAGACCGTGCATGAAGCTGGCATCTCGATGCGCGGCCGGGTCAAGGCGAGCGAAACCGATCTTGCCGAGCCGGAAGACTATTTTGACTACATGCTGGACGAAGAACCCTGAGACTCGCATCAGGTCCTCAGCCCGCCGGATTGGGAACCGCAGGCTCAGTCAGGCGTTTTGGCGTTCACCACAGGCTGTGGACGATGGCGAATGGCCGGAAATTTCCCTTTTCTCGCCACATGAACCGGAGATGAACAGCAGGTTCGCAAAGAGTTCAGACTGGCAAGCGCATTCTCCCCCCATCGGTTCACGAGGACGGGCGAAAGCCCGCAAAAAGGAGAGAAGACGATGTTCAATACGATCAAGACGGCAGCCCTTTCGGCCCTGGTCGGTCTCGGCACGCTGACGGCCATCCCCGCTCACGCCGACAGCCTCTATCTCGGCTTCGGCAACAACAACGACCCGCGCTTCGGCGTCTATGCCGGCGACGACGGCTATCGCCATCGCCGTGATGAACGCCGCGGCGACTGGCGCCGTGGCTGTTCGCCGGACCGCGCCCTCGACAAGGCCGAGCGCATGGGTCTCCACCGTGTCCGCATCGTCGACGTCAGCCGTCGTACGGTGAAGGTGATGGGCCGCCAGGATGGCGACCGTGTCGTGGTGGTGTTCGCCAACGAGCGCGGCTGCCCGGTTATCTATCGCTGAGGCTGGAATCATAGAGGCATGACCCTCTGCGAGGGTCATGCCTGGAGACACGACCCTCTGCAAAGGTCGATGCGGCATGATCCTCTACGAGGATCAGCCGGGACTAGCCGAGCCCCTTTCCGTTTGAAGGGTGTGGCTCGAAAAAACCCCGCGGAGCAATCCCGCGGGGTTTTTCATGCACGCTATTGGCTGGTGATTGCCGTGGCTGAGCAAGGCTCAGCCACGGATCGTTCAGTGCCGGTTACTTCAGTTCGAAGGTGACGGTGACCTGCAAATTGTAGGAATTCTCGCCGGCCTGCACCGGAGCCGCGGCACCCGCCGCGGCGTCGAAGGCCTTGGCGTTGATCGGCATTGGCGTCGGCGCCATGTTCTGATCAGTGATCTCGAGTACCCGGCCGAGGCTGACACCTGCGGCCTCGGCCAGCGTCTTGGCCTTGGCCATGGCGTTGGCGACCGCCTTCTTGCGCGCCTCCGTGACCGTGGCCGCCGGGTTATCATTGGTGAAGGCGATGCCGCCGCCCTGGTTGACGCCGAGCGACACCGCCTTGTCAAGGATCTCGCCGGTCTTGTCGACGTCGCGCACCCGCACCGAAAGCGTGTTGGTCACCTGATAGGCGACGAGTTCGGCTTCCTGGCTGCCGTCCGGCTTGTTGGTGTAGTTGTAGCGCGGGTTGATCTGGATACCGGCGGTCTGCAGGTCGCGGTCCTTGATGCCAGCCGACTTCATCGCCGCGATCACGGCGGCCATGGCGTCATTGTTGGCGTCGAGCGCGGCGCGCGCGGTCTTGGCCTCGCGCATGACGCTCAGCGTCAGGACCGCCAGATCAGGCGCCACGGTTGCTTCGCCTTCGCCTGACACGATGATGCGGGGCGGCGTCGGCAAATCGGTGGCTCCAGCCATCGTCGGAAAAGCGATTGCAGCGGCGAGCGCGATGGGCAAAAGGTTTCTCGTCATGAAAATCTCCTTGGTCTGCGATCAAGTCGCAGAGGTCGCGTAGAGCGCGATTATGGGTTGATTTGGGCGATCTGCGGAAGCCCGGCGGGAAAGCCTTGTGCCGCGACGGGAAAAACATTAATCCAGCCCGCGTGGGGCCTGTAGCTCAATGGTTAGAGCCGGCGGCTCATAACCGCTTGGTTGGGGGTTCGAGTCCCTCCGGGCCCACCATTATCGTTATTTATCAATGCTTTAGAAGGCGGTTCGCCACAAGGTTCGCCAACAGGTTCGCCAAGCATCGGCTTGCGCGTGACCAGCCGCACGACTCGATCCATCCCCTGGACCGCCAGCCGTACCTGCGATGCCTCCCGCGAATAGAGCTCCGCATGATCGATGTCGTCGTGACCGAGGACGTCCATCATCTGCCTGGTGGAGGCCTCGGCCTCCGCCAGATAAACACCGGGCGACTTCCTCAAGCCATGCAGGGTCAGGCCCTTCGGAAGACCGGCAAGCTTGCACCAATGCGCCATCATTCCAGTCAAGGACTTTGCGGAGAAGGGCTCCCCATAGGCGTTGACCAAGACGGTCTCGCCGCGCCTGTCGGCCGCATCCAGGATCTCGGACAGCATCGGCGTGATCGGCACGAAAAGCCGTTTGCCGCCGGTTCGTCCCTTGTTCTTGGCCTGGACGATATCGAACCCGTCGAAGTGACGGGTGAACGCCCGAGGAATGTCGCCAGGCGTTCGATATCGCGGAGATAGTTGCGCTGTGTCTCCCGTGAGAAACGCCGCACCGCCATGCTCTGCTCGAGCCGAACGACGCTCAACGCGAGCGCGACGACCGGTTCTTGATCTCTACCTCAACCGCAGGCGCCCCTCCCGCGCAGCGGGCTCGTTCTCCGGCCCAAATCTGCCGGTCAGCAATACGCCTATCAGCAATGCGCCTAATCTCGGTCATAGGGTCTACGCTAGCGGCGTCCCTAAAGCGGACATGGAAGCGGACTGAGGAGGCGGCATGTTCGCGTCAACAGCGGTCATCCGCGGGAGAATGGCGGCGGAAACAGAACCTGCCGCCATTCCATTCCCGTCGCCCTCATTGGAGGTTTAGATCTCGGAGAGAACAGTCAGATCGCCCGTCCGCCAGACATTGTCGACCGTGTTGCGGGTGATGACCCAGACGTCGCCGGTTCTCGCCAGCTCGACGTCGTAGCGGTTCTTCATGAGGTAGTGACGCGAGGGATCGCTGCGGGGAACGTGCTGGGCTTCCACGAGCACGTCCATGCGTGCCGTGTCGCCATCGATGGCGACGCGCGGATTGCTGACGGAATGGGTGGTGTCCAGCGTGCTGAGCGACGTCGTCAGGGCAGAGACGATGACATCCCGGCCTTCAATCACCGGATACTCGAACCTGGCTTTGGCAGCAGCCGGCCGAAAGTCGGAGACCGCGTTCTCCGCAAGCGAAGAAGCCAGAAGCTCCATGTCGCGAAGGTCGATGCCCGCGGCGAAGCGATAGAGGGCCTCGACGACCGCGAGCCTGTCTGCGGCGTCCTGTGTGAGAGATGGCGAGGTGGTCATAAAACGTGCTCCTTGTCGTGCCGGAGGCTCGCGGAATGCAAACCGTCCCCGGCATCGGCGCCCACGGCGCCGGTGATATTGGTTCGATAGGACTGCTGGTGGAGCCGCTATTCCAAGTCGGCGTCAATGCGCTCGATCAGACCGTCCGAATTGATTGCAATCTTCAGGATGCCGACCTCGTGCCCGAAATCGCCTGTGAAATCGAGCCGGACGTTCGAATGGAGGTCGTCCAGCTCCTCTAATGACAACAGCCTGCTTTTGGTGCTGTAGCCGACGAAGAAGCGCTCGAGGTATTTGCGGACGCCATCGCGCCCGACGAAGGTGTCGCCGACCGAAACGTCATCGATGACGGCGTCGGCGGCGAACAGGGACAGCGCGCCCTCGACGTCGAAGGCGTTTGCGGTCGCGATGAAGGATTCGACTAGCTTCTGCATCGTGCATTCCTCAGATGTCGACGATCGTGGTGTCGGCGATGGTCTGGGCGAAGCCGCTTCCGAACAGATCGGCGGGCGCTTGGAAGCCGAAGCGGACTTCGCCTGCAAGCACACGGCGGCCAGCTTCGGCCGCAGCCATCGCGGTGAAGGTATAGCCGTTGACCGTGTCGAGACGCGAATGGGCGACGTGTCCATCCGCGTCGGTGACTTCGACGGCCGCCTGGTAGCGGTTCGCCAGACGCTCGTCTTCGCTCGGGCCGTCCGGGAGCAGCGAGAGATCGCCCTGCGGGAGTCCGTCGCCGGTCAAATGCACGAAGGTCTCGACGTCGGGAACGCCCGTCGACCGCCAGATCGTGATGAGATCGGGCAGCGTCACCGGGAAGCAGTCGACCGCCCCCTTGCCGAAGTCGAACTTCCGGATACCGTCGGCAGCTACGGTGACCAGCTCGCCATCCACGCGCGCCAGGGTCTCGACGGTGACGTTCTCCATGGCGCTGATCGCCGATCCTCGGGAAAGTCCGCCTGCGACATACAGCGCGATCCTGATCTTGCGAGGATTCGCGACGCGCGCAGCGCCATGTCCGGCGAGACTGCCGAGCATAGCAACGCTGCCACCGCCGCCCGGCATGAGCATGACGCCCGCGGCTTTCGCCTCGTCGTCGAGTCCTTCCGCCAACCGGTAGCTGTCGAGTTCGGCCGCGGTGTCGAGATAGTGGATGCCGTTGCGGATCGACGTCTTCATCAGGGCGTCGGCGGTGCTCATGAACGGCCCGGCGCAGTTCAGGAGGACCGAAATGCCGGCGAAGCCGCTGCCGATCGTCGCCGCGTCTTCGAGACCGAAGACGCGGTATTCCACGCCGAGATCAGCGGAGAACTTCGACAGGGCCGCTTCGCTGCGGCCGGCGAGCACGAGTGGCGTACCTGCCGCCGTTGCATGCTCTGCCGCCATCCGGCCGGTGTAGCCGGTCGCGCCATAGATCATCAGTTTTGTCATGTCAGTGCTGCCATTCCTTGTAGACGAATTCGAGGCTATAGCCGTCGGTCGAGAACCTGCGCGGCGTAGTAGCGTGGGTCGTAGTGGAGCTGCGCTCCGGGCGGATGGACCTCGGAAGCGCCTGCGGCCATGGCGGCAGCGAAGGCGGCATCGACCTGAGTTGTGCCGTTGGCGACGAAGCCGACATGAGCCGCACGGCCTTCGACGACGCCATCGCGGAGCCAGAAGAAGACCCTTCCGTTCGCGCCAAAACCCTTCAGGTCCGGATGGCCGCGTGGACCATCCTTTCCGTCGTAATTAATCACGTGAGTAATGCCGCGCGGTGCAAGCGCTGCCTCGTAGAAGGCGATCGAACGGGCGACGTCGCTGACGGAGATAAAAACGTGGTCGAGCATGCTGCTCTCCTTTGGTCAGATGACGTAGCCGCCCGCGACCTCGATGTTCTGGGCATTGATCCAGCGGTTCTGACCGGACAAAAGGCTGGCGACGACGCCACCGATCTCTTCGGGTTCGCCGACGCGGCCGAGCGCGGTCTGGCCCGCGAGCATCGCCTCGAACTCGTCGTTCAGGCCGCCACCCAGTTCGGTGCGGATTGCACCGGGTGCGATCGAGTTCGCCCTGATCCCCCGCTCGCCGAACTCCTTGGCCATGTAGCGGGTCAGGACTTCGAGCCCACCCTTGAACGAGGCATAGGGTGCGACGCCGGCCGTCGCCACGCGCGAGGTGGCGCTGGTGATGTTGATGACCTGGCCGCCGTCCGCCATCATCGGCAGGAGGATCTGGGTCAGGAAGAAAGGTCCCTTGAGATGGACGTTGAACAGCCCGTCGAACTGTTCTTCCGTCACTTTGGCGATCGGACTGAAGAGGCCGTATCCGGCGTTGTTGACGAGATAGTCGAAATCGCCACGGCCCCAGACGGATTGCAGTTGGGCGGCGACGGCGTCACGAAATGCCGGGAAGGAACTGACGTTTCCGACGTCGAGCTTCAGGGCCACGGCCCTGCCGCTGCTCTGCACGATCGTCTTCACGACCTCCTCTGCTTTTTCGGGATTGCTGTTGTAGGTTACGACCACGCCCATGCCGTTGCGGGCGCATTCGACGGCGGTGCTCGCTCCTAGGCCCCGGCTGCTTCCGGTGACGATGACGATCTTCATGGGTCTTTCCTTCTATATTCGGTAACCTGAAGCTAAGCCTGCTCCGTCTCCCGCGCTCACCCATTTCTCCCTGAAGCTTGCCTATTTCTGCTTCGCGCTTGCGAAGCCATTCCCGGTCTGTCACGGTCGACCCCATGGAAGAGCAACTTCAGGAACTGCGCAGCCTGGCCTCGTCGGCCGAAAATCGCCGGACGGAAACAGGAATTCCCCGCGTCGCCATGGTCCAGGGTGAAATACCCGAGCACCGGCTTTCGGCCGTCTATGAGCCGATGATCAACCTGATCCTGACCGGCTCGAAGACAATGACGGTCGGCGAACGGACCTTCGCCTACGACCCCGCCACTTATTTCGTCATGTCGGTCGATCTACCGGCCGTGGGGTCGGTGCATCCGGCGGCCACGGGGGAGCCGTATCTCGCGGTCAGTCTAACGCTCCACCCTGCGACTGTCGCGGCGCTGATCAGCGACCTGCCCGTGCAAGTGTGCAGCAAGCTCTTCGGGTCGGGCTTCTCGGTTGCGCCCGTTAGCGAGGAATTTCTCGACGCCTGGGTGCGGATGCTCCGGCTTATGAACCGGCCGGACGAGGTCGCCGTGCTCGCGCCTGCCTACGAACGGGAGATCCTGTCGTGTGCTGCAGGGACCCTTGGGCTGGATGCTACGGGACATCGCGGCGCCCGACGCGGCGCTCTCACGGATCGGCGTCGCGATCCAATGGATCCGGCAGAATTTCGCAAAGCCCCTGAGGGTCGAGGCGCTCGCCGAGATGGCGGCCCTGAGCGTCTCGGCATTCCACCGCCATTTCAAGGCGGTCACGGCGCTCAGCCCCATCCAATACCAAAAGCAGGTCCGCCTGCTTCATGCCCGCACGCTTCTGATGGCAGGAGAGGGAAGCGCGACATCTGTGGCCTTCTGTGTCGGCTACGAAAGCCCCAACCAGTTCAGCCGGGAATACGCGCGGCAGTTCGGGCTGCCCCCATCCAAGGATGTAGTACGTCTTCGAGGCGAGGCGTAACTGTGCCTATGCAGGAGTCGGGTCTAATCCAAACCATGGCATCCGATGTCGTGTGTCCGCTTTCATCTTGGGCAGCCCAGCAGCGGACGGTCGGTAGTCGGCCCCCTTTTGACCCAAAAAGGTGCCGGACCGCAATGCGCCTGATGTCGGCCCCGTGTATTATCTTGCCCTTCTCTAAGGCTGACATCTACTTGACAGCATCCGCAACTCAAGCCGATGCCGGCATAGAGTAGCGCGGTACCGGTAGAGATGATCACGTTGCTTTTTTATGGTCTGGTGGCAGCCCGCCTGTAGCGCTTAGCGCAGGCTGAAGCTGCATGCGAACCGACATTCAGCTACGGCGGGACTTCACAATGCGGCCGATCTGGATCAGATTCAGAATCACAAAGAAAACGTTCCAGCCGACGACGTTCATGAGTGGCGCGGGCTGGCTATAGAAATACACGGCAAGGCAGATTGCAGCCGCTGTGGTGAGAATCCTCAGCCGCAAGATGTCCAGCGTGAAGTAGGCGATCACATACATGACGTTCGCCACGTTTATCAGAAGTTCCATTTCCCTGGTTTCCAATTGGTCTGGGCACTCAGACGAGACGGTCCTTGAAGTGTTCCCGAACAGCATATGCGATCGCACCGCGGCGAATGCCGATGTCCTTCAGGATGTGGTCAGGCAGTTGGTGCAAAGCTTTCTCGGCCCTGCGTGCTCTCAGCCCGATCGACACGCGCTTCAGGTGGTGAAACATTGGTTTTCTCCATTCGTGAGGAATCGCGGCACCGGAATGCGACATGCCGTTCCAAGCGCCGTCTGTTCATTGGTTGCTGATTGGATGACGCTGCCCCGCTTTGATCACGCGAGGCAGCGACTGGCGGTCTCAGGCGGCCGCTGTCATCGGATCATTGCGAATGATGACCGTGTCGGCGACCGGGTAGAATTCCTCGCCGGGCATGCCAACGCGCTTGGCGTGATCGCGGATGGCCTCGCCGTCTTTGGCCTCGTAGATGCAGAAGGTGCCGATGCGGCCATCGGGTTCGTGCACGACATAGCTGCGGATCCAGCTGACCGTACCCGACATCTGTTCCTTGGCGACCTTTGCCGATTTGGCGCCGGCGGCTTCGAGTTCCTGCAGTGATGCCCAAGCGCTGGGGCGGCGGATAACAAACAGGTTCATGATCTTTCCCTTTCGATTTAGCACCAGCCCTTCGCGGCGCTGCTTATTGCCAGGCGTGTCTGCTTGGCTTGGGAAAATTACCTTCAGGGAGGGCTGATCGTCCTTATCGGGACCTGATCTCTGGCTGATCGTTGGCCACCGCCGCCGATATGCTTGATCGGCAGCCAGTCCAGTTAAAGAAGGCAGGCATGCTCAGAGATTGAGTTCTTGCCCGGAGCCATCGACAATCGACTGGCATTCGCGCGAAAAGCCATTGCGAAGCGTTGCGGCTTCCTCTTCCAGGCGCCGTGATCCGAGATGGCGGGCCGATCTCTCGGCCGCGGTGATCTCCACTTTCGCACCGCTGACGTCACCCGAACGCAACAGGGCACTGGCGATCTGCAGCCGAACCCTTGCCGCGTGATAATCGACGCCTGCACTGGTCCATAGCTGTCGCGCCAATAACAGAAGCCGATTTCCGTTTGGATCGCCTGGCCTGCAAAGTGCCGCCTTGGTTTCGGCTATCAATGCCTGCGTTGCGGGTTGCCGCCAGCGTTCTAGCTGGGCATCGATTTCTTTGAGATAGATTGACGCCTGGTCAGAGCGCCCGCCACGTGCTGCAATGCAAGCCGCGTTCACCAACAGGTTTCCACGTCGCTGCCGATGGAACCACGACGTCCCCTGCAGAGCCCGGTCGAGTGCGGCAAGCGCCCCGTCCAGATCGCCGGTTTCGAATAGAAGCACAGCATTGCCGGGCTCCGCATCCCAGCCGAGCGCATAAGCCTGATCGTAGTCGGCCCGCGCCGATGTAAGGTCGCCGATCATGGCGAAGATATCGCCGCGGACACGGAAGCCTTCGCCGAGCGACCAGGATTCCTCCGCGGAGAGCTTGGGTAGCGCTTCGTTTATGCAAGTCAGGGCTTCCGGCAATACCTGCTGCGCCGCGATCACTTCAGCGCGATGAAGGTCACACGCACCCGAGGTCTGCGCAAAACTACGGTGCACCAACTTTCAAAGCGCTCCACTGGCGGGCACGAGGCCAATCGGCATATGTCCTGCAGCTCCGAGGATATTGCAATAAACAAGGCTGCCGGTGATCGGGTCAACCTGGCTCGACAAGGCGATCGCCGCCGCATGATTTTGCTGCTCGCTGCCCTCCTCGATCTTGCCGAGGGCGAGATTGAAAAATCTCTTATACGTCAAAGTCAGAGCCCGCAGGCCGGGATCGTCGCAATTCTCGGCTATCGCGTGAGCGGCTGACGCCAGTCGCAGCGCTTCCTCAGGCCGGCCGCCGGAAGATGCCAGGCGTGACCTCATCCACAGCAGATAGGCCTGCGTGCTATCGTCTTTTGACTGGGAAAGAAGCGACGCGGCACGTTCCAGCCATCCCTCTGCGACGGCACCTGATCCACGCTCGGCGTGGATTTTTGCGAGTGTGATAGCGGACCTGGCGGCGCGGGCGAAGTCGCCAGCCTCGACATGAGCTGCCACCGCGCGGGCCAGTTCAGGGGCCGCCCGCCACATTCGACGACCTGCGCCCAGAGATCGACGTCAGCTGGAGAGAGGCCTTCATTGTCCGCCAAATTCTTGCAGCCGCGCTCCAATCGCGTAAGGCTGCCAGCTTGCGCGCCTTGGCAAGCTTGTCGTCCCCTTGCAAAGAGGCAGGCCGCACAAAGCCCAGTCCTGGATCATCGATGGCGAAGCGATAGCTGTGGCGAACGTAGCTATGTATCGCGTCCTGCAGGCTGCCTGCTGCAAGCTGTTGATTTTCACTGAGAACTGACCCGGCATTTCCACCGAGAAGTGACCCGCCTTTCATGTATGTTTCGGTTCGGTGTTGAGGGTCAAGGTTCTGGCTT
>NZ_LMCP01000046.1:2500-294050 GCF_001425625.1 Mesorhizobium sp. Root102 | reverse complement strand
ATGTGATTGAAGTGTCTTGGACAGTTTGTGTCAGGAGATTTTGGCAGGAGGCATTGAGCCTCATGCGCGGGCCGGTTTGGGCTTTGGCCACAGGCAAAGGGCGATTTTTTTGATGTTCTGGGCGGCGGCGGCGATCAGGCACTGGCAGGCGACCCTGGAGAGACTTCGAAATCGTGCATAGCGGTGACCGTGCAGTTGTTTGGCGTCGGCGAAAGAGCGCTCAACGGTTTCCTTGCGGCGACGGTAGACGGCCTTGCCCCATGCGGTGAGCCGGTTGGCGTCGGTGCGCTCCTTTGCATCGGCCCAGACATGGCGGATGATGGTGCGCTGGGCCTTGGCATTGGTCGTGCAGGAGGCAAGCAACGGGCAGTCGCGGCAGATAGCCGGGTCGCTCTTGTAGTGGCGGTAGCCATTGCGGTCGGTGGTCGCGTAGGCCAGCACCTGGCCCTGTGGGCAGCGATAGCCGTCAGCCGCCGGCTCATGGGTGAAGGATGACGGTGCCATCATGCCGGGCTTGGGTGGTGTGAGGCGGCGATAGCCGGTGACAGCGCGTATAGCCCGGTCCTCCAGTCCTTTGGCAATGCCGGCCGTGGCATAGCCGGCGTCCAGCCCGACGGCGCCGACATCAAATCCGAAGCGTTGCACCTGCCGGTCGAGCCTCGACAGGTAGACGGTCGAATCATGGACGATCGCTGTCGTGTGGGTGTCGGTAATGATGGCGTGGGCCGCATCCACCGTGCGATGGTCAAGGTAGAAAAAGCCTTTCGGCTTGCCCTCGCGCACCATGTAGCCGCTGTCGGGATCGGTGCGCGAGACCTTGGTCTCCTTCTCGGGTGGTTTGCGCTCCTTCTCCTTCAGCCGTTTCTGGCCATGGGCGGCACGCTCTTCATCGATCGCCGCGTCCAGTGCCTTCCAGTAATCAGCACGCGACTTGGCGACCACCGCCAGATCGAAGCGGGTCTTGTTGGCGTTGGCCTTCAGATGGGTGGAGTCGGTGTAAAGCACCGTGCCGTCGACCAGGCCCGCCCGGATCGCCTGCTCGACGATGCGGTCGAAGATCGCTTGCGACACGCTGGTGTTGTCGTAACGCCGCCGCCGGTTCTGCGACAGTGTCGAGGCGTCGAACACCTTGTCCGTCAGCTTCAGCCGCAGGAACCAGCGATAGGCGACATTGACCTCGATCTCGCGCACCAACTGCCGTTCCGAGCGAACTCCAAACAGGTAGCCGATGAACAGCGCCTTGAACATCAAGGTCGGGTCGAGCGGCGGGCGGCCATTGTCGGGGCAATAGAGCGGCGCGGTCAGTTCGTGGATGAAGGAGAAATCGATCACACGGTCGATCTTGCGCAACAGGTGATCGGCGGGAACCAGCTGATCGAGCGTTACCATCTCGAGCGCGGTCTGTTCAGGGGCGGGTCGCTTCAACATGACCCAGTGAATCAAAAACCCCCGGCAAATGCCAGGGGTTTGTCAGCAGTCTGAAGCNCATCTCGAGCGCGGTCTGTTCAGGGGCGGGTCGCTTCAACATGACCCAGTGAATCAAAAACCCCCGGCAAATGCCAGGGGTTTGTCAGCAGTCTGAAGCGGCGCCTTCCGGCGCCGCTTCAGACTGCTGACAAACCTCCGGCCAGGTCAAAACGCCGTCAGATTCACGGAACGTCACAGATCCAGACTATGAACAAATCGGAATCAAAACCCCTCGATTTTGACCGCTGCCAAAAACCGAGGGGTTTGTAATCAATCTGAAGCGGCGCCTTCCGGCGCCGCTTCCGTCTCGGGAGGAGACTTGTACTTTAGGCACTTTATACCGCGGTCTTGGCCTCGATCTGCTTGGCCTTGGCCGAAGACGCTGTAATGGCGATCTTGCGCGGCTTCAGCTCCTCGGGGATGTTGCGCTTGAGGTCGACGAACAGCAGGCCGTTCCTCAGCGAAGCTCCGACGACTTCGACGTGGTCGGCAAGCTGGAAGCGCCGCTCGAAAGCCCTCGAGGCAATGCCGCGGTAGAGCAGTTCGGACCCTTCGCCAGTGCCCTCGTCCTTGCGCTCACCTTTTACGGTCAGCACGTTGCGGTGGGCTTCGATCGAGATTTCCTCGTCGGAGAAGCCGGCAACCGCCATCGAGATGCGGTAGGAATCCTCGCCGGTACGCTCGATGTTGTAGGGCGGATAGGTCTGCGCGCCATCCGGCTGCGCAAGCGAATCCAGCATGGTGAAAAGACGGTCGAAGCCGACGGTCGAGCGATAAAGCGGGGAAAAATCAACGTGACGCATGAGGTGTTCTCCTGTTGAGCAACATGGTTTGCGTATGGCCGGTGCGAAACCCTTGAGCGGCGTTTCGGCTGGACCAGCGGCCCCGACATTGGCGACCGCATGAGACATTTGGGGAGCGCTCGAAAGCATTTCAAGATTTCGCCTGGCGGCAAAAGCCGTGCGGCTGATTCCCCGATGAACGGCAGATGAACCGGCGCTTCGGCGCGCGTTCAGGCAGCCGGCGCTAGAGTGCATCCAGGATCAAGGACTCGCGGCGCCGATTGCACAACAGGCGCCGCAACGAGGCCGACCGGGTGTTAACGTCCCTTCCTCCCGGATCGACAGAGGCCGGAAGCACGCTTTCAAGCGGCTTCCGGCCTTCCCCGTTGCAGCCTCCCATCAGAGGGAATTCCTTTGCTTTTGACGCATGGGCGTCTATCACCGTAGTTGAGCCAGCCAGCACAGGCGGCACGCCAGACGCCGAACACGAAGCGCCGAATGACGGATCTTTTCACCGAGAACTCCCTTTTTCACGAAGTTGAGGGCAATCCGCGGCCGGAAAACGCCACCGGCGGCTTCTTCACCACGCGTGACCGCAAGAATATCCGCTATGGCCTGTTCGGCGCGGTCGCTCGCCCGATGAAGGGCACCGTGGTCCTCCTCACCGGCCGCAACGAGTGCATCGAGAAATACTTCGAAACCATCCGCAACCTTGCCGATCGCGGCTTTGGTGTCGCCACCCTCGACTGGCGCGGCCAGGGCGATTCCGACCGGCTGATCCGCGATCGCCAGCGCGGCTATGTCAGGAGCTTCCGCGACTATACGGCAGACCTCGAACAATTTTTCGAGGAGATCGTGCTGCCCGATTGCCGCGGTCCGTACTACATCCTCGCCCACTCTGCCGGCGCCACGATCACGCTGCTTGCCACGCCGTCGATGGTGAACCGCGTGCGGCGCATGGTGCTGATCGCGCCATTCCTGACGCTGCCCGACCTGCCGGTTTCGATATCAACGGTTCGCCGTGTCTGTTCGCTGTTCTGCGCTCTCGGCCTCGGCCGGCTCTATGCCGCCTGGGGTCCGCGGCCGAAGGTGACGGCCCCCTTCGAGACCAACAAACTGACGTCGGACCCGGCGCGCTATCGGCGCAACACGCGGATCTACGAAGAGTATCCGCAACTGGCGCTTGGTGGCCCGACGATCCGCTGGCTGAAGGCGGCCGCCGAAGCGTCCGAAGCGGTCAGCGATCCCGACTTCATGGCTCGGATTCAGGTCCCTTTGCTGATAATCGCCGCCGGCGCCGACCAGGTTGTCTCAACCAGGGCCGTGGAGGCCTACGCCAGGCGTTTGCGGCTCGGTTCGCTGCTGATGATCGACGGCTCCCGCCACGAAATCCTGCAGGAAGCCGACATCTACCGCGAGCAATTGCTCGCCGCCTTCGATGCCTTCATTCCCGGCAGCGACGACCCGACTGCCTGATAGGCGCCGATCGCTGGTTCACGGCTGGCGGGCAAACTCCATGATCCAGTTGGTCTCCCAAGTGGTGCCGCCATCCTGCGAAAAGGCCTGCTCCCAGCGCGCCGTGTTTTGCGCGATCTCCGACCAGAGGAAACGAACCCGGATCGGCTGTCCGTCGAAGACGTCCTCACACATAAACGTGCCGACGCCGTCGGTGAACGCACCGCGCACCGGAACGTCGATGGTCAGGGGGTTGCGGCCATCGATCCACCAGATCGACCATTGCCGTGTCGCCGTATCGAAGGTCCGCACCGTGGCGGCACGATAGCCGCCGTCAGGCAGGTCGATGACATTGTCGTCGACATTGCCGAGGCCACCAAGCAGCGGACGGACCTCGCATGTGCCGGCGAATTCGTCCCAGTTGGTGTCGCCCGTCAGACGCTTTTGCAGCCTTCGATGGCTGACATCCCAATTGCCGAAGAAGAAATCGAAATCGCTGCGGCCGTCCGCCGGAATGTCATGGGCACGGCTGGCTGTTGAGTGCGTAGGCATGTCTGGTTCTCCCTCTGGCAATGACCCTTCCATAGCCGGTGCCTACTGACACCCTGTTGTCAGTTGCGTGAGCCCGCCACAGGCAAAATGCTAAAGATTCTGACAGCCCGCATCGCCCCGAACTGCTCATCTGCCCGCGTCGAACTGAACGCCATGGAGATGAGATCATGACCGAGAAAACCTGCGCTGCCTGCGATTGCCAGCTGGACGCCAACCCGATCCGCGTCAGGACTGTCGAAGTCCGCTGCAAGGAAACGCTGATATCTCAGCCGCGCAAGGCGGCCATGGCGGCTGCGTGAAGCTCTGGCGTTGCTGCGGCGAGCACGTCGCCGCCCTTCTCCGCCGGGCCGCCATCGAATGTGGTGACGACACCGCCGGCCTTCTCGATGATCGGGATCAGCGCCACGATGTCGTAGGGCTTCAAGCCGGGATCGGCGACGATATCGACGCTTCCTGAGGCGATCATTGCGAAGGCATAACAATCGGCGCCGTAACGGGCGAGTTGGACCTGCTTTTCGAACTGGTCGTAACGCTCGCGCGCCGCGCCCTTGTACAGCGCCGGCGTAGTGGTGAACAGCGTCGCTTCAGCGAGATTGGTCGTCTTGCGCGTCGAAAGCTTGCGTGGCCCGCCCGGCCCTTCATAGTGGGAACCCGAGGCGTTGGCGTAGAACAGCTCACCGGTGAAGGGCTGCGCCATCATGCCGGCAACGGCATCGCCGTCGACCGTCAGCCCGACCAGCGTCCCCCACACCGGCAGGCCGGAAATGAAGGCGCGTGTGCCGTCGATCGGGTCGATCACCCAGACATGCCGGCTCGAAATGTTCTCGCTGCCATGCTCCTCACCAAGAATGCCATGGTGGGGATACTCAGCCGATATCAGCGCGCGGATAGCGCGCTCGGCCTCGCGATCGGCCTCGGTGACCGGGTCGAAACTGCCCTTTTCCTTGTTGGCGACAGCACCCTGGCTGCGAAAGCGCGGCAAGGTTTCCGCCGCCGCCGCCTGCGCCATGCGGCGCATGAAATCGATGCTGATATCCAACTGATTCTCCCGCATTGCAGCACGCCCGAGCCGGGCTTTGCCGCCATTTCCGTGCCAAAACAAGGGGGTTTATCGATTTATCCGCGACGGTATCTGTTGCCTGGATGTCACACATACAACGTCGAAACGCAATTTCCACATCAGAGTGAATTAAAAAAGCCTGAGGGTCGCTTGACATTTGTGCAGCGCACAATACCCTCGGCCTCGGACAGGTTCTCCTGTCCATGCCCTCCTTGGGCGTTTCCTCCCTAGACTTCGACCGTATCGTGCAAACGATGCGGTCTTTTTTTACGCCGCGATTGCGAGCTCACTCCGCTGCCAGCGGCAGATCGACGAAATGATGGTCGGGCATCGACATCAGGTCGGCCGAAAATCGCGTCAGATCGTCGGCCAGCGCGTCGAAGCCCACGGCCTTCTCGAATGTCCGCTCGTTCATGTAGAGCCCGCGATTGACCTCGATCTGCAGTGCATGCAGATGGCGGGCCGGGCGGCCATAGTGTTCGGTGATGAAGCCGCCGGCATAAGGTTTGTTGTGCGCGACCGTATAGCCCATGGCGGTGAGGAGGCCGATCGCGGTCTCGGTCAGGGCCGCAGTGGCCGAGATGCCGAAACGGTCGCCGATGATGAAGTCGGGCCGCAGGCCGCTGTCGCCGACACGGATGCTTGCCGGCATCGAATGACAGTCGATCAGCACGGCAAAGCCGAACCGCGCATGGGTCCTGGTCAAAAGCCGCTTCAATGTCTCGTGATAGGGCTTGTAGACAGCTTCGATGCGGGCGACCGCTTCGGCCAGCGGCAAGCGGCCGGAATAGATGTCGAGCCCCTCACCGACCAGCTTGGGAACCGTGCCAAGCCCGCCCGCCACCCGCGCCGAGCGGATGTTGCAGAAGGACGGCACCGGCTCGGCGAACATGCGCGGATCGAGTTCCCACGGCTCGCGGTTGACATCGAGATATGCGCGCGGGAAATTCGCCGCCAACAGCGGTGCGCCGAGCGCGACGGCGCCGCCGAACAGCTCATCGACGTAACAGTCTTCCGACCGGCGGATGGCGTTGCGGTCCAGCCTTGCCATGGCAAGGAAGCGTTCGGGATAGTAGCGGCCGCTATGCGGTGAGTTGAAGAGGAAGGGGACGCGCTGCTCGGCGCCCGACCGGATTTCGAAGGGTGGAAAGACCGAAAAATCCTCGGCTGCCGTCTTCAATTTGAGCGAACCCGAAAGCACCTGTGCATCATGATGTGAAAGTGCCACCTTGCTGGCCGCGTGTCCAGCATTTCAGCGGCCACGCCGCTGCGCAAATATGGATCATCGCCGTTCTCGTTCACTTGATGTTTACCCTCACCTCCTCATATAGAGGATGGTTAACGAGGTTGCCCAACGGCAATCTCGGGCGGGTGATTCGGACGGGATATCATGGCACGCATTCTTCTGGCGGAAGACGACGACGATATGCGTCGGTTCCTCGTCAAGGCGCTGGAGCGCGCCGGTTACCAGGTCAGCGATTTCGACAATGGCGCCAGCGCCTATGAACGGCTGCGCGAGGAACCGTTCTCGCTGCTGTTGACCGACATCGTCATGCCGGAGATGGACGGCATCGAACTGGCGCGGCGCGCCACCGAGATCGATCCTGATTTGAAGGTCATGTTCATCACCGGTTTCGCCGCCGTCGCGCTGAACCCGGATTCCAAGGCGCCGAAAGACGCCAAGGTGCTGTCGAAGCCGTTCCACCTGCGCGACCTCGTCAACGAGGTCGAGAAGATGCTGCAGGCGGCCTGACCCGCTTTCCGAGCCAATGCATGCCACCCAGAAGCGGTCCCGGTTTTGGGAAAACGACATGCGTGAAACAAAGACCTGAAGTGCGGCGCGCTTTAGGCATCGGCGCCGGTTCGCCGCTGCGGCGAGACGACGCCTTCTTTCCTTTTTCCTGCTATTGACGCGCTGGATCAAAAATGGTGTATGCGCGGCTTCGGATGGGCGTGTAGCTCAGCGGGAGAGCACTGCATTGACATTGCAGGGGTCACAGGTTCAATCCCTGTCACGCCCACCATCCTTTCAAATACCTAGCTAAGCCCTTGTGCCGATTGGCACAGAAACCTGGCCTGAGCCTCGGACGCGTTCGACATGCCGAGCGCTCCAGCTGCTTCCCAGATTCCCTCGCCTGCGAACATCGTCCAGGTTGCGCGGGTATGGCGCAGGACGTGAGGCGTGATCGCCGGCTGACCGGTGACGGCTGGATGAAGCCAGGCGTTATCAATCGCCATATCGCAAGCGGTCCGGACGGAAGCAATCCCGTGCCCCATGTAGCTGATTACATACAGATAGGCCGACACGGGCTCGCCGGCCCGCCTGGCAGCCTCATAACGGGTGTTCTCGTCGATGAGCTTCCACCGCTTGACGGGTGTGAAGGCCGTCACTGCCGAAGTCACACGGTGGAAGCTGATGGGCTTCGGTGCCTTAGGCGTGACCGGCATGGCTGCGGCGGCTTTGGCGTCATTTGTAACGGCTTACTGGGCGGATATTTGGCGCGTGTTGCGGGATGGCTGAGGCACCGGCTACAGCTGCGACTCTCCTGATCACCGCAGCGTTACCGCGCTGATTGCTTTTGGCGACAGCCTTGACTTAGATCAATACGGATAAAGCATCTCGGGGTAAACGTCGATTTGCACCCAATAAGGCTACAGCAAGAGCATGAGCAGGATGGTGATTTTCGAGCAAGCAAAGACACTGGGCGTCACAATCCATCAACGTTCAAAAACAGTTTGGATCGCAACAGGGACGTGTCGAGGTCGCGAATACCAGGTTAAAGGACGTAGTCCCTATATCGCGCTGGCACTGTGGATGGAAGCTGCGCGATACAGAGGTACCAGAATTATAAGCCCAATTACCACTGGGCTCGAGCGCCCCATAGAACCTCCGACATCAGGCGGCTAATCTGGCATCAGAGAGAACATTGGACTTGTTCGCCAAGCCATGCCCCACCGCTCATCATCCACTGCTTTGTAAGGCAACGTCGGTAAGGAACTAATCCCGCGCCGCAAACTTCAGGCGACCGGCCGAGACAGCAGCAAGGGAAACTACGCGCAACTATCCGCTGGGTTAAAAGGGACAGTGCACCGGGGGGTGGAAGTTCTTGATTCCCTTCGCAGGACAATCGCAGTTAGCATCGAACTTTGAAGGGGGTTCGTGACGCTTGCACCCAGGTTGGGTCTTGTAGGCGTAACCGGGCAGGGAAACATAAGGACTTTCGCTGACGCAACCCGCAAGTACTAGCCCCAGCGAGGCGACAATGACAACTTTCATTTGTTCTTCTCCTAGCGGATCGACAACACTTGAAAGCATTTGTTGCATATCGCCTAAGCGGACGATTTGTCCCAGATCAAATCCGAGATGGGATACACGAAGTGGCAATATCCCAAGGGCATGACGACTCGATGTCGCAATCTCTTCTCACCGTAAGTGCCTTTCTGGGTGATACGTTGCCCACTCGCTCGGGGCGCTTCTTCCTGCGAGTAATGAGACCTACCAAATGTCGTGCGTCCCTAGGTAAACACGCCAATCCGGCAACGGCTCACCACTGCGACATCGTGCTGGCGAATCTTGAAGGAACGCTGCCGCTGGATGGGGTAAAGGCACAGATCGAAGAGATCAAACCGAAGGCGAAGCGCTGACGGAGCCTGGGCGGCCCAGCGGCATAGATCATAGGAGGACACCTTGCGGCGGCCGCTGGGCCTGACCAGTCTGGCTTGGTGAGGCGCGGCACTGGCTGACCCGAAGCATGTGCTGACTCTAACGTGAGAGCCAGAGCACATCAGCATGAGGGACTACCGCCGAGAGGTGTACTCGATGCCACCACCGGCAATGTGGATCGCGTCTCGGGCGCGGGAAGGCCGGCGTCGCACGAATGGGAGGAAAGCCGCAACGCCGGCCAGCGGGATAGGTCCGCCGCGCCTCGAAGGCCAGCCGATTCTTGACGCGGCGTCATGGTCTAGACACGCCCGCAGTTGGCACCGAAACGGCACAGAAACGTTCAATGAAAACAAACAAAGCACTGCATTGACATTGCGGGGGTCACAGGTTCCCTGTCACGTCCACCATCCAATCCCAGAAAGTCAGACTTAGATCGACATCCTGGCCGGCTCGCCAGAACTGGACAATTTCGTTCGTTCCCGAAGGAAACTGGCACTGCCAGTTTTCGGAATGCAACGCGCCCGTCCGGCGTTTGACCGGAACGGGCCACGGTCTATCAGATCATTGCGGCTCTGGATCGGGTGTATTTCCCGGCCTATCCGGCGTGCCGCCCTTGCCTTCGCGGCAAGGCTCGCCGATGCCGCAGCATTTGCCGTTGTAGGTGACGCCAGGTTTCAGCCTGTCGCATTCCCTCGGGCCGGTTGTCTTGCAGCCGGCCAGCACCGAAACGGCGATGGCGGCCAAAAGGACGTTTCTTGAAACAGTAAGCATTAGACGCTCTCCTTGATGGACCGTGTTTGGACACACCGCTTGGTCGCGTCTCGGGAGAAATTGGTTCAAAAGAAAGTTGCGATCACCGGCGAAAATCTCTTGCGAGCTTGCCTTCGCCATAAGGCACATCGCCGATGCCGCGGCATTCGCCATGCCATGTGGTTTTCGGACGTGATTTATCGCATTGTCTTGTCGGCGCTGCCTGGCACGCCTGACGTCATCGATGCCGCGAAACCGTAAGCAGGACATTCTCAACGTTGCATGCGAGAGACGTTTTCCATGATTGATCACGTTGGACTACGCAGGGCTCGGTCACCTCACCATCAGAAATGGTCCAGCACCGAAATCGGAATGGTTGGCGAAATTGCGCGTGTCCCCGAGCCGGTGATCGGGACCTGGGCTCCCGAGCTACTGCCATGAGTTCACGGCGTGGAAAGGCAAAGCTGTCGCCCTGGCCGAAGATCTATCGCGAACTGAAACGCGTGCGCGCCCAATTGCAATCACCATGGTCGACATTGAGCAGCGCGCTCATTTCGGCAAAGCAGAACGCTGAATACCGACGCGGCCTCGGCAACCGGATCGAGGCGGCCCGCGAGACTTACACGGCCTCGCCGATCTCGCAGACTGCCGACACTTTCATGCTCGTCCGGATCATCGGCAACGATCTGGAACCGCGACACCGCAAAGGCCAGTCATACGACAACGTACTATTTATTCTGGACAACGAACCGGCCTTCGAGGGATGCGAAAAATTCTGGATCGTCAACCGGATAGTCGACACCGACGAGGAAGCCCGGATCATCGGCCTGCTCGAAAGCCGCCGCCAGAATTTTCACACAATCCCCTTCGAGCTCGATGCGTACCGGAAGATATCCTGGGACATCGATCGGCTTGCCGCCGGCGACCTCAGATTCTCGGAGAAAGGCCGGGCGAGCGGAGCACAGTCCGCGCGTTACGAAACGCACATCCGCCGCAGCAAGAATCTCTATGTGATGAACAACAATGGAGCGCGCAACGCCGCGCTCGCGATTGCTCGTGACAGGGCAAAATGGCTGATGCCCTGGGACGGGAACTGCTACCTGACAGGGTCTGCGTTCCAGCGGATACGGTCCGCGATCGAGAAAAACCCGCACCTTCCCTACGCCGTGGTGCCCATGGCGCGCATTGTCGACAACGCGCTTCTGCTAGACCAGGATTTCCAGCCGCCGGCCGAGGAAGAGCCGCAGATCATATTTCGAGCTGACACCACACAGCTGTTCGACGAAAACTATGGCTACGGGAGGCGGCCAAAAATCGAGATGTTGTGGAGGTTGGGAGTTCCCGGCTCCTGGGATCGCTACCGCGACGACGTCTGGGATTTTCAGCGCCCGTCCAGGGCAGCGGAGGCCGGGCTGTTCCAGAAGGCGGGCTGGGTGGCGCGCCTGGATTCAGGGCGCTCGCATCTGGAGATCGGCAAGGCCGGCTCCGTCGCGCGCCTGGTCAGCCGCGACCAGGCGATCGTCGACATGGTCGATCAATGCGACGCCAGGGCGGTTGCCGCTCGGCTTGATACCTCCCACCTGGCTTTTTATGACGAAGACGCCCTGGGTGCTGCCCACGCGGTGAAGGACGCTCCCATCCTGCGCCATCTCGAAGCCGCGGCCGGCCAGGCGCTCGCCCGCGGTCCGTTCAGCGTGCTCGACAAGACTGGCCTGGCCCCCAGCGGGGATCCCCAGGACTATTTTCATCCAGCGCCTTATTGGTGGCCCGACCCCGACAGACCCGATGGCCTGCCCTATGTTCAGCGCGATGGCGAACGCATGCCCGGCACGGCATTGTATGAAGCAGGAAGCGAAACCTACGATCGCACGCGCTTGCAGCGCGTCTTCGACGACACAACCGTGCTTGCGCTGGCCGCAACCGTGCTTGGCGGACATCATTATGCCGCCCATGCCGCGGGGCTGATCCGCGCATGGTTTGTCGATTCCAGGACAAGAATGAACCCGCATTTACGCTATGCGCAGGTGCGGTCGGGCCACGACAGCAATGAAGGGTCCGGCCACGGCATCATCGAACTGAAGGATTTCTATTTCTTCCTGGATGCCGTGCGCCTGATTGAGCGAACAGGAGTGCTCGGCGACGAGGAACGCGAGGCGTTCAGAGCCTGGCTTGGTTCCTACCGCGAATGGCTGGACACCGCACCGGCAGCTGCGACCGCCTTCTACAGCAGCAGCAACCAAGGGACGTTCTACGATTTGCAGCGGGCATCGATCGCCACGTTTCTTGGCGACAGCGCCACGCTGGCCAAGGTCAGCCTTTATGCTCGGGAGAGATTCGCGGCCCAGGTCGCGGCCGACGGTTCATTGCCCAGGGAACTGTTGCGCACCCGGCCCAGGCACTACGCCATGTTCACCCTGCAAGGCTGGACGTCACTGGCCCGTGTCCTGTCTTCGGTCGGCGACAATCTCTGGCAGCACCGGACCGCCGAGGGACTGGGGCTGGTTCAGGCGCTGCGCTGGCTTGTTGCCCACGAGAACAAGCCACACACCATGTCGGCCGAAACCATCGATCCGGATCGGCTTGGGCCGCTGCTTCTCGACCTGGCGGACCATGATCCCACGGGGATCCCACCTGCCGACCTGGAAAGGTCGACCAAGCCCATTTTCCATCCAGATGAGGCGATCGCGCCCTTTTGGCCGTGGCGAAGGCGCTAGAGCAATTCCAGAAAAAGTGTGAAACGGTTTTCCGTCCGGAATTGCGTTAAAACAAGGGGTTAGAGCGGCTCGCCGTTTCCGTGAAACGGTGAATTGCTCTAGAGACGGGACGTCCGGCCATCCTGGCCCGTCACCTCAGTGATGAGAACCAATTTCCCGAGATCAAACGCCCGCGACAGTGCAAAGACTCTTCATCCTGGCAACCGCCAGTTCCGGATCGGCCAGCAATCCGGCCTGATCGGCAAGCCGGAAGACATCGGCATAGTGACGGATGCCGCGCGCCGACTGCATGCCGCCGACCATCGCAAAATGGTCCTGATGGCCGTTCAGCCAGGCCATGAAGACGATGCCAGCCTTGTAGTATTCGGTCGGTGCCTCGAAGATTTTTCGCGATAGCGGCACGGTTGGCGCCATCAAGGCGTCATAGCCGGCGCGGTCCCCCTCGGCCAGTTTCGCCAGCGCTGCGTTGGCGACCGGCGCGGTGGCGTCGAAAATGCCGAGCAGTGCATGCGAATGTCTTTTCTCGTCGCCGGCGATCAGTTCGGGATAGTTGAAGTCGTCGCCGGTAAACATGACGATGCCGTCCGGCAACCGGTCTCTAAGTGCGACCTCCTTGCCGGCATCGAGCAGCGAGATTTTTATGCCCTCGACCTTGCCGGCGTGGCGTTCGATGATGGCAACCACTGTGTCAAGCGCGGCCTCGAAGTCGCTGCTGCCCCAATAGCCCCTGAGCGCCGGATCGAACATGTCGCCCAGCCAGTGCAGGATCACCTTGCCGGAGGCCTGGCTCAGAATACGGTCATAGACGCTGATATAGTCGTCCGGACCTTTGGCCACCGCTGCCAGCGCCCGGCTGGCCATCATGATCGTCTTGCCGCCGAGCCCTTCGATGAAAGCAAACTGCTCTTCATAGGCCTTGATGACGTCGTCGACTGTTCTGGCGGCGCTCGGCGCCAGATGGTCTGTCCCGGCGCCCGAAGCGAGATCGGCGCCATCGACGGTGCGCGCTTCCGCGATCGAGCGGCGGATCAATTCCTGTGCATTTGCCCAGTCGAAACCCATGCCGCGCTGGGAGGTGTCCATCGCCTCGGCGATGCGGAAGCCGAGTCGCCACAGATGGTGCCGGAACGCCATTGTCCTGTCCCAGTCGACCACCGGCCTGGACCACGGATCGGTCATCGCAAGCGGATCGGCAACGACGTGCGCGGCGGCATAGGCGATGCGCGAAAACCGCGCGCCGATCACCGGCCGCACCGGCTGGCCGGCAAGCGCGTAGCGGGCGCTGCGGCCATCCTCACTAGGCAAGGAAATGTCCATCGATCTCTCCCTTTGTCGCGCCTATAAATGGAACGTTCCAATAAATCAAGAACCTTTAAGATTCAGAGCTCATTCACGGGCAAATGCTGCATCGCAACAGGGAAAGCCTTGCATCTTATGCCATTTGAGTACGGGCAATCGATCTTTCAGGCCGAGGAAAAAATCCTGGTTGACTCGACGTCGAACCGGTGATTAGAACGTTCCAATAGATTTTGATCATGAAGTCGAGAGGATGCATAGGGATGGCCAGCCGGGCCAAGGCGACGATATTCGACATCGCCCGCGAAGCAGGCGTGTCCAAATCGACGGTATCGCTCGTGCTCCAGGGCAGCGGGCGGATCCGGCCTGAGACGACAAGCAAGGTTCGCAAGGCGATCGAGGATGTCGGTTACGTCTACAACCGCGGCGCCGCCAATCTGCGCAAGGCTCACTCCAACGTCATCGGCATGGTCATCAACGATCTCACCAATCCCTTTTTCGCGGAACTGGCGGTCGGCATGGAACGCGTCTTCCAGTCGGCCGGCATCGTGCCGTTCATCGCCAACACCGCGGAAAATCCGGTGCGCCAGGAAGAAGTGCTGAAATCGCTGATGGAGCAAGGCGTCGCCGGCCTCATCGTGTCGCCGGCACGCGGTACGACGCCGGGCGCCTTCCGGCGGATCGAGACGGCGGGCGTGCCGGTCGTCTTCGCCATGCGGCGGCTGCCGGAAAGCCGTATCCCGGTGATCGCGCCCGACAATCATCGCGGCGCCTATCTTGCCGCCGCCCATCTCATCGGCAAGGGGCATCGCCGGCTGGCCTTCTTCGGCGGCTCGTCCGATCTCGTCGTCTATCACGAGCGGCTGGGTGGCTTTCGTGAGGCCTGCGAGACGCTTGGCGTCGCCGCCCGCGACATACTGATCGTCGAGGGCGAGACCAGCCGCAAAGGCGGCATTTCGTGCCTGGAAACCGCTCTCGCGATGGCTGAACCGCCGACCGCGGCTCTGTGCTTCAACGACGCGGTCGCGTTTGGCGCCATGCTGGCGCTGCGCAAGCGCGGGCTTGAGCCGGGAGCTGATTTTGCCGTCGTCGGCTTCGACGATGTGGTGGAGGCCGAGCACTACATGCCGGCTCTGACCAGCGTCGCGGTGGACTCGGCGGGCCTCGGCGAACGCGCCGCGCATGTCATGCTGAAAATGATCCAGTCGCGCACCACGCGGGCCGAGGACCATATCGGCGCGGTCAATCTCGTGGTCAGGGAAAGCTGTGGCCCGGATCGCCGCACCCGAAACAGGCCCGCAGGTTCGGGGAACACGGCATGAGCATCAGATGGGGCTTGATCGGCGCCAGCACGATCGCCAGACAGTTCATGATCAGCGCCATCCGCGCGCATGGCGATGGCGAGATCGCGGCGGTGATGAGTTCCAGCCCGGAGCGCGCCATGGCCTATGCCGGGGAGAACGATATTCCGCTTGCCGTCTCGACGCTTGATGCCCTGCTCGGCGCCGACATCGACGCCGTCTACATCTCGACCACCAACGAATTGCATCTCGATCAGGCGCTCGCTGCCGCCAAGGCGGGAAAGCACGTGCTGTGCGAAAAGCCGCTGGCGCTGACCAGCGCCGATGCCCGCAAGATGGTCACCGCCGCCAGGGCAGCCGGCATCGTGCTCGGCACCAACCACCATCTGCGCAACGCCGGCGCCCATCGTTCCATGCGCGAGGCGATAGCCGCCGGCCGCATCGGCAAGCCGATCGCCGCGCGCGTCTTCCATTCCGTCTATCTGCCTGAAAACCTGCAGGGCTGGCGCATCACCAAGCCGGAAGCCGGCGGCGGTGTCGTGCTCGACATCACCGTGCACGATGTCGACACGCTGCGCTTCGTGCTCGACGACGACCCCGTAGAGGTGTCCTGCTTCACGCAGTCGGTCGGAATGGCCGGCAGCGGCCTGGAGGATGGCGCCATGTGCATCTGGCGCTTCAAATCGGGCATCATCGCCCAGTCGCATGAGGGCTTCACCACCAAGTTCGCCGGCACCGGCTTCGAGGTGCACGGTTCGGAAGGCTCGCTGATCGCCAGTAATGTGATGACCCAAAAGCCCGACGGTTCGGTGCTGTTGCGCACTGCCGAGGGCGAGGAGCAACTGAGCTTCGACCGCGATGATCTCTACACAAGATCCGTGCATCAGTTCCACGCCGCGATCGGCGGCGAGGGCCACCCTGCCGCCACCGGAGAGGACGGCGTCTGGTCGCTGGCATCAGCCGAGGCGGCGCTTCAATCGGGCAGCTCCGGCAAGGCCGTCAAGATCGACCCGAGACTCGGGAGCATGAATTGAGCAAGGTTGTTTCGGCAGCGCGGGCAGCGAGCCTGATCAAGGACGGCATGGTCGTATCCGTGTCGTCGTCGAGCGGCCTCGGCTGCCCGGACGCCGTGCTGGCCGCGATCGGCGAACGCTTCGACGCAGAAGGCCATCCGAAGAACATCACCACGCTGCATCCGATCGCCGCCGGCGACATGTATGGCATCAGGGGTATCGACCATCTGGCCAAGCCTGGCCTGCTGAGGCGCACTTTGTGCGGCTCCTATCCGTCCGGCCCCTCCTCTTCCGAACCGCCGCAGATCTGGAAGATGATCGGCGACAATTCGGTCGCGGCCTACAACGTGCCGTCCGGCATCCTGTTCGACATGCATCGCGAGGCCGCGGCCAAGCGGCCGGGCGTACTGACCAAGGTCGGCCTCGACACCTTCGCCGACCCACGCCACCAGGGCTGCGCCATGAACGCAGCCGCCAGCGAGCCGATCGTTTCGGTGCAGCAGTTCGACGGCGAGGAATGGCTCTATTTCCGCTCCATCGTGCCGCACGTCTCGATCATCCGCGCCACGTCGGCTGACGAGCGCGGCAACCTCACCTATGAGCATGAGGGCGCCTATCTCGGTGGCCTCGAACAGGCGCTCGCCGCCCGCAACAATGGCGGTGTCGTCATCGCTCAGGTCAAGCGCGTCGTCGAAAACGGCACGCTGAAACCGCATGACGTGCGCGTGCCCGGCGTCCTGGTCGACCACATCGTCGTTGCACCCGACCAGTTGCAGACGACGCTGACACCCTATGACCCGGCGATCTCCGGAGAAATCTTCCGGCCGCTGTCGAGCTTCCGCAACGCCGAGATGAACGTCCAGAAGGTGATCGCGCGCCGCGTCGCCATGGAGTTGCGCGACGGCATGGCCGTAAACATCGGCTTCGGCATCTCGGCCAATGTTCCGCGCATCCTTCTCGAGGAAGGCCAGCACGGCAAGGTCACCTGGGTGATCGAACAGGGCGCGGTCGGCGGCGTGCCGCTGCTCGACTTCAAGTTCGGCTGTTCGTCGAACGCCGACGCCTTCATGCCATCGCCGCACCAGTTCATCTATTTCCAGGCCGGCGGCTTCGACGCTTCGCTGTTGTCCTTCCTGCAGATCGACCGCCACGGCTCGGTCAACGTCTCGAAGCTTTCGGCGCGTCCGCATGTCACCGCTGGCGCCGGCGGCTTTGTCGACATCACCGCGCGGGCAAAGAAGATCGTCTTCTCCGGCTTCTTCAACGCCGGGGCAAAACTTTCATTGGCCGATGGCGGCATCCGCATCGACCAGGAGGGCAAGGTCAAGAAGGTGGTCGCGGAGGTCGAGCACATCTCGTTTTCGGGCAAGCGGGCGGTCGCGCAGGGACAGGACATCACCTATGTCACCGAGCGCTGCGTGATGAAGCTGACGCCGGAGGGCCTGGTCGTCACAGAACTCGCACCCGGCATTGACCTGCAGCGCGACGTGCTGGCGCAGTCGGAAATTCCGTTGGGCGTTGCCAAGGACCTCAAGACGACACCGGAAGCTCTCTATCTGGACCAGCCTATCGGCCTGTCGCTAAATGGCGGCGCCTCGCTCGGAGGCGCGCATGGTTGAGCCTCTCGTCACCTGCGAGCAGGATGGCGCCATCGGCATCGTCACGCTGCGCCGGCCGGAGAAATTCAACGCGCTCGACATCCCCATGCTGCGCGCGCTGGAGGCAGCGCTTGACGCGGCCGAAGACGCGGACGGCGTGCGCGTCGTGCTGCTGCGCGGCGAAGGTAAGGGCTTTTGCGCCGGCGGCGATGTCGAGGCCTGGGCGCAGATGAGTGCCGCCGATTTCCAGGTGCAGTGGGTGCGCTACGGCCACCGCGTCTTCGACCGGCTGGCGCGGCTCAAGCAGCCGACCATCGCCGTTTTGTCCGGCCACGCCTTGGGCGGCGGCCTGGAACTGGCCGTGGCTTGTGATTTCCGCGTGGCGGAAACACAAGTGAAATTGGGCTTCCCCGAGACCTCGATCGGCGTCGTTCCCGGCTGGTCCGGCACGCAGCGCGCCGTGCGCCGTTTCGGCGCGCAGACAGTGCGGCGCATGGCGCTGGGTGGCGAGATCTTTCTCGCGGCTGAAGCGCTAGCCTTGGGCGTGGTCGACCGGGTGGTCGAGACCGGCAAGGCACACGACGAAGCCAAGGCCTGGGCCGAAAAGATCTCCGAGCGCGGGCCGCTGGCAACGGAGGCCGCCAAGCTGATGATCGCTGTCGCCGAAGGCGAGGAAAGTGCCGCCGCTACTGAAGCGCTCGCCAGCGGCTTCATCGCCATGACCGGCGACCTCAAGGCCGGCGTCGGTGCTTTCAGGGCCAAGCAGAAGCCGGCCTTTTCGAGATTCTAGAGGATAAACATGAACGCACTACTCAAGATTTCCATGCCCGCCGAGGCGTCCGCTGCGCCAAAGGCGTACAAGCTGCTGATCGACGGCAAGCATGTCGATGCCCGTGACGGCCGCACGCTTGCGCGCAAGAGCCCCGGTCACGGCTTCACCGTCTCGCACTATGCACAGGCCGGCGAGGCCGAAGTGGAAGCGGCAATGCAGGCCGCCCACAGGGCTTTCGAGACGGGTCCATGGCCGCGCATGAAGGCGGCCGAGCGCGCCGCGCTCCTGCTCAAGGCGGCTGACCTGATCGAGGCGCGGCTGGAAGACATCGCTCGGCTCGACGCGCTGGAATCAGGCAAGCCGATCGCCCAGGCACGCGGCGAGATCGGCGGCGCGGTCGACATCTGGCGCTATGCCGCCTCGCTTGCCCGCACGCTGCATGGCGAATCCTACGCCAATCTCGGCGATGCCATGCTGGGTGTCGTGCTGCGCGAACCGATCGGCGTCGTCTCGATCATCACGCCGTGGAATTTCCCGTTCCTGATCGTCAGCCAGAAACTGCCCTTCGCGCTCGCCGCCGGCTGCACGGCCGTCGTCAAGCCGAGCGAAATGACTTCGGCCTCGACCTTCGTGCTCGGCGATATCCTGATGCAGGCCGGCCTGCCCGCCGGCGTCGTCAACATCCTTGCAGGTCTCGGCGCCGACGTCGGTGCGCCGATGGTCAGCCACCCCCTGGTCGAGATGGTGTCGTTCACAGGCTCCACCCGCGTCGGCAAGATGACGATGGCCTCGGCCGCGCAAACGCTGAAGAAAGTCTCGATGGAGCTCGGCGGCAAGAACGGCCAGATCGTCTTCCCCGACGCCGACCTCGAGGCGGCCGCCGACGCGGCGGTATTCGGCGGCTTCTTCAATGCCGGCGAGTGCTGCAACGCCGGCAGCCGGCTGATCGTGCACGAGGCGATCGCCGACGAGTTTCTCAGCGCCGTCAAGGCGCTCACCGCCAGGGTGACAGTCGGCGATCCGCTCGATGACCGTACCAAGGTTGGGGCGATGATCTCGTCAGACCACTTGGCCAAGGTGACAGGTTACGTTGCGGCGGCCGCGACCCAAGGCAGCAGCGTCTACAGCGGCGGCGAGCAGCTTGCCTCCAGTGCCGGCCAATACCTCGATCCCACCATCATCCGCGGCGTCACCGAGGATATGGCCATAGCGCGCGAGGAAGTATTCGGCCCTGTGCTCTCGGTGTTGACTTTTGAATCGATTGAAAAGGCGTTGCACATCGCCAACAACACGCCCTATGGTTTGTCGGCGGGCGTGTGGAGCGCCAGCATCGACACTTGCATGTCGGTGGCGCGTGGGGTGCGGTCGGGGACCGTCTGGGTGAACACATTCATGGAAGGTTATCCCGAGCTGCCTTTCGGAGGCTACAAGCAGTCCGGCCTCGGACGTGAGCTCGGCAAGCGTGCCGTCGAGGATTATACCGAGGAAAAGACAATCCAGTTTCATCGCGGCCAGCGCACCGGATGGTGGGTCGGCTGAGTTGGGAAGAACCCGGTGGGCTTCCACCGGTCGTGTAATGCAACAAGGGAGGAAGTACATGTTGCGCAAACTGCTTATCGGAACGGCGCTCGCATCGGGCCTGGCTTTCGCGGCCCATGCCGAGGACGTCAAGGAAGTCCAGATGCTGCATTGGTGGACGTCGGGCGGCGAAGCGGCTGCTCTGAACGTCCTCAAGGGTGACCTGGCCAAGGAAGGCTATGCCTGGAAGGACGTGCCGGTGGCCGGCGGCGGCGGCGATGCTGCCATGACCGCGCTGAAGGCAATGGTTGCCGCCGGCAACTATCCGACCGCCTCGCAGATGCTCGGCTATACCGTGCTCGACTATGCCGCTGCCGGCGTCATGGGCGACCTGACCGAAACGGCGAAGAAGGAAGGCTGGGACAAGTCCGTTCCGGCAGCCCTGCAGAAGTTCTCGGTCTATGAGGGCAAGTGGGTCGCGGCTCCGGTCAACGTCCACTCGGTCAACTGGCTGTGGATCAACAAGGCCGTCATGGACAAGATCGGCGGCACCGAGCCGAAGACCTTCGACGACTTCGTTGCCCTGCTCGACAAGGCCAAGGCGGCAGGCGTGATCCCGCTCGCTCTCGGTGGCCAGAACTGGCAGGAAGCCACCATGTTCGACTCGGTCGTGCTGTCGACCGGCGGACCTGAGTTCTACAAGAAGGCCTTCAACGACCTCGACGACGCTTCGCTCAAATCCGACACGATGAAGAAGTCGTTCGACAACCTGGCCAAGCTCGTCACCTATGTCGACCCGAACTTCTCGGGCCGCGACTGGAACCTTGCCACCGCCATGGTCATCAAGGGCGATGCGCTGGTTCAGGTCATGGGCGACTGGGCCAAGGGTGAGTTCCACGCCGCTAAGAAGACCCCGGGCACGGACTTCCTGTGCTATCGCTTCCCGGGCACCGACGGTTCGGTGATCTACAACTCCGACATGTTCGGCATGTTCAACGTTCCGGACGACCGCAAGGCAGCCCAGGTTGCGTTGGCCACCGCCACCCTGTCGAAGAGCTTCCAGTCGGCCTTTAACGTCGTCAAGGGTTCGGTTCCGGCCCGTACCGACGTTCCGGACACCGACTTCGACGCTTGCGGCAAGAAGGGCATCGCCGACCTGAAAGCAGCCAATGACGGCGGCACGCTGTTCGGCTCGCTGGCCCAGGGTTATGGTGCGCCTCCGGCGGTCGCCAATGCCTACAAGGATGTCGTCTCCAAGTTCGTCCATGGTCAGATCAAGACCTCGGACGAGGCCGTGACCGAGCTGGTCAAGGCCATCGACGACGCCAAGTAAGCGCCACACACCCAAAACGCCTTCCCCGCTCCGGCGGGGAAGGCCCAAATCCGCGAACTAAGATCCGCGAACCTGGTTGGCCTCGCGTCGACGGGAGGAGCCCCATGAGCACCGTAGCGACAAGCCAGATCAAGCTGACGCCGGAGCGGCACCGCGCCTCGGTGCGCTCGCGGCTGCAGGACGCCTTGCCGAAGATCGTTCTGGCGCCGAGCTTCGCCATCACCATCGTCTTCGTCTACGGCTTCATCCTGTGGACGATCTATCTGTCCTTCACCAATTCCAAGACCTTCCCGTCCTATGTCATCACCGGCTCGCGCGCCTATCAGCGGCTGTGGGGCTGGACCTTCGACACCGACCCGCCATCGAGCTGGTACACGTCGATCACCAATATGGGCATTTTCGGCTTTCTCTATATCGCCATCTGCCTGGCTCTCGGCCTGTTCCTGGCCATCCTGCTCGACCAGAAGATCCGCGGCGAAGGCGTGCTGCGGCCGATCTACCTCTACCCGATGGCGCTGTCCTTCATCGTCACCGGCGTCGCCTGGAAATGGTTCCTCGATCCCGGTCTCGGCCTCGAGCAGACCTTGCATCAATGGGGCTGGACGAGCTTCCATTTCGACTGGATCAAGAACAAGGATTTCGTCATCTACACGGTGGTCATTGCCGGCGTCTGGCAGGCCTCCGGCTTCATCATGGCGATGTTCCTGGCCGGCCTGCGCGGCATCGACGGCGAGATCATGAAGGCTGCGCAGATCGACGGCGCCACCACCTTCCAGCTCTACCGCCGCATCGTCATCCCGCTGCTGCGGCCGATCTTCCTGTCGGCCTTCATCGTGCTCGCGCATCTCGCCATCAAATCCTACGATCTGGTCGTGGCGCTGACCAGCGGCGGGCCCGGCGGCTCGGCCTGGCTGCCCTCCAATTTCATGTATGAGTACACGTTCAAGCGCAACGAAATGGCCGTCGGCTCGGCCAGCGCCGTGATCATGCTGATGACCATCGTCGCCATCATCGTGCCCTATCTCTATTCGGAACTGAGGGAGAAGCCGCGATGAGCGCTGTCACCACTCCCGCCCGCCAGGCTTCCGGCGGCGTCAACGTCAAGATCATCAACCGCATCGTCATCTACGGGCTGCTGGCGCTCTTTGCGCTGTTTTACCTGATGCCGCTGTTCGTCATGCTGGTGACCTCGTTCAAGACCATGGACGAGATCCAGAACGGCAACATGCTGGCACCGCCCAGGGTGCCGACCTTCGACCCATGGGTGAAGGCCTGGGGCGAAACCTGCGTCGGCCTGACCTGCGCCGGCATCAAGGGCTATTTCTGGAACTCCATCAAGATGGTGGTTCCGGCCGTGCTGATCTCGACGATGCTCGGGGCGCTGAACGGCTACGTGCTGACCAAATGGCGCTTCCGCGGCGCAACGCTGGTGTTCGGACTGATGCTGTTCGCCTGCTTCATTCCGTTCCAGTCGGTGCTGTTGCCGATGGCAACCATCCTCGGCAGCCTCGGTCGCTTCGGCGTCACGCTGCAGAACTCGGTCGGAACGAGCTTCGGCCTCGGCAACCCGACGGTCAACCTCGTCTTCGTCCACGTCGTCTACGGCATCGGCTTCACCACGCTGTTCTTCCGCAATTACTACGAGGCGTTCCCGACCGAACTGGTCAAGGCGGCACAGGTCGACGGCGCCTCCTTCTTCCAGATCTTCCGCCGCATCATGCTGCCGAATTCGATGCCGATCTTCGTCGTCACCGTGATCTATCAGTTCACCAACATCTGGAACGACTTCCTGTTCGCCTCGGCTTACGCCGGCACCGGCGACGCGATGCCGATGACGGTGGCGCTCAACAACGTCGTCAACACTTCGACCGGCGTCGTCGAATACAACGTCAACATGGCCGCCGCGATGATCGCGGCACTGCCTACCCTTCTCATCTATGTGCTCGCCGGCCGCTACTTCGTGCGCGGTCTCATGGCTGGCGCCGTCAAAGGATAATCTGATGGCTTTTCTGGAAATTGATGGTCTGAGAAAGCGCTTCGGCCAGGTCGAGATCCTCAAGGGGATCGATGTCGAGCTGGAGAAAGGCGGCTTCCTGGTGCTGGTCGGCCCATCGGGCTGCGGCAAGTCGACTTTGCTCAACACCATTGCCGGACTGGAGACGATCACCTCGGGCGAAATCCGCGTCGATGGACGCACCATCAACGATCTGCATCCCTCGAAGCGCGACATCGCGATGGTGTTCCAGAGCTATGCTCTGTATCCGAACATGACGGTGGCCGGAAACATCTCGTTCGGCATGGAGATGCGTGGCGTGCCGGCGGCGGAGCGCCAGAAGGCAATCGACAAGGTGGCCAAGGTGCTGCAGATCGGCCACCTGCTGCAGCGCAAGCCGGGCCAGCTTTCCGGCGGGCAGCGCCAGCGCGTCGCCATGGGCCGGGCGCTGGTGCGTGATCCCAAACTGTTCCTGTTCGACGAGCCCTTGTCCAACCTCGACGCCAAGCTGCGCGTCGACATGCGCATCGAGATCAAGCGCCTGCATGCCACCACCGGCACCACCATCGTCTACGTCACCCATGACCAGATCGAGGCTATGACGCTGGCGACCAAGATCGCCGTCATGCGCGATGGCGAGGTGCAGCAGTTCGGCACCCCGGCCGAGATCTACAACAACCCGACCAATCTCTTCGTCGCCGATTTCATGGGCTCGCCGGCGATGAACCTGATCCCGGCGACGATCGGCACGTCAGGCAACGCGCTGTCCGTTGTGCTGCAACGTGAGGCGCGCGAGCCGATCTCGCTACCGATGGCCAATGCGCCTGCCGGCCTGTCGGCATTCCAGGGCAAGCCGATCATCTTCGGCGTCCGCCCTGAAGCCCTGACTGATCCGGAAGGTGCCGAGCGCAACGCGTCGAACATCGCCACCGCCGACTGCCATATCGAGGTCGTCGAACCGGCCGGCTCGGACACCTTCGCCGTCACCAATCTCGGCGGCAAGGGCGTGGTGGCGCGGCTGCGCGCCGACGCCAACATCCAGCCGGGCACCAACACGCCGCTCGCCTTCAACCTGACCAAGGCGGTGTTCTTCGATCCGGCGACCGAGAACCGCATTCGCTGACGGCCATGACAAATCCGGACATCGTCATCATCGGCTCCGGCATAGGTGGCGCCACGATCGCCTCCGGCCTTGCCGGCAGCGGCGCCTCGATCCTGATGCTGGAGCGTGGCGAGCCGTTGCCGGCGACGCCGCACGCACGCGACACGCGCTCGATCTTCATCGATGGCCATTACCGGCCGAAGGAGATGTGGCGCGAGGCCGGCGGCGCCGCCTTCAACCCCGGCAATTACTACTATGTCGGCGGCAATTCGAAATTCTATGGCGCAGTGCTGATCCGCTACCGCAAAGAGGACTTTGCGGTCATGGAGCATTTCGGCGGCGTCTCGCCGGCATGGCCGTTTTCCTATGACGAGTTCGAGCCCTGGTATTCGAAGGCCGAACAGCTGTTTCGCGTGCGTGGCACGCTGGGCGAGGACCCGACCGAGCCGTTCCATTCGGTCCCCTACGCCTTCAGGCCGGTGTCCGACGAAGCCCCCATCGCCCGCGCCCGCGCCGAACTCAAGGGCCTTGGACTGCATCCCGCCTCGCTGCCGCTCGGCGTCGACATCGACACCTGGCTGAAAGAGGGCAAAACCGGCTGGGATGCTTTCCCGAACACCGGCCAGGGCAAGATCGACGCACAAACGGGACCGCTGACGGCAGCCCTGACTGACCAGAACATCACGCTCGAAACCAGCGCCTACGTCGAATATCTCGAGGCGTCGGCCGACGGCAAGACCATCGCCGCGATTCACTATCGTCAGAATGGCGAATTGAAGAAAGTGTCGCCGAAGCTGGTCATCCTCTCGGCTGGCGCGGTCAATTCCGCCGTCATACTGCTGCGCTCACCCTCGCCCAACAACGGCAAGGGAGGTGGCAAGGGCCTCGCCAACCGCTCCGACCAGGTCGGCCGCAATTTCATGAACCACAATTCCAGCGCCATGCTGGCGATCGACCCGCGCCGCAGGAACGATGCCGTCTACCAGAAGACGCTGATGCTGAACGACTATTATCTGTCCGACGGCAAGGGCGGCAAGCCGCTCGGCAATGTCCAGCTGCTCGGCAAGATCGACGGCAACATGCTGAAAGCCAATGTGAAGTACACGCCGAAATTCGCGCTTGATTTTATCGCCGGCCACGCCGTCGACTGGTATCTGATGTGCGAGGACCTGCCCGATCCGGAAAGCCGCATCATGGTCGACGGCAAGGACATCGTCATGCAGTGGCGGCGCTCCAACATGCAGTCGCTCGACGGACTGACCAAGGTGATGCGCGAGAACTTCCGCGCCTGCGGTTATCCCCTAGTGCTGTCGCGGCCCTTCGACAAACGCACACCGTCGCACCAGTGCGGCACGGTGAAGATGGGTGACGACCCGGCCACCGCGCCGCTTGATCCCTTCTGCCGCTCATTCGACCACCGGAACCTGTTCGTCGTCGATGGCAGCTTCCTGCCCAACTCGGCCGCCGTCAATCCGGCGCTGTCGATCGCCGCCCAGGCGCTGCGCGTCGCGGACCATATCCGCAAGACGGAGCTCGCTGCATGACCCGCCCGGCGGCCATCGTCACCGGCGGCGCGCGCGGCATTGGGCTGGCCTGCGCCGAAGCGCTGGCCGATGCAGGCTTCGACATTCTGATCGCCGATCTTGCTGACCAACCTCCGGACGAACTTGCCGCCGACATCACCGCGCGCGGCTCAAAGTTCGCCTATGTGCGTTGTGACATCGCCAACCTCGACGACCATCCGGCCCTCGTCGCCGCCGCCACGCGCGCCTTCGGCCGCATCGACTGTCTCGTCAACAATGCCGGCGTTGGCGCCGTGGTGCGCGGTGATCTGCTGGACCTCCAGCCGGAACATTTCGACCGCACGCTCAGCATCAATCTGCGCGGCACCGTTTTCCTCAGCCAGGCCGTCGCCAGGGCGATGCTGGCCGTACCCGGGGGCCATCCGAAATCGATCATCACCATCACCTCGGTCAGCGCCGAAATGGCGTCGCCCGAACGGCCGGACTACTGCATCTCGAAAGCCGGGCTTTCGATGTGGGTGAAGAACCTGGCGCTGCGGCTTGCGCCTGAGAACATCGGCGTTTTCGAGGTGCGGCCAGGCATCATCCGCACCGACATGACGGCAGGCGTGACCGCCAAATACGACGCCCTCATCGACGATGGACTGGTGCCGGCAAAGCGCTGGGGCGAAGCGTCGGATATCGGTGCAGTGGTGGCGACGCTCGCCGGCGGCAAGCTCGGCTTTTCGACCGGCTCGATCATCAATGTCGACGGCGCGCTCTCCGTGCCGCGACTGTAAGTGGACAGTGTCATGACCGACTACATCATCGTGGGCGCCGGTCCGGCCGGCTGCGTTCTGGCCAACCGGTTGAGCGAGGATCCGGCAAATTCGGTCCTGCTGCTGGAGGCCGGCGGCAAGGACTGGCATCCCTACATCCACATGCCGGCGGGCTTTGCCAAGATGACCAAGGGTATCGCCTCGTGGGGTTGGTCGACTGTGCCGCAGAAGCACATGAAGGACCGCATCTTCTGGTACACGCAGGCCAAGGTGGTCGGCGGCGGCTCCTCCATCAACGCCCAGATCTACACGCGCGGCAATGCCCGCGACTACGACGCCTGGGAGAAGGAAGAAGGCCTTGCCGGCTGGGGCTATCGCGACGTGCTGCCTTACTTCAAACGCGCCGAGAACAACCAGCGCTACGCCAACGATTTCCACGGCGACCAGGGCCCCCTCGGCGTGTCGAACCCGATTTCGCCGCTGCCGATCTGCGAGGCCTATTTTCGTGCCGGCCAGGAGATGGGCATCCCCTTCAATCCGGACTTCAACGGCGCCAGCCAGGAAGGCGTCGGCTATTACCAGTTGACCCAGAGGGACGCCCGCCGTTCCTCCGCTTCGGTGGCCTATCTCAGGCCGATCCGCGCCCGCAAGAACCTGACCGTCCGAACCGATGTGCTGGTCACCCGCATCGTCGTCGAGAAGGGCCGCGCCATCGGCGTCGAGGTGGTCGACAGGCCAGGCGGCAAGAAGAAAATCCTGCGTGCCGAGCGCGAGGTGATCGTCTCGTCAGGCGCCATCGGCTCCCCGAAGCTCTTGATGCAGTCGGGCATCGGCCCGGCCGATCACCTGAAGGCGGTCGGCGTCACACCGGTGCATGATCTGCCCGGCGTCGGCTCCAACATGCAGGACCATCTCGACCTGTTCGTCATCGCCGAATGCACAGGCGATCACACCTACGACAACTACGCCAAGCTGCACCGCACGGCCTGGGCCGGCCTGCAATATATGCTGCTGAAGAAAGGGCCGGTGGCCTCCAGCCTGTTCGAGACCGGCGGCTTCTGGTACGCCGACCCGACCGCCGCCTCGCCCGACATCCAGTTCCATCTCGGTCTGGGCTCCGGCATCGAGGCCGGCGTCGAGAAGCTGAAGAACCCTGGCGTCACCCTGAACTCGGCCTTCCTGCGGCCGCGCTCGCGCGGCACGGTGCGGCTGAAGAGTGCCGACCCGGCCGACCACCCGCTGATCGATCCGAACTACTGGTCCGATCCCTATGACCGCGCCATGTCGATCAAGGGGCTGCGGCTGGCGCGCGAGATCATGCGGCAGAAGGCGCTTGCCCCTTACGTGCTGCGCGAGGTGCTGCCCGGCCCGTCACTCGCCAGCGACGACGAACTGTTCGACTATGCCTGCCGCAGTTCCAAGACCGACCACCACCCGGTCGGCACTTGCCGCATGGGCCATGACGACATGGCTGTCGTGACGCCGGACCTGCGGCTGCGCGGCATTGAGGGCCTGCGGGTCTGCGACGCCTCGGTGATGCCGCGCGTGCCCTCCTCCAACACCAATGCGCCGACCATCATGGTCGGTGAAAAGGGCGCCGACCTGGTGCTCGGCCGCGAGCCGCTGCCACCGGCGGTGTTTTCCGGAAACCGGGCGGCTTAGGCATTCAGGAGCAAGAAATGATCAGGCACTGTGTTTTCGTCAAATTCCGCAATGATGTCGGCGACGGCGAACGCAAGGCGATCCACGCCGACCTCGAGGCGCTGCGACAGGTAGTCGACGGCATGGACACGGTCCAGTTCAGCGCCAATGTCAGTCCGGAGCCGTTCGCACGCGGCTTCAGCCACGGCTTCACCATCGATTTCCGCGATGCCGCCGCGCGCGACGCCTATCTGGTGCACGAGGCGCATCAGCGTGCTGGCGCGCGGCTGGTTGCGGCTCTCGAAGGCGGCACGGACGGACTGATGGTGTTCGATCTCGACCTTACGAAAAAGTGACCGCTGGAGCCGGCTGAGAGCTGTTCTCTTTAGCCAACCGGGCGACATATCGTTGCCCGGGGGATGGCAAAGGAGGAAGGTCTTGAACCTCAATTCGCAGCAGAAGAAGACCGTCCTGGCCTCGTTCCTGGGCTGGACGCTGGACGCATTTGATTTCTTCCTTCTGACATTCCTGCTCACCGATATCGCGACCGAATTCCACGCTGACGTGCCCGCAGTCTCCAAGGCACTGTTCCTGACCTTGGCTACACGCTTCATCGGCGCGTTCTTCTTCGGCATGCTTGCCGACAAATATGGGCGCAAGCCCATCCTGATGCTCAACATCGTCAGCTACTCGGTGATCGGCGCGCTGGCCGCCTTCTCACCCAATCTCGGTATCTTTCTTGCGCTGCGCGCTCTGTTCGGCATCGCCATGGGCGGCGAATGGGGGCTTGGCAGTTCGCTGGCCATGGAATCCATCCCGCCCAGCGCGCGCGGTGTGGTTTCGGGTATCCTGCAGTGCGGCTATCCGGCCGGTTATCTGCTGGCGGCGGTGGTCTACGGCCTGCTCTATCAGCAGACGATCGGCGGCTACACGATCGGCTGGCGTGCAATGTTCCTGCTCAGCTTCGTGCCTGCCCTGATTGTCCTGTTCATCCGCTCGCACGTGCCGGAATCGCCGGCCTTCGTCGAAGCGCAGAAACAGGCCCGACCCGGCATGTGGGAAACGCTGCAGAAACACTGGGGCGTCGCACTCTATGCCGTCGTGCTGATGATGTTCTTCAATTTCTTCAGCCATGGCACGCAGGACCTCTACCCGACCTTCCTGAAGAAGCAACACGGCTTCGATCCGCATACGGTGAGCTGGATCACGATCGTTGCCAACATCGGCGCCATCGTCGGTGGCCTGGCATTCGGCGCGCTGTCCGAGAAGATCGGCCGCGTCAACGCCATCACACTGGCGTGCCTGATCGCCCTGCCGTCTATTCCGCTGTGGGCCTACTCGACCACGCCGTTCATGCTCGCCGTCGGCGCCTTCATCATGCAGGTCGCGGTCCAGGGCGCATGGGGTGTCATCCCGGTGCACCTCAACGAGCTTTCGCCCGGCGCGGTGCGGGCAACCTTGCCCGGCTTCATCTATCAGGCCGGCAATCTCGCGGCATCCTATGGCGGCCCCTATCAGGCAGGAATCGCAGAAAGCGCCGGAGGCAGCTATAGCTATGCGCTGGCGCTGTTTGCCGGCGTGGTCGCCGTCTGCATCATCGTCGTCATCCGCTTCAGTCCGGAACGACGTGGCCAACTGATGACGGTGCTCAATTAGAGCAATTCCAGGAAAAGTGTGAAACGGTTTTCCCGGGAAAAGCGCATAGCGCTTTCCCTTGGGAATTGCGTCAAAACAAAGAGTTAGGCCCAGGTCAGCCGAGTCTGAGCGCGACGACACCCGCAACGATGCTGAGCGCGGCGGCACCGCGCCAGCCCGTCATCTTCTCGCCGAGCGCGAACACCGAGATCATCATGGCAAACAGGATCGAGGTTTCGCGCAGCGACGCCACCGAGGCGATCGGCGCCTTGGTCATCGCCCACATCACGATCCAGTAGGCCGCACCGCTGAGCACGCCGGTGAACAGCCCGGCCTTCCAGTCGCGCGCCAGAACGGGAAGCGCCTTGGGTCCGCGGAAGATGAGGCACAGCGCCAGCGCGCCAAAGGCGTCGCAGATGAACAGCCAGGCAGCATAGCTCTGCGCCGTTGCCGCCAGCCGCGCACCGCTGCCGTCGGACAGCGTGTAGCTGGCGATGAAGATCGAGGTGCCCAGCGCAAAGCCGACCGCACGCAGATTGAGTTTCTCCAGATGCGCGCCACCGCGAAATGACATCACCAGTGTCCCGGCCGACAACAAAAAGATGCCGAGAATGGCGAATGGGCCGGGAATCTCGGCAACGACGAACATGCCGCCAAAGGCCGCCAGCAGCGGTGCGGTGCCGCGCGCCAGCGGATAGGTCTGGGCGAAATCGCCGGCCTTGTAGGCGCCTATGAGGAAGGTCCGGTAGCCCATGTGGAAAAAGACGGAGGCGATAATGTAGGGCCACACCTCCGCCCTCGGCACTTCGACGAAGGGCAGCACCACGAGTGCTGCGGCACCCATGCCGAGCGTCATCAGCGTGATCGACAGGAAGCGGTCGAGATGGACCTTGACCAGCGCGTTCCAGATCGCGTGCATGGCGGCGGCGGCAAGCACTGCGAAGAAGACGAAAAGTGTCATGCGCGGCTCATGGGGCGATGCCGGGCGTTTCGAGATCGATATCGACCCGCAGCGGGAAATGATCCGACGCAATCTCGCCGATGTCGGCACTGATCGAGCGCACGCGCCCGGCAAACACGCCACCGACGAAGCAATGATCGAGCCGGCGTTTTGCCACCTTGCCGTCGATGGTCTTCACATGGGTGTGGAAATCCTGAGCCGGCTCGCTGGCGACAGCGGCGGCGTCGACAAAGCCGTCGAGATAAGCAGCCCCGCGATGGTAGGGTGTGTTGCCGACGATGCGGCGATATTCGGCGCTGCCCGGCTCCATGTTGAAATCACCCATCCAGATCGCCGCCAGCGGGTTTTCCGGCTCGGCTTCGCCGCTGGTCCAGTTGCGCGTGGGCTCGTCGTCGACGCCGCTCCACGGTCCGCCATCGGATGGCGCCCGGCGATGCTCGGCCATGAGATAGTCGATCTGCTCCAGCCGCTCCTCGGCCGCGATATGAGCGAGATGCAGCGACAACACGCGCACCGAGCCGGACGGCGTGCGGATCATGCATTCGAGTGCCGCATTGCGCGTATTGAGCGGCCGCAGCGTACGGCGCATCGGCAGCGCATGCAGCCGCGACCAGACGATCGGCAGTTTCGACAGCACCATGGTTCCGAACTGGCGACGCCGGTTGAACAGACGGCCGTCGCGCCGCTCGCTGGCATCCATGTCGAAGGCCGGGCCATAGACCCAGTGATAGTCCGGCAGCAGGCGAGAAAGCAGCTCCGGCTGGTCGTCGTGATTGCTGCGCTGCCAGTGCCGCTCGACCTCCTGCAAGGCGATGATATCGGCGCCGGCAACGATGCGCGCGGCGCGCGAAAGATCATAGCGGCCGTCGCCGCCGAACCCGTACTGGATGTTGTAGCTGACCAGCTTCATTGCTTATCCGGCTCAATTTCGTGATGGCAGTAGCCGTTCGGCAGTAGCGTTGCAATGTGCCGAGCGAGCGACGGGGCTGGGCCAGCGGTCAGGTGGTCGTCAGTGGCTGGAAACTTCCCGCCGGCGATGCCGCCAGTTCCGACCAGTCGATTTCCTCTTCAAGCCGGTGGTAGGCTTCGTCACCGATCGTACCGTTGCGGCGCAGTTCCTCCAGCGTGTCGCGCTGGCGGTTGATGGCATAAAGGCGCAGCCGGTCGTATTCGGTCGCCGCCTGTGCGTTCTCCGGGTTTTCCGCGACCAGGCGCTGAGCCTCATACTGCTCGCGCACAACGTCTGCCGCGGCTGACGTTTTGCGGCTCAGTACGTCGAGCGCGGCCTGCATGATGGCGACACGCGCATGCGCTACTTCGCGGTCGACTGTCGTGTCCGGGTCAACGTTGAGGATCCGCAGCAGAGGTTTCAGGCTCATGCCTTGCAGCACCAGGGTGCCCAGAACCACCGCGAAGGCGGCAAGCACAATCGGATCGCGGCCGGGAAAATTGGCTGGCAGGGCAATGGCGACCACCAGCGTCACCAGCCCCCGCATGCCGCACCAACCGACCAGTACGGCGCCGCCGAACGTCGGCACATCTCGCCTTCTGTCTTCGCTGCCGAAGCGGGCAAACCATCTTATGATCGCAACGTAACTCGCCACCCAGACGAGGCGCGCCACGATGACGACGGCCAGCACCGTTGCCGCGAAGAGAAAGGCTTCGCCTTGCCCTTCTCCGGAGAGCCGGCCGATGATCGAGCGCGCCTGCAGGCCCATCAGCACGAAAGCCAGCACATTGAGCACGAAGACGGCCGTCTCCCAGACCGAATAGGTGCTGACGCGGCGTCTCGCCGACATGCGGCGCGGCGCCCTGCGCGCGAGGGTCATGGCGTAGACGACAATGGTGATGATGGCCGAAAGGCCGAGCCTGTCGGCCAGGATCCAGACCCCGAAAGTTCCGGCGAATTGCACCACCGTGCTGCTCGCCGCATCCTCGATCCGGGTGAGCGTCATGAGCGAGAAGCGGCCAAGCAGATAACCCGCAACCAAGCTACCTATGGTTGACAACAAGATCGTCGGAATGGCGTTGCTGAGCATGATCGAGCCGAGCGCCGCCGAAACCGCCAGCCGATAGATCAGCAGTGCCGTGCCATCGTTGAGCAGGCTCTCGCCTTGCAGGATGGCGGTGATGCGGTGCGGCACCTTGAATTGTCCGAGTACAGCAGATGCCGCCACCGCATCCGGAGGTGCCACGATGGCGCCGAGCGCGATCGCCGCCGCAATCGGCAGGCCGGCCATCTTCCAGCCGACGAACGCAACCACCAGGGTGGTGAAGACAACGGCGCCAAGCGCCAGCAGTGCCAGCGACAGTCGGTAGCGCTTCAGGTCGCGCAACGAGGTGTCATAGGCGGCGTCGAGAAGCACAGGCGCGATGAACAGCGCAAGCGCCAGTTCCGGATCGATCTCGATCATTGGCGCACCAGGCACGAAGGCAATCCCGACCCCGGCCAAAGCCAGCAGCGACGGATAGGGAATCTCCAGCCGTCGCGACAGCGCCGTCAGCGCGACGGCAGTCAAAAGCAGGACAAGGGTGAGTTCGAAAAGAGCCATGGGGCTTTAGATCCGTGAGACGGGATTGCCGGCGCGAATATACCTGCAGGATGCGGTCGATTGGCCATCAAACTCAAGCCCTCTGGCAGAACGCCTCAAACCGCCACCTGCCGTACAAGACTGGTATGATCCTGATTGGCCAATATGATTCGCCCTTCGTTCGTCGCGTCGGCATTGGACTGACCTCGTACGGCATCTCCTTCGAGCACCGGCCGTGGTCTGCCTTCGGCGATGCCGACAAGATTCGGCCCTACAATCCATTGACGCGGGTGCCGACGCGGTGCTCGACAATGGCGAAGTGCTGATCGAGAGCCATTTGATGCTCGACTATCTGGACGGTCTCGTTCCGGCCGAGCGAAGGATGTTTCCGACGACCGAACCGACTCGCCATCAGGCGCTGAAGATCTCGGGCCTGGCGACCGGGCTCGGCGACAAGGCGGTCAGCCTGTTTTATGAATTGAGATTGCACGAGAAAGTCTCGGACGTCTGGATCAGGCGCTTCCGTGCGCAAATCGAAGCCGTTCTGACTGCGCTGGAGGCAGATCGTCAGGAGAGGCCGACACCATACTGGGTCGGTGACCGCCTCGGTCACGCAGACATCGCGGTTACCGCGGTGCTCCGCTTCATCGGCGAGGCGCATCCCGGGCTGGTTTCGCTGAAGGACTTCCCGGCGCTTTGCGCGCATGCTGAGCGGATGGAAGCACTGCCTGTCTTTCAAACGGTCTCGCAGCCGTTCATCGCGCCCGCCTAGGCAAGCGCTGTCGCAGCCTAGTGCAGCACCAGCATGTCGCTCGACGAGAACGATATCTCGGCCTTTTCACCGACCGCGGGGGGCGGGGTCGCCGGGCTGTTGAAGGTGTCGAGCGAGACCGTGTTGCCGCCGATGCCGACGCGAACCCGGATGACCGAGCCGAGGAAATGCACTTCGGAGATTTCGCCGGAAAGGCTGGAGTCGCGGCCGGGCTGGCGGCCGAGCGAAATCGCTTCCGGACGCAACGCCAGTGACAGCGTGTCGCCCGACTTGGAGCCGTTGAGCTTGCCCTTGAGCGAGACTTGTTCTGAATTGACCCGCACCGTGCCTGCCGCGGCATCGGTGACGGTGCCTTCGAGCACGTTCAGCGTGCCGACGAAATTGGCGACGAACTTGGTTGCCGGGCGGTTGTAGATCTCGAACGGCGTGCCGACCTGCTCGGCCTTACCGCCATACATGACGGCGATACGGTCCGAGATCGACAGCGCCTCTTCCTGGTCGTGCGTGACAAAGATCGTGGTGATGCCGAGCTTCTTCTGGATAGAGCGGATTTCCTCGCGCAGTGACACGCGCACCTTGGCGTCGAGCGCCGACAGCGGCTCGTCCAGCAGCAGCAGCTTCGGCTTCGGCGCGATCGCGCGGGCCAACGCGATGCGCTGCTGCTGGCCGCCCGAGAGCTGATAGGGATAGCGATCCGCCATCTGCGGCAGCTTGATGATGCCAAGCATCTCGGCGACACGAGCATCGATATCCGCCCTGGACATGCCAGCGACCTTCAGGCCGAAGCCGATGTTCTGCGCCACGGTCAGGTTCGGAAACAGCGCATAGGCCTGGAACACCATGCCGACATTGCGCTGGTTGGGCTTCAGCCTCGTAATGTCCTTGCCACCGACGACGATCGTGCCCGCGCTCGGCTCCTCGAAGCCCGCCACCATGCGCAGCACGGTGGTCTTGCCGCAACCGGACGGGCCGAGGAAGGAGACGAATTCGCCGCGCTCGACGTCGAGATTGAAATCCTCCACGACCGTGGTGGCGCCGAAGGATTTTCGAACGTGCTGGATGGAGAGGAACGGGTCGGCCATGGTGTTGTTCTTTCGCTCAGTTCGGGCGGTTCGCCGATTTCGGCGCGAAACGGGACAGGATCTGGATCAGCGACATGCAGCCCCAGGTGATGGCGAAGGCAATGACGGCAAGGGCCGCTGGCTCATAGGCACGATTAGCGCCGATGTTTTGCAGATAGGGGCCGAAGGCCGGCCGGTTGAGGAGGCTCGCCATAGTGAATTCGCCGATGACAATGGCAAAGGTGAGGAAGGCGCCAGACAGCACCGCGATCAGCACATTTGGCAGGATGACTCGGCCAATGATGGTACCCCAGCCGGCACCCAGAATCTGCGCCGCCTCCGTCAAGGTGCGCACATCGATGGTGCGCAGACCGGTATCGACGGCGCGATACATGTAAGGCAGCGCCAGCGTTGCATAACCGATCACCAGCAAGGCATTCGCACCCATGTTGCTGCCCAGGAACGGCAACGGGGAGTTCGAGCCGTACATCCTGATGTAGCCAAAGACGATGACGATGGCTGGAATGACCAGCGGCAGCAGCGTGATGAACTCAACGATCGGTCGCAACTGCGGCAGGCGCAGCCGGATCCAGTAGGCGGTGGGCACCACGACCAGAACGCCGAGAATGATGGTGAAGACGGCTGCAATCACCGAATACAGGAAGGTCGCCTGGAAGCGCGGATCGCCCAGCACAATCTGATAGGCGTCGAAGGAATGGACGCCACGCCGCATGCGCAGCGAGAACTCGACCGTCGCGAGCAGCGGAATGAAGAAATAGGCCGCGCCTAGAATGAAGACGACCCAGGCCCAGAACCTTCCCGACTTCATTTGAGCCACCTTTCGGAACGCGTCCGGAACCAGATGTAGAAAACATTGGCAAGCCCGGTGATGACGATCATGCCGAAAGCGATGGCATAGCCGAGTTGCGGGTTGTGCAGCACATCGCCATTGATCTGCGAGTAGAGCTTGATGGGGACGATGTTGAGCGCCGGACCGGCAAACGCATAAGCGGTCGCGATGGCGCCGAAGGCATTGGCGAACAGAAGGATGACCGTGCCGAGGAAGCTCGGCCATATCACGGGAATGACCACCATGCGCCAATACTGCCATTGAGTGGCGCCGAGCGTGGCGGCGGCCTCACCCCATTCCTTCTTCAATCCGTCGATGGCCGGCACGATGATGACCACCATCAGCGGAATCTGGAAAAACAGATAGACCGCGATCAGGCCCGATGTGGTGAGGAAATTGAAGCCCATCGCATAGATGTTGATGTTGAGCACGTCACGCAGAAGCGTTGTGACGATGCCGACCCGACCGAGCGTTGCTATAAACGCAAAGGCCAGTGGCAAGCCGGCGAAGTTCGAGGCGACGCCCGAGAACGTCAGGGTCGCGGAGCGCGTCCAGCCTGGAAGTCCGCCGCGCACGATCGCGATCGCTATTGCGAGCCCGGCAAACGCCCCGAGAATGGCCGACCAGAAGCTGATCTTGATCGAAACCCAATAGGAATTGCTGATCGAAGGATCGCTGACCAGTTGCAGGATGTTATCCAGCGTAAACTGGCCTTCCCTGCCCTGGAAAGCGCCCACCACGAGATAGAGCGTGGGCAGGATCAGAAACATCAGGGCAAAGATGAAGAAGGGTGCCACGCCGATCCATTGTGTCGGCAAACGGAACGCGGCCGCCGCGTTGGGCGGCGCGGGCTTGGCAGCCATTGTCTGATTTGAAAGCGAGAGGTCGGTCATGCGCCGGCTACCGTCTTCGAGGAAAGACCGGGCGGCCTCGCGGCCGCCCGGCGGATCTCAAGTCTTACTTGACGTTGGCGCCGACAACGGCATCCCAGTTCTTGCTGATGGCTTCCTTGGCCTTGCCCTGCTCGTCGAGCGTCGGGAACACGGCCGAGGCATAGGACTCAGCCGGTGGCAGCTTGGCCAGCACGTCCGCCGGGATCTTGCCGTTCTTGGCGAGATCATTGAAGCGGATCGGGTGGCAATAGCCCTTCAGCCAGGCGACCTGGCCTTCGTCGGAATAGAGATACTCCATCCAGAGCTTGGCTGCGTTCGGATGCGGCGCATAGGCGCTGATCGCCTGCACGTAGACGCCAGCGACAACGCCGGTCTTCGGCACGACGACGTCGACGGGCGGGTTGCCCTTCAGCGTGTCGCGACCTGCAAGCGCATTGTAGTCCCAATTGATCAGGATCGGGGTCTGGCCCTGGGCGAGCGTTGCGGGCTTGCCGACGACCGGAACGAAGTTGCCAGCGGCGTTGAGCTTCTTGAAGAAGTCGAGGCCAGCGGTGCCGGCAGCTTCGCCAGCGGCAGCGCCCGACGACAGACCGGCGGCATACACCGCTTGGATGGCCTGGTTCGAGGCGCGCGGATCACCGGCAAGGGCGACCGAGTTGGCAAATTCCGGCTTCAGCAGGTCGGCCCAGTCGGTCGGCGATTCCTTGACCAGATCCTTGTTCACCATCATCGACAGAACGCCGTAGTAGTCACCGTACCAGGCGCCATCGGCATCCTTGGCGCTGTCCGGGATCGAGTCCCAGGTCGACACCTTGTAAGGCATCAACAGGCCATCGGCCTTGGCGGTCGGGCCGAAGGACAGACCGACGTCGATAACGTCGGGCGCTTGCGGACCCTTGTTGTCCTTGTTGGCCTTGATCGCCTCGACCTCGTCGCCGGAACCGGCATCGGGGTTGAGTTCGTTGACCGTGATTTCCGGATACTTCGCCTTGAAACCTGCGATGACGTCGCCGTAACCGCACCAGTCATGCGGCAGCGCGATGGTGGTAAGCTGGCCTTCGGCCTTGGCGGCCTTGACGAGATCGTCCATCGAATCCGCGGACGAAATCACCGTCGACGCGAAAAGCGCCGCGGCCGAAAGGGAAAGCACTTTCCCCGTGAATTTGAACATGTGTTCTCTCCGTTGAACTGACGCCGTTGGACGCCTGCGATCCGGTATCGTTTTCATGTGACAGCCAGATGAAAGCTTTGTGAAACCGGCTGCTCGCAGTGCGAAAAAGTAAACTCTTTTTAACCTGATGTAGCAATCGCTTCGCGATTCTTTTTCCGGCTAACTAGTTTCTGCCTTGCCCGTCATCCTCCCCCTTGTTTTTGCAGCCCCTTTTCAAATCACTTTCCTGTGCCGAAAACGCCTCAGATCGTTCCGGCGATGGCGTTTTCGAGGAGGGTCAGCGCCGCCTTCTTGGTCAGCTTGACCGGGTTGCCACCGGCGGTCGGATCGACCACCGCCATGTCGGCGATCAGCGCCTTGCGCTTCTTGTCCATATCGAGCCCCTTGATCAGGCCCGGCAGCGCGTGCGGCACCTTCAATTCCTTGCGCAGCTTGATGATCGCCTTGGCGAAGCCGTCGAAACCACCCTTGATGCCGCAATAGGCGGCGAGCCGGGCAATACGCTCCTCGATGGAGTCGCGGTTGAAGGCCAGCACATAGGGCATGAACACTGCATTGGTCATGCCGTGATGGGTGTCGTAAAGCGCACCGACCGGATGCGACAGCGAGTGGATGGCGCCGAGCCCCTTCTGGAAGGCGGTGGCGCCCATCGCTGCGGCGCTCATCATATGGGCGCGCGCCACGAGATCCTTGCCATTGGCATAGGCCTTCGGCAAGTTCTCGAAGACCAGCCTCACACCTTCGACAGCGATGCCGTCGGCCATCGGATGATAGCCCGGCGCGCAATAGGCTTCGAGACAGTGGGCGAGTGCATCCATGCCGGTGCCGGCAGTGATGAAGCCCGGCATGCCGACCGACAGTTCCGGATCGGCGATGACGATTGCCGGCAAAAGCTTCGGATGGAAGATGACCTTCTTGGTGTGCGTCGCCTCATTGGTGATGACGCCGGCGCGGCCCACCTCCGATCCGGTTCCGGCGGTGGTCGGCACGGCGATGATCGGCGCGATGGCATCTGAATTGGCACGCGTCCACCAATCGTCGACATCCTCGAAATCCCACACCGGCCGCGTCTGTCCGGCCTGAAAGGCAATCAGCTTGCCAAGATCGAGCGCCGAGCCACCGCCGAAGGCAATGACGCCGTCATGCTTGCCCTTCTTGAACACGGCGATGCCGGCGGTGAGATTGGATTCGACGGGGTTCGGCCTGACCTCGGAGAACACGCCATAGGGAACCTTGGCGTCATCGAGGATCTTCAGCGTCGAGGCGACTACCGGCAGTTTCGCCAGGCCCGGATCTGTGACGAACAGCGGCCGCTTGATACCGGTGGCCGCCAGCACTTCAGGCAATTCCTTGATGCGCCCGGCGCCGAAGCGGACGGTGGTCGGGTAGTTCCATTTGGAGATGAGCTTGGACATTTTTGTCTTTCAATGATTCAGATGGCTTCGCGCAGATGGAATGATTTCGGCCTGGTCAGATTGTCGTAGCCGATGGCCGACAAGCCCGCGCCCTTGCCGGTGTCCTTGACACCGGTCCAGACCAAGGCAGGGTCTAGATAGTCACAGCGGTTCATGAACACCGTGCCGGTCTCGACGCGGTTGCCGATCGCCACCGCATGCTCGGTATCGCGCGTCCAGATCGAGGCGGTCAGTCCGTAGGGGCTGTCGTTCATCAGCGCGATCGCCTCTTCGTCGTTGCGCACCTTCATGATGCCGACGATCGGGCCAAAGCTTTCCTCGCGCATCACGCTCATCTGATGATCGACATTGGTCAGCACTTCCGGTGCCAGATAGGGTGAACCGGCCTTGTCGTTAGCCACCTTCATGTTGATGTGCGCCTTGGCACCCTTGCGCAGTGCCTCGGCCTTCTGTTCGCGGATCAGGTCGGCGAAACGCGCCTGCGCCATCGGCCCCATCGTCGTCGCCTGATCGAGCGGATTGCCGACGACATAGTTCTTCGTCTCGGCGATGAAGCCTTCGACGAATTCGTCATAGACCTTCTCGTGCACATAGACGCGTTCGATGCCGCAGCAGCACTGGCCGGAATTGTAGAAGGCGCCGTCGACCAGATTGGCGACCGCATGGTCCATCTTGGCGTCGGGCAGCACATAGGCCGGATCCTTGCCGCCAAGCTCGAGGCCGAGCGTCATGAAGGTGCCCGCCGCTGCCTTTTCGATGGCACGGCCGCCGGCGACCGAACCGGTGAAATTGACATGGTCGATCTTGCCCGAGCCGAGCAGCCTTTCGGTCTGGGCGTGATTCAGCACGATATTCTGGAAGACGCCCTTGGGCAGACCCACTCTGTCGAAGGCCTGCTGAAAGCGCTCGCCGACCAGCAGCGTCTGCGCCGCATGCTTGAGGATGACGGTGTTGCCGGCCATGAGCGCCGGCACGATGGTGTTGACGGCGGTAAGGTAAGGATAATTCCACGGCGCGATCACCATGACCACGCCGAGCGGGTCTTTCTTCACATAGCGGCGGAACCCGTCCTTCGGGTTGGAGGCCGGCACCGACTTGAGCGCCGCCTCGGCGATCTCGACCATGTAGTTGGTGCGTTCCTTGACGCCGCCGAACTCGCCGCCGTAGCGCACGGGCCGCCCCATCTGCCAGGCGATCTCCGGCACGATCTCGTCGGTCATCGAGACCAGCGCTTCCAGCATGGCCAACATGTACTTGCCGCGCTCGACGATCGGCGTCTCAGCCCACTTCTCCTGCGCCGCCTTGGCGCGTTCCACCGCAGCGTTGATCGCCTGGTCCGTTGCCACGGGCCGCTCGGCATAGATCGAGCCATCAATGGGGGATATGAGTTTGACCGTTTCGGTCATTTTTTAAGTCCTTTGTCTGCCAGTTTCTTGGCTCGACGCCAATCTTTTTCGCTCATCGACCCTCATTTCGAGAAGGCCGAAATTTCAAGGCACTTTACCCTCCCCCTTGAGGGAAGGGGCTTCGGGGTGGGGTAAGGCGCGCTAGAGCTTCTCAGCCTCACCCCGATCCGCTTCGCGGATCGGCCCTCGCCACTCGCTACAAGGAGGAGGGCAAGCTTTAATACCGCTCGAACCCCCTGTGCAGCTCCCAATCCGTGATGCGGCGGTCGTATTCGAACTGCTCCCACTTGGCGGTGTGGACATAGTGTTCGAGCACATCGTCGCCGAGGGCCTGCTTGAGCATCTTCGACTTCGCCAGCGTCTCGGTGGCATCGCGCAGTGTCTTTGGAATCTCCGGCAAACGCGATGCCTGATAGGCATCGCCGACGAAAGGTTTCTGCAATTCCAGCTTCTCGTCGATGCCGGCAAGACCGGCGGCGATCAGCGCCGCGAAAGCAAGATACGGGTTCAAGTCGGCGCCGCCGATGCGGCATTCCATGCGGATGCCCTTGGTGCCCTCGCCGCACAGGCGGAAGCCGGCGGTGCGGTTGTCCTCGCTCCACATGATCTTGGTCGGCGCAAAGGTGCCGGCCTGGAAGCGCTTGTAGGAATTGATGTAAGGCGCCAGGAACCAGGTGAATTCCTTAGCGTATTTGAGCTGGCCGGCGGCCCATTGCTGGCCGAGCGTCGACAGCGTCCAGTCGGCCTTTTTGTCGAAGAACAGCGGCGTCTTGCCGTCGGCGCTCCACAGCGAATTGTGGATGTGGCTGGAATTGCCAGCGAACCCGTAATTGTACTTGGACATGAACGAAATCGCCTTGCCCTCGGACTCGGCGATTTCCTTGGCGCCGTTCTTCAGGATGACGTGGCGGTCGGCCATGTCGAGAGCCTCGGCATAGCGCACATTGATCTCTTCCTGGCCCGGACCCCACTCGCCCTTGGAATTCTCAATCGGAATGCCGGCCGCTTCCATCTCGTTGCGAAGCCGGCGCATGACGCCTTCTTCCTTGGTGGTGATGCCGATCTGGTAATCGCCGATATAGGGCGATGCCGTATCGAGACCCTGCCAGTGCTTCTTGCGGGCGGAATCGTAGGTCTCGTTGAACAGATAGAATTCGAGCTCGGAAGCGAAATAGCCGATATAGCCGCGCTCGGTCAGCCGCTTGACCTGCTTCTTGAGGATGGCGCGCGGTGAGTGCGGCAGGTCGTCATGAGTATGGTGGTCGAGCACGTCGCAGATCACAAGCGCGGTCTTTTCCAGCCAGGGAATGCGCCTCAGCGTGGCGAGATCCGGCTTCATGACGAAGTCGCCATAGCCCTTCGACCAACTCGCCGCCTTGTAGCCGGGCACCGGCTCCATATCGATGTCGGCGGCCAGCAGATAGTTGCAGCCATGTGTTTCGTCATGCGCGGAATCGACGAAGTACTGCGCCAGGAACCGTTTTCCCGCCAGCCGGCCCTGCATGTCGACGATGCAGGCAAGCACGGTGTCGATCTCGCCGCTGGAGACCGCTTTCTTCAACTGATCGAATGAGAAATTTCCGGCCATTCCTTTGGCACTCCAGCGCTTGGGCTTTGAATGAGTTGAACGAAACCATGGCCGGCACGATGCCGGCCATGGCCATGATGGTTGATGTCAGTGGCCGGTTTCGCCGACGGCCTGTTCGGCCGCCTTGATGGCCGCCTGACGCGCCGCGATGATGTCGCCAAGCGGCGGACCCTGGAAACGGTTCCGCTCGAAGCCGAACCAGACGAGCGCGGTTAGCACCAGGAAACCTAGCGTAATGTAGAGCGCCCAGTCATTCGGCGGCTGAATACCGACTACGAAGATCAGGATCATCGACAGGATGGAGAGCAGACCGAATAGCATGAAGATACCGCGCCCCATGTTCCAAGGCCCCATCTTGTCCCATTTTGGCGTGCCCCAGGCTAGCATGCCGAGCACGATCGGCACGGTGAAGGACAGGAACAGGAAGATGACGGTGCAGGATACCACGATGGTGTAGGCCGAGGTGCCGGCGACGGAAACCAGCGTCGAGCCCCAGACGAACAGCACCGACAGGATCGAGGCCGTCCAGATCGCCGCCACCGGCGTGCGGTAGGTCGGGCTGACCTTGGCGAGTGCTGTTGAAGCCGGCAGGCCGCCGTCACGCGAGAAGGCGAAGATCATGCGCGAAGCCGAGGTCACGGTTGCGAGACCGCACAGCAGCTGTGCGACGAACACGACGAGGTAGACGAACTCCTTGATCCCGGGGCTGACGCGCTGGTCGAAGGCCCAGAAGAACACGTTCCAGCCCTGCTTGGCGGCGTCGTCCATGTTCGGGATCATCAGCACGAAGGCAGCCAGGAACAGGTAGCCGAAGACGGCCGACCAGATCACCGACATGACCATGGCGCGCGGCACGGAACTGGCCGCCTTGATGGTTTCCTCCGAGGTATGCGCCGAAGCGTCATAGCCGGTGATCGTATAGATCGGCAGCAACAGGCCGAGCGCGAACACCCAGGCATTCGACACCGCCGGCCAGACACCGCCGCCAGCATCGCCGGAGTAATTGTGGAAGGTGAAAAGACGGCTGAAATCCCAGGTTTCCGCGGAGATCAGGCAGACGACCGCAATCAGGATCGCGCCAAAAAAGATCAGGTAACCCGAGAAATCGGTCAGCTTGGCCGTCAGCTTGATGCCCAGATGGTTGATCAGCGCCTGAGCGCCGGTGATGATGACCAGGAAGATCATCTGGTTGGTCAGCGTGCCTTCAATGCCGAGCGTCGGCCCAAAGGCACCTATGAAGAACGTCCAGGTGCCGACATTGATGGCGCCGAGCACGGTGATCAGACCGAGCAGGTTGAGCCAGGCGGTCACCCAGCCGGTGCCGCGGTTGCCGAGGATCGAACCCCAGTGATAGAGGCCGCCGGCGGTCGGATAGGCCGAGCTGATCTGCGACATGGCGACCGCGAAGGTCAGCGAAACGAAGCAGCCCACCAGCCAGCCGATGCCGATGCCGATGCCGCCGGCGCCGGAAGTGCCTTGCGCCAGCGAATTGATGCCGCCCGACAGGATGCAGATGATCGAGAAGGAAACGGCGAAATTCGAAAAGCGGCTGAGGCGCCGCTCCAGTTCCTGGGCATAGCCCATGCTGTGGAGGGCCTTTACGTCCTCCGCCTTGTCTACGTCTGTATAACCCGGTGCTGCCATTTTGGTGTCCCCTGTGGTTCTTAGCTGGCCGATTGAACTGACTTTCCGACTGAATGCGATCTGGTTTGTCCGGCCTCCTCTGGCTCCAGATCCGAAAAAATGCCCGTGAGCAGATCCGCCCATTTCCGCTGCCCGGTCTCGCCGGCGATTTCGTCGTTGCGGATTTCGATCATCGCGCAGGGCAAGCCGCGCGAGCGCGCGTGGCGTTCCAGCGTGAAGTAGACACGGTCGGCCGGCGAATAGGGCTCGTTGACGCCGACAGTGACGCCGGCAAGCCGCTTCAGCGCCGATATCAGCGGCGATGCCAGCCGGCGATCCTCGTCATGGATGATGCCGATGTGCCACGGCCGGTTTTTGGACTTGTAGACCGGTGTGAAGGAATGGACCGAAACCAGCCGCGTTTCCTGACCGTGTGACAACCTGTCTTCGATGATGTCTGCAATCGTGTCGTGGAAAGGCTGCCATGACAGCGCGACGCGGGCCGCGCGCTGCTTTTCCGACAAGCCGGTATTGCCCGGTATTGCCGTTATCTCACTGACCGGCGGCACCAGGTCGGGCGCATCGAGCGGACGGTTGCAGTCGACGACGAGGCGCGAAATGCGGGTCTCGACCAGCGTCGCATCGAGCGCCTCGGCCATGCGGCGGGCGACCGGCAGCGCGCCGGGATCCCAGGCGATGTGACGGGACAGGTCCTCGGCGGCAAGGCCGAGCGTGCCGAATTCGGCGGGCAGGAAGTTCGAGGCGTGATCGCAGGTCAGCACGAAAGGGCTCGATCCGCCTGGGTTCGTCACCCTCACGGTATCAGACGATGCAAGACTGGCGGGCCGTGCTTTCTCCATAGTCTGCCGTCCCCGGGGAGCGCTGTACCGTATGTTACGTATTTTGCCTCATTGCGTCCCTGTGGATGATTTCATACAGTTTGGCCGGCTTTGTCAAATGCGATTTCGGAAAAGACCGTCAGCTAGGTCAGGAGTGGGGAAAACATGATTTCCAACATTGCCGAACTGATCGCCGACCGCATCGGCACGATGCCGGCCAGCGAACGGCGCGCGGCCCAGACGCTGATCGCCAACTATCCGATGATCGGCCTTAAGACGGTTGCCGAATTCTCGGCAGCGGCCGGCGTTTCCTCGCCAACGATCCTGCGTTTCGTCTCCCGGCTCGGCTTTCAGAACTACCCGGAATTCCAGTCGAGCCTGCAGGACGAACTGGCGGCGCAACTGCAATCGCCGGCGACAAGGACGCTCAACCCGCCCTCGCCCGGCGGCGGTACCGTGTCACCAATGCTGGAAGCGACGCTCGACAATATGCGTGAGACGTTCCGGCATCTGTCCGACAAGCAGCTTGCCGACATCGCCGCACGGCTCGCCGACCGGCGCGGCAAGACCTTCCTGATCGGCGGCCGCTTCACCGATCCGCTGGCGCGCTACATGGCAGCCCACCTCGCCGTCATCCAGCCAAATGTCTTTCACCTCGCCGGCCAAGAAAGCATGTGGCGCGACCGGCTGATCGACATGGGCAAACGCGATGTGCTGGTGATCTTCGACATCAGGCGCTACCAGAACAGCCTCGTGCGCTTCGCCGAGAAGGCGCATCAGCGCGGCGTTCAGATCGTGCTGTTCACCGACCAGTGGTTGTCCCCGATCGCCCGCTTTGCTCGCCATGTCATCGCCGGGCGAACGGCCGTGCCGTCGGCGTGGGATTCGTCGGCTGCCCTTTTCGTCGTCGCCGAAACGCTGATCGGCGCCGTTACCAGGCAACTGGAAGCAGAGGGCGCCAAACGCATCCGCGAAATGGAAAGTCTGCGTTAGTGCATGTAGCGACGATCCCGAACGTTACGCATATTTTCTCAAACGTTACATATATTTAACGTGCGCAGGCACTGGCGAGTTGTCATAAAGGCGCGATATCGGGGTGCTGGCTTCTTCGCCTTACAATAGCCGCGCTGCGTCTGCTTCATTTCGGGAAACCGGCAGACGGCAGGATTATTTTGCCAACCGGAGTGCCGATGGCCGCCTGGAAACAGATACTTGTCGCGCTTGTGGTGCTGGTGGTGGCGGCAGGCGCATGGCTGCGCTTTTATCCGGGTGCTCACGACGTGCTGGCACGCTGGGGTATCGAGTGGGCTTATGTGGCAGCGCCCCCTGCTGGAACCGGTGACGCCAACGCGAAGCAGGCAAACGGCCGCAATGGCGTCAACCAGCGGGTGAACGTGGTCGCCCTGGCAGCCACTTCGGATGTTATCAACGACCGCCTGCAGGCGATCGGCACCGGCCGTGCCAATGCCTCGGTGACCGTCAATCCCTACAGTTCCGGCCGCCTCGCCGAACTGCTGGTCGAATCCGGCAGCCATGTCGACAAGGGACAGATCATCGCGACCCTCGATTCCGAGACCGAAGTGATCTCTCAGGACCGGGCCAAGCTCGCCTTGCAGGATGCGCAATCCAAGCTCGACCGCGTCAAGTCGCTGCGCGCCTCCAACGCCGCGACCCCGGTCGCGGTCGCCGACGCCGAAGTGGTGTTGGCGGGCGCCAAGCTGGCGCTTCAAGATGCGGAACTTGCGCTGCAGCGCCGGTCGATCCTGGCGCCGATCGCCGGCACCGTCGGTATCCTGCCGATCTCCGCCGGCAACTATGTCACCAACCAGTCGGCGATTGCCACGCTCGACGATCGCTCAAGCATTCTGGTCGATTTCCTGGTGCCGGAGCGTTTCGCCGCCGCCGTCAAGGTCGGCGCGCAATTGACGGCGACGCCGATCGCCAATCCCAGCAATGCTTATACCGGCACGGTTTCGGCCATCGACAACCACATTGACGAGAAGAGCCGCACCTTGCTGGTCAAGGCCAAGATCGCCAACCCGGCCGATTCCCTGCGCGCCGGCATGTCGTTCGGCATCACCATGAAATTTCCGGGGCAGACCTATCCGGCCGTCAGCCCGCTGGCGATCCTGTGGGGGTCGGACGGCGCCTATGTCTGGCAGATCGAGGACGGCAAGGCCAGGCGGGTTCCGGTGCGCATCATCCAGCGCAACACCGAGACCGTGCTGATCGACGCCGAGATCGACCGCGGCGACATGGTGGTCACCGAAGGCACTCAGAGCCTCAGCGAGGGCGGCGCGGTCCGCCTCGCCGGCGAGGAGCAGCGCGCCGCGGACGCGGCCGAAGGCTCATGACCGGAACCATCAACGCCGCCAGCGATACCGGCTTCACCGCGCTGTTCATCCGCAGGCCGGTCATGGCCTTCGTGCTGAACACCCTCATTGCCGTTGCCGGCCTCGCCGCCTTCTACGGTGTCGAGATCCGCGAACTGCCGGACGTCGATCGTGCGGTCGTCACTGTTTCCACCGCCTTCGAAGGGGCGGCTGCCGAAACCGTGGACCGCGAACTGACCGACACGATCGAAGGCGCTGTCGCCCGGGTCTCCGGCGTCAAGTCGATCTCGTCTTCTTCCTCATTCGGTTCGAGCCGCGTCACCATCGAGTTCAACGACGGTGTCGACCTCAATGTCGCCGCCTCGGACGTGCGTGATGCCGTCGGCCGCGTCGCCAACCAGATGCCGGACACCGCCGATCCGCCGCGCATCGTCAAGGCCGATGCCAATTCCGACCCGGTGATGCGACTGGCGGTGACCTCGGACAACATGTCGATCCAGGACATGACCGTTGTGGTCCAGGACCAGATCGAGGACGAGCTGGCCGCCGTGCCTGGCGTTGCCGACGTCCAGGTCTATGGCGACCGCGACAAGATCTTCCGCATCGACGTCGACCAGAACAAGCTCGCCAGCCTCGGCTTCACCGTTGCCGACCTCAGGGCGGCACTTGCCTCCGTCGCCTTCGATTCACCGGCCGGTTCGATCACCACGACCAACCAGGACCTGATCGTTCGCACGACCGCCGACGTGACCACGCCGGAAGAGTTCGAAAACATCATCATCGGCGGCACGACGCGCATCCGCGACGTAGCCACCGTCACGCTCGGCCCCGATGTCGGCCAGACCACGCTGCGTTCGGATGGTAAGACCGGTATTGGCATCGGCATCATCCGCCAGGCGGAATCGAACACGCTGGACATCTCGACCGGCGTCCAGGCCGCCGTCGCCAAACTGCAGGAAAATCTGCCCAAAGGCATGTCGATCAAGATCACCAGCGACGACGCGGTCTTCGTCAAGGGCGCGGTGCACGAGGTCGAGATCGCGCTTGGCCTGTCCGTGACCATGGTGCTGATCGTCATCTATGTGTTTCTGCTCGACTGGCGTGCGACGCTGATCCCCGGCCTGTCGATGCCGGTCGCCATGATCGGCACCATCGCCGCCATCTATCTGGCCGGCTTTTCGATCAACATCCTGACCCTGCTCGCTCTGGTGCTGGCGACGGGACTGGTCGTCGATGACGCCATCGTCGTGCTCGAAAACATCGTGCGACGACGCAACGAAGGCATGGGACCCCGCGCGGCGGCCGTGCTCGGCGCCCAGGAGGTGTTTTTCGCCGTCATTGCCACGACGCTGACGCTGGTCGCCGTCTTCGTGCCGATCTCGTTCCTGCCCGGCCAGACGGGCGGGCTGTTCCGCGAATTCGGCTTCGTGCTCGCCATGTCGGTTCTATTGTCCTGCGTGGTGGCGCTCACACTTTGCCCGATGCTCGCCTCGCGTATGCTGTCCAGCGCGTCGCATCGCCACGAAGACGGTCACGGCATCGGCGCCCGCATTGGCGGCGCGCTGAGCGCAGCCTACAGGCGCGGCCTGCACGCCTGCCTCGATGCGCCTTGGATCGTGCTTCTGGTCGCGGTGCTGTTTGCCGGCACCGCCTTCACGCTGTTCGGCACCATCCGCCAGGAACTGACGCCGACCGAGGACCGCGCCGTCGTGCTGCTGCGCATTAGCGCACCGCAAGGCGTCAGCCTCGACTACACGACCCAGCAGATGCAGAAGATCGAGAAACTGATCCAGCCGATGCGCGATTCCGGCGAGATCCGCAGCACTTTCGAGAATGCCGGCCAGAACGGCTCCTACAACTCCGGCTTCATGGTGATGACGCTGGCGCCGTGGAACGAGCGCAGCCGCAGCCAGCAGGAGATCATGGCCGAGATCAGCCGGCTGACCAAACAGGTGCCGAGCGTGCGCATCTTCCCGGTGCAGCCCAACAGCCTCGGCATCCGCGGCGCCGGCAACGGCCTGCAGTTCGCGCTGGTCGGCAACAACCGCAAGGCGCTCGGCGACGCGGCCGTCAAGATCATCGCCGAGATGCAGAAGGACCCGCGCTTCCAGACCCCGCGCTTGTCCATCGACCCGACGCAGCCGCAGTTGGCGGTGGCCGTCGATCGCGAACGCGCCTCCGACCTCGGCATCGACATCACCGGGCTGGCCAACACCTTGCAGGCCATGCTCGATGGCAACGACGTCGTCGACGTCTACATCGCCGATCGCAGTTATGGCGTGAAGCTGGTCTCGACCACCAATCCGATCAACGATCCGACCGATCTGGAAAACATCTTCCTGAAAACGGCCGATGGCCGGTTCGTGCCGATGTCGACCATCGCCAAGCTGACCGAACGTGCCGTGCCGCCATCGCTGTCGCGTGAACAGCAGCAGCCGTCGGTAGCCATCACCTCCAACCTTGCCGGCGACTTCGCGCTTGGCGATGCGCTCACCCGCGCCGAGGAAATCGCCACGCCGCTGCTGCCTGCGGGCAGCCGCGTCCTGCCGCTGGCCGAAGCGGCGACATTGGGCGAGACCAACAGCGCCATGATCACCATCTTCGGCTTCGCCCTGGTCATCATCCTTTTGGTGCTGGCCGCCCAGTTCGAGAGCTTCGTCAGCGCCGTCATCATCATGGCGACGGTGCCGCTCGGCCTCGCCTGCGCGATCTTTGCCTTGCTGCTCTCGGGCACCAGTCTCAACGCCTACAGCCAGATCGGCCTGGTGCTGCTGGTCGGCGTCATGGCCAAGAACGGCATCCTGATCGTCGAATTCGCCAACCAGTTGCGCGATCGCGGGCTTGGCGTGCGCGAGGCGATCGAGCAGGCTTCGATCATCCGCGTGCGGCCGGTGATGATGACGATGATCTGCACCGTGCTCGGCGGCTTGCCGCTGGTGCTGGCGAGCGGCGCCGGTGCCGAGGCACGCGTGGCACTTGGCTGGGTCATCGTCGGCGGACTGGGGCTGGCTACCGTCTCGACGCTGTTCCTGACGCCGGTCGCCTATCTCCTGCTTGGCCGCTTCGTCACGCCGAAAACGCATGAGGAGGCGCGGCTGAAGCGCGAACTCGAGGAAGCCGCCTACACCAATGTGGAGCCGGCGGAGTAAACTCCCGCCTATCTCAAGAGACGGCCCTCGATCGACCAGCGCGCGGCGAGGAAATTCAGCACCGCCGCCACCACCACACCGCCGATCTTTGCCGGCCACACCCCGGCGATCCCGGCGAACAGCGCGATCGAAAGGCTGGAGACGCCGAGCGAAATCAGCGCCCCAAGCGAGGCGAATCGAAGGAACGCATCGCGCAGCCGGATGGCTCGATTGCGCTCGAACGACCAGAAGCCATTCGCCGCAAACGAGAAGGTGACGGCGATGAACCATGCAACGATGTTGGCGGGCAGCGGCGAAACCCCGAGCTTAAGCAGCAGGAAGAAGCTGGCAAGGTCGATGGCTGTGTTGGCAAGTCCGACAATGGCAAAGCGGACGATCTTGTTGCCGGTCGAACGCGGGGGCCGCTCGGCGTCGCTCATCCCTTGCCATCCATGATTGCGACGCCGGCGCGGGCTAGGCTGGCGCCGAACGCGTCCGATGCCAGCACCGTGAATTCGACCTCGCGTACGCCTTGCATCGTGTCGCGCGCGCGCAGCGTCTCGTCGACATGGCCAGGGTGGCACATGAACAGCCCGCGTTCCGGCAATGCCTCAACGGCGGCCTGCAGCACGGAAGCGAATTTTTCGGGTTGCCGCCAGTCATAGATGCCGGTGAGCGGCTCGAAAAGGGTGAAGCCGGCCCGCTGCATCGACCGGTTGAAGCCGGCGGCGAGCGCGGCAATCGCGGCGACTTTCGGCACCGAGGCGAATTGGCCCGCCAGTGCCGGGGCGCCGCGTAGCGCTGGCTTGTCGCTTCCCTGGCCAAGGCGCGCGCGCAGCCATGTTCGCACGACGGGAAGGAAATGCACATGCTGATGCCCGTCGACGAAATCGGGGCGGCGCCCCAGCGCCTCGACGAAGCGGCTATACTGGACGTCGAGCTCGGCATGGACATCGTGATCGTCGACGCGGCCGCGCAAGACAGGCAATGCCAGTGAGCGGAGCGGCGGCAGCCGGCCTTCCGGCGCCAGGCTCGACCGGCTGGCGACGGCCGGCTGGTCGGTCAAGGTGAGATGCAGCCCGACCGCGACACGGCCGCACAGAGGTTTTATGCGCGCCGCCTCATCAGCCCATTCTGGAAAGCCGGTCATGCAACTGGTGCCGGTCAGGCGCCCGCGATCGAGCAGGTCGAGGATAGCGGTTGAGACGCCGGGCGCCAGGCCATAGTCGTCGGCGATCAGGCGGATGCGCCGCGTCATCTGTCGGAAGCGCCCGGCTCCGGCCTATCGGCGGAGACCTCGCTGCGCACGACATCGCGCACGAGATAGACCGGTCGATCCTTGCTCTCGCTGAGCGTGACCCAGACATATTCACCGATCAGGCCAAGCAGGGTCAGGTTGAGGCCGCCGAGCAGGACGACGGCGACCAGCAGGCTGGGGTAGCCCGGAACGGCAATGCCGTAGAAGATCACCTCGACGAACACCTTGGCGCCGTAGATCGCGCCGGCCAACGCCGCGAGCAGCCCGCTAAGGCTGATCAGGCGCAGCGGAATGACGGAGAACGAGGTGAACCCCTCCAGCGAGAAGGCGATCAGGTTGAGCCGGCTCCATTTCGACGTGCCGCTGGCGCGGCTCTCCGGCGAATAGGGCAACGCCTTCTGGCGAAAGCCCGCCCAGGCAAACAGGCCCTTGTTGAAGCGACGCTTGTCGCGCAGGCTGGTCAGCGCGCGCGCGACAGCGCCGCGCATGACGCGAAAGTCGCCGGCATTTTCGGGAATGTCGAAACGCTGGCTGCTGTTGATCAGGCTGTAGAAAAGCCGAGCCAGCTGGCTGCGGCGCCAGCTCGCCTCACGGCGGTCGTTCTGCGCATAGACGACGTCGATGTCCGGATGGTCCACCAGCTCTGCGATCAGCTTCAGGCTGATGTCCAAGGAATGCTGGAGGTCGGCGTCCATGATCAGCACCATGTCGCCGCGCGAATGATCGAGGCCGGCGAGCACAGCGACTTCCTTGCCGAAATTGCGGCTGAGGCGGACGATCTCCCACGACCCTATCAGCGCCTGGGAAAACCGCCCGGCGCCATCGTCACGGCTGCCGTCATCGACGAGGATCTTGTGCACGGTCATGCCGAAGCGCTGTGCCACGGCCGTTTCGAGCTCGGCGAGCAGTTGGGCAAATGCTGATGCCGATGGCGCCTCGTTGAAGAACGGCGCGACGATATCGAGTGTCGGCCGCAGCTCAGCCATTTGCGATCCCCGCATTCATCACCTTGTCGCGTGCCTTGGCCCAGAACCACCAGATCAGCGAACCGGCAATGAACGTGACCGCGATCGGCCGGAACCAGGGGTATAGGAAATCGTGCACATGGCGCTCGACGCCGCTCAGTCCGATCGCGAACAGCGCCGTCGACAGCACCGAGGCCAGGACGCCGCCTCGTTCTTCGCGCCACAACAGGGCTATGGCGAGACCGGCGGGCACGGCGATCATGGCATAGGTGTTGGGCTCGACGCGGGGGTTGAAGACGCACATGTAGAAAGTGGCCGTCAGGAAGATCGCCAGCCCCGCAGGTCCGCGTTCAAGCTTGCGGTCGAACCAGATGACCGCGGTAAGCGTGAACAGGGCCATGATGATGCGCACGATCGTGGCACCGAATTCCGGAATGGGCAGTCCCACTCTGGTGAACGGCGCCGTGAAATCGGTGGGCACGAAATGGCTGGTGTTGTCGACCGCCATAGAGGTCAGCATCTGGGCGAAGACACGATACTGATCGTTGAGGTAGCCGGCGGGAGCGAAGGCGTAAGGCAGCGCGAGCACGAACAGCACCGCCAGTAGCAGCACCGGTATCAACCGGAGCCGAAGGGCTCCTACCAACAGCAGCATGATGATCGCGGTCGGCTTGGCGATGACGGCAAGCGAGGCCCAGAAAAAGGTCTCGGCGCGCCGCCCTTCAAGGGCCGACAGGGTGAGAAGCCAGCAGGCGCCGGTCAAAAGGATTGTCGCCTGGCCGTTGCGGATCGCCCCCGCTGCCATAGGCAAAGCGAGGAAGAGACCGAAAGAGAGCAGCCAGGTCAATTCATCGCCGCCGAGCTTGCGCACCTGCCGCATCGCGGCGTAGGTGAGCACCGCAAAGCCAAGCGTGTGCCACACCACGCCGCCCAGATGCGAGCCGAGTTTGACGATTGGAATATAGAGCGCGGCAAAGGCCGGCGCGTAGAGATACCCCATCTCGGATTGGGTGTCGTAGAGCGGCAGACCGGCCATAAGCGCCTCGCTGCCGTCTATATAGGCCTGCCATACCGTGCGCGTGTGGGGCGACCACAGGACCATGGCAAGAACGATCAGGAACGCTCCGATCCACAGGCCGAACCCCAAACGGTCGAAAATCGGCTTGGAAATCATCATTAAGGCATCCCACACCACCCCGGAACTGGCTCAGTCCAGCATTGTCCCGACATTCGATCGCGGCGGCATATCACGGACAAAGCGGCGTGGCATAGGGGTCTGAGAGACAGGACTGCCGCCTGACGATCCGGACAGCTGCCGGATCCGGCATTCTCGGTCCGTCGAAAGTCCTCTGAAGCCTGGTATCCAAGCTTCCGTGTCTTTCGAATTGGGCTAAGGTCGAATGAACACCTTGCCGTTGGGCTTGGCCAGTTCCCCCGGCAGCCGCGCCATGGCTTCGGCGAGCGGCACCACCGCCGTCACGTCGGTCGACCAGCGCCCGTCGGAAAACCGCTTCTGCGCTTCCAGGATCGCCGGGCCGCGGCGGTCGCGGAACTGGCGCATCCATTCGCTCAGCCAGAAACCTTCGATATGCTTGTGCTGGAAGATCAGCTGGCCGGGCTCGCGGATAACAGTGGCTTCGGGATCGAGCCGCCCGTAGATGATCCAGCGCGAACGCTTCGGCATGGCGTCGAAGATGGCGGAGGCCAGCGGCCCGGTTACCGCGTCAAGGAAGATGCGCGGCTGTTCGGCCTTCATCACCTCGCGTAGCGCCGCCTTGAAATCCGGTGCCTTTTCGTTGAGCACGTGCGCCGCGCCAAGCGCTTTCAGCGCCGCGATCTGATCGTCTCGGCGCACGGTGACGATCGGCCGGAAACCCTCTTCCATGGCCAGGCCGATGATCAGCTTGCACAGCTGGCTGGCGCCGGCGGTCATGACGAAGGCCTTTTCGCCTTCCTGTTTGACGATGTCGAACATCGCGAGCGCGGTGAGCGGGTTGACGATCATCGCCGCGCCGTCCTCGTCGCGGACGGTGTCGAGCAGCGGGATGCAGACCGCCGCCTCGGCGACGGCATATTCGGCCCATGAGCCCCAGTTGCTTACACCGGTGGCAAAGGCGACGCGCTGGCCGATCAGGCTTTTTGGATAGGGCTCGTCACCGCTGGCGACGACGGTGCCGACTCCCTCGAAGCCTGCTGGCTGGCCCATGGCGCGCGGCTGGCCGTACTGGCCCTTGATGAAGGCGACATCGGACGGATTGATCGAGGCGAGGCTGACCTTGATCAGCACCTGCGTCGGCGCGGGTGTCGGCACCGCGATGCTGCCCGGCTCAAGATAGGGCTCCATCGCTTCCAGCACACTGCCGCTCGGCGTCCTGGTGTAGCCATCGCCGACCAGCAACAACGCCTTCATTTCGGAGGGGATCGTCATCGGATCACTCCTTGCTTGGACCTGTCGGCATCGCCAGGGGCGGATGCCAGCGCTCAGACCTTTTCCTGCGTGTATTTTTTCAGCTCGGTGCGCGCCACCTGCCGGCGATGCACGGCGTCCGGACCGTCGGCGAGGCGCAATGTCCGCAGATGCGTCCACGACCGCGCCAGCGGTGTGTCCTGGCTGATGCCTTGCGCGCCGAACATTTGCACCGCCTCGTCGGTGACCTTGAGCGCAACGCGGGGTGCGACCACCTTGATCTGGCTGATCCAGGGGGCCGCGGCCCGCGCATCGCCCTGGTCGATCATCCACGCCGCCTTGAGGCAGAGCAGGCGGGCCATCTCGATCTCCATGCGGCATTCGGCGATGATGTCGAAATTGGCGCCGAGCTTGGCCAGGGGCTGACCGAAGGCCTCGCGGCGCACGGAACGCTGGCACAGCATCTCCAGCGCCATCTCGGCCTGGCCGATGGCGCGCATGCAGTGATGGATGCGGCCGGGGCCAAGCCGCCCTTGCGCGATCTCGAACCCCCTGCCCTCGCCGAGGATCAGGTTCGACGCCGGTACCCGCACATTGTCGAAGCGAAGATGCATATGGCCATGCGGCGCGTCATCGTCGCCATAGACCTGCATGGCTCGGACCTTGGTCACACCCTTTGTGGCTGACGGCACCAGGATCATCGAATGGCGGCGGTGCTGCGGCTCGCTGTCGCCGCCGGTCCGGACCATGACGATATAGATGGCGCAGCGCGGATCGCCGGCACCCGATGCCCACCATTTCTCGCCGTTGAGCACATAGTCGTCGCCCTGTCGCTCGCAACGCATGGCAATGTTGGTGGCGTCGGACGAGGCGACATCCGGCTCCGTCATCAGATAGGCCGAGCGGATCTCGCCGTCGAGCAGCGGCTCCAGCCACGCCTTCTTGTGGTCGGTCGAGCCGTACCGCTCCAGCACCTCCATGTTGCCGGTGTCGGGCGCCGAACAGTTGAAGGTCTCGGCGCCGAGATGCGCCTTGCCCATCTCCTCGGCCAGATAGGCATATTCGACGGTGGAAAGGCCGTAGCCGCGTTCCGATCCGGTCAGCCAGAAATTCCACAGGCCGCGCTCCCTTGCGGTCTTCTTCAGCCCTTCGAGGATTTCGCGCTGGCGCGCACTGTAGACCCAGCGGTCGCCTTCCTTGCCCACCTCGCTCAGGAATTCCCTGTCGAGCGGCATGATCTCGTCGCGCACCATGGCCGCGACGCGCGCGTGGATCGGCTTCAGCCGCTCGGTCATGCCGAGATTCATCTCCGTCATCGGTCGCTAACCCTTCATACACGCCAGGCATTTTGTCAGTGGCAAGGATGACCGTACTTCAGATAGCCTTGTCAACGCGAACTGTTTGCCCGCATGCCGAGCACGGAGGATTGTGATGAGCTATCTCGACGAGCTGTTTTCGGTGGCCGGCAAGACCGCGCTGGTGACGGGTGCCGCGACCGGCATCGGCCGCATGGCGGCGACCGCGCTGGTGCAGGCCGGCGCCAACGTGATGATAGCGTCGCGCAAGGGCGAAGATTGTGTCAAGGTCGCTGTTGAATTGAACGAGCTAGGTTCACCGGGCCGGGCGGAAGGCTTTGCCGGCGATGTCTCCAGCGAAGCCGGCATTGCCGTACTCGTCGCCGAGGTCAAAGCGCGGACCGGGAAACTGCATATTCTGGTCAACAATGCCGGCGTTTCCTGGGGCGCGCCGCTGGAGAGCTTTCCGTATTCGGCATGGGCGAAAGTGTTCGGCGTCAATGTCACCGCGGTCTTCCATCTGACGCGCGAATTGCTGCCGCTGCTCGACGCCGCCGCCAGCGACGCCGATCCAGCCAGGGTGATCAACCTCGGTTCGGTGATGGGCACGCAGCCGCTGGCCGACGATGCCTATTCCTACACCGCCTCGAAGGCCGCGGTTCATCATCTGACGCGCACACTGGCGCTCGAGTTCGCCGCCCGCCGCATCACCGTCAACGCTTTCGCCCCCGGCCCCTTCCAGAGCCGCATGACGGCGTTTGCCACCGGCACGCAAGAACAGGCCAGACATGTCGGCAGCCATGTTCCGATCGGCCGTATCGGGGCACCGGATGACATTGCCGGCGCAACGCTCTATTTGTGCAGCCGTGCAGGCAGCTATGTCACCGGCGCCATCCTGCCAATCGACGGCGGACAGTCGGTGCAGCATGGGCTGACGCTGTTCAAGGAATGACATTTTCCGGCCACAGAAGCCGGAGGTGAACTGGAGGACATGAGCGTGGAACCGATCAGTCTCGATGTGCTTCTGGCCAATGTTGGCAAGGAGGTTGGCGTGTCGCCGTGGCGGGTGGTCACGCAACGCATGATCGACCAGTTCGCCGACGCCACCGACGACCACCAGTTCATCCACTGCGACCCGGAGCGGGCCATGCGCGAGACGCCGTTCGGCGGCACCATCGCGCACGGCTTCCTGTCGTTGTCGCTGTTGTCCGCCATGACCTTCGAGACCATGCCGCCGCTGGAAAACAGCAAGATGGGCGTCAATCACGGCTTCGATTCGCTGCGCTTCCTGGCGCCGGTGAAGACCGGCGCGCGCATCCGCACCCGTTTCGTGCTGGCCGACGTCAAGGTCCGGCCGTCGGGTTGGGTGCAGACGGCGCATGACGTGACGATCGAGATCGAGGGTTCGAAGAAACCGGCGCTGACCGCGCGCTGGCTGACGCTGACCTTGATCGAGCGCCTGCCCGAGACGGCATGAGCGATCCGAACGTTCTCGACCAGGGAGCGCTTGCGCCTTACCTCGAGGCGAACATACCGGGCTTTTCCGGGCTTGCTGCAATCGAAAAATTCCAATCCGGCCAATCGAACCCGACCTATCTCATGACGGCGGCAAGCGGCCGTTACGTGCTGCGCGCCAAACCGCCGGGGCAGTTGTTGAAATCGGCGCATCAGGTCGACCGCGAATTCAAAGTGATGGGCGCACTTGCCGGCACCTCCGTACCTGTGCCGCAGATGCTGCATCTTTCCGACGAAGCCTCGCCGATCGGCCGCATGTTCTACGTGATGGATTTCCTCGACGGCCGCATCTTCTGGGATCCGGCGCTGCCGGAGGCAGACGGCAACGAAGAACGCGCCGCCATCTACGATGCCATGAACGAAACCCTAGCGGCGCTGCACGAGGTCGATGTCGAGGCCGTGGGGCTAGGCGATTTCGGCCGGCCGGGCAATTATTTCGAGCGCCAGCTGGCGCGCTGGACCAGCCAGTACCGCGCCTCGGAGACCGGCACCGTCGCCGACATGGACCGGCTGATCGCCTGGCTGGAAACACATATGCCCGCAGATGACGGCCGCGTCTCGCTGGTGCATGGCGACTACCGGCTGGACAATCTGATCTTCGCGCCGGACCGGCCAAAGGTTCTGGCGGTGCTCGACTGGGAACTGTCGACGCTTGGCCACCCCTTCGCCGATATCGCCTATCAGTGCATGCAATGGCGGTTGCCGCACGTGTCGGGTTTTCGCGGCCTGGGCGGTGTCGACCGTTCCGCACTCGGCCTGCCTTCCGAGGAGGACTACGTCGCCAGCTACTGCCGGCGGCGCGGACTCACCGGTATCGGCAACTGGACGTTCTTCCTCGCCTTTTCCTTCTTCCGGCTGGCTGCAATCTGCCAGGGCGTCTTCAAGCGGGCGCTGGACGGAAACGCCTCCAATCCGGAAAAAGCCAGGACCTATGGCGAAGCGGTAAAGCTGCTTTCGCGTCTTGCCGCGAAACTGATCGACAAGGAGGCGTGATGGGCCGCTTTGACGGCGCAACGGTGCTGATCACGGGTGCTGCCGGCGGACTTGGCTGGGGTGCGGCGAAAGGCTTTGCCGCCGAAGGCGCAAAGCTGGTGCTGTCGGACATCGACGAAAAGGCACTCGTCGATCTTGCAGGCACGATGCCGGTCGAAACGGCGATCCTCGCCGGCAACATAGCGGACGAAAGCCTGTCCGAGGATCTGGTCAGGCTGGCGGTCGAGAAATTCGGCCGGCTGGATATCGCCGTCAACAATGCCGGCATCGTCCAGAGCTTCGTGCGTCTGCCGCAGGTCGAGTCGGGCGAGGCCCGCCGCGTCCCGGAGGTCGATCTGCTCGGCCTGTTCTATGCCATGAAGCACCAGATCCCGCAGATGGAACGGCAGTTCAAGGCGAACGGCAAGGGCGGCGCCATCGTCAACATCGCCTCGGTCGCCGGGCTGGTCGGTGCGCCAAAACTTTCGGTCTATGCGGCCGCCAAGCATGGCGTCGTCGGGCTGACAAAATCGGCGGCGGCCGAATACACACCAAGGGTGTGCGGATCAACGCGATCTGCCCCGCCCACACAAGGACGGCGATGGTGGACGGCTTCGTGCGCGTTTCCGGCGTGCCGGAAGAGGAGGCCTTGGCCGAGTTGACGCGCGGCGTGCCGATGAAGCGGGTGGCCGAAGTCGACGAAATCGCCACCGCGATCCTGTTTGCCGCCGACCCCGCCAATTCCTTCATGACCGGCCATGCGCTGGCCGTCGACGGCGGCGTCGGCGCGATCTGACACCTGCCGTTTGGGAACTTCCCGCGCCCTTGTCCGTTTTCGTACGGCGTATATAATTTAGCCGCGCACCAACCCAACGAAGGCATGAGATCTTGCCGCCGAGCGTCCAGACACGCCGCGAGAAACAAAAGGCAGAACAGCGCTCCGAGCTGGTCGCGGCCGCCCATAAGCTCGTCCAGGAAGAAGGCTATGAGGGCCTGACCATCCGCAAACTGGCCAAGCGGGTCGGCTATGCCCCGATGTCGGTCTATTCCTACTTCGCCGACAAGCAGGACATCCTGTTCGCGCTCGCCGAGGATGCGTTCGAGACGCTTGCCCGACGCATCGAGGAGCATTCGTCCGACGATCCGATCGAGGCCTTGCAGGCAGTGATGACGGAATATGCCGCGTTCGGGCTTGGCAATCCCAACGAATACCGGACTGTCTTCATGACTGAAAAGACCACGCTGCCGGAAGGCAGAAGCTACGAGGACATGGAGGAGGGCAACCCGGCTATGAAAGCGCTGATCAGCCGGGTCGAGGCCTGCGTCGCCGCCGGCAAGTTGCAAGGCGATCCGCGCGCCATCGCCACCATGCTTTGGGCGGTCGGCCACGGCACGATCTCGCTGCTCATCACCTTTCCGTTCTACCCCTTCGGCGATCCGCAGGCCTTCGTGAAGCGGATGTGCGATTTCACGCTTGCCACGCTCAGCACGCAAAACGTGCCGCCGCTGACCGAGACCCCGGTCAACTGCTGAACGCCGGTCCCTTCGTTTCCATGTTTTCTCTCTACCCCAGCCAAAGCGGGGCGAATTTCTTGGTTAACAAAGAATTTACCGTACGCGTACGGCTTTGACTTGAACTTAGCGCTCGACGGACGTATCTGTACGGCGTATCGTACATGTACGAGAGAAATTCACCCGTCGAAAACGGAGACTGACAATGAAAAAGACCCTTCTCACCGCCGCCGCAGTGCTGGCGCTTTCGGGCTCGGCCTTCGCAGCCAACACCACGCACCCGGTCAAGCATGCGACGGTCGCGGCCTGCGTCGACACCAAGACCAACGTGAAGCTCGATTGCGCGTCGACCGGTTCGGTTGAGAAGAAGGGCGCCACGGAAAACACCGCTCAAGGCAAGGGGCCGCGCCTCGGCATCAGCATCGACCCGTGGATGGTGCCAAGCTCGTTCTGATATCTGCAGAATCACGTCAGGCCGGCACAAGCCGGCCAGTTTTAGCCGACCGAGATCGGCAGCTTCGCCGCTGAACTCTCAAAGGCGGCGTCGATCAGCTTCTGCGTGTCGGCGGCGCGCCGGAACGAGGGATCGCCGTTCCGGCCTGAATCCAACGCATCGGCAAAGCACCGGGCATTGCGCTTGACACTGGGCAGCGGCAGCGTCTGCCAGCGCTGAAGATCGACATCCCCACCAAGGCAGGCGGACAGGTTCGATACCTTGCCGTCGGTCTCGACCTTGATGGCGCCTTGGTGCCGTGCAGGGCCAGCGACAGTTCGTTGGCGTGGCCGATCATGTAGCGGCTCGCCACGATCGTGGCGAGCCGCCGGAATTGAGCCGCGCCGTCATTGCAACGCTGTCATTGGCATCCAGCACATAGTCGCCGATGCGATCGCCTTCGGCCTTCGGAAACGTCACCAGGTCGGCATGCAGGTTGACGATATCCTGATCGGCGCCATAGGTGGCGAAGTCCAGGATATGAATGCCGACATCGCCAAGCACGCCGGTCGAGCCATGCCGGCTCGACAAGCGCCATAACCATTTGTCCTCGACCCGCCAGTCGCCCCATGATTTGCTGACCAGCCAGCTCTGCCGGTAGCTCGCCTCGACGTGGCGCAGTTCGCCGATCTCGTCGGCCTGAACCATGCGCCGTGCCTCGTGGATCGCCGGTGAGTTGCGATAGGTCAGGTTGACCATGTTGACCACCCCGGCTGCCTCGGCCGCTTGCGTCATGGCAAGCGCGTCGGCGTGGTTCGGCGCCAACGGCTTTTCGCAAAACACATGCTTTCCCTGGGCAAGCAGCGCCAGCGTTGTCATATGCGCACCATCCGGCGTCGCGTTGATGGCGGCATCGAACTCATCCCAGGCGATCGCCGCTTCCAGGCTCTCGAAGAAACCGCCGATCTTGCTGGCGGCGGCGAACGCCGCCGCACGGCCGGGCACCTAATCGACACAGGCGACGATGCTGCATTCTGGAATCTTGGCAAACTCCTCGACATGATGCCCGGCGATACCGCCGGTGCCGAGCAGAAGAATGCGATGCATCAACTCAAGCCCCCAATCAACTTAGCCCCCAAATCGACTCAAGTTCCGATCAACTCGGGCCCCGATTTAACTCAGGCCCTTATCGCCATCAGCATGCAGGCGCAGCCCCTTCTGGACGATCTTCTCCCTGGCTGCATCCGTCGGCACATTCGGCGCGTTGGTGATACCGGACCAGGCCGGTGCCGGGTTGTGCGCCCAGTGCACGGCGTTGCGCAGCACCTGCTGCACGTCCTCATTGTGATAGATCGGATAGGTCTCGTGGCCGGGTGAGAAGTAGAAGATCCTGCCGGCCCCGCGCTGATAGGTTAGCCCTGACCGGAACACCTCACCGCCCTCGTACCAGGAGACGAACACCGTCTCGAGCGGCTCCGGCACGGCGAAGGGCTCGCCATACATTTCGGTCTCGCCGATCTCCAGGCACTCGCCGATGCCTTGCGCGATCGGGTGGCCGCGGTTGATCGCCCAGACGCGCTCGCGCTCCCCCGCCTCGCGCCATTTCAGCGAACAAGGCGTGCCCATCAGCCGCTTGAAAATCTTCGAATAGTGGCCGGAATGGAGCACGATCAGGCCCATGCCTTCCCACACCCGCTTCTGCACCCGTTCGACGATCTCGTCCTTGACCTCGCCATGTGCCGCGTGGCCCCACCACAAAAGCACGTCGGTGGCCGCCAGGCGCTTCTCGCTCAAGCCGTGCTCAGGCTCCTGCAAGGTGGCGGTGGTCGCCTCGATGCCCTTGTCCTGGTTGAGCGCAGCGGCAATGGTGCCATGCATGCCCAAAGGATAGAGGTCGCGCACGGCGGCATTGGTCTGCTCGTGGACATTCTCGCCCCAAACGATCGCTTTTGTCGGCATTTTCATCTCCCAAAGCGCTTTAAATAGCATGTCCAATGGGATTGAGAAGGTCCGATGCCGTCTGGCCCGATGGAAACTACGTCTTGCGCTTCTTGCGCCCCGGCACGGTCTTGGCCTTGCCCGGTTTCGCGGGCGCGCCGGAAATGGACGTGCCGGTGATGGATATCGGATCGCTGGCCGGGAACGTATCTTCCAGCCCCTCCTCGAGTTCCTCTTCGGCGCTCGGCGCTCCGTGCCGCTCATGTTCGAGCGAACGGACGGCCGATGTCTTTTTGACCGGCGACTTGGGCGCGGAATTCGACGGCATCGGCATTCTCCCTCGGCGTGCGGATGCAGAACGAGCGTGCCCTGCAGAACGTTCCGAGTTCAGACCGCCGCGTCCCGCGATCCCTCGGACAGGAAAGTAAAAACATAGTCCGAGAAGGAACGCCAGCATTCAACCCGGAAGGCGTCCACTGCCGTGCGCAACACCACGATCTCCGCCTTGCCCAGGATGGTGCGCGACGCTGCTCCCACCGGAAAGGCGTCGAGCGACAGGTCCTGCGGGCAGCCCGCATTGATCGTCGCCGCTGCGCCCGCGCCCGTCACGGCAATCGCGATGTTGCGATGCGAGATGCCGACCGCCGAATGCAACGCGGCAACCCCGGCACAATCGGCGAGCGGATCATTACCGGCCTCGTCGATAACAAGCCATTCGTCGGGGCCGAGCCACAAAGCGGTACGTTTGCCCTTCGAGGCGGATGTCTTCGGCTTTTTTGGCAACGTCACGCCGAGCGCCTTCGAAAGCGCCGCGACCGAAGCCTCCGGCGCACGTAATGAAATGCGCTCGGCCGACGGCAATACCTCGACCTTCACGCCGGTCGCGGCGGTGCTGCGTCCAGCCAGCGCCGGACGGCGCTCGACCGAAGGCGATGCAGCCGGAGCCGTCTTGCTTGCAGCGGCCTTAGCCATTGAGGCGCCCTCCCCTTTCGTCGAAGAACACCATGCCGGTAACCTCCACCTCGATCACTCCATTCGGCATCGGCACGTAGAGCGTGTCGCCCATGCGGTCGCGGCCGCCGGCGACCAGCGCCAGAGCGATCGAGCGGCCGCAATTTTCCGACCAGTAGCTCGAGGTGACATGGCCGATCATCTTCATCGGGATCGCCTGCTTCGGGTCCTCGACGATCTGCGCGCCTTCTTCCAGCACCACCTTGGGGTCCCTGGTCTTGAGGCCGACCAGTTGCTTGCGGCCCTTGGCGACCAGATCCGGCCGGGCCATGCCACGGATGCCTACGAAATCGGGTTTCTTCTTGCCGACCGCCCAGTCGAGCCCAGCATCGTTCGGCGTCACCGTGCCGTCCGTGTCCTGGCCGACGATGATGTAGCCCTTTTCGGCGCGCAGCACGTGCATGGCCTCGGTGCCGTAGGCGGCCGCACCGTGCTTCTGCCCTTCAGCCCACAGCGCTTCCCAGACGGCCTGGCCATAGTCGACCGGCACATTGACCTCGAAGCCGCGCTCGCCGGTGAACGACATGCGGAACAGCCGCGTCGGCACGCCGCAGATCCTGCCTTCGCGCACCGACATATGCGGCAGCGCCTCGTCGGACATGTCGATGCCTTCGACCAGCGGCGCGATGATGTCGCGCGACTTCGGCCCCTGCACTGCAATGACCGCCCACTGCTCGGTGATCGAGGTCAGCCAGACATTGAGATGCGGGAACTCGGTCTGAAGATAATCCTCCATATGGTTCATGACGCGCGGCGCGCCCCCGGTCGTCGTCGTCACATGGAAACGGTCCGGCGCCAGCCTGCCGACGACGCCGTCATCATAGATGAAACCATCTTCGCGCAGCATGATGCCGTAGCGGCAGCGGCCGGGCTCCAGCTTCTCCCACGGATTGGTGTAGAGCAGCTCCATGAATTTTGCCGCGTCCGGCCCGACCACCTCGATCTTGCCCAGCGTCGAGGCATCGAACAGACCCGCCGTCTTGCGCACCGCGACGCATTCGCGGTCTACCGCGGCATGCATATCCTCGCCAGCCTTTGGGAAATACCAGGCGCGCTTCCACTGGCCGACATCCTCGAAAACAGCCCCTTGCGCCTCGGCCCAGGGATGGATCGCGGTGCTGCGTGTCGGGTCGAACAGCGGACCGCGCGCATGGCTGACGATCGCGCCGAAGGTCACCGGCGTATAGGGCGCCCGGAACGTGGTCAGGCCAACTTCCGGGATCGGTTTGCCCAGCGTCTCGGCGGCAATTGCCAGGCCGTGCATGTTGGAGGTCTTGCCCTGGTCGGTCGCCATGCCGTTGGTGGTGAAGCGCTTGACGTGCTCGATCGAGCGCATGCCCTCGTGCACCGCCTGGCGGATGTCCTTGGCGGTGACGTCGTTCTGGAAGTCGACGAAAGCTTTCACCGTCGTGTCCGGCCCGGCGCCGGGAGCCGCACCCAGCATGCCGCGCGACCAACTCTCCGACGCATCGACCTTCGGCTTTGTGCCCTTGGCGATTTTGGCACCCGCATCCTTGGCCGCCTTGGCGCCCGCGGCATAGGCCTCGTCCACCGTCGCAGACAGCCCGTCGGTGCCGTTGCAGGCGCCGACCGAGACGCAGTCTTGCGCATAAGTGCCCGGCACGAAGCGCTTGGTCTCGTCGTTGAAGGCGACCTTGCCGCGCGACTGCGAGAACAGATGCACCGACGGCGTCCAGCCGGCCGACATCAGGATCGCATCGACCGGGATGGTGCGTTCGCCGCCGCCATTCTTCGGCTGTACCGTCATCGAGGAAACGCGCAATTTGCCGCCGGCGCGGATCACCGCGCGGCCGAAATTGACCTCAATGCCAAGCGCCCTCGCCTCGTCGATCACCGGGCCCGTCGGATTGTCGCGCAAATCGATGATCGCCGCCACATTGACGCCGGCCTTCTTGAGGTCGATCGCCGCCGCGTAAGCGGAATCATTGGCGGTGTAGACGCCGACATTTTTGCCGACCGCGACGCCATAGTGGTTGAGATAGGTGCGCGCCGCACCCGCCAGCATGATGCCCGGCCGGTCGTTGTCGGCGAACACCATGTGCCTCTCGATGGCGCCGGAAGCCAGCACCACGCGCTTGGCCCTGATCTGCCAAAGCCGCTCGCGCGCCAGATCGTGGCCGGGGGTCTTCAAATGATCGCTGACACGCTCGACCAGCCCGACGAAATTCTGCGCGTAGTAGCCGAACGCCGTCGTGCGCGAGAGCACGCGGACATTGTCCATCGCGCTCAGCTTCGCAATCGTACCTTGAGCCCAGGCAAAACCGTCCTGGCCGTCGATCTTCGCACCGGTCTCGAAACGCAGGCTGCCGCCGAACTCGGCCTGCTCGTCGGCGAGGATGACGCGCATGCCCGTTTCCGCCGCCGCCAATGCTGCCGCGATGCCCGCCGCACCGCCACCCAGCACCAGCACGTCACAATGCGCATAGCGCGATGAATAATGATCGGGATCCGGCTGGTCAGGGGAAACGCCAAGGCCGGCCGCGGCGCGGATCTTCGGCTCATAAAGGCTCTTCCACGCCGCTTTCGGCCACATGAAGGTCTTGTAGTAGAAGCCGGCCGAAAACAGCGGCGAGGCGATGTCGTTGACCGCACCGACGTCGAAGGACAGCGACGGCCAGCGGTTCTGCGACTGCGCGTCAAGCCCGTCATAGAGTTCCTGCACAGTGGCCCGCACGTTCGGCGTCTTGCGCGCCGCGTCGCGCTTGATCTCGACCAGCGCGTTCGGCTCCTCGGCGCCCGCCGACAGGATGCCGCGCGGACGGTGGTATTTGAACGAGCGGCCGACGAGATGGACGCCATTGGCAAGCAGCGCCGAGGCCAGTGTGTCGCCCTCGATACCGGCATAGGACTGGCCATCGAAGCTAAACCGGGCGGTCTTTGCCTGCTTGAAGCGGCCAGCGCCGGGAATGCGGAACGCGCCGCTCATTTGGCAACTCCCGGGAGCTTCGACGGCTTCGGCTCGCCGGCCTTGTAGGTCATGACGAACTTGTCGGTGACGGTGTCGCGCACGGCGTTGAAGAAGCGCGCGCAACCATGCATGTGCCGCCAGCGCTCATAAATGATGCCCTTGGGATTCGAGCGGATGAAGAAGAACTTCTCGAAATCGTCGTCGGTCTCGCCAGCGATGTTGACCGAGCGCGCGATATGCGCCTCGCCGGCGTTGCGGAACTCGAGCTCCGGGCGCTCTTCCTCGCAATAGGGGCAGCGGATGAGAAGCATTTTGGTTCGTTCCTACAATTCGCCGTGGCCGACGCGGGCGCCGGCAGGTTGGTCGCAAAGCTTCTGTCCCAGCGTCGCGAACGGCGCGACGAGCCGGATGCGCTCTTCCACGCTTGCGGCGGGACGAAACAGATCGCGGGACGCCATGTTGCCGAGGGTGAGCTGCATCGGATCGGTCGTGACGATGACTTGACGCGGCTGGAATGTCTCGTCTTCGTCGAGCCCTTCGGGTCGTCCCTCGAAGAACATTACCACCCTCTGACCGCCGCTCCACACGCAAGCCAGCGTGCCCTCGTCGACCGAAAACGGCCAGCCCGCCTCGTTGCCCGCGCGGCTGATCGGCTGCGTGCGCACTTCGTCCGCCGACGGAAAATGGAACAACTGTTCCCCCGCCAGCATCAGCGGCATCGCGACAGCCATCTGCGCCATCATCAGTGCGCCACCGCCGCCGCCGCCGCCTCGTCGATGAGCCGGCCGGTGCGGAAGCGCTCGATGGTGAAAGGCGCGTTGATCGGATGCGGATCGTCTTTGGCGATCGTGTGGGCAAAGACATGGCCCGAGCCCGGAGTCGCCTTGAAACCGCCCGTGCCCCAGCCGCAATTGACATAGAGGCCGGGCACCGGCGTCTTGGCCAGGATCGGCGAGCGGTCGGGCGTGACATCAACGATGCCGCCCCACGAGCGCAGCATCTTCATGCGCGTGAAGATCGGAAACATCTCGCAGATGGCGTCAAGCGTATGCTGCAATATGTGCAGGCCGCCGGTCTGCGAATAGGAAACATACTGGTCGGTGCCGGCGCCGATCACCAACTCGCCCTTGTCGGACTGCGAGATATAGGCGTGCACCGTGTTCGACATCACCACGCAGGGAACCACCGGCTTGACCGGCTCCGACACCAGCGCCTGCAGCGGATAGCTCTCCAGCGGCATCCGCACGCCGGCCATGTTCATGATGACTGAGGAATGGCCGGCGGCAACAACACCGACCTTCTTCGCACCGATGAAGCCGCGCGTCGTGTCGACGCCCATGACGGCACCATTGGCGGCCCGCTTGACGCCGGTGACCTCGCAATTCTGGACGATGTGGACGCCGCGCGCCGAGGCGCCGCGCGCATAGCCCCAGGCGACCGCATCGTGGCGCGCCGTGCCGCCGCGACGCTGCAACGCCGCACCGACGACCGGATAGCGCGCGTCTTTGGATGTGTTGAGCGGCGGGCAGAATTCCTTTGCCTGCTCCGGCGACAGCCATTCATTGTCGATGCCGTTCAGCCGGTTGGCGTGGACGTGGCGCTTCAGCACCTGCACGTCGTGCACATTGTGGGCGAGCATCATGACGCCGCGCGCCGAATACATGACGTTGTAGTTGAGCTCCTGGCTCAGCCCATCCCACAGCTTCAGCGCGTGGTCGTAGATGCCGGCACTCTCGTCATAGAGGTAGTTGGAGCGGATGATGGTGGTGTTGCGGCCGGTGTTGCCACCGCCAAGCCAGCCCTTTTCCAGCACCGCGACATTGGTGATGCCGTGCACCGTGGCGAGATAGTATGCGGTGGCCAGGCCATGGCCGCCGGCGCCGACGATGATGACGTCGTATTCTTTCCTGGGCTCCGGCGAGGACCATTGTTCCTCCCAGCCCTTATGGCCGCGCATGGCCTCGCGGGCGATGGCGAATACCGAATATTTCTTCAACGTCTCGAGCCTCGCGAATAGCGGCCGGGCATTCATTCGGTCCCGGCGCGCGAGGTGTATCACTAGCGAAACCGGGCTTCCACCCTTGCGCTGTTTGCGACGGCGCTTGCCGTTTTGCGCCGCGACGAAAAAGACGCATCCGGCGCCTCGGTGCTTTCCAGCATCTTGGCGGGTATCGGGTGGCTCGTCTTGCCTCGATCCGCGACCAAGCACCCCAACTGCCGGTGAAGCCAGCGCAAATACCAAGGATGCAGAAAATGTTCGCACTCGCCAACAAGGTCGCCATCGTCACCGGCGCCAGCTCCGGCATCGACCGCGCCACCGCCAAACTCTTTGCCGGGGAAGGCGCCAAGGTCGTCGTCGCCGCCCGCCGGCAGACCGAGCTCGATGCGCTTGTCGCCGAAATCGCGGACGCCGATGGCACGGCGGTCGCCCTTGCCGGCGATGTCAGGGAGAAGCCTATGCAAAGGCCCTTGTCGATCTGGCGGTCGAAGGGTTCGGTGGACTCGACGTCGCCTTCAACAATGCCGGCGCCGTCGGCCAGATGGGACGATTTCGGAACTGTCGCTGGAAGGCTGGCGCGAGACGCTCGACACCAATCTCACCAGCGCGTTTGTCGGCGCGAAATACCAGGTGCCGGCGATGATCGAGCGCGGCGGCGGTTCGCTGATCTTCACCTCCACCTTCGTCGGCCACACCATCGGCATGCCCGGCATGACCAGCTATGCCGCAAGCAAGGCAGGCCTGATCGGGTTGACGCAGGTGCTTGCCGCCGAATACGACCCGAAAGGCGTACGGGTCAACGCGCTGCTGCCCGGCGGCACCGACACGCCGGCAGCAACCTTCAAGACTCCGGGACGCGGGCCTTCGTCGAAGGTCTGCATGCATTGAAGCGTGTCGCTGCGCCCGAGGAGATCGCCCGTTCGGCGCTCTACCTCGCTTCCGACGCCTCGAGCTTCACCACAGGAACGGCACTGCTGGCCGATGGCGGCGTGTCGATCAACCGGACGTGATGGATTTTCACGGCGAACGGGCATGTTCATAGCCGGCAGGCAGACGGCCGGTCTTGCTTTTTCGCCGCGATTTGGCGATGCCGTTTGCTGTCGAAACGGGTCATCTTGTCAAAACCGGTCCTGCAAACATGATGCTGATCAGAACCTATGTGGCTGCGAGCGCGATCGAGGGCGTTGGCGTGTTCGCCGCTGAGCCGATCAGGAAAGGTGCTTCGATCTGGCGGCTCGATCCCGATTTCGACCGGCTGATCCCGATGGACAAATACGAGGCAGCGCCCTCGCATCTCAGGGAACTGCTCGACCGCTATGCCTATCCGAGCCCGGACCGGCCGGGTTTCATGGTCTATGAAGTCGACAATGGGCGCTTCATGAACCATGCCGGCAACCCGAACACGGATTTTTCGCAGTATGGCGGGGCCACCGCGACCCGCGACATCGCCGAGGGCGAGGAGATCACCTGCGACTACGGCGAGTTCTTCGAGGATTTCGAGCGGCTTCACCTTGCCACGGCGTAGTCGGCTCCTTGATCTTGGGGCAAACCTGCTACGGTTGGCCCTCCAAGTTCATTTCGGCTGTGGACAGCGCGGCATGATTCTGCTATCAGCCGCCCCAATTCGTGGTGTAAACCGCCGCGGAGGCTAGTGGCTATGGCCGCTTGCCTGTTGATATCAAACCCGAAAGACAGGATTGCCCGTGCAGGTACTCGTCCGCGACAATAACGTTGATCAGGCGCTTCGCGCTCTCAAGAAGAAGATGCAGCGCGAAGGCATTTTCCGCGAAATGAAGATGCGCGGTCACTACGAGAAGCCGTCCGAGAAGCGCGCCCGTGAGAAGGCTGAAGCCGTCCGCCGCGCCCGCAAGCTGGCCCGCAAGCGCGCCCAGCGCGAAGGCCTACTGCCGATGACGCCGCGCCCGGTTGCTGCCGGCGCCGCCGGTGGTCCTGGTGGCGCTCCGCGTCCGCCGCGGTTCTAACGCCAATTTTTCGTCCTTTTCGAAGGATATCAGAGGTGGCGCGATGCGGAATCGCCGCCACCTTTTTGTTTTGATTGTGACCCGGCCCGGAGGGGGGAACCGGACCTGAGCGACGCGGCTTGAAGTGAGGACAGGGCAGACATGAACGCAACAAGCGTGGAGCGCGGGACCGCATTGCGTGGTTTCGCCCTGACAGCGGCTCTGCTCTCCGGACTGGCGCTTGCCGGTTGCCAAACGGCCGGCCCGACCGGTGAATTCAACAACATCGACAAGGCGCAAGGGTCGAGCGAGAACATCTCCTCGCTGTCGGCGGTCATCCAGCGCAATCCCCAGGATCCCGAAGGCTACAACGTGCGCGGCTCGGCCTATGGCCGTGGCGGCCAATACCAGGCGGCGCTCAAGGATTTCAACCAGGCGATCCAGCTCAACCCGAATTTCTTCCAGGCCTATTCGAACCGCGCACTCATCCAGCGCTTCCTCGGCAATCAGACCGCCGCACTTGAGGACTACAACCGTTCGATCCAGATCAACGGCAATTATGACGCCGCCTACATCGGCCGTGGCAATCTCTACCGCAAGGCGGGTCGCACGCAGGACGCCTTCAACGACTTCCAGAAGGCGATCCAGCTCGACACGACCGACGCGCGCGCCTACCACAATCGTGGCCTGATCTATCAGAGCCAGGGCCAGCACAAATTCGCCATCGAGGACTTTTCGACGGCCATCTCGCTGGCGCCGGACGCCGCCGAACCTTACAACGGCCGCGGTCTCTCCTATCTGGCGACCAACGACGAAGACAATGCCTTCTCCGACTTCAACATGGCGATCAAGCTCGACGGCAGGAATGCCGAGGCCTGGGCCAATCAGGCGCTGATCTACGAGCGGCGCGGCGACAAGGCCAAGGCAGCGAAATCCTATAAGGAAGCCGTTCGCCTCGACCCGACCTACCAGCCGGCCAAGGACGGCCTCGCCCGCGTCAGCTGACATCGACTTCAGCGGGTTACGTGCGCATCAGGCGCCTCAGCGTCCGAAAGGCCGCGCGGTGCGATTCACCTCGTCAATCCGGCAACCGCGCATTAACCCCGGCAGCAAGCTGTTGGCTCCTGCCTTGATCGTGCCAAGTTTTCAGCGGAACGGTCTGCCCACCCAATCCGTTGTTAAGAAGTGATTTGCGAAAGGACCCTCCCATGATCAAGAAACTCGCTTGCGCCGCCGCCCTCGCCACGACGGTCTTCGCCGTTGCCCCGGCCAGCGCGGGCAAGCTGCAGCTCGGCACGCTCGACTGCACCATCGACGGCGGCACCGCCTACATCGTCGCCTCCAACAAGGGCGTGTCCTGCACCTTCCGCCCCCACCATCACGGACCGTCGGAAAGCTACACGGGCGTCATCTCCAAGATCGGCCTCGATGTCGGCCAAACGCATCAGGGCCAGCTGGTCTGGGCCGTGCTGGCCGCGACCCGCGATCGTGACGGGGGCGATCTCGCCGGCAGCTATTACGGCGTCAACGCCGAGGCCAGCGTCGTGACCGGCGGCGGCGCCAATCTGCTGGTTGGTGGCCTGGACAGCGCCTTCATGCTAGAACCGCTCAGCGTCCAGGCGCAAACCGGCGTCAACCTTGCCGTGGCTGTGACCTCGCTCCAGCTGATCCACTCGTTCAAGTGATTGCATGGAGCCATGCGCTCCATGACCCCTCACCCTGCGGCGCGGAACCAGATAGGATGGTTCCGCGCCGTTTGATTTTGAGGGGGACCGCCATGCCTAAGACAGCCATTGCCGCTGCCGTGATCGCCACTGTGCTTGCCGGCACGGCGCAAGCGCAGGACCAGGGCATAGAGCTCGGCACGCTCGATTGCGCCATCGGCGGCGGCACCGGCTTCATTTTCGGCTCGAGCAAGGATTTGAGCTGCACCTTCAACCCTGCCGACAAGAGCTTCGCGCCGGAAGCCTATTTCGGCGCGGTCAACAAATACGGCCTCGACATCGGCACGACGAAGCAGACGGTCATGCAATGGATCGTGCTGACGCCGCTGAAGAACATCTATGCACCGGGTGCGCTGGCCGGAGACTATATCGGCGCCAGCGCGGAGGTGACGGCGGCCGTCGGCGCCGGCGCCAATCTGCTGGTCGGCGGCTCTTCGCAGGCCTTCACCTTGCAGCCACTCAGCCTGCAGACGCAGACCGGCATGAACCTCGCGATCGGCGTCAGCCAGTTCCAGTTGCGCAGTACCGAGAACTGATGGTGCAACAAAGGCCGCCGATCGAAAAGACGGCCGCGCGAACGATCCTCAAGAAACCGCTTGAGCTCAATCGCGGTTGAGGTTTTACAAGCCTGCCCCGAACGCAACAACGCCTCGATGCGGCGCGCTATCCGGCGCTGTCGATTCGCATGGTCCTGCCGGAAACCCGTACTGGCTTCTGGCGCCCTGCGCTGGTGTCGAGATATGCAAGGCAGGGGTGGAAATGACCGAAATCAGCACAAACAGGGTCGACTGGCGCGCATTGTGGGCAAGCGGCGACCTGGCGCGTTTCTGCTTCATCAGCCTCGGCATCCTGCTGCATGCCACCAACGAAACGATGGTCGCGACGGTGATGCCGGCCATGGTCGGCGAACTGGCCGGCGTCCAACTCGTCGGCTGGTCGCTGGCGATCTATGAACTTGGCGCCATCGTTGCCGGCGCAGCCGCTGGACGGCTGGTGAGCTATGTTCCCCTACGCACCAACATGGTGGTCGCCGCGCTGCTTTACGCAGCCGGAGCACTGATCTGCGCCACCTCCCCTTCGATGCAATTGTTCCTTGCCGGCCGCCTGATCGAGGGGCTTGGCGGCGGGGCGCTGGTGTCGCTGGCCTTCGTCTCTGTCGAGCGGCTGTTCTCGCGCGCCATCTGGCCGCAGCTCTTCGGCATCATGTCGGCGATCTGGGGCGTCGCCGCATTCAGCGGACCATTGCTCGGCGCGCTCATGACCGAGCTGTTGTCATGGCGCTGGGCCTTTGGCATCTTCACTTTCGGTGGCGCTGCCATGGCGCTGGCAAGCTTCATCGTGCTCGACACGCCGGAGGCGACGAAACCCAGGACGAGCACGGGCAAGGCGCCGCCCTTCCCACTCGCGGCCCTTGGCTGCCTTGCCGTCGCCGTGGTGCTGATCGCCTCGGCCGGCGTCGACATCGCCTTGCTGCGTTCCTCACTGCTGATGGTCCTCGGCCTCATCGGCCTGGTGTTGTTCTTTTACATCGACGCGCTGAAGCCGCGCTCGCGACTGTTCCCGGCGCGGCTGTTCTCATGGCGCACGCCGGTCGGCGCCGGCATGACCATGGTTGCCGCCTTTTCGGTGGCGACCTGTTCCTTCGGCGTCTACGGGCCGCTGCTGCTGACCAGCCTGCACGACGTTCCGCTGCTGACCACCGGCTACATCATCGCCGCCGAATCGATCGCCTGGTCGATCCTGTCGATCCTCGTCGCCAACGCGCCGCCGCAGCGCGAGCGGCTGATCATCGTTGGCGGCGCGATGATGATCGCGGCCGGCATCGCCGGCTTTGCCTACACGATACCCCTAGGCTCCATCCCGCTGATCCTGATCTGCGCCTTGTTGCAAGGCGGCGGCTTCGGCATCGCCTGGCCGTTCCTGACGCGCGTCATCGTCGCCTCCGCCCCGGAGGGCGAGCAGACCATCGCCTCGGCGGCGGTGCCAACCATGCAGCGCATCGGCTATGCCGTGGGTGCCGCCCTTGCCGGCATCGTCGCCAATGCCAGCGGCTTTTCGCAAGGTTTGAACCACAGCGCGGCGGCGAATGTGGCGTCCTGGTTGTTTCTTGCCTTCGTGCCGCTCGGCATCGTCGGCTGCCTGGCGGCCTTGCGAGTATCCATGCCCCTTGGCCAGCCGCGGGAAGCTATCGGCTAAAACCTGGCCCGCTCACTCGACCTCGCGCAGGCGATAGCCTACGCCGGTCTCGGTGGTAATGTAACGCGGCTGGTCGGGGCTCTTCTCGATCTTCTGCCTGAGCTGCCGGACATAGACCCTGAGATACTGCACATCGGTCGAATCGCCCCAGACCTGCTTCAGAAGGAAATGGTGCGTCAGCACCTTGCCGGCGTGCTGCACGAGAATGCGCAGGATATCGTACTCCTTCGGCGAGAGCTTTACGTCCTTGCCCTCGACCTTGACGATGCGTTTGACCAGATCGACGGACAGGTCGCCGGTCTGGAAAATGGGCTTCTCGCCCTGTTGCTGGAATTTGTGCCGCAGCGCCACGCGGATGCGCGCGACCAGTTCGTTCATGCCGAATGGTTTGGTGACATAATCGTCGGCGCCGAGTTCCAGAGCCTGGACGATGCCGGCCTCATCGGTGCGGCTGGACAGAATGACCACCGGAATGTCGAGGCCGTCGTCGCGCCATTTGCGCAGCAGCTCATGGCCGCTCATGCCGGGCAGGCCAAGGTCGAGCAGGACGAGATCCGGCTTCTCCGCCTCCATCAGTTCGATCGCCACCCTGGCGTTCGGCGCCTCGCTGATCGCGTAGCCCTGGCTGCCGAGCCCGACGCGAAGCAGCTTGCGGATCGGCGGCTCGTCATCGACAACGAGTATCCTGACGTTCGAGTTTGTCATGCCAAGTGACCCACATCGTCGTCGTCCGTATTCGAGGCGAGTTTAGGCGGGTTTGCCGGCTTGGGCATCTTGATGGTGAAGACCGCGCCCGAACGGTCGGTCCGGTTTGCCGCCGTGATCGTGCCACCCATCGCCTCGATGAAGCCGCGGCAGATCGACAGCCCAAGCCCGGTGCCGGCACGGACCTGATCGCGCTTGCGCACCCGGTAGAAAGTGTCGAAAATCCGTTCCAGATCGTCAGGGGCGATGCCCGGCCCTTCATCCATGATCTGCAGGATGACCGAGCCGTTGTCGGTCCAACCCTGCACGCGGATCGTCGAACCGGCCGGCGCGTATTTCGCCGCATTGTCGAGGAGATTGAACAGCGCCTGCTCAAACAGAACGGGGTCGACCTTCAACATAGGCAAATCCGAGGGGATGTCTGTCTCGGTCTTATGCTCGGCAATGATTTTCCTGGCTCTCTGCAGGGCAGAGCCGACGATGTCGCCGACATAGTGGAAGGCGTAGTTCGGCTCCATTGCGCCGGACTCGATCTTGGTCATGTCGAGCAGATTGGCGATGAAGCGGTTCAATCGCTCGGATTCGTCGAGTACGGTCGTCAGCAGCTCTGCCCGGTCCCGTTCGGGAAGTGCCGGTGCGAATTCCCGCAGCGTGCCGGCGGCGCCCATGATGGCGGCGAGTGGCGTCTTCAAATCATGCGAGATGGAGGTGAGCAGCGCCGAGCGCAGCCGGTCCGCCTCGGCCGCGAGCTTGGCGCGGTCGACGTCGGCGACCAGCTGAATACGCTCGATGGCGACCGCTGCCTGGTCGGCTAGCGCATCGAGCAGGCGCTGCTGCTCGGGCGTCAGCAACGGTCCCTGCTTGTCATTGTCGAGACCGACGACGCCGATTGCCGTGCGCCCTGTCCTCAAGGGCAGATAGAGGCGCTTGGCGCCGGGAAGCGTGTCGGCGCCGCGCCCTGCGGCGCGGTTGTGCTCCCAGGCCCAGCGGGCGGCGGCGATGTCGGCTTCAGCCAACGTATCGTCGGGCGGATAGCCGGCCTTGACGGTGATCGTTCCGTCTTCCGGTAAAAGCAGCACCACACGCACCTTCAGCATCGAAGCGATCTGGAAAGCGGTGGCCCAAAGGACGTCGTCGAGCGTGCCGGCGCCGGCGAGCTTCTTTGAAAAAAGGTAGATGTCCTCCGTGGCCCGCGCCCGTGAGCGGGCGGCGACTGCCTGGCGCTGCACACGCGCCGTCAGATTGCTGGCAATCACCGCGACGACGAGGAACACGCCAAGCGCGACAATGCTCTCCGGATCCCGGATGGTGAGCGTGTAGCGCGGCTCCAGGAAGAAATAGTTGAATGCAAGGGCACTGACGAAACAGGCATACAGAGCCGGCCAGAGCCCGCTGGTCACCGCCGATGCCAGCACCGCGATGAGAAAGATGATCGCGAGATTGCGAACGTCGAGAAACTGATCGAGAAGGACGGCGAAGGCGAGAGAGCCCATGAGATAGGCCGTGGCCTGGAGATAAGGCCAGATTTGGAACTGCCACTGCTCGTCCGCCGTCCTGACACTCCTCGACGCCGCTTCGCTGTTGCGTTCGGTTCCCGAAATGACATGGACGCTGATGTCGCCGGCATTGCGGATGAGATCATAGGTGAGCGAGCCTTCGATCAATTCGCGCCAACGCGACCGGCTCGGCCTGCCGACCACGATATGGGTAAAATTGTTCGCCGTCGCATAACGCACGATGTCCTGAGCCACATTCTGACCCGGAATGGTCGTCACCTCGGCACCAAGCTGTTGGGCAAGGCGCAGGTTCGTCGCCAGCCGGTCCTTGTCCTCCTCGGGCATGCTGGCCGAGCGGGTGCTATCGACGTGCAGCGCCGTCCACGGAGCACGCAGCCGGTCAGCCAGCCTGCGTGCATAGCGCACGCGGGCCGCTCCTCCCGGGCGCGCGTCGAGGCAGACGAGAACCCTTTCCCCGGCTGCCCACGGTCCGGGAATGGCGTGCGCCTGCATATGGATCAGCAACTGGTCGTCGACGCGCTGCGCGGTGCGGCGCAGCGCCAGCTCCCTGAGCGCCGTCAGATTGCCCGGCGAGAAATAGTTCTCGATCGCGCGCTGGGCGGTGTTGGGGAAATAGACCTTGCCTTCCTCGAGCCGCTTGATCAGGTCGTCGGGGGTGAGATCGATGATCTCGACATCGTCGGCCTGGTCGATGATGGAATCGGGAACGGTCTCGCGGACCCTGACCTTGGTGATCTGGGCGACGACGTCGTTAAGGCTTTCGACATGCTGGATGTTGAGCGTCGTATAGACGTCGATGCCTTGCGTCAGGATTTCCTGGACGTCGAGATAGCGCTTGGGGTGTCGGCTGCCTGGCGCGTTGGTGTGGGCGAGTTCGTCGACGAGAACCAGCGCCGGGCGCCGGGCAAGGATGGCATCGATATCCATCTCGTCGAGGATGCGCCCCTTGTAGTCGACCTTGCGGCGGGGAATGACCTCGTACCCCTCGACCAGGGCCAGCGTTTCCTTGCGGCCATGCGTCTCGACGACGCCGATCACCACATCCACGCCGTCGGCCAGCCTGGCGCGGCCCGACATCAGCATCTCGTAGGTCTTGCCGACGCCAGGGGCGGCACCCAGGAATATCCGCAGACGGCCTCGCGCCTCCCGCCCGGCATGATCAAGCAGTGCGTCGGGAGAGGGTCTGGTCTCGTTGCTTCTGTCGTCCGGCATCGGGATCGATCATGGATGGCGCCGGGGATACTGTCGATCCCCGGACCCCACCATTCACTATTTCGCGGCGTCCAGCGCAAGGTTGAGACCGAGCACATTGACCACCGGCTCGCCCATGAAGCCGAGCTCCCTGCCCTCGACCTGGCTGTCGACAAGCGCCTTGACCTTGGCTTCGTCGATACCCCTGGCCTTGGCCACCCGGGCGACCTGGAAATAGGCCGCTTCCGGGCTGATATCGGGATCAAGGCCGCTGCCGGACGTCGTCACCAAGTCCATCGGAACAGGCTGGTTCGGGTTTTCCGCTTTCAACTTTTCCGCGTCGCCCTTGATGCGGTCGATCAGCTTGGGATTGGTCGGGCCGAGGTTGCTGCCGCTCGAGGCGGCGGCGTTGTAGCCGTCGCCGGCTGCCGAGGGGCGGCCGTGGAAATAACGGTCGCTGGCAAAGCCCTGGCCGATCAGTTCGGAGCCGATGACCTTGCCATCCTTCTCGATCAGGCTGCCATTGGCCTGACGCGGGAACAGCGCCTGGGCGATGCCGGTCATGCCGATCGGATAGATCAGGCCGGTCAGCACCGTGAAGAAGACGATCATGATGATCGCGGGTCTTATCTGGGTAAGCATGGACATATCCTCAGAGCAATTCCAGGAAATGTGTGGAGTGGTTTTCCGTCCGGAATTGCGTTAAAACAAAAAGTTAAGCGAGGCCGAGGGCAGTGACGATCATGTCGATCGCCTTGATGCCGACGAAAGGCACGATGATGCCGCCGAGGCCATAGACGAGCAGGTTGCGGCGGAGCAGCGCGCCGGCGCCGATGGCACGGTATTTGACGCCTTTCAGTGACAGAGGGATCAGCGCGATGATGATCAGCGCGTTGAAGATTATAGCCGACAGGATGGCGCTCTGCGGCGTTGCCAGATGCATGATGTTGAGCGCCTGCAACGGGCCGGTCGTTTGTCCCGGAGCGACGTAGAAGACGGCGAACATCGCCGGAATGATGGCGAAATACTTGGCCACGTCGTTGGCGATCGAGAAGGTCGTCAGGGAGCCGCGCGTCATCAGCAGCGCCTTGCCGATCTCGACGATCTCGATGAGCTTGGTCGGATCGCTGTCGAGATCGATCATGTTGCCGGCCTCGCGCGCAGCGACCGTGCCGGTGTTCATGGCGACGCCGACGTCGGCCTGGGCAAGGGCCGGTGCATCGTTGGTGCCGTCGCCGCACATGGCGACCAGCTTGCCCTTGGCCTGTTCGTCGCGGATCAGCTTCAGCTTGTCCTCGGGCGTCGCTTGGGCGAGGAAGTCATCGACACCGGCTTCCGCCGCGATCGCCGCCGCCGTCATCGGATTGTCGCCGGTGATCATCACCGTGCGGATGCCCATGCGGCGCAGTTCGGTGAAGCGTTCGCTGATACCGCCCTTGACGATGTCCTTGAGGTGGATGACGCCGAGCAGACGGCCGTCGCGTTCGACCGCCAGCGGCGTGCCGCCGGACTTGCCGATCTCGTCGGCGATGGTCTGGAGGTCGCGGACGGCTTCGCTGCTTGGGCGCGTGCCATGAGAGGCGGTTGTTGACTGGTTGACAAGGGCAAGCACGGAATCGACGGCGCCCTTGCGCACCGACGAGCCGTCGATGTCGACGCCGCTCATGCGGGTCTGCGCGGTGAAGGGAACGAAAGTCGCGTGCAGCGTTGCCATGTCGCGGGCGCGGATGGCGTATTTCTCCTTGGCCAGCACGACGATCGAGCGGCCTTCCGGCGTTTCGTCGGCCAGCGAGGCAAGCTGGGCGGCGTCGGCCAGTTCCTGCTCGGTGACACCATTGACCGGGCGAAACTCGGTCGCCTGGCGATTGCCGAGCGTGATCGTGCCGGTCTTGTCGAGCAGCAGTGTGTCGACGTCGCCTGCGGCTTCCACGGCGCGACCCGACATCGCCAGCACATTGAAGCGCACCAGCCGGTCCATGCCGGCGATGCCGATGGCCGACAGCAGCGCACCGATCGTCGTCGGGATCAGGGTCACGAACAGGGCGACCAGCACGGTCACCGAGATATAGCCACCCGAATAGGAGGCAAAGCTCGGGATCGTTGCGGTGGCCAGCACGAAGATCAGCGTCATGCCGACCAGCAGGATGTTGAGCGCGATCTCGTTCGGCGTCTTCTGGCGCTCCGCGCCTTCGACCAGCGAAATCATGCGGTCGAGGAAGGTGTGGCCGGAAGCCGCCGTGATGCGCACGCGGATCCAGTCGGACAGCACCTGGGTGCCGCCGGTGACCGCCGAACGGTCGCCGCCGGATTCGCGGATGACCGGCGCGGATTCGCCTGTGATAGCCGCTTCGTTGACCGAGGCAACGCCTTCGATCACTTCGCCGTCCGACGGGATGATATCTCCGGCTTCGACAAGGACGACGTCACCGACCTTCAGGCTGGTGCCGGGCACGAACTTGAACTTGGTGCGGTCTTCACCAGTCAGAAGCTTGGCTTGGGTCTCGGTGCGTGCCTTGCGCAGCGAGTCGGCCTGCGCCTTGCCGCGCCCTTCAGCGACGGCTTCGGCGAAGTTGGCGAACAGCACGGTGAACCACAGCCAGATGATGATCTGCAGCGTGAATTTGAAATCGCCGCCGCCGGTGATCAGATCCTTGACGAACAGGACAGTCGTCAGCGCCGAGACAACGGCGACGACGAACATGACCGGGTTCCTGATCAGGGTGCGCGGGTTCAGCTTCCTGAAGGCCCCGCCGATGGCGGGCCACAAGATGCTAGCATCCATGATGCTCGCTGATTTTGAATGGCTCATTTTGAAGCTCCGGCTTCGGTGCTGTTGGATGGCACCGAGCGATCGGATGCCAAAAAGAAGTGTGGCGGCCCGTAGGCCAGCAACCAGAGGACGAGCATGACTGCCGCAAGACCGAGGAACGTCGACAGGGTTGGGAAAGGAGGAGGTCTCTCCTCCTTTCCGTGATCGCCATTGTGGCTAGTCTTGCGACGCATGGTGTTGAACCAGGACATGGCGGCCTCAGAAGGTCTGCCCGTGAATCATCGCCAGGTGCTCGATGATCGGCCCGACGGCGAGCGCCGGGAAGAAGGTCAGACCGCCGACGATGAGGATGACGCCGACCAGCAGCCCGACGAACAGCGGGCCATCGGTCGGGAAGGTGCCGGCGGAGGCTGGAACCGTCTTCTTCGCCACCAGCGAGCCGGCAATGGCCAGCGCCGGGATGATGACCAGGAAGCGGCCCGTCAGCATGCCGATGCCGATGGTGATGTTGTACCAGGGCGTGTTGCCGGTGAGGCCGCCGAAGGCTGAACCATTGTTCGCAGCACCCGACGTATAGGCATAGAGGACCTCCGAGAAGCCGTGCGGGCCGGCATTGCCCATCGACGCCACGCCGGTCGGCAGAACCACCGCGATGGCCGTGAAGATCAGCATCGCCAGCGGCAGGCACAGGATGGCCAGCATCGCCATCTTGACCTCCTTGGCCTCGATCTTCTTGCCGAGATATTCGGGCGTGCGGCCAACCATCAGACCGGCGACGAAGACGGCGACGACGATGTACATCAGGATGCCGTAGAGGCCGGCGCCGACACCGCCGACGATAACTTCGCCAAGCTGCATGTTGATGATCGGGATCATGCCGCCGAGCGCGGTGAACGAACCGTGCATGGCATTGACGGCGCCGCAGGAAGCGGCAGTGGTAATGACGGCAAACAGCGCCGACAGAGCTATGCCGAAGCGGCTCTCCTTGCCTTCCATATTGCCGCCCTCGATGCCCAGCGCGTGTACCAGCGGATTGCCGGTGGCTTCCGCCCAGTAGCAGATGGCGACACCGGCGATGAACATGACGCCCATGGCCGACAGGATCGCCCAGCCCTGGCGCTGGTTGCCGATCATGCGCCCGAAGACGTTGGTCAAGGCGGCGCCGATGGCGAAGATCGACACCATCTGGATCAGGTTGGAGATCGCGTCGGGATTCTCGAAGGGGTGCGCGGCATTGGCGTTGAAGAAGCCGCCGCCATTGGTGCCGAGCATCTTGATGGCCACCTGCGAAGCGACCGGACCGACGGCGATGGTCTGCTGCGCGCCCTCGAGCGTCGTGGCGTTGACATAGGCTCCGAGCGTCTGCGGCATGCCGAGCCAGACATAGACCAGCGTCAGCACGACGCAGAACGGCAACAGCAGATAGAGTGTGGAACGGGTCATATCGACCCAGAAATTGCCGATCGACTTGCCCGATGCCCGGGCAAAGCCGCGGATCAGCGCGATGGCTATCGCGATACCCGTGGCCGCCGAAACGAAATTCTGCACCGTCAGGCCGGCCATCTGCACGAGATAGGACATCGTGCTTTCGCCACCATAATTCTGCCAGTTGGTGTTGGTCATGAAGCTGGCGGCGGTGTTGAAGGCCAGTCCTGGTTCAACCGCGGTCATGCCGGCCGGATTGTAAGGCAGGCTTCCCTGCAGGCGCTGCAGGACATAGAGCACCAGGAAGCCGGCAAGGTTGAACAACAGCATCGCGACCGCGTAGGTCGCCCAGTGCTGTTCCTCGCGCTCGCTGGTTCCGCAAATACGATAGAGTCCGCGCTCGAGCGGGCCGAAGATTGGCGAAAGCAGTGTGCGGTCGCCGTTGAAGACGCGGTGCATGTAGCCGCCGAGCGGCTTCACCAGCAAAATGATGATCCCGCAATAAACCAGGATTTGTATCCAACCGTTTGTTGTCATGGCTGTGGCTTTCCGTGCCTTCAGAAGCGTTCTGGACGAATGAGCGCGTAGGTCAGGTAGGCGAGCAGGAACAACGTCACGCCACCACCGAGGATGTAATCGACTAGCATGGTCCGATCCTCTAGCTCAAATTCTGTCGCAGGCTTTGACATAGGCGAAGAACAGGGCGAAAAACAAAGCCCCGATCCCGAGAACAATGACGTCCATTATGCTTGTTCCTTGCTTACATTTTTCTACGTTGCGCCTGCTGTTCGCAGGCTGGCAATTACGTGAAAACGGCGCGCCACTTCGATCTCTCACAGCGTCCGGCGCCTGCTCAAGGTGGAATATAGACCGGGCCGCCATAAAGGTTCGAGACGGGGCGCAGTGGAAAGAAATAGGAATTTTATAAAGATTTCCGTTCGAAGCGGGCGGAACGATTCCCCGGACGGGAGATTGTCGACTTGAGGGCCCACGCACTAAAGGAGACGACAATGGCAAAGCAGAAAATGCTCGACGACCTGTTTCACGACACGCTGAAAGACATCTATTTCGCCGAAAAGAAGATATTGGCGACGTTGCCGAAAATGGCCAAGGCCGCGCAAAGTGCCGACCTGAAAGCCGCCTTCGAAAAGCACCGCACCGAGACCGAAGGACATGTCGCGAGGCTGGAGAAAGTCTTCGGTGTCATCGGCAAGAAGCCGGCCGGCAAGACCTGTGCGGCCATCATGGGCATCACCGACGAAGGCGCCGAGATCATGGAGGAGTACAAGGGATCTCCCGCGCTTGACGCCGGCCTGCTGGCTGCCGCGCAAGCGGTCGAACACTACGAGATCTCGCGTTATGGCACGCTGAGGACCTGGGCCGGCGAACTCGGCCTGAATGAGGCGGTGACGCTGCTTGAAGCAACGCTGAAGGAGGAAAAGGCCACCGACGAAGCACTGACGCAGCTCGCGGAGTCGGCCGTTAACGTCGCGGCGGAAGCCGCGTAGATTCGTAAAAGAATGATCGGTGGGCTGCGTCTAAACGATCTGGCGCGGCTCCCACATCGTTGCTGAGATAGGTCGGATCGAACTCGGCGACGCACATAGGTTCGACACAAGTTGATTGCCAGCGGGGCGCAACGTCGTCAGCCTCGGCTGCGAGATGGCGGTCTCCTGGATCGCTGGAAAAGTGAAAGCCCGGCTGGGGAGGGCCAAGCCGGACTTTCTGAGGGGGGCTGGTGTAGCTTAGGCCACCGTGATGGAAGGTCGCATCAATCCTCAGGCAGCGTACCCGCCATAACCGCGCGCAACGGCGTGCACGCCCGCGACCGGCTCGAGGTCCGGCCACAGGATGCCGGTGGCTTGCGCAAATTCGAGCAGCGCCCGGCGTGCCTGCTCGATGGTCACATAGCCCCGAATGGCGAGCTCACATGCCTTGACCGCATTGCGGTAAAGCCGGCCGCGGCGGGAGGTCGTCCAGTCGGTCAGAAAATCGTGCATTTCGGCCAGTGAGGTTATCTCACGCTTGAAGCCGAGGCCGACGGTCAATGCGACCGGTGAATGAAACAGCTTGTCGTGCATGAAGGGGGCTCCTGAGTTTATCCCGCGCTTGGAGAAATATCCGGGCGGGTCCGCGAACGGGACGCCAAGAAACGCGCAACGAGGCAGGGGGTTCCAAGCTGGGCGTGAACGTTCTTTTGGATGTGCCCGGCTGCTGTCGAAGCGGTTGCTTCGAAGGCTTGCATCGTGTGTCCGGTCCGCCAGCCATGGCCGTGGGTACGGTTGAGTCTGCAATTCTGCGCGAGGCTGGCGCCTAGGATTTAGCCGTTACTTGACAAGTAGGCCGCCGGCGATGAATTCTGACGTGGTCTGAGCCAGGGGGATTTCGGATGAGAAAGACCTACGAAAAGCCAATTCTGGTAAAGCGGGAGAGATTGTCCGCCGTCACCGCCGACTGCACACCTTCCACTTGCGTGCCGCAGTAAGGCCACCAGATCGGTAGACGACCGCACCTAACAGAGGGCTGGCGTCGCTTTTTATTTGTCACCCGTTGGTGCCGTGGGCCGTTCTCGCGCTGGTCCGTTTATGCGGCCCGGGGAAATGCGTCTGGGGCCTTGCGTCGGATGCCCGGTTGCACTTGGCGATCTGCGCGTACCACAGTTTCATTGCCGAATGGATCTGGCCGGCATGCCAATATCGTTCTGTATTCCTATGGCGTCCGCGGCCCATTCCCGCATTTCCGGGGACGCATCGCTGGACTTGAGGATCGACACTGCCAGTGCCGCTATATCGGCGGGCGGTTTTTGGTTAGCGGCCATATAGGCAAAATAGCCAACCGTGACGGCACACCCTATCGAAATAACAGATGGGACAAACTGTACTGTCTTCAGAGCTATTGTTCGCCAGCGTTTGGATGGGCTGGGTTTTGAGACGTCATCTTCGTCATCCAGGTCAGTCATTCCACTCTGCCCCCGCGAGTCGATACAACACCATCTATTATGATGAGCTTCATTAGTTAAAATACGAATAAAACTTTCTTGGGCCTATTCACGCAAGCAAGCCGAGAAATGTACGCCAGCGCGCGATCGACCCGAAAAGACGTGGGCCAGACAGAATGGTGCCAGACAATGTGCTGCTGCCAGCCTGATCGTTGCTAACGTGGCGAAACAGAATCCCGCCTCGTGCGGGTCTTCATGTTTCGCCAAGGATATGCCCCCCGAAAATAAGAGCTAATCAATTGATTTCACTAAGAAGTGGCGGAGAGAGCGGGATTCGAACCCGCGTTACGGTCTCCCGTAAACACACTTTCCAGGCGTGCGCCTTCAACCACTCGGCCACCTCTCCGTCCATGCATGTCGCGTCGGCCGGTTTCGCCGCGCGGGTTGGGGGAGATGCACCTCCCTTGGGGCAAGGCGAAATTTCCGCCATCGGCGTCGCCAACCAGCAAACGCCTTTCCCCCACACCTGAGCCGTCAAAGCAACAGGCGCGGGGCTCATCTAGTCGATCCGACGGCGAATGCCAAGCCATAACGGCAGTCTATTCGCTTTGCCGGCCACACTGTGTTTCGCAAGGCCGCCGGCGTGCCCGTTTTTGCAGCGCCGCGACCGCAATGGTGTGCACAGCCCCGACCGCGAGGCCGGCCGCCCTTGACTTCCCCCAGAGCCGCCTGTCGAGTGACAAGGCTTTGCGGGGGCATCGTGCGGACATGACATCGAGCAATGGGCAGACGCCGGTCAGGCGGCCGGACAGCGGGCTGTCCTTCGTGCCGCCGGGCTGGCTCGTCTTCGTCATGGCATGGTCGGTCTACGGCCTGATATCCACTTGGCGCCTGGTGTGGGACTACAGCCTGCCTGACAGGGTTTTCTATCTCATCTATGGCGGGCTCGCCGTCGACATCATCACCATTCTATGGGGGCTCTATCTGCTCGGCCTCGCCTTTGGCCGCTCGGCGCGCTTCCCGCGCCAGTTCACCATCTGGCAGATCGCCACCATCGTCTGGCTGCTGGCGCGGCAGGCCTATGTGCTAACGATTTCCGATGTCGTCTTTTCAGGCAAGGCGCTTACCATCACCGTTGCGGAAATCGCCATCGGGGTTCTCTGCATCTATCTTATACGCCGCGGTTCCGAAGCCGGGGCCGTCTATGCCAAGCCGGGAACCGAAGAGCCGCCGGTCTTCGTGTCGATCGTCGCCGCCCTGCTCGGCATCATCCTTGGCGCGGTCATTGGCGCCCTCGCCGGCTTCGTCGCCGGCTCGATCATTGCCGACGCCAGCGACATGAGCTGCTTCGAAGGCGCCTGCGGCTATTTCGCCGTCTTCATTGGCTTGGCCGGGCTTGTGATCGGTGCCATCGGCGGCGGCATTTTCGCCGTCTGGCGCGTCCAACGGCGCAAACGCAAGCCGGTGGCATAGGGTCGACCAGAGAAAGCATAGGCTTCAAATTCGCGTATGGCGATTGCGCACCAGGCATGCGCATTCTATCTGTCGTTTCGAAACGTGCCGGAAGGCCCTCGGGAGGAGCTTGAGGAAAGGCCGGAGGAAGGTCTCTAATGTTTCGCTTCGTCTTCCGTCTTGCCGCAATGGTCGCGCTGTCGATCTCCGTCATCATGGCGGTGCTCGACGCTACACGCACCGTGGCGGCATCAGTGCTGGTGCTGACCCCGCTCAACACCAGCTGGCTGGCCGTGTCGCCCGACACGCGGGCCGCCTTCGAGACCTTCGTTCGCGCCAAGGCCGGTCCGCTGCTTTGGGACGGCGCCATCGCCTGGGTGCTCAACCAGCCCGGCTTCGCAGTTTTTGCCGTACTGGCCTTCCTGCTCTATGCGATCGGCTACAGGCGGCAACGACGCACGGGACAGTTCGCGGCCAGATGACCCGCTTCTTGCGTTCCCCCAGAGAGGAAAGCCGCGCATGTTCTTTCTCAGCGACATGCTGAACAAGAAACTCAATCTGCCGAAGCCGTCCGAGGCGCTGCCGGGCCGCGCACGGGCGATCCCCACCGCACCCAGGCACAAGGTCTTGAAAAGACCGCTCAAGGGTCCCTATCCCGAGGGGCAGGAGACGGCGATGTTCGGGCTCGGCTGCTTCTGGGGTGCTGAGCGGCTGTTCTGGCAGATCGAAGGTGTCTGGGTCACAGCGGTCGGCTACGCCGGCGGCATCACGCCCAATCCGACCTATCAGGAGACCTGCACCGGCCTTACCGGCCATGCCGAAGTGGTGTTGGTCGTCCACGATCCCAAGATCGTCTCCTATGCCGCGCTTCTGAAGCTGTTCTGGGAAAGCCACGACCCGACGCAAGGCATGCGCCAGGGCAATGATGTCGGCACCACCTACCGCTCCGCGATCTACACATCAGGTGATGCGCAATTGCGGGCGGCGGGCGCCTCGCGCGATGCCTATGAGGCCTCGCTGCGCGCTGCCGGTCACGGCAGGATCACCACCGAGATCGCGCCGGCGCCCGAATTCTACTTTGCCGAAGGCGATCACCAGCAATATCTGGCCAAGAACCCTTACGGCACTTGCAGCCTCAAAGGCACCGGAGTGGCTTGCGCCATCCCGACTGCCGCCTCCGCCTGAAGCCCTGATCCATGTCGCTCAAAATGTGGCCCCGGTTTTGAGACAAACACATGAATGGAAACAGGGACCTAAAGCTCGACGCATGGTTCCATTTCGACGCGACGCGCTTTAGGGTCAAGGAGCATCGCGGCTTGCCCGCGCCAGGCTTTTCCAAAAGGTCAAAATTCCGCGTGAATTTTGTTTCGGGCCATGCCAGATTGACCCGAGCGGGAGGGGAGTACACTCCTGGCTGACGTCGTATGCCTGCCGGAGAACCGGGCGGGTATCCGGTGCGTAACGGAAAAATAACCGACAGGGTGTGGATCACATGAAACGTATCGTTCTCGGCCTCCTGGCCGCAACCGCAATGGTTCTTCCGGCTTTCGCCGCGGATGTCCAGCCGGCCATCCTCTATGATCTCGGCGGCAAGTTCGACAAATCCTTCAACGAGGCTGCCTATCACGGCGCCGAGAAGTTCAAGACCGAGACCGGCGTCGCTTATGTCGAGTTCGAGGTGTCCAATGCCTCGCAGCGCGAGCAGGCGCTGCGCCGCTTCGCCGAGGACGGCCACAACCCGATCGTCATGGCCGGCTTCGCCTGGGAGGATGCGCTGAAGAAGGTCGCGGCCGAATATCCCGATCTCAACTTCGCCATCATCGACGACGCCGTCGACCTGCCCAATGTTCGCTCGCTGGTATTCAAGGAGAACGAAGGCTCCTATCTCGTCGGCATCATGGCGGCGATGGCCTCGAAGTCCAAGAAGGTCAGCTTCGTCGGCGGCATGGACATCCCGCTGATCCGCAAGTTCGAATGCGGCTATGTCGGCGGCGCCAAGTCGGCCGGTGCGACCGACGTCATCCAGAACATGACCGGTGATACGCCGGCCGCGTGGAACGACCCGGCCAAGGGCGGTGAGATCGCCAAGACGCAGATCGACCAAGGCTCCGACGTGGTCTATGCTGCGGCCGGCGGTACCGGCGTCGGCGTGTTGCAGGCGGCGGCTGATGCCGGCAAGCTCGGCATCGGCGTCGATTCCAACCAGAACGGCCTGCAGCCCGGCAAAGTGCTGACCTCGATGCTGAAGCGCGTCGACGTTGCCGTCTACAGCGCCTTCATGGACGGCAAGAACGGCACATTCAAGGGCGGCCTGCAAAATCTCGGCCTCAAGGAAGGCGGCGTCGACTACGCCATGGACGACAACAACAAGGCGCTGGTCACCGACGAGATGAAAGCCGCCGTCGAAAAGGCCAAGGCCGACATCATCGCCGGCAAGATCGAGGTGCACGACTACACCGCCGACAACGCCTGCCCCTATTGAGCGGCTCGGGCATAAGCCAAGATCCGCAAACCGCCGGGCGCAAGCCCGGCGGTTTTGCCTTCTACCGGGTCGAGCGAAATATTCGCCACCCGCAACGGACACCATTCCGGGACAAGGATGCAGCCGACAATCGAACCCATGCGGGAGCGCGATTTAACAGCCGTCGCGCGACTGCGCCTCGCCACCTTTTTCGAGGGGACGGCAAGGACTGTCGAAGAGGATGCGGCAGGCCTTCACCGACTGCTTGCCGGTGATGGCTTCGAGGCGGCATTCGTGGCCCGAATCGGCGATGTGCCGGTTGGCTCGTGCCTGCTGGTCCGGCACGAACTTGAACCGGCGCATGGTCTCACGCCATGGTTGGCCGGGTTGGTTGTCGATGCCGGGTATCGAGGCGCAGGGATCGGCAGCGCGCTGGTCAGGGCGACTAAAGCCCATGCGGCTGCGCGGGGTGTCGAGACACTCTCTCTCTACACATGGGAAGCACGTGATTTCTACGCAGCCTTGGCTGGACCATGATTGAGGTTTTTGGTCAGGACGACGAAACGGTGGCTCTGATGTCGTGCCGGCCGCGCGCATGATCCCGAAAGAAAGCTCTAAAATGTGCCGGCCAGGTACCCCAGCGCGAACGCCACGATCAACCCGACGGCCACGACAAATCCGCGCCGGCCGCCAAGCGTGTGCGGGCCAATGCCGTGCGGCCGCTGCGGCAGGCTTCGGATTACGGTTGGCGACCTGGCATCGCCCAGGCCAGAGCTGCGCATCTGCGGCAGGTCGACAATGGACTGGGTGATCTGCTCCCAGCGCGCTTCGCCATCAGCCGGTTCGGCACGGCCGATGATGTGCATGCGTTCGGCGAGATCTACGACGGCGTCGCGGAAGGCCGGGTCGATCTCCAGATCGCGCTCGGCCCGTTCACGTTCCGCGTCGTTCATCAGGCCGAGCACATAGTCGCCGGCCCGCGCGACGCGATCGCTTTCACTGGCCATGGCGTGCACCCTCCCCCTTTTCCTCACCAATGCGGCGGCTTGGTTACAGGCACATCATCTCCTGCCTGCTCCTCCAGCGCCAGGAAGCGATCCGTCAGCGCGTCGAGCTTGCGCTGCATGCGTTCGATCACCTTCCACTGCTCGGCGATCTGGCCGGACAGTTCCTCAATGGTCTTCTCCTGTTCGGCAGCGCGGATCTCCAGCGTCGTCAGCCGATCGGCGGGCATGATCATATGGAATTCCCCAGTCCTTCACCGCGATGTCGTGCGCCGTGATGCGAATTTCGGCTTTGCCATATTAGCGAATGTGAAGGCCCCGGCCACGTTGGAAATTGACAAGCGCACCGGGATTTGTCGAGAGTGAACACTGCTCCTGCCAATTGGCATGGGCGGAGCGTCATGCTAGGCGTTTTGACCAAGCGATAAAAAATACGAGTGGGACAGGCTGCATGGCGCAAGCCGCAATCGAGCTGATCGGCATCAACAAGAGTTTTGGCGCCGTGCGCGCCAACCGCGACATCAATCTGGAGATCGTGCGCGGCACCATCCACGGCATCGTCGGCGAGAACGGGGCCGGCAAGTCGACGCTAATGTCGATCCTCTATGGCTTCTACCAGGCCGACAGCGGCGAGGTCCGCGTCGGCGGCCAGCCGGCCTCGATCAAGACGCCCAATGACGCAATCGCGCTCGGCATCGGCATGGTGCATCAGCATTTCATGCTGGTCGACAATTTCTCGGTGCTGGAAAACATCATCCTCGGCGCCGAGAGCGATGCGCTGCTGAAGAAGAGCATAGTCAAGGCGCGCTCCGAACTCGAGCGTCTCGAACGCGAATACGGGCTGGAAGTCGATCCCGATGCGATCATCGAGGAACTGCCCGTCGGCCTGCAGCAGCGCGTCGAGATCCTCAAGGCGCTTTATCGCGGCGCCGAGATCTTGATCCTCGACGAGCCGACGGGCGTGCTTACGCCGGCCGAGGCCGACCATCTGTTCCGCATCCTCAGGCAGTTGAAGGAACAGGGCAAGACGGTGGTGCTGATCACCCACAAACTGCGCGAGATCATGGCCATCACCGACACGGTGTCGGTCATGCGCCAGGGCACGATGGTAGCGACGCGCGAGACCAAGAAGACCACCGTAGAGGAGCTGGCCGAGCTGATGGTCGGGCGACGTGTGCTGCTCAGGGTCGAAAAGGGCGAGGCGGACGCCGGCGGTGTCAAGCTCGCGGTCAAGAACCTGACCGTGAAGGACACTCGCGGCGTCACCATGGTCGACGACATCTCTTTCGATATCAGGGCCGGCGAGATCGTTGGCATCGCCGGTGTCGCCGGCAACGGCCAATCCGAACTGCTCGAGGCGATTTCCGGCATCAGGCGCGCAGTCTCCGGCTCGGTCATGCTCGACGGCAAGCCGATCGACCTGACCGGTGCCGCCGACCCCGGAGAATTGCGCGACCGTGGCCTGGCGCATGTGCCTGAGGACCGCCATCACGTCGGGCTGGTGCTGGCCTTCGAGGAGAATGAGAATTCCATCCTCGGCTATCATGACGACCCCCGCTATCTGAAGGGTCCGTTCCTCAACATCGAGGCCATCCGCAACGATGCCAAGGACAAGATCGCCAAATACGATATCCGCCCCGCGGACTGCCGGCTGAAGACCGCCAATTTCTCCGGCGGCAACCAGCAGAAGATCGTGCTCGCGCGAGAGATGGAACAGGACCCGGGTGTTCTCATCGTCGGCCAACCGACGCGCGGCGTCGATGTCGGCGCCATCGAATTCATCCACAAGCGCCTGATCGCCATGCGCGACCAGGGCAAGGCGGTGCTGGTGGTGTCGGTCGAGCTGGACGAGATCCGTTCGCTTTCCGACCGCATCCTGGTGATGTTTGCCGGCCGCATCGTCGGCGAACGAGGCCCGGAAGCGACCGAAGGCGAGCTCGGCCTGCTAATGGCCGGCGTCGAGCATCAGGAAGCCGCCGAATGAGCACGCCTTACGCCAAACTGCCGGCCTGGGCTGACTACGGCCTGATCCCGCTGATCAATCTGTTCGTCGCCTTCGTCGTCGCCGGCTTCGTCGTGCTTCTGGTCGGCGAGAATCCGTTCCGCGCCGCTGTCATCCTGGTCGAAGGCGCCTTCGGCAAGGGCACAGGTATTGCCTTCACCCTCTTCTATGCCACCACCTTCATATTCACCGGGCTTTCGGTCGCCGTGGCAGCGCATTGTGGCCTGTTCAACATCGGCACCGAGGGGCAGGCCTACATTGCCGGCCTTGGCATCGCCATCGTCTGCCTGAGCTTCGACAGCACACTACCGTGGTGGCTGACCTTTCCGCTGGCGATCGTTGCCGCGGCGCTCGTGGGCGCGTTGTGGGCGCTTATCCCCGCCTACTTGCAGGCCAAGCGCGGCTCGCACATCGTCATCACCACCATCATGTTCAACTTCATCGCCGCCTCGATCATGGTGTACCTGCTGGTCGGGCCGTTGAAGCCGGCAGCATCGCAAGCGCCGCAGACGCGCAACTTCCTCGCCGGCGCGGAATTGCCGAAGCTCAACTGGATCATCGAACTGTTCGGCGCCAAGATCCGTTCGGCGCCGCTCAACATTTCCTTCCTGCTGGCGCTGGCCATGGCCTTCCTGGTCTGGCTGCTGATCTGGCGCACCAAGCTCGGCTATGAGATGCGCACCTACGGCCACAGCCCGAAGGCGGCGCGCTATGCTGGCATTTCCGAAACCCGCATCATCATCACCGCCATGATGATCTCGGGCGCTCTCGCCGGCATGATGGCGCTCAATCCGGTGATGGGCGACCAGCACAATGTCGCCATCGACTTCGTTTCCGGCGCCGGCTTCGTCGGCATCGCCGTGGCGCTGATGGGCCGCCTGCATCCGGTCGGCATCGTGCTGGCGGCGATCCTGTTTGGCATGCTCTATCAGGGCGGCGCCGAACTCGCCTTCGAGATGCCGGCGATCAGCCGCGACATGATCGTCATCATCCAGGGTCTGGTGATCCTGTTTGCCGGCGCCCTCGAGCACATGTTCCGGCCTTACATCCAGGCGCTGTTCGCCTCGCTCAGCCCGCGATCGGTCGGCATGGAAGCGGTCAAGGGGAAGGGTGCCTGAGATGGACGTGTTCAACGCAGTCGTCCAGACACTGGACTCCACCATCCGCCTCTCGGTGCCGCTGCTGCTCGCCTGCCTCGCTGGCCTCTATTCGGAACGCGCCGGCATCTTCGACATCGGCCTCGAAGGCAAGATGCTGGTCGGCGCCTTCGCCGGTGCTGCGGCCGCTTCCGTGTTCCATTCGGCCTTTCTCGGCCTCGGCATGGCGATCCTGATCTCGGTCGCCTTTGCCATGATCCACGGCTTTGCCTCCATCACCCATCGCGGCAACCAGATCGTCTCCGGCGTGGCGATCAATTTCATCGCCGCCGGCTCGACCATCATTCTCGGCCAGGCCTGGTTCCAGCAGGGCGGGCGCACGCCGGCGCTGCAACCGGGCGAGCGCTTCGAGGCCATTACTCTGCCGGGTGCCGACGCCATCCACGACGTGCCGATCCTCGGACCGATCTATGCCGAGCTGCTGTCGGGTCACTCGATCCTGGTCTACCTCGCCTTCGCGATGGTGCCGTTCACCTGGTGGGTGCTGTTTCGCACCCGATTCGGCCTGCGCCTGCGCGCCGTCGGCGAGAACCCGGCCGCCGTCGACACCGCCGGCATCTCCGTCGCCTGGCTGCGCTACCGGGCGCTGATCTGCACCGGCATCCTCACCGGCATTGCCGGCGCCTATCTGTCGATGGTGCAAAATGGTGGCTTCGTCAAGGACATGACCGCCGGCAAGGGCTACATCGCGCTGGCCGCGCTGATCTTCGCCAAGTGGAAGCCGGTCAACGCCATGTTCGCCTGCCTGTTGTTCGGCTTCCTCGACGCGCTGTCGATTCGCCTGCAAGGCTCGCCGCTGCCGATCATCGGCAAGGTGCCGGTGCAGTTCATGCAGGCGCTGCCCTACATCCTCACCGTCATCCTGCTCGCCGGCTTCATCGGCAAGGCCATTCCGCCACGCGCCGGCGGCGTGCCTTACGTGAAGGAACGCTGAGCCGCAGCAACGGGGCGGCTTGGTGCCGGGTTTTGGACACGATCATCGGAGAGAACAGCTGAATGTCGCATGATCTGTTTGAGGCCGCCAAGGCTGCCATGGCCAAGGCCTACGCGCCCTATTCGAAATTTCCGGTGGGCGCTGCCTTGCGCACCGAGGACGGACGTGTCTTTACAGGCGCCAATATCGAGGTCGCGTCCTACCCGGAAGGCTGGTGCGCCGAGACCACAGCGCTCAGCCACTACATCATGGGCGGTGGCGGCAAGATCGTGGAAATCGCCGTTCTTGCCGAGCGCATGGCGAAGTGCTCGCCTTGCGGCGGCTGCCGGCAGCGACTGGCCGAATTCTGCCGGCCGGAAACAAAGCTATATCTCTGCGACAATGCCGGTGTGGCCGAGACCGTGACCATGGGCGAGATGCTGCCCTACGGCTTCCGCGGCGACATTTTGAAATGAACAACGGGCTGAAATGAAGAGCTGGCTGCAATGACGGAAAAGGCTCTCGACCATCTCATCGAAAGACTGGACGGCTTGGCGCCGTTGACAGCGCTGGTGCTGGGTTCGGGCCTGGGCGGGCTGGTCGACCAGATCGAGCATCCGATCCGCATCCCCTATGCCGACCTGCCGGGCTTTCCAAGAAGCGGCGTCACCGGCCATGCCGGTGAAGTGGTCGCGGGGCTGTTTGCCGGTGTGCCGGTGCTGATGCTGTCCGGCCGCGCCCACTACTACGAGCACGGCGTTGCTGCGGCAATGCGACCGGTGCTGGAAGTGCTTGCCGGCATCGGCATCGCGAAACTGATCCTCACCAACGCCGCCGGCTCGGTCGATCCCGACATGCCGCCGGGCTCGGTGATGCTGATATCGGACCACATCAATTTTTCTGGCACCAACCCGCTGATCGGCGAGCCCAGCGACCGCCGCTTCGTTGGTCTCACCGAGGCCTATGATGCCGGCATTCGCAAGGCCATCGAACGGGCGGCGAAAGCGACCGGCACCACGCTGCACAAGGGTGTCTACATGTGGTTCTCGGGGCCATGCTTCGAAACACCCGCTGAAATCCGCATGGCGCGCGTCATGGGCGCCAACGCGGTCGGCATGTCGACCGTACCGGAGGTCATTCTCGCCCGTTTCCTTGGACTGCGCGTCGCCGCTTGTTCGGTCATCACCAATTTGGCGGCCGGCATGACCGGGGCCGAGCTTTCGCACCAGGAGACCAAGGACATGGCGCCGATAGGCGGCGCGCGGCTGGCAAAGATCCTGCAGCGCGTGTTCCGCGACGGACTGCTGGAGAGCTGATGCTTCCCCAGGAAATCATCCGCCGCAAGCGCGATGGCCTGAGGCTGTCGGAGCAGGAGATCGCCGACTTCGTCGAGGGCGTGACGTCAGGGGCCGTTTCGGATGGCCAGGTCGGCGCTTTCGCCATGGCGGTGTTCTTCAACGGAATGAACCGCGACGAGGCTGTGGCGCTGACCCTGGCGATGCGCGATTCCGGTGACGTGCTCGACTGGTCGGACCTGCCCGGCCCGGTCACCGACAAGCATTCGACTGGCGGCGTCGGCGACAATGTTTCGCTGATGCTGGCGCCGATCGTCGCCGCATGCGGCGCTTATGTGCCGATGATATCAGGCCGCGGCCTTGGCCACACCGGCGGCACGCTGGACAAGATGGATGCGATCCCTGGCTACATCAGCCAGCCCGATATTGCACTTTTTCGCAAGGCGGTGCTCGAAACCGGCTGCGCCATCATCGGCCAGACCGCCGACCTCGCGCCGGCCGATCGACGGCTCTATGCCATCCGCGACGTCACCGGCACGGTCGAATCGGTGCCGCTGATCACCGCTTCGATCCTGTCGAAGAAGCTGGCGGCCGGGCTGCAATCGCTGGTGCTCGACGTCAAGGTCGGCAACGGCGCCTTCATGGAAAAATCGCGCGACGCCACCGCACTCGCCAACAGCCTGGTCGAGATCGCCAGTGGCGCCGGGCTGAAGGCTTCGGCGTTGATCACCGGCATGAATGAGCCGCTGGCGTCGGCCGCCGGCAACGCCGTCGAGGTGCGCAACGCCGTCGATTTCCTCACCGGTCGGTTTCGTGACCGTCGGCTCGAGGATGTGACGCTGGCGCTGGCCGCCGAGATGCTGCAGTCGGCGGGACTGGTTTCGTCCAACCAGGATGGCATGCGGCGCGCCACCGAGACGCTCTCCAGCGGCCGCGCCGCCGCCACCTTCGCGCGCATGGTCGCCGTGCTCGGCGGCCCGGCCGATTTCATCGAGAAGCCGGAAAGATACTTGGCTGCGGCGGCGACCGAGTTTGCCGTCAAGGCGACGGCGAATGGCTTCGTCACCGGCATCGCGACCCGCGACATCGGGCTCGCCGTGGTTGGCCTGGGAGGCGGACGCACGCGGCCGGACGACAAGGTCGACCCCGCGGTCGGCATCACCAGGCTGTTGCCGATCGGTGCGGAGGTGAGGAGCGGCGAGCCGCTGGCGCTGGTCCATGCCCGCTCATTGGCCGATGCCGAGGTCGCCGCCGCCGCTGTGCTTTCGGCCTATACGGTCGGCGCTTCGAAGCCGGCCGCCGACAAGTCGGTCATCCGGCGGATTCTGCCGCGGGGCTAGAGCATGATGCCGAAAAGTGTGAAGCGGTTTTCGGACGACATCATGCTTTGTTGGGAAAACGACATGCATAAAATCAAAGACCTAAGGCGCGTCGAACGCGACGCGCTTTAGTTACTGAACGAGCAGCAGCGTGCCGTTCTCGACTTGGTATTTGTTGAGCCGGTTGAGGAAGCTCATGCCGATCAGATTGGTGCGCAGCGCCCTGTCGTCGAGCACGATGGTCTGGACGTCATTGACCGTGATGTTGCCGATCTGCAGGCGGTCGATCATTGCCACGGCCGCCTTGATGGTGCCGTTGGCGGTGCTGACCTCGTGGCTGAAGTCGGAAGCGTTCAGCGACAGCCCGATCCTGCGGGCCGTCGAGGTGTTGATGGCGACCAATGTCGCGCCGGTGTCGATCATGCCGTCGACCTGACGTCCGTTGAGCTTGAAGGCCGACGAGAAATGTCCGCGCTCGTCTGCCGCTACGACGACCTTGCGGCCCATCGGCAGCGGCGCCGCCGGCTTGTCCGGCACTGATGCTAGGTTGATTTCCGGCTGGGCTTTGACGGCGGGTTTGCCGGGCGTCGCTGATTTCAGCAGGTTGTCGACGAGTTGCGGATTCGACTGATACACAATCGGTATCGATGCCGATGTACCGGCAAAAACGCCGAGGATGAGAAGCTTGCGCAGCATGGATCGGCCTCGCCGCATGACCCCGAAAATCGGGATCGATTTTCGGAAAGGATCATGCGCAAAATCAAAGTGCTACAGCGTCCTTTGCGCGTCCGAATGGACGCGCGGCGCTGTAGTGACAGCCGATCGTTAAGCCCGGATGGTGTTTGCCGCTTTAACGCGTGCCAAAACCGCGCCTTTGCGTAAATTTTCGGTAAATTACTTGGTCCCGTACATGCGGTCGCCGGCATCGCCAAGGCCGGGCATGATGTAACCCTTCTCGTTGAGCTGGCGGTCGATCGAAGCGGTGAACACGGGAACATCCGGATGGGCCTTGGTGAAGCGCTCGATGCCCTCGGGCGCGGCCAGCAGGCAAAGGAAACGGATGTTGGTGGCGCCGCGCTCTTTCAATTTGTCGATCGCCGCGATCGCCGAATTGGCGGTCGCCAGCATCGGATCGACGACGATCACCAGACGGTCGGCGAGGTCGCTCGGCGCCTTGAAGAAATACTCGACCGCTTCCAGTGTCTCGTGATCGCGGTAGAGACCGACATGGGCGACGCGGGCGGCCGGCACCAGATCGAGCAGGCCTTCCAGCAAGCCGTTGCCGGCGCGCAGCACCGAGGCGAAGACCAGCTTCTTGCCCTCCAGCGTTGGCGCCTCCATGGTTTCCATCGGCGTTTCGATCGTCGTCGTCGTCAGTTCGAGGTTGCGGGTGACCTCGTAGCCGAGCAGCAGCGATATTTCGCGCAGCAGCCGCCGGAAGCCCGCCGTCGAGGTTTCCTTCTTGCGCATGATGGTCAGCTTGTGCTGGACAAGCGGATGGTCGACGACGGTGACGCCCTGCATGGTGTTCTCCTGATTCCTGCGCCCGAAACTGCGTGCCATGGTCCTTTCGGGCGCGCCGCGTTTCAAGCTGCTTGAGCGAACCCTAGCGACAATGCACCGGCCAAGGAACCGCTTGGCCCGCACCGACCACAGCTTTGTCGGCAGAAATCAGCGTGCCGCGCCGTTCAACCGGGTAAGAAGCGCAGTCTTGGTCTTTTTGTCGACGAAAGCGGCTTCGATGGCCGTTCTGGTGACAGCAGTCAGCGCCTTGTCGTTCATCGAGAAATGCTCGGTGGCGATATCGTATTCACGCTTGAGCGAGGTCCAGAAATAGGGCGGGTCGTCGGAATTGAGCGTCACCTTGCAACCGGCCGCCTGCAGGGCCGGAAACGGATGGTCGGCAAAGCTGTCGAACACCTTGAGCGCGATGTTGGAGCCGGGACAGCATTCCAGCACCACGCCCTCGTCAGCAATGCGACGGACAAGGTCCGGATTCTCGATGGCACGCACGCCATGGCCGATGCGGGACGGACGGATGTGATCGAGCGCCGCCTGGACCGTCTCCCAGCCCGTCAGTTCGCCGGCGTGGATGGTGATGCCGAGCCCGGCCTCGCGGGCGATCTCGAAAGCCCTGACATAGTCCTCCATCTCGCCGATGCGCTCATCGCCGGCGACGCCGAAACCGGTGACCAGCGGATGCCCGCAGCGCGCCGCAAAGCGCGCCGCCTGCTCGATCGACTCGACGCCGACATGGCGCACGCCGGTGACGATCATGCGGCCCTCGATGCCGGTCTTGGCCTTGGCACGGGCCATGCCTTCGCCGAGCGCGTCGGTATAGGCCTTGGGCGACAGGCCCGCCTTCCTGGCATGGTCTGGCGAGGTGAACACCTCGGAATAGATTGCCCCGTCGCGGGCAAGGCTGGTCAGATAATGGTCGGCCAACCGCGCATAGTCCTCCTCAGTGCGAAACAGATCAGAGGAAAAGTCATAAGCCGCGAGGAAGGACGTGAAATCATGCCAGACGAAGGAGCCGTTCTGGATATAGGGCGAGGTGTCCTTGCCGTATTTCTGCGCCTGGCGGATGACGAGTTCGGGCGCCGCTGCCCCTTCGATGTGGCAGTGCAGTTCCGCTTTCAAAGGCATTCAATCATCCCGTCGGTCTGTCCAGGTCTTGAAAACGCCACCTGGAAGCGCGGCTGAACACCGCGCCTTAAACAATAGCGCCCGCACCATCGATCGGCTATGGTCCCGCCGGTTTTATGACGGATCAAAAAAATGTCAGCTGAGAGAACCACGGCCGCGGGCGGCATGGAAACCTCCTATGGTTTCAAGCGCGTAGGGGCTGGCGACAAGCAGTCCCTGGTCAACGATGTTTTCCACAAGGTCGCCAACCGCTACGACCTGATGAACGATCTGATGTCGGCCGGCCTGCACCGGCTGTGGAAGGATGCCATGGTGACGTGGCTCAATCCGCCGAAGCGGGCGGGCTGGAAGGTGCTCGACGTTGCCGGAGGCACCGGCGACATCGCCTTCCGCATCGTCGATGCCAGTCATCGCAACGCCCATGCCACCGTGCTCGACATCAATGGCTCGATGCTGGCCGTCGGCCGCGACCGGGCCGAAAAGAAAGGCCTGTCCGGCAACACCGATTTCGTCGAGGCCAATGCCGAGGAACTGCCCTTCCCTGATGCCACATTCGACGCCTACACGATCGCTTTCGGCATCCGCAACGTGCCGCGCATCGATGTCGCGCTGAGTGAAGCGTTTCGCGTGCTGAAGCCGGGCGGGCGCTTCCTGTGCCTGGAATTTTCCGAGGTCGAGATGCCGTTGCTCGACAAGGCCTACGAGGCTTGGTCGTTCAATGCCATTCCGAGGATCGGCAAGATGGTCACCGGCGACGGCGAGCCCTATTCCTATCTGGTCGAATCGATCGCCAGGTTCCCCAATCAGCAGAATTTCGCGACGATGATTTCCCGCGCCGGCTTCGACCGCGTTTCCTTCCGCAATTATTCCGGCGGTATTGCCGCGCTTCATTCGGGCTGGAAGCTTTGAGGCTGGCTCGCATTTCTCGCAGGCGATGTGGTCCGTGCCGGTTCAAAGAGCCGGCAGGACGGGCGCGGCCATGAGCACGGTCAGCGCTGGATTTCGGCTCGTAAGGGCCGGCTGGGTGCTGGTGCGCGAGGGCGTCGTCGCCGCCTTGCCGGGCGAGGAGCTGTCGGGCCTGCCGAAATTCGGCTGGCGGCTGGCGCGATTGTTCACCCGCCGTCGCGCCCTTGCCTATGAGCGCAGCGACCGGCTGGCCAAGGCGGTCGTCCGACTCGGTCCATCCTACGTCAAGCTCGGCCAGTTCCTGGCGACGCGGCCCGACGTCGTCGGCAACGACATGGCGCTCGATCTCGCCATGTTGCAGGACAAGATGCACACCTTCCCGAAGGCTGAAGCCATCACGGCTATCGAGGCTTCCCTCGGGCGCAAGGTCGGCGATCTCTACGCGCAATTCGGCGATCCGGTCGCGGCCGCCTCCATCGCCCAGGTCCATGCCGCCGACACCATCCATGACGGCGTTGCCACCAAGGTGGCGGTCAAGGTGATCCGGCCCGGCGTGCGCCGCCGCTTCTTCCAGGATCTCGAAAGCTATTTCCTCGCCGCCCGCCTGCAGGAAAAATACGTCCCGTCGTCACGCCGGCTGCGGCCGGTCGAGGTCACCGAGACGCTGGCGCAGACCACCAAGATCGAGATGGACCTTCGCCTCGAGGCGGCCGCGCTCTCTGAGCTTGGTGAGAACACCAAGGACGATCCCGGCTTCCGCGTGCCATCCGTCGACTGGGAGCGTACCGGCCGCGACGTGCTGACCATGGAATGGGTCGACGGCGTCAAGATGAACGACATTGCTGGCCTGGAGGCCGCAGGCCACGATCTGAAAGCGATCGCCGCCAACCTCATCCAGTCGTTCCTGCGCCATACGCTGCGCGACGGCTTCTTCCACGCCGACATGCACCCGGGCAACCTCTTCGTCGAGGCAAACGGCACCATCGTCGCCGTCGATCTCGGCATTGCCGGCAGGCTCGGCAAGAAGGAGCGCCGCTTCCTCGCCGAAATCCTCTACGGCTTCATCACGCGCGACTATCTGCGCGTCGCCGAAGTGCATTTCGAGGCCGGCTACGTGCCGCGCCAGCACAATGTCGCGGCCTTCGCGCAGGCGATCCGGGCGATCGGTGAGCCGATCCACGGCCAGCCTGCCGAGACCATTTCGATGGCCAAGCTTTTGACGCTGCTATTCGAGGTGACCGAACTCTTCGACATGGCGACGCGGCCGGAACTGATCCTGCTGCAAAAGACCATGGTGGTGGTCGAGGGCGTCGCGCGCACGCTCGACCCGGCCTTCAACATGTGGAAGGCGGCCGAACCGGTGGTCGGCGGCTGGATCGCCGGCAACCTTGGTCCACGTGGCATGATGATCGATGCGCGCGACGGCGCCAGGGCGCTGCTGACGTTGGCCCGCCAGATGCCGGAGCTTGCAGCGCGCACGGACCGGCTGTCGCGCGAGATTGACCTGATGGCCGAGCACGGCCTGCGCTTCGACGAGACAACCGCGCGCGCCATCGGCAAGGCCGAGGCGCGTTACAGCCGCTCTGGCCGCCTGGCGCTGTGGGTGATCGCGCTGACGCTGGTCTATATCGCCTGGAAGATCATCTAGACCCCGACGGATCGGTTTGGCCAACTTGCAGTAATCTGATAGCATTGCTATCATTGCACTCGGCAGTCACAGCTGAGTGCAATCAGATGGCCAGCATCACGATCCGCAACCTTGACGATGAGGTCAAGGAGTTGCTGCGTCGATTGGCGGCGGAAAACGACCGCTCCATGGAAGAGCAGGCGCGGGTTATGATCCGCGCCGCCGTTGACGGGCAGATCGGCCCAGTGGGTCGCATCGACCAGATTGAGAAAACGCTGCGCGAACTGACCAGCGTGCACGGCGCGGCGACCCCGGCTACCGCGCTGGCAGGAAAGAGCGTGCCGCGCGGCAGCCTTTCCGGCAAGCGCATCCTGCTCATCATCGGTGGCGGCATTGCCGCCTACAAGGCGCTCGATCTGATCCGTCGGCTGCGCGAGCGCGGAGCTGCGGTTCGGGTGGTCATGACATCGGCCGCGCAGGAATTCGTCACCACGCTGTCGGTCGGCGCGCTCTCCGCCGACCATGTCTTTACCGAACTGTTCGACCGCAATGACGAGCATGATGTCGGCCATATCAGGCTGTCGCGCGAGGCCGATCTGCTGGTGGTAGCGCCCGCCACCGCCGACCTGATGGCCAAGCTCGCCAACGGCCACGCCAACGATCTTGCCTCCACCGTGCTTGTCGCCACAGACAAGCCTGTGTTGATGGCGCCAGCCATGAACCCAAGAATGTGGGCGCATCCGGCCACCCGCCGCAACCGCGCGACGCTACAAAAGGACGGCATCTCTTTTATCGGTCCGGCCAAAGGCGAGATGGCCGAGAGTAATGAGGCGGGCGAAGGCCGCATGGCCGAACCGCTGGAGATCGTCGCCGCGATCGAGGCGCTGCTCGATGTCGGCCCCAGGCCGCTGTCGGGGCGCAAGATCATCGTCACCTCCGGCCCGACGCATGAGCCGATCGACCCGGTGCGCTACATCGCCAACCGTTCGTCGGGCAAGCAGGGCCATGCCATCGCGGCAGCGTTGGCCAGGCTCGGCGCCGATGTGCACCTCGTCTCCGGCCCTGTCGGCATCGCCGATCCGGCAGGCGTGAAGACCATCCATGTCGAACGTGCACAAGAGATGCGCGATGCGGTGGAACAGCTCCTGCCCGCCGACGCGGCGGTGTTCGTCGCCGCCGTTGCCGACTGGCGCAGCGAGAATTCGGCCGGTGAAAAGATCAAGAAGGTCGCGGGCGAAGGGCCACCGGTGCTGCGCATGGTGGAGAATCCCGACATCCTCGCCGGCGTCGGCCATCACAGCCAGCGACCCGGCCTGGTGATCGGCTTCGCCGCCGAGACACAGAATCTCCTGCGCAACGCCGAGGCAAAGCTAAAGAAGAAAGGCGCCGATCTCATCGTCGCCAACGACGTGTCACAGGCCAGCGGCGTCGGTCCTTCGGGCGTGATGGGAGGCGATCGCAACCGGGTGCGGATCGTGTCCAAGGCAGGTGTCGAGGGATGGCCCGAGATGAGCAAGGACGAAGTGGCGGCCCGGCTCGCCGCCCTGATCGCCGAACGGCTTAAAACGATCGTCGTTTGAGCCGGCGCAAAGACGTCCTGCCGCCACGTTCTGCCGCAGTGACGCACCACCTCTTGCCGAGAGACGGCATTCAGGCGGCGCGCCTCAAGTCCTGCGGCTCTACATCAATTGGTCAAAAGCTCCGCGGTCCGGGCAAGCGCGCCGGCAAAGCCGTTGAGCGGAATGGAAAAGCTCACCGCCTGTCCTGTGTCGGCCGCCAAGGCGTCGATCTTGAGGGTGGTCCCTGATTTCAGCAGCGGCGTGACAGTCGCATCGAACGCCACCGGCACCAGACAGCCGACGACCTGGCAGGTGTTGAATGCCAGGCTGCCGTCCAGTTTCTGATCGTCGATAGTCAGGCTGACCCCCTTGGCCAGGGCCAGCCCGAACGGCAGCGCAAGCGTTCCCGTGGCATCCTCGCCAGTCTTGCTCGACAGCTCGATCGCCAGCAGGCGCTGATTGCTTTGCTTGTTGAATTGCTGATGCAACAGGCTGCAGGTCTTGGTGGTGCCCAATATCTGGCAATTGACCGTCCAGTCGCCGTGGGTCTCGGACAATGCCGACGCCCCCCCGGGCAGCTGCGGCGCATCGGCGACGGGCGGCGCCGCCACCTTGTCGCCCTTGGTTTGCGCTGCGACGGCCGGCACACCGACGACGCAGGCCATGCCCAGCATCGCCACGAAATACGCGTACTTGCCCATCAAGATCCTCCCGCCGGGCTCCGCCTCGGGCCAGCTAGAAACTGACCTTGAGAGACGCGCTGATAGCGCTCTGTTCAACTGTTTCACCGAAGGCGCCATCATAGCTGACGGACATGCCAACGCCATTCGGCTCAAGGTCGGCGCCGACCCGATAGAGCGGCGAATCGACGGCAATGCGGGGTCGCCAGGCAGATTCTCCGCCGCCGCGAAGCGGCCTTCGGCGGATGACAAGCCGATTTCGTTTCGATCGACGCTGGCCATGGCATCGCCGCGCAAACACCCTATATCAATGGACAGTGTTTTTTGCGCGGGAATGAGCCGATGTCGGCGCTTCGACCATCAACGATCTTCACATCGGCAATGCTGGCCACGGCAATGCTGGTGGGCGCTTGCCTGCCAGCTTCCGCGCAGGCCCTCAATCCCGCCACCGACAACAACGCGCTCATCCGGCAAAACGACCTGCAAATCCTGCAAAACAGGGTGCAGAGGCAGCAATACCAGCAGCAACAGCAGCAGTATCGTGCCCAGGACCGCCAGATCATCCGGCAGCCGCCACCGGTCGTGCAGGAATTCAAGCCAAACTGCCAGACGCAGATAATCGGCACCACCGCCGTGAGCAATTGCCGCTGACATCCAGGCGTTTTTCATTTATTTAGCCGACTTATGTATTCGGAGTGCCTTTCGGCACGCGCGAAAGTTTTGGTTTTGCAACGACGCCTTGTCGCGCTATGCGGCATTGCATCGACTGGATTCAAGAATGGCAGCCACTAAGAAAAAGGCAGTACGCAAGGCAAAGAAGGGCGAGACGATCCGCCAGGTGGCGGCTATTCCCTTTCGACTGAACGCGCGCGGCGATACCGAGGTGATGCTGGTCACGTCGCGAACCACGAGACGCTTCATTGTCCCCAAGGGATGGCCGATGAAGGGCAAGAGCGGACGCAAGGCGGCCACCATCGAGGCACAGGAGGAAGCCGGCGTGCTCGGCAAGACGCTGAAGCAGCCGGCAGGCACCTATTCCTACTGGAAGCGGCTGGCCAACCGCTTTGTCCGCGTCGACGTCATCGTCTATCTGCTTGAGGTGACGGAGGAGCTGGTTGACTGGCAGGAAGCCAAACGACGCCAGCGGGCCTGGCTGGCGCCGGCCGACGCGGCCATGCTCATCGATGAGCCCGACCTTTCGACGTTGGTGAAGACGTTGAAGCTTCCTCAGCCTGTGCCGGTCGATCAGGCATAAAGCCTCACTCGCCGGCGTCATCCCCTTCGGGAAACGGCCGTACAGGCGTGCCGGTATAGGCCCACAACCACTCGCGCGGCAGCGGCCCCTTGTTTCGCTCGGCCTGCTGCGACTGCTCCCAGGCATGCGCCAGGATGCCGACCGAGCGTGACAGCACGAAAAGCCCGCGCGTCTGCGGCGGCGGAAAGCCGAGTTCGCCATAGATGACTGCGGTGGCGCCATCGATGTTGAGCGGTATCTTCTTCCCCTTGCGCCGTGCGACGTCCGTCTCGATCGCCTCGGCGATGTCCGCGAAACGTCCATTGACGACACCGCGCGCGGCAAATTCGCGGGTCAGTTCCAGCAGGCGCGGCGCGCGCGGATCGACAGGATGGAAGCGGTGTCCGAGCCCCGGTACATAGCCCTTCTCCTCGGCGAAGAACCGGTCGAGCCGTGCCGAGACCGCTTCATTCAACGTCATCCCGGCATCGATCGCCACGGCAATGTCACCGTAGAAGGACAGCGCCTGTTCGCCGGCACCGCCATGCACGTCGCCGAGAACATTGATGGCCGAGGCCATGGCGCTGTTGATGCCGACGCCGCAGGTTGCCGCCATGCGCGCGATGGCGATCGACGGCGCCTGCGGTCCGTGGTCGACGGCGGCACCGAGTGCAATGCCGAGCAGCGAGGCCTGATCCTCGCTGGGCAGTTCGCCACGCAGCATCAGCCAGATCATCGCCGGGAAGCTGACGCGGCCGATCAGATCCTGGATCTCGTAGCCGCGCAGCCGGATGACACCCGGCCGCATCTCTATGATGTCGGTCTGCCACCATTCCTCGCCGCGCTCGCGGCCAGTCTTCTTCTCCGTGCCGCTCATGCCCGTGCCTTTGCCTTGGCGCGGGGCGGCAGGTCGGCGAAAACCTCATCCATATGCTCACCTAGCGCCGGTGGCGGCTTGGTCGGCAAGGGCGCCGCGCCATTGACCATGAAGCCGCCGCGCAGAACGGTCAACGGCTTGTCCATGCCAGCCACATCATCAAAATCGGTGGTCACCTGGCGTTCGAGCACTTGCGGCTCGGCCAGAACTTGCGGGATCGTCAGCACCCTGCCGGCGGGCACGCCGGCACGATTGAGCGTCTCTTCCCAGTCCCCCGCCGGGGCGCTCGCCAAGGCGTCCTCGATCTCGACTTTTAGCGCCGCACGGTTGCGCTTGCGCGTCTCGCGCTCGGCAAAGCGAGCATCCCCGGCCAGTTCCGGCCGGCCGATCAGCCGGCACAGCGTCACGAACTGCTCCTGCTTATTGGCGGCGATGTTGAGCAGCCCGTCGCCGGTGCGAAACGCGCCAGAGGGTGCAGCAGTCATGTTCTCATTGCCCATTGGCTGGGGATCGACACCTGCGGTCAGGTAGTTGGAGACCGGCCAGCCAAGTGCGGAAAGCGTGCATTCGAGCATCGAGACGTCGAGAAAGGCACCCTCGCCGCTCGTCTTCTGCCGCACCAGCGCCGAGGCGATGGCGAACGCGCCGACCAGTCCGCCAAGCGTGTCGGCGACCGGATAGCCGACCCGAAGCGGCGCGGTTTCAGGGGTGCCGGTGATGCTCATGATCCCCGACAGCCCCTGGATGATCTGGTCATAGGCGGGATTGTCGCGCATCGGTCCGGTCTGGCCAAAGCCCGATATCGCACAATAGACGAGGCCGGGACGGACCGCCTTCAGCGCCTCGTAGCCAAGGCCGAGCCGATCCATCACGCCGGGGCGGAAATTCTCCACCAGTGCATCGGCGCTGGCGACCAGATCGAGGAAGCGCTCGCGATCGGCTGGCTTCTTGAGGTCGAGCGTCACCGATCGTTTGCCGGCGTTCTGCGCCAGGAACGAGGCGCCCATGCCGGCGCTGTTGAGCTTTGGTGACCCGCCGAGCTGGCGGGCCAGATCGCCGCCTTGCGGTGCCTCGACCTTGATCACGTCAGCGCCGAGCAGCGCCAGCTGATAGGCGCAATAGGGGCCGGCCAGGACGTTGGTCAGGTCGAGGACGCGAATACCGGCAAGCAGTTCTGTCATGGCATCAGGAATCGATCAGGCATCGCCAGGCACATGCTCCGGTCCGCGCCGACGCCGATGCTCGATGAAGGCCCAGATATGCGGGCCGGCAAGCCCGATGAAGGCGAGCGTCAGCAGCGTCAGCGACAGCTTGTGGGTGTAAAACACCGACCAGTCGCCATTCGAGATGGTCATCGCCCGGCGAAACTGGGTTTCGGCAAGTGGCCCCAGGATCATGCCGATGATGACGGGCGCGGTCGGGAAATCGAAACGCCGCATCAGGAAGCCGGCCGCCCCCAGGAGATAGAGGATGACGAGGTCGATAGGCGATTGCGAAATGCCATAGGTGCCGACCGTGGCGAACACCAGGATGCCGGCATAGAGCTGCGGCGCCGGGATTTTCAGCAGCCGCACCCACAGCCCGATCAGCGGCAGGTTGAGGATGACGAGGATGACGTTGGCGATGAACAGGCTGGCGATCAGCCCCCAGACGAGGTCGCCCTGGGTCGTCAGAAGCAGCGGCCCAGGATTGATGCCGTAGCTCTGGAACGCGGAGAGCATGATCGCCGCCGTCGCCGAGGTTGGCAGGCCAAGCGTCAGCATCGGCACCAGCACGCCGGCTGCGGACGCATTGTTGGCAGCCTCGGGCCCGGCAACGCCTTCGATGGCGCCGACCGTGCCGAACTCTTCCTTGTGCTTCGACAGCTTCTTTTCGATCGCATAGGACAGGAAGGTCGGGATTTCGGCACCGCCGGCCGGCATGGCGCCGATCGGGAAGCCGATCGCTGCGCCCCGCAGCCAGGGTTTCCATGAACGGCCCCACTCGGCGGATGTCATGTAGAGCGAGCCCTTCAGCGGCACGATCTCGTCCTTGCCGGCATAGCGGCGCGAGGCCATGTAGAGCGTCTCGCCGACGGCAAACAGGCCGACGGCGGCAATGATGACGTCGACGCCGTCGAGCAATTCGGTCATGCCGAAGGTGAAGCGCGGCTGGCCAGTCTGCAGGTCGACGCCGATCATGCCGATGACGAAGCCGGCGAACAGGCTGGTCAGGCCGCGCACAGAGGACGACCCGAGCACCGCAGAAACGGTGATAAAGGCCAGCACCATCAGCGAGAAATATTCGGCCGGGCCGAAGGCCAACGCGAACTTGACCACCACCGGCGCCAGAAAGGCGACGCCCATCGTGCCGATCGTGCCGGCGACGAAAGAGCCGATCGCCGAGGTGGCAAGTGCCGCACCGCCGCGGCCGGACCGCGCCATCTTGTTGCCTTCCAGCGCGGTGACGATGGTGGCGCTTTCGCCGGGCGTGTTGAGCAGGATCGAGGTCGTCGAGCCGCCATACATGGCGCCGTAATAGATACCGGCGAACAGGATGAAAGAGGCCTCCGGCGCCACCTGATAGGTGATGGGCAGCAGTAAGGCGATGGTCAGCGCCGGCCCGAGACCGGGCAGCACGCCAATGGCGGTGCCGAGTGTGGTGCCGAGCAGGCACCACAGAAGATTGACCGGGGTAAAGGCAACCGAGAAGCCATGTGCGAGATGGCCGAGCGTTTCCATGGCATCAGCCTCCAAACGTGCCGATGATCGCATCGATCACCGTGTCCAGCTGGTTCTCGATGAAGCCGGCACCGATGTTGACGCCGAGCGCCCTGGCGAAGCCAAAATAGGCGGCCAGCGCCAGGATCAGGCCGAGCACTGCGTCGCGCAGCGTGCGCTTGCTGCCGAAGCCGTAGCAGACGAGAACGAACATGATGACGGATGCCGCCGTGAAGCCGAGCGGCTGGATGAGCAGCAGATTGGCCAGCAAGCCGATGACGACGAAACCCATCGCCTTCCAGTCTGTCGGCGTTTCCCTTTCCTCCTCCGGCTGCCAGCCACCGCGAAGTGCGGCAAGGATAAGCAACAGGGAAAGCACCACCAGACCAACCATGGTGAGGTAGGGAAAGACGGTCGGGCCGACCTTCGAGTAGAGCGGCGACACCGGAATCGCCAGCGTCTGCCAGGCGACCGCGCCGGCGCAGGCCAGAAGCCCGACGCCGATCAACGATTCCGGCACGGCAAGGCGCCGCGGCGCCACCTGCTGGTCGCTGGTGCTCATGATTGTCCTCCCCAGGATAGCTGGCCCAATATGGTTGGCCAAGATGCCCGGCACCGCACGGCGGGTTCTCACCGCAGGTTCATGCCGGCTTTGCATTCCATGCGAGAAGGGGCGGCGCGTGCCGCCCCTTCAGGGGAGATCAGGCAAGCCCGAGGTCCTTCAGGATGGCTTCGATACGGGCCGAATCCTCGGTGACGAACTTCGCATAATCGTCGCCGGTGAGCAGAATCGACGTCCAGTTGCGGTTTTTGCACTCGGTCGCCCAGGCATCGCTCTTGGCCATGGTCTCGACCAGAGTGATCATCGCCGCCTTGTCTGCATCGGAGACGCCGGGAGGTGCGAAAACGCCGCGCCAGTTGAACAGTTCGACATCGATGCCGGCTTCTCTCATCGTCGGCGCATCGATGCCGTCCTGGCGCTTGTCGGCCGAGATGGCGAGCAGCCGCAGCGCGCCCGCCTTGATCTGTTCGGAGAACTCGCCGAAGCCGGAGATGCCGGCAGCGACCTGGTTGCCGAGCAGCGCCGACAAGGCCTCGCCGCCGCCAGCGAACGGTACGTAGGACAGGTTTGTAGCCGGCACGCCAACAGTCTTGGCAATCAGCCCGAACAAGATATGGTCCGAACCGCCGGCCGAGCCGCCAGCGACAGGAACCTTTGTCGGATCGGCCTTGAGCGCGGCGACGAAATCGGCGGCCGTCTTGAACGGCGAGTCCGCCGGCACCACCAGCGCCTCGAACTCGCCAGTGAGGCGGGCGATCGGCGTGACTTGCGTCAAATTGTTGGCAGCCTTGTTGGCGATAATGGCGCCAACCATGACCATGCCGGCAACCATGAGCGAATTGCCCTTGCCGTTCCACTGGCTGATGAACTGCGGCAGCCCGACCGTGCCACCGGCGCCGCCGACATTGGTGATCTGCGAACCGGAGATGAGCTTTTCGCTGCGCAGCACCTGATCCATCGTGCGCGCCGTCTGGTCCCAGCCGCCGCCAGGCGCGGCAGGCACGAAGAGCTGTATCTGGGGTGCACCTTCCGCGAAAGCTGGAGAAAGATGCGACGCCACCAGCCCGGCGGCGCCCGCGGCTGCGGTGCTCATCAAAAATCTGCGTCTGTTCAGCATGGGATTCCTCCAGATCACGACACCTCCTCCGGTGCCTGCCAAAACGCGCCTGCATCCAGACCCGTAATCGAGTTCAAGCAGATGTTACGGAGTTCTGTCAACGGAAACGATATTCTACTAGACAGAACGGATTGGTGGCGCGACACAGTCGCTCGGCTCGGCCTTCTTCGAACTGGAACCGCAATGGACTCACCAAGCAAATCGGCAGACGCAGAAATCCGGCGCGTGTCGGCCGAAGGTGTTGCCGCGCTCGATCGGGCGATTGCCATCCTCGATGCCTTCACCACGGCCGACCGGTCACTCAGCCTGGCCGAAATCGCGGCGCGCACCGGCCTCTACAAGAGCACCATCCTGCGACTGGCGAATTCCCTGTTGCGCGGACGGCTGCTCGAGCGCCTCGACGATGGGCGCTACCGCGTCGGACCCGCCACCTTCCGGCTCGGTGCGCTCTATCAGCGTTCGGTGGTGGCGGTCGATGTCCTGTTGCCGATCATGCGCGACCTTTCCGAGCGAAGCTGGGAAAGCGTCGCCTTCTATGTTCGCTCGGGCGACGTCCGCACCTGTCTCTACCGCGTCGAATCCAAGCACCCGATCCGCTACACGATACGCGAAGGCGACGTATTGCCTTTGCTGGTCGGCTCGGGCGGTCGCGTGCTTGCGGCGTTTTCCGGCCAGCAGGGCGAACCCTATGAGACCATCCGCAAGACCTGCAACTGTCTCGCCATCGGCGACCGCGATCCCGACACGGCAGGCGTGTCGGCGCCGGTATTCGGGCCGGGGGGCACCCTGCTCGGCGCCTTGACGCTGGCCGGCCCCAGCACGCGCGTCGACGCGGCGTTTCTCCAGCGCATGAAGCGTCCGCTGCTCGAGGCGGCGGCCCGCGCCACCCGCGCCTTCGGCGAGGACGCCTCCATGCTCGAGCAGGCGAGCCTCGCGACGGATGCATAGCGCCGATTGGCTTGGCTGACCCATGCCGACTTTGAATACAATCCGATTCAACTTGAAGCAATTTCATGACGCCGCATAATATTCGGCCGCCTGCAGCAAGAATCGATCTTGCAAATATTTGAAGTCTTTATTCGCTGTTAAGCCCCCCATGATAACCGGACGGTTGTCGCCAGCTGAGCGACATGAGGGACGAACACAGTCTCAACCGATGGATGAAACAGTCGGACAGACGCGCTGACAGGGATCATGGCAAATCCATGGAAGTTCGATGAAGCTGTCATCTATGGCCGCAAGCCCCCGCCTCCTCGGGCTCGTCTGGCCGTTCATTGCCGTCGTTCTTGTTCAGGCGCTGGTCGCCAGCCTCAGCCTCCATACGCTGTCGGCGGTTCGCGCCTATGTCGGCGGCGAGAGCCAGTGGTCCAAGGGACAGAAGCAAGCCATCTATTTTCTCAGCCTCTATGCCGGCACCGGCAACCAGGAATTCTTCAGCGAGTACCGTGGAGCGATCGCCGTCCCGCTGGCCGATCGTTCAGCACGCCTGGCGCTTGAGCAGCCCGAGCCTGACACCAACGCGGCGCGCGCCGGCTTTCTGCAGGGCAGAAACCACCCCGACGACGTGACGGGGATGATCTGGCTGTTTCAGAATTTCCGCAGCTTCAGCTATCTCGATGCCGCTATCCGGCACTGGACGGCCGCCGACACCATGATCCTCGCCCTCCAGCAACTCGGCGAAGCCATGCACGAGACGCTCGGCAAGGGGCCGGCATCAGCGGCTGAGATCAGCGCCTGGAAGGCACAGATCCATCAGCTCGATCATCAGATCAACCCGCTTTCCAAGGCTTTCTCGGACAGCCTCGGCGAGGGATCGCGCTTCATCAAGATGTTGCTCACCTTTGCCAATCTGGTCACTGCCGCCTTGCTGATCCTGCTTGCCGTGTGGCGGACACGCAAACTCCTGGCGCAGCGCCAGGCCTTCCAGTTGGCGCTGAACGCCGAGCGTGAGCGCGCGCAGATCACTCTGGCTTCGATCGGACAAGCCGTGATGAGCACCGGCGCCGACGGACGGCTGGACTACATGAACGCGGTCGCCGAAAGATTGCTGGCATGTCCGCTCAGTGCCGGCCGGGGCAGGCCGATCGAGTCGCTGTTTCGCCTTGTGGACAAGGACACCGGCGTCGAGGATGTCAGGCTGGTCGAGCGCCTGTTGGCCGGGGAACTGCGCCGTTCCAGCGCGCGTCCGCAATTGCTGCAGCGACCGGACGGCTCGGTTGTTCCCGTCGCGCTGACCGGCGCGCCGCTGCTCGTTTCCGGTTACGTCGTTGGCGCGGTGTTCGCCTTCCACGACATGACGCGCGAAGAGGACTATATCGAGCGGCTCTCATGGCAGGCATCGCATGATGCGTTGACCGGACTGGCCAACCGACGCGACTTCGAAAGCCAGCTGGAAAGAACGATCGCGGACTTGGCTGACCGACCCCGCCAGCACGCGCTGATGTATCTCGACCTCGACCAGTTCAAGCTGGTCAACGACACCTGCGGCCATGCCGCGGGCGACCAGCTGCTGCGCCGGATATCATCGCTGCTGACCGGTGAATTGCGGCCCGGCGATGTGCTGGCCCGGCTGGGCGGCGATGAGTTCGGCGTGCTGCTCGTCGATTGCGATGCCGACAGTGCGGCCGACATCGCCGAACGGCTGCGCGCCGCCTTGCAGGACCTGCATTTCGTCTGGGATGGCAGGCCCTTCAACACCAGCGTCAGCATCGGCATGGTGCAGATCGCCAATGCGCAAGTGACCATCGAGGAAACGCTCAGGGCCGCCGACGTCGCCTGCTACATGGCCAAGGAAAAGGGCCGCAACCGCGTCCAGATCCACAGCGATTGCGACATGGCCTTGCAGGAGCGCTTCGGCGAGATGGCCTGGGTGCAGCGCCTGCACGCCGCCCTCGAAGAAAACCGCTTCAGGCTTCATGCCCAGGAAATCTGGCCGCTCAACGACGAAGCCACCGAGGCAGGCGCACATATCGAGATCCTGTTGCGGCTGACCGGTGAAGACGGCAGCTTCGTCACCCCGCAAAGCTTCATTCCCGCGGCCGAGCGCTACGGCCTGATGCCGTCGATCGACCGCTGGGTGGTGCGCAACACGTTCGCCATCCTGGCCGCGCGGCAGGCCGATCCGCGCACGGCGCCGATCTCCACCTGCGCCATCAATCTTTCCGGAGCGACTTTCGGCGACGAGACATTTCTCCGCTTCCTGCGTGAGCAATTCCTCATCCATGGCATTTCGCCCGCCATGATCTGCCTGGAGATCACCGAAACCAGCGCCATTGCCAATCTGACCAACGCCATGCGCTTCATCGCCGATTTGCGCGGCCTGGGTTGCCGTTTTGCGCTCGACGATTTCGGCTCGGGCATGTCGTCCTTCGCCTATCTGAAGCACCTGCCGGTCGACTACCTCAAGATCGACGGTAGCTTCGTCAAGGACATGCTGGAAGACCGCATCGACCACGCCATGGTCGAGATGATCCATCACATCGGCAAGGTCATGGGCAAGCGCACCATTGCCGAGTTCGTTGAAAGCGACGGCATCATTGCGGCGCTGAAAAAGATCGGCGTCGACTATGCCCAGGGCTATGCGATCGCCCGGCCTCAGCCTTTCGACGCTTCAACAATATTGCTCTGCCAGAGCCTCGCGCCGGCCGCGGAGACCGTCACCGATCCGTGGATCGATCTGGCGCAGAAGCTGCGCCGCAAGGCCAGCTAGAATGCGTCCCGGTCGGGAACGCTCGCTCAGTTCAATTTGACGAGAACCACGCGGCGGTTCTTGGCGCGGCCCGCATCATCGTCATTGCTGGCGACGGGCGCCATCATGCCGGCGCCGGCAGCGGTCAGCCGCGCCCCGTCGATGCCGTATTTCGCTACAAGTGCTGCCTTGACCGCTTGCGCCCGTCGCGACGACAGGTCGAGATTGTAGTCGAAGGCGCCTTGATTGTCGGTGTGGCCGACGACGATCACAGCCATCTTCGGGTCGTTGGCCAGCAGCGTCGAAATTTCCTTCAGCGTTGGTTCCGACTCCGGCTTGATATCGGCCTTGTCGGTGTCGAAGAAGATGCCGTAGAGCGAAATGCTGCCGGTGGCGGTGAGCGAATCCGCCATCTTTGCCGCCTCGACGATCACCATCTTCTTGTCGCGCGCCTTGGGTTCCAGCACCTGGACGATGGCAACGGTGCGGCCGTTGAGCTCCTTGCAGTAGAGATCGTCGGTCATCGTATAGGTCTGCACGGTCACATAGGCGTCGCCGCCATCCTGCGGCACCTTGGCCGAGAAATAGCGCTGGTCGTTGATGCCGGAAGTTAGCGCGCAGGCGCCATTGGAGAATGCCGCGTCCTTCAGATCACTCTCATGGAAGGAATACATCGTCAGGCTCATGTCGCCGCCGCCGCCGCTCGACGAGCGGTCAGCGGCGCCACCGCATTCCTCCTTCTTGCATTCGAACAGGATTTCGCCGCCGGCCGCCTCGATCACATCTTGATAGTTGCGCAGCACTTCGAGCGGCGAGCGCTCGGCTGGCAGCACATAGGCGATGCGGGTCAAAGCGCCCTCGACCTCGGCCTTCTTGTCGGGTGTGAAGACACGATTGTTCATGGCATCGCGCGCGTCCGGGTCGGCGCTCGGCTTCAGCGGCGACAGCGGCACGCTGAAATCCGTGAAGGCCAACTTGTCATAGGAGACGATGAACGAGCCTTCGTAGCGCTTGGCGAGATGGTTGTCGGCGGCGCCCTCGATATCGGCGGTCGGCACAGTCGCATCGGCTGCCGCCAGCCGTCCGGCCAGCATGAGCATCAGCACCGCCCAGAAAAACGTTAGAGCTGTCGTCTTGAATGCACGCATCGATCATCCCCCTCCGCACTATGATCGATGCTAGCAGAGCGGGTATGTCCAGTCGATGACGCCGCCTAGAGCTTTGATTTAGAGGCGGATTCAGATCTCAGGTCGATTCGACCTGAGATCATCCGGCTCCAGGGTCACCGCGCCAGCAGGATGGTCGGGGCGTCGTGATAGGTGGTCTGCACCACTTCCCGGAAACCGCACTTCGCCGCGACCCTCAGCGAGGCGGCGTTTTCCGGATCGATGATGCAGACGGTCTTCTCCCGCCCGAACGTCTCTTCGCCCCATGCGAGCACACGGCCAACCACCTCGGTGGCGAAGCCCGCCCCGTGCACGGCCGGAACCAGCGCCCAGCCGGCCTCGGGAATACCTTCGATCGACGGCTCCATATCGCGCTTCAGATCGTGAAAACCGGCCTCGCCCATGAAACGGCCCGTCGCCTTCTCCTCGATCGCCCAGAAGCCATAGCCGAGCAGCGACCACAGGCCGGCGTGACGCAGGAAGCGCATCCAGCTCTCTTCGCGCGTGCGCGGCTTGCCGCCGATGAAACGGGTGACTACGGGATCGGTCCACATCGTGGCATAGGCGTCGAAATCGCCCAGCCGGTGTGCCCGCAGGATGGTTCGCTTCGTCTCGATGAGAGGAGCGCTGGTCGTTGGTGGATTGTTCATGGGATCTGCCTCGCACGTATGGTCAGCGCTTAGCAAATCACCGGTCTGGCGCAAGGGCCAGGGCAACGAGGCCCATCATCCAGGCGCCGCTATGGGAATCTCAAGCGACGGTGTTATTTTCACGATAGGCAGTTTCAGACCTGCCAGCGCGCCCCTTTTTCAGGCGCGGGCCGGTGCCGTCAAACCCAAGGGAAAAGAGCGTGGACACCACCGATCTTGTGCTTGCGATCTTCCATCATGTGCTGGTGTTTTCACTGGCGGGGATCATCGGCGCCGAATTCGTGCTGATCCGCGGCGATCTGGCCGCGACCACGCTGAAGCGGCTCGCCGGCATCGACCGCCACTATGGCATCATCGCCACGCTGATCATCATCGTCGGCATCGGCCGCGTCTTCTATGGCCTCAAGGGTTGGGACTTCTACGTCTACAACTGGGTGTTCTGGGCCAAGATGGCGGCGTTCGGCGTGGTCGGCCTGCTGTCGATCATCCCGACTGTCCGCTTCATTTCCTGGAACAGGCAGGCGAGCGCCAATCCTTCGTTCCTGGTGCCGGCGACCGAGCTTGCGTCCGTGAAGACCTACATCCGCGCCGAGGCTTTAATCTTCCTGCTGATCCCGGTCTTCGCCGCGGCGATGGCGCGCGGCTACGGCTACTGATCTGCCGCTGAAGCCATTTCAAGGGGAGCGATCGGCACCAGCGGCGCGGGCACGTCGGTTGTCTTCACCTCGGCCTTGCAGATGTCGGCGATGACGCAGGCCGTGCAATCCGGCTTGCGCGCCTTGCAGACATAGCGGCCATGCAGGATCAGCCAGTGATGCGCGTGGCGCATATATTCGTCCGGAATGATCTTGAGCAGCCCCTGCTCGACCTGTTCCGGCGTCTTGCCGGGCGCCAGCCCGAGCCGGTTGCCGATGCGAAGGATATGCGTGTCGACAGCCATCGTGTGCTGGCCAAAGGCCATGTTGAGCACGACATTGGCGGTCTTGCGCCCGACGCCCGGCAGCTTGACCAATTCATCGCGGTCGTCAGGCACCTCGCCGCCATGGTCCCGGATCAGCGCTTGCGACAGCGCAGTCACATTCTTCGCCTTGTTGCGCCAAAGCCCGATGGTGCGGATGTACTCGCCGACCTTGGCTTCGCCCAGCGCCAGCATCTTCTGCGGTGTGTCGGCAACCTTGAACAGCGCCCGCGTCGCCTTGTTGACGCCGGCGTCCGTCGCTTGCGCCGACAGCACCACCGCGACCAGCAGGGTGAAGGCGTTGACATGCTCGAGTTCGCTCTTCGGCTCAGGCCTCTGGACGGAAAACCGCCGGAATATCTCGTGCACTTCCGCCGGGCTGTAGCGCGAAGTGTGTCGCACAGGCCGCGGGCGCGGCTTGGCATTCGACCCATCGCGTCGTCCGGGCAACAGCTCTTTTTTGGACGTGGAAGAATCTTTGGACTTGGGGCTCGCCATTTCCCTCCTATAATAGCCCCTCATGAACGACACAAACGCCTCGTTTCAGGCCGACGAGCCATTCTTTCAGGCGCTACTGACCCCGCACCGGTCGCTGGGCCGGACAGGCTTCTTCACCCTGATGGGCGCGCTGTTGTTCGGCTGGTTGGTGACAGGCGCGTTTTTCCTGTCGCGCGGTGCCTGGCCAGTGTTCGGCTTCTTCGGCCTCGACGTGGCCGCCGTCTACATCGCCTTTCGCGTCAACTACCGGGCCGCCCGTGCACGCGAGGAAGTCTCGGTCTCGCGCACCAGCCTCCACATCCGCAAGACCGCACCTTCCGGAAAATCGGAAGCGCATCGTTTCAATCCGTTCTGGGCACGGTTTTCGGTCGCCCGTCACGCCGAGATCGGCATCACCCGGATGACGGTTGAAGGGCAAGGCCAGAACGTGCCGATCGGATCTTTCCTGGACCCAGACTCCCGAGAAAGCTTTGCCACGGCTTTTTCACGCGCGCTGGCGACCGCCAAGACGCGCTGAACGCTAGAAGCAATTCCAGGAAAAGCGCACAGCGCCGTCCCTGGGGAATTGCGGCAAAAAGCGCTTCAGAACCGATATCGCAACAACCTGCCGATCTTGCGTAACGCGGGAATGTGCCGCCAAAGCCGAATGAACAGTTTCGCGGACCAGCCCATGCGGGCGGCGTGCTCAGGCTTGTAGGCCGAGATATCCTCGACGAACCGCAGCTTCGGAACGGCCAGCTCCAGTTCGTGCGGATCGTCGATGGCCCAGTGGACCTCGGCGCCCGTCGCCTTGATGGTCGGATGGAGGCGGAGCAGCTTCAGGCCGAAACGGCTGTAGGCGTCGAAGATCAGCTCGCCGCTGGCAAGATGCGAGACGAGCCGCGCTAACAGGCGTGGCCCTTCATCGACGGGGAGATAGGGCGTCAGTCCTTCCGCCACCACAATGGCCGGGCGGTTGCGCGGCACTTCAGCCAGCCAATCCGGTTCGGTCACCGACGAGGCGACCAGATGGTAATGGTCGCGCGACGGGTAAAGTTTGCGCCTGAGCTCGATAACCTCGGGGTAGTCGACGTCGAACCAGTCCACGCCTGGTGGTGGATCGACACGGAAGATGCGCGTATCGAGCCCGCAACCCAGATGCACCACGATGGCGTCAGGATTTCTGGCGAGAAAGTCCTCAGCGCGGACATCCAGCGTCTTTGCCCGGATCGCCAGGCCGACGCCGAGATCGTCGTCAACCTTGAGTCTGGAGAAATCATAATCGATCTTGCGTGCCGCCTCGTCGGCGAAATGGTCCCCGAGCAGCGAATCCGGCAACCGGCTCTCCAGCGCCTTGCCGTAGAGCGTCATCAGCAAGGTCTCTTTTGCCCCGGTGAGATTTACTTTTTCGCCGGCCATGAGCGACTCCTGGGCTCGAAATCGGAGTCTATCTGGGTATGCGCCGCAAGAAGGCAAGTTTCGGGTGGCGATCGACGCCCCGAGGGGCGATATTCCGGCTCAAGGAGACAGGTCCATGAGCACACACACAGCAGTCCTCAAAAAGGACATCACGCCGCAAGGCAGCGACTATGAAATCGTGCGCCGTGCCATCGAGAAGATCAGCCTCGACTACCGCGATCAGCCTTCCCTCGAAGAGCTGGCGGAGGAGGTCGGCGAGACGCCGACCGGCCTGCAAAAGCTCTTCACCCGCTGGGCCGGCCTTTCGCCCAAGGCTTTCCTGCAGGCGGTGACACTGGATCATGCGCGCAGACTGCTCGATTCCGGCATGCCGCTGCTCGAAACATCGTTCGAACTGGGCATGTCCGGCCCGGGGCGGCTGCATGACCTATTCGTCACCCATGAGGCGATGTCGCCGGGCGACTACAAGACGCGCGGCGCGGGGCTTACCATCCGCTACGGCTACCATTCCTCGCCCTTCGGCACCGCCCTGATCATGGCAACCGACCGTGGGCTTGCCGGCCTCGCCTTCAGCGACCCCGGTGAGGAACGTGCCGCCTTCGCCGACATGTCCAGCCGCTGGCCGAACGCCATCTATGTCGAGGATATGAGTGCTACGGGCCCCTATGCCGCGCGCATCTTCGACCCGACGCTGTGGCGGCCCGACCAGCCGCTGCATGTCGTCATGATCGGCACCGACTTCCAGGTTCGTGTCTGGGAGGCGTTGCTCACGATCCCGATGGGCAAGGCCCGCACCTATTCCTCGATCGCCGCCAGCATCGGCGCGCCGTCCGCCAGCCGCGCCGTTGGTGCCGCCAATGGCGCCAATCCACTCTCTTTCGTGGTGCCCTGCCACCGCGCCATCGGCAAATCCGGCGACCTCACCGGCTATCACTGGGGCCTGACCCGCAAGCGCGCCATCCTGGGCTGGGAAGCCGGGCAGGTGTCGTGAGCATCGATTTTCCATTTATTGCCGAATGAATATATAGATATCGATACCAATAATTATAGTTATGATTCTGGTTTCCATTTTTTTGCTGCAACCGAGATCACTCCTGGTTATACCGTTTTTGTTATTTTAAAGGTTATTTTATTTTAATCTAACTTAACCACGATAAAGTGATGATGACCCATATTAATTCGGGCGATCCGGCTTAATAGGAGGGCTCGATGATGTTGTTTCGCGCCGTCTGCCTTCCGATGCAGGCGGCGATCATCGGCACCTGCACCATCATGATCGGGGCTTCGGGAACGATGACCGCAAATCCGGCCATCGGCATACTGGGCTCCAAACAGGCCGGCGGATCGAGCGCAAGCGCCACCATCGTGGCAAGCTCGCTGCTGTGCTCCTTGCTCAACTTGCTGGACTGCTATTCGGTTTCGGCGCCGGCACCAGCCACATTCTCGTCAGCGCCGAGCGGTGGCGGGACCAACGTGACTTTCGCCTCGGTCTTCCGCCTCGATGGCTCGGGGGTCGACATCGACGGAAGTGTGCCGCAGCGGGTTGTCAACGGCACCCACCCCATGCAGGTCGACCTCACCGCCACCAAGTCGAGCGGTATCTTTCCCGCCGGTAACTATCAGGGCACGGTCACAGTGCGCTATGAATAGGGCCACGATACCTCAAATCGAAGCTGGACCATTCGGGTGGTCTGGCAAGCCGCGGCCTTACAGGTTAGCTTCCCGCACGATTGGAATGACCTGCGCTCGCCCAGGCGCACAAAGGACGCTCCGACACTTTGAATTTGCGCTGCCAGGAGGCCTTGCTTGATTATCGTCATCGGCTCGATCAACCTCGACCTTATCGCCAATGTCGACCGCTTGCCGAGCCCCGGCGAGACGGTAGGCGGCTCGGCCTTTACCACCGCCCCCGGCGGCAAGGGTGCCAACCAGGCGCTGGCCGCCGCGCGCGCCGGCGCCTCGGTGCGCATGGTCGGCGCCGTCGGCAAGGACAGCTTCGCCGCCGAGGCGCTGGCGCTGCTGCGCGATGGCAAGGTCGACCTGTCGGGCGTCGCGGAGACCTTTGCCTCGACCGGCACGGCGCTGATCATGGTCGACGACGACGGCGAGAACATAATCGCAGTGGTACCCGGCGCCAACGCTTCCGTGTTGCCGGGCGACCTCGCCAAGGCCTTCCTGAAAAAGGGCGATGTCGCGCTGCTGCAACATGAGATCCCGCTTGCGACCATCGATGCAGCGCTTGACCAGGCAAGAGCGGCCGGCGCCATCACCGTGCTCAACACAGCCCCTTTCCAGGGCAAGGCAGCCGGCTTTCTCGGCAAGGCAGACTATGCCGTTGCCAACGAAACCGAATTCGACCTCTATGGCGAGGCTCTGGCGCTGAGCGGCCGCGACCGGGCGGCGCGCATGCGTGACTTCGCCGCGAAAACCGGCCGCGCCATCGTCGTGACGCTTGGCGGCGACGGCGTGATGGCGGCGACGCCGAGCGATTTCCTCACAATTCCGGCCCTGAAAATCACCCCTGTGGACACGGTCGGCGCCGGCGATACGTTCTGCGGTTATTTCGCCGCCGGGCTGTCGTCGGGCCTCACGCTCGAACAGGCGCTGGTGCGCGCCGGCGCGGCCGGCTCGCTGGCCTGCCTGAAGCCTGGCGCCCAGCCGGCGATCCCGCTCGCCAGGGATGTCGATCTGGCGTTGCAGGAAACCCGTTGAGATGCTGCGCCCTCAAACGAAACATGCCGTGTCGCCGGTCGGCGACATCTGCCGCTTGTCGGCGGTCGAACTCGCCGACGCTATCCGCCGAAAGAAACTTTCCGTGCGCGAAGTGGTGGCGGCATTCCTCGACCGCATCGAGGCGGTCAACCCGCTGGTCAACGCCATCGTCTCCTTGCGCGACCGCGGCGATATCCTGCGCGAGGCCGATGCGGCTGATTCCCGGCCGGGGCAATCAGAAACCGGCCCGGTCTTCGGCCTGCCGATCGCCATCAAGGATCTCGCCTCGACCACGGGCCTCAGGACCTCCTTCGGCTCGCCGATCTTCGCCGATTTCGTGCCGGAGGAAGACGATTTCTTCGTCGAGCGCATTCGCAACGCCGGCGCCATCATCATCGGCAAGACCAATGTCCCTGAATTCGGGTTGGGCTCCAACACCTACAACAGCGTGTTCGGACCGACGCTGAACGCCTTCGATCCGGCTCTGACCGCCGGCGGCTCGAGCGGCGGCGCGGCGGTGGCGCTGGCGCTCGACATGCTGCCTGTCGCCGATGGCAGCGACTTCGGCGGCTCGCTGCGCAATCCGGCCGCCTGGAACAATGTCTATGGCTTCCGCCCGTCACAGGGGCTTGTCCCGGGCGGACCCGACTTTGAGGTTTTTCATGCGCAGATGGGCGTCGATGGGCCGATGGGCCGCAACGTCCGTGACATGGCGCTGCTACTTGATGTGCAGGCGGGCTATCATCCTAAAGCGCCATTGTCCTATGAGAAACCGGGCTCGTTCCTCGAAGGTCTCGCAACAACAGCAGCTGGCGGCCGCATCGCCTGGCTCGGGGACCTCGGCGGTCATCTGCCGGTTGAACCCGGCATCCTCGATCTGTGCGAGGCGGCACTTGGCCGCTTTGCGGAGACGGCCTTCCCTGGCGAACCCTTGCTGCCGGATTTCGATTTCGAAGCGCTGTGGCAGGCCTTCGTGACGCTGCGCCAGGCCAGCAGCGGCTGTGCGCTCAAAACCCACTATGACGATCCAGAAAAGCGCCGCCTGCTCAAGCCGGAAGCCATCTGGGAGGTAGAAAACGCTATGCGGCTGACGGCGCCGCAGATCCGCGCCGCCTCGGTCATCCGCACGTCCTGGCATCGCACGTTGCTGTCGCTCTTCGACCGCTATGATCTCATTGCGCTGCCGACCGCTCAGGTCTTCCCCTTCGATGTAAGCACGCATTGGCCCCGTGAGGTCGCCGGACGCGCGATGGACAGCTACCACCGCTGGATGCAGGTATCCGCGTTCGCCACGCTGGGCGGCTGCCCGGCGGTGAACGTGCCGGTCGGCTTCGACGATAAGGGGAGGCCGATGGGCATGCAGCTGATCGGCCGGCCACGCGGCGACCTTGCCGTGCTGAAGGCGGCGGCGGCCTATGAGGCGACGCTGCCCTGGCAGGCCGGCGCCGGCGCCTGAGCCGCATGTACCGGCCTGTCGCGGCGCTTCGCGCATCGGCTTGAATCGGCAGTGCCGCCATGCATTGATTGTCCTCAGTTGCGCCGCATCGCCGGCATTCCTAGGGAAAAATCATGTCGCTCGAACTCTACGCTGCCTATGTCCTCGCTTGCATCGTCATCATCCTGGTACCGGGCCCGACGGTCACGCTGATCATCGCCAACAGCATCCGCCATGGCTCCCGCGCCGGTCTCGCCAACGTCGCCGGCACGCAGGCCGGGCTTGCCGTGATGATCGCCATCGTCGGCATCGGCGTCAACACGCTGATCTCGGGCATGGGCCACTGGTTCGAGTGGGTCAGGCTGATCGGCGCTGCCTATCTGATCTGGATGGGCGTGCAGATGTTCCGTTCCAAAGGCACGCTGAACGCCGATGGAACGGCCAGGAAACCGCGTGGCGGCTTCTTCCTGCAGGGTCTGCTGGTAGCGCTCAGCAATCCCAAGACGTTGATCTTCTTCGGTGCCTTCTTTCCACAGTTCATTTCGCCGCAAGGCAACTACTCGCTGCAGATCGCCGTCATGGGCCTCACCGCCATGATCTTCGCCGCGATGTCGGATTCGACCTACGCGCTGGCCGCCGGCCGCGCCGGGCGCCTGCTGTCGACCAGCCGAATCAAGCTTTTGTCGAGGATCAGCGGCAGCTTCATGGTCGGCGGCGGCCTGTGGCTGGCGTTTTCGAGGGCGAAGTAAGCGCCCTTCCCTCGCCCCGTTTACGGGGGTCCGAAGGACGGGCGAGACAGGCGGCTCGCCCCGGCATGGGTGGTCGCGAAGCGATCGGGTGAGGGGCAGCTCCAAGGCTGCAAATAGCAAGTCAACGCTTGTGCCGCCCCTCATCCCCCTGCCGGGACCTTCTCCCCGCAAACGGGGTGAAGGGAGCTCTCACAGCCGCCCCAGCCTCTCCACCAGCAAGGCGAAAAAGCCGTCATGGTCGATCTCGCGCATCACCATGGCGTTCTTCGGCCGCTTGGTGACGCCCCACCAGTCGATCACGGTCATGCCCATGGTCAGTTCCGAATTGGTTTCCACGCTGACATTGCAGTTGCGGCCCTTGAACAGGTCCGGCTTCAACAGATAGGCGATGACGCAGGGGTCGTGCAGCGGCCCGCCGTCGGTGCCGTACTTCTCCTCGTCGAAGCGCTCGAAGAACTCCAGCATCTCTGCGGTCGCGGTGCCGACCGTGGTGCCGAGCGCGCGGAAGGCCAGCGTGCGCTTGGCGGTGGTCAGCGCCTTGTGGGTGACGTCGAGCGGCATCATCACGATCGGAATGCCGGACTTGAGCACAACGTCGGCGGCATGCGGATCGACATAGATGTTGAACTCGGCCGACGGCGTGACATTGCCGCCTTCGAAGAAGCCGCCGCCCATCAGCACGATTTCCTTGATGCGCGGTGCGATGCGCGGTTCGCGGATCAGCGCCAGCGCAATGTTGGTGAGTGGCCCGAGCGCGCAAAGCGTGATTGTGCCGCTCTCTTCCCCCATCAGTGTCTCGACGATGAAATCGACCGCGTACTGGTCCTGCAGCTTCATCGTCGGTTCGGCCAATTGCGGTCCGTTGAGGCCGGTCTTGCCATGCACTTCCTCGGCGGTGACCAGTTCGCGCATCAGGGGCCGGATAGCGCCGGCATAGACCTTGATGTCCGGGCGGCCGGCCAGCTCGCAGATCTTGCGGGCATTCTTTTCGGTAAGCTTCAGCGGCACGTTGCCGGCAACCGCTGTGATGCCGACGATCTCCAGTTCGGCGCTGCCGAGCGCCAGCAAAATGGCGACGGCATCATCCTGGCCGGGATCCGTGTCGATGATGATCTTGCGTGATTGGGGCATTTCAATTCCTTGTTTGGCGAGGCCGTGGACCTGAATGAATCCGATCGAAACATCCAAATGACGCCGAAGCGGCCGAGAGCTGCCATGTCGAACCGCTCGACCGGGGAAGACAGTCCCGGCTCGCGCGCTTCTCCTTGCATCTGCTCGCCGTTTCAAGCGCCATGTCGATCATTCCTGTGAGTCCACGACCTGGTCTTTTTGGGCGGGTCTTTTGACGGCTTGAACTTGGTCGCGGGGCGGACCATATCAAGACCATCGGGAAAAATGCCATCTGGGTTTTTCCACTTTATGTCGCTCTTGAGAGGACAGTGTAACATGAGCCGAATGACGCCCTTTTCCAGCCCGCTTCTCCTTGGTTTCGACGCCATGGAAAAGACTCTGGAGCGCTTGGCGAAGTCCGGTGACAGCTACCCTCCCTACAACATCGAACGCCTCAGCGGCGCCGACGGCAAGACCGAAAGGTTGCGCATCACATTGGCGGTTGCCGGTTTCGCCGAAAGCGATCTCGATGTCACCACGGAGGAAAACCAGCTGGTCGTGCGCGGCCGTCAGACCGACGACACCGAGCGCGAATTTCTTCATCGCGGGATCGCCGCGCGCCAGTTCCAGCGCTGTTTCGTGCTGGCCGACGGCATGCGGGTGATCGCGGCGGAGCTGAAGAATGGCCTTTTGTCGATCGACCTCGATCGGCCGGAGTCCGAACGGCTGGTACGGAAAATAAACATATCGGTGAAAGACTGATCTTTACCGATGGCTCTCATGCGGGATGGCCTTGAGCGGCGTCCTCGCGCCAAGGAGGCTTTGAAATGACCAGAACTGAAAATATCACCATGACCAATGGCGAATTCGCCCATCTCGGCGAGGGCTCGGTCGCTTATCTCAGAAAGGTCTCGAGCGACGAATTGCTCGGCCGTTTCCCGAATCTCGGCGAAATTGCTCCCGGCATGGAACTGTGGGCGCTGTTTGCCGCCAATGGCCAGCCGATCCTGCTTTCCGACGCGCGTGACCGCGCTCTGGCCGGCGCCATGGAAAACGACCTGACCACGGTCGCCATTCACTGACAGCAATTTCCGGCTGAAACGGAAAGGGCCGCCCATGGCGGCCCTTGTGGCGGTATCACTCTCAAAATTCAGGCCGCGTGCGAGGCCTGGGTGTCCGACAACAGCGCGTGGATCGCCGCGGCGTCGCGCGTGCCCCTGATCTTGGCCACCGTGTCGGCGTCGCGCAACACCCGTGCGATGCGCGACAGTGCCTTGAGATGATCGGCGCCCGCCCCTTCCGGTGCCAGCAGCAGAAACACCAGATCGACCGGCTGATCGTCCAGCGATTCGAAATCGACAGGCGTCTCTAGCCGGGCGAAAACACCGGCGATGCGCTTCACGCCGGCCAGCTTGCCGTGCGGAATGGCGATGCCATTACCGACGCCGGTCGAGCCCAGCCGCTCACGCTGCAGGATGGTGTCGAACACTTCCCGCTCCGGAATGCCCGAAATCGCAGCTGCCCGTTCGGACAGCAGTTGCAGCAGCTGCTTCTTGGAGTTCGCCTTCAACGCCGGCAATATCGCCGGAACGTTGATAAGATCGCTCAGATCCATGCTTGAAAAATCCCTTGTTCGCCTGCCGTCACCAGTCCTCACCCCTCGTGCGGCCGGCTTTTATCCCCGTGCGACCCTTGTCGTCACGCCCGTGCGACCCTTGTCGTCACGCTTGGGCGACCTTGGTCGTGGACGGGTCGATCCAGCCGATGTTTCCATCGGGCCGGCGATAGACGATGTTGAGATGGTCGTTTCTGGCGTTGCGGAAGACGAAGACCGGGCTGTCCTTGGTGTCGAGCTCGATGACCGCCGACGCCACCGACATGGTTTTCAGCGTCATGGTTGATTCGGCGACGATGGCCGGTGCGAAATTCTCCGGAATGTCCTCGTCGTCATCGGCAAGCGGCGCCATCACCGTATAGGCAATGTCGGTCGGTTCGCCATTGGCGGCGCCCAAATTGTGCGATTTCAGCCGGCGTTTGTAACGCCTCAGGCGGGTCTCCAGACGATCCGCCGCCGCCTCGAAGGCAAGCGTCGGATCCTGGGCATCGCCGGTGGCCTGCAGCGAAGTGCCGGAATCCAGCCGGATCATGCAATCCGCCGAGTAGCGCGAGCCCGATTTGATGACCGTGACGTGTCCGGCAAAGCCGCGATCGAAATATTTGCCAATCGCTTCGCCGACACGATCGTTGATGCGTGTACGAAACGCATCGCCGATATCCATGTGTTTTCCCGATATGCGCAGATTCATCTGAAAACTGACCTTCCTTGCTCAGGCTTCAAACTGGCCCGAGTTTATACTCGTGATCCGTGCGCACAAGCTTTGCGGCGTCACTCGCGCCGATTTTAAATCCGAACTTTCCGGTTGATCACAAGCCGCCCTTTGACCGTCCCGAGGCCAACGTCGTGACGGACCATCCGCATGCAGGCATCTAGCCCTTCTCATGCGGGCGGGCTTCTAGCCACTTCACCGCGGCTTGTCAATGAAGTGCGGCCCTTTGGAAATCGGACGGCCTCAGCGCCTGGCGCTGGCCAGCGCCCGTTTCTCGCGCCGGCGCTGCACCGAGGAGGGAATATTCATGCCTTCCCGGTACTTGGCGACCGTACGCCTGGCAATATCGACGCCACTCTCGCGCAACATGTCGACGATCGCATCGTCGGAAAGCACGTCGACCGGTTTTTCCTCATCGATCAATTGTTTGATGCGATCGCGCACGGCTTCCGAGGAATGCGCATCGCCGCCGCCCGACGCAGCGATTGAGGCGGTGAAGAAGTAACGAAGCTCGAACACGCCGCGCGGTGTCAACATGTATTTGTTCGCGGTGACCCGGCTGACCGTCGATTCGTGCATGCCGATGGCATCGGCCACCGTGCGCAGGTTGAGCGGCTTCAGCTGGCGCACGCCATGGACGAGGAAGGCATCCTGCTGGCGAACGATTTCCGAGGCGACCTTGAGGATGGTCTTCGCCCGCTGGTCGAGGCTTCGCGTCAGCCAGTTGGCGTTCTGCAGGCATTCGGCCAGAAAATCCTTTTCCGCCTGATTCTTCGCCTGCGGCGAGACCTGGGCGAAATAGATATGGTCGACCAAAACGCGCGGCAGCGTTTCGGCGTTGAGTTCGACCGTCCAGCTGCCGTCATTGGCCGCACGCACCTCGACATCGGCGACGATCGCGTCGCTGGCGCCGCCCGAAAACGCCATGCCCGGCCGGGGATCGAGTGCCCGGATCTCGGCCAGCATGTCGAGCAGGTCCTCCTCGTCGACACCGCAGATCCGTTTCAATGCGTGGAAATCACGCCGCCCCAGCAGTTCGAGATTGGCGATCAGCGCTTTCATTGCCGGATCGAGCCGGTCCCGCACGGCAAGCTGCAGCGACAGGCATTCGGCAAGGTCGCGGGCGAACAGGCCGGCCGGCTCGAAAGTCTGGCACGTCGCCAGCACCTTACCCACCGCGGCGGCGTCGGTACCGAGACGAGCGGCGATCTCGGCCATGTCGGCGCGCAAATAGCCGCTCTCGTCGAGGCAGTCGGCGAGGTCGGCGGCGATCAGCCGCGCGGCCGGGTCAGCGAAGGCAAGCGCGACCTGTTCGCCGACATGGTCGCGCAGCGTGATCGCCGCGGCCGCCATGTCGCCGGCGTCAAAACCCTCGGATGAGGAACTCGCGCCGTTTCCGGAAGCCGATTTCCATTGCGCCGTCAGATCTGGACCGAGCCGCTCGCTGGTGCCCGGATCGTCGGGAAACAGGTTTTCCAGCGACGTGTCGAGCTTGTCCGAGATCGCCTCGGCGCTCCACTGCGTCTCGTTTTCGAACCAGTCGCCGTCAGTGGTGGCTTGCGGCTCCGCCTCGATCTTCTGGGCCTGGTCGCCGGTGGCATCGTCCTGCGGTTCGGCGCGCTCCAGCAGCGGGTTGCGCTCGATTTCCTCATCGATGAAATGTTCGAGTTCGACATGGGTGAACTGCAGCAGCCGAATCGACTGCATCAGCTGCGGCGTCATCACCAGCGACTGCGATTGTCGTAGCTGTAGTTTGGCCGCCAACGCCATGGTTCGGTTTCAAACGCCTCGTCTACGCATCCGGCCTTCCGGACAATAATTTTTGCAACCGGCCATAGAAACTGGCCCGGCTTTTGCTTGTCAAGGCAATTGCTAGCAAAACGCGCTTACCGGAGCGTTATCTCGAAGCAAAATCGAGGAAAATGAGCCTGGCGAACCGCAAAAATCGTGTCAGGAAACAAATTTCACGCTCAAGGCAATTCCAGGAAAAGTCTGTTGCGGTTTTCCGTTCGGAATTGCGGGGAAAAAGACTCAGAGCGTAAAACCCTCGCCGAGGTAAAGCCGCCGCACATCCGGGTTTGCAACCACTTCGTCGGCCCTTCCATGGGTCAGCACCTGGCCGGCATGGATAATGTAGGCGCGGTCGATCAGCCCGAGCGTTTCGCGCACATTGTGATCGGTGATGAGGACCCCGATGCCGCGCGCCGTCAGGTGGCGCACCAATTGCTGGATGTCGGCGACGGCGATCGGATCGATGCCGGCAAAAGGCTCGTCGAGCAGCATGTAGGCCGGACGCGTCGCCAGCGCGCGTGCGATTTCCAGGCGTCGCCGCTCGCCGCCTGAGAGCGACATGGATGGCGCCTTGCGCAGATGGCTGATGTGGAATTCCTCGAGCAGCTCGTCGAGATTGCGCTCGCGCACCTTGCGGTCCTTTTCGACCACCTCCAGCACGGCACGGATATTCTGCTCGACATTGAGGCCGCGAAAAATCGACGCTTCCTGCGGCAGATAGCCGATGCCGAGGCGGGCGCGACGGTACATCGGCATCGACGTGACATCGAAGCCGTCGATCTCGATCGTGCCTTCATCCACCGGCACGAGGCCGGTAACCATGTAGAAACAGGTTGTCTTGCCAGCGCCATTGGGGCCAAGCAATCCTACGGCCTCGCCAGCACGCACGCCGATGGTGACGCCGCTGACAACCTTGCGGCCCTTGTAGCTCTTGGTCAAACCCTTGGCGATCAGGGTTCCCTTGAACTTTCCCGCATCGACGGTCACCGTGGCGGGCGCCGAAATCTTGCCGGCGGCCCGTCCCGGAAGACGCGCCGTCAGCGACGACAGGCTGGCCATCAGGGGTTCGTCGCTCCCGATTTCGGCGGCGGCGTGATCGACATCTGGACACGTTGCCCAGCACATGGATCAACCTGGGCCAGCCCGCTTTTCATCTGCACGGTGAGCTTGCAGCCGACCAGGACGTTGTCGTTCTGCGACAGAACGACCTTTTTGCCCGAAAGCACCAGCACCTGGCTCTTCATATCGAAGCTGCCTTGATCGCCGGTCGCGACCTGCGCATCCGACTTGATGTAAACCTTGTCGGAGATCTCCAGGTGGTCGATGTTGGCCGAGCCGGTCATCGCCGCTGCGCCAGCCGCTTCCGCACCCTTGGCGCCGGCGTTGGGATCCTTGACGTAATAGACCATCATCTTGCCGGCCTTCATCAATGTCGGCCCTTGGACCACGCTGACATTGCCCGTGAAGATGGCGACACTGTCAGCCTGGCGGACCTCCAGCTTGTCACTTTCGATCTGGATCGGCTTGTCGCCGGACAATTTGAGGCCTGATTGGCTGGTTGTCTGTGCCCATGACGGCACAAGTCCGAGCAGCAGCAACGCTGAAGTTGCAGCCGCGAGCCGCGTCGAACTACTGAGCCGCATTGGTTTCTCCGCTGTTTCCCTCTGCCGTCTTCAAGGCGGCGGAATCGATGTTGACGCGCACTTTGTTCTCGAAAACCAGAATCTTGCCATTTTCCTGGACCGACATCGAATCCGCCGTGATCCGCGACCCGCCACGGCTGACATCGACGGGATCTCCCGTCTTCATAGTGCCTTTGCCCATGTCGAGGAAGACCGATTTGAACTTGGCCTGCATGCCGTCGGTTGTGGTGATCGTCACGTCGCTGGTCAGGTTCATCGTATTGCCGTCGCGATCATAGGTGCCGTGCGAGGCCTTGACCGCCGCCACATTGTCGGGCGCGATCGGCACCTTGGCGTCGATGCCTTCCAGTTCGATGATACCTTGCGTGCTGACATCCTGAATGGCGCGCAGCGCCGTCATCGAATAGGGCTGCTTCTGCTTGGTGAAACCGTTGAGCTTGGGATTGGCCATCACCAGCTTGCCGTTGGAAAAGGCGGTGCCTTCCGCCTGTATTTTCACGGAGACGGGGGCGGCCAGGTAGGAGTAGACTGGGAAAGCGATGGCGATCAGGGCCGCAGCCAGCGGCACGGCAAACTTGAGAATGCGCACACGGCGCGAATGACGTTGCGCGCGGTCGAACGCGTCGCCACGCGTCCGGTCGTCCGCCTGGGGGACCAACTCCATCTCGGCGTCGGTCTGTTCAATCGGTCGCGCTAACATTCACTGCTTTCTTCTAAACCCCAGCCACCCCACCGGGAGCACCGCCTATAGGTGGGACGCAGGCGCCTTCAAGCAAGCACAAGCCCACGAAAACTGCAAAAATGTGACAGCCGCACTTGTACAGATGAAAACCCGATCCACACAACTGCCCGTTCTTCATAGCAGAAACAGACACGCGGGGTAAAATTTCTCAGCTGTCTGCCTCGCCCGACCTCGCGTTGATTGCGCAAGAACGCGAGGGTAAGAAGTCGGATGCCCGCCTGGCAAGCCTGGTCAATCGTGTATGCAGCGTTGCCGATCACGTCGGCGGGCGCTTTTTCCCTTAGATCCGGTCGGCGTCAGGCGACCTTCCGCTGTATGAGACCAACCAGAACGGTGCGCATTCCCGAATACGATAGGCTGCCAATTTTCACTTCCCAATCAGTGTTGCGTTTCCGAGGGTGCTTCGCGTTACGCAACGCTTCGCGGAACGTATTTGGGTCGACACCGACAGTTCGAGCCATATCTTCGGCGGTTGTGTGTTTGGCGATCATGACGTCTCCTATGCCTTTTGCCGGTATATAGGGCGTTTGCACAACTCGGCCAAAGGATTAGGCGTTTCCGCAAATTTCAAAATGAGACACTGCCGGGAAAGAGAACTGCTTCCCGATGGAAGGATCATGGTCTAAAAGCGTCTCCTCTCGCCGACTGAAAGGCTGACCATGGCATTGAGAGCCGACGACCTGATCGACCGCCGCCGCTTGCGGCGCAAGCTGACATTCTGGCGCGTCGTCGCCATAGGCATCGTGGCACTTGGGGTGATCGCGCTTTCAGCCTGGTTCTATGGCGACGATTTCGGCGGCTCGGCGGTCGACCATATCGCCAAGGTCAAGATCGAAGGCACGATCACCGAAGACGAGGAACTGATCAAGCGGCTGGAAACTATCCGCCTGTCGTCGAAGGTGAAAGCCGTGATCCTGTCGATCGATTCGCCTGGCGGCACCACGGTCGGCGGTGAATCGATCTACGAAGAGGTGCGCAAGCTGGCTGCCGACAAGCCGGTGGCGGCGGAAGTCGGCACCCTCGCCGCATCAGCGGGCTATATGATCGCCAGTGCCGCCGATCACATCGTTGCCCGCAAGACTTCGATCGTCGGCTCGATCGGCGTGCTGATCCAGTATCCCGACGTCAGCGGCCTGATGGACAAGCTCGGCGTCAAGCTGGAGGAAGTGAAATCCTCGCCGCTGAAGGCCGCCCCCTCTCCCTTCAAGCCGACCAATGACGACGAGCGCGCAATGGTCCGCAAGCTCATCCTCGACAGCTACGACTGGTTCGTGGGCATCGTTGCCGAGCGCCGCAAGATGACCCGCGAGCAAGCGCTGGCGCTTGCCGACGGCTCGATCTTCACCGGGCGCCAGGGCGTCGCCAACGGACTGATCGACGCCGTCGGGGGCGAGACTGAAGCGATCGACTGGCTGGCGACCAAGGGCGTCGATGCCAAACTCAAGGTCGTCGAATGGAAGGACACCGAACGGGGCGGCGGCTTCCTGTTCTCCAAAGCAATGGTGCAAACAATCGGCAGTGCGCTCGGTCTGCCGGCCTACAGCGGCGACATCATCCATGAACTCGGTGCCGACCGCTTGTTTCTTGACGGTCTCGTTTCCGTCTGGCACCCTTGAGATGCCGTTTGGGGCAAGTGAAAAAAGCAAATAAAATCATCCTCATACTTTTGACCGCACTGCTTTCACGGGGACACGTCTCATGATCAAGTCCGAACTTGTGCAGATTATTGCCACGCGCAATCCGCATCTTTTCCTGCGCGACGTCGAAAACATCGTCGGCGCGATCTTCGATGAAATCACCGACGCCCTTGCCGAAGGCAACCGGGTCGAGTTGCGTGGCTTCGGCGCGTTTTCGGTGAAAAACCGTCCCGCCCGCACTGGCCGCAATCCGCGCACCGGCGAATCCGTCGAGGTCGAGGAGAAGTGGGTGCCGTTCTTCAAGACCGGCAAGGAATTGCGTGAAAGGCTGAACGGCGGCAAGTAGGCGTGGCGTCAGCGCCAGACGGCCTTTCGGACAGGCCAGCTTCCGACAGAAAACATCATGTTCAATCGCTTCATTCTCATCGTGATCTTCGTGCCGTTGGCGATCATCCTGATCGCACTGGCCGTTGCCAACCGCGAACTGGTCGCCTTCACGCTGGATCCGTTCAACCCCGGAAATCCGAAGCTGACGCTGACTTTGCCGCTGTTCATCTTCCTGTTCCTTGCGCTCGCCATCGGCATGATCGTCGGCAGCCTGGCAACCTGGGTCAAGCAAGGTCGCTACCGCAAACTGGCGCGCCAGCGTGGCGTCGAGGCCGAGAACCTGCGCCAGGCGGTCAGCCGTACGCCGGCGGCACCGCAAAGCCCAATCCAGGGGTCGGCCCAAGGGTCCGCCCAAGGATCGGCATTGCCGAAGCCGACCACTTGAACCGCCGGTCGGCGGTTTTGTCCCCACGGAGTTTTTCATGCTGACCATTTCGGCCGCAGAGGTCGACCATGCGCTGACCTTTCCCGGACTGGTCGAGACGCTGCGCACGGCGTTTCGCGACGGTGCGGTGCAGCCGGTCAGGCACCATCATACGATCGAGCGGCCCGACGGCGCGGCCTCGACCCTGCTTTTGATGCCGGCCTGGACCGATCTCAACGCGGCAGGCACATCGGCCGGTGGCCACGTCGGCGTCAAGATCGTCACCGTTTCGCCCGACAACAACGCCATCGGCAAGCCTGCGGTGATGGGGCTCTATCTCCTGCTCAATGGCGCCACCGGCGAACCTGAAGCCTTGATCGACGGCCAGCGGCTGACCCAGTGGCGCACGGCCTGCGCTTCGGCGCTCGCGGCCTCCTATCTCGCTCGCGACGATGCCTCGCGGCTGCTTGTGGTCGGCGCCGGCGCCCTGTCGCCTTTCCTCGCCAAGGCGCATTCTGCCGTGCGGCCGATCAAGACCATCCGCATCTGGAACCGCACCCCGGCCAATGCCGAGAAGGTCGCGGCCGATCTGCGCGCCGAGGGCTTCGCGGCCAGCGCGGCAATTGATCTCGATGCCGAACTTGGGCAGGCCGATATCGTCTCCTCGGTGACCATCACGACGACACCGCTGATCAAGGGCGCATTGTTGCGGCCGGGAACCCATGTCGACCTGGTCGGCGGCTTTACGCCTACGATGCGCGAAAGCGATGACGATGCGATCAGGCTCGCCCGCGTCTATGTCGACACCCGCGCCGGCGCCACCAAGGAAGCCGGCGACATCGTCCAGCCGCTGGCTTCCGGCGTGCTGAAGCCGGAAGCCATCGTCGCCGATCTGCACGAATTGGCGCGTGGCCAGAAGAAGGGGCGCGAGGGCGCCCGTGAGATCACGCTGTTCAAGTCCGTCGGCGCGGCGCTCGAGGACCTTGCCGCCGGCATTGCCGTCTACAAGGCGCTCACTGCCTAGTTCGCCGGTATAGCCATCTTGGCGCCCATCGCCTCGGCGATCACACGAAAATCGTGATCCCCGATTTCGAAAAGGCCGAAGCGAAGCTGATAGCCCCAGTTCGACCTGCCGGCGGTGAAGTGCAGCCTGTCGAGTAACGGCTTGACGCGCTCATTTCTGTTCCCCATCAACCTGTTCCCCGTCGGACAGCCAGTAGACGCGCAGGCGATGACTGTCGGGATCGAGCGCGACAAAAGTGCGGCCGAAATCCATGTCGGTCGGTGTCTGCAGGATCGTCAGCCCACGCCCGGACCAGTCGGCATGGGTGGCATCGACGGCATCGGACGTATCCAGCGCAAAGACGATTTCGGCGCCGCCACCTGCCGCGGCAGCCGCCGGCTCCACCGTATGGCGCGACCAGAGCCCCAGCTTGAAGCCGTTGTCGAGCACGAACAGCACGAAGGTCGGCGCGCTTTCGACCGGCTCACGATCGAGCAGCGCGCTGTAAAAGGCACCGCTCCGTTGCGGCTGGTCGACATAGAGGATGATGAAATTCGGGGCGGTCATATCTGCTCTCCAAGGTGTTTCAGCGTTTCGGCTTGGCGAACATAGGATTGGCCACTGTCAGATTATGGCAGTAGCCATCACGAACCGCGTGGCCTGTCGAGCGTCGCCCGCCATTCCTTGAGCAACGCCTGGCGACGACGCGGATAGCGTGTGTCTGTTGCTTGGAGCCCGGCGATGCGATCGGCGCGAAAATGCCGGAAGTCCTGCCGCATCTCGCACCACGCCACCACCACCCGCACCTTGTCGAAGAAGGCCAGCGCGAACGGCCAGACCACACGTTCGGACGCAGCGCCGTCGGCGTCGCGGTATAGAAAGCCGAGCTTGCGCTCGTTGCGGATGGCCTGCCGCACCAGACCAAGGTCGATGCCCTCGATGGCCGCGGCGGGAGGGCCAACCAGCAGTGTGCTCGCATCGAGATCCTCGCGCAGATCGTCCGGCAGCACGGCAGCGATCTTGGCCAACGCGTTGGCGGCGGCGGCCGAGAGACGCTGGTCCGGCTGCTTGGCGACCCAGCGCGAGCCGAGCACCATGGCTTCGATCTCCTCGTCGCTGAACATCAGCGGCGGCAGCATGAAGCCCGGCTTGAGCACATAGCCCAGCCCCGCCTCACCCTCGATCGGCGCACCCTGGCCCTGCAGCGTTGCGATGTCTCGGTAGAGCGTGCGGATCGAAATCCCAAGCTCATCGGCCAGCGCCTGCCCGCTCACCGGCCGGCGGTGCCGACGCAGCGTCTGGATCAGATCGAGCAGGCGTTCGGAGCGGGACATCCGGCAGATTTGCCTGTTTCTTTGACATTGGTCCATCGCCGCCCGACATAAACCGGAAAGGCCGCCGTGTCGGACTTGGTTGCGAAGCCGGTTGCCCTATGTCAAAAGCGGCCACGCCGCTCGGAGTTGCCCCCGCTTGAAGTCTTTTCGCGACAAACGCCGCGACAACCGTCCGCATCCATCCGCGAAGGGTGCGGCGGACGTGTCACGTCCGCGCCCCGTTCCTGCCAGAACGGACGCGCAGCCGCGCGACCGGCATGAGGCAAAGATGGACGACCGTTCCGAACCGAAACCGGCGCCGCGCGTTCTTGCCCGCCGCGACGGCGTCCTGCCCGCTGAACATCTTCCGGTGATCCTCGAAGTCGCCCCGAATGCCGATTATGCGCTGCTCGACAGCGGCGCCGGCCAGAAGCTCGAACAATACGGCCCCTACCGGATCGTCCGGCCCGAGGGCCAGGCGATCTGGCAAAAGGCCTTGCCGGCGAAAGACTGGGAGCGCGCCGACGCCATCTTCACCGGTGATACCGACGAGGAAGGCATCGGCCGATGGCGCTTCCCCAGGACGCCGCTCGGCGAGACCTGGCCGATGAAGCATGACGGAATCGATTATCTCGGCCGTTTCACCTCGTTTCGCCATGTCGGCGTCTTTCCCGAGCAGGCCTCCCATTGGGACCATATGGCGGGGCTGATCGCGGCGGCGAAGCGGCCGGTCAAGGTGTTGAACCTGTTCGGCTATACCGGTCTTGCCTCGTTGGTGGCGGCCCGCGCCGGCGCAGAGGTCACCCATGTCGATGCCTCGAAGAAAGCGATCGGCTGGGCCCGTGAAAACCAGGAGAGGGCCGGCCTCGGCAGCAAGCCGATCCGATGGATCGTCGACGACGCGGTGAAATTCGCCGAGCGCGAGGAGCGCCGCGGCAGCCGCTATGACATCATCCTGTTCGACCCGCCGGCCTATGGCCGCGGCCCCAAGGGCGAGGTCTGGCAATTGTTCGAGGACCTGCCCGATTTGACCGACCTTTGCCGCGCGATCCTGACGCCGAAGCCGCTCGCCGTGGTGCTGACCGCCTATTCAATCCGCGCCTCCTTCTTCGCCATCCATGCCTTGATGCGCGACACCTTTGCCGGCATGGGCGGCAAAATCGAATCGGGTGAACTGATCATCCGCGAAAAGTCCGCCGGCCGGGCGCTTTCGACCTCATTGTTTTCGCGTTGGGTGGCCTGAATGAACGAGCGGCACGCAGGCGCACCCGGGCAGGTGAAGGAAGTCACCAGCCTCGCCAATCCGCTGGTCAAGGACATCAAGGCACTCGCGCAGAAGAAATTCCGCGACCAGCAGAACGCCTTCATGGCCGAGGGACTGAAGCTGGTCATCGATGCGCTCGATCTCGGCTGGCAGATCAGGACATTGGTTTTCGCCAAGGCCGGGCGCGGCAACGCGGCGGTGGAGAAGGTCGCGGCACGCACGGTTGCCGCCGGCGGCATGGTTCTCGAAGTGTCGGAAAAGGTGCTCGTAGCCATCACCCGTCGCGACAATCCGCAAATGGTGGTCGGCGTCTTTTCGCAAAAATTCCTGGCCTTGAAGGATGTCCGCGCTGACAATGGCGACGTCTGGGTGGCGCTCGACCGGGTGCGCGATCCCGGCAATCTCGGCACCGTCATCCGCACCGTCGATGCCGTCGGCGCCAAGGGCGTCATCCTGGTCGGCGACACCACTGATCCTTTCTCCGTGGAGACGGTGCGCGCCACCATGGGTTCGATCTTTGCCGTGCCGGTGGCCAAGGCGACAACCGAGGCTTTCCTTGCCTGGCGAGGCGGGTTTTCAGGCCTCGTCGCCGGAACCCACCTGAAAGGTGCCGTCGACTACCGCTCGGTCGATTTTTCCCGCGGGCCGGTGCTGCTGATGATGGGCAACGAGCAGCAGGGACTGCCAGAAAGCCTGGCTGCGAGTTGCGACAGGCTGCTCAGGATTCCGCAAGCGGGCCGTGCCGATTCCCTCAATCTGGCCGTTGCCACCGGCATCATGCTGTTCGAGATCCGGCGGGGCGCGCTGAAGCTCGAACCAATCGTGGATCAGCAATGAAGGTTGCCTGCCCGTGAGATCATGGTCTCCCTACGCGCTGCTCGTCGTCGCTGCCATAGCGCTTGACCAGTGGATAAAACACCTGGTCGAGACCGGTCTGCCTTTTCAGGAAAAGCTCGATCTGGTGCCCTTCCTGGCGCTGTTTCGCACCTACAACACCGGCATCGCCTTCTCGATGTTCTCGTCTTTCGGCGACACCGGGCTGATCGTCATTTCGCTTGCGGTCGTTGCGTTCGTGCTGTTCCTGGCGACGCGAATCGCGCCGTCCCAGATCCTTGCCCGCACCGGTTTTGCGCTGATCGTCGGCGGTGCGCTCGGCAATCTGATCGACCGCGCCGTCTACGGCCACGTCATCGACTACATCCTGTTCCACACGGCGGTCTGGTCCTTCGCCGTCTTCAACCTTGCCGACGCCTTCATCTCTGTGGGTGCGGCACTGGTCGTCTTCGATGAACTGTTCGGCTGGCGGCGCGAGACCAGGCCTTCAAACGCCAAGCCTTTCAAAGCCAAGCCTTCCAAAGATTGACCCCGTGCGGCCATCGCCGCACTGTTCATGTCGCCAAACAAGATCGCGGAGAAAGAGATGCCCGAAACCTTCAAAGCCATCCTCGTTTCGCGCGACGCCGAGAAAAAGCAGTCGGTAATCGTGACCGATCTCACCGAAGCCGACTTGATGGAAGGCGATGTCACCGTCGCAGTCGAGGCGACGACGGTGAACTACAAGGATGGCCTGGCGATCACAGGCAAGGCGCCGGTGATCCGCCGCTGGCCGCTGGTGCCGGGCATCGATTTCGCCGGCACCGTCATCTCGTCTTCCAATCCCGACTGGCGCACCGGGGACAAGGTCATTCTGAACGGCTGGGGCGTCGGCGAAACCCATTTCGGCGCCTATGCCGGCCGCGCGCGTGTCAAGGGCGACTGGCTGGTGCCGCTCCCGCAAGGCGTCAGCCCGCATGACGCGATGGCCGTCGGCACCGCAGGCTATACCGCCATGCTCTGCGTCATGGCGCTGGAGCGGCACGGTATCCTGCCCGATCGCGGCCCGGTGGTGGTAACAGGGGCGGCCGGCGGCGTCGGCTCGGTCGCGGTCTCGATCCTGTCCAGCCTCGGCTACCATGTCATCGCGTCCACCGGCCGCAATGCCGAAAGCCCCTATTTGATCAACCTTGGCGCCGCCGAAGTGATATCGCGCGAAGAGCTTGCCCAGCCGGCCAAGCCGCTGGCCAAGGAGCGCTGGGCCGGCGGCGTCGACGCCGTCGGCAGCCACACGCTGGCCAATGTGCTGTCGATGACCTCCTATGGCGGCGCGGTCGCCGCCTGCGGCCTGGCCGGCGGCATGGACCTGCCGACCAGCGTCGCTCCTTTCATCCTGCGTGGCGTCTCATTGCTCGGCATCGATTCGGTGATGGCGCCGAAGGCAGTCCGCCTCGAGGCATGGCGCCGCATCGGCACCGATCTCGATCTGCAGAAGCTCGCCAGCCTGTCCAGGACCATCGGTTTCGACGGCATCATCGATGCCGCGCGCGACATCGTCGACGGCAAGATTCGCGGGCGCGTCGTCGTGGACATGTGAACCGCTCGACTGCCGGAGAAGGCGGACGGAAATCGCCATGTCTGGTGGCAAATCCGCCGCCGCCTCGGCAAAAAGCGCTCATCCGCTAAAATTCGAACGATCCGCCGCAATTTTCCATAATCTCTGTCTGGCAAGGATTTCGCATGATCGCGGAATCCGGCAGCCAAGAGGCGGACACTGGCGACGACGTCGATGCGGCGCCCCCGCCGACGTCGACGCGGCGCTTTGTCGCCGCGCCGTCGCTGGTGCCCGAACCGGAATTCTCCAGGCGCGAAAACCTGCCCTTTCTGACATTCGTCGCCATCGTGGTGGTGGCCGGCCTGGCGCATCTGACCGGGGCACCGATCTTCATCAGCGTCGCATTGCTGGCAACCGGCCTTGCCGGTCTTGCCATGCATCTGCGCACCAGGCGGAGCGAACACCGCACCGCCGCCCTTCTTGACGAAACCACTGCCCGCAGCCGCGCCGAGATCGAGACGCTGGCCGACCGCATGTGGGAAATGCAGGAGAGCGATGAGCGCTTTCGCGGCCTGATCGACGCGCTTGGTGATCTCGTCATCCATCGCGACCGCGATGGCTACATCGTCTATGCCAACAAGGTCTTCGCCGATCTCGTCGAAATCGATCAACGCGACCTTGCCGGCAAGACCCTGGCGGAACTCGGCATTGAGGTCGGCATCGTTCCCGATGCCGCCTTTTCCGACCATGAGTGCCTGAGTTCCACCGATGTCGCCATCCGCACGCCGACCGGCCCGCGTTGGTTCTCGTGGATCGAACTGTCGGTGCGTGACAAGGACAGCGATGCGGTTTCGCATCGCGCGATCGCTCGCGACATAACCGCCCGCAAACGCGCCGAATCCTCGCTGATCACCGCACGCGAGCGGGCCGAATATGCCAGCCAGGCCAAATCGCGCTTCCTCGCCACCGTCAGCCATGAAATTCGCACGCCGATGAACGGCATCATGGGCATGGCCAGATTGCTGGCCGACACCAGCCTGTCGCCGGAGCAGCAGACCTATGTCGGCGCCATCTCGACCTCGGCCAGCGCATTGCTTGCCCTGATCGAGGATCTTCTCGACTACTCCAAGATCGAAGCCGGGCGCTTCGACCCGGAGCCGCAGCCGATGTCGGTGCGCGAGATCGCCGACAACATCATCGAGTTGCTGGCCGCGCGCGCTTTCGCCAAGGGCATCGGGCTGGGCTGCCATGTCGAACCCGACGTGCCGCAGTTGATCACCGCCGATCCGGGCAAGGTCAGGCAGGTGTTGCTCAACCTTATCGGCAACGCCATCAAGTTCACCGACAGCGGCGGCGTGTTGGTGAGCATCGCACGCGCGCGCACCGAAACCAGCGACCGCGTATGCTTCACCATCGCCGATACCGGTCCAGGCCTGCATGATCAGGATCTGGATCGCATTTTCGAGGAGTTCGAGCAGGCCGACGGCACGTCGACGCGCACGCATGGCGGTGCCGGCCTCGGCCTTGCCATCTCCAGGCGCCTGGTGGCCGCCATGGGCGGCACGATCTCGGTATCCAGCCGGCTCGGCCAGGGATCCGAGTTCGTCTTCGAAATCCCGGCGATAGCGGCCACCGAAGCGCCGCAGGGCCGCCAGAACGCGCTCTCGGGCAGGCGCGCGGTGATCCTGTCGAAAAACGCCGTCGAGGCGGACGCCATCGCCCGCACCATCCGCGCCAATGGCGGCGCGGTCGACGTCGCCATCACTGCCGCACAGGCCGCGGCCTTCGCCGCAGGCTGCGATGTGATTCTGGTCGATGCGGCCATGGAAGAAAGCGACGGAAGGCTGCTCAAGCGCCTGCGCCAGAGCGGCTTTTCCGACTGCGAGGCCATCACACTGATCGCGCCTACCGACCGCGGCATGCTTGGCGAGTTCCGCGCCAGCGGCTACGCAACGTTCCTGGCCAGGCCAGTGCGTGGCGGAACGCTTCTGCGTGTGCTGTTGAGCAGCCATGCCCCCAGCCTCGCCCAGCCGCAGCCGGAAAGGCGCGGCGCGCCCATGCTGCGCGCCGTCGGCAACCGGCAGCGGGGCCTGTCGGTGCTGATCGCCGAGGACAATGACATCAACGCCATGCTGGCCCGCGCCACGCTGCTGAAGGCCGGGCATCGCGTCAAGGTGGTCGGTAACGGCAAGGCCGCCGTCGAGGCCGTCACCGGCGCCGGGCACAGGGACCGCTTCGATGTGGTCTTGATGGATCTGCATATGCCGGTCATGGACGGGCTGGACGCGATTGCCGCCATCCGCCGCCATGAAGAAGAAACCGCCGTGTCGCCGGTGCCGATCATGGTGCTGTCGGCCGACAGCCAGGAAAAGACCCGCCATGCGGTGCTGGCCCATGGCGCGAGCGGCTTTGTCACCAAGCCGCTCGACCCTGAGGCGCTGGTGAATGCGGTCGAGGGACAGGTCGTCGCGGCCTGAGCTTTCCACCGCCATTCCGCGCCGCGCGATCACTAAAACGTAGCCGGTTGATCGTATTCGCCAGCCGACGAAGTATTGCCCACGACATCGTATCACGGTACTGTCACAATCCTGTTGCACCTACACCGTATCCCCGTGCCAAGAGGGATGGCTCGAAGGAGAATCACTCGTGCATACAGTTATGCCGGAATGTGACACTCGGCCGAACGCCAGCAGCGCCTTGCTTGCCGGACGTAACGTCGATTCCGTCACAAGGGGCGCGGCACTGGGCCGTATAGGCAATCTTGAAGTGCGGCTCGCTCGCAACGAGGCAGAGATCGCGGCCGCGCAGGAAGTGCGCTACCGGGTGTTCTACGACGAACTAGGCGCCAGGAAGGACCTGTTCCAGGCCCATGACCGCCGTGATGCCGACCGGTTCGATCCGCTCTGCGACCATCTGCTGGTTTTGGACACCACGCTTTCCGGTCCCGAACATCGCCGCATCGTCGGCACGTATCGGCTGCTGCGGCAAGAAATCGCGGCCACGGCCGGAGGGTTTTATTCGGAAGGTGAATTTGAGCTGACCAAGCTCATCGCTCGCCACCCCGGCCAGCGTTTTCTCGAACTCGGCCGCTCCTGCGTTTTGCCGGAATACCGCTCGAAGCGCACCATCGAGGCGCTGTGGCAAGGCATCTGGGCTTACATCAACCATTACGAGATCGGTGTGATGACCGGATGCGCGTCCTTCCACGGCACCGTGCCGGCGGCGCATGCCGAGGCACTCACCTACCTCGCCCACCACTGCCGGACCAATTCGGCCTGGGATGTGCGCGCGGTATCCGGGCGCTACTGCTCGATGGATCTGATGCCGATCGAGGCGGTCAATGCCAAGGCGGCGATCGCCGCGATGCCGCCTTTGGTTAAGGGCTATCTGCGCGTCGGTGCGCGCATCGGCGACGGCTGCGTCATCGACCGCGAATTCTCGACGGTCGACGTCTTCGTCGTGATGCCGGTCAAGGAAATCGGCGCCCGCTACGTCAATTATTATGGCGGGGAAGCCCAACGCTTCGCTGCCTGACGCTAGCGAATAGCCAGGCGCTACGCCGCAATCCTGCGGACTGCTATCCCCTATTCGCTACTCCCTATTCCCTCTCTTTACGGAATATCTTCCGGCCGCCGGCCGGGTCGGCTCTTGTAGGACGGAAACGACCAGCCGAATTTGAGCGCGCCGCCGCGCACTAGGAACGCCGCCGCAAAACCGGCGAGGTCCGAGGCGAGCGGCGGCAGCCCGGCAAGATCGCCAAGTGTGTAGAGGCCCGCCCCCGCAAGGGCTGCTGTGACGTAGATTTCGGGCCTGAGCAGCACCGATGGCTCGCCGGCAAGGAGGTCGCGCAGAATTCCGCCGAAAGTGGCGGTAAGCACGCCGGTGACGACGGAGACGACCGGCGAACCGGTAATCGCAAGTCCCTTGGCCGCGCCCATCACCGAAAAGGCGGCGAGCCCGATGGCGTCGAGCCAGAGCAGCCATTTCCAGCGCGATTCGACACGATGCGCGCTGAAGAAGACCAGCACCGCAACCACGGCGCAGATCAGCACATAGCCGGAGTTGGCCACCCAGAAAACCGGCAGGTTGAGGATGACGTCGCGAAGCGTGCCGCCGCCTATCCCGGTGACGCTGGCCAGGAACAGGAAGCCGATAATGTCGAGCTGCTTGCGAGAAGCCGCAAGCGCCCCGGTCGCCGCGAAGACGGCGACACCGGCATAGTCGAGAAGCGCGATGAGGTTCATGAAGCGAACAATGAAAGAGTGAGTAGCGAATAGCGAGTAGCGAATAGCACGAAGCCGCGCAGCAACTCTTGCATATTTCCCTACTCGCTACTCGCTATTGCCTATTCGCTTGTCCGTTCAGGCGTCCTTCTCGGCCTGCTCATTGACAGGCCCCGGCTCGACCGGCGCTTCAGCGGCGGCAAGCTTAGGCCCGCCCTTGGCGACGCCGACCATGGCTGGGCGCAGCACCCGATCGCCGATCGAATAGCCCGGCTGCACCACCTGGACCACGGTATTGGCCGGAACGTCCGGGTTGGGCACTTCAAACATCGCCTGGTGGAAATTGGGGTCGAACTTCTCACCTTCCGGCGCGAGCTTCTTGACCCCGTGGCGTTCCAGCGCCGACAGCATGGCGCGCTCGGTGAGGTCGACGCCTTCGATCAAGGCCTTGAAGCCGGCGTCACCCGACGCCTTGGCCTCGGTGGGGATAGCGTCCAGCGCGCGGCGCAGATTGTCCGACACCGACAGCATGTCACGCGCGAAATTCGCGACCGCGTAGGTGCGCGCGTCATGCACGTCGCGCGCCGTGCGGCGACGCAGGTTTTCCATCTCGGCCGCCACGCGCAGCGCGCGGTCCTTCAGTTCTTCATTTTCCTTCAGCAGCCGCACAAGGGCTTCATAGTCGCCGTCGATGCTGCCTTCCGTGCGCTCGGCAGTGGCCTCGGTCGCCTCGACTTCATCGGGCACGCGTTCGTCTTTTGCCTGGTCGCTCATCGCCGTTTCCCGTCAATCTCGAATGATGTGGATTTTGTGCCCGATATCGAGGTTCGGGAGCCAAAAATCAAGGGGTAAGCGATTGTGGAGGCTATCGGCCAAGGCTGGACAACGACAGGCAAGACATTCGATTTTAATTCAAATTTTACCCTAACCGCCGGCTTTGCTTGCCACAAAGGCGTGATGGGGGAACCATTCCCTTACTGGAGGAGTTTCGAAGCCGACACAGGATTTTGAGATAATGACCCGCAACAAGGGTGAAAAGGCACAAGGGCTGGCCGCCGAGGTCAGGCGTCAGTTCGGTGCCGAAGCGGTGACGCGCTTTATGCGCACCTTGCCGGCCTTCCGTACCGAGGCCGACATTCCTGACCGATTCAGAGAATTGCTCGACCGCCTCGACGGAGCGGAAGACGGTGACGTCGGCCGGCGCCGCCACTAACGCGACAGGCAAATCTTTGCAGCAAACCTCTATCGGCAATAGCCTGAAGAGCCGAACCATCTAATGATGGATCGTTGTGGTTCAAATGGAGGACGTGATGCGCAAGGTTCGATCACCTTATTGCTTTCGGCGCTTGTCGGCCTCGGCGCCGTCACCTTGGTTGCCTTTCCGGCACAAGCACAGGATCTGCAGCTGCAATTGGGCAAACATGGCCTGCTGCTGAAGCTCATGGAAGATTGCGATCCCGCCTATGACGGTTGCGAAGGCCTCGCGACGACCGGCGCAACCGCCGTCAATCGCGAGGCTGCACGGAAGACCGGGCTCTCGACAAGGCGGATCGGATGGGCATCCGCCGGACAAGGATAGAGTCCGTCGGCCGCCGGGAGATCACTGTCCGCGGCAGGCAGGGTGGCGACCGCGTGCGCGTGACTTTTGGCACCGAGCGCGGCTGTCCTATCCTCGATCGCGAATAGAGATCGGCCCCAAGAGTGGGAAACCCGATGCTCAAACAGAAGAGAGAGCATCGGATTCCGAACGATTGGGCTTGAAAGCCAGCCGCTTCGGCAGCGTATCATCAAACGGGTCGATCTGCTGGCGGGCGGGCTCGACCGCCACCACGCGACAATTACGCACAGTAATTTTGCGTGATTGTCGGCTTGCGGTGGCGGGACACCCCGCCTATGCTTCCTGATGAACATGATTTCCCCCGAGGCGGCCGCCAACAGCAAGCGCGCCTGGCTGAAGATTCTGGCGCGCTACAAAAAGCCCGACAGGCGGCGCAGCGCCGTCGAACTCGCCATCACACTCATTCCGTTCGCCGTACTCTGGGGACTGTCTTCGGCGGCCTATGCCTATGGCCATTGGTGGGGACTGGTGCTGATCCTTCCCGCGGCCGGGTTTCTGGTGCGCATCTTCATGATCCAGCACGATTGCGGCCACGGCTCCTTCTTCGCCAATCGCTACGCGGACGACTGGATCGGCCGCGCGCTCGGCATACTGACGCTGACGCCCTACGACTGCTGGCGGCGCGCCCACGCGACGCACCACGCCAGCGCCGGCAATCTTGACGAACGCGGCATGGGCGACATCAGGACGCTGACCGTTGCCGAATACCGGCAAATGTCATGGCGAGGCCGCCTCGCCTATCGTCTCTATCGCCACCCGCTGGTGATGTTCGGGCTCGGGCCGATCTGGCTGTTCATCTTCGAGCAAAGGCTGCCCGTCGGCATGATGCGCGGCGGCCTGACGCCCTGGGTGTCGTCGATGACCACCAACCTTGGCATCGCGGTTGCAGCAGCCATCCTCATCTGGTTCGTCGGCCCCGGCGCGTTCCTGGTGGTCCATCTGCCGATCGTCATCCTCGCCGGTTCGGCCGGCATCTGGCTGTTCTACGTCCAGCACCAGTTCGAGGAAACGGAATGGGCGAAGGATGCCGACTGGGAATTCCAGCACGCCGCCCTGCACGGATCGTCTTACTACGACCTGCCGCCGGTGCTGAACTGGTTCACCGGCAATATCGGTGTCCATCACGTCCACCACCTCTCCGCCAAGGTGCCATGCTACCGGTTGCAGGAAGTGCTGCGGGATTATCCCGAGCTACGCAGCATCGGCCGCGTCACGCTGCTCGAAAGCCTGCGCTGCGTCAAACTGGCATTATGGGACGAAAACCGCCGCAAGCTCGTGTCGTTCCGCGAAGCGCTGGCGGCCGCCTAAGCAATTCCAGGAAAAGTGTGAAACGGTTTTCCCGGGAAAAGCACATGGCGCTTTCCCTTGGGAATTGCGTCAAACAAGAAAAATAGAAAGACCGCCGCGTCGTGGACGCGGCGGCTTTGCAAACTCCCGGGTCAGGCCGCCTGACGCTCGTCGCGCATCAATATCTCGCCATGGCGGACCTCGGTGCCCAGCACCTTCAGGCATTCGCGGATGAAGTTGGACAGGCCCGGCCAACCCTTGGCTGAAACGAGATTGCCGTCGACATGGGCGCCGGTCGGCGCGACGTCGATATAGATGCCACCGGCCAGCGTCACCTCCGGCTCGCAGTACTGGAGCGCCGCGACTTCCCGGCCCCGCACCACCCCGTCCACGGCAATCAGGATCTGCACGCCATGGCAGATGGTGAAGATCGGCTTGCCGGCCTCGTGGAAATGCCGCACCAGCCCCTGCACCCGCTTGTCGATACGGATGTATTCCGGGCCGCGCCCGCCCGCTGCGTAGACGGCATCGTAGCCGGCTGGATTCACCTCGGAAAACGTCTTGTTGAGGATGTAGTCGTGGCCGAGCTTTTCGGTATAGGTCTGGTGGCCTTCGAAGTCGTGCAGCGACGTTTTCAATATATCGCCCGCCTTCTTGTCCGGACAGACGACATGGACGATGTGGCCAACCGCATGCATCGCCTGCTCAAAGACGAAAATCTCATATTCCTCGCTGAACTCGCCAACGAGCATCAGTATCTTCTTGCCAGCCATTCCCGGTTCCTCCCTATGACCATATTTATTTCGGATCGCGAAATAATAAATTTATCCTAAGGGCAGGATGGCGAAAGGGAAAGCACAAATCGCACAATTGGTAAGACCAGTTGATGTCGATTGGCACCGCCGGCCGGGGCGCGGACGAGCAGGTTCCTGCCCTCGCCGCCGGCTTCTATCAGGCAGACCGTCTTCGATGGATCCTCGGAGAGCCGCGCGGCGCGCGTACAGCCGGCGGATCCGCCGCCAGCGATGACATAGTCGAAATCCATGATCTCCCTCCTCGCAACCGGCGGATATTTCCGTCCGGATAGCCCAGAGAAGGACCGATCGGAACCGACGTAAAGACGTCGGGAATTACCGCAGCGTCAACTGTTGCGAAGGCGCCGCCAGGAATATTTCGGCCCGTTCGGCTCCGACACGGCGGCCGGTTGGTAGTAGAGCCCCAACCCGCCGGTGCGGCCCTCCTCCAGGCGCTTCAACAGCACCGGGTTCGATATCTCGAACTCGTCGAAGCCAAGCCGCAGCATATGCGGCAACTGGTCGACCAGCACCTGGCCGGTGGCGCGCACTGTGCCCTCGAAATGATAGCGCCCACGCAGCAGTTCGCCCTTGGAGAAGGAGCGGCCGTCGCTGAAGGCCGGGAAGGCCAGCGCCACCAGCGAGAGCTGGTCAAGCAGGCCGGCGATCTTCTCGAGCTGATCGCCGGGCTGCAGCACCACACCGAGCCGTTCCTTGGCAGAGCGGCGCACCTCCGGATCGAGATCGAGGAACGCTTGCAGTGGCAGGATGAAGCGGCCATTGCCGGACAGCGCATCGGCGCTCTCGGCATGCGCCCACTCGTCCTCGCGGAAACCCGTCGGGGTCCAGAGGCGCGTCTCCGGTATCGTCGGTTCAGTCATCAAAAATTCCCAAAAATTCGAAGAAACACGTTTGTGTTGAGATTCAGGTCAGGCCGCACCGAAAATGGCGGCTTCCGGGGTCGCCCTGCGACGAGCGGAGCGTACTTGAAGTACGTGAGCACCGGAAGCGCAGGAAGCTGCCGTTTGCAGGCCAGCCTCACCTGAATATCACCATACCCTAAAGGGACGCGTCGGTCAGCGACTTCTCCAGCCCCGACAGGTGAATGCCGCACTCGGTCTTGGCATGACCGGCCCAGCGGCCGCTGCGCGCGTCCTCGCCCGGCTGCACCGGCTGCGTGCACGGGAAGCAGCCGATCGACAGGTATCCATAGGCGACCAGCGGATTTTCGCGCAGCGCATGCGCGCGCATATAGTCCGCCTGGTCCGATGTCGTCCAGTGCGCCAACGGATTGATGCGGATACGCGGGCCGACCGCTTCAAACACCGGAAGCGCTGCCCGGGTCGAGGCCTGGAAACGCTTGCGGCCGGTGAACCAGGCACGGAAGGGAGCGACACCCCGCGCCAGCGGCTCGACCTTGCGCACGTCGCAGCAGGCGTCGGTGTTGCTCTGATGCAGATTGCCCGTCGGATCGATCCGTTCGAGCGCCGCTTCCTCGGGCTTGATCACCCTTATGTTGGTCAGCCCGAAATCGGCTGCAAGCGCGTCGCGATAGCCGAGCGTCTCCTCGAAATGCTTGCCGGTGTCGAGGAAGATGACCGGCAGCGTCCGGTCGATCTTGGCGATCATGTGCAGCAGCACAGCCGAGTCCGCACCGAACGACGACACCGCGGCGATCTCGTCATGGAACAGTTCGCGGGCCGAGCGTTCGATGATCTCGAGCGGGTTCAGATGACCGTAGAGCGCATCCAGCCCCGCCGCCTTGGCGGCGATGCCGTCATCGACATCGGCTATATGGTCAAGCGGCCTTGGCTTCGCCAGCATAGAGCGCCTCCTTGAACGGCGCGGGACCGACTCGGCGGTAGGCGTCGATGAATTTCTCTTGTGGGTCGAGCCGAAGGCCGAGATAGGTCTCGACGATCTGCTCGATGGCGTCGGTGATCTCCTCCGAGGAGAAGCCGCGGCCGATGATCTCGCCGACCGAGGTGTTCTCGTCGGCCGAGCCGCCCAGCGTCACCTGATAGAGCTCGGAGCCCTTCTTCTCGACGCCGAGAATGCCGATATGGCCGACATGGTGATGACCGCAGGCGTTGATGCAGCCGGAGATCTTCAGCTTCAGTTCTCCGATCTCGCGCTGCCGCTCCAGCGAGGCGAAGCGGCGCGAGATTTCCTGCGCGATCGGGATCGAACGCGCGGTGGCCAGGGCGCAATAATCGAGGCCCGGGCAAGCGATGATGTCTGAGATCAGGTTGGAATTGGCCGTCGCCAGGCCGATGCCGACCAGCGCATCATGGACCGCCTTGAGGTCGGCGCGCGCCACATGCGGCAGGATCAGGTTCTGCTCATGGCTAACGCGCAGCTCGTCAAAGGCATATCTCTCGGCGATGTCGGCGACCGCTTCCATCTGGCTGCCCGAGGCGTCGCCGGGCACCTCGCCGATGCCCTTCAGCGAGATCGTCACCGCCGCGTAGTCGGGATGGCGGTGGGTGACGACATTCTGGTCGAGCCACTCCGAGAACCCCTTGGAATCCAGACGCGCCAGCTTGACCGCCTGGTCGCCCTCCGGCCGCTCCGTGAGCGCCGGCGGCGCGAAATAGGCCTCGATGGCGCGGATATCCGCCTCCGGCAGCTTCAGCTCGGCGTCCTTCAAGTCCTGCCACTCGGCCTCGACCTGGCGGGTGATTTCCTCGACGCCGGTCTCGTGCACGAGGATCTTGATGCGCGCCTTGTACTTGTTGTCGCGGCGGCCATAGAGGTTGTAAACGCGCAGGATCGCCGTGCAGTAGGACAGGAGGTCGGCTTCCGGCAGGAAGTCGCGGATCTTGCGGGCGACCATCGGTGTGCGGCCCTGGCCGCCGCCGATATAGACGGCGAAACCCAGTTCGCCGGCGGCGTTCTTCTTCAAGTGCAGGCCGATGTCGTGGGTCTGGATGGCGGCGCGGTCGCGCTCGGCACCCGTCACCGCGATCTTGAACTTGCGCGGCAGGAACGAGAATTCCGGATGCACCGACGACCACTGGCGCAAGATTTCCGCATAGGGCCGCGGATCGGCGACCTCATCGGCGGCAGCGCCGGCGAAATGGTCGGCGGTGACATTGCGGATGCAATTGCCGCTGGTCTGGATGGCGTGCATCTCAACGCTTGCCAGATCGGCCAGGATCGCAGGAATGTCCGACAGCGCCGGCCAGTTGAACTGGATGTTCTGGCGCGTGGTGAAATGGCCGTAGCCCTTGTCGTATTTGCGGGCGATGTGGCCCAGCATGCGCAACTGCTTGCCGTTCAGCGTGCCATAGGGCACCGCGATGCGCAGCATGTAGGCGTGCAGCTGAAGATAGACGCCGTTCATCAGCCTGAGCGGCCGGAACTGGTCCTCGGTGATCTCGCCGGCAAGGCGGCGCTGGACCTGGTCGCTGAACTCGGCGACGCGGGCCTGGACAAAATCGTGGTCGAACTCATCGTAGCGGTACATGCTTCGTCTTTCAGGGCGCGTCCGCCCATGCCTGGTGTCTTGGTTATGCTGCCCAAGGTGCCTGCTTGGCAGCCTGCTTGCCGAGATCGCTGCGGATGGTCGGGCCTGCGGCGCGGATTTTCTCGCGCAACCGCACCGGCTCGACGACGCCGTTGACGACGTCCGCATCGATCAAATTCACGTCGACCACTTCGTTGGCGGCATAGGCCTGTGCGCCGAGTGCCTCGAGGCGATCCTCGGCCGCCTTGTCATGGGCAAGGTCGGCATGGTCGACCGTCTCGGCCCAGCCGCCATCGACGTACCAGACGGCAATGCCGTCGCTGAGGCGGTTGGCGGTCAATATCTTCATTGCTGAACTCCTTCGGCGACCGAACTGGACACGCCTTCATGCCTGTGTGCCGCGAGCGGCTCGGACCGTTCAAAGTTGGCCCCGGCGACCGCATCGCCAATGATGGTCATGACCGGACCGGAGAGATCGGCGCGCGCTTCCAGCGACGGCAGGTCGGCAAGCGTGCCGTGGAACCGGCGCCTGTTGGCAAGGCTGGCATTCTCGACCACGGCGACCGCCGTATCCGGCGACAGGCCGGCCTCGATCAGCCGGCCGGCAACCTCGGCCGCCACCGAGCGGCCCATGTAGACGGCGACGGTGGCGCCCGAAATCGCGAGCTTGGCCCAGTCGGGCAGCGAATTGCCCTTGAGGTCGTGGCCGGTCGTGAACACCATCGATGAGGAAACACCGCGCAAGGTCAGCGGCAGTTCGAAATCGGCGGCGGCGGCGAACGCCGCGGTGACACCCGGAACCACCTCATAGGCGATGCCGGCATCGCGCAGTGCCGCCATCTCTTCGCCAGCCCGGCCGAACACCAGCGGATCGCCCGATTTCAGCCGCACGACACGCTTGCCTTCACGGCCAAGCTCGACCAGCAGCGCATTGATCTGCGCCTGGCTCTTGGTGTGGCAGCCCTTGCGTTTTCCGACCGGCAGGCGCTCGGCATCGCGGCGCCCCATGGCAACGACCGCCTCCGGCACCAGCGCATCATGAACGATGACATCGGCTTCCATCAGCAGACGGTGCGCTCGCAAGGTCAAAAGATCCTCGGCCCCCGGGCCGGCGCCGACCAGGGCGATGTGGCCGCAAGCCGGCGTGTTCGACAGCAGAAGATCGACGGCGGCGTCGTGCGCCTGCGAAAGCTGGCCCGCTTCAGCCGCGCGGGCAGGAGCGCCAGCGAAGAAATCATTCCAGAAGCGGCGGCGGGCATTGCCTCTCGGCAGCAGCCTCTCGGCAGCCCCGCGAAACGACGCGGCAAGAATTGCCAGGGGGCCGAGCGAGGGCGACAGCATGCGGTCGATGCGGCTGCGCAGCATCTGGGCAAGCACCGGGCCTGCACCTTCTGTGCCGATGGCGATAGCGACCGGCGCCCGGTTGACCAGCGCCGGGGTGAAGAAATCGCAAAGCTCGGGCCGGTCGACGGCATTGACCGGAATGCCAAGCCGGCGCGCATCCGTGGCCACGCGGCGGTCGAGTTCCTCATCGCCGCTGGCGGCAAACACCATGACCGCGCCTTCGAGCTGTGACGCGTCGTAAGCGGCGGCAAAATGGGTCGTGCCGGTCTGAGCGATAAAGGCCAGCAGGTCGGGCTCAGCGTCTTCCGCGACGATGCGCAGGACCGCGCTCGACTGTCCGATCAGCCGCGCCTTGGCCAGCGCCTCTTCGCCGCCGCCGACGATGGCCACGGTCTGCCCCTCGACCCGCATGAAGACGGGGAAGGAATTGAGTTTGGGAGCAGTGTGCGACATGGGCGCGAGCGGAATCCTGAACGGGCTTGCAGTTCTACGCGCGGGCGCGAAAAACCAGAAGGAACGCACTCGCGCATCGCCTGTCGGGATGCAATCGCTTTTCTGAAAGCATCCCGGCCAAGAGAAAAATATTCCTCGTTGGCGGATGGAGCGGATTCAAGCTGCTGTCGCAGGCCTTGATTTGTAGGTCTTTTAGCGCCCAACGAGAAATGCCACAAAACAGTTTTTTCTAAATTCTACCAATTTAGTAGATTAAAGCCGCGGGCATTGGACAACCCGAATGGCCGACACCCGCGAGGGCCTGGTTGGAACATTACCGGTTCGGGGCGCGTTCCCCAAAAAGCCCATCACGTCGGATCGAAACCCGGCCGCGACATGTCACAAGATGCCCGAGCGACCCAAGAAGGAACCAGTCATCATGAGCACAATCAATCTGAAGCACGGCATCTGGGTCATGGTGGCCGATGGCGAGAAGGCGCTTTTCCTCAGGAACGCCGGCGACAACACATATCCGAACCTCGAGGTGGTGCAGGAAATGCAGCAGGACAACCCGCCCACCCGCGAGCAAGGCAGTGACAGCCCGGGCCGATACAATGATGGTCCCTCCGTACACCGCAGCGCGGTCGAGGATACGGACTGGCACCGCATCGGCAAGGAGCGTTTCGCCGACGAGATCGCCGCCCGGCTCTACAAGCTCGCGCATAGCGGCGAGTTCAAAGAGATCGTGCTTGTCGCACCGCCGATGCTGCTTGGGACAATGCGCAAGAAGCTGCACAAGGAAGTCGGGGACAAGGTGACCGCCGAAATTCCCAAGACACTGACCAACCACGCCATATTCGAGATCGAGGCCCTGCTGCAGGCAGCCTGATCGTCGTCGATCGATCGCGCCGGATCAACGGAACATCATCGCGCGACTTCAAATCCGACCGGCGGCTTCTTCGGCCGCCGGTCCAGTTTTTGCGGCCGCACCGTCGATTTCATGGCTTTGCGGGTTGCGTCGCCGACACCCAATCCACCATATTGCAAACAGGCGACGGCTCCGGGCGGCGCCCATCCAACATCGCTGGTTTTGAAGGGCGCTCCATAGACAATGCCGCATGACACGCCCCTTATCGCCACCATCGTCGCCGGTCTGGGGCTGGCTTTCGTCTTCGGCGCCCTCGCCAACCGCTTCCGTATTCCGCCGCTGGTCGGCTATCTCGTAGCCGGCGTGCTGGTCGGGCCGAACACGCCCGGCTTCGTCGCCGATGCCGGCCTTGCCAACGAACTGGCCGAAATCGGCGTCATCCTGCTGATGTTCGGCGTCGGCCTGCACTTCTCGTTGAAGGATCTTCTGTCGGTGCGCGCCATCGCCGTGCCCGGCGCCATCGTCCAGATCGGCTTTGCCACCGCGCTCGGCGCCGGGCTGTCGTGGATGCTCGGCTGGTCGATGGGCGCGGGGCTGGTTTTCGGCCTGGCGCTGTCGGTCGCCTCGACCGTGGTGCTGCTGCGCGCGCTGCAGGAGCGGCGGATGATCGAGACCGAGCGCGGCCGGATCGCGGTCGGCTGGCTGATCGTCGAGGACCTGGCCATGGTGCTGGCGCTGGTGCTGCTGCCGGCACTCGCCGGCGTGCTCGGCGGCCAGGAACAGGCGGACGCACATGCGAGCGGCCTGCTGTCGCTGCCGGCCAGCTACGGCATCTGGGGCGTCGTCGGCATCACGCTAGCCAAGGTCGCCGCTTTCGTCATCGTCATGCTGGTGGTCGGCCGCCGGGTCATTCCCTGGATCCTGCACTATGTTGCCCACACCGGCTCGCGCGAATTGTTCCGGCTGGCGGTGCTCGCCATAGCCCTCGGCGTCGCCTTCGGCGCGGCCAAACTGTTCGGGGTCTCGCTGGCGCTAGGTGCCTTCTTCGCCGGCATGATCATGAGCGAGTCCGAACTCAGCCACCGCGCGGCGGAAGAATCGCTGCCGCTGCGCGATGCCTTTTCCGTGCTGTTCTTCGTCTCGGTCGGCATGCTGTTCGATCCGTTCAGCCTGATCAGCAATGGCTGGCCGATCCTGGCAACACTGGCCATCATCGTCATCGGCAAATCGTTGGCGGCGTTCGTCATCGTCGTTGCCTTCGGCTATCCCCTGGCCACGGCACTGATGATCTCGGCAAGCCTTGCGCAGATCGGCGAATTTTCCTTCATCCTGGCCGAGCTCGGCGTCGGCCTAAAGCTGTTGCCCGAACAAGGCCGCGACCTCATTCTGGCCGGCGCCATCTTGTCGATCGTGCTGAACCCGCTGATGTTCCTGGCCATCGACTGGATAAAGCCATGGCTGGAGCGGCGCGCCGCCAGGACGGCACCGCCGGTCGAGGCAAAGCCGGTCGGTCCGGCGACGGAACCGGGCCAGGTGGCCTCCGTTGCAGCCACAACGAAAGCGGAAGACGGCCCGCCGCCCAGGACAACCCTCACCAACCACGCCATCCTGATCGGCTATGGCCGCGTCGGCAGTCTCGTCGGTGCGTCGTTGAAAGAGGCCGCCTTGCCCTTCCTCGTCGTCGAGGATGCCGACAAGACGCTGGCGAGACTGAAAGCCGATGGCGTCGAGACCGTCTCCGGCAACGCGGCCAACGCTGAAGTCTTCTCCGCCGCCAATCCTGAAGGGGCCAAGCGGCTGATCCTGGCCATTCCCAATGCCTTCGAGGCCGGCCAGATCGTGCTCAGGGCACGCGCCGCCAACCCCGGCATCAACGTCATCGCCCGAGCCCATTCCGACGCCGAGGTCGAGCACCTCAAGGGCCTCGGCGCAGACACGGTGATCATGGGCGAGCGCGAGATCGCCCGTGGCATTGTCGAAGAGGTGCTTGGCCACAAGCCGAAGGCGGCTGAACCGTCCGCTGCCTGAGCCGATCCTGGTCGGCGACAGATTGCCGTGTCGATCGTCTGCTCGTAAGCAGATTGATCACGCGACGAAAGCAGAGCCGCCACGGTGCACGACGCTGCTGAGGTATTTTGCCGGGGGCTTGCCAAGCGCCTTCTTGAACATGGTGATGAAGGCCGTGACGGATTCATAGCCGAGATCGGCCGAAACCTGCTGCACGCTGGCGCCGGAGGCCAGCTCTCGTATTGCGACGATCAAGTGCAATTGCTGACGCCAGCGCCCAAAGCTCAGCCCTGTCTCCTTCACCACGAGACGGGCGAGACTGCTCTCACTGAGCGCAAGGCGATTGGCCCATTCTGCCAGTGTGCTGCGGTCGGCGGGATCTTGCGCCAACGCTTCGGCGATCCGCCTCAAGCGCGGCTCGGGTGAGATCGGCAGGTGCAGCTGCTGGACAGGCATACGTGGCAGCTCGGCAAGCAGTGTCTTGGTCAACAGCTCATCCCGCGCCTGATCGTCCTCCACACCATCGGACAGTTCGATGATCAGTTCGCGCAGCAACGGCGAAATCGAAAGCGTGCAGCACCGGTCCGGCAGATGAGCGGCTCCCGGCTCGATATACACGAAAAAAATCCGGGCGTTGGCAGTGGCGATATTGCTGTGCTCCATGCCGCTTGGAATCCACACCCCGCAATGAGGCGGCACCATCCACAGGCCGCTTGGGACACGGCATGTGACGCCGCCTCCCAGCGCGAAGACGAGTTGGCCTTTGCGATGCCGATGGGCGGGAACCTCCGCTGTGGTTTCGGGGACGTCAACGCGCACGGCAATCGCCGGCGCGGAAGGGTCATCCACATCGAGATTGAACCAGGGGTAGCGAAGGGGTTGTCTCATGATTGACCGTTTTTAGCGATCAGATGCCTTAATATCTAGATTATTCGAAGGGGAAAATCGATAGGTTCCGCTTGTGAAACGAGCAATTCAGGATCGTGCGCAGCTGGCGAACTTGACATCGCCAGTGGCGCCCGCCGGCGCTCCAAAGTCGAACCAGCAAGACCGGGCAAAGCAACTGTCCAAAGGCGTCCACCACGCAGCAGTGAGGTATGAACCATGCTCGCCCTAGTCATTTCTTCCGACAGCACGACAGGACTAAGGCTGGTGGAGCTTGCCGAGCCACATGCGGCCTCGAACGAGGCGCTTGTCTCGGTCCGCGCGACCTCGTTGAACCGCGGCGAACTGCGCTTGCTCGCCACCCGTTCAAACGGCTGGATACCAGGCCAAGACATCGTGGGGATTGTCGAACGGGCAGCAGCCGATGGCTCCGGACCAGCCGTGGGCGCCCGAGTTGCGGCTCTGGTCGACCAGGCCGGATGGGCCGAACGGGTCGCCGTTCCAACCGACCGTCTCGCCGTCCTGCCGGATGACGTCAGTTTCGTTTCCGCAGCCACGCTTCCAGTCGCCGGCACGACGGCACTGAGGACTTTGCGCCATGGCGGCGGCCTGGCCGGCCAGCAGGTCCTGATCACCGGCGCAAGCGGTGCGGTCGGTCGGTTCCAGATCCAGCTCGCCCATCAGCAGGGTGGGCACGTGACCGCGGTCGCCGCCTCCCGGCATGCCGAGGATCTCCGCGGCCTTGGAGCCGAGCAGGTTGTCGATGCGATCGAACTGGCCGAGGGGCCGTTTTCGCTGATCACAGAGTCGGTCGGCGGCAAAAGTCTCGCTCGCGCGATCGAACGCGTCGCACCTGGCGGGACCATCGTCATGTTCGGTTCGAGCAGTGGCGAACTCACGCCCATTGGATTCCGCCAGTTCGTTCCGGATCATGAAGGGGCAAGGCTTCAGACTTTTGCGTACTACACGTCTGGTCCAGGCATTGGCGCGGACATCGCCTCGCTGCTCACTCCAGTCGCGGCCGGCAGGCTCGAAACGCGCGTGGCCTTGACCGTGCCGTGGACAGACATCGCCCAAGCCCTGGACGCACTGCGACAGCGCAGCTTCAGCGGCAAGGCTGTTCTCACCATGGCCGAATGAGCAGTCCTCGGCCTGAAGCTGGCCGCTCACACGTGCTGGCCACCATTGATGTGGATTTCCGAGCCCGTCACATAGGACGCCTGCTGCGAGCACAGGAAGAAGATGATATCGGCGACTTCCGCCGTGGTGCCAAGCCTTCTCAACGGGATCGTCTCGACGATCTTGTCCGTGCCCGGCGACAGGATAGCGGTGTCGATCTCGCCGGGCGCTATGGCATTGACGCGAATGCCGTGCGGGCCGAAATCATGCGCCATCTCGCGCGTCAGTGAACCGAGCGCCGCCTTCGATGTCGCATAGGCCGTGCCGGCGAAGGGGTGCACGCGGGTACCGGCGATCGAGGTGACGTTGACGATCGAGCCCTTGGCCGCCGCCAGTTCCTTGAACAGGCCCCGCGCCAGCATGATCGGCGCGAAGAAATTGACCTGGAACACATCGCGCCAGACATGCATCGGCGTGTCGATCGAGTCCATTCGGCCGTTGCCGTCCTTGAGCTTCGGCGAGATGCCGGCATTGTTGACCAGCGCGTGCAGCTGGCCGCCATGCGCTTCCAGCCGGTGGCGGATTTCCGACACCGCGATGCCGACATCCTCCTGGTCGGCGAGATCGACCTTGATGTGGTCTTCCGGCCCCGCCGGCCACGGGCAATCCTCGGCAAAGGCCTGGCGCGAGCAGGTGATGACGCGCCAGCCCTCGCGCGAAAAGCGCTTGACCGTGGCGTGGCCGATGCCGCGGCTGGCGCCGGTCAGCACGATGGTCTTTCTGGTGTCGAGTTCAGCCATTTCAGGATCTCCGGGCCGGAGATGTAGCCGAACGACGCCAACGTGGCGAGAGGCGAGTTGCCGCTAGTGCATGTCGCTCAAAAGTGGCCCCGGTTTTGAGGCAACGACATGCATGGAAACAAAAGAGCTAAAGCGCGCGACGCGCTTTAGCCGCCGCCAAGGAGGTCGAGGATCGAGGTCTGCCGCTTCTTGCGCGGACCGCCGACGTCGCCTGGCGGCACCGGGTGCTTGATCGACGCGGTCGCGCCGTCGTCCTCCGGCATGGAAAGGCCATCGGCATCGACGGTCTGGGCGGGACGGGCCGCGCGGACCGGCGCCTGGGCGACCGGCGCGGCCGGCCGCGCCGCCGGCGCCTGCTGGCCGACGGAGGCGGATGGAACCGGCGCCGGCGGCGCGTTGTTCGCCGAAGGTATCTCGTCGGGCACGATGGTATCGGCCGGCGTCGATTTCCAGGTGCCGGGCAGCGGCCGCACCGGCACGCCCTCGTGGGCGGCGACCATGAATTCGTGCCAGGCCTGCGCCGGCAATGCGCCGCCGGTGACCTTCTTCATCGGACTGCCATCATCATTGCCGAACCACACGCCGGTGGTGAGGTTGGCGGTGTAGCCGACGAACCAGGCGTCACGCGAATTCTGGCTGGTGCCGGTCTTGCCGGCTGAAGGCCAGGCGAAAGCCGCTTTGCGGGCGGTGCCGATCTCGACCGTACCGGTCATCATCGAGTTCATCATGCCGACGATCTCGGGCTTGACGACACGCGGCGCGCTGCCGCCACCGCTGTCGTAGAGCACCTTGCCGTCGGTGGTCGTCACGCGGCGGATGAAATGGATGTCCGGCTTGTAGCCGCCATTGGCGAAGGGGACATAGGCCGACGTCAGTTCCAGCGGCGTCACTTCCGACGTGCCGAGCGCGATCGACGTGTTGGACTGCAGGTCGGACTGGATGCCCATGCGGTGCGCTGCCTCGACAACCGCGTTCGGCCCGACCTCCATAGTCAGTTGGGCGGCGACCGAGTTCAGCGATTTGGCCAGTGCGGTGGCCAGCGTCACCTTGCCGAAATACTTGCCGCCGTAATTGTCGGGCGTCCAGTTGCCGATCTTGATCGGCGCATCGTTGCGCACGCTGTCGGGTGTGCGGCCGGCTTCAAGCGCGGCCATGTAGACGAACGGCTTGAACGCCGAGCCTGGCTGGCGGCGTGCCTCCGAGGCGCGGTCGAACTGGCTGGTCGAATAGTCGTAGCCGCCGACCATGGCGCGCACCGCGCCGGAATCGTCGATCGACACCAGGGCGCCCTGAGTGACGTTGAGCTTCTTGCCGCTGTCGTCGATCAGCCTGCGGATCGACTGTTCGGCAAGCTTCTGCAGGTTCAGGTCGACGGTGCTGTCGACGACGATGTCGCCGCGCACGTCGCCGATCAGATCGGGCAGTTCTTCCATGATGGTATCGGCGACATAGTTCTCCGAGCCGGTCCAGTAGGACGGCGCGCGCGTTGCCGGTGCGCTCATCGCCGAGGTCAGTTCCTTGGCGCTGATCTTGCCTTCATCGCGCATGGCGGCAAGCACCAACTGCGAGCGTTCCTCGGCAGCCTTGGGATCGCGTGCCGGCGACAGCCGCGACGGCGCCTTCAACAGGCCGGCAAGCAATGCGGCTTCCGACAAGGTGACGTCGCGCGCGCTCTTGCCGAAATAACGCCGCGAGGCCGCCTCGACACCATAGGCGCCGGAACCGAAATAGACCCGGTTGAGGTACATTTCGAGAATCTGGTCCTTGGTATGCTTGTGCTCCAGCCACAGCGCCAGCAGCACCTCCTGCACCTTGCGCTCCAGCGTGCGGTCGGGCGTCAGGAACAGGTTCTTGGCCAATTGTTGGGTCAGTGTCGAACCGCCCTGCGAGAAATGCCCGCCAATCACGTTGGTGACCATGGCGCGGGAAAGGCCGATCGGGTCGATGCCGAAATGCGAATAGAAGCGGCGGTCCTCGATGGCGATGACGGCCTCCGGGATATAGGGCGACATTTCGTGCAAGCCGACGGCCTCGCCGCCGCTCATGCCGCGATTGGCGAGCAATTGGCCATCGGCCGAGACGATCTTGATGTTGGGGGCGCGGTCGGGGATCGACCAGGTCGTCGCCGCCGGCATCTTGGCGCCGTAATAGACGACGATGCCGGCCACCGCGATGCCGCCCCAGATGGCAAGCACGAAGCACCAGTAGAACAGCCGGCCGAGCACGCCGAACAGGCCGCGCCGGCTTCTGCCGCGCTTGGCCCGCGACGATTTCCCTTTGGCCGGCTTGCGTTTGGCGGAGGCTTTGCGGTTGCTCGGCACGACGCGATCCTCCTCGTTCACCGAAAGCCCCGCCGGGGATCGCGCCTGCGGCGCCCCCTCGAAACTGGGTTCGATGCGGCTGTCTCTGCGGTTCGCCATGCGCTGTGCTTGATATCCCCGATGCCTATGGCGTTCGGGTTGAAGAGTAGATGCGGCGATTTAAGGGCGGGTTAAGTCGGAAAAATTCAAAGCGATTGATAATCAAATGCTTGGGGTCCGGCCGTTGTCTCCCGGTTCGAGGCACCTGTTTTGGCGCTGGCAAGCGCTCCACACCCCCGAAGATAGAACAATCAGAAACCGTAGTATTTTTGTTCGGGGGCCAAAGATCCAACTCCTGCCAGCCGCTGCGCGGACAAGCCTTTGGCGGGCGTTGCAACCATGTTCCTCGTTAGGGCGCGATCGCAAGTGGTTGCGGCTTCGCGTTGGACCGCGCCCTAATTCATCTCGTCACAATGTGATCACCTGGCGGACATGCGTCAGCCGATCGCCGCACGAACCGAAAGCGCTGCCCTGGACGATTGCATAACCTCGCCGACATGGCAGTAGCAGACAATCTCGTGCAGTTGGTGGTCGGTCAGTTCGAAGAAGCGCTTGGCTTCGCCATAGCTGTCGTCTTTCAGACCCTCGTCATGCAAAATGGGGTCCGTGAAGGCAACCGCTATCGGCGAGCCATCGCCTCGCATCACATCGCGCTCGGGCGGCGCACGGTATTCGGTCCCGGCAAGCGCGTTCAGGAGCCGGCTGGGCTCACGTTCAAGGAGTTCGGCCCAACGTACGAGACGCTGGGTTCGGCTCATTACCGGCTGTTTAGTGTTGATCTCGGCCACTGCATGCAGTTGGTCCAGTGTTTGGTGCTTCATGGCAACCTCCTAATGGTTAGGTTGGTTGGCCCAAACGCCCTATGCCGCCATCATAGCGCCGAAACGTCGATCCGTCATTCTAATTCCATGTCGGGTTGGGCTCTCTTCCGTCGCTACGCCAGTGCAATGGCCCTGCCTTGCCGGCAATCTTCAACCGCACCGAGTATCGTCGACAGGGAGAAAAAGGCCAGCGGCTGCTCTTCGCAGGTCACAGCCACGATGCTGTTGGACCGGTCGATATCGAGGCCCTTCGGCCCGCCCTCGTCAAAACTGGCCCTGCCGCGCAGGAAGGTTGCCTCGTCGAGCACGGCAACCGAGCGTGCGGGCTCGCGACGCTCCTTCCAGCCACCGTCGCTGGCATAGACATGCACCATCTGGCTGCCCGCGTCGGCGACGAGGATGTGCCGATCATCAGCCGTAAAGCGCACGCCGTGCGGATAGCCGGCGTTCTGTAGGACGCCGGCCGGTTCACTCTCCGGTCCAAGCGACCCGGACATCCGGTAGAGTTTTACGTCCTTTGTGCCGTGGCTGCTGACGGCGATCCACTTTCCATTATGGCTGAGCGCAATGCCGTCCGGTATATCAAGACCGCGCTTCAGAAGCAGTTGATTGCTTGTAGCGCGATAGCCAAGCCACCGGTTGACGACGTGCCGGGTAACCAGATGCGTGTAGTTGTTGCAAACCAGCACGCTGACCCGGCCATGTGACTCAAGCCTGACTGCAATCGAACCCGGCGAATTCAGTTTGTGGGGCTGCCTGCCTCGGAGTTGGCGAATGGCCGCGATCCGACGACTCTGGCCAACCGGTTCTTCACGCGGCAGAGCAAACAGCGCAACCAGCCCATCGCGGTTGGCGATCGCCAAGGTGCGGTCATTGATGAAATCGAGACCATGGATTTCGCCCATGCTGTCGGACGTCAACTCCATGAAATTGTGGAGTGTGACGCCTGGGCCATCAGGTCCCGTCTCGACGTCGACGCGCAGGACCAGGCAGCGCTTGCGCGCATATCCGGCAATTGCCAGCAGCCGGTTGTCAGGCGAAAAGCGCAGGTCTTCGGTGCGTCCGATTTCCGCAAGCGCGGCCCGCACGGCGTCGCCTGCCTTGAAATCGATCTGGTGGATCGTCATGCGCCTCTCATTGGCATTGAAGGCTGAAAATCTGTCTCGTCGGCCCGGCCCATTGCCAAACCCTGCCCGGCTTTGATGTCTCGTTCAGATAGGCTCGAACTTCACATCCGGCTGGTCAGGACCGCCGGCTTGCCGCAACAGCGCGAGAATGTGTTCGCCCCTGTCAACCTGCTGTCGCCTCCAGTTTGAGGCGTTCGTCACATGCAGCCAGCCATCGACCACCATGAAAAAATCCTCGGATTGATCATGTCCCGCGCCGAAGCGAAGCGATTTGTTTTCAGCGAACCGAACCAGTGCCGGATCGATCGACCTGTAGAGCAGCGGCCAGTTGCCGCCACCGGAATCCATATGAAACTTGTAGCTCGGGGCGAAATCCAGCCGTCGCCGCAACAGGCTTCCATCAAAAAAACAGAACCCGGGCCACAGGAACCAGCCGCCCGGCGTTGGCGTGTCGCGCCGCACGCTGCCGTAGAGGCTTTTGCCCTCCATCCGGGCGCGGATCGAAAATGGTTCAGTCGGAAAGATGTCATGATCGATGAAGCCGAAGAGCCTCGGACCGAACCTGGGCAAGAAATTCCGCACGATCCAGTTGAGCGCTTGACCATGCGATCTGCTGACGACCAGCCTGTTCTTCGGCAATGCGACATAGGGGACATGCTGGCGACGGCAGAGAGCGCGGATCGCTTCCCTTGCATCGTCCTTCTTGCTGTTGTCGAAGACGATGTAGCTGTCGTGCTCGGCCAGATATCGGCGCACGAGATGGATCTGCCATTCGACCACGTCGGGTCGGTTGAAGGCCACGGTGGCGATGATCGCATCGCGGAAGGCCTGCTCTCGCCCCTGCAGTTCGCTGACGGGGGCGGATGACCTCAGGAAGCGAAATACCCGCCAATGATAGCGCAGCCACGCCTCGCGCCTTGGCGGCCTGTTCAGCCTCTCCCATTCAGCGACGGTAATCCCAGGCTGATCGACGTCTTCCGGAGCGTCAGAAGCCACCATGTCGCGCTCCCGAATGGCTCAGTTCTGCTGGATCGAGATGCCCTTGTCGTCGATCTTGAGCTCGACGCCCTTGGGTTTGGTCTGCTCGCGATAGACGTAGATACCGAGCGCGATGACAACGACGACGAGCGCGCCAATGAGGAGATAGAGTGTGTTCTGCTTCATGGCGCGCTCTTTCGTTGTCGAGCGTCAAGCTCGCTTCAGGACCTTGACCAGCACCAGCAGGATGATGGCGCCGATGGTGGCATGGATGATCGAGGCGAGAATGCCACCGCCGATGGAGAAGCCGATCCGCGGAAACAGCCAGCCGGCGATGAACGCGCCGACGATGCCGACGATGATGTTGCCGATCAGGCCGAAGCCGAAGCCGGAAACGATGAGACCGGCGAGCCAGCCGGCGATGGCACCGATGATGATGAAGACGAGCAGGCTTTCGACGCCCATAGCGATTTCCTCCGAGCAAGAGGGCGACGACGGAACGGAAAGCTCCGAATCGGCCTCGATATCTACGGCTTCAGGCTATTCGAAAGCGGCCGGCCTCGCCAGCGGCGCGCTCACTGATCGTCATCGTCGTTTGCGGCAGGCCGCCAGCTGGTCGGCTCGACCTTCTTTTGCGTGTGACTGTCGATGTAGACCCACCAGCCGTCGTCGCGATATTGCGCGATGGATTCGTTGATGACGCCGTCGCTGTCCTTCCACGTGACGGAGACCTTGGAGCCGTCGGTCGGCGCGGTCGCTATCGGCTTTCTGTCCGTCATGTCATTCCCCGTCGAGCCGACAGAACGCCGCGGCTTGCATCTGGTTCCAACCCGCCATCGGCAGCAGATCGCCGTGACGACCGTCAGCTATGGGCGAAGATATCCTCTTCGTCCCAGCCCATCAGATCGAGTTTGGCACGCGTCGGCAGGAAGCGGAAGCAGGCATCGGCCTCCTTGGTCCGCCCATCGCGCGCCAGCCGTCCGGCCAGCACATCGCGCAACCGGTGCAGATAGAGCACATCGGAAGCGGCATATTCGAGCTGTTCGGGCGACAGCGTCTCGGCCGCCCAGTCCGACGATTGCTGCGCCTTGGACAGGCCGACGCCGAGAAGCTCAAAGCAGATGTCCTTCAGCCCGTGCCGGTCGGTATAGGTGCGCGTCAGCCGCGAGGCGATCTTGGTGCAGAATACAGGATCGGGCATCACGCCGAACGCATTGTAGAGCACGGCAAGGTCGAAGCGTCCGTAGTGGAACAGCTTGGTTATGCCGCGATTTCTCAGCAGGCTGACGAGGTTCGGCGCCTTCTTCTGGCCGGGCGCGATCTGGATGACATCGGCGCTGCCGTCGCCAGGCGAAATCTGCACCACGCACAGCCGGTCACGATGCGGATTGAGACCCAGCGTCTCGGTGTCGATGGCCACTGCCCCGACATTGTAGTGCGAGAGGTCGGGCAGGTCATTTTTGTGGAAACGGATATCGGCCATTGTCTTCTCCGGTCGGGCCTTGCGCGTCTCTTGACCCGCAAGGGACGCTGTAGCGTTTCGTCTTGTGGCCCGTCCTCGCCGCGATCCGTTGAAAAATCAACAGGAAAACGAGGGTTTCGCTGCCTCAGCGCGTCAAGGCATCGAGAATCCGCGCCCAGGAGCGCTGGCCCTTGTGGAAGGAGCTGAGCTCGTATTTCTCATTGGGCGAGTGGATGCGATCGTCGTCGAGGCCGAACCCGACCAGCAGCGATTCCATGCCGAGATAGGTCTGGAAGTCGCCGACCACCGGGATCGACCCGCCGCTGCCGGTTGTCACCGCCGGCCTTGGCCATTCGTCGGATAGCGCATCCTTGGCCTTGGCCAGGAATGGCGAGTCGTAGGAAAGCTGGATTGCCGGCGAGCCGCCATGCGGATGGAATTCGACCGAACAGTCGGCCGGAATCCGCTCCTGGACGAATTTCTGGAACGCCGCACGGATTTTCTTGGGATCCTGCTTGTGCACGAGGCGAAACGAAACCTTCGCCGAGGCTTCCGCAGCGATCACCGTCTTGAAGCCCTTGCCGGTATAACCACCGATGATGCCGTTGAACTCGGCCGTCGGCCGCGCCCAGGTGAGTTCCAGCACCGAGCGGCCCTTTTCGCCTGACGGGATCGACAGGCCGACTGGTCCCAGGAACGTCTCCGCCGTCTCGCCAAGCGTCTCCCAGGATTTCAGGATCTGCGACGGCGTTTCCTCGACCCCGTCATAGAAGCCGGGAATGGTGACGTGGCCGTCCCTGTCGTGGATATCGGCCAGCACCCTGGCCAATATGCGGATCGGGTTGGCGGCGGCACCGCCATAGAGGCCGGAATGCAGGTCGCGGTCGGCGGCCTTCACCGTGATCTCCTCACCGACCAGCCCGCGCAATCCGACGCAGATCGACGGCGTGTCGCGATCCCACATGCCGGTATCGCAGACCAGCGCGAAATCAGCCTTGAGCTCGTCGGCATTGGCCTCGAGGAACGGCTTCAGCGACGGCGAGCCGGATTCCTCCTCGCCCTCGAACAGGATGGTGATGCCGCAAGGCAGATTGCCATGCACCTGCTTCCAGGCGCGGCAAGCCTCGACGAAGGTCATCAACTGGCCCTTGTCGTCGGCCGAGCCGCGTCCCGTGATCACCTTGTGGCCCGGTCCGACCTCCTTGATGTCAGGCGCGAACGGATCGCTTTCCCACAATTCGATCGGATCGACCGGCTGCACGTCATAATGGCCGTAAAACAGCACATGCGGCGAACCATCTGGCCCGTCATGATGCGCGACCACCATCGGGTGTCCGGGTGTGTCGCGAACGCTGGCGTCGAAGCCGATCAGCTTGAGTTCGCCCACCAGCCATTCCGCCGCCTTGCGGCAGTCGGCGGCATAGGCCGGATCGGTGGAGATCGACTTGATCCTGAGCAGGCCGAACAGGCGTTCGAGGCTCTGGTCGAGGTTCTTGTCGAGACGGTCGAGGACGGGGGAAACTGCGGACATGTGTGAAGCCTTTCGATTCAGAACCGGAACCGTAAAGGCAGGACAGGAAAACGAAAAGCCCGCGATCATTGGACCACGGGCTGCAAATGTCCGTCCGAGGCAAAAAAAGACCGCCGTGGTGGAGGGGGAACCACGGCGGCCTTCTACTCGAAACGATGCGGCAGCCCGGAGAGGGGGGATAGGCTGCCGCAGGTGTCCGGGATAGGCGGGGGACGGGCCTTGCTCCGGACTCGGCGAAAACTGCCGATGACCTGTATTTGTGTCTTTGAACGTGGCGATTCAAGGGCACGAGCATTACACTTTTGTAACATGGGCGTGAGCGGGGTGGCCTGTCAGCGGTCTGTCAGGGTGTTGCCGGAACCGGTGGGTGCCGGTGCCTTTGGCATGGACCAAGCCGCCGCGCCGCGCTATCCCTGCCGACATGAAAAAAGGCGATCATCTCTTCCTTGTCGACGGCTCCGGCTACATCTTCCGTGCCTATCATGCGCTGCCGCCGCTGACCCGCAAATCCGACGGTCTGCCGGTGGGCGCCGTTTCCGGCTTCTGCAACATGCTGTGGAAGCTGATGCTCGACGCCCGCAACACCGATGTAGGCATTGTGCCGACGCATTTCGCGGTGATTTTCGACTATTCGTCGAAAACCTTCCGCAACGACCTCTACCCCGAATACAAGGCCAACCGCTCGGCCCCGCCGGAAGACCTGATCCCGCAATTCGGCCTGATCCGCCAGGCGACCAGGGCGTTCAACCTGCCTTGCATCGAGATCGAAGGCTATGAGGCCGACGATCTCATCGCCACCTATGCCAGGCTGGCCCGTGAGGCAGGCGGCGACACCACCATCATCTCCTCCGACAAGGACCTGATGCAGCTGGTCGGCGCCACGGTCGGCATGTACGACCCGATGAAGGACCGCCAGATCGGCATTCCGGAGGTGATCGAGAAATGGGGCGTGCCGCCGGAGAAAATGGTCGACCTGCAGGCTTTGACCGGTGACTCGGTCGACAATGTGCCTGGCGTGCCTGGCATCGGCCCGAAAACGGCGGCGCAGTTGCTGGAACAATTCGGCGACCTCGACACGCTGCTTGCCCGCGTCAGCGAGATCAAGCAGGAGAAACGACGGGAATCCATCATCGTCAACGCCGACAAGGCGCGCATTTCGCGTCAGCTGGTAACGCTGATGAATGATGTACCGGTAGCCGAGGGACTGGACGACTTCGTTCTGCACGCCCCGGACGGGCCGAAGCTGATCGGCTTCCTCAAGACCATGGAATTCACCTCGCTAACCCGCCGCGTGGCTGAGGCGACCAGCACCGAGGTCGGTGACGTCCAGGCTGTCGCAGTGACCGTCGAACGTGCCGATAACGCGCATGGCCCCGATGTCGGCGCGGGAGCTTCCGGCGAGGCGCGACCCGCCGGGACCGGCGAAGTCGGCGCTGCAGACGAGGTGCCGGGCGCCGAGAAACCCACCAGCGGCGACACCCCTTCCCTGCTCGCCGCGCTGCGGCTGGAGAGTGCGGCCACCCGCAAGATCGATACATCAGCCTATCACTGCATCCGCGACGTCGCGACCTTGAAAGCCTGGGTCGCCGAGGCAACCGGGACCGGCCTTGCCGCTTTCGATGTCAGGGCAACGTCGGCCGATCCGATGCAAGCCGAGTTGATCGGCATATCCATCGCCACGGGGCCCGGCCGCGCCGCCTATATTCCTTTCACCCACAAGAGCGGCAACGGTGACCTGCTCGGTGGCGGAATGGTCGAAAACCAGATCCCTCTTCGCGAGGCGCTGGCCCTGCTGAAACCGCTGCTGGAAGACAGATCGGTCCTCAAGATCGCGCAGAACTTGAAATACGATCTTGTCGTCATGAGCCGCTATGGCATCGATGTCGCGCCGTTCGACGACACCATGCTCATCTCCTACGTGCTCGATGCCGGCACGCCCCATGGTCACGGCTTGGACTCGCTTGCCGAGAAATGGCTGGGTCATACCCCTCTCCAGCTCAAGGACGTCACCGGCTCCGGCAAAAGCTCCGTCGGTTTCGATCAGGTCGACATCGACAAGGCGACCGCTCATGCCGCCGAAGACGCCGATATGGCGCTGCGGCTCTGGCTGGTGCTGAAGCCACGGCTTTCCGCCAAGGGGCTGGTGTCGGTCTATGAACGGCTGGAACGGCCGCTGGTGCCGGTGCTGGCGCGCATGGAACAGCGCGGCATCTCTGTCGACCGTCAGATCCTGTCGCGGCTCTCGGGCGAACTGGCCCAGGGCGCCGCTCGCCTCGAAGAGGAAATCTACCAACTCATCGGCGAGCGCATCAACATCGGCTCGCCAAAACAGCTCGGCGATATCCTGTTCGGGCGTATGGGCCTACCCGGCGGCTCGAAGACCAAGACCGGCCAGTGGTCGACCTCGGCGCAGCTTCTCGAAGACCTCGCCGCCGAAGGCCATGAACTGCCGCGCAAGATCGTCGACTGGCGCCAGCTGACCAAGCTGAAATCGACCTATACCGATGCGCTGCCGGGCTTCATCCACCCGGACACCAAGCGCGTCCACACCTCCTACGCGCTGGCCGCGACGACGACGGGCCGGCTGTCGTCCTCCGACCCGAACCTGCAGAACATTCCGGTGCGCACCGCCGAAGGCCGCAAGATCAGGACTGCCTTCATCACCGACAAGAGCCATCGGCTGGTCTCGGCCGACTACAGCCAGATTGAGTTGCGCGTCCTCGCCCACGTCGCCGAGATTCCGCAACTGCGGCAGGCCTTTGCCGACGGCGCCGATATCCACGCCATCACTGCGTCGGAGATGTTCAACGTGCCGGTCGAAGGCATGCCTTCGGAAGTCCGCCGCCGCGCCAAGGCGATCAATTTCGGCATCATCTACGGCATTTCGGCCTTCGGCCTCGCCAACCAGCTGTCGATCCCGCGCGAGGAGGCGAGCAACTACATCAAGAAATACTTCGAGCGCTTCCCCGGCATCCGCGACTATATCGAGGAGACCAAGGCCTATGCCCGCGAGCACGGCTTTGTCGAAACGATCTTCGGGCGCCGCATCCATTACCCGGACATAAGATCGTCCAACCCCTCGGTCCGCGCGTTCAACGAGCGCGCCTCGATCAATGCCCGGCTCCAAGGCACCGCCGCCGACATCATCCGCCGAGCCATGATCCGCATGGAGGAGGCGCTGGAAAAAGCTGGCCTTTCAGCACGCATGCTGTTGCAGGTGCATGACGAACTGATCTTCGAGACCCTCGAGGGCGAAGTCGAGGCGACGATCCCGGTGGTGCGTCATGTCATGGAGAATGCGGCGATGCCGGCGGTTTCGATGTCGGTGCCGCTGCATGTCGACGCGCGTGCCGCCAACAACTGGGACGAGGCGCATTAGCACGGCCGCACCAAAGGGACACTTCCCTCGTGAAAGCCAATGGATAGGCTCTTATCCGCGATGATCGCCACCGTGACCGTGACCAGTGGCGCGGGACCGAGGGTATCGGTCATTGCTGAGCGCAGAATGCGCTAGCTAACGCATCAACCCGGCTGCGCGAAGAGCGTCTTCGATCACCTTGCCAATGCCATTTATGGAACTGCGTGAATCATCCGGACGCGGATCTTCGACGAGGCCAACACGAGCTGGCCTGGACTTTTCCGGAGCTACATATGTCCGCAAAGCCGTGGTCGCAGCGAGCGGGCTCGGGGCAGTCTGGAAGCTCGCTTCATTTCGTGCATCGTGGCTTGTGAGCCCCCAGAAGGCCGCCATGCGGCGTGTCGACGATATTCCGACGTCCAGCATGAATGGCGCGGCATTGCCCAAGCCGTCATCACCGACCGTCTTCAAGGGGGTGCCATGAGCCATGCCGGCAACGGTGTATTTCTCGATCAAGACGTTGCCATCGGCGTCGCTCCAGACCTGCCGAGTTTGTCCATCGACCATTTCGTTTCGATCAGGGCTGGTACCCAAACCATGAACCCCTTGCCATTGGGCCAAGATGGAGTCCGCGTTGGACGGCACCACCGTATTGTCGGCCGTGCCTTGCCAGATTGAAATCGTCGGCCATGACCCGTTGTGGGGCGAGGCCTCTGCCAGGCGCCGCTGGAGTTCCGCTCTGGATGGACCGCCATGGCCACGCATGCGATCGAACGCTTCCGGGATCGTTGCAGCGCTGCCATAAGCGAGGCCAGCAATGATTGCGCCGCCGGCGAAAACCTCCGGGTATGTGGCCAACATCGCTGCCGTCATGGCGCCGCCGGCCGAAAGCCCGGTGATGAAAATGCGCCGGCTGTCGAGGCCATGTTTTGTCACCATGGCTTCGATCATCTGGCGGATGGAGAGTGCTTCACCGCGATCGCGCGTGACATCTTCGGGCACGAACCAGTTGAAGCAGAGATTGACATTGTTGGCACGTTGTTGTTCCGGGAACAGCACCGCAAACCCTTTCTCGGCTGCCAGGCGTGACCACCCAGACCCGTGATCGTAGCCAGCTGCGGTTTGTGTGCAGCCGTGCAGGACAACCACCAGTGCAGCTCCGCGCGGCAGATTGTCAGCAACGTGGAAGCGCGCACGCAAGGCGCCTGGATTGGACCCGAATGCCCCCATGTCGGATAAATTGTCATGGTGGCTTTGTCGGCCTGTCTGGCCCCTCATCGCGCTCAGGCGAGTGATTGTATCTGAGATATTCCGCAAAACGAGATCCTTGACTGCCGGGGTGGCGAAGTTCGAGCACAGTGCACAATCAGCAACATCGTTGTTGCACTGCACAATAGCAAATTTACGCAGGGGCAACGCAGGAGCGGTGTGAACCATTCATTGTCCTCAAGTGAGCTTCCCGCAATCGATAGGAATTTTGGCATGGCGCCGAGGGGGGCTGCAGACGAGAACCCCGTCGGCCAACCCGGATGGCGACGGGGCAGAGCATGGCGCGGGACCGTCAGGGCTGCTCGTCTCGGAAGACGATCTTAGGCGGCCTCGGCCAGGCACTTGGCACACGTCCCGCGGAACTCGATCACCGCCTTCTTGGCGGCGAAGCCGGTGGAGCGCACCCATTCGTCCAGCTGGTGGCCGACATCGTGGTCGGACATTTCGGTCACCTGCCCGCACGTGTCGCAGATGGCGAAGGCGGTCATCGAATGGTTGTGGTCGTGCGGCTCGGCGCAGGCGACGAAGGAGTTGATGCTTTCGAGCCGATGCACGAAGCCGGACTTCACCAGCGTGTCGAGCGCGCGATAGACCTGCAGTGGGGCGCGAAAGCCCCTCTCGCGCAGCTGGTCGAGCAAGGTATAGGCGCTAAGCGGTCCGCTGGCGGTCTCGAGTTTCTCGAGCACGCACAACTGGTTCTTCGTCAGCACATCCCTTGCCGCCATGGTCCTGATCCACTCGTCTTGCGTCGCTCGCGCATCATGTCCGCGCAAACGATCCCTGTCTCACCCAGATAGCGACGAACAGCCATTTTTGCTACTGTTTCCCACATCTGCATGGAAGAGACCGCTATCATCGACCGGATTGGATAACAGGCAGGTTGCTCTCCGACGCAACATTCAAAATACTGACAAGATCTTCGGCAAGAGTCGCCGCGCTTGGAAATTCGATCGGGCTTGGGGAAGCAATCATGATCAAATTGACGCGGCGGACGCTGCTGGTCGGCACGTCCGCGATGACGATGGCCGGCATGGTGTCGTTCCGGACCATGGCCGCATCGCGCACCTACCATGCGCTGCTGATCGCCTGCACCGAATATCCTGCTCTGCCGCAGAGGAACTGGCTGATCGGGCCGAAGAACGATGCCAGCCTCGTCCACGAATATCTCCTGAAGAGCGTGCCCGATCCGGTGCGGTTCGCGCCGGAGAACGTCACGCTGCTCGCCAAGGATGTCCCCGGCGCCAGTGGCCTGCCGACCCATGCGGCGATCAAGACCGCACTGGCCGATCTTGCCGCCAAGGTTCAGCGCGACGATTTCGTCTATCTGCATCTGTCCGGGCACGGCGCCCAGCAACCGCAGATGGTCAAGGGCGACGAGACCGACGGCCTCGACGAGATCTTCCTGCCTGTCGATATCGAAAAATGGATCAACCGCGACGCCGGCGTGCCCAATGCGCTGGTCGACAACGAAATCGGCGCAGCACTCGATGCCATCCGCGACAAGGGCGCCTTCGTCTGGGTGGTGTTCGACTGCTGCCATTCCGGCACCGCGACGCGCGCCGTCGAGGTCGACGACGAGTTGGAGCGCAAGGTCGAGTTCGCCGACCTGGTCGGCGGCAACGAAGCCGAACGGGCCGCCGCGATCAAGGCCTATGACGAGGTGATTTCGGCCGCCGGCTCGCGCGGCGTCGACGACAACGGCACACGCAAGCCTGCCTTCAGCCTGACCCCGACCGGCGGCGAACCGATCGCCAAGGGCAAGCTGGTCGCCTTCTATGCCGCGCAGACGGTGGAGACGACACCGGAAATGCCGTTGCCCAAGGGCATGGCGGATGCGCCGCGCTTCGGCCTGTTCACCTTCACCATCCTGTCGAAACTGGCCGAAAACCCCAACGTCACCTATCGCCAGCTTGGCCAGGCCGTGCTGCAGCAATATTCAGCCGACAGCCGCACTAGGCCAACACCGCTGTTCGAGGGTGAATTGGACGCACGAGTGTTCGGCACCGACAAGACAGACGCGGTCATGCAGTGGCCTGTCGTCATCAAGGACGGCGAGGCGACGATCAGCGCCGGGCTGCTGCATCGCCTCACTCCCGGCAGCAAGCTCGCCATCCTGCCTTCGGCGCTGTCGCCGCTTTCCGACGCGGTCGGATTTCTGGAAGTGCAGTCGGCCAAGAACCTGGAAAGCCGCGTCAAGTCGGTCGAGTTCGACAAGAAGCCGGCGCTCAAGCTCGCCGACATTCCCGCCAATGCCTATGCGCGGGTGGCGGAGATCGCCGTCGATTACAAGCTCGTCGTGGCGCGTCCGGCTGCCACCAAGGGACTTGAGAAGGAAACCGCTCTGGTCAATTCGGTTCTCGACCAACTGGCCACAGCCAAGGAGACGGGTTTCAACATTGAGTTGGTCGAGTCCGGCAAAAGTGCCGAGCTCCGCTTCGCGGTGATGCGCGAGAATGCTGTTCCCGGCGCCGCCAAGGACGCGACCGACAAGCCGGCCCTGTGGTTCCTGCCGGCGTCGGGCGACGTGACCTTGACGGACGGCAGCAAGCCACCGCTGATCATCATCCACTTGGATGACCGTCAGAAGCTGGTCGATGCAACGGCCAGGAACCTGCGCACCATCTTCCGCGCCACCGGGCTTTCGCGGCTGGCGGCAGCCTCCGACTACAAGCCCGAAGACGTCGACGTCCAGTTCCAGGTCAAACGTCGCGACAAGGACGGCCTCGAACCGCTGCAGGCTTCGGTTGTGCCGCGCGTCTCACCGGGCGACGAAGTGCATGTGCTGGCCAAGAACAGCTCGGACCTTCTGGTCGACATCAACGTGCTCTATGTCGGCAGCGACTATTCGATCACCCATATCGTTGCCGAACGCCTCGCCCCGCAGGCCACGCTCGAGGAGGGACTGCTGGCCTTTACCGACACCAGCTTCGGCATGGAACGGATGATCGCGGTTCTGACCGAGGCACCGCCGGAGAGCGAGAAGGAGGATCTGGGCTTCCTGGCGCAGGACGGCGTTGCCTCGGCGACGCGCGGAACGGGCTCCGCCGGCTTCTCCGACATGCTGACCGATCTCGGCATGGCCCCGGCAACTCGCTCGGTGATGCGGCTTGCCGACAGGAGTGGCCCGAAGGGCGCGGTGATGATTTTCCCCATGGAGACGGTGCCGCGCGCCTGAACGAACCCCGGCGCCAAAGCCTCTTGGCTCTGTTGCGCCGGCTCTTGCGCGATCGGCGCGATGTGAGAACATTCCCGGCCGCAGCCTTGGCGCATGACGGCCGGATGAAACGGATAGGATCGATTGTGAAGAATTCTGTGTTTTCCTGGCGTGGAACGGTGGCCGGCCTTGCCGGCGGCCTGTTGCTGATCGCCAACGCTTCGGCGGACGAGGCCTGCGGCCTGTGCGTCAAGCAGATCGTCACCAATTCGGAACTGGCGACGTGTTTTCTTGATCAGTACGACCAGATCGCCAAAGGCGGCAGCGGCGCCGTTGTCGTCGATCTCAGCAACTGCGCCTCGCGCGGCGTCGTCGAAGCCTTGCCGTCACCGAACAAGGGGGCGGCGGAGCCCGACGTACAGTTCATGATTTCGCGCCTGCAGTTGCAATGCCTGAAAAAGAAGCTGGAGGCGCCGGGCATCGTGCTGGATCCCTCCGCCACCATCGAACTGGACACCTGCGGATGAAGAAACCGGCGGGCAACACCCGGCAGACGGCTGCCGCCGCACCCGCAAAGGCGCCGGCCGGCAGACCGGCGCTGCCGGAAACCACCGAAGGTTTCCCGTGGCCAAGCAGCCACGAGATCAAGAAGGAGAGCAATCCCTTCACCGACCGCGACTGGCGCATGCTGGTCTATGCCTGGTCGGGCATGGCAGTTCGTCTCGCCATCATCTTCACCTTGATGTTCTCGGTCTATCAGTTCCTGGCCAACCAGGAGCAAAAGCGCGTCGAGCAGACCATGTCGCTGGTCGAACTCTGGGAAACCAAAGACTACCAGCAGGCGCAGCGTGCCCTGAAGGATCGACTGACGGCCCTCAACGCCAAATATGACAATCTGCTCAGCGCCAACCCCTCGCCGACCGAAGAGCAGGTGTTCCGGCAACGGATCGGCATCGAGGCGATGACCGCCTCCGGTGGTGATATGCCGCTCGCCGATTTCAGCGAGAATTTCGATCGCATCGTCTATTTCCTCAACCGCCTGTCCTTCTGCGTCGACGGCGACCTGTGTTCGCGCAAAGTGACCGATGCCTATTTCCGCGACTATGCCGTCTCCTTCTGGAGCTATTTTGCCGGCTATGTCGACAAGCAGCGCAAGGCTGGGTCACCCACTTTTGCCTCGGCGATCGAGACCTATGTGCGCAATGGGCCGCCCGCGGCCGAAGCCAAATAGCGATGGTAAAACCCGGCCTCCCCCTGATACGTACCTGTCGCTGGCTGGCCATGGCCGGGGCTTTGATTGCGAGTTCGGTTGCCCGAGCCGAGGACGCACCGGATTTTCACCTCGATCTCGATACCGGTGGGCACAGTGCGCAGGTCACCGACCTCGCCTTCACACCCGACGGCGAGGACATCGTCTCGGCATCAAACGACAAGACCATCCGCGTCTGGGACTGGCATAGCGGAGTGACGCTGCGCACCATCCGCGGCTATATCGGCAATGGCAGCGACGGCAAGATCTTCGCGGTCGCGGTCTCGCCCGACGGCAAGACCATCGCCGCAGGCGGTTATTTCGGCGCCAGCCTTGGCGACAAGCCGCCCTATGGTGACATCAGGCTGTTCGACTTCGCCACCGGCAAGATGAAGGCGGTGCTCAGGGCCGCCGACTACGCGACGTACGATCTCGCCTTCTCTCCCGATGGCAAGACGCTGGCTGCCGGTGGCGCCGACGGCGTCGTCTATCTCTGGCGGCTGGACGACAAATCCGCGACCGGCTGGACGCTGGACAAGAAGCTCGACGCCGATTCCTGGCACATCGACAAGCTCGCTTTCGCCGCCGCGGGAACCCGGCTGGCAGCGACCACCACCGACAATGGCATCCGGCTTTGGGACGTCGTGAAGGGCGAAGAGATCGCACTGCCTGACGAAGCCGAGCCGCTGCGGGACATCAGCGTCACAGCGCTGGCCGTTTCGCAGGACGGCAGCCTGTTTGCCACCGGCAGCAAGGATGGGCTGGTGCAGCTCTGGCGGGCTGCTGACGGCACGCTGGCGCGCGCCATGCCGGCGCAGGATTTCCTCATTGGCTCGCTGACCTTTGCCAAGGGATCGCGGTTGGTCGCCTCCTGCGGCTATCGCTGCGCCGACAAGCGCCGTTCCATCGTCTGGAACACCGACACCGGCGAGAAGGTGCTCGACTACACCGGCCATGACGGCACGGTCTATGCCAGCGCCGCCAATGCCGATGGCTCGCAGGTGGCGACCGCCGGCGGCACGCGCAACGCCATCCAGGTCTGGGACCCCGCGACCGGCGAGCGCAAGGCGCTGCTGCAGGGCGTGGGCGAACCGGTAACCGCGGTCGGTATCGATGCGGCGAACGACGTCATCGCCTGGGGCAACACCAACCCTTGCCCCGATCGCGTGGCCTGCCCTGAACAACAGGGCGCGCTGGACAAAGTGCTGGCGTTGCCGACCACGGAGCGTTTCTTCGAGGACCCGCAGCCGCTGACGGAGCCGGGCTCGTTTGCGCGCGCCGCTCTGGCCAACGGCCAGTGGTCGCTGCGCGCCGCGCCTGGCGGCAAGGACGCGCTGGAAAACGCCGTGCTGGAGATCGCCAATGGCGGCAAGGTGGTGCGCGGCATCGAGAACGACGCCACCAACGGCTTTGTCCACTCCGCCTACACGCTGATCGACAAGGGCCTTGGCCTGATCACCGGCGGCAATGATGGCACGCTGATCGAATACCGGACCGCGACCGCGAAAGTGTCGGGCGAATTCACCGGCCACACCGGCGAGATCAACGCCATGGTTGCCTCGGAGAAGGCCGGCCTGCTGGTCACCGGCAGCGCCGACCAGACGCTGAGACTGTGGGATCTGAAGACGCATGAGCTGATCGTGTCGATGTTCTTTGCCGGCTCGCAATGGATCGTCTGGATGCCGCAGGGCTATTATTATTCCTCCGACGAGGGCGACAAGCTGATCGGCTGGCAGGTCAACCAGGGCCGCGACCATGAAGGCCGCTTCATCCGCGCCGGCCAGTTGAAGAAATACCTCTGGAGCCCGGAAATGGTGCGCCGGGCAATCACCCTGCGCAGCGCCAAACAGGCGGTCAAGGAAATGCGGCCGGGCGTCGACAACGAGTTGCAGAAGCTGCTGCAGCGCAAGCCGCCGGAGTTCGCCATCCGCCTCGCCGACGACCAGAGCAAGGTCCGCGACGGTTATGTCGCCGTCGAGATATCGGGCGCCAAAGAAGCAGGAACGGATGTCGCCGGCTTCTCGATCCTGTCGAACAGCCGCAATGTCGGCGATGTCACGGCCCGCTCGGTGGACGGCAACAGCACCATTGTCGAGATACCGGTCGAGAATGGCGAGAACATCATCCGCATCACCGGCACCAACGAATTCGGCTATCTGACCGAACGCAGCGTGACGGCACTGGCGAGAAAGACCGAGAAGGCCGAGGCCAAGGGCAAGCTCTATGTCGCGGTCATCGGCGTCGACAAGTATCCGTTCCTGACCGATGCCTGCTCGGGCCGCGCCTGCGACCTGCGCTACCCCGTCGATGACGCGACCGAGTTTCTCAAGGTGATCTCGCAGAAATCGGCACCGCTGTTCTCATCGATGGAGACGCTGGTTCTGGTCAACCGCGAGGCGCTCGACGAGAGCCCCGACAAGGCCAAGCTGACCTACGCCGTCGCCAGTGCCGACGCCATCATGGAACCTGACTCCGACACGATCGACGACCAGCTCGCCGATTTCCTCGACCGGCCGGGAGAGCACGACACCACCATCATCTTCGTTGCCGGCCACGGCATCAACATCGACGAGGACTATTATTTCATCCCGACCGACGGCCGCAAGCAGGATGCCGAGCGCTGGAAACGCTCCTCGCTTGTCGACTGGTCGGACATCCAGAAGTCGGTCGAGCGTGCAAAAGGCATGCGCTTCATGCTGCTCGACACCTGCCATGCCGCCAACGCCTTCAATCCACGCCTGGAAAAGGACGCGCAGGACGCACGCATCGTCGTATTTTCGGCGACCGCCGCCAACAACACCGCCGCCGAACTGCCGGAACTCGGCCACGGCGTTTTCACCTATTCGATCCTGGAAGGCTTGCGCGGCAAGGCCAGGACGTCGGACGGCGGCGTCACACTGTTCGGCCTTGCCGACTATATTTCGCGCGAGGTGGTGCGGCTGACATCGTCGAAGCAGAAGCCGTTCTACTATGTCGGCGGTGTGGAGAACATTATGTTGGCCGAGCCGTGAGGAGGCTCACGCGGCTGTGCCCGGCTATCGCTGTAGTCCTGCTATTTCTTCTCGCGCTCCCCGTCCCCAGCTTCGCCGCCCCCGTCGTCTGCCCGCCGGGCACAGAGAGCTTCCCGCCCTTCTACGACGACGCCACGCTGTTCAAGGATGCCATCGCCAGCGTCGCAGATGTCGAGCCATCCAACCAGCGGCTGACCGGCATCACCGTGCCGCACCATCTTCTAGCCGCCGACCTGGTGGCACTGGGATTCCGGGCGGCGTCCGGCTTTCGCTACAAGCGCATCGTCATCCTGTCGCCGGACCACTTCCACAAGACGCACAGACTGTACGCCACCTCATTGCGCGACTTCGACACAGTGCTTGGCGCGGTCGCCGCCGACACCGATGCCGTACGCCATCTCGAAACGAACAGCGACATGGTCGAGGAGTCCTGCCTGTTCGACAAGGAGCATGGCGTGCGCGCCATGCTGCCCTTCCTGCATCACTATTTTCCCGAGGCGAAAATCGTGCCGGTGGCGATGTCGGTCAAGGCGCGCCGCGGCGATTGGGACAGGCTGGCCGCGGCTCTCAAATCCATTGTCGACCAGGACACGCTGATCGTCGAATCCACCGACTTCTCGCACTATCTGCCGCAGCACGATTCCAGGCGCTTCGACCAGCAATCCCTGAACATGCTGGCCGCCGGGTGGCTCGACGGCATTGCGGCGCTGCGCCAACCCGATCATGCCGATTCCGTTGGTGCGCTCTACCTCCAGACCAGGCTGCAGCGGGAACTGTTCGGCGCCCAGCCGCTGGTCGTCGCCAACGAGAATTCGCAGGAACACACGTCGGACTATGTCGAGCGGACCACCAGCTATGTGGTGGCGCTGTTCGGCGCCTTCGGCCCCGGCTTCAACAATCCGGCACGGCCAAAGGACAGGATCTACTACCTCGCCGGCGATGTGAATTTCGGCCGTGCCATGAAGAAGATTCTGGTCCGCGACGGCGTTGCCGACCGGATCGTCGACAGCGTCCTGGCCCTGACCGGATCGCGGCCGCTGATCGTCAACCTTGAAGGCGTCATCTTGCCCAACGTGCCGGAAGCGATCGACGACATGACGCTGGCGATGCCGCAAGGCCTGGCTGTCGACATGCTGAAACGGCTGCATGTTGCCGGCGTCGGGCTCGCCAACAATCACGCCTATGATCTTGGACTGTCAGGCTATGCGGAGACGCTGCGCGCGCTGGATGAAGCCGGCATCCCGCATTTCGGCCAGGGCGAGGCGCTGGCGCTTGCCGATCTCGACCTTGTCGGCCTGACCGACATCGACACCAACGGCTCCAGGAACACCGACCTGATCACCCCTGCCCTGCTCGACCGGCTGCTGCACGAGGATGCCGGGCGGCCGGTGGTCGCCTTCGTTCACTGGGGCCGCGAGTACAAGACCGGACCGTCGGAACGTGAAGACATGCTTGCCGACCAGATGCGGCTGCGCGGTGCTTCAGCCATCGTTGGCAGTCACCCACATTTGTCGAGCGAAACGATCGTACCGCTGGCCGGCGGCGACGTGGCGGAGCTCTATTCGCTCGGCAATTTCCTGTTCGACCAGAGCGCCGAACGGTCGTCCGGATCGATGCTGGAACTGCGCGTCTTCGCCCAAGGCACGATCTTCACCAGGCTCATTCCGCTGCCCAACTATTTCGAGATGGGCAGGAAATAGCCTATCCGCAACCGACCATGTCGCGCGGCAGATAGCAGGCCGCCGGCTCGGTCTTGGTCTCGAACAGCGACTGCTTCGGCCGGAAATAGAAGAAAGTGACCGGCTTGCTCTCGCGCACGCTGCCGTCGGCAAAATGCGCGGCGATGCTGAAGCTGTGGATTGACGACATTGACGACCACATCTTCAGCCGCGCTGTGTAGGCGCTGATCTTCTTGTTGCCGCGCAGCGGCATGGCAATGGTGTAGTCATGCTTGCCGATCGGGAACTCGATGTTCTGGTAGCGCATGGCTTCCGGTGTACCGCCGCCGCCGTCGCCGCATTCTGCCATCGATTCCGGCGTCTCGAAGACCGCCATGGTGATGGAGGTGCGGAACGGCTCGCTCTGCTGGTAGACATGACCTTCGTCATCCGCCCACGAATAGTCGAACTTGCCGATCGCATTCAGCGTCATCGCCTGTTGCATGTTGCCGAGATAGTCGCCGACCTCGCCGAACTTGATCTTGTTGGTCAGCTGGCTGCGGCAGACATTGAGACTGTCCACCGAGGGACAGGGAAAACGTCCCGTCTCGAGGCTCGCCGTGTCGACGCCGGCTTCGGTGAGCACGCTCTTGACCGACACGTCGACACCGTCACCGAAATTGCCGATGTCCTTGCTGTACATGCGGCTTGGCTCACCGGTCGGGTTGCCCTCGTCGTCGACCGCGGTGAACTGGATCGACATCTTCATGTCCTTGGCGTCGCCCCAGCCATTGTTGACGATCGAGAAATCCGGCCGGAAGCCGACGCAGCCGAAATGCTCAGATATCGACAGCATCGGCTTGCGATAGGCATCGCTGGCGGCGACCTTCATCTCCAGGCTGTCGAGCTTGACCTTGGTCCGGTCCGACGTCTTGAGATCGACCTCGGCAAAGGCCGGCGCTGCCTCCCAGTCCATACCTTCATAGACGTTGCCGGTGGCGACCTGGCCGGTGCCGTTCCAAGCGTCGTTGTACTGGTCGGACTGCGGATAGATGGCGATGTCTTCGTCACGCACCAGATGCTGATACTGAATGTCGGATTGCTGGGTCATGCGCTGGTCGACCGCGACGCCGATCTCGACCTTGTCGGCGTCGCCACCGCCGGTCTGCGCCTTGAGGAGCCCGCTGACCCTGGCATCGGCCAGCACGTCGGGGCGCGAGCCGCCGACCTCCTTGCCCATTGTCCATTGCGAGTCGTAAACAGTGCCGCCGGCAAGCCGGGTGCGGCCCTTGCCATTCTTCAACCCGTCGACAAATGAGCCGGCAAAGATCTCACCGGTCCTTGACAGCATCCGCCCTGCGCCGTTCGGCACGCCGGCAACGAACTGCCCCTCATAGCGGTTGCCGTCGGCATCGATATGGATGCCCTTTCCGTAGAGTTCCCCGGCGAGCCAATGCCCGTCGAAAACCTCGCCCGAGCGCAGTTCGAGCCGGCCCTGCCCGTCGGGTCGGCCATTCCTGATGTCACCGAAATAGCTGGAATAGATGGTTTTGGGATCGTAGCTCGCCGAGCCGCGCACCCGCCACACAAGCCTGCCCTTGCCGTTGATGGTGCCGTCTTCGGCAATCGTCCGGTCGGGTGACTGGCCCGCCGCCGGCTCCCAGACGAAGTCAAGGTTCTTTTCCGGATGGAAGTCCCACACCCGGACCGTCCTGCGCAGCACCGAGCGCGTGTCCGCGTGGTAGACGATCTGCACCCGTTCCGCCCAGGCGCCACCGGCAGGTGCGGCCGCAGGATCGGCGAAGGCCGGCGAAAACATCAGTGCAGCCAGCATCGACCCCGCCGCGATCCCCAACACTGCCTTTGCCCGCGCCATCCCAAACCCCTTTGGATGCCAACCCCTTGGCCGTTCAAGCGTAGTCGGCGAGCCGGCCTCGTGCAAGAGAACCGCAAAGGAAGTGCCCGCCAAGAAAAAGACGGCGGGATTGCTCCGCCGCCCTTGTCTCCACCGCGAATGCGCAGCGACTATTTATACAGGCTGTTGATCCACTGGACGTTGGCAGCGTTCAGCCGCACGGCGGTATTCGCGTCTGGGCTTTCCGCCACGTTGACACCGGTGATGATGCGCTGCTTGGCCTTGTTGTCGTAGGCATAGACCGAACTGCCGCTCGACCCCGGGAACGTATCGCAGTCATACTGGAAATATTCCGGAGCGATGTTTTCGGCATGCACTTCGCAATTTGCCTTCCACATCGTGCCCATCGGCTTGTCGCCGGGGTAGCCGACGAGGTTGGCGGTGAAGTCGCCGAGATCGTCATAGTTGGCATAGCCCAGCCAGCCGAGGTTGGTACCGACATCCTGCTTCAGCGTGACGATGCCGAGATCCCACAGGAGGACCGAACCATAATAGCCCTGGTAGTTGTCGATGAAGCCTTGCAGCACATAGGCGCTTTCAAAGCTGAAGGCGCCGAACGGTGCGTCGTCGGCCGTGCTGCCGTTGAGACCCGGCACGAACAGATAGTCAGAAAGCCAGTCCTTGTCCTCATGGCTGTAGAGGCAGTGCGCCGCGGTGAGCACCGTGCGCGGGCCGATCAGCGTTGCCGAACAGCTGCCAAAGCTGCCCGTCTTCGGCGACTTGGCTTCGAGATAGCCGATTGCCGAGAACGGATAAGTCTTGGTGTTCTTGACCTGCTCGCGATCGTCGGTGCCGAAAACCTGGCGGCCGGCTTCGCCTTCGCCGAGGTCCGGATCATCGGTCTTGCGCTCAGCCCCGTCTTTTCCAGTGGCCGGAGCATTCAGTTCCTTGATGATAAGGTCCCGCAGCGCTTCGCTGGGCTCGATCTTGATCTCCTTGCCATCGGCGGACCGTCCGACGATGCCGTAGGATTTGACAGCCGTTGCCTCGTCAGCAAGCGGCGCGGCGCGGCTGTCTTCGTCAGTCAGCTTCGGCGGTGCGATTGGCTTTGCCCGCCCGGGCTTGTAGTCGCCTGAAGTCACATCCCGCATGCTTTCACCATTGCCTGCACTGGCGGAGCCAGGATCGGCGGCAAAAACCGGGACCGTCCACATCGCGGTGGAAAGCAATGCGGACGCAATAAGTGCGTTTGTCAGTTTTGTCATGGTGAGACTCTCCCAAAAGTCAGCAAGGACTGGATCAAAATACAGAAATATTGTCGAGATCGTGGTGAAGTCGAAAAATGAGTTTGGTTACCAGCACCTGAACCTGACCATCACCCCATGCGGTCTGTCGAAGGCCCCCGCCAAAGACACCCGCGCGGATATATTGCCTAAATTAATACAACATTGGAATGACAAATCGCTTCCACGTAGCCCGTGGGGGGCTATAGGGTTTTGAGTGGGTTCCGCACGGGAACGCGATCCGCGAAGCAACGCCTGCTTGCCGGCGACTGTTTCGTTGATGATGCGCCGGGGCTGGCTCGTTCGGGAACGTGTCTCAGGAGGATTTCAGGTGCACATCATCCATCGGTTCAGGCCGATCGCCGCCGCGTCTTTGCTCGGCATGGCTGCGGCCTTTACGGCCGCCAACACTGCCCAGGCGGACGAAGGTGCCGCCCGACCGGAGGCGGCGGTCTCGCCAATGAAGCGCGTGACGGAAGCCAGGGCGAAGGCTGCGGCGGAGAACCCCGACGGCGCCGACCGCGTCTATGGCGGCAACCAGGCCGAAAAAGGCGCCTATCCGTTCCAGGTCGCGCTGCTCACCACCGACAGGCTGGACGAGAACCCAGCCTCTCAGGCCAATGCACAGTTCTGCGGCGGCAGCCTGATCGCTCCGCAATGGGTGCTGACGGCAGCACACTGCCTTAACGACGAGGGCCAGCCGATTTCGCCTGAGAGCGTCACCGTGCTGACCGGCGCCACCGACCTCAGCGAGGGCAAACGCCACAAGGTCGTGGAGGTCATCGTCAACGAAGGCTACAGCGAGCAGACGCTCGACAACGACCTCGGCCTGCTCCGGCTTGCCGAGCCGGCCGGTGCGCCGACCATCAAGGTCACCCATGACGCAACGCCCGACACCGGCAAGACGACGGTCACCGGCTGGGGCAAGATGCAGGATGGCACCTTCCCGACCACGCTGATGGTTGCCGACCTCGACCTGCAGCCGAACCAGGCCTGCAACACCGGCATCAAGGCCATCTATGCACATGATCTGAAGGCGGCACTTGGCGATCTGTCCCGCCGTATGCGCTATTCAGAAAAGGGCATCGACGCAGCCGCCAATGCGATCGCCGCCGATATGACCGACCCGCTGACCGGCAACATGATCTGCGCCGGCACCACCAGCGGCGTGCGCGACGCCTGCAACGGCGACAGCGGCGGCCCGCTGTTCATGACCGGCGCCGACGGGCCGGTCCAGGTCGGCGTCGTCAGCTGGGGCGAAGGCCCGGCGGACGGCAGTGCGGCCTGCGGTCACAAGGACGCCTACGGCATCTACACGCGGCTGGCCAACTACACCGGCTGGATCGAGACGAAGATGAAAACCTCTGCTCCGGCGCCTGCCAAACCCAAGCCGGGACTGGGCACGGCGCAGAAGCCGAAGACGCCCTGAACCACGGCCATTTCGCCTTCACATGAAAAACGGCGGGAGGTCCCGCCGTTTTTGTTTGCCGGCTTATCGACAGGGCTTATTTCCTTGGCGGACCTTTGCGTTCAGCCGAAGCCGCCCACAGATTGATGTCGGACTCGCGCGCATAGGTGTCGATCTCGGCGAGTTCGGTATCGCTGAAGTCGAGCACCTTGAGCGCGCCAACGCAGTCCTCGACCTGCTCCGGCCGGCTGGCGCCTATCAGCGCCGAGGTCACCCTGCCCCTGCGCAGCACCCAGGCCAGCGCCATCTGCGCCAGCGTCTGCCCGCGCTTGCCGGCGATGGCGTCGAGCGCCTTGATGTTGGCGATGGTCTTGTCGTTGATAAACGCTGTCTTCAGCGACTTGCCCTGGGAAGCACGGCTGCCGTCGGGAATGCCGCCGAGATACTTGTTGGTGAGCATGCCTTGCGCCAGCGGCGAGAACACGATGGAGCCGACGCCGAGCCCTTCGAGCGTGTCGAGCAGGCCGTCTTCCTCGACCCAGCGGTTCAGCATCGAATAGCTCGGCTGGTGAATGACGCAAGGCGTGCCAAGCTGCTTCAAGATATCGGCGGCCTCGCGCGTGCGCTGCGAATTGTAGGACGAGATGCCGGCATAGAGCGCCTTGCCCGAGCGCACGGCATGGTCGAGCGCGCCCATGGTTTCTTCCAGCGGCGTGTCGGGATCGAAACGGTGCGAATAGAAGATGTCGACATAGTCGAGACCCATCCGCCTCAGGCTCTGGTCGAGGCTGGCCAGCATGTATTTGCGCCCGCCCCATTCGCCGTAGGGACCGGCCCACATCTCGTAGCCGGCCTTGGTCGAGATGATCAGTTCGTCGCGGTAGGCGGCGAAGTCGGTGCGCAGGATCTCGCCAAAAGCGGTCTCGGCCGAGCCGGGCGGCGGACCGTAATTGTTGGCGAGGTCGAAATGCGTGATGCCAAGATCGAAGGCCTTGCGCGCGATCGCCTGCTTGGTCTTGTGCGGCGTGTCGTTGCCGAAATTGTGCCACAGCCCCAGCGAGATCGCCGGCAGCTTCAGGCCGGAGCGGCCACAGCGATTGTAGATCATTTTCTCGTAGCGGTTTTCGGCGGGACTATAGGGCATCGGAAAATCCTCAAATGGAAGCGAGCCAGGCATCGCGTCAGCGCGGCGAGTGGGCTCCGCCCCTCACCCTTACCCTCTCCCCGTCGGAACGGGGAGAGGGTTGAGGTGTCTACTTCTTCTTCGCCAAGAGATCCTTGGCTTCCTTGACGCCCAGTGCGGCCGGCCGTTCGCAGGTGGTCTGCATGGCGACGAACTTGCCGGTTTCGCCGGAGCGCAACAGGCCGGTCATCACGTCGACGGCATGCAGCGCCAGCTCCATCGAGCAGCGGTGCGGGCGGCCTTCCGTGATCGCCACCGCCATGTCGGCGAGGCCTGATGTGCGGTAGTTGGCCATCATGCCTTGTCCATGCATTTCGTTGGGAACGCCGAACGGGTGCTTCCATTTCGGCAGCTTCTTGACCGGCTTGCTGTCTTGCGTGAAGCGCACATCGCCGCCGAAGAAATTCGGATCCGGCACGAACACCGTGCCCGTCTCGCCATAGAGTTCCATCGGCGCGTGGCCGTGAGCCCAGACGTCCCAGCTGGTGTTGAGCGTCACTACGGCGCCATTCTCGAACTCCAGCAGGCCATGGATGGTCGTCGGCGTGTTGACCGGTATCTTCTCACCCGCACGCGGCTTTGAGCTGATCGTGCGCTCCTTGGCCGGCGTCGTCGCGAAGGCCGCGACCTGTTTCACCGGCCCGATCAGCTGGATCAGATTGGTGATGTAATACGGTCCGATGTCGAGCACCGGGCCTGCCCCTGGCTGGAAGAAGAAGTCCGGATTGGGGTGCCAGTGCTCCATGCCGTGGCCCATCACGTGGCAGGTGCCGCTGGTGATCTTGCCGAGTTTCCCCTCATCGATCAGCTCACGGACCAGTTGGTGCGCACCGCCGAGGAACGTGTCGGGCGCCGAGCCGATGCGCAGCCCCTTCTTCTCCGCCCGCGCCTTGAGATCCTGGCCTTCCTTGACCGACAGCACGAACGGCTTTTCCGAATAGACGTGCTTGCCGGCGTCGAGGATCTGCTTCGATACCTCGTAGTGCACCGCCGGGATGGTCAGGTTGACGATGATGTCGATGTCGTCGGCCTTGAGCAGGTCTTCGACGGTTTCGGCGCGCAGCTTGAACTCCTTCGCCCGCGCCTTGGCCGCCTCCATGTTGATGTCGGCGCAGGCGCGCATCTCGATGCCGCGAAACAGCGGCGCCAGCGAAAAATACGCCTTCGAGATGTTGCCGCAGCCGATGACGCCGATGCCAAGTTTCTTTGCCATGCTGATTGCTCCTAGTAGGCCTTGACGGCTGCGATCGATCGGCGGGCGAAGCGCTCGATGTCGTTGGGGTTGTCCTGTTCCATGACGTAGTATTGGGCAGCACTCTTGGCGCGCAGCGCCTTGATCAGGCCGGCCCAGTCGATGGTGCCATGGCCGACATCCGACCAACCGTCCTCGTCCAGCCCCTCACCGGGCTTGGCCATGTCCTTGACATGGACGGCGCTGATACGCTTGCCATATTTCTCGATCCACGGCAGCGGATCGTCGCCGCCGCGCACCACCCAGGCGACGTCCATCTCCCAGCTGATGTCGGGCGCGGAGGACAGGATGAGATCCTGCGGCACCGACCCGTCGGCAAGTTTCTTGAACTCGAAATCATGGTTGTGCCAGGCAAAGCCGTAGCCGGCCTTTTTCGCGGCGGCGCCGACCTTTGCCAGACGCTCACCAAAGCCGCGCCAGCCGGCGGCGTCGGATGGCCGCTGGTCGGGCATCAGGAAAGGACAGATGAGCAGCGTGATGCCGAGTGTGTCGGCTGTTCTGCGCACGCCGTCAAAATCGTTCTCGAGCGCGTCGATCGAAAAATGCCCGGTCGGCATGGCGAGGCCGTTCTTGTCGAGTTCAGTGCGAAAGGCCTTGGGATCGTCATAGACACCGCCGAAGCCTTCGACCTGGGTGTAGCCGAGCTTGCCGAGCGTGGCGAGCACCCCTTCCCAGGGCAGGAAATTGCGGGCGCTGTAAAGTTGGAATGACCAGTTCATCGTCTCTGTCCGTTTTGCTTGGTGGTAGGTTTTGGGGGATGATTCTCAGAGCGTTACAGGCGATTGCCGGTCGCGGCGTCGAACAGCGAGGCGCGCACCGGATCGAAACCGATCTGGATCGGGTCGCCAGTGCGCAGCGTCCTTTCCGCCTCGACACGGAAGGAGAGGTTGCGGCCGCCGAGCTTCGTCCACACCAGCGTGTCCGAGCCCATCGGCTCGACGATCTCGACGGAACCGCTGGCGGAAAACGGCATCGACCTTGCCGCGTCGCCAAAGGCTATGTGTTCGGGCCGGATACCGAGCACGCAAGCACCGGTCGGACGGACCGTGCCGTCGAAGGCGTAGCGGTCGAGCGGCACCACAACACCATCGGTCTTGAACACTGGCCCAGCGCCAGCCTGCAGCTCTCCATCAATGAAATTCATCGCGGGTGAGCCGAGGAAGCCGGCGACGAAGCGGTTGACCGGTCTGTTATAGATGGTCTGCGGCGCATCGAGCTGCTGGATGACGCCGCCCTTCATCACCGCGATGCGATCGGCCAGCGTCATCGCCTCGATCTGGTCGTGGGTGACGTAGATCATGGTGTTCTGCAGCTTGCGATGCAGCAGCTTGATCTCGACGCGCAGTTCGGCGCGCAGCTTGGCATCGAGATTGGACAGCGGCTCGTCGAACAGGAAGACGTCGACGTCGCGCACCAGCGCTCGTCCGATCGCCACGCGCTGGCGCTGGCCGCCGGACAATGCCGCCGGCTTGCGCTGCAGCAGCGGCTCGATCTGCAGGATTTCGGCCGCCCGCGCGATCCGCTTGGCGATCTCGTCCTTGGGTATGCCGGCAACGCGCAGGCCGAAGGACAGGTTCTTCTCCACCGTCATTTGCGGATAGAGCGCGTAGGACTGGAACACCATGCCGATGCCACGGTCCTTGGGCTCTTCCCAGGTGACGTTCTTGCCTTTGATGAAGATGCAGCCTTCGGAGATGTCGAGCAGGCCGGCAATGCAGTTGAGCAAAGTCGACTTGCCGCAGCCGGAGGGGCCGAGCAGCACGATGAACTCGCCCTCGGCAACATCGAGATTGAGGGTCTGCAGCACCGAAATCGCGCCGAAATTGAGAGACAGATCCTGGATCGAAACACTGGTGCCGTTGGCTGCCGTCATCGCCATCACCCCTTCACCGCACCGGCGGCGATGCCGCGCACGAAAAGCTTACCGGAAATGAAGTAGACGATGAGCGGCACAAGCCCGGTCAGGATGGTGGCGGCCATGTTGACGTTGTACTCCTTCACGCCTTGCACCGAGTTGACGATGTTGTTGAGCTGCACCGTCATCGGATAGGTGTCGGGGCGGGTGTAGACGACGCCAAACAGGAAATCGTTCCAGATGCCGGTCACTTGCAGGATGATGGCGACGACGAAGATCGGCAGCGACATCGGCATCATGATGCGCAGGAAGATGCCCCAGAAGCCGGCGCCGTCGACACGCGCCGCCCGAAACAGCTCTTCCGGCATCGAGGAGAAATAATTGCGGAACAGCAGCGTCAGGATCGGCATGCCGAAAATGGAATGGACGATCACCAGGCCGCTGAGACTGCCATAGAGGCCGATCTCGCGCAGGATGATGACGATCGGATAGATCATCACCTGGTAGGGAATGAAGGCGCCGACGATCAGGATGATGAAAAACGTATCGGCGCCCTTGAAGCGCCAATTGGCCAGCGCGTAACCGTTGACCGAGGCGATGGCGATCGACAGCAGCACCGACGGCACGGTGATGCGCACCGAATTCCAGAAGCCGCGCGAAAGCCCGTCGCAGTTGAGGCCGGTGCAGGCCGACGACCACGCCTTGACCCATGGCTCGAAGGTGATTTCGAGCGGCGGCGAGAAGATGTTGCCAAGCCGTATCTCGGGCATGCCCTTGAGCGACGTGACGACCATCACGTAGAGCGGCAGAAGGTAGTAGACCGCCATCACGATCAGCGTGCCATAGAGGAAGATGTTGCGGCGCGAGAGGGTGTGCCGCGGCCTCGGCCCGTGCGGGCCCGACGCATTGAGCCTGTTGGCCTCAGCGGCAATGGAAACGGCTTTGTCAGACACGTTTCCTGCCTCCGAATTCGAGATAGGCCCAAGGCACGATGACGATCACCACCGAGAGCAGCATCATGGTCGAGGCGGCAAAACCCTGGCCCAGATTCTGGGCGAAGAACATATAGTCATAGACATATTTGGCCGGCACTTCGGAGGCGATGCCCGGGCCGCCGCTGGTCTGGGCCACGACGAGGTCATAGACCTTGACGATACCCGACGCGATGATGACGAGCGTGGTGATGAAGACCGGCCGCATCATCGGAATGACGATGAACAGATAGGTCTTCCACATCGGAATCCCATCCACCCGCGCCGCCTTCCAGATGTCCTCGTCGATGCCGCGCAAGCCGGCCAGCATCAGGCACATGATGAGCCCTGTGCCTTGCCACAGTGCCGCGATCGATATGCCGTAGATGACGATGCTGGAATTGTAGAGCGGGTCGAAGCTGAAGCTTGTCCAGCCGAGGTCCCGCACCACGTGCTGGATGCCGAAATCGGGATTGAGCAGCCATTGCCAGACCAGGCCGGTGACGATGAAGGAAAGCGCGAAAGGATAGAGGAAGATGGTGCGGAACGTGTCCTCGAAGCGGATCTTCTGGTCGAGCAGCGCGGCAAGGAGGAAGCCGATGACCAGTGAGAACACCAGCGAGATCGCGCCGTAGATCAATAGATTCTCGATCGAGATCAGCCAGCGCGGCGTTGCCCACAGCCGGTAATACTGGTCGAGCCCGACGAAATTCAGCCGCGGCAAGAGCTTCGAATTGGTGAAGGAGTAGAGCACCGTCCAAAGGGTGCCGCCGACGAAAACCACCACTGCCGTGAGGATCATCGGGATCGACGCGACCTTCGCATTGAGGTTGCGGAACAGCGGGTTGGGACGTTCGCTCTTGCTCATCTCGTCAGCCGGCTGGGTAAGGGCGGTGCGTTCCCGGCCCTGCATTCGCAAGGCCGGGAGCAAGGTGGGTTGTCTCCAACGTCAGTCTGCCGAAGCGATGAGGTCGGCGAAGCGCTTCTGCGCCTCTTCGACGGTCAGTTCCGGCTTGGCGAAGAACTCGGCGAAGAGATCTTCCTTCTGCTTTTGGGTGTCCTGCGAAAGCAGCTGGTCCGTCCACGGTATGACGGCGCCCTTGGCGAGGATGGCGAGGCCCTTCTTCATGCAGTCGTTCGCCGCATTGAGATCGACGTCGCCGCGCACCGGCAGGGAACCCTTCTTGAGGTTGAAGGCGACCTGCGTCTTGGGATCGAGCAGCGTCTCGGCCAGCACATCCTGCGCCTTGGATTTGTCGGCATCCTTGAGCACCGGGAAGTAGAAGGCGTCGCCGCCGGTGGCGATGACTTCGTTAAGCCCAAGGCCCGGCAGGCAGGTATAATCCTTGCCCGCGGTCTTGCCGGCAACCTGGAATTCGCCTTGCGCCCAGTCGCCCATGATCTGGCCGCCGGCCTTGCCGGTGATGACCAGGTTGGTCGCCTGGTTCCAGTCCTGCACATTGGTGTTCTTCGCCATCTTGCGGGCATCGTCCGCGGCCTTGAAGACCTTGGCGACTTCGGGCCCGGCGGCGAACTTGGCGTCCTTGTCCTTGTAGACCTTGAGGAACGTATCCGTGCCGCCCACTGCCGCAAGCAGCACGTCGAAGGCTCCGGAGGACTGCCAGGCCTGTCCGCCGACGGCGAGCGGAATGATGCCGGCCTTTTCCAGCGCGGGCGCTGCCGCCACGAATTCATTCCAGTCCTTCGGCATCGGCACGCCGGCCTTCTCGAAGGCCTCGTTGGACAGCCACAGCCACTGCCAGGAATGGATGTTGACGGGCACGCAATAGATCTTGCCGTCGATGGTGCAGCTGTCGAGCAAGCTCTTCGGCCGGACGACTTCCGTCCACTTGCCCTTGGTGGCGACGTCAGTGAGGTCGCGCATCAGGCCGGCCTGCACCAGCTCTTCCGCCTGCCGGCCATGGTTGAATTGCGTGGCGCCCATCGGATCGCCACCGGTGATGCGACTGATCATGATCGGCCGCGCCGTGCCGCCGGAGCCGGCAATGGCGCCGTCCACCCAGTGATTGCCGGTCGCATCGAATGCCTTGGCAAGTTCCGCAACCGCCGCCGCCTCGCCGCCCGACGTCCACCAATGGGTGACTTCCAGGTCCGTCGCGGCGGCCGGCCCGGCAAATTGCAGCGCAGCCGTTGCTGCCAGCGCAGCGGTCAAAAGTTTGTATCGCATTTCGGCTCCTCCCAGAATCTGAAACGTTACAGATTTTCGATACGGCAATTGCGCGGGCTGCGCAACCCCTCGGGCAAAGGCGGTCCGATATTTTTTCGAGGCGCGAACAAATTCCTTGCTCAAAAACTGGCAAGCATGGCACGGACATCATTGTTGCGATGCGAAATCACGCTGCAGCGCAAGAAACCCTGCCAGGTCGCGTTTGGTTGCACGGCCCTGTTGGCCGCGAGACCCCTCGCCAAAATCACGGACTGGGGCGCTTCGCGGTGGCGATATTGGCATCTGTAACGTTTCAGTATATTGAGATTTTGCCGAGGCTGGAGCGCAGATCGTATCGCAATGGTGGCGATTGCCGGCCCGGCTTGCGGCTGCTATGCGCCTGACGGGCGGGATGAATGGACAGACAGCGTACGGACAAGAACGAGGAGACATCGGCACAAGGGCGGCCGACGTTGAAGACGCTTGCCTTCATGACCGGGCTCGGCGTGACCACCGTGTCGCGCGCCTTGAAGGATGCCCCGGAAATCGGCGCCGAGACCAGGCGTCGCGTCCAGCTCGTCGCCAAACAGATCGGCTACCGACCGAACCGCGCCGGCGTACGCCTGCGCACAGGCAGAACCAATGTCATCAGCCTCGTGCTCAACACCGATCGCGAGATCATGAGCTTCGTCTCGGACATCATCTACGGCGTTTCGGAAGTGCTCGCCGAAACGCCCTATCACCTGATCGTCACGCCCTATTCTCGCTCTCAGGATCCGATGGAGCCGATCCGCTATCTCGTCGAGACCGGTTCGGCCGACGGCGTCATCATCTCGCGCACCCAGCCGAACGATCCGCGCGCCCGCTACATGCTGGAGCACGGCATGCCCTTTGCCACGCATGGGCGCACCGACATGGGTCTCGTTCATCCCTATCATGACTTCGACAACCATGCTTTCGCGATGGAAGCCGTGCGCCGGCTGGCGAGCATGGGCCGGCGCAGGCTGGCGCTTCTGTCGCCGCCGCCCGGGCTGACCTATTACGGCCATACGCTGAACGGCTTTGCCGACGCACTGAGCGAGGTCGACGCCAACGAAATCCCGTTCAACACCGTTTCGATCGATCATACGATCGAGCAGATCAGGATGAGGACCGCGCAGGTGATGCGCCGCGACGTCAGGCCGGACGGCTTCGTCAGCAGCGCTGCCGCCGCGACACTGGCCATCGTTGCCGGCATCGAGGATGCCGGCCTCAAGCTCGGCCGCGACGTCGATGTGGTGTCCAAGCAGTCGTCGGACCTGCTGCACCTGTTCCGGCCGGAATTGCTCGTCGTCAACGAGAACTTCCGGCTGGCCGGCTCCGACCTTGCCCGCTCGGTGCTCGGATGGATTGGCGGCGCCGCGCCGGGCTCTCTGCAGAGCCTGGTCGTGGCCAGCGGCGTCCAGGCATTAACCCAGCCATTGCTCGCTTAAAGCATGGCTCATGGGCTGGCTTTACTAGCCAGCCGCGCCACTTCCCCATGGCCCATGGAACGCACCGGATTCATCGATGCGTTCGAAACCGTGCGCGCCGAAGAAGTCGCGTTGCGCCTGGATTAGGTTCGAAGTGCCGCGGCCCTGGCGGTAGCTGTCGAAATAGGCAAGCGCGGAAGACAGCGCCGGCACCGGTGAGCCGGCCTCTGATGCCCTTGCCACGATGCGCCTCAGCGAAGGATGCGCCTCCTGCATCAACGCGATGAAGGCCGGCGCCATCAGAAGGTTGGTTGAGGCGCCGCCCTTGCTGAAGGCCTCCGCCATGGTGTCGAGCATCTGCGAACGGATGATGCAGCCGGCGCGCCAGATCCTGGCGATGGTCGGCATCGGCAGGCTCCAGTTGAACTCCTTGGAGGCGCCGCTCATCACCGCAAAACCCTGTGCATAAGCAGCGATCTTGCCGGCGAACAGCGCCAGTTCGAGATCATGCAGCAACGCGTCTTTGTCGCCGGAAATCTTCGTCACGCCGATATTGCCATAGGCTTTTTCCGCCGCCAGCCGCTCGTCCTTGATCGACGACAGAACGCGCGCCGCCACCGCCGCCTCGATCGCGGTGGCCGGGATGCCGAGCTGCTGCGCCTCGATGACCGACCATTTGCCGGTGCCCTTCTGGCCGGCGCGGTCGAGGATGATGTCGACCACCGGCTTGCCGGTCTTCGGATCGTCTGATGCCAGCACCTTGGCGGTGATCTCGATCAGGTAGGAATTGAGCCGGCCCTTGTTCCAGTTGGCAAACACTGCGCCGATCTCTTTCGGGCCCATGCCGAGCCCGTCGCGCAGAATACCGTAGATCTCGGCGATCATCTGCATGTCGGCATATTCGATGCCGTTGTGGATGGTTTTGACGAAATGCCCGGCGCCGTCGGTACCGAGCCACGCCGCACAGGGCTCGTCCTTGAACTTGGCCGAGATCGCGGTCAGCACCTTCTCGACGCGCTTCCAGCTCTCCTCCGTCCCGCCGACCATGATCGACGGGCCGTGGCGCGCGCCCTCCTCGCCACCGGACACGCCCATGCCGATGAAGGTGAGACCCGAGCCGGAAAGCTCGGAGAAGCGCCGCATCGTATCGCGAAAATTGGCGTTGCCGGCATCGATGACGATGTCGTTGGCCGACAGCACGCCGCGTAGCGCCGCGATCTGTTCATCGACCGGTTTGCCGGCCAGCACCATGATGATGATCGGACGCGGCGGCCGGATCGCGGCGGCGAGCTCTTCCAGGCTGTAGCAGGGCACGACCATATCCCTGAGCGCGCCGGCATTCTCGACGAAAGCGTCGGTGCGCGCCTTGGTGCGGTTGAAGACGGCGATACGATGCCCGTGCTCGGCGATATTGAGCGCTAGGTTGGAGCCCATCGTGCCAAGGCCGATCAGGCCGATTTCGGCTTTTTCCATCGTTTCTTCCCTGCTTTCGGATCTTGTTGGTTCGAGCTCGCGATTTGCGCGGATGATTGACGGGCCTTCGAGCCCGCGTCAACCGCCTCTCCGAATTGTGTTGCAGCCGCCCGCAGTTGCAGCCTCTTCGACGACGGCATCACATCGGCCGGTCAGGGCCTGATGTCGACTGGCGCTTCGATCTTCACCATCTCGAAGTCCGAGACCAGGATATCGATGCGCACCGTCCATCTGCCAGGCACCGGGATGACGAGGTTGTCGACACGCCAGCTGCCGTCGCCGGGCTTGGTCGCAGCGCGCGTCAGCGGCTCGATGCCGGAATCGGGCTTCGACAGCACCAGCGTCACCTCCTTGGCGTCGAGCGGGCCGAAATCGCCGCTCATGATGATCATCGAGGCGGCAACCGTTCCGGCATGGCCGGGGGTGATGCTGAGATCCGCCATCGCTTGCAGCGCGTGGATATGGACCGAGACCGGTTGGGCGGCCGCGATCGCCAAGGCCCGTGGCGGCGGTGTGAAGCGCCAGCCCGCGGCAACGCCAAAGATGGCCAACACGATCAGCAATTCGACACCGATCGAACGGGAGAGCCTGTGTTGCACCTCCGTCGATCCGGCCTCGGCCGATGCGGTGAGTTTCCAGCGATTGACGGCGGCGAGCGTGAACAGAAAGACCAGCAACCCCAGCTTGATCAGCAGCAGCCGGCCATAGGCGGTGTCGACCAATGCCTCGGGTGTCTGCACCTGTATGACGGCAAGCACGATGCCAGCAGCGGCAAGCACGGCCACCACGGGCAGGATCATGCGAGAAAACCGCCGCAGGAATGGCGCGGCCTCCGCCGATTGCCCCTTCAGCGCCAGACCGAGAGGCACCAGCGCGCCGGCCCAGAAGGCGATGCCGACGCCGTGCAGGAACACCATCGGCCGTGTCAGCCATTGCGGTTCGGCGGCACTGGCATGGCCGCTGGCGGCAAGGGCAATCCCCACCCCGGCCAGCCCGGCCACCGCAAATGGTTTGGCGGTGGCGCGGGGGCCGGCCAGCGACAGCAGGCTAAGCCCCATGGCGATCAGGGCGACCAGCACCGTCCAGCCGAAACTGGTGCCGAGCCCGGTCCGCCAGATGACCGCCTGCGCCAGATGCGATAGCGGCGCCCCGAGTGCGTCCAGCCCCTGCAAGCCGACCGACAAGGGTGCCGGGACCAGACCGCTCAGGATTGCAGCGACGACGAAACGCCGGCCAGCCTGTCCGTCCCCGGCCAGCCAAGCGAGAGCGAAGGCGCCGCCGACGCCGAGGAAAAGGCCGATGTAGAGAAGGACCTTGCCGAGCCAGATCGCGGACCGCAGCTGCCAGTCGATGGCCTCGGACACGGCAGGCGGCGCGCTGGGCGAGCCGATGGAAAACAGCAGCGATCCGCCGACGGGATGACCGTCAGCAGAGATGACACGCCAGCTCAAGACATGCGTGCCGGATTTGAGCGGCTGCGGATTGTCGATCTCGACCGTCTGGTCGCTGAGCCGGAAGGCGGTCAGCGGAACCGGCGTGCCGTCGGGCTTCACCAAGGTCAGCACCAATGGCGACACCGGCTCGCTGAAGGTCAGCGAGAACTGTGCCGGCCCCTGTTCCAGCACCGCGCCGTCGGCCGGATCGGTCTTGATCAGCGCGGCATGGGCAAAGGCCTGATCTGGCACGGCAATGCTGGCAAGAAACACGATCATGGCCAACAGGCCGACGACAAGCCGGCCGGCGCGTTGGCCGGTCATGGAAACCGTCTGCAGGAAGGACGTCGTGCTCATGCCACCACCAGGAGAATAGCGGCGCGCTTTTGAGAGCGCGCCGCCCGAACGATCATTTCTTCGGCAACAGCTTGATGCCGGGCGCCGGGTTTTCCAGCGCGTCCTCATCCTGACCGACTGCCGGGATCTCGATCCAGCGATCGGCAGTGCCATCGCATTCCTGCACCACCGGGAAGTAAAGTCTTTGGCCCACCGGGAGGTCCCCCGTCAGCGTCGCGCGGAAGACGAACTCGTCATAGAATTCATCCGGCAGGCTGCCGCCGCTCCAGTCGACTTCCTTGACCCCATCGGTCACCGCCTGACCATAGAGTTGGTAGGATTTGTCGTACTTGCCCTTCTTGGCCTGCAGCGTCCAACCCGGCTTCGGCATCGGCTTCACCGCGATCACCCCTTCCGGGATCTGCACGCGCACGGCAGTCGTCGCCTTGCCGTCGCAGCCGTGCGGCACACGCAGAACCGCCTTGTAGGTCGAGCCGACGGCCGCTTCCTGGGTTTCGAGCGTGATATGCGCTAAGGCGGCATTTGTCCCGAGCACGAAAAGTGCTGCGGCCGCCAGAAGATACTTGTTCATGATGGTCCCTCAGATCTTCAAAATTTGTCTAGCTGGCGCGATCAATTGGCGTGGTCGTCCATGGCGCCACCACCCATGCCTTCGACAGCGAAATCGACGCTGACGGCGCCGGCCTTCTCGAAGGTCAGTGTGGCGGAAAACTCTTCACCCTGCTTGGGTTGCCGCTTCAGGCCGATGAACATCAGATGATAGCCGCCAGGTGCAAGGGCGACCTTGCCGCCAGCCGGAATTTCGAGGCCGCCGGCAACCGGACGCATGGTCATGACGCCGTCCTTGACGCCCATCTCATGCAGCTCGGCCTTTTCAGAAACATCGGAGGAAATCGACACCAGCCGGTCCGGCGCGCTGCCGTTGTTGGTGATGGTGAAATAGCCGCCGGCCACCTTGGCGCCGGCCGGCGTGGCACGCGACCAGGGGTGGCCGATCTCGAGATCGCCAACCTTGAACTCATGCGCAAAGACGGACTGGGCGCCGACGAACGACAGCACAAGAGCCAGCACGGCAACGCCAAGACGCTGTTCGAAGCGTGACAGAATGCGGCCGGGCATATCGCTCGCCGCTATACGGAAAGAATGGGACATGGTTGCTCCATGAAGTGATGGTCGCGCCGTTGCCGGCCGCGAGCAGTTTGATCTTTGGATGGGTACGCCCACGAAAGGTTCCGCCGGGCAACTAGGCTCAGGCCGTCACCGGCGGCGCGCGCGGGTTCGACGGCGAGCGCTCACGCGCGAAGTCGAGATGGATGGCCGCCGGGAAGACAAAGGCGACCGTTTCATAGGAAAGACTGGCCAGCGCCAGGTCGGCATCCGCCGGCGGCGCAAAGGCCGGCGAAAACATGCTGCAGCCGAGCACGCAGCATGCGGGCAGGTGGGACGGCGGCTGGTTCCCGCCGGGAAGCCGGGTTGCGCCTTCGTGGGTACAGATGACGTTGCCAAAGGCATCGAGCTGCGACGCGTTAGGACCGGAGCCGAAGGCGAAGGCACCAAGTGTCGACTGGAGCAACAGTAGATAGGCCGCGACAAGCGCGACCGGTATGCTCCACCGTCTTCTCGATACGCCCAAAGCCCTGCCTCTTCGCAGCAACGCCCCATACCTAGCACGGGGCTGGCGGGTGGAAAATCGCCAAATCGCCGCTGCGGCAACGCGGCACGATGCATGTCGCCCAAAAATGCGCGGCGATTTTGGGATAACGACATGCATGAAACAAAAATCCGAGCCGCGACGCGGCTCAGGATTTTTGTGGCAACCGGCTTTCCGGGATCGAGGTCAGCAATGTCTGGCGCGCCGACTTCAGGTGCTTGCGGCAGGCGGCGTCGACCTTGCCTAGGTCGCGCGATTTCAGCGCGTCGATATAGACCAGATGCTCACCGATCGCGACTTCGTTGCGCTCGCGTTCCTGCGCCTTGTTCCACTGGTAGTGGTAGTGGAAGATCATGGCAATGACATCGTAGAAATCGACGATGAAGCGGTTATGCGATGCCCGGTGGATGAGCCGATGGAAGCGCTCGTCCAGCTCGGAGAATTCGTTGAAGCGGGTGACGATCTCGCTTGCCAACTGGCGATGCTCGTCTTCCAGGCGGTCGAGATCGGTCCACACCGCGCTGTCCTGTGGCAATGCGGCAAAGGCGGCTGCCGAGCGAAGTTCGAACATTTCGCGGATTTCGGTCAACTCCAGCGCGAAGGCGCGCGTAAAACCCTTCAGCACCCAATGGCTGTTGCGGCGCTTCTCGATCAAGCCGAAACGGGAGAAGCGGATCAGGAACTCGCGCACGCTGGTGGTGCCGACGCCGATCTCGCGCGCCAGTTCGAGTTCGTTGATCTGCATGCCGGCTTCGGCGCCGCCGGCGAGCAGCCTGCGCATGAACGACCGCTCGATTATCTCGGCGAGCGTGTCGGTCTCTTCCTCGGGGAAGAAATCATCCGGATGCGGTTCGCGCAGCACCGTCTTGGCACGCTTGTTCCAGGCGATCAGCCCGGTCTCTTCCATGCGCGCGAGAATGGTACGCACCGTGGTGCGGCTGACGCCAAGCAGAGTACCCAGTTCCGGCTCCGAAGGCAGGCTGCGCGTTTCGTCGAGCAGCCGCAGGCAGCGATTATAGGCATCCTTGTAGACGTTGTTGCTCTTCGACATTCCTGACCCGTTGCACGCCGTCGCTTGCGGCGGCCGGTTTGAAGCGCAATATGACGTTCCCATGACCCTGAAAAGCGAAATCGCCTCGCGGAACAACCCCAAGGACATGCGGAACTCCCCACGAAAAAACAATTGACGCAAAACTGTTTTTTCACGATAAAAGACATTATCTCTAAACAGGCGCGTGTCAATCCGCCCGCGCATCCCAGGATCACCCAGGAAACCGCCCGTGAACCCCTCCAACTGCATTCTTCTGTCCCCCGCCGACAACGTGGCAGTCGCCAACGGCCGCATCGAGATCGGCACCGCGCTGCCGGGCGGTGCCGTCGCCAGCGCGCTGATCGAGCCCGGCCACAAGGTGGCGATCAAGCCGATCGCCGCCGGCGAAGCCGTGGTCAAATACGCCCAGGCGATCGGTCGCGCGACGCAGGATATTGCAGCTGGCGAGCACGTTCATTCGCACAATCTGGTTTTCGAATCCGGCCGCTTGCCGGTCGTGCCGCCGAGCGAGGCCGAGCACGCGACGGAGGCCGACCGCGCCCGCACCTTCATGGGCTATCGCCGCGCCGATGGCCGCGCCGGCACGCGCAATTTCATCGGCATCGTCGCCAGCGTCAACTGCTCGGCGACCGTCTGCCGTTCCATCGCCGACACCGCCAACCGGACGCTGCTGCCCAAATATCCCGGCATCGACGGCTTCGTGCCGATCGTGCACGGCCAGGGCTGCGGCATGAGCGGCACCGGCGACGGCATGATGGTGCTGCACCGCACGCTTGCCGGCTATGCCCGCCACCCGAATTTCGGCGGTGTGCTGATGGTCGGGCTCGGCTGCGAGGTCAACCAGCTCACCCTCTACGGCCAGAAGGGCGTCGCTGCCGGCAAACGCCACTTCAACATCCAGGACGCCGGCGGTTCGCGCAAATCGGTGGAAAAGGCGATGGGCGTGCTGGCTGAGATCGCGGAGGAAGTCGGCCAGTTGAAGCGTGAGCCGATCCCGGTCAGCGAGATCGTCGTCGGCCTGCAATGCGGCGGCTCCGACGGCATGTCGGGCATTACAGCCAATCCGGCGCTGGGCGCGGCTGTCGATATCCTGGCCGGCGTCGGCGGCATCGGCATCCTCTCCGAGACGACGGAAATCTATGGTGCCGAACATCTGCTTGCCTACCGCGCGGCAACGCCGGAGATCGCGCAGAAGCTCGACGGCTTCGTGAAGTGGTGGGAGGAGCACGTCACCAAGCATGGCGCCTCGATCGACAACAACCCCTCGCCCGGCAACAAACGCGGCGGCCTCACCACCATCCTGGAGAAGTCGCTCGGCGCGGTCGCCAAGGGCGGCCAGACGCCGCTCAACGGTGTCTTCGGCTACGCCGAAAAAGTCACTGGCAGTGGCCTGGTGTTCATGGACACGCCCGGCTACGACCCGGTCTCGGCCACCGGCCAGGTGGCGGGCGGCGCCAACGTCATCGTCTTCACCACCGGCCGCGGCTCCTGCTTTGGGTGCCGTCCGACGCCATCAATCAAGGTCGCCACCAACTCGACCATGTATCACCAGATGGAAGAGGACATGGACGTCAATTGCGGCGTCATCGCCTCCGGTGAAAAGACCATCGCCGGCATGGGCCGCGAGATCTTCGAACTGATCGTCGAGACGGCTTCCGGCCGCAAGACCAAGAGTGAGGATTTCGGCTACGGCGACAACGAGTTCGTGCCCTGGCATCTTGGCGCAACGCTCTAGATTGTACGGATATCGAGTAGACTGCCGAGCCGTGCAACGGCCGGCACCGGGGAGGTTTACATGCAAAAACGCCGCATTGGCAGGACGGCGCTCGAGGTCACCGAGGTCAGCTTCGGCGGTGCCGCGATCGGCGGTCTCTACCGCGCTTGTTCTCGCGAAGCGGCGATGGAGACGCTGCAGGGCGCCTGGGAAGCCGGCCTGCGCTATTTCGACACCGCACCCTTCTACGGTTTCGGCCTGTCGGAGCGCCGCTTCGGCGACTTCCTGCGCTACAAGCCGCGCGATTCCTATGTGCTTTCCACCAAGGTCGGCCGCCTGTTCCGCCCGGTACCGGACGATCAGGTTCCCGATCACTCCTATGTCGATCCGCTACCCTTCGCGCTCGACTACGACTATTCCTATGACGGCATCATGCGATCGGTCGAGTTCAGCTATGCGCGGCTTGGCCTAAACAGGATAGACATCCTGTTTGTCCACGACATCGGCGTCTACACACACGGTGTCGAGAAGACCAAGCTGCACTTTCGCGAGCTGATGGATGGCGGCCTCAAGGCGCTCGAAGAGTTGAAACGGTCCGGCGTCATTTCCGCTTATGGGCTCGGCGTCAACGAGGTGCAGATTTGTCTCGACGTGATGCGCGAGGCGCCACTCGACTGCATCCTGCTTGCCAGCCGCTATTCGCTGCTCGACCGCAGCGCCGAAGCGGAGTTGCTGCCGCTATGCAGCGCGCAACAGACGTCCTTGGTCATCGGCGGCGTCTTCAACTCCGGCATCCTGGCGACCGGGCCGGTACAAGGCGCGCATTTCGACTACCGTCCTGCCAGCCATGACGTGCTCGACCGCGTCGGTGCGATGGAGCGGATCGCCGCCGAGGGCGGCTATCCGCTGGCGGCGGCTGCGTTCCAGTTCCCCTTGCATGAACCCGCGGTCGCCACCGTGCTGACCGGCACCGCCAAGCTGGCAAACCTGACGCGCAACCTCGAACTGCTCGACATCGACGTGCCGGAGACGGAATACGCCAAATATCGCCCCTACACGCTGGTGCAGGAGCTGGCGTGAAACGCGTATCCACCCCGCGGTGAACGGTGACCCAGACTTCACATTCTTGCGATCCCACAGAAAGAATGAACATTCCATATTGACTGATTTGTGGAATTAATATTCCGTATGCTCGCGGAACGGGAACGGGAGCGTTTGACGACGGCACGGGAGTAGCGGCGCACGATCTTCCCCTGCCCAGACCTCGGCAGGACTGGCGTCAAACACCGCTTGCATCGGCTGGATCGATGCACTATCAAAACAAGGCAACTGTTTTTTATTGATAAAGTTCTGTTTGGGCCACGCCTATCCGGACGGAGCTTCCGTAACGTTCACCGGGCGACTTAGGGAGGAACCTCATGAAATTCGTGACCAGCATTCTCAACCGCCGTGCCGTCATGGCGCTGGCAGCAGCTTCGATGCTCGCCGGCGTCATGCATTCGGCGCCGGTTTCGGCGGCGGACGTGACCATTCCGATCATCGTCAAGGACACCACGTCCTTCTACTGGCAGATCGTTCTGGCCGGCGCCCGCAAGGCCGGCAAGGATCTCGGCGTCAACGTGCCGGAACTCGGCGCCCAGGCTGAAACCGACGTCAACGGCCAGGTCTCGATCCTCGAGAATGCCGTTGCCAGCAACCCGGCGGCGATCGTCATTGCGCCGACCGAGTTCAAGGCGCTTGGCAAGCCGATCGATGAAGCCGCTGCCAAGGTCAAGGTTATCGGCATCGATTCCGGCGCCGACTCCAAGGCCTTCACCTCGTTCCTGACCACCGACAATGTGCAGGGCGGTCGCGTCGCTGCCGACGGCCTCGCGGCCGCCATCGGCGCCGCAAACGGCGGCAAGATCGAGGGCGACGTCGCCCTGATCACCAACGCTCCGGGCGCCGGCTCGCTCGAGCAGCGCAAGCAGGGCTTCACCGAACAGCTGGCCGCCAAATATCCGGGCCTCAAGCTGGTTGCCGACAAATATGCCGATGGCCAGGCCACCACCGGCCTCAACATCGCCACCGACCTGATCACCGCCAACCCGAACCTCAAGGGCATCTTCGCCTCCAACCTGATCATGGCGCAGGGCGTCGGTCAGGCTGTCGCCGAAAACAACCTTGGCGGCAAACTGGCGCTGGTCGGTTTCGACAGCGACGAGAAGCTGATCAAGTTCCTCAACGACGGCGTCATTTCCGCGCTCGTCGTCCAGGATCCGTACCGGATGGGCTATGACGGCATCAAGACCGCGCTTGCCGCCTCGAAGGGCGAAAAGGTCGAGGCCAATGTAGACACCGGCGCCAATCTGGTGACCAAGGACAACATGAAGGACCCCAAGATCGACGCGCTGCTCAACCCGAAGCTTTAAGCCGTCGCATCCGAAACCGTCTCCGGGGCACCGCGCCCCGGAGACTAAGCTGCCAGCACAAACGGCTTGGCAATCCACAAGCTTAAGCTAGGCTGTTTTCGAGGCATATCCTTGCCTCGCCGCGTGCCAATCGTGCGGCCAATCTGGGAGGATTGTCATGATTTCGACGGCGCAGGAACTGCATCCGGCACCCGTGCTGGAATCGGGGCGGACTATCCTCGAACTACGCGGGCTGGAGAAGCGCTATCCCGGCACGCACGCGCTGAAGCCGGTCAATCTTGCTTTCAAATCCGGCGAGATCCACGCCATCGTCGGCGAGAACGGCGCCGGCAAATCCACGCTCATCAAGCTTTTGACCGGCGTGATGCCGCGCACCTCCGGAGAGGTTATCTGGGAGGGCCAGCCGGCTGCCTTGGCGACGCCGCATGAGGCGATGGCGCTCGGCATCAATGCCGTGCACCAGGAGGTCGTGCTGTGCCGTCACCTGACGGTCGCCGCCAACATGTTCCTCGGCGAGGAGAATTCGCGCTTCGGCATCCTGCAGCAGCGCGCCATGGTCAGGCAAGCGCAGAAGATCATCGACGATCTCGGCTTCGACTTGCCGGCGCATGTCACGCTGGGCGACCTCACCATCGGCCAGCAACAGCTGATTGCAGCCGCCCGCGCCACCGTGCGCGGCACCAAATTCCTGATCTTCGACGAGCCGACCGCCTACCTCACCCGCAAGGAGGCCGACCAGCTTTTCACCCTGATCCGCCGGCTGAAGGGCGAAGGCGTGACGATCATCTACATCAGCCATCGCATGGAGGAAGTGTTCGAACTCGCCGACCGTGTTTCCGTGCTGCGTGACGGCACGCTGGTCGGCACCCGCAACATCGCGGAGACCAACGATGCGGAACTGGTCAAGATGATGATCAACCGCTCGATCGAGCAGGTCTACCACAAGGAGCATTTCACGCCGGGTGCCGCGATCATCGAGGCGAGGAACCTGTCCGGCAAGGGCTTCGAGGATGTCTCGATGACGGTTCGCGCCGGCGAGATCGTCGGGCTTTATGGCCTGATCGGCGCCGGGCGCAGCGAGTTCGTCACCACGCTTTACGGCCGCCACCGCAAATCCGCCGGCCAGATTCTGTGGGAAGGCAAGGATGTTCAGGTCAAGTCCGAACATGACGCGATCAAGCTCGGCATGGCGCTGGCACCGGAGAGCCGCCGCGACCAGGGGCTTTGCCTCAACCTGCCGGTCGGCCTCAACCTCAATTTGCCGATCTACAAGCGCATCTCGAACAATCTGCTGATTTCGGGCGCACAGGAGAAGGCGCGGGCCGATCGCCAGATCGCCGATCTGCGCATCAAGACGCCGACACGCGGCGCGCTGGCGTCCAGCCTGTCGGGCGGTAACCAGCAGAAGATCGTCATCGGCAAATGGCTGGCCCACGGCGCCAAGCTGTTCATCTTCGACGAGCCGACGGTCGGGGTCGATGTCGGCACCAAGGCCGAGATCTACCGCCTGTTCGGCGCGCTGTTGTCGAAGGGCGCCGGCATCATCCTGATCTCGTCCTATCTGCCGGAAGTCTACGAACTCGCCGACACGCTGCATGTGTTCCGGCGCGGCAAACTGGTGGCGACGCACGGTTTCCGCGCCSCCAGCCACGAGGACATTCTCACGCAGGCGCTAGCCGAGAAACAAGAAAGGCTGGGAGGACAGATATGAGCACCGAGGCGATTGCTGTCGAAAAACCGAAGCGCAACTACAACGTCCTGTTTGGGCTGACGCTTTTGGCGCTGCTGGTGCTGCTGTGGATCGTGCTTTCCCTGGCCACAACAAGCTTCGCCTCGGGCAACAACATCGCCAATCTTTTGCGCCAGGGCTCGATGATCGCCATCATGGCGGTCGGTCAGACCTTCGTCATCATCACCGGCGGCATCGACCTCTCGGTCGGCGCAGTGGTCGGCTTCGCCACCGTCGTCGTCGCCATGATGATCAATGCCGGCTTCCCCATCTGGCTCGCCATACTGGTGACGCTGCTGGTTGGAGTTGCCATCGGCATGTTCCACGGCTTCGGCATCGTCAAGATGGGCCTGCCTCCCTTCATCATCACACTGGCGACGCTGACCTCGTTGCGCGGCATCGGCCTTTTGATCACCAACGGCAATTCGATCAACATCAACAGCGACACCTTCACCGCGTTCTCGCGCAATTCCTTTATCGGCATCCCCAACCTGTTCTGGATGGTGATCCTGGTCGGCATTCCGGCCTACGTCTTCTTGCATCATAGCCGTTGGGGCCGGTATCTGTTTTCGGTCGGCTCCAACGCCGAGGCCTCGCGCCTGTCCGGCGTCAACGTCCAGCGCACCATCTACATGGCCTACACGCTGTCGGGCCTGTGCGCGGCCTTCGTCGGCGTGCTGCTGGCCGCCCGCATCGGCATCGGCAATCCGACCCAGGCCGAGGGCTGGGAACTGCAGGCGATCGCCTCGTCGGTCATCGGCGGCACCTCGCTGTTCGGCGCCGTCGGCTCGGTGCACGGACCGCTGCTTGGCGCCTTCATCCTGGCCACCATCAACAACGGCGCCAACCTGCTCAACGTCAACTCGTTCTGGCAGCGCATCATCACCGGCGCGCTGATCATCATCATTGTCTATTTCGATGGCCTGCGCCGCCGCGGCAAGTGAGCCAACCCCGCAATCAATCGCCGGCCCGACATGACTGCCGGGCCGGCGATTTTCACTACAGACTGGATTGAAGCATGAAAGCCGTTGTCTGCCGTTCGCCCGGCGACCTTGTCCTGGAAGACCGTCCCGCACCGGACTCACCGCCTCCCGGCTGGGCGCTGGTGGCGGTCAGCCATGTCGGCATCTGCGGCACCGACTACCACATTTTCGAGGGCAAGCACCCGTTCCTCGCCTATCCCCGCATCATGGGCCATGAGGTGTCTGGAACGATCATCGAGACCGGCGAAGGCGTCGATCTGGCCGTTGGCGAGCCGGTCGTCATCAACCCCTATCTTTCCTGCGGCAAGTGCGTCGCCTGCCGGCACGGCAAGCCGAATTGCTGCGTCAGGATCGAGGTGCTCGGCGTGCATCGCGACGGCGCCATGTGCGAACGCATCCTGGTGCCGGCGCAAAATCTCTATCCGGCAAACGGCCTGTCGCTGGCCGACGCCGCTGCCGTCGAATTCCTGGCCATCGGCGCGCATGCCGTGCGGCGTGCCCGCGCCGATCCCCGCGCCCGCACCCTGGTCATCGGTGCCGGCCCCATCGGGCTTGGCACCGCCATCTTCGCCCGCATCGCCGGGCTCGACGTGATGCTGCTCGACATGAGCAGCGAAAGGCTCGCCTTCGCCGCGAATGCGCTTGGTTTCCAGACCCTCGACGGCTCACGCGGCTCAGCACCCGATCTGGTCAGGGAGGCGACATCAGGCGAAGGCTTCGATGTGGTCTTCGACGCCACCGGCAACACCCAGTCGGTGCAGTCGGCCTTCGCCCATGTCGCGCATGGCGGGACACTGGTGCTGGTCAGCGTCGTCAAGGACGACATCAGCTTTTCCGATCCGGAATTCCACAAGCGCGAGATGACATTGATCGGCAGCCGCAACGCGCTACGCGCCGACTTCGACCATGTCGCCGCCTCGATCCGCAACGGCGCCGTGCCGATGGCCAAGCTCGTCACCCACCGCACCACGCTCTCCGACACGCCGCGCGATCTCGCTCACTGGGCGCATGAGAAATCCGGCCTGATCAAGGCTGTGATCGAGGTGGGGTCATAACATGGCAGGCGGTGAACCCGGCCCGAATTGACGACGCCCCGCGCAGGTCGAAGGCGGCCCTCAAACGCCAAGACGCTGACAAGTGAGCGCGACCGAGTTGGTCTGATATCAGCGTGGGTCAGATAATCACGGTCTCGTACAAGGCCGGCACTCCCTACAGCGCCGACAATTTGAGTTCCACCCGCTCGGCTGGGAAGCGCGACTCGGAAAACTGGATCGGCTGGCCGTCCGGCGTGACGTTGACGGCGACGGTGACCAGCACGATGGCGCCCGGCTGCAGATCGAGATCGGCAAGGTCGGCCGCATCGGCATGGCGCGCCGACAGCACGGTCGATTGCCTGAGATAGTCGTCTATGCCGAACCGCGCCAGCGACGCGGTGATCGAGCCGGTCTCAGCCATCGCGGCATCGATACCGGCAAAGCGCCTGGCATCGAACCAGCCGGCAGCGCGCGACACCGGCCGTCCATCGGCTTCGCCACGTGTTTCCAGACGGATCACCTCAGCCCCCCTGGCAAGGCCAAGGCCCTCGGCGACGCGCTGGCTGGCCGGCTCGACCGACGAGGCGAGCAGGACGATGTGCCTTTCCGTCGTCTGCCCTTGCAGGCCTGTCGAAAAGCGTGTGCGCGCGCCGATCGGATAGGACAGCCTTTTGCGCGACAGCACGAAAGTCCCGCGTCCCTGCTCGGCCCGCAGCACGCCTTCCTGCACAAGCGCTGCTATGGCGCTGCGCACCGTGTGGCGATTGACGCCATACCGCTCAGCCAGTGCCACCTCAGGCGGCAGCGGGGCATTTTCGGCGAAATCGCCGATGGCGATCGCATGCAGGATCTTGTCGGCGATCTGCCGCCACAGCGAAACGCCGCTGCGCCGCTCGATGCTGTCCGCTGCCAGCCGCCCGACCATTGATTGCCCCCAGCCTTCTAGCGCGCGGTCTTCTACCGTCATCCACCCGTCATGGACACGCGCTAGATAATAGGTATAATTTGTATAATTGTCTATATCAATAGACAAATTTAGCCACAAGGATTATTGCTCATGCGAGGACAGGAAGCCCGCGACCAGGTCGAACGCAAGGCCGCCATGGCGACGCTGGCGCAATCCAGCGGCGACGACATCGTGCGGTTCTGGAACGAGGCCGGATTGCCTTCGGACGCTGAACTGCTGCGCGGCCCCGAGACAGGCTTGGTCACCTTGCGCGGCCGCATCGGCGGTGGCGGCGCGCCCTTCAATGTCGGCGAGGCGACCGTCACCCGCGCCACGGTCCGCCTGCCGTCCGGACAGGTCGGCCATTGCTATGCCCTTGGCCGGGACAAGCAGAAGGCGAAGCTGGCGGCCATCGCCGACGCACTGTGGCAGGACCCTGGCCACCGCGCCAAAGTCGAGACCGGGCTGATAGCGCCCCTGCGGTCGGCTCTGACCGCGACACATGAAAAACGCCGCGCCGAGACGGCGGCAACGAAGGTGGATTTCTTCACCATGGTTCGCGGAGAAGACTGATGGACATTGCGGCGCAATCGATCGAAGGCGGTTTCGCCGATCCGGTCTTCAATGCCCAGACCGTGTTCCGGGCGGTCATGGACGCGATGGCGCGGCCAGGCAGCGTACAGCCGCTGCCGGCCCTCGCCCGCCCGCCGGCGCCGCTCTCGGCAAGCGCCTGCGCCATCGCGCTGGCGCTTTGCGACAACGACACACCGCTGTGGCTCGACCCTGCTTTGCAGGCTTCCACTGCCATCAAATCCTGGCTTGGTTTCCACACCGGCGCGCCATTGGCCAACACGCCAGCCGATGCGCATTTCGCTCTGATCGCCACGCCGGCCGAGATGATGTCGTTGGACGGCTTTTCACAGGGCACGCAGGACTACCCCGACCGCTCGACCACGCTGATCCTGCAGGTCAGCGATCTCGTCTCCGGCACGCCGCTGTTGCTCGAAGGTCCCGGCATCGAAACCAGCGCCACGATTGCGCCGGCGCAGATGCCGCGCCATTTCGTCGAGCAGTGGAAGCAGAATATCAAGCGCTTTCCGCGCGGCGTCGACATCATCCTCGCCACCGCTGATGGCATTGCTTGCTTGCCGCGCACGACTCGCATCAAGACGATGGAGGCGTAAGATGTATGTTGCGGTAAAAGGTGGCGAAGCGGCCATTGCCAATGCCCACAGCCTGCTTGCCGACCGCCGGCGCGGCGACCGTTCGGTGCCGGCCCTTCGCCTCGACCAGATCATCGAGCAGCTGGCGCTCGGCGTCGACCGGGTGATGAGCGAAGGCTCGCTCTACGACCGTGAGCTGGCTGCCTTGGCAATCGCCCAGGCGCGCGGCGACATGATCGAGGCGATCTTCCTGGTCCGCGCCTATCGCACGACGCTGCCGCGCTTCGGCTACACCAAGCCGATCGATACCGCCAACATGCTGGTCGAGCGGCGCGTCTCGGCGACCTACAAGGACCTGCCCGGCGGCCAGTTGCTCGGGCCCACCTTCGACTACACCCACCGGCTGCTCGATCCCGAGCTTGCCGCCGGCGGCGATGTTGCCGAGCCGTTGCAGCGCGAGACGGAGGCGCAAGCCATGCCGCGCGTTTCGGCGATCCTCGCCCGCGAAGGCTTGATCGAGCCGGACGGCGACATGCCGCAAGACCATGTCCCCGGCGACATCACCCGCGAACCGCTGGAGTTCCCGATGGCGCGCGACATCCGCCTGCAGGCGCTGTCGCGCGGCGACGAGGGTTTCCTGCTGGGGCTCGGTTATTCCACGCAGCGTGGCTATGCCCGCAACCATCCCTTCGTCGGCGAGATCCGCGTCGGCGAGGTCGAGCTCGAACTCGACGTACCGGAACTGCCCTTCGCTGTGCCGCTCGGTACTGTCCGCGTTACCGAATGCCAGATGGTCAACCAGTTCAAAGGATCGGTCAAGGCGCCGCCGCAATTCACCCGCGGCTACGGGCTCGTCTTCGGCCAAAGCGAGCGCAAGGCGATGGCGATGGCGCTATGCGACCGGGCGCTGCGCGCCTCCGAGCTCGGTGAGGATGTCGTCGCCGCTGCCCAGGACGAGGAGTTCGTCATCTCGCATTCCGACAACGTCCAGGCGACCGGCTTTGTCGAGCATTTGAAGCTGCCGCATTATGTCGACTTCCAGGCCGAACTCGATCTCGTGCGCCGCATGCGCGCCGAATACGACGCGCGCGAAAACCCCGCGAAGGTCGAAGAGAAGCAGGAGGCCGCAGAATGATCGAAGGCCTGTCCCACATGACTTTCATCGTCCGCGACCTCGACCGGATGACCGAAATCCTCGAGGGCGTATTCGACGCGCGCGAAGTCTATGCCAGCGACGCCAAGCAGTTCTCGCTGTCGCGCGAAAAATTCTTCCTGATCGGCGACATCTGGATCGCCATCATGGAGGGCGAGCCCTTGCCGGAGCGCAGCTACAACCACATCGCCTTCAAGATCGATGACGTCGATTTCGACCGCTACGCCGAGCGCGTCGGCAAGCTTGGGCTCGACATGCGCCCGCCGCGCCCACGCGTCGAGGGCGAAGGCCGCTCGATCTATTTCTACGACGACGACAACCACATGTTCGAACTGCACACCGGCACGCTCAATGAGCGGCTGGCGCGCTACGCCAAGGGACTTGAGGTCGCATCATGACCGACATCGCCACCTACAACTTCGCCTACCTCGACGAGCAGACCAAGCGGATGATCCGCCGGGCGATCCTCAAGGGCATCGCCATTCCCGGCTATCAGGTGCCGTTCGCTTCGCGTGAAATGCCGATGCCCTATGGCTGGGGCACGGGCGGCGTCCAGGTCACCGCCTCGATCATCGGTCCCGACGATGTCTTGAAGGTGATCGATCAGGGCGCCGACGACACCACCAACGCGGTCTCGATCCGCGCCTTCTTCAAGAAGGTCGCCAATGTCGCTGTCACCACCGATACCGCCAGCGCCACCATCATCCAGACCCGCCACCGCATTCCCGAACACCCGCTCACCGCGGGCCAGGTGCTGGTCTATCAGGTGCCTATCCCGGAGCCGCTGCGCTTCCTCGAACCGCGCGAGACCGAAACGCGAAAAATGCATGCGCTGGAGGAATACGGCCTCATGCATGTGAAGCTGTACGAAGACATCGCCAAGCACGGCCGCATCGCCACCACCTATGCCTATCCGGTCAAGGTCGAGGGCCGCTACGTAATGGACCCGTCGCCGACGCCGAAATTCGACAATCCCAAGATGCACCGCTCGCCGGCGCTGCAGTTGTTCGGCGCCGGGCGCGAAAAGCGCATCTATGCGGTGCCCCCCTTCACCGAAGTGGTCAGCCTCGACTTCGAGGATCATCCCTTCGAGGTGCAGACCTTCGACCAGCCCTGCGCACTGTGCGCGGCCGAGAATGTCTATCTCGACGAGGTCATCCTCGACGACCATGGCGGTCACATGTTCGTCTGCTCCGATACCGATCACTGCGAGAAGCGGCGGGCGGACGGCCATCGCGGCCACCTCGCACCAGAGACCATGGAGCCGGCGCAATGACCGACGAACCGTTGCTGCGCGTCTCGGCGCTGTCCAAGTTCTATGGCTCGCGCGTCGGCTGCGACAACGTCTCCTTCGACCTGTGGCCGGGCGAGGTCCTGGCTGTCGTCGGCGAATCCGGCTCCGGCAAGACGACGTTGCTCAACTGCTTGTCGACGCGGCTGCTGCCCAGTTCCGGCACCGCCAGCTACCGCATGCGCGACGGCCAGTTCCGCGAGCTCTACCGCATGAGCGAGACCGAGCGCCGCTTCTTGATGCGCACCGACTGGGGGTTTGTCCACCAGAACCCGGCCGACGGCCTGCGCATGACGGTATCGGCGGGTGCCAATGTCGGCGAGCGGCTGATGGCGGTCGGTGATCGCCACTACGGCAAGATCCGCGCCACGGCCGTCGACTGGCTGTCGCGCGTCGAGATCGACGAGGACCGCGTCGACGACGAGCCGCGCGCCTTTTCCGGCGGCATGCGCCAGCGCCTGCAGATCGCCCGCAACCTCGTCACCGGGCCACGGCTGGTGTTTATGGACGAACCGACAGGCGGCCTCGACGTCTCGGTGCAGGCGCGCCTGCTCGACCTGCTGCGCGGTCTGGTTACCGATCTTGGTCTGGCGGCGATCGTCGTCACCCACGATCTTGCCGTGGCGCGGCTGTTGTCGCAGCGCATGATGGTGATGAAGGACGGCCGCGTCGTCGAAAGCGGCCTCACCGACCGCGTGCTCGACGACCCGCGCGCGCCCTACACCCAGCTCCTCGTCTCCTCCATCTTGCAGGTTTAACCATGGCGACGCCCCTTGTTGTCTCAGACGTCGCCAAGAGCTTCACCATGCATCTGCGCGACGGCATCAGACTGCCCGTTGTCTCCGGCGTCTCGTTCTCGATCAGGGCCGGCGAATGCACCGTGCTCGGCGGTCCCTCCGGTGCCGGCAAGAGCTCGATCCTGAAGATGCTCTACGGCAACTACGCCGTCGACGAAGGCCAGATCATCGTCACGCACGATGACGGGCTGATCGACCTCGCCACCGCCAGTCCGCGCACCGTGCTTGCGGTCCGCCGGCAAACGATCGGCTATGTCAGCCAGTTCCTGCGCACCGTGCCGCGCGTCTCGGCATTGGATGTCGTCGCCGAACCCCTGGTCGAGCGCGGCGAGGACCGCGAAGTAGCCAGAGGCAAGGCACGCGCCTTGCTGGCCCAGCTCAACCTGCCGGAGAAACTTTGGGCATTGCCGCCGGCGACCTTCTCCGGCGGCGAGCAGCAGCGCGTCAACATCGCGCGCGGCTTCATCACCGAGCACCCGATCCTGCTGCTCGACGAGCCGACCGCTTCGCTCGATGCCAGGAATCGCGATGTCGTGATCGAACTCATCGCCGCCAAGAAAGCGGCTGATGTCGCCCTGCTCGGTATCTTCCACGACCACGACGTGCGCGAGGCGGTTGCCGACCGCGTCATCGACGTCACCGCTTTCGCTCCCGGAAAGATCGCCGCATGACGAGGAAATTGTCGGAGACACCGCTGGTCCACCCGACGGCGGAGGTGCAGAACACGACGCTCGGCCGCTGGACCGAGATCGCCGACCGCAGCCGGGTCTCGGAAAGCGAACTCGGCGACTATTCCTACATGATGCAGGATTGCGCAGTCTGGTGCGCAACGATCGGCAAGTTCTCCAACATTGCAGCCAGCGTGCGCATCAACGCCACCAACCACCCGACCTGGCGGCCGACGCTGCACCATTTCACCTATCGCGCCTCGGACTACTGGGACGACGCCGAGCACGAGAGCGAGTTCTTCGCCCAGCGCCGCGCCAGGCGGGTCACCGTCGGCCATGACACCTGGCTCGGCCACGGCTCGACCATCCTGCCCGGCGTCACCGTCGGCGATGGCGCCGCGGTTGGCGCCGGTGCTGTCGTGTCGAAAGATGTCGCCCCCTACACCATCGTCGCCGGCGTGCCGGCAAAACCGATCCGCGAGCGCTTCGATCGCCGCACCGCCGAACGCTACCAGGCGCTCGCCTGGTGGGACTGGGACCATGCAAGGCTGCGCGCTTCACTCGACGATTTCCGGGAACTTTCGGCCGAGGCGTTCCTGGAAAAATACGGCTGATCAAGCGACACTCACGGCCGTTTGGCGCTTCAACAAATTACCATCGAAACATAGCGCGTGTGACAACACGAATATTTTCGAACAAGCTTAATGTCCCAGCAATAGATGCCGACTAGTCATGGCCTATGGGTAACGGTCAGCAATTTCTATTAGTGGTTCTCTGTATCGGAATTGTGCTGGTCGCGCTTGGGCTTTCGATCGTGGGGCGTAGTATCTACCGGTGGAGCGAAGCTGGCCCCGGTGCGGTGATCGTGGCGACGCTGTTTGGATTGGCTCTATTAGCGGCTGGGCTGGTAATCCTCTTCGTATTGTTTGTTGCTAGTAACATGGGCTGCTTCAACTGCTAGGGGTTCTAGACGATCCGTCTGTTAGATAATCGACCCCGGCCTTCATATCCTTGACACAGGACTCAGACAGGAGGCCATCTCCCCAAGGAGATCGCCATGCCCGAAACCGTCAGACCATCGCTCGCCGGATTCTTTGCCGGCTCAAATCCGAAGCCGCCGGTTCATCTCGGCACGCGCTACGACACATCAGGCAATTTCCTGATCGAGCCCGGCAACACGGTCGTCAGCCACCTCGTCAGCGGTTCATCGTCGGAGGCTGTGGTGCTTGCGGTGCGCGACCGTATGCTGGCGATGCAAGACGCCGACCGGCTGGCTTTCACGCCCGTCTCCAGCCTGCACATGACGCTGTTCCAGGGCATCATCGAATATCGCCGCAGGCTTCCTTACTGGCCGCAGGACGTGCCTCTCGACACCAGCATCGACGCCATGACCCGCCTCTATCTGGAACGGTTGAAGGGCTTCGAGGGCTTCGGCCCCTTCAACATCAAGGTGGTCGAGGTCGTGCCGACCGGCCTCACCGTTGCCGGCGCGACGGACGACGACGTGCGTATCATGCGTCAATGGCGCGACGCACTGGCCGTGCCGTTCGGCTACCGGCATCCTGATCACGACGCCTACGTCTTCCACATCACCTTCGCCTACCAGATCCAGCGCCTTGCAGACGACCGTGCGGCAGCGTGGCAGGCGCTGTTCGACGATTGCCTGGCACTTTTCGACCGGCAGGCACCAGAGATCGAGATCAAGGCGCCCGCCTTCTGCGCCTTCCGAGGCATGAAGCATTTCGAGGAATTGCAGGTGCTCGGCTGATCGCCAGCCAGGCGCCGGTCGTCGCGCCTGTGGAGCGTAACAAAACTGACATCACCGCGACACGGCAGGTTCATGTGGCTGCGTTAGGCGAGAGCCTGACGATCAATGGTCCGGACTGGAACCTGCCCCCATGCCAGCAACCTCTGCCACGCTCGAAATCCGCGGTATCACCCGACGATTCGGCAAGAACACTGCCGTCAGCGACATCAACATCGCGATCCCGCAGGGTCAGATGGTTGGCATTATCGGCCGTTCGGGCGCCGGCAAATCAACCCTTCTTCGCATGATCAACCGTCTCATCGATCCCAGCCAGGGGGCGATTTTTTTTGACGGCGCCGAGGTCTCCCGGTTGCGCGGCTCGCCGCTGCGGCGCTGGCAGCGTGACTGCGCCATGATTTTCCAGCAGTTCAACCTGGTGCCGCGCCTCGACGTGCTGACCAATGTGCTGCTCGGCAAGCTCAACCACCGTTCGACCATGGTGAACCTGCTCGGCATCTTCTCCAGGGAGGAACGGGCCGAGGCAATGGCAGCACTGGAACGTCTCGACATCGCACGCACAGCGCTGCAGCCAGCCGGCACCCTGTCGGGCGGCCAGCAGCAGCGTGTCGCGATTGCTCGCGCCATGATGCAGCAACCCAAGGTGATCCTTGCCGACGAGCCGATCGCCTCACTTGACCCGCTTAACGCCAAGGTGGTGATGGACTCGCTGCAGGACATCAATCTGCGCGAAGGCATCACCGTCGTCACCAATCTCCACACGCTGGACACCGCCCGCACCTATTGCAGCCGCATCATCGGCATGGCCGCCGGCAAGGTCGTCTTCGACGGCCCGCCCGAGGACCTCAACCGCGAGGCCGTGCGCATGGTCTACGGCGCCGACAGCAGCGGCGGCGAAATCTCCGAGGCCATCACCTCGACCAGTGTCGTCATCAAGCAAAAAATCGCCGCATCCGCCGGACCGCTTGAGCCAGCCTTTCCTGGTTACTGAGCGACCTGGATCGCCAGCCCGCGTCAAGGGCATCGTATCCCAACGCAGCCGGCGCGATGCCGGAATCAACAGGAGAGACGCCAAATGTTTAGAAAGATATTTTTCGGTGCCGTTTCCGCCATGACCATAGCGATTGGCGCGGCACAAGCACAGGACCTAAAGGAATTCCGCATCGGCATTCTCGGCGGTGAGAATGAAGCGGACCGTCTGCGCAACTACCAGTGCTTCGCCGATCACATCAAGCAGGTCCTCGGTGTGGAGAAGGTTTCGATGTTCCCCGCCGCCGATTATGATGGCGTTATCCAGGGCCTGCTCGGTGGCACGCTCGACTATGCCGAACTCGGCGCTTCCGGCTACGCCAAGGTGTATCTCGAAAACAAGGACGCGGTTCAGCCGATCCTGACCACGGTGCAGACAGACGGTTCCATGGGCTACCACTCGGTCATGGTCGCCCGGGCGGATTCCGGCATCAAAACGCTTGCCGACATGAAGGGCAAGAAGCTCGGTTTCGCCGATCCGGATTCGACTTCGGGTTATCTGATCCCGGTGACTGCGCTGCCCAAGGACATCGGGATGGACGTCAAGGGCTATTTCGCCTCGACCGGTTTCGGCGGCGGCCATGAGCAGCTCGTGCTTGAAGTGCTGAAGGGCACCTTCGACGCGGGCACCACCTGGGCTTCCGGCGTCGGCGACTTCAAGGACGGCTATACCTCGGGCAATCTGCGCAAGATGGTCGAGAAGGGCGTCCTCAAAATGGACGACCTCGTGGAATTGTGGCAATCGCCGCTGATTCCGAACGGCCCGCTGGTCGTGCGCACATCACTCGACGCCGGCGTCAAGCAAAAGATCACCGATTTCCTGACCAAGCTTCCGCAAACAGATCCGGCCTGCTTCTCGGCGGTCGAGGGCGGCGATTTCACGGGCTTTGCGCCGGTCACTCCAGAATTCTATCAGGCAATCATCGACGCCCGTAAGGCGAAGATCGGCTCGTAGGCCGAGTATCATGACGCCGCCGGGGGCCGTGTGCCACCGGCGGCGTTGCCGCATCAAGGGCTGGGAAATCATCGATGAGCGCGACCGACGTCCACCGCGCGCCCGCGCTTTCACCGGAGGCAGCCATAGTCGATCGACACTGGCGCGACCTCGCCGCGCGGCGGCGCCTCTACACGGTGGGAGGCCTGCTTTTCCTGCTGCTCGCACTCTCTGGCTCGCTATGGTTCGCCAACGAAACCAACGCCGGGAAATTCTTCGACCGCCTGCCTTACATCGCCGACTTCTTTATCGACATGAAGCCGCGCGACTGGTTCGAACCCGTACGCGCGCTGTTCGACCTGCCGTCGCCCTATGACGATGGCAGCCTGCAATTCGACTACCCGGAAGGCCGGGTCTACCTGACCCAGAGCATCTACATTCCGGAGTATTTCTACCGGATGGTCGAGACGCTGAACATTGCACTGTTTTCAACGCTGGTCGGCTCCACATTCGGTTTCCTGCTCTGCTTCTCCGCCGCAAGCAATATTACGGCCAGTCGCTGGTTGCGCTTCACCACCCGCCGTTTCCTAGAGATTGTCCGCGCCTTCCCCGAAATCGTCATCGCCGGCTTCTTTCTGGCGATCTTCTCGCTTGGCCCCATTCCCGCGATCATGGCGGTCAGTATCCATACCGTGGGCGCACTCGGAAAAATGTTCTTCGAAGTTGTCGAGAACGCTGACATGAAGCCCGACGAAGGCCTGCGGGCTGTCGGCGCCAACTGGGTAGAAAGGGTATGGTTCGGCATCGTGCCGCAAGTCCTCCCTAACTTCATGAGCTATTTTCTGCTTCGCTTCGAGATCAACGTGCGCGCTTCGACCATTCTCGGCGCCGTCGGCGCGGGCGGCATCGGTGAATCCCTGCGCCTTTCGATCAGCCGGGGTCATGAGGCCAAGACAATCGCCATCGTCTTTTTGCTGTTGTGCACGATTGTCGTCGTCGACCAGTTTTCGGCATGGCTGAGGCATCGCCTTGTCGGGAGACAGGCGTTCACATACGGACGCGGAGAGTAACGCAATGGAGACCGCTGCCATCAACGACATTGTTGCCCGCCATCCGGACGCGTTTCGGCGATCGGCATGGAGGCGCTATGCCACCCCCATCGGCATCCTCCTGTGCATTCTTTATAGTTTCTATTGCTGGTGGTTCTTCTCGATCGGCATCGTTCTCGAAAAGGCGAACTGGAATCTCGCGAGCGCCTATCTCGCGGACTGGGTATCTTACGAAATTCGCCCGGACATCGAATTCAAGGACAATTATCTGGAGATCAACTACTCCCGCTTTTCCAAGCTGGGGTCCAACCCCAATCCGGAATGGGTGGTCAAGCAAACCGCGGTGGTCGAGCAGCGTGCAGACGCAAAAAAAATGGCACCGGCGGTCGCATCCGACAAATCGTCGCACGATTCGTTCATGGCCGCCAGTGCTCCGACTGCCGACAACCCGGCTACCTTGCCGCAGCAATCGCTTCCAGCCGCGCCCGAAACGGTGCGCAAAGAAACCGTCGTTACGGCCGACATTGTCTTTGGCAACGGCCGAATCGCCATCACGCCAAAACTCGTCACGGTGACGCGCGGCGCGCAAAGCATCGTCTTCGATATCGCCAGGGACAAGTCCGTCACACCGCGGACGCCGCTGCCTGACTGGATCGAGCAACGCAGGCCCGGCTCCACAGCCTACATCTCGTTCGGCTTCTTTGGCCGTGCTGAAATACAAAGTGACGAAGTCATTGCCTGGCGGCGTTTCCTAGGTTGGGCGAATTTTGTGTTCGACACCAATTCTCCTTTCTGGGGGAAACCGTTCGGCGAGGTGGCTTCGCTGATCGCCTCCGGGGCACGCATCGACCCGAAGCGATCAAACGCTGCACTTGCCTGGGACAACATCGCAAACAACGCCGAATGGCAGCATGGCGACGTCTGGCTGAAATTGCTGCAGACGATCGTCATGGCCTTTGTCGGCACGGTGCTGGCCTCGGTCGTCGCCTTTCCACTCGCCTTCCTGGCTGCCCGCAACATAACGCCGAGCCGGATAGCCAACCAGACGACCAAACGCTATTTTGATTTCCAGCGCTCGGTCGACATGCTGATCTGGGCGCTGTTCTTTACCCGCGGCTTTGGTCCGGGGCCGCTGGCCGGCATGTCGGCTATCTTCTTCACCGACACCGGAACCCTGGGCAAACTCTATTCCGAGGCGCTGGAGAACATCGACGACAAGCAGCGCGAGGGCATCCGCTCGGTGGGCGCCACGCCAACGATGGTGCAGCGCTACGGCGTGCTGCCTCAGGTTCTGCCGGTGTTCCTTAGCCAATCCCTGTATTTCTGGGAATCGAACACGCGCTCGGCGACAATCATCGGCGCCGTCGGCGCCGGCGGTATCGGTCTCAAATTATGGGAAGCCATGCGCACCGGAACCAACTGGGCCAATGTTTTCTACATGGTACTGTTGATCTTGGTTGTGGTTTTTGTCTTCGACACCATCTCCAACTATCTCCGCCGCAAACTGATGGGGACCGTCGGAAACGGCAATGACGAGCGGCCGGTGCGCCTGCTGCCGGTGGCTTAGACCAATCCCGAACCGAAGGCGGCGAAGCAAAGGTGGAACCGGTTTTGCTTCGCCGCCCGTTGGTTTGCGTCTCAGGCACCGGCCTTCTTCCAGCCGTTCCTGATATGCTTGTAGCCGTCGCGATAGACGGCTTCCGGGCTTTCGGAAAAATCGCGCCACACCTTGGTCGCCGCCGCCAAATCCTTGAGCGAGCGGCCGAACGCCTCGATCGTCAGCCAGTCGTCATAGCCGCTCTTGCGGATGGCGGAGAATGTCTCCTTCCACGGAATGTTGCCGCGCCCGGGCACGCCGCGATCGTTCTCAGAGATATGGATATGCACGACATTCCGGCGGTGTTTTATGTAGGCGCCGATCGGATCGGCCTCCTCGATATTGGCGTGGAAGGTGTCGTACATCGCCTTGATGTGCGGCCGGTCGATGGCGTCGATATGCTCCGACAAATCTGCCATCGTGTTGAGGAGATAGCATTCGAAGCGGTTGAGCGCCTCGAGCCCGATGGTGACGTTCCTCTTGCCGGCATGGTCGCCGATGGCGCGTTGCGAGGCGACCGAGCGCTTTTTCTCGGCGGCCGTTGGCCCAGCGCCGGAAAAGGCGCCGAGCGTCGAATGCAGCGGGCCGCTCAGCGTGCTGGCGCCGAGTGCATTGGCGCAGTCGATCGCCCATTTCATGTAGTCGACACCGGCCTTGCGCGTTGCCGCATCGGCTGAGATCAGGTTCATCGCCGGATCGCCCATTGCCGAAACCGCGGTCCGCTCCAACCCGATGCGGTCGAGCAGTTCGCCGAGCCTTTTATAGTCGTCCGGTGTGCCGCCGAAGATCGGTATCTCGACGCCATCGAAGCCGGTCGTCTTGATGTCGCGCAGCAACGGCTCGTGCTTCTTCGACACCGCCGTCGTCCACAAGAACATGCACATGCCGATTTTCATCGACGCCCCTCCCCTTTGGCTACCGGTTGGTCCTCCGCCGGCTTCGTCATAAGCACCCTCATCCGGCAGCTTCGCGGCCACCTTCTACCCGCGGGGGAGAAGAGCTGAACGCCAGCGCCGACGATCTCCTCTCCCCTCGGAGAGAGGTCAGATTGCCCTGAATTGCCTTTGCAATTCGGTTGGCAATCCGGGTGAGGGGGATCCTCGTTCCCGCCGCGCGACTAAAGCTTCGTCCACGCCCCATTCTTCTTCGACGACTTCACGCAAGCCTCGATGAAGGCCATGCCTTCGACGCCATCGTGAATGGTCGGGAAGACGACATCCTTTGCCGGCTTGCCGCCTTTGCGCCGCGCCGCCCGGATGGCGCGCGCGGCCTCCTGGTAGATGTTGGCGAAGCCTTCGAGATAGCCCTCGGGATGGCCCGACGGCACGCGGCTGACACGGCCCGCCACTGGCAGCGCGCCGGCACCATTGCGGGTGATCAATTGCTTCGGCTGGCCGAACGGCGTGTACCAGAGATAGTTCGGGTCGGCCTGCACCCATTCCAGCCCGCCCTTGGAGCCATAGATGCGCAGCTTCAGGCCGTTCTCGTGGCCCGGCGCCACCTGGCTTGCCCAGATCATGCCCTTGGCGGGATGCGTCTTGCCGGCAGGCTTGAAACGCAGCATGACGTTGACATTGTCATCGAGTAGGCGCCCCGGCACGAAAGCGTCGAGATCGGCTGAAAGGGAATCCAGTTCCAGCCCGGAGACAAAGCGGGCGAGGTTGTAGGCATGCGTGCCGATATCGCCCAGCGCGCCGCCGGCTCCTGCCTGTTTCGGATCGCCGCGCCACGCGGCCTGTTTCTGGCCGGTAGCAGCCAGGTCCTCGGTCAGCCAGTCCTGCGGATATTCCGACTGCACGATGCGGATGTCGCCGAGCACGCCCTTGGCGACCATCTCCCGCGCCTGCCGCACCATCGGATAGGCGGTGTAGTTGTGCGTCAGCACGAACACCTTGCCGGTCCTTTCGACCACGGCGGCCAGCTTCTTCGCCTCTGCCAGTGTGGTTGCCAGCGGCTTGTCGCAGATGACGTGGATGCCGGCCTCGAGGAAAGCCTTTGCCGCCGGTACATGCACATTGTTGGGCGTGACGATGGCCACCGCCTCGATGCCATCGGGGCGCTTGGCCTCGGCCTTGGCCATCTCGGCATAGGACGCATAGCTGCGGCTCGGATCGAGGCCGAGTTCGGCCGCTGAAGCCTTCGCACGAGCGGGGTCCGATGACAGCGCGCCGGCGACCAGCACGAAGTCATTGTCCAGGCGCGCCGCGATCCGGTGCACCGCGCCGATGAAGGCGCCTTGCCCGCCGCCCACCATGCCGTAGCGGATCGGGCCGCCTCCCGTTTCCGCCTTCGATGCGCCGACCATGTCTTTCTCCCTCGTTGTTGCTCACCCCCCTTGAGAGGAGGTCGATCCGCGCAGCGGATCGGGTGGGGTTGCCGGGCGTAGAGCGCGGCGTGAACCGACCCCGCCCGGCCCTTCGGGCCACCCTCCCCTCGAGGGGAGGGAAGACCGCGTCAGATACCCATCATGGCGCGCAGCACTTTCTTGTCCGTAGCGCCACCGGCAAAATCGTCGAATGCCTTTTCGGTCACCCGGATGATGTGGTGCTCGATGAACGGTGCGCCCTCTGCCGCACCATCCTCCGGATGCTTCAGGCAGCACTCCCATTCCAGCACCGCCCAGGAATCATAATTGTACTGTGTCAGCTTGGAAAAGATGCCGCCGAAATCCACCTGTCCGTCGCCCAGCGAACGGAAGCGGCCAGCGCGGTTGGTCCAGTTCTGATAGCCGGAATAAACGCCTTGCCGGCCGGTCGGATTGAACTCGGCGTCCTTGACGTGGAACGCCTTGATCCGCTCGTGATAGATGTCGATGAATTCGAGATAGTCGAGCTGCTGCAACAGGAAGTGCGACGGATCGTAATTGATGTTGCAGCGCTTGTGGCCGCCGACCGCATCGAGGAACATCTCGAAGGTCGCGCCGTCGAACACGTCCTCGCCGGGATGGATCTCGTAGCCGACGTCGACGCCATTGTCTTCATAGACGTCGAGGATCGGCTTCCAGCGCTTGCCGAGTTCGGCGAAGGCTTCCTCGATCAGCCCGGCCGGCCGCTGTGGCCACGGGTAGAGATAGGGAAAGGCTAGCGCTCCGGAGAAGCTCACCGAGGCCTTCAGGCCGAGGTTCTTCGACGCCTTGGCGGCGAACTTCATCTGTTCGACCGCCCATTTCTGCCGTGCTTTCGGATTGTTGTGCACCGAAGCGGGCGCAAAGCCGTCGAATTGCGCATCATAGGCCGGATGCACCGCCACCAACTGCCCCTGCAGATGCGTCGACAGCTCGGTGATCTCGACGCCGGCGTCAGCGCAGATGCCCTTTACCTCGTCGCAATAGGCCTTGGAAGAAGCTGCCTTCTCGAGATCGAACAGCCGCGCGTCCCAGGTCGGGATCTGCACGCCCTTGTAGCCGAGACCGGCAGCCCATTTCGTGATCGACTCCAGCGAGTTGAACGGCGCGGCGTCGCCCGCGAACTGCGCCAGAAACAGTCCAGGGCCCTTCATTGTCGTCGGCATCGGCATCCTCCCTCATTGTTCTCGCGACCGAGCATAGCGCCGATTGGAAGCAGGGCCAGCCACTTTGGTCTTTTCCCAATGGGCGCTTGCAGGCGCCACTATTCTGGTATTACCAAATATGCGAATTTGGTCAAGCCTGGCGATGCATCGTCAAGGCCCCACGATCACACGAGATAGGGATATATATCTCAATATAATCAAAGAAGTAATTCGTGCACAAAGTCGCATTCCCGCACTTCTTGCCGTCCCGCAGAATTTGCTGTAGACCTCCCTTCAGGCCCAATTGGTCGAACCAGTTTGAGAGAAAAGGCTGGGGATGCCTTGGGGAGGAACCGTTGCGTCGCCTTTTGGCGATGCATGTCGCAGGCGAACCATAGAGACGATTGGGAAGGACAGACGATGCATCTTTCGACGCACAACTGGATGCGCGCGGAACCTTTGGAGACGACGCTCAAGCGCATCAAGAAATTCGGCTATGAGTCGATTGAGATTTCCGGCGAGCCTGAGCAGTACAAGACCAAGGAGACGCGGGCGCTGCTGAAGGAGCATGGCATCCGCTGCTGGGGCGCGGTGACGCTGATGCTGGGCGAGCGCAACCTCGCCGCCAGGAACCAGGGCCAGCGCGAGCGCTCCGTGCAATATGTCAAGGACGTGCTGACCATGGTCAGCGAACTCGATGGCGAGATCATCACGCTGGTTCCCGCGACGGTCGGCAAGGTGGTGCCCGACGGCACCGAGGAAGAGGAATGGAAGTGGGTTGTCGACGCCACGCGTGAATGCTTCACCCATGCCAAGAAGGTCGGTGTCAAGATCGCCGTCGAGCCGCTCAATCGCTTCGAAACCTACCTGTTCAATCGCGGCGCCCAGGCCCTGGCACTGGCCGACGCGGTCAGCCCCGAATGCGGTGTCTGCCTCGATGCCTACCACATCCACATGGAAGAATTTAACGTCTATGACGCGATCCGGCAGGTCGGAAAGCGCCTGTTCGACTTCCACGTCGCCGACAATAACCGCTTTGCCGCCGGCCTTGGCCAGATCGACTGGCCTAAGATCGTCGCTACGTTGCGGGATATCGGCTACGATGGCGCGCTGACCAACGAATTCGTAGCCCCCGTAGACCGGACGCCGGCGGCCCCCTATCCCGACATGGTCGAGCGCAATCCGGTCGACATCTCACCCGAACAGCTGAAGTTCATCCAGGACCACGGCTCCAGCGTGCTCACGGAAAAGTTCTACACCGACCAGATGCGCATCAACGCCGAAACGTTGCTGCCGCTGATCAAATAGCCGGCTGCCTGTTGGGGAATTTGCCCTTTCCGCCCTGACCGGCGGCAGGGCTGGGGAAGAATATGCGCATCAAGACCGTCCAAGCCTGGTGGGTCCGCATCCCGATCGAAGCCGCTCGGCAACACCGCAGCGACTTCGGCCAGGTGACGACCTTCGACGCCGCCATCCTGCGCATCGAGACCGATGACGGGTTGGTCGGCTGGGGCGAAGGCAAGAACGCCGCCGGCAGCGCCGGCAGCTACGGCGCGCTCGTCCACATGCTGAACCATGAGGTCGGGCCGCAATTGATCGGGCGCGATCCGGCCGACATCGGCGTCATCTGGGAGATGCTCTACAATGGCGGTCGCCACGATAGCGCCGCCCGCGCCGGCCACGCCATGCCGCAGCTGGCGCGGCGCGGCATGAGCATCGCCGCCATCAGTGCCGTCGACATCGCGCTGTGGGACATCCTCGGCAAATCGCTTGGCGTGCCGGTCTGGCGGCTGCTCGGCGGCCGCAAGCTCGATCGCATGCCGGCCTATGCATCCGGCGGCTGGGCGGCCGCCGGCGCCATCGGCGAGCAGTTGAAATCCTATATCGCCAAGGGCGGCTTCAAGGCACTGAAGATGCGGGTTGGCGCCATGGACGGCGCGGCACACATTTCCGCCACCCGCGTCCGCGCCGCACGGCAGGCGCTCGGCCCCGATGTCGAGTTGATGGTCGACGCGCACGGCACCTATACGGTGGCGGAAGCCAAGCGCTTCATTCACCTCGTCAACGATCTGGATCTCGCCTGGTTCGAGGAGCCTATCATCGCCGACGACAAGCCCGGCATGGCCGAAGTGCGGGCATCGGGCTCCGTTCCGATCGCCACCGGCGAAAGCGAGGCTACACGCTATGCCTTCCGCGACCTTGCTGTGCTGAAGGCCGCCGACATCTTCCAGCCCGATCCTGCCTTCTGCGGCGGCATCAGCGAGGCGATGAAGATCGGCACCATCGCCAGCGCCTTCAACCTGCGCTTTGCACCGCATCTGTGGGCCGGCGCGCCCTGCTTCTTCGCCGGCTTGCATGTCTGCGCCGCCTCGCCGTCGAGTTTTACCGTCGAATATTCGCTCGGCGCCAACCCGATGATCCATGACCTGATCGAAGAGACTGTCGAAGCCAAGGACGGTATGATAGCGATCCCGGAAGGACCGGGTCTGGGATTCACCATTTCGGAGCGGTTCCTGGAGGCGCACGCGCAACGCGGTTGACGATGAAAGAAAAGAACCTTCTTGCGGAACTCGCCGCCTACCTGTTCTCCCATTCGGACAAGGAGACCGGCCGAACGCCGTCGGAACGTGAACTGGCGGAGCATTTCGCTGTCAGCCGCGGCCAGATCCGCGAGGCGCTCGCCATCCTCGAAGCCATGCGCATCGTCGAGCGCCGGGCCAAGTCCGGCATCTACATCGACACCAAGCAGGCCAGCGTCGAGGCGATGGCGCTGTTCGCGCGTGCCGGCCTGCCGCTCGACCCGATCCAGATCTACGAGACGGTCGAACTGCGCAAGATCCACGAGATCAAGGCGGCCGAGCTCGCCTGTTCGCGGGCCACCGAGGAGAATTTCGAGCGGCTGCGCGAAATCCTGAAAGCTTCGGAAGAGCGCATCGCGGTGGGCGAAGGCCTTGCCAGGGAAGACCGCGAATTCCACCTGGAGATCGTGCGCGCCACCAAGAACAGCGTCTTCCACAATGTCTGCAGCGTCTATTACATGATGGGCGAACAGCGCCTGCCGATTTATTTCAACGACCCGGAGCGCAACGTGCGCTCGCATGCCGAGCACATCCAGATCTATGAGGCGCTGCTGCGCCGCGATGGCAATCTCGCCCAGGCTTTGATGAGCGCCCATCTGCAAGGCGCCGAGAGCTACTGGAAAGGCCTGATCGAGGGCCATGGCGAAGAATCACAAAGCCCGACGCTCGAAAGAGCCTGACCGACATGGCCCGGATCCTCACGACCCACCCTCTGCACCCACGCGCCTCGGCCATGCTGGCCGGCGCCGGAGAGCTCGTCGTCGCCTCCGCCATCGACCCAGCCACGCTGGCCGCCGAGACGAAGAATGCCGACATCGTCATCGTGCGCGCTCCGCTGCCGCCACAGCTGTTCGACGGCGCGACGCAGCTGAGGGCGGCAATCCGCCATGGCGCCGGGCTCGACATGATCCCTATGGAAGCAGCGACCGCCGCCGGCGTGCTGGTGGCGAACGTGCCGGCGGTCAATGCCCGCTCGGTTGCCGAGCACGTCATGTTCGCGGCGCTCGCCCTGCTTCGCAACTTCCGCGTCGTCGACCGCGACCTGCGCACCAAAGGCTGGCTTGCCGGCCGCGAGCACGCCAACTCCAACAGCGAGCTCGCCGGCAAGACCATCGGCATCGTCGGCCTCGGTGCCGTCGGCCAGGCGGTTGGCCATATCGCCGCGCACGGCTTCGACCTGAAAGTGGTGGCAACGACGCGCAGCATGCAGCCAGCGCCGGAGAAGGTCGGCTTCCTGTCGATCGACGCGCTGGTCGAGCAGAGCGACATCATCGTTCTGTGCTGTCCGCTGACACCGGAGACGCGCGGCCTGATCAACCGTGAGCGGATCGCCCGCATGAAACCGCATGCGCTGCTGATCAACGTGTCGCGCGGGCCGGTCATCGATGACGACGCGCTGATCGAAGCCTTGCGGAAGCGCCGTATCGGCGGTGCCGCGCTCGATGTGTTTTCGACGCAGCCGCTGCCGTCGAACCATCCCTATTTCGGCTTCGACAATGTCATCATCACGCCGCACATGGCCGGCATCACCGAGGAATCGATGATGCGCATGGGCGTCGGCGCGGCTGGCGAGGCCCTGCTCGTGCTGGCGGGCAAACTGCCGGTCAACCTGCGCAATCCCGAAGTGGTCGATCACTATCGGCGGCGGTTTCCAGCGAGCGTGTAACACATCGCTGTTTCGCCCCAATTCTCGGCGACGCTGAGCTCATGTTCACTCTGCGCTTCGCGTCTCTGGTTGTTGCTTCTTCGATCTGCGCCTCGCCGTCGCTCGCCGCGACCCGGAGCAGCGATTATGTCTATTGCGGCAATGGGATCGTCTGCATCAGGGCCCCCTGTCCGTCGGGTAATGCGCTCGATCTCGCCACCGGCAAGATCGTCAAGGGCGTGGCGCTGAACACCACCGAATTGCGGCCGCTGAACAGATCCGCACCCGACCTCTCCGACAAGCTCTATGCGGGAAAGCTCGTCGTCCGAGGATCTATCCAGCATCGCGGTGAAACGAGCGATCCGCCGATGCTGGTCGTTACCGATATCGAACGCGCCTCCAAGACAGGCGAGCGCAAGCGCTGCGCGGCGCACTGATTGCCTATCTCAGGCATACTGCCGTCAGAACAGCCGCTCGATTTCAGCAGCAATCCGCAACAGGCGCCGGTCATGCCCGTTGCGCGCCACCAGCATCAATCCGGCAGGCAGCGTCATATCAGGCATTGGCAGCGAGATCGCACAGAGGTCGAACTGGTTGGCGACCTGCGTGTTGCGCAGCAGCAGGCCTTCGGTGCGGTCGCGCAGCTCGGCGTCTTCAGTCATCGAAACAATTGTCGGCGCCGTCACCGGTGTGGTCGGCAGAGCCAGCACATCGACCGACGCCAACCGCTCGTCCATGGCAGCGACGAGTGCTGTGCGACGGCGTAGCGCCCTGATGTAAATAGGCATCGGCAGCATTACTGCCCGCGACAAAGGCCCGCTGACGTGCGGGTCGACCGGCACCGATGCCCCAGTCGCCAGCCAGTCCGCATGCACTTCGGCCCCTTCCATCGCCGCGATCGAACCACGTTTGGTGGCCGAACGCATGTCGGCAAGCAGATCATCGATCGACAGGTCCGCGATCCGCGACCCTGTCTGCTCGATCTTGCCAAGGCTGCGATCGAACGCGGCGGTGACCTCACTTTCGGTGTTTTCGAAAAGGACACCGCGCGGGATGCCAATGCGAAGCCCTGCAAGGGCAATCGGCGCCAGCGCGGTCGGCACCTCGCCGGCCATCACAGCGTCGGCAGCGGCACACCGAGCGACGGTTCGGGCAAGCGGACCGATCGAGTCCAGCGAGGCGGACAGCGGGAACGCGCCGGCGAGCGGCACGCGCCTCGCCGTCGGCTTGAAGCCGACGACGCCGTTGAGCGATGCCGGTATGCGCACCGAACCACCAGTGTCCGAGCCGATGGCGATGTCGCAAGTGCCTTCACCGACGGAAACGCCAGCGCCCGAAGACGAGCCGCCCGGGATGCGGCTGGCATCCATCGCATTGCCGGGCGTGCCATAGTGCTGGTTGTCGCCGATCGCGGTGAAGGCAAATTCGGTCATGTTGGTCTTGCCAATGATCACCGCGCCGGCCTGCCGCAGCCGGTTGACGATGGCGGCATCGCGCAGGGCGGGCGCGGCTGTCCTAAGCATCAGCGAGCCGGCCGTGGTTGGTTCGCCGCTGACATCGAACAGGTCCTTGATCGAGACAATCGTTCCATCGAGCGGCCCGAGCGTCACGCCGGCCCGTTGGCGCGCATCGCTGGCGTCAGCCGCGGCCCGTGCGGCTTGGGCATAGAGCTTCGTGAACACGCGCTCTTCACTGGCACGGGCAGCGAGGCGCGCAAGGACGATTTCCAGGTGATCACGGACTGATTGCATTTTCGGTGTCGGACTCCAGACGCCTTGAACGTCCTTGGGGCATGGCTTGCCGAGACTTAACCCGGCGCAGGCGGTTTTGCACCCTGTCGAATACGAGGAAAATCCGATGCTCTACAAAGGCAGCTGCCATTGCGGCAAGGTCGCCTTCGAATTCAAGGCCGAACTGACCGACGCCGTGCGGTGCAATTGCTCGATATGCTCGCGCAAGGGCGCCCTGTTGTGTGCCATCCCGCACGGGACCTTGCAGGTCCTGGCCTGGGGCGACGATCTCGGCACCTACACATTCGGCAACCATGCCATCGCACACCGTTTTTGCCGCGGCTGCGGCATTCATGCCTTTGCGGAGGACGTTCGCGAAGGCAGCGAACGCAGCGCCTACGTCAACGTCAATTGCATCGCCGATCTCGACCCTTCCACCTTGTCGATCTTCGACTTCGACGGGCGCGCTGTCTGAGCCGGCCGGTGGCGGCGTATGTCGCGGGTCGTCGAGACATCACAACGGCGACGGCCCGAAAACCCTGATGGTTCTCGGGCCGGCGCGCAATGTCACGGAGGTCTGATTTGCGTCCAGGCTACTCGGCGCGTTGCGGGCCGCGCAGGAACACCACGATGGCCGCCAGCAGCGTTGCCGCGCCGCAATAGGCGAAGGCGCTGGCGACGCCGGCATGGTCGACCAGCAGGCCGCCGAAGACGGCGCCGAGCGCGATCGCCACCTGGAACGTCGCCACCATCAGTCCACCAGCGCTTTCGGCCTGATCGGGCGCGGCCCGCACCAGCCAGCTCTGCAGCCCGACCGGCACTGCGCCGAAGGCAAAGCCCCAGACCGCAACGGCGGCAGCGGCGACCGTGGGCGAAGCGCCGAAAACCAGCATCGAGGCGGCTGCCAGAGCAATCAGCAGGGGCGCCAGCGCAACGGCTGCCTTGAGGCTGCGTTCGGCCAGGATGCCGCCGGCGACATTGCCGAAGAAGCCGCCTATGCCATAGGCCAGCAGCACCAGCGAGATCGTCGCGATGTCAAGCACGGGCACTTTCTCAAAGAAGGGACGAACATAGGTGAAGCCGGCAAAATGTCCCGAAGCGACCAGCAGCACGACCAGCAAGGCCACCCTGATCGACGGACGTTCCAGCACGTCGAGCAAGGTGCGGAAGCTCGCCACACCCATGGGCGGCAATTTCGGAATGGTGGCCAGTTGCACCAGCAACGCCAGGGCGGCAACGACAGTGGCGATCATGAAGGCAGTGCGCCAGCCCCAGATGTCGCCGACATAGGCGCCGACCGGCGCCGCGCAGACTGTCGCCAGCGAAACGCCGGTGAGGATGATCGACATGGCGCGTGGCATCAGCCGCATCGGCACCAAACGCAGCGCCATGGCCGCCGACATCGCCCAGAAGCCGCCAAGTGCTACGCCGAGCACGACACGGGCAAGCAGAAGCACGGGCAGCGATGAGGCAAAGGTGGCCAGGAGATTGGACAGGATCAGGAACACCGTCAGCATCCACATCACCAGCCTACGGTCCATGCGTCTGGTAATGATGGCCATGGTGGGTGCGGCAATGGCGCCAACGATCGCGGTTGCCGTCACCGCCTGTCCGGCCACGCCCTCGCTGACGCCGAGATCGCGCGCCATCGGCGTCAGCAGGCTGGCGGGCAGAAATTCAGCCGTCACCAGACCAAACACCCCAAGTGCCAGCGAGACTACGGCACCCCAGGCCGGTTCGGTCCGTTCATCGGAGTCTGCGGGGTTCAGAAGAGCAGCGTCGATGACGCCTGTCGCGGGTTCGGCCATGGTCAGTCTCCGATATGTTTGCAGCGCAGCATTTGGCTGCAATGCAACATAGGGAGTGACCACCTGGAGTTTCCATGCTAGAAACCCCATCATGCTTGACCATTCGTCCAAAATTCCAATCACCGGCGACCCGCTCACCGACATATTGCGCGGCCTGCGCCTCGACGGCGTCGAATATGGTCGCTTCGAACTGAAGGAGCCTTGGGGTATCCAGTTTCCGGCCCAGCCGGCGGCGCGGTTTCATTTCATCGGCCGGAAAGGCTGCTGGCTGAAGCAGCCGTCCGGCGAATGGGTGGAACTCAACGCAGGCGATGCGATCCTGCTGCCGCGCGGTGCGGCCCATGTGCTTGCCAGCGAACCCGGCGCGCAGGCCTGGCCGATCCACGGCTACGAAGTCGAGGAGGTCTGCAAGGACGTCTACTGCATGTCGAACGAAGGCATGTCGGAGTGTTGCCGGCCGGGCACCCTGTTGTTCTGCGGCAGCATGTACTTCAATCTCGATGGCCTGCACCCCCTGCTCGGCATGATGCCGGACGTGATGCGCACGCATGAGCTGGAGGCCTATGAGCCCGGCATTCCGCATCTGCTGGAGTCGATGGCGCGCGAAGTGACGATGGAGCGCGTCGGTTCCGGCGGCATCCTGGCGCGGCTGGCTGACGTGCTTGCCGCCACCGTCATACGCTCATGGGTCGAGCGCGGCTGCGGCGACTCGTCCGGCTGGATCGCCGCGGTCAGGGACCGCGAAATCGGCCGCGTGCTGGCCGCCATCCATCTCGAACCGAACCACGACTGGACGGTCGAGTCGCTGGCCCGGATGATGGGCGCCTCGCGATCGGGATTTGCCGAGCGCTTCGCCACCATCGTTGGCGAAACGCCGGCAAAATATGTCACCCAGGTCAGAATGCATCAGGCGCGACAGTGGCTGGTCCGCGACAGGATGAAAATCTCCGTCGTTGCCGCGCGTCTCGGCTATGAATCGGACGCCGCCTTCAGTCGCGCCTTCAAGCGCGTCATCGGCTCGGCGCCCAGCCACCTGCGCGCCGAGGAACAGGCTGATATCCGCCAGGCCAGCTGACGCAGCACGGAGGCCGCGACGGGCTGGTGATTCCAGGCTAGAAATCGGCGTGGTCTTCACCTCATCCAGGACTATCTTGCCGGCCCCAGGCGGTGCGCTGACGACGCCTGCCTCTCCGACACCGAAGCGTGATCCTGCTGATCAACGCCGCGCCTTATGAGACCTACCTGCTGAAATAGGCGGGCCTATGACGCGTGCCGCAAGCTGACGCCGCTGCCTTTGTCGAACAGCACCACCTTGTCCGGGTTCCAGGCGAAGCGCACCGCTTGCTCGATGGCGACATCGGTCCTGGCCGGAACGGTGGCACGCAGTGTCGCGTCGCCGACGCGTAGCGTCAGGATCTTTTCGACGCCATGGTTCTCGACATCATGGACGCGCGCTTCGACCGGCGCGCCACTCTCGAGATAGACATCCTCGGGACGAATGCCGAAGACGAGCGGGCGACCGTCGGTCGCCGCACTCGCCTTGGCTCCCCCTGAAAAAGGCAGCTCGAAATTCAACGGCGCCATCACCGCGCGGCCGTTCACCAGCTTGCCGTCGATAAGGTTCATCGGCGGCGAGCCGACGAAGCTTGCGACATAGGTGTCGCGCGGGTTGTTGTAGATCTCGTGCGGCGTCCCGGTTTGGACGATGCGGCCATGGTTGAGCACGCCGACCATGTCGCCCATCGACATCGCTTCGATCTGGTCGTGGGTGACAAACAGGAAGGTGGCGCCAAGCTGCATTTGGAGATTCTTGAGTTCCGTGCGGAGCGCCTCGCGCAGCTTGGCGTCGAGCGCCGACAGGGGCTCGTCCATCAGGAATACGCGCGGCTTGCGCACGATGGCGCGGCCGATGGAGACGCGCTGCATCTCGCCGCCGGACAGGCGGTCGGTCTTGCGGTCGAGCAGATGCTCGATCCTCAGCGTGCGGGCGGCGCGGTCGACACGATCCTTGATCTCGGCGTCGGGCAGCCGGCGGATCTTCGGCTTCAGCGGGAACTCGAGATTTTCGCGCACAGTGTAGCGCGGATAGAGCGAATATTGCTGCAACACCAGCGCCACGTCGCGCTCGGCCGCACCCCAGTCGGCGACGTCGACGCCGTCGATGAAGACCTGGCCTTCACTGGGCTTTTCCAGCCCGGCGATCAGCCGCAGGGTCGTCGTCTTGCCAGCGCCCGTCTCGCCCAGCAGCACGAAGAACTCGCCATCGGCGATGTCGAGATCGAGGCCGGTCAAGGCGGTGTGATTTCCGAAGGTCTTCGAAATATTCTTGAGCTGGATATGGGCCATGGTCAGTTGTCTCGATGCTGTTCGAGGGCGGTCTGCCCTCCGCTATGGCTCCGGGCGTTCGACTGTTCGAAAAGCCAAATCGTTGGCTTCTCGCGACCTTCGGCGGTCACAGTCTCACCTCCAGCGACTTGCCGCTCGCCGTGTCGAAGAAATGCGCCTGGGCCGGATCGATCCTGGCGAACACCTTCTCGCCGGGGCCGCTGACGAAGCCGCTCTTGGTGCGTGCGCGCAGCATCTTGGACCCGACCTTGAGGTCGACGATGTCGAAGGAGCCGAGCGGCTCGACGATCTGCGTCTCGACCGGCAGGAACCCCTCGGCCGCATCGCGGCGGATGAGGACGCCTTCCGGCCGGATGCCGAGCGCCAGTTGGCCGCCGGCATGGCCGTTGAGCTTCGACAGCAGCGCCCGCGGGAATTCAAAGCCGGAGGCAGCCCCGCCGACCGTCACCGAGACCGAAGACGCCGTCTCCGCGACCGCCGCGTCGGCGACGTTCATCACCGGACTGCCTACGAACTGCGCCACGAACAGGTTTGCCGGACGCGAATAGACCTCGTCCGGCGAACCGACCTGCTGCAGCACACCTTCATGCATGATGACGATGCGGTCAGCGAGGCTCATCGCCTCGATCTGGTCGTGCGTGACATAGATGGTGGTCGAGCCCTGCTTGATGTGAAGCCGCTTGATCTCGGCCCGCATTTCCTCGCGCAGCTTGGCGTCGAGCGCGCCGATCGGTTCGTCCATCAGCATCGCCTTCGGCCGCCGCACCAGCGCCCGGCCGATGGCCACGCGCTGCATGTCGCCGCCCGAAAGCGCCGACGGCTTCTTGTCGAGCAGGTCTAATATTTGCAGAGTCTTGGCGACCGAGCGCACTTCCGAGTCGATCTCGGCCTTGCTCTTGCGTGTAGCACGCAAGGGAAAGGCAATGTTCTCGTAGACGCTCATATGCGGGTAGAGCGAGAACGACTGGAACACCATGGCGATGTCGCGGTCGGCGGCCTTCAGATGCTGGATCGGCTTGCCGTCGATGAGGATGTCGCCCTCGTCGATCGTCTCCAGTCCGGCGATGGCGCGCAGCGTCGTCGTTTTGCCGCAGCCCGACTGGCCGAGCAGGACGATGAACTCGTTGTCGCTGATCTTCAGGTTGAGGTCCTTGATGACCTGGACGGCGCCGAAGAATTTCTGGACGCCGCGAAGCTCGATCTGGGTCAATGCTGTGCTCCCGGATTTCGCACCTGGCCGGTGCCGGCCTTCTCCTCAGGCGCGATCTTCGAGGTGATGTTGAAGCCGATCAGCCCGATCAGGATGATGGTCAGGCCATAGGTGTGCAACAGCAGGTTCCAGGGCTGGCAGAGCGCGATGATGCCGAGCACCATCAGCACCTGCGAACCGGGCTCCAGATATTTCTGATTGATGGCGCGAAAGCTCATTTGCGGATCGCTCCGAAGGACATGCCGCGCAACAGATGGTTGCGAAGCAGGAAGGTAAAGATTGCGACGGGCAGCAGGAACAGGAAGGTTCCGGCGGCAATCACCGTCCAGTCCGGCAGACCGGAGCCGACCTGGCTGGGGATGAACGGCGGCGCGGTCTGGGCGCGGCGGTTGGTCATGATCAGCGCGAAGGCATATTCGTTCCACGCCGTGATGAAACAGAACACGGCGGTGGCGGCGATGCCGGTGGCGGCCTCCGGCAGCACGATCTTGAAGAAGGCCTCCATGCGCGTATAGCCGTCGACGAGGGCAGCCTCCTCATACTCCTTCGGTATCTCGTCCATGAAGCCCTTCATCAGCCACACCGAGAAGGATAGGTTGAAAGCGGTGTAGAGGATGATCAGGCCGATATGGGAATCGTTGAGGCCGACCGCCCGGTACATCAGGAACATCGGGATCGCCACCACGACCGGCGGCAGCATGCGTGTCGACAGGATGAAGAAGAGCAGGTCCGCCTCCCCCTTCACCTTGAAACGCGAGAAGCCGTAAGCGGTGAACGTTCCCATGCCGACCGCCAGCACCGTCGAGGTGATGGCGATGATCAGCGAGTTCAGGAAGCGGCTTGGATATCCCGACCACTGCACCTGGTCCTTGCCGTCACGCACGATCTTCTCGCCGCCGTCGAAGACGACGCGCTCCCACCATGGGGCGGCCGCATATTCTTCCGGCGTCGGCGGGCTGCGCAATTGCGAGCGCTTGGTGAACAGCTTCACGAAGGGCGAAATTTCCGGCTGGAAGACGACCGTCGGCGGGATGGTGGTGGCGAGATTGCGCGGCTTGAACGCAGTCGAGGCGATCCAGTAGATCGGTGCCAGGAAAATGATCGTCACCATCAGAACGGCAACGATGGCGACACGGTTGAAGCCGATTTCGGAAGAAGTGCGAACGGCCGCCATCTCAGCGCTCCTTCACCTTGTTGAGGTATTTGACGTAGATGTTGGTGATGGCCAGCACCATGATCAGCACGATGTAGGCGAGCGCGCAGGAGCGCCCCGTCTGCCACTCCTGGAACGCCATCTTGTAGAGCCGGATCGAGATCAACTCGGTGGTCGGCTGGCTGGTCAGGATGTAGGCGAGATCGAAGGTCTTGAACGCTTCCATGGTGCGGAAGATGACGGCGATCATCAGGATCGGCGCGACCAGCGGCAGCGTGATGCGGAAGAAGGTGTAGAACGGCCCGGCGCGATCGATCGCTGCGGCTTCGTAGAGGTGCTTCGGCACCGCCGACAGGCCGGCCAGCGACAACAGCATGACGAAGGGCGACCACATCCAGATGTCGGTCAGCGCAACGGCGTAGAGCGCCATCTTCGGATCCGACAGCCATTCGAAGGTGCCGAGACCGAGCGCGTAGTTGATGATGCCGAAGGACGGGTCGTAGAGCAGTTTCCAGAACAGGCCGACGACGGCCATCGACAGCATCATCGGCAGCAGGAGAAGCGTCGTCAGCAGACCCTTCAGCGGGATGTCGCGGTTGAGCAGCATCGCCACGCCGAAACCGACCAGCAACTGTCCGGCGACCGAGATGATGACGTACTTCGCGGTGATGGCGAAGTTGGACCAGACATAGGGATCGTTGAGCAGGTCGCGATAGTTTTGCAGCCCGACGAAATTCGCCGGCGCGTTGGTCGACGCACGAAAATCGGTGAAGGAATAGCCGAGCGAATAGATCAGCGGAAAGATGTTGAAGACGATCAGGAACAGGACCGTCGGAATGATGAAGAGGTTGCGGATCGAAATGTCGCTGAGGCCCCGCGCGGCCGCTCTTGAAGACCTGTCCAGTGTGGTGATCATCGTGGTCGCCAAGACCCTGCTCCCGTTTGCAGAAAAAGAAACGGAGGAGGCACCAACGCCCCCTCCGTGAGGCATGATTGTTACTGGCCGCGGCCGTACTTCTTGAAGGTCGCGGTCCAGTCGGCCGCCAGTGCGTCCAGCGTTTCCTTGGCGGTGCCTTCGCCGCCAATCATGTAGGGATAGACGCGCTGGTTGAGCTGCTGCAGCAGTTCGGCATATTCCGGCACAGCCCAGAAATCCTTCACCTTGAACATGGTCTCATAGAACGCCTTGTTGTAGGGCGTGGCATTCTGGAACTCAGCCGACTTCAGCACGGCCGCACTGCAGGTGTAGCCGCCAAGTGCCGCCCACTTCTTCTGGGTCTCGTCCTTGATGAACCATTCCAGGAACTTCATCGCCTCGTCCTGCTTCTGCGAGTAGGAGACGATGGAGATGCCTTGCCCGCCGAGCGCTGCGAACTGGTCGCCGCCAGGGCCGGGAGGATTGGCGAAGAAGCCGGTGTTCTTGGCGTTCGGGTTCGACGCCTCGTTGATCAGCGAGGGGAAGAACGCGAAGTAGTTCATGCTCATCGCGGCCAGGTTTTCGGTGATCGCCTGGTTGTCTTCGACGAAGAACGACTTGGCCCAGCCTGGAGGCGTGAACTTGTAGAGTTCCTTGTAGGCATCGAGTGCTGCGACCGCCTTGTCGGAGTTGATGAAGCCATCGACCTTGTAGGTCGAATAGTCACCCAGCTCGCCGCCATAGGAGAACAGCGCGTTCTCGAAGCCCATCGCCATCGCGTCATAGGAATTGTCGGTATAGATGGCGATCCCGTAGCGCTTCTGATCCGGCCGGTAGAAGAATTCGGCGATGTCGCGCAGCGCCTTGAAATCCTTCGGCACGTCCAGGTCGTAACCGTACTTGGCCTTGAACGCTTCCTTCTCCTTGGGGTCCTCGAACCAGTCCTTGCGATAGGACCAGCCGACGGCATCGCCTTCGAGCGGAATAGCCCAGTATTTGCCGCTGTTGCCGGGATATTCTGCGTAGTATTTCACCGTCGCCGGCGCCATCACCTCCTTCAGCTTGTACTTGTTGAAGAAGTCGGTCAGGTCGACATAGTGGCCACCGGTCGAGCCGGCGCCGAGCCATTGCGAGTCGCCGACGACCAAATCATAGGCGTCGCCATGGGCGTTGAACTCGGTAAAGGCCTTGGTCTGGAAGTCGGACCAGGGTGTGGTCTCCACCGTGATCTTGACGCCGGTTTCCTTCTCGTACTCGTTGCCGAGTTCCTGCAGATAGTTGGCCGGATCCCATTCGGCCCAGAAGATGGTGAGCGACTTTTCCTGCGCGTAAACGGACGTTCCGCAGGCAAGCGTTAAGCCGATACCAGCAAGTACGCTGGTCACTAACTTGCGCATAATGATTTCCTCCCTTGTGCGCATTCTACCTGGTCATGCGAGCCGGCAACGGGACCGGCCCGGGTAGTTCCTCCCGTGATCGCACCATTCCGGTTCTGAGCCTCCTCGCCCTGCCGGAAAATGGATCGCAGCCCTCACTTTCGATCCGCTTTTCTTACTTGATCTGGTATTACCAATTCTGCATGCGCGTCAAGCCCTTTCTTGGCAGCTCGACTTGCCCATTGCTATCGGATTCCGGCTTTATCTGCCTGTTTTACCAAGATTTTCCTACTCAGTGATACGCGCAGGTGTTGTCCCGTACCCCGCATTGCGGTTAATATCGGCAGTCGGCATGCCAATCTGGTCGAACCAGATAGGCGCTATTTCACGACTGCCGCCCGATTGATGTTGTCTCCGTCACCGATTGATTCCGCGACCGCCGCACGCACCAGCGCCCCGGCCGCCCATTGTGCGACCGACATCGTTCGGCGACTGTCCAACCCCCATATATCCTTGAGCACGATCAGCACCTCGACGCCGAACATCAGCGACAGCGCCTGCGCCAGCCGCTTGAAGTCGCGCGGCGGCAAACGGCCCTTGAGCGGCGCGATCGCCTCTTTCAGCAAGTCGATGCGGTGGCCGCGCGTGAAAGTCGGCTCGCCACCCAGCGTGCCGGCCTGCCGCCGTGCCCATTGATCGAGCGACAGCTTCAGTGCTGCCTTGAACGTGGCTTCGAAGGCCTCGATGCGCGGCATGGCCGTGTCGAACAGCTCGGCGATCCGGCGCTCGGCATCGACGGAGGTCGATTGCCAGGTGAGGATTGGCCCCAGCCCCTCGTCGACCACAGCTTGCACCAGTGCCGCCTGGCTCGGGAAATAACGATAGGCAGTGGCTCGGGAAACCTCAGCCGCCTCGGCGACCTCGCTGACTGACGGCGTGACGCCCGCCTGCATCAGCCGCGTCGCCGTCTCCAGCATCAGCCGTTTCGTGCGAGCGCGCGGGCCGCGCTCTATCGCCTGGCCGTTTCCTCGCTCAGCGTCGTCGCTCACCGTGGATTGTTGACGTGAGACTTCCATATCAATACGATACGCACGTCTCAAAAAATTGCAATGGCCTTCGCTTGCGGAAAGGCCGGGCAAACAGCCGGCGGGGAAACGCGATGAAGCGCATCTATGTGGTGGGCACCGCCGACACCAAGGGCGAAGAGCTTGCCTTCCTGGCCGATGCGATCACTGCTGCGGGCGCAGCAGTGTCCCGCGTCGATGTCGGAACGCGCGACGCAACCATTCCCGTCGACATCACCGCAAAGGAAATTGCCGGCCACCACCCCGACGGTCGCGGCGCCGTGCTTGATATCGACGACCGCGGAACCGCGGTTGCCGCAATGGGCATCGCCTTCGCCCGCTTCGTCCAATCGCGAAACGACATCGCCGCCGTCATTGGCATTGGCGGCGGCGGCGGCACCTCGATCATCACGTCGGGCATGCGCGCGCTGCCGCTAGGCCTGCCCAAGATCATGGTCTCGACGCTCGCCTCCGGCGACACAGCGCCTTATGTCGATGTTTCCGACATCATCATGATGCCTGCTGTGACCGATATGGCCGGACTGAACCGGCTGTCCCGTGTTGTCTTGCACAATGCCGCCCAGGCAATCGCTGGCATGGCAGCCAGGCCGGCGCCGCCACCCGACGGCAAACCGTCGATCGGCCTCACCATGTTCGGCGTCACCACGCCTTGCGTGACGGCCATCGCCGACCAGCTCCGTTCGACCTATGACTGCATAGTCTTCCATGCCACGGGCACTGGCGGTCGCAGCATGGAGAAGCTGGCCGACAGCGGCCTGCTGTCCGGGATCATCGACATCACCACGACCGAAGTCTGCGATCTCCTGTTCGGCGGCGTCCTGCCGGCGACCGAGGATCGTTTTGGCGCAATCGCCCGCACCAGACTGCCCTATGTCGGTTCGGTCGGCGCGCTCGACATGGTGAACTTCTGGGCGCCGTCGACGATTCCCGAACACCATCGCGGCCGGCTGTTCTACGAGCACAACCCCAACGTCACGTTGATGCGCACCACGGCGCAGGAATGCCGCAAGATCGGCGAATGGATTGGCACCAGGCTCGCCCTTTGCGAGGGGCCAGTGCATTTTCTCATTCCAGAAAAAGGCGTCTCGGCGCTCGACATCGAGGGCGGCGCCTTCTTCGACCTGGAAGCCGACGCCGTCCTGTTCAAAGCCATCGAGCGCACCATCCGTCCGAATGACACGCGGCGCGTGACGCGCCTTCCGCTCCACATCAACGACCCCGAATTCGCCAAGGCCGCGGTTGCGGCTTTTCTCGACATCGCCAAACAGTGAGACCCAAAAAAATGCCCGCCATACCGCGCAAGGACATACTGAAGAGGTTCCGGGGGATGATCGACAAGGGCGTGCCGATCGTCGGCGGCGGCGCCGGCACCGGCCTGTCTGCCAAGGCAGAGGAAGCTGGCGGCATCGACCTCATCATCATTTACAATTCCGGCCGCTACCGCATGGCCGGGCGCGGCTCGGCCGCCGGCCTGCTCGCCTATGGCAATGCCAACGAGATCGTCAAGGAGATGGCCTACGAGGTGTTGCCGGTGGTCAAGAAGACGCCGGTACTGGCCGGCGTCAACGGCACCGATCCCTTCGTCATCATGCCGCTGTTGCTGGCCGAGTTGAAGACGATGGGCTTTTCTGGGGTGCAGAACTTTCCCACCATCGGCCTGTTCGACGGCAGCATGCGGCAGAGTTTCGAAGAGACCGGTATGGGCTTCGGGCTCGAGGTCGACATGATCGCCGAAGCGCACAAACTCGACCTCTTGACCACGCCCTATGTCTTCAACCCGGGTGAGGCCCGTGCCATGACCAAGGCAGGCGCCGACATCGTCGTCGCCCATATGGGCGTGACGACAGGCGGCTCGATCGGCGCCACCTCGGCCAAGTCGCTCGACGACTGCGTCGTCGAGATCGACGCCATCGCCAACGCGGCCCGCTCGGTGCGCAAGGATGTCATCCTGCTTTGCCATGGCGGGCCGATCTCGATGCCGGACGACGCCCGCTACATCCTCGACCGCTGCAAGGGCCTGCACGGCTTCTATGGCGCAAGCTCGATGGAACGGCTGCCGGCCGAAGCGGCGATCGCCCGCCAGACGGCGGATTTCAAGGCCGTGACACTCGGTGGTGAGAAGACGATGCCAAAGAAAAAGAAGGGATGATGAGAGATGACCGACAAGAGCAAGGTGTTCGTGTACCCGAAGGACGTCAGCGCCTTCGGCTTCGACTGGGGAAAGTTGTCGTTGACGGTAGCGCCCGAAGTGAATGGCGCGACCCGGTTTTCAGGCGGCGTCGTCGACCTGCCGTCGGGCAAGGGCCACACGCGCCACAATCATCCCGGTGCCGAGGAAATCATCTTCGTCATCTCAGGCCATGGCGAGCAGATGGTTGAGGACGAGAAGGGCAATCCGGTGGTCGAGAAGGTCGGCCCTGGCTGCACCATCTATGTGCCGGAGAGCCGCTTTCATTCGACGCTCAACACCGGTGACGGGCCGATGCAGCTTTTCGTCGTCTATTCGCCGGCCGGCCCGGAGTTGGTCCTGCGCGAGCTGCCGGATTTCAGGCTGATCCCGGCGGGCGGGAAATAGCTATTTTTGGGCAGCGCCGCCCCTCATTGTCCTGCCGGACATTTCTCCCCGTAGAACGGAGAGAAAGACGCTGTCATAGGCGCTTTCGCCAATCGCCGGAACTGCTCCCTTCTCCCGTTCTACGGGGAGAAGGTGCCGGCAGGCGGATGAGGGGCGGCGCCAGCCTTCGTCTTTATAGGGTGCCACCCCTGTTCCAGCCTCGACCCCGGTCGCCGAACATCACATAGCCGGCGTCAGTCACCGCAAGCGTGTCCTCCAGCTTGATGAACCCCCGCGTCGGGTGGAGCATGGTTGTCTCCACCGACAGCACCATGTTCTTCTCCAGCGGCTTTGCCGAATAGGTGCCCTCATAAGTCACCGGATGGTTGGTCATCAGGAACGGCGCCTCATGCGTAATCAGGCCCATGCCATGGGCGAAGAAATCCGTGTAGGCCGCGACCTTCGAGGCCTTCAGCACGCCCTCTGCGTGCGAAATCATGTCGCCGCCCAGCGTGCCTGCCTTGACCTTTGAAAAGGCCGCCTGCTGCACCGTTTCGACCTCGGCCAGCAGATCTTCGAGCTCGGCATCCGGTTCGCCCAGAATGCCCATCCGGCAGAGGTCGCCTATATAGCCGTGATAGTTGCCGCCGGAATCGATCGACAGCACCTCGCCCCTCTTCCACGCCTGCGGCGAGGCGGCACGGTTATGGCTGGAGCCCAACGTCAGCAGGCAATATTCGAAATGGATGCCGCGATTGGTTTCCTCGCGCCGCAGCTGCTCGATCATCTCGCTCTTGGTCGTGCCTTCGCGCGCCCAGGCAATGGTTGCCAGCATGGAATCAGTGATCAGTTCGGAGGCCGTGCGCAGCTTCTCCAGCTCGGCATCGGTCTTGATGGCGCGCATGCGTTCCAGCATGTCGGTGGCATCGATCAGTCTGGCGTCCGGCAACGCCTTGCGGATCAGCGTATACGCGTCCGACGGCAGGAAGCCGGGCTCGATGCCGATGCGGGCATTGCCCTTGCCGATCTTCTGCAGATGCTCGACGGCGAGATTGGCGGCATCGAGCGTGCCCCAGCAGGCGGCGTGCAGCGTCGGCGTCCAGAACGGGTTGTTCTGATGCTCGCCGCCTTCCATGCGGTTGCCGATATAGGCGGCATGGTCCGGCCCGCCCTTTTCGTACACGACGATCGGCAGGTAACGGCTATGGCCGATCGCATCCATGGCGGCGAAGAAGATGAACTTGTAGCCGCCCAACAGATATTGCGTGTTGTGCTTGGAGGTGGCGAGCAGCACATCGATGCCGGCCTCCTCCATCAGCCGGTCGACCCTTGCCTGGTCGAACGGGATATTGCCGACGGCATTCTTGCCCGGAGCAATGTTCATCTCTCTCTCCCTGAATTGCCTGGGAGCGCCGGCCGTTCTGCTCCCGATCCCTTGGCTATGGCTCAAATCTGCACCATTTTGCTCACTCTGGTCCAGCCAGAAATAGGAAAAACAGCGCCGTTCGATGTCACCATATCGTCATCCGCCGCATGTCAGATGAATCTGGTCCTACCAGATTAGTCGAATTGAGCCGCTTCCCTCAAACTGGTCCAGCGGACGAAAATTTCAAAGCCAAGTGAGGATGCGCCAATTCCGTCTCTGGCGAAACCCTCGGCAAGGCTCATAATCGCCACCGCATGGATGCTGGCGGGCTTGCCGGCGTCTGGGGGGTATTGGCGCACCCGACCGGGTTGCGGAGAGGACGGAGTTCGATCATGTCAGGTTTCACGATTTCCAGACGCACGATGCTTGCCGGCTCGGCGATGCTGCTGGCCTCCACCGCCATGCCGACATCAGGCTGGGCGCAGACTCCGAAGAAGGGCGGACGGCTGGTGCTTGCCGCCGATTCCGAACCACGCAACCTCAACCCGGCGATCGTCGCCTCCAATGGCGTGTTCTTCATCTCCAGCAAGATCGTCGAAACGCTGGCCGAAGCCTCCTTCGACGGCAAGGACGGGCTCGCTCCAAGGCTGGCGCTGAGCTGGGAGGGTGCCGCCGACGGGCTCTCGGTGACGTTCAAACTGCGCGACGGCGTCAAATGGCATGACGGCAAGCCGTTCACCTCGGCCGACGTCGCCTTCTCGGCGCTGCAGATCTGGAAGCCGCTGCAGAACCTCGGCCGCACCGTGTTCAAGGATCTGGCCGCCGTCGACACCCCTGACGATCTCACCGCCGTGTTCAAATTCGCCAAGCCGACGCCCTTCCAGCTGATCCGCAACGCGCTGCCGGCGCTGAGCAGCGTGGTGCCGAAGCACATCTACGAGGTCGGCAAGATCGAGGACAACCCGGCCAACAACGCGCCCATCGGCACTGGGCCGTTCAAATTCGGCGAGTACAAGGCCGGCCAGTATTACCGGCTGACAAAGAACGCGGATTACTGGGGCAAGGACGAGCCCTATCTGGACGAGATCATCTATCAGGTGCTGCCGGATCGCACGTCCGCGGCGAGCGCGCTCGAGGCCGAGGAGATCCAACTCGCAGCCTTCTCCGCCGTGCCGCTGGCCGATCTCGAACGCATCTCCAAGGTGCCGGGCCTGAAGGTGATCTCCAAGGGTTACGAAGGGCTGACCTATCAGCTCGTCGTCGAGATCAACCATCGCCGCAAGGAGCTGGCCGACGTCAAAGTGCGGCAGGCGATCGCGCATGCCATCGACAAGGATTTCGTCGTCAAGACGGTGTTCCTCGGCTATGCCGCGACAGCCACCGGTCCGGTGCCAAAGAACGATCCGCAGTTCTACACCGCCGACGTACCGACCTATGCCTTCGACGTCGCCAAGGCCAACGCGCTGCTCGACGAGGCCGGCTACAAGAAAGGCGCCGACGGCAATCGCTTCTCGCTCAAGCTGCTGCCGGCGCCCTACTTCAACGAGACCAAGCAGTTCGGCGACTATCTGCGCCAGGCGCTCGCCGCCATCGGCATCGATGCCCAACTGGTCAACAACGACTCGGCCGCGCACATCAAGGCGGTCTACACCGACCACGCCTTCGACCTCGCGGTCGGCCCGCCGGTGTTCCGCGGCGACCCGGCGATCTCCACCACCATCCTGGTGCAGAGCGGCATTCCGGACGGTGTGCCATTCTCCAACCAGGGCGGCTACAAGAACGACGCTCTCGATGCGCTGATCGCCAAGGCATCGGAGACGCTCGACACGGCTGCTCGCACCAACCTCTACAAGGAGTTCCAGAAAGAGGTGGCCACCGACCTGCCGCTGATCAACGTCGCCGAATGGAGTTTTATCAGTGTTGCCCGCGACACGGTCGGCAATATCGCCAACAATCCGCGCTGGGCGGTGTCTAACTGGGCGGACACGTATTTGGCGGGTTAACCGCCAGACTTGCAGATCGTCGGTCTGGGTGCTCAGGTTCGACAATGAGAGTTCCTTCGCGCCCCCTCCTATCCTGCCGGATAGCGCCGCTGGCCTTACCCTCGCCCTTGTGGGGAGGGTAAGGCGACGATGACCCGCGCCCTCACCCTGCTCCGCCGTCGCCTCGTCGGCAGCATCTTCGTGCTGCTGATCGTCGTCGTCGGCACCTTCCTGCTGCTCGAAGCCGCGCCCGGCGACGCGGTCGACGCCTATATCGTCTCGACCGGCGGTGACGCCGGCATGATCGAGTTGTTGCGCCATCGCTGGGGCCTCGACCAGTCGGAGCTGACCCGCTTGGCCAACTACCTCTGGGCCCTGTTGCATCTCGATCTCGGCCAGTCGGTGACGTTCTCCCGACCGATCCGCGACGTCATCCTCGAACGCCTGCCCAACACGCTGCTGTTGATGGTCAGCGCCACCGCGCTCTCCTTCGGGCTTGGCTCGGCACTTGGCATCTATGCCGGCGCGCGGCCAGGCAGTTTCCGCGATCGCTTCCTGTCGATCGGCTCGCTGGCGCTCTATGCCGTGCCGGGTTTCTGGCTCGGACTGGTGCTGATCGTCGTCTTTGCCGTCGACCTGCGCTGGCTGCCGATCGGCGGCATCGAAACTCTGGCTTCTGACAAGACCGGTCTAGACCGTGCCGCCGACATCGCCGTCCATCTCGTCCTGCCTGTTTCCGCCCTCGGCTTCATCTATCTGGCGCTCTATCTGCGCATGATGCGTGCCGGCATGGCCGAGGTCTGGCGCCTGGATTTCGTGTTGGCCGCCCGCGCCAAGGGATTGTCACGCCGCCGCATCGTGCTCGCCCACGTCGCCCGCAACGCACTGTTGCCACTGGTCACCATGCTCGGGCTGCAGTCGGCGCAGATGCTCGGCGGCAGCGTCGTCATCGAGAGCGTCTTTTCCGTGCCCGGCCTCGGCCGGCTGGCGCAGGAAGCGGTGGCAGCGCGGGACACCCCATTGCTGCTCGGGATTATTCTCACCAGCGCCGTCCTGGTCATTGTCATCAACCTTGCCGTCGACATCGCCTATGCCTTCCTCGATCCCCGCGTCGGCGCTGGCGAGGCTGGCGCATGAGCCCGCTCCGCCGCTTTCTGCGCACGCCCGAGGCGGTTGCCGGCGCCATCCTCCTGGCGGTGCTGATCGCCATGGCGCTGTCCGCACCCTTGCTCTTCCCTGGCGATCCGCAGGCCATTGCCGGACCGGCACTGCTGTCGCCGTTCCAGGACTGGTCGCTGCCGCTCGGCACCGACCGGCTTGGACGCAACGTGCTGGCCGAGCTCTTTCATGGCGCCCGCACATCGCTGGCTGTCGGGCTCGCGGCCGCAGCCGCCGCACTTGTCGTCGGCGCGGTGGTCGGCACATTGGCCGGCTTTGCCGGTGGCCTCGTCGACGAGGTGCTGATGCGCATCACCGACGCCTTCCAGACCGTGCCGAGCTTCCTGCTGGCGCTGGCCTTCGTCAGCGTCGTCGGATCGTCGCTCGGCATCGTCGCGATTGCCATCGCGCTCGGCACCTGGACCGGACCTGCCAGAGTAGCCCGCGCGGAAGTCCTCTCCATTCGCGAACGCGATTATGTCGCCGGGGCCAGGGTCATCGGCATGCACCCGCTGGTGATCGCCTTCCGCGAGGTGCTACCCAATGCCTTGCCTCCGGTGCTGGCGATGTCATCGGTGATCGTCGCCGCCGCGATCCTCACCGAAGCGGCGTTGTCCTTCCTCGGCTTGGGAGATCCCAACCGGGTCACTTGGGGCGGCATGATCGCCGAAGGCCGTGCCGTCCTGCGCACCGCGCCCTTCCTGTCGATCGTCCCGGGCATAGCGCTGGTGCTGACCGTGCTCGGCGTCTATCTCGCCGGTGAAGGCATCGTCGAGACGACCGCGGTCAGAAGAGGCCTGTCGTGACCGCCCTGGCTACGATCCGCGACCTCACGGTGACCTACCGCCGCGACGGCAGCGAGGTTGCGGCGCTGAAGAGTATCAACCTCGACATCGCCGTTGGCGAACGCCTCGCCATCATCGGCGAAAGCGGTTCGGGCAAGAGCACGCTGGCACTGGCCATTGCCCGCCTGTTGCCAGCTTCTTCGGCGGTCAGCGGAGGAATCGAGTGGCCTGGCCTTGCCCACGCGCCCCTCGGCGGTCGCGACATCGGCTTCGTCTTCCAGGATCCTTCCGCCAGCCTCGATCCGGTGATGGCAATCGGCAAACAAATCGCCGAAGTCGCGCACACCCATCTCGGCCTCACATGGCCACAGGCCTATGCGAAGGCAAAGCACCTGCTCGAACGCGTCCGTCTGCCGGACCCGGGCTCGGCCTTGCGCGCCTTCCCGCATCAGCTCTCCGGCGGCCAGAAGCAGCGTGTGGCGATCGCCGCAGCCATTGCGGCCGGTCCGAAATTGCTGATCGCCGACGAGGCGACCAGCGCGCTCGACACCATCGTGCAGGCTGAGATCGTTGCCTTGATCCGACGATTGGTGACCGAGGACGGCATGACGCTGTTGTTTATCAGCCATGACATTGCGCTGGCGGCCGAGCTTGCAGAGCGCATCGCCGTTTTCCGTCATGGCCAGTTGGTCGAGCTTGGCACGACAGCGGAGATCGTCGGCGCACCGGCCCAGGCTTATACACGCACGCTGCTCGATGCCCATATCGGCCTCGACGCCAAGCCCTTGCTGAACCGAGCCGGGCTCGACGTATGAGCCTGCTGACCGTGTCCAACCTCACCAAACGCTACCATCGCGGCGACAAGACCATCGCTGCCGTCGACGATGTCTCCTTTCACATTGACTCCGGCGAAACGCTGGCGCTGGCCGGACCCTCCGGCAGCGGCAAGTCGACAATCGCACGGCTAGTGCTGCGATTGATCGAGCCGGACGACGGGCGCATCGACTTCGAAGGCGACGATTTTCTGGCTTTGAATGGCGCTGCGCTGCGCGTACGCCGCGCACGCCTGCAGATGGTGTTCCAGGACCCGTTGGCCGCCTTCAACCCGCGCGCCACGGTGGCGCGTGTGCTCGACGATCCCTTGCGCATTCATGGCATTGCCTCCCGCTCCGAGCGCCCGCGCCGCATCGCCGCCTTGCTGGAGCGCGTCGGGCTGACGGCTGACCTCGCCCCGCGCGCCATTCATGAAATCTCAGGTGGCCAGCGGCAGCGCGTCGCCATTGCCCGCGCCGTCGCGACGAAGCCGTCACTGATCGTGCTCGATGAGGCGGTGTCGGCGCTCGACGTTTCCGTGCGCGGACAGATCCTTGACCTTTTGCTCGACCTGCAACGCCAGGAACGGATCGCCTATCTCTTCATTTCGCATGATCTCGGCGTCATCAGGGCGATCGCCCACCGCGTCGTCCTTCTCGATGCCGGGCGGATTGCCGAGAGTGGCGATGCCTGTGCCGTCATCGACGCGCCGCAATCAGCCATTGGCAAGGCGCTGGTGGCGGCCGCACCGAGATTGAACCGGACCAAACAGGACGCATCATGACCAACGCCGAAGCCAGAGCCGAGAAACTGTCGCGCGAATTCGATTCCGCCTTTCGCAACCGAGCCGATCTGTACCGCCTGTTCCTCGAAGAACTGAACGGAGAGCTGGGCGCCGAAAAGGCCGAAGCGATCATGATCCGCGCCATCGAACGGCGCGGCAAGGAAGTCGCGGCAGCCACTTTCGCCAGCTTCGGCGCCAACGACGCCCGCGCGATCGACGAAGCCTTCCTGGCGGTCAGCCCGGATGGCGGCCTGATGTATCCGACCGATGTCGAACGCCACGACGACCATATCGCCTTCAAGGTGAAGCGCTGCCCGCTGAAGGACGCCTGGGTCGAGGCCGGTTTCGGTGACGAAAAACTCGCCGCGCTCTGCCGCATTGCCGGCGCCTTCGACCGTGGCCTGTTCGAGGCGACCGGCCTGCGTTTCGACAATGTCACCTGGACGCCGGGCCATGGCTCCGGCTGCTGTCATATCGCGCTGACAAACCGGGGTGCCGGATAGGCTCAGCCGCCGCCAAAGACGTGAAGTTCCGTTCCAGCCGATTCGATGACGGCGCGCAGCGCCGGCTGCGGCTCGCGATCGGTGACGATGTCAGAAAGCTCGCCGAGGCCGCACACGCGCTCGAGGCTGTTGCGGCCGAACTTGTCGTTGGTCACCACCAGCGCTGTCGACAGCGTTCGCGAGATCATCGCCCGCTTGACCGCCGCTGCTCCCGAGATCATGTCGCTGGGCCCATCCGCGGACAGACTCGAGGCGCCGATGATGGCAAGGTCGGCATTGTAGCGCCTGATGAATTCGACCGTATCCTCGCCGAACACGCTGGCTTCCCGGCTGTCATAGGTGCCAGGGCAAAGGACAACCCGGAAAGTCGGATTGGCGCCGGCTACCGAGGCCACGCCAATGGAGTTGGTGATGATGGTCAGCTCGCGCCTCAGCTGCGAGAGATTGCGCGCCACCTCATAGGTTGTCGAGCCCCCGTCGATCATCACGATCTGGCCTTTCTTGACCAGTCCGGCCGCGCCACGTCCGATCCGGGTACGCTCCTCGACCATGGTCTGGCTGCGCTCGGCAATCACCGGCTCCGACGTCACCAGCGAGATCGTCGCGCCACCATAGGTTCGGTTGAGCAGCCCCGCATCACCAAGCTCGATGAGGTCGCGACGGATCGTCTCGCCGGCGACCCCGAGGCGCATGGCGAGCCTGGAGATACGGATCGAGGCCGACCGTCGCACTTCCGACAAGATCAGCTCATGCCGCTCCTTCTTCGAAAGCCGGCTATGCTCCATGATCAATCCTCCGCCAAGTCGAGGACATTAGCGATGCGGGCGCCGGTGGGGAAGCAGCGTGAGTGGCTCAAAGCCGATATGGGCTGACAAGCGCGTTGATGGCTGGTCTGATGAAGCCTTGACGAATCCACGGGCCGTCAGGAGAGCCCAATGCATGTCGTGACATTGTTGAAAGCGAACATGTTCGATGTCGAGATCGACGGCAAGCCCGCTTCGATCGCCGAGGCTTTGCCGGACTGGAACCCGCATGCCCGTTTCGGCCTGGTGATCGACGACGCACTTGGCGGCATCGGCGCGACCCATCTGCCGCAGATCGCCATCACTTCGTTCTACGACGTCAAACCGAGCCGCCGCACCGAGTTGACGGTCTATCCGGAAATCTATGCATTCCTTATCGGCAAGGGCATGGCGCGCATGCGCCCTATGATTTCTGGCCGGCTCGGCGCGAGGTCATCACCTCGCGCGATCACCGTGAGGTCCTCGACGCATTAACGATCGCGGCATCACCTGGCTTGCCGTCCCCGATCGCCTGCCGCGAGACGTCGTGCACCGGCCGAAGGAAGTCGACGCGGCGCTCGACCGGATTGTCTCGGCATTCGTTTGCAGCCCGTCGGGCCGGGTTTCTGATCCCGACCTCGTCATTTGGGGCAACGACAGGCGAACTGAATACACCCCCAACAGCGCCTTGCGGCCTCGCTATGCCGACAACCGGCCGGCTTCGATTTCGACAGCGGCCAAGCCGGTCAAGGAGGTCGATCCGTCCTACCAGGAATGGCTGCGCAAGCGAGAGCACGACCTGACCAGCGAGGAACGCGCCTTTGTCGAACGCCGCCGCGAGGCGCTGAGACAGGACGGCCTCGTCCCCGAGACCCACCGGCGTGCCGGTGTCCGCGAAGCGCTGATGCGGCGGGCTCGGCCGGCCCTCGATTGAGGCTCGGGCGCCGCCCGTTCGATCAATTCGAGGTCGCCGGCCGCCGGCCCGGTTCCGGCCCGCCAAGGTGCGCGCCTTCGTCGATCTGCTCGCGGCCGCAGAGAAAAGACGATCGCGCGGTGGTGCCACGGCCTGAAGCCGATGATGGTCAGCGGGCCTCTTGCAGGATCATCTCGGCTGCCTTCTCCGCGATCATGACGACCGGAGAATTGGTGTTGCCCGAAACGATTGTAGGCATGATCGAGGCATCGACCACGCGAAGTCCGGCAAGCCCGTGAACATGCAGGCCGTCGTCAACCACCGCCATCGAGTCTGAACCCATCTTGCAGGTACCGACGGGGTGGAAGATCGTCGTGCCGATATCTCCGGCCTTGCGGATGAGGTCTTCGTCGCTGTCATATTGCGCGCCGGGCAGCATCTCTTCCGGCGAAAAGCGCGCCACGGCGCGGGCTTTCATCAGGCTGCGGACATGGCGCAACGAAGCGATGGCCACGCTGCGGTCTCCTTCGGTGGAAAGATAGTTTGGCCGGATCTTCGCCGCCTCCCGTGCATCGGACGAACCCATATGTACGGTGCCCCGACTTTCCGGACGCAGATTGCAGACCGAGACGGTGACAGCGGGAAAGCGATGCAGCGGCTCGCCCAGCCGGTCGGTGCTCAGTGGCTGCACATGATATTCGAGGTCGGGCGTTGCAAGGCGCGGATCGCTCCTGGCGAAGATGCCGAGCTGGCTTGGTGCCATCGACAGCGGCCCGCTGCGCTTAAGTGCATATTCCAGCCCCATCGACGCACGGCTGATCAGATTGTGGTAGCGCTGGTTGAGCGTCGCGGCATTGGCGACCTTGAAAACGGTGCGGATCTGCAAATGGTCCTGCAGATTTTCACCGACGCCCGGCAAGGCGTGACGGACATCCACGCCAATGCTCGAAAGCAGGTCGGGGCGGCCGATGCCGGAGAGTTCGAGGATCTTCGGCGAGTTGATGGCGCCTGCGGCGAGAATGGTCTGGCCGGCTGACACACGGTGCTGGACACCGTCTTTTCGGAAGACGAGTCCGGTTGCGTGCCGGCCGTCGAATTCGAGCCGCATGGTCTCCGCGCCAGTCACCACACGCAGATTCTTGCGCGTGGCAATGCCGCGCAAAAACGCCTTCGATGTGTTCCAGCGCACGCCTTTCCGCTGGTTGACCTCGAAATAGCCCGAGCCTTCATTGGTGCCTGTGTTGAAGTCCTCGGTGCGGGGAATGCCGAGTTCCTCGGCCGCGTCCCGGAAGGCGTCCAGGATCGGCCATGACAGGCGTTGCCGTTCGACCCGCCACTCGCCGCCGCTCCCGTGCATGGCGCTCTTGCCACCATGGAAATCTTCCGATTTGAGGAAGTAAGGCAGGACATCGTCCCAGCCCCAGCCGGCATTGCCGGCCTGACGCCAGCCGTCATAGTCGGCTGCCTGGCCGCGCATGTAGATCATGCCGTTGATCGATGAACAGCCGCCAAGCACCTTGCCGCGCGGATAGTTGAGGCTGCGTCCGTTGAGACCGGCTTCCGGCTCGGTCTTCATCATCCAGTCGGTGCGCGGATTGCCCATGCAGAAGAGGTAGCCGATCGGGATATCGACCCAGTGATAGCGGTCGCTGCCGCCGGCTTCGAGCAGCAGCACACTGTTGCGCGGATCGGCCGAAAGCCGGTTGGCGAGCACGCAGCCGGCGGAGCCGGCACCGACGATGACGTAGTCGTAACTGCCGAACGGGGACGGTGAAGGTTCGGTCACGTGCGCGCCTGCTGTCCGCCGATGCGCTCCCATATCGGGGTCATCGCCTGGTTGATCTCGCCGTACAGTCGATACCGCCGTGCATAGGCGTCGGCAACCGCCTCGTTGGGTAAAAAATGTCGGGCGGCTGCCGTCATGGCGGCGGCACCGGCATTGTAGTCCGCGAAGATGCCCACCCCGGTACCCGCAGCGATCGCCGCTCCCAGGGCTCCGGTTTCGCGGCTGCGCGCCACGGTAACGGGCACGACGAGCACATCAGCGAAGATCTGCGGCCAGACCGTGCTGCGCGAGCCGCCGCCAGACAGCACCACCTGGTCGAAATCGGCGCCCGCTTTGTGCAACGTCTCGACATGGCGCTTGTGCTCGAAGGCGACGCCCTCGAACAGCGCACGAAGCAGATGTGCCCGGCTGTGCCAGCCGGCGATGCCGTAGAAGCCGGCGCGCGCGTGCCCATTCTGCTGCGAGCCGTACAGGAAAGGATGATAGATCGGGATGTCGCTGTTCGGGTCGACGGAAGCGACGAGTTCGCTGCACAATTCGAACGGCGACTTGCCGGCTTCGCCGCCATGTTCGAGGAATTCGCGAACGATCCATTCGAGATTGGCGGCCGATGTGGCGCTGGATTCGATCGCCAGATAGCGCTGGCGATCGAAAGTCGACAGCATGAAGATTGAGGGGTCGCGGATCGGTTCGTCGGTGATGACCTGGTTGATGCTCCAGGTTCCGGCGATGACCGAGGCGGCACCGGTTCTGGTCACACCCGAACCGACCGCGCTGGCGACGACATCGAACAGCCCGGCCACGACGGGCGTGCCGGCGCGCAGTCCCGTCAGGGCCGCCACCTCCTCGCTGACATGACCGGCAATGTCGGCCGATTCCAGCACTGGCGGCAGCAGGTCCGTGCAATCGCCCAGCCCGTAGGCGGCAAGCAGGTCCGGCTCGTAGCGCCGAGCCCGCATCTGCAGCAGGCCGCAGCCCGACATGTCGGAGGTGTCGCTGCAGCGCACGCCGGTCAGGCGATTGACGACGAAATCCTTGCACAGGAAGACCGTGCCTATCCGAGCGAACAGCGCCGGCGAAAAGCGCTTGAGCCAGGCAAGCAGGGTCGGCGTCTGCGCCGCCCACGGCCGTTGCAGGCAGTGTGCATAGGTGCGGTCGCCGACATCCTGTTTTGCCCATTCGGCAACGATGCCGACCGCGCGTGTGTCAAGCGACTGGATCCCGATCAGCGGCGCACCTACGCGATCGAGCGCGTAGAGACCGTTGCCATGGCCGGCGCAGCCGATGGCGACGATCTCGCCGGCGTCGATGCCGGCCTCGGCGATGCATTGGCCGATGACCGAAACCGCGTTGCGCCAGAGTTCGTCGAGGTCGCGCTCGACATGTCCGGGCTTTGGCATGGATGAGCGGCCATCGCGGGCGGCAAGCGCCAACTCGCGTCCCGACAGGTCGAAGAGGATGGCCTTGATGACCGTGTTGCCGGCATCGAGGCCGAGGATGTAGTTTGCCATTGGCGCCTCCCGAGGCCGCAGCCTATGCCTGGTTGTACAGGTCCCAGGCCACGCCGCCATCGGCATCGTCATGGATGATCGCCATCAGCCCGCGCACGACAGCTCTCGGGTTGGCATGCTGGTAGATGTTGCGGCCATAGACCATGCCAAGCGCACCTTGTGCCATCAAGGCAGCCGATTTGTCGAACACAGCACGCAGGTCCTCCTTGCCGCCGCCGCGCACCAGCACCGGGCACCGCGCGGCCTCGACGACGCGGTGGAAATCGTTCGGATCGGTGGTCGGATCGGCCTTGACGATATCGGCACCCATCTCGCGGGCAAGCCGGGTCAAGGTGACGATCTTTTCGGCATCGCCGTCAACCATGTAGCCGCCATGCTCAGTGACCGGCAGCATGGCCAGCGGCTCGATCATCAGCGGCAGGCCGTATTTCTCGCAATCGGCGCGCACGCGGGCGATGTTCTGCACGCATTGCCGGAACAGATCCGGCTCGTCGGGCAGCATGAACAGATTGACCACGACGCAAGCCGCATCCATCTCGATGGCGCCAAGCAAGGGTTCGGCATCGTTCTGCAGCACCGCCCACATCGCCCGGTGGCGTGTCCTGTTGTAGGGATTGCCCATGTCGATGCGCATCACCAGCGCCGGCTTATCCTTGCCCGGTACGGACTGCAGCAGATCGGCCTGGCCGTAGTTCATCTGGATGGCGTCGGGGCCGGCCTTGACCAGCTGTGTGACGACACCGGCCATGTCTTCGAGCCCGGCAAGAAAGCTCGGTTCGTTGCAGACACCATGATCGATCGCCACGTCGAGGCAGCGGCCACCGCTGAACAGCCGGTTCATGCGGACTTTCTTGTTTACGCGCATAGGGCGCTCCTTTGATGCGTCTGGAGATCGATGCCGTGCCGGTCGGCCAGCAAGGCCAGGAAAGTCGAGCGTTCGGCGGCGGCCTCGCTGGCGCTCCAGCCCTTGTGCGCCGCCAGCATGTCGAGAACGGCGTTGATGAGGTCGAAGCTGAGGCCGCCCGAAATGGCGATGGTGGTGCGGCGCAGGAACAGGTCGGCAAGGCACTCGACCTGCTCACGCTCGATGATGCGCCCGATCTCGCTTGCCGAGTAGTCCGAGCGCGGCAGCACCTGTTCGCCAGCTGGATGCCAAACGAAGTCCCTGGCCGACGTGCCATAGCGCTGCAGCAGTGTCCCCGCACGCTCGACCGGCAGGCCGTGCTCGGCGGCGAATGACGCACACCAGGCCTGCGGATCGGCCGGAAAGTCGCGACCGCCGCCGATGGCCATGTCCTGCGTGCCCATGCTGCGCACGAGCCCGAGTCGCTTCAGCGCCATATCCGCGGCCAACGCCCCGAACGAACGGAAGGTCGTCCATTTGCCGCCGATCATGCACAGTGTCGCCGGCAGGTGTCCGGCCGGCTCGACGAACTCGCAAAAATGGTCGCGCGGTATGCGGCCGGTGAAACTATCTTTGCTGGCGGGCAAGGGACGTACTCCCGCGAAGCGGAACACGATCTGGTCGTCGGTAACCTTGATCGAGGGAAAGACGAAGGCGAGCGACTGCAGGATGTAGCGCTGCTCGTCCTCCTCGCAACGGACCTGGTCGGGATCGTCGACCCGAATGTCGGTCGAACCGATCAGCACCTTGCCGAGATAGGGAAACAGGATGCAGATGCGCCCGTCCTCGTTCTCGTAATAGACCATGTGGCCGCCGAGCGCGGCGTAGAGTTCTGCGTTGTCGACGATCAGATGCGAGCCCTTGGTGCCGCCCATCATTCTCTGCGCCGCTGCCCCGATGGCCTTGTTGGTCAGGTCGATCCAGCCACCGGTGGCGTTGATGACCAGTTGCGCCCGCACCGGCAGCTCTTTGCCCGTCAGTCTGTCGGTAATGGCAAGGACGTCGCCGGTCGATGATACCTGTGCATAGTTCAAGGCGCGCGCGTTCTCCCCGCTCGCCGTGGCGTCCAGCAGCATCTCCAGGCCGAGGCGTTCGGGCCGGCTTACCCAGGCGTCGTAGTAGGTCGCCGAATTGCGGATCGCCGGATTGATCGCCGGCCATTTTTTCAAGGTCTCGGCACGCCCCCTGAACCTGTGCGTCGGCATCAATCGACGTGCGGCGGTGAACAAGTCGTACATGGCAAGGCCGGCCTTGATCACCAGAGCGCCGCGCCGGCTCGGCCGCCGCGTCAGCCCCAGGAAACGCACCGCACCGTTGGCGAGGCCGGAAAACATATCGAAGATCGGCACCGTCGTCGGCAACGGGGCCACATAGTGCGGCGCATTCCTCAGCAGGCGGTCGCGTTCGAGCAGCGATTCGCGCACCAGTTTGAATTCACCGTTTTCGAGGTAGCGCAGGCCGCCATGCACCATGCGCGACAGGGCGGCACTGGCGCCGCTGCAGTAGTCGCCCTTTTCCGCCAGGACGACATCGACCCCTTGCAAGGCCAGTTCGCGAAAGACGCTGATGCCGTTGATGCCGCCACCAATGATGAGCACGGCAATATCAGGCCGGTCGCGCAGACCGGCGAGTGTTTGGCTACGGTTCATCGGGGCTGTTGCCTTTTTTGCTCAGGCATCCATCGCGGTGAGATGCGCGGCTGCCGCAGCGTCGATGGCTGCAAGATCGCTTGCCGCAAGCGTGATCTCGCCGGCCCGCGCATTGTCGAGCGCCTGTTCGGGATTGCGCGCGCCACACAGGGCGAAGGTGATACCCGGCTGGGCAAGCGTCCACGCGATGACGATCTGGGCCATAGACGCCTGGCGGCTTTCGGCGATCGGGGCGATTGCCTCCTTCAGCTTTGCCACCTTCTGCCGGTTGCCCATGGAGAAGCGTGGATTGTCCTTGCGCTGGTCGTCACCACAGAATGTTCGGCCGGGGTCGACAGTGCCTGTGAGCAGGCCCAGCGCCAGCGACGAGTAGCTGAGGGTGGCGATGTCATGGCGGCGGGTGATCGGCAGCAGGCTGCTCTCGATGTCGTGGTCGATCATCGAATAGCGCTCCTGGATCGCATCGAGCTGGCCGGCATCGATATAGTGGCTGAGATCCTCGGCGCTGATATTGCTGGCGCCGACAGCGCGGATCTTGCCGGCCGCCTTGAGTCTTTCCAGCACTGCCATCGTCTCGACGATCGGTGTCGTCGGGTCCTGCCAATGGGTGATGTAGAGGTCGATATGATCGGTGCCGAGACGCCGCAGGCTCTGCTCGACTTCATAGGCGATGCCGTCGGCGCCAAGATAGCGATGCACCGGCTTGCCGTCCTGGTCGAAGAAATGGCCCCCTTTGCCGGAATGCCAGTTTAGCCCGCATTTGGTCGCGATCACCACCTTGTCACGCTTGCCCTTGATGGCGGTGCCGACGATCGCCTCGCTGCGGCCAAGGCCGTAGGCCGGTGCGGTGTCGATCAGGCTGAGGCCGGCGTCGATCGAGGCTTCAATCGCCCGCACCGACTCCTTCTCGTCGGTGCCGCCCCACATCCAGCCGCCAATGGCCCAGGTGCCGAGGCCCACAGCCGACGCCGATATGCCGGACTTGCCGATCTGCCGCTGGATCAGTCGAGAATTCATGCTGCCTCCTGTTCGGCCAGCTCGAGCATCTGGAGCCCGGTGGCCTCGTCCGTGACGATGGTGTCGAGATGGTCTCCGCGCAGGGCGGCGAGGATCGGTGCGACCTTGCTGGGGCCGCTAGCGATGCCGATGGAGCGCGGGATGGTCGCGAACTCGTCAAGCGTCAATGAGACCAGCGAACGATTGAGCGAGTAGTTGCAAAGCTTGCCCTGGCGATCGATGAGATGAGCGAGCAGCTCGCCTGTGGCCCCGGACTTCTCGATCGCCTGGCGATCGGCATTCGAGGACGGATGAAGATCGTAGTAGCTGGAATCGTCGGTCAGGATGGAGCCGACGCCCACGACAGCGACATCGGCCTCTCGCGCCTTGCGAAACACGTCGGCGACCGAGCTGATGCCCATCAGCATCTCGCGCTGCTGCGCGGTGTCCGCAAACAGCGGTGCATGGATCTGGTAGGCGCGTCCGCCGAGCTTGTCGGCCATCAGCGAGGCGACATGGTTGACGTCTGTGTAGTGCTTGCCCTGGACCAGTCCGGTGGCGGGGATGATCTCGACATCGTAGCGGCGCCCCGGCTTGAGACCGGCGACCAGCGCGCTGACGCCCTTGCCGCCCGTAATCGAGATGGTGTCGCCATCCTTGATAGTGTCGAGCAGCAACCGTGCCGCCGCCTCGCCGACCCGCTGCAGGGCGGTGTGCGGATTTTCGGAGACTGACGGCACCACCACCGCCCGTTCGATGCCGCCCAGCGCCACCAGCCGCGCCTCCAGGTCGACCAGATGGTCGATCGGCGACTTGATCTTGATCTCGACGAGGCCGAGCTGGTGGCCGCGCTTGATGAGCCGGTTGACGGTGGCGTGCGAGATGCCGAGTTCCCTGGCGATCTCGGCCTGGGTCTTGCCTTCGACATAATGCAGGACAAGCGCCTGGTGCATCTGGCGGACAGCGGCGATGTCGTCGCGGGTGTTGGGAGGGGCCATGGTCTTGCTCGGTGCCTTGGAGGTTCAGGACTTCTTGCGGTGCAGGAAGTGATCGATCGATACGGCTGCGAGCAGAATGCATCCCTTGATCATGTCCTGCCAATAGACCGAGATATCGAGCAGGATGAGCGAGCTGGTCACCACCGAGAGCAGCGCCATGCCGAGGATCGCCCCGAAGATGGTGCCCGAGCCGCCATTGAGCGAGGCGCCGCCGATGACCGCCGCGGCGATGATGTTGAGCTCCATGCCGGCGCCGAAGGTCGGCGTCGCCGCGCCAAAGCGCGCCATGTAGATGACACCGGCCAGTCCGGCGAGGGTCGAGCACAGCACCGTGACCCAGAACTTCACCTGGTTGGTCCTGATGCCCGAGAACTGCGCGGCCTTCTCATTGGAGCCGGTGTAGAAAACCTTGCGGAAGGCCGTGGCGCGACGCAGCAGGAAATCGAAGATCGCCACCACGACGACGAAGATCAGGATGACATAGGGGATGTTGTTGAAACTGCCCTGGCCGATGGCCTTGAAAGCGGGCGGCAGGGTGAACAGCGACAGCGGCGTACCTTTGGTGACCACCAGGCACATGCCGCGCACGATGACCATGGCCGCCAGCGACGTGATGAAATGATTGAGGCCTATCACCGTGACGAAGAAGCCCATCGCCGCGCCGATCAGCGCGCTGACGCCGATGCCGATCAGGCTTGCCGTCCAGGGATCGAGGCCGGCGAGGAACAGCGCTCCGGAGACCACCATCGAGAAACACACGACCGAGCCGACCGACAGGTCGATGCCGCCGACGATGAGCAGGATGGTCATGCCGACAACGACGATGCCTTCGATGGAAAAGCTCATCAGCATGGCGCGGAAATTGCCCCATGTCAGGAAGTGCGGCGAGGCTAAGCTCATGGCGATGCACAGCGCCAGGATGATGACGATCAGCCCGGCCTCGCGCATCGATGCGAGCTGAGCGAAATTGATGCGCCGCGCGGCACTGGCGACCTTGATCTCGGCGTGCACGAGCACTTCTCCCGATTCCCTAGGCGACATTCTGGGCCTGCCTTTGAGTTGAACTGTTGTGGACGCCCGAGGCGAGCATGATGATGGCTTCCTCGCCGAGTTCGCTGGCGGCGAGTTCACCGGCGATCCTGCCTTCGCGCACCACCATGACGCGGTCGCACAAGCCGATCAGCTCCGGCAGTTCCGACGAGATGACGACGACGCCGACACCGCTGCTGGCAAGCTGGCGCAGCAGCCGGTGGATCTCCACCTTGGCGCCGACATCGATGCCGCGAGTCGGCTCGTCCATGATGATGACCTTGGGATCGACCGACAGCTGCCTGGCGATGGCGACCTTTTGTTGGTTGCCGCCGCTCAGCGTCGAGACGGCGGCCTCGATGCCAGCCATGCGTACGCCGAGCCTGCCGGTCAGCTCTCTCGCCTGACGATCCTCGGCCTTGCGATCGACCAGGCCCAGCGGTCCGGTCAGCCTGGCGAGGTCGAGCGCCGAGATGTTCGCCGCGATCGGCAGATCGAGGAACACGCCGGAGCCCTTGCGATCCTCCGAAAGGTAAACCAGGCCTGCTTTGACCGCATCGCCATAGCCGCGCAGCCGCAGCTGCTTTCCGTCGAGCGCAACGGTTCCTGCCGTCATTGGTCTGAGGCCACAGACCGTTTGCGCGATTTCGCTGCGGCCGGCGCCGATGAGGCCGCCTATGCCGAGAATTTCACCAGCGCGAAGTTGAAGATCGACGCCGGCGAAGCGGCGACCATCGGAAAGCCCCCCGACCGACAGGAGCAGGCGCCCCGGCTCTTGCGGCGCCAGCTTGTCGGGATAGAGCTGGCTGATTTCGCGGCCCACCATCTTGCGCACGACATCGTCCGGTGAGACGGCGGCGATCGGATCGGTCACCACGTAGCGGCCATCGCGGAAGACGGTGACGCGGTCGCACAGCGAAAATATCTCGGCCATGCGATGGCTGATATAGACCACGGAAATGCCACGCTCCCTGAGCCCGCGCACGATCGAAAACAGGCGCTGTGCTTCGCTTTCGGTGAGCGCTGCGGTTGGCTCATCGAGCATCAGCACCTTGCAGTCGAGCGTCAGCGCCTTGGCGATCTCGACGAGCTGCTGGCTGGAAATGGAGAGATCCGCGACCCTGGTGCGCACCGGAATGGGCGCGAGCAGGTCCATGACCTTCTGGGCATCGGCGTAGAGCCTCTGGAAATTCATCAGCGGCGCGCGCCGGCTGTTGATCGCGGCCATATAGATGTTTTCGGCAACCGTCGCGTCCTGACACAGCGCTATCTCCTGGTGGACAAGCGCGATGCCGAGGCGTTGGGCGGCCGCGGGCGAGTGGATCGAAACACGCTCCCCATCGATCAGGATGTCGCCCTCGTCGGGCTGCAATACACCGGCGATCATGTTCATCAGCGTCGACTTGCCGGCGCCGTTCTCGCCGCACAGCGCATGGATTTCGCCGCGCCGCAGCTCGAACTGCACATCGCTCAGCGCCTTGACCGGGCCAAACGCCTTGGACAGGCCGCGGATTTCAAGAATGGGCGACTGGGTCACGCCATGCTCCTGCGATGCTTGCGGGGAGGAAGGAGGCCGAAGCCTCCTTCCCGGTTGGTCCGGCCTTGCCGGCCGGGGCAGCGAGATCGAGGCTATTCCTCGATACCCTTGGTGCCGCGACGCTTGAGGTACTTGTCCCAGTAGAAGTCGTCCGCATTGTCCTTGGAGACGATGGAGAAGCCATTGTCGACGAACGGCACGCTCATCGGGTTGAAGCCCGAACGCTTGGCATCGTTCATCGGGTCGATCAGGCCGGGATGCTTGGCCATCCACAACAGCATGAAGCCCATATAGCCTTGCATGCCCTGGTTGGGATTGACCGAGCCAAAGATCTCGCCGGCCTTGATCATGTCGAGGATCTTGGCATTGACGTCGGCGAGCATGACGCGGATCTTGCCGCCGCCTTCCTTGGCTGCCTGGGCGGCACCAATGGCCGAATTGGCCTCCGGCATGAACACGGCACCGAGGTCAGGATGCGCCTGCGCCAGACTCAGAACGGCCTGATAGGCCTTGGTCGGATCCTGGTTCGAGGCGGCCCGGCCGACGAGCTTCATGTCAGGCCATTTGGCTTCCATGCGAGCGACGAAGGCGTTGACGCGCTTGTCGTGATTGTCCTGACCGGGATTCTCCAGCACCGCATATTCGCCCTTGCCGTCCATCGCCTTGGCAACGGCGTCGGCGGCATAGGTGCCTTCGGCATTATTGTCGGAGGTGATGTAGGAGACACGCTTGGAATTCGGCGAGTCTGCGGCGAAGGTCACCACCGCGGTGCCCTGCTCGATGGCGCGGTTGATCGGCTCGATGAACGGGTCGGAGTTCATCGGGTGCACCAGAATGCCGGCCGGCTTCTGCGCGAGCGCCTGGTCGAAGGTCGCGATCTGCTTGTTGACGTCGTATTCAGGCGTACCGGTATAGGCGGTCTCGCAGCCGAACTGCTGGCCGGCCTGCTTGAACATTTCATAGACCGGGAACCAGTATTCGACGCCCGAGACCATGACGTTCATGACGTATTTTTCACCCGGCTCGCATTTGAACGGGTTGGGGGTTTCGGCGCGTACCTGCATCGGCCCAAAGCAGGTCGATGCAGCCGCCGCGATTGCGAGCGTGCTCAGAAATTTGCGCAAGTTTCCTCCCTTGGCCGAAGCCATCCTCAATGACCGTCGCAGGCGCTCAACGAGCGCTGCCGTATGGATCTGATGAAGCCGACCTTCCTCCGAAAGCCGACGATTGGGACAGTACAGCCCGGGCGCGTATTGTCAATATAATTCACATAGTGAAATATATTTCATATCGTACGGCGGGACGCATGCGGTCTGGTTCGGCGAGGCCGATCGCGGCCGCGCCAAGGTTGCGCGCATGCTGGGCAAGGCCTTTCTCGCCTTTGGCGCCGAACCGGATATGGTAGAATATTGGCACGGGACTTTCGCAGTGATGCCCGACCGCAGGCCGCGCCTTTATCGCCTGGCGCACGATGGTCGCTTCCTCCGGCACGATCTCGCGATCGCCACGGATGGGCTCGCCTTCGGAATCGAGTTTCTTCATCACCCGGTAGCCGTAGCACAGCCCGCCCCCGGCCTTGCCCTTCTCCACCCTCCCCCGCAGACCACGATGGGTTTGCCGGTATTTCTCTGTCGAGACGCCCTTCGCGAAGAGAGAGACTCGGAAAGGAGAATCTTAATACATCTATATAAATCAATAACTTATGTCATACTTTGTAACATTGTGACGACCGACAAAATGACCCCGACAGACGGCTCCGGTGCAACATTAAGGTGAGCACCGCTGAAACCTTTACATCAGTCCATGCGCTATTAGTCGCGCAGCCGGCATCCGCCGCAGCGCTACCATTGCGACAACGCCAAGCAGCGGGCCAGGCGCGAGGATCAGGAAGCTCCAGCGCCAGCCGAAAGCCTCCGCCACCGACGAGGTCAGGTGGATCGAGACAAAGGTGAGCGCGATGCCGACGCTCAATTGCAACGACAGTGCCGTGCCGACATAGCGCTGGTCGCTTAATTCGGTGGTCATGGCGGAAAACTGCGCGGAATCGCCGATGACGGTCATCCCCCAGAGAATGGCAATGGCGATGAACAGCCAAAGCGGCCCCTCGAAAGCGAGGCCGATCGTCAGCGCACAAAATCCCGAAAGCGTCATCATGATTGCTGCTGTTGCCGTGCGGCCGATGCGGTCGGCGACAATCCCGCCCAGGATCGACCCGATCCCTCCAGACGCGACGACAAGGAAGGCAAGCAGGGACGCCGTCCTTGAGCCATCGATGCCGAGGCTGGGGGTCCCCGCCCTGATATAGGCCAGCATCCAGCCCCACATGGCGTAGAGCTCCCACATGTGTCCGAGATAGCCGAGATTGGCGAGAGCCAGCGGGCGGTTCTGCAGGACCGCCCGGATATGGCGGCGGTCGAAGGTCGATTTGGCGAAGGGATATGGGCCTTCACTGCCAAGACACAGGATCAGGATTGCGCCAGCCAATGCAGCGAGCGAGGTCGCGATGATGACATCCTGCCAGGAGACATCAGTAGCAAATGCGGACAGCAGATGCGGAAACGCCGATCCGAGCGTCAGCGCCGCGAGCAAGGCACCCAGTGCCATGCCGCGCCCGCGGCGGAACCAGGTCGAAACCAGTTTGAGCGACGGTGGATAAACACCTGCCAAGGCAACGCCGGTGGCGAAGCGGGCAAGCAGCAGCAAGCCGACGGACGGGGCGACCAGCAGGCAGAGATTGGCAATGGCGGCGATCAGGGCACTGATGCCGATCACCTTGCGAAGCGAGACGATGTCCAGCAGGCCGGCAATGCTGGAGGCGAGCGCGCCAACCGCAAAGCCGACCTGCACGGCGCCTGTGATCCAGGCGCCTTGCGCTGGCGACAACCCCCAGACTTGCGTCAGCTGCGGCGCGATCGCGGTAGCCGAAAACCAGGCAGTCATGGGCAGGAAGGCGCCGGCGCAGATCACCGCCAGCATCGACCAGCGCCGGCCAGCGCCAATGCCGGCCGGGTTCATGGCTGCCATGGGTTCCATCTGGCGGTCTCAGACGGTGACGGCGTTTTGCAACCGCTTCAGCAGTGGAAGCAGACCGGCCGGGTCGGGTCGGATTGTGTAGTCCGGGCTCACCTCCTTATAGACGATGATGCCATCGCGCCTGATCACGAACCGCGCCGGCATCGGCAACGTCCATGACGGGTCTTCGTTGATGGCAGGTAGGTCAACGCCGAAGCTCTTGTAGAGCGCGATCAGATCGTCGGGCAGGCGGAAGCGCAGGCCAAAGGCGTTGGCGACCTCGCCGTTCGGGTCGCTCAACATCGGGAACGCAACCTGCTTGTCGCGCTTGGCCTTGCGACCGTTCGCCGGTGATTGCGGGGAGATGGAGGCCAGCTGCGCGCCGGTGGCGTTGATTGCCGGCCAGGTTTCCTGCAGTGCGCCAAGTTCGATGTTGCAATAGGGGCACCAGACACCGCGGTAGAAGCTGAGCACCAGTGGGCCGAGCGCCAGCAGGTCGGCCGACGAAACGAGGCCGCCATCAGCCTCCATCAATGCGAAGGTCGGGGCGACAGCACCGACTCCCAGGGCGCGGGCGGCCTGACCGGAAGCGATAAGCTCGGCGGTGGCGCGATGCATGATCTCGACCGCCTGTCTGGGCGCCTTCTTGCTCTCAAAGTCGGCCTTGAAGGCATCAAGCTTGTCTTGAAGCGACATGGAATTACTCCGAAGATTTCTCACCGCTCTCAAAGCGGCGGAAACGTCCTCGCCTATTTCCCAAAACAGGGGTAGCCTGCCGGAAAGGATAGCAATCATTCGGAAAATGGATGGCTGACCGGCTCCAGGAACTTGAAGTGTTTATTCGGGTGGCGGAGCGTGGCAACCTTTCACAGGTCGCCCGCGAAATCGGGCTGTCGCAGCCCTCAGTGTCGCGGATCCTGAACGATCTCGAGGGGCGCATCGGCGCCCGCCTCCTCGTCCGCACCAGCCGGAAGGTCGGGCTGACCGAGGCGGGGCATGGTTATCTCGGACAGGTCCGGCCGCTGCTTGCCGAGCTTGGGGCGGCGGCCGATACTGCGGCCGGCAATGAGGAGTTGCGCGGGCTGCTGCGGGTCGAGCTGTCTGTCACTTTCGCCGTGCGCGCGCTCATTCCGCGGCTGCCCGGCCTTCTTGCCGAGCATCCCAACCTCTCCATTGAACTGATGATGGACGATCGCAGGCGAAGCCTTGTCGAAGAAGGCGCCGATGTCGCGGTGAGGCTCGGTCTGCTCGACAGTTCCAGCCTGATGGCGCGCAAGGTCGGGCAGACGCCGCGACTGCTGGTGGCCTCACCGGACTACATCGCCCGGCGCGGTTTGCCGCAAAGCCCTGGCGATCTGGTTCAGCACGAGGTCATCTTCGGCCCCTCCGACAGCAGCGGCGCTACTTTTCAAGAACTGATCGGCCCGGAGGCCAACTTTACTCTGCCGGAAAGCCCGCGCATCCGGGTATCGAGTTCAGCCGGCGTCACCGCCTGCGTGCTGGCTGGACTTGGCGTGGCCTTCGGTTCCGGCTGGATGTTCAATGCCGAGCTCTCGGACGGCAGCCTTCGCCGGCTGCTACCGGAGTTTCCGCTGCCGACCATCCCCATCCATGTCCTGTTCCCGGCCGGGCGCCAGCCGAGCAAACGGGCAAGAGGGTTTGCCGATTGGCTAAGCAGATCGCTCAGTTCGTCATGACTCTAGATTGTCAGAGTCTTGATTGTCTTGCCGTCGGCGCCCCATTCGCACCATGGTGCAGGCCACTTTGCTGAAAACGATTTATTGCGTTAATCTTCGAATATGCACCATCGCTGATAGATCATTTCGCTGAGGGGGCGAAAATTCATGGAGATGCAGCAGGTCCGCTATTTTCTGGCCCTGTCCAACACGCTAAATTTCACCCGAGCAGCGGAAGAGTGCAATGTCACGCAGCCGGCCCTGACTCGCGCAATCAAGACCCTCGAAGACGAGTTGGGCGGTGAGTTGCTTCGTCGCGAGCGCCAGCATTCCCATCTGACCGAGCTTGGCCGGCGCATGCTGCCCCTGCTGCAACAATGTTACGATGCTGCGACCTCCGCAAAATCTCTCGCAAAGGCCGTGCAAAGCAGTGACGTCGCCCCACTCAACGTAACCATTTCCAACAGCGTCAACATAGCGCTGCTGGTCTCTCCCTTCACCGAGCTTTTCCGAGCCTACCCTGGGGTGCATCTCAAGATCAGTCGCGGTTCCCCGACCGCTGTCATCGACGCCCTAAAGAACGGCGAGGTCGAACTGGCGGTTGCCGGTCCGCTGGGACAGGCTTGGGATCGGCTCGACACGTGGCCGCTTTTCCAGGAGGGGATCGAGCTCGTCGTGAACTCCGATCACCCTCTTGCCCGCCGAAACGAAGCGGATGTAGCGCTGAGCCAGTTAGCCGCAGAACCCGTGCTCAGTCGGATCGACTGGGAAACGAGCGAAGATCTGTCGCGCGGTCTCTCGGCAAAAGGGATTACGCCTCGCACCACACATGAGGTTGAAACCGACCAGGATTTGCTGGCGCTGCTGGAAGCCAATGCAGGCGTTGGCTTTGTCTCGATGACCGCACCCCGCTCGCCCAACGTCCGCAGACTCAAGCTGCGTGATCTGGATGTTTCTCGGATCGTCGCCGTCTACGCAGTCGCCGGCCGACATCGCTCGCAGGTGGCCGTGACGCTCCTCAACCTCCTGCGATCAACCGACTGGTCGACATTTGGCGTCAGCGAGCCCGCCTGAGCGCCGCGATCAAGTCGTCAATGTCCATCCGCCGACGATAGTCGGGATCGACGAACCGATCTGTGACGATGCCATCAGTTCCAACGACGAAAGTAGCAGGGATCGGCAGGAACCAGCTGCTGTTGCCCTGATAGTTCGGCAGATCGAGGCCGAGGCCCATCAACCGCTCCATCTCGGCTCCCACCCAGATCGCCAGGTTGAGGGACAAGGCGTAGCCATTGTCGATATCCGTCAGGAAAGGAAACTGAGCACCAACCGAGGCCTTCATTGCCTTTGCGAATTTGCGCCGCTCCGGCATGATCACCACGACTTGGCCGCGCAGCGTCGAAATCTCTTGTTGGGCTTCGACGATGCCGATCGCATTCAGGCGACAATAGGGACACCAATGTCCGCGCTGAAAGGTAATGACGGCCGGCCCGTGGCTAAGGATTTCAGATAGGCTCACGAGCCTGCCCTCGTCATCAGGCAACAGGAATGCGGGCATAACATCGCCGGGGGCGGGAGCACTTGCACCAGCTCCCTGTTCCTTGAGGCGCGCCACGAGCCGGTCAACCGCGTCAGCGAACTCCGAGTTCAGTCGGCGCACTGCGCTCGCGATCACCGCCAGCCTCTCGTTGAGAGGTGCATCGAGTTCGATGGCAGCCTGGACGGACTGTTCAAATGTCATTGGCTGGTCGTCGGCGGCCATTTCTGCACCTTCGCAATTTCCATGCAGCCTAACATTGAAGCCCCACGGGCACGGCCATGCTTTTCTTGCATGGAGTCGATGCCCTGCGTGCATCGAAGCTATGCGGATTCATCTTCTGTTCGGTATTGCGGCTCGAATCGTTACATCAGATAGCCAGACTTCCGAAGCGGAAGTCTGAAAGCGGCATCCAGGCATCGCGTGTGGCTACTGTCACAGCCATCCCTGCACCACCGCCACCGAGGATCGCGACATCATATTTTTCCACCGTCCCGGCCTATCGAGATTCAATGCAATTTGACCCGCGGTTTGGTGCGGTGCGACAGGATTCCCACGATCGTATCCCGCATGGTCTTGAAGGTCCCGTGCACCGCCTTGAGATGCATCTTGTAGAGCGAATGATACATCAGCCGGGCAAGAAAACCCTCGACCTTCAGTCCGCCCACCAGGCTGCCAAAGGTGCCGTAGTCGGCCAGTGAAACGAGAGAACCGTAGTCGCGGTAACGGAACGCCGGCGCCTCCTGCCCTTCGAGGCGTGCCGCAATCACCTTGACCATATGATCGGCTTGCTGATGGGCCGTCTGGGCGCGCGGCGGCAAGGGATCTTCGCTGCCGGGCAACACACAACGCGCGCAGTCGCCGATCGCAAACACGTTTTCGTCTCCCATGGCCCGCAGCGTCTCATCCACGACCAGGCGGTTGATGCGATCCGTATCGAGGCCATCGAGTTGCTTCAGAAAATCCGGCGCCTTTATCCCCGCGGACCATACGACGAGTTCAGCTGGCACGAACAGCTTCTCGCCAAGCCTGATACCGTCTTCTGTCACTTCGGTGACCTTTATGCCGCATCGGATCTGGACGCCGAGATCAACAAGCCGGCGCGCGGAAGAGCGCGCAAGGTGTTCCGGCAAAGCCGGCAGGATGCGCGGTTCTGCCTCGACGATGGTGATGCGGATCAGCCTTTCGAAATCGATGTTGTCGAGATTGTGCGAGGCGATTTCTCGCATCGACTTATGCAACTCGGCGGCCAGTTCAACGCCGGTGGCCCCGGCGCCAACGATGACGCAATGGAGTTGGCCTGGTGAAAGCTTCTCGTATTGGGCGTTCGCACGCAGGCAGGCGTCGATCATGCGCTTGTTGAAACGGGAGGCCTGACCGGTCGTGTCGAGCGCAATGGCGTGACGCGCCGCCCCCGGCGTCCCGAAATCGTTGCTGACGCTGCCCACGGCCAGCACCAGCGTGTCGTAGCCCAACACCCGCGGCGGAATGATCCGTCTGCCGTCGTCGTCGAAGCTCGGCGCCACAAAAACCTGGCGCTTGGCGCGGTCAATGCCGACGACTTCACCGATCCGGTAGCGATAGTGGTGCCTGTTGGCATGTGCGATGTATTCCACCGCATCGCTCGACGGGTTCAACGCACCGGACGCCACCTCGTGCAGAAGTGGCTTCCAGACATGTGTGCGATTGCGATCGACGAGCGTTATGGAAAGCCGCCGCTTGCCGAATTTCCTGCCGAGCCGTGTTGCCAACTCGAGTCCACCGGCACCTCCGCCGACGATGACTACGCGATGCCGTGAACTGTCGGCGTGGGATGGCGTCTCTGGTATCGTGCGTAAAAGCGCGGCGTCGTTGGCGAGCACGGCTTCCGGAACCAGCCGCATCCCAGGAGTGATGATCTGCATCGGTAGTCTCCGTCTTTTCCTCGGGCTCGCCGCTGGAACAACTCACTCTTGCGATTCGTGAATAACGATGCCCTGGAGCAGGTCGACGTCGCATTCCCACGGCTTCTCCAAGAGGACGCGTTGCCCGTGCTCGTATCCGGCCTCCCAGCGGGTGCGAATGCCTGCGCGGGTAAAGTCGATATCCTTGGTGTGATCCTCTCCGTCGAGGCGCGGTGACAGCAGCCGCACAAGATGCATGACCGACGGACAGCCGTAGGCCGCAAGCTCCTTGAACATTAGATCCTCGCGCCGCTCTTCAGGGACCAACTTTCCCATTTCGCGCACGACGTGGCGCAAACGATGCAGTTGCTCCTGGCGGGCGACGTGGCTACGTCCGCGGCTGGCGTATTGAAGATCCTTCTGCCGGCCCATGACCTGCCAGATCGATTTCGGTTCAGTGGCGCGCGGTTGCCACATGTTGACGGCGAAGATCAGCGCGTCGCGCCGCGGACGCTCGTCCAGCACGACCTCGATAGGCGTGTTCGAATAGATGCCGCCATCCCAGTAGGGCTCGCCGTCGATGCAGACTGCCGGGAAAGCCGGCGGCAAGGCGCCCGACGCCATGATATGGGCCACCGACAACGGCATCAGGCTGCTATCGAAATATTTGAGTTCGCTGGTGTTGACGTTGACAGCGCCGACTGTCAGCCGCGTGTAACGGCGGTTGAGGCAATCGAAGTCGATAAGGTTGTTTAGCGTCCGCTTCAGCGGATCGGTGGTGTAGTAGGATGCATTCTCCACACCCACTTCGCGATTGACCCCGAACATTGCGCTTGGGTTGGGCTCGAAGAATCCCGGTATGCCACGTATCACCGTGCCCATATTGGCAAAAATGTTGCTTGGAACCATCATCCGGAAGAACTCGTCGAGCGGACTGCTGCGACCGACGCCATCCCAGAATTCGCGCAGTCTTGGCAGGCGGTCTTGTGGTTCGTTCCCGGCAATGAGCGCGGCGTTAATTGCGCCGATCGAGGTGCCAATCACCCAGTCCGGCTCGATACCGCCTTCGACCATCGCCTGGTAGACGCCGGCCTGATACGCGCCCAGCGCGCCGCCGCCCTGCAGGACCAGCACGGTCTGTCGCTGGACCGAACCATCGGCCACACTGGCGGCCGCTTGCACAGGTTCCGACGCCGAAGGATTTCTGGTGATCTTGTTCATGGTTGTTCAGCTCCTCGTTGCCGGATTCAATGGGCGGTCCAGCCGCCTTCGATCGGCATGATCGCGCCGGTGATCGAAGCCGCATCCTCTGAGGCCAGGAATAGGCAGAGCGCCGCTACCTCAGCTACAGTCACGAACTGTTTGGTTGGCTGGGCTGCCAGGAGCACGTCCTTGATCACCTGTTCTTCCGTGATCCCGCGTGCCTTGGCTGTGTCGGGTATCTGCTTTTCGACCAATGGGGTGAGGACGTATCCTGGGCACACCGCGTTGACGGTGATGCCTTGCTCAGCGACTTCAAGCGCGACCGTCTTGGTCAGACCGGCGACCCCGTGCTTGGCAGCGACGTAAGCGGATTTATACGGTGAAGCGACGAGCGCGTGGGCAGATGCAACATTGATGATGCGACCCCATTTGCGCTCTTTCATGCCCTGCAGCGCGCGCCGGATCGTGTAGAAGGACGACATGAGATCGATCGCCACGACCGCCTCGAATTTCTCGATCGGAAAGTCGTCGATCGGCGCGACATGCTGGATGCCGGCATTGTTGACGAGGATGTCTACTGCGCCGAACTCGGCGATTGCCTTGTCCATCATCGCGGTGATCGCGCTGCCCTTGCTCATGTCCGCGCCGTCGTAGCAAACAGTCACACCATGGTTCGCGGCAAGCTTTGCCCTCAGCGACTCGATCGCACCGGGATCGCCGAAGCCGTTCAGAATGATGTTGCAGCCCTTCGCGGCGAAGGCTTCGGCAATGCCTTGGCCGATGCCGCTGGTCGAGCCTGTGATCAGTGCCGTCTTTCCTCTGAGCATCGTTGTTTCCTTCGGTTGAAGCTGCGGCCGAAATGGCCTGCAAAGGGCTGCGAGCAACGGGCCTTAGCACCCGGGTCTCGACTTCTGGGGCCAAGTATGGCGGCTGGCTCGGGACAGCGGAAATGCCGTTGAGACATGGATTCGATAGCCGACCGTCAGATCGTCAATCTGTCGCCTGGGTTTTCAATGCCGGATCGGGTTGTTTGACGTTGGGGCAACTAGTAAGATCACCGGGCAATGCGGGTCGTGCCGTATGCCAGCCGCTGGGGGAGCGTGCAGTGGAGATCAGCCAGGTCAGGTATTTCTTGGCCGTCGCCAAGGAAATGAATTTCACCAGGGCGGCCGAGCTGTGCAACGTTACGCAGCCGGCACTGTCACGCGCGATCAAGTTGCTCGAAGATGAGTTCGGCGGCGCGCTTTTTCACCGTGAACGGCGCTTCACCCATCTGACTGAACTCGGTCGCATGGTCGAGACCTATCTCGAAGGCGTTTTCGAGAACTCCAGGCAGGCAAAGCAGATCGCCGAGCAATACGTGCACCTGAAGAAAACGCCTCTCCGGGTCGGCATCATGAGCACGATTGCTCCGGATGAAATCATCGAGCTCATCTCGTCCGTGCGAACGCACCATCCGGGCGTGGAGCTTCATCTTTGCGATGCCGATGCACCGAGCTTGCGCAAACGACTGCTCGGGGGAGATCTCGAGGCAGCAATTTACGCGTTGCCGTCAAACGTGCCCGATGAGGAGGTTCACTCCTTGCCGTTGTTCCAGGAACAGATGGTGATGGCAGTTCATCTGAACCATCGCCTGGCCAACCAGCGCAGCGTGCGGGTGACGGATATGAGCAATGAGACCTACATCCACCGCAACAATTGTGAATTTGCCGGTTATACCGATGCCATTCTTGCCTCGCAGGGCGTGACCGTCAGTCACGTTTACTGGAGCGATCGTGACGATTGGACACTCGCAATGATCGCCGCCGGGCTTGGTTTCGGATTCATGCCTGAGCATACCGCCAAGCACCCCGGAGTGGTGCCGTTGCCGATCACCGATCCGGAATTCTGGCGCGAGGTCAATCTCGTCACGGTGCGCGGCCGCAGGCATTCGCCGGCGGTTGGCGCACTCGTGCGCGAGGCCACGCAGAAGAAGTGGTTCGGCGAGCGTGCAAAGGCGTTGTCCGCCGCTGAATAGCCTCTGCGCGCAAACACGTTCTTTCCCATGCCAGAGTGATGGATCTCCGGCACATGCCCACGCTCAGTTCTTCCTGATTGTCGAGGTCACCGACTGGATGACCTCGGTTGCCATCTTGAACTGCGGGGCGCGGTCGGTGATGCCATGACGCTTGGCGATCCAGTCGAAGTCGCTATAGGCGGCGTAAACCGCGCCATCCGCAGTCTGATAGACGAGCACGCGCACCGGCCAGTCGAGACCGGCTTCGGGATTGGATGTGATGAAGGTTGTCCCGAGGGCCGGGTTGCCGAACATCACCAGTCGCGACGGCTTGACTTCGTTGCCGGCATTTTTGCCCAGCTTTGCCTGGTCGATGACGCCGAAGAACTTGATGCCTTTCTTGAGGACATCCTTCTTGATGCGGGCGACGGTCTCAGTGACGGAATAGTCGCTCTTCACCGTGACAACGCCATCAGAAGCGGCGGCTGGTATGGCGGCAGCTATCAGTAGGGCGGCTCCAGCAATCATGGTCTTGAGGTAGTTGGTCATGTCAGTCTCCTTTGTTGAATGGTCATTTTTCGGTCTTGGGTGTCACGTCTTTGGAGGTTGCAGCACGCGCGCCACCGCGATGGCGCCGGCAAGGAAGGCGGCGAGCACGGCCACGCATGCCGTCCACCCGATCCGGTCGTAAATCTGTCCGATGACGAAGCTGCCAGCGAGCCCGCCCCCATAGTAGGAGGCCAAGTAGATGCCGCTCGCGGCGGTGCGATCGCGCGAAGCGGCCCGGCTGACGTGTCCCGTTGCTATCGCTTGCGCCAGGAAGGTTCCCATGGCGACCAGCGCCATCCCTGCAAGGACGATCGGCAGGCTGGTTGTGAGCAACAGCAGCAGCCCAACGATTGCCATCGCAAGCGTTGCACCGATGCCAATCCTCGGGCCGAGACCGGCCGTCACACGTCCGGCGAGTGGCGTGGTCAGCATCGATGGCAGGAAGACGAAATAGATCAGTCCGAGTGCCATCGGTGACAGCGACAGCGGCGGGGCGACAAGCTGGAAATTCACATAGGTGAAGGTGCCTATGAAGACGAAAAGGATCAGGAAGCCGATCGCGAAACAAGCACGTAGTTCGGCATTCTCCAGAGGGCCTTTCCAAGATGCGCGGGCAGAATGACCGACCGTATCGACGCGCATCGCTGCCGAAGTCTTTTGTAGCGTGAACCAGACAAGCGCCGCGCCAGACAAATTGAGAGCCGCGAAGGTCAGAAAGTTGGTGGAGATGCCGAATGTGTCGGCGACGGCGGCCGACATCAGTCGTCCGAAGAAATTGCTGGCGACATTGCCCGTTACATAGGCGGCGAGCGCACTGGTCGTCTGCCGTGCGGAGAAATGTTCGGCCAGGTAGGCCATCGTCAGCGTGAACGCGGTCGACATGCACAGGCCTTGCGCAACGCGCAGGAGGGCAAAGACGACTATGCTGTCGGTCTGCGAAAGCAGTGTTGTCGGGATCGCCAATATGGCCAAGCTGATCCAGATGCCATTGCGGCGATCGATGCCGCGCCCGAAGAGGGCAACAGCGATACCTGCCACCGCCATGCCGAACGTGCTGGCGTTGACGGCGAACCCCATAGTTGCACGGCTGACGCCGAATTTTATCACCAGTGACGGCAGTATTGCCTGGGTGGCGAACAGATCGACAAGCGTAAGAAATGCGATCAGCGCAACAAGGCCAAAGCGCCGACTATCTGCGGCCACGTTGTGCAGCGGCGTCATTTCTGTCTGTTCACTGGTTGTCATGACGAGGCTCCGTGGCCGGACGTCCCCAGGCGATTACCTGAGGACGCGCATTCGGTTGCTGAGTGTGGGAACTGTCCGCCCAAACGTTCGGATCACATCATGTGGTCGTCGTGCATCGCGGGCGGAAGGACGTCGGCGGAATAGAGCACCGCGGGCACCTTTCCGTTGTTCTTCCACCAATGGGCGAGCTGGCCGAACTCAGCGGTCACATCGCCAGCAGGGTGCTCGATTCCGACCTTGCAGGTGCTGGCGTATTCAGTGATCGAGCCCTCGACGACGATAATGTTAGCGGGGCGAACCGTGTGCTCATGCCACGGCACCACGCCGCCCGGCTGAACGACGAGCTTGCGCAGACGCAGCATGTTGCCCTTCCAGGCTTCGCCCTTCGGGCTGAGATCGATCGCCGAAAGAACGGTGTCGGTCACGCCGATCGGCTTGCTGGGATGTTCCTGGATGTCGGTCGTGGCGGCCTGTCCGGCGGGGCAGTCGCCGGCGAAGGCTGGAGCAGAGGAAAAAGCAGCGGTTGCCGAAAGCAGACCTGCCGCAAACGAAAGGGTGAGTTTTTTGGTAGCCATCTTGTATTTCTCCTTTGTCGGTGCCCAAACGCGGGAGGCGGGGCATGACGCGGAGGGTGACGGGAGCGATCCGAAAAGAGAAATGCTGACTGGCTCTGAAATCGATACCTGAAAACTATCGTGGACCATCGCAAATGCATGTGGGGCACACGCGGCAAACCGCCACGTGCGACCCCTTAATTCTTTGATTTGCTTCAGGCAGCGGTCTTTTGGATGGCCTGGACGATTGCGCTCTCAGGCCAGCCATACGCCTTGACGCTGTTTACGAAAGCCGATGCCGCAGGCGAGAACCTGCGCCCCGCAACGACAACCAGGGATACTTCCCGCCAGACCTCAGGATCAATCACGGGACGGACCTGCAGCCCTGGAATCACCGCACTGAATTCCGGGATGAAGCAGATGCCCAGTCCTCCCGACACCATATTCTGGATCCAGTCCTCGCGTTCGCTGGCATAGGAGATCCTGAGCTTCACGCCCCGATCCGTGCACAGACCCGCGAGGTGATCGCGATACTCGCAATTGAGCCGCCTGAGATAATTTTCACCATCGAGTTCGGAGATGGCCACGTTGTCATTGCGGGCCAGCCGATGGCCGTTTGGAAAGGCGAGGACAAAGCGCTCGCGATAAAGCGGTGTGACGTCGAAGCGGTCCGGAAAGCTGTCGCTTGACGCCATAATGGCGACGTCGATCTCGCCGGACTCTAGAAGTTGGGAGAGTGATGCCGGGACGCCCTCAACCAGTTGCAGCTGGATGCCCTGCTGACGCCGGTTAAAGTCGGTCAGCAGACCGGTGAAGCGACGGGGGCCGATGGTGCACATGACGCCGACCTTAAGGTTGGCGTTCTCCAGGCACAGGAACCTTGATGCCTCCTGCCGCACTCCAGTCAGTTCGTCGAGGATCTGCTGAAAACGGGGGCGAAGCAGCACACCTAGATCGGTCAGGTGGGTCAAGCTTCGTTCGCGGCGAAACAGTAGCCCTCCGACCTCCTCCTCAAGTTGCTGAATGGCGCGGGATAGCGCCGGCTGAGTGACGTTGCACTTTTCACCTGCGCGCGTGAAGTTTCGCGTCTCGCACACGGCCAGGAAGTAGCGGATGTGGTGAATGTCCATGCCGATTTGTCCCCGAATTGCAGACGTGGCTGTTCGTGCTTCGGAGACTGCCGTAAGGCTCGCTTTGGCGCCAATGCACTGCGGCTATAAAGTCGATAGCGGTCTGTCATGGCACGCGGTACGGACAAATTGGGTAGCGGAGCAGCTGACCACCTTCGAAGAGGACGGCAGGCCAACCGCTCGCCATCGTTGACATCATCCCTGGCTGCCCGAGCCCTGGGGCTGCGGTTAGCGGCCGGAGCAGCTCAATTGGCGCCGCCAAGCGCCAATACATTGGCGCAGAACGCAGCTTGCGGCTTGCTCATGGCGGCGTCATTGCACATCTTCATCATCGTGTCCCGATCCTTCCGAGGCGCAGCCAGCCAGGCCTTCTTGAAACAGGCCATCGGCTTCATCGTTTTCATTCCGGCATCGCTATGAATGATGGCAGCGACGCCAGATCGCTGAAGGCATCGGCGGATGCGCGTCTGGCCAAAAGACTGAAGGCGAACACCCCACACAGACAGTTCGTATTCTCATGACACGCTCTTCCTTGTGCTGAAGGCTTGCCAGCGACCGTCGTCGCGCCAAGCAAGATCCTCGCCTGGCTGGCACAAACCTTGCGCCGCGCGAGGGATTGCAGCCAATGCAATCTGCCTATGGAGTTCATGCCACCTTGGCATTTCGCCAATGGCGGATCATGCGGCAGTGTCTCCATCAAACGCCTTGCCGGGCGTTCTTCGGGAGGAGACTCAAAAGATGCAAATCCAGGCCGCAACCGACCAAGCCTTCATTGCCGGTGCGAGACCCGCGACGGAAGACCGCCAGCTGATCGACATTGCGCTAGCAAGCGACGCACACGGCGCATTTGTCTGGGGCGTGCTCGATCGTCTGCTGGATGAACCTCGTCTTTCCTTCCGCAGCATCACCGCATCCGGTTTCGGGGGCATAGAAGCGGCGGTTCTTGCCTACGGACTGGCTTTGGGCGGCAGGCGTGGGGCAAGGACGGCGCTTACCAATTTCTGGCGGCGCGTCAGCCACGCATCGACGTCTGTGGCCGCGACAGCCAATCCATTGAAATCGATCCTGGAACAGTCGATCGACATTGCCGAGTTGCACAAAAACAGCTGCCAGTTGGAGCTCAACATCCTGACTTCAAATGCACGCACCGACACAGTGACGATTTTCTCCGGCGACCAGTTGTCGATCGACGCTATTTTGGCGGGGGCGACAGTCCCATTTCTATTCCCGCCCGTGGAAATCGATGGCGATACGTATTGGGGCGAATGCGATTTTTCGACCTTGCCAGCAGTGCAGCCGATCGAGGCTGGGCATTGGCTCATTGTCAGCGGCAAACCCTCCGGGTGCATGACGCCTTGTGCGGCTTACTGCCTCGCCGCAAATGCCGTGAACTCTGGATCTATCCTCTTCGACAGCCATCACAGAACAAGCGCTGCCTTGTTTACCAGGCCTTGGATCGACTGGGGCGAATTGACCGACATGCGTGACCGCGGTCGCCAGCGAGCCGAGGACTGGCTTCTCGCCGACCATCCAACCTTGAGCGAAAGCTCGGTCGTCGACAACAAAAATCGATACGTCTAGGCGCCTCCCTCCGCCTAGCCGCGCCCGCTTCGCTCCGCTCACGAAGTGCAGGCGCCAAAGCCCTCCGGTTCCCCGCCGGAGGGCTTTTGCACGTTATCCTCCTCAACATAGTGACCGCGTATCAAATCCATGCCGAGACAGCATTTCAGCTTCATCGCACGTTCGACGACACTGTTTGCAGACAGGCCGCTAGGTCAGTCTTCCCTCGAAACGCAATCAGGAGAAACGACCGTGATCAACACCAAGACCCTCATCGGATCGGCCCTCGCGGCCGCCACCTCGCTTGCTGCAACTGCAGCCTATAGCGGCCCCGCCGCTCAGCCCAGCTTCTCGTTCGAGAAGTGCTATGGCGTCGTCAAGGCTGGCCAGAACGACTGCCAGACTGCGACGCATTCATGCGCCGGCACCTCGACCGCCGACAACCAGCCGGACTCCTGGCTCTACGTGCCGGCCGGCAGCTGCGCCAAGATCACCGGCGGCAGCGACAAGCCGAAAGCCTGACCGACCCAGACTTCAAGCCAACCCCCTTTGGAAGGGAGCAGACCGATGTCCCGTGCATTTCAGCCCCTCACGATCCCGGCATCCGCTGGCATCGGTCTGCGCTCTCCTCACATCAGCGAGATGCTGACCCGCAGACCCTCCGCTGGCTGGCTCGAAGTTCATGCCGAGAACTATATGGGCGACGGCGCCGCCGTCGAGGCGCTTGAACGGCTGCGCCAAATATATCCGCTGTCGGTGCATGGCGTCGGCCTGTCTCTGGGCAGCGCACAAGGCGTGGACCGCGATCATCTGGAAAGGCTGCGCAAGGTCTGCGAGCGGTTCCAGCCTGATCTTGTTTCGGAGCATCTTGCCTGGAGCGTTGCCGACGGAGCCTATCTCAATGACCTGCTGCCGCTTCGCTATGACGAAGAGGCGCTGGCGATCGTGGCGCGCAATGTAGCGACCATCCAAGATACGCTGAAGCGGCGTGTGCTGATCGAGAACCTGTCCGCCTATGTCGCGTTTGCGGACTCCTCCATGAATGAAGCTGAATTTCTGGCTGGGCTGGTGGCGCAAACTGGCTGCGGCCTGCTTCTGGACGTCAACAATGTCCAGGTTTCGGCGCACAATCTCCAATACGACGCCAAGACCTTCATCGACGCTTTGCCTGCCGATGCCATCGGCGAAATTCACCTTGCCGGTCACGCGACCAATCAGGTCGGCGGCGACACGGTGCTTATCGACGACCACGGCTCTCGCGTGCCGCCAGTTGTCTGGCACCTCTACCAGCATGCCATCACCAGTCTTGGACCGCGCCCTACGCTGATCGAATGGGATACCGATGTGCCGGTTCTCGACGTTCTGCTTGGTGAAGCCATGTGGGCCGACATGCTCACCGCTTCGGTCATGTTCAACCGCAAGCAGGCCGCGCGGCACATCGCCACGACTATGGCCCCGCCGGCGCACACGCTACCGGCTTTCGAAAGCTCTCAGACAAGCATGCCTGTGCTTGCGGCATTTGCCGCTGCCAGAGCCAAACCGGCCATGCACATGGCCTTGCCGACAATCGAGGGAGGATATCATGCTGCCGCTTGAACATCTGCAGACCATCGTGGCGCGCTCGGTGCTGGCCATGGAGCCAGTGATCGACGCAAAAATGCTGACCGCCGGCAAGGCCGACCCAATGGCTCGCCTGCGCATCTACCAGAACAATACGCGCAGTTCGTTGACTGCTGTGCTGATGGCGGTCTTCCCCGTTACGGCTCGCCTCGTCGACGAACGTTTCTTCCGCTTTATGGCGAGCGAATTCATTCGACGGCATCCGCCGGCGGAGTCACGCCTGGCGCGTTATGGCGCGGGCTTCCCTCGCTTCCTGAAAACCATCGACACGCTGTCCGACATGCCAATCGTCGCCGAGACCGCGCGGCTCGAATGGGCCATTGCCGAAGCGCTCGATACAGCTTCGCTGCCGGCCCGCAGTCTCGCAGAATACGACAGCACCGACCTTGGGCTGTCGCCGGATATCCTGCTCCAGCCTTCACTGCGACTGATCGTCTCCCACTGGTCGATCCTATCGGTATGGATGGAGCATCAAAAGGAGACTGCGGTCGATGAAAAAATCACCTGGACAAGGCGCCCCGAACGGGTGGCGCTTTGGCGATCGAGGAACTACGTGCGGCTTTTTCTGCTCGACCGCGCGAGCTTCGCCTTCTGGCATTCGCTGAAGCACGGCTTCGGCCTTGAGCATGCCACTGGCCGCGCCTTGGCGCTCGACCCGGCCTTCGACCTGGTTTCAGCGCTTGTGCGTCTGTTCCGCGACAGGCTCGTCACCGACGTGCGCGTCCCGGTGCACCCTCTCTCAAACTGAAGGAAACGACCATGACTGCGATACCGGAATATTCCCCTCCTCGCCCTGCCGGCCTTGTTGGTCTTTACCGACGAGTGATCAAGTTGCCGGAGCGTATCCCATTTTCGCTGGTCCAGCTCGCAGCTCGCGTGGCGATTGCGCATGTCTTCTGGCAGTCTGCACAATCGAAGCTGGCGTCTTGGCCGGTGACGCTGCAGCTGTTCGCCAGCGAATACAATCTACCGCTCATCGATCCGTCGATCGCGGCGCCGCTGGCGACAACGGCAGAGATCACCGGGGCGGTGCTGCTTTTCCTGGGACTATTCTCTCGCCTCGGCGCACTGCTGCTGCTCGGTGTCGTATCGGTAATCCAGATCTTCGTTTTCCCGGAGAACTGGGCCGAGCATCTGCTGTGGGCCTCGCTGCTGCTGCTCGTGCTGACCCGGGGCGCCGGCGCCTTCTCGCTCGACTATGTCGCCGAGCGGACCTTTTCAGCGTCTGGAAAATGAACATCTCGACCAGCAGGGAAGCACGGTGCGCATTTTCATCGTTCATGCCCACCCGGAGCACAACAGCTTCAACGGCGCCCTAACCCGCTCGGCGCAGGACGCACTGTCTGCGGCGGGGCACGAGGTCGTTATCTCCGATCTCTATGCCATGAGCTTCAATCCGGTATCAGACCGGCGCAACTTCACGACCATTCGAGACGCGAACTACTACCACCAGCAGTCTGAGGAGGCGAATGCGGATGCCCACGACGGATTCGCTCCAGACATCCAGGCCGAGATGGACAAGCTTTTCTGGTGCGACGCCTTGATCCTGCAGTTTCCGCTCTGGTGGTTCGGGCTGCCGGCGATCCTCAAGGGCTGGGTTGACCGAATGTTCGCGTCGGGTGGCCGCATCTATGGCGGCGGCAAATGGTATGATCGCGGCGTCTTGGCAGGAAAGCGCGCGATGTGTTCCGTCACAATCGGCGGGCCTCCGCTGATATATTCCAACCGCGGACTAAACGGCCCAATCGCCGAGATCCTGTTCCCAATCAACCACGGGATGCTCTACTTTGTGGGCTTCACCGTGATCGAGCCATTCCTCGTGCATGCGCCAGCGCGCATCAGCGACAGCGAGCGCCGGCAGTGCCTCGTTCGTTACCGCGAACGCGTCCTCGGGCTCCTGTGTGCCCCGACAATCGCGTATCCGAAGCTTGCCGACTTCGACGAAACCTATGTCTTGAAATCGATGTGAATGAAACCTCGTGCAGTTGATCGGGACAGAACGCCGTATTCAGGCTGTGGCCCTCGGGGCCAGCACGTCCCGCTCTTGCGTCAAACCATCCTGGGACCGGCTGGCCGGGACATCCGCGGCTCCGCTTTTGGTGGAGGAACATGGGGCGCGGCGCTCCGACAAATGCATCGGAACGCCGCCTCAAGTCGATCAATTGATCTTCGGCAATCGCGATAGGAACTCGAGCGAGGTTGCGGCGATCTCGTCACCATATGTTTCGAGCGCGAAATGACCGGCGTCGTAGAGATGCACCTCTGCACCCGGAACCAACTCCTTGAGATAGTCCACGCCCTTCAGCGTGAAATATGGGTCGTTCCTGCCCCAGACGATGAGGAGTGGCGGCTGTGCCGATTTCAGAAACGCACCCCACGCAGGATAGAGAGCGACGTTTGTCTGGTAGTCGTGGAAATACTGGAGTTGGATGTCGACATTGCCCGGCCGGTCGAGGCCCGCCTGATCGACGGTCCAAGCATCTGGCGACAGTTTGTCCGGTTGCGTGGTGCCGTGCGTGTATTCGAATTTCGTGGCGTCAGGCGTGAGAATGTCGCGGATTGGCTTTTCCGTCTCTGCGTTGCGTTTCACCCAGAAAGGCGAAAGCTGCTTCACCACGTCAGGGTTCCAGCCTTCGACGTTTGCGACCGCGTTCTGTATGATCAGGCCACGCAGACGCTCCGGATGCTTGACCGCCAGTCGGAAGCCGACGGGGCCACCATAGTCCTGCATGAAGAGCACATAATTCTTCGCTCCGACAGTCTGGGTAAAGTGGTCGACGATGTCGGTGACCGCACCAAACGTATAGGCGAAATGGTCAAGTGTTGGCGCTGAACTATAGCCAAAACCTGGATAGTCCGGCGCGATGACCCGGTAGTGTGCCGCGAGCCTGGGGATCAGGTTGCGATACATGTGCGAGGAAGAGGGAAAACCGTGCAGCAGCAAGACGACTGGCGCGTCCTTTGGCCCGGCCTCGCGATAGAAGATGTCGAGCCCATCCACCTTCACCGTCTTCGAAAGTGTCTCGACGTTGGCCGCTTGGCCCGCAAAGACGGATGGAATCGAAGCCACAGCAGCGAGTAGCGCGCCGATCAAACCGCTGCGCCAGGAGCGGGAAAGGGCGGAACTGCCCGGGAGAGATGACGTCTGGAACATGTTGCGAACCTTGTAACCGTTAATTGTACGTTTTAATGGTGTCGAATTTGTCGAAACCTGTCAACGTCATTTTTATCGGTTACACAAGGGGCGCGTCACGATACCGTGACGCGGCACCCAGTGCGCGACTGCCCGTTTGTTTCTCGGATGGCTCTGACAGAGCCAGCTCACAGCTTAATGAGAGTCGATTGGACCCTAGTCGCAGACGAGCTTCCTCGCGCGGTGCGTCTTGACCTTGTGGCGGTTGCCACACAGGGCCATGGAACACCAGCGCCGGGTGGCGTTGCGGGCGGTGTCGTAGAAAGCCAGCGTGCAGTCCGGCCCGCTGCAGTGCCGCAGACGATGTGGTTCGAAACCAGCGGCAAAGTCGGCAAAATCCTGCGCGATAGCAGCCAGCGCATCATTGCCACCCGTGGTCGCGGCACCAATGGCCAGCACGCCGTCGCGAATCTGGAGTTGCTTGCGGACCCCAACCTCTCCCAGATGCCGGTTGACGGCGTCGATGGCTTGCTGAGGCGGCCTGGTTTGCCGGATCAGATGCGCCAACAGGGTCGTTAGGGCCGTCCGCAGGTCACGCGCGGGTCCGACATTCGGCACTTCTCCTGTTGACGCTGGCGGCAAGTCCGCGGCCGCAATCCAACGGCGCCACCCGTCGGGCGTTTCAAGGAAATCGCCCATTGTTGCGGTCGCCGAATTGACGAAATCGATCCAGAGCTTGCCTCCAACGAAGGGCATACCGTCGCGAAGTTCGCCAATCATTTGCTCACCCATTTTCGACTCTTTTCCGATCATTTCAGCAGTGGCAATTTGTAACCCTTTAATAAGTGTCAGAATGGTTTCCAACAAGGCCGCACTGGACTTATCAGCACCATCCGCGGCTCGAACGCGGAGCCTTCACCCCGGGGAGATCACCTTGTGCATCAATGACGGGTTGGCCATCCGCCGTGCTTCGGCGGCAGAAGGGCCTTGCGCAATCGCGGGGCCACAAAATCAAGAAAGGATCGCATCTTGAGGGGCAAAAGCCCCTGACCTGCATGGAGGAGGCTGACCGGCATGGGTTCCGGCTCGAACCCTTCAAGAACGGCCACCAGCTTTCCTTGCTCGATCGCCTTTGCCGCTTGATAGGAGAGCACCCTGGTGACACCTACACCTGCCACGGCCGCGTCGATCGCAGCTTCCGCGGTATTCACTGAAAGACGTGAGCGGATGGCTACGGTCTGCTCGGCATTCGAGCCTGGCGTGGCAAAACTCCAGGATGTGGCGGACGCCAGGACATCGAAGGTGACGCAAGAGACCGCGGAAAGTTCGGCCGGCGCCCTTGGCAAGCCATGGTCAGCAAAATAGGCAGGACTGCCGCAGACAACACGACGCACGGATCCTACCCGCGTCGCCACCATGCTGCTGTCCGGCAAAGGGCCAATTCGAACGGCCATATCGACATGGTCATCGATGAGATTCACATTGCGGTCTGACAGCACCAACCGCACGTTGATGTCTGGAAAGTGCGAGAGGAAATCATTTATCGCCGGTAGCACATGCAGTCGTCCGAATACGACGGGAGCCGTAATGATCAGATCGCCCTTTGGCGCGTTGTATTCGCCGGATGCGGTTCGCTCCGCCTCGCCCACCTGCTCCAGGATTCGCTTGCAGGCGGCCACATAGGCGGCTCCGCTATCGGTCAGGATAAGTCGGCGTGTCGATCGGACGAGCAAGCGGGTGTGGAGATAGGCCTCCAATTCCGTAACCTTGCGACTGATGGTTGGCAGGGGTGTTCCGAGTTTGCGCCCCGCCGCCGACAGACTGCCGGTTTCGACGGCGGCGATCAAAATTGACATGGCTTCGAGACGGTCCATGGGGCATCATCTTCCAAATAATGAGAGGTCGTATCTTGTGGGCATCCAATACTCTCGCATAGCGGAAGATAATAGACAGCTCCTGTCGCACCGACATCATCGAACAGGAGAGATATGAATGTCCCGCATTGCCATCCCAACCCGCGAAGCAGCCCCAGTCGCCTCGCAACCCATTCTCGACGCCGTGAACAAGCAGCTTGGCGTCGTTCCCGGCCTCTTCCGCCTCGTTTCGATAAGTCCTGCAGCTCTGGCGGGCATGACCAGCTTGTCCGGTGCTCTCACCAGAGCATTGGACGTAAAGACCCGCGAACGCATTGCATTGGCCGTTGCCCAGGTGAACGGTTGCGATTACTGCCTGTCTGCTCATACCTATCTCGGTCTCAACCTGGCAAAGATCAGTGCCGAGGAGATTGCGCTCAACCGCAAGGGCGCGTCGGGCGATCCGAAGGCTGACGCGGCGGTGCGTTTCGCGGCCAGGGTGGCGGAGACCCGCGGCAAGGTAAAGGATGCTGACATTGCCGCCGTTAAACTGGCTGGCTTCACCGAGGCTCAAGTCATCGAGATTGTCACCGTCGTAGCCGAGAACTTCCTGACCAATCTCATCAACAATGTTGCCGAGACCGATATCGACTTTCCCGTCGTTCGCGCCGCCGAAGCCGCCTGATCGACCGCGCTTCCATCACGCCCGGTCTACCGTGTGAGGTTGGCCGGGCGATTTTGGTTCTGCTCTCGCCGAGGCATCCCTAAACGGCGGTAACGTTGCTGTGAGGCCGTAACGGGCAGTCACCATGGGCGAATAGCAGACTGTAGCTCAGTCCGTAATGTCGGGCTTTTCAGGTGGTGCCCAACTTCAGGCACACCGCACACAGAAGAGGGTATGCCGGCAATGCATTTCCGTAAACTTGTCTCAAGAACCACACTCTCCTCATCCAGCGCTGCCGCCGGATGGGCGCCGTTGCCGATAAGGTTGATCGTGGGCTTTGGCTTTCTGGCCCATGGCTACGCCAAGCTCAGCAGGGGACCGGAAAGCTTTGGCGTGGTGCTTCAGATTCTGGGAGTTCCCGTGCCGCAATTGCTGGCATGGCTGACGACGCTGGTTGAACTTGTCGGCGGCGGTGCTGTGCTGGCGGGCGTGTTTATTCCGCTAGTCAGCGTGCCGATGGCGATCGTGCTTTTGACGGCATTGTTCACGGTCCATTCCCAATATGGATTCTTCTCGGTGAAGTTTGCCGAAGTGACGTCGGCAGGAATCCGATTCGGGCCCGTCGGTTACGAGATCATCCTGCTTTACCTAGCCGGCCTCGCAACGCTTGCAGTAGGCGGTCCTGGCCGTTTGTCGCTTGAGACGGTCTTGTCTCGACCCAAGGGAAATGAGCGCTCGAAATGACCACCCTTGCCCAACCCCAGCACGATCTTTCTGCAATTGAGATCGACGCCTTCGAAGACAGGATCTACGCCTACAACCGGGAAGCTGTAGGGCGTGATGACGCTCAGGGCCTTGGCTTTGTGATTCGCGACGCGGTTGGACGCATCGTCGGCGTTGCAACGGGATTTTCCTGGGCAGGCACTTGCGAACTCAAACAGATGTGGATCGACGAGGCGCATAGGGGACGTGGCTATGCGCGAGCGTTGTTGAACGCCTTCGCGGCCGAGGCCGACGCCCGCGGCGTTCGGCGGATTTGGGTGCAGAGCCATGATTTCCAAGCGCCAGGAATGTATGAAAAAGCCGGGTTCGTGCGCGTAGCCGAATTTGCGGATTGGCCTGAGGGATACTCCAACGTCATTCTCTGCAAAATACTGGAAGCCCCGACTGCAACCCAATGACCACCATCCGAATTGCGCAAGACGCTGACGCGGAAGCACTACCCGATATCGAACAGTCTGCGGGTGAGGCTTATCGGTGGATCGAGGAGCTTGCCTGGATCGCTGATGACGACAACCAGACAGTCGAGCGCCACCGTGAACTCATCGCCAAGGGCACGTGCTGGGTCGCGGCGGAGCTCGACGACCCGCCGATCGCATTCCTGAGCGCGGAGATCCAGGATGACACGTTGCACATCTGGGAACTTGCCGTGCGCCTTGATCGACAACGCTTGGGTATCGGACGCGCCTTGCTTAGAAAAGGCCATTGCGGATGCGAGGCGTCGCCGCCTTGTCGCTCTTACTCTGAGGTCGCGCTCGATCGCTGGTTTCCAGCTTTGCTACTAGCCGCTCGGCGAGACGTTCTTGTGGACATTATCTGGGGGCAGTCTTCAGAGAAGAAGGGCCAAAATGACACGTTAATTGCTGCAAACGCACTGCGAGCGCGTTTCTCAAAAGAGGGGGTTCAATCTCGTGTCCGGGTCCATGCTTCGCCCAGCAGATCCCATGCGAAGATAATTTTCGCCGACACCGGTGAGCCCCATATCTATCAGGCCGTGGTTGGTTCCTGTAACTGGCTCGCATCCAAATTCGATGCATTCGAGACTTCGGTGCGTCTGCGTGACTCACACATTCTGGCAGACGTCGCTTTTGAACTCGCGGAACTCGCTAGACCGCCGGATGGCAATATCGGTACTTTCAGTACTGATATGCTTGCCATTGGTCGGCAGCTAGCGAGGGAGCCGGCACCGGTAGGTCTGACGAGCACCGCAAGGATAGTGTTGGGGAGCGAACACGCCGACGTTGTTCTTGACGCCAGAGACAATGCCAAGGACCGAATAGTCCTCCTTAGCCATCAGATGGGATATGCGATGGGCCCAACGCTAGAGGCCCTGGAGACTGCAGCGCGACTTCAGCACTCCGGGATTTTTCAAAGCGCAATTTAAGGGTGTCACCCGTTCAACGCCCTCGATTGTACGCCAAGGTTCTGGGCTGGGACGTCAGCAATCTGCTTGTCACGAGTCAGAACCTGCTGTCATCGGATCCTTCTGGCGACAACCTGCGCCAAGAAATTGGCGTACAGATCGTGCACAACAACTTCGCCCGCATTTTTCGTGAGCGGTTCGTCGCGGCGAAGGATTTTTCGTAAGCAGAGGGCTCGCTGCCGAGGAACACCTCGTACTCGGGGGATACACTCGGGAGTACGCAGCCCCCCTTGCTGGTGTGCGTAGCCGAACGGCACTTAACGTGCTCGCATGATGACTGCGCTTCCGTCAAAACGCAAAAACCGCCCTGGTTAGACCGGGACGGTTATTGATTTATGATGAAGTTGGTTGCGGGGACAGGATTTGAACCTGTGACCTTCAGGTTATGAGNTAAACGCAAAAACCGCCCTGGTTAGACCGGGACGGTTATTGATTTATGATGAAGTTGGTTGCGGGGACAGGATTTGAACCTGTGACCTTCAGGTTATGAGCCTGACGAGCTACCGGGCTGCTCCACCCCGCGTCAACCTTTGCTGCAAGCCGAGGCCTACAAATGGGTATATGGCTGACCAACTGAAAGGGCCGCTTACGCGGCCCGTGATCCCTTGGCGGGCCTTGTTCATAAAGAGAAGATTTCAACGTGCGTTTGGCAGACCTGGCAGCGACCTACTCTCCCGCGTCTTGAGACGAAGTACCATCAGCGCTGGAGCGTTTCACGGCCGAGTTCGGAATGGGATCGGGTGCAGCCGCTCCGCCATAACCACCAGGTCGGCAAAACGCACGTTGTTCGAGAAGCTTTTTGAGCGAAGAAGCACAAGAGACATCGGCAGCGGAGCTGTCGGGTGCCTCTCGGGGCTGTTCGCTGGTCTTTGTTGCGCCTCACATCACTCCTGTTTGGAGCGATGGGCATAAGGAATGAGAACGATCAAGCCGATCGAACTATTAGTACCGGTAAGCTTCAAGCGTTGCCGCTCTTCCACACCCGGCCTATCAACGTGGTCGTCTTCCACGGTTCTCAGGGAATACTCGTTTTAAGGTGGGTTTCCCGCTTAGATGCCTTCAGCGGTTATCCCGTCCGGATATAGCTACCCTGCTATGCGGCTGGCGCCACAACAGGTCCACCAGAGATCCGTCCATCCCGGTCCTCTCGTACTAGGGACAGATCCTTTCAATATTCCTACACCCACGGCAGATAGGGACCGAACTGTCTCACGACGTTCTGAACCCAACTCACGTACCGCTTTAAATGGCGAACAGCCATACCCTTGGGACCTGCTCCAGCCCCAGGATGCGATGAGTCGACATCGAGGTGCCAAACAACCCCGTCGATATGGACTCTTGGGGGTCATCAGCCTGTTATCCCCGGCGTACCTTTTATCCGTTGAGCGATGGCCCTTCCACGCGGGACCACCGGATCACTATGACCGACTTTCGTCTCTGCTCGACTTGTCAGTCTCGCAGTCAGGCAGGCTTATGCCATTGCACTCAGCGAACGATTTCCGACCGTTCTGAGCCCACCATCGCGCGCCTCCGTTACTCTTTAGGAGGCGACCGCCCCAGTCAAACTACCCACCATACATTGTCCCGGACCCGGATAACGGGCCGCGGTTAGACATCCATAGTAATAAGGGTGGTATTTCAAGGGTGGCTCCACCTGAGCTGGCGCCCAGGCTTCAAAGCCTACCACCTATCCTACACATGCCACTACGAATGCCAATGTAAAGCTATAGTAAAGGTGCACGGGGTCTTTCCGTCTAACCGCAGGAACCCCGCATCTTCACGGGGAATTCAATTTCACTGAGTCTATGCTGGAGACAGCGGGGAAGTCGTTACGCCATTCGTGCAGGTCGGAACTTACCCGACAAGGAATTTCGCTACCTTAGGACCGTTATAGTTACGGCCGCCGTTTACTGGGGCTTCGATTCAGAGCTTGCACCCCTCCTCTTAACCTTCCAGCACCGGGCAGGCGTCAGACCCTATACGTCGTCTTGCGACTTCGCAGAGCCCTGTGTTTTTGATAAACAGTCGCTACCCCCTGGTCTGTGCCACCCTCCTCTACTTGCGTAGAAAAGGGTCACGCTTCTTCCGAAGTTACGCGTGCAATTTGCCGAGTTCCTTCAGCATAGTTCTCTCAAGCGCCTTGGTATACTCTACCAGACCACCAGTGTCGGTTTCGGGTACGGTTTATAAGGAGGAGCTATTTCCTGGAACCACGCAGCAGCCCGTTCAATCCGATAAGATTGGACTACCTCAATGATCCGTCACTACCTCCAAGCCCACGAATATTAACGTGGTTCCCATCGACTACGCGTTTCCGCCTCGTCTTAGGGGCCGGCTAACCCTGCTCAGATTAGCTTTAAGCAGGAACCCTTGGTCTTTCGGCGGGGGAGTCTCTCACTCCCCTTACGTTACTCATGTCAGCATTCGCACTTCTGATACCTCCACCACCCCTCGCGGGTATGGCTTCATCAGCTTACAGAACGCTCCGCTACCGCTTGGCCCTTGCGGACCAAACCCTAAGCTTCGGTGTATGGCTTTAGCCCCGTTACATTTTCGGCGCAAAGACCCTTATTTAGACCAGTGAGCTGTTACGCTTTCTTTAAATGATGGCTGCTTCTAAGCCAACATCCTGGTTGTTTTGGGATCCTCACATCCTTTCCCACTTAGCCATAACTTGGGGACCTTAGCTGTAGGTCAGGGTTGTTTCCCTTTTCACGACGGACGTTAGCACCCGCCGTGTGTCTGCCGACTAGTACTCCCAGGTATTCGGAGTTTGGTTAGGTTTGGTAATCCGGTGAGGACCCCTAGCCCATCCAGTGCTCTACCCCCTGGGGTATTCGGTCGACGCTCTACCTAAATAGATTTCGCGGAGAACCAGCTATTTCCGAGTTTGATTGGCCTTTCACCCCTAGCCACAAGTCATCCCGAACTATTGCAACAGTTATGGGTTCGGTCCTCCAGTAAGTGTTACCTTACCTTCAACCTGCTCATGGCTAGATCACTCGGTTTCGGGTCTAATGCGACGAACTGAACGCCCTATTCAGACTCGCTTTCGCTGCGCCTACACCTAGCGGTTTAAGCTTGCTCGTCACACTAAGTCGCTGACCCATTATACAAAAGGTACGTGGTCACCCAGGACGAACCTTGGGCTTCCACTGTTTGTAGGCAATCGGTTTCAGGTACTCTTTCACTCCCCTTGTCGGGGTGCTTTTCACCTTTCCCTCACGGTACTAGTTCGCTATCGGTCATGCACGAGTACTTAGGCTTGGAGGGTGGTCCCCCCAATTTCAGACAGGATTTCACGTGTCCCGCCTTACTCGAGGACGATTGATTGCATTACGCGTACGGGGCTGTCACCCACTATGGCCCTACTTTCCAGAAGGTTCCGCTTGTCTCTCAATCGCCACTGGCCTGGTCCGGGTTCGCTCGCCACTACTTCCGGAGTCTCGGTTGATGTCCTTTCCTACGGGTACTTAGATGTTTCAGTTCCCCGCGTTCGCCACTTTACCCCTATGTATTCAGGGTAAGTTACCTATTATCGATACTTGGAAACCACAGCAGCAAGTCGGCCTTGCGACCTTCTGGCTGCTCTGATTTTCCAAGTACCTTAGGTGGGTTTCCCCATTCGGAAATCTACGGATCAAAGGGTATTCGCACCTCCCCGTAGCTTATCGCAGCGTATCACGTCCTTCATCGCCTGTGCATGCCAAGGCATCCACCAATTGCCCTTAAGACACTTGATCGTTCTCATTGCCAATGCCCACCCGCGCAATCCCGAAGGGATTGTCGCCTGAACCAGATCCTGTGCGGGATCCAATTCGATGTCATTGGCACAAAAAGACCAGCTTCTCGAGATCGGTTCGAGGGTGCGGTTAGGCAAGCCCATCATATGCGGGAGATTGAGCGTCTCCCGCGACAAATCACGACCCTTTCGGCTCATGAAGTTCGAACAAATCTTCTCTTTACAATGTCAAACAGAACAAGCGGCGAGCTAGC
>NZ_LMCP01000045.1 GCF_001425625.1 Mesorhizobium sp. Root102 | reverse complement strand
CAGCCGGTCAAAGCGCTTCCATACTGAGTTCCAGTGGCCGAAGCGTCCCGGCAGCGCACGCCAGCGCACATTCTCCACCGTGAAGAAGTGCATGGCTTCCAGAAACAGCCGGTCGTCCGCAGCCTTGCGGCCTCGCCGTGGCAGGCAAGCGCGGAAAACCTCCAGCGTGTTCGCCCAATCCGTTTCCGTCATCCTCGTGGACATCGCCGACCTCCAAATCAGTCGACAATCCATGAATCAGACTGGATTCGTCAGCGGAACCCCAAAACCTATGCCTGAGTCAATTCGTCCACACGGCCTAGTCTGTTTCGGGTCATTCTCCGCAGTCCCGGCCTATGCCACCCTCGCTGAATCGCGTCGCCGGCCACGCAGTTAAGAGCAGCGCAAACAGCAATAGTCCGCAGCGCGTCAAGACGGCCTCACGGCCAGGAACGTGTTCCATTCCTCGCGATCGCGGCCTACGTTGAAATCGTCCCTGATGAGAACCAGCCCGGCGCTTTCGAGACGGGCGGCGAAGTCGTCCCTGCGCCAGTAGACGGTGTGATATTCGCCTGATGTCTCGCCATCGCCGTTGCGCATCGAGAACCGGCACCGGAAAATGGCCCGGCCTGACGGCGCATTATCTGTTCAAGGCGGACTACACGCCGATGCTCAGCCCCAAGCTGGCCGAGAGCGTGGGCGGCATTCGCCACCCCGAGGATCTCTACAAGGTAGCGCTATGCTGTGCGACCGATCCGTGGTGGAAAATCTGGTTCGAAGCAGCCGGGGTGCCCTTCGATCCCGATCGCGTCATCGCGGGTCCGATGCTGGGTTCGCAGGCTTATGACGCGATGGCCGCATTGACCGATCAGGGCGCCGCGATCCTCACCCGCAACATCTACAGCGCCCTTTTGGCAAAAGGCCAGTTGATACTGCCATTCGAAGTCCTCGGATCCGACGGCGACGGCTATTGGCTGGTGCACCTGGAAAGCCGCCGCAACACGCCGAAGATCAAGGTGTTCCGGGACTGGGTGCTGGCCCAGACGGCGGATATCAGGGACAGCGAAGCACTCCGGGCCTGATGGACCGGTTCAGTCGGCGTCGGCGACGGTCTGCCGTCCGCCGGCCCAGGCACGCCATTGCCGTTCGTCGCCATGGAAGACGTTGAGGTCGATGCGGCCGGTGACGCCATGCGACAGGCCGGAGCCGGAATACTGCCAGAACAGCCATTTGCGGTCGGGATAGACCTTGGATGGATGCCGCGCCACGGCCCGCAGCCAGAACGGATAATCGAGGAAGGCGCCGCGCAGATTGTCGCGGTAGAAATCGGGCGAGGTGTAGATGATGGGCCGCTGGCCGTAGTGGCGCTCCAGCCTGTCCATGAACAGCTGCATCTTCTCCAGAACCTTTTCGCGCGACGGCCGCCGCTTGCAGCTGGACTCGCCGTTCCACTCGACGTCGATCACCGGCGGCAGCGCGCCTTCGACCCTGGGCACGTTGCGGATGAACCAGTCGGCCTGCTCGCCGGCCGTGCGGCACCAGTAGAAGAAGTGATAGGCGCCACGCTTCAAGCCGGCGGCGTCGGCATTGCGCCAGTTCTTCATGAACATCGGATCGAGGTGGTCGCCGCCGTCCGTCGCCTTGATGTAGGCGAAGTTGGCGCCCTGGGCGCGCAGCTTGTCCCAGTTGACGTCGCCTTGCCAGCGCGAGACGTCGACACCGTGCACGGCAAGGTGGCGGGGCGAAGCCTTGCCGAAATTGATCGGCTTGGCATCGCGAAAGCCATAGCGGGTGACGGGCCCGGCAAGCATAGTCGGTGCCGCGCGGCTCAGCAGCCTCGGCGGCGATATCAAGGCCGCCGGCTCGATCGATGGCTCGATGCTGTCCGACGATCCCGGCGCTGAAAGTGCCACCGTTTCTTCCTCCGCCAGGCCGAAAGGCCGCGGACTTTCGGCCGGGTCATTGTCAGACATGGGCGCCATTTCGACCCTTGGCGCGCGCCTGGTCATTGCCTGCGGGACTGCCGTCACCGGTGCCGGCGGCCGGATCACGGAACTGGTGGTTTCGCTCGACGGTTTCTGCAAATCCAAGGCATCGACGCTGGCCGTCGACGAGCAGCCGGCAAGGCATAGCGATGCGACCAAAAAACTGACGACGCCCGGAATCCGCATCTGGACCTGTACTCAAAACACAACAGACCGAGGGCAAAACGACAGCCAACGGACAAACCGGATCAGTTATGAACGAGAAATTACCAATAAAGTTTGAATCAAAGATTATTTGTCGGAGCGAGGGTTGGCGAATGGGATTCCCAAGGGCCAAGCGGGGAGCCGGGCAGAGAGTTCGGGCGCTAGCCGCTCTTCCTGAAGACGCCGATCATCGGCCCCAGATTCCAATAGTCGTCGTTGCGGCCGATGGCAGGCGCAAACAGGCTGGATATCGTGCCGTCGAGGAACAGCGCATTGTCGCAGCCGAGCGCGTCGCGGAAAAGCCGGGCGAAGGCATGGAAGGTCACCGTGCCGTTCGAAATCGCAAAGACCGCGACGCCGTCCTTTCGCACCCCGACCCCGTCGCGGGTTTTTCGCGAGGTGCTGTCGGACTGGAATTTCCGATGCAACTGGCCATCGATCACCAGCATCGGCCCGGATTGCGTCGCATAGTCGACGGGCGGACGCCTTTTCACAAAATCCCTGGTGGCGCGGACCGCGGCTTTGCCGTCGCGCATGAAGAAGATGCCATTCGGCTGCAGGGAGAAATTGCCATTTCCCGATCCGGTCTTCACCGAAGCCATTTCCTGGCCGTGCTCGACGTAGAGACCAACCGGATCGAGGTTCGGGTGATACATGCCGGCGTTGATGCCGAACAGCATCGTGCGCCCGGCCGCCTGTTGCGAGGCATGGAGATTGTGCAGCGACTGAAACGGCTTGCCCGCGGGATCCTTCCAGAACAGTTCGACCTGATATCGTTTCGGGTCGACCTCGCACACGAGATAGCTGGTCGCCTCGAAGGCGAAATCCCGGCATGGCGGCAGCGAGGCAACCCACTGGCCAAACCCAATGCCGAGTGCCGCCACCGACGGCAGCGCGCCCTTGGCCAGCGCCAGCAGCAATGGGACCGATTGCAGAAGGGTCAAGAAAGCCATGCGCGTACAGGAATCCAGTTCGATGATCCGGTACGGATATAGCCCGTTTCAAGCCATACTGTGAAAGTGCCCTAGTGATCGGTAGCGCTGCACCACATCCGCATCCGCTCCACCTGGGGAACTACTCGGTTCATACCTCGGCGGACGCTCTGAAGGCCGGTGAACATCATATAATGGAATTGTGCAAAATGCTGACTGAACGCGAGCGGCAACGGCCATCATCCGAAAGTGGCCCGGTTCCGGTGTTTCGTTAGCGCTGTTGTCACGGCAGCAATTCGGTGATGCCTTGCACCACGCCAAGAAACGCCACCTTGGCGAATCCCAGGCCGACGAAGCCCGTATCCAGGCCTTGAGTGCAAATGTCGGCCAATGGCGAGTTCCATGCATGAGAGATCGGACTTGCGCGGACCGGCCAGTACCGGTCAATCCCGGGCAAGCCTTATCGTCATGAGTGGGATAATCAATTTACGGATTTGTAAGCTGTGCGGGAATGCACGCGATTCAAAACCGGCCCGCATTGGGGTCGGTTCAAAGTTCATAGGGAAAACCGCAAGGCGGTTAATCTCAACGCGATTTATGGGCAGAGCTGGAGTTTCTGGCATGCCCTGGCGATCACATGCGCTGGCGGCACGCCAGGTTCATCGACAGAGGGCCGACGAACCCGTTCGAGCAGCATGCGCACCTGTTCGGGGCGCACGCGATCGCGCTCCATCACAAGCAGGACCATCGGATCGCTCAAAAGCTCGTCCAGGGTGCTGATGCTGTCATTCATCCGTCGTCTCCTCGAATGCCGTGCCCGCGCCCCCTAAATAGGGAGACAAAAATGGCTCGCCAATGACGCTTTGCCGGCTATCTCGTGTCGATTTGGATCAAATTCTGTCCAGGCTTGCGCCCTCCATTCCCAGGGAAAAGCCTAGGCCGGCGGCGGCGCGCCTTCGTGCTGCGGCAGGCCGTCTTCGAGCACCAGCCAGGGCTGCTTCGAGGCCGTGAAAATATGCATTTGCGGCTTGAAAATGGAGGGGTCATCAAGCGAACCGGTGGTGATGCCGATGATGCCTGCGGAATCGCGCCGGGAGAACATCGTCGTACCGCAACTCGCGCAAAAGCCGCGCTTCAGGTCCGGCGAGGAGTTGATCGTTGCCAGTGGCCCGTCGACCGTCACGTCGTCGATGCGAAACAGCACGCGTGCATTGAAGGCGGCTCCGATCGCCTTCTGGCAAACCTGGCAGTGGCAGATGCGTTCGTTGATGGGGGCTGCGTCCGTGCGGTAGCGCACCGCCTTGCACAGGCATCCGCCCTCATATCTTGCCATGGCCCTGATCCATTGTGGAGAGAATACGCGGCAAGGTAGCCGCGGGACCAATTGGGTCAATTGAAAAGCTTTGATACAACGCCATCGATTATGATGATGCGAATGGAACCGAAGCCATGACGCCGGACATCGAAACCATCGGCATTGCGGACCTGTTCGGCCCGCCCTCGCCCGCTCGCGACCGCACCGACGCCAGGATCATGGCGGCGGCCCGCGGAATCGGCTTCATGGCGGTCCGGGACTTTCCAGGCGACGACTGGCTGACGCCGGACAAACGCGCACAAGTGCTGCGCATCTTCGCGCTTGCCGACGCCGAGAAGCAGAAACTGCTGCGCTGGAATTTCGACCGGACGAAGAAGAATGTCTATCGTGGCTGGTTCCCGCTGCAGCCGACCGCCGTCTCCTACAAGGAAGGCATCGACATGGGACCGGACCTTGCCTATGCGGCTGGTGCCCCGGCTTCAGACGATCCGTTGTGCGAGCCGACACCCTTGCCGGCCGAAGACGTTCTGCCCGGCTGGCGCGCGGCGGCAGCGGATTATTACCGCGCGATGGAGACGGTGGGCAACGCGCTGATGCGCTCGATCGCCCGAGGGCTTGGCCTGCCGGAAAAGATCTTCGATGCCTATTTCGAGCATGGCATCTCGACGCTGCGGCTGATCCGCTATCCCCTGCGTGACGCCAATGCCGGGGTCGACACCAGCGGGCCGGAATTTTCGGTTGTCCACAAGGGCGAGAGGCGCACCATCATCGGCCGCGAGCATGCCGATTCCGGCTTCGTCACCTTGCTGGCGCAGGACGGCGTCGAGGGCTTGCAGGCCAAGACCGTTGCCGGCGAGTGGATCGACGTGCCGCCGGCCAACAGCACGCTGGCTGTCAATTTCGGCCAACTGCTGGAGCGCTGGACCGGCGGACGCGTCCGGGCGACGCGGCACCGAGTGATTGCGCCGAAGACGGCGCGCTTCTCGATCCCGTTCTTCTACGAACCGCGCGTCGATGCGGAGATTGCGCTTCTGCCCCTGGCGGGCACTGAGCCCTTCGAACCGTTTCTCTATGGAGACTATCTCTGGGAGGCGGCGACAAATTTCGTCGAGATGAGCGGCATCAAGCATCTCAGGCAGCCGCGCCGCGCCAAGGCTTCATAAACAGAACCGCCAGCCGTCTCACGGGAGATGGCCGGCGGGAGCAGGCAGGCGATCATTCCGTTTCGCTGACGACCTCGTCCCAGGTCTTCACCTTGATCTCGCCGTTGAGGAACGGCAGTGCCGCAGCCGTCAGTTCCGGCGCGAAGAAGACGTCGTAGTGGGTGCGGTTGGGCAGGATCGCCAGTCGGTTCTGCGACAGGTTCTCGCGCGTCCAGCCGGCGTCCTTCAGGCCGCCGCCGAGCATCTGGTAGAACTTGATCACATGCTCGGGCTTGTACATGTCGCTGTCGCCATAGACCAGCATGACCGGCATCTTCAGCTTGGCGACGTCGGCGGAGTAGTCGCGGTTCTGACGCATGAAGTTGCCCAGTGCATCGAGCAGCTTCGGGAAATCGTGCGGGCGCGGCGCCACCGCGACGTAGGATTTGTACATCGGCGTGTCCTTCATGAAATCGGCCGCCGCTGCACTGACCTGCGCCTGCTGGCCGCGCATCTCGGCGTAGAATCCGTCGGCCGCGTAGCCGGTCGACACCAGGACAAGCCGGCGCACCGCTTCAGGATTCTGGATGGCCATACGGAAGGCGACGCCGCCACCCAGCGAATAGCCCATGACGTCGACCTTGTCGTAGCCGAGCGCCTCGACGATGGCAGCCATGTCGTCGCCCATCGCCTCCAGACCGAACGGTCGCTCGCCGAGCGCCGTGCGGCCATGGCCTTGCAGGTCGACACCGATGACGGTGCGGTTTTCGGCAAGCTTGGGCAGGAGCGGCGCGAACATGTCCGTGGTGCCGAGGCCGCCATGCAGCAGAAGCAGCGGCTCGCCCTTGCCGTAGATGGCGTAATAGTAGTCCTGGCCGTTGATCGGCAGCAGGCCAGACTTCCCCGGCTTGGGCAGTGCGCTCGCTTCGGTCGTCATGACGGTTTTTGCCTCCTCCGCATTGGTGGTGCCCGGGCAGCCGAGAAGCGCCGCGGCCGAAGCAAGAATGGCGAAAATCAGGGTTTTGGACATATCGATCTCCTCTCCTGCCGATATCAAAGCGTCATGCCGATCAAAGCGTTTTGGCGAGTTCCTCGAGCTGATCGGTGCACTGGCCCCAGCCCTCGTGGAAACCCATCTTCTCGTGCTGTTCGCGGTCGGCGGCGCTCCAGTGCCTGACCCGGGCGATGTAGCGGGTCTTGCCATTGCCTTCGTCCTCGAAGGTCAGCACGCCGGTCATGAACGGCTTTTCCGATGGCTCCCATGCCTGGGTGTAGGCGTCGGTGAAGACGATCTTCTTGCCGGGAACGACTTCGAGGAAAACACCAGGGTTGGGGAATTCGTTGCCGTCTGGGCCGGCCATGACGACAAGGCTCGAGCCGCCGGTGCGCACATCCATTTCGGCGCGCGGCGTCGTCCACGGCTTTGGCGCGAACCATTGCGTGATCAGCTTCGGGTCGGTCCAGCAGCGATAGACGTTTTCGCGCGGCGCATCGATGATGCGGGCAAGGACCAGTTCGCGGTCATTGGCGGGGGCGATGTCGAGCTTGGCGGTCATGATGGTGTCCTCGGTGTGCGTTTGATCTGGCTTCCGTCCCAAGGACGAGCCGATCAACCGCAAACCGACATGGCCAGCGAAATTTTTTGACGACGTCCGTGCCGTGCGTCGATCCGGTGGCGAACGAAGGCCGTGTCAGTGACGCTTGGCTTGCACCAGATAGGCCTCTATCTCGGTCTCGCCGAGCCATTTTGCCGCCTCCAGCCGATGCAGGCCTTCGACGAGGATATGACGCTTGCCGTCATGGCGGACCTGGATCGGCGTCTTCATGCCGTTTTCCAGGATGTCCTCGGCCAGATGGCGGACGGTCTCGGGGTGCAGCGTCTTCTTGCGCGCCGTCGGCACGTAGATCTCGTCGACCTTGACCTTTTGCACTCTGAGCATGCCGACCCCCGTGGCGGAAACGCCGCCTCCCCTGAGATAGTCCGTTTGGTGGAGGCGGCCAAGGGCGCGGCTAACAAATACGATGCGTGGAGGTCATTCTCGGTTCGAAGATGCCAGGGACAGCAGACCGTTTGCCTGTCGGCGTGCGTTTCGATATTTGCGTCGGCGCGATCGTCGATGGCCACGGAGGGCAAGAATCCCCATGAGCAAATCTCTCGTCACTTTTGTCGGCGTCGCTCATCCCTGGATGTGCGACGTGATGGGGCACGTGAATGTGCGTCACTACGCAGCCATGTTCGACGATGCCAGCTTCCAGCTTCTCGGCCATATCGCCGGACAGGACGATAATCAGGCATCGCAAATCGGATGGGCCGATGTGCGCACCGAAATCGACTATCGGCATGAAACCAAAGCCGGTGCGCTCATCACCATCCGCTCGCATGTCGTGAAGATCGGCCGCACCTCCATCACCTTCGAACAGGTGATGTCGGGATCGCTCGACGGCGTTGTCCGTGCATCGAGCCGGACGACCAGCGTGCGCTTCGACCTCTCCGCGCGCGCCTCGGTGGCGCTGGACGAGGCAATGCGAACCCGCGCCACGGCCTTGCTGATCGAATAAACCTGTCTCGGCCGGTCAGCCTTGGTAGATACGGTCGCCAAGCGGTGTCTCCGCGATCAACGTCTGCAGCCCGGACAGCAGCGCCTTCTCGGCGCGGTTCATCGTCTTGTCCGGATTGACCAGCAGGAAGATGTCGATGGCCGGCGGCGCGTCATAGGGGGGCAGCCGCCACAGCGTTCCATCCGCCATGTCACGCCGCGCGACGTGCAGCGGCAGCGGGCCGATGCCGAGCCCGGCAACGATCATGCGCCGTACCTCTTCCAGGCTCGAGGACACGCCGACGACATCGGCGTTCAGCCGGGCTTCGCTGCGCAACAGTGCGACCGGCCGCAACGCGTCCGAAATATGGTCGGTCTGGAACGATACCGAGGGTTCGCCCCGGAGATCGGCCAGCGTCAGTCCAGTTTGCCCGTAAAGCCTGTGTTGCGGCCCACAGAAGAAGCCGAAGAACTCGCGGTAGACCATCGCATATTCCAGCGCCGGATCGCGCTGGCTGACCAGGCAGATGCCGAAGGAGGCACGCCGCTCCCTCACCTGTTTGGCGACTTCGGTGCTTGCCGCCACCGAAATGGTGATGCTGGCGCGCGGGTAGTTGCGGTGAAATTCGGACAGCGCCTTATCGAAGAGCGGCGAGACGACATGGCTGGCCGTCGCGATCATCACATGGCCGGTGACGTCGTCGCTGATGCCGCGCATCAGCAGCGGCAGCTGCGATATGGTGCCGAACACCTCCACGCTCTGCTCATAGAGAAGCCGTCCGACCTCGGTGAGCTCGAAGCGTGTCGCGTCCCGCTCGACCAGCCGCCGGCCGACCCGGTCTTCCAGCCGCCGCAGGGCGTTGCTGACGCTGGGCTGCTTGAGGTTCAGCCGCTCGGCGGCGCGCGTGATGCTCTTCACCTCGGCGATCACAACGAACGTCCGCAGAAGGTTCCAGTCCAGATCCCAGACCAGCCGTTCGGGGCGAGGCAAAGCCATTCCTGACATCTATGCTCCCTATTCCCATTATCTATTTGCGCAATGATACCGCAAAGGCAATCATTGAAAACAGGAAAGCATCCCCGCGCCCCCCAAGAACAAGACTTTGCGCTCCATCCAGAGGACAGGAAATTAGATGAACAGAGTATTTTCCGGCATCGCCGTTGCGGCCCTGCTGCTCGCGTCGACCTTTACGGCTGTTTCGGCCAAAGCCGACGACCTCGAGAAGATCAAGGCGGCGGGCGAGCTGAAGATTTCCATGAGCGGTCAGTATCCGCCCTTCAACTTCGTCAACGACCAGAACGAAGTCGTCGGCTTCGACGCCGATATCGGCAAGGCCATCGCCGAGCGCATCGGCGTCAAGGGCATCATCATCACCACCGCCTGGGACGGGATCATCGCCGGCCTGCTCGCCAACAAATACGACACCGTCGTCGGCTCCATGACGGTCACGCCAGAGCGTGAGAAGGTGGTCGATTTCGTCGGGCCCTACTACCACGCCGGCCGCGCTGTATTCGTAAGCGAGGCTTCCAAGGTGCAGAGCCTCGACGACCTCAAGGGCAAGACCATTGGCGTGACGCTGGGCGAGACGCACGAGAAATGGGCGCGCGAAAAAGGCGGCTGGGACATCCGCACCTACAAGGGCCTGCCGGAACTGCTGCTCGAGTTGAGGGCTGGTCGCGTCGATGCCATCGTCGTCGACAACATTCCGGTCATGGTTGCCGTCAAGGAAACCGGCGAGAAGGTCCGCAAGCTCAACACGCCCGATATCGAAGGCGGCGCTGTCGCCATCGGCATCGCCATCCGCAAGGACAATCCGGAGCTCAAGGCTGCGATGCAGAAGGCGCTGGACGACATGCTGGCCGACGGCAGCTACGAAAAGATCTCGATGAAGTGGGTTGGCAGCGACATCCGCTGATCCCTTCTGGCTGGCGTCCCTCCTGCTGGACCGTCTCATGGATTTCTCCCTGATGCAGCGTGTCTTCCCGTTCTTCGTGGAAGCCGCCCTGGTGACGATCGAGATCACGGTAATGGCCCTGATCCTGGGCCTTGCGGCTGCGGCATTGGCCGCGGCCGCCAAGATGTCGAGGTCGTCAATCCTGCGGACCATCGGCACGCTCTATGTCAGCCTGTTTCGCGGCACGCCGTGCCTGATCCAGCTCTTCGTGCTCTATTTCGGCGGCCCGCAGATCGGCATCAATCTGGAGCCGTTCGCCGCTGGCGTCATCGGCCTCGGCCTCAACATTGGCGCCTATATGGCGGAATCGATCCGTGGTGCGCTGGTCGCGGTCGACAGAGGCCAGACCGAGGCTGCCCGCACAATCGGCTTCAGCCGTCTCCAGACGCTGCGCAAGGTCGTGCTGCCGCAGGCCGCGCGGCTGATGATCCGGCCGCTCGGGGTCAATACGGTTGCTTTGCTGAAAGGATCCGCACTGGTGTCGACCATTTCAGTCGTCGAACTGACTTACACCGCCCAGCGCTTCATCGGCTCCACCTACAAGCCGTTCGAGATCTTCGGCGTTGCGGCCCTGCTCTACATGATCATGGTCTACGCGGTCGCGCGGGTCGTCGACCTGCTCGACAAACGCTTCGCCATCGTCTGACCGGAGAGCACGATGCAAGGTTTGGATTTCACCGTCGTCGCGCCCTATTGGGACCTTCTGGTGATAGGCGCCTGGTGGACGACGGTGCTGACCGTTTCGGCGGGCGCGCTCAGCTTCTTCGGCGGCATCCTGTTCGCGGTCATCGTGCTCTATGCCCCAGTGATCGTCGCCTATCCCGTGCGCGCCTTCATGTGGGTGTTCATGGGCACGCCGCTGCTTTTGCAGCTGTTCCTGATCTATTTCGGCCTGGTGCAGATCGGCATCGACATCCCTGCCCTTGCCGCCGGCATTGTCGGGCTTGGCCTGCATTTTGCCGTCTACAATGCCGACATCATCCGCGCCGGCATCGTGGCCGTCGATGTCGGCCAGACGGAAGGTGCGCGCAGCATCGGTTTCGGCAAGTGGCAGACGCTGCGCCATGTCGTCATACCGCAAGCCATCCGCAACACCGCGCCGCCGATCGGCGGCAACCTGATCGCGCTGCTGAAGGAATCCTCCATCGTCTCGGTCATCGGCATCGCCGAGTTGGTCCATTCGGCCCAGCTGGCGATCAGCGAAACGTTCCGCCCGTTCGAGTTCTACATCACGGCTGCGGCGCTCTACTACATTCTCAACCTTGTGCTCGAGGCGGCCTTGCGCCTGTTTGAAAGACATGTGGAGGCTTCCCGATGAGCACGCAGCGGCCAATGGTCGAGGTTCGCGGCGCGCGCAAATCGTTCGGCGCGGTCGAGGTCCTCAAAGGCATAGACCTGTCGGTCGATCGCGGACAGATCGTCGCCATCATCGGGCCGAGCGGCTCCGGCAAGAGCACGCTGCTGCGCTCCATCAACCATCTGGAATCCCTTGACTCCGGTGAAGTCTGGCTCGACGGCGTGCAGGTCAACCAGAAGCTGCACGGTCATGCCTTCGAGCGGCACATCAACAAGGTGCGACAGCAGATGGGCATGGTGTTTCAGCACTTCAATCTGTTCCCGCATCTGACCGTGATCGAGAACATCTCCATGGGGCCGATGATCCTCAAAGGCATGACCAAGGGCGATGCACATGCGCTTGCGCATAGCCTCTTGTCCAAGGTCGGGCTCGCCGACAAGATCGACGCCTACCCTTCGCGGCTTTCGGGCGGCCAGAAGCAGCGCGTGGCGATTGCCCGTGCGTTGGCTATGCAGCCCAAGGTGATGCTGTTCGACGAAGCCACCTCGGCGCTCGACCCGGAACTGGTCGACGAGGTCAACGCGGTGATGAAACAGCTTGCCGCCGAACACATGACCATGCTCATCGTAACGCATGAGATGCGCTTTGCCGGCGAAGTGGCCGACAGGGTGCTGTTCATGGATGGCGGCGTGATCGTCGAGGAAGGCCCGCCCGGCGACATGTTCCGCGCGCCGCAGAAGGAACGCACGCGCACCTTCCTCAAGAAATATCTTTCCGCCTGAGTATGACCATGACCAGACCAAACACGGAATTCCCCGATTTCGGACTGACGCCGGAGCAGCGCCGCCACGCGGTACGCGGCCACTATTACGAATGGCCGGGCATGGACGGCGAACGCGGCGAGATCTGGTGCTACAGCGACCGGTTTTCCTATCGCGCCGGCGAAACGGTGGCGTTGCATGTCAGTTCGACAGCTCCAACGTTAGGCATGACAATCACCCGGGACGGCGGCAGCGAGACCAAAGTCTTCGAGAAATCGGGCATCGCGGCGCGCTGGCAGGAAAGTCCGGACCAATGTTCGGCTGAAGGCTGCGGCTGGGAAGCCTCGTTCGAATTCCGTATCGGGAGCGACTGGCCGTCCGGAGCCTACCGGGTCAGGCTGACCGCGGATGGTCGCGACGGCAAGCCGATCCAATGCCACCATATTTTCATCGTCGCGCCCCTGCCCGGCAAGAAACCCGGCCGTGTGCTGCAGGTGGCGGCGACGGGAACGTGGCTCGCCTACAACACCTGGGGCGGCTCCAACCACTACCAGGGCATCACCGGACCGGATCGCAACCAGTATTCGCCCATCGTGTCGACGCAACGCCCCTGGTGTCGTGGCTTCGTCGTGCTGCCGAAGGATGCGCCGCGCGTGCCGCTGGAAGTCGCCGTGCCGCCCAAGACGGTGCCGCGCTATCCGCACATGGAATGGTCGCTCGCCACCGGCCATTCGAAGAAATACGCCTCGTCGGGCTGGGCCAGTTACGACAGCCATTTCTTCCGCTTCGCCGAACAGGCCGACTATGAAGTCGATCTTGCCAGCCAGCATGATCTGCATTTTTCGCCGGACATACTCGACGGCTATGACTGTGCCGTCTTCGTCGGCCATGACGAATATTGGACCTGGGAGATGCGCGATGCCGTCGACGCCTATGTCGAGCGCGGCGGCCATGCGGCGCGCTTTGCCGGCAATTTCATGTGGCAGACGCGGCTGGAAGACGAGGGCCGCCGGCAGGTTTGCTACAAATATCGTTCGCGTGCCGAAGACCCGGCCTATCTCCCGGGCAGCGACGTCACCCGCGCCACCAATTCCTGGGAAGCGCCGGAAATCGGCCGGCCGGGATCGGCGACCTTCGGGCTCAATGCGACCCGCGGCCTCTATGCCGGTTGGGGCGGCTGCGCGCCGCGCGGCGCGCGTGGCTTCCCGGTTTACCGGCCCGAGCACTGGGCCTTCGCCGGCACTGGCATCTACTACGGCGACCTGCTGGGCGCCGACAGCCATGTCTATGGCTATGAGGTCGACGGGCTCGAGTTCGAGATACGCGGCGGCCTGCCCTACCCCGCAGCGACCAGCGGCGCGCCTGATGGCCTGCAGGTTCTCGCCGTCGGCATGGCGAGCCAGGTCGAGGAAAGCGCCGATATCCCGATCGAGGATCAGTTCCTCACCGACGAGGATGGCCGCTTCAACGCAGAAACGCTGTTCGGCGAGGCGACCGACGCCAACCTGGAAAAAGTCAAACGCGGCAATGGCATGATCGTCAATTTCCCGCGCGGCAAGGGCGAGGTGTTCCACGCCGGAAGCTGTGAATGGGTGGCCGGCCTGCTAAGAAAAGACCCGATGGTCGAACGCGTTACCCGCAATGTTCTCGATCGTTACCTCGGAAAGTCCTGACATGTCGAAAGTCCAATCCGCCACGCAAGACACTGACGCCCGGCGCCAATCGCATCTGTTCTATCTGTCCAGCCTGCGCCGGCCGCTGATCGACCGCGCCGAAGGCATCTACATGTGGACGCAGGACGGCCGCCGCTTCATCGACGGCTCTAGCGGCCCGATGGTCGCCAATATCGGCCATTCCAACCGCAATGTGCTGGATGCCATGAAGCGGCAGATGGACCGCGCCACCTTCGCCTATCGGCTGCATTTCGAGAACGAGCCGGCGGAGGAGCTGGCGCGGGAACTCGCCGGCAAACTGCCGGAAGGCATGGACCGTATCTTCTTCGTCTCGGGCGGCTCGGAAGCGACCGAATCCTGCATCAAGCTGGCGCGGCAATGGGCCGTCGCCACCGGCCAGGCCAGCCGCTGGAAGGTGATCACGCGCTTCCCCTCCTATCATGGCGGCACGTTGGGTTCGCTCTCGATTACTGGCGACGATGCGCTGGCCGAAACGTTCGAGCCGATGATGCGGGTGATGCCGACCGTGCCGGCGCCGAATGCCTGGCGCGACCGCGACAATCTCTCGATGGAACAGCGCGGTATCCGCTATGCCGACATGCTGGAAGAGAAGATCCTGGCCGAAGGCCCGGACAGCGTGGTCGCCTTCATCATGGAGCCGATTGGCGGTGCTGCGACATCAGCCCTTGTCGCTCCCGACAGCTATTATCCGCGCATCCGCGAGATCTGCGACCGCTACGGCATCCTGCTCATCCACGACGAAGTGATGAGCGGTGCCGGCCGCACCGGCAAGTTTCTCGGCGGCGACCACTGGAACTGCAAGCCCGACATCGTCGCGCTGTCCAAGGGGCTGGGCTCGGGCTATGCGCCGCTTGGCGCACTGGCCGCCCCGATGCGGCTGGTGCAGCCGCTGCTCGACTCGGGCGGTTTTCAGCATGGCCACACCTACGCCGGCAACCCGCTGGCCTGCGCCGCCGGGCTTGCGGTGCTCGGTGAAATGGATCGGCTCGATCTGATCGCCAATGCGGCTGCCATGGGCGATGTGCTGATGGACGGACTGAAGGGTCTGGCGAAGCGGTTTCCGTTCATTGCCGACGTACGCGGCAAGGGCCTGCTCACCGGCGCCCAGATGGTCGCCGATCCCGAGACGCTGAGGCCGATCGACCAGAACAAGAAAGCCACGCAGCGGCTGCTCGACCTCGCCTATGAGCGCGGGTTGATCATCTATGGCCGCAGGGTCAAGGGCGGCGTCGACGGCGACAATTTCATGGTCGCGCCGCCGATGATCGTCACCAGGGAGCAGGTCGGCGAGATCGTCTCCATCATCGGCGACTCGCTGGAGGTTCTGGCCTCCGAGCTCGACCTGCCGGTCGAAGGGTAAACGCATGGCGCCGCGAAAAGTCATCATCACCTGCGCCGTCACCGGCTCGGTGCACACGCCGTCGATGTCGCCCTATCTGCCGGTGACGCCGGACCAGATCGCCGCCGATGCGATCGCAGCCGCGGAAGCAGGCGCCTCGATCCTGCATCTGCACGCCCGCGACCCCAGGGATGGCCGCCCGACCGCCGATCCGGACGTCTACATGCAGTTCCTGCCACGCATCAAGCAGGCGACCGATGCGGTGATCAACATCACCACCGGCGGCTCGTCGCTGATGACGCTGGACCAGCGGCTGGCTGCGCCGCTGCGGGCCGAACCCGAAATGTGCTCGCTCAACATGGGTTCGATGAATTTCGCGCTGTTCCCGATGCTCGACAAGCCACGGGAATGGCAGCACGAATGGGAACCAAAGCTGCTGGAAGCCACCCGCGACACCATCTTCAAGAACACCTTCGCCGATATGGAAGGCGTGCTTGAGAGGCTGGGCATGGGCTGCGGCACGCGCTTCGAATTCGAATGCTACGATGTCGGCCATCTCTATTCGCTGGCGCATTTCCGCGACCGGGGTCTGGTGTCGGGACCGCTGTTCATCCAGTTCGTTCTGGGCATATTGGGCGGCATCGGCGCCGATCCGGACAATCTCGTCCACATGAAGCGGATCGCCGACAAATTGTTCGGTGACAGCTACCAGTTCTCGGTGCTGGCTGCCGGCCGCCAGCAGATGCCGCTGATTTCCATCGCGGCGGCGATGGGCGGCAATGTCCGTGTCGGGATGGAGGACAGTCTTTATGACGGCCGCCAGCTGGCGAAATCCAACGCCGATCAGGTGCGTCGCATCCGTGGCATTCTCGATGGGCTGTCGCTGGAGGTTGCCACGCCCACCGAAGCGCGCGACATGCTGGCACTCAAGGGCGGCGACCGGGTGGCGTTTTGAAAGACGACAGTGATCAATCTAACATCCAATGACGTTCTCATACGCCCCGGTCGAGTGGAAGACGTCGAAAGCATCCACGCCGCGATCCTGAAACTCGGCACCCATATTGGTGCGCCCGAGGAAATCATCTCGACACCGGAGGATCTTAGAACTTACGGCTTTGGCGAAAAACCCGCTTTCTCCACACTGATCGCGGAAGTGGACGGCGAATTCGCCGGCCTTTGCCTGCATTTCCCGATGTTTTCGACCTGGATGGGGCGGCCTGGCGTCTATGTGCAGGACCTCTATGTCGAAGATCGGTTTCGCGGCCGCAAGATCGGCGAACGGCTGCTGCGGCACGTTGCGGCGCAGTGCCGGAAAGAAGGCGGCGTCTATCTCCGACTGTCCGTCGACACCGACAATGAAGGCGCCAAGGCCTTCTACGAAAGGCTGGGAATCGCCTGGTCAAGCTATGAGCAGACACAGAAGATCATCGGCGAGGCCTTCTTTGCCTTCGCCGACGCGGCCGAAAATGGGGATCAGGAATGAAAGCCTTCTATGCCGAGGAACAGAAGCGCCACGACCCCAAGGCCTTTCTTTCGAGCGGTGCGGCGCAGCCCAATCCGGAAAAGCCGGAGCGCGTCGAGAGATTGTTAGCTGGCGCATTATCCGCGGGTTTCACGATCGAGCGGCCGCGCAATCATGGGCTCGGTCCTGTCTCGGCGGTGCACACGCCGGAATATCTCGACTTCCTCGAGCATATCTACACGCGCTGGCAGCGCATCGACGGCGCGTCGGCTGAGGTGATTCCCAACATCCATCCGATTGCGCGCAACGGCTCCTATCCGGCCTCGGCGGTCGGCCAGGCCGGCTATCACATGGCCGATACGGCTTGCCCGATCTCGGGCGAGACTTGGCAGAGCGCGCTGTGGAGCGCCTGGAGCGCGGTCGATGCGGCCGAGGCTGTGATATCAGGCGCACCGGCCGCCTACGCGCTGTGCCGTCCGCCCGGCCACCATGCCTTTGCCGATGTCGCCGGCGGCTTTTGTTTCATCAACAACTCCGCCGTCGCCGCGCAGGTCTTGCGGAGGACGGCGTCGCGCGTGGCGATCCTCGATGTCGACCTGCATCACGGCAACGGCACGCAAGGCATCTTCTATGCACGGCCGGATGTGCTGACCGTCTCGCTGCATGCCGATCCGGTGCGTTTCTATCCGTTCTTCTGGGGCCATGCCGACGAGCGCGGCGAAGGGCCTGGCCTCGGCTACAATTTCAACCTGCCGCTGCCGCGCAAATCCGCCGACGCGGCGTTTCTCGAAGCGCTCGCGGTGGCGTTCCAGCGCATCCGTGCCTTTTCGCCGGATGCGCTGGTCGTGGCGCTTGGCCTCGACGCGTTCGAGGGCGATCCGTTCGGCGGACTTTCAGTGACGACGCCGGGGTTCTCGCGCATCGGCGAGGCCATCGCAAAGCTCGGCCTGCCGACGGTCATCGTCCAGGAGGGCGGCTACCTCTGCGACGAACTCAGCGACAATCTCACCGCGTTCCTCACCGGTTTCGGCGGCAAGGCGCGATGAAGATCGAAGCGATCGTCAGGATCGCTGCTGCCTGAGCATGGCAATGACCCGATGCACGCTCTCCAGCGTCTCGTCGATTTCGGCTGTAGTGTTGTAGTGGGCAATGCCGATGCGCACGACGCCATGCTCGGCCGGAATGCCCAACTGGTGGACGATCTCCCAGGCGTAGTTATGGCCGGACCACAGGAAGATATTTTCGGCATTCATCTGCCGCACGATCGTTTCGGGCACGATGCCATCGACGGTGAAGGAAACCGTCGGAACGCGCTCGCCAAGTCGCTTCGGATCGGTGATGCCGTGGATCGTCAGACCTGAAATGTCGGAGAGGCCGTCGATCAGCTGTTGCGCCAGCGGGTTTTCATACGCAACCGAAACCGCAAACGCCTTGGCAATCTTCTGCGTTCTTGAACCGTCCCCGCCCGCCGCCGCACCAAGGTCGGCAAAGTAGTCGACCGCGGCGGTGAGACCGGCCATCAGCTCGATCTGCGGTGTGCCGAGTTCGAACCGCTCCGGCAAACCGTTCGACGAGCAGCGGCATTTGTAGGGTTTCAGGTCGTCGATGACATCACGCCGGCCCCACAATATGCCCATATGCGGGCCGAAGAATTTGTAGGCCGAGCAGATCAGGAAATCGCAGCCGAGCTCCTGCACGTCGATCAGGCCGTGTGGCGCGAATTGCACGGCATCGACATAGACAAGCGCGCCGGCGTTCCTGGCGATGGCGGTCAGCGCCTTCACCCGGTTGATCGAGCCGGTCAGGTTGCTGGCATAGTTCAACGCGACCAGCCGTGTCTTCTGCGAAAGCAGACCAGCCAGCGTTGCTTCTTCAACCTGCCAGCTCTTTTCGTCGAACGGCAGCCAGCGCACGACAAGGCCTAGGTCCTCGGCAAGCTGCAGCCAGGGCGATACGTTGCCCTCATGGTCCATGCGGGTGAGGATGATCTCGTCGCCGGGCTGCATCGTGCGGCCGAGCGTGCGCGACATGTGATAGGTCAGCGTCGTCATGTTGGCGCCGATGATGATTTCCTCGGGGCTTGCGGCGCCAAGGAAATCCGCCATTGCTTGATGCGCCTGGTCGACGACAGCTTGCGCGGCAATCGTCGTTTCGAAATAGCCGCCAAGGTTGGCGTTGGTGGTCAAGAGGCAGCGCGACACGGCGTCCGCGACAGCTTGCGGCACCTGCGTGCCGGCCGGATTGTCGAGATAGACGCGGCGGCGGCCCTTGTCGGTCAGGGAGAGAGCGGGAAACCTTCCACGCACTGCCTCGATCGGAAAATCCACCATCGCTTACACCCCCCTGTTATTCCTGGATAAATTCTACCACCGGAGCCAATCAAGGGCAGGGATTGCCGACCCGCTGATGGATCGCATCCACCGCCTTCTGCATCTCTTCGGTCCAGACGACATTGACGGAAGACAGCGCCATGTCGAGCTGCGAAATGGTGGTGGCGCCGATGATGTTCGAGGTCACGAACGGCCGGCTTGACACGTAGGCATTGGCAAACAGCGCAGGCTCCAGGCCAAAGGAGCGCGCCAGCTCATTGTACTCGAGCTGTGCTTCGGCGGCATTGGGCGTCTCGTAGCGCTGGCCGCGATTGAACAGCTGCGAGCGCGACCCTTGCGGGCGCGCGCCATGGTCGTATTTGCCAGTCAGATAGCCTTGAGCCAGAGGCGAATAGGGGAGCAGCGACACCTGCTCGCGCTCGCAGACCTCGGCGAGATTCACCTCGAAAGTGCGGTTGACGAGATTGTAGGCGTTCTGGATCGACGCGACACGGGGTCCGATCCCTTTGTCAGCCTCAGCAAGGAACCGCATCACGCCCCAGGAACTCTCGTTCGACAGGCCGAAATGGCGGATCTTTCCTGCCTTCACCAGCTCGTCGAACACGGCAAGCGTCTCGGCGATCGGCGTTTCGTCGGCCGGCGCGCCGACAGAATCGGCGCGCGGCGATACGGCGCCGACGCGCGTCGGGTTGGCGCCCCAGGGGATGTCCCGTTCCGGCCAATGGATCTGGTAGAGGTCGATATAGTCGGTGCCGAGCTTGGCCAGCGACTTGTCGATGGCGTCAAAAATATCGGCGCGCACCAGTTGCGATGGCCTGCAGCCGCGAAACCAGCTGTTGGCCGTGCGGCCGACGACCTTGGAGGCCAGGATCACCTTGTCGCGGTTGCGGTTGGCCTCCATCCAGCTGCCGATGATCTTTTCGGTCCGTCCTTGCGTCTCCGCCTTGGGCGGGATCGGATAGAGTTCGGCGGTGTCGATAAAATTGACGCCGCGTGAAAAGGCCAGGTCCATCTGGGCGTGACCCTCGGCCTCGGTGTTCTGCTGGCCCCAGGTCATGGAGCCCAGGCAGATTTGGGTAACAAGAAGATCGGTCCGACCGAGACGGCGTTTGTGCATGGAATTCTGCTCCGGAGGGAAAGCGTGCGCGGTAGCGCGGGAGGAAGCCGCATCCTACAGGAAAGCAGAGCCGCTCTCCAAGCCTCGGCAGACCGACTTTTGCGTGAACCGGAAAAGTTTAGCGGCGAGCGCCGGCCAGCGCGCGGCGCTTGGCCTCGTCGATCAGCATGTTGGCCACCTGCATGCGGATCATGGCGCGCTGGCGCAGATGCGGGGCGACACGGTCGGGATGGTTGGCAAAGGCAAAGCTGCGGCGCATGCGGCTGAAGTCGGCGACCTGCTTGGGCTGGTTCAGGCCAAGTTCGACCGCGATGGATTCGGGATCGATCGGCGGCAGCTTTTCCTCGGGCTTTGGTTCTTCGCCAGCCAGAGCCAGTTTGGCATGATCGAGCAATGCGGCGAACTCGGTCGCCAGATCAGCACCCGCCTCGCGATATTCGGTGGCAAAGCCGCTGCCCGAAACCTTGATGCGGCCGGAATGGAGTTCATCGGCCACCGAGAGATAGTCGAACGGGATAGATGGACGAGCGCCGGCCTCTTCGCCCTCGATCCCGTCGCCCTTGTCGGAGGCAACGAAGAGGTCGTCGAGCAACGAAGCGAAATCACGCTTGGCGCCAGCAGCGATGTCAGCCTCCTCCTTGCCCGACCGTGCAAGCTTCAGAGCATAGAACCGGCTCGTTAAAAATGCATGCCATCGATCTTAACGAATTTAGCCGTCGCACGCGGTCGCCGCTTCAACTCCTCACCTCAAAACAAAAAGCCGGACTGCACTTTCATGCACTCCGGAATTCGCCAGGAGTGGCGAGGAAAAACCGGCCATGTAGCCAGCATTCGAGGCTACGATGCGCGGCGGGCAAAAGTTTCACCTAGTTGCGGAAAAATGGCCAAGGAAAATCGTCAAGACATGGCAGGCATGCAAATGCTGCGCTGCACAATTGTCACGATTCACCTATATTGGCTGACGTGGAGGACTAACCTGGAGCCTGAATTATGGGTTTCTTCACTGAAATGTTCGCCCGGCCGCGCCCGCAGGAACATCTGAGATACCGCTCGGCGCTCGCGCTGCTCCATTCGATGAGCAATGCCGACCGCGCCGACATCGGTATCAAGCCCGCCGACTTTCCACGCATCGCCCGCGAAATGGCCATTCGCTAGATGCGGCCGATCGCGAGATGTCCCGGATCGGTCCGGGACATCTCCAAAACCCCAATTTCTTAGCGCGCACCCAGGAACGTCGCCTTGCCCAACGGCACGCCATTGTGGCGAAGGATGTCGTAAGCCGTGGTGAGGTGGAAATAGAAGTTGGGCATGGCCACATGCAGCAGGTACTGCATGCCGGGCATCGAACTTTCGCGTCCGCCAAGCTTCAGCTCGATGATCTTGTCGTCGGAGCCGTCGAACTCGGCAGCCGAAAATGTCGTCAGAAGCTCCAGGGTCTTGGCGATGCGTGCCTGGACATCGGCAAAACTCGCCTCATTGTCCTCGTATCTCGGCACCTCGCGCCCGGCGAGTCGGGACGGTGCGCCCTTGGCGTGATCGGTGGCGATCTGCACCTGCCGGGTCAGAGCGTACATGTCGGGCGCCAGCCGAGCGGTCAAGAACACCTGCGGATCGATCTTGCGGTCAAGCGCATTCTGTTCGGCGGTCGCCAGCACATTGGACAGCGCTTTTAGCCTAGCTGAGAACACAGGCACGGAGGCCTCATACATCGATATCGTCATGTCAAATCTCCTGCCCGGCCGAACGCCGGCGGACGCGACGTAGCGCCTTCGCGCACGATTCTTCAAGACCGCCGATGCTGCGTCACCACGTTGCCGCAATCGCCAGAGTAGAATCTGCATATCGAGCGGAGATTCCGATGAGACGCGCCCTTTTCGCAGCGACTGCCTTTCTCTCCCTTGCCCCGATCGGCCAGACGGCATTGGCCGCTGAAGATGCCCCCGAAGCGCCCTACGTCGACGACCGGTCGAGCGCCGATGCGGTTGTCCGCTCGCTCTACAGTGCCATCAGCCGGCACGAATTCGCCCGTGCCTGGGGGTATTTCGGCGATACAAAGCCGGCAAAGAATTTCGACAGTTTCGTCAAAGGCTATGACGGCACCGACAAGGTCGAGGTTGCCACCGGAGGTGTCTCCGACGAAGGTGCCGCCGGCAGCATTTTCTACAACGTCCCCGTTGCCATCCGCGCGACGGACAAGAGTGGCGGCGAAAAGGTTTTTGCCGGCTGCTACACGCTGCGCCAAGTGAATGCCCAGATCCAGGCGGCGCCCCCCTTCGATCCGATCCATATCGAAAAAGGCGTGCTGAAACCCTCCACCGCCGACTTCGAGGAGGCGCTGCCGCCAAGCTGCGGCGATGGGCCGCCGCCACCGAAGAAGGACGCGGCACTGGAGCAGGCCAAGAAAGCCTTTCTGGCGACCTATGGCGACCAGTGCGACAAGCAGTTCCTCGCCGATGCGCCGACCGTTTTTTCGATCAAATATAAGGACAACGATGCGCAGCCTGGCGATCCCGACAAGGAAACACGGCTGTTCCATTTTTCCTGCTCGGCCGCAGCGTACAATGAGAGCTCGATCTACTACATGACCGACGAGGTCTCGGGCGTGCAGCAATTGCAGTTCGCCGAACCCAAGATGGACATCCGCTACGAGAACAATAACAGCGACGGCAAATTGCTGGGCATGACCATCGTCGGTTTCCAGACGACCGGCTGGGCGGTCAATTCCGACTATGACGAGAACGCCCACACGATCGCCACCTTCAACAAGTGGCGAGGGGTCGGCGATGCTTCCGACGCGGGGACGTATCTGTTCCGCAATGGCAATTTCTCGCTGGTCCAGTACGATGTCGATGCGTCCTATGACGGCGAGCAAAATCCGCAGACGGTTGTCGACTACAACACCGCGCCTTGAGCGTCACACGGGCTTGCCGGCAGCACAGATCAGGGCGCCTTCGACAGCATCCAGTTGAGCGTGCCGCGCCAGTCGGTCATGCGGATCGGCGTACCGTGGGTGCCTGTCTCGAAACGGACGAAGCGGGTCGGATAGGTCTTCGATTTGGCCAGGATCGAGCGAAAGAACGCCTCCTGATTTGCCACCGGGAAGACCACGTCGTGGCTGCCTTGGCCAAAAAAGACCGGCACGCGGCGCTTGAAGGCGGGGCTGGTGAAAAAGCTCTCATCCCATAGCGAGCCGAGCAGCAGCAGGCCGTCGATGCGGCCGCCCGTATCCTTGCGCGCGGCCAGCTTCCAGCAAAGCGCTCCGCCCATCGAGCCGCAGGCGACGAAGATTTTCGCGCCGGGCGACTGTTCGGCATAGTGACCGATCAGCGCCGCCACCTGCGCCGCTCCCTTGTCGCCGAACTCGGTAAAATCCGGACTGAGATAGAGGCCACCATTGCCGGCCATCAGATTCTTGAGCCGGTTGAAATTGCCGCCAAAGGTGAAGTCGTCGACACCTTGCTTGCGGCTGCCGCCCTGCCCGTGCAGGTAAAGCACGATAATGCCGGCGCCCTCGGTCTTGCCGACGGCGACATGCCTGACATCGCCGGCATCGGTTTTCAGCAACAGATCCTGCTGCGCCTTGCGAACGCTGGTGTCGGTGTATTGGGCGTTCACCCGGCGCTCCGGCACCTGGTCACGCTGGTTGATATCGCGCATCTCGCGGTAGTCGATGACCGTGTAGGCACCGCTGGTGTTGGACGACAGTGTGGCCGGATAGGCGAAGAGATCGTCCTTGAAGGGTTTTAGTTCGAGAGCGGCAGCGGGGGCGGCGACACAAAAAACAAATGTTGCCGCCAGGAAGGCGTGGAGCTTTACGAATGCGACGGTACGAATAGCCATCCCTCAGGCATGCGTAATTCGGTCTGGGTTTGTCAATCCTGCAGCACGCCGCCGGCACATTCCAGTGCCTCGCGTGTGTCGACATCGACAGACGCCGCCGCGCCGATCTCGACATCGATGACATCGAGCCCTTCGGCCTCAACCAGATGGCGTGCGCCGGCGTCGCCTTCGAGATGGGCGATCGCCGGAAACAGCGAACGCGGCAACAGCACCGGGTTGCCGCGCTTGCCGTCATGCGAGGCGCGGACCACCGCATTGCCGCCGGCCTTGCGGAATGTATCGACCAACCTGTCGAGGTCGTCGGACGTGATATCAGGCATGTCGCCGAGAACGATCATCACGCCGGCGCAACCTTCCGGCAGATAGGCAATGCCGGCCTTCAGCGACGTAGACAGGCCCTCGGCAAAATCGGGATTGTCGGCGAAGGTCACGTCGAGGCCTGCCAGCGCCGTGCGCACCCGCTCTCGTTGATGGCCGGTGACGACAATCGTGCCAGACGCCTTCGAGCCTAGCGCCCGCTCGGCGGTGCGGCGCACCAGCGGCTTGCCGTCGAACAGCGCCAAAAGCTTGTTCGGTCCACCCATGCGGCTCGACCGGCCGGCCGCCAGCAGCACGATGCCGACCTTGAGCTGGCTTTTGGCCGGGAGCGGTTCGCGCGGCTGCGGCCGCGTCGGGATTTCCATCAACAGCCCGCCGACCCCCATGCCGGCAATATCCTTGGCGGTCACGTCAAGGCCAGCGATCAACCGATCCAACACCCAGTCGAAGCCGTTTTCCTTGGGGCTGCGGGCGCAGCCGGGCGCGCCGATGACGCGCTTGCCGTCAAGCATGCCCAACACCAGCAGATTGCCGGGATCGACCGGCATGCCCGCCCGGATGACGGTACCACCCGCCCTCTCGATCGCTGCAGGAACGACATCGGCGAAATCGCTCATCGCGGAGGCGCCGAAGATCACCACCATGTCGTTGTCACGCGCCAGGGAGGCCGCGGCTTCCGCCACCGGTGCGATCTCATGCGGCGTGCGGCGCTCTGCCGTCAGCCTGCCGCCCGTGCGCGCCAGCCGCGCTTCGGTGACGCGCAGCGTCTTGTCCAGCACACTTGGCTTGATGCCCGGCAGAACCGTCTGGATGACGCCGACACGCACGGGCCGGTAGGCATTGACGGCAAATATCTCGCCACCGGCGCAGATCTTTGTCGCGGCGTCGACCAGCGCCGAACTGACCGCGAAGGGAATGATCTTCACGGTCGCGACCATCTGGCCTCTCTCGACCGGCGCATGCTGCGCCAGCGTGGCGATGGTGATGGCCGGATCGATGGCATTGATGGCATCGATCATAGCGGCATCGACCGTAAAGATGCCCGACGCTCTGGCATGGAGATTGACCCGCCCGGTCGCAGCCGACCTGGCCTCGATGCCGCGAAAAGCCATGCTCTCGGCGATCGTCTGCGCGGCGGCATCCTCGCCGAGGTCGTCGGCGGCCAGCACGGCTGCAACAACCTCAGAAATGCCGGCGGCCCGCAGCAGCGCCAAATCTCCGGCGCTCAGCCTGTGCGCCTTGCGGAAGCGGCGCTCGCCGGCGGTGGTGGCGTGCGCCAGCACCGCACCTTCCGCCGTTTCAATCGGGATCGGGCCGAATTTCACGCCGCCGCGCCCTTTGCATCCATACCGCGCGAGCGGAACGCGTGGATCGCTTGCGCCAGCACCGCAACGGCGATCTCGGCCGGGCTGGCCGCACCGATATCGAGCCCGATCGGCGCATGGATACGCGCGATCTGCTCGGCGCTCGCGCCCAGCGCCAGCAAGCGTTCGACGCGCTTGGCATGCGTCTTCCTGCTGCCAAGCGCTCCGACATAGAAACAGTTGGCGTCGAGAGCCGCCTTCAGGGCGAAATCATCGACCTTCGGGTCATGGGTGACGGCGGCAAGTGCGGTGTAGCTGTCGAGCGGCAGACGCTTCAGCACATCCTCCGGCCATTCGGCATGAAGCGCCACGTCAGGGAAGCGGTCCGGCGTGGCGAAAGCGGTACGAGGGTCGATGATCTCTACGGGGTAGCCGGCGATTTTCGCCATCGGCGCCAGCGCCTGGCTGATATGGACAGCGCCAATCACCACCAGACGCGGCTGCGGCAGATGCGCGTTGAGAAAGAAGGTTCGACCCTCTGCTTCGACCGAACCGGAATTGCCTGATCGAAAGGCCTTGGCGATCGCGGCTCCCAGATCGCCGGCGACCTGATCGCCCTCGCGCACGATGCGGTCGCGGCCGTCACCAAGGTCGGTGACAAGAATCGCCGCGCGGCGGGCGCGGCGTTCGGCGTTCAGAGTTTTCAGTGCATAGGGATCCATCAGAGATCAGCCGAGCCTTTCCACGTACACCTTGATGCGGCCACCACAGGACAGGCCGACCTGCCAGGCGGTTTCATCCGCAACCCCAAACTCCAGCATCCTGGCCTTGCCGCTGTCGATGACGTCAATGGCTTCCGTCACCACCGCGCCTTCGACGCAGCCGCCAGAAACAGAGCCGTGGAAATTGCCGTCCGCATCGATGACCAGATGGCTGCCTACGGGTCGGGGCGCCGACCCCCAGGTCTCGACCACTGTCGCGATGGCCACGTCCTTGCCGTCCTTCATCCACCCCTCCGCGATGATCAGGGGATCGCGAGCTTCATCCAGATAAATGCTGTTTTCCATGACCATTTCTCCAGAAGTCTGTTTTTCTCGAGGATCTGTTTTTCGGATGGGAAAGATATGGTTATGCGGCGTGCCTCGCGCCAGCGTCCAGCCATCGGCGCGGATCGACGGATTGTGCCGACTTCTTGTCCAGCGACGCGCAGAGATCGGCGAGCGCATCGAGATTGTGCACCGAACGGAACTCGTCGACATGCGGCAGCATCGCCATGACGCCGCGGGCGCGCGCCTGGAAGCCGTCGTAACGCAGCAACGGGTTCAACCAGATCAGCCGCCGGCAGGACTTGTGCAGGCGCTCCATTTCCTCCGACAGGCCGGCGACATCGTCGCGCTCCAGCCCGTCGGTGATCAAAAGCACGACCGCGCCCTGCCCCAGCACGCGTCGCGACCATATCAGGTTGAACTCGGCCAAAGTATCGCCGATGCGGGTGCCGCCCGACCAATCCTTGACCGCCGCCGAACAGTCGGCAAGTGCGGCATCGGGATCGCGATGGCGCATCTGCCGCGTCAGGTTGGTGAGCCGGGTGCCGAAGACGAAAGTGTGCACGCGCCGGCGCTTTTCCGTCAGCGCATGCAGGAAGTGCAGGAAAATGCGTGTGTACTGGCTCATCGAGCCGGAAATGTCGGCCAGCACCACCAGCGGCGGATGAACCTCGCGCGGTGATCGGAATTTCGGCAGGATCAGTTCGCCGCCGGTGCGCGCGGCCGAACGCATCATGGCGCGCGGATCGATGCGGCGCCCATGCGCATCGGCCTTGTAGCGCCGGGTCCGCACCATGTCGAAAGGCAGCCGCAACTGCGCGATCGCCTTCTTGGCGTCGGCCATCTCTGCGGCGTTCATCTGGGCAAAATCCTTAGCCCGCAACACCTCGTTGCCGGAGAAGGTGAAGCGGGCGTCGACCTCGATCTCGGGAATTTCTTGGCGCGGCTGATTCTTCTGGTGGCCCTCGAACATCGCCTGGCTGACGCGGTTTTCGGCCGCGCGGGGTTTTTGCTTTTCCCTGACATCAGGCGCCACCGGCGAAAACATCGCCAGCATCTTCTCGATCAGTTCGCGCGACTTCCAGAACAGCCGGAAGGCCTCGTCGAAAGTGGCGTGATCCTCATGCCTGGACACCAGCACGGCGTGCAGCGTCCAGTAGAAATCGTCGCGCGAACCGATGCCGGCGACCAGCACCGCTTCGATGGCATCCTTGACCGAGGCCGGCCCGACCCGCATGCCGGCCTTTCGCAAGGTGCGGGCGAAATAGACGATGTTGTCGGCGATCCGCCCGTCCGCCGTCGCTTCTTTCGGTTCGGGGCGCGACATCGCCTACTCCGCAGCCGAAAGCTCGGCCTTCACCTCGTTGAGGATGCGCCGGCCTTCGCCCTGTTCGATGCGGGCAATGTCGTCCTGGTATTTCAACAGCACGCCGATCGTGTCGGAGACGGTTTCCGGATCGAGCGCCACTTTGTCAAGCTCGGTCAGCGCGCCGGCCCAGTCGATGGTTTCGGCGACGCCGGGCACCTTGAACAGCTCGATCTGACGCAGCTTCTGGATGAAGGAGACCACTTCGGCCGAAAGCCGCTGGTTGGCCTGCGGCACCTTGCGGCGCACGATCTCCAGTTCGCGCTCGGCGTTTGGATAGTCGACCCAGTGATAGAGGCAGCGCCGCTTGAGCGCATCGTGGATCTCACGGGTGCGGTTGGTGGTGATGATGACGATCGGCGGTTCCTCCGCCTTGATGGTGCCGAGTTCGGGCACCGTCACCTGGAAGTCGGACAGGATTTCGAGCAGGAAAGCTTCGAACGCCTCGTCGGTGCGGTCGAGCTCATCGATCAGGAAGACCGGAGCAGCGCCCGCCTTGCCGGTCAGCGCATCGAGCACCGGGCGGCGGATCAGGTATTTCTCGGAGAAGACGTTGCGCTCCATGGCGGAGCGCTCGACCTTGCCGGCCGCCTCCTCCATGCGGATCTCGATCATCTGCGCGGCGTAGTTCCACTCATAGACGGCGGACGAGACGTCGAGGCCTTCATAGCATTGCAAGCGGATGAGCCGGCGGCCGAGCGCCTGCGCCAACACCTTGGCGATCTCGGTCTTGCCGACACCGGCCTCACCCTCGAGGAACAGCGGCCGCTTCATGCGCAGCGACAGGAACAGCACGGTCGCCAGCGATCGGTCCGCCACATAGTCCGCGCCGGTCAGGAGATCGAGCGTCTCGTCGATCGTCCGCGGCGCGGCGCGCGGTTTCAGCTCGGTCATTCTTTCTCCGTGAACGCCGCCGCTCCGCTCTCCAGAACGTGGTAGCCGCGGGCGTGGTAGATCAGCGGCCGCAAATTATCGCCCATCCGCAGGCCTGTCACCTTGCCAAAAAGCACACGATGCGTCGCCAGATCCTTGGTGTCGATCAATTCGCAGTCGAACACGGCGAGCGCGCCCTTCAGCGTCGGCGCGCCGGTGGAGATCACGTCCCATTCGCCGAGCGCGAAACGCTCCTCGACCGGCAGGCCGGTGATGCCGGAAAAGCCGACCGACAGCGGCTCCTGGTGCGAAGCCAGCGTGTTCAAGGCAAATTTGCCGTTTTTCACGAACGGCTCGTTCTTGAGATTTTCGCGGTTGAGACAGACCAGAACGGTCGGCGGGGTATCCGATACCGAACAGGCCGCGATCACTGTCGCACCGCGCTTGCCCGCCGGCCCGTCGGTGGTGACCACATGGACGTGGCCGGCAAAGTGGCTCATCGCGTCGCGATAGGCCTGCGGCCCAATGTCGTTCTTCTTCAGCACTGGAAATTTTCCATGGTCATGACCCTATCGCTATATATGGCGACATACGACATGCCACAAGCGAGGCGACGGCTGGACCTCGGCTCATCTCCTTGAATTCGCATGTTGCACCAAGGCCGGGCAGCCTTTAGGTCTTGGCGGGAATTGGCGCCTGCAACATGTCGCCAGCTTGGAGGAAATCTTCACCAGGATGCGACCCAGGACAACGACAACGGCCGCATTGGTCTGGCTTTTCATGGCCAGCGCCACCAGCGCCCAGACGCTGCTGGTCGGCGTCGCCGCGCCCCTGTCGGGACCATCGGCCATTCTCGGCAAGCAGATCGAGGCCGGCACCGGTCTGGCGACCGAAGCGAACGGCATAGAACTCAAGACCGTGGATGACGCCTGTACCGCCGACGGCGGCGCCGCGGCGGCCAGGGAGTTCGTTACGGCCAAGGTCAATATCGTGGTCGGCTTTCTCTGCACCGAGGCGATCGAGGCGGCGATGCCGATTCTCAAGGACGCCAACATTCCGGTCATCACCGTTGGCGTGAGAACCGAAAGCCTGACCGACCGCCGCGCCAAGACCGGCTGGCCGGTCTATCGCCTCGGGCCACGCGGCGACGATGAGCGCAACACCGTCGCCTCTGTCCTCACCCATCTGTGGCAGAACGAGCTGTTCGCCATTATCGACGACGGCACCATCTATGGCCGTGAGATCGCCGAGACGCTGCGGGCAGCGGCCGAGCAGGCGGCGCTGAAACCGGTGTTCGTCGACACGTTCCGGCCACAGCTCGACAATCAGATCGGCATGATCGGCCGGCTGAAGAAGGCCGGCGCCACGCATGTCTTTGCCGGCGGCGACGGCGAAGACATCGCCATCATGGGCCGCGATGCCGCACAGCTCCAGGCGGGTATTGTCTTTGCCGGCGGCGAAAATCTCCGCGCACCGCCGGGCGACGTGCCCTATGCGACGGGCACACTGATGATCGCACCCCCGGAATGGGCTGATGTCGCCGACCCAAAAGTGCTGGCGGCCTTTGCCACGCAAAAGATCGTGCCGGAAGGTTATGCGCTGCCGGCCTTTGCGGCGGTCGAAATCGCCAAGGCGGCGTCAGGTTTGTCCGAAAGCTTGGGCAAGCCGCTGACTGAAGCCCTGACCGGACAGGATTTCACCACCGCGATCGGGCCGATCCGCTTTGATGCAAAAGGAGATCTCAGCCAAAGCCCCTACCGCGTCTTCCGCTTCGACGGCACGCGCTTTGCGCCTTTGGAAAGCAACTGATGTTTCGCACCGGCCCGCGCAACCTGATCACCGACGTTGCCGGCCTGCGCGTCGGCAACGCGTCCGACGCCAGGCTGAAATCCGGCGTCACGACCGTGCTTTGCGATGCGCCCACGGTGGCCGGCGTTCAGATCCTGGGCGGTGCGCCGGGCACCCGGGAGACCGACCTGCTCGAACCGCACAATTCAGTCGAGGCGGTCCACGCCGTGGTGCTTTCGGGCGGTTCGGCTTTCGGCCTCGACGCGGCATCCGGCGTGCAGGCGGCGCTGCGTGAACGCGGCATCGGCTTCGAGGTCGGCGGCTTTCGTGTGCCGATCGTGCCGTCGGCGATCCTGTTCGACCTGCGCAATGGCGGCGACAAGGATTGGGGCCGTTATCCGCCTTACCGCGAGCTTGGCTATGAATCAGCGCAAACCGCCACCGCCGACTTCCAACTCGGCACCATCGGCGCCGGCACAGGCGCGCTGACCTCGGGGCTGAAGGGCGGCCTCGGCTCCGCCTCGACGCTGCTGGACAGCGGCGTCACCGTCGGCGCGCTGGCCGCCGTCAATCCGACTGGCTCGGTGACAACAGGCCGCACCCGCCATTTCTGGGCAGCACCATTCGAAATCGGCTACGAATTCGGCGGTCTTGGCTATCCCTCGCCGATGCCGGACGACGCGAAAGATATCCTGCTGAAATACCGCGACAAACATGTCCGGAGGCAGACGGAGACCGGCGGCAACACCACCATCGCCGTCATTGCCACCGATGCGGTCCTCACCAAGGCCGCGGCAAAACGGCTGGCGATATCGGCGCATGACGGATTCGTGCGCGCCATCTGGCCGACGCACACGCCGGCCGATGGCGACCTTGTGTTCGCTCTGGCGACCGGCACCAGCGGCATCGAACTCGCCGCCGACGCGGCAATTGACCTCTACGCCGCTGCCGGTGCCACCATGGCACGTGCCATCAGCCGCGGCGTGTTTGCCGCGACGCCTAACGAAAACGATCTGTTTCCGGTCTGGTCGTCACGCTTGGGATGAGGCGGAAGGCTTCAATCAGACCGGATCGGACTTTTCTTCCTCGAACGTCACCGCGACATCGGAATTCGCCGACAGCCACACCTTCCTACCATCGACCTCGGCAATCAGGCTCAGGGGAATGTAATGGTGATGGCCCTTGTGAGCGCCCTCGCCGCTATCGGCCTTGGTCAGCTTGATGCGCTGGCCGTCGACTTTGTCGACGGTACCGACATGCACGCCATCGGCGCCGACGACTTCCATATGCTCACGAATTTTGCTGGTGTCGGTCATGGTGGTTCTCCATTGGGACTGCCGACATTAACAAATGACGGGCCGATTGGATGCATCGGCTTTCGCATTGCACGACGTTTTGATTTCGTCGTGCTAGGGGATTGAAACGATCACGGGGGTGAAGACCGATGCGAATGCTCTTTCTCTTTGCCGTTGGCCTGCTTGCACAGTTTGCGACTTCGATCGGCGCACGTGCCGGCGATGTCGCCGAGCTTGAAATCCTCGGCTTCAACAAGGACGGCGGCGTCTTCGCTTTCGAGGAATATGGCGTGCAGGATGGATCGGGCTTTCCCTATGCCAACCGCTACTACATCGACACCAGCACCGACAGCTTCCTCAAGGGCACACCGATCCGGGTCCGGCTCGAGGACGAGAATGCCAAACTCGACGCGGCGCGCCTTCAGGCCCGGCAAAAAGGCGAAGCCATTGTCAGTCAGGCCGAGCTGAGCGCCAACCGCGGCATCACCGCCGGTTTCAACCCTGTAACCGAACTTTCGGCCGATCCGCACCGGATGGCGGTCAACCCGCGCCCGATCTTTTCGCCGGTCGACCCACCGCTCGAGTTCCGCCTCGACGAGTTGGGCATGAACAACACCGAGGGCTGCGAGACCCAGGGCGAGATCAACGGCTTCCGGCTGCTGCGCATCGAGGCGCAGGATGGCGGCACCACCAAGCTGCTGCACGAGGACAAGGCGATCCCGAAAAGCCGGGGTTGTCCGAACGGCTATCGCATCGGCGCCGTGCAGACCTTTTCAATGGACAGTCTGAGCGCCTATGCGGTGCTGATCGCGGTGCGCCAATACGGCTTCGAGGGGCCGGACTTTCGCTGGATAGCGGTGACCGGCCGGCTGTGACACCGCTTGTTCGACCCGCCATGCGCTATCGTGCGCTGAACCGCCTTCGCCGCGCGATACCGACGCCGCGCACAGCGCTTTTCGGCGCCTTGCTGTGGGCGGTGACGATGGGTGCCAGTGCACTCGTCACCCTGTTTTTGGACGACTGGGAGACGCCGGCGAAAATCCGCATCGTCACCGTGCTGTTCGCGTTGGGGGCTGCGCTGGCCTTTCCGATTGGCCTGTTTGCGGCGCGACTGGTTTCGCAGGGAAGGCGCTGGGAAGTCGCCTTCGCGGCGGCGTTCGTGTGCCTCACTGCAGCAACGATCGGCCTGACCGGCGGGCTGTTTGCCTTGCAGTACCGCTCCTATTACGCCGCGTGGCATGCACCTGCTTTCACCCACACCTGGGCCCTCCAGTTCGTCTTCACGACGTTGATTGCGCTCTATCAGTTCGTCGTGCTGGGCATCCGGCTCTATTTTCCACTGGGTTTCGTCGCCCTGTTTGCCGCGGGTGTCTGGTTTGCCCGCCAGCAGCGTTGAGCATTTTGCCCGCCTCTGTTAGGACGCGGGCAAACTTCTCGATACGTCAGGACTGACCGATGATCCCTCGCTATTCCCGGCCGGAAATGGTCGCCATCTGGTCGCCCGAAACCCGGTTCCGCATCTGGTTCGAGATCGAAGCCTATGCGTGCGACGCACTGGCCGAACTCGGCGTGATCCCCAGGCAAGCGGCAAAAACCATCTGGGAAAAGGGCAGTGCTGCAAAATTCGATGTCGAGGCGATCGACGAGATCGAGCGCGTCACCAAGCACGACGTCATCGCCTTCCTCACCCATCTTGCCGAATTCGTCGGGCCCGACGCCCGCTTTATCCACCAGGGCATGACCTCGTCAGATGTTCTCGACACCTGCTTTGCCGTGCAGCTTACCCGGGCCAGCGACATCCTGCTCGCCGACATCGACGGCCTGCTTGCGGCACTCAAGCGCCGTGCCTTCGAGCACAAGGACACCGTCACCATCGGCCGCAGCCACGGCATCCATGCCGAGCCGACAACCTTCGGCGTCAAGCTGGCGCAGGCATATGCCGAGTTCTCGCGCTGCCGCGAGCGCCTGGTGCATGCGCGGGAAGACATCGCCACCTGCGCCATTTCGGGCGCGGTCGGCACCTTCGCCAACATCGACCCCTATGTCGAGGAACATGTGGCGGCAAAGCTCGGCCTGAAGCCCGAGCCGGTGTCGACGCAAGTGATCCCGCGCGACCGCCACGCGATGTTCTTTGCCACGCTCGGCGTCATCGCCTCGTCGGTCGAGCGGCTGTCGATCGAAATCCGGCATTTGCAGCGTACCGAAGTGCTTGAGGCGGAAGAGTATTTTTCGCCGGGCCAGAAAGGCTCCTCGGCAATGCCGCACAAGCGCAACCCGGTGCTGACCGAAAACCTCACCGGGCTTGCCCGCATGGTGCGATCCATGGCGCTGCCAGCTATGGAGAATGTGGCGCTCTGGCACGAACGCGACATCTCGCACTCCTCGGTGGAGCGCATGATCGGACCGGACGCCACGGTGACGCTGGATTTCGCGCTGTCACGGCTGACCGGCGTCATCGACAAGCTGCTCGTCTATCCCGAGAACATGCTGAAGAACATGAACAAGTTCCGCGGCCTCGTGCATTCGCAACGCGTCATGCTGGCGCTGACGCAGGCGGGCCTGTCGCGCGAAGACTCCTACCGGCTGGTGCAGCGCAACGCCATGAAAGTTTGGGAGCAAGGCGCTGATTTTCTTGAGGAACTTTTGGCCGACAAGGAAGTGACCGCAGCGCTGCCGGAAGCCGAAATCCGCGAGAAATTTGACCTGGGCTATCACACCAAGCATGTCGACACGATCTTCAAGCGGGTGTTCGGGGAAGCCTGAGACCCGTCCGAAACAAAAATAGGTCCGCAGGCCATTGCCGGCGGACTTGTTTGTTTTGGTGTCCGGAGGACGGTCAGGCCTTGCCGGGAACAGCCCTGATCACCGTGCCCCAGGGATCTTCGCGGGTTATCGGGCTCGTCACATTGTCCGAACGCATTTCGACCCAGGCCAGACCAGACCGGGTGGAATCGCGGCGGCCGGCGCCCGAACTCTGCCAGGCGTTGGCGCCGATGTGGTGGTGATAGCCGCCCGACGACAGGAACACCGCCTGGCCGCCATATTTCGCCACCGTGTCGAAGCCGAATTCCTGGTTCCACCAGGCTTCGGCGTCTTCCGGCCTGCCGACGCGCAGATGGACATGGCCGACAATGCTGTCTTCCGGCGCGCCCTGCCAACCGGCGTCACCTGCCGGCACCTCGGCAACGACGGACGGGATGTTCAGCCGCTCCGTCGCCATGGCGATCTTGTCGCCATTCCACTTCCAGTCCTTGGGAAGGCGATCGGCATAGATCTCGATACCGTTGCCTTCTGGATCGGTGAGGTACAGCGCTTCGCTGACCAGATGGTCGGAAGCCCCCTCGATGGCGATCTTGTCGGATATGGCGTGGTTGATCCAGCGGCCGAGATCGGCGCGGCTGGGCAGCAGGAAGGCTGTGTGGAACAGGCCGGCGCTGCGCGGATCGTCCGGCTTGGCCGAAGGATCACCCTCGATGACCAGCAACGGACGGTTGGCGGCGCCCAGCGTAATCGCACCGTCGGCACGGCTCAACTCCTGCAGACCGACGACCCGGCGATAATATGCGGCAAGACTTTCGGCGTCGCGCGCCTTCAACCCGACGCGGGCAACGCTGACCGGGGTGGTGGCGGCAAAAGGCAGTTCACTCATCAGATGCTCCGTTCGACCAGCCTGCGGTGAAAAGGCAAGAAGCGCCGCGCTGCCGATCATCATACGTCGTGTCAGTTCCAATATCCGGGTTCCCGCACACGGCTGTTTCTGTTCCCACCACAAATCGTCCATAGGCATCGTTCACACAAGACGCGAAGAAGCGAACATCGTGTTCACTATTGTGATCAAGAGTGCCGTTGATGACCGTTGCACGAAGCGACGCCGCTCGCTATCTCAGCGCCATGAAGGTCAAGGAAGCAGATATTCTCATCGTGCCGGGCTACACCAATTCCGGCCCCGATCATTGGCAAAGCCGCTGGCAGTCGAAGCTGTCGACGGCGCGCCGCGTCGAGCAAACGGAATGGTCGAAGCCGGTGCGCGAGGACTGGACGGCGAGCGTGGCCAAGGCCGTTAACGAGGCCGACAGGCCGGTCGTCCTGGTCGCGCACTCGCTCGGTGTCGCCACGGCGGTGCAAGCCATTCCGCAGTTCCGCAAGCCGGTTGCCGGGGCTTTCTTCGTGGCGCCGCCCGATGTCGCCAATCCCAAGATCAAGCCGAGGCATCTGATGACCTTCGGCCCCTACCCGCGCGAGCCGCTGCCCTTCCCGTCCATCGTGATCGCCAGCCGCAACGATCCGTTCTGCGCCTTCGATGTGGCCGAGGATATTGCGGGCGCATGGGGTTCGCTGTTCATCGATGCCGGCGAGACCGGTCACCTCAACGCGGATTCGGGCTTCGGGCCGTGGCCCGAAGGTTCGATGACCTTCGCCAAATTCCTGACGGATCTGAAGGCCTGAGCGTCTTCAGGAGCCGATCGAATCCCTGACGCTCTTGATCAGGGTTCTTGCGCCGAGCCCGATCAGCGCGTGTTCCGAGCCCATGGCCAGTAGCCGGTAGCCCATCGACACGACACGGCCGGCAATTGCCGGCTCGACAACATAGATCGCCGCATACCTGCCGGCCTTGCGGGTACGCTCGGCGACCAACGCCACCGTCTCCATCATGCTTTCCAGCGTCGAATTGACCGTGGCGCCGTTGCTCCAGGCGATCGAGAAATCCGACGGGCCAAGGAATATGCCGTCGATGCCCGGCGTGTCGAGAATGCCATCGAGCGCATCAAGGGCCGCACGCGTCTCGACCATGGCGAAAGCCATGGTGCGCTGGTTGCTGTCACGCAGCCAGTCGGCCTGGTCGCCCTTGCCGTGGCGCGGAAAAGCGTAGGTCGGACCCCAGGAGCGCTCGCCGAGCGGTGGATATTTCATCGCGGCGGCGAACAGTTTTGCGTCGGCAACCGAGTTCACCATCGGCGCGATGACAGCCTCGGCGCCGAAGTCGAGCGCGCGGCTTGCCATGTCGAAACGGCCGACAGGAATGCGCACCAGCGCCGGCTTGCCGGCAGCGAGCACCGGCACCAGGCCGCGCAAGACGCTGTCTTCGTGATGGCCACCATGCTGCATATCGAGCGTGACGGCATCAAACCCCTGCTTGGCGACGATCTCGACACTCAAGGCATCCGGCACGCCGGACCATGCGGTGAACAGCGTTTCATCGGCCGCCAGGCGGGACTTCAGGGACATGGACTCTTTCCTTGTTAACGATCGCAGTTCAGCCGGAAACCGCGGCAAAGGCAAAGAAAAACCGCCCGGATAGGCCGGGCGGTCGATTGGTCCAGTCATTCTTTGGCCTGTCGCAGGTTCTCTGTCGCAAAACCGTGGGACACTTTTGCGGAACCTGCTTCGGCCGGATCAGGTGTTCTTGATCTGCTCGATCGCCTGCGCCATCAACTCGTCCATGGTGCGACGGATCTGATGGTCCGACTGGTCGACGCCGGCCGCATCGAAATCCTTGCGGATCTTGCGGAACACGTCATGGTCGCCGGCTTCCTCGATGTCGGAAACAACCACTTCCTTGGCATAGGCGTCGGCGTCGGCGCCCGACTTTCCGAGCTTTTCGGCGGCCCACAGGCCGAGCGCCTTGTTGCGGCGCGCAGCGGCCTTGAACCGAAGTTCCTCGTCGAAAGCAAATTTGCGCTCGAAGCCCTCTTCGCGGTCTTTCATGCTGCTCATGGCATCCCTCCGGGTCAAATTCGATTCGTTGGCGGTGAATATGTGCGTTGCCAAAGCACAAACCAAAAGGTCGCGGGCCGGTCAATACGCTTCATCGCATGCTGCGCTGCGGCATTTCAGTCCCGAAAGCGGTTGATTGGAAGGATTTGACGATTGAGCAAACGATGTGATTGGGATAGACCCGGCATTGAACCCTACCGTAGCCGCACTATTTCAGGCAGACGGACAGGAAATGGTCTGATACCGCCTGTCCGGAACCCCAGAGAAAAATCAGATGAAAAATCGCCGCCGCATTTATGAAGGCAAGGCCAAGATCCTCTATGAAGGACCGGAGCCGGGCACGCTTATCCAGTTCTTCAAGGATGATGCAACCGCGTTCAACAAGAAGAAGCATGAAGTCATCGACGGCAAGGGTGTGCTCAACAACCGCATTTCCGAATACATTTTCAACCATTTGAACCGCATGGGCATTCCGACCCATTTCATCCGCCGGCTGAACATGCGCGAGCAGCTGATCAAGGAAGTCGAGATCATTCCACTTGAAGTGGTGGTGCGCAATGTCGCCGCGGGTTCGCTGTCCAAGCGTCTCGGCATCGAGGAAGGCACGGTTTTGCCTCGCTCGATCATCGAATTCTATTACAAGGCCGACGCGCTCGACGATCCGATGGTGTCGGAAGAGCACATCACCGCGTTCGGCTGGGCGAGCCCGCAGGAGATTGACGACGTCATGGCGCTGGCCATCCGCGTCAACGACTTCCTCTCCGGCCTGTTCATGGGCGTCGGCATCCAGCTCGTCGACTTCAAGATCGAATGCGGCCGCCTGTTCGAGGGTGACATGATGCGCATCGTCGTTGCCGACGAGATTTCGCCGGATTCGTGCCGGCTGTGGGACGTGGCGACGCAGGACAAGCTCGACAAGGACCGTTTCCGCCGCGATATGGGCGGCCTCGTCGAAGCCTACCAGGAAGTTGCCCGCCGCCTCGGCATCATGAACGAGAACGAGCCGCCGCGCCCGACCGGCCCGGTGCTTGTCGCCTCGACCGAAGGCATCAAAGGCAAGCCGCACTGATCGCGGCTTGCAACCCGATAGTCAGAACAGGAGCATGTCCAGCGTGATCAAGGCCCGCATTACCGTCACCCTCAAGAACGGCGTGCTCGACCCGCAAGGCAAGGCGATCGAACACGCGCTGTCCGGCCTGGGCTTCGGCGGCGTCGGCGCGGTGCGGCAGGGCAAGGTATTCGACGTCGAACTGGCGGAAAGCGACAAGGCCAAGGCCGAAGCCGATCTGAAAGCCATGTGCGACAAGCTGCTGGCGAATACGGTGATTGAGAATTATAGTGTGACACTTACCTGAGGTTGTGTCGGAGGCACTATGCCGGAAGTCACGAATGAATTGATGTTCGAGCTTATGAAGCGCGTGCATCACGAAATCGCTGAGCTTCGTCAGGATGTTTCCGAGACGAAACGGGAGTTGAATGTGATGCGGGGTCACATGGTGGCAACGCAAAGCGATATCCACAACATCTACGGCGTTCTCGCCCGCCAGGATGAGCGCCTTGAACGTATAGACCGCCGTCTCGACCTGCGCGAACTCGCCGAAGCCCAGAGGCCTTACGAACCAAAATGAAATCAGCCGTCGTCCTTCTGCCTGGCCTCAACCGCGACCGCGACATGATTGCGGCGCTGACCAAGATTTCCGGAAAGCCGCCGGTCACCGTCTGGCAGACCGACACAGAAATCCCCGATGTCGACCTGATCGCCATTCCGGGCGGTTTCTCCTTCGGCGACTATCTGCGCTGCGGCGCGATCGCCGCGCGTATGCCGGTCATGCGGGCGGTCGCTGAAAAGGCTGCCGCGGGCGTCACGGTCATCGGCGTCTGCAACGGTTTCCAGATCCTGGTCGAGGCCGGCCTGCTGCCGGGCGCCTTGATGCGCAACACCTCGCTGAAATTCGTCTGCCGGCAGGTGAAGCTCGAGATCACCAACGCCAACACCATGTTCACCCGCCGCTATCAGCCGGGTCAGATCATCCGCTCGCCAGTGGCGCATCATGACGGCAATTATTTCGCCGACGCCGACACGCTTGCCCGCCTCGAAGGCGAAGGCCAGGTGGTGTTCCGCTATGCCGAGGGCACCAACCCCAATGGCTCGATCAACGACATTGCCGGCATCATCAACAGCCAAGGCAATGTGCTCGGCCTGATGCCGCATCCGGAAAACCTGATCGAAGCAGCCCATGGCGGTACCGACGGCCGTGGATTGTTCGAAAGTGCCCTCGGCATCGCCGCCTGACGTCATCGAAGCGAACAGCTTGAAAACAGCCGGACATTCCTGTCTCTTTGTCAGGGCAAGTCCGATTCATTGGGGAGAGAGACGGTCATGAAACTCTATTCGCGGCCGTTGTCGCCCTACTCGTCGATCGTGCGAGCGCTGGCCTATATCAAGGACGTTCCGCTCAAGATCATCGCGCCGCCACCGGGTTTTCCGATCCCGGAAGCGTTTCGCGCCATCTCACCGATGAACCGGATTCCGGTGCTGATCACCGGCTCGGGCGAAACCATCGTCGAATCGGTGGTCATCGCGGAATATCTCGAGGAACGGTTCCCTGAACCGGCGTTGCTGCCGCCTGATTCCAAGGACCGCGCGCTGGTGCGCATGTTCGCCCGCATAACCGATCTCGATGTGCTGACCCCGATGATGAAGCTTTTCGAGCTTCATTTCGGGCCGAAGCGAAACACTGCCGAGATCGACGCCCAATTCGCGCGCCTGCATCACGGACTGGCTGCGATCGAGGCGCGTATGGCGCAAGGGCCTTTCGCGCTCGGTGACGACATCAGCTTCGCCGATGCCTGGCTGACGCCGACGCGGTTCATCTTCAACAATTTCCGCGCCATGACGGGACGCCACGACCTGCTCGACGCCTATCCCAAATTCGATGCCTATGAGCAGATCGCCTCGCAGCACCCGGCATTGTCGCGGGTGTGGGGCGAGATGACCGACGGCTTGAAGATCTTTCTATCCGAACTTGAGATGGGTGCCGCTTGATCAGGAGCAAGACGATCGCGCTGGTCGCCGCAGCGGGTTTCGCCTTGGTGTCCTGCCAATCGACCCCCAAGAGCACGCCAGTCCCGTCAGGCAAGAGTGCAGCGCTTCTGGCCATGGAACAAGTGGCGATAGCGGCCCACAAATGCTGGATAGCCAGCAAGGATCCGGCCTTCAAACAGTATCAGATGGCCAACGAACTGAATTCGTTCAGCGGCACGCCGCGTTTCCTGCTGGTGCCGGCCAAGCACTATGGCGGCAAACCACTGCTGGTCGTGCAGGCGCAAGGCAATTCAAGCCGCGTCGACGCGTTCGGACCGCTGATGAACGATCCGCTCGGCGCCCGCATCGGCTCCGACATTGCCCGCTGGCAGACCGGCAATCCGGCCTGCGCCGCGACGGCCTAGCCATGGGCCGGTTCCTGCAGATCGCCGGTCTGGTCATCGGTCTGGCCGGACTCGTCCTGCAGTTCTGCATCAGCATTCCGGCATCGATGGAAGCCGGCCGCAGCCTGCTCGGCTCCATCATTTTCCTCTTCAGCTTCTTCACCATCCTGACCAACATCGGCGCGGTGCTGGTGTACACGTCGCTGCTGTCGCCCTCCGGCTATGCGTGGCTGCCGGCCTTCGCCGGGTCGCGGATGCGGGCAGGCGTCGCCGTTTCGATAGCGCTGGTCTTCATTGTCTATGCCACGGTCCTGGCACGGCTCTGGCAGCCACAGGGGCTGTTCCTGCTCTGCGACGTCCTGCTGCATTATGTGACGCCGGTGCTGTTCGTTCTGTGGTGGCTGATATCAGGCGCCGACGGCCGGACGCGCTGGAGCGACATCTCCTGGTGGGTGCTCTATCCCGTCGCCTATCTGGTCTATGCGCTGGCGCGGGCACCGCTTGCCGGCGAGGTGCCCTACCCGTTCCTGGACGTCGCCAAGAATGGCTGGACCAGCGTCGCGATCTCGGCTGCGGCCATCACCGGACTTTTTCTCGCGCTGTGCGTGGTCGCCGTCCTTGCGGACCATGGCGTTGCACGCAGCAGGGCATCAACACTCCGCTAGAACAGTTCACCGTTTCAAGGAAACGGCGAACCGCTCTAACTCTTTGTTTTGGCGCAATTCCCAAGCGCTACGCGCTTTTCCCGGGAAAACCGTTTCACACTTTTCCTGGAATTGCTTTGGCTTTCAGTCCCAGAACGGCCTGATGCCCTCGCGGTGGGCATCGCAGCGCGAGACGCCGATATCCTTGAGCTGATCATCGGTCATTTCCAGCAGCGCCAGCCGGCTGCGGCGGCGCTCCAGCAGATGGTCGATCCATCTCGCCAGCGACCTGACCAGGCGCACCAGACGGCTGACAAAGCCGCTCCGGCCCGATGGACGTGTCAATTGGCCTGTTAACTCGGCTCTCGAATGACGGATTGTCACGATTGTATTCATTTTCTTCTACCAGAATTTCAAATTGTACCCTTTTTGGCACCCAACTGATATGTATTGACTCATATACGGGTGCAATATAGAAAATTGTCACCATGACAAATTGGCTCCCCGATCTCACCGCCGGCTCCGGCCCGCTGTATCAGCGGTTGGCGGCTTCCATCGAAACGGACATCGACCGGGGCGTGATCGACGTCGGCGCAAAGCTGCCGCCGCAACGCGACCTCGCCTACGACATCGGCACCACCGTCGGCACGGTCGGCCGGGCCTATCAATTGCTGCGCGAGCGTGGGCTGGTGAGCGGCGAAGTCGGGCGTGGAACCTATGTGCTCGGCCAGCGCGCCGATGGGGCGAAACCGGACCTGCTGGCTCCGGACGTCAGCGCGGAAGGCACACGCTATATCGACGCGCCTAGAGGCAAACTGCGTTTCGACAGCACGGCCGCTCCCGATATTGGCCAGGGCGCCATCGTCGCCGATGTCCTGTCGCGCACGGCACAAGACCATCCGCATGAGATTTCAAGCTACACGCGGGATTTTCCCGACCGCTGGTACGAAGCTGGCGCCCGCTGGCTGGCGCGCAATTCGTTTCGCCCGAATGCCGACACCATTGTCCCCACGCTCGGCACGCATGCCGCGGTGATGGCGGCGATCGCGGCGCTCACCACCCCTGGCGATTATGTTGCCTTCGAACACCTCACCTACTCGCAGATTTCCCGCAGCGCCGGACTGATTGGCCGCCGCACCGCGCTGGTGGCGTCAAACGACGAAGGCATCGATCCCCAGGATTTCGAGCGCGTCTGCGCGCAAAAGCATCCGAAGATGATCTTCCTGATGCCGACGGCTCAGAATCCCACGCTGGTGACCTTGTCGGCGGCGCGCCGCGAGGCGATCGCGCGTGTCGCGCGCGAATACAATGTCGTCCTCATCGAGGACGACCTCTACGGCAATCTGACCGATGATCCGACGCCGTTGCTGGCCGAATATGCCCCTGAGAGAACCATTGTCGCAGGCGGCCTGTCGAAGTCGGTCGCAGCCGGTGTACGCGGCGGCTGGCTTTCCTGCCCGCCCGCCTACCGCCACCGCATCCGCGTCGCCCACAAGATGATGACCGGCGGCATGCCCTTCCTGCTGGCGGAGGTGAATACAAGGCTGGTGCTGTCGGGCCAGGCCGATGAGATACGCAAGCGCAGCATCGCCGAAATCAACGCCCGCGTCGCCATCGTTCGCGAGACTTTGGCCGGCTTCGCGTTCAAGTCACATGACAGGGTGCCCTTTGTCTGGCTGACTCTGCCCGACCCCTGGCTTTCCGGCACCTTCAAGAAAGCCTGCCTCGAGCATGGCGTGCTGATCGACGACGAGGACGAGTTCAAGGCCGGCCGTTCCGAGCAGGTTTTCCATGGCGTCCGCTTCGGCGTTTCGCAGCCAAGACAACGCAAGGATATCGCCGAAGGCGTTGCGGTGATCCGGCGACTTCTCGATGAAGGCCGTGCCGGCTACGACAGCTTCTCCTGACTCACTGTGGCTATGTCCGGTTTTCGGTCGGTTTTCGTCAATCCATGGGTGTATCGGCCTCAAAGCTTGCGATAAGACGGGACTCAAATCCCAACGCCCCAGGATATAAATCGCCGCCCATGACCATTTCCAATTCCGTGCCGATCACCCCCGAGCTCATTGCCGCGCACGGGCTGAAGCCCGACGAGTACCAGCGCATTCTCGACCTTGTCGGGCGCGAGCCGAGCTTCACCGAACTCGGCATCTTCTCGGCGATGTGGAATGAGCACTGTTCCTACAAATCCTCGAAGAAGTGGCTGCGCACGCTGCCTACCACCGGTCCGCGGGTTATCCAGGGACCGGGCGAGAATGCCGGTGTGGTCGACATCGGCGACGGCGACTGCGTCGTCTTCAAGATGGAGAGCCACAACCACCCGTCCTACATCGAGCCCTACCAGGGTGCGGCGACCGGCGTCGGCGGCATATTGCGCGACGTCTTCACCATGGGCGCGCGGCCGATCGCGGCGATGAATGCGCTGCGCTTTGGCGCACCTGACCATCCCAAGACCAGACACCTCGTTTCAGGCGTGGTTTCCGGCGTCGGCGGCTATGGCAACGCCTTCGGCGTGCCGACGGTCGGCGGCGAGGTCAATTTCGACGCTCGCTACAACGGCAACATCCTGGTCAATGCTTTTGCGGCGGGCCTTGCCAAGACCGATGCGATCTTCCTGTCGGAAGCCAAGGGCGTCGGCCTGCCGGTTGTCTACCTCGGCGCCAAGACCGGCCGCGATGGCGTCGGCGGCGCCACCATGGCGTCGGCCGAATTCGACGACAAGATCGACGAAAAGCGCCCAACCGTGCAAGTCGGCGACCCCTTCACCGAAAAGTGCCTGCTGGAAGCCTGCCTCGAACTGATGGCCTCGGGTGCCGTCATCGCCATCCAGGACATGGGTGCGGCCGGACTCACCTGCTCGGCGGTCGAAATGGGCGCCAAGGGCGACCTCGGCATCGAGCTCGATCTCGACAAGGTGCCGGTGCGCGAAGAGCGCATGAGCGCCTACGAAATGATGCTTTCGGAAAGCCAGGAGCGCATGCTGATGGTGCTGCGCCCGGAAAAGGAAAAGGAAGCCGAGGCGATCTTCCACAAATGGGGGCTCGACTTCGCCATCGTCGGCAAGACCACCGACGATCTGCGCTTCCGCGTGCTGCACCAGGGCGACGAGGTCGCCAACCTGCCGATCAAGGATCTCGGCGACAAGGCTCCGGAATATGACCGCCCATGGGTCGAGCCGAACAAGCCGACGCCGCTGGCCGCCAATGACGTTCCGCAGGCCGATGTTGCCGATGCGCTGCTGAAGCTGCTCGGCGGTCCGGATCTCTCCTCGCGCCGTTGGGTCTGGGAGCAGTATGACACGCTGATCCAGGGCAATTCGCTGCAGCTTCCCGGCGGCGATGCCGGCGTGGTCCGCGTCGAAGGTCATCCGACCAAGGCGCTCGCCTTCTCCTCCGACGTGACTCCGCGCTATTGCGAGGCTGACCCCTATGAGGGCGGCAAGCAGGCGGTGGCCGAATGCTGGCGCAATTTGACCGCCACCGGCGCGCTGCCGCTGGCCGCCACCGACAACCTCAATTTCGGCAATCCGGAACGGCCCGAGATCATGGGCCAGTTGGTCGGAGCGGTGAAAGGCATCGGCGATGCCTGCCGCGCGCTTGGCTTCCCGATCGTCTCCGGCAACGTCTCTCTCTACAACGAGACCAACGGCCAGGGCATTCTGCCGACACCGACAATCGGCGGCGTCGGCTTGATCGCCGACTGGTCCAAGATGGTGCGAACCGGCTTTGCGGCCGAGGGCCAGATGATCCTGCTGGTCGGCGCGCCTGCCTCCTGGGGTACGCATCTTGGCCAGTCGGTCTATATGCGTGACATCCATGGCCGCACGGACGGCCCGCCGCCGCCGGTCGACCTCGAGCATGAAAAGCGCGTCGGCGACCATGTGCGCGCTCTCATCGCATCCGGCATCGTCACGGCGGCGCATGACGTTTCCGATGGTGGCATCGCCGTGGCTTTGGCCGAAATGGCGATGGCGTCCGGCCTCGGCGCCACCGTTCCCGGGCTTATCGGCACAGACCCCATCCCGGTCTGGTTCGGCGAGGACCAGGGCCGCTATCTCCTGACGCTGTCGATCGATCCGCATGGCGATGAATGGGACACCATTCGCAAGCAGCAGAGCGAACTCGGCATCTTCGCGCCGTGGATCGGCTCGACCGGCGGCAGCGTGCTGAAGCTTGGCGAGGCGCGGGCAATCCCGGTCAGCGAATTGACCACGGCCCACGAAGGCTGGTTCCCCCGCTTCATGGATCAGGCCAGTTGACCACACTGGCTGCTCGGGCACTGCTTGCAGTTGTCTTCTGGCCGTCGCTGTTCTTCTTCTGGTTCCTCGGGCCGTTCGTTTTTTTCCTGCTGTCGACGACCTCGAGCGAGGTTTGCGCCCGGCTGGAAACGCGCGCGCAGTTCCTTGCCGCGGCCAACAGCGCCATCCCGATGCTGGCGCTGCAGACCCTCACCTACGCGGTCCCGATCGTCTGCCTGGTGCTGTGGGGCCGCCTGGCGCCGGATCCGGCACGGGCAAGGCATATCCTCACCTGCATCAAGCTTTTTGCCAGCGCGGTGGTTGTAGGGGCGTTGTGGGAGTATGGCTCCTCGCTTGTCTGCGACGGCTACGGACAACCGTACTTCTCGCCGTTCTGGCAAATGACGAGCTATCTCCCCATCGTCAGCCTCGTGCTCAACGTGCCGCTCTATGTGCTGGCCTTCAGCCTTGGCCGCTCGTTTTCGACGCGCGAGGACGTTGTCGAGGATGAAGCAAGCCCACCGGCCTAGATCTTTCTCCGAAACGTCTGGCTGTTGGCGGGACAGAACGGCTTCAATCCGGACCGGAAAGGCCTTAGGCTCGTCCGACTCTCATCTTATGGCCGGCTACCGGCCGCTCGAAACAGGATTTTGCCATGGCAATGGACGCCCACGACATCGAAAAACTGATCAAGGACGGCATTCCGGACGCCAAGGTGACGATTCGCGATCTCGCCGGCGACGGCGACCACTATGCGGCCGAGGTGGTGGCCGAGAGCTTTCGGGGAAAAAGCCGCGTCCAGCAGCACCAGATGGTCTATGACGCGCTGAAGGGCAACATGGGCGGGGTGTTGCACGCACTCGCCTTGCAGACCAGCGTTCCTGACTGACCCGCATCGGAACATAGACCGCAACCACCCGAATCAGTGTTGCGACAGCCGCTTGGCCCAACACGGCCCATCCTTTGCGCCATTTCAGCCACGGCGCGGCTAACGTCTTGTTTCGAGCAATCGTTGGGTTTATTTGAAGGATATGTTTCGAGCCTGACTCCCACAGGCGGGAAAGGATATTCCATGAGCGGTATCAACGACTACATCGACAACGAAGTGAAGGGCAACGACGTCGTCCTTTTCATGAAGGGCACGCCCGGTTTCCCGCAATGCGGATTTTCCGGCCAGGTCGTCCAGATCCTCGACTATATCGGCGCCGACTACAAAGGCGTGAACGTTCTGGACTCCGCCGAACTGCGCCAGGGCATCAAGGAATATTCCAACTGGCCGACGATCCCGCAGCTCTACGTCAAGGGCGAATTCGTCGGCGGATGCGACATCATCCGCGAGATGTTCCAGGCGGGCGAACTCCAGACATTCCTTGTCGAGAAGGGCGTCGGCGTCAAAGGCGCCGCCTGATTCCTGTTTTCGTGCATGTCGTCCGCCTGAAGCCGCCGTACGGTTTCGGGTCACGTGCACCAAACGCCAGGGCAGCGCCACCTCGGCAATTTTATGTCCTGCCCCCAGGACCAAGACGAGCCAAATGCGCCGGCCCGCCGGCGCATTTTCGTTTGAAAGATCGGACTTGCCGTGGACCAGCCAAAATCAGCGCCGCAATCGGCAAGCAAACTACCCATTCCACGCTGGGAATTCATCGCCTTGTGCGCCGCGCTGATGGCGCTGAACTCGCTGGCCATCGATATCATGCTGCCGGCTTTGCAGCAGATCGGCGCCTCGCTTGGCGTCGAAAATGAGAACCACCGGCAATATGTGATCACCGCCTATATTCTGGGCTTCGGCGGCGGACAGCTGTTCTTCGGGCCGATCTCGGATCGCTTCGGCCGTCGCGCACCGCTGGTCGCAGGGCTGGTGATCTATGTCGCCGCGGCCGCGGCGGCGGCCATTGCACCAAGCTTCGAAACACTTCTGCTGTGCCGTGCCGTGCAAGGCATCGGTGCGGCCGCCACCCGCGTCATCGCCGTCTCGATCGTGCGCGATACGTTTGACGGCCGGCGCATGGCCGAGGTGATGTCGCTGATCTTCATGGTGTTCATGGCGATACCGGTCATTGCTCCCGGCATCGGCCAGTTCATCATGCTGCTTGCGACCTGGCATTGGATCTTCGTCACCATGGCCTTCGGTGCGCTCATTGTCTCGGCCTGGTCGCTGCTGCGCCTGCCTGAGACATTGCATCCCGAACATCGCCGGCCGCTGACCCTGAATTCCATTGTCGGTGGGTTTCGCATCGTGCTCACCAACCGCATTGCGATCTGCTATGCCTTCGCCAGCACCTTTATTTTCGGCGCCATGTTCGGCTTCATCGCCTCGGCGCAGCAGATCTACGTCGACATCTTCAACGTCGGCGAAATGTTCCCGGTCATCTTCGCCGGAGTTGCCGGCGTGCTTGCTTTCTCCAACTTTCTGAACTCCCGCCTTGTCGGCCGTATCGGCATGCGCCGCCTCTCGCAGAGCGCGCTGCTGCTGTTCCTGGTCATCAGCCTTGCCTGGCTGGTCGTTTCGCTAGAAATGAAGATGCCTCTCTGGCTGTTCATCACCTTCTTTGCCAGCGCCATGCTTCCGTTCGGTGCGCTCGGCGCAAATTTCAATGCATTGGCCATGGAGCCGCTCGGCCAACTGGCCGGCACGGCATCGTCCATACTGGGTTTCATGCAGACGTTTCTCGGCGGCATTCTCGGCACACTGATCGGTCAGGCTTTCAACGGCACGGTGACGCCGCTGGCGGCCGGCTTCTGCAGCGTCTCGGTCGCAGCGCTGCTGATGATCTTCATCGCCGAGCGCGGCAAGATGTTCCAGCCGCAGAACCCACCCGTTCTAGGACACATTACCGACTTGCACTGAATTGTTGTTTTTGCACGTGTCGTTGTCCCGGGGCCACTTTTAGGCGACACGCATCAGGACGCACCTTCAAGGGCCGCCGTGAAGCGAGGGGCAAGCATACGCCCCGCGATTGCTTCGCCCATGCTGTCCGAAAAGGGCAATGGCAGGGCTTCATCGAGTGCCCTGAGGATTGAAGCCACGAATGCCCGGCTGAGCTGGGCATCGCTCCGCAGATCGGAATATGTGGCGCGAGGCTTGCCAATCAGTGTGCCGTTGCGGCGAAGCGAGAACCGCAGCGTTAGGGACATGCCGGCGGTTCCGGGCGGCGGCTTCCAACAAGCATAGATAGCGTCCGACATCTCCTTTATCGTGTCGACGGGATCGGGACTGCGACAGGTGCGCTCTAGCGAGCTTGCTTCGTAGGAGCTGGCAAACAGGGCGGCAAGAGCCGCTGCGACGACTGCGAATCGAGGTTTCATTCGAGAGCCTCCGGATTTGCGTGAGATTGCATCGCTCTTTCAGCTGATCGCGGAAATTGATCCTATTTCGCCCAGAGTTCGCGGCGCAATTCGTGCCAGCTTTCCCGATCAGGCGCGACAATCAGGCCGCCGCCGAGATGCGAGGGCAGATAGGCGCTGCCGTCGAAGCGCGCGGCATGGCCGCCAGCCTCGGCATGAATCAGCACGCCGGCCAGATGGTCCCACGGCATCAGCTTGTTGTAGACGACGAAGTGGGCATGGCCGCTCGCCAACAGGCGGTATTCGTGCGCCGCGCAGCGATAAGCGAATTGCGACAGGATCTTCGTCTGGTTGCGCGCCAGCCGCGACCGCTCCGGCTCGGGCATATATTGCCAGGAGACCGAGCCGGTCATCTCCGAAATCGGTGCAGGTGCCGTGACCTGCACCCTCTCGATGCTGCCATGCGCATGCCTGATATGGCTGCCGGCGCCCTTGGCGCCGATCAGCCAGTCCTTGCCGACCGGATCGTGGATGATGCCGGCAACGGTCTCGCCCTTGATCACGACCGCCAGCATGACACCGAACAAGGGCACGCCGGAGGCGAAGTTGAAAGTGCCGTCCACCGGGTCGATGACGAAAGCCAGATCGGCATCGCCCAACCCGTTTAACAGCGCTGGATTGTCGGAACAGGCCTCCTCGCCGACGACCATCGCCGAGGGGTAACGCTCGCGCAGCCTGGCGGTGATGAGCCGCTCGGCGTTGACATCGGCCTCGGTCACCAGATCCGCGGCCGAGGTCTTCTGCCTGATATCGCCGTCGCCCAGCCGGCGAAAGCGCGGCATGATCTCGGCCATTGCGGCGTCGGACAGAAGGCCAGCGAGCCAGTCGATCGCGGTGTCGTCAAATGTCATGGGATATGTCTAGCCTTGTGCTGAGGGTCTCGTTGAGCGCCGCGAAATCGAACAGCTTTCTGTCGAGCAGATGCGAGGGCCTGCTGTTGGACAGTGCGCGCAGCATCGTATCTTTGCGGCCGGGCATGCGCTTTTCGATGTCCTCGAGCATCGCCTTCATGGCGTTGCGCTGAAGACCTTCCTGGCTGCCGCAAAGATCGCAGGGAATGATCGGGAATTGCATCGCGGCAGCGAATTTTTCCAGATCAACCTCGGCGCAGTAGCTCAGCGGCCGTAGCACCATGACGTCGCCCTCGTCATTAAGCAGTTTTGGCGGCATCGCTGCGAGACGACCGCCATGGAAGAGGTTCATGAAGAAGGTTTCGAGAATATCCTCGCGATGGTGACCGAGCACCAGCGTCGCGCACCCCTCCTCGCGCGCGATGCGGTAGAGATGGCCGCGCCTGAGGCGCGAGCAGAGCGAGCAATAGGTGCTGCCCTGCGGCAGCTTGTCGGTGACGACGGAATAGGTGTCTTGATATTCGATGCGATGCGGGATGGCGTATCTGTCGAGATAGTTGGGCAGGATATGTTTGGGGAAATTCGGCTGGCCCTGATCGAGATTGCAGGCCAGCAGGTCGACCGGCAGCAGCCCGCGCCATTTTAGGTCGAGCAGCACGGCGAGCAGGCCGTAGGAATCCTTGCCGCCCGAGAGGGCTACGAGCCAGCGCTGGCCGGGCTTCACCATCGAGAAATCCTCGATCGCCTGTCGGGTCAGCCGCAGCAGCCGCTTGCGCAATTTGTTGAACTCGACCGAGGACGGCACATCGGCAAACAGCGGATGGAAGCCGCCCTCGATGTCGCTGGCTGGTTCAAGCGATTCGGCGTCTGGCAGCATGTTCATGGCGTCAGTTCCAAAATCCGGGAGCAACGACTGTCCGGCGCTTCGTTGCGCCCGGAATTAGCGGAGATGGCCGACAAAGAAAAGGCAGACAAAGAAAAGGCCGCCTCGACGGGCGGCCTTTGCTTGGTATCGCAAAACGCGTTCGCTTAGCGCGAATAGAATTCGACGACCAGGTTCGGTTCCATCTGCACGGCGAACGGAACATCCGCCAGGCCGGGGATGCGCGAGAAGGTCGCGACCATCTTGTTGTGATCGGCTTCGATGTAATCCGGCACGTCGCGTTCGGCCAGGCCGACCGCTTCGAGAACGATGACCAGCTGCTTCGACTTTTCGCGCACTTCGACGACATCGCCCGGCTTGCAGCGATACGAGCCGATGTTGACGCGCTTGCCGTTGACGTTGACGTGGCCGTGGTTGACGAACTGACGGGCGGCGAAAATGGTCGGCACGAACTTGGCGCGGTAGACGACCGCGTCGAGACGCGACTCGAGCAGGCCGATCAGGTTCTCCGAGGTGTCGCCCTTGCGGCGGTCAGCCTCCTCATAGACCTTGCGGAACTGCTTTTCCGAAACGTCGCCATAGTGACCCTTCAGCTTCTGCTTCGCGCGCAGCTGCAGGCCGAAATCGGAAAGCTTGCCCTTGCGGCGCTGGCCATGCTGGCCGGGGCCGTATTCACGCTTGTTGACCGGGGACTTCGGGCGGCCCCAGATGTTTTCGCCAAGACGACGGTCGATCTTGTACTTCGCGGATTCGCGCTTGCTCATCGCATTCCCTTTTCAAAACAATACACCCGGAACCTCATGGTCCGGGTGAAGGAAACGCGCCCTCCTCTGGCCTCCGTTTTCGAGACCTGACAGGGTTTTCCCACACAACGCGGCGGAAAACCCACGGGACACGTCAGTTCAAACAAGATAGTAGAATTGAGTTCCACGCATCTTGCGCACATAAAGAAAACCACCGGGCATTGCGGCCCGGTGTTGGCGCGCTGATTAAACGGAGATTTAACCGGTGTCAAGCTTGGCGGCTGGCCTTGGCGATGGCGACGATATAGCGTTTGGGGGTTAAGGGCGGTGCCGGAAGTGGCGGGAGGTTGCGCCACGGCATTGGGAAGGGACTGGAGCAGAGGAGCCACAATTCGCATGAACATGAAGAAGTTCTTCCTTACCCTGACGGGAGCCGCGGTGTTGGCGGGATCCATGGCGGTCATAACGCCGGAGCCGGCAATGGCGCGGCATTGGCATGGCCACCGGCATCACGAGGTCTGCCGCATCGTGGTCAAGAAGAAGGTTGTCTGGCGGCACGGCCACAAGAAGGTCATCCGCTACAAGGTCAGGCGCTGCTGGGCGCGTTGGTAAGCTCCGGTTCGGTCTCAGGCGGTCGACAGATCATTTCAAAGCCCGCGGTTTTGGCTGCGGGCTATTTGATTCCGGATGCTTAACCCTAGTCTTTCGATTTCTTTTCCGGCAGGCCCTTGCGCTTCGTCTCGGCGAATTCCTCGAGCTGTTTTTCGCTCATCGATTCGTACATTTCCTTGGAAGCACCCTTGAGTTCGCCCTTCCTGGTCTCGCCGCGCTTGGCGGAAAGCGCCGCACCGGCGGCCATTTGCTGGGCTTTTGAGGTGGCAGGCATGATCGCTTCTCCCGTTGCATCAGGAGAAAAACGTAGCGACCGCGGTGATGTTCCCGATACTTCCGAATATCAGGACATTGCCAGCCCGAACCCCTGTATCAGGCGGCGGGTAGGGAAATCGGCTCTGTTCGATGTGAAGACAGCAAGGTCGGGGCCTTCCGGCAGTTTCTCGCCACGGCCGGTCGGATCAATATCCGCAAGAAGCGAAAGTGCCCGACGCGCAATCGCTTCAGCGGGGTCGAGCCAATCGACCGGCCAAGGCGCCGTCTTGCGCATGCGATTGGCGAGAAAGGGGTAGTGTGTGCAGGCGAGCACCACGATATCCGTACGCAATGCATCATGTTCGACGAAGCACGGCGCAATCTCGGCGCGGACGGCCTCTTCGTCGACGAAGCCCTCGCGCATATAGACTTCGGCAAGCCCCGCCAGCCTGTCGCTGCCGACCAGCCGGACATGACACTTCTGCGCCCATTTGCTGATCAGGTCGCGGGTGTACTGGCGTTTGACGGTGCCAGGCGTCGCCAGCACCGAAACCAGTCCTGAACGCGTGCGTTCCGCCGCCGGCTTGATCGCCGGCACCATGCCGACGAAAGGATGCCCGGGAAATCTTTCGCGCAGCGCATCGATCACCAGCGTCGAGGCGGTGTTGCAGGCGATGACCGAAATGGCTGGCGCAAACCGGTCAAGGAACTTGCCGAACAAGTCGAGTATATGTGCCCTCAGCGCTGGCTCCTCCCAAGCGCCATAGGGAAACGCGGCGTCGTCGGCGACATAGATGAAGCGGCGGTCGGGCATCAGCACGCGCGCCTCGCGCAGCACGGTAAGCCCGCCGATGCCTGAATCGAACATCAGGATCGGCCGCTCAGTCATTGTCAGGTCCCTTGCCACCCAGCGGCGGCGTGTCATTGTCGTCACCATTGGCATCGGGCGGCTGGCGATCCACCACTTCCGCCTTGCGGGCACGCGCGGCGGCCGCGGGCAGGCGCCGTGGATCATCGCCAGGGGAGCCATCGCCGCGCGGCATCGCCGGCGAAAATCGGTCGAGCGACGAGATGATGCCGCGCAGCACCTTCAGCTCCGGTTCGGCAAAACCGGCGCGCGTCAGCACCGCGCGCAGATTGTCGATCATCTTCGGCTTCTTCGGTGCCGGCCGGAAATAGCCGCGTGCTTCCAAAGCGCCTTCCAGATAGGCGAACAGACCGTGCAGTTCCTCCTTGCTTGCCGGCTTCATGTCCGGACCGGAAAAATTGGTCTTGGTCTCATCCTCGAGGCCGGACTTCATCCACTCGTAGGACATCAGCAGCGCGGCCTGGGCGATGTTGAGCGAGGAGAAATCAGGATCTACCGGGAAGGTCACGATCTCGTCGGCAAGCCCGACCTCGTCATTGTAGAGGCCGAAGCGCTCGCGTCCGAACAGGATGCCGGTGCGTTGGCCCATTGCGTGACGGGTCCTCAGCACCCTGCCCGCTTCCACCGGCCCGCGCACGGATTTGAAGCCGTCGCGCTGCCTGGCCGTGGTGGCGAAAACGAAGTTCAGGTCGGCGAGCGCCGAAGCCAGATCGTCGAAGACGGTGACAGCGTCGATGACATGATCGGCGCGGCTGGCCGCCGCGCGCGCCTTCTCGCTCGGCCAACCGTCTCGAGGGTTGACGAGACGCAGCTCCGACAGGCCGAAATTGGCCATGGCGCGAGCGACCATGCCGATGTTCTCGCCGAGCTGCGGCTCTACCAGAATGATCGCCGGGCCGGTGGCTGGAATGGTCATGGCGTCTTCAGTGGCTGGCATGATTGTCAATGAACTGCTGTTTGCGGCATTTCAGCGTCCCCTGCCATATTCGGCCGCGAAAATGAAGCATTCGCAAATGACAAAGGTTATCGCCTCGCGTTCGTGACCGATCGCCGTTTGCGTGGCCAAAAACGCTTTGATATACGGGCGGCATCCCCGGCCCAACGCCACGCGGGCAAGGCCGTCCCATTTTCCAGCAACGAGGCATTCTTTCCATGGCGAAGATCAAGGTGGCGAACCCGGTCGTCGAACTCGACGGCGACGAGATGACCCGCATCATCTGGCAGTTCATCAAGGACAAGCTGATCCACCCTTATCTCGACCTCAAGCTCGAATATTACGACCTCGGCATCGAGCATCGTGATGCCACCAACGACCAGGTGACCATCGATTCGGCCAACGCCATCAAGAAATACGGCGTCGGCGTGAAATGCGCGACGATCACCCCCGACGAGCAGCGCGTCGAGGAATTCAAGCTGAAGAAGATGTGGAAGTCGCCGAACGGCACAATCCGCAACATCCTCGGCGGCACGATCTTCCGCGAGCCGATCATCATGAAGAACGTGCCGCGCCTGGTGCCCGGCTGGACCAAGCCGATCATCGTCGGCCGTCACGCCTTCGGCGATCAGTACCGCGCCACCGATTTCCGCTTTCCCGGCAAGGGCAAGCTGACGATCAAGTTCGTCGGCGAGGACGGCAAGGTGATCGAGCATGACGTCTACGACGCGCCGGGAGCCGGTGTCGCCATGGCCATGTACAATCTCGACGACTCGATCCGCGAATTCGCCCGCGCCTCGCTGAACTACGGCCTGCTGCGCAACTATCCGGTCTATCTGTCGACCAAGAACACCATCCTCAAAGCCTATGACGGCCGCTTCAAGGACATCTTCCAGGAGGTCTACGAGGCCGAGTTCGAGGCCGAGTTCAAGTCGAAGAAGCTGTGGTACGAGCACCGCCTGATCGACGACATGGTGGCCTCCAGCCTGAAATGGTCGGGTGGCTATGTCTGGGCCTGCAAGAACTATGACGGCGACGTCCAGTCCGACACGGTGGCACAGGGTTTTGGTTCGCTCGGCCTGATGACCTCGGTGCTGATGACGCCGGACGGCAAGACGGTGGAAGCGGAAGCCGCGCACGGCACCGTCACCCGCCATTACCGCCAGCACCAGAAGGGCGAGGAAACCTCGACCAATTCGATCGCATCGATCTTCGCCTGGACGCGTGGCCTCGCGCACCGCGCCAAGCTCGACGACAATGCCGAGTTGAAGCGCTTTGCCGAGACGCTGGAAAAGGTCTGCATCCAGACCGTCGAGTCCGGCTTCATGACCAAGGATCTGTCGCTGCTGATCGGCCCCGACCAGCCCTGGCTTTCGACCTCCGGTTTCCTCGACAAGATCGACGAGAACCTGCAGAAGGCGATGGCGTAACAGGCAAGCAAGATGGGCAGGCCCATCGTCTACGGGGCGAACTACAGCGTCTATGTGCGCATCGTCCGCCTCGTGCTCGCGGAGAAAGGCATCGACTACGAGCTTGTGCCGGTCGATGTCTTTGCCACTGAGGGCATTCCCGCCTGGTATTTCCAGCACCATCCGTTCGGTCGCATCCCGGCCTTCGAGCATGACGGGTTTCGACTCTTCGAGACGAGCGCGATTGCCAGATATGTCGACGAGGCGTTTGACGGGCCAACCCTGCAAGCGACGGAGCCTCGCGGCCGCGCAAGAATGAACCAGATCATCGGCATGCTCGACGCCTATGCCTACAGGTCGATGGTCTGGGATGTCTCCGTCGAACGGCTGGAGAAGGAGGCGCCCGACGAGAGGCTGATCGCCAGCGGGCTTTCGCAGGCAAGCAAAGCGCTTCAGACGCTCTCCTCGCTGAAAGCGCCGGGGCCGTGGTTGCTGGGCGACCAACTGACACTGGCCGATCTGCATGCAGCGCCGATCATCGCTTATTTCGTCAAGGTCGCCGAGGGACAAGGCCTGCTGGCCGAATTTCCCGAGATCCAGGCTTGGTGGGACCGGATCTCAGCCCGCCCAAGCTTTGCCGCGAGCGCTCCGGCGACCTGATCAGCCTGCGCCCATCTTCATTCGGGAAGATAGATTTCCGCCTTCATGAAGGTCTTGGCGCGCCCCAGGATGAGTACGCGATCTCCGGCCAGATCACACAGCAGGTGCCCGCCGCGCGGCGAGCACTGGAATGCCGACAGATGCGTCTTGCCAAGCTTTTCAGCGCAGTACGGCACCAGCGTCGCATGGATGGAGCCGGTCACCGGATCCTCGGGGATGCCTGCTCCCTGAACGAAATACCGGGAGACGAAATCATGCGTTCGCCCGCGCGCGGTGATGACCAGCCCAAGCGGATGGAAGGCGCCGATCCTGAGCAAATCGGGAACGAAGGATCGCACGGATTGCTCGTCGGCAAGCTCGACGAACAGGTTCTCAAAATTACGAAAGCCCGCAACCGGATGCGGGGATAAAATCTCCCGCAGCGCCAGCATGGTTTCGCCATCGACGGGTTGCGGCGGAAAACAGGGCAGATCGAGCTGATAGGCGCCTTGCTGCTGCGAAACCCGCAACTCGCCCACCCGCGTGGCAAAGGCCATCTCATCGGCCACATTGTGCTCAGAGGCCAACACATGGGCGGCCGCCAGGGTGGCATGGCCACAGAAATCGACTTCATGAACCGGCGTGAACCAGCGCAGATCCCAACCTTTGCCGTTCGGTCGCGCAAAGGCGGTTTCGGCAAGATTGTTCTCGTTTGCGATGGCCTGCATGACGTCGTCCGCCAGCCAGTCCGTCAAAATGAGGACGGCGGCAGGATTGCCCTGAAAGGCCCGGTCGGCAAAGGCGTCGACCTGATACATGGTCAGCGTGGGCACGTTATCCTCCGAAAAGGCTGATTGCCGGCCGGGTGACCATCAGCCACAGAATGGCAAGGACGGCGGAGAAAGCCGGAAAGCCGCACGCAAACCAGATACGAAACAGACGCTTTTCCTCGGCAGGCAACGGTCGATTTTCGGTGGCCGCCTGTCGCGCCAGATTTCGTATCTGGATCTGAATCCAGACCACCGGCAGCCAAAACAAACCTGTCACGACATAAAGCAGCAAGGAAAGCACAATCCAGCCCTCGGACAGCGGCCACCCCGATACGCGGGCCAGTAACACACCTGATATCGGCTGCACCACGACGGCCGTTGCCGTGAATATGGTGTCGGCGATGACGACCGTGCCCGCGACATGGGCGACGAGATCGGCACGGGCGGTACGCTGCGCCATGAGCATGAAGAAGGCGATCCCGGCGCCGGTGCCGAACAGAACCGTGGCACCGACGACATGCACCCAGCGCAGTATGTCGACCCAGAGGTTCATCGCTCGTCGAGCACCGTAAGCGCCACAAGCACCAGACAAAGCGCCGGGATTGTCTTGATCAACGGCCCCAGCGGAGCGAGCCAAAGCTCGGGAACGAGAAGTGCCGCAGCCAGATAAAACACAGTGATCGCGATCATCGCCTTGAGCGCTTGCTTGGCCAAGGATCGGACCAAGACCGCCGCGCCAGCAAGGATATCCGCTGCACTGCCGGCAAGAACCGATATATGGGCAAAACTACCCGGTACACCCTGCGCAATAAGAATATCCGCCGCGTCCTCCTGCCGGATCAGGCCGATGATGCCTGAGACAAGCCAGAACAGGGACAGGCAGGCAAGGATGACAGGCTTCACCAGCCAGAGGCGCGCGAACCATCGCTCCTGAACATGGGCCGGCATGGCGGCCAGCGTTGCTTCCAGCGGCTGCAGCGGATGCCCGCAAATTTGGTTCCAGGGCTCGGCATTGCCCGTCACGCCACGTGCCAGCGCGGCAAGAGCCGCGCTGCGCAGAGGCGACCGCCAGCCAAGGAGGCCAAGGCCATCGGCAACGGCGGCCGCAAGCCGGCCGACAATGGCCGGTATCGGCACGACCTTCGCCTGCGGCAGGCCAAGCCATGCCCGAAAGGCCGAGAGAACATCGGCGAGCGGTCTGGCCTCGGCTTCGACGAGGTCGACGGCAGAGTGGGGCGGCAAAGATCCGGCGACCGCGCGCGAGACCGCTTCAGCAACGTCGGTGACCGCCACGGTCTGGATCGGCTGGCGCGACATGACGGCCGGAATGAAACCGGGAAACGCTGCAAGGGCGCGCAAAAGTGCTGTCCCGCCATAGGCGGCGGGCGCGATTACCAACCCCGGGCGCAGGATTGTCCACTCCAGCGAAGAGCTTGCGACAGCCTTGTCGCCTTGCGCCTTGGTGTTGAAGAAAGCGTCGGCAGAGGAGAGGTCGGCGCCGATCGCGGAAATTTGCGCAAAACGGCGCACGCCGACCTGTTCACATGCCGTCACCAGCGCCACCACCGAGTGCCGGTATATGGCGTCAAGGCGATCGCGCGGGCCGTCCTGCAAGGCGCCTGCCGCATTGACGATAGCATCCATACCGGCGACCACCGGCAGCCAGTCCTCAGCGGCAAGCAGTCGCGACATGTCGGCGGCGATCCAGCGCACCGCCGGCCTACGTCGCTCCGCATCCTGAACATCACGACCAAGGCCGGTCACCTGATGACCGTCGCGCAACAAACGTCCGACGACGGCTTCCCCGATCAAACCATAGCCGCCGAGAACAAGAACGTTCATGCAGTGACTTTCAGGCTGCCTCCAGCGCCGCCCTTACGGCAGCGATCGCATCATTGGCCTTGGAAGCGTCGGGGCCACCGGCCTGCGCCATGTCAGGTCGACCGCCGCCGCCCTGCCCGCCCAATGCGGCGGAGGCGACGCGCACCAGGTCGACGGCGCTGAAGCGGCCGACGAGATCATCGGTGACGGCGACCACGACGCTGGCCTTGTTGTCCTCACCGGCGCCGACGAAGACGACGACGCCGGAACCGAGCGAGGTCTTGCCGGCATCGGCCAGCGGCTTCAGGTCCTTCGGCGAGACACCGGAAACCGCCTTGCCGAGGAAGCCGACACCCGCCACGGTCTCGTTCTCCGACGGCACACCCGCCCCTGCACCGCCGCCCAGCGCCAGCTTCTTGCGCGCCTCGGTCAGCTCCTTTTCGAGCTTCTTGCGCTCATCGAGCAGCGCTTCGACACGCGCAGGCACGTCGGCCGGCGAAATCTTCAGCACGGCTGCGGCCGCCTTTAGACGCCTGTCCTGCTCGTCGAGATGTTTGCGCGCCGCTTCGCCGGTCAGCGCCTCGATGCGCCGCACGCCGGCGGCGACCGCGCTGTCCGACACGACGCGCACCAGACCGATATCGCCGGTCGCCCTGACATGGGTGCCGCCGCAGAGCTCGACCGAATAGGGCCGGTTGGCCTTGCCGCCGTGCACGCCGGTGCCCATCGAAACGACACGCACTTCGTCGCCATACTTCTCGCCAAACAGCGCCATGGCGCCTTCGGCGATGGCATCGTCGACGGACATCAGACGCGTGGACACCGGGCTGTTCTGCACGACGATCTCGTTGGCCATGCGCTCGACCTCTTCGAGATCCTCCGGTGAAATGGGTTTGTTGTGCGAGATGTCGAAGCGCAGGCGCTCAGGCGCCACCAGCGAGCCCTTCTGCGCAACGTGGCTGCCCAGCACCTCGCGCAACGCCTCATGGATCAGATGCGTCGCGGAATGGTTCGCGCGCAGCCTGGAGCGCCTGGCATGGTCGACCTTCAGCTCGACGGCAGCGCCCGTCTTGACGGTGCCGCTGGCCACCTTGCCGACATGGACGAACAGCCCATCAGCCTTCTTCTGCGTATCGGAGACCTCGATCGAGAACCCTTCGCCCGAGATAACGCCCGTATCGCCCATCTGGCCGCCGGACTCGGCATAGAACGGCGTCTGGTTCACGACGATCGCCACCGCATCGTCCTTGCCGGCGCTGTCGACGGTCTTGCCGTCCCGGACAAGCGCCTGGATGATGCCTTCGGCAGCTTCAGTCTCGTAGCCGAGGAATTCGGTGGCGCCCGCCTTCTCGCGCACGGAGAACCAGATGGTCTCGGTGGCCGCGTCGCCAGACCCAGCCCAATGCTTGCGCGCCTCGGCCTTCTGCTGCTCCATCGCATTGGTGAAGCCGGCAAGATCGACCGAAATGCTGCGCTGGCGCAGCGCGTCCTGCGTCAGATCGAGCGGGAAGCCGTAGGTGTCGTAGAGCTTGAAAGCCGTTTCGCCGTCCAGCATGTCGCCGGCATGCAACGTTTCCGTCGCCTCGGAGAGCAGGCCGAGGCCACGCACCAGCGTCTTGCGAAACCTGGTCTCCTCGAGCTTCAGGGTCTCGGTGATCAACTGTTCGCCGCGCAGCAGTTCCGGATAGGCCTGGCCCATCTCTCGCACCAGCGCCGGCACCAGCTTCCACATCAGCGGTTCGTTGGCACCGAGCAACTGGGCATGACGCATGGCGCGGCGCATGATGCGGCGCAGGACGTAGCCCCGACCTTCGTTCGAAGGCAGCACGCCATCGGCCACCAGGAAGGAGGACGAGCGCAGATGATCGGCAATGACGCGGTAGGACGCGACCGTCTCCTTGTCGGGACCATGCCCGATGGCGGACGAGGCGGCGTCGATCAGATGACGGAACAGATCGGTTTCGAAGACGCTTTCCACCCCCTGCAGGATGGACGCCATACGCTCCAGGCCCATGCCGGTGTCGATCGACGGGCGCGGCAGGTCGATGCGCTCGTCCTTCGTCACCTGTTCATACTGCATGAACACCAGGTTCCAGAATTCGAGGAAACGGTCGCCGTCCTCTTCCGGGCTGCCGGGAGGGCCGCCCCAGATGTGTTCGCCGCGGTCGATGAAGATCTCCGAGCACGGCCCGCAAGGTCCGGTGTCGCCCATCGCCCAGAAATTGTCCGAGGTCGCGATGCGAATGATGCGGTCGTCGGAAAAGCCGGCGATCTTCTTCCAGAAGCCGGCAGCCTCGTCGTCCGTGTGATAGACGGTGACCAGCAACTTGTCCTTGTTCAGCCCGAATTCCTTGGTGATCAGGTCCCAGGCAAGCTCGATGGCGCGCTCCTTGAAATAGTCGCCAAAGGAGAAATTGCCGAGCATCTCGAAGAAGGTCAGGTGGCGCGCTGTGTAGCCGACATTGTCGAGGTCGTTGTGCTTGCCGCCGGCGCGAACGCTCTTCTGGGCGGTCGAGGCACGCGAATAGGGCCGCTTCTCAAGGCCGGTGAAGACGTTCTTGAACTGCACCATGCCGGCGTTGGTAAACATCAGCGTCGGATCGTTGCGCGGCACCAGCGGGCTCGACGCGACGATCTCGTGACCCTCCTTGCGGAAGTAGTCGAGAAATGTCGACCGGATTTCGTTCACGCCACTCATGAATGATGCCTTTTCGGAAGAGCCGCCGGCGAACCGGCGGAAATGGGCTCTGCGTTTTAGAAGATAGGACTTGGCCTTTTAGCCGCCGCGCTTCACCCTGTCCAGAAACACGGAAGTGGTCCAATCCGCAGCCTTTGCCAGCTGTTCGAACCCGCCCGGTTTCGCCGCCAAAACGCAAAACCGCCGGCCCAGGGCCGGCGGTTTCAAAACGCAATAACGCGGAACTCGATTACATAAGCCCGAGATAATAGAATGCGATTATGGCCGAACTCCGGCCGACATCGCGCGAGGCTGTCACATCGCGCCGGATTCCTCCTCGAAACCGTCGTCGCTACCTTCGGAGCCGCCATTCTCAAGGAACTTCTCGGCGATCAGCCCGGCATTCTGCCTGAGCGCCAGTTCGATCTCGCGCGCGGTGTCGGGGTTGTCGCGCAAAAACAGCTTGGCATTCTCGCGGCCCTGGCCGAGACGCTGCGAATTGTAGGAGAACCAGGCGCCCGACTTCTCGACCACGCCGGCCTTGACGCCAAGATCGACCAGTTCGCCAGTCTTGGACACGCCTTCACCATACATGATGTCGAACTCGACCACCTTGAAGGGCGGCGCCAGCTTGTTCTTGACCACCTTGACGCGGGTCTGGTTGCCGACGACCTCGTCGCGGTCCTTGACCGAGCCGATGCGGCGGATATCGAGGCGCACCGAAGCGTAGAATTTCAGCGCGTTGCCGCCGGTGGTGGTTTCGGGCGAACCGAACATGACGCCGATCTTCATGCGGATCTGGTTGATGAAGATGACCATGGTGTTGGAACGCGAGATCGAAGCGGTCAGCTTGCGCAGCGCCTGGCTCATCAGCCGGGCCTGCAGGCCGGGCAGTGAATCGCCCATCTCGCCTTCGATTTCGGCGCGTGGCGTCAGTGCCGCCACCGAATCGACCACCAGCACGTCGATGGCGCCGGAGCGCACCAGCGTGTCGCAGATTTCCAGCGCCTGCTCACCGGTGTCGGGCTGCGAGATCAGGAGGTTTTCCAGATCGACGCCAAGCTTGCGGGCATAGACCGGATCAAGCGCGTGCTCGGCATCGACGAAGGCGCAGATGCCGCCCTTCTTCTGGGCTTCGGCCACGGTGTGAAGGGCCAGCGTCGTCTTGCCCGAGCTTTCCGGCCCGTAGATCTCGACGATGCGGCCGCGCGGCAGGCCACCGACGCCAAGCGCGATGTCGAGGCCAAGCGAGCCGGTCGGCACCGTTTCGATCTCGACGACCTGCTCGTTCGCGCCGAGCCGCATGATCGAGCCCTTGCCGAAAGCCCGCTCGATTTGCGACAGCGCCGCATCCAGAGCCTTTGATTTGTCCACCGCTTTGTCCTCTACCAGCCGCAAAGAATTCTGAGCCATGATACATCACCCCTTGGTCGTCAATGAAGGCCGGACAATCCGTAATCCCTGCCAATTTGTACCTTTTTTGTTCTCGTTTGGCAAGAGGGATCAAATATCTGAAAAACAATCACTATCCGGATTTGTTCTTTTTTTGTCTCACGATCTCGCTCCACGATGCATCCCGCATTGGGCCAGACGGCTCGGATGTTTCGATCTGCCGAATCGCTGCCTTGCATGCGAAGCTTCGCCAAGCAGCCTAGCGCTTGTGCGGCTGGAATAACAAAGGTCATATCGCCGGCATGCTGAAATCCGCGAAAATACTGGCTATAGGCGGCGCCCATATCGACCGGCGCGGCAAGGTGTCCGGCGCTTACGTGCCTGGCGCCTCCAATCCCGGCACGATGCGCGAGGATGTCGGTGGCGGCGTCTTCAACGCGCTGCGCAGTGCCGTGCTCCGCGGCGTCTCAGCGTCGCTCATGTCGGTGCGTGGCGGCGATGCCGCTGCCGACACTGTTTCGCGAGCCATCGCCGAGGCAGGCATTGCGGACCTGTCGGCCGTGTTCCTTGACCGCCCCACGCCGAGCTATACGGCGCTGATCGACCGCGAGGGGGAGCTGATCGTCGGCTTTGCCGACATGGCGCTCTATGACCTGACCTTTCCCAAGCAGATCAGGCGCTCCAAAGTCCGGGAGGTGATCGCTGCCGCCGATGCCGTCTTCTGCGACGCCAACCTGCCGACGGCGGCACTGGAACGGCTGATTCAGCTTGCCGCCGGAAAACCCGTCTTCGCCATTGCCGTTTCGCCGGCCAAGATCGTGCGCTTGAAGCCGGTGCTCGGCAATCTGGCCGTCGTCTTCATGAACCGGCGCGAAGCGGTCGCACTGGCAGCCCTGGACGCCACGACTTCCCCGCAAGACATCGTCGACGGGCTGAGACGCGCGGGGCTCAAGAGCGGCGTGGTGACGGCGGGCGGCGGCCCCATGCTGGGCTTCGATGAGGCCGGCGCCTTCTCGATCCTGCCGCCGCCGCCAAGAAAGGTCGCTGACGTCACCGGCGCCGGCGATGCGCTGGCGGGCGCAACGGTCGCCGCCTTGCTGCGCGGCCTGCCGTTGCGGGTGGCCCTGCGCGAAGGCATTGCCGCGGCGACGCTTGCCATCGAAAGCTCCAACGCCGTTCCCGAATTCACCAAGGCAAGCTTCGCGGACGCGCTGGCTCTTGTGCCGGAAGCGCAGGAAGTGGCATGAGACCGGCAAATTCTTAGTGCCGCAGTGTTGCCAAGGGTCCCGATGGACGCGCCGCACTCCGGATTGGAGACCGAGATGACCCCAGAGACCGCCCGCCCCTTCATCGACATCCACGCGCCGGTGGCGCAAGCCCTGGCCACTGGGCGGCCGGTGGTGGCGCTGGAAAGCACCATCATCACCCATGGCATGCCCTACCCCGACAATGGCGCCATGGCGGCCGATGTCGAAAAGATCATCACCGATGGCGGCGCCGTGCCGGCGACGATCGCTGTCGTCGGCGGCCGCATCAAGATCGGACTTTCGGACGGCGAGCGCGAATCGCTGGCGATGACGGGCGACGCCATGAAGCTGTCGCGCGCCGACCTCGGTTTTGCGGTAGCGCAAGGGCGCACCGGCGGCACCACGGTCGCCGCCACGATGATCGCGGCGCATATGGTCGGCATAAAAGTGTTCGCCACCGGCGGCATTGGAGGCGTGCACAAGGGTGCGGAAAAGAGCTTTGATATTTCCGCCGATCTCGACGAGTTGGCGCGCACGCCGGTCATCGTCGTGTCGGCCGGCGCCAAGGCTATCCTCGACATCGAAAAGACGCTGGAGGTGCTGGAGACGCGCGGCGTGCCGGTGATCGGCCATGGCTGCGAGACGATGCCGGCCTTCTGGTCGCGGCATTCGCCGTTCCGCGCGCCGCTGACCTTGCACGGACCGGAAGAGATCGCGCATTTCTACCAGACGAGGGCAGCGCTGGGGCTCGCCGGCGGCATGCTGATCGCCAATCCGGTGCCTGAGAACCACGAAATTCCCGCTGAAGAGATGGCCTCCTATATCGAAGCCGCGCAGAAGGCCGCCGAGGCGCTCAACGTGACCGGCAAGGCGGTGACGCCCTTCCTGCTGTCGAAAATCCTCGAACTGTCCGGTGGCAGGAGCCTTAAGACCAACATCGCGCTGGTCGAAAACAATGCGCGGCTGGCGGCGAGGATCGCGAAGGCGCTGTAGGGTGCTGCCGCCAAGGTCGGCGGGGGTGCTGTCCCTCGACCGTTCCGAATTGCCCGTCACTTCCCCGCGCGCCGCCCCGCCTCATAGGCCCGGCGCGCCCAGACAGTCATCTCGTCGGGGTCATCGAAAGCGCTGTCGGGAATGCTCCAGTAGGGCATGGAGACCAGCTTGCCGTGACGCGAGCCGGTATAGGTCCACTGCCGGCAACCGGCGGCTTCGAAGTCGGGCGCGCTTTGCTCGTCGGCCTTCAGCATCAATTCACCGCGTAGCACGATGGCAACGATGACGCCGTCGAAATAGATGCCCTTGCCGCCGAACAGTTTTCGGATGCTGACCGGACCAAGGCCTTCTAACAGTTCGGCGATGCGTTCATTGTCCATGCCGCGATCATGCCACCGGCATTTGGCCTTGTCATCGCCGCAACCAAAATCATGCTGACAGGTTGAGAGCCATCTATCGGAGTTTTTGTCATGCCGCTTCTGCTCAAAGGGTCCTGCCGCTGCAATGCCGTGCGTTTCGAGGTGGAGAGCCACACGCCGGCGCCATTCATGCTGTGCTATTGCTCGATCTGCCGCAAACAACAGGGCGGCGGCGGTTTTGCCATCAATCTCGGCGCCGACAGTGAGACGTTGAACATCAGAGGCAAAAGGAGCCTTGGCGTCTACCGGGCCAAGATCGAGGATGACGAACATCCGCAGTGCGAGATCTCGACCGGGGAGCGCAATTTCTGCAAGAAATGTGGATCAGCCCTTTGGCTCTACGACCCGACCTGGCCGGAGCTCGTGCATCCTTTCGCGTCGGCGATCGACAGCGACCTCCCCATTCCGCCAAGCAAGGTGCACCTGATGCTGAAATACAAGGCGAACTGGGTCGAACCCGATATCGGCAAAAGAGACAACGCGTTCGACATCTATCCCGAGGAATCGATCGCCGACTGGCACAAGCGGACGGGCATGTGGGTGGAGTAGCCTTCTTCGCCCGTCGACGGGCGAAGGAAGATCAGGCCGAGGCGCGTGCTTCCGCCAGCGCCTTGAGATCGGCCGGCTTCAGTTCGACGGATTCGCCGCATCCACAGGCCGAACTCTGGTTCGGATTGTGGAAGGTGAAGCCGGTGCGCAGCGTCGTCTGTTCGAAATCCATCTCGGTGCCGAACAGGAAAAGGGCCGCTTCCGGCGCGATATAGACATGCGCGCCATCGCGCTCGATATGGTCGTCCTTGGTGTTGGGCTCGGTCACCAGATCGACCGTGTATTCCATGCCGGCGCAGCCGCCCTTCTTGATGCCGAGCCGAATGCCATGCGCGTTGTCGCGAGTGGCGACAATCTCGCGCACCCGGTCAGCGGCCTTTTCGGTCATCGTGATGACGGCGAAGCGTCCCATTCTTTTTCCTTCCATTCCATGCAGGTTCAAGGCCTGCCGAATGATTCCTCACCTAAAATGGTGAAGTTTTATGACTGGCGCAAGTGTGCCAACCCTGTCGGGCCCAACGCTAGTACCAGCCCACCGCGACCTGCGCCTCTTCCGACATGCGGTCGGGCGACCAGGGCGGGTCGAAGGTCATGTTCACTTCGACGCCGGAAACGCCTTCGACGGCGCCGACGGCATTTTCCACCCAGCCGGGCATTTCGCCGGCGACCGGGCAGCCGGGGGCGGTCAGCGTCATGTCGATCTTAACCGAGCGATTGTCCTCGATGTCGATCTTGTAGATCAGGCCAAGCTCGTAGATATCGGCCGGGATTTCCGGATCGTAGACGGTCTTCAGGGCCGAGACGATGTCGTCGGTCAGTCGTGCCAGTTCATCAGCTGGAATGGCCGATCCCGAAACCAGCGCATTGGGCGCGGTTTCCTGAGTGGTCTCGGCAGCGATGCTTGCATCATCCATGGTCGTCACCCAAAAAAATCTTCACCCGAAGAACTTGCGCGCTTTTTCAAGCGCCTCGGCCAAAGCATCGACTTCGGCCCTGGTATTATACATGCCGAACGACGCCCTGCATGTGGAGGTTACGCCGAAGCGTTTCAACAGCGGCTGGGCGCAATGGGTGCCCGCACGCACTGCAACGCCTTGCCTGTCTATCACCATCGACACGTCGTGCGCATGAATTCCTTGCAGCTCGAACGAGATGATGGCGCCTTTGCCGGGCGCATCGCCGAAGATGCGCAGCGAATTGATGGCGCGCAGCCGCTCATGCGCGTATGTCTTGAGGTCTTCTTCATGCGCGGCGATGCGCTCGCGGCCGACCGATTCCATATAGTCGAGCGCAGCACCGAGCCCGATCGCCTGCACGATCGGCGGCGTACCGGCCTCGAAGCGGTGCGGCGGCTCGTTGTAGGTGACGATGTCTTCCGTCACCTCCTCGATCATCTCGCCACCGCCCATGAAGGGGCGCATGCCCGACAGAATGTCCTTCTTGCCGTAGAGCACCCCGATGCCCGAGGGGCCGTAGACCTTGTGGCCGGTGAAGACGAAGAAGTCGCAGTCGAGATCCTGCACGTCGATCGGCATATGCACGGCGCTCTGGCTGCCGTCGACCAGCACCGGAATGTTTTTCGCATGCGCGATGCGCACGATTTCCTTGATCGGCGTCACCGTGCCAAGCGCGTTCGACATCTGTGTGATGGCAACGAGCTTTGTCTTGCTGGTCAGCCGCTTCTCGAATTCCTCGATGTGGAAGACACCGAGATCGTCGACCGGCACCCAGACCAGCTTGGCGCCCTGCCGCTCGCGGATGAAATGCCACGGCACGATGTTGGAGTGGTGCTCCATGATCGACAGCACGATCTCGTCGCCCTCGCCGATGTTGGGCATGCCATAGCCATAGGCGACCGTGTTGATGGCCGAGGTCGTGTTCGACGTGAAGACGATGTTGTCGGTGCTTGGCGCATTGAGAAAACGGCGCACCGTCTCACGCGCCTTTTCATAGGCATCGGTCGCGGCATTGGAGAGGAAATGCAGGCCGCGATGGACGTTGGCGTATTCCTGGGAATAGGCGTGCTGGATCGTATCCAGCACCACCTGCGGTTTCTGTGCCGAGGCGCCATTGTCGAGATAGACAAGCGGTTTTCCGTAGACTTCCCGCGACAGGATCGGGAAATCGCGGCGGATCGCTTCGACGTCGTACGGGATGTTTTCGAGTTTCTGGTCCATCGTCTGTCTTTCAATACCCGGGCTTCACCGTCATCCGGCCCTTCGCTATGGTTCCGGGCGTTCGTCGCTCAAAAAGCCAAATCGTTGGCTTTTTGCCGGCTACGCCGACCCCTCCTCACCCGTGTGTCACGAACCAGTCGTCGAGCCGCGCTTCCAGCGCCTCGACGATCGACTCGTCGTCCAGTTCCTCGATCACCTCGGCAACGAAGGCCTTCACGAGTAGGCCCCGCGCGGTCTTCTCGTCGACGCCGCGCGCCATCAGGTAGAACAGATGGTCGTGGTCGATTTCGGTGACCGTCGCGCCATGGCCGCAGACGACGTCGTCGGCGAAGATCTCAAGCTCCGGCTTGGTCGAGAACTCGCCGTCATCCGACAGCAGCAGCGTGTTGCAGGCCATCTTGGCGTTGGTCTTCTGCGCATATTGATGGACGTTGATGCGGCCCTGGAAGACGCCGCGCGCCTTGCCCGTCACCACGTTGCGGATGACCTCCGTCGAGGTCGTGTGCGGCACGGCATGGTCGAGCACCATGGTCACATCGGTATGGGTGTCGCCGGCCAGAAGGTTGATGCCGCGCAGTTTGAAATCGGCGCCTTCGCCTGTCGTCCTGACCACGATTTCCTGGCGCACAAGCTTGCCGCCGGCATTCATGAAGAACACCGTCAGCTTCGAATTCTTGCCGAGATGCGCCTTGAACTGAGCCAGATGCGTTGCCGTCTCCGGCTGTTCCTGGACGATCAGCCACGTCACCTCGGCGCCCTCGCCCAGCACGAGCTGGCTGACCGAGCTGACCAGAGCAGGCCCATCACCCGTCTGGCGCTCGACGATAACGGCCTTGGCGCCAGCGCCGACACGAACGGCCAAGCGCACATGGGTCTGGCCACCGGCCTGCAGGTTCTGCAGTTCGATCGGCTTTTCCAGTTCCGCACCATCGGCGATATCGACGAAATAACCGTCGGCCACGAACGCCGTGTTCAGCGCGCCGATGGCGTCGTCGCTGCCGTAGGAATCGAGCCCCGGTGCGATGCTGCCGTCGGTCAGCTTTTCCGACAGGCGCTGGAAAGTGACGCCTTCAAGGACTGGCACCTTCGCGTCGGACTTGCCGTTCAGGATCGACACCACAGTGGAACCGTCGACGATCGGTGCAATGGCTTTGGCCATGGCGGCCGAGTCGAAGTCCGGCACCGCATTCAAGAGCCGGCGCAGGTCGGTGTAATGCCAGGATTCGACGCGCCGCGTCGGCAGGCCATGCTTGATCGTTTCGATTGCGTCGTCGCGCTTCAGCATCACCGCGCCGTCGCCGGGCAGCAGCGACAGCCGTTCGCCAAAGGCGTCGATCAGCGCCGTCTCGGCGGAGGTTCTCTGGGGCTGTAAGTGCATATTCATCAGTTTCGCCTTGCCTTCTGGCATCTCACGCGGCTTCGCCGATCACGCCGGCATAGCCATTGGCTTCCAGGTCAAGCGCCAGCGACTTGTCGCCCGACTTGATGACCTGGCCCTTGTAGAGCACGTGCACGGTGTCGGGCACGATGTGTTCGAGCAGGCGCTGGTAGTGGGTGATGACCAGGAACGACCGGTCCGGCGCGCGCAGCGCGTTGACGCCGTCCGAGACGATCTTCAGCGCATCGATGTCGAGGCCGGAATCGGTTTCGTCGAGCACGCAGAGTTTGGGCTCAAGCAGCTTCATCTGCAGGATCTCGGCGCGCTTCTTCTCGCCGCCGGAGAAGCCGACATTGAGCGGCCGCTTCAGCATCGCCATGTCCATGCTGAGCGAGGCGGCTGCTTCCTTCACCCGCTTGAGGAATTCCGGGATCTTCAGCGGCTCTTCGCCACGCGCCTTGCGCTGCTCGTTCATCGCCACCTTCAGGAATTCCATGGTGGCGACGCCGGGTATCTCCATCGGATACTGGAAGGCAAGGAAGATGCCTGACGTTGCGCGCTCAGCCGGATCCATTTCGAGGATCGACTGGCCGTTGTAGAGGATGTCGCCCTCGGTCACCTCATAGTCCTCGCGGCCGGCGAGGATGTAGGACAGCGTCGATTTGCCCGAGCCGTTAGGCCCCATGATCGCGGCGACCTCGCCGGCTTTCACCGTCAGGTTCAAGCCGCGGATGATTTCGGTGCCGTCATCGACGATGCGGGCGTGCAGGTTTCTGATTTCAAGCATTGTTCTTTTCTCTGAAATAATCGTCGTAAGTGATGGAGTAGTCGGTGTGCCGGCGCTGCAGGGCCATGAACCACGATAGGGACAGGCCAAAACTGGCCGAGAAGACGGCGATGCCGAGGAACACATTGACGAAGGCAATGAGCAGGAAGCCGGCAAATGCCGAGATAATTGTCGCGGCGGCAAATTTGGTCATGGCGATCTTGCCCTCGCGGCGGACAGCCCGCAGCCGCCGCCAGCGGACGGCAAACCAGATGTCCTCTCTCGGCAGCTGCGTCGCCATGGTCACTTAGCCCACCGAGCCTTCCAGCGAGATGCCGATCAGCTTCTGTGCCTCCACGGCGAACTCCATCGGCAGTTGCTGGATGACGTCCTTGACGAAGCCGTTGACGATCAGCGCGATCGCTTCCTCTTCAGGGATGCCGCGCTGCATGACGTAGAATTTCTGGTCCTCGGAAATCTTCGAGGTCGTCGCTTCGTGCTCGAACTGCGCCGTCGAGTTCTTGGCTTCCATGTAGGGCACCGTATGCGCGCCGCACTGGTCGCCGATCAGCAGACTGTCGCAGTTGGTGAAGTTGCGGGCGTTGGTCGCCTTGCGGTGCGCGGAAACCTGGCCGCGATAGGTATTCTGCGAGAAGCCGGCGGCGATGCCCTTGGAGATGATGCGGCTCGACGTGTTCTTGCCGAGATGGATCATCTTGGTGCCGCTGTCGACCTGCTGATAGCCATTCGACACGGCGATCGAATAGAACTCGCCTTGGGAATCGTCACCGCGCAGGATGCAGCTCGGATATTTCCAGGTGATCGCCGAGCCGGTCTCGACCTGCGTCCACGAGATCTTCGAACGGTCGCCACGGCAGTCGCCACGCTTGGTGACGAAATTGTAGATGCCGCCCTTGCCCTCGGCGTCGCCGGGGTACCAGTTCTGCACCGTCGAATATTTGATCTCGGCATCGTCGAGCGCCACCAGTTCGACGACCGCGGCATGCAACTGGTTCTCGTCGCGCTGCGGCGCCGTGCAGCCTTCGAGATAGGAGACGTAAGCCCCCTCCTCGGCGATGATCAGCGTACGCTCGAACTGGCCGGTGTTCTTCTCGTTCATGCGGAAATAGGTCGACAGCTCCATCGGGCAGCGCACGCCCTTGGGCACGAAGACGAAGGAACCGTCGGTGAACACGGCCGAGTTCAGCGTCGCGTAGTAATTGTCGGAGGTCGGCACGACCGAGCCGAGATATTTCTTCACCAGCTCCGGATGCTCGCGGATGGCTTCCGAGATCGAGCAGAAGATGACGCCGGCCTGCGCCAGCTCCTTCTTGAAAGTGGTGACGACCGATACGGAATCGAACACGGCGTCGACTGCGACGCGGCCCGACTTGTAGACATTGTCGCTGACTTCCTCGAGCTCCGAAGCGTCGGTCTTCTGGACGCCGGCGAGGATTTCCTGCTCCCGCAGCGGGATGCCAAGCTTTTCGTAGACCTTCAGCAATTCGGGATCGACGTCGCTAAGCGACGTCGGGCCGGGCGTGCTCTTGGGCGCCGCGTAGAAGTAGATGTCCTGGAAATCGATCTTCGGGTAGTGGACGCGCGCCCAGGTCGGCTCGTCCAGCGTCAGCCAGCGGCGATACGCTTCCAGACGCCATTCCAGCATCCAGGACGGCTCGTCCTTCTTGGCCGAAATGAAACGGATGATGTCTTCGCTCAGCCCCTTGGGGGCCTTATCAACAGCGATTTCGGTCTGGAATCCGTATTTGTATTGGTCGACGTCGATCTTTCGGACCCGATCGATCGTGTCCTGCACAGCAGGCATCAGCGTTCTCCATCCACGCCGGGGTCAAGGCCCGACAGTTTTCAAACTATGGCACCGCCGAAATGAACGCCAAAGAAGCGCTCGCGGCAGCGTAAGTTCCATATAGTGCGCCCCGACCGGAAATTCACCCGGCCAACATGAGACGCACGGCTCTACCAGGCCGAAAGGCCCAAAAATGTCCAACCGCTCACGCGGCTTTCTTTCTACTTGCCCGACGCGCGGCGATACCCGCCAGCGCTGTGCGGAACAATTCGATCTCCTGCGCGCCGGTCGTCGCACCGATCGACACGCGCAAGGCGCCAAGACTGTCACCGTAGCCCATGGCTTTCAGCACATGGCTCGGCCCGACCTTGCCCGACGAGCAGGCGGAGCCGGCCGACAGCGCCACACCGGCCAGATCGAAGGCGATCTGCGCGGTTTCGGCTTTGACGCCCGCAATAGCGAAGAATGTCGTGTTGGCAAGCCTTGGCGCGCCGGTTCCAAAGATTTCCGCGTCCGGCACCAGCAATTTCACGATGGCCTCGATCTCGTCGCGGCGTTGGCGCACGGTATCGATGGCCGGCAATCCGACAAGCGCCTCGCGTGCGGCGGCACCGAAGCCAGCAATGGCGGCGAGATTTTCCGTACCACCGCGATGGCCCTTTTCCTGGCCACCGCCATTGATCAGCGGCCTCGGCATCATCAGATCGGAAGCGGCGACGATGGCGCCGACGCCCTTGGGACCGCCGATCTTGTGCGAGGACAGAATCAGATAATCGGCATAGCCCGCTGAAATGTCGATCGAAACGCGCCCCGCGGCCTGGACCGCGTCGACGACGAGGATGCCGCCCGCCGCTTTGACGATCCCGGCGATGCGATCGATCGGCTGGATGACGCCGGTCTCGTTGTTGGCGGCATGGATGGCGACCAGCGGCAGGCCATCGGCCTTGTCATGATGGCCGAGCGCCACCGCCAAGGCGTCGAGATCGACGATGCCGTTGGCGTCGACGCCGATCCGCGTCACCTGTGCTGCCGGGAAACGGCCGCCGTTCAACAGGCAGGGGTGGTCGGCCTCGGACACGTAAAGCCGGCTCGTGCGCACGCTGCCGCGCCCCATCTGCCAGTCTGATGTCAGCAGCGTCGAGGCGGCTTCCGTCGCGCCGGAGGTGAACACGACATGCTCTGATTTGGCGTTGACCAGTGCCGCGACGTCACGCCTGGCGGTTTCGATCAGGCGCCGAGCGGCGCGCCCTTCGGCGTGGACCGATGACGGGTTGGCGGCGACATCAAGGGCCGCGACCACAGCCTCGCGGGCCGCGGCAAGCAGCGGCGCACTGGCATTGTAGTCGAGATAGGCGCGTATTGCGGCCATTTTCGTCCAGTTGGTCCCGTTAGAAGCCATTCCGCTGACGTATCGCGTTATTTCCTTGAAATTCCAAGGCGAGCCGTCCTATTTACGCGGCTTGCGGCGCGGGTGGCCGGGCTCATGTCTTGCCACTCAGTTTTGAACAATTCTAAACTAGCTTCTAAGAAGACGCTCGCCCTGCGTCAAGGCCAGAGGAAGACACGTTCCGGGCGCCGCGCATTCGTATACCCAAGTGGAGTATTTCATGCCTGAGGTCATTTTCACCGGTCCTGCCGGCCGCCTGGAGGGTCGCTACCAGCCTTCCAAGGAAAAGAGCGCGCCGATTGCCATCGTCCTGCACCCGCACCCCCAGTTCGGCGGCACGATGAACAACAAGATCGTCTACGACCTCTTCTACATGTTCCAGAAGCGGGATTTCACCACGCTTCGCTTCAATTTTCGCGGCATCGGCCGCAGCCAGGGCGAGTTCGATCACGGCACCGGCGAGCTGTCGGATGCCGCGGCAGCGCTGGATTGGGTGCAGTCGCTGCATCCGGATTCCAAGAGCTGCTGGGTCGCCGGTTACTCCTTCGGGTCCTGGATCGGCATGCAGCTTCTGATGCGCCGGCCGGAGATCGAAGGCTTCATCTCGATCGCGCCGCAGCCCAACACCTATGATTTCTCGTTCCTGGCTCCCTGCCCGTCGTCGGGTCTGATCATCCACGGCGATGCCGACAAGGTGGCGCCGCCAAAGGATGTGCAAGGCCTGGTCGACAAGCTGCACACGCAAAAGGGCATCACCATCACGCAGAAGACCTTGCCTGGCGCCAACCATTTCTTCTCCAACGACGCCGACCTGCTGCTCGAGGAATGCGCTGATTATCTCGACCGCCGGCTGGCCGGCGAATTGTCGGATCCGCGCCCGAAGCGGTTGAGATAAGCCAAGGACGAAGCGGCGGCTATGTACGAGCCTCCTCATTTCAGGGAAACGCGGCCGGAGATCATGCACGGGTTGATCCGGGCGCATCCGCTGGGCCTGTTGATTTCCAACGGGCCCGAGGGGCCGATCGCCAACGCCATCCCGTTCCTGCTTGACGCCGACGTCGAGCCGAACGGCCGACTGCGCGCCCATCTGGCGCGGGCCAATCCGCAATGGCGCCTGCTGGCCGACAATCCGGCTTCGCCCGTGCTGATCGTCTTCCAGGGCAGCGACGCCTATGTGACGCCGTCCTGGTACGAGACCAAACGCGAGACCGGCAAGGTGGTGCCGACCTGGAATTATGCCATCGTGCAGGTTCGCGGCACCGTCAAGGTGATGGATGACCAGGACTGGCTGGCGCAGCAGATCGCCGATCTGACCATATCCCAGGAAGGCGCTCGCGAGGCACCCTGGGCGGTGACCGATGCGCCGGCGCCCTTCATCCAGTCGCAGATCAAGGGCATTATCGGGCTGGAAATCGAGATCAGCGAAATCCACGGCAAGTGGAAGGTCAGCCAGAACCGGCCCGTGGCCGACCGCGCCGGCGTTGCGCAGGGGCTCGAAAGCGAGGACCATTCGTCGCCCGGCATGGCTGGCCTGGTCAGATCCTATGGCGGGCTGGACGGCAACTAAGCTGCGGCAACGCCGAGCGATCAGGGAGTCTTCCTTGTCGGTCCAATCAGCCGAAACGTCCTCTTGCGGACCGGCAATCCCGACGGCATCGGCCGAAAGATGAAGCCGAGCCGGGCAAAGACCAGCCCGCAGGCAAGCGCGAATGCGCAGCCGAGGCCGAAGCCGGCGACGGTGTCGCTGGGATAGTGCGCGCCCACGAAGACCCGCGTCGAGGCGATGCATGCGGTGACCGCCAGGGCGATGTACCAGCGCCTTGGAAACAACAGCAGGGCGACCCCGAACACGGCGCCCATGGTCGTGGCGTGGCCCGACGGGAAGCCGGCGAAGCGCGCATCAAAAGCGAACGGATGCAGCGACAACACCCCGAACTCATTGAAATACATCGGACGAGCCCGGCCAATCGCGTATTTTAGCACATTGACGGCGAGGCCCGACAGGCCGGCGGCGCCCAGCACCAGAAAAGCCAGGCAGGTCCAGTTGTAGGCGAGCATCAGCGAACGCCTTGAAAGGCTTCGCCAGTCCGTCAGGTTCGCGGCAACGAGCAGAAGCACTGACGGAATGAGATACCAGCCACCCAAGCCGAACTGCGTGAAAAAATCGGCCAGATGGACGAATCCCGGCGACCATTGGTCGCGAAGCATTCCAGCCGGGGTGTCGAGGCGAACAAATGCTGCCGCCGTCAGCAAAACCCACACCAGCACCCAGACCGACCACAAAATGTTCGGGTATCTGACGGGGCGAGCGGCAAAGCGCTTTCTTGCGATCCGCATCGTATCGCGAAAATTGTCGACCGATCGGCGCCCCACTCCAAGGAGCATAGCGGAAACGGAAGGGCGCGATTTCACCAGCATTTGAAATTCGACCCTGTCATCGACGAGCCGTCATGGGGCCACACGATAAAGGCCGAGCGACAGTTTGTCTCCCGACGAATAGTTGAGGCCGTCGACTTCGGCAACGCGGGTCGCCGACTTGCCTTGCGCCGCCAGCAGCCCATTCAGTTTCTGCTCGTCCCCGATTTGTGCCAGCGCCAGCGCGCAGGCCGGATCGCCAAGCAGATGTCTGGCGACGCCATCGACATCGGTCAGCAAGGTCTTGGTGCCCACCAGGAACACCAGGCTCGGCTCGTGATATTCCGCCGAGGCGAGCACCGTGGTGTCGCAAGGCCTGTTGGCGCGGACCGCCGCCTCGATGGCCGGGCTCAGCCAGATCGGCTTCAGCGACGGCGCGATGACGCCGAACAACAGCCCATAGGTGATGCCCGCGCAGACCGCGATGGCGCCGATGCGGCGCAGCGGCACTTGCAGCTCTCTGGAAAAAGCGAGGTAGCCCGCCCCCAGTGCCGCCGCGGCCGCCGGTACGCTCCACCAGGAGAAGGTGCCGGTGAGGTAGATCGGCGCTCCAACGCAGACCGACGCCAGGCCGAGGCTGACCACGGCCAGACCGAATGCGGTCGACCACCACAACCAATCCTGCCAGCGCCTGAGCGGCGCATTCGCCTCCTGCGGCGGCAATGTCAGCAGCCAGCCGATCAGCAGCGCCATGCCGGGATAGGCCGGCAGGACATAATGCGGCAGCTTGGTCGGGATCAGTTCGAACACCAGCCAGAACGGAATGTACCAGGCGAGGCAGAAACGCAGCCGCGGATCGTCGTGCAACCGGTTGAGGGCCTGGAGCCCGGCGCCGACAGCGATCAGGCCGAAGGGCCACATGAACAGCGAATAGGTCAGCATGTAGAAACCAGGCGGCAGGCCGTGCGATTCCTCTCCCGACGCGACCTTGGCCACCATGTCCTTGCCGACGGCATCCTGCAGAAAGGCGCCGCCGCTCTTCCAGGTGATGAGGGCTACCCATGGCAGCACGATAAGAAGCACCAGGGCGACGCCGCGCATGAGCTTCAGCTTCAAAAGCCAGCGCCAGTCGCGTTCGAACGCAAACAGCGTGGCGACCGTGAGCACCGACAACAGCGGAGCGACAGGCCCCTTGATAAGGATCCCCAGGCCTTGAGCCGCCCAGAATATCCATGGCAGATGGCTGGCTACCGGTTCGTTCCGGCGCGCTGCCAGATAGATCTGGGCGAGCGCGCCCTGCGCCGCCACGCAGCAGGCCAGCAGCATGGCGTCTGTCTTGGCGTCACGGCCCTCGAAGGCGGTCGCGAAGATCGCCGCCATCATAAGGCCGGCGGCGAGACCTGCATTGGCCCCGAAGAGCTTCGTGCCCGTCCAGGCGATGCCGACGACGGCCAGGGCAATGCCAAGCATGGAGACGAGGCGGTAGACCCAGATCGGCGCCGCCGCCCCCTCGCCGCTTAGCGCCACGGCCGCCGATTGCAGCCAGTAGATGCCGATCGGCTTCTTGTAGCGCGAGGCATCCTGAAAACGGATGTCGACATAGTCGGAGGTTTCGACCATCTGCTTGGTCGCCTGGACAAAACGCGACTCGTCGCGGTCGATCGGTGGAAGGCTCATCAGCCCACTGAGCGTCATCAGCAGGCTGAACAGAAAAAGGATGAGATAGTTCCTGTTCATCGCGGAGCTTTCCGGATCCGATTTGCGGGATGGCCCCGTCGCGGCGCTTCAGGTCCTGCCCCTGCGCGGCGCCTCAATACGCTAGCCAAATGCACGAGGCAAGAAGTGGCCTGGCCATCCACGCACGCAGCAAGACCCGGATTCCACTTTTGCTGATCGCGCTTGGATGCTAAACGCCCGCGTTCATGCACACCCGAGCCACAGCGGCCGGGCGCTTTCGGGAAAGAAACAATGTCCGTCTTCAAATCCGATTTCCTGCGCACGATGAGCGAGCGCGGTTTCATCCACCAGACTTCGGATGATGCCGGCCTCGACGCTATCTTCGCCAAGGAGACGGTGACGGCCTATATCGGCTTCGACGCCACCGCCAAGAGCCTGCACGCCGGCTCGCTGATCCAGATCATGATGCTGCATTGGCTGCAGCAGACGGGTCATCGACCGATAGCACTGATGGGCGGCGGCACCTCGATGATCGGCGACCCGTCGTTCAAGGACGAGGCCCGCAAGCTTTTGACCCCGCAGGACATCGAAGACAACCTCGCCGGCATCGGCCGCAACTTCATGCCCTACCTCAAGTTCGGCAGCGGTCCGAATGACGCGATCATGGTCAACAACGCCGACTGGCTGATGGAGATCAACTACGTCAATTTCCTGCGCGACGTTGGCCGTCACTTTTCCGTCAACCGCATGCTGGCCTTCGATTCCGTCAAGCTGCGGCTCGACCGCGAGCAGTCGCTGTCGTTCCTCGAATTCAACTACATGATCCTGCAGGCCTATGATTTCGTCGAGCTTTACAAGCGTCTCGGCTGCCGCCTGCAGATGGGCGGCTCCGACCAATGGGGCAACATCATCAACGGCATCGATCTCGGCCGCCGCATGGAGGACGCGCAACTCTATGCGCTGACCACGCCGTTGCTCACCACCTCGTCGGGCGCCAAGATGGGCAAGTCGGCCTCGGGTGCGGTCTGGCTCGATGCGGAGATGCTGAGCCCCTATGAATTCTGGCAGTACTGGCGCAACACCGAGGATGCCGACGTTGCCCGCTTCCTGAAACTGTACACGACGCTGCCGCTGGACGAGGTCGCGCGGCTCGGGCGGCTCGGCGGATCCGAGATCAATGAGGCGAAGAAAATCCTCGCCACCGAGATCACCGCCCTGCTGCATGGCCGCGCAGCCGCGGAGCAAGCCAGCGATACGGCGCGCAAGACGTTCGAGGAAGGCGCGCTCGCCGAATCTTTGCCGACCGTCGAGGTTGACAAGGCAGCGCTCGAAGCCGGCGTCGGCGTCCTGTCGCTGCTCGTCACCGCCGGACTGGCGGCATCGAACGGCGAGGCGCGGCGGCATGTGCAGGGCGGTGCGGTGCGCCTGAACGACGAGCCGGTCAGCGACGAGCGCCGGCTGGTGACTTCAAAGGATTTGAGTCCGGAAAACGTCGTAAAGCTCTCACTCGGTAGGAAAAAGCACATTCTGGTACGACCTATTTGACCTCGATCAGCGGTACTCGAAGATCGACCTGAATATTCCAGGCGCGATCACCGACAGCGGATTGACGTCCAGCAGCGGCTTGTTGGCGTTGCCCTTCAGCCGGTAGGTGACGCCGATCAGGCCACGGTCGCGGCCATTGCCGAGCAGCGCGCCAACGATGGGCAATTCGCCGAAGATGCGATTGAGGCCGTAGACCGGCATGAAGGTGCCGGTCATGTCCATGTTGTTGTCCTGGTCGTAGAGCGTGCCCTGAAACGTCGTGCCGATGCGCGGGCCGCGCAGCACGCCATTGGCCAGTTTCAGATAGCCGCTGCCCTTGTCGATCTCGGCGTAGCCGCGTTCGAACTTCACCCGCGACGTGTCCAGCTTGCCCTTGACCGCCTGATTGAGGCTGCGGTTGTCGCCGGCCGGCGTGGTCGAGACGATGGAGGCGAGTTTCGGTTCGTTGACCACGAAAAAGTTGCTGGTGTCGACCTTGCCCTTCAGCGATCCGTCGCTCGGCCCCGCCAGCGCCAGCGTGATCGCTCCGCCTTCCATATGCTCGTAGATGTTGAGGAACCTGAGGATGGCGCCGGCGTCCGCGGACTGCATGTTCAGCGCGCGCCGGCCGGCGCCGGTGGTGTTGCTGATGCTGATCGCAGCGCCCGAACTTGCCGTGGCGCTGACCTTCAGCCCGTTCACCCGCGAACCGGCCGCGCTGTAGTCGAGCTTCAGATTGGACAATTGCTCGTCGTGGAAACCGGTCAACTGTTCGACATCGGCGCTAACGGAAATGGCATCCGAACCGGTGGTTTTGGTGGCGGTGTCGACGTCCGAGGTAAACTGCTTGATGAGCGAGCGTGCATCCAGCGCGTTGCCTGATATGTCGACCGCATAGCCCTTACCGGATCGCTTCACCGACACCGCAACGTCGTCACCCCTGTTCAAGGTGACCTTGCTGAACCGCGCCGACGACAGCGCGCTGTTGACCAGCACGATGCTGCCGTCGATGGAGAAGGTCTTTCCGTCGAGATTAAAGTCGGACAGCGTCGTGGTGTCGCCGGACTTGGTCATGACGAAGGTGACATTGGCGGGAACCCCTGCCCCCTTGCTCCAACCCGCCCAGGGAATGTCCAGCCTGGCATTGGTCAGATCGGCCGAAACGTTCTGGTCGCCGCTGCCGCTCTTGTCGATCGCGACCTTCACCGTTCCGCCAAGCAGCGCCTTCAAACCGGGCATGGCGGCGGCGCGGATCTTGTCGTCGAGCACCAGGGCCACCTTGCGGCTGCGCGCCGGCCCGTCGTCGCCGAGCGGCTCGATCAGATCGAGTTCGGCCGGTATGCCGTTCAGCGACGCCTTGGCAGAGATCACCGCCTTTACAGGGTCGACCGTGATCGAACCGTCGGCATCCGTCACGGTCTGCCCCTCGAAAGGCTTGGCCAACGACATACCGCTGTAGTCGAGCGACACCAGCCAATCGAGCTTCGAGGAGTCGACGCCGGACTGCAGCGGAATATCCGCCTTGACGTGGCCGGTGACGCTGCCCGACAGGTCTTCCGGCAGAATACCGACGTGGCGCATGGCGTTGATCGGCTCGTAGGATGCGAGTTCGGCAACAGCGGATGCGTCGCCAGCAACGTCGATGTCGAGCGCGCCGACGACCGGCGGGCGATTGGCCGCCTCGACCGTCAGCGTGCCGTTGCTGGCCGCCACGGTGCGGCCGCTGGGCATATAGACAGTGCCCGAGGACAGGGAAATATCGACATCGTTGCCGTGGAAGCCGACGACACCAACCGCGTCGCGTATCGGCGGTATGCGGCCGGCGGTGTCGAAGCGCGATCCCTCGATCTGGAAGCGACCGAACACCTCATCGGCGGAAAGCGGCACGCCGTTGCCGAGGCGGCCCGGCACGACCTGGAACTGGAGGTTGGCGTCGACGACGCGGCCGCCGAACAGATTGGCCAGCACCCACAGCCGGGCGTTGCGCGCTGAAAACCACGGCCACAGCTGCTTGACGTGGGAGACCTGCATGTTGTGGATGTTGAACGCAAGATTGATCCCCGGGGCCTTGCCGTCGACGAACGCCACGGCGGCGGTGCCAAGCACCTCTCCGGAGGCAGCGGACCGAAGCGCGATCTGCTCGGCGACCAGTCTGTGGCTCACCGTGTTGTAGACTCCGGCAATCCGGGCAAGGAAGGTGAGCGCTGGCTCAGGCGACTCCGAAGGCGCCAGCGACGAACCGTCGCTGGTCAGGTCATAACGATAGGAGGGTTCCTCGCCCGCCGCTCCGGTTGCCGGCTTCGGCCCGATCGAACCGGCGAAATCGAATGTCGAGCGGCCGGTCTTCAGTAGCAATCTGTCGACCTGGACCTTGTTGCTACCGGCAACCAGCGTCGCATTGACATCGACATCTGCCGGCAGCAGCCCGCGTGTGCCGAGATCGATGATGGAACCCGTGGATGACAAAGCGGCCGTCAGCCGCGATGCATTCATGCCGAACCCCTCCGATCCTGTCAGTTTCAGCGCGACCGCGCCCAACTTGCCGGCAGCGGCCCTCGTGTCACCGGCATCCGCCAGATCGATGCTCGCATCCAGTGCCGTGACCCGGTGCGCCGCGATATCGCGGGTGGCGGAAGCGGCAACGGTAACAGTCCTGCCGTCGACATCCGCCTTGGAGGAAAACCGCATGCCGCCGGTTCCCGACTGCACGACAGTGGCGTCGGTGACCTTGAGGAGCTTGATCGTTCCGGTGTCGGGCAGCACGAATTCGACGTCGCGAAGGTCGATCTGGCGCAGCGAATCCTCGCGCACGGCATCGAGTGCACGGTTGACGTTTGCGAACACCGCAACGGACAGTTTTTCCGGATCGATGAGGCCGTCCGCATTGCGCAGGGCGGCAGTCCAGTCGCCGCCTGACGGCATCGCAGCCACGACGATGCGGGCATCGGAGATCCTGGCGCTGGTCAGCCGAACATCTCCCCACAGCAGCGGAACCAGGCGCACGCCAAAGCGCACGCGGCCGGCATCGGCCATCGGCTTGCCGTCAGCGGTCTTCAGGCTGACGTCACTGACTTGAAGCGCTATGAAACTCGAACTGTCGAGCGTGATGCGGGCAGGCCCGACCGCGACATTGACATCGACACCAGCCAGTTTCTCGAGAGCCGTTTCCGCCTCGGTGCGAAGCCGTTCGGAACCGACGCCGGACGCACCGATGAGATAGACAACGACGGCCGCCAACAAGACGAGACTGGCGAAACCGGCGAATACCCTTGCCAGCATGCGAAAGCCGCGTCCGATCGACGCCTGACCGAGCGGCGGCACGCGGCACGCCGACGGAAAGGTCCCCAGGTCGGTGATCTCATCACGCCTGAACCGGATCTTCTCGTGCTGCGGTTGCTCCTGATCCACGCAATTTTCCGTTGTACGAACTCGATCGTGGACGAATCCCCGCTCGACACTATATCGGTGTGGCTTGGCGCGTAACCACAAACAAGGGCATCGGTATGGCTGACCTCGACGTAGGCGATCTGGCGCCGCAATTCGACCTGCCGCGGGACGGCGGCGGATCAGTCAGCCTTGCCTCATCCCTCGGCAAGCCCACAGTCCTCTATTTCTACCCCCAGGACGACACGACGAGCTGCACGCAAGAGGCAATAAGTTTTTCGCAGTTGAAGCCGGCGTTCGAGAAGGCCGGCGCCGTCGTGATCGGCCTCTCACCTGACAACGCCAAAAAGCACGACAAGTTCAAGTCGAAATACAATCTCACCATCGACCTCGCGGCCGACGAGGAGCGCAAGGTGATCGAGGCCTACCATCTATGGGTCGAGAAATCGATGTATGGCCGCAAATACATGGGTGTCGAGCGCGCGACGTTCCTGATCGGCCGCGACGGGCGGATCGCTGGGATTTGGCGCAAGGTCCGGGTCAAGGGCCATGCCGAGGACGTGCTGGCGGCCGTTCGCGCGCTTTGAGGTCTTGCGGGCACAGCTGACGCGCCTTCCCCACAACCTCATACCCGTCAGACGGTCAATCCCAGGCGGCAAGTTGGCGCCGCAAGCCTTTGTTAACCCTAATAATGTGTAATCAAGCTGTCGTGGTGTCGTAACCGAAAGCTTGGTCCCGTGAACGCAACCGGTCAGTCAGCAGTCTTCGGCAGGCGTAAGGAGCCCCATACGGTCATCATCGCCCGGGGCAACGAGATCAGGCACTTCACGATCCGCCCCTGGCTTGTGGCCTTTATCGGCTCGGCGCTCGCGGCCATTGCCATCGGCTACCTGATGGCCACCTCCTATCTCGTGCTGCGCGACGACCTGATCGGCGCCACCACGGCGCGGCAGGCGCGCATGCAGCAAGCCTATGAAGATCGCATTTCGGCGCTTCGCGCCCAGGTCGACCGCATCACCAGCCGCCAGTTGCTCGACCAGCAATTGATGGAAACCAAGGTCAGCGAACTGCTTGAACGCCAGAGCCAGTTGAGCCAGCGTCACGGCCGGCTTGGCCCGCTGCTCGAACGCGCCGAGAGCGAAGTCGGAACGGCGCCGGCCGAAGATCCGGCAGCGGCGAGCAAGCCGGACAAACGCGCCGAAGTGACCGGCAGCATCATCCCGCCCGCGCAGAATTACGCGGTCGCCAGCCTGAGCGCCGACCTCGGCGCCGGCGACACCAGGCCGTTCTCGCTGTGGTCGACGCGCTCCGATCCGCTGCCCAACGATTCAGCCGCGGATCGTGCCGACAAGCTGTTCGTCTCGATCAACCAGTCGCTGAAATCCATCGAAAGCGACCAGATCACCCGCATCAGCACGCTTGCCGACAATGCCTACAAGAGCGCCGACGCGATCACCCAGGCGCTTCAAGCGGCCGGACTGCCCGTCGATAGCGATTTCGGCAAGAACGACAGCGATGCCGGCGGACCGCTGATCCCGCTCGACTCCTCGATGATGTTCGACAGCAAGGTCAAGGAGTTGGACGAAGCGCTTGACGCGCTCGACCACCTCAAGAAGGAAGCCCGCCGGCTGCCGCTCACCAATCCCGCGCCGGGTCACCCCGTCACCAGCCCGTTCGGCGTGCGCACCGACCCCATCCTCGGCACCGCCGCTCTGCATTCAGGTATGGATTTCAGGGCGCCGATCGGCATGGCCGCAAAGGTCACAGCACCGGGCGTCGTCACCAAGGCAGGCTGGAACGGCGGCTATGGCCGCATGGTTGAAGTCGACCATGGCAACGGCTTTGCGACGCGCTATGGGCATCTCAGCGAGATCGACGTGACCGTGGGCGAGAAACTGGATGCCGGCGCCGTCATCGGCAAGACCGGCAGCAGCGGCCGCTCGACCGGCCCGCATCTGCACTACGAGGTCCGCCACAATGGCGAAGCGATCGATCCCTTGCGCTTCCTGACTGTCGGCAAGAAGGTCGCCCAGTACCTCTGAGCGTTTTTTGCTCCTGCCCCGCACGGCTGATGGCCATCATGCCGGCACGAGCCCTGCATCCCGTGCCTTTGTCAGTCGGCATTTTCCCGGTGCATCGACAGGAACGCGGTCACCGCCGAAACCAGGGTGGCGGCACCGACTTTCAAGGCGGCCTCATCGACGCGAAACCTGGCATGGTGAAGCGGAAACACCGATCCGACCGCCTCGTTGCGGATGCCGAGCCGGAAGTAGACCGACGGACGCTTCTCGCTGTAGTAGCCAAAGTCGTCCGCAATGGTCCATCCTGGCGTGTTGAGGACATTGTCGGGCCCGACACAGGCCTTGGCACTGGCGACAATCAGCTCGGTCATCTCGACGTCGTTGACGACGCCGGGTTCGCCCTTGTGGATGTCGAGCTGCACACTGGCGCCATGGGCCGTCGCTATTGCCTCCAGTATCGCACGAACGCGCCGCCAGGCTCGTTCGCGGGTGGCGTCGCTGCCGCTGCGGATAGTCCCTTTCAAGGTGACCTTGCCGGCGATCACGTTGTAGGCGTTGCCGCCATTGATGCCGGTGACGGAAATGACCAGCGGATCGTAGGGATCGATCTCGCGCGAAACGATCTTCTGCAATTCCCCCACCATGGAGCAGGCCACGGGGATCGCATCGATGCCCTCATACGGCTTTGCCGCATGCGCGGCCGAGCCGGTGACGACAACGTCAAATGTATCGCAGGCCAGAGTATACGGACCGGAACTCACGGCGATCTTACCGGTCGGCGTGTATGGATCGACGTGGACGCAGATAGCGGCGTCGATATCGTCGAGAAGCCCCTCTTCCACCACCCTCTTGCCTCCCGACGGATCGTCTTCCTCCGCCGGCTGGAAGATCAGACGGACGGTCCCGCCAAAACTGTTCCTTGACTGGTGAAGATGCTCGGCAACCGCAAAGGCCATCGATGCGTGGGCGTCATGGCCGCAGGCATGCATCACGCCTGGGTTCATCGATGCGAATTCGACACCGGATTCCTCCGCGATCGGCAAGGCATCGATGTCGGCGCGAATGGCCAGCTTTCGATTTGACGGCTTGCCGGTGCCGACAATGTCGACCGCCAGGCCAAAGCCCGCCACGTCGCGAATGCCGGCAATTCCCTGCCCGGCCAGCATCTGCCTGAGATAACGCTGCGTGTTGACTTCGCGGTTCGAGAGCTCCGGATTGCGGTGCAGATGGCGGCGGATCTCGATCATCCGGTCGAGAATTCCGGCATCGATATCGATCGTGCCGGGAATTGCAGAACCGCCTGCCATGGCCGGATCCTCAGGATTTGACATGGATCTCTCGCGGGAACCTCGTCAGCGTCTCATTGCCGGTTTCGGTGACCAGGATGGTCTCGCTGATCTCGATGCCCCAGCCGTCCATCCACATGCCGAGGATGGAATGAACGACGTTGCCCGGTTCAAGCATAGTCTTGTCGCCCGGCCTGAGGCTGATCGTGTGTTCGCCCCAATCCGGCGGATAGGCGACGCCGATGGAATAGCCGATGCGCGACTCCTTCTTCAATCCGTAGCGTTGAATGACCTTGCGCCAGGCGCCCTCTACCGCTTCGGCTGATGTTCCCGGCCTGACCGCATCGAGCACCGCGTCCATGCCTTCGATCACTGCTTTGGCCGTATCCGAGACATTTGTCGGCGTTTTGCCGAGTTGCAGGGTTCTTGCCAGCCCGGCGGCATAGCGGCGGCAGACCCCGGCAAGCTCCAGGGCAATCGTCTCGTTTTCCCCGAACCGCCTGTCGCTCCACATGATGTGCGGTGCGGAAGCATTTTCGCCGCCGAGAATTGTCGGCGGCAGCGCGGTGATGTCGCCCGCGAAGTCCGGGCTGCCGGCGATCTGCGCAGCCTGGATGGCGGCGATGGCATCGCACTCGCGAACGCCCGGCGCGATCACTTCGAAGGCCCGTGTGACCGCCGCCTCCGCCAAGGTCGAGGCCTTGCGCAAATAGGCGATCTCGGGCGCCGATTTGACCGCGCGGATCCAGTTCACCAGCAGATCGGCATCATGCCATTTTGCGTTGGGAAGTCCGGCGACGAGCCGGGCGTGCCCTTTCGGCGAGAAATAGTAGGCTTCGAGTTCGATGCCGATGTGTCTGATACCCCAGCCCTTCGCGACGATCCAATTCGCGATCCAGTCCATGGGATGGCGGTCGACGCGCTGGACGTGGTCTTCCGGGAAGCCAACCACGTTTTCCGGCTTCATCCAGGCCGTCAGAAGACCGCCGGCCGCATCCATGGCGCGCCCGATCCAGACCGGCTCGACGTCTTCGACCGGAACGAGCACCACCTGCGGCGTATAGAATGACCAGCCATCATAGCCGGTGATGTAATGCTGGTTGGCAACGTCGTTGACAACAAGGAGCTCGAGACCGCGCCTGGCCATCTCGGTGCGGATCTTGCGCAGCCGCTGCTGGTACTCGTTGCGGGCAAACGGCAATTCAATCATCTTTGCTCCATGCTTTGTCGGATCAACGGTCGCGGGGTTCGCCCACCTTTGAAACCGTTTCGACATGGCGGCAATCAGCCAGGGCGGTGCGTAAGCAGGTCCTGAACCGAATACGCCCTCCGCGGCCTTCTTTTGGAAAAACTCCGCTATCAATTTATTTTTGAATTCCATTTGACTGAATAAATAAGCGGTGCCAAGTTACCCTCTCGAAGGGGTGCACGTCATGGCACTGCGGGGGACCAATCAGGAGTTCGGGCGGCCGTACAACCGGCGCATCGTGCTTGAGTCCATCCGCCTTCATGGACCGATCGCCCGCGGCGAGATCGCCCGGCGCGTCGGACTGACCGTCCAGACGGTATCGACCATCGTTCGCGAACTGGAAGATCAGGGCTACATCCTGTCGCTGCGCGAAGAGCCGAAGGGGCGCGGCCTGCCCCCGGCGACCCTGCGCATCAACCCCGAGGGCGGCTATGCCGTCGGCGTCCACATCACCCCGCTCGGCATCAGTGCCGCCTTGATCAATCTGAGCGGCGACGTGATCGAGAGTAACTATCGCGAAGCTCCGAACGCGGCGCCGGACCATGCCTTCGACCTGATCGGGGCGATGGTGATCGAATTGACCAGGCTGCGGGCTGGCGGACGGGTGCTGGGCGTCGGCCTGGCCCTGCCCGGACCGTTCGGCGTCGAATCCATGAGTTTTGTCGGCCCGACCACCATGACCGGCTGGAAGGATGTGGCGCTGCGCGAGCGGCTGGCGGCATCGACCGGATTGCCGGCCTTCTTTGAAACCGACATGGCGGCAGCGGCCATGGGCGAGCGCCTCTACGGCCTCGGCGCCCAGTTTTCCGAATACTACTATCTCTATTTTGGCGTCGGCCTTGGCGGTGTCATGGTTCATGACGGCGGCGCCTTGCGCGGTGCCTGGGGAAATGCCGGCGAGATCGGACACATTCCCGTCGTTCCCGGCGGCGAGGCTTGCCCGTGCGGCAACAGCGGCTGCCTCGAAAGGTACCTCTCACTCGAGGCGCTCCGGCGCTGGAACGGCTGCGAAGCCGACTGGGTGGCCGAAGTCGGCCCGATCTTCCACAATGCCGTCGCCATCATCGAGAACCTCTTCGACCCGGAGACGGTCATCCTCGGCGGGCTGGCATCCACCGATCTGCTCGAACGGCTGGCTGGTTCGGCCAGAGGCCTGCACAACTCCGTTTCCGCACGGAAGGACCGCACGACGCCTCGAATCATCGTCGCGCGCGGCGGGCAACATTCGGTGTTGCGCGGCGCCGCCGCCCTTGCGGTTTCCGGGGTGCTGTCGCCCCGCTTCGGGCAGATGTTCGCCGCCGAACGCGAGCGCGAGCGCGACCTTCTCAAGGCCAGGGAGATTGCGGCATGAACGAACCCCTGCTGGTGCTCGACAACGTCACCAAGAACTATGGCGCGATCGAAGCGCTCAAGGGGATCAGCTTCTCGATCGGCAAGGGCGAGGTCGTGGCGCTGCTAGGCGACAACGGCGCCGGCAAATCGACACTGGTCAAGATCATCGCTGGCGGACTGGAGCCGACCTCCGGCCGCATGCTGTTCGAGGGCAAGGACTTTCTTGCCCGGTCGCCCGCCGAGGCCAAGGCGGCGGGCATAGAGACCGTCTACCAGGACCTGTCTTTGTGCACCAATGTCGACGTGGTCGCCAATTTCTTCATGGGCCGCGAGATCACCAGGAAGGTTTTCGGCATTCCCGTGCTCGACGAGCGCGCCATGGAAGCCGTCGTCGGAAAGGCGCTGGCCAGTGCCGGCACCCGCATTCCCTCGCTGCGCACCAATGTCGAGCATCTTTCGGGCGGCCAGCGGCAGGCCATCGAGCTCAACCGGTTCGTGCACTGGGGCGGCAAGCTGGTGCTGCTCGACGAACCGTTCGCAGCGCTTGGAGTCGAACAGACGCGGCGCGGCCTCGACATGATCCGCCAGGTGGCGAACCAGGGCATCGGCGTCGTCATCATCACCCATATCATGCAGCAGGCCTTCCAGGTCGCCGACCGGATCGTGGTGATCCGGCAAGGCGTCGTGGCCGGCGATGTCGCACGCAACAAAACAAGTCCCGATGCGGTGATCAACATGATCACCGGTGAAACGCTTGCCGGTGCCGGACCGACAGGCTGAGGGACAAAAGAGGGGTCCGGCTTAAGAGGAGCGAACGACATGAAGCGAATACTTCTTGCTGCCTTCGGTATCCTTGCACTGGCCTTTGCCACGCTCACGCCGGCATTCGCCCAGTCCAAGGGTATCGTCTACTATATGGTACCGACCCTGCTGGATGAGTTCCAGACCGGCTCGGTGAGCGCGCTGGAACTGTTCCTGAAGCAGACCGGCTACGAGATGAAGACGCTGAACGCCGACAACAAGACCGACGCCCAGCAATCACAAATGAACGACGTCATCGCGCTGAAACCGGCGGCCATCATCCTGGCGGCGGTCGACTTCAATGCGCTGAAACCATCCATCGAAGCCGCCCGCGCGGCCGGCATCCCGGTGGTCGAGTTCGACCGCCAGATCACGTCGACGCCATCCGACTTCACCTCTGTCGCCGGAACGGTCGAGATCGGCTACGTCGCCGCCGACCAGGCCGAGAAGCTGCTGAAAGCGAAGAACGGCTCGGTGAAGGGCAAGGTGCTGCAGGTGCTCGGCGACCCGGGCGATCCCTATACGCTCGACATCCAGAAGGGCTTTGAGGAGAAGATGAAGGCGTTTCCGGACGTCAAGATCATCTCGCTTCCGGCCATGCAGTGGGAGGCCAGCAATGCCGGCACCATCGTTGCCGACCAGATGCTGGCGAACCCCGACATCGACCTGATCTTCAGCCATGCCGCCCACCTCTCGGTCGCTGCCGTCGCCTCGCTCGAGGCCGCCGGCAAGAAGCCGGGCGACGTCATGCTGATGAGCTCGAACGGCGCTCCGGTCGGCCTCGACCTGATCCGCAAGGGCTGGCTCAACGTCGAAGTCGAGCAGCCGCTCTACGCGCAGGCCGCGGCTGTCGCCATGTTCATGGACAAGATCGCCAAGAAGGAAGAGATCAAGCCCGGCGAATACGACGTGCTCGGCCTGAAATCGACCGTGACCAAGGAAGCCTGGGGCCCGAACATCAAGATCCCAGGCGCCGCCATCACCAAGGAAAATGTCGACAATCCGGCCTTCTGGGGCAACCAGAAGCCGCCGACGGACACCGTCAAATCAGTCGAATAGTCACGTCGCAGAAAACGCTCCGGGCCATCTCGGCCCGGAGCCAATTCTCCAATTCCAACCCGCGCATGATCTCTCGAAAAATCGAGTTTGGATCACGCGCCAGCCGGATCAGCCCATGAACCCCCGCACACGCCGCGCCCTGGAGTTCGTCCTCGACAACCTCGTCTGGTTCATGCTGCTGTTCGTGCTCGTGGTCTTCTCCATCTTCGTCCCGAACTATTTTCAACTTGGCATCTTCGCCAACATCATCGAGGCCTCCAGCGTGCTGGGCGTCATGTCGATCGGCCTGGCGCTGGTGATCATCGCCGGTCACATGGACCTGTCGGTCGAATCGGTGGCGGCGCTCAGCGCCATGGCGGTCGGCATCCTGTTCTGCTCGTCCGGAATAGGGCTTGGCGTTCAGTTGTATCCGGAATGGCTGATGGTTCCGGTGTCGCTGCTGCTGGCGCTGGCCGTCGGCGGCCTCATCGGCGCCTTCAACGGCTATCTGGTGGTCAAGGTGAAGATGAGCGCCTTCATCATCACGCTGGCGTCCTACATCTGGGTGCGCGGCCTCGTGCTGGTCATTTCGGGCGGCCGCTCGGCGCAGGACCTGGCGCCGGCCATCCGCTGGTTCGGCATCCAGCGCCTTGTCGGTCTGCCGCTCACCGCCTGGATCGCGGTTGGCTGTTTCGTCGTCTTTTCGCTGATCATGGCCAAGACGCCGTTCGGCCGGCATCTCGTCATGATCGGCGGCAACGAGACGGCAACCTTCCGCGCCGGCATAAGGGTGAACCGCAATCTCATCATCGCTTTCGTTCTCGCCGGCTCAATCGCCGGCCTCGCTGGCTGGCTGCTGGCGATCCGCACCTCGGGTGCCACCGCCAATCTCGGCGTCGGCCTTTTGTTCAACGCCTTCGCCGCCGTCGTCATCGGTGGCGTCAGCCTCAAAGGCGGCGTCGGCACCCTGCCCGGCGTCTATGCCGGCGTCCTGCTGCTCTCGGCCATCAACACGGCGATCAACCTGATGGGCCTGCCGGCCAATTTCACCCAGGTGATCCACGGTCTGCTGGTGCTGGCCGCCGTGCTGCTCGACGCTTTCAAGCAAACCATCCGCCAAAGGCTCGCATGACAGGACGGCTCGCATGACCGGACGACTGAAAGACAAGGTAGCGCTGATCGTCGGCAGCGCCCGCGGCATCGGCAAGGGCATCGCGCTACGCTTCGCCGAAGAGGGTGCAAGGCTGGTGCTCGCCGACACGGAGGTCGAGGCCGGGCAAGCGACCGCGGACGAAATGGGCGTCCCCTTCATCCGCACCGACATCTCGCAAATGAGCGATGCCGAGGCCGCCGTGGCGCTCGCGCTCAAGCTCCATGGCCGCCTCGACATCATCGTCCAGAATGCCGGCATCTATCCCTGGCAGTTGATCGAGAACACCAGCGCCGACGACTGGGACCGTGTCATGGCGGTCAATCTGCGCGGCACCTTCAATGCCAGCCGCGCGGCCCTGGTGCCGATGAAGGCGCAAGGTTTTGGCCGCATGCTCTACACCTCCTCCATCACCGGCCCGCATGTCACCAGCCCCGGCCATGGCCACTATTCCGCCAGCAAGGCCGGCATCAACGGCTTCATCCGTGCCGCGGCGCTGGAATTCTCCGGTTACGGCATCACCGTCAACGGTGTCGAGCCCGGCAACATCCTCACCGAGGCCATCGAGATGCATCGGGGCGCGGCCTATATCAAGAACATGGAGGACTCGATCCCACTCGGCCGCCTCGGCAGCCCGCGCGACGTGGCCAACGCCTTCCTGTTCCTCGCCTCCGACGATGCCAGCTACATCACCGGCACGACCATAATCGTCGACGGCGGCCAGCTGCTGCCGGAAGGCAACGACTTCCGGCTCCTGCCGCCTTGACCGTTGCAGGATGGCGACGGACCGCCTCGTCTCCTGACGAGGAGCGAGAATGAGAGCCGTAGTTCAAGCGACAGATTCATCGCCCACGCATTAGTTGCCAACATTCCCCCACAAGTTGCAGCGGAACAACTTAGCGTCTCAAAGGTTGTTCACCAAGTGCTGATCAAGGGGGATGTTTGCCAATGGCCAACGACATCAGAACCAGCCATATCTACCAGCGGGCCCATGCTTCGGCGGAGGGCGGTTTCCACCACTCTCCGGCCGAGATCGTGGCACATTGCTGGCCGAGGGTTATCCCGAAGCCGCCGAGCTGTTGAACTCCAAAAACATCCATGCCGACCTGCGCCGAGTTTGTGAGGCAGCGGCTGATGGATAGCCAGGCACTCCATACCGTGGGCTTCGCCATTGACGCGGCCGTGTGATGGATTGTGTGACTGGAATGGTGGGCGATGACGGGCTCGAACCGCCGACATCTTCGGTGTAAACGAAGCGCTCTACCAACTGAGCTAATCGCCCGCTCCGGGCCGGACCTTTAAGCGGTCGTAACCGGCTTCGCAAGGCCAAATGAGTGCAGGACGCCCTGGTTGGACGCCGGTTTTGCCAACAAAACGCCGGCTGTCAAAAAACCTTCTCCTGTTTGCTGTTATGCTGTCCTGTCACGCTTGACACCCGGTGGCGAACCCCTTATCCAGCGCCCCAACGACGAACACGGCTGACACGTGTTCGCCATGCGCGGGTGTAGCTCAGTTGGTTAGAGTGCCGGCCTGTCACGCCGGAGGTCGCGGGTTCGAGCCCCGTCACTCGCGCCATTTCTCCTGGGGGTATCAAGCCCTTGGCTTCGGAGAAATGTCGACATTGATTGTCAAAAATATTGTCTTGCAAGAGACCTGAGGCCACTCAGGTCCTTTCGGCATGTGCCTACGTCTGGCCTCGCAAGATCACCCTCTCGCCAGCAGCGCCTCGACCTCCTGCAGCGTCGGCATGGACGGCGCGGTCCCTGGTCGCGTCACCGAAATGCCGGCGACCGCACAAGCGAAGCGCACCGCCTCTAGCGGCTCCACGCCCCGCGAAATTGCTGCGGCAAGACCGCCATTGAAGGCATCGCCCGCCCCTGTGGTTTCGACCACCGGCCCGGCACTGACGGCAGGAACATGGTCGGAGCGGTTCTTCGAGTGCAAAAGCGCGCCCTTGTCACCGAGCGTGACGATGACCGTGCCGACGCCCTTTTCGAGCAGCTTGTCCGCAGCGGCTCGCGCCTCGTCGACCGAGGAGACCTTCATCCCGGTCAGTTCCTCCGTCTCGGTCTCATTGGGCGTGAGATAGTCGCACAGCGTGTAGATGCGGTCGGGAAGCTTCGCCGCCGGGGCCGGGTTGAGGATCGTCGTCACCCCTGCCCCACGCGCTATCTCCAGCGCCCGCGTAGCCGCCTCGATCGGCTGTTCGAGCTGCGTGACGAAGACGCCGGCACCGCTGATCAGCCCGGCATTGGCCTCGATATCGGCTGGCGAGATCAGCATGGCAGCACCAGGGCTGACGATGATGGCGTTGTTGCCGGTGGTTTCCTCGACAAAGATGTAGGCCGCGCCGGTATAGCTTTCCGGCGTGTCGATGACGGCATTCTTGACGCCCGCCTGCGCCCAGGTCTGCCTGGCCATGTCGGCGAAGGGGTCGACGCCGAGGCGGGTGAGGAAGGTGACGTCGGCGCCGAGCTTGCCGGCGGCGACCGCCTGGTTCGAGCCCTTGCCGCCCGGCCCCAGCGTGAAGGATGTGCCGAGGATGGTTTCGCCCATGCGCGGCTGCCGCTGCGCCCTGTAGGCGGTGTCGGCGACGAACACACCCAGGATGACGACAGGCTTGCCCGAAGCCATGCCGCTACTCCGCATCCGGCGGCACGACGCCCTTGCGGAAAGCGAAGCAGCCATAGAAGCGGCGTTCGCCGGTCTGGATGACGCAATAGGCCTGTTTGGCGCGCTCGTAGAAGGCATAGCGCTCGACCGCTATCATCGGCCAGGACTTGCCCTCGGCCTGGTCGACTTCCTTCTGCACCTCTTTCTGCACAGCCGGAATCTCGTCCGGCTTGCCGACAATCTCCATGCGCGCGGCCGAGTCGTCGACGAACGTGTCCAGCGGGTAGAGCGACAGCACCGCCTTGGCTACCTCGGCGGCCGAGGCATCGATGCGCAGCAGGCGGCCGAGCGCGGTCTGGCGCGCCACCGAATCGGACGGGAAATTGGTGTCGGCGATAATCAGATCATCGCCATGGCCCATCGCCCGCAATGCCTGCAGCACGTCGGCATTGAGCAACGGATTGATGCCTTTGAGCATGATAGTCCTCGTGAGTTGAGATCAGAGACGCTTGCCGGTCTCGGCGTCGAAAAGATGGATCTGGTCGAGCCGCGGCTTCAGGGTCAGCGTGTCGCCGGGTTTGAAGTCGTGGCGCTCGCGAAACAGCGCCACCATCTCGCCGTCGCCGAAGCGCAGGAACACCAGCGTTTCCGAGCCGGTCGGCTCGACCACCGAAATCTTCGCCGGCACGCCATCGGGATGGATCTCGAGATGTTCCGGGCGCACGCCATAGACGACGGCCTGGCCGTCCTGCGCGGCATTGCCTGGTGCAATCGGAAACAGCGTGCCTGCAATGTCGACACCGGGCTTGGCGCCCTTGCGCATGACGCCCTTGAGCAGGTTCATCGAAGGCGAACCGATGAAGCCGGCGACAAACAGATTGGCCGGCCGGTCGAACAGCTCCAGCGGCGCGCCGACCTGCTCGATGCGGCCGTCGCGCATGACGACGATCTTGTCGGCCATGGTCATGGCCTCGATCTGGTCATGGGTGACGTAGATGGTGGTGGTCTTCAGCCGCTGGTGCAGTTCCTTGATCTCGGTGCGCATCTGCACGCGCAGCTTGGCGTCCAGATTGGAGAGCGGCTCGTCGAACAGGAACACCTGCGGGTTGCGCACGATGGCGCGGCCCATGGCCACGCGCTGGCGCTGTCCGCCGGAAAGCTGGCGAGGATAGCGCTTCAGATAGGGATTGAGGTCGAGGATGTCGGCGGCGCGCTTGACCCGCTCGGCGACCACGGCCGGATCGGTTTTCCGCAGCTTGAGCGCAAAGGCCATGTTCTGCTCGACAGTCTTGTGCGGATAGAGCGCGTAGTTCTGGAACACCATGGCGATGTCGCGCTTGGCCGGCGGCAGGTGATTGACGACGCGGTCGCCGATGGCGATGGTCCCAGCGGATACGGTCTCCAGCCCGGCCACCATCCTGAGCAGCGTGGACTTGCCGCAACCCGAAGGGCCAACCAGCACCACGAACTGTCCGTCTGCGATATCGACGCTGACTTCATGCAGAACCTTGACCGTTCCGAACGCCTTGGCCACCTTGCTGATTGCGACTTGAGCCATATACTCCCCTTCCGGCTCCACTGGCCGTAGACGCAGAAGCTAACCAAGGCGACCGGTCAGGGCAAGTCGGTCCCTTATAGATAAAAACCCGTTCTCGTTGACACGGCGTTGGGTTGTGAGAATAGTGGCGAGCGCTGGTCCAAAGTCGGCACCCGAACCGTAATCGGAACCTCAATCGACGCAGGGTGGGGTCCTGCCTAGTTCGTTTCCGAACCGGGAGCATCGTTGGCGCTCCGGCGTCCGACAGATGGCCAATTTATTCACACTGATGTTCTGGGAGGAACAGGCGATGAGAACGGGTCTTTACGAGAAACTGGTTCGAGCCGGCGCCACAAGGCGCGACATATTGAAGGGCGCTGCCAGCATGGCCGCAATCGCGGCCGCATCCGGCGCCGGGCTTGGCGCCTTGACGCGTCCGGCTTCCGCGGCAAGCGAACTGCGCACCAAAATCCTGCAGATCCCCGGCGTCGGCAAGGGCCAGCCGACGGACGCCGATTTCCAGAAGGTCGGTGAACTCTGCCTCGAGGCGACCAAGGCGAACGTCAAGGAAGGCGAATTCGCCGGCGTCGAGCTGACCTTCATGGGTCTCAACAACCAGAACCTGCACAATGTGCTGTTCCGCGGCTTCCTTAAGCCGTGGGAGACCTATACGGGCGCCAAGATCAACTGGATCGACCTGGCGCAGGCCGATTACAACGCCCGCCTGCAGCAGTCGATCGCTACAGGCACCGTCGATTTCGACATCATCGAAATGGGCGCACCGTTCGAAGGCGATGTCTGCGGCAAGGGCCTGACGTCGGAAATGCCCGACTGGGTCAAGGAGCAGATCGACATGAAAGATGTCGTGGCCTATCTGCAGCCCCCGGTCGGCACCTGGAACGGCAAGCAATATCGCGTGACCGTCGACGGCGACGCGCACAATTTCAACTACCGCACCGACGTGTTTGCCGATGCCGACCTCGCCAAGGCCTGGAAGGACGGCGGCGGTGAAGGCGAGTGGGGCGTGCCGAAGACCTGGCAGCAGGTCCAGGCGGTCACGAAGTTCCTCAAGGGCAAGAAGCTCAAGGACCAGGACGTCTTTGGCTATCTCGATGCGCCAAAACCCTGGGGCGGTTTCGGCTTCTACTTCCTTGGCAGCCGCGCCAGCGCTTACGCCAAGCACCCCGACGACAAGGCCTGGCTGTTCGACGCCGACACGATGAAGCCGCGCGTCAACAACCCGGCCTGGGTGCGCGCCATCCAGGACGTCATCGACGCACTGCCTTCGGAGCCGGCCGACCAGATCAACGCCGACCCGAACACCACCGCCTTCCAGCAGTTCCTGGCCGGCACCGGCTCGATGGTCACCTGGTGGGGCGACGTCGGCTCCAACGTCAAGACCAACGATTCGTCTGTTGTCGGCGACGTCACCGGCTTCTCGATCCTGCCGGGCTCGGACGATGTCTACAATTCGAAGACCGGAGCCTGGGACAAGCTCGCCAGCGGCCCGAACTATGCGCCCAACTGCGCCTATCTCGGCTGGGGCGTCTATGTCATGGCCCGCGTCGATGCCGACGAGAAGAAAAAGAAGGCGGCCTGGTCCGCCGCCGCCCATCTTGGCGGCAAGGACCTGTCGATCTGGACGGCGATGTATCCCTCGGGCTTCCAGCCGTACCGCAACTCGCATTTCGATATTCCGGAATGGGTGGCGGCCGGCTACGACGAGGCCTTCATCACCTCCTACCTCAAGTCGGAATCCGACAGCTACAATCATCCGAACGCGGCGATCGAGCCACGCATCCCCGGCATCTTCCAGTACTACAGCGCCGCCGAGGACATCCTGGCCAACACCTTCGCCGGCAAGATGAAGGCGCAGGAAGGCGCCGACGCCATTGCTGCGGCCTGGGAGAAGCTGACCGACCAGATCGGCCGCGACAACCAGATCAAGCTCTACAAGGCCTCGCTCGGCATGTAGGCTGGCCCTATGAACCGTGGTCCGGCGGCAACGCCGGACCACTTTAGACCGGCTCCGGCTCCTTGAGAGCCTTCAAACGGGCGAGATTTGTGGCTGACCAGACTTCGACCGCAAACCAGTGGCCGGCAGATGCCGGCCCTTCCGATCTGATTTCTCCAGGCCGCAAACGGCTCGGCTGGGCGCTGATGTCCGTTGCGACGCTCGGCCTGCTGTCCATGATCGCGCTGGAAATCCTCTACAAGGGCAGCGCCGATACGATCGGCTTCGAGACCTGGCGCCCCGTCGTCTATGCCTATGTGTTGTGGGGCGTGGCGCTCGGCATCGGCCAGGTGCTGACGCGCGGCGAGGACGGCCAGCGCGCCCTGTTCCTGCTGCCGGCGCTGCTGTTCACTATCGCCATGGTGATCTTCCCGACACTGTTTGGTTTCTACATCGCGCTGACCGACTGGAATCTCAGTTCCTTCAGCGGCCGCAGGTTCAACGGGCTCGACAATTTCTGGCAGATGCTGGGCGATCCCTACTACCGCAACGCGCTGTTCAACATGGTGCTCTATGTGCTGGCGGTGGCGGTCGAATATGTGATCGCCTTCGGCCTGGCGCTGTTGCTCAACGCCCAGATCCGGGCGCGAAAATTCTTCCGCGTCGTCTTCCTGATGCCGCTGATGCTGTCGCCCGTCGCGGTGTCGTGGATGATCGGCAAGTCGCTGATGGAATACCGCTTTGGACCGGCCGCAACGCTGGCACGACATCTCGGCTGGGAGAATCCAGCCTTCTTCAGCGATCCCATCACCGCGCGCATCGCGATCATGGTGCTGGACGCCTGGACGTTCATTCCGTTCATGATGATCATGCTGCTGGCCGGGCTGCAGGCGATGTCGCGCGAGGTGCTCGAAGCCGCACGCGTCGACGGCGCCAATGCGTGGCAGACCTTCTGGCAGGTCACCTTCCCGCTGATGCTGCCGGTATCGGTGACGGCGGTGATCCTGCGCATCATCTTCAAGCTGAAGCTTGCCGACATCATTATCACAGTGACCTCGGGCGGTCCGGGCGGTGCCACCGATTCCGTGTCAAGCTTCATCTACCGCGAATATCGCGACCGCTCGAATGTCGGCTACGGAACCATGCTGGCGATGGCCTATCTGGTGATCATCGTCGTGTTCGTCACGTGGCTGTTGAAATTTGCCAACCGCTTCGTGCGCAACGTTAATTGAAGCAAGATGGGTGAATTGAGCCAAGATGAGCGTTCAGACCACCGAATATGTCGCCTCGGAAATCCGCTCGCCGGCGAGCTTCCTCGCCAGCCGCGTCTTCATCTATGGGGCGCTGGCCTTCTGGGCATTCATCTGCCTGTTCCCGATTTATTGGACGATCACGACCTCGTTCAAGACCGCGGTTGACGTTACCCAGGGCCATCTCATCCCCTTCGTCGACTTCCAGCCGGACTGGAAGGGCTGGCGCTCACTCGGCCTGTCGCCGGACTCGATCTTCCAGACCTCGACGGTGCGCGAGGAGTTCCTCAAGCGCTTCATGAATTCGGTGATCACCTCGGTCGGCGCATCGAGCCTCGCCATCGTCATCGGCAGCCTCGCCGCCTACGGGCTCACCCGCTACCGCTACCATTTCGCCTGGTTCAAGAACGAAGACATCTCGTTCTTCTTCCTGTCGCAGCTGATACTGCCGCCGGTGGTGCTGGCGCTGCCCTTCCTGGTGCTCTACCGCGAAGTCGGCCTGCTCGACACGCGCGTTGGGCTGATCCTGCTCTACACGCTGATGGTGCTGCCGATCGTCATCTGGATCATGCGCGACCAGTTCAACTCGATCCCGGTCGAGCTCGAGGAAGCCGCGCTCGTCGACGGATTGTCGATCTGGGGCGCCTTCTTCCGCATCGTCATGCCGATCGCGCTGCCTGGCATGGTCGCCGCCTTCATCCTGGCGATGGTGCTGTGCTGGAACGAGTATTTCTTCGCCGCCCTTCTGACCTCGACCGACGCCAAGACCATCCCGGTCATGGTGGCGAGCCAGACCGGCTCGCAAGGCATCAACTGGTGGTCGATGGCAGCGCTCGCGACTGCTGCCATCGCGCCTCTCGCCGTCATCGGCATCGCGCTCGAACGCTATCTGATCATGGGCATGACCGCGGGAGCGGTGAAGTAGCAGGGCCAGCCTTCCTTCTCCCGGAAGGGGAGCGGGAAAGAACCGCGCTAAAGCGTGTCGCGTCTGAATGGATTCAGACGACCCGCTTTAGGTCTTTGTTTTGATGCATGTCGTTCTCCCAAAACCGAGGTCACTTTTGGGCGACATGCATTAGCCCCTCAGGATCGTGCGCAGGTGATCCATGATCATGGCCACACCCTTTTGCCCGAGTTCCGCCGATGCATCCTTGGCGCTCGCCGTATACCAGCTCTTGTTGTCTTCGAAGTGCGTGGCATCCACCGCTTCGGGACATAGCGCCAGCATCAGCGAGGTCTCGCCAATGCCGGCATGATCGAACGGGTACCTGCCGTTCATGTCAGCCGACATCAGCGGATGCACCTGCACCCAATTGAAGAAATTTTCACCCGCAGCGTGTCCCGAATAGTAGTCGGCCATCGTCTGAGAGCCCCACCAACCCTCGCCGCGTTCCTTCTCGAGAAAGCGGAAGATCGCCTGGCGACCGGCGGTCTTGAACGCCAGATCGGTCGGCATGCCGGCGGCGAAATTCTCGGTTTGGTGGTGGATGATTGCGTGGATGTTGCGAAATCCGATGCGCAGCAGGCTGTAGAACAGCTCCTCGCCGAACGCCGCCAGCGCATTGCCGCCGACCTGCACCGAGCCGCTGCCTTCCGGCGGCGCTACCGCGTAGCTGGCCGCCCCATAGTAGAAAGGCGGCAAGATGACGACGTCCTTCTCCTTTTCGAACAGCTCCAGAGCCTTGACGACGGCCAGCGTGTCCATGCCGACGGCCATGTGCTCGCCGTGGTATTCGAGCACTCCAAGCGGCAGTGCGACCGGCCAGTTCTTGGCGATCGCCTTGCGGATCTGGTGCGGCAGCATCAATTCGTAGCGCATGATCTATTCCATGTTGGTGTGGCGGGCGCGCATCGCTTCCGGCGACGCGCCGATCAAATCCTTGAGCTTCAGCACCATCACTTCGAACAGCAGGAACAGCGCGCCTTCGAACACCGAGCCCATCGGCAGGACCGACGTCTTCTGCGCCCCCTGATCGTTGGCCATGGTCTGCGCGGGGATGAACAGCGTGAAATCGGCGCGCTTTGCCGCACTGCTTTCGGCCTGGGCCGTCAGCAGCAGGTTGGTCGCGCCGGCGTCGTGCGCGACCTGCATGAGGGTCAGCACGGTCGAGGTTTCTCCCGGCCCGGAGCTGGCCAGGAAGACATCCCCCGGTCCCAAGGGCGGCGTGGTCATGTCGCCGACCACGGCGACCGGCAGGCCCAAATGGTAGAGCCGCATGGCAAAACCCTTGACCTGCAGGGCCTCGCGGCCGCAGCCATAGACGACGATCTGCCTGGCGCCGGCCAGCCTCTTGCAGGCGGCGTCGATCCGGCTCTCGTCGACCCGCGCCAGCACGCCGCCGAGCTCGTCAAGCGCCGTCTCGAACAGGTTTTTGCTCTTGTCGCTCACCGCAACCCTGCCATGAAAATCACCCTGGGATTTGCCGCTCTTGCTGCCACGAACAGCTTGATTTTGCTCATGCTAGCAACCGCGAAAATGCGTGTCCAACGCTCCGCGATGCTTTTGCCTGATCACAGGCATGATAGTGTATGTGAGACAAATCAAGCGAGGCAAACGGCAGGATATGAAGACACGGCATTTCGACCGCATCGGCAATGGCGGTATCAGTTTCACCGAACTCGGCTTCGGCACGGCGCCGCTTGGCAACCTCTATCGTGCCGTCTCGGACGAGGACGCCAATGCCACGCTGGAGGCCGCCTGGGCGACCGGCTGCCGCTACTACGACACCGCGCCGCTCTACGGGCTTGGCCTGTCGGAAACGCGGCTCAACCCGTTCCTGCGCGGCAAGAAGCGCGACGACTATGTGCTGTCGAGCAAGGTCGGCCGCATCATGCGGGCCTGCCCGCCGGAAGAGCGCACGGGCATCGGCAAGTTCTTCGGCACGCCATCGCGCCGCGAGGTGTACGACTACAGCTATGACGGCGTCATGCGCTCGTTTGAAGCCTCGCTCGAGCGCCTCGGCGTCGACCGTATCGACATCCTCTTCGTGCATGATGTTGACATCTTCACCCATGGCAGCAAGGAAGCGTCCGACCAGCGCATCGAGGAGTTCATGCGCTCCGGCTACTACGGCTTGCTCTCGCTCCGCGACCAAGGCGTGATCAAGGCGTTCGGTGGCGGCATCAATGAGTGGCAGGTTGCGCAGACGCTGGCCGAGCGCGGCGACTTCGACCTGTTCCTGCTGGCCGGACGCTATACGCTGCTGGAACAGGAGGCGCTGACGTCCTTCCTGCCGCTCTGCCAGGCACGCGGCATCGGCATCGTTCTGGGCGGACCCTACAACTCCGGCATCCTCGCAACAGGGCCGAAGCCGGGCGCCTACTACAACTACTCCGAAGCACCAAAGGACATCCTCGACCGCGTCGCCGGCATCGAGAGCGTCTGCAAGCGCCATGGCGTGCGACTGATCGAGGCCGCCCTACAATTCCCATTGCTGCATCCGTCGGTCGTCTCGGTGATCCCCGGCGGCCAGCGGCCGAGCGAAGTCGAGAGCAACCGCTCGCTGCTCGATGCGAAACTGCCCGCGGCGCTTTGGGCCGATCTCAAGAAGGAGGGCCTTATGCACCCTGAAGCGCCGACCGCATAACTCGACCGCCATCGCGTCGGCGTCGGACACAAAAATGAAAAGCCGGGCAAGCCCGGCTTTTCTGGTCCCTGAAAAGAAAAAGGCGTTTAGTTGACTGCGTCCTTGAGGCCCTTGCCAGCCGAGAACTTCGGCACGGTGCGTGCCGGAATCTTCACTTCGGCGCCGGTCTGAGGATTGCGGCCGGTCGACGCCGCACGCTTTGACACGGTGAAATTGCCAAAGCCGACAAGCCGGACATCGCCGCCCTTCTTCAGTTCGCCGGTGATCACGGAAAATACCGCATCGACCGCCGACTGCGCGTCACCCTTCGAAATGCTCGCGGCGTCGGCGACAGCGGACACCAGTTCGTTCTTGTTCATAAAAATTCCCTTCCATGAGAACACCGGAACTATCGACTCATCCGGCAGGAAAGGGACTTTAGAAAGAAGCGTTCCCGCAACCAAGTCGAAAAGGCAGAAAAAAGGCGGAAAAAGCCCGGAAATGCTGGGTTTTTCACATGAAAAAGCCGGGCGCTAGGCCCGGCTCTCTGTTTGTGCACTGCAACCTTGGCGAAAACCAACGCATGGCCCCGAAAACCGTAGCCGGTTTTCGGAAAAGACCATGCGCAAGTCCAAGGCGTTAGAGCGTTCATTGCGTCCAAGTGGACGCGCGACGCTTAATGCGCAAGCGACTTTCCAGCGTCGTCGGCAGTGTCTGTCGCGGCCGGCGGATTGACCGGTTCGACCCATTCGATCGGCTCCGGCATACGCACCAGCGCGTGGCGCAACACCTCACCGACCCGTGAGACCGGAATGATCTCCATGCCGTTCTTCACGTTGTCCGGAATCTCCGCCAGATCCTTGGCATTGTCTTCCGGGATCAGCACCTTCTTGATGCCGCCGCGCAGTGCGGCAAGCAGCTTCTCCTTGAGCCCACCGATCGGCAAGATGCGGCCGCGAAGCGTTATCTCGCCAGTCATCGCCACATCTGCCCGGACCGGAATACCCGTTAGTACCGACACAATGGCTGTCGCCATGGCAGCACCTGCGGACGGGCCGTCCTTCGGCGTGGCGCCTTCCGGCAAGTGCACGTGGATGTCGCGCTTGTCGAACAGCGGCGGCTCGATGCCGAAATCGACGGCGCGCGAGCGGACATAGGAGGCCGCCGCCGAAATCGATTCCTTCATCACGTCGCGCAGATTGCCGGTCACCGTCATGCGGCCCTTGCCGGGCATCATGACGCCTTCGACCGTCAGCAGCTCGCCGCCAACTTCCGTCCAGGCAAGACCTGTAACAACACCGACCTGATCGTCAGCCTCGACCTGACCGAAGCGGAAGCGCTCAACACCGAGGTAGTCGGCGAGGTTCGCCGCCGTGATGTTCACCGTCTTCTTCTTCGTCTTCAGGATCTCGGTCACCGCCTTGCGCCCGAGCTTCATCAGCTCGCGCTCCAGGCTCCTGACGCCCGCTTCACGGGTGTAGGTCTGAACGATGGCGCGGATCGCGTCCTCACCGACGGAAAACTCCTTCGGCTGCAGCGCATGATCGCGGATCACCTTCGGCATCAGGTGCCGCTTGGCGATCTCGATCTTCTCGTCTTCGGTGTAGCCGGCGATACGGATGATCTCCATGCGGTCCATCAAGGGCGCCGGGATGTTCAGCGTATTCGCCGTCGTCACGAACATCACGCTCGACAGATCGTATTCGACCTCGAGGTAGTGGTCCATGAACGTCGAGTTCTGTTCGGGATCGAGCACCTCGAGCAACGCCGACGACGGATCACCACGGAAGTCCTGGCCCATCTTGTCGATCTCGTCGAGCAGGAAGAGCGGGTTGGACTTCTTAGCCTTCTTCATCGACTGGATGACCTTGCCGGGCATCGAGCCAATATAGGTGCGGCGGTGCCCACGGATCTCGGCCTCGTCACGCACACCGCCCAGCGCCATGCGGATGAACTCACGTCCAGTCGCCTTGGCGATCGACTTGCCGAGCGAGGTCTTGCCGACGCCCGGAGGTCCGACGAGGCACAGGATCGGCCCCTTCAGCTTCTTCTGGCGGCTTTGCACGGCGAGATACTCGACGATGCGCTCCTTAACCTTGTCGAGACCGAAATGATCGGTGTCGAGCACGTTCTGCGCGAAAGCCAGGTCCTGCTTGACCTTGGAGTTCTTGCCCCACGGGATCGACAGGATCCAGTCGAGATAGTTGCGCACGACCGTCGATTCAGCCGACATCGGCGACATCGTCCTGAGCTTCTTCAACTCGGCTTCCGCTTTTTCGCGGGCTTCCTTGGAGAGCTTGGTCTTCTTGATGCGCGCCTCGATCTCGGCGGCTTCGTCGCGGCCGTCCTCGCCCTCGCCGAGCTCCTTCTGGATCGCCTTCATCTGCTCGTTGAGGTAGTATTCGCGCTGCGTCTTCTCCATCTGGCGCTTGACGCGCGAACGGATGCGCTTCTCCACCTGCAGAACGGAGATTTCGGCTTCCATGAAGCCCATCGCCTTTTCCAGCCGCTCCTTGACCGAGAGCGTGGCCAGCATCTCCTGCTTCTCGGGGATCTTGATGGCGAGATGCGAGGCAACAGTGTCGGCGAGCTTGGAATAGTCGTCGATCTGGCTGGCGGCACCCACCACTTCGGGCGAGATCTTCTTGTTCAGCTTGACGTAGTTCTCGAAGTCGGTGACGACCGAACGAGCCAGCGCCTCGACCTCGACCTCTTCCTCTTCCGGCTCGACCAACGCTGTGGCGCGGGCCTCATGGAAGTCGGGACGATCGGTGAACGAGACGATTTTCGCGCGCGAGGCGCCCTCGACCAGAACCTTGACGGTGCCGTCGGGCAGCTTCAGCAATTGCAGCACGTTGGCGAGCGTGCCGATGTCAAAGATGGCATCGGGCTCGGGATCGTCGTCGGCGGCGTTCATCTGGGTGGCAAGCAAAATCTGCTTTTCCTGACCCATCACCTCTTCCAGCGCCTTGATCGACTTCTCACGCCCGACGAAGAGCGGAACGATCATGTGCGGGAACACCACGATGTCGCGCAGCGGGAGAACTGCGAAGACGCCGTCGCTGGGTGCCTTGGATACTTTGGCCATTGTCCAACCTTTCATGTCGCGGCCGCCAATCAGCCAACCGCGAATCCTATATTAACGACCGGGGATCGTTCCGCCTACCACCGTTTGTGACGGGAGTTTTACAGCACAGAAATCGGGCACCTCGGCCTTCTCCAATTAGTTGGATGCACGATCCACAAAGATCAAGGGGCGAGTACAAATCCGCACCTCCAACTTTCCCGCAAGTGACACATTTGCGACCCCAAGACCGGGTGCTCCCGCAAAACCGTGCGAGACAGCAAAACGGCGCCTTGCGGCGCCGTTTCAGAATTTCGCTGCGGGCTCATGTCAGGCGCTGACATTGCCCTTCTTTTCCTTCTGCTCGGAGTAGATGTAGAGCGGCCGGGCACTGCCGGTCACCACCTCCTCCGAAATAACCACTTCGCGCACGCCTTCGAGCGCAGGAAGTTCGAACATCGTGTCGAGCAGGATCGCTTCCATGATCGAACGCAGGCCACGCGCGCCTGTCTTGCGCTCGATGGCGCGCTTGGCGATGGCCGACAGGGCGTTCTCGTGGAAGGTCAGGTCGACATTCTCCATCTCGAACAGCCGCTGGTACTGCTTGACCAGCGCGTTCTTCGGCTCAGTCAGGATCTGGATCAGTGCCGGCTCGTCGAGATCCTCCAGCGTCGCCAGAACCGGCAGACGGCCGACAAACTCGGGGATAAGACCGAACTTCAACAGATCCTCTGGCTCGACCAGACGGAAGACATCGCCGGTGCGGCGATCCTCGGGCGAAGCGACGATGGCGCCGAAGCCGATCGAGGTCTTGCGGCCGCGATCGGAGATGATCTTGTCCAACCCGGCGAAGGCGCCGCCGCAGATGAACAGGATGTTGGCGGTGTCGACCTGCAGAAATTCCTGCTGCGGATGCTTCCTGCCGCCCTGCGGCGGCACGGAGGCGACGGTGCCTTCCATGATCTTCAGCAGCGCCTGCTGCACGCCCTCGCCCGACACGTCGCGGGTGATCGAAGGATTGTCGGACTTGCGCGAGATCTTGTCGATTTCGTCGATGTAGACAATGCCGCGCTGGGCCCGCTCGACATTGTAGTCGGCCGACTGCAACAGCTTCAGGATGATGTTTTCGACGTCCTCGCCGACATAGCCGGCTTCGGTCAGCGTCGTGGCATCAGCCATGGTGAAGGGCACGTCGATGATGCGGGCCAGCGTCTGCGCAAGCAGCGTCTTGCCGCAACCGGTCGGGCCGATCAGCAGGATGTTGGACTTCGCCAGCTCGACATCGTTGTTCTTGCCGGCGTGCGCGAGGCGCTTGTAGTGGTTGTGGACCGCCACCGACAGCACGCGCTTGGCGTAGGGCTGGCCGATGACGTAGTCGTCGAGAACCTTGAGGATCTCCTGCGGTGTCGGCACGCCCTCGCGTGACTTCACCATCGAGGTCTTGTTCTCCTCGCGGATGATGTCCATGCAGAGCTCGACGCACTCGTCGCAGATGAAGACCGTCGGACCGGCGATCAGCTTGCGCACTTCGTGCTGGCTTTTGCCGCAAAACGAGCAGTAAAGCGTGTTCTTGGAATCGCCGCTGTTGTTGCCGACCTTGCTCATTTTCATGTCCTTTCATGGCCGCCCGCCGATGGTCTGGCTGAAAGGGCGCATACTCTATCTATCGCGGGAATCCGCCGCCGCCAGTGTGTCCCGGCTCCCGCAACGCATTCCGTACGAAACACAAATCAGAAAACGTGGCAATGATTCGCGACAACCCCGCATAAAGCTAAGCCGCCGAAACTCAACATAGCCTTAACGTAGGCAATCCTGTCCCCCGAGGGAACAGCCAATTGTGGCCGAAATGCCGCAAGACGCGCCAAAAGCGCGTGATGCCGCCAGCCAACTGCCAATAAGCCCTTATGCCACAGCGCCTTCAGGCGGCTCACGCGACGAAATGACCTTGTCGATGAGGCCGAAATCCCTGGCTTCGTCGGCGGTCATGAAATGGTCGCGGTCGAGCGTCCTTTCGATCTCTTCGTAGCTCTTGCCGGTGTGCTTGACGTAGACCTCGTTGAGGCGACGCTTCAGCTTGATGATGTCCTGAGCATGGCGCTCGATGTCGGACGCCTGGCCCTGGAAGCCGCCGGAAGGCTGGTGAACCATGATGCGGGCGTTCGGCGTGGCAAAGCGCATGTCCTTGTGGCCGGCGGTCAAGAGCAGCGAGCCCATCGAGGCCGCCTGGCCGATGCAGAGCGTCGACACCGCCGGCTTGATGAACTGCATGGTGTCGTAGATCGCCATGCCCGAGGTGACGACACCGCCCGGCGAATTGATGTAGAGGTTGATTTCCTTCTTCGGATTCTCGGCTTCGAGGAACAAAAGCTGCGCGCAGACCAGCGTCGCCATGCCGTCCTCGACCGGACCGGTGATGAAAATGATGCGCTCCTTGAGGAGGCGCGAGAAAATGTCGTAGGCCCGCTCGCCGCGATTGGTCTGTTCGACCACCATCGGAACGAGGTTCATGTAGGTTTCGACGGGGTTCTTCATTAGTTATCTCTTATCTCGCGGTGGGATTCCGGCGCCGGCAAAGCTGGCAGATCGGGCAGAATCGGTTCTGGATCGTTACTGTGTAAATAGGATGCCGGCTCATCCTTGCGCAAGGCCGACCCGTCCTAGCCATCTGGGTAAGTCGAATCAAGGTTACATTTCACGGGATTCATCGACCTGTGCCGTGATCGCTCGGCGGTGTCGTCACCACCGTAGCAATTTCTTAACCGCATCGCTTAACGAAATGCGCCGAAACCGCTTTTCTCCGAGGCAGCTTCCCCTACAATTCAGCGTTGAACTGATGCTAGAGTTCAACACGGGGAGTGCCATGTCTGGGAAAACCGCATGCTTCACCATTGCCGGGCTGGCCATGCTCGGTACGATTTCGCAGACGGCGGCCGGCGGCCGCGCCGTCGAATGTTACGAACCCGTCCGCACGCCGGCCATCTATGACACCGTCTATGAAGACGTGATGGTCAGTCCGCCCGGTCAGCAGGTCGATTATGTTGCCCCTATCTACGGCACCCGCGAACGCGTGGTGATGACCGTTCCGCCACAAGTGACCTACGAGGTCGTGCCCGCCGTCACCCGCACCGTCTACCGTACGGTCCGGGTCGATGACGGCGGATATTCCTGGGAATGGCGCGTCATCCACGGCCGCAAGGTGCTGTGCAAGATCCGGCACAAGGCGCGCTATGAGCGCGTCGCCGAAACCGTGGTGATCCAGCCGGAACGCACGCGCCGTGTCGTCATTCCCGCACAGTACGACAGCATCGCCGAGGAGGTGCTGGTGCAGCCGGAACAGAGACAAGTCATCGATGTTCCCGCCTCGTATAATACCGTCGCGCGCCGCGTGCTGATCCGTGAAGGGTCTTCAGGCTGGCGGCGCGTGCATATTCCGAGGCATTGCCAGGATTAGGCCCGGAAAGCGCTCAGGCCACTTCCGCCCGCAGCCATGCCTTCAGGCCGGCGATATCGCCATCGCCGATGGCGGCGGCTACGCGCCGGCCGACCGCGGCCCCGAACTTGTAGCCATGGCCGGAGCAAGCCGAAACGATCAGGCACTTGCCTTTTTCATGGGCCATGAATTTCTCGTCTGATGTGAAGGTGTAGGCGCAGGTGACGACCTCGGTCACCGCATATTCCGCAATGCGGGCGATCGGCGGCGAAAACAGGTTGCGGATCGCTTCGCCCTCGCCCGGCACCGGCTGACGGTTCCAGTCGGCGTCGCTGGTCGGCACCCTGTGCAGCCCGGACCCGAATTTCATGCCGGCGCCGCCGGAGGGCGGGATCACATAGCCGTCGACCGTGCCGCCGATATCGAGGACGACCGGTGACGCATGCCAGGCGGCCTTGAGGTCGGCCGGCGGTTCGACATAGGCAAGTGCGGTTCGATAGGTCTTCAGTTCCCCACCCAGCTCCGGGAACAGTTTCAACACCCAGGCACCTGCAGCGACGACGATGCGGTCGGCTTGCATTGTCTCGCCGCTTTCGAGCACGACATGGCCGGCCTCGGAGTCGATGGCGGTGACCTTGCTGTGTTCGTAGACATTGGCGCCGTTGGCGCGCAGCCACTTTGCCAGGCCGGAGGCGATCTTGCGGCAATGCAGCGCGCCACCTTCGGTCGAAAAATAGGCATAGCGGAATGAACTGGCCTGCAAAAAGGGCCAGCGTTCCACGGCTGCATCGGGTTCCAGCAATTCGAAGGGAAAATTGCCCTCTTCCAACCCCTCGCGGTATTCCTCGGCCTCGTCGCCCGGCTCGCGCGAAATGCAGACAAATCCGCGCGCATCGAGGTGGCTTTCACCGAGATCGGCCCACATCTCGTCCCATGCCTGATAGGCTTCGGTGATCAACCGGCCATAGCCGGTTCCGGCGCGGTAGGCGCGGCGGATGATACGATGGTGGTCACCCGACGCGGCCAGCGGATTGGGGATCGGCCCCTGCTCGACGATCGAAACGCTATGGCCTGCCTTGACCAGCGACCACGCCGTGGAGAGGCCGGCGATACCCGCGCCAACAACGATCACATTCATCAAATCAGTCTTTCCGCAGCCGCGCCGGCTGGCTCAACGCATTGGGTTGCGGTCGTCAACATACGGTCTGGAACCCGGCTGGCAAGCCGCGCTATTGGTCTGGCATGAGCAAATTGACGCCACCCGCCCTGGCCTTTGATCCAGCCACTCGTCGCTTAAGGCTTGACCCGCATGACCCGGCCTTTTTTCAAGACCCTTACGGGGCCTATGCCTTTCTGCACGGCGCATCGAATGCATTCTTCTGGGAAGAATTCGGCTTCTGGTGCTTTGGCGGTTTCGATGACGTCAACCGGCTGCTGCGCGACCGCCGCTTCGGCCGCCAGAACCCGGCTGGCATTCCGGATAGCCGCGGCATCGGCGAGGATCGCAGCCATCTCAGAGCATTCGACGGCATCGAAGCCAATTCGATGCTGGAGCTCGAGCCGCCGGTTCACACGCGGCTGAGAACGCTGGTCAATCGTGCCTTAGTCTCCCGCCAGATCGAACGGCTGCGGCCGCGTGTCGAGGCTCTGGCCAACGACCTGATCGACCGTTTCGAACCGGGCAAGGCCGTCGACCTGCTGCCGGCCTTTGCGGCGCCCTTGCCGATCACCATCATTGCCGAAATGCTCGGCGTGCCGGTCGAGATGGGGCCGCAACTGCTCGACTGGTCACACCGGATGGTCGCCATGTACATCCACGGCCGCACCCGCGAAACCGAGGAAACCGCCAATCGCGCGGCGAGCGAATTTGCCGACTTCCTGCGTGGCTACGTCACCGAGCGGCGCAAGAAGCCCGGCGACGACCTGCTGTCGTTGCTGATTTCGGCGCAGGAGGACGGCCAAAAACTGTCGGAGGACGAGATGGTGTCCTCGGCGATCCTGCTGCTCAATGCCGGTCATGAAGCGACGGTGCATCAGACCGGCAACGCTGTTCGCTCCATCCTTATGCAAGGCGGCGATGTCAGCCGCTTCTTCGCTTCACCCGAGGCGACCGCGGCAACGGTCGAGGAATGCCTGCGCTTCGACGCGCCGCTGCACATGTTCACCCGCTACGCCTATCACGAGATCGAGGTCTCGCCCGGCATCGTCGTGCAGCCGGGCCAGACGATCGGGCTGCTGCTTGGCATGGCCAACCATGACCCGCGTGCCTTCGCCGAACCGCAAGCCTTCCAGCCCGGCCGTGCGGACCAGAAGAACGTGTCCTTCGGCGCCGGCATCCATTTCTGCATCGGTGCGCCGCTGGCCCGGCTCGAATTGCAGGTGTCCCTGAAAACCCTGTTTGAGCGTCACCCAAAGCTCCATCTTGCCGAAAGCCCAAGCTTCCGCGACACTTACCACTTCCATGGGCTGGAAACGCTCGCCGTCGGCTTCTGACGATCGCGGGCCTGGGGCTGCGATATGAGACTGTTTTCGATACGGGCGACGTTGTTCGCCCTGGCGCTGGTGCGCGCATCCCCTGACATCGCGGCCGCCCAGCAGCAGCCGGAAAACATCCCATGGCAAAACAGCATGGCCATCGCCCAGAAAATGGCCACGGTTCTGCTGGAGCGGCAGACCGGATCGAAAGGACTGCCGCTAACATCGTTTGCCATCGAGGTCGATCTCAACCTCGATGGTTTTCCGGAGATTTTCGCCTATCGCTATGCGCCGGGCTGTGATGGCACCAACTGCGGGAACTTCCTGTTTGTCCTGGAAGGCGACAGCTACCAGGAGGTTCTCGGCGACATTCCGGGTGCCCGGCTGGTGCCGCAGGACAAGATCGGGCTCAGCGCCTTCAAACGGAACGGTTTTCTCGACATCCAGTCCGACCAGATGACGATCGGCTGGGACGGCAAGCGCTATCTCGACGCCTCCAGCTTTCCAGCTTCGTCGCTCGATGGAGCAGCCTTCCTGGCGGCTTGCCAGAAAAGCAAGTCCAACGAGCAGCCAGCCGATGGCGAAGCCGAGCGCGTGAGCGCTGAATGTCAATGCCAGTTCAATCGCCTTCAGGTGATCGGCTTTACGCAGCCCGATCTCGACATGTACACCGCGTCGCTGGCAGAAAACTTCGAATACCCGACCGGTGAAGAGTGGACGGCGCTGCTGGCCGTCCAGAACAGTGCCAAGGATGTAGCCACCGGCTGCGATGTCGCCAGCGGCAAGAGCCAATGGCCACCGGCCTATTTCAACCATGGCGACCAGCCGCAGCAGAAGCTGGATTTCGACGCTTTCCTCGATGCCTGCCCGGCACAGACCTTCATCCTCACCAACCACAAGATTGGCTCGCCGGACCGGGCGCTCAGCCTCTGCGGCTGCCTTGCCCGCGAGATGCCGACACAGGGCATCAGCCAGGAGGGGCTCGATCTCATGGCGCAGTATTATCGCGAGGAAATCTCCGACGCGGATGTCGAGGCACAGGATGTCGACGTGCTGACCTTCCACGACAAGGCGTCGGAAGCCTGCCTCAGCCAGTTTCCAGCAAAGTGATCAAAGCTTGATCACATACTCCTTGCGAGTCGTTTCAAGCACTTCCCAGCTGCCTTTGAAGCCAGGCCTCAGCACGAAACTGTCGCCGGACTTGACGGTGCGCGCTTGCCCACCGTCCTCCGCGATCACCGAAACGCCGGACAGGATGTGGCAGAACTCCCACTCGTCATAGACGATACGCCATTTGCCGGGAGTCGATTCCCAGATGCCGGCGTAGAGGCCGCCCTCCCGCTCCTCGACATTCCAGGTGCGGAATTTCGGATCGCCCAAGATCAGCCGATCTGGCGCCGGCGCGCCAGATTCAGGCTCGACGCTGTCAGTCGCTATTGTCAGGTAATGCGCGGACAAGACTTGCCTCCTTGAAAGAGCCGGCTCCCCCCACCCCGGCGCTGCGCGCCGACCCTCCCCACAAGGGGGAGGGTAAAAAAATCAGACCTTGGCGAGCGCCTGTTCGAGGTCGGCGACGATGTCGTTGACGTCCTCGATGCCGATCGACAGCCGTACCGTGTCCGGTCCCGCGCCCGCCTTGACCTTCTGCTCGTCGGAAAGCTGGCGGTGCGTGGTCGAGGCCGGGTGGATGACCAGCGACTTGGTGTCGCCGACATTGGCGAGGTGCGAGAACAGTTCGAGCGCCTCGACAAATTTCACGCCGGCGTCATAACCGCCCTTGAGAGCGAAGGTGAACACGGCGCCGGCGCCAAGCGGCGAGTACTTCTTCTGTAGCGCGTTGTTCTTGTCGCTGGGCAGGCCGGGGTAGTTCACCGAGGCGACCTTGGGATGGTTGGACAGCCAGGCGGCAACCGTCACGGCGTTGTCGCAGTGGCGCTGCATGCGCAGCGGCAAGGTCTCCAGGCCGGTCAGGATGAGGAAGGCGTTGAACGGCGAGATCGCCGGGCCAAGGTCGCGCAGGCCGAGCACACGCGCGGCAATAGCGAAAGCGAAATTGCCGAAGGTTTCGTGCAGGACGAGGCCGCCATATTCGGGGCGCGGTTCCGACAGCATCGGGTATTTGCCCGACTTCGACCAGTCGAAGGTGCCGCCATCGATGATGGCGCCGCCGATCGAATTGCCATGGCCGCCGATAAACTTGGTCAGCGAATGCACGACAATGTCGGCGCCATGCTCGATCGGCCGGATGAGGTAGGGCGAGGCCAGCGTGTTGTCGACGATCAGCGGCAGGCCATGCTTGCGCGCGATGTCACCGATCTTCTCGATGTCGACGAAGGTGCCTCCCGGATTGGCGAGGCTCTCGATGAAGATCGCCTTGGTCCTGTCGTCGATCTGGCTTTCGAAGGTAGAGATGTCATTGGTTTCGGCCCAGCGCACTTCCCAGCCAAAATTCTTGAAGGCATGGCCGAACTGGTTGATCGAGCCGCCATAGAGCTTGTTGGCGGCAACGAAATTGTCGCCAGGCTGCATCAGATTGTGGAACACGATCACCTGCGCGGCATGACCGGAGGCGACCGCAAGGGCCGCCGTGCCGCCTTCGAGGGCCGCCATGCGCTCTTCCAGCACCGCCTGGGTCGGGTTCATGATGCGGGTGTAGATGTTGCCGAAGGCCTTCAGCCCGAACAGCGAGGCGGCATGGTCGGCATCATCGAAGACGAAGGAGGTCGTCTGGTAGATCGGCGTGGCGCGTGCGCCGGTCGCGGGATCTGGCTTGGCGCCGGCGTGGACGGCGAGCGTGTTGAAACCTGGCGTGCGGGTCACTGAAAAACCTCCCTTTTGAAACTCTTGAAATCGCCGGGCATTCTTGGCGAAGCCTGAGCGCGAATGCAAAGAAGAAAATGCCCTTTGGCGAACCATCTGCGGCCGAGGCCTGAGAAAATGAGCTGACCTAAGGAATAATTTTGCTTCTATTTCTGGCGGACGCCGAAACTCTGGAATCCCGACCGCATCAGCGGCTTCTTCGACGACAGCACACCGGAGTTGACGCCGGTCCAGCCGATCTCGCCGGACAGTTTGCCATATTCGATCTTGGGGCAGCGGTTCATCACCACCTTGATGCCGGCGGCCTCGGCGCGCGCGGCTGCCTCGTCATGGCGCACGCCAAGCTGCATCCAGATGACTTTCGGCAAGGGGTCGAGCCGCAACGCCTCGTCGACGATGCCAGGCACAGCCGCTGGCGCGCGAAAAATGTCGACCATGTCGATCGGCTCTGGAATATCGGCCAGCCTGGCATAGGTCATTCGGCCGAGGATTTCCTTGCCGGCCTGGCCGGGATTGATCGGAAACACCGAAAAGCCCTTGGCCAGCAGATATTTCAGCACGAAATAACTCGGTCGCACATCGTTGGCGGATGCGCCGACCATGGCGACGGTCTTCACCGAATTGAGGATGCCGGCAATGTAGCTGTTGTCGTAACTATCGTGGTTCATGCCTCGTCCTCATACAACGCCTCGGCGAGAAAACCATCCGGGTCATTGCTGAAATCGCGCAACATGCGGAAGTGGGCCGTATCACGAAAGTCCGCGGGCGCGAGTCCGAACCGGCTGATGCGGTTCAGCCGCGCTCCAGGACAAGCCATCAGCAGCGGCGAATGCGTCGCCATGATCACTTGCGCGGTGCCCGACTGGTCCATGCGCCGCAGCATCTTGAGCAGTTCGATCTGGCGCGACGGAGACAGCGCGCTCTCAGGCTCGTCGAGGATGTAGATGCCTTGCCTGCGGCAGCGCTCCTCGAAAAAGCGGATAAAACCCTCGCCATGCGACCAGGACAGGAAATCCGGCGGCGGCGGCCTGAAGGGATCTTCCAGCGCCACCTGATCGAGATAGCGAGCCACGGAGTAGAAGGATTCGGCGCGAAAGAGCCAGCCGGCGGTGACTTTCGGCAGCCAGTGGCCACGGAAGGTGTTTGCCAATGTGGCACCACTCTTGTCGATGGCGCTGGTATGATCGACCGGCCGGTAGCCCTTGCCGCCGCCGGCTTCGTCGTAGCCTGCCAGTGCGCCGATGGCCTCGAGCAGCGTCGATTTGCCGGTGCCGTTCTCGCCGACAATGATTGTGATTGGCGTGGTGAATTCGAGTTCGAAGTCGTGGCCGTGAAACAGCGGCAGGTTCCAGGGATATTTTTCCCAATCCTCGACCCGCGCCGGGTCGAGGAGGATGCGCTTGAGATAGGGAGCTTTGAGCCGCGTCAGCTGCTTGCGATGGGCCATCAGCCAGGCAGCGAAATCGTGCCGTCTTCCGCGATCGGAAAGGCCGGATTGTGCGCGACTTCCCAGACATGCCCGTCCGCGTCGGCGAAATAGCCGTACCAGCCGCCCCAGAAGGCACGGCCGGCCGGCTTGACGATGCGGCCGCCGGCTTTTTCCGCCATGGCGAGCACCTCGTCGACCTCGGCGTCTGAACGGGTGTTGTAGGCGAGGTAGACGGCCGACGGCGCCCCGGCGAAGGCAATGCCGGAATCCTCCTCGGCGCTGACGCGTGGGAACAGGCCGAGAATGACGCCGCCCATCTGGAAGAAGGCGACACCATCAGTGATCCCGGCATGCCGTTTCAGGCCCATCGCCTCGTAGAAACGCACCGCGCGATCGAGATCATCTGTGGCGACCGTGATGATGGAGATGCGCGGTTCCACGATTACTCGTCCGTCCATTCCGGCTTGCGCTTGCCGATGAAGGCGCCAATGCCTTCCTCCGCGTCGCGTGCCAGCATGTTCTCGACCATGATGCGGCCGGTATAGGCATAGGCGTCCGCCAGCCCCATTTCGGCCTGCGCGTAAAAGGCTTCCTTGCCAGTCTTGATCACCAAAGATGATTTGGAAGCAATGGTTTGTGCGTATTTGGTGACAATCTGATTCAGGTACTCGCGCGGCACGACGCGGTTGACCAGGCCGAACTCCTTGGCGGTCGCCGCGTCGATCGTCTCGCCGGTCAACAGCATCTCCATCGCATGCTTGCGCGAGACGTTGCGCGACAGCGCCACCATCGGCGTCGAGCAGAACAGGCCGATGTTGACGCCCGGCGTGCAGAAGGTCGCCTCGTGCGAGGCGATCGCCAGATCGCAACTGGCGACCAGTTGCAGCCCGGCGGCGGTGGCGAGGCCGTCGACTTCCGCGATCACCGGCAAGGGATGACGCACGATCGCCTGCATCAGCGTGGCACAAGCCGCAAACGTCTCTGCGAAGAAGGCCCTGCCATGATCGGCATCGGCGCGGCGCGCGGTCATTTCCTTGAGATCATGGCCGGCGCAGAACACCTTGCCCGCTGCCGCGAGAACGATGACGCGAACGGCTTTATTCGCCCTGGCGCGCTCGAGTTCCGCCGTCAGCGCCGCCATCACCGCCAGCGACAAGGCGTTGGCGGGCGGATTGGCGAGCGTGAGGCGCAGCACGCCCTTGTCCAGTTGTGCGACAACCGGACCGTCAACGGCGGCAGGCTTGATGGCAAGGATTTCGGCCATGGATAGGTCTCCGCGATTCCGCTCGGGGCTGGCAGACTATCTAATATCGGATCGGGTTTCATCCAACACCCCATCGCTTGCGCCAGGCGACGAAGGTTGCCAGAAATGCCGCGCCGCGCCCATGCAGCTACGCACAAAAACGAGAGACCGACATGCCCGCCCAGAACAACCTGAAGCCGGTGCTGACCGCGCAACAAGTCAATGCGCTGATGGAAACCGTCTATCCGCAGCTCAACGAGCAGTTCAAATATTTCGAGGCGATCGACGTGTTCCCTGGCGGCTGCACCGTGCGGCTCAATGCCGGCGAGCGGCACCTGCGTCCCGGCGGCACCGTATCCGGCCCCTCGCTGTTCACTCTGGCCGACATCGGCGGCTATGTCTGTGTGCTGTCACATGCCGGGCCGGATGCGCTTTCCGTTACCGTCAACCTCGATATCAACTTCGTGCGCAAGGCCGAGGCCGGACCGATCGACGGCCATTGCCGCATCCTGAAGCTGGGAAAGAGCCTGATGGTGTTCGACATCGACATCGTCGCCGGCCCGGACGGACACACGGTGGCGCACGCCACTGGCACCTATTCGATCCCACCAAAGCGGTAAGGAAACCGCAATGAAGAACTATCTCGCTTTGATCGAAAAAGATCCCGACAGCGCGTTCGGTATCCGCTTTCCGGACATCCCCGGTTGCTTTTCAGCTGCGGACGGGGCGGAAGACATCGTACCGAATGCAGTTAAAGCATTACAATTGTGGGCGGACGATATGCCCTCCCGGAGCCGTCTGGCCGCGAAGAGATTGTCGCACTCCCCGATATACGGACAGCGCTCGCCAAAGGAAGCTATTTGGTCCTGGTGCCGGACCGAACTGGCCTGCGGCACGCCAGATCGATGCGGTAAAATAATACCTTTTATTTAAAGTATTGTTTCCGTTTGATTTTTTCATATATTTGCTTTTTTATCCACCTTGACGCGCGCCCTCACCCTCGCCTATAAGCCCCTCACGAAGCAGCGGCCCGCAAAGGCCGCCGTTTTGTTATTGGCGGCGGGCAAGCGCTTTTCGCCAATCCAAGCAACAAGAAACGCCTTCGCTCGTGAAGGTCAGAACCGAGAGCAGAAAACATGACAACCTTTTCGCAGAAGCCTGCGGATGTGGTGAAGAAGTGGATCCTGATCGACGCCGAGGGTCTCGTCGTCGGCCGTCTCGCCACTGTCATCGCCAATCATCTTCGCGGCAAGCACAAGCCGACCTTCACCCCGCATGTCGACGACGGCGACAACGTCATCGTCATCAATGCCGACAAGGTGGTGTTCACCGGCAAGAAGTTCACCGACAAGGTGTATTACTGGCACACCGGCCACCCAGGCGGCATCAAGGAGCGCACCGCGCGCCAGTTGCTCGAGGGTCGTTTCCCCGAGCGTGTCGTCGAGAAGGCCGTTGAGCGCATGGTCCCGCGTGGCCCGCTCGGCCGTCGCCAGATGAAGAACCTGCGCGTCTATGCAGGCGCCGAGCATCCCCATGTCGCCCAGCAGCCCGTTGTACTCGACGTGGCCAAGCTGAACGCCAAGAACAAGAAGGTCGCATAAGATGGCTGAGCTTTCCTCGCTCGCAGAACTGGGCGCCGCCACGGGCAACACCAACACGCAGCCGGCAGCCCCCGTCCACGTCCAGAAGCTCGACAAGTCGGGCCGCGCCTATGCCACCGGCAAGCGCAAGAACGCCATTGCGCGCGTCTGGGTGAAGCCGGGTTCCGGCAAGATCATCGTCAACGACAAGGAATTCGCGACCTATTTCGCGCGTCCGGTCCTGCAGATGATTCTCAACCAGCCGATCATCGCCTCCAACCGCGCCGGCCAGTACGACATCATCGCGACCGTCGTCGGTGGCGGTCTCTCCGGCCAGGCCGGCGCCGTGCGTCACGGCATCTCCAAGGCGCTGACCTACTACGAGCCGACGCTGCGCGCCGTGCTCAAGAAGGGTGGCTTCCTGACCCGCGACAGCCGCGTCGTCGAGCGCAAGAAGTACGGCAAGGCGAAGGCCCGTCGTTCGTTCCAGTTCTCGAAGCGCTAAGCGCTCCGCAACCTCAGACAATCGAAAAGGCTGCCTCCGGGCGGCCTTTTTTGCTTTTGGGGCTCGGCAGTCACACCACCCGGCGCTGTTCACTCGTATGATTTCAGGCGTGAGCCGCCGATTGCTTGATATAATCAATGAACGCTCGCAGCGGCGCTGGCACCAGGCGCCGGCCGGGATAATAGAGGAACGGCCCGGGAAAACTCGGCCACCACGGTTCGAGCACCGGCTCAAGAGCGCCGCTGTCGAAGTAAGGACGAAGCCAGCCCTCGAAGAGGCCGATGATGCCGGTGCCGGCGATGGCAGCGTCGACGGCAAGATCGGTTGCCCCGCCGATCCGCACGATCAATGGCCCCGTCGGATCGACCCGCACCACCTCGCCGTCACGCTCGAATTCCCAAGGCAGCATCGCACCGCTGGCAAAGCGCCCGCGCACGCAGGAGTGGCCAAGCAGGTCGCTTGGGTGTTGCGGCCGCCCATGGCGATCGAGATAGGCAGGGCTGGCGGCTGTGGCGAAATGCTGCACGCGCGGTCCGATCGGCACCGCGATCATGTCTTGTTCCAGCCGCTCGTCATAGCGGATGCCGGCGTCGCAGCCGGCTGCCAGCACATCGACAAAGTTCTCGTCGGCGATCACCTCCAGCCGGATACCGGGATAGGCGGCGAGGAAACCCGGGACGATGTCGGGCAATATCAGCCGCGCAGCGCTGACCGGCACATTGAGACGCAATGAGCCCGCCGGCCTGTCGCGGAAGCCGTTCACCACATCCAGCGCCGCCTCCACCTCCGACAGCGCCGGGCCGAGCCGCTCCAGAAGGCTGAGGCCTGCCTCGGTCGGGACGACGCTGCGCGTCGTGCGGTTGAACAGCCTGACACCGAGCTGTGCCTCCAGGCGACGCACCGCCTCGCTCAAGCCGGAGGCGCTGCCGCCGCTCGCACGCGCGCCATCGCGAAAGCCGCCGGCGCGCGCCACCGCCACGAAAGCGTTCAGGTCACTGAGGTCCATCATTGTTCGCTATTCCGCACGGCCTGTGTGGATTGTACCGGATTATCACGAAGTTGGGCAGCGCCTATCTCTGGCTCCTCAAAGGAGATCAATCATGTCCAATATCCAACAAGCCGGCACCTTCACCCTTGGCAGCCATACCGTGAAGCGGCTCGGCTACGGCGCCATGCAGCTCGCCGGACCCGGCGTGTTCGGGCCGCCCAGGGACCATGACGTGGCATTGGCCGTCCTGCGCGAGGCCGTTGCGCAGGGGATCGACCACATCGATACCAGCGACTTTTACGGTCCGCACTTCACCAACCGGCTGATCCGCGAGGCGCTGGTGCCCTACAAGGACGATCTCGTCATCGTCACCAAGATCGGCGCCCGCCGCGGCACGGATGGATCGTGGCTACCGGCCTTTTCTCCCGAAGCGCTGACCCAGGCGGTGCACGACAATCTAAGCAATCTCGGGCTCGAGGTGCTCGATGTGGTCAATTTGCGCATCATGTTCGATACCCATGGTCCAGCCGAAGGATCGATCGAAGCGCCGCTCACCGTGCTGGCCGGGCTTCAGCAAAAAGGTCTGGTCAGGCACGTCGGTCTGAGCAACGTGACGTCGGCGCAGATCGCGCAAGGACGTGGGATCACCGAGATCGTCTGCGTGCAGAACCAGTACAATCTGGCGCATCGCGGCGACGACGCCCTGATCGACGATCTCGCCCGCGACGGCATCGCCTATGTGCCGTTCTTCCCGCTCGGCGGCTTCAATCCACTGCAATCTTCCACCCTGTCGAAAGTCGCGGCGCGCCTCGGCGCCACACCCATGCAGGTCGCGCTCGCCTGGCTGCTGCGCCGCGCGCCCAACATCCTGCTGATCCCCGGCACATCGTCGGTCGGACATTTGCGGGAGAACCTCGCTGCGGCAGAACTCGAGCTTTCGGACGATGTGCTCGGGGAGTTGGATTGGGTGGCGATGGCCGCTTGAGGGCGCGGCACGGGCTGCCTGTTAGGGTTCGGCTATCACCCTACCCGGCGCTGCGCGCCGACCTCCCCATCAAGGGGAGGTAGAAGGTCGCCGCAATTCGCCATTTCCCAGCGTGGTCCGCGAAGCCCGACAGCCGTTTGGAACGGTCCGACTGAAGGTAAAGCACGGCGTCCTACCCCCCCTCGATGGGGAGGTCGGCGCGAAGCGCCTAGCGGGTAGACAGCGCCAGCGTCGGATTGCTAGTTGATACTCGCCGTATTCGCCGGCTCAGCCGGCCGCGCCTCATCGGCATAAGGCACGCGAAAACCGTTCGCCGCCAGCCAATTGATGGCCGCCTTCGGCTCGTCGGTCTGGATGATGGTGGCGCCGCGATCGGCCCAGAAACCCCAGCTTTCGCGCGGCAGGCTGGCCTGCACCGCCAGTTCGTCGCCGCGGCCGCCGGCAAGGAAGCCACCCGGCTTGTTGACGATCGCATAGGTGTCGGCCCAGATGTGCCAGTTGCCCCGCACCGCGGCCGCGCGCATGCGCGTGCTGAACAGCGGTCCGCCGGTTTCGGTCAGCGTCTGGGCACCCGCCCGCCAGTTGATCAGCTCGATCGCGCGCGGCGAAAAGGCATGGTCGACCGTCTCGGCGAAACCGGCATCACGCACCGCGTCATCGGCGATGATCGGCATGAACTGGAAGCCGTCGCCGATAGCGCCCATGGCGGTCTTGACCGTGGAAATCCGCTGTGAATTCCACAGGTTCTCCTTGACGATGACCTGCTCGACCATGCCGAGATCGCGAGCCACAGCGATCATGCCCGAGAGATCGCCGACGTCGAGCTTGTTGTCGAGGTTGATGAGGATCCTGTCCCTTGTCGCCAGCAGCATCTCGCGCAGCGTCGAAACCGTCTCATTGGTGACGGCGCCGGTGCCCTCTACCACCAGCCTGCAGGTCTTCAGCTCGGCCAGCGTGTATTTGACCACCTCGCCCTTGCAGGTCGTGGTGCGGTCGAGCCAACTGTCATGCATGACGATGAACTCGCCGTCCTTCGAGCGACGGATGTCGACTTCGACGATTTCGGCGCCCATGGCGATCGAGCCTTCCAAGGCAGCAATCGAATTTTCCGCATAGAGCGTCTTGCCGGCCTGCATGCTGCCGGCGCGATGCGCGGCCACCATCACGTGGTCGCGCCACTGGTTGGCATGCTCAAAGCGGTCGAGGATCTGTCTGGCGCGGGTCTCGCCGGCCAAGGCGTGGCCAGGCGCAGCCGCTAGTACCGTGGAAAACAGAAGGCTTAGCCAGATGGTCCGCATCGAGAATCGCTCCTTGCCGGATCGACACCCGGATAGGCGACGCCCGTGACAGGGAGGTGAACGAAGCCGGCTAGCGGAATGCTCGCAGAAGGCGCGTCAGATGCGTTTCGAGAGCCGACGGAACCACGCCAACGCCGGCATCTCAATGAGGCGCCAGGTGATCCATGAGACCGCGATGGTGGCCGCGAGCATGACGATGATCGCCACCGATCCCGTCCAGCCGGCGCCGAAGCCGGTGGCAGGCTGGCCGCGCAGCATGAAGTCGCCAATCAGACCGAGGCCGAGCTTGCGCTCGACGAGCCCGGCGACGTTGATCAGCCGCGCTTGGACGAAGATGTGGACCATGTAGATCGAGTAGGACAGCGCGCCGAGCGTCAGCATGAACGGCATCTTGAGCAAGGCGCTGATCCAGCCGCCCTCATGGGCGAACAGAAACAGCGCCAGCGCGAACACCAGGGGTGCCGCGATGCCGAAATCATTGCCGCCCGCCAGCGAAACGAAAAACACGATGACGGCCACCATGACGATTTCGGCAAGGGTCCAGTCCATCCGTGGGCCGCTCCTGGCGAGGGCCTGTCGCGCCCCTGCAATGGAATCATGCTGAAACCAGGCCAGCAAGGCGCCGAGCGAGAAGCCGTACAGGCAGCGGATGAAGCCGAAATCGAAGGACACATCCATATGATGGGTCGAGAAGCCGAGGAGGAACAGCGGCGCGGTGACGGCGGCGGCGACGAACCATATCCAGGCGCGCGCGCCGGCGACGAAGACCACGCCGGCAAACAAGAGATAGGCGAAGAACTCGGCCGAAATGCTCCAGCTTGGCGCATTCCAGGTCAATTGATCCTCGAAGCCGACACCCTGCAGCAGGAGAAGATTGGCAAGCAGGCTCTTGAGGTCGAAGCCGCCGGTGAAGGGTGCAGCCCCGGTTCCATGCAGTTGCGGCAGCATCAGCCGCAGCAGCTCGAAGCAGGCAAAGGCGGCAAGCATGAGCAGGTGCAGGGGGTAGATGCGGCCGAAACGGACCAGGGCGAAGCGAGCGACCTGTTCCGGCTGGTTGAGCCGATTGCCGTAGCTGCTGGCGATGACGAAACCTGACAAAACAAAGAAGAAATCGACGAAGAGGTAGGACGAACCGATGAAGGCGCTTTGCGAAACAGTCGAACCGGTCGGGAAGTGAAACAGCGCCACCAGAAGCGCGCAGATGCCGCGCCACGAATCGAGGACTAGGAAGCGTTCACCCGCGATCGTACCGGGGTGGGTCGACGCCGCGGCACGCGTGGGATTGAGAAACGCGGTCTGCGTCATGATGATACAAATCCTGTCTTGCCGTGGCACTCGCGCAGCGCCATTCCGTCTCGCCAAGCTGTGACTGGCATCTTCCGTGCCGGTTCTGTAGTTGTTGCACCCCGACGAAAAACGAGGATCCGTAATGGCGAACAACAACATCGACAACGCCTTCACCGCCCGTTCCAAAACGGGCGCCGCGTTCGAGCCGACCTATTCCGGCGCGCTGTCGTTCATGCGGCGCAAATACACCAAGGACGTGAAGGGCGCGGATGCGGTGGTGTGGGGTATTCCCTTCGACGCCGCCGTCACCAACCGGCCCGGCGCTCGTTTCGGGCCTCAGGCGATTCGCCGCGCCTCTGCGATCCTCGACAACGACCCGCAATATCCGTTCTCGCGCGATCTGTTCGAGCATCTGGCGGTCGTCGACTATGGCGATTGCCTGCTCGACTCGGGCAACCACCAGAAGACGCCCGGCACGATCGAACGCGAAGCGGCGAAGATTCTCAAATCCGGCGCCTTCCTGCTGACATTGGGCGGTGACCATTTCGTCACCTGGCCGCTGCTCAAGGCGCATGCCGCCATCCATGGACCACTTGCCCTGGTGCAGTTCGACGCGCATCAGGATACCTGGCCGGACGACGGCAAGCGCATCGACCATGGCTCGTTCGTCGGCCGCGCCGTCAAGGAAGGCATCATCGATCCCGACCGCTCGATCCAGATCGGCATCCGCACCCATGCTCCCGACACGTTTGGCATCAAGATCCTCTACGGCCACGAAATCGAGGAGATGCGGGCGTCCGATATCGCCTACGCCATCGTCGACCGCACCGGCGGCAAGAAGACCTATCTCACCTTCGACATCGACTGCCTCGATCCGGCCTATGCGCCGGGAACCGGCACGCCGGTTGCCGGCGGACCGTCCTCGGCGAAGATCCTGTCGACGCTGCGCCAGCTCAACCAGATCGATATTGTCGGCGCCGATGTCGTGGAGGTTGCGCCGGCCTATGATCACGCCGATATAACGGCGATCGCCGGCTCGATGGTGGCCATGCAATATCTCGGCCTGCTGGCGGAGCGAAAGGCACGGCTTGAAGAGCTGAACAACGGCAACCACAATGGTGCCACAGTGAACTACGGCAACGGCATATAGTCTTGAAATAGCAGGGAATTTGATCGATCCATGAAACCGAAAATCTTCATCGACGGCGAACACGGCACCACCGGCCTGCAGATCCGGGCGTTGCTGGCCGAGCGCGGCGACCTGGAAATCATCTCGGTTCCCGCCGAACGCCGCAAGGAAACGGCTGCGCGCGCCGAGTTCCTCAATGCCGCCGATGTCGCGATCCTGTGCCTGCCCGACGATGCGGCGAAGGAAAGCGTCTCGCTGATCGTGAACGACACCACCAGGGTCATCGATGCGTCGACCGCGCATCGCGTGGCGGAAGGCTGGGCGTATGGTTTCGCCGAGATGGACAAGACGCAGGCGAAAACGATCGCCTCGGCAAAACGCGTTGCCAACCCCGGCTGCTGGCCGCAGGGACCGATCGCCACGCTGCGGCCGCTGGTCACCGCCGGCCTGCTGCCGGCTGATTTCCCGATCACCGTCAACGGCATTTCGGGCTATTCGGGCGGCGGACGGCCGATGATCGAGGACTATGTCGCCAAGGGCGAGGACGCCTCGGAGTTCCTGCCCTACGGCCTCACCTTGCAGCACAAGCACGTGCCGGAACTGAGGGCCTATGCCAGGCTGTCGCATGATCCGATCATGCAGCCGGCGGTCGGCAATTTCGCGCAAGGCATGATCACCGTGGTGCCGTTGCAGCTTGGCGGCCTCGACCATGTGCCGACCGGTGCAGAACTGCATGCGGCGATTGCCGACCATTTCGCCGCCATCAAGGGCGGTGTGGTCGAGGTGGCGCCTTATGCGCATTCGGAGCGTATGGCGGAGATCGATCCGGAGATCTACAACGGCACCAACCGGATGAAGGTCTACGTTTTTGCCAACGACAAACGCGCGCAGGCGCTGCTGCTGGCGGTCTACGACAATCTCGGCAAGGGTGCTTCGGGCGCCGCCGTCCAGAACATGGACCTGATGCTCGGCCTCTGATGGACGCGCCAGCCTTTCCGGCGCGCTGGAAGGTCTGCGCGCCCGAACTGATTGCCGAGACCTTTTCCAGCCGCTGTCAAGGAACTCAAGCCTTTCGACGACGTCGCCGACGAGTTGCGCGGCGAGCATTATCTCGTCTGGCGGCGCGGCAAAGGCGCTGTGCGCCTGCTCACCACGATGGGTTACTGACTGGTCTTGGCTCCTCTTCGGAATTTGTCATGGTCAGCGCGATTCGGGTTCCTCACAGGCGACCCGGTATTCCTCGTTCAACTCCTCGAGCAATGCAGCCCAGGAGGCCGCGCTCGAAAGGCAGATCCAGGACCTGGAAGACCAGGCCAAGGCGATCACGGATCAGGTCAAGGCTGCCCAGGTGCAGCAGGATATTGCCGTAGCCCAAGCCAAGCTCGATGCGCTCAAGGCCGCCGACAAGGTAGCCAAAGCCGCTCACAGCCAGTCCGCACCATCCGCCGCGGCCTTGCGTCAGGCGGAATTCGACGGCGAGAAGACGACATCGTCAAACGAATTCTGGATGTGACCGGCCGATCGGCTCGGGATCAGTTCCTCAGCGCGATTTCGAGCTGCAAGGGGTAGGCGCCCTTGGTGCCGCGCCAATGCGCTGATGCAAAGCCCAACACGATGAGCGCAAACCCCTGGTGGGTCAGCGCCATATGCAGCGGCACATGCATCAGCAGCGTGCCAATGCCGATCGAGGCCTGCACCAGCACCAGCAGAAATAGCAGCGTCGCGCGCCGCGCATGCGTTGAGCCCGGCAGCCGCCGGCGCGTGGCGATCATGTGCCACAAGGCCACGGCAAACACCGTGTAGGCACCGAGCCGATGGATGAACTGCACCGTCTTGGGGCTTTCGAAGAAGTTGCGCCACGCAGGTTCAAGGATCAGCAGATCGCCCGGGATGATCTTGCCGTCCATCAACGGCCAGGTGTTGTAGCTCAGGCCGGCATCGAGCCCGGCGACCAGGCCGCCGAGATAGATCTGGACCAGCGCCAAAAACACGATGAAGCCGGCCAGCCTCTGCGTCGACTGATCGGCGGCGGGCTCGGAATGCGGCGCCAGCCCACGCGCGACCACCATGGTCGCGGTGAAGATCAGCGCGGCGAGCGTCAAGTGAGTCGCCAACCGGTACTGGCTGACGGAGACTCGGTCGACCAGACCGGAGGCCACCATCCACCAGCCGATGGCGCCCTGCAGGCCGCCGAGCAGCAGAATGCCTGCCAGTTTCGGGCCCAGGCCGCGCTCGATGCGGCGCGTTACCCAGAAAAACAGCAACGGCAAGGCGAAGACCAGGCCGACGCTGCGCGCCAGGAGGCGGTGCGCCCATTCCCACCAGAAGATCGACTTGAACGCCTCGATGCTCATGCCCTTGTTGAGCTCGGCATATTGCGGGATCTGCTGGTAGAGCTGGAATTCCTCTTGCCACTCGGCGTCGTTGCGCGGCGGGATCACGCCGTGGATCGGCTTCCACTCAGTGATCGACAGGCCGGAATCGGTGAGCCGGGTGGCGCCGCCGACCAGCACCAGCGCAAACAGCACCAGAAGCACCACATAGAGCCAGCCGCGCAGCAGCGCCCGGTTATGCAGGTCGCGGGCGCGGGCGACGTATGGCGCGGCAGCGGATATGGCAGCCATGATCTTGTCCCGGCAGGTTGGTTTGGCGGATTGGTGGACCATCGCACCCGTGCTGGCAAGGCCGTGCGGCGCGGCACGCCGTCGCGCCACGTCTCACCGGTTGCACAGCTTCGCGCCAAGGCCTATGCGAGGCCAACACCCTGAACCTGCCGGGCCGCTTGTCCAAATTGCCGGCATCCTCGACCAGGAGACCAACCATGCCCGTGCGCCTGAAAAAGCTGATCGGAATGTTTCTGCTGGTAGCACTGGTCATCATCTATGCGCTGGTCGCATCGATCTTCGCGGTCGCCCGGCTGTCGGAATCGGGCCCGTGGGTGCATTTCCTGTTCTTCCTGCTCAGCGGCCTGCTCTGGGTGCTGCCGGCGATGGGCATCATCAAATGGCTGATGCTGGAGCCGAGAGCCAAGCGCTAAGCGAAATCCGGCACCGTCAGATGGTAACGACCATCTTGCCGGCATTGGCCAGCGGCGTCGTCACGCCCGACAGCATGGTGCGGATATGGGCGAGGCTCTGGTAGCGGCCGTTGACTGAAATGCGCGGCAGGGCATGCAGGAAGCCGGCATGCTCGGCGCGCAGCACACCGTGGCGCGTCGTCACGGCGGAGGTATAGCCGGCGTCGCGGGCAAAGCCGACCTCGCGGCAGCCGACAGCGCTGGCATAGCCATAGGGGTAGGCGAAATGGCTGGGCTCTTCGCCCAGTTCGGCCTGCAACATGCCGCGCACGGCGCCAATCTCGTGCCGCGCATCGGTCTCGGAAAGCCGCTTCAGATTGCTGTGGTTGATCGTATGAGCGCCGATCGTCACCAGCGGATGCGCGGCGATGCGGCGGATTTCGCCCCAGTTCATCAATGTGCGCAGGCGCGGGCCATCGGCGTCGACGCCATTCGAGCGAGCCAGATCACGCAACACCGCCTGCAGGTCCTCCTCGCGAACTTCGGAGGTGAGATAGGCATGCAGGCGTGCGTTGGCCTCCAGTTTCTTCGCAGACGTCGAGCAATCGATCGTCAGGGGACCATTCGGCCGCGTCAGAGTGAGGCTGTCGCGCGCCTTGACGACATCCTCGACCACATCCCACCATAGGTCGGCCGTGCCGTTGATCAGCCCGGGCGCGACATAGATGGTGATCGGCGCGCCGTGCTTCTCCAGCACCGGCAGCGCCTCGGTCATGTTGTCGCGATAGGCGTCGTCGGCAGTGATGGTGGCGAACTCCCCGCCCTTGTCGCCTGCCTTGATGCGCTCAACCGCTTCGTCCATGGAGACAAAGGCATAACCGTGCGCCTTCATGTCGGCGATCATGGCATCGAGGAACCCGGGAGCGATGTTGAGATGCCGGTTGACGCTGTCCGGCTTTTCCGGCGTCGCGGTAACGCGGTGCAGCATCAGGATGGCGCCAATGCCGCCGATGAACGGTTTGGCCAGCGGTGCGAGACCGGTATAGCGGGCGACGTTCAGCGCCAGTTTCCGGATTGCCTCCCCGCCGTCGATCATTCATTCACCTTTTGCGCCTAGGCTGATCCAAGCACGGAATGCGCCTACGCGAACCCCCAAATCGCGATCAATACGCCCTAAGGATTGAGGTATGGTTGACGCTGCAGCGTCATTTGACGGCAATCGGCTTGCGGCGACCGAGGCGTCACCGCGCGCCTTGCCACGAAACCATGCCGGCCTGTCGATTTCAGTGGCGTCCACGGACGGACTGGTGGCCTATGCCGAGTTCTGCCGCTCGGCCCTGTTTGCACCACCGCAGGGCGCTGCCTGGATCCTGAACTGGGCTGCAGAGGTCCGACCGGATCTGCTCGTCGCGACGCTGAGCACCGAAGGCAAGCCGGTATTCTCGCTGGCCCTGGAGGTCACCGCCAGCGGTCCTTTCCGCGTCGCCCGCTTCATGGGTGGCCGCCACGCCAATGGCAATTTCGTCGCCGCGGATCCGCACTGGCTGGCCAGGGCAGATGTTTCGGCCATCCGATCGATGCTGACGGCCATCGCCAAGGCACGCCCGGACATCGATCTCGTCGCACTGGAACGATTGCTGCCCGATCTCGACGGCGTCGCCAATCCCCTCGCCTCGCTTGACCATTTTGCCAGCCCCAATTTGTCGCTGGCCGTCGACCTCGCCGGCGGATTCGATGCGCTGCTCTCTCGCGCCAGCGGCAAACGCAAGCGCAAGAAGCACCGTTCGCAGATCCGGAAGTTCGAGGCCGTCGGTAGCCATCGGCGCATCGAGGCGCGCACGGTGGACGAGGTGGACAGGCTGCTCGACGCTTTTTTCGAGATGAAGGAACTCCGCTTCCGCAAGATGGGCATCGCCAACGTCTTCGGCGACGGGCAGGTGCGCGGCTTCTTCCGCGCGCTGTTTTCGCAAGCGGTTGCCGAGGCCGAGCCCTCCTTCGTGCTACACGGGCTCGAGGTTGCCGGAAAGCTGCGCGCCGTCACCGGGTCGAGCCGCTCCGGCAAACGCCTGATCTGCGAGTTCGGCGCGATCGCCGAGGACGATCTCGGTTACGCCAGCCCCGGCGATTTCCTGTTCTTCGACAACATCCAGGAAGCCTGCGAGACCGGTTTCGAGGTCTATGATTTCTCCGTCGGCGACGAGCCCTACAAGCGGCTGTGGTGCGATATCGAAATCCGGCATTTCGAGGTGCTGGCACCCTTGACCATGAAAGGCCGCGCGCTGGCGCTGATGCTGAGGCAAGGTGCGCGGCTCAAGGCCTCCGTCAAGAACAGCCCGACGATCTGGAAGCTGACCAAGATGCTGCGCCGCAAGGCGGCCCGACAGGCAGCGCCGGTCGACGACGACAGCTAAGGCGATGAAGCCGACCATCCGTACACTGTCGCTGCAGGAACTGGCTGTTCTCATCGACTGGGCGGCCGGAGAAGGCTGGAACCCAGGTCTTGAAGACGCGGCGATGTTCCAGGCCGCGGACCCCGAAGGCTTCATCGGCGCCTTTGTCGGCAACGAAATGGTCGCCGCGATCTCGGCAGTGGCCTACGGAATCGAGTTCGGTTTCATCGGCCTCTACATCTGCCGGCCGGACAGACGCGGCAAGGGCTACGGCAAGGCGGTGTGGAACGCTGGAATGACGAAACTTGCCGGTCGCACCATCGGCCTCGACGGCGTCGCAGAGCAGCAGACCAATTACCGAAGCAAGGGCTTCAGGCCGGCCTACGAGACCATCCGCTTCAGTGGGCGCAAGGCAGGACCGGCGGTCAGGGCCGATGGGTTGCGCATGATAACAACGCAGCTCGTGCCCGACATCATCGCCTATGACTCATCTTGTTTTCCGGCGCCGCGGCGGGCCTTCCTGCGGCGATGGCTGCAGGCGCCGCATCACGGGCTGGCGGCGATCAGTTCGCGCGGCACCACCGGCTACGCCGTGGCGCGGCCGTGCCGTTCCGGCTTCAAGATCGGCCCGCTGTTTGCCGACGACATGGAAATCGGTCTGCAATTGCTGGATGGGCTGGCCGGTGCCTGCGAGGGCGGCGAACTGCACATCGACGTTCCCGCCGAGAATACCGGCTTCATTGCGGCGCTCGAGGTGGCCGGCTTTGCGCCGACCTTCACAACCACCCGCATGTACAAGGGCCCGGCTCTGAAGCTTGGGCTGCAGCAGCTGTTCGGCGTAACGACCCTGGAACTGGGATAGAGATTGGACGGACCCTGAATACAGGCCTCCGCCAGGCGATCCTCGGCCCTCTCAGGCGGCGGCGGTGCGCCGTCCGGGCACCGGATTGCCGGGCGGTTCGTGGCCGAGCGGCGTCACCAGCGTCAGGTCGGGATAGCCGTTCTCGATCAGCTTGACCGCGGCGTGCGTCACCTCGTCGTCCGGCTCCAGCATGGACAGAAAGACCTCGGTGGCATCGCCGGCCAGACGGCTGATGCCTTGCGCGTCGGCAGGTCCGCACTCGACCACGACCAGATCATAGGCCGTGGTCAGCGACTGCATGATGATCGGCAGCCGGTCGGCGGCGCGCATGGCGCGGACCGGATCGGCGGTGCCGACAGGGATGACGTGACAGTCCGAGTAGAGATCGGCGTGGATGACGTCGCTGAACTGCGCTTCCGAAGCGAGCAGGTTGGTGATGCCGGGGAAAAGGCCGCTGTCCAGCATCGGCCGCGAGGCGGCCCCCGAAGCGGTGAGGTCCAGCAACAGGACACGCAGGCCGGCGTCCGCGACCTCGCGTGCCACCAGGACCGCGGATGCGGCTGCCTCGTCGCCCTCCGGCGAGACGAAGATGGCGCGCGCCGCGCCGCTGGCGATCAGCTTTTCAGCAGCCTTCTCGACGTCGATCTCGCCCAGGGTGGAACGCACCGGTTCGGGCTCGGCCGCCGTCTGCTCGGTGGTCGCCGCATCGGGCATTGCGACCATATCAGGCGCCTCGGCCCTGTTGGGCATCGCAGCCGTGTGGAGCTCGGCCTCCGCTTCAGTCAGATCTTCTTCCATCTCCTGGCGAACGACGGAATCCCGCAGGATGGCGGGCTCCTGGCGGACGACCGGCTTCGCGACCACATCAGGCGCTTGCGCGACATGGGGCATCGCGACCTCATCGATCCGTTCGAAGCGGGAACCGGTCGCCGGGCGCATCGCACGGCCGGAAAACAGCTCCCGCAGCAGCGTCACGATGGCCATGATCAGCAGCGATGCGGCGAATGCGGCGCCGACGATCGGCCCGACCTTCGGGAAATAGGCCTCCGAGGGAACCGAAGCCTTTGAGGCGATCCGCGCGTCGACCGGCAGATAGTTGCGATCCTGGCGCGAAGCCGCTTCGCGGTAGTTGGTCAGATACAGCTCGAGTTGCTGCCGTTTGGCGGTCGCGTCGCGCTGCAGCGCGTCGAGATCGACCTGCTGTTCACCGGCCTGCGCCGACGCCGCCTTCAACGTGTTGACGTCGGCGACAAGCTGGCTCTCGCGGGCCTTTGCCGTCTCGGCCTGCATCAACAGGCCTTTCATGATCTTCTGCGCCTCGCTGCGAATCTGCGCGTCGAGATCGGCCAGTTGCGATTTCAGCGCGCGAATACGCGGATGATTGCCTAGCAGTGTCGTCGACAGATCGGCGATGTTGGAGCGCAATTCGACCTGGCGCTCGCGCAAGCGCTGGATCAGGTCCGACGACAGAACCTCCGGCACGGCATCCAGCGAACCGCCATTCTGCAGCGCCCTGTGCACACCGTCAGCGGTCGCTTCCGCCGCGGCGCGATTGGCCCGCACTTTCGACAGTTCGCTCGACAGCTCCGAAAGCTGCTGGGTGGCCAGCACCGAATTGTTGCCACCCATCAGAAGATCGGACTGTGAGCGGTAGGCGGCGACCTTCGCCTCGGCAGCTTTGACCTGCTGCTGCAGATCGGCGATCTCCGGCGCCAGAAAATCGGCGGCGGCGTTGTTCGATTCGAGCTTGGCCGCCCCCTGCCCCGCAATGTAGGCAGCGGCAATGGCGTCCGGTATGGCGGCCGCCAGCCTGGGATCTTCCGATGAGAACTCAATGGCAATGATGCGGGTCTTCTCGACGCCATAGACGTTGAGCTTCTCGTGCATCTTCTTGAGGACGCGTTCTTCCGCCGGAATTTCCATCGGGTCGCTTTTCAGGCCGACGAGGACCAGAGCGCGGCTCAACGGCGACATGTCGAGCGCTTCATTGAACTCGGGCAGCTTTTCCAGTCCAAGATTCTGCGCGACCTGCTTGAGGATTTCGTTGGAGGAAATTATCTGGACCTGGGTGGCGACGCCTTGTTCGTCGAGAATTGGCTTGTCGGTGTCGTTGTTGTTGCTGGCGGGCCGCGTATAGACGGATTCACGCGGGGCGATCTCCACCTGCGTCTCGGCCTTGTAGTGCCGGGTCGCCAGCGAGGCAAAGGCGAACGCAAGCCCCGTCACCACCAGGACGACGACGACTATGCGCAGCCAGTTCCTCGCCAGGCTGGCGAAGAGCTGCCTGAGATCGACGTCGACATCTGCGGCCGCGGACTGAACGGACATGCATCCCTACTCCGATACTGGGTCAGCACGCACCGTAAACAACTATGGTAACTCAGCCGTTAAGATCGCGGTAAGTTTCCGTTAGGGTTTACTGGCGGGCGATAAACAAAACCGCCAAAAATCGTAAAACTCTTGCCGATGCGCCGCGTGTCGGCCGCTCCCTTTACCGGCCATTAACCCTAACAGGATGATAACGGACCTCGATCCCTGATGTTTGCTGCGACGCCGCAGCGGCCAGTCGAAGGTACCTGTCCGGTCATGAAAAGCACTGCTTCCCTGTTTCGCGCTCTGCTTGCCGTATCGATGCTGGCTGGCTGTTCCAGTTACCGGCCGACGCCGGCGGCCTTCCATGCGGTGCTCGATCAGCCCTATCGTCTTGGCGCCGGCGACCGCGTCCGCGTCACCGTGTTCGAGCAGGACGGCCTGACCAACACCTATAGCGTCGACCAATCCGGCTACCTCTCCTTCCCGCTTGTCGGAGCCATACCGGCGCGCGGCCACACCGCGCAGCAGATGGAAAAGGCAATCGCCGACAAATTGCGGCAAGGCTATCTGCGCGATCCCGACGTCTCGGTCGAGATTGACCGCTACCGGCCAATCTTCGTCATGGGCGAAGTCGGAGCCGCGGGCCAATACTCCTACGTCCCCGGCCTGACGGTGCAGAAGGCAATCGCCATTGCCGGCGGTTTCACACCGCGCGCCAATCAGGAAAGCGTCGACATCACCCGCGACATCAACGGCAAGGTGATGACGGGCCGCGTGGTCACCTCCGACCCGCTGCTGCCCGGCGATACCGTCTACGTCCGCGAACGTCTGTTCTGACAGATACCAAGTGGCGGACACACTCAGGATCGTCCATTGCTTTCGTTCACCCGTCGGAGGAATCTTCCGGCATGTGCGCGACCTGACCGAGGCGCAGGTCGCGGCCGGGCATTCCGTCGGTATCGTCTGCGATTCGACCACCGGCGGCGAGTTCGAGGAACATCTGTTCGAGCAGATGCAGGACATGCTGGCGCTCGGCATCCATCGCACGCCGATGCAGCGCCATGTCGGCCCGGGCGATCTTGCCTCCGCCTGGCGCACCTACAGGATCATCAAGGAATTGCGGCCGGATGTGTTGCACGGGCACGGCGCCAAGGGTGGCGCCTATGCCCGTCTGTTCGGCTCATTGTTGCGGGTATCAAGGTCTCGCGTAGCCCGCCTTTATTCACCGCATGGTGGCTCTCTCCACTATGACGAGAACACGACCACCGGGAATCTGTTCTTCGCGCTCGAGCGCTTCATGGCCCGATTCACCGACTGCCTGCTGTTTGTCTCCGACTATGAACGGCAAACCTATCGCAGGAAGGTCGGCGAGCCGCCCATTCCCAACACCCTGGTCTATAACGGCCTGCGCGCCACCGAATTCGAGCCGGTGATCACCGAGCCGGACGCGGCCGATCTGCTCTATATCGGCATGATGCGCGACCTGAAGGGACCAGACATCTTTATCGATGCACTCGCCCTCGCCGGCCCCCAGTTCGGCCGCGCGCTGACCGCAGTGATGGTCGGCGACGGCGACGACCTGCCGCGCTACCACGCGCAAGTGAAACGCCTCGGGATTGAGCGCCATGTCCGCTTCCTGCCGCCGATGCCGGCCAGGGAGGCCTTCGCTCTGGCGGCGCTCGTCATCGTTCCCTCGCGCGCCGAGGCCATGCCCTATATCGTGCTGGAAACGCTTGCCGCGGGAAAGGCGATGATCGCAACCGCGGTCGGCGGCATTCCGGAGATCTTCGCCACCGGTTCCCCTGCCCTGATCCGGCCCGACCCGGTCGAGCTTGCCGACAAGATGAGCCAGGCGCTGGCCGACCCCGCCGCCTATCGCGACCTGATGCCCGATGGCGCCGACCTCAAGGCGAGATTTGGCGCCGATGTGATGGCCGCCGACATCGAGAAGGCCTACTTCGCCGCGCTGGGCAAATAGACGCAAGGCCTAAAGCGCGTCGCGTTTGAACGGATTCAGGCGACGCGCTTTAGGTCTTTGTTTTTATGCATGTCGTTCTCCCAAAACCGGGGCCACTTTTGGGCGACATGCATAGCCGTTTCAAAGCCACGGGTTGTTTCAAGGGTTTCTTAGCTCTCTTTTGCTATTCACCGCAGGGAAGCTTGCGGAAAGCCCCATGAACGAGATCGACCCCGCGCGCCGCTTTTCACCAGAGGCGGTGCGTAAATTCGACGGCCCGGCCGATGGCGACACGCCCGGCGGGATGAACGATGTCGCCCGCCAGGTCGCGTCGCAGTACAGGCGCGATACGATGTCGCCGATCATGGTCAGCGGCGTCCTGCGCATGGTCGAGTTCGGCTTGCTGTTCGTGTCCGGGCTTGCCGTCTATTTCCATTATGTCGGGTTCTTCAACTATCTCGCCTGGCAATATCCACTGACGATCGCCGCCGCGTCGTTCCTTGCCGTGGTGCTGCTCGACGTCACCGACTGCTACCAGATCGTCGCCCTGATGCGGCCTATCGTCAATTTCGGCCGCGTGCTGCTGGTCTGGGCCGGCACTTTCGCCCTCATGGCGCTGACGGCGTTCGTCATGAAGATGTCGGAAGACTATTCACGCCTTTTGTTCGGCAGCTGGTTCGTCACCGGCTTCGTTCTCATCTTCGGCCTCAGGCTGGTGATGTCGAAGCTGATCCGGGCCTGGGCGCGCGATGGCCGCATGGAGCGGCGCGCCGTCATCGTCGGCGGCGGCAAGGCGGCGGAAATCCTGATCCGTTCGGTCGAAAAACAGCCTTACAACGACATCCGCATCTGCGGCATCTTCGATGATCGCGGCGACAAGCGCTCGCCGCCCATCGTCGCCGGCTATCCCAAGCTTGGCACCATTTCGGAACTGATCGAATTCGCCCGCATCGCCCGCATCGACATGCTGATCGTATCGCTGCCGCTGACCGCCGAATCGCGTGTGCTGCAGTTGCTGAAGAAGCTGTGGGTGCTGCCGGTCGACATCCGGCTGTCGGCGCATTCCAACGCGCTGCAGTTTCGCCCGCGCGCCTATTCCTACATCGGCGCGGTGCCGATGCTCGACATCTTCGACAAGCCGATCAACGATTGGGATTCGGTCGCCAAGCGCGCCTTCGACATCGTCTTCAGTCTGATCGGCATCGTCGTGTTCTCGCCGGTGATGCTGGCGACCGCCATCGCCATCAAGCTCGACAGCAAGGGGCCGGTGCTGTTTCACCAGAAGCGGCACGGTTTCAACAACGAGATCATCGAGGTCTACAAATTCCGTTCGATGTATACGGACAAGGCCGACCCGACCGCCAAGCAGACGGTGACCAAGAACGATCCTCGCGTTACCCGCGTCGGCCGCTTTATCCGCAAGACCTCGATCGACGAGCTGCCGCAGTTCTTCAACTCGCTGCTCGGTTCGCTGTCGCTGGTCGGTCCGCGCCCGCACGCCATCGCCGCGCAGTCGCACAACCTGCTCTACAACGAAGTGGTCGACGGCTATTTCGCGCGCCACAAGGTCAAGCCGGGCGTCACCGGCTGGGCGCAGATCAATGGCTGGCGCGGCGAGATGGACACCAACGAGAAGATCCGCATGCGCACGGAGTATGACCTCTACTACATCGAGAACTGGTCGCTGCTGTTCGACTTGCGGATCCTGTTCCTGACGCCGATCCGGCTCTTGAACACGGAAAACGCCTATTGAGCGCGATCAGCCATGATTTGCCGCGCGCGACGGTCAACGCCAAGCTGATCGCGCTGATTTCCTCGGGCGCGGTCTTCCTCGGCATCCTGCTGTCCGGCTTCGTCATCAGCGAGCCGGCGCCTTATGAACTCTACATGGCCGGGTTGATCGCCATCTGGGCGCTTTTCGGCTTGCGGATTTCCCGCGCGGCCACGCCGCTCCTGGTGCTGCTGGTGACGATGAACATTGGCGGCATGATCTCCATGACGCAGATGGCGGATCTGGCCAACACGCCGCTCTATCTCGCCGTGTCGCTGTTTCTCGCCTTCAGCGCGGTGTTCTTCGCATCGATCACCGCTGTGCGGCCGAGCCTCTACCGACTGATCTTCATTGCCTACGTGGTTTCTGCCGTGGCGACTTCGCTGCTTGGTATTGCCGGCTACTTCCACGCCTTTCCGGGCGCCGAAATGTTCACCAAATACGACCGTGCCGCCGGCGCCTTCCAGGATCCGAACGTGTTTGGCCCGTTCCTGGTTCTGCCCGGCATCTATCTGCTCTATCTGCTTTTGACCGGACCGGTCACGCGCATGCCGCTGCTGGCGGTGCCGCTGCTGATCATCACCGCCGGCATCTTCTTTTCCTTCTCGCGCGGCGCCTGGGGCATGTTCGCCGTCTCGGCTGTCCTGCTCACCGGCTGCCTGTTCCTGCAAAGCGCCAGCGGCATGTTCCGGCTGCGCGTGGTGGTGATGACGATCGCGGCGCTGGCGCTGCTGGTCGTCGCCATGATCGTCATCCTGCAGCTGCCGGGCGTGTCGGAGATGTTTTCCAACCGCGCCCATCTCGAGCAGAGCTACGACACCGCGCGCCTCGGCCGCTTCGCCCGCTACGGGATCGGCTTCCAGATGGCGATGGAGCATCCGTTCGGCATCGGCCCGCTGGTCTTCGGCACGATCTTTGGTGAAGACACCCACGACATCTGGCTGAAGATGCTGATGGACTATGGCTGGCTCGGCTTCGTGTCGTTCCTGGCGCTCGTCGCCTGGACGATGGCTGCCGGATTCCGCATCCTGCTGCGCGACCGGCCTTGGCAGCCATATCTCCTGTGCGCCTATGTCGCCTTCATCGGCAATATCGGGCTCGGCACCTTCATCGACATCGACCACTGGCGCCATGTCTACCTGCTGCTCGGCCTGGTCTGGGGCGCCATCGCGTTGGAATACCGCCATCAGCGGCTGTTGCGGCCCGCCTTTCAGCGCTCATCCGCACCCGCAATCGCAGCAGGATAAAAGTCGAGGAATTCGGTTGACCCGCACGGGGTTATCACGATACATCGCGACCGGTCCGGAGTGTAGCGCAGCCCGGTAGCGCACTTGACTGGGGGTCAAGGGGTCGTCGGTTCGAATCCGGCCACTCCGACCAATAGTTCCTTGAAATCCCTAGCTTTTATTGAAGGCGCCCTGCGGCGCCTTTTCTCATTTTCGAAACGAGAGGCGTTCAAATCGCCCGTTTCGGAACCCAGAGTCCCGAAAAAGTCCCGAACTGGGCCGGCGAATGTTCTGCATTCGTGCCTTTCGGCGATTCTCGAATTTGCCTGCCAATCCCTCAAAGGAACCCGAAATGCGTATCCTTTCTATTGTGCCCGCCACCGACCTTGGCGACGGACGCTTTCCATGCGTCGCGAAATTCGATGCAGAACTGACGCCGGACATCCGGGTCTACGGATTGCGGCTCCTCCTGGCGCCAGACGACGGCGCGGCCAAAGCCTGCGTCGCTCCGTTGCACACTTTTCTGAACACCACCGCAGAACACCTCGTTGCCGACATGACGGGAGTTCAGGCAAACCTCGCGCGCTCAGACTGCGCGCTTTCCCGGTTCGAGTCCGGCACCTCACAAACGGGAAACAGCCCGCAGCGATCGCGGCGATGGCGAAAGGGTAAACGCGCAGGGAGAACTCCGCGAGGGTTCGAATTCTTCCGGCCGCACCAAATGACCAACCGCTCCAGAACAAATTAAAGTCCGCACCCACGCCAGGGCGTTACAGCAAATCGTGTGGCTGCTTTGCGCCTCATCTCGGTCAACGCCACGGGGAGTTTGCGCCATGAGCATATCTCCATAATGATTCCAGCATCGGCTTTTTCATGCCCTGCCCACCAATCAAGTGTTTTGTGAACAGCATCGCAATTTGCTAATATTGCCGTCACTGCGCTCGGCGAGGAAATCGCAGCATGTCGGAGAAGAGTCCGGTCGCGTTGCCGGCGGCGTCGGTGTCAACAGGTTTTCTGGGCGGCAACGGCAACAATGCGTCCGAAGCCCGGCATGAGCGCCGGATCCTGACCGCGCTCTGCTACGACCTGGTCGGATCGACCGACCTTCTGGCCATCCTGGACATCGAAGAGTTCGAGGAACTGATATCAGCCTTCCAGCGGGCGGCGAGACAGGCGGTCGCGTCGTGCTCGGGTGCCGTCCAGGTCGAGGTCGGCGATGGCGGCATTGCTTTGTTTCCTGCCGAAATAGACGCCAAGGACGCGGCATCGCTGGCGATCCGGGCCGGGCTCGAAATCATCGACGCCTGCAGGCGCGTCGGTTCGGACCAAGGCCGCGCCGATTTGCATGTCCGGGTCGGAATCGCGACATCGATGACCCTGATCCACAAGGGTGACGCCGACACCGGTCGTGACAATGTCACCGGCCCTGCCTTCGCGATGGCCACGCGGCTCCAGGCCATCGCGCAGCCGGATACGGTGGTGGTCTCGGACGCGACGCGCAACCTGGCGCGACGGTCGCATGTGTTCAGCTTTAGGGGCACCCATACGATCAAGGGGTTTGCCGAGCCGGAGTTGGTCTGGCACGCGCTGAGTCACAAGCGCGAGGTCGACCGCTTCTTCGCCTTCGGGCGGCTGAGCAGTCCGCTCGTCGATCGCGAGGCCGAGCTCGCCACGATCGCCGAAGCATGGGACAGTGCCGTTGCAGGAAGCGGCGGCGTGGTGGTGATCGAGGGCGAGGCCGGGATCGGCAAGTCGCGCATTCTTCACGAAGTGCGCCGGCGCACGCGTCACCAGCGCGCGAAACTGCTGCTCTTCCAGTGCACGCCCGGCGGGTTGCGCTCGGCGCTGCATCCGCTGCTACAGAACGTACGCGGCGATCTCGCCGGCAACGAAGGACAGCTCAGCGCTGCCGCCGTGGCGGAAGTATTCCGCGATCATGACGTCCGCGATCCCGAAATCATCGACATCTTCTCGTTCCTGCTCGGCGCTGTGGGAGCCGATCCGATGCTCAAGGAAATCGACGCCGAGGCGATGCGCGCGAAAGCCAATTGGGCGGTTCGCCACTCGCTCGAAGCCCTGTGCGCCAGCGGACCGATCGTCCTAGTGGTCGAGGACATCCATTGGATCGACCTGACGTCGAGACAATTGTTGGCTGAGCTTGCACAGTCGGCCCGTCACTTCCGGGCGCTTGTCATCGCGACCACGCGCCCTGAATCCGGGAGCTGGCTGGCAGCATCGAATCCAAGGCATATCTCGCTAAAGCCGCTCAACCGCGAGCAAACCCGGCTGGCGATCGCGGCCATGTGGCCGCAAGGCAAGCCGTCAACTTCCCCGGAATTGCTCGACGTGGTGGAACGCATGACCGGAGGCGTCCCGCTGTTCATCGAAGAAATCTGCCAGTGGATGACCGAGAACGCGGCCTCGGCAACGGATCGGCTGGCGCAGACCGCGACGCGCAGTCATGCCTCGGTGTTCGAAAGCGTGATCGAGGCCAGGCTCGAAACGCTGGGGCCGGCACGCGAAGTCGCACGCGCCGCGGCCGTCGCGGGCAATCGTTTCAATCAGGAATTGCTGCGCGCTCTGTTGCCGGAGCTCGACGACGAAATCATCGCAAACGCGCTGGATTCGCTGAGCGAGGCCGGGTTCCTGATCCGCCTGCGGCCTTCCGGCGTTCCGGTCTATGGCGTGCGCCATGCGCTTATCCAGGAGACGATCTACAACGCAACGCTGCGCAAGAGACGGCAGGCCTTGCATCGCCGCCTGTTTGCCGCGGTGAGCCGCAACCGAAACCTGGCCGGGTGGCTGGGCACCGCCGAGGTCGCCGAGCACGCCGAGCGCGCAGGCCTTCTGGAGGACGCGATCGCTCAGTTCGTGATCGCAGGCACGGAAAGCTCGTCCCGCTCGGCAATGGCGGAAGCGAGGCAGATACTCGAGCATGCATTGGCGCTCTGCGAGCGCGTTGCGGCAGCCGACACGCGAGACGCGCTGCGGCTATCGGCAATGATCGTGCTCGGTCCCATCCTGACCGCTGTCGAAGGTCCGAACTCGGCGCCCGCCCGCAAATTGTACGAGGACGGCGTGGTGATCGCCCGGCGGCGGCCGGTGGCCGAGCGGGCCAAGTGGTTCCCGATCTACTGGGGCTGGTGGTTCACGGATACCGTCATGGACGGCGAGCGCGCGGAAGTCGTGCTCAGCGATCTCAGGGATGTCGAGGATGCCGAAGTGCAACTCCAGGCCAGGCATTGCGTGTGGGCAATCGACTTCAATCTTGGCCGCCACGACCGCTGCATCGCGGCCGTCGACGCCGGACTGTCGCTCTATGAGCACGGCCAGGGCAAAGCCAATGCTGCGTTGTTCGGCGGGCATGACGCGAGGGTCTGCGGGCTCGCCCACCGCGCCTTGTCGCTGTGGTTCGTCGGAAAGCCGGCAAGCGCGATCCATTCGATGTCGGAAGCTAGGAGCTGGGCGCAGCAAACCGGACATGCCGGCAGCATCGCGCATGCCTACCTCAACGAGGCGATGTTGCATTGCTATCGCCGCGATTTTTCGATGCTGCGAAGCGTGATAGCGGATCTGCGCCACTTGACGGAGCGCCATTATATGCCCGCCCTCGCCGCCGCAGCGCAAATCTTCGAAGGGTGGTGCGACGGCAACGCCGGCCAGGTCGAGAGCGGCAGGGAAAAAATGCGGCAAGGCCTTGGCCTCCATGGCGAGTTCCAGACGCCTGAGGACGAACCGGTCTATTGCGGCATGCTGGCAGAGCTTTTGACACGAACCGCCGAGGTCGATGAGGCGCTCGCGCTGCTTGGCTCGGCTGTGGCGCAGGCCGAGGCCGGCGGCAGCCGCTTCTGGCTCGCAGAGCTCTATCGGCGAAGGGCGGAGCTACTTCTTCTTAAGGGCGATGCGGAGGCGGACATAATCGCTGCCCTCGAAAAGAGCATCGCCATAGCCGCGGAGCAAAACGCTGTGCCTTTCCTCGTCAGTACATACGAGACCCTTCAATCATCAGGCCTGTCACCTGAACTGTCGTCGCGCTATCGCGATCGGGTCGAACGTGCCAAATCCGCTCTCGAGCCGGGCGCCGCGCTGATCGTCAATCCCGAATCGGCCGTTCGGCACTAGCCGGCCCTGCAAGAGTATCCGCGATGCTGGAGCGATATGAACGCCTGGGTCCGCCGCCCGACGAGGCGCTGGCGAGGCTGATGAAGATGCGCGAAGGCCTGGGCATCACGCGGATCGCCGACATTACCGGGCTCGACCAGATCGGCATCCCGGTCGTGCAGGTAACAAGACCTTTCTCGCTTTCCAACGCGGTCGCGCAAGGCAAGGGCGCCACCCTGGCACAAGCCGCGATATCGGCCATGCTGGAATCGGCCGAGAGCTTCTTTGCAGAGCAGGTGGCGAATTTCGACACAGCCGTCGGCTGCGCCGATCAATTGGGCATCCCGCCCGATCGTTTCGAAAGGCATCTCCAGGGGGGCACCGCGCCCGGATGGCGCGGCAGGGAGACGGCGTGGGTAGCCGCCGACAATCTTCTTACCTGCAGCCGCGACCTGGTCCCGCTCGAGCTCGTGCACACCGCCTATGTGTTGCCGTCACTGCCCCATGACGGCATTTTCGCGGCATCGACGAGCGGTTTGGCCGCAGGCTTCGAGGAGCCGGATGCCATCGTTCATGGCATGCTTGAATGCATCGAACGCGACGCGATCGCCACGGCATACCGGACCCACGGGTTTTTCCACCGTCAACGCATCGATCCCGAAACGATCGATGATCCGTCGCTCCGCGATCTCCTGGAAACTTTGGCGGCCAAGAACGTGCTGGTCGGCCTTTGGCAAGCTTTGTCGCCGTTGGGCATACCGGTGGTGTGGTGCCATCTGCTGGAAGACGAACCGACGGAAACGGTTCTTTTGGATCATCCGGCTGATGGTTCGGCTGCCGGTTTCAGTCCCGCCGGCGTGGCGGCGCACGCCATCTACGAAGCGGCCCAGGCCCGTCTGGCGGCGATCTCGGGCGCGCGCGATGACATGACGCGAGCGTTCTATCCGAAATACCCCGATCGGCAGATGATCGCAGCGCATCGCCGGCTCCTCCGCGATGGCCCGCGCAGCGTGGATTTCCGCGCGCTCGCCGAGCAGAAGTTCAACACGGCGTCGGACGGGCTGTCGGTCCTCTTGGCAATTCTCGAAGAGAGAGGGTTCGATGCTGTTCACCTAATCCGGGTGGGAACGAAACCACTCGACGCCCTGTCGGTTGTCAGGATCGTCATCCCTGCCTTGCAGCCGCTCTTGCAGGGGTAGTGACCATGCGCCCGAAACTCGTCTTCACCGGCCCTACCGTGTCCCATGCCGACGCGTTGAAGGTCGTCGATGCGGTATGCCTCCCCCCGGCGGTGCAAGGCTCGATCGTTTCGGCCGTGCAGCATTTCGACCCGAGTGCAATCCTTGTCATAGACGGTGGTTTTCAGGCCGAGCCGGCGGTTCGGCACAAGGAAATCCTGTGGGCCCTCAGCCGCGGCATTCATGTCGTCGGCGCGGCCAGCATGGGTGCCCTTCGAGCAGCCGAGCTGTTCCCCCATATGCAAGGCGTCGGGCTTATCTACCGATGGTATCGCCGCTTCGCCTTTGCACCCGACGACGCAGTAGCGGTATTGCATGGACCGGCCGAGGTGAATTTCGCTCAATTGACGCATGCGCTGATTGACCTGCGCCGGACCCTTCGCGCGGCTTGCCGGCGCGGCGTGATTTCACCCGAACAGCAGGCGAGGCTCGAGGGTGCGGCACAGGCCGTCAACTTTCGCGAGCGCACCCTTGCACGGATGGTCCGGGATGCGCACGACGGCAAGTACGACGTCGAGAAATTGTGCAGGGAGCTCGGCGCGGCTTTCGTCCAGCAAAAAAAGCAAGATGCCCTGCTGGCACTCGAACTTTTGCGGGAGCAAGCATTTGAAAAAGCACATCCCCTGCCGGAATTACAGCTAACCTCGGCCTTCTCCAAAGATATGGACGATGCGGGGCTGGCGCTATAGGCCCTGACCTGTTGGCGGCCGACGATTTACGTAACGTAAGCGCCGTGATAGCATGGGAGCGTTAGAGGGAGCCAAGCAATTGGACGCGGTCGATCGTGTCGTTGCGCAAGATTCGTTGCTGGGAACGCGGTTCCTGGTCTACCCGCAGGTCCCTCACCTTTCGGGTTACGGAACACCCGAAACAGTATGGATTTCTACTCCACCCGACCTGATCCGCTCCGGCCCGGAAGATCACCGCATCTACGTTCGCGATCCGCTCCTCGACAAGGAGCCTTACGACTACCCTTATCTGCCACCGTTTGTCGGCGAAATCTTTCCGCCTGCAGAGGCTGGCTTTGACGGCCATTACGATCAGCTTTCCCTGACCTCGCGGCAGTTCCTTTCTGCGCACGCTTTCGCCTCGGTCGGCCGCGTGCTGGACATCTGGGAAAGCTACATCGGCAAACCGATTGTCTGGTACTTCGCCGAGACGTACGAGCGGCTCGAAATCATCCCCTTCGTCGACTGGGAGAATGCGCAATCGGGCTATGGCTATCTGGAACTCGGCCGAGAGCGCGGCATCGACGGAGGCAACTATCCCTATGCGCTCAACTTCGATGTGATCGCACATGAGGTCGGCCACGCAATCTTGTTTTCGCTGTTCGGGACACCAGCCGGCGGCCTGACTCAAGGCGATTTCGGACCGTTCCACGAAGCCAGCTCGGATCTGGTCTCGCTGTTGTCCTTCCTGAATTTCGACAGCGGCATGGACCGGCTGCTGCGGCACTGCGATGGCAACCTGCTTGTTCTCAATGAATTGAACCGGATAGCCGAACTGACTGGCGATCGGCAGATACGCCTCGCCAGCAACGCACGCCGCATGTCGGAGGTGACGGCGGAAATCCATGACAGGTCACGGCCGTTCACGGGGGCTGTGTTCGACACGATCGTCGACGTCTACCACGCGGCATTGGTGCACGAGGGGTTGGCCGATGAGCGGCTGCTGGGGATCGATATCAAGGATGTCGACCAGTCCGACATGCAGCGCATCTCGGATTTCACGTCCCGCGCCTTTCGCGCTCGGCCCTTCATGTTCAAGAGCATGCTGATCAGAGCAAGGGACGAAGTGGCCCTCGCACTTGCTCAGGCATGGCCGCGCCTCGATGCGGATGACCTGACGTTCGAAAAGGCCGCGGCGTTGGTGGTGGACGCCAGCGATCGCGTCGCGCCGATGCTCGCGGAAAAATTCGATGAGAACTTCAGCTGGCGGGAGATCTTGTGAACTGAAGGATGCAGCAAAAAGGAGCGAGGAAAATGAGCGACGACTATCACCGACCGACACTAACGTTTCCATCAGGCGCTTACAACGCAACACAGGTCAGGCTCTATGGCTTGGGGGCGGAAATTGGACTCAGCGTGCCCGGTGCGCCAGCACCCTTTGGGGACACCGGCATGTATGTCGAAACCGCGCCTGGGGAACCCATCACCGACGAGCAACATGTCAGCGCACTTGACGTTTTGAAGAAATATAACAGCAACAAAGGCCGCCAAGATATAATAAATGGAAACATTCCATTTCCAAAAATACCAATCAGAGTCTCCTATCATTTCAAGATCGACCTGAAGAATTTTGGCACTGCGGTCCTTTCAACGGTAGGCAGTACCTTCATGCTCGGATCATCTCCGGAACAGAAAACATCGTGCGGGATAATTGTCGGTTATGCCTATGAGGGACATACCTATGATTTGCCAAAGCCCAAGATAATGATCATCCCGGCGTTTCCGGAGCCGAAGATTCCGGCGGACGATTCGGAATTTGACGCCAAGGAACCTGAAGGCTACGCGGTTTGGCTCGTCGATAAGCTCGACGAATGCGTGGAGTTGGAGATGAACCAAGGCTTCATCGAACAGCTCGTTCTTGACGCCAACATGCCGGGGAAGCGCTCACCAACAATGTACGCTTCCAAGATGACGATGGGACACCGGGGCGGAAAGCTGAACGACTAGTCTCTCATGTTCCCTGTCAAGGTTGAAGGCAAGAAGGCTCGCCTGCTTGGCAGGTTTGCCATGCAGTCGGATCGGCTGAAGCTCCACAGGGCTGGGGGTGGGTTGGTACCGGCCTTCCGTGTCTTCGTCTCGGGGCTGTCCTCGGTCTAGAGGGCGGGGTTCGGGCGCATCGGCTCGGCCACATAACTGGCGACGGGAGTTCCCCACCGTGGCCCTACCTCCAAGATCGTCGAAGAAATCGACGGCGGTGATTTTTGATGTTTTCACGTTGTACCCAGGCCAAGTTCCCGGGGGAAAGTAGCGGTATCCGAGCGCAACGCAATGCTTGTCGTTGTCACCGCTGGCCGAGATCATTCGGGGTCGCGATATCGTGAGAGCGATCCGGAAGCCCGCGAAAAATCAATCTACACACTGTACACTCCGACTCCGGATAAAGTTCAAATCCGGCCACTCCGACCATTTTAAACAAGGACTTGCCCCCGAAGTCCCCCAGCCAGATCAGCCGATCCTCGAATCGCCCCTTCCCTTGCCGTTCTGGTTTCAGCTCTGGATTGGACCCGGTCTCTAAGCCTGGCACACATCCACCCACTCAGCGCCGGTGATCTCAACCATGCACTGCGGCGCAATCCGCACCGCCGCATTGGTGGCGCCGGCCGCAGGCACCACCTCGTCGAATTCGCGCAGCGATACGTCGCAATAAAGCGGCAGAGGCGCCGGCAGGCCGAACGGGCAGACACCGCCGACCGGATGGCTCGTTGCTTCGACAACCTCGGCGGCGTCGAGCATGCGTGGCTTGCCGCCGAACTGGTCCTTGAACTTGCGGTTGTCCAGCCTGGCGATGCCGCTGGTCACCACCAGCATGGTGCGGTCGCCGACGCGCAGGCAGATCGTCTTGGCGATCTGTGCCGGCAGCACGCCATGCGCCTCAGCCGCCAATGCCACCGTCGCCGAGCTCGCCTCGGTAACGATGACATCGATGTCGGGTGCGTGGGCGGCGAAGAAGGCACGAACGGATTCCAGGCTCATATCGAAAAACCCATTGTTCAAAAACTTGATGGACGGCGGATTACCGTTCAGCAGCCAGGGCCGCCGCGCGTATAAGCACGTGCGACACACAGATCGGCAAGCGCCAGGCTGAAGCAGAACGCTGCGGCAGGTACAAGGAAACCCGCCAAGGGAGGGCCTTGGCGGGTTCTCTGGAATGCCTGGTGCGGATTTATGCCGGGGATCGACCTTGCGCCGCCGGCGTCGGCACGGCCGGGCTGATCAGAGCCTCCTGGGGAAGTCGAAGCGCGGACACAATACGACGCAGCTTCGACGGATCCGTTATCCTGCCGTTCTCGATATCCTCAATCTCGTCGACCGCCAGACCGCATGTCAGGGAAAGCTTTTCCACGCTGTAGCCGCGGGTTTCCCGCATCGCTCTGAGGGTGCTGTAATCTGACCCGCTCCCGTTGGCTGCCGGTTCGGAGAGGGCTGCGCTTCTTGCATTATGGGGCATTGGCAACTCCATGACTGAAAGAGTTTGATCAAATGAGGAGTGTTGCCTGAGACGATCGGGAAGATGCCCGTTCGGCAGTGATTTGCCAAGAGCCAAACGGACCGTCACGGGATCGTGAACCACGGGCACATTCGGTTGGCTCGCCCACACGTCGCGATCAAGTTGTTTTGACCGTCCGATCACCCTGTGCCCCGGCAGTTTCGCCCCGCTCGTTCGTTATCTTCTGGTCGCTGGCGTGAAAACCATCCGGTTCCAGCCAGCCTGTTCCCGGAAGGATCTCTGCAATGAACTTGAAGACACTCCTGGTCGTGCTTGGCACGATTTCCAGCCTTTCCGTCGCCGGTATCGGCGGCGCCCGAGCCGCCGACACGCAGCGCGTGCGCGGCACCGTGGTCAGTTTCGAGCCAACGCTGCTCACCGTGAAAACCCGCCAGGGCGACACTTCGGCAATCAAGCTCAATGCCGACTGGAAGATCTCGGGCGTCGCCAACGCATCCGTAAAGGACATCAAGCAGGGCGATTTCCTCGGCATCGCCTCCGTGTCGAAAGCGGATGGCGGCAGCGGCGCCCTGGAGGTGGTGATTTTCCCGGCCGCTTTGAAAGGCACCGGCGAGGGTGACCGTCCCTGGGACCTGCAGCCAAACAGCCGGATGACCAACGGCACCGTCGCCGACGTCACCGACGTCAGCGGGCGAGCGGTCACGCTGACCTATGACAATGGCCAGACGAAGAAGATTTCGATCCCTGACAATACACCTGTCGTGACCTTCGCGCCGGCCACGCCGACCGACCTCAAGCCGGGTGCTACAGTGTTCGTTACTGCTCAGCGGGACAGCGACGGCAAGCTGAGCAGCAGTCGCGTCGTGGTCGGTAACAACGGTGTCGTTCCGCCGATGTAGTCGAACAGGCGGCGGCCAAGTCGCCACCCTTCGATCTTGCCGCGGATCGTGTGGCAGCCCGGATTCCCCAGAAACAGTCCAGAAACAAAATTCTATAATCGGGAAATACTGACGAAAAAATTCGGGAGCGTAATCCCATTCGCGGCGGCCGGGCTACCGCCCCGATTCATAGACGCCCGCGAAAGAAAAGGAAACGATCCATGAAGAAGTCCCTCCTCTCGGCCCTCGGGCTTGCAGTTGCATTGGCTTTCACAGTGCCGGTGATCGGCGCGACGAGCGCGGATGCAGCCCCGATGGCCAAGCATCATCGTCACCACCACGTCCGCCACCACCACCACGTCCGCCACCACCACCCCGTGCATCACCGCCATCACGTTCCTCACCACCACATGAAGAAGATGGTGAAGAAGGCCTACTAAGCATACCAGACTGCCAACGAGAAGACCGGCCTTGGCTTCGTGTTCCAGGCTGGCTTCTCTTTGGCAAAGCGACGCGAGGCTCGACAGAATTCGGGCTCGCCCAGTTCGTCGAACGACAGCGTGAGGATTGTGGCGCAAATCCCGATACCGCGAAATCTTTTGCGCGAGGGCAATTCGCGATATCGCAATGGATACTCTTGACCGGGGCCAGGTATCCCCAGTCCGGAGGACCGGATCTACTCGTCAGCGCCGGCTGAACAGCAGGCTGGCAACAAGCCCGATCACTACAAGGCCGACCGCGGCGGCTGCCGCCGGATGGTCGCGCGCCGACTTCTCGATCACCCTGCCCTGTTTGCGGATTGCCGGCATGGCATCGCGCACACGCCCTGCGAGATCGGAATAGGTGTCGAGCGCGGCATCGCGGCCGTCTTCGTAATAGGCGCCGCCTCGCTTGGCCACAGCCCTCTTCAAACTGGCCAGTTCCTTGGTGAGAGCCGCGACCTGCCTGTCGAGATCGATGTCCGAGAGGGTCGAAAATGATGCCATGATGTGTTTCCTTCACTTGCAGAAGGAAACGTAACGCCCCACCGGGAGACGGGTTCCGGTTTTCGAAATATCGATGCCGCTTTGGGCTGCTCTATCTCTTTGCTTTTGCGTAATTCCCAAGGGAAAGCGCGGTACGCTTGTCCCGGGAAAGCCGTCTCACACTTTTCCTGGAATTTTAGCGCACCTGGTCCAGCAGGCGCTTGCATTCCAGGAGATCGAACAGCGCCTCCTGCAGCAAGGCCCGATTGTCGCGCGAGAGCTTCGACGCGTCCGGCTGCACCGGACCGTCCTCGTCGCTCTTGCCCAGGCCGAAAAAGCGACGGCTTGGCTTGACCCGCGGTTGGCCAACCAGTTCGTCATCCATGCCGCGCGGCTGGGCTGCAGGGGTCAGCGGCACCTGATCGGCCTGCCTGCGCTGCGAGATCGCCTCGACGGCGGCCATGTCGCCATTGCCGATGGCGACCAGGAAATGATTGCCGTTCTCGCGCAACAGCTTCTGCACGCCCTTGATGGTGTAACCCTGGTCGTAGAGCATGTGGCGGATGCCCTTGATCAGTTCGACATCCTGCGGCCGGTAGTAACGACGGCCGCCGCCGCGCTTCATCGGCTTGATCTGGTTGAAACGCGTTTCCCAGAAGCGCAGCACATGCTGCGGCAGATCGAGATCTTCGGCGACCTCGCTGATGGTTCGAAAGGCGTCCGGGCTCTTGTCCATGGGCGAATCCTCACGCTGGACGATGATCCGGCTTATCCTGCCGAATCGGGTCTTACTTCAGCGGTTTATGAAGCAATATTCAAGCCCGGCGTCATGGCGGCGGCGGTTTTCAACCGCGCAGTGGCGCTACTTGCCGCTTTTTGCCTTGCCGCTTTGGTGCGAGCGCAGAATACGGCTCTTCAGCACGTTCGACGACTTGAAGGTCATCACCCGGCGCGGCAGGATCGGCACTTCTTCGCCGGTCTTGGGGTTGCGACCGATGCGCTCGTTCTTGGAGCGGACGTGGAATGTCGCGAAGGACGACAGCTTCACCGTCTCGCCGCGGACGATCGCTTCACAGATTTCGTCCAGCACTGCTTCGACGAGTTCGGCCGATTCAGTGCGCGACAGGCCGACCTTCCGGTAAACTGCCTCGGCAAGGTCGGCGCGCGTAAGTGTCTTTCCCCCCATGCGACCGTCCCATCAGTTCAAAACATAAAATTCGGCACAACAACGGCAGAGCCTAAGTAATTGATCCGGCAAGGTCAAGGACCGAAACCGGACCGTTCGGCACTTACCAGCGAACCAGAACAGCGCCCCAGGTGAAGCCGCCACCCATCGCTTCCAGGAGGACGAGATCGCCCTTCTTGATGCGGCCGTCGGCGACGGCCACCGAAAGCGCCAGCGGAACGGAAGCTGCCGAGGTGTTACCGTGCAAATCGACCGTAACCACCACCTTTTGCTCAGCTATCCCGAGCTTCTTGGCGGAAGCGTCAATAATTCGTTTATTGGCCTGGTGCGGCACGAACCAGTCGAGATCATCGGCTGATATACCGGCTTGTGAGAACGTCGCCTCAATGACGTCGGTGATCATCCCGACCGCATGCTTGAAGACTTCGCGGCCCTCCATCCGGAGGTGGCCGACCGTGCCCGTGGTCGACGGCCCACCGTCGACGAAAAGCTTATCCTTGTGCGTACCGTCGGAGCGCAGGCTGGCCGCCAGAACACCGCGGTCGGCGATCGTGCCAGTCCCCTCGCCGGCCTCCAGGATTACTGCACCGGCGCCGTCGCCGAACAGCACGCAGGTCGAGCGGTCGCTCCAGTCGAGGATGCGTGAGAATGTCTCCGAGCCGATGACCAGGACGCGCTTGGCCTGGCCGCCGCGGATGTAGAGATCGGCGGTGGTTACCCCGTAGACGAAGCCGGAGCAGACCGCCTGCATGTCGAAGGCAAAGCCGTGATGCATGCCGAGCCGGTTCTGGATCTCGACGGCGGTGGCCGGGAATGTGTTGTTGGGCGTCGAGGTCGCCAGCACGATCAGATCAATGTCGGCGGGGGTGAGGCCGGCATTGGCAAGTGCGGCACGCGCCGCCGCTTCTCCCAGCGAGGCCGTCGTCTCATCATCCCCAGCGATATGGCGCTGGCGAATACCGGTGCGCTGGGCGATCCACTCGTCGGAGGTTTCGACCATGCCTTCGAAATCGGCATTCTTCATGATTCTGCGGGGCAGCGCGGCGCCCGTGCCGCGCACGACTGATCTGATCAAAGTTCTTTCCTATTCCTTTGCGTCGGTAACGACGTCGGATTTCCTAGATGTCAGGGCATGCGGGTTGCGCGCATGGAACAGGTCCAGGTCGGCCTCGATACGGTCGAGCAGATTGTTGCGCACCATGTCATAGCCAAGCTCGATCGCCGCGGCGAAACCGTCCGAATCAGCACCACCATGGCTCTTCACGACGATGCCGTTCAGCCCCAGAAAGACGCCGCCATTGGAGCGGCCGACATCCATCTTTTCGCGCAGGCGATCGAAGGCGCCCTTGGCGAAGATATAGCCGATCCTGGCCATCAGAGTCCGGCTCATTGCCGCACGCAGATAGCCACTGATCTGGCGCACCGTGCCTTCCGCCGTCTTCAGAGCGATGTTGCCGGCAAAGCCTTCGGTGACGACAACGTCGACCACGCCCTTGCCGATGTCGTCGCCTTCGACGAAACCATGATAATTCATCGAGGCCATGTTGGCTTCGCGCAGCATGCGCCCGGCCTCCTTGACCTCTTCCTGGCCCTTGATCTCCTCGACCCCGACATTGAGCAGACCGACGCTGGGCCGGGCGATGCCGAAGACCGAGCGCGCCATGCCGGTGCCGAGAATGGCAAAGTCGATCAGTTGGTGCGCATCGGCGCCGATGGTGGCGCCGACGTCCAGCACCACGCTTTCGCCGCGCAATGTCGGCCAAAGTGCTGCGATCGCCGGGCGTTCGATGGTGGCCATGGTACGCAGGCAGAATTTCGACATCGCCATCAGTGCGCCGGTGTTGCCGGCCGAAATGCAGGCGTCCGCCGTGCCGGCCTTGACCGCTTCGACGGCCTTCCACATCGACGACTTCCAGCGGCCGTGGCGCAGCGCCTGGCTCGGCTTGTCGTCCATCCTGACCGCTATTTCGCAATGGAAGAACTCGCTGACCTCGGCGAGCTTCGGAAACTTGGCCAGTTCCGGGCGCACGACCTCCTCTCGCCCGTAGATGACGAATCGGATGTCGGGACGGCGGGTCGCGACCGTCATGAGCGCCGGAATAACCACGGCTGGTCCGTGATCGCCGCCCATGGCATCGATGGAAATCCTGATCACGCGGTATTTATCTCACGGTTAGGCGGCAGGTCGCTTTAGCGACCCCGAAGGTTCGGCGAAAATAACGGTTTTGGGCTGCCGCACAACCGACTTTTCCGTCGCAAGTGAGGTTTTCAGGATTTTCCCAGCAAGGATCGCAGTTTTTGCTGGAATTCATTCTCCGCCGGCTCGGTCTCGCTGCCGGCGTTCAGCGAGGCGCCCTGCTTGCGCGGATAAGGGTCGATGGCCAGTCCGAAGTACTGTTCGGCAAGTGCCCCGACATCGATCGTGTCACCGGAAAATGTTTCGGGACTGTCAGGGCCTTCCGCGTCGAGCAGGATCTCGCCGCCGCCATCGAAACCCTGGCGTCCAAGCTTGGAGTCCTCGGGCAGCAACAGAGCTTCGACCGGTTCGTCGATATGCGCTTCGACAGGCTCGAGCGTGACGATGCAGGCCTGGGTGATGTCGGCCTCGACGCGACCGCTGATCTTCACGCCATTGCGCTTCCATGACGCCACCACAAGCTCGGCGCGATAGGATTCGACCGAAATCAGCCCGTGCTCCTCGGCCAGTGCCGCACGCTGTGCGGCATCGGCTTCGATAACGACCGGCAGACCCTTCTGCGGCAGGCGCGTGACGTTTGCGCGGAAGGATACCGGGCTTTGCGGATCAACGTGCTTCATTGTTCACCTCCCTTGGCGACGGGAAAGGCCAGCGTACCGGAGACAATCGATTCGGGTATCTGCGCGGCCAGCTGGTTGCAGGCGTCGGTGACATAGTTGGCCAGCAGCGATGCTTCCGGCCAGGCACCGGCGTCAGGCCGGACATTGCGGGCAAGGGCTGCGGTGAGCCCGTCGAGATCGTCTCTTTCCAGCGCATCGTCATAGGCGGCGGTTCGGCCATAAAACATCTTTGCCAGCTTTTTCATGCGTTTGGGCACGCCAACGTCGCCAATGCCTAACTCCCGCAGCGAATGATCGACGTCGAGGAAGAACTCGTCGATCAGCACCTGAGCGACCTCTTGCGCCACGCCGCCCTCACCGCGCAACCGATGCTGGAACAGGAACATGTGCAGCGACAGCATCTCGAAACGGCCGAGCGGCGTGTCGGGCACATTCCAGTGGGAATAAAACACGGTCTGCCGCGCCGCCGCCACGATTTGTGCGTAAAGCGCCTCGGTGATAGCGCGGTTGGCATGGCGTTCGCGGCCAAAAAAGCGCTGGAACATTGGGGATGGTCTCCTGGGGACCGTTTGTTGAAGTGGCCTTGTTGCATCGGCAAGCAAGCTGGTTTACCGGTTTCGCGGCCCAGCGCAAGTTGCGGCCAGCTAATGGAGTTGTTGTTGCGCGCGCTGAATTTCAAGTCGACCTTCTCGTCCAGGCCCGCTGGCGCAATCTCGCTGCTGGTGATTGTTTCGGCGCTGTCCGCCTGCCACACCAACAAGATGATTGGTGACCTCAGCCCCAGCGAGACGCTGACGCAGGGTTACGTCATCGACCAGCAGGCAATCGATTCGGTGCCCGTCGGTTCCAGCCGCGAGCAGGTGCTTCTGGCGCTCGGCACGCCGTCGACGACGGCGACCTTCGACAACGAGGCCTTCTATTACATTTCGCAAACGCGCAAGCGCTACGTCGCCTTCGACAAGCCGCGGCTCATCGATCAGAAGGTGCTGGCGGTCTATTTCGGCGCCGACGGCCGCGTCACCCAGATAGCCAATTACGGGCTGAAGGACGGCAAGATGTTCGACTTCATCTCGCGCACCACACCGACCGGCGGCAAGGACCAGAACTTCCTCAGCCAGATCATCAACGGCGCCAGCAAGCTGGCCCCCGGCATTCCCGGCGGCGGCACTCCCTGATCTCAGACCTGCCTCCCCTTTGAGGAGGCAGCATTATCTCAGGCGACCAAAAACCCGCGGGAGCGATCCTGCGGGTTTTTGTTATGGCCACGGTCGAGGCAAGTGGCATGCGTGCCAGCGGGTCTCCAGCCACCGAAACACGATCCGGGGCCTGGATGAGGTTGCTGGAGCACGCATGCGCTGCAAGGACCAAGGGAAGAGAAGTGTCCTAAGCGTCGACGTCGGCTTCGCTCAACAAAAACCCGCGGGATTGCTCCCGCGGGTTTGTTTTCGAGCGATGGCTCCGTGATCAGCCGTGCGCGAGCACGGCCAGCAGAAGGAGCGCGACGATGTTGGTGATCTTGATCGCCGGGTTGACGGCCGGGCCGGCGGTGTCCTTGTAGGGATCGCCGACCGTGTCGCCGGTCACCGAAGCCTTGTGCGCTTCGGAACCCTTCAGGTGCTTGACGCCGTCCTTGTCGACAAAGCCGTCTTCGAAGGACTTCTTGGCGTTGTCCCAGGCGCCGCCGCCCGAGGTCATCGAGATGGCGACGAACAGGCCGTTGACGATGACGCCGAGCAGCGAGGCACCAAGGGCGGCAAAGGCGGACGCCTTCGAGCCCGAGATCAGCAGCACGCCGAAATAGACGACCAGCGGCGCCAGCACCGGCAGCAGCGACGGGATGATCATCTCTCGGATCGCCGCCTTGGTCAAAAGGTCGACCGCGCGTGCGTAGTTCGGCTTGGAGGTGCCGGCCATGATGCCCGGATCCTCGCGGAATTGCTTGCGCACTTCCTCGACGATGGCGCCCGCCGCACGGCCGACAGCCGTCATGGCGATGCCGCCGAACAGATACGGGATCAGGCCGCCGAAGATCAGGCCGGCGACGACGTAGGGGTTGGAGAGATCGAAGGAGATCTCGCCCATGCCCTGGAAGTAGGGATATTTGTCGCCATTGGCGGCAAAGAACTTCAGGTCGTTCGAGTAGGCGGCAAACAGCACCAGTGCGCCGAGACCGGCCGAACCGATGGCGTAGCCCTTGGTTACTGCTTTGGTGGTGTTGCCGACCGCGTCGAGCGCGTCGGTGGACTGGCGCACTTCCTTGGGCAGGCCGGCCATTTCGGCAATGCCGCCGGCATTGTCGGTGACCGGGCCGAAGGCGTCGAGCGCAACGATCATGCCGGCAAGGCCGAGCATCGTCGTGACCGCGATCGCCGTGCCGTAGAGTCCGGCAAGCTGGTAGGTCGAGATGATGCCGCCGACGATGACGATCGCCGGCAGTGCAGTCGATTCCAGCGAGACCGCAAGGCCCTGGATGACGTTGGTGCCGTGACCTGTGACCGACGCCTGGGCGATGGAGTTGACCGGGCGCTTGTTGGTGCCGGTGTAGTACTCGGTGATCACGACGATGAGACCGGTCACCACGAGGCCGATCAGGCCGCAGATGAACAGGTTCTTGCCGGTGATGGCCATGCCGGCGACGGTGCCGATCTCGCCCCAGCCGAGGCATACCGAGGTGGCGACGCCGAGACCGACGATGGACAAGAGGCCGGTGACGATCAGGCCCTTGTAGAGTGCGCCCATGATCGAGCCGTTGGCGCCGAGCTTGACGAAGAAGGTGCCGATGATCGAGGTCAGGATGCAGGCGCCGCAGATTGCGAGCGGATAGAGCATCACGGCACCGAGAATGGCCGTGCCGCCAAAGAAGATGGCACCGAGAACCATGGTGGCGACGACGGTCACCGCATAGGTTTCGAAGAGGTCGGCGGCCATGCCGGCGCAGTCGCCGACATTGTCGCCGACATTGTCGGCGATGGTGGCCGGGTTGCGCGGATCGTCTTCGGGAATACCGGCTTCGACCTTGCCGACGAGATCGCCGCCGACGTCGGCACCCTTGGTGAAAATACCGCCGCCGAGACGGGCGAAGATCGAGATCAGCGATGCGCCGAAACCGAGCGAGACCAGCGAGTCGATGACAATGCGGTCATTGGGCTGCAGGCCCATGAAGTGGGTCAGGACGAGGTAGTAGATCGATACGCCGAGCAGGGCCAGGCCAGCAACCAGCATGCCGGTGATGGCGCCCGATTTGAACGCGATGTCGAGTCCGGCGGCGAGGCTGTTCGATGCGGCCTGCGCCGTGCGAACGTTGGCGCGAACGGAGACATGCATGCCGATGAAGCCGGCGGCGCCCGAAAGCACGGCGCCGATCAGGAAGCCGATCGCGGCGGTGATGGACAGCAACCACCAGGCGAGCACGAGGACGACGACGCCAACGATGGCGATGGTGGTGTACTGACGCGCCAGATAGGCTTGTGCGCCCTCGCGGATAGCCGCGGAGATTTCCTGCATGCGTGCATTGCCCTGATCGGCCGCAAGGACCGAACGTGTCGCCCAGATGGCGTAAAGGATTGAAAGCAGGCCGCAGGCGATGACGGCGGAAATAATTGTCATTGCCGGATTTTCCTCGATTGATGGCCCAAAAGAACCCCTCCCTGGGCCGTTGAGACAAAGACCGGATTCCGTGCACGGAATCCGCCTCTTCGCAGCGGTGTATGCGAAACAGGGCTGCGAACGTCAAGATATTGTTCGGTTTTTGCCCGGCTTTCGCCTAAATGGTTTGGGCCAAGCCAACGACTGCCGTCAGCGCGGTCCTATTAGATCGATTGAAATTGGCCCTGACGCGGGACGCGCCTACTCCGCTTCACGGCCCATGCGGCGCGCCGTGTAGCGCTCGATCGCCGACAGACCGTCATAGATCAGCACGGCAAGGGCTGCCACAATCAGGCCGCCCTGCAGGATGAAGGCGAGATTGTTGGACAACAACCCGGCGATGATCACCTCGCCTAGCGTCTTGGCGGCCACAGTCGAACCGATGGTGGCGGTGGCGAGGCTGATCACCACCGACAGCCTGATGCCACCCAGGATGATCGGAGCGCTGAGCGGCAGCTCGACCTTGGTGAGCCTTTGCCAACCGGTCATGCCGGCACCGCGCGCCGCCTCGACGACATTGGCAGGCAGCGTCGTCAGGCCGGTCAGCGCATTTTCGAAGATCGGCAGCAGGCCGTAGAGAAACAGCGCGATCAGCGTCGGCTTCTCACCGAAGCCAACGGCCGGCACCGCAAGCGCCAGCACCGCCACCGGCGGAAAGGTCTGGCCGATGTTGACCAGGCTGCGCGACAGCGGCAGGAATTCGGCGCCGGCCGGCCTGGTGACCAGGATGGCAAGCGCCACCGCGACGATGGTTGCAGCCACGGTGGCGATCAGAACGGTGCGCAAATGCAGCAATGTTAGCGTCAGCAGGCTGCCCTGGTTGTAGATCACCGGCGCATTGTTCTCGGTCAGCGGCTTCAGCAGCGGCTCGAACCAGCCGGGATTGGTGACGAAGGCGACGAGCAGCACCACCAGGGCTAGCCTGAGCAGCGATGGAAGCCAGGCCTTCATGCCGGCCTCGCCGCGCGTTTCACCAGACCGTCGACCGTGACTCGGCCAAGCGGCTTGCCGTCGGCCCCTTTTACCGGCAGAGCCGGCCGGCCCGACCATAGCAGTTCAGCCAGCGCGTCGCGCTGGCTGGCATCGCCGGGGATCGCTTCGCCTTCGGCGGGGCCCTTCTCCACGGCGTCGCGCACGCGGCCGAGCGACAGCAACCGGAATGGCCTTTCACTGGCGCCGACAAGGGTTTCGACGAAGGCGCTTGCCGGCCGCGCCAGGATCTCGGCGGGCTTGGCGTATTGCACCAGCTTGCCGGCATCCATGACCGCGATCTTGTCGCCCATATGCACGGCCTCTTCCATGTCGTGGGTGACGAGGATGATGGTGGTGCCGAAGCGCTTCTGGATCGCCAGCAAATCCTCTTGCGCCTTGGTGCGGATGATCGGGTCGAGCGCGCCGAACGGTTCGTCCATCAACAGCACGTTGGGCTCGGTGGCGAGCGCGCGGGCAACGCCGACGCGCTGCTGCTGGCCGCCTGACAGTTCGTGCGGGTAGCGCGGCCCGAATGCTTCGGGATCAAGCTGATAGAGCGTCATCAGTTCGTCGACCCGGGCCTTGATGCGGGCCTTGTCCCAGCCGAGCAGCACCGGCACGGTGGCGATGTTCTGTGCCACCGTGCGATGCGGAAACAGGCCATGGCCCTGGATGGCGTAGCCGATGCTGCGGCGCAGTTCGTAGCCAGGCAGCGAACGATTGTCGGCGCCGTCGAGCTTGATGACGCCCGAGGTCGGTTCGACCAGCCGATTGATCATGCGCAGCAGCGTCGTCTTGCCGGAGCCTGACGTGCCGACAATGACGGCGATGGTGCGCGGCTCGATGACCATCGAGACGTCATCGACCACTGTTGTCGCGTCATAGCGCTTGGTAATGCCTTCGATCTCGATCATGCTGTTTCAACCCTGCGCTTGGTGGCAGTCATTTCGATCACCGCATCGAGGATGATGGCGGCGGCAAAGGCGAGCGCGACCGTTGGCACCGCACCGAGCAGCACAAGGTCCATCGCCGTCTGGCCAACGCCCTGGAAGACGAACACGCCGAACCCGCCGCCACCGATCAGCGCGGCGATGGTGGCAAGACCGATGTTCTGCACCAAAACGATGCGGATGCCGGTGAGGATCACCGGAAAGGCCAGCGGAAACTCGACGCCGAACAGGCGCTGCCTGTCGGTCATGCCCATGCCGCGCGCCGCGTCGTTGGCGGCGCGCGGCACGCCGGCGAGACCGACCACGGTGTTGGCCACGACCGGCAGCAGCGAATAGAGGAACAGCGCGACGAAAGCCGGGGCGGTGCCGATGCCGCGAATGCCGAGCGCGGCAGCCCCCGGCACATGCGTGGCAACCCAGCCGAGCGGCGCGATCAGCAGGCCGAACAGCGCAATCGAGGGGATGGTCTGGATGATGTTGAGCACGTTGAGAACGCCGGCGCGCAGCCTTTCGACGCGATGGCACAGGATGCCGAGCGGCAGGCCGATGACCACCGCAGCAAGCAGAGACCCGAGCGCCAGCGTCACGTGCTTGGAGCCTTCGGCCCAGAAACTGTCGGCGCGGTTGGCGTATTCCTTGAGGATGGAAAGGTTGTCCCAGCTTCCCGAAATCAAGAGCAGCCCGATCGCCAAAGCCGCGACAACAAGCACGCCAACCCGTGCCAATGGCGACAGGTTCAGCCGTGTCAGCACGTCGGCGAGCAAAAGCGTGAAGGCAAAGATGAGAATCCAGAAACCCGAGGCCGGAGAAACCCTCGCAAAGGTGTTGCCTGCCGGCGTGAGAAAAGTGCCGGCGACGCCGATCAGCAGCGCGATCGCGGCAAGCGCAACCACGCTGGCGGCAAGGCGCAGCACGAGCGGTGTCCTGAACAGAGCAATGAGCGCGGCGGCGACAACAATGGCGAGCAGCAGCGTCCCGGTGGTTGCCGGCAGCGCCTCGAGAATCGAGCGCGCCTGGCCGGGAACGATGCGGTTGGCGCGGAACGTGGCGAAGGGCGCGGCGAAAGCCGCGTAGGCAACGATCGCGGCGATGACCACGCCGAGCTTGTCGAAGCGGATGTTCACGCCCTCCCCCGTCAGTCGATCCGGCGCGCCACGAAGGCGACGCGCCGGAATCGTTCTACTTCAGGAAGCCGTTCTTCTTCAGGAAGTCCTCGGCGACGCCCTTGACCGGCTCGCCGCCGACCTGCACGCGACCGTTCAGTTCCTGCAGTGTGACGAGGTCGAGCTTGGCGAAGACCGGCTTCAGCAGCGTCTCGATCTCGGGATGCTCCTTCAGCACCGCCTCGCGGATGATCGGCGCCGGCTGGTAGACCGGCTGCACGCCCTTGTCGTCGTCGAGCACGACGAGCCCGGACGGCGCGATGCCGCCATCGGTGCCGTAGACCATGGCGGCGTTGGCGCCGCTGGTCTGGTTGGCGGCAGCGGCGATGGTTGCCGCGGTGTCGCCGCCCGAGAGCGTGATCAGTTGCTCAGGCTTCAGAGTGAAGCCATAGGTGGTCTGGAAGGCCGGCAGGGCGGCAGCCGAATTGACGAATTCGGCGGAAGCCGCCAGCACCACCTGACCGCCGCCCGCGACATATTTGCCGAAGTCGGTGAGCGTGGCGAGCTTGTTGGTCTCGGCGACTTCCTTGCGCAGCGCGATGGCCCAGGTGTTGTTGGCGGGCGACGGCGACAGCCAGACGATCTTGTTGGCGTCGTAGTCGAGCTTCTTGGCTGTCTCATAGGCCTTGGCGGCATCCTTCCAGACCGGGTCGTCCGCTTTCTCGAAGAAGAAGGCGGCGTTGCCAGTGTATTCGGGATAGATGTCGATCTCACCGGCGATGATCGCCTTGCGCACCACCGGCGTGCCGCCGAGCTGGATACGGTCTGATGTCTTGATGTTGTTGGCGTTGAGGACGAGCTGGATGATGTTGCCGAGCACGCCGCCTTCGGTGTCGATCTTGGAAGAGACAACCACCTGGGCGCTGGCGGAAGCCGCCGTAATGCCGAGCGCCAATGCCGCGCCGGCGAGAACCTTGACTGAAAACATCGTGAAAACCCCTTGCTATGAACCGAAATGCGGTAGCCGCATATGAGCATGGCTTCAACGGCCAGTCGGGGCACACGGTTTCATAACAAGGGGGATCAGCGCAATATTTTTGTTCGGAAGGCCGATTTCGAGGCGACGCTGGCGATCTGCTGCCATCTGGCGGATAATGCAATGAGGGTGCGGGTGGCAAACACGGAGAGCGTGTCATGGCCATACACAAAGTCGGTTACCTCATCGGCAGTCTTGCCCGGGAATCCATCAACCGCAAGCTCGCGAAGGCGCTCGTTCAACTGGCTCCTCCGGAACTTGAAATGACGGAAATCGCCTTCAGGGATCTGCCCCTTTACAGTTACGACTATGACGCGGATTTCCCACCGGTCGCCCGGGATTTCAAAGAGGCGATCGCCTCCGTTCAGGCGGTGCTGTTCGTTACCCCGGAGTACAATCGCTCGATCCCTGGCGGATTGAAGAACGCGATCGACTGGGCCAGCCGCCCCTATGGAAAGAATTCATTCGCGCGCAAACCGTCCGCCGTCATCGGAACATCGCCGGGCGCCATCGCAACCGCTGTCGCCCAACAAAGCCTGCGCAGCGTTCTGAGCTTCTGCAACTCACCCCAGATGAATGCGCCGGAAGCCTATATCCAGTTCACGCCGGGACTGATAACGGACGACGGCGAAGTGACGGTCGAATCCACCGAGGACTTCCTACGCAACTACATGGCTGAGTTCCACATGTTCATAGCGCGGGTGCTTCAAGTGTTGCCGCCGGACGCATAGGTTTGGCGTCAAACCGGGCGCGTTCTAGTCACCTTCAGCGCGCCTAGCGCAACGAAACAGAGCACAGCAACCGGGAATATCATCCAGTTCAGCATCTCCCAACCCCAGGCGTTGTAGACCATGCCCGACATCAGCGAGGCGCAGGCGACGGAGCCGAACAGGACGAAGTCGTGGAAGCCTTGCACCTTGCCCTTTTCCGACGGCCGGTAGCTGGCCGACACCATCGCCGTGGCGCCGATGAAGCCGAAATTCCAGCCAAGGCCGAGCAGGACCAGCGACGTCCAGAATTGCCACAGCGCCAGGCCCGACAGAGCGACAATGGCGCAGCCGATGAGCAGGACCAGGCCGGCGGCCACAACGCGTTCGGCACCGAAGCGATGGATCAGCGAGCCAGTGAAGAAGCTTGGCGCGAACATCGCCATGACGTGCCAGGAGATGCCGAGCGTCGCGTCGGTCTCCGACAGCCCGCAACCGACCATGGCCAGCGGTGCGCCCGTCATGACGAAGCTCATCAGCGCGTAGCTGCCGACCGCGCAGAAAAGCGCGGCGACGAAGCGCGGCTGCGTGACGATTTCGGCCAATGGCCTGGCGTCGCTGGCGGCGATCTCCACCTTGCCGGATGCTTTCGCCGGCAGCCGCAGAAACGACAGGATAATGGCGCCGACCGCGGCCAGCGGCAGGATGGAGACGAACGAACCGGCAAACATCACCGGCGCCAACAATTCTCGGGTGAAGATGACGATCTGCGGCCCGAGGATGGCAGTAACGATACCGCCTGCCAGCACGAAGGAGATGGCGCGCGCCTTGAATTCCGGCGGTGCGTTGTCGGCAGCGGCGAAGCGGAACTGCTGGACGAAGGCGCCACCGACACCGATCGTGAGCAAGCCAAAGGCAAACAGCCAGAAGCTGCCTCGAAAAAGCGCAAGCGTGGCGACGAGGCCGCCAAGCGCCGTGACGATCGTGCCGGTCATGAAGCCGCCGCGCTGGCCCATGCTGCGAATGATGGCCGCAGCGGGCAGCGCGCCGAGCGCCACGCCGATGTTGAAGCCGGTGATCGGCGCTGTCGCCAATGATTTGTCGGGACCAAGCAGATATTGCCCGGCCAGCGCTCCCATGGAAATGGCGATGGGGGCCGCCGAGCCGATGATCGCCTGCGAGGCGGCGAGGATCAGCGCGGTGCGGCGCGCCTCCTTGCCTCTCGCCCCGACGGCGATTGCCGTCATGATGCGTCCTTGCCGCGCCCCTCGCCACGCACCCGGCGTGACACACGGTCGAGCACGGCATTGACCAGCTTCGGTTCGTCTTCCTCGTAGAATGCCTTGGCGATGTCGACATATTCGGAGACGATAACGGCGACGGGGACATCCTCGCGCTTCATCAACTCGTAGACGCCGGCGCGCAGGATGGCGCGCAGCGTCGAGTCGAGCCTCGACAGCGGCCAGTCCTCGGTCAGCGCCTGGCGGATGATCGGATCGATGATCTTCTGGTCCTCGACGACGCCCGCCAGGATGGCGCGAAACCATTGCGCATCGGCCTCGCGATAGAGCGCGCCATCGACTTCCTTGCCAAGGCGAAACGCCTCGTATTCGGCGGTGATCTCGAAGACACCGCTGCCGGCGACGTCCATCTGATAGAGCGCCTGTACGGCGGCCAGACGGGCAGCGCCGCGCTTGTTGGCATGGCGCACGGCCGGCTGGCCGGGCGAAGCGGGTTCGCTCACGATCGCGCTCCCAGTTGTTCCTTGAGGGCAATCATGGTCAGCACCGCACGCGCGGCAAAGCCGCCCTTGTCGCCTTCCGAGCGCTTGGCCCGCGTCCACGCCTGCGCGTCGTTCTCGGTGGTGAGGATGCCGTTGCCGATGCAGACAGAGTCCTGCACGGACAGGTCCATGAGCGCGCGGCTGGATTCATTGGCGACAATGTCGAAATGATAGGTATCGCCGCGGATGATGGTGCCGAGCGCAACAAAGCCGTCATAATTTGTGCCGCCTTCCGTCGCGCCGTCCAGCGCGAAGGTAATCACCGCGGGAATCTCGAGCGAACCTGGAACGGTGACGACGTCGTAAGTCGCGCCCGCTTCATCAAGCGCGCTGGTCGCGCCTTCGAGCAGCGCGTCGGCAAGGTCGTCGTGAAAGCGCGCTTCGACAATGAGCAGATGCGCCTTCGTCTTCGGACGAATGAAGGCTTTGCCGTGTTGGGATGTGCCAGCCATAAAAGTCTCCGGGGATCGCCGGTGACTTAGGCCGAAGCCGGGTTCATCGCAAGCGAAGATGTTGCGCGCGCTCGGTTTGCCAACCTATTCAGGTTCACTAACCTCGTTTTTGAGATGGCTGTCGAGGTTATCAACCCAGGTCTCTACGGTCTGATGATCGATCACACGACCGGCGTCCACATCGGCCAGCGCTTCGAGTGTCGGGCACCGGAGTTCTTCTTCTTGTTCAGCCGAGATCCGTCTATCCTTGACCATCAAAGCCCCTCTTTCGCCGCCTCCACCAGCCGCGCCGCGTAGCGGGCCATGGTGTCGATTTCGAGATTGACGCGGTCGCCGACCTCGCGCTCGCCCCAGGTGGTCACGGTCAGAGAGTGGTGGATCAAAAGCACATCGAAGCGCGTGCCTTCAACCTTGTTGACGGTGAGCGAGGTGCCGTCGAGTGCGACCGAGCCTTTTGGCGCAATGAACTTTGCCAGTTCGCGCGGTGCCTCCAGCGTAAAACGCACCGCGTCGCCCTCATCCTTGCGCTCGACGATCTCGGCCATTCCGTCGACATGGCCCGAAACGATATGGCCGCCGAGTTCGTCGCCGATCTTCAGCGCCCGTTCCAGATTGATGCGCGTGCCCGACTTCCAGCCCATCGCCGTCGACAGCCTGAGCGCCTCTTCCCAGGCCTCGACCTCAAACCAGCGTGCGTTCGAGCCGCTGTCGGGCAAGGCCGTAACCGTCAGGCAGACGCCGCCACAGGAGATCGAGGCACCAACAGCAATGCTCTGCGGGTCATAGGCGGTGTCGATGCGCAAACCCACCCCTTCCCTGAGCGGCTTGACGGCAGCGACAGTGCCGACATCAGTGACAATTCCGGTAAACATCAGATCCTATCTTCCCGTTTGACCATGATCTTGTCCGAAAACCGGTTGCCACTTTTCGGGATCATGGTCCGATATCCCTTATCCACTCGGCGTAGCTGTCTTCGCCAAAGTGCATCTCGCGCAGCTTGCGAAAACCTGCCGGGATATGGTCCGCGTCGATCGGCGATGCAATGCCGTCGTCGCCGATCGCTTCTGGCCCCTGGAACAGCACGATGCGGTCGACCAGCCCATCCGCCAGGAAGGCGCTCGCCACCTTGGCGCCGCCTTCGACCAGCACGCTGGCCATGCCGAGCGCGGCCAGGTCCTCGAGCAGTTCCGGTAGTGCTACGCCGCCCTCATGTGTTTCGGTGCCTATGAAGCGCACCCCGGCGCGTTCGAGCGCTGCCCGCCGCAACGGATCGGCCTCCAGGCAAGCGGCGACATAGAGCGGCACCCGATCCACGCCCGAAACCAGCTTCGAGGCCTCCGGCAACCTGATCAGCCGGTCGAGCACGATGCGGGCGGGCGAACGGTTCTCTAGCCCCGGCAAGCGCACCGTCAGGGCCGGATCATCCTCAAGGGCCGTGCCGATACCGACCAGTATGCCATCGGCCGCGGCCCGCATCAGATACACTTCGCGGCGCGCGATATCGCCGGTGATCGACACCTGCCCCCCGCCTTCCCGGCCGATCTTGCCGTCGCTGGAAAGCGCAAGCTTGAGAATCACTTCTGGGCGTTTTCTCAACGACCGGATCAAATAGCCGGCCATCTGCTCAGCGGCTTCCGCCGCCAACACCTTCTCGACCACCTCGACACCGGCGGCGCGCAGGATCGCATAACCCTTGCCGGACACCCGCGGATCGGGATCGCTGGCCGCGCCGACGACGCGCGCGACGCCGGCATTGACCAGCGCATTGGCGCAGGGCGGCGTGCGGCCATGGTGGGCGCAAGGTTCGAGAGTGACGTAAGCGGTAGCGCCACGCGCGAGCTCGCCGGCCTCGGCCAGGGCCTCGGTCTCGGCATGCGGGCGGCCGCCGACAGCGGTGACGCCGGTGCCGACGATCATCGGGCCATTGCCGTCATCGCGCACGATCAGCGTGCCGACAGACGGGTTGGTCGCGGTGCGCCCGGCATTTTTTCGCGACAGTCTGAGTGCCGCCGCCATGAAGCGGCGATCAAGGGCGGCCTGTTCACTTACAGTCATGCTCAGCTGGCGTCCTCTTCACCCTTGATTTCGTCGCCCTTGAGCTCGCCCAGCAATTCGTGGAAATCCTTGGCCTCGCGAAAATTGCGGTAAACCGAGGCGAAACGGACATAGGCGACATCGTCGAGCGATTTCAGCGCTTCCATGACCAGCCGGCCGACCTCACCGGAGGCCACTTCGGTCTCGCCGGAACTTTCGAGCTGGCGCACGATGCCGGTCACCGCGCGATCGATGCGCTCGGGATCGACATTGCGCTTGCGAACGGCGATCTCCACCGAACGCAACAGCTTGTCGCGGTCGAACGGCACTTTGCGACCCGATTTCTTGACCACCACGAGATCGCGCAACTGCACACGCTCGAAGGTGGTGAAGCGGCCGCCGCAATCAGGGCAGACGCGCCGCCTGCGGATCGCCGCGCCATCCTCGGCGGGGCGCGAATCCTTCACCTGCGTATCTTCAGACTGGCAATAGGGACAGCGCATGGAGAAGCCTTTGGTTGGCGAATCTGGTGAAGCGAAAGGCTTAGAGGTTTTTGCAACGATGGCAAAGTATCGCCACCAGCCCCTCGCCTCTCAGCCACAGAGATAGCGAGGCGCATGCAAGATTGCCAGCCTCGCCAAGCAGCCGGACTGCGTGCCGATGTCGTCAGGGAGCGACATCGGTGGTCGGAAACCCGCACGATGCACCGAGGCTGCGATAGGCCTTGGTGAAGCCGTCCATGGATATGCTTCCAACCGGCGCATCGCCAAAGGAGACATCAAGCGCCGATGCTCGGCGCATGGCGCGCAAGAGCGCCAGGCTGGTCTTGGCCTGATTGTCCACGGTCCAGCTGAGCCGGCCGTTGACGGCGCCATCGGAATGGAGCTTGGCAGTGACGCGGCCCTTGTCATCGCCGAAGGTGGCGGCGACGGAATTGCCGGCCGGCAGATCCTTGTTGTCGACAGCGATGGTTACGGTCGGGTAGGCATCCGGCGGCAGTGCATCGCCGTTCGTGATGACGAGCGTCAGGGTACCGGGCACGCCACCGGCGCCGATAAAGGCGGTCGAAGCCGCGCAGGTCTTGCGGAGATCCTCACCGGTGTCGACCTCGTCGACCAAGGTCGACCACCTGCCGAAGGTCTCGAGCTTGGGTGCCGGGGCCGGCGCCGCGGGTGCGGCCTTGGCAGGAGCGGGTTGCGTCGGCTGAGCGGGTGCAGTTTGCGCCAAGGCGATGCCGGGCAGCGGCAAGGCCATCAAAGCGGCCAGAGCGCCAACGGCGCCAAGGTCGGCGAAACGAAATAGTCGCATCATCAAGGCTCCTGCCGGTCGCCCCGGCCTGCCGAGACGACGCTTGTCGTCCGCAGCAGGCGGCAAGACTTCCTATCGCGTCAGCCGAGATAGGGATAGAGCGGGAAACGGTCGGTCAGCGCCACGACCTTGGCCTTGACCGCGGCTTCGACAGCGGCGTTGCCCTCGTCGGAATTGGCGACCTTGAGACCATCCAGCACTTCGGCGATCAGCTTGCCGATCTCGCGGAATTCGGCCTGGCCGAAGCCGCGCGTGGTGCCAGCCGGTGTGCCGAGACGCACGCCCGAGGTGACGAAAGGCTTTTCCGGGTCGAACGGAATGCCGTTCTTGTTGCAGGTGATGTTGGCGCGGCCAAGGGCCGCCTCGGCGCGCTTGCCGGTGGCGTTCTTGGGCCTGAGGTCGACCAGCATCAGATGGTTGTCGGTGCCGCCGGAGACGATGTCGAGACCGGTTTCCTTGAGACTGGAGGCGAGCGCCTTGGCGTTGGCGGCGACGCTTTCGGCATAGACCTTGAAGCTCGGCTTCAGCGCTTCGCCGAAGGCGACCGCCTTGGCGGCGATGACATGCATCAGCGGGCCGCCCTGCAGACCGGGGAACACCGCCGAATTCATCTTCTTGGCGATGTCCTCGTCATTGCACAGGATCATGCCGCCGCGCGGGCCGCGCAGCGACTTGTGCGTCGTGGTGGTCACGACATGGGCATGCGGCAGCGGCGACGGATGCACGCCGCCGGCGACGAGCCCCGCGATGTGCGCCATGTCGACCATCAGGTAGGCGCCGACAGCGTCGGCGATCTCGCGAAAGCGCTTCCAGTCCCAGACCCGCGAATAGGCGGTGCCGCCGGCCAGGATCAGCTTCGGCTTGGTCTCATGCGCGGTCTTCTCGATGGCGTCCATGTCGAGCAGATGGTCGTCCTGGCGCACACCATAGGAGACGACCTTGAACCATTTGCCGCTCATGTTGACCGGCGAACCGTGGGTCAGATGGCCGCCGGAATTGAGGTCGAGGCCCATGAAAGTGTCGCCGGGCTGCAAGAGCGCCAGGAACACAGCCTGGTTCATCTGGCTGCCGGAATTCGGCTGGACGTTGGCGAAGTTGCAGCCGAACAGCGTCTTCGCCCGCTGGATGGCCAGTTCCTCGGCCACGTCGACGAACTGGCAGCCGCCATAGTAGCGTTTGCCCGGATAGCCCTCGGCATATTTGTTGGTCATGATCGAGCCCTGCGCTTCCAGCACGGCGCGCGAGACGATGTTTTCCGAGGCAATCAGCTCGATCTCATGGCGCTGGCGGCCGAGTTCGTTGCGGATGGCGCCGAAAATCTCCGGATCGGCGTCGGCCAGCGTGGTTTCGAAGAAGGATTCGAATTTGTTCGACACTGCCGCTGCTGTTGCCATGGCCTGAAATCCTCGGGGTTCGGGGGCAATTTTCGATTTATGCCAGTCGTTGCCCCAAAAAAACGCTGCACACTTTTGGGCGACGTGCATTTGCCGCGCCATTAACACAGTTGTTTTCGCCCCGCCACGTTTGCGGCGCGAAATTTGCTGGCCGGATTGCGCCAGCGAAGTCTCCAGGTTGCTATTTCCGAGCCTTCCGACCTTGGGCACGCACGGCTGCGCGCTCGGCTTCGATGCCGGCGAGCCTCAGTTCCAGCTCCTGCCTTCCAGCCTCGCGCCGGAAAGCGCGAAGAAGACGAGCACGACCTGAATGAAGACGGCGACTTCCATGGTCCGGTTCCAAGCTTGTCCGTCGACCATGCGCAAGGCCGGTCGATCCGTGCAGCGGCCCCTCCTGCGGAAAAACGCAGCTGCACCCAAGCAACGAAAAAGGCCGCCCCGAGCAGCGGCCTTTTTTATAAATAGATCAGCTATTTAAAGCGATGACGTGATCTGCAGCTCGTTGTTGCCATCGAGCGCGTAGACGTCGTCGCGGAACTGCACGACGCCTGGGCCCGTCGACCAGGCCGAGAGATAGAGGAAGTGGACCGGCACCGGGTTGGTGACCTGGATCGGCGTGTTTTGGCCGGTCTTGATCGCCGCCTCGAAATGTTGGCGGTCCCAGCCGGGCGTGTCGCGCAAGATCCAGGTGACGAGGTCGCGCACATTCTGCACGCGCACGCAGCCCGAGGAATCGAAGCGCATCATCTTGCCGAACAGGCTCTGCTGCGGCGTGTCGTGCATGTAGACACCGTCCGGGCTCGGGAAGTTGATCTTGACCGACGCCATGGCGTTTTCCGAGCCGGGGTCCTGGCGGAAACGGTACTTCTCCGCGTCGTCGGTCGACCAGTCCACGTTCATCGGATCGACTTCGCTGCCATCCGGCGCGAACAGGCGGATATGGCTGTCCTTCAGATAATCGGGATTCTTCCGCATCAGCGGAATAATGTCCTTGCGCACGATCGAGACCGGCGCGTTCCAGTACGGATTGACGATGATCTCGTTGATTTTGGAATTGACGATCGGCGTCTGGCGATCGATCTTGCCAACGATCGCGGTGTGGCGAAGCACGACGCGGTCGTTCTCGACCGCTTCGATCTGCGCCGCCGGAATGTCGACCAGCACATAGCGACTGCCCAGCGTGCCGGCCTTCTCGCGCAGCCGCTGCAAATTGGTCTGCAACTGGCCAAGCCTTATCTGCGCCGAAACGTTCATCGCCGCGTAGGTGTATTTACCCATCGAGCCGTCGGCCGGCAGGCCGTGACGCAACTGGAAACGCTTGACCGCCGAGTCGACATAGGAATCGAAAGCCGTCGAAATGCCGGCGCTCTGCGAGAGGTCGCCCGCGACCATCAGGCGCTTTCGCAATGGCACCACATCGGGATCATCGACGCCGAGCTGCAGTTTCTTGGTCGCTGGGACGTCGACCCAGCCGCCCTGCCCGACGATGTTCTGATATTGCGCGACCGCCTGTTCCGTAAAGGCGACGGTCTGCAGACTGAAGATCGGCAGCGTCGAGGCCACCTTGCCGCCCTCGCTGGCGCGGGCGTCGAACTGGTCGTCCCAATTGCCGCGCGTTGAGGACTTCAGGATGTCCCCGATCACGTCCTGCGCATTGGCGCCGCCGGCAACCATAGCTGCTGCGAGCGCAGAGGCTCCGGAAAGGAAAAAGCGGCGGCTGGTTTTCATGGACGTTCCAGACATTTGTAGCGTTCGATCTAATGTATTCGGTTATGGGGGCGATCTTGCCCGCACTCTAGAATTGGCAAACTTAACAATTAGCCAACCATTGTCCGTATCAGCTAGGCCACAAACGCTCGAAGCACGATACGGGTTCCTTGGTGAACGCACGGCCTTCACCACAGCATCACCGGCATCCTCGGTTCCACTGGAATATGGCGGCAACGTGGCTTTCGGTTGAATTTGGCCCGCCAAGCGCAGCGAAGTGAAAAGACCCGTGCTTTTTCGGCACCGATCCGCGATCGCTGGCCGCAATAAGATGGTCAGCTAATAGAATGATGGTAGCCAAAATCCAAAGAAAAGGCCGGTGCTTTCGGCACCGGCCCTGACTGAAGGTCGATATTTCGGCCGCGCTTCTGTGGCGCGGGCCGGATCTGATGCCGCGCATTACATCCGATATGCAATCGTGTCGTTCCAGAAGCGGTCGAGCCGCTGCAAAGCGCGGTTCATCTGCTTGAACTCGTCGGTGTTGATGCCGCCGACCTGCTCGATCGAACCGACATGACGCTCGTAAAGGCCGGCGACGACTTCCGCCACCTCGTTGCCCTTCGGCGTCAGCGAGACGCGGACCGAACGGCGGTCAATGCGCGAGCGCTGGTGGTTGATGAAGCCGAGATCGACCAGCTTCTTCAGATTGTAGGAGACGTTCGAGCCGAGATAGTAGCCACGCGAGCGCAGCTCGCCGGCGGTCAGCTCGGAATTGCCGATGTTGAACAGCAGCAGCGCCTGGATGGCATTGATGTCGGAACGGCCGTTGCGGTCGAATTCGTCCTTGATCACGTCAAGCAGGCGACGGTGCAGCCGCTCAACAAGCTGCAGCGATTCCATGTACAGGGAACGGATAGCCTCGCGGCGATCGTCGGATACGTTGGCGGTCTTCGCCGCCGGACGCGAATTGATCATTGTCTTTGCCTCTCGTTTGTCGCCTTGGTGATTTTTTGTTTTTCACCTTGATCGCGACACTATCGAATACTCATAAAATTCGACTTAAACGCTAGGGCTAACAAGAGCTTACCGGTAACAGGTTTCGAAAGAGGCTTAACGAACGGTCACCCGAGCAAAGATAATTAACCTAAAGATTTCGGCAACAATTTGGAGACCGAATCCAGGCAGAAGCCAGGGCGCCAATGTGCTCAATGGCTTAGTGGCGGACCGGGCGCTTCTGCAGGTAGATGACAACGCGAAAGACGATGTAGAGCACCGCCACCGCGGCATGCGAGATAACAATCAGCAGGCGGTGGCCGAAAAGCTCGGGAAAGCCGGCATACATCACCGTCTCGGTCACCGCGCAAATGAACCAGATCACCGGCCCCCAGGACGCCAGCATCCACAGGCCGGCAGCGGCGAAGGGAAAGAACACGGCCAGCACCACCGCCGCCACCTGCCAGTGCACGGGCATCAGGTCGAAACGCCACAGCGAGCCCGGATAGAAGCCGATCAGCTTGATCCAGTAGAGAATGCCGAACAGCAGGCAGTAGCCCGATATGACGCGCTGGAACCAGGCGAAGATCACCTCCACCCCGGAGGGCTGCAGCACGACGCGCCTCGGGGTCACCTCGCTCATATCAAGAGCTCCCTTTCGCCCAGCGGAGCGAAGTAGGCGTCGACATCGGCCTCGCTGACCGCATCGAGGCTTGCCGGGCGCCATTGCGGCTTCGAGCCCTTGTCGATGATGGCGGCGCGGATGCCTTCGTAGAAATCATGGCCGGCCAGCATCCGGTTGAGGATGCGGAACTCCATCTTCATGCATGCGTCCATCGACAGGGTCAGCCCGACGCTGATCTGGCGCCAGGCGACTCGCAGGCTGGTCGGCGAGCGGGTGCGGATCGTCGCCAGCGTCTTTGCCGCGAACTCGTCGGCATCCGCCGCGCGCTCCAGGCTGTCGATGACGCGTTTCAGGGATGGTTGCGAAAAATGGCTCGATATCGCCTCCAGCGTCGGCCTGTCGGTCTCCCGCCTTGCCTGGATGAAGAAACCGCGCAGCACCGCTTCCGGGTCGCCGGTCAACGTCAGCCGGTCGAGGAAGCCGCCCTGGTCCTCGGCCTTGATGGTGTGGGTCGCCAGACCCGACCACAGCGCATCGCCATAGCGAATGCGATTGCCGGTCAGCGCCAGATACATGCCGAACGAGCCGCCGAGATCGGGCAGCAGGTGGCTGGCGCCGACATCGGGGAAAAAGCCGATGCCGACCTCCGGCATGGCAAATTGGGCATTCTCGGTCATCACCCGGTGCGAGCCATGGAAGGAAATGCCGACGCCACCGCCCATGACGATGCCGTCGATCAGGGCGACATAGGGTTTCCTAGAGCTGTTGATACGGGCGTTGAGCCGGTATTCGTCGGCGAAGAACTCGACCGGCGGTTTTCCCGCCCGGCCGGTCTCATAGACATGCAGGATGTCGCCGCCGGCCGAAAAGGCCCTGCCCTCGGCCTTGACAACGACGACATCGATGCCTCGGTCGGTCTCCCAGGCGCAAAGAGCTGCGTCGAGCGCCCTGATCATGCGGTGCGTCAAGGCATTGAGCGCCTGCGGCCGCGTCAAGGTGACGACGCCGGCCCGGCCCAGATGTTCGAAGCGGATCTCGTCGCCTCCGCCAAAATCCATCGTGAAAGAATCCCTCCCCCGCGCCGGCGGGACTGAAGTGCTAAAGCGTGGCGCATGGGTGCGTCAATGCCAAGCCCGGCCGCCATCCTTTGCGTCCCGGCCAAATGGGTGCAACTTTATCCGTCTGTATGGCTCAAGAGCGAATGCATGATCCTTGTAACCGGAGCGTCGGGATATGTCGGGAGCAAGACGCTTGCCGCGCTGTCGCGCCAGGGCTTTCCGGCGGCGGGTATGGTCAGGACCACCGGAAAGCGTGTAGCGGGCCTGCCTGCCGAAACGCCGTTGCGGATCGCGGACTACGACGACCCCAGGAGTTTGTTGCGCGCATTCGAAGGCGTCTCGACGCTGCTGCTCGTCTCGAGCGACGGAGACGGCCGCGATCTCCTTCGTCACCATGCCAATGCCATAGAGGCAGCCGCTTCCCGAAAAAAATCGTCGATCGTCTTCACCAGCATCATCGATATCGACGCGGACTCGCCGTTCTATTTCACACCCGTCTACCGGGATGCGGAGCGCAGGTTGCGCGAGAGCGGGCTGGCCTGGACAATCCTGAGATGCGGCCTGTATTCGGATCTTGTTCTCGACACCTGGATCAAGCCGGCCCTTTCGTCCGGAGTTCTTTCGCTACCCACGGACACTGGAGCGGTTGCGCCAATATCGCGACAGGATGTTGCCCTGGCCGCAGCGGCGGTGGTCGCGTCGCCAATGCAGCATGCAGGAAAGACTTATGAGCTGACGGGGCCACGGAAGCTGTCGTTTCACGAAATGACCGAGGCCGCAGGTTCAGCTTTCGGCCATCGTCTTGAATTCGCTCCCTGTTCACCCGCCGACTACCTTCAACGCGCCTGGGCGGAAATGCAGGATCCTTGGCCGCATGCCTTTTCGACCTTGTGCCGATCCATAGAAGAGGGCCGCTATCAACGGGTTACGAACGCCTGCGAGCATTTGACCGGGCACCCGCCAACCGACTTTCGGAAATTCGTTGAGGACACAGCCGCTTCCGAGAACGCAGGCTCGAACTGAGCCGGCATCGCGCGGTCTTGGCCACCGGCGGCACTCGATGTTAGGATTGGCCGCCAAGCCTCGAACCGGACGGTGAGCCATGCCGCAGTTTTTGCGCCTTGCCCTTGTTCTGGCCCTTGTTCTGGGTGGCCTGCTGGCCATCTGCGCCGCCAATGGTCCGGCCAGGGCGGCTGATATCGACGACCTCTACAAGTCGCAGACCATCGTCACCGGCCAAGGCGAGCCGAACCGCCAGGCAGGTTTCAAGATCTGCCTCGAGGCGGTGCTGGTCCGGGTTGCCGGCGACCAGCGCCTGACGGCAAAATCGGAGATGGCGGCACTGCGCGAAAAGGCCGGCGGCTTCGTCACCGGCTTTCGTTACCGCGACCGCATGGAAGGCATTCCGGTGCATGACGAACAGGGCACCCATGACCGGCCGCACGATCTCTTTTGCCAATACACGCCGGCGACGATCGACCCAGTTCTGGCATCTCTCGGCAGCAAACCGTGGCTGACCGAGCGGCCACGGCTGGCGATGTTTTTGACATCCGAGCAAGGCGTCAAGCATTTCGCGCTCGATGCCGATGACGAGCGCGGCGTGCTGATGCGCGAATCGTTTAGCAATGCCGCCGCACCGCTGGCCATGCAGGTGGCTTTTCCCACGGCAGCGCAGCTGTCGCAGGCTGGGCTGGACGATCAGACGCTTCGCAGCGCCGAGATGACGAAGCTGGATGCCATCGCGAAGAAGGCCGGCGCCGATCAGGCGCTTTCCGGCAGCCTCGTCTGGAGCGACAAGGAACTGGGCTGGGCCGCCGACTGGCGGCTGGCCATGGCCGGCAAGACCTATACCTGGCAGGTGCGCGGTGTCAGCTTCGATGAGGCTTTCCGCGTAGCCATGCGCGGCGCGGCGCAGATCCTGTCGGGCAACGGGCAACCCGAATAGGCCTCGACCGGATCGCTGGCACAAACGTGTCGCATTGGTCAGCGGCAAGGGCTCGTGGTAAAAGCCGCCGATCTGGAGTTTTGGCGATGAACAAATTCACCCCTACCGCGACGAATAAATTCTCGCCGGCAAAGCCAGCCGGCGTGCGCAGCGTCGACGACATCACCGGCAGCCGCCGCTTGCGCCGCATGCGCAAGGCCGACTGGTCGCGCCGTCTCGTGCAAGAGAACAAGCTCTCGGTCGACGACCTGATCTGGCCGATCTTCATCGTTGACGGCAAGAATATCCGCGAGCCGATCGCCGCCATGCCGGGGGTCTTCCGCCTGTCCATCGATCTCGCCGTCAATGAGGCCGAGCGCGCGGCAAAGCTCGGCATTCCGGCACTCGCCACCTTCCCCAATGTCGACATCTCGCTGCGCGACCAGACCGGCTCACACATCCTCGACCCAAACAACGTCATCAACCGCGCCACCCGCGCGATCAAGGACGCGGTGCCTCAGATCGGCATCATCACCGACGCCGCGCTCGACCCGTTCACCAGCCATGGCCATGACGGCATCCTGCGCGACGGCATCATCGTCAATGACGAGACGGTGGAACAGGTGACCGCCGCGGCCGTCATCCAGGCGGCAGCCGGCGCCGACATCATCGCCCCGTCCGACATGATGGATGGCCGCATCGGTGCCATCCGCGACGCGCTCGACGCCAACGGCTTTCAGGATGTCGCGATCATGTCCTATGCGACCAAATTCGCCTCGGCCTTCTACGGTCCCTATCGCGAGGCGGTGGGCACAGCCGGCCTGCTCAAGGGCGACAAGAAGACCTACTACATCGACCACGCCAATTCCGACGAAGCGGTGCGCGAGGCCGAGCAGGATCTCGCCGAGGGCGCCGACATGCTGATGGTCAAGCCCGGCCTGCCCTATCTCGACATCATCCGGCGGCTGAAGGACGAGTTCCAGATGCCGACCTTCGCCTACCAGGTGTCGGGCGAGTATTCGATGATCAAGGCCGCCGCCGCCAATGGCTGGATCGATGGCGAGAAGGCGATGCTGGAATCGCTGCTCGCCTTCAAGCGTGCCGGCTGCGACGGCATCTTGACCTATTTCGCGCCCGAAGTGGCGGAACTGCTGAAGGGATAGCTCCGACTTCTCGGCCTTTCAGGAGGTGTCACCACACTTTTGACCTGCCGGCGGTTCGTTCGGATTCCCGCTGACAACGATCCCCAGCTGCGGCTATGATATCCGCACGGTTGGAGGCGGCCGGGCAGCGGCACCTCGCACAGAGGCATGGCGAACGCCTCCAGAAGATGCTTCCTGACCCGTTTCACCTCATGTGCGCCTTTCATCGCCAAGATACTGCTTGCAATTCGCAATCAGTTTGCTAGAAAAACCAATTGCAGAATACAACTGGCTATCGAGGAGGCTCATGTCCAAACTTCGCGTCAATGCGTTTACCCTGTCACTCGACGGCTACGGCGCCGGTTCCGATCAGGATCTGCAAAATCCGCTCGGCGTCGGCGGGGAATCCCTGCACAAGTGGTTTGTCGACACCCGCACCTTCCGTGAGATGGTGCTCGGACAAGATGGCGGCACCACCGATATCAACGAGGCGTTCGCGGCGCGCAGTTTCGAGAATGTCGGCGCCTGGATCCTCGGCCGCAACATGTTCGGGCCGATCCGCGGCGAATGGCCTGATGACAATTGGAAGGGCTGGTGGGGCGACAACCCGCCCTATCATGTGCCGGTTTTCGTGCTGACCCACCACAAACGTGAACCGATCGTCATGGAAGGCGGCACGACTTTCTATTTCATCACCGACGGCATCCATTCGGCGCTTGAACAGGCAAAAGCGGCGGCTGGGGGCAAGGATGTACGGGTCGGTGGCGGTGTCGACACCATCCGCCAGTACCTGCAGGAAAAGCTGATCGACGAGATGCACCTGGCGATTTCACCGGTGCTGCTCGGCAAGGGCGAGCATCTTTTCGCCGGCCTCGATATGCTCAAGCTCGGTTATGTCTGCAGCGAGCAGGTGGCAACGCCGCTCGCCACGCACGTGGTCATCAAGCGGGTGTAAGGTGGAGAGCCAATCTCCCCCCGCGTGGGGGAGATCGCAGCTTCGTCTAACTCAGTACTTCTCCGGCACGTAGAGTTCACGCGGCAGCGTCTGACGCTCGTATTCGGGATTGAAGACGCGCTCCGGCAGCGTGATCTCTTCGTGCGGAACCTCTTCATAGGGCATCTGCTTGAGCAGGTGATCGATGCAGTTCAGCCGTGCCCGCTTCTTGTCGTTGCCTTCAACGATGAACCAGGGGGCTTCCGGGATGTTGGTGCGGACGAAAGTCTCTTCCTTGGCCTTGGTGTACTGCTCCCAGCGCACGCGCGACTGCAGGTCCATCGGCGACAGTTTCCACTGCTTCATCGGATCATGGATGCGCATCAGGAAGCGCATCTGCTGCTCCTCGTCGGTGATCGAGAACCAGTATTTGACCACGGTGATGCCCGAGCGGACCAGCATGCGCTCGAACTCCGGCACGTCGCGGAAGAACTCTTCCACCTGATCGGGCTGGGCAAAGCCCATCACCCGCTCGACGCCCGAGCGGTTGTACCAGGAGCGGTCGAACAGCACGATCTCGCCGCCGGCCGGCAGATGCGGCACATAGCGCTGGAAATACCATTGCGACTTCTCGCGTTCGGTTGGCGCCGGCAGCGCCACGACACGGCAGATGCGCGGGTTGAGCCGCTGGGTGATGCGCTTGATGACGCCACCCTTGCCGGCCGAGTCGCGGCCCTCGAAGATCACCACCAGCTTCTTCTTGTGGTAGGCGACCCAGGACTGCAGCTTGATCAATTCGGACTGCAAGGTGATCAGCTCGCGAAAATATTGCATGCGATCGATCGAAGGCGGATGCGCGTTCTTGTAGATCTTGGCGATCTCCATCGACAGCGCCGGCTCCGACATTTCGAGCTCATAGTCCTCGTCGAGCGTGTCGGCGAGCTCGGCCTCAAGCCAGTCCTTGGCAGGAGAATTCTGTTTTAGCTCGGTCATATCAGCTGCTCCGCTTGCAAGCTCTGTCGATCCACGTCCGGCGCTCCAACTCCCGGCTCATGGCCCGGAACGGCAACACCCTGAGCCGACTTCAATATAGGCGGGCAATGACGGTTTTATTGCAGCCCGAGCGTGATCACCGCCACTGCCAATCCCGCCAGGCGTGATCGATTCGTCGTCCTGGCATGGAGACAAGCCGCCCAAATTGTCCTACAAATACCGGCTACATTCGGGGCGCCCTCCCCAGCCCCCTTCCCAATGCAATCGCGAGGACTGACATGGAATACCGCACGCTTGGCCGTTCCGGGCTCAAAGTTTCGACACTGACCTTGGGAACCATGACCTTCGGAGGCAGCGGACCGTTTGCCGCCGTCGGCAATTCTGATCTCGCGGAAGCCTCCCGCATCATCGACACCTGCATCGATGCCGGCATCAACGTCATCGATACCGCCAATGTCTATTCGAACGGCATTTCGGAAGAGATCATCGGTGAAGCGCTCGGCGGCAAGCGCAAGGGCGACGTGCTGATCGCCTCCAAGGCGCGGATACGGATCGGCAAAGGTCCGAACGATGAAGGCCTGTCGCGCCATCATCTGATCCGCGAATGCGAGAAGAGCCTGAAGCGGCTCAAGACCGACGTTCTCGACATCTACTTCCTGCACGAATGGGATGGCGTGACACCGCTGGAGGAGACCATCGCCGCGCTCGACACGCTGGTTGCCCAGGGCAAGATCCGCTATGTCGGCTGTTCCAACTATTCCGGCTGGCAGGTGATGAAGGCGCTCGGCATCAGCGACAGCCATCACCAGCCACGCTTCGTCACCCAGCAGATCCACTACACGCTGGAAGCGCGCGAGGCGGAGTATGAGCTGCTGCCGATTTCCGTCGACCAGGGACTGGGCGTTCTGGTCTGGAGCCCGCTCGCCGGCGGATTGCTGTCCGGCAAATACCGCCGCGACAGCCCCACCGCCCGCCAGCTCGCCGGCTGGTCGGAACCGCCGATCCGCGACGAGGACCGGCTGTGGCGGATCGTCGACGTGCTTGTCGAGATCGGCACGCAGCGCGGCGTGTCGGCGGCGCAGGTGGCACTGGCCTGGCTGCTCGGCCGGCCAGCTGTCTCCTCGCTGGTGATCGGCGCCCGCAACGAAGTCCAGCTGAAAGACAACCTCGAGGCTGCGAGCCTGGCGCTCACCGGCGAGGAACGCGGCCGCCTCGACGCGGTCAGCCGGCCGCCTTTGCTCTATCCCTACTGGCACCAGCAATTGACGGCAGAGGACCGCTTCGGCCCCGCCGATCTGGTTCTTGACCGAAGCGGCATCTGACGAGCAAAGTTTGGTGCCGAGGCACGCGACGTCCTAACCCTGGATAAACCGCCAGACCTCTGGATCAGGCTCGATCTGGCCGCTGAGCGCGAAATACTTGTAGAGGACGAGCAGCGAGATCGCCTGCTCGTCCTGCTCGTTGGAGAATTGGCGGCAATAGGCATTAGCCGCGGCAATGATGCGTTGCGCCTCGGCCGGGTGTTGTTCGAAATAGCGCACCTTGTCCGTGATATCGGCGAAATCCGGGGCGAGCGGCACGTAGTGGACACCGGCCTCGAGTTGCTTTTCCGCAAACCATGTCTCGTATGTCGGCGGCGGCATCAGGCAGAGCGAAGTCGAATTCAGGATCCATTTGAGGTTGGTCGCCACGTCGTTGCCTTCGAGCGAGACGATATAGCGGTAGCGCAGCTGTTGGCTGATGCTGAGAAACGGCTTGCTATACTCGGCCGGCGCGTTCGGCTTGTGCGAGCCGGCGTCGCAAAACGGCAAGTCACGCACGGCGTCGATAAATCTTGTCCGTTTCGGATTGTTGAGATCGCCGCGCCAGACCACGGCCGGACGCTTGTCGGCGAATGCAGTTGCGTCGGCAGGCATATGGAAGTGCCGAAACTTGTTGAATTTCATGATGACCGCATTGCTGTCGTCAGCGCGGATCGGCCGATCCTTGACGAGCGTCGGCACGTTCGGCACCTCGATGACGTCGCCGAATTCGACGTCGACGAGCAATGCCGGATCGAAATAGCGGGCAAACTCCTTGAGGTCGTAGTAGTACATGGTCGGCGTGGAGGGCAGCTTGTCGAGACGCACTGCAGCCGGGCTAGGCGAAAACGCGTCCTGCAGCTTGTTGTAGTAATTCAGCCGCCGCCGCACCGCCTCATCCGAGAGCCTGGCCTGTTCGAGACGGCCCGCCAACCGCCGACGGAAGAGGGCCTGCGGTGCGATATCGCGCATGACGTTGCGCGCATAGTAGAAAACCCTTGCCATCGTTCGTTGTATGGTGGCCATAATTCACTTGATCAAAACAAACGGGCGGATCGCTGCGCAGTTTGTGGGCGCCCCTGCTCTCCCTACACCATTGTGCCGCGCATCTTGCAAGTCCCGGACCGTCGTCGCCACGAACAGCCCGCACTGTCGCTTCAGCTGTTGTGTTTGACGGCTAATGCTCCTAGGCAGGACCATAGCCGCGAGGCAGTGAAAAGGAGCCGATATGGCGCGACCACCAAATTACGATCAGGAACGCAAGGAACGCGACCGCCAGAAGGCGGCCAAGAAGGCCGAGAAGCTGGCAGCCAAGGTTGCGGCGCGGGAACGTTCGAAGCCCGAGGACGAAACCGAAGGCGAAACCGAAACGGCAAAGTGACGGCAAAAGGCCCGCGGATGCGGGCCATGCCTCAATCCAGATCGCCGCCCCAGATGACGGCTTGTGTCAGGCGGGCGCCTTGTCGCTGACAAAGACGTCCACTTCGCGTGCTGCCGCAATGAACGCGCGCCTGGCGTTCATCGCCGGCTTGTCGCCGGCGAGCGCGTCATGGCAGGCCTGCAGCGCCGCGCGATGCTTGGGACTGCGCTTGCCGGGCCAGCTGTTAAGGAGGTAGTCGGAAGCCTCACGAGCCGTACGCAAGAGCTGAGTGCTTCCCGCCGCGACTGACTTCACAGTCACAGGTGTTTCAAATCGGTTGTTTTCCATCGCCGCTCCTTACGCCATCGGCGGCCGCGAAGCGAGGCCGAAAGTGCGCGCAGGTCCCGACGCCGCCTTTTGCGCGCCCCATCCCTACGACTTAGGCGGCGACCACAGCAAAGCCTCTGGCGCGAAGACCACGGCGATCGTTGGCGAGCGACGTCACCAGCCGGTCGCGGCTGCCGACGATGTGGCCTGAAAGCAGGCGCGCGGCTTCATCGGCATCGCCAAGGCGCGCGGCAGCCAGAATGGCGCGATGTTCGGCCCAGGCGCGAGCAAGGGCCGCTTCGTCGCGAACCTCCAGCCAGCGCGCCCGCGACAGGCGCGTCATGGCATCGCGGACCGCCCGGAACAGGAATTCGTTGCCCGACAGACGCGCCAGTTCGATGTGAAAATCCATGCCGACACGATGCCATTCCTCGCGCGGCGTGTCGTTGTCGCAGGACTCGAGCATCGCCTCGATGACATCGACGGCGCCCCGGTCCGCCAAGGCGCATGTCAGGCGAAGTGCCGCAACCTCGACCGCCTCCCTGTAGACGGCGATCTGCTCGAGCTCGGCCAGGTTGATGGGCGACACCGTCCAGCCACGTCCGTCCCTGCCGACCAGGCCCTCGGTCTCGAGCCGCAGAAGTGCTGCCCTGACCGGGGTTCGCGAAGCGCCGATACGGCTTTCGATCCAGCGCTCGGTCAGTTTCTCGCCAGGACCGATCTCAAGGCCCAGGATCATCTGCCGAAGCTGTTTTTCGACGCTCTGCATCTGCGACATGTCGTTTCCGTCTTCCGGCCGTTTGCTGGCGATCGGCTTGTCGGCTGCGTTTCCCGATCACGTTTGAGAGGGCCACATTGACAGCGGCCGAGCTTGCGTCCATGACGGGCACCACCTTGGTATCCCAAATTGGTATCCGCAGCAACCCACGGCTCCGCATTGCTCGGACAGGACTTTTGACATGTCGCAGAACACGCCCCCGGCGACCGACAGCACCTACAACGTCCACTGGCGGCGCAATCTGTTCGTGTGCTTTGCCGGTTCGTTTTCGACGCTTGTCGCCATGACGCTGCTTTTGCCGTTCCTGCCGCTCTATATCGAGCAGCTCGGTGCCGAGGGCCACGCGGCGATCGTGCAATGGTCGGGGATCGCGTATGGCGCGACGTTCTTCGCGGCGGCACTGGTGGCGCCGCTCTGGGGACGTCTCGGCGACCGCTACGGCCGCAAGGTGATGCTGGTTCGCGCCAGCTTCGGCATGGCCATATGCATGTCGCTGACCGGCATGGTGCAGACCGTCTGGCAACTGGTGCTGCTGCGGCTGCTGATCGGTTTTGCCGGCGGCTATTCCTCGGGATCGACCATCCTCGTCGCCATGCAGACGCCGAAGGAGCGTTCCGGCTGGGCGCTCGGCCTGCTGTCAGCCGGCATCACCGCTGGAGCATTGGTCGGCCCACTGGTTGGCGGCATCTTGCCGCCGCTGATCGGCATCCGCGCCACCTTCCTGTTGTCCGGCGGCGTCATCTTCCTGGCGTTCCTGGCGACCACGTTTCTGATCAAGGAGAATCCCCGGCCGAAAACAGCAGAAGCCGCGTCGAAGCAGAAGCCGAAAGGCGGCTGGGCACAAATCCCCGACAAACGACCTGTCGTCGCCATGCTGGCGACCGGCATGCTGTTGAGTTTCGCCACCATGTCGATCGAGCCGATCATCACCGTCTATGTGCAGGAGCTCATCGAAGACCAGAGCCGCGTGACGCTGATATCGGGCGTCGTCATGTCGGCAGCGGCCCTTGGCGCCATCCTTTCGGCTTCGCATCTCGGCAAGCTCGCCGACCGCGTCGGCCACTGGAACGTCATCATTGGCGCGCTTGCCGTCTCGGCGCTGCTGCTGATCCCGCAGGCCTTCGTCACGCAGAGCTGGCAACTCATCGGCCTGCGCTTCCTGATGGGCCTGGCGCTGGGCGGGCTCTTACCCTGCATCACCAGCGTTATCCGTCATAATGTGCCCGATGGCGTCGGCGGCAACGTGCTCGGGCTGTCGATCTCCGCCCAGTATGTCGGGCAGGTCGCCGGCCCCTTGCTGGGCGGCTTTGCCGGTGGCCATTTCGGCATGCGTTCGGTGTTTCTGGGCACATCCGTCTTGATGGCCGGAGGCGCGGTGTATAACTGGCTGGCGCAGTCACGCCGCGAGCAGGACATGCTCGCCAACGCCGGCAAGCCCTGACGGGGCTGGGTATATTCCTCTTGATATAACGGAGCCACGGACATGAGCATGGCCGAGCAACCTTCCGGCAACAGCGGCCGTATCCTCGTCCTGGCCGGGGGCCTCTGTGGCGCCGCCGGCGTGGCGCTGTCGGCCGCGGCGGCGCATCTGGGCGGGGTCTTCGTCGGCACCGCCGCATCCTTCCTGCTCATGCATGCGCCGGTCTTCCTCGCCGCCGGATTGCTTGGCGCGAACCGGATCCTGCGAGTGGGAAGCCTGACCCTCCTGGTTGGCCTTCTGTTGTTCTGCGGCGACCTGCTGGCTCGCGATTTCATCGGCTCACGGCTGTTCCCGCTGTCGGCGCCGATCGGCGGCACCTTGCTCATCGCCGGCTGGCTAGCGATCGCTGCCTCCGCGCTGGTGCGCGCGCGTTCCTGACGCCTCCGGGCGCCCTGCCCGATACCAGGCCGCGGCCGTCAAACGTCGTTTGCGGAACAATCAGTCCTGCCGGCGCTCGGGCTGGACAAGCGATTCGCGATTGCGCCGCCGCAACCTCGCCAACCGACGCCCCTCCGGCCGTTCAGCCGGCGCGATGCCCCAATAGTTGCGATAGATGTCTTCGAACAGATAGCTCACGGGATGCATGACATGCACTCCTTTCAATGCTTGAATCGATCCAATCGACAGGCGCGAAAACCGACCGGATCAGCTCCGCTTGCGCTCTACGAGGAACCGCAGCTCGCGAACCCATGGGCTGGCCTTGCCACGGCGCCCTTGCGTCGCGGCATTCGACGAGATGCTCCAGTCGTTGCGGTAAATGTCTTCGAACAGAAAACTGACGGGGTGCATGACATACGTCCTTTCCTACGAGTTGAATCGATCCAATATATGAAACGAAACGTGGCTTTGGATCGATTCAACAATACGTCTTGCCAACCCCTTGATCAAGCCAGAATTTGAACCGATCCAACGAAAGTGTTAGAGGGGATGAATTCAGGAGAAGAAAATGGCGCCATTGGCCTCTGGAAAGACAAGACCGGTCCGGCTGGCGGACATTGCCAAAGCGGCCGGCGTCTCGCATGGCACCGCGTCCAACGTGTTCGCCCGCCCGGAGATCGTGCGCGAGGAGGTCCGAGAACGGGTCAAGGCGGCAGCCGAGGCTATGGGATATGGTGGACCCGACCCCAAGGGCCGGCTGCTGCGCGCCGGCAAGGTCAACGCCATCGGTGTCGCGACCGCGGAGCCGCTGTCCTACTTCTTCGACGACCCTTTCGCCCGGGTGATGATGGCCAGCATCTCGCAGGCTTGTGACGCGACCGGCGCCGGGATTTCGTTGGTATCCGCCGCCAACAGCGAACAGCTCGCCTGGAACATCCAGAGCGCGCTGGTCGATGGCTTCATCGTGTTCTGCATCGATGGCGGTTCAAAGCTGGTCGAACTGGCGCGTGAACGCAAGCTGCCTTTTGTGGCGCTCGATCTCGATTCAGACGATGACGAGGCGGTCGCCGCCATCGGTGTCGACAACATCGCCGGGGCCGGCCTAGCGGCCCGACATCTGACCGAGCTCGGCCATCGTCGCTTTGCGGTGCTTGCCCTGCCCGTCGCGGACTCCGGCTTCGGCCCCACCACACAGGAGCAAGTGGAGAAGGCTTTCTATTCCGGGACGCGTGACCGCCTGCGTGGCTACTTCGCGGAACTCTCCCGCGTCGACATCGACGTCTCGCGTGTGCCGATCTACGAAACGGTCAATGACGAGGAGAGTGTGTGGGCCGGCCTTGACCATATTTTCGCCGGCGCCGAGACACCGACCGCAATCCTGGCCATGTCGGACAGGATTGCCTTGCATGCATTGGACTGGCTGCGGCAGCATGACATCACGGTGCCGGGCGACGTTTCGATCGTCGGCTTCGACGGTGTCCCGGAAGGAGCGGTTTCCAAGCCGCCGTTGACCACAATCGTCCAGCCGATCGCAGAGATGGGCCGCCTTGCCGTCAAGGCGATCCTTGAAAATGACGGCTCGCCCACCAGCCGGCAATTGCTGCCGGTCGAACTCGTGGTGCGAGCCTCATCCGGCCCCTCGTCCACCTGAAACGCCTGACGCCTCAATGCCCCATTCTTGTCGCCATCGACGACATGCCGAAGGACGCATGGACGGGCGGAGCCGCGTTGCGCGCGGGCCTGCTTTTCCCCGACCAGCCGAGGCCCGAAAGCCATTCGAGATAGTAGGCGACCGCGAACTGCATGACGATGCCGGCCGATATCAACAGGCTGTCATAGGCAAATCCGCCCGGATTGATCAGCTTCAGCACCTGCGCCGCCATTGCGAGCACCGTTCCGGCAATGAAAACCGGCAGCGATCGTTTGCCCAATATGGCAAGCGGATGATCGCGCCCGGTGCGGAACAGATTCGAGATGGCGGGGAATGCCACGATCAGGTAGCTCACCGCCAGGATATGCAGCAGTCTCGGCAATGACAGGAACGTCTTGTCGAAGCCGGTCAGCACCGGAGGCAGGCCAAACCAGGAGATCTGCCCCCAGAGCGGGCTGTGCACCCAGACCAGCGCGGTCGCGGTGTAGGCCAAGGCCGCGCCAACCAGCCAGCGATTGACCGGGATGGTGCCACCGCGACGCACATGCAGCGTGCCCGCCAGGCCGATGTTGAAAAGAAACTGCCACGACAACGGATTGAGAAACCAGAAGCCGGGCTCGGGATAGTTGGGCGGAGCAATCTGGTAGATCCCAGCGACCAGCCACAGTGCGCCGGACGCGACCAGTGCCAGGACCGGCCGATAACTGACGAAGAGCAGGAAGACCGGCGTCAGCAAAAGCAGCACGGCATAGACCGGCAGGATGTTGTTGTAGCCGAGCTGGTGGCCGAGCGTCACGATGCCGATCAGCACTTGTGGGGTATTCTTGATCAACGGCTCGATGTTGATCATCGTCAAAAGCTCCGGCCGCCTGGCGAACACTGCCGCGGCGCAGAAGATGGCCATCACCACCATGGTGGTGACGATGTGGGTGGCATAGAGCACACCGGCGCGACGCCACATCTTCAACGTTGCCAGCAGCCGATTTCCAGGCTGGAATTTCTTGCCGTAAGCGAGCGCGACCGAGATGCCGGAGATCAGCACGAAGACCTCCGCCGCGTCCGAGAAGCCCAAGTTCTTGTAGGTCAGAGACTCGAAGGCGGTACCCGGCACATGGTCGACATAGATGGTCAGCAGAGCGAGAGCGCGCAACACATCGATGCGCGTATCGCGGTCTGAGACACGCATATCGCGGTCTGGGACACGCGAATGGCGGTCCGGGGAAATCTGGGTGGTCATCGACAAAAGGCCTCAAAGCTGGTTGTTCATGCCGGCAATGCGACCCCCGGCGCACCGCTTCGATTCCTCCCGAAGCAATGGTATCGGTGAAGAAACGGACTGTAATGCGCCCGGTTCAATCAACTTTCGCGGAGCTTGAAAATATTGCGTTTTGAAGCCGGCAAACTGATGGGAATCATCATGAAATCAAAAGGATGAGGTCATGACCGAAAGGACCCCACAAGATGGTGCGCTGCGGCGTGATCTCGCCTTCAGCTACCGCATTTACAGCCCCGCGGATTCAACCGGCGACTGCCTCTTCCTGCTGCATGGGTCGGGTGTCGACGAGACGACATTGGTGCCGCTGGCAAGAGAGATCGCGCCGCGTGTCGTGCTGATCGCCGTGCGCGGCCGCATCGTCCAGGAAGACGGTTTCCGCTGGTTCGCGCGCATCACGCCGACGCGTTTCGAACAGCAGAGCATCCGCACCGAAACCCAGGCATTTGCGGGCTTCGTCGCTGACGCGGCCACACGCCACGATCTCGACCTCTCCCGCACGATTTTCCTCGGCTATTCGAACGGCGCCAATCTGGTTTCGAGCCTGATGCTGCTGCATCCGGGCCTGGTCGAACGCGCCGCGTTGCTGCGGCCGATGCCGGTGCTCGATGACGTGCCGGCGACGGATTTGTCCAAGGTGCGAGTGCTGATCGTCGCCGGCGCCGCGGATATCACCTATGCGCCCTTCGCCCCTGCTCTGGTGACATTGCTCAGCCAGCATGGCGCGGAGATCGATGCGCGGATTGTTGTATCGGGTCATGAATTCGGCAGCGCCGACGCCGCGATCGTCAGGCAGTGGCTGGCGAAATCGGCCGCGGTGGCGCAGGCAGGCTGACAGGCCTTCGATATTCGGCCTGCTCCTCCATAGCTGCAGCTCCGGCTATCCCCGTCCCATCCTGTTCCAGGCATCCAGGCCGGCGATCTTGTAGGCTTCGGCGAGCGTCGGATAGTTGAAGGTGTTGTTGACGAAGAAGTCGACGGTGCCGCCAAGATTGATCACCGCCTGGCCGATGTGAATGAGCTCGGTGGCGCCCTCGCCGACGATGTGCGCGCCGAGCAAGCGGCGCGTTTCGATCGAAAACAACAGCTTCAGGAAACCGGTGTTGACGCCCATGATGTGGCCCCGCGAGGTCTCGCGAAAACGCGCCACGCCGACCTCATAGGCCGCACCGCTCTCGCGCACCTGTTCCTCGGACTGGCCGACCGTCGAAATTTCCGGCACCGCGTAGATGCCGTAGGGAAAGGTCTCCGGTGGTGGCGGCAGCGGCACACCGAAAGCATGGCAGGCCGCCACCCTGCCCTGCTCCATCGAAGTCGAGGCCAGGCTCGGAAAGCCTATGACGTCGCCGGCGGCGTAGATGTTGGGCACGCTGGTCTGGAAGGACTGTGGATCGACCTTGATACGCCCTCTGGAGTCGGCGTCGATGCCGACGACATCCAGGCCCAGGCTGCCGACATTTCCGGTGCGGCCGGCGGCGTAAAGCACGACCTCGGAGCGAATGGTGCGGCCATCGGCCAGTTCCACTTCGGCGGCGTCAGGCTTGGAGCGGATTTCCTTCACCGCGCTGCCCAGCCGGATCGTCATGCCGCGATCGCGCATCTGGTGGATGAAATCGTCGACGATCTCGCGGTCGACGAAATCGAGGATGGAGTTGCGCGGCTCGACCAAGGTTACCGGCACGTCGAGCGCGGAAAAGATCGTCGCATATTCGACGCCGATGACGCCGGCGCCGATCACGGTCAGCGTACGCGGTAAGCGATCAAGCTCCAGCATCTCGTCGCTGTCGAAGACGCGCGTCTTGTCGAAAGGCACATCGCGCGGCCGGTGCGGCCTGGTGCCGACCGCGATCAGCGCATTGGCAAAACCAACCTCGCTGTAGTCGCCCGTGTCGGTGGTCAGGCTGACCTTGTTGGGACCGAGAAATTTCACCGCGGCGCGGGCGCTCTTGACCGTGTTGCGCATGAACTGGTGCTGCAGCACCTCGACCTCGTGGTCGAGCGTCTTGTGCAGGCGTTCGACTAGATCGCCGACCGAGATGTCCTGCTTGACCCGGTAGCCGCGTCCATAGAAGCCGCGCTCGCGCCAGCCCGAGAGGTTGAGCACGGTTTCGCGCAGCGTTTTCGATGGAATGGTGCCGGTATGCACCGAGACACCGCCCAGACGCCGGCCGCGGTCGACCACCAGCACCGATTTGCCGAGCTTGGCCGATTGCACCGCGGCACGGCGACCGGAAGGGCCGCTGCCGATGACCAGCATATCGTAGTCCATCTTGCCCGTCCCCTACCCCCGAGCGCTTTGTGCGCCGCAGCAAGCTAATGCGATCCGCGCCGCAAATTCAACCGGTTCAGATTGCATCTCACGCTGTTTGAACTCGTGCGCCGCAAAAAGCCCGATCTTGATTCCGCGGCAGGCCCTCACCATTTCATTGCTGAGCGGCCCGCACCCTATGCAGGGTCCCTGTTACGAGGAAATGACATGAACGCGCGCGTTCTCGACGGCGAAATCATCACCAGCAGGCTTGACGATGTCAGGGCCTATGACGGCGTGCGCACGAAGCGCATCCTGGCCTTCGTGATCGACTACATCATCGTCGCGCTGCTCACCATTCCGTTTGCCATTCTGGTGTTCTTCCTCGGGCTTTTGACCCTCGGCCTTGGCTGGATGCTGTTCGGCGTCCTGGTGCCGGCCGTCGCCATCCTCTACATCTGGAACACGCTGGGCAGCACCGACCAAGCCACCACGGGCATGAAGATGATGGGCATCCGCCTCGACCGACTCGACGGCAGGCCGATCGACGGTCTCACCGCGGTGGTCCATTCGGTGCTGTTCTGGGCGGGCAACGTCATCCTGTCGCCGCTGGTGCTGCTGGTGACGCTGTTTTCCGACCGCAAGCGCACCTTGCACGACCTTTTGCTGGGTACGGTCGTCAGCCGTACCGACCGCTGAAAAGGCCCTCTGAAGAGCAGTCGCGACCGATTGAGCGCAAATATGAAGGCGTCGAGTCCACCACGCCTCCACAATCCTGTTGAATTTTTCGCCGTCCGAGCCAAAGGTAGAGCGATTCGAAGGAGTGTTTCCAAGGCTCGATGACGCACCATCCGACTCAGTCGCCGCAATTCTTCCTGACCGCGCCGTCGCCGTGTCCCTATCTCGACGGCCAGTTCGAACGCAAGGTGTTCACGCATCTGGTCGGCGACAAGGCGGCGGAGATGAACGACCTGTTGACGCAAGGCGGCTTCCGGCGCTCGCAGAACATCGCCTACAGGCCGGCATGCGAGACGTGCCGCGCCTGCGTTTCGGTTCGCATCCTCGCCCACGAATTCGTCGCCAGCCGCAACATGAAGCGCGTGCTGCAGCACAATTCCGACCTCGTCGGCCACATGCACAACGCCGAGCCCTCGACCGAACAATATTCCCTGTTCCGCAGCTACCTCGATGCCCGCCACCGCCGTGGCGGCATGTCCGACATGACGGTGCTCGACTATGCCATGATGGTCGAGGACACCCATGTCGACACCAAGGTGATCGAGTATCGGCGGCGCGGACCCGACACCTTCATCACCGGCAAGGGACAGGGTGAGCTGATCGCGGTGGCGCTCACCGACAAGATGGCCGACGGCCTGTCGATGGTCTATTCCTACTTCAATCCCGATTTCGAAGAGCGGTCGCTCGGCACGTTCATGATCCTCGACCACATCGCCCGCGCCAGGGCGATGGGCCTGCCCCATGTCTACCTCGGCTACTGGGTCAACGGCTCGCGCAAGATGAATTATAAGATGCGCTTCATGCCGCAGGAACATCTCGGCCCGAAAGGCTGGGAGCGCTACACCAACGAAGCGGTCACGCGCTAATTATCCTTTCCCAAGTCCGGGCCTAAACATTTTCACTTGAGATGATGCCGGTCTTTCCGCTGGTTGACGGAGAGCGTGCGATTGCGCCGATCCGCCATCCTCTCCCGAATTCATTGCGAAAGTCGCCGCATGTCATCTCACGATACTCATACCAAAGGACTTCTGCTCACCGCTTTTGGCGGACTGACGCTGACCGTGGACATCCCGCTGATCCGGCTCGCCCATGGCGAGGCGTGGACGATCTTGCTGCTGCGCACTGGCTGCACCTTGGCTGCGGCTCTGATCATGTGGACCGTCTGGCGCTCGTTCAGCAAAAATGCGCCGCAGCTCATCCCGGGTTGGTCGGGCCTGATCGTTGCCGCAATCTACGGACTCGGCGCGATTGCTTTCATCACCGGCGTCTACAACACCTCGACCGCCAACCTGGTTTTCATCCTGGCCTTCACCACCATGTTCGCCGCGCTGCTGTCGTGGGTGTTCCTCAGGGAGCGGCCGCGGCCGCTGACCCTTGCGGCAATGGCGATGATGATCGTCGGCGTCGTCATCATCGTCGGCGATTCCGTCGGCACCGGATATCTGTTCGGCGACCTGATGGCATTGTATTCGGCCTTCCTGATCGCTTGCGCCATCACCATCTCACGCGCCAGCGGCAAGGACATGGGCTTTACCGCGCTGGTCGGCGTCATCCTGCCTTTCGGGCTGGCGGCGTTCATGGTCTCCAAGACCGGCTTTCAGGTGGAGGCGCCATGGTGGATCATCCTCAACGGCGCCGTCATAATGCCGATCGCGTTCTTCTGCCTCGCCAACGGGCCGAAATACATCTCAGGACCGGAAGTGGCGATGTTCTACCTGCTCGAAACAGTGCTGGCGCCGGTCTGGGTGTGGATGATCTTCGCGGAGACACCGACCCGCAACAGCATGATCGGCGGTGCGATCCTGGTCGTCACGCTGATCGCGCATTCGCTCTGGCAACTGCACGACGGACGCAAGCGGCGTAGCGACCTTGCGGTGCATCATCCAGTATAGCGCAGGCGGCTTTCGAGATCAGGCGCTGGCCTTCTTCGCCACGTCAGGTTCCGGCAGGACTTCGATTTGTGGACCGGCTTCGATTTCGGCTGGCGAGCCCGGGGCGATTTCATCGGCTAGCTCCACCTCGCGCAGCCATTCGCGCCAGATCGCGACCAGCAGGGCCATCAGCACCGGGCCGATGAACAGGCCAAGAAACCCCATGGTCTTGACGCCGCCGATCAGGCCGAAAAAGGTCGGCAGGAAGGGCAGTTTTATCGGCCCGCCGACCAGTTTCGGGCGCAGTGTCTTGTCGACGATGAACAGCTCGACCGCGCCCCAGAGGAACAGCGCCAGCCCGGCCATCGGCGACCCGCTGGCGGCGAGGTAGATCGAGACTAGGGTGAAGGACAGTGGTGCACCACCGGGGATCAGCGCCATGACGCCGGTCAGGGCGCCAAGCGTGACTGGCGACGGCACGCCGGCCAGCCAATAGGCAATGCCCAGCACCAGCCCCTCGCCGATGGCGATGACGGTCATGCCGGTGACGGTCGAAGAGATTGTCGCCGGAACGACGCGCGAGATCCGTTCCCATCTGGTCGGCAGGATGCGTTCGCCAAGGCGGTCCACCTGGCCGGCAAAGTGCTCGCCGTCGCGATAAGCGAAGAACAGCGCGATCATCATGAACAGCAGCGTCAGGAGCAGGCCGAAAGCACTGCCGCCGGCGGCCAGGACGCCGCGATAGATGCTGCCGATGTTGGCGCCGCTGACCAGCTGGATCAGTTCACCGATGCCGCCGGGATGGCCAAAATTGGTCGTCCACTGTTCGTTCAGCCACTCGCCCACGACAGGCATGGTGGCGATCCAGTGCGGTGTCACGGCACCGTGCCGGTTGGTCTCGATCGCCCAGGCGACCCATTCGCGGACCTCGTTGATCGCATAGGTGCCGGCGAGCGCGATCGGTATCACCAGGAAGGCGAGGATGAAAAGGATGGCAAAGGTCGCGGCGATGGTGCGGTTGCCGCTGACTGCAACAAGCAGGCGCCGGTAGAGCGGCCAGCTGGCGAAGGCGATGACGAGCGCTGCCAGCACCGGAAACAGGAAGCCATGGAAGAAATAGACGCCGGCGGCGACGATCAGAACCAGCAGCCAGCGCGCCGCCGACAGCGGCGGAATGACGGCCGCCCGCAGCGGCGTCGACAGGCCGAACAGGCGCTGCTGCCGTTCCGGTTTCTGGATTCTGGATTCCTTCAAACGCCTGCCTCTCCCAAATACCCCTCCAGCTTATGCACTGATATAGTGCAGCAATCGTGACGATAGTCCAAATGATTGGGTGGAGCTGTTGATCTCCCCCCTCGAGGGGGAGACGTCGCCAAAGGCGGCAGAGGGGGTCGGGACGACCTGACGCCAGCCCTGTCGCAAACAGAAGAGGAGGCTAGCGCTTCATGCGCGGCGACCATCTCCTCCCTTTAGGGGGGAGATTAGCAGCGTCATCCAAACTTCCCCGTCCTCGGGAATCCCTTCGGCACCATGCGGCCGGCCGAGGCACGGGCGCCGATCCATTCGGCCAGTTCCTCGCGCGACCGGGTGAAGGTGCGGTCCGCTGAATCCTGCCAGGAGAGGCCGGTCTCCAGCGTGAACGGCTTGAGATCGAGAAGGCCGCCGTCCTTGTATTTCTGCAGCCGTACGCCCTTGCCGCGGCCCATCTCCGGAATCTCGGAGAGCGCGAACACCAACATCTTGCGGTTCTCGCCGACGATGGCGAGATGGTCGCCGGTGACCGGGATGCAGCGCTTGGCTTCGTCCGGCGCCTTGACGTTCATCACCTGCTTGCCCTTGCGGGTGTTGGCGACGACTTCCTCCTCCGACACGATAAAACCATTGGCGTCGTGCGAGGCCAGCAGCAGCTTGCGCTTCGGGTCGTGAACGAAGGCGGTGACGATGTCCTGGTCATTGTCCATGTCGACGATGATGCGGATCGGCTCGCCATGGCCGCGTCCGCCAGGCAGCCGGTCGGCGCCGATGGTGTAGAACTTGCCGCCGGTGGTGAAGACCAGCACCTTGTCGGTGGTCTGGGCATGGAAGGCGAGCTTAAGGCTGTCGCCCTCCTTGAAGGTCAGCGTCGAGAGGTCGGCCAGATGCCCCTTCATGGCCCGCAGCCAGCCCTTTTCCGAAACGACCACGGTGACCGGCTCGCGCTCGATCATGGCGTGCGCAATGTCGGTCAGATCATGCTCGGGCGCGTCGGCGAACTGGGTGCGGCGCTTGCCAAGCTCGGTCTCCTGGCCGAACTTGTCGCGGATGTTGGTGACTTCCCACTTGATCGTCGCCCACTGCTTCTCGTTTGAAGCAAGCAGTGCCTCGATCTGCTTCTTCTCGGCGCTCAGGCCGTCGAATTCCTTACGGATCTCGAATTCTTCAAGCTTACGCAGAGCGCGCAGCCGCATGTTGAGAATGGCTTCGGCCTGGGTGTCGGTGAGTGACCAGCGGGCCATCATGACCTGCTTTGGCTCATCCTCCTCGCGGATGATCCTGATCACCTCGTCGATGTTGAGGTAGGCAATCAGGTAGCCGGCAAGAATCTCCAACCGTCTTTCGATCTCGCCAAGCCGATGTTTCGAGCGACGGACCAAAACCTCGCGGCGGTGCTCGAGCCATTCCTGCAGGACGCCCTTCAGCGACAGCACGTTGGGCACCTTGCCGCGCGACAGGACGTTCATGTTGAGCGGGAAGCGGCTTTCGAGCTCGGTGAGCTTGAACAGCGATTCCATCAGGATGCCCGGATCGACCGAACGGCTCTTCGGCACCAGCACGACGCGGACGTCCTCGGCGCTCTCGTCCCTGATGTCCTCGAGCAGCGGCAGCTTGCGTGCCATCAGCAGCTCGGCGATCTTCTCGATCAGCCGCGCCTTCTGCACGCCATAGGGGATTTCGGTGACGACGATGCTCCAGGTGCCCCTGCCCTGGTCCTCCTGGATCCACTTCGACCGCACGCGGAAGCCGCCGCGGCCGGTTTCATAGGCCTCGAGGATCGAGGCGCGGCTGTCGACGATGATGCCGCCGGTCGGGAAATCCGGCCCTTGGACGAAGTCCATCAGCTTCGCCACCGGCGCGTCGCGATGCTCGATCAGGTGCAGTGCCGCGTCGCACAGTTCGGCCGCGTTGTGCGGCGGGATCGATGTCGCCATGCCCACCGCGATGCCGGACGAGCCATTGGCCAGCAGGTTCGGAAAGGCGCCGGGCAAAACCACCGGCTCCTCGTCTTCTTCATTGTAGGTCGGCCGATAGTCGACGGCGTCCTCGGTGATGCCGGACAACAGTTCGGTCGCCACATCGGTCATGCGCGCTTCGGTGTAGCGCATGGCGGCAGCGTTATCGCCGTCGATGTTGCCGAAATTGCCTTGCCCGTCGACCAAGGGGTAGCGCATCGAGAAATCCTGCGCCAACCGCACCAGCGCATCATAGATCGACTGGTCGCCATGCGGGTGGAACTTGCCCATCACCTCGCCGACAATGCGGGCGCATTTGGCAAAGCCCTGGTCCGGATTGAGCCGCAGCAGGCGCATGGCGTGCATGATGCGGCGATGGACCGGCTTCAGTCCGTCGCGCACGTCGGGCAGCGCCCGGTGCATGATGGTCGACAGCGCATAGGCCAGATAGCGCTCTTCCAGCGCCTTCTTCAGATCGACCGGCTCGATATGATCGCCACCGCCATTTTCAGGCGGCAAATGCCTTTTTCCCATGGGCTGGGACTAGCCGAGCGGGTGATTCGCGGCAAGAGGCAGGCCGATATACCGGCGCTTGTGCAACATGAAACCATGCGCTTGACGATGTCGACCAACATCAGCCTGTTACATGCGGGTTCTATGGCCAAGCGCGATGATATCAGGCCACCGGCTCTTCATGACAAAGTCACCGGTTTGCGCAAAGACGGTGGGATCGAGTTTGCCTTTCACCGAGATTTTTGACCATTGTGCCGGGACACGCCTTTTTCCCGTCCAGTTCGTCACGGAATGGTGATGGCGCATAGAATTGAAAAATAATTTCAGGACACTCTCAGGGACCTTGCGATGACAATCAAACGTTCAACTCTCCAGAAATTCGCCTTTTCGACCTTCCTGCTCACGCTGCCGCTGAATGCCGCTCTCGCCCAGGATGCGGCGGTTGCCGACCGGCTGAAGGCAGCGCTTGCCGCCCAGGGCGTCGACATCACCTGGACCGGCGTGACCGGTGACAACACCAACATGGTGCTGCAGGGGGTTGCCATCAAACCGGCGGCGGAAAAGGAAGCGCTCACCATCGGCGACGTCAAGCTCGAAGGCGTCACCGAGGCAAATGGCGGCTATGACATCGCCACCGTCTCGACGGCTGCCTTCGCGCACAGCAAGGACGGCGTCACTCTCGATCTCAGCCCCTTCGTCATTCATGACATGACCGTTCCGGCCGACGGTGCCACCGGCCCGCTGGGCTCGCTGATGATGTACAAGTCCGCCGAACTCTCGAACATGACCGTCAAGGTTGCCGACAAGACCGCCTTCTCGATGGACGGGCTTGCCATCGAGATCACGCCGCCGGCGGACGGCAAGGCGATGGAATTCACCGCCACCACGGAAAAGTTCAACGCCGACCTGACGCTGGTCGACGATCCCAAGTCCAAGGAAGTCATCAACGCGCTTGGCTACCAGAACATCGCGGGCAATCTCGAGATGGCCGGCACGTGGCAGCCCACGGACGGCAAGATGGAACTGTCGAAATACGACATCTCCGTCGAAAATGCCGGCACGCTTGGCATGACCTTCGATCTTGGTGGCTACACGATGGACTTCATCAAGTCGCTGCAGGAAATGCAGAAGAAGATGGCGGCACAGCCTGAAGGCGCCGACAATTCGGCACAAGGCATGGCGATGCTCGGCCTGTTGCAGCAGCTTTCGTTCAACAGTGCCTCGATCCGCTTCGACGACGATTCGCTGACCAACAAGGTGCTGGACTATGTCGGCAAGCAGCAAGGCATGTCCGGCAAGGACATCGCCAACCAGGCCAAGGCAATCGTGCCGTTCGGCATGGCGCAGCTCAACAATCCCGAGCTGACGGCACAGGTGACGGCCGCGGTCAGCAAGTATCTCGACGATCCGAAGAGCCTCGAAGTCTCGGCCGAGCCGCCGGCATCGGTGCCGTTCGCGCTGATCATGGCGGGCGCCATGTCCAACCCGCTCGACCTGCCTAAGACGCTCGGCGTCGCCGTCAAGGCCAACGAAGACTGATCGAAGCGACCTCAACATGCGAAAAAGCCCGGCAGCGATGCCGGGCTTTTTCGTGGGATTATCGAATCGAAAGAATCGGTTCGGGCGGTTCTTTAAAGCGTCGCCGAAGCGCGATCAGGCGTCCTTCTTGGGCACCGCGACGCGCAGCGCCAGGTCGCGAAGCTGCTGCGGGCTCGCTTCCGACGGCGCGTTCATCAGCAAATCATAGGCCTGCTGGTTCATCGGGAACATGGTGATCTCGCGCAGATTCTTCGCCCCGAGCAGCAGCATGACGACACGGTCGACGCCGGCAGCCATGCCGCCATGCGGCGGCGCGCCATACTGGAAGGCGCGGTATAGGCCGCCAAAGCGCTCCTCGACCGTGGCGCGGTCCAGCCCGACCGTCTCGAACGCCTTGACCATGGTTTCGGGCAGATGGTTACGGATACCGCCGGAGGCGATCTCGAAACCGTTGCAGACCATGTCGTACTGGAATGCCTTGATGCCGAGCAGGTCCTCGCCATTCAGCGCATCGATGCCGCCTTGCGGCATCGAGAACGGATTGTGGGCGAAGTCGATCTTCTTCTCTTCCTCATTCCACTCGAAGAACGGGAAGTCGACGATCCAGCACAGTTCGAAACGCTCGCGGTCGACAAGGTTCAGCTCCTCGCCGGCGCGGGTGCGCGCCGCACCCGCAAAAGAGACGAACTTCTTCGGATCGCCGGCGACGAAGAAAGCGGCGTCGCCGTCGGCAAGGCCGAGCTGAAGGCGGATCGCCTCGGTGCGCTCCTCGCCGATGTTCTTGGCCAGCGGACCGGCGCCTTCGAGCTTGTCGCCCTCCTTGCGCCAGAAGATATAGCCGAGCCCCGGCTGACCCTCGCCCTGCGCCCAGGAATTCATGCGGTCGCAGAAAGCACGGCTGCCGCCGGTCTTGGCCGGAATGCCCCACACCTCGGCCTTCGGGTCGTTGGCCAGGATGTTGGCGAACACCTTGAAGCCGGAATCGCGAAAATGCTCGGAGACGGCCTGCATCTCGATCGGGTTGCGCAGGTCGGGCTTGTCGGAGCCGTATTTGCGCATGGCGACATCATATGGAATGCGCTGGAACTTCTGCGTCACCGGCTTGCCGTTGGCGAAGGTCTCGAAGACCCCACGCATGACCGGTTCCATGGTCGACAGCACGTCGTCCTGCTCGACGAAGCTCATTTCGAGATCGAGCTGGTAGAATTCGCCGGGCAGACGGTCGGCGCGCGGGTCCTCGTCGCGGAAGCAGGGGGCGATCTGGAAGTAGCGGTCGAAGCCCGACACCATGATCAGTTGCTTGTACTGCTGCGGCGCCTGCGGCAGCGCGTAGAAGGTGCCGGGATGGATGCGCGACGGCACCAGGAAGTCGCGCGCGCCTTCCGGCGACGAGGCGGTGAGAATCGGCGTCGAGAATTCGGTGAAGCCGACATCGGTCATGCGCTTGCGCATCTCGGCGATGATTTTCGTGCGTGCCACGATATTCTTGTGCAGCGTGTCGCGGCGCAGGTCGAGGAAGCGGTATTTCAGGCGGATATCCTCGGGATAGTCCGGCTCGCCGAACACCGGCAGCGGCAGTTCCTTGGCCGCCGACAGAACTTCGATCTCGCGGGCGAAAATCTCGATCTCGCCGGTCGGCAAATTGGCATTGGTGGTCTCGGGTAAGCGCGCCTTGACCTCGCCGTCGACGCGGATGACCCATTCGCCGCGCACCGTCTCGGCGACCTTGAAGGCCGGCGAATCGGGGTCGGCGACGATCTGGGTCAGGCCATAATGGTCGCGCAGGTCGATAAAGAGCAGGCCGCCATGATCGCGCACGCGATGCACCCAGCCCGACAGGCGAACGGTCGATCCGACGTCGCTCTTCCTCAACTGGGCACAGGTATGGCTTCGGTAACGGTGCATTGTCATTGGTAAAAGTCCGGGGTGCTGGGTTACGGGGCCGACGGGCCGGCTCGAAATTTGCGCGAAAAGCGCATGAGAGGCCGCCTTTGTCAAGGCAAGCGGTCTTGGGCGGCATCTCAGTTTGAACTTCGGATTTCGACCCCCAGTCGGCGTTCCGCACGGCTGAGAGGTAATCCGAAAGCGACCGTCGTTCAGCGCCAGTGCCTGGATCAAAGTGATCATTGCAAGACGGTCGCCTTCCGAGAACAAGATTGCAAAGGGAGCACGCCTCCACGTTGCTCTCCTCTACTCCCTCCAGTCTTCCTGGTGAGGATCATCCGCGATCAGCAGTTCAGGCAGAAGTTCCGTCCCCATCTCGCGCGCTAAATTGTACGATTCACGATCCGATCGTGTACCGCGTTCAGCCAGCCACCCATGCGCGAAGGGTCGCCCTGCACCCGCATCTCACCCGTGCTCAAAAAGCCTTCGAGCGCGGCGGTATAGTTCGGATCGGCGCTGCGTAGTCTGTTCAACTTCCGCGCTGCCGCGGCCGTTATCTCGATCATCACGTCCGCCCACTCGTCCCGCCGCGCCCCAACCCTGAACGACGGCTTGCCCCTGAGGATGTCGAAGCGAAGGCCTTGGACAAGGCCTTCGGACAGTTCGACTCCGTCAGTGTAGCGCTCAACCAGCGAAAGATTGAGTTCTGGCGAAAGTCCGGACTGCGAAGCCACTTCGCTCATCAACGTCCCCACCATCTCAAACCAAGCCTTCGTTCCGTGGCAGATCTTTGCGTCCGTGGTCATCAAGCTGCTTCTTCCATAGCTTTCACTTTCGCGACGAGGCGCCAGCGAAAGGACGATCCTTCAAGCTTCGGCCTTCAATCCACGTTGAGCACGATCTTGCCTTGAATGTGCCCTTGGGCTGCCCGCGCGTGGGCCTTGCAAGCGTCGGCAAGCGGATAGACGCTGTCCAGGACGACGCGGATCGTCCCGTCATCGAGGAAGCGGGCGACTTCCCTCAACTGAGCCCCGCTCGAACGGACCTGGGTGGCCGAAACCGTGACGCCCAGCTTCTCGGCCTCCTCCGCACCGGAGAAGCCCAGGGGGAACACTGGGAACAATGCACCGCCGCGCTTAAGCGTGCGCAGGAAACGCCCGGTGCTCGGTCCGCCAAGGGCATCGACGACAAGGTCGATGTCATGGGCCGCGTCCTCGGGCGGCGTTTTGGTGTAGTCGATGAACTCGTCGGCGCCGAGATCGCGTAGCAGCGACTCATGTTTGCCCGATGCCACGGCGATGACGTGCGCACCTTTCAGTTTCGCTATCTGCACGGCGAAGTGCCCCACACCGCCTGCGGCGCCGTTTACCAGGACGGTCTTCCCCTTGAGTGGCACCGGCTCATGCTGGTTGGGCTGAAGCGGGTTCGGTTCATTGTGCCCCAACTCGATCAGGAACTGCCACGCGGTGAGCAGCGACATCGGCGCTCCGGCGGCATGCACATGATCAATGCCGGCCGGCTTGAGCGCAAGTTCCAACGCCGGCACGCTGACATACTCGGCATAAGCCTTGCTGCCCCCCGCAAGGCCCACGGGGAAGCGAACCATCGAGTATACTTCGTCTCCGACGGAGAAGATCTCGACATCCTTGGCGACCGCTACGACAACCCCCGATATGTCCGTTCCCGGAATGATGGGAAAGGACACCTGCGGTTGCCACTCGGGAGGAAGCATCTTGTACCCGTCGCGCAGGTACCAGTCGGGAGGATTGATACCGATGGCGTGAACGCGGACGAGCACCTCGCCCGAATCTAGCTCAGGTTTCGGCGCATCTTCATAGCGCAGCACCTCGGGACCGCCGAATACGTGTAGCCGGACCGCCTTCATTATATCGCTCACTGGAACCTCCATGGGAAAGTATCATTGCTGAAGGCACATATGTCCAAGCCGCAAGGTTGATAATTGCTTCGGAATTCGTTTCAATAGTTCCATGAAGGAACATATCGCTTTGGATCGATTGACTGGCTTGGTCGCATTCGCCCGTGCTGGGTCGATCGGGAGCTACACCGCTGCTGCCCGTTCCCTGTCGATCTCGCCCTCGGCCGTCAGCAAGAGCGTGCAGCGGCTCGAACAGCATTTGGGGATTTCACTCTTCACACGCACGACCCGCTCGCTGACCCTCACGCCAGAGGGCCGCGAGCTGCATGAGCGCGCGCTCAGACTGCTGCGCGATGTGGAAGAGATAGAGCAGGTCGCGATGACGGCGCGCTCCGAGCCTTCAGGCACCTTGCGGATAGCAGCGCCGCTGCCGATCGGCCTCCATGTGATAGCGCCCGCGCTGCCGGCGTTCCGCAAGCTCTATCCCAAGGTGACGGTAGATCTGCGGCTGAACGACCAGATCGTAGATATCATCGAGCAAGGGATCGACATCGCGGTACGCATTGGCGACCTCGCAGACTCGCGGCTGTTGTCGCGCAGGCTCGCACCGCATCGGCTCTGCGCCTTCGCATCGCCAGCCTATCTGGCAGCGCGTGGCACCCCGATGCACCCGGACGAACTGGAGGGGCACGACACCGTCAACCTCCGCTACCAGAGCACGGGCCAGGCTTTGCACTGGCCTTTTCGGATCGGCGATCGAATGATCGAGATCGTGCCGCCGTCCGGCATCGTTGTCGACATGAGCGATGCGCTGGTCGCGACACTCGCGGCCGGCGGCGGGATCGGCATCAGCGCGACCTTTATTGCAGCGCCCTATGTGGCGCGTGGCGAGCTCGTACCGGTGCTGTCCGAATTCGCCGTGAAGCGGCACAATATCACCGCACTCTGGCCGGAAAGCCGCCGCACCAACCCGGCCGTGCGGGCCTTCCTCACTCGGTTGCATGAGGTCTTTCAAGAGCGGATGGAGGCCGTGGCCAGATTGGCGGTGTGACCGCGCCCGCGAACCAACCACCTCAGGCTGAAATCCAAACTGAGGCGCCGATAACCCCTGTTGGGCCCCATACCGCCGGGAATTGGCGCTGGTATTGGCCATGGCGATGGTTCAAGAAGGGATCACCGACACGTGATTGCTTCATGTCCTCCATCCGCCCACTGATCCCGCTCCTCCTCGCCGCCGGCATCCTGCTTGGCGGCAATGGGCTGCAGAGCACGCTGATCGCGCTGCGTGGCGCGCAGGAAGGGTTTTCCGCCTCCGACATCGGCCTGATGGGCACCTTCTATTTCGCCGGCTTCCTGCTCGGCTGCCTGGCCATCACCCGCATCATGAAGGCGGTCGGCCATATCAGGGCATTTTCGGCGCTGGCGGCGATCGCCTCGGTCGGCACCTTGCTGCTGGTGCTGGTTCTCGATCCGGTGATGTGGTGCGCGGTGCGCTTTGCCGGCGGTTTCTGCTTCGCCGGGCTGTTCACCATCGTCGAAAGCTGGCTGAATTCCGGCGTCGCCAACAAGGATCGCGCCCGTGTGCTGGCGATCTACCGGATGGTCGACACTGGTTCCGTGACCGGCGCCCAGTTCCTGATCCCGGTCTTCGGCGCCGGCGGCTTCACCATCTTCGCCATCATGTCGATCATGATCACGTTGTCGCTGGTGCCGGTTTCGCTCGGTGACCGCTCCAACCCGACGCCACCCGAGGACGTCAAGCTCGACCTGGCGCGCGTCTGGCGGATTTCGCCGCTGGGCTGTTTCGGCTGCATCGCCGTCGGCGTCACCAACAGCGCCTTTCGCACATTGTCGCCGGTCTATGCCGAGCAGATCGGCATGTCGGTCGCCGATGTCGTCACCTTCGTCAGCGTCGGTATCTTCGGCGGCGCCGTCATCCAGTATCCGCTCGGCTACCTCTCCGACCGCTGGGACCGGCGCCGGGTGCTGCTGATAACGACCTGCTGCGCGATGCTTTCGGCGCTGGCGCTGGTGTTCATCGCCGGCAGCAATCCGCTGTTCAACTTCATCATCATCTTCATCTTCGGTTGTTTCGCCATGCCGCTCTATTCGCTGTCGGCGGCGCATTCCAACGACCGCGCCGACACGGGCGAGTTCGTGCTGATCAATGCGGCCTTGATGCTGTTCTATTCCTTCGGCGCCATTGGCGGCCCATTCGCCGCCTCGACGGCGATGCAGTATTTCGGGCCGAGCGCGCTGTTCGTGTTCAGCGCCGTGGTCTATGCGATCTTCATCGCCGTCATTCTTTACCGGATGCAGGCCCGGTCCGGCGTGCCGGCAGGCAGGCGCAGCCGCTTCACCGCGCTGTTGCGCACCTCGACGGTTTTCGCACGGCTAGCCAGGAGAAACAGCGATTCCGACGGGCCGACTGGGTCGTGACGATGGCGCCAAAGCTTGACGAAAGCCCCGCCGGCTGAAATCTAGGAAGACCTTACTCCTGTCAAAAGCGATTTGATGCACGTCATCACCACCCAGAAAGAACTCGAGACCGTTCTCGCCGCTGTCGAAAAGTCGGATTTCGTCACCGTCGACACCGAATTCATTCGAGAAACGACCTTTTGGCCGATTCTGTGCCTGATCCAGATGGCCGCACCCGGCGTAACGGCGCTGATCGATCCGCTGTCACCCGACATCGACCTGAAGCCGTTCTTCAAGCTGATGGCCAATGAGGCGGTGGTCAAAGTCTTCCACGCCGCGCGGCAGGACATCGAAATCATCGTCCATCTCGGCGATCTGGTGCCGCATCCGGTGTTCGACACGCAAGTGGCGGCGATGGTTTGCGGCTTCGGTGACAGTGTGTCCTACGACCAGCTCGTGCAGCGCATCACCGGGGCGCGGCTCGACAAGTCATCGCGTTTCACCGACTGGCGTCACCGGCCGCTTTCCGACAAGCAGCTCGACTACGCGCTGGCCGACGTCACCCATCTGATCGAGGTCTACCAGCACCTCAGCGCCGAACTGGCGCGGGAGAACCGCGCCCATTGGCTCAACGAGGAAATGGAGGTCCTGACCTCGCGCGAGACCTATGATCCACACCCCGAGGACGCCTGGAAACGGCTGAAGATGCGGCTGCGCAAACCACAGGAACTGGCGATCGTGCAAGGCGTGGCGGCGTGGCGCGAGCGCGAGGCGCGCGAACGCGACGTGCCGCGCGGCCGCGTGCTCAAGGACGACGCAATCTACGAGGTGGCGCAGCAGGCGCCGCGCGACGCGGCAGCCCTTGGCAAGCTGCGCACGACGCCGAAGGGCTGGGAGCGCTCCTCGACGGCGACGGCGCTGCTTGGCGCGGTCAACACCGCGCTTGCCTTGCCCAAGGAGCAGATGCCGAAGCTGCCGAAGAATTTCCAGCCGCCCGAGGGCTCGAATGCAGCGGCGGAACTGTTGAAGGTGCTGCTGCGGATCGTCGCGGAGAAGGAAGGCGTCGCCTCGAAAGTGCTGGCCTCCAGCGACGACATCGACCGTATCGCCGCCGAGGGCGAGGAAGCCGACGTACCGGCCCTGCAGGGCTGGCGGCGCGCGGTGTTCGGCGAAGCAGCGCTCAAGCTGGTGCGCGGCGAGATCGGCATCAAGTTCGACAAGCGCAAGATCGCCGTGTTCGATCTTTAGGCGCTTTACCCCCACACCGCTCCGCTTTGCGGAGCGACCTCCCCTTCGGGAGGGTAAACACCTGCTCAAACCACGCCGAGCAGGTGCAGCGCGAACCAGATCCATCCAAGCAAAAGAATCACCGCTCCGACGAAGAAAGAGCGGCTGCGCAGCAGCAGATTGTTGCTGGTCAGGTGAATCCAGGCATGAAAATAGCGCGACGCGACGAAAATCCACATCAGCGCCAGGGTCAGATAGTTGACGCCGTTGGTCAGGTGCAGCGTCAGGCACAGCACATAGAACAGCACCGGCAATTCGAACTGGTTGGTGAGATTGGCGGCAACGGTGATGCTAGAGGCAGGCTCGGTCGAGCGCACCTTGAACTGGCCGGCCTTAGCTTCGCCTGACCTGACTGCGCCGTATCTGCGGCGACCCAGGACGCCGTAGACGATGTAGATCAGCAGCACATGCGCCAGAACAGGCCAGAAGATCGTGGTCTGGTTCATGAAGTCCCCCCTGCCCGGTTGGGTTTTGCCGGCATCAAGCCTGGCGTTTCAGGCCCGCCAGCCAGAAGGCGGCAATGACGATCGCCGGGATGGCTAAAAGCGCGAATTTGGTGACGATCAGCGACGAGGCGAAAGACAGCGAATCCGGGTTCGCCGACAGGAAATCGGACAGAAGCCGCGCCACCGCGATGTTCTGGACGTAGTCGGCAAGCGTGTAGGGCAGCACCAGAACCAGCGCGAAGATCGACTGCAACTGCGCCGGCAACACACGGAAAGCCTTCAATCGCCGACCGGTTGCCAGGATCAGGCTGACCAGCGTCGCCGACAGCAGCACCGGGAACAGGAGAGCGAAGGTCAGATAGTGCCAGACGAGAATGATCTCGCCACCGCGCCGGCCGAGCGCTGTCAGCCAGGCCATGCCTTCATCCGGCGTGAAACCGAAAATACGCATGTCGAGTGACGGCAAGCCACCGCTCAACTGTTGAAAGTAGAAGAATTCCAGCACCGTCATGGCGATGAACACCACCGCCGACAGGAAACAGAGCGCGCCTGCGTGCCGCGACAGCCGCAGGATCGTCGCCGTCAGGCTCCGCCCGAGCCCGTACTGGTTAGACTCCGCCGGGATAATTCGGGCTTTCGCGGGTAATCGTGACGTCATGGGCGTGGCTTTCACGAAGTCCGGCGTTGGATATACGCACAAAGGTGGCACGGTCGCGGAAATCGGCAAGGTCGCGGCCACCAACATAACCCATAGCGGCTTTCAGCCCGCCTGCAAGCTGGTGCAGCACGCCAGACACAGGTCCTTTGTAGGGAACCTGCCCCTCGATGCCTTCCGGGACCAATTTCAGCGTGTCGCGCACCTCGGCCTGGAAGTAGCGATCGGCGGAGCCGCGGGCCATGGCGCCGACCGAGCCCATGCCGCGATACGCCTTGAAGGAGCGGCCCTGGTGCAGATAGACCTCGCCAGGGCTTTCGTCGGTTCCGGCCAGCAGCGAGCCGATCATGGCGGCACTTGCGCCGGCGGCGAGCGCCTTGGCGAGATCGCCGGAATATTTGATGCCGCCGTCGGCGATTACCGAGACGCCTGATTTGTGCGCCGTCTCGACCGCCGACATGATGGCCGAGAGCTGCGGCACGCCGACGCCGGCAACGATGCGGGTGGTGCAGATGGAGCCCGGACCGATGCCGACCTTGACGGCGTCGGCGCCGGCGTCGATCAGCGCCTGCGTGCCCGCGGCGGTGGCGACGTTGCCGGCCAGGATGCGAACCGAGTTGGAGAGCTTCTTGGCGCGCGTCACCGCGTCCAGCACGCGCTGCGAGTGGCCATGCGCGGTGTCGATCACCAGAAGGTCGACGCCTGCATCGATGAGACGTTCGGCGCGCTCGAAACCGTCATCGCCGACGCTGGTGGCGGCGGCGGCGCGCAAGCGGCCCTGCGCGTCCTTGGTGGCGTGCGGGTTCAGCTGCGACTTCTCGATGTCCTTGACGGTGATCAGCCCGACGCAATTGCCCTGCTTGTCGACGACGACCAGCTTTTCGATTCTGTGCTGGTGCAGAAGCCGTTTGGCCTCGTCCTGGTCGACATTCTCCTTGACCGTGATCAGGTTGTCACGGGTCATCAGCTCATGGACCTTCTGCGCCGGATCGGACGCAAAGCGCACGTCACGATTGGTCAGGATGCCGATCAGCCGTCCGATCTTGTGGCCGCCACTGCCGCCATTCTCGACCACCGGAATGCCCGAGATCGAATAACTGCGCATCAGGCCCAGCGCGTCGGCGAGCGTCGCGTCAGGACCGATGGTGACGGGATTGACCACCATGCCGGATTCGAACTTCTTGACCTGCCGCACCTGCTCAGCCTGTTCGGCCGGCGAGAAATTGCGGTGGATGACGCCAATGCCGCCGGCCTGGGCCATGGCGATGGCAAGCCGCGCCTCGGTGACGGTGTCCATCGCCGCCGAGAGGATCGGCACGTTGAGGTCGATGTCGCTGGCGATGCGGGTGCGGACATCGGTCTCGCCGGGCATGACCTCGGAATGACCCGGCTGCAGCAGCACGTCGTCAAAGGTCAGCGCCAATGCGCCGGTGGAGGTTTCGATGATTTTTGCCATGGCCAGCCCTCGGAATACAAAAAAGCGCTGGACCGGAATGGACAGCGCCGACTCGTTTCTTCCCTTTCAGGATTGGCGCTGGCTGGTAACACGTCCCGGCGCCGATGAAAAGCCGATGATTTCACGCTCCCGGAAAGGTGACTTTTCGCCCGATGGGTGCCACCTGTGGTTGCCGGTAGCACGAAAGTGACAGCAAATTAATGCGACATCCCGGCGAAGGCATGGTAACCGCCCGCTTCAAGACCGACATGCAACCGGCAACGCAACATTCAAGTCTGGACGCGTTCCTTGAACCGCACCATCCCGCTCATACTGGCGGTCGCCCTTTTCATGGAAAACATGGATTCGACCGTCATCGCGACATCACTGCCGGCGATCGCAATCGACATCCATACCAGCCCGATCGCGCTCAAGCTGGCGCTGACTGCCTATCTGGTATCGCTGGCGATCTTCATTCCGATCAGCGGCTGGATGGCCGACCGTTTCGGCGCCAAGAATGTCTTTCGTGCCGCGATCGCGGTCTTCATCGTCGGCTCGATCGCCTGCGCGCTCTCCGGTTCGCTGCCGGCTTTCGTGGTGTCGCGCTTCCTGCAAGGCATTGGCGGCGCCATGATGACACCGGTCGGGCGGCTGGTGCTGGTGCGCGCGACACCGAAAAGCGAACTCGTCGCGGCAATGTCCTGGCTGACCGTTCCGGCTCTGGTCGGGCCGTTGGTCGGGCCGCCGGTGGGCGGCTTCATCACCACCTATTTCACCTGGCATTGGATCTTCCTGATCAATGTGCCGATCGGCGTGGTCGGCATCTGGCTGGCGACGCGTTTCCTGCCGGAGACCGAACCCTCGCAGACGCCGCCACTTGATTTCATCGGCTTCGTGCTGAGCGGGCTGGCGGCATCCGGGGTGGTGTTCGGCCTGTCGGTGGTCAGCTTGCCCTATCTGCCGCCAATCGTGGGTGTCATCACCGTAGCGGTTGGCCTGCTGTCGGGCGCGCTCTATCTGCTGCATGCACGCCGCGCCAAAAACCCGCTGCTGGCGCTCGAACTGTTCCGCAACCAGGTGTTCCGCTCCTCGGTACTCGGCGGCTCGCTGTTTCGCATCGGCATCGGCGCCGTGCCCTTCCTGCTGCCGCTGATGTTCCAGATCGGCTTTGGGCTGACGCCATTCCAGTCCGGCATGATCACCTTCGTCTCGGCGATCGGCGCCATCGGCATGAAATTCGTCACCGCACTGATCTTCCGCGTCGCTGGCTTCCGCCGCGTGCTGGTTGTCGGTTCGCTGGTCGCCGCGGCCTCGATCGCCATCTACGGCCTGTTCACACCCGACACACCCTATCTGCTGATGCTGGCCATGCTGCTCGTCGGCGGCTTCATCCGCTCGATGTTCTTCACCGGGGTCAATGCGCTCGCCTATGCCGAGGTTTCGGCTGAAGACACCAGCAAGGCGACGCCGATTACAGCCGTGTTCCAGCAGTTGTCGGTCGCGCTCGGCGTGGCGGTGGCCGGCGGCATCCTGGAAGTGTCCACGAGCTTGAATGACAGGTCACTGACGCTGGCGGATTTCCACACCGCGTTCTTCGTCGTTGCGGTGATATCCGCCGCCGCGTCCCTGTCCTTCATGCGGCTGGCGCCCGACGCCGGCAGCGCCGTCTCCGGACATGGCCGATTGATCACGCCCAAGACGTTGGAAGCGGTAAGCCCGCCGGGCAATTGATGCGGCTTAGCCTTCGCCGTCGTCCGGCCCTTCGTTATCGCCTCGGGCGCTCAAGTCCTTCGTAATGTCCGATGGACTTTCCGATTCGCCCTTGGGCGGCTCTCGCCCCTTAAAATCCTTGGCCAGGAGATAAAGCTCGACCGATTCATCGCGCGACGCCGGCGGCTTGACGTGATGGACGGAACGGAAGTTGCGCTTGAGCAGGGAGAGCAATTCATTTTCGGCGCCGCCCTGGAAGGTCTTGGCCAGGAAATGCCCGCCCGGCTTCAGCACCGACAGCGCGAAGTCGGCCGCCACCTCGCACAGATGCATGGTGCGGATATGGTCGGTCCGCTTGTGGCCGGTGGTCGGGGCCGCCATGTCCGACAGCACGATATCGGGATCCCCGCCCAGCGCCTCGGCCAGCTTTTGTGGCGCCAGCGGATCGAGGAAATCCATCAACAGCACCGGCGCGCCGGGCACGGCGTCCATCTCCAGATAATCGATGCCGATGACATGCGGCTTGTCGGCCGTCGATTTCGTGCGCGCGGCCGCGACCTGGCACCAGCCGCCGGGAGCCGCGCCGAGGTCGATCACCTTCATGCCGGGCTTCAACAGATGGTGCTTGTCGTCGATCTCGATCAGCTTGTAGGCCGCGCGCGAGCGATAGCCATCAGCCTTGGAGCGCTGGACATAGGGATCGTTGATGTGGCGCTGCAGCCAGCGGCGCGACGATTCCTTCAGCCCGCTCTTCTTCTTGATCCGCGTCTTCAGAACGCGAATGCTGGCGGATCCTGGTTTTCCCGGTTTCTTGGTCATTGCTTATTTCTTCGGTTCGGGCTCACGCTCTGCCACGCCCATCGTTGCGCCAGACGCCGTCATCGGCCATCAGCTCGCTCAATATGCCTTCGCGCAGACCCCGGTCGGCGACGCGCAGCCGCTCCGACGGCCATACCGCGCGGATCGCTTCGAGGATAGCACAGCCGGCCAGCACCAGATCGGCACGATCGGCACCGATGCAAGGATTGGCGCAGCGCTGCTGGAAATCCCAGCCGACCAGTTTTTCGACCATGCGGTCGACGCTGTCGCGGTCCATCCACAGCCCGTCGACACGGCGGCGGTCGTAGCGATCGAGGTCGAGGTGAACACCGGCCAGCGTCGTCACCGTTCCGGACGTGCCCAGCAGATGGAAATTCGGGCTCGCCTTGAGGTGGCTCAGCCGATCGCGGCCGTCGAAGCCGGCCAGCCGGCCGGCGACATCGTCGACCATGGCGGCGAAGATCTCGCGCGTCACCGTGCGGCCGCCGAAACGCTCGGCCAGCGAGACGACCCCGACCGGCAGCGAGGTCCACGACACGATGTGATTGGCGAGCCTTGGCGAGCGGCGGCCGGCGAGATCGATCAGTGCGATTTCGGAGGAGCCGCCGCCGATGTCGAACAGCACGACGCCTTGCGTATCACGCTCGACCAGAGAGCCGCAGCCGGACACCGCCAGCCGCGCCTCGGTCTGGCGATCGATGATCTCTAGCTTCAGGCCGGCCTCGCGCTCGACGCGGTCGAGGAATTCGACGCCGTTGTCGGCCGTGCGGCAGGCTTCGGTGGCGATCAGCCGGGCTTTTCGGATCTTGCGGGTGCGCAGCTTGTCGCCGCAGATCTTCAGCGCCTCGACCGCGCGGTCCATCGCCGGCTGGCCGAGCCGGCCATTGGCGGTGAGCCCCTCGCCCAGCCGGACGATGCGCGAAAAGGCGTCGATGACGCGGAACTGGCCATGCCGCGTCGGCACGGCAACCAGCAGCCGGCAATTGTTGGTGCCGAGGTCAAGCGCCGCAAACACGGGAAGCTCGTGCACCGGTGGGCGCCGGGTGCCCTGTTCGGGCCGGGTCACTACAGCGGCGGACGAGGCCACCGATTCCGCCGGCCTGTGCGCCTCCGCCGCCGGGGCGCCGGTCTTGCCTGGCGCCGGCGCTCGATTCTCCGGGGGACGCGCTTCGTCGCGCGCAAAAACCTTGCGCCCGCGCCTCCGCTTGCGCCGCTTCTTGGGCTTGCCCTTCTGGGGCGCGTCGCCCGCCTGCGCATCGGCGAAACGGGGCTCCGTCGGGCGGCGTTGCTGCCAGCTGGCGGTTCCCGGGCCAGATGGCCCCTGGGAAGCGCTGGACACGCCCACCGCCGGCGCGCCGGCGCCGGTGTCGTGGTCTTCCACTGTCGTTCCTTCCGGCGCCGCGCGAACCGATGATGGACGCAGCAGGCGCTTCAGTGTTTTAAGTTGCCGCCAGACTAACAGTGCCGCGCCCGATCACCAAGAGCCGCGTGCCGAATTTTGCCGGCTGGCCGCGCGAACCGCCGTTCCGGCAGCATTGCGTAATGTATCCGCAAGCCTGGATTGGTAGGCGCAACACCTTCCTGAGTCCTCTCGGCCGCTTGCAGCACGGACAAAGCCTGCCGGTTGCCACCGCGAAAAACCTTCGCGGTTGAATAGCCGGCTTCAATGAGGCATTTCTGAAATGGGCGGGAGTAGCCGGCGGTAGCCGGCCTCCTCCCATCACCAACAGAAAAGGAAGCGGATCCGCAACGCATGGCAATCAGGCAATGAACTGGAGACGCTATTTCTGGCCGGTCGTCGGCATAGCGGCGGTGATCTTCTCGCTGCTGCTGCTCTGGCACGAACTGCGCGGCATTTCGCTCGACGATGTCTGGGACGGCATCACTGCTATCCCTGCCCGCGGCTGGATTCTCGCGGCCGTGAGTTCGGTCATCGCCTATGCCTCGCTCGCCGGCTACGACCACATCGCGCTCCTGCACATCGGCAAGAAAGTGTCGTGGTTGTTCGTCACGCTCTGCTCCTTCACCACCTATGCGCTGTCGCACAACATCGGCGGTTCGGTGTTTTCCGGCGCCGTAATCCGATACCGCGCCTATGGCACCAGGGGCCTGACCGGCCAGGATGTTGGAGTGCTGGTGGCTGTCTGCTGGATCACCTTCGTGCTGTCGACGATTCTCGCCTCCGGCCTCGTGCTGGTGTTCGAGCCTGAGATCATCGACCGCTTTTCGGGAATTGCGCATCATGGCCTGTCGGCGGCGGCCGGCATCGCCATGCTGCTGCTCGTCGCCGCTTACATATTCGGCAGCTGGCTGCATCTGCGCCCACTGAAGATCGCCGGCTTTCAGCTGCACTATCCGGCGCTGCCGATCGTCGCACGGCAATTGCTGATTGGCCCGATCGAACTGCTGGCGGCTGCCGCGATCATCTTCTTTGCCCTGCCAGAAGCTCACAATCCCGGCTATTTCGTCGTGCTCGGCGTCTTCCTCGTCTCTTTTTCGATCGCGCAGATCTCGCACGCGCCGGGCGGGCTCGGCGTGTTCGAGGTCGTGTTCCTGGCCGGCCTTTCGGACATGGACCCGGTCGGCGTGCTGGCGGCGCTGCTGGTGTTCAGGCTGTTCTACCTCATCATCCCGCTGATTCTGGGCCTGGGGGTGGTGCTGTTCTTCGAACGCTCGCAGTTCAGCCGAACGGAGGGTTGAGGTGAGATTGGCCTCGAGGCGCTGCGCAGCGTTTGAAACGTGACGCCTGAACCCGGCAGACAAAAGGTTGCAATTGAACTGCCGGGCAGGCTTGACTATTTTCCGCTGGCGGCTACAAGGCAGCGCTCACAGCGGCTTGCCCGCTCGGCCCGCACGGTTCATGACCGCGCCTGCTGGGGAATAGGTTAACGGTAGACCCACGGACTCTGACTCCGTTAGTCCTGGTTCGAATCCAGGTTCCCCAGCCAAATCTCATTTCTCAGGTCGACCCTAACTTTTGCCGTAAGTTTCCTAATTCTGAACGGAGTCGATGCCCAGCGGCTTGGAGTGATTTGACCAATCCTTCGGCTTCGTTCTCTTCGATAACCAGGACTGTGCGTTGCGGCTGCTTTGATCGGAACGCAAGTGTCCTTAACACGAGCAACCAACCCCCTTGTTGGTCAAGTGCAATTTTGCCGACACCGTGGCACAACGACGTACGCAGGCTCTCATGGGCACGAAAGGCCGACAATGCTGCTGCGGATGACTTGCCTTCCGAAGCGAAAGCTCCGGTGGGTCCGATCAAAGTTGCCAACTCCTCAAATCGCTGGCCGACCAGATGAGGCAGTTTCACGACGGTGCCCCGATCCGATACACTCGCCAGCACCAAAAGCGTCTCGCTAACGGCTGCTTCGCTTCGAGCAAATATGTTGAGACAGTGTCCACGCCATGCGTTTGCGGCCGTGAGAGCACCGGGCCAGCCCGCGTTATCGACAGCAGGGATAGGGGGCGTTTTGACATCCATGTGGGGACCAATGATAACGGCAGAACCTTACCAACACGTTGGCCGTGAACCTAGCGGGTAGCCTCCTTGCTTAGAAGGTTTTCGGATGAGCTTTGGTGGATGACGATGCAAAACGCTCCGGCTCCGGCCCCTGGGCCGCCCATCGCCAACCTGGCTCCCGGCATCACCTGGGTGCGCGTGCTACCGCCTTGCATATCAATGGCAACCCGCGCATCACTTTGGGCTGATTGAGGCAGGCGAGATTCCCGGAGCGAAAGCGATTGTTGGCCGCCTGTGGGTGCCACTGGCTAAGCTTCGTCAAAGGTTCCTGCACGAGGCCGCGCAATGCCCACCGATAGCCAGTACATTCTCGAAAGGATCAAGCAGGGTTGCGTGATGCTTACCGACGACGAATTCTTTATCGACAGGCTGGTGAAGTATTTCGGCAACGGGCGGATCCGATGGCACGTCGAATTCCGCGGGCATCGCGTCGAGCTGACGACAGGCCAGCTCAAGAAGCAGCCTACCTTCCGCCGGAAGATACTTGAACAGGCTGGTGTGTTGCCGCCCCAGCGTGCCGGGGCCAACTACAGGCGATGGGCACTCGATCTGAGGAAGAATGCCATCGAGCTTCCCTGGCGGGATAGGCCGGTTGATGTCGATTTCGCCATCGACGGGCTCACCAGCCATGGGGATGAGCGCTGGACGGTCGAATATAAAGGCAAGGCAATCAAATTCACGACGACCAAGCTCCGCAGGCAAGTTAGTTTCCGCAAACGCATGCTGGCCAAGGCCAAGGTGCTGCCGCCCCGGTTGGACCCGGTTGCCTATCGGAAATGGGTGGACTGGCTCATTCAAAACGCCGCCGAAGCCGCCCCGCAGGCCGGCGATGCCTTGATGACGGAGAAAAGTTGGCTAGACGACCTGCCAGAGCTAGCCGGCTGGCAAAACGGAGACAGTCCGACATCCTAAAGCGCGTCGCTTTTGAACGGATTCAGAGGACGCGCTTTAGGTCTTTGTCTTTATGCATGTCGTTCTCCCAAAACCGGAGCCACTTTTGGGCGACATGCATTAGTTGCCCGCGCGATTCCCGCGCCCGCGTAGCCCTCAGCCCAGCCATTTCTCGTAGTCGGACACCAGCAGGTGCACGGGGGCGACATCCTCGTCGATGTTGGAGAAGCGGCCGATCGGTTCGCGAAAGACATTGTCGGTGAGATCGTCATTGACGGTCGACACCTCGCCGATCAGCACATCCTTGCCCTCGGCCCAGAAGGCGTGCCAGACGCCGGGCAAAAGCGTGACGCTCTGGCCCGGGTCGAGTTTCAACAGCCCGCCCGCCGGCAGCCTGTGGATGGTTCCGTCGACCGGCACCGACACCTCGGCCTTGGGATCGATGCCGCCGTCGCGATCGTGCATGAACAGTTCCAGCACCAGCTTGCCGCCACCGCGGTTGATGATGTCCTCGGCCTTGATGTTGTGACGGTGCATCGGCGACAGCTGGTCCTTGCGCGAGATCATGATCTTCTCGGCATAGAGCATGCCCATGCCCTTCTTCATGTCCTCGTAGCGGCCGTTGCGAACGGTGAACAGGAACAGGCCGAGATCCTTGAATTTCTCCTGGCCGTAATCGGTGATGTCCCAGCCGAGCCGGGAGGTAAACACGGCCGCGGAGTCGGCCTGGCGCGCCTTCGCTTCCTCGGGCGACCAGTAGGCGAAGGGCGGCATGATGTAGCCGAACGAGCGGATGAAAGCGTCGGCTTCGCGGATGATGTCGTTGATTGCGGAGCGTTTCATGATCATGATCCCTTCATATGGATTTGTCTGGCAAATCGCATAGCTGAACGTCGATACGGTGTCGATCCGTCTTGCCGCTCCGCCCGGCCTTGCGACAACAGATCCGCTCCGCTGGCCGCGTGACATCACCCTCTTTCAGCGCCATAACCCCTGCGGATTTCCACAGAGTGACAGATGATGCCGACCGTCCATGACCTCGATACGCCATCGATCCTGATCGACGCCGCGCGCGCCGAAGCCAACATTGCCCGCGCCCAGGCCCATGCCGACAAGAACGGGCTGAAGCTGCGGCCGCATATCAAGACGCACAAACTGCCCTACTGGGCGAAGAAGCAGGTCGCGGCCGGCGCCGTCGGCATCACCTGCCAGAAGATCGGCGAGGCCGAGGTGATGGCCGACGCCGGGCTGACCGACATTTTCCTTCCCTACAACATCCTTGGGCGCGCCAAGCTGGAGCGGCTTCTGGCGCTGCACCGCCGTGTGACGCTGTCGGTTACAGCTGACAGCAGGGAGACGCTCGAAGGGCTGGCCGCCACCTTCACCGATGCCGGCCATCGTCTGCCAGTGCTGGTCGAATGCGACACCGGCATGGGCCGCTGCGGCGTGCAGACGGCTGACGAAGCGGTTGCGCTGGCAAGAAAGATCGACAAAGCCGGTGGCCTCGCCTTTGGCGGGCTGATGACCTACCCGGCCGCCGGCCGCGCCGCCGAGGCCGAAGCCTGGCTCGCCAGCGCCAAGCAGGCGCTGGCCGCGTCCGGGCTTGCCTGCGAACGCATCTCCAGCGGCGGCACGCCGGATATGTGGCGCTCGAGCGAGGCATCTGTTGTCACGGAGTATCGCCCCGGCACCTACATCTATCTCGACCGCTATCAGGTCGCCAAAGGCGTCGGCACTCTCGACGACTGCGCACTGACGGTGCTGTCGACGGTGGTCAGCCACCCGACGCCGGCGCGCGCCATCCTCGATGCCGGTAGCAAGGCGCTGTCCAGCGACACGCTCGGGCTCGCGGATTTCGGGGAGTTGCTTGGTGTTCCGGGCGCGCGGGTGACGGGCTTGAGCGAGGAGCACGGCACCGTCACGCTTTCAGGCGACGGCAAGTTGCGCATCGGAGAGCGCGTGCGCGTCGTGCCCGATCATTGCTGCGTCGTCACCAACCTGTTCAACGAGGTCAATCTGATCGACGGCGACAAGGTGCTGGAAACCCTGCCTGTGGCGGCGCGCGGCCGGATGGCCTGACAAGTTTCGGCAGGCAATAGAGTTTTGAGCTAAGCCGGCTGCCGCTCCGCCTGCCGTGCCGCGACGCGGCGCATGGCGATGACGCGGCGGCGGCGGATTTCGGTGCGCATCGCCATCAGGTGCAGCGCGAAGAACAGCATTGTGAAGCCGAGCGCCATCACCAGCAGCGGCCATAGCAGGCTGGAATCGATGGTCGAGCCGCCCATGCGGAACACCGAAGCCGGCTGGTGCAGCGTGTTCCACCAGTCGACAGAGAATTTGATGATCGGGATGTTGATGAAGCCGACCAGCGTCATGATGGCGGCGGCCCAGGCGGCGCGGCCGGCATCGTCAAGCGCGCGGGTCAGCGCGATGATGCCGAGATACATCAGGAACAGCACGAAGACCGAGGTCAGCCGTGCATCCCAGACCCACCAGGTGCCCCACATCGGCTTGCCCCAGATAGAGCCGGTGATCAGCGCCAGCGCGGTGAAGACGGCGCCGATGGGCGCGGCGGATTTCAGCGCGACGTCGGCCAAGGGATGCCGCCAGACAAGCGTGCCCAGCGCGGAGATTGCCATCAACGTGTAGCACATCATGGCGAGCCAGGCGAAAGGCACGTGGATGTACATGATGCGGACGGTGATGCCTTGCTGGAAATCCTCAGGCGCGGCAAAGCTCATATAGAGCCCGACGGCGAGGATGAGTGCGGCGATGGACGCCAGCCACGGCACGAGCCTGTCGGCCAGCCCGACGAAGCGCGTCGGGTTGGCAAGATCCATCCAGCCGGTCAGGCGTGAAGTCGTGTCGCTCATGCGGCTCTACATAGACCGCCGGTGCGTTTGGGGCAATCGAGCGGTGGTGTCGCAGGTCTCTTGCCTTCGCCCCTTGTAGGGAGAAGGCAGAGACGCCCCTGATCAGGCAGCCGCTTCCTGCTGTTGCTGCACGGTGCGGCTGAGGCGGCGAACCTCCTCGTCGTTGAGCAGGCCGCCGGCGCGCAGCAGGCTGGCGAAGCGGCCGTTGCGCAGCGACAGTTCGGCGAAGCCACCCATTTCGACCACCCTGCCCTTGTCCATGAACACGACCAGATCGGCGTCGCGGACGGTGGTCAGGCGGTGGGCGATGATGAAGGTGGTGCGGTCGCGCCGCAATTCGTCGATCGCGTCCTTGACGCGGTCCTCGGTCTCGACGTCGAGCGCGCTGGTCGCCTCGTCGAGGACCAGGATCGGGGCATCCTTCAGCACGGCGCGCGCGATGGCGATGCGCTGACGCTCGCCACCCGACAGCTGGCCGCCACGTTCGCCGACCACCGTGTCGTAGCCATTGCTCTTGGACAGGATGAAGTCCCGCGCCGCGGCCGCGTCGGCGGCGGCATGGATCTCGTCGTTGGTCGCATCGGCGCGGCCGACGCGGATGTTGTCCTCGATCGAGCGGTTGAGCAGTCCGGCATCCTGGAACACGGTGGCGATCGAATGACGCAGCGACTTGCGTGTCACGGTGCGGGTGTCGACGCCGTCGATCAGGATACGGCCATGGGACGGCGAGAAGACACGCTGCAGCAGGTTGATGAGCGTGGTCTTGCCGGCGCCTGTCGGGCCGACGATGGCAACGGTCTGACCGGCCTGGACTTCGAACGACACGTCGTCGATGCCCTGACCCGAATTGGCGAATTCGAAGCCGACATTCTCGAAGCGGACATGGCCGGTGACATTGGCGAGATCGCGCAAGCCATCCGGCTCGGCGGAGTCGGCCGCGGAGTCCTCGAGTTGGTAGAAATCCTCAAGCTTGGCGCGCGCCTCGGAAATCTGGTTGGCGAAAGCCGACATCTGGTCGAGGCGGGCGATCAGCATCGTGGCAAAACCCGTGAAGGCAATGACATCGCCGATACGCAACTGACCGTGAGTCACGAGGTAGGAGCCGATCGACAACACGATCAGCATCGAGATTGCCGATGACAGACGGTGCAAGGCATTGGCCAGCGCCCACCAGTCGAGCACAGGGTTCTGCGCGTCGAGCAGGTTCTTGACGTAGCGGCGCAGCGTATCGGCCTCGAGGCCGAGGCGATTGTAGCTCTGCAGCACCGCAACGTTGCTGACCGAGTCGGTCACATGCGCGAACACCTTGTGGTAGTGACGCTCGACCGCGGCCTGGCCCGCCTTGGTGCGGCGCATGACCATTCGACCGATGCCGACATAGAGCAGTCCGAGGCCAAGCAGCACCAGCGACATGCGCAGGTCCATGCTGATCGCGGTTGGGACCAGCAATACGAGGGCTACAGCCGTAGACAGATGCTGGCGCATGAATTCAAGCCAAAGGCTGAACAGGGTTTCGACGGCGCGCAGCATCGTGTGCAACGCATTGGAGGTGCCGTGCTGGTGGTGCCAGGCGAGCGGCATGGTGATCACGCGCTCGAAGGACTGGCACAGAACTTCGCTGCGCCGCGCATGGGCAAAGCGGTCAGCGCCGCGCGCCACCATGACGAAAGCAACGATGTTGAAGGCGCCGAGACCGGCCCACATGACCAGCGTGGTGAAGACAGAGCCGCGCTCGGAGATCGCACCGATGACGCGACCGAACATAATCGGCTCGAGAAGCGCTACGATGGCGAGAGCCACGTTGGCCGAACAGATCAACGCGACGCGTTTCCTGTCCGCGGCCAGATAGCCGAGAGCTCGCCAGTAGATTTGCAGAAGGGTCACCCCAGTTACTCCGCCACGCTGTTTATTGTGCACTGCATCATTTGACTCGTACCGGTTGATACGTCGCAAAACAATGGCCGTGTACCCCTTCAGTTCCTTGAGAGCGAACAAAAGATGGCGACGTTCCGAAATCTGCCGTGATCACCTAACGGTTTGAGAAGACAGGTAAAATGTCAGGCATGCGGCGAAATCATGGCAGTTGGGACGTGCTGCCGCAATTTTAATCAGTAACGATGTCGGGCGGATGACTAAAGCCGAAATCGCCTTTTGCACAGTATAGGTCAAATTTAAGCGATCTTGCCGACGCCCAGGAATACGGGGCGCCGAGTTTCGCCGCCGGGAACGCCGCCTGCGACACGCATCAAGCTTTTGATTTTATTGGTTTCTCAGCCGAATGCCCCCTCGCTCGGGCCGATGCCGACACGGGCCGACATGCCGCACTTCATCTTGTCGTGAGCTCGAAAACCGCCTCCTCCCCAGGCTGGGCCCGAGGAGGATCCTGTTGAGTGAAGTGCCTCAGGCCGGAATCCTGATGAGGATTTCGGCAACTTCGCCGTCCTTCAGTTCGACCGCCGAAACCTTGGTCTTGGCCCCATTCACCTCCAGCGACACGGCCTTGGCCTTATTGTCGCGGATGACCCGAACCCTGAGTTCCGCCCCCAGCATCTTGAGATTTGCCGAATAGCCGTCCCAGTGGCTGGGCAGCTTCGGCTTGAACTGGATACGCTTGCCGCGCCGTTCGATGCCGAGAATGCCTTCGACCGCCGCCCTGTAGAGCCAACCGGCGGAGCCGGTGTACCAGGTCCAGCCGCCACGGCCGCCCTTGCTGTTGCCGGCATTGTCGTCGCCGGCATAGATATCGGCCGCCACGACATAGGGCTCGACGCGATAGTGCTCGGCCGACGCCTCGTCGGTCGCATGGTTGACCGGGTTCAGCATCGAGAAACAGCGATAGGCCTCATCGACCTGCCCCATCTCGGCGAGCGCGATGACGAACCACGTAGCGGCATGGGTGTATTGACCGCCATTCTCGCGCACACCGGGCGGATAGCTCTTGATGTAACCCGGGTCCTTCTCCGTCTTGGAGAAGGGCGGCGTGAAGAGCTTGACGATGTTGAGCTTGTCGTCGACGAGCATCTTCGTCGCCTGCTCCATCGCCGTCGTCGACCGCGCCGGATCGCCCTCTCCCGAAAGCACGCTCCAGGATTGGGCGATTGAGTCGATCTTGCACTCCTGCGAATTGCGAGACCCCAGAGGGGTGCCATCGTCGAAGCTTCCGCGCCGGTACCATTCGCCGTCCCATGCCGTGCTCTCAAGCGCCCGCTTCAAAACATCGGCATGTTTTACCCAGGCCTGTGCACGCTTGGCATCGCCTTCGGTCTTGGCAACGGGGGCAAAGTCGCCCAGCGTCCTGAGCAGGAACCAGCCAAGCCAGACGCTCTCGCCCTTGCCGTGCTCGCCGACGCGGTTCATGCCGTCGTTCCAGTCGCCGCCGAGGATCAGCGGCAGGCCCGCGGGGCTGCTGCGCTTGATGGCGAGGTCCAGCGCACGCGCGCAATGGTCGTAGAGCGACGCCGTCTTCTTCGAAATTTCCGGGGTGAAGAAGGCATCGTGCTCGCCCTCGCCCAGCGCCTGCCCGTCGATGAAGGGCAATTGCTCCTTGAGGATAGTGGCGTCACCCGTGACCAGCAGATAGCGCGCCGTGGCGTGGGCCAGCCAGACCACGTCGTCGGAGATCAACGTGCGCACGCCGGCGCCGGTGCGCGGCAGCCACCAATGCTGCACGTCGCCTTCGGGAAACTGCCGCCGCGCCGCGTTGAGGATCTGGTCGCGCGCCAGTTGCGGATCATGCGCCAGCAACGCCAGCGTGTCCTGCAGTTGGTCGCGGAACCCGAAGGCACCGCTGGCCTGATAGAAGGCGGAGCGGGCGCGGATACGGCAGGCCAGGCTCTGATAGGGCAGCCAGTGATTGACCATGGCATCGAGCGCCTTGTCCGGCGTCTCGACCTGGATGGTGTCAAGGAAGCCGCGCCACACGCGCTCATTGTCGGCCAGCCGCTGATCGAAATCCTTGACGCGGTGCTCCTGCACCAGGGCGCTCGCCTCCGAGACGGACTCGGCGTCGCCGAGCAGCCACAACAGCGTCACGTCGCCGCCGGCCGGAATCTCGATGTCACGAGCGATTGCCGCGCACGGATCGTCGCCGGCCTCGACACGGTCCGATAGTGCAGCACCGCTCAGCACCGCCTGCGGAAGCTCGCTGGAGCCTTGCCGGCCGAGGAACTCCGAGCGGTCTGATGTCACCGAGTGCACGCCACCGTCGGCGGCAAGGAAGGCCACCCGTTCACTGAAATCGAGCCCGTAGGGGTTTTGTGCCAGCAACGCCCCGCTGGCGGCGTCCCGCGACGGGACGATGGTTGCCGCCGTGCGCGACCGATGCCCGCCGAGCACCCATTCGGCATAGGCATAGACACGCAGTCGCGCCGGCACCGAGCCGGAATTCTGGATACGCAGCCGCGAGATCTTCACCGGGTCGATCGGATCGACGACATGGGTAAGGTCCATCGACAACGGCCCGCGCTTGGAGCGGAAGGTCGAGAAACCCTGGCCATGCCAGGCCTCGTAGGTCATCGAGGGATCGCGCACCATGGCGGCGAGCGGCGAGAACGCCTTGCCGCTGGCCTGATCGTAGATGTAGAGGCCCTCGCCCGGCCGGTTCGAGACCGGATCGTTCGACCACGGCGTCAACTGGTAGTCGCGGCTGTTGCGGCTCCAGGTGAAGGCAGCCCCCTCGGCGGAGGTGTGGAAGCCGAAAGAGGCGTTGGAGACGACGTTGATCCACGGCTGCGGCGTCGTGCGCCGGCCGGCCAGGCGCACGACATAATGCCGCCCGTCGCCATCGAAACCTCCAAACCCGTTCCACTGGCTGAGCCCGCCGCCATCGGCGCTGACATTTGCCACCGCCTGCAAGGCAGATGCATGCGTCGTGGGCGTCAGCGACGGCGGCTCACGCGGAACCGGCAATGCTGCCGGCTGCAGGGCGTCTCGCGCCTGCAGGGCGGCCGCCTCGGCCCGCTCGATCTGGTCGAAGATGGTGCCGTTGCGCGTGTGCAGGACCACCCTGGCGACGGCGAGCAGCGTCTTGTAGGTCGTCTCGTCCATGAGGTCGCGGCGCACCGCGAAGATGTGCTGGCGAGGTCCGAGCTCCTTGCCGCGCAAACGGCTGTTCTCGCATAGCGTCTCGACCGCCCGCTGCAGGTCCTGGACATAGGAGGACGCCTGCTCGTTGACGACGACGAAGTCGATCATCATGCCGCGGGTGCGCATGTATTCCTGGAAGCGTAGCGCCTGGGCGACGATTTCCAGATCGGCGACGTCGCCGATCCTGACCAGGAAGATCGGAAAATCGCCGGAAATGCTGGTTGGCCACAGGCTCGATTGCTTGCCCAGCCCCGAGGCGATGGATTCAGCGGGAAGACGCAGGAACGGATCCGGATAGATCAGATAGCGCGCCAGCTTCTGCACATTGGCGGCATCGGTCAGGCTGAGGCCCATATGGCGGGTCTGCACCTGGCTGCGCGTCCAGGCGAGCATGGCCTGGCGGGCAAAGCTCTCCGGGTGGTCGAGCCGGGCGATGGCCTCGTCCAGCTCAGTGCGGCCGGCGCCGACGACGGTCCAGAAGGTCAGCGATATCTTCTTGTTGGCCGGCACACGCACCTGGCGGCGCAGCGAGGCGACGGGATCGAGCGTGAAGCCCGAATGGCCGCCAAGCCTGGCGCCCGGATCGAAGGCGGCCGCGTCGACGATGGTACGGCCACGGCCGATGAAGGCGCGCCTGTCGGTCTCGGCCTCGGCATCGCGCGCCGATCCGGACGGATCGGTGACGAAATGCACCATGGCGATATCCGGCTCGCTGGTCTCGCGCTTGCGCCGCGTGGCGAAGATCGCCGCTTTATTCGATGCGATTTCGGTTTCCACGAACATCTTCGAGAAGGCCGGATGCGCATTGTCGGACACTTCCAGGCCGAGCACCAGCTCGGCAAAGGAGGTCACTTCGATGTGACGGTCGGACGGACCGTCATTGTAGAGCGTGACCCGACGGCCCTCGCCATTGCCTTCCGAGATGACGATGCATTCGACCTCGGAGCGCAACGTGCCAACCGATTTGACGAAGCTCGCCTTGTCGTCGGAGAACAAGGTCTGCGCCTTTTCCTCGGCCGCACGCTTCGGCTCAGCCGTCGCCGACCACCAGTCGCCCGTGCCGGCGTCACGCAGGAAGATGTAGGAGCCGAGACGGTCCTCGGTCGGATCCGGCTGCCAGCGGGTGACGGAGAGATCACCCCAGCGGCTGTAGCCCGAGCCGGTCGCGGTGACCATCACCGAATAGCGACCGTTCGACATGACGCTGGTCGACCGCAGCGATTGCAGCGGGTTGAGCACGATGCGGGTGTCGGGGCTGTCGACTTCTGTCTCGTCCTTGGCGCGTTCGTCGGCCTCGGTCCTGACGGTCGCGGTCGGGATGTCGCGCGGTGCCCTCTCCTGCAGCAACAGTTCGGCCGATTCGATGACCGGATCGCTGTGGAAGCGATCGCGCATGCGGCCTTCGAAGATGGCGTCGGCAACCGCCACGATCGACATGCCTGAATGGTGGGCCATGTAGTTCTGCACGACTGCATGATCGGTGCCTTCCGGCACGCGCTGCGGCGTGAAGTCAACGGCGTCGTAGTAACCGTGGCGGCCAAGCGCGCCGATCTCCCGCAATCGGGCGAGGTTCTGCACGGCTTCGCGCGGGTTGAACTGGGCCGCCAATATGGTGGCGTAAGGCGCGATCACCGTGTTCTGGCCAAGGCCGCGCTTCAGCCCGAGCCCGGGCACGCCGAAATTGGTGTACTGGTAAGTCAGCTCGCGGTCGCGGGCGTTGTAGGCCGCTTCCGAAATGCCCCACGGCACGTTCTTCTGGCGGCCATACTGGATCTGGCGCTTGATGATCAGCTTGCTGGTCTGGTTGAGGATCGAGCCCTGCGGCTCCTTCATCACCAGCGGCGGCATCAAATATTCGAACATCGAGCCGGACCAGGACATCAGCGCGCCCTGGAACCCGATCTCGACGATCGGCCGGCCCAGCCGGAACCAGTGCTCGGTCGGCAGGTCACCCTTGGCGATGGCGAACAGGCTGGTCAGCCGCGCCTCTGAGGCCAAAAGGTCGTAGCAGCTTTCATCGAGCTGATGCTCCTCGACCCGGTAGCCGATTGACAGCAGCTTGCGCTCCGGCCGCATCAGGAAGGAGAAATCCATCTCGAAGGCGAAGCGGCGCGTCCGCTCGCGCAATGTGAGCAGCTTGGCACGCAGCGCCTCGACGGCATTGTCGTCGCTGTGCGCGTCATGCACATGCGCTTCGCAGGTGGCTTCCAACCTTGCCGCCCAGTCGACAATGACATCGCTCTGCGGCGACGCCGCCTCGGTGTGGATTGCGGTGGCCAATTTGCGGATCTCGCCGGCCAGCACAGCCAGGTTGATGGTGCGGATCGACGCCATTTCCGGCTGCGCCTTGATGGTGTCGACAGCGCGCCGCATGCCGTCGAGACGGTCGGCGAGGCGCTGGCGCAGGGGGCGCAACTGGCGGCGGTCGTCGGGCAGTTCGTCAAGGCTTTCGCTGAGGATGGTGACGGTGTCGAGAATGCCTTCGAAATCGCCCTGGAGATGGACGGAGGGCGCTTCGGCCCATTCGGCGCAAGCTGCCGCCACCGCCACCAGATGGCCGGCGAGATTGCCGCTGTCGACAGCCGAGATGTAAAGCGGATAGAGCGGCTTCAGCGTCGTCGTGTCATACCAGTTGAAGAGGTGGCCGCGATCACGCGGCATACCCTCGATCGTCGTCATGGTGGCGTCGATGCGGGTGATGGCGTCGGACAGGCTGATCCAGCCGAAGTCGCGGGCGGAGACGACGGACAGCAGGTAGACGCCGATATTGGTCGGCGAGGTGCGTGGCGCGACCACCGGCGCCGGGCTTTCCTGGAAATTGTCCGGCGGCAGATGGTGATGCTCTGATGTCACGAAGCTTTCGAAATAGTGCCATGTGCGCCGCGCCACCGTGCGCAACGTATGGATATCAGCCTGCGATATGCGCAAGCGATCCTCGGTTTCGGCCGAACGGCTGATCCAGCTGGCGATGGCGGGCGAGCCAATCCAGAACAGGGCGAAGAAGAAGGCAACGAAGGCGCCGGTCGAATCGGCCAGCACCGGAATGGCAAGGCCGACGAAGCCGATGATAACGGCGCCATACATCATGCCGTAATAGGAACCGACGTCATTGTCGCCCGCCTTGTGCGCCTGCGAGGCGGTGCGCCATTCCAGCAGGTTCTGGCGGCTGACGAACAGCCGGTAGAGCGTGCGCACGATGGCGTCGCCCATCATCCAGGCGTTATGCGCCATCAGCACGATCTTCAGCGCCACCATGGCGGTGCCGAAGGCGACGTCACGCGCCAGGGCCGAGAAATGGCCGCGCGGCGTCTGGTCGCCGCTCTTGGGCAGGATGGCGTTGACGATGTCGAATGTCGGCGCCATGAACAGGCTAAGGATCAACAGGGCCTGCCACTGCGCAGCCTGCGTGAAGGGCAGCAGCGTCCAGCCGGCGATCGCCGCCATCACCCAGAAGATCGGCGTCAGCGAGCGGCGCAGATTGTCGATCATCTTCCAGCGCGACAGACCCGGCACGCCGGAGCGCGGACCGAGCATGAAGCCGAGCAGCTGCCAGTCGCCGCGTGCCCAGCGATGGTGGCGCGAGGCGTCGACCGAGTAGCGCGTCGGATAATCCTCGACCAGTTCGACGTCGGTGACCAGCGCCGAGCGCGCCAGCGCGCCTTCCAGCAGATCATGGCTGAGGACGGTGTTCTCCTCGATGCGGCCCTGTAGCGCGGCCTCGAAGGCGTCGACGTGATAGAGCCCCTTGCCGGTGAAGGAACCGTCGCCGAAGACGTCCTGATAGAGGTCGGACACCGCAAAGACGTAAGGGTCGAGGCCGCGGTTGGCCGAGAAGACCCGCTGGAAAAACGACGCGTCGTCGCCGCTGGTCAGCGACGCGGTGATGCGCGGCTGCAAGATCGCATAGCCGGCCGTGACAATGCGCTTGCTGGCGTCGAAATGCGGGCGGTTGAGCGGGTGGCAAAGCTTGCCGACGAGGGTCGCGACCGCATCGCGGGTGGTGCGCGTGTCGGCATCGAGCGTCATCACATGAACGACGTTCTCCGGCAGTGGCACGTCGAGCGGCAGGAACGTGGTGTCGCTGTCGCCGCGCAGCAGGAGGTCGAGCTCGTGCAGCTTGCCGCGCTTGCGCTCCCAGCCCATCCAGGACCCTTGAGCCGCATTGAAGAGCCGGCGCCGGTGCAGGATGTAGAAACGCGGGGCGCCTTCGGAGGGATAGCGGGCGTTGAGGCGAGCGATCTCGGCGCGGGCAAATTCGAGGATTTCGGTATCCGCCGCATCGATTTCGGTCTTGCTGTCGGGCCAGTCCGACAGCAGCGCGAAATGGATTTCATCGGCCGTGTTGGCGAGATGATGCACCTCGATATTGCGGATGTTTTCCTCGACATCGTCGCGCGAGCCGATCAGCGAAGGCACCACCACCAGCGTGCGCGCCTCGGGCGGTACGCCGTGCCTGTAATCGTAGCCGACAAGGCGCGTCGGTTTCAGGAACAGCGATACGACAGTGTTGAAGAAGGCGAGCGCACCCTCACTGGCCGGCACGGCAAACAGCGCCAGCATCAGGACGATCGACGGCACTGACAGGCCAAGATTGGCAAGAGCATTGCCGGAGAGGACGAGAAGCAGGGCCGTCAGCGCAAACACCGGTACGACAATGCCAAGCCATCCGGTCTTGCGGAAGGCGCGCTTGACCGTCTGGCTGATGGTGGGCCGATAGCCGATCGCCTTCTCCAGCTCCAGCCGGCGTGGGCCGACGAGAAAGAAGCCGACATCGGTGTGGGCGGATAAGATCGGACCCGCATCGCTTTCACCATCGCCTAGCATGGTCTCGCTGGCGGCGTGGCCGGCCAGCTCGATAGCTTTTTCGGCGACCCGATATTCCGACAGGTCCGAGCGGCGCGCCAGTTCCTCGATCGCGGTCCGGTACTGGTCACGCGAGAAGAAGTCGAGAGCGGCGAAATCGGTGCGCTCGCGCAGCACGGTATCGATGCGGCTGACGCCTTCGAACCACACGGTCCAGTCGACGTCGTTGATGAGGCGCAGGCCGCGAATGATGTTGCCCGTCGTCACATTGCCGCTGGACAGTGTGTGATGTTCGGAAATGATGATTTCCTCGGCATCGGAGCCGGTCTTTTCGAGTTCGCCTTCCAGCCATTCCAGAGCCTTGCCGGCATTCTGCGATCCATCACGCAAGCGGTAGAGCAGCTGGGTGGCAAAGGTGGTGTCCTGCGCGTGGGCGCTGAAGTTGGACAGGATCGCCTGCCGGTCGGCGCTGTCGTCGGTCGCCAGGACCTTGTCCGCCACATCATTGGCTATCTGGCGCATCTGACGGGTGCGGTTGACCCTGACCGCCAGCCGGCGGAGATTTTCGATCAGGACGAAGCGCAACAGCGATGGCAGCGCCCAGAGTTCGCCGATCTTGAGCGGCTCGACCGACTGGAAGCCCTGGACGATGGATTTGAACATCGTCGCCGAGACGGAACTGTCCGAATGCGCCACATAGGTCCAGGCCAGCGCCAACGCGCGCGGTACGCTGCCATTGTCAGGCAGTTTCAAGGTCGGCAGCTGGCGATAGAAGCGGCGCGGCAGATCGCGCTTGACCTGGAAAATGGTCTCTTCGACCAGATAATTGTTGTCGAGCAGCCATTGTGCCGCCGGCGTGATCGTCTCGCCTCTCGCCTGCGCCGCATTGGTCGACCGGTAGACCTCCAGGATCTTCTTGGCGCTGTCGCGGACACGCGCCTGAAAATCGAAGGGCGTCAGGCCGAACAAATCGGTTAGATCGCCTTTTGCCAGACTTTCACCGAGCAGCCGAAGACGCTCTTCAGGCAGGTAATTGGAGCGGATAGGCTCTTCGGTGATGGCCGGGAAGCTCGCGCTTGTCTTCTCGATTGGGGCAGGGTTCGTCTGAATATTCATTGAAAATTCCGTAAGCGGGCAGGCAGCGGCGTCACCGCCACGGCAATGGCCCTAAAACCGATTCAAATGCAATTGGTTGCATAAACCCCATTTGCCGAAAGTTTGTTTCCGCGCCACGACAGGACGTCATCTCCCAGCGAAAAACAACGATGAACACCCCTCCTCCCGACGAGATCGATCGACGGGGAGGATTCGGGCTTTTTCGTGATGCCCGCCGTCAGCTTACGCTATAATTGGCCGGCATCACGATCATGTTTGGAAACAAGCTTTAATCGTTGCCGGAAATGACTCCGATCCGGATCACGAACAGCGTTGTCTCATGGGCGGCCTGGACAAGCAGGCCGGCGCTGTCCGGATCGGGCAGCAGCGTGTCGAGCGGCCCGAGGCGAACCGGTTCGGCGGCGGGCACGATGACTTCGCCGTTCAAGCACAAGACGAGGGTTGTGCCGGCTCCGGTCCGGATTTCCACGGGAGCCGAAATCACCATGCGTTCGACCGAATGCGTCATCCGGCTTCTGCGGGTCATGACATTGAGATCGCTGATCGGCCCGCCGACCAGCGCGGCGGCGGTCGGCAAGTCGGCTGGGAAGGAAAACGGGTCGGTCGCCCTGTTGATGGATGTCGGCGGGTAGCCGGCAATGTCGAGGACGATGCCCTCACCCTCGAGCACGGCAAGGGTTCGATCGATGCCGGCAAACCGCGAGAACGGGCCGCTCAATTCGACGCGAGCCATCGAGACGCGCCAGTCGAAGTCGTCGAGCCCTGCACCCGCGGGCGAGACGGCGATCTCCGTCGTCACGCCGCCGCCGTTCTTCCACGGCATCGACCGGTATTCGGCTGCCCGCAGGATGCGCATCGGCTCAGCCAATCAGCCGAGAATGCCGGGCAGGTTGAGTTGGTGCTCCTTGGCGCATTCGATGGCGATGTCGTAGCCGGCGTCGGCGTGGCGCATGACACCGGTCGCCGGGTCGTTCCACAACACCCGCTCCAGGCGCTTGGCCGCTTCACGCGTCCCGTCGGCGACGATGACCATGCCGGCGTGCTGGGAAAAGCCCATGCCGACGCCGCCGCCATGGTGCAGCGACACCCAGGTGGCGCCAGACGCGGTGTTGAGCAGCGCGTTGAGCAGCGGCCAGTCGGACACGGCGTCCGAGCCGTCCTTCATGGATTCCGTTTCGCGGTTCGGCGAGGCGACCGAGCCGGAATCGAGGTGATCGCGGCCGATGACGACAGGCGCCTTCAGCTCGCCCTTGGCCACCATCTCGTTGAAGGCGAGGCCCAGCCGATGCCGGTCGCCGAGGCCGACCCAGCAGATGCGCGCCGGCAGGCCTTGGAAGGCGATGCGCTCGCGCGCCATGTCCAACCAGTTGTGCAGATGGGTGTTGCCGGGCGTCAGTTCGCGCACCTTGGCGTCGGTCTTGTAGATGTCCTCGGGATCGCCGGAAAGCGCTACCCAGCGGAACGGACCGATGCCGCGGCAGAACAGCGGGCGGATATAGGCCGGCACGAAGCCGGGGAAGGCAAAGGCGTTCTCGAAGCCCTCCTCCTTGGCCACCTGACGGATGTTGTTGCCATAGTCGAGCGTCGGCACGCCGGCGTTCCAGAACGCCACCATCGCCTCGACATGTTCGCGCATCGAGGCGCGTGCCGCCCTCTCCACCGCCTTCGGGTCGCTGACGCGCTTCTCGCGCCACTCAGCCATCGTCCAGCCCTTCGGCAGATAGCCGTTGATGGGATCATGCGCCGAGGTCTGGTCGGTGACCATATCGGGGCGAATGCCACGCCTGAACATTTCCGGGACGATCTCGGCCGTATTGCCAAGCAGGCCGACCGACTTCGCCTCGCCGGCCTTGGTCCAGCGTTCGATCTTTTCCAGCGCCTCGTCGAGCGTGTCGGCGCGCTCGTCGACGTAGCGGGTGCGCAGGCGAAAATCGATCGAGTCCGGATTGCATTCAATCGCCAGGCAGCAGGCGCCGGCCATGACGGCGGCGAGTGGCTGGGCGCCGCCCATGCCTCCGAGCCCGCCGGTCAGGATCCATTTTCCCTTGAGATTGCCGCCATAATGCTGGCGGCCGGCCTCGACGAAGGTCTCATAGGTGCCCTGCACGATGCCTTGCGTACCGATGTAGATCCACGAGCCGGCCGTCATCTGGCCGTACATCATCAGGCCCTTCTTATCGAGCTCGTTGAACTTTTCCCAGGTCGCCCAGTGCGGCACCAGGTTGGAATTGGCGATCAGCACGCGCGGTGCGTCGGGATGGGTGCGGAACACGCCGACCGGCTTGCCGGACTGCACCAGCAAAGTCTCGTCATCGGCCAGCGTCCGCAACGAGGCGACGATGCGGTCGAAATCGTTCCAGGTCCGCGCCGCCCGGCCGATGCCGCCATAGACGACCAGCTCGTTGGGGTTTTCGGCGACGTCCGGGTCGAGATTGTTCATCAGCATGCGCAGCGGCGCTTCCGTCAGCCAGGAGCGGGCGCTGATTTCCGTGCCGCGCGGGCTGCGGACTTCACGGATGTTGTGGCGAGGATTGTTCATGGCGTCACTCCATAAAAGGATCGAATGTCAGCCGCGCGCCCAGGTGATCGCGGTCTCAAGGATTTTCCGCAGCGTGGCGCGGATCGGTGCTGCAAACTCGGCATCGTAAGGCACAGGCCAGTTGTCCGGCATGCCCTTGCCATCGGGCTCGCGCATGTAGCCGCGGTTGGACAGTTCCATCTGCAGCGCATGCACGCCATCTTGAGGTTGTCCGAAATGGCGCGTGATCCAGCCGCCCTTGAAACGGCCATTGACGACAGAGGCCTCGCCGGTCTCGGCCATGATCTGATCGACCATCACCTGCAAGGTTGGATCGGCGCTCTTGCCATCATTGGTGCCGAGATTGAACACCGGCAGCGTGCCTTCAAACAGGCGCGGCAGCACCGAACGGATCGAGTGGCAATCATAGAGGACGATCTTGTCATGCAGCCCGCGCAAGCGGCCGATCTCAGCCTGCAAGGCAGCATGGTAGGGCACGAAGAATTTTTCGCGCCGCTCATCAACCTCTGAAGGCCCTGGCTCCTCACCTTCGCGGTAGAGCGGATCGCCATCGAAAGTCTCGGTCGGGCAGAGGCCGGTCGTCGCCTGGCCGGGGTAGAGCGAGGCGCCGGACGGGTCGCGGTTGACGTCGATGACGGTGCGCGAGATCGCCGTCTGCACGACAGTTGCCCCGAGATCGCCTGCGAAATCATAGAGCTTGTCGATCCACCAGTCGCAATCGCGGCGACCGAGCCAGGGTGACACCAGCCGGTTCTCGAGGCCGGCGAGATCGATGCCGGTGTGGGGGATCGACACCAGCAGCGGGGCTGTGCCAGGCGTGACGGTGAGCCAGGGCGTGCTTGCCATCATGCCGCTCCACAAATCGACGGCAGCGCTATCGCGCCGGCAGCCTTGATGGTCGCGCCGCTGCGCACCATGGCGATGGCCTTTTCCATGTCGGGGTGGAAATGCCGGTCATTGTCGAGATGCGGCACCTCGGCCCGGACCAGCTTGCGCACGGCCTCGAGTGCCGTGCTCGACGCCAGCGGCGCATGGAAATCGCAACCTTGCGCGGCGGCGAGCAATTCGATGCCGATGACCGCGGTGGCGTTCTCGACCATGCCGATCAGCCGGCGCGCGCCGTGCGCCGCCATCGAAACGTGGTCTTCCTGGTTGGCCGAGGTGGGAATCGAATCGACGCTGGCCGGATAGGCTTTCTGCTTGTTTTCGGAAACAAGCGCCGCCGCCGTCACCTGCGGGATCATGAAGCCGGAGTTCAGGCCGGGCTTCGGCGTCAGGAAGGCCGGCATGCCGGACAGCGCCGGGTCGACCAGCATGGCAATGCGGCGTTCCGACAGCGAACCGATCTCGCAGACGGCAAGCGCGATCATATCGGCGGCGAAGGCTACCGGCTCGGCGTGGAAATTTCCGCCGGACAGTGCGGTGTCATCCTCGGCGAAGATCAGCGGATTGTCGGTGACGCCATTAGCCTCGGTACCGAGCGTGTCGGCCGCCTGGCGCAGCACGGTGAGTGCCGCGCCCATGACCTGCGGCTGGCAGCGCAGGCAATACGGATCCTGAACGCGCTCGTCGCCAACCCGGTGCGATTCACGGATGGCGCTGCCGGCCATCAAATTGCGCAGCGCGTCCGCCGTCTCGATCTGGCCGGGATGTTTTCTCAGCAGATGGATGCGTGGATCGAACGGCGCGTCGGAGCCCTTGGCCGCATCGGTCGACAAGGCGCCGGCGACCAGCGCCGACTGGTAGAGCACTTCGGCCTCGAACAAAGCAGCCAGCGCATAGGCCGTCGAGAATTGCGTGCCATTGAGCAGCGCCAGGCCTTCCTTGGCGCCCAATGTCACCGGCTCCAGCCCATGCGAGACAAAGGCGACCTTGGCCGGGAAGCGTCCATGCGGGGTGAAGCATTCGCCGACACCAATCATCACCGCCGTCATGTGCGACAGCGGAGCAAGGTCGCCGGAGGCGCCGACCGAGCCTTGCGCCGGCACCACCGGGATGACGTCGTTGGCCAGCATCGCTTCGAGCAACTCGATGGTTTGCGGCCGCACGCCAGAGGCGCCCTGCGCCAGGCTGGCGAGCTTCAGCGCCATCATCAGCCGGCAAACGGCTGATGGCATCGGCTCGCCGACGCCGGCGGCGTGCGACAGCACGATGTTGCGCTGCAGAGTCTCCAGGTCTTCGGCCGGGATACGGACGCTCGCCAGTTTGCCAAAGCCGGTGTTGATGCCATAGACCGGCTCGCCCTTGGCAACGATCCTGGCGACGGCCTCGGCGCTCGCCTTGATTTTCGGCCGGCAGGCATCGTCGAGCTTCAGTGCGGCGCCACGATAGATGGCGCGCCAGTCGGCCAGCGTCGCATTGCCGGGCTTCAGGGTCAGTTCGGTCATTGTCCTCTCCAGATGCGGGCATGCAACGGGTTGAAGCCCATGCGGTAAACGAGTTCGGCGGGGCGCTCGATGTCCCAGACCGCCAGGTCGGCGGATTTCCCGACCTCCAGCGTGCCGGTTTCACCCAGCAAACCAAGCGCGCGGGCCGCCTCGCGGGTGACGCCGGCAAGGCATTCGTCGACGGTCAGACCGAACAGGGTCGCGGCCATGTTCATGGTCAAAAGCAGCGAGGTCAGCGGCGAGGTGCCGGGATTGTTGTCGGTGGCGACAGCCATCTTGACGCCGTGCTGGCGAAACAGGCCGATCGGCGGCTTCTTGGTTTCGCGAATGAAATAGTAGGCGCCGGGCAGGATCGTCGCCACGGTTCCGGCCCTGGCCATCGCCGCCGCACCCGCCTCATCGGTGTATTCTAGATGGTCCGCCGACAGCGCACCGTAGCGGGCGGCGAGTTCGGCGCCATGCAGGTTGGACAACTGGTCGGCATGGAGCTTGACCGGCAGGCCGGCCGCCTTGGCCGCGTCGAAGACGCGCGCCATCTGCTCCGGCGAAAAGGCGATGCCCTCGCAAAACCCGTCGACAGCATCGGCCAGCCCCTCGGCGGCAACCGCCGGGAGAATCTCCTTGGCGACCAGATCGATGAAAGCTTCCTTGTCGCCCTTGGCTTCCGGCGGCAGCGCATGGGCGCCGAGGAAAGTCGTGCGGATCGTCACCGGCCGCCGTTCACCCAATTGGCGGGCCGCACGCAGCGACTTCCTTTCGTTTTCGAGGTCGAGGCCGTAGCCTGACTTTGCCTCCACGGTGGTTACGCCTTCGTCGATCAACGCATCGAGGCGCCGCAGCGATTGGGTGACCAGTTCGCCCTCGCTGGCGGCGCGCAAGGATTTGACCGAGGAGACGATGCCGCCGCCGGCTCTGGCGACCTCTTCATAGGTGGCGCCGGCCAGCCGCATCTCGAACTCGTTGGCGCGGTTGCCGGCATGGACCAGATGGGTGTGGCAGTCGATCAGGCCGGGCGTGATCCAGCGGCCCTCGCAATCGACCGTCTCAGCACCCTGGGCAAGTGTTGAGGGCAGCTCCGACTCGGGGCCGGCATAGACGATGCGGCCGTCACGCGCAGCGACCGCGCCGTGTTCGACGACGCCAAGTCCGGCAGACCCTTCGGCCATGGTCGCCAGGCGCGCATTGCGCCATAGACGAAGATCCCCTGCCCGGCTTTTGCTCTCTGCGGCCATCATCTTTTCCGTTTCAATCGATGACGATTATGTATATACATATTAAAACACACTGCAAGTGCCATCATCGCATGAGAGACAGAGAACCGGAGAGAAAAGTGGCAGCGATCTTTGCGGAACAGGCACTCCTTCCCGATGGCTGGCACGACAATGTGCGGCTCACCTTGGCAGAGGGACGCATTACAGCCGTTCAGCCTTGCGCCGCGGCGGCAGCCGGGGACGAACGCCACGCGATCCTGTTGCCCGGCATGCCCAACCTGCACAGCCATGCCTTCCAGCGCGGCATGGCCGGCCTTGCCGAGCTTCGCGGCCCCTCCGCCGACAGTTTCTGGAGCTGGCGCGAGGTGATGTACCGCTTCGCCCTGTCGATGACGCCCGATCAGGTCGAGGCGGTTGCAGCGCAGCTCTATGTCGAGATGCTGGAGGCCGGTTTTTCACGCGTCGGCGAATTTCACTATCTGCATCACGACCGCGATGGAAAACCCTACGCCAACCTCGCCGAGATGGCCGAGCGCATTTCGGCCGCGGCCGGCGAAACCGGTATCGGCCTGACGCTGCTGCCGGTGTTTTATGCGCACTCATCTTTCGGCGGTACGGCACCAAACGAGGGCCAGCGACGATTCATCAACGATGTGAGCCGGTTCTCGCGGCTTGTTGAGAAATGCCGCGAATCGGTTCGCGCGTTGAATCAGGCTGTCGTCGGCGTCGCTCCGCACAGTTTGCGTGCCGCGACACCGGAAGAACTCACCGCCGTAGCAGCGATTGCGCCTGATGGGCCAATTCACATCCATATCGCCGAGCAGGTGAAAGAAGTCGAGGATTGCCTTGCCTGGTCCGGCGCGCGGCCGGTAGAATTTCTGCTTGGCCATGCCAAGGTCGACAAGCGCTGGTGCCTGATCCACGCCACCCATATGACCGATGCGGAAACCGTTGCCATGGCCAGGAGTGGCGCCATCGCCGGTCTTTGCCCGATCACCGAGGCCAATCTCGGTGACGGCACTTTTGCGGCGCCGCTGTTCAGAGAACATGGCGGCCGTTTTGGCGTCGGCTCCGATTCCAACGTGCTGATCGGCCTGCCCGACGAATTGCGCCAGCTCGAATATTCGCAGCGCCTCGCCCACCGCGCCCGCAATGTGCTCGCGGTTGCCGGCGGCTCGACCGGGCGGGCGCTGTTCGACGCCGCACTCGACGGCGGCAGCGTCGCGCTCGGTGCAGGCGCCTCCGCGATCGCCGCCGGCGCATCCGCCGATCTCGTCTCGCTCGGCGCCAGCAATCCCTCGCTGGCCGGCAAGACCGGCGACGCGATCCTCGACGCCTGGATCTTCGCCAATGGCAGCAAGGTCGATTGCGTCTGGGTGCATGGCCACAAACAGGTCAGCGGCGGCAGGCATGTCAAGCGCGAGGCCATCACCGAGCGGTTTCGCAGCGTGATGATGGCGCTTTCAGCATGAGCATTGTCGAGACCGCGGATGCGGAAGGCACCGTCTCGCTGCACCAGCGCATCCTGTCCGACATCAGCGAACGCATCATGTCCGGTGCCTGGGCGCCTGGTCACCGCATTCCGTTCGAGCACGAACTGAGCACGCAATACAATTGCTCGCGCATGACGGTGAACAAGGCGCTGTCGCAGCTCGCCAAGGCCGGACTGATCGAACGCCGCCGCCGTTCCGGCAGCTTTGTGCGCCGGCCGCAGTCGCAAGCGGCGGTGCTGGAAATCCACGACATCCGGATCGAGGTCGAGGCGCTCGGCCTGCCCTACCGCTACGAGCGCGTCGCTCGACACAAAAGGCGCAGCAGCGCCGAGGATCGCGCCCTGCTGGAGCAGGGCGTGGCCGGGCCGGTGCTGGCGCTGGAGTGTGGGCATTTCGCCGGCGAGCGGCCATTCGCGCATGAACAGCGGCTGATCAATCTCACCGCCGTGCCCGAGGCAGCAGACGAGGAATTCGTGGTCATAGCACCAGGACCGTGGCTGATTGGCCGCGTGCCGTGGAGCGAAGCCGAGCACCGGATTCGTGCTGTCGCCGCCGACAGGCACATCGCGGTCGCGCTCGATATCGCAGCCGGCGCGCCGTGCCTGGTGGTCGAGCGACGGACATGGAGCGCCGATCACCCGGTCACCCATGTGCGCTTTACCTATGCGGCCGAGAGCCACACGCTGGTGGCAAGGTTCAGGCCGTCGCAGGGGTGAGGCGTGTCCAGAGCCGCAGGCTGGCGAAAAGCCAACGATTTGGCTTCTCGAACGCCGAACGCCCGGAGCCATAGCGGAGGGCAGCCCCGCCGCCCCCCACCCGGACCTTCGGTCCGACCTCCCCACAAGGCGGAGGTAGAAGGCCGTCGATCAAATCGCAGCGGTAATAATAATCTCGACCAGGTATTCCGGTCCGGCGAGCTTTGCTTCGCCGGTGGCGCGGGCCGGTGTGTTGCCTTGCGGCACCCACTTGTCCCACTCCGCGTTCATCTCGGCAAAGGTGCTCATGTCGGCCAGCCAGATGATCGCCTGCAGGATCTTGGTCTTGTCGGAGCCGGCCTTGGCCAGCAGTTCGTCGACAGCCGCCAGGATATCCCTTGTTTGCGAAGCGACGTTGCCGGTCGGCTTACCAACCTGACCGGCCAGATAGACGGTATCTCCGTGAATGACGATCTGGCTCATGCGCGGGCCGACATCGATGCGACGAATGCTCATTGGATGGTTCCTTCTGTGGCGGTTGCGCCTCTTTAGAGTTGCGGCCGGCTTCGGGCAAGGTCGCCAGGTCGAATCCCCTTGGGCCAAGGGCATACGATATCCACACGGCAAGTTGACCCGCCAGCCGCAATTCCGGCGGATTGGCTTGTTGACTAATGTAATAACATCACATATCCAATCGGCCGCTGCCCGCAGCCAGTTTCGCCGCCCCACGGATCGCAGAATGACAAACACCTGCCTCACATTCCGCGACCTGACGCTTGGGTACGGCAGCCATCCTGCAATCCATCATCTCGACGGCACCATCCGCAAGGGCTCGCTGACGGCTGTCGTCGGCGCCAACGGCTCCGGCAAATCGACGCTGATGAAAGGTATCGTCGGCGTCCTGAAGCCGATGGCCGGCGAGGTTATCCGCGCCCCCGGCGTTCGCGCCGCCTATCTGCCGCAGCAATCGGAGCTCGACCGCTCCTTTCCGGCACGGGTGGTGGATCTGGTTTCGCTCGGCCTATGGCCACGGCGCGGCCTGCTTGGCCGCTACACCAAGGAAGATCGCGATGACGTCAGCAAGGCGCTGATGGCGGTCGGCCTCGGCGGCTTCGAGAAGCGGCCGATCGACACGCTTTCGGGCGGCCAATTGCAGCGCACACTGTTTGCGCGTGTCCTGTTGCAGGACGCCGACCTCATCCTGCTCGACGAACCCTTCAATGCCGTCGACGCCAAGACGGTCGGCGACCTTATTGCCCTGATCAAGCGCTGGCATGGCGAGGAACGCACCATCATGGTGGTCGTCCATGATCTGGATCTGGTGCGCCAGAATTTCCCCGAAACACTGCTTCTCGCCCGCCAGCCAATTGCATGGGGCGAAACCAGGGAAACGCTGAAGCCTGAAAACCTGTTGCGCGCCCGCCGCTTCCATGAAGCCTGGGAAGAGAATGCACCCTGGTGCGAGCCGGATGAGCACGCTCATGGTCACGATCACGACCATCATGGCCATGACCATCACCACGGCGTCGGACCGAGGGCCGCCTGATGGATACGCTTTACGGTCTTTTCATCGCGCCCTTCGCCGATTTCGGCTTCATGCAGCGGGCCCTGATCGGTTCGCTGATGCTGTCGCTTGGGGCCTGCCCGATCGGCGTCTTCCTGATGCTGCGGCGCATGAGCCTGTCAGGCGACGCCATGGCGCATGCCATCCTGCCCGGTGCAGCCGCCGGCTTCCTGTTCTATGGGCTGGAAATCCTGCCGATGACCATCGGCGGCCTGATCGCCGGCGTCATCGTCGCGCTCGGCGCCGGCGCCGTCTCGCGCTTCACCATCCAGCGCGAGGACGCCTCGATGGCGGCGTTCTATCTGATTTCGCTCGCCATCGGCGTGCTGATGGTGTCGATCCGGGGCTCCAGCGTCGATCTCATGCATGTGCTGTTCGGCACCGTGCTGGCGCTTAACGATGAAGCACTGACGCTGATCGGCGGCATCGTCACGGTGACACTGGTCAGCCTTGCCATCTTCTGGCGGGCGCTGGTCGCCGAATGCCTCGACCCGCTGTTCCTGCGCTCGGTCAGCCGGCTCGGCAGTCCGGTGCATTTCATCTTCCTCGGCCTCGTCGTGCTCAACCTCGTCGGCGGCTTCCAGGCACTCGGCACGCTGCTGTCAGTCGGACTGATGATGCTGCCGGCCGCCGCCGCCCGCTTCTGGACGGTGCGCGTCGAGCCGATGTGCGTGCTGGCGGTGCTGATCGGCTTTGCGTCCTGCGTCGCCGGGCTGCTTCTGTCCTATCACGCGTCGCTGCCATCCGGCCCGGCGATCATCCTGTCGGCCGGCGTCGTCTATTTCGCCTCGATCCTGTTTGGCACGCGCGGCATTCTGCGCGCGCGCATCATCCACCACCGTCACAGAACGGCCTGATCCCCCGCCCCTGAAAGGAGACCCGTCCATGCTGAAATCGATCCATGCCGCCCTGGCGATGAGCGTTATAACATTAACCGCCTTTGGCGCGTCGTCGGCCTACGCGGCACCGCTGAAAGTGGTCGCCAGCTTCACCGTCATTGCCGATTTCGCCAAGAATGTCGGCGGCGACCGTATCGACGTCACCACCATCGTGGGGCCGGATGGCGACGCCCATGTCTACGAGCCGAGCCCGGCCGATGCGGTGGCCATGGCCAAGGCCGATATCGTGCTGGTCAACGGCCTGCATTTCGAAGGTTTCTTGCAGCGGCTGGTCGATGCCAGCGCCACCAAGGCCTCGATCATCACCTTGACAAAGGGCGTGACGCCAATCGATTTCAAGCCTGAATTCGCTGACGCCGACGCGGCCGAAGGTGCCGGCACCGCCGGCGGCAAGACGGTCACCGATCCGCACGCCTTCCAGTCGATAGCCAATGCCAGGATCTATGTGAACAACATCGCCGAAGCCTTCTGCGCGGCCGATTCGGAAGGCTGCGTCAGCTATCAGACCAATGCCGCCGCCTACACCAAGAAGCTCGACGCGGTCGAAGGTCAAGTGAAGGCGGCGATCGCCTCGATCCCGCAGGAGAAGCGCGTGGTCATCACCTCGCACGACGCCTTCGGCTATTTCGAACACGCATACGGCCTGACCTTCCTCGCCCCGCAAGGCATCTCGACCGATTCCGAACCGTCCGCCGCCGACGTCGCCAAGCTGGTTACCCAAGTGAAACAGGACAAGGCGGCTGCGATCTTCGTCGAGAACATCACCAACCCGCGCCTGATCGAGCAGATCGCCAGCGAAACCGGGATCAAGGTGGGCGGCACGCTCTATTCGGATGCGCTGTCGCAGCCCGACGGTCCGGCTGCTACCTATATCGACATGATGCACAACAACATCCGTCAGATTAAAGGCGCCATTCTCGGCAGCTAATTGGTCAACACCTACCGCCCGGCCGGACGGAGATAGCCCGGCCGGATTTTCCGCTGGAAATGTATATCTGCGCTATAGTCGGTCCGCACCTCAGTTCGAAAGCCGGCTCTCCATGACAGATTTCACCCCGTTCCAGTCGCTGTTTGGCGGCGCTCTCATCGGCCTGTCGGCTGTGCTGCTGATGGCTTTTCATGGCCGGATTGCCGGGATGACCGTCATCCTTACCGGAATCCTTCCGCCGCTTGCGCCTGATTGGCAATGGCGGGCCGCTTTTCTCGTTGGTGCGGTGGCGGCGCCGCTTCTGTTCATCACCATCGGCGGGCAGATCGCCTTCAGCGTGCCCGTTTCAACGCTGGCACTTGCCGTCGGCGGGTTCCTAGTCGGCCTCGGCGTGCATTTCGGCAGCGGCTGCCCGAGCGGGCACGGCATTTGCGGCATAGCGCGTCTGTCGCCACGCTCGATCGTGGCGGTCGCGACCTTCATGGTCACCGCCTTCGCCACCGTCTTCATCATCCGCCACGTGATCGGAGGCTGAGAGCATGAACAAGCTCGTCTCGGCATTCCTGATCGGCGGGGTTTTCGGCCTTGGCATCGCCATTTCCGGCATGATCAATCCAGCAAAGGTACTGAACTTCTTCGATATTGCCGGCACATGGGATCCGAGTCTGATCTTCGTCATGGGTGGCGGCCTTGCGGTCGCCTTCGTCGGCTATCGGCTCGTATTCGGTCGGCGCAAGACGCCGGTGTTCGAAACCGCCTTCGCACTGCCGACAAAGCGGGTCATCGACACGGAACTGGTTGGCGGCGCCGCTGTCTTCGGTATCGGCTGGGGCATTGCCGGCTTCTGTCCCGGCGGAGCCATCCCTGCCCTTGGCCTTGGCTATTCGGCGACGGCGTTCTTTGTCGCGGCGGTGATTGCTGGCATCATGGTGGCACGCCTCGCCAGGGCAAGGCTCGCTCAACCGGCTGCGGCATAGGATTCGTGTTGCCGGCCACGTCAGGGAATGGCAAGATTCCCGTCAAATCAGATTGCGAGGACACTACCATGGAATACCGCGAAATCAGCGAGTACTATTCGGTCTCGGGCCAGATCCAGCCGGAAGACGTCACCGCCATCAAGGAAGCCGGCTTCAAGAGCGTGATCTGCAACCGGCCCGATGACGAACAGCCCGGCCAGCCTTCGGCCGACATCGTCAAGGCAGCGGTCGAAGCCGCAGGCCTCGCCTTCCGCTACATCCCCGTCATCAGCGGCCAGATCACAGCCGAGAATGTCGGGGATCAGGCCGAGGCGCTGGATGAGCTCGACGGCCCGGTGTTCGCCTATTGCCGCTCCGGCGCCCGCTGCACCAATCTCTATGGGCTGATCCAGCAGTCGAAGGATTAGATCAGCCCAAGGTCAAATCGGGAGCGCGCCGGTTTCCTTCAGCGTTTCCAGCACGATCGCTGTCTTCACATGCTGCACGGATTCGTGCGGCAGGAGCACGCCGTTGACGAATTCCGACAGCGACTTCAGGTCGGGCGTCACCACTTTCAGGATGTAATCCATCTCACCGGTCAGCGCGTGCGCTTCCTGCACCTCGGGCAGCCGCGCCACCAGTTCGCCGAAGCGCTGTGCATTGTCGCGGTTGTGAGTGGCCAACGTCACCGAGATGACGTTGACCAGGGAAAACCCGAGCTTGTCGCGGTCGAGAACGGCGCGATAGCCCTTGATAAAGCCGTCCTCCTCCAGCCGCTGGCGGCGGCGCGAGCATTGCGACGCCGACAGGTTCACCCGCTCCGAAAGATCGTTGTTGGTTAGCCGCGCATCACCCTGCAACAGCGCCATTATCTTGCGGTCGAACTGATCAATACGCGTCCCATCCATGGCCTTATCTCATATCATGCACGTTTCACGCATGACATCATCATTTCAAGCGTTTGAATGCAAGCACCATGCACCCCGTCTGCGCTATGATGGCATCAAATGGCCTTTTCAGGCCAAGCCAGTTTCCGGAGGAATGCCATGGGTCCCTTCCCGCACGACGCCCCGCCGGCCAAGATCAGCAAGGACAACCCGGCCGGCACTGATGGGTTCGAGTTCGTCGAGTTCGCGCATCCGGAGCCGGCCAAACTGGCCGAACTGTTCACCCGCCTGGGCTATGTCGCGGTGGCCAAGCACCGCACGAAGGACGTCACCATCTGGCGCCAGGGCGACATCAACTATGTCGTCAACGCCGAGCCCGGCTCGCATGCGATGAAATTCGTCGACAAGCACGGCCCCTGCGCCGCCTCCATGGCTTGGCGGGTGGTCGACGCCAAGCACGCTTTCGATCATGCCGTTGCCAAGGGCGCCACGCCTTACGAAGGCGCCGACAAGGTGCTCGACGTGCCGGCGATCGTCGGCATCGGCGGCTCGCTGCTCTATTTCATCGAAACCTATGGCAAGAAGGGCTCGGCCTATGATGCCGAGTTCGAGTGGCTGGGCGCGCGCGACCCGCGGCCGGAAGGCGTCGGCTTCTATTATCTCGATCACCTGACCCACAATGTCTATCGCGGCCAGATGGACAAATGGTGGGATTTCTACCGCAATCTGTTCGGTTTCAAACAGATCCATTTCTTCGACATTGACGGCAAGATTACCGGCCTGGTGAGCCGCGCCATCACCTCGCCCTGCGGCAAGATCCGCATTCCGCTGAACGAGTCCAAGGACGAGACCAGCCAGATCGCCGAGTATCTGAAGAAGTACGATGGCGAGGGCATCCAGCACATCGCTGTCGGAACCGACGAGATCTATGCCGCTACCGACAGGCTGGCCGAAAACGGGCTGAAGTTCATGCCCGGCCCGCCGGAAACCTACTACGACATGTCGTATGACAGGGTGAATGGCCACGACGAACCGATCGAGCGGATGAAGAAGCACGGCATCCTGATCGACGGCGAAGGCGTCGTCGACGGCGGCATGACCAAGATCCTGCTGCAGATTTTTTCGAAGACCGTGATCGGCCCGATCTTCTTCGAATTCATCCAGCGCAAGGGCGACGAAGGCTTTGGCGAGGGCAATTTCCGCGCGCTGTTCGAATCGATCGAGCAGGATCAGATCAAGCGCGGGGTGATCAAGGTTCAAGCGGCGGAGTAGGCTTCAGGTCGAGCGGATAGCGCATGACCCATCTTCGGGTCATGCGCGAAATCAGATTTCTAGCCCCAACCGCTCGACCTCTTCTTTCCTCAGCTTCAAATCATAATCGAGCAGGAACTCGTCGAGTTGCGGCGGCTTGACTGACGTGCCCGAGAGCATGGCGTGCACTTGGCCGCGATGATGGATGTCGTGCAGGAAGACGTGGGCGAGGATGTCGCCAATCCGCTCGGGGATCATGCCGTCCTTACGCCGGTCGGTGATAACCTGCCGGTCGAGATCAGCCTCCGATAGCCTATCGCAAAAGGCGATCAGCCGCCGGTCGGCTGCGATCTGGGCGGCAAACAACGCCCCCGGCTCGTCGAATGACACGAAGTCGTCATGGGCGGCAGCACCGAGACCACCCTCTTCGAGAAAATCGAGATAGAGAAGATCGACCGCAAGGATGTGGTTGAGCGTCGCCTTGATCGACGGGAAGAAGCTGATACGCCCGGCCTCGAACTCGCCGGGCCGAAGGGACAACACCGCGCGGCAGAGCCGGGCATTCGACCAGAGATTGTTGCCGGCCATGCGGCGCAGGTGATCCAGCAGGTTCATGACGTCATCCGGTCGACCGCACCAGATACAAGCCCGCCCACATAACCGCAAAACCGGCGAGAACGATCAGCAATAGTCGGTTCATGCGCCGACGCATGCCCTGCGTTTCGGCGTCCCGCGCGAGGTTCATGTTGGTGACGGTGTGGAACATCATCGCCTTGCGCGGGAAGCCGCTGCGGTTGGTCAGGTCGGGCGAGCGCGCCTCGATGCGGTAGCTCAGCCGGATCGCCTGGATGAAGACCGCCAGTATGGCGAGTGCCCAGACACCGGCCAGCAGATAGACCCCCGTCATGCCCCTACCTCTCGTATTTTTCGACCTTCTGCTCGATGGCGCCGAAGATCGAATGCCCAGCTTTGTCCTTCATCTCGATGCGTACTGTGTCGCCGAAGCGCAGGAACGGCGTTTTGGGTTCGCCTGACACAATGGTCTCGATCATACGCAGTTCGGCGATGCAGGAGTAGCCGGCGCCACCGGCCGAGACAGGTTTGCCCGGCCCGCCGTCGAGCTTGTTGGACACGGTCCCCGAGCCGATGATCGTGCCGGCGGCCAATGGCCGTGTCCTCGCGGCATGAACGATCAGCGCCGGAAAATCGAAGGTCATGTCGACGCCGGCATTGGCCCGGCCGAACGGCTTGCCATTGAGATCGGCGAGCAGCGGCAGGCTGACCTTGCCGCCGTCCCATGCGTCGCCCAGTTCGTCCGGCGTGACCGCGACAGGCGAAAACGCCGAGGACGGCTTTGACTGGAAAAACCCGAAACCCTTGGCCAGCTCCGGCCCGGTGAGCGCGCGCAGCGTGACGTCGTTGACCAGCATCACCAGCCGGATCGCGGCACGCGCTTCATCGAGGCTTGCGCCCATCGGCACATCGTCGACGACAACAGCGACTTCGCCTTCCATGTCGATGCCGAAAGCCTCGTCGGCCATGCGGATCGGGTCGCGCGGCGGAATGAAGGCGTCCGAACCGCCCTGGTAGATGAGCGGCTCGGTCCAGAAGCTCGCCGGCATCTCGGCGCCGCGCGCTTTGCGCACCAGCTCGACATGGTTCACATAGGCCGAGCCGTCAGCCCATTGATAGGCACGCGGCAGCGGCGAATGGGCGTCATGCTCGTGGAAGCGCTCCGCCGGGATCGCATTGTTCTCCAGCGATTCCGCTATTGTCGCGAGGTGCGGGGCAATGCGGCGCCAGTCGTCGAGCGCCGCCTGCAGCGTGCGTACCAGGAACGAGGCGTCGGTGAAGCGTGTCATGTCGCGCGAGACGACGACGAGTTTTCCGTCGCGCGTCCCGTCCTTCAATGTGGCAAGCTTCATGCGGTTTCCTCTCCTTGTGCAGCTTTCCCGCCGCTTTGGTTTTTTGTCTTGCGCACGATCTTTTCCGAAAACCGGTTCCCACTTTTCGCTGACGCGGTCCTTCGGTTTGGGATCATGCTAGCTTCACAACAAGGCCGTCGCGGGCGATCGTCAAGTCGCCGGCCCACGTTTTCCTGACAGCGGCGATCCAGTCGGCTTCGCCGATCCCGGGATCGTCGGCCGGAATGAGGTGATTGAGCACCAGTCTCTTGACGCCGGCATCGCCGGCGATGCTCCCGGCCTCTTCGGCAAAGCTGTGGCTGGCGAGCAGATGGTCTTTCAGCCGCGCCCCGTTGCCGGTCTTGGCCACCAGCCGCTCGATGCCTTCTTCCAGCATGGCCTCGTGGACCAGGATATCCGCGCTCCGGGCAAAATCGGCGAGCGGCGGAAAGCAGGCCGTATCGGCGGAGAAAACCACGCTTTTCCTGCTGTGCTCGAAGCGCAGCGCAAAACAGTCGGTCACCGGCGGATGCTCGACGCGCAGCGCCGAAACGGTCAAGCCGCCCCGCTCGACCACCTGGCCTTCGCCGAATTCGACGATCGAAACCAGCTCACGAATATCCGGCCTGCCCTCATCGACGATGCGGATCTCGATGTCGAACTCCATCGCGTGGCAAAAGCGCCGCCAATAATGATCCGTGCCGGGCGGGCCGAACACGCCGATGGGCGTCGCCAGACCCGCCGTCCAGGCGGTGTGGATCAACGGCCCCAGTTCCAGCACATGGTCGGAATGCAAATGCGTGATGAAGATCAGGTCGAGCGCCTTCAGGCTGATGCCGGCATCGACCAGACCACGCGTCACGCCAAGTCCGCAGTCGACAACGACCGTACGGCCGCCGATCTGCAGCAGCGACGAACTCGGCCATGGACCACCTGGCCGCAGCGCAGGGCCACCCTTCGAGCCCAAAATCACCAGCCGATCCGGCATTGGCTCGCCGCTCAAGACCAGTCGCCCTCGGGCGTGCCGTTGAAACGCTTCTTCAGGTCCGCCCAGCAGTCTATGTAATTGTCCTGCCGGGTTTCGAGTTCGGCGCCGTAGCGGGTCAACATCTGCGGAAATCGCGTCTCGAACATGAAGGCCATGGTGTTGTCGAGCTTGACCGGTTTCAGGTCCGTGCGCGAGGCCTTTTCGAAGCCAGGCGCATCCGGTCCATGGGCCAGCATCAGATTGTGCAGGCTGATGCCGCCAGGAACAAAACCTTCTTCCTTGGCGTCATACTGGCCGTGGATCAGGCCCATGAACTCGCTCATGATGTTGCGGTGGTACCAGGGCGGCCGGAACGTATCTTCGGCCACCAGCCAGCGCGGTGGGAAGATGACGAAATCGATGTTGGCGGTACCCTCCTCGCCGCTCGGTGCCGTCAGCACCGTGAAGATCGACGGATCGGGATGGTCGAACAGCAGCGCTCCGACAGGCGAAAACGTCGCCAGATCATATTTGTAGGGCGCGTAATTGCCGTGCCAGGCAACGACATCCAGCGGCGAATGGCCGATTTCGGTGACATGGAAATTGCCGCACCATTTCACTGTCAGCCGACAAGGCGTTTCCTTCTCCTCGAACCAGGCGCAAGGCGTCTTGAAATCGCGCGGATTGGCCAGGCAATTGGCGCCGATCGGGCCGCGGTCGGGCAGCGTCAGCTTGGCGCCGTAGTTCTCGCAGACATAGCCGCGCACTTGCGGGTCGACCAACTCGACCTTGAAGACCAGACCGCGCGGCAGCACGGCGATCTCGCCTGGCCGAAGCTCAATGACGCCCATCTCGGTCACGAAGCGCAAAGCGCCGACCTGCGGTACTACCAGCAACTCGCCGTCGGCGTTGAAGAAATGATCATCAACCATCGAGCGGTTGGCGACATAGATGTGTGCTGCCATGCCCGTCTGCCCGAGCACGTCGCCGGCGGTGGTGATGCTGCGCATGCCGGCGATGAAGTCGGTCGGCTCCTTCGGCATCGGCACCGGATTCCAACGATACTGGCCAAGCGCCAGTTCATGATCGCCGACATTGGGTGCGCTCTTCCACAGCGGATAGTTTGCCGGTTTGAAGCGGCCGGTGTGCTTGACGCTCGGCCGGATCCGGTAGAGCCAGGAGCGCTCATTGGTGCCGCGCGGGGCAGTGAAAGGTGAGCCCGAAAGCTGCTCGGCGTAGAGCCCGTAGGCCGGCCGCTGCGGCGAGTTCCGTCCTTGTGGCAGCGAACCCGGCAGCGTCTCGGTTTCGAAGTCGTTGCCGAAACCCGGCATGTAGGAAAAGGCCATTGCTTCCTCCCGGAATGGATCTCAATTGACCAAACTGGTTTCATCTGTAACCATCGAAAATGTAACCATCAATGGCGGCTTTGAGAAAATGGCGATCAAGAGCGAAGCGTCCGACGCGCCTGAAATTCTCAATCTGGAAAATTTCCTGCCCTACCGGCTCTACCGGCTTGCCGACGCCGTCAGCCGCGAATTCTCCCGGATTTACAAGGACAGCCATGGCCTGACGCGGCCGGAATGGCGAACCCTTTCCGGGCTGGGCCAGCACGGCACCATGACGGCGTCTACGATCGGCGAGCAATCGGCCATGCACAAGACCAAGGTGTCGCGCGCCGTGGCTGAACTCGAACGGCGGCGCTGGCTCACCCGAAGCCCGGATGAGAACGACCGCCGTGTAGAACACCTGACACTGACCAGGGCGGGGCTTACCGCCTACCGTGAAATGGTGCCGCTGGCGAAGGCGTTCGAGCGGGAGTTGCTGTCGATATTGAGCGTCGGCGAACGCGGAGCGATCGCCGACGGACTGGCCGCACTCGAAAAGAACCTTGGCCAGAACTAGGACTGGTGGCTACCAGTCCATGACCACCTTGCCGGAACTGCCGCTGCGCATGGCATCGAAACCGGCCTGGAAGTCGTCGATGCCGATGCGGTGCGTGATAAGCCCGGAAACATCGAGCGGGCCCTGCACCAGCGCGATCATCTTGTACCAGGTCTCGAACATCTCGCGGCCGTAGATGCCCTTGAGATGCAGCATCTTGAAGATGACCTTGTTCCAGTCGATCTCGAAGCCGGTCGGCGCGATGCCCAGAATGGCAATCTTGCCGCCATTGTTCATGGTGTCGATCATGTCGCGGAAGGCGGGTGCGGCGCCCGACATTTCGAGGCCGACATCAAAGCCTTCGGTCATGCCGAGCGCCGGCATGACGTCGCGCAGCTTTTCCTTGGACGCATCGACGACATGCTGGACGCCGAGCTTTTTCGCCAATGCCAGCCGCACCGGGTTGATGTCGGTGATGACTACTTTTCGCGCGCCGACGCACTGCGCGACGAGCGCGCCCATGATGCCGATCGGTCCGGCGCCCGTGACAAGCACGTCCTCGCCAACCAGATCGAAGGACAATGCCGTGTGGACTGCATTGCCCAAGGGATCGAAGATGGCGGCGATCTCGTCCGGGACGTCGTCAGGGATCGGCACGACATTGTGCTGCGGGATCGCCAGATACTCGCCGAAGGCGCCGGGCCGGTTGACGCCGACGCCAAGCGTGTTGCGGCATAGATGCCCTCGCCCCGCGCGACAGTTGCGGCAATGGCCGCAGACGATGTGGCCTTCGCCCGACACGCGCTGGCCGACCTTGTATTCCGTCACCGCCGCGCCGAAATCGGCGACCGTTCCGACGAATTCATGGCCGGTCACCATCGGCACCGGCACCGTCTTTTGCGCCCACTGGTCCCAATTGTAGATATGGACGTCGGTGCCACAGATCGCCGTCTTCTTGATCTTGATCAGCACGTCGTTGGGGCCGATTTCCGGCACCGGCACCTCTTCCATCCAGATGCCCGGTTCGGCCTTGGCCTTCACCAACGCCTTCATCATGTTCGACATGCTTTTGTCCCTTGAATCTCTTGATCCGGAATCGCTTTTCGATTCCGGCCTGTCAGGAAATGACCCCGAGTTCGCGCCCGACGGCGGCAAACGCTTCCACCGCGCGGTCGATGTCGGCGCTGGAATGCGCCGCCGACATCTGCGTGCGGATGCGCGCCTCGCCCTTGGGCACCACCGGGAAGGAAAAGCCGATGACATAGATGCCGCGCTTCAGCATGCGCGCAGCCATCTCCTGCGCCAGGCTCGCATCGCCCAGCATCACTGGAATGATCGGATGGTCGGCTCCGGCCAGCGTGAAGCCGAGTTTGCCCATCTGCGACCGGAACCGCGCCGCATTGGCATAGAGACGCTCGCGCATGGCATCGCCATTGCGGATCAGTTCGAACACCTTGATTGAAGCGCCGGCAATCGCAGGCATCAGCGTGTTGGAAAAGAGATAAGGCCGCGAGCGCTGGCGCAGCCACTCGACCACCTGCCTCTTGCCCGAGGTGTAGCCGCCGGAGGCGCCGCCAAGCGCCTTGCCGAGCGTCCCGGTGATGATGTCGACCCTGCCTTCGACGCCGCAATGCTCGGCCGAGCCGCGGCCGTCCTGGCCGACGAAGCCGACCGCATGGCTGTCGTCGACCATCACCATGGCGTCGTATTTCTCGGCGAGGTCACAAACACCCCTAAGATTGGCGATGATGCCATCCATCGAAAACACCCCATCGGTGGCGATCAGCCGGAAGCGGCAGTCCTTGGCTTCCTTCAGGCGCGCCTCGAGGTCGGCCATGTCGTTGTTGGCGTAGCGGAAGCGTTTGGCCTTCGACAGCCGCACGCCGTCGATGATCGAGGCATGGTTCAGCGCATCGGAAATGATCGCATCTTCCTCGCCGAGCAGCGTCTCGAACAGGCCGCCATTGGCGTCGAAGCAGGAGCCGTAAAGGATGGTGTCTTCCAGGCCGAGGAAAGATGAAATCGTCGCCTCGAGCTGCTTGTGCTCTTCTTGCGTGCCGCAGATGAAGCGCACCGATGCCATGCCGTAGCCATAGCGATCAAGCGCCTGGCTGGCCGCCGCGCGCAGGTCGGCGCTGTCGGCAAGGCCGAGATAGTTGTTGGCGCAGAAGTTGAGCACCTTCTGCCCGGCGACCTCGATCTCGGCAGACTGGGTCGAAGAGATCACCCGCTCGGATTTGTAGAGGCCGGCCGATTTGAGCCCGGCGAGCTCGCTGTCGATGTGGGAGAGGAATGCTGCGGTCATGATCTGGCCTCGTTTGACGTGGACCGACTGTCGTCTCGTCCGCGCGAAAAATCCATCGCAAAAACGACCGGATTGGTGGCAAGCGGCCCGATGTGGCCTCGATGTGGATTGTCTTGCGACCGCGCAAGCGAGGCCACGACAAATGCGGCTGGCTGACGACCGCTCAAATGTCGGTACGGCGCTAAACGAGCCGATAACCATTTCGCGATCTTTCCACGGCTCCCCCTTGCCGGCCGGCTGTCGATTTCCGGTCCTGTTAACGTTTGCAGATCAATGGTGCTCATACAGGAATCCGTTGGCGAGAGGGCCGCCCCCGAAAATGTCGCAGCAGCCGGTGCAAACCGTTTCACGCAAGCTCATACTGCTGATCAAGGCTGGCTATTGGCTGGCCCTGCTGATCATTGCGGCCATGGTGATAGCCTCCTTTATCCTGCTGCAGCAGACGATGGCCACCCAGCAGCACAACCACACCTTGCTCGACATTGTCAGCACGCAAAAGACGCTGTCGCAGCGCATCGTCTTCCTTGCCAGTGCAACGGGTGCTGGTTCGCGCGACAAGCAGCCGGCGCTGGTCAGCGCGCTCAAGCAGGCAACGGCGGAGTTCGAGACGAACTACAATTTGCTGCTCGAGCAGACGGGAGCCGATCCGCAATCGCCGGCCAAGCTCGACCCGAAGTCGATCGAGAGCGTGCTTTTCGCCAAGCCGTTCCACCTCGATTACTTCTCGGTCGGGCTGATCGCCAATGGCGACCGCCTGATCTCAGCCTATGAATCGCAATTCACCGGCAATGGCGGCTACAAGGGTGACGACGAACGGGTCAATCTCGATGCTTCTGTCGCCAACGCGACCCTGTCGGGCTACGCCGCGCTTGGCCAGCGCATCGGCGCCAATGCCGACGGGCGCTCCGAAAAGCTGCTCGCCCTCCACCGCACGCTGTTCTACGCCACCCTCGGCGTCATCATACTGGTGGCGCTCTTCATCTTCAGGCCGATGTCGAACGCCATCCTGCGCAAGACGCATGAGCTGATCGACGCGCGCAATTCCATGGCCTTTATCGCCGTGCATGACGGCCTCACCGGCCTGCACAACCGCACGTTCCTGACCGATCATTTCGACACGCTGATCAAGGGCACGCACCGGCGTCGCGAACGCCTTGCCGTCGTCCAGCTTGACCTCGACCGGTTCAAGCAGATCAACGATACGCTTGGCCACGCCGCCGGCGACTATGTGCTGGTCGTCACGGCGCAGCGCATGCGCGATTCCTGCCGGGCGTCGGATCTGTGCGTGCGCCTGGGCGGCGACGAATTCGTCATGATCCTTGGCGGCGCCGGCGGCACCGAAGACATCAACATGCTTGCCCGGCGCATCCTGGCGCACATCAACGAGCCGATCGTCTTCCAGGGCACGACCATTCTCCCAGGCGCCAGCGCCGGCATCGCCGTCTATCCGATCGACGCCGACAATGCCCAGGATCTGCTGGTCCACGCCGATCTGGCACTCTATTCCGCCAAGAAGCTGGGCGGCGGCAACTTCTCCTTCTTCTCCGAAGAGTTGCGCCGCGAACTCGACTATCGCAAGCAGCTCGAGCACGACATCAAGGTCGCCATCGCGGAGCGGGCCTTCCAGGTCTATTTCCAGCCGCAGGTCTCGCTGAGCAACGGCACGATCAGCGGCATCGAGGCGCTGGTGCGCTGGAACCATGCCGAGCGCGGCATGATCCCACCCGGCGAATTCATTCCGGTCGCCGAGAAGTGCGGCTTCATGCCCGAGATCGGCCGCATCGTCATCACCAAGGCGATCAACGAGGCGGCCGAATGGAACCGCGCCGGGATTGCCTTCGGGCGACTTGCCGTCAATGTTTCCGGTACCGAACTGCGCGAGCACGATTTCGATGCGTTTTTGTTCGAGACGCTGGAAAGGGCCGGGCTGCCGGCGCAGAAACTGTCGCTGGAAATCGTCGAATCCGTCATCCTCGACGACGAGAAGACGGGCATCGCGGCAAAGCTGCGCCAAATCAGGGCAGCCGGCGTCCATCTCGAACTCGATGATTTCGGCACCGGCTATGCCTCGCTCAGCCATGTCAACCCGAACGAGATCGACCGGCTAAAGATCGATCGCCGCTTCGTCCAGAACATCCATGAGAATGGCGACAACTCGAAGATCGTGCGCGCCATCACCGAGCTGGCGCGTGGCCTTGGTATCTCGATCGTTGCCGAGGGCGCCGAAACCGAGGCCGAGCTCGATTCGCTGATGGCGATCGGCTGCGACCAGGTGCAGGGTTATTCCATCGCCTTCCCGATGCCGCACGACAAGGCGCTGGAATGGCTGACCGCCCGCATGCCGAAGAAGGCCAAGCTGACGGTGCTGCAGGGGAGCCTGGCGTAGACGCGACCGAGTCCGCCTTGACAAGTGGCCATCGAACTGGCGACCGACGAAGCTGACCAATTTGATCACCGCGCTGAAGCTGCGCCATTACACCTTTGGAACAATCCAGGGCTACGACGACTGAGCCGATGATCGGGAGCGCGCTCCCTACCCTCCCACATTGCCCCGCAGCGCCGCCAGCACCTGGGCGAACTCCGCCAGACGCTCGTCGGACAGCCCGACCCGCAGCCGCTTGTCGAAGGCAAGCGCGGCCTTGCGCAATGTCTCGAACATCGCTTCTCCGGCCGCAGTCAATTCGACCAGATGAACCCGGCGGTTGACGGGATCCCGGCGACGCGTCAGCAGGCCCTGCGCCTCCATCGCGTTGAGATGGTGGGTCAGTGTCGCTCCCTGGATGCCGATCATGCCAGCGAGCTCGCGCTGATTGGCCAGGTTGCTCGACTTGACCGACAGCAATGTAAGCCAGACCGGCAATGTACCACCGGCCTCGACCAGGGCAGCGTCGAAAGCCTGGGCAACCAGCTTGGCGGTTCGGCCAAGATTCATACCGACTGGCGGGCGTTCAAAAGGCGTCATGCATGGACACTAGACGGTGTTCTCCACGGATGGAACTGGCTCCAGCTTACGAATTGACATCTAATCATTTGATATCTAACTATATCGGTAGTGGCGGACGCGAGAGGAGATCCGGTCATGCAGTATGTCTACATCGTCGTTATCGGCCTTCATGTCATGGCCGGCGTTTTCTGGGCAGGCACCACGATTACGCTGGCGCGCGACCCCGATATCCGGGCCGAACGCTTCATCCAGCCGCAGATGGGCGCGGCCGGCATGGTTTTCCTGACCGGAGCGCTGCTCTGGTACTTTTTCCACGGCGCCTATTTCGGCTCGATGGAAATGGTGCTCGCGCTTGGCATCCTGGCCGCTTTGGCCGCCGCCGGCGTGCTCGGCGCCATGGTCAGGGCGCCCAGCAGACGACTTGCCGGTGCGAATGCGGAAACCGAGACGCAACTGCGCGCCAGAATGGCGACGGGCGAACGCATCGCCGCCTGGTTGCTGGTCGTCACGGTGCTGTGCATGGCTGTCGCCAGGATGGTCTGAGGCGCAGCAAAACCTCACGGAATCGTACGTTGTCTGGCGACGAGCCAATGACGTGCGGGCGCGCGGCTGGACCGAAGTACACGGGCTCTCGTACGCAGGTCCGACCCCGCGCCACCAATTCTCGCGAATGACGAATTTCAGATCCGCAAGCCGAACCTGATGCCGTCATAAATGGCGGCATGGATGTTGCGCGAGGCGACCGCGTCGCCAATGCGGAACATTACGAAGCTGCCTTGCGGATTGCGGGCCGGAAAGATGTCGCCACCGCTCACCAGACGCTCATAGTCGACCGCGCCGCCATTCTTCGATAGCGGCTTCAGCGAGAGGTAGAGATCATCGAGCGGCAGCGTGCCGTGCTCGACCACCACCTGGTCGACTCGCCGCTCGCCGCGCCAGCCGTCGGCAAAGTCCGACGCAAGCTCGGCGACCAACTGATTGCCTTCACGCCGCACCGCCCGCAGCCGCGTGTTGATGGTGATGACAACGCCCTTGTCCTGGAAGGCGCGCATATAGGGTACGTGGTTCATGCCGCCCATTTCCGGGGCAAAGAAGCGCTCCGGCGAGACAAGTTCGAGTTTCGAGCCGGCATTGGCGATCAGTTCGGCCGCGCCCATGCCCTGATGGCCGCCATTGTCGTCATAGAGCAGCACATTTTCGGCCGGCTTGACGCTGCCCGCCATGATGTCCCAGCTTGAGGTGACAAGGTTGTCGCCCGCCGTCAGCGGCGGGTTCTGCGGCAGACCGCCGGTGGCGACCACCACCACGTCGGGTGACAGTGCCAAAACGTCGTCCTTTTCCGCCCAGGTGTCGTAGCGGATCACGACGCCGAGCCGGTCGAGTTCGGCCAGCCGCCAGTCGATGATGCCGATCAATTCCTTGCGGCGCGGGTTCTGCGTCGCAAGCCGAATTTGGCCGCCGGCCTGGCTCGAGGCTTCAAGTACCGTCACCTTGTGACCTCTCTCGGCCGCGACCCGCGCCACCTCCAGTCCGCCGGCGCCGGCGCCGACGACGATGATTTTCTGCTTCGGCCCTTCTGTCTCGACGATGATGTGCGGAATATCGGCCTCGCGGCCGGTCGCCGCATTGTGGACGCACAGCGCTTCACCGCCTTCATAGATGCGGTCGAGACAATAGGTGGCGCCCACACATGGGCGTATCTCGTGCTCACGGCCCTCCATCACCTTTTTCATGATGTGCGGATCGGCGATGTGGGCGCGGGTCATGCCGACCATGTCGAGCTTACCGGTGGCGATGGCGTGGCGCGCGGTGGCGACGTCGGAAATGCGTGCCGCATGAAAGGTCGGGAATTTCGTCGCCGCCCTCACCTCGCCGGCGAAATCGAGATGCGGCGAAGAGCGCATGCCGGTCACCGGTATGACCTTGGTCAGCGCCGCATCGCTCTCTATCGAACCGCGGATGATGTTGAGGAAATCGACCTTGCCCGAGCCGGCCAGCCGCGTCGCGATCTCGATGCCCTCCGCCTTCGACAGGCCCTGTTCGAAATCTTCGTCGGCGACCATGCGGATGCCGACGACGAATTTGTGGCCGACCGCCGCGCGCACGGCCTCGAGCACCATGTTGGTGAAGCGCAGGCGGTTATCGAGCGAACCGCCGAACTCGTCGTCGCGCTGGTTGGTGGCCGGCGACCAGAAGCCGTCGATCAGATGGCCGTAGGCCTCGAACTCGATGCCGTCGAGGCCGGCGGCATGGCAGCGCTGGGCGGCAGAAGCATAGTCGGCAACGATGCGCTCGATGTCCCAGTCCTCGATCGTCTTGGGAAAAGCACGATGCGCCGGCTCGCGGACCGGCGAGGCCGAGAGCACCGGCAGCCAGTCGGCCTTGTTCCAGCCGGTGCGGCGGCCGAGATGGGTGATCTGGATCATCACCTTGCAGTCGTGCTCGTGGCAGGCGTCAGCGAGCTCCGCCAGCCACGGCACGATCCTGTCGTCATAGACATGCAAATTGCCGAAGGCAGCCGGACTGTCGCGCGAGACGATCGCCGATCCGGCGGTCATGGTCAGCGCCATGCCGCCCTTGGCCTTCTCGGCATGGTAGAGCCGATAGCGCTGTTTCGGCATGCCTTCCTCGGAATAGGCCGGCTCATGGCTGGTCGACATGACCCGGTTCTTCAGCGTCAGATGTCTGAGCTGATAGGGCTGGAGAAGCGGATCGTTGGAGGTCATCGTCTTCCTGCTGTTTCAAATTGTGCTGAAGCAGCGTGCACTGCTTCAGATCTAATTTTAATCATCGGATTCATCCGAAAACCGCTGCGCACTTTTCGGTCCGATGCTAATGAGCGGCAAAATCGAACGAGGCCACCGCCCATGACCGTGACAAAAGACCTTACCCAACTCGGCACAAGGGTCGAGACGCCACAGAGCCCCGAAGCAGCGGTCCTGGAAACCGTGCCGTTTGCCCGCGGCGACGGGCCGCCAGCGATCGTGCGCTTCGTCTGCCCGGAATTCACCTCGCTGTGCCCGGTCACCGGCCAGCCGGATTTCGCCCACATCGTCATCGACTACGCACCTGACGCGGCTCTGGTGGAATCGAAGTCGCTCAAGCTGTTCATGACCTCGTTTCGCAATCACGGCGCTTTCCATGAAGAATGCACCGTCATGATCGGCCGCCGCATTGTGGCGGCAACCAAGCCGCTGTGGTTGCGCATAGGCGGCTATTGGTATCCGCGCGGCGGCATTCCGATCGACGTGTTCTGGCAGACAGGTGCTCCGCCGGAAGGCAGCTGGCTGCCCGACACCGGGGTCGCGCCCTATCGCGGGCGCGGGTGAACTCGCCGATCATTCGCACTGATATTGGCTGAGTGCCCATTCGCCGGTCACCGACAACAGGTCCGTGATCTTCCACTCGCCGTCGACCTTCTTGAATTTCCACTCCAGCCGGTGCGGATTGCCTGAGATGACGAAGGCGACGATGACCTTGGCCTGGTCGCCGTTGACCGCCTCCAGCGTCTTCAGGCTCTTGTCGATCTCGGCCTTGTCATAGTCCGCATTGTCTAGCGCCATGTTGGGGTCGAGGCACTCGCCCTGCCCGGACTTGCGCAAGGCGTCGCTCTTGTCGAGCACGGTTTTCGCCGGATCGATGAAATGGCTGCGCTCTGACGGATCGATCTCCAGCCCGACCTGATCGTAAAACGGCCGCACCACCGCTGTCGGCGAACCCGGCTGGATCGGTGCGGCTGGCGCGGCTTCGGCTGGCGACCATCCAACCGGGGGCGTTGCCGGTTCCACCCCGGTTCCGGGCGCATTTGCAGGCGGCGCCCCGCTGTCGGCCGGCGTAGCGTCAGCCGGGGCGTTTGCCGGCGGCGCACCCAACAGACCTTGGGCGTCGGCACCGCTCAGACCCACCGCCAGCAGGCACATGGTCGACAGTGCCAGGAACGGGCGACGAGCCATCGCATCACTCCGGTGTCTGGCCGGCCATGCATTCCAGCGCGCTGAGCTTCCAGTCGCTGGTCTTGGAGGCGATGTCCGATATCTTCCACTGGCCGTCGATCTTCTTGAGCGACCAGACCATTTCACGTTTGGAATCGTCGCCTTCCGAAAAAAGGCTGAAGGTCGCGGTAACCTCTGCGTTGTCGCCATCTAGCTTCTCAGACAATTTGAGCGTTCTCGAGACGGTCTTCTGATCGAAATCCTGGGCATCGAGACCAGGATCGAAGTCGATGCAGGCAACCTCGTCCGGGTTCTTTTTCGTTGCCTGGTCGTTCAGGTCGAACAGTTTCGTCACCGGCTCGGTGAACCGATCCCGATATTGTTCGTCGGCCTCGAACTTGACCGCCGGCACATAGAAGAACTTCACGGCGTTGGACGCCGGTCCGGCGACGGCGGTCGCCGGCAAGGCTATCGAAAGGGCGGCAGCGAGCAATGTCAGTCTCATGCAGGATCTCCGGCTTTTGATGGCTTGGGCCAATCAATACCACGTATCCTGCATATCGGCTTTTTTGCGGCTCATGAAGTCCTGCAGCGCCTTGCTTTCAGGCGTCCAGCCAGACGTTCTGGAGATCCATCTCGAACGTCTGATGGACACCGTAGTTCTTCACCTTCTTGTTCATGTGGCTGAAGAGCTTCTGCCAGAACGGCTGAACAATGACGCCCGAATCCTGCAGGATCTGCTCGACATCCTTCATCACCTCCTTGCGCTTGGCCACGTCGATCAGCGAAAGAGCCTGCTTGAGCTTGGCGTCGAAATCGGGATTGGAGTATGCGGATTCATTCCACGCCTCGCCGGTGCGGTAGCCAAGCGCCAGCACCTGGACACCGAGCGGACGCATGTACCAGATCGTCATGGAATAGGGATATTTCGTCCAGTCGTTCCAGAAAGTCGAACCCGGCAGCACCGTACGCTTGACCTTGATGCCGGCATCGCGCAACTGGCCGGCGATGGCGTCGCCGGTGTTCTTCTGCCAGTCGTCTTCGATGGTGATCAGTTCATGCTCGAAGTCGGCCTGTCCGGCTTCCGCCATCAGTTTCTTGGCGCCGGCCGCGTCGCGTGTCTTCTTGGGCAGCGGATAGTATTCAGGGTGGATCGGGGCGACGTGGTGGTTTTCACCAGGGGTGCCTCGCCCGGCATAGCCGAGTTCTAGAACCGCGTTGTTGTCGACGGCCATCTGCAGAGCGTTGCGCACCCGCTGGTCGTCATAGGGCTTGTGGGTGATGTTGGTGCGGGCAACGAGTGTCGTCGCTGTCGCGACCTCGGATTTCTCCAGGCCCATCTTGTCGAGAATATCGATGAAGTCGGCGGGCGACTCGAAATTGAGGTCGATCTCGCCGGAATCGAAAGCATTCACCGTGGCGTTGAAATCCGTGCCGTAGTCGATGAATTCGACACTGTCGAGTGGCGCTTCACCGCCCCACCATTTGCCATTCTCACGACGCTTGACGACAGCCTTCTGGCCGACATCGTAGGAGACCAATTCGAACGCTCCCGTGCCGATCGGCTTCTTGATCGGATCGGCGCCATCGGCATCGAAGTTGCGGTGAACGACAAGAGCCGGATAGTCGGTGAAGTTCGGGATCAGCGAAATGTCAGGTTCGCTGAGTTTCAGCTTGACCGTGTTGTCGTCGACCTTGGTAATCGCGCCGTCCCTGGCTTTGCCGGTCTTTGCGTCGATCAGCGCGCCGACACGTGCGGCCATCGAATTGCCGGCGACGCCTTTCTCGCACCAGCGCGTCAGATTGTAGGCGACGTCATCGGCGTTGAAAGCGTCGCCGTTGTTCCATGTGATGCCCTTGCGCACATGCAGCACATATTCGGTGGCGTCGTCGTTGATATCCCAGCTTTCGAGCAGGACCGGCTCGAATGTGAATTGCCTGGTGTAGCGGACAAGCGGCTCCAGCCAGCAGCGCGAAATGTTCGCAAGCTCCACCCAGTCGTAAGTGCGCGGATCCTTCTGTCCCTTCACCGACATCGAGACGCGCAGCGTTCCGCCTTTCTTCGGTTCTTCGGCCAAGGCCCGATCCGGCGCGGCAAGGCCGATCATGCCATAGGCAAGCGCCGTCGATGCGCCGAAGGCGCTTGCCAGCGCCAGGAACTCGCGTCGGTCCATGCGGCCCGCACGTGCGTCTTGCGCCATCGCCTCGATAGCGCTCGGCACGCGATCGCCACTGCTTCTGAAGAATGTCATTTTTTCCTCCGCTTCTTTCGCATTGTTCGATACGTGGCGTTGATCGCCCTTCTCGGATGTTCAGTACCAGGCGTCCGCCATCTCAAGCTTCTTACGGCCCATGAAGTCCTGCAGTGCCTCGTCTATGTCAGGGTCCAGCGGCGGTGCCTGGTATTCGGCCAGCGCCTTCTTCCAGCGCCGGTTGGCGCGAATGGCGGCATCTTCCGATCCGGCAGCCTCCCACTTCTCGTAAGGTTCGTTGTCGGCGATCTCGGAATCCCAGAAGGCTGTCTCGTAGTTGGCCAAGGTATGGGCCGAACCGAAGAAATGGCTGCCGGGACCAACCTCCCTGAAGGCGTCGAGCGCCAACTGGTTGTCGTCGATCTTCACCCCGTCGAGATAGGTGTGCAGCGCGCCGCAGAAATCGGCGTCCATAACGAATTTTTCGTAGGACATCGACAGGAGGCCGTCGAGGAAGCCGGCCGAATGCAGAATGAAGTTGGCGCCGCAATGCACAGCCGCCAGCATCGACATGGTGCCTTCGTTCATGGCCTGTGCGTCGGGCAGCTTCGAGGTGGTGAAATTGCCGGAGCAGCGCAACGGCAGCTTCAGCCGCCGTGCCAGTTGCCCGATGACCATCGAGCCGATCGCCGGTTCCGGCGTGCCGAAGGTGGGCGAGCCCGAACGCAGCGACATCGAGGATAGGAAATTGCCGAAAATGACCGGCGCGCCGGGCCGTTCAAGCTGGGTCAGCGCGCAGCCGGCCATGGTTTCGGCGAGCGACTGGGCGATGGCGCCGGCATTGGTCACCGGGCCCATGGCGCCGCCAAGGATGAACGGCACGATGACAGCCGCCTGGTTGGCGCGAGCATAGGCACGCAGCGCCGTCGTCATCGTCGCGTCCCAGACCAGCGGCGAATTGACGTTGACATTGCCGAGGATGACGCAGTTCTTGTCGACAAAATCACGGCCGAAGACGATGCGCGCCATGTCGATCGAATCCTCGGCGCGGCTCTCTGCCGTCACCGAGCCCATGAAGCCTCGATCGGAATATTTGATGTGGCTGTAGACCATGTCGAGATGGCGCTTGTTGACCGGCACATCGACCGGCTCGCAGATGGTGCCGCCGGAATGGTGCAGCCAGGGTGAGGACTGCGCTAGCTTCACGAAGTTGCGGAAATCCTCGATCGTGCCGTAGCGGCGGCCCTTGTCGATATCCATGACGAAGGGTGAGCCGTAGGCCGGCGAGAAGACGACGCTTTTGCCACCGATCTCGACCGAATTGGCCGGATTGCGCGCATGCTGGGTGAAGCTCGCGGGCGCCGTCTTGAGAATCTCGCGCAGCATGCCCGGCTCGAACTTGACCAGAGCGCCGTCAATGGACGCCCCTGCCCGCTTCCAGTGCGCCAGGGCCACTGGGTCGTCGCGGAACTCGATGCCGATCTCGGCCAGGATCCGGTCGGCGGTCGCCTCGATACGAAGCAGGTTCTCTTCCGACAGGATGTCGTAGGTCGGGATGTTGCGCACGATGTAGGGCCGGCTGAGCCCTTCCGAGCCGTGCGAACGCAGTTCACGCCGGGCGATGCGGCCACCGCCGCGCTCACGCCGCTTGGCGGGTTCGATTGTCGTCTCGGCGGCCGGTGCGTTCATGGAGCCTCCATCTTGTTCCTGAGGACAATCTACGCAGACAAAATGGCGATGTGACGCTGGAAAATCCTGATCTCTTGTATAAGCTGGGCTTATGCGAAGCCTGCGCCACCTCTTGCCTTCCGCCGGCAGCCTGATCGTCTTCGAGGCGGCCGGGCGGCTGTCGAGCTTCACCGCCGCCGGGCGAGAACTCGGCATGACGCAGGCCGCCGTCTCCTATGCCGTGCGAGGACTGGAAGAACAGCTTGGCGCCAAGCTGTTCCAGCGCCGGCATCGCCAGGTCATCCTGACCGAGGCCGGCGAGCGCTTCCACGCCGACGTTTCGCTCGGCCTGTCGCATATCCGCAAATCGGCGGAGGATCTGCGCCTGCAGGCAAGTGGCGGCCATGTAACGCTTGCCGCGTCGACGGCCTTCGGTTCCTTCTGGATGATGCCGCGCCTGCAGCAATTCCGCGACGAACTGCCGGGCATCGACCTGCGCATCCAGACCGCCGACCGCGACCTCGACATCATCGCGGAAGGCATCCCTCTCGGCGTGCGCGGCGGCGAGCCTCGGGACTGGCCGGACTATCACTCGTTGCCGCTGGCCGACGAGGAGATATTTCCCGTCGCCGGCACCAGCTATGCGGCAAAGTTCGGCCTGCCCAAATCCGCTGCAGAACTGGCCACGCACCGCCTCATCCATCTGGAAGAGCCGTATCGCGAGGCGGCCAGTTGGGACGAATGGTTCCAGTCGGCCGGCGCCAATCTCAGCGATACCGCACGCGGCCTGCGCATCAACGACTACGGCCTGGTGATCCAAGGAGTCATGGAGGGGCAAGGCATCGCCCTTGGCTGGCGGCACCTCGCCGAGCGGCTGCTGGCATCGGGCCTGCTGGTGCCGGTGACGGATCATGTGATGAAGACCGGCAAGGCGTTCTATGTCGTCTGGCCGAAGAACCGGGAACTCAGCGAAAATGCCCGCAAGGTGCGCGACTGGCTGGCCGCGCAGGCGTAATCCGTGCTGCGAACTGATCCACCGCTCTCACGATTATGCCTCTCCCGCACACCCCGAATCCGCCTATAGTGCCGCCATGCCCATCCGCCAGCTTTCCGAAACGATGATCAACCAGATCGCCGCAGGCGAAGTCATCGAGCGTCCGGCAAGCGTGGTCAAGGAACTGGTCGAGAATGCGCTCGACGCCGGTGCTTCACGCGTCGAGATCGTCACCGCCGGCGGCGGACTGAACCTGATCCGCGTCACCGATGACGGCTCCGGCATTCCCGAACCGGAGCTGGCGTTGGCGATCGCGCGTCACTGCACCTCCAAGCTCACCGAGGATATCAACGACATCCGCTCGCTCGGCTTCCGCGGCGAAGCGCTGCCGTCGATCGGCTCGGTGTCGCGGCTGTCGATCCGGTCACGCACCGCCGCCGGCGACAGTGCCGCCGAGATCGGCATCGAGGGCGGCCGCGTCTTGCCCGTCAAGCCGGCGGCGGCCAACCGCGGCACCACCGTCGAGGTGCGCGACCTGTTCTTCGCAACGCCAGCGCGGCTCAAATTCATGAAGGGTGAGCGCGCCGAGAGTTCGGCGACCAGTGACGTGGTCAAGCGCATCGCCATCGCCTTCCCCGCCGTGCGCTTCACGCTGGCCGGCTCGGACCGCTCGACACTGGAACTGCCGGCGACGGACGACAGTGCGGCAGGCAGCCTGCGCCGTGTCGCCCAGGTAATGGGTGCCGATTTTCCCGACAATTCGATTGCCATCGAGGCGATGCGCGAAGGCGTGCACCTGACCGGCCACGTGTCGATCCCGTCCTTCACCCGCGCCAATGCGCTGCAGCAATATGCCTATGTCAACGGCAGGCCGGTGCGCGACAAGCTGATCGCCGGCGCCATTCGCGGGGCCTTCGCCGACGTCCTGCCGCGCGACCGCCATGCAGTGACGGTGCTGTTTCTTTCGCTCGATCCGGCCATCGTCGACGTCAATGTCCACCCGGCCAAGGCCGATGTGCGCTTCCGTGATCCCGGCCTAGTGCGCGGGCTGATCGTCGGTTCCATCCGCCAGGCGCTGGCCGATTCCGGCATGCGCGCCGCCACCACGGGTGCCGCAGGCATGATGGCGGCCTTCCGCCCGGGCGCCGCATCCTACGGTCACGGCGGCCCGGCCAACGGTCATCGCAGCTACGAGGCGGCCTACCGAGCGTCAGGCCCCTCCGGCTTCGACCCGGCCCGATCGCCGCAGCGACCGCTCGACATGGGTTTCGAGGGCGCGGGCTTCGATCAACGCGGCTTACGCGAAAACGAGCAGGCGGCGTTCGATGCCGGCCCGCTTGCCAGCGCCGATGCGCGCGCCGGGCAGGATGAGGCGGCCGAGACGCTGCTTGGTGCGGTGCTCGGTGCGGCGCGCGCCCAGGTGCATGAGAACTACATCGTCGCGCAGACCAGGGATTCGCTCGTCATCGTCGACCAGCATGCGGCGCATGAGCGTCTGGTCTACGAAGCGCTGAAAAATGCGCTGCATTCGCGGCCGGTGCCTTCACAGATGCTGCTGCTGCCTGAAATCATCGATCTGCCGGAAGAGGATGCCGAACGGCTTGCCATGCATTCGGAAACGCTGGCCCGCTTCGGCCTCGGTATCGAGCGCTTCGGCCCCGGCGCCGTCGCAGTGCGCGAGACGCCGTCGATGCTCGGCGAAACCAATGTCCAGCAGTTGGTGCGCGACCTCGCCGACGAGATCGCCGACAACGACACGGTCGACACGCTGAAGGAGCGGCTGGACAAGATCGCCGCGACCATGGCCTGCCACGGCTCAGTGCGCTCCGGCCGCCTGCTCAAGGCCGAGGAGATGAATGCGTTGCTGCGGCAGATGGAGGCGACGCCCGGCTCCGGCACCTGCAACCACGGCCGCCCGACCTATATCGAGCTCAAGCTGGCGGATATCGAAAGGCTGTTCGGCCGGCGTTGAGGTCTTGCTATCGGCGTCCCGTTTCATTTCCTCTGGCGGTACTTTTTGGTCTTGCGGTCAAAGGCATAGTCCATCGTATATCCGGCGCCGCCACCTCGAAAATTCACCGAAATGATGTCCTCGCTTCGCTCGGCCCACTTCTGGACGTTCGCATAGATGGACGTCATCAGCATGCCGGCGTTGCAGCCATCATCATCGAAGGCGATCTCCTGAACGATCTTCCTGCTGCTCTTTTTGACGACCTGCATTTTCGCCATGCAAGTGCCTGAGTCGGTGTTCGTATAAACACCGGCAAACCTGTGGGCGGCTGTTTCGGCCCAGAAGGGAATCTCGATGGCCCCGTCGATCTTTGGGTCGCCGGTATCGTCCAGACTCGCGACCTTCTTGAGCGTGACGGGATACGTGTCTGCCCCCTTGCTCCAGGTGCCTGTCGCGCCGCTTTCAGCCATGTCGAGGGAAAACGGGCATCCGGTGGTGTCGACGGGTATCTTTGATCCAACCACCAATATCCGGTCGAATTCCTTGTCATTCGAGATCTCGCAGAGCACGAGGCTGGTGCCGTTGAGCTTGCCGAACACCGCTATCGGGCTTTGCTTCGCGTCGTAGAAGTAGCTTCCCTCGACGGTCATGCCGCTGCCGAAGCTGTCATATGTCTGAAGCGAGACATGAACGGGCTGGGAGCCGATGGACCCTTCGTAATTCTCCACGTGATACCAACCCGCGGCGGCCTCCCCGCTCAGCAGCAGCACGCAATAAATTGCGGATATGAACCCTCTTCCCATCCCGACCCCGCTCCACACAAGCGGCTCACCATAGCCGCCCGCCTGGCGCATGTCTGCATCGAAACGAGCACGGCTCGGGATTTGAGTTCGGAAACGGCTCCAGCCTTTTGTTTTACCTCTTCAAATTCACCACGATCACGCCACCGAGCGCCAGCGCACCACCGAGGATGCCAAGCAGGGTCGGCACTTCGCCCAGCCAGAAGAAGCCGATCAGGGCAGACATGGGCGAGACAAGGTAGAGGAAGTTCGAGGCACGTGCCGCAGGCAGACGCGACAGGGCGGTCGCCCAGGCGGCATAGGCGATCAGGCTGGGCACAATGCCGAGGAAGATGACGGCGCCAAGGCCGGCGGTATCTGCAACGACCGCTTGCGAAAAGGCTGACGGCAGGAAGGGCGACAGGCAGAGTGCGCCTAGCACCATGTTCGAGGCAGAAATGGTCAGCGGATGATGGCGGGCAAACAGCGGCTTCTGGACTATGGTGTTGACGGCCGAGCACAAGGCCGAACCGAGCACCAGCAGCGCGCCGGTGTTGAAGTGCAGGCCATGCCCGTCGGCCATGGCGATGACGCCAATGCCGGCGAAGGAAATCACCGTGCCGGCCCAGGCCATGCCCGAAAAACGCTCGCCAAGCAGCGCCATTGCCATGATGGCGGTGAAGATCGGGCTGACATTGATGATGAAGCCGGCGGCGCCGGCCGAGACGGTCAGTTCGCCGAAATTGAGCATTACGGTGTAGAGCGCGACGAAGATGGCACCGCCAAAGACGAGGCGCCACACTTCGTCCAGCCTAGGCAGCGCCGGGCGCTTGGCGGCCAGGAAGATCGCCGCCGGCACAGCGGCAATGGCAAAGCGCAACGCACCCAGTTCCAGCGGCCCAAAGGCGGCGAGGCCTGCGCGGATCGCCGGAAAGGCAGAGGCCCAGCCAACCACCGTCAGCGCCACCGCGATGGCTGCCGTGGTGTCCATCCGTTGTGTCGAATTCAACGTGCTGGTCATTGCGCTCATCTCACTGTCCTCGTGTTCTTCGGTCCTGAATGGCAGAAAACCCCTTTTCGGGTCGGTTGACAAACGACCAAATCGAGGATCACCTGTGACTATGGATCACAGCTCAGACACAATGGTACCGCTCGAAACGCTGCGCGCCTTCGACGCGGCGGCGCGAACGGGCAGCTTTTCGGCGGCCGCCGAAAAGCTCAACATCACCCACGGTGCCGTCAGCCGGCAGATCGCCAAGCTCGAAGACTGGCTGGGGTTGAAAGTTTTCGATCGCGGTGCGCGCGGCGTCTCGCTGACCATCGAAGGCAACCGGCTGCATTTGCGCACGGCGGAGGCTTTCGCGCTGATTTCCAGCCATTCCGACCGCTGGGTGGAACCACGCGGCACCGCCGTGGTGCGATTGACCTCGATCCCCTCGGTCAGCGGGCTGTGGCTGATGCCGCGCATGGCGGCGCTGGAGAACGATCCCTCCAAGCTGCGCATCGTGCTCGACGTCGACATCCGCCAGGCCGACCTTGCCGATGAGGGCATTGATCTCTCGATCCGCTGCGGCCGCGGCGGCATTCCGGGCCGCATCTCGGTGCAGCTTTTCGAGGAACATGTCTTCCCCGTCGCCTCGCCCGAGCTTGCCCGCGAGATCGGCCGCGGCGACCCTGCCCGACTGCTCAAATATTCGCTGATCAACGATTCCGACGCGTCAGCCTGGCGCGCCTGGTTTGCCGCGCAAGGCATGGACTATCGCCCGCGCCCGCAGGACCGCCGCTTCGAGGACTATAATCTGGTGCTCGACGCCGCCGCCTATGGGCTCGGCATCGCGCTGGCGCGTCCACCGCTGACCGGGTATCAATTGAAGTCGGGCCGCATCACTCCCGTCGACGGGCGCACCGCGCTCAATCCGGTATCCTATTGGCTCGACCGGCCGATGGGACGGCCCCGTGCCGCCGCGGCGGAACTGGCGCGCCGTATCGCGGTGCAGGCAGGGCTGTCGCCGGAAAAGATGGAAGCCTTCATCGAAGCCGAGGGTTAGCGCAGCATCAAGAGAACGAACCCAAGGACCACGGTTCCTAGCAAACCGGCCATTGTCGAAACGAAGCCGATCTTCACCAGCAGGTGCTCGGGGTTCGGCGCCGCACCATGGGATTGCTTGGCCGGCCTTTGCGGGCCCGCCGGGGTATCCAGTGCGGCAGCGTTGCGCGGGACCGGAGTCTGCGGCGGGATAAGCGACAGCAATGACAACCCCGCAACCCTTGCAGGAGCATTGTCATTAGCCGTTGCCGAAGGTGGCAAGACGGCTCGCTGCGTTTCGGCTTCAGGCGTTGCCTTTCTCGCCACGACCGTTGCCAATGCCACTTCTTCCCCCGTCACGAACTGGGCAAGATAGGCCTCGACGATGCCAGCCGACGCGATCTGTTGCGATTTGACGACCATCGGCGCCGCAGGCAAAGCCAACAGCGCGGGTGCTGTCTGTTGCGCAAGCATGGACGGCGCAGGCGGCTGGACCAGCGCCTTGACCAGTGCCGTCATGACTGGGTCGGCCTTTGCCGACGGCACGGCCTGCGGCGTCATCGTTTCCCTAAGCAAGGCGGCAAGGCGGGCGGAGGAAATGTCCATAGTGCCCCGACATCAGCGTTTTTCTCCCCAACAATAGGGTGTCAGCATTGTCTCAAGCTTGTCACATGCTTGACCTCGCCGGGAATTTATGGCGATGAAATCCCCATGAACCTCGGCGTCCCTGCATGATGAACCGTTTCGAAGGCCCCGGCGGCAAGGAAGCCCGCATCCGCTATCTCGATGGCGACTTCCAGGTTACCAGCCCCGGCGCATTCGTGCGCTGCGCGGTGACAGGCGAAAGCATTCCGCTCGATGAGTTGAAATACTGGAGTGTCGCCAGGCAAGAGCCCTACATCAACGCTACTGTCTCACTGCGCCGCGAAATCGAGGTGCATCCGGAATTGCGTAAGCGCGGCTAGAGCGGTTCACCGTTTCACGGAAACGGCGAACCGCTCTAGCTCTTTGTTTTGACGCAATTCCGGACGGAAAACCGTTCCACGCTTTTCCTGAAATTGCTTTAGCCCTTCAGCTTGCGCTGGCGCCAAGCATCGAGCGTTTCGTCGATGATGCGCTCGGGAACATTGTCGAGTTCGAAAACCGTGTCGATCTCCAGCACCTCGAGCCGGTCGACAAAGTCCTGTGGGGCGCCATGGCGCAGCCGGGCGGCATCCTTGGCGGTGGTGATGAGGCCGAGCCCCTCGGCGCGTGCGGTCGCCGCCAGCTCTGCAAGTTCGTCCTCTGCATAGAAATGATGGTCCGGAAACGGCCGCGTCAACGCCAGTTCGCCGCCGGCCTCGCGGACCGTGTCGAAGAATTTCTCGGGATGGCCGATACCGGCGAAGGCCAGGAACCGCTTGCCGGCAAGCCTTGCCTTACCGTTTGGCTCGGTGTGGGCTTCGAAGATCGGCCGGCCGGCGCGTGCCGCCTGGCGGACCACGGCGTCGGCTGCGGTGCCCTCGCCCATCTTCAACAGCCCGCTGGTGAAGACCAGTTGGTCGACGACCCTGGCCCGGAGCGGACCGCCCGGGATGACGCGGCCATTGCCGATCCCGTAGCGCGCATCGACGACGACCAGCGCGTAGTCGATGTGGATGCGGGCGCTCTGGAACCCATCGTCCATGATCAGGAAATCGCAGCCATGCTTTTCGAGCAGCAGCCGGGCGCCGGCGGCGCGGTTCGGCGTCACCGCCACCGGCGCGTGTTCGGCCAGCAGCAGCGGCTCGTCGCCGACATGCCTGGCGCTGTCGTGATCGATATCAACGACATGCGGCTCGGCGAAGGAGCCGCCATGGCCGCGCGACAGGAAGCCGGGTTTCAGATGCATGCGCTTGGCCTTTTCGGCGAGCGCGATGGCCACGGGGGTCTTGCCGGTGCCGCCAACGGTGAAATTGCCGATGCACAGAACCGGTGCCTCGATCTTCTCGCGCTTGGCTCGCCGCATGCCGCGGCCGGCGGCGGCCCCGTAGATGGCCGACAGCGGCGACAGCGCCAGGACCCGCCAGTCCGGCTCTTCCCACCAGAATGGTGGTGCTTCGGAGGCCACGCTAGCGCCCGTTCGCGCCCTTCAGGCGCGACTTGACGACCAGCGGCTGGATGTAGGGTTCAAGGGATTTCAGCGTGCGCGCCAGCGCACCGCGCATCTCGTCGACGGTCGCAACGCCCGCCGCCATCATCTCGTGGCGCGCCACTTCGTTGGTCAGGAGGAAATTGACGGCGCCGGCCAGCATGTCGCGATCGCGCACCAGCTTGGCGCCGCCACTGTCGAGCAGACGCTGGTAGGCCTCGCGAAAATTCTGCACATTGCGCCCGGCGAGAACCGCTGTGTCGAGCATGGCCGGCTCCAGCGGGTTCTGGCCACCCTCGGAGGTCAGCGAGCGGCCGACGAAGGCGATTTCCGTCAGCCTGAGATAGAGCCCCATCTCGCCGATCGTGTCGCCGAGCAATATGTCGGTGTCGGCAGTGATCCTGTCGCCCTTGCTGCGCCGCGCGACCTTCAGGCCCATGCCGGAAATCTGTGCCGCCAGGGCCTCGGCGCGATCGGGGTGGCGTGGAACGACGATCGTCAGAAGACCGTGGTGACGCTTGTGCAGTGTCGCGTGGACCTCGGCGGCGACCACCTCCTCGCCGTCATGGGTCGATATCGCCGCCCAGGTCGGGCGCGCGCCGATCTGCCGCCGCAGCGTCGCCAGCACCCGTTCGTCGACAGGCGGCGGCGACGTGTCGACCTTGAGGTTGCCCGACACCGTAACCGGCCGCGCGCCGAGAGCGAGAAACCGCTCGCCATCGACATCAGACTGCGCCACCACATGAGCCAGGTTCTCGAACAACGCCTCGGCGATATTGGCTCGTTTCTTCCACGACTTGAACGAGCGGTCGGACAGCCTGCCGTTGACCAGCACCTGCGGCACGCGGCGCGCGCCGAGCTCGAGGATGGTCATCGGCCAGATCTCGGATTCGGCGATGATCGCCAGATCCGGCTGCCAGTGATCGAGAAACCGGCTGACCGCCGGCTTAAGGTCGAGCGGCACATACTGGTGGATGATGCGATCACCGAGCCGCTCGTCGGCAACCTGCGCCGAGGTGACCGTTCCGGTCGTCAGCACGATGTTGACGCCATAGTCGAGAATGCTTTCGACCAGCGGCACGACGGCAATGGTCTCACCGACGCTCGCGGCATGGATCCAGATCACCGGCCCGTCGGGACGCGCGCGGCCGGCGACACCATAGCGCTCGCGGCGGCGGTTGCGGTCCTCCTTGCCCTGCGAGGTGCGCCAGGCGACATAGGGTCCGACCAGCGGATAGGCAGCGGCGCCGGCGAAACGGTATGCCGACAGCATGACTCGCGCCCAGTGACCGCTCATCGCGGAGCATCCACGAGACGGTAGGCCTCGGCGGTCGCGGCATTGAGCGCGACCGTCACTTCCTGACGCTTACGCTCCATTTCGGCGTCATCGGCGCCGGCGGCCACGAAGATCGGCGGGCCGATGACGATCGACGAGCGGCCGAATGGCAGGTTGATGGTGGTCTTATCCCAGCTCTTCTCCAGCACCTTGCGGCGGCTGGTGGTGATGGCGACAGGCACAAGCGGCCGACCCGAGAGGCGCGCCAGGAGAACGATGCCAAGCCCTGCGTCTCGCGGCGTACCGTGCGGAATGTCTGCTATCATGGCGACGTTCTTGCCTGCACTGAGCGACTTTTTCAGGGCGATAAGTGCTTTTGCCCCGCCCTTGTCGAGATGCCTGGCATTTTCACGTCCGCCCGAACCACGCACCGCCTCGATGCCAAATTTCTCCAACATCAACGCGTTGAGCTCGGCATCGGCGCTGCGTGAGACCATGGCGACCAGCGGCTTACGCTTGGGGTAGTAGGCTGGCGTCAGCAGATGCTGGCCGTGCCACAGGGCGATGATGCCGGGCTCGAACTCGGCATAGGCCCGGCCCGAAAACCGCGCCGATCCCTCGACGACGCGATTGGTGAGGCGTACGAACCGGACGAACTGAGCGAACAGGCTGGCGATGGCGTTCTTGACGAATCGCGACTGCGCCAGCGGTTCGCGAATCTTGCGCCAGAAGGCCTTGGTCGTGCGGCTGCGTCCCCTGCCCGTGGGCTCGGCGTTGCTCGCTGGCCCTTTCGCCAGATCATGCTCCATCGAAGTCAACCGGCAGCCTTGTTGTCGGGGTCCAGCAGCCGGTGCAGATGGACGACGAAATAACGCATGTGGGCATTGTCCACGCTGGCTTGTGCCTTGGCTTTCCACGCTGTGTGCGCGGATTGATAGTCCGGATAGATGCCGACGATGTCGAGCCCGTCGAGATCGCGGAAATCGGTGCCGCCGAGCTTCTTCAGTTCGCCACCGAACACCAGATGCAAAAGCTGTTTTTTTCCGTCTTCCGCGGCCATGTCGGTCCTTCACATATCGTGAGTTTGTGACAGGTCTAGACCAAAGCCGCCGACTTTGGAACCTTCAGAGCGAGATGAATTCATCTCGCTCTGGAAAACGCTTTCACGCATCCAGTCCGGCGATGACGCCGGCGAGCACGGCCAGCAATTCACCGCTGCCGGCGGCGAGCGCGCCATGACGGGTCACCTCGCCGGCATAGAGTGGGGCGCGGCCATGCTGGTCGAGCAACTGGCCGCCGGCCTCGCGCAAGATGAGATCGGCCGCCGCAATGTCCCAGTCATGCGCGTTCGGTTTGACGAAAGTGGCATCCAGCGCGCCATTGGCAATCATGGCCAACCGATAGGCGAGCGAAGGGCTGTAGGGGCCCCGCTTCAGCCGCGCCTGCCATTCGGGCGGCATCAGGTCGGTCAGCTGCTTCAGTCCGGAAATCTCGGCCGTATCCGCCAGCTTGCGCACGGCAATGCGCTTGCCGTTGCGGAAGGCGCCCTGGCCGGGCAGCGCCCAATAGGTCTCTTCCATCGCTGGGCATTCCAGCACGCCGGCCAGCGTGCGGCCCTGCTCGACGACGGCAACGCTGACGCACCAGGTGCGCAGGCCTTCCAGGAAACCGCGCGTGCCGTCGATCGGGTCGACGACGAAGGTGCGGCCTGCCGAAAGCCGAACCGGATCGTCGACTGTTTCTTCCGACAGCCAACCATAATCGGGCCGTGCCGCCAGCAGCGTTTCGCGCAGATAAGCGTCGGCGGCATGGTCTGCCTCGCTGACCGGCGATGTGCCGCCCTTCATCCAGACTTGCGGTTTGTTGCCGAAGTAACGCATGGCGATGACCCCCGCCTCGCGGGCGGCATCGCGCAGCAGCGGCAAGTCTTCGGTGGCCCCGACAGTGGTCAGGTCATGCTCCGGCAAGGGTCATGCCTTCGATCAGGAGCGTCGGGGCCGCGGTACCGAAATTGCGGTCGAGATCATCAGCCGGCACCATGTTGAGGAACATGGTCTTCAGGTTCGAGGCGATGGTGACCTCGGCGACCGGATAGGCCAACTCGCCATTCTCGATCCAGAAGCCCGAGGCGCCACGGCTGTATTCACCAGTGACCATGTCGACGCCCTGGCCGAACACCTCGGTGACGTAGAAGCCGGTCTTGAGCGATTTGATCAGTTCTTCCGGCGACCGCTCGCCAGGCTCGATGGCGAGATTGGTGGAGGATGGCGTCACGGAAGAGCCACCGCGCGCGCCGCGCCCATTGGTGGTCAGACCAAGCTCGCGCGCGGCCGAGGTCGACAGGAACCAGTGGTTGAGCACGCCCTTCTCGACCATGAACAGCTTTTCGCCCTCGACGCCTTCGCCGTCGAACGGACGCGAGGCCTGGCCGCGCCGCCTGAGCGGCTCGTCCGTGATGGTGATGGCGGATGCGGCCACCTGCTTGCCCATCATGTCGCGCAGGAACGAGGTCTTGCGCGCGACCGAGGCACCGTTGATGGCGCCTGCCAGATGGCCGGCGATGCCACGCGCGACGCGCGGGTCGAACACCACGTCGACCGGCCCGGTCGCCGCCTGACGCGCGCCAATGCGCCGCACGGCGCGCTCGCCGGCCTTGCGGCCGATGTCTTCGGGCGCATCGAGATCGGCAAAATGCTGGCGCGAGGAGAATTCATAGTCGCGCTCCATGCCCGTGCCCTCGCCGGCGATGACGCTGGCCGAGCGCGAAAAACGCGAGCCGACATAGTGGCCGAGGAAGCCGTGCGAGGTGGCCAGCACCAGGCCGCCAAGACCGGCACCGGCGCTGGCGCCGGCCGAATTGGTCACGCCCTTGACGGCAAGGGCCGCCGCTTCCGCCGCGAGGGCAGCCTCCTTCAACTGGTCGGCCGACACTTCGGTGGCGTCGAACAGGTCGAGATCGCGTGTCTGTTTGGCGAGCAGTGCTGGGTCGGCCAGCCCCTGATAGGGATCCTGGGGTGACACCTTCGCCATCGCCACGGCGCGTTCGGCCAGTGTTTTCGGGTCGGACGCTGCCGTCGCCGAGACACTCGCCACCCGACCGCCGATAAAGACGCGCAGCGCGACATCCTCGCTCTCGGACGATTCGGTACCCTCGACCTTGCCGAGACGCACCGACACCCCGGTCGAGCGGCCGCGCACGGCCACCGCGTCGGCGGCATCGGCGCCCGCCTTCCTGGCAGCCTCGACTAGAGCCGCGACGCGGTCGGTCAATTTTGCTGCGTCTGATATATCGGTCATGCCTGAAATCCTGCTGGTGCGGCCGGCGTCTGGCCGTTGCCCACCCATCTATTGTTCCGGTCCGGCTTGTGCAATGGCATAGGCTTCAATCAAAATGCGGGGCGACGGTTCAAATCGCGAACCCTGTGACGTAAAATCGGTCCCCAGCCTGCTCGGAGCATTTTTCGATGACGCCCTTCCATCTCGCCTTTCCCGTCCGTGATCTCGATGAAACCCGCGTTTTCTATGGCGAGGTGCTGGGCTGCGCGATCGGCCGCTCGTCGACGACCTGGGTGGACTTCGACCTGTTCGGCCACCAGATGTCGGCGCATCTGCGGCCGCAGGCCGCACAGGCCACCCGAGACGGCAAGGTCGACGGCATCACCGTGCCGATCCCGCATTTCGGCGCCGTGCTCTTGATGGACGACTGGCAGCGCCTGGCGACGCGGCTAGAGGAGCGCGACGACATCGACTGGCTGGAACGGCCGATGGTCCGCTTCAAGGGCGAGTCTGGCGAGCAGGCGACATTGTTCATCCGCGACCCCTCGGGCAATGCCTTGGAATTCAAGGGTTTTCGCTCTCTGGAGCAGGTTTTCGCGCACTAACTCGGGCGCAGGCACCGGTCGGTCAACGACCGAAACGATCCGCCGCAAAGGGTGCGAGGCGCGCGGGATCGCCGCGTCCGGCGATCAGGTCTGCGACCAGCCGCGCCGTGATCGGAGCAAGCGTCAGGCCAAGATGGCCATGACCAAAAGCGTGGATCACTCGGGAATTGCCGCGCGAAGGGCCGATGACCGGTCTGGAATCCGGCAGGGAGGGCCGGAAGCCAAGCCATTCGGATGAAGGTGAGCCTAGCTTGGGAAAGATTTGCCTGACGCCGCGGTCGAGCAGCGCCAGCCGGCGCGGATTTGGCGGCGCGGCAAGCCCACCGAGTTCGACGGTGCCGGCGACCCGCAACCGGCCGGCCATCGGCGTCATGTAGAAACCGAGATCGACGGGACAGACCGGCCGTGTCAGCAGCGGAGCGTCAGTCCGGAATTCCAGGTGATAGCCGCGCTCGGTCTCGAGCGGGATCCTGTCGCCGGCCTGCGCGGCCAGTGCGCGCGACCGTGCACCGGCGGCAATCACCACCGTGCCCGCCTTGATGCTGAAGCCCTGGCCGCTAAGCCGGACAGCGCCGGTCTCGACCTGCAACCCGGTGATTGCCGCTTGCCTCACCGAGGCGCCACGGCCGGCCGCGGCACCGAGCAGTCGCCGCATCACCGTTGCCGGATCGGTCACGTTGATCGAGTCCGGAAAAAACAAGCCATGCGTTGCAGTCGCCGGCAAGCCGGGCTCAAGTGCGGCCACCTCTTGCGGCGTCAGGATCTCCTGATGAACGCCGAATCCGGCGCGCATCGCCCGGCCGCCAGCGGAGGCGGCAAAATCGCTTTCGCGGCGATAGAGGTAAAGACAGCCATTGCGGCGTAGCAAATCTTCCAGGCCGGCTTCCCCAGCCATGTCCTCCCAGGCCGGCAAGGCGTCGGCCAGCAGTCCGGCAAGCGCCAGCGCATTGGCCAGGGTCGCCGCCGGCAGCGATTGCCGCATGAACCGGACCAGCCATGGCGCCAGTTGCAGCAACGCCGGCCAGCGCAGCGAAAACGGGCTGTCGGGATCGAGCAGCAGCTTTGGCAACGCGCGCAGCACGGAAGGAGTGCCGACCGGCATGCAGGCGTATTCGGCGACCGTTCCGGCATTGCCGAACGAGGCGCCGGAGCCCGGCTCATTGGGGTCGATGAGCAGCACTTCGCGACCGTCCGCGGCAAGGCGGAGCGCCGTCGCCAGCCCGACAACACCGGCGCCGACAATGGCGATTTCGACGGTTTCGGAAACTGCCACTGTTGGATCTTCCTGTTTGACCGTGAGCTGCTCTCGGGCCCGCGTGCCGCTCATGTGGTCGCTTGGTTCGGGGTCACGGTCCAGTGTTGATCCCCGGAATCGAATGGGCCAGACTTTCTCGCCTTCAGGCGACAGGCGTCCAGATGACGTCCTCGATTTTCTGCGCGCCGGTGGCCAGCATCACCAGGCGGTCGAAGCCGAGCGCGATGCCGCTGGCCGGCGGCATGATGGCAAGGGCGGCGAGAAAATCCTCGTCGAGGGGATAGCGCTCGCCATAGATGCGCTGTTTCTCGTCCATCTCGAGGACAAAGCGCCGGCGCTGCTCCTCGGCGTCGGTCAGTTCGCCAAAACCGTTGGCGAGCTCGACACCGCAGCAATAGAGCTCGAAACGCTCGGCGACGCGCGGGTCGCGCGGGCTCGGCCGCGCCAGTGCCGCCTCGGCCAGTGGATATTCGCACAGGATCGTCGCCCGCCTTTGCCCGAGGAACGGTTCGACCTTTTCCACCATAACCCGGCTGAACAGGTCGGCCCAGCTGTCGTCGGGCGCGGTGCGCAAGCCGGCGCGGGTCAACGCGGCATACAGCGCATCGCGGTCGGTGCTGCCGTCGGCGGCGACCGTGGCCAGCAGGTCGATGCCGGAATAGTGGGTGAAGGCATCCGCCACCGTCAGCCGTTCCGGCTCAGCAAACGGATCGCAGTCGCGGCCCCGGAAGGAAAAGCACGTCGCCCCTGCCCTCGTCGCGGCCAGCGCCAGAAAGGCGGCGCAATCCAGCATCAGGCTCTCATAGGCCTCGCCCACCCGGTACCATTCGAGCATGGTGAATTCGGGATGATGCAAGGGGCCGCGCTCACGGTTGCGGTAGACCGGACCGAGGCTGAAAATCCTGGTTTCACCGGCGGCGAGCAGCTTCTTGCAGGCGAATTCCGGCGAGGTGTGGAGATAGAGTGGCGACCGCGCGCCGTCCGGCCCAACCACTTCCGTCGCGAAAGCCGCCAGATGCGCCTCGTTGCCGGGCGAGACCTGCAAGGCGGCCGTTTCCACCTCGACGAAATGATGGCTGGCGAACCAGCCGCGCAGGCCGGCGGCGATGCCGTTGCGCAGCATCAGTCGCGGGCGGCGGTCGGCATGGACATGCGGCGTCCACCAGGGCGAAGCTTCTCTCATGGGGCCCAGATCATGGTGGAATGGGGCTGGCGGCGGCGGCCAAGATGCGGTAGGCCCCCATCCAGCGCCGCACTAGCCGGCAAACGCCAGTCAACTCTTCTTGCAGGATTTAAAACCGTGGTGAAAGTCATCGCCAGTTCGCTCCGCAAAGGCAACGTCGTCGACAAGGACGGCAAGCTTTATGTGATCCTCTTTGCCGAAAACATCCACCCAGGCAAGGGCACGCCGGTAACGCAGCTCGACATGCGCCGCATCGGCGACGGGGTGAAGGTTTCGGAGCGCTACCGCACGACCGAGCAGGTGGAGCGCGCCTATGTGGAAGAGCGCGAGCACACCTTCCTCTATCGCGACGGCGAAGGCTTTCATTTCATGAACCCGGAGACTTACGACCAGGTCGCGGTGTCGGAAGCCGTGGTCGGCGACATGGCGCCTTACCTCCTGGAAGGTATGGCCGTGCAGGTGTCGCAGTTCAACGGCATTGCCATTTCCCTGGTGCTGCCGCAGCGCGCCACCTTCGAAGTGGTGGAAACCGAGCCGACGACCAAGGGACAGACGGCCTCGTCCTCCTACAAGCCGGCCGTGCTGTCCAACGGCGTGCGCACGCTTGTGCCACCGCACATCGCGCCGGGCACCCGCGTGGTGGTGATGACGGCGGACGGGGCTTATGTGGAGCGGGCCAAGGACTGAGGGGCGGCTTTTAGCTTCAGGGCGAAGGCGGCTATTCCTCAGCGAGCGACCCTTAGGGACAAGGGATCGAAGGGGCCGGGAGCGGATCGGTCGGCTTTTGCGTTCCGATTGGCGAAAGTCGCCCTTCGGGTCCACCATGACGACGTTTCAGATAGCCCATTTAGATGGACCCGTTGCCATCCGTTGGTTTAACGGGCTTAGGTTATACTGGCTCGAAGGTGGAGGAGCGCATGCCGGGGCAGTTTGCAGTCGGGGTCATCGCCTACGTTTTCGCGGTAAACTTGCTGGCATACGCCACCATGGCGTTCGATAAGGCTATGGCCAAGAACGGTTCCCAACGCATTCCAGAGTCGACGCTTCTTACACTCGCCATCATTGGCGGTAGCATCGGGACTGCGATCGCGCAAAAAACGATCCGGCACAAGACGCGCAAGGAGCCGTTCCGCTCCAGGCTCGCTCGCATCCTCCTGCTCCAAGTCCTCGCGGTAATCGCGATTGAAGTGGGATTGCTCTTTCCGGGATCGCCCGAAACGCTCTCGCAATTCCTCGCATTCTGAGGCGAATTCTGGGCCGAATTCAGACAGGCAGCCTCTGGCGAAAGGATGCGAATTTACTGCCGTTCAACCAATGATGAAGTCTCAGATCGAATTTTGGTGCTTCTTCAAAATTTGCACATATTTAGGATGCGCCACGGCCAGCAACAGCCGATAGCCCGCGAGGACCGATCCGCTCTCAAAACGCGCGTGCAGGTTGACAACACCTGGGCTGCTGCAACATCCTGCCGGTCTTTAGACTGGGAGGTAGCATGACTATTTCGATCAACCGCCGCACCTTTTCCATAGGCGCGAGCGCTCTGGCGCTGGCTGCGGCCGGATTTTCGCCGGCACGCGCGCAGCAGGCATTTTTCCGCATCGGCACGGGCGGAACGTCCGGCACCTATTATCCGGTGGGCGGCCTGATCGCCAACGCCATCTCGGCAACGGGGCCGGCCGGCGTCGAAGGCCTGGTCGCCACCGCCACGTCCTCCAACGGTTCGGTAGCCAACATCAGCGCCATCCAGTCGGGCGCGTCCGAATCGGGCTTCACGCAATCCGACGTCGCGTACTGGGCGCATTCGGGCACCGGCCTCTATGAGGGCAAGCCGAAGGTTGACGACCTGCGCCTCATCGCCACGCTCTATCCCGAGACGATCCATTTGGTCGCGCGTGCCGACGCCGGCATCAAGTCGGTGGCGGATCTCAAGGGCAAGCGCGTCTCCCTTGACGAGCCGGGCTCCGGCACCATCGTCGATGCGCGACTTGTGCTTGGCGCTTACGGTCTGACCGAGAAGGACGTGCAGCCCGAATATCTCAAGCCTGGCCCGGCCGGAGAGCGGCTGCAGGATGGCGCCATGGACGCCTATTTCTTCGTCGGCGGCTATCCGACCGGCGCCATCGTTGAGCTTGCCACCACCAACAACATCACGCTGGTGCCGATCACCGGCCCCGAAGCCGACAAGCTGCTGTCCGAGCAGAAGTTCTTCTCCACCGACACCGTGCCGGAAGGCACCTACAAAAATGTCGGCGAAACCAAGACCATTTCCGTCGCCGCGCAATGGGTGACCAGCGCCAAGCAGACCGACGACCTCGTCTACAAGATCGTCAAATCGCTTTACAGCGACGAGACCCAGAAGGCCCTGCAGGCAGGCCACGCCAAAGGCAAGCTGATCACGCTCCAGAACGCGGTCACCAGCGCCGGCATTCCGTTTCATCCCGGCGCGGAGAGATTCTACAAGGAAGTCGGCGCCCTGAAATAGGAGCCACTTGGACCGGCTGACAACAACGAGGCGGAAGGCATGCTTTCCGCCTCGTTTGTCTGGAAATTCAGGACACGGAACCGGCCATGAGCGACGACGACAAGATCAAGCTTTCCGCAATGGAGTTCGACGAGGAGAAGGCTCGCGAACTGGAGGAGAAATTCGACTCCGAAATCCGCTTCCGGCCACTGACCCGTGTCGCGGGCTGGCTGGTCGGCTTCCTCCTGGTAGCGCTGTCACTGTTTCACTACTACACCGCCGGCTTCGGCCTGCTGCAGGAAATGCTGCACCGGGGCATCCACCTGTCGATGGTGCTGGCGCTGATCTTCCTCGTCTTCCCGGTGGTGAAGAAAAGCTACGACCAGCCCGCGCAGTCCAGCCTGCTGCGGCCGCTCGGCATACCCCTTTTCGACTGGCTGCTGGCGATCGCTGCGGTCGTCGTCGTCATGCACGTGCCTATGATCCCGCTCGACGACCTTGCCTTCCGCGTCGGCAATCCAACGGCGCTCGACGTGGTGTTCGGCCTTATCCTCATCCTGCTTCTCCTGGAGGCAACGCGCCGCTCCGTCGGCATCCCGCTGCCCATCATCGCCGTCGTCTTCATGGCCTACGCGCTGTTTGGGCGGTACATGCCGAGCATTCTAGTGCACCCCGGCGCGTCCGTCTCCCAGCTTGTCGATCACCTTTATCTGACGACGCAGGGCATCTACGGCATCGCGCTCGGCGTCGTCGCCACCTACGTCTTCCACTTCGTGCTGTTCGGCGTCTTCGCCACCCGCATTGGCCTCGGCCAGCTCTTCCTCGACTGCGCGGCGTGGGTCGCCGGCCGCTACGCCGGCGGTCCCGCCAAGGTGTCGATCTTCGGCTCGGCGCTGTTCGGCATGATCTCCGGCTCGTCGGTCGCCAACACCGTCACCGTAGGCTCGCTCACCATCCCGGCGATGATCAAGCTCGGCTACAAGAAACATTTCGCCGCAGCGGTGGAAGCGGCGTCCTCGACCGGCGGTCAGGTGACGCCGCCGATCATGGGCGCAGCGGCCTTCCTGATGATCGAATTTCTCGAACTGCCCTACACGACCATCATCCTGGCCGCCATCGTGCCCGCCTTCATGCACTTCTTCGGCGTGTTCATGCAGGTGCATTTCGAGGCCAAGCGAACCGGCCTCAGGGGGCTCAGGCCGGACGAGATGCCCGACGTCGTCGAGGCGCTGAAGCGGGACTGGCCGACGATCATCCCGCTCGTCGTCCTCATCGGCGTGCTGCTCTCGGGCTACACGCCCTACATGGCCGCCTTTTGGGGCATCACCTTGTGTATTCTCGTCGGCCTGCTCAATCCACGCCGGCGCATGTCGGTCGCCGACATCGTGATGTGCCTGCGCGACGGCGCCAAATATGCGCTCGCCGTCGGAGCCGCCGCCGCGACCGTCGGCATCGTCGTGGGCGTCGTCACCCTGACCGGAGTGGGCTTCAAGCTGTCCTATATCGTCACATCGACGGCTGGACACCTTTCCCTTCTGTTCGGCACCTTCATCCCCGAGGCGATCATCTCGGCTCAGGGCCTGACCCTGCTGTTCACCTTGATCATGACCGGCGTCGTCTGCATCCTGATGGGCTGCGGCATCCCGACGACCGCGAACTACATCATCATGGTGACGATCGCGGCGCCGGCGCTTGTCATGCTCGGCACCGAGCCGATCGTCGCCCACTTCTTCGTGTTCTATTACGGACTGCTGGCGGACATCACGCCACCGGTGGCGCTGGCGGCGTACGCCGCCGCTGGCATGGCGGGGGCGGACCCGTTCAAGACCGGCAACACCGCCTTCCGGCTGGGGATGGGCAAGGCACTGGTTCCTTTCGTGTTCGTCTTCTCGCCATCCCTGCTGCTGGTGACGAAGGATTTCACCTGGCCGAACTTCTTCCTCGCCTTTTTCGGCTGCGTGCTGGGCATCACCTGCCTGGGCGCCTCGCTGTCGCGCTACCTTCTGGTGCGCACACGCCCGTGGGAAAACGTGCTGCTGGTGTTCGCCGCCCTGCTTCTGGTGGCACCCGAACTCTATTCCTCGCTACTCGGCCTCGCGCTTTTCGTCCCGGTCCTGCTGCGCCATTGGAACGCACGCCACACCGAAGAGGCGCAACCAGCCTGATCAGCGCCTCTCCAACGCAATCCTTCCCGGAGTTTCGACGTCGCGCATATGCGCGGTGGGCGGAAAGATGAGAGGGCGAACCATCGAGTCCATGACATTCTGCTGCGGGTTTTCGGCGCCGAGCGAGCTTCAGCATAGTCGCGAAGATGTCTGCTCCTGAGAAGGGGCGATGACCTTGGCGACGACCGGCATCAGGCGCTTAGCTGCCATTCGGCCGCGAACTCACCTTTATCCGCATCGGGTCAAATGCGACCGTTCCGTGGGTCGCCTTTTGCTCGCTTAAGCCAGTTCGGCAAGCAGAGTAGGCGTCACGCCTCAGCGGCACGCCACCACCCTCACGCGCCAACCCGCTTCCCTCGCTTCCCCTTCCCGCCTCGTGCCTCCAGCACCTTCTCCACCTGCCGCTTCAACTCGTCCTTGATGTCAGCCGTCTCGTTCATCAAAGCATCGATCTTCAGGAAATCGAGCACGCGGTATTTCGACACCGCCGGGAGGACCAGGATGTCGGAGCGGCACTGCTTCAGCTTGTTGGCGATGATCGACTGAACCGTCAATTGCGTGGCGCCGTCGGGCCGGCTGAGGTCAATGCGTGTCTCGGGCATTAACCGAAAACGACAAGGCGCAGCGATATATTTCATGAAGCGTGTCGCAAAGGGCCTGCGCAGGCCGTCCTCTGACAGAAGAAGGAGAGCGCCATGCGAAAACTTATCGTCACCGAATTCATCAGCGTCGATGGCATTGCCGAGGTCGAGAAGCTGCCCAGCGTGACCTGGAACGACGAGATGAACAGGTTCAAGGAAGACGAGCTTGCCGATAGCGGCGCCATGCTTTTGGGTCGCACGACCTATGAGATCTTTGCCGGCTCCTGGCCCACGGAAACCGGAGATTTTGCCGACCGGCTCAACGCGCTGCCGAAATATGTCGCCTCGACCAGCCTGAAGGCGCTCGGCTGGAAGCCAGCCGAATTGCTGAAGGGACCGCTGCCGGAAGCGGTCAGGACGCTGAAGCAAACCAGCGGCGGCAACATCTATGTGCATGGCAGCCTCAGCGTCGCGCAGGAATTGCTGCGCCATGGCTTGGTCGACTGCGTCAGGCTGCTCAGCTATCCCGGCGCCGTCGGCCAGGGCAAGCCGCTGTTCCCAGTCGGCGAGTCGCTGCCGTTCGAACTGATTTCTGCCAAGCCGTTCAGCAACGGCGTTGTGGCGCTGGAGTATGCGTCGGTGGCGACGAAGTCGAAGTCGGCTTTCAGGCTTGTATGATAACAGCGCTCGACCCTGGTCAATCCGACGTCGCGCCCGCCCCTTACCCGGCCTTCTTCCCCCGCCTCCCCTTGATGGCGGCGCTATTCCGCGCCTCCACCACCTTTTCCACCTGCCGCTTCAGCTCGTCCTTGATGTCAGCCGTCTCGCTCATCAGGGCGTCGATCTTCAGGAAATCGAGGACGCGGTATCTCGACACCGCCGGTCGGACCAGGATGTCGGGGCGGCACTGCTTCAGCTTGTTGGCGATGATCGACTGCATCATCAGCTGTGTGGCGCCGAACATCAGGTCGACGGAGGTCGGATGTTTGCGGTCGGCCTCTTCCGGCGCGCCGACCACGTCGACGCCGATGATGATGTCGGCATCGTTTTCGATCAAGTCGAACGGCACGGGGTTGTAGATGCCGCCATCGATCAGAAGCCTGCCGTCGCGGGTCACCGGGCGGAACACGGCGGGTATGGCCGCCGACGCCGCAAGCGCGGAGTGCAGGTCGCCGTCATCGAAGACGGCGAGCTTGTGGCCGAAATAGTCCGTCGCCGTCACCTTGAGCGGGATTTTCAGCTCGGCGAAGGTTTCGGGGATCGCCTCGGGCAGGAAGGCCTTGAGGATGCGCTCGACATTGAATTGGCTGACGCGGATGCCGCCCTGCATGGCCTCGGCGATCGTGCCCGGTCGTGCCCGCCACATGCGGCTCGCCACTTCGGCGCGGCGGCCGAGGATCGAGCGGGCATAGTCGTGGATGTCCTTGCCGGTCATGCCTGATGCCATGCCGGCGCCCATGATGGCGCCGATCGACGAGCCGGCTATCGCCACCGGCCTGATGCCCAGTTCGTCCAGCGCCTCGATGACATGGATATGCGCCAGCCCGCGCGCGCCGCCGCCGCCGAAGGCGATGCCGAAGGTCGGGCTCATCCCTTGCCGGCTCCGGCCAGTTTCGGTCCGATGACCATGATGGTCGGCTCGGCCGACAGCAGCTTTTTCGCCGCCGCCTTGACCTGATCGAGCGTCACCGCGCTGATGTAGCCGGCGCGGCGCTGCATGTAGTCGATGCCGAGATCGTCGAGCTGCAGTTCGACCAGCGTCGAGGCGATGGAACTCGACGAGTCCAGATTGTTGATGGCGTAGGCGCCGATCATGTACTTCTTGGTCGCCGCCAGCTCCGCCTCGGTCGGGCCTTCCTCCGCAAGCTGCTTGACGACGTCGCGAACGATCCCAAGCGTCTCGGCCGCGCGGTCGGAGCGGGTGCCGGTGCTGACGATCAGCGCGCTGGCGTGGTCCTGGTTGATCAGCGAGGAGTTGACGCTGTAGGCCAGCCCGCGCTTTTCGCGCACCTCCTGGAACAGGCGCGAGGTGAAGGTGCCGCCGCCGAGGATCTCGTTCATCAGCACGGCGGGAAAGAAATCCGCCGCCTTGCGCTTCACGCCGGGAAAGGCGAGCTGCAGCGAGGTCTGCGGCAGGTCGTAATCGACCTCGATATGCTGCGCCAGCTTCGGGTCGATATCGGCCACCGGCCTCAGCGCCTGGTTCCGCGGCAGGTCGCCGAACACCATGTCGAGCTTCTTCTTCAGCGTCTCGGGATCGATGGCGCCGACCACGGCGACATGCAGGCCGCCGCGCGCGAAGACCGCCTTGTGAAATGCTTTCAGGTCATCCGGCGTGATGGTGGCGATGCTTTCCTTGGTGCCCTGGTCGGAACGGGAATAGGGATGATCACCATAAAGGGCGCGCGCCCATTTGTTCTGCGCGACCGTGTCGGGATCGTTCTCGCCGGCGATGATGCCGGACAGTATCTGGGAGCGGATGCGGTCGATGGGCAGCTGGTCGAAGCGCGGCTCGTTGACCGCCAGCCGCAACAGCTCGAACGCCTGGTCACGCTGCTCGGCCAGCATGCGCATCGAGCCGTAGATGCCGTCGCGACTCTCCTCGAAGCTCATCTCGGCGCCGGCATCGTCGAGCTTGATTTGAAAACCTTCCGAGTCGAACGGACCGGCGCCTTCGTCGAACAGGCCGGTCATCAGATTGGCCAATCCCTCCTTGCCCGGCGGATCCTGCGTCGAGCCGCCGCCGAAAACGAAGCGGATGGCGACGATCGGCACGGAATAATCCTCGACCAGCCAGGCGGTAATGCCTTTTGGCGAGGTGACGGACTGGATGTCCATGGCACGCGCGGTGAGTGCGGGCAGGATCAGGAAGAGAATGGAGAGGAAAAGGGTTGCGAGAGGCGCGCGTGCGCGTATCGCGTTCGTGCTCATCATCATCAATTCCCCGCCTGTTGCTGCGGCAAGAGGTAACCGGTCGTCGATCGGGCGAGCACCAGATAGCGCGCGGCGACGGCCTTGACCTGGTCGGCTGTGACCGTGCGGATGCGGTCCGGCCATTGCTGGACGTCCTGCACATCGCCGCCGGTGGCAAGCGTCGAGCCGTAGATGTTGGCCATCGAATCCTGCTTGTCGCGGGCAAAGATCATCGACCTGACATAGCGGTCCTTGGCTTTTTCCAGCTCCGATGGCGTGACGCCATCCCTGACGATGCGTGCCACTTCCGCATCGACCGCCGCTTCGACGTCGGCGAGCTTGGCATCGCCGCGCGGCGCGCCGTAGACGGTGAAATTGGTGTCGTCGAGCATGGTGCCCTGGAAAAAGGCGCCGGCGCTGGAGGCGATGCCCTGCTGGACGACGAGCGCCTGGTAGAGCCGGCTGCGATTGCCGCCGCCGAGGATTTCCGCCAAAAGGTCGAGCGCTTCCGCTTCGCCCGGCTTGCCCGTGTGATAGGACGGCACCACCCATTGGGTGGAAAAACTCGGCACGCTGACGCGGGCATCGGAGAGCGTCACCGTGCGCTTGGTGTTCTGCTCCGGCTCGACAGGGCGGATGCGGGGCGGCAGATCGGGGCCGCGCGCCACCTTTCCATAGGTCTTTTCGGCCAGCGCCCGCACCGTGTCCGGCTCCACATCGCCGGCCACGATCAGCACGGCGTTGTTGGGCCGGTAGTATTTGTCATAGAAGGCGGTCGCGTCGGTGCGGTTCAGCTGCTGCATCTCCTGCATCCAGCCGATGACGGGAATGCGATAGGGCTGGTTCTGCCACAGCGTGGCATCCACCTCCTCGTCCAGAACCGCCTCCGGATTGTTGTCGATGCGCGAGCGGCGCTCCTCGAGGATGACATCGCGCTCGGTCTTGATGACATCGTCGGTGAGGATGAGGTTGCGCATGCGGTCTGCCTCGAAGCTCATCATCAGTTCGAGCGCCGACGGCGCCACCGTCTCGTGGAAGGCGGTGTAGTCGTAGGAGGTGAAGGCGTTGTTGGAGCCGCCGATGTCGGAGATGGCGCGGTCGAACTCGCCCGCCGCATGATGGGTCGTCGCCTTGAACATCAGATGCTCGAAGAAATGCGCGATGCCCGATTTGCCGGGCGGCTCGTCGGCGCTGCCGATCTTGTACCAGACCATATGGGTGACGATCGGCGCGCGATGGTCGGGAATGACGACGACCTCCATGCCGTTATCGAGCAGGAAATCCGTGACCTTGAACGCGTCCGGCGCGCTGTCGGCCAGCGCCGGGCCGGTGATCGCGAAAGCCAGCGACGTCGCCAGCAGCGTTGCGCGCAGCCATTCAGCCTGAAATGTCATCAATGGCTCCGGTTTCGCTGTTCATCGTTTCACGGAAACGTTGAACCGCTCCATGTCTTTGTTTGGCGCAATTCCGGACGGAAAACCGCTTCACACTTTTCCTGGAATTGCTCTAGGCGGGACGATAGGCAGGGTCTGGGCGACAAGCAAAGTGAATTGTTGGTCATGTTGCCGCCAAAGGCGGCGGCAAAGAGGCCGGCCGTGTATGCCCGGCTATGGATGCATAGGCGGATCAGGCCGCCTTGATGAAGCGGATGACGGTCTCGCCATAGTTGCGTTCGTCCAGCACGGAGAAGCCGGGGCCTGGCTCGAAGGGCGCCACCGCGGCCTCCTCGACCACACACAGCGCGCCGGGGCGGAGCCAGCCGCCGGCCTTGGCCGACTGCAGGGCGCGCTCGCCAAGGCCCTTGCCATATGGCGGGTCGGCGAAGACAAGGCCGAACGGCGCCAAGGTGCCGGCCTCGCCAAGGCCGGTGGCGTCGCGGCGAAAGATCTTGGTGCGGCCGGTCAGGCCGAAGGCCTCGACATTGTCGCGGATCAGGCCACGGCCTTCCGCCGATTCCTCGATGAAGACGCCGTAGGAGGCACCGCGCGACAGCGCTTCGAGCCCAAGCGCGCCGGTGCCGGCGAACAGGTCGAGCACGCGCGCGCCGTCCAATTGCTCGGCAAAGCGATGCGCCAGCACGTTGAAGACCGCCTCGCGGGTGCGATCGGTCGTCGGACGGATGGCGCTCGAGCGAGGCGTCGCCAGGGGACGCCCGCGAAACTCACCGCCGACGATTCTCATCTCGCTTTGGGGCCTCTGGGACCACTTCGCGGCCGCTCCCCGCCACCAGCGCCACCCGGACGCTCGCCGCGCGGCTTGCCGAATGGCTTTGCACCGGCGGGTTTGCCATAGGACGGCTTGAACGACGCCTTGCGCGCCTTGGCGTCAGCCGCCTTGGCGGCGTCTGCCTCAGCCCGGCCCTTGCCGATCGGCCGCGCGCCCGGCGCCATCCAGACGTTGGCCTTGCGCTGGCCGGGCGGCTCGATCGGCCGCTGCTCGCGCTCGGATTTCTTGCCACCGCCCGGCCTGCCGCCAAAAGCACCGCGCGGTTTGTCACCAAAGCCGCCGCGCGGCTTATCGGCAAAATTGCCGCGGGGCTTGTCGCCAAAGCTGCGTTCGGGACGCGGACCCCGCTCGCCAAAGCTCTTCTCGGACCCTGCGCTCCTGTCGGGGCTTGTCGACAGCTTGCCCAGCGCCTCGTCGCGGCTGCCTTCGCGGCGTTTGCGGTTCTTGATCAACCCGCCCTCGCCGATCGGACGGCGCTCGCCGTCGCGGGTGAATTTCGGCCTTTCCGGCTCCGGCTCACGGATTTCGGTGCGCCGCACCGGCTTGTTGGAAAACGGTTTGGTGACATCGGCGTCGAAATTGGCGCCTGATTCCTCGACCAGGCGTTCGCCAAGCTGGTCGCGCAACACCCTGCCCTTGATCTCCAGCACATGGCCCTCGGCAAGGTCATCGAGCTGGAACGGGCCGTAGGAAATGCGGATCAGCCGCGTCACGTCGAGGCCGAGCGATCCGAGGATGTTCCTGACTTCGCGGTTCTTGCCCTCGCGCAGGCCGATCGTCAGCCAGGCATTGGTGCCTTGCTCACGGTCGAGCGTCGCTTCGATGGCGCCGTAAAACACGCCGTCGACGGCAATACCCTCACGCAGGCCGGCAAGCGCGCTCTCCTCGACCTTGCCGTGGACGCGCACGCGGTAGCGGCGCAGCCAGCCGGTGGCCGGCAGTTCGAGCACGCGCGACAGGCCGCCATCGTTGGTGAGCAGCAGCAGGCCTTCGGTGTTGATATCCAGCCGGCCGATGGTCATCAGCCGCGGCAATTCGGCCGGAAGCACGTCGAAGACGGTCTTGCGGCCCTCGGGATCGCGGTTGGTTGTGACGACGCCGGCCGGCTTGTGGAACAGGAACAGCCGCGTGCGCTCGATCGGCGGGATTTCCATGCCGTCGAGATGGATGATGTCGTTCGGCATCACGTTGAAGGCCGGCGAAGTCAGGGCGCGGCCATTGACCTTGACGCGACCGGCGGCGATCAGTTCCTCGGCATCGCGGCGCGAGGCCAGGCCGGCACGCGCCAGCCGCTTGGCGATGCGTTCGCCTGCCTCTTCCGCAGCCTCGGCGGGACGCGGGCGCGGCTTGAAGCTGCCGCCTGACGCACTTTGCGGCCGATCATTGAAATCCCGCTTCGGGCGATCGCTGAAATCACGCTTGGGGCGATCAGCGAAGTCACGCTTCGGGCGATCGCCAGCATCGCGCGGCGCGCGGTCGCCAAAATCACGCTTGGGACGGTCGAAGCGCTTTTCGCCGCCCGCTGCCGCCGCAGCCGGCCGGTCGCCACGCGGCGCATAAGGTTTGCGCGGCCCTTCGCGCTTTTCATGGGGCTTGCCTTCGGGGCGCGGACCTTTGTGGAATGGTCTTTCGGCGCGCGGGGCGCCACCCTCACCGGCTTCGCGCGGCTTGTAGTCGCGCTTCGGCCGTTCGCCTGCGGCCGCCATCGGCCGATCACCGCGTGGCGCGTAGGGCTTGCGTGGCCCTTCGCGCTTTTCATAGGGCTTGCGTTCGCCCTCGGTCGCCATCGGGCGGTCGCCGCGCGGTGCGTAGGGCTTGCGTGGCCCCTCACGCTTCTCAAAAGGCTTGCCTTCGGGACGCGGACCTTCGCTGAACGGCTTGTCACCGCCCTTGAAGTCGCGCTTCGGCCGCTCGCCATCGGCGGCCATCGGCCGATCGCCACGCGGAGCGTAAGGTTTCTTGGCGCCAAAGGACGGCTTGCCGCCTTTGCCGGCGGCGCCATCACGGCTGCGCGGTCCCGCGGCTTTCGGGCCACTCCTGGCCGGACCCTTCTTGGGTCGGAATTTCTTGTCGTTGTCGTCCATGTGGCCTTTATCCGTTTGCGCTGCTACAGCGTGGCGCATCCTTTCGGGCGCGCAACGAACGCTGTAGCACTTTTGATGTGGCGCATGATCATTTCCGAAAACCGAGTCCCGATTTTCGAGGTCATGCGCTCAATAACAGGATCACCGTCAGGTGGCGAGGAGATAATCGGAATGGAAATCGCGTGAAGCGGCCCGATTTCATGGCGCTGGCGCTGAAGGAGGCCGAAGCTGCCTCCTTGCGTGGCGAAGTGCCGGTCGGCGCCGTCATCGCCAACGGCGATGGCGTTGTCGCCAGCGCCGGCAACCGCACCCGCGAACTTGCCGACCCGACCGCGCATGCCGAGATGCTGGTCATCCGCGAAGCCTGCCGCAAACTGTCGGCCGAGCGGCTCACCGGCCATGACCTTTATGTAACGCTTGAGCCTTGCGCCATGTGCGCCGGCGCCATTTCCTTCGCCCGGCTGCGCCGGCTCTATTTCGGCGCCGCCGACGACAAGGGCGGTGCGGTGGTCAATGGCGTACGCTTCTTCGCCTCACCGACCTGCCACCACGCGCCCGACATCTATCCGGGCATGGGCGAGACCGAAGCGGCTGCGCTGCTCAAAGGATTTTTCCGGGAACGGCGCGGCTGAACCGGGCACCCTTCGGCAGGAAACAACAAAGAGGCGGTTTTTACAGGGACGGCATCCAGTCGAACCAGCCGCTGCCCTTCTTGCCTTCCGCCTCTCTCTTGAGACGGCGTTCCTTCTTATACTCGTCCTCGCCAAGCTCATTTTGCGGCGCCGTGCCGGCTGCGACGCGATACTGTACCGGCGGTTCGCTGAGATATTTTCGGGTGTTCGGATCGCCCTGCTTGCTATCGGCGAGACGACGCTGGATCTCGGCGGCGCGACCCTTGTCGGAATCGGCGGGTGTCCACGCCGGCGGGTGGCTCGAGCCTGATTCCGCCATTGCCCTCTTCACCGAGGCCGGATCGGTCTGCACGTCGTCGACAATCTCCGACTGGTAAGCCGGATCGTTCTGATGGGCGGTGGCGTCGGCTCGAAGGCGGGCGCGGCGCTGCTCGGGCGATTCGGGCCATTCGGCGCTTGCCGTCTCGATGCTGTCCTGCGGTGCCGGCAGCGCTTCCTTCTGGCCTGGCGCCGGCTTCACCAGCGTCGGGCGCGGCTTGTAATCGATCTGTTCCTTGCGCTTCGGCGCGAATGAAAAGGCGCCCGAAATATCGCCGGCCAGCTGTTCGCCGGCGGTCTTGTCGGTGCCATAGGTCGGAGACCCCATGCAGCCGGACAAAGCGAGGCCCGATGCGACAAGCGGCGCCAGCAGCGCCAGGCGCGCATTATATCTCTCGGTCATGCCAAAAAGTCCCACTGTAGACAGCCTCTCGATTGCCACCGGCCTCATGACCGGTCCCCATCGTCCAAGCACTTGCGACGGAAATCCGGCGACAATTTGTCTTCCGGAGTTTCGCGTGTTTACCTCAACCACTCGTTAAGGGCAACGCGCGGGCGGTTTTCGCCCGCCCGGCGTGGCATTTGTGCACCGATCAAGCTGGCCGGCCGGCCTGTCAAAGCCGGCCAAGCGCCTTCAATTCGTGCAGCACCGCCGCATCGCGCGCCGAAACATCAGGGAATTCCGGATCCCGGCCGACATCGGCGGTGTAGCGCCAGGACCGTGCGCATTTCACCAGGCCGCGATCCTCGGCCTTTTCGACCACCACGGCGACACCCCTGACGTCGTCAAGCGTGAAGGCACCCGCAGGCGCTTCGCCATGAGCGATGACCAGATCGCTGGTGATCGCCATCTCGGCCATGTCGACATCGGATATCGCCGCTTCGAGCGCTGCATCGTTGATGGTGACGACCGGCACTGCTTCCAGCGACGACCCGATCACCTTCTGGGCGCGCGCGATCTCCAGCGCGCCGGTGACGACACGCCGCACCTGCCGCACCTGGCGCCATTTTTCCGCCAGCGCCTCGTTCTTCCAGTCCGCCGGGATCTGCGGGAACTGGTCAAGATGCACCGAGACGGCGTCGGGATGACGATCGAGCCAGGCCTCTTCCATGGTGAAGGGCAGCATCGGCGCCAGCCATTTCACCAGGCAATTGAAGAGATGGCGAACCACCTGCACCGAAGCCTTGCGTTTCACACTCGACGGCGCGTCACAGTAGAGCGCGTCCTTGCGGATGTCGAAATAAAACGCCGACAGCTCGACTACCATGAAATCGAGCAGCATGCGGGTGATGCGCTTGAATTCGAAGGCGTCGTAGCCCGAGCGCACGACCTCATCGAGCTCGGCCAGCCGGTGCAGCATCAGCCGCTCCAGCTCCGGCATCTTTTCCAGCGGCACCTCCTCGCCATCGTCATGGGCGAGCGTGCCCAGCATCCAGCGGATGGTGTTGCGCAGCTTGCGGTAGGCGTCGATGTTGGTCTGCAGCACGTTCTTGCCGAGCCGCTGATCTTCCCAGTAGTCCGTCGTCACCACCCACAGACGCAGGATGTCGGCGCCCGACTGCTTGATGACGTCCTGCGGAACGACGGTGTTGCCGAGCGATTTCGACATCTTGCGGCCGTCCTCGTCCATGGTGAAGCCATGGGTGACGACGGTGTCGTATGGCGCCCTGCCCCTGGTGCCGCAGCTTTCCAGCAGCGAGGAATGGAACCAGCCGCGATGCTGGTCGGAGCCTTCGAGATAAACGTCGGCCGGCCATTTCAGGTCAGGACGATCCTCCAGCGTGAAGGCGTGCGTCGAGCCCGAATCGAACCAGACGTCGAGGATGTCCATCACCTGCTTCCATTTGGAGGCATCATGATTGCCGAGGAAACGCTCCTTGGCGCCGGCGGCGAACCAGGCGTCGGCGCCCTCCTGTTCGAAGGCGTCCATGATGCGCTGGTTGACCGCTTCGTCCTTAAGCACATTGCCGTCGGCATCGGCGAAGACGGCGATCGGCACGCCCCAGGCGCGCTGGCGCGACAGCACCCAGTCCGGGCGCTCCTCGATCATGGCGCGGATGCGGTTCTGGCCGGCAGCGGGCACAAAGCGAGTGTCGTCGATCGCCTTCAGCGCGCGGCTGCGCAGCGTCGAGCCGTCGCCGAGGTCCTTGTCCATATAGACGAACCATTGCGGCGTGTTGCGGAAGATGATCGGTTTTTTGGACCGCCATGAATGGGGATAGCTGTGCTTCAGCCGGCCGCGCGCGAACAGCGCGTTGCGTTTGATCAGCTCGTCGATGACGACCTGGTTGGCATTGCCCTTCTTGCCGTTGTCGTCGATGACACGCGCCGGCCCACCCTCGCGATCCGTGCCGAAACCCGGAGCATCCTTGGTGAAGAAGCCGCCATCGTCGACGGTGAACGGGATGGCGCTGTCAATGCCGCGTGCACGCAAATCCACCGCCGCATCCATCCAGGCGTCAAAGTCCTCGCGGCCGTGGCCGGGCGCGGTGTGGACGAAGCCGGTGCCGGCGTCGTCGGTGACATGGTCGCCGGCGAGCATCGGAACGGCAAATTCGTAGCCGCCGCCAAAGCCCTTGAACGGATGCGAAAGCGTAAGGCTTCCAAGCTCTTGCGCCGAAACGCTGCGGAGACGATTCAAGGTGACCTTGGCCTTGGCCGAGGCGTCTTCGGCCAGTGCGTCGGCAAAGATCAGCTTTTCGCCCGGCTGCGGGCCGAACGCGTTCTCGGCCGCGGTGACCTCGTAGAGGCCATAGCTGATGCGCGGCGAATAGTTGACGGCGCGGTTGCCGGGGATGGTCCAGGGCGTCGTCGTCCAGATGACGACATGGGCCTGCAGCAGGTCGAGCGCTCCCTCCGTCAGTTTGGTCTCACCATCATCGATGGGACGGACCAGGCTGGCGACCGGAAACTTCGCCCAGATCGTGTCGGACTCATAGTCCTGGTACTCGACCTCGGCCTCGGCCAGTGCCGTGCGCTCGACCACGCTCCACATCACCGGCTTGGAGCCTCGATAGAGCTGGCCCGACATGGCGAATTTCAGCAGCTCGCCGGCGATCCGCGCCTCGGCATGGAAAGCCATCGTCGTATACGGGTTCTTGAAGTCACCGATGACGCCGAGCCGCTGGAACTCACCGCCCTGCACCGTGATCCAATGCGCGGCGAACTCACGGCATTCCTTGCGGAATTCGTTGACCGGCACCTCGTCCTTGTTCTTGCCCTTTGCGCGGTACTGCTCCTCGATCTTCCATTCGATCGGCAGGCCATGGCAGTCCCAGCCGGGCACATAGTTCGAGTCATAGCCGCGCATCTGGAACGAGCGGGTGATGACGTCCTTGAGGATCTTGTTCAGCGCATGGCCGATATGGATGTTGCCGTTGGCGTATGGCGGGCCGTCATGCAGCACGTATTTCGTGCGGCCGGCAGCATCCTCGCGCAGCTTGCGGTAGAGGTCCATGTCCTGCCAGCGCTTGACCAGCAGCGGCTCCTTCTCCGGCAAGCCGGCGCGCATCGGAAAATCCGTCTGCGGCAGATAGAGCGTCTTGGAATAGTCGATCGTTTCAGCGGTGTCGGTCATTGGTCTGCCATGTGCATTGCCCGGCGGCAAAGGAGCTCGGGCGTTGAACTATACTTTTGAGCATGTCGTTTTCCCAAAACCGGGGCCACTTTTGGGCGACATGCCTGATGATCTGGAAAAAGCGCGAGAGGCCGCGCGCAAGATTCCCGGCGGCTCCGGCGGCGTTCAGGCCGCCCGGAACACCGGGCCGGTAATTCGTATCGTCAGCGCGTGAAGGCGCGAAAAGCTCGTCATTGGTGGGCTTTTAGCGGAGATGGACGCAGGAATAAAGCGCCTCTCGTTCGATTCACTTACATCGTGAAATCGAAGCGATAGGTGGTCGACACGCCGATCATGAACTGATTGCGGTCGCCGCGCTCCCTGACCAGGCTGGAATCGGCGGCCGGTCCCATCAGGCGCGAATATTCGCCAAACAGGCTGGCGGTCATCGGCTCGGTCACCTTCCAGGTTATGGCGCCGCCAAGGCCGGTCGACTTCAGCCCGCCACCTGGATGATATTCGCTCAAGCCCGAGGCCACGGCTTCCTGCGCGTTGACGCCGTAGTAAGCGTCGAAATAGTTGGCCGAGGCGAAGGAAACACGCGGTCCGCCCGAAATCCGCACGGTTGGCGTCACATCGTAGAAGGCGTCGGCGGCGATGTCGGCGACGAAGCCGTTGTGAGCGCGAATGCCGTGGCGCAGCTCGGCGCGGGCGCGCAGCCAATCGGTCGGATAGAATTCAAAGAAGCCGCCGACTTCGCCGCCCCAGCGAACCGGATCGAGGCCCTTCAGCTCATCGGCGGTGCCATCGTCACGCGAGAACAGGAACTTGCCGGTCAGGCCGGCGCGGACACCGCCATCGTCGACCAGCGCCAGCGAGATGTTGTCGTTGCGCGAGACAAAGCGCGCCGCCGGTCCGGCCTTGCCCAGCGAAATGATCGGCGAGGCGCTGAGCAGGTACTTCTTGCCGCCCTCGAAATTCGGCGCCACCATGCCGGTAGCGCCAACGGTCAGGTACCAGTCGCCGGACAGCCAACCGCCCTCGCCCGCATTGGCGGTACCCGCGCCGCTCAGCACCGCAGCAGCCAACACCAGAGAGATTCTTCCGACCGGACTCATGGCCACTCCACTAACACAACACACACGGTTACCGATGACAGCTTTGACGGCCGTTTGGTAAAATTTGATTTAACCGGAGGCATCCGCTCGCGGTTTGCCGCGATCCCGCTGCCGGTCATCGACTGGACGTCGGCCGGCGCCGGGATTAACTTCCATCCGGCAGTATCCCGTAGCCCTTGACGGAGACCGCGACAATGACCCTGCACGGCGACGCCTTGAAGATCGCGATCGAACAGACACGGACAAAATGGGGGTGGTTTGTCGCGCTCGGCGTGCTGCTGCTCATCTTCGGCGGCATTGCCTTCGGCAATCTGTTCATCGCCACGGTGGCTTCTGTCTATGTCGTGGGATGGCTGATGCTGATGGCCGGCATCATCGAGATCGTGCATGCGTTCGGCGTCAAGACCTGGAGCCGCTTCTTCTACTGGCTGCTCAGCGGACTGCTCTACGCCATTGCCGGCTTCTTCGCTTTCGACAATCCGCTGCTCGCTTCAGCGGTCCTGACGTTCCTGCTGGCGATCGCACTGGTCGCGTCGGGCGTGCTCAGGGCCTGGGTCGGCTATAGCCACCGGCCGGAACGCGGCTGGGGCTGGGTGGTCGCGGCCGGTGTCATCAGCACGCTTGCCGGCCTGATCATCGCCATGGGCTGGCCGGTCAACAGCCTGTGGGTGCTCGGTCTCTTCCTGGCGATCGACCTGATCTTCCAGGGCTGGACCTTCATCGCCGTCGGCCTGGCACTGAAGAAATAACCGGGATCACGCCTGGATTCAAAATGCCATGGCCGCATCGAGGTCGGAGAGCGGCTTGACGCCGGCAAGCAGGGCGCGTGCCTCGGCTTCGTCGCGCTTCATCTGCGTGACCAGCGCATCGAGCCCTTCGAACTTCACCTCCGGGCGCAGGAAAGCGAAGAAGGAAACCTGGCAGATCTCACCATAGAGGTCGCCGGAGAAATCAAAGACGAAGGTTTCCAGAAGCGGCGTGCCGTTGTCGTCGACGGTCGGGCGGCGGCCGAAGCTGGCGACACCGTCGTGAAGCTTGCCGTCGGCGCGGCGGAAGCGGACGGCATAGATGCCCTCCTTGAGCGCGGCTTCGGGTGAAAGCCTCATATTCGCGGTTGGAAAGCCAAGCGTGCGGCCGAGCTGCTGTCCGCCGACCACCTCGCTTTCGACGGTGAAGCGATAGCCAAGCAGTCCGGCGGCCTCGGCCACCTCGCCCTCGCTCAGCAACCCGCGAATGCGGCTCGACGACACCACCTCGGCGCCCTCGTCACGGAAGGCGTCGACGAGCGTGACGCCGAAGCCGTGACGCTCGCCGGCCGCCATCAGGTAGGCCGGGCCGCCTTGACGATCCTTGCCGAAATGGAAATCGAACCCGGTCACGGCGTGGGTAATGCCAAGATTCCTTTCCAGCACATCCGTCACGAATGCTTCCGCCGACAGCGAGGCGAAGTCGCGCGTGAACGGCTGCTCGACGAGCGCGGCAAAGCCCAGCAACGACAGGAGCCGCGCCTTCATCGGCGGCGGCGTCAGCACGAACAACGGGATATCAGGCCGGAAGATCTTGCGCGGATGCGGTTCGAATGTCAGCACCAGAGCCGGGACTCCAAGCCGTCCGGCCTCGGCCGAGGCCCGCTCTAGAACCGCCTGATGGCCGCGATGGACACCATCGAAATTGCCGATCGCCACCACGCCGCCGCGCAGGTCTGCGGGCAGCGGCGTGGTTGCCAGAATGCGCTGGAAGGCTGCCATCGTCACCTACCGCAGTCTGGGAATGACGGCCACCGGACGATAACCATGCTTTTCCAGGAAGGTCGCCAACCTTGCCGGATCCGGTTGCAGTGCATCGCCATAGTCGCGGGCATGGATACCGCCGGAGACATAGAGAACATCGAAGCCATTGTCGGCGGCGCCCTTCACATCGGTCATCATGCCGTCGCCGATGGCCAGCACCTGGCCGCGCTCGACCGGCCGGCCAAGAATCTCGGCAATCTCCTTCATCGCGAGGTTGTAGATCGGCATGTAAGGTTTTCCGGCGATCAATGTGCGGCCACCAAGCTGGGCATAATCGCGTGCCAACGCGCCGGCACACCAGATGATGCGCTCGCCGCGCTCGACGACGATGTCGGGATTTGCGCAGATGAAGGGCAGGTTCCTGGCGCGCAGCCGCCGCAGAAGCTCGGTGTAATCCTCGGGCTTCTCGACCTCGTCATCGAACAGACCGGTGCAGACGACGCCGGATGCCTCGAATTCCTCGACAATCTCGACGTCGAGACCGTCATAGAGCGTGAAATCGCGCTCAGCGCCGATATGGAAAATCTTGCGCGGACCTTCGGCGATCAGATCCCGGGTCACATCACCCGACGTAACCACCCGGTCGTAGGCTATTGGTGGAACACCGATCGCATTCATCTGCGCCACGACATCGGCACTTCGGCGCGGCGAATTGGTGATCAGGACGACGGGGATTTCCGCCTCTCGAGCCCTTGCCAGGGCCGCGGCCGCCACAGGGAAATGCCTCTCGCCATTGTGGACCACGCCCCAGACATCGCACAGGATTGCCGAATAGGCATTCGACACGTCTTCCAGCGAGCCGATGATTTCAGGCGAATCCGCCATGCCGTTTCCTTCAGTCATGATCGTTGCGAGTATCACGGCCGACCGTCCGCCGCAGCCGGTTCGGATTAGCCGAACCGCTCCGGCCTGTCACCAGCTTTCGCCGGGCATTTGCGCAGCGTCAGCGAGGGCGCCCATTGGTTATCGGTTGGTGAAGTACCGACCCGGCAATCGAGCGATTTCCCAAACGTGGCCTTCAGCGTTTTGTGGAAAGCTGGCGTCGATCGAGAATCCGCCGGCGGGGGCCGCTGCAAGACATGCATGAACTTTGGCGTCAGTTCTGCCGCGACAAACGCGGCAACTATGCTCTTATGACGGTCGTTGCGATGGTTCCGCTGATGGGCGGTCTGGCGATGGCGGTCGATTTCACCGAGATGAGCCGTCAAAAACAAACGGTGTCGAATGCGCTCGATGCCGCCAACTTCGCCACGGCGCGCCGGCTGACGGAAGGTGCGACCGACGACCAGCTGAGAGCCTACGCGCTCGACTTCTTCAATGCCAACCTCAACAAGCTCGATCCCGCCAACACGACGCTCAGCGTCACCTTGCCAAGCAACACCACCGGCGGCGGCTTGCTCAAGATGAGCGCGCGGCTGGACTACAAGCCCTATTTCTATCCTGCCTTCGGCCAGCTCATTGGCAAGTCCGCAACCGACGCGAACCAGAAGATCAGCTTCGACGTCACCTCGGAAGTGCGGCTGAAGAACACTCTGGAAGTCGCCCTGGTGCTCGACAATTCCGGATCGATGACCAAGACCGGAACGGGCTCGGGGCAAACGCGCATCGACCTTCTCAAGACCGCGGCCAAACAGCTGGTCGACACGCTGGCCCAGCAAGCGGCCATGATCAAGCAGATCGACAAGCCGGTGCAGTTCGGCCTCGTACCGTTTGCCGCTTCGGTCAACGTCGGCCCCGGAAACGGCAATGCGTCCTGGATGGACACCGAAGGCCTGTCGCCGGTATCGAACGAGAATTTCGACTGGTCGACGCTGAACGCGGCCGACAAATACGCCCAGAAAGCCAACGGCATCTGGTACAAGCGCGGCTCCGGATGGGGTGCCGACGAAGGCCAGATGCTGACCCGGTTCTCGCTCTACCGCGATATGAAGGTCGTCACCAACCATGAACGTGTCACCAACAGCAAGCGTGTGGTTTGCGACGAATACAACTCGAACAACACCTGCAAACGAAACCACGACGAATATGACTACATCGATTCCTATGGCCCATTCGCCAGTTGGCAGGGCTGCGTCGAGGCCCGGCCCTATCCCTACAATGTCAACGACGCCGCGCCGTCCGGCGGCTCGGCGAACACCGGCATAGGGGTTGGCGATCCGGCAACGATGTTCGTGCCGATGTTCGCCCCCGACGAACCCGGCAATCATTGGAAGCTCACCCAGGACCCCGACGAGGCCGCGCCGACGACCTATGGCGCCGTCAACAGTTGGTGGAACGACGACCCGACGAGCAGCACCGGCCAATCGCGGCTGCGCAACATGAGTAAATATTTCCAACCGCGGCCGATAAGCGCCCCGGCGCTGCCCGCCGGCAATGGTCCGAACTACAGCTGCACCACCAACCCGATCACGCCGCTGATCGATGTCAGCGTCACCGATGGGCTCACCGCGATCAAGGCCGCGATCGACCTGATGCAGCCGAATGGCGGCACCAACGTTCCCGAGGGCATGGCCTGGGGCTGGCGTGTGGTTTCGAGCGGCGAGCCGTTCACGCAAGGTCGCCCGGAAACAGAAAGAGGCAACGACAAGGTCGTGATCGTGCTGACCGATGGCGCCAACACCTACTACACACCTTCGTCGCTCGGCTATTCCGACCCCGCCAGCGCGAAGTCGAATTATGCGTCTTACGGCTATCTTAACCCCGGCTACAACGGCACTTCGGTCGGCCGCCTGTTCTTGGGCACGTCGAGCGCCATCGGCCAGTTCGACTATTCGAACGGCAATTATACCAACGCGCTCAACCAGCAGATGGCGACACTTTGCAACAACGCCAAGGCAGCCAACATCATGGTGATGACGGTGGCGCTCGACCTGTCCACAACCAATACGTCAGACAAGCAGGCGATCGATGCACTGAAAGCCTGCTCGTCGAACTCGCGCTTCCGCAAGGATCCCACGGACGCGAGCAAGCCGGCGAAGCTGTTCTGGAACGCCACCGGTGCCACCTTGTCGAACGACTTCAAGGAAATCGGCAACGAATTGTCGAACCTGCGCGTCGTCGGTTGACCCGAAGGCATTGGCAGCCCTCTGGCGCAACGGCTGGCGCCGCCATGCCCTTGCCCGCGCCTGCCGGCACAGGCACATGTAGGCCGCTCGCGGGATCGTGCATCCATTCGCGGCGCGCTGGGGAACGAACCGATGCCCGAAACCGCCGATCATCTCGCCTTCGCGCTGGTCTGCCTCGGCATGGTGCTGACGCCTGGCCCCAACATGATCTATCTGATCTCGCGTTCCCTGTCGCAAGGGCCGAAGGCCGGGCTGATCTCGCTTGGCGGAGTGGCACTCGGCTTTCTCTTCTATGTGCTGGCGGCGGCCTTCGGCATCACCGCGCTGCTGCTCGCCGTGCCCTACGCCTACGATACTCTGCGCTTTGCCGGTGTGCTCTATCTCCTGTGGCTGGCCTGGCAGGCGGTGAAGCCGGGCGGGCGTTCGCCATTCCAGGTGCGTGAACTGCCAAGGGATCGGCCGCGCAAGCTGTTCGCGATGGGCCTGATGACCAATCTGCTGAATCCGAAGGTGGCCGTGCTCTATCTCTCGCTGCTGCCGCAATTCATAAGCCTGGGCAAAGGCCATGTCCTGTCGCAGCTTCTGGTGCTGGGCGCCACGCAGATCACGATCAGCCTCAGCGTCAACGCCATCATCGCGGTGACGGCCGGCTCCATCGCCACCTTCCTCGCCGGGCGGCCGCTATGGCTGGTCATCCAACGCTGGATGATGGGCACCGTGCTGGCGGCACTCGCGCTGAAGATGGCGACCGACGCGCAGCGCTGAGAGCTTACTGTTAGTGCATGATCTTTTCCGAAAACCGGTTTCCACTTTTCGGGATCATGCATATCTACATCGGCCGCCTTATCTGCTGCGCCCGCTCCGGCTCGACCACCCTGCGGTAGAGATGCCAGGTGGCATGGCCGAGGACGGGCATGACGACCGCTAGCCCGGCAAACAGCGGGATCGAGCCGATCACCAGCAGCACGGCGACCATCAGCCCCCACAGTGCCATCTGCAGCGGGTTGGTCATCACCGCCCGTGCCGAGGTCTCGATGGCCGAAACGGCGCCGACGTCCCGGTCGAGCAGCAGCGGGAAGGCAATCACCGTGGTGGCCAGCACGACAACGGCGAAGACAAAGCCCGCGGCGTTGCCAGCAAGGATCAGAATCCAGCCTTTGCCGGTCGTCAGTACCTCACGGACGAAGCTGCCGATCGATGCCGGAGGCTGATCGCCGAACAATCCGGTGTAGATCGACTGCGCGGTGTAGAGCCACAACAGGAACAGCGCGACCAGCATGATGCCGATCACCACGATCGACGGAACCGCCGGCGAGCGGCGCACATCGAAGGCATGCCGCCAGGAAGTGTTCATGCCGAGTTCACGCCGGCGGCTGATCTCGTAAAGGCCGATCGCGGCAAACGGCCCGACCAGCGCGAAACCCGACATCAGGGGATAGATGAGCTGGATGGCATTGGCGCCAGACGTCCACCACGTCAGGATCAGGCCAACGATGGGATAGATCAGGCACAGGAACACGTAGTGCGAGGGTTTTGCCCAGAAATCCTCGGCGCCGAGGCGTAGCGCATCCCAAAGGTCCGACGTGGTGATGTGGCGCACCGTTGGCTGCACGTGCATACCGCGTGCGTCCGCCATGACATGAAAGCCGGCCATAACCTTCCTCCCGTGTGTCGGGCCGGTCACCGCCAGGATGGCCGCCCACAGCTGCCACTTCAAGAATGACAGTCACGATAACAGATTTGGCGCCGATTGTCGCCGCGTCAATGGCTTGGAGTAACTCGCCGTTGGGCTCGCCCCCTGCCCGTCGCCTCTCATCTGGCCGCGCCTTGGGCATGCTTCCTTTTTGGCCAACCGTTGTGCCGCATTTTAGCATTATGCATTTTAGCGTTTACTGAAATTGCTCGTAGAGACCCCTGGCGTATCACCTGAGCTTTGCAGTTTTTGGCGAGGGACGATGATCTCATTGAAAGGCTTCTGGTCTTCGGAGCGGGGCAACCTTGCCATGACGACCTCCATAGCGATGCTGCCGATGATAATTGGTGTTGCCGGCGCCATTGATCTGTTCGGCACGAGCCATGATGCCGCGCAACTCCAGAACTCGCTGGACGCGGCGGGACTCGCCATCGGCACGAAGTTTTCTCCCGACATGGCGGCTGGCGATGTTCAGCAGCTTGGGCTGCAATTCTTTGCCGTAAATTTGAGCGCGGCCGACCCTCAGGAATATTCGGGCAGCGTCTCGGCTTTCTCGGCAACGGCCAGTGGCAGCCCAAGCGCCTACTTTGTCTCGCTGTCGTCGAGCATAAGCCACCCAAGTTTCATCGCCGACTTGGCCCCCTGGCCGGCATACCGCTCGACCTTGGTCAAGATAAAACCTGGCGCTCAAGCCTGTGTGCTGGCGCTCGATCCGCATGCCTCCGCCGCCGTGAACCTGCAGGGCTCGACCAATGTCTCGATGGATAGTTGTGTGATCGCGTCGAACTCGGACGCGTCCGACTCTGTCAATAGGGGCGGCTCTGCACTGGTTTCGGCGGGCTGTGTCTCAACCGTCGGCGGCACCAGCGGACTGTTGCCGCCCAGCGCCAGTCTCGCCTGCGGAACGCCGCACGAACATCGGTACGCGTCTTTTGATCCACTGGCCGACGTCATTCCTCCCCCTTACACATTGTGTTTGCCGGTCCCGAGCGGCAAAACCTACACGCTGTCGCCCGGCACCTATTGCGACAAGACATTGTCGGGGAACATCACGCTTAATCCGGGCGTCTACATCATGCGCGGCACCACCATAAAGCCAGGGGGAAACGGTAGCCTGACTGGCCAGGGCGTGACCATCTTCCTCATGGAAAGCGCTCAGATATATATAAATGCCAATGAGAAGGTGAACCTTTCCCCGCCCACCAGCGGCCCTTATGCTGGTATCACCATTTTTCAGGATCACGGCAATACGTCTGCGCTGACGTTGAATGGCGGCGCAAATTCCGTTCTCAGCGGTTTCATCTACGCGCCGGACGCGCCCATTTCCTACGCCGGCAACTCTGATATGAGCGCCCAGGGCGACTGTCTCAGGCTTGTCGGAAATACGATACAGATGACCGGAAACTCGTCCGTCACGTCGGACTGCGCGGCTGCGCTTGGAAATCGCGCAATGTATGCTGACCGGATGATCACTCTCGTGAAATGAGAGACGGCTCCCAACGTTTGACCTGACGTCCGGAGGCGCCGGCGGTAGCGTTGAGAAGAATGGCGGTCGCGTTCAACAACGCCGGAGTGCGGCAACCGCACTCCGGCAGATAGTGCCTTTCACAAAGGCACATCCAGTTGAAAATGAGCATCGCTACGGTTGCGTCAGGCCGCGAAGCGATCGATCACCTCGGCCAGCGGGGCATGGCCGAGGCAGGCGCCCGACCCGGCAGGCCTTTCGCCGTCCTCGACAGCCATGGCGTATCGGACAGCGGCATCCGCCTCGATGCGGCGGCGCAATCCGGCCAGTTTGGGATAGGCAGCGCCCTCGATCGCCTGATGGAACTCCGCCCAGCGGGCCACACCAATCAGCGTGGTATCCGCCAGCGTCAGCCGATCGCCGACCAGAAAGTCCGTATCGGCGATCATGGCCTCGAGCCGATCATGGCGTTCGGCAACGGCCTTGCGGCCGAAGTCGCGCAAGGTCGCCTTCAGCGCCGGTTCATCCGCCGCCATTTCCAATGCCACCCAGAGCGGGCTGAAAGCGGCTGTGAAACCGGTGTTCACGAAGGCCATCAACTGGTGCATGCGGTCGGCCTGCGGCGTGCGCGGATCGAAGCTGATGCGACGTTGCGTATCGCGGGCCTCGAGCCACGCGGCGATGGCCATGGTCTCGGTGAGCACCGTGCCTTCGTCGGTGATCAAAACCGGCGTTTCCTGACGGCCGTTGATGCTGGCATAGGCGTCGTTCTTCATCTCGGTGAGCATATCGACGCGGCACAGGCGATAGGGTTGTCCGACGCGTTCAAAGGCGGCGACGAGCCCCATCGAGCTTCCCGCCGGAAAGCCGTAAAGGAGGATAGGTTCCATTTGTTTTCTTCCATGATTGAAGGGATCACGCCGCGCAGCGAAACTTGACCCTAAACGCTGGTCGCCCCATGTAAATTACGCACAATTCTGTAACCAGGACCCGCCTATGAAAGACGTCGTCTCACGCTGCCCTATCGAAGAGACCATGCGCGTGCTCAGCGGTCGCTGGCCCACACTGCTGCTCTATTATCTGAAGGACGGAACCAAGCGGTTCAGCGACCTGAGGCGTGACAACCCGACCGTGTCGCACCGCATTCTGGCGCTGGAACTGCGCAAGTTGGAGGACGCCGGTATCGTGCGGCGAACGGCGCGCCCAGGCTATCCGCTGCGCGTTGACTACGACCTCACGCCGCCAGGTAGCAGGCTTGTACCGCTGATCGATGCGCTCGGCGCCTGGTGGATGGATACGGATGACGATCGGACCGGCCGCTCCCCGACTTCGGACGTAAATCTCGACACCGCCGCCTAAAGCGTGTCGCGTCTTAATGGATTCAGACGACCCGCTTTAGGTCTATGTTTTCATGCATGTCGTTCTCCCAAAACCGAGATCACTTTTGGGCGACATGCATTAGAACCGTCGGTTAGACCGGAATTTTCGTCCCTCTGCCCGGCAAAAGCCATGATCGCCACTATCTCAGATGGGCATGACCATTGCGAAAATCGAAAACCACCCGATCCCGAAGCTGAACAGGCGCATGCTGCTGAAGGGCTTAGGCCTCGCAGCCCTGGCCGGTCTCGCCGCCTGCAGCACCGTTTCGCTGCCAACCGGTGAAGGCGCCGGGGCCTCCTCATCCGCCACCAGCACGCTGGCCAGTATCCGCGCCTCGGCAGGGCTCGCGCCGCTGACACCCGACCGGCAGCTCGAGCGGGCCGCCCTGCAGCAGGCCGGCTACATGGCGCAGCGCCGCCGCATGAGCCACACCACCGGCTGGGGCAAGGATTTTGCCTCGCGCGTCAAGGGCAATGGCATTGCGGGTGCGGCCGCCGAGAACATCGCCGAGGGCCGTTTCGACCTTGAGAAGCTGTTCGACATCTGGGTGCATTCGCCCGGCCATCGCCGCAACATGCTCGACCCGCGCTTCACCCGCTTCGGCCTTGCCTATGTGCGCGATGGCAGCGACAGCAACCTCCGTTACTGGAGCCTCGTGCTCGGGAAATGAGAGGCGTCCCGATGCTGCGCCCGATCGCCGCCTACCTGGTCGTCGCCTTGAATTTTGCCATGAGGTAGGGGCCGGACAGAACCGGCTCGTATTTCGGCGTTTCTCCCTGCGCAAGACAAACGTCCAGGACCCTGATCTCGGCGTGCCAGTTCGGCTGGTGGAAGAAAGCCATGGACTGGCGCCGGTCCTTGCCGCTGCCTTGGCCGCCCTCTTCCACTGATGGATTGACCACGCGATGGACGGTGGAAACCCAGCGATCGTTGGTCCAGCGCGCCATCAGGTCGCCGATGTTGATGACGAAAGCTCCCGGTGTCGGCGGCACTTCGGTCCACGCGCCGTCCGGGGTGATGATCTCAAGGCCGCGCGACCCGGCCTGCGGCAACAGGATGGTCAGGCTGCCATAGTCGGTATGAGCCCCGGCTCGGATCTGTCCCGGCTTCGGCGCGACATGCTGTTCGGGATAATTGAGGGCTCGCAGCGCGCTGATCGGCGCATCGAGGAAGCTGTCGAAATATCCTTCGCGCAGACCAAGTGCGGTGGCAAGGACACGCATGATGCGTACGGCCAGGTCCTCAAGCGCGGAATAATAGGCCTTCCAGGCGTCGACGAAGCCGTCCGGTGCTTCCGGCCAGATCGTATCGGCATAGCAGAAGGCCAATGCTTCCGGGTCATTCATGCCTTGCGGCACGCGAAGCGGCCCGCCATTGAAGCTCTCCTTCAGGTCGGGAGGCGTCTCGACGTTGCGCGATTTGGCAAGCGCCTCCAGTTCTGGCCCGAGGTAACCGTAAGGATAGCCCTTGTAAGGCGCCTTCGAGCGTTGCTTCTGCTCCGGCAGCAGGTCGAAGAAAGCGCGTGCTTTCGACCAGGCGGCGTCGATCACAGACTGCGGAATGCCGTGGTTCTTCACGGCCAGAAAGCCGGTGCCGCGGCAAATGCGATCGACCTCGGCGCCGAGCACCTTTTTCTCCTCGATGCCGGCGCTTTCGAACTGGCCGAGATCGAACATCGGGAAGGCAGGCTGCATGGCGATGGTCTCCTGACTCGTTGTCATGGAGACTTACAAGCTCAAGAACGACGACATCTAGTCCATGTGCGCGGCTGGTGCGCCGCCGGCAGGCGCCTGCTTTGGCTTGCGCAGCAGGAAAACAAATGGGATGGCAAGCAGCGTCATCACCATGAGTATTTTGAAGTCATTGACGTAGGAGATCATCATCGCCTGCAGATTGACCATGCGATCGACCTGCGAAAGCGCCATTGGATCGCCGCTTGCGGCTGACGGAGAGACCGCCCAAAGATTTGGGTTGAACGGGTTGATGAAAGCCGAAAGCTCGGTGTGATTGATCTGCGTGTTGCGCACCATCAGAACCGTCACGACCGACACGCCGATGGACGAGCCAAGATTTCGAACCAGGCTGAACAAGGCCGTGGCATCGGTGCGGAAGCGCACGTCAAGCGTGGCGAAGACGACGGTCGACAGCGGCACGAACACCATTCCCATGCCCAGGCCCTGGATGATGCCGGAACTGATGATCAGCCAGTTGTCCATCTGCGGCGTGAAGCTGGACATGGTGTAGAGCGACTGCGCGGTGAGCAGGAAGCCGATGACGACGAGGATGCGCGCGTCGATCTTGCTCATGATCCGCCCGACGACCAGCATCGAAATCATCGTGCCGACACCGCGTGGCCCTATGACGACGCCGATTGTGATGGTCGGATACCCGAAGATGGTCGACAGCATTGGCGGCAGCAGCGACATGCTGGCCAGGATGAGCACTCCCATGACAAAGATGAACGCCAGCCCAGTCACGAAATTGCGGTCAAGGAATATCTTGGGATCGATGAAGGGGTGTTCCGCCGTCATCGTGTGAATGATGAACACCCAGAAGCCGGTGAGGGAAAGACCAAGCTCGATCCAGATCTCGACCGATGAAAACCAGTCGACCTCGCCGCCGCGGTCGAGCAGCAGCTGAAGCGCGCCGACGCCGAGCGATATCATGGCGAAGCCGAAGAAATCGAAGCCGCGCACCCGCCGGGCGACGGCCGGCAAGTAGGCGGCCATGCCGAGAAACGCGACGATGCCGACCGGCAGGTTGATGAAGAACACCCAGCGCCAGTTGAAATTCTCCGTCAGCCAGCCACCCAGCGTCGGGCCCAGAATCGGCCCCAGCATGATGCCGGCGCCCCAGATGGCCATCGCCTGGCCATGGCGCTCCCTGGGGTTGATGTCGAGCAGGAAGGTCTGCGACAGAGGCACGATCGCGGCGCCGAACACACCCTGCATCAGCCGGAAGAACACTATGGACTCCAGGCTCCAGGCAATGCCGCACAGCATCGAGAATATGGTGAAGCCGACCACTGCCGTCAGGAACAGTTCCTTGCGGCCGAAGCGGTCGGCCAGCCAGCCGGTGACCGGCGTCATGATGGCGGCGGCAACGATGTAGGAGGTCAGCACCCAGTTGATGTTGTCCGGCGAGGCGCCGAGATCGCCCGTCATTGTCGGCAGCGCGACGTTGGCGATCGTCGTGTCGAGTGCCTGCATGACCGTCGCCAGCATCAGCGCGACCGTGATCAGGCCGCGATGCGGCACTTCTTTAAAAGGTTCGGGCGTGCTCATGGCGTGGAACTTCCAGCAGGTAACAAAAACGTGTACAGAGGGGTTTCCGGGCGGCAAAGCCTTCCGTTGAGAGACCGTCATCGCGGTGGGACGCGATTATCGATGTGGGGGTTACATCGATTGAAAGTCTCTGATGAGCGGATGCCTGCCGCCCGGAAACATGAGGACCGACGGGTCTGCGTCGAAGATCTCAGATTTTGATGAAGCCGCGATGCGCGCCTGGCTCAAGTTCTGATCCTTCCAGCTCCTCCCATCAGACCAATCCTGCTATTCACCTCCACCCGCCTGGTCCTGGCGGGATTCTGTAGATTTTTACTGCGCGGCCTCGCCGGCCGTGGCGTGACCGAAGATCGACGGCAGGCCACGCGCCACGCCGGTGTCGACGGTAACGGTGGCGCTCATGCCGGTGCGCAATGCCATCTTGGCGTCTGCATCGGTCAGTTCGAGACGCACCGGGATGCGCTGCGTGACCTTGACCCAGTTGCCGGTGGCATTCTGGGCCGGCAGCAGCGAGAACTCCGCTCCCGTACCGGCGCCGATCGCCTTGACCGTCGCCTCGAAGGTGCGCCCCGGATAGGTGTCGACCACGATATCGGCCTTCTGCCCGGGCTTCATGTGGGTGAGCTGCGTTTCCTTGAAATTGGCGGCGATCCAGGTGTCGCCGGTCTCGACCAGCGAGAACAGCGGCGTGCCGGAACCGACATACTGACCGACCTTGAACGACGAGGCCTGGCTGACGACGCCGTCAGCCGGCGCCTTGACCGTGGTCTGCGCCAGGTCGTAGGCCGCCTTGTCGCGTGCGGCGAGCGCGGCCATCACGGTCGGGTGCTTATCGGTCTCGATGTCGGGATTGCCGCCAAGGGCTGCCTTGGCGCTGATGATGCCTTGCTCGGCAACGGCGAGCTGCTGCTTGGCCTTGTCGAGATCGTTCTTGGCTTCGTCCAGCGACGACTTGGCGTTGATGCCCTTCTGGGCAAGGTCGGCGGCGCGGTCGAACTGCGACTGCGCGAAGGCGACCTGACTGGCATCGGACTTTTGCTGAGCCATCGACTGGCCATATGCCGCGCGCAACTGCTCAACATTGAGGCGCGCGCCCGCAACCGCCGCATCGGCCTGCGCCAAAGCGATCCGGTAGGGCTCGGGGTCGATGGAAAACAGCACATCACCCTGCTTGACCAGCTGGTTGTCGGCGATGTCAACCTGGACGATACGGCCGGCCGTGTCGGAAGCAATCGACACCTTGGCCTGCTGCAGATTGGCGTTTTCCGTCTCCTGGTAGCGGCCGCCGGTGACCCAGACGTAACCGCCGCCGACGGCCAGTGCCGCGGGCAGCGCGATCATCAGCAGAAGACGGCCCAGACGCTTTTTCTTCACAGGCACCGGGGCTGGCTGCATCGGAGGAGCAACCGCCGCTGGGGCTGGGGTTGGGGCCGCAGCCGGTTTGACCGGCGCTTCCATCTCCAGTTCGGTCACTTTCTCGTCTATCTTGGCTACCGCGTTCATGCTGCTGCGCCCTCTGTGTTCTTTACTTTTTCAATGGACGGCATCTCGTCGTCGGTCAGGTTGCGAACCATCGCCTCAAGCCCCTCGATGAGGACGCGACGGGCCTCCGGCTTCACGCCGACAAGCGATTCCTCGTAGACTTCCCCGGCAAGGCTTTTGATCACCGCGTAGGCATCGCTCGCCTTGGGCGTCAGGAAGATCATGCGGACGCGGCGATCGTTGGCGTCGGGACGACGCTCTATCCAGCCGCCCTCCTCCATGCGATCGACCAGGCGCGAAACGCTGATCGGCTCGATTTCGAGAAGTTCGGCCAGCCGCGCCTGCGCGACACCGTCTTCCTTGGCAACGCGAACCAGAAGCCGCCATTGCGCCGAAGAAAGTCCCAAACCACTGGCCCTCGCCTCGAAACGCTTGCGCATCAGGCGCTGCACGTCGTGGATCAAGAAGCCCAATCTGTCGATGCCATCGGAAACCATGAGCGGGATATATAATAAGCGTGCTTACTATTCAAGATGCCGTATTTCGCCAGAAGCCGGCAAATGTGGATGACAGCCATGCCGGGCAAATCATGGTTAGCAATTTGCGACCGCCGGGTGGCCAGTCGGTTGGATCGCGCCCGCCCCCTTTGGAGACGCTGGTCGCGTCTGAGATATTGATGTACAGCCGCTGGTCAGGATCGGGGGATCATGAAAATGCCGACGCTTTACGCTCTCAAGCCGGCTTTCCAAGGACGACTGCGGCCGCTGGTCAATCGGCTGGCGGCAATCGGGGTGACCGCAAACAGCATAACCATCCTGGCGGCGCTGATGTCGGTCGCGGCCGGGACGGTGATCGCGATCCTGCATGAATGGCGCTGGCTGCTGCTGCTGATCCCCGCGGTAATGTTCGTGCGCATGGCGCTGAACGCCGTGGATGGCATGCTGGCGCGGGAACACGGGCAGGCCTCGACGCTCGGCATGTATCTGAACGAGTTGTGCGACGTCGTTTCGGATCTCGCGCTGATTCTCCCTTTTGCCGTCTTTCCGCAGTTTGCCCCATGGGGCGTCGTGGCCTTCGCGATATCGGCCGTGCTGACCGAGTTCGCCGGAGTGCTGGGCATCGCTGCCAAGGTCGGGCGAAATTACGCTGGGCCGTTCGGCAAGAGCGACAGGGCGCTGGCGCTCGGCGTGGTCGCCGTGCTGTGCGCGACCGGGCTCTGGCCGGCATCCATCGCGCCAATTGTGTTTCCGGCCATGGCAACGCTTTCGCTGCTGACCGCCATAAACCGGATACGCGCCGGTCTTATTGGCAGCGCCAGCTGAGCATCGAGGCTCGCCATGCCGCCAGAGGGAAAGACCATGATGCACGAACCGATCGCCGCCGCGGCCACGGAACGCCTTGAGCGGCAAGCGCAGGAGCGGGTCTTCCGCAGCCATGACGGGACGGAGATCTTCTATCGCTTCTGGCCTGCAGCGTCCGCCGATGCCAAGGGCGCGGTGGTGCTCTTCCATCGCGGCCATGAGCATGGCGGCCGCATGGCCCATCTCGTCGATGAATTGCAGATGCTCGACCACGCCTTCTATGCTTGGGATGCCCGCGGCAATGGCCGTTCGTCCGGCGAGCGCGGCTATGCCCCATCCTTCTCGGCCCTGGTGCGCGACATCGACTGCTTCATGCGCGAGATTGCCGCCAGGGATGGCTTCGCCACGCAGGATATCGCCCTGATCGCTCAATCCTTCGGCGCCGTGCTCGCCGCCGCCTGGGTGCACGACTATGCGCCGAGGCTGCGTGCCATGGTGCTGGCCTCCCCGGCCTTCTCGGTAAAACTCTACGTGCCCTTCGCCAAGGAAGGCATCGCGTTCTGGCAGAAGATCAAGGGCCGCTTCTTCGTCAATTCCTACGTCAAGGCGAAGTTCCTGACCCATGATCCCGTGCGCATCGCCTCCTTCGAGAGCGATCCGCTGATCACGCGGCCGATCGCCTCCAACATCCTGGTCGAGCTCTACCAGCATGCCGCGCGGATCGTCGCTGACGCCCGCGCCATCACCGTGCCAACGCAGCTTCTGCTCTCGGGCAGCGACTGGGTGGTGCGCCACGGCCCGCAGCACGAATTCTTCGTCAATCTCGGCAGCCGCGCCAAGGAACGCCATGTGCTGCAAGGTTTCTTCCACGACACGCTGGGCGAGCGCGACCGGGCGCAGGCCCTCGACCTGATCCGGCCATTCCTGGCCAGGCAGTTCGCTGCACCAGATGCGCCGGTCGACCTGAAGCAGGCGGACATCGCCGGCTACACGCGCGACGAGGCCGACAGGCTTGCCTCGCCGCTCGCTCTCATGGCGCCCAAAGGCCTCTATTGGGCATTCAGCCGCGCCTTCATTCGCATGGGCGCCTGGGTCTCCCAGGGTATGAAGGTCGGCGTCACCACCGGCTTCGATTCCGGCTCGACGCTGAATTATGTCTATGAGAACGACGCGCGGGGTCTTACACCCCTTGGCCGCGTCGTCGACCGTGTCTTCCTGGAAGCCATCGGCTGGCGCGGCATCCGCCAGCGCAAGCTGCATCTCGAAGAGCTGATCGGCTCTTGCCTGACGACACTGAAGGCAGCCGGCCGGCCGGCGCACATTCTCGACATCGCCGCCGGCCACGGCCGCTATGTTCTCGATGCCATCGTGAAGAGCCCCGACCAGCCGGCGAGCGTGCGCCTGCAGGATTATTCCGACCTCAACGTCCAGCTTGGCCGCAAGCTGATCGCCGAGCGTCAATTGCCAGCCAGCGTCTCCTTCCATCGTGCGGACGCCTTCGACGCCGACATGCTCGCCAATGCCGATCCGGCGCCCGACCTCGCCATCGTTTCCGGCCTCTACGAACTGTTCTCCGACAACGCGATGATCGCCCGCTCGCTCGGTGGATTGGCCAGCGCCATGCAGCCGGGCAGCCTCCTGCTCTACACCAACCAGCCATGGCATCCGCAGCTCGAAATGATCGCCCGCAGCCTGACCTCGCATCGCGGCGGCGAAGCCTGGGTGATGCGCCGGCGTACGCAAGGCGAGATCGACCAGCTCGTCGAAGCCGCCGGTTTCGAGAAGCTTGACCAGCGCATCGACCAATGGGGCATCTTCACCGTCTCGGTCGCGCGGCGCCGCTGAACAGCATGGTCTCATCGCTTGCATCGGCCGCGCGCACTGAGCCTTATGGACGGGTGGTCGTCAGGGCAGCCCTCTGGCTGGCCTTCCTGGCGCCAATCTTCTACCTCAGCTACGGCTTCGCCAACTGGCTGGCGTCGCGGCGCGACGACGTCGGCAGCATCGTGTTCTCCTGGGAACACAGCATCCCGTTCATCGCCTGGACCATCGTGCCTTACTGGTCGATCAACCTGTTCTACGGCCTGTCGCTGCTGCTCAACGACACGAGGCAAGGGGTCGACCGTCTGGCCGGACGGTATCTTACCGCGCAGATCGTCGCCGTTGTCTGCTTCATCCTGTTCCCGCTGACCGCGACGTTTGTGCGGCCCGCAACGACCGGCCTGCCGGGCTTCCTGTTTGCCATGCTCGGCGGTTTCGACAAGCCGTTCAACCAGGCCCCCTCGCTACACATCGCCCTTTTGGTGATCATCTGGGATCATTGGCGCCACCGGCTCGGCGGGTCCCTCCTGCCGCTCTGGCATGGCTGGTGCTTGCTGATCGGTGCCTCGGTGCTGACCACCTGGCAGCATCACTTCATCGACATCCCGACCGGCGCGCTGCTCGGCCTTTTTGCGGTGTGGCTGTTTCCGCGCAGCGGCGCGTTGCCGTTTTCAGGCTTCCGGCTGGCCAGCGATGCGAAGGCGCGGCGGCTGGCGCAGCTCTATGCGCTGGGCGCTGCCCTTGCGCTGGCGGGTACCGCGCTCGGCGCCTTCTTTTCAGCCGTCGCGCTCTTTCTGCTTTGGCCGGCGCTGGCGCTGGCGATCGTCGCCTTCGCCTATGCCGGGGCAGGCTCAAAGGTGTTCCAGAAATCCGGTGATGGCAGCATCACGCTGGCAAGCCGCATCCTGCTCTTGCCTTACCGCCTTGGCGCCAGGACAAACATATGGGCGTGGACGCGCAATCTTGCTCCTCAGGTGACAATTGCCGACGGCGTCTTTCTCGGGCGCTTTCCCACGGCACGCGAGGCCAACAGCTTCGGCACGATCATCGACCTCGCCGCCGAACTTGAAAAGCCGACGCGAGCCGATTGCCGCTGGATCAGCTTTCCGATGATCGACCTTATGTCGCCGCCGGCGGCGATACGGCAGCAGGCAGCCGGCGCGCTGGAGAGTGCGCGCCGCGACGGCACCGTGCTGGTGTGCTGCGCACTCGGCTTCCAGCGCAGCGCCGGCGTCGTCGCCGAATGGCTGGTGGCGACCGGCAGGGCCAGGACGCCGACGCTTGCCCGTGAGATGCTCATGGCCGCTGGCCGTCCGGTTCATCTTGCCATGGAGCGGGCGGCGTCATGACCGGAAATGCCTACCAGGACCGCACCGATCGCTTCGCCCGCATGCTGATGCAGCAGGCCGCATGGCCTGCTGCACTCGTGGTGGTCGCAAACATCCTTGGCCCCCTGGCTGCTTCGGCGCGCGGCGCCTTCGAGAGCTTGCCCGCGGCCGTCGCCCTTTCGATCACCGCCGCGAGCGCTGTCGCCGTGCTGGCGCTGTCGGCGCTTCTGGCGTTCGACGCACTGTTGTTCCGGTTGATGGCCAGCTACGACGACGAGGCATCCGGTGGTGCGGCGGTGGATGACATGCTGGCACGGATGCGCCTGAAGCCCGCCCCGTCCACGACACGCCTGCTCGAAGACCGCATGGCCGGCACAAGCCGCTTGCTGTTCAAGCAGCGCGCCGCCCTGGCCCTGTTTGCCGCAGCACTTCTTGCGGCAGGGTTTTGGGCGCCGCGATGAACAAGCTTTCGCTCAAAACCTTCACCTTGCTGCAGACGATAACCTCCGTCGGCCTTTCGGCGCTGGCCTGGACGGTGACCGGGGTGCGTCCGATCTGGAACGGCAGCCTGCCGTCCGACCGCCAGCGCATCTATTTCGCCAATCACACCAGCCATGGCGACTTCATCCTGCTGTCGGCCTGCCTCAGCGAAAAGGAGCGTGCGATCACCCACGCCGTTGCCGCCGGCGAATATTGGGGAAAGTCGCGGCTGCGCCGCTTTATCGCGCAGGACATGCTGTCGTCCGTGCTTATCAACCGGCAATGGACGAAGCCTGAGGAGAACCCGATCGAGATAATGCTGTCGGTTCTCGACCAGGGCCACTCGCTGATCCTGTTTCCCGAAGGCACCCGCAACATGACCGAGGAGCCGCTGCTGGCGTTCCGCTCCGGGCTCTACAATCTGTCGATGGCGCGGCCACAGGTCGAGCTGATCCCGTGCTGGATCGAGAACATGTCGCGGGTGCTGCCCAAGGGCCAGTTCCTGCCGGTCCCGCTGCTGTGCCGTGTGGTTTTCGGCGCGCCGGTCGCGGTTGGCCCGGGCGAAGAACGCCGCGCCTTTCCCGAGCGCGCCCACGCCACGCTTCTAGCGCTCAACCCGCGTCCCGAGCGAGACGATTGATGCGCCACGAGATTTCCATTCTGATCATCGGCCTGCTGGCGGTTTTGACCACCGCCAGCATCGTCGCCACCATCCTTTCGGCGCGGGCGCCGAAGCCGCTGAGCTCGACGCTGGTCAATCTCACCCAGCGCATCAACGCCTGGTGGGTGATGGTGGCGCTGATGACGGTCGCCTTCTTCTTCGGCCGCTACGGCATGACCATCCTGTTCGCGCTGATCTCCTTCGCCGCGCTGCGCGAATTCGTGACGCTGACGCATACGCGCCGCAGCGACCATTGGGTGCTGCTTGGCATGTTCGGCATCATCATACCGTTTCAATACTGGTTGGTGTGGACCGCCTGGTACGGGCTCTTCGTCATCTTCATTCCGGTCTACTGCTTCCTGCTGATGCCGGCCATCACGGCGCTGCATGGCGACACCGAACGCTTCCTCGAGCGGATCGCCGCGCAGCAATGGGCGGTGATGATCTCGGTCTATTGCGTCAGCCATGTTCCGGCGCTGCTGACCCTCAATGTGCCAGGCTTCGAAGGCCGCACCCTGTTGCTGATCGCCTTCCTGATTATCGTCGTGCAAGGCAGCGACGTCCTGCAATACATCTTCGGCAAGCTGTTTGGAAAACACCGGTTTTCGCCGAACGTCTCGCCGTCGAAAACCTGGGAAGGCCTGATCGGCGGACTGGTGTCGGCGAGCCTGCTCGGCGCGCTGTTGTCGTTCGTGACACCCTTTTCACCGCTGCAGGCAGCGGCCGTGGCCTTCGTCGCCTGCTCGATGGGATTTCTCGGCGGGCTGGTCGCCTCGGCCATCAAGCGCGACCAGGGTGTCAAGGACTGGGGCCATCTGATCGAAGGCCATGGCGGCATGATGGACCGCACCGACAGCCTGGTCTTCGCTGCCCCGGTCTTCTTTCACATCGTGCGCTATTTCTGGACGGTCTGAGAGCTCCGAACTAGCGAAGTGTTGCCCACCGCGATCACAGCCGGTTGCGGATGAGCATGGTGACGACGAAGAACGCGCCAACCGAGCTGGTGATGATGCCGATCGGCAGTTCCTGCGGCGGCAGCAGCGTTCGGGCCAGAAGATCGCTTGCCAGCAGAAGCACCGCGCCGAAGACGGCACAACTGGCAACCAGGCGCAGATGCAAGGGACCCGCCAGCGGCCGCGACAGATGCGGGATCATCAGTCCGACGAAGCCGATGACGCCGGCGACAGAGACAAGGATCGCCGTCGAGAAGGCGGCGACGATAAACGTCATCCTGCGCATCCGCGCCACCGGCACACCAAGGCTTTCGGCGGCGTTTTCGCCGGCCAGGAAAGCATCGAGCCGGCGGTGGTTCCATAGCGCGTAAGCCAGGATGGTGCCCGCCCCCAGCGCGCCCAACCAGATATTGTCCCAGCGCGCCAGGCCAAGGCCGCCCATCGTCCAGAACAGCACGGAGTGGGCGGCGCGCTGGTCGCCGGCAAAGACCAGATAGTTGGTCAAGGCGGTGAACATGAACGACACGGCAAGGCCGGCAAGGATCAGCCGCTCCGGGCCTTGCCCCCTCACCCGCGCGACCAGCAGCAGGACGACACCGGCAGCCAGTATGCCGCCGGTGAAGGCCGCGACCGGCAACGTCCAGATGCCGAAACTGTCGCCGAAGACGGTGATGACGGAAACGGCACCCGCGGCGGCTCCCGACGACAGGCCGAACAGGAACGGGTCGGCAAGGTCGTTGCGGGTCACCGTCTGCAGCAGCGCACCGACGACGCCCAGCCCGGCGCCGACGCAGATGGCCAGGATCGTGCGCGGCAGCCGCAGGTCGACGACGATCTTGCCAACCGGCCCGGACACGTCGTGCCCTTCCAGCCCAATTGCACGGCCAAGCGCGGCAACGACATCGGTCAACGGGATCAGCGTCGAGCCATAGGCGATCGACAGCAGAGCGAGAGCGGTGATCACCGCCGCTCCCACCAGCATGGCCAGTGCGAATGTCCTGTGCCGCAAGGTTAGAACGCTTCCGGATGCATGGCCTTGGCGATCTTGTCGATCGCTTCGATGTTGGCCGGTCCGGGCGTCAGTTCGGCATAGCGAAGGGCGACGAAGCGCTCGTTCTTGACCGCGTCCGTCTCCTTCATGGCCGGATGCGCCTTCAGGAAATCGAGCAGCTTCTTGTAGCCGCCACCATCCTGGTAATCGAGCAGGATGAGGAATTGTGGATTGCGCGACGCCACCGTTTCCCAGTCCGTGTTGCCCCAGTTGGTGTCCATGTCGGCCATGATGTTGTCGCCGCCGGCGGCTGATATCATGGCGCTGGGGATGGCGAACTTGCCTGCGGTAAACGGCTTGTCCTCGCCGGAATCATAGAGGAACACCCGCGTTCCCTTACGGTCGCCGACCTTGGCGGTGATGTCGGCGAGTTGCGTCTTCCAGCCCGAAACGAGCTTTTCGGCCTCGGCCTCCTTGCCGAAGATCTTGCCCAGCTTTTCGACATCGCCATAGAGCAGGTCCATCGAGGCGGCGGGGCGGTTCTTGTCGAGATGGACGCAGCTTTCCGTCAGCGCCAGCGTCTTGATGCCGTGCGGGGCAAGCGTGTCGGGTGTCACCTCGCCGCCCGGCTTCATGCCGTAATACCAGCCGGCGAAGAAGAAATCGGGCTCGACCGCGACGAGGTTTTCGAGCGTCGGGTATTTCGGCGCCAATTCCGGGATCGAGCCCTGCTCGGCCTTGAATTCGGGACCGATCTTGTACCATCCGGTGATGCCGGTCAGGCCGACGATCGATGGCTGCAGTTTCAGCGCGAAGGCCATCTCGGCCATGTTGAGATCATGGATGACGGCGCGCTTCGGCGGTGCGTCAAACGTCAGCGGCTTGCCGCAACTGTCGACCGTGACCGGGAAGGCGAAGGCCGTGGGGGTCAGCAGCGAGAAGGCAAGCGAAAAGGCTAGGCGTTTCAAGAATTTGCTCCTTTGTGGATGGGATTGGGTCGAATACGGAACGGCTTCAATCAGGATGGCGGCGAGCCACGGTTTGGAACTTCGAACACCGTCAGTTCGCGGTCTTCGGTCGGATGGCGCAGACGCAGAACATCAATGCCGAAAATCTCGCGGATCAATTGTTGGGTCAGCGCTTCGCGCGGCGCGGCCAGCGCTTGCAGACGGGCCTGGTTCATCACCGCCACCCTGGTGGCGAACGGCGCGACCAGGGCCAGATCGTGCAGCACCGCGATCACGGTCATGCTGAAGCCGGCCACGAGTTCGAGCAGTTCGCCGCGGGCGCGCGGGTCGAGATGGTTGGTCGGCTCGTCGAGTAACAGGATCTTTGGCTGCTGGGCGATGGCGCGCGCCAGTTGGGCGCGCTGGCGCTCGCCGCCCGACAATGAGCCTATGGTGCGCCCAAGCAGCGGCAGCAGGCCGGTCCGGCGCAGCGCATCGACGACAATGTCGCGTTCCTGGCTCCTGCGCCGCAGCCCGGCGTGCGGGACGCGGCCAAGCTCGACATAGTCGATCACCGCCAGCCGTGGATCGGGCTGGTCGGTCTGGCCGACCACGGCGATGTGCAGTGCCCGCTCGGCAGCGGAAATCCTGTCCAGCCGACGCCCGGCTAGCTTCACCTCGCCGGAGCTTGGCCGTAACATGCCCGACAGCATGCGCAGCAGCGTCGTCTTGCCGGCGCCGTTGGGGCCAATGATGGCGAGGCGGTCGCCAGCGGCCACCGACAGGCTGACCGCCTGGACCAGATCCCGCCCATTCGCCATGGCGCAGAGGTCACGTGCTTCGAGAAGCGCTACAGTCATCGGCTGCTGCCCGCCGGATTGCCCGAACCGGGGATGCGGGCAAGCGTCTTGCCGGCCAATCCCGCCGGGCGCTGACCGGAACTGCACGAGCCGTCGGCCAGCGAGGCGTAGAGTTTGGCGAATCGCACGAGGTCGCCGACATCGGCTCGCGCGTCGATGGAGCCGAAGAGATAGGCAGCCTTGCCTTGCGCCTGGAAGGCGACCGTCAGCGGCCGCGAGCAGCCCGCCATGCAGGCCACGCCTTCGACCGCGAAGCCGCTCGCCACGGCTGGTTCATGTTGGGCCGAAAGTCGGGAGCGCAAATCGGTACAAAGGTCGTTCCCGGACCTGACGCCGGTCACATGGTCACGGCAAAGCGTGCACACGATGATGCGATGGATGGGATCGATGGAGCCGTCCAACTTTCCGTCACTTTCCAAAACTGGCGACGGAAGGAAGCTGGCGAACCGGCCGACAAGACCGAGATTCGCGTTTCCTCCCGGCACACCCCGTCCGGTCAACTCATCCTGATGGCAGGTCTCCTGGCTCGCGGGTCGTTGCGCCATCCTGCCTTCCCAGCCTTGCCGGCCAGTGGCATTCGCGGATTTTGCTCGCCGCTTACAGTTGCGGGGGCAGCCACGGCCTCGACCCCTGGGGATCTCACCGTGTTCCCTTTTCACCCCTCGCCTTTCGACTCGGGGACCATCACGAAATCACAGTAGATTTCCCCCAAACGCATCGCAACGCATTTCTGCGGGTTGAGTTTGCTAAGCCGGCAATGGGTATGATCGATGGCTGGACGGAAACAAGCAACACCTTTGATTGTTATGTAATAACATATTACTATGAATATGACCCGACTCTGTCAACCCCTTTCCACGCAAAGGCGATGGCCTATCGTTTCGGTTTTGCGCGGAGCGCAATTTCGATCAAACTGACCTCATCGGGAAACATCACCATGATCCTGCCACGTGTGAATCGAGCCATTTGAAAAGGAGCCCCATGAACCCGACCGAGAAAGCGCTGTGGTTCGTCGAGAGCCATCTGCCGGAGGCGATCTCGCTCGACGATGTCGCGCAAAGCAGCGGCGTGTCGCGTTTTCATGTGACGCGGGCTTTCGGGGCTGCAACCGGTCGCTCGGTCATGGGCTACATGCGCTCGCGCCGCTTGACCGAGGCGGCGCGCAAGCTGGCCGGCGGAGCGCCCGATATCCTCAGCGTCGCGCTCGATGCCGGCTACAACTCGCATGAGGCGTTCACCCGTGCCTTCCGCGATCAGTTCGGCACCACGCCGGAACTGGTGCGCGCGCAAGGCACACTCGACAAGCTCGACCTCGTGGAGCCGATCCTGATGGACCAGTCCTTTCTTGCCAACCTCGAACCGCCGCGTTTCGAGCCTAGCCGGCCGTTCCTCATCGCCGGCCTCGGCGAACGCTACAGTTGCGAAACCAGCGCAGCCATTCCGATGCAATGGCAGCGCTTCGGCCCCTATATCGGCAACATTCCGGGCGAGACAGGCGACGTTGCCTATGGCGTCTGCGTCAACGGCGACGATGCCGGCAATTTCGACTACATTGCCGGCGTCGAAGTGTCGGACTTTTCCGACCTGCCCAAGGAATTCAGCCGGGTGCGCGTGCCGGCACAGAAATATGCGGTCTTCGCCCACCGCGAACACATCTCGACCATCCGCCGGACGGTAAACACCATCTGGAACAAATGGCTGCCGGCCTCGGGCCATGAGATTTCAGATGCGCCGGAATTCGAACGCTACGGTCCCGAATTCGACCCGCGCAGCGGCAATGGCGGGCTGGAAATCTGGATACCGGTGAAGGGGTAGACGATCACGCCATCGGCAGCGCCGGCCAGCGATCAGTGACCTTTCCGCCGGCAAACACCGCGATCGATCCGAATTGCTGCAGCACGGCCTCGCTCTGCGTCGGGCGCAAGAAGGCGTAGTCGCCTGGCCTTGCGGGCGCATCGGCCGGCAAGCCCATGAATTGCTGGTTGGAGGACAGGCCGAGCAAGCCGCTCGTCGTCATGCCTTGGGGGAACACCGGCTCGGCCATCCACTTGCCGCCATAGAGGTAGCAGCCCTTGCGGGGAAACCGGCCGATCGCCTGCAGCGCGCGGGTGACAGCCGGCGGGCCGGGCAGCATTGGCTCGACCACTTTCAGCATCGGCGTCGCGATAAAGGCCGCCGGCTGGAAGCCTTCGAGACCTGATGTATCGAAGTCGCTGGGCAGCACGAAGGCCGATCCCATCGACACTTCATTGGCGACACCGCCATGATGAAGCAGCGCGGTCTTGCTGCCGCCGATGTTCAGGATGCGGCGCTGGTCGGCCCCGAGACAAGCGACGAACGCCGTGGCCTGCGCCGACGCCTTTGCCAGGGCTTTCGTCGGCCCGCCGAACAGACCAGGAATGAGCGGCGCATGCGCCTCGTAGGCCATGACGCCTTCGCAATGCAGCCATTTGTGAGCATGGAGCGCGCTCAATGCCCTCGACAAGGTTTCGGGATCAGCAAACCCGCCGCGATGCAGCCCGACGTCGATCTCGAAAGCAATGCGCAGTTCGATGTCGAGTTCGGCAGCGAGCGCGTCGTACTCCGCCAGTCTCTCGTCGCTGTCGATCAGCCAGCAGACACGCGACCAATCGGCGTCGGCTTTCACCAGCGCCGCCCTTGCCGCGTCGACCGGCATCGGCTTGCCATACAGAAGATCGGCATCCGGAAACGTCTTCAGCACCGCCTCGCTGATCGGCGGATGGAAGGTCATGACGTGATTGGTGCCAAGCGCCTTGCCGATATGCGCAAGCAGCGGCAGACAGGCGAGTGATTTGTCGACCAGCCGCACGGCAAGGCCGGGATCCAGTCTCCCCTTCACCAGAGCGATGTTGCTGTCCAGCCGGTCGCGATCGAGCAGCAGGCAGGGCTGGAAGATGCCGGCTTCCTTCAGCGCATCCGACAGGGTGGAAAAATAGGCGCTCATTTCTCGATGCCGAACAGGTCGGCCATGTAGGGCGAGACGAAGCGGTTTTCCGGATCGATGTCGCGGCGCACCGCCATGGCGTCGTCCCAGCGCGGGTAGAGCTTTTTCAGATCCGCCGCTTTCAGGCTGTGCATCTTGCCCCAATGCGGCCTGCCACCATACCTGCGGAAGATCGGCTCGGCCGCCCGCATGAACGGCAGCGGATCGTTCGCCGCGTCATGGTGGATGGCGATCGAGCAGGTTAGCCTGTTGTAGAAGGGCGAGAGCCAGAATTGATCCGGTGCGACCGAGCGCACCTCCATCGGGAAATAGACCTCGGGAAAACGCTTCTCGGTCAGTTCGATGATCTCGGCCAGCGCCTTCGGTCCCTCCTCGAACGGCAGATGATATTCCATCTCGTTGAATTTGGTCTGGCGGTCACTGGCATAGACGTTGAGCCAGTCCTGCACATAGTCCTCGGCCGGCACTTTCGCGACGGCGCCCAGGATCAGCCGGCGGCGCAGCGATGGCAGCCAGGCAAGCGCGGTGCGCAGCCTGCGCAGCGTCCTCAAACCCGCCTCGTCTTGCTCCGGCGGGCGCGCGGTGGGTGCTGCGTCGCTGAGGTCGCTGGCTATGAACTGTGCATAGCCGGAAAACGGAATGTAGTAGAATTCGGCCGAGCGATGCGCGGCCATCATCATCTCGAAATCGCGCAGCATGTGGGCGATCGGCAGCACCCATTTGCGGCGACGCAGCCGGTAGGTCGCGATGTTGTTCAACGTCACTTCGCTGAGCACGCCGAAGGCGCCGAGCGCGACGCCGATGGCGTGGATCATGTCCTGATCCCCCGCCCGCTTGAAGTCGCGGACCTTGCCAAGCCCGTCGACGATCCGCACCGTCTCCAGCTGCGTGTGATAAGCGCCGAGTGTCGGTCCCGAGCCGTGCGTGGCGGTACCCAGGGCGCCGCCGATCGCCTGGCGGTCAATGTCACCCATGTTGGGCAGGCCCTGGCCAATGCCCTGCAGGATGTGCATCAGCGGACCGAGCCGGGTCCCTGCCCGCACCCGCGCCTGATGTTTTTCGGCGTCGTGCGAAACCAACCCTTCCAGTCTTTCCAGGGACAGGATCGTGCCCTGCGATTTCACCAGCGGCGTGAAGGAATGACCGGCGCCAACGACGCGGACCGGGCCGGGTGCGGTACGAATGAGATCACCCAGTTCGCCGGCATCGCCGGGGCTGGCGATCAGCAGCGGTTCGGCAGTGACAAAGCCCGACCAGTTGCTCCAGCTGTTCGACATGGCGCCCCCAGTTCAGGCAACAGCGCGGCGACGCCGCGACACGAGAATGAACAGACCGAGCAGCGCCACGCTGGCTACGGTACTGGCGGCAGCAAATTCCGGCACCGGCCGGTAATCCTTGCCATCGATCAGCAATGACGCCGCGATCGGCCCGATCGCCAGGCCGAACAGCTGGGCCGCCGGCACCAGCAGCACGGCGGTGCGCGTCTCGTCGGCGGTGATCGCCAGCCGGATCTGGTAGGGCACGATGAACAAGAGGATGAAGCCCATGACCAGAGCTGCGATCCAGAATGTGGTGAGGCCAGGTCCACCGGCCAGCACCAGGGAGCAGGCAAGCGCCACGACACCGATCGTGGCGATGGCAGCGCGATAATCGATGCGCGCCTCGAACACGGTGGCCGTCATTGCGCCCAGGACCTGCACGGCGAGGCTGGCCGAGACGATCAGGCCGACGGTGCGGCCATCGATGCCGTATTGTGCGCCAAGCGGCTCCAGAAAGGCCCAGACCGCGCCGAAGAACATGAAGTAGCAGAAGACCGACAGCAGCGCAGTGAGGGAAGGAACCGTCAGCACATTGGCCAGATTCTCGTCCTTGGGCAGGTCGGCATAGTCACCGGGTACGGTGAAGGCGACCGCCAGCGACGCCACGCAGACGACGGCAAGAACGATGAAGCCGCCTGCCGACCCGGCGGCCGGAATGACATAAAGCGCCAGCATCAGGGCAAGCGCGCATTGCGCCAGCGTCTGCATGGTGACGAAAAGGCCGCCGATGCGCTCGGCGCGCCGCGAACGGGCGATCAGTTCGGTGGCGACCGCGACCAGACCGCCTTCGGCGAGCCCGGCCAGGGCGCGGGCCGCAATCAGCGTGTTGGCGCTTGCGGCATGGGCCGTCCACACATTGGCCAGCGCCAGCAGCAACAGAAGGGCGGCGCTTTTCCAGCGCATGTTGTGTGCCGAGAGCAGCATCGCCACGACAGCTGAACCGATGGCAATGGCGATCATCTCGGCTGTGGCGACCAGCGCCAGTTCATCGCCGCTGACATGGCCCTCGGTGTAAAGGGCCCCGAGCAGCACGGGCTGCAGCCCGAGAATGAGCAGGCCGACCGAACCGATCCACAGGGCCGCGGCTAGCTGCCTGCCGGTCGGATTGCCGACCAGCCAGTCGCCATTGCCTGCGTGGCCGGTTTCTGTCGAAGCCAAAGGCGCCTCCCAACGTCCTTGCCGCGCGGCAAAAAAGCTGACAACCTGTCAGCATTTCAGAAGCTGATACTTGATCATATTTCTTGTCAACCGGAATTTGAAAAACCCGTGCGAAAGATCGGTGCATGACGGACGTGAAGAGAATGGCGACCGAGCCCAGGCGCAGGCCCAAGCAGGAACGCAGCCGCGAGCGCATCGATGCGATCCTGTCGACGACCATGCGGCTGATCGGCGAGAAAGGCATCGACGCCGTCACCATGAAGGAGGTCGGCATGCTGGCGGGCGGGCCGATCGCCACCGTCTACCATTATTTTCCCAACAAATCGGCGATCCTGGCGATGCTCTATGAGCGGTTTTCAGAGGTCAGCCGCGCAAGGCTGACGGCGATCATCACCGACATCCGCGAAGCGAAGGACGTGATCGTGGCCGCCGACCGGCTGCTTGACGACTATCTCAGCCGCGTCGCCGGCGATCCGGCCATCCAGGATCTGCAGAACGCCATCCAGGCCGACAAGGCGCTCAAGAACCTCGACATTGCCGAAACCCGACACCAAGCCAAAATGTTCTGCGACCACGTCATCGCCCTGATCGAGCCTCAGAAGCGCGAGCAGTTCGAACGCATGGTTCTCCTGATCTTCCAGCTCGCCGGCGGTGTGGTGCGCCTGGCGCTTGCCGAGGGCGAAGCGGAAAGCCGCCGGACCATCGAAGATTATCGTTCGATCATTCACACGCAGCTGCGGTTGTTTCTGTAAGCCTCGATCCGTAGAAAAATTTCACACTCCCGGTCGGTGCCACGCGCCTTGACTCTGGCAGGCCGCCAGCCTATTTCAGCGCCACGTTAGCACTCGCCATTGGTGAGTGCTAACCACATGTCCGGCGCCGCCGGATGGAGGAACTGTTTCTCACCGTTCTCATCGAGGAAGAAAAAATGGCAAAGTCGAAGTTCCGCCCGCTTCATGACCGCGTGGTCGTTCGCCGGGTCGAATCCGAATCCAAGACCGCCGGCGGGATCATCATCCCGGATACGGCAAAGGAAAAGCCGCAGGAAGGCGAGATCATCGCCGTCGGCTCCGGCGCTCGCGACGAAGCTGGCAAGCTGGTCCCGCTGGACGTCAAGGCCGGCGACCGCATCCTGTTCGGCAAGTGGTCGGGCACCGAAGTCAAGCTCAATGGCGAAGACCTTCTGATCATGAAGGAATCCGACATCATGGGCATCATCCAAAAAATGGCAAAGTCGAAGTTCCGCCCGCTTCATGACCGCGTGGTCGTTCGCCGGGTCGAATCCGAATCCAAGACCGCCGGCGGGATCATCATCCCGGATACGGCAAAGGAAAAGCCGCAGGAAGGCGAGATCATCGCCATCGGTTCTGGCGCCCGCGACGAAGCCGGCAAGCTGGTCCCGCTGGACGTCAAGGCTGGCGACCGCATCCTGTTCGGCAAGTGGTCGGGCACCGAAGTCAAGCTCAATGGCGAAGACCTTCTGATCATGAAGGAATCCGACATCATGGGCATCATCGGCTGATTATCGGCCTCACCGTCAACTGAATTCCACCGAAGTCAAGCTCAATGGCGAAGACCTTCTGATCATGAAGGAATCCGACATCATGGGCATCATCGGCTGATTATCGGCCTCACCGTCAACTGAATTCCCGGGCTTACTCCAAGCCCTTGCCAGGAGCTAAAAATGGCTGCCAAAGACGTAAAATTCTCCCGTGATGCCCGCGAGCGCATGCTGCGCGGCGTCAACATCCTCGCCGACGCGGTGAAGGTCACGCTCGGCCCCAAGGGCCGCAACGTCGTCATCGACAAGTCGTTCGGCGCGCCGCGCATCACTAAGGACGGCGTCACCGTCGCCAAGGAAATCGAGCTTGAGGACAAGTTCGAGAACATGGGCGCGCAGATGGTCCGCGAAGTTGCTTCGAAGACCAACGANGCGGTGAAGGTCACGCTCGGTCCCAAGGGCCGCAACGTCATCATCGACAAGGCGTACGGTGCTCCGCGCATCACCAAGGACGGCGTCACCGTCGCCAAGGAAATCGAGCTTGAGGACAAGTTCGAGAACATGGGCGCGCAGATGGTCCGCGAAGTTGCTTCGAAGACCAACGACATCGCCGGCGACGGCACCACGACCGCAACCGTTCTGGCACAGTCGATCGTCCAGGAAGGCCACAAGGCCGTTGCCGCCGGCATGAACCCGATGGACCTGAAGCGCGGCATCGATCTGGCCGTGACCGAAGTCGTCGCGGCGCTCGGCAAGGCCGCCAAGAAGATCAAGACCTCCGAGGAAGTTGCCCAGGTCGGCACGATCTCGGCCAATGGCGACGAGTCGGTCGGCAAGATGATCGCGGAAGCGATGCAGAAGGTTGGCAACGAAGGCGTCATCACGGTTGAAGAAGCCAAGACCGCCGAGACCGAACTCGAAGTCGTCGAAGGCATGCAGTTCGACCGCGGCTACCTCTCGCCCTACTTCGTCACCAACGCCGACAAGATGGTTGCCGAGCTCGAGGACGTCTACATTCTCCTGCACGAGAAGAAGCTCTCCAACCTCCAGGCCATGCTGCCGGTTCTCGAAGCCGTCGTGCAGACCTCCAAGCCGCTGCTCATCATCTCGGAAGACGTCGAAGGCGAGGCTCTGGCCACGCTGGTCGTCAACAAGCTGCGTGGCGGCCTGAAGATCGCCGCCGTCAAGGCGCCGGGCTTCGGTGATCGCCGCAAGGCCATGCTGGAAGACATCGCCATCCTCACCGGTGGCCAGGTCATCTCGGAAGACCTCGGCATCAAGCTCGAGAACGTCGGCCTCAACATGCTCGGNAAGGCCATGCTGGAAGACATCGCCATCCTCACCGGTGGCCAGGTCATCTCGGAAGACCTCGGCATCAAGCTCGAGAACGTCGGCCTCAACATGCTCGGCCGCGCCAAGAAGGTGTCGATCTCCAAGGAGAACACCACCATCGTCGACGGCGCCGGCAAGAAGGCCGAGATCCAGGGCCGCGTTGCCCAGATCAAGCAGCAGATCGAAGAGACCACCTCGGACTACGACAAGGAGAAGCTGCAGGAACGTCTCGCCAAGCTGGCGGGCGGCGTTGCGGTGATCCGCGTCGGCGGTGCGACGGAAGTCGAAGTCAAGGAAAAGAAGGACCGCGTCGATGACGCCCTCAACGCGACCCGCGCGGCCGTCGAAGAAGGCATCGTTGCAGGCGGCGGCGTCGCGCTGCTGCGCGCTTCGGCCAACATCAAGGTCACCGGCGTCAATGCCGACCAGGCCGCCGGCATCAACATCGTTCGTCGTGCGCTGCAGGCTCCGGCCCGCCAGATCGCGGCCAACGCCGGTGCGGAAGCATCGATCGTTGCCGGCAAGATCCTTGAGAACAAGGGCGCGACCTTCGGCTACAACGCCCAGACCGGCGACTATGGCGACATGATCGCCATGGGTATCGTCGATCCGGTCAAGGTCGTTCGTACCGCTCTCCAGGATGCGGCCTCGGTCGCCGGCCTGCTGGTCACCACCGAAGCCATGATCGCGGAGGCTCCGAAGAAGGAGTCGGCTGGCGGCGGCATGCCTGGCGGCATGGGCGGCGGCGGCATGGGCGGCATGGGCGGCATGGATTTCTAATCCAGCCCTAGTAGCCTTCAGATACGGAAAGGGCGGCAGAGATGCCGCCCTTTTTGTTTTGCGCAGCGGTCGTTTTGGCCGCCCCTCATACGGCGGCATCCGCGCGTTGCTTTACCTCGCCGGCAAGCACCGCGGCTTCAATCAGCGCCGCGACCTCGTCGGCCACGGCCTGTACCGGGGCGCGGTCGCGGGTGGCGCGGGCGATCACCATCAGCCCTTCCAGCGACGATTCGACCAGCAGCGCCAAAGCGTGCGCGCGGCGCTCGGGCACCCCTGCCCTGACGAAGGCGTCTCGCAACAGGCCTATCCACTGTTCGAAGGCCGAGCGACACAACTCCGCCAGTTCCGGCACGTCGGTCGGCGAGTCCAGCACGACAGGCGCGATCGGACAGCCGAGCGAAAACTGGTTGTCCTCCAGCATGCGTCCCACCGACTGGTAGATATGATGGACAGCCACCGCCGGATCCCGTTCGGCGGCCAGCGCCTCGCCCAGCCTCTCCGTCACGTCGGCAACGCTGCCGCGCGTCACCTCGATGACCAGTTGGTCCTTGCCGCCGGGAAAATGGAAGTAGAGCGAACCGCGCGGTGCGCCGCTGGCGCTCAATATGTCGTTGAGCGAGGTGCCGTGATAGCCGCGCTGCCTGAGAAGCAGCCCAGTCGTCTCGAGTATGCGGGTGCGGGTGTCGTTGGCCATGTCAACCTCTGTCAGGAGGAAGCATTATAGGCCTTGCCTCGAATATGACAATCGGTCTACATAATATGTAGATCAGTCTACATACTTCTTGAGGAGATCGACATGCGCAGCTACCGTCTTGAAGGATCCGGCGGGACCGAATGCCTGGTGATGCGCGACGCGGCGCAGCCGGAGCCGAAACCGCATGAGATCGTGGTGCGCGTTCGCGCCACCTCGCTCAACCGGCGCGACACGATGATCCTCAACGGTACGTATCCGCTGCCGCCGCGCCACGGCGTCGTTCCGCTGAGCGATGGGGCCGGTGATATTGTCGCCATCGGCGATACCGTCACCCGCCTTGCCGTCGGCGATCGCGTGACAGGCAGCTATTTCGCCCGCTGGATCGACGGCCGCATCAATGCCGGGCTCATCGACCAGCTCGGCTGCACGCTGGACGGCATGCTGACCGAATACGCCGTTCTCGACGAACAATGGGCGGCGCGGCTGCCCGACCATCTCGACTGGCATGAGGCGGCGACGCTGACCTGCGCCGGCCTGACCGCCTGGAATGCGGTGACGAGCACCGGAATTCCGAAGCCCGGCCAATGGGTTCTGGTCATCGGCTCGGGTGGCGTCTCGCTCTTTGCACTGCAGTTCGCCAAGCTGCTCGGCTGTTGTGTCGTCGCCGTCACCTCGCGTGGCGAGAAAGCCGACAGGCTGCGGGCGCTGGGCGCCGACCTGGTGATTTCGACATCGGATATACCGCAATGGGGTGCGACCGTCCGCGACCAGACCGGTGGCATCGATCTCGTCGTCGAGACCGGTGGCCCGGCGACCTTCGCGCAGTCGCTGATCGCCAGCACGCTTTACGGGCACATCGTACTGCTGACGTTGCAGGATGCGCAAGGCGGGCCGATCCAGCTGCCGGCGGCACTCTACCAGCGCAGCCTCGTCACCATCAGCCGCCTCTTCGTCGGCAACCGGACCAATCTCGAAGCCATGATGCGCGCCGGCTCGCAGCACCGCCTGCGTCCCGTCATCGACAAGGTGTTTGCCTTCTCCGAGGCCGGCGATGCCTACCGCTATTTCCAGCAGGGTGACGTCTTCGGGAAGGTGGTCATCGACGGCGCCTGATCCATCGATTCCTCAAACCAAGGGAGAACGACAATGACAATTCGTGAAGCCTCGGCCGAGTGGCAAGGCACGCTGAAGGAAGGTTCCGGGCGCCTACGGCTCGGCAGCGGCGTCTTCGAAGGCGCCTATTCCTTCCCGTCGCGTTTCGAAAACGGTCCGGGCACCAATCCGGAAGAGCTGATCGGGGCAGCGCACGCCGGCTGCTTCTCGATGGCGCTGAGCGCCATACTGGGCAACGCCAATCATGTCCCGACAAGCATCAGCACCGTCGCCAGGGTGCATCTTGGCGCAACCGCGGCCGGGCCGACGATCACCCGCATCGAGCTCGAAACCGAGGCAGAGGTCGCGGGACTCGCCGAAGATGAATTCGCGCGCCTTGCACAGTCCGCCAAGGCGGGCTGTCTCGTCTCACGGGCCCTTGCCGGCGTGTCTCAGATCACCCTCAAGGCGACGCTCGTCGAAGCCATCAAAGGCCAATGAAGCCAGGAGAAAGAAGATGACACAGGAGCTTGTCATGGACGCAACCGCGTACGACCTGTCACAGAAAACGGCAGAGATCATTCGGCGCTACAACGACGTATTTCAACGCCATGATCCCTCGGCACTCACCGAGCTGGTGGCTGAGGATTGCGTGATCGAGAACACAGTGCCAGCGCCGGACGGGGCACGCCATGCCGGCAAGGCGGCGTGCGTCGGGCTTTGGACGGCGATAGCAACCCAGGCCGGCACGCGTTTCGATATCGAAGAGACCTTCGTCGCCGGCGACCGGGCAACGATCCGCTGGCGCTATTTCATGGGCGACGGCAATTCGCTGCGCGGCGTCAACCTCATGCGCGTGGCCGATGGGCGGATCGTCGAAGCAATGGGCTATGTGAAAGGGTAGCGCGCGCACCGCGAGGAGCGGATCAGCGAGACTGAACCGCTCCCCGTGGCGCTACCGGTCGGCCAGCGCCAGCTTGGCGCCGAGCATGACGAAGGCACCGGCGAAGGTCCGGCGCATCCAGGTCAGCACCATCGGCCGCGACACGACATGGCTGCGGATCGAAGCGGCGAAGACGCCGTAGCCGACGAAAACCACGAAGGTCAAAAGCATGAAGACGGAGCTGAGCTCCAGCATCTTCGACAGCGCATTGGGCTCGGTGGTGCTGACGAATTGCGGCAGGAAGGCGAAGAAGAAGATCGACAGTTTCGGGTTGAGCACATTGACCAGGATGCCGGTGGCGATCACCTTGCCGGCCGAGCGTGGCGTCACATCCTGCTCGACGCTGAGGCCGCCCTTTTCCTTCAGCGTGTTCCAGGCCATGTAGAGCAGATAGGCGACGCCGAGATATTTCAGCGTCTCGAAGGCGAGCGCGCTGGTGTGCAGCAGCGCCGCAAGGCCGGTGATGGCGGCGGCCATATGCGGGATGATGCCGAGCGTACAGCCGAAAGCGGCGATGATCGAGGCCCGCGCGCCGCGCGAGAGGCCGGCGCTTAGCGTGTAGAGAACGCCGGTGCCGGGCGAAGCCACGACGATCAGCGACGTCAACAGAAATTCGATGCTCACGATGGTTCCCTCCGGCGCCCTGCCCTGTCGCAGCGTAGCCAGCAAGGAAGGTGCGCACAAGCCGCCGATAGCAGCGCTAAAACGTCGGCAATCCGTGCGCCCGGCGCGCCATCAGGCAATCGTCGTCACCAGGCATGCAGGCGCGGCAGACATCCGGGCGGATTTCGTAAATGCCGCAAGCGGTCGACTTGCCGATCTCGCCGGACAGCGCCGAGCAGCGCACGCCCTCGCAACGCATGCCGGACAGATTGGCCGCCACATATTGTTCCGGGATACGGTCGAGTTGCGCGTCGTCCTCGGTGGAAAAACGCGGCCACTCGGCCGAATAGGAACAGCAGGCGCCGCAGCTCTGGCAGTCGAAGCCAGGAGCGATGCTGCGTTGCGACGCCAGAGGGCTTGCAGCGGCCACCAGAGCAGACAGCCCCGGCGCAGCAGGATTGCGATCGGCGTCTTGCGGCAAGGCGCTATTTCTTCTTGCCTGTCATTTCTTCTTGCCCGCCTTGCGAGACGCTTCGGCCGGCGACTTGAACAGATCGCTCGCAGTCTCGGCAGGTGCATCGCCTTTCGGCGCGGCAGCCGGCTTGGTCGGTTTTGCGACGGCGGCCGCGGTTGCCGGCTGGTCCTTGGAGGAGAATTTTATGGCCATGTCAGTCCTCGTCGACGAAGCGCGATGATGGTGCGCGCGGATTGCGCAGGCGGCCGATCAGCGCCGAAACCGCCGTGATGTTCATTTCCTCGGGCGACCAGTTTCTGACTTCCGCGATGTGGTGGACTGCCAGCTCGCGATGCGTGCTGCCGCTGTAGGCGGCGTCCTGATGGGTGACGCGCTCATGCGTCTTGGCGTCTTCGCGGACATATTCGATCAGATAGTTCGGGCATTCGGCGCGACCGCGCACACCGAGTCGCACCTGTGCATCGCCATGGGCGCGTTTGCAGCGCTCCAGCTTTTCCAGCACCCGTCGCACATATTCGACCGGCTTGTTGAGCCCTTCGACCACGTCGGCGATCGTCGAGTCGGCGGCGATCAGTTTCGGAGGTACGCGCTTGGTGGCCATCAGCGTCTTCCGGCCCGTTTCGGCAAAGCAGCGAGCGCCGCGGCGGCGGCCAACTCATAGGCCTCCTTCTCCAGGCGCTGTTCGCGCAGGCGCGCGGTCTTGGCTTCCCGCGCCTCGCTGACGGCATCGCGTTCGGAATTGATGCGGTTGAGCGACATCGACTGGGTTTGCGTCTTGCTGAACAAGGACACGGCCTGTTCGACTGTCTTCGAATGAGCGGTCAAAATCTTTCTCCTGTCAGGAGCCTGTGCCGATGGAGCGAGACCGGGTCTTCGGTCGGGACCACGCACAAAGCATACGGCAGCGGATTCAATTCAAATTGCTGGAGCGTCCCTTAGCACGTCCAGGCCGGCGCGCAGCGCACTTTCGGCGGCAAGAAGCGCAAAATGAAAAAGGCCAGGCACCGCCTGACCTTCCGTTAAGAGAACGCCGTGCATCCAGGCGGATGCACAAGACACACTCCTCATGCACATGATATGCCGTGGAAACTCAGGTCTCCGCGGCCATGCGCCCGAATTCGCCACTCACCGGTGCCAGTACATCCGTGGTCACCGGGAGAGCTGAATTCTTTTTTCAGGCCGCCTTCAACTGATCGGCGGACATCTTGCCCGACTTGTTGTCGCGGACCATCTCGTAGCCGAGCTTCTGGCCTTCGACGATGTCGCGCATGCCGGCGCGCTCTACGGCCGAGATGTGGACAAAAACGTCGGCCGAGCCGTCGTCAGGCTGAATAAAACCAAAACCTTTGGTGGCGTTGAACCATTTAACTGTGCCGGTGCTCATGACGAACCCTTTCCATGGCAAATATTCGTTCGACGCCATGCGGATGCACAACGTCGTTTGTCCCGATTTTTGATGTGGGAAGTTCGTCAAAGGCGCGCTCGAAAGCGCGGATAACAAAAGTCAGTCAAACAAATATCGACGAATATCTTGTAGGCTTCTTTTGACGCGCTGTCAAATCTGCATTCGCCACATCGGCGGAATTCTCCAAAAACGTTGGGCGGAATTCTCCAAAATAGCTGGCATGACGGCAAACTAAGACGCTAAACGGCGCGCTGCCGCCACCTCGAGAAAAAATCGCGGCCTTCGGGAACCATCTGCGCAAACGCGCATTTCTTCCGTGTCATCAGCAATTCATGAGAGCAATCGAAAGAAAGGTTGATGGCAAAGACGCCCCCCGCGCGATAAAAGGTGCGAGGGGCGTTTTCGTTTGGATCCACCTATTCGTCCGGGCCGGGTTCCGGCCACGTCTCCTTGGCCGCCTCGGCATACCAGTGCCGCATCGCCGACGTTGCCAGCACAGCATCGACATAGGCTCGCGTATCCGCCGCAAGCGTGCCGCCATAGGTGTCGAAGCGGGTCACGACCGGTGCATACATGGCGTCGGCCGCGGTGAAATGGCCGAACAGGAACGGGCCGCCCTTGCCGTATTTTTCCCGGCACTCGCGCCACAACGTCTCGATGCGCTCGCGTTGCGCCTCGCCTTCGGCATCGAGCGGCTTGTGGCCCTTTGGCCGACGCAAATTCATCGGCCAGCCGTAGCGAACTTCGCGGAAACCGGAATGCATCTCGGTCGCCGCCGAGCGCGCCAGTGCGCGGGCATCGATGTCGGCCGGCCAGAGTTTTTTGTCCGGAAACAGGTCGGCGAGATATTCAAGAATGGCAAGGGTTTCCCAGATGATCCTGCCATTGTGATTCAGCACCGGCACCTGGCCTGTCGGCGACACTTTCGCCAGATTGGCAAAGGTCTCAGGCGTGCGCAGCCGCACGAAACCCTCCTCGAACGGGATTTCCAGATGCCTCATCGCCACCCACGGCCGGAGCGACCATGAGGAAAAGCACTTGTTGCCGATGAAGAGGGTGAATTCAGCCAAGAAGGTCTCCCCGCGCGCGCGATCACCCAAATCCTTTGGTCGGCGCGTGCCCACAGCCTAGCCCGCCAGCCCTTGCCTCAGGAGACGGCTGCGCGACCTGATCTGCTGCTCGAGCGACGCCTGGAACCTAACCGACGCCGGCTCGTTAGCCTCCCGCGAAAGAATTCCTCCGAAATTCAAAACTCCCAGGAGATGCGAAAAATGGTGAACAAGGATCAGGTCGCGGGCGTGGCCAAGCAGGTCAAGGGCTCGGTCAAGGAAGCCGCCGGCAAGGCAATTGGCAACAGGCAGACCCAGGCCGAAGGCACGGCCGACAGGATCGCCGGCAAGGTGCAGAAGGCCTATGGCGACGTGAAAGACAAGGTCAAGAAGGCGCTCTGATCCGACATCGAGAAACGCACTTTTGTCGGGGAAAGGCGGTCGCGAGGGCCGCCTTTTTCATGTGCTCCAGCCTTTGCTGAAAGCATTGGTGAAAGCGACCTCGCCATGATCGCCGGTCGTCTCGCCCAGCGCCACGTCCATGCCGTCGCTTGTCACCCTGGCCAGCGCGAAACCTCCCATATAGGCGGCCTTCGGCTTGAACAGATCGAGCCCGTCACGGCGATAGATCATCGGCGTTTCGTGCTGGTGGCCATGGAAAATGCCGACGACATTGTAGCCCCTGAGCGCCGCCAGCAGCGCCTGCCGGTCGGCCTCGCTCCACCAGTGCGGCGCGCCGGCGCCGTCATCGTCATAGCTCTTTTTGGCGGCGTCCCAACGTTCCACCGAGAAAGTGTCCCAGCCATAGTGCTGGAACAGAATGACCGGACGACCATCCGCCGCGTAGGTCGCCAGATCCTGCTTCAGCCATGGCAGGCTGGAGTCGGCGCCATGGCCGGTATCGCCGGCGAAACGATGCGTCTGGATCAGATGCAGGCCGCCCCAGTCCCAGGAATAGCAGTCGGTGTCGACATCGTAGTCGGTGGCCGGCACTGGCGGCTTGAAGAACACGCCGGCGCGATGGTTGACCTCGACATAGTCGCGCAGTTCGCGCCGGTACCAGTCGACATGGTGCGGCGGCCCGTTCTGGTCGAGATCATGGTTGCCGAGCCCGACATAGACCGGCATGTGTACGCGATCGGGGCCAACGCCTTGGCTGTAGCGCTGGCTGAACTGGAGCAACTGGGTGCCCTCGCTCGGCTGGGTGATCTGGCCGCCGCCGTCGTCGGTCATGTCACCACCGACGACGAGGCCGAGCGGCGTGCCGATGCGGCTGCCCGCCGAGCGCAGGCCGGTGGCGACGCCGTTGATCTCGGCCGGCCAGTCCTTGTCGCCGAGACCATTGAGCACTGCCACGTTGCGCAGTAACGCGGCGTCGGTCTTGCCTTCCTGCAGGCAGTTGGGGCTCAACCCGCTCGCCATGCGGCAGGCATGGACATCGGCGATGAACAGGAATGTGGCGTCGATGGACTGGACGCGCTGGCCGGTCTGGCTGAAGGCCGGACGCGACAAGGCGCCGGCCGCGGCAAATCCTGTCATCTGCTTCAGCAGGCTGCGCCGGGAAATCGAGTGGATCGGCAAGCGAGTCATCATGCGCGAAATTCAGCACAGGCGGCCCCTGCCGTCCAGTTGCCGTCACCACGCATCGACACCGCCGCGCGGGTCTGGCAGTCTTGACGTGGCGCGAGGACAGCCGCAACAATCGGCATGGCCCTGCTCGCCACGGCGAGCGTCGCGCATGGCGCCGAATGCGTCGACGCGAAAACCGCCAAGACCGGCTTCGTGCTGGAAAAACCGGGCATCCGCAGCGAGTTCCGGCCAGCGGCCGGCGGCATGGTTTCGGTTGCCAACATCTCCGAATGCGTAATCGGCTATGAGACGATCAAGCCGCTGGCGCAGTAGCGCCGCAAAATCAAAGCAGCCGCGTCGAGATCTCCCTGTCGCTGCGACATCAAAGGGCTCTCGATCGTGGCAGCACCCTACGGCGTCGCCTGGCTGCCAATCCGCCCTGCAATGACGACAGCGCGCTCCGCTCCAGTCCCGCCAGACAATCCCGCAGCACGCTCGCGTCCTGCGCCGTCTTGGCCATCGACATCGCCCCGGAATAGGCGGCGACCGCCAGCGCGGCAAAGCGCTCGGGATCTGTGCCCTCCTCCCTGCCCGCCTGCTGGTCGGCTCGCAGCTTGTCGGAAATCGCCCGCCGCCACCCGGCAAAAATACCGGCAAGGGCAAGGCGAAAATCCGGATCGGCGAGCGACAGTTCGTGCGCCAGATTGTTGAGCGGGCAGCCGCGCACGAAACCCTGCTGCTCCAGTTCCGCCGCCACGGCTTCGAACACCGCGCGCACGCCTTCGCGCGCCGACGCAGCCGCCAGCACCGGCGCGATCCATGTCTCTTCGACCGCCGCCGCCACACGCTCGTCGATCACCGCCAGCGCCAGCGCCTTCTTGGTCGGGAAATGGTGATGCAGCGCACCGCCGCTGACACCCGCCGCCGCCATCAGGTCGCCGAGGCTGGAGGCGTGATAGCCGCGCGCCTGGAACGCAACCTCGGCGACATCGAGCACTTTCTTGCGCATGCCTTCAGGGTCGTTGATGCGTTTTCGTGGGCGCGGTTTTGGTTGAACGGTCAACTCTGCTGACATGGCCAGACTCTAGCATATTGACAAAACAGGACAACCGGTCTGTTTATAAACAGGATGATCACCCTGTTTTAAGGAGATACGAATGAACGTGCCCCTGAACGCCAGGCCTAAACCCGCGGTGCTCGCCTCGCCTGTCGTCGAGCTTCGGCAATACACACTGAAGCCCGGCCAGCGCGACACGCTCATCGACATCTTCGACGGCAGACTGATCGAGGGCCAGGAGGACGCCGGCATGACCATCATCGGCCAGTTCCGGGATCTCGACCGCCCGGACATGTTCGTCTGGATGCGCGGCTTCGATGGCATGGTCGCGCGGAAAAATGCTCTCGCCGATTTCTATGGCGGCCCGGTCTGGGCGGCGTACCGCGACGCGGCCAACGCGACAATGATCGATTCCGACGATGTGCTGCTGCTCAAGCCGGCGTGGCCGGACGGCGGCTTCGACCTCGCGGGCGCGCAACGGACAGGCCTGGCGACCGACGAAAAGCCTATTCAAAACAAGCCGCTGACTGGCATCGTTGTCATCGAGATTCATCATCTGCGGCCCGGCACGGAGGTTGACTTCGCCAATCGCTTCGAGACTGCGGGGGCGCCGCTGATGACGGCACAAGGCGCACGCCTGCTCGCCGCGTTCGTTACGGAGCATGCCGAAAACAGTTTTCCGCGCCTGCCGGTAAGGGCTGATGAAAACGTCTTCCTGGTCGTCACCAGCTTCGACAGCGCCGAGGCGCATGCCCACCATAAGGCAGCCCTCGCCGCCTCGCCGGCATGGCAGGGCTTTTGGCAGGCCGCGCAAGCAGGCCTGACCAAACCAACGGAGACTTTGCGGCTCTCGCCGACATCGCAATCGCTGGTCGGGCGTTAGACTTCAAATGCCTCGACGATGGCCTTTGCAACAAGGGCCGGATCTTCCCAATGCGGGTTGTGGCTACAGCTCTCGGCGCGGGCGAAGGCGGCTTCTGGAAGAGCGGACCGCAATGCCTGCAGGTGCGCCTCGCCGAATAGCGGGTCGCACGCGCCGGCGATGATCAGCGCCCGCGTCTGCACGGCCCGTGCCGCGTCGGTCAGGTCGGCGCGGCGGATTTCCTCAAGAATCGCGCGCCAGCGCGATGCCGGCATCGCCGAGGCGTCTTTCGCCAGGCCGGCGAGAAAGACTGGGGACACGCCGGGCCGACAGGCATGCCACCAGGCATAAAACGGGTCGGCCGGCGATATCGGATCGCGCAAGGCCTCAACGCCCGCGACTAGAGGGTGATCCGGCGCGAAATCAGGCTTCAACGTGCCGGCCAGGACCACCAGGCCGCCGATCAGCTCCTTGTGCCGCCCGGCCAAGGCGATAGCCACCATTGCGCCCAGCGAATGGCCGACGACGACCGGCCGGTCGAGCCGTAAACACTGGATCAGCCCGGCAATATCGTCGGCGAAATCGGCGATGGCGCAGCCCTGGCCCGCTTGCGAGGCGCCATGGCCGCGCAGATCCGGCATGATCAGCCGGCGGCCGGCCAGATGCGGCGCCAGAAGCGAAAAACTGCGGCTGGTGTCGGTGAAGCCGTGCACCAACAGCAGCGCCGGCTCGGCGCCTGATATCTCGACATAGGCGATGTCGAGATCGCCGACGGTGACGAACTGCTTTCGCTCGGCCCAGGCGTCCTGGTCCGCGCAGGCATTCGGCAATCCATCCAGCGCGGCCGGTCTCACAGGCCGAGCTTTTCCTTGACCGCGGCAAGGCCGGGTTGGCCGTCGAAGGTGGTGACGCCGGCGAGCCAGGCGTCGAGGCGGCTTTTGTTCGCTGTGATTGCCTTCAGGGCCCCGTCCTCCGGCTTCATGCCGTCATTGATCAGATAGCCCATGCCGACATTCTCGAAATCGATGTCGAAGACGAGATTCCCGAGGAACTGCGCGACGTTCGGGCATTGCTGCAGATAGCCCTTGCGCACCTGCGTCGTCACCGTCGCTGCGCCGAAGTTCGGGCCGAAGAACTTGTCGCCACCGGTCAGGTACTTGAAGTCGTACATCGTGTTCATCGGATGCGGCGCCCAGCCCTGGAAGACGATGAACTGCTTTTCCTTGATCTCGTAGCCTACCTCGGAAAGCATGCCGGCTTCGCTCGACTCGACCACCTGCCAGCCGTCCAGGCCAAAGGCGGGATCGGCGATCGCGTCCATCATCAATTGGTTGGAGCCGGGCTCGATGCCGTACATTTTCTTGCCGAACCTGTCGGCGAGTTTGTGCAGGTCGGCGATGTCCTTGACGCCAGCCTCCCAGACATAGGTCGGCACGGCGAAGGTGTATTTGGCGCCTTCGAGATTGACGCGCACATTCTCGACAGAGCCGTCCTTCTTGTACGGCTCGTAATAGGTGACCATGGCCGGATCCCAGTAGCCCAGGAACAGGTCGAGATCCCTATTCTTCATGCCCTCGTAGATGACGTTGATGCCAAGAACCTGGCTCTGCGGCTGATAGCCGAGCGCCTGCAACAGCACATTGGCGACGCCCGTGGTGAAGGCAAGGTCGTTCCAGCCGGGCTCGGCCATGCGCACAGCCCTGCATTGCTCGGCCTCGGCCGCCTGTGCCGCATGAGAGGCCAACATGAGGGCAGCAAGACAGACGCCGTTTGCAAGGATGCGGAACATTCGGTTCTCCTCATTGTAATCAGATTGACCTATTGGTCGTTTTATTGTCCCATGGGTCAATTCTTGATCTGAGCGGGCGAAAATGTCAACGTGGATTCGCAATGCATGGACCGAGCCCGTGAAACTCAAGCGTCTCAGTGAGATTCGCCGCAAGGAACTGCGGCAGGCGGCCTTCGCGGTGCTGGAGCGCGAGGGCATTGCCGGCGCGACACTGGAGAAGGTGGCGGCCCAGGCCGGCGCCTCCAAGGGCATCGTGCTGCACTATTTCCGCAACAAGCAGGAATTGTTCGAGCACGCGATGCGCGAGGCCAACGCCGTCCTGTGCCAGGCCGTGATCGCGCGGCTTCGCCGGGCGCATACCCCGATGGAGCGCATGGATGCGGTGATCGAGGGCAATTTCGAGGAGCATCTGTTCCAGCCTCCCCTGTGCCATGCCTGGCTGTCGCTCTGCGCCGAGGTGCCGCGCGACGAGAAGATGGCCCGTATCCAGAGAGTGATCCATGCGCGCATGCGCTCGAACCTGTTGTCGGGCCTGCGCGGCCTCGCCTCGCCGGCGGATGCCGACGACATCGCACTTGGCGTTACCGCGCTGATCGACGGGCTTTGGCTGCGGCTCGGCCTGCAGCCGGGCAGCGTCTCGCGCGAACAGGCGGTCCGCCAGGTCAAGAATTATGTCGCGGGCCGGCTGGCCCTGCGGGAGCTTGCGACCGGCGACGCGTAAACCGGCCTCGGCTGGCCTGCGCCGGCAGCGGTCGAAGTTCATACCCGGGGATAGGCCGGCGGCTTGACCGCGGCCGCCAATGTACGGTGCTCTCGACGAGGCAGAAATCTCGGAGCGTCGAATGAGACTTCACAACAGGCGCGCGCTGGTCACTGGTGGCTCGGACGGTATCGGTCTGGCGATCGCCGAGGCTTTTTCGCGCGAGGGCGCGGACGTGCTGATCGTCGGCCGCGACACCAAAAAGCTCGACGCCGCCCGCAAGCACCTTGGCGGTACTATCGAGACGCTGTCGGCCGATCTTGCCACATCGGCAGGCATCGCAGCCGTCGTCGAGCATGTGAAAAAATCCGGCAGGCCGCTCGATACCCTGGTCAACAATGCCGGGGTGGCTTTCCTGGTGCCGTTCGAGATCGTCAGCGAGGAGCAGTCCAGCAGTCCTTCGCGCTCAATGTGACGGCGGTGTTCTTCCTCACCCAGGGCCTGCTGCCGCATCTCTCGGCCGGCGCATCGGTGATCAACATCTCGTCCTACTTCGCCAACAAGATGATCCCGAAGCGGCCGTCGAGCCTCTATTCCCTGTCGAAGGGCGCGTTGAACTCGCTGACCAAATCGCTGGCCTTCGAACTCGGCCCGCGCGGCATCCGTGTCAACGCCATCGCGCCCGGTACGGTCGACACCGCCATGCGGCGCAAGACCGTCGACAATTTGCCGGCCGAGGCAAAAGCGGAGCTGAAGGCCTATGTCGAGCGCAGCTATCCGCTCGGCAGAATCGGCCGCCCCGGCGATCTGGCCGGCATCGCGGTCTATCTGGCCTGCGAAGAGGCCGCCTGGACCAGCGGCGGCATCTTCTCCGTCGACGGTGGCTATACGGCTGGCTGATCCGTCCGGCCGCCAGACCAGGCGCCGGCATTTTCCGCGGCACCGCTTTCCACAAATCCGAGTGCGCCTACCGCCTCCATGATCTGATCGCGAACCCAGCGATGAGGTGGCTCGTCGTCGTGGCGCGCGTGCCAGTACATCCTGACTTCAGGAACCGCAATGGGAAGTGGCGGTTCGAAGATGACGAGCGGCAGGGTCTTGGCCGCCCAAACCGCGAACTGCCTGGGAACCGCCGCGAGGTGGTTTCCGTTTGCCACTGCCAATGCGACAGCCTGAAAGTGCGGCAGTGTCAGACTCACACGGCGCGTTCGTCCGATCTTGCGGAGCGCCTCGTCGGTGGAGCCCGACATCGAGCCGTCGATAGAGCGAAGAACATGGGGCAGTTCGCAGAAAAGCCCGATCGGCAGGGGCTCGCCTTGCGTGACCCCCGCCTGCCTGATCGCAGCGTTGTCGTGCGCGGCGATGATGGCGAAAGGTGAATGGAACAGAGGCGTGCTTGAGACCCGGTCGGAGACCTCCAGCGGACGCTCGAGCGCTACGTCGATTTCATCGTCCTGGAGCAGCCGCGAGACGTCGCCGCGCGCACTGTCGAGAAACCTTAGCGACGCGCGCGACGCGGCACCCGCGATGCGTGCCGCCAAGGTTGGCATCAGCATCATGGAAAAGAAATCCGCCCCCATGAACGTGAAGGTTCGCTCCAGCTCCGCCGGATCGAACGCCTTGGCCGAATGGAAGACGCGTTCGATCTCGCGAAGCGCCAGGCGCAACGGCTCGGCCATGCTCTCGGCGCGCGGCGTCGGCATCATGTCATTGCCCCGTCGCACGAACAGCTGGTCGTTGAGGAGATGCCGCAAGCGGTTGAGCGCTGCGCTGACGGCAGGCTGGCTGAGGCCGATCTGCTCGCCGGCACGCGTAACGCTTCTCTCCTGAAGAAGGGCGTCGAACACCCTGACGAGATTGAGGTCGAGCGCATTCAAATTCATCGCATCAATTCGCCCCATACGATCATTCGATTTCCGTTGTCGGCATATCCCTGGCTAGGTCGTCATAGGCGAAGCAGGCACAGGCAACAGAAGGATCAGACAGCCATGACAATGACCCCCGGCACGATCACAGGCAAGGAACTCTTCTGGTTCAACAACACGCTCGTCGCGATCCACGTCTCGTCGGCGGCAGGAGAGGACGGTACCTGCGTCGTCGAGCATCGCATGCCCTATGGCGACTCTCCGCCGCTGCATGTGCATCGCAGGGAAGACGAAGTGTTTCACATACTGGAGGGGAGATTGCGCTTTCAGATCGACGGCTACGAACGCATTGCGGACGCCGGCGAAACCATCATCGCGCCGAAAGGCCTGCCGCACACCTACCGGGTCGAATCCCCGCAAGGTGCGCGCACCCTCACCGTCACGCGAGGTTCGGATTTTGAGACGATGCTGCGTCAGGCGAGCCGTCCCGCCGAGCAGCCCGAACTGCCGCCGCAGATGGAACCGACACCGGAAATCATCGCGGCACTGGTGCAGCTCTGTGCAAAGAACGGCATCGACATTGTCGGCCCGCCGCTGGGGTGAGAGGCCGAAACTGCGCAGCCCTTCCTTCTTCCCTTGTGGGAGAAGGAGAGAAGCGCCGCGCCTTCAACCGATTTGCATCCTTGCCGCCCGCATTCTCTGCTTGAAGCCGTTTGTGCAACGCGATACGCCGTTGCCGACTTCGACAAGGAGAGACCCGTGACCGCTGCAAAGACCAGAACCGAAACCGACACGTTCGGCCCGATCGAAGTCGCCGCCGATCGCTATTGGGGCGCGCAGGCGCAGCGTTCCCTTGGCAATTTCAAAATCGGCTGGGAGAAGCAGCCGGCATCGATCGTGCGCGCGCTGGGCATCGTCAAGCGCGCGGCGGCCGAAGCGAACATGGAATTGAAGCGGCTCGACCCGGCGATCGGCAAGACGATTGTCGAGGCGGCGCAAGAGGTCATCGACGGCAAGCTCAACGACCATTTCCCGCTGGTGGTCTGGCAGACCGGCTCGGGCACGCAGTCCAACATGAACGCCAATGAGGTGATCTCCAACCGGGCGATCGAGATGCTGGGCGGCGTCATGGGTTCCAAGAAGCCGGTGCATCCCAACGACCACGTCAATATGAGCCAGTCGTCGAACGATACCTATCCGACGGCCATGCACATCGCCTGCGCCGAGCGCATCGTGCACGATCTCTTGCCAGCGCTGAAGCACCTGCACAAGGCGCTGGACGCCAAGAGCCGGGCCTTCAATCACATCATCAAGATCGGCCGCACGCACACGCAGGATGCCACCCCCCTCACGCTTGGCCAGGAATTTTCGGGCTATGCCGCGCAGGTCGCCTCATCTATCAAGCGCATCGCGCTGACGCTGCCCGGCCTGCAGGAACTGGCGCAGGGCGGCACCGCCGTCGGCACCGGCCTCAACGCGCCGGTCGGCTTTGCCGAACGGGTGGCGGATCGCATCGCCGCCATCACCGGCATCGCCTTCGTCACGGCGCCGAACAAGTTCGAGGCGCTGGCAGCCCATGATTCCATGGTGTTTTCGCACGGCGCCATCAACGCGGCGGCCGCCGCACTGTTCAAGATCGCCAACGACATCCGCTTCCTCGGTTCCGGCCCGCGTTCGGGCCTCGGCGAACTGTCGCTGCCGGAAAACGAGCCGGGCTCGTCGATCATGCCGGGCAAGGTCAACCCGACCCAGTGCGAGGCGATGACCCAGGTCTGCGTGCAGGTGTTCGGCAACAATGCTGCCCTCACCTTCGCCGGCAGCCAGGGCCATTTCGAGCTCAACGTCTACAACCCGCTGATGGCTTACAACTTCCTGCAGTCGGTGCAACTGCTCTCCGACGCCTCGGTCTCCTTCACCGACAATTGCGTCGTCGGCATCGAGGCGCGGGAAGACAACATCAAGGCGGCACTCGACCGCTCACTGATGCTGGTGACGGCGCTGGCGCCGACCATCGGCTACGACAATGCCGCCAAGATCGCCAAGTCCGCGCACAAGAACGGCACCACGCTGCGCGAGGAAGCGCTCGCCACCGGGCTGATCAGCGAAGCCGATTATGACCGGCTGGTGCGGCCGGAGGATATGACGCATCCGGGGTAAGACATCTCGCGACAGGAGAATTTACTCCCGTCGCGACCTGACCCGACCCGAATTTTGCACGGTTTGTCCGACGGAAATGCACTATCCGTGAACAATGTGTTGCCAGATCGGAAGCTTTGGTGAACAGTCGATATCGTCTATCTGATGGCCATTCAACCCATTCGGAGACCAGCCATGTCCACCAACACTTCCGTCGCCAGCACCGGCACGACATCCAATGCATCAACCGTGATCCTCGTCGGCCGCATCCTGTTGTCGATCCTGTTCATCCTGTCGGGCTTTGCCAAGCTAACAGCGATTTCCGCCACCGCGCAGTGGTTCGGCAGCATCGGCCTGCCGCTGCCGACGGTCGCCGCGGTCGGTTCGGGCCTGCTCGAATTCTTCGGCGGCCTCGCCATATTCGTCGGCTTCCAGACCCGCCTTGTGGCGATCGCGCTCGCAATCTTCACGCTGGGCGCCACGGCTGTCGCGCACCTCAACTTCGCCGACCAGATGCAGCTTCTGATGCTGCAGAAGAATCTCGGCCTCACCGGTGGCTTCCTACTCTTGGCAGTGCTCGGCGCCGGCGCCTACTCGGTCGACGCCAAGCGCGGCTAAGTTTCCCTCCCCAGACTTGAGATGAAAGCGGTGCGGAATTTTCCGCGCCGCTTTTTCGTTGTCCGTGTATGCCCGCCGATCAGCCGGAATTTCTGCTAGGATCGGGGACGAGGCCACCCGCGGCCGACAACGGAGGTGAACGCATGCCCCGCAACGTGCTGCTCCTGCTTTCCCGGCTGCTGCTCGCCGCCCTGTTCGTGCCCTCCGGTTTCCAAGCGTTGAGCGATATTGCCGGCACCACAGGCTATTTCGCCGGCCTCGGCCTGCCGCTGCCGACGCTTGCCGCCTGGGGCACGGGACTGTTCGAACTGATCGCCGGGCTGCTCATCCTGGTCGGTTTCCAGACCCGGATCACAGGGCTGCTGCTTGCCGCCTTCTGCATCGCCGCCGGTTTCATCGGCCATTACGGCCAAGGTGGCGGCGACGCGATGCTCGCCTTCCTGCACCAGCAGATGCTGATGAAGGACATCGCCATATCGGGCGGCTTCCTGGCATTGGCGATGGCCGGTGCCGGCGCATGGTCGGTCGACGGGCGTGGTTTGGCGTAAGGCCTACTTCACCGACACGCTTTATTTGACCGAGACGCCCTATTTCACCGACACGCTCGGGCCGCCCTCGACGGCCAGCACCAGCCGGCGGTTGGTTATCCTAGCCAGTTGCGCCAGGCGCCCGGCCGGCCGTTCGCCATAGAGATCGGCCAGCGATGCCGGCAAGACCAGCGCCAGCACGCCATTGCCGCGCTGTTCCCATTTCAGCCTGGGCATGATGCCGGGCATCGACGCCGTCAGCAGGTAGACGACGCGCATCATCGCCGCCAGCACCCGTGCCCGCTCCAGATAGCGTGGCGTCGCCAGCGCCTTGATCTCGGGTGCGATGGCTTCGTTGAAGATGCCGTCGTGACGATAGGCGTTGGCCAGCGCCAGAAAGGCGCGGCCGGGATGGTCGACGCCGAAGAAGGATGCGTGCGCGATGATGTTGAGCGATTGCTTGCCGCGATATTCGGGGTGCGCGCGCCAGCCGATGTCGGCCAGCAACGCGGCCGCATGGCGGTAGCGCGCCTCGTCCTCGGTCTCGTCGATGCCGAAGGCGGCAAAGGTCCTGGCGGTCCAGTCGACAAGTTCATGCGCATGGGTGACGGAGCGTGAGCGCAGGCGTGCGAGTTCTTCCGAGGCCGAAATCAGCGGATCGGCCTTCTGCTCGGCCGCGTCGAGCAGCGAATAGAGGAAGCCTTCGCGCACGCCGAGCGCCGAAACGATGATCTTCGACGGCTGCATCGCCGCCATGATCTCCTGCAGCACGATAGCGCCATAAGGCAGCAGCGAACGGCGGTTCTTGGAAACGCCTTCGATCCCCTTGACCTTCTCGATCTCCGCTTTGGCCACCTGCTTGAGGAAGTTCGCCGCGCTTTCAGCCGATATCTCGTAATGGTGCATGACGCCGAGCGGATAGTTGGTCATTTCCATGTGCAGCCGGGCGAGATTTCGCCAGGTGCCGCCGACGGCATAGAAGGGCCTGCCCTGCCCGCCCTTCAACAGCTTCGCCTTCGCCAGTTCGTCGCGCGTGATCTTGGCTGCCTGGGTCAGCGAGTTTTTCGCCATGTCCTGCAGGCGCAGGCCACCCAGCGGCAGCGTTATGCCGTCACCGATCGCTTCGCCGTTGACGTCGACCAGCTCGAGGCTGCCGCCGCCCAGATCGCCGGCGATGCCATCGGCCGGGTGAAAGCCGGAAATGACGCCGAGCGCCGAATAATAGGCTTCCTGACGGCCGCTGATGACACGGATCTCCGTCTTCAGCACGTCCTCGGCGCGGTGGATGAAATCGGGACCGTTGACCGCCTCGCGGGCGGCGGCGGTCGCCAGCACATACATATGCTCGGCGCCGGCTTGGTCGGAGAGCGCGCGAAAGCGGCGGAACTCTTCCATCGAGCGGGTCACCGCCTCGGGATCGAGCTTGCCTGTCGAAACAATGCCACGGCCGAGACCGGCCAGCATCTTTTCATTGAACAGCATGGTCGGCGAGCGCGCCAGCCCCTCATAGACGACGAGACGGATCGAGTTCGATCCGATGTCGATGATGGACAGCGGTCGGCGGTCCTGCAGCCGGCCCTGGGAATAAGACAGCATCAGCCGGACGCTGCGGCGTTCTTCTTGCGACGCTTGAACTGCGCAATGCGCTTGGGCGCATGCGACTTCAGCGCGTCACCCCGTCCCGACAGGCTCGGATTGGTCATGAAATATTCCTGCGCGTTGAACGGTTCCTCGCCCTCCTCCAGCACCACGCGCCGGGAGGTTCCATCAGCCAATACGTCGAAACTTTGCTGATTGTCCATGATGTTGCCCAGCATGATCTGGCCAAGGATCTGTTCATGCACAGTTGGATTGGTGATCGGCACCATGGTCTCGACGCGGCGGTCGAGATTGCGCGGCATGAGATCGGCCGAAGAGATGTAGACGATAGCCTCGTCCGACGGCAGGCCGTGACCGTTGCCGAAGCAATAGATGCGGCTGTGCTCGAGAAAACGGCCGACAATGGATTTTACACGGATGTTTTCCGACAGGCCTGGAACCTGTGGCCGCAAGCAGCAGATGCCGCGCACGACAAGGTCGATCTCGACGCCGGCTCGGCTGGCATCATAGAGCGCGTCGATGATGATCGGATCGACGAGCGCGTTCATCTTCATCCAGATGCGCGCCGGTTTCCCCTCCACCGCATAGGCGATCTCGTCCGCAATGTGCTTCAGGATACGGCTTCTCAGCGTGAACGGCGAGATCGCCAACCGCATTTCATCCGTCGGCTCGGCGTAGCCGGTGATGAAATTGAAGAGCTGGGCGACATCGCGGGCGATCGTCGGATCGGTGGTGAAGAAGGACAGGTCGGTATAGATGCGCGCTGTGACCGGATGGTAGTTGCCGGTGCCAAGATGCACATAGTTGCGCAGCTTGCCGTCCTCGCGCCGCACCACCAGCGACATTTTCGCATGCGTTTTCAGTTCGAGGAAGCCGAACACGACCTGCACGCCGGCACGCTCCAGATCGCGCGCCCAGCGGATATTGGCTTCTTCGTCGAAGCGCGCCTTGAGCTCGACCAGCGCTGTCACCGACTTGCCGGCCTCGGCCGCGTCGACCAGCGCGCGCACGATCGGGCTGTCATTGGAGGTGCGGTAAAGCGTCTGCTTGATTGCCACCACTTCCGGGTCGGCCATCGCCTGGCGCAGGAACTGCACGACGACGTCGAAGGATTCGTAGGGGTGATGGACGACGATGTCCTTCTCGCGGATGGCGGCGAAACAGTCGCCGCCATGCTCGCGGATGCGCTCGGGAAAACGCGGATTGTAGGGCGTGAATTTCAGATCGTCACGTGGGACGGCGACGATCTCGGAGATCTGGCTGAGCGCCAGCGGTCCGGTCAGGACGCTGATGCGGCTCGACGACACTCCAAGCTCGCCTGCCACGAAGTCGCGCAATTCGGAAGGCATCAGTCTGTCGAATTCGATGCGGATCACCGACCCGCGCCGCCGCCGCTTCAGCGCCGTTTCGAACAGACGCACCAGATCCTCGGACTCCTCCTCGACCTCGATATCGCTGTCACGAATGATGCGGAACGTGCCGGAGCCCTTGACCTCGTAGCCGGGAAACAGCTTGCCGATGTACAGGCCGACAGCCTCTTCCAGCGGGATGAAGCGGACATGATGCTTGCGGTCCGGCAGGCGGATGAAGCGCTTCAGCGCAACCGGCAGACGCAGCAGCGCGCTCATCTCTTCGCCGTTCTTGCGGTGGCGCAGTTGCAGCGCCATCGAGAAGCCGAGATTGGGAATGAACGGGAACGGATGCGCCGGGTCGATCGACAGCGGGGTGAGCACCGGGAACACCTGCCCCTGGAAATGGTCTTCCAGCCAGACCTTTTCCTCCTTGGTCAGCGCATCGCGGGTGATGCTCTCGATGCCTTCCTTGTTGAGCAGCACGGTGAGCGCCGAAAGGCTCTTCTGCTGGTCTTCCTGCAGCCGCTCGACCTCACGCAGCAGCTGTTCGAGCTGCTGTTCGGGGGTGCGGCCGTCAGGGCTCTTCAGCGTGATGCCCTCGCGCACCTGGCCGGCGAGGCCGGCGACGCGGACCATGAAGAATTCGTCGAGATTGGCGGCCGAGATCGACAGGAAACGGACGCGCTCCAGCAGCGGATGATTGAGGTTCAGCGATTCCTCGAGAACGCGCCGGTTGAACTGCAGCCAGGAAAACTCCCGGTTGACGAAGCGATCCGGGTTGCCGCCCTCCGGACGAGCCACCTCGACGTTCACGAATTCGCTCTGGACCGGCTTCAGTTCGTTCATGGTTCCTGCTCTTCCCACACCGTCAGCCGGTTAACCGGCTTAACTTATCCTCTGACAGGCTTTTGCGACAGTTTGATTTCATCGATCTTGCAAAGAGGCCTGTTATGATCCAGATGCAGAGGAGACTGCGTTAAGGAGACGACGATGGCAGGCGGTTCCATTCCCCATTTTCAGAACGATGCGGGCCACCCGGCAATCGACATCGGCGTCAAGGAATTCATGTGCACTGGTGCCAATCCGCCTTTCGACCACCCGCATGTGTTTCTCGACATGGGTAGCGACGATGAAAAAGTCTGCCCCTATTGCTCGACGCTTTACCGCTATTCGCCAAAGCTGAAGGCGACGGAAACGCTGCCGGCCGGCTGCATCTATATCGACCAGGCCGCCTGAGTCGCGACAAGCCCGATGAATGACACGCGTTCCCGGCAAGTCGTCATCGCCGGGGCGGGCGTCGCCGGGCTGACCGCAGCCCTTGCGTTCGCCGAACGCGGCTACTCGGTACGGGTGTTCGAACAGGCGCGGCGTCTGGAAGCAGCCGGTGCTGGCCTCCAGCTTTCTCCTAACGCGACACGCATCCTTCGCCAGCTTGGCGTGCTCGACCGGCTGCTGCCGGCAGCGGTGCGGCCGGAAGCGGTGGTCTTGAAGGACGCAGCGACGTTGCGCGAACTGGCGCGGGTGCCGCTGGGACAAGCCGCTGAAACACGCTGGCAAGCGCCCTATCTCGTCGCTCACAGGGCCGATCTGCAGAGCGCACTGACCGCGCGCGTCGCCGAGATGCCGGATATCCGTCTCACCACCGGCGTCCGTATCGGCAGCGTTGCCACCGGCACGCATGGCATCACCGCGACGGCGGAGTTCGACGGCAAGACCATCGCGGCCGAGGGCTTCCTGCTGGTTGGCGCCGATGGCGTCTGGTCGTCAGTGCGCGCCCTTGTCGATTCGGCCAAAAGGGCGACCTCGCCAAGAAGCCGGTTTTCCGGCGAACTGGCTTGGCGCGCGACCATTGCCGCGCAGAGTGCCGCAGGGCAGGCTTTCGCGGCGATCGGCACTCCGGACTGCGTCACCACCTTCCTGTATCCGGGCTTCCATATGGTGGCCTACCCCGTCAGCAAGGGCGACGCCTTCAACCTCGTCGCCTTCACCAGAGGCGAGCGTATTGCCGAGGGCTGGTCCGGCCATGCCGATCCCGGGATCCTCGCCAGCGCAATGCGCGGCACCGCGCCTGGTCTTACAGAACTGGTGGAAATGGTTGGTGCGTGGCTGACCTGGCCGCTTCATACTGTCGAACAGAACCAGCCTTGGACGAGGCCGGACGGCATCGCGCTGATCGGCGACGCCGCGCATGCGATGACCCCGTTCGCGGCGCAAGGTGCGGCCATGGCGATCGAGGATGCGGCGATGCTTGCCGATATCATCGCCGACTTCCCCGCCGATCCGGCACAAAGTCTTCAAATCTGGGAGAACCTGCGGCGGCCGCGCGTCGCCAGGGTCGCGCGTCGCGGCGCCGTCAACCGCCTTGCCTGGCATGCCACAGGCCCAGTGGCTATCGCGCGCAATCTGTTCCTGAGAATGCGTTCGTCGGACAGGCTCGCCGCCGATCTGGATTGGCTTTATGGCTGGCAGCCGCAGAAAATCATCCGACGCTGAAGCTTGAATACCAGCACATTGAACACGGCTAGTTATACAGCCGCATCGACAGGCCAAGCGATACAGGCAGCGGGTTCCACCAGCCGGTGCGCAGGCCGGCGGTGCGCAAGGCGGCCGCCGTCCAGATGTTGCAGCCGACCAGCGCGTTGAAATGGCCCTTGGCTTCGTAGAAGCCGTCGAACCTGGAATAGGCCGCATCCGGAACAAGGATCGGACCCTTCGGCCCCTGCTGGAAACTCGCATCGATAAAATCGAGCAGCGCCGTAAAATGCTCCTCGCCGATGTCGAAACCCGCGACGTCCGGGCGCGATTCTGCGATATCACCGGCGACATCGACATGCATGACCGAAGCATCGATGGTCAGCGCCTTCATCACCGGCACCGCCTTCAACTCAGACCATGTCGGCGTCTCCAGGTAGAAAGCGCGGCCGCCCCAGCCGAAGACGATGTAGCGCACCTCCGGACTGTCGGCTGGTATGCCGGCGTCGACCAGGAAGCGGAAGCGCTGGCGCACGGCATCGTCGACCGGAATGGCGATGTCCGTGTGGATCGGGTTCTTCAGCACCAGGATGTGGCGCGCCGCGGCGGGCGTGGCGGCGGCCGACCGCCACAGCGGCCGCGGCACGAGAGCGCCCATCGTCGCAGCGAGCGCAACGACGATCAACAGCAGGCCAAGAAAACGTCCCAGCTTTTTCATGAATGACGGCCCTGCAAACGCGCCCCGGCGCAACACAAACCGCCCCCCTCCTGCTCATCCATACGCAAAAGAGCCCGGCACTGTTTCAGCCGGGCTCCCCGTGGCCGTCGAAGGCCTAGTGCAGGATCTGCGACAGGAACAGCTTTGTGCGCTCGTGGCGCGGGTGGTCGAAGAACTCGGCCGGCGTGTTCTGCTCGACGATCTGGCCCTGATCCATGAAGATCACGCGGTTGGCGACCTTGCGGGCAAAGCCCATCTCGTGGGTGACGCACAGCATGGTCATGCCTTCTTCGGCAAGGCCAACCATCGTCTCCAGCACTTCCTTGATCATTTCCGGATCGAGCGCCGAGGTCGGCTCGTCGAACAGCATGATGCGCGGGTTCATGCACAGCGAACGGGCGATCGCCACGCGCTGCTGCTGGCCGCCGGACAGCTGACCGGGATATTTGTGGGCCTGTTCCGGGATCTTGACGCGCTTGAGGAAATGCATGGCGATTTCCTCGGCCTGCTTCTTCGGCGTCTTGCGCACCCAGATCGGCGCCAGCGTGCAATTCTCCAGGATGGTCAGATGCGGGAACAGGTTGAAGTGCTGGAACACCATGCCCACCTCGCGGCGCACCTCGTCGATCTTCTTGAGATCGTTGGTCAGCTCCTTGCCGTCGACAATGATCTTGCCCTTCTGGTGCTCTTCCAGGCGATTGATGCAGCGGATCATTGTCGATTTGCCGGAGCCTGACGGGCCGCAGATGACGATCCGCTCGCCGCGCATCACTTTCAGATTGATGTCCTTGAGCACATGGAATTCGCCATACCATTTGTGCATGGCGATGATGTCGATGGCGACATCGGTGGTGGAAATCTGCATCTTGGCGGCGTTGACCTTGATCTCTTCCGCGCTGACGGCGTTTTCGGTGGCCATGACGGGATCCCCTTGTTCTTTTGTTTAGCGTTTGTGGCCGGTGTCGAGCCGGCGTTCGGTGAACATTGAATAGCGCGACATGCCGAAACAGAACAGCCAGAAGACGAAGGCCGCGAAGATCAGGCCGGATCTGGCCGTCTGCGCTGTTGCCCAGTTTGGGTCGGAGAAGTTCTGCTTCACGATGCCGAGCAGGTCGAACATCGAAATGATGATGACCAGGCTGGTGTCCTTGAACATGCCGATGAAGGTGTTGACGATGCCCGGAATGACCAATTTCAGTGCCTGCGGCATGACGATGAAATACATCTTCTGCCAATAGCCGAGACCGAGCGAATCGGCACCTTCATACTGGCCCTTGGGGATCGCCTGCAGGCCGCCGCGCACCACTTCAGCCATGTAGGCGGCGGAAAACAGCGACACGCCGATCAGCGCGCGCAGGAACTTGTCGAAGCTTACTCCCTCGGGCAGGAACAGCGGCAGCATGACGCTGGCAAAGAACAACACGGTGATCAGCGGGATGCCGCGCACCGTCTCGATGAAAACGACGCACAGCGTCTTGATGATCGGCATCTTGGAACGCCGGCCAAGCGCCAGCACTATGCCCAGCGGCAGCGACACGGCAATACCGACGAAGGACAGGCTGAGCGTTACCAGCAGCCCGCCCCACAGCGAGGTCTCGACATGTGGCAGGCCGAACATGCCGCCGACCAAGAGGACGAAGGCGACGATCGGCAGCGCAAAGAACAGCAGAACGGCATTCAGCCCTTTGCGCGGCACCTTCGGGATGAGCATCGGCACCAGCAGCGCCACGAACAGGATGGCGACCAGGATCGGCCGCCAGCGCTCCTCGATCGGATAGCGCCCGACCATGAACTGACCGAATTTGGCGTTGACGAAGGCCCAGCAGGCACCGGTCCAGCCATCCGGCTGGATTCCGCCTTGCGCCACGGTGGCGCATACGGTCCGGTCCGCTCCCGTCCACACAGCGTTGATGAACGCCCAGTTGATGATTTGCGGCAGGATCATCGCCACCAGCGCGATGCCGGCGATGGTCAAAATGGTGTCGCCGGCGGAAGCGATCAGGTTCTTGCGCACCCACGCACCGAGACCCGTGACGCCGGCTGGCGCCGGCTGCGCCAGCGCCATTTCGGTACGCACCCAGGACATATCATGTTCTTGCATGTCCTTACCTCTCCACCAGCGCCATTTTGGCGTTGAACCAGTTCATCACAAGCGAGGTCAGCAGGCTGATGGCCAGATAAATCACCATCATGATCACCACGCCCTCGACAGCCTGACCGGTCTGGTTCAGCACCGTACCGGCGGTCGCCGTAAGGTCCGGATAGCCGATGGCGATGGCGAGCGACGAGTTCTTGGTCAGGTTGAGATATTGGCTGGTCAGCGGCGGAATGACGATGCGCATGGCCTGCGGCACGACGACCAGCCGCAGGATCGATCCGGGCCGCAACCCCAACGCACCGGCAGCTTCCGTCTGGCCCTTGCTGACGCCCCTGATGCCGGCGCGTACGATCTCGGCAATGAAGGCGGCGGTATAGCAGGACAGCGCCAGATACAGCGACAGGAACTCCGGCCTGACCTGGAAGCCGCCGGTCAGATTGAACGTCGATTGCTTCGGGTAGTCGAAAGTCAGGGGAAAGCCGCTCAGCGCATAGGCGAGCAACGGCAGCCCGACGATCAGCGCGGCGGACGTCCAGAACACGGGAAATTGCTGGCCGGTCGCCATCTGCCGTTGCCGCGCTTTGCGCGCGACGAACCACGCCATGGCGATGCCGACAAGCAGAGCGACGAAGATCAGCCAGGAGCCGTCGCCCCACACGGCGCGTGGAAAATAGAAGCCGCGCTGGTTGAGGAAGGAGCCGAACGGCAGGTTGATGCTGTCGCGTGGCGCCGGCAGCACGGCCAGCACGCCGGAATACCAGAAGAAGATGACCAGCAGCGGCGGGATGTTGCGGAACACCTCGACATAGACCGTGCAGATCTTCCTGATCAGCCAGTTCTGCGAAAGCCGGCCAATGCCGACAATGAAGCCGATGATTGTCGCGGTGATGATGCCGACGATGGCGACGATGACAGTATTGAGGAAGCCGACCAAGATGGCGCGGCCATAGGTCGAATCCGACGAATAGGCGATGGCGCTCTCGCTGATGTCGAAGCCAGCGCGGCCCTTGAGGAAGCCGAAGCCCGAAGCGATGTGCAGGCGCGTCAGGTTGGCAATGACGTTGTGGGCAATCCACCAGACGCCCGCCACCAGCACGACGACGACCAACGCCTGGAAAAATATACCCCGGACCTTCGGATCGTTGATGAAGGAACCGCGGCTGGGCTCCTCGCGAAGAACTTCCTGCGATGCCATTCGACCGTCCCCTGGAAAGAGAAACCGGGAGGCAGACGATCTGCCTCCCGGATCACATTTCGATCAGCGGATCGGCGCACCGTATTGCAGGCCGCCCTTGGTCCACAGCGCGTTGATGCCACGCGCGATCTTCAGGGGGCTGCCCGAACCGACATTGCGCTCGAACATTTCTCCGTAATTGCCGACGGCCTTGACGATGTTGACCACCCAGTCATTGGAGACGCCGAGATCGGTGCCGATCTTGGTATCGGCTTCCTGGCCGAGCACGCGCTTGATTTCCGGGCTGGCGGAGTTCTTCATTTCGTCGACATTGGCCTTGGTGATGCCGAGTTCCTCAGCGTCGAGCAGCGCGAAATAGGTCCACTTGACGATGTGGTACCACTGGTCGTCGCCCTGGCGAACGGCCGGTCCGAGCGGCTCCTTGGAGATGATCTCGGGCAGCACGACGTGGTCGGCCGGCGATCCCAGCGTCAGGCGGATGCCGTAGAGACCCGACTGATCGGTGGTGTAGACGTCGCAGCGGCCGGCGTCATAGGCGGCGTTGACCTCTTCCAGCTTTTCGAAGACGACCGGATTGTACTCCATCTTGTTGGCCTTGAAGTAGTCGGCGAGGTTTAGCTCGGTCGTCGTGCCGCTCTGCACGCAGACGGCGGCGCCGGAAAGCTGCAGCGCGGAATTGACGCCCGGCAGCTTCTTGGCGTTGATCATGAAACCCTGGCCGTCATAGTAGGTGACGCCGATGAAGTTCAGGCCAAGTGCCGTGTCGCGGTTGATCGTCCAGGTGGTGTTGCGCGACAGGATGTCGACCTCGCCGGACTGCAGCGCGGTGAAACGCTCCTTGGCGCTGAGCGGCGTGAACTTGACCTTGGTACCGTCGCCAAAGACGGCGGCCGCGACAGCGCGGCAGAAATCCGCATCGATGCCTTGCCAGTCACCCTTGTCGTCCGGCGCCGAGAAGCCGGCCAGGCCGGTCGAGACGCCGCACTGGATGAAGCCCTTCGCCTTGACGGTGTCAAGCGTGCCTGCCGACGCGGCCGACGCCACCAACCCAAGCGTGGCGGCGCCAAGAATGCCGATAGCAATATGTTTCATGACCCACAGACCCTTTTCTCTGTTTTTCAGGGCAAACCCCGATCTTTTTCCCATGTGAACGCAGCTCCCATTCCGGCCCATTCCCGGAACCCCCGCATCGTAACCGACGCGCTGCCTCCCATTCACAAATGTCATCGAAGGCGATAATTCCCGTGAGGTCAAGGGAAATGACCGAAACCGAAAGAGTTTGAAAACCGATTGCCGTAAATGCCTGATTTACAGACAAACGCGCCCGCGATTTGGTCAGGAGCGCAAATAAAGGCGGCAATGCTCGTTCAACACAAATGAGGGCCGCGGCAGCGAAATCCATCCCAGGCAACACCTCGGCGTTATTGACCTCAATGGGCAATGAATTGCCATGTCCAAAGACTGTCATCTGTTGGTTGCCGGGTGGTTGCAGGCCAATACCGCCCGGAGACAAGGACTGTTCTCAAAGAGCTCGAAGGACGAGCCAGGCGCCGATCGCAGCCATCAACGCGCCGGAGACGCGCGGAATCAACTGTCCGGTCGGGACTGTCTTCTCCAGGAGAACAAGGATGGCGATGCCGGCGATCCACAGCACGTTCATGACGCCGCCGACGAACAGCAGAGCCATCAGCGCCCAGCAGCAACCCAGACAATAGGCGCCGTGATCGATGCCGAGCCGAAGCGCGCCGAGCGGAGCGGAGCGGAACCCGCCATGGCTCACCAGGAACGCGATCGGCGACTGACATTGGCGCAGGCAGACTCCCTTCATCGGCGTCCATTGATAGAGACCGGCGGCGATCAGGACGAGGCCACCGAGGATCGCGCTTCCGGTCGCCATCGAAGGATCGAGCAAGGCGAGACGGGCGAGCAGCCATTGAGCACCGGTCGCCAGGACGCTGAAGACGACCCAGACGGCGAGATAGCCGGCAAAAAACCATCCCGTCGAAGCGATGGGCCGGCCATCCGCCCGCGCCTTGCGACCGACGCCGGCATAGAGCAGCAACATCGGCGCGACCGAGGGCGTCATCATCCCGACCATCATCACCGTCCACATTGTGAAGATGAAAGCGAAATCGGCCGATGACCAGGACCGGAAACCAGGCGCCACGGTGGCGCCCATGTCCATTCCGGCCATGTCGCCGCCTGTGCTGTCCGGTACGGGAGAACCAGGCATGACCATGTCGGCGGTGAGCCACAGCACATAGGCCCAGGCGAGCGCGGCAATCACGACGAGCGCGGCCGTTACGACCGCGCGGTCGCGCCGCAGCAACGCCTCGAGGGCCGTGTCGCCCATTGAATCAGGTCAATGCACGATGCCGCTCTGCGTGAGATGCAGATTGGCGAAATGGCTGTGCGTATCGGCCAACTCGAACTTGATCGGGCCCGTCGCCTTGGTCCAGCCACGTCCGACTTCGGCGATCGCGTATTCGAAGCCGTGCGGCAGGTCGATGCGCGCCCGGTGCTCGGCGCCGGTGACCGGATTCTTGATCGGCTCGCCATGGCCGTCGGTTACGCCCTTGATGTGCAGCCTCCCGGTTCGCGCGTCGACGTCGACCTTCAATTCGATCGGGGCAAAGATCGGATCGTGGAATTTCTCCAGCGTGGTCGAAAAGACCTGGAATATCGTTGCACCTGGTTCGGTGTCCAGACCGCCCAATATGCGAAGCAGTGCTCCACGCTGGGCTTCGGTCGCCCTCTCGTCGATAACCACCGCGGCTTCGCCCTTGCCCTGGTGTATCGCGCCGGGCCAACGGAAAATCCCGACGAACCGCAATCCGTCGAGCTTGGTGTCGCCGTGATGGCCGCTCTCGATTTCCATGCCAGCGACCGCCTGGCAGAATCCGTATGTCGGCATGGCGTTGAACTGGCACGGGCAGCCATAGGCGCAGTTGCAGTTGGTGAATTCGCGCGCCTTCATTGTCCATTTGACGTCGGGCATGGCATTCCTCCCCTTGCCGCGCTCACGCTTCGTGAGCGCCATCCGGATCGTGGAGGACCAGAAGGTCAACCGGCAACAACCATCCGGCAGCATCTGATCGAAGCAATCCGGCGATTAATATTAGCCATAAACCATATACCTTTCCCCGCCGCCTACAATAGGCCGATCGGCGGAGACTGGCGCAGCGCCGACACTGCACCGCGGGGGTCATGCCGCAGCCGCATGGCCGCCTTTTACCGCGACGAATTGGCATATTCGAAGTCCATCTCCTGGCGGACGGTGGCTGTTGCACGGTCCATGGCGCCGCACTATGGCTAGCGGCTTGTCAAACAAGGCGACGCAGAATGGCGAAAGACGGCAGCGAGCACTTTAGCGGCGGGATGGGCATCAACACGCGGCTCGCCCATTCGGGCAACAATCCGCATGACTATTTCGGCTTCGTCAATCCGCCGGTGGTGCATGCCTCGACCGTGCTTTATCGTGACGCGGCGTCGATGGCGGCACGCAGCCAGAAATACACTTACGGCACGCGCGGCACACCGACGACCGATGCCCTTGCCGACGCCATAGACGTGCTGGAAGGCTCGGCCGGCACGATCCTGGTGCCGTCGGGTCTTGCGGCGGTGACGGTGCCGCTGCTCGCCTTCGTCTCGGCCGGCGACCATCTGCTGATCGTCGATACCGTCTATCATCCGACCCGCAACTTCGCAGACACGATGCTGAAGCGGCTGGGTGTCGAGGTCGAGTACTACGCCCCCGATCTCGGTGCCGGTATTGCCGCGTTGATCAAGCCCAACACCAAGGTGGTGTTCACGGAATCGCCAGCGTCCAACACATTCGAGGTGCAGGACATCCCGGCCATCGTCAAGGCGGCGCACGCCGCGGGCGCCATCGTCATGATGGACAATACCTGGGCGACGCCGCTTTATTTCCGTCCGCTCGACCACGGTGTCGACATCTCGATCCATGCGGCGACGAAGTATCCGGCCGGCCATTCCGACGTGCTGCTTGGCACGGTGTCGGCCAATGAGAGCTGCTGGAAGCATCTTTACGAAAGCTTCTGCACGCTTGGCTGCTGCGCCGGACCAGACGACGTCTACCAGGTGCTGCGCGGCTTGCGCAGCATGGGCGTGCGCCTGGAGCACCACCAGCGCAGCACGCTTGCCATCGCCTCCTGGCTCGAGGGCCAGAAAGGCGTGGCGCGCGTGCTCCACCCTGCCCTTCCCAGCCACCCGGACCACGATCTGTGGAAGCGCGACTTCTCCGGCTCGAGCGGCATCTTTTCAATCGTGCTTGCCGGCGGCGGCCAGAAGCAGCAGCACGCCTTCCTCGACGCGCTGCGGATCTTCGGCCTCGGCTATTCCTGGGGTGGTTATGAGAGCCTTGCCGTACCCGTCTGGCTTGGCGACCGCGTTGTTGCAAAAGCGCCCTATGAGGGACCGTTGATCCGCCTGCAGATTGGCCTCGAGGATGTCGACGACCTGAAGGCCGACATTTCGCGCGGCCTGACCGCCGCGGCGGCTGCCTGAAGGATCAGACCACCCGCCAAACTGATTCAGCTGACCGGCGCAAGCATCTCGAAAGACTGGTGAAACACGTGCATCGCGATACGGAACCCGCATGCCGCCGCGAGGATGCAGCCGCAACATAGCGGAATTCTATTCCCACAAACCGCGGCCTCGCGGATCAATTTGGCTTTCAAATTCCACGAGGTCGCGCCATTGCGGTGCGATCATCGCGGTTTCTACTTCCCCTGACTACCGGCAGAGTTTTCGACGTCATGGCTTTCCGCCTTTTTGTTCCCATTCTTGCCGGCGCGACGCTGCGCGAGCGCATCATCGCCTGCATCGGCGCGACGATCGGCATCGCGTTGACCGGCGTGATCGGCGGTCTGGTGCTCGGCAACGGCCCGCACGTGCCGTTGCTGGTGGCGCCGATGGGGGCGTCGGCGGTGCTCCTGTTCGCCGTGCCGGCCAGCCCGCTGGCGCAGCCATGGTCGATCATCGGCGGCAACACGATATCGGCACTGGTCGGGGTGATCGTCGCGCATTTCATACAAGAAACCGCGCTTGCCACCGGCATCGCGGTGGCACTGGCCATCGCCGCCATGTCGTTCACGCGCTGCCTGCATCCGCCGGGCGGGGCCGCCGCCTTGACCGCGGTGTTGGGTGGGCCTGCGGTCATCAGCGCCGGCTTCCTGTTTCCATTCGTGCCGGTGGCGCTGAACTCGATCCTGCTGGTGGCGCTTGGCTACGGTTTCCATAGACTGGCCCGGCGCAACTATCCGCATGTGCCGGTTGCAGCACCGGCGAACAGCCACGGCACCGTCGATCCGCCGGCACAGTCGCGCGTCGGCTTTCAGTCCGAAGACATCGATGCAGCACTTGGCGCACTCGATGAGACATTCGATATCGATCGCAACGATCTCGACCGACTGCTGCGGCAAGTCGAATTGCAGGCGATGTTGCGCGCGCACAAGACCCTTCTGTGCGAGGACATCATGTCGCGCGATGTGATCTCGGTCGACACCCGCACCTCCACTGATGCGGCGCGCCAATTGCTGCTTGACCACAACATCCGTACCTTGCCGGTCGTCAACGCCGAGGCAAGGCTGGCAGGTACCGTCGGATTGCGGGAACTGACCCAGGCCTTCGGCACGGTTGGATCCGTGATATCGCCCGCGGCGACAGCCGCCGCCGGTTTCACCGCCATGGGCCTGCTGCCCGTGCTCACCGACGGCCGCAACCATGCGGTGATCATCGTCGACGACGACAAGCGGATTCTCGGGCTGATCACCCAGACCGATCTCCTGGCGGCCACGGCGCGCCTGCAGGCTGCTGACAGGGCCTCGCTCGGCGCGGTAGGGTAGCCGCCGCCGGACCGGCGAAAAATCTTCGGGAACCTTTTGCCGGCAACGGCGTCCAATCTCTCAATCGAGGTTCCGATTCGCAGATCGGGTTGAGGAAACTGGCCATGCCTGTTGTGTTGACGGTCCTGCCTTCTGCCGCGTCAGACGACACGCAGCTCGTGCGGCGGGCGCTGGCGCGCGACGGCGATGCCTTCCGCACCATCATCAAGACACACAATCAGCGACTCTACCGGATCGCGCGCGGCGTCGTGCGCAATGACAGCGAGGCCGAAGACATCGTCCAGGAGGCCTATGTCAAGGCCTTCGCCCATCTCGATGCGTTTCGCGGCGACTCCTCGCTCGCCACGTGGCTGTCGCGCATCGTCATCAACGAGGCGCTCGGCCGGCTGCGCAAAAGGCGCAGAACGGTGGCACTGCCGGAAAATCCGCAAGCCGAGATCATCCGGTTCCCTCTCAACCCCAGCGACGATCCGGAGCGGACGATGGCGCAACGGCAGATCCTCCAGCTGGTCGAACGGGCCACCGACAGCCTTCCCGATGTCTACCGGACGGTGTTCGTGGCGCGGGTGATCGAGGGGCTGAGCATCGAAGAGACCGCCGATCTTCTCGGCGTGCGGCCGCAAACCGTCAAGACGAGGCTGCACCGCGCCCGCGCCCTGGTGCGCAAGGCACTGGACGACCAGATCGGGCCGGTTCTGCTCGATGCCTTCCCCTTCGCCGGCCGACGTTGCGAAAGGCTGACCAGCGCCGTGATGCGGCGGCTCGGGCTGGAAAGCTGACCCTCAACGGATTCAGTTGATTTTGACGGGAACGTTTGCCGCCGACCAGCATCCAATGACCGTCAACCGAAAAACACTGTCCGGAACGATTTCAGCGTCCGGACGAAGGAGATGCCATGTCTATCCGACACACTGCTGCCCTGGCCGCCCTGCTGCTGCTTGGCACTGCCCCGTTCGCACAGGCCGCCGACAAGCCGACCGATCCGCAGATCGCCCACATCGCCTATACGGCCGGGGTCATCGACGTTGAAACGGCCAAGCTGGCGATCGAGAAATCGAAGACCAAGGAGGTCGTGGATTTCGCCAAGGACATGGTGCGCGACCACGAGGCCGTGAACGTGCAGGCGCTCGACCTGGTCAAGAAACTCAAGGTCACACCGGAAGACAATGCCACCAGCCAGGCGCTGAGCAAGGCCGCCGCCGGGGAGAGAGCCAAGCTTGCCAAGCTCGACGGCGCTGCCTTCGACAAGGCCTATGTCGACAACGAGGTGGCCTACCACAAGCAGGTCAACGGCGCGCTCGAGACGCTGCTCATCCCGTCGGCGCAGAATGCCGAACTGAAGAGCCTGCTGGAAACCGGCCTGAAGATATTCCAGGGCCATGAGCAGCATGCCGAACACGTAGCCGGCATGCTGAAGTAAGGACCGGAAGCATGCCGAAACGCCATCTTTGGATTGCCTTTATGCTGGCCGTCGGCATCGTTCCGGCGCAGGCCGAAACCATCCAGGTCACCATCGACAGGCTGGTGTTCTCGCCAGTTACCGTCGAGGCGAAGGTCGGAGACACGATCGAGTGGGTGAACAAGGATGTGTTCGCCCACACGGCCACCGTGAAAGGTGGCTGGGAGGTAATGATCCCGCCGAAGCAATCCGCAAGCCTCACATTGAAGGCCGCTGGACCGGTCGACTATTTCTGCCGATTCCACCCCAACATGAAAGGCCGTTTGGTGGTGGCGCCCTGATCCAGCGCCAACGAGGCCCGCCTGGCCTCGTCAGGACGCGCGATATGCGTCCATGAGCCGTCATAGCCCGGCTCGCGGCGTGCGATCCAGGCATCCAGCCCTTCGCGCAGATCGGCGGTCGGGGCCATGCGGGCGAACTGCTCGGCCTCGACCAGCAAGCCTTCGGCGATGCTCTGGTTGAGGCCGCGCGCCACTGCCGTGAGGATGCTGGCAATCGCCAGATCGGAGTGCCGCAGGATACGCCTGGCCAGGCCCATCGCGGCCGGCATCAAATCGCCATGCGGCACCACCTGGTTGACCAGACCCAGCTCAAGTGCCCGCGGCGGCGGAAACCAGTCGCCGGTCAAAAGCAGTTCCAGCGCCCGCTTGCGCCCCGCCAGCCTGGGCAAGCGCTGCGTTCCGCCAAAGGTCGGCGGCATTGCAAGATTGATTTCCGGCTTGGCGAACAAAGCACGGTCGCTGGCGATGGCCAGCGGCACGGCCTCGGTGATTTCGCAGCCGCCACCAAAGGCAATGCCGTTGACGGCGGCGATGACGGGTTTGCGAAACGCCTCCAGCCTCGCCGTCAGCCGCTGCCCGCGCATGACGAAGTCACGCATCGCGACATCGACGCCAAGCGCCACGCTGGCTGAGAATTCATGGATGTCGCCACCGGCCGAAAACGCCCGCTCCCCTGCTCCGGTAAGAATGACCGCCCGGACGCTTCCATCGACTTCGATGTCGTCGAGGGCCGAAAGCAGGCGATCGATCAGGGCATAGTTCAGCGCATTGAGTTTCTCCGGCCGGTTGAGGGTGAGAATGGCAATCCCATCGCTGGTCTCGTTAAGGACAAGATCGGTCATTTGGCTTCCTTTCCAACGTGCATTGACCGGAAAGGATCAGGTTTTCGATTGCTTGTATATTCACTAGTCGGTATACTTGGTGCCATGCCTGAAGCATCCAGCCCCACCCGCAAACGCATCGTCGATGCCGCGACGAAGCTCTTCTATGCCGAAGGGATTGGCCGCGTCAGCGTCGATGCCATCGCCGAAAAAGCCGGGCTGACCAAGCGGACGCTGTACTATCACTTCAAGAGCAAGGACGATCTGATCGCTGCCTATCTCGATGGCCGTGACCAGCCCAATCTGAAGCAGATGGCCGGCTGGTTCGATGCCGCTGAAGGTGGTGCCGACCGCAAGGTCGAAGCGATTTTCACCAATCTGGCGCGTGTCGCCCGCCATCCCAAATGGAAAGGATGCGGGTTTCTGCGCACGGCTGCGGAGCTTGCCTCGATGCCTGGACACCCGGCAGTCATGGCCGGATCGCGGCACAAGACAAATTTCGAAAAATGGCTCGCCGCCGAACTGTCGGCCCGCGGCGTCACGGCGCCGCATATGCTGGCGCGCGAGATCGTGCTGCTCATGGACGGCGCCTTCTCGAGCATGCTGATCCACCACAACCCCGACTATATCGGGGCGGCAGGACACGCCGCCGCAACGCTTGTGCGGGCGCGGACCTCAGGCAGCCAAGTCTAAAAGTCTTTGGTTTTTATGCATGTCGTCGCCCCAAAACCGGGGCCACTTTTGGGCGACATGCATTAGGCCGTGTACCCATAAACCCAGCGACGTGATGCGACGAACGCAATGTCCGCTTTACCCCTATAGCGGCCGAGTTCGTGCGGCAGCGCAATATGTCGCGATGGGCCAACAGCGGAAGTCCGGATTCGCGCGCGGGGGCGAGGCCTACCTATCAATAGGCGAGAATGTGCACACGACCTCATACATGCCCGGCTCAAATTTCGCGATCGTGAGCGCCTCTTCGAGAAAGGGTAGCGGTCCAGGATCCTGGCGCATGGACTCATAGTCTTCCACGCTGCGCCACTGCGCATACATGGTCACTTTCGTGCCGTCGAGGCTCCGATGAAGGGTCGAGGAAACAAAGCCAGGTGCCCGGCTGACGAATTCATCGGTCGCGCGCGCAAGCAAATCGAGGAGCCGGTCCTGGTTGGCGGGATCTACCGTGAAGACATTTATTAGGCTGATCATACGGTTCGGTCCTCTCTTTTGTTGCCTGATGCCTTGCCTATCGCGAAGGGGGGAGTTCCAATAGGACCGTCACCATTTTTAGCCTCGCGTCGGATCGACCGCCAGAGGTCGTTGCTGGACGCAAATGACTCGCCCCTGAGAGAACCCTATCAAACCAGAGGTAGGCCGCACCGGGTCAAGGCCATTGATGCCCGTTGCGGGTCATTTTCGACGGATTCAGCGGGGGTTGTCGGCTGGTTGACGTCCGCTTTGCCCCGAAAGCGCCGACCGGAGGCGGGCCAGAAGCGTTGCGCTTGGACCGACCCCCATGATTCAAATTCCCAAAACTGGGGGTCGAATCATGCGCTACGAACTCGCCGACTATGAATGGCTTGCCATCAAGCCGATGCTGCCGAACAAGCCGCGTGGCGTTCCTCGGGTAAACGACCGACGAGTCCTCAATGGTATCTTCTGGGTCCTGCGATCAGGAGCACCCTGGCGTGATCTGCCGGATCACTTTGGCCCTTACACGACCTGCTATAACCGTTTCGTCCGCTGGCGGCGGGCTGGTGTCTGGGGCCGCATCGTCGACGCACTTGCTGCCACCCACGATGCCGCTGTCCAGATGATCGACACATCCATTGTCCGCGTGCATCAGCATGGAGCCTGCATCACACGAAACCAGCGCCAATCGATGGGAAGGTCACGCGGCGGCTTGACGAGCAAAATTCATGCGGTGGTCGATAGCAATGGTCTGCCGGTGCGGCTGGCGCTGAGCCCCGGTGAGGCCCACGACGTGCGGCTAGCGGGAAAACTGCTGTCTCGTCTGAAAGTCGGTTCAATGCTGCTGCCGACCGTGGCTATGACGCCGACTGGATCAGAGAGCTTGCCATGAAGAAAGGCGCTTGGGCCAACATCCCGCCGAAAAGCAATCGCAGCGATCCGATCTGCTTCAGCCCCTATCTCTACCGCGCTCGCAACCAGGTCGAGCGGTTCTTCAACAGGATTAAACAATGTCGTCGGGTGGCGACGCGCTACGACAGGCTCGCCGCCAACTACCTTGCCTTCGTTCAGCTCGCGTCAATCAGGCTATGGCTGCGCCTTATTGAGTCCGCGTCCTAGAACCCAAACGCCAGCCATGCCGTGCCGGCCGCCAGCGTTATCAGCGTCAACGGCAGGCCGACCTTGAAGAAGGCGCCGAATGACAGCGGCGTGCCGGCGGCCCGTGCCTGTTCGGCGACGATCAGGTTGGCGACCGAACCCAGCAGCGTGAAATTGCCGGCCAGCGTCGAGCTCATGGCGACGACCAGCCAGGCGCGCTCGGGGTTTTCAAGGCCGGGTATGAAAGGCCGGAGCGCCAGCACGGCTGGGACATTGCTCATGATGTTGGAGAGCACCGCGGTGAAGCCGGACAGCCGCCAGACATCGTCCAGCCCGAGGTTCTTTGCCGAGGCGATCATGTCTGATGTCAGCAGCGTCTTTTCGGCGCCGGCGACGACCACGAACAGACCGGCGAACATGAACAGCAGTGGGCCGTCGATCTCGCGGTAGATGCGCTCCGGCTTGATGGCGCGGGTGAGCAGGAGGATGGCGCCGCCGATGAGTGCGGCCTTGGCAACGGGCACGCCGGCGAAGAAGGCGATTGCCAGTCCGATGCAGACCACCACCGCCTTCAGCACCTGCCCCTTATGCATGCGGCCACGCGAGACCTCGGGCGTCAGTTGGACCGTGCGGGCGAATTCGGCCCGGTAGACGACGCGGATGATGACAACGACCGCGACGAGGCCGAACAGAGCGACCGGAGCGAGCGCCGCCGAAAAGGCCGGATAGGAAATGCCCGACAGCGCGCCGATGACCATGTTTTGCGGATTGCCGGTGATGGTGGCGACGCTGCCGCAATTCGACGCGGTGGCGGTGGCGATCAGATAAGGGATCGGGTTGCGCTTGATGATTCGGGTGACGTGGACGACGATCGGCGCCATGACAAGGCAGATGGCGTCATTGACGAGGAAGGCCGACAGCACGCCGGTCAGCAGCGTCACCATCACCAAAAGCATGAAGGGCGCGTGCGCGTGCTCGATGGCCATGGCGCCCAGGCCGCGAAAGGCGCCTGACACTTTCAGATGCGCCACCACGATCATCATGCCGAGCAGCAGCGTGATGGTATCGAAATTGATTGCCCGGTAGGCATCCTCCATGCTGAGCGCGCCGACGGCGATCATGGCGGCGCCCCCGAGCAGTGCGATCCCCGCCCGGTCGAGGCGCAGGCCCGGTATGCGGCCAATGGCGACACCGGCGTAAGTCAGGATCAGGATCAGCAGTGCCGCCGCGCCCATCAATGTCATCGTCAAGGAGTCCTGCTCGGTCCGTGGCGCGCCGCTGCCCGTCCGCCCCGTTGGTTCGTTTGCATGCCAGCTCTAGCGCGATGTCGGGATCGATGACAAACACGCCTGGCATGTTGTTGCGCCGCGGGTGTCCGCTCGGCCCAGGGGATGATGTGCCGCTAACGCAGATAGAAATCCAGCCGCTGTCGTAGCGCCTGCGGCGAATACAGTTGCTCGACCGTCTGCCGTGCCTTGAGGCCAACCGTCGCCCTTAACGCTGGGTCGGCTTTGAGTGCGGCCAGAATCCGTGCCGCTTGGTCAGTCGTTTCGAACAGGAAACCGTTTTCGCCATGCCTGATATGGTCGGCATAGCCGCCCTGCGAATGGCAGACCACGGGCAAGCCGCAGGCCATCGCCTCGAACACCACCCGGCCGAACGTCTCCACCACATTCGAGCCGGTGCGATAGTAGAACGCGTCGAGCGTCTGCAGGAACTCTTCAGCCGCAAACTGCCCCTGCGGCAGGAGTTCCAGTCGCGAATGCGGCGCGAGCCTGTCCTTGAGCGGCATCCCGCCCTGAATCCGCACCGCGGCGCCGTCCGCCAGCAATGCCTCGTAGAGCGGCACATCGTCAGCATGATGCTTGTCTGGCGCATCGCGGCTCAGCCGACCCACCGTGAACGGACCATCCGGCCTCGCCCGCCGTTGCGAGAAACGTTCGATGTCGATTGGCGACGGATGCACGATGCCATCGACCCCCAGCATGCGTTTTTGAAAATCGGAAATCAGCACCAGTTCGGTGTTGGGCCAGTTCAGCATGCGTGGCATGCGTGTCGTCAGCGCGATGACTTTCGGGTGAAAGGTATTGAAGACGTAGATCAGCCGGCGCGGCCGCGGGATCAGGTAAGGCCATATTTTGTTGCGCCAATGCGCGCCAAGGAAGACGTAAATACCGCCGTCCGGCACATGCCACTTTGGCAGTGAGATGCGGCGAATCGGGAAATGCCGCATCAACTCGCCGGACACTCTGGAGGAGGTTGCCCACAGACGCACCTCGGAGTCGACGCTCAACAGCCGGTATAGTTCCAGGGCTTCGAGGTCACTGCCGCCAAAAGGATCCTGAAAACCATTGAACAGATGGAGCATGATCGCTGGGCCTGCCTGGCCGGTTTCTTGCCGTTGGCGAAACCTGGCCGTTGTCGTACTGCCCACCCGGGTGATCGAGGGCGGTATTTGACGCAGAGCAGAGCTAACGCTGCTGCGACAAACACCCCCTTCAAACAACACTAGCCGCCCAAGAACTGTTGGTCGTCTATTGCGCGAATCGAGTCAACTAGGGAGCATTTGATGATTGCCAAGTAATCAATCTGTTGCTCAAATACATCACCGGCAGCACAAGCCGCTTTCCTGCGCGTTCTGTCTCGCTTCCTCGTCGATCGCGCTCGCCGAAAGGCAAGCTCTGCCTCAAATTTGCGGAGCCGTGCATCAGTGATCGGGAAGGGTAGACATGGCTCCACTTGCCATGGGAAATCGGCAACGCTATAGGCTCAGTATGGGTGACACTACCTACAGCAAAAATTCTTCCCTGAGCGGGCGGGGAAGTCGGAATTGCCAATATAGTTATAAAGAAAGTGGTCGATATTTTGCGACAGACTTCGATTGTTGATCTGCATAGCCTTTGGGGGCATCAATGAAATGTATGGTCATCAACCTTGATCGGTCTCCCGATCGACTTGCCCACGTCACGGCTGAATTCGCTAGGATTGGCGTTTTGTTCGACCGGGTTCCTGCCATAGACGCGTTGCACCGCTCGGAATTTGCCGAGACTTCGTCCGGTCTAACCCCCACGGAAGTGGCCTGCCTCATGAGCCACAAGGTTTGCTGGAAAATCATCGCGAATGGCGATGATGCCTTTGGTGCGATCTTCGAAGATGACATCCTGTTCTCCGAAGCGGCTGGCCCGATGCTTTCCCACTATGGATGGATTCCGGCCGACGCAGATATCGTCAAGCTGGAAACATACCTAAAGAAGACGGTCATCGCGATGAAGCGCACTTCCGTGGGCCGTGCGTTTTCGGTAGCTAGACTATATGGGCTCCACATCGGAACGGCCGGCTATATCCTTTCGAAGCAAGCAGCGCGCGATCTGATCAGTCGAAGTCTCGATGCGCCCGCAGATCACGTTGTCTTCGATCCGTCGCTTCCGTCGTCGTCAAGCAAAACCATATACCAGCTCTTGCCAGCGCTGTGCGTGCAAAATGATCTTGTGTGCGAGAAGGCGTTCCGGTTGAACAGCCTTCTTAACGAGGAGCGGCTGATGAAACCTAGGGCAAATTCTGCTCCAAAGAGGAGCCCGACCGAAAAGATCGTAGTCGAAACGAGGCGCATAGGTCGGCAGATTTTCGACATCTGCCGTCTCAGGCGGGAGAAGACTATCTCCTTAGCGTGATGTCGGCAAAGCGAAAGCGCCGTCAGCGCGACAGCCTGCACAGATCGGCGTGCTGTCCGATTATCCAAGGCAGGCAGCGACGGTTCAAGGTTGCCATGGCCGCCCTTGATCAGACTGCTTTCAATGCACGGTGGCGACGCTGGGCAGAGGCGGCGAGACGCCCGCCGGATCGAAGCTGACTTGATCGCGTCCGTTCGACTTGGCCGTGTAAAGCCGTCTGTCGGCGGCGGAGAAGATCTCCTCATAGGTGATCGGGCCGGTAAAGCTCGTGCCGCCGATGCTGACGGAAAGCGGGCAAGGCCTGCCACCGGGCGAAAAGTCCATCTCCCTGATACGCCGGCGGATGCTTTCGGCAACCACCCAGGATTGCGACGGATCCACGCCGGGAAGAAACACGCCGAATTCTTCGCCGCCGATGCGGCCGACAAGATCGCCGCCACGCAGTTGCCCTTTGATCGCCTGCGCGATCAGCTTGAGCGCCTGGTCGCCGCAGTCATGGCCCAGGCGGTCATTGATCGATTTGAAGTGGTCGGCGTCGATGATCAGCAGCGCCCCCGAACGGGTCTGCTCCTGCTTGCGGGTCTGCTCGAGATAGGCCTCGACCAGCATCGAGAAGGCACCACGGTTCAGCACCGCTGTCAGGCTGTCGGTCGCGGCTATGACGCTGAGGTCGCGCTGGGCGATGGCCAGCTGCCTGATCTTCCACATGAGGAAAAACAGAAACGAGCCGCCCAGCACCAAAGGCAGCATCAGGTCGGTCATCTGCGCCCGCCACACTGCTTCGGGCGAGAGATAGGGGAAGTTGAAGGAATCGACGAAGAACGCCACGGCAATGAAGAATGCCGTACCGACTATGGTGACAGCGATCACCCTGCCCCAGCTCGTCGGTGACAGATCGAGCTTCATCGCGTTCAACTCCGTTAGCCGCCGCTACTATGACGCACCAACGCAAACAAATTGATAAGACTTTCCCTCCAATTCGATATCGGCATAGCGCGGAGCGCAGGCACCGCCGCCCGCGACAGATGCTTGCGTACGGACGCCGCAGGACGGCCGCCGAAAAAGCGGCCATCCTGGTTCCCGGCTTGAAGGCTTGGACCAAGCAGCTGGCAGAGCAAGCGGTGCTCGAAGCCAGACCGCCCGCCGTCAGTTTAGCGTTGGTTCACCCAGCGCGTCGATGACAAAGGAGGCCGCGATCAGGTCGTCGGCATCAAGGCGGAGGGAGCCTTCGCCGCCTCCCATGATGGAAGCCACTTTCTGAAAGGTCTTCATTTCGAATTCCGTGATCCGGGCGTCCTGCATCCTGGCCTTGAGATCGGCGATGCGCCGATCCAGGGCGGAGGATATTCCTATTTCTCGGTTCGACATTGCAACACTCCTCCCCACCCGTGTTTGCCTCCCACCGATCCGCTTTTTGTATGAGGCTTTGCGAATACAGGCGCCGAAACGCGCCGTGCGCGGGAAAGGTTCCGAAATGGATGAGTCACGAATTAATACGATGCAATCGGCGCCGACAGGGGCAGATGAGCCGATGGTTGCCGGCAAGCAACACAATACCGGGTTGTTTGAGATTTCTGCTTCGGCTTGGCAATGCCGGGGACGTCGATGTTGGAGAATGGATGGTCAGGCATGACTATGCGCTTGACTTCCCGAAATCGAAATATAGCGACGGGTTTGCTCTCGGACTCAGAAATGAGGCCAAGGCAGCAAAGCGCGGTACGTGGGCCGGATCGTTCGACAGGCCGTGGGAATGGCGCAAGCAGATGACGGTTAGGCTACCGCGAAAACGCTATACGAACCCGTCTCTGACTCTGCTATTAATGTTGATGGCGGACCCCAACCCGCCAAAGGCCGGCGCCTTTCCCCAACGCCCCCCACCCAACGGGCGCCGGCCATCTTCCCGCGAAGGTCTGCGAGTCACATGCTGCTGGCCCGCCGGACCGGAGGCGACGGTCGATGCCCTGGCGTCTGCCTCGGCTTAAACGGAATGTCGGCCAGAGATGCGCGGATCGATCTGGTGGACACCGGTAGTGCGCTGCTCATCCGCACGCCGCGCCGCGTTGGGAAGGTTCGCGTCTACCTCCCATTGTCGCTGTGGGTACAACTTTCGGCGGTGGCCCTTCCTGCGGATGCGCTCTGGCTCTTACATTGGAGTGAGCGCATGCTTCCGGTCAGCCAGCACAGCGCTTCCTCGAGCCATACTGGTCAGGCCCAGCGGCCGCCGCTGTTAGTCCCCACTACGACCTTAAGTCGCTGGGCCGCCCCGGTAAAATCCGCTCCGTCAGCGCTTCACTTCGGCGTGACCTCTTCGATCCGCATCTTAGCCGCACTGAATGCGCGCCACCTGCCCGGCGTTGTGGGCATGCATCAACGTCCATGGGATAGCTGTGTGAGCTATCTCATAGTTTATGGCAGCCACGCAGGTATCTTCATTAGCATAGTTGCATATTTTCGCTAAATGGGAGCAAAATGGTGGGTGGTCCACAGCGCAATGTTCGCGGATATCTGACCGGCTACGGCGGGCTCTTGGTAACCCGAGTTGAAGTCCTTGAAGCCGACGGCGAGTGGTTGGTGCGCGTTATCGAACATGATGAAGAGCGCACTTACTCGTTCGCGCTGGAATCTTTTGCCTTAGCCTTCGCGGAAGGCCAGAGGACTCACATAAAGCCTCCCACGCTCGTACGGCTGGAACGCAACCCATCCCCCCTGTTCGTACATGCCCGGTTCACGGCGGTGAACGATCGTTTCTAAGACGTCACAACACGCGACATTGCGGATAACCAAATGGCCGACCCGGTAGGTGCCACTAATCCCTGGTGCTTCGCCTTTGGCATGACTTCCTCCACCCGCACCTTGTCGCCGATCGCTTTCGCCAGCCTGCCTGCCTGCCTGCCTGCCGCGATCAAGACCGACAATGGCGTTCCGTTCGCCAGCCCCAACGCGCTGTTCAACCTCAGCAAGCTGTCGGTCTGGTGGCTGCGGCTGGGATTGACATCGAACGCATCAAGCCGGGCTGCCCGCAGCAGAACGGGCGGCATGAGCGCATGCATCTCACCTTGAAGAAGGAGACCACCAAACCCGCAGGCGCCAACTTTCTTCAGCAACCAGGTTCGATGACTTCATCGACGAGCCAGACCGTCGGCATCAAACAAGCCGAGGATCATATCTGGCTGGCTAGGCGGTTCAATTTATAACGCCACCGGCTTTATTTGTATCTGATCTGCTGATACATAACCCGTGTGACGAGTGCGGGCCATATGTCGAATGAAATCATGGTTGTCGATCCGCTTGAGCGGCTCGACTTGTTGAAGAGCCTCGCGAGCGAGGTCCGGGTCCGGATTCTCGATCTGCTGCACCGCAAGGGGCCGAAAAACGTCAATCAAGTGGCCGAAGAACTGGGTCTTCCGCAATCGACAATTTCCGCAAACATCCAGGTTCTTGCCGATGTCGGTTTGATCGAGACGAAATCACAGAAGGCGCGCAAGGGAAGCCAGAAGGTCTGCTATTCGACTTTCTCCGAGTTGGTTGTCGTCTTCAAGGACCGCACCCCGGCGCAGGATCTCGGCGTCATAGAAGTGGCGATGCCGCTTGGACTCTACACAAGATGCGAAGTTTCCGCCCCCTGCGGCCTGTGTTCAAAGGACGGCGTCATCGGACTTCTCGATGTGCCAGACACTTTCCTCGATCCTGACCGCATGCGGGCCGGGCTGCTGTGGTTCACACGCGGCTTCGTCGAATACCAGTTTCCCAACAATGCGACGCTTGCCAATGCCAAAGTCGGCGGGTTGGAGCTGGCGATGGAGCTTTCGTCCGAGGTGCCGGGCACATCGAAGGATTGGCCATCGGACATCACGATCGCGATCAACGGACACGAGATAGATACCTGGACGGCGCCGGCCGACTATGGCGACAAGCGCGGCAAGCATACGCCCGGCTGGTGGAAGTTGGCCGGATCGCAGTATGGCGATCTCGCACACTGGCGCGTCACGAATAACGGTACCTATCGCAACAATGACAAGGTTTCCAAATGCTCGCTGGCTGATCTGGAGCTCGAGCGGCACCGCTCGATCCGGATACGAATCGGCGTGAAGGAAGATGCGCGTCACCCCGGCGGCATAAACATCTTCGGCAGCGGCTTCGGCAATTACAGCAACGACATCGTTCTGCGCCTGCTGAAGGCTTGAGAGCATACTAGGCCCTTGACGGGCGAACGACCTCCGCCCTTAATTGACCCGCAACCCGGATATAGACCGGAAAGTCGGATTGATAGTCCGCAGTGGGAGGGATCATGAAGGCCAGAGTCACCGCGAACGCGGCCTATACCGTCGCGGATATCGACAAACGTCTTTACGGCTCGTTTCTCGAGCATCTTGGCCGAGCGGTCTATACGGGCATCTACGAGCCCGGACATCCGCAAGCGGACGCAGAGGGGATGCGCAAGGATGTGATCGAGCTGGTGCGTGCGCTCGACACTCCGATCTGCCGTTACCCAGGTGGCAACTTCGTGTCCGCCTACAATTGGGAAGACGGCATAGGCCCAAAGGAGAATCGCCCGCGGCGGCTCGATCTTGCGTGGCGCACCACGGAGCCGAACCTGGTTGGAATCCACGAATTCGCCGACTGGGCTGAAAAGGCCGGCACCGAGATGATGCTTGCGGTCAATCTCGGCTCCCGCGGCCTCGACGAGGCGCGGGCCTTCGTTGAATACGTCAACCACCCGAGCGGCAGCTACTGGTCCGACCTCAGGGCCAAGAACGGACGCACGCAACCCTGGAACTGCCGCCTCTGGTGTCTCGGCAATGAAATGGACGGTCCCTGGCAGGTCGGCCACAAGTCGGCGAGCGAATACGGCCATCTCGCCAACGAGACCGCCAAGGCGCTGCGCGGCCTCGACCCAACGGTGGAACTGGTCGTCTGCGGTTCGTCGCACTCCAATATGCCGACCTATCCGCAGTGGGAAGCGACCGTGTTGGAAGCGACCTACGAGCAGGTCGACTACATCTCTCTCCACATGTATTTCGAGAACTACGAGAAGAATACGGCCGAATATCTCGCTCTTCCGGCCAAGCTCGACCGCTACATTGGCACGGTCGCGGGCATCATCGACTACGTGAAGGCCAAGACCCGCTCGAAACGGGACGTGAAGATCTCCTTCGACGAGTGGAACGTCTGGTACCATCAGCGCAAGCGGGACGCCGAGCGCATGCGCGGCTGGGACTGGCCGGAAGCGCCCAGGCTTTTGGAAGACATCTACAATTTCGAGGACGTGCTGCAAGTCGGTTGCATCATCAACACCTTCATCCGCCGGTCGGATATTGTTCGCATCGCCTGCATTGCGCAGCTGGTGAACGTTATCGCGCCGATCATGACCGATCCCGGCGGCGGCGCCTGGCGGCAGACGATCTACTGGCCTTTTATGCTGGCCTCCAAGCATGGCCGCGGCACCGCGCTGCAGCTCGCGGTCGAGGTGCCTACCTATGACGCGGCCGCGGCCGACAAGGTGCCATGGCTCGACATTGCAGGCGTACATGATTCGAAAGCCGGCACGCTGACCTTCTTCGCAATCAACCGGCATGGATCCGAGACGATAGAGGCAGACGTCGCCCTCGAGCGGTTCGCAGCCAAGTCTATCGAGCATACGATCATCCGTCATGACGATCTCGAGGCCTGCAACACGAAGGACGCGCCGGACAACGTATCACCGGTCAAAGGCAACGGGGCAGCGCTCAGCAGCAAGGGAATGACGCTGAACTTGCCGCCGCACTCTTACTCGATGGTGCGTGTGACGCTCTGAGTTAATATCCGACCATCAGATATATACCCTGAAATCCGTTGCAGGCGGTTTGGTTTGGTGTAGCATTGAAACGTTCAAGGCGGATCTAATCGCCGTACTCGGGAGGAAGCTGAGATGAACTTTCGCAGGATGATGGCCATAGCGGTGGTTGCGGCCGGAGGATTTTGGGCCGTCGCGGCCCAGGCCGAAGAAACCGTCATATGGTGGGATTTCCTCGGCGGCGGTGACGGTGTGCGCATGAAGCAGATGATCACCGACTTCAACACCGCCCACGCCGGCAAGATCAAGATCGACGCCACGACGCTGGAGTGGGGCACGCCCTTCTACGCGAAGGTGCAGACCTCGGCCGCGGTCGGAGAGGCGCCAGACGTCATGACCTATCATGCCAGCCGCATCCCCTTGGCGGTGAGCCAGGATATTCTCGAAGAAATCACCGCCGACGACATGAGCAAGATGGGCCTCTCGGCCTCGGACTTCGCCCAGACGACGATGGGCGCCGTGACTGTCGACGGCAAGCAATACGCAGTGCCGCTCGATACCCATCCAATCGTCCTGTACTACAACCGCGTCCTTCTGAAGAAGGCAGGCGTGCTCGGCGACGACGGCCGTCCCGTGGGCATGGGTAACAGGGAGGAATTCACCGCGACACTGCAGAAGTTGAAGGATGCCGGCATCGAGTTCCCGCTGGGCAGCGTGACCGCCGACGGCAACTTCATGTACCGCACCATTTACTCGCTGGTGTGCCAGCAAGGCGGCGAGCTTCTGACGGGCAACGAGTTCCTCGCCGGCGACAATGCTGAAAAGCTGGCGAAAGCGTTGGCGGTTCTGCAAGGGTGGACGAAAGCCGGGCTGCAGTCGACCTATACGGACTATCCCGCAACCGTCGCCCTATTCACCTCGGGCAAGGCAGCAATGATGATCAACGGCGTCTGGGAAGTTCCCACGATGACGGACCTCGCCAAGCAAGGCAAGCTGTTCGACTGGGGCGCCGTCGAGATCCCGGTGATCTTCGACAAGCCATGCACCTATGCGGACAGCCACTCGTTCGCGATCCCGAAGAACAAGGGCAAGGAGATCACCCCGGAAAAGCGTGCCACCGTTCTCGAGGTGATCTCATGGATGGACAAGCACTCGCTTTTCTGGGCCACGGCAGGCCACATCCCTGCCTACAAGCCAGTCACCGAGACGGCGGAATACAAGGCAATGGAGCCCAATGCGACCTACTCGACCCTGACGGCCAACATGATCTTCGATCCGAAGTCGCCCAAGGCTGGTGTCGCCGGGCCGATCTTCGACATCATGTCGAATTATTTCGTGCCGACCCTCAACGGAGAGATGGACCCGGGCGAGGCGGTGAAATCCATCAAGGAAGAGCTGAACAGCATGTAGGGCTCAAAGGCTGGGACCGCCCTGCCCGGGACGGTCCCAACCATATTTGAGGAAGAGCCATGCTTCGCAACTCCCGCACTGAACGTCTTGTCGCACTGGTGCTGGTCGCTCCCTTCCTGGCGATCTACTTGCTGGCGTTCGTCTATCCGACGGTTCAGATGTTCCGCATCTCTTTCACCGATGCGCCGCTGATCGGCGAGGGTCGGTGGGTTGGCCTCGACAACTACCTGCGGCTCGACAACGACCCGATGTTCCGGCGCGCGGTCTGGAACACCGCTTACTTCGTGCTGATGACGGTCGTCCCCGGGACACTCATCGCCCTGTTGATCGCGCTTGGCGTGTCACGCCTCAAGGGCCGGTTCCAGGCGATCGTGCTGGCGTTGTTCTTCCTGCCGTACATCCTGCCGGTGTCCGTGGTCTATCTGATCTGGGACTGGACGCTGAATTTCCAGTTCGGGATCGCGATGCATGTGCTGGACTGGCTGGGAATCCCGCGCGTACCGGTCTTTAAGTCGCGCGTCTGGTTCTTGCCGGCGGTGGCCGGGGTGACGATCTGGTGGACCGCGGGTTTCTCGATCCTCCTCTTCCTCGCCGGACTGCGGTCCATACCCGCGGAGATCCATGAAGCCGCGGCGCTCGACAACTCGACGCGATGGACCACGTTCCGGCGTATCACCTGGCCACTGCTATGGCCGGTCACTTCGCTGGTATTAACCATCCAACTCATCCTGCAGCTCAAGATCTTCGATCAGGTCTATCTGTTCTCGATCGGCGGCCGGCCGAACGACAATATGGTGCTCGTCTACTACGTCTTCCAGAAGGCTTTCCAGCAGAACCAGGGAGGTAGGGCGGCGGCTGTCGCCGTCACCCTCTTCGTGCTTGTGGTCGTCGTCTCGGTCCTGCAATTCCAACTGCTCCGGTTCGCCGAAAGGCGGCGCCGATGAACGCCATGGCTGCGCAGCGCTGGAACTTTTGGGGCGGGATCATCACGGCACTGACGCTCGTCTGGGCCATCCTATGGGCGTTCCCGCTCTATTGGGGTGTGATCTCATCGCTCAAACCGGACGACGAAGTCGTCCGGCCATACATCGAACTCTGGCCCGAGACGCCGACGCTGGAGAACTACATTGACGCCCTGACCACCACACAGATCGGCACCTGGTACGTCAATTCGGTGGCGGTCGCGGTCGGCGTAACGGTCATCACCATCTTCACCTCGATGCTGTGCGGCTACGCGATTTCGCAGTTGCGGTTCCCGGGGCGGATCGCGCTATGGTGGCTGATACTCGCCTCCTTCATGGTGCCAACTTCGGCGCTGATCATCAATCATTTCGTGCTGGTGGCCAACCTTGGCCTGCTCAACAGCTGGGCTGGAATCATGTTGCCGCAGCTTATCCACCCCGTCATCATCATCGTGTACAAGCAGTTCTTCGATCAGGTCCCGAAGGACTTCCGCGAGGCCGCGGTCATGGACAATGCATCTGAATTCGGGATCCTCTTCAAGATCTACATGCCGATGAACTGGGGGGTGACGACGGCGCTGTCGATCGTCTGCTTCATCTGGACGTGGAACGCGTTTTTGTGGCCGTTCCTCTCGGTGACCCGCACCGAGATGATGACGATCACCGTCGGCATCACGCAGGTCAATGACGCCTTCGGTGTCTACTACGCGCGCCAGCTGTCGGCAGCTGTACTGGCCGGCCTTCCGGTGGCGCTAGCCTACCTCTTTTTCCAACGACGAGTGACCGAAGCGATAACGCTCTCGGCAGGTATCAAGGGCTAGCCTCGGCCCGCGAGCGAACCGCGATGCCAGAGGGCAGGACCCCGCTCGGCGGATTCAGGCCCGTCAGCGCGCGTGCCAGGTCGATCCGTCCGCGGCGAAGAGATGCAGGGCGGCGGTGTCGAACATCAGCCGAACGGCATCGCCCGGTTTGACGCTCGAGAGCCCGCGATCTTGTGCCGTAACCTGCGTCCCATCGGCGAGCCGCGCATAGACGAGCGTTCGCTCACCAAGGCGCTCGACAACGGTGGCCGTGGCGGATGCTTCATTGCCCTCGGAGACGACAATCAGCGATTCCGGCCGCACTCCCAGTTCGCGCCAATCCATGTTGGCCGGCGCGCCAGGAAGCCCGACGAGCGATCCATCCGTCAAGCGCGCATTGAGCCTGTCGCCTGAGCCCGAAACCGTAACAGGCAGAATGTTCATCGCCGGAGATCCGACGAAGGTCGCGACGAATCGCGATGCCGGACGTGCATAGACCTCGTCGGGTCTTCCCATCTGCTCTATCCGGCAATCATTGAGGATCACAATACGGTCGGCGAGGGTCATCGCTTCCACCTGGTCGTGGGTGACGTAGATCATCGTCGACTTCAAACGCTGATGCAGCTCGGCAAGCTCGACGCGTGTACGGGCTCGAAGCGCCGCGTCCAGATTGGAGAGTGGCTCGTCGAACAGGAATGCCTTGGGCTCCTTGACGATCGCACGCCCGATAGCCACGCGCTGGCGCTGCCCGCCGGAGAGCTGCGACGGCCGCCGGTGGAGCAGCGCTTCAATCTCCAAGATGCGCGCAGCCTCAGCGATCCGTTGGCGTATAACATCCGGCGCGACCCGAATGTTCCTCAGCCCAAAGGCCATGTTCTCCGCGACTGTCATATGTGGGTAAAGCGCATAGTTCTGGAAGACCATCGCAACGTTGCGCCTGCCCGGCGCAAGGTTCTCCGAGCGCACCCCGTCGATCGTCAGCGTGCCCTCGTCAATGCTTTCGAGGCCGGCGATCATCCGGAGCAGCGTCGTCTTGCCAGAACCGGACGGGCCGAGAAACACGACCAGCTCTCCTGGCTTAATGTCCAGGCTCACGTCGCGGATCACTTCGACTGCGCCAAAGTGCTTTGATACGCCCGACAGCGCGATTCCCGTCATGCTTTGCGATCCTTCTTTCCTACATAATTTCGGATAAATACCCGATGTCAAGGAACGTGGGGGCGGACCTTGCGAGCGCAAGCGGCAGGTCGAGGGTACGCCGACAGCGGCCATTCCCAAAGGTCTCGAAATGGATAGTGACCATAGCGACCGAAAGCTTCGTCTGACGCCGCCAGGCGGCTTCGATTGTGGCAACTCGTCTCACACCTTTAGCACCAGCGCGCCGGTCGTTCGTCGCGACTCCAGATCGCGATGGGCCTCCGACGCCGCTGCCAGATCGTAGTGCCTCGGAGGCTCGACCTTGATAGTCCCCTGTCGCAGCGCGGCAAAGAACCGGTTCAATTGCGGAGCAAGCTTCTGCGGTGTGTCGGTATAGTGGGCGTAGTTCGGCCGGGAAATCGTGACGGACTTCGAAGAGAGCCGACCGATATCCCAATTGCCGACTGGGCCGGAAGCCTGGCCGAAACTGACGAGATGGCCTCGTACTCCGAGCGCCGCCAGCGACCCACCGAAGGTATCGTTGCCGACAGCGTCATAGGCGACATCCGCGCCGGCGCCGCCAGTCAATCGCATGACGGCCTCGGCGAAATTCTCTCGCGAATAGACGATGACGTGATCAGCGCCGAGCCGTTCGACGATCCGCGCCTTATCGTCGCTCGACACCGTCGCAATGACCGTCGCTCCGAGATGGCGGGCCCACTGCACCAACAATTGGCCGACGCCGCCAGCGGCGGCATGGATCAGGACGACCTCGCCAGGACGGACAACATGAACTTCGTGCAGCAGAAAACTCGCGGCGATGCCTTTGAGCAGCCCAGCGGCGGCAATGTCATCGGAGATATCATCAGGAAGATGGACCAAAAGATCAGGCACCATGTTGCGCCGCTCGCAATAGGCGCCGACCGGCGGACACGCATAGGCGACACGGCCGCCGACAGAGAAGCCCGACACCGCGGACCCAACCGCCTCGATGACGCCGGCCGCCTCCATGCCCGGCACGCCAGGCGGCTGCAGAAGGTCGAAATAGCCGGTGCGGCAATAGACATCGATGAAATTGACGCCGATCACCGTATGGCGGATCTGCACTTCGTTCGGCGCCGGCTTCGGCAGTCCGATTTCCCTGAGCTGCAGCTCTTCCGGTCCGCCATAGCGCTCGACAACGATCGCCCTGGTTGTCGCGGCCTGACCTGGTGTGACCGTCGGCGCGACGCGCGGCACGCTTGCCGATGGGGCAGGAGCGGCAACCGCCCGGGAAGGCCTCACATCGATCGGCGAGCCTGCGCTTCGGCCTCGCAGAAGATTGCGCACGGCCGCGAAGCCGGCCTGATAGATGCCTTCGGCGACCAGCTTGACCAGTTCGTCGCGCCGATGCGCCGGCGGATTGAACTCCGAGCGCCATTCCCAGAAGGTCGCATTGCCGTCGGTCACCGGTTTCAGCCGCACCGAGGCGACATAGCCCATCAAGGGAAGCGGCGCTTCGAGCAGGCAATAGCTGAGCCGCCGGTCCTTGTCGGACAGCGCCAGCAATTGTTCACGCAACTCGCCGCCGTCGTTCAGCCTGAAGTGGCGGACCGAGCCGACCGCGTCGACCGGCTCACCACCCTCGATCTCGCTGAAGGAAATTGCCGGGTGCCAACGATCGTGGCCGTTGAAGTCGCGCAGGATTTCCCAGACCTCGTCGATCGGTGCATCGATGATCGTGCTCTGGCGAACCTGGACCATCGCGCCGCGTCAGCGCCCGAACCGGTTTTTCAGTGCGGTCAAGGCGATCTGGAACACGCCGGTGCCGATCTGGTGCATCAGGGCTGCTTCGCGATCCGGCGCACAGTCGAATTCCGCCTGCCATTCGGCAAGCGTCAGGTTGCCGTCGGTGATAGGCGTCAATGACAGGGTGGCGACATAGTTCTCCACCGCCATCGGGCTTTCGAGGATCGCGTAGCTGCAGGACAGATCGTAGTCCGACAGGGCCAGCAGCCTTTCACGAATCCGCCCGCCGTCCTTCAGCGTGAAACTTCTGATGCAACCGATCTGATCGGCCTGCGCGTTCTGCTCGATGCGGCTTTCGGCAACGAAAGGCGCCCAAGCCGGCAAGCCATTGAAGTTGCGGACCAGCTTCCAGACTTCCGCCGCTGGAGCGGGAATGACCGAGGATACATAGACCTTGGTCATGCTTGCGGGCCGGCTATGGGCATGGCAGTCCGCGTATGCATTGTCTCGCGCCGCGCCAGATCGACCCCCACTCCGTCGAGCTCCCCCGATCGACGGGGGAGAGGAAGGGTGCGAACCATCCACGGCGGGCTCCCTTCCTCTCCCTCCGGAGGGGGGAGAGGTGGCGCTGCGAAGCAGCGACGGAGTGGGGGAACCACTTGGCAACCATCGCGAACCGACGCAGCATCGCGATCAGGCGCAAGACATCGTCTCGCACGGCCCAACCAAGCGCGACGAAATACCGGCCTCACCTCAATGATCGCGGTCGTCATCGTCGTCCTTGGCGGCCTTTCCCTTGCCCTTCTTGTCGCGGGTCAGGCTCGAAATGTCCTTGGCATCGCGCAGCACATCGGTCATGCGGCCGAGCGAGCCGCCCTCAATGCCGATCTCCTTCATCAGATTGTCGATCATCGGCGCCTGCACCCGGTAGCGCAGCGCCGAGTCAATGACTTCGTCGGTGACATTGCGGTTGCCGCCGTTGCCACCATTGATGCCGTCGACATGCAGGATCTTGATGCCCTCGATCTTCTCCATCGGCTTGACGCTTTCGCGGATGATGCCTTCCATGTGGTCGAGCAATTTGCCGCGCAAGCGCCCTGCCCGCGCCTCGTTCGAGAGCAGGTTCTCGGCCTCGTTGAGCTGGCGATGGCCGGCGGCGTCGACTTCGTAGCGCTGGGCGGCGGCAAGGGCGTGGATCTTCTCCGATTCCGCCGAGGCGACAGCGGCGATCTTCTGTGCTTCTGCGAGGCTCTTCGCCGCCTTCATCTCGGCATCGGCGGCTGAGACGATGCGCAAGGCGTCACGCTCAGCCTCGCGCTGCGCGCCGATCAGGTCGGTCAGCTTGCGGCGTTCGGCAATCTCACGCTCGCGGGCAGTGAAGGCCTGTTCTTCGGCCTGGATAGCCTTGGCGCGAACCGCCTCCGAGGCCGCGATCGCCGAGGAACGCTCTTGCGTCTTCTTGGCGATGTCGATTGCCTTCTGGATTTCGGCGATCTCGATCTTCTGGTCTCGGTCGACGCCAAGCTGCCTGATATCGCGATCCTTGATCAGCCGGGCCTCCTCGATGCCGCGCTCGGTGGTGATACGGGCGCGTTCGACCTCCTCGCCGGCCGAGATCTCGGCTTCCTCGAAAGCCTGACGCTTGGCGATCTGCAGCGCTTCGAGGTGACGCTCCCTTGCGATCCTGACCTCGTCGATGGCGCGATCCTGCGCGATCCGCGCCGTCTCGGTTGCCTGGTTCTCGACGATCTCGGCGCGGCGCTTTTCCGCCTCTGCCTTCGTCACTTCCAGCGCCTTTTCAGCCAGAGCGATCTGGCGCTCCAGTTCAGCGACCTCGAGCAGTTTCCTGCGCTCGATCTCGAGCTGGCTCTGCGTGCCCTCCCGCTCGATGCGAGCCTTTTCCAGCGACAGTTCAAGCGCAATCTGCTCGCGCTCGGTCATTTCACGCATCTTCATCTCGGTCTCGTCGAGCGAACGGCGCCGCGCGATCTCGCGACGCTGCGTGTCTTCCTCGCTCTTGATGCGCTCCTCGGTGATGTTGCGCTCCTGGTTGAGGCGCGACTTCTCTACGGCTTCGCGCGACGAAAGCTGTGCCTGTTCGGATTCCTGGTCGCGCAGCGCGCGCTCGATGGCGAGCTCCGAACGTTGCGCGGCACGGCGGATCTCGACCTCGCGTTCCTGTTCGAGGCGGGCATATTCGCTGTCGCGGTCGATCTCCAGCACCTTGCGCTGGGTGTCGAGGTTCTGGTTACGGATATCGACCAGCGTGCGCTGCTCGATCTCGTTGCGCATCCGTCGCCTTGTCTCGATCGATTCCGTCAGCTGCGTCAGGCCCTCCGCGTCGAAGGCGTTGGACGGGTCGAAATATTCGAGGCTGGTCTGGTCAAGATCGACGATGGCGACGCTTTCCAACTCGAGCCCGTTGGCGGCGAGCGATTCCGAAGCAAGGCTGCGCACTTTGGCGGCGTAGTCGCCGCGCAGTTCGTGCATCTCTTCCAGCGTCATCTGGGCCGCGACCGTGCGCAGGGCGCCGGCAAACTTGCCTTCCAGCAGTTCGCGCAAACTGTCGGGCTGCAGCGTGCGGCGGCCTAGCGTCTGCGCGGCAGCGGCGACCAGCTCGCGGCTGGCGCCGACGCGGACGAAGAACTCGGCGATCAGATCGACGCGCATGCGGTTTTTGGTGATCAGCGCAAAACCGTCCTCGCGGCGCACTTCGATGCGCAACACATTCATATTGACCGGGGTGATCTCGTGCAGCACCGGAATGACGAAGGCGCCGCCATTCACCACCACCTTCTCCCCCATGAAGCCGGTGCGGACAAACGCCGTCTCCTTGGTCGAGCGGCGATAGAGCCAGCGCAAGATATAGACGGCGATCACCACGACGACCGCGGCAATGATCAGCCACAACAGGAATGCGCCAAAGGTTTGCGCGTCCATGATCTATCCTCCCCAAGACAATACGGTCGGCACGGGGCGACCGGCAGTATTTTCAAACATCCACCCGCACGGTGGCGAAGTCCAATTCTTCATGCCCGCCTCTGCAGTTTCGGCGTGATCGCGTGGAACGCATTGATTACCGCATCGACGAAAGGCGTATCGTTGATGTTCGCCCGCACCCGCTCGACATGGCGCAACGGAGTCTGGCGAACGGTTTTCTCGATCGCCTCGAACAGGACGTTGTCAGCTTCAGGATCGTGAAAGGCTTGACCGGGCGCATCGAGCATTGACACTCCGCCTTCGGGCAGCAGGAACCGCACCGGGCCATTCATGGCGTTGAGCCGCGCGCCGATCCATTCGCCAAAGGCGCGGTTCTCGTCGCGCGTGGTGCGCATCAGGGTGACGTTCGGATTGTGGATGACGAATTTGCGGCTGCGGAATTTCTCCGGCACGCTGTCGCGCGGGCCGAAATTGACCATGTCCAGCGCGCCGGTCGAGCCCACATAAGGCAGCCCGGTGCGGATCGCCGCGCCGAAACGATCCTCGGTCGCCGGGAAGATGCCGCCGACGATCATGTCGGCCACTTCCGTGGTGGTCAGGTCGAGGAAGGCCGACAGCAGGCGAGAGTCGCCGAGATTTTCCATGGCCCGTCCGCCGATGCCCGTGGCATGGAAGACGAGGCAGTCATAGTCGGCTTCAAGACGTCTGGTCACCGCCTGCACCGCCGGTGTGGTGACGCCGAACATGGTGATGCCCAGAGCCGGCCGCGCCAGCTTGCGTCTTGCTTCCCACGCCTCGGCATTGGGCAGTTGCGCGACCATGCCGGCCATGGCGTGCGCGGCGTTGGATAGCACCTGTTCGGTGATCGAGTTCAGCCCCTGCACATCGGCGACCGAATGGAACATCATGATGTCGGCGCCGCCGACATATTTGGCGACATCGCCGGCCGCCACCGTCGACACCATCAGCTTGGGTATGCCGACAGGCAGCACACGCATGCCCGCCGTTGCCAGCGTGGTGCCGCCGGAGCCACCGGCCGAGATGACGCCGCCGATACGCGGCTCGCGCTCGATCCAGCGCGCGAAGGCTTCCGCCATGGCACTGACCGAGCCGCCGCGATCATTGGTGAAGACGGCGGACGAACCGCGCGCGTGCATGCCGGCCACCTGCATGGCGGGCACATCGGCGCTGGTCGGTTTTCCCGATGTCGAGAGATCAACGGTGCGCACCGGAATGCCCAGCGACTTCAGCCGGTCGGCGACGAAGCGCAGTTCCTTGCCCTTGGTGTCGAAGGTGCCGGCGACAAGCACGGTCCGGCCGATGCGCTCGGCAAAGGGGATGGCGAAAACCTTCTTCAGATCGTCCTGAGGTGCTGCCTTGTCGACCGCCGCCTGCCGCATCTCAGTGACCGGCACGTTCCAGCGGTTGGGCAAGTTGGTAACCGGGCGATACATGCCGTTCTGCGGCATTGGCTCGGTCGAGCCGGCGCCAGTGCGATCAACGCGATAGACCTCCGCCAGTTGTTCCCTGGCCTGCGCCGCGTCCGCCGGCGTGATCGGCGCTTCCTCGGCATGGCGGCCGACGCCAAGGAGACGCTGCTGTAACTCGCGGTCGGCGGCGAGCGCCTTTGCATCCATCAGTCGGTTGATGCGGCCATTGACCATGATGGCGACCTGGTTCGACACCGCGGTCGCCACGCCGATATTCTGCTCGATGACAAGCACCGCCATCTCGCCTTCGGCGGCGAGGTTGATCAGCATCTGCTCGACTTGCTCGACTATGATCGGCGCCAGGCCTTCGGTCGGTTCGTCCATGACCAGCAGCTTCGGGTCGCTGAGCAGCGCGCGCGAGATCGCCAGCATCTGCTGTTCGCCACCCGACAACTGCGAGCCGCCATTGCCGCGGCGCTCGGCCAGGCGCGGAAAGGTCTGATAGACACGCTCGACGGTCCAACTGGCATCGCGCCTGTTGCCGGCGGCAAGCCGCAGATGCTCGTCGACCGTCAGGCTCGGCCAGACGCGACGGCCCTGCGGCACATAGCCAACGCCGAGGCGATGGATCTCGTGCGGTTCGAGCGCCGAGATCTCGCGGCCGTCGATACGAATGGAACCGGAACGCGCGCGCTTCAGCCCGACGATGGTGTTGCACAGCGTCGACTTGCCCATGCCGTTGCGGCCGACCACGGAAAGCACGCCGCTTTCCAGCGTCAGCGAAACGCCCTGCAGCGCATGGCTCTCGCCGTAGAAGACCTGCAGGTCTTCTATCCGCAGGATTGCCTTGGCTATCTTGCCAGAACTTTGGCGCGAAGAAATTGGGCGCTCAGCCATGCTTGCCCCCGAGATAGATTTCCTGGACCTCGGGATCGGCCTCGATCTCTTGCGGGGTGCCTTCCTTGAACAGGCGGCCATTGTGCATCATCGAGACATATTCCGAAACACGCAGCGCGACATCGAGATCATGCTCGATGATGATGTAGCCGATGTGTTTCGGCAGCGCGTTGAGGATGGCGACGAGGTCGCGGCGCTCTGTCGGCGAAAGACCGGCCGCCGGCTCGTCGAACAGGATGAAGCGCGGCGCTCCAGCCAATGCGAGTGCGATTTCCAGTTGGCGTTGCTGGCCGTGGCTCAGCGTCGCCACCAGCGTGTCGCGGTAGGCTTCGAGATGCACGGCGTTCAGGATCGATTCCGCCTGCACCATGTTGACGTCTGATGTGGCGGGACGCAGCAGCGAAAACCGGCGGCGCGAGACGCCGCGGCAAGCGAGAAAGATCGAATCGAGGACCGACAGGCCCTTGAACAATTGCGAAATCTGATAGGTGCGCCGCAGCCCGCGCCGGATGCGTTCATGCGGTGGCAGGTCGGTGATGTCCTCGCCGAAGAAGCGGATGCGTCCTGCCGTCGGCAGGAAATCGCCGGTCACGGCGTTGAACAGCGTCGTCTTGCCGGCGCCATTGGAGCCGAGGACCGCGCGCCGTTCCCCGGCCGCGATCCTCATATTGATGCCCGAGAGGGCCACCAGTGCTCCGAAATGCCGCGCCACGCCATCGAGCTCCAGCGCATAGGCGCCGGAACTCTGGAGACGGGTTGCTGCGAAGCTTTCGGTCACTGGCGACTGCACTCGAAGTCCGTTTGTTACGGGCAGCTCGGATTGTCGCGGTTGACCGCGCCGAGCTTCATGAACTCGTCTTCGGGAATGCCGAGCGTCTGGTTGACCTGCGGCACCACCTTGACCAGCTTGTTCATGAGATTGCCGTCGGCACCTTCGGTGACCTCAGTCAGGAAGATGTCGGCAATCGCGTTGCGGTTCTTGTCGAGCGACACCTTGCCGGTCGGCGTGTCGAAGGACAGCTTCGACAGCGCATCGCGCAGCTTCTTGCCGCCGTCGGAGACATCCCCGCCGACCTGATCGAGACCGAGCAGCGTCGCCTTCATGTCGACATAGTAGCCGTGGGCGAAGAGTGACGGCGAGGGAAAGGCCCCCGGTTGCTTTTTGTAGGCCTCGACAAACGTCTTCCATGCCGGCGCGTCATTGGTGTCTGCGGTCGGCCCGGCCGACGGCGTGCCTTTCAGCACATCGCGCAGCTTGCCCTTCGAGGTCAGCACCGTCTGGTCGACGGTGATCGAGCCGCCGATCAGCGGTGCGGAGCCGCCACCCTGCTGGTACTGGGTCAGGAAGTTGACGGCGTCGGCGCCGCCGAGCGCGACGTAGATCGCATCGACGTCTTCCGGGATGGCAGCGATGACCGAAGAAAAGTCCTTGTTGCCGATCGGCACCCAGGACTTCGACGGAACATGGCCGCCGGCCTTGCAGAACTCGGCCATGAAGCCGAACACCTGCGTGTAGGGAAAGGAATAGTCTTCGGCGACGGTGGCGACCTTCTTGTAGCCCTTGTCGTTGAAGGCATAGGTGCCGAGGCCGGCCATCCACTGCGCGCCATCAGTTGAGAAGCGGAAGAAATTCTCCGCCGGATCGCGCAACGTGGTATCCTGCGCGGCCGAGGTGCCATTGATGAAGGTCACGTTCGGCTGCGTCTTGGCGTAGTCCTTGACGGCGATGCCTTCGTCCCCCGAAAGCGGGCCGACCAACACCTTGACGCCGTCCTGTTCGACCAGCTTGCGCGCGGCGCGAACGGCGCTGTCGGGCGAGGCATCGGACGAGCCCTTGACGATCTCGACCTTCTTGCCGGCGACCGTTCCGTTCATCTCGGCAACCGCGGTCATGGCGCCGCGCTCGCCGTCCTCGCCGAGCACCGTGAACGGTCCCTCGAAGGTCGCAAGCAGGCCGATCTTGATGGTGTCGTCGGCAGCCAGCGCCATCGACGGTGCGGTCAGCCCGGTGAACACCGCCAGGGCCAGCAATGTGCGTCTATGCATCCTCATGATTTTCCTCCCGTTGATTTCGTTTTGCAGTGGTTCATTCCATCCCGGTTGCTATTGGCCGGGACGCAAGGACTCCTGGGCAAGATGTGGCTTGATCCTCCCCCACAACCCAAGAATTCCATCCGGTGAGACGAAGACGATCACCAGGAACACCATGCCGATCAGCGTGTTGAAACGCTCGGCGCCGACGATGTCGATGGCGAAAGTCTGCATCAGGACGACGACGACCGCGCCGAGGAATGGCCCGATCGGATGGCGCAGGCCGCCGATGACGGCAATGATCAGCACGTCGATCGCGGCGTCGACACCGATGGTGCCGGGCGAGACGCGGCCGTTGAACCAGACCAGCAGCACGCCTGCCAGTCCGGCGATAACGCCCGCCAGCAGCCAGGCGAAGACCTTGTGCGCGGTGACGTGATATCCGAGCGCACGCATGCGGCGCGGGTTGTCGCGGATCGCCTGCAAGGTCATGCCGAAGGTCGAGCGCGAGCCGTAGAGCACGGCTGCGTAGGACAACACCGCCAGACCAAGGCAAAGGTAGTAGAAAGGCCGGGCGTCACGCCAGCCGATGCCCCAGAATGCCGGAGCGCGAATGCCCGTATAGCCGGAATGCCCGTTGAAGATGGCGTAGTTCTGCTGGGCGAAATAATAGGTCGCGGTGGCGATCGCCAGCGTGATCATGATTGTGTAGATGCCCTCGGTGCGCACCGAGATCCAGCCGATCAGCGCCGAGGCCAGTGCCGCCGCAAGAACCGCGAACGGCACCGCGAGCCACCACGGCCAGCCGAAGCCGAGGATGTTGGAATTGTTGTTTCCGAGGATGGCGATGGCATAGGCTGCGATGCCAGCGACCGTGATCTGCGCCAGGCTGACCATGCCGCCGTAGCCGGCGAGCAGCATCAATGACAGACCCAACATGCCGAAGATCAGGGAATAGCCGCCGATCTGCGTCAGGAAGAAATCCGAGGCCACCAATGGATAGAGGACCAACGCGATGGCCAGGATGATGTGACCGGCCCCCAGCCTCTCCAGCCAGTTCTGCTGCGGCGTCACGTTGGCGGTAGTAGCAAGGCTCATCGGGCCTTCCCCATGATGCCTTGTGGCCGGACCGCCAGCGTGACCACCATGATGACGAAGGTCAGCACGATGCCGTAGGTCGGGAAATAGACGAGGCCGATCTGCTCGGCGAGGCCAATCAGCAGCGCGCCGATGGCGGCACCCGTGATCGAGCCCATGCCGCCGACGATGACCACGACCAGCGACGCCAGGAGGTAGCGGACATCCTCGCCGGGTGCGACGGACAGCGCCGAACCGCCGACGACACCGGCGAAGCCGGCAAGGCCGGCGCCGACAGCAAAGACGACGGCGAACACCGCATGCACGTTGACGCCGGAAGCCTGCAGCATGGCGCGATCGTCGACGCCGGCGCGGATCATCATGCCGACGCGGGTCCGGTTCAGCATCAGCCAAAGCCCGACGCCGATGACGATCGCCGCCGCCAGCACGACCACGCGATAGAGCGGATAGGTAAGGAAGACCGATACACCGTTTGAGCGCACCGCGGTGATGATTGGCAAGGTCAAGGCGCCGTCGAGCCATTCCGGCGTGGTGATCTGGTAGGTGCCGCCGGCCCACACAGCCAACATCAGGTCGGCGGCGACGATCGAGATACCGATGCTGACCAAGGTCTGGCGCAGGTCATCGCCTTCGAGGCGGCGGAACACGAAAACCTGCATGACGACGCCGATGATCGCCAGCACGGCGAAGCCGGCGGCGACACCGAGCAGCCAGTAGCCGGTGTGGTTGGTGACCTCGTAGCCGATATAGGCGCCGAGCAGATAGAGCGAGCCATGCGCCAGATTGACGTTGCGCATCAGGCCGAAGATCAGCGTGAAGCCGCTGGCGACGAGGAAATACAGGCCGGCCAGCGTGATGCCATTGAGGATTGCGCTGACGAAGGCCTTCTTCGAGATCAAGATCGCGTTCAGCCAATCCGGCCAGACGGCGAAGACCAGCCACACCATGACGGCGGCGGCAACCAGGCCGACGAGGCCCCAGGCCTGCCGGCGTGTCATGCCGCCGGCCGAAAGCGACGACGAGGAAGGCTGCTCGAGCAGGCTCATGCAGTCAGCCGCCGACGCTGCTCGTTCATGCGCGGCGCCTTGTGGAACTTGCCGTCCTTCATGATGGCGAGGATGCGGTTCTTGTCCTGCAGGATGCGCACGTCGGAAATCGGATCGCCGTCGATCAGCAGGAGGTCGGCGAGGTAACCTTCCTTGATCATGCCGAGCTCGTCGCCCATGTTCATGATCTGACCGCCATATTTGGTGCCGGCCTGGATGGCCTCCATCGGCGAGAAGCCGAGCATCTCGACGAAGGTCTGGATGTCCTTGGCGTTGGTGCCTTGCGGCGTCCATGCAAAGCCGTAGTCGCCGCCGATGCAGACGCGGATGCCGCGCCTATGCATCTTCTTCATCGTCTCGATGCACATTTCCAGCTCGCGCTCATATTCGAGCGAAAGCGGCGAGCCGGGCTTGATGCCCCACTGCTCGGCATGGCGCGCGGTGTTGATCAGCCAGGCGATGCCGGGGGCGACGAAATGCTTGTCCTTGACGGCCTCGAGCATATCGAGCGCTTCCTCGTCGGCGAAGGAGGCGTGGTAGATGTTCTGGATGCCGTGGCGGATGCACTGTTTGACCGAGCCGGACGAGCGCGCATGCGCCGACAGCACCTTGTTGCGGCAGCGCGCCTCGGAAGCCGCCATGGCGACCTCCTCTTCCGACATCGGCGTTTCCTCGGCGCCCATGCCGGTGATGCTCTCGCCTGACAGGTTGAGCTTGATGGAATCGACGCCGTATTTGATCAGTTGGCGCACGGTGCGGCGAATTTCCTCGGGGCCGGAGACGACGATGCCGAGATTGAGGCCTTCATGCGGGATATGGGAGGGCGAGGAATCGCCGAGACCGCCGACCGTGGTGATTTCCGGCCCCGCCGCAAGATAGCGCGGCCCTGGGAAGCGGCCCTGGTTGATGAATTTTTTCGCGACGACGTCGAGACGCGGCTTGGCGGCGGCGGCACCGCGGCCGGCGGTGAAGCCGGCGTCGAGCACCAGCTTGGCCATCTCCATGGTGACCAGCATATGTTCTTCGATCTCCATCATCTGGATGGGGTCGATGCCGGGTGCGTTGTTCCACGACAAATGCAGATGCGCGTCGATCATGCCCGGCATCAGCGTCGCGCCCATGCCGTCGATGGTCGTGACACCCCCTGCTGCACCGCCGCTGTAGGATGAGGACGAAGACGAGCCGAAGCGCGACGAGCCCTTGGTGATCTGCTTGATGCGGTTGCCCTGCACCAGCACCTCACCGGTATATGGATATTCACCTGACGCGTCGAGCACGCGCACATTGGTGAACAGCGTGCTGCCCGAACCGTTGCCGTTCCAGCTGTCGTCTGCCATCACAAGCCTCCCAACTTGCCGAGCGCGCAGTTCTACGCCCGATCTGAAATCCTCACCTATCAACCCGTCTCAAAAAATCGGCGAGCTTCTGGCTGCTGTCGCGCGGGCTTTCCACCGTGGCCCAGTGCCCGCACCGATCCAGTGAGGAGAATACGGCGCCCTTGATCCTGTCGGCAAGCGCCTGGCCGACACCCGCCGGATTGACCGTGTCGGCATCGCCGGTGACGAGCAATGTCGGCGCCGAGATCCGCCGCGCATCGACCGAGGTCGCCTTGGCCAGCGCCTCGCAGGTGCGGGCATAGGATTCCGGGTCCTGGCGGGTGATCGATTCCCGCACGAAGGCGACGGCGGCCGGCGAAGTCTCCCTGGTGTGCGCCGAGATCGCGTTGGCGACGATCTGGTCGGCGATATCGGCAATGCCGCCCGAGCGCGCCAGCCGCGCCCGGTTGGCGAGGCCTTGCCTCGTCGCCTCGGCCGGTTCCGCCAGCGCGCCAAACAGCGTCAGCGAGGTGACCAGCGCGGGCTGCGTTGAAGCAATCTGCTGACAGATGATGGTGCCCATCGAATGGCCGACGAAATGCGCGGATGCGACCCCCATGCCGGCCATGGTGCGGATGACTGCCTCACTCATCCCTTCGATGGTCAGCGGCTCGATCGGGCGCAGCGACCGGCCGGAGCCCGGCAGGTCGAGCCGGATGACGCGATAGCTAGAAAGTGCCGCCATCTGCGGCTGGAACATGTTGGACGTGCCGCCGAGGCCATGGATCATCACCACGGCCGCACCCTCGCCGACAACCTCCGCGACGACCTGGCCAACCGTCACGGTCGTCATTGCGCATACTCCACGAAGCGGTTTTCCAGCGTGCCAATGCCGTCGATCTCGATGCGCACGACGTCACCGGCCTTGAGATATTTCGGCGGATCAAAGCCGATTCCGACGCCGACCGGCGTACCGGTGGCGATGATGTCGCCGGGCTTCAGCGTGATGCCTTGCGAGAGCGTCGCGATGATGGTCGGGATGTCGAAGATCAGCAGCGAGATCCTGGAGTCCTGGCGCAGATCCTCGTTGACGAAACAGCGGATGCCGGCGGTCGCCAGATCGAGTTCATCCTTGGTCACAGCCCAGGGGCCCATCGGGCAGAACGTATCCTGTGACTTGCCGATCAACCACTGGCTGTATTTGCCTTGCAGGTCGCGGGCGGTGACGTCGTTGACAATCGTGTAGCCCCAGACGTGATCGAGCGCGTTTTCCTTGGCGATGCCGCGCCCGCCCTTGCCGATGATGACGGCAAGCTCCGCCTCGTAGTCGATGGCCGTCGAGACCGAGGAATCGATCAGCACGCTGGCATGGTTGGCGACGACCGATTCGGGCACCTTGGAAAAGATAATCGGGTGTTTAGGGATCGCGCCGGCGCCGGCGCTGGAATCGAAGCCGCTGCGGGCAAACTCGTGCGCGTGCTCATGATAGTTCTTGCCGACGCAGAAGATGTTGCGGCGCGGCTGCGGAATCGGCGCCTCGATTTCCACCTGCGCCAGCGGGATCGGTGACAGGGTGCGCGGCACGCCAGCGCCGTTGCGCTCGATCAGTGCCAGAATGCCGGCCTTGGCCTGATCGACGGCAAAATCGAAAGGAGCGATGATCTGGGCATCGAGATCGACAATACCTAGGCGACGTTCGCCGGCGATCGAAAATGTCGCGACCCGCATCCGATTCCTCCCTGAACCTTTTATGAACCAATACTGGCTCTTTCGCTACACGCTATCGCCGATTGGTTCACGCTTCAAGTGGGGTTCGGCTCACAATCCAACAAAACATGCGCATACGGCGCCTGTTTCTCGTCTGAACACTGGACCAGCCGGCAATCGCTTGATAATATTGGTTCAACATTGGATCAGATAAAAGTTCTCAACGAATGCCGAAACTCGTCGCCAACGATATCGCCACAATGCTCAAGAAACGGATTTCCTCCGGCGAGTGGCTCGAGGACGGCCGCATGCCGCCCGAGCGCGACCTCGCGGTCGAATTCGGCGTCGCGCGCAACACCGTGCGCCGGGCCGTCGGCTTCCTTGAGAACGACGGAACGGTCGTGCGGCATGTCGGGCGCGGCACCTTTCTGACCGCAACCAATCCGACATCGATCGCATCGATGGTCGCACGGATGGAAGGCACTAGCCCCGCCGACATGATGGAGATCAGGCAGCTACTCGAACCGGCAGCGGCTGCCTTTGCCGCGACCAATGCCAGCGCAACCGAACTGAATGCCGTCCGCGAAGCACACCAGACCGCATGCGATGCCATGGAGATGCCCGAGTTCGAGCATTGGGATGCCGAATTCCATCACCGAGTGTTTGCCTGCTGCCGCAATGACTTCCTGAAAGAGATCCACAATCTCATGCGTGCCATTCGCAACCAGTCACCCTGGTTTGAAATGAAGAAGCGCTCATTTTCGGAAGAGCGACGTCAGGTGTATTGCCGGGAACATCAGGTGATTTTGGAGGCGTTGTTCCATCGCGATCCGGAAGGCGCGAAGACGGCGATGCTTGGTCACCTAAAGACAGTCGAGAAGAACTTGCTGGGTAGATGATCAATCTGGCTGCCTTATTTTGGGGCGTGGCCTAACCTCCATCCGCGACATCTCGTGGCGCGGCCAAAAGCCGACATCACGAAAACGCCGACATCACAAAACGTCAGTCATGCGCCGGATGAATACGAAGCCGGCCCAACGCGATTGCGCCAGGCCCCCTTGGCCGCAGAACTGTCCCTGATTGGTGTCTCACCCAAGGGGTGCACTACACCATGTCTCCGGTATGAACCGTAACCTATGTGTCCGGAACGGACCCTGTGGTGCGCCGACTACAAGGGCGAGTTCATGCTCGCCGATCGGCGCTATTGCTATCCGCTGACCATCACCGACTTCGCCAGCCGTTATCTCATCGCCNCTGTGGTGCGCCGACTACAAGGGCGAGTTCATGCTCGCCGATCGGCGCTATTGCTATCCGCTGACCATCACCGACTTCGCCAGCCGTTATCTCATCGCCTGCGAAGCGCTCTCGACCACGAAGGAGGCCTATGCCTTCACCGTGTTCGAGAGCGTATTCAAGGAGTTCGGCCTGCCCAACGCGATCAGGACCGACAATGGCGTTCCCTTTGCCAGCCCCAATGCGCTGTTCAACCTCAGCAAGCTGTCGGTCTGGTGGCTGCGCCTGGGCATCGACATCGAGCGCATCAAGCCGGGCTGCCCCCAGCAGAACGGGCGCCATGAGNCTGTTCAACCTCAGCAAGCTGTCGGTCTGGTGGCTGCGCCTGGGCATCGACATCGAGCGCATCAAGCCGGGCTGCCCCCAGCAGAACGGGCGCCATGAGCGCATGCACCTCACCTTGAAGAAGGAGGCCACCAAACCGGCAGGCGCCAACTTCCTTCAGCAGCAGGCCAAGTTCGATGACTTCATCGACGAGTTCAACTCGGAGCGCCCGCACCAGGCGCTCGACATGGCCTGTCCGGCCGAGCGCTATCAGCCGTCACCGCGCCCCTACACTGGCCTGCCTGACCTCGATTATCCGTTTCACGACAAGGCCGTCACCGTCACCACATGCGGACGCATCTGCTTCGACCGCAAGAAGATCAATCTCAGCCTCGTCTTCGCCGGCCAGACCGTCGGCATCAAACAGGTCGAGGACCATATCTGGCTGGCTTCCTTCATGGACTATGATTTGGGATATTTCGATGATGAGACATGCAGGCTCGAACCACTCCAAAACCCCTTCGGGCCAAAAGTGTTACCCATGTCTCC
>NZ_LMCP01000044.1 GCF_001425625.1 Mesorhizobium sp. Root102 | reverse complement strand
CCGATGTTTGTGGCGATTCACATCGACCACGTTCTCACATCCCGACAGGAGCAGCCGCCCTCAGTTAGGCTCGACCGAGACCCCAATCACCCCATCTGTCGAGGACAAGATCCGCGAGATCGTTCCCGATCGCGACCTCCAGCTTGTCGTCGACAATATCGGCCTGCCGGCGCGTGCCTACAATTTGGCGTTCACGGATGGATCGACCATCGGCGTGAATGATGGTGTGATCCTGGTCGCATTGAAAGACGGCCACGCGCCGACTGCCGACTATGTGCGCAAGTTGCGCGCGGCGCTGCCCAGCGCCTTTCCAGACGTTCTGTTCTACTTCCAGTCGGCCGACATCGTCACGCAGATCCTCAATTTCGGACTGCCGGCGCAGATCGATGTCCGTACGGTCGGCTATGACCGCGCTACCAATCTGCGGATCGCGATGGAACTGCGGCGCCGCATCGCAGCCATTCCCGGTGTTGTCGACGCACACCTGCAGCAGGAAGTCGACGCGCCGGCGTTCTATGCCGATATCGACCGCACGCGGGCGGCGCAGCTCGGTCTCAATGCCAGCACGATCGCCAACAACATCAATGTGAGCCTGAGTTCCTCCGAGCAGGTGTCGCCGAACTTCTGGACCGACCCGAACACGGGCATTCCCTACTATCTTGCCGTTCAGACGCCGGAAAACAAGATCGCGTCACTGAACGACCTCGGCAACACGCCCGTTTCCTCGACTATCAATACCGCAGGTGCACAGGTTCCTGGGCAGCTCAGCAACGTCGCTACGTTCAAGCGCGACAGTCTCCCGACCAACGCCAACCAGGCGAACGTCCAGCCGGTCTACGAAGTCTATGCAAGCGTCCAGGGTCGCGATCTGGGAAGTATCTCCAGCCAGATCAGCGCGGTCGTTGCCGACCTGCAGAAGCAGCTTTCGCCTGGGAACAACATTCAGGTCATAGGCCAGATCCAGAGCATGAACGATGCCTTCTGGGACCTCGGCATCGGCATCCTGTTCGCCGCCGTGTTCGTCTACTTGCTGATGGTCGTGAACTATCAGAACTTCGGCGACCCCTTTGTCGTCATCCTTGCGTTGCCGGCGACCTTGTGCGGCATCGTGACGATGCTGTTCATCACGGGCACGACGCTCAACGTGCCTTCCCTGATGGGGGCGATCATGGCGGTCGGGGTCGCTTCGGCCAATTCCATTCTGCTCGTGACCTTCGCCCGCGACCAGCAGCTGGCGGGCAAGCCTGCGTTCGACGCGGCGATCGAAGCCGGTCATACCCGGATCAGGCCCGTGCTCATGACCGCGGCCGCGATGATCGTCGGCATGGTCCCCATGGCGATCGGCGGAGCGGGCGAAGAGCAGAATGCCGCGCTGGCGCGCGCGGTTATCGGGGGGCTTTTGTTTGCAACGCCCACGACGCTCCTCGTCGTGCCGTACCTGTTCGCGATGCTGCGCAGCAGACAGGACGGCAAGACGGCTCACGGCGTCTTCGACGAGGAAATCGCATGAAACCGAGGGATCATCTGGATCAGCGCGACGATACGGTGACGGATGGCGCAACGGAGCGGCCGCCGCGCCGAGGCAGAGGCTGGCTGCTTGCATTGGGCGCGCTGACCCTGCTGACGACGGGACTGGCCTATGGCGTCCAGGGATACTATTCGCGCAGCCGCGAACTCGCGGCGGCCGCCGAACAGGCGCGTGACTTCATCCCGCAGGTGCGTGTTGCAGCGGTAAGGCCGAGCGACGACATCATGCAAGTCAGTCTGCCCGCCACCACAACTGCCTACGATGTCGCGGACATCTTCGCACGAGCCAGCGGCTATATCGAGACGCGTGAGGTCGATATCGGAGACAGGGTCAAGAAGGGACAGTTGCTGGCCAAAATTGCCGTACCGGAACTCGATGACCAGATTTTGCAGGCCCAGGCAACCTTAGGACAGCTCAAGGCGGCGCTGCAACAAGCACAAGCCAATCTCGATCTCGCCAAGGTGACGTGGCAACGCGACAAACCCCTGGTGGACCAGGGCTGGATCACCAAGCAGCAGGGTACGATCGACGTCCAAAGCGTCAAGGCACAGGAGGCGGCTGTCGGCGTTGCGCAGGCCAATGTGAATGCGCAGCAGGACCAGCTGCGCGTGCTCGACCAGCAACAGGCCTACCAGCAGGTGGTCGCCCCGTTCGACGGCGTCATCACTCAACGCAACGTCGATATCGGCAGCCTGGTGCAGGCCGACACGACCAACAGCACTTTCCTGTTCGCCATCATGCAAGGGGATGTGATCCGTGCCCAGGTCTACGTCCCTCAGGACCAGGCCTTTGGACTGACCCCGGGGGTCAAGGCTGTGCTTCGGATTCCCGAAATCCCCGACCGTACCTTCCCCGGCACGGTGACGCGGATTGCCGATGCGCTGGCACCGGGCACACGGACCTTGCTGACCGAAATCGACATTCCGAACCCCGACGGTGTTCTCGCGCCCGGCACCTATTGCACTGTCGAGCTCCAGATCCCGCGCAAGACACCCAGCTTTTCCGTGTCGGCAGATGCGATCATCTTCAACGCAGATGGTTTGCAGGTTGCCGTGGTCCAGAACGGCATCGCGCATATCCGGAAAATATCGGTGGCGCGCGATCTCGGAAAGGAGGTCGAGGTCCGTGACGGCGTCAAACAGGGTGACCTGGTAATCCTGAATCCGCCGGTCGAACTTGCCGAAGGCAGCAAGGTGCAGATCAGTCCTGCAGCCGTCCCAACACCCTAGTTCGTTCACCCTGGTTCAGTTCAAGGGCGCCCGGCGTGAAAATCGAGCCCCCCGTCCTCAGCGCCCCACACGGGCCGAACACCGACACTCCATACTACCTTATATATACATGCATTATACCCTTATATACTGTTTGTTACTTCCGACGTTTGCTAGATAATTGGCACAGGACGAGAACAACAGAGGCGAGACGAACATCGTAACTCGAAGGTTCCCGAGTGCCTGTAGCTGGAATGCGCGGTAGACGAAAGGCCGCCTTCCTCAACAAAAAGGAGAGTTAATCATGCGTTCTATCCCTCTGAAGGCGGCGCTTGCCGCGATGCTCGTCGCCATCCCACTCACTGGGGCCTTTGCCGCCTCGTCGCACGGCGGCCACGACGGCGATCACGGCCGTAACGGTGGGCATGGCAGCAGCGAATACGGCGACTTCTCGCAGAATGGATGGTTTGACGGCATCAACTCGTTCAAAGCCCACCCGACTGCGAACAGGAACCTCCTCCAGCAGTTAATGGGTGAATGAGAAGGCCCCATCGTCTCGCCGCAGCCCCGCCGTCTCTCAGGAACGGCGGGTCTGCAGCATGAAGTCTACGGCGCAGAGACCAGCCGCCTGCAGGAAAGCCTGGCTACCTGGAGTATTCCTCAGGCATGTTCGCCTTCTCATGCCGCCGAACGAGATCTGAAGATGCAGCGCCGCCAACAAACCTCTCGACCTGGCGGTTCGTTCGCATCGTCTGCCGGCGTCGACTTGGCGCGACTGTTTTTGACCCAACCGTGCTTGGCCCAACCGTGCTTGGGACGATGAACCGGAAAATGCTGCCGTGCGGAAGATTGGGCGTGGCCCACAGCCGGCCGCCGTGGGCCGTGACGATAGAGCGGCATATCCACAGTCCCAAACCCATGCCCTCGCATTTGGTCGTGAACAGGGGATCGAAGATGCGGTCGACAAGCGCCGGATCGAGCCCCGTGCCCGTGTCCTCGACGGCCACCAGCACATCCCCATTTTTATCGAGCCGGGTGCTGATCCGCAACTTCCGTTGTCGATCCTGCACCGTGCTCATCGCCTCGATGCCGTTCGAGACCAGGTTGGCGACGACCCGTTCCAATTGACCGTGATCGCCTCTGATCGGCTCCAGGTTCTCAGCGAGTTCGACCTCGACCGCGATGCGGTGAAGGCGCAGATCGAGGCTGACGAGACTGAGCAGGTCCGTAATCAAGTCGTTGATGTCGAGGTTAGCCGCTATGGGCGGGGATTTTCGGACCAGATCGCGAACACCTCTGACGACATCGGCGGCGCGAAGGGTATTGCCGATGATCCGTTCGATGGCCTGTTTCGCCTCATCGAGATTCACCGGATCTCTCGTCAGCCATTGCAGGGCGGTTTCCGCGTTGGTCAGAATGGCGGTAAGCGGTTGGTTCACTTCGTGCGCGATGCACACCGCGCGCTTGCTTATTGCTGTCGATTGGGTGCCATGCATGAGGTACGGGCTCCTACGGCAAGAGGGTGCGATTTGGTCGTGGGCGGCGCCGAAGGCTGCAGAAGATCAATCAGCCTGACCTTGCGAATGGGGGCGATGAGACTATTCCACTGCCGGGAGGAAATCCTCCGGAGCGTTCGGTGTAATGAAGCTATACGAATGTCCACATCATCACCCCTCCAGCTTGGCGATTGCCTGGAATTTCATGTCATGGTTTATCCGCCCTATGAGCTGCGATGCGAGTTTAGCGTTGCAAATAGCTGTAAATATTCGCGCCCAGGACAGACCGTGAATAAGCACATGCGTGGAGGATCGCTCCAAACGCCTGGCGGTAGACGTGAAAGAGCCATGGGATTGAAGGCGAACCGCGACTGGTCTGCCGAGCTCAGTCGGTCGAACTCAGCTCTTCGAGAAATCGGCGCGCGGTAACGAGATCTCGCGTTTCAAATCCCTCTGTAAATCGCCGATAGATGTCTTCGAGCACAGAGCGGGCGTCCTTGCCCCGGCCGTGCTCCTTCCACATGCGCGCCAGCGGGATTGCGGCTTTCAGCTGCCAGCTCAAGGCCGATTGCTTGTGGGCACAATCGAGGGAGCGAAGCAGTATACGCTCAGCCGTCGCAAGGTCAGGTCGCGGCTGCATCAGTAGGATTTCGCCTTGGGCCCGCAGCAAGTCGGGCAGCCACAATATCTCGCCAACCTGCTCAGCACGCGCCACAGCCTCGACTATCGTTGCCAACGCTTCGTCCGACTGTCCGGAATGGGCCAGTCCTTCAGCCAAGGCGCGCCGCGTCGGCAGCGTCACGATCCGGTACTGATCGGCATCCATCGCCTTCAAGGCCGCCCGCAAGGTCGCAACGCCGGACGACGCTTCGCCGTGCGCGACCATGAGTTCACCTTTCAGCGCGAGGCCGACTGCGCGATAGGGAGCAAGGGAGTATTTGGTAGCCTGCTCGATTACGATTTCAGTATACTCCTGCGCTGCTCTAAAGTCGCCACTCCAGTGGAAAACAGGGACGAGATAGATGAGGGAAATGCAACTTGATACCGGGTGATCGTGGCTCTGCGCCGTTTTGATTCCCTGACGGGCGACTTTGCAACCCTGATCCGGGAAGCCACACAGCCACAAGGACCTGGCGAGCGTCGCGAGCCCCGATACATGGTGGTCGTGGCCAAAGAAGCTCACCCTCCCCAGCCTGAAATCCGAAGCCAGCTTCGAGCCTTGCTTGCAGTGTCGTAGCGCTGCCGCCTGATTGCCGGTCAGGTGATATGATCCACCTAACATCCATTCCGTCATTGCGTTTTCGATCGGGCCTCCGCTGGCCTTGGCAACGGCAGCGTTCCGTTTGGCGGCCGCCAACGCGCCGCTGAACTCCCCCTGGCGCATGAGGAAGATGTAGAGTCCGGAAAGTAGCTGGAGTTGATGCCTTCCATCCTGCAAGATTTCGGAGAGTTCCAGGCCGCGCTCGATCCCGGCCCTGACTTCCAGGCTGTTGCCGCGGGAGTACATGGATGACATCGCCAGTGCCCCCTGGAGTTCCAGTTCCCATCGCGTCCCGTGATCCGCTTCCCGCAGCGCGCACAGGGCTCGCCGGCACCATTGCTGACACTCATCCAGCAGTGAAAGTCCCAGAAATAGCGGGACTGCGAGGGCAGCCAGCTCAATGGCGAGGGACCGGTCATCCAAGCTCGAAAAACTCCATGCGAGCGCTTTGCGAACGTTATCGATGTGGGGAGCGTGAACGGCAACATTGTGGCCATCAAAAGCCGAGCCTTTGGCCATGCCCTGCTTGAGAAGGCCTGTGAAGTAGCCTGCGTGACCTCGTTCGGCAGCTACCGCTTGCCCGTCTTCGGCGAGCTTGGCCGCAGCATAAGCGCGTGTCGTATCCAGTAATCGGTAATGAGTAAGTCCGCTCGTCGGCACGACCCGCATGAGTGACTTGTCGACCAGGCTGGCGATCGCGGAGGTCACCGTCTGTATCTTACCCCCGGCGACCGCATGCGCCGCCGCCAGCGTGAAATTGCCAACGAACACGGACAGCCTGCAGAGAACTCTCTGCTCGTCCGTCGACAGGAGCCTGAAACTCCAGTCGAACATGGCCTGCAACGTTTGATGCCGAGGCACTGCACTACGCCAGCCTGGCAGGAGCAGCCCAGCCCCGCTTTCCAGGAGTCCGGCGGTTCCTTGAATACCGTGGGTACCCACACGGCTGGCGACAAGCTCTATTGCCAAAGCGATCCCGTCTAGCCGACGGCAGATCTTCGCAACAATTGGAGCATCGGTGTCGCTGAGCTGGGCATGGTGCCCGCTCGCTGCCGCCCGCTCCATGAAGAGCTGCACGGCGGGCGAGGCCAGAGCTTGAACGGCAGTTGGCGTTTCGTCAGGCGGACTGTCGAGAGGCATCAGCAACTGCACATGCTCGCCCTCAACACGCAACGCCTCGCGACTGGTCGCCAACAAGTGCACCGATGGCGCCGCGTGAAAGAGGCGTGCGCAGAGCTGGGCGGCCGTCTCGATCACATGCTCGCAATTGTCGAGAACGATGAGAATCCGCTTGTCAGCCAGGAAGGCTCGTATGTACGGCTCGTGATCCGGGCCCTGGACAAAGCAGCCGAGTGCCGAAGCCACGGCACTGGGTACGTCAGCCGGGTCGGTGAGCGACCCAAGGTCGACAAAGCAAACCGCGTCGTCGCCGAATTCCTGGCGCAGTGCGTTGCCGACCGCCACAGCGACGGTCGTCTTGCCTATCCCACCTGGTCCGATCACACTGACAAAGCGCCGAGACAAGAGCAGCGAGGACATTGTGGCGACGGTCTCGGTGCGGCCGACCAGCAGCTGCAATGGCGTCGGGAAATTCGGAGATCGCGCCGTGCTTGCAGGAGCAGCAATTGAGGCAGTGCCGCCGCCCGCGCCGTTGCGCCGGACCGGCGCAACGAAGGTGTAGCCCCGGCCGGGAACATTGACGACGTAGCGGACATTATCCTTGCCGTCCCCCAGCACCTTGCGAAGGGCGGCGATGTGCACGCGAAGATTGGCTTCCTCGACGAAGACGCCCGGCCAAACGAGATCGATCAGTTCTCGCCCGCTCACGACCTCACCCGCCCGGCCGGTCAACGCAATCAGAACGTCGAGAGCGCGGCCTCCGATGGCGACGGGTTTGCCATCCCTGACGAGCACCCGAGTTGCCCCGATCAACCGAAAAGGGCCGAAAAATAGGATTTCACCGGTCTCTGTTTGGTCGCTACTTGTGACGACAGCCGAACCGGTTCCCGGCACTCTGATGCTCAAAGATCCGGTCGGCCTTGTTTGCATCTTTTCACGACCTTTAGCTTGTCAAGACCCGCCATGCGGGGTCAGGTCGAGCGGCGTCGGAAGGAAGTAGCGAACGAGAGCCACCAACCGGGGCTGCGCCGCGCGTCGCGAAGAAACTACAATTCGTAGGCGGCAAAATGGAATCCATGCGCGAGTGCTTGTTGATGAGGCTTGGCACCGAGGTCCGTTCAAAGCTGAAAGGCGAGGTCGAAGGTAAGAGATTTTGCTCGCGCAAATCCGTATTGCATTTGACGCTGGCAAGCCTCTTTCTGATCGTCGCATTGGAAATGCTCCTGTGGCAGTTGGGAGCGGACCGCCCGCTCAAACTCGCCGTAGCGCTTCTTGAAACGCGCTAAATCGATTTCGATATCGAGAAAATACGGAAAGTGTGTTCGGGTAGCCTTGCGCGCTGGAGACAGCCATGGCCGAGCAAACCGGATGAGCGAATGACAACGAACGGCAATCTTCTTCGGCTACGATCCAGTCGACAATGCCCTGCAACTCCGACATCGATGCCCCCGCTCTAAGCCCCCTTCGACAGCGATCGATTACAATGTCGTTCCACGCGCTGCTGCGGAGAAAACGCAAGGATAAAGGAAGCATGTCCGAGTCTCCATTGTGGCTTGGTGCAGATTCGTGTCCGATCGGCGGGTTGGTCTACTACTTAGGTCTATCCAGAATAGCACTGAGACTGGTTATGGGACCAGGCGCAGAGCGCATCAGTTCGGCCATCCTGACCAGGTCTGCCAGGGATTGCGCGCCCATCCTTCTCATGACTTGAGCACGATAAATCTTGACCGTGGATTCTACCACGCCAATCCTTCCGGCAACCTGCTTGTTCATCAATCCTGCCGTCACGAGATCCATGACCTCGCGTTCGCGCTCGCTTAGCGTCTGAAACCGGGTGAATGTCTCGATCGCCTGTCGACTGCGATCGAGGCGCATGCCGTCCAGCTCGATGGCTCTTGTGACGGCATCCAGCATTTCCTGTTCGCGAAACGGCTTCGTCAGAAAGTCGACGGCACCTGCCTTCATGGCTCTCACCGCCATCGGAACGTCGGCGTGGCCGGTCATGAATATGATCGGAATACGGACGCCGGCTGCGACAAGGCGGGCCTGAAAGTCGAGACCGCTGATGCCGGGCATACGAATGTCCAGCACGAAGCAGCTCGCAAGGTCGGGCAATTCCATGTTCAACAGCTCGGTCGGAGACGAGAACGCCTCGCTCTGCAAACCGACGGATTCCAACAAATCGACCAGCCCTTCGCGCATCGAAACATCGTCTTCAACGATGAAGACGAACGCATTTTGGGGAGTCCGAGCATAGATGGGGGCAGCCACTGACTGCGTCGGCCGCAGCAGGCGTTCATATTTTCGGATCATCAGATCACTTGTCATCATCACTCCCCTCGGGATGAGGCCAAAACGGCCAGGGCGACCGCCGCAAGCAGTGCTGAAGCATCGAAGGGCTTTCGAAAGAAACCGTGATGACTTTCAGCAGCCGCGCGCCTTTGGTCTGCGGCTTCATGGCGCGCCGTAATAAAAATGACGGGCAAGTCGGGCCGCACATTTCGCGCTCGCCGGCGAAGCTCGAAGCCGTCGACAACTGGCATGCCGATATCGGCAATCAGGCAATCTATCTTACGCAACACGTCGCGTTCGAGGAGAGACTGAGGGGATGAGAACAAACGAACCGAGTGCCCCGCCGACTCCAGGAGGTCCTCGATCGACTCAAGGACCCGAACGTCGTCATCGACAACCGCGATCGTTGATTTCCGTGCAGCATTCATTTCGAAGATGTTCCCGCGCGCCGAGAATGGGTTACTGGTACTTGCAGCCTTTCGGCGATCCTCACGAGATCGGCCAGCGATGCTGCCTGCATCTTGTGCATGATCTTGCCGCGGTGGATTTGCAGCGTCACCTCACTGATCCCAAGTTCCGCGGCCGCCTGCTTGTTGAGCAGACCGCTGACGACCAGCGGCAGAACCTGGCGTTCGCGAGAGGTCAGGGAGGAAAGGCGGCGCTGTAGCGTCACAAGCTCGGCCCGCTCCAGGCGGACGCCGCAATCCCGATCGATCGCCGTGTGTACGGACTTCATCAACTCGGTTTCGCTGAACGGTTTGGTGAGGAAGTCCACGGCACCGCGCTGGATGGCGCGTACAGAAGATGGAATGTCGCCGTGTCCGGTGATGAAGACGATAGGCGGATGTTGCTCTCGGTCGGTCTGTTTCTGGAATTCCAGCCCGTTGATGTCCGGGAGTTCGACATCAAGGATCAGGCAACCGGACAGGTCCGGCCGGGGAAAAGCCAGATAGTCGGCAATCGAGTTGAAGGCGACGGAAGCCAGACCTCTTGCCGCCAGAAGCTCGCACAGCGCCTCGCATATGCGCTGGTCGTCATCAACGATGAAAACGATACAGTCGTCCTGGGTCATGCGGCGTCGCCCGATTGGATCGGCAGCGTAAACGAGAACACCGTTCCCCTTGGTTCGATGCTCTCTGCCCAAAGCCGGCCGTCGTGTGATTCCAGTATCGAGCGACAGATTGCCAGGCCCATACCCATCCCCCCCGCCTTCGTCGTGAAGAACGGTTCGAAAATTCGTTCTGGTTCGGCAATTCCGTCGCCGTTGTCGCGGACGTAGACCAGGATCGCATTCTCTCCATAGCGGTGTGATCCAAACTTCAGTGATTTCGACACGTCGATTGTCGACTTCATTGCGTCGATCCCGTTGCGGACCAGATTGACCAGCACCTGCTGCATCTGCACGCGGTCCGCGAGCACTGGCGGCAGGCCCGCATCGAGATCCGCCTCAACGAAGATGCCCTGCGAGATTATTTCATCGAACATCAACTGACGCACCTCGCCGATCACCTCGTTGAGATTGATTGAAGTTCTGGACGAAGCGGTCTGTTTGAAGAGTGCTCGTATTCGGTCGACAACCTCGGCAGCTGCCATGGAATCGCGAACCATTCGCTCCGCGGTAATGCGTGCCCGCTGGAGGTTTGGAGGATCCGCCGACAACCAGCGTTGGCAGGCATGACTGTTGGTGATGACAGCCGCCAAGGGCTGATTGACCTCATGCGCGATCGATGCCGACAGCTCGGCGAGGCTCGCAAGCTGCGAAGCGCGCGAAAGCTTGTCCTGCGTCGCACGAACGACATCATGTGCTCTCATCTCGTCATCGATGTCGATGATGACGCCATACCATTTCACGATGCGGCCATCGTCGTCCCGTAGGGGCTGGGCGCGGTTATCAACCCAACGATAGACGCCATCGCCCCGGCGGTTGCGGTACCGCATGGCGAAAGGCTCCCCGGTCTTCAGTGATTGCATCAGGTTTCCCTTTACAGCTTCCACGTCATCGGGATGCATAAGTCGTCCAAGTGCCCCGTCCAGCTTGGAGCCTTCCTTGGGCTGGCTGTGGTCGATCTTGCGGCCATAGTAGGTTTCCAGCTGCTTGTTGATGTAGGCTGGTTCACCTTCGGGAGTAACCGACCAGACGAGTGTCGGTATGGTGTCTACAAGCTGCTGGAGTTCATACTGTCTGGCTCGCAATGCCTCTTCGGCCCGCTTGCGATCGTCGATGTCGGTGTTGCTCCCAAACCAGTGGATCACAGTGCCGGAGGCGTCGCGCACTGGTTCGGCCTGGAAAAGGAACCAGCGGTACTGGCCATCGAAGCGGCGCAGCCGTGCCTCGATCTCGCCCGGCGCACCAGCCGCCAGGAGAGATCGCCAGTATTCCACAAGCCGGCCTCGATCGTCCGAATGTATGACGGCAGTCCAATTCCAATCCGTTGCCTGCTCCTGCGACAGCCCCGTGTATTCGAGCCATCTCCGGTTCAAGAATTCGGTGGACCCGTCTGTGTGGGCGGACCAGACCAGTGTCGGAAGAGCGTCGATCAGCCGCTGGAGCTGAAACTCTTTGATCTCCGAAGCCCGTTCCACTCTCTTCAAATCATCGATGTCGGTGAACAGGCCGCACCAGCATACGACTTTGCCATCTTCGTCGAAGATTGGTTCGACGCGCGCATGGAACCAGCGGTATACGCCATCGTATCGCCGCATGCGGTACGCGCGGTCCATCGGCTCGCCGGTTTGAATGCTACGGACCCGCGCTGCCGCAACGCCGTCGCGTTCGTCGGGATGAATGATGCTGAGGAAACCCAGCCCACTCAGATCGAAGAGATCCGGTCCAAAATAGTCCCTTTGCGTCTTGTTGGCGTAGTCCTGATTGCCTTCGGAGTCAGCCGTTATGATCAGCCCCGGGATGTTGTCGAGTATTGACCGGAGACTGTGCTCGGTCGCGCGCAGGGCTTCCTCCGCGACCTTCTGGTCATCAATATCGAGCAGGATTCCACACCACCCGATGAACTCGCCGTCCCGATCGTGCCTGGGGCAAGCCGCGACACGGAACCAGCGATAGGTGCCATCGTGGCGACGAAGCCGGTACGCGCCATGAAATTGCTGGCCATTCTCCAGGCATTGCGACATGAGGCCTTCAGTTCGGTCGAAGTCCTCCGGATGAATAACCTGTCGGCAATGGAGATTGCTGGTGTCGACGGCGCCGAGATAATCCCGAAGGCTCGTGTTCCCCTTGGTCAACCGGCCTTCCGTGTCGACGATCCATGCCAGTCCGGGAATGCCCTCCAAGAACTCACGCGCGTCATACCCAGTGCGATCCAACGCACCCTGCCTTTGCGGCCCTTGAATGAAAACCCCGGTCAAGATCGCCGTTGCGGCGAGGAGAGCCGAACGCACATAAACACTCGGTCCGGCGGTCGCTGCCAGTTCGCTGGACAGCCAGAACACCAACAAGCCAGCGCCGGAAATGGCTATTGTCGAGCCATACTTCCGCAGCGGCGGCATTGCTTTCATTTTTGGACACCTCCCGGCGCGGCCACTGCTGCCGAGCCAAGCGGCATCAGGGCCTCGCCTCGCAAGAAGACAACACAATCGGTCCCCCGAGATGTCGGACTTCTACCACACTATATCAGAACTGAATGCCGCCCAGGCATAATGGAAAGATGTGATAGACAGCCGGTCGCCCGCCGCTGCCGTAACACCGTGAACTGGGCGGACAGCACCAGGTGACGCTCAGATACGTGGATCCCCGGCGCACCGGCCGAACTGACACCGGTCTGCCGAGCATCCCTCGGGACCGACAGACCCGGACTGGACACGCAGCATCCACCGATAGGTCACTCTGCGACCAGGGTGATAACCGCAAGGAAGCGCCAGTAGCCGCAAAGCAGACAAAGCCGTTCCACAAACCAGCCCGTAGGCTGCTGTCGATCATGATGGAAGGCGCCCAATCGAAGACGGCCCGAGTGGCAAGCAGATGAATGTCGGGCAGATGAACGTCGTATCCGTCGACTTGGGGACAAAGCCGCTGGCGGCAGCGAACCTGTTGGAGTCGGTCACATCGTGACCGCCTACGACGCACGGCTTCCAAGGTCGAAGCCATCGATTTTCCGCGGAAGCGGTTGCCGGGGAAATATGACGAGGAGACTACAAATGGGCTGTAATCGAGCGCTGTTGCGGATTTCATCCATTGGCGCCGGCGTTTTTTTGTCGATCTGTCTCGCCGGTACTGTAGCGACCGCCACAGCCAAGGACCAGGACACCGTGACTGCTGTCGTTGCCGACCAAGTGCGAAGCCAGGGCTTCCCTTGCAAAAATCCGAGTTCTGCGGATCGCATTGAGGCCGAGTCCGTCCCAAATCAGACCGCTTACCTGCTCAAGTGCGAGGGCACGACCTACCGGGTGCTCTTGATCCCAGATCAGGCAGCTGAAGTGGCCAAAATTGACTGAAGCCCAATGCGGACTCCAGCGAGGAGACACTTCCAAAATCGAAATGGCCGATCTTTCTAGAAAGAAACCGCGTCGTCCCGCAAGTGACGGCCAGTCTTGCAAACAAGAAGACAACCCGGAGGCAACCGGCACCAGCTCAAGTAAATCGGCGCGATCGGAAGTTCATCAGCGAGGCTAGCGCATCCGATCGGCCATACGCCGGATAGACGGTTCCGCACGAGGAACACGCCACGGCGCCAGGACCAAGGCCTCGCACGGATCGCGATCATGTCAACTTTCAACATCCCCCGCAGGCACCGCGCCGTGCTGCTTTTCTCCGCCGTCTTCGTAACGCCGCTCGCCGCTGGGGTCGCTCTGAACGCGAGTTTGGCCGATACACAAGCGGGCTCGTCCCCGGTTGCCTCCGCCATTGGCGCCTCGGCCACCTCCTATGCTCCGATCGTGGCGGCCGACAAGCCGGCGGTTGTGACGATCACATCGATCATGAAAACGTCATCGGCGCCCGATGATCAAACTCAACCCTCAGACAGCGGTCTGTCGTCCGATGAGCGGTTGCCGCAATTCTTCGGCAATCGGAGAATCCCGGCACCCAAGGCTCCACCGCAAGGAGCGACGCAACTGGCAGAGGCCCTTGGTTCCGGCTTCATCGTCAGCTCAGACGGCACCATCGTCACCAACAACCATGTCATCGACGGAGCTTCGGATATCATGGTGACGCTTGATAATGGAACCGAGCTGCCGGCGACCCTTGTCGGCCACGACGCAAAGTCGGACCTTGCGGTCCTGAAAGTAAAGGCTGGGAAGCCCCTTCCCACTGTAGCCTGGGGTAATTCCGACGGACTCAGGGCAGGCGACCCGATTCTGGCGATTGGCAATCCGTTCGGCATCGGAACGACAGTCACTGCGGGAATCGTTTCCGCCCGCGGGCGTGACCTCAACAGTGGTCCCTACGACGATTTCCTTCAGATCGACGCGCCGATCAACCACGGCAATTCGGGTGGGCCTCTTGTCGACATCAGCGGCGCTGTCGTGGGTATCAACACCGCGATCTACTCACCCAATGGCGGCAGCGTCGGCGTCGGATTTGCGATCCCTTCCAATGAGGCCAGACAGATCGTCGCCAAGCTGGTGAAGAACGGTTCGATCGAACATGGGCTGCTCGGCATCGAGATGCAGCCGATTACAACCGACCTCGCCAGCGCCCTCGGTCTGCCGACGCCTGAGGGTGCTTTGGTCGCTCATGTCGGCGATGGATCGCCCGCCGCTCATGCGGGCATCGAGACCGGCGACGTCATCACCGGATTTGCCGGTCAAACCATCAAGGAGCCCAAGACCCTGTCTCGAGCCGTGGCGGATCTCTTGCCGGGGAAAAGGGAGGCGATGTCCGTTTGGCGCAATGGGAAGATAGTTGCGTTGTCGGTGGTCGTCGGCGGCAATGACGACAGCGTCAAACAGGTGGCCGCGATCAACTCTTCCCAGCCGCTGCATTCCAGTTTTCCAACACTCGGTCTGGCGCTTGGTGACCTCGATCAAACCGTCCGCCAGGCCCTGAATGTGCCTTCGCAGGTGCGCGGCGCCGTGGTCGAGGGTATCGATCCGGACGAGCCGGCAGCCACCTCCGGCATTGAATTGGGCGACATCGTCGTCTCGGTCAATCGCGTGCCGGTACAGACTGCCAAGGAGACGAGCCAGGCCATTAGTGCCGCAACAAAATCCAGCAAGAAGTCGGTGCTGCTGCTGATCAAGCGTGGCGAACGGCAGACCTTCATCGCTGTGCCGTCCGGTAACGGCTGAGATGACGTGTGCGATGCCAAAAACCGCCGGGACGACGGTATTGCCAGGCGGCCCTAGGGCGCCGTCGAGAACGAGGATGCGCTCGCGTGCAGCAGCCGTCGGCGCCGTAAGAACTCCGAGCCGTCGGCTTTCGCGGCTACCCGGCCCGAACAGCGCATAGAGCGATGACAGCGCCTAATCCATGGGTATGGGCCTGATCCATCTGATGTATCCTTCGGCCAGCGCTCCAAGATTATTCGCAGATCGGTCAAGATCAGCCAAACTTGCCGACGCTTGGAGATCCCCAATCGGAGGCGAGTCTGTGATGGAAAAGGAGTTGGTGGCTCTGGCGCACCCATATCTCGCGCCGTTTCTACGCGACATGCTCGGAGCCAAGTATCAAATCGTCGAGCTTGCCTCTCCCATTTCGGAGGCTGGCTCGTGTTCCGCCCGTGCCGTGATCGTCGACGGAAGCCGTCCATTTGATACGAACTTTCTGCAGGTCCTGCCGAACCTTGCCCTGATAGCCTGCTTCAACACGGGTTATGACGGAATAGATGTGGACTGGGCCCGAGAGCACGGCATCATTGTGACGCATGCCCAGAACGTCAACCACGAGGACGTGGCCGACTTTGCGATCGCGCAGATATTGAACATCTACAGGAGTATCTCCACCGGCGATCGCTGGGTTCGCGCCGGCGAATGGCGATCAGGCCGGAAGATGATAACGCGTTCCGTCGCGGGGCTCCGGCTCGGCATCGTTGGACTGGGCAGCATCGGACGTGCGATCGCTCATAGGGCGGATGTGCTGCGGATGGTGACTTCGTGGTGGGGGCCACATGACAAGCCTGGCACCCCTTGGCCGAAGGCAGCGAGCATTCTCGGACTTGCACAGGCAAGTGATGTGCTGGTGGTCGCCGCGCCCGCCAAGAAGGGCAACCGCGGACTGATTTCGGCGAGCGTGCTGCAGGCGCTTGGCTCCCAAGGCGCCATCGTCAATGTGGCCCGAGGATCGCTAGTCGACGAGAGTGCGCTGATCGATGCGCTCACGCGCGGTGCGCTGCGAGCTGCCGCGCTGGACGTCTACCAGGATGAGCCGGCCTCACCCAGGCGCTGGGCTGACATTCCCAACCTGTTTCTATCGCCACACATTGCCGGCGTTACCGATTTGGCCCTGAGCCGCATGGGGACGCTCGTGCGTGCAAACCTCGACGCCTTCTTTGATGGAGAGCCCGTGCTAACCCCCGTTGAGGCCGCAGCCTGATCCCAAGGCGTCCTGTGGTCTAGACTTAGACTAGGCTCCGCTGGTAGGCGCTCGGCGTCAGGCCGGTCGCCTTGCGAAAAGCGGCCGTGAATGAGCTGGTCTCGCTATATCCGACAGTCAATCCGATGTCCGTCACCGAATGAGCGCGCGTCGCAAGGAGACCTTTGGCATGCTCGATTCGACGGCTGGTAAGATACCGATGCGGAGGCATCCCAAAAGACAGCTTGAAGGCACGGCAAAAATAGCATGGGCTCAACCTGGCAAGCTGCGCGAGAGTGGCGAGCGGTACCGGTTCGCCCAAATGCGCCTCGATATGCGCCGTGACCACCCGCTGCTGCCAAGCCGCAAGCCCGCCTCGAAGCTGAGGTTCGGCTCTCGGCGTCCCCTCGTGGAAACGGATCAGCTCATGAGCCAGGACGATGCCCAGTGCTTCCAGGTAGCACCGGCTCTCCGGGGTAGGATTTTCTAGCGACCTCATCAGTTTGAGGGCCGTGCCCAAAAGCGTTGCGTCCTCAAAGAAAAGCTTCGCCGCGAACGTCACATCTGTCATGCCAGCGTTGAACGGAACTTGCAGCTTGGCAGGATCAAGATAGACAAACATGAGACGCGCAAACGTCCGCGGCGCATGCCATTCAAGATATTCGCAACCGGCGGGCACCAAGGTAAGCCGGCGACCAAAATCCCGCAGTTTCGATCGGGGCAAACCTTCGACGAAGGTATCACCATCTCGCCGCGTCCCCTGCTCGTAGACCACCAGCAAGTGCATGGGCGCGCGAAACCGGAATTCGAATTTGTCATGGCCGGCGGCCTGGACCACCTCGGCAACTATCCCATCCGAAATCGCCGTGCGACTACTCACGGCGTCGGCTGAAGATATCTCGACACGGTAGTCGGCCCCATCGGCACTCCGGCGCCAAAACTGCGCATGCGCCACGGAGTTGGTACGGTGTGCCTTTCCGCCGTTGAACGGAGCACGCCAATCCGCCGACAGGAATGGTCCCCTTTGCTCCGGCCGCCGAGCATTGGCCGCGAAGGCAGCAATCGCGAGTGTATCGATGTCGCTGGAGGCAGGATTCATCAACATGGCTTGGCGCACATCCTTCGGGTTATCCCATTTGATGTCAGCCTAAGGCGCCGGCGATGATTTATCCCATCCTACATCCGTCGGCGGTAATAGAGTATTGGTTTGAACCACTCATACTTTGGTTTGTGATTGGACATCGCGATCGATAGTAATGGTGCTTGTGCCGCGCGGACCAATTGGCCGGTTCTTTAATCCCGGCCGATCCCAGGTGATTGGTCGATTTTGCGCTACTGGACGTCACGTCTTGATGACCCTGAACGAGGATCCCTGCATGGCCTGGACTTTTGACGTTCCGCGCGAAATCCGCAAGCTGGATGCAAAGCCGGCAAGAACGACGAAGCACCGGCAGCAAGAAGCGCTAGGCTTCAAGTCGGCGCTGCGATCGGTGGTTTCGATCCCATTTCCGTCCACCATCGTGGCAGCGCTCCAACTCGTGCCAGATTGATCCTGCGGGCCTCTCCCCTCCCTCGCCCGCCGATCGATTGTGAAGGCGCTCTTCCCCCCAGGAGCGTTTCTCACCGCTCGAGTTCTTGGGCCGATGACATGCTGTCATCGGCCCATTTTTCTCCTGCCTCCCGAGCAGAGCCGATTTACGGTCGATCGCCGAAGTGTTGCCGGCGTCGACACCTTCGGCGATGCGACCTGCTTGCGGCGCGATGTGTCGCGCGATTTCGAAGACAGATATCCGACGTCGCCACGGGCGCTCGACCGCCTCTTAGCGACGTCCCGGACAGGAAGGAATGGACAGCGCTGTCGGCAGTTCGCCAAGCTCTGTCACAGATGGGGCCAACTCAAGTCGACGGCGCGGTCAAGGCAGCCTCAGCCGCAATCACCACGTCGCGTGACGCCTTCGCATCAAAACCCGTTCATGCCCGAAAAGAGGCCGGAATCGGTCGAGGGATACTTGTCCCCGTCGTTATCGAGCTGCGATACGGGCTTCTTGGCCGATCTGCTTGTCGGTTCTTGAACGGGCCGCGGCAACGATGAGTGGTTGCTGTTCGTTTTTCGTTCGGCGTGATTGAACTTCACCTGCGTGTGTCCCGGAGGCGAACCTGCGGCGGCGGCCCAAGCGGTCGACAGGAGGACTGCCGCTAATGCAGCCGCGATTGGAAGAGAGCTCATGTGTTTCACCTGTTGTTCTGTTGCGCAGCCGGCGAAACTCGAATTGGCGACAGAATTGTCGCTCATGCCGGTGACGTTTACATAGGTTTTGAAACGCGTCTCGCGGCAGTATACGAAACACATCCGACGTGGCTGTAATTGTTTATCTTCATAGCATTGGAGTATAATTCGACCAACAAGAAGTGATGCGGGGCATAAGACCAGGGCGCCCCTCGTCGTCGGATTGATCCGAGGCCCTCGCATGGCGGCCTGGCCTCTGGCCGCTGAGGATCCTGGTCTGTTCATACACAACGCGGCGCGCGATCAGTCGAAGATCGGCTTTCCGATCGCGTTCGAAAAGATGTTGCCTAGATAGAAGTGGAGCTGTGCACGCACGCCGATGTCGCGGCCCGAGCTCTCCTTGATCGGAATGATCGCCTCTACCCCGAGTTGGGCGTACTCGCCCACCCAGATGACGCCAGGATTGATCGTGCCCGCGGTCTCTCCGGCCGACGGTCCGTTCAGCGGCGTCTGCATCGCAAATTCCACCAGCGGCACCAAACCCTCGGCGAAGCGATGAGCATTCCCCTTGCCTGCGGAATGTGAATTGGTGAGCAGGCTGTATTCCAGGGCAAAGCCCCATTGCAGGATGTCTGGGTTGTCGACCGAGGTGGTGCCGGTCACGGTGGCGGATTCGGTTGGCAGTGCGACTCCGAGGGTCGCGGTGACATTGACCGGTCGCAGCCACGCCATAGAATCCGACAGATCGCCGAAGCCCTTGCCCACGTATACGGTCGGCGTCAGCACGGAGAACGACTTGGCACCGATGTCGGACGATCCGGTGCCGCCCAGCGCCAGCGTGCCGCCTGCCGAGAGCACGAACTCATGCTCGGCACTGGAATAGAGTTCGTACTGTGTGCCGAGCACCAGATCGTCGAAGCCCGCCCGTGCGCTCCCCTTCTGATCGATCATGCGGTAGTTCGCGGTGAACGAGACCGACCAATCCGGGGTGATGAGCTTGCTGTAGGAGAAAGGAAAATCGACCTCGCGCGAGGCGGTGTCAGGCAACTGCGTCAATTGGGGAAAATTGACGAAATCGGCCGGGGTGGGAACGACGGTCGCCAGAGTCGAGGGTAAGAAGCGGTCCCCAACGTAGGACGCCGATGCTTCCGAACTTGCAACGAGAGACAATAAAAAGCTGGGCACCGTCAGGTGCCAGGCCCGGTTAGCCATCCCACTCTCCTACCGAAAAATTGACCCGTCAGGCCAGGCGCTCGCAATCGAGGGCGACGGTGATCCAGGATTCGGCCTCGATCACCTCCTCGATCACCTCGAAGCGCCCGATGCCGAGCGCTTCGTCGTCCATGGGTTTCGCTTACATCCACTGACTGCAGGAATTGGGGACGATCCCCTTGGCCCTTCACGGATCGGACCGTCCGGCAGGGGCGCGCACGAGACAGGGGCGGTTCAGTCTGGACATCGTCTTTCTCTACAAACCAAAGCAAGGCGATCAGCGCATCCGAATAGATGGCGAGGCAAACCAAAAACGATCTGGCACCCGCGTCCGTGGTGCTGCCCGCGAGCACGGCGAAAAGACAGGGCGGTGCCATCACGGCAAAGAGTTCGAACCAGCGCGACTTACCGAGACGCTCGTGCCATGACAGCGCGTCGATGACCGGCGAGTCGAGCGGGCCTGTGTCGGCAGGAACCGCGGAGCCAGGCACCGAACCATGCCGACCGCGACCCAGGGGCAAGAAGCACCCGAGCCGGACAGCGCCCATTGCGATGCCTTGCTCTGTGCGGGCAAGGCCGGTCGCCCGCAGCACGCCCCAACCTCCGGCAGAGGACTTGTAGGGCCGCGTCGACTTCCTGGTCGCCATGCGTTGAATCCCCGTGATCGAGCGTCGAGTGTTGCGCTCAAGCAAAAAAAATATCTTTCGCAAACGCCGCCCAAGTTCGAGTTTCGCCCGTTGCGTCTGATCTACTCGGCAGGACACCATAAGTAACCGTTTCACCAATTAGCTTGCGCAGCCATACCAATGGATGATTCAAGCCGATGGCAAAACCAATGCATGCTTCCAGGGAAGAGAAGGAGCAACGAATGAAATGTCTAAGCTGCGCGTGTGAGGTGGAACTACCTCACCAGTACTATTTTTGCTCTCGGGAATGTTTCGATGAGACAACCCACAACACCGAATGGAGGATGTTGAGCGATGGACTTCCGCCTACTGGTTTTCCTGCTGGTGGCCAGCCCCGCACTGGCTCAGGACCACACTTCCCACGCCCCGGCTGGCCCGCCCGAGGGCAACTACGGCCAGGGGCACGAGAAGTGGCACAACATCTACAGAGGGATGCATAACACGCTGGGTGGCTCATGCTGCAACGGCGGCGACTGTCGGCCAACGGTCGCCAAGTTCGAGGGGGGAAAGTGGTGGGGCAAACTCAATGGAGTATGGACGCCGATCGAGCCGCCCAAAAGGGTTCCTGAACACCCCTACTCATGGAACGAAACGGCCCACATTTGCGCGGCTGGGAACACCGTCTACTGCTTCATACCCCCCGACAACGGGACCTGAACCTCCAGCCTAGCCGGCTGGGTGCGTCGTTTCGGAGAAGAGTTCGCCTTGCTCGGGTTCCACGGGCAGTGTGCTCGCGCCTCGCAAGGCACCCAGGAATTCACTGAGCCGCTCAAGATACAGGTAGATCACCGGCGTCGTGTAGAGCGTGAGAATCTGCGACAGCACCAAGCCACCCACGATCGTATAGCCGAGCGGCTGGCGGATTTCCGATCCGGCGCCGGAGCCCAGCATCATCGGCACGCCGCCCAGCATCGCCGCCATGGTGGTCATTAGGATCGGCCTGAAACGTATCGTGCAAGCGCGGTAGATCGACTCCCGTGGACTGAGACCTTCGCTCCGCTCGACCTGGAGCGCAAAGTCGACAAGCATGATGCCGTTCTTCTTGACGATGCCGATCAGCAGGATAACGCCGATCATGGCGATGACGCTGAAGTCCATATGGACCGCCATCAGCAACAACAAGGCGCCGATAGCGGCCGAAGGCAGCGTCGACAGAATGGTAATCGGATGGATTATGCTTTCGTAGAGCACCCCGAGGATGATGTAGATCACCACCAGCGCCACTCCGATCAGTATTGGTGTGCCTGAGAGCGCCGACTGAAAGGCCTGCGCACTACCCTGGAAGCTGGTTGCGAGCGAAGCGGGCGTTCCGGCATCGCGTTCGAACTGCTGGATAGCGGCAACCGCATCTCCGAGCGCCGCCCCGGGTTTCAGGTTGAAGGAGATCGTGACCGCCGGGAACATGCTTTGATGGTTGACCACGATCGGCGCGGCCTTGGTCACGCTGGTCACCAGGGCGCTTAACGGCACCTGCTGTCCTGTCGAAGAATTCAGATAGATATCCTTGAGCGCTTCTGGACCGTACTGGAATTCCGGGCTGACCTCGAGAACGACGTGATACTGGTTGAGTTGGGTAAACATCGTGGAGACGATGCGCTGGCCGAAGGCATCATCGAGCGTGTTGTCGATGGTCGATGGAAGGATGCCGAAACTCGACGCGACTTCGCGATTGACGGTCACATCGAGTAGTGGTCCTGCATTCTCCTGATCGGTGGCGACGTCGACGATTCCCGGCAAGCCTTTAAGCTTGTCGAGGAAGATCGGCGCCCAATGGTTGAGCTCGTTGGAATCGGCATCGGCCAGAGTGTATTGATATTGCGTCTTCGAAACGCGACCGCCGATAGTGATGTCCTGCGCCGCTTGCATGTAGAGCGTTATGCCTTGGGTCTTGGCGAGTTGGGATGATAGACGGCTGATCACCTGATCGGCGCTGACGTCACGTTGGTTGTTGGGCTTAAGGGCGATGTACATTGTCCCTCGATTGAGCGTGCTCCCGCCAGTCGCTCCTATCGAGCCTGCGACCGATGCTACGGCCGGGTCCTTCAGCACAGTGTCGATTATCGCCTGCTGGCGCTCGGCCATTGCCGGGAACGAGATGTCCTGATCGGCCTCGGTGAGGCCGATAATCAAGCCGGTGTCTTGTTGCGGGAAAAAACCCTTCGGGATGACAAGGTAGAGATAGCCGGTGATGGCAATCGTTCCCAGCATGACGAGCAGCGTAACGAAACTGTGCCGCAGGACGATCCGTAAGCCCCGTTCATACACTCCAAGCAGCGCGTCGAAGCCGCTTTCGCAAATATCATAGAGCCGCCCGTGCCTGATGTCGGCCTCATGCCTGAGTAGATGCGCGCACATCATTGGCGTCAGCGTCAGCGAGATCACCAGCGACAGGATCAGTGAAACGCTCACCGTCACGGCGAACTCCTGGAAGAGTTCGCCGACATAGCCCCCCATCAGAAATAGTGGAATGAACACCGCGATGAGCGACAGCGTAATCGAAACGATGGTGAACCCGATTTCGCCCGAGCCCTTTAGCGCAGCCTGCATCGGGGTGAGGCCCTCTTCGACGTGGCGGACGATGTTCTCGATCACCACGACTGCATCGTCGACGACGAAGCCGACCGCGATCGACAAGGCCATGAGCGACAGATTGTCGAGACTGTAGCCAAACACATAGAGCACGGCAAAGGTGCCGATCAGCGAAAGGGGCACGGTTACTGCGGGAATGACCGTTGCCCAGAAATTGCGCAGGAACAGGAATATCACCATCACCACCAGGGCGATGGTCAGCATCAAGGTGAACTGCACGTCCTCGACCGAGGCACGGATGGTTTGTGTGCGGTCCGAAACGACCGATACCTTGATGCCGGGCGGGATCGAGGCTTGTAGTTGGGGCAACAGGGCCTGGATGCGGCCAACCGTCTCGATCACATTGGCACCGGGCAGACGCCGGATAGCCAGCAAGATGGCGGGCTTCTTGCCGAACCAGGCGGCCACAAACTGGTTCTCCGGCCCGTCGATCGCGGTGCCGATGTCGCGGATGCGCACAGGCGAGCCATTGCGATAGGCAACGACGATATCATTGTAGGGGGCAGGCTTGAGCAGCTGGTCGTTGGTGTTGAGCGTGAAGGTTTGACGCGGGCCGTTGAGCGTGCCCTTCGCAATATCGACATTGGCCTCGCCGAGCACGTTGCGAACATCTTCAAGCCCAATGCCGCGAGCCGCGGCCGCCTGTGGATTGATCTGCACACGGATCGCCGGCTTCTGCTGGCCGCCGATGCCTACAAGACCCACGCCGGAGATTTGCGAGATCTTCGGCAGCAGGATGTTTTCCGCATAGGCATCGACCGTCGTCAGCGGCAAGGTATCGGATGTCAGTGCGAGCACCAGGATCGGCGTATCCGCCGGATTAACCTTACGGATGGTTGGCGGATAGGGGATGCCCTGCGGCAGGAAGGGGCTGGCGGCATTGATCGCCGACAGCACGTCAACCGCCGCGCTGTCGACGCTGCGGCTGAGGTCGAACTGAATGGTGAGCTGTGTGCTGCCAAGCGCACTGGTCGAAGTCAGCTGGGTCACGCCAGGGAGTTGGCTTATCTGTTGCTCAAGCGGGGTGGCCACCGACGACGCCATGGTTTCGGGATCGGCGCCAGGCAACTGCGCTGATACCTGAAGCGTAGGAAAGTTGACGTTCGGCAGCGATGCGACTGGTAGAAGCTGGTAGGTGGCGAGCCCACACAGCAGCAGACCCGCCATCAGCAGGCTTGTCGCGATCGGCCGGTGAATGAAAGGGGCCGAGACGTTCACGGGATCGCTTGCTGCACTGCGCTTTGCAGGGCGGCTTCATCAGCGGCTTTGCCCTCCAGCACTTGAACGCGGCTGCCTTGCACGAGCCTGTACTGTCCGTCGACGACGACCGTTTCGTTGGCCTTGAGACCCGAATCGATGAGGGCTTGCCCCCCGCTCAACTGTGCAACAGTGACGGGCCGCATCTGCGCGGTTCCATCAGGTGCGATCACGTAAACATAGGAGCCGTTCGGACCTTGCTGCACCGCCGACCCTGCGATCGTCAGTCCCCCAGTGCGGGTATCGAGAAGCAAACGCGCATTCACGAGCGCTCCGGGCCAGAGTTGGTTCCGGGCGTTCGGAAACGTGGCCCGGAGGCGGATGGTCCCTGTCGTCTGGACGATCTGGTTGTCGACAAGCAGGAGTTTGCCTTCGTCGAGCTTGGTCTTGTCGTCCTGGCTGTACGCAAAGACCGTAAGCGGCCCCTTGGCCATCTGCTGCTGGATTTGTGGGAGCGTGTCCTCGGGCAGCGTAAAGATCAACGAGATCGGTTGGACCTGCGCAACATCGACCAGACCAAAAGTATCGGTCGGATGAATGATGTTGCCTTCGTCGATCTGCCGGATACCCGTTACACCGTCGATCGGCGAGGTCAGACGGGAGTAGCTCAGATTGATCTGGGCGGCTTGTAACAGAGCCTCGTCTGCCTTGATTGTTGCCTGGAGCTGGATGACCTGAGCCTTCTGCGTGGCCACCAGCTGGGACGTTGCAAAGCCTTTCGCCAGCAGTGGCGTGTAGCGGTCCAGATTTGCCTGCGCGTTGACGAGTTGCGCCTGGTCGCGATCGCGGGTCGCGGTAATCTGATCGATTTGTGCCTGATAGGGATCTGGGTCGATCTGCGCCAGCAGATCGCCCTTTTTCACTGTCTGACCTTGCGTGAATGCGATCTTCGTAATCGGTCCTGAAATCAGGCTATGCACCACCACGTTGTTGTAGGCGATCACCGTTCCCACTCCACGAAGGTAGATCGGCACGTCGTGACTGGCCACTTCGCCGGCAACGACCGGAACCGCCGGCGGAGGAACAGAGGCTGCCGCGGGTTCGGAAGGATCGTAGACATGCTTGGCTGCAACCCCAACGCCGCCGATCAAAATCAGCAGCGCGGCAACAATGACGGGTCGCTTGCGCATCGAAGGCTCCTACAAAGACGGGATCGCTTTTTTCAGCAGCCGGACGCCAACAGCGTGTTTGTGCCGGTCACGCCCGTGCTGCCGCAGGTTGGAACCGTTACCAGTGGGCTTGTCACCGGATCGGCTAATTCGGGTGTTGGGATGCCAATTATCGGGCTCACTCCCAAATTGCCGAGTTCCGAAGACCCCAGCGGAATCCCAACACCCATGGACGATGTCCCAGACGATGTGCCCGTGGTGGTGGATAGTATCGATGTGGTGCCGGAAGGCGACGCGCTCGACGCCGTCGTGCTGCAGGTGCCCGATGCTGTTGAAGGCATCGGGTTCACAGAAGACGTCCCGCTCATGGTCGTGGTTCCGTCAACGCCTCCGCCATCGAAAGTGGAGAGGGCGGAGGTCGTTCCGGCAAATTCGGAAGGTGACGCCAGAACACCAGGCGCCAGGAAATTGGTACACCCGGAATTGGGCGTGATTACAGAGCCAGGCGTCGTCAAGCCACCAGGATCGAGTTCGACCGCGCCCAGCGGAATACCAACCGGATTGAGGGGCGAACCAATGCCAGAGAGGGGCGAGGTCATTCCTATTGGCGGCGTGGTCGTGCTGACTTGCGCCAGGCTCGGCCCGCTGAACAAGAGAGCGATCGCAATGGCGATCGGCAAGATTGGCATCGCAACATCATTGTCATTTCGCATTGGAACTACCGTCGTTTCGTATGTCCAGGTGAGGCATGCGTAAAGGAACGTCGTTGGGCCGTTGGAACGCATTTCGCCCGGTCAGATCGGAGATGATGGCAGATGGAGGGGGAAGCGCTCTTCCGTAAAGGCGGCCGGATTTCCCTATTCGCACGCCGACCCCGAGCATTTGACGGTTCGTCGTCTCGGCTACAAACCAATGTATGAGCCACTCAGACTTCTACTTCATTCCCGTATACCTTTGCGGGATGGATCGCATGGTCGCTGGCACTTTAATGTGGGCAGAAGGCGAGACAGCGGGCCAGCATGGCAACCTGGCTTGCGCCGAGGGGTTTGAGCGGTCCTGCAAACGGATAGCGGTTGCTACAGGCGAAATCGACGATTTCGGGAAACGTCTCAGGTCAGTTCGCATGAGAGAGGCGCCCGATGTCCCAGACCGCCAGGATCAGTGTACTCCGCCAAGCCGGTGGCGGGTCCAAGGTGCCGCCGCCGGCGAGCGCCCCTATCGGTGAGACATTTGCGATCGCTCGCGTTCCGAACTCCACTATCCCCATAACCGCCGATAGCCGCCCTGGTGAAGGCGATCATGGCCAACAAGCTCCTGGAGGCCCGCTGCCGGCGAACGAGCAGCCCGAGGCGACCGTCGCAAGCGAGCACGTGCGCGGACCAGGCGGTTCAGATACCGGACACCGAAACCGCCGGCCAGCCGTCTTCATCATCGGTTTCATTGTCCTGGCTGCTCTTGTCCTCGGCGGATCCTACTACTGGTACGCGACCCGCAACTTGGTGAGCACGGATGACGCCTATGTCGATGGGCGGGTTGTCACCATCGCGCCGCAGGTTTCGGGCCTCGTCGTGTCGCTGGACGTGACGGACAACCAATTTGTACACAGGGGTGATCCGCTGATCCATATCGATCCGCGCTCCTACATGAGCGAGCGGAACCGGGCGCAGGGCACCCTGGACAGCGCCAAGGCGCAAGCTGCGGGGGAACGGCTGGCGACCGAGATCGCTCGCAAGAATTTCCCCGCCCTGTTCCAACAGGCCCAGGCTCAATTGCTGACTGCAAAGGCCAATTTGACAAAGGCCCAGGCCGACTATGACCGGCAGAGCACTCTGCCGAAAGCCGCGACGACGCAGCAGGAGGTCGATGCCGCGTTGGCGGCGCTGCGCCAAAGCAAAGCGCAAGTCACGCAAGCCGAAGCCCAGGTTCAGCTGAGTTCACCGGTCGAGCAGCACATCGGCCAGAGCGATACGCAGGTCGAACAGCTGAACGGTAAAGTCGAGCAGGCTCAAGCGCAGCTCGATCAAGCCGAACTCAACCTCTCCTGGACGGTCGTGACGGCGCCACAGGATGGCTGGATAACCCGGCGCAACGTGGAAATGGGCAACTACGTCACACCTGGCCAGCAGATCTTCTCGATCGTTCCGCCGGACATGTGGATCACGGCCAACTTCAAGGAAAACCAGCTTGATGGTCTGCGGCCCGGCCAGAGCGTGAAGATCGACGTGGATGCCTATCCTCGGCTCGACCTGCATGGCCATGTCGACAGTGTGCAGATGGGGTCCGGCTCGAAGTTCACCGCCTTCCCACCCGAAAACGCCACCGGCAATTTCGTAAAGATCGTCCAACGCGTGCCAGTCAAGATCGTCATCGACAGCGGGCTCGATCCCAAGCGTCCGCTGCCGCTTGGGATCTCGGTGGTTCCGACGGTTTCAGTTCGATGAGCAGCACTCCTGCCGAGGCCAGCGCAGCCTGGAAGCCTCGCTACAACCCTTGGCTCATCGCGGTTTCGGTGACCCTTGCCGCCTTCATGGAAATCCTCGACACGACGATTGTCAATGTTGCCTTGCCGCACATCGCCGGCAGTCTGTCGGCGAGCAATGACGAGGCGACCTGGGCGCTCACCTCTTACCTGGTGGCAAATGGGATCGTGCTGACCATTTCTGGCTGGCTGAGCGATCTCTTAGGGCGCAAACGCTATTTCCTGATCTGCATCACCATGTTCACGGTCTTCTCGTTCTTGTGCGGGACGGCGACCAGTCTGGGCGAACTGATCGTCTTCCGGCTGCTGCAGGGTTTTTTTGGCGGCGGCCTGCAACCGAACCAGCAGTCGATCATCCTCGACACGTTCCCACCGGCCAGGCGCGCGGCCGCATTCGGCGTGACGGCGATCGCAACCGTCGTCGCCCCCGTCCTCGGCCCGACGCTGGGCGGCATTATCACCGATCAGTCGACGTGGCGCTGGATCTTCTTCATCAACATACCCGTGGGCATCTTCGCCGTCTTCTTGAATGCGATCCTCGTCGAAGATCCGCCTTGGGTGAAGGACAGGAAGAGCCGGGGGCTTGACTACATTGGCCTGTCGCTCATCACGCTTGGTCTCGGATGCCTGCAGATCATGATGGATCGCGGCACGGACGACGATTGGTTCGGTTCGCCCTTCATCGTGTTGATGGCGCTGCTCGCTTTCCTGGGAATCGCTGGCGCGATCGGCTGGCTGCTAATTGCCAAGAAACCGATCGTCAATCTCGACGTGTTCAAGGACAGGAATTTCACCACCGGCTGCGCAATGATCGCGGCGATGGGCAGTATCCTCTACGCGAGCGCCGTCGTCATCCCACAGCTCGCACAACAGGTTCTTGGCTATACCGCAACCTGGGCGGGGCTCATTCTTTCTCCAGGCGGCATCATTGTCATCATCCTCATTCCATTGGTTGGACGCCTCATGACAATCGTCCAGACGCGGTTCGTCGTGGCTGCCGGTTTTTTGGTGATGGGAGGCGCGCTGTTGTTTTCGAGTCATCTGGCACCGAACGTCGATTTCCCGACACTCGTGCTGATGCGCAGCTTGCAGGCGGCCGCGCTGGCGTTTTTGTTCGTGCCCATCAGCACGACCACCTATCTCAGTTTGCCACGCGAACTGAGCGGCGACGGGGCTGCCCTCTTTTCGATGGTTCGCAACGTGTCCGGTTCGATAGGGATTTCCGTCGCAACCTCGCTCGTCACCGAGCGGAGCCAGATCCGGCAGTCCTACCTGTCGGAATGGGCCTCGCCCTTTCATCAACCCTACAACGCGTTGGTTGATCAATACGAACGTGTGTTGACGGCGACCGGGCATGCCGCGGGATCAGTCCATGGAATGGCGGTTGGAAAGGTCTACCAAGTCTTCCAGACGCAAGTTGCCGTCCTCGCCTATTCGGACGTCTTTCTGTTCTTCTCCTTTGTCGCCTTCCTCGCCGTCCCATTTTGCCTCCTGCTATCCGGCAAGAAGGCTGCCAACGGCGAGGGCGCCAGCCACGCGGGTTGATCATGGGCCAAAATTTGCGCGCTGTTGCAGCGATTCCAGTCATGTTCGCGCTGGCAGGTTGCACTGTCGGACCGGATTTCGTTAGGCCTGATCCCGGCTTGCCGAAACGCTGGTTTGCGAACGGCGCGGCAACTGCGCTGGAAAACTCCAGGGAATCCAGCGCTGCGGTTCTCGAGCCTGTCGACCCCGCTTGGTGGCAGGCCTTTCGAGACGCGGCTCTTACCTCGCTCATGCAGCGCGTCGCCGATGCCAACCTCGATGTGAAGACCGCGACCATCCGGCTCGCAGAAAGCCGTTTTCAGCGCGCTGCCGTGGCCTCCGCTCAACTGCCTGGCCTGAATGGCAGCGCCAGATACCAACATCAGAGTCTTGATGATGTGAGTGCCAAAGGCAGCCTGATCGGCGGCCTGCTTGGTTCACCGGGCAGCACCATTTCTTCCGCAAAGCCGGCCGACCTGTTTACCAGCGGCTTCGACGCATCCTGGGAACTCGATCTTTGGGGGCATGTCCGCCGCCAGGTCGAAGCTGCGGATGCGCAGGTTCAGTCTTTCGAGGAACGGCGGCGTGACGCGCTCGTCTCGAGCCTCGCTGAAACCGCACGCGACTACATCCAGCTGCGCGGCACGCAGACCCTAATCAGGATCGCCAACGACAATCTGAAGATCCAGCGAGACATTTTGCAGCTGACGCAAACGCGCCAGCTGCAAGGTTTGACGACCAGTCTGGACGTCGAGAACGCCGCCGCGCAGGTCGAAGCCATCCGTGCCCAGTTGCCCAGCCTGCAACAACAGGAAGCGCAGCAGATCAACGCCGTGAGCTTCCTGCTCGACCTGCCGCCCGATGCGCTGCGCGGCGAACTCGCCACCGGGAAACAGGTGGTGCCGATGCCTGCCCGGGTTCCGGCCGGCATTCCTTCCGATCTCGCGCGGCGGCGCCCTGACATTCGCGCTGCGGAAGCGCAGCTTCACGCGGCCACCGCAGACATCGGAGTCGCAGTGGCCGAATTCTATCCCTCCATCCAGCTGAATGGATCGGTGGGTTTCGACGCCCTCAAGGTCGGGAACTTGTTGACTGCCAGGGCGATCACAACCAATCTCGGCCCGAGCATTTCGATACCGATTTTCCAGGGCGGCCGGCTAAAGGCGACACTGGATCTTCGCAAGGCCCAGCAGGTCGAGGCGGCGATCGCCTACCACAGGACGGTGCTGCGAGCCTGGCACGAAGTTGTCGATGCCCTCATCGACTACCGCGCCGAACGGCAGCGGCGCTCCCGACTGGCCAGGCAAGTCGAGCATCTGCGTCAGGCCTTGTCGCTGGCCCGTGACCGCTACAATAACGGAGTCACCGAGTTCGACACGGTGCTCGACACCGCACGCACACTGCTGCAAGCCGAACAGGATCACGCACAGAGCACGACCAACATCTCGATCGACCTCGTCCAATTGTACAAAGCGCTCGGTGGCGGTTGGGAATTGACGTATCCGAACGCACCGCCCAAACCGCCGATCAATGCTCAACGAACTTCGAAAGCAGGAAAGCCGGCATGACCTCGACAGCGAGAAGGGCTCGACGTCGACCTTTGGGCAAGCTGGCTCGGAAATCGGTCAACTTGCCAATTGGAGCGGAAACAGGACCGCTTCAATCCAAACCACTCCAGTTGGCGAGATTGGGTCACAGGCAAGAGTGCCAGATTCCATTGGATCCATAGTAACTCGGGTCCACGGCATCAAACGAGCAGTAAGCCGTGTCTGTGTCGTCGTTCAACCAGGTCTGGTTGTCATTTTGCAGATCGCCAAGTTCCCGATCGCGAAAAAAGACCTTGTGGTGCTGGTTGCCGATGGCACCGCTGCCAGAGTGTACGGCATGACCGTCACTGCCGCCGCTGCGCGCCATGGAAACCGTCACCGTGCCGGTCGCCAGCATCACGCCCAAAGTAATCTTCGCCAATGTTGTGGCTGATTTTCTCACGATACGCTCCTTCAGATTGAGAATTCCAAGACTGTTGAACAGAATCTATATTAGTCATGTGCTTACTTCTCGGAATAGCATCTAAGTTTGATGCATATATATCATGATCTATGCTGGTATCGGCTGTGAAACGAGATTCAGCCGGGCCGCAGTTCGGTTGGCGTGCGCGCCAAACCTTTCGGCGTTCGAATCCGGTCCCCACTCACGCTGTGGAGCCCGGATTCGAAGAGACTCTGGTGGATCACGGGCAATATGGGTACCCGAGATAGCCGTAGTATGGATACGGGTAACCACAGTAGCCGTCGTCATAAAAGTCACTGCCGAAACCGCGACCCCTTCTGAACCTATGACCGCCGCCGACATGGACGCCACGGACATGGGCGCCATCACCCATGCTTGCGATACGACCGTCGCCGCCAGGGCTCATGCCGTGGCTACCGCCAAAGCCTTCGCCGCGGCTGCCGCCAAAGCCTCCGGCATGGCCGCCACCGCCCATGCTCATGCCATGACCACCGCCGCCGCCGAAGCCGCCGCCGTGACCGCCGCCACCGCCGTGCGCCATCGAGGCCGTCGCTGATCCAGCCGCCAGCATTGCGCCCAAGGCGATCGTCGCCAAGACTGTTGTTGCTCTTTTCATAATACACTCCTGTATTTTAAGCTTTCGTAGCCGTTGAAAGCCATACTGATATAGATACAGGAGTCATTTCTCGACATAATACGATTGTTTGACGTTTATATATCTTTTAACTACATATATTACTTGTTGATTTCATGTGTTGCCGGCAAATGTGCCAGGCAGCGCCTTTGAGGCCTCGGCTGCAAGGTATCCCGCTCCGACCAGAGCGGGACCGGTCGTCGCATCGGATGCGCTGGCAACCTATGGGCTGCCCCAAGACGCTCCGGGATCAGGATGTGCGATGGACGCAACTCCAAGGTTCATGCGTTCGCCGACGGGCATGGCGTCCCGTTTCGCATAGACAACCTTCACTGCATTTTGCAATTTTTCGAAGGCGCGCATCTCAATCTGACGCACACGCTCGCGCGAAACGCCGAATTCGCTTGAGAGATCCGCCAAACTCCTCGGGTCATCCGCAAGCCGACGCGCCTCAAGGATGCGCCGTTCGCGTGCGTTGAGCACGCCAAGCGAGTCGATCAGCGCTCTATGCCGGTTGGAGGCCTCCTCGATCTGAACGAGCTTGTACTCCTGATTGTCCTCGCCCTCGACCAGCAGATCCTGCCATTCGCCTTCGGCTCGACCTCGCAGGGGCGCGTTGAGCGACGTGTCTCCGCCCATGCGGCTGTTCATGTAGACAACTTCCTGTCCCGTCACCCCAAGGTTGCTTGCGATGAGTTCCACCTGATCTGCATGCAGGTCGTTATCGTCAAGCGCCGAGAGGCGAGCCTTGAGCCGCCGCAAATTGAAGAACAGCTTTCTTTGATTGGGCGTCGTGCCCATCTTCACCAGCGACCAGGAGCGCAGGACATATTCCCGAATGGCCGCCTTGATCCACCAGACAGCATAGGTCGCCAAACGAAAGCCGCGCTCCGGTTCGAAGCGATTGACTGCTTTGATCAGACCGATGTTGCCCTCTGATATTACCTCCGACATCGGCAGTCCGTAGCCCCGGTAACGCATGGCAACCTTGGCAACCAGGCGAAGATGTGACACCACCAGTTGGTGAGCGGCCTCCGGGTCGTTGTGCTCGCGCCAGCGTTTTGCCAGCGCCTGTTCCTGCCCCGGCGTCAGCATGGGGAGATGTTTGATCGTGCCTAGATAACGGCTAAGCCCGCGTTCGCTCGACAGATTTGTTGTTGTTGCACGTGCCATGCAGCACTCCTTGCTTGCGTCGCAGGGGATCAGTTGCTTCCTGACGCCCATAGCTTTCGATGTTGGCTTCTCTGTTCGACGCTGCCCTGTTGGCCGCGCTCTTCGCTTGAAGGGCGAAGATGCACCCAGGCGCCGTTAGCGCGTGCCATGAAGTACAGAAGCGATACAGCTGATCATGGCCTGGCTATCCAAAGGCTTGCGGAAGAAGCCGATCGCGCCCGTTTCCCGAGCGCGTTTGCGGACGCGTTCCTCGGGAAAGGCGGTGATCAAAATGGTCGGTATGTGATAGCCATGTTCGATCAAATGATCCTGCAGCTCTATTCCTGTCATTCCGGGCATCTGGATATCGCAGATCAAGCACGACGTATCTTCCAGATTAGATGACCTCAGGAAGTCCTCGGCCGATTCGAATGCAAATGCGATGAAGCCCAACGATCTAACGAGGCTTGCGGTCGCAAGTCGAACGGACTCATCGTCGTCGATGATCGAGATCATCGCGTTACGGGTCAATTCACTATTCCTCCGTGCTTGCCGATGACCCAAGCATTGCTGTTCAACGACTGTTTCTCAGCGAGAGATTGCGCCTGCGGTCGTGAAAGCGAAAGTTATACAGAGGTGTAACAATTTATTTCCCGGGAGCGTCTATCCCCAGGGCGCCGGCCATCTTCACCAGGTCGGCCAGAGTTCTGGCACCCATTTTCTTCATCAGGCGACCGCGGTGGATTTTCACCGTGATTTCACTGAGTTGCATCTCGCCAGCGATTTGCTTGTTCATCAATCCAGTCGCGACAAATGCCATCACCTCGCGCTCCCGAGGGGTCAGGGTGCGCAGAAGGCTTTGCAGCTCCGACTGCGCCCGGTCTCTCTCTCGCCGTTGCCTGTCGCGCTCCAGAGCGCCGGCGACTGCATCCAGAATATCCTGATCTCGGAAGGGCTTGGTGAGGAAATCGACAGCGCCGGCCTTCATGGCGCGCACAGACATCGGAATGTCGCCGTGACCGGTCATGAAAATGATCGGCAGATGAATGCCTGCCTTGGCCAACTGCGTTTGAAATTCGAGTCCGCTCACCTCCGGCAGCCTGATATCGAGCACAAGGCAGCTCGGACCGTCGGGAAGCCGACTGTTCAGCAGTTCGGGAGCAGAACCGAAAAGCTCGACGCGCGTACCAACAGATCGGAAGAGGCTGCTTAAAGCTTCACGTAACGATGAATCGTCGTCCACGACCAGAACGGTCGGAGGCACAGCGCCGTCGTTGCCTTCTGATTGGGAGGGAGGGGCGGGGCGTCGGATCATCACCCGGCATCCTTTTCAACGCGTGGCAGGGAGAATTGGAATATCGCGCCTCCGCCTGGATTAGGCACGATCCACACACGGCCTCCGTGTGACTCAATGATCGACCGGCAGATAGACAGCCCCATGCCTATTCCATCCGCCTTGGTGGTGAAAAAAGCCTTGAACAATTGGCGGGCACTTTCGGGATCGATGCCTGGTCCAGAATCTCGGACTCTCACATTTGCCTGGTTGGATCCATCGATCGACGTCGTGACGAGAATTTCCCGTAAGTCGCTCTTACAAGGGGCCATTGCCTGAATCCCGTTGATCAACAAATTGATCAGGACCTGTTGAAGCTGGATACGGTCGCCAAGTGCGGGCAGCGGCCTGTGGGCCAGATCCAGTTTCAGAGTGATGCGATTTGCAACGAACTCATGCCGCACCAACACGATTGACTCGTTGACGATCTCGTTCACGTCGACAAGGGTCATCTGGATGTCGCCCTTCTTGGACAACGCTCGGATTCGATGGACGATATCGCTGGCGCGTTGGGCGTCAGCGATGCTCCGCCTGACCGCGCTGCGGACCTCATCCAGATCGGGCTTGTCGCGATCGATCCATCGCAGGCACGCCTCGCCGTTCATAACGATGCCGGCAAGCGGCTGATTTACCTCGTGCGCGATCGAGGCCGTCAATTCACCCAAGGTGGTGAGGCGTGTCACATGGGCGAGTTCAGCCTGGGCCTTCAGCACCTCGGTTTCGGCTCGCCTGCGCTGTGATATGTCCGTATTCGTTTCGAGAACCGCCAACGGTTTGCCATCGGCATCCTTCTTCAGCGACCAGCGGCTGGAAACGACAACGACGGATCCGTCCCGCTTCGTGTGCATGAGCTCACCTTCCCAGCGGTCGGAGCTGAGCAGTTCCCGATTGATCTCGTTCAGTTCGGCTGGAAAGACGGTCTGCAGGAACTGATGGCTGGACTTTCCCGCCGCGTGTTCGGCGGACCAGCCGTAAATGGCTTCGGCACCACGATTCCAATAAGTGATCATATCACCCATGCTGCGTACGAAAATCGCATCATGCGTCAAATCGAGCAGTTGGGCTTTTTCAGAAAGGTCGGTCGAGGTCGACTGGTTTTTAAGGACAAGAAGGCTGGTAATGGCGATGGCCGAGATGCTCATGAGGCAGCGGCTGAGCGCGCCTCCACTGGCTTCGTCTCCGTGAACAATCCAGAAGCTCAACAAAGTGAGCGCTGCACAGCCGACCGAACACAAGACAATGCCACGCCTACGGAAGGCGGTACCTGCGAGCAGAATAACGACCACATAGAGGACCGCTACCGCCCCAGAAAATGGATCAATCGTATCGACAACGAATATCCCGGCCGCCAGAAGGATGGCCAGAGGGGCCACTAGCCGCGAATTGCCGGATGCTGGCGGAGATAGTCTGTGCCGCATAAGGTCTCTGCTCGGTTCCTGGTCGACGCTTGCGCTGCTAATCGACTCTCCGTGGCGCGCCGTCCAACCTAGGCAACTAGATCCTTTCTGCTTGTTGGAAATTGCGGTCGTAGGTGCCTGATTGCACCTTTGTCACCGCAACACCTCGCAGCGAATCCCCTAGAGACCGAGCGACCCATCAACGACACAGGCTTGGGAGCGAGCCCAAGATCTGGCTGAAAACACGCAAATCAGAGCCGGCCAAGGCAACAACGAGCAAGTCCTGGCAGCGACGAGAGCGGTATCACGAAACAGGATTATGTTCAACGCCCTGGGCGGAACCCACCGCTCGCCTTCTTGTATCTACATCCGGCGGCGTTTCTCGACTGAACTGAAAGAGGAACTCATGGTACATGCGATCGAACGGTCCCGCAGTCTCGGCTCAACCTTGCCGGAGTTGCGTGCAAAATGCTGGCTTTTTATAATGCTTGGCATCGCGCTGTTGAGCCTGGGCTTTCTGGGATTCGCGAACTTGTTCGCCGCGACGGTGCTATCCGTCTTCTATATTGGCGTGTTGATGTCGGTCGCCGGCATCGCGCAGGTCGTGCACGCTTTCAATATTCAGGGATGGAGATCGTTTGCATTCTGGCTACTGAGCGGCTTCGCCTATGCAATCGCCGGCATCGCCGCATTCCACAACCCACTGCTTGCAGCCTCGGCCTACACGCTCGTGCTGGCAATCACACTCATTGCAGCAGGCATTCTGCGGTTCTGGGTAGGCCTCCAGTCCAGGCGCCATCTGGCCTGGGGCTGGGTTGCGTTTTCAGGGGTAGTCACGCTTCTTGCGGGCCTTGTCATCCTCTTCGGGCGGCCACTCAATACTCTGGCGACGCCAGGCGCGATTCTGGCAATCGACCTGACCATGCAAGGCGCGACGCTCTTGGCATTCGGTTTTGGACTGAAGAGCAGCGCGCTTTCGTGGATGTAAAAAATAGAAGCTGGCAAGCGTGATAGTTTGAGCGGTTCCATTTGCCGAAAGCCACCTGACACGATCGCGAGCAGCGTGCTCCGCACCGCTCCACCTCTGACCGCCACGATCAGCGTGCGATTCAGCTATTGCGTGTGTCAACAAGAAAGACCTCGTCAGCGCCCGATCGATACCGTGTGTCTTACGCGCCAGGCGGACACTCATGCGGTCCGTGTCCCAACCAATTGGCGCCGTCGCAAAGCCCCCGTAGCAAGGAATGAAACAAAATGAGCATAGCCGCCGATAAGATATCCCGTCGAACCTTGCTGGCTGCGACTGCGGCTGGCGGCTTGTTCACGACGGCGACACTGGCCCAGGCGCAGAAAGGCGACCCGATAGCCAACGGTCGCGGCGGCACCAACCCTGGTCCGATGAATCCTTCCCGAATAGCCCAGAATCCGGATCTAATGGTCCCACCGAGCACGGATTCGGGTGAACTGCCGAATCTGCGCTTCTCGTTCGACGATGCCCATATCCGACTGTCTGGCGGCGGCTGGACCCGGCAGGTGACCGCACGCGAACTCAGCGTCTCCAAGGACATTGCCGGCGTGATCATGCGACTGAATGCCGGCGGCGTGCGTGAGTTGCATTGGCACAAGGCCGCCGAGTGGGCCTATGTTCTGTACGGAAGAGCACGCATCACGGCGGTCGATGCCAATGGCCACAATTTCGTCGACGACGTCGGCGCGGGCGACCTGTGGTATTTCCCGCCGGGCATTCCGCACTCGATCCAGGGCCTCGATCCAGACGGGACTGAATTCTTGTTGGTGTTCGATGACGGCGACTTCGACGAGGACAACACCTTCCTCTTAAGCGACTTTCTGAAACACACGCCTCCCGAGGTGCTCGCCAAGAATTTCGGCGTTCCGGCATCGAGCCTTGCGAACGTCCCCGATCCTAGCGAGCTTTACATGTTTCCCGCGCCGGTTCCGGGGCCCCTCAGCGCAGACAAGATCGCGGGCGCGGCTGAGGTCCCGCACAGCTTCAGCCACCGCATGATGGCACAGGCTCCGATCAAGATGAAACATGGCACTGCGCGGATTACCGACAGCAACGTGTTCCCAGCTTCCAGAACAATCGCGGCGGCCCTGGTCGAGGTCGAGCCGGGAGCGATGCGCGAGTTGCATTGGCATCCGAATACGAATGAATGGCAGTACTACATTCAGGGTCAGGCCCGCATGGGAGTGTTCGCGGCGTCGGGCGCCGCCCGCACATTCGACTTCCAGGCCAACGACGTCGGCTACGTACCCTTTGCCATGGGCCACTACATCGAGAACACAGGCAACACGACACTGCGATATCTGGAGGTATTCAAGAGCGACCAATTCGCCGATGTGTCACTGAACCAGTGGCTTGCCCTCACACCGCCGGAGCTGGTTCGCGCCAGTTTGCGTGTCGACTCGCAGTTTCTGCACGCCTTGCGCAAGGAGAAGTCGCCCGTCGTGCCGGCTTAACATCGCGCAGCCGGGTGCGCGAGCCGGTGACGCTGCCCTCGCTTCTCTTGCAGTTCTTGTTGTCGTTCCGGACCCGCTGCTCGGACGCGAAGCATCGTCCAGGATGCTCACGACGGCGTGAGGGAGCTCAGTGATGCCCGCCAGGTCGGATGGACTGCCAGCCCGCGAACGGCTTTTCCCGGGTCGTCGATCGCCGAGCGCCAGGGTGGCGCGATGCGCCGTCCTCCTGGCGCCGATCGTTTTGACTGCATGCCAGCCAGCGGTTCTCGATCCACAAGGGACGGTCGGGATTGCAGAGAAAACGATCCTGATAGATTCGCTCGCCATCATGCTTGCCATCGTGGTGCCGACGATCGTCACCACCTTTATCTTCGCCTGGTGGTTTCGAGCCTCCAACACAAGAGCGACCTACCTGCCGAATTGGGAGTATTCGGGCCGTATCGAGCTCATCGTCTGGTCCATTCCCCTCCTTGTGATCATGCTCCTAGGCGGAGTGGCCTGGATCGGATCCCATGAACTCGATCCCGCGAAACCGTTGACATCAAACACGCCACCGCTGGAGGTCCAGGTGGTCGCATTGGATTGGAAGTGGCTCTTTATCTACCCAGGCCAGCGTATAGCGAGCGTGAACCATCTTGTCGTTCCGGCCGGCACTCCCATTCATTTCTCGCTGACGTCCGCGAGCGTGATGAATGCGTTCTTCGTACCGCGGCTCGGTAGCATGATCTACACGATGAACGGCATGACAACCCAGTTGAACCTGCGCGCGGACGCTCCGGGCACTTTCCACGGCCTTTCGAGCCACTATAGCGGCGATGGTTTCTCGGACATGCATTTCGAGGTGCAGGCCGTGTCTGCGCAGCGGTTCGCTGCCTGGATTGATGCCACGCGCGACGTGGGGCCAAGCCTCGATGCCAAGAGCTACGCTGCCTTGGCAAGGCAAAGCGTGAACACCACTCCTTTCACCTTCCGTGCGGCCGATCCTGACCTCTTCCAGCAGATCGTCACACAGCAACTGCCGCCTGGGCCTGGCCCGCAAACCGGCCGGCCCAATCCGAGCGTATCCCCACAGACGGAGGACTAGCATGTTGGGCAAACTCAGCTGGGCAGCTATTCCCCTCGACCAGCCGATCCCACTGTTCACGGCCGCCCTGGTGGGTGTGGTGATTGTCGGCGTCCTCGCATGGGTCACGCTGAAGGGCTGGCTTCCGTACCTTTGGCGCGAGTGGATCACCAGCGTGGACCACAAGCGGATCGGGATCATGTACATCCTGCTCGCGATGGTGATGCTGCTGCGCGGCTTCGCCGACGCGATCATGATGCGGTCGCAACAGGCGCTGGCGTTCCGCTCCGAAGGCTACTTGCCACCCGAGCACTACGACCAGATTTTCTCCGCCCACGGCACGCTGATGATCTTCTTTGTCGCTATGCCCTTCGTGATCGGGCTGATGAACTTCGTCATGCCGCTGCAGCTTGGGATCCGCGACGTGGCGTTTCCGACCCTCAACTCGGTCAGCTTTTGGCTCACCGCTACCGGCGCGTTGCTCGTCAATATTTCGCTGGTCGTGGGCGAGTTCGCGCGCACCGGGTGGCTGCCGTATCCTCCCCTGTCGGAGATAGCCTACTCGCCCGGGGTCGGCGTCGACTATTATCTTTGGTCGCTCCAGATATCCGGTGTGGGGACCTTGCTCACAGGCGTCAACTTCGTCACGACGGTCCTGAAGATCCGTGCACCCGGCATGAACTTGATGCGGATGCCGATGTTCTGCTGGACGACGCTCGCCTCCAACCTGCTGATCGTCGCGGCATTTCCCATCCTAACGGCGACTTTGGCGATGCTGCTGCTGGATCGCTACCTCGGTTTTCACTTCTTCACCAATGAAGCCGGCGGCAACGTGATGATGTTCATGAACCTGATCTGGGCGTGGGGACATCCTGAAGTCTACATCCTAATCCTGCCGGCCTTCGGCATATTTTCGGAAGTGATCTCGACCTTTTCCCGCAAGCCGTTGTTTGGCTATCGGTCGATGGTCATGGCGACGATGGCCATTTGCGCACTTTCCTTCACTGTGTGGTTGCACCACTTCTTCACTATGGGGGCCGGCGCCGACGTCAACGCGATTTTCGGTATCGCTTCGATGATTATCGCGGTGCCCACGGGCGTAAAGGTCTTCAACTGGCTCTTCACGATGTACGGTGGCCGGGTCGTCTATTCCCAATCGATATTGTGGTCGATCGCCTTCATGATCACATTCGTCATCGGCGGGATGACTGGCGTCCTGCTGGCGGTGCCCCCGGTGGACTTCGTCCTGCACAACAGCCTTTTCCTTGTGGCCCATTTCCACAACGTCATCATCGGAGGCGTGCTCTTCGGTGCCTTCGCCGGCTACACCTACTGGTTTCCGAAAGCCTTCGGTTTCCGGTTGCACGAAGGGCTTGGCAAAGCATCGTTCTGGTGCTGGCTCGTGGGCTTCTATGTGGCCTTCATGCCGCTTTATATCGTAGGCCTAAAGGGTATGACGCGTCGCATGCAGCACTACGATGTCCCCGATTGGCGTCCCTGGCTGCTGATCGCGGCCGGCGGCACGGCCATCATCCTGGCCGGAATAATCCTGCAGATCGCGCAACTTGCCATCAGCATTCGCTGGCGTAAAGAACTTCGTGACGAGACCGGCGACCCCTGGAATGGACGCTCGCTCGAGTGGGCGACACCCTCTCCGCCACCAGCCTTCAATTTCGCGGTGCTCCCGAGCGTCGAGGGCGACGAGGCTTACTGGGACATGAAGCAACGCGCGCGCCAGCAGGCCATGCTGGGCGAGGAACCTCCCTATGCGGACATCGAGATGCCGAGGAACAGTCCCACGGGCTTCATCTGCGCCTTCTTCGCCACCTTCATGGGATTCGCACTGATCTGGCATATCTGGTGGATCGTAGTCCTGGCTGCGGTGTGCGCGTTCGCAACCTTTGTCGTCTTCGCCTGGCGGGATGAAGTCGAATATGTAATTCCGGCTGACGTGGTCGCACGCATCGACCGGGCCAACCGAACCGCGCGCGGCGAGACACTCGCCCTGTCGGGGACGCCGTCATGAGCGCGTTCGACGCGGCCGTCGGCCGGGACGGCCCGAACCACGTCGAGCGTGCCCAGGGCTCGCCGGATATCCAACACAGCGCGAAGCATGCGGCCTATGCGCTGGCGTCGAAGCGTATCATCGCAGGCTACGGCTTCTGGATTTTCCTGCTGAGCGACATCGTCATGTTCTCCGCCTTCTTCGCGACCTACGCGGTGCTGGTTGACGCGACGGCCGGCGGACCGAGTGGGCAGGGGCTGTTCGACCTCGGCAATGTCGGCATCGAGACGGCCTGCCTTCTCCTGTCGAGCTTCACTTGCGGCCTCGCAGGCATCGGCGCCCGGACGCGCAACGGATTCTGGTTCTATGGCGCGATGGCCGCAACCTTCATGCTGGGAGCTGCATTCCTTAGCATCGAGATCCGCGAGTTCATGGGCATGATTGCGCTCGGGGCAGGCCCAACGCGGAGCGCGTTCCTGTCGGCCTTCTTTACGCTGGTTGGCTGCCATGGCCTGCATGTGGCCATCGGCTTGTTATGGCTGCTTACGATGATGGCGCAGGTGTTCGCAAAGGGCTACCGGGCCGACATTCTGCGGCGCCTGCTTTGCTTCAGCCTGTTCTGGCATGCCCTTGATATCATATGGGTCGGATTGTTCACAATGGTGTATCTGATGGGAGTCACGCAATGAGCCACGCCGAGCAGGACGAAGACTCGCACTACGTCGACACCGCGCCGGGTGACGAGAGCCTCGACGGATACGAGGCTGCCGAAGAAATCAGGACTTACCTGGTCGGGCTAGGGCTCGCAACGCTGCTTACCCTGGTGTCTTTCTTTATCAATCGCACCGCGCTGGTTTGGGAACCAAGCATTCCTGTCGCGCTGGCCGTCCTCGCGATCGCGCAGATGGGCGTCCACCTCGTCTTTTTCCTCCACATCACCACCGGCCCCGACAACGTCAACAACGTCTTGGCGCTTGCCTTTGGTGTGTTGATCGTTCTCCTAGTCATCGTCGGATCGCTCTGGATCATGGCACATATGAACCACAATATGATGCCCATCGATCAGATCATGCAGATGCAAAGTTGACCCATAGCGAGGCGGACGCGATTTATCGCGGCAGAGGTGCCGTGCGCGTAGAGTCAAAGCTCAGCCAATGCGTAGCACATTTTCCTTTGTTTCGTGGCGCAACCGGTGGAGCAGATTCGCTTACACAATCGCCGGGGTTGCCGCGTTTCACAATCCACAGCTTGCCTCGACTTTCACGCCTGTTCTGGCAATCACATTACATCAGTTGCGGCAGGCATTCTGCGGTTCTGGGTGGGCCTCCAGCCCAGGCGCCATCTGGCTTGGGATTGGGTTGCGTTTTCAGGGATAGGTACGGTCCCACCGAGCACGGATTCGGGTGAACTGCCGAATCTGCGCTTCTCGTTCGACGATGCCCATATCGGACTGTCTGGCGGCGGCTGGACCCGGCAGGTGACCGCACGCGAACTCGGCGTCCGGGCGTGGCTGTGCGGGGCGTCGCCCATGTGCCGCGTTTCTCGGCCTGACTTGCCGCAACTCCGGAACCTTGAGGATGGGGCCTTCCTCACTCCAATCCTGCATCGGCGATGCCGCAACGTGCGAGTGCTTCTTCAATACGGTCCGCCAAACTGTCGGGATCCGCGCCCTTGCTGCGTTTAAACCGCACGCTCGGGCAAGGTTCAGACAATATCGCCCATAGAAGGGCTGGCCCTCTAAGCTTTCTTCAGGAATTCCGTCCTGAGAACCAGATCTTTGACCTTTTCAGCCCGACATTCGACCTCATCCTCGTTACCCGTAAGATGGATGTTCTTGATCAGCGTTCCACGTTTCAGGGTCACGGAGGTGCCCTTGACTTTGAGATCCTTGATGACCGTGACGGAATCCCCCTCGCTCAGTGGGGTGCCATTGCTGTCTTTGACCCTCATGATCTTGTTTCCCGTCTTTGTGCATCGAGCTTGCTAAGAAGATCGGCGATTTCCTCGGCATCCTGCCGGTTCATTCCAACGATGGTTCTGCTGCCCATCTCGGCTGGCCGGCCGGTAAGAGCATCATTGACGATCCAGGTGCCAGCCGGCTCCTGACAGGATTTGTAGCGTTGAGTCATACAGACACGATAATCGCCGAGGCTCGCCATGCCAAGGGCAGATCATTCTTTTTCGTTTTGTATTGATGTTTCATGCATCAATGATACCATCGAGATTATCATTTCTCATACCCAGACACTGATACCTCGATGATCACAGCCTTCCAGCTTCGTGCCGCCCGCGCCCTTCTCGACATCGACCAGAAGACCCTGGCGGAAATGGCTGGTGTCTCCGTTCCAACGATCCAACGCATGGAAGCCAGCCAAGGCAACGTGCGAGGCGTTGTCGATAGTTTGATGAAAGTGATCAACGCGCTGAACCGCGCCGGCGTCGAACTACTCAGCGAACATGTGCGCAGCGACGACGGCGGCCGCGGCGTCAGGTTCCGGCATCCCGATGCGCCGTTGGGCAAGCCGAACTAGACCATACTGAGTACACCTTCTGCGCCACACATTCACCGTCCCTCAACTTCCCTTTCTTCCAGAAACACCCAATGAGCCTCTCCCGGCACGGCAGCATGCGGTCCCGCTTTTCCGCACGGAAAGGCAAGGTTCGTTCATGATTCTGTATTTGCGCCGGTTGACCGGAAAGGAACGAAGCGAACGAACTGATCGGCATCTCGCTCGTTTTCTGACGTTCATCGCAGGAGCCGCCAATGCTGGCGGCTTTCTGGCGGTTCAGCAGTACACATCGCACATGTCCGGTATCGTTTCGTCGATGGCGGACCACGTGGCACTCGGCAATGTCGGGCTGGTGCTTTCCGGATTGGGGGCCTTGTTGTCATTTGTCGCCGGCGCGGCCTGTTCGGCGGTCCTGGTCAACTGGGGAAGGCGGCAGGGCCTGCAGAGCGAATACGCGTTCCCGCTTGTCCTGGAAGCGATCCTGCTGATCTGTTTCGGTCTGCTCGGCAGCCATCTCGCACGTCACGAAGCGCTGTTCGTGCCGATGACGGTGATGCTGCTTTGCTTCATCATGGGGTTGCAGAACGCCATTATCACCAAGCTGTCGGAAGCCAGAATCCGGACAACGCATGTCACTGGCCTGGTGACCGACACGGGCATCGAACTCGGCAAGCTGCTTTATTGGAACATCTCGGGGAATGACTCGGACGAACTGTTCGTGAAAGCGGATCGAAGGAAGCTGAGGCTGCTTGCGTCGCTTGTCGCATTGTTCTTTATCGGCGGCGTCATGGGCGCCGTGGGTTTCAAACACGTCGGCTTTGCGGTGACGTTGTTTCTCGCTGCCATTCTCCTCGTGCTGGCGTCCATGCCAGTCCTGGAGGATGTCTCCGTTCGCATGAGGCGGCTCTGGCAGTAGCCCCATGGAGCTTTGCCACGTGCCGGATTTGGCCGTCGGCAATCCGGCACCATATCGGCGACAGCAAATTGTCTCTTGGCGTCACCCGACATGCCTTGTACAGATTCTCCCTCTTTGTGCCCCTCATCCTGTCGGGGGGAAGAGCCTGTTTCATATGCGAAGAGCGTTGCGTGCGTGGACACCCGCTCATCAACGGCGGGAGGTCGCGTTGCGCTGGTTGAGCCGTCGCTCGGTGGAGCAGAAGCCGGCAACTCCGGTTTCCTCGATGCGCAGCTTCTCCGGCCTGATGGCCGCTTACTGGCGATCGAAGAAATGGCCGGAGGCATGGGGGCTGACGTCGGTCATCATCATACTTACAGCCTTGTCGGCCTTGGCCAGTGTCTGGTTTGCAGAGGTGTCGGGCCAGCTCGTCAGCGCGATCGCTCTTCTTCACCGTCCTGAAAATCCCGCGACGCTGAGGACTATCCTGGAAAGCGCCGCGACACTTGCCGCGATTGTGGTGCTCAAGGATGTAGGCTTCATCGCCGTCCGCCACTATTTCTCGACGACGCTGCACCGAAGGTGGCGTGCGTGGCTTGATCAGCGGTTAAACGATGCCCTGCTCGACAGCAACCATACGCACTATCACCTCCAACATGGCGCCACCCATGCCATACCGCCCAATATCCCGGTTCCCGACAATATTGATCAGCGTGTCCAGGAATCGATCAAGGGAATGGCCGGCGGTGCCATTGGCGTCGCCATGGGTATCGCGGGGGTGCTGCTGTCACTTGTCTTTGTTGGCCGCAAGATCGTCGAAACGTCCGCTCCGGTTGATGGGCTGCCCTTCTTCGGCGGCTATGGCAGCGCCTTCCTGACGCTTGTTGCCGTCGTTGCCTACGTCCCGATTGCAACCTTCGTCGCGACGAAGCTGGGAGGTGTGTTGCAGGTGCTGGACAACACAATGCAGAGGGCCGAGGGCAGTTACCGCGGCGCGCTGAACACGCTTCTCCACAACAGCTTTTACACTGCCGCCGCCTCGGGCGAGATTGCGCAGAAGGGCATCCACAAACGCCGCTATCTCGACATTGATCGCACCTGGGCGAGGCTCAACAAGCTGGTCTCCGGGTACATGGCTTTTGAGCTCTTCTATAATTTCCTGGGTTCTCGGATTGTTGCATACGCGCCGGGCCTGTTGCCCTATGTCGACAACGAGATCAGCCTGCAAGTCTACATCACGGGGGCGGAACTGGCGAACGCCCTGATAATTGATTGTTCCTGGTTCATCCACGTTATGCCGGACATATCGACGCTCAAGGCGAATTCAGGTCGCCTGACCGAACTTGCAAGGGCGATCCAGGATGTGCAACGGCCGCGCGAGTTCTACGCGCGCACCGGCCTTTCCGAACTGCGCTACAGCACGCAGGATCCCAAACTTGGCCTGACCCTCGACGATCTGGAACTGATGCATGAGGGCGATGATGCGCCCTTTATCAGGACCGGCGAGCACCACTTCAAGCCAGGAGAATGGACCTTGCTCGTCGGAGAGTCGGGCAGCGGCAAGTCGTCTCTGTTCAAGGCCATCAACCGCCTCTGGCCGCATGGTCGCGGTACGACAATTCTGCCCGAGAGCGTGCGAAGTCTTTATGCAGCTCAGGATGTGAACCTACCCCCCATTTCCCTCAAAGAACTGATTTGCATGCCTGATCTAGTTGAGGCCCATTCGGATGTCGACGTCGCCGTCGCGCTGACCAAGGCAGGCCTTGCCGAATTCGCCGGCGACCTCGCGCAGGAGGGGCGCAACGGGCATAGCTGGGACCAGCTTCTTTCCGGCGGTCAGAAGCAGAAGATCATACTCGCGCGGATACTCCTGCTCCAGCCGGGTCTGCTGTTTCTGGATGAGTCGACGAGCGCCCTCGACCCCGACGCCACGGTTGCCTTCCACCAGGCGATCAAGGATGCTTGTCCGAGCGCGACGGTGATCAGCATCATGCATGATGCCACTCCTCCGATATCCGTCACCGGCAAGGGCTTCTACGACAGCGTGGTCACCATCGCAAACGGCACCACCAGAAAGGAGCCGCTCGCTGATACGAAAGGCGGTCCCGTGGGTCCGGCGCGGGTGATGCCAGTTCCCAAGGCAAAAGAGCGCGAAGATGTGCGGCCGCGGCCCAGCGGACAAGGATAGCTCTACTTTATCGGGTACGCTGCGCGCCGTTTTCGCGAGGCATCCACTGCAATGACGAGCAGGTGGACAGCGCAAGGGCCGTTACCACGGCGTCCATACCGTTGCGCGCTACTCGGTAGTCTTGCCGTCGAAATGCTCCGACGACAACTCGGCGACCGACTTCTTGCTTTGGACCAGCTGGTCGCGATGATTTGGTGGACCGTAGATGGTATAGACTTTCAGACTCTTCGCACCCACATTGATCAGATTGTGAGAAGCGCCTGCGGGCACAAGGATTGCGTCGCCGCTCTTTAACTTGTGCGTGATCCCGTCGATGACAATCTCGCCCTTGCCCTTCTCGACCCGAAAGAACTGGTCGCGGGTCTTGTGCGTTTCCATCCCAATGTCCTGCCCCGACTCAAGGTCCCCCTGCAGCGCGCGGCGCCAACGTTCATCTCGACCCGGGGCGGGACGTCATTGGCGGGAAACTGAGACGTATGGCGGCGCGGGCTCATATATCGAGGTTTAGTGCGAGGTTTGGCCGTGTGCTAATACAAGGACGGCGGGGGGGGCGCCCATGGAAGAGACCTCGTTGCCAAGATGGCGGCGACGCTGCTGAAGAGCCGTGCCATTGGCTTTTCGGTGGCTTATCGGTGCCCCGTCAGACCGATCCGAGCATCTTTGGCCGACATTCCACTCAAGCTGCACCAGAGGCCAGCGCATCGCGCATCGCCTCCGGTTCGGCCGGCCAGCAACATGTAACTCGAAGGCGCTCGCGCGGCGTGTCGGGTTTGGCGCCGGTGGACCGTAGTGTCTCGAGAAAGCGCACCCAATCGGCGCCAGAGGGGGCTTCTGGGCGTGCAAGGAGCCAGCGTATCCAATCCACCTCGGGTAATTCCTGGTGAGGACTTACATCGACCTCGGTTCGCTGGCATGTGCAGTTAAGGAGATCTGCTCCTCCTAACCGTGCCGCGTTCTTGGTTATGCGGTGCCAAACGCCCCAGGTTCCCCCCCCGGTGCTTGGCAGCAGGCCAAGTTGACGCACCGCGCTGAACCCGCTTATCCTGTCGGCGAAGCCCTTTGCGCCAGTCTTGTGGCCAAACGGGGGTGACAAGCGACGTCAGGATAGCACCGGATGCAGTGGAAATCTCTGATTTCAGAATTGATGCGCGAAGCCGCAGCCGTCCAAGTCCAGCTAACTTGTGGATCTACTGTCTCCCGACCTAATTTTTATGGCTCAGCTGGTGGATAAGGTCCCGTTCGGAGAGTTCTACGAGGCAAGTCCAGACGCCGTAGTCGTCATTGACCGGACCGGACACATTCTCTTTGCCAATAGCCGGGTTGAGGCCCTGCTGGGATACAGCCCGCCGGAACTCATCGGAAAGCCCCATAGTGTGCTTATGCCAGCGCGGTACCGCGACAGTCATGCGGCTCATGTGCACCGGTTTATGCTCGAACCCACACCGCGCATGATGGGCGGGGGACTTGAGCTTTTCGCACGTCGTAAGGACGGTAGCGAGTTCAAGAGCGAGATAAGCCTTAGCCCATATCAGGCCCCAGACGGCTTGTTCGTGATCGCGGCCTTGCGGGATCGCGAGGCTTTGCATCCCGGCAAGAGCATTGTCGAATCTGAAAACGCCGCTCTGCGGGATATGCTGGGACAAGCCCGGCTCGATTCCGCTCGCCTGATGGCGCAGGCTGGGATCGAAGCCGCCGAGCACGAGGCCGCCCAGCGATTGCAACGTCTTCTGCTGGATGAGTTGCATCATCGCATGAAGAACATGCTCGCGATGGTCGTCGGAATTGCGTCGCAGACCTTGCGCACAGCCGAGACCCTGGAAGAAGGGCGACAAGCTATTTCGAGCCGTTTGGTCGCCATGGGCAGAGCGCAAGACATTTTGCTCCAAGCCAGTGAGACCGGCGCGGAACTGGCTGATGTTGTCAGCGCTGCCATCGAGCCTTTCGATCGCCACGAGATTCAACGGTTTGTTGTTCAGAATACGCCGATCGAGATCGGTCCGGGGGCGATTCTGCCCCTCACCATGTCCCTCAACGAGTTGTGCACCAACGCGGTCAAATATGGCGCACTGTCCAGCGAGACCGGACGCGTCAACATCGCCTCGACGGTCAATGAAGAGACCCAGCTATTCACGCTGACCTGGACGGAATCGGGTGGCCCAACGGTCCAGGAGCCGACCCGGCGCAGTTTTGGAACGCGTCTGCTCGGCGCTCTTGCCACTCAGCTTCACGGCGATGTCCGGGTGCGATACGAGCCGGGGGGCGTCGTTTACCGACTCGAGATTCCTCTGGCCCTTTTACGAACGTTTCGCGCCAGCTGAGACAATAGCGGCGAAGTTCATATCCCAATGCAGCGGCGCTCGAACTTGCCGTGGCCAGCGCCATTGGATCAACGGCTTCAGAAAGGGAACAAACCGGGGGAGCAGGCGGTTACAGTCTTGCAGTGCTCGCCGCACCGTCAATTAACAGCGAGGACGCTGGGGTTTCTACCCACCCGACTTTCGTAGCGGCCTTGCCCGGAGCCAACCAAGAATGTCGGAAACACCTTCACCTTCTGAGCAACAGGACGACGCCGAAGCCGACGTTGAAGGCTTCAAGGAAGACCTTGGGCCTTTCGTCGTCGCTGCCGAAACCACCAGAATGCCGATGGTTTTCACTGATGCCAAGCAGGCCAACAATGCAATCATCTTTGCCAACGACAGCTTCATTTCCCTCATCGGATACCAGCGCGACGAGATCTTAGGGCAAGACTTCAACTTCGTTCTGGCAAGCGCGACCGACACTGCACCGCTGGCGACGATAAAGGCCGAGTTTGAGGAAGGTTCGTGCAGGGGAGCGGAGATTTGTTGCCGCCGAAAGGATGGCAGTACGTTCTGGGCCGACGTCTTCATCAGTCCGGTGCAGGACGAGAGCGGCGACACCGTCCAGCATTTCGCCTCGTTTGTGGATCTCACACGACATAAGGAAGAGCAGGCGAGGTCGGAGACTCTGATTGATGAGTTGAACGACCGAGTCAGGAACATGCTCGCGGCGGTGCAATCGATCGTCTCTCAAGCCTTCCGAAAAAACGTCGATCCAATGGCCACCCGCGAATTCATCGCGTTACGCATTGCCGCGCTGTCTCGGTCACATGACCTTTTGGCCCATGGGAATTGGGGGAGGGCCGGGCTGCGCGACATTGTTGACAATGCATTGCAGCCGTTCAATGTCGGCGGCGACCGATCAAGGCGATATGAGGTCACTGGTGATGATATCCGCCTTCCCCCCAGGCGCGCATTGGCCCTGGGCATCGCACTTCACGAGCTCGTGCTAAACGCGGTGACCCATGGTGCGCTCTCCAACGATAGCGGATCGATCATGGTGTCGTGGACAAAAGAGCCGAAACCATCTGGCGATCGGTTGATTCTGGTTTGGCGTGAGAAGGACGGACCATCGGTGACGCCGGCCTCGAAAAAGGGCTTCGGCTCCCGGGTGGTCGAAGACGGCCTTACCCATGAACTGGAAGCCACGGTGCACCTGCACTACCCCAAGGACGGCGTGATCTGCACAATCGACATGGCAGCACCCCGCGATGATCGTGGTGAGTAAGATCCTCACCGGTCAGCGGATTTTGGTCGTCGAGGATGAAATGCTCGTCCTTATGGGAATAGAGGACATGCTTGCCGATCTCGGTTGCGACGTCGTCATCGCGGCCGCAACAAATGAGCAAGCCATTGCCCTCATCGAGGCCCAGCACTTTGATGCCGCGCTGCTCGACCTGAACCTGAATGGCGTCAGAAGCTACCCTGTGGCGGACGTCCTAGCCGAGCGCGGCGTGCCGTTTGCGTTCGCGACGGGCTACGGTGTCGGCGGTCTCAGGGAGGGCGACCGGGAGCGACCATTGCTTGTGAAGCCCATTGCCTATGTCGCGCTGGAAGAGCTGCTTACTGGTCTGCTTTCGGCACCAAAATAACTCACATTCCGAAAAACCACCAGTGCAGCGCGTAACTGACGCGTGAATGGCACCGCTGACGTTTGAAGACATATCGCTGGCTTCGACTATGGTGTTCGTGCAGAAGCTCAGAGACAATTCTCGATCCACCAAGCGGAAGCTTTGGGCAGGTTGCGGTTTTTTCGAGGGGATCGCCAGCTTGAGGCGGCCCCAAGTGCCTAAGTCGCGGATGCCGGATTGGTATGTAGCTTGTGTGAGACGCACAGGCATTGACCGTGTCGGCTGCCGACGCCCTGCTTGCTCCGCAATCCCGTGCCCTGGCATAGGCGCGCTGCGTCTGCAGTTCGCTTGATCGAAATCAAAGACAACTGGCGCATTGCTCATAACTTTATCAAGCAGAAGAGAAAGTTGGAGGAATGGATGATGGACAAAGACAGGGTAATCGGGTCTGCGAAGGTCGTAAAAGGGAAGATAAAGGAGGCCGTTGGCAAGGCGGTCGGTGACGCCAAGTTGGAGTCCGAGGGCAAGGCCGACAAATTCGAAGGCAAGGTCCAGAATGCCGTCGGCGGCATCAAAGACGTCATCAAGGAGAAATAAGCACTATTTCTGGCAATTCTTTAGATCGCAAATCGACAGAGGCCGCTCTTAATGAACCGTAACATACTCTATCTGGTAATCGGCGCGCTCCCGGCCGCTGTGACTGTAGTAGGTTATCAGCTCTACAGAGAGCAGCAAACCAGGATTACTGTGAGTATCGGTAAAGACGGTGCCTCCGTAGAAGGCAAGTAGCCAGTTGGTGCACGCATGGCCATTCGAACATTGAAAGGCCAGTTAATCGAGTTTGTGGGAATAAGGTGATCGTCGGCAAGGTCCGACCAAAGGCATCAAAGGAGAAGATTCTGTGTCGCTTGGAGCCATACTTATCATCTTGCTTATCATTTTCCTGCTCGGCGGATTTAGTGGCCGCTTCGGTGGATACGGCTACGGGTTCGGCCACGGCGGCATCGGTATTCTTGGCGTGATTCTGATCGTCGTCATCGTCTTGGTTCTCATGGGACGAGTTTGAGTCCGTGGCGAAAATTCCGCCCGCTTCTCAACGAATTTAATACAGGCACAGGCATACCCACTTAATCGCTCACACACACAAGGGGTAACCATCCCCTCTAGGAGAAGATCATGAACAAGATCATGTCGGGCATACTGGCCGGCGCATTGTCGGCTTCGTTCGCGGCTTCCGCCGCCTTGCCGGCCAATGCCGTGGAGATGTTCGTACCCCAGGCGCCGTCAGCTTCAAGCGACGTTCATACTGTGGAAGCCCGCAACGGCGACCCGCGGTGGATACGTCGCCACGGCAACCGAGTGCATCGCCGTGTTATACACAACGACGGCATGTACTGGAACGGCCACCGCGGCTACCGCGAGTACCATCGGGGCTATCGCCGGCACGGCGACCTTTGGTTCCCGCTTGCTGCCTTTACCGCCGGCGCACTGATCGGCAGCGCAATCGTCAACAGCGAGAACAACCGTGTCTACGGAGGCAACGCCCATGTGCAGTGGTGCTACGACCACTACAGGTCGTATCGCGCGTCGGATAATACCTTCCAGCCTTACAACGGCCCGCGTCGGCAGTGTCATTCGCCCTATTGAAGTTCCGCCGCGTGCCATTCGTTGGGCTGGTCCTGAAGCACACGAGAGGACCAGCCTCTAACTGGCGTCCCGCCCTACGCTTTGCGCTGCTCGGCGTGGCACATGCCAGGGTCTGAACGCCAGGAGGCTCAGGTCATGCGCGATCTCGTCAGCGCCGACCGACGGCGGTACCAGCATCGTCGGCTGGACGAGATCACGCACCTTGCCTGCCATGACGAGCGCGTTGCGGTCCGAGGCGCCGCGGGTATCGAGCAGTCTGACATTCGCCCAGATATTGCTGAGTTTCGCGGCAACCCGATCCGGCATGGTGTCAAGGTCGTGGCGAGCATGGACATTCCCGATCAGCATGCCGGATGAGTTTTTGAGACGTGTCTGCGCCAGACCGAAGAATGTCTCGGCGCACAGGTGATCCGGAATGCGCCGCCCGGAATATGCGTCCAGAACGATGGCGTCGTAGCGATGACGGTCGGCGCGCAAAAAATCCCGCCCGTCGGAAGTGCAGCAGTGAACGCCCCGAGGCAACCCAAAATATTGCTGTGCGATCTGGAAAGCCTTTGGGTTGATGTCGACGATAGTGACATGCACGCCAACCCTGTCCAGCATCGTGCCCAGGCTGCCGCCGCCACAACCGATCATCAGGACGTCGGACACTTCCGCTTGCGCGAGAAGACCAAAGATTGCGTGTATATAGGGCACGACGCTGATGCCATTGGGGTCGCACTCGCTTTGATAGCAACCGCCTTGGCGATAGATGAACGAACCGGAATCCTTGGTCCGCAGAACCTCGATGTTGCCGAAATCGGTATGATATTTCGCAACCCGGATCATGACCTGGTCACCACTGTCAAATTCCTAAATCCGCCGCACAACTCGTCTCTCGAGCGGCCTTTTGCCAGGGCGTTTCGCTGCCGCCGTCATTGCAGGCCCGCTTTGCACTTGCCGAGCACCGCGGAGCGTCCAATTCCGGCTCATGTCGCGCGGGTTCCCATGGCACATGGATAGATGTGTCACGCATCATTTGTTGAATGCACCGCATTTTAATATATGCTGCAACCGGCAGGGACAATATCTCAAAGTTAACAATGAGGGATGCGACCCGTGATAACTGCTCCACAGTTGCGTGCCGCGAGGGCGCTCCTTGGCATTGACCAGCGCAGGCTGGCCGAATTGTCCGGCCTTTCGGTGCCGACAATTCAGCGCATGGAAGCCAGCGAATCGATTATCCGGGGCAACGTCGATTCCCTGATGAAGTTGATTGGAGCCCTTGACCTTTCCGGCGTCGAGCTGATCGCCGAGGGCGCTTCCAGCCAGATCGGTGGACGTGGCGTGCGGCTTAAAGCGGATTTCGACCCCGCCAAAATTCTGGGCGGTGTCGATGCGGGCACCAAATTCGCTGCGAGGAGCGTGGCGTGACTTTGGACGCCGCGGTCCTCCTATGGGGCGTTGCTTCGCTCCTGGGGACAGCGGTGCTTGCGATTGCGTTGAGCCGCACACCGGACTCGGGAACACGCCTCGTCTACGGCTTGACGCTCGGTATTTCGGCCGCCGCGCTCTTGGTTCTCGTGAGCCGCATCCTCGAAGACCCCATCACCCCGTCGACTGCCGTATTGCCGGTCGGGCTGCCCTGGATTGGAGCTCATTTCCGCCTGGATGCGCTCTCGACCTTCTTCCTCGTCGTCATCAATTTCGGCGGCGCCATGGCCAGCCTTTACGGTCTCGGCTACGGCAGCCACGAGCCCTCGCCGCACCGGGTGCTGCCGTTCTTCCCTGCCTTCCTCGCCGGAATGAATCTGGTCGTGCTCGCGGACGACGCCTTCACCTTCCTGCTTTCCTGGGAATTCATGTCGCTCTCTTCCTGGGCATTGGTCATCGTCCACCATCGCGAAAAGGACAATGCACGGGCGGGTTACATTTATCTCGTGATGGCGAGCTTCGGCACGCTCGCGCTGCTGCTTGCGTTCGGCTTGTTGTCCGGCTCGGGCGGAAACTACACGTTCGAGGCGATGCGTACCGCGGGGCCTACCCCGCTCGTCGCCACTTTCGTCCTGGCTCTCATGTTGCTGGGCGCTGGCTCCAAGGCTGGTCTGGTTCCGCTACACGTTTGGCTTCCACTCGCTCACCCGGCCGCGCCAAGCCATGTCTCGGCTCTGATGAGCGGCGTCATGACCAAGGTCGCCGTGTACGGCTTCATCCGCGTTATCTTCGACCTGCTCGGTGAACCGACATGGTGGTCGAGCGTCATCGTCCTTTTCTTCGGAGGTCTCACCGCTGTCTTGGGGATTCTTTACGCGTTGATGGAAAATGATCTCAAGCGACTGCTTGCCTACAGCACCATTGAAAACATCGGCGTCATCTTCGTAAGCCTTGGGCTCGCGCTCGCCTTCAAGGCGAATGCCATGCCGTCGGCTGCAGCGCTGGCGCTTACCGCCGCGCTGTTCCACGTTCTCAACCATTCATTCTTCAAAAGCCTGCTCTTTTTTGGCGCGGGCGCCGTGCTCACGGCAACCGGCGAACGGGACATGGAGAAGCTGGGCGGTCTTATCCATCGGATGCCGCTGACCAGCTTCGTCTTTCTCGTTGGCTGCGTGGCGATCTCCTCGCTTCCGCCCTTCAACGGATTCGTCTCCGAATGGCTTGCTTTCCAGGCTGTCCTGCAGAGCCCGGATCTGCCGCAATGGGGCCTGAAGGTGATGGTGCCCGCCGTCGGCGGCCTGCTGGCGCTGTCGGCGGCGCTGGCCGCGGCCTGCTTCGTAAAGGCTTTCGGAATTACGTTTCTGGGCCGACCACGGACCTCGGCGGTGGAACACGCGCACGAAGCTGACCGCTACTCGTTGGCGGCAATGCTCATCCTTGCCGCGCTCTGTCTGCTTGCCGGCATTCTGCCGGGCTTTGTCATAGATGGCCTTTCCCCCGTGACGCTTTCGCTCATCGGCAGCCGCATGCCGGTGCAGATGGCGCAGCCTTGGCTTTCGATCGTGCCGATTGCCGAGAGCCGCAGTTCCTACAACGGCCTGCTGGTTTTTGTATTCATCGCCATTTCCGCATCCGCCGCGGCCTATGTCATCCATCGCTTCGCGTCGCACGCACTGCGTCGAGGTCCAGCCTGGGGTTGCGGCTTCGCGGACACGGTCCCAGGCTCGCAGTACACGGGCGTCAGCTTCGCACAGCCTATCCGCCGGGTCTTCGGCACATTCGTGTTCCGTGCGACCGAAAGGGTTGAAATGCCGGCACCCGGCGAAACCGGTCCGGCTCGTTTCAATCTGGAAATCCATGATGTGATCTGGGAGACGCTGTATCTGCCTATCGGCAAGGCCCTCGACTTTGCGACCGACCATCTGAACCATCTGCAGTTCCTGACGATCAGGCGCTACCTGACCCTTGTCTTTCTCTTTCTCATTGTCTTGCTCCTGGTGCTCGCACTATGGCCCTGATCCTTGAGTTGGCGGTTCAAGGCACGCAGATGATGCTGGTGCTTTTGCTGGCGCCGCTCCTGACTGGCTTCGTCCGCAAGGTGAAGGCAAGACTCTTGCGCCGCCAGGGTCCTCCTCTCGTCCAGCCCTATCGCGATCTCTTGCGGCTCATGCGCAAGGAGGTCGTTCTGGCCGACAATGCATCCTGGCTGTTTCGCGTCATACCCTATCTGATCTTTGCCGCCACCTGGGTCGCCGCTGCGCTCATCCCGACGTTCGCTACCGGCCTTAAATTCAGTTGGACCGCTGACCTCATAGCGATCGTCGCGCTGCTTGGAAGCGCACGGTTCTTCCTGGCGCTTGCGGCGATGGACGTCGGCACGAGCTTTGGCGGCATCGGCGCAAGCCGCGAGGTGATGATCGCTTCTCTGGCCGAACCCGCCATGCTCCTGATCGTTTTCAGCCTGGCACTCGTTGCCGGAGCGACGCAACTGTCCACGGTCGCAGCCTTCATGGGCTCGCCACAGGTCGGCCTGCGGGTATCGCTCGGAATGTCACTGATCGCTCTTGTTATAGTGGCGATCGCAGAAAATGCCCGCGTGCCGGTGGATAACCCCGCGACGCATCTGGAACTGACCATGATCCACGAGGCGATGGTCCTGGAGTATTCCGGTCGCCATCTGGCTATGATCGATTTCGCAGCCTTCCTGAAGCTTCTGCTCTACGTCTCGCTGATTTCTTGTGTCTTCGTTCCATGGGGGCTCGCAACCGCCGGGGCCGGACCCTGGACCTATGTCCTGGGCGTCATTTTCTACATCTGCAAACTTGCCGCAAGTGGCGTTCTCCTCGCCCTGTTTGAGACGGCCATCGCCAAGATGCGTGTCTTCCGCGTCCCGGATTTCCTCGGAGCCGCGCTCATGCTGGCTCTGCTCGGCACGCTCCTGCTGTTCGTGTCACGGAGCCTCTGATGAACGGCCTCACCTTCGACATCGCTCATCTGCTCGCCGGTGGCCTGGTGCTGGTCAGCTTCATGATGCTGTATCAGGATCGCCTCTTTGCCCTGATCAACGTCTTCGCGCTTCATGCAATCGTGCTCGCCCTGTCAGTGGCCTGGCAGGCCTACATTCAGGACGCCCATCATCTCTATGTCACGGCGGCGATCGCCCTCATCTTCAAGGCGATCGTCATTCCAGTCGGGCTTCACCGCATCATTCAACGGCTCGGTATCCATCGCGACATCGAGACAGCCGTCGGGATCGGTCCGACCATGCTTGCCGGAATAGGTCTGGTGACCCTCTCCATGGTCCTGATGCTGCGGGTCACTCCCGACGCCGACCCCCTCGCCCGCGAGGATCTTGCCTTCGCGCTGTCCATCATATTGCTGGGACTTCTGGTGATGGTCACCCGTCGAAACGCCGTCAGCCAGGTTGTCGGATTCATGTCGCTCGAGAACGGCCTGGTCCTCGCCGCCACAGGGGCCAAGGGCATGCCTCTGGTCGTCGAGATCAGTGTCGCCTTCTCGATCCTCATCGCCTTCATCGTCATCGGAGTCTTCTTGTTCCGCATCCGCGAGAGGTTCGACTCAGTGGATGTCGGCGCGCTCGACGACTACAGGGGAGAACACCGTTGACCGCGTTTTCCCTCGATGCGGTGGCCGCCATTTTGCTGATACCAGTCATCGCGGCCGCGCTTCTGGCGGCGCTGCCGAATTACCGGCTGGCGGCTGGCCTCAATGTCGCCGCCAGCTTGCTGACCTTGCTCGCCGCAATGTCGCTTTTCGTCACGGATCGGCCGCTGCCCGGTCAATACCTGCTCGTCGACGATCTCAACATCGTTTTCATCGTGCTCAATGCATTTGTCGGCTTCACGACCAGCGTCTTCAGCGCCTCCTACATTGCGCACGAACTGGATACCAGACGGCTGACCGCGTCGAACCTGCGATTCTACCATGCAATGTACCAGATCATGATGTTCGGCATGAACCTGGCGTTCGTGTCGAACAACATCGGCTTGATGTGGGTGGCGGTGGAGCTTGCCACGCTGACCACCGTGCTCATGGTTGGCATCTATCGCACGCATGCAGCGCTGGAAGCCGCCTGGAAATATTTCATCCTGGGCAGCGTCGGCATCGCGCTGGCCCTGTTCGGCACCATCCTCGTCTACATGGCCGCGCAACCAGTTGTTGGCGAGGGCACGAATGCCATGGTCTGGACCGTGCTCATCGCACACGCGGCACATTTCGACCCGGCTTTGCTGAATGTCGCCTTCGTCTTCCTGCTGCTTGGCTACGGTACGAAGGTTGGCCTTGCGCCCTTGCATGCCTGGCTGCCCGACGCGCACGCGGAAGGCCCGACGCCGATTTCCGCGGTGCTGTCGGGCTTGCTGTTGAACGTCGCGCTCTATGCCGTGTTGCGTTTCAAGATGTTGCTCGCGGCAAGCCCGGAAGCGATCGCGACGGGGCCATTGATGATCACGATGGGGCTGACGTCGCTTGTTTTCGCGGCCTTCATGCTCTACCGCCGCCGCGACATCAAACGTCTGTTCGCGTATTCCTCCATCGAGCACATGGGCATCATCGTGTTCGCTTTCGGCATGGGTGGCCCGCTCGCCAACTTTGCCGGCCTGCTGCACATGGTGATGCACAGCCTGACCAAGTCGGCGATCTTCTTCACGGTCGGACACATCGCACAAATCAAGGGAACACAGAACATAACCGAGATCAGGGGGCTGACGGAGACGCATCCGGCGCTTGGCTGGGCGCTCGTCATCGGCGTCGTCGCCATTGCCGGCCTCCCTCCGTCCGGCATCTTCATGAGCGAATTCCTGGTCGTGAGTTCGACATTTGCAAGACACCCTTTTTTGGCGATGCCGTTGGTGTTCGGGATTCTGCTCGCTTTCGGCGCCCTGCTGCTTCGGTTGACCGGTGTCGCTTTCGGCGAACCGCGAGGTAGCGCTGCGCCCGCCAAGGCGTCCTATATTCCGATGTATTCCCACCTGGCGCTGGTGTTCGCCGCCGGCATCTATCTGCCGCCACCACTGGTCACATGGTTCCAGCATGTCGCCAATCTTCTGGGATGAAGCCGAAGGGAGAAAGAAGCATGCCCGCTCTGATCGACCTCATCCTTGCCGGCGAACGTGTCGACAACCATTTTCCGTGGGCCCGCGCCGTGGTGGCTCCGAAAATGTGGAGCTTTGCTGTTGAACAACTTGTCGAGGGTCACTGGGGCTTGCTCGGTCTTTGGGGTGAGCCAGGTGTCGTCCACATGGCGCTTCTCGATGAAAGTGCCAGGGACATCGGCGTTGTCAGCCTGGTATGTCCGGATGGGCGCTACCCATCAGTCGGCCGACGGCATCCGCCCGCATTGCGGCTCGAACGTGCAGCCGCTGACTTGTTCGGACTCTTGCCCCAGGGCGCACCCGATACACGACGGTGGCTCGATCATGGCCAGTGGGGTGTCAGCTATCCACTGGGAACACAGCGGACGTTCTCTCCGACTGCATCCCCCTATCATTTCCTGCCTGCAGAAGGGGCTAGCCTGCACCAGATCCCGGTCGGGCCTGTGCATGCCGGCATCATCGAACCGGGGCATTTTCGATTCACAGCGAGTGGCGAAACGGTCGTCCGGCTGGAGGAGCGCCTCGGATACGCGCACAAGGGCATAGAAGGCCTGATGGCGGGGTCCGATATCGACAGCGCTGCCAAACTGGCGGGCAGGATCTCCGGTGACAGTACCGTGGCGTATTCGTTAGCTTTTGCTCGTGCGGTCGAAGCGGCGCTGGGCGTCGAGGTTCCGCCACGCGCGGTCTGGCTGCGAGCGCTCATGGCCGAACTGGAACGTCTGGCCAACCATGTGGGCGATATCGGCGCCATTTGCAACGACGCCTCCTTCTCGCTCATGCATGCCCACTGCGGGGTGCTGCGTGAGCGCGTCTTGAGGGCAAGCGATGCCGCCTTCGGCCATCGTTTGATGCGCGACCGCATCGTGCCCGGAGGGGTGGCAAGCTTCCTGAGTGATGAGGGGACGACCGCGATTTGGTCCCTGATCGCACAGATCAGGCAGCGTTTTCCCGCGTTGGTCGAACTCTACGACAATACGGCGTCGCTGCAGGATCGGACAGTCGCAACCGGCCGTCTGAGGGTGGAACTCGCTCGACAGTATCGCGCCGGAGGGTATGTCGGCCGGGCCTCGGGTCGGGACTTCGATGCGCGGCGCGGTCTCGCATACCCTCCCTACGGCGAGCTCACCTTCGATGTGCCTCTCCTTCAGGAGGGCGACGTGAACGCCCGGGTCTGGGTTCGCATCCACGAGGTCGAGCAGAGCTTGTCCCTGATCGAACAAATCCTGCGACAACTGCCAGACGGGCCGATCCGTATCGACTTTGCGCAGACAGGCGGACCATATGAAGGCATGGCGCTCGTAGAAGGTTTCCGGGGCGACATTCTGGCCTGGCTGCGCATTGGCAAGAGCGGCATTGTCGAGCGCTGTCACCTGCGTGACCCGTCATGGTTTCAATGGCCGCTTCTTGAAGCAGCGATCGAGGGAAATATCGTCGCCGACTTTCCGCTCTGCAACAAATCGTTCAACTGCTCTTATTCCGGGCACGATCTCTAAGGCATTCTGTCATGCGCAAGCACCTCTTCGAAGGCCTCGCACGGACCCCTCTCACCGAGCGTCCGCCCGAGGCGAGCCGGACGGCGATCGAGGAACTCGCCCGCGCTCTGGACGGCGCGGCCCGCAAACGGCTGGGCCGCAGCCTATCGATCCGGGCGGTAGACGCCGGTTCCTGCAATGGCTGCGAACTCGAAATGCACGCGCTGAGCAATGCCTTCTATGACGTCGAACGCTTCGGAATCCGCTTCGTCGCGTCGCCGCGCCATGCCGATGTGCTGCTTGTCACGGGCCCGGTCACAAAGAACATGCGCGAGGCACTGAAGCGTACCTATGACGCGACACCAGCCCCCAAATGGGTGGTTGCCATTGGCGACTGCGCCAAGGACGGCGGCTGTTTCGCTGGCAGCTATGCGGTCGTGGGAGGCGTATCCGAGGTGCTGCCGGTCGATCTGCACATTCCAGGCTGTCCGCCGCCACCAATCGAAATCCTGAAAGGCCTGCTCGGCTTGCTTGAGGGTGTAAATTCAAAGGCCGGTGTGCTCCCAGATTGAATCTTGATGCGGAGGTTTTTCCAGGTCCGCCTTGTCGCTGCATGCATCCAATGCGTAGCCTTGAGTTGGTGATTTTTGGAATCTTGCTAGTAGCAATCCCGCCAATCCCGCGCCCGGATCCGCATGAACAAGCGGTCGACCTGGTGGAGCAACGGTCCGGCCGTCGTTATGTCAGCCATCTGCCAGGTCCCTCGCGGTCGGTCTGGCGGCACCTGCTAATTGCTGCGTCCCGAAAGAGTGGCTGGACTCCTGCTGACCAAACAGACGCGCCAATTTGATCCACGTCATAGCGCGTTCAGCTGCCAAGGCGTGAAATGCGAGAAAATAGGAGGGTCGCATCGATGCTGATCCGCACGTTCTCCACTTTGGAATGCGCGAAGTTGCTGGCTGCCAATCGTGTCGGCCATCTAGCATGCGCAAAGGACGGACAGCCCTACGTCGTCTGCTTCAACTACGCCTACGCCGACAGTCACATCTACGCGTTCTCATTGCCGGGCAAGAAGATCGACTGGATGCGGGCCAACTCCCTGGTCTGCGTCCAGATCGTCGAACACACCCAGGGACGCGGATGGAGAAGCGTGATTGTCGACGGCCGCTTCGAAGAACTGCCTGACCAGATCGGCCACAAGCTTCAGCGCGATCACGCATGGTCAGTGCTGAGCAAGCACGCGGACTGGTGGGAGCCCGGCGCGCTCAAGCCTGTCATGCCTCCCGTGTCAGATAGCTTGCCGCACGTTTTCTTCCGGATAGTCATAGAAGAGATGTCTGGCCGGGAAGCCAGTGAGTAGGCTGTTTCCACCCTACGCGCAGCCGTTGGCAGCCGGCGCATTCCGCAGCGCGTCCAAGCCGATCAAGCAGCTGGCGTCGGTTCCTGATCGAACTCTCTCAGCCAGTCGCCTTCGAATCCCGCCCGTTGCAGGCCGCTGCGACTATGGGAGCACGAGCGCATCAACCGCCACACGAGCCCGCTGCGCTCGTTCTCGATCATCAGGACAACCGGGCCTTCATCGAGGCCGAAGTGCGAGGGCGAGATCCACCAATCAAAGGCGCTGCCGGCCGTTCCCTGATGCGTCGGATTGAATGCCGCCTTGAAACCATAGGCTTTGGCGGCCTTGAGCTTGGCCTGGTGAATGCAGAAGCTGATCGTCGGCCGCACGATTTCCGGAGCGAACGGCAAGGACGCAACGACTGCCCATGGAGCGAGCGTGCCGTCGTCGGGACCGTAGGGAACGCCACGCGCGGCATAGGAGAGGAATCTACGTTCGATGCCCTTCAACTTGAGTGTGCAGGGGCCGGGGCCATCACTCACGGTAATGCCCCAGCAATGTTCGCCGTAGTCATCAAACCTCGCGGGTTCTCGATGGCGTAGCGGTGCTGAACCAGTGTGGCTCGCCGGCTGTTCTCGAAATAGTCGCTTCCCTTGCTGCGCATGAAGGCGTCCTGCACGCCGCGAAGATCGATCCAAACGCTGAGAGACCGCCCGACCGCCATCTTCTGCCAGAACGACCGCACCGCGATCGGCTGCTACGAAGCGCTGAAGGAAGCCAGCTTGCACATTCCGCAAGACATATCCGTCGTCGGCTACGACGACGAGGAAATCGCCCGCCACTTGTTCCCGCCGCTGACCACCTCGATCCTGCCGCACAGGGCGATGGGCCAATGGGCGATCGAACAGCTGGAAGCGCCGGCGGCGCCGGGAAGGGGGCGGTATCCGATTACGAAGCTGGAGTGCCCGCTGGTGGAAGGGGAGAGCGTGAGGGGGGTGGTGGGGTGACGGCGGCGCGGCTGGCCAGCGAGGCGCCGATCCGGGAGCCATGGACTGGATAGAAGGCCGGCCTTGGAATATTTCATTCCCGACAGCTACCTAGATGCGGTTGCCCAGCCAGTCTTCGGAAAGGTTCCTGATACGGAGGGACGGATGCCTCCCCTCGTTTGTAAGATACCCTCATCGAAAAAATCCGGTCGCGGGGACCGCCCAAGCTTAATACTCAAAGAAATGAACGGACCGATGTCGTCGACATCATCTCCATCCTGGCTTTCCGCCGGCAAGCTATCGAAGTCCAGCAGCAGCGCATGAAGGTCGGCAAATAGAATATCTTCCGTAGGCCTGACCGCCAGGATACGGGCACGGATTGCCAGTTGGCCACGGTCCGCCGTCATGGTGGCGAGATCGTCCAAAAGGCTCCTCTGCGTCCCATTCATCTCGGTAGCTTTCGAGATGAGGACTTCCGCCGCTCTCTCCCGCATCCAGAGGGGGCGGGTGGAGCTATGTGAAAAATCCCGAACTTGTGCGGGAGGCGGGGGCCGGCCGCGTCAGCCGCACCGTGCTTGCTCTCCAGCTTGAAACGGAAATCCGCACCGGGATGGACATCAATCCCGGCCGCCGCGCCGACCGGTTCGTGGAACGTTGGCAAAAGCTCGACCGTACGGGACAGGAACAATATCAGGCCGGCGACATGTCCGGCTACAAGTCAACGCGTTCTGCCATGTCCGAGATGGCCAAGAGCCTTGAACGCGATCCTCAACTTGAATCCCTACTGGCAAACCGCAAACACGAGCTTGGCATCAACGTCGATTCCGGCCGCCGACTCGGGGCGGAACTCGCATTCAGCCACGGCATCGGTAAGGGGAGAGGCATTGGAATCTAAGGCATGCCGATTTGCCGCCGTTTCCACCCCGCAGGCGGCCGAGGCAACAAACCTGATTGTCTCCGGCATGGGTTCTGTCCAGCAGAAATCAGCAACAACCAGTGAGGTGCAGGTAAGCTATGCCCGAGCCGGATCGTATTATACGCCTCAAAACCGTCCTTGCCCGGACCGGCCTGTCCCGTTCAACCATCTATCGCAAGATCGCCGAAGGCACTTTCCCGGCTCAGATCAGGATTAGCGTCAACGGGGCGGGCTGGCACGAATCCGATGTCAATCGATGGGTTGAGAGTCCCACCGGCTGGTGTGTTCGAATGAAATAACGCGCCACTACTGTCCGGAGCTGACCAACGATCTGCCGATTGATGGATGTCCAATATGCGGCCGTCTCCGGACTGGCGGCTTTTGGCTGACCTTGGGCCAACAACTGCCGTTCTGCGGCCGACCCGTTGTCGGACGTTCTCCACGCCGCGGTCAGCACCCGAGACTCGCTATTTGTCCTGTTAGGCCGATCGGCAGAGCCGGGGCCGAAATCGAACCGAGCGTTCTCGTATGGTACCGGGATGACTGCGGGAAGATCTTGTCGCCTGCTCAATAGAGTAAGGAAAGTTTACTAACATGCCGTAACGTTGAACGGCGACGAGGATTGAGAGCCGCGAGAGAGTAATTTCCAGGCAGGTATACGCTATGCCTTCAAGTGGACGCCCCAGCCAAGCATTTGGTCGCTCCGACGATTTCGAGCGAAAGGCCAACCGAGCGAGCACTGCATGACGAATTCCACGCTTCTTCAGATCGACAAGAATGATGCCCGTCTCGGCATGTTTATTCATGGGTTCGGCAAGCAATGGCTACGCAGCCCATTTGCAGCCAGCCAGTTCAAACTATCCAGCCCGGCCGAGCTGGAGACGCTTCGCGAAAGTTCCGTAACGACGCTTGTCATCGATCTTTCAAAGGGGATCGGGCCGACCAGTTCGACGGGGATCGGGCCGACCAGTTCGACGGCCGAGATACCAAAACCCAATGGGAGCTCAACGCCCGCCAACGCTGGGGCGGCGTTGACGAAGGCGACCGGGATGGTCCGCTCGATCTTCAGCAACGCAGCCTCATCAATATGCATTGACCGGCAGCAAGTGGAAGCGGTTGTCGATGTCGTCGACCAGCTCCTGTACACTCGCCCGGCAAGCGTCTTGAACCTCACCAAGCTCAAGACAAAGGACGAGATCAGCTTTCAACATTCAGTAGCAGTCTGTGCCCTTGTCGGCTTATTCGCGCGACATCTCAAGCTTGACAGTAATCTGGTCCGGATACTGTCCGTTGGCAGTCTTCTACACGACATCGGAAAGATTCGCATCCCGACTGCCATTCTGACCAAGACCGACAAGCTCACGGCTGATGAGATGGCGGTCATGCAGACCCACCCGCGCGAGGGATATGCAATGCTGGCGAGGACGAAGGGTCTACCGGAAATCGTGGGAAAAATCTGCCTTCATCATCACGAAAAGCTGGACGGATCCGGCTACCCGGATGGCTTAAAAGACGGACAGGTCGGTGCCGCGGCACGGATTGTCGCGATTTGCGATGTTTTCGATGCCTTGACGTCTATTCGGCCATACAAGAAGGGCTTCACTCCGGAGGCTGCCGCGGAGATGATGGGGACGTGGAGCGGTCATTTCGATCGAGCGCTTTTAAAACAGTTCTTTGATTGCATGGGCCTGAGGTGGCCGAGCGGACCAGATCAAACCCTGCAAACCACCGATGAGATGGGGGACATTGCTCAGGCGGACTTGAACAACTTCTAATTCACTTATCGCGCGCACGGTTGAGCCCGCCGCCAAGGTGTCACATCTCAATACTGAACGCTACACGTTCAGATCGCGCAGGCCAATCGCCGTCATCCATTCGTCGACCAGGCGGGCGTACTGCCTCGCGTGATCGATCCGGCTCGGGAAGGCATAGTCCTCGATCGTGCCTCTACGCCTCTCAAGCCAAACCAGAAGGCTGGCCCTGACGTCGCTGGTGATCTCAAACTGGACCGGGCACCCCGTCTTTTGCTGAACGACGAGCGCACGAGTCCTGATCTCCGGTCCGGCAACGAGGTCGCGAATTCTGATCTTGACCAGGGCGCAGCCGCGAAGCTTGCTGTCGATTGCAAGATCGAACAATGCACGGTCTCGAACGCGTCTCTCGCGGTCGAGAAAGGCGCGAACGGCCGAGATCTGCTTGTGCGTGAGTGGCCGCTTCGGTCCAACCTTCTTGCCAGCGTTCCAAGCTGCGCGCTCGCGACTAGCATCATCGTATTGAGAGTGACCCCATGTAAGTTCTCCTCGGCCTTGATTAGCCGGATGAGAAACGGGATCGCCGGCATTGCAGCTTGGGGGCCGGAAACGGAAGGTCAGCTTTTCGCAGTCCAACTTTGAAAGCAGACGTTCCTAGGCTCGTCCTTGGCCCCCAGCTGTGAAGGGTTGATCTCAATGGCTGTCAAAAGATAGGGCGCGACATCGACGGCGTCAGCGAACCAGCTCGAAACCGGTCGCGGCTCCCGGCCGGGTCAGTCCGAGACAATTTCGTAGTGAAGAACCTGGGCGTCGCCGAGTGAAGACTTCAGTCCGGGCGAGATGACGCCGGAGCCGAAGAGGAGAATATCTTCGCGACGTACGAATACTTCATGGCCGGGTCCCATCGACACAAATGTGCCCGAAGAGCTTCGTTCGACAAGCCGGGCCCTGCCATTCGAAATGGTGAAGGTCGCGTGGCGCCTCGACACCCAGGGCCGCTCGACGATAATATTGCATTCCGCAGATCGGCCGATTGTCACGGATTCGTTGTTTCGACACGATCGCAACTGATCTCTATAGCGGATCACCAGACGAATCTGCCGCGGCGGGACGGAGCGCCTATCGGTAGTGGCGCCACGGGTGGCGACCTGAGTATTGAGGACCCCATTGCTGCTCCACAGGGTATAGACATCGAAAAATTCCTGCTTTCCCTTGAAGTCCATTTTGTCGAGGAGCCGCAGGCCCTTGCGGCTGCCCGCGGAAAGGGCTTCGAAGAAGCTCTGGCTGATCAGCACCTCCCCGGGGTTGGCCGTGGTGGACAACCTTGCGGTGACATTGACAACGTCACCGAATATCGCGCCCCGCGCGCGAATGACCCGCCCGAAATGCAATCCGATACGAGCGAGCAACGGCCCTTTCGTCAGTTGGTGGCTGATTTGACAAACGGCCGCCAGCGCCATCTCCGGGCTCTCGAAGAGGCTGAGTACGTCATCGCCCTTCGAGTAGATGAAATCACCGCCGTATTGGGAGACGATCGCCCGCATTGCGTCCAGGCAGTCCGAAAGCTGCAGCAAAGCGGCATCGTCGCCGATGCGCTCATAGAGGGGCGTGCTGCCCACGACATCAGCTAAGAGGACTGCGGCAAGAAGCGTTTCCTGATCCATCGATCTTGTGTCCGACCCGAAAAGCCCAGCGTGTATAACACACGAGGTTGCCTGCAACATATCTACTTGAGCGCTGGGAGACCGGGGCCATGCTTCGGGCGATCGTCACGGACGGACGGGTGTATGCTTCACTCATCTCTCCAAATCATATCACCGGCAAAGGCTTTTGAGATAGAAAGCAGCGGCTGGTTCACAGGAGGCGGCGAGGCCGATCTTGACGTCCGACATGCGGCGCGAAGCTGCCGCTCGGTCGCTACAGGTCCGTTCAACGCTCGCTCGCGAGCAGCTCGTAACTATGCCAGGACTAGGAGCCGTCTGGCTTGACCAATTCCAAGTGACTTACTCCTAACGCTTGGGCAAGTTCGTAGAGAGTAATCACGGTGGGATTTCGCCGGCCGCGCTCAAGGCTACTTAGATACTGCTGACTGAATCCGGAGCGTGCTTCGACCTCCTCCTGCGTCAGGCCTTTCTCTCGCCTAATACGAGCGAAGTTTTTTCCAACAAGCTGACGCATGTCCATGCGTCGACAATCGAGGTTTACACACTTTAGGTTTATCAACTATAATATGTATTAGCTGTTGGTTAAATTCGCCTTTTGAAGGAGGCCATACCGTGTCGACGACAAAGCCAAATGTTCTCGTCGCAACCTGCCATGACAAGCAGCCGCAAACTGCAGTGCTACACGACGACGCACTCCAGCTGATGAACGGTTGGCAGATGGCTCGGTACGTCTCCCTGGTGTTATGCCGCGCGCAGCAGCGGCTGGAGAGCCGAATAATGGTCAATCCCAGTATTCGGGGATTGACCGGAGATTCCCTGCAGCGAACGAAAGGCCGAGCGAAGCACATTCTCGGTGATCCAAGGGCGTATGCGATTGCGCGGGAGGCCGAGGTCTTCGCGATGACCGCAACTCTAAAGCTTCAAGATAATATCCCCCAGGTGACGGCTTCGTCGCTCGCTGGTGTCATAGCCAAGTTGGAGATGATCGTCGGCGCAGATCGAGATATCGGTGACCCGACTGACTTCCCGTGGCCGCATATTACTTCGGTGCTTCGTGACCTCAAAGCCGTTGCGGGCGAATTGCCTCCTTATCGGCCGGACCGCGCCTCGACAAGGGCTGATGCAGCGCGTTATTGGCAGGATGCTTGCAAGCTCGTCAGGGCGCTTGCGGACGAGGATGCTCGGTCGAGCGACTCCGCTTTATAAATCTCGCTAGGCTGTCCAAGGCTTGGCGCGGTGCCAAATTCCCCAACGTGGGCCTGTTGAAACTGGCCGTTGTGCAAAAGCATCGTCACGGCCATACGCGTAGCTATTGCCGAAATCGCTGGTTTGTTTGAAGGGAAGCCGGCGGCTGACTGGGTAGCGTCCGGGCTATAGCTAACCCGAACATCCTGCCGACTGCTTCCGTGGTGCTTCCGCCACGTGTTTCCCGGCCCCTTCGCAGAGAAACATGGTCTTGCTAACCGGCTGTTTTCACAGTATAAAACTGGCGCACCCGACATGCGCCACCAGTATGTCCGGAAGTGTCCGGAGAGTTCCGTAAAACCCTTGTTTAAATTGAAATTTCTGCGCTACAAGGTCTAGGCAGTTCCAGCTAGGTGCGCGCTCATCCTAACAAAAAGGGTGGACATTTCGGTGGATGAATAGGAACGCCTTTGACATTTCCTTTGAATTCAGTTGCGCGCGTCAGACGCGGCCAAAATGTTCTGTCGGCTGCGTTCGTCCGGCAGGTCTCATTGCCAGGAAAATATTTCGACGGCCACGGACTGATCCTAAGGGTTGGCGCCGGCGGAGCGAAATACTGGTTTCAGCGCCTGACAATCAGAGGCAGGAGACATGAAATTGGGATCGGAAACCCCTCGCTTGTCTCGCTTGCAGAAGCGCGCGAACTAGCACTGGTGAATCGCAAACTCGCCCGATCAGGTGGGGATCCCCTGTCGGACAGGCGCAGATCTAAAGCTATGCTCAGCTTCGAGGAGGCGGCTGGGAAAGTTCACAAGGAGCTTTCACCTACGTGGAAAAACCCGAAGGATCGAGCGGCGTTCCTTTCGACACTGCAAACCCATGCATTCCCGCGTTTTGGCAGTGTTCCGGTTTCAGAAGTTACGAGTGCAGATATTAGGCAACTGATCCTCGGCGTACGCAAGAAAACTCCCGAGGCCGCACGTAAGCTGGCGATCCGCGTGGCTTCCGTGTTCCGATGGGCTATCGCTGAGGGTCTTCGTCAAGACAATCCTGCAACTGCAGAGGCCCTAGCGCTGCCGAAAGTAGAGAAAATTGTCTCTCATCGCAAAGCTCTAAAATACACCGAGGTTGCCGCATGCTTAGCCGCTGTGAAATCCTCACGCGCATCGATATTCACGAAACTCGCAATCGAGTTTCTTGTCCTCACAGCGAGTCGCTCTGGCGAAACTCGCGGGGCGAGGTGGGACGAATTCAGCTTCTATCTGAGTAGTGACGACAGTGAAACTGTCGGAACCTGGGAGATACCGGCTGCGCGGATGAAGATGAAACGGCTTCATCGGGTACCACTGTGCTCGCGCGCCGCGAGGATCGTTCGACATTGCCAAGAACTCCAGCCTTCGTCGGATTTTGTCTTTCCGGGAAACAAGGATGGCAAGCCGCTCTCGGACATGACGCTATCAAAATTGATCAAGGAGTTAGGGTTCGACGTCGATATTCACGGGTTCCGGACAAGCTTCCGTACCTGGGCACAAGATCTCACGGATTTTCCGCGAGAGGTCGCTGAGGCGGCGCTTGCGCATTCGGTGAAGGATGCGGCGGAGCGCGCATATGCCCGCAGCGACCTTTTTGAAAAGCGCCGTTCGATGATGGACGAGTGGGCAAAGTACATCGGAAAATAAATATTATACACTTTTTATGGAGTATACATTGGACGTCCTCTTGGAATTTGCAAACAGATTAGAAATGAGGAGGACGCAAGAGAATTTGTATGCCTGTGTCTTTGACGAATATAGGGGGACGATTCCTTTTGACGTTGCCGTCGAGATTTCCACACTGCGCTTAGGTCAAATAATTGCACATGAAAAAAATCATCTCCACCTAATTGTCGGAAGCGTCGAGGCAGAACGCTACAAGCCGAAGCACCTTGGCCCAGGCGAATGGGATGAAGCATCTATCGAAAAAATGATTGAGCTTTCGGACCAATCGTACGACATTTTTCAGGCGGTTAGGTTCATTGCCCAAATTGAAACAAATGTTGAGTCTTCAACCCGCCTCAGGGCTTGGCGCTCCGGATTCGTTGCTGGACTTCTCTCCGAGCCGCCGAAAGACAGCGGTCAATCACGCTATAAGAACTTGGTTAGAGACACATTCATGGTAGGGGAAATCAAACGTTTGATAAAGGTGGGGTTCAACCCCACTCGGAATAAGGCCACCGAACCAGCCAAGTCAGCGTGTGATGTGATAGCGGCGGCTTGGCGGGGACTGGGTAACATCATCACGTATGACGGGGTAGCTAACGTCTGGAATGGTCGGGACGAGATACCGGACTTGCAATCTTGGAACACCCTGTTTGTTCGAACTTAACAACCTCAGGCGAACAAAAAGTTCGATTGCGCCATTGAGAATGGGCAGTTTCGAGTTGTTACAAGGACAACCCGAAAGGTCTTGAAATGTCTGAAAACTACCTCCGCCTTCCCCAGGTGAAGGCCATCATCGGTCTGTCACGTTCAACCATCTATGCGATGATGGATGCCGGAGCTTTCCCGCGGTCATACAAGCTGGGCAAGCGCAGCGTTGGCTGGCGCAAGACGGAAATCGACGATCACAATTCCCGTCTCCCTCGCAACGTCTAGTTAAGGCGCCTTGGATGAGTGCCCGAGACTTCAGTAAAATTTCCCCGGCGATCTGGACGTCGCGTCGATTTCTTAGCTTAGAAAATGATGCGAAGCTTCAGTTCATCTACTACGCGACAAACGAGCATGTGAACTCCTGTGGCGTCTACCGTCTCAAAGATGCTTATGCCGTCGACGATCTTGGCTTCCAGCTGGCCACATATCATCAGAACCGCACAATGCTTATAAGCGCGCAGATGATTGACTTTGACAGTGAGCACAATTTCCTCATGATCGAAGGCTGGTTCAAGCATAATCCGCCAATGAATTGTAGCCACAGCACCGGGACGCTTCGGCTTATTGAACAGGTCAAAAGCGAGAGGTTGCGCGAAAAGGTGGCTTCGTTTTTCGCAGAGGCTGACGCGCTAAGGATGGCGAGGGAAGCCAAAAAGAAAGCGGATCGTGACTTAAAAAGAACCGCCGAGCAAATCGAAATGGGAGACGGCCATCGACTCCAACGCATCCTTGAAAAGAGCGGAAGGCGCTGAGGCTGATAGCTTACTTCACGATATCGGAACACCGTGTGGGCACCGTGTCGACACGGTGTTCCGCGTGAAATATTCGCTTTGAGAAGGTGTGGACATACCTAGACCAGACCAAAACCAAAACCGAGACTTCCGGCCACTTTATAGGCTTTGAAGAAGGCGCCCCCAGCTATTGGGGTTAGGCCATTCGCTTCAGATCTAGCGATGAGGGCCGGATGACCGACTAGCGATCCCCGAAATGGCCAAATTATATGACGCTGACCAGCCGACGGCCAACAATGCGCTTCGATAGACGTTTTTGGACCTCAGAACCTCCTCTTGGACGTCCATGCCCCCAGTCTGAAAAGTGCAACGAAACCTGCGCTAAAATGCGGTGCATAAAATAGTTCGGATTTCGGAATGGGCCGGATCTATCTGGCGCCCTTTGGATCAGCCACGCGGTCACCCGTTTTGCTAACAAATGCTAACTTGAAAATCTATTTTTTTCCGCTTGCTGATTGATGGTGTAGCCGCATCGGTTTTTGCCACCTTTTTCGTTGAATGGCCTATAAAATCTCATTCTTCCAAGTGCGCCATATTTGGGGGCCTCAAGCCCTGCTTGGTCGAGAACGTGATGAATGGCATTCACTTCGCCTGGCAGCGACTCTCTGAACTTGATGCTGCCGCTCGACTCGATAATGCCGGCCAGGATGTCGCGCAGCCTTTAGCGGGGTGTATGCCAGTGGCGTAGAGATGGACGAAGTTAGGGTCATGCTACAGGCGCTTGATCGCCGTGCGCAGCTATATCAGCCCGAGAACCTACCGGTCTTTGAGAACTCGGTCGACGATGGCGCGTTCGACGAGAATGAACTGCACAGCGTGGAGCGCGAAGCAGGCCCGCGCCTAGGATTACCTTGGTCGATACTAACCGACGGCCAATATCGCGCTTCGATGGAAGTACCTCTGAATGTCCTGTCGGAGGTGGTCCATGCCTCCAACCTGTAGTCAACAAAATCGGTGCTGAAATGCGGTACACAAAATGGGTGGAATTTCGGAATGGGCCGGATCTATCTGGCGTCCGTTGGATACGTCCCGCGGTCAGCCAGATTGTTGACTAATGTTGACCTGAAAATCATTCGTTTTTTTCGGCTCGCTCGCTGGTGGTTCGAACCGTATCGGGTCCGCCTTTTTTCTCGTTCGATGGGCTAGCAAGTGTCATTTTTCCGAGATTGCGGCGTTGGGATTGCAGAAATCTACGAGGTGGAACCCCCTTCTTGTATTCCAAGAATGATAGCGGTTTGATCGGGGTGATATGCGGAAGTTTTCTAAGATTTTGGTTGTCTACGAAGATGAGCGAATGCCGCTTGTGCGAAGCGTGCGGTCTCTTCCGACTTTTGGCGGAGGGCCTCCAACTCGGTCGGGGTCAACATATCGGCAGACTCTCGCCTATACGACGGGCAAGCCACTGAAGGTTCGTTGGGCCTTTCAGGCTCCATAGTCCGGGTGCAGCGCCGGCTCATAAGTTGCCGCCTTTCGTTCTCGTGTGCAATCAAACAGCGTGCTGTGCCAAGGCGGCAAGGCTCTTGCTGAGCGTATCGGTTACATTTGCCAGATGATCCCGCATCGCCCTTTCGGCGCGGTCCGCGTCGCGTGCGCAGATGGCCTCTACGATTTCAGCGTGTTCGCGGATCGATTGATGGATCCTGCCCGGGAACAGGACCGTTCGGAACTGGTAGCGGACGATCTGCGAATTCAGTGTCGAAAGCAGCCGGCTTGCGGTGGCATGGGCGGAGATCTTGCGTATTTCGGCATGAAGCTGGCCGTTCAGGCTGGAATAGGTCGTGAAATCCTCCTTATCAATCGCGCTTCGCAGACTCTGTAAGATCTCTCGCAGGCGCTTGTGATCTGTAGAAGTCGACTTGATCGCGGCCTGTCTCGCGATCAGCGATTCGAGGGACGCGCGCACCTGAAGGATCTCCAGCGCCTCTTGCTCGCTAATCACGCGCACTCGAGCACCACGATTGGGCTCGGAGACGACCAGTCCCTCCTGTTCAAGTTTGCCCAGCGCGAGTTTCACGATCGAGCGATTGGTGTTTAGCCATGTTGCAAGTTCGGCTTCGACGAGGCGTTGGCTCGGTAAGAAGTGACCGCTTTCGATAGCCTTGCGCAATGTGGCCGTGGGATCGGCCTTCTCCTTAGTTATTCTTGCCACTTTGTCCCTCGTTTCCTGCCGCAATTCTTCAACGGAAAAGACCGTTTGACGAATGACCATCGCCTTTTACTAAAAATCGGAAGTTCTGTCATTGCGAGAGCCAATCGCCAACATCAAGTCCAGCGTATCCAGCCACTCATCATCCCGCCTAGCCTTCAGATCCGGGTTGGAATCAGACAAGTCCGCAGCCCAATCCTGCCGTAATGCGGTGGCCGAGGACATGAGCGGAGCAATGCCGGCCTCTCTCATGGTGGTCGACACCTCACGCATCTCGGCGGCCCGCCGCCTTCCATGAACGAGTGATCTGCCCACTTGGTAGCCTGCGAAGCGCGGCCAGTCGATACCCGGAAACGTATCATGCAAGGAGGACAGCACGCGGCTCTCGACACCATAGGCGCGGGCGGCCAGAAATGCTTCCGAGCACAGAGCTTCGATGCCCTTTATGATCACACTCCGACACATTTTGGTGGCTGAGGCTACGCCAACCTCGTCCGCTACGATTTCGAGGTTCATGCCGAAACCAGCCAACAGGTCCACCGCCAATGCGGAACCTTTTCCCGCGAGCAGGATCGGTACGGCAAGTCCACGCGGTTGTACGGGCGCCATCACAGCGCCGTCGACATAGATCGCTCCTGTCCGCTCGACGATTACGGCACTTGCCTTCTTGGTACCGGGCGACACAGAATTCAGGTCTAGGAGGACTTGCCCAGGCTGCAGATATGCCTCGGCCTCGCGCGCAACATCCAGCGAGGAAGAGGCGGTTACCAGCGAGACGATCAGCTTCGCGCCATCACCTGCCTGCGCTGCGGACACGGGGAATTCAATTCCTTGCTTCTGAAAACTGGCAAGGCTTGAATTGAACTCAGCGGCGTGTCTGAGGATATCATAGACGCGAACGTGCGTCAGTGACGCCAGTTCGCTGGCAAACACCGTCCCCGCCTCGCCGAAGCCGATGATGCAGATGGTGCCACTCATGTGATTCTTTCGATGCCGATCACTGTCAATTGAGACGACATTATTGTCGTCAATATTCGCGAAATGTCAATTCGATCATCGCCCTGGGTATGACACGCTCTGCGAGATATCCCGAGATAAATTGTTGACAAAATTGCCGACAGGATGTTCTATGGCTGCAGCCGATTATGCTGGAGGATCGAGTGCCGCTGCATTTCACAGACCAGGAATTTGCGAAACGCAAGGACGAGACCCTTGCGCGAATGGACCGTGAGGGACTGGACGGCATGCTGTTGTTTCGTCAGGAAAGTATGTACTACCTGACTGGCTACGACACGTTTGGATATGTCTTTTTCCAGTGCCTTTTTCTGGGGGCCGACGGGCGAATGACGCTGCTGACGCGCGCGCCCGATGCCCGGGCTGCCCGCTTTACCTCCAACATCGAGGACATCCGTATCTGGGCCGACGGTCCGGACGCCGAACCGACGAAGGACCTCAAGGAGATACTGCGTGAGCACGGCTGCGCTGGCCGCCGTCTCGGTGTCGAGTGGGATGCCTATGGTTTGACTGCCCAAAACGGCCGCAGGCTTTCATCCGCCCTAGAGGGGTTCTGCCGTCTCGATGATGCCTCGTTGCTAATAACGCGCCAGCGGGTGGTCAAAAGGCCCGCTGAAATCGTCTATGTCCGCAAGGCCGCCGAGCTTGCTGACCTGGCGTTGGCGGAGGGTCTCAAGCTGGCTAAACCAGACGCCTTTGAGGGCGATATTCTGGCGGCTATTCAGGGCGAAATATTCAAGGGTGACGGCGACTATTCGGGCAACGAATTCATCATCGGATCGGGTCCGGCAGCGCATCTCGGGAGGTACACGTCCGGCCGCCGAAATGTTGCCGCCGGAGAACAGTTGGCGCTCGAATTCGCGGGGGTCTATCGGCACTATCATTCATGTTTGATGCGTGTCGTCACCATTGGCAAGGCGACTCCCCGTCAGGCCGAGGTGCATAAACACGCGATGGACGCACTGGAGGCGAGTTCCAACGCTCTACGGCCCGGCGAACCAGTTGGAAATGTGTTCAACGCCTATATCTCGACGATCGAGAAAGCCGGATTCACGGAGAACAATCTAAACGCCTGCGGCTACAGCCTGGGCACGACCTTTTCTCCGAACTGGATGGATTGGCCCATGCTCTATCGCGACAATCCGGTAATCGCCGAGCCCGGAATGGTGTTCTTCATGTTCCTGCCCATAACCGATAGAGGTGTAAGCGCTGTGCCAGGCGAGACATTCCTGGTCACCGAATCCGGCAGCGAGAGGCTTGGCAAGTCTCCAATCACGTTCGCAACCGAAAGCTAGAGCAGTCGAGATCATTCGATGGCCTCACAATATCCCTTTACTCGAATTCATCACATCCACGTCGTCGTTCGTGACATGGAAAAGGTGGAGGCTTTCATGCGGTCGATAGGCATTCCCCTTGTCGACTACGACCACCCCGGACGATACACCGTTCTCGAGGGCAACGACGCTGAAACGCTTGCGTCGATCCACTACAAGTTCGCGAGGATCAATGATGTCGATCTGCAGTTCATGTCGCCAAAGGATGATCGCGCGAGCCGACATAAGACCTTTCTGGATATCCACGGCGAAGGAGTCTACAGCGTCGGCTTTCTCGTGGATGATGTTGATGCGGCCGAGGCCAAGGGCAAGGAACTTGGGCTTGAGGTCCAGCAGAAGGGCCGCCACGAAGACGGATGGGGTTTCACCTATTTCGATACCGCCGACACCATCGGCATAAACCTGACGGTGAGGCAAAATCCGTACAGCGAAAGGACAAAACAATCACTCCAATCCGATGAGGCATGATTGGACTGAAGTATCGCTGCTCGCGCTGCGAACTTGCTGCCTACTGCAACACAACACGGATAAGCTGACATGAAAAGTCCAATATATCGCGCCGTGCCGGGCCGCGAGGGTCCAGCTATTGTCCACGACGTTATCGTCATTGGTGCCGGGAACGCGGCGCTGTGTGCGGCGCTGTCCGCGCGTGAACAGGGCGCCAATGTGCTTGTGCTTGAAAGCGCTCCAGAGGCGGAGCGCGGCGGCAACACCCGTTTCACGGCCGGTGCGATGCGGGTCGTCTATCGCGGCATATCCGATCTGCAGGCACTGATCCCAGAACTGACGGATAAGGACATTTCCCGGACAGATTTTGGCGCTTACACGCGCGAGCAATTCCTCGACGATCTGGGCCGTGTAACGCAGTACCGGACGGACCCCGACCTTGCCGAAATTCTCATTGAGAAAAGCTTCGAAACCATGTGTTGGATGCGAAGCAAAGGAGTCCGTTTTGCCCCGATGTACGGCCGCCAGGCTTTCAAAGTCGATGGCAAGTTCAAGTTCTGGGGCGGCTTGACCGTCGAGGCGTGGGGTGGCGGTCCTGGCCTTATCGAGTCGTTGTTCGCGGCAGCCGCAAGGGAAAATGTTGATGTCGAATACGATCGTCGTGCAACACAATTGATCCTGGAGGATGGCCGAGTTTGCGGTGTCGTCGCAACGACAGCCGGCAGACGCATTAAGTACCGGGCTTCGGCGGTGGTACTTGCCGCTGGCGGCTTTGAGGCAAACACCGAGTGGCGAACGCGCTATCTTGGGCCAGGGTGGGATTTGGCCAAGGTAGAGGCTCGCGCTTTAATCAGGGTGACGGTTTGCGGATGGCTCTCGACGTCGGCGCGTTGGCAGCCGGCAATTGGTCCGGCTGCCACGCTGTCGGTTGGGAACGCAATGCGCCTGAATATGGTGACCTCGCAGTCGGTGACGGCTTTCAGAAGCATAGCTACCCGTTCGGTATTATGATCAACGCTCGGGGTGAGCGTTTTGTCGACGAAGGGGCCGACTTCCGAAACTATACCTACGCCAAGTATGGAAGGGTAATCCTCGAGCAACCGGGCCAGTTTGCCTGGCAGATATTTGACAGCAAGGTCACGCACCTGCTTCGTGATGAGTACCGGATCAAGCAGGTCACCAAGGTGACTGCCGCCACCCTGGAAGAGCTGGTCGCAAGGCTTGATGATGTCGAGGCTACAAGGGCGCTGGGTGAAATCAAAAGCTACAATGCCGCGGTTCAGACATCGGTGCCTTTCAATCCCACCGTGAAGGATGGTCGGGCAACGAAAGGCCTGCGGGTGGAGAAAACCAACTGGGCAAACACAATCGATGAGCCTCCATTCGAAGCCTACGCCGTGACCTGTGGCATTACCTTTACGTTCGGGGGCGTGAAGATCGACCAGCAGGCGCGTGTCCTGGATGTTGGTGGTGTTCCGGTCGCCGGTCTCTATGCGGCAGGCGAAATGGTCGGCGGCATCTTCTATTTCAACTACCCAGGCGGCACCGGACTGACCAATGGAGCCGTTTTTGGAAAAATTGCTGGTGCCGCCGCCGGACGCGAAGCGCTGTCCACGGCCTCGGCCGCAAAGACCTCGCCGGGGCTGGAGATCGCATGAAAATCCATGGCGATATCGTCTCGCCCTACGTACGCATATGCTTGGTCACCGGGCACGAGACCGGCATCGGCGACAGGCTTGAACTGGTTGCAACCGACGTCAGGATAGCGACGGCCAATGAGCCGCTGGCAAGGCTGTCGCCGATCGCGCAGATCCCGGTTCTGGTGACAGACGATGGCCACGTGCTTCACGATTCGCGTGTCATCGTCGACTATATCTGCCACGTTTCGGACAACCGCGCCTTACTTCCGACAGAAGGCCCAGCCCGTTTCCGCGTGCTCACTTTGCAGGCTATCGGCCAAGGCATTGCAGATGCGGCCGTCAGCTACCGCAACGAGATCGCGCAGCGCCCGCAGGCGCTGCATTGGCAAGCCTGGTTGGACCGTCTGCAACTGCGGATCGACACGGCGTTGGATGCGCTGGAGCGGAGCTGGGCAAGTGAGCTTGGCGAGACGACCGTCGGCTCGATCGCCGTGGCAGTGGTTCTCAGCTATCTGGATTATCGCTTTGGCCATTGGGCATGGCGCGACCAAAGGCCGGGCCTCGCCGCATTCCATGAGCGTTTCGCGATACGCCCGTCGATGGAAAAGACGGCTCTTCCGAAGCGTTAGCCTCAGCTGCCAGCAGGAGTCGGTATTCAGGCGAAATGCGCCTTGCCGATCTGAGTGGGGGTGGCGATTGCTCACCACCCCGGATGTAATCTAAAACGTGACGCGCCAGATCAGAGATTGCTTCGGATCGGATTCTTCGGCGCCGCATTGAAACCGATGTAATCGGACGTCAGCTTCTCGTAGGTTCCATCGGCGATGATCTCGGCGATCGTCTTGTTGATGGCCTTTACCAATGCAGGCTTGCCTTTCTTGATCGACCAGGCCTTTTGCGCCTGGGTGAGCGGCGGCTCGATGATGCGAAGCGGCAGGCCTGATTTCTTGATGCTGTAGCCGGTCGAGATGCGGTCATTGACAACCGCGTCAATGTTTCCGTTGACCAGATCCTGAAGGGCATCAGTGACGGATTTGTAGGTCTTAATTTCACCCTTGAGCTGCGCTCCCTGATCCGCCCATGTTGAAGCAGCCAGCACGCCTATGGTCTTCCCGGCAATTTCGGCCGGCGATTTTATCGGCGAGTCCTGCTGAACCACAAGGCTTGACCCTGACTCGATCCACGCGTCGGAAAACGTAACCTTCTCCCGTCTCTGATCTGTCATGTCGAGCGGCGAGCCGATGACGTCGAACTGATCGGCTTCAAGCCCGATCAGAAGAGAATCGAACTTCAACAACACCGGCTTGTATTCAAGGCCGAGTCGCCGTGCGATCTCACGCATCAGTCGCACGTCGATCCCGTCAAGTTCGCCTTTGTCATTCTGCATGCTGAAGGGAGGGTAGGTGCCCTCAGTGGCCACTGTAAGCTCGCCCGGTGTGATCAGCTCCAGTTGATCGCCGGCGAACGTCTTGTCGACGTGAACGGCAAACAGGAGGGGCAATGCGACTATGCACGTCTTCAGTCTGTTGAAAATGCTCATGAGTTCCCTGCCTTTTCTTGTGTGGTATCTAGCTGTTGGTGGCGTTGCGTCTCTCCAGAAATGCGGAGAGCTGGGTTAGAACGGTGGTCATGGCCAAATAGAATACGGCGGCCATGATATAGAAATGGAACGGCTGAAATGTTCTTGCGATGACTATCTGTGCGTGAAACGTAAGCTCGACGACGGTAATGGAGGAAAGAAGAGATGTATTCTTCAGAGTTGAAATGGCTTCATTTGTAAGAGAGGGTAGAATAATCCGCGAGACCTGCGGGAGAATGATCCGTCGCATCGACTGGAAATGGCTGAGCCCGAGAGCGATCGGCGACTCGTACTGGCCTTTCGGGATCGCCATCAGGCCGCCGCGGATGATCTCGGCGACATAAGCGCCGCTGTTCAGGCCGAGCGTGATCACGCCAGCCACGAGAGGCGACATGTTGATGCCGAGCTGAGGGAGGCCGAAATAGACGACGAAGACCTGGACCAGTGCCGGAGTGCCGCGCACGGACCAGACGTAGAATTGGCTTGGTATGCGCAGGAGCATCCAGCGCGATCTCTTGCCGAACGCGGCGACAAGGCCGGAGACCCAACTCACCAAGATAACCAGGCCCGTGACCTGTAAGGTCAGCCATGAAGCGTAGACAAAACCGGGCAGGTATTCGAGCAGGGAGGTCATCGGCTTCGATCTCCGGAGGCATTGGTCCGCCGCATCTGCGTGCGGCATCGGCGACTGGGTCAGATCACGGTCGCGGCATGCGGTTCGCTGAGCGCACGATTGAGAAACTGTCTGGTGCGCGGGAGCTGCGGATTGTTCAGCACCATCTCCGATGGGCCTTCCTCGGCGATAAGGCCGCCATCCACAAAGATGGTTCGCGTGCTCACTGACCTCGCGAAGGCGATTTCGTGGGTGACGGCAAGCATGGTCATCCCTTGCCGGGCAAGGCTTGCCATCAACCCGAGGACCTCGCCGACCAGTTGTGGGTCAAGCGATGAGGTGACCTCGTCGAACAGCATGAGCTTCGGCTTCATCGCCAGCGAACGAACGATGGCGACCCTCTGCTGCTGGCCACCGGAAAGCCGGGAAGGATACTCATCACGCTTTTGCGCGAGCCCTATCCGTTGCAGAAGGTCCTCGGCCTCTTCGATGGCTTGCTTGCGCGGGGTCTTCTTGACCGTGATCGGCGCCTCGATGATGTTTTCGAGCACCGTCTTGTGCGGCCACAGATTAAAGCTCTGGAAGACGATGCCGATCTGCGAGCGAAGCCAACGCAGGCGCTTCTCGCGACCCCAATTGATGCCGTCCTCCTTGTAGTCGACGCTGGTTCCGTCAAAGATGAATTCGCCGCTGGTCGGAATTTCGAGCAGGTTCAGACACCTGAGAAATGTGCTCTTGCCGGAGCCGCTGGCGCCGATGATCGCCACGACCTCGCCGGCGGCGACATCCAGCGATATGCCATGCAGCACTTCAAGCGGACCATAGGCCTTTCGCAGGTTCCGGATCTGCAGCAGGGGGATCATGCCGACGTGCCTGGCGCCAGGACCCGGTAGTGCATGTCGCTTGGTGTGCAGGCGGGACCGTTCACCGGCTTGATGTCTTGCGGACAGCTGGAGAACACCATCAGCAAATCCATTTCGGCAACCAGTTCGACGCTGTCACCGGCCTTGGACGCTGGCGTACTTCTCAGGATCTCGCCATTGGCGCCTGTGACGACATTCATGAAAAGGTTGAACGGCGACGGCGTCGATGGTGGTGCCAAGTAGAATTCCTTCAGCGCCTCCCGCAGATTGTCTTCACAATTCCGGTGGTACTCCGTGCAGCCAAGTTCGGTGTACAGCTCCTTGTTGCAGGCACACAGAAGCATGTCGTGCTTGCCTGGCGAGGTGTCTTTCCTGAACTTTAGCATCGGCCGCCGGCGGTTGCTTGAGAACACATCTCCGGCATTGGCGTAGATGGAGCTGTTAACCGAACGGGTGTGCTCCATCGACATATGTTCGGTAACGTCGTGCGCGTTGAACGCCCATGTGTCCAGAACCTGGTTTCCATGGGTGTTGATGATCTCGATGGTCTCTCCCTTGCGGAGGAAAACCGCCTTTCCCTGCTTTGCGGGAACAAGTCCGAGTGTTGTCAAAACGCATTCTCCCAATGAGTGAAATCTCAGCTAAGTACCCTGCAGGTCGATGAACTGCGGCCCGGTGCACCCTCTTAATCACGACAAGAGGCTCTAATATCATAACAACATTGTTGACAATATTGTTATCTATAGCGCCTTGGCCGAGCTCTGCTTTACCCGGACGTGCGCCCGAAGGCATCGTGGTGGCCAGCCAAAACGAGCGTTCACCAATCGCCGGAGCTCAGCCATCTACCTTCGCCGCGACGCACTCGATCTCCATCTTGAGCAGTGGCCGGGAGAAGCCGGTTATGACGAACAAGGTCGATGTCGGCGGCGGGTCGCTGACATATTTGTCGCGAACCCGCATATAGTCCTCGCGATATTCCCGGTCGGTCACAAAGGCGCCAAGGCGAATGATGTTGGAGAAGTCCATGCCGGCTTCGGCTAGGATGACACGGATTTTCTCAAAGCAGATTTCCGCCTGCGTCTCGGCGCTCTCCGGCACCCTGTCGTCCTCATCGAGGCCGACCTGTCCGGAGACGAAAAGGTAGCGCGCGCCCGCCGGCACTTCGATGGCGGTGCTGTAGCGCCGAAGGGGCGCGGCAAGGCTGGCTGGAGAAATGGCTTTCAGGCCCGACATCGTGTTGCTCTCTGGGAATCGATTGCGTGAAAGACGGTCGTCGTCCGCGTCTGGTCAGCCGGCGCAAATCTTCGCGGTGGTCACACCTTTTGGGACCATGTCGTCCTTGGTGAAGCCATACTTGTTCATGATGGCGGTGAACTCCGGCGTGGTGCGGAATGTCGCCAGCTTCTTGTTGAGTTCCGCCAGCAGATCCTGATCCTCCAGCCGCACCGCAAAGCTGGCAAAACCGTAGCGCGGCTTGCCGTCTTCAACGGGTTGCTCGAAGGGAGATGCGCGTTCGACCTCGGGATCCTTCAGCGCGCGAAGTTCGGTTTCGAGGATGACCGCCGGATTGGCGAAGCCGTCAACCCGGCCTGCCTGAACGGCGGCATAACCGCTGTGGTCATCGGGTACGGCCACAAGCTGGTCGGCTTTCACGCCCATCGCCTTGGCATTGTCAGTAATGCCCGTGCCACCCACCGTATAGGCGAGCTTGATCGCCGGGTCCCGGGCCACGTCGGTATAGCTATGGATCTTGCGTGGGTTGCCGGCCTTCACCGCGATGCCATCGCCCAGAACGTAGAGCGGCTCGACAAAAGCCACCTGCTTGCACCGGTCGGGCTTGATGTAGATCGACGATGTGACGAGATCGAAACGGCCGGCCTTCAGGCCCGGAATGAGGCCGCCGAACGTGGTGAGGCCACCGTCGAAATCCTTCACCCCCATATCATCGAAGACGTGGTGAAGCACCTCGATGACGACCCCCGTCAGTTCGCCGTCGGGTTGCGCGTATGCAAAGGGCGCTTCATTGGTGAAGGCGATCCGGATAACGCCTCGTGATTTGATTTTCTCGAGTGTCGTTTCCGCTCGGGCCGAGGCGCCGCCAATCATGAAAGCGGCCGCAACGCCCGCCAGAATTGCCTTTCGGCCAAACCATATTCCCAACATTCTCAATCTCCCATTGTTGAGCTCCGGCCTATTGTGCTTGGGTGACAATTTAGCCAATATTATTGTTGACAATTATGTTGGCGATGTCAAGCGACGCGACATCGTCCTTTGACGGCAGGGCTTAGGGATTGAGCGTGACAAGCCGCTCCTCGGTATATTCGCGAATGGCATATTTCGGCCCCTCGCGCCCGAAGCCGCTGTCCTTGACACCACCGAACGGCATGCCGTCCGCCCGCGCGCTGGACGTCTCGTTGATGTGGACCGAGCCAAATCGCAGCCTGGCAGCGGCGGACAAAGCGGACATCACGTCCCCGCTGAAGATGCCGACGGAGAGGCCGAACGGCGTAGCGTTGGCGGCATCGACTGCTTCGTCGAGTTCATCGAACGAAATGATCGACAGGACCGGTCCGAAAATCTCCTCGTCAAGCACGCGGGCGCCTTTGGCAACGCCGGTGAGAATTGTCGGCGCATAGACGGAACCATCGCGTGTGCCGCCGCAGCCGACGACGGCGCCGGCCAGCACTGCTTCGTTCACCATCGAGTCGACACGCTCGGCAGCGGCCAGCGAAATCAGCGGGCCGACACGCGTCGCCGGACTGCGTGGATCGCCTGCCTGTATCGACGCAGCGGTTCGAACCAGCGCGTCGAGCGCCTCGTCGTGGCGTGACCTCTGGACATACAGGCGCTGCACCGAAGTGCAGACCTGGCCCGCCTTGCGAAACGCCGCATTGGCGATCCGGGGGATCGCCCTGTCGATTTGCGCATCGGCGCAAAGGATTGTGCTGGCTATGCTGCCGAGCTCGAGCTGTGTGCGCCGCAGGCCCGCGGCATTCTGGATCAGCCGTCCGACCTGCGTACTTCCCGTGAACGTGTAGAAGCCGATGCGCTGGTCGGCGAGCAGCAGGCGTGCCGCTTCGCCTTGCATGTCGTGCAGCACCGAGATGAGGCCGGGCGGCAGCCCCGCCTCGAGCAGAAGCTGCGCGATCATCACCGCGGTGATCGGCGTGTGGCCCGACGGCTTCAGCACCACGGCATTGCCGGCGGCCAGCGCCGGCCCGATCTTGTGCAGCACCACATTCAATGGCGAATTGAACGGGGTAATGGCGCAGACAATGCCGATGGCTGAGCGGATGGTGAAGCCAACGCGGCCTTCCTGTCCGGCCGTCGCCCCGAAGGATACCGTCTCGCCAATGATGTTGCGGGATTCTTCCGCGCACAGGCTAAGCGTTGTCACGGCCCGATCCACTTCGCCCGTTGCATCGGCGAGGGTGAAGCCTGCCTCGGCGGTCAGTGTCTCGGCAAAAAGGGCCCTTCGGCCGCGAAGCATCAGAGCTGCATTCGAGAGAATCTCGAAGCGTCGCGACGGTACCGGCACACCGGCACGCAACGTGTGCTGGGCAAGGGACAGAGCCAGATCGACGTTCGAGGCGGTCGACGTTTCGACTTCAGCAATCACACTGCCGAGATATTTGTCGCGGACCTCGAAACTGCTTCCACCACCGTGGAAGTCCCCGCCGATGAAGGGAAGTAATTTTCTCGCTTCGGGCATAGGACCTGCCTTGTCTGGAGGGCGCCTGGGCGCTGAAATGTCTACTGCCGGGTGCCGAGGCCACGCATGAAACTGTCGCGGATCCAAGAGGGGTCGCGATCGGTTGATCCCTGTCCAGGCGACTTGTCGATCCTTGCCGCAATGAGATGCGGGCGATCGCTGCTAAGTGCCGTCTCCAGCAGGCCCTCATAGGCTTCCGTGGCGTGCGCCCAGAAACTGTCGGCCAAACCGCAACCCTTTGCGATGGCTACCAGGTCGGCGCCGTAATGCGTGGCTGTCGGTTGCGAACCGGTGATCTGGTACGAAGCGTTGTCCATCACAAGCAGCGTGAGGTTTGCAGGGCATCGCTCGGCAATGGTGGCGAGACAGCCAAGCTGCATCAGCAGCGACCCGTCGCCTTCTATCGCGACGACGCGCCGCCGTGGCTGCGCCAGCGCGACGCCCAGCGCGATTGGGAAGGCAAGTCCCATGCTGCCCAGCATGTAGAAATTCTGCGGCCTTCGTCCGGCTGCCCACAGGTCGAAATTGGTGTTGCCGATGCCGCCGATCACAGCTTCATCCCGCGTTAATCTCGACAGCAGCCTGGCAGTGAGATCGAAACGGTTGAGCAACTGGCTTTGCACCGCCTCGCCTTGACTTGGTCTGGTGCTCATTGCAGCTCCTGTCGTTTGGCGTGCGTCAGCAGGGGCGAAAGGATCAGCGCTGCTGGCGCTTGAGTCGCGATGGCCTGGCTGATCGTGCGGTCGGCGGTGAAATCGAGTTCATCGGACCGGCTCAGCGTGTGTGTCTCGATGCCCAGTGAAGTCAGCAACGGCCGCATCGTTCGGCAGACCAGCGCCTGTCCCTGGTTGAACTCGCCCAGCGTGCCACGTTCCGACACGATCATCAGCAACGGAATCTGATAGGGCACGGCCAGCGAGGCCAGCACATTGCCGAGCGTCGCAAAGCCGCTGGTCTGCATCAGCACGATGCCGCGCAGGCCGCCCATCCAGCTGCCGCAGACGATGCCGACGGCCTCTTCCTCCCGCGCGACCGCGAAAACGGTGAAATAACCGTCGGCTTCGATGGCCTTGATGAGCGGCGTCAGCACCTTGTCGGGAACGTAGGTGACGAGGCGGATCTGGTTCCGCTTCAGCACATCGACAATGACGTCATACCAGCGGCTCATTGCACATCCTCCTGAACCCCGAGTCCGCCACCACCGGCCGTCTCGATCGTGACCCTGTCGTCTCTGTGGAGCAGCAGAGGCTCGGCTGGATCGCGCGTCTGTCCGTTCACGCTCAGCCTTGCGATCGCGCCGGCCTCGCCGCCATTCAATCCAGGCGGCGGGATGCGCCAGCGCGTCAGGATGACGGAGCAGGTCGCTGGCGCGTCGCCGATAAACTCGAACGCCACGTCGAGACCGTCGCCGCCGCGCCGAAAGCCGGCGCCACCGCTGCCGGGCCTGCGCCGGCGGTGAAGGATGCGCACAGGCACCGTCTGTTCGATGACCTCGATCGGCGTGTTGGCGAGGTTGGAGGGGAAACTCAACGTCGGCATGCCGGCGTGCCGCGAGGAGGCGCCCTGGCCGCCATTGAAGAAAAACATGCCGGCATAGCGCTGCCGGTTGTGTTCGCCGGCGATGGTGACGGACGAATTCGAGGCGCCCGGCGCCCAGATGCGGTCCGGCAGGATCGGCGCCAGCGCTCCCATCACCACAGCCGGCAGCAGGTGTCCGATCATGTTGCGCGCGCCGCCTGGGGCAGGGAAGCGCGGATTGAGGATTGTGCCTTCCGGAGCCCAGGTGGTGACCGGCTGGAAGCTGCCCTCATTGTTGGGAATGTCGGGAGAAAGCAGGGCTTTCACCGCATAGGCGGTGTAGGCGAATGTATAGATCGGCACGACATTCACCGCTCGCGCCAACTGCTCCGAGGTTCCGGTATAGTCGATATGGATGCGGTCGCCATCGATGGCCACCGTCGCCTCGATGCGCACCCGGTCCTCGAAGCCATCATGAAGCAGGCTGTAGGCGTGGCGTCCATCCGGCAAGGCGGCGATGGCGCCGCGCATTGCCTGCTCGGATCGGGTGCGTACTTCGGCGCTGATATCGTCGAGATCAAGCCCGACTTCGCCAAGCACCTCCACCAGCCGTTCGGCGACCTTGCGGCAGGCAGCTACTTCGCTCCATATATCGCCCATGGTCGCATCGGGCACCCGCACATTGGTCTCGATGAAGGCAACGACCGCTTCGTTTGTGCGTCCCGCCTCGACCAGCTTGAGCAAGGGGATCTGCAGGCCCTCCTCATAGATTTCCCGGACACCGGCACTGCGCAGGCGGCCACCGATGTCGGGCATGTGGCTGGTAATGGCGGCAAACGCGATGACCTTGCCAGCCATGAAGATCGGCGTGGCGACCGTCACGTCATGGACATGGCCGGTGCCCTTCCAGGGGTCGTTGGTGATGAAGACATCGCCATCCGACATGCCGGCGATGGAAAATCGCTCTATGAAGTGCCTGACGCTCGCCGGCAGCGTGCCGATGAAGGAGGGCACGCTCATCGATGATTGGGCGATCGAGCGGCCCGCGGCATCGGTCAACACCACGGCGAAATCGTTGGCTTCGCGCGCCAAGGTCGAGAACGAGGCGCGGATGAAGGTGGCGGCAGCCTCGTCAACGATGCTGACCAGGCGAGCCCAGGCGATTTCGAGCGTGACAGGATTGATACATTCGGTCATCGCACCACCTCCTCGTCAAGGCGCACGTCGATGGTCAGATTGGGGTGGACAAGCAAATCGCAGGGGAAGGGCACGACAAAGGTCGACTCACGCTCCTCGAGGATCAAGGGACCACGCAGCCTGGTGCCGGCGGGCAGGCTGTAGCGGTCATAGATATCGACCATGCCGACATTGTTTTCGAGCGGCAGGAATATGTCGCGGCGTCCCCTCGGCCGGTCAGTCATCTGCTCCGCGCGCCCATCGGCCCAGGTGAACTGCTTGAGCATCGATGGTGAGGTGCCGATCAGCCGCCAGTTGACGATCTCGAGCCGTCCATCGGGCACGAGGCCGCCGAAGAGATGACAATAGCGCTGGTCAAACAAGGCGCGGATAGTATCCGCAAGGCCGGCGTCGATCGTCTCGTAGGAAAGCGTGACGTCGACATTGTGCCCCTGTCCTTCGTAACGCATGTCGAGGACAAGCGACCATTCCACATTGGCCGTGTCGGCTCCGGCCGAGGAAAGTTCGGCTGCCGCGTCCCGGCGCAGCAAGTCGAGTTGCTGGTCGACGTCATTCCACTCGACGTTCGAAAGTGGGGCCCTGCGCGGCAGGTTGCGCTCCGCGCGCGGTGCTGCTGCCAGCAATCCGATGCACGATCCCGCGCCCGCCGCCATCGGGCACAGAATGCGCGAAATGCGCAGCCGCCGCGCGACGTCGACAGCGTGCACCGGGCCGGCGCCACCTGTTGCGACAAGCGCGAAGCGCCGTGGATCGAAACCGCGTTCGGCGATATGGACGCGCGCGGCATTGGCCATGTTCTCGTTGACGATGCTGCAAATGCCCCATGCCGTCTGCATTGCCGACAGGCCGAGACCTTTGCCCAGTCTGGCCAGGGCGTCTTGCGTGGCCGCCAGGTCGAGTGTCATCTCGCCACCCAGGAAGCGCAGGGGATCGAGATAGCCAAGGATCAAGTCGGCATCGGTCACGGTCGGCTCGACGCCGCCACGCCCGTAGCAGACGGGCCCCGGCACCGATCCGGCGCTGCGGGGGCCGATGGCGAGCGTGCCAAGCGCGCTGATGGCGGCGATGCTGCCACCGCCAGCGCCGATCTCGATGAGGTCGATGCTAGGCACCAGGATCGGCAGGCCGCTGCCCTTCTTGAAGCGTTTGACGCGGGCTGTCTCAAAGCTATGGATGATGCCCGGTTCGCCATCGGCGATGACGCAGGCCTTGGCGGTGGTGCCGCCCATGTCGAAGGCCAGCAGTTGCGCCTCGCCGATGCTGCCGCCGGCATTGTTGGCGCTCAGCACACCGGCAGCCGGCCCGGACTCCAGCAGCTGGATCGGCGAGCGTGCCGCGGCTTCCGCGCTGGTGAAACCGCCGCTAGACAGCATGACACTGAGATTGCTCTCAATGCCTTTCCTGCCAAGCTCGCCGCGCAGCACGTTGAGATAATCAGCGACAAGCGGTTGCACGTATGCGTTCGCGGCCACTGTCGAAGCACGCTCATATTCGCGGGGCAGCGGAGCGACGCGGCTTGAAAGGCTGACCCGCATCCGTGGCAGGTGCTGGATGAGCGCGGCCTCGACCATTTTTTCGTGGCGGTCATTGGCATAGGCATGAAGCAGGCAGACCGCCACGGCTTCGTAGTCGCCGGTCGAAATGCTGCCAAGCAGCTCGTTCAGCTCATTGCCGTCGATGGTCTGAAATTCCGTGCCGTCGGCGTCGATGCGGCCTTGCAGTTCGAAACAATCGTCGAGCGCGACAAGAGGCGCCGGCAGCTCGAGATCGAGATCGTAGAGGTCGTAGCGAACCTCGCGGGCGATTTCGAGCAAATCTCGTGTGCCCGCCGTCAGGATCATCGCGACCCGCGCGCCCCGCCGCTCGATCAGCGTGTTGGTGACCAGGGTCGTGGCATGCACGATGTCACGGATGCTTGCCGGTGAAATGGCGCTGGCGGCGGCTTTCATCTGCAGCAGCATCTGATCGATGACGTCAGACACGCCGATGCCGGGGTCTTCCGGTGTGGTCAGACATTTGCCGACCCAGATCCTGCCTCGCGCGACATCCTCGGTGATGCCGTCGGTGAAGGTGCCGCCGATATCCACGGCCATCCGGTACGGAGACGGGCGTTTCACGATGATGTCCGTCACCGCCCGTCTGCCTTCAGTTCGTCGGCATGATCGATATAGACTAGGCCCTGCTTCGCCAGGGCATCTCGCATCCCATAGATGTCGAGGCCGAGCTCACCGGCGGCGAGGCGTTGGCGCACGGTCGCCTCCTTGGCAAGGCGCTCATCGCATTTCTGTGCGACGAAGGCGGCATCCTGGCGCGGCACCACGACCACACCATCATCATCGGCGACGATCACGTCGCCGGGATTGATGGCCACGCCGGCAACGACGACCGGCACGTTGACGGCGCCCAGTGAAGCCTTGACCGTCCCCTGCGCACTGATTGCCTTGCTCCAGACCGGAAAGTTCAATTCCTTGAGCGCTGCGACATCCCGGCAACCCGCATCAATGATCAGGCCGCGCACCCCGCGCGCCTGCAGCGATGTCGCCAGCAGTTCGCCAAACATCCCGTCCGAGTTGTCCGAGCTCATCGCCACGACCAGCACGTCGCCGGGCCGGCAAAGCTCGACCGCGACATGGATCATCCAGTTGTCGCCTGGCCGTCCAAGCACCGTTATCGCGCTGCCAAAGGCAATTCCGCCTTGCCAGACGGGCCGTAGATAAGGCTTGGCCAGGCCGTCGCGGCCTTGAGCCTCGTGTGCGGTCGAGACACCGGCGGCGCCGAGGCGCGCGATCACGTCCGGATCGGCGCGCAAGATGTTCCTGATGGCGACGGGCTTCATCCGAACTGCTCCATGAGATCGGGAAACACGCGCTGATAGGCTTCGCCATAAACCACTTTGCGGCCGGTGTTGCGGGCCGCCTGATTGCCGCGCTGCAGTGCGGCGCGGGTGTAATATTCCCAGAGATGTTCCTGCGCGGCCATGCATTCGAACGCTTGGCGCTTCTTGTCCCATACCGGACCAATGTCGAGGAAGACTTCCGGCTTCCATTCGCATTGCTCGGGCTGGTGTGGCTCAAACAGGTAGACGGGCGGCGCGCCAAGCACTGTCTGGCTGGGATTGTGACCATGCGCCTGCGCAATGATGCGCGCTTCCTGAGCGAGATGGGTAGCCAGCGGATGGTCGAAATTATAAGGATCAGCCAGCGAGTGCGACAGGACAAAGCTCGGCTGCAGTTCCCTGAAATGGTCGACCAGGGTGAAAAGCAGTTCCTTATCCGAAACCAACGGATAGTCGCCACGATCCAGGAACACCACTTCGCATCCGAGGATACTGGCGGCGGTTTCGGCTTCGCGCTTGCGCTCGCGCTTGACGACCTCTTCGGTCATACCTTTCTCGCGCCAGAGCTTGGCAGATTCGCCGCGCTCCCCGAACGAAAGGCAGATCACTCGCACGTGATAGCCGCGCTCGGCATGCAGAGCGATCGCGCCGCCGGCGCGCCAGACGAAGTCCGCCGAATGCGCGCTGACAACGATTCCAGTTTTTGCCGTCATGCGGCTTCTCCCTTCGATTTTCTTATGGGTTCTTCCCGTTCCGGCCATGCGGATGCGGGGACGGCGATGGCGCCGGCAAACAGTCGTCGCGCGGTTCTAAGCAGGGCTGCCTTCATCACCTGAGGCCCGTCCGGCGTGTCGCGGATATCGAGTTCTACGGTGAATTCGCCGCTCGGGTGCTCGATCGACATCAGGGACCCGGACTGCTGCACGGCCATGCCATGCGCGACCGAGCCTTTGAGCGCGCAAGCCGTCGCCACCGTCACCGCGCCAAGCACGCCAATGCTGGCGTGGCAGACATGGGGGATGAACGTCCGCGTGTTGATTACGCCGCCGGCCCGCGGCGCAGAGATCAGAGTCATCTTGGGAAAAGGCTTCGCGGCGACGTCGCCAAGGCCCATCATATGGCCGGCCTGCAGCCGGACGTGCTCGAGTTTCGCAATCAGTGGCCCGTTGCCGTTCAGCTCATCGCGGGTCTCATAACCGGTGATGCCGAAACGCTCGGCCGGCAACACGACGACAGGCATGCCATTGTCGATCAGCGTGCAGCCAATGCCGTCGATGACATCGAGCAAATTGCCGGTTGGCAGCAAGGTGCCGCAGACAGATCCGGCGGTGTCGCGGAAGGCAATGGAGATCGGCGAATGCGTTCCGGGAACGCCGTCGATGCGAGCCTCGCCTGTATAGGTCAGGCTCAGGCCCGGCGTGAGCAGGGTGATGTCGGCGACGGTTCCGGTGTTGACGGTGAGAACACGCGCGGTGGTGGTCTCGCCAGCCACCCGGATCAGCCCTTGCTCGATGGCAAAGGGCACGACGGCGGCCAGCATGTTGCCGCAATTGGGCGTGGTATCGACGAGGGCCTTGGTGACGCTGACCTGCGCGAACAGGAACTCCAGATCGATACCGTCTTGTGTCGAACGGGAGACAATGCCGACTTTGCTGGTCAGCGGGTCAGCGCCGCCGACGCCGTCAATCTGCCGCACATCGGGAGATCCAAGGGCCGCCAGCAACACCTGATCGCGGACTGCAATGTCGGCAGGGAGATCCGAGGCAAGGAAAAACGGGCCTTTGGATGTCCCGCCCCGCATCAGCGTCGAGGGGATTTCGATGAGACCGGAAGTCATATCATCCTCACAAAATGCCGGCCGAGGCAATCCGTGTGAGGGCCTCGTCTATCTCGCGATCGGGCGCCGTCACCGTCAGGCGCAAATGACCAGCGCCGGCGCCGCCGAAGGCGGATCCAGGCACGGTGGCCACGTCGTGCAGGTCGAGCCAGCGGGCGGCGAGCGCCCTGTCATCCGTGTCGACAGCCGGAAACAGGTAGAAGGAGGCGTCGGGTGCCGCACAGCTTATGCCTGGGATCGCGTCGAGCCGCGCGGCGGCGTCGGACTGGCGTCGGCGAAACATCTCGCGATATCCCGGCACGACCTCATCGTAGATTTCCAGCGCCTTGAGACCGGCTGCCTGGATCGCGCCGGGAACGCAATAGATCGAATGCTGGATGAAGCGGCTTACCGGCTTCGACAGTCCCGGCGGCACCACCAGATGGCCAAGCCGCCACCCTGTCATTCCGAATGTCTTGGAGAAGCTGTCGACGACGAAGGTGAAGGCACGTCCCTTGGCCGTCGCCTGGGGCGAGGGGAACGACGCCGTATGGACAAGGTCGGAATAGACCTGGTCGAAGATGATCCAGAGGTTGTGGCGGTCCGCCAGCTCGACAACGCCGTCGATTTCCTTCTGACTGAGAACACGGCCGCTGGGATTGACCGGTGAATTAACGATCACAGCCACCGTGCGTGGCGTGATCGCCGCTTCCATCACCGCCAGATCGATCCGGTCGAGCATCGGCAAGAGGATCGGCTTGCCGCCGCACATCTCGACGCAAGGGCCATAGCTGACCCATCCCGGTTCGGGGACCAGCACTTCGTCATCCGCCTCCACCGTTCCCATCAGCGCCGTCAACAGGGCGAACTTTCCACCTGGCGTGACGATGATATCGGCATCGTCATACCGGGCGCCGGAACGCCGCTGTTCATGGGCCGCGAGCGCATTCCGCAACCGGGGATCACCAAGGACGGGGCCGTAATGGGTGTCACCGGCCAGCAAAGCCTTGTGCGCGGCCTCGATGATGCGCGGATCGGTCGTGATCTGCGGGTCTCCGCTCGCCAGGCTGTAAATCCTGCGCCCCGAGGCCTTCGCCGCCCGCACCTTTTCCGTCATCTCCACCGTCGCCGAAGGGCGCAGACGTGCGATGCGCTGGGAGATGGCTCGTTGCTGTTTCATTTGGTTGGCCTCATTGCCTCGATGGGCTCATCTAAAGAACTGTCAGCATTCTTGTCAACAATCCATCGCCGTTATTTTTACGGATATGGCGGAACGATAATTCTGCGGATCGTCCATAAATGTCAACAAAAACAATGAAATTAGCCGGTGCCCCTTGCAATTATCCAATCTTGGCTTGACAAAGCTAACAAGATTGTCGTCAATTTGACTCGCATGCTGAGCTGCGGACCGGAGGGTTGACAGTGGCCTTGGCCGGGAACAACAAACAAGAAAGGGGAATCTCAATGTTTAATGTTATCTCGCGCAACGGGCGGGTCTTTGCGGCAGCGCTGTCGCTGACCTCGGCTCTGGCCTTGATGGGCGCCGGAGCCCACGCCCAGGATACGCTGGCAAAAGCCAAGGAAAGCGGCAGCCTGCGCATCGGCTTCGCCAATGAGACGCCGTTCGCCTACGCCACGCCCGATGGCGAACTCACCGGTTTCGACATCGAGGTGTTGAAACACATCAGCGCCGACCTCGGGATCAAGGATTTCGACGGTGGCGTTACCAATTTCGGCGGTATGATCCCCGGGCTGATCGCAGGCCGTTTCGATCTGGTGACGTCAGCCATCTATATCCGGCCAGACCGCTGCAAGCAGGTGGCCTTCGGCGAGCCCTTCTATGTTCTTGGCGATGCGCTGGCGGTCAAGGCGGGAAATCCCAAGAAGATCCACAGCTATGGCGATATCGCTGCCGATCCGACGCTGAAGCTCGCCAACACGGCCGGCGGAACCGGTTTGCGCGACAATGCCAAGGCGCTGGGTGTGAAGGACGCGCAGATCGTCATCGTTCCCGACGACGCGAGCGGGTACGCCGCGGTGAAGGCCGGCCGCGCCGATGCCTACACCAACGTCTCGACCGTCCTGGAAACGCAGCTGCGCAACCTCAGCGACAGCAGCCTTGAGCGCGCCAGCCCTTTCCAGCAGCCTGTTGTGGACGGCAAGCCGCGCTACGGCGTCGCCAGCTTCGCGGTCCGCCCGGCTGACAAGGCGCTTCTGGACGAGCTCAACAAGCGGCTTGTCGCTTTCCGTGATACCCCCGAATATGCCGCCCTGATGGACAAGTATGCCTTGACCAAGGACGACGCTGTCCAGCCGGGGATGACGACGGCGAAAGCCTGCGCCCAGTAACGCGTCCTCCCAACGCCGCGGTGGCGAATGCGCGGGTCACGGCCCGCGCATTCGCCTTTCAACACGTCGAACGGATTGGATGATGTCCCTTATCTACGAAGCGCGCTGGGTCTTCCTCGAAGGCATATTGACGACCATCAAGATAACCATCGCCGCCAGCCTGCTGGCTTTTGCGATGGCGTTCCTGGCGGGGCTCGGCCGGCTTTCGCCGTTCGCACCGCTACGCTGGCTGGCCCTCGTCTATATCGAGGTTTTTCGCGGTGTTGCACTTCTGGTGCAGCTGTTCTGGATGTTCTTCGTGCTCCCCTTCTTCGGTATCGTGCTTGATCCGATCGTGACCGCGGTCCTGGCTCTGGGCCTGTGCAATGGCGCCTACGGAGCGGAAATCGTGCGCGGCGCGATCAAGTCCGTGCCCCACGGCCAAAGCGAGGCGGCTTGCGCCCTCAACTATTCGCGCCAGCAGGCGCTTTGGAAAATTCTCATCCCGCAGGCGATACCGATGATGCTGCCGCCCTTCGGCAATCTGGCGATCGAACTGCTCAAGGCAACAGCACTCGTCTCCCTCATCACGGTCCATGATCTGTCGTTTCAGGCACTCACCCTGCAGCAGACGACGATGCGCACCATCGAACCGTTCACCGTGGTGCTGGCCGGCTACTTCCTGATCGCGATCGTCATCACCGGCTTGTTCCGCCTCGCTGAACGCCAGACTAATGCGCGTCTGGGCCGGGGGGCGAGATGATCCCTTTCGATTTCGACTATGCGCGTTCGATCCTGCCGCTGCTGCTCGAGGCATCGTTGGTGACGATCGCGGCTACCGTGGTCTCTTTCGCCGCCGCGCTTGCTGGTGGTCTCGTCCTTGTGCTCGGCATGCGCGCGCCGTTCGCAGCGGTGCGGTGGCCCGTCTGGGCGGTCGTGCAGTTCATCCGCTCGACGCCGCTTCTGGTGCAGCTCTATTTCCTGTTCTTCGTGCTGCCTGGGTTCGGCATCTCCCTGTCGCCTTTCGTCACCGGAGTGGCGGGCATGGGCATCCACTACAGCTGCTACATCGCCGAGGTCTACCGCGCCGGTCTTGAGTCCGTGCACAAGGGACAATGGGAGGCCGCGACCGCCCTCAACTACCGGAAGTCCGCGGCGATGGTGCAGATCATTCTTCCGCAGGCGATCCCGCCGATCATCCCGGTGCTGGCCAACTACATGATCGCGATGTTCAAGGACACGCCCATTCTCGCTTCCATCACGGTGATCGAATTGATGCAGACGGCAAACATCATCGCCTCTGAGAAATTTCTCTACGTCGAACCCATGACGCTCGTCGGCCTGATCTTTCTCGCCATGAGCCTTGTGGCATCCGCATGTGTCCGCTTACTTCAGGGGAGGCTCGCACGATGAGCCCTATCATCAAGCTCACCAATGTCTGCAAGAGCTTCGGTTCGCTCGTCGTGCTCGACGGCCTCGACATGGAGGTCGCGCAGGGCGAAAAGGTTGCGCTGATCGGGCCGAGCGGATCGGGGAAGTCGACCGTCCTGCGCACCATCATGACGCTTGAAACCATCAGCGGCGGGGAAATCGAGATCGACGGCGAAGCGCTTTGGCATATGCGCAGGAATGGCAAGCTCGTTGCGGCTGACGAAGCGCACCTGCGCAAGATGCGCTCGAAGGTCGGCATGGTCTTCCAGCAGTTCAACCTGTTCCCGCACTGGTCGGTTTTGAAGAACGTCGTCAATCCGCTACGCACGGTTCTCGGTCTTTCAGCGCAGGATGCCCGGGCCCGCGCCGAGGAGCTGCTTGCACTGGTCGGCCTCAAGGACAAGCTGAACGCCTATCCAGGCAATCTTTCGGGCGGCCAGCAGCAGCGGGTGGCGATCGCCCGGGCTCTCGCCATGCGTCCGCGCATCATGCTGTTCGACGAAGTGACGTCCGCGCTCGATCCGGAACTGGTGGGCGAAGTGCTGAACGTCCTGCGGCTGCTCGCGCATGAGCATGATCTCACCATGATCATGGTGACGCACCAGATGGGATTTGCTCGCGAGATCGCCGACCGTGTCCTGTTCTTCGAGAAGGGGCGGATCGTCGAGGCCGGCAAGCCCGACAAGGTCTTCACCAACCCGGACAGCGATCGTACGCGCGCGTTCCTCAATGCAGTGCTGCAGGGATGATGGCCCAGTCAACAATCGGGAGAAACGCCATGGCTATCGAGCCCGCCGACGCTGCCTCCCTGGCGATGCAGGGCCTGGTCGACACCGATTGGGCGACGCCTGAGAATGCAGCCCTTGCCCGCCTGATCAACGAAAAGGCCCGCGCGGTTGCCGATGCCGAGATGGAGCCGGGCCTGTCATCCACCGACTTTGCCGGGCTTCTGGCCGAGTCAGCACGGATAGCGCAAGACAATGCAAATTCCTGACTTGGACCTGACGCAGCTTGCAGCACGCATCGCCAGCGGCGAGATCAGTTCGCGCGAGGCGACGGCTCGCAGTCTCGATGCCCTCGACACGGTCGGCCGCGACCTAAATTGCACAGTCGCGATTTATCGTGATGAGGCGATGGCGGCCGCCGCCCAAGCCGATGAGGATCTGGCGCACGGCAAAAACCACGGCCGGTTGCATGGCGTGCCGATGGCACACAAGGATCTGTTTGATGTCGCGGGGCGCATCGTTGCCGCAGGCTCGAGGATTCAAGACGCTTACCGTGCGGTGGGCACTGCCACCGCGATGCAACGCGTGGCCGGTGCCGGCGCGATCAATCTTGGCGCGCTCCACATGTCGGAATTCGCGCTGAGCCCGACTGGCTACAACGCGCATCTCGGCGCCTGCCGGAATCCCTGGAACACGGACTATGTCACCGGCGGTTCATCAAGCGGCTCGGCGGCCGCCGTTGCCGCACGTCTGGTGCCGGCTTCACTCGGTTCCGACACCGGTGGATCGATTCGCGTTCCGGCTGGCGCTTGCGGCGTGACCGCGATCAAGCCGACTTATGCGCTGGTTCCGAAGGATGGCGTGACGCCGCTGGCACCGTCCTTGGACTGCATTGGTCCGGTCGCGCGGACGGCTGCGGATTGTGCATTGCTGCTGGACATCATTGCCGGCCCCGGCACAGCCGATCCGTCGACCGCGCTGGCGCCCAGGATCGATTACACGGCCGCCCTGCAAAAGGTACGCAGAGCGCCTGTGATCGGGATGTTGCCGGACCACCGCTTGGCCAAGGTGGATCCGGAGATTCTCGCGATCTTGCGGCAAAGTCTTGGGGCCTTCGCGGCTGCGGGGGCAACGATCGTTACCGTTGATATCGACGATTTCGACCCGGTCAACCAGCTCAATCGCGTCGTGCTCATCGTCGAGGCCGCCGCGTTCCACCGCCGCAGCCTGGTCGAGCGGCCACTGGATTTTTCCGCCCATGTCCGTAGTCGCCTTGAAACCGGGCTATACATGCCGGCAACGCGCTATGTCGAGGCGCTGACGATGCGTGGCAAGCTGACGCGGCGCTTCACGCAACAGGCGTTCACTTCAGCCGATCTCCTGCTCCTGCCTTGCATGCCGTCCCCGGTGCCGCTGAGATCGTCCGACGCCGACGGAACGTCAGGCACGGGAGCAGCCGACATTATGGATTTCACCCGGGCCCTGAACTATCTCGGCGTTCCGGCGGCAAGCGTTCCTGCCGGCTTCACCGCCAATGGTCTGCCCGTCAACTTCCAGCTTGTAGGCCGCCATTTCGATGAAGCCGGCATCCTCTCGGCCGCCCATCTCTATCAGCAGGTGACCGACTGGCACCGGCTGCGTCCGCCGATTGGTTGATGCCAATCCACACTCGTCTGCGGCCAGCTCAGGTCAGTTCAGATCAGCTTGAGAAACGCGTCGATCAGCAGTGAACGCCGGCGCGCGTTCCAAAGCACCCAGACTGAAACCGTCGCGTTCTTCTGTTTAAGCGGGTGAACCGCGATATCGGCATGTGTGAGCCGTGCGAGCGCATTGGGGATGATGGCAATCCCGAGCCCTGCCGCGACGAGGCCGATCATCGTCGTGTTTGCACTCGCCAACTGGCTGATGCGAGGTTCGAAACCGGCGTCGTGGCAGAGATCGTAGACGATGCGCGGCAGGACTGCTCCCATCTTCTCGCCGTAAAAGACAAACGGCTCGTCAGTCAGATCCGCCATCGAAATCGAACCGGCTTGCCGGTTCAACGGATGGTCGGACCGCATGACCACGACCAGAGGCTCGTCGACGACCCGGCGCGACAGGATTGTCTTGGGCAAAGCGGGCGCGGCGACACTGCGCACGATCGCGATGTCCTCCCCCTCATTGACGAGAACCAGTGTCTGCTGCTGGCTTTCGAGTTCGTTCAGGACAAGGCTGACGCCGGGATACTGTTCGCGATAGGCACGTATCGATCTGGATATTTCGGGCACCAGCGGCGCCGAGGGAAAGAGCCCGATGCGCAGTTCGCCCAACTCGCCCTGCTTTGATTTCCTGACGACCTCCGCGGCGCGGTTGGCGCGCTCGATCGTTGCGCGCGCCTCCGGCAGGAAAAGCCGTCCCGCCTGCGTCAGCTCGACCTTTTTGTTGGTTCGTTCGAAAAGTGCGGCACCCAGTTCAAGCTCCAGCAGCTTGATCTGCTGGCTGAGCGGCGGCTGCGAGATGTTGAGGCGTTCGGCGGCCCGGCGGAAGTGGAGTTCCTCCGCGACAGCGATGAAGTAGCGGAGGTGCCGGAGTTCCATATGCAAAACATATCAATTCGAACGTATCATGTATTATACAGTATCAGGAAAGAGCGTCAAATTCGGCCAGTTCAAGGAGAACCCCATGGCCGATCGATTGACAGAAACCTTCGACCCGATTTCGCTGGAAATATACTGGGGCCGGCTGATATCGATCGCCGACGAAGCCGCGACCAGCCTGGTCAGGACCGCATTCTCGACGATCGTGCGAGAGTCCAACGACTACGCCACCGTTATCATGGACCGCAACGGTGACAGCATCTGCGAGAACACCGGCGGCATCGCCTCGTTCTCCTGCATCCTGCCGAAAACGACCAAGATATTCCTCGACAGATTTCCGCTGGAAAGCTGGCGGCCAGGTGACGCGGTGATCACCAATGATCCATGGCTGGCGACAGGCCATTTGCCGGATTTCACCGTCGTCACGCCGATCTTCCACATGGGCTTGCTGGTCGGCTTTGCCGGCTGCATCTCGCACTCGCCCGATGTCGGGGGCTCGCTTTGGGCAGCGGACTGCCATGAACTGTTCGAGGAAGGCATTCGTATCCTGCCGGCCCACCTGCTGCGTGCCGGCGAATGGAACGGCACGCTGCTCGACATCCTGCTCGGTAATGTGCGTGTGCCGCGCCAGGTTCTCGGCGATCTCGAAGCCCAGGTCGTGGCCAATGATGTTGCGGTGCGCCGTATCGTCGAGTTTCTCGATGACACGGGCCTGCCCGATCTGCTGGCGCTTTCCAAGACCTTGCAGCGCCGATCGGACGCAGCCATGCGCAAGGCAATCGAAAGTGTTCCCGATGGGGTCTACAGCGCCACGCTGGATGCTGACGGATTTGACGAGCAGCTGACGCGCATCGTCTGCACCGTGACGGTGTCGGGCGACACGATGCATATCGACTATGCCGGCACGTCGCCGCAGATCAATCGCGGCATCAACTGCGTCCTCAACTACACACACGCCTATTCTGTCTATCCGATCAAATGCGCGCTCGACCCGCTTTCGCCGAGGAATGAAGGATCCTATCGCGCGATCACCGTTACTGCGCCGGAAAGGTCGATCCTCAATCCGGTCTTTCCCGCCCCTGTAGGCGCCAGGCAGTTGACCGGACATCTGCTCGCCGGCGTCATCTATCAGGCACTCAGCACCGCTCTGCCCGACAAGATTATCGCCGATTGCGGCGGGGCGCCCAGCATGCGTGCGCTGTTCAGCGGTGCCAACCAGGACGGCTCGTCGTTTTCGCAAGTGCTGTTCGCCAGCGGCGGCATGGGCGCGGGGCCGCATCAGGATGGTCTTTCCACCACCGCCTTCCCGACCAATGTCGGTGCCGGCAGCATCGAGGCCTATGAAAGCGTAGCGCCGCTCCTGGTCTGGAAGAAGGGGTTGCGGACCGACAGCGGTGGCGCGGGCCGGCAGCGTGGCGGTCTCGGCCAGGAGGTTGTAATTGAGCTGCGCACCGATGCTTCCGCTCGCCTTTCGCTACTGTCCGATCGGCACAATCATCCCGCCGTGGGAATTCTCGGCGGGCTGCCAGGCGCGCCGTCCGTGATCGCCTTTGAGGACGGTACCAAGCCGCATCCGAAGTCGCGCAGCGTCGTCGAACCGGGCCGCCGGATTACGCTGCTCTATGCCGGCGGCGGCGGCTATGGCGATCCGCGATCCCGCGACCGCGCCGCCGTGCTGGCTGACCTGGCTGACGGCTATGTGTCCAGCGACGCAGCCAAGCTGCATTACGGGGTGGAGTGAGATCATGACTTCAACACAGCCAACACAGCGATTGGCGCGCATCGGCGTAGATGTCGGCGGAACGTTCACGGATTTGGTCCTCTATGACCCGTCCCGTCAGCTGGCGCTTACGGGGAAGCTTTTGACCACACCGGAAGATCCGTCGATCGCCATCATAAACGGTATCAAGCGCATCCTCTCCGAGGCCGGTCTGCAACCCTCCGATCTTCACAGCGTCGTCCACGGCACGACCCTGGTCACCAACACCATCATTGAGCGAACCGGCGCGGTCGTTGGGCTGATAACCACGTCGGGTTTCAGAGACACGATCGAGATCGGACGTGAAACCCGCTACGACCTCTACGACCTCTTCCTCGAGATGCCCCCCGTGATCGTGCCGCGCGCGCGACGGCTCGAGGTTGCGGAGCGCGTCACCTCCGAAGGCGATGTCCTCGTCGATCTCGACGAAGATGCCGTTGCCAGGGCCGCCCGCCGGCTGGTCGAGGACAGCAAGGCGGAAGCGCTGGCAATCTCCTTCCTGCATTCCTATCGCTCGGACCGGCATGAGCAGCGCGCGGCAAAGATCGTGCGTGCGCTGTATCCGTCGCTGCCGTTGTCGCTGTCGTCGCAAGTGGCGCCCGAGATCCGAGAATTCGAGCGCACCACCACGACATGCGCAAATGCCTATGTGCAGCCGTTGATGCACCGTTATCTCGACAAGCTCGAGGCGGAACTGGTGGAACTGGGCTTTGCCGGGCGTCTCCACATCATGCTATCGAGCGGTGGCATCACCACAGTACGCGAAGCCAAGGCCTTTCCGATCCGTCTGATCGAGTCGGGTCCGGCCGCCGGCGCCATGGCGGCGTCTTTCATCTCCAGGATCGCCGGCCTCGATCGCGTCATCTCCTTCGATATGGGCGGCACCACCGCCAAGATCTGCCTGATTGAGGATGGCCAGCCGGACCATAAGTTCGACTTCGAGGCCGGCCGTGTCCGCCGCTTCCAGAAGGGGTCGGGATTGCCGCTGAAAGTATCGGTCGTCGACATGATCGAGATCGGCGCGGGTGGAGGCAGCCTGGCGCGAGTCGATCCATCGTCCGGATTGCTCAAGGTTGGGCCGCGCAGCGCCGGATCGGTGCCGGGCCCGGTATGCTATGGCCGCGGCGGTGACCAGCCGACCGTCACCGATGCCGATCTGGTGCTCGGTCGTCTTGATCCAGCTTACTTCCTCGGCGGCGAGCTCGAGCTTGATGTGGACCTTGTCCGCAGCGCCTTCGACGGCAAGATCTCGACCGCTATCAATCTCGACGTCGATGAAGCAGCCCTTGGGGTCCAGCGCATCGTCGACGAGACGATGGCCGCCGCGACGCGGATGCACCTTGCCGAAAAGGGCAAGGATCCCCGCAAATACACTTTGATCGCTTTTGGCGGCGCCGGTCCCGTCCACGCCTTCAATCTGGCCAGACTGCTCAAGGTCGAGAAGATGGTGGTGCCGCTCGGCGCAGGTGTCGCATCGGCGCTCGGGTTCCTGGTCGCGCCGCCGGCTACGGATATGGTCCGCACCATGGTCTCTCGTCTGGACGCGGTCGACTGGACGGCGATCAACGCGCTTTACGCCGACATGAAAGCCGAAGGCGTGAGTTTGCTCTGTGAGGCCGGCGCGATCGAGGAGCAGATCACATTCAAAGCAACGGCTGAGATGCGGCATCGGGGGCAAGGGTTTGAAATCCCGGTCGCCTTGCCGTCGCTTGTTCTATCCGACGAGCATCTCGATGCGATACGGGAGACGTTCTTCATGAGCTATCGCGCTCAGTTCGGGCGGATCTTGGAAGACAGTCCAATCGAGGTGTTGAACTGGCGGCTGGCATGCTCTGCAGCGGGCACCGACATCAGCATTGGCCAAGGCCATGCCGTGGCCGACGCGACGCTTGAGGGCGCGCGCCGCGGAACCCGAAAGGTCAAGTTCGAAGGCCATGGTTGGTTGGATTGCGCGGTATATAACCGGTATATGCTCCCGGCCGGTTGCAAGTTTTCAGGCCCTGCCCTTGTCGAGGAACGGGAATCGACCTGCGTGATCGGGCCAGACTCAGTGGTATCGGTCGACAGCTCAAGGAACCTAATAATCAACTTGTGGTTCGTGAATTGAGAAGCTTGTAGCTTGCGCCATCCCAAGGCGTCTGGCGCCAGTCCGGCTGCGCCTGCCGGCACCCTGCGGGTTGGCCCTGCGATCGATGGAGTTTAAGATGCGGACTGTCTATAAAGATGACCACATATCGTTTTTCTGGAGCGTCCCGTCCTTCCGGCCTGTATCGAAGTAGATTTAACTCCAGTGGGGTCGACATCACTGATGACGACCCCCCAAGGTCTGATCAAGGGCGTTCCAGGGAATTTTAGAAAAAGAGCCACGGGTTCCGATACTCCCTCTGCCATAGTCAAACGCCTTGCACGACACAAACTGCGATTTAGTAAGCACTATTTTGAAAGAACAGCCTCCTCAAGGTTGATAAACGAATCCCTTCCCGTACAAGATACGCGGGATTCGCTCTGGGGGGGCTATGACAAAACCATTTTACGCGGAGCCTATCCTTAATTCTCCGTATTTGCCGCCCACGCGGCATCACGCACTGGGGGACGACGGTCAGCCGCTGGAACATCCGCCGATCGAAGGGCGGAGACGGTCGAAATATGTGACGCCGGTGCCCAAGGCGCGGCGCTGGAAGTCGGGTTCGGCGCGAGGCCAGACCTCGCTCGGCTTCGATGCCGAGGAAACCAGCGAAAGCGGCTACAACCCCACTCCGATCATCAACGAGATCCGAGGCCACATCGAATCCTGGCGCGCACTGCCGAATCCCAACGACTGGGGCGTGACGCCGGTGACCCAGCGTCTGCTGCAGCATTGGCGGCATCACGAATTCTCCAACCAGCAGCCGTTCTTCTGTCAGATCGAGGCGGTCGAGACGGCGATCTGGCTGGCCGAGGTGGCGCGTGGGCGAAAGCAGTACGCGCACATCTTTCGCCACCTGCAGGAGGCCAATCGCGATGCAAACCCGGAACTCTTTCGCCTTGCCCTGAAGCTTGCGACGGGCGCCGGCAAGACGACGGTCATGGCCATGCTGATCGCCTGGCAGTCGATCAACGCAGCACGGCAGCCGAACTCGTCGCTCTTCTCGCGAGGGTTCCTACTTGTCGCGCCAGGCATTACGATCAAGGATCGGCTGCGGGTGCTGAATCCCTCAGACACCGACAATTACTATCGCACGCGCGAGCTGGTTCCAGCTGAACTGATGACCGACCTCGGCAAGGCCAAGATCGTCATCACCAACTACCATGCCTTCCAGCGCCGCAAGGCACACGACCTCAATCCCGTCGGCGAACGGCTGATGCAGGGCCGCACCGGTCAGCCTATCGAGAAGCAGGAAAGCGAAGGCGAAATGCTCGCCCGCGCTTGCGGCGAGCTCCTTCACCTCAAGAACATCGTCGTCATCAACGACGAGGCGCACCATTGCTATCGCGAGCGGCCAGGCACGGACGAGGAGTCAGAGGCGAAGGGCGAGGATAAGGAAGAGGCAAAGAAGAATAACGAGGCCGCGCGGCTTTGGATTTCCGGGCTAGAGGCGCTGAAGCGCAAGGTAGGCCTGCGCGCTGTCTACGACCTTTCCGCCACGCCTTTCTTCCTGCGTGGTTCGGGCTACGAGGAAGGCACGCTCTTTCCCTGGGTGGTGTCGGATTTCAGCCTCGTTGACGCGATCGAATGCGGCATCGTCAAACTGCCGCGCGTGCCCGTCTCGGACAACGCCGTCAATGCCGAGACGCCAGTCTATCGCAATTTGTGGGACCACATCGGTAAGGCGATGCCAAAAAAGGGGGCCGGCAAGTCCGGCGAACTCGATCCGCTTTCGATCCCCGCCCAGCTCCAGACCGCGCTGATCTCCCTCTACAGCCACTACAAGACTGAATATGACGAATGGCAGCGCGCTGGAATTTCGGTGCCGCCGGTCTTTATCGTGGTCTGCAATAACACCGCAAGCTCCAAGCTGGTCTATGAATGGGTCTCTGGATGGCAACGCGAGCGCGAAGGCCAGATGCAAACCATCCATCATGGGCATCTTGAGCTGTTCAGCAATTACGACAAGAACACGGGCGAGCCGCTACCTCGCATGAACACGCTTCTCATCGATTCCCAGCAGATCGAGTCCGGCGAGGCGCTGGATGCCAGTTTTCATGAAATGGCGGCGGCTGAGATCGATCAGTTCCGTCGCGAGAAGCAGGAGCGCGAAGGAGCGGCGGCGGGAAACATTTCCGATAGTGAACTCCTGCGCGAGGTGATGAACACAGTCGGGCAGAAGGGTCGCCTCGGCGAGCAAATTCGCTGCGTCGTTTCAGTATCCATGCTGACCGAAGGCTGGGACGCCAACACCGTCACTCACATCCTGGGCGTTCGCGCCTTCGGCACTCAGCTTCTGTGCGAGCAGGTGATCGGTCGCGGTCTGCGCCGCCAGTCCTACGAGCTTAACGACAACGGGCTGTTCGACACCGAATACGCGGACATCCTCGGCATCCCGTTCGACTTCGCCACCGAACCGCAGCAGGTAAAGAAGAACCCGCCCAAGCCCGTCACGCGCGTCGCCGCCATCCGGGAGCGCGAGCGCCTCGCCATTCGCTTCCCCCGCGTTGCTGGCTATCGCAGCGAATTGCCGCCGGACCGCATCTCAGCAACCTTCACACCGGACTCGACACTGACGCTGACGCCGGAGTTGGTCGGTCCCTGTGAGACACGCCTGGAAGGACTGGTTGGCGAGGGCCACGACATTTCGCCCGACGCCCTCGACGACATGCGCCCGAACTCGGTTGCCGTGCATCTCACCAAGCGGCTGGTCGAACGCTATTTCCGCGACGGTGATCAGGACCCGCCCTACCACCTCTACAATCTCATCCAACCAATCACCCGGCGCTGGATCCAGAACCATCTGAAGACTACAGGCGGCACAAAGATCGGCATGCTCACCTATGCCGAGATCGCCGAAAAAGCGGCTGGGCTTATTTACAAAGCGATCGTGCGCGAGGCGAGTGCGGATGGTTCGCCGATCGTCAAGGCAATGCTCGACCCCTACAATCCGCACGGTTCGACGAACCACGTAGCTTTCAACACGACCAAGACCAATCTCTGGACCACGTCGCCCCTGAAGAGCCACATCAACTACGTCGTATGCGACAGTGACTGGGAGGCTGAGTTCGCCCGCGTCGTGGAAGGCCATCCGGCGACGCTTTCTTATGTGAAGAACCAGGCGCTGGGCTTCGAGGTGCCATATCTCAGCGGCTCCGTCACCCGCCGCTATCTGCCCGATTTTATCGTCCAGCTCGACGACGGTCACGGCGCCGATGACCCTCTGAACTTTGTGGTTGAGATTAAGGGGTTTCGCGGTCTCGACGCGCAGATCAAGGCCCAGACGATGGAAACGCTCTGGGTGCCGGGCGTGAACAATCTGAAGATCTTCGGCCGCTGGGCCTTTGCTGAGTTTCGGGATGCGTTCGCGATCAAGGATCAATGGGAGAAGCTGGTGGCGCGATGTGCTGAGTGTAAGGCTGATGCCTGACAATTCTTTGCCCAGACCGATTCTTCAGCCCTCGGCGTCATTTGCACGCCTCGCCTCATTTCTGAAGGACTGGCGTAAGAGCCGAGAGCCGCACAGAACAGTCGACGTCGAGAATTTGCGCGACGTTCTTCTGCGGATTCGACCGGGGTTGAAAGCCAACCGCCTCCCCCTTGTCTCGGTCCCTGAAACGCTCGTGCGAGCCCAATTCGACCACGCGCTGAGCGCACTGTCGCCCGCGCTGCGACAGGCCCGACAGCGCGGCGACGCAATCGATGTCTGGTCTGTCGCGGGGCTTGGTCGCAACGAGGTCCGTACAGCGAGGGTTCTAACATGGCTGCTTGACCCCGGTGGCTCCCACGGGGCCGGGGATGCCTACCTAATTGAGATTTGGAACCGAATCGACGGAACGAGCAAGGCCGGCTTCCAGCTCAAGGATGTTCAAGGTGCGGTTCGTGAGAGCTATCCACTTGGCAATGGGGATCACCGTGTCGATATCGAGATTACAGGTGCAAACTTCCTACTCTTCCTGGAAATCAAGATTGACGCGTTGGAAAGCAAAAAGGATCAAGTAGCTCTGTACGCGCAGTTGGCAGCCACCAAGGCTGTGAGTCTTCGCAAGCAGCACTGGGCCGTCCTGTACCTCTCAGAGACCTCGCCCTCAGATCCCACAAATTGCATCCAGCTTCGGTGGGCAGACGTTTCGAGGGCGATTAAATCCGTCGCGCGAAATCTCGGCGCGGAAGCCTTCTCCACGCGCCTGGCGCTGCTTTTCGCAGCGCACGTCGGCCGACTTCACTAAGGAGTTTGAATGTCCGATAACGCAGAACTTGATGGATTGATCGTAGAAAACTTGTTGGACCTCGATGCCGCTGCGAAGCGAATTGAGGCCATTGGTGAAAACATCTGGGAGTCAATCATCGAGCATCTCGATGATTGGGCAAAGAAACAAGGCTGGAAGGGAGCTTTCGAGAAAGATGATCTTTGGACGGCTCCCCAAGAATGGTTTCTAGAAGGCCAGCCGGAGGCTTGGTTCTATCCTGACAAAGGACCGGATGATACCGGCGAAGGTATAGGTCAGGAGCCCTACTTCTGGCTCTCCCGCTATCTTGGTGTCGCAGGCGGCCAACTTTGTCTTTGGTTTGGGCAAGACTCCGCAGGCATGAGGAAATGGAAACCCCTCGCGAAAGATCACGCTCGGATTTTGGCCGAGGCCGATTTCCATCTCAGCGATAGCGGCAACTTCTACACGGTGTGCAGCCTTGATTCAAAAGCAGTTGCTGCCGCGCTCGCGGATGGCCGCCTTGAGGAGGCGATGACGCCGCTACTGGAGGCACTGGAACGAGCAGACAAAGCCAAGACTCTGTTTTCAACATTGCTCGCTAAGGCGAGGAAAGCCTAATGGTCAAAGTCACCATGATCGATCCACACGAGGCCCACTTCGTGGCACAGGAACGTGCGCGTCAATCGGCTTTCTTCGAAACGTATCTTCCCGGCGAAAGCGGCTTCGAGGGCAGCGCCTATCGCCTTGCTCCTGCGAACCGCCTTTCGAACCTCAACCCCGCAATCCGCAACATTGCCGAGCGCTATTACTCCGACAATGCCATCGCCTGGCATCAGCATGCGGCTCATGGCCTCTCGTCACAGGTTTGCTGCCTGAATTTCCTGATGCCGCTCGCGACGCGCCCGGAGATGTTGGCGCGCCTCGTCCAGAGCGCGCTTGGCGGTGACCTGCCGGAAATGCTGGAGGTCGAGAAAGGACCAGACGGTGAACCCTGGTTCGTCGGCTTCGAATGGATCGGCCGCAAGGATTACCTCAACGAATGGCCCCGAACTGGATCGCCGAAGCGCGGCGCCAACGTCACCAGCGCCGATGCCATTGTGCGCTTCCGACAGGCGGGCCGGGTGGAGACATTGCTGATCGAGTGGAAGTACACCGAGTCCTACGGCGCTCCGCCCGAACCGAAGCGCGAAGCGGAGCGTCTTCGCCGCTACCAGAACATTGCCTTCGCACCGTTCGGCCCGTTGCGCAGCAATGCCGACCTGAAACTTCCCGACCTGTTTTGGGAACCGTTCTATCAGCTATTCCGCCAGCAAATGCTGGCGTCTCGCATGCAAGCTGTCCAGGAGGATGGCGCTGAGCGTGTCCGCGTGCTCCACATCGCTCCGGCGACGAACAGGCGCCTGACCCGTGTCACCTCACCTGCAATGCGTCCGATTGGCGATAACGCCTTCAAGGTCTACCGCTCGCTGCTGACCGAAGCCGACGACTTTATCAGCCGCTCGACTGAATCCCTGTTTTCGCCGCTAATCGCCGAAGCGCTGGCAGGCGATGCCTGGGCGAAGTATCTCCGCAGTCGCTACGTCTTCTTGGCCGACCCGGCCAGCTCCTCCCCAAATGAAATGCCCACAGCACAAATACCAACTTCGAAATTGACGTGACTGGTGATCTAAATATTCAGGCGGACCACATGGGGGAAAATATGGCAAACTATAAGGACGGCGTGATCCGTGACGGCTCATCCATCGGGTCCGGCACAGCGCTGGGTAATCTCAAGAACGGGATCATACGCAACGGATCGTCGCCCGGCTCCGGTACGGCCCTGGGCAATGTGAAGGACGGCGTGATCCGGAATGGCTCGTCCGTCGGCTCAGGAACCGCCATCGGCAACATCAAGGATGGCGTGGTCAGAAACGGGTCGAGCAAGGGAAGCGGCTCAATTGTTGGCAAAGTCACGGACTTCACCATCAAGGGCATCGAGCGTGAGCGCGACGATGAGATCGTTGCCGTCTATCACTTCCTCATAAAGAAATTTCTCTGACGATCGTTGATTGGACTGCCCTATGGCAAAGACGCCGACTCAGAAGAATATCGACGCGCTGACCCACGACCAAGCGCGGCGGATCAACAATCCCACCGCCGAGATGGCCTCGCTGTTCGAGCAGCAGGAGGAGATCCTGGGCAGCGTGGATCATTCCATTTCGCTGCCGCGCTCGCGGCCGCTAGCCAACGACGAAACCAGGCAACGCGACGGCGATCTCGACCCGCAGATCGTTTGGAACGGCGTCAAGATCAGGATCACCAAAGATCAGATGCGCAAGCTCGCCGAGACCGGCGAGATCGAGATCGGCGACGCCCAACTCGTCTGGAAGGGCAAGGATTCGCAGGACTGGTCCGACCTCGTCGTCAACGCGCCGCCGATTTATCGGCAGGAAGCGATTCATCCGAGGCACTTGATCGACGATCTGAGGCGCAGGTCCGACAGAGCGCGTGAAGAAAAGACCGACGAACCGAGCCTGTTTTCCGACTTCAATGGCATCACCGACCCTGAAGCACGGGCCGAGTTCTACCAGCATCCGCAGCACTGGACGAACCGCTTCATCCTCGGCGACTCGCTGCAGGTGATGGCGAGCCTCGCCGAGCGCGAGGCGATGCGCGGCAAGGTCCAGTGCATCTATTTCGACCCGCCCTACGGCATCAAGTTCAATTCCAACTGGCAGGTCTCGACGCTGTCGCGCGACGTAAAGGACGGCAAGGTCGCCGACGTCTCGCGCGAGCCAGAACAGGTGAAGGCCTTTCGTGACACCTGGAAGGACGGCATCCACTCCTACCTCACCTATCTGCGCGACCGGCTCATGGTCGCGCGCGAACTTTTGTCAGAGTCTGGCTCGATTTTTGTCCAGATCAGTGACGAGAATGTTCACCGCGTACGGGCGCTGATGGACGAAGTTTTTGGTGATGAGAACTTCGTCTCCTTGATACCTTTCAAGAAAACGACAGGTGCTGGTAGCCCTTCAGGCGGGACGGATGTCCTAGCCTCTGTGGTTGACTATGTTATTTGGTATTCGAAGCGAAGAAGAGCTATCAAATACCGACAACTCTATAGACGCAAGACAGCCGGTGGTGAGGGCGGCGGCCAGTACACCAGCATCGAAGATACTAGCGGCGCTCGACGTCGAGCGACCCAAAGTGACTTTGAGAACCCGCCCATCGGTTCTAGAGTGTTCCGTGGGGACCAACTGACGTCACAGAGTTCCGGCGGCCCACAATTTTTTGACTTTTCATTGAACGGGCGAACCTTCTCCCCAAAGGCGAGCGGGTGGAAGACAAGTCGAACTGGGATGGGCAGATTACTGAGCGCAAGTTGAATAATTGCGATTGGAAACACGCCATCTTATGTTCGATATATTGATGATTTTCCAGCGATCCCTTTCAATAACACCTGGGATGACACAGTCACTTCAGGGTTTGGCACAGAAAAAACATATGTTGTACAGACGAATCCGCTGGTTATCCAACGCTGTATCCTGATGACCACAGACCCTGGAGACCTCGTTCTTGACCCTACCTGCGGCTCGGGCACGTCGGCGACGGTCGCCGAACAATGGGGCCGGCGCTGGATAACCATCGACACAAGCCGCGTGGCGCTGGCTCTCGCACGCACGCGACTGATGTCGGCGCGCTATCCTTTCTATCTACTGGCCGACAGCGCGGAAGGCCGGGCGCAAGAGCAGAAGGTTTCCGGAAGGATCCAGCCACAGGGGCTAACATCCGGTGATATTCGCCAAGGATTCGTCTACGAGCGCGCGCCGCACATCACGCTGAAATCCATCGCCAACAATGCCGAGATCGACGTGATCTGGGAGCGCTGGCAGGGCGTGCTGGAGTCCCTGCGGCAGGAGGTGAACGAGAAGCTCACAACGGGATTCGAAGAGTGGGAAATCCCGCGCAACCTCGACCACTGGCTGGGAACGAAGGAAGGCGCCTCCAAGGCGGCGCTGGTAAACGCCCGCGTGCGCGAACTTCACAAGGATTGGTGGGAAGGCAGCATCGCGCGGCAAAAAGAGATCGACGCCTCGATCGCCAGGGCGGCCGATGTCGAGATGCTTTACGACCGCCCCCATGAGGACAAGTCGAAGGTGCGCGTCGCCGGACCGTTCACGGTCGAGAGTCTGTCGCCGCACCGCGTTGTCACCGCGCGCGACGACACACTAGCCGGCGAAATCCGCGCTGGAGAAGGCGGCATGCAGCCCGACCCGAAAAATGTACCGGAGATCGATTTCGGCCAGATGGTGCTCGACCATCTGCGCACGGCCGGCGTCCATCAACAGGAAAAGCGCGACACGATCCGCTTCAATTCGGTCGAACCCTGGCCGGGCAATTTCCTTGCCGCGGAAGGCCGCTACAATGACGGGGACGGTCGGGAAAAACGCGCGGGAATCCTGATCGGCCCGGAATTCGGCACGCTGACGCGTAGCCAAATCACGGCCGCCGCCCGCGAGGCTTCCGATGCCCGCTTCGACGCGCTGATCGCCTGCGCCTTCAACTTCGAAGCCCAGGCGAGCGACCTGAACAGGCTCGGCCCGCTGGCCATCCTGAAGGCGCGCATGAATCCCGACCTGCACATGGCCGAGGACTTGAAGAACACGGGTAAGGGCAACCTCTTCGTCGTGTTCGGCGAGCCGGATGTCGACCTGATCGAGACGGCGCAGGGCGAATTGCAGGTGAAGGTCAACGGCATCGACATCTTCGATCCCTCGACGGGCGAAATCCGCTCCGACGACGTGAAGGGCATCGCCGCCTGGTTCATCGACACCGACTACAACGAAGAGAGCTTCTTCGTCCGCCACGCGTACTTCCTCGGCGCCAACGATCCCTACAAATCGCTGAAGACGGCACTGAAGGCCGAGATCGACGAGGAAGCCTGGGAGACGCTCTATTCCGACACCTCACGACCGTTTCCAAGACCGAGCACGGGCAGGATCGCGGTGAAGGTGATCAACCATTTCGGGGATGAAGTGCTTAAGGTGTTTGGGGTGTGAGAGCTTTCAAGTTTCGCTCTGCGGCAAAAATTGAGTTTGCCTTGGACATCCTTCTAAGGCGCCGACTTTATTGCGGTGACTGGCGGTCAATGAATGACCCGATGGAAGGTCTATTCATGTATTCGACCACGGGTCCGGTCCCGAGTATACAAGAGCGTATCAAGGGGATCGGCGACGCTAAGTCCATTTACAGGGTCTGCTCTCTCTCGGCGAGCTTTCAGTCTCACCTTCTGTGGGCTCACTATGCTAGCGGCTTTGATGGTCTGGCCATAGAAGTAGAGCTTCCCGACAATGATCCAAATGTCAGGCGACTAGAGTACAGGGGTGTTTTTGCGTTTTTGGATATGGACCAAGTTCTCACGGAGGACGAAGCTGCTAGAACTATTCTGTTCTCGAAATATCAGGAATGGTCCTATGAAGAAGAGATCCGAATTTTGTCCAACCAGACGCACTACAACGATATCGTCGTCAGGCGAGTCATTGCCGGCCATCGAATGAATGAGGCTCTGTTCGACACTCTCGAGATGGTTTGCGAGAGGGAAGGCATCGAGTTCTGCAAGGTCGGTATCGGAGATGAGGGAATCGATGCTGACAGAGTTCGCCCGCAAGTACGAAGGCATAGATGACCACAATCCTCGCAGACAGCTTCACCACCGCGCTGGCCAAACTCGCCAATGACGAGCAGAAGCAGGCGAAGCTAACGGCGTTCGACCTGCAAGCGAATCCCGATCAGCCGGGTCTTCAGTTCCATCGTATCGACAAGTCGAAGGATCCGAACTTTTGGTCGGTCCGGGTCAGCCGCGATATCCGCATCATCGTGCACAAGGCCGGCGGAAGCCTGATGCTCGCCTATGTCGGCCATCACGACGACGCCTATTCCTGGGCGGAACGGCGACGCATCGAGACGCACCCGACGACTGGTGCAATGCAGATGGTCGAGGTGCGGGAACTGGTTGAGGAGATCGCGCCGCCCGCAACGACTGCGTTCAAACAGGCCGACCTGCCCTTCGGTGTAGCCCCTATAGGAGGAGACCCCGCTGTATCCGCCGCACCGATCTTCGCGAAACTGGCGCAGGGCGACCTGCTCTCCGTCGGGGTTCCAGCCGACTGGCTTTCCGACGTCGCCGTGGCGACCGAAGATACCTTCTTCCCGCTTGCTGCCCGCCTGCCACAGGAGGCGGCCGAGGCACTGCTCGAATACGCCGCGACTGGAATCCTGAAACCCGCAGCGGCGCACGTCGAAGACCCGATGGCGCATCCGGACACGATGCGCCGCTTCCGCGTTCTCGAAGGGCTCGAGGAATTGCAGGCCGCCCTCGACGCGCCGTTCGAGAAGTGGGCGGTTTTCCTGCACCCTCTCCAGCGCGGCGTCGTCGAGCGCGACTATTCCGGCCCAGCGCGCGTCGCCGGATCGGCCGGCACGGGCAAGACGGTCGTCGCGCTTCACCGGGTGATGCGGATTCTTCGGGTTGATCCAGATGCTCGCGTCCTCTTGACCACCTTCTCCGATCCACTGGCGGCCGCACTCCAGCATAAGCTGGCGGTGCTCTCCGGCGGTCGCGCCGAAATTGAGAACCGCGTCACTGTCGCCTCCTTCCGTAGGATCGCAGAGGAACTGTTTGCGCTCTCTACGGGGCGCAAGGCGCATATTGCGAAGCGCGATACGGTACGCGGGATGATCGAGAGAGCGGCGGACGATGCGGGCGTGCGGGAATTCTCCCTGCGGTTCTTGATCTCCGAATGGGAGAACGTGATCGACGCCTGGCGGATCGGCAGCGCCGATGCCTACGCCGAGGTGCCGCGCATGGGTCGCAAGAACCGCCTAGGTCAGAAGCAACGCGAGGGGCTGTGGCAGGTCTTCTTGCACGTCCACGATGCCCTCAGGCAGCAGGCGCTGTTCACGCCCGCTTCGCTATTCGCCGCTGTGACCGAGACCTATTCCGAAAGAACCGAAAAACCCTTCACCCACATTGTCGTCGACGAGGCACAGGATCTCGGCGTGCCGGAACTACGCTTCCTCGCGGCGATCGCCCCCCACAGGCCTGACGCGCTCTTCTTCGCCGGCGACATCGGCCAGCGGATCTTCCAGCAGCCATTCTCCTGGAAAGGACTGGGGATCGACGTGCGCGGCCGCTCATCCACGTTGAAGGTCAACTACCGCACATCGCAGCAGATCCGAGCGATGGCTGATCGGCTGATCCCGAAGACGATCCGCGATATCGATGGGCTCGAAGAAGACCGCCGGGGCACTGTGTCCGTCTTCGAAGGGCTGGAGCCGACGGTCGTCATCGCCAATGATCAAAACGCAGAGCGGAAGGCAGCTACCGCCTTCATCCGCGAAGCGATCGAAGACGGCATCCCCGCAGACCAGATCGCTATCTTCGTCCGCTCCGCCGCCGAGCTTCCTCGCGCCCGTGCCATCGCCGAGGCTGCGGCGTTGCCCTATCGGACGTTGTCTTCCGGAAAGCTCGGCGAAGATGCAGCGGCGCTGGTCGGGACCATGCACCTGGCCAAGGGACTGGAGTTTCGGGCCGTCCTTGTAGTCGCCTGCGACGAAGGTGTTCTGCCACTCGCTGCCCGGGTGGCGGACGTGGCCGACGAGTTCGAACTCGACGAGGTCATCGCGACGGAGCGACAACTTCTCTATGTGGCCGCGACGCGGGCGCGAGACATGCTGTTCGTGTCCGGCATCATGCCGGGCTCGGAGTTTCTGGATGATTTGCAGACGTGACAGTGACACGAGCAACGGAAATAGCCGACGCACTCGGGCGGTATGCGCTGGCGCTGCAGAATTGGGGAGCGCCTGACGACCACCCGTTCAATGGCGTATACGCATCCAGCGTCGATGTTGTTGAAAGGGACGGTCTACAGACACGTCAGCGGAATCTTGTAACGCGCATTGGCGCGCTTCTCACGAACTACGAGAAAGTGGGATCGTTTCTTAAAATCGCAACCGCGCCGACCCTCGCAGCGATCGCCCGCTTGGACCCAATATTGCGGCTTGCCGCAAGTGGTGCCGACCTTGATCATGACCTGCTTATACGTATCGTCAACAGCGGAAAGCACCGGGAAATCGCTGCCGCCGCCGCGGCGGGAATAGCCTGGCGAGTTCTGTACAACCAAAGTCAGGCGATTTTTCAGCGATCGGCACACGTGGCTGAGATCGTGCACCTTCGCAAGCCGCTGGAGGCAGGGCGATCCTCGTTGATCCGGCGCATTGGTCCAGCCTACCGCCACGCGAGCATGGAACTTGCTTCTCATCTGAACGGTCGGCTGCCTGCGTCCGCCCTTGACCGAATTGGTCTCGTAGAGCGATTGGCTGCAATCCAGGCCGCGAAATCCGTCCTCTCGCAACAGGAAACGCTTCTGGAGCGGACGCTTGGCCAGCACTACCGTGGAGAAGCCACGGATTTTGAACAGGTAGCTGCAGCCTGCGATTGGGTCGCATCACTGGATAGCACACGCTTGCTGCCAAATCCGCTCAAGCTGATTGCCTTGAGCGCGAAACGCGAAATTGTCGCGAAGTCGATTTCTTACTTCAAAGATCAGAGTGCCAGGATTGAACGCGAGCTGAGCATTCTTGCGAAGGCGTATAGCCTTGACCCGCTCGCGTTCTTCGGAGCGTCGGAGTTTTCAGCCGCCCGGCTCGACAAGGTCGCGTTTCGATTCGAGCGAATGGCAGCCGAAATGCACCGACTGCCCGAGTGGCTCGAACTCCAGCGCCTCAAGAAGGCGATCGACGACCTCGGGGTTGATGAGCTTGTCTCCGCAGGAGAATTGAAAAGGAAAGCACCCGACCTCGTCGAGGCGATAGACGGTGCTTTCATTGAGGACGAACTCCCTACGCCCACAGAAGAAGTGCTCCCGGTCCCCAAGGACACGGAGGTCGCCAGTCCTGCCAAGGTTGACGATCCCGAGGATGTGCCGCCAGAAACCTCAGAGCAGGCGGTACTAACAAGCGCAGGCGAAAGTATTCCAGCCGAGCTGACTGCCGCACGCCACGAGCATTTCGACCGGAGCGAATCCCGGGATCTGCTGGAAGACAACGGACTTTCGCCGTCAAACGTTGAAGAATCGATTGGACCTTCGGGACACTCGGCCAACTTGGACGTCATTGTTGCCGAACCGACGGACGAAAGTGCAACGTCTCCTCGCCTTACTACGAGTTGGGCGGATCAGGAAAGTGACGCTGACAACGAACAGCTTGCGGTCAGGCCTACTGCCTCCGAAGAGGCTGCCCTCGCCGATCACGCGTCGACAGGTGCCTTGCGACTTCTCGATCCCCTGTCGCCGGAGGAGCCGGACTCCCCCACCCTTGCAACCTCAGTTTCGGAACTTGATGAAGGCGGCGTCGACATCCAGTCCGCCGCATATGACACAGGCTCTTCATTTGACGCGCCTGCAACAGAGATCTCCGACGCGGCAGATTTTGAATCCCCTGAAGAAGATGAGCTTTCCCACTTAATCGAAAGTACCGATAATCCGGATGAACTCGCTGGTGAAATTGATGAACCAGTAGGGACTTCGCTCGACGCGTCTGAAGCTGAGGCGTCCGCCGCCCCTCAAATCGCGTGGTCTACTTCTGAATCTTCAACACCCTTCGATCTGTCCAGGCTTTCGGATTTAGGGCTCGCACAGCATTTCGTAATGCACCGTGAAAGTTCAGAAGAGTTGCGGAAGCTGAACGAGGTACTCAAATCGCGCAACTCGGATGCGGCCAGCGATCTGCACATCGAGGTCCAGCAAGCACTGCGCCAGTTGCGCCATCTCGACAATCGTCAGCAGCGTCCGGCGATCGTCGCCACAGGAAGCGGTCCTGTGCGTGACTGGATCCGCGAGTTCCTGTCGGCGCGGGGACTAACATATGCCGACGGGAGGCCGCTTTATCGGTACCGCATGTCGGATGAGGAATACGCCAAGGCCAAATCAACGCTCGTCAAGCTTGGCCGCGACGGAAGGCTGAACAGGCCAGACGATCGATCCGGTGCGCTTTTTGTCATCTACTGTGCAGAATGGTTTCGGCGCGAAAGCAGTTCCACCTTCCTGCGTTGGAACGACCTTGCGCCCGACATTTTCGATACCCTGGCTCAAAATAAAAAGGCCGATCTGACGAGTCGCGGGCTCATCCATTGGCGGCGCGACCTACGCATGAACGGCTCAACGCATGAGTATCTGCTGACGCTCGCACTCGAGGGCGGATTTCCGGTCCGGCTTTTGGATGAGTCATCGCGCGGGTGGCTGAAGGAATACTTGCGATCGATTCTCCGAGGAGCACTGGGCCTACTGCAACCCGAGACCAGTGAAATCGAGAGTATTGCCCATGAAGAAAAGGGGCAAATGCGCAAAAGCTACCGCCACAACGAGTTTGTCGCGCTGTGCGCTGAATTGGTCGAACGGATACTGTTTTGGCGGAGAAAGGCCGAAAGCGAGGCCCAGGCCAATCTCCCCCATGCCCAGTTGCTCGACTTGAAGCATCCCGAATGGCGAGAGGACCTGCCACTATACATTCCCGCAGGCGAAACCGGGATCGCGAGCGAAATCCTTTCCGGACTAATGAATGAGCCCGCCGCTGGGCTCCCCACCTCTGGAATAGAAGCCACCCGATTCCTCGTGAAGATCGACGGTATGTGGCAACCCGCAATCCAGATCCGGGCCGACGGAGATATGCCGGCAGCTCGAATACCACATGCGTCGACCGGACTTGGCCGATTGCGCGCGGTCGCATCGGGCGCGCTGGCCAATAAGGTCTCCGGCGAGTTCGCCTTGTTCGAACCCCCCTCTGGCACACAAAAGCGCTGGCGTGTACGGCCGCTCGTTCGGCTCGACAAAATAATTCCGGATATCCCGTTCTCGATGCCGATATTGGCAAACCTGACGACGAATGGAGTCAACTGCCCTATCGTCTGGCCACGAGGCGAGGCCGTCAACTCCGAGATATTGGTGTTGCGGAAAGTCCCAACGGAGGCCGGCAGCGCGGAGGCGCTGAGCCTTGCTGGCAGGGGATCACACCGGAGCAGTGCCCACAGACTGTATGTTTTATATCCGGAAGGATGGGCCGTTCGGCCCGCCGATCCGGACACAATTCCAGACATCGAACTCCTTCCCCATTTGCACCGGTGTCTCGCCACGATTTCAGGCGCCACTTATTTTGAAAGTGGCGAGAGCGGCGCTGCGCGATATCGCGTTGAACCCAACTCTGACGAACGTGATGCGGAACTTGATCTCGGCGGCAAGCCGTCTGGGCAATTCGAAAGCGCGGATCCGGATTGTGACCTGATAGAAGGTCCGCTTGCGCCCTCGATCGTCGAGAACGGGGGTCTGAGGCAGCCACGGAAGGGAGAGATATTCTGGCGGCGACCGGGGGACAAGTGGACGGAATATGTGCGACCTATCAAGGCAGTCGGTCGAATTGACGTCTCATGGAGGGATCCGGAAGCGAGCATTCAGCTCGAAAAGCGCCAAGTCGCCATGATAACACCGCTTGCGGGCATATCGGGGCGCATGACCTCCGCGCAGGCGTGCGAGATATCGGTAAGGGGCCTAGACGACTGGACAATCCAGTTCCCGCAAGATCTCTTCGAGCAATCTGTAACATCTGCCAATCAGATGAAGATGCGGTTTCGGAGCCGACCAGCCTACCGGATACGAGCGGTTCTCATCCCGCCAGAGGGACACGGATTCTCAGTCTGGCTAAAGATTGCCGGTCGCGATGCCGCAATCGTCCTTTCCGATGGCACTGTTCTGGCTGCAGGTCAGTCGATCGACATCGGCATGCTCCGCGGGGCCGTGGCGGTATCGCCCTCCCGCACGGCTCTTGACGTCACGCTCAAAGGGTCTCGCTCGTCCGGCCTCACTGTGCAGGTCGATGAGGAATATCCCCTCGGCGCTTTGCGCAATGGGATCGACGAAATTCTGGCTGGAGCGACAGAACACGACGCCGTGGCAGAAATGGTCTTCCTTGGCCAGCAGATGCCTTTCCGGATCGGCCGCTACCGCTATCCGCCCCCGGCATATGTTGATGGGCAGATCCGCTTCAGCACGTTTGGATTGAACGACACGACCCGCCCTGTCGCTCGCATGATCCTCTCCCCGAGACACGATCACGCGCTTGACCCGGCTGGCGACAACACGTGGACGCTCCCGGAGAGATGCGTTGGTCCGTGCCTTGTCTATCTGCGTGACGGAACGGAGGTCATTTCGAAGCCGATTGTCATCGGAAAGAGCGAGGCGATGCCATCCTCAAGCATATTGCTGACTGCAATGGCAAAATCCGCGCATGCGGAACGCCAGACCGCAGTCCTGTCGGCGCTGGCTGATATTGCAGGGAGCACGTCGGCAACCTTAGACATCAACTGGCTGACCGAACTGATCGCACATCTGAATGGCTTGCCCGCTTCCGCCTTCGATGTGCTTCGGCTGTTGCCGAGATCTCCCGTCGCCCTGATCCGGCTATTGCTGGGCTGCCGAGATGACGTAGAGCGAAACTTGATTTGGAGTCTCCAGAATCAGCTTCCATTCCTCTGGCTGCAATTTCCGAAGGATTCATGGAAGGCGGCGTTAACGGCGGAGTATCACACATACGAAAGCGCAATTTCGGGTCTCGCAGATGATCTGCGGTTGAAACTGTGCGGAGAGCGGATGATTGCGTTGATATCCGCGGTTTGCGATCTGGAACCCGCCCTTTCATCGATATTTCAGAGCCTAGGATTCATCCGGGCCCAGGTTGCGGCGCGAAGCGTCCGCGATTTAGCTCAAGACTATATTCGCGATCAACGGCTACGGGACGCTGATGGACCTGCTCGGCGCACACAAGGCAGCGCTGTGATTGCGGAAAATCTCGTGATTTCTAAGGTAACACTTCCCGAGGAACTGCACCCGCGCTTCGACTTGCAGTCCTTCGAAGGGCTGCTTGTGCCTGTGCTTATCGCGGCATGCGCGAATGGGCGCATGGCGATCGATGCGCAGTGCCTGCTCATCGCTCGCCGAATGATACGCGAGAGCCCTGCATATGTTTCCGGCGCCTATCCGCATTTCCTAAAGAAGTATGAGGTGATTTGACGTGGGGCCTTTTGAAACACTCCGGCAGATCAGGCGACGGGCCAGCGAGGCGGTGATCGCGCAGTCAGGCCTCTCGCATGCGGGCCTGCGCAGTAGATTGCGCGAACTGTTCGATTCCGCGGACGCTGGCGAGGGCGCGCTACTGCAACGCCCGGTAATCGAAGGCGCGCATCCGTTCCTTTCCTGCGACCAAACAATGGCCGAGTTGACGGGAAGCCTTCTCCACTCTGATTTTGTCCAGGCGCTCGACCGGACCGATGATGCCGAATACCGTTTTCCGCGCGAACGGAAGCCATTTCGTCACCAACTGGAGGCGTGGAACCAGCTCCTCAAGCCGGGAGAGCCGCAATCCGTACTCGTTTCCTCCGGCACTGGCTCCGGGAAAACTGAGTGTTTCCTGTTTCCAATCCTCAGCGATCTCGCCCGCCAGATTGAACCCAATAATGCGAGGCTCGAAGGCGTTCAGGCGATAATGCTCTATCCGCTGAACGCCCTCATCGAGAGCCAGAGAATGCGTTTGTCCGCTTGGACAAAGCCATTCCGGGGCAAAATTAGATACTGCCTGTACAATGGTGATCTCGAACAGAACACCCCAGCCTCCGAACATAAGCTCAGACCTGAAGAGGTCCCCGATCGTGTTGACCTGCGGCGCAGCCCACCGCCTATCCTCGTTACCAACATCACCATGCTTGAGTACATGCTCGCCCGCGACGATGATCGTCCGATTGTCGAAAAGTCGAAGGGAAAGCTGAAGTGGATCGTTCTCGACGAGGCTCATTCGCTTATCGGTGCAGCGGCTGCGGAAATCGCGCTGCTGCTCCGGCGCGTCCTTATGGCTTTCGAAGTGAAGCCCGCCGAGGTTCATTTCGTAGCAACGTCAGCCACGATCGGTGGCGGCGAAAATGTTCGCAGTCAGCTGAAGCGGTTTCTCGCCGATGTCGGAGGCATTCCCGACGCTCAGGTTCATGTCATCGAGGGCGCCCGTCGCATGCCGCTGCGCCCCAGCGGTTCCGCCACTCCAATGCCAAAGAATATCGCTTCAGCCGATGCAAATGAACTCTACGGCGCGCTGGCCTCGCGCGACGATATCTGGCGCTTGGTCGAACGCTTATACAAAGGCGCCGTTTCCCTTGATGACTTCGAAGCTGCCGCCAAAGCTCAGGAGCTGACTGCCGAAGAACTGGCACTGGCGCTGTCGCGCGCGACACGCACGGACCCAAGAACGCCTGAGGGCGAACGTCTTGCGCCTATCCGGATCCACGCCTTTGAAAGAGCCGTTCCGGGAATCTGGGGCTGCATCAATCCCCAATGTCAGCAAGCCACCCTGGAATGGCCCTATGGAGGGATATTGGCCCAGCGCGCCGACCAGTGTCCGCACTGTTCTGCGCCAGTCCTTGAAATCATCAACTGTACGTCCTGCGGCGAACCCTTTCTCGAAGGATTAGAAAGGGACGGTCGCCTGACCACGCCAGTGCGGACCCCGCCTCGCGACGAGTTTGAGTTCGACAGCGACGCATACCCAGTGGCCGACGATGATACTGATCCCGACGATGCCCAGCCCGACGATGGCGATTTAGGTCTTGATCGGTTGTTTGCGGCGAGGCCGAGCCCATCAGCGAGGCCATTCTATCTTAATCGGAAAGACTGGACCGTATGTGATCAGGCAACTGAAGCAACGTTGACGGTCGTGAGTGACGAGAAGCGTGGCGGTGCCTGTCCTTGCTGCGGCAAGGGGCCGACGCGAGAGATCCCCCGCGTGCTACGCCCGCTTCGGTTCGGCGCGCCATTCATGATCGGAAACGCGGCACCCTTGCTTCTCCAAGGCGTAGAGGCGACGCCGCTTTCCCACACTGGCGACCGGAGGCCTTCAGGCGGCAGACGCCTGCTTTCGTTCACCGACAGCAGGCAGGGCACGGCACGCATGGCGGCCAAACTGCAGATCGAGTCGGAACGAAACTTCGTTCGCTCCTTCGTTTATCATGCCGTCCAGAAATCCATGCATGCGGGTACGGGCGCGACAGTCGAGGCGGAAAGCGTTCGCTTTGAAATTGCAAGCCTCGAGAGCATATTGAATGACCAATCCCGCTTGATAATCGAGCCGATTATCAAACAGAAACGCGCCGCGCTGGAAAAGCTGATCGGTGGCGGAACTGACGGTATCGAATGGGGCGACCTGGTCGATAACCTCAGCCGGAGCATCGAGGTCGATGAGTGGATTAAGGATGTCTGGCAGGGCCGCGACATTGACCCAACCCTCTTCGCCGACTCGCGGAACCTAGCAGAATTCCTTTTGCTGCGGGAATTCGCGCGGCGACCGCGGGCGGCAAACTCCATAGAGACACTTGGACTCGCGAGGCTTCGCTTCCCCTATATCGACAGCCGCGGGGAAGGCGATTTGCCCAGGCCTTTTCGCGATCGAAACAAGACTGCGGCCGATTGGCAGTCCTATCTGTCAGCCGTATTAACATTCTTCGTGCGTGCGAACAGCGCGATTGCGGTCAAGCGCCAGACCCAGTTCTGGCTCTTGCCAAAGGCGCCAGTGAAGACGCTTAAGGGTCCGGGGGTGGACGTATCCGCCGAAAGAAATAGCCTTGGCTGGCCGCAGGCTGCCGGAAAGGGTCGCCGTCCGCGACCGGTCTCTCTCTTGGTCGAGGGATTATCGCTGAATCTGGCCGACCCTACGCATCGCGATGATCTCGAGGAATGCCTCGACCGCGCATGGCGCGATATCCAGCCCTGCCTGGCCGATGATCCGCGGGGACTTTCGTTCCGCAAGGCCTTCGTCGCACCAGTCACGGACGGCTTTCTGTGCCCGGTGACGCGGCGCGTACTCGACGCCGCGCCGTTCGGCCTCACGCCATATGGGCTGGATCAGCTTGATGCGGGGCTAAAAAGGGCGACTGCAGTCCAGATGCCGCGGCATCCTCTGCTGGGAGAAGACCCGATTGGACGCGAGGAGGCGCGTGCGAAAATCGACGAATGGCTTAACGCCGACAAGACGATCGTCGGGCTGAGAGAGCTCGCTTACTGGAACAACTTATCAGACCGCATCGCGTTCTTTGCTGACTATGCGCGCGCGGCGGAACATTCCGCGCAACAGCCGAGCAAAAGGCTCCGGCGCTACGAAGGAGAGTTCAAGGACGGCCGGATCAATATCCTGAACTGTTCCACCACGATGGAAATGGGCGTCGACATCGGATCTGTCTCCTCAGTGATGATGACCAATGTTCCGCCGTCCATCGCTTCCTACCGCCAGCGGGTGGGACGCGCGGGGCGGCGCAATCAGGCTACATCTCTTGCATTCACATTCTGCAAGGATCGCCCGCTTGATCGGGAGGCGTTTCGGGAGCCTGAGAAATTCCTTCAACGTGCAATGGCAGCGCCCAAGGTTGCTCTGAATAGCCGGCCGATCGTTCAGCGCCACGTAAATGCCTTTCTGCTGTCAGCCTTCATTCATTCGCTTCGCGGTGACGCGCTTCGGATGACCATCGGCGCATTCTTCGGTTGTCCCGCTGATCCGTCGATGAATCGGACTTTGAAGGCGGAGCGTTCATCCGCCCTGTTTGCTGGATGGCTAGACAAGCCATCGACCCGCCAGCTGACGATGGAAAGCATCAATACCATCACACGGCGGTCGGTGCTCGACGGAGATGTCACCCTCGTCGATGAAGCGCTGGTGGCGCTCGACACGGTTGAGAAGCGATTCCTTGAGGAATGGGAAGGCCTTCGGCTGATGGCGCGGGAGGAAGGAATTCAGGAAGCTGGCCGGACGCGCATGGGGATCGAGTTGCAGCGACACTGCGACGAATTTCTCCTTAGCGGTCTGGCCGATCGCGGTTTTCTTCCTGGCCATGGATTTCCATCCGATGTGGTGACCTTCATCCCCGCTCGTCAATCAGGCAAAGAATCCGATCATTCGACGCGCGACGGACGGCGACAGTTTCGAAGTCTCGGGCCGCAGCGCTCTCTCGATCTGGCGATCCGGGATTATGCGCCCGGATCCGAGGTCGTTATCGATGGACTTGTTCATAAATCAGCTGGCGTAACCCTGAACTGGAAGCGGCCTGCGAACGAAGACAACTTGGTCGAGGTTCAAAGCCTTCGGCAACACTGGCGCTGCTTGGACTGTGGAACGGCGGAAACCCGCTCGGGGCGCAAATCCGACAGCTGCGCTGATTGCGGTTCGCGCTCCATCGAGCGCAGCAAATACATAAGGCCCGCCGGCTTTACGGTGGATAGCCGGACGGTCGCCCATGCGGAGACCGACATCGTTGACTATGTGAAACCACAGGAACCGGTGGTGTCGGCGCGCAACGCTCCATGGCGAGGACTGCCGGATCCATCCTCGGGCCGCTATCGCTCTAGCCGCGACGGCCTGGTCTTCTATTCTAACAAGGGACCAACCGGCCACGGTTATGCGATCTGCCTGCATTGCGGGCGTGCGGAAGCAGAAACGGCGCCGGAGCCAAATTCACCGCTCCCGGGCCAAATGGCAGGTCATCTGCCTCTGCGGAGGAGAAAGGGTGACCTGTCCGATATATGCGCAGGAAATGACCTGACGTGGAAAATCCAACGGCATTTTGCTTTGGGCCATGAAATCACGACAGATGTCGTGGAGATTCAGCTTGCCCAGAACTGCACACGAGCCGTTGCAACAGCGTTGATCATAGCCATTCGAGAAGCACTGGCGCACGAGCTTGGCGTCGAAGCTGACGAGATGGGATTCGCGGCTACAGAATCGACCAATGCTGCTTCGGGAAAATCGGTCTCCCTTCTGCTTTTCGACAGAGCGTCGGGTGGTGCCGGATTCTCAGTCGCGCTGGAACAACATCTCGCAGCGGTGTTGCGCGGCGCGGAAGACATCCTCGATTGCGCAACGCCCGGCTGCATTCATGCTTGCTCGTCGTGTGTTTTGACTGGTGACGCGCCGGACGGCGTCGACGCGCTGGACCGCACCGGCGCATACATCTTCCTGAAGACTTTCTTGCGGATTCCGGAGCTCTTGATTTCGGACGACCTCTTCGTACCAGGTGCAATCATCAGCACCGGAATCTACGATGAGATCGACAGCACACTGCGGGCAACTACCGCGACTCAGCTGACTCTCTTTCTGCACGGAGCTTTCGACCCCGCAGATCTTGTGGACTGGCAAGGCGCGAACCAACTCTCGAAATGGACGTCGAGCGGAAGAAAGATCTCGATTGGCCTCCCCAGGAACGCGGTCGCGAGCATGGATGACGCGTCGCGCCTTGTATTGCGAGACTTTGCGGTCAGGCACGGGATTAGCTTGATGGAGGTCGATCCACCCCGCTTCCCGAACGGAGCTGCCCCGATCGCCGCAATTGAGGCCAGCCTCGCGCCTACCCATCTGTGGGTCAGCAGAGACCGGACCGCAGCTCGCCTCGGACGCGGCTGGGGTGACCCGCTGGATCATCCGATCGCGCGAGCCGCCTACAATTTAACGCTGGATAAGTCCGAACTTGATGATCGGCTGTTCCTTCCAACTCAAGGTGCAGAGTTCGTCGAGATCGACAGTGAACTCGACGTTACGGCCGCAGAGTTCGGGAAAACTGCCGCAGCAATGCTGCGCGCCAAGCTGAGAAATTGCGGCGCATGGCGGGACGAGCCGATCGAGCGCATCTGCTATGAAGATCCGTTTGTTTTGTCACCTTTAGTTACGCGCCTACTGATCGACACTGTGGCCGAACTTGGTCTCGGTTCGGACGGTAGCCTGCGCCTTTCTATAGAAACACGTGCCCCAAAGCCGTATGACGCAGGGAAATTCCCCTTCCAACTAGCCCAAGATTGGCCTGATCCGGGCATTCAAACCGCAACCATATTGGCCTACGGGTCTCTGAGGAACGTCAAGGTCGATATCGCCCATAAGAACGTTCCGCACGGCCGTTTCATGACGATCTGCTTTTCGTCAGGACTTGAGGCGAAAGTTATCTTTGATCAAGGATTTGGTGCCTGGGCAATCGCACATGGAATTCGTGTGCGCCATGATTTCACGGCGCCAGCCCCAGCGCAGGCGGAGCAGATGCTTCATGGCAGTTATGTTCTTGCGCGACGCGGTGTTGGGAAAACGTACCTTGTTTGCAACCGAGGCAAAACGGTTTCCATCAAGTAAGGGGACCATTGGATCCTTCCAGGTTCTATTGTGCGAAGCTGCGGTAAGAAGCTTGTTAGATTCAGGTCGAGGGCTGCTTCTGGTCTAAGCATCACTCCGGCTTTGCTGCCCTGGCGGCCGCCGCTCAAGGTGGTACGAATCCTTCTATGGCTTCCTCGTCAGTACGGCGATAAAGCTGCCAGATCGGGCCGGAAATCGGGCCGGGATGGAACCAGTATCGGCACGCACAAAAAAACCCCTCGATGCGCGGCGGCAGTTCGGCGGGACAATGGGTGATCAGTTGACTGTTCCAAATCGCTGAGTTCGTTCCATGGCTCGATAATCTCGCAATAAGTCGCAGGACGATCGGATCGCGTCGTCGTCATCTTGCCTTGAGTTGTGCGGTGCTGATCGGCCGTTCTTTGGTTGATCGCACTGATCTTCGCCCTGCGATCTGATGCAACTTGGCTACTTAGAGTGACCGCTGAATTGACGGTTTGGCGTCCTTGAATGTCCGAAGAATTCTAGGTTCATTCGACAAAAATGGGGGGACGAATTGGAGGATGATTCCTAGCCACAATGATTTTTTGTAGTGAAATGAGAGGCTTGGTAAAGAAGCTGGCGCACCCGACAGGATTCGAACCTGTGACCTCTGCCTTCGGAGGGCAGCGCTCTATCCAGCTGAGCTACGGGTGCTTTCCGGAATCCGGAAAACGAACCAGCCGGTGAACCGGCAAGTCACGGCTTCTTAGCGGAAGCTGGCGCGGGCTTCAACGGGCAATTGGCGATTGGCGCAGCGACTTGGCTCGGTGCGTCCAGGCTGCGGCCTCTCAGGTTTCCGCCCTCGCCTTCACCGCCCGCCGCCCGCGCACCGCGCGTTTCGGCTTCTTCGCACCCGTCAGTTCGTGCATCGCGTCCAGCTGCATCTGCTGCATTTCGGCCAGGCGCGTCCATTGGCGCGAGATGAGGTAGTCGAGCTTTTCGTGCAGATGGCGCACTTCGAGTTCGGCCTTGAGGTTGACGCGGTAGTCGTTGAAGGAGCGCAGGCGGTCCTTGGACTCCTGCCGCCTCTGGCTCATCATGATGATCGGCGCCTGGATGGCGGCGATGCAGGAGAGCAGCAGGTTGAGCAGGATGAAGGGGTAGGGATCGAAGGCAGCGCTCATGCCAGCGATCAGGTTGATGCCGATCCACACCAGCAGCACGCTGCCAAACGAGATCAGGAACCACCAGCTGCCGCCGAAGGCCGCCATATTGTCGGAAACGCGGTCGGCAAAGGTCCGGTGCTCCTCGAACTCCTCCTCTGAGTTTTCGGAAATCGTGTCTTGCCTGGCGATCGATTCGACCACCTGGCGGTCGAGCTCGGAAAATTCGCCGTGTTCCTGCTGCAGCAGCTCCTCCATGTAACGCATGCGGTAGCGGCCGAGCTCGGCGCGGCTGATGCGGGCGCCGGCCGGCAGGTCGGGATGGTCCGACCGGATGCGGTCGGCGAGGCTCGGGCGCAGCGTGTCGATGCGGACGAGATCGCGCTTGCGGAATTTCCGGCCCGATATCGCCGACGGTTTTTTCTTCGGCTTGCCACGCGATGCGCCCGGAGCGGATGGCTCGGAGTCCGGCACGTCGGGCGTCTCAAAGTGCTCGTCCGAGGTCTGGTCGGCCTCGTGCTCGCCAATGATCGGCGCCTCGAAATATTCGCCGCCGCTGTCGTGCTGATTGTCTGCCGCCTGCTCAGGCGGCGCTTTCGGGACAGTGCTCATGGTGCGGGCTCCTGCTGTCGGGCTGCAAAGGACGATAAGCAGAGGTGGCGGCGCATAGCCAGCGCCGGGCACGGATTTCGCGGGCCGGACAAGTGGTTTTGATCAACCCGAGGAGCGATGTAGCTCGATGCTTGCTGGCGGCGGCTGGCCTTCGCAGGCTCAGGGCGGTGGACCATCCGAGATTGGCCGAAGCCTCCCCAACTTCGTCATCCACGGGCGAAGCGGACGCGTAGACCCGAGGATCCATGCCGTGACGTTTGTAGAGGGTGCAGCGGAGCAGAATTCAGCACCGCTGCAGGCGCTTTGAAGTCGCGGCATGGATCCCTTGGGCTGCGGAGCAGCTCCAGGGGTCTGCGCCGCGTCGCTACGCTCCTTGCTTCGCCCGTGGATGACGAAGTGATGGGCGCTCCAGCATTGCGAACCAGGCCGTACAGTGCTGCGGGGGGCGGCGGGAACAAAAAACCCGCCTTGCGGCGGGTCACAGTGCTTCAATTGGCGCAAATCAGCACCATGCCCAAAACACTAGCACAATTGCCCTCACCGGGCAATCCGTCACCGGGCACCAAGACGCAAATCGCGCGGCGGCCACTACTGTTCCGCGAACATCAGCCTGGTCTTGGCGCCGTCCACGGACAGCGACAGACTGCGCTGGATCAGCGCTTCGACATGGTCATTGCGCTGGCGGGCGCTGTCGGCGCCCATCACCACGACGATCAGGTTGCGGCCGTCGGCATTGTAGGAGGTGACGATGTTGAAGCCCGACGCCCTGATGTAGCCGGTCTTGATGCCGTCGACGCCGCGCACGCGGCCGAGCATGTCGTTGTGGCCGCGCACCAGCCTGCCGCGGAACATGAAGTCGCTTTCGGAGAAATAGTGGAACTGCTGGGGAAAGCGCTGACGCAGCGCCATGCCGAGCACCGCCATGTCGCGCGCCGTGGTGTGCTGGTCGTCGTCGGGCAGGCCCGAGGCGTTGCGGAACACGGTGCTGGTCATGCCGAGCTGGCGCGCCTTGGATGTCATCATGGCAGCGAACTGCTCCTCCGAGCCGCCGAGATATTCGCCGACCGCCACCGCCACGTCATTGGCCGATTTGACGACGATGGCGCGGATCGCCGAATCGACGTCGATGCTCTCGCCGCGCCGGAAGCGCAGCTTGGTCGGCGGCTGCGAGGCGGCGTGGTCCGACACCGGGATCTGCGTCTCCTTGGTGACGCGGCCGGTCTCCAGCGCCTCGAACAGCAGATAGAGCGTCATCATCTTGGTCAGCGAGGCCGGGTAGCGCTGCGCCGTCGAACTGACCTCGAACAGCTGCTTGCCGGTCCTGGCGTCGACGACGATCGCGGCATATTTCCGCGCCGGCGCCGGCACGGCCAGCACGCTGTCGGGCGGCGTCGCGGTGGTGCAGCCGGCAAGCAGCACCAGCAGGGCGAGTGCCGCAAAAACTCTCTGGATGAGCGGAAGGGGACGCAGGTTGGACAAGGGCAAGTCTGTTCGGGTCAAGCTGTTGCTGAGATGCGGCGAAGCTAACGTAACGCGCCAGCTGCGTCCATTTGGTTAATGCCGGTTAGTCCCAGGATTGTCGAGGCCCGGAGCTCGGGTTCCTCTCCCCCGCCTTCTGGCGGGGCGAAGAAGCCAGGCCTGGGCAAAATGCCGATTGCGGTGCTTGCGCAACCGCCGCCGAACGGGTTCTGTTTGCGGATCAGAATCGGTGAGAGCGCAATGACTGTCAGCACGATCAAGGCCAGGGGCATTTCGGTTTCGCTCGACCTCACGGTCGGCCACATCGCCGACATGGTCGTCAGTCGTGACGGGCGGCAGCTGAAGCCGCTGCATCGCGCGCCCTGGGTCGATGCGAACGAGACGCTGCCGGACAATTTGCCGGAAGGCACGGTTCGGCTGTCGGGCGATTTTCTCTGCGCGCCGTTTTCGCGCAGCGATGTCGAGGAGGCGCCGCTGCATGGCTGGCCGGCCAACAGCGCCTGGGATGTCGTCGAGAGCGCTGCGACAGAGGACGGCTGGCGCGCGCTCTTCCGCCTGCGGCACAAGGTGATGGGCGCGAGCGTCGACAAGATCCTGACGCTGCGCGACGACCATCCCTTCCTCTACCAGGAGCATGTGTTTTCCGGCGGCCATGGCGCCATCTCGGTCGCCCATCACCCGATGACGGCGATGACCGGCGGCGGCAGGCTGGCCTTTTCGCCAAAGCGGTTTGCCGCGACGCTGGACGATCCGCTGGAGCCGGATCCCGCACGTGGCCGCTTCATGCTGGCCTATCCGGCGCGGTCCGCCGATCTCGGCCATTTTCCCGCCGCCGGCGGCGGCACGCTTGATCTCACGGAATACCGTATGGACGACCGCCGCGAGGATTTCATCACCCTGGTCGAGACCGATCATGGCGGGCCGGGCTGGACCGCCCTGGCACGGCAGGCCGAAGAGGACCTGGTGCTGGTGCTGAAGAACCCCGCCGAGCTGCCGATCACCATGCTGTGGCTCAGCAATGGTGGGCGCGACTACGCGCCGTGGAGCGGCCGCCACCTTGGCGTGCTCGGCATCGAGGACGGCCGCACCGCCGTTGGCCATGCCGCCTCGATCGGCGACAACTGGCTGAAGCGCGAAGGGGTGGCGACCGCCTTTGCGCTTGGCGAAGGCCAAAGCGTTTCCTTTCGCCATGTCATCGGCGCCATGCCGCTGTCCGGCGGCGAGCCGCCGCATGAGGTCACGACGGCGGATGGCCGCATGCGGCTGGCAGCCGGTGGCTCGTCCTGGGAGGTTCCCTTCGACAGCGATTTCCTGCGCATCGGCCAGCCAGCAGCCTCATAGGCAGGATTGCGCGACCGTAGGGTTTGAAATTTCCACGAACTGCCGCCAAGATGTGGCCGAAATCATCATGCGGAACATGGTGGATTGAAGCTCCTGCCAGAGAGGCTCTCATGTCCGAAATCGCCCATCTCGCCGCCACCATCTTCAAGCGTGCCGGCAAGGCAAACCGCTTCATCGTCGCCATTGCCGGACCACCAGGCGCCGGCAAGTCGACACTGTCGGCACGGCTGCATGACCTGCTGCCCGAAGGTGCTTCGGAAGTCGTGCCGATGGACGGCTTCCACTATGACGACGCCGTGCTTGAGCGGCGCGGCCTGCGCGCGCGCAAGGGGGCGCCGGAAACCTTCGACTTTGCCGGTTTTGAGGCCCTGCTGAAGCGTATCCGGGCCGGCGAACCCGACATTGCCATCCCGGTCTTCGACCGCAGCATGGAACTGTCGCGCGCCGCCGCCTCGATCGTCGCCACCGAAACCAAATTCATCCTGGTCGAGGGTAACTATCTGCTGCTCGACGAGGAGCCGTGGTCGCGGCTGGCGCCGCTGTTCGATTTCTCCATCTTCGTCGACGTGCCGCGCAATGAGCTCGAGCGCCGCCTGCTGGAGCGCTGGCACGAGCACGGCCGCTCCGATGCGGATGCCCGCGCCTGGATCGCCTCCAACGACATGCCCAACATCGACCGGGTGCTCGACCGTCGCCGGGCCGCCGATCTGGTGATCGGCGATCCCGCTTGATTCTACGCATTGCGCAAGGGGAACCTTAAGACATTCGGGCCGTTATCGCCGAGAAGGCAATTCTGCCAAACAGGGATTCCGTCCGATGGCAACCAAGGCAAGAAAGCCCGCGCCCGCCAAGGGCAAGGCAACCCAATCCAAGGCAGGCGCCGGCCCGGCGATCGCTGCACGTTCGAAGGACGCCAAGCCGGCCTTCGGCAAGGCGGCGCCGAAGAAAGTGGTGCCTACAGCGGCAAAAGCCGCAAAGCCGAAAAAGCCTGCGAATCCGAGCGATTCGCTGAGCGGCAGTGCCATGCGCACGGCCAAGGCCACGGCTAATGTCGCTGCCGGCGCCGTGATGGTCGCGGCCAGAGGCGCTGCCTCCTTGGCCGCCTCCGTCATGGGAAAAGGCGGTTCGAAAGCCAAGGCGAAGGCAAAGTAACCTTCTCACAGGGTCCCGCTGGTTTGCTTCAGGCCCTAGCCGGTATGGTCAGGCCTTTCTGCACCGCCGGCCGCGCTAGACCGCGTTCCAGCCATGTTCCCACATTGGTGAAATCGTCGAAGCCGACGAGCTCGCGCGCTTCGTAGAAGCCGATCAGGTTGCGCACCCAGCCGAGCAGCGAGATGTCGGCGATGGTGTAGTCATTGCCCATGATCCACTTGCGGCCCTTCAGCCGGTCGTCAAGCACGCCGAGCAGCCGCTTGGATTCATCGCGATAGCGCTCCAGCGGGCGCTTGTCGGCAATCTCGCGGCCGGCGAATTTGTGGAAGAAGCCTACCTGGCCGAACATCGGCCCGACCGAGGCCATCTGGAAGAACACCCACTGGATGGTCTCGTAGCGGCGCGCGGCGTCCACGGGCATGAGCAGGCCGGTCTTTTCGGCGAGGTAGAGCAGGATGGCGCCGGATTCGAACAGGCCGATCGGCTTGCCGTCGGGACCATTCGGGTCGATGATCGCCGGTATCTTGCCGTTGGGATTGAGCGACAGGAATTCCGGCGTCCAGCTTTCGTTCTTGCTGATGTTGACCAGATGCGGCTCGTAGGGCAGGCCGAGTTCCTCGAGGGCAATCGATATCTTCACGCCGTTCGGCGTTGTCGCCGAATAGAGCTGGATCTGGTCCGGATGTTTGGCCGGCCAGCGTGTTGCGATCGGAAAGGCGGACAGGTCAGCCATGGAAAACTCCTGAACGGGGATTCGCGCCGAGCGGCGCGGTCTTGGCGGGTCCATCAAGGATTAGGCGCGCGGCCAATCCTGATCAATATGGCAGCGACGGTTTCGCCATGCACGGACAAGTCATGGCGCGGGACGATCAGGATCGCCCGGGGCAGGTGTGACCGCCCGGGCAGGTCCGGAATCAGACGGCCTTGAAGGCCAGCACCGCATTGGTGCCGCCGAACGCGAAGCCGTTGCTGATTGCGGCGCGCACCTTGCGCTCGCGCGCCACATTCGGCGTGACGTCGAGGTCGCAATCGGGATCGGCCTCGCGAAAATTGGCCGTCGGCGGCACGATGCCTTCGCGGATCGCCATCACGCAGGCGATCATCTCCAGTGCACCCGATGCGCCGAGGCAATGGGCATGCATCGACTTGGTCGACGACACGGAAAGCTTGTAGGCATGATCGCCGAAGACGCGCTTGATCGCCGCCGTCTCGATCTGGTCGTTGGCCCTGGTGCCGGTGCCGTGGGCATTGAGATAGTCGACATCCTCGGGATTGAACCCGGCGTCTGCCAGGCAGGCGCGCATGGCGGCCGTTGGTCCGTCGATGGTCGGCGCGACGATGTCGGACGCGTCGGCGGAGAGGCCGGCGCCGGCAATTTCGGCAAGTATGGTGGCGCCGCGCGCCATGGCGTGCTCGTAGCTTTCCAGAACCGCCATGCCGGCGCCCTCGCCGAGCGACAGGCCCTGGCGATCGGCCGAAAATGGCCTGCAGGTGTCGGGTGCCAGCACCCGCAAGGCTTCCCAGCCCTTCAGGATACCCCAGACCAATGGCGCATCGGTGCCGCCGGCGACCATGACATCGGCACGGCCGAGCCTGATCTGGTCGACGGCCGAGGTGAGGGCGTGGTTGGACGAGGAACATGCCGAGGTGACGCCGAAGACCGGGCCGCGCAGGCCGAGATTCATGCTGACGTGACCGGAGGCCGCGCTTGGCATCACCTTTGGCACGGTGAAGATGCCGGCGCGATTCTTGCCCTCGATGAGGATAGCCCGATAGTTTTCTTCGATCGCCTCCCAGCCGCAGACGCCGACACCGACGACAGTGCCCATCCGATAGGTGGTGGCCTCGTTCGAAACCAGGCCGGACTGCTGCATGGCTTCCCTGGCTGCGATCGTCGCCAACAGGCTGAAGCGGTCCATCGACACGGTCTGCTTACGGTCGATGCCGTGATCGGGAAGCGTCTTGATTTCGCAGCCGACCTTGATCTTCAGGTCATGCAGCTGCGGGCTTGTGATCTGGCCGATGGCCGAGCGGCCGGCGCGCATCTCGTTCCAGATCGCTGGTGCGCTGGTGCCGAGCCCGCAAATGCCGCCCATGCCGGTGATGACGACGCGCTGCCGCATTCAGGTCAGGCTTTTTTCGCGATCAGCGCGCGGACAGCTTCGACCATATCGCCGACATTCTTCAGATTGCTCCAGGCGTCGACCGTGTTCATCTCGATCTCGATGCCATACTCTTCCTCAAGATCGAAGATGATCTCCGTCAGCTCGAGCGAATGGATGCCAAGCGAGGTCAATTCGGTGGTGGTGGTGATTTCTTCGCCGCCCGGCTCGGCATGAGCCTTGATCTTCGCGATGATATCCGTTGCCAGCTGGTCGGCCATTCGGTTTCTTCCCCACTATGTCGCGTTTCCCGACGCCAACTGAGCAGCGCCCTTTTTCTCCCGGTATCAAGCCGCCGTCGTCGTCTTATACCCCCGCCAAGCGCTGCATGACCGTACCAAGGTGGTTCCCTCTATAGAAACCGAACCGTTGTCAAGCAACAAGCTATATCGAACTCTGTGTCGACAAAGCCGCCAGAGTGCTTAACGTGCAAGCATGGATACGGTCGAACATGGCGGGATTTCGACGCAGCGCGTTGCGGGCGTGGCGCGGCTTTCCTGCGCTCTCAGCGACGGGCGCACACGCCTGCGGCGCCTCTATCAAGATGGTGCCGCCAAGATAAGGATGCCGACAGTCTCGGCCGATCCGCTCGAAGCGGTGCTGATCAACACCGCCGGCGGGATGACCGGCGGCGACCGTATCGCCTGGGACGTGGATGTCGGCGCGGCTGCTTCGGCGTCGATAACGACCCAGGCCTGCGAGAAGATCTACCGGGCGGCATCCGACCGTGCCGAAGTGCGGGTTAATCTGTCGGTCGGTGAAAACGGCCGCATTGCCTGGCTGCCGCAGGAAACCATCGTCTTCGACCGGGCGGCCTTTGCCCGCACGCTCGACGTCGAGCTTGCCGCCGGCGCCGAGGCGCTGGTGCTGGAAGCCGCCGTCTTCGGCCGCCTGGCGATGGGCGAGCGTGCCACGCAGGGGCATTTCCACGACCGCTGGCGTGTCCGCCAGGATGGCTCCCTCATTCATGCCGAGGATTTCCACATCGGACCCGATCTCGCCGCCTCGCTCGACCGCGCAGCGGCTGCCGGTGGCGCGATCGCGATGGCGACGCTGCTGCTGGTGTCGCCGCGGGCCGAGGCCCTGCTCGATCCGGTCCTGGGGATCGTCGGCGACCACGGCAGCGCCAGCGCCTGGAGCGTGAAGAAATCTGGCAAGCTTCTTGCGAGGCTCTACGCCGGGGACGGCTACCGGCTGCGCCAGCGGCTGGTTCCACTCGTCGAATTGCTCAACGGAAGGGCGGGGTTGCCTAAATTATGGTCACTGTAGGGCTGTCTCTACCAGCTTGGGAAAACGCATGAACCTGACGCCGAGGGAAAAGGACAAGCTGCTGATCGCCATGGCGGCAATCGTGGCGCGCAAGCGGCTCGAACGCGGCGTCAAGCTCAATCATCCGGAAGCGATCGCGCTGATCACCGACTTCGTCGTCGAGGGTGCCCGCGACGGCCGCCCGGTCGCCGAACTGATGGAGGCCGGCGCCCATGTCGTCACCCGCGCGCAAGTGATGGAAGGCATCGCCGAGATGATCCACGACGTGCAGGTCGAGGCGACATTTCCCGACGGCACCAAGCTGGTGACCGTGCACGAACCCATCCGGTGAGGAGAGAAAAATGCTTGAACTGCGCCCCAACTGCGAATGCTGCGACAAGGACCTGCCGCCGGAGGCGATGGATGCGTTGATCTGCACCTTCGAGTGCACCTTTTGCGCTAACTGCGTGGAACAGCTGTTGGGCGGCGTCTGCCCCAATTGCGGCGGCAATTTTTCGGCGCGGCCGATCCGCCCGGCGGCGATGCTGAAGAAATATCCGGCTTCGACCAGGCGCGTTCTCAAGGCCGAGGGCTGCGGCCCGCGCAAGGCTGCGTGAATACCAGGACCGAACCAAACGAAAGGCAAAAAGAATGATCCTTGCCAAACGCCTATGCCTGTCGGCGATGCTCCTGCTGGCCGCTTCCATACCGGCCTATGCCCATGTCGGCATCGGTACGACCTCCTCCTTCACGGCCGGCTTCATGCACCAGTTCTCCGGCCTCGATCACATGACGGTGATGATCGCGGTCGGGCTGTGGTCGGCGCTCAAGGGCGGCAAGGCGATTCTTGCCTGGCCGGCGGCCTTTGTCGGCGTCATGCTGGTCGGCGGTGTGCTCGGCATGCTGCATATGCCGCTGCCCTTCGTCGAACCGGGCATACTGGCATCGGTCGTGGCGCTCGGGCTGCTGGTGGCATTGGCGGTCGATCTGCCGGTCTCGGCCGGCATCGCCATCATCGGCCTGTTCGCGCTGTTCCACGGCCATGCCCATGGCACCGAGGTGCCGGAGAATGCCGGTGGGCTTGAATACATGGCCGGCTTTGCCATCGCCACCGCGCTGCTGCATGCCACCGGCATCGCCGCCGGGCTCGGTCTTGGCATCCGGTTCCGTGGCCTGGCCCGCGCCGCGGGTGCGGCTTGCGCGGCGGTCGGTGTCGGCCTCGTCTCCGGCGTTCTGTGAGGGTGACGATGATCCCCGGTGAAATCATCACGGTGGGCGGCGACATCGAGCTGAACAAGGGCCTGCCGACTGTCACCCTGAAAGTGGCCAACAGCGGCGACCGGCCGATCCAGGTCGGCAGCCACTACCATTTCTTCGAGACCAATGAGGGGCTGAAATTCGACCGCGAGCGTGCCAGAGGCATGCGCCTCGACATTGCCGCCGGCACAGCCATGCGCTTCGAGCCTGGGCAAGAGCGCGACGTCACGCTGGTGCCGCTCGGGGGCAAGCGCGAGGTCTACGGATTTCAGCAGAAGGTGATGGGCAAGCTGTGAGATCGACGGCGTCGAGCGCTCTCAGCCCTTTGATGCGGCAGGCTGACCGGATGCCGGCCCGCCGCATTCAATTGTCAGCTCGCCTTCTTGGTGATCAGTGTCAGCGCGCCATTGGGCTCCATGCTGGCGGCGACGACTTGCGCCGAACTGAGCCCCTTGGCCTCCAGTGCCGACTTCACCTTCGGCGTGGCGTCGATCGAGCTGCGCAGTTTCTTCAAACCGTCATCGCCACGCTGGGCGATCACCTGGTTGACCTGCGTCTGGGTTTCCTTTGGCAGCTCGGTGATGTCGACGATGCTGACGCTCTGGATCGTCGGCACGGCCGGCTGAGCCCCAGGGGCGGGGGCGGTTGCGCCCGGGGTAGGCGCGGCCGGCGCCGGAGCGGGCTGTTGCGCGGATTGCTGCTGGGCACTGGCGGCGCCCGCCAGCATGAGCGTGGCAGCGGCGGCAATGAATATCGTTTTGCGCATGGATTTTCCTTCCATCGATTTGGCAAACGGTCGTTTTGGGGTGACCTCCTAACCTCAACCGCCAAATCGGATCAGAAGGTGTCGCCCAGCGGGTCATTGCGTGACCATTGGATGGCGGCAGTGTGGAACCCGGTTTCTTCGACCAAGCCGCATTTCGGGAGCAATCGCTGATGGCCAGAATTACCCGCGCCGCCTATGCGCAGATGTATGGCCCGACGGTCGGCGACAGAGTGCGGCTGGCCGACACCGAGCTGTTCATCGAGGTTGAGAAGGATCTTACCATCCATGGCGAAGAGGTGAAATTCGGCGGCGGCAAGGTGATCCGCGACGGCATGGGCCAGAGCCAGGTTTCCCGGGCGCAAGGCGCCGTCGACACCGTCATCACCAACGCGCTGGTGGTCGACGCCAGCGCAGGCATCTTCAAGGCCGATATAGGCCTCAGGGACGGCCGCATCGCGGCAATAGGCAAGGCCGGCAATCCGGACACGCAGGACGGCGTCACCATCATCATCGGTCCGGGCACCGAGATCATCGCCGGCGAAGGCAAGATCCTGACCGCCGGCGGCTTCGATGCGCATATCCATTTCATCTGCCCGCAGCAGATCGAGGAAGCGCTGATGAGCGGCATCACCACCATGCTCGGCGGCGGGACCGGCCCGGCGCATGGCACGCTGGCGACCACCTGCACGCCGGGGCCATGGCACATGGCCCGCATGATCCAGTCCTTCGACGCTTTCCCGATGAACATCGGCCTTTCAGGCAAGGGCAATGCGTCGCTGCCCGCGGCACTTGAGGAAATGGTGCTTGGCGGCGCCTGTTCGCTGAAGCTGCACGAGGACTGGGGCACGACGCCGGCGGCCATCGACTGCTGCCTGTCGGTCGCCGACGACTACGACGTGCAGGTGATGATCCACACCGACACGCTGAACGAATCCGGCTTCGTCGAAAACACGGTCGCAGCCATCAAGGGCCGCACCATCCACGCCTTCCACACCGAAGGCGCCGGCGGCGGCCATGCGCCCGACATCATCAAGGTCTGCGGGCTGCCCAACGTCATCCCGTCATCGACCAATCCGACGCGGCCCTACACGGTCAACACGCTGGCCGAGCATCTCGACATGCTGATGGTCTGCCATCATCTGTCGCCGTCGATCCCCGAAGACATCGCCTTTGCCGAAAGCCGCATCCGCAAGGAGACCATCGCGGCGGAAGACATCCTGCACGATATCGGGGCCTTCTCGATCATCTCGTCGGACAGCCAGGCCATGGGCCGTGTCGGCGAAGTCGCGATCCGCACTTGGCAGACCGCCGACAAGATGAAACGCCAGCGCGGCTCGCTGCCGCAGGAAACCGGCAACAACGACAATTTCCGCGTCCGCCGCTACATCGCCAAATACACGATCAACCCGGCCATTGCGCATGGCCTGTCGAAGGATATCGGCTCGATCGCGGTCGGCAAACGCGCCGACCTGGTGTTGTGGAATCCGGGATTCTTCGGCGTCAAGCCGGACATGGTGCTGATCGGCGGCATGATTGCCGCCGCCCCGATGGGCGACCCCAACGCCTCGATCCCGACGCCGCAGCCAATGCACTACCGGCCGATGTTCGGCGCCTATGGCAAGGCCAGGACCAACTCATCGGTGACCTTTGTTTCGAAAGCCGCGCTCGAATCCGGCCTGCACGGCAGGCTCGGTGTCGACAAGCAGTTCGTCGCCGTCGAAAACACCCGCGGCGGCATCGGCAAGCACTCGATGGTGCTCAACGACGCCACACCGCATGTCGAGGTCGATCCCGAGACCTACGAGGTGCGCGCCGATGGAGAACTTTTGACCTGCGAGCCGGCAACCGTGCTGCCGATGGCGCAGCGGTATTTTCTGTTTTGACCTTTGCAATCCTAAAGCGCATCGCACGAAGCCGTTTGAACGCGACGCGGTTTGGGGCAATATACATCTCATGAACAGGATCGATCGCCTCAGGGCTCTTACGCCCTATGAAACGGACTTTGCGCAGTGGAGCGCCGAACAGGCAGCGCTGTTGCGCGACGGGCGCCTTTCCGAGCTTGATCGGGAGAACGTAGCCGAGGAGATCGAAAGCTTGGGGAGGAGCGACAGGCGGGAGATCCGCAGCCGGATGGAGGTGTTGATTGCACATCTCCTGAAATGGGAATTCCAGCCGGGCCACAGATGCCACAGCTGGCAGGCGTCAATCTCCGAACAGCGCGTTTGGATCGGAAATATCATCAAGGACAGCCCGAGCCTCCGCCGTTACCCCGCGCAGATTTTCGACGAGGCATACGGACACGCTTTGCCGACAGCGGTAAGGGAAACGGGCTTGAGGAAAGCCCATTTCCCGGACGAACCTCCCTTCACAGTCAAGCAGGTGCTCGATGGTCGATTTTGGCCAGGCGGTCCGCTCTCAATGGATGACTTCTTGCGGGATTAGCCACTTATTCGTTTATAGCGTTCCGAGTTAAAGCCGAGATATGGCCACCGAAATCGCCTCCGCCCACGACATCTTCCCGCATATCCGCATCGTCATGGGCATGGTGATCGGGCTTGGTGTCGCCCGCCTGCTGTCGGGGGTGGCGCGCATCGTCCAGCATCCCGGCCAGTACAAGATCTATACCGTGCATCTGGCCTGGGTTGTCTCGGTGCTCCTGATGCTGGTGCATTTCTGGTGGTGGGAGTTCGGCCTCTACGCCATCGAGACCTGGACCTTCGGCAAGTACCTGTTCATCATCTTCTACGCGATCACATTGTTCCTGCTTTGCGCGCTTTTGTTTCCCGATTCGATGCTGGACTACACCAGCTACGAGGATTTCTTCTATTCGCGTCGCGCCTGGTTCTTCGGCCTGCTGGCGGCGACCTACCTGCTCGATGTGCTCGACACGCTGTTGAAAGGGCCGGAGCATTTCGCCCGCTTCGGCAACGAGTATCTGTTCCGCACGCCGGTCTTCGTCGCGCTCTGCATTGCCGCGATCCTGGTGCGCGACCGCCGCTTCCACATTGCCTTTGTGGCGGCTGCGCTCATCTATCAGATATCGTTCATCCTGCGGCTCTTCGACACCATCGTCTGAGCGAACGCGATGGTCTAGCTTGTCAGGGAAAGGCAGGTTTTGCATGTACAAAGCCGTTGGATCGCGTGGATCCCGGGTCAGTCGCGTTCTCTGGATGCTCGAGGAACTCGGGCAGCCCTATGAATTCGTCGAGGTCAAGCTGCGTTCGCCCGAAGCCTACGCACTCAACCCGTCGGGCAAGGTGCCGATCCTGATCGACGGCGACCTGACGGTAACGGATTCGGCGGCGATCTGCGTCTATCTCGCCGACAAGCACGCGGACAAAGGCATGGGCGCCAATCCGGGCCTTGCCGGCCGTGCCGAGATGGATTCCTGGATGCATTTTGCGCAGAGCGAGTTTGAGGCGCCGCTGTGGAACAAGCTGCGCCACCGCTTCCTGCTGCCGAAGGACGTGCGGGTCGATGTCGGTCCTGCGGCGACCTATGACTTCGTCTCTGAGCTTAAGGCGCTGGACAGCCGGCTTGGCGACAAGCCGTTTGCGCTGGGCGAGCGATTTTCGGCAGTCGACGTGCTGTTGGGCGACATGGGCAACTGGGCCCGCGCCGGAAAATTCCCGATCGAGTCCGAGCGCGTCAACGCCTATTTCGACCGTGTGCTGGCGCGGCCCGCCCGTGCACGGGCGCAGGCTAACGGAGGATCCATGAAATGAAGCTCAACCTCAACACCGACTTCACCAAATTCCCGCGCGCCATCTCGGTGCTGACCGCTGGCAATGCCGGATTCACCCTGCCATCCGGTCGTGCCATTCTCGCCCATGACGAGCGGCATCTGCGCCGCCGGGCCATCGAACTTGCCGACGGCAGCAAGGTGCTGGTCGACCTGCCCGAGCCCGTCGCCTTGAACGACGGCGACCGGCTGGTGCTGGAGGATGGCGGCCATATCGAGATCATCGCGGCGCCCGAAGATGTCTATGACATCCGCGCCCGCGACGGTGTGCATCTGGCCGAACTCGCCTGGCACATCGGCAACCGTCATCTCGCCGCAAGCATCGAAGCCGGGCGCATCCTCATCCTGCGCGACCATGTCATCAAGGCGATGCTGCAGGGGCTCGGCGCCACGGTGACCGACGTTTCCGAGCCATTCAAGCCGGTGCGCGGCGCTTATTCCGGCGGACACGATCATGGCCATGCGCATGCCCATGGCCACGCCGAGGCGCACTCGCACGCGCATAGCGAATCGCATTCGCACAGTCATTCTGGCCACCACCACGACCATGACTGACCAGCCCTCGAACATCGCTCTGCTGCGGCTGATGGCGTGGTTGTCGCCGGCCTTTCCGGTCGGCGGCTTTTCCTACAGCCACGGTCTCGAGCGCGCGGTGCATGACGGGCTGATTGCCGATGCCGAGAGCCTCGCCGGCTGGCTGGAAACGCTGGTCGAGATGGGCTCGGGCTGGAACGATGCCGTGCTGTTCGCAGAAAGCTGGCGCCGGGCCCGCGGCACCGGTGATCTCGATGACATAGCCGCACTCGCCGAGGCGCTGGCCGGCTCGCGCGAACGCCACACCGAGACCATGCTGCAAGGTGCTGCCTTCCTGAAGGCGGCGGCGGCCTGGCCCAACCCTGCGCTGGAGCGCTTGCCGGCCGAATGCCCCTATTGCGTCGCCGTCGGCGCTATTGCCGGTGGCAATGCAATTGCACTTCAGGATGCGCTGTCCGCCTTCCTGCAAACCTTTTTCTCCAACCTCGTCCAGGCGGCGATCCGGCTTGGCATTGTCGGTCAGAGCAAAGCCATAGCTCTGTTAGCCGGCTTCGAGCCGTTGGCCCTGGCGACCGCAACCCGTGCCGCGCGTTCGACATTGGATGATCTCGGCGGCTGCGCCTTCGTTTCCGATGTCATGGCGATGAAGCACGAAACCCAGTATTCGCGATTGTTCCGCTCATGATCCTTCTCGCCTTCTCGCTTTCGACCGTTCTGCTGCTGATCACCGCGCTGCATGTCTATTGGGGCCTTGGCGGCATCTGGCCGGGCAAGGATGCGGCCTCCTGTGCACACGCCGTCGTCGGCTTTCGCGGCGTCGACGAGATGCCCACGCCGTTCGCCAGTTTCGCCGTTGCCGCGTGCCTGTGCCTGGCGACGCTGTGGCCGCTGGCGCTCATAGGCGTCTTTGCCTCGCCCTTCCCAAAGGAAGGCCTCGCCGCTACCTCGCTGCTCATCGGGCTGGTGTTCCTTGGACGCGGCATAGCCGGTTTCACGCCATGGTGGCGGCGGTTGGCGCCGGAACAGCCTTTCGCGCGGCTCGACCTGCGCTACTATTCGCCGCTGTGCCTGTTGATCGGGCTCGGCTTTGCCATCCTCGCCATCACGGAGTTTCCGACATGACACAGACAAATGGCCCGCTGCGCGTCGGCGTTGGCGGCCCGGTCGGCTCCGGCAAGACGACGCTGACCGAAAAGCTGTGCAAGGCGCTGCGCGACGAATTCTCGATCGCCGTCGTCACCAACGACATCTACACCAAGGAAGACGCCATGATGCTGGCCCGGCTGCAGGCGCTGCCGGAGGATCGCATCATGGGTGTCGAGACTGGCGGTTGCCCGCACACCGCCATTCGCGAGGATGCGTCGATCAATTTGCAGGCGATCGCCGAGATGAACAGGAAATTCCCTGATCTCGACATCGTCTTCATCGAATCCGGCGGCGACAACCTCGCCGCCACCTTCTCGCCCGATCTCGCCGACCTGACGCTCTATGTCATCTCGGTTTGCCAGGGCGAAGAAATCCCGCGCAAGGGCGGGCCGGCGATCACCCGCTCCGATTTCCTGGTGATCAACAAGAGCGATTTGGCGCCCTATGTGAACGTCAACCTCGATGTCATGGAGAGCGACGCCGGCCGCATGCGCGGCAAGCGGCCGTTCGGCTTCACCGACCTATCGCGCGGCAAGGGGCTGCAGGAGGTGATCGATTTCATTATCGAGCATGGCGGGCTGCGAACCAGCGTCGCCGCGAGCACGGCAGCGTGAGATAGCCATCCCCTGCACCAACCAAAACCGGTTGCGGGCATGGGCTGGCCACGGCATTCTTGCCGAAACCGGAGGATTTTAGGATGAGCGTCGCCCGCCTGCAAAAGGAAACGCTGACCAACCTGCCCTTCTATGAGGAGCGCGTCGATCTCGCTTGTGCCTTTCGCTGGACGGCGCGGCTCAACATGCACGAGGCGGTGGCCAATCATTTCTCGCTGGCCGTCAACGACGACGGCACGCAGTTCCTGATGAATCCCAACCAGGTGCATTTCTCGCGCATCAAGGCGAGCGACCTCTTGATGATCGACGCCAATGATCCGGATACGCTCTCCGGTCCGGACGCGCCCGATCCGACGGCGTGGGGGCTGCACGGCGCCATCCATCGCAATGTCCGCCACGCGCGCTGCGTCATGCATGTCCATTCGATCCACGCCACGGTGCTGGCGTCGCTCGCCGACTCTCGCCTGCCGCCGATCGACCAGAATTCGGCGATGTTCTTCAACCGCCATGTCGTCGACGCGCATTATGGCGGGCTGGCCTTCGAGGAGGAGGGGGAGCGCTGCTCGCAGCTTCTCGTCGATCCCAAGGTCAAGGTGATGGTGATGGGCAATCACGGCGTGCTGGTCATCGGCGATACGGTCGCCGACGCCTTCAACCGCATGTTCTATTTCGAGCGCGCCGCCGAAACCTACATCAAGGCGCTGTGGACCGGCCGCCCGCTGCGCACGCTCTCCGACGTGATCGCCGAGAAGGCGGCAAGCGAGATGGACGACTATCCCGGCCAGGCCGAACGCCATCTCAGCGAATTGAAGGCGATCCTCGACGAGCAGGAACCGGTCTATCGGAATTGATTGCCTACAGGTCCAGTTCTGCCCGAAGCTCATCGGCACTGTTGATGACGACAGCGCCGGGCGGTCCTTCCATCGGCCTTTCCGGCCAGAAGATCGTCTTCATTCCCGCCGCCAGCCCAGCCATGGCGCCGGGCCAACTGTCGTCGACGGCAACGGCGTGCGCGGGCTCGACGTCGGCCAGATAGGCGGCACGCAGGAACGGTTCGGGATGCGGCTTGCCTTCGCGCACGTCGTTACGGCTGATCGTCTTCATGCCGGGATAGGTCAGCCCGACCATGCGCAGGTTGGCGTCGACGATCATCCGATCCGAATTCGAGACCACGGCCTGCGCCACACCCCTCTCCCGTAATTCGTTGAAGATCTCGATCGCGCCAGGGCGCGGCTTCAAACTCTCGACCAGCGGCAGATAGTGCTCGTATTTGCGCACGATCCAGTCGTCGAAAGGCAGATCCAGTCCGAACTCGTCGCGCATCATCTCGTAGACCGGCCAGGCGGCAACGCCCAGCACGCGCTCATGCAGATCATCAGGCGGTACGAGGCCGACATTGCGCATCGCGGCCACCAGGGCTGCCTCGTGCAGCGGTTCGCTGTCGACCAGCGTGCCGTCCATATCCCAGAAAACCGCTTTCGGTGTCATGCAGCGCTCCTTTTTGCGATCCCTTAAAGGGTTTGCGCCGGCAGATAAACCTTCGGGACCGAAGAACCTGCCGCCTGTCGGGACTGCAACCGCGCTTCTTTACCTGACACCGACATCGTGGAAGAAGGAAATTTGGCCCGCTTGCGTCGGCGGATGCAAGCAATTGCCCTGGAGATTGACAATTGCGCAGCGGGCCGTTCCCTGCGAAAGTGGGCGTGGGCCGCTCTCATGACCGGCGGTCTCGGGAGGCAAGACGTGAGTACCCGGCAGGATGGTGGCAGCAACAGGCTGGACGACGCGGCGCGCGCCGGCTGGCTTTATTATGTTGCCGGCAACACACAGGACCAGATTGCCGCCACGCTCGGCATCTCGCGGCAGACGGCGCAGCGGCTGGTGTCGCTGGCCGTGTCCGAGGGTCTGATCAAGGTTCGCGTCGACCATCCGATCGCCAATTGTCTTGATCTGGCGGCGCGGCTGAAATCGCGCTTCGCGCTCGATCTGGTCGAAGTGGTACCGAGCGATCCGACTTCATCCTCCACAACCATCGGCATCGCCGAGGCGGCTGCCACCGAGATCGAGCGGCGGCTGCGGTCACCGACCCCTATCGTCATGGCGATCGGCACCGGGCGCACGCTGAAGGCGGCGATCGAGCAATTGCCGCCGATGGAATGTCCGCAACACAAGGTCGTGTCGTTGACCGGCAACATCTCGCCGGACGGCTCGGCCGCCTTCTACAACGTCATCTTCACCATGGCCGACAGGGTGAAGGCGCGGTCCTTCCCGATGCCGCTGCCGGTCATCGCCTCTTCGCCGGAGGAGCGCGAGATGCTGCTCAGCCAACCGATGATCCAGCCGACGCTGGCGCTTGCCGCGGAGGCCGACGTCACCTTCATCGGCATCGGCGATCTCGGCCCCAAGGCGCCGCTCTACGAGGACGGCTTCATTTCGGAAAGCGAGTTGAAGGCGCTTCAGAAGGCCGGCGGCATCGCCGAGATCGTCGGCTGGGTGTTCGACCGCGAAGGCCGCATGATCGAGGGCATCACCAACGACCGGGTGTCGTCGGCGTCGCTGCCGTCGCGCGAAAAATCGCTGGTCATCGCATTGGCGATGGGCGAGCGAAAGCTGCCGGGCATACTGGCGGCCGCCAACCGGCGGCTGATCAATGGCCTCATCACCGATGAGCGGACCGCCGCCGCCCTGCTGGCCAGCATCTGATCTGGAACTCGTGGATTTGCGATAAGCTCAACCAGGCTGATAAAACCAGCCGGGCTATCTGTGCCGCCCGAAAGGGTCGTTGCCATCGAGGAAACCGAGGTCGCGCTGCAAATGTGGCGACAGGTCCCTGATGTCGAGAGGTGCCTTCTTTTTTATCGCGAACCAGCCAAATCCGTCCGTGAGCCACGAAATCCAGCGATGATCCGGGGTTGGAGTGCATTTTTGGTGCGCCATGGTCATGATCGTCAACCTCCGCTATCCTGAACCCGAATGACGGGTTGATCGGGAATGTCGGTGTTGCCGGCCGCCTTTGCCAATCGAACCTCGATCATGACCCATAAGGAGGCCTTATGCCGGACCTCAGCTCGCGACAGGTTTCGCAACTCCCGCCGCTGCAGGCGATCAGGGTGTTCGACGCGGTGGCGCGGCACCTTTCCTTCACCAAGGCCGCCAGCGAACTCGCCATGACGCAGGCGGCGGTCAGCTATCAGATCAAGGTGCTGGAGGAACGCGTCGGCGCGCCGCTGTTCCTGCGCCGACCGCGGCAGATCGTGTTGACCGAGGCCGGGCAGCGCCTGGCGCCCGCTGTCGGCGAAGCTTTCGCCATTCTCGGCCAGGCCTATGCCGCGGCGCGCGCCGGGGCCGACGGCTTGCTGTGCGTCACCACCGTGCTGACCTTTGCATCGAACTGGCTGGCGCACCGGCTGGGATCGTTCCAGATCGCTCATCCCGCACTTGCCGTCCGGCTCGAGACGTCCAGCCGTCTGACAGACTTTGCCCGGGAGGATACCGATATCGCCATCCGCTCGGGCGGCGGCAAATGGCCGGGCCTGGAAGCGCACAAGCTGCTCGATGCCGATTTCACGCCGATGCTGAGCCCGAAGCTCGCGGCAAGCATCGGCGGCGTCAACGAGCCGGCCGACCTCTTGCGGCTGCCGATCCTCGATCCTGGCGACATCTGGTGGACGGAATGGTTCTCGGCTGCCGGAGTGCATTCGCACGATCTTGCCAAACGACCCGGCAGCAGCATGGGCGCCCAGGCCTATGAGGCCAATGCGGCAATCGCCGGTCACGGCGTCGCGATCCTGACCAGGGCCCTGTTCAAGGCGGAACTCGCCGACGGCCGTCTGATCCAACCTTTCGATCTGGTCGGCGATGACGGCCACGCCTATTGGCTGGTCTATCCCCAGGCGCGCCGCAACGTGCCGAAGATCCGCGCCTTCCGCGACTGGCTGCTGGCCGAGATCGCCTGCTGACGGCAAGCCGTCCGGCACCGCACCAAGTCCCGCAAACCCTTCCGCTATCGTCACCCGATGTCCCGGCGACTGGCGAGGCTCACGCTGGCAATTTCCACACGTTCCCGGTCCGAGGCGTCACCGAGTGCTGCGCTGCAGCATCGAATCCGGCTTGACATAATTCACGCCAAGTGAGTAATTGCCCAAAGCCAAGGCAAATGCTCATCTTGGTTCAAGGGAGGAATTTGATGAAACTTCGCACGCTCACCCTGGGTCTGTTGTCGGCCAGCGCTCTTGCGTTCGCCGCACACGCCGAATCCATCACCATCGCCACCGTCAACAATGGCGATATGGTCCGCATGCAAAAGCTGACGGAAGACTTCACCAAGGCGAACCCCGACATCCAGCTCAACTGGGTCACGCTTGAAGAGAACGTGCTGCGCGAACGCGTTACCACCGACATCGCCACCAAGGGTGGCCAGTACGACGTGATGACCATCGGCACCTATGAAGTTCCGATCTGGGCCAAACAGAGCTGGCTCCTGCCGCTCGACAAGCTCGGCGACGACTACGATGCCAAGGACATCATCCCGGCCATCGCCGGCGGCCTTTCGGTCGATGGCAAGCTCTATGCCGCGCCCTTCTACGGCGAAAGCTCCTTCGTCATGTACCGCAAGGACCTGATGGACAAGGCCGGGCTGAAGATGCCCGATGCGCCGACCTGGGACTTCATCAAGCAGGCCGCCGACAAGATGACCGACCGCGCCAATGGCGTGAACGGTGTGTGCCTGCGCGGCAAGGCCGGCTGGGGCGAGAACATGGCCTTCCTGACCGCCATGTCGAACTCCTTCGGCGCTCGCTGGTTCGACGAGAACTGGAAGCCGCAGTTCGATCAGCCGGAATGGAAGAACACGCTGCAGTTCTATGTCGACCTGATGAAGGCCGACGGCCCCGAGGGCGCGTCCTCCAACGGTTTCAACGAAAACCTGGCGCTGTTCCAGCAGGGGAAATGCGGCATGTGGATCGACGCCACCGTCGCCGCGTCCTTCGTTTCGGATCCGAAGAACTCGACCGTCGCCGACAAGGTCGGCTATGCCTTGGCGCCCGACAATGGCCTTGGCAAGCGCGGCAACTGGCTGTGGGCATGGTCACTGGCCATTCCCGCCGGCACGCTGAAGGCTGATGCCGCCGAGAAGTTCGTCGCCTGGGCGACCAGCAAGCACTATGCCGAACTCGTCGCATCGAAGGAAGGCTGGGCCAACGTTCCTCCGGGCACGCGCACTTCGCTCTATGCCAATCCCGAGTACCAGAAGGCGGCTCCGTTCGCCAAGATGACGCTGGACTCCATCAATGCAGCCGACCCGACGCATCCGACCGTCAAGCCGGTGCCCTATGTCGGCGTCCAGTTTGTCGCCATCCCTGAGTTCCAGGGCCTTGGCACCACCGTCGGCCAGCTCTTCTCGGCGGCACTTGCCGGCCAGTCGAGCGTCGACGATGCCCTGAAGCAGGCCCAGGACGCTGCCACCGCGGCAATGACCGAAGGCGGATACATCAAGTAAGGCTCCTCCCGGCGCCGAATGCCGGTCGCCTCCTTGACCGGCAACGGCCGCCCGAGTTCCCAGTTCGGGCGGCCGCCTTTAACGCCTTTTGAAAATTCAGTCTGACCAGTGAAGGGTGACCGTCATGGCTACTCAGCAGACCCGTTCGCTTGCCCGTTTCATGATGGCGCCATCCGTGGTGCTGCTGTTCGTCTGGATGATTGTACCGCTGGTCATCACCATCTGGTTCTCCTTCCAGCAGTACAATCCGCTCAATCCGATCCGCGACGGCTTCGTCGGCTTCTCGAATTACGCGCTGTTCTATTCCAACCCGGCCTTCCTGCAATCGATCCTCAACACGCTCACCCTGGTGGTCAGCGTGCTTCTGATCACGGTGATCGGCGGCATTCTTCTGGCGCTTCTGATCGACCAGCCGATGTGGGGACAAGGCATAGTCCGCATCCTCGTCATTTCGCCGTTCTTCGTCATGCCGCCGGTGGCCGCATTGGTCTGGAAGAACATGATCATGCACCCGCAATATGGAGTGTTCGCCGATATAGCGCGCTTCTTCGGGGCCCAGCCGATCGACTGGTTCGGGCAGCATCCGATGCTGGCGATCATCATCATCGTCGCCTGGCAATGGCTGCCCTTCGCCACACTGATCCTTTTGACCGCGTTGCAGTCACTCGACGGCGAGCAGAAGGAAGCCGCCGAAATGGACGGCGCCGGCTTCATCAGCCGCTTCATCTATCTGACGCTGCCGCACATGTCGCGCGCCATCACGGTCGTCATCCTGATCCAGACGATCTTCCTTTTGTCGGTCTATGCCGAGATCCTCGTCACCACCAATGGCGGCCCGGGATACGCCTCCACCAACCTGCCCTTCCTCGTCTACCAGAAGGCGTTGCTGGAGTTCAAAATCGGCCAGGCATCCGCTGGCGGTGTGATCGCCGTCATTCTCGCCAACATCGTTGCCTTCTTCGCCATGCGCGCCGTCGGCAAGAACCTAGACAAGTAAGGGAGGATACGATGGCACGCTCAGTCACCACCCGGCACAAGACGATCGCGACAGTTGCCGCCTGGATCGTCGCCCTGCTGATCTTCTTCCCGATCCTCTATACGATCATCACCTCGTTCAAGTCGGAGCAGGAAGCCATCCAGGGTTTCAGCATCATCCCGTCGGGGACGTTCGAGAGCTATTCCGAGGTCCAGGCGCAGAGCGGCTACTTCAAGTTCTTCTTCAACTCGGTGCTGCTCTCGGTCGGCTCGACCATCCTGGCCCTGCTCGTCGCCATACCGGCGGCATGGTCGATGGCCTTCTCGCCGACCAAGCGAACCAAGGACATATTGATGTGGATGCTGTCCACCAAGATGATGCCGGCGGTCGCCGTGCTGTTCCCCATCTACCTGATCTTCCGCGACACAGGACTGCTCGACAGCCGCATCGGCCTGATGATCATGCTGATGCTGATCAACCTGCCGATCGTGGTGTGGATGCTCTACACCTACTTCCGCGAAATCCCGGGCGAGATCCTGGAAGCGGCGCGCATGGACGGCGCATCGCTGTGGAACGAGATCGTCTATGTGCTGACGCCGATGGCGGTGCCGGGCATCGCCTCGACGATGCTGCTCAACATCATCCTGGCCTGGAACGAGGCGTTCTGGACGATCCGGCTGACGACCACGGAAGCAGCACCCTTGACCGCCTTCATCAGCTCGTTCTCCAGCCCGCAAGGCCTGTTCTGGGCCAAGCTTTCGGCTGCCTCGACACTGGCCATCGCGCCGATCCTGATCATGGGCTGGTTCAGCCAGAAGCAGCTGGTGCGTGGCCTGACATTCGGTGCGGTGAAGTAACGGAATTTGCCCGAAGCAATCGGCGAAAAGAACCCCTCGGGGAGGAAACCATGGGAAACATCACGCTCAAGAACGTCTCCAAATCCTTCGGAGCGACGTCCATCATCCCCGGTCTCGACCTGGTGATCGAGAATGGCGAGTTCGTCGTCTTCGTCGGGCCGTCGGGTTGCGGCAAGTCAACGCTGCTGCGGCTGATCGCCGGCCTCGAGGACACCAGCGGCGGTTCCATCAACATCGACGGCCGCGACGTCACCGGCGAGGCACCGGCCAAGCGCAAGCTGGCCATGGTGTTCCAGTCCTACGCGCTCTATCCGCATATGACGGTGGCCAAGAACATCGGCTTCCCGCTGAAGATGGCCGGCGAAGACAAGGCGACCATCGACAGGAAGGTGGGAGACGCAGCGCGCGTGCTCAACCTGACCAACTATCTCGAACGCCGGCCCGGCCAGCTTTCCGGCGGCCAGCGCCAGCGCGTTGCCATCGGCCGTGCCATTGTGCGCCAGCCGACCGCCTTCCTGTTCGATGAACCGCTGTCCAACCTCGACGCAGCACTTCGCGGCACGATGAGGCTGGAGATCAGCGAGCTGCATCATCAGCTCAAGACGACCATGATCTATGTCACCCACGATCAGGTCGAAGCCATGACCATGGCCGACAAGATCGTCGTGCTGAACGCCGGCAACATCGAGCAGGTCGGCTCGCCGATGGAACTCTACAAGACGCCGAAGAACCTGTTCGTCGCCGGCTTCATCGGCTCGCCGAAGATGAACCTGATCGAAGGCGCGCCGGCTGCCAAATACAGCGCCAAGACGATCGGCATCCGCCCCGAGCATCTCGAAATCTCGACCACGGCGGGCGAATGGAAAGCCACCGTCGGCGTCGCCGAACACCTCGGCTCCGACACCTTCCTGCATGTCCAGGCCGATGGCGTCGGTCCGTTGACGGTGCGCGCTGACGGCGAACTCGCCGTCCATCATGGCGACACCATCTATCTGACGCCCGACAAGGCCAAGCTGCATCGCTTCGGTGCCGACGGAAAGGCAATCTGAGCATGCGACTGGCTGGCAAATCCGCGCTGATCACGGGTTCGGCCCGAGGCATCGGCAGAGCTTTCGCCGAGGCTTATGCCGGAGAAGGCGCCACCGTCGCCATCGCCGACATCAATCTCGAGGCGGCGCAGAAGACGGCCGCCGAGATCGGTGGCAAGGCCTATGCGGTCAAGCTCGACGTCACCGACCTCGCCTCGATCGAGGCGGCGGTGAAAGCGGTGGAGACGAAGACCGGTGGCCTCGATATCCTGATCAACAACGCCGCTCTGTTCGATCTGGCACCGATCGTCGAGATCACCAAGGCAAGCTACGACAAATTGTTTTCCGTCAATGTCGCCGGCACGCTGTTCATGCTGCAGGCGGCGGCCCGCTCAATGATCGCGCGCGGCAAGGGCGGCAGGATCATCAACATGGCGAGCCAGGCCGGTCGGCGCGGCGAGCCACTGGTTGGTGTCTATTGCGCCACCAAGGCCGCCGTCATCTCGCTGACCCAGTCGGCGGGGCTCGATCTGATCAAGCATCGCATCAACGTCAACGGTATCGCGCCCGGAGTCGTCGACAGCGACATGTGGGATCAAGTCGACGCGCTGTTCGCCAAATATGAGAACCGACCGAAGGGCGAGAAGAAGCGACTGGTTGGCGAGGCGGTGCCCTATGGCCGTATGGGCAAGCCGGAGGATCTCGCCGGCATGGCGGTTTTTCTCGCCAGCAGCGACGCCGAATACATCGTCGCCCAGACCTACAATGTCGATGGCGGCCAGTGGATGAGTTGAGGGCGGGGAACGGCCTCTGCTCCTCGTCCCTCCGCGGGGAGCAGAGGTCGACATCAGAGGCCTTATCGACCTCAAGAAGTGCCACCCCTTAGCCTCTCCGCGCAAAGACGGGGAGAGGGCGCAACGAAGGCCGAAGCCCGGCCAAAGGGTAAAACAGATGACCGTGAAACTCTCGTCCTCAAACCTCTCCAGGCTACCCACTGAGGTCGCAGGTCCGAAGTATGACCGCTCGACGCTCAAGGCCGGGATCGTGCATTTCGGAGTCGGCAATTTCCATCGCTCGCACCAGGCCGTCTATCTCGACGATTTGTTCAATGCGGGCATCGGCCACGACTGGGCGCTGGTGGGCGCCGGCGTGTTCGAGGGTGAGAAGATCGGCCGCGCCAAGCTGGAAGAGCAGGACTGGCTGACCACCGTGGTCGAGCAGGACAGCGGCCATATGAGCGCCCGCGTGACCGGCGCCATGATTGACTTCCTGATGCCGGGCGACGCGGCCGGCATCATCGAACGGCTTGCCGACCCGGCGATCAAGATCGTTTCGTTGACCATCACCGAAGGCGGTTATTTCATCGACCCGGCCTCCGGCGTGTTCAATCCGACCCATCCCGACATCGTCGCCGACGCCCAACCGGGCGCCACACCGAAGACCGTGTTCGGCATCATCCTTGCCGGGCTCGTGCGCCGTCGTGACGAGGGCACCGTGCCGTTCACGGTGATGTCGTGCGACAACATTCCTCACAATGGCCATGTCACCTCCGACGGCGTCATTGGGCTGGCGCGTCTGATCGACGAGGATCTGGCAAACTGGGTCAGCGAGCATGTCGCCTTTCCGAACGGCATGGTCGACCGCATCACGCCGGCCACCACCGACCGCGAACGCGGCATCCTGGCCAAGGATTTTGGCCTCGAGGACAATTGGCCGGTGTTCTGCGAGCCGTTCCGGCAATGGGTGCTGGAAGACCATTTCACCGATGGCCGTCCGCCACTGGAAAAGGTCGGGGTGCAGTTCGTCAAGGACGTTGCCCCCTACGAACTGATGAAGATCCGTATCCTCAATGGCGGCCATGCAGCAATCGCCTATCCGGCCGGCCTGATGGACATCCATTTCGTCCACGAGGCGATGCAGGAGCCGTTGGTGAGCGGCTTTCTGGCCAAGCTCGAACAAGACGAGATCATTCCGACTGTGCCGCCGGTGCCGGACACGGTTCTGGAAGACTATTACCAGCTCATCGAGAGCCGCTTTTCCAATCCTAAGATCGGCGACACGGTGCGCCGGCTCTGCCTCGACGGTTCCAACCGCCAGCCGAAGTTCATCATTCCGACCATCGCCGATCGCCTGAAAGCCGGAAAGGGCGTCGCCGGCCTGGCGCTGGAATCGGCACTCTGGTGCCGCTACTGCTTCGGCACGACGGACAGCGGCGCCGTCATCGAGCCCAACGACCCGAGCTGGGACCGGTTGCAGGTAACGGCAGAAGCGGCAAAGGATGCGCCGGCCGCCTGGCTTGCCATGGAGGACATCTATGGCGATGTCGGCCGAGCGACGGCGTTCGTCGAGGCCTTCGCCCATACGCTCGACGTGCTGTGGGCGAACGGCACGCGCGCCACGCTGACGCGCTACCTCGCCGGCAAGCTCTGAGAGCCATTCGCCGCCATGACGCCTGAACTGGTCATCTTCGACTGCGATGGCGTGCTGGTCGACAGCGAGGCAATCTCCGTCTCGGCGCTGCTCGGCATGATCATGCTGGCCGGCGGCAGCGTCAGTGAGGACGCCGCCTACGAGCACTTCCTCGGCAAGAGCATGAAAAGCGTGCGCGAGATCCTCGGCCGCGACTTCGGGCTTGATATCACCGACAGCCATCTGACCGACATGCGGGTCGAGCTGATGCGCAGGTTTCGCGAAGAGCTGAAGCCAATCCCAGGCGTCAAGGAGATGCTGCCAAGGCTTGGGCTGCCGTTCTGCGTCGCGTCCTCGGGCACGCTCGACCGCATCCGTTATGCGCTCGATGTCACCGGATTGCTTGGGCTGATGGAGCCGCATCTGTTCAGCGCCGCCATGGTGCCGCGCGGCAAGCCGGCGCCCGATCTGTTCCTGCATGCCGCCGCCAGCATGCGAGCCCATCCGCGCAAATGCCTCGTCGTCGAGGACAGCCCGGCCGGCATCACGGCTGCGCGAGCCGCGGGCATGCGCGTGCTAGCCTTCACCGGCGGCTCGCATGCCGGCAACCCGACCTTGAAAGCGCGGCTTGCGTCGAGTGAACCGGACTTTATATTCGCCGACATGCTGCAATTGCCCGATCTGATTGCAAGCCTGGGAGCGAGAGTTAGAGCATCTTGACGAAACAGTTCGTTTGCGCGGTCGATGTCGGCACCGGGAGCGCTCGCGCGGGCATTCTCGACACCAGTGGCACCTTGCTCGGTCGCGCCGAGCGGCCGATCGTCATGCACCAGCCGAAGCCCGATCACGCCGAGCATGATTCGCGCGATATCTGGTCGGCTGTCTGCGCCGCCGTGCGCACTGCCCGCGAAAAGGCCGGCGTCGCCGCCGAGGATGTCGTCGGCATCTCCTTCGACGCCACCTGTTCGCTGGTGGTGCGCGACCGGCAAGGCGGCCAGCTCAGCATCTCGGTCACCGGCGACAGGCGCTGGGACACCATCGTCTGGCTCGACCATCGCGCCATTACCGAGGCTGATGAATGCACGGCAAGCGGCCACGCCGTGCTGAATTACATCGGCGGCGTCATGTCGCCGGAAATGGTCACGCCGAAGCTCATGTGGTTGAAGCGCAACCTGCCCAAGATCTGGAATGAAGCCGGCTATCTATTTGACCTGACCGATTTCCTGACCTGGCAAGCGACAGGCTCGCTGGCTCGTTCGCAATGCACGCTGACCGCCAAATGGACCTATCTGGCGCATGAAGAAACCGGCTGGCGGCGTGACTTCTTCGATCTCGTCGGCCTCGACGATCTTTTCGCGCATGGCAATCTCCCCGAAAGGGCCAGCCCGGTTGGCGCCGATATCGGCCGCCTGACAGCGCAAGCGGCGATCGAGCTTGGGCTGAGCGAAAAATGCCGCGTCGGCGCCGGCGTTATCGATGCCTATGCCGGCGCGCTTGGCGTTCTCGGCGGCTTTGCCGGCGACGAGAAGGATATCGGCCGCCACCTGGCGCTGATCGCCGGCACGTCGAGCTGCGTCATGGCGATGTCGCCCGATCCGCAGCCTTTCGCGGGCGTCTGGGGCCCTTATTACGGCGCGGCGCTGCCGAAGCTATGGCTGTCGGAAGGCGGCCAGTCGGCAACCGGCGCCCTGCTCGACCACATCATCCGCTGGCACGGCGCCGGCGGCGAGCCGGATGCCGCCATGCATGCGAAGATCGCCAGGCGTGTCGCCGAACTGCGCGCTATCGAGGGTGAGAATCTTGCCGCAAGGCTGCATGTGCTGCCGGATTTCCACGGCAACCGTTCGCCGCTCGCCGATCCGCATGCCGTCGGCGTCGTCAGCGGGCTGACGCTGGACTCCTCCTTCGACAGCCTGTGCAAGCTCTATTGGCGCACCGCCGTCGGCATCGCCCTCGGCGTGCGCCATGTGCTGGAGGCGCTGAACGAGAATGGCTACCTGATCGACACGCTGCATGTCACCGGCGGCCACACCAAGAACCCGCTGTTGATGGAGCTCTACGCCGACGCCACCGGCTGCACGGTGATCGAGCCGCTGGCCGACGAGGCGGTGCTGCTCGGCACCGGCATGATTGCCGCCACCGCGGCCGGGCTGTTTCCCGACCTCAATGCAGCCTGCCTTGCCATGCAGCAAGGCGGCAGGACGCGCGCGTCGAACCCGAAGTCGACAGGGCGTTTCGACCGCGATTACAAGATCTTCCTCGAGATGCACCGCCAGCGACAGATGCTGGACGCGATAAAGTAGAGCTACTGCCTCAGCAAGGATACGCCCGACTTGGCATCGAACAGATGAAGGCTTTGTTCGTCGACCGCATAGCGGACATGGGTGTTGACGGCGGGGCATTCGCGCGTTGGCACCAGCGCGCTGATCTCCTTGCCGCCGGAACCGAAGATCACCAGCGCATCGTTGCCATGAAACTCGATGAGATCGGCCGTGCCCTCCAGAACGCTCTGGCCAGCATCGGTGCCAGCGGTCTTCAGATCCGGAGGCCTGATGCCAAGCACCGCCCGATCGACGTGTTGAAGATTAAAGCGCGAGCCGTCGATCGAAAAGACCGCGCCGGCGCTCGTCAGGGTCCAGCGGCTTTCCTTGCGCCCGACGGCCACGTCGATGAAATTCATGTTCGGCGTCCCGATGAACCCGGCGACGAACAGATTGCCCGGCCGCTCGTAGATTTCCGCCGGTGAGCCGATCTGCTCGATCCTGCCGTCGCGCAGCAGCACTATGCGATCGGCAAGCGTCATCGCCTCCAACTGATCGTGGGTGACATAGACGGTGGTGGTCTTCAACGACTGGTGCAGCCGGGCGATCTCGATACGCATGTGATTGCGCAGCTTGGCATCCAGATTGGACAGCGGCTCGTCGAACAGGAACACCTTCGGCGTCTTGATCATGGCGCGGGCAATAGCCACGCGCTGCTGCTGGCCGCCGGACAGTTCCGCCGGCTTGCGGCCGAGATAGGGATCGAGCCCCAGCGTCTTCGAAACCGCCTCGACGCGTTTTTGTATCTCGGCCTTCGCCACCTTCTGCCGCTTCAGGCCGAAGGCAATGTTGTCGAAGATCGTCATATGCGGGTAGAGCGCGTAGTTCTGGAACACCATGGCAATGCCGCGGTCGCCCGGATCGAGGTCATTCACGACCTTGCCACCGATCGAGACCTCACCGCCGCTGATGTCTTCCAGCCCCGCCAGCATGCGCAACAAGGTCGACTTGCCGCACCCGGAAGGACCGAGAAAGACGACGAATTCATGTTCCTCGATGGCGAGGTTCAGGTCGCGGATGACGGTCGTGGCGCCATACGATTTTTCGACATTGGAGCAGGTAATCGCGGACATGATCAGTCAGCCCTTCTCGCTCGAAATCAGGATCTGCAGCTTGACATCTTCCGGCTTGCCCGAGGCCGCCCGCTCAAACGCCTTGATGCTGTCGTTGAAGGGATAGGTGCCGGTGATCAGCGGATTGAGGTCAACCTTGCCTGACGCGATCAGTTGCAGTGCGCGGTCGAAGATGTTGGCGTAGCGGAACACCGTCTCGATGCGCACTTCCTTCGATATGGCCGCCGGCACGTTGAGCGCCACCGGTTCGACCGGCAAGCCAACGAGGACCACCGCACCGCCGGGGCGTACGACATCGAACAGGTTGGCGAATGCCTTCGGGCTGCCGCTGGCCTCGAAGACGATATCGGCCCCCCAATTGTCGGTCGCCTCCGCCACCGCATCGACCAGCGACTGCTCGCCGATGTTGACCGGGACGATGCCCGGATAGCGCGCCGCAATTTCGAGCTTCGGCGCGGAGAAATCGGAGATCAGCACCTTCGAACAGCCGCCGGCAAGGGCTGCCAGCGCGATCATGATGCCGATCGGGCCGCAGCCGACGACGACCGCCACGTCGCCCGGAACGATGCGTGCGCGGGCCGCCGCCTGCATGCCGATGGCAAACGGTTCGACCATCGCCCCTTCGGCAAAGGAGACGTTGTCCGGCAGCCGGTAGGTGAACGCCGCCGGATGCACGGCTTGCGGCGCAAGAATGCCATGAACCGGCGGCGTCGCCCAGAAGCTCACGTCGGGGTCGACATTGTAGATGCCGAGTTTTGTTGCCCGCGACGACAGGTTCGGCACGCCCGGCTCCATGCAGACGCGATCCCCGACCTTCAGCGTCCTGACATTGGCGCCAATTTCGACGATCGTTCCGGACGCTTCGTGGCCAAGCACCATCGGCGCGCGCACGACGTAACTGCCGATGGCGCCATGGGTGTAATAGTGCACGTCGCTGCCGCAGACACCGACCGTGTGGATGGCGATCCTGACGTCGTCCGGCCCGACGTCGAGCGGCAACGCAATCTCGCGCAGGGCCAGCTCGCCCTTTTTCTCAAGAACCAAAGCCCGCATCGTGTCGTCCTCACCTCAAGTCTTTTTCTGCCGGAAAACGGAATTCAGGAAACCGCTGAGCACGCCGAGAAACAAAAGGGGTGGCAGCGACAAAAGCACGACCGAGGCGTTCAGGATGCCCCACGGCACGTTCATGCCTTGCTGGGACAGTTCCGAGGCGACGATCGGCAAGGTCTTGGCGTTGGAGCTGGACAGCATCAGCGCGATCAGGAACTCGTTCCAGACCAGCACGAAACTGAAGGCGACCGCACCGATCAGCGAGCGAGCGGCGACCGGCAGTGCGATCCGCCAGAACACCGAATAGGCGCCATAGCCATCGACGAAGGCGGCTTCCTCAACCTCCTTCGGCACGGCCTGGAAGGCGGGTATGGCCAGCCACATGATCACCGAGATGGTGAGCAGCGAATAGGTGACGATCAGCGCGGTGAGCGTGTCATAGAGCCCGAGCTGCAGCCAGATCACCATCAGCGGGATGGCCACCGCCACCGGCGGCAGGAAGCGCAGCGAGAGCACGAAGAACTGGATGTCGCCGGCCCAGCGGTTGGGATAGCGCGCCACCGCATAAGCGGCAGGCAGGCCAAGAACCACGCCGATCAGCACCGCGACGCCACAGGCGATCACCGAGTTGTAGAGGCCGGTCATGACGCTGTCGCGGCCGATGATGTAGCTGATGTTGGCCAGCGTCGGCGTGAACACCACACGCGGAACGCGGGTGATGATGTCGACATTGTTCTTCAGCGAATTGAGCGCCGTCCACAGCAGCGGAAACACGGCCATGAAGCCGGCAAATGCCAGCACGGTCTTGCCGATCAGGCGGCCCAGTCTCATGCGATATGGTCTCATGCCTGCACCCGCTTCCACAGCATGGTGAAGGTGATGACGGTGGCGATCATCATCAGCACGGCCATCGCCGAGGCATAGGACACCTTGCCGGACTCGATGAAGCCTTGCGAGAATGCGTACATGTCGAGCGTTTCGGTCGCCACGCCCGGTCCGCCGCGGGTCATCACATAGATCAGGTCGAAGGAGCGCAGCGACTCGATCATCTTGACGAACATCAGGCTGATGAGCGGCGCCTTCAGCATCGGCAAGGTGACGTAGGCATGGATCTGCCAGCGCCTGGCGTGATCGAGCCGCGCCGCCTCGATCGGCTGCGGCGGCAAGGTCTCCAGCAGCTTCAACACGATGACGGCGAAGAACAGCCCCCATTGCCAGACGTCGACAGACGCGACAGCAAACAATGCCGTCGCCGGCTTGGACAGCGGGTCGAAGATCAGCCCGCCGGTCAGCAGCCGATAGGGGTAGGTGGCGATGCCGTAGAGCGGATGGTAGGCGAACTTCCAGACAAAGGCCGCCGAGACGCGCGGCAGCAGAACCGGGATGATGAACAGCAGGCAGTAGATGTTGCGCAGGCGCGGCGACGCGACTTCGAACATCAAAACGCCCAGTCCGATCGCCACGGCCATCGTCGCGACGACGGTGACGACCTCCCACTTCACCGACACCCAGACGGCATTGAGAAAGCGACGGTCGAAGAACAGGTCGACGAAATTCGAGAACCAGACATAGGAATAGGCAGTCGAGGAGAGCTCGCGGTTCTGCAGGGCGATGACGATCGCATAGAGCGTCGGCACCATCGACAGGATCAAGAGAATGACAAGCGTCGGCACGACGAAGGTGACCGGCAAGGATGAGCGTCGGGGCATCTGTCTATCCCTGGCTGCGTCTCGAGCGATTGAACATGGCTGGGCCTTTTGCGCGATGTCTGGCTCAACAGCGGTGGTGAGAAAGGGAGGCCTGCGGCGTACAAGCCCCGGCATTCGCCCGAATGCCGCGGACCGCGCGCCGCAGGCGGAGGACGGCTTATTTCTTCATCAGCTCGTTGGCATACGCTTCAAGCTCGGTGAGGCCGCCCTTGATGTCGGTGCGGGTGCCGGTGACCAGTTCCTCGAGGATGATGCCCCAGCGGTCGCCAAGATCCGGCCAGCGCGGATCCTGCCAGAAATTGACCGCCGTGACCTTGCCTGTCTCGGCCAGCGCCTGACCGAGATCGGCGCCGTAGATGTCGGCAAATTCCTTGCTGGACAGGATGCTGGTGCGGTTCAGCTCGCCGAACTGGTGGGCGTCGAGCCGGCGCTTCTCGTTTTCCTTCGATGTCGCCCAGGCGATGAACAGGCCGGCGCATTTCTTCGAGGCATCGTCGGCATTGGCCTTTGCCGCGATGGCGAGGCCATGGCCGTAGCCACCACCGGTGAGCGGCGCCGGCGGCGGCAGGAAGCCGATCTTGCCGACCACCTGCGAGGTCTTCGGATCGACCGCCATGCCCGACAGCGGCGTCGATTCAACGAGGATGGCGACCTGGCCCGACAGGAAGGCGCCGGTCGATTCGTCCCAGCTGCCGGTCTGCGTGCCGGGCGCCGAATCCTTGAACAGTTTCAGATAGGTCTCGGTCGCCTTGACGGCGGCATCCGAGTTGAAGGCCGGCTTGTCGCCGTCGAACCACTGGCCGCCATAGGCCTTGAAGAACGGCATCCAGCGCCAGACATTGGCGCCCGAACCGCGTGCGCCGCGCAGCGCGATGCCATATATGCCCTTGTCCGGATTGGTCAGCTTCGGCACATCGGCGATCAGTTCGTCCAGCGTCTTCGGCGGCTGGATTCCGGCCGCCTCCAGAATATCCTTGCGGTAGACCATCAGGTCGCCGCCACCGGTCAGCGGCGCGAACCAGACCTTGCCGTCATAGGTGGCGACCTTCTGGCGACCCGGGTCGAAGTCGGCGTAGTCGTAGTCCGCCGGATAGTAGTCGGTGAGCGGCACGATCCATTTCGACGATGCAAACAGCGCCACGTTGGCTTCGTCGACATAGTAGACGTTGTAGTTGCCGACGGTGGACGCATCGGCGCGCGATTTCGCCCGGCGGTCATTCTCATTGAGATAATCGATCTGAAAGCTGGCGCCGCTCAACTTCTGGAACTCGTCCTTGGAGTCCTCCAGAAGCGTCAGGCCGTCGCGTGGCTGCGCCAGCACCTTGACCGGCGCCGAGCAGACCGGCGCCTGCGCCAAAGCGATGGTGGAAACGGTAGTGGAAAGCATAAAAGCTGCGCCAAGGCAGGCAGCAAGCCGAACTGGTTTCATGATCTTTTCTCCTCCAGGAACATTTCGCAGAAAGCGGAAGTCCTCGGGTTGCGCGATCCTCACCATCGCCCGAGTGACATGCCACCCATCGCCAAGATGCGGTGTTGCAGCGGGTCACGCTAGAAGCCCCGTTGCAGCAGACCTGTACTTTTATGCATTGTGCAGCGCAAAAGCCGGCACTCGAATACAGCGCCTGTCACGTGAGTATCGATCACGCTTGAAACGGTGGTTTAGGACACGCTTATGCGCGCAATGTCAGCCGCTGCCGCGACAGCCGTCGATAGGACGATGGCGTCATCCGATGCTTGCGCATGAACGCTCGGTTGAAGTTCGAGATGTTCATGTAGCCGACCTGGAAACAGATGTCGGTGATCGGAATATCGGTGTCCGCCAGCAGCTTGCAGGCCTGCCAGAGCCTGAGCTTGGCAAGGTGGTCGCTGAAGCTGTTGCCGGTGTTCTTCTGGAAGAACCGCGAAAACGTGCTCTCCGTCATTCCGGCCAGTTCCGCCACTTCCGGCAGCTTCAGGTCCTCGGCGAAATGCTGGAACAGATAGGTCAGCGTGCGCTGGATGATGTCCAGCGAGGCGGCATCGAGAACCGGCGAGAAATCCGGGGACGACAACAATTCATATTCGTCGGTCCTGGCGAGAAGATCGACGAGGTTCAGGAACAGACAGAACCTGCTTAGCCCGCTAACTTCGCCCATCCGCTCCATCAGCTCGGCGCCTTCCCGTGCGGTCTGGCCGTGAAAGACCATCCCGCGCAGCGAGCGTTCGAGGAACGGTTCCAGTTCGCGCAATTCCGGCAACAGGCCCGCCGACCCCCGCAGCCGCTGCGCATCGAACTGCAGGACAATGTCGCGGCCTTCGATCAGCTCTCCCGGCTGCACCGCGGTCACCCAATCATGCGGCAGCCCGCCACCGACGATGGTCAGGTAGCCCGGTCCGAACTCGCCGATGTGATCGCCGACCAGAACCACGCCGGAGGATTTCCGCAGCAAATGGATCTCGTATTCCGGATGGAAGTTCCAGACATTGCGTTCCCAGGGGTAGTCGTCGAGCCGCCACAGGAAACTGTCGCTCGCTTCCGTGACGATGTGCTCGAAGGACGGCGCCGTCCGTGGGATCGCGGCTGGATTCTTCCTGCGCTTGAACTGCATCCTGCCTCCTGGAGAATCCGGGATCTGTCGTCGCACCTCGTCGTCCATGCAATCCGTAGCAGCCCATCGCCCGCATGTGAAATGGACCTCAGCGACGAGTATTGGTGGTCCGAGTGTTCCGGCTGGCTCAATCCGTTCCCGCCCGTCCTCTCTTGCCTTCATGTCGCGTTTCGTACAAAAGCTGGCGCAAACGCCGCGAAGCTGAAGGTTTTGCCGTTTGACATGCGGCTTCCGGCTCTTTGCCGACGTGCCGTACCTGGAAAGAGCGGAACAATGTCTGCGATCGAAGCCGGCGCTCGCGCGCCGGAAAATCTTTGGCGTCAGGAAATCAGGGCGACACTGGCGCTCGCCTGGCCGATGGTGCTGACCAACCTCGGCCAGACCGCGATGACAGCCACCGACGTCATGATGATGGGCCGTCTGGGGTCCGATACGCTGGCCAGCGGCGCGCTTGGCGCCAACCTCTATTTCATGCCGCTGATCTTCGGCCTCGGCCTGATGCTGGCGACCTCGCCGATGATCGCCACCGAGCTCGGCCGCCGCCGCTATTCGGTGCGCGACCTGCGCCGCACCGTTCGCCAGGGCCTGTGGCTGGCGATCCTGATCTCGATCCCGATCTGGCTCGTGCTTTGGCACGGTGAGGCCATTCTGCTGGCCATGGGTCAGGATCCGGTGCTGGCCCATCAGGCCGGCATCTATCTGCGCTGGCTCGAATGGGCGGTGCTGCCCTTCTACGGCTATATCGTGCTGCGCTCGTTCATCTCGGCGCTGGAACGGCCGGGCTGGGCGCTGGTCATCGTCTTCGTCGCCGTCGCCTGCAACGTCTTCTTCAACTGGGTGTTCATGTTCGGCAATCTCGGCGTCGCCCCGATGGGCATTGCCGGGTCGGGCCTTGCCACCTCGCTGTCCAGCACACTGATGTTCGTCGGCATGGCCGTCGTGGTGATGCTGGAGAAGAAGTTCCGTCGCTACCGTCTGTTCGGGCGCTTCTGGCGCGCCGACTGGCCGCGCTTCAGGGGCCTGTTGCGGCTCGGCCTGCCGATTGCCGGCCTCCTCGCCTTCGAGGTCACGATCTTCAATGCGGCGGCCCTCCTGATGGGCCTGATCGACGCGGATTCGCTGGCCGCGCACGCGATCGCCATCCAGATCGCCTCGATCAGTTTCATGGTGCCGCTCGGCCTCAACCAGTCGGTGACGGTACGCGTCGGCCTTGCGCATGGTGCAGGCAATCCGCAAGGCGTTTCGCGCGCCGGCTGGACCGCCTTTGTCATCGGCGTCTCGTTCATGGGGCTGATGGGACTGGTGATGATCCTGTGGCCGCATCCGCTGATCAGCGCCTTCATCGACATGAGCAATCCGGCCAATGCCAGGGTGATCGCGCTTGCCGTGTCGTTCCTGGCCTTCGCCGCGCTGTTCCAGGTGTTCGACGGCGCGCAGGCGGTGGCCGCCGGCATGCTGCGCGGCCTGCACGACACCAAGGTGCCGATGATCTACGCCGCGATCGGCTATTGGGGCGTCGGCCTGCCGCTCGGCGTGCTGCTCGCCTTCCATTTCGGCCTGCATGGCGTCGGCATCTGGATCGGCCTGTCGTCGGGGCTGGCCGTGGTGGCGGCCTTGCTTCTGGCGCGCTGGCTGAGGCGGGATCGATTGGCGCCGCCGTATGTGTTTGGGCATTGAAGGCAAAGCGGCCGCCGAAATCGGCGGCCGTTATGTCCCAACATTGTGACTGATTAGGCGGCGCCTGCAGACACGTTGGCTAAGCGCCGTAGGCCGACGCTTAGCACAGAGGCAATTAACGTCTCGCAATAGGGCGAGAGGAACTATGTTCCCTTCACGATTCTCGGTTTAGCCGGTCGGCGGGATTGGGCCTCGCGCTCGAGCGCCAAGGCCAACCGCTTCTCGTCTTCGATGGCGCGATCGACTGCCTCAATTTCCTCTTGGAGCGCCTTCAGCTCGGCTCCGTAGCTGGAGCCATCGCTTTCCCCGATCTGAAAGCCACTTGCCCGCATTGCGTCGCGAGTATGGTGCACGTTGCGGACTCCTTCGCGTCGAGTCGCGACCAGGATTTCCCTAAACTCTCCAAGACGTTCAACGTGATTGCGAGTCATTGCGTTCTCCTATCTTCGTCGTTCATCGTCGCCGACGGCGATTCAGAACGGCTAAAACTTACGGCGCAGACGGTTTATCGATTACAGGAGATACTCTCGAGAAAGCATGAGCGCGGAAGCTCAAATTTGAACGTTTTGCAATAACGTCGAGCGCTCGGCAGGCGGAAATTGGCTTGGGGAGCGCTAGCCGCAGGGACGGCTTGCCGTCACCGTCGATGTTCGGCAACACACCATGCCTTCGCCTCAGCGCACCGCCGCCCGCTTCTCCAGCCTCCGCGCATATTGCGTCAGCGGAAAACACATGACGAAGAAGATCAGCGCCACCAGCCCATAGACCTTGAACGGTTCGAAGGTCGCGTTGTTGATGGCGTTGGAGGTCCGCACCAACTCTTCGAAGCCGATGATCGAGGTCAGCGCGGTCGACTTGATCAGTTGCACCAGGAAGCCGACGGTCGGCGCGCGGGTGATCGAAAAGGCCTGCGGCAGGATGATCAGCCGCAGTTCCTGCAGATAGTGCAGGCCGAGGCTGGCGCCGGCGTCCCATTGGCCCAATGGCAGCGCCGCGACGCCGGAGCGCCAGATTTCGGCGAGATAGGCGCTGGCGAAGAAGGTGAGGCCGAGCGCCGCCGCCGTCCACGGCTCGATGCGCAGGCCGAGCATCGGCAGGCCGAAGAACATCAGGAACAGCTGCATCAACAGCGGCGTCCCCTGGAACAGGGCGATATAGCCGGAGGCGACGCGCCGGCTCCATTTGTTTTTGGCGATCCTGAAGAACAACACGATCAGGCCGACGATGCCGCCGCCGATGAAGGCGGCCAGCGACAAAAGCACCGTCCAGCGGGCGGCGAGCAGAAGGTTGCGCACGATGTCCCAGAAGGTGAATTCGATCATGACACGCCAGCCCCCAGGACGCGACGTCCGCCTGACACCAGCAGCCGGCGCAGCGCCATCGACAGGACGAGATAGACCATCGTCACGACAAAATAGGTCTCGAAGGAGCGGAAGGTGCGCGCCTGCAGCATGTCGGCCTCGTAGGTCAGCTCACGCACCGCGATCTGCGACACCACGGCGGACTCCAGCATCATGATGACGATCTGGCTGGTCAGCGCCGGAAAGATCACTTTGAGCGCCTGCGGCAGCACGATCTTGATGAAGACCTGGCGTGACCTCAGGCCCAGCGCCAGCGCTGCTTCCGTCTGTCCGCCGGGCACGGCATCAAGCCCGGCGCCGACGATCTCGATGGTGTAGGCCGCCATGTTGAGCGTCATCGCCAGCATGGCGGCCAGCATCGGATCGAGCCTGATGCCGAGGCTGGGCAGCCCGAAGAAGATGAAGAACAGCTGCACCAGGAACGGCGTATTGCGGATGATTTCGACATACCAGGCGATTGCCCGCTTGAGGAGCACCGGGCCGTTTCGGCGTCCGGCGGCACCCAGGATGCTAAGGAACGTTCCCGCGAGCGTGGTCACGGCGATCAACAGGATCGTCGTGAGTGCTCCGCGCGCGATGTCGCCCAAGGCACCTGGAAGCCAGGCAAAGGCCACGGAAACTCAATCCTTGAGGTTGTCGGGGTTGAGCGGGGTCTTCAGCCAGGCCTTGGAGCTTTCGTCGAGCTTGCCGTCGGCCAGCATCTTGGCGACGGCATCGTTGACCGCCTTCTTGAGGGCGTCCTCATTCTTGTTGAGGCCGATATGCGAGGGCGAGGTCAGCAGCTGGAATTTCTGCTCCGGCTTCAGCGCGTCCTGCTTGGCCAACACCTGGGCGCCGACATCGTTGCCGACGACCATCAGCTGGGTCTGGCCGGAGATAAAGGCCTGGATCACCGAATTGTAGTTGTCGAAGCGCTTGATGTCGGCCGACGCGGGTGCCGCCTCGGTAAGCGAGGTGTCTTCGAGCGTGCCGCGGTTAACGGCGATCGACTTGTCGGCAAGGTCTTCCTTGCCCTTGACCGCCATCGCGGCCGGACCGATCACGGCGATGTAGTAAGGCGCGTAGGCGGCAGCGAAGTCGATGACCTGCTCACGTTCCTTCGAATAGCCGACGCTCATCAGGATATCGACGCGGTGGTCGTTGAGGTACGGGATGCGGTTCTGGCCGGTGACGGCGACGGGATTGAGCTTTACCTTGAGCGTGTCGGCAATGTATTGCGCGACGTCCATGTCGTAGCCCTTCAGGCTCATGTCGGCGCTGGCCGAGGAGAAGGGCGGGAAATCGGCGAAGACGCCGACATTGATGGCGCCGGCCTTGGTGATGTCCGCCAGCGCATCAGCGCTGGCGGCCTGGATCGCGAGGCCGAAACCGGCAGTGCCAAGCATCAGCACGGCAGCCATGGATGTAAATGTCTTGCGGATTGTCATTGTCATTCCCCTGTCTGGAAGCATTGTTTGTTTGATACGGCCGCCGGCTCCAGCGCGGCGGCCGCCTTCGCTTTCTGAACGTCAGGCTCCCTTGCCTGTTATCGCCGGGCTGAACACCATCAGGCTCAGTATCTCGAACAGCACCTGTGCGGCGGCATGCGCCGTGTTGGTGGTGGCGTCATATTGCGGCGCCACCTCGACGACGTCGCCGCCGACGATGTTGAGGCCCTTCAGGCCACGCAGCAGTTCGAGCACTTCGCGCGTCGTCAGCCCGCCGACTTCCGGCGTGCCGGTGCCGGGCGCGAAGGCCGGATCGACGCTGTCGATGTCGAAAGAGACATAGGTCGGGCCGTCGCCGACAATCTTGCGCGCCTTCTCGATGATGGCAGGAATGCCGAGGCCGGTGACCTCTTCGGCATGCACCACGGTCATGCCGGACTCGTAGGTGAATTCCCACAGATATTCGGCCGAGCCGCGGATGCCGATCTGGATCGTACGCGTCGGATCGAGCACGCCGTCGAGCACCGCGTTGCGGAATGGTCCGCCATGGTGGAACTTGGTCATGTCGAACAGGCCACTGGTGTCGCAATGGGCGTCGATGTGGATCAGCCCGACCGGCGCCTTCTTGCCGACGGCCTTCAGGATCGGATGGCTGATCGAATGGTCGCCGCCGATCGAAAGCGGGATGACGCCGGCATCGACGATCTGGTTGGTGCGGCGCTCGATGTCCTCATGGCTGATCTCCAGCCGGTAGCGGCTGCGGAACGGCGTGTCACCGATGTCGGCGACCCTGAGTTCATGCGTCGGCGCGCATTCCAGCACGTGATTGTAGGGACCGATGCGCTCGATGGCGCGCAGTGCCCTTGGCCCGAAGCGCGAGCCCGGCCGGTTGGTGACGCCTAGATCCATCGGTACGCCGATCATCGCCACCTGCAAATCGCCGAAATCCGGATTGTCGGCCGATATTTCGCGGTAGGGTGCGGCAAGGAAGGTCGGGATGCCGGAATAGGGCGCGAGCCGCGTGCCGGTCTTGGAGAAAATCTTGTCGGCGACCTTGCGGAACTTCGGGTCGAACATTTCGCCACCATGGCTTTCACCATATTTGCGACGCAACGCATCGAGCTTGCCGCGATCGTAACCCATGCCGGTTCTCCCTGCTTGACTGGAGCAGTCCGGTCTTCGGCGACGCTTGGCTCGATCGTTTCGAACCCTGCCGTGGCTGCAACGGCTGCCTGTTGACCTGACGTCTTGATGCTGTTCCCGGGGCAAAGTGTCTGGCAGCGGCATTGAAAAATCAATTGATATTGTTAGGGTGTTTTCTGTGAGAAAATCTCACAATCAACTCTGAGCACGATCTCATCCGAAAACCGGCCTCCACTTTTCGGGATCGTGCTTCAATGGATGCTCATGGCCAAACGCCTGCCGCCCCTCAATCCGCTGCGCGCCTTCGAGGCAACGGCCCGCCATGGCTCGCTGACCAAGGCGGCGAGCGAACTGAATGTCACGCACGGCGCCATCAGCCACCAGATCAAGGCGCTCGAGCAGTCGCTCGGCGTCAAGCTGTTCGAGCGGGTCGGCCAGCGGGTCAAACTGACACCGCACGGCGCCGAGCTGCTGCCGGCGGTATCGACCGCCTTCGACGGCATCGCCGCCGCCACACAGCGCATGACAAGGCCGGCGAGCAGCGGCACACTTTCAGTCTCCTGCGTGCCGGCACTACTGTTGCTGTGGATGACACCACGGCTCGGCAGTTTCATGGCGCAATATCCGGATATCAGGCTGACGCTTGTCCCCTCCAACGATCCCAAGGATCTGCGGGCGCCGCATATCGACGTCTGCGTGCATTATGGCGACGGCAGCTGGGCCGATTGCTGGATGCGCAAATGGTCTGGCCTCGAACTGTTTCCCGTGGTCAGCCCGACATTGATCAACAACCGCCCGATCCGCAGCGTCAGGGACCTTGCCGACCATGTCTTCCTGCATGGCGACGACGGCCGCGAATGGCACACCTGGCTGGCGGCCGCCGATGCGCTGGACCTTGAGCGGGGCCGCCGCCATCACCTTGGCGATGCGCGCATGGCGACCGAGGCCGCGGTGCACGGCCATGGCGTGGCGCTGGGCGACTCGGTGACGGCAAGCGCGCTGCTGGCCAGGGGCATGCTGGTCGCGCCGTTCAGCCTGTCGGTGCCGGCGGTCGACGATTTCTATGTCGTCTGCCGCAACGAGATGAGAGCGACGCCGATCGTGCAGGTGTTCGTCGACTGGCTGTTTGCCGAGAAGGCTCAGGACGACGGCCGCGCCGACGCCCCGGTGGCGGGCCGCATCGTCAGCCGCCGCAAGCGTCCGGCGCTCAGGGTCATCGGCGCCAAAACCGGGAGCTGACACCAGCCTGCGGCTCGCGGCGACCGTCAGTGGTCTTTCGGCCCCATGCACGGTTTTCTTTTTGTCGGGCCAGCCTCAAACCGGGCAGCGCTTTGGCCAATTCGATGCTATGAGGCCTGTCGCGGTTGTGGATCGTAGGCAGCGAAGGCGGTGTTGAAACATGGCTAAGACCGATATTGCGCGGCGGGTCTACAACCACACCTGGAAGCTCGATCCGATCGTGCGCAGCCTGCTCGATACGGATTTCTACAAGCTTTTGATGCTGCAGATGATCTGGGGCATGTATCCCAAGGTCGACACCACCTTCTCGCTCATCAACCGTACAACTTCGGTGCGCCTTGCCAACGAGATCGATGAGGGCGAACTGCGCGAGCAGCTCGACCATGCTCGTACCCTGCGCTTCTCCAAGAAGGAGATGATCTGGCTCGGCGGTAACAATTTCTACGGCCGCAAGCAGATCTTCGAGCCGGAGTTCCTCGCCTGGCTGGAGAATTTCAGGCTGCCCGAATACGAGCTGTCGAAGCGCGACGGCCAGTACGAGCTGACCTTCAGCGGGCCGTGGATGTACACCACGCTGTGGGAGATCCCGGCGCTGGCGATCATCAATGAGCTGCGCTCCCGCGCGGCCATGCGAGCCTTCGGCCCCTTCGCGCTCGATGTGCTCTATGCCCGCGCCAAGGCCAAGATGTGGGCCAAGACCGAGCGGCTGAAGGCATTGCCCGGCATCCGCATCTCGGACTTCGGCACGCGCCGGCGCCATTCCTTCCTGTGGCAGCGCTGGTGCGTCGAGGCGTTGAAGGAAGGCATCGGCGAGGCGTTCACCGGCACCTCCAACGTGCTTCTGGCCATGGACAACGACCTCGAAGCGCTCGGCACCAACGCGCATGAACTGCCGATGGTGTTCGCCGCCCTCGCCAATTCGGAAAAAGAGCTGAAACAGTCGCCCTACAAGGTGCTGCAGGACTGGCAGCGCTACTATGGCGGCAATCTGCTTATCGTGCTGCCCGACGCCTTCGGCACCGCCTCGTTCCTGCGCGACGCGCCGGACTGGGTGGCCGACTGGACGGGCTTTCGTCCCGACAGCGCGCCGCCGATCGAAGGCGGCGAAAAAATCCTGTCGTGGTGGCGCGACAAGGGCAAGGATCCCAAGCAGAAATTGCTGATCTTCTCGGACGGGCTCGAGGTCGAAACGATCGAGGAAACCTACCGCCACTTCAAGGGCAAGGTGCGCATGTCGTTCGGCTGGGGCACCAATCTGACCAATGATTTCGAAGGCTGCGCGCCGACGGAAACCAACAGCCTCGACGCCATATCGCTGGTCTGCAAGGTCACCGAGGCCAATGGAAGGCCGGCGGTCAAGCTTTCCGACAATCCCGCCAAGGCAACCGGCGACGAGAACGAGATCGAGCGGTATATCAGGATTTTCGGGGAGAAGGATCGCGTGGAGCAACTGGTCAAGGTGTGAGGGGTGGCCACGCCAGCCAAGATGGCAATCTTGGATAGGATGAGTTCCTTCGCGCCCCCCTCTATCCTGCCGGCAATCTCCCCCACTTGGGGGGAGATTGGATGTCATCTCCGCTTTCGCCAATTTTCGACATTGCAAGAAAAGCGCCGATCTGGCGAACTGCCAATCTCCCCTCCTGTGGGGGAGATGTCTGGCAGGACAGAGGGGGGCGCCGTAGAGTGCCGTCATCTATCGTTAGCTTTGTTGCTTACGGCCGCATCGCTCATATTGCCCACTCCCGCCCTCGCCCACGCCTCCGATCGCGGCCACGTCCTGCTCCTGCCGACCGGCTACTATCTGGTCGGCGGCGCCTTTGCCGTTGCCGTCAGCTTCCTCGTCCTGGCGCTGCTGCCGGCGGAGTCTCTCGATCGTTTCTGGCGCCGGCGCCTGCCGCTCTTCGCTTTTGGCGACGTATTCCGCACCATCCTCAGCCTGATATCCTTTGCCGGCTTTGCAATCCTCATCATCGCCGGCTTGTTCGGCAGCCGCGACCCACTTTCCAACCCACTGCCTTTGGTGATCTGGACCCTGCTATGGGCCGGCGTCACGCTGCTGCAAGGTGTCTTCGGCGATCTCTGGTCATGGCTGAACCCCTGGATTGGCCCGTGGCGTCTCGTCTTGCGCCTGTGGGGCGGAAACAATGAAGGAAGATGGCATCTCCCCCAATGGCTCGGTTGCTGGCCGGCTGTCATCTTGTTCTTCGCCTTTGCCTGGTTCGAACTCATCGATCCGGCGCCCGACGATCCGGCGCGACTGGCCTTGGCCGCCGGCCTCTACTGGCTGTTCAGCTTTCTTGCCATGCTGGCGTTCGGCTATCGCGCCTGGAGCCGTAGCGGCGAATTCCTGACGGTCTTCTTCTCAATGGTGGCGCGTTTCGCCATCGTCGAGCGCAACGAAGACGGCCGGCTTGGCCTGTGCTGGCCGGGCGCCAAACTGTTCGCCGCAGAGCCGCTGCCGACCAGCGGCATCGCCTTCCTGCTGCTGGCCCTCTCGTCGGTCTCGTTCGACGGTCTGTCGAAAACCTTCTTCTGGCTCGGCCTGTTCGGCATCAATCCGCTCGAATTTCCCGGTCGCACCGCGGTGGTCGGCAGCGGCACTTTCGGGCTCGTGCTGACATTCGTGCTGCTGGCGGCGGTGTTCCTGCTTGCCGTCTGGCTCGGCCAGTGTCTCGCAAGGAGCGATCACACCCTCGGCCAGGCCGCAGGCCTGCTGGTGTGGTCGATCGTACCGATCGCGCTCGCCTATCATGTCGCGCATTATCTGACGGCGCTGCTCATCGACGGCCAGTATGCGCTTGCAGCACTTTCCGATCCGTTCGCGCTGGGCTGGAACCTGTTCGGCACCGCCGACATGCAGATCGAGGCCGGCATCGTTGCCGGGGCGGACTCGGCGTGGTGGCTGTGGAATGTCCAGGCTGGCGCCATCATCCTTGGCCATGTGCTCGCAGTCCTCGTCGCCCACGGCTTCGCCTGGCGCCCGCACCCGCAGCCCTCCCGCGCGGCACTCAGCCAGTTCCCGCTTACCCTGCTGATGATCGCCTACACCGTCTTCGGCCTCTGGTTGCTTGCCACGCCGACCGCCGGATGAGAAAACGGCGGCCGCGATATCGTCGGGGAAGCTCGCTTGCCATACCAAGGCTTTGGTGATTTAGTTTGTACACATGCAATTTTTGCATCCCTCTGAGCGAGGATGCCGAAGCCGCCTTATCGTTGGTCAAGACTGAAAACAGGGGAACGAACATGGCTGACAAGAACGGATTTTTTGACCTCTCCAAGACTACCCTCACCCGCCGCACGGCGCTGAAGGGTCTGGCCGCGGGCGCCGGGCTCGCCGTTGCCCCCGGCTTCGTCCGCTATTCCCAGGCGCAGAGTTCGGCGCCGATCAAGATCGGCTTCCAGTCGCACCGCACCGGCATCGGCGCCGCCTATGGCCGCTGGTACGAGAAGACCACCGCTGCCGCGGTCAAGGCGATCAACGCCGCCGGCGGCATCAATGGCCGCCAGGTCGAGGTGATCATCGAGGATGACGGCACCGATCCCGGCCGCGGCGCCGAGGTGGTCGGCAAGTTCGCCACCCAGCACAAGACCGACATTGTCTTCGGCACGCTGTTCTCGCATGTCGTCATCGGCTCGGCGCCCGCCGCCGGCGAAAACAAGATGCCCTATTTCGTCGTCAGCGAAGGCCACCACGTCGCCTCGACCAAACTGAACCGTTATGTCTTCCAGCCCGGCATCACCGACGTGAAGAGCCAGATCCAGTCGATGGCGCCTTGGATCGCGGCCAATGCCGGCAAGAAGGTGACGCAGATTTTCCCGGATTTCGCCTTCGGCTACGACCATCGCGACTACCTGCCGCCGGCATTGAAGGCGCAAGGCGCCGAGGTCATCGCGCAGATCGCCATCCCGCCGACGGAATCGTCCTTCACCAAGTATTTCCCGCAGATCCCGGCCGAGACCGAGGTGATCTACCACGTCATGGTCGGCCCGGCCGTGCTGACCTTCGTCAAGGAGCTCGGCGAGTTCTACGGCTCCAACCGGCCGCAACTGTTCGGCTTCATCGATTCGCTCGAGGCCACCGACATCAACAGCCCCGGCCTCGAATTCCTCGACGGCAGCCATTTCTGGGAAGGCTCGCCGCGTTATGCGCAGGCCAATGATTCCGAGGCGCAGAAAGCCTATCGCGCCGCCGTCGGCATCGACGACAATGGCGCCGCCGTCGGCGACCCCAAGGACGTCTCCACCGCCGCCCACATGTTCGGCTGCTGGGAGACGCTCTATGTCGTCAAGAAGGCGATGGAGGATGCCGGCTACAAGGGACCGGAAGACCGCGCCAAGCTGGTCGAGGCGACCGAGGCGCTGACCGAATTCGCCGAAGGTCCGGAGCATCCGCAGGGACCGAAAACCTTCAACGGCAAGATCCACCAGTGTTTTGGCATCCAGAACATCTCCAAGGTCGAAGGCGGCAAGCTGAAGGTCGTGCACAAGACCAAGATCGAGGACGGGCTTTACGAGGCCGAAGGAGATTATACGACGCAAGCGCTGTGAGGCGCCTTACCCTCCCCCTTGTGGGGAGGGTCGGCGAATAGGCTTCGCATTTTTGCGAAGCCTATGAGACGGGGTGGGGGTCGCGACGGCCCATGCCCCACCCCCCACCCGACCGCTTCGCGGTCACCCTCCCCACGAGGGGGAGGGTAAGGGCGCCCTGAATGCACTTCGGACCCCACCTCCTCCTCGCTGCCCTCGAAGGCCTCGTCACCTCGGCGGTGCTGGCGCTGACGGCGCTTGGGCTGTCGCTGGTGTTCGGCGTCATGCGGGTGGTCAATGTCGCTCATGGCGAGTTCTTCATGCTGGGCGCCGTGCTCGCCTGGGCGATCACAACAGCCATCGGCGGCGATCCGGCGCTCGGCTTCCTGGCGGCGCTGGTGATTGCGCCGCTGATCGTCGGCGCCATTGCGCTGGTCGCCGAAAGGCTGGTGCTGCGCCGGCTCAACTACAATCCGGAAGCCACCATCGTCGCCACCATCGGCATGCTCTACATCATCCAGCAGCTGGCGCTGACCTTTTACGGTCCGGAGGCACGGCCCGTCGAGCCGCCGTTCAGCTACCGCATCCTTTTGCCGTGGTTCGGTTACTCCGGCTACAAATTGTCTGTTATCGCCGCTTCGGCGCTGCTGCTGCTTGCGACATGGCTGGTGCTGACGCGCACCAGGATCGGCCTCACCATGCGTGCCACGCAGTATGACAGCGAGACGGCACAAGCCTTCGGCATCCCCGTCGGCCGAGTCTATGGCGGCGTCTTCGCGCTTGGCGCCATGCTGGCGGCCATTGCCGCGGTGCTGATCGTGCCGATCAGCCAGGCGCATTATTTGATGGGGCAGGATCCGCTGCTGCTCTCCTTCATCGTCGTCATCATCGGCGGCCTCGGCTCGCTGCGCGGCACGGTCGTCGCCGCCGTGCTGATCGGCCTCTCCGATGGCATCATCTCGATGTTCTTCTCGCCGACTTTGGCCAAGATCATCGCCACGCTGCTCGTCGCCATGGTGCTGGTGTTTCGGCCGCAAGGCCTGTTCGGGACGGCATCGCGATGAGCGAAGCTTCGCCGGCAAAGGCCTATGCACTGCATCTCGGCGTCATCGCCCTGCTCTTCGTGCTGAGCTTACTGCTGCCGGAGTATTATCATGGCCTGCTCGCCCGCATCATGGTGCTGGCGGTGTTCGCCATGGGCTACAACATGCTGTTCGGCTATGTCGGCCTGCTCAGCCTCGGCCATGCGATGTTCTTTGCCGCCGGACTCTACGGCGCCGGCCTTGCCATCATCCAGTTCGACTGGAGCGTGCCGCTGGCCTTCCTCGGCGGAATTGCCTGCGGCGCTGTGCTGGCGATGGTGATCGGCCTGCTGGCGCTGCGCACCACGGGCGTCGCTTTCATGATTGTCACCATGATGTTCGCCCAGGTATTCTACCTCCTCATCCTCTATTTCGCGACATGGACCGGCGGCGACCAGGGCATGGTCGTGCCGCAGCCGGCGCGGGTGCTCAGCCTCGGCGCGACGTCGCTTGAGCTCACCAATCCGACCGTGCGCTACATGACAGCGCTGGGGCTATTTTCGATCGTGTTGCTCGTCACGCTGGCTATCGTGCGCTCCAGATATGGCCGCGTGCTGGTCGCCATCCGCGAGAACGAGGAGCGGACGAAAATGCTCGGCTACGACACCTTCTCCAACAAACTCGCCGCCGTCGTGATCTCCGGCACCATCTGCGCTGCTTCGGGCGCTGCCTATGCGCTGCTGTTCGGCTATGTCGGATCGAGCTTCGCTTCGGTACAGTATTCGATCCTGCCGCTGCTGTGGGTGCTGCTCGGGGGTGCCGCCACAACGCTTGGGCCGCTGATCGGCACGCTGTTCATGTACTATGTCATCGACGTCACCAGCGGCTACACCTCCGCCTATCTGCTGATTGTCGGCATCGCGCTGATCCTTCTGGTGCTGTTTTTCCCCAAGGGCATTCTGGGCAGCATCAGGCAGCGCTGGCTCGAGTGGCTGCCGTGATGCCGCTTTTGACCACCAAGGGCCTGTCGCGCAGCTTTGGCGGTCTGCGCGCCGTCGACGACGTCAATTTCGCGCTGATGCCGGGCGAGATTCGCGCCGTCATCGGACCCAACGGGGCCGGGAAGACTACCTTCGTCAGCCTGGTCAGCGGCCGCATCGCACCATCTTCCGGCATGATCGTCTTCGACGGCACCGACATCACCGGCCAGCCGGCCTATATCCGGGTTCGCCAGGGCATCGCCTACACGTTCCAGATCACCAGCGTCTTTGCCAATCTCTCCGCCTACGACAATGTCGCGCTGCCGGTGCAGCGGACTTTGAGCGATGGCCGTTCGAAGGGCGCGGTGCGGGCCGGGGTGATGGCGACGCTCGAACGCACGGGCCTGGCCGATCGCGCCCACATGCCGGCCGGGCAATTGTCCTACGGCCATCAGCGCCTGCTGGAAGTGGCGATGGGCCTGGCGCTGAAGCCGCGCCTGCTGATCCTCGACGAACCGACGCAAGGGCTGGCCGACTCTGAGATCGACAATTTCATCACCCTGGTGCGCGAGATCGCCAAAAACGCCACCGTGCTTTTGATCGAGCACAACATGCCTGTTGTCATGCATCTGGCCGACCGCATCACCGTTTTCAATGCCGGCAAGATTCTCGCCGAAGGCACGCCCGAAGCGATCCGCGAGAACGCGGCGGTGCAGGAAGCCTATCTGGGGACCGCCCCATGACGAAGACGAAGTCCGAAGCGCTGGCAATCTCGGGGCTCGACTGCTTCTATGGCGAGGTCCAGGTGCTCTATGGCCTCGATCTGGTGCTGAACAAGGGCGAGGTGCTGTGCTTGTTCGGCCGCAATGGCGCCGGCAAGACGACGACGCTGAAGGCCATCATGGGGCTGGTTCCCTCAAGCGCCGGCTCGATCAGGCTCGATGGCAAGGAATTGACAGGACTGCCGGCGCATGAGGTGCCCAAGGCCGGCGTCGCCTATGTGCCGCAAGGCAGGCGGCTGTTCGCCGAGATGACGGTGGCCGAAAACATCGAGATCGGCCTGATGGCGCGCGGCAAGGGCAAGGCGACGCGCGAAAGCGTGCTCGACCTCTTTCCGCTGCTGCGCCAGCGGCTAAGGCAACGCTCCGGCACGCTGTCCGGCGGCGAACAGCAGATGCTGGCGATGGCGCGCGCGCTGTGCCTCGAGCCGCAGGTGCTGCTGCTCGACGAGCCGACCGAAGGGCTGATGCCGTCGATGATCGCCAAGATTCGCGAGACGGTGTCGAAGCTGCGAGACATGGGCGTTTCGACCATCCTGGTCGAGCAGCGTGTCGATGCGGTGCTTTCGGTCGCCGACCGCGTTGCCTTCATCGAAAACGGCCGCAATCGCGAGACGGTCGATGTCGAGGAATTGCGCGCCGACCCGTCGGCGGTTCGCCGTTATGTCGGCGTGGGCTGATCAGCCGAAGAACAGAAAGCCCGCGATCAGGAATGTCGGGACCAGCACCAGGCCCGACCATGCCATATAGCCGAAAAAGCCCGGCATCTTCACGCCGCGATGTCGGGCGATGGCGTAGACCATGAAGTTCGGCGCATTGCCGATATAGGTGTTGGCGCCCATGAACACCGCGCCGGCCGAGATCGCCGCCAGCGTCGAGGCAAATTCCGTCATCAGATGCCGTGGGTCGCCGCCGGCAAGTTCGAAGAACACCAGATAGGTCGGCGCATTGTCGAGGAAGGATGACAGCGCCCCTGTCAGCCAGAAATAGGCGAGATCGTTGGGCGCGCCCGAGGGCGAACTGACAAGCGACACCAGTGGCGCCAGTGCCCCCTCATGGCTTGCCCTTAGGATGGCGATGACCGGCACGATGCAGATGAAGATGCCGGCAAACAATTTCGCCACCTCCGATATCGGACCCCAGTTGAAGCCGTTGGCTTCCCGGTGGCTCTTGTAGGAGAGCGGAAGCGACAGCAGGGCCAGCGCCAGGATGATGGCATCGCGCACCAGATTCTGCAGTTCGAGACTGACGCCGAACACGGAAAAGCTCACGCCCGGCCTCCAGGCCGCCGACAGCAGGATGGCGCCGATCACGCCCACTAGCAGCGGAAGGTTGGCCAGGCCGCGCAAGCGCACCTTCGTATCCGGTGTCGGATCCTTGATTTTCGGCGCTCCGGCCTCGCGCTGGTGCAGGGCGATGTCAATGCCTAGGAAGACGGCCAGCACGACGACGCCGACGAACAGCGTCTCGCGCCAGAGGTTGGCGAAGGTCCAGAAGAAGTCGACGCCGCGCAGGAAGCCGACGAACAGTGGCGGGTCGCCGAGCGGCGTCAGCGAGCCCCCGATATTGGAAACCAGGAAGATGAAGAAGATGACGACATGGGCATTGAACGGCCTGTTATCGTTGGCGCGCAGGATCGGCCGGATCAGGATCATCGAGGCGCCGGTCGTGCCGATCACCGAGGCCAGCAGCGCGCCGACCAGCAACAGCCCGGCATTGACCAGCGGCGTACCGTGGATGTTGCCGGCAATGAGAATGCCGCCCGAAATGGTGAACAGCGCAAACAGCAGAATGATGAAGGACATGTATTCGGTGAGCAGCGCATGCAGCACCGCCTCGGTCGCCGAGGGCACACCGAAGGCTAATGCCAGCGGCACGATCACCAGCGCCGCCCAAAGGGCCGTGATCTTGCCGTAGTGGTGCTCCCAGACATGATGGAAGAGCAGGGGACCGGTAGCGATCGACAAAAGCAGCCCGGCAAAGGGCAGCGCCCACCACAGCGACATCGAAGCGCCGGGCAGGCCGTGTTCCTCCGCAGCCAGTGCCAGTGTTGGAAACAGCATCGCAACGGCGATTGCAGAGCCCGCGATTACACCCGCTGCAGTCGGCAAAAAGCCCCTCTTGCGCCCCACTGTCCGGTCAGTCCGACAAATGGTCTTCGAGCGTCACGCCGGCGTCGCGCATGCGCTGCAGCATGGCCCCGAGCGAACCGTTGAGATCGATGCCGCGGCATGCATCGAGCCGTACGGTGGTTTTGAAACCCTGGCTGACGGCATCCAGCGCCGAAAAGCCAACGCAGAAATCGGTCGCCAGGCCGACCAGGGTCAGCGTGTCGATGCCGCGCTCCCGGAGATAGCCGGCAAGGCCGGTCCGCGTCGTACGGTCGTTCTCGAAGAAGGCCGAGTAGCTGTCGATATCAGGCCTAAATCCCTTGCGGATAACGAGCTCGGCCTTGGTCCAGGCGAGGCCGGAGTGGAAATCCGAGCCCAGGCTGCCCTGGATGCAATGGTCCGGCCACAGCGTCTGCTGGCCATAGGGCATCTCGATCATCGTATAAGGCTGCGCACCCGGATGGCTGGAGGCAAAGCTGGAATGACCGGCCGGATGCCAGTCCTGCGTCAGCACGACATGGTCGGTTCGCCGGATCAGATCGTTGACCAGCGGCACGATCTCGTCGCCGCCGGCAACCGCCAGTGCGCCGCCCGGACAAAAGTCGTTCTGCAGGTCGATGACAACAAGCGCTTCGTCGGCCATGGGGCTTCCTTGTGGGTTGTCTTGGGAGCTTGCTCCAGTGAAAAAATGCCGCTGTCGCGACCGGAGGCAGAAACTTGACCAGATGGCCGGCTGCGTCAACCTCTGGGACATAACAAATGCGTGCCGATCAAGCCGTCGCAATCTCCGGCTTTGACAATTCCTGCTGGCTTGATATCATTTGCATACGAATGAATTTTCCCGGCTGCCCGGCAGAGTCTTTCGAAACACCGGTTTCTGGAAGACCTCATTTCTGGAAGGCAAAGCGTGATCCGTTACGCGAAACCCACCTCGGTCGACGAAGCGCTCGCTTTGCTTGGCGAGGGCGCCTGGCGCATCCTTGCCGGCGGCACCGATTTCTATCCGGCGCAAGGCAGCAAACCCTTCCGAGACAATGTTCTCGACATCAACGGCCTGGCGGCGCTGCGCGGCATTGCGGAGACGGACGACCACTTCGTCATCGGTGCGCGCACGACTTGGACCGACATTATCCGCCATCCCTTGCCGCCAGCCTTCGACGCACTGAAACAGGCGGCGCGTGAGGTTGGCTCGGCGCAGATCCAGAACGTCGCCTCGGTCGCCGGCAATCTCTGCAACGCGTCGCCTGCCGCCGACGGCGTGCCGGGCCTGCTCATCCTCGATGCCGAGGTCGAGCTGCGTTCAGCGAGGGCGACCCGGCATCTGCCCTTGCAGGACTTCATTCTCGGCAACCGCCGCACGGCTCTGCTGCCCGGTGAGATGGTCACGGCCATCCGCGTGCCGAGAGCCATCGGCACGTCGGCTTTCGTCAAGCTTGGCGCGCGGCGCTATCTCGTCATTTCCATTGCCATGGTGGCGGCACGTCTGGTCGTGAAGAACGACATCGTTGTGGAGGCAGCGGTCGCCGCCGGATCCTGCTCGGTTGTGGCCAAGCGGCTTGTTGGCGTCGAGACTGCTCTGCGTGGGTTGGCTGCGGACGGCGGACTCGCCGGTGCGGCCCTGGCGGCGCCGATGGAAGAGCTATCGCCGATCGCCGATGTGCGCGGCAGCGCCGAGTATAGGCTCGATGCGGTGCGCGAGATCGTTGCCCGTGCCGTGCTTGCGGCTGGGTGGCGGACGACTGGCGGCGAGGTGGCGGCGGCATGAGCCAAGTTCAGCCTGATATGCGTAAAGCCCTGCCCGATCTCGGCAACGTCCAGCCTGGCTTCGGCGCTGCGCGCGCCCACATCGCCTTTGAGGTCAATGGCACCGCCATTTCGGTCAATGTGCCTCCGCTGCGCCGGCTCTCCCTGGTGCTGCGCGACGAATTGGGGCTGACCGGCACCAAGGTCGGCTGCGATGCCGGTGACTGCGGCGCCTGCACGGTGCTGGTCGACGGCGATCCCGTTTGCGCCTGCCTGATGTCGGCGGCTTCCGCCGCTGGTACCTCGGTGACGACAGTCGAAGGCCTCGCCAATGGTCGGCTGTCGGCGCTGCAGGCCTCGTTCCTCGACCATGGCGCGGCGCAATGCGGCATCTGCACGCCGGCGCTGCTGGTCGCCGCAACCGCGCTACTCGACAAGCAGCCCAGTCCGACCGAGACCGAAGTGCAGGATGCGCTGGGCGGCATTCTGTGCCGCTGCACCGGCTACCGGAAGATCATCGCGGCGGTGATGGATGCCTCCCTGCAGGCGGCAAGCCTCGATTACCGCTTGCCTCAGTCCGGCCATGCGATCGGCTCCTCACCCGTCAGGCTCGACGGCGTGCCGAAGGTCACCGGCGGTGAAAAATTCGGTGGCGATTCCTTCCCGGCCGATGCGCTGGCCGTGCTGGTGGTCCGCTCGCCGCACTATCACGCCAGCTTCGCCTTCGGCGACCTCGACGGATGGGCGAAGGCGCATCCCGGTATCGCCGGTGTCTTCACGGCCGCCGACATTCCAGGGAAAAACTGTTTCGGCGTCATCGGCCCGTTCGCCGACCAGCCGGCGCTGGCCGAAGGGTTTGCGCGCCTACGCGGCGAGGCGGTGGCGCTGGTCGCCGGTGAGCGTGAGGCCATCGTCGATCTCGACCTGTCGGACTTTCCGGTTCGCTGGAGCGAACTACCGCATTTTCTGCAGTCGGCCGAAGCGCAGGCCAGCGGTGCCAGGCTGATCCACGAAAACCGCCCGGCGAACCTGCTGACCTCCGGCTTCGTCGAGCGTGGCGACCCGGAAGCGGCGCTTGCCAGTGCCGCGTTTACCGTCTCCGGCGCCATCGACACCTCCTATGTCGAGCACGCCTATATCGAACCGGAAGCCGGCTATGCTTATCTGGACGGCGACACACTGGTCGTCGTCGCCTGCACCCAGGCGCCCTATATGGACCGCGACGAGACGGCGAAGGTGCTCGGCCTTGCCGTCGAGAAGGTGCGCATCGTGCCGACCGCGACCGGCGGCGGCTTTGGCTCGAAACTCGACGTTTCGCTGCAGCCGCTGATCGGCCTTGTGGCGCTGAAGACGGGGCGGCCGGCGGCACTCGCCTACACCCGCACCGAATCGATGACTTCGACCACCAAGCGCCATCCAGCCGTGATGCGAGCGACCATCTGCGCCGATGCCGATGGCCTTGTCACCGGCATGATCTTCTCAGGCGATTTCAACACCGGCGCCTATGCCAGCTGGGGGCCGACGGTCGCCAACCGCGTGCCGGTGCATGCCTCCGGCCCCTATGCGACGCCGAACTACCGTGCCGAGGGCCGCGCCATCCACACAAATGGGCCGATCTCAGGCGCTTTCCGCGGCTTCGGCGTGCCGCAGGCGACGATCATGCAGGAGACGCTCTATGACGAGCTGGCCGGCAAGCTCGGCATGGACCGGCTCGATTTTCGCTTGAAGAACTGCCTTCGTAACGGTTCCGAAACGGTTACCGGGCAGCTTCTGGACTCCGGCGTCGGCATAGCCGAGTGCCTCGAATCGCTGCGGCCGTACTGGGCGCGCGCGACGGCTGATACGGAGGCATTCAACAGTGCCAATCGGGATAGAAAGCGCGGCGTTGGCGTCGCGTCGTGCTGGTATGGCTGCGGCAACACCTCGCTTCCCAACCCGTCGACAATCCGGGTCGGCATCGCGGCTGACGGCACGGTCATCCTGCACCAGGGCGCCGTCGATATCGGCCAGGGTTCGAACACGGTCATCACCCAGATCTGCGCCGACGCGCTCGGCCTGCCGCTAGAAAGATTCCGGCTGAAGAGCGCCGATACGGCCATCACTCCCGACGCCGGCAAGACATCAGCCTCGCGCCAGACCTTCGTCACCGGCAAGGCGGCCGAGAAGGCCGGCCGCGCCTTGCGCGAAAAGATCCTGCGCTTTGCCAATGTTTCCGAAAACGCAACCCTGCAACTCGACGGCCCGGCTATCGTCATCCGCGAAGGCGAAGCCACCCGCCGCATCGACCTCGAGACATTGGACGTGGATGCCGAAGGCTTCGTCTTCCGCGCCGAGGAGACCTACGATCCGCCGACGCTGCCGCTCGATGCCAAGGGACAGGGCAAACCCTACGCCGTCTACGGCTATGGCGCGCAGATCGCCGAACTGGAGGTCGACCTCAAGCTCGGCACCGTGAAGCTGATCAAGATCACCGCGGCGCACGATGTCGGCAAGGCGATCAACCCGCTGCTGGTCGAAGGCCAGATCGAAGGCGGCATCGCGCAAGGCATCGGCATGGCGCTGATGGAGGAGTACATCCCCGGCCGCACCGAGAATTTGCACGACTATCTCATCCCGACGATTGGCGACGTGCCGCCGATCGAAACCATCCTGATAGAGGTTTCGGACCCGGAAGGACCCTTTGGTGCCAAGGGTTTGGGAGAGCATGTGCTGATCCCGACGGCGCCGGCGATCCTCAATGCCATCCGCCATGCCACCGGCGTCCTGGTCACCAAGGTTCCGGCGACGCCGACGCGTATCCGCGCCGCCATTCGCGAAAAGGAGGCACGCCGATGAGCGAGCTTGCCGAGCGCTTCGAGACGCATGATCCCGGCGAGAAGCAGGTGGCGGAGAAGATCCGCTGCGATGCCTGTCCGGTGATGTGCTACATCGCCGATGGCCGCACCGGTGCCTGCGACCGCTACGGCAATGTCGGCGGCAGGATCGTGCGGATGGACCCGCTGACCATCCTCGACCATGCGGCGGAGACCGGCGCGGCTATCGTGCCGTTCATCGCCGAGGGCGAGGCGTGGGACGGCGAACTGGTCAACACCGGCCGCCGTTTTGTCACCGCCATCGGCGCCGGCACCACCTATCCCGACTACAAACCGGCCCCCTTCATCGTCAGCCAGGAAGTCGAAGGCGTCGATCTCGTCACTGTCGTCACCGAGGGCATCTTCTCCTACTGTGGCGTCAAGGTGAAGATCGACACCGACCGCCATATCGGACCCGAAACGGCTGTTGTGCGATCGCAAGGTGAGGCGATCGGCCATGTCACGACGGGCGAGTATGGCTCGCAGATGCTGTCGCTGGGCGGTGTGCATCATCTGACCGGCGGCTCCAAGGCCGAAGGCCGCGCGACCTGCGACGCGCTGCTCAATCTGTGCAACCGCAAGCCGGTGGAACTGGCCATCGACGGCGGCGCCACCCTAATAGTCGAAGCCGGCAAACCGCCTGTCATCGACGGCAAGCAGGAACACCGCATGCGTGTCGGCTGCGGTTCGGCCACCATCGGCATGTTCGCCACGCAATGGCGCGGCCTGGTCGACGAGGTGGTGGTGGTCGACGACCACATCACCGGTGTCGTCTCCGAGCATCAGGCTGGGAAGGTACTCGGCTGGCAGGATACCGGGATAAAAATAATCGGCCGCCGCTCGACGCCGGGCCGCTATTTCAAGGTCTCCGAACCCGGGCTGGGCTGGGGCGGCACCAGCATTTCCGACCCGCTGTCGATCCTCGGCGAATGGAACGCCAAGAAGGGCGCGCGGCCAGGGCTGTCGCTGCTGATGGTTTCGACCACCGGCGAGCAGTTCGCTTATTACGAACTCGACGACGAATTGAAACCGGTGCAGAAGCCGTTTCCCGAGCGATTGCAAAAGTCCGTCGGGCTGATCGAGGACAATTGCGAGCCTGCGCTGTGCACCGTGCTGTTCGTCGGCGGTGCCGGCGGTTCACTGCGTGCCGGCGTCACTGAAAACCCGGTCAATCTCACCCGTTCCGTGCAGGGCCTGACCACCTATGTCACGGTCGGCGGCGCGCCGGTCTATGTCTGGCCGGGCGGCGGCATCACGCTGATGGTCGATGTCACCAGGGTGCCGGAGGGCGCCTTCGGCTATGTGCCGACCCCCGCACTGGTGGCGCCGATCGAATTCACGCTCCGCCGCGACGACTATATCAGGCTCGGGGGCTACGAGGCAGAGATCCGCAGCGTCGAGGATATCGTTGCCAAGGGTGGCGAATATTTCAATCCGCGCCGCGGCACCGGTGCCGCAGCCAGCAATCCATGGCCACCACTGGCGCAACTGCGCCGCGCTGCGTCGAACGAGACCGGATGATGGACGGCCCGCAAACGCATTGGCTGCAGGACGGCAAGCGGCTGCATCTCAACCACGGGCCGATCGACCTGATCGTCGAGGCCTTTGGCGAGGCGGATGAGTGTCGTGCTGCCTACACTCAAGCCGTCGCGCGCTTTCAGACGATCCTGATCGAGTTGGTCGAGGAGCTCCCCGAATTGCGGCTCCCGGCGTTTTTCCTGGCGCCGCGCACCTTTGACGGCCCGACGGCGCGCCGTATGGAAGCAGCCGTCATACCCCTGGCGGAATGTTTCATAACACCGATGGCCGCAGTCGCGGGATCGGTAGCCGACGAAATGCTCGCCGCGTTGCTTGCCGATCGCAAGCTCGAGCGCGCCTATGTCAACAATGGCGGCGACTGTGCAATTCATATCGGCAAGGGCCGGTCGATGGGCTTGGCGATTGCCGGCACCGGCAACCACATGGCGGACCGGATCACGATCCGCGCGGAAGATGGCGTTCGCGGCGTCGCCACCAGCGGTTGGCGCGGCCGCTCCTTCTCACTTGGCATTGCCGACGCCGTCACCGTGCTCGCGCGGACTGGCGCCGAGGCCGATGCGGCGGCGACGCTCATTGCCAACGCGGTAGACCTGCCCGGCAATCCGGCCATCAAGCGCATTCCCGCACACGAACTGTCGCCCGACAGCGATCTCGGCGCGCGCTTGGTGACACATGGCGTCGGCACGCTTGCACTTGGCGAAGTGGCGCGGGCGCTGGACAATGGCCTTGCCGTCGCCGAAGATTTTCGCCGGCGCGGCCTGATTGCCGGATCGGCGCTGTTTCTTGGCGGTGAGATCCGCATCAGTGGCTCGGTTGCGCTTGCTGCGCCCAACAAAAGTCCCGGGAAGGAAGTTGCCCATGCCTGAGTTTCCAATCCGCAAGATCGCGGTGCTGACCGAAGAGATCTTTCACGAAGGCGGGCCGCTGGCCAAGATGCCGCGCCGCCGCGCCGCCGCCATGGCGCTGGTCAAGAACCCGTTCGCCGGGCGTTATGTCGAGGACTTGCAGAGCGCCATGGACGATCTGAAGCCGCTGGGCCTGTTGCTCGCCGACCGGCTGATTGCGGCCCTCGGCGGCGACGTCAAGCAGATCGACGGCTACGGCAAGGGCGCCATCGTCGGCACAGCGGGTGAGCTGGAGCACGGTGCGCTCTGGCATGTGCCCGGCGGCTACGCCATGCGCGAACGGCTCGGCGACGCCAAGGCGATCGTGCCGTCGGCGAAGAAGGTCGGCGCTTTCGGTTCAAAACTCGACGTGCCGCTCGGCCACATCAACGCCGCCTATGTGCGCAGCCATTTCGACGCCATGGAAGTCGGCATCAGCGATGGCCCACGCCCCGACGAAATCCTGTTCTGCCTCGCCATGACCTGCGGTCCGCGCGTGCACGACCGCATGGGCGGCCTGGCCGCTGGGGATATCAAGGCCTGGGACGGGCTGCGGTGAGCGCCGAGGACAATCTGCTGAAGCCGGTCGAGGCCGAAGAGCCTGACGACCAGGATTACCTCTTGCAGGAGCAGGTCGGCTTCATCCTGCGCAAGGCGCATCAGCGCCATGTCTCGATCTTTGCCGCGCGTATCGGTGATCTGACGCCGCCGCAATTCGCGGCGCTGGCCAAGCTGCGCGATGTCGGCGAGACCTCGCAGAACCAGCTCGGCACGCTGATCGCCATGGACGCGGCGACGGTGAAGGGCGTCATCGACCGGCTGAAGGCGCGCGGCCTAGTCGAGCTTTCCAAGCACGAGGTCGACAAAAGGCGGCTGCTGGTCAATCTGACCGCGGCAGGCCGCGACGCCATCGAGCGCCTGATCCCGCTGGCGCGCGAGATCACCCAGGAAACGCTGGCGCCGCTCTCGGCCAAGGAGATCGCCACCTTCATGAAACTGCTGGCGAAGCTGGCGTAGGTCGATCTGCCGGGCGCTAAAAAGCACCCGGCAGGACGTTTTGGCTCAGAGGCCGTTGTCCTTCAGCACCTGGGCGGCGTTTTCCTTGGTGATCTTCTCGGTCGGCAGAGTGATGGTCTTTTCGACCTTCTCACCGTTGAGGAACTTGATCGCTTGGCGCAAGCCTTCGGCGCCGGGGGTAACATAGGTGAAGGTCGCCGTCAGCTCGCCCTTGTTGACCATCTGCACGCCTTCATTGGGCAGGCCGTCGATGCCGATGAACTTGATGTCCTTCTCGCGGCCGACGTCCTTGGCGGCAAGATAGGCGCCATAGGCCATCGGGTCGTTGTGGCCGTAGACGAGATCGATCTTCTCGTTGCTCTTCAGCGCGTTGGCCATCAGATTATAGGCCTGGTCCTGCTTCCAGTCGCCTGACTGCTGATCGAGCAGATATTTGATGCCCGGCTCCTTGTCGGTGAACTCGTGGAAACCGTCATGACGGTCATGCGCCGGCTGGGTGCCCATGCCTCCCCAGATCTCGACGACGTTGCCCGCCGCCTTGCCCTTGCCGCCCAGCAGCTCGACGGCATATTCGCCGGCCGCGCGGCCGATCAGCGCGTTGTCGCCGCCGACGAACTGCGTGTAGTCCTTGGTGTCGACATTGCGGTCGAGCACGAAGACCGGGATCTTGGCATCGATCGCCTGCTGCACGACGCCGGTCAGGCCGGCGGATTCCTTCGGCGACACCAGCAGCGCGTCGACCTCCTGACGGATCAGGTTCTCGACATCGGCGACCTGCTTTTCGGTCTTGTCTTCACCGTCGGTGATGATCAGCTCGACCTCGGGATGCTTGGCGGCTTCGGCCAGGATGTCCTTGTTGAACTGCGCGCGCCAGGGCTCGATGGTCGTCACCTGCGAGAAGCCGATCTTCCACTTCTTGTCCTGGGCGAAGGCATTGCCGGTGGTCGTCAGCGCGGTGGTGGTCAGCAGGGCCGCGGTCATGGCGGCAAGCTTCAGCATGTCACGTCGTTTCATTTTTGTTTCCTCCGAGATTGAGAGACGGGGTCTCTTGCGACGGCCGCTTTGCCGCGGCCGTTTCCTTGTGCGCCGCTTGCCCGCCGGGCAGGCGCAGATAGGCCAGGAGATCACCGGCATTGCGCTCCTGCACGAGCACGGTGCCGATGATGATCATCCCCTTCAGCACCAGCTGAAGGTTCGAATTGATGTTGTGGAGCTGCAGGATGTTGGAGAGCAGGCCGAAGATCAGCACGCCGCAGAACGTGCCGGTGAGGCTGCCGCGCCCGCCCATCAGGCTGGTGCCGCCGATGACGACGGCGGCAATGGCGTCGAGCTCCAAGCCGGCGCCGGCATCCGGCTTGCCTTGCCGGTACTGCGCGACATAGAGCACGGCGGCGATGCCGGCGAGCAACCCGGAGATGGCATAGGTGGCGATCTTGACGCGGCCGGCGGCGATACCCGAAAGCCGCGCCGCCTCCTCATTGCCGCCGATGGCGTAGACATAGCGGCCGAACGGCGTGAAGCGCAGCACCGCGCCGTAGATCACAATCGCACCGAGGAAGAACAGCCCCGGCATCGGGATGACGCCGAACACCAGCGAGCGCAGGATCTCGAAATCGGCGGTGGCGTTCGAGCCGGTATAGACCGGCAGCACCGCATTGTTCTGGCCGGCGGTCAGCCGGGCGATGCCGAGCGCCGTCACCATCATCGCCAGGGTGACGATGAAGGGCTGCAACCGCCCGGCAACGATGATGAAGCCGTTGAGCGCACCAAACAGCAAGCCGACGCACGGCGCCACCAAAAGCACGCCGAGCACGCCGAATTTCGACCCGATCTGCGGCAGCAGGTACCACAGGGACAGACAGCACAGGACCACGCCGACGACGGCGGGCGTAACCAGGCCGCGAATGCCGTCAAGCCTGATCTCGCGGACGAGATCGGCGCCGGCACGGGATTTTGCGAGGTTCTGGAAGATGAAGCGGGTGACGACGAAGCCGAGGCAAAGCGCCACCAGTGCGACGGTCGGCACGCCCAGCACGACGCCCGGCGTCACGCCGGGAACCGTCAGCAGCATGGCGCAGACCACCGAGCAGATGGCCATCAGCGAGCCGACGGAGAGATCGATGCCGCCGGTGATGATCACCGCCGTCATGCCGGTGGCGATCAGCCCGGTGGTCGACACCTGGCGCAGCACGTCGAGCAGATTGCCGTAGGAGAGGAAGATGTTGTTGCCCTTCGAACTCATCGGCGAGCCCAGCACGCCGATGAGGAAGATGGCGATCAGGCCCCAATAGAGCTTGGTCCGGGACAGGAGCTTCAGGGCAGTCATGCGGCTGGTCTCGATATGGTCCGGCGCGGGGCGGCGAGACGCATGATGGCCTCCTCGCTGACCGCGTCGCGGGAAAGAATGCCTGTCTGGCGGCCATCGGCCATCACCAGGATGCGGTCGGAGAGATGCAGCAGCTCCGGCAGTTCCGAGCTGATGACGGCAATAGCGAGACCATCTCGCGCCAGCTTGAAGATCAGGTCGTAGATCTCGCGCTTGGCGCCGACATCGATGCCGCGTGTCGGCTCGTCCAGCAACAGAACCCTCGGCCTGGTCGCCAGCCACTTGCCGATGACGACCTTCTGCTGGTTGCCGCCCGACAGCGTGCCCGCGGGCTGGTCGATGTCCTGGCAGCGGATGCCGAGCGCCTTGACCGCCTGCCGCGCCAATCCCTGCTCGCCGGCCAGCGAACGGAACCCGAAGCGCGCCAGCGATCCGACCAGCGGCAGCGCGACATTGTCCGTGATCGACGCCTGCAGATGCAGGCCTTGCGTCTTGCGATCCTCGGTGACCAGCGCAATGCCGAGCCGCCTTGCATCGCGAGGCGAACGGATATCCACCGGCCGGCCGTCGACCTGGATTTCGCCACCGGTGCGGCCATCGCTCGAGCCGAAGATCGCTTCCAGGATCTCGGTGCGGCCCGAACCCAGAAGCCCGCCAATACCGAGGATTTCTCCGGCGGCAAGATCGAAGCCGACGCCGTCGATCACCATGCGCCAGCCATGCGCATCGGGCTTCGACAGCGAGAGGTTTTCGACCGAAAGCACGATCTTGCCGCCGGAGTGGCGCTCTTCCTGGGAGGAAGCGAGCAGGTTTCGTCCGACCATCGCCGAAATGATCGCGTCTTCGTCGAGCCTGGCCATCGGCTCGGTCAGCACATGGCGCCCGTCGCGAAACACGGTGACGCGGCCGGCCAGATGCATGACCTCGTCGATGCGGTGCGAGATGTAGACGATGGCGACGCCGCTCTCGGCAAGCTGGCGGATGATGCGGAACAGCCGCTGGCATTCGGCCGGCGATAGCGCCGAGGTCGGCTCATCCATGATCAGGATGCGTGCCGACATCGACAGCGCCTTGGCGATCTCGACCAGTTGCTGTTCGCCGACACGGAGGGCGCCGACGCGGGCTTGCGGATCGAGTTCGATGCCGAGCCGCTGCAACAAGGCAGCCGCCGCGCGGCTGCTCGCCTTGCGGTCGACGATCAGCCCGGCGATGAGCTTCTCGCGGCCGAGGAAGATGTTGTCGGCAACGCTGAGTTCGGGCACCAGGTTGAGCTCCTGGTGGATGATGGCGATGCCGGCATCCTCGGCGTCGCGCACGCCGGCGAAGCTGACGGGGCGGCCATCGACACAGACCGTACCTTCATAGCCGGTGTAGACGCCGGAGAGGATCTTCATCAGCGTCGACTTGCCGGCGCCGTTCTCGCCCATCAAGGCATGAACCTCGCCGCGTCGCAGCTCGAAGCCGACATCGACCAGGGCGGCGATGCCGCCGAAGCTCTTGGAGATACGCTCGGCTCTCAGAACGGTGTCCGACCGATCCGCCGCATCGTGCTCCGGGGAAAGGGAACTCGCGTGTTCCATGACAATGGCGGCCTCCCTTCCGTCGTCGTCAATTTCCCGCAAACGCTAATCTAAACGTTTCGATCGTGTCAAGCCGATATCCAGTGACGGAAGTTTGACGCATTTCGATTCTTGCTAAAAAAGGCGGCATTCCGTAGGTATTGGCAGCAATGGGTGACGAAACGTTTCGAAAATGACAGCGTCAGGGCGAAAAAAACAGCGCAGATCCACCGCACCCACAATGCTTCACGTGGCTGAGGCGGCGCGTGTCTCGGTCGCCACCGTGTCGGCGTTGATCAACGGCACGGCGACGGTCAGCCCGGAACTCAGCCAGCGCATCGAACAGGCGATCCGCGATATCGGCTACAAGCGCAATGCGATCGCCCGCAGCCTTAAGATGGGCACGACCCGCACCATCGGGCTGACCGTGCCGCACATCACCAACCCGTTCTTCACCGACGTCGTCTCGGTCATCCAGCAGGCCTTCGACCGGGCCGGCTATGCCGTCATGCTGTGCTGCACGGACGAGGACCTGAACACCCAGGACGACCAGATCAGGCTGCTGCTCGACCGTATGGTCGACGGACTGATCGTGGCGCGCGTCGGCGACGGCGCGATCCTCAAGGGGATCGTCGACGACGCCAATGTGCCGGTCGTGCTGCTCGACCGCATCTGCGAGGGCGTCGACACAGATGCCGTGGTCCTCGACAACCAGCGCGCGGTGTTCGACGCCATCACCTATCTGATCGACCTTGGCCATCGACGCATCGGTTACATCACCGGCACGTCGGACATTTCGCCGATGCATGACCGCATGGCGGGATACCGCGAGGCGCTTCACGTTGCCGGCCTGCCGATCGCGGAGGAGCTGATCCGCTTCGGAAATTTCCACGAGATCGACGGCTATAACGCCACCATGCAGATGCTTTCCTCGCACGATCGGCCGAGCGCGATATTTTCCGCCAACAACCCTATGGTGATCGGCACCATGAAGGCGATCCGCGATATCGGCCTGTCCTGCCCGGAAGACATTTCGGTTGCCTGCTTCGACGACTTTCCATGGTCCGATGTGTTCCAGCCGCAACTGACCACGGTGGCCCAGCCTGTGCAGGCGATCGGCGAACAGGCGGCCAATCTGCTTCTCGACCGTCTCGCCGGCAACAGGGACGCGCCGCCGCGCAAACTGGTGCTCAAGGGCCGGCTGATGATCCGCAATTCATGCCGCCCGCTCGGGGCGATGGCGCAGAGCGTGAGCGCCTGACGCGTCGTATCTCAGAGCTTGAACGCTTCCGAACAAAGCGCGTGCAGCTTCGGGAAGACGCCCTTGCCGCCCGTGATGACCAGGGTTCCGTCCTGCAGCACCGACTTCGGATCTGGTTTCACCACCGTGCCGCCGGCTTCCTCGACCAGAAGCATGCCAGCCAGGCAATCCCAGGCGTTCATGTGCTCTTCGACATAGCCAAGCAGCCGGCCGGCGGCGACATAGGCGAGCATCAGCGCGCCGGACGCATTGCGGAAGAAGACGCCGCCATCGGCCAACAGCTTGCGGATCAGCACGGCGACATTTTCGGTGTCGGCGCGGTTCGAAAATCCGGTCCCGACAGAACCTTCCTCGATGCTGGTGGCCGCACTGGTCCTGATCGGCCGGCCGTTGACGAAGGCGCCGCCGCCCAGCCTGCCGTGAAACGTCTCGCCGGTCGACGGCTCATGGATGACGCCAACCACGGCCTCCCCGTCCCTGGCGCAGGCGATCACCACGCACCAGGCCGGAATGCCGCGCACGAAATTGGCGGTGCCGTCGATGGGGTCGATGACCCAGACATAGCCTGTCGAGCCGACAACAGACGCGTGTTCCTCGCCGACGATGCCGTCTTGCGGATAGTCAGCGGCGATTGCCGCGCGGATGAACAGCTCGACCTCGCGGTCACCGTCCGAGACCAGGTCCTGATGACCCTTGCTCTCGATGGTCAGGTTTTCCAGATCGCGAAAATATCTCAGGCCGAGGTCGCCTGCCCGACGCGCCAGATCGATGGCAAATTGCATGCGGGCGTCATGGTCATTGTTCACGGCGGTACTCGATCTAGCGGTAGGGTGGCCTGCCTTTAGCAGAGGCGGACCCCACCTTCCAAGCCAGGAGTATTTCGCACCGGGACTGTCAGGCCGCTTGCGACAATGATTTATGGGCCTCGGCGAGGATCTCGAACGACCGCACCCGCGCCGCATGATCGAACATCTGCGCGGTGACCATCAGCTCGTCGGCACCGGTACGACGCACGAAGGCATCGATGCCTTGCCGGACCGTTTCCGGGGAGCCGACGACGGCGCAGGACAATGCCTGGCCGAGCATGGTCTTGGCCATCGGATCGAGATCGCGGTCATAGTTCTCGACAGGCGGCGGCAGCCGGCCGGCCCGGCCGGTGCGCAGATTGACGAAAGCCTGCTGCAACGAGGTGAACAACAAACGTGCCTCGGCATCGGTTGGCGCGGCAAAGACGTTGAGGCCGAGCATGACATGCGGCTTGTCGAGCTGTTCCGACGGCTGGAAGCGCGAGCGGTAGACGTCCAGCGCGTGATCCAGCTCCGCCGGCGCGAAATGCGAGGCGAAGGCGTAGGGCAGGCCGAGCATGGCGGCGAGCTGCGCGCCGTAGAGGCTGGAGCCGAGGATCCAGACTGGCACGTTCTGGCCTTCGCCGGGTACGGCGCGAATGCGCTGGCCTTCCTCGGCCGGCTGGAAATAGCCCATCAGCTCGACGACATCCTGCGGGAAATTGTCGACGCCTGCCTCAAGGTTGCGACGCAAGGCGCGGGCCGTGCCCATGTCGGTGCCGGGCGCCCGGCCGATGCCGAGATCGATGCGGCCCGGATGCAAGGCGGCCAGCGTGCCGAACTGCTCGGCAATGACCAGCGGCGCATGGTTGGGCAGCATGATGCCGCCGGCACCGACACGAATGGTCTTCGTGCCGCCGGCAACATGGGCAATGACGACCGCGGTTGCCGCACTGGCGATCCCCGGCATGTTGTGATGCTCGGCCAGCCAGAAGCGCTTGTAGCCCAGCCGCTCGGCATGGCGGGCAAGATCGAGTGAGTTGGCCAGCGACTGCGAGGCATTGCTGCCTTCGATGATCGGCGACAGGTCGAGAACGGAAAGTTCGGTCATGAGGGGTATCCTGTGTCAGGATCGCATGTAGGACGCGCCCGGCGACGCCGCAAATTCAAAAATATTGATCAGCCTTTCGCGGGTTCGGTGTCGGCGCTGTCGTCCTCCTCGACGACGGTCGTCTGCTGCGCGGCGAGAAAATTGCCGACGTGGCGCAGCCCATCGAAGTGATCGCAGAACACCTTGATGACAACCAGCAGAGGCACCGCCATCAGCGCGCCGACGAAGCCCCACAGCCATGACCAGAAGGCGATGGCGATGAAGATCGCCACGGCGTTGATCTCGAGGCGCCTACCGACCACCATCGGTGTGACGAACTGGCCTTCGACGATGTCGCACAACAGCACGAAGGCCGGCGCCAAGAGCGCGTAGGAGATTGTGTCGAAGCTGATCAGCGCCATGACCGCGACAAGCACGATGGTCAACAGCGCCCCGACATAGGGCAGGAAATTGAGCAGGGCGGCAGCGACGCCCCAGACCATCGGGTTGGGCATGCCGAGTGCCCACAGGCCGAGGCCAATGACGGCGCCGAGACCGGCATTGATGATGGTGACGGTGAGCAGATAGTGCGAGATTTCGCGTTCCACGTCATAGACGACGCGCAGCGCCCGCTTCTTATCGCTGAGACGGGCGAAGGACTGGATGATCTTTTCATAGAACATCGTGCCGGACGCGAGCAGGAATAGCGACAACACGAAGATGATGGTGAGGCTTGTTCCCCCCGACAGGATGTTGCTGGCCGCCGCCGACATCATGCCGGACTGCGCCACCGCCACCTTCTGGATGCCCGGCTCCTGCGACGTCTGGGTCAGCTGCTCGACCTGGTGCGAGATCTGCATGATCTTCTCGAAAGGTCGCCGCAATTGCGCCAGCCGTTCAGTGAGCTGCTGGCCGATCGACGAGGTGTTGTTGATGAGCTCGATGATCGGGCCGCTGAGCAGGTAGCCGGCGCTGGCAAGGATGCAGATCGACAACAGCACGAGAAGGGTCGCCGAAATCACTTCGGGGATGCCGTGCTTGCGCAGCAGCCGAACGATGGGCGTCAGCGTCAGAGCCAGCAGGAAAGCCAGGATGACCGGCATGAAGAAAGCGCGGGCAAAGTAGAGCGCGTAGATGGCCATGAACAGGAAGATGCCGATGAGCAGTGAACGCATCAGATGCGTGTCGGCGCGAGCCGCGACGCGCGCGTCTTCAACCTCGGCAACGTCTGCGCCCAAAGCGGCGGGGTCGGCCTTCATCATGGTCCCTCAACGGCGCACCGCAATTGGTGCAATCCGTCGACCGAAAACGCTGGCGTGGCTTCAAGGTTCCGTTAGCTGGCAAGGCCCCGCGCCCGCAGGCCTTGCCGTTGGCTCAGGCGACGGACGCTGCCAGCGCCGGCGCGGCCTTGGCCGTTTCCTTGCGCACGATCGGCGCCACCCTGGTGCCGTAGAGTTCGATCGCCTTCATGATCTTGGCATGCGGCATGATGCCGATCGCCATCTGCAGCAGGAAGCGGTCATTGCCGAAGATCTTGTGCTGGGCGACGATCTTCTCGGCCACCAGCTCGGGACTGCCGACGAACAAGGCGCCATTGGAGCCACACGATTGATCGAAATGCGCCCGCGATGTCGGACCCCAGCCGCGCTCGCGGCCGATGCGGTTCATCACTTCCGCCTGCGGGCCGTAGAAATCGTCGGCCGCCTGCTCGGTCGTCTCGGCGACGAAGCCGTGCACGTTGATGCTGGTGGCGAGATCAGCCGGATCGTTGCCGGCGCGCTGGGCGGCCTCACGATAGAGATCGAACAGCGGCGCGAAGCGCGCCGGCTCGCCGCCGATGATGGCGAGCGCCAGCGGCAGGCCGAGCGCGCCCGCGCGGGCGGCGGATTGCGGCGTACCACCTATGGCGATCCAGACCGGTAGCCTGTCCTGGAAGGGCCGGGGATACACGCCGCGATCGTTGATCGGCGCACGCAGATTGCCGGACCAGGTGACCTTCACGCTATCGCGGATGGCAAGCAGCAGATCGAGCTTTTCGGCGAACAGCTCGTCATAGTCCTCGAGGTTGTAGCCGAACAGCGGAAAGGATTCGATGAACGAGCCACGCCCGGCCATGATCTCGGCACGGCCGCCCGACAGAAGGTCGAGCGTGGCAAATTGCTGGAACACACGCACCGGGTCGTCGGAGGACAGAACGGTGACCGCGCTGGTCAGCTTGATGCGCTTCGAGCGCTCGGCGGCCGCAGCCAGGGCCACGACCGGTGCCGAGGCGGCATAATCGGGCCGGTGGTGCTCGCCAAGGCCGAAGACGTCAAGGCCGACCTGGTCGGCCAGTTCGATCTCCTCGATCAGGTTGCGCAGCCGCTCATGCGGGCCGATGGCGCCGGGGCCCGGCTGCGGGCTGACGTCGGCGAAGGTGTAGAGACCGAGTTCCATTTGATGTCATCCTGATGTTGGGTTTTGCGGCTAGAGGTAGCCATCCGCCAGCCGCGCCGCCAGAGGGGCGGACGGTGAACAGTGCATGTCGGTTTTCGCCGAAAAGGCGTCTCCCGGCTGCAACAGCCAACAATTTCATGGCTGCCATGCCGTTTTGGCGCTTGAACTCTCGATTTTCGCGCGTATGTAAGCGTCGCGAATTGACTTCAGGGAAGTGGACTTGGCTATCTATAGGGAAAAAGACGTTTTCGAGCGGCGCAACGCCGCAAACGAGGCAAAGAAGGCGCTCCTCGAGCGCTTCAAGGCAAAGCCGGCGGCGGATGATCCCGCAGTGCTGGCGCGGCAGGCCGAACGCAAGGCGATCCTCGCGGCTCGCGAAATCCGCGAGGCCGAAAAGGCCCGGCTGAAGCAGGAAAAGCTGGCACGCGAAGCGGTTGAGAAGGCCGAGCGCGAGGCGGCAGCCGAGGCGGCACGTATCGCCGCCGAGGAAGCTGCACAGGCTGAGGCCAAGATTCGGGAATCCGAAGAGAACGAGCGCATCGCCCGTTTTCTGGCCGACGAAGCCGAACGCAAGGCCAAGCGCGATGCGCGTTATGCAGCGCGCAAGCAGCGCACCGGCAGGACGCCTCCGGGCTTCTCCGCCCGCTAGCCTCAAGGCTACGAAGCAATCTGCTTCGAGAATCAGGGTCGCCTCACAGCGGCCCTGAACGTGTTTGCCCGCCGCTATGCTCAGGCGGCGAACTTCAGCCCCATGATGCCGCAGACGATGAGCGCGATGCAGGCCAGCCTGATCGCGGTGGCTGGCTCGCCGAGCAGCCAGATGCCGAGCAGTGCCGTCCCGACGGTACCGATGCCGGTCCACACCGCATAGGCGGTGCCGACCGGCAGCGCCTTCAGCGCCAGGCCAAGCAGAGCAAGGCTGACGACCATCGAGGCAACGGTCAGCACGGTCGGCACCAGCTTCGAGAAGCCATCGGTGTATTTGAGGCCGATTGCCCAGCCGATCTCGAACAGGCCGGCAAAAAAGAGAAGAATCCACGACATCGACAACGCTCCATCAGAGCACCGGACCGAAAAGTGATTTTCGGAGTCCGACGATCAATCAAACAATGGCGGGTCGTCCCGTCCGGATTTTTGGGGAGGCGCGAGATCGTCCCCGCCACGCCAACATAGGAATTTCGGGCGCTCGATCAACAGCGACCGGCAACACCGTTGCCGGTCGCTGTTCTATTCCGAAGCGGATGGACCGGACTTACTTGTCCTTGAGCTTCATCGCCTTGACCGGCGGGGCCTTCAGGGCCGGAGCCGGGACCGGCTTCTTGGCATCCTTCTTCGGCTTGCGGGCTTCCTTGCCTGCCTTCATCGCACCTTTAGCCATGATTCGTTCCTCCTAATGTGGGAAGCGAAGTGAAACAAGAGAACCGCCCGACTGCAAGGGGTTAGCGACTGCTGCCGCCGTCAGCGGCTCGCTTTCAACCGGTTTCTAATTTGCTCGTAAACCATGGCGGTCCGTGCCATGGTTGTCTTCGCACTGCGGCATCAACCCGTGCCTTCGCCGGGTGATCGTCAGGCAGGCCGTCAGGACGACAATGCGAATCCACATCGGCTGCGAGATGAGCTTCGACTTTCCTCAGGAAACGCCGCTCATCGCGATGCTGAATGTGCACTATTCGCGTGCCTCCGATCTCGAGCGGCCGGATTTCCTGACCTCCAACCCGCCGGTGCCGATCGAAAGCTATCGCGACAGTTTCGGCAACTGGTGCAACCGGTTCGTCGCGCCGCCCGGGCGTTTCACCTTCGGCACTGATGCAGTGATCCGCGATCCCGGCACCTTCGAGATGGGCGACCTGATGGCCTGGCAGCACGAGGTGCGTGACCTGCCGGCGGACACGCTGCTGTTCCTGCTGCCCAGTCGTTTCTGCGAGAGCGATCTTCTGGCCAGCGAAGCGTGGCGGCTATTTGGGCATACGCCGCTCGGAATTCCACGCGTGCAGGCGGTCTGCGACTTCGTCCACAACCATATCGTCTTCAATTACGGCAATGCGCGGCCGACGCGCACTGCGGCGGAAGCCTATCGCGAACAGAGCGGTGTTTGCCGCGACTACGCGCATCTCGCAGTCACCTTCTGCCGGGCACTCAACATCCCGACGCGCTACTGCACCGGCTACATCAGCGACATCGGCATGCCGAAGCCGTGGGCGAGCATGGATTTCTGCGCCTGGATGGAGGTCTATCTCGGCGGCCGCTGGCATGTCTTCGACCCGCGCAACAACGCGCCGCGCATCGGCCGCATCCTGATCGCCTCCGGCCGCGACGCCGCCGACGTGCCGCTGACCCATATTTTCGGGCCGGGCACGCTCGCCGGCTTCAAGGTGTGGACTGAAGAGATCGTCGAATAGTCGCCGTCTCCTGCCCGCCGGTCTTTGGCCGGCGACCTCTTTGGCAGCCGCCGTCTTGAACGATCGGGCTACTCGCGCGTTGTTTGTGGAGCTTCGGCGGTCTGGTCGTTAGACTGGGTGCCTCGAACGGGGACTATACGATGGCCGGGCATGGCGGCTCAAAGAAAGTCATCTACGCCGCACTCGCCGGCAATCTCGCCATCGCGCTGACCAAGTTCGGCGCCGCCTTCTTCACCGGCAGTTCGGCAATGCTGTCGGAAGGCGTGCACTCGCTGGTCGATACCGGCAATGGCGGCCTTCTGCTCTACGGCATGCACCGCGCCGCCCGCCCGGCAGACCGCACGCATCCGCTCGGGCACGCCCGCGAGCTGTATTTCTGGAGTTTCATCGTCGCACTCCTCGTCTTCGCGCTTGGGGCGGGCGTGTCGTTCTACGAAGGCGTGGTCCATATCATGGCGCCGGAGCCGGTCGCCAACGCTGAGGTGACCTACATCGTTCTGGGTCTTTCCTTCCTGTTCGAAGGCAGTTCGTGGTGGGTGGCGCTGAAGGCGTTTCGCCAGCAGAAGGGCAAGGAGGGCTGGCTGCAAGCCGTGCAATCGAGCAAGGATCCGAGCGTCTACACCGTACTGTTCGAGGACAGTGCGGCCCTGCTCGGCCTGATCGTCGCTTTCGCCGGCATACTGGCGGCGGAGCTGCTGGAGATACCCGAGCTCGACGGCGCCGCCTCGATCGGCATTGGGCTGATCCTTGGCGCAACGGCGATCTTCCTGGCACGCGAAAGCAAGGGCCTGCTGATCGGCGAGCCGGCATCGCTCGAGGTGCAGAGACAGGTCCTGGCGATCGCCCAGCAGGATCCGGCGGTGCAGCGGGCGAACGGCGTCCTGACCGTCCATATGGGGCCGACAGAGATCGTCGCCGGCCTGAGCATCGAGTTCGAGGATCGTCTGACGGCGCCCGAGATCGAAGCCTGCGTCGAGCGCCTGGAGGCTAAGTTGAAAAAGGAGATGCCGCAGATCACGCGGCTGTTCGTCAAGCCGCAGACATCAGGCACCTGGGAGAAGCGGCGCAAGCTGATCGACACCGCATCCGATCCGGCTCTGGACTAGCGCTGCGCCATTGTCTCACAGTCTTGCCCCGCTAAGATTGATTAAAGAGCCTTTGGAGGAGCGAAGATGAAAATCGACGGCGGCTGCCATTGTGGCGCCATCACCTACGAGGCGGAGGTCGATCCCGAAAAGACGAATGTCTGCCACTGCACGGATTGCCAGCAACTGACCGGTACGGCTTTTCGCGTGACGGTTCCGGCGCCCGAGGATCATTACCGGATCACCAAGGGCACGCCGAAGGTCTATATCAAGACAGGATCCACTGGCGCCAAGCGCGCCCAGGCCTTTTGCGCCGAGTGCGGTTCGCACCTTTACGCCACGTCGGTCGGAGATGGTCCCAAGGTCTATGGAATTCGAGCGGGTACCGCGCGGCAACGCGAGGATTTGATCCCGACACAACAGAAATGGCACCGCTCGGCGCTGCACTGGCTGCCTGAATTTCAGGGCATGACCACCGTAGAGGAGCAGTAGCGCGGCTCAATCATCGCCTTCGACGACCCTCAGCCTGAGCTGTCCGGTTTTCGAATCGGCAACGCGCGGGCCGGGCTCGACCTGCGCCGCCGGAGCCCGCGACGCTGCGTCCGCGGCGGCGTCGCCGTCGGGCTGCGCGCCGAACTCCAGTGCCTCGATCTTCTGGCCGCGCTTGGTGACCTTCGAGGTCGAGACCAGGATGTCATCGATGTCCTTGGCCGACTGGCCGAAATGGACCTGCAGTTTGCGCACCCGCTCGTCGACACGCGCAACGTCCTCCATCAGCCGGATGACCTCGCCCTGGATCAGATGCGCCTGTTCGCGCATGCGGGCGTCCTTGAGGATCGCCTGGATGACCTGGATCGACAGCATCAGCAGCGATGGCGAGACGATGACGACGCGGGCGCGATGCGCCTTGTGGACGATCGCCTCGAAATTCTCGTGGATCTCGGCGAACACTGATTCCGACGGCACGAACATGAAGGCGGTGTCCTGCGTCTCGCCCTGGATCAGGTATTTTTCCGAGATATCGCGGACATGGATCTCGATGTCGCGGCGGAAGGCCTGCGAGGCGACCTTCTGCAGATCGGCGCCATCGGCGGCGCGAATGGCGTTCCAGGCTTCCAGCGGGAATTTTGCGTCGATAGCAAGTGACGGCGCTCCGTTCGGCATCTTCACCAGGCAATCGGGCCGGCTGCCGTTCGACAACGTCGCCTGAAATTCATAGGCGCCGTGCGGCAGGCCGTCGGCAACAATCGCCTCCATGCGCGACTGGCCGAAGGCGCCGCGCGTCTGCTTGTTGGAGAGGATCGCCTGCAGCTGCACGACTTGGCCGGCGAGCGACTGGATGTTGCCCTGTGCGACATCGATGATCGCCAGCCGCTCCTGCAATTTGGCCAGGCTCTCATGCGTCGATTTCGTCTGCTCGGTCATGGTCTGGCCGAGACGACCGGTCATGGCGTCGAGGCGCTGGCCGATCGACTGCGTCAGCTCGGCCTGCCGCGCCCCGAACACCTCGGCGATGGCACCCATGCGGCCCTGCATCTCGGCCTGCGATTGCAAAATGCCGGCCATCCGTGCCTCGGCGTCGCGGGCATGATCGGCGGCTTCCGCGGCCGCCACAGCGCGCGCCTTGGCCGACCGCCACAGCGCGATCACGAGCGCCACGAACAGGCCAAGAAACAGCAAAGCGCCGAAGGCCAGCGCATGGCCGAGCGTGATCGTGGTGGCGCCAAGCCGGGCGACGGGCTCCGAAAGGATAGTGCTCAGATCATTCATGTGGACAGCATAGACGATTCGCCCTGATAGCACAGATCAAAACGTGAACGAGCCTCAAGCCCAACGGTTGACGCTTTTCGCTGGAGGTCTTAGGTGGAACGCCATGCCGATCAAGCCGCTCATCATCCTTCCCGACCCCATCCTGCGCCAGGTTTCCAATCCGGTGGAGCGTGTCGACGCGCCCCTGCGCAAATTAGCCGACGACATGCTGGCGACGATGTATGACGCACCAGGCATCGGGCTGGCGGCAATCCAGGTCGGCGAGCCGCTGCGCATGCTGGTGATCGATCTGGCCAAGGAAGACGAGACGCCGGCGCCGCAGGTCTTCATCAACCCGGAAATCCTGGAGAGCGCCGATGCGCGCTCCGTCTATGAGGAAGGCTGCCTGTCGATCCCGGACTATTACGCCGAGGTCGAACGCCCGGCCTCCGTGCGGGTCAAGTATCTCGACCGCGACGGCAAGTTGCTGGAACTGGAGGCCGAGGGCCTGATGGCGACCTGCCTGCAGCATGAGATCGACCACCTCAATGGTGTCTTGTTCATCGACCACATCTCGAAACTGAAGCGCGACATGGTGGTGAAGAAATTCAAGAAGCTCGCCAGGGACAAGGCGCCGGGCAAGCTGGCGGGATAGGGGACATGCCCCTTCGCGTCATCTTCATGGGCACGCCGAAGTTTTCGGTGCCGACGTTGCGCGCGATTGCCGAGGCCGGACACGACATCGCCGCCGTCTATACGCAGCCGCCGCGCGCCGCCGGACGGCGCGGGCTGGAGCTGACACCGTCACCGGTGCAGCGCGAGGCGGAGCGGTTGGGCATCGAAACGCGGACCCCGGTATCGCTCAAAGGCAAGGCGGAGCAGGCCGCGTTCCGTGGCCTGCAGGCTGATGTCGCCGTGGTCGTCGCCTATGGCCTGCTGCTGCCGAAGGCGGTTCTGGAGGCAACCCGGCTTGGCTGCATCAACGGCCATGCATCGCTTCTGCCGCGCTGGCGTGGTGCCGCGCCCATCCAGCGCGCCATCATGGCCGGTGACCTGGAAAGCGGCATGATGGTGATGCGCATGGAAGAGGGTCTGGACACCGGTCCGGTCGGACTGGTTGAAAAATGCGCCATCGAACCCGATATGACAGCCGGCGATCTGCATGATCGGTTGATGAGTGTCGGTGCGACCCTGATGGTGGAAGCGCTGGCGGGACTGGAAAGGAACACCCTGACATTTGCCGACCAGGCGGTGGAAGGGGTGACCTACGCCAAAAAAATCGATAAATCCGAGACGCGCGTGGACTGGACTCGCTCGGCGAGCGAGGTTCACAATACCATTCGTGGCCTGTCGCCCTTTCCCGGCGCTTGGTCCGAGATAGGAATTGGCGGCCGCCCGGAGCGGCTGAAACTGCTTCGCTCGACGCTATCGCAAGGCCTGTCGCCTTCGGAAGATTTGGGCGAGTCGGGAGGAATTCTCGATGACCGGCTGACGGTCGCTTGTGGAGTAGGCGCGATCAGACTGGTCGAAGTTCAACGGGCGGGCGGAAGGCCCGCTGCCGCATCGGAATTCCTGCGCGGGGCGAAGATCGAAAAAGGAATGAAATTCTCATGAGCATGATGTCGATACGCGCGGCGACGCCGCGGGATCGCGAGGCCATTCGCCTCGTCGAGGAACACGCTTTCGGCCAGCAGGCGGAGGCCGGGCTGGTCGACGCGCTGGTGACCGGTGGCGACGCCGTTGCCGAACTGGTGGCGGAAGAAGACGGCCAGGTGGTCGGCCACATCCTGTTTTCGCGGCTGTTCGTCCAGAATGGCGGCAAGAATTTTGCGGCCGTGGCGCTCGCGCCGCTGGCGGTGGAGCCTTCGTTCCATGGCAGCGGCATTGGCGGGGCGCTGATCCGCGAGGCGCATATCCGCCTCAGGGATGGTGGCGAAACGCTGGCCGTGGTGCTGGGCGACCCCACCTATTACGGGCGTTTCGGCTATAGCCACGCGCGTGCCGAGAACTTCGAAAGCGAGTACCAGGGCGAGGCGCTACAGGCGCTGGCCTGGGGCGACGCACCTGAGGCAGGCAGGCTGGTCTACGCCTCCGCCTTCACCGCTCTCGCCGCCTAGGCGAGAGCGTATAGCCGCCCGGCATGCCGCGTTTTCGCCTCGACATCGAATATGACGGCAGCCTGTTTGCCGGCTGGCAGCACCAGGCGGATCAGCCTTCGGTGCAGCAGGCGATCGAGCAAGCGATCGAAAAATTCTGCGGCGAAGAGGTCAGGTTGCGAGCCGCCGGCCGCACCGATGCCGGCGTGCATGCGACCGCCCAGGTGGCGCATGTCGACCTCGCCAAGGCGTGGCCAGGCGACAAGGTGCGCGATGCCATCAATGCCCATCTGCAGGCGGCCGGCGCACGCATCGCCATCCTGAAAGCGACGGTCGTCTCGGACGGTTTCGACGCTCGCTTCTCGGCCACCGGCCGCCACTATCTCTACCGCATCCTCAACCGCCGCGCGCCGGCCGCGCTCGACAAGGGAAAGGTGTGGTGGGTGCCGAAGCGGCTCGACACCGGCGCCATGCATGAAGCGGCGAAGGTCCTGCTCGGACGACATGACTTCACCACCTTCCGCTCGACCCAGTGCCAGGCCAACAGCCCGATCAGGACGCTGGAGCGGCTCGATGTGATGAGGCAAGGTGACCTGATCGAGGTAAGGGCCTCTGCGCGCTCCTTCCTGCACAATCAGGTGCGTTCGATGGTCGGCTCGCTCAAGCGTGTCGGCGACGGCGGCTGGACCGAAGCCGACCTGAAAGCGGCGCTCGAGGCGCATGACCGCGCCGCCTGCGGCCAAGTGGCGCCGCCAGACGGGCTGTTTCTCGTTGGCGTCGACTATTCGAGCGTCGATTATCCTGAGGTCGACTAACCTGGATAGAGGCCCGAAGGCTCTACCCAGGATAGAGGCCGGAAGGCTCTACCCGGAGACGAACCCGGAAAGGCTCTGAGCCCCGACATCATCCGGCACGGTAATGCCGAGCAGCGTCTGCAGGCCGAACAGCACCAACAGCGACGCGATGAACATGCCGACGAAAACGGCGGTGCCGACTGCTGCGCCCTTGCCGATGGTGGCGTTGGTCATGCGCCAGGTCAGCACCATCGACAGGGCAAACAACAACAGCGACACAAGGCTTGAAACCTGGCTCGCGGACGACAGGAAAAGCCGGATCAGCGCCGAAGGCAGCATCAGCCAGGCAGTGATGGCCGAAGCCCAGTTGCTGGCGACGACGTAATGGACGAAGCGGCCGCCGATGCCGGCGCGCGGCGCGATCAAAGCGAGCGCAATCAGCGGCAGCACCCAGGAGCCGATATCGACCGTCGCCAGGCGCACCAGCATGCTGAAGCGACCCACGAAGGCATCGGGATCGCCGATCTCGTTGGCGATGCCGACCCATCCGACGATCAGCGCCGGTGCTGCAACGACAATGGCGAAAAAGGAATTCCAGAAGCCGTCGGCCGACAGGTCGAGCAGGCGCAATCCATCGGCCTTGCCGAGCATCAATCGCCAGGCGCCCGTCAGCGAAGCTTGGGTTTCGTCCGCCGAAAGCATGCTGCTCAGCCCTGTCCGAACCAGTCTTCGATGAAGCGCTGGTAGATTTGCGTCAGCGTTTCGAGATCGGCAATGGCGACGCGCTCGTCGACCATGTGCATCGTCTTGCCGACCAGCCCGAACTCGACCACCGGGCAATAGTCCTTGATGAAACGCGCGTCGGAGGTGCCTCCGGAGGTCGACAGGGTCGGCTCCTTGCCGACCGCCGACTTGATCGAGCCGCGGAGCGTTTCGATCAGTCTGTCGTCGCGAGTCAGAAAGACATGGCTTGGCCGGTCGCGCCAGACGAGTTCATAGTCGACCGGCGTCTTCTTGCCCTGCCGGTACTTCTTGCGCCTGGCCGCCTGGTCGAGCCGGTTGTGGATCTCGGCCTGCAGGGTCTCATCAGTCCAGGTGTCGTTGAAGCGGATGTTGAAGGTCGCGGTCGCCTTGGCCGGAATGACATTGGTGGCCGGGTTGCCGACATCGATGGAGGTGATCTCCAGGTTGGTCGGCTGGAAATCCCTGGTTCCCTTGTCGAAGACGGGATGCAGCAAGGCGTCGACCAGGCTCATCAGCCCGCGCACCGGATTGTCGGCAAGCTGCGGGTAGGCGACGTGGCCCTGACGGCCATTGACGGTGACGGCGCCGGACATCGAGCCGCGGCGGCCGATCTTGATCATATCGCCGAGCGCGTCCGGGTTGGTCGGCTCGCCGACGATAGAGGCATCCCATTTCTCGCCCCTGGAAGCCGCCCATTCGAGCAGCTTGACCGTGCCGTTGACGGCCGGACCTTCCTCGTCGCCGGTGATCAGCAGCGAGACCGACCCTTTCGGACCACCATTCTGCTCGACATGGCGCGCCACGGCGGCGATGAAACAGGCGATGCCGCCCTTCATGTCGACCGCGCCACGGCCATACATCTCGCCATTGGCGATCTCGGCGGCGAAGGGCGGATGCGTCCAGGCGGCTTCGTCGCCGACCGGCACCACGTCGGTGTGACCGGCGAACATCAGATGCGGGCCGTTGCCGGAACGCCTTGCATAGAGGTTTTCGATGTCGGGCGTGCCGTCTTCGGAAAACACCGGCCGATCGACCAGGAAGCCGAGCGGTTTCAGCATCGTCTCCAGTACGCTCAGCGCACCGCCCTCGGTGGGCGTCACCGAAGCACAACGGATAAGGGCGGCAAGGTTTTCGGCGGGATCGGTCGGCAGCGTCATGGAAAAAGCGATAGTCGAAAGCGCAGGGCCTGTCACGGCCAGACATAGGGACCAGCCCCATGGCTGGCGATACCGCCGACATTATGGTTTTCATGTCGTATAGTTGCGGGCCGGATGCGGGCGACAGGATGGCAAACGAGGACAGAAGGATCGTCATTGCCGGCGCCGGCAGCATCGGCTGCTATGCCGGCGGCTGCTTGGCGCTCGCCGGGCGCGAGGTGATTCTCCTGGCCCGGCCGCGTATCGAGGCGGCGTTGCGGCAGGGTGGGTTGCGGGTCAGAGACCTCGAAGGCCGCGATCGCCCCATCAAGCCGGAGTCGCTTGTCGTCACCACCGATCCGGCCGCCGCCCTGCCGCAGGCGGATGTGATCCTGGTCACGGTCAAGAGCGGCGCGACGCAGGACATGGCAGCCCTCATCAAGGCCCATGCCCGCCCCGATGCTGTGGTGGTCAGTCTGCAGAACGGCGTCGACAATGCCGACAGGCTGCGCGCCGGACTTGCTGGGCGCACGGTGCTGGCCGGCATGGTGCCGTTCAACGTAGTGCAGTCGCCGGATGGCGAACTGCCGCTGCGCGTGCACCGCGCCAGCGACGGCACGGTGATGGTCGAGGATGGCGACGCCGGCCTGGTCAACCTGCTCGGCGTCGAAGGGTTTGCGGTCGAAGCCCATGGCGAGATGATGGCCGTGCTGTGGGGCAAGCTGCTGATGAATTTGAACAACGCGCTGGTGGCGCTGTCGGACCTGCCGCTGGCGACCGAATTGGCCAACCGTGGCTGGCGGCTGATCCTGGCCGGTCAGATCGACGAGGCGCTCCAGGCGATGAAGGCTTCCGGCATCGTGCCGGCGCGGATCGCCGGCCTTCGCCCGGCGCTGCTGCCGAGAGTGCTCAGGCTGCCGGACTGGCTGTTCAAACTGCTGGCGCGGCGCATGCTGGTGATCGACCCGCAGGCACGCTCATCGATGTGGGACGATTTGCAGCGCGGCCGGCCGACGGAGATCGATGACTTGCAAGGCGCCATCCTGCGGCTGGCGGAAAAGGCCGGCACGCCGGCGCCGATGGTCCAGCGGATCACCGCCTTGGTGCGCGCGGCGGAGGCGGAGCGGCTTGGCTCGCCGGGCCTGGCGCCGGAGCAGATTGCCGCGCCGCCGGCCGGCCGTCGATCAACGTGATCTTCTGCCAGATTTTCCGCGACAGGTTGGACGCCAGGTTTTCGATGTCGTTGACGCCGTCGATGACCACGTCGTCATTGACCGACTGCGCGAACAGCGCCGCGATCTTGCCGGTGATCGACAGCATTTCGGAGCAATAGTCGAGGTAGCGCGCCAGGTCGGCGGCATTGGTGATGCGGGCCGGCGAGTGCGCCGTCGGTTTGAAGCTCGCCGAAAGGGCCGCCGGATCCTTGGTCAGCTGGTGCATGTCGATGACATGGATCAGCGAGCGCAGGCCGTGCAACTGGCGAAACACCCTTTTGCGCTTGATGCGCTCCTCGGTGCGGATCAGAGCAAGTAAGCCCAACACAGCGAGTATGACGGTGTTGATCGAAGCTTCTATGCCTTGCACCGACTGCAGGGCATCGTGGGTTCCCGAAATGCGGTCGATCGGCAAGATGGTACCGACGAACAGGAACACCAACACACCAGCGACGAAGGCGGCGACAATGAGCCCCCGCAGCCACCAGATCGGTGCTTCGAGCGTCTTGGCCGTCTTGGCCAGATCGCGCGACAGCGAGACCAGTTCGGCGGCGACGCCACGCAATCCCGCTTCGGGGAAACGATCGGCGATCCGCTCTTCCAGCCGCTCGGCGGTTTCGACGATCAGTTTCGGATCAAGCGTGCGGTAGCGCATGTCCGATCAGCCCTCAGGATTGTGCCGGCTCATTGGTACGCCGGCCATAGCGGTTGGGTCCAGGCTGCCCTGGAAACAGGCACAACACAAGGAAGGCGACGATCGAGACCACCGGCACGAACAGGATCAGCGCGGCAATGCCCGGTTTGTCCAAGTCGTGCAGCCGCTTCACCGCCAGTGCGATATTCGACCACAGCGAGGCGATGAAGGCGACAAAGAAGATGAACGACCACATGTTGCTCTCGGCCGAGCCTTCCGGTACCAGCGTGAAGCGGTAGAGCGGAAAAGCCTGGATAATGGCGACGAGCAACCCGCCAAGAAAATAGGCCGCGCGACTGACGCGGCCCGAGGTTTTGAAGAAAAGCCAGGTGAGATCTGATCTGTCAGGCAAGCGGGTCCGGTCCATATTGATTGGCGCCCCTGGCGCCTTCGAGAATGCCGCATTCCACCAGAAACCAGATCGGGCCGATGAAAGGCACCAGCATGATCAGGCTCCACCAGCCCGACTTGCCGCGATCATGCCAGCGCTTGGCATAGACTGCGAGTGCGAAATAGATCGAGGCGAGAGCGACGAGAATGCCGATGAGGCCGATCTGGGCGCCGCTGGCAGTGGTGATGCGTGTGCCGAGGATCGCATCGAGAATAAAGCCAACGATGCCAATGACGACGAAAACTCCGATCGCGGCCCAGAACTTGCCACGGTTGATGCGACCATCAAAGCTTGTGAGCAGATATTTCCAGTCCATGTCACCCCCTCCATATTGAACCAGCGCGACCGATTGTCGCGCCGGCGGAAGGTGCGCTCGCTTTGCGGAAAGATCAATCGCGCAGCAATTCGTTGATCGAGGTCTTGGACCGGGTCCTGGCGTCGACGCGCTTGACGATGACGGCGCAGTAGAGGCTCGGGCCAGGCTCGTTGTTCGGAAAAGGCTTGCCCGGCAGCGAACCGGCGACGACGACGGAGTTCGGCGGCACTTCGCCATAAAAGATTTCGCCGGTGGCGCGGTCGACGATCTTGGTCGACTGGCCGATGAAGACGCCCATGCCGAGCACCGAGCCTTCGCGCACGATGCAGCCCTCGACGACCTCCGAGCGCGCGCCGATGAAGCAATTGTCCTCAATGATGGTGGGACCGGCCTGCATCGGCTCCAGCACACCGCCGATGCCGACGCCGCCGGACAGATGGACGTTCTTGCCGATCTGGGCGCAGGAGCCGACCGAGGCCCAGGTGTCGACCATGGTGCCACTATCGACATAGGCGCCGACATTGACGAAGGACGGCATCAGCACGGCGCCCGGCGCGACATAGGCCGACCGGCGCACGATCGACGACGGCACGGCGCGGAAGCCCGCCTTCTCGAAGTCGACGGCGCTCCAGCCGTCGAACTTCGACGGCACCTTGTCCCACCACACGGCCTGGCCGGGGCCGCCCTTGATGATCTCCATCGGATTGAGACGGAAGGATAGCAGCACGGCCTTCTTGAGCCACTGGTTGACATGCCACTTGCCGTCGGCCTGCCGCTCGGCGACACGGGCGGCGCCGCGATCGAGCAGGTCGAGCGCCGACTGGATGGCGTCACGCGTTTCGCCACGCGTTGCCGTCGAAATCGCGTCGCGTTCCTCGAAGGCCTTCTCAATGGTCTTTTCGAGGCTCGCCAGATCGGGCTTCGACATGAATTCGCTCCATTACCAAGCTGTTAAGGGGCTGCGCCTTAACCTGTTTTGAAAGTCGCGCGGACCCCTGGCGGGCTTTGCATGTAGCAGGTTCTTGTCGCAAAACCGCCGGACACTTTTGCGGAACCTGCTTATGTTAAGGCTCAATGGGGGTCAATCGCGGCTGCGCCATGGGACGGCGCAAGTGAAGAATTTGGACGGGTAAGGCAATTATGACTCCTATGGAAAAGGCGGGGTGGACCCCGCTGCCGCATTCGGACGAGGATCTGGAGCGGTCGAAGAGCGTGCCGGACACGCCGCAGACGCGTGCCGAAACATACCGGCTCGCCTGGAACGATCCCGACTTCATGACGCGGCGCGAATTGCGCGCGGTCAGGTTGCAGCTCGAACTCTTGAAGCCCGAGATGATCCTGGCCGAACGCGGCATCCGTTCGACGGTGATCCTGTTCGGCGGCGCACGCCTGCCGGAACCCGGCGGCGAGGCCTGGGCGGCCAAGAACGAGACGCAGAAGAAGAATCTCGAGGAAAACAGCAAATACTATGAGGAGGCGCGCAAATTCGCCCGCCTCTGCTCGCGGCAGTCGGCGGCTTCATACTACCGCGAATATGTCGTGGTGACCGGCGGTGGACCCGGTGTGATGGAAGCGGGAAACCGCGGCGCCGACGATGTCGGCGCGCCGTCGATCGGCCTCAACATCGTCCTGCCGCATGAGCAGGCGCCGAACATCTATGTGACGCCGGAGCTGTGCTTCAACTTCCATTATTTCGCCATCCGCAAGATGCATTTCGTCATGCGCGCCAAGGCCGTGGCGGTGTTTCCAGGCGGCTTCGGCACGATGGACGAGTTCTTCGAGACGCTGACCCTGATCCAGACCGGACGCATGGAGCGCGTGCCGGTGATCCTGTTTGGCAAATCCTTCTGGAAACGGGCGATCGATCTCGACTTCCTTGCCGAACAAGGCACGATCAGCCCCGGCGACCAGAACATCATCGACTTCGTCGACACCGCCGACGAGGCCTGGGGGATCATCAGCCGGTTTTACAAGTTAGGGGAGTAGGGAATAGGCAGTAAGGAACGATCTGCAAGGCGGAGACCGCAGGCGCCTTATTCTCCTACTGCCTACTGCCCATTCCCTACTGCCTTGCGACTATCGCCGTCAGAAAGCCGGCCAGATCGTCGGTGACGAAATCGACGTCATCCTCGTTGGCCGGGTCGCGCTCCCATATCTCGGAAAAGGTCGGCTCGAAATTGCGTGGCACGACAAGCACCGTGGTCATGCCGAGCGACTTCGGCACCGAAAGATTGCGGGCAAGGTCTTCGAACATCACCGCATTGTGGCCGGTGACGGCGTGGAGCTCGGCGAACTTCTCGTAGGTCTGGCGCGCCGGTTTGGGATTGAGCCCGGCCGCGACGATATCGAAGATGTCGTCGAAATGGTCGAGAATGCCGAGCTGCCGCGCAGTGCGTTCGGCGTGCCTGCGGTCGCCGTTGGTGAAGATGAACTTGCGGCCCGGAAGCTGGCGGATGGCGGAGCCGAGAACGGGATCGGGCACCAGCCATGAATAATCGATGTCATGCACCTTCTCGAGGAAATCGTCGGGGTCGATGCCGTGGCGCGTCATCAGCCCGTTGAGCGTCGTGCCATATTCGCGGTAGAGTTCCTTCTGCAGCTTGCGCGCTTCGTCGCGCGGCAGCGCCAGCAGTTCGCCGACATAGGCGGTCATCTTGACGTCGATCTGCGAGAACAGATTCGTATGGTGCGGATAGAGCGTGTTGTCGAGATCGAACACCCAGTCTGTGACATGGGCGAAGCGCGCGGGATCGGGGAGCGTGGTCATGCGCTCCTTATGGCATGAAACAAGCGTCCTGAAAGAGACTTTATCCACAACTTCTGCTCGTTGAGGTTGCACAAATCGCCTCACGATTCAAATTTTATGCATCCGGGAAAGGTGGCCTTCAGGGCTTGCTGGCACAGAGACAAATCCTGTGGGAGCAAGCGATGAACAGCATAATCTTGAAATCCGCCGCCATTGCTTTCGCCTCCGTCGCAGCTTCTCTCCTGCTGACGCTGATCATCGTTCCGGCGATGGGATTTCCGGTCAACCGTACGATCTGGCTGACCTCCACGCTCTGTCCGCTGGTGCTGGCATGGGTCGCCAGCGCAAGCACGTTCTGGCAAAGCGACAGGCTGAAAAATGCGCATCGCGAGCTTGCCCGGGCCCATGCCCAGCTCGCCGCCGCGCATCGCCGCCTGGCGGAAAAGGCGAGCCGCGACGACATGACCGGCATGCTCAACCGGGAAAGCTTCTTTGCCGCGCTCGACAGTTCGCGCCGCAAGTCCGATCGCGGCGCGCTGCTGATCATCGACGCCGACCATTTCAAGAAGATCAACGATAATTTTGGCCACCTGACCGGTGATGACGCGCTGCTTTTGATCGCCAGCGCGATCCAGCGCGGCGTGCGCGGCGGCGATGTGCTGGGCCGCATCGGCGGCGAGGAGTTCGGCGCCTTCCTGATCGGCGCCACCGAGCAGGAGGCCAAGCGGGTCGCCGAGCGCATTCGCCGCGAAGTCGAGCTGATCCGCTTCCGGCCCGTCGACGAGCGGACCATTCCGCTCACGGTCAGCATCGGCGGCACGGTCTGTGGCGACGATGTCAGCGTATCGGACCTGATGCGCGCCGCCGACCGGCGCCTCTACCAGGCCAAGCATCAGGGCAGAAACCTGACGATCCTCGATACGGACATCTCCGCGGCGGCGTGATCCGATCGCCACAACCAGCTCGTTAAGGAAATTCTAACGCTGTTTGCACTCGGTTGCACCGTTTAGCCGGGTATTCACCGCTTTGCGGCCAGACTTGGCACGATACTGGCTTCTGCGGCGATGCATGTGTCGTTCCGGGAACTGCCGTTCCAGGAATGCCACGCATTGTCGAAGCCCTCAACTGAGAGACCTCATGAGTTTCTTCATAAAAAAAATGTCACGCCGCGCGATCGTGCAGGCGCTGATCGCACTGCCTGCTTTGTCGCTGTTTCGCAAGCTGCCTGATGCCGATGCTTCCTATGCCTCCCATCCCGATCAATCCCGGGCCGACCCGAACGAGATCGTCGAGGTCAATGGCTGGATTCTGAAGCGGAGTGACCTGGCATGATCTTCGACAGCTACGAGGCGTATCGCGCAGCGAGCTTCACCCCAAAGGTCTGCATCCTCGGCTCCGGCCCGGCCGGCACCACCATTGCCCGCAAGCTTGGCGCCGCCGGCATTCCGGTCGTGGTGCTGGAGGCCGGCTCGCGTGAGTTCAGCGACGAGTCGCAGGATTTCTACCGTGGCACCACGGTCGGCGATTTCTATTTCGACCTCGACATCACCCGGCTGCGGTTCATGGGCGGCAGTTCCAACCACTGGGCCGGCTGGTGCCGCGTGCTCGACAAAGAGGATTTCGAGCCGAAGGCCTGGGTGCCCGATACGGGCTGGCCGATCCGCCGCACCGACATCGAGCCCTATCTGCCGGAAGTGCGCGATATTCTCGACCTTCCGGCCTTCCGGCCGGACATGCCGATCTCGGACCACATTCGCTGGGTGCAGCTGATCAAGAGCCCGGCTGTGCGCTTCGCCGAGAAATTCGGCGACGAACTCGACAAAGCCAGGAACATCGCGGTCGTGCTCAACACATGCGTCACTGAACTCGCCGGCGACGGCAAACGCGTGACGGGCGCCAGACTGTGGTCGAACGGGCAGGATGCCGGCTCCATCAGCGCGGACTATTTCATCGTCTGCACCGGCGGGCTGGAGAATTCGCGGCTGCTTCTGTGGTCGAACCAGCGCTCGAACGGCGGCGTCGTGCCGAATGCGACAGCGCTTGGCCGCTACTGGATGGAGCATCCGACCTTCGAGGGCGGCAATGCCATCCTAGCCGACTACAACGCGTTCGAGGTCGACGCCGTCAACGAGGCCTTCTTCTCGCCGACGCTTGCCGCGATGGAGCGACTGCAGATCATGAATTTCGGCATCCGGCTGATCGAGACGCCGTATCCCGGTGTCAAGAGCCTCATCGCCGATCTCGCCTGCACGGCGCCCGACATAGCCGAATGGATGTCTTCCAAGCTCAGTCAGAGACTGCGCTGCGCCGCCCAGCTCTACGTCGCCTGGGAACAGGCGCCGCTGGCCTCCAACCAGATCGAGCTGTCGAAGACCGATGTCGACCATACCGGCGTGCCGCGCATCGAGCTGCACTGGAAGAAGTCGGAGCTGGAACGCCGCACCCTGCTCGAAGGACTCAGACTGTTCGGCACGACGCTGATCGAGAAGAATCTCGGCCGGGTGCGCATTGCCGACTGGATCAGCAATGGTCAGGACTATCCGACCAACGACGAGACGGCGGGCCACCACCATATGGGCGGCACGCGCATGGGTACCGACATCGGCAAGAGCGTGGTCGACGCCAACTGCAAGGTGCACGGCATGGACAATCTCTATGTCGGCGGCTCCTCGGTGTTCTGCACATCGGGCCAATGCAACCCGACGACGACGATCACCGCACTGTCCTGCCGGCTGGGCGATCATTTGAGCAAGGTGATCACCGTCTGACGGTCACACGGCAACGTCCTGAATTTCGAGGGCATGCCGACAATGCCGGCGCCTGTGACGGCGCCGGCAGATACGCGGCATGGCCTAAAAGCCGTAGACCGCGATGCGTACGAAGACGGCGGCTGCGGCCAGCCACACGAGTTGAATGCCGAGGCCGATGGGGGAGCCCCAGCCATACCATTCCATTGCCAGCTTGGCGTATTTGAACTCCTCTTCGTGCGAGAGGGGCGCGCGCTGTTGAATCAAACTCATTTTTCACTTCTTGTCGGCGGCCGGCTCTCCATGGCGGCCCGCAATCGGCCGGTCGCCGCCGCGACCGGGCTGACAACGGCCGCGGTGACCGCGCTGATCGACCGGCTGGAGGCGCGCGGCCTGCTGACGCGCACGCGCAGTCTCGAGGACAGGCGCAAGGTGGTCATAGAGGCGACCGAGGCCACGCGGGAGCTGTCGGCGCGCTACTACGGCGCCATCGCGCGAGAAGGTGAAACAGTGATCGCCAGCTTCGGCGATGCGGAGCTCGCCACCATATCGCGCTTCGTCAACGCCGCACTCGGCCTGCAGCGCGACCAGCTGGCGCGGCTGAAGGCCGAGGGGTCCGACACTCCAAACGGGCGATAGGAGTGCCGATGGCTCCCGCCCCATCGAGGCGGGAGTTCGCGACACGCTTTGCGGAAGGCTAGACCGTCGCCGGGTCGAGCGCCGGCTGGCCCTTGCGGCGGGCGACGATCGCTTCGAAGTCGGCGGTCTGGAAGGCATCGCGCAAGACCTCGAACGACGGCAGCACGAAATAGGCGCGCTGGAACTTGTCGATCTCGTAGCCGGTCCGCATCACCGTTTCCAGGTCGAAAGGCACGTGGTGGGCGTCCTTGCTGTCGATCGCGAACTGCAGTTCGGTAAACGACGACATCAGGCCGGCGCCAAAGGCCTTCAGCGGCTGGCCGGCCTCCTGCATCAGGCCATATTCGGCCGTGTACCAGTAGAGCCGGGTGATCATCTCGTCGCCGCCCAGCGCAATGATGTCGCCGGCTTTGCGGCCATACATCTGCATGAAATCGGCGAACACCGGCTGCGACAGCACCGGCACATGACCAAAGAAATCGTGGAACATGTCGGGCTCGACGATGTAGTCGAGCTCCTGCCGGGTCCGCAGCCAGTTGGTGACCGGGAAGCGGCGGTTGGCGAGATGGTCGAAGAACGGGGCAGCGGGAATGAGACCCGGCACGGCGACGATCTCCCAGCCGGTCAGTTTGCGCAGCTTGGCGCTGACCTCCTCGAAATCGGGGATGCGGTCGAGCAGGCCAAGTTTTTCGACACCGTCGAGATAGGAGTGGTGGGCGAGCTTGCGCGTCAGCTTGGTCTGGCGGTCGCACAGCGTGCGCCACACTGCCTGCTCCTCGGCGCTGTAATCGTCACCCTGCGCCACGGTGAAATCGGAACGGCAGACCGAGTAGTCGCCGCGGAACCCTTGCGCCGCGCAGTCGCGGGCATATTCGGCAACGCTCATCGTCGTCATGGTTTTTCTCCTCGCAAATCATGAATGGCGAATGGTGCCGGAAGGCTAACCGGATTTGCCGAGGCAAATTGGCTTTGATGATGGCTCGGATGCAGGAATCGGGATAATATTCACTCAGAAAGTATCTCCAAGGAGTGAAAATGCCTCAATTCGATGATTTCGAGATCAAGATGCTCGATGTCCTGCAGCGCGACGGGCGCAAGCCGGTATCCGAACTGGCGCAAGAGATCGGCCTGTCGACGACGCCGTGCGCGCGGCGCTTCGAAGCGCTGCAGGAGGCCGGCATCATCAAGGGTTTTGCCGCTGTGATCAGCCGCCGCGCGGTCGGGCTGATGGTCGAGGTGTTCATCCAGGTCCGCCTTGTCAGCCACAGCGACGGTTCGCCCGAAAGCTTCATCGCCGCAGTGCAGCGCATGGACGAGGTGTCCTCGTGCTGGACGATGACCGGCGACCATGATTTCCTGCTGCATGTCATGGTGCCGTCGGTCGACGAACTCAACAACTTCGTCATGCACCGGCTGATGCGGCTCGACGGCGTGCGCGACGTCCACACCCAGCTCGTGCTGCAGAACATCAAGGGACCGGGCCACGTGCCGCTCGCTCACCTCAGGCGGTGACGATGCCTGCCTTCGCACTCCTTGGCGAAAAGCTGCACGCAAACTGCTGAAACGGGCCAAGCGCGTGTCCACATCGCCGGCCAGCTTGCGCGGACCAACTGCCCAGAGGTCCGCCATGAAAATCGTCCTGATCAATCCGCCGCATACGGCCATCGGTAGCCGCGTGCCCGACGATCACCTGCCGCCGCTTGGCCTGCTGGCGCTGGGCGGCCCGCTGATCGATGCCGGCCATGAGGTGCGGCTTGTCGACGCCGAATTCGGGCCGATGTCACTCGACAAGGTGGTGTGCAACGCGCTCGCCGATCGCCCCGACTTCATCCTGATCGGCCATTCCGGCTCGACCTCGGCGCATCCGACCGCCTTGCTGATCGCCAAGATGATCAAGGAGCGCGAGCCGGCAACCATCATCATCTATGGCGGCGTCTTTCCGACCTATCACTGGCGCGACATCCTGGCCGCTACCGATGCCTTCGACTTCATCGTGCGTGGCGAGGGCGAAGCGACCGTCGTGGCGCTGGTAGAGGCGCTGGAGATGCACCAGCCGCCGACGAGCGTGGCCGGCATTGCCTATCGCGACGATCTGCGCCGGCCCTTCGCCACGCAGCCGGCGATGACCATAGCCGATCTCGACGTCTACCGCGTCGGCTGGGAGCTGATCGACCATGATAGGTACAGCTACTGGGGCGGCAAGCGGGCCGTGGTCATGCAGTTTTCGCGCGGCTGCCCGCATCTGTGCAACTATTGCGGCCAGCGCGGCTTCTGGACCCGCTGGCGGCATCGCGATCCCGTGAAATTCGCGCAAGAAATCGCCTGGCTGTACCGCGAACACGGCGTCGAGCTGATCAATCTAGCCGACGAGAATCCGACGGTTTCGAAGAAAGCCTGGCGCGCCTTTCTCGACACCCTGATCGCCGAGAATGTGGCGGTGCTGATCGTCGGCTCGACCCGCGCCGACGACATCGTGCGCGATGCCGACATCCTGCATCTCTACCGCAAGGCCGGTGTCATCCGCTGGCTGCTCGGCATGGAAAACACCGACGAGCAGACGCTTCATTTGATCCGCAAGGGCGGCAGCACCTCATCCGACCGCGAGGCGATAAGGCTGCTGCGCCTGCACGGCATCCTATCGATGGCGACCTGGGTGGCCGGCTTCGAGGACGAAGGCTTTCGCGACCTCTGGCGCGGCTTTCGACAGCTGATCGCTTACGATCCGGACCAGATCCAGGCGCTCTACGTGACACCGCATCGCTGGACGCCGTTCTTCCGCATCGCGCGGGATCGCAAGGTGATCCAGCGGGATGCCCGCCTTTGGGACTACAAGCACCAGGTGCTGCAGATGACGCGGCTGAAGCCGTGGATGCTGTTCTCCGGCGTCAAGCTGATCGAACTGGCGGTGCAATCGCGGCCGAAGGCGCTGGCCCGTATCCTGTTCCACAAGGATCCCGAGCAACGCCATTCGATGCGCTGGTACACGCAGATGGGCCGCCGCGTCTGGTTCCGCGAGGTATGGGGATTTCTGGCCCGCGACATCAGGGTGAAAGACGGCCCGACGCTTGCCGAATTCTGGGGGACGCCGCAGGACGCCGAGGAGGAATCGATGACGGTTTCACGCCCGGCCAGAAAGCCGGCCATCCCCACCATCGGCAATCCTGCAGATCCCGGAGCGAAAAAGTTAGCCGGCTGACAAGCCGCTCAGGGCACGATCAGCGTGCCGGCGCCGTGTTCGGTGAACAGTTCCAGCAGCACCGCATGCGGCGTCTTGCCGTTGAGGATGACGACGCCTTCGACGCCGCGCTCGATCGCTTCGATGCAGGTCTCGACCTTGGGGATCATGCCGCCCGAGACTGTCCCGTCCTTGATCAGCGCCTTGGCCTCGGCCACCGTCAGTTCGTCGATCAGCTTCTTGTTCTTGTCAAGGACGCCCGGCACATCGGTGAGGAACAGCAGGCGTGTCGCCTGGCAAGCGCCGGCAATGGCGCCGGCGAAGGTGTCGGCGTTGATGTTGTAGGTGTGGCCGTCGCGGCCGGGCGCCACCGGCGCCAGCACCGGGATCATTTCGGAGCGTGCCAGAAGGTCGAGCAAGGTGCGGTCGACCTCGACCGGCTCGCCGACGAAGCCGAGATCGAGCACGCGTTCGATGTTGGAGTCCGGATCGATCATGGTCTTGCGGGCCTTTTCGGCGAACACCATGTTGCCGTCCTTGCCGCACAGGCCGATCGCCCATTCGCCCTCGGCGTTGATCAGCGCCACGATCTCCTTGTTGATCGAACCGGCCAGCACCATTTCGACGATCTCGACCGTTTTCTGGTCGGTGACGCGCAGGCCGCCCTCGAACTTGGATTCGATGCCCATCTTGGCCAGCATGGCGCCGATCTGCGGACCGCCGCCATGGACGACGATCGGGTTGACGCCGGATTGCTTCAGGAGCGCGATATCGCGCGCGAACGCCTTGCCGAGCTCGATATCGCCCATGGCGTGGCCGCCATATTTCACCACGACCGTCTTGTGTTCGTAGCGCTGCATGTAGGGCAGCGCCCGCGACAGCAGGGCGGCCTGCATTTCGGCGGTGGCGGTTATTTCCGTCATCGGCTTGTTTCCCTGAAGATCGGTAAGGACGGCGGCGTCTTAGCGGGAATTGGCGCCGCCCGCAAATGGCTTTGCTGTCATATTCGAGCGCCACACGACCTCGTCATCATGACGGCACCATCAGTGGCGCCCTGCGGACCAGCCAACCCGAGATCTTCTCCAACTGCGCGGCAAGCGACAGCAGCGTCTCCTCGTCGCCCGGACGGCCCGCTGCCTGGATGCCGATCGGCAGGCCGGCGTCGGTGACATGAACCGGCAGCGCGATCGACGGCTGGCCGCTGACATTCTGGATCGCCGGCCAATGGGTAAACCAGAGGCTCTTGTCCATCAACTGGCCGAAGAATGGCTTCAGCTTCAGCAAGGGCGTCAGATGAAGCTTGTCGAGCAGGTTCTCGATGAGCTCGTCGGCGCCTTTCGGATCCATGCCGCCGCAGGCGAGCGGCGGGTGGGCAATGATTGGCATCAGCACGGCGTCATACTGCGCGGTCTCCGCGATCAGCTGCCGCGAGGCGGCATGCAGCCGCTGCAGGTCGGCATAGGTCTCGCCGGCCGACACAATTTCGCCGAAGCGGGCGAGCACGCGCGTCGCCCGCTCGATGTCGCCCGTAACGGAACGGCCGACACGCAGCGCTTCCGCACGCATCGTGCCGGCGACGGCAGAGGCGACCGTCCTGCAGAAGTCGGCGAAGAAATCGCGCCCGATAAAGGGCAGATCGATCTCCTCGACGGTATGACCGCCTTCGCGGGCAAGCGCCACCGCCGTGTCGAGCGCTTTGAGCGTCTCATCCGAGATCGGCAGGCCGAGCGGCGATTTGTGATACACGGCCAGCCTGAGCTTGCCGGGATCACGCGCGGCGGCAGCCGCGAACGTGCCTTTCGGCGGTGGCGCGCCATAGGGCGACAAAAGGTCGGGACCGTGGGTGAGGTCGAGCAGCAGCGCACAATCGCGCACCGAACGGGTGAGCGCATGGTCGACCACCATGCCGTACCAGCTTTCGCTCACCAGGGGCGTCAGCGGTGTGCGGCCGCGCGACGTCTTCAGGCCGACAAGGCCTGTGCAGGCGGCGGGCACGCGGATCGAGCCGCCGCCATCCGAGGCATGCGCCACCGGCACGACGCCGGCGGCGACCAGTGCCGCCGCACCACCCGACGAGCCGCCGCTGGTGTGGCCGGTGTTCCAGGGATTGCGGGTGATGCCGAAGGCCCTGGATTCGGTCATCAGCCGCAGCCCGTGTTCCGGCGACGTCGAGGTGACGATCGGAATGAGCCCGGCGGTGAGAAAGCGGTCGGTGAGTACAGAATTGACATCGGCCAGCCATGCCGGAATGCGGCTGCCGCCATGCGTCGGCACGCCCTTGATGGCGATGCCGAGATCCTTGATGGCGAAGGGAACGCCGGCCAGCGGCAGCGAGCGGTCGACGGTCTTCGCCCGAGCTCGGGCGGCATCATAGAGCGGCTCGGCCGTGGCGTTGATGTCGGGACGGGTGGCATCGGCACGCGCGATCGCGGCTTCGGTCAGTTCGACGGCTGAAATGTCGCCCTTGCGGAGCAGGTCGGCGAGGCCGGTTGCGTCTTCTTCCCAAAGGATCCGTTCAACCGACATGCGTTCCCCCGTCACTGTAGGTAAGCAAGCTAGCCAGTGGCGATTTCATTGGCAATCGACGGACCGATCCGGGGCTGGCGGCACGCAAAACCTGGGCGTGCACAAGACTATTTCCGTCGTTGCAAATACATTGCAATCGCCTAATTTGCCTGAGATGACGCCGCAGGACATCACCAAGCTGATCGTCCGGACTTCGATGAAGGATCGGGCTGCGTTCGATCTGCTCTACCGGCAGACCAGCGCGAAACTTTTTGGCGTCTGTCTTCGTGTATTGAACGACCGGGGAGATGCTGAAGAAGCGCTACAGGAAGTCTTCGTCAAGATATGGATGAAGGCGGATCGTTTTGCCGTCTCCGATCTGAGCCCGATCTCCTGGCTGGTGGCGATAGCGCGCAATCATGCGATCGATCGCATACGAGCGCGACGCAAGCCTGCCGCCGATATCGATGCCGCGCTCGACGTGGCCGATCCAGCGCCGGGACCTGAAGCGATGGTGGTGGCGGGCGACGAGTCCGAACGCATCCATCATTGTCTCGATGAGTTGGAAAAGGACCGGGCGGCGGCCGTTCGGGGCGCCTATCTCAAGGGTGAAAGCTATGCCGAACTGGCGGAGCGCCACGGCGTGCCGTTGAACACGATGCGTACCTGGCTGCGCCGCAGCCTGTTGAAACTCAGAGAATGTCTGGAAAGATGACGCTGGCAGAAGACACAGGCCCGGAACGTGGAGGCGACGACCTGCTCGCCGCCGAATACGTTCTCGGCGTGCTGGATGCCGACGAACGCCAGATCGCCTCCCGCCGCATCGACGGCGAGACGGATTTCGCCCGCTTGGTGGACGGCTGGGAGGTCAATTTTTCGGCGCTGGCCGCCGCCTATCCGGAAATCGAGCCGCCGGCTTCGGTCAAGCCTGCGATCGATCGCCGCCTGTTCGCGTCCGCCGCTTCCGTGGCGACTCCCGCTGAATCGCGCGGCCTATGGTCCAGCCTGGCCTTCTGGCGTGGCCTTGCCGCGGCGGCGGTTGCAGCACTGGCGATCTACATCGCCGTGCCCATTCTCAACCCACCGGTCGAGCAGCCGCAGCCGCGCCTCGTCGCTTCGCTGGCCGCCGAGGGCAGCGATGTCAAATATCTCGCCGTCTATGATGCCTCGCATCACGAGGTCGGCCTGTCGCATGTCTCCGGCGAGCGTGCCGCCGGCAAGGACTTCGAACTGTGGATGATCGAGGGCAAGAACCCGCCGGTCTCGATGGGCGTCATTCCGGCAGGTGCTACGGTGCATATCGTAGTCTCGCCCGCGGCCCAGCAGAAGCTTGCCCAAGGCGCGGTGCTTGCTGTCAGCCTCGAGCCCTCGGGCGGTTCGCCGACCGGCCAGCCGACCGGACCGGTGGTCGCAGCGGGCGATCTGAAAAGCATCTGAGCGGCTTCGCGCGCCTGCAACTTCAAAATAGCCTATCCCAAGTCTATCCTTCGCTGAGCATGCCAATAGACAGCATGTTAGCCGGCAAGCGGTTGCGCTGGAAAATCTCTGCGGCACGCCTGATAAAATAAAAAATCAAAATATTTCTGAAACTTCCGGATTTTTGTTCCGTATCTCCTCGCGTCCCCGAAGATGGGAAGAGAAAAACCCGAGGAGTTTGCATCATGCGTAGATATGTCACCCTTTTGCTCGCCGGCACGATCGCCGTTTCCGCCCTTACCACCGCCGCCTATGCCGAAAACCCGATGGTTGGCGGCGCCGCCATGTACGCCAACAAGAACATCGTCGAAAACGCCGTGAACTCGAAGGACCACACGACGCTGGTCGCCGCCGTGAAGGCTGCCGGCCTGGTCGAAACGCTGCAGGGCGCCGGCCCGTTCACCGTGTTCGCACCGACCAATGACGCCTTCGCGGCACTTCCGGCCGGCACGGTCGAGACGCTGCTCAAGCCCGAGAACAAGGACAAGCTCACCAAGATCCTGACCTGCCATGTCATCGGCGCCAAGGCGATGGGGGCGGACGTGGCCGCGATGGCCAAGGCTGATGGCGGCACCCACAAGGTCAAGACCGTTGGCGGCTGCGAGCTGTCGCTCAAGGCCGACGGCGGCAAGGTCACCGTCACCGACGAGAACGGCAATGTCGCCAATGTGACGATTGCCGATGTCGAGCAGTCCAACGGCGTCATCCACGTCATCGACAAGGTTCTTTTGCCCAAGATGTAACTTCTTTTGCCCAAGATGTAACAGGGGGCTTGCTGCCGGCGAACTTGCAGCAAGGACCCTCCGTCGATTGCATGGTCTCGCTCCCGTGATCCGCAATTGACCCGCGCACTCCGCGTCGTCCACGTTCAGATGTGGGACGGCGCGGAGTGTTCGTTCGAGGACCACCGTCACCGGCTTTTGATTTCCGTGCGGCGGTATAGTTGGGCTAAGAGACAACAGGAGGAATTGGTCATGAATCGTCGCGACTTTCTTTTGAGCGGCGTCGCCGCCATCGGCGTTGTCGGCGCCGCGGCAACAGTGCTGCGCATGAGCAACCCGCAGGCCGCGCAGGCCGCCGAGAAATTCGAGGTCACCAAGACCGACGCCGAGTGGAAAGCCATCCTGTCGCCGGCTGCCTTCGACGTGCTGCGCAAGGAAGGCACGGAGTATCCCGGCACCAGCCCGCTGCTCAACGAACACCGCAAGGGCATCTTTGCCTGTGCCGGCTGCGACCTGCCGGTCTACCCGTCGGAGACGAAGTTCGAGTCCGGCACCGGCTGGCCGAGCTTTTGGCAGGAGATCGCCAATGGCATCGGCAAGACCGTGGACCGGTCGCTCGGCATGACCCGCACCGAGGTGCATTGCCGCCGTTGCGGCGGCCATCTTGGCCATGTCTTCGACGACGGCCCGGCGCCGACCGGCCTGCGCCACTGCATCAACGGCGTCGCGCTGACCTTCAAGCCCGCCACGGCCTGACAAACTCCAAACCGGATACAAGAAACTCCGGGCTTGCGGCCCGGAGTTTTTTGCGCGGTCAGAGCTTTTCGGGCGTGGACTGGAGGAGCTTCCCGAAACCGCTGCCCACGTATCTTTGTTTTGTCGCAATTCCTGACGGAAAACCGCTTCACACTTTTCCTGGAATTGCTCTGGTGTCAGTGCCCGCCACCGCCACCACCGGCCGCGGCCGGCTTGCGGATCAGCATGGTGAACAGGCCAAGCGTCGCAAACAGTACCGTCAGCATGAAGAACACGTCCATGAAGGACAGCAACGCCGCCTGCTGCTGGACCATGCCCGACAGCTTGGAGATCGCCGCACTTGTCGCGTCCAGGCCGGGGGTCTGCTCGAAATTGAGCGTCATGTTCCGCAGCTTGGTCTGCGCGGCTTCACTGCCCCATTGCACATGCTCGGAGAGCCTTGCGTAGTGGAAGGCATTGCGGTCGATCAGCACCGTGTTGATCAGGGCAAGGCCGACGGCACCGCCAAGGTTGCGGGTGAGGTTGAACAGGCCCGACGCATTCTTGAGCCGCTCGGGTGGCAAGGTGCCGAGCGCGATGTTGTTGATCGGCACCATGCACAGCATCATCGAACAGCCACGCAGGATCTGCGGGATGAGCAGCTCATAAAAATCCCAGTCGGCGGTCAGATGCGTCATCCACCACGTTCCGGTGGCGAAGCCGAAGAAGCCGACCATCATCATCAGGCGCGGGTCCATCTTGTTCGACAGGACGCCCGAGATCGGAGCGGTGAAGAACATCGCCAGGCCGCTGACGAACAGCGCCTCGCCGATCATCATCGAATCGTAGCCGCGGATGCGCCCGAGGAACACCGGGTAGAGATAGGTCAGGCCGTAGAGGCCGATGCCTATGACGAAGGAAAACAGCGAACCGAAGGCGAAGTTGATGTTGGTGAACGCCTTCAGGTCGACGATCGGCTCCTCGGCGGTGAACACGCGCCAGAAGAACAGCACCCCGCCGATGGTCATGACAATGGCGCAGATGAACACGCCCTGGTCCTGCAGCCAGTCATTGTTGGGACCTTCCTCGAGCACATATTCCATGCAGCCAAGGAAGGCTGCCATGCCGGCGAGGCCCCACCAGTCGAACTTGCTGAACAGCTTGAGGTTGGGCTTGTCGAAGTCGATCAGCGTCCAGGCCGCCGTCGTCACCAGGATGCCGGGCACGACATTGACCAGGAACAGCCAATGCCAGGACATGGCATGGCTGATATAGCCGCCGACGGTCGGGCCGATGGTCGGCGCCAGAGTCGCCACCAGGCCGATCATCGGCGACACCACGGCGCGGCGCGACGGTGGGAAGATGGTGAAGGCGGCAGCAAAGACGCTCGGGATCATGCCGCCGCCGATGAAGCCCTGGACGGCGCGGTAGACGATCATCTGGTCGATGTTGGTGGCGGTCGCCGCCAACGCACTGGCCGCGGTGAAGCCTGCCGCCGAGATCGTGAACAGCACGCGTGTCGACAGCATCCGGCTGAGGAAACCCGACAGTGGGATCATCACCACCTCGGCGATCAGATAGGCGGTCTGCACCCACGGGATCTCGTCCGAGCTTGCGCTCAGGCCGGCTTGGATCTCGGCCAGCGAGGCGGAGACGATCTGGATGTCCAGGATGGCCATGAACATGCCGAACACCATCGCCAGGAAGGCGATGACGCGCCGCGTCGAAATGGTGTCAGGCACAGCCGGCCTGGCCGGCGGCGCTCCTGCTGTCAGGGTTGCGGTTGCCATAGCATTGCTCCCCGGCGGCCGCTCAGTTCGACGCGGCCGCTGATGCCGACCCGGATGGGGCGGTGCGGCTGTCGACGGCGACGACGACGCTCAGGCCGGCGCGCAGCTTGCCGCTCTTCAGCACATCGGCGGGAACGTCGATGCGGACCGGAACGCGCTGCACCACCTTGGTGAAGTTGCCGGTGGCGTTTTCGGGCGGCAGCAGCGAGAACACGGCACCGGAAGCCGGCGCCAGCGACGAGACGGTTCCCTCGAAGTCCCGGCCGTCGGTCGCATCGACCGAGATCTTGACCTTCTCGCCGGGAACCAGCCGGGCCAGCTGCGTCTCCTTGAAGTTGGCGACGATGTAGAGCTTGTCCATCGGCACGATGACGGCGAGCTTCTGGCCGGGGCTGACGAGATCGCCCTGCTCGACGGAACGGTTGCCGACGACGCCGTCATAAGGCGCCTTGAGCACGGTGAAGGAAAGATCCCGCAGGGCCTTGTCCCGGCTAAGCTGCAAGGACGCCAGCGTGCTTGCCGATTCGGCGCGCTGCGCCTGCAGCACGCCGATATTGGCCTGCGCCGCGGCGATCTGCGCATCGGCACCGACAAGCGCGGCGTTGGCCTGCTGCACCGCCGTCTGGGCGTCGTCCAGCTGGGCCTGCGTGCCAACATGCGTCTTGAGCAGCTGCGAGGCGCGCGCCGCGACCTTGCCCGCATTGTCGGCCGCGGCCTGGTCGGCGACCTTCTGCGCCTGTGCCTGCTGCAGCGCGGCGCGTGCCGCTTCGGTCTGGGCGTCGATACGGTCGAGCGTCTTGCTCAAGGTGGCGATCTGCGCCTCGGCCTGGGCGACGGCTATTCTGTAGTCGCCGTCATCGACGACGAGCAGCGGGTCACCAGCCTTGACCGACTGGTTCTCGCTCACCTTGACCTGATCGACATAGCCGGAAATCTTGGGCGAGATGAACGCCATGTCGGCCTGGACATAGGCGTCGTCCGTCGAGATCATGAAGCGGCCCGTGGTCCAGTAATCGTAACCGTACCAGGCGCCGGCACTCAGCAAGGCAACGCCGATGATCGGCAGCAGAAAGGAGCGCACCGAGCGCTTCTTCTTGACCGGAGCCTCTGTCGGCGGCGATGATACGGCGGGCTGGACAGGCACTCCCGGTGCTTCCGTCGCTGGCGCAACCTTGGCGTTGGGAAAAGGACGGACTTCGGCTGTGGTCGGCGCGTTCGAGGACATGACATCTCTCTAAAATTATAATATGATACTGAACCGTTCGGTTCGATCCGGGCGTTGACATAGCGCGTGAAGAGGACCATATCAAGGGCAATCGAACCGGTTGGTTCGAATTATTTTCGAGGTGTGACTTTCATGACCGAGACACCGCCCAGCGTCGAAACCGACCCGTGTGGCGACTTGCTGGACAGCTTGCGCCGTGGCCGCCCGGCGGCCGGGCAGGATCCGGTCAAGCGCAGCCAGATCATCGATGGCGCCCGTCGTGTCTTTATCGACAAGGGGTTCGAAGCCGCCTCGATGAATGACATCACCCGTGAGGCCGGTGTCTCCAAGGGCACGATCTATGTCTATTTCGCCAACAAGGAAGAGCTGTTCGAAGCGCTGATCGAGGAAGAGCGCGGCACGATCTTCAAGAACATGTATGACGTGCTGGACAACGCCGACGACCTGCGCGAGACGCTGGTGAAGTTCGGCAAGGTGCTGGCCCTCAAGATCACGTCGGCCAGGGTGATCCAGGCGCAGCGCACGGTGATCGGCGCGTCCGACCGGATACCCGACATGGGCGCAAGGTTTTACGAACGCGGTCCCAAGCGTGGTCACGACAAGGTCGCGGCGTTTCTCGATGCCGCCATCAAGCGCGACCTGCTGCGGATCGACGATGTCGATCTCGCCGCCTATCAGCTCACCGAGCTGTGCCTGGCAGGCCTGTTCCGCCAGTGCATCTTCGCCTACCGCACCAAAGCCCCGACCCAGGACGAGATCGACCACATCGTCAGGTCAGGCGTCTCGATGTTCATGAAAGCCTACGGCACCGAAAGGCTTGCGGAGGAAGAAGGCCATCAGACGATTGCTATCGAAGCCAAGCCCTAGGCCACGCCCTAAGGTGCAGATGCTTAGCCGCCATTGGCGGCGAGCACGATCGCAGCCTGCAATTCCTGGAGGCCCTCGGCCTTTTCCGAAGACGTCGCCAGAACGAATGGGAAAGCCGCCGGCCGCTTCTTGATCTTTGCCAGGGTCTCCTCGATCAGCCGCGGCACGCCGGCAGCCTTGATCTTGTCGGTCTTGGTCAGCACGATCTGGTAGGACACCGCCGCCTTGTCGAGCAGCGACAGCACTTCTTCGTCCTTGGCCTTGATGCCATGGCGGGCGTCAATCAGCACATAAACCCGCTTCAGTGTGACGCGGCCCTTGAGATAGTCGAAGACCAGCTTGGTCCACTCGTCGACCTTCTCCTTCGGCGCGGTGGCGTAGCCGTAGCCAGGCATGTCGACCAGCGCCAAGGGCGGCAGGTCGGCGCCCTCACCCGAAAATCCGTCCGGCACGAAATAGTTGAGCTCTTGCGTGCGCCCCGGCGTGTTGGAGGTGCGCGCCAGCCCCTTCTGGTTGACCAGCGCGTTGATCAGCGACGACTTGCCGACATTCGAGCGGCCGGCAAAGGCGATTTCCGGCGGTCCTTCCGGCGGCAGGAACTTCATGGCCGGCACGCCGCGGATGAAGATCCACCCGCGCGTAAACAGTTCGGTGCCGATTATGCTGCTGTTCAGAGCGTTCAAGCTGCTGCCTCCAGAAGAGAAATATTGGCACCCCGGATAGCATCGAGGTTGCGGCTGACCTTGTCCACGGGCCAGTTCCACCACGCCACCGCCAGCAGCCGCCTGACCGTCCGGTAGTCGAAACGCATCCTTACCACCTTGGCCGCGTTGCCGGCGACGATCGCATAGGGCGGCACGTCGTGCGTCACCAGTGATTTCGCACCGACGATGGCGCCATGGCCGATCGTCACGCCGGGCATGATCACCGCCTCCATGCCGATCCAGACGTCGTTGCCGACGATTGTGTCGCCTCGAACCTCCTTCGACCATGTCGCCGGGTCAAAACCCTTTTCCCAGCCATGACCGAAAATATTGAACGGATAGGTCGAAAAGCCGGACATTGCGTGGTTGGCACCGTTCATGATGAAGCGCGCGCCCTCGGCGATGGCGCAGAACCTGCCGATGATGAGCTTGTCGCCTATGAAGGGATAATGGTGCAGGACGCATTTTTCGGCGAATTTGTCCGGCCCGTCGGGATCGTCATAGTAGGTGAAGTCGCCGATCTCGATGTTCGGCGCGCTCACCAGTCCCTTGAGGAAGCCGACGCGGGTATGCATCGGGATCGGGTGCTTGATATTGGGGTTGGGGCCGTCCATGTCGATGTCCGTTAAGAATTGGGGTCCGTCAAGGAAATGGCCGCCAGGCGCATCCGGAACCCGCATGCGCCTGTTCAAAATAGCGTGATCCGCCCTATAGCACCAATCGGCAGACGAGCGAGCTTTCCTTGGCGGCTTTAATCATTTACCGCCGCGGCAGATCACGATCGGGTCTGACAGCGCACGGTCGAAACCGCTGCCCTGATAGACCGTGACATTCGAGGCGCCGGGCGGCAACATGAAGGTGCCTTCGACGATTTTCTGGTCGCCGGCGGGCGTGTGCAGAGCCCAGCTATAGGTGCAAAACTGAGGCGGCGCATGGGGTTCGACGTGGCTGCAGTTCAACTGCGCGCCACCCAGCATGGCGGCGCCGCCGCAGCTGACGGCCTCCTTTGCGAGCGCAATGCCAGGCCATCCCGCGAGGGCCGCCACGGTCGCGATCTTCAGCCAATTCATCGTCATATCCTCGCCCGGCAACGCCTGTCACAGGGCCTTTCTTTGTTGCGTCGCAGTCCATGCGGCATTTTTTCCAGGCGGGCTTAGTCCGTCTTGCGTACCGCGTCCAGCGGGATTATGTGCATGATGATAATAAGCATGCTCACTAAAAGTCGCGCCGAAAAACCCCAGTACCTCCCATGCCGTCGTCACCCAACATCAGCTTCGTGCTGCACGATGTCGCGCGCCTGCTTCGAAAGCGGTTCGAGCAGCGGTCGCGGGCGTCGGGGCTGACCCGCGCCCAGTGGCAGGTGCTGGCCTATCTGTCCCTGCATGAAGGCATCCACCAGAACAAGCTCGCCGATCTGATCGAGATCATGCCGATCACGCTCGCCCGGCTGCTCGACAAGATGGAAGCCCGCGGTTTCATCGAGCGCCGGCCCAATCCTGCCGATCGCAGAGCATGGCTGCTTTACCTGACGCCGGAAGCCCATCCGCTGCTCGAAATCATGCGCAGCAATGGCCAGAAGACGCGTGGCGAGGCCTTTACCGGACTTTCCGCGGATGCCCAACTGCATCTGCTGCAAACCCTGTCCCTCATCAAATCCAATCTGCTCGAGGCTTGCACCCAGCCTGCCGTCGACCGGGAGAGAATGCATGGCTGAATCAAACTCACCCAAGAAGCCTGTCGAAGAAGACGGGCCTTCCGCCAACCGGACGAGCGACCAGATCATCCGGCTGGACAGCGAACGCGAACAAAGGCGAGCCAACACCGTCATCGGCGATGACGAGCTGGATGCACTGGTCGCCCTGGAGCCGGCGGCACTCGAGGCTCCGTCCAAAGAGCCGCGGCAAGCCACGGTCGCTGTAGCGCCGCCGGCGCCGGCAAAGCCGAAGCGCAGCCTGACGCGGCCGATCCTGTTTGCCCTGCTTCCGGTCGCGCTGGTCGTCGGCGGCTATTACTACGTCATCGGCGGCCAGGTGATGACCACCGACAATGCCTACATCCAGGCGCAGTCGCTCGGCGTCTCCACCGATGTCTCCGGCACAGTGTCTGAGATCGACGTGCACGAGAACGAGGCGGTGAAGAAGGATCAGGTGCTTTTCCGGTTGCGGCCGGCCTCTTTCGAAACCGCTCTCGCCGCCGCCCAGGCCCAACTCGGGACGGTGCGCAACCAGGTGCTGACCTTGCTGGCGAGCTACCGGCAGTCGCAAGCGCTGATCGAGCAGGCGCAGGCCGATATTCCCTATTACGAGGCCGCTTTCCAGCGCCAGCAGGATCTGCTCAAGACCTCGACCTCCTCCAAGGCGACCTTCGACAGCGCCCAGCACGATCTCGTTGCCGCCCGCCAGAAAGTGTCCGTTGCCGAGGCGCAGGCGCAGGCGACGCTTGCCCAGCTTGGCGGCGACGCCAGCCAGCCCGTGGAGAAGAACCCGTTCTACCTTCAGGCCCAGTCGGCGGTCGACGACGCCCAGCGCAATCTTGCCGATTCCGTCGTCAAGGCGCCGTTCGACGGCATCGTCACCAATGTCGACGCGCTTCAGGTCGGCAGGTATCTGCCGGCTTCGCAGCCGGCGTTCAGCCTGGTCTCGGCGACCGACCTGTGGATCGCGGCGGAGCCGAAGGAAACCGAACTGACGTATGTGCGGCCGGGACAGACGGCGACGATCAGTGTCGACGCCTACCCGGGTGCCGTCTGGCACGGGACGGTCGCCTCGATCAGCCCGGCGTCGTCGTCGAGCTTCTCGCTGCTTCCCGCGCAGAACACCACCGGCAACTGGGTCAAGGTCGTCCAGCGCATTCCGCTGCGCGTGACGGTCGATGATCTCCAGGGCAAGCCGCCACTGCGCGGCGGAATGAGCGCCGTGGTCGGCATCGATACCGGCCATGCGCGCGGCCTGCCCGACTTCGTCACCGATCTCATCAACCGGTTCGGGCAAGAGTCATGACCGGCGCGTCCGCGACAGGTGGCGTGGTCGCCAATCGCGGCGCCATCACCGCCTGCGTGATCCTGGCGGTGATCATGCAGGCGCTGGACACGACCATCGCCAATGTGGCGCTTCCTTATATCCAGGGCAGCGTTTCGGCGAGCGCCGACCAGATCAACTGGGTGCTGACGTCCTATATCGTCGCGGCGGCCGTCATGACGCCGCCTTCGGGCTATCTTGCCAATCGTTTCGGCCGCAAGCGCATCCTGCTGATCTCCATCACCGGCTTCGTTGTCGCGTCGGTGCTGTGCGGCTTCGCTCAGTCGCTGCCGCAGATCGTCGGCTTCCGCCTGCTGCAAGGCCTGTTCGGCGCCGCCCTGGTGCCGCTGGCGCAGAGCATCCTGCTCGACATCTACAGCGTCGAAGAGCGCGGCTCGGCGATGGCGCTGTTCGGCGTTTCGGTGATGGTCGGGCCGGTGCTCGGGCCGGTCATCGGCGGCTGGCTGACCGAGAATGTCAGCTGGCGCTGGGTGTTCTACATCAACGTCCCGATCGGCGCGCTGGCTTTCGCCGGCGTGTCGATGTTCGTCCAGGAAACCAGGACGGACCTCAAGGCGAGGCTGGACTGGCTGGGCTTTGGCATGCTCAGCGTCACCATCGCATCGCTGCAGATGTTCCTCGATCGTGGCGAGCAGCTCAACTGGTTCTCGTCGTCCGAGATCATCGTCGAGGCGCTGATCTGCGCGTCGGCCTTCTACATCTTCCTCGTCCACACCTTCACCGCCCGCAACACGTTCGTGAATCCGAGGCTCTTCCTCGACCGGAACTTCGCCGTCGGGATGATCTTCATCTTCATCATCGGCATCACCTATCTGGCTTCGCTGGCCCTGATGACGCCCTATCTGCAAACGCTGATGGGCTATCCGGTGGTGACGGCCGGCATCGTCATGGGGCCGCGCGGTCTCGGCACCATGGCGTGCATGTTCCTGGTCGGCAGGCTGATCGGCAAGGTGGACACGCGTTGGCTGCTGTTGACCGGCCTGCTGGTCACGGCCTGGGCGATGTACGACATGACCGGCTGGACCCCTGATGTCTCGCAATGGACGATCATCAGCACCGGCTTCATCCAGGGCGCGGGGCTCGGTTTCCTGTTCGTTCCGCTGACCACCATCACCTTCGCCACGCTGGCGCCGGAGCGGCGCGCGGAAGGCACTGGCCTGTACAACCTGTCGCGAAATATCGGCTCAAGCGTCGGCATCTCGGTGGTCACCGCGCTGCTGACGCAGAACGTGCAGATCAACCACGCCAACATCGCCACCTATGTGACGCCCTACAACCAGGCATTCGGCAATCCGGCGATCTTCCAGGCGATGAACCCCTACAGCGCCGCCGGCCGCGCCGCGCTCGACGGCGTGGTGACGCTGCAGGCCACGATCATCAGCTATATGAACGACTTCAAGCTGATGATGATCCTGTCGCTTGCCGCCATTCCGCTGGTCCTCTTGCTGCGCAAGCCGGCGACACCGGCCAAGATCGACCACAGCGCCGTCATGGAATGACGCGGCGCAAACCGGCCGGCCGATACGCCAGGGTAAGACACAGCCTGCCTGGTCAAGCGTAAATCAAAAAGAACCGGGGTCCTGTGAGGGACTACAGGACCCCGGCCGGTACGGCTTCCCCAGAAACATGGCACCTCGTCATGGGGCGGGGAGGCAGGTCCGAGAAAGCCCCAACGGACCTGCCTTGATCCCCTTCGCCGGAAGCCGTTACTTCGGCAACAGCACCTTGTTGACGACATGGATGACGCCGTTCGACTGGTTGACGTCGGCGATCGTCACTTTGGCTTCGCCGCCTGACTCGTCCATGATGTAGAGCTTGCCGTTCTTGACTTCGGCGGTCAGCGTGTCGCCGGAAACGGTCTTCATCTCATATTTGCCGCCCATCGCCTTGGCCTTTTTCATCATATCGGCGCCGGAGATCTTGCCGGCCACGACATGCGCGGTCAGCACCTTGGTGAGCTGGCCCTTGTTCTCCGGCTTCAGCAGCGTGTCGACAGTGCCCTTGGGCAGGGCCGCAAACGCCTTGTTCGTCGGCGCAAAGACCGTAAATGGGCCGGCGCCCTGCAGCGTATCGACCAGGCCGGCGGCCTTGACCGCGGCGACCAGCGTGGTGTGGTCCTTCGAGTTGACGGCGTTCTCGACGATGTTCTTGGTGGTGTACATCGGCGCGCCGCCGACATTCGGGTTCTTGGCATAGGCGGGAGCGGCAATCGCCACGCTGGCGACAAGAGCGGAAATGGCGATGGTCCTGAATGACGGCAAGCGCATGTGTTCGTCCTCCGGGTGAGGGCTGATCGGAATTGATAGCCTTTGGAAACGCACACGCAGTCACGCCGCTCGCGGGGCGTTAGTTTCGCTGGTCACGGGAACGTGATGTCGGCTCCATTCAAGAAAAAAGCCCCGCGCGAAGCGGGGCTCTTTTGAATGCTGGAGAAAGCTCGGCGCCTTCTATTCCGCCGGTGACGGTTTCTTTCGGAACAGTGCGACCAGATTGTCCCACAGCTCGATCTTGGCGCCCTGGCGCTTCATGATCACGCCTTGCTGGAGGATCGACAGCGTGTTGTTCCAGGCCCAGTAGATAACCAAGCCGGCCGGGAAACCGGCCATCATGAAGGTGAAGATGACAGGCATCCAGGTGAAGATCGCGGCCTGCGTCGGATCCGGCGGCGTCGGGTTCATGCGCATCTGCAGGAACATGGTGACGCCCATGATCAGCGGCCAGACACCGATCATCAGCATGTGCGGCAAGGTGACCGGAACGAGGCCGAACAGATTGAAGATCGACGTCGGATCGGGTGCCGCCAGATCCTGGATCCAGCCGAAGAACGGCGCATGCCGCATCTCGATGGTGATGTAGAGCACCTTGTAGAGCGAGAAGAAGACCGGGATCTGCAGCGCCACCGGCCAGCAGCCGGCAAGCGGATTGATCTTCTCGGTCTTGTACAGCTCCATCATCGCCTGCTGCTGCTTCATCTTGTCGTCCGCGTATTTCTCGCGAATCTCGAGCATTTTCGGCTGCACCTTCTTCATGTTCGCCATCGACGCGTAGGACTTGTTGGCGAGCGGGAAGAAGATGGCCTTGACGATGACGGTGGTGGCGAGGATCGCCAGGCCGAAATTGCCGAAGAATTTGTAGAGCGTGTCGATCAGCCAGAACATCGGCTTGGTGATGAAGTGGAACCAGCCCCAGTCGATCAACAGGTCGAAGCGCTTGATGTGGCGGTCTTCCGCATAGGCGTTGATCTTGCCGACCTCCTTGGCGCCGGCGAAGATTTCGCTCTCCACCGTCGCCGACTGACCGGCAGCGACGGTGATCGGGTCGGTCAGGAAGTCGGACTGGTAGCGAGGGCGGCCGTCCTCGAAATAAGCGTAGCGCGGCTGGAACGGCTGCTTCTCGGTCGGCACCAGCGTCACCGCCCAGTATTTGTCGGTGATGCCAAGCCAGCCGTCGGTCGACTTGCCCGGCGTGAACTGCTTGTCCTTCTCGATGGACGCGTATTTGTGTTCCTGCAGGCCTTCGGTGCCGGTGAAGCCGATCAGGCCCTCATGCAGCACATAGGTGCTGGCAACGGCCGGCTTGTCGAAACGGGTGACGCGGCCGTAATTGGACAGCGAGACGGCAGTGGTGCCCGAATTCTGGACCGTGTCGGAGACCGTGAACATGTAGTTGGTGTCGACGGAAAAGGTGCGCTTGAAGGTCAGGCCCTTGTCGTTCGAATAGGTCAGCGTGACCGGGGTTGTCGGCGTCAGCGTCGCATTGCCGTCGACGGCCCACACGGTCTCCGGACCGGGCACCGCGCCGGTCTTGTCGTTGCCGACGAAGCCGATCTCGGCATAGTAGCCATTGGGCAGTGCCGCCGGGTTGAGCAGGCTGATCTCGGGCGAATTCTTGTCGACCGTCTCGGTGTAGTGCTTGAGCTTGAGGTCGTCGAGACGGGCGCCGGTCAGGTTGATCGAACCCTCGAGGCTTGGTGTATCGATCTTGACGCGCTTCGTCGCCGCCAGCGCCTGGTTGCGGTCGACCGCCGCAATCGCGTTGCTGCCGGGTGCATTCGGAATCGCGCCAGGTGCGGCGGGCGTTGCGGTATCGGCGCCGGGATTGGCGGCGTCGGCGGCCTTCTTCTGCTCCTCGACGCGCTGCTGTTCGACGCGGGCCGCCTCGCGCTGCTGCTCACTGCGCGGCAACACATAAAAATATTGCCATACCGCCAGGATCAGCACCGACAGCGCGATGGTGATGAAGAAGTTCCGGTTGTTTTCCATCGAAAGCCCTTGGCCTATCGTGTTCCGCGCATTCGGCGGGAGAGTTCGGCCTTCAACTGGCCGAACGGAATGGTAAGCACGTCTTCACGCCCGACGATGACATAGTCATTGCCAGGCGCCATGTCACTTGCCGCATGCGTACGGACAGCCTCCCGCAGCCGCCGCCGGACGCGGTTGCGGACAACCGCATTGCCGACCTTCTTGGTGACGGTGTAGCCGACGCGCGGCGACAGGCCGTCGCCGCGGTCGAGAACTTCAACGAGAAAAAGCCGCCCGCGTCGCTTTTCACCACGACGGACGGCCAGGAATTCCGCGCGCTTCAGGAGCCGCTTGGGATTTGGTCCCACTGGCTTGCCGGATGCGGGCAACGATCTCGTCTTCCGTTCAGGCGCTGAGCCGTTTGCGACCGCGGTTGCGGCGAGCCGCGACGACGCCGCGACCACCCTTGGTGGCCATGCGGGCACGAAAGCCGTGCCGACGTTTGCGGACGAGTTTAGACGGTTGGTAGGTACGCTTCATTTGTTTTAATACCGCGGGGTGCGGCCCTTCTTGATTCTGTCACTGTGTAACAGGAGCTTTGCCGGGCCGGCTTTGGCGCGATCGAAACCGCGCCGGGACGAATGGCCCGAGCGTGTGCGGGCTTATAGAAAGAAGGCTTTTGGAAGTCAATCCGGAGTCGTCGGGCGCAAGCCCGGCGCCGTTCAGGCCGTTTATGTTTCCGACCAAGGACGAAATTGGCAAAAAAGCCGTAATCGCCTAATCTGCGTTGATCAAGTGATTGTGAAGACATGGACCGTATGAGCGAAACCATACAAGCGCAGGAAGGGATCGGCACGGCAGCGCCAGCCATCGTGCGCACGGTGCCGCTGTCGCGCGGCCTGTCGACCAAGCTGCTGCTGCTCACCATTGTTTTCGTGCTGCTGGCCGAAGTGCTCATCTTCCTGCCCTGGATCGCCAGCTACCGGCTGAACTGGCTGAAGGAGCGGCTGAGCACGGCAGCGGCGGTGTCGATCGTGCTGGTGCAAGGGGAACCCACCTCGCTGTCACGTACGGCCCAGAACGACGTGCTGATGGCAATAGGCGCCAAGGCGATCGCGGTGCGCGACGGCGGCGTCTCGCGGCTGCTGGTGGTGGCCGAAATGCCGCCGAAGGTCGACGAACACATCGATATCGCCTCGATCGGCATGATCAAGGGCATGACCGGCGCGCTTGACACGCTGTTTTTCGGCGGCGACCGAATGCTGCGCGTTTTCGGCCCGGTCGGCGACTCGGACAAGGAGTTCGAACTGATCATGCCCGACAACAGCCTGCGCAACGCGATGCTGCGATATTCCCGCAATGTCGCCTTTGTTTCACTGCTGATCTCGCTGTTCACCGCCATGCTGGTCTATGCCGCGATCGACCTGATCATGATCGGGCCGATCCGGACGATGACGCGCTCGATGCTGTCCTTCTCTGAAGCGCCCGACGATCCCGGGCGCATCATCCATCCGGCCGCCCGCGCCGACGAGATCGGCGTCGCCGAGCGCGAGCTGTCGCAGATGCAGGAGCGGCTGCAGAAGATGCTGTCCGAGCAGAAGCACCTTGCCGATCTCGGCCTTGCGGTCTCCAAGATCAACCATGACATGCGCAACATCCTGGCCTCGGCGCAGCTGATGTCGGACCGCTTGCGCCAGGTGAAGGACCCGACCGTGCAAGCCTTCGCGCCGAAACTGCTGCGCGCGCTCGACCGTGCCGTGTCCTATTCCGAAGGCGTGCTGGCCTATGGCCGCACCCAGGAGCCGCCACCGGCGCGCCGACGCTTGAGGCTGCGCCAGCTGGTCGAGGACGTGCACGGCCTGCTCGACATCGAGCAGGGCATCGAGTTCGTCAATTCCGTCGAGCCGGCCTTCGAGGTGGAGGCCGATTCCGATCAGCTGTTCCGCGTGCTGACCAATCTGTGCCGCAACTCGGTGCAGGCGATGGCGGCCGACAGTGAAAGCGCCTTGGTGCGCCGCCTGGCGGTGTCGGCCGTGCGCCTGGGCAGCGTCAGCCGCATTGCCGTCAGCGACACCGGTCCCGGCCTGCCGCCGAAAGCGCGCGAAAACCTGTTCGCGGCCTTTCGCGGCTCGGCCCGCAGCGGCGGCACCGGCCTTGGGCTGGCGATCGCGCACGAATTGATCCGCGCGCATGGCGGCACGGTCGAACTGGTCGAGAGCATTGGCGGGCGCACCACATTCGCCGTTACCATCCCCGACCAGCCGGTCCGGCTCGACCAGGCCCGCAACGGCCTGCGCCGCCCGGCATGATGGTTCGGGCGCTGTATTGCCCGACGCTCTTGCCTCCAAGGTTCCGTATTCTTCCGCTGCTTTCCAGGCCCGGCGCTTTCCCTCCCCCCGAACAGGGCCGACTTCCTGGTCGTCTCGAAGCACCGGAATCCGGCCCGCAGTCGCCGGCCTGGGCACTTGTGACAAAACTTTTGCCGGATCGGCTTGCTTTTCGGAAATTCAGTCGCTAGGGAACACGTCTCGTCGCGGCCGGTCGTTCACGATCGGATCGCGGGGTCATGGAAAGCATGGCCTGTTGCGCGCCCGTAGCTCAGCTGGATAGAGCACCAGACTACGAATCTGGGGGTCAGGAGTTCGAATCTCTTCGGGCGCGCCAAATTTCCGCCATTCCAGAACAAAACCGGGTACTGGGGTCGGCGTTCCGATTCCAAGCAGAAACTCGCCCGTCCTCGGCTGAACTTGCGACAATGACCCGAAGGCGACATTTGTCTGGACCGTCGGTAGGTCTCGTCAGGGTGGAAACCGGAAGTCGACGCAAACCCAACAGAGAGCTCGCCGGCTGTTCACAGCTGCTCTACGCGCTCAGTCCTCGGACAAAGCCGGCCAGAGAACTATCCTTCCAGAAGCGACGCGGGATCAAGGGGCGTCGCCTGGCCGGACGTGATGCGCAGGAGAGGGCGTCTTTGCAAACGCGACGATCACGCCGGCACGCCGGCAATACCCAGCGCCTCGACGTAGCGCTCGGCGAACACCTTGTCCCGCCACGGGTTGATCTGCGTCTGCAGGCCGAGCGTGTAGGTCGGGAACGCCTCCATCAGCCGCCGCGCCGCCGCCTGCGCTTCGTCCGGCCGATTGAGTTTGACCAGCGCCATGATCACCACCCGGTGCGAGGAGCCGTAATTCGGCATCTCGCGCAGCGCTCGTTCTCCCCAAGCCAGCGCTTCCTCGTAGCGTTCGAGCATCAGGTAGCTCATCCCGATGCCGGAGAGCGCGATGCCCTTCTCGGGGTCGACCGGGCTCAGCCGCATTGCCCTGTGGAAGTGCTCGATCGCGACGAGGGAGCGGCCGGAATGGGCGTTCACCCAGCCGCTGCCCGTATAGCCCTGCGCCGAATTGGGGTTGAGGAGCAGGGACCGTTCGATCGTGTGCAGCGCCGTCTCGTAATCCTTGGCGCTGTAGGCGATCACCTGCGCGGCAAAACGCAAGCTTGTCGGGTCGTCTCGCGCGTCCGCCAATACCTCGCGGGCCATGCGCACGGCGACGCGGATATCGTCGGGCTCGTGCCAGCACTGACTCACGGACAGGCTGCGGATATAGGCACCGAGTGCCTTCGCCAGGGTGAAGCCTGGGTCGATGCTGAGCGCCTCGTTGGTGAGCCGGCGCACGTCGGCGAAGCCTTCGCGCGTCATGCTGTAGAAGCGCGGCAGCGCACGAAGGTAGAGGTCGTAGGCACCGATGTAGTCGGTAGGCTTCATGCGCGCCTGCTTGATCTCCTCCAGCCGGATGCTCGGCTCGACCGCACCGACGACGCTCTCGGTCACCTTGTCCTGCAGGTCGAAGATGTCGCTCACGTCGCCCTCGAAGCGGTCGGTCCAGACATGGTGCCCACTGATCGCGTCCACCAGCTGCCCGCTGATACGCACCCGCGATCCTGCTCTGCGGATGCTCCCTTCGAGCACGTAGCGGACGCCCAGCTCGCGCCCGACCTGGCGCAGGTCCACCGCTCGGCCCTTGTAGGTGAAGGACGAGTTGCGGGCGATCACGAAGAAGGAGTTCACCCGGCTCAATCCCGTGATGATGTCCTCCACCAGTCCGTCGGCGAAGTATTCCTGGTCGGGGTCGCCGCTCATGTTGGTGAAAGGCAGAACCGCGATCGAGGGTTTCGCAGGCAGGGGAGGCGGTGCAGCCACCGAGGCTGTGGCGTCGGTCTCGACGCGATAGGCGCGCACAGGCCGCTCGATGTTCTTGAGGCGCAGTTCGCCGAGCGGCGTGAAGCCGCAGTCGAGCTTGCCCTGAAGGTGGTCGTAGGCGGTGCCCGAGACGACCACGGCCCCGGGATCGGCGATGTTTTCGAGGCGGGCGGCGATGTTGACACCGTCGCCGTAGATGTCGCCGTCCTCCTCGCAGACCACGTCGCCGAGATTGACGCCGATGCGGAAGCGAATCCGCTCCTCCTCGGGCGTCTCCGCCTCGTGTTCTGCCAAAGCCTGCTGGATCGCCATCGCCGAGGTCACCGCGTTGACGACGCTCGCGAACTCGCACAGCATGCCGTCGCCGGTGAGCTTGACGATCCGGCCCTGATGCTCGGAGACCAGCGGTTCGAGGAGGTCCTTGCGGTATGTCTTGAGCCGCTCGAGCGTGCCGCGCTCGTCGCGCTCCATCAGGCGCGAATAGCCGACCACGTCGCAAGCCAGGATCGCTGCGAGGCGGCGCTGCGCGGTCATTGCACCGCCCTGCCAGGCGCGTGCACGCGGACTGCCTCGCGCCCATGCCCCGCCAACTTCCAGACGCCCAACATGCATGGCATCCATCTCTCCCAGCTGCCGCCCGTCGCCGATTCAGAACGGAGAACGCAGCTTGACCTTGTCTTCACGAGATTTCGCTATCCCGCTTGCGAGGCGTGGAGCGATCCAGTCGTCGCGCTAACAGCCAACCGGCGACACGCCCACGCAGCCTCTGGGAACGCTGACACGCCAGTCCCAGAAGGCCGGAGATATTTGCTGCCGTTGGTAACCGGTTGACGCCACCGTGGCGGTGCTTTTGTCGCCGCGATGTAACAGCGAGATACACTACGAACGCGCGCATCGGGCATCACACCAGACGTTCACGCTTAGAGGTGCTGAGGTCGGAAACTGGAGCTCCTTGCCCCTTGATATTGACGAAGGAAATGGCAAGTTTCCATCCAAAGCGGACCGCGGCTACAGAAATTAGATAGCGTAAACGATGACATACGAGTGCCCAGTTCATCCTGTCGGGCGCGCCAGAACCATCCATAGGCTATGGTTCGTTGATTGCGGCCGCTGCTGTCCACTCGCCGGACAGGCGGAAACCAGCGGAGCCTAGTTTGACCATATCCCCTACCAGCATCCGCCGCGCACTCATCACCGGGGCCGGTGCGGCAGACGGCATCGGCTTTGCCATTGCCCGGCAGCTTGGCCACGCCGGCCATGCCGTCTTCCTCACCGGTGCCAGCGCGCGTGTACTCGATCGCGCCGTTGAGCTTTGTGCCGAAGGCATCGATGCCAAAGCCGTGGTCGCCAATCTCACCATCGCAGCTGCTGTCGCGCGGCTGCGGGCGGATGTCGGCGCGGTCGATATACTGGTCAACAATGCCGGCATGGGCTCGCTGGCATCGCCATCGGTCGACAAGGCGTTCCTCGCCATGACCGAGGCCGACTGGGATCGGGGGATCGACGTCAGCCTGAAGACGGCATTCCTCGTTACGAAGGCGTTTCTGCCGGCGATGATCGAAGCGGGCTACGGGCGCATCGTCAATGTGGCGTCGGTCACCGGACCGCTGGTGTCCTTCGAAGGCACATCAGCCTATTCCGCCGCCAAGGCCGGCATGGTCGGCCTGACGCGCACGCTGGCGCTCGAAGTGGCGAAAAGCGGCATCACGGCCAACGCCGTGGCCCCCGGCTGGATCGAAACGGGGGCGACGAGCGAGATGGAGCGGCAGGCCGCCCTGCATACGCCGCCGGCGCGGGCCGGGCGGCCGGACGAGGTGGCCGCGGCGGTGGTGTTCCTGGTCTCGGAAGGCGCCAGCTATGTCAACGGCGCCCTGCTGGTGGTCGACGGCGGCAACAGCCTTCAGGAGCGCAAGGGCTGAAGGCTCAGTTGGCGTTTGTCGTCGGTTCAGTCGGCGGGCACGCCTCGCCCAAACTCCTCGCCCCTCAGGACGCGTTGGCGAGGAAATTCCGATAGTCCGACTTGGCCTGCAGCAGGCGCAAAACATTGTCACGCGATCCCCGCACATGGGCACGCGCCAGCGTGCCGGCACGGCTGGCATCGCCGGCACAGATGGCGTCGACGATTTCGGCATGCTCGTCGCGGGCGATCTTCCATTCGTCCAGCCAGAGCAGCTCGGTCCACACATAATGCTGGCACTTGTCGAGGATGCCGCACTGCATGCCATGCAGCATGACATTGCCGCTGATCTCAGCGATGACGCGGTGCAGGTCGATGCCGACTTCCAGCTCCTGGAATTTTTCCCTGGCGGTACGCTCCGGAATGGCGGCCAGCCGCTCGCATTCGGCCAGCATGGCGCGCAGCCGTGCCTTGTCCTGGTCCGTCGCCGCCGCTGCCACCAGTTCCGTCGCATGGCCGTCGAGCAGCTCGCGGATCTCGAAGGCCTCGCGGAACATGTTGATGTCGAACTCGGTGACGACATAGCCCTGGCGCGGCCGGCCGGTGACCAGGCCGTCGCGCTCGAGGCGGTTGAAGGCCTCGCGCACCGGAGTGCGGCTGACAGTCAGCTTCGCGGCGATGTCGTTTTCGGTGACGCGCGAGCCCGGCGGAATCTGGCCGGTCACAATCGTCATCGCCTTGAGCGCGGAGTAGACCGAGTCGCGCAGCGCATTTTTGGTTTGCTTGGCCCCAGATTGGTTTCCAGGTTCGCGCTTAGCCAGTTGTCGTCCCATTTGTAGTCGTAGCCCGTCTGATTTGCCACGCCCAGGGCGGCACCATCCCAAAGACTCGCCCGGCCCGAAATAGATCGTGCCGGCGGTGCACTGCACCGGTATCGGCTTCAGAACGTGTCCCCGGGGTATTGACGATGAAATAAAATGCGGATTTGATAATACGTGGATACAAAAATACTTTTAGGTGCCCCATGTCAGCGGCCTTTCCGGCAGAGCCACAGATGTCCGCCACTGCTGAGGAAGAAGCGTACAGGCACGTTCAGAGAGCCCTTCGCCTCGGCCGCTACAAACCGGGCGACAGGCTTATTCCGGAGGAGATTGCCGCCGAGATCGGCATGAGTCGCATGCCGGTGCGGGAAGCCTTTCGGCGCCTGGCCTCCGACGGGCTGGTGGTTCTGCGGCCCAATCGTGGATGCGTGGTCGCAGGCCTGACGGTCGATGAGCTTTACGAGATTTTCGAAATTCGCTCGGTTCTGGAGGGACTGGCCGTAAGGCTCGCGATGCCCCGGACCGATGAGGAGGAGTTCGAGGACCTCGAGCGCCTGCTCGAGCGCATGGAACGCGCGGGCCAGAGCGGCAGCAGCGACTGGGTGGTCCGCCACCAGGAATTCCATGGCCGTATCTGTGCGCTAAGCCGGAGGCCCAAGCTTATTCACCAGATATCGGCGCTGCATGTGGTGATAGAGCCCTACATGCGCATCTGGTTCGACGACTGTGACAAGCCGCATTCTGCGCGCGAGGAGCATGCCGCCGTGATCGCGGCCTTGCGTTCAGGCGACGAACTTCACGCGGAAAAGGTGATGCAGGATCATATTCTCAGCACAGCACCGATGCTGGCCGAGTTCGTGAGTCCGAGCCGGTGACGAACGCCGGCCGGACAAGAATGGCCTCGAACCGACAATGCGGCCGGACGTAGGAACAGATCGATCAGCCTATCAAAAAAGGGGAACCACATGAAAGTTTGTCGTTTGGCCGCAGTTGCGGCCGCACTCAGCATGTTCGGCTTCATGCACACCGCATTGGCCGAGGACGCGCCCAAGGCCATAACCATCGCCACGGAGGGCGCCTACGCTCCGTGGAACTTCACCAATGCAGACGGCAAGCTCGACGGACTGGAGATCGAACTCGCCAACAATCTTTGCGAGCGGATGAAGGTCAAATGCACCATCATCGCTCAGGACTGGGACGGACTTATTCCTTCGCTGAAGGTAGGCAAGTTCGATGTGATCATGGCCAGCATGTTCATCACGCCGAAACGCCTCGAGACCATCGACTTCACCCAGCCTTATGCGATCGACCCGGGCGGGTTCGCAGCCGCCAAGGATAGCGATCTGGGGAAGCTCGGCGCTTCGACCGAGAAATTCAAACTGGACGATGAGGCTGCTTCCAAGGCCGCGGTCGACAAGTTGAAGCCCTTGCTGAAGGGCAAGGTAGTCGGTGTCCAGGCGGCCACGGCCATGCTCGAATTCCTCAAGAAATACTTCGGCGACACGGTGGAGATTCGCGAATACAAGACGACCGAGCAGCACGATCTCGATCTGGCCGCAGGCCGCATCGATGCAATATTCGCTCAGAAGACAGCGCTCGCCGCGACGCTCGCAAAACCCGAATTCTCGGGCTTCACGGTTGCAGGTCCGGGCTTTGTCGGCGGCTTGTTCGGCGCCGGAACGGGTGCGGGACTCAGGAAGGAAGACGCCAAGCTCAAGGAAATGCTGAACGACGCGATCAGCGCCGCCATTGCCGACGGGACCATTAAACGCATCTCGGAAAAATGGGTGAAAACGGACGTGACACCGGTCAAGTAGCCATGTTGTGTGTTCTGTCGGGCCGGTTGGTATCAACCGATCGGCCGGGTGCCGTGCTGAAAGATCAGGTTTCACATGACGGACACACTCCATATCCTTTCCGTGGGCAAGGGTGGCTGGGGCGGAGCCCTGCTGCTGGCAGCTGGCGTGACATTTGCGCTGTCAGTCCTCGGCTTCCTGCTCGGCGCTCTCTTCGGCGCGGTTGCAGCAGGAGGCCGGCTCTCCACGAGAGCTTTGCCGTCATGGGTCGCCAAGGGCTATGGCACGGTGTTCAGGGGTGTGCCCGATCTGTTGACGATCTACCTGCTTTACTACGGCGGCAGCATAGCATTGACTGAGATCGGCAAATTCTTCGGCAGCGCAGGCTTCGTCGGGCTGCCGACATTTGCGACTGGCGTCCTGGCGATCGGCATCATTTCGGGCGCCTATCAAGCCGAGGTCTATCGCGGAGCGTATCTCGCCGTCGATCTCGGCCAGTTTGAGGCTAGCAAGGCGCTCGGCTTGTCCCGGTTCCAATCGCTGCGCCTCGTCATCGTGCCTCAACTGATGCGGCACGCGCTGCCGGGTCTCGGAAATGTCTGGCAGCTTGTGCTCAAGGACTCGGCCTTGATCTCCGTGATCGGCTTGGTGGAATTGATGCGGCAATCTCAGATCGGCGCGGGATCGATGCGGGAGCCCTTCGTCTTCTATATAGCAGCCGCGACGCTGTATTTCCTCATCGCTACCGTGACCGGATCGGTCTTCCGCTACGGCGAGGCACGGGCGTGGCGAGGCATGGTCCACGCATGATCGACTTCGCCTTCTTTGTAGAGATCATTCCCACCCTTCTCTCCGGCTTGCCGTTAACCTTGCAACTTGCGGGGTTGTCGATCGGAATAGGCTTTGCCTTGGCCCTGTTGCTCGCACTGGCGCAGCAGGGAAACCATCGGATGCTGGTCTGGCCCATACGCTCCTTCGTTGCCGTCTTTCGCGGCACGCCATTGCTCGTCCAGATATTCCTCATCTATTACGGCCTCGGCCAGTTCCGCCCCACACTTCAGGCAGTTGGGCTCTGGTGGCTGTTTCGCGAGCCCTATTGGTGCGCCATCATCGCGCTCAGTCTCAATACCGCCGCCTATGGCAGCGAAATCCTGCGGGGTGCGATACAGGGTGTGCCGCGCGGCCTTGTCGAGGCGGCCTCTGCCTTCGGCATGACACGGCTCCAGACCCTGCGCCTCGTCGTTCTGCCTTTGGCGCTGCGCCAAGCCATACCGAGCTACAGCAACGAGATCATCCTCATGGTAAAGGGCACGTCGCTTGCATCGATCGTCACCCTGATGGAAGTGACGGGCATCGCCCAGGGGCTCATTTCGCAGACCTATCGCGCCGTAGAGGTTTTCGTGGCCGCGGGCGCGATCTATCTCACAATCAATTTCACGATCATCTCGGCACTGAACACGCTGGAAACCTGGCTAACGCCCTATCGGGTCCGAGCCTGATACGCGTCTGGCATAACGAGTAGAATTGGCAAAATGCGCAGTGTCGAGAAGTCGAAGCGATCCGTTGCAGTGTCGTGTTACGCCATGGCGGCAATGTCGCATCCATCAGACCAAGGGATACAAAGACAGAATGCGTGATTTCCAGTTTCCCGGCCGCTCGCCGGTTCGTGCCACGGAAGCGATGGCAGCCACATCGCATCCGCTTGCAACCCTTGCCGCCATCGAGATGCTGCGCTCAGGCGGCAACGCCATGGATGCAGCGGTCTGCGCCGCCGCCGTGCAGGGCGTGGTCGAACCGCAATCGACCGGCATCGGCGGCGACTGCTTCGTGCTCTACAGCCCGGCAGGACAAGGCAATGTGCTGGCATTCAACGGCTCGGGGCGGGCGCCGGCCAGGGCGACGGTCGACTGGTATCTGGAAAAAGGCTTCGACCGCATCCCGCTGCAGGGCCCGCATGCGGTCACCGTGCCGGGTGCCGTCGACGCCTGGAGCCGACTGCTCGAAGACCATGGCCGCAAGGGCCTTGCCGAGGCGCTGGCGCCGGCCATCCATTATGCCGAAAACGGTTATGTCGTGCATGACCGCGTCGCCTTCGACTGGGCCGAACCGGAAACCGACCTGTCGGCCGACGAGCATGCCGCGCGCATCTTCCTGCCCGGCGGCAAGGCGCCGATGGCCGGTGACCTCCACCGTCAGCCGGAACTCGCCGCCACCTTGCGGATCATCGCTAAACAAGGCAGGGCTGGATTCTACGAAGGCGCTGTCGCCGACGATATCATTAGCCGGCTCAACGAACTGGGTGGGCTTCATTCGGCCGAGGATTTTGCCGCGACCAAAGGCGACTATGTGGCGCCGGTCAGCACCGCCTATGGCGGCCATGAGATCCATCAGATGCCGCCGAACAATCAGGGCCTGACGGCGCTTTTGATGCTGAACGTGCTGTCGGGCTTCAAGCTTGGCGGGCTCGACCCGAATGGCGCCGAGCGCCTGCATCTGGAGATCGAGGCCGGGCGGCTGGCTTACAGCGACCGCGACCGCTATGTCGCCGACCAGGATCATGTTCGGGTGCCGGTCAAGCAGCTCCTGTCCGGCGCCTATGCCGACCGGCTGCGCGCCGAGATCGACCGCGACCACGCCATGACGCATCTGCCGCGCGTGGACCTGCCCGGCAGCGATACGGTCTACATCTCCATCGTCGACCGCGACCGCAACGCGGTCTCTTTCATCAACTCGACCTATTATTCGTTCGGCAGCGGCGTGGTCGGCCCCAAGACCGGCGTCGTGCTCCAGAACCGCGGCTCCAGCTTCCGCCTCGACCCGGCGCACCCGAACGCGATCGCACCCGGCAAGCGGCCGATGCACACGATCATGCCGGGCATGGCAACCAGGAACGGCCGCGTCGTTATGCCCTTCGGCGTCATGGGTGGCGGCTACCAGCCGTTCGGGCATGTCCATCTGCTCACCAACATGATCGACTTCGGCATGGATCCGCAGCAGGCGCTGGATGCACCCAGGGTGTTTTACAATGACGACGCCGTGGAGGCCGAGCGTGGCATTCCCGCCGAGGCGATCGAGGGCTTGCGACGGCGCGGCCATCGCACAGCCGAGCCGCATCATCCGCTGGGCGGCGGGCAGGCAGTGCTGATCGACTGGGAGAAGGGAACGCTGACCGGCGCCTCCGATCCGCGCAAGGATGGTTTGGCGCTTGGGTATTGAGGTGACCGGCCGCAGGGGCGGCGCCAAGGTCGACAATTGGCCTGAAGCGATTACCTTGGGACCGAAACCCCATGCTAGACTTCTGCACTTGAACATAGCCGGTGACCATGACCCAAACTGAAACCCACGCAGACCTCTCCCGCCGTCTCGCCGCCGGCGCCGACAACGCGCCTGCCATCCTGGCGCCCGACAGGGCGACGCTCACCCATGGCGGATTGCGCAGCCTGATCGCCGCCACGGCTGCCGCTTTGCATGCGCGCGGCATCGGTCGGGGCGACAGGGTGGCGATCGTGCTTCCGAACGGACCCGAGATGGCCACCGCTTTTGTCGCCGTGGCGGCCGCCGCCTCGACGGCGCCGCTCAATCCCGCCTACCGGGCCGACGAGCTCGATTTCTACCTGACCGACATCGGCGCCAAGGCGATCCTTGTCGCGGAGGGCGAGACCGGACCAGCGGTGACGGTGGCCGAGCGCCTCGGCATCGGCGTGCTCAGGCTTGTCGTGCAGCGGGACACACCCGCCGGCAGCTTCACGATCGAAGGCGCGGCGGTCGGTGCGCCGGCAGCCCCCGACATGGCGCGGGACGGTGACATCGCGCTGTTGCTGCACACCTCCGGCACGACATCGCGGCCAAAACTGGTGCCGCTCAGCCATGCCAATCTCGCCGCGTCGGCCGCCCATATCGGCGCGACGCTCGGCCTGACGGCCGATGACCGCTGCCTCAACATCATGCCGCTGTTCCACATTCACGGCCTGATCGCGGCCGTGCTGTCGTCGCTGGCATCAGGCGGCAGCATCTACTGCACGCCCGGCTTCAACGCGCTGCGCTTCTTCCAATGGCTGAGCGAGGCACGGCCAAGCTGGTACACCGCGGTGCCGACCATGCATCAGGCGATCCTGCCCAGGGCGGCGCGCAACACCGAGGCGCTGGCGGCGGCGCGCCTGCGCTTCATCCGCTCGTCTTCGGCGTCGCTGCCGGCGCAAGTGATGGCTGAACTGGAAGCGACCTTCGGCTGCCCGGTGATCGAATCCTACGGGATGACCGAGGCGGCGCACCAGATGGCATCGAACCGGCTGCCGCCGGGTCAGCGCAAGCCGGGCAGCGTCGGTGCCTCCGCCGGGCCGGACTTGGCTGTGATGGCGCCCGACGGGCGGCTGCTCGCAGCCGGCGAGACCGGCGAGATCGTCATTCGCGGACCCAACGTCACGGTGGGCTACGAGAAGAACCCGGATGCCAACGCCACGGCTTTCGCGCATGGCTGGTTCCACACCGGCGACCAGGGCGTGCTGGACGAGGACGGCTATCTCAGGGTCACCGGACGACTCAAGGAGATCATCAACCGCGGCGGCGAAAAGATATCGCCGCTCGAGGTCGACGATGTGCTGATGGATCATCCGGCGGTGGCGCAGGTCGTCACCTTTGCCATGCCGCATGACAAGCTTGGCGAGGAGGTGGCGGCGGCGGTTGTGCTGCGCGAAGGCATCAGCGCCACCGAGGGCGACATCCGCCTCTATGCAGCGACGCGGCTTGCCGACTTCAAGGTGCCGCGCAAGATCCTGATCCTGGACGAGATCCCCAAGGGCGCGACCGGCAAATTGCAACGCATCGGTCTTGCCGCCAAACTTGGGCTTTGACGATGAAGATCGCCATCTTCGGCGCCGGCGCGATCGGCGGCTATCTCGCCGCCAAGCTGGCGATCACTGGGCGGACCGATCTTTCGATCGTCGCGCGCGGCGCGCATCTGGACCAGATCAGGGCAAATGGCCTGCGCCTGATCGAGGACGGCCAGGAAGTTTCGGTCCCCGTCCGGGCCGCTGCAAAGGCCGAGGAGCTTGGCGTCCAGGACTATGTCGTGCTGGCGCTGAAGGCCCATTCCCTCACCCCGGCCCTTGACCAGATCGCGCCGCTGCTTGGGGCTCACACATCAGTCGTCACCATGCAGAACGGCGTGCCGTGGTGGTATTTCCATGGCGTTGGCGGACCGCTCGAAGGCACAAGGCTGAGCGCGGTCGATCCCGGCGGCGCCATCTGGCAGCGGATCGGCCCGGAGCGCGTCATCGGCTCGGTCGTCTATCCCGCCGTCGAGGTCGATGCGCCCGGCCTCATCCGCCATGTCGAGGGCAAGCGCTTCTCGCTCGGCGAACCCTCGGGCGAGCGCAGCGAACGGGTCACGGTTCTGGCCGAGGAGATGGTCAAGGCCGGCTTGCAGGTGCCGGTGCGCGACGACATCCGCAGCGAGATCTGGGTAAAACTGTGGGGCAATCTCTCCTTCAACCCGATCTCTGCACTGACCGGCAGCACGCTGGCGGGAATCGTCGCCGACGAGGGCACCCGCACGCTTGCCCGCACCATGATGCTGGAGGCGCAGGCGATCGGCGAAAGCCTCGGCGTGCGATTCCCGATAGCCGTCGACCGCCGCATCAAGGGCGCCGGCGATGTCGGCGAGCACAAGACCTCGATGCTGCAGGACCTAGAGCGCGGCCGGCCGATGGAGATCGACGCGCTGGTGAGCGCGGTCCAGGAACTCGGCCGCCTGACGAACAAGCCGACGCCGACCATCGATGCCGTGCTGGCGCTGGTGCGACGGCTGGCGGTGGAACGCGGGTGTTATGGGTGAAGTTGAGCAACGGGGTAAATCAGAGCCGTGGCATGAGCACCTTGGCCTCAAATCCCAGCTTGGCTGGAATTAGCAGCATGCTGAACGCCATTCACCACGTCGCGCTCATCTGCACCGACTACGACCGGTCGCGACGGTTCTACGTCGAACTGCTCGGCCTCGATCTGATCCAGGAGGTCTATCGGGAGGAGCGGCAGTCATGGAAGGCGGATCTGCGAATCGGGTCGGTCCAACTGGAATTGTTCTCCTTCCCTGCACCAGCGATGCGGCCGTCCCATCCAGAGGCGACGGGCCTAAGACATCTGGCATTTGCCGTGGCGAATCTTGATCCCGTAATTATACGCCTGGAAGCCGCAGGCGTTGCCGTTGAGCCAATCCGGATCGACCCATATACAGACCAACGATTTACCTTTTTCAGAGACCCAGATGGATTGCCGCTGGAACTCTACGAAGCCCCATAAGGAACGGTTCGCTTTCGCGACGGGCGCTGTGCACTGACGGTATCGGCGGAGCCGCGAATCTGTGCTAAGCGCCGCACAACCAACCAAAGGACGATACCAATGAGCGAACTGACCGTGGCCCAGGCAACTGAAAGCATCTATACCTCGCTCCGGGCGGACAATGCCGACATCGACGCACATATCGCGACGCTCAAGGCAGCGCTGGCACGAGAGGGGATAGAACAGGCGGTGTTCGATCCGACCAAGTTGGCGCAGAGCAACCGCTCGGGACGCAAGTTGATGCAGGCTTATTTTCGGCAGCGCGGCGTGAGCGTGAGGTTTTCGGACCAATAGAACCGCGCGCGGGCAATCTCAACCGCGCCATTGGGAGTTCTCGGCCGGTCCGTCACCATCTGAACGTCGGGACTGCGCCGCATGTCGGACGTTCGAGGCGGCGGTAGACATTCTCAGAAGCCGACGTTCGTTCAGCTTTGCCAGGAATATCCGTTACGTCATCGTGTCGGTCGCTCGAAATAATGACTTGTCCTGGATCGCGGAGGGGACGTGACATGGTGGATTCTGATCGGATCGACAAGCTGATCGCAGCGGTGCCCCCCGCCTTGGCGCTTCGCGCCGGGTTGGACCTTGGCATCTTCACCCGGCTCGGTGGCGATGCTGCGACTGCTGACAGCCTTGGGGCCGCGCTCCAAGTCGAGCCCGATCGTCTGTCGCGGCTCCTCTACGCACTCGCCAGCATCGGTCTCCTCGAAGTCGAGGATGGTCAATTTCGCAACGGAGCCGAAGCGTCGGAGTTCCTCGACGCGTCGAAGCCGAGCTATCGCGGCGGCGATCATGCGCTCCTGCGCGAGCTGTGGGGAGCTGACCTTTTGACCGCGGAGTCGCTGCGACAGAACCGGCCGGCTGCGCTGCATGACTTTTCCGAAGCGGGACCTGAGTCGGCGGCGGCCTTCAGCCGCATGCTCGCACCGGGTGGGGTGATTTTCGGCCGGAATCTGGCCCGGGAGATGGACCTCTCGGCGACCGGTTCGGTGATCGACATCGGCGGGGGCGCCGGGACCATACTCGTGGGACTTCGCGAGCGGTGGCCACGGATGACGGCCACGTTGATGGAACTGCCAACGGTCGCGGCGGTCGCGCCAGCTATCCTGTCGGAATACGGTGCCGACGACGTGGTTGTCGAAGAGGGGGACATAACGGTCGCGCCATCGACCGGCCGGCACGATCTGGCTATCCTGAAGGCCGTCGTCCAAGTGCTTCCGCCGGACCAGGCGCGCAATGCGATCCTGAACTCGGCGCGTTGCCTCACACAAGGAGGCGAGATCGCAATTGCTGGATGGGGTGTCGTCGATGACGACCGCCTCGGCCCGCCTGAAGGTGTCTTTTTGAATCTCACCTTCCTGAACCTCTATCGCCACGGCGAATCGTACACTGAAGGTCAGTATCGCGCGTGGATGACCGAGGCTGGATTCCGGGATATCTCCAGGTCGCGCCTGGCGGACGGCTGCACCTTGTTTCGTGCGCGCCTCACGGGGTGATCACGGCTGAATGGTGGTTTCGGACGCGGGTGCTTCGGCCTTCACATTTGACCGGCTCAATAACAGCTATCTGCCGCCGCAAGTGCTTCGGGACGGTGAGCTTTGTCCAGTGCGCCAATCCGTCGAACCGACGCATAGAACCTGACATAGTCGCCCGAACACAAGTCGAACAGGCGGAGAAACGCGGTCACCCGGTCGCTATAAACCGAAGTCGCGGCGAGCTTTGCGTTGTTGATTGGGGAAGCGAACCAGGCATCGTATCCCCGATATCGGCCCCAGCGCCTCTCGCGCATGTGTCGGTAGCGCATCCGCAGCCGTTCAATCGCAGCCGTCTTTGCGGCCAGCTTCTGCTCCGAGGTGCCGGAGTTGGAGTAGACCTGCGTTAATTCGTCTCGGGTCTGCGACACCAGCGCCAGAAATTCAGCTTTGCGCCTCCGGGCGGCTTCGTAACGGCGCAATGCGGCGGTATCGCCAGCCGCGCGCAGCCATTTTCTCACGCCGGTCGTCTCAACGGCGACAGCGAACGACTCGTTGAACGCGGTATCGTCGTGCACGTAGACGCGCTGGTGGGCCAGTTCATGGAAAACCAGCCCTGCAAGATAGGTTTCATCCTGGCTGAGCATGGTGCTCAGCAGCGGGTCACTTGACCAGCCAAGCGTGGAATATGCAGTGATGCCCGTCACATAGACGTCCATGCCCTGTCTTTGTAGTTCGACAGCGGTTTCAGTCGCAGACTTCCTGGAGAAATATCCCCGATAGGGCACGCAGCCGAAAACGGGAAAACACCATGTTCGTGGCGTCAGCGAGAATTCTGGCGCGGCGAAGACGGCCCATGTCACCGCATCCCGACCGATATCGACATAGCTGCGGTAGCTGTTGTTGTCGGGCAGCGCCAGTTCATCTGTTGCAAACTGCCGTATGGCGCTCGCCGATGCCATTCGGGCGCGCAATACTTTCGGCGTCGCAGGATCCTCGATCAGTTTCTCGACATCCTGACGCGCCGTCATGATCTGCAGATGACCCTTCACGGATTGCGCGTAGTAGGAAATACCGGTGCAACCGGTCACGCCGGACACCGCGATTACAACGGCAACCAATCGAAAGAATGCGCGCATCACGATTTGCCCAAAGCAGTGCTCGCCCGTTCAGATAGGGTGATCGTCGCGATTGCCCCCAGTCTCTAGCAGTCGCATTAATTGATCGAGATCTATAGCTTTCTAAAGAATCCGGACAGAATATTCGGACTCCTTAGCACAAACCGCGTCCGGTCGATCTGGAGCTGCTCAATCCTTCCCCACCCGCTTGAGAAGCCGTGCATAAAATTCGCCGACAATGCCGCGCCGGAAGATCAGCACGCACACCATGAAGATCAGCCCGGTGGCGATGGACACCGGAAAGCCGGAGGTGGCAAGCGTGTTTTCCAGTCCGATGACCAGGCTGGCGCCGATGATCGGCCCGACCATGGTGCCGATGCCGCCGAGAAGCGTCATCAGGATCACCTCGCCCGACATCTGCCAGGTGACGTCGGTGAGCGTGGCGAACTGGAACACGATCGCCTTGAGCGAGCCCGCCAGCCCGGCCAGCGCCGCCGACATGACGAAGGCGCCCAGCTTGTAGTTGGCGACGGAATAGCCGAGCGAAATGGCGCGGTTCTCGTTTTCCCGAATCGAGCGCAGGATCATGCCGAACGGCGAATTGACGATGCGCCAGATGGCGAAGACGCCGATCAGGAACACCGCCAGCACGAAATAATACATGTTCAGCGACCGGTTCAGGTCGAGGACGCCAACCAGCATGCCGCGCGGCACGCCCTGAATGCCATCCTCGCCTTCGGTGAAGGGCGACTGCACGCAGAAGAAGAAGAACATCTGCGACAGCGCCAGTGTGATCATGGCGAAATAGATGCCTTGCCGGCGAATGGCGAAAAAGCCCATGACAAGGCCGAGCAGGGCCGCACCCGCCACTCCGAGCAGGATGCCGGCTTCCGGCGGCCAGCCCCAGACCTTGACGGCATGCGCGGTGAAATAGGCGGCGCCGCCAAAGAAGGTGGCATGGCCGAACGACAATAGCCCAGTATAGCCAAGCAGAAGATTGAACGCGCAGGCAAACAGCGCGAAACACAGCATCTTCATCAGGAAGATCGGATAGACCAGGAAGGGCGCCACCAGCAGCGCCAGGATGCCGAGCCCGACCAGCGTCCATTCAAGCCGTGCCGAGGTCTTGGCTTGCGTCTCGCGAAGCGTCAGTTCGACCATGTCAGATGTCCCTTCCGACATGTCAGGCGTCCCTCCCGAACAGGCCGGCCGGCCGGACCAAAAGCACGATGGCCATGATGACGAAGACCACCAGGTTGGAAGCCTCGGGGTAGAAGACCTTGGTCAGGCCTTCGGCAAGGCCAAGCGTGTAGCCGGTGACGATCGCGCCAAGGATCGATCCCATGCCCCCGACCACGACGACCGCGAAGACAACGATGATGAGATCCGATCCCATCAGCGGACTCACCTGATAGATCGGCGCGGCCAGAATTCCGGCAAGCCCCGCAAGGGCGGAGCCGAGACCGTAGGTCAGGGTGAGCAGCAACGGCACGTTGACGCCGAAAGCCTGTACGAGATGGGGGTTTTCGGTTGCCGCGCGCAGATAGGACCCCAGCCTGGTCTTCTCGATCAGCGCCCAGGTCCCGAAGCAGACGATCAGCGAGGCGACCACCACCCAGCCGCGATAGTTGGGCAGAAACATGAAGCCGAGATTGGTGCCGCCGGCAAGCAGCGGCGGCACGGCGTAAGGGTTTCCCGAGACGCCGTAATAATAGCGGAAGATGCCTTCGAGCACGAGCGCGAGGCCGAAGGTGAAGAGCAGGCCGTAGAGCGGATCGAGATCGTACAGTCTCGACAGCGCCAGGCGCTCGACAACGATGCCGAAGACACCGACGATCAGCGGCGCGAGGATCAAAGCGGGCCAGTAGCCGATGCCGAGATATGTGAGAAGCAGATAACCGACGAAGGCGCCGAGCATATACTGGGCGCCATGGGCGAAATTGATGACGCGCAGCAGGCCGAATATGACGGCCAGGCCCAGGCTCAGCATGGCGTAGAAAGATCCGTTGATCAGGCCGACCAGCAACTGGCCGAGGAAAGCCTGAACGGGGATTCCGAAGATCATCGTCATGACGCCATCATACACCCAGGACTTCGTGCAGCAGCGTCATGCGGTCCGGCAGTTCGCCGACCGGAAACCCTGCCACCACCTTGCCGTGCTCCATCAGATAGAAACGATCGGCGACACGACTGGCGAAGCGGAAATTCTGCTCGACCAGCAGGATCGTCATGCCGCGCTTCTTCAACGTCGCCAGCAACTCGCCGATGCGCTGCACGATGACGGGAGCGAGACCCTCCGTCGGCTCGTCGAGGAGCAGCATTTTCACGCCGGTTCTCAACATGCGTGCGATCGCCAGCATCTGCTGTTCGCCGCCCGACAGCCTCGTGCCGGGACTGTTGCGCCGCTCCTTCAGATTGGGGAAGAGATCGAATATTTCCTCGACGCTCATGCCGCCTTCCGCCACGACCGGTGGCAGCACCAGATTCTCGTCGACGGTCAGCGTCGCGAAGATGCCGCGTTCCTCCGGCACGAAGCCGATGCCTTGATGGGCGGTGCGGTGTAGCGGCAGCCGCATCAGGTCCTGGCCGTCGAAAGCGATCCGGCCGGTTCGCTTGCGGATAAGCCCCATGATGGAGCGCAGCGTCGTGGTCTTGCCGACGCCGTTGCGGCCCAGCAGCGTGACCGTCTCGCCGGCAAACACCTCCAGATCGACGCCGTGCAGCGCATGGCTCTCGCCATACCAGGCGTTGAGACCACCGACCGCAAGGAGAGGTGCGGCACTACTCATCGGCGGTGCCCATGTAGGCGACCTTCACGCGTTCGTCGCGGCTGACCGTGGCGTAGTCGCCGGCGGCAAGGACCTCGCCGCGCTGCATGACCGTTATCCAGTCGCAAAGATCGGCCACGACCGTCAGATTGTGCTCGACCATCAGCACGGCGCGATCCTTGGCCACCGAGCGGATGAGGTCGGAAACGGTGGCCACATCCTCGTGCCCCATGCCGGCCATCGGCTCGTCCAGCAGCAGCACTTTCGGATCGAGCGCCAGGGTCGTGGCGATCTCGAGCACGCGTTTCCTGCCATAGGAAAGATCGCCGGCAAGCCTGTTCCTGGCATCGTCGAGACCGACCGACCGCAGCAGTTCCTCGGCGCGCGGCGTCAGCCGATCGAGCGCCGCCAGGGAACGCCAGAATTGAACGGCAAGACCACTCGGCCGCTGCAGCGCGACGCGCACATTGTCGAGCACGCTGAGGTGCGGAAAAATCGCCGATATCTGGAACGAGCGCACCAGACCCATCCGCGCGACCCTGGCCGGCGACGTTCGGGTGATGTCGTGGCCAAGCAGCTCGATCCTGCCGCTGGTCGGCGCCAGGAACTTGGTGAGCAGATTGAAGACGGTCGTCTTGCCGGCGCCGTTGGGTCCGATCAGGGCGTGGATGTTGCCATGGCTGACATCGAGATCGACACTTTTGACGGCGACGAAGCCGGCAAAGTCGCGCCGCAACCCGCGAGCGGAAAGCACCACCCGCGGCTCGTTCTTGTCCAGGTCAGTAGGCGCCATCGGCCGCGCCGATCACTGGCCGGCCGTCGGACAGCCGCTTTCCTTCTCGCTGAGGAATGCCTCGTTGCCGGGAATGGTGGCGAGGTATTTGTAGTAGTCCCACTCCTTGGTGCTCTCGGCTGGCGATTTGACCTGATAAAGATACATGTCGTGGACCATGTTGCCGTCCGCCTGCACCTTGCCGTTGGCCGTAAAGACGTCGTTCACCGGCATCGAATGCAATTGCTTGGCGACGGCTTCGGTCTCGTCGGTGCCAGCCTTGTCGATCGCTTTCAGGTATTGCGTGACCGCCGAGTAGGTGGCGACCTGGATCATGTTCGGCATGCGGTTGGTGCGCTTGAAGAAGCGCTGGCCGAATTCGCGGCTCTTGTCATCGCGATCCCAGTAAAAGCCCTCGGTCAGCACGACGCCCTGCGCCGCCTGAAGGCCCAGTCCATGCACCTCGGCCAGCGTGAAGAGAAGCGCTGCAAGACGCTGGCCGCCCTGGACAATGCCGAATTCGGCCGCCTGTTTGATGGAGTTGGAGGTATCGAGGCCGGCATTCGCCAGGCCGATGACCTTGGCGCCGGACGATTGCGCCTGCAGCAGGAAGGACGAATAATCGGTCGCTCCCAAGGGATAACGCACTTCGCCCAGTACCTTGCCACCGTGGCTCTCGACGAACTTGGCGGTCTGCTCCTTCAGCGAATAGCCGAATGCATAGTCGACGGTGACAAAGAACCAGCTGTCACCGCCCTGCTGCACGAGAGAGCCGCCGGTTCCCACCGCCTGCGAGTGGGTGTCATAGGCCCAGTGGAAGCCATAGGGCGAGCACTGTTTGCCGGTCAGCTCCGTGGTCGCCGCACCGGTAACGATATCGATCTTCTTCTTTTCCTTGGAAATCCCCTGGACGGCGAGCGCCACCGAAGAGGTGGTCAGCTCCATGATGGCATCGACCTGTTCGGTGTCGTACCACTGCCGGGCAATGTTGGAGGCAATGTCCGGCTTGTTCTGGTGGTCGGCGCTGATGACCTCGATCGGCGCTCCCTGCACCTTGCCGCCGAAATCCTCGACCGCCATCTTGGCCGCCTCGACCGACCACTTGCCGCCGAAATCGGCATAGACGCCCGACTGATCATTGAGGATGCCGATCTTGACCTTGCCATCGGAAATTTCTGCGGCTGAGGCGGGAACTGCAGCCGCGGCAAGAAAAGCGGCCGAAACGAAATAAGATAGCTTCATTGTCTAACTTCCTCCCATCACGATGAAGCCGACCGGCCCTCCACGATCGATCATCGGCAAGACGAACATGCGGAAGATGAGGATGAACGGCAAGAGGCCATTACGGATTCATATTCGAAGCGACGCGCTTTGGCGGCATAGCGCCCGCCCTGATGGAACACAAACATGTGAACCGCTCCGGCGGCACGGCGGTCGTCTTGAGCTGCCGGAGTCCCGGCGCGGCTGCGGTGTGCTCTCCGCCGGGTCAATAAACGCCTCAACCCTCGGCGGCGACGAGATGGCCGTTGCGGACATCGACTTCTCCCCGTCGTGTGCTTTGTTTCACATACATCTGCCTCGAATCCTCGGCTTACTAAGGATGAGCTAGAAACAGTGGAGTGGTGGCCATGTCTCAAATGCGTTCGAGATGCGGTAGGAGGGAAGAGCTATGACAGCGATTCAACCATTTGAGGCGGCCCAGCAAAACCTGTGCGCTTTTGATATCGACCCTGATAGTCCCCCCGCGTTCATGGCGGCGGATATTGAGATCGCGATTATCGATGATCGATCACTGATGTGCGACTGCCTGGCAAGAGGTCTCGCGGTCATCGAGCCAGCATTTCGTCTCCAGCATTTCTCGAGCATCGAAGCCTTCGACGCGGCAGATCTGGAGGAGACGCAAAATATCTCGACTGTCTTGATGTGCGCTATGTGGTCAAACGCCGATGCAGACCACCATCTCGCCCGGATCGCCCATCTCAAAGCGACCAAACCTTGGGTGAGTGCCATCATCCTGGCCGATATCGAAAATTTTGACGATGTTCACAAGGCGATCGAAAACGGCGCACGCGGTTATGTTCCGACGAGCGTCAGCTTGCAAGTTGCAGCCAAGGCCATTCATCTCGTCGCGGCAGGGGGAATTTTCATCCCACCGAGTATCCTTTTCCAATCAGCGCAAAACGCCAAGGACGGCCATCAAACGATTAAGGTGCAGGACGACAATGTTTTTACGTCACGCCAGATCTCGGTCATCGAAGCGCTGCGTCGAGGAAAAGCGAACAAGATCATCGCCTACGAGCTCAATATGTGTGAGAGCACGGTCAAGGTGCATGTTCGCAATATCATGAAAAAACTTCGCGCCCGGAATCGGACCGAGGTGGCTTACATCTTGAATACACCGCCGTATGAGGGACTCATCAGGAATTGATCGACGACAGCCGCTTCCCTCACCGATCTCAGCCTCCACCAGCAACAAGATGTCCGCCACCGACGTCGCTCAGCGCCAGTTTCAACGGCGCCTCGCCGATCCTGCGGGTGGCGCTTGGGATCTCCTGGTCGAGGCGGGCGAAGCGGCTTCTTCGCTTGCCCGGATCGGGCACCGGAACGGCTTCGATCAGCCGTTTGGTGTAGGGGTGGCGCGGGTTGGAAAAGACCTGGTCGCGGGTGCCCATCTCGACGATCTGGCCGAGATACATGACGGCCACGCGGTCGGAGATGTTCTCGACCACGGCCATGTCGTGCGAGATGAAGAGATAGGCGACGCCGAATTCGCGCTGCAACTCCTTCAACAGATCGAGCACGCGCGCCTGAACCGAGACATCGAGCGCCGAGACGCTTTCGTCGGCGATGATCAGCTTCGGCCGCAGCGCAAGAGCGCGCGCGATGCAGACGCGCTGGCGCTGGCCGCCCGAGAATTCATGCGGATAGAGCTCCATCTGGTCGGCCGACAGGCCGACGCGCTCGAACAGTGCGGCCACACGCTCGCTGCGCTCTTCCTTCGAGGCGATGCCGTGGATGACGAGCGGCTCGGCGACGAGATCGCCGACGCGCATGCGTGGATCGAGCGAGGCGAAGGGGTCCTGAAAAATCATCTGCACGTCGCGGCGCACCGCCTTGCGCTCGTCGCGGCCGAGGCCGGACAGATTGCGTCCGCCAATGACGATGTCGCCGCTGTAGGGCACCAGCCCGGCGAGCGCCTTGGCGGTGGTCGACTTGCCGCAGCCGGACTCGCCGACCAGCGCCAGCGTCTCGTTGGGTGCGATCGAGAAGCTGACGCCTTCGACGGCGTGAACACGACGGGTGACCCGACCGAAGAAGCCGCCATGCAGGTCGAAGCGGACATGCAGGTCTTTGACCTCGGCGACATTGGCCGGCGTTGCCGTCTCGGCATCCCTGGATTTCTGGCGGCCGACACCGCTGCCGATGCGCGGCACCGCGGCAAGCAGCTCGCGCGTGTAGTCCGCTTGGGGCGCGGCAAAAATGTCTGATGTTCTCCCCTCTTCGACCATGCGGCCGTGCCGCATGATGATGACGCGGTCGGCCATTTCGGCGACGACGCCCATATCGTGCGTGATGAGGATGACGCTGGTACCATGCTGGCGCTGCAGGTCGCGCAGCAACTCCAGCACCTCGCCTTGCACGGTGACGTCGAGCGCCGTCGTCGGCTCGTCGGCAATCAGCACGTCGGGCTCGAGCGCCAACGCCATGGCGATCATGACCCGCTGGCGCATGCCGCCGGACAGCTCGTGCGGAAACTGTTTTAGCCGGCTTTCAGCTTCGGAAATGCGCACCGCCTTCAACGCTTCGATGGCGCGCTGGCGGGCCTCGCCCTGTGACAGGCTGGTATGCGCCTCGATGGATTCGGTCAGCTGCCGGCCGATCGACAGCACCGGGTTGAGCGAGGTCATCGGCTCCTGGAAGATCATGGCGATGCGGTCGCCGCGAATGCGGCGCATCCGGCGCTCGTCGAGACCAGCCAGATCAGTATCGCCGAGACGAATTTTGCCAGCGGATATGCGCGCCGCCGGCTGCGGCAGCAATTGCATGATGGCCAGCGCCGTCATCGACTTGCCGGAGCCGGATTCGCCGGCGATGCAGAGCGTTTCGCCACGCGAAAGCGTCAACGATAGGTTAGAGACGACCTCGCGCTCACCGTCCTCGCCGCGCACGCTGACCGACAGGCCGGCGATCTCGAGCACCGGTCCCGTCGTCACCGGAGCGGCAGCCCCGGCCCGCTTTTTGCCCGGACGTGCGTTCATTCAAACACGCAGCGCGGGAAGTAGAACGACACCACCCAGTTCGGCATGTCGACGATCTCGCTGATGCGGAGATCGCCGCACACCGAGGCCAGCATATAGGCCTCGACCGGATCGATCTTGTAACGGCCGGCGAGCAGGTCGACCATCTGGGCGACCGCTACCCTAGCGCCGGCCATCAGGTCCGGACCGATGCCGGTCGTCACCTCATAGCCCTTGGCGTCGAGATGGCGCGTCACGGGGCCCGACGTGGTGAAACGCGGCGTCTTCAGCCTGGCATCCTTGACCAGGTCGAGCTTGAGCACGACATCCATCGGGCTTTCGATCGCCGTGCCGCAGACCTCGCCGTCACCTTGCGCGGCATGGGTGTCGCCGATCGAAAACAGCGCGCCGGCCACTTCCACCGGCAGATAGAGCGTGGTGCCGGCGGCGAGATCGCGGATGTCGAGGTTGCCGCCGACCCGCCGTGGCGGCACCACCGAATGGTGACCTTTCTCCGCCGGCGCATTGCCGATGGTGCCGGCAAACGGCTTTAGCGGCACGCGGGCGTTCTTGCCAAACAGCGCCGGCTCGAGCGAGGCGGCGTCGTATTTCCAGATGTTCAGCGCCGGCTCCTTGAAGTCGTCGGCGAGCAGGCCGAAACCCGGAATGTTCGCCGTCCAGCCGAAGCCGGACGGTTTGAACATCTCGATCGTCACCTTCAGCGCGTCGCCCGGCTCCGCACCCTCGACGAAGATCGGCCCGGTCACCGGGTTGATCTGGCCGAAATCGAGCTTGGCGATGTCAGCAACGGTGCTGTCGGGCTTCAACTGGCCGCCGCCGGCATCGAGGCACTGGAACTCGATGGTCGAGCCGGGCGCCACCCGCTCGGCCGGGGCAAACGAATTGTCCCAGCCGAAATGATGATGGCGGCCGTGGATGGTGTAGTCGCAGTTATTGCACATCTTTTACGTACACATTGTCATAGTTGATCGGGATATGGACCGGGTCGACATAGAGGTTGTCGGCGCCGCCCATGCGCGCCGATTTCATGGTGAAACGCTGCTCGTTGAAGACCGGCGCCCAGGGCGCGTCTTCCATCACCTTGTCGTAGATAGCGCTCCACATCTTGTTGCGTTCGCCTGCCTTGGCCGGATCGACCACCGAGTCTGCCTCGGCCGCCTTGGCGTCGAGATCCTTGTTGCAATACCACGACCAGTTCCAGCCGCCCGGCACCGCTCCGGCGCAGCCGAGGATCGGGCCGTAGAAGTTCGACGGATCGGGGAAATCGGCGATCCAGGCCATGCCCCCGGACCAGATCATCGGTGCGCCGGCCTTGTCGCCGCCGGCGGCGATGACATTGGCCTGGGCGAGCGACTGGATGCCGGCCTTGATGCCGATCGCCGCCAGATCCTGCTGGATCGCCTGGGCGATGCGCGGGTTGGGATCGGTGTTCATGGCGAACAATTGCGTGTCGAAGCCATCGGGATGGCCGGCCTCGGCGAGCAGCGCCTTGGCCTTGGCGACGTCATAGGGGTAGCCCTTGTATTCCTTGTCATAGCCCGGCATCGATGGCGGCAGCGGCTGGTTGGCCGGCACGGCGCGGCCGTTGATGATCTGGATGATGCGCGCCTTGTTGATCGCCATGTTGACGGCTTGCCTGACCTTCACATTGTCGAAGGGCGCCATGGTGGTGTTCATGGTGACGTAGCCGGTGTGCAGCTGGCCGCCTTCGACGACGCGCGCCTTCTGCTCGGGATCGGCCATCACCTCCTGGAATTTTGCCGGCGGGATGCCGTCGCCGGGCACATCAATCTCACCCTTCTGCAGGCGCAACAGCGCCACGATCGGCTCCTGGCCGATCTCGAAGGTGATCTTGTCCAAATGCGGCAGGCCCTTGTGCCAGTAGTCCGGGTTGCGCTCGAAGACGATGCGCTGGCCGAGCGTCCACTCAGTGAGCTTGAAGGCGCCGGTGCCGACCGGATGCTTGCCGAAATCGGCGCCGTATTTCTCGACCTCTTCCTTCGGCACGACATGCGAGAAGTTGATGGCCATGACATGCAGGAAGGTGGCGTCGGGCCGGGTCAACTCGAACTTGACGGTGTAGGGATCGACGACGGTGACGCCGGAGAGGCTTTCCGCCTTGCCGGCGGCGACATCGTCATAGCCCTTGATCGAACCGAAGAAGCCGGCGCCGGGACTTTGGGTCTTCGGATTGGTGACGCGGTCGAGCGAATATTTCACGTCGTCGGCGGTCATCTCGCGGCCATTGTGGAATTTCACGCCATGGCGCAGCTTGAACGTGAAGGTCTTGCCGTCGGGCGAGATTTCGTAGCTTTCGGCGAGGTCGGGCTTCAGGTTTGTGGTGCCCGGCTCGTAGTCCATCAGCCCGTCGAACAGGCTCTTGATCATCGACCAGTTCTGCCAGTCATAGCCGATCGCCGGATCGAGGGTGGCGACATCGTCCTTGTAGGTGATGGTGATGGCGCCGCCCTGCTTGGCGTTCGGATCGACGGCCTCCTCGGCGCGAACGCTTGTCATGCCGAGCATCAGCGCCAGCGCCGATGCCGCCACCGTGGATGTGAGAAACTTTTTCATTTTTATGTTCCCTTTCTCTGTTTGGTTTCAGTCATGTCACGTTGTTCTTCGCTCAGGTCTGGGTTGTCATCTGAGCTTGATGCGGGGGTCGATGAAGGGCGCGATGATGTCGGCAAGCAGATTGCCCAGCACGATGGCGAAGGCCGACACCAGCGTGACCCCCATGATGATCGGAATGTCGACGCGCTGGATGGCCTGCCAGGCGAGCTGGCCGATGCCGGGCCAGCCGAACACGCTTTCGACGACGACGATGCCGCCCATGAAGATGCCGATGTCGATGCCGATCATGGCGATGACCGGCAGGATGGCGTTGGGCAAGGCATGGCGGAAGATGATGGCGCGGCGTGCCAGGCCTTTGGCACGGGCGGTGCGCACGTAATCCTGGCGCAGCACGTCGATCATCGACGAGCGCATCATGCGGGCGTACCAGCCTGCGCCGAGGATGCCCATGGTCAGCGACGGCAGCACGAGATGGCGCCAGGTGCCGTAGCCGCCGATCGGAAACCAGCCGAGCCGCACGGCAAAGACGTAGAGCAGCAGCAGGCCGACGACGAATTGCGGTGCCGAGACGCCGACGAAGGAGGCGACCATCAATGTCTGGTCGGTGGCCGTGCCGCGCCTGACCGCGGCGATCAGGCCCATGCTGAGGCCGAGCAACAGCTCGCACAGGATGGCGCCGACCATCAAAAGCAGGCTGGCGGGCAACCGCGAGACGATCAGCTCGGTGACCTCGGAGCGCTGGATGTAGGAGCGGCCGAGATCGCCGCTGATGAGCTTCACCAGATAGCGCCAGTACTGGACGGCGAAGGGCTGGTCGAGGCCGAGCTGCTGGCGGATGTTCTCGACCGTCTGCGGCGTGGCGCTGCGGCCAGCGATCTGGCGCACCGGGTCGGCCGGCAAGAGATAGAGCAGCGCGAAGGTGATCAGCGAGACGCCGAGCAGGATCAGCAGCGACTGGATGAGGCGGCGGCCGAGATAGGCGATCATGCGCGGCCTCTTTGCGTCGGATCGAGGATGTCGCGCAACGCGTCGCCGATCAGGTTGAAGGCCAGTGCCAGCGCCAGGATCGCCGCACCGGGGAAGAACACCAGCCAGGGTGCGGCCTGGAAGTAGGTCTGGTTCTCGAAGATGATGTTGCCCCAGGACGCCGTCGGCGGCTGCACGCCGATGCCGAGGAAGGAGAGCGTCGCCTCGAGCAGCACGGTGGTGGAAATGCCGAGCGTGCCCCAGACGATGATGGTCGGCAGCAGATGCGGCAGGATGTGGCGAAACAGGATGCGCGGTGCGCTGGCGCCAATGGTGCGCTCGGCATCGATGAACTCGCGTTCGGCCAATGAGCTGGTCTCGGTGTAGATGACGCGCGCGGTCTGCACCCAGTTGACCAGCGCGATGACCATGGCAACGATCCACAGGCTGGGCTCGAATACCGCCGCCAGGCAAATGGCGAGCAGCAATGCCGGAAACGCCATCATCAGGTCGGTGAAGCGCATCAACGCGCTTCCGACCCAGCCGCGGAAATAGCCGGCAACAACGCCAACCAGCGTGCCGATCAAAAGGGCCACGCCATTGGCGACGATGCCAATGATCAGCGAGGTGCGGGCGCCGTAGAGGATGCGGGTCAACAGATCACGGCCAAGCAGGTCGGTGCCCAGCCAGAATTTTGCATCCGGCGGCAAGGGCGAGCCCTCGATGGTCAGGCCGTCGAACATCTGCTCGTTGGGGTCGTAGCCGGTCAGCCATGGCGCCAATACAGCGCCGGCAACGACAATGGCGACGATCACCAGGCCGAGCAATGCCAGACGGCGCTTGATCAGCCGGCGCCAGACGCCGGCGCGCGGCTTGACCGGCATACGCCCTGGCGCGGTGAGATCAGGCGTGATGGGACTGGTCATCGCCGCCTTCTTCCCCCGTTACTTCCTCGCTTGTCATCGCCACGATCCGGCGTGCGGCATCCTCGACGCTGATCTGCCAGCTCATCGCCAGCGAGCGCAGCTGCGCATAGGCGCGGTCGTCGTCAGTGCCCTTCGACAATGCCGCCACCGCACGCACGATGGTCTGGCGCTCGGCGACGCGCTGACGAAGCGAGGCGATCTCGCTGGCCAGGTGTTTGCGTGCCTCGAAACTCTGCCGCGCGATCAGCAGCGCGCTGTAGACGCCGGCATTGCCGACCGGCTTCAGCAGCTGCGCGTCGGCCTTGTGCGACAGCGCCCATTCAATGCGGCCCGGCGCCTCCGAACCGATCAGCGCCACCAGCGGCATCGGCGCTTCGCCCGGCTCCCAGGGGAACTGCTCGTCAAAGCCGAGATCGGCGTCGAAGAAGACGAAATCGGCCGCCAGCGCCTCGGGCGGCAGTTCGGGCCAGCAGTCTAGGGTGATCAGGCCGATCGCCGACAATTGCCTGGTGATCGCCTGCACCGTCGGATGCGGCCGATGCAGGATGAAGGCCTTGGCGCCACCGAGGTTTGGGATGCGCGGTGTTCTGGTCACGACACCACCCTCAGGCGCGGCCGGCCGAATGCTTTTGCAGGGTCATAGCGCGACAGATACGGGTCCGGCGCGACCTCGTCCTCGCGGCTGACGACCTCGAAGAAACCGTCCGCGATGCGCCCGATGATCACCGGCAGCGTCGCGTGCTGGGAGCGGGCGTCGATGGCGATCGGCCCGAGCCGGGTGGAGAAGCGCCGCTCGGCGAAGGCTTTGGAAAATTCCGCCGGACCGGCGTCGGCATCGCGCGAGAGCACGTCGGCCATCACTTGCACGGAGGCATAAGCGGAGGCCTCGAAGGACGAGGCGAAGGCGGCCGGGCGCGGTGCGAAATACGGCCCCACCGACAAATGCCCTTTCCCGGATTCACCGATCGCCGGCAACTCGCCCTCGGTGAGGTTGCAGGAGATGACGGGACAGATTTCAGGGCTGAAGGCCGGATCCTCGTCGCCCAAGTCGCGATAGGCCGCCAGGAAGGCGTAGGACGAGGTGCCGATCAGATTGTTGAGGATGAAGTTCGGCCGCGTGGCCCGGATCTCCCCGATCAGACGCGACACGTCGGTTTCGCCGATGCGTAGATAGCGTTCGCCCAGAACCTTGCCGCCGGCATCGGCGATCAGGTCGCGGGCGACGCGGTTCATCTCCCAGCCCCAGATGTAGTTCGAGCCGAGCAGGAAGCCGTTGGCACCGAAGCGCGGCACGACATGGGCCATCAGCGGCACCAGATGCTGGTTGGGGCAAGCGTGCATGTAGACGACGTGCTCGTTGGCCTCGAAGCCCTCATAGGGGCAGGCGTACCAGAGCATGCCGCCGGCTTTCTCCAAAACCGGGATCGTCTCCTTGCGGCTCCAGGAGGTGACGCAGCCGACGACATGGCGCGCGCTGCTGGTCTTGAAGATGTCCTCGCAAAGCGTCGCGTAGCGGTCCGCATTGCTTTGCGGATCGCGCTCGACCGGCACCAGCTCGATGCCTGAGCTGCGGTCGGCGTTGATGTCGGCGATCGCGCGCATGGCGCCCATGCGGCACGCATCGGACACGAGCTGATAGCTCCCCGAGCGGGAATACAGGATGCCGATCTCGATGCGCCGTTTCAAACAGATCTCCAAAATGACAATGCCCCGCAGCCAGCGCCGGAGAGGCGAGGCATACGAGGCATTCTTGCCGCCCGGCGATCAGAGCCGGTATTTTGCGCTAGCGTATTCGGTCCGGCGGGTCAGTCAAGCGGGAAAGTGCAGCTCAACCTTGCTGCAACTGCTTTCAAGCTCTCCAGGAGATCGAGCAACTGCTGAAGCTTCTCGTGGCCAAGGCGCTGTTCGATGTCGTCATAAATGACGCGACGCTCTGGCGAAAGCGCATCGATCAAAGCGGAGCCGGCCGGGGCGAGGGTCAGCACGACGCGGCGGCCGTCGCCTTTCGCCTTGTTGCGGGTGATGAATTTGCGTCTCTCGAGCGCCTTGATGATGCGCGTCAGGCTGGGCGGCAGCACCGAGGCGCGACCGGCAAGCTCCGTCGCTTCGACCGGGCCGGCTTCGCTGAGCACACGCAGCACGCGCCATTGCTGCTCGGTTACGTCATGCGCGGCGAGCATGGGGCGAAACCGCACCATCACGGCCTCGCGGGCATGAAGCAGCGCCATTGGCAGGGAACGACGGGTGTTTTCAGGCAGCACGTGAGAGGTCCTCCAACGCTCGCTTGCGATCGAAAACAGGCTTTGACCTCGGCCTGACCTGCTTGCCGAAATCTGTTCTTGATACCCCGGTGTCGTCGGGCCGGGTTCAATGCCAGAATCGACGTCATTGCTAAATTAACTCGTTAACTAAACTAAGACAATAGTTGCGAACGAGCCGCGAAATTGCCTTTCCCGTGAGTCCTCGGCAGACCTCGGTGCCAACAAATCTGACCTCCCTCCCGAGGCGCGCGGGATCGCCGCTCAGCCTCGCTGCGGTCGACCGCCGTCGTCCTGTTCTCTCTTGAATGACAATTTTGAGAGAATATTCCCGGTTTTGACGACAACGGCGAAACGCGTTCTTTGATATAATCGATAGAATTTCTGAGGATGTGGCCAAGGCTGGGCAATCCGCCTGGCTGCCATGACTTCACAACCGCAGAGATCAATCATGTCCGACTTCAAAAACACTTTGCCATCTTCCCTTTCGTCAACCGTCAACCGGCGCAGTGGCCTTGCTCTGCTGTTCGCATCGGCCGTCGCGATCGGCAGCCTGATGGCCCCCAGCGCGTCGTTCGCCGAAGACAAGAAGGCGATCAAGGTCGGTATCATCAGCGGCGAGGACGAGGATGTCTGGCGGGTCGTCGTCGCCCAGGCGGCCGAAAAGGGCCTCGCCATCGAGACCGTGGTGTTCAACGACTACACCCAGCCCAACGAGGCGCTGGAGCGCGGCGAAATCGACGCCAACGCCTTCCAGCACCAGCCCTATCTCGACAACCAGATCAAGACTCAAGGCTACCATATCGTGCGCGTCGGCTATACCGGCGTCTGGCCGATCGGCCTCTACTCGAAGAAGTACACGAAGGTTGCCGACCTGCCCGAGGGCGCGGTCATCGGCGTGCCGAACGACCCTTCCAACGAAGGCCGGGCGCTGCGCGTGCTGCAGAACGAGGGCGTGATCAAACTGAAGGACGGCACCGGCATTCTGGCCACCACCGCAGACATCGCCGAGAATGCGAAGAAGGTGGTGATCAAGGAGCTCGACGCCGGCATTGTCGGCCGCTCGGTCGAGGATCTCGACGCAGCCGTGGTCAACACCGACTGGGCGCTGAAAAGCGGCCTGACGCCGGAAAACCGTATCGCGCAGGAGCCGATCGCCGACAACCCGTACCGCAACTTCATCGCCGTGAAGGCCGGCAACGAGAATGAGGCCTGGGTGAAGACGCTGGTCGCCTCCTATCAGAACGAGGCGGTAAAGGCCGAGTTCGACAAGGTCTACAAGGGCACCGGCCTCAGCGCCTATTGATCCGATCCTCGGCCGGAAGCCCGGTTCGAGAGCAACAGCGGTCCGCGCTCAGTCGCGGGCCGCGATTGCGTTTTCGGATACGAGAACAGGAACATTCATGAACCAGCATATCTCGGCACCCGGGGACGCCGCCGATCCGACCCACGCCCGGCCCGACGCGCCTCAGGACGTCGTGCGCCTTGTCGACCTGAAGCGCCGCTTCGGCGTCACGGCGGCGCTCGATGGCATCTCGCTGACGGTGCGCAAGGGTGAGATCCTCGGCATCATCGGTCGCAGCGGCGCCGGCAAATCGACGCTGATCCGCTGCCTGAACGGGCTGGAGCGGCCCGATTCGGGCGAGGTGTTCATCGAGGGCCGCGAGATCGGCCGGCTCGGCGAGCGCGACCTGCAGCCGTTGCGGCGACGCATCGGCATGATCTTCCAGCATTTCAACCTGCTGTCGGCCAAGACCGTCGAGGACAATGTGGCGCTGCCGCTCAAGATCGAGAGGCGCCCGAAAGCCGAGCGCTTGCAACGCGCCGCCGAACTGCTCGATCTCGTCGGGCTCTCGGAAAAAGCAAAAGCCTATCCCGTGTCATTGTCGGGCGGCCAGAAGCAGCGCGTCGGCATCGCCCGGGCGCTGGCAGCACGGCCGGCGCTGCTTTTGTCGGACGAAGCCACTTCGGCGCTCGATCCGGAAACGACGCGGTCGATCCTTGCCCTACTGAAAGACATCAACCGGCAGCTTGGGCTGACCATCCTGCTGATCACCCATGAAATGGAGGTGATCCGCTCGATCGCCGACCGCGTTGCGGTGATCGATGCCGGACGCATCGTCGAGCAAGGACCGGTGTGGTCGGTGTTTGCCAACCCGCGCTCCGAGATCACACGTAGCCTGCTCGGCGCCATCCGGCCGCAGCTGCCAGCCGAACTGGCAGCCCGGCTGCTGCCGGCGGCCGGAGCGGAGACGATCCTGCGCGTGGATGTGGCCGGCGAGGCGGCAAGCAGCCCGCTGCTGTCCGACCTTGCCATTGCTGTTCCGGGCGCCTTCCGCCTTGTCCATGGCGGCATCGACCATATCCAGCAGCAGCCCGTCGGCACGCTGTTCCTGTCTGTCCCGGGCAGCGATGCAAATCATCTCGCTCACATCATCACATTCCTGAAGGCCCGCCAGGCGCGGGTGGAGGTGCTTGGCCATGTCGCCCATCCTGTTTGAACTTCTGCTGCGTTCGATCTGGGAAACGGTGCTGATGACGGCCGCCTCCGGCCTCATCTCGCTGGTGTTCGGCCTGCCGCTCGGTCTGGCCTTGATCGCCACCGAACGCGGCGGCATTGCCGAGAGCCTGTGGGTGAACCGGGTGCTCGGCGCCGTCATCAACGGCTTCCGCTCGGTGCCTTTCATCATCCTTTTGGTGGCGCTGATTCCGGTGACGCGGCTGATCGTCGGCACCTCGATCGGCACATGGGCAGCCATCGTGCCGCTGTCGATCGCTGCCACACCCTACTATGCGCGCATCGCCGAAGTGTCGCTGCGCGAGGTCGACCACGGGCTGATCGAGGCGGCGCGAGCCATGGGCGGCAACCGCTGGACGATCATCCGCGAGGTCCTGGTGCCCGAAGCCTTGCCCGGCATCGTTGCCGGCTTCACCGTGACGCTGGTGACGCTGATCGGCGCCTCGGCCATGGCCGGCGCGATCGGTGCCGGCGGACTCGGCGACCTCGCCATCCGCTATGGCTATCAGCGTTTTGAGACATCCGTGATGATCGCGGTGGTCATCGTGCTGATCATCCTGGTCTGCGGTATCCAGTGGGCAGGAGACAGGCTGGTGGCGAGGCTGGATCGAAGGGGGCGATAAGCCGGCTGAACATTTGGAATTGGCCGAGGTTTCCTCAACTTCGTCATCCACGGGCCGCGATGCGGCGTCGCGGAGACCCGAGGATCGATGCCGCGACCTTAGTCGTGGCGTGCAGCGGAGCAGAATTCGGCACCGTCGTGACGCGTTGGAGTCGCGGAATGGATCCTCGGGTCTGCACTGCGTCGCTTCGCTCCTGGCTCCGCCCGTGGATGACGAAGCGGTGGGCGTTTCCGCTACGCCTTGCCCCTCAGATCGTCCGGCGAAGTGCCTGATATGGTCGAATCCTTCGGCACCGCGATGGGCGGCGGCGTCTGGTAGTATTTGTGGGTGAACTCGACCTTCTCGGCCCGCTCGGGCGTGATGGTGATGTTGATGATCGCGTCGAACTTGCCGGCCTGCAGCGCCGGTATGGAACCATCGAAATCCTGCACGCTGAACTCGCACTCGGCCTTCATCCCAGCGCACAGCGCCTTGCCGAGGTCGATGTCGAAGCCGCCCAGCGTGCCGTCGGCACTGGCGTAGTTGAAGGGCGGATAGGCGCCTTCGGTGCCGATCCTGAGCTTCTTGTCCTGGGCGGACGCAGCGCCGGCGGCAAGGGTAAGGGCGACGGAAGCGGCAAGCACGAAACGACCGAAAAGACGCATGTTCGAGATCTCCGTTGAGCGCGAGAAGTCTACGGGCTTTCGTGTCCCCGGCGGAGACGGAAGCGACATGCGCTGCGGCGATCACGGCGCTATAGCGTGCTAACGGCTCGGCTTCTCCACCGCGCTCAAAGCGGCCAAACCTTGTGCAGGCGGCTCGCCGGCTTGGAGAAACGCCTGGATCAGTTGCTCGTCTTCAGCGCCCTTGTACGGTAGCGGAATGCCCCTGATCTGAGCGGCCATATCCCAGCCGAGTGGCCGGTCCTTCGGAGAGAACCATTTGCATCGTTCAACTTGCGCCCAGTTCCGGCGGATCGACAGGCAGTTTTCAAGACTGTCGTCTTCGTAACCGAACTCGACACCACAGCACGAGCAAATGTCATGGCTGGGCTCTCGGCCGCTCTCGCCCCACGGCATGTCCGGGGACTGATCAAGGCCACAGACACGACATTTGAATTTGTCTTCTGAGTTCATGCGACCCCGAACAGGTCCTTGGCTTGCTCTGCCGTATAGTAGCCAAGACTGACGTCCCGAGCGACCAGTTTTGGATCGCGCTCACGCGGATCGCCATAGCCGCCGCCGCCGGGCGTGCCGACCCTGACGCGGTCGCCGGCCTTGAGCGCGATATCCTGCTCCTTGGACAGGTGCGGCGGTACATGCTCCTCACCGTTGCGGAAGACGGTCACCGTGTTGACCGCGCCGTCCTTGCCGCCAAGCGCGCCCTGCGGACCGAAACGGCCGTGATCCATGACGAAGGAGGCACGGGCGTCGCCGCGCAGGATCTCGACCTCATAAGCGAGCCCGAAACCGCCACGATGCTTGCCGGCGCCGCCCGAGCCTTCGCGCAAGGCATAGTGGCGATAGAGCACCGGGAATGCCTGTTCCATGATCTCGACCGGCGGCGATTTGGAGATACCGATGGTCGAGCAGCCATTGGTCAGCCCGTCATGGCCTGAGTTGCCGCCGTAGCCGCCGCCGGAGATCTGGTACATGACGTAATCGCGGTCGCGCGCCGGATCGTTGCCTCCGAGCGCGAAATTGCCGCTGGAGCCTGCGGGCGCCGCCGTCACCTTCTCCGGCAATGCCTGCACCATCGCCGCGAACACCGCCTCGGCGATGCGCTGCGACACTTCGGCGGCGCAGCCCGATACGGGGCGCGGATATTTGGCGTCGAGGAAGGTGCCTTCCGGCCGCTTGATGATCAATGGCTCGAACGCGCCGGCGCTGATCGGCACGTCGGGGAAGATGTGGCGCATGGCGAGATAGACCGAGGACAAGGTGGTCGCCAGCACGCTGTTCATCGGCCCGGCGCAAGGCTTCGACGAGCCGGTGAAATCGAAGGTCAGCGTGTCGCCCTGTTTCTCGACGGCGAGCGCGATGGTCAGCGGCTCGTTGACCACTCCGTCGGAATCAACAAAGGCCTTGGAATGGTAAGTGCCGTTGGGGATGGCCGCTATGTTGGCGCGCATCTGCTCGGCGGCGCGGCGGCGCAGTTCGGCGATTGCCTCGACAACAGTTTCGTCACCGTAACGATCCAGGATTCCAATGAGCCTGTCCTGTCCGATCAGCAATGCGGCGGCCTGGGCCCTGATGTCGCCGATGCGCTGGTCGGCGACGCGGATGTTGGAGCAGATGATGGCGTAGATCTCTGGATCGAGCACGCCCTTCTTGAACAGTTTGACCGGAGGCAGCCGCAGGCCTTCCTGCTCGACGGCAGTCGCCGAGGCTGAAAAACCGCCAGGCACCGAACCGCCAATGTCGGGCCAGTGGCCGGTGTTGGACAGCCAGCAGAAAATCCTGCCGTCCCGGTAGACCGGCATGGCAAAGCGCACATCCATCAGATGGGTGCCGCCGAGATAGGGATCGTTGACGATGTAGATGTCGCCCGGCTCTGGGGCCAAGCAGCGGCCATCGGCGATCATCTCGATCACCGTTCTGGTCGAATACTGCATGACGCCGACGAACACTGGCAGGCCCTGGCTGCCTTGCGCGATCAGCGAACCGTCGAGCGCCGAATAGATGCCGTCGGAGCGGTCGTTGGCCTCGGCGATCACAGGCGAGAAGGCGGCGCGCGAAAAAGTCAGGTCCATCTCGTCGCAGACCTGCTGCAACGCCGCCTGGAGGACCGAGAGGGTGATGGCGTCGAGCTTCATATCAGGCCTCGCCAATGTCGATGATGATGTTGCCGTCGGCGTCGCAGCGTGCGCGGTCGCCGGGTTCGAGCACGGCGGTGGCATCCATCTGTTCGAGGATCGCCGGCCCTTCGATGACGGCGTCGAGCGGCAGTTTTTCGCGTGCGTATACTGGCGTGTCGTGCCAGCGTCCGCTGTACCAGACCGGCCGAATTTCGCGCCTCGCCTCGTCGAGTGTTGTTGCGCGCCCCGCCGGGTCGATCAATCGGGAAAGATCGATCGCGGGACGCACGCCGGTGACCGAGGTGTTGAGATTGACGAGGTTGGCGCGGATTTCCGGCAGCTGGACCTTGAAGCGGGCGAAATAGGCTTTTTCGAAAAGCTGCTGCAGCGTTGCCCGCGTCACCGACGACGACGGCAACGCCACGTTGATGATGTGGGTCTGGCCGACGAACTGCATGTCGGCGGAGTGGGTGACGCGGATCGTCTCCGGCTTCACCGCTTCCTTGCCGATCAGCTCTTCACCTTCGTTTCGGTGCCGTTCCAATACAGCGTGGAGCTGCGTTTCGTCGAGCACCGCCACTGGCTGGTTGATGGTGTTGACGAAGTCGTGGCGCAGATCGGCGACGACGCAGCCGAGCGCGTTGGTGATGCCTGGACGCGCCGGCACCAGCACCCGGGGCAGGCCGAGTTCGCGCGCCAGCGCGGTCGCATGCAGCGGCCCGGCGCCGCCAAAGGCAAACAGCGCGAAATCGCGCGGATCATGGCCGCGCGACACCGAGACCATGCGGATCGCGCCCGCCATCTTCATGTTGCCCAGCCGCAGCACGGCCCCGGCCGCCTCGACGCCGGACAGGCCGGTCGCCTTGCCGATCTTCTCCTCGAAGATGCCGGTGACGCGCTCTGATGTGACCGGGTTTTCGACCGCCAGCAGCTTCTTCGGCGCCAGCCGGCCAAGCACCAGATTGGCGTCGGTGATGGTCGGCTCCACGCCGCCGCGCCCGTAGCAGATCGGACCGGGATTGGCGCCGGCACTTTCCGGGCCGATCTGGATCAGGCCGGCCGCATCGACACGCGCGATCGAGCCGCCGCCGGCGCCGACCGTGTGCACCGCCACCATCGGCACATGGATCGGCATGGCATATTCGATCTCGATCTCGTTCGAAACAGCCGGCTCGGCATTGCGGATCAGCGCCACGTCGGTCGAGGTGCCGCCCATGTCGTAGGTGACGAGGTTTTCAAAGCCTGCGCGCTTTCCGGTGTAGGCGGCGGCGATGACGCCCGAGGCCGGACCGGACATGACAGTCTTGGCCGATTCACGTGTGACGAAGCGGGCCGAGATCATGCCGCCATTGCCGTTCATGATCAGAAAGTCGCGGGCATAGCCTTTTGCAGCCAGCTCCTTGCGCAGCCGCTCGACATAGCGCTCGAGGATCGGCTGCACGGAGGCATTGACCGAAGCGGTGACGCCGCGCTCGAACTCGCGCGCTTCCGACAGCAGTGCGTGGCCTGCCGTGACGTAGCCGTTCGGCCAGAACTCGGCGGCGATTTCGGCGGCGCGCCGCTCATGCGCCGGGTTGGCGTAGGAATGCAGGAAATGGATGACGAGGGATTCGCAACCGGCCGCGATCAGCGTCTTCACCGCCTCGCGCATTTCGGCTTCATCGAGCGGCGTGCGTATCGCGCCCGACGCCTCGACGCGCTCCGACACTTCGAGCCTCAGATTGCGCGGGATGATCGGCACGAAGCTGCCGGTCATGCCATAGGCCTGCGGCCGCGTGCGCCGGCCAAGCTCGATCACGTCGCGAAAGCCGCGCGTGGTGATCATGCCGGTTTTCGCCAGCCGCCGTTCGAGCACCGCATTGGTGGTGGTGGTCGTGCCATGCACGATCAGGTCGATGCCGTCGATCGGAAATCCGGTCGCACCAAGTGCCGAAACGACGCCGAAAGCCTGGTTGTCGACCGTGGTCGGAGTCTTGGCGATATGCACCCTGCCGCCGTCGCGTCCGTCGATCAGCAGCAGGTCGGTGAAGGTGCCGCCGACATCGATACCGGCGACGACATTTCCCCGGGAATCGCGCGCTTGCGCCGAAATATTCTCTTTCATCGTCGAAACCCGAAATGCCCGGACTACGGATATGTGTCAGTTTGGAAAGGTGTTTTACGGCAGCACCTTGACGCAAATATCGTTTGTATACTAATAAATTCCCTACACAAGAGCTACCGCTTTGGAGTGTGCGAACAGCACGCCGGAACCTGAATGGTTCGGTCGTGCAGGTGAAGGTTTGGCGCCCGCGTCCGCAGTTGGCCCAGAAGGTTGGATTTGATGAACACCACATCCGCTCTCAACACCGCCGGCGCCCGCCCGCTGCAATTCCCGATTCCGGCCAACGTCTATGCCGAGACCGTCGTCTCGGTGAAGCACTATACCGACCGGCTGTTCTCGTTCCGCATCACCCGTCCGCAGTCGCTGCGCTTCCGCTCCGGCGAGTTCGTCATGATCGGCCTGCCCAATGCCGAGAAGCCGGTGTACCGCGCCTATTCGGTGGCGAGCCCGGCCTGGGACGCGGAGCTGGAATTCTTCTCGATCAAGGTGCCGGATGGCCCGCTGACCTCGGAGCTGCAGAAGATTCAGGTCGGCGACACGGTCATCATGCGCCAGAAGTCTACCGGCACCCTGGTGGTCGACGCGCTGACGCCGGCCAAGCGGCTGTTTATGATCTCGACCGGCACCGGCATCGCGCCCTTCGCCAGCCTGTTGCGCGACCCCGACACCTACGAAAAATTCGATCAGCTGATCCTGACCCATACCTGCCGCGACAATGCCGAGTTGACCTACGGCCAGGAACTGGTGGCGGCGCTGGAAAGCGACCCGCTGATCGGCGAACTGACCGCCGGCCGCGTCACGCTCTACAATTCGACGACCCGCGAAGAGTCGGCCTGCATGGGCCGCATCACCGCGCTGATCGGCTCCGGCAAGTTCTACAGCGATCTCGGCATCGACAAGCTCAACCCGGAAACCGACCGCATCATGATCTGCGGCTCGATGCATATGCTGAAGGACGTCAAGGAACTGGCCGAAAGCCTCGGTTTCGTGGAAGGCTCGCTGAGCCATCCGGCGACTTTCGTGGTCGAGCGCGCCTTCGTCGGCTAGAGCCGGGCGTCAACACTCTCATATCCGCATTTTGACCTTTCGGTCAAAAACTAGCTGCTTTCGCAGCCTTTTTCAGCTATGAGCGCCCTAAGGACTCGTGAAGCGTTAATTCACGGTCTATCTTCGTGCGTGTCGCCCAAAAGTGTCGAGCGGTTTTGGGAAGACGATGCGCACCAAGACATAGGCGCACGTCGCTGAATGAAAGGGCAGGAGATGAGCAGCACAATCCGCGAAGCCGATGTCGGCTCGTCCAAGGTGACGCCGCTGCCCGCGCGTGCCGCCGCCAACACAGCTGTTCCGCACGACCATCGTATCGCGCGCAATCCAGGCATGAAGCTCGACCTCGGCTTCATGGAATCGGTGCGCAGCGTCAATCGCTCGGCGCTGGAACGGCGCGTCGCCAGCCTGACCAAGCGGCGCTCGATCAAGGCCGACAACCAGGCGGCCTGGCTGCTGCGCGCCGTCGCCTGCATGGATCTGACGACGCTGAATTCCAACGACACCGAGGAGCGCGTGCGCCGGCTCTGCGCCAAGGCGATCAATCCGTTCCGCCGCGACATTGTCGAGGGCCTCGGCATATCGGGCGAAACCATCCGCCCGGCCGCGGTCTGCGTCTACCATCCCTTCGTCGCCACCGCCGTCGATGCCGTGCGCGGCACCGGCATTCATGTCGCCGCCGTCTCCACCGCCTTCCCGCATGGCCTTGCGCCGCTGTCGACCCGCCTGCAGGAAATCGAGGCCTCGGTTCGCGACGGTGCCGACGAGATCGACGTCGTCATTCCGCGCGGCCTGGTGTTCGGCGCCAAGTGGCGGGAGCTTTACAACGAGATCGTCTCGATGCGCGCCGCCTGTGGTGACGCGCATCTGAAGGTTATCCTCGGCACCGGCGACCTCGCCACGCTGCGCAATGTCATGCTGGCCTCGATGGTGGCGATGATGGCCGGCGCCGACTTCATCAAGACGTCGACCGGCAAGGAAAGCATCAACGCGACGCTGCCCGTCGGCCTCGCCATGGTGCGCGCCATCAGGGCCTATTTCGAGGAAACCGGCTATCTCATCGGCTTCAAGCCGGCCGGCGGCATTTCGACGGCAAAGGCCTCGCTCGACTGGCTGGTGCTGATGAAGGAAGAACTCGGCCGGCCATGGCTGGAGCCCGAGCTGTTCCGCTTCGGCGCCTCGAGCCTGCTGACCGACATCGAGCGCCAGCTCGAGCACCATCTGACCGGACACTATTCGGCCAATCATCGCCACGCGATGGCTTGAACGCACCACCCCGATCGGCTTTGCCGATCGACCCTCCCAGGCGGGAGGGTGAAGGAGGCACCTGATGAATATCCTCGATCGCTATCACGCCATGGAGTACGGCCCGGCGCCGGAAGCCCGCAACGAGGCCGACGCATGGCTTGCCGCACGCGACTTTTCCAAGGCGCTGTTCATCGGCGGCGACTGGAAAGCCGCTTCCGGCGGCAAGACTTTCGAGACCAGCGAGCCGTCATCCGGCAAGCTGCTGGCGAAAGTGTCCGACGCCAGTGCCGCCGATATCGATGCGGCGGTTGCGGCCGCCACCAAGGCGCTGCCGAAGTGGTCGGCAGCCTCAGGCTATCAGCGCGCCAAGGTACTTTATGCCATCGGCCGCGCCATGCAGCGGCACCAGCGCCTGTTCGCGGTGCTGGAGACCATCGACAATGGCAAACCGATCCGCGAAAGCCGCGACATCGACGTGCCGCTGGCGATCCGCCATTTCATCCACCATGCCGGCTGGGCGCAGGCGCTGGACAGGGATTTTCCCGGCCACAAAGGCGTCGGTGTCGTCGGCCAGATCATCCCGTGGAATTTTCCGCTGTTGATGCTGGCATGGAAGATCGCGCCGGCGCTCGCCGCTGGCTGCACCGTGGTGCTGAAGCCAGCCGAATTCACACCGCTGACCGCCATTCTGTTCGCCGAGATATGCGAGCGAGCAGGCGTGCCGAAAGGCGTCGTCAACATCGTCCAGGGCGGGCCTGAGGCGGGCGTGGCCATCGTCAACCATCCCGGCATCCAGAAGATCGCCTTCACCGGCTCTTCCGAGGTCGGCAAGATCATCCGCAAGGCCACCGCCGGGTCAGGGAAAAAGTTGTCGCTGGAACTCGGCGGCAAATCTGCCTTCACCGTCTTCGAAGACGCCGATCTCGACAGCGCCGTCGAGGGACTGGTCGACGGCATCTGGTTCAACCAGGGCCAGGTCTGCTGCGCCGGCTCGCGGCTTCTGGTGCAGGAAGGCATCGCCGACGCTTTGATCGCCAAGGTCAAGACACGAATGAGCCGGCTGCGCGTCGGCAGCCCGCTGGACAAGAACACCGACATCGGCCCGCTGGTGGACTTGACACAACTCGACCGCGTCAAGGGTCTGGTCGCCGAAGGCGCCAGGCAAGGCGCTGTCTGCTGGCAGCCGGATGCGGCGCTGCCTGCCTCCGGTTACTACCATCTGCCGACGCTCGCCACTAGTGTTTCGCCGGCTAATATCTTGGCGCAGGAAGAGGTGTTCGGCCCGGTTCTGGCCACCATGACCTTCCGCAACACCGAGGAAGCGATCGAGCTTGCCAACAACACGCGCTACGGGCTCGCCGCCTCGGTGTGGAGCGAGAACGTCAACCTTGCCCTGCATGTCGCGCCGCAGCTGAAGGCCGGCGTCGTCTGGGTCAACGGTACCAACATGTTCGACGCCGCCTGCGGCTTCGGCGGTTACCGTGAAAGCGGATTCGGCCGCGAAGGCGGGCGTGAAGGCATGTTCGAATATCTCACGGCGAAACTGCCGCTCGGCCCGGTCATCAAGCCGGCGACGATCTCGGCGAAGCCTGCCGAGCAGCCGGACGGCGACACGATCGACCGCACGGCAAAGCTGTTCATCGGCGGCAAACAGGTGCGGCCGGACGGCAATTATTCGCTGACCATCGCCACCGCCAAAGGCAAGCTTGCCGGCGAGGTCGGGCTCGGCAGCCGCAAGGATATCCGCGATGCCGTCTCCGCAGCCCGCGCCTGCAAGAGCTGGCCCGAGGCGACCGCCTATAACAGGTCCCAGGTGCTTTACTATCTTGCCGAGAACCTTTCCGGCCGCGCCGGCGAGTTTGCCGCTCGCCTCATCGAGCTAACCGGCGCTACGCCCAAGGCCGCGCGGGAAGAAGTTGACCAAACTATCGAGCGGCTGTTCCTCTATGCCGGCCTTGCCGACAAGTTCGAGGGCCGCGTGCACCAGCCGCCGGCGCGAGCCGTGACGCTGGCCCTGCATGAACCGGTCGGGGTCGTCGGCATCGTCGCGCCGGATAGCTCGCCGCTGCTTGGCCTGATCTCGCTGATCGCACCCGCACTCGCGATGGGCAACACGGTGGTCGCCGTGCCGTCCGAGCGCTATCCGCTGCTGGCCACCGATCTCTATCAGGTCATCGAGTATTCCGACGTTCCGGCCGGCGCCATCAACATCGTCACCGGCCGCACCGCGGAACTTGCAGGCGTTCTGGCCAAGCACGACGATGTCGACGGGCTCTGGCTGTTTGCCGATGCCGACACCTGCGCCAAGGCGGAGGCCGACTCCGTCGGCAATCTCAAGCGCGTCTGGACCGGCAATGGCCGCAGCCTCGACTGGGCATCCGACGAGGTTGCCGGCGATGCCCTGCTGCGCCGTGCCGTCGAGGTCAAGAACGTCTGGGTGCCTTACGGCGACTGAACGTCGCTAAGGCGCGTTGCGATTGGACGAACCAAGGCAGCGCAACAAGTTGCCCGGTTGTCATACAAGCCGTTGCATCAGGACTGGCGATGTGCATTACATCTGCCGTCGCGAAGGTCACGCGTTCGGGCTTGACGCCCGGACGCATGTTCTTTAACCAGAAAAAACATCTTTATCTGTGGGCTGACAGGCGCGCAGGCCGCATAGTGGCGTCCGACTGGCCCATGACGCCGTGGCCGACTGCCGATAGACCCGGACGATCCCAGAAGGAGAACAGCATGGCGGATCTGGCAGGCAAGATCGTTGTCGTCACGGCGGCGGCGCAAGGCATCGGCAAGGCGAGCGCGCTGGCCTTCGCAAAAGCTGGCGCCACCGTCTACGCCACCGACATCAACGAGGCGCTGCTGGCGGAGTTCGCCAAGACGCCAGGGATCAAGACCCGCAAGCTGGACGTGCTCAACGACGAGGCGGTCAACGCCGCGTTTGCCGAGATCGGTGTCGTCGACGTGCTGTTCAACTGCGCCGGCTTCGTCCATTCCGGCTCGATCCTCGAGATGAAGGACGCCGATCTCGATTTCGCCTTCAACCTCAATGTCCGCGCCATGATCCGCACGGTGCGGGCGGTGCTGCCCGGCATGCTGGAACGCGGCGACGGGTCGATCATCAACATGTCGTCGGTTGCCGGCGCCGGCAAGGGCGTGCCGAACCGCTTCGCCTATGGCGTCACCAAGGCGGCCGTCATCGGCCTGACCAAGGCCATTGCCGCCGACTATGTCGGCAAGGGCATACGCTGCAACGCCATCTGCCCCGGCACGGTCGAGAGCCCGTCGCTGCAGGACCGCATGCACGCGCAAGGCGACTACGATGCCGCCCGCGCTGCCTTCATCGCCCGCCAGCCAATGGGCCGGCTCGGCACGCCGGAGGAAATCGCCGATCTCGCCGTCTACCTGGCCGGCGCCACCTATACGTCCGGACAGGCCTACAATATCGACGGCGGCTGGTCGATCTGAACCAATCTGACTGAGGAGAGCATGACATGAAGCTGCTGCGCTATGGCGAGGTCGGGAGCGAACGCCCCGGCCTGCTCGATGCGGATGGAACGATCCGCGATCTCACTGGCCACGTCGCCGACATCGGTGGCAAGGCACTCGATCCGGCATCGCTGGCGGCATTGGCCAAGCTCGATCCGAAATCGCTGCCGGCGGTTTCCGGCAGCCCGCGCCTCGGCGCCTGCGTTGCGGGCACCGGCAAGTTCATCTGCATCGGCCTCAACTATTCCGACCATGCCGCCGAAACCGGCGCCACCGTGCCGCCGGAGCCGATCATCTTCATGAAGGCAAGTTCGGCCATTGTCGGGCCGAATGACGACGTGCTGATCCCGCGCGGGTCGGTGAAGACCGACTGGGAAGTCGAACTGGCCGTGGTCATCGGCAAGACGGCGAAATATGTCAACGAAGCCGACGCGCTCGACTACGTCGCCGGCTACTGCGTTGCCCACGATGTCTCCGAACGCGCCTTCCAGGCCGAGCGGCAAGGCCAATGGACCAAAGGCAAGAGCTGCGACACGTTCGGTCCGACCGGCCCGTGGCTGGTGACCAAGGACGAGGTCGCCGATCCGCAGAACATCAAGATGTGGCTGACGGTCAACGGCAAGACGATGCAGAACGGCTCGACCAAGACCATGGTCTATGGCGTCAAGTATCTGGTGTCCTATCTCAGCCAGTTCATGTCGCTGCACCCCGGCGACATCATCTCCACCGGCACGCCGCCCGGCGTTGGCCTCGGCATGAAGCCTCCGGTGTTCTTGAAGGCGGGTGATGTGGTGGAGCTGGGCATTGAAGGACTCGGCCAGCAGAAGCAGACGTTCAAGGCTGACGTGTAGGCGCAGCTCTTCCCTTCTCTCCTTGTGGGAGAAGGGAAGAAGCGTCGGCGCACCAGATTACTTCAACACCTTCCCATCCGCTCCAAACCGATAGGTCTTCGCCGGATCCGGCGTCGCGTACAGCGTCGCGCCCGGTTCGGCATCGTAGACGCCGAAAATGCGCACGGTGATCAGCCCGGCCTTCTCGCAGTCGAGATAGAGATTGGTGTCGGCGCCGAGGTGCTCGGCGTGCACCACCGTTCCCTTCCAGGCGCCGGATGTCGGATCGACGGTCAGGTGTTCCGGCCGCACGCCGATGGTCTTGGCCGTTTCGCCGAGGCGAGCGCCGTCCACGAAATTCATCTTCGGTGAGCCGATGAAGCCGGCGACGAACTCATTTGCCGGCGAATTGTAGAGTTCCATTGGGCCGCCGATCTGCTCGATACGGCCGGCATTGAGCACGACGATCTTGTCGGCCAGCGTCATCGCCTCGACCTGGTCGTGGGTGACGTAGATCATCGTTGCCTTCAACCGGCGGTGCAACTGCGCGATTTCCAGACGCGTGTTGACGCGCAGCGCCGCGTCGAGGTTCGACAACGGTTCGTCGAACAGAAAAAGCTTGGGCTCGCGCACCACGGCGCGGCCGATGGCGACGCGCTGGCGCTGGCCGCCGGAGAGTTCGGCCGGCCGCCGCTCTAGATAGGGTTCCAGGGACAGCATCGACGAGGCGATGCCGATGCGGCGCTCGATCTCGGCCGCGGGCGTGCCGGCCTGCTTGAGGCCGAGGCCCATATTGTTCTTCACCGTCAGATGCGGGTAGAGCGCATAGGTCTGGAACACCATGGCGATGCCGCGCTTGGCCGGCGGCGTGGCCGAGACATCCTCGCCGTCGATGACGACGCGGCCCGAGGTCGAATCCTCCAGTCCGGCAATGACCCTGAGCAAGGTCGACTTGCCGCAGCCGGACGGGCCGACGAAGACGACGAATTCGCCATCATTCACTTCGAGGTTGATGCCCTTCAGCACCTCGACCGGCCCGAAGGCCTTCTTCACGTTCTCGATGTTCAGCGAGCCCACGGCTTCGTCCCTGTTCTAGAGTTTCACGGCGGCGCCGCTGCGCACGCTCTCGTCGGCGGCAAGGCAGACGGCGAGCGATTTGACCGCGTCGTCCATGTGTTTGGTGAGATCGAGATCCTCGCGGATCGCCTTCAGCACGAAGGCCTGTTCGAGGTCGCAGAGGTCCTGGTGGCCGGGTTCGCCTTCCATCGACAGCATTTCGTCGGCTTTGACGAATCTGCCGTCCGCGCCGGTCGCGGAACTGTGCAGGCGGATGGTCGAGGTCTTAGTGTGGGTGTCGATGTCATCGGACTTGACGCCCTCCTTCATGACGATCGACACGCAGCCATTCGGCGAAATGACGTCCTTCACGAAGAACGCCGTTTCCGAGATCATCGGCCCCCAGCCGGCTTCATACCAGCCGACGGAACCGTCATCGAACAGGACCTGCAGGTGGCCATAATTGTACATCGAGGGCGCCACCTCCTCGGTCAGCCGCACCCCCATGCCGCGCACCTCGATCGGCTTCGCATCGGTGATCTGCAGCATGACGTCGAGATAGTGCACGCCGCAGTCGACGATCGGCGACGTCGTCTGCATCAACTGCTTGTGCGTCTCCCAGGTATGGCCCGAGGATTGCTGGTTGAGGTTCATGCGGAAGACGTAGGGGCCGCCGAGCTTGCGCGCCTCGGCGATCAGCCTGATCCAGGACGGGTGATGGCGCAGGATGTAGCCGATCACCAGTTTTCTGCCGTTGGCCTTGGCCGCCGCGACGACACGCTTGGCATCGGCCACGGTCGTTGCCAGCGGCTTTTCGACGAAGACATGGCAGCCGGCCTCGAAGGCCTTCACCGCATAGTCGGCATGGCTGTCGGAATAGGTGGCGATGCAGGCGACATCCGGCTTTTCCTCGCGCAGCGCCTCGTCGAAGGAGCGCCTGATGCCATAGCCCGACAGTCCTTCCGGCAGCGGCACGTCGGAGCGGTTGATCAGTGCGGCGATCTGGAAGCCAGGATTGGTGTGAAAGGCCAGCGCATGGCTGCGGCCCATATTGCCGAGGCCGGCGACAACGACGCGCAGGGGTGTTTGCGAACTCACTTGACGGCTCCGGAGGTAATGCCGCGGATCAGCTGCCGCGAGAAGATGACGTAGAGGATCAGCACCGGCATGATCGCCAGCGACAGCGCGGCCAGGATGGCGTTCCAGTTGGTGACGAACTGGCCGAGGAAGAGCTGCGCGCCGAGCGTCACCGTCTTGGTTTCTTCCGACGGCGCCAGGATCAGCGGGAACCACAGATCGTTCCAGATCGGGATCATGGTGAAGACGGCGACCGTCGCCATCGACGGTCTGACCAGTGGCAGCACCAGCCGGAAGAAGATGGTGTATTCGGACAGGCCGTCGATGCGGCCGGCATTCTTCAGATCGTCGGACACCTGCTTCATGAATTCCGACAGGATGAAGACGGCGAGCGGCAGGCCTTGCGCGGTGTAGACCAGGATCAGCGCCGTCAGCGTGTTGACCAGTCCGCTCGCCACCATCAATTGCAGGATGGCGACAGTGCCGAGGCGGATCGGGATCATGATGCCGAGCGCCAGATAGAGGCCCATCAGCGAATTGCCGCGAAAGCGGTATTCCGACAGCGCAAACGCAGCCATGGCGCCGAACAGAAGCACGAAGAACAGCGATGCGACGGTGACAACGAGGCTGTTCTGGAAATAGTGGATGAAGTCGCCCTGGCCGATAACGGTGGTGTAGCCGATCAGGTCGAAGGTCTTTGGCGTCGGCGGCGTCAGCGGCGCGCCAAAGATGCCGGCACGCGACTTGAACGAGTTCATGATGACGAGGATCACCGGAAACAGCGCGATCACCGTGTAGGTCAACAGGATCGCGTGGGCGCCGATGGTGCGGGGCAGCGAACGGGTGGCGGTGCTCATCTCTTGCCCCTCAGAACTGGTAGCGACGCAGGCGCGTCTGCACGAGGAAGAGGTAGACGCAGACGCCGCCAAGGATGATCAGGAACATCATCGTGGCGATCGCCGCACCCATGTTGGGGTCGCCGGTTTGCAGCTGGAAGCCGAAGAAGGCGCGGTAGAGGAAGGTGCCGAGAATGTCGGTGGAATAGTTCGGTCCGGCCAGCGCCCCTTGCGCGGTGTAGATCAGGTCGAAGGCGTTGAAATTGCCGACGAAGGTCAGGATCGAGATGATGCCGATCGACGGCAGGATCAGCGGCAGCTTGATCTTCCAGAACTGCGACAGGCCGGTGATGCCGTCGCATTCAGCCGCCTCGATCACCTCTTCGGGAATCGACAGCAGGGCGGCGTAGATCAGCATCATCGGAATGCCGACGAACTGCCACACCGAGATCAGGCTGAGCGCGGTCAGCGCATATTGTTCCTTGCCCAGCCATGGCGTGAACAGGCTTTTCAGCCCGACAAGATCCATCAGATGCGGCGCCACGCCCCATAGCGGCGACAGGATCAGCTTCCAGGCGAAGCCGACGATGACGAAGGACAGGATGGTCGGCACGAAGATCGCCGTGCGGTAGAAGGCCGCAAATCTCAGTCTTGGGCTGGACAGCAGGGCCGCCAGCATGACGCCGATCGGATTCTGCACGACCATGTGGATGATGAAGAACCAGGTGTTGTTCCTGAGCGCGTTCCAGAAACCCACCGACCAGTTGGGATCGCCGAACAGCATGCGGAAGTTTTGCAGCCCGACGAAGACCTGGTGCTGCTCGATGTTGCGGAACAGCGAGAGCTGCAGCGTACCGGCCAAAGGCAGGATCATGATCGCCGTGTAGACAAGCACGGCCGGCGCCAGGAAGATGCCGATGTGCCAGCGGAACGGTCTTTTCGGTCTGATATCTGCGGCCATGAGTTCGGTCCCCGCCGTCTCTCGGTTCCAAAGGGTATCGATGCTAGTTGATGCCTCGATGCACGGCCCGAACATTCTTGCCCGATGCGGCAAGAACAAAGGCCTGCGACTGATCAGCTAGCCTTTCCCCACAAAGGGAGGGTAAGGCCGAGAGGCGGTGCCAACAATCGCATTCTGAATGGACGCACTCTGAATGATCAGGCTGGTCCGAAACCGGCCAGGCATGCGCCCGGCCGGTCCCGTTGCCTGAGCCCTTACTTGGCCGGCTTGTACCAGCTGTCGAGACCGGTCTGCAGCTTCTTGGCCGCAGCTTCCGGGGTGTCGGTGCCGTTTATTACGTTGGCCGATTCAACCCACGTCTCGTTCTCGAGGTTCGGCGTGCCACGCGACAGGATCTGATAGGTCGAGCGGATCGTCGACTTGCACTTGCCGCGCCAGGAGACGAATTCCTGCGCAAGCGGGTCTTCCATCTTCACCGGCGCGGAGTTCAGGCTGAAGAAGCCCGGCAGCGCGTTGGCGTAGATGGTGGCGAAATCCGGCGAGGCCACCCAGGACAGGAAGGTCTTGGCCGCGTCGGCGTTCTTCGAAGCCGCATTCAGGCCCATGCCGATATCGGTATGGTCGGAGATGTAGCAGGTGTCGCCGGCCTTCTCGACCGGCGGCGGGAACGCGCCCATCTTGAACTGGGCCTGGGTGTTGAACAGGCCGATTTCCCACGATCCGGCCGGGTAGATGGCGGCGCGACCGAGCGTGAACAGGTTCTGGCTGTCCGGATAGGTCTGGGCCTCGAAGCCGTCGCCAAGATAAGGCTTCCACTTGGCCAGTTCCTCATACGGCGCGACCCAGTCCTTGTCGGTCAGCTTCTGATCGCCCTTGATCAGCGCCGCGCGGCCGTCCTCGCCCTTCCAGTAGTTGGGGCCGATGTTCTGGTAGCCCATGGTCGCGGCTTCCCAGAGATCCTTGGTGCCCATCGCCATCGGGATGTAGGTGCCGTCAGCCTTGATCTTATCGAGCGCGGCGAAGAACTCGTCGCGGGTCTCCGGCACCTTGATGCCGAGCTTGTCGAAGGCGTCCTTGTTGTAGATGAAGCCGTGGATGACCGAGGCCATCGGCACGCAGAAGCTCGACTTGCCGTCGTCGGTCTGCCAGGCGGACTTGGCCACCGGCGAGAAATTTTCCATGCCGGGCAGCGCCGAGAGGTCGGCAAGGTTGCCCTTCTTGAACAGTTCAAGCGACTTGTCGAACGGGCGGCAGGTGATCAGGTCGCCCGCCGAGCCGGCGGCGAGCTTGGCGCCCAGCGCCGCGTCATATTCAGTTGGAGCCGACGGCGCGAACACCACCTTGATGCCCGGGTTCTTGGCTTCGAAAGCCGGGATCAGCTTGTCCTTCCAGATGGCAAGGTCGTCACCGCGCCAGCTTTCGATGTTGAGCGTTACGTCTGCGGCATAGGCAACCCCGGCCGAGCCGAGAATGCTGGTGCCCAGAAGCAGTGCCGTCAGTAGTTTCGTTGTCATGCTCAGTCTCCCTGTTGACCTTTTTCAGGTTCGGTTTTGATGAGAACAGAGGCTTTTGACGCCTTGCTCCCCTCGCAAGCCCTGTTTCCCCCGATGGAAATCGGGATGAAACATGGCTCTATTTCTTTGTTCGGGCATGATCTTTCCCAAAAACCGGTTTCCACTTTTCGGGATCATGCCCCAGCGCGGAAAGGGCCGGCCGCAGCTTCTGGCCGGCCTCTTCCAGTATCTTCTGCGCCGCGTCGGCGCTGTCGGCGCCGGCGGCAAGCAGAATGGCGGTCTTGACCGCGCCGCCGCTCTTTTCGAGCAGGCGGGCGGCTTCGTCCGTGCCGCGCCCGCTGACGGCGGCGACGATGCGCGCCGCGCGGTCGCGCAGCTTGATGTTGTCGGCCATCAAATTGACCATGTAGCCGTCATGCACATGGCCGAGATGCACCGCAGTCAGCGTCGACAGCATGTTGAGCGCGATCTTCTGGGCGGTGCCGGCGCCCATGCGCGTCGAGCCGGCGATCAGTTCCGGCGGCGTTTCGAGTAGGACCGCCACATCGGCCAGGTTGAGCAGCGGCGTGCCCCTGTTGTTGGCAATGCCGATGGTAGCGGCACCCCGACGGGTGGCTTCCTCGATCGCCTTGACGGCATAGGGCGTCGTGCCGCTGGCCGAAATGGCGATCAGGCAGTCGCCCTTGCCGATGCCGGCATTGGCGACCGCTGCCGCGGCCTCCTCGGTGTCGTCTTCCGGCCCGCCGGCCAGTGTGCGGAAGGCATCGTCGCCGCCGGCGATCAGGATGGCGATGCGGCCGCGGTGAATGCCGAAGGTACCCGGCAATTCCAGTGCGTCGGCCAGCGCCATCAGGCCGGAGCTGCCGGCCGCGGCGTAGGCAAGCTTGCCGCCGCTGTTCAGCCTGCCCGCGATGATCTCGGCCGCCCTGGCGATGGATGGAATGGCTTGGCGCACGACCGTTGCGGCTTCGATCTGCGCATCGGCCAAATAGGAAAGGATGGCGTCCGGGGCCTGGATATCCAGCCCCTCGGCATTCTGGTGAAGCGCTTCGGTGCGCGTTTCGGCCATCCCGGTTCCTCCAATACCGGAACAATACCAAAAAAATACCACTTGTCCACACGCATTAACGAATTCGCTGGTCGGAAATCGCTGAGCCGACGAAATGCCTTGGTTTTTCAATAAAATACACCTTAATCTTTTTGAAACGGAAATTAACCCTTGGCTATTGGTATTTTATTGGTATTATCCGCCCGGAGGAGAATTCACGTGAATTTCGTACTCGGAATCGATGGCGGCGGCACCAGCTGCAGGGCCGCCCTGGCAACAGCGGATGGTGCAGTCATTGGCCGCGCCAAGAGCGGCGCCGCCAACATCCGCACCGATCTGACCGGCGCCCGCTCGAACATCGTCGATGCCGCCAGGCAGGCGTTCATCGCCGCCGGGCAGGATCCGGAACTGATCCCGCAGACATCCGCAATTCTCGGCCTTGCCGGCGCCAATGTCGGCACCTACCGGCAGCAGCTCGAAGCGATCCTGCCGTTCAGCATCAGCCGCGTCGAGACCGACGCCGAAATCGCGCTGGAAGGCGCTGTCGGCTCGGGTGACGGCGCCATGGCGATCCTCGGCACCGGCACCGCCTATATGGCGCGCAAGAACGGCAAATCGCGCGCCATCGGCGGCTGGGGCTTCCAGGTCGGCGACCAGGGCAGCGGCGCCCGCATCGGCCGCGACCTGCTCGAACAGACACTGCTTGCCTATGACGGCGTCCGCGCCGGCTCGCCGCTGACGCAGAGCATGCTGGCCGTTTTTCGCAACAATCCGGAGGACGTGGTCGAATTCACCACCAATGCCAAGCCGGGCGATTTCGGCGGCTTCGCGCCCAAGGTGTTCGAGCATGCAGAGAAAGGCGACAGCGTCGCCAACTGGATCCTCGACAGGGTGGTCGCCGATGTCGAGGCCTCGCTCGGCGCGCTCGATCTCGCGGACGATGCGCCGCTTTGCCTGCTCGGTGGGCTGGCGCCGCTTTACGCGCCGCGGCTGTCTGCCCGCTACCGGGCTCTGCTGAAGCCGCCGCTCGACGACGCACTGGGCGGCGCGGTGCAGATGGCGGTCCGCCTTTTTGCCGGACACGCGGAGGCGGCGCGATGAGCGAGGCCGCCGACCAGATTTTCGCCACGCTGAAACATCAGGCGCAGAGCGGCGCGCCGCTCTATCTGCAGCTTCGCAAGAGCATCGAGGACGCGGTCAATCGCGGCCTGATCGGACCGGGCGACGCGCTGCCCTCCGAGCGCGACATCGCCACCAAGGCCGACATTTCGCGCGTCACCGTGCGCAAGGCGGTGCAGGACCTGGTCAAGGGCGGCATCCTGGTGCAGCGCCACGGCTCCGGCACCTTCGTGGCGCCGCGCATGGAGCGTGTCGAACAGTCGCTGTCACGGCTGACCTCGTTCACCGAGGACATGGCGCGGCGCGGCATGGCGGTGCGTTCGGCCTGGCTCGATCGCGGCCTTTACGCGCCCTCGCCCGACGAGATGATGGTGCTCGGCCTGTCGTCGAGCGAACTGGTGGCACGCGTGGCGCGCCTGCGCATTGCCAACGACACGCCGCTGGCGATCGAACGCGCCTCGCTGTCGGCCAGCGTGCTGCCCGATCCCGCCGATATAGGCTCCTCGCTCTATGCGGCGCTGGAATTGACCGGCAACCGGCCGGTGCGCGCGGTGCAGCGCATTTCCGCCGCCAATCTCGGCGACAGCGACGCGCGCCTGCTCGAAGTGCCGCCAGGCATCGCCGGCCTGCACATCGAACGCATTTCCTATCTGGCGAGCGGCAAGGTGATCGAATTCACCCGCTCCATCTACCGGGGCGACGCCTATGATTTCGTCGCCGAACTGCGGCTGACAGGGCCGAGCGAAGAGGCCCGACCATGACGACAGAGCCGACCAGGTCTACAGAAATGACCCATATGCGGCGCGAGATCGAGGAGATCCCGCAAGCCGTCGCCCGCCTGCTCGACGGCTCCGGCACCGTGCTGGCCGAAGCCGGGCGCGGCATCCGTGAACGCGACCCGCAGTTTATCGTCACCGTGGCGCGCGGCTCGTCCGACCATGCCGCCACCTTCATGAAATATGCCGTAGAGCTGACCGCTGGACTGGCCGTGGCGTCGGTCGGACCGTCCATCGCCTCGATCTACGGCCGCAAGCTCAGGCTGGCCGGCTCGGCCTGCCTGGCGATCTCGCAGTCGGGCAAGAGCCCCGACATCGTCGCCATGGCCGAAACCGCGCGGGCCGGCGGCGCGCTGACCGTCGCCATCACCAACACCGCCGATTCGCCGCTGGCGCGCGCCTCGGACTATGCGATCGATATCCTGGCCGGCCCCGAGCGCAGCGTGGCGGCCACCAAGACCTTCATCAATTCCGCTGTCGCCGGTCTCGCTTTGATGGCGCATGCCACCGGCGACGATGCGCTGCTGGCGGCACTCGCCCAATTGCCCGGGCATTTCCGCCAGGCGATCGCCTGCGACTGGATGAGCGTGCTGTCCGAAACGATCGAGAAGCAGAAGTCGCTGTTCATCCTCGGCCGCGGCCCGTCGGCGGCGATGGCCAACGAGGCGGCGCTGAAATTCAAGGAGACCTGCGGCATGCATGCCGAGGCCTACAGCGCCGCCGAGGTCATGCATGGCCCGCTGGCGCTGATCGGACCCGATTTTCCGGTGCTGGCGCTGGCTGCGCGCGACGCGTCCGAACCGTCCATCGCCGAAGCCGCCGACAGCCTGGCAGCCAAGGGCGCGCCGGTGTTCGTCACCTCGGCACTTGCCCAGCGCGCCGTGCGCCTGCCGCATGTCGCCACCGGCCATCCGCTGACCGATCCGCTGACGCTGATCGTTTCCTTCTACATGTTCGTCGAGGCCTTCGCTCGCCATCGCGGCCTCGATCCGGACACGCCGCGCAACCTTCGCAAGGTGACGGAGACCGTATGAGCGACCGTTTTGCCCTGACCGGCGCCCGGATTTTCGACGGCGATGACTGGCATGAAGGCCACGCGCTCGTCGTGCGCGACGGCCTCGTCGAGGCTATTTTGCCCACGGGTGCCATCCCCTCGGATATCCGCGTCGTCGACACCGGCGGCGGCGTTCTGGCCCCGGGCTTCGTTGACCTGCAGGTCAATGGCGGTGGCGGCGTCATGCTCAACGACCACCCCGATGTCGCCTCTATCGAAACCATCTGCAAGGCGCATGCGCCCTTCGGCACCACGGCGCTGCTTGTGACGCTGATCACCGACACGCCCGGTATCACCGCCGCCGCCGTCGCCTCTGGCGAAGCAGCGGCGCTGCGGAAAGTGCCGGGCTTCCTCGGCCTGCATCTCGAAGGCCCGCATCTTTCGATCGCCCGCAAGGGCGCGCATGATCCGGCACTGATCCGGCCGATGCTCGATGCCGACCAGGCGATGCTGATCGCGGCGCGGCAAAAGCTGCCGGTGCTGCTCACCACCGTAGCGCCGGAATCCGTCGAGCCGGCGCGCGTCGCGGCGCTCGCCAAGGCCGGCGTCATCGTCAGTCTTGGCCATTCCGACACCGGCTACGCCACCGCCAGCGCCTTCGCCGAAGCCGGCGCGAGCCTTGTCACCCATCTGTTCAACGCGATGAGCCAGATCGGCAATCGCGAGCCAGGTCTGGCCGGCGCGGCCATCGACATCGGCACCTTGTCCGCCGGTCTTATCGCCGACGGCATCCATGTCGATCCCGCCACCATCAAGATCGCGCTGCGCGCCAAGCAAGGTCCCGGCAAGATCGTGCTGGTCAGCGACGCCATGGCGACAATCGGCACCGACATGACTTCGTTCATGCTGAACGGGCGCACCATCTACCGCCGGGATGGCAGCCTGCGGCTTGCCGACGGAACGCTGGCGGGTGCCGATCTCGACATGATCTCGGCAGTTCGATACGTCCACCGGGTTGTCGGGCTGGACTTGTCGGAAGCGTTGCGCATGGCCTCGCTCTATGCGGCGCAGGCCATAGGGCAATCGCATCGGCTCGGGCGATTCGCCAACGGCACGGTGGCGGATATCGTTTTGCTGTCGGACGATCTCGACATGAAGAGCGTCTGGATCGGCGGCGCCGAGGTTTTTGCAGCCGGCTCCGACTCCGCCCGATGATATCAGGCCATGCATGATTTCGATTGTGTCATTGCGGGAGCCGGTGTCGTCGGGCTCGCCATTGCCAGGGCGGTCGCTTTGTCGGGACGCGAGGTGCTGGTGGTCGAGAAGGCCGGCACGATCGGCACGGTCACCAGCTCGCGCAATTCCGAAGTCATCCATGCCGGCATCTACTATGCGCCGGGCAGCCTGAAGGCCCGGCTGTGCGCCGAAGGCCGTGAACGACTCTACGCCTATTGCCGCGAGCACAACATCGGCCATGACCGCACCGGCAAGCTGATCGTCGCCGTCGAACCGGATCAGCTGGACAGGCTGAGCGCGATCAGGGCCAATGCCCAGAGTTGCGGGGTTGGCGATCTCGGTCTGCTTACGCAGGCACAAGCCGAAAGTCTCGAACCCGCGCTGAGATGCGCCGGCGCGCTGCTGTCGCCGTCGACCGGCATCGTCGACAGCCAGGCGCTGATGCTGTCGCTGCGCGGCGATGCGGAGGCTGCCGGCGCATCGTTTGCCTTCCTCACCACTGTCGCCGGAGCGGCTGTTGAAACCGATGGAATCCGGATCGATACGCGCGATGCCATGGGCGATATCTTCGCGTTGAAAACCGACGCCTTCGTCAATGCCGCAGGTCTCGATGCCCAAGCCCTGGCCAACCGGATCGAGGGATTTCCACAAGACCTCGTTCCACCGCTGTGGCTGGCGCGAGGCAATTATTTTTCGCTTTCGGGTCGGTCGCCCTTCTCGCGGCTGATCTATCCGGTGCCGGTCAATGGCGGCCTCGGCGTGCATCTAGCCCTCGACCTTGCCGGCAGCGCGCGCTTTGGTCCGGATGTCGAATGGATCGACCACCTCGACTATACGGTCGATCCCCGCCGAAGCGCTGTCTTCTACGAGGCGATCCGGCACTACTGGCCCGAGCTTGCCGACGGCGCCCTGCAGCCGGCCTATGCCGGCGTCAGACCGAAACTGTCCGGCCCCGGCCAGCCGGCTGCCGACTTCACGATCCAGGGTCCGGCCGACCATGGCGCCGGCCGCATCGTCAATTTGTTCGGCATCGAAAGCCCCGGCCTGACGGCCAGCCTGGCGATCGCCGAGCATGTCGCCGAGCTGTTGTATCCAGGCTGACCCGACTGCCGACGCGGTTCCAGGGCGGTCCATCGTTTCACGGAACCGCCGAACCGCGCTATTTTGCTGGTATTACCCTAGGAGGCATAGAGGTCCTTGTAGGTGTCGCGCAGCAGATTCTTCTGCACCTTGCCCATGGTGTTGCGCGGCAGTTCGTCGACGAAGATCACCCGCTTCGGGTGCTTGTATTTCGCCACGCGTTCAGCGATGGCACCGAGAATTTCGGCCCCGGTGATCTGCGATGACGGCGCCCGCACGACGACAGCGGTGACGCCTTCGCCGAAATCCGGATGGGCAACGCCGATGACGGCGCTTTCGCTAACCCCGTCAAGCGCGTCGATCTCGCTTTCGAGTTCCTTCGGATAGATGTTGTAACCGCCGGAAATGATCAGGTCCTTGCCGCGCCCGACGATCTGGACATAGCCGTCGGCGTCGACGATGCCGAGATCGCCGGTGATGAAGAAGCCGTCGGCGCGGAATTCCGCTTTGGTCTTCTCCGGCATGCGCCAATAGCCGCCGAAAACATTTGGGCCCTTCACCTCGATCATACCGACCTCGCCCTGCGCAAGCGCCGCGCCGCTGTCGGGATCGGCGATGCGAAGCGTGACGCCAGGCAAGGGGAAACCGACCGTACCGGCGCGCCGCTCGCCCTCATAGGGGTTCGAGGTGTTCATGTTGGTCTCGGTCATGCCGTAGCGTTCGAGGATCGCGTGGCCGGTGCGCTCGCGCCAGGCGTTGTGCGTCTCGGCCAGCAGCGGCGCCGAACCGGAAATGAACACACGGATGTTCTTCGCCGCCTCGCGGTCCAGACCATCCTGCTGCAACAGGCGCATATAGAAGGTCGGCACGCCCATCAGCGCCGTGGCCCGCGGCAGCAGCGAGACGATGCGGGCCGGATCGAACTTCTGCTCGAACAGCATCGAGGCGCCAGCCATCAGGATGACGTTGGTGGCGACGAACAGGCCATGGGTGTGGAAGATCGGCAATGCGTGGATCAACACGTCGTCTCCGGTGAAACGCCAGTGCTCGACCAGCACCCGGGCGTTGGAGGCGAGGTTCTCGTGGCTGAGCATAGCGCCTTTCGAGCGGCCGGTGGTTCCCGACGTGTAGAGGATCGCCGCGAGATCATCCGGCCCGCGCGCCACGTCATGAAAATCCGCCGGTAGCCGCGAGGCCTGATCGGTCAGCGATCCCTCACCGTCGCGGCCGAGTGTGACGGTGGTGGCGCCCGATTTTCCGGCCAACGCCGCGATGTCGGCTGCCCTTGCCGGATCGCAGACGACCAGGCGTGGTTTGGCATCGCCGAAGAAATACTCCAGCTCGGCCAGTGTGTAGGCGGTGTTGAGGGGCAGGAAGACGGCGCCGGCACGCAGGCAAGCGAGATAGAGCAGGACCGCTTCCGGGCTCTTCTCGACCTGCACGGCAACGCGGTCGCCGGGTTCGACATCCAGTTGCAAGAGCGCATGCGCCAGCTGCGCCGAGCGCGCCAGCATGTCGCCATAGGTGAGCGAGCCGCCGTCTTCGGTTTCCATCAGCAGGCGTCCTGGCTCCGGCATCCGGGACCGGAACGCATCGAACAGATAATTGCTCATAAAGACTTCCTTGGGGTGGCTGAAACGGCGGCGCCGAGCATGCTTTTCGAGCGGCATGTATTGGCGGCGAAGAGTTCGCGATTCCCAGCTGCGCCGTCAAGACCGCGGAGAGCGCCACGTCCGTCGTGTCAACGCCAGAGGTTGCGGGTAATGGGCCGCAAAAGGTCCGCCGGGAAAACCACCGCTATCGCCGTGCGCGCTCGGCTCTGCCGGCGACCGCCTGTGACCCTTCGCCTTGACTGAAGCGTTTCATGCACATCGCGGCGGTCAGTTGGTAGTGATTGATCAATGCCTCGACCGCACCGTCGGCGTTGCCGTCCAGGGCACATTCGGCGATCAGGCGATGCTCGCCGAAACCGTCGCGCTGGACGCGGTCGCCGTCATTGGCCATTTGCCGGTAGCGATAGGCGTGATCGGAAAGCTGATCGCAGAACCCCACCAGCCATTGCGACCGGCAGGCCGATATCAGGACCCGGTGGAAGATGCGGTGCAGCCGCTCCCAATCCGGATTGAGCGAGACGAGATTCTGCGGCGAAAGACGTGACGCGCGCGCCAGGCGATGCAGCGCCAGGACGAGCTGTTCTTCCCATTCGGCGGTGCGGTGGGCAATGGATTCGCGAAGCGCCCGCTCCTCCAGCCAGCAGCGGGTACGCGTCAGCTCCTCGAGTTCCGAGGCGCTGACCGGCATGATGAAGAAGCCACGCTGGTCGTGCCGGCCGAGAAGCCCTTCCGAGGCGAGGCGATTGAGAGCCTCGCGGACAGGGGAAGCGCCAGCCCCATATTTGGAGACCACCCATTCGACCCGCAGCTTGCTCTCGGCTTCAAGAACACCATCGAGAAGGTCGTCACGCAATTGCTGATAGACCGTGCTGGCAAGCGTGCTCTTGGGTCCTGCGGCGTCGTCGTTCAGATTGGCAGCTCCGTATGTCACAGCGACTCCTTCTCCCCAAACCTGGGCAATTCGAGTCCGGCAGAATTCGCCTTTTCGTACTTGTACCATATGACGCGCGCCGTCGCGTGCTCAAGCAAAAGATCACGCTATTGTACTTTAGCACAAAGGAATATGCGGCATTCCGGAGATCAATGGAGTAACTCCGCGCATTCCCACAACCTGCGGAAACTTAACATGTTTTGTATGCACGCAGGCGGATCTGATCTTCCTGTTCTTTTGTATGTGCGTGAGACCACCTGTTCTGTTGCGCCCACAGGCGGCGAACAGTGAAGCCGAATCCGGCTGTCGCTGCTTCCGGGGCGCAATGCCATAGAGGATCGAGGCCCAGAAGACGCGTTGCGCCGTGAGTTAGCCGGCTGCGTTGTCGGCTGCCGTCCTGATCGCCTGGATGTTTTGCCGGTAGGCTTCGACACTGCCGCCTTTGAAAATGGCGGCGCCCGCCACCAGCACGTCGGCGCCGGCGGCGGTGACCAGCGGCGCGGTTTCGGCTGAAACACCGCCGTCGATCTCGATGCGGATCGGCCGGTCGCCGATCAGCGCCTTGACCCGCTTCACCTTGTCGACAACAGCCGGAATGAAGGCCTGGCCGCCGAAGCCCGGATTGACGGTCATGATCAGGATCAGGTCGAGCCGGTCGAGCACATATTCGACCACGCTTTCAGCCGTTGCCGGATTGAGCGACACTCCGGCCTTCTTGCCAAGGTTCCTGATGGTTTGAAGCGAGCGGTCGAGATGCGGCCCGGCCTCGGCATGCACGGTCAAGCCGTCGCAGCCGGCCTCGGCGAAAGCGGCCAGATAGGGGTCGGCCGGGGCAATCATCAGATGGCAGTCGAAGAAGGCCTTGGTGCGGTTGCGGATCGCCTTGATCACCGGCGGGCCAAAGGTGATGTTGGGGACAAAGTGCCCGTCCATCACATCCAGATGGATCCAGTCGGCGCCGGCCGCCGCCACCGCTTCGACCTCATCGCCGAGCCGGGAAAAATCCGATGCCAGTACCGACGGTGCGATCAAGGTCTTTCTGCTCATGGGTGCGGCCTTTCCGAGCGCCCTTTTCATCCGGCCACTCTGGATCGACTGCCTAATGCGCTCCAGCCGACTTGTCGAGTGCGCGGGCGCTGCACGGCCCGGGTGGCGTTGTGGCGTCTCCGATCGTGGTGCGGCCAATTTCCGCTTGCCCCGGAGCCATAAGAAAAACCCGCCGGATTGCTCCGGCGGGTTTCTGGGGCGGGTTTCTGTCTGGCGTCGAGCAGATGGTTATTGCTGCTGGAGGTTCAGGATTCTGTTTGGAACCGGATCCTGCTGCTGTTCGACCTGCGGCCTGCGCCGTGGCAGTACCTGCTGCAGCAGCAGGCCCGGGTTGAGCTCCAAAGACGGTTGCCCGCGGACCGGCCGGCAGTTCGGATACCGCCCGATCGTGCCTTCAGGGCAGCGCCGCCTGATGATCGGCTGGCATTGGCCATTGATCATCTGTGAGCCCGGTGCGCATTCCACCTCCTGCCTGGGCTTGCGGCATGCGCCGTTGATCACCTGCGTCCCACGCGGACAGACACATTCGCCGCGCTTGTTGTGGACCTGGCCGCGTATGTCGCACTGCTCCTGCGTTGGCTGCTTGCGCCGGCAGGCATTGCCCTGCACCTCGGTACCCCTCGGGCAGACACAATCGCCGTTGGCGTCATGGACCTGGCCACGGATCGTGCATTGCTCGGGCTTCGGCTGGATCGGGCGGCAGGCGCCATTGCGCACCTCGGTCCCTCTCGGGCAGACACACTCGCCGTCCGAATTCTGGACCTGGCCACGGATCGTGCATTGCTCGGGCTTCGGCCGGATCGGGCGGCAGGCGCCATTGCGCACCTCGGTCCCCCTCGGGCAGACACAATCGCCGTCCGAATTGTGGACCTGGCCACGGATCGTGCATTGCTCGGGCTTCGGCCGGATCGGACGGCAGGCACTGTCCCTGACTTCCGTACCCTTGGGGCAGACGCAATCGCCATCCGAATTGTGGACCTGGCCACGGATGGTGCACTGATCGGGCCTGTCGGTCCTGACGCATTTGCCGTTCTCAAGCCCGGTTCCGCGTGGGCAGACGCAGCGTCCGTCCTCGGTGCGGATCTGGCCTTCGAGCAGCACGCAGCGCGATGGTGGTGGCGGCGGCAGAACGTTGGTGCCACCGCCGGTGCACTGGCCGTTGCGGAAGGTTGTGCCTTCCGGGCAGACGCAGCGGCCGGCGTCGTTCATGACGAAGCCTGCCGAGCATTCCTTCTTCGTCTCCTGGCTGATGGTGAAGGGATGGCAGGCATAGGCCTTGCCGCGATCGCCCTGCACATTGGTCTGGTCGCCGCCAAGCACGTCGCCACCGCCTTGCACCCGCGTGTCGGGAGACAGGACGCCGACGCAGTTCTGGCCGCTGACGTTGCCCTGCAGATTGGCCAGGCGGCCGTCGTCGGGAATGACCACGGTGACATGATGCACCTGGCTTTCGCCTGCGCCGAGCGTCAGGTTGGCAATGCAGGACAGCGGCAAGGTTGCCGGTTCCGGCGAGCAGCCGAAGGGCGGATCGATCGACGTGATTTCAACGCCTTCCAGCCTGCCTAGACCCTCAACGCCGATCGCATCACCGATACGGACTGGACCCGAGAAGGGGGTCGTCCCGTCATTGGTGATGGTGATCTCGAACGAGCAGGGTTGGCCGAGCTTGCATTCGCGGTCGCCGGTCTTCTCAACACGGATGGTCGAGGTACCGCCGCCCTTGGCGCAGGCCTGGCCGATCGGATAGACGATGTCGTCGCCCGGGGCCGGACCATACGAACCGCGCGCGCAGTTCTCGAACGCGCCATTCGCCGAGACCGTCACGTCGAAGTGGCGGCTGGTTCCAGGTGTCATCACGGCACCGGGAATCTGGCACGACAGCGCATTGGCCGGAACCGGTCCGCACGCCCATTCCGCGCCGTCAGGGGTGACGGTCTGGATCTGGACGGGCGCGCCGCCGGCCACCAGCGTGGCGGCATCGTTGACCCGCACCGGACCGGTGGGGGCAGCGTTGCCAAGGCTGATGACGGTGATGCGGCAAGATACGACCCCGGCACCGGCGAGCGAGCCGTTGCACACCTTGGTGATGCGCAGGGTCGGCTTGCCGCCATTGGGATGACGGAAGCGTTCCTTGGCGCAGGCCTTGTTGTTGGTGAGGTCGACCTCACCGGGGATGGGCTTCACCGCGGCGCAGTTCTCCACCGCGTCAGACTGATAGCCGGCCGGCATAACCGCCTTGACGACGATCGGGGTCGAGGCGCCCGCGGGCAGCGAGATCCCCGCATTGTCGCAGCGGAACTGGCCGGGGCCGTTCGGTCCGCATGTCCAGGGCGGGCTCGGGCCAAAGGTCGAGGAGGACGGCGCGCCGCCCGGATAGCTGTCGATCACCGTCAGCGGCCCGTTATAGGTTGATGTGCCGTTGTTGATGATGTCGATCACGAAATAGCAGATGCCGTCGGCCGTGCAGACCGGGATACGGGCACGCTTCTTCAGGATCAGGTCGACCTTCTTTTCGACCGGCGGCCGACAGTCGCGGTCACGGTCGCCACGCCGGCAGATCGGGATCGCAGCACAGCCGCGATCGTTCGACTGGCTGCCGAACAGCGGCTTGCCGCTGGCCCCATAGTTGTAGGTGGCGCAGTTGCGCAGCACGGTGCCTTGCCAACCTCCGGCCGGCTTGAAGCCGAGCTTGAGATCGACGGAGGCCCCCGGATTGAGCGTGGTCACCGGATAGGTGCACGCCATCGGGGTGGTGCCGGGTACGCAGACCCAGGGCGGATTGGGTCCTGAATCAAGCGTCGAGCCGGCCGGCAGAGTCACCTCGTCGAGCACGATCGTGCCGTGGTAGGCGCCGGTGCCGACATTGGTGACCCTGATGGTGAAGTCGCAGCCGCCGCCCATCGTGCAACGCGTCACGTTGGCGCGTTTCTCGACCTTGAGGTCCGGTTCCTTGTCCTTGGGTGGGCACCTGAGGTCACGCGGGATGACGATGTCGATTGTCTGCGTGCAGCACAGGCCCCAGCCTTCCTTCGGACCGGCATAGGTCTCGATGCCGGTGACGATGAGGTGGATGACGTCGCCGGGCGATGCGCCAACGATCTTCCAGTTGAGGACACCGCCGCCCGCCGGCACCAGTTGGCTGTCGGGGATGATGGTGATGCCGGGCGTGGTCGTCGACACCTGCATCCATTTGCCGCCCATCTCCGGGCCGACCGGCATGTGGTAGATGAAGGCGCCGCCGCCGGGCACGCAGTCGACCGTGCCGCGTTCCACCTTGAAGCATTCCTTGCCGGGAGGTGGCGGTGGCGGGTTGCACTTGGTGACGTCGATCTTGATCGAGGTCTTCACGCCGGTCTTGAAGTCGCCGTCGTCGGGCTTGGTCGGATCCTGCGACGGGATGATGGTCCCCGTGCCCGGTCCGGCCGTCACCTTGATCATGCCCTGGTTGTCGACGACCGTCGGCGCGGGAAACGCCGCATGGTCGATCTTGGCGGTGATCTTGAAGGTGATGACGCGCTCGTTGGCAGCGCCGACGCCGTCGATATCGCTGGCGGAAATCCGGAAATCGGAAACAACAGCCGTATCGTTAGGATCGGCGGAGGTGCTGATCGTTGCGCCCGGCAATGGTCCGCCGGACGCATCCGTGCCGTCGCCGGACACGTTGACATTGACGATCGCAAGGCCATGCGGAAGCTGGTCCTTGAAGTCGAGTTGAAGTTTTTTCAGCCTGGCCACGAGGCTCGGGTCGGCAAAGCCTTGCGGGTCGCCGCGCAGGCCGAAGCTCAGCGAATAGACGACGTAGTCACAGCCTCGTTGAGTGCCTGTCTTGGTGAAGAAGGGTACGACCCGGTCGGGCCTCGGAGTGATGACGCGCGAACTGTCGAGGTCGAGCTTCAGCTCCGGGGTGATTGGGGCAGAGTCTTCCGCAAAGCCTTGCACCGGGGTCAGCATGGCGACCGCGATACCGGCCGCCATCAGCCAGCGCGCGCCGCGCCTGGCGTATGACAGGGGTTTCATGATCGTCTCCATGACGGTTGTTTGAGCGTTCGTCGCGAGCGGGGAGAGTGCGAGATTTTTCATCTTCCCCTCCTCAACGTTCGCAGCTGACGGCTGGGGTTCTGAGCGGCAAGGTCATCTTGCAGCAAGGGTAGTAACCACCCTTGTCCTTGTCGGACTTCCTGTAGAAGCAGAGCCCGACATCGACTGTGTCGCCCGGATAGTGGCCGGTGATGTCGATCGTGTAGGGCTTGCCGGGCGCATGCGACTGCCGGGTGGTTACCCCGACGCCTGGCGTCCTGGACTGGGCCTTGATCGAATCGCCGCCGACGCCGGCATGGTCATGGAGATAGAGATCGGCCTCGAGGCCGGAAGGCGTGCAGTAATACTGGACATCCTCGACATCGATGCACGGAGGCAGATTGCCGGGCGGTGGGAAGTCCGGCGGGTAGAAGGGGGGCAGGTAGCCGCCCGGGATTTCTTCATAATAGCCGGCGCGGCCCTCGCAAGGATGCCAGACGGCAACGTCGCCGACATGACCCTCGACCTCCGGGTCTTCAAAATAGCCGTCGAAATCGACGAACCAGGAGCCGAAGGGCGGCGCGTTGGCCAGCTTGACCAGCTCTTTCGGCGTGATCTGCACGCCATGCACGGCCAGCGGCCCGCCGGCGGCGAGCTGTTCGGCGAGAGCCGGATTGTCGCGCAGCTTGTCGCCGGTGTTGACCAGCGTCTGCGTGCAGACCGAGGTGTCGAGATTGCCGTCGCCGTCATAGCCATATTGCAGGTCGAGACCGCCGGCCGACTGCCTGAAACCTGGCGGGAAGCCGACCGCATATTCCTGCGGCATTTCCACCCAGACCGATTCGGTTGCCGGATCGTCCGGGTTCTCGCGCCAGTAGCGGATGACCTCGCCCTTGCCGGAATCGGCGAACTGACTGTAATCGTAGCGGTTCTCGACCGGGCCGCGCTGGGCCAGGTACATGAAACCGCTATTGTCGAAGGCGATATCGGTGACGGCGTAGTCCTTGTCGGCCTTGACCGTCAGTTCCCAGCGCGGGTCGCCGGCAAAGGTGCCGTCGCGGGCGATGCCCACCGACCAGATTTCCGACTTTTCGCCGACCGAGTAGAAGAGCCGGCCGCCATGATAGGAGACGGCCCAGATGCGACGCTCGTCCTGCGTGTAGCCCCAGCTGTCGGGGTCTTCGCTATCGAAGGCCGCGCCCTGTATGTCCATGATCGACCCGTCGTCGGCGACAGGAGCGAGGCCATGCGCGGGCCGGCCGGCGACGCCATGGTCGAAGCTGTCGATCAACCTGCCGTCGGCATCGATGCGATGGATCAGGCCGGTGTCGAGGTCGGAAGCAAAGAACTGGCGGTGGCTAGGATCGAAGGTGAGATTGCCGATGCCGGGACCGCTGTTGGTGTCGATGTCGGCGAATTTGGAGACCTGGCCGGTGAAGCCGTCGATCTTCCAGATGGTGCCCGGCCCGCCACCGTTTTCGGTGCCGAACTGGCCATCCATGAAGGTGGCGCCGGCCGCGCCGCGACGCTGCCGCTCGGGGCGACCGTCATCGTCGGCGTCCGGCGTAACGATGCGGATGCCGTGCAGCGAGGTGGCGCCGGCATAGAGATTGGGAATGCCGGAGGGGACGCCATCGCGCACGCCGTCATCATAGGTGACGCCGAACACCTGGCCGATCTGCTCCGCCGTCACCTCGAAAGGCGGCGGCGTGTTGACGAGTTGGCCGGAGGCTGGTCCGCCCAGATGCGAAACGTCGAACACGCGCAAGGTGGCGCGCGTGGGGTCGATGAAGGTTTCGTCGACCGGATCGACGCCGGGCGGCAGGCCCTCGTCGAAATTGGGAATGATGGTGCCGGAAAATCCGGTCACCGCCATCGAGCCGGGATAGATGATCTGGGTTTCCTGCGCCTGCGCGGCGCCACCCGGCCACAGGCCGGCGGCTAGCGCCAGCGCCAGCAATGCGCCGCCTGCATGCGCGGCACGACGCAAACGACCGTCAAGAGACGACACGAACGAGCCGCGGATGCGAGACATGACACTCCCCCCGTAGTCGACGGGAGAAACGTCCGGTCTGGCCGCGCAAATCAGGGCAAGGCGCGGTATTCCGGCTCGTTCTTCCCTGATCGAATTGTCTGCTTCCCTCGTTGTCACGATACGCCTGCTCTTACGCAGGGTCAACGGAATCAGCGGAAAGCCCAGCGCATCGACCCCGTCCCGAAGGCGGTGGTCGCGCCGAGCTCCTGTTGTTCCCGGAGACCGCGGAGTCTCTGGGTTATTGGTCATGGGGGGCTTCCTTTCCGGGCCGCACCATGCGGCACCTGGACATCAGTCGCGGGCGGAGGTGGAAAGGTTCATGGAAGCCTTGCGCAGAATGCTTGCGCGCGATGCCGCCTGTTCTTATATACGCGCCAAGCCGTTCGGTGCCGGAATGCCGGTTGCCGGAACGGGATTTCTTGTGAACAGGGGCTTTCGTCGGAATGCCTGTACGGGTCCTGAGAGCCTGCTTAGCGGAGAGACTAGAAAAATGGCAAAAGTAATCGGTATCGATCTCGGCACCACCAACTCCTGTATCGCCATCATGGATGGCAAGGAGCCGAAGGTAATTGAGAATGCGGAAGGCGCACGCACGACGCCTTCCATCGTCGCCATCTCAGGCGATGACGAACGTCTGGTCGGCCAGCCGGCCAAGCGCCAGGCGGTCACCAATCCTGAAAACACCATCTTCGCGGTCAAGCGCCTGATCGGCCGCCGGTATGACGATCCGGTGACGGAGAAGGACAAGAAGCTTGTCCCCTACAAGATCGTCAAGGGCGACAATGGCGATGCCTGGGTCGAAGCCGGCGGCAGGAAGCAGTCGCCCTCGCAGATTTCGGCCATGATCCTGCAGAAGATGAAGGAGACGGCGGAAGCCTATCTCGGCGAGAAGGTCGAGAAGGCGGTCATCACCGTGCCGGCCTATTTCAACGACGCCCAGCGCCAGGCAACCAAGGACGCCGGCAAGATCGCCGGCCTTGAAGTGCTGCGCATCATCAACGAGCCGACTGCCGCGGCGCTTGCCTATGGCCTCGACAAGAAAGAAGGCAAGACCATCGCCGTCTATGACCTTGGCGGCGGCACGTTCGACATTTCGGTGCTTGAAATCGGCGACGGCGTATTCGAGGTGAAGTCGACCAACGGCGACACCTTCCTCGGCGGCGAGGATTTCGACATGCGCCTGGTCGAGTACCTGGCGGCCGAGTTCAAGAAGGAACAGGGCATCGACCTGAAGAACGACAAGCTTGCCCTGCAGCGCCTCAAGGAGGCGGCTGAAAAGGCCAAGATCGAGCTGTCGTCGACCACCCAGACCGAAATCAACCTGCCCTTCATCACCGCCGACGCGACCGGGCCGAAGCACCTGACGCTGAAGCTGACGCGCGCCAAGTTTGAGCAACTGGTCGACGACCTGGTCCAGCGCACGATTGCCCCTTGCAAGGCGGCGCTCAAGGATGCCGGCCTGAAGGCCGGCGAGATCGACGAAGTCGTTCTGGTCGGCGGCATGACCCGCATGCCCAAGATCCAGGAGATCGTGAAGCAGTTCTTCGGCAAGGAGCCGCACAAGGGCGTCAATCCGGATGAGGTCGTCGCTCTCGGCGCCGCCATCCAGGCCGGCGTGCTGCAGGGCGACGTCAAGGACGTGCTGTTGCTCGACGTGACGCCGCTGTCGCTCGGCATCGAGACGCTGGGTGGCGTGTTCACGCGCCTGATCGAACGCAACACGACGATCCCGACCAAGAAGAGCCAGGTGTTCTCGACGGCCGAGGACAGTCAATCGGCCGTGACCATCCGGGTCTTCCAGGGTGAGCGCGAAATGGCCGCCGACAACAAGGCGCTTGGCCAGTTCGACCTGGTCGGCATCCCGCCGGCGCCGCGCGGCGTGCCTCAGATCGAGGTCACCTTCGACATAGACGCCAACGGCATCGTCAACGTCTCGGCCAAGGACAAGGGCACCGGCAAGGAACACCAGATCCGCATCCAGGCATCGGGTGGTCTTTCGGACGCCGACATCGAGAAGATGGTCAAGGACGCCGAGGCCAATGCCGAGACCGACAAGAAGCGCCGCGCGCTGGTCGAAGCCCGCAATCAGGCCGAAGCGCTGCTGCATTCCTCGGAGAAGTCGCTGAAGGAATATGGCGAGAAGGTTTCGGAAGGCGACCGCACGGCAATTGCCGATGCAATCACGGCGCTGAAGACCGCGACCGAAGGCGATGACGCGGCCGACATCGAGGCCAAGAGCCAGGCGCTCGCCGAGGCTTCGATGAAGCTTGGCCAGGCCATGTACGAGGCTTCGCAGAAGGAAGCGGCGGAAGCCGATGCCAAGGCGGACGCCGCCAAGGACAGCGATGTGGTCGATGCCGATTTCGAGGAAATCGACGAAGACGACGACAAGAAGAAGTCGGCCTGAACCGCTTGACGGCAAGATAGAGCGAAAAGCCCGGCGAAGGCCGGGCTTTTTTGCAACCCCTTGCAGAAAAACAGCGGGCCTTGGCTGAAAAAATGCAGGCAAACCGGCGTCGACACTGGCATCCCGCTTCCATCGCACCTAAATCGGAACGGCAATGCCGGCAAACGACGCAACAATGCTTCAAGACGTTGAGCATCCGGACAGCGGGAAAAAATGAAAGCTGATTTCTACGAGACGCTGGGCGTGCAAAAGGGCGCCGATGAGAGGGAGCTCAAGAGCGCTTTCCGCAAGCTCGCCATGCAGTTCCACCCCGACCGCAACCCCGGCGATCATTCCTGCGAGCACAAGTTCAAGGAAATCAACGAAGCCTACGAGACGCTGAAGGACCCGCAGAAGCGTGCGGCCTATGACCGCTTCGGCCACGCGGCCTTCGAGCAGGGCGGCATGAATGGCGGCGCGCAAGGCTTTGGCGCCGGCGGCTTCGCCGACATCTTCGAGGATATTTTCGGCGACATGATGGGCGGGCGCCAGCGCCGCTCGTCGGGCGGCCGCGAGCGCGGCGCTGACCTGCGCTATAACATGGAAATCACGCTGGAAGAGGCCTTTGCCGGTAAGACCGCGCAGATCCGCGTGCCGGCGTCGATCTCCTGTTCGGAATGTTCGGGCAGCGGCGCCAAGCCCGGCACCCAGCCCGTCACCTGCTCGATGTGCAACGGCCACGGCAAGGTGCGCGCCACGCAAGGCTTCTTCTCGATCGAGCGGACCTGTCCGCAGTGCCAGGGGCGTGGCCAGACCATCAAGGACCCCTGCCCGAAATGCGCCGGCCAGGGCCGCGTCACCGAGGAGCGTTCGCTGTCGGTCAACATCCCGGCCGGCATCGAGGACGGCACCCGCATCCGCCTTGCCAATGAAGGCGAGGCCGGCCTGCGCGGCGGGCCATCGGGCGACCTCTATATTTTCCTGGCGGTGAAGCCGCACGAGTTCTTCCAGCGCGACGGCGCCGACCTCTATTGCAAGGTGCCGATCTCGATGACGACGGCGGCCCTTGGCGGCTCCTTCGAGGTGACGACGCTGGACGGCACCCAGACCAAGGTCAAGGTGCCGGAAGGCACCCAGAACGGCCGCCAGTTCCGCCTCAAGGGCAAGGGCATGCCGGTGCTGCGTCAGCCCAATGTCGGCGACCTCTACATCCAGACCGCGGTCGAGACGCCGCAGAACCTGACCCGCCGCCAGCGCGAACTGCTGGAGGAGTTCGAACAGCTCTCCTCGCAGGACAATTCGCCCCAATCGAGCGGCTTTTTCGCCCGCATGAAGGATTTCTTCGAATCCTTCGGCGAGCGTTGATGCAAGTCGCCCGGCAGCGGAACCGGCCTGCGCCGCGAAAATCCGTGACCCGGGCAACCCCTTGAGACGCGACGAAAGTTATCTTATCCACGACATGTGTCCGGCCGCGCCTTGCCTTGCACCGCTCAGGTGTTAAGTAACTTGCGGGGAGCGCTGAGGAGAACTTGCATGACACGTGGCCCTGGACTGCGAAAGGCGCTTGTCGAAAAGTTCGACGACGAACTCAAATTCTTCAAGGGCTGGATCGACAAGCCGAAGACCGTCGGCTCGATCGTGCCGACCAGTTCGATCACCGCCCGCAAGATGGCTTCGATCGTCAATCCGAAATCCGGCCTGCCGGTGCTCGAGGTCGGTCCCGGCACCGGCGTCATCACCCGCGCCATCCTCGCCCAGGGCGTGCGGCCCGAAAACCTCTACGCGGTCGAATATTCCGCGGATTTCGTCCGTCACCTGCGGCGGCTCTATCCCGGCGTCAACGTCATCGAGGGCGACGCCTTCAATCTCAACGCCACGCTTGGCGACAAGAGCGGGATGGTCTTCGATTCCGTCGTTTCCGGCGTGCCGCTGCTCAACTTTCCGGTCGCCCAGCGCATCGCCTATATCGAGAGCCTGCTCGACCGTATCCCGGCCGGACGGCCGATCGTGCAGCTGACCTATGGCCCGATGTCGCCGATCCCGGCCGGCCGCGGCGACTACACGGTCAAGCATTTCGATTTCATCTTCCGCAACATCCCGCCGACGCAGCTGTGGATCTATCGCCGCGAGGCCCATTAGTTCCTCGGCGCGGGGCTGTTCGCCTATCACTTCGTCATCCACGGGCGGAGCAAGGAGCGTAGCGACGCGGCGCAGACCCGAGGATCCCGGCTTCGCTCAGGGATGACGAAGTTGGCGTTGATTTGAGCGGGCCTTGGCTGTACCTGTCCGGGAACAAGGGTGGCCAATGGCAGTGATCCCGAAAATCCTCGTCTTCGCCGGCTCGGTGCGCAGCGGCGCCTATAGCGGCAGGACCGCCGACGTGGCGCAGAAGGAACTTGCGATGCAAGGCGCCGAGGTGACCCGCATCTCGCTCGCGGACTATCCCTTGCCGATCATGGACGAGGATCTGGAAAAGGAACAAGGTGTTCCCGAAAACGCCCAGAGACTCGGCCGTCTGGTGATCACCCATGACGGGTTGCTGATCGCCACGCCGGAATACAACGGCTCCATACCGCCGCTGCTCAAGAACACGATCGACTGGGTAAGCCGTGTGCGCAGGGATGCCGGCCGGCCGGTCAGGCCGCTTGCCGGCAAGGTCGCCGGCCTCTGCTCATCCTCCAACGGGCACTTTGCCGGCATCCGTTGCATCAACCATCTGCGCGCCGTGCTGGTACGCTGCCAGATGGAGGTGGTGACGCCGGAATGCTCGGTGCCCGAGGGCGGCGAGGCCTTCGACGAGGACGGCCATTTCCGTGACGAAAGACTGCACAAATCGATGGAGCACCTATGCCGCACGCTGATCGAAACCTCGCGCATGCTGTCCACCCGGATCGCGACATGATTGCCGGCACCTTGCAGGCCCAATCCATGCAGGAAAGACTGATCGTCGGCCTCGACGTGCCGACCGTGAAGGAAGCCGAGCAGGCGGTGCGCGAACTCGACGGCGTCGTCTCCTTCTACAAGATCGGCTACCAGCTTGCCTTCGCCGGCGGGCTCGATTTCGCCCGCGAACTGGCCAGCGGCGGCACCAAGGTCTTCCTCGACATGAAGCTGCTCGACATCGACCACACCGTGGCCAAGGGCGTCGAGAACATCGTCAGGATGGGCATGACCATGCTGACCATCCACGCCTATCCCAAGGCGATGGCGGCCGCGGTGGAAGCAGCACGCGGCAGCAACCTTTGCCTGCTTGCCGTCAGCGTGCTGACCTCGATGGACGAGCAGGACATGATCGATGTCGGCTATGAGTACGACCCGCATACGCTGGTGCTCAGGCGCTCCGAACAGGCACTGCATGCCGGCATGGGCGGCATCGTCTGCTCGGCCGCGGAGGCCGAAGCGGTGCGCCGCATCGTCGGCCCCGACATGGCGGTGGTGACGCCGGGCATCCGTCCCACGGGCAGCGACCATGGCGACCAGAAGCGCGTGGTGACGCCGGGCCAGGCAATCCGCAACGGCTCTAGCCACCTCGTCGTCGGCCGCCCGATCATTGCTGCGGCCAACAAACGAGAAGCGGCAGAAGCCATCCTTGACGAAATGCGCTCGGCATAATCCAAAAAACGACTTCGGAGACAAGACATGCCCAAGGGATACTGGATCGCTCGCGTCGATGTGCGCGACGCCGAAGGCTACAAGGACTATGTCGCCGCTGCCAAGCCTGCCTTCGAGCGCTTCGGCGCGAAATTCCTGGCGCGCGGCGGCGAACATGAAAAGGCCGAAGGGCCCGGCCGCGCACGCAATGTCATCATCGAGTTCGAATCGCTCGCTGCCGCACACGATTGCTACCACTCGCCTGAATACCAGCGCGCCGTCGCCATCCGCCAGAAGGTCGCCGATGGCGAGATCGTCCTGGTCGAGGGCGCCTGAGGCCCACCGAACCATTCCGAAAAGTGGCATCCGGTCTTCACCGGATACGATGCTCAAGACCGGAGAGAACCTGGCGGCGCTTCAAGCGAAGCCCCCGCAGGTAGACTTCCCGTATCTTCGCCCCGCGCCTCCGTGGCGACCTGCCAAGTAGCAGGCGCCAGCCCGCGGAGCGTTGACGACGCGCGGCTTGTCGAACGACCGACTGTCCGAACAGCCTTCGCTTTGAGCCATTGCGACGCCGGGCTGACTGCCGCTTGACATGCAGGTATTTACCTGCATATTGCGATCTTACAAACGAGCGAGATCATGGACGCCGACAAGGTTTTCAAAGCGCTGGGCGACCCGACACGCAGAAGGCTGCTTGACCTTCTGTGTGAGCAGAACGGGCAGACGCTCGGCCAGCTTTGCGAAAACCTGGACATGGCCAGGCAATCCGCCACCCAGCACCTCGACCTGCTGGAGGCGGCCAATCTGGTGAGCACGGTCAAGCGCGGCCGCGAAAAGCTACATTTCATCAACCCCGTACCGCTGCACGAAGTCTACGAGCGCTGGGTGCGGAAATTCGAACGGCAGCGGCTCAGCCTGCTGCACGACCTCAAGCAAGAACTCGAAGGAGAGGACCAATGACCAGAGAGACGACCAGCTTTGTCTACGTGACCTATATCCGCTCGACGCCGCAGAAGGTGTTCGAGGCCATCATCAAGCCTGATGTCGCAAGGCGCTACTGGGGCCACGAGAACGTCTCCGACTGGAAGGCGGGATCGAAATGGGAGCACATCCGCGCTAATGACGAACGGACCGTCGAACTCGTCGGCAAGGTCGTCGAGATCTCGCCGCCGACCCGCCTCGTCATCACCTGGGCCAACGCTTCGCAGGCCGACGATCCGTCGAAAACCAGCCGCGTGACGTTCGCCATCGAGGAATACGACACCATGGTGCGGCTGACCGTCTGCCATGACGAACTCGAGGCCGGCAGCGGCATGGCGAAGGGCGTCAGCCAGGGTTGGCCGGCCGTGCTGTCGAGCATGAAATCCTTCCTGGAAACCGGAAGCGGCATCGACCTGTTCGCCAAACCGAAATCAGCCCTGATCGCAGCGGGAGCATGACAATGACCAAGCGCTATACCGGCGGCTGTGCATGCGGCGCGATCCGCTATGAAACCAGCGGCGAGCCCATCTTCCAGAACCACTGCCAATGCATCGATTGCCAGAAGCGCTCAGGCACGGGCCATGGATCCTATATGACCTTCGGCCGGCGCGCCGATATGGCGATCACCGGCGAGGCGAGCACTTGGCGGGCGGCGGGCGCCAGCGGCAATGAAAAGATCCACGCCTTCTGCCCGACCTGCGGGACGCCGGTCTACCTGACATTCGTCGCCATGCCGGAGTTCATAGCGATCAACGCCACCAGCCTTGACGACCCGGACCAGTTCAATCCGCAGGCGGTCACCTATACCATCCGCGCTCATGCCTGGGACAAGATGGATCCGTCCTTGCAGGCGTTCGAGCGAATGCCTCGGGGATAAGGCCTGCTGGTCGGTCTGCGATCTGCCGTGGCGCCATTAAACGCGACACGCGTGGCCGATCAGCCGGCTCGCCGCGGTTTCGGCCATGGCATCGGCCAGATCGAGACCCCATTGCTGGCGGCAGTAGGCGCGGAAATCGAAGCAGGGCAGGCCGGGGCAAACCTCGAACTCGATGAGATGGACAGTGTCGTCGGCCTCGACCCTGAGATCGATGGAAAACACATCGCGCAGGCCGAGCCGGCTCATCAGCCGCTCCGCGATGGCACGAATCCTGGCGTCGGCGGCCGGCTGGCTGTCGGCAACCGCGACGAGTTCCGGTTCGGCGTAGTGTCCCGCCGCTTTCGCTGCCTCGCCAGTGTCGCCATAGAGCGCCAGGCTATCCGCCATGGTCTGGAAATCGGCGCCTGAATCGACAAAGGCCACGCCAAGCGCTTCGACCCCGGCGCCAGGCACCAGGCCGAGAAAACTGCCGCGCACGTTGCGGCCGGCGACATAGGGCTGGACGACGACATCATCGCGATAGGCGGCAAAAACGCGCCGGCTGAGCTCCAGCGCGTGGCTGAGGTCGGCCACATGCGAATCCGGCCAGATGCCGATCTTGGCGCCGAGCCGGTTGGGCTTGACGAACCAGCCGGCCGCAGAGGCCGGCGGATCGACCAGCCACTTGCCGTCGCGTGCAAGACCGGCCTGCGGCACCGGTAGGCCGAGCGCGCCAAGCACGGCGCCGGAACGGAACTTGTCCTGGCAGAGCGCGAACAGCGCATCGTCGGCGCCGATCGTCTTGAAGCCGCCCAGTCGCGCCAAGGCGGGCGCCGCGCCGCCGCGGAAATAGGCGATGCCGTCGGTCAGCGTCCAGACCAGCGTTGTGCTGGGATGCTCGCCGGCGAGCACGCTCGCGGCGTCGTCCAGCGCCACCGGCGTGAAAGACAGGCCGCGTGCCTGGCAGGCCCGGCCAAGCGCCCCGAATTCGAGAGCGAGGTCCGTCGACTGCGCCAGATAGGATGCGATTTCGGCAGCGCGCTCCGGTGCATGACCGTCGGCGACCAGACGGTCGAAGCAAGCCTTCTCCGGCTCATAAACGAGGATCAGTCTTGGCCTGCGGCTCGGCATGAGGTGAACGATTCCCGGCGGTACGATTGCCTACCATCGCACGGTGAAGGCAATCGGCTCCCGCGAAACCGACCGGGTCGGACGGATGCGTGACAACGCATCGCCGACGGGCGGCCACAGTTCAATCAGGCGATCAGCACGCGCGGTTCGAAGCGGCCGTTGACGGGGATGTCGAGCAGGAAGGTCATGCCCGCCTGCGGATCGATCTGACGCTGCTTTTCGTCCTTGCCCTTCCAGGCGGAAGTGACGGCCAGACGATCGGCTTTCCGGCCGACAAAGGCCGGGCAGGACGGCTGCGTCACCGGTATCGGGATTTCGCGCAGCAGCGCGCCTTCAGGCGAATAGGCCTTGACCACCTTGCCGCCCCAGACGGCGTTCCACAGCACGCCGTCGCGGTCGACGACCGAGCCGTCGACATAGCCCTTGGACGAGCGGTGATCGACGAACACCTTCGGCTCGCCCGCAGGCAGGCCGGTAGCCGGGTCGCAGGCGACGCGCATCAACAGGCCGGTCGCGGTGTCGGTGTAGTAGGCGAGTGCGCCGTCTTCAGAAAAACAGATCGAATTGGAGACGGTGATGTCGGAAAACAGACGGCGAAGCTCGCCCTTGAAGAACCAGTAGATCGAGCCCGCGCCCTTGCTCTCGTCCTTGGCCATCGTGCCCACCCAGAATGCGCCGCAGGGATGGACGCGCGAATCGTTGGAACGCGTGAGCGCATTGTCGGCTTCAACAGGTGTGTGCAGTGTCAGCTTGCCTGTCGCCGCGTCGCGTACGTGCAGGCCGGTCTCGGTGGCGATCAGCTGGCGCTTGTCGTCGATGACGGCGATGGCGCTGGCCATCTGGCCGAGGTCGTGGATCTTCAGCGAACCGGAGGCGACGCCCTGCTCCAACAAAAGGCCGTTGACGATGTCGAACCAGAACAGCGCATCGGTGGCGGGATCGTAGCTCGGCCCTTCGCCGAGCTGGCAGATGTAATCGGAGAAAACCGAAACCTCGCTCATCATGCTTCCCCGAACACCGCGTCCCAGGCCGTGACCGCGGCGTGCGCGCGGGCCGCCACGTCGTCGACGCTCATGCCCGGTTTGAACAGGCTGGAGCCAAGTCCGAAGGCCGTCACGCCCGCCGCCTTGTAGCCGGCAAAGTCTTTTTCAGAGACGCCGCCGACGGCGCCGACCAATGTCTGCGCCGGCAAGACCGCGCGCATCGCGGAAATGCCGCCGGCACCCAGCACGCTCGCCGGGAAGAATTTCAGGGCCGAGGCGCCGAGCTTGATCGCCAGGAAAGCCTCGGTCGGCGTGAACACGCCGGGCATGGTCACCATGCCGTAGTGCATGGCGCGCGCCATCACCTCGGCATCGATGTTGGGGCTGACCAGCAACCGCCCGCCTGCCTTGTGCAGGCCATCGACATCGGCTGGTGTCAGCACCGTGCCAGCGCCAACCAAAGCGGTTTTCGGAAGCACTTCGACGATCCCAGCGATTGACGAAAACGGCTCCGGTGAGTTCAGCGGCACTTCGATCGCCTCGATGCCGGCGTCGAACAGCGCCTGCCCTATGGCGATCGCCTCAGTCGGCTTGAGGCCGCGCAGGATGGCGACCAGCCCGCGCTTGAGCTTGGGGAAAGGTGCGGTCTGGCTCATCGGGTTGCTCCAATTCTGGCGATCATGCCGTTCTCGCGCGCCGCCTCGACGAGACCGGCGCGCACCGCCTCGTCGGCGTCGACATTCCGGACCTCAAGCCCGGCAAGACCAAGGGCGGCCTGGTAGAGCGCGGCCAGCGCGCCGGAGGCAACCAGCACCACGGGTTCCGCTCCGGCGCCGTGGCGGCGGCTGGCAGAGGCGATCTCGCCGCCGATCAAAAGGCCGGACAGGCAGGCTGCGGCATCGTCGGCTTTCAGGTCCTGCAGCAGGCCGGCGGCGCGGATGGAAAACAGCCGCGAGGTGACATCGCCGCCTTCGCCCAATGCGGTTTCGCACCAGCGGTGGAAGAACGGATTGTCCGATGTGACGGGCTTGGGATGTTCGCCGAGCAAATGGCGCAGGATCGAATGCGCGGCAAGCACCGAGAACAGCTCGCCGGTCGGCCAGGTGCCGAAGCCGGCAACGGCGCCGTCCTCGACCTGCACCCATTTCGAATGGGTGCCGGGCATGCAGACCAGTTGGCGTCCCTTGGCCGGCAGGCCGGCGCCGGCAAGCTGGGTTTCCTCGCCGCGCATGACGTCGGGCGCGTCAGTCAGCCGCTGGGCAAGACCCGGAACGATGCGGATGTCACGGCTCTGGCCGGGCACGCTGGCGGCACCCGCCAGGATGGCATCGATCGGCGCCGGCACGGTGACATAGGGCGCTTCCAGCCAGCCCTGACGAGAGCCGGCCATGCCGCAGATGATGACGGGCAGCGCCTCCGGTGCTCCCATCGCCGCCAGATGCCCCTCGAGAAGTGTCGAAAAGCCTTTCTGCTGCGCGGTGATCAAGCCATCATCGCCGCGGCGTTCGGCAAGCACCTTGCCTTGCCCATCGATCAGCCAGACGCGCATGCGGGTCGTGCCCCAGTCGACTGCGGCTACCGCCGGCGCGTTGCCGGCAAACTCTGGGCTCACAAGAAACCTCCATCGACGATCAGCATCTGCGCCGTCAGCATGCGCGAGGCGTCCGAGGCGAGGAACAGCACGGTGCCGACGATGTCGTCCGGCTGCATTACCTGCTTGATGCACTGCTTGGCGACATGGGCGGCAAGCGCCTCTTCGGTCACCCAGAGCTCCTTCTGCCGCTCTGTGATCACCCATCCGGGCGCAATGGCGTTGACGCGGATACCATCGACGCCGAGCTTGCCGGCCAGCCCCTTGGTCAGACCCAGGATGCCGGCCTTGGCGGCCGTGTAGGACGGCATGTCGGGGTGGTTGATCAAGTAGGATGTCGAGGTGAAGTTGATGATCGAGCCGCCGCCAGCCCGCTTCATGCCCGGCGTCACCGCTTGCGCGGTGAAGAAATGCGGCCGCAGATTAATGGCCTGGTTGTTGTCCCAGAATTCGACCGTCACGTCTTCGACGGCGTGGCGTTCGTCCCACGCGGCATTGTTGACCAGCACGGTGACATCGCCATGCGCCTCGGCGGCCTTCGCGGCGGACACTCGCAGGGTCTCGACGTCGCGCAGGTCGGTCTTGAGATAGAGCGGCCGCTTGCCGAATTCTTTTTCGATGCGGTCGGCAAGGGCCGTGCTTGGGCCATCGGCGATGTCGATGAAGGCGACATTGGCGCCCTGGCGCACAAAACCCTCGGTCAGTGCCGCGCCAATTCCGGAGCCGCCACCGGTAATCAGCACCGAGGCTCCTTCGAGGTCGGCAAAATGCGCCGATGGCATCATCGTTCTTGTCTCCCAGCGCATGACCCCGAAAATCGGATCGATTTTCGGAAAGGGATCATGCGCAAAATGTAAATTGCTACAGCGTCCTTTGCGCGTCCAAGAGGACGCGCGGCGCTGTAGTCGTGACCGGCGCGCATCCTAGCCACGCAAGGCGCGCGGGCAAGGGCGAACCGCCGGATTTCTGGGCTTATGTCAGACAAAACGACAATGCGCCGCACCGGATGCGCACAACCGCACTGTCGGGATTGCGGGCCGCGGGGGATCGCCGGTCAGATCGCCTTGGCGCGCAGGGCGCCGCGGAAGGAATCGCGGAGATAGCCGAGCGTAGCGGCGGCATCGACCGGTTTGCCGAACAGATAGCCCTGTCCGCCGGCGCAGCCGAACTGGACGAGGCGGTCGGCCTGCGCTTCCTGCTCGATGCCTTCGGCGACGACGTCCATGCCGAGCCCTTCGCACATGGCGAGAATGGCGCGGATGATGTGTTCAGACGGCCTGTCATCGAGAATGGAGGAGACGAAGGCGCGGTCGATCTTGAGCTTGTCGAAATGGAATTCGCGCAGACGGCCGAGCGAGGACTGGCCAGTGCCGAAATCGTCGAGCGAGACGCGGATGCCGACGCGGCGCAGATCCTCGACGATCTGCGCGGCCGAGGCCGGGTCGTTCATCAGGCCGGTCTCGGTGATCTCGATCTCCAGCCGGCGCGGATCGAATCCGGTGCGGTCGAGGATCGCCAGTATGTGCAGCCCAGTGTTCTGGTCGACGAGCTGCGAGGGCGACAGGTTGAACGAAAGGAACAGGTCCTTCGGCCAGCTTCTGGCCGCCTCTGTCGCCTTGCGCAGCACCAGCTGCGACAGCGGGCCGATGATACCGCGCTCCTCGGCAATGGGAATGAAGACCGTTGGCGGCACGGAGCCCAGGTCGCGATCGGTCCAGCGCGCCAGCGTCTCGAAGCCGATGGTGCGGCGCGTGTTGAGGTCGACGATGGGCTGGAAATGCGGCTCCACCTCGCCGGCCGAAACGGCCCGGCGCAGCGCCTGTTCGATGCGGGTGACGCGCTTGGCCGCCTCTTCCATCTCGCGGGTGTAGACGACGACGCGGCCACGGCCGGAACGCTTGGCGTGATAAAGCGCCGTCTCTGCCTTGTTGATGAGGATCTCAGTGGTCTCGTCGCCGGAATAGAACAGCGAGCAGCCCACCGAGGCCGAAAGCCTGGCTGTGCGTTCGCCGACATCATAGGGCGCCGACAGGATCTCGATCAGCATGCGAGACCTTTCGGCCGCTGCATCCTCGCTGAACACCAGGGGATAGAGAAAGGCGAATTCGTCGGCGCCGATGCGGCAGACCGTTGAGTGGCCGTCCATTGAGGCGCGCAGCCGCATGGCGACCTGTATCAGGATATCGTCACCGGCCTTGTGGCCGAACAAATCGTTGATCGGCTTGAAGCCGTCGAGATCGAGAATGCCGACGGTAAAGGGTGCGGGATCGTCGGCACGGTCGCTGATCAAGCGATCGACCTTGTCGAAGAAGCGGCGATGGTTGCCAAGCCCGGTCAACGGATCTGTGAATGCCAGATCCGTGCTCTCCCTGTTTGCCTGACCGGTGCCAAACGAAGTTTGCATCGGTGTCCCTGTTTTGTGACGTCGGAATTTATTTCCGAGACTGGCAGCAAACCCTTTAGGAAACGTATCCCCAAATCGATTATTCGCGGGTAAAATGCGTCACCTTCGGGAAGGTCGCCGCGGTGCGCGTCGAAGCTTTTTTCATGCACATCTTCAGCCATCCGACCGGACACGAGAGGGTTCGGGCGCAGCACCCGTTTGTGAATGCGATCCGCGCAGGCCAGCGACGGCAGTTGGTTGGTCGGCAAGATTGGAGGCCAGCTCAGCTTTGCGAGTTGCTGATGCCAATCTTCAAATGTCGCGATTGGCAGACGGGCAGTGAGCCTGTACAGGCAAGACAGTCGCCCATCCGAGCCGCCGGAGACCCGCCATGAAGCTTAAAATCGCCGTCCAGATGGACCACATCTCCACCGTGTCGATCGCCGGCGACACCTCGTTCGCGCTGTCGCTGGAAGCGCAGCGGCGCGGCCATAAGCTGTTCCACTACACGCCAGACCGGCTGTCGTTGCGCGACGGCAAGGTGTTTGCCCGCATCGAGGAAATGCAGGTGCGCGACGAGAAGGGCAGCCATTATTCGCTGGGCGAGGAGGTGCGTACCGATCTGTCGGAGATGGACGTCGTCCTGCTGCGCCAGGATCCGCCCTTCGACATGAACTACATCACCACCACGCACATTCTGGAGCGCATCCATCCCGGGACGTTGGTGGTCAACGACCCCGCCTGGGTGCGCAACAGCCCGGAAAAGATCTTCGTCACCGAGTTTTCCGACCTGATGCCGGACACGCTGATCACCAAGGATCCGCTCGAAGTTGCCGCCTTCCGCAAGGAGTTCGGCGACATCATCGTCAAGCCGCTCTACGGCAATGGCGGCGCCGGTATCTTCCATCTGCACGAGGCCGACCGCAACCTTGCCTCGCTGCTCGAAATGTTCGGCCAGATGTTCCGCGAGCCCTATATCGTGCAGCGCTATCTGAAGGACGTTCGCAAGGGCGACAAGCGCATCATCCTGATCGACGGCGAACCGGTCGGCGCCATCAACCGGGTGCCGGCCGAGCATGATTCCCGCTCCAACATGCATGTCGGCGGCCGCGCCGAGAAAACCGAGCTGACGGAACGCGAGCGCGAGATCTGTGCCCGCATCGGGCCGTCGCTGAAAGAGCGCGGCTTCATCCTCGTCGGCATCGACGTCATCGGCGACTACATGACCGAGATCAACGTGACCTCGCCGACCGGCGTGCGCGAGGTCAAGCGCTTCGGCGGCGCCGACATCGCCAGCCTGTTCTGGGATGCGGTCGAGGACAAGCGGCGGACGTAGTCCGTTTTTACTTTGTCTTAACCATGTTCCGGTTTTGCAACCGGGCTCAATTCGGCTGCAACCTGCGCGTTCACATGTTCCTGTAATGTTCTTGATTTGACCAAGGAATTGTGATTGTCTCCCCGAGGGGCCGTTCCTGGCCTGATCGCACGGGCTGGGGCCAGCCTAAATTGGGGTTGCACGATGGTGGCGCGGGTTCGCACGGTCGCTTTCCAGGGTATCGAGGCCGTGCCGGTCGACGTGCAGGTGATGATCGCGCCCGGCAAGGTCAACATGCACATCGTGGGCCTCGCCGACAAGGCAGTGGCCGAAAGCCGCGAGCGGGTGCAGGCAGCACTTCATGCTTCCGGCCTGTCGATGCCGTCGAAGAAGGTCACGGTCAATCTGGCACCCGCCGACCTGCCCAAGGAAGGCAGCCACTACGATTTGCCGATCGCGCTTGGCCTGATGGCCGCATTGGGCGCCATTCCTGGCGACATGCTGGCCGGCTATGTCGTGCTTGGCGAGTTGTCGCTCGACGGCACGATTGCCGCGGTCGCTGGCGCCTTGCCGGCGGCGATCGGCGCCAATGCCGAGGGCAAGGGCCTGATCTGCCCGTTCGCCTGCGGGCCGGAAGCTGCCTGGGCCGGGCGGGAATTCGACATTCTGGCGCCGCGCAGCCTGATCGCCATCGCCAACCATTTTCGCGGTACGCAGGTGCTGTCGCGGCCGGAGGCCGGAATCCACGCCGCGGCGCGCGACCTGCCCGACCTCGCCGACATCAAGGGCCAGGAGACCGCCAAGCGGGCGCTGGAAGTGGCGGCAGCCGGTGGGCACAATTTGCTGATGATCGGCCCGCCCGGATCGGGAAAGTCGATGCTGGCGCAGCGGCTGCCGTCGATCCTGCCGCCGCTCGCGCCGAAGGAATTGCTCGAAGTCTCGATGATCGCCTCGGTGGCGGGAGAGCTCGGGGAGGGCAAGCTGACCGACCGGCGGCCGTTCCGCGCGCCGCACCACTCGGCCTCGATGGCGGCGATGGTCGGCGGTGGCATCCGCGCGCGGCCGGGTGAAGTGTCGCTGGCGCATCACGGCGTGCTGTTCCTCGACGAATTTCCGGAGTTCACGCCGCAGACGCTCGATGCGCTGCGCCAGCCGCTCGAGACAGGCGACTGCATGATCGCGCGGGCCAACCATCGCGTCACCTATCCAGCGCGCATCCAGCTGGTGGCGGCGATGAATCCGTGCCGCTGCGGCATGGCCGGCGAACCGGGCTATCGCTGCCTGCGCGGCGAGCGCTGCCGCACCGACTACCAGGCGCGGATATCAGGCCCGCTGCTCGACCGCATCGATCTTCGGATTGAGGTGCCGGCGGTGTCGGCCAGCGACCTGATCCGGCCCGACCGGGCGGAGAAAAGTGCCGATGTGGCGCTGCGCGTGGCGCGCGCCCGCACCATCCAGCGCGAGCGGTTCGAACGGCTCGGCGCTACCCGGGCCACCACCAACGCGCATTGCGCGCCCTCAGTCATCGAGGAGATAGCCATGCCTGGCGCCGCCGGCCTGTCGCTGCTCAAGGACGCCAGCGAGAAGCTCGCCTTTTCCGCGCGCGCCTACCACCGCGTGCTGAAAGTGGCGCGCACGCTGGCCGATCTCGACGCCAGCGAAACCGTCGGCCGCATCCATCTGGCCGAAGCGATTTCTTATCGGATGAGTTCGGAGCGGGTGGCGCAAGCGGCTTAGGTCACTTGCCTGCCAATGGCCGTGCTTACGGGTTGTGGTTTTTGGTCCGCGGGCGAAATCTGGCAGCAGGCGATCGCGCGACAAGCCGGCTCCGCAACGTTGCCTTCCGCGATCACGCCATAACCGCCACCCAACGAATCGAACATCTCTGCAATGCGGCGGATCTGATTGTCCGCTTGGCCGGCGTCCTCCCCACCCAACGGCCCCACCGAACGGACGTCGGCCATTTCTTCGTCTTCACCCCAGAACGTGTCGCATCGGTGCCGGACTAAAATCTTGGCTGCTGCATTGGATATTCCTTATTTAGACAATACGAATATGATTGCGGTTGAGGGTGTACCGATATGTTCATTGACTACTACGAAGTTTTGGAAGTTAGCCCGAACGCCAACTCGGAAACGCTGGAGCGCATATTTCGCTATTTTGCGATGCGCTATCATCCAGACAATCAGCACACTGGGGATGAAGCCCGCTTCAGCGAAATCGTGGAAGCCCACAATACGCTCAAGGATCCCGTCAAGCGCGCTCAATACGACATCGCGTATAGAGACCATGCCGGCCTTCGCCGCGAGTTGACCGAGGAGGCCAGCAACGCCAAAGGCATCGAGCGGGATGCTGTGATCCAGGCCAAACTGCTGTCGCTGCTTTACGCGAAGCGCCGCCACGACGTCACCGATCCGGGGATCGGAGATGTAGAGCTCGAACGCCTGTCAGGCTGCCCGCGAGAGCATCTCGAGTTTCATCTCTGGTACATGAAAGCGAAGGGATGGATCGCGAGGATAGAAAACGGAACGATAGCGATCACGGTGGAAGGCGTCGATCGCGTCAACTCCGAGCACCGGCGCGATCCCTCCATCCGGCTCCTGGACCATACGGCTCCCTAACGCCTTTTCTCTGGCCGGAAGCCAGTTCGAAGACCCGCCCCCCATTCGCGGCAGGGGCGGGCCGCGTACCTCTTCAGCCCTGCTGCGCCTTCAGCTCCAGCCGCCGCGCGTGCAGCACCGGCTCGGTGTAACCGTTGGGCTGAACGCGGCCCTTGAAGACCAGGTCGCAGGCGGCGAGGAAGGCGATCGACTTGTCGAAGTCGACCGTCATCGGCCGGTAGAGCGGGTCGCCCTCGTTCTGGCGGTCGACGATGCCGGCCATGCGCTTCATCGTCGCCATCACCTGGTCCTTGCTGCACACGCCGTGGTGCAGCCAGTTGGCGATGTGCTGCGACGAGATGCGCAGCGTGGCGCGGTCTTCCATCAGGCCGACATCGTTGATGTCTGGCACTTTCGAGCAGCCGACGCCCTGGTCGATCCAGCGCACGACGTAGCCGAGAATGCCTTGCGCGTTGTTGTCGAGTTCCTTCTGGATGTCCTCGGGCGACCAGTTCGGCCGCACGGCGACAGGCACCGACAGAATGTCGTCGAGCTTCGCCTTGGGCCGGTTCTTCAGCGCTGCCTGCACCGCGTGGACATCGATCTTGTGGTAGTGCGTGGCATGCAGCGTCGCCGCCGTCGGCGATGGCACCCAGGCGGTGTTGGCGCCGGCCTTGGGATGGGCGACCTTCTCGACCAGCATCGCCGCCATCAGATCTGGCATCGCCCACATGCCCTTGCCGATCTGGGCGTGGCCGGCCAGCCCGCATTCCAGTCCTGTGTCGACATTCCACGCCTCGTAGGCGGAAATCCAGGCGGCCTGCTTCATGTCGCCCTTGCGGATCATCGGACCGGCTTCCATCGAGGTGTGGATCTCGTCGCCGGTGCGGTCGAGGAAGCCGGTGTTGATGAATACGACACGCTCCTTCGCCGCGCGGATTGCTTCCTTGAGATTGACGGTGGTGCGCCGCTCCTCATCCATTATGCCCATCTTGATGGTGTTCCTGGCCATGCCGAGCAGGGCCTCGACACGGTCGAATATCTCGACGGCGAAGGCGACTTCCTCGGGCCCGTGCATTTTGGGTTTCACGACATACATCGAGCCGGCGCGGGAATTGGCGCGGCGGCCGTTCGGCCCAACATCGTGCAGCGCGATCAGCGCCGTCATAGCCGCATCCAAGATGCCTTCCGGCACCTCGTTGCCGTCGCGGTCAAGGATCGCCGGGTTGGTCATCAGGTGGCCGACATTCCTGACCAGCATCAGCGAGCGGCCGGGTAGGGTCAGCGTGCCGCCGGCGGGCGCGGTGTAGGCGCGGTCGGGGTTGAGCTTGCGGACGAAACTCTTGCCGCCCTTGGTGATTTCTTCCGTCAGGTCGCCCTTCATCAGGCCAAGCCAGTTGCGGTAGACGACGACCTTGTCTTGCGCATCCACCGCCGCGATCGAATCCTCGCAGTCCTGGATGGTGGTCAGCGCCGATTCCAGGATGACATCGGCGATCCCCGCCGGATCGGTGCGGCCGATCTGGTTGTTGCGGTCGATCACGATCTCGATGTGCAGGCCGTTGCGCACAAGCAGCACCGCATCGGGATTGGCGGCATCGCCACGGTAGCCGACGAATTGCTTCGGTTCGGCCAGCGTGGTCGAGCCGGCACCGGCACTCAGCCGCAACCCGCCTTGCGCCAGCGACAAACCGTTGACACCAGCCCATTTGCCCGAGGTGAGCGGGGCAGCCTCATCGAGAAAGGTCTTCGTCCAGGCAACGACCTTGGCGCCGCGCGCCGGGTTGAAGGCCTTGCCCTTCTCCGCGCCATCCGTTTCGGGAATGGCGTCGGTGCCATAGAGCGCGTCGTAGAGCGAGCCCCAGCGCGCATTGGCGGCATTGAGCGCATAGCGGGCATTCATCACCGGCACGACCAGTTGCGGTCCGGCAACGATTGCGATTTCCGGGTCGACATTGCCCGTCGACACGCTGAAGGCCGGCCCTTCCGGAACGATATAGCCGATCTCTTTCAGGAAGCCCTTGTAGGCCTCCATGTCGACGGGTGCGCCATGGTCGCGGTACCAGCCGTCTATCTGTTCCTGGATGGCGTCGCGCCTTGCCAGCATCGCCCGGTTCTTCGGCGCCAGGTCATGGACGATGGCCGAAAAACCGTTCCAGAAGGCGTCGGCTTCGATGCCCGTGCCCGGCAGCGCTTCCCTGGCCACGAACTCATGCAGCTCGCGGGCAATCCGCAATCCGGCGATCTCGATGCGATCGGTCATCAGGCTACTCCAGATGAAAGGCTTTGCGGGCCTTTGGCATGTCAGGGGTGCAGGGTCAATTCAGCTTAGGGTGAAGGTGGCGTATTTCGCCGCCTCGCTCAAACCGCAATCCGCGGCCTTCCCGAGGCCACCGCCACCACATGCGCCTCTATGAACATGCGTTGGGCTTCGACGGTCGAGACGCGGAACTCGGTCGAAACGTCGATCTCGGCGCTATCGGTGCCGGCATCCCTGGCACGCTGGGCGACGATGGCGCGGACATCGGCCTCGGCCGCCGCGATCGCCGCCGCCTCGTCGAGGAAATCGCGTACGGTTTCGCCCGAGGCAAGGCGAAACAGCCCTTCCTTGGGCTGGCTGACCCGCGCCTCGGCCGAAACCCTGACCTGACCGACGACGGCACCAAGCGCATTGGCGACATCGGTGTCTTCCGGCACCACGCAGTCGTTGCCGATCAAGGGTGGCAGGCCGGCATAATGCAGCGGCGCCGAGGCGCCGAGGCCGATGACCGGTCGGTCGAGCGCCACGGTTAAGCGTGCAATGCCGGGATGGGCGTCGACCGCGCGCTGCACCAGCGCATGCGCCACCGTCGACGCGCCATCGAGGCCGTCCTCGGCAAAGGCGGTTTCGAGAATGTATTCGGCCGACCAGCGCGTCAGCGTCACCAGCACCCGTTCCGAGAGCGCTTCTGGCGAAGCGGCGATGAACTGGCCACGGCCGTCGCGCTTGCGGGCGAACAGTTCGGCGCCGAGGCGCGCGGCAACGGGATCCCAGTTTGCCTGCTTGCCCAGCACATGGGCGGCGTCCGACGGGGTGAAACCGGCGACATGCACCAGCCCGCGCGACACCAGCCGGTTCAGCGTCGCGTTCTGCGCGTTCGAGGTCAAAAGCCTGTCGATGGCGAGCGGCACAGCACCAATCAGCTCGTAGAGCCTGGCTTCGGCGCCGGTCAATCCGGCGGCGAGCCTGTCCGGCACGCCGGTGCGCACCGCGAAGCGGCCGTCCATGCGGCCGGGATTGGGCGCCCGCAATTGGCGTTCGAGTTCCGATGTGACGGCGCTGCCATGCGCCATGCCAGCCAGCGCCAGCGGCACCAGGCGGCGTGGCCCGAGCAGGATCTTCGGGTTGAGCGCGCCATCTTCCAGCGTCACTTCAGAATCCCCTCCGAGGCCGAAGGTGCGCATGGCGACAGCCTCGACCATGGTGCGGAAGCCGCCGACGGTGGCGCCCTCCGGATCGAGCCGCGGCCGGCCGCCGTCGAGCACGGCGACGTCGGTGGTGGTGCCGCCGATATCGGACACCATGGCGTTGTCGAGCCCGGTCATGTGGCGGGCGCCCACGAGGCTGGCGGCCGGTCCGGAGAGGATGGTCTCGATCGGCCGCTGGCGGGCAAACGCCGCCGAAACCAGCGCGCCATCGCCGCGCACCACCATCAGCGGTGCCGCAATGTTGCGTGCTTCGAGAAAACCTTCGGTCGCCGCCACCAGCCGGTCGATCATCGAGATCAGCCTGGCGTTGAGCAGCGTCGTCAGCGCCCGGCGCGGACCGCCGAGCTTGGCCGACAGCTCGTGGCTGGCGGTTACCGGCAGCCCGGTCTTTTCGCGGATGAGCTCGCGGGCGGCGACCTCGTGCGCCGGATTGCGGGTGGCGAAATAGGCGCAGACGGCAAAGCCGGACACCGATGCGCCGAGTTCCGGCAGCGCCGCTTCCAGCCCGGACAGATCCAGTTTTGCAGCATTGCCGTGCACGTCGTGGCCGCCAGGACAGAAAACCACCGGGTCGGTGCCAAGTGCTGCCTTCAGCCCGTCGCGGGCGAGGTCGCCCTCGGAGAAGCCGATCATCACCAGCGCGACGCGGCCGCCTTGGCCCTCGACCAGTGCGTTGGTGGCAAGCGTCGTCGACATCGAAACCAGCTTGATCGCGGCGGGATCGGTGCCAGCCTTCTGCAGCACCGCGTCGACGGCGCCGGAAATGCCGACGGCAAGATCATGCCGTGTGGTCAGCGCCTTGGCCTTGGCCAGCACCTTGCCCTTGTTCGGCCCCTGCTGCGGGCCTTCCGTTTCTGACCACAGCACGGCATCGGTGTAGGTGCCGCCGGTATCGATCCCGAGGAACAGGGGCTTTGGCTTGGTCTTGACGGTCATTTCTGATGGCGGTCCGGCTGGCGAATTTTTCTGCCCTGCCCTTAGCCGATACGGAGCGGGCGATAAAGCCGCGAGCGCTGGGCCAACACGCGATGACCATGATGAGGACTTGATCTCCCCCCTCAAGGGAACCCTTATGGGGGAGATCGGCGGCTTTGGCCGCAACGTCAGTGACCACCTCCCACCGACGCTGGAAGTCTTCCCGCCATGGCGGAAGAGAGTCTGGCGAGATGCCACTATTTCGCCGTGACAGTGCCCTTCATCGAGCTATGGATCGCACAATGGAATGGGTGCGCGCCGGCGGCTGATATCTTGACTTTGGCGCTCTTGCCGGTGGCGAGATGGCCGGTGTCGAAGGAGCCGTCAAGCGCGGTGGCGGTGTGCGTCATCGGGTCGGCATTGGTGAAGGTGATGGTATCGCCGACAGCGACCGAGATTTTCGACGGGTTGAATTTCATGCCCTTGATCTGGACCGCATGATTGGCGGCGTAGGCGGGCATGGCAAAGGCAAGCAAAGCAAGAACAAGCATGGTGCGCATGATGGATTTCCTCCTTAGCGCGAGACCCTCATCCTACACTAACGCTGGCGGACCTCCTTTCATGCCACGAAGCCGATCTTTTTATGCGTGTTGTCGCAAAACGGCTTGTTGGCGGAATGGCCGCAGCGGCAGAGGAAGGTGCGTTGCGTGCGGTCGATCGTATGGCCGGTGCCGGTGACGATCTCGACATTGCCTTCGAGCTTGAGCGGGCCGTTGGTGGTCGGCGTCACTTTCAGCGGGCCATTCCTCGCCTCCAGCGCCGGCGTGTCCTTCAGCGCCGGCTCGCCGGTGGCGGTGAAACCTGATTTGTTGTGGCTGCCGTCGCAGAACGGCTTGTTTTCCGAGGTGCCGCAGCGGCATAGCGTGGCGCGGTAAAACGTTTCGCCGTCGAGCACGATCTCGGCATGCACGGCTAGCGGGCCGTTTTCCCGCAGCCGCACGGTGTTGACCACCGGCGGCTGCTCCTGCGGCCCGCCATCCTTCCTGATGTAAGTGATGGCGCCCGAGGGGCAGCTTTCGGCGATCGCGACCACCTTCTCGACGCTGGCCGCGTCGGGATGGATCCACTGACCCGGCGCGTTGGGCACAAAGACATGCGGATCGCCCAGCACGCAATTGCGCGAATGGATGCAGCGCCTGCCGGAGAATCCGACGTCGATCTTGTCGCTTTCGACCATGCCGGCCATAGCTGGGCTCCTTTGCCTGAAGCACGGCGCGTCTGAACGGACAGACACGGCGCGCTCTGGGTATCTGTCGAGGCTATGGCTCCAGCAGGGAAACCCGTCAAGCCGGTCAGGGGACCAGATCGATTTCCTCGGTCTCGCCGCCGTTGCAGGTATAGCAGCAATCCTCGCATTTTTCCTTGTTGCCGGGACCGACGCCCCAATAGGTGCCCTCGTCGCCATCGACCCAGGCGCCGTAGCAGATCGATTCGCCCTCGTTGCACGATATCGGCAGCTGTTTGGTCTCGCCATCGTCGAGGAAATAGTCCTTGTCCTCGCCCGGCCAGACATAGTCGCGGTCCTGACTGTAGAGCTCGACGCGCATGGCGTTGGGGTGGCTGTTCTTGATTGCGAAGGTGATATCGGCGGCGTGCGCGGACGGCGCAAACAGTGTGGCAAGCGACAGCGCGACCAGCGTGCGGCGCGCATAGGTGTAAAGCATGGTAACCCCCTGAAGTAGCGGCCCACCCGGCCGCGGGGCGACCATTGCATGCTGCATTGAATCGCGGAAGTGGATCGGGTGACCTGATCCCTGACTTAATTTGGGTCCGACGCCAGCTTCTCCCTTTTACGGCACCAGATCGATCGTCTCGGTCGAGTGCTCCACGCAGATGAAGCAGCAATTGTCGCAAGGCTGGTCATTGTCCGGCCCGACGCCGGCCGAGATGCTGTCGTTGCCATCGACCCAGGCGCCATAGCAGATGCGTTCGCCCTGATTGCACGAGAGCGGCACGGATTTCTGCGAACTGGGGTCGATCAGGAACACCTTGTCGTTGCCCGGCCAGACCGTCTCGCGGTCGCGGCTGAACAGTTCGACCGCAACCGCTTCCTTGCGCAGGTTCTTGATGAAGAAGGCCATCTCGGCGGCCTGCGCCGAGGTGGTGAAGACAAAGGCCGCCAGTGCAGCCATACGAAAGAGCGTCACCGTCGGACCTCGCGAATCAGAGCGGCAGAATCGCATGCCTGCCGGTGACTAGGAAGACGCAGCACCCTGCGCCGCGATTTCGCGCCCCAGCCGCATCGTTTCACCCACCAGAAGGTCGAGATCCCCGCGCCTTGTGCGATGGTTGGTGATCGCCACGCGCAGCCAGTGCTCGCCATGCACCGTGGTGTCCGACAGCGCGGCAATACCCTGTTCCTGCAGCCGCAGCATGATCTCGGTGTTGAGCGCCTTCAGCGCCTCGCCGGCCAAGCTGAGCTGATAGCGGAAACAGACGATGTTGATGGTCGGCAATGCCGCCAGCTCCAGGTCAGGCTCGGCCTCGATCAATCCTGCGAGATAGAGAGCTTGTGCGATGTTCTGGTCGATCAGGCGGCCGAACTTGTCGACGCCATGCTGCTTCAGCGCCATCCACACCTTGAGCGCGCGAAAGCCGCGCGACGTCTGCAAGCCGTAATCGTGCAGCCATTCGCCGGAAGCGAGGCCGCGCGGCGTCGATTCCAGGTATTCCGGCGTCACCGCGAAGGTCCGGCGATGCGCGGCGGCATCCCTGACCAGGGCACAGCCGACCTCGAACGGCGCATGCAGCCATTTGTGCGGATCCAGCGCGACCGAATCGGCCCATTCGATGCCCGCGACGCGATGGGCATTTTCGGGCGCGATGGCGATCAGCGCGCCGATGCAGCCGTCGACATGGAACCAGAGGTCCTCCTCATGGGCCAGCTTGGCGAGTGTCCGCAGGTCGTCTATCGCCCCGGTGTTCACCGTGCCGGCATTGCCGATGACACAGGCCGGCTTGAACCCGGCCGCGCGGTCTTCGGCGATCGCCGCCCGCAAGGCATTGATGTCGATGCGCAGTCCGGCATCGGTCGCGATGCGGCGCAGGGCCCGGTTGCCGAGGCCGAGCGCTTCCATCGCCTTGCGGTGGCAGGAGTGGATCTGGTCCGAGCCATAGAAACGCAACGGCTTCTCGATCGCAGCAACGCCGTGCTCGCGCACGTCGATGCCAGCCTTGGTGTTGCGCGCCACGGTCAGCCCGATAAGGTTGGCCATCGAGCCGCCGCTGACCAGCGTGCCGCTGGCAGAAGCCGGAAAGCCCAGCATCTGCTTGCACCAATTCACCACCTGGCTGTCCATCAGCCCAGCGGCGTGGTTGCCGCCGCCGAGGTTGGAACCCTGGATTGCCGCCAGGAAATCGCCGAGCGCGCCGGTGAAATTGCTGGACCCCATATACCAGGACCAGAAGCGCGGATGGATGTTGCCCATCGGATAGGACATCACCGTGCGCGAGACCTCGCCATAGACAGCGGCGAGCGGCGCCGGCGATCGCGGCAGCGGTGCCGCGAAGACCTCTCTCACATCGGCCGGCATCTCCCGCCAGACCGGACGGTCGCCTACGTCACGCAGATAATCGACCGCATCGTCGATGACCTGGTGCGACAGGGCCTGCACATCGGCCCAGTCCAGGGGATCGAGCGTTTCCTCGGCCACCAGGCCGAGGGGTTCTTGCACGGCGTCCATAGCGGATCTCCCGTCAAGCCGCCGGGAACTGGCAGCCGGGCGTCGAGCGCGACAGGGCGATCTCGTCGGCGTCCATCTCGGTCTCTATGCCGTCGAACAGCGGCGTCGACATGTAGCGTTCGCCGGTGTCGGGCAACATGCACAGGATCACCGCCCCGGCCGTCGCTTTCTCCGCGACCTGCCGCGCCACTGCGAAGGTGGCGCCACCGGAAATGCCGGTGAAGATGCCTTCCTGGCGTGCCAGCGCCTTGGCCCATTTGATGCCCTCGGGCCCGGCAATCGGCATCACCTCGTCGTAGAGGCTGGAGTCGATGGCCTCCTGCAGCACGTTGGGGATGAAATCCGGCGTCCAGCCCTGGATCGGGTGCGGTTCGAAGGCCGGGTGGCTGGCAGCGGGAGCGCCATCGGCACCGCGCTGCTGCGCCTTGCCGCTGCCGATGAGCTGCGCGTTGGCCGGCTCGGACAGCACGATGCGGGTTTCCGGCCGCTCGCGGCGCAGCACGCGTGCCACGCCGACGACGGTGCCGCCGGTACCATAGCCGGTGACGAAGTAGTCGAGCCGCGAACCGGCGAAATCATTGACGATCTCCCGCCCCGTGGTCGCCTCGTGGATGGCGGCATTGGCGGCCGTCTCGAACTGCCGGGCGAGGAACCAGCCATTGGCCTCAGCCAGTTCCACCGCCTTCTTGTACATGCCAACGCCTTTTTCGGCGCGCGGCGTCAGCACCACCTTGGCGCCCAGCATGCGCATCAGCTTGCGGCGCTCGACGGAAAAACTGTCGGCCATGGTGACGACCAGCGGATAGCCCTTCTGCGCGCAGACCATGGCCAGGCCGATGCCGGTGTTGCCGCTGGTCGCCTCGACAACCGTCTGGCCCGGCTTCAGCGCACCGCTGCGCTCGCCCTCCTCGATGATGTTGAGCGCCAGACGATCCTTCACCGAGGCGCCGGGATTGAAGTACTCGGCCTTGACGTAGATGGTCGCGTGGGCTGGTCCCAGATTGTTGATACGGACCACCGGCGTATCGCCGACGGTGTCGAGAATGCTGTCGAACAGGCGACCGCGACCGGCCGTGGTCCTGATTTTCTGCTGATGCAACATCTTGGTCTCCTCGATTGTTGTCACAGACCGGTTACAAACCGGCGGGTTGGGCGGCGAGGTTTCGTGACCTTGCCGCGCTAGGACTAACATGCCGCACAGCGGCAATGACGGTATCCGGCGCTTAAATCCGCTGCCGGATGCGCCGTGTCGTGTTTGGTGATACAGGAGAGGCCGACAGGCCAGCGTGGGAGCAGGCGTGGAAACCAACGTGGAATCCGCACGATCGAGGCTGGACGGCGAGATGCCGGCGCTTTCCGTGCGCCTGCTCGGGGCGCTGGCGATCCTGCGCGACGGCGTGCCGGTGGCGCTGCCGGCGTCGCGCAAGCTGCGAGCGCTGTTCGCCTACCTGGCGCTGGCACCGCATCCGGCCGGCCGCAGCCGCCTGTGCGAATTGCTGTGGGACGTGCCGAACGATCCACGGGGCGAGCTGCGCTGGTGCCTGAGCAAGTTGCGCGGCGTCCTCGACGAGCCGGAGCGGCGCCGGATCTCCACACAGGGCGATACGGTCGCGCTTGACCTGGACGATTGCCATGTGGATGCGCTGGAGGTCGCCGGCGCGATCGCGCAAGGCAACAGTCACCTCGATGTCGAGCGGCTACGAGCGCTTGCCGGACTGTTTGCCGGCGATTTGCTGGATGGGCTGGAGGTCGAGCGCAGCCCTCATTTCAACAGCTGGCTGATCGCCCAGCGTCGCCGTTTTCACTCGTGCCACATCGCCTTGCTGGAACAGCTTGTCGCAAGCCTGCCGACGGATAGCCAAGAGGCGATCGTCTATCTCGACAAATGGGTGGAACTGGCGCCGTTCGACGGGCGTGCGCATGCAGCACTTCTGGCCAGTCTGGCCCGGCGCGGCGAGATCGGCGCGGCCGAGCAGCACCTGGCTTCGGCGGAACGATTGTTCCAGTCAGAGGAACTAGATTTTGCACCGCTTCGCGCGGCCTGGCGGGCAATCCGTGACCAACAGTCGGGCACCCCGCTCCAACCGCAGCCGGCCTGCCTGTCCACAATATCGCAGTTGATCGCGACGCCCTCAGATGCCGGCCCGGTCGAGCCCAGCCACGCTTCGCTGGCGGTGATGCCGTTTGTTGAAGAGACCGGCGCAGGCGGTGGATTGGCCGATGGTTTCACCCACGACATCATCACCCGCCTCGCCAAGCTCCGGGATTTCTTCGTCATCGCGCGCGGATCGGTGTTTGCGCTGGCCGAGAAGGACATCGCGCCCGAGGATGCCGGCCGCCGGCTGAATGTCGACTATGTCGCCACCGGAACGGTGCGCAGCCCGGCCGGCCGCCTGATTGTCAGCGTCGAACTGATCGAGGTGCGCACTGCCAGGATCGTCTGGGCCGAGACGTTCGAGCGCAGGCCCGACGACATCTTCACCGTGCTCGACGATATCGGCAACAGCATCGTTTCGTCGATCTCGGCCGAGATCGAAACGATGGAGCGTAACCGCGCCATGCTGAAGGCGCCCAGTTCGCTCAACGCCTGGGAGGCCTATCATCGCGGCCTCTGGCATATGTACCGCTTCACCCAGGCCGAGAACGAGCAGGCGAAGCATTTCTTTGACACGGCCCTGCAGCTCGACCCGACTTTTGCCCGTGCCTATGCCGGCCTGTCCTTCACCCACTGGCAGAACGCCTTCCAGCGCTGGGGCGACCGTGACCGCGAAAGCGCGCTGGCCTTCGAGAGCGCCGGCCGCAGCCTGCTGATCGATGACCACAATCCGGCAGCGCATTGGGCGATGGGCCGGGCGCTGTGGCTGCGCGGCGAGCAGGACAGTTCGCTGATCGAACTGGAACGGGCTGTGGACCTCAGCCCGAATTTCGCACTTGGCCACTATGCACTGTCCTTCGTCCACTCTCAGTCGGGCGACCCGCAGGCGGCGATCGGCTCCTCCGACCATTCGCGCCATCTGAGCCCGTTCGACCCGCTGCTGTTTGGCATGCTGGGGGCACGCGCCATGGCACATGTCCGGCTAGGCCAGTTCGAGGAGGCGGCCGAATGGGCGCTGAAGGCGGCGGCGCGGCCCAACGCGCACGCCATCATCCTGGCAATCGCGGCCCACTGCCTGGCTCTGGCGGGACGGCTCGACGAGGCACGCGGCTTTGCCGCCGCCATCCGCAAGACGCGGCCGGACTATCGCCTCGACGATTTCATCGGCACCTTCCACTTCGAGCCGGATGCCGTGGCGCTGTTCCGGCAAGGGGCAAGGCGGATTGGGCTGGGCTGAGGCCGGCGTATCGCCTGAGAATTTCGCCTCGATTCCGCCCGGTTAACACTATCGGAAGGGGTTGCTTAACCGTTCGCGGCTATGTCACGGCCCGGGGGGTGTGACAAAGTGAGTATGATGAGCAACAGCCCCGACAAGCGCAATGAATGGCGCGCCATATTTTACGTGCAAGCCCGCATTGCCATCCTGTTTGTCCCGGTGGTTGCAAGCCTGCTGATCATAGCGGCACTCGCCGGCAACGAACGCAAATCCGTTCCCAGCACGATCGACCCGACTGTCACGGGGTCGGTGCGATAGGACCATGTAGGGGCTCGCCGAGCATCTCCTGGCGTGCGCTATCGGGGCGTCATCATTTGGCGCTAAAGTCGCCAATGACCACGGCACTGAATGAATGGGCACGAACGATCAAGCGCGACGTGCATGCGCTCTACCTCGCCGCGCGTGATCCCCGAACGCCGTGGTACGCCAAGGCGCTTGCCGTGTTTGTCGCAAGCTACGCCTTATCGCCAATTGACCTAATCCCAGATTTCATCCCCGTGGTTGGCTATCTCGACGATGCGATCTTGATCCCCCTGGGCATCCTTGCCGTGGTCAGGATGATACCGCCTGAGGTCATGGCGGAACATCGAGAGGCCGCCGCCCTTGCCGTTGACAGGCCCGTGAGCCGCGGTGCGGCGGTGATCATCGCCTGTATCTGGGTCGCTTCGGTCGCGCTGGCGGGATGGCTGGGGTATCGATGCTTCGCTGGCTGACTTTGAAGTCGCGTCCGTAGTGTCGTGTGGAACCAGCTCAACTGCATACCCGAATGCGTCGTTGAGCAGCGCCGAGCTAGAGAATTTTGGTCACCAGTTTGTCCAACCGGGAGTTCTCGCGGTAAGCCAGTCGCACCACGATGGCACCCAGGACGCCGGTGACGGCCCCACCGACAACGTCGGTCAGGTAGTGCGTTCCGATGTAGATTCTCGACCAGCAGATCAGGAATGCCATGATAAAAAGCGCAATCGTCCGGCGCGGGAGACCTTGCATCGCAAAGGCCGCAACAATCGCAATGGCGGCTGTCGCGTGATCGGATGGGAATGACCAGTCGGCGCTGGGCGCAATCAACAGATGCGTCACGCCGGCATCGTAGGGCCGTATCCGATGCACGAACAGAAGAATGAACTGGTTGATCGCCAGACCGAGCAAGAACGCCAGACCGGCCGACACGGCCGCGTGACGAACATGGTAGCGGTCGACCTTCGCCCACCATTGCAGGACCACGGCCAGCACCATGAGGGGAACGCCGATTTGTGAGACGCCGATCATCGTTTTATCAAGAAAAGGGCTGATACCGGCCGCGGCATTTGCCCAGTGTGTTAAAGCCACATCCATTTGGCGTCGGTTTCCGTAGTTGATCGTGAGGTGGGTTTTGAAGCTCGTCGATGAACGTCGTATCCATCAGATTTTCGAAATCGGCGTCTGGCTCAAGGGCGCGCATGCCCTGATCGAATGCATCGGCGGGATCCTGCTCTATGTCGTCACCACCGATGCCATTGCCTCCTGGGTCAATGCTCTCACCCAGGAGGAATTGATCGAAGATCCGACCGATTTCATAGCTGGCCATCTGTCGCAAATGGCAAGCCATTTCTCGATCGCCAGCCAGGAGTTTTACGCCTTCTACCTGCTCAGCCACGGCCTCATAAAGCTGGCCTTGGTTGTCGGGCTTTTGAGAGGCAAGCTCTGGTCTTACCCGGCATCACTCGCGGCATTGGGCCTATTCATGGTCTATCAAGTCTATCGCTACTCATACACCCATTCGATCGGCCTGCTCGTCCTGACCGTCTTCGATGCGGTCGTCATGGTGTTGATCTGGCATGAGTGGAGGATCGTGAGACAGCACAAGCCGGCATGACAGTCGAACTGACGGCCTCGTCGCTGCTCCTGCACGCCGTCCGACGGAAACCCTCGATAGACCGCACAGCGGCCGGGCTGCAGACGCCCGGTCGCAGGGAGCGTCTTCTTTTGCCGGAACCCCACGCACCGTCGGACATTGTGTTCCAGGAAATCCGCTGGAGGAAATGATGACCAGAGCTCTCGACGTGAACCAGAACACCAAGCAAAACCCGAAGCATCCGCCGCAGCAACAGACCGGCGACGACCTGAAGAAAAAGAAGGTCGAAGGAAAGGCCTTCCAGATCAACGAGAACAGCGTGGACAACCCCGAGCCCGCCCCGGCGCCAACACGGCGAGACTGATTGAAGAAGCGCCTTGGGTCTATCTTCCCAAGGGAAAGCGCTATGCGTTTTTCCCGGGAAACAGTCTCACACTTTCACGGACTAGGCACCCGTGCCTTCCGGCAGCATTCGCTTGAGCACGTCGTCCTTGCGGATGAAATGGTGCCACAGCGCCGCGGCCGCGTGCACTCCGGCGAGGATGAGGATGGAATTGGCGCAGAGACTGTGCAGTTCCCTGACGAATTGGGCCGTGTTGCGGTCGGGCGAAACCGGAGCCGGGATAGTGAAGAGGCCAAAGAAACTCAACGCGTCGCCCCTGTACCAGGTCAGCAGGATGCCTAGAACCGGAATGGTCACGAGCAGCGCATAAAGCAGCAGATGCGCGATCTTTGCCGCCCATCGTTCAAGTTCCGACATTTCCGTCGGCAGCCCCGGCGTTCCCAGCGCCAGACGCAGGCCGACACGGATGACGACCAGCGCAAACAGCAGTAGCCCGAACGAAATATGTAACCACCAGACGATCGCGCGGCCGGGATCGCCGCGTGGAAAAAGCTCCTCCATATAGGTCAAGCCATAAAGGCCGACGACCAGCAGAAACACCGCCCAGTGAATGGCCTTTTGCGTGCTTGTATAGGTGGGGTGCATGCGAACCTTCCCGTTTTGAATGCTTCTAGACTAGCCGCGATCATGTCAAAGCTTTGTTCGGGAGACGATCCCTTTTGGGCGCGCTCAAGAACCCAGTGGCGATGCGCTGAAGAGAGCGTCCAGGATCGGGCTGCTGTGATCGTGAGCTGGCAGACCCTGGAACGGGCAACCTGTCAGTTCGCTGACAGCCGGGCATCGGGTGGCGATTATGCTTGGACAAAGAAAGGCCCGGCCGAACCGGGCTTTTTCCGGTCCGTAGGGCGGACCTCAATAAAAGCGCGGGATCGGACCGTTCTGCGGAGTCACGTCGTCGCCGAGGTCGACAAACACCTCGTCGACATAGCACCATGCCCAGCCTTCCGGCGGATCGTAGCCCTCGATGATCGGATGCTTGGTGGCGTGAAAATGCTTGGTGGCGTGGCGGTTGGGCGAGTCGTCGCAGCAGCCGACATGACCGCAGGTGCGGCACAGCCGCAGATGCACCCATTGCGACCCGCTCGTCAGGCATTCCTCGCAGCCGAGCGCGCTCGGCGTCACCTTTCTGATGTCGCGCGTGTGCCTGCATTCATCCATCATGGTCTCCCTGCCGTTTGAGGCGCGTCGGCGTTGCCGCGCGCGAGATATGCATGCAATGCCGCGACCACCTGGGCGCCTTCGCCGACAGCCGCCGCGACGCGCTTGACCGACCCGGCGCGGACATCGCCGATGGCGAACACACCGCTGCGGCTCGTCTCCATCTGCGCCGATCCCAGGTCCGATCCGGTGCGCACGAATCCCTTGGCGTCAAGCGCCACATCGCAGTTCGCCAGCCAATCGGTGTTCGGGTCGGCGCCGATGAACAGGAAGAGATGGCGGATCGGGCGCGTCGTTTCCGCGCCGCTGGCGCGGTTGCGCCAGCGCACTGTGCCAAGATTGCCCTCGTCGCCTTCCAGAGCCATGATTTCGGCCCCGGTCAGCACCTCGATGTTCGGTTGCGCCCTGATGCGCTCGACCAGATAGCGCGACATGCTGGCATCGAGGCTGCCGCCGCGCGCCAGCAGCGCCACTTTGCGCGCATGGCTGGCCAGATAGACAGCCGCCTGCCCGGCCGAATTGCCGGCGCCGACCAGCGCCACTTCCTGGCCCGCGCAAAGCCGGCTTTCGATGGGCGACGCCCAATAATGCACGGACGTTCCCTCGAACCGCGCCAGATTGGCGATGTCGAGGCGGCGGTAGCGCGCGCCGCTGGCGATCACCACGCTGCGCGTGCGCACCGTCTCGCCATCGCCGACATCGAGCCTGTAACGGGCGCCGTCGGTCGCAGCGCTCAAAAGCTTCGCCTCGTCCGGTATCACCATTTCGACGCCGAATTTCTGCGCCTGGTTGTAGGCGCGCGCCATCAGCGCCATGCCGGAAATGCCTGTGGGGAACCCGAGATAGTTCTCGATGCGCGAGGAGGCACCCGCCTGTCCACCGAAGGCACGGCAATCCAGCACGATGGTCGACAACCCTTCGGAGGCCGCATAGACGGCGGCCGCCAGCCCTGCCGGTCCGGCGCCGACAATGGCGACATCGTATAGTTTGTCCGCATCGATCGGCCGCAACAGGCCGATGCAGCGGGCGAGGTCCTTTTCGCCGGGATTCATCAGCAGCCTGCCGTTTGGACACAGCACGATCGGCAGATGATGGGGGTCGACCTCGAAGCGTTCAACCAGGGTTTTCGCGCAAGGATCGCTGTCGGAATCGAGCACGCGGTGCGGCTGGCCGCTGCGGGCGAGAAACCCCTGAAGCCGCAACACATCGGAATTGTCGACGGGACCGACGATGATCGGTCCGCTGGTGGCGCTTTCCAGCAGCCCGACACGGCGCAGGATCAGCGCGCGCATGATGCGCTCGCCGAGATTGGCCTCCTGCACCATCAGGTCGCGCAGCCGATGCGAGGCGATGACGATCGCCTCGACCGGTTCGGCGGCCTGCGCATTCACCAGAGAGGGACGGGCCGAAAGCTGCGCCAGCTCGCCGACAAAACTGCCCGGACCATGCGTGGCGATCGTTTCGCGCCGGCCAAGCCCGCCATCCTGGGTGATGTCCACGCTGCCGGACAGCACGACAATCAGACCGGGCGCCACATCGCCGGCCGTGACGATGTTCTCGCCGGCCGCATAGAAGCTGGCCTCGCCGAACCGGCGCATGCGATCGATGTCCGCCTGCGCCAAGGTGGGGAACGCCTGATCGCGACGCGCGCCGAAGATCGGATTGGTGGGTTGAGCCATGGTTTTGAGCGTAGCGAAGCGGCCGCGGAGTTTGAAGCGGTTTATTCAGCCCCTGGCCGGAAGGGGAGGTTGGTTGGCGGCAGCACACCGTCGTCATCCTCGGGCTTGACCCGAGGAGGCATTCCGTTGAGAAATCTGCTTGATCCCGTTGGTAGTCGGGAAAGATGGTGCCCAGAAGAGGACTCGAATAGCCGCTTCGCTAGCTCTTGATTTTATTGGATATTCGCTCAGTTCGTTTCGAGCTTGTGTAGCAGTCACGTATAGCATTTGCAGCACCGCTGCAACCAGCAAGTGCGCTATTGAAGGTCCCCAGCATGCGAGGACGCTCAGCCTGCACCAGCCGCCCAGTTGGACTTTTGCCGCAGCAAGGAAGAGCGGCAACTTAGGTGATGCTGAAGGCGCTTGCGACGGGCAAATGGTTCAGCGAATGACTTTGCTAGTCTCAGCGATGATTTTTGGGTTCGGTCCAATCGCGATTGTGTAGCTGAAGTGCGCCACGCCTTTTGCCTGCTTGTGTCTTGGCAGGCTTCGGACAACCCAGTCGTACGTGCCCGACACCATGCATCGCTCGTTAGCACAAGTGACCATAATGCTCTCGCTGTGGACATTATATCCCCGTTCGGGCCATCGTTGGAAATAGCTTCTCTTGTCGGCGACAATCGAGCTTAGCTCCGTTGGCTTTCCATAGTAGTCCACGATGGCGGCATAGGACGTTTGAACCTCAGCGATGGCCAACTCTGCATTGTTGCCGTGGCGTTCAATGAGCCCCTTGATGAAGGCCACCGCAGCGCTTTCCAGCTGCTGTTCGTTGGCGCTAGCTTCAGCTGGCGGCGGACTAGGCGTTGACGGGACCTGCGATGTGTCTACCGGCGGCTGAGTGGGGGTAATGTTGGTTACGCGCAGCTCAGTCATTTCACTGGCGGACAAATAGCGCATGTCGGACCTGTCATAGCTCAATGCTACGGCCATGAGCTTGGGGTCTACGCCCATCTCGGTCATATAAGACATAATATCGGCAGTGACGGCTTGAACATTCGCCACAGCTTCGTCGGCGGACATCCCACTGTCTGGGGCGAAGGATGAGCGATGAACGCCTATTGAGCCCGGATCTGCGACACGACGAACGCCACCCATGAAAGCCAACGAACAGGCCGACGCGCACTGCAACTGTCGAACTTGAAGCGTGTCCAACCCCGCTGCCCGGATCATACGTCCAAGCTGCATCGCGCTTCCGATACTTCCCCCCGCCGAGTCGAAGACGATCACCCTAGCCCCGCTGCTGGTGACAGCATTGCTAAATCTATTCAAAGGTTCATTGATCCCAAACTCGCCGGAAACGATAAGAAACGGGAGTTCGCCCGGGGACGATACCGGCTTGTACTCCAGGGCCGCAGCCGACCATGTTGCCGCCGCGATCATTGACGCAACAGCCAAAACTCTCAAAACTGAACGCATAACTGGCTACCCTGACCTGCCAACCAAGTAAGAGCCTTCTTAGTGAACTATTTCAAGATCCAATTGCGAAGGATCAATTTAGGGTCAAAGAACTCATTGAAACCTCAGTTATCGAGCGCGGGCTTTAGAAACAATGTGCAACCTCTACAACATCACCACGTCGCAGGAGGCCATCCGTCAGTGGACCCACGCCTTGCGGGACATCTTGGGCAACCTTGAGCCGTCCATCGACATCTATCCCAACACACCCGGCCCGGTGGTCCGCAATGCGTCGGATGGAGAACGAGAGCTTGCTAGGCTGCTCTGGGGAATGCCAACGCCCGCCGAGCGGGTCAAGGGCAAGGCAGATTATGGCACCACCAACATACGTAACCCTCAGTACGGTCATTGGCAGCAGTACGTTGGCGTCGAGCATCGTTGTGTAATACCTGTCACCAGCTTCGCGGAGCCGAGCCCTACGCCTGGCGACAAGGACCCAGAGACAGGCATTCAGCGGAATTATTGGTTCGCCTTGAACGAGGATCGACCGCTGTTCTTCTTCGCCGGCCTGTGGACGCGTTGGCAGGGGGTCCGCAAGGTCAAAGACGGCCCCGCCGAATTTGAACTCTATGGCTTCATGACAACCAAGCCCAACGCCCTTATCGCGCCGATCCACGAGAAGGCCATGCCGGTTGTTCTGAAGACGCAGGAGGAAACTGAAACCTGGCTGACTGCGCCATGGTCGGAGGCGAAGCGGCTACAGCGTACGGCACCGGACGATGCCCTTGTGATTGTCGAGAAGCCGGCCACGCAGATCAAGTTTCCGCAGGGGCCCGCAAACACAGATGACCAACTTCGGTTACTGTAGGGATCGCCCCGGCGGGACGAATGCAGTGAACGAAGTTCCCAGTGAAATCTCCAGTAAGGAGCCTCAGCTCCACTATTTGGGGATTGAGGACGTTTCCGCGGTTATAATCCTGTCTTTCGTCCAAATGGTTTGGTATCAATGGCAACACTCCTGCTTTACAGGTCAAGATGACCACAGAGCTTCCTAAAGATAGCCGGTTCCGAATACTCAGCCTAGACGGCGGCGGGGCGAAAGGCTTCTACACGCTAGGCGTCCTGAAAGAAGTTGAGGCCACGCTTGGAGGGCCGCTTTGCGACAAATTTGACCTTATATATGGCACCAGTACCGGCTCTATCATCGGGACCATGTTGGCCATCGGAAAGTCGGTAGACGAGATCCACGAGCTTTATCGAATGCACGTTCCAACGGTTATGAAACCTTGGTTGCCGAGCGAAAAAACGGCGAAGCTTGCTGAACTCGCGGTCGACATCTTCAAAGACCAGAAGTTTAATGCCGTCAAAACCGGCATCGGCATCGTAGCCACCAATTGGGTGAACGAGACGCCGATGATTTTCAAGGCCGACGCCGGGCAAGCACACGGTCGTCTTGCGACATTTGTGCCGGGTTTTGGTTGCACGTTGGCTGAGGCTGTCCAAGCATCCTGCTCCGCCTACCCATTCTTCAAAAGGAAGACCGTTAAGACCGCCGCTGGAGACGATATTGAATTAGGCGATGGAGGCTTTTGCGCCAATAATCCTTCGCTGTACGCGGTCGCTGACGCCGTTCAGGCGTTCAAGATCGACCGAGGTAACATAGCGCTCTTGAGCATTGGTGTTGGGATCTACCCGACACCCAAAGCCTTCCCGCTGGGCCTGACGTGGTGCTTAGGTAAACTCCCGTCAGTTCGCCTCCTCCAAAAGACGTTGGAGATTAACACGCAGTCGATGGAGCAGCTTCGCAAGGTGCTATTTGGCGACATCAGGACAGTTAGGGTCAACAACACGTTCGCGCAACCAGAGATGGCAACAGACCTTTTGGAACACGATCTGAGGAAGTTAAACATTCTCAGACAACGCGGGAGAGATTCATTTGCAGACTACGAGAGCAGTATAACGGCTTTGTTGATGTGATATTTGGGGGCACTATGGCAATTTCTGAGCAGCAGTTAAATACCTGGTCGACCCAGGGCTCTGTGACGCAATCGGCAGAGACTTATCAGGCGGTACGAAATGTACTCAACGATACCCGGTCACCATACCATCAGAAGAGCTTCAATATTTTCCTTCAGGGATCGTATGGCAATGCGACGAACATTTACTCCGATAGCGACGTCGATGTAGTCATTTGCCTGACATCAACCTACTACCACGATAAAGGCGACCTCTCGCCGAACGATAGAGTCGAACTGGAGCGCGTATTTGTCCCCGCGACCTACGAGTTGTCAGATTTCAAACGGGACGTTGCGAGTTGGCTGACACAACAGTTCGGGAATGGCGTAACCGGCGGTAGCAAGGCGATCTACATTCCCGGCAACAACTATCGCCGGGATGCGGACGTACTCGTCGCCGCCGAGCATCGAACATATTATTCACGCACCGGGTACAGGGAGGGCATCGTCTTTGAAACCAGTTCTGGTCGTCGCATAATCAACTACCCGCACCAACACTCGGACAATTGCACGAGCAAGCACCAGGCCACAAGCAATCGATTTAAGCCGATGGTTCGCGTACTAAAGAATATGCGCAATAAGATGATCTCTGACCACTATTTGGCCGAAGGGGTAGCACCATCCTATTATCTTGAAGGGCTCCTATCAAACGCGCCGAACATCTGCTTCGCCCAGAGGTTCCAAGACACCTATGAACACTCAATGACCTATTTGCGGGCTGCCATCCGTGACCAAATGATGTGCGCCAACGGCATCCATTATCTCGTGCGGGATAATTCCGACGTAAATTGGTCCAATGCAAGTTTCACCGCATACATGAACGCGGTAGACTCTTTTTGGAAAGCTAACTGAGCGCACGCTGTCAGACCGTGTATTTTCCCTTAGTGTCAGTCAATTTCTTGACAAGCCCCTTCATCTTTTCGCCGTGTTTGCCAACATAGTTTTTCAACCAGTCTTCATAAACCTCATAGGTGTCCAGGAGCGCTTCGCGAGTAACGTCGCCGTCATGGCTGCCGAGATTGCCGACCTCCCTCAGTGCGGTAAGCGTGTCTTTGTATTCCGGAGATTTCTCACCGAAGAGGTCTATTCGAGCGGCAAGAGTAATGAAGGCTCCCTTGTCTGTCTTAGCCGGGATGCCCTCGCTGTCCAAAATGCGTTCGACGCTGATCCGTAGCCGGTTGGCGGCGGAACCACGGTCTCCCCAGAAAGCGCTGAAAGACTGCTTGATGGCATTTTGGGCCGCGCTCGGCGTCGCCGGTGGAATGTTCATCAAAGGCGCGCCTGGTATCATGCTTTTGGGAACTAGAGACTCGAAGATAAACTGTTCGCTATCGTCGTCCGAACGGAACTCATTTGCCACCGTTTCGCCTATCATCGAAACGATATCGCCACACTTTGGCTGATCACAAACGAGCAAGCAGGAAAACCTGCCCCTATCCCATTCTGGTTCCCAGTCGGGATCGTCACGTGCGGCGATCACATCGGCCGAATAGCCGATCCTCAAGCTTTCTTTGTCAAGCGCGAGGTTTCCGCGACCGCACTTCGGGCACTGCCAGGGCGGCAGATGCTCTTGCATGAAATATTCGTCCCAAAAATTGCGAACGTTTGCCACGGCAACCCCACGGACAGCTAACGCCAATCGTTGCTTCGCGTTGGGTATCGTATTTCGCTTCAGATGTCGTGTGCCGTTAGTGAGCTACGACGTCATGGGGATGACTGCTTTTGACTCAGAGCGTCCCTCAATCCTCATCCCGCCAAACGACGCGCCGCACCGTCCTGATTTCAGCGAGCCGCCTGACTCGAATGCCATGCCGCTCTCGTGCCGATGGGTTTTGCGTCTCGGCGTGCATGAACTCGTTCTTGCCGCACCGTTTGCAACTCATTCTGCTCCCGACCAGCTCAGCCTCGATATCGCCTAAGATTTCCCTGAGGTCATCCGGCAGATACCAACGCTTGACGTTGCACAGCCCGCAACGGACTAGCACCAACTGCCCAATCTCATGGGCATTGCTGAGCCTCCATGCGCCGCCGCGCTTTCGTCTTCCACCAGTGTCAGGCATGACCCAAAATAGGAACTCATTCCTCTCGGGGTCAATCCGCTCTTGACATTTATGTTCTCTTTTTGTTCACTGTGGATATCTGAGCGTTTGGATCAATCGCTATGGCCAACATTGTGACACTCGACAGCCGCCAGGAGGCAGCTCTTCAAGCGGTCGCCGACAAGTTCGTTGCCGTACACAAGGGCAACGTAATGAAGGCGCTCAAGGAAATGATTGTTCTCAACGGTGGCCTTCAGGACCGCCTTGACACGCTCACTGCACCACGCCCCGCGACACGATAGGAGCGACCGCAATGAGCATCATGCATCTGGACGCGGCAGCCAAGGCCGAGTTGCATTCTGAGGCGGAGAAGCTCATCGCCCGGTACGACAGCCCGCTTGAGACCGTGAAGTGTTGATTGCCACTGAGAACTGACCCGGCAACCCAGGATATTTCCATCGAGAATTGACCCATGTTTGACCCTTACCCTGCGTTTTTTCAGCGGGGATTA
>NZ_LMCP01000043.1 GCF_001425625.1 Mesorhizobium sp. Root102 | reverse complement strand
AGCAAACTTCTTCGTCGCCAGCGGCGAGCCGCCCTCGTTGGTGAGGCGTATATAGTCGCCACCAACGAGAACTGTCAACACCGATCAGCGATGTTTTTTCGATTTCTCATGGAGATATCTACGGGGCCGAAATTCGTGAGCTGGCTTGGCCGAATTGTGAGCGGTGTTCTGCGCCGACCATTCCTATGGATGCGCCCCGATATCTCGGCGCCGGGTGTGCGCCATCGGCCTGAAAATACCTGTCGGCCCAGGTGGCTGCAGAGCAGTTCCCCACCGGAAGTGGCGTTTAGAGCCGATCTTCGAGCAATTCCGGTGTGATGTTTCGGCCAGCGTAAAAGATGCCTAGGATCAGCACTCGCTCACCCTCGACGGCAAACGCAATGCTGGCGGCGCGCCGGTAGCCAACAATCCGCAACCCAGGCATGATCTCGACCCGCCCGGTGCCCCGCTGTGGAAAAGTCGACAGACCGAGACAAGGTCGCGGATACCAGCAATGAAATTCCAAGCGATCGCCGGCTACACGTCCGGCTATGTCATCGTAGAGTTGCTCCAGCTCGGACTCCGCCTTGGGGTGGAAGACAATCTTGTACTCCATCCCCTACTTGGCTTTCGCCTGTTTGGCGCGATGACGCGCCTCCAGCCGAGAGAACACCGTGTCGGCAGGGATGCCCTTCGTTGGATCCTGCCGGAGTTCAGCCAGGCGCCCCGGGATCTCCTCGCGCAGCCATTTCTCCCGCTCCGCCTCGAAATCCTCGTGCATGCGCAGGCCCGCACGGACAACCTCGCTGGCATTGTTGTAGCGGCCTGATTCGAGCTGCTTCCTGATGAAACTCTCGTAGTGGTCATTCAAAGCGTAATTTGGCATTGGCAACCTCCTGCAGGGAATATGGGAGGATTCTCGAGTCTAAAGCGTGTCGCGATTTAAGGGATTCAGGATTCCCCTTTATTTGAGTTCGTGATTCATTGCGGTTGAAAGGAGACCGCGATGGGCAAGCCGCTACCGCTTGAGTTGCGTCGGCGTGTTGTTGCGTATGTCGATGAGGGGCATGGTCACCGCGAGGCAGCGCGCCATTTTCGCGTTTCGCCTCGCTTTGTGAACAATCTGATCAACCTGCGCCGGCAGACCGGTTCGCTTGAAGCGCGCCGGCAGGGCCATGTGGGAGGCGGGAAGCTTGAGCCGTATGCCGAGTTTGTCCGCTTGCGGTTGGCCGAGACCGGCGAACTGACGCTGGATGAGCTTTGCGTCGAGTTGGAGGGGCGCGGGGTGAGCGTGCACCGCTCCAATGTCGGGCGCCTGCTCCAACGCCTGGGGCTCAGTCATAAAAAAAACTCTGCAGGCCAGCGAGCAGCAGCGGGCCGACGTGCGCCAGGCTCGTGAACTATGGATCGGGCGGCGAAAGCGCTTCTTCAACAAGGCTTTGGCGCGGTTGATCTTCATCGATGAGACGTCGACCAACACCAAGCTGACCAAACGCACCGGCTGGGCGCCGAAGGGCGAACGCTTCAGGACACATGCGCCATTCGGCAAATGGCAGACGCAGACCTTTATCGCCGGGCTGCGATGCCACGGTCTTGTCGCGCCATGGATCGTCAACGCGCCGATGAATGCCGCCATCTTAAGATGGCGGCATCAGTCGGACATCATGCCCCATCCCCTGAAGCTTGCGCCCCCAGTCGTGTGAACCCGCGCAGGCCTCCATGCCGATCAGGCACCGCGGCCGCTTGTGGAAAAACGCGAGCAACTGGCTTCGGCGAAGTGGCGGCGCACGAGAACCCGGCCGCTCTCGTCGACACCATGGATCTGGAAAATGGTCTTTGCGAGGTCGATACCGACCGTGGCAAGTTCGGACATGGATGGCTCCTTTGCTCGAGACGACAACATCCCAACTATGGCGCAATGCGACACCGGGAGCAGGAGCCATCCACACCATCAATCGAGATGGCCTACTCAAAACTCAATCGAGATGGCCTACTCAAAACTCAAGGCCCGGCTGCGGAAGAAGGCGGCTAGAACCTTCGACGCACTCTGCGAGGCTCTCGGCGATATCTGCCACCTGTTCGAGCCAGCTGAATGCAGAAGCTTCTTCAAGGCCGCCGGATATGAGGCCAATTAATCGCGACACGCTTGAGGGTGGCCACAAAAGCCGGCTGATAGAACACCATCCCGGCCAAATTCATTTCGTATTTGATTGCAAGTCATCACCGGCGTCACCGATGCTTGGCACGAGGATCGGATGGCCTTGTCTTTCTGCCTCCGATTCGGCTGATGCGGCCATGGCGGCGTCTGGGCTCTTAAACGCAAAAACCGCCCTGGTTAGACCGGGACGGTTATTGATTTATGATGAAGTTGGTTGCGGGGACAGGATTTGAACCTGTGACCTTCAGGTTATGA
>NZ_LMCP01000042.1 GCF_001425625.1 Mesorhizobium sp. Root102 | reverse complement strand
CCAGAACCTTGACCCTCAACACCGAACCGAAACATACATGAAAGGCGGGTCACTTCTCGGTGGAAATGCCGGGTCAGTTCTCAGTGAAAATCAACAGTCTCATACTTATTAAGACCCATCACAACAGGAGAACAGCATGCAGATCAATCTCAACTACGCGACCCTAGAAGCTGACGTGGCGGCGTGGATCAAGACCCACCTCGAAGACATCCGCGAAACTCTCGGCGAAGGCGAAGCGTACGCCGCTGCGGTGGAACTGGAGGATAACCCGTGGACGGCCCTCCAATGGTACTGCGAAGACGTGCGCATGGGTCAGCGGACCAACGCCTAATTCGGATTTAGCGGTCCTCTCAGAAACTCTTAGACCCTGCCCTGATGCGCGCTTTAAGCCCCAAGCGGCGCGCCTCGGGGTGGGGTCCTTTGTTCAAATCTAAACACCATCACAACGGTACGCGGTGGCCCCATTCCAGCGCGTTCTCGGCCTCGCCGGCACTATCCACCATCCAAATGCAAATGCCCGTTATGGGCACCACCGCATACAGAAAGCAGAAGAGCATCCCTTGTCCGACGTAACCACCATCACCATCGAACTCCACGGCTCCTACGCCGCCCACCACACAGCTTCCGGCACCGTCATCAACACTTCCGACAAGGCGTATGGTCGCCGAACCTACAAGGACCCAATCGGTCCCCTCTGCCGCATTCTCAGGAACAACCTGGACTACTCGTCAGAGACCCGCATACACGTTGAACGGGCAGGCGTCTCGGTGTTCAAGCGGGACCTGAGTTTGGCCTACTGGGCCGACCACGATGTCATCGACACGCAGCGCCGTTCAGCCGTGCGGATCGAGTTCCAACCGTTCGACCACAAGCTCACCGAGGTCTTCGGTCGGCAGCGGGATGAGGCGCAGCAGATCGCGGCGTAAAGCATGGGCCAGCGGGCCGAGCCGGCTTGACCGCCAGATACAGGCAGCATACGCTGATAGATACAGCCACTGGGGTGTGACCTCGGGGCTGGGACCACCGATAACCTACTGGAATTGCATAGCTTTCAGCCCCTTCCCCGACCACGGTTCGATTACCTACGAAGCCCGGCCCGGGGAGCCAAATCTTTTCAATGATTTAGCAAGGTACCAAGCCGAAGATTTTTCGGCTATGTACGGCATATGTACGCTCGATCGAGTTGCTCCTACTGATCAAAAGGACGCGCCGTGGATTTCCGCGAGATCATGAAAGGAAAAGAATCTGGGCTGGAGAAGGCGATTCGTCCCTGAAGCTCAAGAAGGCCTTCAACTCGATTTCAAGCGCTCCGCTAGCGACAAAGACGGTGCAATGTTTACGGCCGACGGCAAGCTCGCCAAAGATGGCCGCCGGGCGATCGCGAAAGCGCTGTCCGCTTTCAGCAATTCCACAGGTGGCGTTATAGTCCTCGGCGTCGAATGCCGGAAGAATGCAGAAGGTGTGGATTGCGCCCAATCGCTTGATCCTATCCCTGCCTGGCGAACGGCACTCAGCTCAGTGAGTTCGTCGGCAAGCGATCTGCTGCAGCCTAAGAACGACGGAATCCGGGTGGAAGGCTTCGCTTCGAAGTCGATCCCTCCAAGGGATATCTGGTCATCGAGGCTCCGGGCTCAGAGCGGCGCCCGCATATGTGCCAGATGACGCGGCAGTACTTCAGACGATCAGGTAGCAACAGTTTCACGATGGAGCATTTCGACATCGAAGACGCGTTTAAGCGCGCGTCGGTGCCCGATCTCGCCTTAAGGGCCATGTTTCGGCGGTACTCTTCCTCCGGGCCGCAAGCTCAATTCCAACTCGAGCTCTGGTTGGAGAATGTTGGCGAGGCCACCGCGTTTTTCCCGTCTGTCCATCTCTATCAGGAAGCCACATTTGACAGTGGCTGGCCAAACCACGACTTGGGAGGCCATCGCGAAAGGATGCCGGATGGTCAAATGTCTTTCGGGAATTCAGAGTTTGTCATCCACCCGGGGCAGATCAGGCAAATAGAAAAACTCGAGATGCATTTCGTGTTTGACAACTCGAAGAGCCTGGTGGAACTCGTTTTCTGCTTGCCTGTCGCAGCCGCGTCACTAATTGTGCAATATAGTATTTTCGCCAAAGGCATGCGGCGTAAGGCCGGAGAGATAGTCCTCCGCACACCCGACTTTCTCCAAGTGGAATGGGACGGTGTGGCCCGCCGACCGTGAGGCTGCGGGCCATTATTCTCGACGGGTATTTTGATCAGAACCCAACGTGGGCAATCCCCGGCGCGACGGCATCGGCCAAGACCGCGAAGCATCTGCTTGCCTTGGGCATGACCCTCTCCGGTGAAGGCAAGACCGCTGTCAGCCCGGTGTCGGCCTTCTCGGCCTCAGCGATCTCGTTAGGATTTCTTATCGCCGTTTGGATTGGGTACCGGTGCCTCTCGCACGTCTCGCGGTGGCGGATCGACGTGTTTAAGTTCTGACGGTGCTTCTTCGTCGCGACGATCGAGAGGCACCTTCTTCGGCTCGGGCCTCGATGGCGGTTCCTTGATCTTGTTAGGCATAATCCAGTTAACCGGAACGCCGGTCTCTTGTTCCCGTTGGGAGCCGAAAAAACTGAAAGCCCGAGGAACCGGGGGCGTTGAAGAGCGTTCTCTCGCATGCTCAAAAAGATCGTCTTTGCTGCTGTGCTGTTCCAGGTCGCTGCCTTCTCGGCTCTCCTGACTCAGACGGTTCTCTTCGCGTCATCCACCGCTACCCAGGCCGCGAACGTGCAGCCACGGGCATCCGTCACGGTCACAGAGAAAGAATGCGCCAAGGCGACGTGGCCGGATATTCCCGATCATTGCCTCAAGCGGATTGAGGCGAGGAAGCTCATCACGATGACCCTAGGCCGTGTGGACGAATTGACTCAGGCATAGGTTTTGGGGTTCCGCTGACGAATCCAGTCTGATTCATGGATTGTCGACTGATTTGGAGGTCGGC
>NZ_LMCP01000041.1 GCF_001425625.1 Mesorhizobium sp. Root102 | reverse complement strand
AATCCCCGCTGAAAAAACGCAGGGTAAGGGTCAAACATGGGTCAATTCTCGATGGAAATATCCTGGGTTGCCGGGTCAGTTCTCAGTGGCAATCAACACACAGCGCTTTGGCGAAGGCCTTTGCCTCCGGCCAGGTCGTTTTGCTGCGCTGTCCGGCCAGGGGCGTAGCCACCATCGGCGAAGACATGATGCAGCCATGGCCAGCGTTTGAGGATGGCCTTCAGGACCGCCGGCGCGCCGTCGCGGTCCTGAATGTCGGCGGCATGGACGACGAGCCCGACCAGCAGGCCGAGCGTGTCGACAACGATATGGCGCTTGCGGCCCATGACCTTCTTGCCGGCATCAAAGCCCCGGATTCCGCCGCTTTCGGTGGTCTTGACCGACTGACTGTCGATGACGCCGGCCGTCGGGCTGGCTTGCCTGCCTTCCCGTTCGCGTGCCGCCATCACAAGCTCGTTGCTGATGGTGCGCAGCAGGCCCTCGTCACGCCAGCGCCAGAAGTACTTCTGCACCGTCGAGAACGGTGGAAAGTCCTTCGGCAAAAGCCGCCACGCACCGCCCGAGGAGGCCAGGTACAAAAGCGCGTTCACGACTTCGCGCAGATCCGTCTTGCGCGGCCGACCGATGCGGTTCGGCCGAGGCATGTGCGGTATTACAATCAGCGCCCATTCCGGATCGGTCAGATCGCTTGCGTAACGGGCGCAGCGCCGCTCATAGTGCGGACGGGTGATTTCAGTCCAGGCCATCGTGATCTCCGTCGAATCTCAGAAATCCGACTGAATCATAACCAACTGAAATCACTCACCTCTTTTTGGAACAGACACTAAGTACCGAGCGATCGTCCGATGAAGTGAGCGGTGCCTCTAACGGCGTCTGATGATCATCGATTCCTACCGCGTTCGCAGGTGAACTGCTATGAATTCCGGAGCACCGCTCGGCTTCCTAACAGTCCCCCGGCTGGTCGGGCATCGGTTACAATTCGTCCTCGCCCTTTTCATTGCCACAGCTGCGTTGATCTCGATACCCGCGCCGATGGCTGGGCTGCGGGCCGAGATCAGCGCTCTTCCTCTGTCTCGCTTCGTCTCGCTGAAAGCTTCATCCGCCAATCTGCGCGTCGGCCCGGGCACCGGCTCCGACATCCAATGGGCCATGACACGCCCGGGCATCCCGCTGGAGATCTACCAGCAGTATGGCTATTGGCGCCGCTTAACGGATTGGCAGGAAGGTCAGCGTTCCGAACTGTAAACGAGGCCCGGCTCGAGGATCCATTCGCCGGGAGAGAGCGATTGGACATCATAGCGCCCATCGGACAGTCGCGCGGCAACCCCGACGAAGCGGTAGCGAGCACCTGCTGAATCCACGACTGCAGCGAAGATCGGCTGTTCGGCAAGGTAGCCGACGACTGTATCGGTGCCAGACCCCTGAGCGGCTGGTCTGGCAATCCTGAGGATGTAGTATTCTATGGGAATGCTTCTTGCACCCATGCGCATGGCCATGCCCTTCCCCAAGAGGAATAGTGCAGCCCAGTATGCCCCTCACCGCCGCAATAAATCCAACGAAACGAGCTGCGATGTCGGGTCTGCTGCCATCGTGAATTCCCCATTTGGCGGAAGGATCCGAAATGCACGCATGCTCTCCAGTTGGAGTGGCCTTCTGGGCGAACGCATTTGCTGGGCTCTTGGGCCGGCGGAATATTCACTTTTTCGAGCGCGGTTTGAATCGACTTTTGGGGGTCACATTTGAAGCGTAGCTCTTATCCGTCGCCCGTATCAAACAAAGGCAAGCTGACGCTTGGAAGCGATTATCGGGCTTTGACCCTGGCATAGGAGGCAAGCATGTCACCAAACGGTGTGGCTGATTCCGTCGAACTCACCATTTTGGCAAAAGCATTGGATGATTACTGCACCGCTCACCACATCGTCGGTGTCTCTGACCGTGAGTGGATCGCAATCAAGGTGATGAGTCTTTTCAGGCGGGGTTTGATCAGGCCCGAGCAGTTGTCAGCGGAGCTTGAAAAGATCGTCGAGCGACCCTGACCTCTCGACCCTACCCGGTGTCCGATCCACGCCGGGTGCGATGGCACTGCTGTCATGAAGGTAACGATCCACTCGGACGCTGGCGCCAGACATTCCTCTACTGGCGGCAACTCAAAGCGCCGAAGAGAGATAGCCAGACTCATTTACCAAGTTGGATCTGTCGCAAACTCTTCGGTAATGGAATCGAGGGCATGAAGGCTCTTCAGTTTCTCGGGAGCTTGTTATGTTCAAGGGTCGTCATTTCGACCAGTCGGTGATCCTGCTGTGCGTACGCTGGTACCTGGCCTACAATCTCAGCCTGCGTGATCTTGAGGAGACGATGGCCGAACGCGGCCTGTGCGTCGATCACTCCACGGTGCATCGCTGGGTTGTCCGCTTCTCGCCGCAACTGCTGGAGCGCTTCAACCGGCGCAAGCGGACCGTCGCCGGCAAGTGGCATATGGACGAGACCTATATCGCGGGCAATGGATGTATCTCTACCGTGCCATCGACAGCGTCGGCGACACGGTCGAGTTCTTCTTCAGCCAACACCGTGACCTGGTGGCGGCCAAACGCTTCCTGCGCAAGGCGTTGCAGCGTCATGGCCACCCCGAGCGCATCGTCATTGACGGCAGCCAGACCAATCGCGAGGCGATCGTTTCCTGTGACGCGGAAAGTCGGCTGCGGGATCGCTCGCGGCGGCGGCTCAAGCCGATCCGCATCCGAAAGAGCCAGTATCTCAACAACCGGATCGAGCAGGATCACCGGCGCATCAAGCGCCGCATCCGCTCCATGCTCGGCTTCAAGTCGCAGGCGAGCGCCGCCACCATCCTGTCCGGCATCGAGATGATCCACATGATGCGCAAGCGACAGGCGAGGTATGCCTACAATCCCAGTCCGTCGATCGCCGAGCAGTTCGATATCCTCGCTGCCTGACGGACAGGCCGAAATGGCCGTTCACTACCCCATTTCCAAGTTTGCGACAGAACCGGAGAGCCGTCCACAGCATCAAAAGTGGACAATCCGCTATTGGGTGGCATTTGGAGAAGTTGCCTTACCCTCGCGACCTCATCGCAACGTAAACTTCTCCAACAGATGGGGTGATTGGGGTCTCGGTCGAGCCTAACTGAGGGCGGCTGCTCCTGTCGGGATGTGAGAACGTGGTCGATGTGAATCGCCACAAACATC
>NZ_LMCP01000040.1 GCF_001425625.1 Mesorhizobium sp. Root102 | reverse complement strand
AGCCAGAACCTTGACCCTCAACACCGAACCGAAACATACATGAAAGGCGGGTCACTTCTCGGTGGAAATGCCGGGTCAGTTCTCAGTGAAAATCAACAGTCGGAGCGAGGCTGGCGAACGTCACAGGCTGGTCTATGGCGCTCGGCGAGCGCGCGCCGTGGGGAAGCCTCACCGACATCGAGAAGGTTGAAGCGGGAGCTGTAGGCTTCGCTCTTGCACAATCCCCGCTGGAGGAGTTCCTTGGCGAGGTTTGCGAGAGTTGGAACAGCACGCACCCAGCCACAGTAAGACCCAAGACCCGCGGATTTATGGCCTGGCTGGGAGGCAACATCCAGAACCCAGACTACGCGCCATTGCTGGATTGGGTCCGTGAGCATGCGATCGATCATCAGCCTCTCGGTCCGGGTGACACGTTTCTCGGCCCCATCACTCGCCGAAGCCTGCATTCCATCTACTCAGCGTCGAAGGAACACGGGGTGCATCCGAAACGCTTGAGGAAGCTCCTGGTGCAAGCGGGCATCGTCCATCGGGATACGACCGGCATGTCAGATTCCCAAGTCGTGTTTCGGGTTGAAGCTGCACACCATCTAATCTCGGCCGCGGCCGAGGAGATCATCGGCGAAGACGCTCGGGTGTATTTGGGCATGACCCGCGTGCAGTGGGACCAGATCCGTAAGGCAAAACTCATCGACACCCTCTTCCCGGAAAACGACGAGACAAGGCGGGCGTACTCCAGAGCGGAGTTGGACCGCTTTCTCGAGAGTGTCCGATACGAGAAGGGTGAAGGCGCTGACCTCGTTTCGATCGCCAGAGCAGTCAAAATTGCCGTGGCCGGCTACGTCGACGTGGTGACGCTTCTGCGCGACCGCCGCCTCGACCGGGTCAGCATCGATTCATCACGCAAGGGCTTTGCCGGAATTTTAGTCGACGCGCATGAGGTGAAACGAAAGGTCCCCAGGCCTACCTTGGCTGGGCTGACTTCAAGACAGGCGGCGCAGCGGATCGGCGTGGCCATCGACACCGTGCATGCCCTGACAGGGTTCGGAGTTCTACCGTCCTCTGTACAGCAGATGTATGGGGGGGGGCGGAAGGCTCGCCTCATCAGTCCTACGGATGTTGCTGCATTTCTTGCCGAGTACATTCCGCTCCCGGAACTGGCCGATCGGCTCAACGTCAGTTTTTGGCCAAGGCATGCTTGCCGGATCATGGAAGCAGAAGGTGTACTTCCAGTTTTCGACCGTGGGATGATCCGCACAATAATTTACCGACGTGCGGACGTCCTTCCAATCTTGGCGCTGGTCCCATGACGGTCAGATAATAAGTCATCGCCTGCACGCAGGCTCGCTACTTCCGACCCCGCCTTGAGCGGGGTTTTTTGTGCCCGAAGGAACCCTGCAGAGACAAACCTTAGGTCGCACTGGAGACAGTTTGGTTCGCATGTGGCGGAAAAATCCCAGTAAAATCAGCGTCGCCATCATTTCCAGCGACAAACCTTAGGTGCATCCACATAAAGCGCAACACCATCGGCCCGATCGTACGATCGGGCCGATTTATTTAAACCGTCAAAAAAGCGATTCTTGGATTTCGTTCTCAACCCCATGATCGAGCCGGATCACACCATTAATAAGCCACTGCGGATAGGCTTTGTGGGTCCCCATCGCGAGAACAAAACCTTTCTTCGAATACTCGACTCCAAATCTTTCCGTCATTTTTCGCAACGTTTCTGTTTCGCCATAAAGCCGCTGCCATTTGAGAAAAGTCGCCTCTATCTCCCAGTCCTGACAAGTTCCTTCACGTGACCCATCTGCCGTTTCGTATTTATACTTGAAGAGAAATGGAGCTGGTTCATACGGAACTAAGCTCTTGTCCAGAAACCCAAACAGGCTATTCGCCTCTTGATCGTGCCACTTACGAAATCGTGCTTTCTCCTCCTCAAACGTAGCACGATCTTTTCTTTCAATCACAAACTCAGCGTTTAGCGGTCGAATGAGTGCCAAACTTCGACCTCGTTCCAGTTCAGTATTAAGACTGGAAACAACATGTCTGGCTAAGAATTGAGCTCGTGATTTTTCAGATAAACTGCCCGTTATTACGAGAGAACGATGCTCCAGCCTTCGGCTCTCGCTTCTGTGGTCGCCTTTAGGAAGGCTCCAGCCATACTCTATAGTATCCCATCTGCCAAACTTCTGGGCATCTTCTAGAGTCCGAAAAGCTACTGGGTATAGCCGAATCCAGTTACCGTTGAAATCTAACCCTGCACAACAGACCAGCTCCCCGTGAGTTTCTCCAACTCGCGGCGCCGCCTTCACCAAAATCACCGCCGAGTCGCGCTGAGATAGAGATGCCAATCACGCAGCCTTTAGACAAAAGCCTTTCGGTACGCCAAGATTTTTAATTGAACTCTTCCTGATTTTCAATATCTCTTCACAAACAATAGAGCGATGGCAGTCTTTGTGATCCCTTTCAAAACACATCAAGCAGATGTTTTTTGTTTCCGCCTGCAATGCCAAATCACGGATTAATTTTCCGGCCTCCTCATTAGCGATATGGCTTCTGAAAATTCGCTCGAACCGCTGCCGATCGCCACTTCGGGCAGCCAGCCGACCCTCTCTGGGATCACCGAGAATTTTTGTGTGCCGATAGTCGATCGCAGAATTTTCGAGATGTTTCCTAAGCGAGTTTTTGGAGAATCCGGGCTTTCTTGACAGGGGTAAATCTCTCACATCGACAAGCAATTCAACCTTTGCTGCCTTCAGTACGGATACGAAGTCGCCAATTTCAGAACCTTCGTAGCCAATTGTCAGTAGCGCCATGCGACATCTCATTTTCTGTTACCACGGTCATAGGCAATCAAACTTGTCCGAAGCGTGACGCACTATCAATCACTAGATCGCACATTAGTGACGCCGTGCGATCGCGGTTGGCTTCGGCCGGCGCCTACCCCGCCGGCAACACCCGCAGCGTCTGCTCGTCAAACAACGGCTCGTCCTGGCCTATCCGCACGAACAGCACCTTGCGCCCCTCACCCGCCGGCACCTCGAAATACTGGATGCCGTCAGGCATTTCGCCCCAGTCGCCGCAGGGTGGTTCGGGAACCTCGTCGGGATTGGCAAGCGCTTTCAGCTCTTTCGCATAGGCGGCGTCCGGGCTGAATGTGTAGCGTTTGACGCCGGCAGGCACGGTGCCCTCGGTGTAAGGCGCCAGCACGCAGCGGGCGCTGACGGCCTTGTCGGTCTTTTCCAGGAACAGGCGCTGCAAGGCGGCCTCGGCGGTTTCGCCGGGCCCGATGTCATACAACTCGACAAGAGGGTCGGCCGCGCCGCCATCGCTGTATTTGATGGCAAGCGCATTGCCGGCGAATTCGAAATGGATCTGGCGGAAGCCGAAGTCGCAGCGCTGCACCCAGGCGGCCAGCCCGACATTTTTGTCCGTCAGTCTTTCCCAGACGCATTTGTCGATCGGCGGGCGAGGGGGAGCGACTTCGTCCGCACGCGCCACGGTGATTGTCGTCGCGGATGCAAGCAGGGCGCTGGCCCAGATGATCGATCTCATGGCGCTATTCATCGCTGCATCCTGTCAAGGTGAAGGCATCCCACGCCGAGCCGTCTGGATTGGCGTTGGCGAAATCGGCTCCTTCGGTGAAAGCCACGCCGAAATCGGGCAAAAGCAGCCCTTTGGGCGCCGGTGTCGCTTCGCGCGAATTCAGCTGCTCGGCGCCACCGCCGGTCAAGGCATAGACTTGGCCCATCCAAATCCTGCACAGTCCGCTGCCGTCCTGCAGGCCCGCTTCGCGGTCGTCGTCGGTGCAGGTGTGGCGGATGGTGCCGAGCGGAAATGAATTCCTGCCGTTGGTCCAGGTGATGTCGGCCGGCAGGCTTGTGCCGGTGTTGGGTACGGTCAGCGAAAACACCTGCGCCGTCAGCGCCGCCGGCTCGTTGGCGAGCGGCCGAAATTGCACAACCGCACCCGAGCGCGGCTCGCGATAGGTGGCGTGGCTCAGCAGGCAGTCTTTTGCGAAGGCCGCCTGCATCGGGCCGAGCAGGCCCAGGAAAACGAAGGCGAGTTTGCGGATGAGCATCAGATGTCTCTGGGAAAGCGTTGCCTGGGTCCACAGTCGCATCATCCGCGCAAAAGCATAAGCGAAATCCGGAACGGCCGCGTTTATCCGCGCCGGGGCGAAAACTTGTCCTGTACCCACAGCGACAGTCTGTATGCTCAAGCGCAATGGCCGAAGGAGACAGGTGATGCGGCGTTTGGCAATGACGATGGCAATGTCCGTATTCGCGGGTGGCACGGCACTGGCGGCGGCGCCCTATATCGGGGCATGGTCCAGCGATCGGCTGAACTGCCATGCGGCCGCCGACATCCAGCGCGAAACTGTGTTCACTGTGGATCAGGCTGCCCTGTCGCTTCCCGAATTCGGCTGCGAGCACGCGACGTTTCGCAAAAGCCCGACCGGATGGGTGGTGCTGGCAAGCCAATGCTATGGGGCGGCCCCATCGCTCGAGGAGCCGTTCACGCGCGTCATCCATATCGTGAGGCATGGCGCCACGCTGCGGTTCACCTGGCCCGGCTTCGACAGCGGACCCCTCGTCCGCTGCTGAAGGCGTCCATCGCCTCAGAACAGCCCGACCAGAAACGCGGCGCCGCCGAGAAAGCCAGCCGAACAGACCCACAGCAGCCATAGTCCGCGCACGCGGCATTCGAGCACCGCCGAGGCGGGGTTGGCAGGGTCATAGTGGACGTCGACCTTGCTGCCTTCGACATACTGCCGTGCCTGGCCGCCGACGAGGCCGGGCAGCGAAGCCGTTACGGTGGCGCCGAAGGTCACACGATCGGCGCTGTAGCGCTGGCCGGCGACGCCATAGGAGTAGACGATGCGGGATTTGAAGACCGTGCGCCAGCGTCGATAGCCTGAATGGCTTTTGAGCGCCTGCAGGCCCGAGGCATCGATGCGGCCGGCGGTGACCGGCCATTTTGCCGCCTGCTCTGCCAACGATTTCTGGGCGAAACCCATGCGCAGGATAAACAGGCCCATGAACAGCAGCAGCGCTCCCGCGCCGAGGTTCTGCGGCTTGGGCAGATGCGGCCCGATCGCCTCCAGGACACCGCCGACGGAAAACACCAGCACCAGTGCGCCGACCACCAGTCCGGCCGAGAGTTGGACCATGAACTTGAAGGCGCCGTCCGGCATGGTGCGCTCGATCACGGCTTTGCTCGGATCAGCTGGATTGTAGAACACAGTCACTTCCGCGCCGCGAGGAAACTGCGCAAGGGTCTCCTTGACTTCGAAATTCCCCAAATTCTCCTTCACGCTGTAGCGCGAGCTTTGAAACTTCTTGCCGCCGACCTTGTATTCGAAGGTGATCGCCGGAAAATTGCGCATTTCGGTAGTATCAGTGCTGTTCGAGCCAACGCCCGAGCGTCTCACCTCACGGGCCTCGACGCGCGAGGAGATGATCTTTCCCGGTGTCGGCAGCCAGCGGCTGAGCGCCTTCACCTCTCGCCATTTCAGGAAGGTGATGAGCGACAGCATGCCCGCGACCACGCAGGCGAAGCCGACAAGCATGATCTTGAGTTCCAACTCGTCTCCCCCCAGAAGTGCAGGAGCCTGCACATAGACAGCATGGCGACGGCAAAGTCTTGTATTTTCGAGAAGCCGCCTCTCCAGAAAGGAACAGACCGTTTTCCTTTGATCCAGATCAACGCACACGCACCGCTCATGCTGTCTCCTCGACAGTCACCAAAGGGAGAACGAGCGTGTCGACTTACGACCTCATGGTTATCACCGCACTGCTAGGCCGTGTGGACGAATTTGATCAAGCATAGGCCTGCGGCGAAGCTTACGATTGAGCGGAAGTTTCGTGCGGTCTTTTCGCATCGCAGGGCGACGCG
>NZ_LMCP01000039.1:11111-23597 GCF_001425625.1 Mesorhizobium sp. Root102 | reverse complement strand
CGGTGATTCGGCTAGAATCCGCCAATGAACTCCGAAGCTGATTCGCGCCAGACCAATAACTTGCCGTCCGTTGACCAAACGCGAACGACAGCCATTTTCAGCGGGCAGAAGCCCGAAAATCGTACTCGGCATCGCTCCGCTCGACCACAGGAAACGGCGTCAGGTGTCGACCAAATCGCGCCGATGGCCTCGGCCGGGCACGACACGCCGATCGCCGACGCCCTGCCTGATATCGTCGACGTCGTCATGGAGATGGGTCGTATGCCGGAGGAACCGCCGGCCGAAGCCCACTCCCCTGTTCCGGCCGTCGCCAATCCCCGCCTGCCGGCGCATCTCGACGCGCTGGCCGATCGCGCCCGCGACTATGTCGAGGCGGCGAGTTCCGCCAATACGCGCCGCGCCTATGCGGCTGATTGGAAGCATTTTGCGAGTTGGTGCCGGCGCCAGGGCGTCGAAACGTTCCCGCCGGATCCCCGGGTGGTCGGGCTCTACATCACCGCGTGCGCCTCTGGCACGGCGACCGGCGACAAGAAGCCGAACTCGGTGTCGACGATCGAGCGCCGGCTTTCCTCGCTGACGTGGAACTATGCGCAGCGCGGCCAGCCGCTCGACAGGAAGGACCGCCATATCGCGACCGTCATGGCCGGCATTCGCAACAAGCACGCCTCCCCACCCCGGCAGAAGGAGGCGGTGTTGCCGGAAGATCTGATCTCCATGCTGGAGACGCTCGACCGCGGCACGCTACGCGGCCTGCGCGACCGCGCCATGCTGCTCTTGGGTTTCGCCGGCGGCCTGCGGCGCTCCGAGATCGTGGCTTTGGATGTCGGCCGCGACCAGACCGAGGACGGCCGCGGCTGGATCGAGATCCTCGACAAGGGCATGCTCGTTTCCCTTCGCGGCAAGACCGGCTGGCGGGAGGTCGAAGTCGGGCGCGGCTCGTCCGATGCCACCTGCCCGGTTGTCGCGGTGCAGACCTGGCTCAAGCTCGCCCGTGTCGCGCACGGTCCCCTCTTCAGGCGCGTCACCGGCCAGGGCAAGGCGGTCGGCGCCGATCGGCTCAACGACCAGGAGGTCGCGCGCCTGGTCAAGCGCACTGCGCTGGCGGCCGGCGTGCGCGGCGATCTGTCGGAAGGCGAACGAGCAAAGCTCTTTGCCGGACATTCGCTACGCGCTGGCCTCGCCTCCTCGGCCGAAGTCGATGAGCGCTATGTGCAAAAGCAGCTCGGCCATGCCTCGGCTGAAATGACTCGCCGCTATCAGCGCAGACGCGATCGCTTCCGTGTCAATCTCACCAAGGCGAGCGGACTATAGGCCGGGCACGCCCCTCCCCTGCCCTTCGGATGCCGAGAAGTGCGTTATTGCCAGGATAGCTGGTCCTTCGGCAACCGGCCGCTTGGGTCGAATACGGTTACCTTACCTTGTGCGGCAGACCCGGACCCCAGTCCCAAAGGACCAGGTTACGATCCTCCATCTCGGCGCTCGGCGCGAAACTTGGGACCACAATGCCGGCAATATTTCGAGGTCGCAAGCGGTCGTAGATGGACCAGGACGCTGGGCGCTCTCCACCGACTGGAAGCATTTTTGCGCCTGGTGCCGGCGACAGTCGCTTGATCCGCTGACGCCAGACCCAAAAATCGTCGGCCTCTACATCACGGCCCAGGACTCTGGATCGGCAAGGGACACAAGTCGGCGTCGACCATCGACTGCTGCCTGTCGTCGCTGACTTGGCACGCAACGCAGTCGACCGTTCGACCGAAAGGACCGGCATATCGCCACGGTGCTCGCGGGCATCCGTAACAAACACGCCTCTCCTCCCATCAAAGGAAGCCATCCTGCGCGACAATCTCATCACCATGCTGGAAACACTCGACCGCGGCACACTGCGCGGTCTGCGCGACCACGCCATGCTGCTTTTGGGCTTCGCCCGGCTTGCGCCGCTCCGAAATCGTCGGCCTCGATCTTGGCCGCGATCAAACCGAGGACGGTCGCGGCTGGGTCGAGTTTTTTCCGGACAAGGGCGTGCTGGTGACGCTGAGGGGCAAGACCGGCTGGCGCGAGGTCGAAATCGGCCGCGGCTCCTCCGATGCCACCTGCCCGGTTGTCGCGCTCGAGACCTGGCTGAAATTTGCCCGCATCCCGCATGGCCCATTGTTTCGGCGTGTCACGGGGCACGGCAAGGCGGTTGGTGTCGAGCGGCTCAACGACCAGGAAGTGGCGCGGCTGGTAAAGCGCACCGCCCTGGCGGCCGGAGTGCGCGGTGATCTCTCGGAGGGCGAGCGGGAGATGAAATTTTCCGGGCACTCGCTGCGCGCGGGCCTCGCCTCCTCGGCCGAGGTCGATGAGCGCTACGTGCAAAAGCAGCTTGGGCATGCCTCGGCGGAGATGACCCGCCGCTATCAGCGCCGCAGAGACAGGTTCCGCGTCAACCTCACCAAGGCGAGTGGGCTGTAGGAGATGTGGCTGTAGGAGATAGAGAAAGCCCTCCCCTTCCCCCTTTGAATCGAAAATGAGTTCTTTTCCGTCAAGGGCCTGGCATGATCAGTCTCAACGACGGAAATAGGTCCCATATCGGCCGATATCGCGAGTCAGCAGCGAAATCTACGTCAGGCGCAACGGATTGCCCAACGAGCCTGATGCGGCAAGCAGCGAGGAGTGTTTTGGCGCGAACGCAATACCCATCGCGCACCTTCGACGTAGCCCAAATAGGCTAAACAAAACCTAAACGCGGGAGCGGGCATCCATGGAAACCAGGATCATCGACAGCCGGGACGATTTTGCGCAATGGGCGATCGACAGGTCCAATGCGATCCTGACGGATCAGGGTTCGGAACTCGCCACCGCGGCCCGCAAGGGAAACGAAGCCCAGATCGCCGAGGCAGCACAGGCGCTCGGCCAGGCGATCGTCGATGCGCTGATCGAGGCGTTCGACGGTCTCGCAGGCGACGAATGAGCCACCGCTTGGCCGGCACGACTGGCTGCGCCAACGGAAACGACGGCGGCACGCGGGCTCACAGATCGAGCGGCGCATTTGGACAGCATGCCCGCCGTCGCGCTGCTTGGACCACGCCAGGTTGGCAAGACCTCGTTCGCGCTCGAAATAGCCGAACGGCGACCTTCGATCTATCTCGACTCGAATCCGACGCCGACCGCGACGGCTCAGGGAACCGGAACTATATTTGGCCGCTAGACGGGCTCTTAACAATCCAATCGAGCAGCTCTGTCATTAGCTTGCACCGTTCTGCAGAACGGGGATGGGCGGTCTACATCTTGGCACCCGCTGGTGCCTATCAAGCGCTTCTATGTGGGCTCTTCTATAAAACGGACCCGCTCACTCGCGCCGCCGTTTGATCTGGCTCATCTCGACGTCCGCGACCGTGCCGTTTTGCTGACGGATTTCGCGTCTGGCGGCCGTCGTCGCAGCGTGATTGCCGCTCTCCGCGTCGAACAGCTGGTCGAGCAAGAGCCCGAGCCGGCGCGATCCCAAGGCACCCGAGGGCGAAATACTGCCCCGTCCGTCGATAAGGCCGCATCAAGACGACACAGACGTTTTCGTGCTGCTCGCCGGCTGGCTGGTGACTGCGCTGCAGTGGTGGCTCGATCGCCCCGGATAGTGGCCCAGCGCAGGCGGCGACCAGCACACTGGAGCAAACTTGTGGGAGGCTGGATTCGTGCAGAGAGTGCAGCGGTGCCGGCTCCAGCAGTTTGAGTCGGGGTTTCGTTTCACGTGAAGTTAGAACGGAGAGTTGGCCGCGGCCAACTTTGCAGTTCGACCGCGACAGCAGGCACTATTGGCGCCAAACGATTCGCACGAAAGAAGCAGTTGGCCGCGGCCAACTTTTGACCGTGGCTCGCCGGAAACCGTTGAATCATAAGTGTTCTTGGCATGGTTACCGAATCGTGCAATCTTCGATACGGTTTTTTAGCAATTCGCCGCTAAAAAGCGCATCGAAAGGGGAAATCGATGTTGCAGACTCAAAACGTATCGACGGCCATTTCTTCCGACGCGCGGATTGCTCATCATGCGCGCCAGCTGTCTATGCAGCTGCAGTTATTGCGAGAGCGCCTATTCCCACCGTCCTCCCAGAAGCTGTTGAAGACTTTCACCTCCGGCGAGGCCGCTCAGCTCGTCGGAGTATCAGACGGCTATCTACGGCAGCTTTCAATAGATGGCAAAGGCCCTTCGCCCGAGGTGTCCCAGACGGGGCGACGTTCGTACTCACTCGCCCAAATTCATGAGTTGCGTCAGTACATGGCTTCTATCAAGCCGAAGGATGCCCTCACTTACCTTCCGTGGCGGCAGAGAGGCGACAAGCTCCAGACGATTGCCGTCGCCAACTTCAAGGGCGGCAGTGCAAAGACAACGACATCCATCTACCTCGCACAGTATCTTGCCCTGCAGGGATATCGCGTTCTCGCGGTTGATCTCGACCCGCAGGCTTCGTTGTCGTCGATGCTCGGTGTTCAGCCGGAGTTTGATCTTGCGGAAGGCGATACCCTCTATGGTGCGATCCGTTACGACGAGAAACGGCGGCCGCTGAAGGAAATAATCAGAAAAACGTACTTCGCTGGCCTCGACCTCGTTCCCGGAAATTTGGAACTGATGGAGTTCGAGCACGAAACCCCGACTGCGCTGATGGAGCAGCGGAAAACAAGCAATAGCGAAATCTTCTTTCGGCGTGTCGGCATGGCCCTGGCCGAAGTCGAAGCCAATTATGACGTTGTTGTGGTCGATTGCCCGCCGCAACTCGGATACCTGACACTTGGTGCGGTTTGCGCAGCGACATCGCTTCTGATCACCGTCCATCCTCAGATGGTCGACGTGGCGTCAATGTCGCAGTTTCTGCTCATGACTTCCGACCTTCTGTCGGTCGTCCGGAATGCAGGCGGCGATCTGAACCACGATTTCATTCGGTATGTCATAACGCGCCATGAGCCGCACGATGGTCCGCAAGCCCAGATCGTTGCCCTGCTGAGAAGTCTCTTCGGGGACGAGGTTTTGGCGGCGACAGTCCTGAAATCGACGGCGATCGCCGATGCCGGGCTTACGAAACAGACACTCTATGAAATCGAACGAGGACAAGTCCGCCGCTCGACATTCGACAGGGCAATCGAATCCCTTGATGCAGTCAACGGGGAAATCCTCGCCGGCATCGAAAAGGCATGGGGGCGGCCATGAGCAGGCGAGACGTTCTAAACGGAATATTTGCCGATACGACGCGAGAGTTGGCCGCGGCCAACTTTTCCAAAGAGACGGATGGCGGTCGTGTTCTGGCGGGGCCCGTAAGGACGATGGGACTTGCCCTCGACCGCATGGACCAGGAAGCCAGAGAACTTCGAGAAGCCTTGAAGTCCGGCGAGAGGGTTGTCGAACTCGATCCCGAACTCATTGACGGCTCATTCGTGCGTGATCGCCTCGACGGCGAGGTAAGCGCTACGGACGATATTGTGAGGTCGATCGAGGAAAACGGCCAGGAAGTGCCCATCCTCGTCAGGCAGCACCCCGATCTCGAAGGACGATATCAGGTTGCCTATGGCCATAGGAGGCTTCGCGCTGTCCGGCTCCTGAGGCGGAAGGTAAGGGCGGTTGTCAGGCCATTATCGGACAATGAACTCGTCGTCGCACAAGGCATCGAAAACACTGCGAGAAAGGATCTCTCTTACATCGAGAGAGCGGTCTTCGCCTTAAGCCTCGAAACACACGGGTTCGGCCGCGATCTGATCATGCAGGCGTTAAGCACTGACAAGACGGAACTGTCGAAACTGTTGTCCGTCGCCAGGGGCATTCCGGGCAGCCTGGTCAAAGCCATCGGTGCCGCACCCTCTATGGGCCGCCGTAGGTGGATGGATATTGCCGAAAAGATCACTGATTCCAAAGCGCTGGAAGCCGCAAGAAATGCCACCCACAGACCCGAATTCGAGGCCTTGGGCTCGGACGAACGCTTCATGATAGTTTTGGCTGAGGTTTCGAAGAAGCCGCAGCAAGAACAGACAATCAGGGAGTGGAGACCGAACGGCGGCAAGGTCGCGGCAAAGATCAGGGACACCGGGAGGGCATATACGCTCTCTCTCAAGACTGCCGAAGCCGATGAGGGCTTCGGCGCATATCTGACAGAACGGCTGGACGACCTCTATGCCGACTGGCAGGCAAACAGGAAACCGAAGCAGGAGTAAACCGCAAAAGAAAAAGGCCCCCGAACGTCACCGTAGCGGAAGCCCTTCTCGTCTCTAGACAATTCGAGAATCTCATTTCCGCGAATCAGTGTCAAGCGTTTTAAGCGTCGGCTCGGCGGGCGAATTTCTTTTGCCTAATTGAAGGTGAAGGAAGAAATGGAGACGGGTATTGCAACGACGCCCTTTGGGCGGCGGCCGATGTCGCTTGCCATGCTGGCAGCGCAAAACGATTCACGCGAAATCCCCAAGGGGAGGGCCGTCGACAAGTGGCAGATCTACCGCAACCTCTGCGAGGGCAAGAGCATCGTCGGCATCGGCGATCGTGCGCTGGCCGTCCTGAATGCGTTGCTATCATTCTATCCTGACAGCGAATTGAGTGAGGAGAACGACCTCATCGTCTTTCCCTCGAACGCACAGTTGTCGCTCAGGGCGCACGGAATGCCCGAGCCCACCGTCAGGCGGCACCTGGCGGCTCTTGTTGACTGCGGGCTGATCGTCCGTCGGGATAGCCCGAACGGGAAGCGCTACGCCCGCAAGAGCCGGGGAGGGGAGATCGAGGAAGCATTCGGCTTCTCCCTAGCGCCGTTGCTGGCCCGTGCTTACGAATTCGAGGCGGCGGCCGAGCGTGTTCGTGCCGACAGCCGGGCGCTCAGGCTTATGCGCGAGCGGATCACCTTGCACCGCCGTGACATCCACAAGCTGATAGAGGCGGCCCTTGACGAAGATGTCCCGGGCGACTGGGGAGGCCTGTGGAAGCGTTTCCGTGGCGTCGTGGAGGCAATTCCGCGCCGAGCTTGCATTGCCGAGCTCGAGCCCATCGTTGCCGATCTGGCCGCCTTGCGGGATGATGTGGATAAGCTGCTGGAAATCCATATGAAATCCACGAATCCGAGCGGCAATGACTCTCAAAACGAGCGGCAGCAATCTGATTCAAATACCGACTCTATTTTTGAATTTGAACCTGCTTTAGAGAAAAGCGGGGCGACGGCTGAGCCCAGGACGAGGACGGCAGAGGCGCCGAAAATATACCCGCTGGGGATGGTGCTGAAGGCCTGCCCCGAAATTGCCGATTATGCCGTCGACGGCATCGGCAATTGGCGCGATCTCATGATAACCGCCGCCCAGGTGCGGGGATATCTGGGCGTTTCGCCGTCAGCGTATGAGGAGGCTTGCCATGTGATGGGCCAGGAGGTCGCGGCGATCGTGATTGCCTGCATCCTGCAAAGGGCGCAGCACATCAACTCGGCCGGCGGCTATCTGCGGGTACTGACCGAAAAGGCGACGGCAGGGCAGTTCTCAGTCGGGCCGATGCTGATGGCGGCGCTCAAGGCGAACGGCGCGACGGCGAGGATGACGGGATGAGGATCGCCAATCCCGTAGCTTGTCGCTTTGCGTCTAGCTCAAAGCCAATGCGGCCTTGTCGATCGTTGGTTTCGCCGACCGGAAAGAGTCCTTGCGCAGTCGGACCGACAAGGCACAAGGGCAGGGCAGTTTTCCGCAAGTCCTGTTCCAAGTGGGTCGAAGCTACCAAGGGCTTTGGGTTCATTCAACCTGATACCGGCGGACAGGGACGTGTTCGTGCACATCTCAGCCGTGGAACGCGCCGGCATGTCGACGCTCGTCGACGGTCAGAAGATCAACTACGAAATCGAACAGGGCCACCGTACCGGCAATATCAGCAAGGTATAGCGGGCGAACTGGAATTTGACGACTAACGCAGCGTTTTAAGTCTCGTCAGAAAAAGATCTGTGACGAAACGTGTCCCCAGCCGGGGTTCAGTATCACCCTGAGTACATTCGAGCCGGTTTACAGTCATCGTTGCAAAAGAGGAAGGTCGCAGGATTCCTGCCTAGCACGTTCGCCACAGCAGCGATTGTATCGACGCTGACGTTACCTGTTCCGCGCTGCAGCTTTGTGAACGTGGCTTCCGACACGCCAAGGAGTTCTGCCATCTGATAGCAGAAAAGATCACGTTGCTTGCGTTGGTTGTTGATGATCTGGCCCAATCGGGCGAGGATGGAGTTCGCATCAAGACGATGCGCCCAAGTTTCGATGTCCGCCTGCCCGGCAAGAAAATCGGCGATCGATAGGCCGAGCGCCTGGGCCATGTGTTCAAGAGTTGTAAGGGTGATGTTGTTTCTGCGTTCGACGGTCCGAATATAAGTGCGATAAGCCAGTCCTTCGCCGGGCGCTGCATGCAACAGCTTGGCCATATCTTGATGGCGGATTCCGCGACTACGACGCTCCTCACGAAGAAGACGCGCGATGTTGGTGCGAAGAGGATTGTCGGTTCTCCCCTTCTTGTCTCGCTTCAGGAACCTATGCGCTCGCAAGAGATCGTCTGTCCAGTCAGTTTCCGATCAAATTGAGCGATAAGGACGCGTCCTGTCAACATCTCTTGCCCGAGTTTTGACTTTGCTTGGGCATGGGCGAAGGCGTCTCAAAATCGTCATAACCAGACCTCAGATCGCCCCTCGATGTGTTTGCTGTCTTCGATAGCGGCCGAAACCGACGATGGGTGGTGACCCTCAAAGGGAATTCCACATTCTGTTTTCCAATCATTCGCGCGCCGGAATGCGGCGGTTGTCTGTTCTAACAGTCTGAGGCGGTGGTGTATCTCATATCGTTGAAGCGTCAGCTTCACTGCCCTATCTCGTCTTTCCTTATTCGTATCTCTGGCATTGGCATCACCGCGAGGGCGGCGTGGAAGCCGAAGGACCGCTCTGCCTGGTGCTCGCGCTGGTCGCCATTCCCGGTGCCATCGAGGTACCAGCTGCGTCAAGTTGCGCTTGCGGCTCGGCGATGAGCGGTGGTGGATCGTTGATGATTGGGTTCAATGCGAACACGATCGGGCGGCCATGCCCGATGCGGTGTTTTTCGACCTCTACTACGGAGAGAATTCCACCGGCGGAACGTCAAAAGCTGGCGAACAACACATCGAGAACCTCCGCCTCGCACAGTCCATACTGATGCAGCACTATCCGGATTGCGCGCCGTTGAGGGACCTCGTGGGGAAAACTGATCTTGCCGTCATATCGCTCGAGAAGTTGCGGTGACGATGATCGCTGCCGATCAGGCCGCTACGCCGAGCGCGGCGTGCTCCTGTGCGCTTGGCTTGCGGATGGCGACAAACCCACGCTTGACCGCGGCAATAGCGCCGGCGGCAGCGGCCCAGAGTAACCGCTCTCCGTCTCCAGCGGCCGGATGTCGGGTCTACAATTGATTTCTTTTCGGGAGAAGGGGTGACCACTGCCCCGAGCGACGGCGGCGTTCTTGCTGGCGACCAGCCAATGCAATCGGATAGGCATCAGGCCCCCAATAGACGAGGTGCTGACCTTCGGTCTCGGTTGCCTCAAGCAATCAGGCGGCCCTGCATTCCTTCAAAGCCTTCTCAAAGGCATCCTTGATCGGCTTGGACATGTCCTCGCTAGCCCTCATCATGACGACCTGGAAACCCTTGGCCTGCTCGGTGGACTTTTCGATCTGTTTGCGCAGGAATGCGGTCTGCAGTTCGATGAACTCGGACGGCGACTTCACGGCAACCAGTGCTTCAAGGTGCGTGAAGCCGGCTTCGGTATTGGCTCGCAGAGCGGCAATCATCTTCAGGGACACCTCGTTGCCGGTGGTCGTGGCCGTTTCAAAGGTCGACTCAAAAGCCCTTTGTGTCGTTTCGGCGTCCGAACTCAATTTGGAAAATGCCTGCTTCGACTGCTCAAGGCCCTGGTCAACAACAGCGCGAACTTGCTCGGTAGCCGCGGACGGGTCGAAGGCAGGGGATTCGACGTTTTCGATCGTTTCGGTCTTGCCGGGGAGCTTGGACATTTTTCCATCCTTTTCCAGGGGCGGCCTCAAAGCAAGCCGTCTCCTGAAGGTACGAAACCGTCGCAACGGATTTATGAAGCCCACATGAAATTTGCGCGAGCGGGCTGCGCGAGCGCGAACGATCAGAAGCTCTCAGGCGCCGAGGTTCAACAACGCCGCCGAGAACAGAAGGGCGACGCTCGCCCGCGCGTCCTGCGTGCCTTCTGTCGAAATGGCGGGGGCGAGCAGATCGACGCCGCGTTCGAGCTCGACGCCTGGCACTATATCGTCGAGTGTCGGTGGCGGGCTCGGCTGGCCGATATCCGCCAGTTGGCGTGGCTAAGATTGGCGTTTGCACGCCGGGCACGCGTCAGTCCTGTTTCAGGTCGCCTGGGCGAGTTCGCCGTGGATGGCAGAGATGCCGGTCTCGATCTCCGCGAAGGTAAAGCCCTGCTCGTTGGTTCGCGCTGTCGTTTTTCGGACCAAGCTTCGCCCCAAGGAAAAGGGCGGCATTGCTGCCGCCCTTTCGAGATTTGAGATGCGTGGACCTTAGAAGCCCATGCCACCCATACCGCCCATGCCGCCGCCGGGCATACCACCCGGCATGCCGCCGCCAGCCGACTCCTTCTTCGGAGCCTCGGCGATCATGGCTTCGGTGGTGACCAGCAGGCCGGCGACCGAGGCCGCGTCCTGGAGAGCCGTGCGAACGACCTTCACCGGATCGACGATACCCATGGCGATCATGTCGCCATATTCGCCGGTCTGGGCGTTGTAGCCGAAGGTCGCGTCCTTGTTGTCGAGGATCTTGCCGGCGACGATCGAGGCTTCCGCACCGGCGTTGGCCGCGATCTGGCGGGCCGGAGCCTGCAGGGCGCGACGCACGATGGCGATGCCAGCGACCTGGTCGGAATTGGCGCCGACGGCCTTGATGGCCAGCGAGGCGCGCAAAAGCGCGACGCCGCCGCCGGGGACGATGCCTTCTTCGACGGCCGCGCGGGTCGCGTTCAGCGCGTCATCGACGCGGTCCTTCTTTTCCTTGACTTCGATCTCGGTCGCACCGCCGACGCGGATCACCGCAACGCCGCCCGCAAGCTTGGCCAGGCGTTCCTGCAGCTTCTCCTTGTCGTAGTCCGAAGTGGTCTCTTCGATCTGCTGCTTGATCTGGGCAACGCGGCCCTGGATCTCGGCCTTCTTGCCGGCGCCATCGACGATGGTGGTGTTCTCCTTGGAGATCGACACCTTCTTGGCGCGGCCGAGCATGTTGAGGCCGACGTTCTCGAGCTTGATGCCGAGGTCTTCCGAGATGACCTGGCCACCGGTGAGGATGGCGATGTCTTCCAGCATGGCCTTNCCGAGCATGTTGAGGCCGACGTTCTCGAGCTTGATGCCGAGGTCTTCCGAGATGACCTGGCCACCGGTGAGGATGGCGATGTCTTCCAGCATGGCCTTACGGCGATCACCGAAGCCCGGCGCCTTGACGGCGGCGATCTTCAGGCCGCCACGCAGCTTGTTGACGACCAGCGTGGCCAGGGCCTCGCCTTCGACGTCTTCCGAGATGATGAGCAGCGGCTTGGAGGTCTGCACGACGGCCTCGAGGACCGGCAGCATGGCCTGCAGGTTGGAGAGCTTCTTCTCGTGGAGCAGGATGTAGGCGTCCTCGAGATCGGCAACCATCTTGTCGGCGTTGGTGACGAAGTAGGGCGACAGGTAGCCGCGGTCGAACTGCATGCCTTCGACGACTTCGAGTTCGGTCTCGGCGGTCTTGGCTTCCTCGACGGTGATGACGCCTTCGTTGCCGACCTTCTGCATCGCTTCCGCGATCATGGCGCCGACCGACTCGTCGCCATTGGCCGAGATCGTGCCGACCTGGGCGACTTCCTCGGAGGTCTTGATCTTCTTGGCGGCCTTGCCGAGCGCCGCGACGACTTCGGTGACGGCGAGGTCGATGCCGCGCTTCAGGTCCATCGGGTTCATGCCGGCGGCAACCGCCTTGTGGCCTTCCTGGACGATCGACTGCGCCAGAACGGTCGCGGTCGTGGTGCCGTCGCCGGCGATGTCGTTGGTCTTCGAAGCAACTTCGCGGACCATCTGCGCGCCCATGTTCTCGAACTTGTCCTCAAGCTCGATTGTCGTTGGTCTTCGAAGCAACTTCGCGGACCATCTGCGCGCCCATGTTCTCGAACTTGTCCTCAAGCTCGATTTCCTTGGCGACGGTGACGCCGTCCTTGGTGATGCGCGGAGCACCGAACGACTTGTCGATGACGACGTTGCGGCCCTTGGGGCCGAGCGTGACCTTCACCGCGTCGGCGAGGATGTTGACGCCGCGCAGCATGCGCTCACGGGCGTCGCGGGAGAATTTTACTTCTTTGGCAGCCATGTTTTAGCTCCTGGCAGGGACTTGGGATCAAGCCCGAAAATTCAGTTGACGGTGAGGCCGATAATCAGCCGATGATGCCCATGATGTCGGATTCCTTCATGATCAGAAGGTCTTCGCCATTGAGCTTGACTTCGGTG
>NZ_LMCP01000039.1:0-11068 GCF_001425625.1 Mesorhizobium sp. Root102 | reverse complement strand
GTATCCGGGATGATGATCCCGCCGGCGGTCTTGGATTCGGATTCGACCCGGCGAACGACCACGCGGTCATGAAGCGGGCGGAACTTCGACTTTGCCATTTTTTGGATATCCCTGGTGCGGAGGTTGAACGGTTGTCCGTTGCCGGAGCGGCGTTAGCACTCGACAGTGGCGAGTGCTAACGTGGCGGTGAGATAGGCCACAGGCTGGTGCTAGTCAAGACGGAAGAGGGGACGTGGAAAGCGCATAAGATGTGGAATCGGCGCGCGGAAGCACCGAGATCCTTTGCGTTTGTCCGCCGTACATTATCGGGCCGTGGTGTCCCCGACACTGAAGCAATACAAGGCATGAGAACGATGGCGATAGGGGATCAGACTGCATCGGACACGCGGTCGTGCGTGCCGTAATGGCCTGGACTTGGCGTACTCAATCGTGGTGACCGCCCGCTGGAGAGACAGCATCCAACAGCGGGGCCCCAGGGCATAACCAAATCTGCGGGTCACTTGCAAAGCGTTTCGTCTGGATTGCGGCGCGACATCAGAGCCGTTTCGGCATCCAGGCTATGCAGTGTTCGAGGCGTTCCAACCGAGCCTTCTGCGAACGAAGCTCGTGTCCAACATTAAGCAAATTGGATTTGCCTTTGGACGCGGCCGCATTGATCAGTTCGCACTCAAGCAAAGCAATGCGATCTCGCATCTGCTGAGCTTCAGCCAGCCGTATGCTTTTAATCCAACCTAGCCCACGCATATTCAGTCGTCACCGTCCATGCAGCGCGGGGTAGCATCTGAAAACTAACGGCGGCCGATTCGAAAAACTCGAATTTTAACCGTCGCTAAAATTCACCCCACTGTCGGCCATGTTTGCTCGATGGCTTGTCCGCTACCTTGCTCTTCGAGATAATTTTAATCGACGTGGTGACGGCCTGTTCAGCGCGCATGTCTAAGGAAACGATATGACGCCGCGCACCAAGCGTATTGTAGGTAAATCACTGGTCGTGACGATCATTGCGGTCGTCGCGACCTTTGGCCTGTCGTTTACGGCAAGACTTGCCCTGCAGATGCCGATCGACTGGCTGAGTTGGGTGGAATGTACCTTCATTCCCATTCTGATCGGAATGCCGGTCAGTGCCTACATCTTCACCCAGTCGGAAACGATCCAGGATAGTTGTGACAAGTTGGAGAAGTCCCATGCAGCCCTGACAGAGGCGCATGACCGGGTCAGCTTCGTAACCAGCCATGATCCAATGACGGGACTCCTTAGTCGCGGTGGGTTCATGGCCAGGATGGACAGAAGCCGCGACGAAGGAGAATGTGACACGCTTCTTCTGATCGATCCGGATCATTTCTCTTCCATCAACGATAGGCACGGACACTCCAAGGGGGACGAGGTTCTGGTTCGGATTGCCAAGGCGCTCGTCTATACGACTCGCCCGGGAGACTCGGTTGGACGGCTTGGCGGGGAAGAGTTCGGCGTCCTGTTACACGGCGTGCGCAAAGAGCAGGCAGGTACGATTGCGGAGAATATCCGTCGGCTCATTGAAGGCCTTCCTCGGGTCAAAGGGCAACAAGACGGCGTGAAGGTGACTGTCAGTATCGGAGGCGCAGAAATCGCTCGCGATGCAGACACTCAGGATGTCCTGCGCACTGCCGGGCGCTGCCTTTTCGAAGCGAAACAACGCGGGCGGAACCGCGTTTCGTTCGACTATGAAGCATCCAAGTTGCGGATCGTGACGCCGTAGCCGAGCCGCATAGGGGCAGGCGGAAAATGCACCTGGCAGACTGTCTGCGCCGACAGTTTGGGCGCCGCGGTAGAGAGCATACTCATCATGCGCGAGCCACACCGATCGAACGGGACCTTGCAATTTTCGCTTCTGCTGCGTCTAACTCCACAGTCTCGAAATGAACCGGACTGGCTTAATGGCCAGTCCAGGTCGCTGTTGTCACAGAGGAATTCACAGATATGGCGACCGGAACCGTGAAGTGGTTCAACAGCACCAAGGGATTTGGATTTATCCAGCCCGACAATGGCGGCCAGGATGTTTTCGTCCACATTTCCGCTGTCGAACGGGCGGGCCTCTCGACGCTGAATGACGGCCAGAAGATCAACTATGAGATCGAACAGGACCGCCGCACTGGCAAGTCATCAGCTGGCAGCCTCAGCAAAGCTGGCTGAATTTTCTCCTGCGTCCCGGCAAGAGCGAATGAACGCGAGGTAAGGCGGGGTTTGGTCCCCCGCCTTTTCGAATTCTGCGCGGATCATGCCGATAGCAACTGCGCGCTCCAGAACGACCCTCGAGAGATAAGTCAGGCTGCGACCTTCTTGCGGGTCCGCTTCGCCGGCGCCGGCGTTTCCGGCTCTTTTGGTTTGCGGCCGAGCCCCATCGTCTTGGCCAACGCCGAGCGCGCAGCGGCGTAATTCGGCGCAACCATAGGGTAATCCGCCGGCAGACGCCATTTGGCGCGATATTCGTCCGGCGTCAGCCCATAGTGGGTCGACAGATGGCGCTTTAGCGATTTGAATTTTTTCCCGTCCTCAAGGCAGATGATGTAGTCCGGTGCTACCGATTTCCTGATCGACACAGCAGGTTTGAGAGCCTCCGATTCTTCTGCGGAAACGCTGGCGCCGGCCGTGGCTTTGAGTGCCGCGTGCACCTGGCCGATCAGGGCAGGGAGATCAGCCACCGGGACCGGATTGTTCGAGACATAGGCTGCGACGACATCGGCGGTAAGCTCGATGAGGGCGGTGATGTCGTTGTCGGCTTCTTCTGTCATGAAATTCTCCGGGTGGCTTGCAAGACAGTCGGCGAAGTGTTGCTACATAACGGCGGTTGTCCCTGAAAGCAATAAATGGCTCGGCACCACAAGTATCGCCACAAGCGATTGCTAATGCTTGCCCGGGAAATGGGTCAGCCGCTAGGGCCGGAACCTGGACCTCTATTTCCATCGGCGATCTTACTGGTTTGTCTGATTGCGCAGGAGCACGCCTCGCAGTGGCGACGATTGAAGACTTGCGACAGGCGAAGCCAGTCGCACAAATTGCAACAGGTTCTCCGAAAACAACGTGACGAAATTCCGCGCTCCATGAAAATCGCCGGGTGAATGGAAACCCGCCATTCGTCGTTCGTCAGTGACGTCGGCCCTACGGGTCCGGTCTATTCCTGGCGTCTTCTAAAGCTGACTGTTTGCCTTTTGATCGGCCTTCCGGGGCTTGGTCCGAGAATGAAGTCAAACACGGGTTGGGCCTGACCAAGCGCTGTCGCCTGCAAGGCTGCCGGGATCCTTGCCGCGGCTTCGGCGCGGTCAGCGAGTGCCGCAGGTGACATGCCGAGCGCACGCTCGAAAGTATGATCCACCGTGTTCATCAGACGACGAAGGAGCGCCGCGGCGCGTCCGGCATGACGCACCGCAGCCGCCTGCTTGCCCTCGCGGATCTTCACGCCGGCTGCCGATAACAGGATCAATCCCTTGAAGAGCGTCCGCAGCGGAGTGCCTCGGTCTGGTACTTTCCACAGACTTTCCCACGCCTCATGGGCTTCCCAGTAATAGCCGTGGTTGAAGAGGTCGAGACCCCAGAGGAATATGTCTGAATCCAGCGACGCCTCTGCCGCCAACCGCATGGGTTCGCTGTGGTAGCTATGTCCCGCGGGATCGCGCACGGGATGCGGTTGCCTGCCCGGCAGATACGCATAGGATGGAAAGCTCTTTTCCGGCAGCCAGCGCCGGCGCAACATCGAAACAATAGCCATCAAAGCCGTATAGCACACCCGTGACATCCTGAACGGATGCTATCCGGAGCGCGCCCGCCGGCAAAAAACGAGGTTTTCGGCAAGCGCCCCGGGCTCGCAAGCTTCAGTGCACCAACATGATCGGGCCCGTGGTCTACTGGGTGTCATTGAAGCGTCATCTTTGCTGAACTATATGCGCGGCGCGTCGGGCGTTCTCCTCCCATTGCGTTCGATGCGTTCCCCTCTGGAGGTTTTTGACCTCTTGCCTGGCCGGGTGCTGCAAGCCCGGCCTTTTTCTTGCGCGCCAGAAGCGATGAAGCGGCTGATTGGCGGCTGTGAGCATGGCGATATCGCGCGCCGTCATGACCCGCGGCAACGGTCAGACGGCCGGCGGCGACGCTGGCGCGGAGTGAGGGAGAGCCGGGCCGGGGAGCCGTGACGAGTTGGGAGGCCGGAGAGAGTTTCTGGCCGCTCGTCACGGAGCTTTGCGCATGTCCAGCGACCGAGCCGACATTTATGCACGTATAACCAACCAGATCATCGCGGCGATCGAGGCCGGCGCCGGTGAGTTTGTAATGCCCTGGCATCATGAAGGGACGGCTACCGCCCGCCCGATAAACGTTGCGTCCGGTAAAGCGTATCGCGGCGTGAACACGCTCGCCCTATGGGCCGCGGCACAGAGTTATGGATTTCCTGACGGCCTGTGGGGGACATATCGTCAGTGGCAGGCACTTGGCGCCCAGGTGCGCAAGGGCGAGAAGGCCACGACCGTCGTCTTCTGGGGGCAGATCGGCGACAATGCTGATGAAGAAAGCGACGAAACTGGCGATGCTGGTGAGCGTCGACGTTTATTTGCCCGCGGCTATTCGGTGTTCAACTGCGCGCAGGTCGATGGTTATGAGCGCGAACCTACAGTGGCTCGCTCAGAGGAAGAACGCATCGCGCATGCCGATGCTTTTTATGCAAACCTTGGCATCAACACTGTCTACGGCGGCAACGAAGCCTATTATTTGCCTTCGGCTGATCGGGTGCATGTTCCCGTTTTCAGCTCGTTCCGTGACGTTGCATCTCATTACAGCGTGCTTTTCCATGAAGGTCTTCACGCGTCAGGGGCGAAGCACAGGCTCGATCGCGACCTGTCCGGAAGATTTGGCTCCGAAGCTTATGCCATGGAAGAAATAATCGCCGATTCTGGCGCAGCGATGATCCTTGCCGACCTATCGATTTCGTCACGACCTCGGCCGGATCACGCCGCCTATATTTCCAGTTGGATCAAAATTCTTCGCAATGATACCTCGGCCATTTTCGCGGCATCGAGCAAGGCTCAGGCTGCTGTGGACTGGATGCATGCCCGACAGCCCGGCAATCAGGTCAGTGCCGCTGCGGCGTGACCTGGACTGAGGCGGGCGTCTCCGGCAGGCGGATGAGCACCCGACCTCTCATTGAGCTCTATTCCACCATGTCGGTTTTTGAAGGGCTGCACGCGTGTCCTGACCTGATGCGGAGCACTAGCCGGACGGTCACGCTTGATCGGAAGACGCAGATCCACATTCTTATGACCATGGCCGCCAGCTCGATGGGGTGCGCAGCTCGGCCACATCGACATGCGCGGGCCGCTCGATGGGCCTGAGATCAACTCACCTCTCGCGGATCGCCCCGTCTCCCGCTCACCGTTTCGTCGAATTCAGGAGCGCTGGCGGCGGCTTCAAAAGGAGAGGGGGGCAGGGGAAAGCGGCGACGGGTTTGGAGGTTCGGAGAGAGGCTCCGGCCGACCCGTCACGGAGAGACTGACCATGGCCAAGGCCACCCAGAAAATCACCATGAACCCCTCGCAGAACATCCCGTTCGACAAGCTGGTTCTGTCGCAAAAGAACGTCCGACGCATCAAGAACGGCGTCACGATCGAGGAGCTTGCCGCTGACATCGCTCATCGCAGGCTGCTCGAAAGCCTTAACGTGCGGCCGATGCTCGATGAAAAGCGCGAGGAAACCGGCATGTTCGAAGTGCCAGCCGGTGGCCGCCGCTTCCTCGCCATCGAACTTCTGGTGAAGCAGAAGAAGTTCGCAAGGACGGAAACGGTCCCCTGCGTCGTCAACCGTTCGGATACGACGTCGGCCGAGGAAGACTCGCTGGCCGAGAACTTCCATCGCGAAAGGCTCCATCCGCTCGATGAATTCCGGGCCTTCAAAACCCTGAGCGATCAGGGACTCGAGATCGAGCAGATTGCCTCGCGCTTCCACGTAACACCGGCTTATGTCAGGCAGCGCCTCAAGCTCGCCTCGATCTCGCCGAAGCTGCTTGCTCTCTACGAGCAGAGCGAAATGCGCTACGACCAGCTTCAGGCGTTCTCGATCACGGATGACCAGGCTCGCCAGGAGCAGGTCTGGGAGACCGTTTCCCGATCGCAGGTGAAGGAGGCCTACTATATCCGTCGGCTCCTCACTGAAACCGCTGTGCGGGCGACCGATCGCCGGGCCGTTTATGTCGGGATCGAAGCCTATGAGGCCGCCGGCGGCGTCGTCATGCGTGACCTTTTCGAGCAGGACCAGGGCGGCTGGCTGCAGGATCCCGCCGTCCTCGAGCAGCTTGTCTTCGAGAAGCTCAAGGTCGACGCCGAGACGCTGAAGACCAGGGAGGGCTGGAAGTGGGTCGAGGCCGCCCTCGATTTCCCCTATGGCCACACTTCCGGCCTGCGCCGCTTCTATGGCGAGCCGCGGGAAATGAGCGGCGATGAACTCGCGCGACATGATGCCATCAAAGCCGAATACGATAGGCTCGACGCCGAATACGCCGAAGCCGAGGAGTATTCGGAGGAGACCGAGACCCGCCTGGATGAGCTGGGTACCGCCCTCGATGCCCTGAACGATCGCCCCTATGTCTATGATCCCGAGGCCTTCGGCCGCGGCGGGGCCTTTGTCTCGGTTGGCGCGGATGGCCAGCTCAAGGTGGAATCGGGGTTCGTCCGGCCTGAAGACGAACCCGTCGGCGCGAACGAAAGCGGCGACGAAGCCGATGCTGAGGACCGTGGCGACGACGGCCATGCTGCGACGGCGGGCAACGGCGTCTCGGTGAACGGGAAGCCGGTTTCGCCCGAAGGCGAGGAAGAAGACGATGGCGTTCGACCACTTCCGGATCGCCTGGTTCTCGACCTCACGGCCGCCCGCACACTGGCGCTGCGCAATGCGTTGGCCGGCGATCCGACCATGGCGTTCATCGCCGTCCTGCATGCCTTCGTGCTGAAGACTTTTTACGTCTCCAGTTCGAATTCCTGCCTGGACCTGACGGTCCAGAGCGCGACGTTCGGTCAGACGCAGGGTCTCGCCGAGACCCCATGGGCGAAGGGGATCGAGCAGCGGCACGAGGAATGGGGCCACGACCTGCCCAAGGAGCCGGACGCGCTATGGGCCTTCCTGCTCGATCTCGACGAGGTCAGCCGGCAGGCGCTGTTCGCGCATTGCGCCTCGCTTTCGCTGAATGCGGTGCTCGAACCCTGGAACAGGAGGCCACGGGCCTTGGCCCATGCCGATCAACTGGCGCACACAATCGGCTTCGACATGGTGGAAGCCGGCTGGGTGCCGACGGTCGACAACTATCTCGGCCGTGTCACCAAGACGCGGATCCTTGAAGCCGTGCGCGAGGCGAAAGGTGAGCAATCCGCCCAGTTGATCGACCATCTGAAGAAGCCGGACATGGCGCGCGAGGCAGCCCGCCTGCTCGAAGGAAGCAGCTGGCTGCCCGAGCCGCTTCGCCTGGCACCCTTCTCCCAGACGGTCGATGCGGTCGACGATGTTGGCGATGAGCCGGTGGAGGACGGTTCCACCGACGCTGCTGAGGAACTGCCAGCCTTCCTTGCCGATCAGGTCGAGACCGACGTCGACGATACCGTGGACAGCGGCGGCGATCACCTCCAGGCCGCCGAGTAACGACCTTCATGACACGACCCAAGGCCCGACCATCGCGCCGGGCCTTTTCCGTTTCTGGACAAGGAGAACACGCATGTCCGCAACCAACATTTACGAGAATGCCCCACTCGGGAGCGTCATCAACTATGGTGATCATGTCCCGAGGCCACCAGTTCGCTTCACGAAGAAGCTCGCTGCTTGGGAACGCCGTAACGGCATTGGCCGGCTGGTCAAGAAGACGCCGCCGCGTGAGCATGCAACATGGCCATCGCCCGCCGCCATTACCCTCCATGAGGGTGATTTCTCGAGTGGCTCCGTCATCCTGGTCACGGTGATGCGCACGCATTCGATCGATAGCGATCTGATCTTCAAGATCATCGAGCGTCCCGCGATCGGAATGGTGCGGGTGCTGCGGGTCTACGACGGCAACATCGAGTTGCTTCACCTGGCCGACAACCGTGAGGCCGCCGCGCTGTGGCTGGCAATGCATCCCTATTCGCACACGGTTCTGAAGGAGGTCACAGCCGACGAGGTCGGCGCCGACGTCGTCGAAGGCCGGACAGCGGCCTGACCGGCGTCGCCTTCACCATCAATCGCTCAACAGCCCGGCATCGCACCGCGATCCCGGGCGCTTTTGTTTCATGGAGCTCATCATGTTTCAGTGGACCAAGTCCTGCTCCTACGACGAAGAGCAGAAGAGGCGCTTTCATTCAACCGCGCGCTCGCGTCTGAAGAAGCTTGCCGCCGAGCTGCACCTGCCAGCCGGATCGTACGATCTGCGTTCCAACAAGGCAGGCATAGCCGTTGCAGGTGAAATAACCCTGCATCACCGCCGCGTTTATATCCAGGTTGGCCAGTTCGGTCTTGCCTCCGGGCACGGAATTCTGATCCGGACCTGCAAGGGTCGGCAGGACTACGCCGGCGGCCCCAATCACCTGGCCGATCTCACCCTGCTCGACGACATTTCCGCGCTCGCAGCGCTCGTTCACGCAATTAGCGGCGTTGGAAATTCTCCAACATCTGCCGTGCCGCGAGCAGCTTAATCCTCTTTCGTTCCTGGACGTCTCGCCGCTGCCGAGACGTCTCCATACCCCCCTCACCACAAAGACTGCGAACACCGCTCCAACGGTCCCTTCGCCATGCCCGAAAGGAGCTTCCCATGCCTACCTCCTTCAGAAAGATTTTTGAAAATGTCGCTACGCGCGAAGAGATGTTTGCGCTGTTCAATCGCGACCAGGAAGCACCGCCCGAGGATCGTATCTCGGGCAAGGCCCACGCCTCCCAGTGGTTCGAGATAGAGGCGAGTGAATATCACTTCATGCTCGATGTCCTGCCGCCGCTCTTCGTTAGAACCGGCATGTTCGGAATGTCGGAGTTCAAGGCCGGCTATGTCACCAGCGTCTTCTTCGAAATCACCATTGGCGGTCGGCGGCGATGGTTCACCGGGTTTTGCGACCTCTCCGACCCCCACAGCCCAGCCGCGATGCGGGAAGCCATCATCGCATACGAGAGCCAGTTGGCCCACAGCATGACGCGCGAAGAGAAGCTCGAGGCGGTCTGGGCCGGCACCCATCCCGATTTTCGTGGCATCGCCGGTTCCGCCGACCCAAGCGCCTGGCCAGCCGCGCATCGCGGCAAGCGCACCATCCTCGTCAATAGAGGCGGCCATGGCACCATCCTGAAGTTGCTGGAAGATCTGACCGATGAAGAAATCGAGGAGAAGGTGCGCACGAAAAAGCCATCCACCGGCGCGTGATGGATCGCGGCCGGCACAAGGCCATCGCGGTCCGTCGAACGTCGTCGGCTGCAACCGATAACTGCCGATCCTGCAGAATTCACCAACGGGCTTTGTGCTCGCTTTGACCGATCACGCCGAAGTCCACTCAAGTTCAGGAGAAAATCATGTTCACGTTCCCGCTTTCAGCGGTGCGCGCTGTCATCGCGCGCGGCGAGCTGGATGCCGCCGCCAACGGTGGCTTCCGCAATCCCCATTACGGCCTGGCGCCGGGCAAGGATGAAAGGGCCGGCCTTTGGCTGGTTGGCGACCAGGGGGTTTATTTGTTGTCAAACGGCAAGCTTCCGGACGGAGGCAAGCCGATGGTCTGCTATGCTGATGAATGCAATCCCGGTAGCAATTGCGACTGGTGGGAATACAAGCGCCGCTATTTCGGCGGCGATGACGGCATCGAATTCCTTGCCGCCGAGAAAATCCTTGCCCTCTCGGATGCGCGGCCATCGGCAACGCATCTGCGTATCGATCTCGATGAAAACAGCATCGGCATAGCGTCCTGACGCGGTGATGGCAGGGCCGCCAAGTCCCGGACCTCATCCGTTCGGGAACGGCGGCATTTCACCGTCGGAGGATCGCCCGACCCATGGCGTCATCTCCGGCCGCGCATCGATCATCTGGGGAGCACCCGCTCGTATTCCGCGCTGGCGCCGCCGGCACGATATACTGGCGCGACCGGCGAGTGCCGCTGTTCCGACAAGGTCACGCAGACGATCGGCTGGTCTAGTGCCAAATTGAGGGGCAATCCCCTGACGCTCTAGCGCCGCTTACGCCGAATGGCGATAATCCCGGGGTGGGTTCAACCGGTCATCGCAACACGCTTTAATCTGAGAGGATGAGGAGGTGTTGCATGGTGACGTCACGGATCTGGTTTACGTCAGCGCAGAAGGCCGAGCTTTGGGAGCGATGGAAGCGAGGTCAGAGCATTTCGTCGATCTCGCGGGCACTTGACCGCCGGAACAAGACCGGCGTTCAGCGGATCGTATCCTTACACGGCGGCATTGCTCCGTCAGCTAGGCGTAGAGCGGCCTTGACGCTCGGGCTGGCGGAGCGCGAAGAGATCTCTCGCGGGATCGCGGCGGGTCTTGCGATCCGCGCTATTGCACGAAGTCTCGGGCGATCCCCATCGACAATATGTCGCGAGATCTCGCGCAATGGCGGTGCACAAGCGTATCGTGCAACCCGGGCCGACAAGCATGCTTGGGAGCGAGCGCTGCGCCCGAAGCAGTGTCGCCTGGCATGCTCTGGGCGGCTACGATGGCGGGTGGCGCAAAAGCTGGCGCTGCAATGGTCCCCGGAGCAGATAGCGGGCTGGCTGAGGCGAGAGTACCCAGGCGATCCAAGCATGCGGATATCTCATGAAGTGATCTATCGCAGTCTATTCATCCAGTCGCGGGGGGGTGCTCAAGAAGGCACTAACAGCGCACCTGCGTACCAAACGACAGATGCGGCTCGCCAAAGGCCCACAGAGCCGGACGGGGCAAGGACAAATACTCGATATGATCTCCATCCGCGAGCGCCCCGCCGAGGCTGAGGATCGCGCCATCCCAGGCCATTGGGCATATGCGCTAAGATAGCTTCGGCATGGACTGAAATTTGCGCTTTCGAGGTGGCTCACGCCATCGATGTCGCAAGGCATGGAGATTTTGGCGCAGG
>NZ_LMCP01000038.1 GCF_001425625.1 Mesorhizobium sp. Root102 | reverse complement strand
GTTTGTGGCGATTCACATCGACCACGTTCTCACATCCCGACAGGAGCAGCCGCCCTCAGTTAGGCTCGACCGAGACCCCAATCACCCCATCTGTTGAAGAAGTCTGCTTGCGAGCGACGAAGTCTGCTTCGTCGCCACCATGGAAGCAGATTTGCCCGTTGATGGAGCCGTCTGGTTGGATTTCAGCCCAGCCAGTGCCCTGGGCTTCGTCCGTTTCGTCATTGCCTTGCCAGGAGAAGGCGAGATTGCTGCCGTCACCCGCGCCGAAGATCTGCCCGGTGACGCAGGCGAAGGCGAATTCGCCGGAGCCATCGACCGCGAACTCAATGTAGGCGGGCTCCATCATGTCGCGATAGTCCTCGACATAGTCGGGCATCGCGACGATCCGCCAGCGGCCGATGAGGCTCATGCCGGCGCGGCCAGCAGCTTGGGCAAGCGGACCAGATTGTAGGCCGCCAGGTTCAAGGTGAAGGCCGCGCCCACACGGGCGCATCCTCGCAGCTTGACCTTGGCCATGCCGGCCGAGGCCTTGATCCAACCAAACACCTCCTCGATCCGCTTGCGGCAGCGCTGGCTGACATCATAGCCCGGATGGCGCTTCGTGCGGTCATCGATGGCCGTCACGCGCGGCTTGCCGGTTTTGCTCAGATGGCCGTCGACGGCGATATGCGGCGTGACCTTGCGCTCGCGCAGGTCCTTGATGAACTGGCGTACATCATAGGCCTTGTCGGCGCCCAGTGTGATGCGCCGCCGCGAGGGTCTACGATCCAACATGGCGAGCGCGGCATCACGCTCGCCTGTGCCTGTGGCCTGGGTAATGCCGCCATCGACCGCCAGCCCATGACGGTTCTCCATTAGCGCATGCCCCATGTAGCAGAGCTTCGCCGGCTGCCCGTCGCCCTTTTTGTAGAGCCGCGCCTGCGGGTCGCTCGTGCTCTGGTGTGTATCGTTGGAGCGCTTCTCCTTATGAAAGCCGCGCTCGGCGTTGCGACCCGCTCCATCCGGATCGTTGTCGTCCCCATCCTTGCGGCGGAAGCTCTTGATCGAAGCCCAGGCCTCGATCAGCGTCCCGTCCACCGAGAAGTGATCCGACGACAAAAGCCGCTTCACTCTTGGCTGAGCAAGCACCGCGCGCAGAAACTTGGCCGCGATCTCACCTTCCAACAGCCGATCCCGGTTCTTGGTGAAGCTCGAATGATCCCAGGCCGGCTCGTCAACACCAAGCCCCACGAACCAGCGGAACAGAAGATCAAACTCCATCCGCTCCATCAACTGACGCTCCGAGCGGATGCCGTAGAAGGCCTGCAACAGCATCGCACGCAGCAACCACTCCGGCGCGATCGATGGGCGGCCGAGCCCCGGCGGATAAAGCACCGCAAAATCGCCGTCCATCTCCACAAGAGCCGCGTTCACGATCTCCCGTATCACCCGCAGCGGATGGTCTCGGCGAACGCGCGCCTCAAGGTCGACATACGAAAACAGCGAACCTGTCCGTTCATCCGAGCCGCGCATCCACAAATCCCCAATCGTCCGGGGAGCAGTGAATCACGCTCCAAACAACCGCGCCAGCACTTCTTCAACAGCCTGCTAACGCGAGTGCGGGCGTAGTAAAAACCGTCCAGGGGCAGGTCAGCTGATCCCTAGCTTTGCAGTGTGACCCACCCAGGGTCGATAATCTGTTTCCCGAAGGACCATGACAAATGCCCCTACAGCTGAAGGCGTTCAGCCATCTCAAGGAAGTCCCCGATGACCATATCCCAATCCTGGACAGGGTGCAGATCTGTCGTCTGCTCTGATCCGTGCTCGGTAGGACGGCAGACAAAAGCAGTCCGCAGTCCGCATGCCCGGGCCGCTGCCAGATCTCCATTATGGGCAGCCACAAGACAGATCTCATCTGACCTCATCGCCAGGACATCAGCTGTGCGAAGATAGGCTTCCGGCGTCGGCTTGTACGCTTGCACGACCTCGGCGCCGAGGATCGCGTCCCACGGAATGCTGCTGCGCTTCGCCATATTGAGCATCAGAACGATGTTGCCGTTCGAAAGCGGCGCGATGATATAGCGGGCCTTCAGCCGTGTGAGGCCGGCCACCGCGTCCGGCCAGGGGTCCAATCGGTGCCAAGCTAGGCTCAGTTCGTCCAGCTCCGCAGCTGGCACCGAACCCGGGTCGATCCCGAATTCTGGCAGAATAGCCTCCAGATTCTCCCGATGCAGCACGTCTAGCCGTGCAAAGGGCCGCCGGCCACTTCGTACCTCCTCCATCGCTGGGGAGTAGCGGCGACGCCACGCGTCAGCGAAAACGGTGGGACTGACTGATCCTACACCATGCTGCTTCAAGAACGGCTCAGCGTCGCGAGCTACGCCGCTGCGCCAGTCGACAACAGTGCCGAAGACGTCGAAAACCAGAGCGCGCACACCATCCAGAGTCATAACGAAGCACCTTCCTTGTTCACCTTTCGGCTCTCGTCCCACCGACGGCAACGCCCAAATTGTGCAGTCTAATAGTGCATTACCGGCAATGGGTTGCTTGAGTATTGTACCCCAGCATGATCAGTTCCATGCCTGAGAGGCCCATGACGCGATAGGATGCGGGCCGGAGGCGATGGTTGCAGATGCACATGCCGACCACGCAGCCGAAGCCCGTCAGACACCAAAGCCCAGATTGCGGGGCTCGAAATAACGTTTCTCCAGATGTTGATGGCTCGCTCAGGCTGAGGCTCAGCATGACCGGGGCAGATGTATCTTGCGGTATTTCCCAATGATCTCGCCATTGCAATCGACGATGTCGATGAGCTGTTGAAGCGCCACTTCCTGCCGGCTTCCGTCACCAGTTCGGCATAGCTGACGTACAAGCCGATCCGAGTTCTCTGGACTCCTCGAAAAGCGGTGCGGTTTCCGGTCCCGGCGTGTCGCGCTCGTAATAGCTGGCGAGTTCGGCCTCGTTCTCGATCACCCTGCGGGGAAAGGTCGGGAGGTATGTTCGGGAAGAACCACAAGTTCGGCGCCCCTTCCCTTTGCTTCGCGCATCATCGCCAGCAGGTGGCAAACCGTCTCCTTGCAGGTATGGACACTGGCGCTCGGCTCCATTTGCGCCGATGCGGCTTTGACCATGGGAGACGTGTTGTTCCTCCTTTAGGCAAACGCAGCGCGATTCCTGCCAGGAGACTTTCCGTTCGAGGTCGCGTAACAACAAACAATCAAAGCGGATCGGCGCGATGTGGTCAAACGCTGAATGCACCTTGGCAGTCACCCTTTTTCGTTTGCGGCCGTTGCATGTCCCCGCAGCCACTCGATTGATGCCGTAAAGCTTGCGGTGTCGACCCCGCGCTCGAGATTCATGTCCTGTTCGACATGGCGTAGGTGGCTCAACATCTCTTTTTCGGCCGCCGCGTGGTCTCCCTCCGCAATGGCGCGCACGATGCGGCTGTGTTCTTCGGGCGGACAGGCCTCGTCGCGGCCCGCATACAGAAGGATGGCCAGGCAGGTCAGCGCCTGGAGCTGGTTCATCAAACGCACCAGGATGCGGTTCCCTGCCATTTCCGCGAGCAGAAGATGAAATTCACCGGACAGCCCGACCTGCGTCCCCCGGCTTTTAGTGTACCTGGCTTCGTCTTCCCTGGCCAGATGCTGATCCAGTCGGACAATGAGGTCCTGTCTGGAAGGTGCGCTTGCAAGGATCCTGACGATGTCGGGCTCGACCATGCGGCGCACGGCAAGGATGTCGCGGGCTTCCTTCTTGGTCGGCGCCGCGATGGTTGATCCGATGTTGGGGGATTTCACCAGGATACCGTCTTGAGCAAGGCGAGCCATGGCTTGGCGCACGACCGTGCGGCTGACATCGAACGTAGTCGCGAGCTGTTCTTCGGTTATTTTCTCGCCCGGAGGCAGTCTTTGCTCAAATATCGCCTGAAGTATACGCTTGCGAATCTCTACTTCTGTCCTTCCGTGTGACTTTTCAAATCGGCTAAGTGTGCGTTCCACGGTGGCTTACCTTGCTGTCTTGAGTGCTTCTCAAAAAGAGCCTTCATGAAGTTGTCTCTCCGTTTGAGGCTCTTCTCCGAAGCACTACGCTAGACTCGCAACGCCCTCGGATTTCCGGAGCGCTACAGAATCGTTGCCCGTATAGGCGAGTTTCGCTCCAAGGTGAACCGTGCTCCACGAGCGGTCGATGCACCGGCGTGGATCCCCCGCTTGGACGTGCCGTCCGTGGAGCTCGTGGCCTGCCCAGTTCCACCTGAGGGTTTTCGATCGAGGCCTCTTTGAGAGTTGACAAAGAGCCAAACTAATGCAGAAATCCATTGTGCACAATATGGGACATAACACGCCAAAGGCACGATAGAGAACGGCGGTTCGCTGTTTGAGGAAGCGTGAACCGTCTGCCGGGCGGACCAGGCATGTCCGCTCTGCGATGAAGATTGTGGAGGATGTACAAGGTGGCTGGCCTGCCGATGAGCGCGATGGATCGCGCCATGCTGCCTGGTATTGGCAGTCGCGAGGTTGGGTCGCCGGATCGTGCCGGTGTCCCAGGCCGCAATCGTCTCGCACGCATCTGTGCCGTTCGTGCCCGTGTTGTTCGTCAAGGCGGGGTTTGACCTTGTCCCCTGCTCTTCAGGTAAATGCGATCAGCAAGCGCTATGGGGCGACGACCGCGCTTCAGGACGTGTCATTTGAGTTGAAACGTGGACAGGTCTGCGGGCTCCTCGGCGAGAACGGAGCGGGCAAGTCGACTCTCGTCAAATCGATAAGCGGGGTGGTCTGGCCGGATACCGGCGAGATCCTGCTCAACGGCGAGTCTTATCGCCCGCGATCGATCGTCGAGGGCAATCGCAGGGGTGTCTCGACGGCATTCCAGGAGCTCAGCCTTGTTCCGACGCTCTCCGTTGCTGTGAACTTGTTCCTGCCGCATCCGGAGCGGAACGGGCTGGGTCTGGTGCTGACCCGCAAGCTCGAACAGCGAGCGGCCGAGATTCTTGAAGAGCATGGCGTTCGCGATATCAAGCCGTCCGTCCTGGTCGGCGACCTCCCTTTGGGCATGCGCCAGCGCATCGAAATCGTGCGCGCGCTGCAGCGCAAGCCGTCCGTGCTGCTTCTCGACGAACCGACCGCGGCCCTGTCCGATCGCGAATGGCTGTTCGGCCTGATCGACAAGGCGGTCGCAGAGGAGACTTCGATCCTCTATATCAGCCACAAGCTCGACGAGATCCGCCGCCTGTGCAGCCGCTGTGTCATCCTTCGCAACGGACGCAAGGTCATGGACAGCGACGTGGAGTCCATGTCCAACGACGAGATCTTCACCAACATGGCTGGGCGCTCGGTGGTCGAGACGTTCGTCAGCAGGACACCCGCCATCCGGGTCGGCCTCGCGCCCCGGCTCGAAGTCCGAAACCTCAAGGGACCGGGAGTCGAAGACGTCAGTTTCAAGCTCGCGCCCGGTGAATGCCTCGGCGTCGCGGGGCTGGAGGGGCACGGCCAATCGAGCCTCTTTAAGGCGCTCGTCGGATTGTCCCCGGTGACCGGCGGAACGATCGCGGTGGACGGCATCCATGTTGCCATTCGCTCGCCGCGGGAGGCGCTAAAGCATGGCGTCGCGCTGGTTCCGGAGGAAAGGAAATCCGAAGGCATATTCAGCGACCTGACGACGATGGCCAATATTTCCATGCCGGTCATCGATGGCGTTACACGCTTCGGCCTGGTGAACCGCGCTGCCGAACGCCGCGCCGTCGGTGCGGTAACCCCGTCGGTCAATCTGTCGGAGCGCTTCCTCGGCTATGGCATTGGGGCGCTGTCCGGCGGCAACCAGCAGAAGGCGATCCTGGCGCGTGCCCTGATCAGCGGTGCCAAATGCCTGCTTCTGTTCGACCCCACGCGCGGCGTCGACGTCGGAGCCAAGCAGAATATCTACGCCATGATGGCGGCTTTCGTCCGCGACGGCGGCTCGTTGTTGTTCTGCTCTACGGAACTCGATGAGCTGGTCCATCTCTGCGACCGCTGCCTCGTCATGTACCGCAACGCGATCGCCGGGGATCTGCCTCGCGAGGAACTGTCCCAGGATCGGCTTCTGTCCATCGCTTCGGGTTTCAGGCCGCAGCCGGATGTCGGATTGGCCGCCGCCAGCCAGAAGGGTGCATAGTGGCCAAGGCTTCGCCATGGTACCGACGACTGGGCGGCGGCGCCACGCCGGCGATGCTGCTGCTCATCCTGATGCTCGGCATCTATGCCGTCTACGAACCGTCGGCGCTGACCAGCTTCGGCATCAGCAATCTGTTGAACAACGCGATCGTGCTCGCTTTGGCCGCGACCGGCCTCACCATCGTCGTGCTGACTGGTGAATTCGACCTGTCGGGCGCCGGCGTCGTCGCCATCTGCAACGTCATGGCCGCGACGCTGAGCATGGGCGCCCCGGGAAGCATGGGGACCCTTGGCCTCGTGCTTCTGGTGGGGCTGCTCGTCGGCGCGATCAACGCCTATCTGATCGCCATTCTGGGGCTGCAGTCGCTGGCGGTGACGATCGGCTCGTTGATCGTCTGCCAAGGCATAGCGCTGGTTCTCTTGCCGGCACCGGGTGGCGAGGTCGCCGAGGCGATCATCTCCGGCGTGACCGGCGACCTGTTCGGCATTCCGATCGCGGGCATCATGTTCGTGGCGCTTGCGCTGGCATGGACCTTCCTGAAGAACACAAGGTGGGGGATCGCTGTCTATGCCGTGGGCGCCGACCCCGTCGCGTCGCGGCTCTCGGGCCTGAACGTTCCGACAACCAAGTTCATCGCATTCGTGCTCGCCGGGCTTTGCTACGGCGCGGCGGGTTTCGTCTACAGCGCCGAGATCGGATCGGGCGACCCGCGCATAAGCGATTCCTTCCTGCTTTACATGTTCGCTGCCGTCGCCATCGGCGGGACGTCGCTGATGGGCGGACGTGGCGGTGTGCGCGGATCTCTCGTCGGGGTGGGCATCCTAACGGTGATGCAGAAGATGCTGTTCGCGATCGGCGTCGCCGAATTCTACACCAACATTTTCAACGGGTTGATCATGATTGCCGCGATCTTCTTCGGCCAGCTTTCGCCGCTTGTAGCGCGGATTGCGCGCAGGAGGCCCGCGTGATGCAGAACAAGCAGACCGCAGCGATCGGCGAGACGGCCGGGCACGAGAAGCCGGTCAGGCGGCAGTGGCTGCGTCCCGACGCCAGGCCGGCGGCGCTGGTACTGTTGGCGACCGTAGCGCTGATCGTCAGCATGAAGCTCGTCAATTCGGATTTCGGCTCGCTCAACCAGCTCACCGCAATCCTGATCACCTCGATCTTCCTCGTAGTGGCATCGTTCGGCCAAGGCCTCGTCATCCTGACGGGCGGCATCGACCTCTCGATCGGCGTGGTGATGGGCATCGGCGGGATGATCATCGCCGGCATGACGCGGGGCAGCGACGACATGCTAGTCTACGCCCTGCCGACCGCGCTCGTCTGTTGCGCGGGGATCGGCGTGATCAACGGCACTGGTGTTGCCGTGGCCAAGCTGCCGCCCTTCATCATGACGCTTTCGTCGGGCACGACCTTCTTCGGTATCGGGCTGGCTCTCACGGCGGGCAGCTCCCAGCAGCCGGTCGCGCCGGCCTTGCAGAAGTTTATGAGCGGCAGCTGGCTCGGACTGCCGCTGCCGGTCTGGTTTCTGATCGTCTTCGCCGTGCTTGCCACGCTGGTCCAGAATGGCACCGCCGGAGGGCGCAAGCTCTATGCCATGGGCAGTAGCCCCGGCGCCGCGCGGGTGCTCGGGCTTCCGACCACGATGCTGACGATCGCCGTCTACGGAGCCAGCGGCCTGTGCGCGGGAATAGCCGGCATCCTGCTCGCCGGCTATTCCTCGAGCGCGACGCTAGACATGGGCAACGCGCTGCTGATGCCAACCATCGCGGCCGTGGTGATCGGTGGCGCCCGCGTCACCGGCGGAGCCGGCATCTATCTGGGCACGCTGGCGGGCGCACTTTTCCTGAGCACGCTTTCGACCGTGATCACCATCCTGAGCCTGTCGCAGGGTCTGCGCAGCATCATCCAGGGCGGCATTATTATTGGAGCGCTTCTGCTCCAGAGCAGTCGGTCCGCGCAAAGGCACTGACCAGACAATAACGGCCATAAAGGAGGAAGAGCAGATGGAAAGCAAAAGAATATCGAGGGGGATCGCCAAGGCGGCCGCGGCTGCATTGGTCTCATCTATGTGCGTCGTTCCGCTGAGCCAGGCCAAAGCCAAGGATCACTACAAGGTGTTCCTGAACATGAGCTATAGCGGCAACTCGTGGCAGGCGGCGGCGGCCAACGGCATCAAGGCGCTGGCGGCGACGCCGCCATACGACAAGATGATCGAGTTTAAGACCGTCATCTCGGGCACGGACGTGCAGCGTCAGATTTCCGACCTGCAGAGCATGATCGCTGCGGGCGCGGACGCGATTCTTATCATGCCTCTCTCCCCGACCGCGCTCAACCGGGTCGTCAAGCAGGCTTGCGACAAGGGCATCGCCGTCTTTACCTACGACGCCACCGTCACGCAGCCATGCGCCCACAATGTCAGCAGCATCACGGCCCGCTACGGCGCCAACACTGCCCAGTGGATGGTCAATCAGATGGGTGGAAAGGGCGAGGTTGTGTTCAATCACGGCGTTGCCGGCACGACCGTAACCAAGACTTATGATGAACAGGCATACGGCGTCTTCAAGAAATATCCCGGCATCAAGATCGTCGGCGATTTCTATGGCAACTGGAACGACGCGACCTCGCAGGAGGAAGTCGCCAAGATCCTAGCCGCGCATCCCAACATCGACGGCATCTGGAGCGTGGACGGCAGCTACGGATCGCTGCAGGCCGTAATCAACGGGCGTCCCGCCCGCTTGGTTACTATGGCCGGGCAATCCAACAACGGCTATCGCCTGGCCATCGCCGATCCGGCCATGCAGGCAAAGGGCCTAAAGGGCGTTTCCTCAAGCTCCGGTCCCTCGGTGGGCGGCTATGCCTTCAAGCTCATGATGGAGGTGGTGACCGGCAAGAAGAAGCTGGAACAGCAGAATGTCGAGTTCCCGCTGCCTTGGGTCGAGCCCAAGGACGTCAAGGTTTGCCCGGGAGACGCCTTTGTCGACGGCTGCAACACCTTCCCGGCCGACAAGGTGTCGGCGTTGTTCCTCGACACCTCGCTCGACGGAAAGCTGTTGCCGGAACTGAGCATCGATGCGGTGCAGACCGGCAATCCGAAGGCCGGCGCCAAGATGGAGGAACTGCCGCCGGTGAAATATGCCGACACGCTGCCCGGCGTCAACTGCACCGACTGCACCCCGCCGGCCGACTGGCTCGAGCCTAATCTCGTAAAGCCCATACCGGTTCCGAACTAAACAAGAACAGCTTGGGTATCGGATCCGGATACCGCCGAGATCCGGTGCCCGGCTGTCTGATCAAGCGGCCACCCTCAATTCCGCGATGCGGCGGGATGAACGCCGTTCAAACTTGAAAATACGGAGAAGCAGCAAGTGAAGACGATAAACATCAAGGCAGGCGAATTCAGCTTCAAGGCGAGGCTTGAAGAGAAACTTGCACCGAAAACCTGCGCGCTTTTCCTCTCTCTTCTGCCCTACAAGGAGCGCATCATTCATGTTCGCTGGAGCGGCGAGGGCTGCTGGATACCGCTGGGCGAGACGGATTTCGGCGTCAGCTTCGAGAACGCGACCAGCTATCCGGCGCCGGGCCAGTTCATCCTCTATCCCGGCGGCTTCAGCGAGACCGAGATCCTGCTGGCCTATGGCGGCGTGAATTTCGCAAGCAAGATGGGCCAGCTTGCCGGAAATCATTTCCTGACGATCACCGAAGGCCAGGAGAATTTGGCCGAGCTGGGCAAGAAGGTCCTTTGGCACGGTGCGCAGAACGTCGGGTTCTCTCTGTAGCCGATTAACCGGGACGTCTCGAAATGGCATTGGATACGATCATAAAGGGCGGAATGGTCGTTACCGCGACTGACCGGTTCCAGTCCGACATCGGAATAGAGGACGGCCTTATTTCCGTCCTTGCCAGGAACCTGGACGACGCGCCGGAAATCATCGACGCGTCCGGCCTGCTGGTCATGCCGGGCGGGATTGACAGCCACGTGCATCTCGACCAGCCGGGAAGTCCCGGCATCGTGATGGCGGACAATTTCGAAACCGGCACCCGGTCGGCGGCCGTCGGCGGCAACACGACCGTGTTGCCGTTCTGCCTGCAGGCCAAGGGGCAGTCGCTGCGGCAGGCGATCACCGAGTACGAGCGAAAGGCCGAAGGCAATTGCCATGTGGACGTCGCCTTCCATCTGATCGTCAGCGATCCGACGCCGCACGTGCTGGGCCAGGAACTGCCGGCGCTGATCGAGGAGGGATACACCTCGATCAAGATATTCATGACCTATGACGACCTGGTGCTGCGTGACCGCGACATCCTTGAAGTGCTAGCCGTCGCGCGCCGGCATGGCGCGCTCGTCATGGTCCATGCCGAGGGCTATGACACGATCCGGTTCCTGACCGATCAACTGGAGCAGCAGGGAAACACCGCGCCCTTCTTCCACGGCCCTTCACGGCCCGTCGTGGTCGAGCGGGAAGCCACGCATCGAGCCATCAGCCTGGCCGAGCTCGTCGACACGGACATCATGATCGTCCATGTCTCCAACCGGCAGGCGATGGAGGAGATACGCCGGGCGCAGCAGCGTGGATTGGCCATTTATGGTGAGACCTGCCCGCAATATTTGGTGCTGACCGAGAACGATATGGATCGCGCCGGCATGGAAGGCGCGAAATATGTCTGCAGCCCGCCGCCCCGCGACCACGACAGCCAGCTTGCCTGTTGGGAAGGGCTGCAGCAGGGCGTGTTCGAAGTGTTCTCATCCGATCACTGCCCGTATCGCTACGAGGACGAGGCCGGCAAGACCAACGTCAAGGGCAAGACGAGCTTTCGCTATGTTCCCAATGGGATACCCGGGATCGCGACGCGCATGCCGATATTGTTTTCGGAAGGGGTGGACAAGGGCCGGATAAGCCTGAACCGCTTCGTGGCGCTGACCTCGACCAACCATGCGAAACGCTACGGACTTTATCCGCGAAAGGGAACCATCGCGGTGGGAAACGACGCCGACCTGGTGCTTTGGGACGACAAGAGGAAGGTCACCATAACCCAAGACCTTCTGCAGGACGGCTGCGACTACACTCCCTACGAAGGAATGGAAGTGACTGGCTGGCCCATCCGCACCATCATGAAGGGGCGCACCATCATGGCGCACGGCGTCGTGTCGAAGCCCAAAAATGGCACGCAGCTGAAAAGGACGCTGCCCAGGGTCAAGACCTACTGACATGGGGTAATTGCGGGGGTTCCGTCGCAAACTCCAGCTGAGGTCGCAAAGGCAGGTTGAGCGTCACCCGGTGCTCATGCGGCGAGGATTTCGAACTGCTTGGCAATGGAGGGCGTCGGATCGTAAACAAAGCTCGCCTGTCGCTTGCGCATCATATGAACCGTCTCGATGCCCGAGAGGATAATTTCGGCGGTTGTCGTTGACTTGAAGCCGAGCATGGACCGGACGCTGGATGGGTTCTGGATCCACCGCGTTCTTGAGAGCGAAAGCATCGAGAGCTACATTTTCGATCCAGCCTCGATTGCGGCTTCGCGCCGCCGGCGGCGAGCCAAGACCGACAGGATTGATGGTGAGGCTCTAGAGCGTTTCCCACTTTGAGGGAATCGTAGGATTCCCATCGAGGCTTGTTTGTGATTCAAGATGCTGGCTGGATTGGAGGCCAGCATCTGATGACG
>NZ_LMCP01000037.1 GCF_001425625.1 Mesorhizobium sp. Root102 | reverse complement strand
CGCGTCGCCCTGCGATGCGAAAAGACCGCACGAAACTTCCGCTCAATCGTAAGCTTCGCCGCAGGCCTATGCTTGATCAAATTCGTCCACACGGCCTAGGCATGTCGATATTCAGGTGATGCCGGCCTGCGAATGACGGCTTTGTGCGCTTCCGGTGCTCACGTACCCCAAAAGCACGCTGCGCTCCGATTCTCGAAATCCATCATTCTCTGCTTGGCCTGACCTGAATCTCGACATGCCAATCAAGCGGCGGATCGGGGCTGATCTGTGCACAGCGGCCGGCTTTGCGGCGCAAGCCGCTTACCGCGCTTGACAGCTTGCTGAAACCAGACTCTCTGGAGCCTATGCGGGACGCGAAGCCGAACAAGGAAAAATCGCCTGGGAAAGCGGCCTCCGCCGAGCGTCCGGCTGGCGTTCGCCGACCCGACGCGGCGCGCATTCCAGGGTCGAGCGTCCATGCCTCGCTGGCCAGCGAGATTGGCCTGCGGATCGTGCGCGGCGACTATCCACCCGGCACCATCCTGCCCAACGAAGCGAAATGGTCGGAGACCTTCAGCGTCAGTCGTTCGGCGGTGCGCGAAGCGATCAAGATGCTGATGGCCAAGAGCCTTTTGGCCTCACGCCCCAAGATCGGCAGTTGGGTCGAGCCGAAGGAACGCTGGAACCTGCTCGATCGCGACGTGCTGGCCTGGTACGCGACGTCGCCGGACCGCGAGGTGTTCCTCAAGACCGTGCAGGAGTTCCGCCACATCATCGAGCCGGAAGCGACGGCCTTTGCCGCCATGCGGCGCACCGACGAGCAGATGGCCGAGATCAGCCAGGCCTGCCGCGAGATGCGAGAGGCTACGAGCCTGCAGGAGCGCACCCGCGCCGATACACGCTTTCACCTCGCCATCCTGCGTGCCTCCGGAAACGACCTGCTGGTGCCGCTCGGCGTGCTCATCGAATCCGCCTTCGATCATCTCTTTGCCTATACGACGCGAGAGGTCGACGATCTCAACCACGCCCAGAAGCTGCACGAAGCGATCGAGAAGAACATCCGCCTGCAGCGGCCGGACGCGGCGCGCAACGCGGTGCGAAAGCTGCTCGCCAACACGGACGGCGTCATACGCGCCCGCTAGGGGCTATCGGGTCGCTTCTAACCGTCTTTCTCGCGCCCGAAGGCGGTGCGCAGCTCATCCTTGGCTTTCTCGAGCACTTGCCTGCGCGCGGCGGGCAGGTTCTTGCCGGCGCGGTTGATGTAGAAGTTCAGCATCGACATGGCCGACTGGAACGGCTCGGCCTTGCGCCGGTCACTGTGTTCGGCGGATCGCTTGAGCGAGGCGGCGATCTTCCTCGCGTCATCGAACTCAAAGACATGGTCCTCGATATCCATTGCGTCACTATGCTCGGTCACCTCGGCCGACCATTTTTTCTTGGTGGCGGTCATGGCTGGACTCCTTTGCGGGTTTGCCTGTTGGGAAACTCCGCATATTGGCATCGGTTCCTGCATTTCCCTCAGGCCTGGAGCCACGGATTTGCCCGCTGTGGCGCTGCTGCGGCCTGAGAATGCGCCGATAGTGGCGCAAACGGCGGCCGATTTTCGAGACCGTCGGCTAGGAGACGCGTTGACCCGAACCGACTTGAGCCGGCCGAGCCCCGGCATCGACAGCTCCTATGCCTGGATGCGGCTTGCCATCTCGATGCTGCTGGCGACGATCGGCGCCGTCGGCATGTGGGCTGTTGTCGTCGTGCTGCCCGCTGTGCAGGCCGAGTTCGGCGTCGACCGCGCCGCGGCCTCCATGCCCTACACCGCGACCATGGTCGGCTTTGCCGCCGGCAACGTGCTGATCGGCCGCGCCATCGACCGGATGGGCTACTGGATTCCGGCGTTGATCTCTTCGATTGCGCTTTCCGCCGGCCTCCTGCTCGCGGCGCTATCGACCTCGATCCTGCAATTCACCCTTGCTCAAGGGGTGCTGATCGGCGTTGGCACGTCTGTCATCTTCGGGCCGCTGATCGCCGACATCTCCCACTGGTTCAACCGCCGGCGCGGCGTCGCCGTCACCGCGGCGGCCGCCGGCAACTATCTTGCCGGAGCGTTGTGGCCGACCATCATGCCAACCCTGATGAAGGCGGAAGGCTGGCGTTTCACCTATGCGGCAATCGGCATCTTCTGTCTGGTCACCATGGTGCCGCTGGTGCTGTTGCTGCGGCGCGGCGCTCCGAAGGCGTCCGCCGCCGGTTCGCCCGGAAGCCGAGAGGTGCAGCCGATCTCGCTGTCACCGGGGGCGCTGCAGGTGCTGCTGGTCGTCGCCGGGCTCGGCTGCTGCGTGGCGATGTCGATGCCGCAGGTGCATATCGTCGCCTATTGCATGGATCTCGGCTACGGCGTGGCGCATGGCGCCGACATGCTGTCGATCATGATGGCAGGCGGCGTCGTCAGCCGGCTGGCATCGGGCTTTCTCGCCGACCGTATCGGCGCTGTGTGGACACTGATGATCGGCTCGGTGCTACAGTGCCTGTCGCTGCTGTTCTACATCCCGTTCGACGGGCTTGCGTCGCTCTATGTGGTGTCGCTGGTGTTCGGCCTGTCGCAAGGTGGCATCGTGCCCTGCTACGCGATCATCGTGCGCGATTACATGCCGGCGAAGGAGGCTGGCCAGCGTATCGGTATCGTCATGATGGCGACGATCTTCGGCATGGCGATCGGCGGCTGGATGTCGGGCTGGATCTATGACCTGACCGGCTCGTACGCGGCTGCGTTCCTGAATGGTATCGCCTGGAATTTGCTGAACATCCTGGCGATCGGACTGTTGTTCTGGAGAGCACGGCGCAGCGCCGCCGTGATGGCCTGACAGGAGGCGGCGGTCGTCACACGCACGTAAGCCGGGCACGCGCGCCTTGGCTTGACAATCGGGGGATGTCGCGCGACGCCAGAAGGCAAGTTGGGGCGGCAAAAGGCCGGTGAGATGGAGACAGCAAAGACGATCGTATCGCGACCGCGCCCTGCCGGGCGCATTTCCAAGCGAGCGGGATCGTGATCAAGCCGCGCTCACGCCGGGGTGGCGGCCGCCCGACGATATCAGATGTCGCGCGCAGGGCCGGTGTCGGCGCCATCACCGTGTCGCGCGCCTTGCGCGAGCCGGAGCGTGTCTCGGAAGAATTGCGCCGCCAGATCCAGGCCGCCGTCAATGAACTGGGCTACGTGCCGGACCCGAATGCGCGGGCGCTGGCCTCGGCGCGCGCCGAAGTGTTCGGCGTGTTGGTGCCGTCGCTCACCAACAACGTCTTCGCCGAGGTGGTGCGCGGCATCTATGACAGCCTGTCGGCCAGTCCGTTCCGCATCCAACTCGGCAACACCCATTATTCCGGTCTCGAGGAAGAGCGGCTGTTGCAGCTGTTCGGCTCGCAGCGGCCGGCGGCACTCATCGTCGCCGGTATCGACCAGACACCGCCCTCGCGAAAGCTGCTGGAGAGCGCCGGCTGCCCGGTGGTTCAGGTCATGGAGACCGGACCCGATCCCGTCGACATGATGGTCGGCTTCTCGCATCTCGACGGCGGCAGGATGGCGACCGAACATCTGATCGAGGCGGGCTACCGCCGGATCGGCTTCATCGGGGCGCGCATGGATCCACGTTCGCAGCGGCGCCTTGCCGGTTATCGCGCGGCGATGGAGGATGCCGGCCTGTTCGACCCGCGCCTTGTCACCACCACACCGGTGCTATCAAGCGTATCGCTCGGCCGTGAGATGCTCCGCGACGCGCTGGCCAAGGTGCCGACCCTCGACGGTGTCTTCTGCAACAATGACGACATCGCGCTCGGCGTCTTGTTCGAGTGCCATCGCGCCTCGATCGCGGTGCCGAAGACGATCGGTATCGTCGGCTTCAACGACCTCGACATGATGCAGGTGGCGTTTCCATCGATCACCAGCATCCGCACCCATCGCTATGAGATCGGCAGGCGTGCAGTCGCCATGGCATTGGCGGCGATCGCCGGCAACAGGCCGGAGCAACGGATCGTCGATCTCGGTTTCGAACTCAAGCGCCGCGAGAGCACGGCGCGTTGAAAGACACAGAGGCGACTGTGCGAATGCCGGTTTACACACAAAATTGGTAGCGCTACCATCCCGAGACGGATAATAGGTCGCGCCTGTTTATTATACATAAGCGACAACTAAACCTTGTTTATTATGGATAATATGATAATTTTTGCCCCGCTGGCGGCGGCAAGGGAGGAACCGGGTCGACGACCACCGACGGCCAAAAACGCGCATGGCGAGGCGGGAGGTGCCGGTCCGTCGCGCGAAACTTCTCAGAGCGAAAACCACAATCAGAACTGCAATCGGGAGGAATATCGATGATCAAGTCAGTTGTTGGTGGCATCGTCGCCGCCAGTGCATTCGTCATGCTCAATTCGGCCGCCATGGCCGCCGGCCCCGAGATCGTATCGGGCCCCGCCGCTCAGGCGGACTGCTTCGCGCCGTGGAGCGCGGATACGAAATTCTTCAAATATCCCAAGAAGGAAGGTCCGTTCCGTATCGCCTTCGCCAATGGCTATATCGCCAACACATGGCGCATCCAGATGGTGCAGACGGCCAAGGCCTACGCGGCTCAGCCCGATGTGAAGGCCAAGCTCAAGGAATTCAAGGTCGTGTCGACGGGCGAGGATGTGCCGGCGCAGATTTCGGCGATCAACAATTTCATCGATTCCGGCTATGACGCCATTGTCACCGACGCGCAGAACCCGACCGCCTTTGGGCCAGTCATCAAGCGCGCCAAGGAAGCCGGCATCGTGCTGGTCGCCTTCGACAACATTCTCGACACCAAGGACGCCATCAACGTCAATGTCGATCAGAAGGGCCTTGGCGAATTGTGGGCCAAGTGGCTGGTCGCCAAGATACCGAACGGCGGCAAGATCCTCGAAGTGCGCGGCGTGGCCGGCACCTCCGTCGACACCGACCGCCACAATGGCATCCACGAGGTCTTCGACGCCTCCGGCAAGAAATGGGACGTCACCGAAGTCGCCGGAAAATGGGATGACGGCGTGGCGCAGAAGGTGACCGCCGATGCGATCGCCACCAACGGTCCGTTCGACGGCATCACCGGGCAGGGCGGCGACACCGGCATCGTGCAGGCGATGATCGACGCCAAGCATCCGTTCGTGCCGTTCGGCGGCGAGACCGAGAACGGTTTCCGCAAGTTCTGCGCCGCGCATTCGGCCGACGGGCTGAAGTGCTCGTCCGCAGGCTCGGGCCCTGCTCAGGTTGCCGTGGCCATCAAGACGGCGATTGCAGCGCTCGAAGGCGAGGTGGTGCCGCAAGAGGTGAAGCTGCCGCTGGCGATCGCCGAAGACCCGAACATGAAGGAAGGCACGGATTACTTCGCCAAGGAATCCGACAATTTCTTCGTCGGCAACTCGTTCCCGACCTGCGGCATCAACTTCAGCGCCCAGGAGATCATGGGTCAGACCAAGGAAAACCAGTAAATCATCACTGGCTATCGCCTGGTGCCGCAGCTTAGGCTGCGGCGCCTGTTTCCAATCCCACAATCGCCCTGGGAGGGCCGATGGACGGTGTGGCTCCGCTCTTTCGCATGGAAGGCATATCCAAGCGCTATGGCGGCGTGCGGGCGCTGGAAAAGGCCGAGCTTGTCGTGGAGGCCGGCAGCATCCACGCCATTCTCGGTGAAAACGGCGCCGGCAAGTCGACGCTGATCAAGGTCATGGCGGGCGTGGTGGCGCCCGACGAGGGCCGCATGACGCTGGACGGGCGCGAGGTGACCTTTGCCTCACCCGGAGCTGCCAACAAGGCCGGCATCGTCTGCATCTTCCAGGAGCTGTCGCTGGTCCCCGAGCTCAGCGTTGCCGACAACATCGTCATTTCCGACCCGCCCAAACGCTTCGGCATGATCGACCGCAAGGCGCAGCGCCGCATTGCGGAAGAGGCGCTGGCACGTGCGGGAGCGGCCGACATCCATCCGCTGGCTCTGGTCAAGGACCTGCCCTTGTCGAGGCGGCAAATGGTCGAGATTGCCAAGGCGCTGGCCCGCAAACCGCGCATCCTCATCCTCGACGAAGCAACCTCGGCGCTGACGGCGGCTGATGTCTCGAAGATTTTCGCGGTGCTGAAGCGGCTGCGCTCGGAAGGGCTGGCGCTGCTTTATATCTCGCACCGCATGAACGAGATCGCCGAGCTGGCTGACCAGTGCACGGTGTTCCGCAACGGCCGCAACGTCGCCAGCTATCCGGCCGGCTCGAAGAGCGACAATGAAGTGGTCGAACTGATGATCGGCCGCGAATACAGCCATATCTTTCCGCCCAAGCCGGCGGCCGTGCCTGCCACGGCCGCGCCCAGGCTCGAGGCCCGCAAGCTCTCCTGGGCCGACCGGCTGCACGACATCTCATTGACCGTCAGGGCAGGCGAGGTGGTCGGCCTCGGCGGTCTCGACGGCCAGGGCCAGCGCGAATTGCTGCTCGCCTTTTTTGGCGTGCTGCGCGGCCTCAGCGGCCAGATACTGATCGACGGCAAGCCTGTGTCGATCACCAGTCCATCCGTTGCGCGCGATGACGGCATCGGCATGGCCCTCATTCCCGAGGACCGCAAGACCGAAGGCCTGATGCTGCCGATGACGGTGCGCGAGAACCTGTCCTTCGCAGCGCTCGACCGGCTGTCGAACGCGGGCATCATCGACCGCGCCGCCGAGCAGCGGCTGATCGACGACATGGTCGGCCTTCTGGCGATCAAGACGGCGGGCCTCGACATCCCGGTCGGCGCGCTGTCGGGCGGCAACCAGCAGAAGGTGGTTATCGCCAAATGGCTGATGCGCCAGCCGCGCATCATCCTGCTCAACGATCCGACGCGCGGCATCGATGTCGGCACCAAGCAGGAGCTGTATCAGCTGATGCGCAAGCTTGCCGATGCGGGTGCTGCGATCCTGTTCTATTCGACCGACTATGACGAGCTGATCGGCTGCTGCGACCGTGTGCTGGTGCTCTATGACGGGGCGGTCAAGCGCGAGCTGGCCGGCGCCGAGATCACCGAGCGGGCGCTCATATCAAGCGCGCTCAACATCCAAGGCGAGGAAAGCCCGGTGGGCCTGGGAGCGGACGCATGAAGGATTGGCGCTACTGGCTGGCCGAGCAGCGCGGAACGCTGCTGGCGCTCGGCATCTTCATCGTCATGTTCGTCATCTACACCTCGAACCATCCGGCCGGCTTCACCGCCAATGTCGTGCAGACGGCGGCGAACAAGGGCGTGCTGCTGGCCTTCGTCGCCATGGCGCAGACGCTGGTGGTGATCACCGCCGGCATTGACCTTTCCGTCGGCATGATCTTCCTGCTTACCAACTGCCTCGCCTCCTGGCTGGTGGTGGGCACGCCGATGCAGACGACGCTCGGCGTCATCGCCGTGCTGGCGGTGGGGCTGCTGTGCGGCGCCCTCAATGGCGCCATCGTCATCTATGGCCGGTTGCAGCCGATCGTCGCTACCATTGCCACGGGCGCCGTCTATTACGGCATCGGCCTGTTGCTGCGGCCATTCCCGGGCGGCTCGGTCAATGAAGACCTGGCCGATGCGCTGACCGGCCGTGTGTTCGGTGTTGTGCCGGCGAGCATCGTCGTCCTGTTGGCCATCGTGCTGGTGATCTGGGTGCCGTTCAGCCGCTCGGTGCTCGGCCGCGCCGCCTACGCGGCCGGATCGTCGGAAACTGCGGCCTACATGTCCGGCGTGCCGATCCGGCGCGGCAAGTTCGCTGCCTACACTCTGGCCGGGCTGCTGGCGGCGATCGGCGGCCTGTTCCTGACCTTCTTCACCTATACGGGCGAGGCGGCCTATGCCAGCGGCAACTCCTACACGCTGTTTTCGATCGCCGCGGTGGTTCTCGGTGGCGTCTCGCTGTTCGGCGGCAAGGGCAGTGCCATCGGCGCGATCTTCGGCGCTCTGGCCTTCCGCACCATCGGCGACCTGCTGTTCGTCTTCGATTTCGATCCGCTCTGGCAGCCGCTGTTCCAGGGCGTTATCCTGCTGGTCGCCGTCAGCCTCGGCGCCTTCGCCCTGTTTCGGGTCCGTAATCGGCTGGAGTGGTTCCTGTGAGCGAAACGACGCTTGGCGGCATTGCCGGCCGCATGCCCAGATTCATCCGCCGCGCCGATCCGGCGGTGCTGACGGCCTTTGCCTGCATCGTGCTTTTGCTGTTCCTGGGCAGCCTCTATTCCAGAAGCTTCCTGTCGCCTGAATATCTGCTGCAGCAGCTCAAGGTGGCGTCGTTCCTCGGCGTCATCGCCACCGGCATGATGCTGGTCATCCTGCTCGGCCAGATCGACCTGTCGGTGCCGTGGGCGGTGGCGGCGGGCGCGATGATGGCCTGTGCGGCGGCCGCCTATGGCCCAGTCGGCGTGGCGCTGGCCATTCCGTTCGGCATTCTCTGCGGTATGCTGATCGGCGTCGTCAACGGCATCGGTGTCGCCTATCTCAGAATTCCCTCGATGATCATCACGCTGGCCACCAACGCCGTCGCGCAAGGGCTTATGGTCGTCTACACTGGCGGCTTCTCGCCACAGGATTCGGCGACGGGCGCGATGCGCTATCTAGCGACCGGCTTTGCCATTCCAGGCGTGCCCAACGCGGTCATCATATGGGCGCTGATTGGCGCTGCAATGGTGTTCGTGCTGACGCGCACCAGCTTCGGCCGCACCGTCTACGGCATCGGCAATCGCGAGCGCGCCGCCTATCTCTCCGGCATCGATACACGGCGCGTGGTGATGATTGCTTTCGCCGTCTCCGGCGGGCTCTCGGCCTTCGGCGGCGTACTGCTCGCCGGTTATGCCTCCAAGGCGGCGCAATCGATGGGTGATGCCTATCTGCTGCCATCGATCGCCGCTGTCGTGCTTGGCGGCACCTCGATCCTGGGCGGGCGCGGCTCGTATCTCGGCACCGTTGCCGGTGTCATCCTGATCACGCTGCTGCAATCCATCCTGTCGGTCATGCAGATGCCGGAGGCGGGGCGGCAGATTATCTACGGCGTCGTCATCGTCGCCATGCTGCTGCTCTACGGCCGCGCGCCGGCAAGCCGCTGACAGTGGACGAAAAGGCAGCACAGGCGCCAGTTGGCGCTACCGGCTCGGTGCCTCCGGCCATCGTGGTGATGGGCGTCGCCGGCTGCGGCAAGTCGGCCGTCGGTGTAGCACTGGCGGCCGCGCTGGGCGCTACCTTTATCGAGGGCGACAGGCTGCATCCGCCGGAAAACGTCGCACGCATGGCAAGCGGCGAGCCACTCACCGATCAACTGCGTGAAGGCTGGCTTGACGCGATCGGCGAGCGCATCGCGGCGTCGGTCGGGCAGGGCGAAGGCGTGGTTGCCGCCTGCTCGGCACTGAAGCGCAGCTACCGTGACCGGCTGAGTGGCTTCTGCCCGCAGATTGTCTTCCTCTACCTGCGGATCGACCCTGCCACGGCCAGGCGGCGCGTCGGCAACCGCAAGGGCCACTTCATGCCGGCGAGCCTGGTCGACAGCCAGTTCGCCATCCTCGAGCCGCCGGCAGCCGATGAGCGGGCACTGACGCTCGATGCGACACGCCCGGTCGGTGAAGTCGTCGCTGCCGCTGTCCGCCAGACGCGCCGGTCATGAGCCTTCGTCAGTGCCGATGCCGGTGCTGTCCTGAGCCTCGGTCAACCGCTGCCGACGGGACCACGTCATCATCTGCTCGGGGTAGCGCTTCAGCGCTTCCAGCAGGCGGTCGCGCTTGAGCAGGATGTAGAGCGCCTGCACGGCCATGTTCTTGGTTCCATCCCTGGCCATGTCCGTGGCCGGGGTGACCGACGCCTCCGGCGCCAGCGCGGGGCTGAGCACGGCACGGTATTCGATGAAGGGAACCACTTCAAAGGTCGACATGGCAAATAGGGCAGTTCTGCCCCTGGCGGCGAAATTCGCCGGCGCCGAGGCGAGATGGGTCCAGCCGCTTTCGCCCATGGCGGCCTCGGTGAAGGTCGTGCCGGCATGGATGGTGTTGGTCATCGTCACCACGCCGTTCTGCTTCAGGATCTTCTGGATGCGGATTGTGACTTGATAGGCGTCGTCGCGATCAAAGGCGACCCGGCTTTTCAGGTACCGGTTCTCGACATTGATCAGCGGCGGGTTGAGGAAACGCAGGCCGAATGCCGTTTCGGAAATACCATGGGTGTGGACACTCACCTGATGCGCCTCGATACGGGCCTCGTACAAAGCGCGCTTGCCGATGATGGTCTGGGCGGTGAACTGATCGCACCAGAGGATCGCGCCGTGGCCCTGCTGCAAGGCCGACTGCAGCCCGTCCAATCCCTCCAGCCGGATCGTCGGCGACCAGCGGCGAGCCACCAGATGTGCGGCGAGCTGCAGGCGGCGGCGATGGCGCGCAGCCAGCAATCCCTCGAACAGCTTGCGTGCATCGGTGCCGTCACCAAGCACCGAGCGTGTGGCGGCAGCGTAAGCGGGAAATTCCTTGCGCATATGGCGCTTCAGGCGAAACCTGGACATGCGGCCGCAGATCGGCGCCCACCAACGCACCGGCAGGGCCGTCGCGACCATGAGATAGAAGACGGACAGCAGGCTTTCGCGGAGGTCCCTGTTGGAAAAGCGGCGAAGCCGGCCGGGGTGAACCAGCTTGCGGGTGAAGAAACGCACCTCCTCGGCCCGTTCCGGGACGAAGACGTCAGCGATGATTTCAGTGCGGAAACTGGCTGCCGATGGCGGCTTGCGGGCCGCCTTGCGGGATTTTGCGAACCACGACAGCCTCATCGGTCCAGCCCGTTCTTCGAACCCCGCTTTACTGCGTCGGCATGGACCGCGCAACCTTGCGATGGCGAACGCGTCAGTGGTTTATATCTGCGACGTCAGCTCGACCGGAAAATCATCATTGTCGGCATCGCGCATGGCGGCGAGGCTGCGATTGTCAAGCACTTCGGCGATCGCCTGGCGCACCTCCAGCATCATGTGCCGGACCTGGCAGGTCGCCTCGTCGCAATCCTCACAGCGCTGGTATTGTGTGCGGCTGGCGCAGGGAATCGGCGCCAGCGGCCCGTCAAGCACACGCACGACATGGCCGATCTTGATTTCGGAGGCCGGCCGGGCGAGGCGATAGCCGCCTTCCTTGCCCTTGCGGCTCTGGACGAAGCCCGCATTGCGCAGCTCGCCCAGGATGGCATCGAGGAATTTCTTCGGAATGTTGTTGGCCATCGCGATATCGTTGACGAAGGCCAATTGGCCGACCGGCAGGCCGGACAGATGCACGAGGGCCTTGAGGCCGTATTTGCCTTTTTTTGTCAGCATGCCCAGATCAACCCATTGAAGCCCCAACCACTCGCATCTGGCGACTGTTTGTGTGCAAATAATGACGTTTTTCGCCACTCGATGATGTTTCGCGAAAACAAGCCGCCGGATCGCACGTTAGGCACAAACGCGTTGATTCTTTGTAACGTTTTGCACGGACGGTGCCGACGTCCCGCTGAAAACTAGATCGCCGGCGCGCGAAAACGAAAAGCCGGCAAAAGCGCCGGCTTTCTCATCCACTAGAGCAGTTCACCGTTTTGCGGAAACGGCGAACCACTCCAATTCTTTGTTTTGACGCAATTCCCGAGGGAAAGCGCTATGCGCTTTTCCTGGAATTGCTCCGGGGATGCCGCAACTCTTAGCGGCTGCCGTAGGTCTGGTCGAGCAGGCCGCCGGCGGCGAAATGCTCCTTCTGCACCTTGTCCCAGCCGCCGAAGACATCTTCGACCGTCAGCAGGCGGACATCGGGAAACTGGGCTTTGTACTTGGCCTCCACTGCTGCATCGCGAACCCGGGTGCCGTTCTGGGCCAGGATGTCCTGGCCCTCCGGGGTGTAGAGGAAGTCGAGATAGGTCTTGGCCAGATCGCGGGTGCTATGCTCGTCGGCGACCTTGTCGACGATCGCGACCGGGAATTCGGCCAGCAGACTGACCGAGGGCGTGACCTGCTCGAACTTGTCGTCGCCATACTCCTTGCGGATGCCGCGCGTTTCCGATTCGAAGGTGATCAGCACATCACCGATCTCGCGCTGCACGAAGGTGGTGGTCGCGGCGCGACCGCCGGTGTCGAAGATCGGTACGTTGTTGAACAGCTTGGTGATGAACTCCTTCACCTTGGCGTCGTCGTTCTTGAAGGCTTCCTTGGCGTAGGCGGTGGCCGCCAGATAGGTGTAGCGCGCATTGCCGGAGGTTTTCGGGTTGGGGAAGATCACCTGCACGTCGTCGCGCACGAGATCGTTCCAGTCCTTGATGTGCTTGGGGTTGCCCGCGCGCACCAGGAAAGACGGCAGCGAATAGAAGGGCGAAGCGTTATCGGGAAAATCCTTCTGCCAGTCGGCCGAGACGAGCCCCTTCTTGACCAGAAAGTCGATGTCGGTGATCTGGTTGAAGGTAACGACGTCGGCGCCAAGGCCCTCGGCGATGGCGCGGGCCTGCGCCGAAGTGCCGGCATGCGACTGATCGACGGTGACGCCCGGATGCTGCGCGATGAAAGCCTTGTTGACCTGCGCGAACAGTTCGCGGCCGACATCATAGGATGCGTTGAGCAATTTGTCGGCCGACCAGGCCTGGGAGGATGCGAGGAACAGGCTGGCGACGGTGGCAAGCCCGAGGAAAAATCGCTTCATGAAAACAGGCTCCAATGCAATGCGTTTATGATTGAATCATAGCCGTGGCGCGGTGTGGGCGACTAGGCACACGCAGCGGCCCTGTGAGGGTCCGGCGAGAAAAAATATCGCCGAAACAGCCTGAGACTAGGATTTTCACCCAAACGGATTCTCTTCGGGGGGCTGCAACGACGCTGATTGCGCGCACAATCCTTCCCGAGGCGATGTTTAGGTGACGGGATCAGGCCGCCGGAAACAGCTTCCAGCGTCCGGGGCGGAACGCCACCCGGCTTTTCTGGGCCGCGGGGTGGTCGACCGGCAGTTCGATTTCGACCCGCTGGCGCT
>NZ_LMCP01000036.1 GCF_001425625.1 Mesorhizobium sp. Root102 | reverse complement strand
GCGCTGGTCGAGACCTGGGATGCACTCGGCATTCCCTATGGCTCCGCCGGTCGGCCATCCGTCGCCAAGAGCGACCGGATCATTCCCCTGCTGGTGCCCAAGTCAGGCGGCTAAAAGCCGCGGCCTGCCAAAACAGTCTTCGTCCCTTTGCCAGCCGGTGTGCGGCTCCTCGAGCCGATCGAGCGGCGCTGAAAGCACAATCGGGGCTACGCACTTTTGAACGTTTTGATCCTGCTCAATGCTCAAAGCCTTTCCATGCTTGAGAATGGAGTTCAAATCTTCGAGGAGCATCGCCATGGGTCATATTTCCCACACGTCCTTTGCTGACTTCACGCACGCTGGCCAGCAGGCGCAACAGTGGGTCAAGGAGCTCGCCAAAGACCTCTGCTGGAGCGAACCGAGTGCGTGCCGCCTCCTGAGATCCGTTCTGCACACAGTGCGGGACTGGCTGTCGCAAGCGGAAATGGCCGATCTCTCGGCCCAACTCCCAGTTTTGATTCGTGGCATGTACTTCGAAGGCTGGACCCCATCGGAGCCTGCGCATGAGCGCACGAAGCGCGACTTTGTTATCAGCGTCAGAAACAGTTTCGGCTACGATGAGGAGATCGATTTCGATGTCGCGATCAACGCCGTGTTCAAGCTTCTCGAGCGTCACATTTCGCATGGCGAGATCGTGCAGCTCAGAAACTCGATGAAGAAGTCGCTTAGAAAATTGTGGCCGGTGGATTGACCCATGTTTCGAGACCGGGAAGATGCTGGCGTGAAGCTTGGCCTGGAGTTGAGTAGGCTTCAATTGCATCAGCCTGTTGTGCTGGCACTGCCGCGCGGCGGCGTGCTTGTCGCGGTGGAAGTAGCCAATGCTCTCAATGCTCCTCTTGACCTGCTTATCGTCCGCAAGGTCGGCGCCCCGGGCAATCCTGAACTGGCTGTTGCCGCAATCGTCGATGGCGACCCTGGGGAGGTCGTGTTGAACCGGGAGATCGTCGAGGCCTATGCGCTCGACGAAGACGAGCTACGTGTCTTGATTGCAAATGAGCGCCCAGAACTCGAACGCCGGCGCGTTGCCTATCGAGGTAAGACCAAACCGATCTCGATCGCGGGAAAGACAGCGATCATCGTCGATGACGGTGCCGCGACCGGTACGACCATGAAAATCGCGATCCGCGCCCTCAAGCGCCGGTCACCGAGGGAAATCATCGTGGCAGTTCCTGTTTCACCGCAAGAGACGGTCGCTGAACTGGCACGGGAAGCGGATCGAGTGGTTTGCCTTAGTCAGCCAGGACAGTTCCGTGCCCTGAGCTTCCACTACTTGCGGTTTCCTCAGCTCTCGGACAGCGATATCGTCACTGCGATGGGCAAGGCTGTTCGGTCGCAAACGGGTGCGCAACAACACGCAGCCGGCCCCGGCTCGAAAGCCGCCACGAAATCAATGCCACGGAATAACCGAGAGAAATAGGAGATCACGTCATGCTGGTCCGCGCGCTTTCTGCCCTGGAATGCACGAAAATCCTGACGGCCAATCGCGTGGGCCACCTGGCATGCGCAAAGGATGGGCAGCCCTACGTCGTGCCCGTCTACTACGCCCATTCGGACGCTCATCTTTACGCGTTTTCAATGCCGGGAAAAAAGATCGAATGGATGCGGGCCAATCCGCTGGTGTCCGTCCAGGTTGACGAACATGGCCAGGGGCGAGGATGGAGAAGCGTCGTTGCCGACGGCCGGTACGAAGAACTGCCGGACCGAATTGGCCACAAGCTCGAACGCGATCATGCTTGGTCAGTGTTGAGCAAACATACCGACTGGTGGGAACCTGGCGCGCTCAAGCCCGTCGTTCCTCCCACAGCCGACAGTGCACCGCACGTTTTCTTTCGGATCATGATTGAACAGGTGTCCGGGCGAGAAGCGAGCGAGTAGTCGCCCCATCAAGTCTTGCGAGAAACGAAAAGGGCCAGCGCAATCTGCACCCGCCCATTTTCCACCCGTTGAATTGCTATCGCGCCATCAAGACCGGCAGCAATTGACCCTCAAGCATTGACTTGGTTACCCCACCGAAAATCCGCTCGCGCAACCGGGAATGACCGTAGGCGCCCATGACCATCAGCTCGGCCGCAACGTCGCCGGCATGCTGGCGAAGCACGTCGGCAACCGAATGGTTCGCGCTGGGCAGTCGTTCGACCGTAACCTTCACGCCGTGCCGAGCGAGATAGGCAGCGGCATCTGCTCCGGGTTCCGCACCGTGATGGAACTCGTCATCGATCGGGTCGACTATAACGAGGTGAACCTCTTCGGCGCTTTTCAGCATGTCGAGCGACTCACGAACGGCGCGCGATGACTCAAGGCGCGCGGCCCAAGCAACCAGGATGCGTCTCGGCTTCAACGTTGGCCGAGCGCCTTCGGGAAGGAGCAGGATAGGCTTTCCCGATGAGAACAGCGCGCCTTGGATGACTTTATCCCTCAGCGTCGGGCTTGTGAGCAGATCTGGGCCAAGAATGGTCAGATCGGCATAGCGGGCGCGCCTTCCGATGACTTCGTCCGCCCAAGCCGTATCGGGGTAGTCGTCGCTCAGATCAGCCGATACCGCGCTCTGGGAGAGAAAGGCGCCGACTGCCGAAATTCGCTTCTTGAGCCTCTTGACCTCGACCTGACGCTCCTCGAGCCAGGCTGGTGAGACGACAGCCGCGTACGCGCCCGAGGGGGGTGCGGCCAGCTCGAGAACGAGCACGGAGAGATGGGCGCCGACCTGTTCGCACAGGCTGGCGGCGAGATTCAGATCGCCCTCGCCCTGGTTCGGTCCGGTAACCGTAAGCAGTGTCTTGAAAGTCACGGCAACAACTCCTCATTTCGTGTGAAGGTTCAATCGTTGCTGAAGCGTAAGCGAGAGGGGCTGGTGCGTTCGTTGCGCTGAATCAAACACCTTGGGTGCGGCGGGTGTTTGATCCGCATCAACGTGCTGGCCAACCAAAGTTGTAGGGTTGCGCCAATCAATCGGGGAAACGCAGATGAAGTTCCTGATCGCGGCGGCCTTGGCAGGTGTGGCCTTCAATGCGGCCGGCGCCCAGGAACTCGGCAACGGCAAGGCGGAATACATGAACTCTTGCGCCGTCTGCCACGGTCCCGAAGGCAAGGGTGATGGACCGCTCGGCGACGAATTGGTGAAGCGGCCGGCCGACCTCACCCGTCTTTCGAAAGACAATGGCGGCGCCTTCCCCTACTGGCGCGTTTTCGCCATGATCGATGGCCGCACCATGGTGCCGGAGCATGGCGATCGCGACATGCCAGTTTGGGGCCGGCAATTCCTCCCCGATGACGCCAGGAAATTCGGCCCGAACGCCGGAGAGATCGTCACCCAGGAACGGATCCATGATCTGGCCGGTTATGTCGAGACGCTGCAGCAATGAAAGCAGATGGCGGAAAACAGTCTCGGCAAGAGCAAGCATCGAGGATGACGGAAAATGATCGTTGACGACCAACAAGCCGCCGCCGCGTTTCTGCGTGACCCTTCCTCCTATGGCGTGACCGGGCCTGTCGAAGTGATCGAAACCCATATCTCGCTTATCTTTCTGGTCGGCCAGCGCGCCTACAAGATGAAACGCGCGGTCAAGCTGCCCTATGTCGATTTCTCGGCGCCTGCTCTCAGGCTTGCCGCTTGCGAGAAAGAGGTGGAACTCAACTCGAAGACCGCACCCGGCCTCTATTTGGGCGTGCGCCGAATCACGCGCGATGCCGACGGCGAGTTGGCTTTCGATGGCACCGGCCAAATGGTCGATGCGGCGATCGAGATGATCCGCTTCGACCAGTCGAAGCTTCTCGATCGTATGGCAGCCGCGGGAGAATTGACGCCGGCGCTGATGACCGCGGTTGCGCGCATGATCGTCGGCTACCACCGTGCCGCACCGACGGTCCACAATGGCAGCGGGTCGTCCAACATGGCGGGTGTGCTCGACATCAACGAGGCCGGCTTTGCCACGAGCCATGTTTTCACAAAAGCAGAGGTCACGAGCTTTGCCGAAGCCTTCCGCACCGCCCTCTACCGGCATTCCGAATTGCTCGATCGCCGGGAGGCCGCGAGCAAGATCCGCCGGTGCCATGGCGATCTGCATCTGCGTAACATCTGCCTTTTCGACGGCGAGCCCCGCCTCTTCGACTGCATCGAATTCAACGACCAGATCGCCAGCATCGACGTCCTGTACGACCTCGCTTTCTTGCTAATGGACCTTTGGCATCGCGGCTTTCCGCAACTCGCCAATCTTGTGATGAACCGCTATCTCGACGAAGCCGACGACGAGGACGGGTTCATCCTGCTGCCCTTTTTCATGGCGGTGCGGGCTGTCGTGCGCGCCCATGTGATCGCAACGCAGGTCGAGGAAGGCAGCGCCGATTCCGACAAACTGGCTGCCGAGGCCAGATCCTATTTCGACCTTGCTCGAGCATTTCTCCAGGAAACCTCGCCGCGGCTCGTTGCCATCGGTGGCCTCAGTGGCTCCGGCAAGACGACCGTTGCAGAGGCGCTAGCCGCCCATATCGGTGCGCCGCCCGGCGCCCGCATTGTCGAAAGCGACCGTATCCGCAAGGCCATGCATGGAGTGCCCGCTGAGACCAGGCTGCCGGACAGAGCCTATCGACCGGAGGTCTCCACCCGTGTCTACAGCGAAATGGCATGGCGCGCTGGCCTGATCCTTTCCGAGGGCGGCTCGGTCGTAGCTGATGCCGTTTTCGACAGGCCGGCCGATCGTGAGCGGATCGAGAAAGCGGCGCGCAGCCGGGCTATCAGATTCTCCGGATTTTGGTTGGAAGCGGACCCGCTTGTCCTTTGGCAGCGGGTCAGTGAACGTAAGGGCGGTCCTTCAGACGCGACGATAGACATCCTCTCGCGGCAATTGCAGCGAAATGCCACCCAGTCTAGCTGGCAAAAGATCAACGCCGATCGAAAGCTCGCCGACACTGTTGCGGAATTGAGTGGGTTTTCCGAGGGCGATACTTCCAAGGCCCTGCACACAGCCTCCTGACTGGTGCCGCAGGGTGATCGGCCTCAACGGAGTTCGAGAGTTGCCTCGACAAGGCCGGGTTCACTTGGATGACGCCTTGTCGAGAAGCCGAATTCGCGGCACATGGCCAGCATCCTCGCGTTCTCACTGAGCACCAGGCCTTCGATCCGACCAATCCCATCGGCCTTTGCATAGTCAACGAGCTGCCTGAGCAATGCCCAGCCCAGACCATGACCCTGCAGGTCCGTGCGCACCAGCAAGGCGTATTCGGCAACGGAGCGGTCCGGATCGCAGGAAAGCCGGCTGATGCCCGCCAAAGCGCCAGTGCTTGCCTCGAGAGCGACGAAGGCCATGTTGCGGTCATAGTCGAGCTGGGTGAGCCTCTTCAGCATCTGGTCGGAGAAGCTTTTGCGCGGCGACAGAAAACGCAGGCGCAGATCGTCAGGCGAAATCCTGGCAAGGAATTCGGGATAGAGCGCGATGTCGGCCGGCTTGATGGGCCGGATGTGATAGTGCATGCCGCCTCCCAAAAACGCCTTCTCCCAACCCGACGGATAAGGCCTGATGGCAAGTGCGGGGTTCGGCCCCGCCTCTTCCACGCGTTCCGGCTCGATCTCGATGCGGGCGTCGAGCGCAATCACACCCTCGGCGTCGGCCAGCAGCGGATTGATGTCCATCGCAACGAGGCACGGAAAGTCGACGGTCATCTGCGACAGGCCGTTTAGGGCTGCAATGATCGACTGCCGATCGGCCGGTTTCCGATCGCGGAACCCGGCAAGCAGGCGGCCGATCCGCGTTTGCCCGATCAGGTCACCGGCAAGAACGTCATCGAGCGGTGGCAAGGCAATCGCTGTGTCATCCATCATCTCGACCGCCACGCCGCCAGCTCCAAACAGGATGGCCGGCCCGAAGATCGGATCCTGGCTCATGCCGAGGATGAGTTCCTGCGCCTGTTTTCGCAACACCATCGGCTGAACGGCATAGCCTTCAATATCGGCTTGCGGTGCGCGTTTGCGCACACGCGCCTCGATTGCGCGTGCGGCCTCCCCTGCGGCCGCGGCATCGGCAATGTTGAGCACAACCCCGCCAATGTCCGACTTGTGCGAGATCGCCTTGGACAACAGCTTGACGACGACCTGCTCAGACGTCTTGAGGAGGCGGCCGGCAACCGCTTCCGCTTCGGCAGGAGATCTGGCGACGACCGTCTCAGGCACCGTGATGCCGTAGGCGAAAATTGCTGCCTTGGCTTCAGGCTCGGTCAGCATTCGCCGCCCCTCCTTCGCGACCTGCCTGAATATGGCAAGCACGGCTTCTCGGCCGCTTTTAGCGTCTTCGCTGCGGCTCGACGGCGTGCGCATCAATGCCCGCTGAGCACGCGACCATTCGCTGAGGTAGGAGACGGCTGTTGCCGCGTCAGCCGGCGTTTCAAAACTGGCAATACCAGCATCCTGAAGAACACGTCGCCCCTCGCGCGCCGTGCGCTCGCCAAGCCAGCAGGTCAGGACAGGTTTGCCGTCAATCTTGCCGTCCTGTGCGAGCGTCGCCACCGCGCTTGCCGCGGCAAGCGACGAGCCGAGCCCGGTCGGGCAATTCATGACCAGCACGACGTCGGTGCCGGCGTCGGCCGCGACAGCCTCGATCGCGGCCCGGTAGCGCTCCGGCGGGGCATCGCCGATAATGTCGACCGGATTGGCCCGGGACCAGGTGCTCGGCAGGACGGCATCCAGTCGGGCGATCGTTTCCGGCGAGAGCTCGACCAATTCCCCGTTGCAGTCCATCAGTTGATCGACGGCAAGCACCCCGGCGCCGCCGCCGTTGGTGACGATACCGACGCGGGCTCGTTCCAGCGGAACGAAACGGGCGGTCGTTTCAACCGCATCGAACAACTCGGTCAGGCCTTTGACGCGCAGGATGCCAGCGCGCAGCAATGCCGCATCGACGACACGATCGGCGCCCGATAGCGCGCCGGTATGGGTCGCGGCCGCTTTGGCCGATTGCTCGTGCCGGCCCGACTTGATCGCGATCACCGGCTTGACGCGTGCCGCCGCACGAGCGGCCGAGATGAACTTGCGCGGATTGGGAATGGTTTCGAAATACATCACGATGGCGCGCGTGTGCATGTCGCCCGCCAGCATGTCGAGACAATCTCCCACGTCGACATCCGCCATGTCGCCCAGAGAGACGATCTGCGAGAAACCGACATGGTTGTCCGCCGCCCAGTCTATCAGCGATGTGGCGATGGCGCCGGATTGCGACAGCAGTGCGATGTTGCCGGGTCTGGCGGCCATATGCGCAAATCCGGCATTGAGCCGTAATGGCGGGATCATCAGCCCGACCGTGTTCGGCCCGATGATGCGAAAAAGAGTAGGCTTGGCAGCGTCGAGCATCGCCTGACGCAGGCCGTTCTCGCGCGTCAGCCCGGCGGTGATGACGACCGCCGCCCGCGTGCCTCTTTCAGCAAGGTCCCGCACGATGGCGGGAACTGTGTCTGGCGGCGTGACGATGACACCAAGGTCTGGAACACCCGGAAGGTCGGCCGCCTTGGCATAGCATTGCCGACCGGCGACCTCGGAGTATTTCGGGTTGACCGGCCAGATCTCTCCCTCGAAGCCGCCGCTGACGATGTTGTCGAAGACGACACGGCCGACCGAGCCGTCACGCAGCGATGCTCCAAACACGGCAACCGACTTTGGGGAAAACGCATGGTCGAGATTGCGGATCGTCACATCCTATGTCTCCGAATCATGGCGATAATCACCCGTCGATCTTGCCCGTTCGTTGCGTTGGATCAAAGCGTTCTCGGTTCTCGCGATTAGCTGTTGCACGAGTTAGACGCGCCCGTCAGCCCTTGCGAGAATTGGCGAGCATCGATGAAATCGGAAAGCATCGCATGAACGAGTCCACCCTGCGGCGCGCATTGCTGGTGATTGCCATCCTGGGTCTCGCCGTTGGAATCGGAGCCTGGCGAACCGGGCTCGCTCCCCTTGAAGCCGACACGATCTGGACGGTGGCGACCTTGCCCGTGGTGACGGCTCTCGCCATCTCCATTCTGCGTGATTTCTGGATAGGTCGCTTCGGTGTCGATGCGATTGCCTTGGTGTCGATGTCCGCAGCGCTGCTGCTCGGTCAAGCCCTGGCGGCAGTGGTGGTCGCGATCATGTATGCCGGCGGCACGGTGCTTGAGGATTTCGCCCGCGGCCGCGCGGAACGCAACCTAAAGGCATTGACCGACCGGTCACCGCGTGTCGCACACCGCAAGTCGACGCATGGAACAGAACGGATCCCGGTCGAAGAAGTGGCCGTCGGCGACAACCTCCTGGTGCGTGCCGGCGAACTGCTTCCCGTCGACGGCATCCTGCTCGATGCTTCGGCCTCTCTCGACGAGTCCGCGGTGACTGGAGAACCACTGCCGGAACGGCGGAGCGCAGGGGATGTGTTGCGCAGTGGCACACTCAACGCCGGTGAGTCCTTCAGCATGCGGGCTTCGGCCCTGGCAGAACAGAGCACCTATGCGGCGATCATACGCATGGTCGCTGCAGCGCAGACCGCGAAATCCCCGTTTATCCGCATGGCCGACCGTTTCGCCCTGTTCCTGCTGCCAGCCACTTTGCTGGTTTCCGGTGCCGCCTGGTACATCTCCGGCGATCCAATCCGGGCACTCGCCGTGCTGGTGGTCGCGACACCTTGCCCGCTCATCCTTGCAGCACCGGTTGCCTTCATTGGCGGCGTGTCCCGCGCCGCGCGTGCCGGCATCTTGATGAAAGGCAGCGCGGCTCTGGAGGCCCTTGCGCAAGTTCGAACCGTGATCTTCGACAAGACTGGAACCTTGACCATCGGCGGCGCCGAGCTCATCGAAATCGAAGCCGCACCCCGCCGTGAAACGAACCAATTGCTGCAGATGTTGGCGTCCCTGGAACAGGCCTCGCACCATGTGCTCGCCGACTCGATCATCCGGGCGGCGCGCGGCAGGCAGCTGATGCTTTCGCATCCGCATGATGTCCGCGAGTGTCGCGGCGCGGGCTTGAAAGGCCGGGTCGAAAACATGTCGATCGCGGCGGGATCGCGGGCTCTCGTGCTCGCCGACAAGCCGTTGCCCGGCTGGGCGAAAAGCGGTGAAGAAAAATATCAGGACGAACCGGTGCTTAGGGTCTTTGTGGCGCTCGGCGGACGGCTCGCCGGTGTTTTCACCTTCGGGGACGCCCTGCGTGTTGATGCGCATGACGCACTCGGCAAGCTGCGCTCGGCCGGCATTGCGCGCATGATAATGCTCACAGGCGACGACGGCGTGGCAGCCGAGCGCATCTCCGCGTTGCTCGACCTCGACGCCATTGTCGCCGATGCGACCCCTGCCGAAAAAGTCGCGACGGTCGCGGCCGAGAAAGCCTCGGCGCCGACGATGATGGTCGGCGACGGCATCAACGATGCCCCTGCCCTAGCGGCCGCAACGGTGGGGGTCGCCATGGGCGCACGTGGTGCGACCGCCTCCTCCGAGGCGGCGGACGTCATCGTGCTGACCGACAGGCTGCAGCCCGTCGCCGATGCAGTTCGGATTGCACGGCGAACGCGATCGATCGCCTTGCAAAGCATCATCGCCGGGCTGGCGCTGTCGGGGCTGGCAATGATCGCGGCTGCCATGGGGCAGATCACCCCGGTTGCCGGAGCGCTGCTTCAGGAAGGGATCGACGTGGCGGTCATCCTCAACGCTCTGCGCACTCTTGGCGATGGACGTCTCGGGCGCGCATAGTGGACCACAGCAAAATCGGTGAAGGGTCATGGCACAGCAGAAACTGGTGGTTTGCAGCAAATGTGGTGGGGTCAACCGCCTGCCGCCCGCCCGCGATGCCAGGGAGGCTAGATGCGGAAAGTGCGGGATCAGGCTGTTTTCGGGCCATCCCGAAGACGTCGATGCCGCGATTTTCGATCATCAGATCGCGCGCAGCAGTATCCCCGTTGTCGTCGACATCTGGGCACCTTGGTGCGGTCCCTGCAAGATGATGGCGCCGGCGTATGAGGCCGCCGCCAACGAGCTGGAGCCGCATGTTCGTCTGATCAAGCTCAATTCGGACAATGAGCAGGCCGTCGCGGCAAGGCTCGACATTCGTGGCATCCCGACCGTGATCCTCTTCGATGGCGGGCACGAAATCGCGCGTACATCCGGTGCAATGACGGCAGGCCAGATCGTCAGGTGGGTTCGCGACCGCCTGCCGACGGTCACCGCCTGAAAGTCGCCGCGCCATGGATCCGCTCATCGCCCGGCTCGGACTGGCCTTGGCAATTGGCCTGCTCGTCGGCTTGGAGCGTGGCTGGCAAGAGCGGGATGCACCCGATCGCAGCCGCACGGCCGGAATTAGGACATTCGGTATATCCGGCCTGCTCGGCGGCGTTCTCGCGGCCCTGGCCAACGCGCTCGGCGCAGTATCCGTGCTGGTCGGCGGATTCATCGCCTTTGCGGCAATCTTCGCCTGGTACAAGGCACGCGAGGCGGTCCATGACGAGGATTTCAGTGTCACGAGCGTGATCGCTGGTCTCGGCGTTTTCGCGCTTGGGTCGCTTTCCGTCGCCGGCGATTATCGGGCGGCTGCTGCCGGTGGGGCGGCATTGGCAGCAATCCTGGCCAGCCGAGAGGTCCTGCATGGTCTCTTGAAGCGACTGACCTGGGTGGAACTGCGTTCAGCGCTGATCCTGGCGGTGATGACGGCGATCGTCTTGCCCCTGCTGCCAAACCGGACGATGGACCCGTGGGGCGGTTTCAATCCGTGGGAAGTTTGGTTCCTGACGGTGCTGATGGCCTCGATTTCGTTCGCCGGCTATGTGGCTGTTCGCATTCTGGGAAATACGCGTGGTCTGCTGGTCAGTTCGCTCGTGGGTGCGATCGTCTCTTCCACAGCGGTGACCTTGGCGCTTGCCCGCAACGCCACATCTGCAGCCAATCGGCTGGCGCTCGCCGGGGCGGCAGCGCTGGCTGCCATGGTTTCGGTGCTCCGCGTCTGCGCCGTGGTTCTGATCATCGAGCCAAGCGTGTTGGTTTCAATCGGCATCCCGGCGATTGCCGCGGCGCTCGCCTTCGCTGTCTGCGGAACGCTGCTGCTGACTCGTGACAGCGGGGACGGTGAAGGCAGCGCTATCGCACGCAATCCATTCGAACTGGGTCCGTTGCTGCTCTTCGCCTTGCTCTTTGCGATCGTCGCGACCGCGAGTGCCGGGCTGGCCGCTCAATTCGGCGGGCGCGGTCTGTTGGCGAGTTCGGCGCTGGCAGGCACGTTCGATGTCGACGTCTCGGTGCTCAGTGCCTTGCGGCTGGTCAAGCATTCGGTCCCTGTCGAGACTATCGGTCAGGCGGTGCTGGCGGCGCTGGCGGCAAACGCGATCGGCCGCCTGTTACTGGCGGTATTTACCGGTCCGATCAGGTTCTGGTTGCCGCTGGCCGGCGCAACCCTGGCCGCTGCGACCGCCGGCTACGGCGCCATGTTGTTGCTTAGTCCGGGATAAAAGCGCGGTTCTTGAGCCACTTTGATGCGGATCAAGGGGCAAGCCCAGCTACGGCTCTATGGAACTCCTTAAAAGGAGTTCGCCATGACCAATTCGAAGGACCTCACCCCAAAATTCCGCCATGTCCGATTGCTGCTCGCCCGCGAAAGAGGCCATCCGGAAGGCGATCGCGAAGAGGGCTACGACGTGCTCGCTCCATTGACCGGCGAAGGCCGGATCGATGCGGAAGAGTGGAAGTCGCACAGGGCCTCTTGCCGTGTTCGCCGCTTTCGCACCGGCGAGGAAGACCTGATCGGCCGGCTGAGACGCAAACCCGGCGGACAATGGTATTTCGACTACGCCGAAGGCGACCGTGACGACGAAATCGGCTTTCATCTCGGTGATGAACGGTTCGTGACCGGTGAATATGTGTCGATCGAGCGCAACGGCGCCATGCACACCTACCAGGTGGCAAGGGTCGAGCGGCCCTGACGCGGCAACGCGAGCCTCCCTGGGAGTAGACCATGTCGCGACGCATCCTGATTGTGGTCAGCCATCCCGACCCGTCCCCGGACCGGCTCTGCCGCGGTCTTGCCGACGCCTATGGCGAGGGCGCGGAAAAAGCGGGACACGCCGTCCGCCGGGTCGATCTGGCGGCACTTGATTATCCGATGCTGCGGACAATGCAGGAGTTCGAACATGGTGCGGTTCCCGATGAGCTGAAGAATGCAGCCGAGGCGATCGTCTGGGCGGGGCACATCGTCTTTGTCTTCCCCCCCTATGGCTCGGAACCATGCCAGCTCTGCTCAAGGCATTCCTGGAACAGGTGATGCGGCCAGGGACGGCCTTCGCCTACCCGGACAAGGGCGGCGGTTTCACCAAGACACTGCTTCGCGGTCGCTCTGCGCGCGTCGTGGTGACGATGGGCATGCCCTCAGTTCTTTACCGCCTATGGTTCCTCGGACACGGCATCGCCGGCATGCGGCGAAGCATTCTGCATTTTGTAGGAATCAGTCCGGTGCGCGAAACCCTGTTCGGCATGGTCGCTGGCGCCAGCGATGCGACCCGTGCGAAGTGGATCCGGCATATGCGCGGACTGGGTGAACGAGCCAGATAACGGTCGTCGAATGCCGATCACGGCACCAGGACAGCGGCGCCGCTCAATCTGCCTTGCCTCAAATCGTCCAACGCCCGATTGGCCTGTTCCAGCGGGTAGACCTTTGTATGCGTGCGCACATGCGCGCGCTTGGCAATGGGAAAGAACTCTTCCGCGTCGCGGCGCGTCAAGTTTGCGACCGATACCAGTTCACGCTCTTCCCAGAGCAATTCGTAGCCCATTGCCGGAATGTCACTCATGTAAATGCCGCCGCAAACCACTCGACCGCCCTTGTGAACGGCACGAAGCGCGATCGGCACTAGGTCACCCACAGGAGCGAAGATAATCGTGGCATCGAGCTGCTTGGGCGGAAGTTCATCCGAACCGCCCGCCCACGTCGCGCCGAGCGAGCGAGCGAATTCCTGCGCTTCACTGTCGCCGGGCCGGGTGAAAGCGAAGATGTCACGACCCTGCCAAATTGCGATCTGGGCAACGATATGTGCAGCGGCGCCGAAGCCGTAGATCCCGAGCCGCTTGCCGTCACCGGCTTTCTTCAGGCATCGCCAGCCGATCAGGCCAGCGCAAAGCAGCGGCGCCTGCGATACGGGGTCGGCGTCAAGGTCCAGATCGAAGGCGAATTGGGTGTCGGCAATGACATGGCTGGCGAAGCCGCCATCGCGTGTATAGCCCGTGAAATCTGGCTGATCGCAGAGATTTTCATTCTCTGCGGCACAGTAAGTACAATGTCCGCAAGTGTGGCCAAGCCAGGGCACGCCAACCCTGCGCCCGATCCTGGAACGCGCCACGCCCTTGCCGACGGAATCGATGATGCCGACGATTTCGTGACCCGGAATGAGCGGTAGTTTTGGATGACGCAGATCGCCATCAATGACATGCAGATCGGTCCGACAGACAGCGCATGCCTCGACCTTCAACCTGATCTCACCGGGTCCAGCTATGGGATCAGGCCTGTCGACCAGCTTCAATGGCACGCCGATGTTTTCGAGCACCATCGCTCTCATGACGTGCTCCATGTTGCACCGGAAAAACGATGCCGTGACTGCCCAGCCTATTCCGCCGTGGCGCGACCAAACCGACAAGGCCGGCGATCCCGGCAGGCTTTCGAAGACTGCGGCAGTCGCAGGTTCCGGCCAAGCGGCTGCTTGGTTCAGGATCTATGGCTCGACGGTGAATTCGGCCCACATGCCGGCTCCATAATGACCTGGCACGTTGCAGATAAGCAGGTATTTTCCAGCCTTCAACTCGACGGTCAATGTGCCTGATTTTCCGGGATCAAGCTCCGAAACTTCGCCCTTGTCGCCAGCCTTGTCTTCGTCGACACGGTTCTCGGCTTCAAGGTAAGGAAGCGGCTTGCCGGGATCGGCAAGGTACATCACGATCATTTCGTGAACGGTGTCCTTGGAGTCATTTTTCACATTGAATGTGACGTCCCCGGCCTTAACCGCGCCAGGCAAAGCCCTGATGCCCATGGTCGCCTTGGCGATATCGAGTCCCGGTGTCGCATAGGCGAGCCCCATTGCCATCTCCGCACTCGCGCCTTTGTCCCACAGCGAGACCTTGACAGTGGAAGCAGCCTGGGCCGCGCCGGCGCCGCCGGCCATCAGCATTGCGGCAGCAAGCCCGAGCGCTGCTCTTCTCGATATGGTTTTCATGGCAATCTCCTTCTGGACGGCAGCCGAAGTCTACGTCCCGCCTGTCATCCTGCTCGCGGAGGCACCCTCCGTCCTTGCGCCAAATCAAACTATCCGGCTCGAGCCCATCTGCGGCGCGGATGCAGTTGTCAGCCAGTTGTCAGGTTGAATTGGTTATGCCGCACCAATGACGGTCACAGGCCGTCGGACAGGACCGATCGAAATCCCACCCACGGGCGCGACATCCTCGCGCAACCTTCCGAATGGAGCCATCATGTATCGCACTCTCGTTCTCGCCGCTCTCGCCGGCATGATCGCAGGACCGGCGCTCGCT
>NZ_LMCP01000035.1 GCF_001425625.1 Mesorhizobium sp. Root102 | reverse complement strand
TCGGTGTATCGTGGGTCGAAGCGGCGCACAGCTTGGCGGCGCATGGCCTGTTGCTGCTCGTCTTCTTTCACATTGGCGGCGTTGCGCTGGCAAGCTTTCACCACCGCGAAAACCTTGTCAGGGCCATGATTACGGGGCGAAAACGCAAAGCCGAACCGGCCGATATCGCCTGACGATCTGTCAACGCACCTAGCGATTCTCGCCTCGACGATCTCAGGGGCGCAAGTCGGCCCGCCATTCGTTCGGCGACGGCGAGAGCCAGCTATGCGACATCGGGCGAGTGGATCGGACTCATGTGCATGCTCGATGAGCGAGCGCTTTTCCCGGGCGCCCAAGGAACCCCAAACTTGCCATTGCCGCTCGCAAACGGATTTGACCCGTATCAAGGCAGCTAGCGCTCATTTCTTGTCTGTTGCCTCCCATGAGAGCCATCAAATTTGGGAGAGCACCATGACCACGGCTGACTTCAATATCCCTGTTCCGAAAGTCGCGACTGCGGCGCCAACGAAACTTCGACTGGGCTCCCTGACCGCATTGGTGATCGGTTCCATGGTCGGCTCCGGCGTGTTCAGCCTGCCGCAGAACATGGCGGCAGGTGCCGGTCCGCTCGCAATTCTGATTGGCTGGGCCATCACCGCGGTTGGCATGTTGGCGCTGGTCTTCGTTTATCAATCGCTTGCAACCCGCAGGCCCGAGCTCGACGCCGGGCCCTATGCTTATGCCAAGGCCGGCTTCGGTCCTTTCATCGGCTTCAACAGCGCTTGGGGGTACTGGATCAGTGCCTGGGTCGGGAACGTCTCCTACGCGGTGATCGTGTTCAGCGCCCTGTCCTATTTCTTTCCGGCGTTCGGCGACGGAAACACCTGGCAGGCGGTGCTTGGCGCATCGATCCTGCTGTGGCTGATCCACGTCCTGGTTCTCGCCGGCATCCGGCAGGCCGCTGTCGTGAACCTCATCGTCACGGTGGCCAAGATCGCTCCGATTGTCCTGTTTGTCGGGGTTGTTGCTGTCGCGTTCAAAATGCAAGTCTGGTCGCTCGACTTCACGGGTCTCGGCAACGCCAATCTCGGCTCGATCACCGCACAGGTGAAGAGCACCATGCTGGTGACGCTTTGGGTGTTCATCGGCATCGAAGGCGCCAGCGTCTTTTCCGGACGTGCAGAGCGCCGCAAGGACATCGCCACAGCGACAGTTCTCGGCTTCTTCACCTGTCTCGCGCTCTACGCCCTGGTGTCGCTGCTGTCGCTCGGCATCCTCAGCCAGCCTGAGCTCGCCGCCCTGAAGAACCCCTCCATGGCCGGCGTGCTGGAGGCGGTTGTCGGCCCCTGGGGCGCCATCCTGATCAACATAGCGCTTGTCGTGTCCGTGATCGGCGCCTTCCTCAGCTGGACGCTGCTTGCGGCCGAAATTCCGCATGTCGCCGCCAAGGATGGAACAATGCCGAAATTCTTCGGCCGCGAAAGCGAGCGCGGTGTGCCCTCGATGTCGCTTCTGATCACCAACCTGCTCGTCCAGGCTTTCCTGGTGATCACGCTCTTCGCCCAAAGCACCTACCAGGCGCTGTTCTACATCGCGTCGGCCGCAATCCTGGTTCCTTACATCTTTTCCGGAGCCTACGCGGCCAAGCTCGCGTTGACGGGAGAGAGCTACCAGAGCGGCGAGCAGCGCGTCGGGCCGCTTTTTGCCGGGCTGCTGGCAACGGTCTACGGGTTGTGGCTCGTCTACGCGGCGGGGCCGGCATACCTGTTCATGTGCGCCATCCTCTATGCGCCCGGCATCATCTTCTACATCTGGGCGCGCCGCGAAACCAATCAGCGCGTGTTCCATACTGCCGAAGCGGCACTCGCCGCGGCCCTCGTCGCCGTCGCCATCCTCGCCGTCTACGAGATGTGGACCGGCGCCGTCAGCCCGCTGTGAGAGGATTGACGCGATGACAAGCTTGGGTGTCCACTCCGAAGTCGGCCGGCTGCGCGAGGTGATGGTCCACCGTCCGGACCTCAGCCTGCGCAGGCTGACGCCGGAAAACTGCAGGGCCCTCCTCTTCGACGATGTGCTGTGGGTCAAGCGGGCCCGCCAGGAGCACGATGTCTTCGTCGACGCGTTGCGCGAACGCGGCGTGCTGGTGCATTCTTTCGGGGAGCTCCTGACTGAGACAATGAGCCTGACCAAGGCCCGCGACTGGCTCCTCGACCGCCGGGTTCATCCCGGCGTCGTGGGACTGGACATGGTCGACGAGATGCGGGGATGGCTCAACGAGATGTCGTCGGAGCAGCTGGCGTCTTGCCTTGTCGGGGGCATCGCCAGGGCGGAGCTTCCTTTCGAGCCCAAAGGCCTGACCGGAAGGACGCTCGCCCCCCAGGATTTCGTGCTGCCGCCGCTGCCGAACCAGCTCTTCACTCGCGACAGTTCCTGCTGGATCTATGGCTCGGTCTCGGTCAATTCCATGTACTGGCCCGCGAGACGCCCGGAAGCAGCCAATGTCGAAGCCGTCTACCGTTTCCATCCCCGCTTTCGCGACAGCGGTATTCCCTTCGTGTCGCCAGACTTGGGAACAGGCACCAGCCTGGAAGGTGGGGATGTCATGCCGATTGGTGGCGGAGCAGTTCTCGTCGGCATGGGAGAGCGCACGACGCCGCAAGCCGTGGGCGACCTCGCACGCAGCCTGTTCGCGGCCGGCGAGGCGACACGGGTGATTGCGGCGCTGATGCCGCGGGATCGCAGTTTCATGCATCTCGACACCGTCTTCACCTTCTGCGACCGCGACCTTGTGACCATGTACCCGCCTGTGGTCGATCGGCTGCGCACCTTCTCACTACGGCCAGGCGACGGAAATGCGTCGGTCGAGGTGACGGAGGAAACTGAGCCGTTCACAGCTGTGGTTGCCGAAGCCCTCGGGCTGAAGTCGCTGCGGATCATCGCCACCGGCGGCGACCGCTATGAAGCCGAGCGTGAGCAATGGGATGACGGCAACAACGTTGTTGCGGTCGAGCCCGGTGTGGTCATCGGCTACGACCGCAACGTTTATACAAACACGCTTCTGCGCCGTGCAGGAATTGAAGTGATCACGGTCGAAGGCGCCGAGCTTAGTCGCGGGCGCGGCGGCGGGCACTGCATGACCTGTCCGATTGCCCGCGACCCTACTTGATCCGAAAGGAAATCTCTATGTCGATCAATCTTCATGGCCGCTCCGTCCTGACTCTGGACGATCTCACGGCCGACGAGATCCGCTTTCTTCTCAAGCTGGCCGTCGACCTCAAGTCGGCCAAGCTCGCCGGCCACGAGATACCGCGTCTCGTCAGAAAGAACATCGCGCTGATCTTTGAGAAGGATTCGACCCGCACCCGGACCGGGTTCGAGGTGGCGGCCTATGACCAGGGCGCCCACGTCACCTATTTCGGTCCCAGTGGCAGCCATATCGGCCACAAGGAATCCATGAAAGATACGGCGCGCGTGCTCGGCCGCATGTATGATGCGATCGAGTATCGCGGCTTCGGTCAGCATCAGGCCGAACTGCTTGCCGCGCATGCCGGCGTGCCCGTCTATAACGGTCTCACAGACGAGGCGCATCCGACGCAGATCCTCGCCGACTTGATGACCATGCGTGAATTCACGCACAAGCATCTTTCGGACATGACCGTCGCTTTCGTCGGTGAGGGCCGGGATAATGTCGCGCTATCCCTGGCACTGGGAGCAGCCAAGGTCGGCATCGACATGCGCCTCGCCTCGCCAAGGGAACTCTGGCCGGACGAGGAATTCTGCTCCCATGTCAGGGACCTGGCGGGACGCAGCGGCAGCCGCTTCCGCCTCGACGAAGACGTGAAGGGCTGTGTTCAGGACGCTGATTTCATCTACACCGACGTCTGGATGTCGATGGGAGAGGATAAATCGGGCTGGGCCGAGCGCATTCGCCTTTTGACTCCATATCGTGTCACCAGCGATGTCATGGCTGCCGCCGGCAACCCCCACGTCAAATTCATGCATTGCCTGCCGGCATTCCACGACACCGATACCGAGATCGGCGCCTTCGTTGCGAAGGAATATGGCATCGACTGCATGGAGGTCACGGACGAGGTGTTCGAGTCGGCAGCATCGATCGTCTTCGACCAGGCCGAAAACCGGATGCACACGATCAAGGCCCTGCTCGTCGCCACGATCGGCAACTGAGATGCTTATCGTCGTTGCGCTCGGCGGAAACGCACTGCTTCGCCGTGGAGAACCGATGACGGCGGAGAACCAGCGCGCCAACATCAAACGCGCTGCATCCGTGCTCGGGAAACTCATCGGCGAAGGACACTCGGTTGTAGTCACGCACGGCAACGGCCCGCAAGTGGGTCTGCTCGCGCTCCAGGCCGCTGCCAGCCCGGGCGACGGGGCGTTTCCACTCGACGTGCTCGGGGCCGAGAGCGCCGGCATGATCGGATATGTGATCGAGCAGGAGCTCGGCAACCTGCTCAAGCAGAGGCTGTTCGCAACCCTGCTGACGCAGGTGACGGTGGACCCGCACGATCCAGCCTTCGCTCACCCGACGAAGCCTATCGGCCCGGTCTACGATGAGGCAACCGCACGCAGGCTTGCCACCGAACGCGGCTGGCAAATCGCGCCTGATGGCGACAAATGGCGCCGCGTCGTGCCCTCGCCACGACCGCTGGAAATTCTGGAAGCGTCGGTGATTTCATTCCTCGTCGAACGCGGCGTGATCGTCATCTGCACCGGCGGTGGTGGCGTTCCGGTGATAGCCCGGGATGACGGCAGTCTGTGCGGCGTGGAAGCAGTCATCGACAAGGATCTGGCAAGCTCGCTTCTTGCCCGCCAGTTGAAGGCAGACATGCTGCTTATGCTGACGGATGTCGACGCCGTCTATATCGACTACGGAACAGCGGCCGCTCGGGTGCTCCGGCGCGTGAGCCCCAAGGAGCTATCAGACAGGACTTTTCCGGCCGGCTCCATGGGACCGAAGGTCAGCGCTGCAATCGAATTCATTGAAGCGACAGGCAAGCCTGCTGCAATCGGCAAGCTCGACGATGCCGTCGAAATTGTCAGAGGGGAGCTCGGCACCTGGTTCGAAGCCAGCGCCCTGCCCTCGCCCATCGAGCCTGCGAGACCCCAGGCTGCGGCCACGACACCGATGACATAGTTCTTGCCATAGGCTTTCGCACATTTCGGGCATGTCGTGTAGAAGAAATACACATCACGCGGCTCTGTGTTTCGATCGCGCGCAATCTGCCGCATTTCATTATCCCAGGTCCTCGCCCCCCTCGAACAATTTGGTCACATAGTCGCCGCTCAGCGTGGTCATCTCCTCGTTGGCGACAGGTTTCGAGACCGCAAACAGATGTTCGCTGGCCCAGGGCGAGACATCCTTGCTGAGAACGATAAACTGGCCGGGATCGAAGCGCCAGCGTCTTCGATGTGCTTGTTAACGCGCGCGAACACGCTGCCCATGTTCATCGGGATATGCATGACGCTGAGGGTCGAGGCTTTGACGAACCGCTTGTCCTTGAAGTGCAAGTCCTGGCCGTCCCAGCCCTCGGGATTGAACCTCGGGCAGCAACCGGTTGTGTTCACGCTAGCGTCGTATCGCGGCGTTTCGTTCGTCTGCATGGCCTGTTCCTCAATTGAACAGCCATCTGACGGGGAATGACCCCGTCCATCATTGATCCTCGTCAACAGTTCTGGGCTCACTTGCGGAATTGCGCTCAACCTGCCGCCCTTGTTCCTCGACCGCCTTCAATCGAACGACCGAAACCGAGCAAAGGGCCTGTGCCACGACTTTGGTCGAGACGCTGCCGAGGTGACGGCGGATTGCCGAGGACGCCCGGGCTCCAACGACGATATGCCCTACGTCATTGTGCTCGGCGTAGTTGAGGATCGCATCGGCGGGGCTGACCGCTTCAAGCACATGATAGCTGATGCGGTCTTCCGGCAGATGCAGTGGATGGGCCCAATCCTTGAGCGCGACGAGCCGCTTCAAGTAGACTGAGCGCCCGGATTCGTCGGTCGCCGGCGTCTCGCCGATGATTTCGGTCTTCAGGACCGTCACGCAGGCCAGCCAGGAATCCGCGCGCGAGGCAAGCACGCGGGCGGTCTCGCTGAGAACCTCGCCTGCCAGCGCATCGCTGCCATTGGCCAGATCGACTGCCGCAAGAACAATTGACGGTCCGGCCTGTGTCCTCGACGAGGTCGGCCTGCCGACAAGCGCTCTGTCATCAGTCTTGCGAAACAACCTTGTGATCGCAGCCCACCCCCCCTCGTCCCGGGGCTTACGCCTGGCAACCACCACCTGGTCGGGGTTGCTGAGATCCGAAAGAACATGCGCCGCCTCGACATATCGTCGAGTCCTGTCCACATCCATGCATCGCAAAATGATGGCTTCCAGCCACCGCGGAATGGCCTCGTTGATATCTCGCGGCGACCTGGGGGCGTGATAGAGCCTGCGCTTCATCCCCGCGAAAGTCGCCGGCCGCCCGAACGGCTCCTCGCCCGTAGCCAGCTGATAGAGGAGGCAACCCAGTGCGAACAGGTCACTTGCAGGATCTGACCTCTCCCCGAGCACCTGTTCTGGCGAAATATAGGCGGCGGTGCCCATTGGCACGGAGCTTTCCGCACCGAGAAGATCGGGAAGCTCTGCATGGCGGGCGAGCCCGAAGTCGAGGAGCACCGCGCCGCGCTCGGCAAGAATGATATTCTCGGGCTTGAGATCGAGATGAACGACCTTCTGCCGGTGGAGGGCGGCCAGGGCCGTGGCAATCTCGGTGCCGATGCTTGCTACCTCGTCCACAGGCAGCGGCGCCTTGCCGACGATATCCGCCAGGCCAGTGCCGGCCACAAACTCCATGGCTATGTAGGGAACCTGCGCCAGGCTGCCCGATGCCGCGAAACGCGGCATATGCGGTCCCGACAGGCGTTTCATGATCAGCTCCTCCGCCTCGAAACCGAGGATGACGGAGACATCCCCACCCGGGTCGAGAAACGGGATCTTCAGCACAAGCGGGAAATCGTACCGGGGGTTGGTTGCCCGCCAGAGCGAGGCCATGCCGCCGGAGGGCAGCTTTTCGACCAGCTCGAAACCATCGATGACTGCCCCTGCCTCAAACCGTTGCATCGAATACGTCTCCTTAGCGGCCGATCTTCAGACGCATGCCAAGCCATCCAGGCAGGCCGGCGGCTTGAATCTTGCGAGCTGTTTCCTCGTGATCATAGGGAACACGAACCATCGTGACCTCGTGTCGCTGCGTGTCGACAAGAACAAAGCACGCCGCCGGGTTACCATCGCGGGGTTGGCCGACCGCGCCGGCAATCACCAGGTGACGCCTCAGGTCGGACAAAGGCGCTGCTACATTGTCCAACGGCTGGAAATGCACCGGCCGGCGCCCGGGCAGCGCGTAGTAGATGGCGGGAATGTGGGTGTGGCCGCAGAAAACGAAGCGGGCGTCGCTTGCCGAGAGGCAGCGTTCCGCTGAGTCCACGTCGCGTATATAGGGCCACTTTCCCGGTCGCTCCGCACTTGCGTGCACATACAGGCGGTCTTCGGATTGCAGCGAGAGCGGCAATCGCGCCAGGAAATCAAGATGTGCCGGAGCGATGCGTTCGCGAGTCCACTGGACGGCGAACCGCGCGTTCTCCGTCATGTTGCTTAGATTCAGCGCCACTGCTTCGTCGTGGTTGCCCATGATGCAAAGCGCGCCGTCAGCCATCAGATGGGCGGCCTTCTCTATCACATAGACGGGATCAGGACCGTAGCCGACCAAATCACCGAGCAATACCAATTCGTCTGGACTACCGCGTTCGTGAACAGCTTCCAGGACCGCGTCGAACGCCTCGCGATTGGCATGGATGTCAGACAGGATTGCAATGCGCATTCAACCTTGTCCCAGAGATTAGCAAAACATGGCAAGGCGCGTGCCGCGAGTGTTTGATACGGCTGCGTCGCGATCATTGGAGACGGCTAAAGCAACGTGCCGTCTCTTTGGGGTGGCGGAACATGGCTGAGTGATGCCGAGTCTGCTTCAGCGTCTGCCGTCGAGCCTTTGGAAATCAGGCGTATGACAAAAGCGAAGTATCCGACCTGCAGAACGACCAAGTCGATAATCGCCCAGCCCAGTGCTGTCCAGACCGAGCCCGTTGCCGCGTAGGTCCACACCGCAACGATGGCCGAGGTGACAAACATTCCCACCAGAAACTGCGGAAGATACATCGTTGCGCATCAACCGCCCCGGAACCTGACATTAGTTCGAAACGGCTCCCCATTGCTATGCAAAAGCTAAGGGGATCATAGGCATCCGGATTGGCTTATGGCTTGACTTGGATCAATCAGGCCGGGCGTCAGTCAATTGGTTTCTTTTTTATTGTTACAAATCTGGCCAATTCCTCGGCCAACAGATTTTTGAGCGTTGCACGACGGTCCGGGTCTGATGTTTTCGTGATGTAAGTATTCGCGGTAGGGATCCTGCATGACCGTATCCCTCCTTTGGGGAAACGTAACCGCAACGCTAGGCGTCTATTTGGTCCAAGGCCAGCGCAATCGCTCGTTGAAGGTCGTAGCCGCATTTGGCGACTGCAGATCCGCTCCGTGTAGAGTAGGTAGTTTCCCGTAGGGATATAACCGAATTTCGCGACCCGCGGATACGCGCGATTGCTGTGTCACGGATCAACCGGGAAAACAGCCATGCACGCCTACACGAGTTCCAGAATCTCACTGCCGTCGCATTCTGTGCAACCAAGCCCGCCGGACGCCTTCGACCCGGCACCACTGCAGCCGGTCAGCTTTTTTCCCGCCGGTGCGGAAATTTATGCCCAGGGCGAGAAGGCTGGGGCCTTCTATCAGGTCGAGTTCGGTGCCGTGCGCATCTACCGTCTCCTTGCCGACGGTCGCCGGCAGATCAGCGCCTTTCACCTGGCCGGAGAGACATTCGGTTTCGAGGCAGACGCAACACATCATTTCTTCGCCGAAGCGATCAACGCTACAGCTGTCCGCGTCTTGCGGTTCACTGCCGGGGCGGACATGTCTCGCCAGCTGCTGCCCTTGGCGCTGAAGGGTTTGACCCGCGCGCAGGAACACCTGCTGGTTCTCGGCCGCCAGAACGCCATCGAACGCATCGCCGCTTTCCTGGTTGACATGGCGGAGCGCCAGGGTGGATTGCAGCAGGTCGAACTGCCAATGTCGCGTATGGACATCGGCGACTATCTCGGCCTCACCATCGAGACCGTTTCCCGTGTCTTCACCCGGCTGAAGGACAAGGGCGTTATCCGACTCCTCAACCTGCGCAGCATCGAAATTGTCAAGCACGACGCGCTCCACTGCATGAGCGAATGACCAGACATCGTCGAACGGTGGCACGAAGGGTACCCAAAGGAAGCCATATCCCTTTGGGCAGCTGCACCCCGCCGATCAGAACAACCCAGGATTAGAGATCCGCATATGACCACGAATAGCGCAATTACCACACGGACCGGATTTCACTTCGAAGTGCGCCGCGCGCGCCCTGAAGATGAGCCAACGCTGGCCGAGTTCTTCACTCATGTGACCCCGGACGACCTGCGCTTCCGCTTTCTCGGCGCTGTGAAGGAAGTCTCGCATGAACGGCTGGTGGCGATGACGCGTTCAGATGACGCCCATATCCATAATTTTCTGGCATTCTCGATCGACGGGATGCTGATCGCGGTCGCGACGCTGGCAAGCGATCGAGCCGATCGAAACGGCGAGGTTGCGATCTGCATTCGCCAGGATCGCAAGCATCTGGGCGTTGGCTGGGAGCTGCTCGCCTATGTTGCGAAATATGCCGAAGAACTCGGCCTCAAAGCGATCGAGTCGATCGAGAGCCGTGAAAACCGTGCTGCGATCGAGGTCGAGCGCGACATGGGTTTCACCGTTACGACCGATCCCGACGATGCGACGCTTGTCCTGGTTCGGCGGGAGCTAGGGGCGCGATCGGCCAGTTAGCTACCGCGGTCCCTCCCGGGCCGTTGCGGCCGCGGCAGATCGAAAGATGAGCATCTCCTTGGCCACAGCTCTTTCTTCATCCGCTGGAATGACAAGGACATCGACGCGGGAATTCGCAGCGCTGACCACCTCCTCGCCTCCTCGGTTTCGCTCATCGTCGAGACCGACTCCAAGCCAGGCCGCGGCGGCGCTGATCCTTTCCCGGACCAACGGCGCGTTTTCGCCAATGCCGGCAGTGAACACCAGCGTGTCCAGTCCGCCCATGGCAGCGGCCAGCGATCCTATCTCCCGTCCGATCCGATAGACGAAGAGATCGACAGCCTCAGCGGCGGCAGGGTCGTCTGAGCCGATTAGGGTCCGCATATCACCAGATATTCCAGACACACCGAGCAGACCGGATTGCTCGTAGAGAAGCGTGACCAGTTCTTCCGCGGACAGCCGCCGTTCCTGCAGCAAGTGGAGGATGACGCCCGGGTCCAGCGCGCCGCTGCGCGTGCTCATGACCAAGCCGTCCAGTGTCGAAAACCCCATCGTCGTGGCAATACTTCGTCCGGCGTCCATGGCGCACAGGCTGGCGCCGCTGCCGAGATGGGCGACGATCGTGCGGCCGCCCGCGCGGGTGCCGTATCGGTCATACAGCTTTGCAGCGATATGGCTGTAGGATAGCCCATGAAAGCCGTAGGACACGATGCCCGCCTCGGTCATCGCACGCGGCAGCCCGTAGATTTTGGCGAGCTCCGGCCGGGCTGAATGAAACGCCGTGTCGAAGCACCCGATCTGGAGGGCCTGCGGCAAGAGTTCAGTGGCCAGCGCGACAATCTCGAGATTGATCCGTTGATGGATGGGCGCCATCGCCTCGAGCAAGCGCAGTACATCGAGCGTGCGTTCGTCGAGCCGCGTTGCTTCGGTGAAGCCACGGCCGCCGTGAACGATCCTGTGCCCTACTCTGTCGATGCGACGCAGGAGATCGTTTTCGGCGAGCACGGAGACCACCGCCGCGAACGCCTTGTCCATATCGATCGGTGCTTCGCCCATGCTCCTGTCGATCTTGGACCTGCCGGCCGCGGCCTCGACGCGCAGCCGTGGCCGACGGTCGAGAGAGGAGACATTGCCGCGCAGCAGCAACGGAACTTGGTCACGCTCTTCGAAGACGGCGAACTTCAGGCTCGAAGAACCCCCGTTCAGGACAAGGATCGCATCGGTCATGAAGCCATCCGATATCTTGCCCCCATGTGCTGGAGGACGGGCAACCGCTCAATCTGGACGCTTTGGCGCCGCATCAGGATCCTGTCCCCACTTCCAGTCAAGTATCTCCGGCATATCCTGCCCATGGGCGCGAATATAGGCTCGATGTTCAAGCAGCTTGCCATCCATCGCCTGCTTTAACACGACCCGAACGCTCTTGAGTTGCGGAACCCAGTCAAGGACGCTTTGGATGAGATGGAAGCGGTCAAGGCCGTTCAGCACCGTCATATCGAAAGGTGTCGTCGTCGTCCCTTCCTCGTTGTAGCCGCGCACATGGATGTTGTCGTGATTGGTGCGACGATAGGTCAGGCGATGGATGGTCCAGGGATAGCCGTGATAGGCAAAAATGACCGGCTTGTCGGTGGTGAACAGGGCATCGAAATCGCGATCCGAAAGACCGTGCGGATGATATTCCTTTGGCTGAAGAGTCATCAGGTCGACGACATTGACCACCCTGATCCTGAGATCGGGAACCTGTTGCCTGAGTATCTGCACCGCGGCCAGCGTTTCGAGGGTCGGGACGTCGCCAGCGCAAGCCATCACGACGTCGGGCTCAGCCCCATCGTCCGTTGACGCCCAGTCCCAGATGCCGATCCCTGCCCGGCAGTGAACGATTGCCCTGTCCATCGACAGCCACTGCCATGACGGCGGCTTGCCGGCGACGATAATGTTGATGCGGTTCCAGGTTTGCAGCACATGGTCGGTCACGCAGAGCAAGGTGTTGGCGTCCGGTGGCAGGTAGACCCGCACAATGTCGGCCTTCTTGTTGAGGGCGACGTCGATGAAGCCAGGGTCCTGATGGCTGAAACCATTGTGTTCCTGGTGCCAGACATGGCTGGACAACAGATAATTCAGCGATGCGACCGGTCGCCGCCACGGGATATCGCGGCAGGCATCCAGCCATTTCGCGTGCTGATTGAACATGGAATCGACGATATGGATAAACGCCTCGTAGCAGGAAAAAAGGCCATGGCGCCCGGTGAGCAAGTAGCCTTCCAGCCAGCCCTGGCAGGTGTGCTCGGAGAGGATTTCGAGAACCCGGCCTTCGCGCCCCAGATGAACGTCTTCGGGTAGGATCTTTTCCATCCAGCCACGCTCGGTCACTTCAAACACGTCCTGAAGGCGGTTCGAGGCGGTCTCGTCCGGGCCGACGATCCGGAAGTTCTTCGAGGCCTCGTTCAACTGCATGACATCACGCAGGAAGCTGCCCATGACCCGCGTCGACTCGGCCTTGACGGCGCCAGGGCGCTCGAGCGCGATGGCGTGGTCATGCAGCGCCGGCAGATCGAGAGACCTGCGCAGCAGGCCGCCATTGGCATGCGGGTTGGCGCCCATGCGCCGTGTCGCCTGGGGTGCCGTGGCGCGGATCGCGGCGACAGGAGCGCCGGCGGCGTCGAACAGTTCCTCGGGCCGGTAGCTTTTCAGCCACTCCTCGAGCAGCCTGAGATGGGCCGGGTTTTCCGCAAGGCCAGACAAGGGTACCTGGTGCGAGCGCCAGAAGCCCTCGGTCTTCAGACCGTCGACCTCTTTCGGTCCCGTCCAGCCCTTGGGGCTGCGCAGCACGATCATTGGCCATTTTGGTCGTGACGCGGTCGCCGCAGGGCCGTGGCGTGCGGCATGCTGGATAGCCTGGATCCGATCAAACGCATCGTCGAGCACGCTCGCCATACGCTCATGCATCAGCACTGGCTCGTGGCCCTCCACGAACAGCGGCTCATAGCCGTAGCCTGCAAACAGCGCGCGCAATTCGTCTTCGGGAATGCGGGCCAGAATGGTCGGATTGGCGATCTTGTAGCCGTTCAGATGCAGGATCGGCAGCACCGCCCCGTCGCGCGCCGGGTTGAGGAATTTGTTGGAATGCCACGCGGCTGCCAGTGGTCCCGTTTCAGCCTCGCCGTCACCGACGACACAGGCGACCACAAGATCCGGATTGTCAAAGGCGGCGCCATAGGCATGCGAAAGCGAATAGCCCAACTCTCCGCCCTCGTGGATCGAGCCGGGCACATCCGGTGCTGCATGGCTCGGGATACCGCCGGGAAACGAAAACTGCCGGAACAGCTTGCGCATCCCCTGCTCGTCCATCGCAATGTCCGGATTGAGCTCGCTATAGGTGCCTTCGAGATAGGTGTTCGCCACCATTGCCGGGCCGCCATGGCCTGGGCCGCAGACATAGATCACATTTGCGTCCCTGAGCCGGATCGCGCGATTGAGGTGTGCATAGATAAAACTCAAACCCGGCGACGTTCCCCAATGGCCGAGGAGGCGCGGCTTGACGTGCTCCAGCCGCAACGGTTCGCGCAGCAGCGGATTGTCGAGCAGGTAGATCTGGCCGATCGTCAGATAGTTGGCAGCACGCCAATAGGCATCGATATCGTGCAACTCGCGATCGGACAGAAGGCCACTGGAAGCTGGTATCGTCGTATGCTCTGTCATGTCTGGCTCCCATCGCCTGTTGGGGCGCCTGTCGCAGGACTGCGACACGGGCCTGTGTTCGTCGATCTGCAGCGAATGGACACCAACGCACTCGTGCGCTTTCAGTTCACCGCTTCGCGGTTTCTATGCGTCCTTGTCCTCGAGCGCCCTTCGCATGCGTCTGATGACCTCTGCGCGACCTCGTTCGTCGGCCGCGGCGCTGACCGCCTCGTTTACGTCCAGGAGCAGCTTTGAAAGGTCATTGTGCCAATCGAGGCGGGCAATCTTTTCCGGCTTCAGACGGCGGGGCTCGTTGAGCTCGACCGGCAAACTGCGGCCGGGGGTCAATTGGAAAGCATCGTCCAGCCTCGGGATGATGATCTTGTCGTCGGGTATCAGTCCTGCAAGCCTTCCACGCAGGCCGCCGAGTCCAGCCTCCTCTCCATGCGTCAAGAACACCTGCTGCTTCACCGGAGTTCGGGCCTTGAGCCAGGCAACCAGTTCGCTCGCATCGGCGTGGCCGGAATAGAGGTCGAACAGGCAAATACGTGCCTTGACCTCGACTTCCTCACCCTGGATGCGCACGCGCTCAGCGCCGTCGAGCAGGATCCTCCCGAGCGACCCTTGGGCCTGATATCCGGCCATCATCACCGTGGCGTTCCTGCGCCAAAGATTGGCCTTGAGGTGATGGCGGATACGCCCCGCGTCGCACATGCCGCTGGCGGCGATCACCACGAAGAAGCCGCTCAGGCGATTGATCGCCTTGCTCTGCTCCACCGTCTCGGTGAAGCGCAGCTCTTTCGAGTCGAGGGCCTGGCGCAACACGTTGCCCTGCTCAATGTCGTCGGCATGCCGCTCGAATATCGCGCTGGCGCGTGTTGCCAGCGGCGAGTCGACGAAGACCGGAGCAGACGGCACCTCCCCCGATTTCATGAGCAGATACAAGTCGACCAGCAGTTCCTGCGTCCTCTCGACGGCGAAGGACGGGATGACAAGGGGTCCGCTCGCCTCGGCGGCGCCACGAACGATGTCGCCGAGCTGGGATCGCCGCTCTTCGGGCGAGACGTCAGGCCGGTCGCGGTCGCCATAGGTCGATTCGCAGATCAGATAATCGACGCCTGCCGGCCCCTCTGGATCGGTCTGAAGCAGCTTGTGGCCGGGGCCTATGTCGCCCGAGAACATGAGGCGCAGGGGCGCATCCCGCCGGTCGATCTCGAGTTCGACCGATGCTGAACCAAGCAGGTGGCCGGCATTCCAGAAGCGGGCGCGAAGGCCTTCGGCGACCGTGGTCCATTCGCCATATTCCAAAGCCCGAAACAAGGTCATGCACGCGGCGGCATCCTGCAGGCGGTAGATCGGTTCGACCGGCGGCCGACCGCGCTGCGCATTGCGGCGATTCAGGTGCTCGACCTCCATTTCCTGGATATGCGCC
>NZ_LMCP01000034.1 GCF_001425625.1 Mesorhizobium sp. Root102 | reverse complement strand
GATCAACTGCGCAGACACCTGAATGACTTCGTAGCAGCCTACAATTTTGCTCGCCGCCTCAAGACCCTAAAGGGCCTCACGCCTTACGAGTTCATATGCAAATCATGGACAAATGACCCGCAACGGTTCACCCTAAACCCGATCCAGCAAATGCCGGGACTGAACACTTAGAGCAATTCCAGGAAAAGTGTGAAGCGGTTTTCCCGGGAAAGCGCATAGCGCGCGCTGGAGACGGCGGAGAGCGTACTGTGTCGCCATTTTCAGCTGCCCACATTTCTCGACCAGCCCACGCCGTAGGCGAAGCGGCCATCAAGCCGGTCTCGAAACGCAAAATGGCCCGCCCCGGCAAACCGGAGCGGGCTATGACGAAAGTGTCTCTGGAATTCTGTCAAGCGGTCGCCAGCAAACAACACCAACCGGCGCCAGCAGCTACTCCTCTGGCACCGACTTGAACCGCCTCACGACAAACTCGAACAACACGTCCGAAATCCACATGGCGCAGACGCCGATCAGGAAGGCCGCTGCCAGCGTAGTGGTGTCGTCGGCGGGATCCGGCATAGGCAGGCCGGTTATCCTGGCGTAGGACACCGCCGGCAGCGTCAAATAGGCTGCGGCAAGCGCGCCGCAGATCGGCGAGGCCACCATTTCGCGCAGCTTGTAGCGATGCCGTGACAGCGCCCGCAGAACGCCGCCGGCAAGGCCCGCCGCCACGACCGGCCCCTTGATGCCAAGCAGGTCGAAAAAATCGTGCATCACGGCCTCCATCCACAGAGCTTCTGGCCTTTTTCGTTGTGAGCCAGGATCGCCGCCACCGACGCGCCGGAAAGGGTCGCTACCTCAGCCTGTGTCGGCCGGATGGGATGCCCGATCGCACAGAACGACCCGCCGACGGTGCTGCAGCCGGCCAGCGTAAGCGAGAGCGTTATGATTTTGACCATCTGCCCAGCCTCCCCCGGTTGTCGTCCAGCGTCCGGCCGGCGACGGCGTCGTCGATCTTCTGGGCTTCGGTCGCGGCAGCAGCATCTTTCACAGCCTGCTTGTTCCGCTCTCGCTTCGCGCCTCGCAGATTGCCCCACCCTGCCGCGACGACGGTGGCGATGGCACCAAGAGCCGCGAGGGCTATCCCTGCATGCTCGAGCAGAAAGACGATGAGCGCGGTCATAGATGCCTCACTATGATGCAAACGGACACACCAATCGAAAAGCCGATGCAGTATGGCTTGATCACTTCAAGCCAAGCGACGACGAGTTGTTGGAGACCTTCCATCTTACTTCTCCTCTGCCAGTGGCGGCGGCGCGACCATGCCCGCCGGCCCGTCGCGAATGGCGTTGATGATGATCTTGGCCAGCGCAATGGCGCCGCTGATCTGAAGCGCGGTGCGGTCGCTCACCCCGAACATCGTCCAGTCGAAGCCGGCCAGGGCGCCACCGCAAATGATCGCGATCAGCGTGTTGAGGAGATTGTGCAGCGCGTTGGTGTTGAACCATGTCATCAGAAGGCGCTCCCGAAAAAACCGATGACGTGGTGCCAGAAGGCCGCGAGCGCTCCGGCCATGAGGACGAGGATTCCGGTCACGGCCGCCGTCTTGCCGCCGGATGACGCCGCCGGCGGCACGGGCTGGACCGCCGGCGCCCCACCAGCGGGCGTTTCGACCTTGGGCGGCGCCGGGACAGGCGCCGGGGCCGCCACCGGTGCCGCCGGTCGTTGCGCCGACATCAGCAAGGCCTGAACCCGCACCGACCTGACGCGATCGGACCAGCCGCGCCCGAACGTTACCCATGTCGGCAGCCGTTTGAGAAACGCCAGCCGCGCATCGCAAAGCTCATCGATGATGACACCGGCCGGCTTTGCCTTGACCGCGGCAAGGGTCGCTGGCCCGATCCGGCCGTCCTGGGCAACGCCGACGGCCGCCTGCAGGTATTTCGCCGCCCGGCCAGACCCGCTGTTAACCGCGAAATCGAACACGGCATAGTCGACACCATCGGGCAGCTCGGCGCCGAGCACCGCGTCCCAGTAGAAACGGCGGTAAATCGCGGCCACCTGCGGATCGCGGATCCCGCGCAGGTCCGCCTTTGTCGCGTCGGCCTTCACATAGCGACGGAAATTGGCAAGCGTCACTCCCTTCATGGTGGCGCCGCCGGGATCGGCCGGATTGTCCGACCACCCGCCTTCCGATTTGAGGACGAGCACAAGCGCCCGCGCGAAGTTGCGGTCCATGGTGATGGTTCCTTTCAAGGTTGATCGGGAGGGTCGATGGCAATTTCACGGTCGAGGAGACGAGAAGACCGCGCGCGGCACGTCAGTCGATGCGCAGAGCGATGCTCAAGCGGCGATCAGGCTAGGCAGAAGGCTGCGCGAGAACTGAGCAAGCCGTGGATATGAGTTTAGGCGCCTTGCCAGCGGCTGGACGAACGAGTTTCAGTACGGGGATCGGTGTGCCGAGAAAAACGGCGCGGCGCGGTTATACGAGCATACAGCGTCACGAGCACCACCGGAAGCAAAAGCATGGGCATCATGGCGACCCGGTTGTAGTAAGGTAGTCCGCTCGCCAACATGTAGATAACGGTCATGAGGATACAATATTTTCCCAAACGCTCATCCGACTTCTTTGCCGCCCTCTTGATCAACAAGACACTTGCGACGCACTGGACCAGCGAATAGGCAAAAAACAAAGTCTTAAACCCTACCCGATAACTCACAAACATTTCGGAAGAGTACTGGTTGTATAGACCTACCTGGGCCAAAATCGGGGTGATTATTATACCAGAAATACCAGAGATGGAGTTTGTAATGTAACCCGCGAAAATCAATAAAACTACACCAACGATCAATTTTCCAGAGCGAGGGACAAAATCTGCCAAGACATAGATTGCAACGAATAGAGAAGCGCTATAGTGACTACCGATTGCCAAGGCAGCAAAGAAGATTGCTCTGTATTTCTTTCCGTCATTGATCACCAGGAAGAATGCGAGAATGAAGATAAGCGAAAACCCTTGACGCAACGTGTTTTGGCCCAGTTGCTCGAACCATGGCAGCATGATTAGGCAGACAGTCGATATCGCACCAAGTACTACGCTATTGCTTTGTCTGACCGAGTAAAGATAGTAGACTGAAACCATGACCATGCTGTTGGTTAACATGCTGTCAGAGATCGAAAACCCCAGGTTGGCGTATATCCAATGCATGGCGATGAACACGGGCTCGTGCGCCACAGCCGTCATATAGACTAGGAACGTTGCCCCGGACGCATCAGCGAAATCTCTCGAGTAGGCAACGATATCACCTTCCAAAGCATACGAGGCATAATTCGCATAGTCGGTTCGAGAAGCCGCGAAGAAGAGCACCGGGGCTAGAAAGAGCAACGCGGGGAACCAGAATTGGCGAATGGGCCGCATTCGAACGTCTCTTTGATCTTGGCGACACGTGCAATAGCACCTTCATTATTGTCATACGAAATGCAAAATGCTAACGCCCTCCAAATAAAGTTGCCGGCCGGCGCCACGTGAGCTCGCTAGACGTGGTCCTCATTTTTCGTGGTGATCGCGACTCACGCTGCCCGCTGATCAACGTTGGAAGCACCTCCGATGCTTGCCCGATCAGCGTCCCGATTGCGGCTCAATACTCAATGAACTCAACTGTCACACCGAGCCCCGTCAGAGCCCTGCCTGTGCCGGCTGAGTTCGAGTTGACGAATATGATGTCGCCCGGTTCCAGGTCGGCGCCAGCCGAGTTGGCAGTAACGGCGCCGTCGCGCATGACGAACGCAGTCAGCCCTGTTGCGCTGGTATCGATGGTCGACACGTTTGACGAAGCACCTTCCCTCAGGCGTCGCAAGATCAGGTTCCGATAGTTGGCCGCATCGGCGGTCGCATCGGCAGTCACTTGGTAGGTGGCTCGAACAATCCGGCCACGGCGACGCGCTACGAACATGCTCTTGTTTATCAACCCAGTTGCTGCGTAATCGCCGAGTTGAGCGGCGATGCTTTCGCCGAATATGTACTTCTGCGCGTCACCTTGGAGTGTAACCGTTCCTTTGACATGATTGTTTTTCCCCCATCTAAGAGAATACGGATAAAGCAGATATTCCCACTTCACCGCGCCGCCAAATGGCCGCCAAACCACAGTGCCATCGGCGATCCGATGGTCCGTCCCAACCGGACCACCTGCAACCGCTGAAGTGCCTGCCGTCACGCAGATGAAATACGCGCCACCGTTCGATCGCACTGCATCCACAGCGTAAACTGTCGACGCCGCCCACACGGCAATCGATGCCGAGCCGTCATCTGTGACAGAAGGCGCCGTTCCGGTTGGCCCGCCGCTGCTGGCTGATTTCCCCTCCGCTGTCGCGCGATAGAAATTCCCGCCGTTGGTAACAATAGCGTTGCGCTTGTAGATCGTGTCACCAGCCCAAGCTGCTACGGCGGTACTGTCGCCGTTCAGCACCACATTACCGCCGATATCGCACTCGTCGACGGAAGCGCGTCCAGCGCGAGTGGCGAGCCCCGTGATTGTTAGATCCGTAAGTGTGCCACCAAGCGTGTTGTTGCCCCGCGTGATCAGCCGACGAACCTTTGCCTGTGAAGGTGTCGAAATATTCAGGCCGCCTTTGTCAGATGCCTCAATGCGCAGTCCGTCGATATCGACGTCGAGATCAGACCAGGCGACCTGATCGGCATTCGACGCAGCCGAAATACAGTTCACGGCATGGTTGAAGCCGCACTGTGCCCGGTAGGAGGTAATGTCTTTGAGCTTCAGGTTGACCGCCTCGCGAATATCGAAGTAGCCGTGATCGTCGAGCACAATGTTCTGCAGGGTAATGTCCTGCACCGGGGCCGCTCCGGCATGATTCCCTGCTGACCAATCCCACCCGATGTAAAAAGCCGGAATGGCCGCTGAACCGACCGCCGAGCCGGAGATATTTGACAGGAGGATGCGCTTCCCGACCTGGAAATTCCTGACAATCGTGCCTGCGACATATTCCGCAAAGGTATCGGGCGTCGTCGTCTTGTAGTTTACGGTGACGATGGTTCCGGTGTTGTTGACTGAAAAATCGCCGATCGAAGCGTCGACCTGATCGTTGACGTCGATGCACTGGTTCACGCGCGAGGTTGACTTGAACACTCCATTGCGGATGACGACACGTTGGCTGGCGCCGTCGAGATCGATCGCTTCCGAGAAATCTTCGAAAAGGAAATTCGTCATCACGAAGCCGTCGACATAGCGAACATTGAAGCCGCCCGTCATCTTCTGGTGACGATGCCCGTCGACCTGCACATTCTTGCTGTTCTGGATGTGGGCGTAGTAGCCACGCCGGCTGCCGCTGGAACCACCCTTGGTATCAAGAAACCTCAGTCCGTCGACGCCGACTGCATAGACAAAGCGCTGGTTGCTGTTCGTGGCATCGGCATTATTTTCAGGATCGAAGGTAACACCATCAAACGTGATGTTCTTCCGGGCGCCGACGCTCATGTTCTTGTCAGTCGAGAAAACCGGCTGGACATCCGCCGCGAAAACACTGGCCCGGCTCACGCCGTGCAACACCGCCTGATCGCCACTGAAAGTAACGTTGTCCGCAGTCAGCGCGACCGCACGATAGACACTCACGGAAGGGAAATTGCCGAAGGTGAAAGGTGAGACCGAACCTGGCACCATTTTGTAGGAACCAGCTGGCAGCCTGACCCCGCCCAGGCCCAGGTCGTGCGCCGCCTGCACGGCTGGCGCATCGTCATTGTAGTTATTCTTGCGAGCGCCTTTCTGTGAAGCAAGAGGCGTGTCTGCCAGCGTATACCCCGCCAGCGTCACGCCATCGCTCAGGGTGATCACCAGATCCCCGGCCGCGGTGCTGTTCTTGCGGTAAACGGCGCCGCTGTCTGCAACCTGATAGCTGTCGTAGAACGCGGTGCGGATGTATGTCGGGGCGATTGGCGGGGAAAACGCCTGGGCGGCCGCGAGCGTCGCGAATTGCGGATCGATCACCGTTGTCATCGCCTCGGCCGCGACATTGGCAGCGGCCTGGGCCTGGTCGATGATGTCCTGCGTGGCGTCCCGAATATCCCCGACGATATCGTCGGACTGATAGAAGCTGAGGACGATGTCGCTGGTTCCAACGACAGGGTTCAGCGTCTGGAAGGCGAAGACGAAATCAGCCGAAACCGCGCCCTCCTGGACATGCACCGTCGTTCCCTTCTGCATGGTGCGCCCCGCTCGCGCGTCGGCGGCGCGGTACCAGTAGCCTTCCGACGCCGTATAGATGCCGTTGAGCCTGGCATCCGCCTGATCCTTGACCAGCACCCGGTCGCCGGTCGTGGTCTGGACGCCATCGACCATCTTGAGGCCCTGGATCCAGGCAACGCCGTCGATGACGATCGTCTCCAGGTTCGCGGTCGTCGCCAGGCGCACAGGTTCGCGCTCGCCGGTCAACAGGCGAACGGCGGCGGTTGCGGGTCGGGCCATAAGGCTTGCTCCATGAAAAAAGCCCCACGAAGGCGAGGCTTGAGGACTTCAGATCGAATAGGTAGCGTTTGTGTCGACTGCCGCCGGTAACCCGACGAGAATCAGCTGTCAGGGCTTGCGTCGCCCCCAGAAAATCAGATGCAGCCCCATCGAGGGGTAACGCCGTCATTCCAGCGCTTGGTTGCTCACGGCAACAGAGAGCTTAGAAAACTTGTCGGAACCAACGCTTCCGGAAGTACCGAAGCCTAACCAGTGCTCATGAAATGTCCCTCAGGCCACCTGTGATCTATCTTGTGAATAATTCCCTCAATTTCTGCAGGATCGATTTCGGAGGCGATGACGGGGCCTTGCCGGGTTCGGGCGTTTTACCGATGTTCAGCGGAGTCCCCGGAGGCAGCCCCTTAAGCTTGGCTATGACTTGGCCCATAATGTGCCAATAGACCTCCAGGTCCGACAACTCCTGGTTTGAAACATCGTCCTCCCCACCGAGGAAAAGCGGCTTCTTATAGCTGATGCATTGGTCGTAGGCGGGTTGCGCCCCGCCTGCCGCCAGCCAGTCCTCCACGTAAATGTTGGCATCCAGCGCCGCGTCCGGATCTTCCACGGCCAGAACGTCATGGAAGGTCTCGATATTGGCGGGTATTTCAAGTGCTTGTCCCGTGCCGGGCTGAAACAGCAGCACGCCAGGCTGCCCGTGCTCAAGCCTCTGGCTGTCAACCGCAAATGCGGATCCTTGCCAATCGTAGCCAAAGCACGTGATCCGTCCGTCGGATTCCGGAAAACCCAAAGTTACCCTGGCATTCCAGCGTACCAAGTCCTGTGCGCGGATGATCCGATACAGGCCTTTCCTGAACGAGGCGCCCCCGAAGCTGGCCAGCAATTCATTCAAGCCTCGAATTTCTGTGTCGACCGCCCCCTCGCCGCCAAATGCCGACACTCTGCTTTCAATCGGAAAATTCTGCCGGAATGTCTCGAACACTATCTGCCTCCAGTGGTGACTTTAATTATCACGGTTCCAATGGGTAGATTTTTGATTAGATCATAAATTTTCTTACCCGTACTTCTATCAAAACTCGAATCCAATGTCACAAATTTGAACAACTGGTCAAGTCTCCTATTTGCAGACATTGGTGGCGTATTCGATGAGTCTTTGGCAGATGGCCGACAGGCTGGGCTTTTCTTTCAGTGAAGCTGTGGTCCAGACATTCGCCCACCGTCCATCGGAAAAAATTCGTCGGGATATCTCGAACACAAGCAGTCTCCACCTATCACTTTGTTGGCCGTCCCATAGAGCAGATTCTCGATTCGGTTCTTTTCTGAGGCTTCAAAGCTGAGACTAACGCTGCGATCCAACGCGGCGAGCCGAGACTATGCACCACGATGTTGAGTATTACGGGTTGGTCGTTAACCGTAGGCGCTTGCTGTTGCGAAACACTTCATTTTCGAAGTAACGGGAGAACATTTTTCCGGAGGAAATTGAGGCGGCCACCCAACCTTTCAGCATATTCAGGAGTGGCCGGCACGTTGACTGGAATAATGTCCTCAACCGACTTTCCTTCCCGCGCGGCTTCGACCCATTCTTCCATGGCGCCAATATAGCCGTCCAGTGCCACATAGGGCGTCTTGGCGTAGTGACAGCTAATATAAGCCGAAGGTAAGTCGCCAACGATGACCCATGTCCATGACGGCACATTCGGCTCGGCGGGTATAAACTCGAACAGAAATACATATATGACACCGTCAAGACGGTATCCTAGGTATTCACCTTTGATAGCTGATATCCAGCTGTGAGATTCAAGATATGCACGAGCCCGACGACGGTCACGCTTGAATTCTACGCTAGCACGCGAATTTTCGAGCGGCAGAGGCTTTACTTTGCTCAGATCGGGATCGGCGTCATCCAGATTTGTTTTCATGGCTCCAATTTCCCTTTACTTTTGCTCCAGCCGCCCCACATCTTAAAGTGGCCTTGTTCTTTGTGATGCTTGATGTGGTCGGCTTTACTGAGGGGCTCGATGTTCCATCCGTCATGTGTCCCGCCTGCAGACCGTGGTTTCTTGTGATGAGCTTGCATGGGCCGACCTGTATCGGAATCCATGGGCCACTCCAGATTATATTCTACCTCCCAGTTTCTGCGAAGGCGCCTGGTGCTGATCCCCAGCCAACCTGGCAGCGCATCATGAATTATGGTCGACCATTCCTTCAGGAACTGATTGCCAGCGGCCCACAGCGCGCCCGAAGCTACGCTGCTGACTACCGGTTCATCACGGCCCGAGGCTTCCACCACACCGTAAGCGGCGCCCTCAGCACCCATCAGACCTGCACGTGCGAAAAGGCCCGACAAACCTTCCATGGCGGCTGTGCCGAACCTGCCACTGAAGGTGATGCCGCCCTCTCCAAGGCCGCGGCCACTGAGATACGCGCCTAGCACCTCCGCAGCAGTCCCCGCGGAGCCAGCCCGATCTCTCGCATCCTGTGTCCCGGCACGCTCAGCAGCGAGTTCGTCCTCGTAGCTGCTGCCCGAGATCAGCGAATTCATGGTGGCTGCGAATTTGTCGGCGTATCCGAATGTCGCTCCGTCCGCCATCAACCGAACTGTGTCATTGAGCGCTACAAGCGGCTTCAGCCCCGCAGGCAGAGCGTCGAATGCTGCCAGATTTCGGCTGACACGTTCCTCGGCCGATACAGGAACTGCGTTGCTCGCGATGCTCCGCGCAATCCGAGACTGGTTCTCGTTACTTAGTTGCAGCGCCATAGCTGCCAGAACACCCGGATCGGACGTGCCCGCGAACAAATCCCGCAGCACTGCATCCCGCTCGCGTTGCGGCACGCTCTCGTCGTTCAGGGTGTCGACGAGGTCCTCGGCGACAGACGGCGGCAGCGGCTGGACCTGCTTGATTCCAAGCTGCAACTGCACCGAGACAGAGCGGGCGATCGCCTTCTGATAGGCAGCCGGATCGTAACTGTCCTCGCTCGATACGGCGTTCCAGTACGCGTCAGCTGTCGGGTCGATTTTGCGGGCAAAATCGGCGGGAGCGGCGGAACGAGCCTGCAAGACCTGCCTGGCGGCGGTCGCCGTTATCTCAAATTGCGCCTGATCCTGCTCCGGAGTGGCACTGCCTGGCTTGGGCCTGGCCGCGAGCACTCTCGCGTCGATGGCATCTTTCGGCATCCTGACCATGTCGAATGCCTGGTGACCGACCTGGAACGTTCGTTCGAGATCCAGAGATTGTTTGCCACCCTCCTCGACGCCATAGACTGCGGCAAGCTCTCCATCGTCCGGCTTTTTTCCGGAGTAGTTGCCGGTATACATGAGGGTGTCCGGTGCATTCTGGTGCGCGAGTTGGACATTGGTGCGGGCATCAAAGAGTTGCGCCGTCATGGCGACTTGGGTCTTCTGGCCAAGGTCATGAAGGTCTTCCGGCGACAGCTCGGCAATCCAAGGAGCAGCCGCCCAAGTTGCCCTGCTGTCGGGCTGTTCAGCACTCCCGCGGAGCGACAGTGCATCGGTCACCGGCCCGTCTACCGGGACATCGGCGTTCTCGGCGATTTTGGAACGATCCACGGCATTGGCCGCTCTGCTCGCCGGAGTGACTGCTGCCGCACCCAGCATCTCGGCAGCGCGCTTCGGGTCCTGGGCGATCATCGCCTGAACCAGCGCCTTGGCCGTGTTGGTGCGCCAGGCGACTTCCGCCGCTTGCCGGGCGAGCGGGTTGCCGATCTTGGCGATCAGGTCAAACCCGCTCTGCCGGATCGCCTCGAAGTTTGCAGTGTCGTTCGGGTCGCTTTTTGCGATTGAACTGGTGGAGATGTTGTCGACCTTGGTCCACTCGGCCAACTCATAGTCGTCGCGCTGCGCCTTCTGCCGCTGCGCCATCCGCCGCGCGCCAACCGCGCGCAATGTCTCCTTCTGCCTGGCGAAGTTGGTGCGCTGGCTCTCGGGCATTTCAGGCAAGGCAGCGTCGAACAGCGTGTCGAACAGGCCTGTCTTGACCACCCGGCCGTTGCGGGGGTCGACCTGGCCATACATCGTCTCATGCAGGCCGGCACCATCGGCCGGCGCGTTCGCCGCCACCTCGTCTTCCGCTTGCGCGATCCGGCTGGCGAACCGGCGGCGCGCCAGCTCGGCGTCGAACGCCTCCTGCTGGTCTTTCATCTGCTGGTAGCGCTCGGCGACGGCAGAAAGCTGGTCGCCCAGCCCTTGGATGGCGCCGCCGACTGGCGATCCCTGAGGATATTGCGGCGCGTTGCCGGTATCGAGCCGGCGCTGGGCAATGGAGAGGGGGATGATGCTAACCATTGGCTGTTCCCTGCTCACGAAGTCCTGAGGGCTGAACCGCCGAAGATCACCGACCGCTTCGGCACCGTGCCGGCAATGGTGCTTGAGGCTGCCGCCTTGGTCGGGTCGTAGATTTTGGAAAGCCCACCAACGAGCGCGCTGCCGGCCTTGAAGATCGACGCCGTTACCGCCTGCTTCCCGGAAAAGCGCGAGATCGCGGCCTGCGTGTTTAGGCTGTTCTGGCGCAGCTGCGAGCCGTACAACATCGCGCCGAGGTCGAGCTGGCCCTGCCTGGCGTTGGCCGCCAGCACCTCGGTCGGCGAGCCTGCTATGCCGACGCCGGACGCGCCAGCCTGGGCGCGCGCCTGCGACAGCAGGAGATCCTGCTTGTGGCGCTCCTGGCTCTGGTCGAAGGCTGCCGACTGGGCGTCGGCCCGCGCCTGCTGCTCATAGGCCTTGGCCTGGTAGTCGGCCATCTGCTTCGACTGCTGGCCTTCGACCAGCGCGCCGCCGACCGACAGAGCGGTCCCTGCCAGTCCAAGAAGAGCTAGTGTGCACATGGTTCAGCCTCGTTCGCCAAAGGAGGTGACTGCGGGGATGAATTTGCTTTTGACGCTGTCGACGGGCGCGCCGAGCGCCGGGCGCGGATCGAGCGCGCCACCGGGGCTGAGGAAGGACAGCAGCAGCCTGTCGGCCTGCAGCGCCGGCCGGCTGAGGCGGGCGGGTGCGGCAGCCCGCGGCCCGGCCATGGCGGCGCGGCGCGTGGTGGTCAGATTGGCTTTCAGCTCGGTGACGCCGGCGGCGTCGAACAGGCCGTTGGCGGTGGCAATAGTGCGGGCGAGCGCGTCGGCCTCGAACAGTTCTTGGCGCAATTGCTCGACCAGCCGCTGGACGCTGCGCCAGCGCTCGCCGAGCGTTGCTGCCCTGGCCTTGATCTCGTCGCCAAGGGCGGCGATGTCGGCCCTGGCTTCGCTCCGCGCCACCTCCGCACGGCGCTTGCCGGCGGCGTCGATGGTCTTTTCCAGAAGGGCGATGTGGTCGTTGCAGTCGTCGAGGACGGCACGCGCGGCGGCCAGGTCGCCGTCGCCGAAGACCGCGCGGTCCTCGGCCTCCGCCAGCTCGGCTCTGCAGCGAAGCGCGTCGTTGAGGTCGATGTCGAGCAAGGCGATGACGGCAGCGAATTCGGCAGCCGTCCGCGCCCTGCCGAGTTGCTCGGCATGGTGGGTCATTGGGGAGTCCTTTTGGATGGATTGTTATCTCCCCCCTTCAAGGGGGGTGAGGAGTGGTCCGCGCAGCGGACGGAAAGCCAACTGCTTGGCTTTCCGAACGACGAACGCCCGAAGCGACAGCGAAGGGCCAGAGCCGGCAGGCCAGAGGGGGTCGGTTCGACCGGATGCGACCTCCTGCGGCGGATGAAGGCTGGCGCCTCGCGTGAGGCGCCGGCATCCTCTTTAAACTAGGAGGTCGCGTCCCGTCGTACCGACCCCCTCTGTCGCCTTCGGCGACATCCCACCCTCGAGGGGGGAGATTATCTAAGGCTCGGCGTCAAACACCGGCGTGAACGCGCGAATCGTGCAGGGCGTCGGGTTGACGTGGCGGATTCTCACCCGGCCCTGCCCTTCCCAGCTGTCATCGATCGGCACCTCGACATTGCCGGTGAACAGCGTTGCCCGACCATTGGGCGCGACGATCGAGGGCATGCGCACTGGCTCCCAACGGCCGCGCATGAAGGACTGCACCTGGAGCCCCGTGGTGTCGGTCTCGAGCAGCGACAGGATCACCTTCGACACCTTCTTGCGCCGGCCGATGATGGAGCCGTCGCGGCCGCCGACATCGAGCTCCAGCGTGTCGGCGCCTGCCGCATAGGGCAGGCCGAGCTGCCACTTGGCGGCGGTCGAGCTATCAGGCAGCGTCACCGTGCCGCCGCCGCTGACGGTCAGCCCGCGATAGACTTTTCCGTCGGCGAGAACATCGACGGACTGGCCTGCGAGATGGATAGCTCCGCCCACCGTGGTGACCGCAAGACCAGTGTAGCTCAACCCGCAGTCGACCTCGAAGGCGTCGGCGATGGCGCCATATTCGAACGGCGCGGTCTTGATCTCGATGTAGCGCCTGGTCACACCGCCGATGGTACGCTTGACCACCAGCCAGAGATCGTCATTGCCGTCCTGGCCGGGCGTCACCGCAGCGCTCTCGACAACGGCCCAGTCGGAGCCACTGAAGGTGCCGCCCAGGCGATGCCGGTGCATACCGCGCACTTCCTGGCTGGGCTGATGGGTATAGCCGCCAAGCTCGCCATTCTCGAGCGGGAACCACAGCAGCGGGTCGGGATCGGCCTGGAAGGCCAGCTCGACCACGCCTTGCTTGGGGATGTGCTCGGAGATCTGGCCGACATCGTCCGAAGCAAAGCGGCTCTGCGCCGTCTGCGTCAGCTCGGCGATCGATTTGCGCGAGCGCGTGACATAGAGGAACGACTGGCCGGCATCGACCGGGCGAATGCGGGCGCAGCCGAAGGTGCGCGAACGCCGGTTCTTGAAGGAGGACGGTGTCAGCGCCTCGTCGATGCCCGAGCCCGACAACGCGCGGATGCCGCCGGAGGTGCCGATCAAAAGCGCGCCATCGCTGTCGGCGATCCAGACAATGTCGTTGGCCTGGCCGCCGCCGGCCTGGACGAACTCCAGCGCGTCGTCGTCCTTCTCGCCGAGCGCGAAATTATCGAAGTCGCCAGTGGCCGAGGCATAGACGGAGAATTTCCGGCTGAAGGCCAGCCGCTCTTCGTAGAGTGAGCCGCTCTCCACATACTTTCCGGGGACAAACGTGCCGAGCCGCCAACGCGTGATCGGATTCATGTTCGGCAGGGCGTGACCATACAGCCTGATCTTGACGACAGTTGTGCTCGTGCGGCTGGTGATCTTGGCCCAGCGCCAGATGCCATCGGCACCGAGAAGGCGAATGGTGCGACCAACATCCGAGGGCTGAAAGCCGGTGTCGTCGTTAATGCCGACGATTGACGAGGCGGTGAGGTCGAACGGCGTCTGATCGAAAGCGGCGATATGCATGGCAAGTTCAGCGGAGACGCTGCCGACCGCATCGTCGCCGCCGCCGCCGCTGAACACCAACTGATGGTATTCGAACGCTGATTTGTTGGTGAAATCGTAGAAGCGGGTTTCGCCGTTCCCCCAGCCGAGTTCCCCGGTGCGCGTATCCAGCGTCACCCAGTTGGTGCCATCATTGGAACCCTGCAATTCCCATGCGGTGAAGAAGTCGTAATTGCCCGTTGCCACCCGCGACGTGGTGATCCAGTAGGCATCGATCACGCGCTGCGCACCGCCGGCGTTGCGATATCGGATGTAGCCGTCGCCGCCGCTCGCAATTTCGATGTCCTGCGTCTTGTCGCGGTCGAACATCTGCCAGGCCGCCGCGCTCCCGCTGCCTGTGGAGGCAGTGCCGGATGGCGCCGAATTGCTGGTCATCTGCGGTGTGAGATGCCCGGTATCGGATGGCGTCAGCGTCGTTGCCGTGTCATTGAGCGGATCATAAGGACCGTCGAGAAATTCGAAATCTTCGAGCGTCCATGTGGTGTGCGCGGTTCGCGTCAACACCTTGGGCTGGTAGTTCCGATGCGTGATCCACATCTGGTCGGCCGACTGGACATAGGTCAGTTCGAACAGATCCGCCTCGAGATAAGGCGAAGCGACCTCCACCGTGCCGACGCGTGCGCCATAGGCATAGACCCGGATATACTGGTCGCCGAATTCGAGCGCATAGGCCTGGTCGGCGGAGAAGATGAACGGGATTGCCCGCGTCTTCTTCGCTGAAATCTTCACCTCGCCGGCGAAGTAGGTGCCGCCGCGCTTGCGGATGCCGCCATGCGGCAGGGTGACGAAGTTCTCGCATTTCGACAGCGCCGCCCGATAGAAGTCGAGAGAGGCGCGTGCGTGCAGGCGCGGCGAGATTTCGCCGCGGGTAAAGACGTCCTGGACGGGATAGAGCGTCGTCATCAGCGCGCAATCCTGTTGTCGCCGCGCTGGCTGGCCCAGGACGCGGTGTAGAGCCGGCCGCCGCGCTGGATGGCGTTGGCGTTGAGCGCGGCGTCGAGCGCCCGGTCATAGGCCGAGCGGGCAATGTCGATCATGCCCGACTTGTGGGTCAGCGGATGCGCCACCTTGATGGCAAGTGCGGCCACCAGCACCTCGGTGAACAGCGCGTCCCAGTCGTTGGGATCAGTGAGGTTGGCGACGTAGCGGAGGGTCAGCGGGCCGGACCGGTCGGAATAGATCAGCCCCGCCTCCTGCCGCCAGGAGATCGGCACGCCGTCCGGTTCGCCATTGTGGGTCAGCGGCAGCGGCCGCAGGCAGTCGGCCGGAAGCTCATAGGCAAAGGTCAAGCCGCAATCGCTGCCGGTATCCGCGCCCGCCACCGTGGCGCGCAGGATCGCGAACACCCAGGCACATTTGGTCAGCTCCGCTTCCCGGGTGAGATCGAGATGTAGGTTCAAGAGCCGTGCCGCCTTGGCGTCTTGATCGAGACTGTCGATCGGCGCCTCGTCGAGCACGGCGAGCGCCATGTTGGCGATATCGAGCGGGGTGATGGCCATGGCTCAGGCCTCCGTCCATGTGGGTCGGGTCATGACTTTTCTCCGGACATGAAAAAAGCCGCTGCGAAGCGGCTTGGAGATTTGGATGGTGATATTCAGAGATCGCGCTCTACGACGCCCCCCTCTGTCCTGCCGGACATCTCCCCCACGGGTGGGGAGATTGGCAGTTCAGGCGCTGGCGCTGTTCCTGCAGCATCGGAGATTGGCGAAGGCGGCAGCAACATCCGATCTCCCCACTTGTGGGGGAGATGTCCGGCAGGACAGAGGGGGGGCGCGAAGGAATGCTGTCAGAACGAGAGAGGCGAAGGGCGAGCTCACCGCCTCCGCCCTCGCCCCTCACCTCGATCAGGCCTCGGTGGTCTTCAGCGCAATAAACGTCATGTTCTTGACGCTCGACGCGGTGCGGTCCCAGTTCGCCGCCAGCGCCAGTTCCGCATCGGTGGCGAATTCGCCGGCCGAGGAGGCGTCGAGGAAGCGGGTGCCAGGCACATGCGGGACGAAGTGCCGGCGGCCGACCATTTCCGTCACGCCACCGCCATGGCCCTGGCGCGGCTTGCGGTCGAACTCCAGCGGGCCGCCTTCGGTGTTGACCGGCAGCTCGTTCCACAAGATCGCCTTGTCCTTGAACATGAAGGCGGTGTAGACGCCCGCGGCCTGCGGAATGTCGTCATCGACCACGGCCCGCAGCCCCATATAGTAGGGGATCAGCGGCCCGCCCTGTTCGGAAGACGGCACATAGTCGATCAGGTCGGCGAGCTTCAGCGCCTTCATCTGCTTGGAGTGCATCCAGATCGTCTTGAACTTGTCCGCGCGGTCGCCCATCAGATAGGCGGCCTCGATGATGTCGGTGTCGACGATGGAAGCGCCGGTGGTGCGCACCAGATCGCCGCCATCATTGGCGATGTTGTCGGCGACGACGCCTTTCAGGATGCCGAGCAGGGTCAGCTTGTTGGCGCGCTGCCAGTACTCGGTCTGCCGCTTGACGATCAGCTTCTGCGGATCGTCGCCGGCCAGGATCGAGGTCAGGTCCGGAACGCCCCACGCCTGGGCGCGGACATTGCGGGCGGCGACCTCGCGGCGCGAGCCGATCTTCTTCATCTCGATGGAATCGGTCGGATCGTCATTGACCGGTTCGGACGGGTCGTTGCCGAGATCCTTCCAGCCGGGCATGTCGACCGAGCGGCCGCCCATCGACAGCTTTGACGAGATGGCCGGGTCGGAAAACAGGATTCCGGCCTGGTAGATTTCGAGCGACTGGACATGTTCCTCGAAAGCATATTGGGCATAGACGGACGGAACGATCGCGTCCGCGATACGGGTATAGGCATCTGCCATTTTTCTCTTCCTTCAGGTTTGGTTTGGCGGTGAACCCTCAAAGTCAGAGGGGATTATTTGGCATCCAGAGATCGGGATTTTCTCCCGCCTCGCGTGCCAGCCGCCTTGCGCGGGCGGGGTCGCTTTTGACGAGGGCTGAAATGTTAGTCAGGTTGCGTTCGCCGGCGGCGTTGCGCTTGAACGGATTGCCTCCGCTGAAAGAAGCACCGCCGTCGATCGTGTCTTCACGGAACATCGCCTCGCCGATCGCCTGGAACGCCTTGGCGATCTGCGGATCGGTCAGCGCCCCGTCAGGCAGAAGGATGCCCTTCGCCTTGTAGGCGTCGACCAGGCCGAGCTTCTTCATTGCCCGGTTGGCGACCTCCAGCTTCTGGCGAAAGCCGTCGCTGTCGGTCGGTCCCCAGTCCCTGACAAGGTCGTCATGGGTGGCTTCCACCGAACGGGCCAGTGCAATCTCCTGGCGCACCGCCTGCTCGGCCATGTAGCCGACGAACCTGTCGTGATAGGCCTGCGCGATCTTCGGGCTTGCACCCGCCTCGACCGCCCAGGCTTTGGAAGCATTGGCGAGTTCGTCCGAATAGGCGAAGTTTTCCGGCAGGCCTTCCGGCCTGATGTATTCGACCTTCTCGGACGAGGTGACCGGACGCATGGTCTCGGGCAACCGGGCATGAAACCTGTCCCAGTCTTCCCGCGATGCGTCAGGCGCCGGAATACGCAGGCTCTCACCCTGCAGCCGCTCCAGCTCCGCATAGGATGTGAAAACCCGATCGAGGCTTTCAGGCTTGGTCCAGCCCTTGGTTTCAGCGAGCTTGCGGTTGCCTTCGGAAAGGCCGTCAAACCAACTTTTGGCGCCAGGCGCGGCGGACCCGTTGTCCTCGCCTGCCGGTGACTGTGCCGGGTTGCCCGCCGGCTGCGCACGCGCCGCCACGGACCCGGCATCTGCCAGATCTGTCATGTGATGTTCCTTGTGTTGAGATTCGAAGACGTGATGGCGCCGACCGGCGAAGCTGCCGATCTCCCCCTCGTGGGGGAGATTGGCCGCGTCATCGGCAGCTAGGCATTATCCCCCCAGTTCTCCCAAAGCAGCGTGATGGTGCCCGTCACCGTCAGCACACCGTCGGCGTCGATGTCGGTGCCGGTTGCAAACGCCAGGTTGAGATAGAGATCGACCGGCGTCACTGTCCCATCCAGCGTCACAGCGGCGGCGATATCGGCGGTCGAGACGGTCGACAGCACGACGCCAGTGCCGTCGAGCGTACGCACCGTCGAGGCCAGCACGTTGACCATGGTAGAGGCCAGCGTCGCGCTGGACGCCGCCGCTGAGCCGAGCGACCAGGTCAGCGCCGCATTGTCGTTGATGGTCGATGCGCGGGTGCCGAGCACAGCGAACTGCAGCCGCGCCGTGCCGCCCTTGATGCGCACCTTGCCGTCTGTGAAGTCGAAGATCTTTTGGGCAGCATAGGCCAGCGCGTCGGTGACCGGAACCTGCATGCCGGCGAAGGTGAAGACGGTGCGGTACGATCCGCCCTGCCCTGTGGTGACGGCTTTCAGCCCGGGCCTGGGCGGGGCAAGGCCGCCCTCGCGGGCGGCGGCACGGGCAAGCGTCCGGGGAAGACCTCGGGTCATGGCATTTCTCCATTGTTGGGTGAAATTCGGGAAGCCCGGCCGAGTGAACCCCGGCACCGGGCCGAACCTTCAAAAGGCTGAATCATTTTGACAAGGAGCGGTGCTAGCACCTTGTTCGTAAGAGGTGTTTTCGGCGCTCGGTCCATCAACGCCCGAGAAACCATGTCTTATATCGTGAGGCCGCGTGCCCCCGTTCCGCCGCAATGCGACCGCACGGGACGAGCCATAGGGATTTCAGGCCTTCAAGGGAGACCGCACATGAATTTTCAAAAAGCCTTCGCCGCCGTGCTGATGACTGCAGCACTGGCAGGCTGCGCGCAGACCGAAGGCCAGCAGCGGGCCGGAACCGGCGCGCTGATCGGCGGCGCCGGCGGCGCCCTCGTCGGCCAGGCCATCGGCGGCAACACCGAAAGCACGCTCATCGGCGCCGGCGCCGGCGCCCTGCTCGGCGCGGTTGTCGGCAGCTCCACCACGCCGCAGCGCCGCGGCGAACAGATGTGCCGCTACCAGGACCGCCGCGGCCGCATCTACACGGCACCGTGCGACGACCGGTACTACAACGGCGATTATTGAGGCGCTGATCTTCCCTTCTCCCCCTGTGGGCCCGTTGCATTATTAGGCTGTGGGAGCAAGGAGAGACGGCAACCCCCGTGTGTGGTGCTTTGCGGCTCGGGTTTTGGGCCGGATTGGCTTGCTTTTGAGGTATTGGGTGGATTTCGGTCGCAGTGCGGCCGAGGCCTAGGTCGCGAGCGTCACCCAGCGGCGCATGTTGAAGGCCATGGCAGCGATGAGAACCTGTCCTGCCGCCTTGGCCATGCCGCGATAGCGGATGGCGCAAAGTCGCATGCGGTTCTTCAAGGTGGCAAAGGTCGTCTCGACGGCAAAGCGTTGCCGTGCGATCAGCCGGTTGAAGTGTTTCAGCCGCGCTGGCAGGCGCGGATGATGCTTGTTGGCTCGCCGCATCAGTCTTGGCTTGATCCCGCGCTGCCTCAGCAACACCTCGCGCGCCTTGGTGTGATAGGCCGCATCCGCCAGCACCGCACCTTCGTCGCCACAGATCAGATGATCCGCCTCGACCGTGTCGTTGACGTTGGCCGCTGTCGTCCTCACCCGGCGGATCAGGCCAGAACCCTGGTCGACACCAACATGGGCCTTGTAGCCATAGGAGGAGCCAGGCTTGCCCTGCCGGCGTGTAAAGCCGGCATCGGGATCGCCAGCCTCGTGCGCCGCTCCACTGGGTGGTCGTGCCGCCGCCGTCTCGATCACCGTGGCATCGAGCATCGTGCCGCGCCGCAGGATCAGCCCAGCCTTGTCCAGTTGCCGGTCCAGTTCGCCAAACAGCTTCTCCAGAAGTTCGGCCTCGACGAGAAGATTGCGAAAGCGGTTGAGCGTGGTGTGGTCGGGCACCCTCTCCTCGAGCGTCAGCCCAACGAAGCGGCGAAACGACAGCCGATCGGCGAGCGCCTCCTCCAGTTCGCTGTCCGACAGTCCATACAAGGATTGCAGCAGAAGCGCCTTGAACATCACCAGCGAATTGTAGGCAGGCCGGCCTGGTCCTGCCGGCGAACGCAGCCGGGCCAGGATCTTCTCGAACCGATACCACTTCACCAGCGACGACAACCGGTCCAGTCGACCGCTCCGACCAAGACCCTGCGGCAGCAGGGCCTCCACAAAACTGAACTGACCGCTCGGCTTCGTCGTCATCGCACGATCCCCTGTTCAAAAACAGGGAATCACATCCACCCAATTTTGCAACAGTCCCAACCGGGGAGAAGGTGGCCCGAAGGGTCGGATGAGGGGTGTTCCAGCTTGGCGACACCCCTTTTCCGACAAGCGACGTTGCGACAGGATCGCCCAGGGCTGAGGCCATCAAGACGCTGCAAAAGGCTCAAGGCGGCAGCAATACGGCGCCAATTCCAGCTTGCCGCGATCGTCCGAATTACCTTTTGAGCTCTGGCAAAATCTTCTCATCAAGGAATTTGAGCCGGCTCGCTAGCATCTCGGCGTTGGCGGGATTTGCGTCGACATCGACCGGTATCAATTCCGCTACAGACTTTCCGCTGCGTGCAGCTTCAACCCAGACTTCAAGGGCACCGATATACCCATCCAGCGCCTCAAACGGGGTCTTTCCGTCGTCGGCTGGCAGGTACGTCGGCGGCACGTCCCCGACGATCACCCATGTCCATGGATTCACATCCGCTCGGCTGGTCTCTATCTCGAAGAGGAAAATATAGATTATCCCTTCCGCGCCGTAACCAAGATATTCACCCTTGATAGCCGATACCCATGTGTAGAATTCAAGATATTGGCGCGCCTCGATCCGGGCGGAATCAAGCTCGTCGTCGCCGGTGCTGACATGGGCCGGAGGCAGACGTGTGACGCTGCTTAAGTCAGGTTTGGTAGTGTTCTCCATGACTAACTCCCTTGCCATCTTTGCATAGCCCAGCGTCTGTGGTCTCCGGCATCACGATGCCGCTTTATATGGTCAGCCCTGACACGAGGCCGAATGTTTGATGCGTTGCTCTCCGCTCGTGGGGTTGGGGAGTGTTCCGCGCAGCGGACGAAAAGCCAATTGCTTGGCTGGTCGAACAACGAACGTCGGCAGGCAAGGTAGCTTGATCGCCACCGCCTACCCCTCCGCCCGTGAAGCCTTCTCCAGTGCCGCCTTACGCTGAATTTCGATAGTTCGATTCCAGAAGCGCACCACTTCAAAATGCTGTTGTCTGGTCAACCAGATCTTGTTCTCCAAACTGACTGGATCGCCGCCAACCGCAATCGGTTTGACCTCGAACAGTTCCATGCCCTTGGAGCGAGAAGCTGTATCTTGTACGCTCATTTCAAGTCCTCCAGCGTAGCAAATAGATCGGCGAGGTCTCGCGCTATCGTCTCGGCGGATTGCCGTTCCATAAATATAAAGGGGATGCGCACGATTGGCATTTCCACTTCGTGGGTGTCGAAGCCATAGGCTTCCCCTCCTCCGTTTGATGCAAACAACAGGATGCCTGGTGCGTATTTTTCAACCTCATATTCTCGATTGAATTCCACCAACTCTTCGGCTTTGAAAAAAATTATATAGCTGTCGCCGATGAAGCCTTCCCCTCCATTATGCTCCTTAAGGAATTTGGTGTAATCCTTGGGCAGCGTCACTCCCAGGTTTGCGGACAGTCCATCGACAATTGCGGCTTCAGCCGGTGGGTCGAAACGTCCCTCAGTTAGAGTATATCTCACTGCTATTCTCCTACGTCTTTCAGTAGTTTATTCCACCATGGCGTAACCTGCTGCTGATGAACTTCGCGGGGCAGAATGACCTTGTTGGACGCATCGGTGGGACTCCCGCCAAACTTCACTGGCTTGATTTCATGCACATCCACGGGCTGGCCGACAAGTCCTCGCTTTCGGCGGATAATGCGATTGGCTTTATCGGCCGCTTTTCTAGCAGCTTTGTGCTCTGTACCTTCTAGCCGTATGAATGGTCCCTCTGGCTTGGGAACAACCGCTATCGGATAATCTGCCCAATCTGACATTGAGAAACTGCCCGAGGGGAGATCGAGAGCGACGGTCGGCCGTGCGTCCTTGCCAGCGGATTTACCGAGCAAAACTTCGGCGGCTTTGCCATTTGCCGCGACATCTGACTGTCGCGTGCCGCTGCCACCTTCGACGAGCCCCGCGCCTTCCTTAGACAGCTCACCGGGAAGCTCTTTGGCTACGAGACTTTCGGCACGCCCCGCCACAAGGGCACTCAACGGCTCAAGTGAGCGGGGTATGCCCTTCGCGGCGACAGCAGCGCGACCAAACGCGGGCCACGGTATCGCCCAGCCCAACGCATCAGATCCCTGATGCATCATCAGGCTCTCAACACGGTCCGACGGCTCGTAATAGGCATCCTTGTAATCTGGAGGGCTGATCGTTCCTCCGGACATGCCGTAGGCAATCCAATCATTTACGTTGGCGAGGGCGATCCCTGCATTGGCGGCCACCTTGCCAAGGGCTTTTGCGTCTGATGCGAACACCGAGAGCGCCGAAGGGGTCTTGTAGCCAGCAACCGGGATGATCCAACCCAGACCGGCATCGGCCAGTTGCCGGGCCACGGCTGCTCGAGCGACAGGGCCGGACGTTCCCGCAAGCAGCCCGCTTACCTTCGCGTTTATCTCCTGCTGGTATGAACTCGGGCTGTCGTAATTATCGGAGAGATCACGGACGATGGACAACGGCACGGGCTGAGGGTTCTCAATACCCAGTTGTTCCTGCGCGGCGACAGATATGGCTATCGCTTTGTCATAGGCATCCTTGTCATAGCCATTTGGATCCTCGAGCCCACCGCCGATCACGGCTTTCCAGGCGGCATCGACATTGGAAAACACTTCGCTGACATAGCCCCCGCCATCGGCTCGTCTGTGATTCATCACCAGCCCTACCGCAGCGGCGGTCGCCTCACGGCGCGTCTGGTCTTCCTGCGAACCGTTCGGCCCGGAATCGGCGTCGCGAAGGGCGGCATGAATTGCCTGGTTCGGCATGGTGCGCATGCCGAAAACCTGACGACCGACATCGGCTCGCCAGTCAAAGTCCCGGAAGTGCTGGTCGCCCTCATCGAGCCCATAGGCGATCCTGAATGCGTCCCGGCCAGGCATCTTGCCGGAATAGGCGCCGGTCCTTGCGATAGCGTCCGGCGCGTTCTGCTCGGCGAGACCGATGTTGGTGCGAAGCTCAACCTGCTGAGCCGTTTTGGCCACCTCAGCCTGTCGAACCAGCGCGGCCTGTTCCTGTTGCGGAAGGTCGTCCCGAAACACCTGCGCCAGCATCTCTTCCGGCGTCTGTTTGCCAACGCGGTCACCTTTTCCCGCAGCCATCTTTGAGCTGCCAGAGGCGCCTGCGGTTTGCGCGACATCGCCGAAGGCATCGCTGCCGGAAGAGGCTGCCGGCGTCCCTCCCCCGAACATCTCCAGCGCCCGCTGCGGATCCTTGGCGATCAACGCCTCGAAGCGCGTCTTTGCGGCGGTGCTGAACCAGTCTTTGACCTTCTGCTGCCTGATCCCCGGGTCGAGCCCCATCTTGTCGATCAAGTCGAGCCCTTCCTGGCGGGCTGCTTCGAAGGTGACGGGATCGTCGGGGTTGGCGTTGCCGATGGCGATGGCGCTGGTCTTGAGCGCCGTGTCGACCTGCGCCTGCTCGTAGTCCTGACGCCGCTGAAGCTGCCGCAGCGCCATGCGCCGCGCGCCAACCGCGCGCATCGTCTCCTTCTGCCTGGCGAAACCGGCGCGCTGGCTCTCGGGCATATCAGGCAAGGCATCGTCAAACAGCGTGTCGAACAGGCCTGATTTGACCACCCGGCCGGTGCGCGGATCGACCAAGCCGTACATGGTCTCGTGCAGGCCGGCGCCATCGGCCGGCGCGTTCGCCGCCACCTGGTCTTCCGCCTGCGCGATCCGGCCGGTGAACCGGCGGCGCGCCAGCTCGGCGTCGAACGCCTCCTGCTGGTCTTTCATCTGCTGGTAGCGCGCGGCGATGGCCGAGAACTCGTCGCCGAGCCTCTGCATGGCGCCGCCGATCGGCGACCCCTGCGGATATTGCACCGCGTTGCCGGTATCGAGCCGGCGCTGAGCAATGGAGAGGGGGATGATGTGGACCATTGGCTGTTTCCTGCCCAACTGGCTTTGAACAAAAGGGCGCGGCGCTGGCGATCACGGCACGGCCGGGTCGCACGCTGGCTGTCGCCTTCGCGGGTTTTGTCGGATCGACTTTTTGGAGAAATCCTGGAGCAGCGGTGCTGCCTGGGTGGGTCAATGGACCTCATCGGCAGCGCGACCACGCCACGGAGCCGCGGCGACCACGACTGGCCCCTTCTCCCCGTTCTACGGGGACAAGGTCCCGGAGGGGGATGAGGGGCAGCGCTAAGTTCCGAGATGCTGGCGCCGCCCCTCACCTGCCTGCCGGCATCCTCTCCCCGTATAGAGACGGGGAGAGGAGCGCAGCTTCCTGAATACCGCCTACCCCTCCGCCCGTGCCGCCTTCTCCAGCGCCGCCAACTGCGCCTCATCCAGCGTCAGGAACCCCATAATGTGCTGCACCACCTCGGCGCGCGCATTGCTCAAGGCGCTGTGCAATTCGAACCCGTTCGGTGTCCTGGTCCGTGCCATCCACTCGCCATAGGACGGACGCCGGTAATAGCCTGTCGTCGCCGCGAGGTCGGCGAGCACCATCTCGCCATCCTCGCCTGAAAACACCCTGAGATACGCCTTGGCCAGCGCGTCTCGGGCCCTGGCAGGACTGCCGGCCTGGCCGGAATGAGCGAAGCGTTTCCGGCTCATGCGCCGTTACCCGCCGGGCCGACGGGCTGCCCGCCTTGGCCACCCTGCAGCATGTCTTGCAACCCGTCGAGCAACCCGCTGTCGCGCGCCTGCACCGCGGCCGGCACCGCATCCTTGGCCGCCCTGCCGGCCGTGGCGATCGCCGCCATGCCGGCCTGCGCCTCTTGGGCCTTGGCTCTCGCGCCGCGCAACTCTTCCACCTCCTCCTTGCGCCGAAAGATGCGCTGCGGGCTGCGGCCGGCGCTCTGCACGATCTTGATCGCCTCGTCGCTGTCGATGTTGTCCATCACGCCAGGGTCGAACTGCGCCATCTGCATGGCCGTCGTCACCACCTGGATGGTGTCGCGCGCCTCGGCCGAGCGGCGCAGCACGTCGAGCGGGCCGGTGAAGGTCGGCCGCACCGCCTTGCCGGCAAGACTGTCCGGCGGCAGGAAGCGGCTGTCCTCGTCATAGAGCCCCTTGTCCTCCAGAATGCCGAGCTCGCGGTCGAGATTGGTGGCAAAGCCCGCCTGGATGATCGAGCCGGACGGCCCGAGCAGCGCGCCCTTTTCCTCTTGCCTGATCAGCGCCTCGGTCGCCGTCATCTGCGGGTTCTGCACCAGCGTCTGGAACAGATTGACGAACATCATGTCGCGGATCTCGTCGGCGCGGCTCTGCGCGTAGTTGAAGGCATAGGTCGGGTTCTGCCCGGTCGAGATCGGCGCGATCAGCGGCCTGCCATTGTCGTCGATCAGGCCGGGATAATTCTCGCCCGGGTTGAGCACCGGCACATAGTCGAGCCGGGCCTTCGAGGCGGTGGCTGGATCGGTGATCTGCTGCAGCGCGCGAAGCCCCGAGCGGCGCACGGCGTTCTCTTCGCGCACGGTGGTCAGCGCCTCGATGGTCGGCGAGATGCCGTAAGGGTCGCCCTCGTAGCGGCGCCAGTTGAAGGTCGACACCGGGAAGGTGCGGAAGCCGCTCTCGCGGACAATCTCCTCCTCGTCCTCGATGACGTGGTAGGAGGCGAATTCCGTGTCGAGATACTGGTACTGGCCGCCCAGCCGATACATTTTGCGCTCGTCGCGCGGCTGGATGCACTGGATCAGCGAGATCTTCGTCTCGCACTTGGCCGGATCGTCGACCAGCACTTTTATCCGCGCCGGCAGTCTGTCATAGCCGAGCAGCTGCGCCGCTTGCCGCGCCGTGCGCTCGTAACGACGGTGGAAAATGTCGACCTGGCCCCAGCGGTTGCGGCAGAGATAGCCCTCGACCACGGGGATCGAGGCATAGCGGATCAGCGTCGCGCCGAACCCTTCCTCGGCATAGAGATAGGCCGGACCGTAGCGCACGACATTGCGCAGGCAGGCTTGGGTCGCCGGCACGAAATTCGAATTGGCGGAGTAGCGCAGCGCAAACAGGAAATCGCGCAAGGCCTCCGCCCATTCCTTTTCCTCGTCGGTCTCCTCGTCGTTCATGGCCGCCGTCGACAGGCCATGCCATTTTTCCGACTGCGGAATGATCAGGCTTTCGAGCCCTGCGGCCAGCCGGTTGGCGGCCGAGTTGATGGTGTTGGCGTAGACACGGGCGCCACGCCGCTCCTGCCGCTCGGCCTGCGAGTCCGGGCTACCGGTTCGGCGGCCGCTCCAGATATCGGGCGCGTCGGGGTCGCAGAACTCCGCCACCTGCTCCCACACAGCCTCATACTGGCTGCGCTCGCTCTCGAGCTCGGACTGGTGGCACAGGATATCGCGGGCGCGGGAATCGGTCATGAGATGGCCTCGCTGAGGTGAGGAAAGGAATTGGTGCGGGAAGGAGGAGACGGGCGAAGCCGCTAATCTCCCTCCTCGAGGGGGTTGAGGAGTGGTCGGCGCAGCGGACGGAAAGCCAATTGCTTGGCTTTCCGAACGACGATCGGCCGGCAGGCCAGAGGGGTCGTCTCGCGTGGAGCGCTAGCATTCTCTTTTCGAGCCTGAAGGTCGCGTCCAGTCGTACGGACCCCCTCTGCCGCCTTCGGCGGCATCCCTCCCCTCAAGGAGGGAGATTGACGGCGCCGCTACTCGGCCGGCGTCGTCTTGAGCACCGGCCCGGTCCTGCGGCCAAAGCGCCGGACGACGAAGCGCCCCGCCTTCTGGCCCGGCACCTCGATCAGATTATAGGTGATCCAGGACAGCAAGGTCACCGTCGGCAGGACGACGGCAACGACGATGGCGAAACGCAGTGGCGCCGCCAGCCCGTGGCCGTATTGGTCGATGACGAACGCCGCGACAGGCTGCAACACCAGGAGGTGGATCAGGTAGATGCTGAAGGAAAGTTCTCCCATGAGATGAAAGAACCGGTTGCTGAGCGTCGTGGCTATCGCCCTCGCCAGCGTTCCCGCCGCTCCCGGCAGCATGCGGTAAAGAACCAAGGCGAAGAAGCCCGCCACCAGCGCTTCACGCACCAGCAGCTTGCCCAGTCCGTAGCCGCCGCCAAAAGGCAGCGCCGCCAGCAGCAGTGCCAATGCCAGATAGAGGATCGGCCGGGGCCGGCTTTGATGCACGACGCCCGCCAGCAGCATGCCGCACAGGAATATCTGCATCTTTAGCGGCAGGAACGACGGCATCGGAAAATGCACCGACAATCGCCCCATCGCAAACACGATGGCGCAACCGGCGGCCGCGACCAGGACGGCGCTCCTTTCCCAGCCGAGCCAGCGCACAAGCAGCATGACGGCCGGAAAGACCGCGTAAAACTGCATCTCCAGCCCCAGGCTCCAGTCGGGGAGCGGCGTGCGGTAGGCAAGATTCGGCACCAGGCCGAACAGGAACAGAAGGTGGGCAACGATGTTTTTCACGCCGCTGTCCAGGTAGCGTTCAGGCGCCTGGTGCGATCTCAGGAGGAAATCGTCGATGACGGTCCTGCAATCGTAAAGATAAGGGCCAAGCGCCAGAGCCACGAAAAGCATGACGTAGAACAGCGGCGCTATCCGGAAATAGCGTCGGGTCCAGAATTTCAGCCAGGTCGCCGGCCTTTGCCAGGGCTCCTTGTCTTGGCGCAGGTTATAGTGGAACACCATCAGGAAGCCGGACAGCATGATGAACAGGTCGACGCCAAGATCCGGCTCGCCCAGGATGGGAACGCTCCAGCCGGTCAACAGCAGGCAGTGCCCGACAAGCACCCAGATCGCGGCGAGCGCCCGAAGCCCGTCCAGGCATTCGATGCGCGAGGACCTGATATCTGTCATGCCGGAGTCCGAGATAGTCATGTTGCAGTGCAGCATGGCGCCTGAGGCCAGATTGTCAACCCAGCGCAGGATGACGAATTGCCCTCGGCTGTTACGGAGTGCGGGCAGGACGCCGGAGCTGCCGATCTCCCCCCTCCAGGGGGAGATTATCCCCGCCTTCTCATCACCCGCGCATGCCTTCTCCACACCCACCAATCCCACACGCGTTTGCGAAAACTGCGCTTCATCGCGGTCATGGTCAAAGCCCCAGCAGCACGCGGCGCTGGCCGGTAAGGCTGCCTGGCGCGAGGTCGGTCTTGACGGTGCTCAGCGTTCCCTGGCGCTGTTCGAGCTCAGCCCGCAATGCCGCCTCGCGCGCCTGCATGTCCTTGTCCTGCGCCGTCGGCGTTGGCGGCAGCGGCTTCAGTTCCGGTGGTTTTTGCAACAGGCACATGGTTCCAGCCTTCTCTTGTCCAGTCGTAGAGGAAAAAATCTTCGCCGTTGCGGCCGTAACCCGGCAACAGGCAGCGTTGCGTGGCGCCCAGCCGGCCAAGCCAGCGCAGCGCCAGTTCATTGGTGGCCAAGGCGCGGGCCTCGACCCGCCAGGCGCCGCGCGCCGCGACCTGGGGCCCAAGCACGGTGTGAAAGAACCCGGTAATCCCAGGCACGCAGCGCCGCATGCGGCGCGTGCCCCAGCTCCAGGCGATCCACAAACCGCTCCGCTGTTCGGCGGCGCCAAATCCGGCCTCCGGATTGCCGTCCAACTCGGCGACGTAGGCAAACCCCTGCAGCGCCGTCAGTGCCAGCAGCGCCGGCGACCATTGGTCGAGCTGGCAGGCGATCTCGGCGCGGTCCTCGGGGCGAAGGTTGGCCGCGATGTACGACAGGTCGCGCAGCGTGGCGGGGATGATGCGGACGGTCATGGGCAGGCCTGGGCAATGGATGCACTTGCCGCTTTCAGGCGGAGTGTCGAAAACAGCGCACTTGACCGGCCCCGTCGCCAGTGACCTACTTCGGACATCGAACGCTGTCGGTTATCCAGGAGACGGGCGAATGGACATTCGAGCGACACTGACGGAGCTATGCGAAGCCTTCAACGCGCACGATCTCGATCGCATCATGGCGTTCTTTGCCGACGACTGCGTCCTGGAGATGCCGAGGGGAGCCGAGCCCTGGGGAACGCGTTGCGAGGGCAAACGCAACGTAAGAGACGCGCTGGCGACACGCTTCGAAGGCCTGCCCGATGTCCATTACGGCAATGGCGAGCACTTTGCGGACGAGGCTGCCGACACCGGCATGTCCAAATGGACCCTCACCGGCACCACCCGCGAGGGCGTCAAAAAGGAAGTCCGAGGTTGCGACTTCTACACGTTTCGCAACGGCAAGGTGATCCGCAAGGATTCCTACTGGAAGATCGTGGAGTAGGAGCTGGCTCCATAGCGAACAATTCGCGAGATCGCGCCAAGATGGGCACGACCTAAAAATGCACTGTCACCGTAATTCCGTTCTCCAACAAGAAATCGCCTTTGAGCGATGGCGGGTTATAGCGCTGTGCCTCACCGAAATGCCCCCAGCGGGTCACTCTGCCCCACCGGCCTTCTCGCCGCCTTGAACTCCGCCGGATCCACCACCGCCTCGCGCAGCATCATCACGCCATAGCGGGTCGCCGCCATCAGATCATCCCGCAGCTTGACCACCTGGCCATCCTTGCGGTGAAAAAGCCGAAACTCCTCGAACCAGTCGGCCAGCGTCGAAAACACCTTGAAGCGGCCGGACTGCATGCGGTCGAGCATTTCCATCAGCCCGGCCTCGACCGAGACCGACCCGTCGGGGAATTGCGCGTGGCGGGTCAGCATGTTCAGGCCGTGCGCGGCATATTGCCGGGCGAGCGCCACGCCCGCGCCTTCCAGCGTTTCGCGGCGGCCGTCGCGCGGCCAGGCAAAGGGCAGCCAGTCGCCCCATGGTTTCAAGGTCAGCGTCTGCATGGCGGGCGTCTGTTGCGACGCGCGGCAGGCTTTCGAGACATAGACGACATCGGCCTCCGTATCCCAGGCGAGCTCGACCGCGGCCGACGGATGGTCCCAGCCGAAATCGAGCGCGCCGATGCGCGGCCAGTAGCGCGGCAGCCGGAACGGCTCGCAGGCGATCAGCGCCTCGGCCACCGGAAAGATGCGGCCCGAACCCAGCACCGGAATGCCGCGCGCCCGAGCCTCGCGCTCATGCGCGGGATAGGCAGCAACGATCGCCGCGCGCTCCTGGGGCGAATAATGCTCGGCATCGTCGATGGTCATGAAGGTGACGTGACGGGACATTCTTTTGGTTCTCCGACATCGTTCGAAGAGAATCTTTGCACCAGGAACCACCGCGAAGCCATTGGAAAGCCTGGGTTCCTCGCCCCCGTGAAACGGGGGAGAGGTGGCTCGGCGAAGCCGAGACGGAGAGGGGGACGGCGCGGACATACCCAGATGAAGCGAACCTCGTCCCGTTAAGCCAACGCCCTACGAAGCCCCCTCTCCGACCGCTTCGCGGCCACCTCTCCCTCGCTCTGGCGGGGGCGAGGAACCCAGGTTCTGAAATGTGCCCCGCCCTTCGCAGGCTCAGGGCGTTCGAAGCTCGAAAAGCCAAGCAATTGGCTTTTCGCCCGCTATCGCGGACCGCTTCTCACCCCCTTCACCATCCCCTCCACCTGCGCCGCCGACAAAAAAAGCAGCACCACATCCGACATCCCAAGCAGCGGCGTGAAGGTGACGATGGTAATCCCACCCGTCGCGTTGGTGCGGGTCAGGCCTTCGGAATAGATATCCAGCGGCGGTTCCTCGTCGAACCAGACGCCGTGCAGGGTTTCGCCCTGCCATTTCTCGCGGCCCTTCTCGAAGCTCTTGAACGACAGCACCGATTCATCGGCCTGCACATCGCCGCCACCACCCCAGCGCACCACGACGCTGTCGAGCGCGCCCGGTGCGCCGCGGCCCATCGCGGTCTGCAGGATGGCGTCGGCCGGGATCATGCCGGTGCCCCAGGCCGCCTGCTGCTGCGGCGGGCCGACCAGCACACGCTGCGGATTGTCGCGCGTGCCCTCGCCCGTCACGCCGGCGGCCCACAGCCTGACGCTTGAGTCAAAAACCTTGCCTTGCCACCATGAGGGATAGCGGCCGGTGAGATGCATGGCCCATTCCGCGGCGCCGGCGCGGGTCTTGCCGAGCTGGTTGCCGGCCATGAACAGCCTTTCGCGGTTTTGCGCACCTGCCGCGTGAAATTCGGCCTGGCGCTGATACGGCGTGTAGGCGGCAAGAAGATTACTGCGGCGCCTGCGGTCCAGTTCCGCCAGCAGCGCCAGATATTCCGTCCTGGCCGCCATCACCGAGTTCTTCGAGGAACGGCTTGACGACGGCTTCGAGGGCACGGATGCGACTGCGGATCTCGTCATCGCTCAGGCCGTCCATTTGGTTGATCGTGGCATTGAAATCCCTGGGCAGCACCGAAAGCACGATCTTCAGATACTGGTCCGGCTTGTCGGCCCGCACCTCGGCGATGACGCCGGCGCCATACGCGCGAAAATCAGCCCGCACGGCAGCCAGGAAATCGTCACCCAGCGTCTTTTTCGCGCGCTTGGCGCGCGGCTTCCGCGCGGACGAGCTGGCGGCGGGTTTGCGCCTTACCGGCTTGGCGCGCGTTGGCCGGGCGGCGGTCTTGTCAGTCATGGACGTGACGATCATCGGCGTTGGCATCGGCAGCGGAAATGCCGGCCTTTGGCACCGATCTGGCCCGGCCAGCCGGCTTCTTCGAGCGGCCGTTCTTCCTGGTCCGCTTCTTGGCTCTCGGGGCGCGCTTCGGCCTTGCCGCACCGGCAGGCTTCTCTGCCTGGGCGGGCTTCGCCGCCTGCGCCTTGAGGCGCGCCATGACCAGACCGACAAGCTGCCCGGCGATCCCGGCCGCGGAAAACAAAAGCCGCCGGCCGCATCCCGTACCATGCCGATCAGCACGCCGGGCGCGACCGGCTCGACACGGCCGAGGCGTGGCTGCGGCGCCCCACCCTCGAACTCGCCGATGGCGCTGACGATTTCTTGGCCATGATCGTCGGTGATGATCGTGGCGTAGCGTGTGGACATGGGATTTCTCGCGGATTGCGCAATGAGTCATCGGGCGAAGGATGGCGTTCCTCGGCGCCCCCCCTCTGTCCTGCCGACATGTCTAGCCCAGAAACACAAAACCCGCCTTGGCGGCGGGTCGTGGCGCAAATCAGCACCATGGACAAATATGTAGCACGGCTGCCCTCACCCCGTCAACGATTTTCTAAGAAAAAATTCCTAGGACGCGTCTTTGGGCAAGATCCAGAAGACTTGCCAAGACATCGCCTCGCTGCGCCCTTCGGAGCGAAAAGGCTGGTCGCGCGTTTCGATTGTAGCCACGGGAGCAATCGCCATGAATGTCGCCAACCTGCAACTCGAAGGCCTGCTGATGGCCGTCGCGTCGATCAACCGCCTCCTGGTTCAAAAGGGGGTGCTGACATCCGAGGAAATCGACGTGGCCCTGCGCAAGACCGAAGCCGGCGAAACCAACCAGGAGCGATCCGAAGGCATGTCCGCGTCCAGCCGTGACGCCGTCAACTTCCCGATCCGGCTGCTGGAGCTCGCCAATCAGTGCCAGCCCGAGGCGGACATGCCCTCCTTCTCGAAGCTGGCCCGCATGGTCGGCAAGATCAAGGAACCCTACAACGACCAGCTATGAGGGCGCCAAGGCAGCGGCCAATGGAGCGGCGCCGGCAAGCTCGCAGAAATCCCGCTTTTTCCGGCAGGCTGGTCTTTGGCCGACGGCTGTGAAATCATTAGTCAACACGCATGGAATGATTCCCGTCACACGCCCTTGTGGGAGAGGACGATGGACAGACCAGCCATGGCATCGGTGTTCAGGATGCGGCATGCGCCGGCCACGGTCTCCGGAGTGCGCAGCACCGGCCACGGCCAGGCCGATCCGGTCATCCGAGTGCGTTCGCTCGGCGAAGCGATTCGCTTCGTCGCCCACGCCTATCCCCAATACGATATCAGCGCCGTCGCCATCCACTCGAGCGATCCTTCGGCCCCTCGCCTCGGCAGCCTGGAGGTGAAGGCGCTTTGGCGCGAATATGGCGAGCGCCTGACGCAGGAATAGCCAGGCCACCCTCCGATCTTTCGCGACCGCGCCACACTACGACTACGCCCTGCCCGACCATCCCAGGTCGAGCGAAAGCACCTTGCCTGGACCGTGCACCGCCGCGAACAGCAGCCCGGCCAGGAAGGAGAAATGGTCGACGAAGAAGCCGAACTCGGCTTGGCTGCCGGCCCAGTGGCTGGGTCCGTGGAAGGCGAAGCCGAGGAACAGCACATAGGCGGCGGCAATCAGGGCCGCCTGCGTGAAGAAGGCGCCGGTCAGGAAGCACAGCACCAGGGCGACCTCCAGGATCGCCGCGCACCAGGCCAGGAACAGCGGGAATGGAAAGCCTGCGGCGGCGATGTAGCCGGCGGTCGCCTCCATGCCCATGAACTTGAAGGTCACGGCCATCAGGAAGACGCCAGCGAAGATCAGCCGGGCGACGACAAGGGCCGCGGTCCGCCACGGCGATTGAGTGATTTGCGACGACATGCTCGTTCTCCAGTGTTGCAGGTTGGTCGCCCCTAGGACGCGCGATGATCGCCACGTCCGACACATCAGGCTAATTTTTTCGACAAGCGCGATGCAGGCGCTCCGCCAGGGATCCGGGATGCCTCTTGAAACCATGCACCGCGCTGGCAGGACCGATTTTCGATTTGCCGGCTGACGGTATATTGTTGCCCACTCAAAAGGGGGAAACGGACATGGCCAAGGCGTTGACCATCGGTGCGCCGGAGCATCAGGCGATGAGCACCGCCTATGAGCAGGAGTGCAGCGAGATGCTCGCTCCCCATCTCGACGCGTTGCTCGACAAGGTCGAGGCCGCCGGCTGGGACCGCGGGCAGGCCGCATCAGTGCTCATGTATCTCGTCGCGATGCGCCTGAAGCCGGTCTGACGGCGCGCCCGGCCCGGACGGCCTTCCCGCCTGTCCCACAATCATGAAACTTGTTGGTAACCACGAACGTGCTATTGTAGCTAGGGCTAATGCACAGACGTGTACCGGTGCAGTTATTTTGGGGCGGGTTTGAAATTGGGCACGAACGTCAGGTTTGGGGCAAAATCCCTTGCCGTCCGGTCGACGGCGCTGGAATGCCGCGGCTGCGGTGGCGCCGGCAAGGTCTTCCAATGCCCGCGCTGGACGAGTTCCAACGGCCATTGCTGCCCCGCCGGTACGCACCGGCGCGGCTGCCCCGGGGTCAGCACTGCCTGCTCCGAATGTGACGGCGATCACCTTTCCGACGCCGACCCGATGCGGCCATCGGCCTGATACAGGCTTTACGACACCATCGTGTTATTGTCGCCACGGTGGAACCCGCGGCGCCGATCTGTGTTATGTCCTGTTGATCGCGGGATCGGGCGCCGACGGCTGCGCGTTTCCCCGACAACAGAAAGTGAGGCCTGAGATGGCTGACGACAAGTCGAAGACGAAACAGGACCGCAAGCTGGTCTCGAGCGAAGAGCCTTACGAGGTCGCTGCCTTTGCCCGCAAATACGGCATTCCGCCAAGCGAGGCGCAGACCATCATCAAGCGCTACGGGCCATCGCGCAAGAAGCTCGACGCCCATATGGCGGCGCGCGGCTAGAGCCTGTTCCCGGGATCGGGACGGGGAACTCTGTTTCGCACGAGCCCCTGTCCCACCAGGCCCGCAGCGCCACCCCTGACGGAGGTTGCCATGTCCGACACCATACGCAGGACCGGCAGTTGCCTGTGCGGCGGCGTGCAGTTCAAGGTACACGGTGCGCCGCTGCGTATTGGTCTTTGCCATTGCAAGGATTGCCGCAAGGCCGGCGGCTCGGTCTATTCGGCCTTTGCCATCTGGCCGCGCGAGGCCTTCGAGACGACAGGCCTCGTCAGCTCCTATGGCACGCGCAGCTTTTGTCCGACCTGCGGCGGCCGCGTCGCCTGGGTCGACGACAACGAGGCCGAGGTGATGATCGGCAGCCTCGACATCGTGCCGACCGATCTCGTACCCGAATATGAACTGTGGACCTCGAGGCGCGAGGCCTGGCTGCACGCCTTGCCCGGCACCGAACAGTTCGAGCACGACCGGCCGGCGGCGCACGACGCCGAAGTGCCGACGCCGAGGTCGCTGTCGGGCGTCGATGCGGCCGAGTGAGATTTGATCCTCCCAGCAAGGAACCCTGCCCTATCGCCGACGTTACTGGACGCCTCTCATGCATGCCGCTGAGCATTTTCACGGCATGCATCAGTCACGGAGACGACCGTTGAACGACAAGATGTTTCCCCACCCCATCAGGTTGAAGTTTGCCCCCGAGCGGGAGCGTATGGTGCGCAGTGCCTGGGAAGGCCTGGAATGCCTCGGCGACTGGCCGGCCGGCCAGGGCCGGCAATATCGGGCGGCCCTGCGCAGCTGCCGCGATGCACTGGACGGCTGGACGCCGCCGGAAAAGGCGATGCGGGCGATGATCGACGCCGCGCGCGAAGCAAAATTCCTCCAGTAATGGGAAGCACGACATGGCCGACTTGATGCTGTCCACGCCGATGCGGATCAGACCGCATGGCTCGGACACGATCCGCGACGTCACCACACTCAGGGATGCCAGCGAGATCCTCATCGACTGGCCACAGGCCAAGCGCGGCCCGTTCTATCAGGCGGCGCGCAAAAAAGTCGAAGCAGCGCTGGAAAGCAAGGCTGGTGCCGCCGAGGCGCAGGAAGCGTTCGCGGCGCTCTGCAACCATGCCGGCGTGCTGGTGCGCTAGAGGCGTAGCCCATTGAAAGCAGGCGAGGCATTGTGCCTCGCCTGCTTTTTATTGAGAAATTGGTCTGATTACTCGGCGGGAAGCTCGCCCTGTACGATCGGGTTGGAGCTTTCGAAGCCAAAACTCTTTGGCGCCAGCAGAACCAACGCAATCACAACGGCAATCGAGGCAAGCAATGTGGCCGTGGTCGCAATATCTCTCACGATAATATCTCCAAATTCCAATCGTGAGAGAAACGCTCCTGAGAAACCGAGGTTCCATTAGCTTGGGCGATGATACCGGCGAACCCGCGTTTATTGCTTCGGCGGCTGGACCGGCACTTCGCCCGGCTTGATCACCGGCGTCTTGCCTTCGTCGGGCGCCGGCGCTGCCATTCCCTGGTCGCCGGTGGCGGGCGGTTTCAGCACACCGCCGCAATCGCTGAGCGTCTCCGTCAGATTGTCGCTGCTTGGCTGCTGTTCGGGCTGCTGTTTTGCACCCTGCGCCGTCTGGACCCGGCATTTGTCGGCCTGCGGCGCCTGGCTGTCGTTCTGCTGCTGGGCCACGGCCGGCATTGCCAGCGCCAGCATCAGGCTGAATGGGACGATGGCGAGAATTCTCATCTCGGCCTCCTTCTTCCTGTCACGGCCGCCAGCGGCGACCTTTCCCTTCACCGGGACAACGCCTGTCGATGAAAAAGGTTGGCCGCGTCCACCCGGCCGATGCGAAGCCGGCAGGATCAGTCCGCCGATGGTTGTCTCGATTGACCGGGCCGGACCCTCAAGGGCTGAAGGACTGGTTGGGCTCGGCGGCAGGGATTTCGGCGCCGAGCTGCGCAACGACGATCGAGTCCAGCGGCGCCGTCAGCGACCAGCTTAGATGGCCGGGGCCGCGCTCCAGCACCGCCGAGCCGTTCAGCGATTGCGGCGCGACCCGCTGCAGGACGACGGTGCCAAAACCCTTGCGCTTGTTTTCGTCTTGCCGTCCCCCTGGCCGCTCCCCTTCATGCACGGGCATCGTCTCGTCCCAGACGAGATGGATTTCCCGCTTTCCCGAAACACCGGCGGCGATCTGCCAGGTGATCTCGAGCCGCCCGGCATCACCCGCCAGAGCGCCATATTTGGCAGAGTTGGTGCCAAGTTCATGAAATGCCATGCCGAGATTTTGCACGGCGTTCGGCTGCAAGGTCAAAAGCGGTCCGGAGAGCGATACCTGTTCCTCGTGCCCGAACGGCTTGAGCTGCTCCTGGATAAGGTCGAAGAGGCTGGCGCCCGCCCATTCCGAGTTCACCAGCAGATCGTGCGACCGCGACAGCGCCATGATGCGGGAGCGGATCAACTCCTCGAACTCGCGCGGATCGGTCGAGCGTTTGCTTGTCTCCCTGACCATCGAGAGGATCACCGCGAACTGGTTCTTGACGCGATGATTCACCTCGCGCAGCAACAGCCGGATGCGGCGCTCGCTCTCCTTGGTCGCGGTGATGTCGCGGGCGATCTTGGAGGCACCGATGATCTCGCCCGCTGCATTCCTGATCGGCGAGACGGTCAGCGAAACGGCAATGATCCCGCCATCCTTGCGTCGCCGGATCGTCTCATAGCTGGCCACGACTTGGCCATTGCGAACCCGGCCGATGATATCGGCCTCTTCGTCCCTGAGATGATCGGGAATGAGCATCAACACGGATCGGCCGACAGCCTCCTCGGCAGCATAGCCGAACATGCGCTGCGCCGCCCCGTTCCAACTGGTGATGACGCTGTTCAGATCCTTGCTGATGATGGCGTCGAAGGACGAATCGACGATTGCCGCCAGCCGAGAATCGGCGGTGATATGGATCAGGCCGCTGCTTGCGAATTCTGTCATTGCCCCCACCTTCCCATATCACGTCGACCGCCTTGCGTCTCGCGGTCTCGCAACCGCCCCTTCGGCTCACACGAGGGATTGCGCCAACGCACAGCAATGCGTGGCGGAGCATTTTGGTTGCAATCGGCACGCGACATTGCGCGGCCGCGAACTGGGAGCCAAATTCAGAATCAGTTCGGTTTGGAGGAGACACGGTCGAGCGCATCCGACGGAGGATTGGCGGCGGGGTCCTGTTGCGGGCAATCCTCGTAGCGGTGGTCGCGGCCGCCGCAGAAGGAACAGCACATGGCTTCGCGATCCTCGTATCCGCGTCCGGGCCACCATTGCGGCGTTTGGTAGGGTTTCCTGCTGTCCATCCCCAGCAATGCGCGACGCGCCATTTGGTTGCGCCGCAAGAAACGGCCAGTGGTTGCGCCGCCGCAAGAAACGGCCAGCCGGATGTTGCGGAACCACCGGCCGGATGCGAGTTTCGCGTGACACATCAGCTCGAGGAAAACCGCCATGCCCATACGCCGAATTGCCTTGATCACGTCAGCGATCCTGCTTGCCGCGACCGGCCTCACCGAGGCCCGGCCCGATACCCGCACGATGAGTTGCGGTCAGCTCCAGCAGCTGATCCAAAGCCATCGCGCCGTGGTGCTGACCACCGGCCCCAACACCTATGACCGCTATGTCAGGCAGTTCGGCAACGAATGCGACTTGCCCGAAGTGCCGATGTCGGCCTATGTCCCGACCCGTGACGGCCACTGCCCGGTTTATAGATGCGACCAGCCGATCGGCGATCTCCCCGGTTGACGGCGACGGCCTGCCGCCAATTGCCGATCGCCAGTTGCGACCGCAAGAGATCGCGCTGTTGCGGAACCGCTGGCCGGGATGCGAGTTTCGCGTGACACGCTCGCTCCCGTGATACGCTCGCCACGAGGTAAGTGAAACGCCCGAGGTAACCGCCATGCCCATCCGCCGTATTGTTACAATGACAGCAGCGATCCTGCTTGCCGCGACCAGCCTCGCCGAGGCCCGGCCCGACACGCGCACGATGAGCTGCGAGCAGCTTCAGCAGCTGATTCAGAGCCGCCGCGCCGTGGTGCTGACCACCGGCCCCAACACCTATGACCGCTACGTCAGGCAATTCGGCAACGAATGCGACTGGCCCGACGTGCCGATGTCGGCCTATGTCCCGACCCGTGACGGCCGCTGCCCACTCTACCGCTGCGACGAGCCGGTTGGCCGCATCCCGTGACGGCGACGGCTTGCCGCCAATTGCCGATCGCCAGTTGCCGATCGCAAGAGGATCGCGTTGATCCCGGCGCGCGAACCGGCTACGGGTGTAGGCGCAGTTGCATTTTCCCGCTTCGTCTAATGGTAGGACAGCGCCCTTTGAAGGCGTGAATCGTGGTTCGAGCCCATGAGCGGGAACCAAAATCAAGCACTTGCAGGGCCTCGACCACAGAGAGAAGATCGATCATTTCGAAGCGGCGCGCATGGCCTAGCCCGCCGATATCAAATACATCAACACGCCCACTGCAGCGGCGACTGTCGACCCACCCAGGATCAGCGCCAGGTGTCTCCGCTTGCGGCTCTTGCCCGGCTGCTTTCGATCTGCGCTGGCGTAAGCACTATAGAGCCGCCGGCCGTCCTCTCCGAACCGGTCGCTGTTCGGGTAAGCCTTTTTCGGCTTTTGCCTGGGACGAAGAAAGCTCACCTGATTTCTCCTGAGAGAACGCTCCCATCCGATCTTATTAGCACATGCTTGTATTTCTTCTGAAGCAGGATCATCATCAAGCTGTTAGTGGCTTGAAGGTGAAGCGCCATGCAACTGAGTTGCTTTGACCACAGTGGGGGCATCTTTGCATCGACGATGTTCCTGAACATCACGGCGGTTTTCGTAATTTTGGCCGCATTGGCGGCTGTACGGCTGATAGCAATGTCAGGCGAAGGTTCTATCGAACAGCTCCAGGCGGTGTAGCCCGCGAGGTGCTTCCCATCCGGAGAAGTATATGGCCGCGAGGAAGGTGATGGCGGTTAAGGACTGGTCTTGCGGCATGAGCGACGAGCTTGGCCGTGTGGTCCTGACCATCAACCCGACCGAGGGTGAGCCAATCCTGGTTTTGATGACAATTTTCGAGGCGGCGAAAATGGCCGGGGAATTGCGGTCACCGAAACGCGTCCCCTTCTCACCTCAGTGACACCAGCCGCCGGAAAGAGGCGATAAATTCCCTTTCACTGCGTGAACCTTGGCTCCAATTCGAAGCGCAGCATCATGTCAGGATGGCCGAGTTAACGAAACGCGTCCACGTTTCGGCACCGGTTACGTTAGGGGAGACCGAAATGGGGAACGAGGCAGCCATCTCGATGCAATTGGACGGCCGGCCACCAGAGCGGCCACGACTTTCCTCTCATCTCGTCCCAAGGTCGGCGAAAGCCCGCGCCCTGGCGGAGAGCGCGGGCCGATCGGAGGCCCGATCTTCAGCAGGCGATGGAGGGCACCTCCTGCCGCATGCACCAACTTTTGGTGACAGCTAATGTTCCGTTAGACTGGTTCTGCTCACTTGTTTCGTTTCGAACCTCTTTTCGGCGCCTGTGCGGGGGTCGACATCTGAAACCGGGTGAGGTGCGAAGAATCAGAGTGAGGGAGGTCGTCCGACTGCCTGTGCCGCTTCCTCTTCGAGCATTGTAAGCTTTTCCCGGATCTCCTCCGGTTGGGCATGCTCCAACCCGACAACGTCGTTTCTGGTTGCGTCCAGTGAAACGATGATCTCATCGAGTTTGGCGTGGATGGCGGCGGTGTCGCGGTAGCCCTGTATCAGGACCACTCCGGTGATCACGATAGCCGCGACCGATAAGGCATAGGTGACTGCATTTGTCAGGCCGTAAGGCACCAGCGCAGTGCACAATACCATGGCTATCATCAAGGCGTAGAAACCCGGCGGCCGGGACAGAAAGTCGGCCGCCACGAAAAGGATGCGGTTCATATCCTGGCCAAAGTCAACAAGGCAATCAGTGCGGTGATGGCTACGCAAATAGGCACTGCCGCGAGCAAGCCAGCCTCGAGGAACCGGGTCTCTTTGTCACGAAACATCAGATCAGCTCACACTCACCAAATCTAGGATTGAGGGTTCGCTCGTCACACGGGAGCAGCGGGCGAACCCTATCGGCGCAGGAAGGGACATAGCTGCGCGGACCTCGCAATCTTGGGGGCACATCTCGTTGGTGTTCAGCCAAGCGACATTCCAACCGCGAGGAAGATGATGGCGACCGTGAACATCGGTCCGAGCAACCAGCGCGCTTGATCAACACTCTTATCCATCCGTTCCTCCTGCAAAAAATCCACACGGACAACTACCGCAAACGGCCGCTGTTCCGATGGACACCACCGCTAGGACCATTGCGTTTCGTGGCTGGACCTAAGTCCCACGCGCTGCCCGACCGAAGACCAGCCATGGGAACGTTTGGGGATGACCCAAGTTCGGTTTTCCGAGCGCAGGACGATGGCGTCCTGCGCCGATCTCACAAAGGAGGAACCTATGAGAACGCATCTTACCAGCACTGCTGCGGCGTTTCTGTTGCTTGCAGGAATCGGCGCAGCCACAGCGGATGACATCATCATCCAGCCCGAGCAGGACACAGTTATCCGCGAATATGTGAAGAAGCAGCCCGTGGCTTCGATCAAAGTCCCCGGCGTGGAACTCAATATCGGCACAGCCCTGCCTGATACAGTCGAGCTCTACGAGGTCCCCAACGTCAAGTATCGCTACACCGTGATCGACAACCGCACGGTCGTCGTCGATCCCGGCACCCACAAGATCATCAAGGTCTACGACTGACAGCCCTGCATCTGAAGCCCGTCGCCCTTGTGGCGACGGGCCGCAACGTCAGGCCCGTGGTGGTTGGGGCTTACCAGGGATCTTGCCCGTTTCCGCACCGACCTCGGGGGTGGATTGATCGCTGTCAATTCGCACGGCTCGGCCCCGCATTGGGCGATCTCTCTGATCTTAGCGCCAATCTCTGTTCTCGTAGGCGCGCTGTCTTGGCCTCCCTGGCCTGACGTTCGGCGTCCAACACCACTTTGCTCTCGCGGTCCGCTCTCTCAATCTTTTCGCGATCAACCTTTCGTTTCACGACAGCCTCCTCTGTTCCAGCAGCCAAGAAAGCAGGAACCTGAGAAAATGTTCCCTGCGAAGGAATTGGGATGCCGCCTCATTTGTTATTGAGGATCGAACGGTGATTTGGATCACCGTCGGAAAACGAAAGGACGAGCAAATGCGCCAGCTTCATCAACGCGGCGTTGAACTGGTTTATGAACTTGTCAGTGCCGCCGACCAGTTGGAAAGATGAAACCGGAAGACGTTGTCGCGCTCCTGCAAGAAACAGCCACGGTGCTTAGCGCACCTGCTACAGCGCGCATATTCCGACAAGCCATCGTGAGTCTCGCTCATCCTGACGTTGGCAATGTCCTTAGGCCACCAGGCAATGCGCATCCATATTTTAGCGACAGCGAAACCAAGATCGCACTTCCACGTTGAGGCTCGTTCAACATGGGAACTCGAAGAATGGATCCGGCAACCCAGGCAGTGATGCTCTTGCTCTCCTGCAGCCCAGGAGAGGCGTCAATATGCAAACCCGTCGATATGGCGCCGACACTGTACGCCTCGCTTGATCAATGCCAGGCTTCGCTGACGGACAGGTTGGCAAGTTCGCCAAATGGGGAAATCGTCGGAAGGTGCCGGTCGGTCGATGCGACCGTCACTGCCTCACTACCGCCAGACTACACCACGGTCGTCGTCACGCGCGGCATTGGGGCCGGTGTTACGACGAGTTATCTCGTGCCACGCGAGCGGAAGTGATCCAAGGCGCCAATGTCGGACGACTGACGGTGGTTTTGCAACGTCCGACGGCGCAAAGACGGGCTGGCTCGCCGGGGCAGCCCAACACCTTCCCCAGCGAGCCTGTCGCTCCGGTACAATGAACAATCGAGCAACGACTCCACTACGAATTGACGCCGCACTAAGTTGCACCGCTGCCTCTCATGCCCCTGAAACCATTTCGCGGACCCCGCGTTGACGAGCGGGGCCGACACAGGAGACATCTCATGACCGTCAACCGCCGCATATCCATCGACAACCGTCCGGAAGCAGCCGATGCCGTTTTCCAGGCAGTTCCCCGGGTTGGCGAAAGCGTTTCCCTGTCGATCGACGGAACGACGCAGGATCTGCGGGTATCGCGTGTCGTGCATGTGACCAATGGCACGCTGGAAGGTGCCGCAATCGTCGTCGAAGTGACGACCAACATCCTGTAGAGCCTGGAGCAACCAGCTTCCAGCATTACCAGCCGGCGCCTGCCCGCCGGTCGCGACAGCATACCGGCGGCCGTGCCTATTCCTTGCCGCTGTCGGCAATCCCGTTGCCTTCCGTAGGCAGGATGCCATAATCCTGCGACTTCACTCCCTGCTCCGCCGTCAGGAACCCGTCCGAGGCCAAGCCGCGCCGCAGCAGCTCCCTGACTGCGGCCGAGCGGCTCGGCATGCGCTTGTCGTAGCGCCAGTTTTCCAGCGCCGCCAGTTCGTCTGATGTCAGCATGATCTGCAGTCGTTCGGGGCGTTCCAGTTCAGCCATGGCGCTTCCTCGCTCAGGACCAAGAATACGTAGAGTTAGTATTTAGCCCACTTGGCGCATGATTAGGATAGCTCTCATAATACGTCAAGACCCTGCGATGGGTGAACGGAGCATCACGCACATGAAGCGGATTCGGCGCTGGACGCGCCTTTGTGTAACTCTGCTAACTATTTGATTTATTTGAATAATATTTATATCGTTACTTGCTTTAACGCAGCGCCCGGCGCAAGGTGGAATCTGACAAGAAAATCGATCCCTTTGGGAGGTTTCGATGCGGTATGATTACTCGACGCGACTGCGCGATGACGTCAGTTCAGCGGTCCAGATGGCCTTCAAGATGGCAGGCATCGTCAACATAACGGCGGTGGCGGAACAGGTCAGGGTCAGGAATCTGGCCGAGAATGTCGCCCTCGAGGACATCGAGCATCTGGTCCTGCAGGCGGCACAACTGATCGGCGCGGCAATCGAATTCGACGGCCTGGCCGGTCTGTTCGTGAATGGCCTGGCCGACGAGGACTGCGAGTGCGCGATCGCCACGCTCGATCTGCCGCGCCCGGCTTCGATTCAATAGTCCGGCAAACGCCGGCCGATACGCCCGGGCAAGGGTCCTTCCTATCTTTCCGGCGGAACAAGTCTTCCGATGGAACAAGTTGGACTGGCGGAAATTATCCCGTCGCCTTGCAAAAGGAGGATGTTGTGAAAGAGCTGCGCAGTCTCCTTGCCGAATTGTCATCCAGCTGGCTCAAGCGCCGCAAGGCGCAATCGCCCGACACCGTGAACACGGTCAAGGCCGCGCCCCGCCTCGCCCAACAAACGACAAGGCAGCGTGCTGCCCACAAACCCAAACCACCGCCCACCCGCGACTTCGCCTCAAACATGTGAGCGATCGCATAAAGGCGAACAACCCAGCGTCCCTCGATGCAGTGGTTCGTAGGAGAACGCATGTGTGGGAACTCTCACGCCAGCGTGATTGGTGTTGCTGAAACCTTGCGCTGCCGAAGGCGTTAATCGCCGCAACCAGTCGAGGTTCCAATGCAAACTGCATGGTTTTCCAAGCCCGTGGCGGTTTCGGTCGGCGTCACCGGTTCCATCCGCCATCTGTCCAATACACAGCAGGCCATTGAATTGCTCACGACACATTGGCGTGACGCCGGCAGCCCGAAACATCAGTCCGCGCTGCGCGCTTGCCGCCGGGCGGCGAGTGGCGAGGTGTCCCCTGACATTGCCAGGGAGGCTTTCGTCGAGGCCGCCCGCGAGGCGCATATCCTGATCGAGTAGGCATATCCTGATCGAGTAGTCTGGCTGCTCGTGTCTGTTCTTGACACGGAAAGCCGCCCCTCGCATATTTTTCGATGGCCGCCGCCAACGTTGCCGGCCAGTTCAAAGCATCGTTCAAGCGATTGGAGGAAGTAATGAACGACAGGCGTTTCAACCACCCCGTTTTCGTCAAGGACGGTCAGATGATCGTCCAGGAAATCACCTGCCTCGAGGAGGCCCTCGACTTTCTCGACGAATGGCCGAGCAACCGCCGCGGCCCGATCTTCGATACCGCCCGGCGCGCCTGCCATCGCTCCTTTGACGGGCTGTTGCCGCCGTCGGTTGCGCGGGAAGCCTTCGCCGGCTGGGCAAGATCGGCGCGCATCCTGGAGGATGTCTCGAACGTCCTGCCCTGGATGACCGGGCATCGGTCCGGGCGCGGCGGTATTCCGGCCTGAGCTGCTGGCTTCAAGAATATCGCGCGGCGAGGCCGCCGCCAAGGTGTGCGCGATATCGCAGTGAGCAAAGGCGTCAAGCCCGGCCAGGTCGATTTGGCGTCGACATCGGGCCGATCCCCGGCACCAAGCGGATCAGATATCTGGAGGAAAATGTCGCCGCCGCATCGCTCAAACTCGACGCAGCCGAGATGGCCGCGCTCGACGAGGCGCTCGCGCCGGGAAAGATCTCCGGCCCGCGCTACACCGAGCACGGCATGGCGATGGTCGACCGATAGGACGCACGCCGAGCAGAGGGTGGGAACCGGCTTCGGAGAAGTCACACCCTTGAGCGGCGCTCAATCGGCACTGGCCGCACTCTTTTTGTGAAGATGGCCGGCGGCAGTGAAATTATCGACATCAGGTCGCGCCCTGCGCTGCGTTCGGCGCTTTCTACTTCCTGGTGTCGGCACTGTGGCTGACGGCCACCAGCGCATCAACGATGTCGACCATTCGCTCCATGCCGATCCGAACATAGTCGCTGCCATAGTCTCCGGGCAGATCCCGATCGGAACATAAGCCATCTTGCTACCGATCGGATCACCACTCAGAAAGGTTGGATACCGTACGGGAACAGAGGGAGCAGCAGGATACAAAATACTTTGCGCTTTGGCATCGGTCCCTGGTTTGCCCACCCCAGGCGAAGACGACCTAACTCGCCGCCGCTGCCGCAACCTTCTTGGGGGCCGCCCGCTGTCGCCGCATGCGGCGTTTGGCGATGAGCTTGAGAGCAACCGGCGGCTCGTTTGACAGCGCGCCCACCACCGCGTCCACCATGCCATGCGCCACGAAATCGGCGTTCATGTCTTGGGCCAGCTTGGCAGCCGTTTCCTTGTCCTCGGCAGCGGTCTCCGACCAGAACACGATTCCCACCCGAAGTGCAGCCTTCGCGCGCTTCAGCCGGCGAACCAGAAAGCGGGCGTGCTTGACGGAATCCCGGTTCAGGAAGCCGACCACGACGGTGTCGACGGTTTCGAGTTCGAGGTGGCGGATGTTGGCGGGTTCCATATCGGCAAAACCGGCCTTCGACACCGTCGCGCCCTGGACTTCCAGCACCTGCGCCAGCATTGCGGCAGTGGCGTCGTCGAGTTCGCCGCGCCCGCCGGCGCAAAGCACTGACATGCCGGTGCCATCGGGCAGTTCGGTCTCGTCCTCGCCGCTGACATCGCCATCGACGCCCGCCTCTGCGACCACGTGCGGCTCCTCCTCCTCCTCGCTCGCTTCCTCCTGCGCGCTGTCGTCTAGGTTGGCCACCAGCGTCAGGACACTGGCCGCCACATGGCGTCTTTGCAGGTCGCCCATGACGCCGCGCACACGGTCGCGCTCGCCCAGCAGCAGTGCCGGAATGGCAACCTTGTCGTAGAATTCGACGAGATATTTCTCCTCCAGCATCTCCTCGGCGTGGTCGGTGGCTTCCTCGGGATCGCCGGCCAGCAGCCGCTGGTAGAGGCGCGCATGAGGTTCGAGCACGGGCTCGTTGCCGAACAGCACGTCGAGGAATTCAAACTGCGGCACGTGCCTGCCCAGCACCACAAGGCAGACGGTGAGCGGCGTCGACAGGATCAGCCCGAGCGGCCCCCACAGCCACGTCCAGAAAATCGCCGCGACAATGATCGCCAGCGGCGACAGTCCGGTTCGCGAGCCGTAAAGCCAGGGTTCGATGACATTGCCGGTGATCAGTTCCATCACCACGAACAGGGCGGCCGTCCACAGGACGAGCGACCAGCCCGGCGCCACGGCCAGCGCGAGGAACAGCGGCAAGAGCATGCCGATGATCGGGCCGATATAGGGGACGAAACGCAGCGCCAGAGCCAGCAGCCCCCACAGCAGCGCATTCGGGATGCCGAGAATCCACAGCCCGATCGAAATCGGTATTGCGTAGACGATGTTGACGACCAATTGCATCAAGAGATAGCGGCCCACCCGCTTGGCGGCATCCTGAAGCGCCTCGGTGGTGCGGTGGAGGTCGCCGTAACCGACAAGCCGGATGAAGCGGTCGCGCAGATCCTCCCGCTCAAGCAGCATGAAGATGACGACGACGATGATAAGCCCTGCCGAACCGAGCGGGCTGAGCAGCGGCCCCACTATGTTCTGCAGGACCTCGAGCGGCCTTTCACGCGAGACGATCTCGACGGGCACCGGCTCGCGCGGCGGCTTTTCCGGGGTGGCGGCCGGCAGCGAGGCGTCCTGCCTGTCGATCTCCTGGCCGACACGCTCGACCACCTGGCTCAATCTGGCAATGATCCCTCCCCCGACCCCGGTTTCCTTGAGCGAACGGATCTTGGTCAGGATGTTGGTCTGGTAGACCGGGATGTTCTGCGCCAGTTCGCTGACCTGCGTGGCGACAATGAAGGAGAACAGGCCAAGCGCCGCGAAAGCGCCGAGCACGCTTGCGATGACGGCGGCGATCCGCGGGATCCCGACCTTTTTGAGCGCTGAAACAAGCGGCGCGAGCGCGAAGGTCAGCAGCAGCGCGATCGCGATCGGCAGGAAAACCTCGCGCCCGAAATACAGCGCCGCCACCGTGGTGACGGTTGTTGCCACGTTGGGCAACGCGGTTCGCGGGCGGGGCGCGACGGCCGAAAGCATATCCTCCGACCCATCAGCGGGAGACGCCTTGTCGCTTCGACTATTGGCCACTCGATGTCTCCCCCTGCCACGCCGCCATGATCTGATATATTGAGCCTGCGTGCAACTTTAGCCAGTGATGAAATACGCGTCCCCCGCCGCCGGGCGACGATCGAATGGCTGCTCACCCTGAGGAAAGGCAGCACCGGATCATCTCATCAGCGAGCTGCCGTTCGTGGAACGCATCCCCTGCCTGCGCCGGGATGGCGAGATCGAATGCTGTTGTCAGCGTTCCCATGTTGGGCGCGATGGGATCGGCTCGCTCGACATCGTGTTCGGCGAGATCAACCGCTGGTGGAAGACAAGCTGCACCATCCAGAACAATCGATAGGAGGCGGAGAGACCCTCTGCCGCCTCATCGGTCTTCAAGCAGTCGCTCAGCCGGCACCGTGCGCGATGTCCACCAGCTGGAGCATCGGCCTCAGTGCAGAAACGCTCCTCGCAGCCACGCGAAGAAACCGGATCTTCCCGAAATTGCCGCGCGGACACGGGATGCGGCCCATCGTGCCGGCATCGTAGCGCCGACATGGCAATGGCAGACGATTTCGTGGAGCTGCCAATCGGTCAGCTCGAAGAAGCGCTTGGCCTCACCGTAGGTATCCTCCTTCAAGCCCAGCGCGCGAAAGATCGGATCTTCGAAAGCAACTGTGATTGGTGATCCCGCGGAACGCATTCTTTCGCGGATCTCCACGGATTGGTACTCGGTCCCCGTCAGCGCCCCTAGACACCTGTTGGGATTTTGCTCCAGAAGCTGCGCCCAGCGTTCGAGGCGTTCGCCTCGAGTCGCGACAAGATAGGTTGCCTCGGCGTGGACCTCGGCAACGGCGTGCAGTTGGTCAACGGTTTGATGCTTCATGGACGCCTCCTATGCCTCCTATTCAGCAGCTGGATTCACTCCAGCCTTGAATGGAATTATGGCGCGCCGCGAGGTCGGCAAGATCCGGAAAAGCATGGTACGATGATTCTTTTTGGGCAGCGTGGCTCCATTCCGCGGCACGGCTCGCCAGCGATCGTCGGCGAGGCGAAGACCGGCAATTCGAGGCCGCGCTTGGCCAATGCCTCGGCGCTGCGCAAGATGAGTTCGTGCACCAGGATTATCGCAGCACGGTCGGGGAGCCCGAAACCCGCAATGCGGCTGCTCAGCGCACGAGGCCGGTTCACTTGGCCTCGTCCGGCTTTTTGTTGAAGATCGTGAGCAGGTCATCGGCCGGAGGAGCCCGCCGCTTACGCGGCGGACCCCAACCCTTACCGGTTACGCATGCGCGTGCGGATGACGGAAGTCCCAGACGGCCCAACCTGATACGGCAACCACCAGCAAGCCGAGAATGACGTGGGTGGCCATCGCAGACCCGTTCGCCACGAAACCGAGCAGCCAGGGCGAAATGATCAGCCAGAGCCCGAGGACGACACTGACCCATTCCTCCCACTCGGCGAATGCGGTAAGCGCCGCCAGAGCCATGACGCCCAGCACGACGCCAACAACCCAGGCGTTCCATGCGGGAGCGGTTTCAGCAACGAAGCCGATTATCCAAGGTGAGATGAACAGGCCGATGGCAAGGACCAGATTGAGCCAGTCCTGCCCCTTCTTGCCTTCCATGAATGTATTAGCCATGACAACCTCCATAGATGAAGCTTGACCAAGCGTAAAATTCGCGTGCAACGCACGCTTAGTTATTGATGTAACTACGCTTCATATGGCCTTCAAGACCTCGGCCAATGACGAGCCCCGGCTTGGCGCAGACCACTTTTCTGCGCCACTCCGCTCCGAACGGGATCAGCGCGCCGCATGCCTGGCCAGCGCGTGCTCGATGAGCACGTCGATGGTCTGGCTGTAGCCGATGCCTGACGCCGCCAGCGCCTTGGCGTACATCGAAATGTCGGTGAAACCGGGAATGGTGTTGACCTCGTTGACCAGCAGGCTGCCATCGGCGCGCAGGAAGAAATCGACGCGCGCCATGGCTTCGCAGCCGAGTGCCTGGAAAGCCTGCCGCGCCATTTCCCTCGCTCTGTCGGCAACTGCGGTCGGGACATCGGCGGGCACCTGAATCACCGCGCCGTCGGCATCGAGATATTTGGCTTCATAGGTGTAGAAGCCATGCTTGCCTGCTGGAATGATCTCACCGGGCAGCGACACCGTCAGCGTGCCGTCGGCCCGCTCCAGCACCGAGAACTCGATCTCGCGGCCTTCGACGAACTCCTCCACCAGAACCTTGCTGTCATGCTGAAAAGCCGCCTCGACGGCCGCGGTGAAGCCGGCGCTGTCGGTCGCCTTGCTGACCCCGAAGGACGAGCCCTGGCGCGCCGGCTTGACGAACACCGGCAGGCCGAGCTTCGCCGCGACGTCCTCGAAGGGCACGGACTCCCCGCGCCGCAAGGTCAGCGAGCGGGCAACAGCCAGTCCCGCCTCGCGCATCAGCCGCTTGGCAATCTCCTTGTCCATGGCGGCTGCCGAGGCAAGGATGCCGCAGCCGACATAGGCGACATCGGCGACTTCCGCATAGCCCTGCACCGAGCCGTCCTCGCCGAACGGCCCGTGCAGCACGGGAAAGACGACATCGACCGGCGGCAGGTCGGGCTGTGTTCCATCCCGCGACACGGCAACCAGCCTGCCCTTGCCGCCGGGCAAAAGCGCAACCTCGATCTCGTCCTCGGATGCCGGCGCCCCTGCCCCGTCACCGGCGGCCGGCTGTTGCAGCAGCCATCTGCCGCTTCGGGAAATGGCAATCGGCATGATGTCGTAGCGCATCCGGTCGATCGCCTTCAGCACATTGGCGGCTGAAAGGCGCGACACGTCATGCTCGGCCGAACGCCCGCCATAGAGGATGGCCACTCTTGTCTTACCGGTCATCGAAATCCCTCAAAACATCAAATGGCGACGGCAATGCCGCGATTGGCAAAGAAGCGGTCGAAGTCGGCTGGCGCCAACACTGCGTTTGCCTGTGTGGCGCTGGTATGGCCGGACGGATTGTGGAAGCGGAAACCCTTGTCCGACGTCGCGGTGACCAGCACCAGATGGCCGCCCTTCGACGGCGGCTCGCGCTCGGGCCAACGGATCGAACTGCTGACCGAGGCGATGAAGAAGCGCTGCCGCTCAAGGATGGCCGGAATGTCCGCTGTCGCGACACTGGTCATCACTTCGGCCTGAAGACCGAAGACCTCTTTCACGAAGCTGACGAAGGGCGCGTAGATCAGCCCCCTGATCGATCCCTCGCTGACGACATAGCCGCCATATCCAGTGCATCGCCTGGCCAGCTCGATAGTCGGCACGGTCTCGCCGCGCGTTGCCAGGATCATCTTCAGGCACGCCATGCCGCAGATGTTGGCGGCCCACACCGCGTATTCGCCCAGAGTTTCCGCACCCGACCCCCGCCACAGCGGATCGCGCCGCAGCGCGACCTCGGCGCCGTCGGCGAGCACCTCAATGGTCATGTCTGACGTTTCCCACTGGCTGAAAAACGGCACGGTTTCAGGCAGTGGACTCATGCGGACCCCCCAGGCAGCGAACTCCATCTCGTGTACGAGGATACGAGATGGATGAAAAGCCGCTTGGAGCCCTGTTACGAAGCTTCCCCTAATGAGCCGCGGCGCCGCTTACTCGGCCTTCGTCCAGCCGAAGACCAGCCAGGCGTATTTCGATTTTTCGTCGGGTTCGGCAGTCTAGGTCGTCTGCATGTCGCCGTCCTTGGCGTAAATATCCAGCCCGGGCGCGTTGTCGAGCTTGTGCCACAGCGAACTCCTGCTGAAGGACCAGGTTCCGCACCAGACGCAGGCCCCCGGCGTCGGATCACCAGGCTGATGAAAATATTAGCGGCCGTCCGCCGTGATCTCCAGAGAGTCGAACGCGCCGTAAAACGCGGTCACCATTCGCTGGAACTCATTAGCGGCCGCCTCTTGTTTCGGCGTCGGCGCATCCTTCATGTCGCGCGGCGGCCGGATGGCTCCATCTCTCCAGCATCGCCAATTGGTGCCGCGTCCGGGGACTGCAACGCGGGTGGGCGCCAAAGCGTGCAGAGCCGTGTTTGCAGACCGGCTGACTATCGGCACAGCTTAAAAGGTTATCTTCACCGAAGCGGCGCTGCGTCTGTGCGGACCGTGATGGACGGCCTCGATGTTGTTGCCGTCTGGATCGAGCAGAAAGGCAGCGTAATAGCCGGGATGATAGGGCCGTTCGCCCGGCGCGCCATTGTCCACGCCGCCGCCGGCGAGCCCGGCCTTGTAGAAGGCCTCGACCATGGCATGGTCCCTTGCCTGGAAGGCCAGATGATGGCGGCCGGTGAGCTTTCCCAACGCCGCCGGGCTGTCCGCGCTGGAGATGAACAATTCGTCGGCCCAGAAATAATCCTCGCCGACACCTCCGATCGGAACATCGAGCACCCGGAAGATCGCCTCGTAGAAACGCTTGCTGGCGGCAAGATCCTTGACCACCAGTTGGATGTGGTCGATGAGCCGGCCGCGATGCAGTTCCTGGGTTTCCATGAAAACGCCTCCTCATGAGGCTTTCGAATTTAGGTTCGGACAGGACGCCGTCAATGTGGGCACGCTTTCCAACTGCCAACCCCTGCCGCAGGCCCGGCCCCATGTACCCAGTCAGTCTTGCAAACAAAAAGCCCGCCAGGAGGGGGGATCCGGCGGGCCTTTGGAAAGCTGATATTCAAGCTTTCAGATGTCTGACGGGGGATCAGACAGGGTAAGAACCTTTATTGGCCGCGGAGGTTCCACCCGAACAAAAAGATTCCCCACGGGCCGTCGAATCCAGAAATTTCAAGCGGTGGAGGCGACTTCTTTTCGCGCGACCTCTCCCGACTGGAACCTTCCGCTCCCAACCGGGTTTTATGGCGCGGCTGGGAGGAATTTCGCTTGGACTGTTTTCAAAGGCTCGAAGCGCTTGTCGATAGCGCCGACATCAACGGCATCGAAGAAGCGAACACTCTGCTGCGTCGGTTCAAGGGCAGGTCGCAGGTGCTCACGGCAGCGATCGACGAATTTATGCTGGACTTCAAGACATTGGTCTTCGTCGTCGAGAGCGGCGAGCAAGGGTTCCGGAAATCACTGGGCAAGCTGGCTCGCGCCAGGCTGTCGAAGCTCCAGCATTTGGTGAACGTAGCGGCGTAGGATGTCGACTTCCGGCAGCCGGCCTACCGCTTCAATATGGCCGCCAGCCGCGGTATGCCTTCGGTCACCGCGCGGCGGTCGGCGAGCGTGAAGGACAGCCGCAGCGTGTTGCGCCCGCTGCCGTCGGCAAAAAAGGCGCTGCCGGGCACGAAGGCGACCCGCGCTTCCTTCACCGACCGAGCCAGAAGCGCCGTGGCGTCGTAACCCTCGGGCAGCGTCACCCAGACGAACATGCCCCCTTCCGGACGGCTCCAGCTCACGCCCTCAGGCATGTGGGCCTCAAGCGCTGCGAGCAGCCCGTCGCGGCGCTCGCGATAGGCGCCGATCAGCTTTTCCACCTGGCCGTCGAACACGGCTTCTGCCACACGATGCATCACCACCTGGTTGATTGACGGGCTGTGCAAATCGGAGGCCTGCTTCATCAGCACCAGCTTCTCGACCACATGGCGCGGCGCGCACACCCAGCCGACGCGCATGCCCGGCGACAGGATCTTCGAGAACGAGCCGCAATAGAGCGTGCGCGCCTTGTCGATGCCGCCGGACCTGATGCAGTCGAGCGCCAGGATCGGCGGCACGCCTTCGCCATCATAGCGCAGCGCGCGATAGGCGGCATCCTCGATCACGGCGATGTCGAGTTCTCCGGCAAGGTCGAGCACCGCCTCGCGCTGCTGGCGGTTCAAGGTCTCGCCGGTCGGGTTGGCGAAATCCGGCACCAGATAGGCGAACTTGACCTTGCCGCCATTCGCGGCCGCCGCCGCGCGATAGGCATCCGGCGTCATATTGCCGCCGGCCGGGGTCAGCCGGTCGTAGCGCGGTTCATAGGCGTTGAAAGCCTGCAAGGCGCCGAGATAGGTCGGCCATGTCACCAGCGCGGTATCGCCCGGCGACAGGAACAGCTTGCCGAGATAATCCAGCGCCTGCTGCGAGCCGGAGGTGATGAAGATGTTGGCCTCGTCGCAGGCGACGCCGAGCTTGCCCATCTGCCCGGCCAGCCAGCGCCGCAACGGCAGATAGCCTTCCGAGACCTGGTACTGCAGCGCCGCCCCAGCCTCTGCACCGCCCAGCACATCGGCATAGGCGTCGCGGATGGCCTCGGCCGGGAACAGCGCCGGATCGGGAATGCCGCCGGCGAACGAGATGATGTCGGGCTGGTCGAGCAGCTTCAGGAGCTCGCGGATTTCGGACGCCTTCATGCGCGACGAGCGCGAAGCCAACAGGTTCATAAGGGTCAAGTCACGCCTCCCGCGACAGTTCGATATAGGTCAACCTGACTGACCTATATCAGCTTTCCCCGGCGCTTTGAATAGTGCCTGAGAGCCTTCCGCTATGCGCCAGTCGCTGCCAACGCGGAGCGGCCGCGAAACTACAAGGTCTTCTTGTAGCCGAGATGGCTGCCGGTGAAGCCGAGGCTTTCGTAAAAGCGGTGCGCATCCGTTCGCGACCTGTCGGTGGTCAGCTGGACGAGGCCGCAGCCGCGCGCGCGGCACTCATCGATCGCCCATTCGATCATCTTCCTGCCGATGCCGCCGGAGCGCCTGTGGCCGGCAACCCGAACCGCCTCGATCTGCCCGCGCCAGGCGCCCTTGCGCGACAGGCCGGCAACGAAGGTGACCTGCAAGGTGCCGATCACCTCGCCACCCTCCACGGCCACCGCCAGCAGCTGGTTGGGATCGGCATCGATGGCGTTGAACGCATCTACATAGCCTTGCGCGAGCGGCAAGGAAGCGTCCTCGCGGCCCGCGCCAAGTGGATCATCGGCCAGCATCGCGACGATGTCAGGCAGGTCGGAGGCTTGCGCACGGCGGAAGGTGATCATGGTGTCGGGCATATCGCGACGTGCCGGCAGCGGCAAGATTGGATACAATCCTCACCGGGCGCTGGCGCCGTCCCTCATCTGCCTGCCGGCATCTTCTCCCCGTATAGTGACGGGGAGAAGGACGCTGTGTCGGATGATTTCGCCAATCGCCGACGTTGCAGGAAGAACGCCAGCATTGCGGCCAGCCTCTTTCTCCCCGTCACTATACGGGGAGAAATGTCCGGCAGGACAATGAGGGGCGGCACCCGCCCCGTAGGCTAAACTTCGCTCTCATACGCCAGCTGCGCCTGCGTCAGCGCCTTATCGAGCCTCTCGCCCTCCGCATAACCCGACAGATTCCGCGGCCGCTCCACGTCAGGCAGCAGCCTCGGACACGGCTCGGCAGCCCCTACCACCGTCCGCACCGGGATGACGCCGGCCCACACGGGGTGCCCGTAATCCTCCTCGTCGTCGGCGACGCCCTTGGCGCGCACTTTCGCCGACCCTTCTTCGATGCGCATGCCGATCACGGTCGTCGCCTTGGCTTCCTGCGCCGAGATCGGCCGCAAGGTCGCGCTCCGGCCGGGATAGAAACGGTCGACCACGCCAGCCAGCGCCTTCAGCTTCTCCTGTGGCTCATCGATGATCCGCGCCGTGCCGAAGCACATCGCCGAGCGGTAGTTGGCCGAGTGATTGAAGCCCGAGCGCGCCAGCACCAGCCCGTCGAGGTGCGACACCGTGAGACACGCCGGTGTGCCGCCACGCAGTTGGCGCAGCATGCGGCTGGCCGACGAGCCGTGCCAGTAGAGCCAGTCGTCCTCGCGCCAATGGATGGTCGGCGTGCAATAGGGCTGGCCGTCGAACGTATAGGCGACGTGGCACAGCAACCCGGCATCCAGCACCGCGAACACCGAGGCATGGTCATAGCTGCCACGGTCATGCCGGCGCTTCACCCGGTTGCGCCTGGTGGTCGGAAAGCTGGCGACGCTATCGTTCACGGCTTGCATCCTTATCTGTTGTCTGCCAACCATGCGCCATGGCATTGGTCGGAAAAAGAACCAATCATGGCAATAAAATTCAGACCAATCCGCCGGATTGGTCGGCGCTGATCCCGGTCCTGCCGGGCGACGGCCCGCGCAGCCGCGAGCTGTATGTGGCGCTCAGGCGGCTGATCGAGACCGGCGCGCTCACCGCCGGCGCCAAGCTGCCGACCTCGCGCGATCTGGCCCAGCGCTTCGGCCTGTCGCGTTCGGCGGCCGTCGCCTGTTTCGAAATGCTGATCTCGGAAGGGTTCGCCGTCGCCAGGGTCGGTGCCGGAACCTTCGTCGCGCCTGACGTGCCGCATCTGCCGACAACACTGGTCAAGGCGCGCCCGCCGGAGATCGACGCGGCCACCTCGCTGCCTTGCGGCCTTGGCGTGGCGGTGTCCCATCCGCGCACGCTTGATCTGTTTCGCATCCTTCTGTCGCGTCACCTCGCCCGCCCCGGACCAGAGCATTTCCGCTATGGCGATCCGCGCGGCGGCCTGCCGCTGCGCGCGGCGATATCAACCTATCTGAGAACCGCGCGCGGCGTGCGCTGCGACGCCGGCCAGATCGTGCTGACTTCGGGCACGCAGCAGGGGCTCGATCTCCTGGTGCGCGCCGCGCTTCGCCCCGGCGATGCCGTCTGGCTTGAAAACCCCTGCTATCCCATGGCGCATGCTGTCGTGGCCGGCAGCGGCGCCAAGGCGTTTGGCGTACCGGTCGACGAAGAAGGGCTCGATCCCGAGATCGGCGAAAGCCTGTGCCCAAGCGCGCGCGCGGCCTATGTCACGCCCTCGCACCAATACCCGCTCGGCGTGACGATGACGATGCGCCGCCGCCTCGCTTTGCTCGACTGGGCGCGGCGCAACGATGCCTGGATCATCGAGGATGATTACGACAGCGAGTTCCGCTACGCCGGCCCGCCGCTGACCTCGCTGCAAGGCATGGATGGTTCGGGCCGTGTCGCCTATCTCGGCACCTTCTCCAAGGTGCTCTTTCCCGGCCTGCGCATCGGCTATGTCGTGGTGCCCGAAGCGCTGCTCGATGCCGTGATGGCGGTCAGGGCGCGCTCCGACCGCTTTCCCTCGACGCTGGCCGAAGGCGCGCTGACCGACCTGTTGAACGAAGGCCATTTCGCCGCGCATCTCAGGCGCGTGCGCCGCCGCGTCCAGGCCGCACGAGACGTGCTGGTCGCCGGCCTCGAGGCGCATTGCGGCGACGCGGTCGATGTGTCAGTGCCCGAACAGGGGCTGCACCTGATGGCGACGCTGAAGCGCGCCGGGCCGGATACCGTGATCGTCGAGGCGGCGAAAGCGGCGGGCGTCGGCGCCCGTGCCCTCTCCTCGATGTTCATCGGCGGCCCGCCCCGGCAAGGCCTGGTGCTGGGCTTTTCCGGTTTTTCGGACGAGGATCTTTTGGCCGCGACCGTCAGGCTGGGAAAAGTGTTGCGGTAGCGACGGATCGTTGGAACTCTCAGGAGCCGAGCGGTGGAAATCGCACGCCAAGGCGACCACGACACGGGGCCGGCTTGCGGCCGCGTGGGAACAGAAGCGACCTCCCTGCCGCTATCGATCAAGAACCATTTGATTGGACTGATCTCGCCAAAGTGTGCCTACTGAGCTGAGATCGGGACAAGAAGGAGCGGCCGATGATTGCCCTGAATGTGAACGGTGAGGACCGCAGCGTCGACGTGCCCGAAGATATGCCGCTTCTATGGGTGCTGCGCGATGTCATTGGCCTGACCGGCACCAAGTTTGGGTGCGGCATCGCCCAGTGCGGTGCCTGCACGGTGCAGCTCGACGGCCAGCCCGTCCGTTCCTGCGTCCTGCCCGTCGCCTCTGTCGGCACGCGGCGTGTCACCACCGTCGAGGCGATCGGTGCGACTGCTGGTGGAAAGAAAGTGCAGCAGGCATGGCTCGACCTCGAGGTGATCCAGTGCGGCTATTGCCAGTCCGGGCAGATCATGTCGGCCTCGGCGCTGCTGGAACGCAATCCCGATCCGAGCGACAGCGACATCGATGCGGCCATGTCCGGCAACATCTGCCGGTGCGGCACCTACACGCGAATAAGAGCGGCCATAAAACAGGCCGCCAAAGCCTGAGGACGAGGAGACAGCCAGCATGAGCAAGCCATTCTCCTCCCCAAAAACAGGCCCCTTCCCTGAGACCGGCGCCTCGCGTCGTGCCTTCCTGCAAGGCGGCGGTCTCCTGCTGGGGTTCGCTTTGCTTGGAGCCGGGGTGAAACCCACCCTTGCCGCCACGGAGCCCGTGGCGGGCGACGTCACCGCGGCCTTTTCACCCGATGCTTTCATCCGCATCGGCACCGACGGCAAGATCACGCTCATCCTTCCCAATATCGAGATGGGACAGGGCACCCACACCGGCGAAGCCACGCTGATCGCCGAGGAACTGGAAGTCGGCCTTGACCAGGTGAGCGTCGTCGACGCGCCGCCTAACGACAAACTCTACGCCACCGCGGCCCTTGGCGGCCAGGCGACGGGCGGTTCCACCTCTATGCGCGCCACCTGGGAGTCGCTGCGCAAGGCGGGCGCCACGGCGCGCATGATGCTGGTTGCGGCGGCGGCCGCGCAATGGTCGGTTCCGGTGTCGGAATGCGGGGCGAAGCTTGGCCTGGTCACGCACCAGCCGACAGGCAGGCAGCTTGCCTATGGCGCGCTGGCCGATGCAGCGGGCAAGGAGCCGGTGCCGGCCGACGTCAAGCTCAAGAACCCCAGCGATTTTGAACTGATCGGCAAATCGCTGCGCAGGGTCGACACGGCAGGCAAGGTCAATGGCGCGGTGATCTACGGCATCGACGTGCGCGTGCCCGACATGAAGGTTGCGACCGTATCCGCTTGCCCGGTCCTCGGCGGCACGCTGCAGGATGTCGACGAGAAGGCAGCGCGCGCCATCCCGGGCGTGCGCGACATTGTGCGCCTGCCCAACGCTGTGGCCGTGATCGGCGATCATTTCTGGGCCGCCAAGAAAGGGCTCGAGGCACTCGACATCACCTGGAACGATGGCGCCAACGCCAAGCTCGGCAGCGCCGATATCATGGCCGCCCTGAAGACAGCGTCCGAGCACAAGACACCGATCATGGCGCGCAAGGAAGGCGACGTCGAAGGCAGGCTGAAAGCCGCTTCCAAGACGGTCGAGGCGACCTACCAACTGCCGTTCCTCGCCCATGCGCCGATGGAGCCGATCAACTGCGTCGTGCATGTGCGCGCCGATGAATGCGAGATCTGGGTCGGCACGCAGGTGCCAACGCAGGCGCAGGCCGGAGCCGCGCAGGTCACCGGTTTTCCGCTCAACAAGATCATCGTCCACAACCATCTGATCGGTGGCGCCTTCGGCCGCAGGCTGGTGGCTGAGTCGGTCGCGCAGGCCGTGGCCATCGCCAAGCAGGTGAGCTATCCGGTCAAGGTGATCTGGACCCGCGAGGAGGACATCCAGCACGATCTCTACCGGCCCGCCTACTACGACCGCATCTCCGCCGGCCTCGGCCCGGATGGCCTGCCGACGGTCTGGATCGACCATGTCGCCGGTGGCTCGGTCCTGGGCAACTACATTCCCGGCGGCTGGCCGGACGACAAGCTCGACGACGACGCCGTCGAAGGCGCGATCAAGCCGCCCTATGACCTGCCGGTCATCCAGGTCGACTGGGTGCGCCAGGATCCGCCGGTGCCGATCACCTGGTGGCGCGGCGTCGGTTCCACGCACAATGTCTTCGTCGTCGAAAGCTTCATGGACGAACTCGCCCATGCGGCAGGCAAGGATCCCGTCGAGTATCGCCGGGCGCTGACGAAGAACCAGCCGCGCGCGGCGGGCGTGCTGGAACTCGTGGCCGAAAAATCCGGCTGGGGCACGCCGCTTCCGGCCGGCTCGGGACGCGGCATCGCGCTGCACGATGCCTTCGGCAGCTATATGGCCGCGGTGCTGGAAATCTCGGTTTCGTCAGCCGGCGAGATCACGCTGCATCGAGCCGTGGTGGCGGTGGATTGCGGCATTGCCATCAATCCTAACACCGTCGAGGCCCAGATCGAAGGCGGGCTGATCTTCGGTCTCTCCGCCGCGCTCTACAGCGGCATAACGTTCACCAATGGCCGCGTCGACCAGAGCAATTTTCACGATTACCGGATCCTGCGCAACAACGAGGCGCCCAAGATCGAGGTCTATCACGTCAAGAGCCTGGAATCCCCCGGTGGCATCGGCGAGACGGCAACCGTCTCGGCCGCCCCCGTCCTCGCCAATGCGATCTTCGCCGCCACGGGTAAGCGCCTGCGCAGCCTGCCCTTCGACCGCAACCAGTTGAAGAGCGACGGCGCCGACAAGACCAGTGTCTCGATGATGCCGCCGCTCAGCGTGCCCGTATTGGCGGCGCTGGCGACATCAGAGGAAACCGGCGAATCCGAACCCGAGGCGGCGTAACGATGAAACGGCTGGGCCTCATTATCCTCGCCGCTGCGGTGGTCATTGCTGCTGCCGTCGCGGTGTTCCTGCTCAAGCCGGCGTCACTGCCGGACGTGTCCGTGGCACAGGCCGCACTGCCGACCGGCCAGGCGCTGATCGACCGCGGTGAGTATCTGGCGCGCGCCGCCGACTGCGTCGCCTGCCACACCACATCAGGCGGCAAGCCCTATGCGGGCGGCCTCGCCTTCAAGCTGCCATTCGGCACGCTCTACGCGCCCAACATCACTTCCGACAAGGAAACCGGCATCGGCTACTGGAGCGACGCCGAGTTCGTGCGCGCCTTGCATCAGGGCATCGACAGGCAAGGCCACAATCTCTATCCGGCCTTTCCCTATGCCGCCTATGCGCGGATGACCACGGAAGACGCGCTGGCCATCAAGGCCTATCTCTTCAGCCTCCCTGCGGTGCACGCGGATGCGCCAAAGAACGACCTCGTCTTCCCGTTCAACCAGCGTTACGTCATGCGGTTCTGGAACCTGCTTTTTGTTCCCGACGGTGCCTTTCAGCCGAACACGAGCGAGAGCGCGGAATGGAACCGTGGCGCCTATCTGGTCGAGGCGATGGCCCATTGCGGCGAATGCCACACGCCGCGCAATGTTTTCTACGCGCTCGACAGCGGCAAGACCTTCGCCGGCGCGGAACTGCAGGGCTGGAAGGCCTACAATATCAGTTCTGACAATCGCACGGGCATCGGCAACTGGACCGACGAACAGCTGTTTGACTACCTGTCCAAAGGTCATGCGGAAGGTCGCGGTTCGCCGACGGGCAGCATGGGTGAAGCGGTGGACTACAGCCTGCGCCACCTGACGCCCGAAGACATCAAGGCGATCGTCGCCTATGTGAAAACCGTGCCGCCGCAGGTCAGCAGCGACCAGGCGATCGTCGAGGCCGAACCGGCCACGCTCAAGGCGTCGACTGCCTATGCGCCGTCAGGCGACGCGGCCGCGCAAGGCGGGCTTGGCCTGAAGCTGTTCCAGGGCGCCTGCGCCAGTTGCCACGGCTGGAACGGCGAAGGGCTGCAGACGCCCTATGCCGCGCTGCGCGGCAGCCGCACGGTCAACGACCCCGAGGGGACCAATCTTATCCAGGTCATCCTCAAGGGTGCGCATATGACGACGGCAACGGGCGCACAAAGCATGCCTGCCTTCGCCAACGCCTATTCGAACGTCGAGATCGCGGCGCTCGGCAACTATGTCCTGGCCCATTTCGGCGGCAAGCAATCGGCGATCACGCCGGCCGATGTGGCCAAGGCGCGGACGCAATGAAACCTTGAGCCCAGGCGGCGCGACGCGCTGACCATGACCGAACAAGGTGTTCCTGTAGCGTCAGTTGCGCTGGGCGATAAACGCGGCGGCGCGCACGACATGAGCATCGCGATGCGTGCGCGCCGCCAAAGCCAGCCATTCGCGCGCGATGGCGTCGGCCGTCTCAGGCTGGTCCAGCTTCAGATTGACGTCCACCTGGCTCGCCAGGATCTCCACCTGCAGCCCGGCATAGCTGTCGGTGTCGCGCATGCAGCGCCGGCGAGCCTCTGCGAGCCACTCCATGGCCGGCGCGAGCGCGTCTTGCGCCGCATAGGTCAGCGCCAGCGCGCGTGCGACGGCCCCTTCCCAGCAGGGAATCGTTCATCTGGCAGCTCAGCGCGAAGGCTTCCTCCAGCCGGGGACGCAAATCATTGGGGCGCGCCCGCTGGCGGGTGCGGGATTCGCTCAGCACGGCTACAGGCCATGGTCGAAACGAGATCCAGCGTTGTTCCTCTACCAGCGCCAGGCAGTCGTCCAGCCAGCGATCGGCCTCGTCCAGCCGATCGGCGGCGAGCAGACCCCAGCCGCCAAGCCCAAGCGACCAGATCTCGCGGCGGCGGTTGCCGGCCGAGCGTGCATGCTCCAGAGACAGCGCGTAGTGATCGAGCCCCTCGCCGATCCGGCCCCAGTCGACCAGGTTGAAACCGATGACGGCATGAATGCCGGCCAGGTTTTCGCCACCGCCGGCCAGTTCCAACGCCTGCGAAAGATAGGTGGCGGCCAAGGGCCGCCGCCCCGCCAGCGCCTCGACATAGCCCAGTTCGCGAAACCCCGCCGAGGCGATGGCCGCGTTGCCCGCCTGCCGCGCCAGTTCCGTGCTTTGGCGCAGCAGCACCGAGCCTTCGTCATCATAGCCTTTGACCGAATGCACAAGCGCCGTGCCAAGCTCGAACATGGCGCGCGCCGTCAGCTGCGCGTCCTTGTGTTTCTCCGCGTCGCGCACGGCGCGGCGCAGGCAATCGATGCCGGCATCCACGGCGCCCGCCGAAAGCGCGGCCAGGCCCGACTGCATCAGCGAGGTGACGAAGGCCTGGCGTGAGATTCCGCTGGGCGGCGACGAGATGGTGCGGCGGGCGGCACTACGCAAAGCGGCCGACGGCTTCTCGCCGAGCTCCGCCACAAACACCGCCTCGGTCGCTTCGACATGATCGAGGGCCGCCTGGTAGCGCCCCGCCAAGGCCAGGCTCTTCACCAGCAATATGTGCGCGCCCTCGTCATAGGGGTTGCGCCGGACGCCAAGTCCAGCCAGCCGCGTCGCGCGGCCATGATCCTCGACCGACATGGCACGGATGGTTTCCTGGCGGATGCGGGCTTCGACGATGCCGGCGATGCGCTCGCGCTCGACCAGCAGCCAGGTGGCGAATTCCGGGCTGCAACGGGGCTCCAGCGTGCCGAGCAGCGGCCCGGCGGCCTCGATGTCGAAATCGTCGCGGTCGAGCCGCAGCGCGTCGATGTCCAGATCGTCCGCAAAGCGTCCCTCGATCGGGTCGCCGTTCAGACAATCGGTGCTGTTGAGCGCCTTGCGCAGCGAGGCCAGGCACCAGCGCAGCGAACCCAGCGGATCGACGGTTTCGGGAAACAGCTCCGCCGCCAGCGCGCGGCGATCGAGCGGCGCGCGCGCCAGAACCACGCGCGCAAGCAGCGCCCAGGCCTGATGGCCGCGCACGGGTTGGCTTTGGCCATTCGCATCGAGAATGGCGGGTTCGCCAAGAAGCCTGATCGTACCGCCCACTTTTTCCACCGTCATCCTGGCCCGCTCCGTCCCCGCATGCGGCTTACGCCACCACCGTGGGACAAAGCGTGTGACCGGCCCCGCCCTGTTTCTTTCGCGGACGGCACACCGGGTCCAACGTCGATCGGATTTATCGGGCCGTCAACCAACAACGGAGACCGACAATGCCGACATTCATCATCGAACGCGAAATCGCCGGCGCCGACAGGCTGAGCGCCAATGAACTCAAGGAAATCTCGGCCAAGTCCAATGAGGTCGTGGCCGGGCTCGGCGTGCCCTACAAATGGCTCACCTCCTATGTCGCCGGCGACAAGATCTACTGTGTGCACGAGGCCGAAAGCGCCGAAATGGTCGAGCGGCATGCCCGCGAGGGTGGCTTCCCCGCCAACAAGGTGACGGAGATCGCCGCCTTCATCGGCCCGCAAACCGCCGGAGCCTGACACCGCGATCGGGACGCGCCTCTGCCGCAACCAACGCGCTCGGACCGGGATGGCCAGTGCGACAGCAAATCCATGGAGTCAACATGACATTCCTGCCCTGGACCCGGCGCCTTGCCGCCCCGATCCTCCTGTCCGCTCTTGCCGTCGCGGCAACGGCTCATGCCCACGACGCCGCTGACGCCGGCGAAACCAATATCCTGGCGCAAAAGGTGCGCGCGACCAACGGCCGGTTCGAGACCGTGGCCACGGCCACCGCCGAGGGTTACACGCCCATCCCCTGCGCCAGCGGCATCACCGGCGGCGCCATGGGCATCCACTATGTCAACGCGGCCTACTTGAAGGACGATGTCGTCGATCTCTCCAAGCCCGAGGCTGTGATGTACGAGCCGATGGCCGATGGAAAGCTGAAACTGGTGGCGGTCGAATACATCACCTCGAAAGGCCCGGCCTCACTCGAGGGACAGCTGTTCAACTTCAACAGCGCACCCAACCGTTATGGCCTCGGCGCATTCTACGAACTGCACGTCTGGGCCTGGAAGAAGAACCGGACCGGCACCTTCGCCGACATGAACCCCGACGTGTCCTGCGACGCGATGAAGATGGCCGATTGAGGTCGCGTCAGCTCTTGCCGGCGCGCCCCCGGCAAGAGCTTCGCCCTGCATTTTCGAGGAAGCCATGACCGAAACCGAACGCGTCCTGATCAGCGCCCGAGAATGGCGCCTGCCGTTAACCTTGCTGGCACGCCTGCTGCGCCGCTGGCGCCACCGTCGCGACCGGCGCCATCTGGAAACGATGCCGGACTTCATGCTCAAGGACATCGGCATCAGCCGGTCCGAAATCGACTATGTCGCGGCACATGGCGAGACATAGAGACCGCGTCATGCCAGGCGTTGGCGATGGCGAAGGATCCCTGTCAATCCCCATCGGCGGGCTGGGCCTTGCCGCACTGCGCCAGCACCCTGCCGATGGCAGCGCTCGAACCCTTCAGCGGAAAACTGGCCTGGCCGTATTTGGCCGCACTGACGCTGACCTCGCCTTTCCCGCGCAACAGGTCCAGCAACGGATCGGCTTTCGGCAGATTGACCACGAAGTAGTTGTACATGGCCTCCAACTGCAGCGTCTTGGTCGCCGTCTTGCCGTCAGCCTTGAACTCGAACGAACCGCTGATGCCGGGCTCCAACTGCTGGCCTGTGGCGCCTAGATCGTAGCTCAGCACCGGCGTGTCGAAACAGATCAGCATCAGATGCGCATCGCCTTTCGGCCCGCCGCAGACCGAGGCGGTCAGCACGCTGCCGCCTTCGTCTTCCTCCATCTTCGCACTCCAGCCGCCGCAGGACGCGGCAAACGCCGGCTGCGCGGCCTGCACGACCGCTACCACACCGGCGACGACTAGATATCCAGCTCTCATGACTTCCCCCCAAGTGACTCCCTCTAGGGCATTTGCAGCACCAGCAGGCATTCTATAGGAAAAGCTGTCCTGTGGCATTGCCCGTCGCGGCGATGTCGCCCGGTCCTGATTTTGCGGAGAGCGGTGTTGAGAGCCTGTGTTCGTCTGTGTTTTCTGCTGGCCGTCTTGCTGGCCTTGCCGCTGGCCGCCCATGCGCAGTGGAAGCCGGTCGAGAAGATCGAGCCCTACGCCATCTCGGGCCAGTCCGGCGCCGAACTCTACCGCTCGATCGGCGAGAACGGGCCAAAGCTCGGCATTGCCCGCGCCATCGCCTACACCAATTTCAAACTGACCTGGGGGGGCAGGGACTACAAACCCAGCGGCGAGGACTGCATACTTACGGCGGGACGGCCAAAACTGATCATCACCTACACATTGCCAAAACCCTACGGCTCGCTGCCGCCTGCCGTCCGGAAGAACTGGGATGTGTTCATCGCCGGCGTCAGCGCCCATGAGAAGGTGCATGGCGCCAGCATGGTACAGATGGTCCACGACATCGAAGCCGCGACGGACGGCCTGAAGATTGCCGATGATCCCAAATGCAGCAAGACCAGGGCCGAAGTGGTTCGTCGGCTCGATGCGATCTCGAAGGCGCGGGTTCAGGCAAGCCGCGATTTCGACCGCGTCGAATTCGGCAACGGCGGCAATCTGCAGAAACTGGTTTTTTCCCTGGTGACCGGCCCTTGAAACAGGCCGCCGCGCCTTTGCGACGCGGCGGCCTGTTTTGAAGCCTACCTACCGGCTGAGATCGAGCGCCGCGCTCAGGTCGCCCATCGGCGGCTGGTCGTTGTTGCGCAGCGCCTTGTCGCGGGCGACGATGCCGGACAGCACCGGCAAATCGTAGCGCGCGGTGATGAAGCGCAGGATCGACGTCGTGTCGTATTGCGTGTGGTCGACCGTGCCCATCTTGGCATAAGGCGAGACGATGAAAGCCGGGACGCGGTTGCCCGGCCCCCAACGGTCGGCCTTCGGCGGCGCGACATGATCCCAGAAGCCGCCATTCTCGTCATAGGTGACGACCACCAGCATGTGGCTCCATTGCGGGCTCTTCTCGAGATGCGAGACGAGGTCGGCGAGATGCTGGTCGCCGCTCGCGACATCGGCATAGCCGCCATGCTCGTTGAGATTGCCTTGTGGCTTGTAGAAGCTCACCGAAGGCAACTTGCCGTCGTCGATCGCCTTGATGAACTCGGCACCATCCAGGCCGCCGTCGCGCAGATGCTCGGCCCGCGCGGCAGTGCCGGGCGCGTAAGCGGCGAAATAGTTGAACGGCTGGTGGTGGAACTGGAAGTTCGGCGCCGGCGTCGCGTTCTTGCCGTCGAGCGTTGCCTGCCAGGCGCCGGCATACCAGGCCCAGTCGACGCCCTTCAGCGACAGCAGGTCGCCGATGGTGATGTCGTGCTGCGGCGGCAGCGTGGTCGGCTGCGCCGGATCGGCCAGTGCCTTGTCGCCGCCCTCGACCGGCTTGTTGGCGCTCGGCTGATAGGGCGGCTGCATGGTGTTGACGGCATAGAAGTCGGGCGTGATGGCGCCGTCATTGACGAATTTCGGTGCGCCGCTAAGTGCAGAGGCCGGCGAATTGTCGGCCACCTTCAGCGTCTTGCCGTCCGCCTCGACGACGGCGATCTGCCCCTTCACCGGGCTGGTGTCGGCGTGCGGATAGACCGGCGCGCAGGCACAGGCGAGCTGGAAATGGTTGAGGAAGGAGCCGCCGAAGGCGCCCTGGAAGAAATTGTCGGCCAGAACGTATTTCTTCGCCACCGCCCACATCGGCAGCACCGATCCGTCATAATGGCCCATCACGAGGCCGCCGGAATCGGCCCAGGCGACGAACTTGTCGTTCTTGCCCGCGTCGATCTGCATCTGCTCCTGATAGAAGCGATGCCAGAGGTCGCGTGTGACGACGGAGGTTTTCTCGTTGAAGCCGCTGGCATCGTCGATGGCGAAGCTGGCATTGGTGAGATGCGCCGACTGCGCCTCGGTCACCGGCGGCGTCACCCCCTTGGCGGTCAGCCCGCCCCAGGCAGGCGGCAGTTCGGTGAGCGGCTTGCCGTCGCGGTCGAGCTGGCGCGCCTGGTCGGCGCAGACGTTGGCCAGGCCGTTGGCGCCGGGGAAGCCGCCATAGAGATTATCGAAGCTGCGGTTCTCGGCATAGATGACGACGACGGTGTCGATCTTGTCGTAGCCGGGCGGCGCGGCGTTGGCAGCAGCGGTGAACGACGCCAGCGCCGTCGAGGCGAGGCAAAGCGAGGTGAGAAGCGTGAGCCGCGTCATGGGAAGTCCTCATGGCTGGGGGGATGGCTAGAGGGAGCAATGCATGGCTGGGGGCAACGGCCATGGCTGCAGAGGCTAAGTCGATGCCTTGTCACCTTTGTGACATTTGCGCTGCCGGCGAACACGGTTGCGTGAGCGGATGGACCAGTCATCAATCTGTTGCAGTGCGAACCTAATTCCGGAGCAAACCGGATTGAACCCATGACAACAGGAGGATGGAAAAGCCTGATGATCGCGGCCGCCGCGACATCGATATTCGGCTTTGCCGTGCCCCTGCCGGCGACCGTTGTTCGCGCCGGAACCGGCAGCGTCCATCCCGGGCCGATGTCGCGGGCGGACGCCTTCGCACGCGCCGCCGCCCTGACTGCGATTGGCCGGAAAATGTTCTTAGACCCATCGCTGTCTGCCTCCGGCAAGCAGGCCTGCTCGTCCTGCCATGACCCGCACCATGCCTTCGGCCCAGCCTCGGCGGCACCCGTCGAAATGGGCGGGCCGCATCTCGACCAACCCGGACTGCGTGCCGTGCCCTCGCTGCGCTATTTGCAGGCGGCGCCGGCCTTCACCGAGCATTTCTACGATTCCGAGGATGAAGGCGACGAGAGCGTCGACAATGGTCCAACCGGCGGCCTGACCTGGGACGGCCGCGCCGACCGCGGCAGCGACCAGGCGAAGATCCCGCTGCGGTCGCCGTTCGAGATGGCCAACAAGGATGCCGCCGCCGTCACGTCCGCCTTGCGCAAGGCGGCCTATGCCGACGACTTCAAGGCCGCCTTCGGCGACAACGTTCTCGACCATCCGGACGACGCCTTCGACGCCGCCGCCGAGGCGCTTGGCACCTTCGAGCAGAGTGCGCCCGACTTCTATCCCTATTCCAGCCGCTACGACGCCTTCCTTGCCGGCAAGGCGACGCTGTCGGCGCAGGAGTTACGCGGTCGCGCGCTGTTCGAGGACGCGGCCAAGGGCAATTGCGCCAGTTGCCATCTCAGCGAACCGGCCAATGACGGCGAGCCGCCGCAATTCACCGATTTCGGCCTGATCGCCGTCGCCGTGCCGCGCAACAGGGCGATTCCCGCCAACGCCGACCCCGCCTATGTTGATCTCGGCCTGTGCGGGCCACTGCGCACCGACTTCAAAGGCCGAGCCGACTATTGCGGCCTGTTTCGCACGCCGACGCTGCGCAATGTGGCGCTGCGCAAAAGCTTCTTCCACAATGGCTACTTCCATTCCTTGCGCGACGCGGTCGCCTTCTACGCAACGCGCGACACCGATCCCGGCCGCTGGTACCCGAAAGACGCCGACGGCACGGTCAAGCAATATGACGATTTGCCAAGGGCTTACTGGGCCAACCTCAACCAGGACCCGCCCCTCGGCAAGAAGCCCGGCGACAGACCAGCGCTGAGCGACCCCGAGATCGACGACATCGTTGCGTTTCTGCAGACGTTGACGGATGCGGATCAAGTGCCAGGGCACTGAGGACGGGGCAGGTTTTGCACCGACATGGCATTCAAAGCCTTCGCGGGTCGAGGAACTACTGCGTATCCGCACTCGCCCGCAGCTCCGCGCGCTTCTCATCCGACACCGCTGCCAGATCCAGCACCTTCTGCAATTCGGCGGCGTGGCGGAAGGACGGTTCGGCCTGCACACCGGTTCGCACCGCATCGACAAAGCGCTGGTAGTTGGTTGCCACCGTGCCGGCCTCGAGCTCTTCCCATTTGGCGTTCTCGACATTGTCACCGACGCAGGCCTTGAGCGCCGAGCCGTCGAGATTGTGCACCACTTCGATGCCGCCTCTTTCGCCATAGATGCGCAGACGCAGCTCGTTGAGATGGCCCGTGGCCCAGCGGCTGGCATGCACCACGCCGAAGGCGCCGTTGGAAAAATCCAGCGTCATGGCGAAGCTGTCATTGGCGTCGAGCCCGTAGTCGCCGATGCGGTTGCCGGGCGCCTTGTCGAAGGCGCGCAGCCGGCAGAAGACATGGTCGATGTCGAGCGCCGCACCATAGCTGGCGAAGTCGAGGATGTGGATGCCGACATCGCCGAGCACGCCGTTGGAGCCGTGGCCGCGCGACAGGCGCCAGAGCCATTTCGGATCGGTGCGCCAGTCGCCCCAGAACTTCGACACCAGCCAGCTTTGCAGATAGGACGCTTCGACATGCCTGACCGTGCCGATTTCGCCCGCCTGCACCATCTGGCGGGCCTTCTGCAGCGCGGCGACATTGCGATAGGTGAGGTTCACCATGTTGACGATGCCGGCGGCCTCGGCGGCATCGGCCATTTCGGTGGCCTTGCCGAAGTTTTCGGCCAGCGGCTTTTCGCACAGCACCGGCTTGCCGGCGGCGATCAGCGACATGGTGGTCGGGTGGTGGATGCGATCCGGCGTGACATTGGCCACCGCGTCGAATTCACCCCAGTTCAGCGCCTCCTCCAGCGCGGTGAAGCGGTTGGGAATGTTGAAGCTGTCGGCGAATTCGCCAACCCGTGCCGGATCGACATCGACAGCACCGACAATGTCGACGCCCTCGATGGCGGCGAATCGACGGGCATGTTCCTGCGCCATCCAACCGGTGCCGAGTATCAAAAGCCGCATTTTTTGCTCCTTGGGCCGAGAGGTCAGAATCGACCTCCCGGCCGACGCCCTCAAATAGCGCGGATGATGCCCCCGTCGACACGAATGTTCTGGCCGGTGATGTAGCCGGCGCCTTCCGACGCCAGGAAGGCGATGGTCGCGGCGATCTCTTCCGACGTGCCGTAGCGCTGCATCGGCACGCTGTCGCGGCGCTCCTCGGTGGCTGGCAGGCTGTCGATCCAGCCGGGCAGCACGTTGTTCATGCGCACATTGTCGGCTGCATAGGTGTTGGCGAAGATCTTGGTGTAGGCGGCCAGGCCGGCGCGGAACACGGCCGAGGTCGGGAACATCGGGCTCGGCTCGACCACCCAGGCCGTCGAGATGTTGATGATGGCGCCGCCCTTCTGCTTGACCATCTGCGGCGCCACGATGCGTACCGGCCGGATGACGTTGAGCAGATAGACGTCCATGCCGGTGTGCCATTGCTCGTCGGTGATTTCCAGGATCGGCGCGCGCGGGCCGTGGCCGCCGCTGTTGACCAGCACGTCGATGCGGCCATAGCGCTCGAGCGTGAGGTCGACCAGGCGCTGCAAATCGTCGTTCGACTGGTTGGAGCCGGTGACGCCGAGGCCGCCCAGTTCCTTGGCCAGCGCCTCGCCCTTGCCCGAGGAAGACAGGATGGCAACCTTGAAGCCATCCGCCGCCAGCCGCTTCGCCGCCGCCGCACCCATGCCGCTGCCGCCGGCCACGACCACAGCTACTTTTTCTACACTCATTGGATTTTCCTCTCAGGGTTGGCGGGCACCGCAAGCGGTGTTTTCGGGAGTTGAGCGTTGATATAGCTGGTTTTCTCCTCGGGTTCGAACCAGAATGCCTGAAATCAACCTGTAGAAAAACTCCTGCATGCCCGAAGCCTTCCTTAACCTGCCGCCGTTGAATGCGCTGCGCGCCTTCGAGGCCTCGGCGCGTCATCTCAACTTCCGCATCGCGGCCGAAGAACTCAACGTCACGCAAGGGGCGGTGGCCCAGCACATTCGCGGGCTGGAGGCTGATCTCGGCACAAAACTGTTCGAGCGGCTGCCACGCGGCCTGGCGCTGACCGATGAGGGCCGCGCCTATGTCCCCAACATCCGCCGCGCCTTCGACCTGATCTCGGAGGCGACGCTGCTGCTTCGTCCCCAGCCGGCGCGGCTGACGATCAGCGTGACGCCGACCTTCGCCACCAAATGGCTGATCCCCAGGCTGCAGGATTTTGTGACGGACAATCCGCTGGTAGATCTGCGCGTCCTGGCCAGCGAAAGCCTGTCGAGCTTTCAGGCCGACGGTGTCGACATCGCGGTGCGCCAGGGCCGCCCGCCCTTCGGCGCCGGCCTGGTCGTCGACCTGTTGTTTGCCCAGCAGATCATCGCCGTCTGCAGCCCTGCCCTGCTGCCGCACGGCGCCAATGAAATCGCCGCGGCTGAAATCCAGCACCACGTGCTGCTGCACGATGCGCACAATCTGTGGCCGGAATTCATGGAAAAGGCGGTCGGCCTGAAGATGAAGACCGAGCTGAAACGCATGCGCTTCAACCAGACGGGCCTGGCCATCGACGCAGCCGTCGCCGGCCAGGGCATTGCGCTGGCCAGCCGCTTTCTCGTCGCCGCCGACCTCGCCGCTGGCCGCCTGGTTCAGCCCGTCAGCGGCGAAATGCGCGGCACGCAGGATTTCTATGTCGTGATGCCGAGAAAGCAGCGGCATCCAGAACCGACACAAGCCGTGCGGCAATGGCTGCTCGATGCCGGAGAAAGGCCGCCGGTCTAGATCGGCTCGCCCCTACCCCTCCACCGTCTCCAGCACGCTCAGCAGCGTGCCTTCCATATCCGGCTCGTCGCCGGAGCAGACGCACAGCATCTCGGCGTCGCCCTCGCCGACCGAGAGGTAGGCATGGCCCATGGTGGAATCGATGTAGACGCTTTCGCCCTGTTTCAGCCGCACCGGCGCGTACTGGTCGGTGTGCAGCTCGATCTCGCCCTTGAGCACGATCAGGAATTCCTCGCCGGCATGCTTGGTCAGTGGGCCGAACTCCTGCGGTGTGCGGGCGCGCGCATAGGCGTGGATCGGCACCATGCGCTTGCGCACCAGATCGGTGGCCAGATAGCGGTAGTCGTAGTTGCGGGTCAGCTGGCGCAGCGTGTTGGACTGCGAGGTCACCGAGCGACGGGTGCGCGCTGACGGCTGCTTACGGTCGCCGTTGAGCAACTCGGTGACATGGATGCCCAGCCCTTCGCAGATCTGCAGCAGCTTGTCGTAGCTCAGCGACATCTGGTCGTTCTCGACCTTGGATAGCGTCGAGACCGCAACGCCTGTGAGCGTGCTGACCTCCTGCAAGGTCCAGCCATGCGTTTTCCTGAGGCCGCGCAGGCAATCACCGAGGTTCGGTTGCTCCGACATCGTCAGCTCCATGGCGCGGCGATCACGCCGCCTGTCATTCCTAGGTAGTCGAACTCCCTGCCGCTATCAACAACGCTAACTATTTTCTTATACGCTAAATATTGACTGGATGCGAAATTATTTCTACCCCTAGTGGATGCAATCGAAGTCCCCCCAGAAAATCGTCGTCATCGGCGGCGGCATTGCCGGCCTCTCGCTGGCGGCAGCCGTGCAGCCCTGGGCCGAGGTCACCGTGCTCGAGCGCGAGCCGCAACTCGGCTACCACGCCAGCGGCCGCTCGGCGGCACTGTTTTCCGAAACCTACGGCAATGCGCTGGTGCGGGCGCTGTCACTGGCCAGCCGGCAGGCGATCATCGATGGCGGCTTCGCCGCCCACCGGCGTGGCGCGCTGCATGTCGGCGGCGTCGAAGACAGTGCAGCCGTCGACCGCATGGCGGCCGAGATGCAGGCGCTGGTGCCCAGCGTTCGGCGCCTGTCGGCCACGGAAGTCACCGCGCTGGTGCCGGTCATCGCCACGGCAACCACCTGCGGCGGCGTGCATGAACCCGGCGCGCTGGATGTCGACACGGGAAAGATGCTTGCGGCTTCAGCCTCGGCGCTGAAGGCCGGCGGCGGCGTCATCCGCACCAGCGAGGAAGTGCTGGAGATTTCCCGCATCGCAAACGGCTTTCGCGTCGCGACCAATGCCGGTGCCTACCAGGCCGATATCGTCGTCAACGGCTCCGGCGCCTGGGTCGATGCCGTCGCCGGGCTGGCCGGTCTCTCCGGTCTCGGCTTCCGGCCGAAGCGCCGCACCGCCTTCCTGTTAGATCCGCCCGCCGGGACCGACATCAGCGCCTGGCCGCTGGTGGTTGACCTGCACGAACAGTTCTACTTCAAGCCGGATGCCGGCAGGCTGATCGGCTCGCTCGCCGACGAGACCGATTCCGAGCCCTGCGACGCGTATCCGGAAGACATCGACGTCGCCATCGCCGTCGACCGCATCGAACAGGCGACGTCGCTGCGCATCGGCCGTCCGTCGACGCCCTGGGCGGGCCTGCGCACCTTTTCGCCCGACCGCACACCGGTCGTCGGCTTCGACCCGCGCCTGCCCGGCTTCTTCTGGCTCGGCGGCCAGGGCGGCTACGGTTTCCAGGTCTCGCTGACGCTGGCGCGGCTGGGTTCGGCGCTGCTGCACGGCCAACCCCTGCCGGACGATCTCACAGCGCGCGGCGTCACCACGGCGGCGCTGGCGCCTGACCGTTTCCTCGCCGCGGCGGCGACGCCATGAAGTTCACCGGCCTGCCCTTCTCTCAACCCATAAAGTGTCATCAGGAGCGTTTGCGATGAAATCCACCGTTCTGCGCGCAGTGCTTACCTCGTCCCTGCTGGCCTCATCCGCCCTTCTCGGCGGGCAGGCTTATGCCAAAACCCTGGTCTATTGCTCGGAAGCCAACCCCGAGACCTTCAACCCGGCGATCGGCACCGCCGATTCCACCATGGATGCCGCCGCCAAGACGATCTTCAACCGGCTGGTCGAGTTCAAGCCCGGCACAACCGAGGTCGGCCCGGCGCTGGCCGAAAGCTGGGAGGTCTCGGCCGACGGCAAGACCTACACGTTCCATCTCAGGCACGGCGTGAAATTCCAGTCGAACGACCATTTCACGCCCTCGCGGGATCTCAACGCCGACGACGTGCTCTACACCTTCAACCGCCAGCGCGACGCCAACAATCCCTACCACAAGCTCGGCGGCGGTGCTTACGAGTACTTCAATGCGCTGGGCATGGGCACGCTGATCGACAAGATAGACAAGGTCAACGACTACACCGTGCGCTTCACGCTGACGGCGGCCAACGTCACCTTCCTGCCCGGCATCGCCCTCGACTATCTCTCCATCCTGTCGCTGGAGCAGACCGAAAAGATGGTCGCCGCCGGCACGCCGGAACTGATCGACTCGGAACCCGTCGGTACCGGCCCGTTCGTGCTGCAGGCCTATGTCCCCGACAGCCAGATCCGCTACGCCGCCAATAAGGATTACTGGCGCGGCGCGCCGAAGATCGACACGCTTGTCTTCTCCATCACGCCCGAGCCGACCACCCGCGTCGAGCGCCTCAAGGCCAATGAATGCCAGGTCGCCGCCCCGCCGCCGCCCAGTGCCGTCGCCGATTTGCGCACCGATCCCGACATCACCGTGCTCGACCTCAAGGGCCAGAACATCGGCATTCTCGGCTTCAATGTCGAACACCAGCCGCTCGGCGACGTGCGCGTGCGCATGGCGCTGGCCAAGGCCATCGACCGCAAGGCGATCGTCGACGCCGTCTATGCCGGCGCCGGCACAGTGGCCGGCAGCGTCGTGCCGCCGGCACAGATCGGCGCCGTCACCGACGCCGGCATCGACTATGATCCGGATGGCGCGAAGAAACTGCTGAAGGAAGCCGGCCACGAAAGCGACCTGAAAATCAGCCTGTGGGCGATGCCGGTGTCGCGGCCCTACAATCCCAATGCCAAGCGCATGGCCGAGATGATCCAGGCCGACTGGGCAAAAGTCGGCGTCAAGGCCGAGATCGTCAGCTTCGAGTGGGGCGAATATCTCAAGCGCACCGCCTCGGGCGAACAGGACGCCTACCTGCTCGGCGGCAGCAGCGACAATGGCGACCCCGACAACATGCTGAGCTACCTGCTCTCCTGCGACGGCGTGAAGGGCGGCTCCAACCGCTCGCGCTGGTGCGATCCGGCCTTCGAGAAGCTTCTGCAGGACGGCCGCGTCGCCGCTGATGCGAAGCACCGCGCCGACATCTACGCCAGGGCGCAGGCGATCCTGAAAGTCGAGGTGCCGGTGGCGCCGATCGCCCATTCGGTGGTGGCGATCCCGATCCGCAAGAGCGTGCTCAACTACGTGCTCGACCCCTTCGGACGGCAGAATTTTGCCGCGGTCGACGTGGCGGAGTGAAGCTTGGCGGCCCTGCCCTCGGGTTCGGCTCGAGGGCGCACCGACATGTATGAAACCAGCAATTTAGCGGCGAAAGCAGAATCCATGCGTGAAGACCTGAACGCCCTCCTGAATACCTATCTCGCCGACGGCGCGGTGGGCGCGTCGCTGGCCTACTCGACAGGCGCCGCACCAACCGCCCTCACCGCCGGCCTCGCCGACCGGGAGCATGGCGTTGCCGTCTCGCCCGACCGCCTGTTCAAGATCGGCAGCTGCACCAAGACCTTCGTTGCCGCGGCCCTGGTCAAGCTCGCCCAGGACGGCAAGCTCGATCTCGGCGCGCCGATCGCCTCCTGGTTTCCCGACCTGCCGGGTGCCGGCGCCATTTCGGTGCGCCAGTTGATCAACCATCGCAGCGGCCTGCCGGAGTTCGAATATTACATTCCGATGGACCCGAGCCGGCAGTGGACGCCGCAACAGCTGGTCGACATCGCCTTCGCTTCCGACAAGCAGAAGGCGCCGGGCGGTGCCGCCGTCTACAACAACACCGGCTATGTGCTTGCCGGCATGGTGATCGAGGCTGTCTCCGGCCAGCCGCTGGGCGGCTACGTCAGAAGCGCGGTGCTGCAGCCGCTCGGCCTGACAAACACGTGGTCGCCGGCCACCGAGGCCTTTCCGGAAAAGTCGATGGTGCGCGGCTACTACCACCGGCCGCCGCCGGCGGCGAATGCGCCCACCGACATCGCCTCGGGCGGCGAGATGTGGCGCATGGACGGCGTGCTGCCCTATTCCGACGACTTGCAGGATTCTTCCGATTCCTTCCCGTTCGGCGCCGCCTATGGCTGCGGCGATATGGTGTCGACGCCGTTCGACATGGTGAGCTTCATGCGCGGCCTGTTTTCCGGAAAGTTGCTGTCGCGGCCCTTCTTCGCCGAGATGTTCGAAGGCCGTGTGCCGGCGAGTTTCCCCGGCACGCGCATGCGCGAAACCGGTGCCGGCATGTTCCAGAGCGCCTATGCCGACCACGCCTTCTACGGCCACCAGGGCAGCATTCCCGGCTACGTCGCCGTCATGCTGCACGACCCGCTCTCGGGGCTGACCATTGCCATGACCAGCAATGTCGGTTCCGGCAACCGGCTGTCCTTCCAGGCCAGCGGCTTGCATCCGGTGGTCGACAAGGCGATCCAGATCATTCTGGGGTGATGACCTCCAGCAAGGAGGTATCGATCGGCAGCTTTCACAGAGAGATAAGACGGCGGACGTCAGCTACCTCTGCGTCTTTCAAAGAGCTGGAGGTATCGTTCGAACACGAAAAGCCGATTGCGCCTTTGGCCCGTCACCTCAACCAGCACACCGTGGCTCATGAAATCAGCAATCAACGACGTGGCTGTGTTTGTCGTCGTATCCAGCAGAACGGCGACGCCTTTCACGTCAATCAACGGTCGTTTGTAGAGATGCCTTACAAGCCGTTGCGCGTTTCCTTGACGGCGATGACTGAAACGCGGCAGCGTTTCGCGCTCTATCCGCTCCTTAAGCACCAGAATCTGGCGAAACACATCGGCGGACGCACGCGCCGTCTCTTCAACTCCGTAGAGGAAGAAGATCAACCAGTCGCGCATGTGGTTGCCTTCGCGCACTGCCATAAGGTGATCGATGTAGGCGGTCTTGTTGCGTTCGAAATAATCCGAAAGGTAAAGCGCCGGTTTGACAAGGAGACCCTGCGAGGCAAGGTAAAGTGAGATCATAAGGCGGCCCAACCGGCCGTTGCCGTCTAGGAACGGATGGATGGTCTCGAATTGATAGTGGGCAATCGCGATGCGGATCAGCGGCGGCACGCGCAGGCTGTCGTCATGGATGAATTTCTCCATGTCGCTCATAAGTTCAGATACGTGCTCATGATGCGGGGGCACGAACACAGCGTTTCTTAAGCTTACGCCGATCCAGTTCTGACTGGCTCGAAATTCGCCAGGCTGTTTGGTTTCGCCGCGCACACCTTGCATGAGGATGGCGTGTGTTTCTTTCAGAAGCCTGTTGGAGAAAGGCAGGCGGTCCAAACTGGCAATGGCGCTATTGATCGCCTGGATGTAATTCTGCACTTCGCCCCAGTCGTCGCGTGCTTCCGGAGACAGGTCCTCCATCTGCTTGAAGGCGTCCTCGATATTGGTCTGGGTACCCTCGATGCGGCTCGATTGCGTGGCCTCCTTCGCGACATACATACTGATGAAGAAATCAATGTCAGGGACGAGTTGCGCGAACGCGTTCAATTCGCCCAAGGCACGGTCGGCTCGACCAAGGACGTCTATAACTTCAGGGTCGGAGACTATCCAGGGATGATTGATCGAGGTCGGCACGAAACTGCGGTACTCTAATCGCTTTTCATAGCGCCCCGCCCTATAGGTCGACAGTTCCATATTTCAGAAAATACCCTCATTTCTGCAATAAGAAAATCCATATGTCAGATTCGGTCGACTTCCAACAGCTATTTCATTTTCAGACCAGGTTTCTGAAATAAGAGGCGCGCCTATTTCAGAAACTTCCACACCCCTGCTTGAGCGCTGAGGTAGCCCTCAATCTTCGTCGGTCCAGATCAGGCGCAGCAACCGAAGCAGCGTCGCCCGTTCCTTCTTTGTCAGCCGATGCAGGAACCGGTCCTCGTGCCGGCGCACCTGTTGCCGCCATCCGGGCATCGCCTCTTTTGCGGCCGGCGTCAGGGCGAGCATCTGCACGCGTTTGTCGCCGGCATGGTCGTCGCGTTCGACAAGCCCGCGCTCGTCAAGTTCGGCAAGCAGCGGCGCCATGTTGGCGCTCTTCATGCCGAGCAGGCGGCACAGTTCCGCGGCGCGGATGCCGGGCTTTTCGTCGATCAGCGCCAGCATACCATAGGTGACAGGGCGCAGCGCCGCGTCACCCATCTCGACCGCGAAATCATTGAGCGCGAGTGACGAGGCGCGCCTCAGATTGTAGCCGATCTGCGCGTCGAGCGCCTCTTCGGGACTGGTGCGGAGCCGTGCCTTTTCCATGCTTCAACCGATCGCCGCGAACATCCCCTCTTGTCAAGCAAAAAAGACTATGCGACATAGCAAATATGATAGCTATGGCGCATAGCAACTTGCCAAGCGAAACGGGAGGACCTTACCGTGACCGAAGAGACCGTTGCCTTCGACGTCGAGAACGGCATCGCCTGGGTGCGCTTCAACCGGCCGGACAAGCGCAATTGCATGAACCCGGCGCTCAACCGGCGTATGATGGAGGTTCTCGACGAGCTTGAATTCCGCGACGATGTCGGCGTGCTCGTGCTGTCCGGCGAAGGCAGCGCCTGGTCGGCGGGCATGGACCTCAAGGAGTATTTTCGCGAGACCGAGGCCAAGGGTCTTGGCGCCATCCGCAAGGCGCAATCCGAAGCCTATGGTTGGTGGCGGCGCTTGCGCTGGTACGGCAAGCCGACCATCGCCATGGTCAATGGCTGGTGTTTTGGCGGCGGCTATGGCCCGCTCTTCGCTTGCGACCTTGCCTTTGCCGCCGACGAAGCGCAGTTCGCTCTGTCCGAGATCAATTGGGGCATCCTGCCCGGCGGCGGCGCCACCAAGGTGGTGGTCGACCTCCTGTCGATGCGCGATGCCATGTACCACGCGCTGACCGGCGAGCTCATCGACGGCAGGAAGGCCGCCGCCTGGAAGCTGGTCAATGAAAGCCTGCCGCTGGCGGACCTGAAGGCACGTGTCACCGAGGTTGCGACCATCCTGCTGAAGAAGAACCCGATTGCCCTGAAGGCGACCAAAGACGCCATCCGCCGCGTCGCCGAGATGACCTATGACAATGCCGAGGATTATCTGGTCCGGGCGCAGGAAGCGGCCAATTCCTACGACAATGACGGCCGCAAGGAGGGCATTCGCCAGTTCATCGACGAGAAGAGCTACAAGCCCGGCCTTGCCGCCTACGACAAGGCAAGGTGATCGTGCAAGCATAAGGCAATCCTGGGGAGGAGCTGCGAATGCCGGCCTGGACGACATCCGATCCCGTGGCCCTGCACGCCAGGACGCAGCCGGATCGTGTTGCCTGTGTCGACCTGGCATCCGGCCGGCGCTGGACCTATGCCGCGCTTGACGAGGCCATCCAGCGCGCCGTCGCCGTGCTCGAAACCGGCCATGGCATCGAACAAGGGCAGCGCATCGCCACGCTTGCCCGCAACAGCGCAGACCTGCTTATCCTGCAGCAGGCCGCGATGCGGCTCGGCGCTGTCTTCGTGCCGCTCAACTGGCGGCTCGCCAATGCCGAACAGCACGCGATCCTGGCCGATTGCGATCCGGTGCTGCTGCTGCATGACACCGCCCTTGAGATGGCAACGCCCAAGGGCTGCGTGCCAAGCGAAGTCGCGGCCTTCGCGGCGGCAGTCGAGACACAGGTCCCGGCACCGCGCCGTCCTTTGCCGGCCAGCGATGCGCCGTCGATCATCCTCTACACGTCGGGCACGTCAGGCCGGCCGAAAGGGGTCGTCGTCACCGAGGCCAACGCCTTCGCCACCGCAGTCAATTTCGGCGTGCTGGGACGCGTCGGCAATGCCAGCGTCTTCCTCTGCGACGCGCCGATGTTCCATGTCATCGGCCTCATCACCAGCCTGCGTCCGCCGCTGCTGCAGGGTGGCACGGTGCTGATCTCGCCCGGCTTCGACGCCGGCCTCACCAATCGTCGCCTGGCCGATCCCACGCTCGGCGTCACCCATTATTTCTGTGTACCGCAGATGGCCAGGATGCTGCGCGACCATGCCGATTTTGCGCCTTCGAATTGGACCGCGCTCACCGCCATCTTCACCGGCGGCGCGCCCAATCCGGCGGCCGACATCAACTGGTGGCTGGCACAAGGTGTGCGCATGGTCGACGGCTTCGGCATGACTGAAGCCGGCACCGTGCTCGGCATGCCTATCGAGGCCGACCGCATCGCCAGCAAGGCGGGCTCGGCGGGCCTGCCGGCGCCGACCATCGGCCTGCGCATCGTCGACGACGCTGGCCGCGATGTCGCGGCCGGGGAACCAGGCGAGCTATGGCTGTCCGGTCCCAGCATCACATCAGGCTACTGGAACCGGCCGGACGAGACCGCGCGTGCCTTCACCGCCGATGGCTGGTTCCGCACCGGCGACATCGGGTGGCAGGATGAAGAAGGCTTTGTCACGCTCGTCGACCGCCGCAAGGACATGTTCATTTCCGGCGGCGAGAATGTCTATCCGGTCGAGGTCGAGACGGTGCTGCTCGACCATCCCGACATCGCCGAAGCAGCCGTGATCGGCGTCGCCGACAAGCGCTGGGGCGAAGTCGGGTGCGCCTTTGTCGTGGTGAAAACCGGTTGCGTTGTCGATCCGGCTGACCTGGCAAGCCACTGCGGTGCCCGCATCGCCCGCTACAAGGTGCCGAAGGAGTTTTTGCTCACCGATGCGCTGCCGCGCACCGCATCCGGCAAGATCCAGAAACACATTTTGCGCAGCTGGACAGCACCGGCCAGCGGGCAGACCTGAGGGCGTCGTTCAGACCGCAGGCGCACCGCGAAAGATCGCCACGGCCGCAGCGACGATTTCCGCATTGTCCTTCGCTGTCGTTCCGTCCGCAAGCGTGTTGCCGTCTTCCAGCCCGACCCGCGTCGACCAGCGCTTTTGATACGCAAGCGCGACGAAGGGCCAGACGGTGGCGTCGACGCCGTGCAGCAGGATCGGCCGCCGCACTCCGGCGCGTTCGAGCACCGCGGCAATGCCGTGCGCCTGGTCCAGCGCCGCCGGCAGGTCCTGGATGTCTATCTCGATCAGGATACGCAGCACCCGGTCATGATCGGCAAGGCCGACGAAGCGCTCTGCATCGGCGACCGCGGCAAGCCCGGCCTCGATGCCGACACCACGCAGTCGCAGCAGCTCCATCACGGCGGGCGCGTCTGCCTCCGACAGATTGACCGAGGCATAGTCGGGCAATTCCCGCCAGCCGGCGATCGCCTCTCGGGTCCGCTCGACATCGTTCTCGATCCAGGCGCCGGTTGAGACGCCGACCAGCGTGCCGGGACAGGCCCGGCGCACCGCCAGCACGGCGGCATTGACGGCGGCCAGGCTTTCGCCGCCGTCAGCGCCGCGCGGGTGGATGTGCAGTTCGGCCCCACCTGCGGCGACGCAGACGGCAGCGTCGCTCGCCATCGCCTCGGCAGTCAGCGGCAACTGAGGATGAAAATCGCGCGGACGCGCACCGTTGATGCAGGCCTGGACGATCATCGGTCTTACCTCGGACAAAGGGAGGCCGCAGTGTAGCTGTGCGGCACGGCATGGCAAAGAGTTGGGCCGCGTCTGTCCTGACAGCGCGGCCGTGGAACTGCGTCGCTGGCGGCGCCCTTCCCTGCAACATTGAAAGGCAAGGCCGCAGCGTCCCAAGGTCTCTTCCCACAACATTGGACAGCATTTGAATAAAAGCCGCCTGTGGATATTTACCCGGCGTTCCCTCGCCTCCGGCAAGGTATTTTAGGGTGGGATGATGGAGAGACCATTGACCAGCGATTTTTCAGCCGCCCGCATCCACCTCGAACGCGCCTATCACTATCTGCAGGGCAATGACGAGACGAGCCGCACGGCCTGTGACGCCCTCGATCTGTTGATCGAAACAGTGGCGGAAGCGCAGCACAGGCCATCCGAAGCTGGAGTACTGGAGTTTCCGCAACCGACGACGCGGCGAACCGGATAGAATATGTTGAGATTCAGGCCGGCCCGGCCTGAATCTCCTTGGATCACGATGCCTTGCGGGCCGCCACCACCCTGGTTGCCCGCGCGACAATCTGCTCCAGCGGCTCCGGCCGATGCAGCAGAAATCCCTGGCCATAGGCGACGCCCATGTCGCTCAGCATCGCCAACGTGTCCTGCCGTTCGATCTTCTCGCCGACCACGTCGCAGCCGAGGCTGCGGGCGATGCTGGTAATGGCCAGCACGATCTCGCGGTCGAAGCGGCTTTGCGTGATGTGCTCGATGAAGGAACCGTCGATCTTGATCGTGTCGACGGGGAAGCGCCTGAGATATTCGAACGAGCTCATGCCGGCGCCGAAATCGTCGAGGCTGACCCGGCAGTGCCGCTCGCGCGCCTTGCACACGAATTGTTCGGCGGCGTCGAAATTGGTGACGGCGGCGGTTTCGGTGATCTCGAAGCCGATGCCCGAATGCGGCGCCCCGGTTTCTTCGATAACGGTGTCGACGAAGTCCCACAACTGCGGATCGCTCAGCGTCTGCGCCGACAGGTTGAAGCCGAGCGTCAGCGCGCCCGAGCGCAGTGCAGCGCCATGCCGCGACAGCGCGGTGCGGATGATCCAGCGGTCGAGCCGCGACGCGATACCGAAGCGCTCGGCCACCGGAATGAACTCGCCGGGCGGCACCAGCCGGCCGTTGCGTGCGACGAGCCTGGCCAGCACTTCGACATGGCGGCTTTCCTGCCAGGGCCGGCCCAGCAGATGGATTTCCTGCCCGAACAGTTTCAGCCGCCCGTCTTCCATCGCATCGACGGTGTCGGCGGCGACGCGCGCGGCATTCAGCCCGCCCGATCCCGCTGCCGCTGCAGCGGAGAACACCGCGAAACGGTTGCGGCCAGCAGCCTTGGCCGCGTAGCAGGCGTCGTCGGCGCAGGCTAGCGCGTCGGCGACCGTAGTGTTCGCGTCGTCGACGAAGGCGATACCGATCGAGGCCGCCAGCTTGCGCGTCGACGCGGCCGGGCCGAGATCGGCCTCACGCACCGCGCCGAGCACCGCGGCGGCGATCCGCTCGGCCTGTGCGGCATCGCAATGCGGCACCAGCAGCGCGAATTCATCGCCGCCCAGCCGCGCCGCATGTGCAGCGGCCGGCAGGCAGCCGCGAATGCCGGCGGCAACGCTCTTCAGCGCCAGGTCGCCGGCGGCGTGGCCGGCAAAGTCGTTGAGCGCCTTGAAGTAGTCGAGATCGACATAGAACACCGCCAGAGGCGCACCCGCCGTGATATGGTCGGCGAGCAGCCGGTCGAAGGCGGAGCGGTTCCACAGGCCGGTCAGCGCGTCGTGACGGGCGGCATAGGCGAGTTCCTGTTCACGCAGTTTTTCCTCGGTGATGTCACGCACGGTGCCAAGGACCTGGCCAGCCGCACCGGCGGCGGCGATGAAGCGGACCAGCGATTCGACGTGGCGGATGACGCCGTCGCGCTTGATGATGCGGTACCGCGAGGCGGTGACTGCGTCCGAGCCGGGTGTCGGCAAATGCGCCTGCTCGGTGGCTTCCCTGTCGTCGGGGTGCAGGAAAGTATGCCAGAGATCGGCGGTCACCTCGTCGGCATCGGCGACGAGGCCGAATATATCCCTTGTGCGGGCGTCCCAATAGCTCTTGTTGGTGGCGAGGTCATAATGCCAGATGCCGGTGCCGCTGGCGGCGAGCGCCAGGCGGAAGCGCACATTGACCTGTTCGAGTTCGGCTTCGGCGGCCTTCTGCTTGGTGATGTCGGTCTGCACGCCCATTAGCCTGAGCGGTTTTCCCATCGCGTCGCGTTCGACGATGCCGCCGCGATCGAGCACCCACACCCAGTGGCCCTGCTTGTGCTTCAGCCTGAGCTCGGTCTCGATGGCGTCGGTCTGTCCGGCAATGTGTAGGTCGCCGCTGGCCAGCGCCCGCTCGCGATCGTCGGGATGTGTCAGTTGCAGCCACAGGTCGCTGGTGTTGGCAAGTTCGCCTTCATCATAGCCCAGCATCCGCGCCCAGGTCGCGGAATAGAAACACTCCCCGGTCGCAAGATCCCAGTCCCAGACGCCAAGATGGGCGCGCTCCAGGGCCTTTTCCCAGAACGTTCCACTGCGATTTTTCTTGTCCTGACGCGCCATCGTCCGTTTCGCTCAACCCCGCCACGGGGCAATCTGCAGCAAAACCAGAGAAGAAAGCGTTACTTGGCTGAGCCGGGTGTTTCCTTGCCTCCTCACCTGCCACACCCCACCATTCGATTGGCCGGCAAGAACCGGAGTTTTGCGCCCGCCTGATCGTCCTACTGCTTGCTTCAGGTCATCGGCCAATCCGGTGATCTCCCCGTGCAAACACAACAAGGACCTCCCAATGACCAAGCAAGAAGATAACAAGGCCGTCGTCGTCAGATGGTTCACCGACTTCTGGGGTAAAACCTGCGATCTGTCCGTCGTCGACGACCTCGCGGCACCCGACATGCTGCTGAAATATTCGCTGCACGAGCCGCGCCGCGGCCGCGACGACATCAAGGCCTTCATGACCGACTTCCGCGCCGCCTTCCCGGACCTCAACTTCTGGGCCACGGCCGACCTGATCGCCGAGGGCGACTATGTTGTCGGCCAGTGGGAGGGCGGCGGCACGCATACCGGCCCGGCCTTCGGCGATTTCCTCGCCGGCTCGCTGCCGGCCGCCACCGGCCGCACCATGCGCTTCACCGGCACCACCGTGCTGAAGGTGGTCGACGGCAGGATCGTCGAGGAGATCGGCCTCGATGACGGCGTCGCCGCCCTCACCCAGCTCGGCCTGATCAAGGCCGCCTGATCGAGCCGCATGATTGAAACAGGGCCATCACCACCCAGGCGATGGCCCTGTTTCAATCGAGCCGAAGCCTGATGACACGGAAGCCTGCGACAGTTGAAACCAGCGCACGAAGGTGATGCCGGGGCGTTGCGGCGCAACGTCTTCGTCAATGAATCCTTGCCAACAAAGTATGTATTATAACCATCTAATTTAGGAAATTTTACTTTCCTCACGGTGCAACCCGATGTTAATACTTGATCTACAAAATACTCCACAACAATCTTTTGGGCAGCTGGCGGGGTGTCCTTCCATGAATGAGCACACCGGTCAGCGCGGCGGCAATCGCCGCCCAGCTGCAATCCTTGACCCGGACATCGCGACAACCAGGAGCGGCTGGCTGCTGGTTGCCTTGTGTCTGACCTATGCCGTGACCGCTCTTTGCCTGCAGCCTGATCGCTACCTGCATCTGGCGCAATCCTATGCCGAGCCGTTCGCCTTCTTCCTGCCCGCGCTTCTGGCGGCTGGCCTCGGCGTGGCGGGGCTGGCGTTTGCCCGACATAACCCGACAAGATTCATCCTCGACATACTCAGGCAGCGTTGGCTGGCAGCCGCGCCCGTCATCCTCTTGTTCTTTCTTGGCGTCACCGCCTTCACCACCTTGAAGGTCGCCATTCCGGACACGATACCGTTCTACGCCGACCGTGCCCTGGCGGACCTCGATCTTCGGCTGCATGGCGTCGATCCCTGGACATGGGCGCACAGCGTCGTTTCCGAACCGATCTCGCTCGCAATTTTCGCCGGCTATGGATATGGCTGGCTCGTGCAATGGTTCGGCGCGGTTCTCTTCGTCGCCTTTTGGAACAATCCGGTCGGCCGCTTGCGCTATCTATGGGCGTTCGCGCTGACCACGATCCTGTGCGGCACCGTTCTGGCGACCCTGCTGTCGTCCACCGGCCCGATGTTCCACGACCAGTTCTACGGCGGTGACCGGTTTGCCGGGCTGCAAGCCGCCCTGGCGCAGAACCGTTACGCCGCCGCGTCGGTCCATGTCTATGCCGACTATCTGCTTGCAGCCTACCAGAGTGGCCGCCCGGAACTGGGCGGCGGCATCTCCGCCATGCCAAGCATGCATGTCGCGATCGCCACGCTCAACGCACTCTTCCTGGCCGGCTTCGGCCGCCGGTGGGCAATCGCCGGCTGGTCCTTTACGGCGTTCATCCTGTTCAGCTCGGTTTACACCGGCTGGCACTATGCCGTGGATGGCTATCTCTCGATCCTTGTCGTGTCTCTGCTCTGGTACGTGACGGGACGCTTCGTCTTGCCGCAAGCGCGCCGGGATACCGCCGAGGTGGGATTGGCGATTCCGGACCAGGCGGCATAAAGACGCCGTGAGGAGCAGCAGCGGCACGTACAGCGGCCCAGCCTTTCCTCGCCGAAAGCGACCTTTGGGACGCAGCGTCTCGACTGACTTGGGAAAGCGGCCAGGCGGCATTGGCGCCGCCTGGCTTCATTGCTTACTGGCTCGGCGCCATCGCGTGCTCACATGACACTTTCGGGTTCATGTCGGCGAAAGTGCCGGTCGGGTTGCCCTTCCAGGCCCAGACATGCAGTTCGTAGAATTCACCCAGGCCGTAGCGGTTGGGCGCACTGTTGAAATTGAACAGCTGTCCGTCCAGCGACGCCGGCCCCTTCGAGGTGATGTATTCGACCGCCACCAGTTGCAGCCTGCCGTCAGCCATCGGCTCGTACATCACCGCTTCAGGCCGGGCGATATCGATCTTGTCGTCCTTCAGATACTGGCCGTTGACATAGTGGATGCCCATGGCGCCGCCGGTGATGCCGCTGGCGCACGGAATGGGCGCATAGCCCTCGGCCGTAGCTGCCTTGACGTCGAGAAACCGGCTGTTGGCGGCCCGCACCTTGTCGGCCAGCGGATTGGGGCCGGACGCCGGCGCGGCAGCTTCCTGATGTGCCTGTGCCAAAGTGGTGCAGACAGCCAGCATCCCGGCCATGACAAACCTATAGCGAAAATTTGGCCTGTTGTGAAAGTTCGACATCATCTTCATTCCATTCTTCTTGAAAAAGCACAGCTGGCCGGCCGCCGAAAATACGGAGGCCCGGCAGGCAAGCGCTTGTGACTGTTGTTGCTTGGAGATCCCGAAATCGCTGTGACGACTGCCAGGAAGGATCATCCCTTCGGCAAATACGGGATCGTTCCGGCCAGATCGGTGTTGTCGATCACCTGGAAACGGCTGTCGCTGCCGCCCTGACGGGCCGAAACGAAGGGCGCGTAGGCCGGATCGTTGGTGAAGGCGCGCGCCGCCGCCTCCGACGGGAACGCCATCAGGGCGATCAGCGTGGTGTCGAGCGGCTTGCCTTCAAGCGTCTTCACATTGCCGCTGCGCGACAGATACCTGCCGCCATGCTTGTGGACGAGATCATGCACCGATGCGGCGTAGGCCGGCACCCACTGCGGGTCGTTTATCTTGATGTCTGCGATGACGTAAGCGGTCATGGTAGTCTCCTGGTTGCGGTGCACAGGGTATCCGGTGCAGCCGGCCAAAGGGCTCGCATGGCAGGCCCCTCGCAAGCCAGTCCGCGATCTGTACTGGGGTAGTACAGTTTCCGTACTGGCCGCTTCATTCATGAAGGCCTAATGTTCGACCCAGGTTCGAGGGAGGGACACAGATCATGGCCCAGCACGGATACAAACAGTTCTGCCCGCTATCGATGGCCGCCGAGGTGCTGTGCACCCGCTGGACGATGGTGCTGATGCGCGAATTGGTGGCGGGCTCGACCCGCTTCAACGACCTGCGCCGCGGCGTCCCCAAAATGTCGCCGACCCTTCTGTCGCAACGGCTCAAGGAACTTGAACTGGCTGGGATCATCGAGCGCAAGGAAGTGCTGGGCGAAAAAGGGATATTCGAATATCGGCTGACGGAAGCCGGCCGGGATTTGCGGCCGGTCGTCGAAGCAATGGGCTTCTGGGGGCAGAAATGGGTCGAGTCCCGGCTGTCGCTGAAGAACCTCGATCCGTCGCTGCTGATGTGGGACATGCGGCGCAATCTGAACCCTTCGCCGCTGCCCGAGGGGCGCACGGTGATACAATTTCTGTATCAGGAGCTACCAGCGTCCAAACGGTCGTGGTGGCTGATCGTCGAGAAGCACGGCGAGGTCGATCTGTGCTGGTACGATCCGGGCTTCGATGTCGATCTTTACGTCTCGACCGACCTGCACACGATGACGGCGATCTGGATGGGATTGCTGACCGTCGAGAAAGCCGGTGCGAAGGTTGCCCTGACCGGCAACCAGGCCATCGGCAGGAAGATGCAGACCTGGCTCGGGCTCAGCCCGTTCGCGGTGGAACCCAAGCGTGCGGCTTAGGAAGCGAAGCGAGCACTCGACGTGGGCGATTGGTGGCGCTTGGCGGGAAACGGGTGGCGAGGCCGGCTTTTGGCGGCTTCAATGCGGTCATGTTCATCACCCTGGCCAAGAATCTGAAGTCCGCGCCGCTGCCGGTTGCCGACGATCCGCGCTGGGCGCGTATCGTTGCGCGCGACAAGTCGGCCGACGGCGAGTTCTGGTATTCGGTGGCGACGACCGGCGTCTATTGCCGGCCTTCCTGCCCATCGCGGCGCGCCAACCCCAGGAATGTGCAGCTGCACGGCACGCTCGATCAGGCCAGGGCGACCGGCTTTCGCCCGTGCCGGCGCTGCAACCCGGATGGCCCGTCGCTCGAGGCCAGCAAGGCGGCGATGGTCGCCGCTGCCTGCCGCAGGATCGAGCAGAGCGAAGAAGAACCGTCGCTGGCTGAACTGGCTGATGCCACCGGCCGCAGCGCCGGTTATTTCCACCGTATCTTCAAGGCCGTTACCGGGCTGACGCCGAAGGATTTCGCCGCCGCGCACCGCGCCGCCCGGGTCCGCCAGGGCCTGGAAGACGGCGCCAGCGTCACGACGGCGATCTACGACGCCGGCTTCAATTCAAGCGGGCGTTTTTACGAGAAATCGACCGGCATGCTCGGCATGACGCCAACGCGCTATCGCGCCGGCGGCGCCCATGAAGAGATCCGCTTCGCTGTCGGCGAATCCTCGCTCGGCGCCATCCTGGTCGCCTCCAGCCAAAAGGGCGTCGCCTCGATCCTGCTCGGCGACGATCCCGACGCGCTGGTGCGCGACCTGCAGGACCGTTTCCCCAAGGCACGGCTGATCGGCGGCGACCGCGACTATGAGGCGCTGGTCGCCCGCGTCGTCGGTTTCGTGGAAGTGCCGGCGCTCGGCCTCGACCTGCCGCTCGACGTGCGCGGCACCGCCTTCCAGCAGCGCGTCTGGCAGGCCTTGCAGGACATCCCCGTAGGCCGCACAGTTTCCTATGCCGAGATCGCGCAGCGCATCGGCGCGCCGAAGGCGACCCGCGCCATCGCCGCCGCCTGCGCCGCCAATAGCCTTGCCGTCGCCATTCCCTGCCATCGCGTGATCCGCAAAGACGGCGCCCTGTCCGGCTACGCCTGGGGCGCGGAGCGCAAACGCGCACTGCTCGACCGTGAGGCGTCGTCGTCCGACAATGCCAACCTGCCGATACGGGCCTGACGAGGACCGGCAATGCGCACGATGGCAAGGTCTCCCACCGCCGATGCGACCAGCCAGACCCAAGCTGCCGGCAGCCGGCGCGCCTCTGACGCAAAATCACGGGTGATGACCGCCATCGGCCAAATGGTCGACGACGGCAAAGCCGAGTGGAGCCGCACCGCGACCGGCGATATCGAGCTGCGGCTTTTGACCGGTGAGGTGTTCGTGCTGGGGGAACTCGCTGTCACCCGTGTCGCGTGAGAACGGTTCAAAATCAGCGCTCTACGGCGCGCCCCTCTGTCCTGCCGGACATCTCCCCCACAAGGAGGGAGATTGGCAGTTCTGGCGCCGGCTCTCTTCTTGCGACGTTGAAGATTGGCGAAGGCCGTCGTGACGGCCAATCTCCCCACTCGTGGGGGAGATGTCTGGCAGGACAGAGGGGGGCGCCGTAGAGCGCTTACCTTTCGCCGTTCATCCTCAGATCCTGAGATTCGAATTTGAAAGCAAGCACCGGAGTGAGCGCGAGAAGCCGTCTCTGTAGGGTTCACTCACAGACAAAGGAGTGAAGGCAATGAACCTCATGCAAACTCAAATGGCCGCACCGGCGACCGTCCACGACGCCCTCGACACCATCGCCTACGCCATCGGCGAATCCGCGATCGGCAACATCCTGGCTGCGCGCAGCCACATCGGCGTCTGCGCCATCCTGATCGGCTCGGACGCTGACGCGCTGGAGCAGGACCTTGGCGATCGCTTCTCCGGCAAGGTGCTGGTCGAGGACGAGACCACCTTGCGCGACGATCTCGCGGCAATCGCGCGCTTCATCGAGACGCCCAGCATCGGCCTCGACTTGCCGCTCGACATGCGCCACGGCACGCCATTCCAGCAGCGTGTTTGGGATGTGCTACGCACCATCCCATGCGGCGAAACCATCCCTTACACCGCACTGGCCCGGCGTCTCGGCCAGCCGAACGGCGCCCGCGCCGTGGCGACGGCTTGTGCGGCCAATGCGATCGCGCTGGGTATTCCCTGCCACCGCGTTGTCCGCGCCGACGGCACGCTGGCTGGCTACCGCTGGGGTGTCGAACGCATGCGTGCCCTGCTTAACAAGGAGGCTGCGATATGAACGCCCGTGCCAAAATTGCCCCATCGGTGGTCGAAGCCGCTCAGACGCGCGTTGGCGGGTACGACTGGCCGCCCCTTGCCGCCGAACTCGACGGCTTCGGCTGTGCGGTGATCGAAAAGCTGCTGTCGCCCGAAGAGTGCCGGCAGATCGCCGGCCTCTATCCCAGGGAGGAGCATTTCCGCAGCCACATCCATATGGCCAGGCACGGTTTCGGCAAGGGCGAGTACCGCTACTTCCGCTACCCCTTGCCCGACCTGCTGGGCGGCCTGCGCAGCGCGCTCTATCCCAGGCTGGCCGAGGTCGCCAATCGGTGGAACGAGCGCATGGGGCAAGCCATGCGCTACCCGGCGACGCATGCCGCGTTTCTCGAACAGTGCCATGCCGCCGGCCAGACGCGGCCGACCCCGCTGCTGCTGCAATATGTGCCTGGCGACTTCAACTGCCTGCACCAGGACCTCTATGGCGACCTCGCCTTCCCGCTGCAGGTGGCGATCCTGCTTTCCGAACCGGGCAGGGATTTCACCGGCGGCGAGTTCGCGCTGACCGAACAGCGGCCGCGCATGCAGAGCCGGGTCGAAGTGGTGCCGTTGTGCCAGGGCGATGCCGTTGTCTTCGCCGTCCACAACCGACCGGTGCAGGGAACCAAAGGCAACTACCGCGTCAATCTGCGCCACGGCGTCAGCCGCTTGCGCTCAGGCATGCGCCACACGGTCGGCATCATTTTTCATGACGCGAAGTGAGCGCTTCTCCCTCCTCCCCTTGTGGGAGAAGGGAAGGCCGCGCTTCATCCTGCGTCCTCGAAGACCAAATCCAGTATCCAGGGGCAGGCATAGTAGTCGGCAATGCGGTCGATGACGCCGCCATCGGTATGGATGCGCACGGGATAAGCCGGCCGCCATTCCTCGCGATGCAGCCTGTCGACGACCAGCACGATCTCCCCTTCGATCGCTCCTTGCCGCATACGCCAAGGCTCGCCGCGCTCATATTCGACGAAGTAGGGCGAGCCCGACAGCAAGCCGTTGTAGCAGTCCGAGACCCGCAGCCGTGCATCGGCGCTAGCCATTGCCCGCACCCCGTCCCAGTCTCGCCTGTTGAACAATTCTACATAGCGATCGAGCAGCCGCGCCAGTTCGGGGTCGTGTGCCGGTGCCGCGGCCTGTTGCGCAGGCAAGGCGGCGAGCTTGGCGCGGCCGCGGTTGAGCGCCGATTTGACACCGCCTGATGTCGAGCCGACCAGCTCGGCGATTTCCTCAAGCGAATGGTCGAAGACATCCTTGAGCAGCACGCAAGCGCGCTCCTTCGGCGGCAGGTGCACGACCAGTCGCTCGATGGCGCGGCCCGCGCCGGGACCGGCGGGCTCGACAGGCAGCACGATCTCGTCGCTGGCATAGCCGGCCTCGGCCCGCTGTCGCGCCTGGCTGTTGCGGATAAAGTCGATGCAGCGGTTGTGGGCTATGCGGAACAGCCAGGGCCGCAGCGCCTGCGCATCGTCGAGCTGTTCGATCTTGCGATAGGCCTCGAACAGCGCCTCCTGCATGATGTCCTCGCCGTCGAGGGCCGAACCGGTCATGCGCGCGCAGTACCGGTGCAGCTTGATACGCAGATGCGACACCGTCTCAAGGAACGCTGCGTAGCGCAGATCGAACAGGCCTTCGGGGACGAGGCGCGGCTGCATGCCTCGCCTCGTTTCACGGGATTTGCGGATCTGCTGGTTCATAGCGGCACGTCGGTCAGCGTCACTACACCATTGCGCGAGTGCAGCACTTCCACAAGCACGAAGCACGATGCGACCAGCCAGCGCATGCTCATGCCGCCCTGTCGCCGGCAGCTTTGTCACGCGTAGCTGACAGGCCCAGTTTCGGCCGCACCCAGGTGGCGAAGCGGCCGATCGCGTCGTCGGCTTCCGGCGCCCGGCCTGCCATCATCTGGAATGAGTGCAACATGCCCTCGAAGACGTCGAGCCGTGTCTCGACCCCAGCCTGCCTGGCGCGCTCGGCGAACATGCGGCTTTCGTCGACCAGCGTCTCATCCGCACCGGCCTGCAGGAACACAGGCGGAAAGCCGGTGAGGTCGGCATAGAGAGCGCTGACCTCCGGATCGAGCCGGTCGCCGTCACCGATGAAGTTGGTCACCAGCCAGTCGACGGCGGCCTTTGCGAAGGCCGGGTCCTTCTCGCGGTTGGTCTCGTAGCTGGCGCCGGTCAGCGCCATGTCGAACCAGCCGGAGATGATCAGCGTCGCGGCAGGCAGCGGCCGCCCTTCGGCCCGCAGCCGCTGCAGGACTCCATAGGTCAGGACCGCGCCGGAGGAATCTCCGGCGATCACGATCCGCCCGGAGTCGAAGCCCTGGTCGATGAGCCAGTTCCAGGCGGTCATTGCCGCCTCGAGCTGCCCCGGATGCTTGGCCTGGTGCGCCAGCGGATAGTCGTAGAGCAACGCCCTGCAGCCCACGGCCTTGGCCAGATGGCCAACCAGCTTGCGGTGCGTGTAGATCGAGCCGCCGATGAAGCCGCCGCCATGCGCATAAAACAGCACACGCCCCTCGTCGGCGCCCTTCGGCGCGATCCACATCGCCGGCACGCCGCCGGCATCGACCTCGATATAGTCGACGCCGCCCGGTTCGCCGGTCAGCGCCGTCCAATGCGTGTCGTTGAAGTCGATGATCGCTTGCGGGCTGGTCAGTTTGCCCGCATTGTCGGCGATCGCCGCGTAGTGGTTCCTGTTTGCCTCGCTCTGTACGCTTGCCATGATGGTCTCCTGGGGATTGCGGATCGCGGGCCGCGCGACCTTCGAAGCCTAGGACGAACGAGTGGGCAAAAAGGATACGTCGCAGCGAATGCTTTTTTCACGGAGCGCGGTTAACCCTTGCCGCCAAACATCGCGGCATGACGCCGGGCGAATTCGATAAACGGTGTTGCCCGCACGCCGAACATCTCGTGCGTCGCCAGATGCACCCGCGATTTCGGCCGCCGCAGCCGCTCCGCCAGCTGTTCGTCCAGCGCATCGGCGAAGCCGGGCGAAATCCCGGAGGCGAGCAGATTTCTCCGCCGCACTTCAGGGCTGACGTCGACATAGCGGACCGGCTTGCCGATCGCCTGTGATATCCGTTCCGCCACGTCGCTCATGGTCAGTGCCTCCGGCCCCGTCATGTCGAGGCTCTCGCCTTCGTGGCCGCCATCGCGCAACAGTCGGAAGGCCACCTTGGCGATGTCCTCGACGTCGACGGGCGACAGTTCGGTATCGCCGAGCGCGAGAGTGAACGCACCCTCGGCGGCAATGGCCGGCGCGTCGCGCAGATAGACCTGCATGAACTGGCTGGGGCGCAGATGCGTCCACGCCATGCCTGCCCCTTCCAGATAGCGCTCGGTCTCCTCGTGCATGCGCGTGAAGCGGAATTTCGTTGCGTCATAGCCGATGTTGGATTCCGCGCCGGAAAACTTCACCACATGGGCAACGCCGGCCTGCTTGCAGGCATCGATGAAGCGGCACTGCGTTTCCGTCATGTCCTCAGCGGCGGTCGAAATCATCAGCACGCGGTCGACACCGTCGAGCGCGGCGCCCAGCGTTTCAGGCCGGCGCATGTCGCCCTCGATCGGTTCTACACCGGCAAGCTCGTCAAGGCCCGCCGCCGATGCCCGGGCCGGATCTCGTACCAGTGCCCTCACCTCATGGTTCTCCCGTGCGAACTCCCGCACGATCGACTTGCCGTTCAGGCCCGTGGCGCCTGTCACCAGGATCATGATCTTCTCTCTCCGTTCAGGATTGTCGCGGCTTGCCTGTCAGGCGACCGCACCTTGAAGACGAAGAAACGCGGGCAAAGGATTCCATCCAAACATTTTTGTCGGCGGATGCCTTTCACGCCTTCCTCATCTCGCCGATGCGTAGCGGTTGACCACCATGCCGCAGGCATAGGCCTTCGAGCCGAGCAGGCGCAGGGTTTTGAAACCACCTTGGTCGAAGATGCGGCGTCCGGCGCCCAGCACCGCCGGGTTGATGAATAACTGGAACTCGTCGACCAATCCGGCCGCGATCAGCGCCGACGCGAAACCTGCCCCGCCGAACACGACCATGTCGCTGCCCTCGCCCGCCTTCAGCGCGCTGACCTCACGCGGCAGGTCGCCGCTGGCCACCCTCGTGCGCTCCCAGGCCGATTGCTTGAGCTTGTCGCTCAGCACCACCTTCCGGGCGTCGACGATGCGTTGCGCAAAGGCATAGAACGGATCGCGCGGAAATTTCTTCGCCGCGTTGCCCCAATGGGTGAGATAGCCCTCCTGCGCCATCTTGCGGCTGAGCAGGATGGTGTCGATACCGGCGAAGACGGCGTTGAAGTCCTGCTTCAGCTCGCCGTCCCAGGCGCTCTCGTCACCCCATTCCCAGAGCTGCCAGGGATGGTCCTCATTGGCGCCGACAAAGCCGTCGACCGACATCTGCATCTGAAGGATCAGCTTTCTCATCATCGTTCTCCTCGGTTTGTCCCTGCTCAAAGCGTGCGTCCGGCGAGCCGTCGCGATCAACGTTATATGGTTTACATTTGGAAGCATTGACGCACGGCCAAAATGGTGTCAATAGTAAAGTGATTTAAAAATGGAACCATAGATGTCGACGCACGAAAAATCCGGTTGCCCGATCAACCTGTCGCTCGAACTCGTCGGCGACCGCTGGACGCTGCTCATCATCCGAGACCTGGTCTTCGCCGGAAAAAGGCATTTTCGCGAATTCCTGCAATCCGACGAAGGTATCTCCTCGCGCACGCTGGCCGAGCGGCTGCAAACCCTTCAGGACGAAGGCATCCTCACCAGAAGCGACGACCCGACGCATGGGCTGAAGACGGTCTACCGGCTGACCGAAGCCGGCATCGACCTCTTGCCAGTGCTGGCGACGCTCGGCGCCTGGGGCAGCAAGCACCGCAAGGCCGACGACAAGCTGGCTCGCATCGCCGAAGAGCTGACGGCCGGTGGCGAGGCGGCGCTGGAACAGATGAAAACGGCGCTGAGGGCCGAGCATATTGTCTAGGCAGGGCGCTCAAGCCGAACCGGCACGGCTCTTTGCTGCACAAATCGCTCTCCACTTGACAATGATCCGCCTTTGTTCTCTATTTGTTCAGATCTATCAGCAACTGCGGATGTGCGGTCGGGATGGAAACGACAGCCACCATCCTGCATGCCGATCTCGACGCCTTCTATGCCTCGGTCGAGCAATTGCTCGACCCGTCGCTGCGCGGCAAGCCGATCGCGGTGGGCGGTGGCGTTGTGCTCGCTGCCTCCTATGAGGCACGCGCCTTTGGCGTGCGCGGCGGCATGCCGGGGCGCAAGGCGCGTGAGCTTTGCCCGCAGCTGATCTTCGTCGGCGGCAATTTCAGCCATTACCAGCGGCTGGGCGACGCGGCGATAAAAGTGCTCGACGATTTCACCCCGCTGGTCGAGCGCATTTCCATCGACGAGGCCTTTGCCGATGTCGCCGGCTGCACGCATCTGTTCGGGCAGCCAGAAGAGATCGCCACGACCATCCGCCGCCGCGTGCGATCCGAACTCGGCCTGCCGATCTCGATCGGCGTGGCACGCACCAAGCATCTGGCCAAGATCGCCTCGCAGGTGGCCAAGCCCGACGGGCTGGTCGTCGTCGAGCCTGGCACGGAGATCGCCTTCCTGCACGATCTGCCGGTCGGGCTGATGTGGGGCGTTGGCCCGGCGACCAAAGCGCGGCTGGGCGAAATCGGCGTCGAGACCATCGGCCAGTTGGCCAGGACGCACAGCGGCACGCTGACGCGGCTGCTTGGTCCCGCCGCCGGCGAGAAGCTCGCCGCCCTGTCCTGGAACCGCGACCCGCGGAAACTGGAGACGAAGCGCCGGGCGCATTCGGCCGGTGCGCAATCGGCGCTTGGCCAGAAGCCCGCCGTGGCTGATGTCATCGTGCCCACTCTGCTGCATCTGGCCGACCGCGTCGCCAGCCGGCTGCGCGCCAAGGCGCGGCCCGGCCGCACGGTGACGGTGCGCGTGCGCTTTGCCGGTCTCAGCGCCGTCACCCGCTCAATCACCCTTGACCAGCCGATCTCGGCGACAACGATGTTGGCCGAGATCGCCGGCGATCTGGTGCGCGGCGTGCTTGCCGACCACCGCCAGGAGAAGACGATCTCGCTGCTGGCGATCTCGGTATCGCACCTGGAGGAAAGCCTCGAGCTACAGCTCGAACTGCCGCTCGGCCTCGCGGACGAGAAACGCCGTCCCGGCACGAAGAAGGGCCTGGCACGCTTCGGCGCCGACCGCGCCATCGACAAGATCCGTGAGCGCTTCGGCAAACAGGCGGTCGGCTACGGCACGGTGGCGCTGGACGCGGCGCGCTCGGTGCCCGACGAATTCAGGGAGCTGGCGCAGAAGGAGCTGTGAGCGCGGTTGACGCCATCCTGAATGTGACCGCGTCGGCATTGTAACCGAGGGGCGGCAGGCCGTGAAAAATCTTGATCTCCTCACTGGTGGCTATTCGAGTAAGATGTCCCTGACACAAGCCATGGAATCTCATGTTCGCACCCTTCATCGTTTGCGCGTTGGTCACAGCTCTCAGCGCGGTTGTCAGTCTCGGTTTCTCCTTGGCTGCCGTCATGAACGAAACCGGCAGCGCCCGGACGGTGGCATTGTACGGCTGTGCACGCAGCGCAGCTTTGGTGGTCGTAAGCGCCGTGCCATTTTTTACGGGTTCGACGGAATGGCTTGAGGCCATCGCCTGGACAACGATCCTCGTGCAGGCTGGAGATGCCGTCATAGGCGCCACGATCGACGATCGGATGAAAACCTTCGGCCCGGCCGGCGCATCGCTCGCCAACCTTCTGGCTCTCCTATGGCTCATCCAGTCTGTTCAATGAGATCACGACAAACAGCTTCAGCGCGCGATATCGGTGCGGCTGGAGCGTCTTATTCCGTCTCTTCACCATCCCAGTACCGCCTCACCGCAGCCATGTCGAAAATGCCGTCGCGCCGGCGCAAGGCGTCGACCGCCATCTTGTTGGAATCGGGATAGACGCAGACCTCGTTGGGATTTTTCTCGCCGATCATCAGGTAGCGGCACGGTCCCGTGCCGCTGTTGAGGAAGGAATGCCCGAACGCCAAACCGGCGGGAAAGCAGACATAGTCGCCGGCCTTCATCTCGTGGCGCTCATCGCCAAGCAGCAGCGTCACCTGCCCTTCCAGGATCAGCGCATGCTCCTCTTCCAGCATGTGGTAGTGCCTGGGCGCCAGGCGCATGCCGGGGGCCGGCGCCTCGATCAACATGCCGACATGATAGTCGGGCCGTCCCAAGGCGGCATAGGTGAGGTGTTTGGACTGACCACCGAACCGCGCCCCCTCGCCTTCCTGTTTCCACTCGACAGCATCGCTGGCGACCGGCGGGACCGGAGTGGCTGCTGCCTTGGTGACTCCGGCCATCCCATCCGACGGCAAGGGGTCGCCGGCGGCAAGGCCGGTGTTCTCGCCGTCCCAATAGCTTCGGGTTGCCGAGAGATCGAAGATCGCGCGGCTGCCCAGCGCGCGCACCAGCACCTTGTTGGAGACGGTGTAGACGACCACGTCGTTCGGGTTGCGCTCGCCGACGATGACATAGCGGCACGGCGCGTCGCTGGTGTTGATCAGGCAATGCCCCGCCGCCGCACCCGCAGGAAAGCAGATGTAATCGCCGGCCTTCATCGCATAGGGGGCGTCGCCAACATGCGCGGTAAGCATCCCTTCGAGGATGAAGACATGCTCCTCCTCGAAAATGTGGTAATGCGCCGGCGAGGTCTGCTTGCCAGGCGGCAGCTCCTCGATCGCCACGCCAACATGGTAATTCTCGCCGAGGGCGGCCTGCGAAAGATGCCGGTAGCGCACACCGAAGCGCGGCACATCGGACCATTCGGTCCACGGCACTTCATCCGATGCGAATGGCACGGGCGCTTTGTCGTCTGCCATAGGGCCTCCTGGTCCTGTCGCCTGCCCTCGTCGCGACGGAACAAAGCTGCCAGCTTCCGGCGTCATCGCCAAGCGGTGTTCGCCACGCTCCTGACGGAGCCGGACAGGAGCCGCTTGTCTCAGCCTCGGATCGCCTTGCCGGCCTGCTGCAGCAGTTCGAACGCGGCGAAGCGCTTCGTGTGCCAGTCGGCCAGCGCAGCATTGGGATGATAGAAGTCGCCGAGTTCCGACATGCCGGCCATCGCCGTCGCCACATCCCTATAGGTTCCGGCGGCGACCGCGCCGAGCATCGCCGAGCCGAGCAGCACCGGCTCCGGCGAAGTCGACGCCGCCACCACCATGCCTGTCGTGTCGGCAAGCAGCTGGCACACCAGCGGGCTTTGGCCCGCGCCGCCGCTGACGACTATGGTGTCGACGGGAATGCCCTTGTCATGCTCCGCCCGCACGATCTGGCGCGCGCCGTAGCCCAGCCCGCAGACCCCGGCGACATAGAGCCCGACCAGGCTGTCGAGACTGGTGTCGAGATCGAGCCCGGCAATCAGGGCGCGTGCGTCCGGGTCGGCGAAAGGCGCGCGGTTGCCGAGAAATTCCGGCACGACATGGATGCCGCGGACCAGCGCCGGCGTCGCCGCGGCCCCGTTGCGGCTTTGCGCCTGCAGCGACAGCCAGGCGCTGAGGCTAAGCCCCTCGGCATGTGCCTTGGCCGCCGCCTCGCCGGCCGCCGGGTGCATGCGCACCAGATGATCGATGGCCGCACCGGCCGCCGATTGGCCACCCTCGTTCAGCCACAGGCCCGGCACCATGGCCGAGAAATACGGACCCCAGACGCCGTCGACGAAGGCCGGCTCGGCGGTCGACGACATGGTGCAGGCCGAGGTGCCGAAGACATAGGCCATGCGCGACAGCACGCTGCCGAAGTCGCCCCGCGCCCCGACCGTGCCGACGCCGCCGGCATGCGCATCGATCAGCCCGGCGGCCACCGCGATGCCGGGGACTAGGCCAAGGTCCGACGCTGCCTGCGCGGTCAGTCCACCGCCGAGGGCGGCACCGGCCGGCACGATCTCGGTGCCGATGCGCGCGAATGCCTCGTCGGCCAGGCTCCCAAGCCCAATCTTGCGGAAATAGGTCTCGTCCCAGCGGTCTTCATGCGCCAGATAGGTCCATTTGCAGGTCACCGTGCAGACCGAACGGGCAAGGCTGCCGGTCGCCCGCCAGGTGAGAAAGTCGGCGAGGTCCATGAACTGCCAGGCGGCATTGAAGGTGGCGGGCAGGTTTTCGGCCAGCCACAGGAGTTTCGGCGTTTCCATCTCCGGCGAAATGACGCCGCCGACATAATTCAGCACCGCCTCGCCGCTGCGGTTGATGCGGCGCGTCTGATCGACCGCGCGATGGTCCATCCAGACGATGATGTTGCGTTCGGCATTGCCCGATTTGCTGACCGCCAGCGGCACGCCGCCTTCGCCCAGCACCACCAGCGAACAGGTGGCGTCGAAGCCGATGCCGGCGATCGCCTCGGGCGCTACCTTAGCCTGTGCGACGGCGGCGCGGGTGGCAACGCACACCGCCCGCCAGATATCATTGCTCGACTGCTCGACAATGTCGCCGGCCTCGCGCCAGACCTCGATGTCCTGCTTGGCCGAGGCAAGCAGGTTTCCGGTGTGGTCGAACACTCCGGCCCGCGCGCTGCCGGTGCCGACGTCGATGCCGAGATAGTGGGGCATTGGGGGGAAACCTTCGATTTAGGGAATAGGCAGTAGGGAATAGCGAATAGGTAAGTCGTTGGATTCTTCCCTATTCGCCACTCCCTATTCCCTATTCGCTCAGAGATCATTGCTCTGCGGCAAAATCACCAGATCCCGGATCGTCACGTTGCGCGGCCGGGTCAGCATGAACATGACCGCCTCGGCCACTTCGCGCGGCTGCATCAGGCCGCCGGCGGCGAGTTCTTCCTCGAGCTTGGCCTTCGGCCAATCGCTGACCAGCGCCGTCACCACCGGGCCGGGCGCCACCGCACCGACGCGCAGGCCGTGCTTGGCAACCTGCCGGCGCACCGTGTGGACGAAGGCCTGCACGGCGTGCTTGGAGGCCGTGTAGATCGGCTCCCAGACCACCGGAACCAGTCCGGCGATCGAACTGGTGACGATGATGTCGCCGGTCTTGCGTTCGATCATGTGCGGCAGCACCGCCTGGATCGAGCGGAAGCAGGCATTGATGTTGAGATTGAGCATCCGGTCCCAGGCGTCGGGATCGCCGGTCGCCACCTCGCCGCCGACATAGGCGCCGGCATTGGCATGGAAGATATCGAGCTGGCCGGCCTTCTCCAGAATCTGCGGCATCATGCTGGCGACGCTTGTCGGCTGCATCAGGTCGATCACCAGCGGGATCGCCTTGGGGCCGAGTTCGGCGCACAGGCTGTTCAGCGTCGCCTCGGCGCGGTCGACCAGCACCACGGTGGCGCCGGCCGCCAGCATGAATCTGGCGCATTCGAGGCCGATGCCTGATGCCGCGCCGGTGACGGCGGCAACTTTTCCGGACAGTTCTTCGCTCATGTCTTGCTTCCTGTTGATAGGTTCAGGCCCGGCCATGCGAGACACGCGAGCGGCGTGCCAGCGAGTCGACGATGACCGCGATGGCAAGCACGGCGCCGGTGATCATGTACCGAAGCGACGAGGACAGATCGAGCAGCGTCAGGCCGCTGGCGATCGACTGGATGACGATGATGCCGAGCAGCGCCGAATAGGCGCTGCCGCGGCCGCCGAACAGGCTGGTGCCGCCGATGACGGCCGCCGCGATGGCGTTGAGGTTGACGTCGCCGGTGCCGGCCTGCTGGCTGGCCGAGGCCAGGCGGGCCGCCGACAGCACACCGCCGAAAGCGGCCAGCATCGAGCACAGCACGAAGGCGCTGGAATAGATCAGCCGCACATTGATGCCGGCGCGCCGTGCCGCCTCGCGGTTGCCGCCGACCGCCGACATCGAGCGGCCCCATTTGGTCCGTGTCAGCGCGTAGTGCATTGATATGACCAGGCCGACGAACAGGCCGAACATCCACGGAATGCCGCGCGCCTGGTTGAGATAGAAGACGATGAGTTCGAGAATGACCGTGATGACGGCCGCTCGCGTGATGAGACCGCCGGTCGAGGGCGCCGACAGGTTGGCGGCGCGGCGGCGCGCGACTGTGCGCAGGCCGGTGACCAGCATGACGATGCCGGGCACGGCCGCCAGCCCGAACGACACGAACTTCGGCATCATCAGCAGCTGGCCGAAATTCACCAGGTTCGAGCCGTAAGGCAGGTTGATTGAGCCGGTCGAGCCGAGGATGTAGAGCTGCAGGCCAAGCACCGCCAGCAGGCCGGCCAGCGTCGAGACGAAGCTCGGCATGCCGAGCCGGTTGAACAGCAACGCGTAGAGTGCGCCGATGAAGCCGCCGACGGCGACGGCGGCAAGAATGGCGAGCGCCACCGGCCAGCCTTGGTTGACCCACAGCGTGCCCACCATCGCCGAGGCAAAGCCGCTGATCGAGCCGACCGACAGGTCGATTTCGCCGACCATCAAAACGCAGACGATGCCGAGCGCGATGACGCCGACGGTGGAGCAATCGAACAGCAGATTGACCAGATTGCTGCTCGACAGGAAGATCGGGTTGATGCTGGCGAACACCGTCCAGATGATGACCAGCCCGACAATCACCGGCAGCGAGCCGAGATCGCCCGAGCGGACCCGGTCGAAGAACCTGCGGATGGCGCCGCCGATCCCCGCCTCGTGCTTGACGCGCACATCGGCGCGGTCGAGCTGCGGCGGCACGGGGGCCGCCTGTTGCACGTCGCGGCTCATGGGCGTGACTCCCCTTTTTGATCTTGCAGGACGGTTTGATCCTGTCGCGCCTGCCGGCGCTCGGCGCGCCGAGACACTGAATTGTTCGAGGCGCCGGTGATGGCGCTGACCAGTTCCTGATTCGAGGCATCGGGCGAGAAGATGCCGTTGTTGCGGCCAAGCCGCAGCACGACGATGCGGTCAGCTACCGCGCGCACGTCCTCCATGTTGTGGCTGATGATGACGACGCCGAGGCCACGGTCGCGCACACGCTCGATCAAATTGAGCACTTCCGCCGTCTGCGCGACGCCGAGCGCAGCCGTCGGTTCGTCGAGCAGGATGAGCTTGGGTTCGAGCAGCAGCGAGCGGGCGATCGCCACCGTCTGGCGCTGGCCGCCCGACAGCGACGCGACGACTTCGCGCACACTGGGGATGCGCGCCGACAGCTCGTTGAGCAGCGTCCAGGCCCGCACTTCCATCGCTACCTCGTCCAGCCGCAGCGGGCTGAGCTCGCGGCCAAGGAAGATGTTGGCGACGATGTCGAGGTTCTCGCATAGCGCCAGGTCCTGGAACACGGTGGCGATGCCGAGCGTCAGCGCCGCACTCGGGTCGGCAAGCGTCACCGGCTCGCCACGAAAGCTGATGTTGCCTGAACTCGGCTGATGCACGCCGGCCAGGATCTTGACCAGCGTCGACTTGCCGGCGCCATTGTCGCCGACCAGCGCCACCACCTCACCGGCATGGACATCGAGATCGATGTCGGTGAGTGCCGAAACGGCGCCGAAATTCTTGGAAACACCGCGCAGGCTGAGCACCAGCTCGCCTGCCGGAACCGGTCCGTCCGGGGTATCGATCATGCCAGGAAGCCTTTCAAAACCGGTTCAAAAATATCGGATGAGCGCTGCCTGGCCGCGGGCGGCCAGGCAGCGGAGCGGGCAAGGGTCGCGGTCAGTTCCCGATGCCCAGCTTCTTGCAGCCTTCCGCGTAACGATCGACGCAGAGTTCGGCCGCGGTGTTGATCTTCTTGTCGATGATCTCGGCCTTCAGGTTTTCCTGCGTCACCACCGCTGGCGTGAACAGCTGCGAGGGCGTGTCGTACAGCGTCATCTCGGCCTTAGGCGTTTCGCCCGAAAGCAGCTTGATGGCGATGTTGGCAGCGGCTGCCGCCACGATCTCGCTCGGCTTGGAGATGGTGTTGTACTGGTCGCCGGCGATGATCAGCTGAAGTGCTGCGATCGTCGCGTCATTGCCGGTCACCGGCGGCACTGGATCGACGCCGGCAGCCTTGAACGCGGCGATGGCGCCGCCACCGGTGCCGTCATTGGCGGCAACGACGCCGAGGATTTTTGGTCCGAAGCGGGTGATCTGGCCGCCGGCCCATTGCTGCGCCTTCGGCGGCGCCCATTCCGGCGTGTCGTATTCGGCCAGGATTTGGTAGCCGCTGTTGTCGAGGCCTGCATGGATGCCCTTCTTGATCAGGCCGGCCGCCGCGTCCGTCGGCGAGCCGTTGATCTGCAGCACGCCGCCGGTGGCCGGATCGACCTTTAGCGCCTTCAGGTGCTCGACCAGCGAGTCGGCGATGGCCTTGCCGATGCCTTCATTGTTGAACGAGACATAGAAGTCGGCCGGTGCTGTCGGGATCGGCCGGTCATAGGCGATGACCTTGATGCCCTGGCTCTGCGCGAGCTTGACCAGCGAGGCGGCGGCGGTTGAGTCGACGGGGTCGAGCACGATCGCCTTGGCGCCCTGCGAGATCACCGAGTTGAACTGCTGCTGCTGGCGCGAAGCGTCGGCGTCGGCGTTCTGGTAGAGCACCTTGCAGCCTGGGCACAGCTTCTTCATCTCGGCGGCAAAGCCGGGATAGTCATGCTGTTCGTAACGGGTCGAGGCCTGGTCGGGCATCAGGAAGGCGACGGTGGCATCGGTGACCTCAGCGGCCCTGGCGATCGCGGCGGTGCCGGCCAGCAGCGACAGCGCAAGGGCTGCCATGCCGGCGGATTTCAATGAAAGTTTGGTCATTCGGTCTTCTCCGTTTCTGGATATGGTTGTAAGAAGGTCGTTGACGTTGGTGTGGAGACACGCGTCCGCCCTCGCCCCCAACTGCAATTGGGAACTAGGGCTCGGCGCCGACCTTTCGAGTCCGCGCCCACATCCTCCGCTGACGGAGGATTTTTCAAGACAAGCGCTCTCCATCGCGGACCGCTCCATGCGGTCCACGTTGTCATGCGAAAAAGTGTTGTTCCTCCCTTGGTTCCTCCCTGGCTCCTCCGTTAAGCGGCTTTGCCCGCGTTGATGTTGTCGGCCAGCAGCCGCCTGAAACGCGAGGGCGGCATGCCCTTCTCCGCCAGGAACTGCCGGTTGAAATTGGACAGATTGTTGAAGCCGACCTCGTAGCAGATGTCGGTGATCGAGGCTTGCTCGTCGCTCATCAGGATCTGGCAGGCGAGGTTGATGCGCAGCCGCTTGACATACTGCACCAGCGACATGCCGGTGTGGCGGCGAAACGAGCGCGAGAAGGCACCGGTCGACTGGCCGGCGATAGCCGCGAGGTCGGCCTCGTCGAACAGCTGCGTCAGGTTCTCCCTGATATAGGCGAGCGCCTTGTTCATGCCGGCGGTCATGTAGCCGGAGGGATCGGGCCGGTAGCTGGCGCTGGCCAAGAGCTGGAATTCCTGGGCGCGGCTGAGCAAGCCCGCGATCATCATGAACAGCTCGATGCGGCGCACGCCCTGCGCCTGCATCATCTCTTCCATCAATGGCGCCAGCGCCTTGCTGGTGCGGTTGGAAAACAGCACGCCGCGACGCGACGCCTCGAGCAGATGCGCGAGCCCCGCCAGCTCCGGCAGCACATGCATGGCATCGCCGATGAAACTTTCGGAGAACTGGATGATCCGGCCGCGCAGCGGGATCGAGCTGTCCCTGGGGATGTCGCTGACCCAATTGTGCGGCAGGTTGGGACCAGTCAGCACCAGATTGCCCGGCTCGAATTCGCCGATGAAATCGCCGACGAAATAGCGGCCATTGGTGAAGATCACCTGATGCAGTTCATATTCGGGATGGAAGTGCCAGCGCACCGTGTGGAAGGGGTAGCCATGCGACCACGCCTTGAAGGACTCACCGCGTCGTATCTGGACAACTTCCAGGTCCGGTTCCATGTCCGTTTCCTCCCGGGCCGGCACGGATCGTTGCCGCGTTCGGCCCACATTCCCTAAACCGGCCGAATTGGTTTCGGCTCTGCATTTCAAGAGCCACGGTATCGGCTCATGACAACAGGCGCCACCACGATTCAAGGCAACGGATGATACTTTTTTAACCGGGAAGGGATGCTCAGAGGCGATATTCGGGCAGGACAGGTCAGTCTTGCTGACGCGCCGGCCACGGTTCGGGGCGGACGCCAACCGCCCCTGCCCATCGCCTCTCACCCGAGCCGCGCAGCCGTCCACGCCCCGCCCGCCGCGGGAATGAGCAAGAGCTGGCACGATTGACTATCGGGAATTCGGCGTTCCATATCTCAGGAAATAGAAAATTTGTTCCGGGAGGAGGAATGGAGCTTCAACTCAACGGCAAGGTGGTGCTGGTCACCGGCTCGACGCAAGGCATCGGGCGCGCCATCGCCGAGACGCTGGCGCGTTCCGGCGCCGGCGGCCTGCTGGTCACCGGGCGCGAGAAAACGCGCGGCGACGCTGTGGCGGAAGAGCTTTCGCAGCTTGGCACACCAACGCTCTTCGTCGCCGCCGACCTCGCCGACCCGGCAACTCCCGCTTTGCTGGCGCAAGCCTGCATCGACCGCTTCGGCCGCATCGATGCGCTGGTCAACGCCGCCGGCCTGACCGACCGCGCGTCCTTCCTCGATGCCGATCTCGACGGCTGGGCCTCGCTGTTCGCCGTCAACGCGCGCGCACCGTTCTTCCTGATGCAGGCGGCTATCGCCGACATGAAGAAGCGCGGCCAGGGTGGCGCCATCGTCAACATCCTGTCGATCAACGCGCATTGCGGCTCGCCGGAACTCGCCGTCTACTCAGCCAGCAAGGGCGCGCTGGCGACGCTGACCAAGAACGCGGCCAACGCCCACCGCTTCGACCGCATCCGCGTCAACGGCATCAATGTCGGCTGGACCGACACGCCGGCCGAACGCGTCATGCAGGCCGACACGCTGGGCAACGGTCCGGGCTGGCTCGATGCCGCCAACGCCTTGCAGCCTTTCGGCCGCCTGTTCTCGACGAGCGATATCGCAAACCTCGCCGTCTTCCTGCTTTCCGATGCGGCCGGACCAATGACCGGAACGCTGGTCGACCAGGAACAGTGGGTGATCGGGGCGAACCGGTGAGCGCACCCCAGCATCGTCAACGAGCGCTGGACCATCAAATTCGCCATTCCGCTGCCGGCTGCCAACGCGCTGCTGCTGTTCGTGCCGCTGGCCGCCCTGATCGTCTTCACGCTCGCCCGCACCGGTTTCGGCCGCCTGCTCTACGCCGTCGGCGACAATGAGCGCGCAACGCACCTGTCCGGCGTGCAATACTGGCAAGTCATCACCACGCTCTACGTCACCTCCAGCGTGCTCGTCGGCATCACCGGCCTGCTCTATATCGACCTGATCAAGGCCCCTCCCCTGTCACTCGCCGAACCGCTGGTGCTGCCCTCGGTGGCCGTCGCCGTCATCGGCGGCACCTCGATCTTCGGCGACCGCGGCGGCTACACCCATCATCGGCGTCCCGATCCTGACCGTGCTGACGACGCTGCAGATGCCGGAGGGCGCAAGGCGGATTCTGTTCGGGCTGATCGTGCTTTTCGTGACGGCGGCTTATTTGCGGATTGTCGAGGAGCGGTAATACCAGAAGGGTCAAGATGGCGGCCTATGGAGATAACAAACAAGGCCCACAAGACAGCGACAAGCGCGTCCAATTCATGATCCCAATTTCAAATACTGAATAAATCTATTGCACGACATACCGCCAATATGCAGAAATCCGCATCTAGAAGCGGGGGCTGATTAGTATGTCGAAAAATTTCGAGAAAAAGCTGGCGCTATCTTTTGACGACCCAGACAATTCCGCAGCCCGAGGACAATCGTTGATGCTGCACCCTATTTAGACTGGTGATTTCGAAAAGCTGTTGCATCCGCCCTTCGGAAACCAAATCGCCACGAGGCATCGAGTTTCCCATCAAATCTCGTTTGGCAAGAAAGCGCTATTCCATGATTCCCACCAGACTTTCAGCCCTTGCCCTCGCGAGCCTTCTCGCCGTGGGCCTTGCAGCGCCCGCCCATGCGCTCGAATGTCCATGGCAATTGCGTTTCTGGCTCGGCGTGGACACCAATGGCAGCGCCATGGTCCACAGCGGGCAAAAATGCGTATTTCCCATGAACGCCAGCGGTACCCTCAGTCTAAAAATCGTTTCCCGCCCTAAGCATGGAGTGGTCACCCTCCCCAACCGCTCGACCATCGCCTATCAGGCGCAAAACGGCTACAAGGGCACAGACACCTTTGTCTTCGTCGCCACCGGCAAAAGCCAAGTCAATCACGGCCAGTCGACAATCACCATGACCATGAAGGTTGACTGAGCAATCATCATGGCAATTCGCGTTGCTTTGCTATCGGCCGTTTGCCTGAGCGTCGCCGCATCTCTTATGTCCTTGGCTGCGATAGCGTCGGCCGCCGGGAAACAGCAGGCGCCCGGCGAGTGGCCGATGAATTTCGCTCTGGTTCGCAACGGCGATTGCACGCAAACCTGCGTTCAATGGATATCAGCCGAAGGCGCCATAACACGCGACACCGCCAGACGGTTCAAGACATTTCTGAAGCGGCTGAAGGGCAAAAAACTGCCTGTGGTGTTTCAGTCTCCCGGTGGGGACGTGGTTGCCGCGCTAGCGATTGGACGCATGATCCGGAGCGCCGGCCTGGAAACAGCAGTGGGCAGAACGCAGCTGAACGGCTGCCCGATGCTGGTGCCGCGCTGTCCCGAAAAAATCGTTGAGAACGGCTGGTCGCAAGGCGAGGTCCATTCAGGGGGCGCCTACTGCTTCTCGGCTTGCCCGCTAGCTCTCATGGGCGGCCAGATCCGCGCTGCGGCTCCTGGTGCCCGCATCGGCCTTCATCAAGTAACGATCAACGGCTACAGAGGGCCCGAGCAGGCAGCAAAAAGAGACCTTAACGCAATTTCGACGCGGTCCGACCCTGCGTTGAAACAGATGCTTTCCAGCTATTTCGAAGACATGGGCGTCAGCAGCCAGGATGTGTTCGCCATGATGGGACTGGCGACACCTTACGGTTTTTACTGGGTCCAAAGCACCGAAGCTCTGAAATCAGGCATCATTACAAAGGTCTTCGCGTACGCCGATGACCCGGGCTACATCATCAGCGGAACCGGCATGGCGCCTGCGGCCGCTCCGCCGGCGACGGACATCGTGCAGTGAGAGGGATCTGTCGCTCGCCAAACCGCTGGTGCTGCCCTCGGTGGCCGCAGCCGTCATCGGCGGCACCTCCATCTTCGGCGGCCGCGGCGGTTACACCGGCACCATCATCGGCGCGCAGATCCTGACAGTGCTGACAACCCTGCTGACCATCCTCCAGATCCGGAGGGGGCAAGGCGGATTGTGGAGGAGAGGTAGGGGGGTGGATTGAGGCGGATGGCTGCTTTGGGCCGAAAAGCGGACTGTCCACTACTAGATGGCAGCCTCGCGAAAGCAGTCGTCGCGCCGGTGATCAAGCCAAAACTCGAGGACAGTTCGAGTCTCTCCCGGTGCGTCATTCGTGAAAACTGGGCACTCCTGTCGGAGACGCCCCGCCGCCCGTTGCCAGACCCTCCAGATGCCAGCTTGGTTGAGGTCAATCGGCAACTTCTGTTCCCACAACGCCCGCTTGCCTTAGGCCACCGTCAGACCGGCGAACTGCTCGATAACGGCCAGGCGATAGGCCATGATGTCGATGGAACAACTTCGAAAACGCGGCCGCGGTCTCGTAGCCGACACGGGTCGCAATCCGTGCAATCCCCTCGTCGCTTGTTTCGAGCAGAAACGCGGCCTCCGACATCCGGCGTGCGATCAGATATCGGTACATGGACTCGCCAACGAGCTTAGTGAAGCGAGCCGAAAACGCCGAACGACCAAGTCCCACGCTTTGCCCGAGGTCGCCAAGGGTCCAGGGCCGATCCGGTCGTTCGTGGATCAACTGAAGTGCCGGTCCTATGTGCGGGTCCGCCATCGCCCCCAGCCACCCGCCTTCTCCGGGGCCGAGCGACTTGATCCAGCTTCGCAGCACCTCGACGAAGAGCACTTCAGTCAGACGTGAGAGCGCGACGCCTTGTCCGGGACGCTCGAACGCCGCCTCGCTCACCATGCGTTGCAGAATAGCCTCGAGCCATCCTCCGTCTTCCGTGGGCTTCAGAAGAAGCACGGGCGGAAGCAATTCCAAAACGCTACCGCGCGAGGGCCGTGCCACTGTGAAATTACCACAGATCATCGTCGCGAGCGGCTGCTCGCCGCCTCCGTGACGAACGAGGCCAAGACGCCCGGCTAATCGATCGATGTCGACAATCGCTACCGGCTCCGTCTGGCTATCCGAGTAGATCACATGGGGCTCGCCACGCGTGACGACAACAAAGTCGCCCTCGGTCATGTGGAGCTCTCGTCCCTGTTCGAGCGCGAGCGTAGCCGAACCACGGCTGAGATAGTGGAACAGGGCGTAGGGGCGCTTTGGCAGCGCGAGATTCCAGGGATGGCCGAGCTCGAAGTGGAACAGCAAGGTTCCGCCAAGGCGAACGCGATCGAGCACTTCAGCGAGGATGTCCATTCCCCAATGTTAAAACGACGGACGGTCAGACACAATATTCGGACGATTGATGCCTAACGTCCGAATGCCCCATGTACTACCTGATCTCAAGTCGAGCCAACAGATCGGGCGGCAAACCATTGCGCAAACGGCAGATGGGAGAACCGCGACTTTTGCCGACACGCCTGCCCTATCCCCGGACTCGCGTCGTCCGTCATCTCAACAGGAGCAATCAATGCGATATCTTCTACTCTCAGTCGCCGCCGTCCTCATGGCCGGAGCAACAATTGCCGCCCCCGCCCAATCAGCTCAACTGCCAAAGGGGGCGGCTCACAACATCGTGCTCGTCCATGGCGCTTTCGTCGACCAGACGAGTTGGAAGCCTGTTGCCGATATCCTCACGAAGAAGGGCTACAACGTAACGCTCGTTGAAAACCCGCTCACCTCCCTCGAAGCGGACGTTGATGCCACCAAACAGGCGCTCGCGAAACAGAATGGCAAGACCGTTCTCGTTGGCCACTCCTGGGGCGGCGTTGTCATCACGCAAGCAGGTGACGATCCGAAGGTCTCGGCGCTCGTCTATGTCTCCGCATTCGCGCCCGACGTAGGACAATCCCTGGCCACCCTGGCAAAGAGCGGTCCGGCAACCGAAGGCGGCGCGGCGATTCATCCCGACGAAAAGGGCGACCTCTACATCGATCCCAAAGTGTTTCCTTCGGCAGTCGCGGCTGACCTTCCTCCGGAGATCGCCGAATCCTTGGCAAGCCATCAGCTCCCGTTGAACCATACGGCGTTCGAGGCTCCCGTTAACAAGGCAGCTTGGCACGACAAGCCGACGTTCTATGTGATCAGCACGAAGGACAAGGTCATCGCACCCGAGGTCCAGAAGATGTTCGCCAACAGGATGAAGGCCCAGACGACGGAGGTCGCCGGCAGCCATGCCTCCCTCGTCGTCCACGCGAAGGAAGTCGCCGCGGTGATTGAAAAGGCCGCACTCGTGAAGTGACGATACCGCTCCCGGCACTTTCGTGCCGGGAGCACCACGCGTGCTCGGCGAACTACGGAATGCCTTGGACCGCGAGCGGCTCAGGCCTCGCCAAAACCGCAACAGCTTCTCTCACTCAATTATTTAATACCAAGCATCCGGAGGATGACATGACTGAGTTCGACACGGCGAGCCAGGACGACGCCACGCTAGAAACGGCGCCCACCCGTTACATCGAAGGCAGCGGAATCCGCTTCGCCTATCGCCGCCTCGGCCCATCGACCGGAACGGCGCTGGTTCTCCTGCAGCATTTCTCTGGCAACATCGACGCGTGGGACCCCGCCGTCGTGAATATCCTGGCCGCCGATCGACCGGTGATCGTTTTCGATAACGCTGGGGTCGGCCGCTCGACAGGCCAAACGCCGGACAGCATCGAGGCGATGGCGCGAGACGCGGTCGCTTTTATCGAACTGCTCGGCCTCTCCGAAGTCGACATTCTGGGCTTTTCCCTCGGCGGCTGCGTCGCGCAGCAGATCGCCGCCGAGCACGGAACGCTGGTCCGCAAGCTCATCCTCGTTGGCACCGCTCCGAAAGGCGGAGAGGAACACCTCTTGGCGGTTCTGCAGGACGCGTTTTCCCAAAACGAGGTGCCGGACCCCCGCCTGCCGCTGTTCTTCACGAAGTCCTCGGCCAGCCAGTCGGCCGGCCGAGCGTTTCTGAAGCGGGCTAAGGTGCGTAAGGAAGATCGGGATACCGATAACGGCAGCACGGTGACCGATCCGCAGGCCAAGGCGCTTATTACCTGGTGCGCCACACCTGATCCCGAGCACGCCATTCTGCGCGCCATCCGCCAGCCCACCCTCGTGGTCAGCGGCAGCCACGACACCATGCTGCCGGCGGACAACGCCTACGCAATGTTCAAGGCTCTAAGCAACGCCCAGCTGGTCCTCTATCCCGATTCCGGTCACGGCTCGCTGTTTCAGCACCACGAATTGTTCGTAAGCCACGTCCGGACCTTCCTGGAAGCTTAACCGGCGTTGCCTAATCCCGGCGCCATCGAGCGCGCCTTTATTCATGAGAGCTGTTGCGGAGAGAGAAATGACAATCGCCAAGGTCGAGGTTGAGCGTCTCAGCCTGACGTCTTCCAAACCATTCGACGCCGTTGTGGCCGCACTCAAGTCAGCGGTTGGCCAACCTGACATGGTCGAGTTTTTCAAGGCGACGAGGGCTGCAAATTCCTTCTCGGATTTGGAACGCGTTGTGCAAAGCGGCCTCGGCCGCACAGGTCTCATGCTCTTCGCGGAATTCGACTTGGGCGCCATTCTGCGCCGCGAAACTGGAACCGAGACTCTCAAGAGCATGCGGTTTCTGGTGGGCAATCCACTCATTATGAAAGAAATGGTCAAGCACGTTCCCGACGCTGGATCTTACGCCCCAGTCACAGTCCTTCTCGATCAACGTCCCGATGGCGTGCATGTCTCCTATGACAAAATGGAGAGTTATCTTCTCTCCTATGGCAGTTTGGAGGCTCTTGCTGTCGCCCGCACTCTTGATGCGAAAATCACAACCTTGTTACGCGAATGCGCAAGCTAAACTCTCCTGATGACGCTTCAGACGGATGGAAGTGAGAGTCCGTCCAGAAAACGCATGAATTACGAATTACGGTGACAGTGCACTCTCTACATCACCCTCATCGGCCCCTCACCTACCCCGCACCATCCCCCCAATCCCCTCCAGCAGCACCCCCTGCTCCCCCACCCAGAACCAGTGATCCTCCCCCTCCACCTCGACAAACTGCGCCCCCGGTATCCTCGCCGTCAGATACCGCCCGGCCTCGACCCGCACGGCGCGGTCGCCGGTGCGGTGCAGGACCAGGGTCTTGGCCGAGACTTTTGACAGCAGCGGCCGCACATCGGCATCGCGCAGCGCCTGCAGCAGGCCGGCGACGGCGCCGGGGCTGGAGGCGGCCCGGAGCAGGCCGGCCCACCAGGCGCGCGCCTGGCGGTCGGAGGCGACGCTCGGCGCGAAGGTTTCGATTTCGGCTGGGCCGCCCCAGCCGGCGAGCAAGCGCCGCTGCCACAGATCGTATTGCGCCGCCGTGAGCGCGAAGGGATAGTCGGGCGCATGGCTGCCCTTGGCGAGCGAGCCCCACAGAACGAGGCCGGTCAGGCGGTCGGGGTGGTCGACGGCGAAGCGGATGCAGCCCGGCCCGCCCTCGGAGGCGCCGACCAGCACGGCCCGGCGGCTGCCGGCCGCATCCATCACCGCCAGTATGTCGCGCGCGGTCGCCTCGACGGTCGGGCGGGCGCCGACGCGGTCGGACAGGCCCATGCCGCGCCGGTCGAACAGGATCAGCCGGCCAAGCCGCGACACGGCATTGAGCCAGGCGCGGCAGCTCCTGTCTTCCCAGATGCGCTCGACATGCGAGATGAAGCCAGGCACCAGCACGATATCGGCCGGGCCGCTGCCGACAGTCTGGTAGGCGATATGGATGCCGTCCACCTCGACATAGCGGGTTCTCGGCACCTCGGCATCGCTCGCGCGCAGCAGAGCGAGCGTAGCGGGGTCCGGCGCCACGCCGAGTTCGTCGCGCAGCAGCCGCGTGCAGGTTTCGCCCTGGCGCTCGGCCGCCGCCCGGTCGCCCGCCGCCAGATGGGCGCGGATCAAATGGCGATGTGCGCTTTCGCTCAAGAGGTCGAGGGCGGCAAGGCGCGTGGCATGCATTACAGCGTCGCGCGGTTCGCCCCCGGCGATCTTGGCTTCCACCAGCCGCTCCAGCGCCTGCACCAGCCGGCTGCGCAAGGCCTCGCGGCGGAAGAACACCCATTCCTCGAATTCGGGACAGTCCGGCAGCGAGAAGCCGGCGAGATAGTCGCTGGTGTAGAGACCGGCGGCATCGTCGAGAAGACCGGCGTCGCAGGCATGCTCGAAGGCGCTTGCATCGGCCTCGACGGACAGCGGCGCGCGCACCATGAGGGATGCCGCACTGGCTGATATGACCTCCTCGCCGAACGCGATGCGGATCTTGTACAGCGTGCGCCGCAGCCGCGCGCGTGCGGCCTCCGCGTCGGCTTCGGGCCACAGCAGCGTGGCGGCGACCTCGCGCGCCACGGGTCCGCCGGCTTCGGCGAGGTAGATAACGAGCGCCGCCGCCTTGCGCAGGGCAAGCTCTATCGGCCGCCCGTTCAGCCGGAACTCCGGAAAACCCAGAAGTCTGAGTTGTATCAGCTCCATCGATCCGCACGCGGCCGGGCAAGGGTTTCGAGAGGACGTTGAGGGGACGCCGGCCGTCTATCCCCGGTTTCGAGCCGATCCGGCCCGATCAACTCCCTTGGAGCGAGAAATGTCACCGGTCAATACATCAAGCCATCACACATCAGAACCACTTACCCTCGGCGCCCCTGCCACCGGGCATGGAGGCTGAGCCATGTGCCAGACCTGCCTCTCCTGGTATGCGCGCTGCGTCGCCCCCTATTTCGTCCATGCCGGCTGCTCGGCCGGCGCCTTCGCGCGGATGCGCGGGCGCGTCATCCCGCGGGCGCAAGGTGTCGTCGTCGAAGTCGGCTTCGGCTCGGGCCTCAACCTGCCCTATTACGAAGCCGCCAGGGTAGAGCGGCTGGTCGGCGTCGATCCCGACGGCACCATGCTAGGCCTTGCCGCACCGAAGAGCCGCGCCTCGCCCTTCGCCGTCGAATGCATCCGGGCCAGCGGCGAGAGCCTGCCTTTGGCGGATGGCTTCGCCGACACGGTGGTCGTCACCTATGCCTTCTGCACCATTCCCGACCCTCAAGCCGCGCTGAGCGAAATCCGGCGCATTCTGAAACCGACGGGCCGGCTGATCTTCATCGAGCACGGCCAGGCCGAGGGACCGCGTTGCCGCCGGTGGCAAGAGCGGCTGAACGGGCTGTGGGGATCAATTGCCGGCGGCTGCCACCTCAACCGCGATCCGCTGCGCCTGATCGGAGGGGCGGGCTTTCGCCTGCTCGAAGTCCAGCACGGGCGGTTTCCTTTGCCCCTCTGGCAATTGGGCAGCCATCACGCCGGCATCGCGGCGGCTGGCTGACCGGTCTTTGCCGACCCCCCGAAACCGACGAGCGACCTCGGCATCGCCGCGGGGCCAACCGCCTCGCGGCACGTCTGCCGAAACCCGGCTCGGCCCGTCGCATCGAGCACATCGTCGTCAATAGCTCGCCTATCCCCCAGCCAGCCTCGGCAACAAAAAAATCTCCGCCCCCTGCGGCAGTTCCTTCGACCACGTATCCCGATAGATCGTCCCGTCGATGGCGACGGCGATGCCTTTGTCGATCCAGGGCTCGAGGCCGGGATACTGTTCAGCCAGCTTCCTGAACAGCTCCCTTATGTCCTTGGCCTCGATCTCGACCTTGCTGTTGCCTCCGGCGAGCGCGCCAAGCGAGCCCCAGAGCGTTACTTCGACCATTCCCGCTCCGCCTCGATCGCCGCCAGGATGCGCGGTGGCGACATCGGGATATGCGTCATCCGCACGCCCGCGGCGTTCGACACCGCATTGGCGATCGCCGCCAGCGGCGGCACGATCGACGTCTCGCCGACACCGCGCACCCCGTAGGGATGGTTGGGGTTGGGGATTTCGAGGATCTGGGTGTCGATCATCGGCAGGTCCGAGCAGACCGGGATGCGGTAGTCGAGGAAGCCCGGATTCTGCAGCCGCCCGTCCTTGCCGTAGATATACTCCTCGTTGAGGGCCCAGCCGATGCCTTGCGCGGCGCCGCCCTGGTACTGTCCCTCGACATAGGTCGGGTGCACCGCCTTGCCTGCATCCTGCACCACCGTGTAGCGGATGACCCTGGTGGCGCCAGTCTCGGGATCGACCTCGATATCGCAGATATGGGTGGCGAAGGAGACGCCGGCGCCATCGGCGACGAGTTCGCTGTGGCCGGCGATCGGTCCGCCGGTCTTGCCCGACTCGACCGCGATCTCCTTCAGCGACAGCTTGCCGAGATTGCCGTGCTTCTCGCCCTTGGCAACCGCGTGGCCCATTTCCCAGACCACGTCGTCGACGGCGATGTCCCACATCTGCGCGGCGCGCTCGCGTAGGATCTTGATCGCATTGCGGGCGGCCGAGATCGTTGCCATCGAGGACGAGAAGGTTCCGCGGCTGCCGTCCGTCATGTCGTTGTAGCCGAGGCTGGAGGTATCGGCGACAACAGCCTTGACGTGCTCATAGGCGATGCCGAGTTCCTCCGCCGCCACCAGCGACAGCGACGCGCGTGAGCCGCCGACGTCGACGGTTCCGACGGCAAGCGAGACCGAGCCGTCCATGCCGATGTTGAGGTCGGTGCAGGTCTGGCCGCCGAAGTTGAACCAGAAGCCGCAAGCCATCCCGCGACCCTGGTTCTCGCCCAGCGGCGCCTTCATATGCGGATGGCTCTTCACCGCCTCAAGCGTCGGGCCGATGCCGATCGGGCCGTAGACCGGGCCGTAGGACGACCTAGTGCCTTCCTGCGCGGCGTTTTTGATCCGGAAATCGACCGGGTCCATGCCGATCATCTTGGCCAATTCGTCGACCGCGCTTTCCACCGCGAAGGCGGCCATCGGCGCCGAAGGCGCGCGGTAGGCCGCCGTCTTCGGCCGGTTAACCAGCACTTCGTAGCCGACCGTCTTGACGTTATCAAGCTTGTAGCAGGCAAACGCCGTCATCGCGCCGATCTCGGCCCAGGAGCCGGCATACGGGCCGCAGCTGTAGCGCAGCGTCGCTTCGGCGGCGGTGATCGTGCCGTCCTTGCGGGCGCCGATCTTCACGTCGATCGAGGTGGCGCTGGTCGGGCCCGAGGCGCGGAACACCTCGTCGCGGGTCATCACCAGCTTCACCGGCCGTCCAGCCTTGCGCGACAGCGCCAGCGCCACCGGCTCGGCCCAGACATGGGTCTTGCCGCCAAAACCGCCGCCGATCTCCGACGAGGTGACGCGCAGTTTCGAGGCTTCCATGCCAAGCAGCTGGGCGCAGTGCTGGCGGTAGACGAAATGGCCCTGCGTGCAGACCCAGAGATCAGCGGTGCCGTCGGAGCTGAAATTCGCCACGCAGGCATGCGGCTCGATATAGCCCTGGTGCGTCTGCTCGGTCTTGAAGGAGCGCTCGACGATGAAGTCGGCTTGCCCGAAACCCTGATGGACATCGCCATGGCCAAACTGGCTGCGCTTGGTGACGTTGGAGGGTTTTACCGGCTTTTCCTCAAGACCCTCGGTGAAGATGGCATCGTTGATCAAGGGCGCCTTGTGCTTCGCCGCCTCGTCGACATCGGTGACATGCGGCAAAAGCTCGTACTCGACCTCGATCAGCTTCAGCGCCTGCCTGGCGGTGCGGGCGTCGATCGCCGCCACCGCGGCCACCGCGTGGCCGTCATAGAGCGCCTTCGTGCGCGCCATGCAGTTGTCGAGGACGTCGTACATGGCGGCGTCGCCATTGGTGAGGTCCGGCAGGTCGGCCGCGGTGATCACCGCCTTCACGCCGGCGAGCTTCTCCGCTTTCGACGTGTCGATCTTGATGATCCTGGCGTGGGCGTGCGGGCTGCGCAAAATGCGCCCGACCAGCTGGCCGGCCATGTTGAAGTCCGCGCCGTAGCGCGCGCGGCCCGTCACCTTGTCGACGCCGTCGGGACGGATCGGGCGTGTGCCGACGGAGGTGAATTTGCGTCCGGAAAAACGTGGATCGAAATTCATCTCATGCTCCCTTCATCACGATGGCCGCGTCCTGGACGGCGCGCACGATCTTGTCATAGCCGGTGCAGCGGCAGAGGTTCCCGGCGAGGCCGAAGCGGATTTCTTCCTCGGTCGGATCGGGGTTCTTGGCCAAAAGGTCCTTGGCCGCGATCAGGAAGCCCGGCGTACAGATGCCGCATTGCAGCGCCGCGTGCTCGAGGAACTTCTGCTGCAGCGGATGCAGTGTGTCGCCATGCGCCATGCCCTCGATGGTCTCGACGCGCCGCCCTTCGGTCTCCGCGCCGAGCACCAGGCACGAGCACACCAGCCGGTCGTCGAGGATGACGCTGCAGGCGCCGCAGTCGCCGGTACCGCAACCTTCCTTGGCGCCCGTCAGTCCCAGCCGATCGCGCAGGACATCGAGCAGCGTCTCGTCCGGCTGGCACAGGAACTCGACGCTGTCGCCATTGATTGTGGTTGAAACTGCTACACCAGCCATCATTTTCCTCCTGCGCGTGCATAGGCGGTCGTGGCGGCCCGCTTGGCCAGCACGCCCGCAACTTTCCTTCTGAATTCGACGGTGCCGCGCTTGTCGTCGATGGGACGACAGGCCCCCGCGCAGACCTTGGCGAGCCGCTCCAGCGTCGCTTCGTCCAGCCTGGAGCCGATGAGCACCTGCGCGGCCTCCTCGACCAGAAGCACCGTCGCCGCTACGGCGCCCAGCGCCACGCGGGCCGATTTGACCACACCGTGCTCATCGAGCGTCAGGTTCACGCCGGCGCTGACCACCGCGATATCCATCTCCGTGCGTGGAATGAACCGGAGATACGCATCGCCCGAGCGCGGCGCGCGCTTGTCGAGCAGGATCGCCTCGATGATCTCGCCTTTGGCCAGCGACGTCTTGCCCGGCCCGGTCGGCACGCCCTGCACGGGAATCGTGCGCCTGCCCGCCGGTCCGACAATCGATGCCCTGGCGCCGGCGGCAACCAGCGCCGGCACGCTGTCGGCGGCAGGCGAAGCGTTGCAGAGATTGCCCGTTATGGTGCAGCGTCCCTGCACCTGTTTCGAGCCGATCAGCTTGGCCGCCTCGACGACGCCAGGCCACGCCTTCTTCAGCGCAGCGCTCTCTCCCAGGACGGCGCAGGGGACCGCGGCGCCGATGCTGAAGCCGTCTCCGGTTTCCGTGATCTCGCTCAAGCCGTCGATCGCCTTGATGTCGACGATCAGGTCGGGTTCGATGAAGCCGCCTTTCATCCTCACCAGAAGGTCGCTGCCTCCCGCGAGAATTGCGGCCGTACCGGACGAGCCGGCCAACTGGCCAACGGCATCTTCCATTGAAAGCGGACGTATGTAGCGCATCGTCTCCCCTTGATCATAGCGATTTCAGCGACCGTTATAAACAGTCTCCTCATAATGACCATCCGGTTCCGTATCGCGGCATTGAGCCAGGCGCCCAACCTGAATTGGCGTACGCCGTGCGAACCGGAAATCATTGAGAAAGCCCAGCTTGGAGCAAATTCCTGGTTTCCTCAAGAGTTTAAAACGTTAGGCTAGCGTGGCGAACCGGAACCCTCCGCCCTCCGTGCATTTCAGTGGATCGTGAACAAGCCCATTTTCAACACCACTTCCAACGGGTCAGCGGCAGGCTGGACGATCAAGCGCGGTGAATCGCCCGTCATTGGCACCGCGATCCACAGCGGCTGCGATGTCGGGTCCGTTTGCCAATCGCTCCTGTCCATCTCCAACGCCGACCGGCTGCGTGAAGAGGACCCCTTCACCGAACAGTTCATCACCGATTTCCCGACCCAGGTCATTGTTCATCGATCGCGCTTTCAAGTCGATCTGAACCGGGCGCGCGAGGCTGCGATCTATCTGTCGCCGGACCAGTCCTGGGGCTTGAATGTGTGGCAAGAGCCACCGGCCGAGGAGATCATGAACGAATCCCTCGCGTTTCACGACGCGTTCTATGCCGCGCTCAAGCGTGTCCTCGTCGATGTCGAAAAACGCTACGGCAGGTTCGTCCTTGTCGATGTCCACAGCTACAACCACCGGCGCGAAGGGCCCCAAGGCGTGCCCGGGTCTCAAGATGGCGCGCCCGATATCAATATCGGCACATTCTCGATGGACCGCGAGCGCTGGGCACCGGTTGTCGACGCTTTCATCGAGGCGCTTCGCGGCCAGCGTTTCAACGGCGAACCGATCGATGTGCGCGAGAACGTGTCCTTCCAGGGCAAGGGCGAACAGACCCGCTTCATCCATGCCAATTTCCCGCAAACCGGGTGTGCCATCGCGGTCGAGTTCAAAAAGATCTTCATGGACGAGTGGAGCGGCGAACCCGATTGGAGCGCAATCGAGCGGCTGCGCGCCATGCTGGCGTCGACCGTGCCCGTCCTGGAGTCGGTCCTGCGGGCCGCGCGATGAAGCCGTCGAACCCACGTCTCCATTGGTACTGGTCGAAGCGGATATGGGCGCGCATTTCCGGGACGGCAAGCCGATCCGCCGCGAATTCGGCAACGGCAACCGTTTGCACATCTACCGCTATGTACACGACGGATTTGCCACAAGTGTTGTCGTTGCGCTGGAGGAGCAGCTGAAGCTGCGCCAATCCTAAGGAAAGACCATAGCGAATTCGCAGTTGGCGACGCTTTGATCACTTGCAATGAAAATGGGCCGCAAGGTCGGCGTTCGCCGCAAAACAGGCACGGCCATCGATTTCGGTGGCGAGATACACCTACCCTGACCGGTGTCACCGCGACCGATCTGACGGCCGGGTGTGGGATCGACGTCGTTGCTGGCTCCCCGCGCGTGCCGAGGTGAGCGCATGCAAGGCGGCTTCTAACCCCACAGCGCCCTATCCGCCCCGCCTCACAGCGCCAGGCTCCCCTGCTCCACCTCCGCAGCATTTGGATCGCCCGGTGCCGTCGCCCAGGCCAGTTCGACCAGCGTCACGGTGCGCCGGCCTGTTCCGTCCAGTTGGCAGACGATGAGGCCTTGCTCCTCGATATAGGTCAAGAGACGCCGGGCGCGGCGCAGCGAGTGGGAGCCGTAGGCACGCGCGATCGCGGCGTCGCTCGGGCACGGCCAGCCCTCCTTTGCCGCACGCGCGATCATCATGAACACGCCCTGCATGTCGTCGGGCAGCAGCGACGCGCGGACGGAAACGTCCCGCCATGCGTCATCCTGCGTCGTCTCGGAGCCGAGGCCGGCGCGGGCGCGCGTCAGCATGCGGCGGAACTCCGGCAGGTCGGGCACGACCGAGGCGAGGCCTTCGATGCGGCAGCGGACCACGAATTCCTGATAGAGCACGCCGATCACACGGAAACCCGCGTCGGGTTGCGCCAGGATGGCGCGCAGCACGCGGTCGACGCGCTCACGACGCTCCGCCAGATCCTCGGCGCTGACTTGCGGCTCCGCCGGTTCGGGGCGGATTTCCAAGGCCGCTGACTTGGCCGCCATCAACTGGTCGAGCAGGTCCGGCGACGTCGTGCGGCGCGGCGCGCGCACCGTCTCGGGGGGCAGCGCCGCCAGGATGATGGCGCGTGCATCCTCCAATGCCGCTTCCGGCATCGCCATCAGCCGCGGTGTGCCGTTGCGCGGGCTTGTATCGGTCGGGCCGATGCGCAGGCCCAGCGGACGGCGCGACAACGCCGGGCCGAGCGCCATGAACTGCCCGCGCTCCAGGTCGCGAAAAGCCTCCGCCTGGCGCCGTTCCATGCCCAAAAGGTCGGCGGCGCGCGCCATGTCGATATCGAGGAAGGTGCGGCCCATGAGAAAATTGGACGCCTCGGCGGCGACGTTCTTGGCGAGCTTGGCCAGCCGCTGGGTGGCGATGATGCCGGCCAGCCCGCGCTTGCGGCCACGGCACATCAAATTGGTCATGGCGCCGAGCGAGAGCTTTCGTGCCTCGTCGGAAACCTCGCCGGCGACCGCCGGCGCGAACAGCTGCGCCTCGTCCACCACCACCAGCATCGGGTACCAGTGGTCGCGGGCGACCTCGAACAGCCCGCCGAGGAAGGCGGCAGCGCGCCGCATCTGGTTCTCGGCGTCGAGCCCTTCGAGATTGAGCACGGTGGAGACGCGATGGATGCGCGCCCGCTCGCCGGCCGCTTGCAGGCCGCGCTCGGTATGCTGCTCGGCATCAATCACCAGATGGCCGTAACGATCGCCCAGCGACACGAAGTCGCCTTCGGGGTCGATGATGGTCTGCTGCACCCAGGGCACGCTCTGCTCCAGGAGGCGCCTCAGCAGATGCGACTTGCCGGAGCCCGAATTGCCCTGCACCAAAAGCCGGGTCGCCAGCAGTTCCTCGAGATCCAGGTTCGCCGGGGCGCCTGCGGTCGTGTGTCCCATCTCGATCGCAACGGTCATCTCGACTCAGGCGCTCCTTTCGCAGATGGGCTTATCAACTGGGTCACAGCCCGTCGAGCGCGCATGGCCGGCAGTTCAGCGTTGCGCACAGCTGTCCTGACGCGGTCTGTCGGGTGAACCCTGTGGATAGTAACCAGTCGTTCACCATGGGCCAGCGTTCCGATTGCAGGCGCCCCGCATCCGGTTAGCCTGACCTTGCACCGCGTCCCCAACGTGATGCGTCCCAACCCCGCCCGCTTGGCGACCGACGTTTCAAGTTCCCTCTCCAAGTATATGTCGGTCGCCAACTGCGCCTGATCCCGCCAAGTTCTGGCATCGTACAGAGCCGCTTAGCGGCGCAAACTTTGGGTTGACCCCTTCGGACCGCAAGGCGACACTCCACCCAACGAACAGGTGCGAGGAGGAATTGCGATGGACGAGCCCGAACGGTGGCGCCACATGTCGACGGCGCCGAGGGATGGCAGCCGCATCCTGGTCACGGTGCGCCCGTCCGAACAGGGGCCGGCGGAAGTCGACCTCGCCTATTGGTCACGCGCCGACCAGTTCGCCTCGGAAGGCTGGCGCGCGTCGGACTCCTCGCCAGGGCGCGTCGTCGAATACGCCGAACCGGAACTGAAGTGCTGGATGCCGTTGCCGACGGCCAACCTCAGCCGTGCCTCGATGCCAGCACCTTGGGAAGGTGAAGACGCCCAGCAACTCGACGGCTCGGGGATTTGAGCGGGTGCAAGAGTTTGGCGAAAGCGGTCGAACTGCCGATCTCCCCTCAAGTGGGGGAGATGTCCGGCAGGACAGAGGGGGGCGCCGTAGAGCGCCAACATCGATAACCACCGAACACTGACCATGCCTCACACACCATTGCCCCCGAAACACCGCGCAAACGCGAGGTCGATGCGTAAAGTCATGACCGGCGCCGAGTTGAAGCTCTGGAACGAGCTTCGTGCGCACAGACTGATGGGCCTTGGCGTTCGGCGACAATTTCCAATCGCTGGCTACATCGCCGACTTCGCTTGTCCAGAGAAGACGATGATCGTCGAGCTTGACGGCACCCAGCATGCGGAAACCGACGCTCTCACAAGTGACGAAGCAAGGACGTCACGTCTGGCGCAGGATGGCTGGACCGTGCTGCGGTTCTGGAATGACGATGTCATTCGAGACATCGACAATGTCTGCCAACATATTGTTATCAGCGCAGGTTTGACCGACACGTCCTGACACGTTGGCGGGGCAGCGCCCCCCTCTGTCCTGCCGGACATCTCCCCCACGAGGGGGGAGATTGGCAGTTCGGCCGCCGGGCCCCTCAGAACAAAAACGCGGCCGTGGCGGGGTTCGGCCCGGTGCGCCCGTCGGGCGAATCCATGCCCCGGATCGTCTGCAGATCCTGGGCATCGAGCTCGAAATCGAAGACATCGAAATTGGCGACGATGCGATCCCTGCGGATCGATTTTGGAATGACGATCAGCCCCTCCTGGAGATGCCAGCGGATGATCGTCTGGGCGACAGACTTGCCATGCTTTTTTGCAATGCTTGCCAAGGTCGGATCGTTCAGCAGCCGGCCGCTGCCCAGCGGGCTCCAGCTTTCGATGCGGATGCCGTGGCTGGCATGAAAGTCCCTAAGGTCGCGTTGCTGGAAACGAGGATGCAACTCGATCTGGTTGACGACGGGCGTCACGCCGGTCTCTGTGATAATCCGCTCCAGATGGTCCTGGTTGAAATTCGAAACACCGATCGACTTGATGCGGCCGCCTTGCCTGAGCTCGACCAGCGTCTTCCAGGCCTCGCCATATTTGTCCAGGCTGGGCACCGGCCAGTGGATCAGGAACAGGTCGAGCTGCTCGATGCCGAGCTTGCCCATCGTCTCGTCGAACGCGCGCAACGCCGCATCGCGCTGGTGCGTGGCGTTTCGCAGCTTGGACGTGATGAACAGCTCGCGGCGCGGCACGCCGGCGCTGCGTATCGCCTCTCCGACCCCCTCCTCGTTCTGGTAACCCTCGGCGGTGTCGATCAGGCGATAGCCGGCCTCAATGCCCCAACCCACCACTTCAGCGGTGATATCCTGGTCGACCTGCCACACGCCAAGGCCGAGCTGGGGAACGGCGGAGCCGTCGTTCAACGCAATCTGTGCAGGCATGGTGGGCTGTTCAGGCATGGCGGGGTCCTTTGCAAAGCTGGTCCAGGCGGTCCGCCCGGTGCACAGCCTATCTAGGTTCGACAGGGGGCGCGGCCAGCCGACAGCGACAAATTGTCGAAGTTCGCCTGCAAGTGTGACCTCGGTGTCAGCCTCACCGCGGCCGGCGCACCGCCCGCACCACCCCGGCGGATGTGCTGCCGCAGTAGAGGCGGTCGCCGCCATCGGATTCAAGTCCCGACACGCCCATGCCGGCCGGCATGTCGAGCTTCTCCAGTACCTTGCCTGATTGCGGGTCGACGCGGCGCAGGTCGCTGTAGTCGCCTTCCCAGGTGGCGTGCCACAGTTCGCCGTCAACCCATGTCACCCCGGTGACGAAACGGTTGGATTCGATGGTGCGCAGGATTGCCCCGGTCTCCGGATCGATCTGGTGGATCTTGCGCTCGCGATATTGCCCCACCCACAGCGTCCCTTCAGCCCAGGTCAGCCCGGAATCACCGCCGCCGCCGGGCGCCGGAATGGCCGCCAGCACCTGGCCGGTATCAGGGTCGATCTTCTGGATGAGCTCGTTGGCAAGCTGGAAGAAATGCTGGCCGTCATAGGCGGTGCCGGCATGTGCCGCGACATCGATCGAGCGCAGCGCCTGCCCGTTTTCCGGATCGAAGGCGTTCAGCTTCTCGCCCGAGGCAAACCAGACGTTGTTGCCGTCAAAGCTCACCCCATGCACCCTCTCCACTTCCGGAAAGGGTCCGTATTCGCGCAGGATTTCGGCCGCTGACTGTTTCATGTCTTGATCCTCACTGAGATGGTCTGATGTCCCTTACTAACCACTCGGCAACGGCGCCGGGAGTAACAAGGTGGTCGTGAATCCCGCCACCGGCGGCGTCATCCAGCGGCGCGCCCGTCCGTGCCCGAAAAACTGCACCTTGCCGGCCTCGCCAAGCTGCTCCAGCGCACGCTGCACGCTGCGCTGGCCGATGCCAAGCGCCAGCGCCAGCGCAGAGGACGCCCAGGATTCACCATCGGCAAGGAAGGCCAGCACCGCCGCGTGCCGCTCCTCGATAGGCCGCGCCAGCACCAGCACCTCGCGCGCCTGGCGCGGTGCCAGCGCGAAACCCTGGCTGGTCGCGCCAATGTCGGCCAGCCCCCGCAGTTCGGCGCGCAGCCGGCCGATCTCGACCCGCAGCCGCGCCCGGTGCGATTCATCGGCGTGCCTGCCGCCGAAGGCTTCGGCGATTAGCCTCGCCCTCGACACATCGCCTGGCCATGCTTCGGCGAGCGCGCGTGCCAGCGCAAACAGCACCGGCCGCGTTGCCAGCGAGACCGTGACTTCCTGCCTGCGCACGACATAGCGGAAACTATCGACCAGCAGCGCCGGCGACGCCTGCAACGCCTCGACGTCCTCGAGCAGCAAGGGGCGCTGCTCGCCACCCGCGATCAGCCGCGCGGCCGGCGTGTCCAGCGCCAAGAATGCGCTGTCGACCTCCGCGATCAGGCCCGCAATGCCGGCCCGGCGAGCGGCGTGGCGTGCCCACTCCAACGCCCTGCGCGCCGGCTTCGTCTTCAGGCGCCGTATCGCGATGCCGGCGACCGCGAGTTCGTGCGCGGCGCGCGAGGCCGGCGGAAGCGGCGCCGGGTCGAGCCCGGCCAGCACGTCTTCAGCCTCGTCGAGACGGCCGATCAAAAGCAGGCGCCGCACCTTGAGGTGGCCGGCATGCCCGGCGTTCAGCCGGTCGCCGTGCTTTTCCAGAGTTGCGCGCGCCGCATCGAGCGCCTTGGCCGGCCAGCCGAGGTCGCGCGAGACCAGCGCGATCTCGGCCTCGGCGACGACGCATCTGGCGCGCGCCACCGCTTCTTTCGGGCCGAAGCCACGCGCGGCCCTCCGCAGCAGCGCCTTGGCGCGATCGAGATCGCCGAGCTGCGCCATCGCAATGCCGCGCAGCGCCAGCGCCGGCGGGTCTTCGCGCAAGGCGACGCGATCCAGCGCGCCGAGCGGATCGCCCCCGGCCAGCGCCAGTGCTGCCGCGGTGATCAGCGAGTCCATTCAAATCCCGTCACACTTGTAACTCCCACCCCCGAGCGTCACCGCCCTAACTTAAGCCAGCACAGTCAACCAGCAAGCCGTGCCGGCAACCAACGGCACGCCAACGGAGAAGAAGATGCCCAGTTCAGCCGATCTGCCCCTCGACGCGACAATCGACACGACCAGGCACTCCGCGCGAATCCGCCACCCCTGCTGCGGCGGGCCTGGCGATTCAAATCCCCTCACACTTGTAACTCCCACCGCTGCGCCAGACCGCCCTACCCTAGCTCACGATCAGCAAGCAGCAACACGTCGCAACAGTGCGGCGGCAAACTGACAAGGAGACGACCAATGACCAAGCACATCGCAATGAAGACCCCGCCGATCGTTTCAAGACAGGACTGGGAAGCTGCCCGCGAACAGATGCTGGTGAAGGAGAAGGCAACGCTGCGCGCCAAGGACGCATTGGCCGCCGAGCGCCGGCGCATGCCGTGGATGGAAGTCGACAAGGCCTATGTGTTCGAGGGGCCGAATGACAAGGCGAGCCTGCTCGACCTGTTCGAGGGCCGCCGCCAGCTGATCGTCTACCGCGCCTTCTTCGAGCCCGGCGTGTTCGGCTGGCCCGAGCATGCCTGCCGCGGCTGTTCGCTCGGCGCCGATCAGGTCGGCCACCTCGCCCATCTCAACGCCCGCAACACCACGCTTGCCTACGCCTCGCGCGCCCCGCAGGCCGACATTGCGCGGGTGAAGCAGCGGATGGGCTGGGAGATGCCCTGGTACACCATCACCGACAGTTTCGACAAAGACTTCGGCGTCGACGAATGGCACGGCCACAACGTCTTCATCCGCGATGGCGACCGCATCTTCCGCACCTATTTCATCAACAGCCGCGGCGACGAGGCGATGGGCACCGTCTGGAGCTATCTCGACGCGACGCCGCTCGGCCGCCAGGAGATCTGGGAAGATTCGCCCGAAGGCTATCCGCAGACCCCGCTCTACTCCTGGTGGAACTGGCACGACAATTACGACGCCGGGGTCGACAAGACATGGGAACAAGTGTCTGCGGCCGGAGAAGCGGCGTTCCGCGACAAGGGCGAGTAGCGAGGGCCTGTCGGGAAAGGGTGGCGCACGCTCACCCAGCTTGAGTTTCCTCTCCCTCACGGAGTGGGGGAGAGGAACCCAAGTCCTGTTATCGGCCCCGCCATGACCATCAAGGAAGAGACCATGAGCGATATCCATTCTCGCACGGGCAGCGTGCCCTCCGAAGACACTGCCCCCCTCACCATCGCCGACTGGCTATGCCTTGCTGCGGCCCCTACCTTCGCGCTGATGGCGCTGCTCTCCTGTCTCCAGGGTGGCGATGCAGCCATGCTGTGCATGGGCTCCTCGCCACTGACCGGCCCGTCTTTAACCGGAATGGCGGCGATGTATCTTCTGATGAGCGCCTTCCATCTGGCGCCCTGGCTGCGGGTGATTTCCGGCCGGCAGGTCCGATAGGTCCAGCGCGCCGCCCCAATTTTCGACACCCCACACATCGGAGAAAGACAATGAAACTGGTCAGGCTGAGAGCGCCGGGCGGCTTGGACAATCTCGACCTGGTCGAGGAAGACCCGCCCCAGCCAGGGCCGGGTGACGTGCTGGTCAGGATCCGGGCCTGCTCGTTGAACATGCGTGACGATTTCGCGGTGCAGGGCAAGACACCGTTCGCTGACGGCCGCGTTCCGCTGTCCGATGGCGCAGGCGAGGTGATTGCCGTCGGCGACGCTGTCGATGCGTTCAAGCCCGGAGACAGCGTCGTCAGCGTCTTCTACCCCTGGTGGCTCGACGGCGACATGATGCCCGCGACCCGGCGCGACATTCCGGGGGAAAGTTTTGACGGCTTCGCCAGCGAGTATGTATGCATGCCGGCGCGGGCCTTCACCAGGGCACCGGCGGGCTATACGCATGTCGAGGCGGCAACGCTCACCTGCACGGGCGTCACCGCCTGGCGGGGCCTGGTTGTGTGCGGCAAGGTGAAGCCGGGCGACACGGTGCTGGTCCTCGGCACCGGCAGTGTGTCGCTGTTTGCGCTGCAATTCGCCAAAGCCGCCGGCGCCCGGGTCATAGCAACGTCATCCGACGAGCAGAAGCTGGAGCGACTCAGGCGCCTCGGCGCCGACACTGTCATCAACTACAAGGCGGTGCCGGACTGGGGCCAAAAGGCCAGAAACTTCACCGACGGACGCGGCGTCGATCACGTGATCGAGGTCGGCGGCCCCGACACGCTGGCGCAGTCGATAGCGGCCTGCCGGACGGGCGGTCACATCGCCCTGATCGGCGTGCTGACCGGCTTTGCGGCTGAGGTCTCGATCCCGGCGGTGTTTTCGAACCAGATCCGCATCAGCGGCATTTCCATTGGCAGCCGGGCCGACCAGCAGGACATGATCCGGGCGATAGAGATCAACCGCCTGAAGCCCGTTGTCGACCGCCATTTCCCGCTTGAGGACATCGCCACCGCCTTCGCACACTACGAATCCCAGAAGCATTTCGGCAAGGTCTGCCTCGACGTTTGAGCGCTCCCCCCAAGGCGCCAGCAGCCCCACAAACCACCCAAAATCCATCAGCAACAGCTAATTGACAGTCCGAGAGAAACGGCGCTCACTGGTTTTCACAGGTGGATCGCAGCATCAGGCGGGCGATATCGACCGCCGGCGTCACCTCAGCAATTCCGGGAAAAGCGTGAAACGGTTTCCCGGGAAAAGCGCATAGCGCTTTCCCGTGGGAATTGCGTAGAACCAGGGAGGATGCCATGCCAACCGTTATCGGTCACCACAACATCACGAAAGACAGCAAGCACTGGCTCAATTCACCCAAGCGCAAGGAGCTCTTCGGCTCGCTTGGGATCACCAACATCCGCACTTTCGTCGATCCGCAGAACCCGAAACGTGTGGCCGTGATGATGGACGTTCCGGACATGGATAAGATGGCCGCGCTGATGCAGAGCAAGGCGGCTGCCGACGCAATGGCCCACGACGGAGTGGTGCCGGAGTCGCTGGTGATTCTGGTCGAAGCGAAGGGGTAACCGCTCGCTTTTCGGGCGACAGGTTTCAATGCAGGTGCCTCAGCTTGTCGGGATTGCGCATCACATAGATGGCCGCGATCTTTCCGTCCTCGATGTCGAGCGCGGTTGTCTGCAGCTCGCCATCGGCTTCCAGCGTGACGAAGCCGGGCAATCCGTTGACGAAACCGATGCGAACAAGGGTCGAGCGGTTCTCCTGGAGCCAGGCAACCACACGCTCGTATTGCTGCATGACGGCATCGAAGCCCAGGACCACATCCGTGGCGGCCGGACGCTTGCCGCCGCCGTCGGCATGGGCGCTGACATCGGCCGCCAAAAGCGCCCCGAGCGCCTTCATGTCGCCGTTGCGCGAGGCGGCGAAGAAGGCCTCGGCCAGTGCCAGGCCGCGTTGCTTCTCCACCTTGAAACGCGGGCGCGCCTCACGGACATGGGTGCGCGCGCGGGCAGCGAGCTGGCGGCAGGCGGCGGGTTCGCGCTGGATGGCGGCGGCGACCTCCTGGTATCCCAGCCCGAACACATCGTGCAGCAGAAAGGCCGCCCGCTCGAGCGGAGAAAGACGCTCCAGCACCATCATCAGCGGCAAGGTGACGTCTTCCTCGTCGTCCTCTTCCACGAGCGGATCGGGAAGCCAGGGACCGACATAGCTCTCACGCCGGCGGCGCGCGGATTTGAGCTGGTCGAGACAGAGTCGCGTGACCGTGCGGCACAGAAAGGCCTCGGGCTCGCGCACATCGCTGCGGTCGGCCCTCATCCAGCGGATGAAGGCCTCGTGCACGATATCCTCGGCGTCCGCCACGGAGCCAAGCATACGATAGGCGACGCGCCTGAGCTTTGGTCCGAGCACGCCGAAATCCGGCGCTGTATGCTCGGGCTCCGCGTTCGTCATCAGGCAGCCGCCGCCTTGGCGGCTGACCTGATCGCCGCCGGATCGGCCCAACCGCCGAAACCGACCGCAAGGCGGTTGTACCCGTTGATGACATTGATCATCAAGGTGAGCTTCACCTGTTCCTCCGGCGTGAACTCGGCCTTCAGGGCATCATAGGCGCTTTCGTGCGTATGTCCTTCGCTGATCCGCGTCAGCGCCTCGGTCCAGCCAAGCGCGGCGCGTTCACGGTCGGTATAGCAGGGCGCCTCGCGCCACGCCGCCAACAAATAGAGGCGCTGCTCGGTTTCGCCGTCCTCGCGCGCGAACACCGTGTGCATGTTGAGGCAGTTGGCGCAGCCGTTGATCTGGGATGCCCGTATCTTCACCAGCTCGGCCAGGCTCGGCTCGAGGCTGGCCGAAATGGCAAAGGCTGCGCGCTGCCATTCCTTCATCAGCGCAGGGGCAGCGGCGAAGAGATCAAGTTTTGCAGTCATGATTGGCTTCCTTCTGTTGTGCCGACATCATGACGAGACAGGATCCGCTGGTGTGACATACACGCCGAGATTTTTGTGCATGTCGCCGGCGCGAGCGGTCGCGCAGCCCTCGGTGTCTGGCTGCCTAGGTGGCAATGTCGTTCACCGGCAGCAACGGCTTGGGCAGGTCAGCCTCGCCAAGCCCGCTGCGCAGTTCGATCTCGATGTCGCGGCAGATCTGCGAGATCGGAACATCGTTGGCGCTGCCCTCGAAGGGATTGGCGCTGCTCTCGCCGACCTGGTCGAGCGACATGTAGGCCCAGCCCAGCAGCGTGCTGAACGGGATGGTCAGCCAGATCGCGATCGGACCGAGCACGCCGCCCAGTTTGCCCATCTCGGCAAACACCGGAACCACCCCGAATGGCAGCAGGGTGCAGAAGATCATCACGAACATCGAGCTGACGATGGCGTATTGCCTGGGATAGGGATTGTTCTTGATGCGATCGCAGCGCGCCTGCTGGTCGTGGAAGTCGCGGATCAGCTTGGTCAGCTCGACATAGACCTGCGGAGGGATTTTTGCATCCTTGAACAACGCATTGACCTGGACCGATTGTAGTTCGAGCAGGGTGATCGCCGGCTGAGCCGATTTCAGCACATCCTCGGCCTGTTCGGCCAGCAGCGGACGCAATTCGCCGGCGACCGAGCTCGCATCCTCATGGATGTGGTAGCGCCGCCGGTATTCGACATTGGCTGCCCGCGCCATGGATTCCCAGGGCATCGGCCGCCGCAGGGCGAACCGCAGTGCCGTCATCCAGGCGATATGGCGGTAGATGAGTTGCCGGGCCGTCGGCGCATCGATGAAGTCCCTGCAGAAATTGGACCACAGCCGGCTGCTGGCCGTAATTTGCGCGAAGGCCTGCAGCGCGTCGCTGCTGCGGGTGAACACCTGCGAATTCTTGAAGCCGGCAACGAGTGACACCGTCGTGCCGAGCACCAGCACCACCGACCATGGTACCGAGAAACCGGCGATACCGGGAAGCCGGTAGGCTGCGACAGCCAGTCCGCTCACCACCGCCATGTAGATGACGCTGCGTCGCGACCAGAGCGCGAAATCGATCACCTTGTAGGAACGGCCTACATACATCGGATGCCCCTCAAATCATGGACAGGTCAGGTTGTTGCACGACCGAAATCTGGTCGCCCTCACCGTGCCTTCCCCGCGCCAAACCGCAACCCGTCCATCAGCAGCTTGACCAGGCGGCGCGAGCGGTCGCGCCATTCCGGGGTGTCGGGTGCCGAGTAGATGCCCGACAGTGCATGCAGCACGTCCGAAGCATCGACATCGCCTCGGATGGTGCCGTCGGCCACCGCCGCCTCGACCAGTTGCCGCAAGGCTTGCGATACCCGGCCCGACGTGTCGGAAAACAGTGTCGAATTGGTGGTGAGCAGGATGCGCAGGCTGGTCGCCAGGCCGCGCTTGGTGGCGATATAGTCGACGAAGCGCTGCATCCACTGTTCCAGCGCGACATCGGACGGATGTTTTTGGGCAAGCTCGCCGACGGCCGCACACAGTGCCTCCACCTCCCGGCGGTAGACCACTTCGACCAGATGCTCGCGCGTCGGGAAATGCCTGTAGAGCGTACCGATGCCGACACCGGCGCGGCGCGCAATCTCCTCCAGCGAAGCATCGATGCCACGCTCGGCAAAGACGACGGCCGCCACCTCGACCAGCCGGTCACGGTTGCGCTGCGCATCGGCGCGCAGCGGTTTTGTCTCCGCGGCTTCGGCCGTCTGTTCAGCAATGGCGGGCGGCTCGATGGCCAATTTTTTCTCCACGTCGTGTCAGGGGCTTGAACCCGGTCGGGTCAACCCCCACGTAATAAACGGAGGCGCCTCCGTTTTAGTGGAGTACCTTCATCATATAAGAAGGGGGACCGTTATGTCACGTCTTTCAAACCTGCAAGATCACCGGAGGCTGGCGAAGACGGCCAAGCCGTCAATCTCCCCCTCGTGGGGATCATCTGTCGTCGACGCCTCCGCCGTTCAGGCCTAGCCACAAGGTGCCCTTGCCCTCCCCCGCCTCGACCCCAATTCATTCCCATCCGCGTCAAGCAACTGGAGCCAGACGCCCATGACCAAAATCCACGTCCAACTCGATATCAACGGCGACCATCACGAACTTCAACTTGAGCCGCGTGTCACGCTGCTCGATGCCTTGCGCGACCGGCTCGGCCTGACCGGCACCAAGAAGGGCTGCGACCACGGCCAGTGCGGCGCCTGCACGGTGCATGTTGACGGCGAGCGCGTGCTGGCCTGCCTGACGCTGGCCGCACAAGTCGAGGGCCGCACCGTCACCACTATAGAGGGGCTTGCACGGGAGGGCGAAATGCATCCCGTGCAGGCTGCCTTCCTCGAACAGGACGCCTTCCAGTGCGGCTATTGCACGCCCGGCCAGATCATGTCGGCGGTCGCCTGCATCCGTGAGGGCCATGCCGGCTCCGACGAGGAAATCCGCGAATACATGGCTGGCAATCTCTGCCGCTGCGGCGCCTATCCGCACATCGTCGCCGCCGTTCGCCAGGCGGCATTGGAGGTCCAGTCATGAAGGATTTTTCCTATCTGCGCGCAGCTTCAGTCGATGCCGCACTCCAGGCGGCCGCCCTGCCCGGCGCCATGCTGCTCGCTGGCGGCACCACGCTGATCGACCTCGCCAAATGTGGCGTCACCGAGCCCGAGACGCTGGTCGACATCACCCATCTCAAGGGGCTGAACAGCATCGAAGTGGGCGAGCGCGGCGCCACCATCGGCGCGCTGGCCAGGATGGGCCATGTCGCCGACCATGGCGACATCAAGAGCCGCTTTCCCGCCGTCTCGGAAGCACTGTGGCAGGCGGCCTCGGCGCAGATCCGCAACATGGCGACCATCGGCGGCAATCTGATGCAGCGCACGCGTTGCCCCTATTTCCGCGACCCGGCGAATTTCCCCGCCTGCAACAAGCGGGAACCCGGCAGCGGCTGTTCGGCCATCGGCGGCGTCACAAGGGGACACGCCGTGCTCGGCACCAGCAACGCCTGCATCGCCATGTATCCCGGCGACCTCGCCGTGGCCCTGGTCGCCTTCGATGCGGTCGTGCATCTGGGCCTGCGCCAGGTTCCGGTCGATGACTTTTTCCTTCTGCCCGGCACCACGCCGAACAGGGAACACGCCATCGAACCAGGCGAGATGATCACCGCGATCGAGATCCCCGGCTCGGCCTCTGCCCGGCGTTCTACTTACCTCAAGATCCGCGATCGCCAATCCTATGAGTTTGCCGCCGCCAGTGCCGCCGTCGGCGTCGAGTTCGAAGCCGACGGACGCACCATCCGCGACCTGCGCGTCGCGCTTGGCGGCGTCGCTACAAAGCCTTGGCGTGCCCGGGCCGCGGAAGACGCGCTTAAGGGCAAGGTGCTGGAGCCGGACGCTGTCCGCGCCGCCAGCCTGCTCGCCGTCGAAGGCGCCGTCGACCATGGCGCCAACCACTACAAGATCGAACTGGCGCCGCGCGTCGTCGCCCGCGCCATCCTCAAATTGGGAGAAACGGCATGACCGTTCACAACATCAGACATGGCGACGCGTCCGACGGTGCGCTGTCGGAAGCCGTCGGCGGCCGGCTGTCGCGCGTCGACGGCCCGGCCAAGATCACCGGTGCAGCGAAATACGCCGTCGAGCAGCGGCTCGAAGGCCTCGCCTATGCCGTGCTGGTCGAAAGCACGATTGCGTCGGGCAAGGTGCGTGCGATCGATACCACTGCCGCCGAGGCAGCGCCCGGCGTGCTGCAGGTGCTGACGCCTGACACCATCATCAGCCTCAGGACCGCTTCGGACTGGTTCGGCACGCCGCCACCCGACAAGCCCTATTGCCCGCTGGCCCGCGACATCACCTTCTCCGGTCAGCATGTCGCCGCCGTGGTCGCCGAGACCTTCGAACAGGCGGTCGCGGCGGCAGCGCTGGTCAAGGTCAGCTATGACGAGACGCCTTCCATCGTCGACCTCAGCGATGCCAAGGCCGGCGACGGCATTCCGATCGACGCCATGACCAAGGAATGGGGCGACGCGCAAGCCGCTTTCGCCTCGGCTCCGGTCCGCATCTGCGCCGCCTACAACACACCGCGTGAATACCAGGCGCCGATGGAGCCGCACGGCCTGATCGCCCGCTGGGAGGACGATCAGCTCACCGTTTGGGAACCGAGCCAGTGGCTGGACGGCATGGCGCGCACCTATGCCGAATGGTTCGGCGTGCCGTTCGAGAATGTGCGGCTGGTCTCGCCCTATATTGGCGGCGGCTTCGGTTCCAAGGCGCTGGCGCTCAGCCATGGCGCGGTAGCGGCATGTGCCGCCAGAATGCTCGGCCGGCCGGTACGGCTGGTGATGACGCGGCCGCAGACCTTCACCGGCTATGGCGGCCGCGCCGCGACACGCCAGACGGTGGCGATCGGCGCCGACGCGAACGGAAAAATCCAGTCGATCGTGCATCGCGGCGTCAACGAGACGTCGATCGACGGCATGTGGGTCGAGCCGCTCGGGTCGGTCACCTCGATCATGTATGCGACGCCGACTTTCTCCTCGAAGCAGAATGTCGTGCGGGTGAATTCCGTGGTGCCGGGCGCCATGCGCGCGCCGGGCGAAAACCCTAGCGCCTTCGGCATCGAAAGCGCCATCGACGAGCTCGCTTACGAGGTCGGCATCGATCCGCTGGAGATCCGGCTGAGGAACTATGCCGAGCAGGATCCGCATGCCAAAAAAGCCTGGTCGACCAGGCAGTTGCGCGAGGCTTTTGCCACCGGCGCCGAGCGCTTCGGCTGGTTCAGGCGTACGCCCGAACCGCGCTCCATGCGCGACGGCAACCAGCTGATCGGCTGGGGAGTAGCTGCCGGCACCTATCCGGTGCGACGTGCCTATGGCGAGGCGATCGTGCGCATCCTGGCCGATGGGTCGGTCGAGGTCGAAAGCTCGTCGATCGACATGGGCCAGGGCACCTACACCATCCTGGCGCAAACCGCCGCCGAAACGGTGGGCGTGCGAGCCGACGACGTGGTGGTGAAGCTCGGCGACTCGCGCTTTCCCCGCGCTGGCGTCACCGGCGGTTCGCGGCTGGCCGGCGTGATGACCGGCGCCGTCTACAAGGCGGCGACATCGGCGCTCGACCAACTCGTCGGCCTCGCCATCAGCGATCCGCGCTCGCCTTTCCATGCGCTGCAGGCCAACACGCTGGTCGTCGCCAACGGCCGCATCGGCTCGCCGCGCGGCGACGGACCCGATGTCTCGATCGCCGAACTGCTCAAAAGCGTCGGCCGCGACCACATCGAAGCCACCGGCGACACCATGCCGGCCAACTCGACATCAGACGACCGCTACAAGAACTACACCACCATCGCCATGGCGCTGCCGCACACAGAGGGCGACTATTCCCGCCACTCCTGGTGCGCGCATTTCATCGAGGTGCGCGTCGACGAGGATTTCGGCACGGTGCGCGTATCACGCGTGGTGTCGGCGCTGGATTCGGGCCGGCTCTACAACCCGAAACTTGCCGAAAGCCAGTGGAAGGGCGGCATCATCATGGGCATCGGCCAGGCCCTGCTGGAGGAAGGCATCATGGACCGCCGCCATGGCCGCATCGTCAACAACAACCTCGCCGATTATCTGGTGCCTACCAATGCCGACATCCCCGATATCGAGGTGATCTCGGTCGGCATTCCCGACCTGCATTCCTCGGTGCTCGGCGGCAAGGGCGTCGGCGAGTTGGCGATTGTCGGCGTCGCACCGGCGATCGCCAACGCTGTGTTTCACGCCACGGGCAAGAGGATACGCGACCTGCCGATCACGCTGGAAAAGCTGATTTAACCAGCGCCCGGCTTTATCTCCCCCCTCGACGGGGAGATGTCGCCGAAGCCGACAGAGGGGGTCGCCGCGCGTAGAGCGCCAACCTCATCTGCAGCAGCAGCAGGCTGAGGCCAGTTGAACCGACCCCCCTCTGGCCTGCCGGCCATCTCCCCCTCAAGGAGGGAGATCGGCAGCTTCGGCGATCAGAATTTATAGGCGATGCCAATCCGGACATCGTGCGTCGTCAACTCGATCTCGTCGGGATTGAGGGGAGCGCCGTTGACGATCAGGTGACGCTGGGAAGTATGGCGGCCGAAATCGGCGAACCGGTACTCGCCGCGGACCACCCAATTGTCGGTGACGGCGTATTCCGCACCGGCGCCCAGCGTGTAGCCGGTGATGGTGTCTTTGGCGTCGGCATAGGGACCGCCCGGAATGTCGGTGGTAGTGTGCTTATAGCTTGCCACAGCCAGGCCGCCGGTGACAAAGGGAAGCCAGCGATCCATCGCATAGCCGGCTCTCAGGCGCACGGTGGCGACCGACTCCAGCTTGAGCTCTCCGCCAAAGGCAGGGTCATCGACGCCAAGCGCCCGATAGAGTGTGGTGTCCTTCACGCTTGCGAAGCTGTAGTCGCCCTCGATGCCGAGAACCAGCCCGCTCTCGAACTGCTTGTTGTAGCCGGCGTAAAGACCGCCGAAACCACCGGACGGACTGTAGCCCCAGCCGTAATTGTCGAAGCTGTCCGGGGCAAAGGCTTGCCCGACCCTCGCGTCCCCCCAGGCATACCCGGCCTGCGCGCCGACATAGACGCCGGACCAGCCGTAGGTGGCGGCAACCGGCAAGACCTCACTGGTGTCCGCCGCGGACGCCATACCGACAGGCGTGAGGATGAAGGCCGTGGCGAAAAGAATGGTTTTCATCGTTTGCTATCCCGAAACTATTGCCTCCCCCGCGCAAAAAATGCGCGGGGGTTTGTTCAGCGACGGCCAGCAATCAGAACTTGTAGCTGAGGCCGACCCGGACATCCTGCGTCTGGAGATCGACATGCGTTTCCGTAGGCAGACCGGCTGCCGCCGAGAGGTCCTGGCTGCCGAAGTCTGAGAAGCGATATTCGGCCCGCGCGATCCAGCGATCGGTGAAGGCGTGCTCGATGCCGGCGCCAACGGTCCAGCCGACATGGCTGTCGCTGTGGAGAGTTACATCGGGAGCCTGGCCGCCCGCGCTAACCGCGATCAATTCATACTTGGCCGCGGCGACACCGGCAGTGATGAAGGGCAAGGTCCTATCGAAAGCATACCCGGCCCGCAGCCGCGCCGACCCCGACCATTTGAGTTCGCTCTTGAGCAGCGTGTTGACGCCGCCGCCGCCGGCGTCGATGGCAGACAGCCCATCGATATTGCTGTACGCAATGTCGGCCTCGGCGCCGATCACGAAGCTGTTCGCCATTTGGTAATTGGCGCCGATATGGACGCCGCCGATAAAACCGTTCGGATCGAGGCCAACGTTGAGATCGCTGGCCCCGCCCTGGCCGGCGCCGGCAATGAACAGATTGGATTTTCCGGCGGCGTAACCGATGTCAACACCGGCATAGAGGCCCGACCAGTCATAACCAGCAGGCGAAACCTCATTGATATCAGCCGCGCATGCCAAGCCAAGCGGCGCGAGAATGAAGGCCGTAGCGAGAAGAAGAGTTTTCATTGTTGTCTGCTGTCCCAAAAATGTTGCGTTTCCCGCCGCGCAAATGTCCTGCGGAGATCCGGCTGTTGTCGAGAAATCCGGTGTTGCATTGTCCGCCGGCCGCGTCTTGGGCTGGGCCGCACGAGAATTGTCGGGAAAAGCATCGCATCGCTTTCCCGGCTGGTGTGGCCATTCAGCCTCAGTCGATTGGCGCGCCCTGCACCCGGCGGGAGTCGCTTTCGGCGAGACTACCTTGCGCTGCTGGGCTTCGAGCCGAAGCGGCGGCGGAAGCAGCGATTGAAATAGGACACGTCGGAGAAACCGCTGAGCAGCGCGATCTCGCTGATCCGCATTTGGTCGTTGCGCCTGTCGGACAGCATCCGATGAGCCTTCTGCAGGCGCAGTTCGAGAATGCGCTCGGCAAAGCTCACCCCAGTTTCCTGCAACAGGTTATGGACGTAGCGCACGGACAGCCGCAATTGCCCGGCAACGCTCTGCGCCGAAATGGCGGGATCGGCGAAATTGTCCCGCATCTTTTGCAGGATGGCCTGCAGCCTTGCCGCGCGCAGGCCGCGCAGGCCCGCCAGTTCGGCGGCCTCGCCCTTGGCGCCGGTCGCCAGACCGATCAGGTCGACGATCGTCTCGGTGGCATGGCCGACAAGATCGGGTAAGACCAGGGCGGGGCCGGCTTCCAGGAAACTGCAATAGCGCTTGAGCATGTCGAGCGCCTCATTGTCGGCACCGATGGTCAACGCCAACCGGTCCTCGATATGCGTGAAGGCATTCTCCAGCACGGCTCGCGGGAGCACCACATTAGCCCAGACATTGTTGTCTCCGCCCGTCATCTGCAACGCTTCCGAAGCCGAGACGAGTGCAGCTTCGCCTTTGCCGACGTGATAGTCGCGGCCGATCTGGGTGCCGCTGAGCACCGTATCGCCATTGTTGACCAGCAGCAGATAGCCGTCGCGGCCATCGGCGGCGATGTTGCTCGCCTTGCGGCTGGCATGCCGGATTGTCCCCGCCATCTGCCCCAGCACCAGCGACCCGACGGCCGTGGCTTCGATCGCGGCCTGGAACGACAGCTTCTCGGAAATCGTATACTCGACCGACCATATCTCGGCGACATGGATGTCCTGCCACAGCGCGAACCGTGCGCGGTGGTCCAGATGCGGCGACAGGTCGACCGATGAGAAGATATTCTTTTGCAAGCAGCAATGGCCTTTTCCACACACACGGCTTCACTTCGACGGGCACCGTATTGGACCAGATCGCGGTCTGTCCATAGCCAGAGACACAGATGCCGCAGGCGACAATTTCTGTGCTTTTTTGGACAAGAATTTTGCCGAACTTCGTCGACTTGGCTGACGCAATTCCAGAAATACTCGGAGATATCCGTAAAGCGTCGCACTCGATGGCGCCAAACCGCCACAGTGCGCGAAAAAAGCACGGCACCTCACTCCAGTCCAATTCCAGTGCGGCCCTGCCCAAGACAGCGCCTGGCTCCGATGACATGTCAGGCAGGGTGAAACGACTGTCATTTCAGGGGATTGAATGCCGCAGTATAGATTTGGAGGCCGCAAGGCGAAGGCATTGAAGTATCTGGCGCTGACGTCGACCGCGCTGGTCGGTCTTGGCCAGCCAATCGCCGCAACGGCGGCCGAGATATGGACCGGCGCTGCCTCCACGGATTGGTTTACCGCCGGAAACTGGAACCCCGCCGCCGTTCCGACATCGAGCGACGACGTTACTCTGAATGCGACGTTCCCGAATCCGGCCGTGGTCAATGCGGCGAATGCGGCCGCGCACTATGTGTTTCTCGGCACCATTGCGAGTTACACCGGCTCGCTGACAATCACAAACGGCGGTACGCTCGCCAGCACGGCCGGCTATCTGGGCTATCTCTCGAACTCGAGCGGCGGCGTGACCGTGACTGGAGCAGGCTCCGTCTGGAGCAACAGTTCGGACCTTTTCCTCGCTTTGGGCACCAACAGCAACGGCACCTTGACGATCTCGAACGGCGGCGCTGTCAGCGACACCGTGGGTCATGTCGGCTACGGTGCGGGCACCGGGACCGTGACGGTCGACGGCATCGGCTCGACCTGGACCAACAGCAGTGACCTGTATATCGCCGAACTTGGCGTCGGCACGCTGAGCGTCACCAACGGCGGCGCGGTCAGCAATGACGCGGCCTATGTCGCCAATTCGGTCGGCTCGACCGGCATGGTATCCATCGCGGGCACCGGCTCGACCTGGACCAACAATGGGAGCCTCAATGTCGGCAATCGTGGCACGGGCACGCTGACGATCTCGAGCGGCGGCGCGGTCAGCAGTGACTCTGCCTATGTTGGCAAAACAGCGGGCTCTACTGGCACGGTGACGATCGACGGCGTCGGCTCGACATGGACTAATAGTGCGAATCTTCTGATTGTCGGCCACAGCGGCACCGGCTCGCTGACGATTTCGAACGGCGGCACTGTCGACAGTGCCATGAGCTATGTCGGGAACTATTCTGTTGGCACCGCGACGGTCGATGGTGCCGGCTCGACATGGAACAGCAGTGCGGCTGTCTATGTCGGTGTCAGCGGCGGCGGTATTGGCACGCTGACAATCTCCAACGGAGGCACAGTCAAAGACACTGTCGGCCAAGTGGGTTACTCGGGAGGCTCCACCGGCACGGCGACGGTCGATGGCGCCGGCTCGAGCTGGCTCAACAGCTCAGGCCTGCTCGTCGGCAACTGGGGCACCGGCACACTGACGATCTCGAACGGCGGAACCGTCAAGAGCGCAGGCGCCACCATTGGTAGCACCACTACAGGTACGGGTGTTGCGACAGTGGTCGGTACGAATTCCATCTGGGCCAACAGCGGCGACCTCTACGTCGGCAACCTCGGAACCGGCACACTGAATGTCTTGAACAGCGGCACGGTCAGCAATGCTTGGGGCTACCTCGGGTACAATCCAGGCTCGACCGGCACGGCGACGGTGGATGGCGCCGGCTCGACCTGGACCAGCAGTGCGGGCCTTATTGTCGGCCTTGACGGCACAGGCGCACTGACGATTTCAAACGGCGGCGTGGTTGCCGCCGGCGGCATCGTCACCATTGCCAGCCACGCGGGTTCCACTGGCACGCTCAACATCGGCGGCGCGGCAGGCTCGGCAGCTACCGGCGCCGGCATCTTCGATCCGGCCGCGCTGCAGTTCGGCAGTGGCGTCGGCACGCTCAATTTCAATCATACCGAGGCAAACTACGTATTCGGCGCCACGATCAGCGGGCTGGGGACGATCAACCAGATCGCCGGCAACACCAACCTGACCGGCGATTCGGGCGGCTTCACGGGCGCCACCAACGTGAGCGGCGGACGGCTGGCCGTGAACGGTTCGCTTGCCAGTTCGCTGGTGACGATCTCGGGCGGCACGTTGGGCGGCAACGGCACGGTGGGCGGCATCGCAGCGCAGTCGGGCGGCATCATCGCGCCGGGCAATTCGATCGGTACGCTCAATGTCGCGGGCAATATCGACCAAGCGGCGGGCTCGATCTACCAGGTCGAATTGACCTCGACCGGCCAGTCCGACCTCATCCAGGCAACCGGCACGGCGACGATCGCCGCTGGTGGTATCCTCGACGTGGTCAAGACGGATGCCGCACCTTACGTGCTGGGCACGCATTACACTGTGCTGCAAGCCGATACAGGCGTCATCGGCACCTATACGCTCAATGGGGCCGGCCCGTTCATCGGGCTGCTTGCCAACTACGACGCGACGCATGTGTACCTCGATGTGGTGCAGGCAAAGTCCTTCGCCGCGGTCGGCGTGACGCCCAACCAGATCGCCACCGGCGGCGGCGCCGAAAGCCTTGGCGGCGGCAATCCGCTCTTTGACGCCATTATGGACCTGCCGACCGAAGCGGCTGCGCAAGCGGCCTTCGATCAGCTTTCAGGTGAGATTCATGCCTCGGGCAAGGGCATGCTGGTCGAAGACAGCCGCTTCGTCCGCGATGCCGCCACCAATCGTATCAGGTCCGCCTTCGGCGACGGCAGCGCGGCGGCCCTGCCGGTCATGGCCTATGGCGAGGGCGGACCCGAAATGGTCGCCGCCGATACCGACCGTTTTGCCGTCTGGGGCCAGGCCTTTGGTTCCTGGGGCAATATCGACTCGGACGGCAACGCCGCCGCCTTCGACCGCTCGACCGGCGGCGTGCTGGCCGGCGCCGACACACAGCTCGGCGGCTGGCGCGTCGGCCTGCTCGGCGGCTACAGCCATTCCTCCTTCAACGCCGACGATCGTAATTCCTCCGGCAAGAGCGACAGCTACCATCTTGGCCTCTATGGCGGCACCAACTGGGGCGCCATCGCCTTCCGCACCGGCGCCGCCTACAGCTGGAGCCGTTTTTCGACAGCACGTTCCGTTGCCTTCAACGGTTTTGCCGACCAGCTCACGGCCGACTATGATGCCGGCACCGCTCAGATCTTCGGCGAACTCGCCTACAAAGCCGATGTCGGACAATTCAAGTTAGAACCCTTCGCCAATCTCGCCTATGTCAGCGTGCACACCGACGGCTTCACCGAAACGGGCGGAGCGGCGGCGCTGACCAGCGCCGGTTCGACCACCGACGCCACCTTCACCACGCTCGGCCTGCGCGGCTCGACCGATTTTGCGCTTGGCGGCATCAACGCCACCGCGCGCGGCATGCTCGGCTGGCGCCATGCCTTCGGCGATGTCACACCGATCTCCAGCTTCGCCTTCGCCGGCGGCGACGCCTTCACCATCGCCGGCGTGCCGATCGCCAGGGACGCAGCAGTGGTCGAGGCCGGCCTCGACCTCAAAATGTCGGCCAATGCCACGCTCGGTGTATCCTACACTGGCCAGTTCGGCGGCGGCGCGCTCGACCAGGGCGCCAAGGTCGATCTCGGCATCAAGTTCTGAACGACAACGAAGGGCGCCGACCGGACAAAGGCAACACTCGAACGGCGGTCAGCGGCGGGATCGGTCCCACGGCAGGATGCCGCGCGTCCGTCCCCCCTACTCCGGCGACGGCACCGGTGGCTTCGAGGTGACCGCAGTACCGAAAGCCGCGGCAATGACTGCGGCCACCCCGACGCATTGCGTGGCGGTCAGGCTCTCGTGCAGGAACAGGAAGCCGGCCAATGCGCCCAGCCCCGGCTCCAGGCAGGTCAGCGTGCCGTAGATTCGGGCCGGCATGCGGGTCAGCGCCACCATCTCCAGAAAGAACGGCAACGCGCTCGAAAACAGGCCGACGAGCAGCGCGCTGACGAGGATCGACGGCGCCAGCAGCGCGGTTCCCGCCTGCACCAAGCCGAAGGGCAGCACCAGCACGGCGGCGATCGCCATGCCGTAGGCGGTGGTGCGGGTGCCAAGCTCCGCACCGGCCTTCTGGGCGAGCACGATATAGAGCGCCCAGAAGCCGCCAGCCGCCAGCGCCAGCATCACCCCGATCGGATCAAGCGGCGCGAGTGAATGAACGAAGGGCGACAACAGCAGGATGCCGGCCACCGCCAGCGCAATCCAGGCAAAGTCGCTGGCGCGCCGCGAAGTCAGCGTCGCCACCAGAAGCGGGCCGGAAAACTCCAGCGCCACCGCGACGCCCAGCGGAACCCTGGCGAGCGCCGCGTAGAACAGAAGGTTGAGCGCGCAAAGCGTCACCCCATAGGCGACCAGCCACGGCAGAGTGGCGCGCGAGGGCCGCATCTGCCAGGGCCGCAGCACCGCGATCAGCATCAGCGCGCCGATGACCAGCCTGAGCGTCGTCGTGCCCTGAGCGCCGATCAGCGGGAACAATCCCTTGGCGAAGGTGGCGCCGATCTGGATCGACACCATGGCGCCCATCAGCGCCGCGACTGGCAAGGGCGCCGCTTCGCGACGGGCAACGGACGTCGATGTCACTTCAATTTCACCCTTCCCTGCCGCCGGGCAAGAACCTGCCTGGCAGCACCGCAATAGGATGAACCGGCCCGGCTGTCGTGAGGCAACGGCAATCGCCTGCTAGGGCAAGGCGTGCGGATACGCCGCAAACACCTGGCAAAGCTAGTCGCTGGCAATCAGCACGATCTTGGCCGGGTCGAAGTCGCGGCGGGCGTGACATCAGGCGACGTTCAAAACAGCTCGATCGCCGGATCGCGAACGGGCGACGCCGGTTTTCTTGATCAATTGCTCGACGATCCGCACCACCATGCCTATGACAGCGGCGGGTTCGCTGGTGGCAGTGTCGAAATGCTGCGAGGCCATGGCTTTCGGGGCGGCCCTCAGGTCGGCGATGGTGGCGTGGATGGTTCCGGCGCCGATGTGCACCCCAACCCACCGACAGGGCGTATGAGGTCGAAAATCAGCCAAGCGGTCACCGCCAGCCGTTCCGCTTGGTTTCCCGGCCTAGCCGGCGGCGGCAACCGAGCGCTTGAAGACGATGGTGACCCGCGTGCCCTCGCCGGCGCTCGAATTCACGTCGAATTCCGCCTTGGCATTCTCGGTCAGCGATCGGGCGATCAGCGCGCCGAGCTTGCCGCGCTTGGGCCAGGTCTCGCCCTCCGGCAGGCCGATTCCGTCATCGGCGACGACGATGCGGCAGCCATCGCCGTCAACGATGCTGTGCAGCGTGATCGTGCCGCCGTCGCGCCCCTGGAAGGCATGCTTGAGCGCATTGGTCAAAAGCTCGTTTACCACCAGCCCGGTCGGCATGGCGACGTTAATCGACACCGGATAGGTGTCGACCTTCATGTCGAGGCGGATGCCCTCGACCGCATGCGAGTTCATCACCGCCGACGCGATCTGGCTGAGATAGACGCCAAGATCGACCTCATCCTTGTCATCATCGCCCGACAGTGTCTGATAGAGGATCGCCAGCGCGTCGACGCGCCCCGCCAGCCTCTCGAAACGCTTCTGGTCCGGCTCGGCCGCGTTGCGCGTCTCCATCCGGATCAGCGCGGTGATCATCTGCAGATTGTTCTTCACCCGGTGCTGCAGTTCGCGCAGCAGCGTGTCCTTCTCGCGGATGCGCTCGTCGATCGATCGCGCATCCTCGGTTTCGCCATGGGCCGAGACGTCGACCAGCGCTACCAGCCGGAAGCAGACCTTGCCATTGTCGTCCTCGATGACATTGGAATAGACGTCGACGATTGCCGGTTGGTCTTCTGTCCGCTCCAGACGGAACGTGCCGACGAAATCGGTCTCCTCGACAACAGCCTCGAACAGCACCCGGTCCTTCTGCTGGTGCAGGCCGGTACCGGAAAGCGCCGCCCAGTGTTGCCGGGCGAGCCTCGCCGCCTTGAGGCCGGACAGTTTCTCGAATTCCGGATTGGCATAGACGACGCGCTCCTTCGAACCCAGGTCCGAGACCGCAATGGCGATCGGCACCTGGTCGAGGAACTTCTTGAACTGTTCGCTCTCCAGCGCGCTCGCAAGGTCCGGCGTTTCGAGCAACTGCCCGACCGCTTCGGCCTTCTGTGTATCGGATGTCATCTGCGGCGCCTGTGCTGTGCGTGTGCGCCATCAGTATCAGCGATGCGGTCAGCCCGCCATCGCCAAAGCTGGAGGCGGCATTTTCACACGCCGCATCGGCGATGAGCGGCGTGTCGCGCAGCCGCCTCGAAGCAAGCAACCGAGGCCTTGGGAGCGCCTCACGAGGCCGGCTTCGACGCCAGCCGTGGGCCGGTCTTGACGTCGACGATTTCCGACAACCGCACGAGCGCATTCTCCACATCCTCCAGCGCCGTCAGCACCGAAGACCGGTAGGCGATGAAATATTGATCGCGCCGCGCCTTGGCGACCTGCCTGCGCCGCCCCGCGCCGCATCTCGCTTTGCCAGTTACAGGGTGGAGCCGGCCACCCGCAAGGTGGTGGACGCTTAAGGCGTGGCCGTCGACCTCACCGGCGCCGAGTCCGATCTTTTGCAGGTGTTTCTCGACCGTCCCGGCAGGCTTTTGTCGCGCGACCAGCTTCTCGACCTGACGCAAGGCCGCGAGCGCGACCCGCTCGAACTTTCGGTCGATGTGCTGGTGAGCCGGCTGCGCCGCAAATTCGCCGACACCGGCGACGGCGGCTGTTCAAGACGGCGCGCAACGGCGGCTACCAGTTCACCACGCGCGTCGACACGGTGGAGAGCCACGCGTGAACTCGCTGCGTCGCCCCCTCATCCTGCCGGGCGCTAGCCTCGGCGTCGCCATCGCCAAGGAAATCATCGAGCGCTACGCGGCACGGTGACGCCGGAAAACCGAAGGTGCGGCGGGCTGGAGCAGACGGTGGTGTTCAAGGCGGTGTGACGGGTTGACGGCCCACGGCAGAGGCCGCTCAGCCGGTGACGGGCGTTGCGTGCGCCAACCGATAAAAAAACGGCGAGCATGCTGCACCGCGCAAAGCCAATGATTCCAACTCATTTCTCCGCGAAGCCGGGACCGAATCCATACAGCCAAAATATAGATTCCGCAATTTCCTATTATTTAACAGAGAACTAGGCTCTAGAGCCAAGAGACCTCCTCAATCAACCGAGGCGGGAATATCGGCACAACTTAAACCATAGGGTTTAATTTCTGGGGAAAATCGCCACGAATCGCGAGAACCGACCGGTTCTGTCAAATTTTAGCGCTCGCTCACATAAGTATTTCAGCCGGGTAGATTTTTTGTGTTGCACTGCACAATGCCATAGCAGAACGATCACCTGGGGGACTCGTTTGCGACTGGACATACGCCGTGGAGGATCCCGCCAGATTGACCAGCTTGAGCTGTCCGTTCGTCGATTTCGAGCCCGGCCCGATCGGACTCGCAAAGCGCGGGTTTGACGGCGCCCTGGCGGGTCTCGTCCGCCTTGGCCTGCCGCTCGAGACGGCCGGCTGGCGCAATGCCGGCGGAAGCCGCTGATGAGAAACGCCCGCGACATCCAACTGGATGCACTGAGGGCCATCGCCGTGACGATGGTGATGTACTCCCATTTCTTCGCGGCGGGGGGATCTTCCTTCTGGGGTCATATAGGCGTGCGGCTGTTCTTCGTGCTGAGCGGCTTCCTGATCACGCGCCTGCTCCTGGAAGCGCGTTCGGCCGCCGAATTTGAAACCGGCCCCGCGCTGCGATCCTTCTACATCAGGCGGGCGCTGCGGATATTCCCGCCCTATTTTGCCGTGCTGGGTTTCGTCTGGCTGGTCGATCTGGAGCAGTCCAGGGGATCGCTGCTCTGGCATGCGCTTTACCTGTCGAATTTCTGGTATGCGCTGCGCAATGACTGGAGCCCTTGGGTCCTATGCCATTTCTGGAGCCTGAGCATCGAGGAGCAGTTCTATCTTGCCTGGCCACTGGTCGTCCTTTTGGCCCCACGCCGGCGCTTCGAACAGATCTGCATAGGCGTCATCGCGCTGTCGCTGGCCTATCGCTTTTACTGGCCGCTCACCGCCACCCCGGCGCTGGCGCGCGACCTGCTGCCGCCGGCATCCATGGATGCGCTGGCGACGGGCGCGCTGCTTGCCTGCTGGCGGTCCAGGGGTGCGGCCCTGCCGCACTGGATGCGGCTCGGTTGGCCTGTCTTCGCGGCCGCATTCCTGATGATCGAATGGTTTGTCCCGGCGCCTGCCGAGCCGATGCTGGAATGGGCCCATTGGCTGGTGCGGCAAGTCCTGCCTCTGGTACCGCTGATGGTCATCGTCGCCGTCTGTTCGCGCGGCCTTGGCGGCACAATCGGCAAGCTTCTTGACCTGCCACCGCTGCTTGGTCTCGGTCGCATCAGCTACGGCGTTTATCTCTACCATCCGATATTGCTGTCGCTTGCCGTCAAGTGGCAGCCCTGGATCCCGCTCAATGTCTCGGAGCAAGGGCCGGGGCGGTTCCTGATTGCGGGCGCCGCCACGATTGTCGCGGCATCGATTTCCTGGGTGGTTTTCGAAAGGCCGCTCAACAGTCTGAAGCGTCACTTCCCCTATGTCGCGCGCGCCAGTGCCGCGCAGGCCGGCCATGCCGGCTGGTTCGCGAGGCCAGCGGATGCCTATCCCGGCGGATCGCCCGACGGCCGCACGCCATCGCTCGACCTCCAGCGAACGGATGCAAGACGATGACCGCCGCGCCGCTCGTCTCCGTCCTGTTGCCGGTCTACAATGCCGGGCCCTATCTCGCCGCCGCACTGGGAAGCATCCTGCGGCAGGATTACGGCCGCCTGGAGATCATCGCGATCGACGACGGGTCGACCGACAATTCGCTTGAGATCCTCGAGCGCTACCGGCAGGCCGACGGCCGCGTCTCGATCATCTCGCGCGAAAACCGTGGCCTCGTCGCGACGCTCAACGAAGGGCTTGCGGTCGCCCGGGGCGAGTTGGTCGCGCGGATGGACGCCGACGACGTCGCCTATCCCTGGCGATTGTCGCGCCAGGTGGCGCTGTTTGAGCGGCGGCCCGGGCTCGGCTTCTGCGGCGCCGGCGTCGACATGTTGATCCGCGGCCGCATCGCCACGGGCAAGCCCGATCCGGTGTTCCAGTTCGGCCGCATCCCCATACTGGCGATGTTCTTCACGATCTTCATGCACCCGACGGTCGTCTACAACAGGAAGGTCATCGACGACGGCGTTCTCCAATACGACCAGACCTACAGGCACGCCGAGGATTTCGATCTTTTCAGGCGGCTGGCCGGCCGTTACCCGGCAGCCATGATGCCCGAAAACCTGGTCGTCTACCGCGTCCATCAGGCAAGCGTGACCAGCCGGCACGTCAAGGAGATGCGCAGGACGCATTTGCGGATCGTGGCCGAGAACCTCGAGCGCGAGGGCCTGGCGCAAGCCACGCGGGACCTGCGCGACATTGGCGATGCGGTCAGCCACGACACTGTTGTCCGTGCGGCCCACTTCATCGTCGCGCTGGAGGAGGAGATTTCCTCGCTGCCGGCCGCGATACGGCCGAGCTTCGAGGCCGGCGCGCTGAACCTGTTCTATTTCCTCTACCAGCTCGTCGCCGACGAAAAGCAGCCCCCGCTGACGCATGAATTGCTGACGCGGACCGCGAAGTGGAACGTTATCCGGCGCCGCGAGCAATATGCGCTGCGGCCCGGCGCCTGGGCGCCCTGGCTCAGCCTTGCCTCGCTGTCGGCCAGCAGGCAAGCGGACGCCATGGCATATTTCTTCAAATCCGCTCCCGCCGCGGCGGTTCTGGCACTTTATCAGGCGGGCTGAGGGATGACCGTCAAAGCCCACCAACCTCTGCGGCGCGATCGTTCGACGGCGCTTGGCCCTGCCCCGGCCGGTCCCCGGCCGGAACGATCGGCGCCGGAAGTCAGCTTCATCATATGCACGCGCAACCGCGTCGCCGTGCTCGATGCCTGCATCAAGTCGGTGCAGGCCGCGTGCCGCGCCCATGCCGGCTTCGCGGCCGAACTCGTGGTCGTCGACAACGGTTCGAGCGACCGCACGGCCGAACGCCTGGCCAGCATCGCCGCAATGTCGGACATTCCATTCACGCCCGTTTGCGAGCCGCGCCCCGGATTGGCGGCTGCCCGCAACGCCGGGCTGAGGCGCGCGCGCGGCCGTGTGCTGGTCTTCGTCGATGATGATTGCGCGGTCCATTGCGACTATCTGCGCGACCTGGAGCGACACTATGCGTCGGGGGAACGGTGGCTCATCCGGGGAGGCCGTGTCGAGCTTGGCGATCCCAGGGATTTGCCGTTCACCATCAAGCGCTCGCGGGTGCGCGAGCGGCTGACACCGGATGTCCATCCCGGCGGTTTTGTGCTGGGCTGCAACATGACGATGCACCGCGATGTCGCGGCCCGCATCGGCTATTTCGACGAACGCTTCGGCGCCGGCGGACCATTGCGGTCGGCCGAGGATACCGATTACCTCGTGCGGGCGATGCTGCTCGGTATCCCGGTCGAGTATGTGCCCGACATGACGATATTCCATCATCACGGAAGGCGGGATCGCAAAGCCATCGAAAAGCTCCACCGCGACTACAGCCTGGGCAATGGCGGGCTCTGCCTGAAGCATGTTCGCCATGCGCCCTGGCTGCTTCGCCATTTCTACTGGGCCGCAAGAGGGGCTTTCCGGGAGTTCGCGGGTGGGCCTGCGTTCGATCGTGAACTCAACCTGTCGCACTGGCCGATCGTCGCCATGAATTTGCTCGGCGCGGCCAGGTTCGCGGTTCTCCTGCTGGCGCGACGGCCGCAGGCCGAGCCGGTGCGGCAAGATCAGCAAGCCAATGCCCAGGCGAGGTGAAACGCTATAATGCCATTGCTACCGCCAAGCCTGCCGATGCTGTTCCGGGCGTTCGGAAAGCGGCAACTGCGCCTGCTTCCGGCCGTCGTGTTTCTCGGTCTGGCCAGCGCCGTCCTCGAAGGGTTCGGCATCGGCCTGATCATCCCGTTGCTGGGCATCATCATGGGACACGGGGATGCGGCGGGAATGGCCGGCTTCTCCGCTGTCCTCCAGCATGTCGGATCGGGCCTGAGCGAGCGCGACCGGCTTGTCGTCATCTCGCTCGCTATCCTCGGCTCGATCGTCCTGAAGAACGTCTTCGCCTTCGCCAACACGCTGCTGATCACCTTCATCTCCGGCAAGGCAAGTCATTCGATCCGCAGCGCCTTGTCGGAGCAGCTTTTGCGGGTCGGCTACCCATTCTTCCTGCGGCAGAGTCCGGGACGCCTGCTCAACATCATCTCCAACGAATCCTGGCGGGCGTCCGATGCGATCCAGATCATGCTGTCGGCCATCGTCAGCGCATCGGCCGCCATAATCCTCTTGGCTTTCCTGCTGCTGCTTTCGTGGCGCATGACGCTGCTGGTCACGCTCGGACTGGCGCTCGTCCAGATCGCGCACGCCATCCTCTCGGCCAATCTGAAGGAGCCCAGCCGCAGCGTCGCCTCCCGCAACGGCCACCTCGCCTCGCAGATGCTCCACCTTGTGCATGCCGGACGGCTGATCCGCATCTTCGGACAGGAGAACCGGGAGAAGGCGATATTCGATGCGGCATCCGATGCGGTTCGCCGCGCCTCTTTCGGCCTGCTCGTGCGCCAGGGAGCGCTGCCGCCGCTGACGGAGGTTCTCCATGCCATGCTGTTCCTGGCGGTGGTGATCGGCGCCTGGCTGGCGCAGGTGAGTTTCCCGCTGATCATCGCGTTCGTCATACTGCTCTACAGGCTGCAGCCGCATATGCGGGCCCTGCAAGGGTCGTGGAGCCAGCTGCAAGGCCTGAGCGGATCGCTCGAAGAAGTGACATGGCTGCTGGATCCCGCCGGCAAGCCACAACCGCCGCGAGGCGACGGGCCGTTCCACGGTCTGCGCCAGGGCATCAAGTTCGAGGATGTGACGTTCACCTATTCCGGCACTGACCGGCGTGAAGTGGTGCTGCATGCGGCGACGTTCGACATCGGCAGTGGCCGCTCGACCGCGCTGATCGGCCGCTCGGGCGCCGGCAAGACGACGATCGTCAATCTCCTGTGCCGCTTTGTGGAACCGGATACCGGCAGGATTCTCGTCGATGGATCACCGCTCGACGGGACCGATGCCAGCCAGTGGCGACGGCACATCGCCCTGGCCAGCCAGGAGCTGGAACTGGTCGATGGCACCATTTTTGATAACATAACCTACGGCCAGGACGCGGCGACCGCCAGCGACGCCGAGGGCGCAGCGAGACTGGCCGAAGCGCATGAATTCATCGAACGGTTGCCTCGGGGTTACGAGACGCTGGTTGGCTACAGGGGGATCAATCTCTCGGCGGGACAGAGGCAGCGGATCGCCTTGGCCAGGGCCCTGGTGCGCGATCCCGATCTCCTCATTCTGGACGAAGCCACCAATGCGGTGGACGGGCTGTCGGAAGCCGCGATCGTCGAGACCCTGAAGTCGAGAGCCGGCCGCCGCACGACCATCGTCATCAGTCACCATCACAGCACCATCTCGTTCTGCGACGACGTGGTGATCCTGAGTGGCGGCCGGGTGAAAAAGCAGGCACCTTTCGGCGCCCTGGCATCGCTCAGCATGGACGAGCTTTACCAGCACGAGCCGCTCGACTGATGCATGTGCCCAAAAGCGCATGGTTCGAATCAAGAGGCCAGGGAATTGCCGCTGGCACCTTCCGTGATCGCACCAATGCCATGCGGTGCCCAGGCCCGCTACCTTGCCTCTCGCGGCGGACCTGTCGATCCGCCTTGGCCGGTGCCCATTGGTTTACTCTCCGGATGCGGTGCCGGCCTCCTTCGCGGGTTCTCCGCGACGACGTGGAGCGCCTGCGAAGCAAGCTACGAAGCGGCGCTGACATTCCTGCGGATGCGTCGCCTGCCCGTTGCCCGTGCTTTCTTCGCCATCACCGCCGCTATCTCGACCACCCCGTCATCGCGCGGTCTACCGTTGGTGGCCTTGTGCAGCCGCTCGTAGGGCAGCAATTCCTTGACCCGCGCATTCAATGACACGATTTCGGCCCTGAGGTCGTCGCACTCCTGCCTCTGGACATCGAGCTGTATCTGTTCCGATGCCTGTTGCAGCGTGAGCTGTGAAAGATCGGCGTTCGCTTTCGAAAGGCTCATCCTGTCGTTTTCGTTCTCATGGGTGAGAGCGGACAATCTTTCGTCGGCGATTTTCTTCTCAGCCAACGTGTCGTTCAATTCAGCCTTGAGCCTGGCGATTTCGCTGGCGGCCTCGCTGTTCTCGTTCGAGGACTGCTCCAGTCGCGATCGCAGGTCCTCGATCTCCGAACGCAACCCGCGCATTTCCGCCTGGCTGCGAGCCAGCTCGGCTTCCCTGTCGCCTTCCGTCATGCGGGTCGCCTCGTTCATTTCCGACAGCTTCGCCTGCGCGGCCTCGAGCGACTTCTGCAGCCGCATCTGCTCTTTCTCGCTCTTGCCGAGCGCGGCCAGCAGGTCCGCAAGCCGAGCTGCTTCGCTGGCATGGATCGTCGAGAGCTCGTCGAGCCTGTGGCGCGCCTGGGATTCCCGCTTCAGCGCCTTGTCGAGCTCGATGGACAGGCTGACATGCTTTTCGCGCAGCATCTTGCTCTCGCGCAAGCGCCTGTTGGCCTCGACCGTTCTGCCGGTCAGCCGCTTGGCGATGTCGCCGAACTCCGCGTCGCGTTTTGCGCTCGCATTGGCTGTCTCCACGAGTTCCAGCCTGACCGCGGCAAGTGCTGCACGAAGCGCCTCCCTGTCCTGGACCAGGCTTGTCTCGCGCTGTTGCAGCGCTTCGACAGCGCCTTCGCGCTCGCGCAGCTTTCTCACCGCGTCCTGCAGCTTTTCCGACAGCGTTCTTTGTTCCGCGCCGAGGCCCGCATTGGCAAGCTCCAGCTCGTTGGCGCGAAGAATGTCGTTGTGCAGGATGTTGAGGAACTCGCGCGTCAGGTGGTGCGAGGTCGCGATCTCCGACAGCTTGCCGTTGATCTCGTCCAGATAATCCCTGGCGTCGTGGAAGAGCCCTTCAAAGGCACTCAACGCTGCCAGCCGGGTCTGGGTATGGGGCGTCAGCCGTGGCGCGGTTTCGGAACTGTCCGTATCGTCGGCACTGCCTGCATTCTTCGCACCATCCCCATCTTCCGCATTGGCCTCGGCTGGCGAGTCGTCAGGTCCTGCGGCGGAACCCGGGATGTCATCGCTCTTTGGCGAAGCCAGATCCTCGGCGTCGAGACTTGCCCCCAGCGCGTCCGCCAATTCGATCTGCAGGTCCTGATCCGCCAACTCAAACTGCAGGTCCTGAACTGCTTTGTCTACCTCTTCAGCACGCTTGATCAAGCCTCTGAAGTTCATGACCCAACTCCCCTTACCAATACCTGGGAATTTAACGGATTACTAATGTACCCTTATATCCACTGATTGCGTAGGGGAAGCTATCCGTTGGGGGAGGTTGGGTTGGCACATTTGGGGGTGGATGCGGTGAGCAACCGATGCCGCGACCCGTGGAAAGCCTGTTCTCGCCCCTCGGAAGTAGGGGAGAGGAATCCAAGTCTTCTGGCGCGGCGCTGCCCTCACCCCGATCCGCTCTGCGGATTGGCCCTCCCCACAAGGGGGAGGGTAAGAAGTCACCCCGCCATGGCCAGCGGCACGGCGCTCTTGTTGGGGATCTGGATGTCGATTTCCAGCGTCGACATGGTCTCGCCGCGGTCCATCGAGACCTGCAGGTAATCCTGGTCGATCTGCACATGCTTGGCGATGACGGCCATGATCTCCTCGCGCAGGATGGAGACGAGGTCGGGCTGGCTGCGGTTGCGGCGCTCATAGGCGAGCAGCACTTGCAGCCGCTCGCGCGCCACCGGCGCGCTGGAGCGCCGCTTGAAGATGTCGAGCAGGCTCATGCCGCCCTCCTTCCCAAAAGACGATCGAGGAAGCCCTTGCGTTCGAAGGGCACGATGACAGGCAATTCCTCGCCCTCGAGCCGCCTGGCGGCGTCGAGATAGGCGCGCGCGGCAGCGTTGAGCGGCTCCGACAGCGTCACCGGCGAGCCGAGATTGGAGGCGCGCAGCACATCCTGGCTCTCGGGGATGATGCCGAGCAGCGGCACCGACAGGATTTCCAGCACGTCGTCGATGGACAGCATCTCGCCGCGCGATGCGCGCGCCGCGTCATAGCGCGTGACCAGCACATGCTTGGCGATCTGCTCGCCCTGCTCCGCCTTCATGGTGCGGGCGTCGAGCAGGCCGATGATGCGATCGGAATCGCGCACGGAGCTCACTTCCGGATTGGTGACGATGACCGCCTCGTCGGCAAAGCGCATGGCGAGCTGCGCGCCGCGCTCGATGCCGGCCGGGCTGTCGCAGAACACGTAGTCGAACACCGAGCGCAGCTTGTCGATGACTTCGCCGACGCCCTCCTCGGTCAGTGCATCCTTGTCGCGCGTCTGCGAGGCCGGCAGCAGGAACAGCGTGTCGACCCGCTTGTCGCGGATCAGCGCCTGCGAGAGTTTCGCCGAGCCCTGGATGACGTTGACGAGGTCGAACACCACGCGCCGCTCGGCGCCCATGATCAGGTCGAGGTTGCGCAGGCCGACGTCGAAATCGACAAGCGCCACCTTCTTGCCGGTCTTGGCGACCGCAGCCCCAAGGGCCGCCGTCGAGGTCGTCTTGCCGACGCCCCCCTTGCCCGAGGTGACCACCACTACCTTGCCCATTGAAAAGCCTCCGTTGTTGTTCATTTGTTGTTCTTGGCCGGGCGGCCCTCGGCCGCCCAAATATCGAAACCAATGTCAGCTCAGCGGCGAAACCCGCAGGCTCTCGCCGTCGAGAAACGCCTGCACCGGCTTGCCGCGCGAAACACCTTCCATCTCCTCGGCGGTCACATACCAGCCGTCGACCGCCAGAAGCTCCGCCTCGTTCTTGCGGCAGAAGATGCGCGCGCCCTTGTTGCCCAGCGCACCCGCCGAAGCGCGCCCGCGCAGCGTGCCGTAGACATGGATCGAACCCGCCGCGATGATCTCCGAACCGGACGCGACCGAGCCCAGCACGATGACATCGCCATGCGGATGCACGATCGCCTGGCCGGAGCGGATCGGCGCCTTGATCATCAGCGTGCCCGAAGCTTCCGGCGCAACCTGCGGCTCGCTTTCGTCCACCTTGCTTGCGCCAGCCTTGCCTTCGCCGACATTGGCCGCGATGGCTCCAGGCGCCCGGCCCTCGGCCTTGCCCTCTGATGTGCCCGAATCCCGCGCCTTGCGGCCGGGCAGCAGGCCATCCGTCGTCGCCTCCTTGGCGCCGACCAGCACCGGCGGCAGGTTGGGCTCGAGCGCGGTGTGGCCGTCGAGCTCGATGGCGTAGATGCGGATGCCGCGATGGCCAAGCACATCGACCAGCGATTCGATCGCGGCGACATCGGGCTTCAAGGTGTTGAGATCAAGCACCACCGGGCGGCCGGCAAAATAGCCCGGCGAGTTGCCGATCCAGTGATCGAGCCCCTCAAGCCACACGTCCAAGGGCGCCTCCGGCGTCAGCGTGAAGGCGACGAAAGAACGGGCGCGAAAGCGAATGGATTTGGCCTCGAGGGGAGCGGCAAAGGTCACGGCTGGCGAATCCTTACTGAGAGGTAAACGCTAGCGAGGGAATGGTTAACGAATGGTTAATGAGGGGTGGGCAACTTGGCAGCCGTTCGAGAGATTTGAAGGTCCACTAAACACCAGTTGCGACAGGAACCCGGCGATACCCTGAATGTCTTGATATGGGCCGAATCCCGATAGTCCGGTACCAGGTGTCACTTCCCGGTAAGCTGCCATCCTGAATCGGTACATTCGGGCAAAATGCCCAGTCAGCGTACTCATACCCACACACGGGCTGTCGCACTGGACGTAAGCGGGCAGGCACGACAGGTTAGCGATTGAAAGCCGACTGCCGTCGACCGAAACCGGAGTCGTCAATGAGAGACAACCAACTCCACGACTGATTGGAGTGACCGACTATGGATATCGCCACTTTTCGCCTTGCATCGCCGGCATTATTGGCAGGCACGTTGCAGTCTTCGAGATAGAGCGCGCCCGTGTTGGCGAGGAGCGCGCCCGTACCATACTCGGACAGCGTCCACTCAACCGAGAGCGCTGTGATCATTTTGATTTTACCTGACTTTCTTACATGGCGAAAAGGCTGCGAACGAGGGTTTGATACTGCTCTTCGGACGTGTGGCGGCGAGCGTTGAAGATGGGCTGGACGTCGGACGTGGGGATGTAACGCAGACGATCCGTTCCGTCGGTGGCCGCTTCGAAGATGGCGGCTGCCACCTCTAGGACTGCATCAGGATCGGCACCGCCCGCCATGCTCCCATAGACCCGGGATATATGTTCAAGAAAAGGGGAGTAGTCGAAATCGATCGGCACATTACTGCCCTCCGCGCCGGATCGCACCATAAAGCCTGTACCAGGTGCGCCGCCCGGCTCGATGAGCTTGACCTTTATGCCGAGCGCCGCCAGTTCATACCAGAGCGCCTCCGAAAAGCCCTCCACCGCAAACTTGGAGGCGCTGTAGATCGATGCCATCGGGGCTCCGAAAACACCGGCGCCAGAGCTTACATTGATGATCGTACCTTCTCCGTTGCTGCGGAAATGCGGCAGGATCGCGCGCGTGACGTCCATCATCCCAAACAGGTTGACGTCAAACTGACGCTGTATCGCTGCGCGCGTCGTTCCCTCGAAGATCGAGAACAGCCCATATCCGGCATTGTTGACGACAGCATCGACAACACCGAACCGATGAATACCGGCGGCGATCGCCGGATCAATGGAACTTTGATCTGCCACGTCGAGGCGGGTCACCAGGATTGCATTATTGTCTGCCAGGTCGCCGGCGTCGGCGGTATCGCGCATGGTGGCGACGACATTCCAGCCGCGCCCGCCGAACATTCGGGCGGACGCCCGCCCGAAGCCTGAGGAACAACCGGTGATGAGAACTGTTTTTGCCACGCTTGGCTCCTGATGTTGGTTATGGGAATGGTTTCGGGATAGCGGCTCAGACGAATGTTGAGCCGCTCGCCCTCTCTTAATCGAACGGCCGCGCAGCGTTGGCACCGATCCGTGACGGCGCTTGGCGCAACGAACGTCAGCCGACGTCCCTGAAATGCCGCAGGCCGTCGAGGCGGGGATCGTCCCGACCGCCCCCTGGCATCATTCGGAAATCTTGACGAACCCTTGCTGCACGAGTTGCGCGGTGCGGGCCATGGCGTCGGTATTGACCTTGATGTCGGGCAGCAGGTCGGCGTTGACCCAGCCATGGGCCTTTGCTGTAGCGCCGCACAGTTCAACCCTGACACCGCGCTTCACCAGATCAGCCACAAGACCCTTGTAGGGGTTGCCGGTGGTGATGTTCCGGTTTCCGTCATAGGCCTTGTCGTGGAGCATGACATGGCCGGCGTTGGTGTGAAAGACGGCGACCAGATCCGATTGCGCACCCCAATCCGCAACATCGTCGACGACCAGTTGCAGATGGAACAACGAAGCCGGCAAGTCGCCTTCGAAGGCGAGCGCGCTGATGCTGAAGACCATTTTCACCTCGGCGAGCACGACAGGAATGTCTATATGAAGTGTGCGTATGGACGTGTTCATGAGGTAATCCTTGTGGGAGCGATGTGCCCGCTGTGTGCACTGTGATCGTCGGCGCGCGCGCGTCTGCCAGGCTCACACACCCTGGTAGACCAAGCGTGTGAAAAAGCCGGGATCGATGACGAACTGGCCCCATTTTGCATCAAAGGCAGCTGTCGGCTTGGCCAACACGGCCTCATCCCGTGATCGTCCCTCGCGCTTCAACTTTGCGACGTTGTCTCGGATCGCGACCAGCATGTCGCGGAAGCTCTGAAGCTCGACGCGGTTGCTCACCGGATGACCGTGGCCAGGGATGATGATCGTCTTGTCGGTCGTCGCCGCGAGATTGGCATCGGATGCCGCGATCATGCCGTCGATGCTGCCGCCGGTCGAGTAGTCGATGAACGGGTAAATGCCGTTCCAGTAAGTGTCCGCGACATGGACGATATCCGCTTCCGCAAAGGTGACGGATATGTCGCTGTCCGTGTGGGCCGATCCGTAGTGCTTCAGGGCGATCGACGCGCCGTTGAGCTGCAGCTCACGGGTCTTGGCGAACACCTCGCTTGGCAGCCCGTCCGGCGGAAGGGCGAGAAAATTGTAGTCCCAGTCCTCGACCCGCTGGACCTGCGACAGGTGTTTGCGGGTGTTGTCCTGCGCGATGATCGTAGCGCCGGCGGAGCCAAGCCACGCATTGCCGTCGGCATGATCGAAATGCCAATGCGTGTTGATCAGGTGCGTGACGGGCTCGCTACCAAGTGCGCCGAGGGCCTTTGTCATCTGTCGTTGTGATACGCCGATGCCGGCGTCGACGAGCAGCTTGCCATCCGTGCCGGTGAAGACTGCGACGTTGCCGCCTGAGCCTTCCAAGACGCTGATGTTACCGCGCAGACGATGCGTGGTGATCGGCGAAGCGGCTGCGCTGTCCTTGATCAGACTGACGATCCCGCGGGCCTCGGCGTAAGCCTCCCGGGGACTGAGCCATCCACCCGTGGCGGCGAAGGGCGCGGCAACGCAGCACAGGCAGAAGCCGCGACGGGTCATGAGATGCCGGGAAGTGGAAGCCATGGAAGTGTCCTTCGTTGGTTGTCGCTTGGGCAGTGCAAAGCCGCACCACGTCTGCGGTCGGCCGTTTGGCGCTGCGGTCCGGGTCACTGTGTCTTTGCATCACCACGGCGCGGCCACTTGAAGGTGGCGCCCCGACTGACCGATGCGTGGGAACGCGGGCGGGAAGCATTCCCGCCCGCGTTGCGGCTCAGCTGCGAATGAAGGCGAGGATGTCGGGATTGATCACGTCGGCGTGCGTCGTGGCCATCCCGTGCGGGTATCCGGGATAGGTCTTCAGCGTACCGTTCTTCAAGAGCTTGACCGCTTCGCGTGAGGTGGTGTCGATCGGCGCCACCTGGTCGTCCTCACCATGCATAACCAGCACGGGCTGCACGATGGACTTGAGGTCTGCGGTGAAATCGCTTTCGCTGAAGGCCGTGATGCAGTCGTACTGGGCCTTGATGTCGCCTGCCATCGCCTGTCGGAACCAGTTGTCGATGACACCCTGCGACGGCGTCGCGCCGGGTCGGTTGAAGCCATAGAATGGCCCGGCCGGGAAATCGCGATAGAATCCCGCGCGATCAGCGGCGACGGCGGCCCGAATGCCGTCGATCACTTCCGGGGGGACACCGTTCGGATTCTTTGCCGACTTGACGAACAGCGGCGGGATCGCACCGATCGTCACTGCCTTGGCGACCCGGCCACCGCTACCGTACTTAGCGACATAGCGGATCAATTCGCCGCCGCCGGTTGAATGGCCGACGTGGATCGCATCCCGCAGACCAAGGTGTTCCGTGACCGCGGCGACGTCGGCCGCATAGGTGTCCATCTCGTTGCCTGTGGCACTCGGGCTCGACCGGCCGTGGCCGCGGCGATCATGCGCGACCACCCGGTAGCCGTTGGCCGAGAAGAATATCATCTGCGTATCCCAGTCGTCGCCGCTAAGCGGCCAGCCGTGATGGAATACGATCGGCTGGCCTTCGCCCCAGGCCTTGTAAAAGATTTCTGTGCCGTCCTTGACTGTGATAGTGCTCATTGTCGTCTCTCCTTGGTTGGGGATTTTGGCCGTTCCGGTGGTGGCGGCAAAGGCAGGCTGCGCCAGGGCAATTCCTGTGACGGCGGCCGCCCCGACAAGCACGTCGCGTCGCGAGATGCCTCCGCGCCCGCTGGTTTCTTGGTTTGTGGTCGTTGGCATGTGCTCGCTCCGAAAGATGGATGTCGGCATCAACGCCGGCATCCGATGAGATAGAACAATCGCTCGGGCGGGCGTGATCGGCAGATCGGACAAATTGCAGTGGCATTAGAGACAATGAGCGTTACGGCTGACCTGCCCGAGATCGGGATACTGGTCCGCAAGCTGTCTATGCTCAGCGTGGTCCATGGCCTGAATGATCTGTTCCAGATCGCCGAAAGGCTTGCGCGTGTCCGATCAGGAAGCGCCGCGCCGCTGTTTCGGGTGAGCCTGTTTTCTGAAACCGCCTGCGGTCTGGAGCGCGTCGACCAGTCAGGGGCAACAGGCGAGCCCAGTATCATTATCGTGCCGCCGCTCCGCACCGTCGTCGAGAGCATGGAGGAGGACTTGGCCGCCAGTGCATGGCTGCGCGACCGCCACAACGCTGGCGTAACGGTGGCCGCAACCTGTGGCGGCGTCTTTCTGCTAGCTCAGTCCGGTCTGCTCGATGGAAGGCAGGCGACCACGCACTGGGCTTGCGCACGGCAACTGGCACACAGCTTTCCGAGTATCGACGTCGATGCCGATCAGTTGATCATCGATGACGGCGATCTGATCACCGGCGGTGGCATGTTGGCCTGGGCGGACCTTGCCCTCATCGTCGTTGATCGGCTTCTTGGGCGAGCGGCGATGTTGGAGACGGCACGCTACATGATGATTGATCCGCCAGGTCGCCAACAGCGCCTGTACAGGATTTTCTCACCTGAACTGAATCACGGCGACCTGGCCGTCTCGCTCGCGCAGGACCGGCTTCATCTGCAAGGCCCGCATGGTGTCAGCATCAGCGACATGGCGGGCTGGGCTCACTTGGAAATGCGCACGTTCGTCCGCCGTTTCCACAAAGCCACAGGGTTTCGACCCAACGAGTACAGCCAGCGCCTCAGGGTCGACGCGGCGCGAGAAAAGCTTGAGGGAACAACCGTAAACGTCAGCCAGATTGCCTTCGACGTAGGCTATGTCGATCCGGCTTCGTTCCGCAAAGTGTTTACCCGGATCATAGGCGTGAGCCCCGGCGACTATCGCAAGCGGCACCGACGGAGCCATAATCGGCCTGCGTCAGTCAGTTCTTAAGATGTTTCGCGCCGATGACGTTTTCGCTGTATCGGATGAGGACCGTGTGCATGCACTCGAGTCCGCCGGCCAGGAGTGCCTCCTTCGGACAGCGGGTGGGATCACCAGGAACGACTTTCCTTAGGCGCGAGGCCGCCGTTTGATGGAACGCCACCAACGTCCGCTTCCGGATCGAGGCAAAGTTTGCCTGAACGTCCGCGATGGGTCGCATTGCTGCTGTTGCGCTTGGCGGAGTTGAGGTCAGCCCGTTCAGGGTGGCATGGGATGTATCGCCATCGCCACTGCCCGTCGCAAGCACCACCACCCTTACCCTCACTGCAGCTTGAAATACTGCACCTCCCGCTCGTGCTTCTCGGTCGCCTCGCGCGTATCGAACGTGCCGAGGTTCCGCCGCTTGCCGGTCTTTTCGTCCTTCTCGCGCGACTAGAGGCGGTATTTTCCATCTTTCAGGACGTTGAACTTCCAATGTCCGATGTCGTGAATTGACCCGTTCCGGTCGTCGCATCCCCTCACGAGCAAGAACTCCTCGCTCCATCGAAGACATAGGGCGGCCGAGCGCGGATCCCTTCTCGCCTTTCAAAACGGATGCACGACCCAACGACACAGGTTATGTTGGCTGGCCGAGGTCATCGAAGGGGGAGGACATGACATGCAGGCAATGCCGATAGCGCATCAGGCCGCGCAACCCGTGGCCGGCCCCTCCCTGGCCGGCTATCCGGCCGCCGTCCTGTGCTGGCTGCTTTCGGCCGGTGTCTATATCGCGGCCAAATGGGTGGCGCCTGAAATGCCGCCCTGGGGCCTCTGCTTCTGGCGGCTGACGCTTGCTTGCGCCATCCTGCTGCCGATCGTGCACCGTCATCACGAGGCGATGATCGGGCTTTTGCGGACGCGCGCCGTGGAGGTCGTCGCCGTGGGGGCGATCGGCCTCACGCTGTGCCAGGGCATGATCTACCATGGCCTCAACGACACCGACGCCACCACGGCCGGCATCATCATGGCGCTGTCGCCTGTCATGACGATGGTGCTCGCCCGTTTCGTGCTTGGCGAGCCGCTCGGGCTGTGGAAGTCGCTTGGCGCGCTGGTTGCGCTTGCCGGGATGATTTTCATCGTTGCCCACGGCAACCTGACGGCGCTGCTGCAACTCAAGGTCAACGCCGGCGAGCTGTGGATCGTCGGCAGCGCGTTCTGCTGGGGCCTCTACACCGTGCTTTTGCGCCGTGCCAAATTCGGCATCGAACTGCTGCCGATGGTCGTGCTGCTGCTCGGCGCCGGTGCGCTGGTCGCCTTGCCTTTCCATGTGTGGGAATTGTTCAACGATGAACGCTCCGCCATGGACGTCGACAGCATTCTCGCGCTCGCCTATCTGGCAGGCCCCGGCGGCGCCTTGATGTACTATCTCTACAACAAAAGCGTGGAAACGCTCGGCGCGAGCCGGGCAAGCATGCTGCTCTACCTGCAGACGGTGTTCGTGGCCATGCTCGCCTATCTGCTGCTCGGCGAGGGCTTGCACGACTACGATCTGGTCGGTGCGGCCTTCATCGTTGCCGGCATCATACTCGCAACCGTGGTCAAACCCACGCCAGCTCAACCACGCGTGGAATAGAAATCTTGCGAGTGACGGCAGGGCCGTCAGCGCTTGGTTTGCATCGTGCCCTTGCTTGGTGTCGGAGCCGGGTTGTCGTGTTAAGATCGCCGGTCGGCATGCTGCCGCGGCGCAACACGGCTGCAAGTGCGGTTCGCAAGCGTGCTGCCGGGCTGGCGCCGGCAAGATTTTCTTGGCCGCAAGATTTCGCAAGAGCAAAGGGGACGTCGATGAACGCAAGGGACCGATTTTTCCGCAGCCTGGTGGTGGCTGGCCTGTTTGCCGGTGTCTTCCGAGTGGATGCCGCCCTGGCGCAGGACGCGGGGTGTAAGCTCGAGCCGGTGGCCGGTACGGCCCGGCAGATTCTGAAATGTCGGAAGGGCCTCACCATCATTGTGGAAGAAGGCGCTCGTTTTACGCTGGAGGACGGCGATCGAAACGGCAAGGCCGACGGGGTCAGATTGCGGCGCAAGGCGCTGCTGCTCGATGCACCAGTCGGGTCGGTCCCGGGTGGCTTCGCGGTTGTCACCCCGCAGGCGATCGCCGCGGTGCGCGGCACCAAATGGGCAATCGACACTGGCGAGGGCAAGACGTCTGTTTTCGTCCTCAGGGGTCGCGTCGCCGTGCACAGGCGGGCGTCCGATGCCGGCGTGGTGCTTGCGCCGGGCGAAGGCGTCGACGTCGTGCCCGGAACGGCACCACTGACCGTCAAGCGCTGGCCCGCCAAGCGCGTTTCCGCATTGCTGGCCCGTTTCGGCCTGTGAGCCGCAGTGGGCGGGCGGGCGCTTCCGACGCTGATCGCGCTCATTCTCGCGGGTCTTTGGGGCGCCGGCCTGGGCTTCGCGCACTGGCGCGGTCATCTGTGGTTTCTCGATCGCGTCGAAGCAACGATGACCGACCTTCGAACGCTCGTTCGAGGACCGGCAAAGCCACCGGAGCTGATCACCATTGTCGCCATAGACGATGAAGCGGTGCGGCACGAGGGCACATATCCCCTCAGCCGCGCCACGCTTGCCCGGCTTGTCGATACGATAGCCGGCCTTGGACCAAAAGCCATTGCGCTCGACCTGCTGCTGGTCGATCCCGGCGCAAAAGACAATGATGAGGCGCTCGCGCGTTCGCTGGGCAGGGGGGCAAGCGTCATCGCCGCCGCGGCGGTCTACCCCGGAGGTGAACAATGGACGGTGGCCGAGGGCGAAGGGCCCCTCGCCCGCGTGCCGAATGCCGAGCGGTTTCTGTGGCCCCTGAAAGCGTTCTCGGATGCCGCCGCTGTCGGCGTCGTCAACGTGGTCACCGACAAGACGGGAACGCCCCGCTTCGTGCCGTTGCTGTTTCGGGCCGGAGACCGGCTGGAAGCGTCTTTCTCCTTGCGTGTCGCCACCATGGCGGCAGGCGGGGATCCGGAAATCGCACCCGATCATCTGTCCCTGGGCGGACGGCCGATCCGGACGGACATTGGTCACATCCTGCCTCTGACATTCTACGGCCCTCGCGGCACGATCCGCACGATCAGCGCGGCGACCGTGCTGGAGGGCCAACTCGATCCCGGCACCATCCGGGATCGAGTTGTCGTGATCGGAGCGACCGCAACCGGCACCGGCGATGTCTTCCCGACACCGTTCGATCCCATACTCCCGGGCGTCGAAGTCATGTCGACGGCGATTGCCCATCTGATGACCGGCGACGGAACGGTGCGGGACCAGTATGTCCGGCTTGCGGATGCCGGCTTTGCAGCGGTGCTGCCCATGATCCTCGTGGGGCTGTTGGCTTGGCGGCGAAACGCCAGCGGCCTCGCGGCGATCGCCGGCGTGGTCTTGATCTGGTTCGTGGTCAACATGACCGCTTTCTCGCACCACATCTGGCTGAGCGCCGCGTTGCCGATGGCCGCCGCCATCCCGCCGGCTATCCTGTTCGGGGCCGCGCAGCTGTGGCTGGGCAGGAGCCGGGCCCAATTTTTCGCAACGCAGAGCCAATTGCTTCAACGCGTTGAAGCCCCAGGCATGGGGGAGTGGCTCGCCAGGCATGGCGACTTCCTCTCGGACCCCGTCCGGGGAGACGCCGCCATCCTGTTCATCGACCTATCCGGCTTCACCGGACTGAGTGAATCCTTGGGGCCGATCGCCACACGCGAACTGCTGAACAGTTTTCATGCGTTGGTCGACGAAGAAGTGACGCGCTGCGGTGGCGTCGTCACGAGTTTCATGGGTGACGGAGCCATGATCCTGTTCGGTCTGCCGGAACCAGCGGCAAATGACGCCTTCAATGCCGCCCGCTGTTGTGTGGGACTCTCCAGCCGCACCAACGATTGGCTCGCCTCGTTGCCTGCATCGACCGCATCCCGGCTCGGCTTCAAGATTGGAGCCCACCACGGGACGATCGTGGCCTCTCGACTCGGCAGCGAAGGCCGTCAGCACATCGCCGCCATAGGCGACACTGTCAACGTTGCCAGTCGCTTGATGGAGATCGCGGCCGACCACAATGCCGACGTCGCGGTGAGTGACAAGATGCTCGATGTCGCCGGCCGCGACTGCGCGTTGTTCAGCTCCGGTACCCTGAAAGGGCCTGTGGAAACACAGATCCGTGGGCGATCCGGCTCGCTCGCAATCAGGTTCTGGCAAAGTGCACGGACGGCGAGGATCAGGCCCTGATCAAGGATGGCCGGCGCCACCGAAGGCCCGGCCGGCCGGTTGCGATCTGAGCAGCAATTTTTTTGAGGAAATCTCTCCAGAATGCCACAAAGTCATCATGTCCCGTCCAAGTTGTGGACATGTCCTTTTCAAAGGCGCACTCTTGGATTGCGAAACGCAGCTAGAGTTTCGCCCAACGCTTCACATGCTTGAGGTGCGTCGGTGATTGTCCGACCTATCCGGATACTTCCGGATGGGGAGTACTTTCATTGTCGCCTATCCGTGATCAGGCTACGGCCTAACGCACGTTGCAGCCTGTTCCGGATCAACTGGGAGGTAACCAACATGCATAGCTTTCAACGCAGGGAATTTCTTGTTCAAGGAAGTGCTGCTCTTGTCGCAATCGCTGCTCTCTCGCGTCGCGCTTACGCTTTTCCAACACAGGCGGGCGAGGAAGTTGTTCCGTGGCTGGATCAGCCGACCGAAAACCCCAATCCGGAAGGTATCAAGACGCAGCTTGTCTGGGAGGATCTGGATAGCTGGATAACGCCAAACGAAAAGTTCTTCAGCATCTCGCATTTCAATCGACCGACGATCGACGAGAAGACATGGTCCATGGAGATCGAGGGCCTGGTCAAGAAGCCCCTGAAGCTGACGCTCGCCGACATCAGGGCACGGCCGCGCCAGGAGGTCGTTTTCACGGTGGAATGCTCGGGCAACCACGGGTTTCCCTTTTTCACCGGCGGCATCGGCAATGCCAAATGGGCAGGGACACCGCTCGCGCCTATCCTCGAGGAAGCCGGCGTTCTGAAAGAGGGCATCGAGGTCGTCTTTTTCGGCACTGACGAAAGCGAGGTCGCGATACGCGACGTGAAGATGAAGCAGAATTTCGCGCGCAGCATGGCGCTCGCCGACGCGATGAACCCCGCCAATCTGCTCTGCTACGAAATGAACGGCGCCGCCTTGCCGGCGCCCAACGGCTTCCCGCTGCGGCTCATTGCTCCGGGCTGGTACGGGATCGCCAACGTCAAGTGGCTGAAGCGCATCGAGGTTCGCGACACCCGCTTCATGAGCCTTCTGATGGCCCGCGACTATGTCACCATCCGGGAGGAAGACCACAATGGCGAGACCGTATGGGCCGAGACCTCGGTGGGCCGGGCGCTGCTGAAGTCGGCACCCGCGAAGGTCACCAAGAAAGGCTCCGACTACGCCATCGTCGGCGCGGCTTGGGGCGCACCGATCGACCGGGTCGAAGTGCAAATCGATCAAGCGCCCTGGGCGCCGGCGACCATCGACCACAGCGAGGAGGCCGAACACGCCTGGAAAATCTGGTCCATGCCCTGGGCAAACCCCTCGCTGGGAGAGCACACGGTGACCTCGCGCGCGGTCAGCACCACGGGGCAGGTTCAACCGGCAATGGACGATCCCTTGATCGCCAAGAAGCACACATACTGGGAGAGCAATGGCCAGGTGACGCGGCGCATCAAGATCGTTTGAGGAGAGTCGGGAAGCCTGCGGGAGGCCAGCGAAGTGGCGACAATTGTCATGCCGGGCCGGCCGCGCGGCATGGCAATTGGTCAGCGGTGCATCGTTCAATGCCGCTTGAAATACTGCACCTCCCGCTCATGCTTCTCCGCCGCCTCGCGCGTATCGAACGTGCCCAGGTTCCGCCGCTTGCCGGTCTTTTCGTCCTTCTTGCGTGAATAGAGGCGATATTTTCCGTCCTTGAGTTTCCGGATCATTGGTCTCTCCCTGGCTAAGACCGCCGCTTGCCCTTGAGGTTGCGGGCGGCTTGCTCGGTCGCGGCGCGGTCGCTGCCCAGCCTGTCGAGAAGTTCCTGCGCCTCGTCGCCGGATATGCCGGTGCGCACCGCCAGTTCCTCGACGGTAAGCACATCGGAGCTGGCGATCTCGCGGGTTTGCGGCAGCGCATCGTCCGCCGTCAGTGGCAGCGCAGCCTCCCTGTCGATCTCGGCCGCGGCTTGGTACCAGTGCCGCTCCGGATCGCCACCGCCGTCGCGTTCCCACAATTCGTATGCGCGCTTCTGGATCTTCTCGTGCCGGTCGTCGCCCATGGTCATTCCTCCTTTGCGTCAGGGAAGAACGCCGCACCAAACCGAACGATCCAAAAAATTTGCGTGATCACGCGCGAAGGTTGGCGCCCTACGGCGGAGACTTCACCTCCCCAAGGGCCAACAAGGGGAGAGCAGCGCAAGTATCCGGGTTAGCGGGTTAGGGCGCCGGCGCGTTGGTTGACGAAGCATGGAACGCAAAAACCCGCCTGTGCGGGCGGGTTACTGGTGCAGATCAACACCATGGGCGGACATGTAGCATAGCTGCCCTCACAGCGTCAAGAATAAATTCCTATCAAGCCCCATGAACGAAGCTGCCGACTCCGCCGGACTCGCCGTCGTCAGGCCTGTTGTTGACCTGAGTTCGCAGCCCAGGCGGCGGTCCGCCGCCTGGATGCCGGCCGTGGCGGCCGGCCTTGGTGTCAGCGGCCCCAGATGCCCTGGCCATAACCCGGCGCAGGCATGCCGGAGGTCGCATTTGCCTCCACCGCGCTGTCGGTGATGCTCGTGGTGACGCCGACCGCGCCGCCGGAGACCATCGAATGCGAACCGGCAGTCGGATAGCTGCTGGCGGCAGGGATGAAGTCCGAGCCAAAGTGGTCGCTGCCGGCAAAAGCCATGCCGGAGGCAAACAGGAACGCGGCAATGCTGAGAATGATCTTCTTCATTTCAAGTCTCCATCTTTTGAAAGTTGACATCGGCCTCGACGCGCCGCCCGCATCGCGTTCATGAGGCTGTCTTTCGCTCTTCGGGCGAGACCGGCCAGCCGCGATCCCCACGGGATCCGCGACGGCAGGTTGTCAGCGCACGACCGTCCTGGTTCGTTGCTGCGCTGTTGGGGCGTCTTATAGGGGCGTAGTGTTTGTGCCGGCGTGGGAACCGGCGTGGTAGCAACCATTGCAAGAGTGGAATTCTGCGTTGAATTCGGCCGCAAAGCGGCGACTGCGGGCAGCAGGGGTCAGCGCACCCCCTGAACCGGCAGCCTCACATCCACTGAGAACAGGTTCTCAATCGCCAGCTTGACCATTTCCTGGTCGCCGTTGCCGCAGGTACGGCGACCAGCCGGTCGAGCGAAATGCAGCCCGCACCGGCGATGGCAAAGCAGCAGGTGGCGCCTACTCGCACTGACGTCTTGGTCCACCGGAATATGGCTGGTAGCTGTTGTCGTCCGGCCGGTAGGAGCGGTAGCGGCTGAAGCAGGAGTCGACGTGGTCGGCCGAAAGCCCAGTCGTGGCGACCAGGGAAGCATTGTCCGCCGAGACATAGCTGACATTGGCTGAAAGCCCCCCGCCGTCGTGAGCGGCGGCGGTGTCGAGATAGGGCGAGACGCACGGGCGCTCCTGGCCGCTATAGGACATGTAGCTGTTGTCTGCCGCATTGTAGGAGCGGTAGCGGCTCGCGCACCACCTGACATGGGAAGCCGGCAGCACGGCCCCCTCGCCCGCGGCGGTCGCCACCGCGCCGGTCAAGGTGGAATCGGTTTCCGGCGGCGCCGCCTGCGACCTGGCGGCGGCATCCGGCGCCGCGGGCCGCGCGGCGGGCACCCGCTCCAGGCTCTGCGTAGACGTGTTCACCGGCCGCGCGCTCCTCGTCCACAGCTCCGCCACGCTCGCAACGGGCCCTGCCTGATGCACGGGATTGGAGGCAAGCAGCCAGGCAGCGAAGACGAGCCCGCTGCCGAAGACCGCAAGGGTCAGCACGAAGCCACCAACCAATCCCAAAATCGCTTTCATGCCACTCTCCTTGAGCCTCGTCTAATAGAATGCGGGGCGTGAAGACTGGTTCCAGGCAAGCGAGCGTTCATCAACCGTGGCGCCTGGCAGCGCCAGCGTGCAAGGCCGCGTAGGTCAGCCCGGACGAGCGCCCAGACACACTTCAGAAACAATATTCAACAGTTCGGAAAAACTGGCGAAAAGATCGGATGGCATAAGCCGCCGGCAGCTGCCGGAAAATGGCCATGCCGGGCGATGCCCGGCCAGGACGGGAAAGTATGGAAATGGATTACGGTATCGATATCGCCGAACTGGACGAGGCAAGACCGGGCAGCCGGTCGGAAACCGGCCTGGCAAGCATCGATGCGCTGGTAAAAACGGCCCCCGCGACAGTCGCGCGCGGCCAGATCCTGACGGGCGCCGACTTTGCCCGGCAAGGCCTGCCCGGCGAGCGGCTCGACACGGCCTTCGAACAGCTCGCGCAGACATTCGCCGCCTTGCCGGCGGTGATCTCCGACGGGCGGGTCTGGACCTATCAGGAGCTGGACAGCCGCGCCAACCAGTTCGCCCGCCTGCTGGCCAAGCGCGGCGTGCGGCCGGGCGACCGCGTCGGGCTCATTCTCGACCGCTCGGCGGAGACCTATGTCGCGCTTCTGGCGGTGATGAAGGCGGGTGCCGCCTTCGTGCCGCTGGCCACCGCGTTTCCCGAGGAGCGGATGACGCTCATCATCGAAGACGCAGGCGTGAGCCTGATCGTCACCATCGCCGCCTATGCGTCGCGCGCCGGTCAACTGCCGGTTCCGCATCTGCTGATCGACAGCGCGGCCGCCGAAATCTCCAAACAGTCCAGCGCGCCGCTGAAGCCGCATGCCAAGACCGCTTCTGCCGACGACACCTGCTACATCCTCTACACCTCGGGCACGACAGGCAAGCCCAAGGGCGTCGTCATCAACCACCAGAGCTTCGTCAACTTCATCCGGGTCGCCGCCGCCTCCTACGGCTACCGGCCGGGCGATCGTGTCTATCAGGGCATGACCATCGCCTTCGACTTTTCCTCCGAAGAGATCTGGGTGCCGTTCGTCGCCGGCGCGACGGTGGTGCCGGCGCCGGGCCAGATGCCGTTGGTGGGCGAGGAACTTGCCGACTTCCTGCGCCAACATGACATCACCTGCATGGCCTGCAGCCCGACGCTTCTGTCGTCGATGACATCGGACGTGCCCAGCCTGCGCACGCTTCTGGTGGGCGGCGAGGCCTGCCCGCACAATCTGGTGGTGCGCTGGTCGAAGCCAGGGCGGCAGATCCTCAACACCTATGGCCCGACCGAGGCGACTGTCACGGCAACCATGGGCGCGCTGACGCCGGACAGTCCGGTGACCATCGGCGCGCCGCTGCCGACCTACTCGATCGTCATTCTCGACGCTTCGCTGCCACAGCTTGCCGAGCCTGGCGAACTGGGCGAGATCGGCATTGCCGGCATCGGGCTCGCGGTCGGCTATCTCAACAGGCCGGACCTGACCGAACAGAAATTCATTGCCGATTTTCTCGGCCTGCCGAACAACCCGTCCAGGCGCATTTACCGCACGGGCGACCTTGGCCGCATCAACGCCCAGGGCGAGATCGAGTATGCCGGCCGCATCGACACCCAGGTGAAGATCCGCGGCTACCGCATCGAGCTCGGCGAGATCGAGGCGGTGCTGCTCGACCAGCCCGAGATCGCGCAGGCTGCCGTCACCACCTGGGAGATCGAGCCCGGCCGCGTCGAGCTCGTCGCCTATTACGCACCCAAAGCCGGCGTAGCAGCGATCTCCCGCGCCGATCTCGCCCAGACGATGAAGCGGCGGCTGCCCGACTACATGGTGCCCTCCTATCTGGAGGAGCTGCCGGCGATCCCGATGACGGTCTCCAACAAGGTGGATTTACGCCAGCTGCCAAAGCCGACGAGCATCCGGCTTTCGGCCGATCGCACCATGGTGGCGCCCGGCAATGACGACGAGCGTTTCCTGGCCGAAGCACTGGCGACCGTGCTGAAATTCGACGCGGTGTCCGTCGAGGACAACTTCTTCGACGATCTCGGCGCCAACTCGCTGCTGATGGCGCATTTCTGCGCCCGCCTGCGCACCAGGAAGGAATGGGCGACGGCGTCGATGCGCGACATCTATCTGCATCCGACCGTGGCGCGCCTGGCGCGGCATCTGGGCGTGGCGGATGAGATGACGACGGCCACCAACGAGCCTGTCCTCACCCGCCGGGCATCGAACTTTGCCTACTGGACCTGCGGCGCGGCACAGCTGCTGTTCTACGGGCTCTACAGCTATGTCGCCCTGTGGGCGATCAACGACGGCCTCAACTGGATGTATGACGCGCTCGACAATCCGCTGCAGCTGTACCTGCGCTGCGTGGCGCTTTCGGCCGCCGTGTTCTTCGGCATGTCGGGCTTTGCCGTCATCGCCAAATGGGTGCTCGTCGGCCGCTGGAAGGCCGAGGCGTTTCCCATCTGGGGTGTGCGCTACTTCCGCTTCTGGGTGGTCAAGACATTGATCCGCACCGCGCCCGTCGTGCTGTTCCGCGGCAGCCCGCTCTACAGCTTCTATTTGCAGCTTCTGGGCACAAGGCTCGGCAAGAACGCCGTCATCGAATCGAAATCCGTGCCCGTCTGCACGGATCTCATTTCGATCGGCGCCAACACCATCCTGCGCAAGGAATCGTTGATCCTCGGCTACCGGGCCCAGTCGGGCTATATCCACACCGGGCCGCTGACCATCGGCCGCGATGCCTTCGTGGGCGTCGGCTCCACGCTCGACATCGACACCAGGATCGGCGACGGCGCCCAGCTCGGCCATTCCTCCTCGCTGCACCGCGGGCAAAGCATCCCGGACCGCGAACGCTGGCATGGATCGCCGGCCGTGCCGACCACGGCGGACTATTGCAAGGTGCGCAATGTCGATCCATCCAACATCCGGCGCTTCCTCTTCGAAGCGGTTCAGCTGATTGGCCTGTTTGCCATCGTCACCCCTTTGCCGCTGCTGTTCCACAGCTATTGGGAAAATGTCGGCGACGACTATCAGGAGACGATCGGCATCGTCGCGATCGGCACCACGGTGACGCTTTTCGGCTACATCGCCGTGGCCTTCCTGGCGGCGACGCTGGTGCCGCGACTGACAAACCTGATCCTGAAGCCAGGTCGCACCTACACGCTTTACGGCTTCCGCTACTGGCTGCAGACGGTCGCCGAATTCTCGAGCAACTCCCGCGTGCTCGGCCTCCTGTTCGGCGACAGCTCGGCAATCGTCCACTACATGCGCGCCATCGGCTGGAACCTCAACAAGGTGGTGCAGACCGGTTCCAACTTCGGCAGCAACCAGCAGCACGAAAACCCGCTGCTGTGCGAGATCGGCACCGAAACCATGGTGTCGGACGGGCTTTTCATGATCAACATGCACAAGTCCGCCTCGGCGTTCCGGCTCGAGCCGACGCGCATCGGCGAGCGCAACTATCTCGGCAACAACATCTACTATCCGCCGGACGGGCGCACGGGCGACAACGTCCTGCTCGGCACCAAGGTGATGATCCCCATCGATGGGCCGCTGCGCGAGAATGTCGGGCTTCTCGGTTCGCCTGCCTTTGAAATCCCGCGCATGGTGAACCGCGACAAGGAGCTTATCGCTGGCGTCGACGAGGACGACCGCCGCCGGCGCATCCCGCACAAGAACCGCCACAACCTGGTGACGATCCTTCTGTTCGTGGCAACGCAATGGGTCATGCTGTTCGCCACGCTGGCGATCTGGGACCGGGCGCTGAACTACTACACCGAATGGGCGGAGGTCGCGCTGTTCGTCGCCGTGCTCCTGACCTCGGCGATCACCATTCCGTTCTACATCCTGGTCGAGCGGGCAAGCCTTGGTTTTGGCAGGCTGAAGCCGCAGATGACGACGATCTACGACGTCGCCTTCTGGCGCCACGAACGCCACTGGAAGCTGGCGGATTCGCCGATCGTGCGCCTGTTCGCCGGCACGCCGTTTCGGCCGATGATCCTGCGCCTGCTGGGCGTCAAGGTCGGCAGCCGTGTCTATGACGGCGGCAGCAATTTGACCGAACGCTCCCTGGTGGAGATCGGCGACGACGCCACCCTCAACGAGGGCTGCGTCATCCAGGCCCATTCGCTCGAGGAAGGCGCGTTCAAGTCCGACTTCATCCGCATCGGCAAGGGCTGCACGCTCGGACCCTCAGCCTTTGTCCATTACGGCGTCGTGATGGGCGAAGGGTCGGTCGTCGATGTCGACTCCTTCGTGATGAAGGGCGAAGAGCTGGAGCCCAACTCCATATGGCGCGGCAACCCGGCCAAGCTACATCGCTTCGTCGAGCCGATCACGGACGATGGCTCCAAGGTATCGGCTTGAAGACTGGCGAAATCCGTCTTGTTGCAGTGACCGAGGCCAACTGGCCCTGGTCGCGGCCATGGAACTCGCTCCGGAGCAGATGGATTTCGTCGCCAGCAATGCGGAGTCGCTGGAAGAAGCCGAAACCGACGAGGACGCGCGGCCACGCGTCGTCGTGGCCGGGACCTGTGTCGTCGGGTTCCTGATGTACGATGCGCCGCGGGATGACGACGAGGCGCGTATCTACCGTTTCATGATCGACCGCGCCTCTCAGGGCAGAGGCTACGGCAAGGCCGCGCTGCGTGAAGTGCTGGACGAAATCCAGGGGCTCGGCCACTTCAGCCACGTTTCGATCTGCTACGAACCGGACAATGACGCGGCCCGAGACCTTTATCGCAGCGCCGGTTTCGTCGAAGAAGGGCTCGACGAGGACGGAGAGATGATCGCCGATATCGCCTTCGCCGCACGGACGGACGATCCGTGATGCGGTCCCCAGAAATCACGCTTGCGCAAACATCCCTGCTGCAGGCGATGATCGCCATTGCGCCCAAAAATGCCCGGATCGGATGCCGGGTGATACGCGACGGCGACGAGGCCCATCTGCTGCCCGAGGAAGCACACTCGATCCCCGCGCGCCAACCGGCCATGCGGCGCGCAAGCGGAGCGGCCCGCTGGATCGCGCACGGACTGCTGGCTGAGCTTGGGGTCAGCGACGCCGCCATCCTGCGCGCGCCAACCGGCGCGCCGGTCTGGCCCGACGGGATCACGGGTTCGCTCGCCCACGACGACGACATGGCCGTGGCGGCGGTGGCGCCCATTGGCCATATCAGCGCGCTGGGTATCGACGTTGAGCCCGCGCAGCCTCTGCCGGACGACATCCTCGCGCTCGTTGCAACCCCTGCGGACCGGATAGACGTCGCGGACCGGCATCTTGCCGGCCGCATCCTCTTTGCCGCCAAGGAAGCGGTCTACAAGGCCTCCTATCCGCTCGATCGCGAGGTGCTGGGCTACGAGGACATCACCGTCGACCTGAACGCAGGCCAGGCGACAACGAAGACAGGCCGCAACGTCAGCCTCGCATACTGCGTTGCCCCGCGCGTGGTGGTGCTGGCGTTTGTCGAGACGCGTTAGCACCCTATTCGCCAACAATCTCCGTATATTTCCGCGCCTGCCCGTCGAGCCCGCGCAGCCGCCAGTTCTCCCCCTCCCGCGCTTCGACATAACAAGGTCCGATCGGCACCTTGCCGCCGCCTTCCGGCAGGTCGAGCACATAGACGGGGTTGCAGATACCCGACAGCCGCGCCCGCAGCGCGCCGGCCAGCGCCTGTCCCTGCGCAATCGTCGTGCGCCTGTGCGCCATGCCGCGTGCGAGGTCGCCATGATGCAGGTAATAGGGTTTGACGCCGAGGCGGTACATCAGCTCGCGGCAGAGTTCCTCCAGCACCTCGATCGTGTCGTTGACGCCCTTCAGCAGAACGCTCTGGTTGAGCAGCACGAAGCCGGCCTGGCGCAGCGTGCGGCAGGCCGCCTCCGTGGCGTCGGTGATCTCGCGCGGGTGGTTGAAATGGGTGACGATTGTGACCATCGGCCGGCCCTGCAAGGCCTCGACCAGCCCTGGTGTGATGCGCGACGGCAACGCCACCGACACGCGCGTGTGGATGCGAAGGAGGCGCACATGCGGGATCGCCTCGATGCGAGCGCGGATTTCAACCAGCGCCTTGTCGGGCAAGGACAGCGGATCGCCACCGGTCAGGATCACCTCGCGGATTTCGGGATGCTCGGCGATATAGGCGAGCGCCGGCTCCAGCGCCTCGCGCGTATAGCCTCTCCCGATCGCGGTCAGCGACTCCTTGCGGAAGCAGAACCGGCAATAGACCGCACATTGATAAGTCGGGAACAACAGCACCCGGTCGGCATGGCGATGCGTGAGCCTGGGCACCGGGCTGAATTCATGGTCGGCGATCGGATCGTCGAGCTCGCCCTCCGTTTTCACCAATTCATCCGGAGACGGGATGACCTGCGCTCGGATCGGGTCGGCGGGATCGTTCCAGTCGATCAGGTCGAGATAGGCTTTTGGAACGCGCACCTTGTGGTTCGCCGCCGCGGCTTGCGTCGCCGCGCGCTCGGCGGGTGACAGCGGCAGGCGGTCGAGGTCGCGCACGTGGCGGACGCCGGCGCGGACGTCCGCCTGCCAGGCGGTGTCGGGGGCGGCGGCGGGTGCGTGGTAGAGCTTGGTGTCTGAAGTCATGGGATTTCTCGAGCGAGTATATTTGGGCCGGACCTATCCGCTGGATGACAGATTGGGTCAACCACGCAGATCGTCAGCGCCGCGATCCTTCTCGCACCCCCCTCTATCCTGCCGGACAGAGGGGGGTGTTCAAGCGCCAACCTGTCCCCATCAACTTTCGCCGCATCGACCACCGCCACAATTTCGGGCAAGCTCACACGCGACAGCGCCGCATGGGGAGATGCGCCGCTGCCAGGGAGGACTGCCATGACCAACACACCCGCGGCGCGGCCGCGCTACATTGACGCCGTCGCGCGCTTTCGCATCGAGGATGAGATCGCAAAACTTCAGGGCGATCCCGCCACAGGCATCAATGCATGCATCGAATGCTGCGATCGCCACACCGGCCAGCACCGGCTGGCGCTGCGCGCCATCTCCGCCGGCGGCGAGTTGCGAGAATTCACCTTCGATGACCTCAAGGACATGTCCGCGCGCGTTGGCAATGTCCTCAAACAGACCGGCGTCGGCCCCGGCGATGTCGTCGCGGGCATGCTGCCGCGCATTCCCGAACTGGTGGCGCTCATCCTCGGCACGTGGCGCATCGGCGCGGTCTACCAGCCGCTGTTCACCGCCTTCGGCCCCAAGGCCATCGACCACCGGCTGAAGACCAGCGGCGCGAAGCTCGTCGTCACCAACACAGCCAATCGCGGCAAGCTCGACGAGGTGGAGGATTGCCCTCGGGTCGCGACCGTGCTTGCAGCAGGCGAAGCCTTGCCGGACGGCGACATCGATTTCAGCGCCGCCCTTGCCGCCGCCTCGCCCGAGTGCCAGCCGGTGATGCGCAAGGGCGACGATTTATTCATGATGATGTCGACCTCGGGCACGACAGGGTTCCCCAAGGGCGTGCCGGTGCCGCTCAGCGCGCTGATGGCTTTCGGCACCTATATGCGCGATGCCATCGGGCTGAGGCCCGACGACGTCTTCTGGAACATCGCCGATCCCGGCTGGGCCTACGGCCTCTATTACGCCATCACGGGCCCCTTGCTGCTTGGCATCGCCACGACCCTCAATGAGGGCGCCTTCACCGCCCGGAGCACGTACGACATCATCGAGCGCCTCGGCGTCACCAGCCTTGCCGGCTCGCCCACCGCCTTCCGCCTGCTGCTGGCCGAAGGCGCCGCGTCGGCCGCCAGCGTCAAGGGCCGCCTGCGCGTGGTGAGCAGCGCCGGCGAACCGCTCAACCCGGAAGTGATCCGCTGGTTCGACGCTCATCTCGCCGCCCCCATCCACGACCATTACGGCCAGACCGAGAACGGCATGATGGTCAACAACCATCACGGCCTGTCGCACCAGGTGCGCCACGGCTCGGCCGGCTTTGCCATGCCGGGCTACCGCATCGTCGTGCTCGACGAGGCCGGCAACGAGCTTGGCCCCAATCAGCCCGGCGTCCTCGCCGTCGACATCGCCAACTCGCCGCTGCGCTGGTTCGGCGGCTATCATCAGGCCGAAACCCCGGCCATAGCGGGCGGCTACTACCGCACCGGCGACACGGTCGAGTTCGAGCCCGATGGGTCGATCAGCTTCATCGGCCGGGCCGACGACGTCATCACCTCGGCCGGCTACCGCATCGGCCCGTTCGACGTCGAAAGCGCGCTGATCGAACATCCGGCGGTCAACGAGGCAGCGGTGGTCGGTGTGCCCGATCCGCAGCGCACCGAAATCGTCAAGGCCTTCGTCATCCTGGCGCCTGCCTTTCAAGGCAGCGAGGCGCTGGCCGAGGAATTGGCGCAGCATGTCCGCAAGCGCCTCTCGGCCCACGCCTATCCGCGCGAGGTCGAGTTCGTCAGCGAACTGCCGAAGACGCCGAGCGGCAAGATCCAGCGGTTCCTTCTGAGGAAGGCCGAGGTGGAGAAGCGGAAGGGGCGCTGAAGCTGCCGATCTCCCCACTTGTGGGGGTTGAGGATTGGTCCGCGAAGCGGACGGAAAGCCAATTGCTTGGCTTTCCGAACGACGAACGGCCGGCAGGCCAGAGGGGGGCGCCGTAGAGCGCCAACCTCCACTACAGAGCAGATCGCCACGCCGTTTCTCCTGCCGACCGGCGTGAGAGCGCAGCGCGATTGATCGAGACAGATCGGCGGGACAGCGCCCCCCTCTGCCCTACCGGGCATCTCCCCCACACGGGTGGAGATTGGCAGCTTCAGCGCCTCGCTCAACCCTAGCCCTTTGCGCTAGCCATCGCCATAAACGCGCTCTCGAGGGTCTCGAAAGCCAGCTCCGGATACAGCGTACCCGCTTCCGGCGTGGTCGTCTCAAGCGCCGTCTCGCCGCGAATCCAGAACGCCCGCAGCAGTCCGAGCCAGGGGGCTGTCTCAATCATCGTCTCCAGCTGCGCCCCACCCTGGCGCACGATGCGCGGCGAACGGCCGCTCACCCGGCGCCACAGGTCGATCATTTCGCTCTGGGTTGTCCGGTTCTGGGCGATCCGGATTTCGCTGCGGAGGGCATCGGGGTCATTCAGCGCACGCAAGGTAACCGCGGCGATGTCCTTCTCGCTGACGAACGTCGCCGGCACATTGCCGTCGCCATAAAGCGTCACCTCTTCGGGAGGCAGAGGCGACGAGCCGAAGCGCATCAAATCGCCCAGCGTCGCCACCCAGGTCGAAAAGAAGCCGTTGGTGTAGATCACCGTATAGGGCAGATCCGCTTGCCTGATCGCGTCGAACACGGCTCGCTTGAGATCGAGCGGTGGAACCGAGCCCGGTGCGGCGGCGGCAAAGTCGAGGCCGAAGCCGGCGGAAGGCACGTAGCGGGAGACGCCGGCATCGCGAACCGCGCGCACCAGCGTCATCTCGCTGGCCGAATCCACATGCACCGAACTGATGACGCGATCCACCGCGCCGGCAGCGCGAACGAGGCTGTCATAGTCGTCGAGATCGCCGACATGGATTTTAGCGCCGAACTCCTTCAGCGGGCGCAGCCGCTCTTCATTCCCGGCTGTTGCTGGACGAACCAGAACGTGCAGGCGATCGCCATTGTGGCCGCTGGCCTTCGCCATCTCGCTGCCGAGGAGCCCCGTTGCGCCGATGATCAGGGTGCTGGTCATATCGCCCTCCCATTGCGCAGAATGGAGCCGTCCCAGTCGCGCTCGAGGCCGAAATCGTGCAGACGATGGTCCGAGAAGCGCGCTACCCGGCGCAGCATGCGGCGGCGCTCGACGACTGCCGTGGTTCTGCGTGCAAGGCCGCTCATCGCGGCGCTGATGGATTCGAGGGTCGGGTTCATTGTTCGTCTCCTGTGTTTCGCTGGGCGCAGGCGTGCCGACGCCGTCCGCGATGGACGAGCATGACGATTGCTCACACTGTTTCTGGTCGTTCAGCGCAGCGGCGAGATGGGAAATCCGATCTGGATGCGCTGCTAGACCTATAGATTGGACATTTCCGGGCTGGACGACAAACGACTCTTTGTGCAGGATTTGTGAGTAATGCTCACAGGTGGATCATGCCGCGCAGACTGCCGCCCCTCACTGCCCTGCCCGCCTTCGAGGCTGCCGCCAGGCATCTGAGTTTCTCGAAGGCGGCGGGTGAGCTCAACGTGACCCACGGCGCGGTCAGCCGCGCCATCCGCAACATCGAGGACAGGCTGGGCATCCAGCTTTTCGATCGGGGGGCGAGGTCCGTGCGCCTGACCCCGCTGGGCGCCGCCTACGCGTCGGAAGTCAGGACGGCGCTGGACCAGATCGCCGCCGCCACCATCGCCGCCACGCCTGACCGCATCACGGGCATCCTCAATGTCAGCACATCGGACGGTTTTGCCGGCCGCTGGCTGGTGCCGAGGCTGCATCGCTTCCATCGCGCCAACGCTGATATCGACGTGCGGCTGTCGACCTCGGGCGTGCTTTCCGATTTCGTCAGCGACGGCATCGACATCGCCATCCGTTACGGTAAAGGCGGCTATGCCGGGGTGACGGCGGAATTTCTTGCCGATGAAGAGGTCTTCCCCGTCTGCAGCCCGGAGCTGCTGCAAGGCGAACATCCGTTGCGCCTGCCCGGAGATCTCAGGCATCACAAGCTGATCCATGATGCCTTTCGCATCGACTGGGCAACATGGCTGCAACATGCCGGCGTTGGCGATGTCGACCCCAAGCGCGGCGTGCGCTTCGATTCCGCCACCTTTGCCGTTGAGGCCGCTGTGCACGGCGAAGGCGTGCTGCTCGGCCGAAGCGCGCTGGTCTCGGCCGATCTTGCCGCGGGGCGGCTGGTTCGTCCCTTCGACCTCGCGCTGAAATCCGCCTCGCGCTACTACGTCGTCTATCGCGATGGCGCGCTGCGCCAGAAAAAGATCAGGGCGTTCCGCGACTGGATGTTTGCCGAAGTGGCGGCTGAGTGGGTTGATACGACGAAGAGCGGTTGAGGCGGCGAAGGCCTGCGCTTGCGAAAAGGCCACCTCTTGGGTCTCGGCTTCGCCGAGCCACCTCACCCACCCAAGACGTCGTGCAAATGGTTCTCGTAGCGAGATATCCAATGGTTGACTCCGCCAGGGTAAACGATAGATACTTCGCTATATGGTGAAGCATAAATCATCCGGTATGGACCGCACGTTCTGGGCGCTCGCCGACCCCACGCGGCGGGGCATCCTGCTGCAGTTGATGGACGAACCCGGCCTGTCGGTGAGCGAGCTGGCTCGGCCGTTTTCGCTGAAACTTCCCGGAATGATGAAGCATCTGGATGTGCTGTCCGATGCGGGATTGATCACACGGACCAAAACCGGTCGGACCGTGTCGGTTCATCTCGCGGTCGCGCCGATGCAAGAGGCGATGGCGTGGCTCAACCGGTATGAACGCCTCTGGACGGTAAGCCTCGATCGACTTGTCACGCTCGTGGAAGAGGGTGGCGAACGATGATCGGCCGCCTCCCGAGCGTGACCATCGTGCGCAGGATCAAAGCCTCGCCCGCCAAGGTCTGGGCGGCGATCACGCAGCCCGCATTGATGATGCAGTGGTGGGGTCCCGATGCGGGGCCAACGCTCAGGGCCGATGTCGACTTGCGACCGGGGGGTCGATTTAGCGTTGTATTCCGATTGCTCAACGGCGATGAGCACAATCCCACCGGGATTTATCAGGACGTGGTTCCCGAGAAGAAGCTGGTCTTCACCTGGGAATGGCCCGGAATGCCAGAACGAGAGTCACTGGTAACGTTTCTGCTTGAGCCGTTTGACGGCGGCACGGAACTGACGCTGCTCCACGAGCATCTGCCCGACGAAGATGCGCGCAAAAGTCATGAGGAAGGCTGGAGAGGTCTCCTCGACAAGCTGCCTATTTTCCTTGGAGATGCCGAATGGTCGACCTGATCCTCACCACCTATGATTGGGTTCCCGAAACGCCGCGCGGCTATGTGCGTGACATACGGGTGCGTTGGGCGCTGGAAGAGGCCGGGTTGCCCTACCGCGTCGAGAGCACGCCCTTCCGCGATCGAAAGGCCGAGCATTTCGCGCATCAACCCTTTGGGCAGGCGCCGTGGCTGACCGATGGAGACATCTCGATCTTCGAGAGCGGCGCGATCCTGCTGCACCTCGGCGAGCGTAGCGATGCGCTGCTGCCCGCCGATCCGCGCGGTCGCAGCGACGCCAAGGAATGGCTGTTCGCGGCCCTGAATTCGGTCGAGGCGGCGAGCCTGCCCTGGTCCATATTGGTGTTCTCGGGGGAGAGCCACGACACGGCGGCCTGGAAGATGATGGACGGGTTCCTCAAGGTTCACCGGCTCCAGCACATGGAACCGGTACTGGCGGGGCGCGAATGGCTCGCCCAGAGTTTCTCCGTCGCCGACATCTTGATGGCGGACGTGTTGCGCCTCGTCGATCGGTTCGACGGGCTGGCGAACTATCCCGCCTGTCGCGGGTACGTCGCGCGCGCCACGGCCCGGCCTGCCTTCGTGAAGGCATACGAAGACCAGATGGCGCATTTTGCAGCGGCAGATGCAGCTTGATACACGCGGATGAGACTGTATCGCAGTCGCTGAGCGCGGTGTCCCGAGACGCCTGAACAGGGGTGTGACAGGTGGACAGCCAGGGACCGTTCACCCGGACCCCGCCTAATGCATGTCACCCAATGGGGGCATCGGTGTTTGGGAAGCCGAGACGCAACAAGACATCGGCAGCCGGGATGAACGTTGCAGTTCGCAGCGACCAGTCGCCATATGACGGGTGCGTGCGGGAATTCGAACCGCCGTCGCTTGCCTTGCGCTACTCCTTCGCGCGATAGGCTTCCGGCACGATGAACACTTCGTCGGCGCGGCCATAGCCGCCATCGGCGACCTCCTCCACCAGCACCATCGTGTAAGGGCGCACCCCCTCGCCGAAGAAGTCGACGAACATGGCTGTGGTTCGATGGATAAGTTCTTCCTTCTGCGCCTTGGAGAGAGCGGCCTGCGGCATCTTGATGTTGGCGAATGGCATGATCGTTTTCCTGTCTCTTGAGGGTGGATTTCAGGCTTTGGGATGGAGCAGGTCGGCAAGGCCGATCCGTTCCACGAGTTGCGCGCGTACGCGGTCGGCAACGCCGTTGACGATCGCTGCGCCGTCATCGGAAGGATCGATGTGGACGCGCAGCGGCCGGCTTCCATGCGGCATCGCGACGAGATCGACGATGGCGTCAGCGACCTTGGCTGGATCGGCGTCCGCCGGCTCCAGTGCAGCCAGCTCTTTCAGCACCTGCTGGTCGACACCGGCGTAAGGGCCGGACCAGTAGTGGCCGACACGCGCGGCATCGGCCGGCGCTACGGCATGGTGGAAATGCTCCGTGCCCTTGGTGAAGGCACCCGGCACGACGATCGTCGTTTCGATGCCAAAGCGGGCGAGTTCCAGCGCATAGCTCTGCGCCAGCGCATCCATGCCGGCCTTGGCTGCGAAATAGGGCGCCAGGAACGGCGGGGTGCCGCCGCGCGTGCTGCTCGAGCCGACCCAGATCATCTGCCCCCGGCCGAGCGAGCGCATGTGCGGCAAGGCCGCACGGTTGACGCGCTGCGTGCCGACGACATTGACGTCATAGATCTGCGCCAGTTGCTCGGGCAAGAACGCCTCGGCCGGCCCGAACCCCATATGCCCGGCATTGTGGATGAGCACGTCGAGCCGGCCGGCCTCGTTGAGGATCTGCCGGACCGCCGCGTCGGCCGAAGCGTCCGAGGTCACGTCGAGCGCGATCGACTTGAGCGCCAGGCCCTCGTCGCGAGCGAATTCTTCCATCTCGGCTGCCGCCACGCCGCAACGCGCCAAGGGGTCGCGCATCGAGGCATAGACCATGTGGCCGGCTCTTGCGAGCCCCCGCGCGGTCATCGCGCCGAAGCCGCTGGAGGCACCGGTGATCAGGATTGTCTTTTGCATGATCATCTCCTCAGACAACGCCGCCATTGGCGCGGATGATTTGTCCGTTGACCCAGAAGCTGTCCGGCCCGGCCAGGAACGAGACCAGTCCGGCAATGTCGTCGGGCTGGCCAAGCCGTCCGAGCGGGATCGTCTTGCCGATGGCTTCGATCTGCGCCTCGCTCTTGCCGTCCATGAACAGCGCGGTCTCGATCGGTCCGGGCGCCACCGCGTTGACGGTGATGCGGCGCGCTCCAAGCTCCTTGGCCAGGATGTGGGTCATCGCCTCGACGCCCGCCTTGGTGGCGGCGTAGACGCCGTAACCCGGCTGGTAGAGGCCGACGACGCTGCTGGAGAAATTCACGATGCGGCCGCCGTCGCGAAGCCGGCGCGCCCCTTCGCGCATGCCGCGGAAAACGCCGCCGAGATTGATCGCGATCTGCGTGTCGAACGAAGCATCGTCGGTCTGCGCGATCGGCGACGTCTTCATGATGCCGGCATTGTTGACGAGGATGTCGATGCCGCCGAACGCCTTTTCGCCGGCGTCGAACAGCGCTGCGATGCCGCTCGGATCGGCGACATCGGCCTGAACGGCGATCGCCTTGCCGCCGCCGGCTTCGATGCTGCGCACAATCGCTTCGGCCTCCGCGCGGCCCCGTGCATAGTTGACGACGACGGCGACGCCGTCGCGGGCGAGCCGCCGTGCGATGGCGGCGCCGATGCCTTTGGAGGCGCCGGTCACGATCGCCGTTCTGGTGTGGTTAGATGTCATGGAAGTGTCTCCGTGCTGTTGGTGACACGGATATAGGCAAAGCCAATTCGGGATAATCAGCCGCCTATTGACATCACTATTCGGAAACTGCGAACAAAGGCCATGGATCGGCTGGACACGATGAGGCTCTTTGTTCGCGTTCTGGAGCGGCGCAGCTTCACCGCTGCCGCGGCCGATCTCGGCCTGCCGCGTTCAACCGCGACGGAAGCGATCCGGCGGCTGGAAGAGCATCTCGGCGCGCGGCTTCTGGAACGAACGACGCGGCAGGTGAACGCGACGCAGGACGGCGAAGCCTACTATCGGCGCTGCCTGTCGATCCTGGCCGAGATCGAGGATGCCGAGGCCGCCTTCCGCAACGCGGAGCCTTTCGGCCTGCTGCGCATCGACGCCAGCACGCTGCTCACACGCACCTTCCTGTTGCCGCGCCTGCCACAGTTCCTTGCCCGCTTTCCCCGCATCGACCTGCAGATCGGCCAGAGCGACCGGCTGGTCGATCTCGTGCGCGAGGGCGTCGACTGCGTCATCCGCGTCGGCGAGCCGCCCGACAGCGGCATGATCATGCGCCGCCTGGCCGTCATCCGCGAGATCACCTGCGCCAGCCCCTCCTATCTCGAAAGGCACGGCACACCCGCCTCCCCCGATGCGCTCGATGGCCACCAGGCGGTCGGCTTCGTCTCGTCGCGCACCGGCGAGATCCTTCCGTTCGAATTCACCGTCGGCGGCAAGACCCGCGAGGTCAGGCTGCCGGGCCGCGTCGCCGCCAACAATTCCGACACCGCCGCCGATCTGGCACGGCTCGGGCTCGGCCTCATCCAGGCGCCGCGCTATCGCTTCGAAAAGGATCTGGCCGATGGGACACTCGTGGAGGTGCTGGCCGACTGCCTGCCATCGCCGACGCCGCTGTCGGCGCTCTACCCGCAAAACAGACAGCTCTCGCCACGCCTTCGCGTCTTCCTCGACTGGGCGTCGCGCATCTTCGCCGAGGCGAATCTTTAGCGCAGGTCCATTGCGCCTGATCCAGCCTGCAAACCGAAATGCCAGCATAGGCAGATACTGAAACTTCCCGCCAGCCTGGAAGGGTAAATTTAAGCGTTTGCTACTAGATTCGACCGGTGGGCTGTTGTTCAAGAGAGGTATTTGGGTCGAATTGGTTACGACGGAACTCAGTCTCGGCCGCTTGAGACAGGCGGTTTTTTCGTCCGCCAACTTGCCGGCGGCGATTGCTTTTGTCGTGCTTTTGGCCTGCGCCGTCTTTGCCGACCAGCAGAACAGTAGGGTCTCGGATCAACTGGCGCGCGCCGATGTGCTGGCCAAGGTCAACATCATCCGCGCCAAGCTCGAAGGCAACATAGGCGGAAATCTCCAGCTTGTTCAGGGCCTCGTCTCGACCATCGTCACGGAGCCCTATATGGGCCAGCAGAGATTTGCCTCACTCGCGGGCAATCTGTTGAAGCAGAAATCGCAATTGCGCAACATCGCCGGCGCGCCCGACCTCGTCATCTCGCTGATGTACCCGATGCAAGGCAACGAGAAGGCGATCGGGCTCGACTATCGCAAGAACGAGGCCCAACGCAAGGCAGCGCTTCGGGCGCGCGACCTGCACGTGCTGGTGTTTGCCGGGCCGGTCAATCTGACTCAAGGCGGTCGCGGCTTCATCGGGCGCATTCCGGTCTTCGTGCCGACGGCGCGCGGCGGCAACCGCTTCTGGGGCATCGTCTCGGCGGTGGTCGATGTCGACAGGCTCTACGCGGCGAGCGGGCTGACCAACCCCGATCTCGACATCGATGTCGCGCTCACCGGCGCGGATGCGCTGGGCGGCGGCGGCGAACGCTTCTTCGGCGGCGACAATGTCGTGGCCGGCAACCCCGTGTCCGCCGATGTGCAGCTGCCTTCAGGCTCCTGGCGGATTTCGGCCATACCCAAGGGCGGCTGGCCAGCCGCTCCGAAGAATGAGTGGCTGCTGAGGGCGCTCATGACGCTCGCCGGCGCGCTGGTGGTGCTGCCGATCCTCGTTGCCGGGCGGCTGTTCGGTGAAAGGCAGAAACACTATGCCGAGCTCAGACGCCTGTCCGGCCGCCTGGAGCTGGCGCTGGAAGCCTCGGGCATCGGCGTATGGGAACACGACCTCGCCACCAACAAAATGCTGTGGGATGACCGCGTCAACGAAATCTACGGCAAGCCAGCCGACGGCAAGCCGCGCGGTTATGATGACTGGGCGAAGACGATCCATCCCGACGACATCGGTCGGGCGCTGCGGGACTTCGATCTGGCCACCGCGAAAAAAGGCCTCTACTCCTCACAATACCGGCTCCTGCGCCCCGACGGCACGGTCCGCCATGTGCGCACGCGCGCCAGCTTCTTCCAGGATATCGACGGCACGCCAAAGCTGATCGGCGCCGAATGGGACGTGACCAGCGACGTGCTGCTCAACGAGACCCTTGTGCGCGAGCGCCAATTGACGGAATCGAAGAATGCCGAGCTGAAGCTTGCCAAGGCGCATATTGAGTATGCGGCGCTGCACGATTCTCTGACCGGCCTGCCAAACCGCCGCTATCTTGACGAGCTGCTGGCCGAAAACAGCGAACCGGACCGCCATACGGCGCTGCTGCATCTCGACCTCGACCGCTTCAAGCAAATCAACGACACGCTCGGCCACGCCGCCGGCGATGCCATGCTGATGCATGCCTCGAATGTCATCAAGGCCAATGCGGACGCAGCCGATTTCGTTGCGCGCATCGGCGGCGACGAGTTCGTCGTGGTGAGCCATGGGCGTGACGACGAACAGCTCGCGGCGCTGGCCGACCGCATCATCGAGGCGATGCGCCAGCCTGTCGACTATCGCGGCCATCCGTGCCGGTTCGGAGTGAGCATCGGCATTGCCGCCAACAGCGGCGTCGATGCCAGGCAACTGCTCGTCAACGCCGATCTCGCGCTTTACCGGGCGAAAAGCCGCGGCCGCAACCGCTACGAGTTCTTCAACGAAGAGCTGCAGAGCGAGATCGTTCGGACCAAGCAGACCGCCGACGAGATCCTGGGCGGGTTGGAGCGGCACGAATTCACCGCCTACTACCAGCCGCAGTTCGATGCCAGGACGCTCGAGATCGTCGGCGTCGAGGCGTTGTCGCGCTGGAAGCATCCGCGACGCGGCATCCTGGCCCCCGACGCCTATCTGAAGGTGGCCGAAGAACTCAATGTCGTGGCGCTGATCGACCGCATCGTCCTCGAACACGCGCTGGAGAATCTCGAGCGCTGGTCGCGCAGCCACCTCAACATCCCGCGCGTGTCGGTCAACGTCTCGGCCAGGCGCCTGGAGGACAAGGACTTGATCGAGGGCCTGCGCAAGCTCGACATCAAGCCGGGAACCGTGTCGTTCGAACTGGTGGAGTCCATCTTCCTCGACGAGAACGACGATCTGGTCACCTGGAACATCGAGCACATCAAGGATCTCGGCATCGACATCGAGATCGACGATTTCGGCACCGGCCATGCCTCGATCGTCTCGCTGCTGAAGCTGCGGCCGCGCCGCCTCAAGATCGACCGCCAACTGATCACGCCCATCACCGGCTCGGTGGCGCAGCGGCAACTGGTTGCGTCGATCATCGAGATCGGCAAATCGCTCGGTATCGAAGTGGTTGCCGAAGGCGTTGAGACGATGGAGCATGCGCGCATCCTGAAAGAGCTCGGCTGCGATATCCTGCAAGGCTATTTTTTTGGTCGCCCGATGGAGGCCAAGGCCTTCAAGGCTTTCGCCCAGTCGCGCAAATGGCTGGCCGCGGGGTGATGGCCCCTACCCGATGTCGTTGCCGATGACGCTGCCCTGACTAGGACGAAGCAGCAAAGGCAGCGTCGCGATGGCTCCGTGAACCGAGAATGGACGAATCTGGCGACGGAATCGTCCCTCTTCGCGATCCCCGTGCTAAAGGAACCCTTCAAGCCTGATTTCCGTTGTGGGATCCATCGTTTCACGAGGCCCTTGATGAGCGAAATGGTATATGGCGGACAAGCAGCGCGGTTCCTTTTGGAATATCCTGAGCGGCATCGTCGCGGCAATTGTCCCTAACGGCAGGTTCGGGTGTCCCTAACGGCAGGTTCGGGCGAGGCATGAGCACAGCTACCCCGTCATTGGTTGCCGAATGGCCACTACCGCCATCGGCGACGCTTGGCTCCGCCTTGCGCTTGAAAGGGATCGAGCGTGAAGTTCGAGCCCGCCTGCCATGGGCGGTGAGGAAGTTTGCCAAGGCTGAGACGGGCCGCTTCGTTTTGCGCATGGTGCAAACCGATGCGGATGCGTTCCAGGCCGCGTCGGCAACCATCTCTCGGACACTGGACGGGATTGAAGCGCTGGCCGTGCTTCCGCGAGAGGCAGAGGACATTCTCGCGATCTCCTCCCGCGAGCGTCACAAGTGGCTCAAGGATGGCCGCCTGAAAAGCGTCGGCACGCGCACCGTGAAGATGCGCGGGCGCTCCAAGGCCGTAACCTTCCATGTCTTCGATCCACGGCACATCGAGGACATTCTCGATCGTGACCTGGCGACAGGCTGGAGAGAAGAGGATGCGCGGGAAGTCACTGAGAACAGACGGCGCGGGGCCGGCAAGGCCGCTCTGACGCGAGCAGGAAAGCGGGAAGGCAAGGTTCGCATTACCCGCAATTCGCGCAAGGATGACGCTCCACGGCCAAAGCTGGAAGGCTGGGACACATTCGAGGCGGAAGGCCTGCTGCGCTAGCACCGAGGATGCACTCAGCCAGTCCAAACCGCGAATCCAATCGCCAAAAAATGAGATAGGTGTCGGGAATGTTGCCGGTCGTTCGTCCTTTGGATGCAAACGCAAGAACTGGACACCAGACAACCCCGGAGCCTTCCAATGATCCCCACCATCACAGCCTTTGAACGGTCGCCCGACGGCGGCAAGGGACTGGCGCGTGACACGCGCGTTCGCTGGGCGCTGGAAGAAGTGGGCCAATCCTACGAGGTTCGTCTTGTTTCGTTCAGGGCGATGAAGGAACCCGCACATCTGGCACTTCATCCTTTCGGGCAGATTCCGACCTACGAAGAAGGCGATCTCGGCTTGTTCGAGACGGGGGCGATCGTGTTCCATATCGCGGGGCACCATACCGGCCTGTTGCCAGACGATGCGAATGCCCGGGCGCGTGCGATCACATGGATGTTCGCCGCGCTCAGCACGGTGGAGCCGTCGATCCTTGAGCTCGCAACCGCCAGGATCCATGAGGCCGACAAGTCCTGGTCCGCGCAACGCATGCCTCTCGTTCAGGATCGCGTCCGTAACCGGCTGGGCCAACTTTCCCGTCGCCTTGGCGATGCCGACTGGCTCGATGGGGCCTTCAGCGCCGGCGACCTGATGATGGTGTCGGTGCTGCTCAGGCTGAGAGCGTCGGGTATTCTGGACGACTATCCGAACCTCTCCGCCTATGTCGCTCGCGGCGAAGCGCGGCCCGCCTACAAGCGTGCCTTTGACGCGCAATTGGCGGTTAACGCCGGCAGCCAACCGGCCGGCTGATGCGGGCCTTTCTCAGAGCCCTTCGCCGGCGCCTCCGCTTGATCGCGAAGGAGGCAGTCGCAACTATGGATATTTCTGATTTTCGCTCGCAGGGTTCAAGTCGCCCTGCAGTTCCTTCGGCAGCGGAAGGCTCGAGCATTGCAGGTGCACCTCGCGCGCGACCAATTTTCGTTGCTTCTGCTCGTGCTCCTTGACGGCCGCCAGGATCCCCAACCCGTACGGGCCAAGCGCGACGAATGCCCAACCCGGGTGCTGCTTTTCGCGAGCGTCGTAGTCCGAAGCCGCCGCCCGGGCTTGCTGGCATTGCGGCGACGCCCATTTCTGGTCCTGCTGCGAAAGCGACGCTCCATAGTCGACCGGAGAGGTCGCGCATCCGGCAACTGTCGCGGCCAATGCGACGGACATGGCAATTCTCATCCCGAAGCCTTTCCTAAGCATGGTGGAGAGTACACAGAACTCTTCTTCCCACAAGCAGATCGCTCCTAGGCCTGGACACCGACCGTATGAACGTCGTGGGTCGATAGCCGCCGTGTCCCTAGCTCCTCAACCCCGGCGCTTCCTGCCCGGTGCGCTCGACATATTCCGTATAGCCGCCGCCATAGGTGTGGATGCCTTCGGGCGTCAACTCCAGCACGCGGTTGGAAAGGGCTGCCAGAAAATGCCGATCGTGCGAGACGAACAGCATGGTGCCTTCATACTGCGAGAGTGCGGTGATCAGCATCTCCTTGGTGGCGATGTCGAGATGGTTGGTCGGCTCGTCCAGCACCAGCAGATTGGGCGGGTCGAACAGCATCAGCGCCATCACCAGCCGCGCCTTCTCGCCGCCTGACAGCACGCGGCACTTCTTCTCGATCTCTTCGCCGGAAAAGCCGAAGCAGCCGGCAAGTGCCCTGAGCGGCGCCTGGCCAGCCTGGGGGAATGCATCTTCCAGCGTCTGGAACACGGTGCGCTCGCCTTCCAGCACTTCCATGGCGTGCTGGGCGAAGTAGCCCATCTTCACGCTGGGCCCGCGCGCGACCGTGCCGGTGTCGGGATCGGAAGCGCCGGCGACCAGCTTCAAGAGCGTCGACTTGCCGGCGCCATTGACGCCCATGATGCACCAGCGCTCGCGGCGGCGGACCTGGAAGTCGAGCCCCTCATAGATGGAGCGGCTGCCGTAACCCTTGTGGACGTTCTTCAGCGTGACGACATCCTCGCCGCAGCGCGGCGCCGGTTGGAAGTCGAAGGAAACGGTCTGTCGGCGCTTGGGCGGCTCGACGCGGTCGATCTTGTCCAGCTTCTTCACCCGGCTCTGCACCTGGGCGGCATGCGAGGCGCGCGCCTTGAAGCGCTCGATGAAGGCGATCTCCTTGGCCAGCATCGCCTGCTGGCGCTCGAACTGCGCCTGCTGCTGCTTGTCGGCGATAGCCCGCTGCTGCTGGTAGAATTCGTAGTTTCCCGAATAGGCGGTCAGCGAACCGCCATCGATCTCGACCACCTTGTTGACGATGCGGTTCATGAACTCGCGGTCATGCGAGGTCATCAAGAGCGCGCCGTCATAATCCTTCAGGAAGGATTCTAGCCAGATCAGGCTTTCCAGGTCGAGATGGTTGCTCGGCTCGTCGAGCAGCATGGCGTCGGGGCGCATCAAAAGGATGCGCGCCAGCGCCACGCGCATCTTCCAGCCGCCGGAGAGCTTGCCGACATCGCCGTCCATCATCTCCTGGCTGAAACCCAGGCCATCGAGCACTTCCCGCGCACGGCCATCGAGCGCGTAGCCGTCGAGCTCCTCGAAGCGGTGCTGCGCCTCGCCATATTTTTCGATGATCTCATCCATCTGGTCGGCCTGATCGGGATCGGCCATGGCCGCCTCGAGTGCTGCCATTTCAGCCGCGACTTCGGAGACCGGACCGGCGCCGTTCATCACTTCGGCGACAGCGCTGTGGCCTTCCATGTCGCCGACATCCTGGCTGAAATAGCCGATGGTGACGCCACGATCGACCTGCACCTGACCCTCGTCGGGCTGCTCCTGGCCTGTGATCATGCGAAACAGCGTCGTCTTGCCGGCGCCGTTCGGCCCGACAAGGCCGACCTTCTCGCCCTTCTGCAGGGCCGCCGACGCTTCGATGAAGACAAGCTGACGGCCGTTCTGCTTGCTGATGCTTTCAAGTCTGATCATGCGGTTTCCGGGGCTGAGCCTGCGATGAAAGGATTTGCCCGGCGCCTTACGCGAAGGATGGCTGCAAAGGAAGAGGCGCAAGCGCCGCATACAGCCGATCTCCCCCTCGTGGGGAGATGCCGGTAGGCCAGAGGGGGGCGCTGTCCCGCTGGCGTCTCAATCCATCGATCTAGGCCGAAGCATTTGCAACTGTCGCGATACCAACGAACTTGGTGATCCTTGGCGCCCCCCTCTGCCCTGCCGGGCATCTCCCCCACAACGTGGGAGATTGGCAGCTTCACCGCCAGACACACTCCAGAAACAAGATTCAACACTCCGGAAAAACTGGCGAAAACATCGCCTGTCATAACCATCCCCGCGGTGGCCGAAGCGCTGCGGCACAACGCAAAGAGATGGTCCGCAAACATGCAACGACGTTCGACCGGATGGATGGCTGCCCTGACAGGCATTTCGCTCGCCATGCTTGCGGTCGCGCAATCGGGTGCGGAAGCGGCGGTTACCCGAAGCGAATATTGCAGCCGGCTCGGTCTTCAACTCGACGGGGTCATTCAAGCGAAAGCCGAACCCGGAGCCGATGCCAGGGAGATCGCCGAGGCAACCGCGCTCCAGGACAAGGCAAACCGGCTTTGTGCCGAGCGCAAGCAGGCACAAGGTATCAGGACCTTCGCCAACGCCCTGAAGCTTCTTGGAGTGACACCGGTCGATCTGAACCAGTGAACAACAGCCGTCAACCGTCTGGCTCTGACTCTCTCTTGATATCCTCCCGGGAAAAGGCCGCCACTCGAAAGCGAGGGCGGTTTTTTTCTTGGCCACGCAGTTCCAGGACCTGCGTAAAACAAACGCTTACAGCGGTTCGACGATTCAAAACTTGCGGCCGGCTTCGGTCTTCGCACTGACGCAGGAATCGGGTGGCGGGTGGCGGGGCCGCATGCGAAACGCTAGCCCCTCGCCGCAGAAGGAGAAGCCATGCTCACGCTCCACGACTATTTGCCATCGCAAAATGGCTGGAAAGTCCGGGTCCTCCTGGGGCTGCTCGACATCTCCCATGACAGTCGTCTCGTCTCGATTTTCGAGGGCGAGAGCCGCACCGACGCCTTCCTTGCTCTCAACCCGGCCGGTGCGGTTCCCGTGCTTCAGCTCGAAGACGGCAGCGCCATCGCCGAATCCAATGCGATCCTCACCTACCTTGCTGAAGGAACGCCCTTTCTGCCGGCGGACCGCTATCGGTGCGCCAAAATCATGCAGTGGCTGTTCTTCGAACAATACAATGTCGAGCCGGTCATCGGCTCGCTGCGCTTCTGGACCTTGACCGGACGGCTCGAGCGCAACCAGGGCATGGTTGCGGGCAAACGCGAAGCTGGAGTCCGCACCCTCGCCGCACTCAACCGCAGCCTTGGCGACACCCCGTTTCTCGTTGGAAACGACATCACGATCGCGGACATCGCCGTCTATGCCTACAGCCATCGCGCCGAGGATTGTGGCTTCTCACTGACGGATTGCCCGGCACTCATGGCGTGGATCCACCGCGTGCGCGATGCCATCGGTCCCGGCTATCCCGTGCACCCCTACAGCATCGATCCGCACTCGGGCGCCTGAGGGGCTTACTTCCTGCCCTGCGGATGGATCGTCTCGCCGCGCTTCAGCATCGCCACAAAAGTCTCGATCTTCTTCTTGCGCCCTGCCTCGGTCTTCATGTTGTGGGTGCGGAAGGCGAGCGCGAAGCGGTTCTGCGCGCTGAGCTTTGCCAGCATCGCCTTCGCTGCCGGCTCGGCGTCGATGGCCGCTTGCAAATCATCGGGGATTTTCATCTCCTTGCCGCTGCCATAGGCGCGCGCCCAGCGTCCGTCGGCCTTGGCCGCCTCGACCTGTTTCAGCCCATGTTCGGTCATGCGGCCCTCCTCGACCAGCCGCGAGACATTGTCGATGTTGATCAGGCTCCAGATACTCTTCCTGCCGCGCGGCGTGTAGCGCTGCAGGAAACTCTTCTCGTCCAGCCCCTTGCGCACCGCATCGATCCAGCCGAAGCACAACACCACGTCGATGGCTTCCTTGGGCGTGATCGACTTCAGTCCCGACCCCACCTTGTGCACCTTGATCCACACTTCGCTTTCCGTGGCGTGGTGCTTGCCGAGCCAGGCGTGGAAGCTGGCGGCATCCGGGAACTCGCGGACCTTCTCGGGATCGACTTTGACCGGCGCCATCAGTTGGCCTGCCTGTTCGGTGTCGCTCGCGCCATCATGTCCTCTGTTTTCACTGTCATCCTGCCTCCGGCATCATGCCCATCGTCATCGACCAGAATGGCACGAGTCGCTGTCAGTTTCCGGCAGCAAACTTGTCGGGCGCGTACGGCGTTCCTTCGCGCTCCCCTCTGTCCCTCGACCCGAACATTTTTCTCCCGGCCCCGCTGTAGAAAATCTCGGAATAGGAGCACAATTACCTCAAGCCCGTTGAAATCGTGCACGGGCAGATCCTCGGCGAATGGAACAACTACGACCGCCCGGGCAACGAGAACTCCGACACCGAGCCGGAACTGACGATGCTGCCCAACCGCTCGATCAAACTCTACCAGCCGGCGATGCGGATCGGCAGCGAACGGACCGACATGACGCTGACCATCGCCTGGCGCAACGATGCCTTCATCGCCGCCGGCTTTGCCTATGACCATTATGACTATATGGAGGAGAATGCCGAAAGCGCCTGCGAGTACAATGCGCTGACCGGCAAAGGCACCAGCAGCGAAAAGCAGCCGGACGGCAGCACGAAGCACAAGACCGTCTCGGTCGAAGGCCAGACCATCGCCTTCAAGGACTGGAACCCGGGCACCACCTTCACCGCTTGCGGCGAGTGACCAGCGCCTCTTCGACCGACTTCAGCTTGGTGGCGGCGCTGCCGGCGTCAGCCCGTGGCGGCGCATGATGTCCATCATCTTGGCCTTGTCCGGCGGACCGCCGGCGGCGTGGAACATGGCGAATATCTCGCGGAAATAGTCCGGGCCGATCGCCGCCGGTGTGACGACGCACAGCGCCTTCGCATCCATGCTGCCATTGTTGTCGAAGCGATGGACTGCGCCACGCGGAATGCACAGCGCCTCTCCTGGTCCGACCTCGATCGGCTTGCCGTCGACGGTCCAGGTCAGCACCCCGTCAATGCCGTAGATCGTCTCTTCGTAGTGATCATGGCTGTGCGCCGGCGCCAGCAGGCGCAGTCCGCTGGCAACCTTCAACTCAAAGGCGGCGATGCTGCCGTTCGAACTGTCGCCCGTCACAAGGAAACGAATCGACAGCCCTTTGTCGCCGATGGTCTCGTCGGCTGGATTGACCCGAAGATTCGGGACTGACATTGCGCAAACCTCTCCGGTAAATTACATTTACTAGCTATCAGTAAACTCAATTTACCGGATCGTCAATGGCCACCTCGATGGAAATTCTGCAGACCAAGACCGAGAACCTGCTGATCGGCGCCCTGCTGCGCGTGCCGGCACAAGCGATCCAGCGGCGGCTGATCAAGGAGCTCAACGCCGCCGGTTTCGACGAATTGCGCCTGCCGCATATGGCGGTGTTGCAGTTTCCCGGACCGGACGGCGCGCGGCCCGGCACCATCGCCGAGCGTGCCGGCATGAGCAAACAGGCCATCAACCAGTTGCTCAGCAGTCTCGAAGGTTACGGCTATCTCGTCCGCTCCGACATTCCCGGCGACGGCAGTGCGCGCGTGGTGCGGTCCACAGAACGCGGCCATGCCGCCTTCTGGAAAATGGTCGATATCCTGCGCGACATCGAGGAGGAGTGGCGCATCGAACTTGGGCCGGAGCGCTTTGCCCAGCTGAAAGCTTTGCTGTTTGTCGTCTGGGAAAGTCCGCTGGTGCGCTGAGCCAGAGACGGCGCTCGCCCGCCCTGCTCCATCGGCCCTTCCGATGGCACTATCAGTTTCTTCCGTTTCCTTCTGCCGCGCAGAACTGCCAATCCATGCCCTTGTCCATCCAAGCAAAGGCAGAGCGGATATGAGCATCTCGAACCAGAAAATCCTGATCGTCGGCGGCGGTTCCGGCATGGGTCTGGCGCTGACCAGGCGCTGCGTCGAGGCCGGCGCCAAGGTGATCATCGCCGGGCGCGGCGAGGACCGGCTGCAACTGGCGCGCGCGGCGCTGGGCAATTCCGTCTGCCTGGAGGTGGCGGCCGTCGACGTCACCCGGGAGGATGAGGTCGCCGCACTTTTCGCGCGGATTGGCGGGCTCGACCACATCGTCAGCACCGCCGCCGACATCGAAGGCGCCTACCGGCTGTTGCCGGAGCTTGACCTGAAGGCGGCCCAAAAGGTGGTTGAGAGCAAGCTGTATGGGCCGCTGCTGCTCGCCAAGCACGGCGCACCGCGGCTGGCAGGGACCGGTTCGATGACCTTCGTTTCCGGCATTGCCGCCTACCGGCCGGCGGCGCGCGGCTCCGTCGTTGCATCAGTCAATGCCGCGCTCGAAGGGCTGGTGCGGGCGCTTGCCGTGGAACTCGCCCCGATCCGCGTCAATGCCGTGTCACCCGGCTGGGTCGACACCACGATCTGGGCCCAGGTTGCCGGCGATCGCAAGGACGAGACGCTGGCCGCGATGGCCGGGCGGCTGCCGGTCGGGCGGATCGGCCAACCCGACGACATCGCCGATGCCATCGCCTTCCTGATCGGCAATGGCTTTACCACGGGAACGACGCTGCATGTCGAGGGCGGGCACCGGCTGGTCTAGGTCGCCGTTGCCTCCGTCAGGAGTTGTTTGCAAACAAGGCCTTGGAGCGGTTCGCCGATTCAGGTCCTGAACCAGCCCTGGCGAGCGGCGGGACCGGCACCAGCGTGTCGCGCGCGGCAGTGAGCAATTGCTTGAGCGCCGGCGGCTGGACGCGTCGGCGTCGCCAGATCATCGCGAGCGGCGCCGTCCGCAGCCTGCCGGGCCACGGCATTTCGACGATGTCGCCACGCGCGATCGCGTCCGTGACGGCAAGGCGTGGAACGAGGCCGAGCCCCGCGCCGGCCGCCACCAGCCGCGCAATGGCGCCGATGCTGCCGACTTCGGCGGCAAGTTTCGGCGCAACGACGCCCACCTCGGCAAAGGCGGTGTCGAACATATGCCGGTAGATGCATCCGGGCTCCGTTGCCACGAAGCGCATTGTGGCAAGGGTGGCCAGGCCATGCTCTGCGCTGCCCTGCCCCGGAGCTTCGACCAGCACCAGCAGTTCGGCCGCTATCATGCGCCTGGCGAAGCGTTCATCGGCGGCGTTCTTGCCCACATCGCGGCGCTCGAAGCAGAACGCGACATCGATCTCACCATCCTCCAGCTGGCGCAGCAGCGCGCCGCTGCCCGCCACCTTCATCCGCACGGTGATGTCCGGATGGCCGGCCTGGAACCCAGGCAGCCAAGGCGCCAGCCGGGCGGACGCGATCGTCTCCAGCGCGCCGATGGTCACCTGCCCGCTTGTCGAACCTGCCGCCGCCTGCACGGCCGCGCGCGCCTCGCCATCGAGCCGCAACAGGTCTTCGGCTATCGGCTTCAGCGCCAGCCCTGCCGGCGTCAGCTCGAGGCCGGACTTCGTGCGCGTGAACAGGGTCGCGCCAAGCTCGGCTTCGAGGGCCTGGATCTGGTCGCTGACGCTCGATTGCGCGAGATGAACCGCCTCGGCGGCACGCGTGATGTTGCGGCTCCGCGTCACCGCCAGGAAGGTCTTGAGCAGTCTGGGATGCATCGCGTGGCTGACGAGCCTACTGCAACTGCGGCTTTTTCAGAAAGCTGCCGCGGTCAGCCGATTTGACGCGCAGCCATGTTTCGCGGCCGTCGCGCAGCACCCGCATCGGGATCTCGGCACCCGCCGAGCCGCTCTCCCACAGCTTGCGATAGAAATCGGCCAGCCCATCGACCGCGCCGTCGCGGATGTCGGAAATTATGTCGCCCTGGCGCAGGCCGGCCTTGGCCGCCGGGCCGCCTTCGGTCACGCTCATTACCACCACCTTGCCGTCGCTTTCGGCCGACAAGGCGCCGAGCCATGGGCGCGGCGGCTTGGCCACCTGGCCGCGTGTCAGGAGATCATCGAGAATGGGCGGCAACAGATCGATCGGCACCACCATGTTGATATCGGCGACTTCGCCGTTGCGACTCATCTGCAGGCGCAGCGAACCGATGCCGAGCAGCGAGCCGTCGGCGCCGAACAGCCCGGCGCCGCCCCAGGACGGGTGTGCCGGCGCAATGAAGATCGCCTCGTCGAGCAGATACTCCCAGTAGCCGGCGAATTCCTGCTTGGTGACGATCCTGGCCTGCACGGATTGGCCGATGCCGTCGGCCAGCACCACGGCGTCGCCGATCCTGGCCTTGCCGGCATCGCCCAGCGCCACCGCCGGCAGGCCGAGCGGCGCCAGCGCCTGCACCAGGCCGAAGCCCGATTCCTGGTCATAGGCAAGCGCGTGCGCGGGGATGACGCGGCCATCATGGCTGGTCAGCCAGACCTCTTCCGCTTCGGTGATGAGATAGCCGATGGTCAGCACCAGCCCGTCAGTGCGAATGACGACGCCGCTGCCTTCCCTGAGCGTGCCGAGCGCCCCGGCCGTAAAGGCATCTTCCGGAACAGTGGCCCGCACGGCAACGACCGAGCGCGGATTGGGATTGATGGTCATGCGTTTGTCCTGCGATGCAATGCTCTGGCGAGGCGATGTCTCTTATACGTATGCCGCATGCGAGATGGTGCAAGGGGGGTGGGTGCTGACCTCATCCCCTACGCAGTAGAAGGTCCGTGCAGCGGCGGCATAAAACAATAGTTCAACGCAAGTTGAACTTCCCCATCCGCAACCCTAGCTTTAGATGGACCTGCCCATCCTTTCCACAAGCCCCCCGAACACGAGGCCCCGCGATGACCGCATACACCCCGCCGAAAGTATGGACCTGGAACAAGCCGAGTGGCGGCGCCTTTGCCAGCATCAACCGGCCGATCGCCGGCCCCACCCATGACAAGGAACTGCCCATCGGCAAGCATCCGCTGCAGCTCTATTCGCTGGCGACGCCGAATGGCGTCAAGGTGACGGTCATGCTGGAGGAGCTTCTGGCTCGCGGCCACAAGGGCGCCGAATACGATGCTTGGCTGATCAGGATCAACGATGGCGACCAGTTCGGCAGCGGCTTCGTCGAGGTCAACCCCAACTCCAAGATCCCCGCCTTGATGGACCGCAGCGGCAAGACGCCGGTGCGCATCTTCGAATCCGGTTCGATCCTGGTCTATCTCGCCGAAAAATTCGGCGAATTCCTTCCCAGCGAGCAGCCGGCCCGCGCCGAGGTGCTGTCCTGGCTATTCTGGCAGATGGGCTCGGCGCCGTATCTGGGCGGCGGCTTCGGCCATTTCTACGCCTATGCGCCGGAGAAGTTCGAATACGCCATCGACCGCTTCTCGATGGAGGTGAAGCGCCAGATGGACGTGCTCGACCGTCGGCTTGCCGAGACCGAATATCTCGGCGGCAAGGACTACTCCATCGCCGACATGGCGGTGTGGCCCTGGTATGGCGGGCTGGCGCTCGGCCGTATGTACAATGATTCCGCCGAGTTCCTGTCCGTGCAGGAGTACAAGCATGTGCAGCGCTGGGCGAAGGCGATCGACGCCCGCCCGGCGGTCAAGCGCGGCCGCATGGTCAACCGCGCCTTCGGCGAACCGGCCCTGCAACTGCATGAGCGCCACGACGCCAGCGACTTCGACACGAACACGCAAGACAAGCTGGCCGCCGAGTGAGCTGACCGGCTAGATCTAGCGCTGCCGACCTCCCTCTCCTGCGAGGAGGTCGGCGGCGTCAACCCGTCCGCCTCTGCTCGACGGCCGACATCCACAGCCCGTCAATGTCGGCAAGAAACGTCTCGTCGATCTCGTCGAGATGGTTCCAGTACATGCCGTCCTCGTAGAAATAGCCGAGGTCCCTCTCGATCTCCTCGGCTCTTTCGGCCTTGTCGAGCCGGATGCTGCCAAGAATGTCCGCCTTCATGTCGGCAATCCGCGTGAGCGAAAGGCCGCCAAGCTCGTCGAAGGCGAGCCTGGGAAAGACCAGCCGGCTGCGCGGCAGGTCGGACAGATTGATGCACAGGCAGCCGTGCTTCAGCGCCTGAACAAGCAGGCGCGCCGACTTGGCCTCGAGATTGCGCAGGGTGACGTCGTCGCGCAGCGGGTCGGGACGGCCGATGCCGTAAAAATGCGTCTTGTCGGGACGGTCGTAGATCATGTCGCAGCCCAGGAATGCCAGCACATCGGGCTTCTGGCTGTGAATGGTCCAGTATGCAGCGGTCAGCGCCATGGTGGCGCCGGCATAGACGAAGCCACCGAAGGCGTTCTGCGCCGGAACATACTGCGTGGCGCTGAATATCCGAGCCTGTCGCAAGGTCGCGTCTTGGGGCAGCCGGTCCGACGGGAAATCGCCGGCATGAACGAGGAAATCCCAGTCGGGGCGCACCCGCCAAGCATTGTTGATGGCGACGATCCGGCTGAACGCCTGCTTCGGCCAGGGCTCGCAACGCACCGCGTCGGGCGCGCTGCCAAGCAGAAGCAGGGTGCGGGGTGCGTCATCGCGGGCAGTTTCGATGGGCGGGATGGTCATCGAAGGGCTTTCAGGTCTCGGCCGAAAGGCCGGCTGCACATCGACATATGCCGGCTTGCGAACGTTTCGCAAGACCCTGCACCCTGGCGGACGACTTTGCCAGCCCGATGCGCTTGCGCCGAATGGGCCAAGACCCGGCCTCAAAAAGAAACCCGCCACCGACGCGACGTCGGAGGCGGGTTTTTCCCAAGGTAAGTTTGACGCGGTGACTCTTAGTTCAGGACTTCGACGATCTGATGGGTCTCGGGATCGACCAGGACAGTCTGGTCATTGATGACGGCGACGCGGTACTTGACGTTGGGCACTTCGCGCAGTTGGACCGTATCCGGCACCGGCGAGCCGAGCTTGAGCTCGACCCCCAGAAGGTTCACCGATGCCAGTGGCTCCTTCTTGATGTACTCGCGAACGATAGTGTTCTGTTCCGGCTGGACGACGATGACATCTTCCGCCAGCGCCGCACCAATGCCGCTCATCAGGACAACCGCGGCCGCCGCACTCGTAAGATAAAGTTTCATGACAATCTCCTAAGGGCTATCTGAAAATCCGCCCTGCATGAAAACTCCATGATTGCCTTGAGGTTCCATCTCGAATTTACGAATACACGAATAAATAAAATCGGCCGGACGCCGACACATATTATTGTCTCGCTTCGGCGAAAGACCCAAGATATTTCCAAATATTTTTGATGATTTGTATATGAATTTCTAATCCGGATAATTTTTCGGATTTATAACCTTGATCCGGCGGGGCTATGTCCCAAATGGAAAGCCGATCTCGGTGCGATCGCAAAGAGCGGCGCATCGACCTCCTCCGCAATCTCTATCGAGAGCGGCGGTCGATTGCTGCAATACCTTAGGATTGGCTAACGTTGAGAGCGAAATGTCGTTCCGCCACTTTTCCCGGCGCCACGAAAAAAAGGCCCGCTTTCCCGGGAGCGGAGCGAGCCCCAAAACGGCGCCGGCTGAGGTGGCAGTCTCACCGGTCACGCCAGGGAAGCGCGAAGCCTCGGCACTGGTTCCGGCCTTTGGCGGCCTTGCGCTGACACACAGCCTCGACCAAGCATCCCTTCACCTTCATATTCGTCACCATCGCGCTGGTGACGCTGTTCGCCGGGCTTGCCTGGCGCACGCGCGAATGGATGGGCTTGTAGCGGAAGCGCCATTCCTGATCGATCCCGCATCGAACCCGAGTACCGACCTCAAAACCAGACACCGTCGCGATGCAGCGGCGAGACAGCATCCACTGGATCCTGGCTGGTAGCGGCATGGCGCACGCCCGAAGATCAGCCTCACGACGAGCACGAAGTAGCCGACCTGCACGACAAGAAGCGTCGCGATCGTCCAGGCAAATGCCTCCCAGAAAGAACCGGTGGCCATATAGGTCCAGACCGCGACAATCACGGCCGTGGCCGACATCCCCACAAGAAACTGTCCGAAATACATCGTTCCCCAATCGTTGAACCGCCCCGGTTCCAACGACTCGCTGCCAAATTCCCATTACCCGCGGACAGCGTTCCATTATTTTAGCAACTTCGCAAGTATGTGATCGGGCGCCCGTGCGCTCGAAATTTGTTGCGCGCCGGCCTGGTCGGGAGCAATTTGATGCTCACGGACTGGGGTAGCGAAGAAAACAGGTCCGGGGGATGAGGAAATGACACTCAAATTGATAGGGGCCGGTTTCGGCCGCACTGGCACGTGGTCGACCTTTGCCGCGCTGAACAGGCTCGGCCTGCCATCCTATCACATGCAGGAAGTGATCATGAACAAGGCCAACAAGGGCCATCTCGATTTCTGGCGCAAGGTGGCCAACAGCCCCCCGGGCAGCCAGCACGACTGGAACCGTGTGTTCGCCAACTATACGGCCACGGTCGACAATCCTGGCTGTTGCGTGTGGAAGGAACTGATGGCTGCCTACCCCGATGCAAAGGTCTTGCTGACGCTCCATCCGCGCGGCGCCGAAGCATGGTATGAGAGCACCATCGACACGATCTACTTCACCGAGAATGTCTGGCAGTTCAAGATCCTGGAATGGCTGACGCCCTTCGGCCGGAAATTCGGGGACATGTCGCGCAAGCTGGTGTGGGGCCGTACCCTGAAAGGCGTGATGGACGACCGCGCCAAGGCAGTGGCGCGCTACAACGCCTATATCGAAGAGGTGAAGGCAGCGGTGCCGCCGCAAAAGCTGCTGATCTACAAGGTGACCGAAGGTTGGGTGCCGCTTTGCGAGTTCCTCGGCGTGGCACTGCCCAACGAGCCTTTCCCCAACCTCAACGACCGCGAAACAATCAAGAAGATCATCCGCGATATCATCAAAGGCTCCTACATCATGCTGGGGCTGACCATTGCGGCGATTGTGGCCGTGGTTGCGGCGCTGTGGTGGTGGCTGGGCTGATCTCCAGTCCGTCGGCAATCCAGAACCAGTCTTTGCCCGGCGGGTAAGGGAACAAACGCCGGCACGCCGAGTTTCGCCTCCAGTCTTTTCAAGGATTGGAGGCCAGCATGGCACCGCGCAGCAAACCCGATATCGACAACGACGACACAGAAGCCGATGGTCCCATCATCCAGCAGCAAGACTGGGATGCCATCAAGGGAAGCAGAATCTTGCCTGACTCCGCGTCGGAAGACGGCGAGATCAGCTACGGCCTCGAGAAGGATGGCGATCTGTCCGAGGAAGACGACGACAACGCCTACCAGGACAGCGACGACGCCCTGCCTGACGACGAGGAAGAAGCCGCCATCAAGCGCCACCCGACCCGCGAGGGTAGGTTCGACGAGACGTGAGCCGGGTGCTAGGGCGTGCCGCGCTGCTCATCATCGAAGGCATCGCGATCGGCGGCGGCCCCAGTCATTTTTTCGGCGTCTCCAGCATGCGGACACTCTGGTTCGACCGTGATGGATGTGAAGGTGGTGAATTCGGCTTCGCCATGCCCGTGAGGAACCATGATATCTCGCCACCACTCGCCCGCGCGAGTCCTGCAAGTTCGAATTCCTGACTATCGGCAAGACCCTGTTTGAACCGCGGCCCGCCCTGTGCCGAGACGTAGACCGCCCCGCGAGCCACCCGTCGCCGCCGAGATGTGACAACGTGGCCTTAAAACTTGCCAAAACCACATTTTCCATGCCCGAATACCTGGGCGAAGACGCTTGGCCGGCTAAGGCCTTCACCCAGATAATATATCAGTTTTCACTAAAATAATGGAACGTCCAATGGACATTGCCGGAACCGAACAGGTCCCCCTCGGACCTTTGTCTCCGACAGCCAAGACCTTGGTCCCACAGGAAAAAGCAAAAGCCCGTTTTGACTGGATTGAAGCCCTGACAAGGGAACATCGGGGCCTGCTTGTCGTTTGTCGCCAAGGCTCCGGCATGACAACAGCCGGCGCCCAACTCGGAGAACACGCAATGCCCCATCGATCCACCATCATCAAAACAGGCCACGGCCCGGGCACGGCGATCGCCGTGCTCATGGTCGGATTGATGGCGGTGGGCTTCGTATTCCTCGTCCTGGGCAGTTCGCTCTACTTCAGCGAGCAGCCGTCGGATCAACGCGCACAGTCTTCCCCGCCGGCCCGATCGATCCAGGCGGTGGATGGCAGAGCGGCAAATTGATCGAGTCTGCACCCCACGGCGGAACAAGCAGCCGTCTTTCGGATTAGCGTAAGCATGACTAATAGAGGAGAATCTATAGTGAAGAACTTCATTCTTTCGGCCCTTGTCGCCATCTCCGTCGTGTCACCCACCATCGTCGCTCCGGCGCAAGCCGCCAGCCTCGTCATCACGACCGACAACGGCAATAACGGCATGGGCCGGCATAATTGGCGCCGGCATCACGACCGCGAGCATTACTGGCGCAGGCATCACAACCGGCATTGCTTCGTGAACGTGAAGAAGCAATGGCGCCACCACCATTGGGTGATCAAGAAGGTGCGCATCTGCAACTCCGGCCGCTTCTGAGCGATGTCGAAATTGCCGCCGAGGCGCACCGCAGGTTTCGGCCGAACGGAAGAGCCTTGGCCACGGCCGCTGTCTGGAGCGCAGCGGTCGTCGTGCTGGTGCTGGTGGCGGCCGGAAAGGTTGGCTTCTGACGCCCGAGGTGCACGGCCTTTATCCACCGAAGAGGTTTGACCGCGCTTGCATTAATATTAGAGATAGCGAATATAACAAATCGGTCGGCGACCGCCAGAAGTCGGCCGAGCCCGGCGTGCCTCCCTTTGCACCTGGCCGCCGGGCCATTTTCTCCCTTGCCGCTTGCCTCACGCGCCGGCGATGCGACGACCATCAGCGCACCACCACCTTGCCATCCGTGGCCACCGCCCTGCCCCGGCGATAAACCGTCCGGCCCTTCGGCACCACCACCACCGCCTCGGGCACATGCTGCCGGCAGGGTGACGAAGTCGGCGCTGGCGCCGACCGCAAAGCCGTAACTCTCCAGCCCCAGCGCTTTCGCCCCGGCATGGGTCACCACGTCGAAGGCGGCGGCCTGTTCGTGGTCCTCGTAGAAGCCGGAACGGCAGCCGATCATCTTGGTGCGGCTCAGCATGTCGCCATCGCCATAGGGCCGCCAGGAATCGCGGATGTTGTCGGAGCCGCTGATTACGGTGACACGGCTTGCCTGAATGCCATCCATGGGTTGAAGCGGCAGTCGTCGCCGCTTGCCGGCCGGCGGTCAATGCCGCAAGAAAGAGAAACAGTTTCTCGGCGCGCCGAAATCCCGGGCGCCGAATCTGCACTTTGGTCCCGGCCTATTCCGCTTTCGCGGAAGTTTCGACCGGCGCGCAATATGCAATGCTGCTAACGCGGCGGTACGAGCCGCCCTGGTTGACGCGGGCGCCTGAGCCATCCCAACAATGCGCCCCCCCGTCCGCGTCGACCACGGCAGCCGCTTGGCGCCATCATGCGATCCGCGAAGTCGCGCGCCGGCGATGTCGAACAACACAGCCGCCGGAAGCGCCGACTAGCCTGCCGCGACGTTCGTCGCGGGCTTCAGCCGCCGACCAACGCCTTTGTCGTCACCAGATTGACGCCGGCCTCGGCAAACTCGCCATTGTGCCGGGCGATGATCTGCTCCGCGCTCTCGCTGGCATTGTCCAGCGTGCTGTGGGCATCGGAAACCACGGTCACGCCGAGCCCTCTGGCGATCGCGCTCTTGACGGTCGCCGCCACGCAAAAATCGGTCTGTGCGCCCAGCAGCATGACAGCACCCGCGCCCTGCCCGGCAACCCAGTCGCCGAAGGCCTGATTGCTGAACGCATCGCGCACGGATTTGGCGAAGGTCGGCTCGTCCGCCGCCTGGCCAAGGGCGGGCCATACCGGCCAGCCCGGCTCACCCGGTGCCAGCGGATCGCCGTCAGGTCCGTCATGCCTGATAAAGGCAACTCGGCGGCCGCCGCGCCGCGCCCAGTCGATCACCGCCTTCGTGCGCTCGACAATATCAGGCGCATCATGGATCGGCGGCTCGTGCACGCCGTCGAACATGCCGGTCTGGAGATCGATGACAATGAGCGGCGCTTTGTCTGGGAGGCTGGAAGCTGACATGGTTTTAGATAGCACGGCGGGCAAGGTGATCAAGGATTTGCTCACTCCGGCGCACCGGCAAACAGCACCACGCCGTCACCGCCGATAGCCGGCCAGTCGCGGATGGTGCGGTCGTCGCCGCCGGTCAGCACCGTGCCGTCGGCGGCGAAGGCCACCGCATAGATCGGGCCGGTCTGGCTGTCGAACATCGCGATCTGGTTGCCGGTGTCCATGTCCCAGAGCCGCGCCGTGCCGTCGAGCGAGCCGGAGACCAGGCGCTTGCCGTCGGCCGACAGCGCCAGCGCGTAGACGGTGCCCTCATGGCCTTCGAAGCGGCGCACTTCGCGGCCGCTGTCGAGATCCCAGAGCCTGATCGTGTAATCGCCGCTGCCGGTCACCAATTGATGCCCGTCGGCGGTGAACACCGCGCCATAGGTGCCTTGCTCATGTCCGTGCCAGCTGCGCAGCTGCTTGCCGGTCTCGACATCCCAGAGTTTCAGCGTGCCGTCGATGCTGCCGCTGAGGGCCTGCTTGCCATCGGGCGAGACGGCGACGGCGCTGACCGACCAGTCGTGCCCGCTCATGACGTGCAGCACGACGCCCTTCTCGAGGTCCCAGACGATGACATTGCCCGTATCGTGCCCACTGACGGCGCGTTTGCCGTTCGGGCTGATCGCCAGCTTGTTGACGCCGCCATTGCCGCCCGACGAGAAGACATGCAGCACCGCGCCATCGGAAAGTCTGCGCTGCACGATCTCGCCGTCGTCACCGGCCGTCAGCGCGCTGACGCCATCGGGCATGAACAGCGCCGTGCGGGCCATGTCCTTGTGGACGCCGAGATCGCGGATCAAGTGCTTGCCGGCAATATCCCAGAGCTTGATCGTGTGGTCGGTGCTGGCGCTCATGATCGAGTGCCCGTCGGGCGCGACCGCCAGCCAGACAACGGCGTCGCGGTGGCCCTCGGGTTGCGTCGGCAGCGGTGACGGAGCCGGCGGCAATGGCGCCACGGTGGGCGGCGGAATGACCGCGACCTCAGGCGGCGTCGGAGCGACGGGAGCTGGCGGCGTCGGCGGCACCAGGGCAGGCAAGGTCGGTGGCGCGGGCGGATTGGCGGCCTCTGGCGGCGAAGCAGTTGGAGGTGGTGTTTGCGGGACTACTGGCTCCGGAGCCGGCGGCGCGCTAGCGACATCCTGCCCCTTGGGTTCGTTGGTCTTCGGTCCAGGGATTTTTGGTTCGTTGGCCTTGGGTTGGCTTGGCGAAGCCACCTCGCCGCCCGGGCCGTGCGCGCCCCGCGGGAATTGATCGGCCAGCAACACCAGCACGGCAATCACCGGCAAAACAAAGAAAGCGCGCCGCAAGTTCGGCCGGCCCTTGGGCCCGGTCTCGGCGTCGCGGCCAAAAAGCGGCGTCCCAGTGGGATGGCTCGGCCGGCCGGGCAGCAGCCCGGCCCAGAACAACAAAGCGCCAAGCAGGCAGAGCGCGCCCACCGCCAGGAACACCACCGGCCACAGCGTGGCCGGACCATGCAGCATCCGCACCATGCCGCTCCAGGTGAAGTCCCTTCCGCCCAGGAGCAGATATGGGCGCACTAGGCAAGCCATTGCCGCCGCCAGCAGAGGAAGCGCAAACAGCCTGTCAGCCAACCTGTCCATCTGATTCTTCCCCCGGGCCGTTCATTGGTGGCCCTGACGACGTAACGTCGCCCGCGCATGGTGCAATGGTCGAGACTACCAGCGGCGCGCTCCTATCGCCAAGAGCCCGCCACCCGACAGTTCATGCCGAGCGAAGGCACGCGCCCTTGCCGACGCTCGCATGCCTTGCGGCTTGGTTGACACATGTCGTCAGTCTGGCCATCATCGTTAAGGGATTCAGGAGAGACCGCGATGAAGAAGACTTACGCCAAGCCGACCTTCGTCAGGAAGGGCAAGCTTTCAGCCGTCACGGCAAACGGCTCGAGCAGCGTCATAATATAATCCCGACGCACTTTGGCCGGATCGCGCCGACGCTGGAGCAATTCCAAGAAAGTGTGTAGCGGTTTTCGATCAGGAATTGCGTAAAAATAAAGATTGGACGACAAGCGCCATGCCGATCGTCCTTGGATATATTGCAGATGCTTTTAGCCCGGATGGTTGACAGGTGGCCACGGTCTGGCATCATCGAACCGGGATTTTAGGAGAGTCTGGCATGAAAAAGATCTATGCGAAGCCTGTTTTTCTGAAGAAGGGCCGTCTATCAACGGTCACCGCGGCAAACGGCGCCTCGATTTTGCCGGGCTGATCTGGGCGCAAACCTGATCGCAGCGATGAATCAAGAATTTGGAGGATGAGCGCCTTGGCGCTTGTCCTTGGCATTGTTACAGATTAATTCAGCTCCGCGTGTTTGACAGATGGCTGCGGTCTGGCATCATCGGATCTGGATTTGAGAGGGCCTGACGTGAAGAAGATTTATGTGAAGCCAATTCTTTTGAAAAAAGGCCGTCTGTCGGCGGTCACGGCGCTCAATGGCGCCTCGGTGTTCTGATTTCACCGCGTCAGGACCAGATCGTCCAGAACCATTTGCCAATAGTGTTTCGTCGACAGGCGAACACGCGTTACTGCCTTGAGCATCGGGGCGTAGTGCAGCGGCGTCAGCGCCGACAGCATGACCTGGTCGCTTGAGATCAGCTGCTCGCCAAGCCAGCTTTCGATCAGCGCCACCTCCCCTTCCGACTTCAGCCAGGCAGCGCTCAGCATGACCGAGTGAAAGCCGAACGGCTGTTCGCAACTGAATTCGGCCGGCAGCCCGCTGCTGGTGTAGACCACATGGTCGCCGGAGACGTTGCCATTGACATAGCCCTGGCTGTCCTTGGTGTAGTCGCGCGCCATCGCATTCAGGTTGCGCCACGCCAAGCCTGCATGGCCGGACGGAATCTTCCTGAAGGTGCGCGACGTCACATCGTCGAAATCGATCGTTTCCAGGGCGGCGTCCGACGCTATGCAAGCGGTCTGCGCCGACAACAGGCCGAGATCGGCCGGATAGGGCGACAGCGCCAGCCCCCGCTCAAGGCCGCCGCCACTGACGAGAACCGTGTCGGCGTCATCGGCCAGATCGACGCTGAAGGCGGCACCTGGCGCCAGCGGCCGCGTCTCCAGCACGTGTCCGTTTCTCATCACCGAGAGGGTCACGGATCCTTCGCCGGCGACGCGCCCACCGAGGCGCCGGAGCGGCGCCAGACCGACCGGCTGCAGCATCCCGTGCGAGACCAGCCCGGCCGGCGAACCCGGCAACGACAGAAGGTGTCGGGTCTGGATGTCGTTTTCGCTTTTCGCCTGCCAGCCGGGCGGCACCGAAACCGCAAAGCGCCAGTTGCCCGGCACGCGGATCACGGCCTTTCTGCGTTTTACCGACATCGGGAAGTTGGCAAAGCCGGCATTGTTGGTGCGCGCTGAAGCGGCGAGCTTGCCGGCCTCATCATACAGCCGCACCATGATGCCGGCCATCGGCCGGTCGCCGACGCCGTATTTGCCGTCGCGATCGACGTCGAAATAAACGAAGGACGAATAGTTCAAAGTGCCGCTGCTGCCGCTCCAATCGCTGCGAACGGCGTAGTCGTCCGCCGGATTGGTCAGCCGCCGCCCCTTGCGGCGGCTGCGCCTCTGCCACAGCAGCCAGAAAAGGGCAGCGGCAGCCGCAAGCACCACGATGGTGGCAAGCAGGATCCCGACAGGACCGAGGTCAAACATGGGGCCTCGATCCACAGGTCTTGTTGGTGATCATGAGCAATCCGGGCTGGAGCACTTTGCAACAGACTAGCCTGCGTCGACGTCGCTGCACAGATGACGCTGGCGGCAAAAGGAGACCGCGGCCGCAGGCTGGAAGGTCGCCCTACTTCAATTCCACCCACACCGGCGCATGATCGCTGGCGCCGTCCTCACCGCGCACGTCGCGGTCAATGCCAGCGGCGGTCAGGCGCCGCGCCAGCTTCTTCGACAGCAAGATGTGATCGAGCCTCAAGCCGGCGTCGCGCGGCCAGCGGTTACGGCGATAATCCCAGAAGGTGTAGAGCGTCTCCTTCGGATGCTTCTTGCGCAGGCCGTCCGTCCAGCCCTGCTCGAGCAAGGCTGCGAAGGAAGCCCGGCTTTCCGGCTGCACCAGCGCGTTGTCGTCATAGGAGCGGGTGGCATAGATGTCGCGCGGCTCGGGCACGATGTTGTAGTCGCCGGCCAGCACCACCGGCAGGCCGGTGTCGAGCAGCTGTTCGGCATGCGCCTCCAGCCGTTCGTGCCATGCGAGCTTGTAGGCGAATTTCGGACCGGGCTGCGGGTTGCCGTTCGGCGCGTAGAGGCAAGCGATGATGATGCCGTTGACCGCCGCCTCGATATAGCGGCTCTGCTTGTCGGCATCGTCGCCGGGCAGAGCATCGCGGGTTAGCACCGGTTCCGAACCCCGCGCGAGGATGGCAACGCCGTTCCAGGTCGGCTCGCCCTTCCACACCGCGCCATAGCCGGCCGCCGCAAGCGCCGAGCGCGGAAACTGCATGTCGCGCGCCTTCAGCTCCTGCACGCAGACGACATCGGGTTTTGCGACAGCCAGCCACGCCAGCAGGTTCTCCAAGCGGCTGTTGATGTTGTTGATGTTGAAGGAGGCGATTTTCATCGCTTCAGGAAACGATCCGACCCGACCACGCCTTCACCGCCTCGGCCAGCGTCTTCAGATGATCGGCGGCGGAGAAGCCCGAGAGGCTCTTGCGCGGCTTGAGGTCATGATCGCCGTCCTCCAGCCAATGGATCTCGATGCTGCTGGAAAGGTCGTAGGTCGCCACCTCGTCTGGTGTCCCGAATTCGTCGCGCGTGCCCTGGAAGATCAGCGTTGGCGTCTTCAGGTCGGCGAGGTGTTTTGTCCGAAGCTGCGTCGGCTTGGTCGGCGGGTGGAAGGGATAGCCGAGGCATAGCAGACCCGAGATTTCGCCCTTGGCAAACATCTCGTCGGCAACCATCGAGGCGACGCGCCCGCCCATCGATTTGCCGCCGATGATGAGCGGGCCAGTCACGCCCTTCGCCCTGAGGTCTGCGATCGCCTTGACATACTCCGGATTCACCGTCTCGGCCCGCGGCGGCGGCTTGCGGTGGCCGTAGCGGCGCGCGGCCATATAGTGGAATTCGAAGCGCGCGACCTGGAAGCCAGCCGCGGCCAGCGCCTTGGCGGTCGCGGTCATTGAAGCCGAGTCCATCGGCGCGCCGGCGCCATGGGCGAGCAGGATGGTGACGGGAGCGGTGTCGGGACCGTCGAAGAGGAAGGTGGTCATCGGGCGACCTTCCCGGAGAGGCCGAGTTCCTTCGCCAGCATAAGTCCCCTCACCCCGCCGTCCGCGCCAGCTGCATATCCACGAACTGCACGCCCTTGGTCGCCACCCCAGCCCATTCGGACTCCGCGTCGAGCTCCAGGTAACGCACCCACAGCCGCCGCGCCTCCAGCAGATTGCCGGCGTCGAACTCCAGCCTCGCGAGGTTGAACACAGGATCGGCATAGGTCTTGTCGAGTGCGATCGCCTTCTGCAGGTGCCTTCGCGCCGAGGCCTCGCGGCCTTGCTCGCTCATCAGCCCGGCGAGGTTGAACCAGGCCTCGACGAAGGCCGGATCGAGTTTTATCGCGCTGATATAGTCGTGCGCGGCGTCCGCCGCGTGGCCGCCGGCGCGCAGGCAGTTGGCGCGGTTGAAGGCGGCGATCGCATCGCTCGGGTCTATGGCCAGGCAGCGCTGGTAGAGTGCGGCAGCACCTTCATGGTCGCCGCCATCCTCCGCCGCTTCGGCCGCGGCGAACAGCTCTTCCAGCGTGTCGTCGCCCTCTGCCCCGGCAGTGCCAAGATCGAACAGCAATTGCCCGTCGAGTTCGCTCTGGCCGCCTTCGAGATAGATAGCGTCGGGCCGGCCGTGCTGCGAGCCGACATTGAGCGACTTGGCGGTCAGCGACGCCACCGGGCCGGAGCGATGGACGGAGCGCGCGATTGCGCCCCATGTCGCACCGCCGGCCACCAGCCCGGCATATTTGCGGGCCAGGATCAGGTCGCGGAAGGAATAGGGTTCTGCGTCATGCTCGAACGCATCGAACAGCGAAAGCATGTCCAGGTCGGCGCCGGACAGCCGCGATTGCTCGATCAGCGATTGCCGCGACAGTGAGGATGCTTCTGGCGCCCCCATCAAGCCGAGCCGGCGCAAAAAGCCGTTCTCGCTGAGCAGTGTTTGCCCCGCGCCGCGTGCGGCGGCGACGCGGCGCTCGATCCCCGCATCGCCGTTTTTCGTCAGACCAGCCTTGGCAAGGAGCGTGCGGCCAAACACGACATGCGTAGTGCGCCTGGTGAGGCCGCGCCTGAGCTGGGCATGCTGGCGCTCGACCTCGCGTGCGGCGAGCCGCAGCGGAAACGCCGCCAGCGCGCCGACCGTGCCAAAGACCGCCCCCGAAACGGCTGGTGCCGTCATTTCTTGCTTTTGCCGACCGCCTTCAGCAGACTGGCCTTCAGCGGATTTTCAGCAGCACCACCCGCTGCCGCCTTCTTGGCGGCTGGCTTGGCGACCTCGTCGGCCTTGCTCTTCGACTTGGCCGGCGGCTTCGACTGCGACAGGCTGGCCTTCAGCGCATCCATCAGGTTGATGACATTGCCGCGCTCGGGTGCCGCCGCGATGATCGGCTTGTGGCCCTTGAGCTTCTCGCGGATCATCGTCATGAGTGCCGCCTCGTAGCGGTCCTCATAGTTCCTCGGATCGAAGGTGGTTTCCTTCTGCTTGATCAGCGCTTCGGCGAGCTGCAGCATTTCCGCGTCGGGCTTGCCGGCGGGAATGTTGCCGAAATATTCAGCCGTCCCACGCACTTCGTTGGGGTTTCTCAACGTGCACACGAACATGCCGTTATCGCGCGCGCCGATCGTCACCACGCGCTCGCGGCTGGACAGAACCAGCCGCGCGATCGCCAGCTTGCCGGATTTGCGCATCGCTTCGCGCAACACGGCGAAGGTTTCTTCCGCCATCGCCCCATCCGGCGCCATGTAGTAGGGCGCATCCTGGTAGATGACGTCGACCTCGCCCTCGTCGACGAAGGCCTCGATGTTCATCGTATGATTGGATTCGATGCGCACCGCGTCGAGGTCGGCATCATCGATGATGATGTACTGCTTGTCCTCATATTCGTAGCCCTTGACCAGATCCGAACGCTCGACGAGCCCGAGTTCCGGATCGACCGGCTTCATGTTGATGCGATTGTGGGTCTTCTTGTGCAGCTGGTTGAAGCTGATGCGCTCGCTCGCGCTGGTGGCGGGATATAGCCGCACCGGACAGCTGACGAGGCTGAGTTTGAGGTAACCTTTCCAACTTGCCCTTGGCGCCATGAAACACTCCTACGCGGCCATGCACTGACATTTACTGCAGCACTTTTCGTCCGAAGGACGAACGAGGCTGCGCAAATCCTACACCGACCCCGCACGATACAGGCAAATCCCTGACGAAATCTTCCGCCACGTCTTTGAGGTCGTGGGTGGAGAATAATTCAAATTGTCGGAAGCGTCGATGGCGTTGGGTTTCCTCGCCCCCACGGGAGCGGGGGACAGGAACCTAGTTCTTCAAGGCCGGCAAATCCCGCGCAAATTCCTCGATATCCGCCCAGGGATCGCCTGACGTCGCCAGGAGCCCCGGCAGCGAGGAATAGTTCAGGTCCTGTGGCGCATCGATGGATTCGAGATCGCTCCAGCTCACCGGTGTCGAGGCCGGCAGATTGGTGCGGGCGCGCAGCGAGTAAGGTGCTGCCGAGGTGTGGCCGCGCGCATTGCGGTGGTAGTCGATGAAGATGCGCCTCTTGCGATTATCCTTGCCCATTGTGGTGGTGAAGGTGTCTGGCGCGGTTGCCGTTAGATGCGTGGCGATGGCGCTGGTCGCCTGGTGCAGCTTCTTCCAGTTCTGCTTGCGCGTCACCGGCACCGTGATGTGGATGCCGCTGCCGCCGGACGTCTTGGCGAAGGGCACCAGCCCCAACCCTTCCAGCTCGCTTTTGATGTGCACCGCGGCCTCGACCACTTCGCGCCAGGTGATCCCCTCGCCCGGGTCGAGATCGAAGACGATCTGGTCGGGTCTGTCGAGGCTGGTGCGGTGGGTGCCCCAGGTGTGGAACTCGACGACACCGAATTGCGCCAGCGCCAGATACCCTTTCGCCCCTTCGACCGAGAGGTAGGATTTGGTCTCGCCCTCGGAGTTGGTCGCCTCGAACGTCACCACCGAGGGCGGCATACCGGTGAAGGCATGGCGCTGGAAGAAGCAGTCCTTCGGCAGGCCGGTCGGGCAGCGCACCAGCGACACCGGGCGGCCGAGGATGTGCGGCAGCATGAAGTCGCCGACCAGCGCGTAGTAGACGGCGATGTCGAGCTTGGTCGGGCCGGTCTTGCCGAACAGCCGCCGCGTCGGGTTGGTCACCCAGATGGTGGCGAGATCAGCCTCCGAGATCAGCCGCTTGCGTGTCGAGGACACTGGCGTCGACAGGCCGACATCGCGCAAGCCGCGAAACACCGCGTGGCGCGGAGCATTGTCCGCCGTGCGGTTGGCGTAGTGGATGCGGGCCGAGAGCAGCGGCTTGACCCAGTTCATCTCGCGCATGATTTCGCGCGGCGCGCCTTCCGGTGCGGACGCGCCTGATGCGAGCGGCTCCAGCCGGGCAAGCAGCTCGGCAGCGGTTTCGCTGTCGAAGCCGGTGCCGACCTTGCCGCGGTAGTGCAATTCACCGCCCTCGAATTCGGCAAGGCCGAGCGCTGCCAGCCCCTCCGCCGCGTCCGATGTGGTGTAGCCGGCAATGACGAAATCGCCGCTTTGCAGCGCCTTGGTCTTGGTCCAGCTTTTGGTGCGGCCGCTCTGGTAGGTGGCAGTGGCGCGCTTGGAGACGACGCCCTCCAGCCCGAGTTCAGACGCCTTGTCGTAGAGCCCCTGCCCCGATCCCTCGACATGGTCGGAGAACTGGATGGCGGAATTGGCGCCGAGGCCGGACAGCATTTGCGCCAGCAGCGCCTTGCGCCGGACGAGCGGCGCCTTGGTCAGGTCCCAGCCGTCGAGGTGTAGAAGGTCGAAGGCGTAGAAATGCAGCCTGCTGCCGGCGCCCTTTGCCAGCGTATCCTGCAGCAGCGCGAAGCGGCTGATGCCCTTGGCGTCGAGCACGACGATCTCGCCGTCGATGATGGCATCGCGGCAAGGCAGTTTCGCGAAGGCATGCGGCAGGTCGCCATAGCGCTTCGTCCAGTCGATGCCGCCACGCGTGATCAGCTTGACCACGCCGTCGCTTAGATGCGCCATGGTGCGGTAGCCGTCGAATTTGATCTCATGCAGCCAAATTTCGTTGGTATGCTCCGCAGGCCCTTCGCCGCCCGGTGGCTTCGGCACCTGCGTCGCCAGCTGCGGCTCGATGCGGCTGAGTGCCGGGGCCCTGAAAGCGCCCGACAGCGTGCCTGGCTTCAGCGGCCCCGGCCTGGGCTTGGCCGCCGGTTTCGCCGGCGCCACCATCTCCTCGATGCGCTTCCCGGATTTGACGCTTTCCGGCCGCGCTTCGAGGATGTCGAGCGCGGTGTCGGCGGCAAGGTCGCGCTCCTTGAACAGCAGCCAGTTCTTCTTCTCGCTGTCCTCGCCGGGTTTCGGTTTCAGCCTGGTCAGCATCCAGCCGCCATTGAGCTTGTCGCCGGCCAGCCGGAATTTGAAGGCGCCGGTCTTGAAACTCTTTTCGACGTCGTCCATCGGCGCCCATGTGCCGGTGTCCCAGACGATCATCGGCCCGCCGCCATACTCGCCCTCGGGAATGACGCCCTCGAAGTCGACATATTCGAGCGGATGATCCTCGGTCTGGACCGCCAGCCTTTTGTCGGCCGGATTGAGCGAAGGCCCGCGCGGCACCGCCCAGCTCTTCAAGACATCGCCGACCTGCAGGCGCAGGTCATAGTGGTCTGCGGTAGCGTGGTGCTTGTGGACGACGAAGCGGTTGCCATCGCCGCCAATGAGCCCACCGGCCGGTTCCGGCGTCTTCGAGAATTCGCGCTTGGCGCGATAGGCTTTGAGTTTTGGTGGAGTTGTCATGACCAGAAGCGAAGCACGGCCGCCAGGAACAAGCCAGTCACGCACTCAATCGTCGGTGGCCGGCATCAACTCAAGCTCCGCAGGCGACAGTCCTTGCTGCAGCTGGCTCAACCGGAATTCATCGACCCAATAAGCCTCGCCGTCGACCAGAACGCGGGCTTGGTAGGTGCCGGCCGAGAAACTCTGCGCGGTGATGTACACCTTGTGGCGGTCGAGCGCCTTGCGCACGGCCGCGCGCTTGGAATTCTGGCCGATGATGGGACTGAACATGACGCTGCCCTCGGTCGCCCTGACACGCAACATGGCCGCTGTCCGCAGCCTGGCGACTGGACTCAAGGATGACGGAGACGCGCCGTCCTGTCAATTTCAGTGCAAACGGCTTGTAGCCGGGATCGGGGGCACAAAAGAAACCGCCGCCTTGCGGCGGCGGATCTGATGGTAGCGATGATCGAACGGCGATTTGCCCGTCAGGTTGCTGCCGACGGGATCGGTGACGCCGTGACGCGGGAGAGCTGCTGACGCTTGTTGAGCGTCGGCTTTTCATAGGTCTTTTTCATCGGTATTCCCCAAAGCCCTAATCGGCTCACGGCAAGTGGGGCATGCACCGATGCTTTGTCAAGACGCCGCTTAACACCCTCAGCGAGAACATCCTTGCGCAGGCGCTCGGACGCGGCCCCCTCGGCAGGCAGGCTCTGCGAGTTTCGCATGCGGCCGCCTTCAGTCCTTCAATCGCCGCAAGCGGCTCATCAGGCTCCGGACGGTCTTGAGCAGTCGCGGATTGGAGCGCACGTAACGCTCGGTCCCGCTGCTCAGCAGAATGGCTGCGTTCGCAGCCCTGCCCCGCAGCGTTATCGGTTCGCAAATCTCGGCCAGGACCGAGCTCGCAGCACCGATATGTTCCTTGTAGCCCTGGCTGCCGACAGACAGGTCGAAATAGTCGAACCCATGTCCGCGCGCCCACATCATCAGCTTGCCCATCGTCGTCAGGCCGGGTGAGACATTGGCGACCGCGTTCTGGTCGATGCCGAGCAGGAGGGTGTGAAGCGTGCCTTTTCTGGTCAGCACATAGATGGAGGCGAGCCAGGCTTCACCGGCGCGCAGCCCGAACAGCCGCACCGATCCGTCGGACAGGCCTTGCAGCGCCGCGTGGCGGTAGAAGTCGACGACCGGGGCCTGCGTCAGGAGGTCGAAACGCCCAAGCTCGCGAAAGCGCCTCAACCGCAGTTCCAGCAGTGTGTCGAAGAGCTCCTCGGTCAGCGCCGGCGTGTCGGCCTCGACCAGAGCGAGGCCGACACGCCGTTCGAAGGCGCGGCACTGCTTGTGGAAGGTCTTGGCGAAAGACGGCTTGCAGATGCGCTTGATGAGCGTCTCCGGTTCGCCATGCAGGACGAGGCCGGAGGTGATCTGGATGGAGTCGCGCACCACCGAAAGCAGCGCCAGCGGATTGGCCACGCCGTGGATCTGCTGCGGGATCCCCGCGATATGGATGCGATCGGCCGGCGGCAGCACGGCGCGGACCGCCGCCCACACGGCGTCGGCACTCTGCCTGGTCCACGCTCTCGCATCCGCCAGCAGCGGCACCGAATAGTCGCACACGCGGCAGCTTAGCCATTCGATCACGTGGTGGCCGCGGGCCCGGCGCCGCATCAGCGGCAGCAGCATGGCCGGCGCGCCCGTAGCAGCGTCGCTCACCTCGATGACGAGCAGGTCCGCGCTCTTGGGCATCAGCCGCGCGGCGATTCCCTCGACCCAGGCATAGTGCTGATGGGCGGTGCAGACGCCGTCCGCCTGGTGTTGCAGCCAGAGCGGCTTGACGGTCTCAAAGCTGGTGTGCAGCCGCGCCGTATAGCGCGCGCCGGCTCCGGCGCTGGCGGCAATCGGGGAAACCGGCCCATCGTCCGTCATCGCAGCCACTTGCATTGCCCGGCTTGCCACATGCTTGTCCTGTCATTTTGGTCCCCCGCGCAAGCGCCGCAAACTCCGCATCAGTCCCTGCATCGTCTTCAGCAGCCGAGGTTTGGAGCGCACGAATACCTCACTTCGGGTGCGGACCTCGAGGGCGGTGCTCACGGCACTGCCCCGCACCGTAATCCCGTGGCAAAGCTCGCGCAGGACCGAACCCTTGGCACCCATATGTTCCTTGTAGCTCTGGTTGCCTACCGACAGGTCGAAATAGTCGAAACCCCGCCCGCGCGCCCAGTTCATCAACTTGCCCATGATCAGAAGCCCCGGTGAGACGTTGGGCACCGCGCCCTGGTCGATTGATATCAGCAGAGCATGAACAGTAACTTGATGGATCAGCAGATATTGGACCGCGATCAGAGCTTCGCCAACGCGCAGCCCGAAGAGCCGCACCGATCCATCCGACAGCCCCTCGAGAGCGGCGTTTCGGTAGAAATCGACAACCGTCCCCTGCGTCAGCAGGTCGAAACGGCCCAATTCTCGAAAGCGGCTGAGCCGCATGCGGACCAGGCTGCCGAAGATCAGCTCCACCAGGGCCGGTGTGTTGGCCTCGACCAGTTCCACGTCGCCGAGCCGTTCGAGCCGGCGCCAGTCCTTGTTGAAGGCCTTGACGAAGGATGGCCTGCATAGGCGCTTGAGGACAGTTTCCGGGTCGCCGTCGATAGCGAGGCCGAAGCTGGTATGAAGGGAATCGCGCGTGGCCGCGAGCAAGGCCAGCGGGTTGGTGACGCCGCTGATCAATTGCGGAATTCCGGTGATGTTGATGCGGTCCGCCGGCGGCAGCACGAAGAGCACCGCGGCCCAGGCCGCCTGTGCGGATTGCCGCGTCCACGGGCTCGCATCGGCCAGCAGCGGTGCCGAATAGTCGCAAACGCCACAGCTCAGCCATTCGATCACCCGATGGTGGAAAGCCGGTCGCCGCATCAGCGGCACCAGCATCCGGGGCGCGCCCGTTGCGGCGTCGTTCACCTCCACGATGAGCACGTCCGCACCTTTCGGTATCAGTCGCGCGACGATTCCCTCGGCCCACGCATAATGCTGGTGCGCGGTGCACACACCGTCCGCCTCGTAGCGCAGCCAGAGCGGCCTGGCCGCTTCCAGGCTGGTGTGCAATCGCGCCGTGTAGGCATCGTTCGCGGCGACGGTTGCGGGATGTAGGGCCTGCCCTTCGGGCAAGCCGGTCGCCGCAGCACTTTGCACTGCCTGGCCTGCCATATCTTCTCTTCTCCTATCGTTTTGCCGTCGCGAGCGAGACCGCCCGTCGCCACGAACCCAACCGGCTGTCGCGCGCCTCATCCGGATGCTCTAGATTCCATATGCGGTGATGCGCGAAATACCATGATGCCGCGAGCACGAAGATCTCGGACACGGCGGAACCCACCAGCGCCCACGGCGGAGACGCTATCGCCAGCAGGATCGCGATCAGTACCAGCCCGACGACCGCGCCGCCCAGCGTGGTGAACGCGACGATCCGGAAATCGCCGAGTATCTCAAGCACGATGCGAGGCATGATATAGAGCATGATCGGGACAAAATTCGCGGTCACAAAAATCCCGATGAATCCGATCGACGCATCCTGCAGGGCCTGGGATTTTATCATCGGCAGGACGAACATGATCGCACATCCATAGGCCAGGCCGCCGAGCCCCATGACGAGCGCCCAGATCTTTGCCTGTGCCCAAACCCGGCCTGTTTCGTTGTTCCGCATCAGCCTCGCGAGCTCTGGCTGCGTCATGTTTACGAAAGCAAGACTGATGATGCGCAGCGGGGCAAACAGCACCAGGACCGCCGCCAGCGGTGCATAGGCGGCAGGCCCGGCAATGCCCGCGACCAGCAGCGCCAGACATTGACCCTGGATGTTGGTGGTGGTCGCGCTGAACGCCGACCAGCGCAGCTGGTGCCAGAGCCTGGTATAGCGTCGCCGCGTCGGCATGCGGAAGCTGATGCGAAGTGTGCGCCGAGCCAGCCGGACCAGGACGAAAATGCCGAACACATTTGCCGCGGCAAGTGCATAGAACACGGTCTGCAGCGGGTCCTGGACCTTCCAGATCGTCAGCCCGGTCAGGACAATGCCGGCGATTGTAAAAGCGCCGTCGCTGATGGAAACGACCACCTGCTGGCGACGCGCGAAGAAAGCCGTGCGCATATGGCTGCGCAACGACCAGGCGCCGACGAAGCAGCCGGCGGCAATTCCGCTTGGATCGCCAAGGAGATGCATCAGAACAGCCGTACCGACGGCCATCAGCAATGCCACGATTAGCGCCGCCGTTCCAAACGCCACGTCATGCGCATCGACGCCGGCACTGTTGGTGCTTTTGCTCATCCAGATGCTGGCGGGAACGGCGGTGAGCGACCTGATATAGGACAGGCCGACGCCGCCCATCACCATGCCAATGGCGAAGAGGCCATAGCCTTGCGCCGACAGCATGTGCAACAGCCCGATGTTGAGAGCAAAGTGAAAGCCGCTCTGCATCGCCTCGCCGCCGATCATCAGCATGAGGCGTCGAACCAGATGGCTCGGGAATGCAAATTTCACGGCCGTGTCTCCGCTTGGCGGGCGGCCCGCGCCCGGCTCGGTCGCGCCATGGTCGTCTTGAGCTTGTCGGCGGCGATCGCCGCGATCGCCGCGGCCGCGACCGGCTCGCTGAACATTGCCTCGTAGCGCGCGCGCCCTGCAGCGACAAAACCGCGCCATGCCTCAGGGGCGAGGATGATCTCCTGCAATTTCGCGGCCAGGGCTGCCGCGTCGCCGGGCGGAACATGCCAGCCGGTCTCGCCATCGCTGACCACTTCCACCAGCCCGCCGATCGCCGACACCAGCGGCGGCCGGCCATAGGCCATTGCCTCGATGGCGACGCGCCCGAGCGATTCCGGACGCCGCGACGGAACGGTGACGATGTCGGCCCAGTGGTAATGCTCCGAAGGGTCGAGCACGAAGGGCAAGACGCTGACGCGCCCGGTGAGGCCCATCGTCTCGACCAGTTCGGCCAGCGCACGTTCGCGCTCGGTGCTTTCGAAGGCGCCGCCGACCAGCCGCACCTCGATCCTCGGCTGGAGTTCTGTCGGCATCGAGGCGATCGCCTCCAGCAAAACCTCCTGCCCCTTGATCCTGTTGATGCGGCCGAGCAGCAGCACGCGCAACGGGCGCTTGCCGTCATAGGTGGTCGGTTCAGGCGCCGCCGGCCCGGCAACGCCGTTGTAGACGACATGCGTGCGGGCGGTCCTGGGATCGCCGAAAGCGGCGCGCGTCGCGCGCGAGTTGAAGATCAGATCCGCATGGCTCCAGTGCATCAGGCCGACGAGTATCCTGCGCATGGCGCCTTCGGGGATCTCGTGGATATGCAGGACAGCCTTGTGGGGAAGAAGGCGCGCGGCCAGCGCATAGTCGGCCACGATCGAGGTGTTGACGTAGACGAGGTCGCATTCCCTGAGGCGCCGCCACGCCCTGAACACGGCAACCGGCAATCGCGCCATCTCGACCGTCGCAAGGCGCGCTATGGCCTGGCGCCTCAGCACCCACAGCGGTTCGAAGACGATCCTGCTGGCATGCGCTTCCAAAATCTGCACGATCGGCCCGCTGCGCGGCAAGACCACCTCGATGTCGGCCGACGGAAACGCGGCGCGCAACGCAGCAACGCTCTCCGCGAAGCTACGGTCGGAACCATAGAGTTCATAGCCCTGATGAACGCAGGCAATCCGCATCTTGTTTCCCGCCAGGTGCTACAACCATCGCGCTCGACGAGGGTGTCCAGAATCCGTGTCGCAAGAATCATGCCTGGTTCGATATGCCCGGCTATCGGTCGATATGTCCGATCACCGGCCGCACGACCCTGGCCACGACCCTGGCAATGCCTCGTTTCGATACAGCTACGCATAGAAGGGTTGACCGAGAATGAAACAACCACCGGGTTCAACACCGTTTTTTTACAACCCCGCGCGATGATCACCCGCCAGTATGCCGAAAATCGGCGGATGGCACGGAAGTTGCCACCTGCTTCCTAAAAATTAAGCAATAGCTAATATATAGAATGCATCTGAAAGTGCCACCAGCCATGAAACCAGAGACGCCAGCCATACTGATCCTGGGGACCCGCGGCATACCCGCGGCCCATGGCGGCTTTGAAACCTTTGCCGAAAGACTGGCGCTGTTTCTTGTCGGGCGAGGCTGGAAGGTCGCCGTCTATTGCCAGGATGAGGTCGAGCGGATCGACCAGCGGGTGCGCAGCGAAACCTGGCGCGGCATCGAGCTCATCCACATCCAGGTTGCCTCCAAGGGGCCGCGCGCGACCCTGGAATTCGACTGGCAATGTGTCCGCGACGCCGCCAGTCGGCCGGGCGTCTGCCTGGTGCTTGGCTACAATGGCGCGGTCTTCCTGACCTGGCTCAGGCTGAAGCGGCGCAAGATCTTCACCAACATGGACGGCATTGAGTGGCGCCGCCCCAAATGGGGCATGGCGGCGCGCACCTGGTTCTGGCTCAACGAATGGATCGGCGCCTGGGCCTCGCATCGGCTGGTCGCCGATCATCCCGCCATCGCCGATCACCTGGCGACGCGCCGGCCGCGCAGCGCCATCGCCACCATCGCCTATGGGGCCGATCCGGTGACATCGGCGCCAGAAGCGCCGGTGCGGGCGCTCGGCCTCGAGCCCGGGCGCTATCTGGTCTCGATCGCGCGCATCGAACCCGACAACAACATCCTGCCGATCGTCGAAGCCTTTTGCTCCGCCAAGCGCGACATGAAGCTGGTGGTGCTGGGAACGCTGTCCGACGACATCCCCTATCATGCCGCCGTCCGCAAGGCGGCGAACAGCTCGGTGGTCCTGCCGGGCGCCATTTACGACCAGGCAATGGTCAAGGCACTGCGCTTCCACGCCCGCGCCTATCTGCACGGCCACACGGTGGGCGGCACCAACCCGTCGCTGGTCGAGGCGCTGGCGGCCGGCAACATGGTGATCGCGCACGACAATCCCTACAACAGGTGGACCGCGGGGGCGGCGGCGATCTACTTCACCGACAAGGACAGTTGCGCCGAACGGATGCAGCAGGCGCTGGACGATGATGACCTGGTCAGGACCTGCGGCCTTGCCGCCAGGGCGCGTGCCCGCGAGGCCTTCCGCTGGGACGATGTCCTGCTTGCCTATGAAAATGAAGCCTACCGCTTGCTCGGCGTGACCGCCTCGGAAGCCATCGCAACCAATCGCGCCTCAGCCGGCACCGCATGACAGGCTGGTCGCGCCGGCGGCTGCTGCGGACGGCGCTGTCCACGGCGGCGGCCCTCGGCTCGCTCCCGATCGCGCCAATCGCCCATGCCGCCGGACCGCGGTTTCGGCGCGGCGTCAACGCCTGGCCCTGGTTTTCGCTGACACGCGAATTTCCCGCACCGCGCACCGACTATGACTGGCCGCCCTTCCAGTCGCAACGGCCGGTGCCGACCCCAGACGACCTTGGTCGGCTGCGCAGGACCGGGCTCGATTTCATCCGTTTGCCCGTCGATCCCGGCCCCTTCCTGGCGGCCGACGCCAGGACACGCGGTCGATTGCTGGACATGCTGGACGCGGCCGTCACCGCCACGCTCGACGCCGATCTCGGCATCATCGTCAACGTCCAGGCCAATGGCGCCACCCATTACTGGAATCCGGACCGCATGGTCTCCAGCACCGCCGCACCCGCCTTCGATCTCTATCGCGGGCTGGTCGGCGAGCTTGCTGGCAGGCTGGAGCGATTCCAGCCCGGCAGGATAGCGCTCGAGCCGGTCAACGAGCCGGCGCAGGCCTGCGCGTCGAACGTCTGGTCGCAGATCCAGCTTTCACTCCTGACCGCGGCAAGGGCGTCGGCCGCGACCCTGCCGCTGGTCGTCACCGGAGGCTGCGGCTCGATGGTGAGCGGACTGACCGCGCTCGATCCGGCACCGCTGGCGCCGTTCGAGCCGATCCTGTTCACCTTCCACTTCTACGAGCCCTATCTGTTCAGCCATCAGGGCGCGCCGTGGATGCGCGAGCCGGTCTACCGGTCGCTCAACAACGTGCCGTGGCCGGCATCCGCCGGCTCGCTGGAACAGACGCTGGCGTCGGTCAGGGCGCGTATGGCGCAGGACACCGAAACCCCCGAAAACACCAAGCAGGCCGCCTATGCCGAAACCGAGCGCGTGCTGAAGGTCTATTTCGACGCCAAGCCCGACCGCTGGTTTGTAGACAAATATCTTGGCGAGGCTCGCGCCTGGGCCGACGGCCACGGCATTGCGCCGGAACGCATCATCATGGGCGAGTTCGGCGCCCTGCGCACCGATGCCCACTATGTCGCGGCGCCCAATCCGGATCGCGCGCGCTACATCGTCGATGTCAGGCAGAGCGCCGAGGCGTTCGGCTTCCCCTGGGCCTTCTGGGATCTCTTCGACGGCATGGGCATGATGGACGACACCACGCGGGCTCTGGACCCGGCGATGGTTGAGGCGCTTGGGCTGGTTATGCCGGAATAGGCACCTGCCATCCCGGCATCCGCCGTAGAGCGCTACGTTTGCGCCGGCTGCGTCCTTTGCCGCACCACCGCCCGCGCCGGCCGGTAAAGCACCAGCACCAGCACCACGAATTTGGTCAGCAGCGTCGTCTTCGACGCGACGCTTTCCGAAGTGTTGATCAGGATGATCCAGCCCAGCATCGGCAGCCAGATGCCGGCATGACAGCGCCGAGCCACCTCAAACAGGAACAGCACGAAACCAAACGTCAGCAAAAGGGTGAAGAAGGCGCCCTGATAGACGATGGTGCGGATGATCGGGTTCTCGATGCCCTGTTCGAGACCGTTGATACGGCGCAGGCTGTCGACCAGGTCGACATCCGGTCCAACGATCAGATCGCGCAGTTCCAGGTACTTGAAGAGCTCGAACATTTCGACGCGGGCATTGGCGCTGCCGCTGTCCGACACGAAGCGCTCCAGCAGCGCGTCGAAAAAGCCATAATATGCCGCCACGACGATGACGACCGGCAGCAGCGCGGCAAGCATGAAGCCGAGTGCTGCACCCAGCAGGTTGACGCGGCCCTGGCGCAATTTGGTGATGCCCTGAAAAAGCAGATAGCAGCCGCCGAGCACGATCGTCGTCACCATCGCCGTGCGGCCGCCGAAGGCGACGAGTGCGGCACATTGCAGGCCGATCAACCCTATCCGCACAGGCATCGACAGGGATCTGGCACCGGAGAGCAGGGCAAGCACGTAGATCGCTGTCGCCATGGCATTGGCAAGCGGATGCCCCTGCAGCGCGCTCGAGCGCAGATCGGTGGTAAACGCCACCCCGTCGAGGCGATAGGGGAAAATAAGCGTCTTGGTGGCGAACTCGAAAAGTGCAAGCAGCGCATTCGCCGTCATGACCACATGAACGACAGTCTGCAGCCCGGCGAATGTCCGTTCGTCGTCCTCGCTGAGCATCAGCACCACAAGTGCCGCGGCCACGAACGTATCGATCATGCCGGCCATGCCGGGACGCTGCCTGGCAATGACGACGAACAGCAGCACGATCGAGATGGCGGCCATCAATGCGCTGGCCGGCCGCCTGTCGGCGACATGCACGAGATAGCCGACCGGATTGCCGAAGGTGCAGGAGCGCCAGGCAAGCAGCAGCACGATGAGATAGGTGGACGGGTGGATCTTGGTCGCCGGGTTGCCGAACAGGCCGTCGTAATTGTAGCCCACCAGCCACAGCATGCCGCCGGAGACGCTGAACAGAACCGCCACCGCCACGATCAGTCCGAAGCGCGTCAGCGCATCGACCGACGTGCCGGCGCGGGGCGCGGCAGCACCATAGTTCGAAGCGCTTCCGCTCCAGCTGGCTGCCATATCAGGCCGCCTCGTCGACCAGCATGGCGCCTGTCGGCAGCCGCCCCATGACGGAAACGGCCTGCGAGGTCGCGTTGACGTCGCGCATCGGCGTGGCGTTCAGCGTGGCGACGAGCAGGATCTCGTCGACCATGGCAACCAGAGGCGAAGCATTGAGATTGTCGGCCAGCGCGCCGCCGTCGATGACAACGAGCTCGAAGCTCCGGCTGGCCTGGGCCAGCATGTGCTGGGCGAAGTAGATGCCATGCGCTTCCTGGAAGACCGCCTTTGAGCGGCCCCTGCCCAGCAGCGCGACGTTGCTGCCGGCCGCGTAGTGGCTGACGGCCTCGAACGCATACTCGCCGCGCAGCACGTCGAGGATTCCCGGCTGCGCCTCCTTCTGACCGCCACCGCTGACATTGGCATCTATGAACAGCACCCGGCTGCCCCTGGACGCCGCAGTATTGGCCAGCAACCGTGCCACCCGACTGCGCTGCGCGCCCTCGCCCGGAGACGATGTCACCAGGATGGACGGCACCAGCGGCCAGTCCGGCGGCCGCTGGCCCGAACTGAACATCCGCCTCAGCGCAAGGCCGACGACGGCGTCGGTTTTCTGGCTGGCCGCAGCGGCCGCACTCCCGCCGAAAGGCCACCAGCGCCGGCCAGTGCCTGACTTTGCCGGGACCACGCCCAGCACCGGCGCCTTGATGGCCGATTGCATCTGGGCGCTGGAAAGCACCGTGGGCGAGGCATATTCGGCGATTAGCGCCAGGCCGGTGCCGAGCCCCAGCCCGCCGAAGATCGCGCCGACGAGCAGCAGCGACAAAGGCGGCCAACTCTTCTTCAGGGCCGGCATGGCGTTGGAGATGATGCGCGCATTGGTGCTGTCGACATTGATCTGCTCGCGCGTCTCCTGGGCGCGCTGGAGATAGTTCGCGTAGACGGAGCGCAGAGCCTCGAGATCGCGCTGCAGTTCGCGCAGCCGCACGGAGGCCTGGTCGGTGTCGAGCGACTTGCTCTTCATACCCGCGACCTTGGCTTCCAGCGCCTGCTGGTTGGCGAGCGCCCGTTCATAGTCGGTCTCGGTGGCGGTGGCGATGCGGCCGAGTTCGCGCGCGATCAGCTGGCGCGTGTCGCGCAGCTGCTGTTGGGCGGCGATCAGCGAGGGATGACGCGGCCCCAGCTCCGTGCCGAGCTGCGAGACCTGGTCGACCAGCGTAGCCTCCTGTGCCCGCAGGCTCGAGATTACCGCCGAGCGCATCGCTTCCGAGGTTGCGTCCGCCGTGCCGCTCTGCCGGCGCATCTGGTCGACCTGCGCCTTCAGCGCCGCGGTGCGGCTCTGCGCCGCCGAAAGCTGCGTGTTGAGCTCGGTCAGTTCCTGGTCGCTGACCAGGTTGCCCGCCGCCATCACCATGTTGTTGGCCGACTTGTAGGCCTCGACGGCATTCTCGGCTTGCTGGACGCGCTTGCGCTGTTCGTCCAGCCGCGCTGTGATGGACTCCGAAGCGTCCTTGGCCATTTGCGCCCGCGCGGCGGCCTGATCGACCAGGTAGGCCTGCGCGATGGCGTTGGCCAGAAGGGCGGCCTTGTCGGCGCTCTTGGCGGTGACGATGACGTCGAGGACCAGGACCTTGTCGGCCCGCTTGACCGCCAGGCGTCGGCGCAGCGCATCGAGCGTCTGCGCCGACCTGTCGCCTTCGGCCGATGCCGAACCGAGCAGGCGCGAGAGCAAGCCCTGCCCGTTGAATTCCGGATCCTGCGTCAGGTTGGTCGCCGCGATCGCGCGCATCAGCACGCCCGTCGACTGGACCACGCTGACCTGGCTCTCGACCTGCGTGATGCCGCCGTCGGGTGAGATGCGGCTGGGATTGACGTCGTTGGTGACCACCTGCAGGTCCTGCGGATCGATAAGGATTTCCGCCGCCGAGCTGTAGAGAGCGGGCGTGAAGAGACCGTAGAGCAAGGTGACCAGCGTCAGCAGCGCGACGGTGCCGAAGATCCAGAACCGGCGGCGCACCAGGATGCGCTTTAGGTCGCCCAGTTCGACCGTCGAGGCCGCGTATGATCCCGCTGGTCCCGCATCCGGGGAATGTTGCTGAGGAACCATGGGCAGAGATGATTGCATGGCTGCCTCCGACAATACCCCATATGCCGGCAAGATCAGATTGCGGCACTAACCTAGCTATTCCTCCAACTGTTAAAAGATTGTTAATTATGTTGGGAAGTCATGTGAATTTTGGCACGCGGTTTGCTTAAAAATATACATACCGAGGTGCTGGGTGCACAGCGAGCGGAGACGTATGCGGATGGGGCTACAATTCGACCGGATCGGCATGGCCGGATACCGCCTTTTCGGGTCTCCAACATGCGGATAAGCCTGCGCCTGGACGGCGACTGCGTGCGTGCCTTCCATGTCGCGCTGCTGGAACGCCTCGCCGCGCTTGGCGATGTCGAGCTGTCCGTCGATACCAGGCCCGCGGGCGGCGGCATCCCGCGCAGCGCCGCGGCCCTGTTTCAACTCGAAACGGCGATACACGGCCTGTCCCATGATGGGCTGGCGAAGCGTGTGCCACTTTCCACGCTCGCTCCCTACAGGACACAGTCCCCTGCTTCGCCCGACCTGGTGATCGACCTCTGCGGCGATGTCAGGCTGGAAGGCACGCGGGTCTGGCGCGTCACCTATGATGGCACAAGTGGGGAAACGGCCTTGCTGGCCCTGATCCTCGCCGGCCGCACACCGCTTGCCCGCATCGAGGAGAACGGTGTCGCGATTGCCGCCGGGCGCCTGGGAACCGAATATGGCGGCATCGCGCTCGCGTCCTTCCAGGACATGCTGGCGCGCACGGCAAGTCTGATCATAGCTGCCCTGTCAGGCGCGGCCAAGTCCGTGCCCGATCTGCCCGAGCCGGCGCAGGCAGGTGCCCCGCCGCTGTTGCCCTCGGCTGGCAAGCTTGGCGTCAGAGCCGGCAAGGCGCTGGCGCGGCGGATCGTCCAGAAGATCTACCATCTTTGCTACAACGCGCCGCACTGGAAGGTCGGCTGGCGGCAAACCGGGGGCCGAGATCTGTTCGACCTGCGCGCGCATCCGGCATCGGGCTGGCAAGAGCTGCCGGACGATGGCAGCCGCTTCTACGCCGATCCGTTCCCGATTCTTTATCAGGGTCAGCTGACCCTGTTCGTCGAGGACTATATCCATCGGCTGGGCCGGGCCATCATCTCCGCGGTGCCCTTCGGCCCGTCTGGCCCGCTCGGCCGACCTGAGCCGGTGCTGGACCTGCCCTACCATCTCTCCTACCCCTTCGTCTTCGAGCGCGACGGCGAGGTCTGGATGGTGCCGGAGAGCTGCGCCAACGGCACGGTCGATCTCTACCGGGCCACCGCCTTTCCTGGCGGATGGGTCAAGGAGGCGACGCTTCTGTCCGGCGTCGTCGCCAGCGACGCCACCCTGGTCGAACATGGCGGCTTGTGGTGGCTGTTCGCCACCATCCGGGATGGCGGCGGCGCCTTCTCCGACACGCTGCATCTGTGGTCTGCGCCGGATTTTCGCGGCCCCTGGATGCCGCATCCGAACAATCCCGTGCTGATCGACATTGCCTCGGCGCGGCCGGCGGGCCGCATGGTCCAGCGCGGCAACGACCTGCTGCGCCCGGTGCAGGACTGCCGCAGGAGCTATGGCGCGGCTCTCGGCATTGCACGCATTTCTCACCTTGATTTGATCGGCATGGAGCAGGTCGTTGAAACCATCTTAAATCCGGGTGCGCTATGGAGTGGGCGCAAACTTCACACACTCAACGAGGCAGGCGGTTTTGAATTCATCGATGGCTCGGCGATTGCACCGCGCTGGAAACGACGGGTCCGCGATTAACCTAAACATTGTTTACTACCAGACACGTGTTCCGGTTTCTTGAGGTTGATTTGGGTCCGGGAGATATCTTTTACCGTAGTGCACTTGGGAAGTTGCTACCAGAAGTTGCTACAAAGAAAGGGCAGCGAAATGAGTACCGCAGAGGCTGGCCAAACCGAAGTCGAAGTGGCGATCGTTGGTGCCGGAATGGCCGGCACCACCTTGGCAACGGTGTTGGGACAAGCCGGGCGCAAGGTTGCGCTGATCGATCCGCACCGCATCCATCACGACGAGTTCCGGGCCGAGAAGATCGGCATGGATCAGATGCTGCTGTTCGAAAAACTCGGCCTCGACGCGACGGTCAAGCGTCTCGTCACCTCGACAACCGACACTCATGTCTTCCGCCTCGGCCAGCTATTCGCGCATGAGAAGAAATCGGAATTCACATTTTCCTATGGCGCGCTGATCAATGGCCTGCGCGATGCCTTGCCGCCGCAAGTGCCGCTGACGGTCGGCAAGGTAACAGAGGTCTCGACCGGACCGGACCGGCAGCGGCTTGTGCTGGCCGACGGTTCCGTCATCAATGCCCGCCTGCTGGTGGTGGCCACCGGCCACGGCGAAGCGCTGCGGCGCGCCGTCGGGGTCGAGCGTGTCGAGCAATCGAAGGCGCATTCGCTGTCGATGGGATTCGACCTCGCCATCTCGCCGCGTGAATTCGGCTCTCAGTCTCTCACCTGCTACGGCAGGCGGGCCGCCGACCGTGTCGCCTACATCAGCATCTTTCCTCTCGGCGACAAGATGCGGGCGAACATGTTCGTCTATCGCACCGTGGCCGAACCGTGGACGCGGGCATTTCGCCAGGATCCGCAAAAGATGCTTTGCGAGCTGATGCCCGAAATATCAGCGCAATGTGGCAACTTCGCAGTGGCAAGTCCCGTCGAGGTCAGGCAGGTCAGTCTGAGCACGACGCAAGGTCATCGCCGCGATGGGGTCGTCTTCATCGGCGACGCTTTCTGCACGACGTGTCCGACGCCGGGCGTCGGCATCGGGCGGGTGATGACCGATGTTGACCAGCTCCATTCGATTCACATTCCGAGCTGGCTGGAAACACCAGGCATGGCAGCTGACAAGATCAGCGCCTTCTACGACGACCCGGTCAAGGTAGCGACCGATGAGGACGGCATGCGTGTGAGCTATTACGCCAAGTCGATCACCATCGAAACCGGGCTGGAATGGCGCGTACGGCGCCTGCGCAACAACACGGCGCGCCGGCTGATGATCATCGGCCGCAAGATGCGGCATCTGGGACAGCGGCAGGCGCCCGTGGCCAACATGCAATAGGGCGCGATCAGCCAATCGCGCCCTATTGATTGCCCTTATCGTGCGAATGCGTCAGACGCCAACCGCTCACTGCGGCGTCGGAGGTGTCGAGGAAGCAGTCTGGGCCGTTACACCCGAAAGCCTGTCGCGCTTCTGCAAAGTTGGCTTCTCGTATTTCTTCACCGCAAAGTGCCCTCCACGTTGGATACGACGTCAGAAGAACCAATTCCATGCCCCGTGTCAATTGTGCCGTTACTGGTTCTTACATCGTTTCTTTGGGGCCTCGATCGAACGATTCTGCACTGTTGCATCGCTGGCACATGTGACGGCCCCATGGGGCCCTCACCCCAGCGTCAATCCCGCCTTCCTCGCCTCCTCGCGCAGGAACGGCAGACCAACCGCAATGACATCATCGGGGTTCTCCGCCACCGGCCGCCACACCGCGAGCCCGCCGGCGATGTCGACATCGACATGGTTCATGCTTTCCAGCGTGATGGCGCCGCTATAGCCGATGTCCGATATCGCCTTCATGCAGGCCGCCCAGTTGAGCATGCCGCGCCCCGGCACGCCGCGATTGGCTTCGGAGACATGGACGTAGCCAAGATAGGGCGCGGCGGCGCGGAAGCCGGCTTCAAAACTCTCCTCCTCGATATGCATGTGATAGGTGTCGAGATGGATGAAGATGTTGTCGGCGCCGACGCGCTCGATGACTTTGGCCGCGTCGATGCCGCGGTTGATCAGATGCGTCTCGTAGCGGTTGCAGGGCTCGATGCCGAGCTTCAGCCCATGCACCTTGGCCGCCTTCGCGGCGCACTCGAGAAAACGGCATATGCCGTCGATTTCCTCCGCCGTCCTCTCACGGCCCGAGGTCTTGCCGATCGTGCCATAGGTGACGCCGCCGAGCGCCTCGCTGCCCACTGCCTCGCACACGCCGAAGGCCGGTTCGAGGAAAGCCAGCGCCTCGTCCGGCCGCGCCACCACGTCGAGTGAAGCAGGCAGGCCAAGCGACGGAATAAGCGCGACATTCCAACGTTCGGCAAAGGCGCGCGTGCGCCTGGTGTCGATCTCCTCGGGGCGCAGCAGCGGAATCTCCAGCAGGCCGATGCCCAGCCCCTTCAACCGCTCCATCTGCGGCTCGATCAGATCGAGATCCCAGACCGGGGCAAGGGCGAACGTGTGCAATCCAAAAAGATTCATCGGGTCTCTCTGTGTTCGTGCGCCGGGAACGCCATCGCGAAGCCCAAAGCCAAAGTAAATCGATCTATCTTCTGAGCGAACGGCGTCATTTCATCTTTCCTCCGGTTGATGTCACGTGCCGGAGCCTCCCCCTTAATGCGAGCCGTTGCCTGGCGAGCCAACGGATTCCCGCATCAGAACCTTGCAAGGCTCGAGCCGCGCGATCGGCGGCCCCTCCCCGCCTTCGATCCTGGCAAACAAGGCCTCCATGGCGTGGCCGGCGATCTGGCGCACCGGCTGCACCACGGCGGCGATGGCCGGCCATGTCACCTGCATCCATTCGGCATCGTCGAAGCCGACCAGCGAAATGTCGTTGGGGCAGTGCCAGCCGCGCCGGCGGAATTCGGAGAGTGCCACCAGCGTACCCTTGAGGAACAGCGAATAGACCGCTGTCGGCCGCTCTCCCTTCGCAAAGTAGTCGCGCAATTGCGCCCTGAGCGGCTCGACATCGGTTTCGGCGAGCACAACGTCGATACGGACATCCGGCGCCAGCTTGAGCGCGGTGCTGCGAAAGCCATCGAGGCGAGCGCGTATCGTCGCCGCCTGTTCGCCAAGACCGACGACCAGGATGTGGCGGTGACCCTTGCCGAGCAGTTCGCGCGCCACTTCGGCACTGGCCGCCGCGCTGTCGGCCGACACTGTGTCGAAGGCATCGTCGGACAACACGCGGTCGATCAGCACGCCGGTCATGCCGTTGACCTTCATGAATGCGGCCGCCGGTCCGTGCTCGTTGCGCACCGGCGCCAGCACCACGCCGGCCACCCGCCAGTCATGCATGCGGGCAAGGATTTCCGTTTCACGCGCTTCGGATTCACGGCTCGATGCCGCCACCAGCGTGTAGCCGCGCTGCTCGGCCAGGCTTTCGAGCTGGGTGACCATCTGGCCGAAGAACTCGCTCTCGAACTCGGGCACGATGGCGCCGATGATGCGGCGCTTGGCCCTGCGCATGTCGGACGCCAGCGGATCGACGCGGTAGCCCAACAGCTCGACGGCATCGAAGACACGCTGCGCATTTTCGGGCTTGACCGTGGTGACGCCGGCCATGACCTTGGAAACGGTGGCGGCGGACACGCCGGCATGGCTTGCCACGTCGTGGATTGAGGCACGCCGCTGCTGGCCTTGCCGATGCGCCATTGGTCCCTCCTCCGAGGCACGAACGTCAGCATTTATCGGCCGCTGGAGAAATGGATAAATCGATTTTTCGTGATTGTAAATCGTTTTATCGGAGGTAATTTACCTCCCAGAAAGCGCGATCCGGATCGTATCGGGAGGAACCATCATGTCAAACAAGGATTTGCCACTGGTCATCAGCGCACCGGAACCACGCACGCTCGGCCTCATCTTCACATCGCCGCAACTGGCGCGCCTCAGGTCGAAATACCGCATCGTCGAGACCACCGCCGACGGGGTAGCAAGACTGCCGGCCGACGTGCTGGCGCAAGCCCGCTACATTATCGGCCAGCCGCCGATATCGCCCGAAACGCTCGACCAGATGAAGGCGCTGCGCTGCGTCTTCAATGTCGAGACCAACCTCATCAACAACATGCCCTACGAGACGCTGTTCTCGCGCGGCATACATGTCGTCACCACCGGCCTCGTGTTCGCCGAGCCGGTGGCCGAGCTTGGCCTTGCGATGGCGCTCAACCTCGCCCGCAACATCGTCGACGCCGACCTCGCCTTCCGGAACGGCAAGGAGCTGTGGGGCGGCGACGGCAACCAGACGGCGCGGCTGCTTTCAGGCGCCGATGTCGGCATCATCGGCTTCGGCGATCTCGGCCGCGCGCTGAACCGGCTGCTGTCGGGGTTCCGTGTCAGCACAAAAGTCTTCGATCCCTGGCTGCCGCCGTCGATCCTCATCGACTTTGGCGTAGAGCCGTCCTCGCTGGAAGAAGTGCTGTCGACCAGCGACTTCATCTTCGTCGTCGCCTCGGTAACCTCTGAGAACCAGGGTTTTCTCGGCGCGGATGCCTTCGCCAGCATGCGCAAGGGCGCCGCCTTCATCCTGCTCAGCCGCGCCGGCGTGGTGGACTTCCCGGCCCTGATGGCGGCAGTGAAGAGCGGCCACATTGTCGCTGCCAGCGACGTCTTCCCGGAGGAGCCGCTGGCGGCGGACCATCCCGTGCGCGCCCTGCCCGGCTTCCTGCGCTCGGCCCACCGCGCCGGCGCCCTCGACATCGCCTTCAAGCGCATGGGTGACATGGTGCTGGAGGACATGGACCTGATCGACCGCGGCCTGCCCCCGCTGCGCTCCAAGCGCGCCGAGCGCGAGACGGTTTCGCGCATGCGCTCCAAGCCCGCCGACAGGAACTGAGCCAGGTTTTCGTCCCTGTCCGGTTGGCCAGCCTTGACCGCCTCGGCTTGACAAGAGCGCGGCCGGCGACGACGCTGCTGTAATCGAACTCTACGGAGAGGCAAGCCATGAAGAAGACCTATGAAAAGCCGGTGCTGGTCAAACGGCAGAAGCTGTCGGTGGTGACGGCGCAGGGAATCCCGTCCTCGGGCCCGATAGGTCCGTCAGGCTGACGCCGCCACAGGGCATTCCCCGCGACGCGCGTCGGCACCGTGTGGAACCTTTGTGTGGCCTTTGCGTTCTTCTCCCGGATCGTCTCCCATTCGATCCGCTCCAATCAAATGCCCCGTCAGGCTCCGGCCGGCGGGGTTCTTTCATTTCAGGGTGGTGGTGGGTCAGTTTGAAAATTTGCAGCGGAACGTTCATTCCGACTGGATTGAACCAGTGCCCATCGGCGCGAAGAAGCACGTCCACCTGAACCTGTAATAGGCCTGGAACTTCAAGTGAGGAATGATCGTCCGGTAAAACGTCATCAAGCGCTCGCAGATATGGTATCGATCATCAGGCGACGTCTGGACACGCTCTCTAGGGATAAACCACTCCGCTTCCTGGGGCTCATTCAAGTAAGCCGGGCGCGGCATCCGGACAAAATAGCCGTCTTTAGTCATCCTGACGTTGTTGGAATCGATCGGGTGGCAATCCTTGTTTCCGCAGCAGTCGTAGCGAAGAACGGGATCAGTCCTGCCCGTATACCAATCATGGGCGTCTGCATCGCCGGGCAGCACAAGGCACGCCAATGCAATGTGTCCTAGCAACTGCCTCATGGAGCTAGCCTCTCGGACTTCAATTATATCATATTAGCGAATGATAATCAAAACGCTGATAAGAGCCGCGAACAACTTCGATCAGCGCGACGATCGTCGATCTCCAAAGCTTGCCGGTAACGCCAGCGGCCGTCGCAGGGGTCATGTGCAACGTGGCATGGATGCGAACATAATTGTAATACATGAGTGCGGAGCAACCGCATTTGCAGCATTGAAGGCTCGCTCGAACTGGCGCACGGGACGCCCGGCCTACGCCAGAAGGCCCGTCACGATTAGCGTCGGTGGCGGGCCTTTTCGTTTTGTGTCCTCACGCGACAGGCGGAACTTTCCAAACAAAGCGACGTTGGTTGTCGCCGGTCAGGCAACAACCCGCGAAAGGTAAATTCCATGGGAAGCACCAGCGACAAGGCTTCGGGCCTCGCCAATCAGGCGGTCGGCAAAGCCAAGGAAGGCGTCGGCAAGGCCGTCGGCAATGATCGTCTGCGGGCCGAGGGCGCTGCGCAGGAAGCCAAGGGCAAGGTCCAGAAGGCTGTTGGCGACGCCAAGTCCGCCGTCAAGGACGCCACCAACAAGACGGCTGCGGCGATCAACAAGAACCTCTGAAGGTTTCCTCGCTCTTTGAAGCAAATAAAGGCCGCCGCGCGAACCGGCGGCCTTCTTCATTTCCGGCTTGCAATCGGCAGGGAACATATCGTCATCCGGGAGATTGAGGACCAGCGCAGCCCGCGCGTTGACCCTGGGGATTTCCTGTCATGGCGAAGCAAGCATCAAAATCGACGGCAACGGACGCCACCATCCACGATCAGAAACTCGAGCGCGGCGCAGGTGGCGAACTGCACCAGACATCATTCGGCTCGACGCCGGTGCTGACCACCGCACAGGGCGGACCGGTCTCCGACGACCAGAACTCGCTCAAGATCGGCGCCCGTGGGCCGACGGTCCTCGAAGACTTTCACTTCCGCGAAAAGATTTTCCATTTCGATCACGAGCGCATTCCCGAGCGTGTCGTCCATGCCCGCGGCTATGGCGCCCACGGCTATTTCGAAACCTATGAATCGCTGGCCAAATACACGCGTGCCGACATCTTCCAGCGCGCCGGCGAAAAGACACCTGCTTTCGTGCGCTTCTCGACCGTTGCCGGCAACAAGGGCTCCGCAGACCTTGCGCGCGATGTACGCGGCTTCGCCGTCAAGCTCTACACGCAGGAAGGCAACTGGGACATTGTCGGCAACAACATGCCGGTGTTCTTCATCCAGGATGCGATCAAGTTTCCCGACCTGATCCACGCCGCCAAGGCCGAGCCTGACAGCGATTTCCCCCAGGCGCAGACCGCGCATGACAATTTCTGGGACTTCATTTCGCTAACGCCTGAAAGCATGCACATGGTCATGTGGGCGATGTCCGACCGGGCCATCCCGCGCTCCCTGCGCTTCATGGAAGGGTTCGGCGTTCATACGTTCCGGCTGCTCAACGCCAACGATGAATCGACCTTCGTGAAATTCCTCTGGAAGCCGAAGCTCGGTCTGCAGTCCGTGGCCTGGAACGAAGCGGTCAAGATCAACGGCGCCGACCCCGACTTCCATCGCCGCGACCTCTGGGACGCGGTCCATGCCGGCAATTTCCCCGAATGGGAACTGCAGCTTCAGCTCTTCGATCAGGCCTTCGCCGACAGCTTCGACTTCGACATCCTCGATCCCACCAAGATCATCCCCGAAGAGGTTCTGCCGCCGATAGCGGTCGGCCGCCTGGTACTCGATCGCATGCCCGACAATTTCTTCGCCGAAACCGAGCAGGTCGCATTCATGACGCAGAACGTGCCGCCCGGCGTCGACTTCTCCAACGATCCGCTGCTGCAGGGTCGGAACTTCTCCTACCTCGACACGCAGATCAAACGGCTGGGCAGCACCAACTTCACCCACCTTCCGATCAACGCGCCCAAATGTCCCTTCCACAATTTCCAGCAGGACGGACACATGGCGATGCGCAACCCGGTCGGCCGCGCCAACTACCAGCCGAATTCATGGGACGAAGGTCCGCGTGAATCTCCGGCCAAGGGGTTCCGGTCCTTCGCCGAAGTCGAAGCCGGACCGAAGGCCCGGTTGCGCTCGGAAACCTTTGCCGATCACTATAGCCAGGCACGCCAGTTCTACATCAGCCAGCAGCCGGTGGAGCAGGCGCACATCGCTTCTGCGCTGACCTTTGAGCTGAGCAAGGTGCAGACCCCGGTCATTCGCGAGCGCATCGTCTCGCATCTTTTGAACATCGATGACGGATTGGCCGGCAAGGTGGCGGATGCACTCGGTCTGAAGGCAATGCCGAAGCCTGCTGGCGCAGCGGTGCCGACACGCCGGGATCTCCCCGTGTCGGACGCGCTCAGCATCCTCAAGAACGGCCCCGGCCGGTTCGAGGGCCGCAAGCTCGGGATTCTGGTGACCGACGGAACCGATGCGGCCTTGCTGAATGCGCTGAAGCAGTCGCTGACAAAGGCCGGCGCAAGCTTCGAGATCATCGCGCCGAAGGTCGGCGGCGCCAAGGCCAGCGACGGCAGCTGGATCGACGCCCAGCAGATGATATCAGGCGCACCTTCGGTTCTCTACGACGCCGTGGCACTCCTGCCGGCAAAGCCTGCAATGGCGGAGCTCCTGAAGGAATCGACCGCCCGCGACTTCGTTGCGGATGCCTTCGCCCATTGCAAGTTCATCGGCTTCGTCGAGGCTGCCGCAGCTTTGTTGTCCAAGGCCGGAATTGCAGAGGACGAGGCGGTTATCCCGCTTGAGTCAGTCAAGGACATTGCTGGCTTTGTCACCAGGCTCGGCGAACTGCGTTGGTGGGCACGCGAGCCGAAAGTGAAGTTGGGTTGAATTCGGCTAACCCGGCGCGGGGTGACGGAGGTCCCGCCGGGCCACGCAGTTGGTTGCGCCTCATGCGTCCGAAGAATCGCTCTCCGCTGCGTCGACATCCCGGCCGGTCCGAAAGATCCGCCTGAGGATGTCGCGCGCGATTTCGGCCCGGTGCTTGTCCTGGCCTCGCAACTCGACGCCGCCGAGCCCTGCCGGCGCTCCACCCGTATGGTCCCACACAATCCAGCTGCCAGGCGCTTCCTGCATGCACTCGAATCTGTCTTTTGGCATCATGCGATTTGTCTCTCGGCATCAAGCGTGCCGTTCGCATGGCCCGCCAATCAAGGCACCTCTATCGATGGCCGACGCTGGGGTTAGGTTGGGCGGGGGCCGGGTCCCGCGTCGGCCAAGGCGGTACCCTAGGTCCGCCGCGTTGCGAAGCTAGCGAGTTGCCGTCGGCCGAACAATTACGCGAGTTACTTGGTACGCTTTCGGACAGTTCATGGGACTCGCTAACCAATTGTCGGAAGCGTACAGTCCGTTCGTCGCTGGCCGTTGAATGGGCGCTGGCGCTTGAAAGAGCCGATCGCGCTTTCGCCCCGACGATGGGAGAGGCGCGATGATCTTCAACGGCTCAGCGGATTCGGATCAGCTTTCGAGCTTGGCGAAGGTGCTCGATGACTATTGCCGTCAGGCCGGCATAGATGCGGGCCACCCGGCCAGGCAACGTCTTGGACGCCGTCTCATGGAACTGTTCCAGGGCGGCATGGACAAGGTCGAGGACTTGCTTGCGGCCCTGAACTCCAGCTACGACGATTGGCTTGGTGAGGTCGATCTGCCGTCCTCGTCTTCACAAAAGCCCGCCCTGTGGGCGGTCGAGGCCGCCCAAGCGGAACCAAGCCCTGCCGAGACAGTTGGTTCAGGTGGCGGCGGAGCATCGCGCTTCCCTCAAGCGAATGCGGTGGAGCACTCCGCCAATTCGTCGCCACGCCCCCTCCAGGGAAAAGATTCAGAATAAGCAACCCGGCCCGGAATGACTCGCTATCGGATTGTCGAAAGCGTACAGTTCGTCTGTCGCTGGCCACTTCAACGGGCGCTGGCGCTTGAGAGTGTCGATCGTGCTCCCGCCCCTGCGGGAGCTGCACATTGAACTACGAAATCCCAAAATCGACTGCCACCGGCCAGGCACTGGCTGTCGACAACCAGTTCCGAAATGTACTGTTGCGGAAGATGACCGCCGACGACCTTGCGCTGCTCGAACCGGGTTTGCACAGAGTAGCCCTGCCGCTGAGAATGCCCCTCGTGACGCCCGGCGTGCCGATCGAATACCTCTATTTCATCGAGCGCGGAATTGCGTCGGTCGTCGCGCGCACGTCCAGTGGACACGAGGCGGAGATCGGCTTCATTGGCTATGAGGGGATGGCTGGATATTCGCTGGTGATGGGCGACGACCGCGCACCGCAAGCCTGCTTCGTGCAACTCGAAGGCGAAGCGATGCGCATGGACGCAGGCAGCTTTAATGTAGCTTTGACGACCAGTTCCACTTTGCGGTTGTTCCTGTTGCGCTTCGTCAATTCTCTGCAGATCCAGACCGGATGTACCGCGCTTGTCAACGCGCGACTGCGGGTGGCGAACCGTCTGGCTCGGTGGTTGCTGATGTGCGACGACCGCGTGGTGGGCGCGCGGTTTTCTATTACCCACGAATTCCTCGCCACTATGCTGGGCGTGAGACGGCCTGGCGTCACCATCGCCCTTCAAGAATTGGAAGGCCTTGCTCTGATCAGGTCGCGCCGGGGTGAGGTCATCATACTGGACCGCCCCGGACTGATTGCGCTGGCCAATGGCGGGTATGGGGAGCCAGAAGCTGAATATGGCAGGCTTTTGGGAGAGACCGATTCGGGGGATTGATGACCGGGCACAGAGCCTGCTGCCTCCGGCGGACTCGACATTGTCGACTTTGTACCAATACTCGATCAAGAAATGTCGGAATCGTACTGTTATCGATAAGTAAATTTCAAATGATAATAATTTGATATTACTCACCCAATGCGTCATAGTTAATAGACGCGCCTTGTTTAGGTCGTTAAGTAAATCTGTCATCAGCTATGGCATGGGCGCTGGTGCTTGAGAGAGATTACCGTTCTCCCGCCCCAGTGGGAGCTATGCGATGACAGTCAACCAGCCAAATATGTTTTCCGGCATTCCCATCGTAAGAAGTGACGGGACCATCTCCGTCCTTTGCACATTTCCTCAAATGGCCGACGCTTTGGCGACGGCTGGCCATCCGATGGGCTAATGTTTCTGGCTGCGCTGGCTGCCCTGGTGGGGGAAAGGGTGGGATGTTGCAGCAAGGGACGTCCATCGAGCCTTCATTGCGGCGGCGGTTGAAGCCGATTGCCTCCCCGACAGCTACATGAAGAAGAAGTGAGCGTGAAATGCCTCCCACCTTACGGACGACACTTTGCGAAACGAGAGATGCGTTGCATGTGCTGCGAAGGGCTTTGTTTGTTCGCGGCCATATCGAAGCGATGGAAGAGATCGATTCCCTCATAGGCGTCGCGGAAGAAAAGGCAGTCCACGCGATCGGCGACATCGACCGGGCCGAGTTTCGAAAACCCATTCTCGTGGAGGCAAGCCTTGCGATGCCCGAAGACATCCTGGTTCCAGCCGTGCTGCCCACCAAGCTCGCTGAGCTTCGTGAACAAGGCATGGGCCTCAGCGTATATTGCGGCAATGGACGCTGCGGTCATTTGCGTTCACTGGATCTAGATGGCCTGATCGAGATTTACGGCACCCACTACGATTTCATCACCGAAAGGCGGCTAGCATCGAAGCTCGTATGCAAACGGTGCCAAAATGTTGGAGGGAGGCTGGTTGTGGTGTCCGACAGACGGCCCCGGTATTGAATACCGGGTCGCCGGAACGAGCCCTCCAATGCCCCGTGCCGCGCCTTGCTGGAAACAGCCTCGCCGCCCTTTGGCGGCGAGGCTGACGAATCACATGCGATTGCCGTCGCGCCCGATTTCATTCGAGCTGTAGTTCTCGGCGTCTGCATCAAAGCCGGTCCAGCCGCCGGCCTGATATTCACCGCGGCGTTCTTCCAGATTGACCGAGTTGGTTTGGCCCAGAAGCCTTTCGGCATCGGGAGCGAGCCGATCGTCGACCTTGGCCGTGACCAATGTCCCGCCGCGACGCACCCCCTCGGCGTAGACATGGGCATCGTCTTCGGAAACGCCGGAATCCGTCAGCGCGCCGACGATACCGCCTGCTGCGCCGCCGACCACGGCTCCACCCACCGCACCGACCGCGGTAGCGGCCAGCCAGCCCGCGGCAACCACCGGACCGACGCCGGGAATAGCCATGAGGCCAAGTCCGGTCAGCAATCCACCAGCCCCGCCGACCACGGCACCGAGGCCAGCGCCGCCAGCGGCATCGTCCGCTGCCTTGGAGGTGTCAGCGTCATGCCAATTGTCCGCGTTGTTGGCGACGATGCTGATGTCGGAATGCGGAATGCCCTTTGCTTCCAATTCGCCAACGGCATCGGAAGCATCGTCATAATTGTCGAATAGCCCGGTTACGGTTTTCATCTCTTGGTTCTCCTTGATCGTGGGATTAGTTCGTGCCGGCAACAATGTTGCCCTGATAGTCCAGCGCCACGGTGGTGGCCTTGCCGTCCTTGATCGCCTGACCACGCCAGATGCCCTGGTCGTCCTTGGTCAGCTTGGAGACATCCGAGAAGCCAGCGTCCTGGATGCGGCCTTTAGCTTGGTCCTCGGTGAAGCTGTTGGCACCGGGTACGGGCGCGGATGGATTCGCGGTGTCGGTCGTGGTCACCGCGGGTGTAGTCGAGGTCGTTGTCGCCGACTTGTCATCCATCCGGGAAGCGATCTTTTCGATCATCTCCTGGTGCATCTTGAGCGTCGGCACGGTCTCCTGCGCGAACGTCTTCAGCTGCGCGTTGTCGCCGTCCTTCGCATAGCTTTCGAACAGCTCGACCGCATCGGAATGGGCATCGCGCTGCATCTGGACATAGGGCCCGTCGACGGGATCCTTGGCATTCTGCAGCGCGTCGACATCATCCTTGTACTTGGCGTCCAGTTCCTTCGGGACCGTCAGCTTTTGCTCGCCGGCAATTGTCTCGAGCTTGGCATTGGCCGCGCCATGATCGTCGATCATCTTGTGCGCGAAATCCTTCACGCTCCGATCCTGGGCTTTGGTTTCGGCGATCTTGCTTGAATTCACTTCGAACATCCCGCCTGCCGCGGCCTTGTCGACAAAGTCTTGTGCGCTGTCTGCGGCAAGGGCGGGCAGGACGAAAGCGATAGCTGTGGCTGTGGCCAGCGAGGCCAAGAGTAGGCGAGTTTTCATGGAGGCGGTCCTTGTTTATGCACACATGTGCTGTGGACCTAATCTGCGCCCGGCGGCTTTGTTCCAGACGAACAGCGATAAACTGGGGGGTAGTCTTTTGTGCTCAACAAGGCCTGGCGTTCCCACGCAACCATTAAGGCGCAGGCCGGCGGCCAGCCGATTACTCCGCTAATTCGTCGCCACACACCTCCAGAAAAAACGGGATAGCGCTTCCAGCCATGGCGTTTGCGATATGCCCAATGGCGCGCCGCCAGGTGAACGACCTGCTCACGCGGGGCGGCCAAACTCGTTTTCAACGATGTCGAGAAGCAGGCTCTCATTGTCTCGATCGACAGGCTCCCTCATTGACCAATCCCACCCCGACCGGTCGAACTCGATGGGTGCGGAATAGAATTCGGCGAAACCGAGCACCAGTCGTTCGGCGTGAGCCAGTGAGAGATCGCTGTGTCGGCCGACCAGCCGTGCGGCTGCCGTGCGTGAACTGCTTCGTCGCGGACGGGCCTCTGACGGCTTCCTGCATGCCAGCAGCGGGCACGGTCCGCCGACTTCGGCCTTCTGAAGGGCGAGGACGACAAGCTTGCCCGCAAGGCGAAGAGTTGACCTAGTGGTGTACGGCGCGAGCTACCCTTGCCTATGGCTTGATTCATCCACAGGAACGTCGAAGGCTAAAACCTCGACCAGCAATTCGACGGGAGCCGCAAGGCCCATGAGGGTCGCGTGCAAGCTCAACGTCACCGCTGCCAGGTGATCTTCCGGCGTGCTGTTGTCGTTCGTTTGTTCAGTAGCGACCGGCGGCTTCATTTGCGAATGATCCACCCGATGACGCCGGCATCGACCTGAACATCGCCCGTGAGTTCGCGCATCATCGCCGTCGCGTGCTCCGCCCATTTCGCCTCGGGCAGCTGCAACTCGGCGATCGACGCCTTGAAGGCATTCCTCAACATGTGGGTATCGAGAGCGGATATCATGCCGCCTGGGCCTTGGTCGTCTTCCATATGAAGTCTCCCGGCGGGGCGGGAGTACATCACACTCTCAAGCACCAGCGCCCATTTCGTGACCGGTGACCGCTCGCACATAGCGGCTTTGTGCACGCGCTCAATGGCAAATGAGATCGGAGCGGGATGATGTTTTTTCCGTACCGAGGCGCTGCGGGTCGGAACGTTTTCTCCCGGCCAGCATTTTGAGTGCCATTGAAAGACAGGAGAGCCTTCCTTGACCAGACTGCCTCAGGACAAAGAGCGGATTGAACGTGCCACCCGCGAGGCTCAATCCATCATCGCCATCGAACGTCAGGCGCGTGAGGCAAAGACGGCCCGGCTGCGAGAACTGCGGCTTTCGGCCAAAGCATCGGCTCCAACCGAGACCACCGCGTCAAAGCGTAAATCCCTTGCCCGAAAAGCGTCGCAAAAAACCATCGGCGTCAACTGAGGCTGAACAACTGGCCGTATGCGAAGCCGGCAAAGGGCTATGTGCGCACGATCCAGTCGACAATATCCGGGTCGATCTCATCAAGCTCGGTCAACTCGCGCGCCAGAAGCGTTGCGTGCATGCGCCATTCCCGTTGAGCGATGCGTCTTTCGACCACCGATTTGCGGAAGGCGCTGCGAAGAATGTGGCACTCGAAAGCCGATATTTCGCCTGCTGAATGGTCGTCTGCCATGTCGGTCTCCCGCGCAGGGGCGGGAGCACCTGAGTCGGCTTCCAAGCGTCCGTATGCCGGGATGGCGGACGACTTGAGAACTGTACGCTTTCGTACCGAAATAGCGAGTCAACTCGGTGGATAGTGGGTGGTTTTGAAATTAATATGTCAGTGTTTCCCGGCCAGAATGCGCGCCTCCCGCACGAGCGATGACCAACTTTGCGGCCCAAGAAAGCCTATAAGCTCGCGGGCTTGCGCATCGGTGATGCCGGTTTCATTGACCAAACGTCGAACAAGACCGTCCGTCGCAGTCGGTGGCCTTATTTGTTCGTCAGTCATCAGAACAATCCTCTTGGCCACCGTAACGCGACTTACTGTTGCGGGGTTCCGTAGGAATGACTCGCTAACCGATTGTCGGAAGCGTACAATTCCTTTGTCGCTCGGTCTTTAACGGCAACGGGCGCTTGAAAGAGTCGATCACGCTTTCGCCCAATAGGGAATACGCGCGATGACCTTACGCGGCACAGCAGACGAGATACAGCTGGCTACACTCACCAGGATTTTGGATGACTATTGCGAGCAAGCCGGGATTGAAGGCGCCCACCCGGCGCGGGAGCATTTGGCGCGCCGCCTGATCGCCCTATTCGGCGGCGGTATTGACAGCCCAGACCATATCAAGATGGCTCTGGACGGCGTTGCGAAGGACTGGAACCCCAATCATATGGCGAGAAACGGTTAGTCGACGAGCTTTTTGGAAGCTCGCTAACCGTTGGCTTCCCGGCTGCATTCGCTAAGCGCAACGATGTCCGCGATCTCCCAAGGCTCGCCAGTATCGCCGGGATCATGCACAGGCTCGCCATCCCTGAACGGGGCGCTTGCCTGTCGAGGAGATGCCGCGAGTCATTTTCGAGCAGCAATGACGCGGCTGGCCGAACACGCTTCAGACCGTCCGCAGGCCAAGCCCGCGCGCAAGTACCTTCGTCAGCCGGCTGAGATGGTCGGGGGTCACGGGAACGCGGTGCCTCAACAGATATGTCGGTTTCGTACCAAGCGCCGCTTGGTACGTTTCCGACACTAACGCTCAGATCGATCTTTTCGTATGCGAACGGTATTGGGGGACGCCGTGCATCGCATTTCATACCGTATTCCTAGGTCTATTCATTCAAAGACCCTATATACAGGTGATCGTCGGCACGTTGATACGGGCGCGGACGGCTGGGAGATCGTATGGCTCTTGCCCTGTATTGGGCATCGCCATGACTAGTCCCGACAAAAACCTTCAATATCGAAATCAATTGCTGCGGCGCATGTCCGCGGATGATCTGGCATTGCTCGAGCCGCATATGCAGCGGTGCGAATTGCCGTTGCGCATGATGCTGGTGACCCCCGGCGTCCCGATCGAGGCCGTCTATTTCATCGAACTGGGCATTGGTTCGGTGGTCGCCAGGACGACGAGCGGCCACGAGGCTGAAGTCGGCTTCATCGGCTTCGAAGGAATGACCGGATCGTCGCTGGTCATGGGCGACGACCGTGCAGTGCATGAGTGCTTCGTGCAACTCGAAGGCGAAGCCATCCGCATCGAAGCGGGCGCTTTCAATGCCGCACTCGCGGCAAGTGCTACCTTGCGCATGTTCCTGCTGCGCTTCGTCAATGCGCTGCAGACTCAGACCGGCTGCACCGCCCTCGTCAATGCACGGCTGAAGCTCGAGGAGCGGCTGGCGCGCTGGCTGCTCATGTGCGACGACCGGGTGTCCGGCGAACGCCTGGCCATCACCCACGAATTCCTGGCCGTGATGCTTGGTGTGCGGCGTCCAGGCGTCACCGTTGCCCTCCAACTGCTCGAAGGCCGCGCGCTGATCCGGGCGCGCCGGGGCGAGATCGTCATTCGCGACCGCGCCGGCCTGCTGGAACTCGCCAATGGCGGCTACGGCGAAGCCGAGGCCGAATATGTCAGGCTGATCGGCGAGATCAGCGCGGCCTGATCGGGGGCGGTCGCCTCCCCGCGGCCGGCTGGTCCGATGGCGTCACTTTACCGGGCGGTGCCGCACCGCCTTCAATTGCATCCCGGCCAATCGGCAACCCAGCATGCTCCAGGCTTGCGAGCTTGCATTTCGTCTGTTCGGCCGCCGCTCCGACAAGGCAATCGATGGCGAACATGGCGCCGCCGTGGTCGCTCTCCGCGACCGCCTGACGTATCTTGCTCAATTGCGCCTGCGTATAGTCCAGAAGCTCGACCAGGTCGGTATGATCCAAACCGCCCTCCATCACATGAGGTCAAGTGGCCGATCTGAGGTCGCTCTTGCCACCAAAATAAGCCCATTTTCATGGCTTGCGTAGCCAAACTGTAAAAAACGTACAGTCTTCGCGTCGTCGGCTGCGGTGTTGGCCAAAGGTCCCATTCGCGAAACCATCGCCATATGCGAGATTGCGATTATATAAGTTATAGCTTGAATAAATGATCTGTACGTCCGTCGCGAGGGCGATGTCGTGCCAATTCGCGAGAATCTCGCCAGCAATCTCAGGCGACTGATCCAGCGCCACGCTTCCGTGAGCGCGGTGTGTCGTGAGCTTGGCATCAACCGCACCCAGTTCGAGCGCTACCTGCAAGGCCAGGCCATGCCCAACAAGGCCACCGCCAGGCTGATCTGCGATTACTTCAAGATCGACGAGAATGTGTTGTATCGCGAGCGCGCGCGCGGCAGCCAGGGATGACGGCCACGCATCGCTGCGCCAGACACTGTATGAGAACATGGTGCGGCCCCCGGCGCCCGCCATCGCAGGCGGCACCTATTTCACCTATTTTTCGGTCCCTGGCCGCCCCGACTATCTGATGCGCTCGGTTACCTTCGTGCGGCGCGAGGCCGAACTCGTCACGTTCAGGCGGGTGACGCGGTGGGCGCCAGGCGATAGACAAGGCGGAGCTAAAATACCCGGCAACCATTACGGCGTGGCGATCTCGCGCCTGAACTGGATCCATTTCAACGGCGTCAACCGCCGCCAGACCGGCGAGGCGTCGATCATGGCCGTGCAATGGGCCCCCATCTCGGAGCCGGTTCTGGTCGGCAGCGCCTTCGTCCTGACCGGATCGGGGCCAGCGTGCGTGTCTGTCATCATGCGGCAGGACGTCACCAGGATCAGCATGAGGCGGGCGCTGCAGATGGCGCATATCGTCAGGCTCGACGAGCCCAACGTGGATCAGCTGGTGGCCAGTTTCGCGCGTGAGGCCTGATACACCAGCGGCGGCGCGTTAGCAGTCAGCCAAGGCGAAGCGTGTTGCGTGCGATCTGCCAGGCGGATTCGACATGCCGCCGCGCCGCCGCCTCCGCCTCGTCCGGCTTGCGCGAGCGGATGGCATCCATGATTTCGGTCATTTCGGCGATCGCTGGCTCGCGGCGGTTTTCCGACGCGATGGTCATCGAGCGAAGCTGGTTGATGCGGACATTCAGCCCCGTCACGATTTCCCAGGCAATCTGCTTGTCGGCCGCCCCGAACAGCGTTTCGTAGAACTTGGTCGTCGCCCGCATCACCTCGACCGGCGCGCCTGACGCCCAGGCGTCGAGCAGGTTCGTCAAGGCCGCATCGAGCAAGGCAATCTGGGCGTCGGTGGCCGACAGGGCGCAAGTCCGCGCCGCGATCCCTTCCAGCAGCGCCCGCAATTCATAGATCTCATCGGTGCGGCCGAGGTCCGGCTTGGCGACGGCCGGTCCATGGCCGGGTATCATCTGCACCAGGCCTTCCGCTTCCAACTGCCGCAGGACCTCGCGCACCACGGAACGGCTCACCCCGAGCTGATCGCAAAGCGGCCGCTCGACCAGCCTTTCACCAGGCTGGAAGTGGAAGCCCATGATCGCATCGCGCATGCGTTCCAGCGCCAGCGTCCGCAACGTCTTGGCGGAGCGGTCGATCCGCAGCGTATCGTCTGACATTTTCTCTCTGCCTCCTCGCGCCGCCACAAAACAGATTCCATAGCCGATTGACAAGGTTCTTGGCGCTCCATAGCATGGTATACCATAAGACGATATAGAGATGACGGCGCCGGATAGCGCCATCGCGACCGAGGATTTCATGAAACCGGCCATTCGAAAGACCGTTACCTACATCGAGAACACCCTGATCGAGGGCGGCAAGGAAGCGCCGAAGCCGTTGCGCCTGATCGGCGTCGCCGCAGTGCTGACGAACCCATGGGCGGGCCGCGGTTTCACCGAAGACCTGTCGCCTGAGATCCGCACCATCGCTCCCGTCCTCGGCGAACTGCTGACGCGCGAGATCATCTCCGTCGCCGGTTCGGGCGAAGCGATCGAAGGCTACGGCAAGGCCGCCATCTGCGGCACGGCGGGCGAGATCGAGCATGCATCGGCGCTGATCCATACGCTGCATTTCGGCAATCACTACCGTCGCGCGGTCGGCGCCAAGACCTATCTCGCCTTCACCAATCTGCGCGGCGGGCCGAACACGCCGATCATGATCCCGCTGATGGACAAGAACGACGAGGGCCGCCGCTCACACTATCTGACCGTGCATTTCCAGATTGGTGACGCCCCCGCCCCCGACGAACTGGTGGTGGCGCTTGGCGCTTCGATCGGCGGCCGCCCGCATCACCGTATCGGCGACCGCTATCAGGACCTCAAGGAGGTGGGAGACCTGCATGGCTGATGTCGCCGCCCCTGCATGGGTTCGCAACACGGCGCCGGACGGCACCGGCTTCATCCGCGCCGGCTCCGGCGCGCCGGTTCTGCTCATTCACGGCGTCGGCATGAACGCGGCGATCTGGCAGGATCAGATCGCGTCGATGGAGGATCGCCACGACCTGATCGCCATCGACATGCTCGGCCACGGCACCTCACCTTTGCCGCCGGAAAATGCCGCCCTGTCGGATTTCGCCGAGCAGGCGCTGCGTCTGCTCGACCATCTCGGTCTCGCCTCGGTGTCGATCGTCGGCCATTCTATGGGCGCACTGGTCGCCCTGGAAATCGCCCTTCGCGCGCCGTCGCGCATCCGTTCCATCGTCTGCCTCAATGCTGTGTTCCGCCGCCCCGAGACCCTGGCGCGGGCCGTGCGCGAGCGAGCGGCGGCCCTCGGCACGCATGGCGATCCTTCCGCCATCGCGGCAACGCTTGCCCGCTGGTTCGGCGACCCGCTGCCGGAGAGCCTGGCGGGTGCGGCGGCAACGGCGCGTACCGCTCTTGAAGGCGTAGACCCGGAAGGCTACGCCCGCACCTATCGCCTTTTTGCCCATGCCGATGCCGAGCATGCTGAAACCCTGGCCGGGCTGGCCGGGCCAGCCCTGTTCATGACCGGGTCTGACGACAGCAACTCGACCCCGGCCATGTCGGCGGCGATGGCGAGGCTCGCGCCGCACGGCCAATGCCTGGTGCTCAGCGGAGAAAGGCACATGATGGCAATGGCTTCACCCGAAAAAGTGACTCATCACATCAGCGCCTTTCTCGACGCTGGCGAAGCCGCGACACCGCAAGACGATCCCGCCTTCGACAGCGGCGAATTCCGGCGCGCGCTCGGCTCCTTCCTGACTGGCGTCACCATCGTCACCACGGTCAGTGCGGAAGGCGAACCGCGCGGCTTCACCGCCAACTCCTTCGCCTCGGTCTCGCTCGAACCACCGCTGGTGCTTGTCTGCATCGCCAAGAAGGCGCTGGGACACAGCGCCTTCTCGACATCGAAAGGCTTCGCCATCAACATCCTGTCGGAGAGCCAAAAGGCGCAGTCCGGCATCTTTGCCTCCAAGGCCGCCGACAAGTTCGCGACCGTGACCTGGCAACCCGGCCAGTCCGGCAATCCCCTGATCGACGGTTCCGTCGCGGTGTTCGATTGCGCCATGCACAAGTTGGTCGACGCCGGCGATCATTCGATCCTGATCGGCCGCGTCCGCGATTTCAGCCACAACGGCGCGCAGCCTCTCGGCTATTGCCGGGGCACCTACGTCACGCCCGGCCTCAGCCAGGAAGCGCTGGCGGCTGCACCTCATGGGACCGAAGTCGGTGCCATTCTCGAAAATGAAGGCCGCGTGCTGTTTTTCGAAACACCGGACGGTTTCCATGAATTGCCGGCAGGTCGCGGGCTGGGCTCGCCAAAGGATGCCGGCAGCCTCAAAGGATGCCTTGCCGCCAAGGCTGTCGACGCGCAGCTCGGATTCCTGTTTGCGGTGTGGGACGACGCCGCCGATCCGTCGCGTTCACACGTCTACTACCGGGGATCGGTCACTGCCCCCAGTCCCGGCGATCGCCAGACCCGGCTTGTCGACATAGACCATATCGTCGATCTCAGGATCGCCGATCCGGCGGTGCGTTCCATGCTTGCCCGCTATGTCCGCGAACGCACGGAAGATGCCTTCGGCGTCTATGTCGGCAACGCGGTCGAAGGCGAAGTGCGGCCGCTCGCCAGGGCTGCATCTTCCCAAGCTCTTACTGGTCGCAGGTGACGCCGATGAAATTTTCGCTTTTCGTCCACATGGAGCGCTCGGATCTGGCAAAGCCGCATTCCGAGCTTGTCGGTGAGTTGGAAGATCTGGTTGTACAGGCCGAAGAGGCAGGCTTCGAGATCGCCTGGATCGGCGAGCATCACGGCATGGAATTCACCATCTCGCCGAACCCGTTCATCAACATCGCCTGGCTCGCCGCCAAGACCAGGCGCATCCGGCTGGGCACCGGGACGATCGTGGCGCCGTTCTGGCACCCGATCAAGCTTGCCGGCGAAGCGGCGATGGCCGACGTCATCACTGGCGGCCGCCTCGACATCGGCATTGCGCGCGGCGCCTACGCTTACGAATACCAGCGGCTGTTCCCCGGTCTGGAAGCATGGGGCGCCGGCCAGCGCATGCGCGAGATGGTGCCGGCGATCCGCGGCCTGTGGGATGGCGATTTCGAACTCTCCGGCGAGTTCTGGTCGTTCCCGTCGACCACCTCGTCGCCCAAGCCGCTGCAAAAGCCTTATCCGCCGATCTGGGTGGCCGCGCGTGATCCGAACTCGCACGACTTCGCGGTCGCCAGCAAATGCAATGTGCAGGTGACGCCGCTGGCCTCCGGCGATGGCGAGGTGACCAGCCTGATGGAGCGCTTCAACACGGCCTGTGCTGCTCACCCCGACATAGCGCGGCCGGAAATCATGCTGCTCATGCATACATTCGTTGCCGAGGACGCGGCCGATGCCGACCGCCTCGCGCAGGACCTTTCGCAGTTCTACTGCCAGTTCGGCGCCTGGTTCCAGAACAAGAAGCCGGTGCGCCAGGGCATATTGGAGCCGCTGAGCGACGACGAGATCGCGGCCATGCCGCAATATGCGCCGGACAAAATCCGAGAGAATCTGGTCATCGGCGAAGCCGACGAGGTCATCACCAGGCTGAAGGCCTATGAGGCGCTCGGCTACGACCAGTATTCGATCTGGATCGACAGCGGCCTGTCCCACCAGCGCAAGAAGAAATCGCTGCAGCTGTTCATCGACAGGGTGATGCCGGCTTTTGCCGAACCGAAAGCGGGTTCGCGATGAGCGCCGCTCAGTTCAAAAACTATATCGACGGCAGCTTCGAGGATGCGGCCGCGAGCTTCGACAGCATCGACCCGTCTTCTGGCACGGCATGGGCAAAAATGCCCGCTGCATCGGCTGATGACGTCGATCGCGCCGTCGAAGCCGCCCACCTTGCGCTGCGCTCCGGCCCATGGGCGGCGATGACGGCGACAGCGCGCGGCAAGCTGCTGGTCCGGCTAGGCGACCTGGTGGTCGCCAATTCCGACTGGCTGGCGGAACTCGAGACGCGCGACACCGGCAAGATCATCCGCGAGACCCGCGCCCAGATCGCCTATGTCGGCGACTACTATCGCTACTATGGCGGACTGGCCGACAAGCACGAAGGCGCGTTCGTCCCCATCGACAAGGCGGATATGGAAGTGACGATCCGGTCCGAGCCGATCGGCGTCGTCGCCGCCGTCGTGCCGTGGAATTCGCAACTCTTCCTGTCCGCCGTCAAGCTCGGGCCGGCGCTTGCCGCCGGCTGCACCGTCGTCCTCAAGGCATCGGAAGATGGCCCCGCTCCGCTGCTCGCCTTCGCCAAACTCGTCCATGAGGCCGGCTTTCCCGCGGGCAGCGTCAACATCCTGACCGGGTTCGGCCATGATTGCGGCCACCGCCTGACCAGCCATCCGCTCGTCGCCCGCGTCGCCTTCACCGGCGGTCCGGCAACCGCCCGCCAGATCGTCAAAAACACGGCGGAAAATCTTGCCTACACGACGCTCGAACTGGGCGGCAAAAGCCCGGTCGTGGTGTTCGCCGATGCCGATCTCGACAGTGCCGCCAACGCCGTCGTCGCCGGCATTTTTGCCGCCACCGGCCAGAGCTGCGTCGCCGGCTCCCGCCTGCTGGTCGAACGTTCGGTGAAGGACGAATTCCTCGCCCGGCTCAAGCGCAAGGCAGAAGCGATCCGGATCGGCGACCCGCAGGATCCCGCAACCGAAATGGGGCCGCTTGCCACCGCGCGGCAGCGCGACTGGATCGAGAAGATCGTTGCGGCAAGCCTTGCCGCGGGCGGACGCCTGGTCACCGGCGGCGAACGGCCCGCCGGCCACGAAAGCGGCCTCTATTACGCACCGACGATCATCGATGCCGATGACAACACCGGCCTGCCCTGCGTGCGCGAGGAACTCTTCGGCCCGGTGCTCAGCGTGATCGCCTTCGATACGGAAGCCGAGGCGCTCGCGCTTGCCAACGACACGCCGTTCGGCCTGGCGTCCGGCGTATTCACCACCAATCTCGCCAAAGCCCACCGCATGGCGCGCGAAATCCACGCCGGCGTGGTCTGGGTCAACACCTACCGCGCCGTCTCGCCGCTGGTTCCGTTTGGCGGTTACGGCCAGTCGGGCCTCGGCCGCGAGGGCGGCATGGACGCGATCCGCGACTACACGCGTTCGAAGTCGGTCTGGATACGCACCTCGGACGACCCGATTCCCGATCCTTTTGTCATGCGGTAGCCGCCGCCGGCCGGGGAAACGCGATCAAGGCGAAAACGCCGGTCGCAAACAGAAACAACGAAAACAAACAGAGGAGAACGACATGAAACTGATCACCACCGGCGTCCTTGCCCGCCTTCTTGCAACAACACTTCTCGCAACCACACTTCTGGCAACGACGGCCGCAAAGGCCGAGGACATGGTGTTCACCTCCTGGGGCGGGACGACCCAGGAAGCGCAGACCAAATCCTGGGCCGAACCGTTCACGGCCGCATCCGGCATCAAGGTCATGCAGGACGGCCCGACCGACTACGGCAAGCTGAAGGCGATGGTCGACGCCGGCAGAGTCAACTGGGATGTCGTCGACGTCGAGATGGATTTCGCCATCAAAGCAGCCAAGGATGGCCTGCTCGAGCCGATCGACTTCACCGCCGTGCCGAAGGCCGACCTCGATACGCGCTTCACCACCGATCATGCCGTCGGCAGCTTCTACTATTCCTTCGTGCTCGCCTGGACAAGGGCGCCGTTTCGGGCGAACCGGCCGGCTGGGCCGACATGTTCGACACCAAGAAATTCCCGGGCAAGCGGACCTTCTACAAATGGTCGGCGCCCGGCGTCATCGAGATCGCGCTGCTTGCCGATGGCGTTCCCGCCGACAAGCTCTATCCGCTCGATCTCGAGCGCGCCTTCAAGAAGCTCGACACCATCAAGTCCGACATCGTCTGGTGGGGCGGCGGCGCGGAGTCGCAGCAGTTGATCGCGTCCGGTGAAGCAACCTTCGGCCAGCTGTGGAACGGCCGCGTCTTCGCGCTGGAGAAGGACGGCGCCGATGTCGGCGTCTCCTGGAACCAGAACCTGACGGCAGCCGACGTCCTGGTCGTGCCGAAGGGCGCCAAGAACAAGGACGCCGCGATGAAGTTCCTCGCCGCCGCGAGCAGCCCTGCCGGCCAGGCGAAGTTTGCCGAAGCCAGCGGCTATGCGCCCATCAACACCAAGGCCAAGGCCGAGATGCCGGCGGATGCGGTGAAGGCGCTGCCGGACGCCCATGTCGACGGACAGATCAACCTCGACATGAACTATTGGGCCGAGCACCGCGACGAGATCGCCACGCGCTGGTATGCCTGGCAGGCGAAATAAGCGTGCCTCTTGAACAGCAAGGGACGAGACGGCCAGCGCCGTTTCGTCCCATAGCCGGATCGCTGCCATGTCGGTCGAAACACGCCAGAGCCTACCAACATTCCGCATGCCGGCAGGCTTCAACGGCCTGCTGCCGGCGCTGGTCCTGATCGTGCTGTTCTTCGTCGTCCCGGTCATGGCCCTGCTCTTGCGCAGCGTCACCGAGCCGGAACCCGGCTTGCAGAACTACGCCGCCCTGCTTGGCGATGGCACCTATGCCCGGGTGTTCTTCAACACCTTCCTGGTCGCCTCGGTGGTCACTATCGTCACGATCCTCGTCGCCTTTCCGGTCGCCTGGATGCTGGCGATCATGCCCTCGGCGCTGGCCTCGATCGTCTTCGGCGTCATCATCCTGTCGATGTGGACCAATCTCCTGACCCGCACCTATGCCTGGATGGTGCTGCTGCAGCGCACCGGCGTCATCAACCGGACGCTGATGGCCGCTGGGATCAGCGATCAGCCGCTGCCGCTCATCAACAACCTGACCGGCATCACCATCGGCATGGTCTACATCATGCTGCCCTTCATGATCCTGCCGCTGGTCGGCACGCTGCGGGCGATCGACCCGATGACGCTGCGTGCGGCCGCACTGTGCGGCGCCAGTCCCTTCCAGGCCTTCCGCCGCATCCTGCTGCCGCTGTCGCTGCCCGGCATCGCCGCCGGCGGCCTGATGGTCTTCGTCATGTCGCTCGGCTACTTCGTCACGCCGGCACTGCTCGGCGGCACGTCGAACATGATGCTGGCCGAAATGATCGCGCAGATGATCCAGTCGCTGCTCAACTGGGGGCTTGGGAGTGCGGCCGCCTTCATCCTGCTGGTCGTTACCATGGCGCTCTACGCGCTGCAGCTGCGCCTTGTCGGCGCCAGGCGCATGAGCGGAGGCGCCTGAGATGCTGCTCGACTATGACCGCATGGGCTGGCTGAAAATTGCCCTTCTCGGCTTCACCGCTCTGGTCGCCGGCTTTCTCCTGTTGCCTGTCGTCTTCATCGTCCTGCTCTCCTTCGGCTCGTCGCACTGGCTGGCCTTTCCGCCGCCCGGCTGGACGCTGAAATGGTACCAGGAGCTGTTTGCCGACCCGGCCTGGCTCGACGCCGCGCTGACCAGCGCCAGGATCGCCACCATGACGGCGATCCTGTCCGTGGTGATCGGCCTGCTCGCTTCCTTCGCTTTGGTTCGCGGACGGTTTGCCGGGCGTGAGATCCTGCGCGGCGTGCTGCTGACGCCGATGGTGCTGCCCGTCGTCGTCTTCGCCATCGCCATCTACGCCTTCTTCCTGCGCCTTGGCCTTGGCGGCACCACAATCGGCTTCGTCATCGCCCACACCGTGCTGGCCCTGCCCTTCGCGATCATCCCGATCGCCACCGCACTGGAAGGCTTCGATAAGTCGATCGAGGACGCGGCCATCGTCTGCGGCGCAAGCCCGCTCGAGGCCAGGCTCAGGATCACCTTGCCGTCGATCCGCATCGGCATCTTCTCCGCCGCGATCTTTTCCTTCCTCGCCTCCTGGGACGAAGTCGTGGTGGCGATCTTCATGGCGAGCCCCTCCTTGCAAACCTTGCCCGTCAAGATCTGGGGCAGCTTGCGCTCGGATCTGAGCCCGGTCATCGCCGCCGCCTCCAGCCTGTTGGTCGGGCTGACGCTTGCCCTGATGGTGGTGACGGCGCTGCTGCAGCGAAAGGTCAGGACATGACCCAGCCCTTCCTCTCCATCCGCAACCTGCGCAAGGCGTTCGGCTCGATCACCGCCGTGCACGACGTCACCCTCGAAATACCCAAGGGCGAGTTCCTGACCTTCCTCGGGCCTTCAGGTTCGGGAAAGTCGACGACGCTCTACGCCATCGCCGGCTTCCAGGATCCGAGTTCCGGCGATGTCGAGCTGGAGGGAAAATCGCTGCTTGCCGTGCCTTCGCACCAGCGCAACATCGGCATGGTGTTCCAGCGCTACACGCTGTTTCCGCATCTGACGGTAGCCGAGAACGTCGCCTTTCCGCTGCGGGTTCGCCGCCGGCCGGAGGCCGAGGTGAAGAAGAAGGTCGCCGACATGCTGGCCCTGGTGCGGCTGGAAAGCTTCGCCGCGCGCTTGCCCGGCGCCCTGTCTGGCGGCCAGCAGCAGCGCGTCGCACTGGCCCGGGCGCTGGCCTACGATCCGCCGATCCTTTTGATGGACGAGCCGCTGTCGGCGCTCGACAAGAAATTGCGCGAGGAGATCCAGGGCGAGATCCGCCGCATCCATCGCGAGACCGGCGTCACCATCCTCTACGTGACCCACGACCAGGAGGAGGCGCTGCATCTGTCGGACCGGATCGCTCTGTTCCGGGACGGCCGCGTCGAGCAGACCGGCAGCGGCGAGGATCTCTATCTGCGGCCAGCCACCGATTTCGTCGCCGGCTTCATCGGCAATTCGAACTTCCTCGCCGCCGAACATCTCGACACCAAGGATGGCACGGCAACGATCCGGCTGGCCGACGGTTCGGTCGTCTCCGGCGTCAGGGCCAACGGCACGTTCGGCAAAGGCCAGAAGGCCAAGCTGATGATCCGCCCGGAAGCGTTTGGCATGGAACGGAGCCCGGCGAGCGCGGAGCTCAACGTCGAGATCGTCGATGTCGCCTTCTACGGCGAGCGCCGGCGCATCGTCGCGCGCACCTCCGGCGGCGAGGGGGTCGACATCAGGCCGACCTCCGCCGCCATGCAATCGCAGGATCTAGCGCCCTGCAGCCGGCAGGTCTTTTTCGATCCGACGGCGGCGTTCCTGTTTCCCGCCTGACGTGCCGGGTCGGTTGGCTGCGACCGACCAGAGCGGCAAATACACTATGGGCACGCCGCAGCAAGTCACCGCGCAACCTTGATCGTGCGGCAAATGATTCCTGTCATGGAATCCCGCCTTCGGACGAAACGAGCAAAATTGGAAAAACTTTCAAGCTTTTTCCGACTATATTTTACCAGGGATTGACCTGATTCCCGGAACTTTCATCCAGACCTGTCGTTCTTCAAGCTGATCGTTGCTCGACGATATCAAAGCAACAGGAGAATTATACCATGAACGTCAAGACGATATTTTTCGGCGCGATGACGCTTTCGATGGTTGCCGGCTCGGCGCTTGCCGCAGGCAGCACCGGTACATCGGCGCTCGACGATCCGGCCAAGGTGCAGCCCTTCTACACCGATACCGGCATGAAGACGATGGTCAGCAACGGCGACTTCGTGAAGGCCTGGAAGGCCCTGACGCCGGACGACCAGACCGCGATGATGAAAGCCTGCGAGGACGAGTCAAAGGACGCCACTGCGGCCAACGCCCATCCGGAATTCTGCAGCAGCGTGAAAGCGAACGGCGGCAGCAAGTAAGCGCCCACCGGACCGACGAGAAAACAGCCCCTTCGCGGGGCTGTTTTGCGCTCGGCGTCTAAACGGGCAAGCCCGCAGCCTGTCGGCTTTCGTCCCATTTTTGTCATGTTGCACTGCGAAAGATTCGTTGCGTTGCGATATCGGCCTGCCCCGCCGACAGTGGCGACGGGTCGGGCTTACACGAAGGAGTCTCCGTGGCAGCATCGTTCCGGCCGGACATACAAGGATTGCGCGCGCTCGCCGTCGGCGGCGTCGTCGCCTATCATTTCGGCCTCACCGCGCTCCCCGGCGGCTTTGCCGGCGTCGACATCTTCTTCGTCATCTCCGGCTGGCTGATCACCACCCACCTCATGCAGGAGATCGGCGAGACCGGCCGGCTCGACCTCTGGCGCTTCTACGCCAGGCGCGCCCAGCGCCTTTTGCCGGCAGCTTTGTTCGTCATCCTGGTCACGCTTGCCGCCGGCTACTTCATCCTGGCGCCGCAGGAGCAGGCGCTCTATTCGCGCGGTGCCATGTTCGCCTCCGCCTATGCCATCAATCTGTGGCTGCTGCGCTGGTCGTTCGACTATTTCGCCGCTGACGCCACCAGCAATCCCTTCATCCACTTCTGGTCGCTGTCGGTGGAGGAGCAGTTCTACCTGGCCTGGCCGGCGCTGCTTCTGCTGGCCGCCTGGCTGCGGCCGGGCCGGCGCACAGCCGTGGCCGTGATCGGCGTGGCCGGCCTCGCCTCCTTCGCCGCCTGCCTGTGGCTGACCAGCGCGGCACCGGCCTGGGCCTTCTATTTCTCGCCGCTGCGCGCCTGGGAATTCGCCGGCGGCGGCCTGGCGACGCTGGCTCCCGTGACTTTGCCGCGGCACCGCGCATGGCTGCGGCCCGCATTTGGCTGGCTCGGCCTGGCGCTGATCGCGGCGGCCTATCTGCTGTTGAGCGAAGACCTGCCCTTCCCCGGCTGGTATGCGCTGCTGCCGGTTGCCGGCACGGTGCTGGTGCTACTGAGCGGCGCCGGTGCGGAGTACACCGGCAAGCAGACCAACTGGCAGGCCCTTGGCCCGGCCGCCGCTTTGTCGCTGTGGCCTTTGCAATGGATCGGCACGCTCTCCTATTCGCTCTATCTCTGGCACTGGCCGATCATCGTCTATGCGCAGATGCTCGCGCCGAATCTCACCGTGCCGCAGCGTCTCGGCTGCGTCGTGCTGACGCTGGCGCTGTCGGCGTTCACCTATCATCTGATCGAGAACCCGGCCCGGCGTGGCGCCTGGCTGACGGCGGGCGCCCGCGCCTTTCCCGACTCAATTCCAGGCGCAAGACCGGTTCGCGCTTTTCCCGGCCTTGTTCTGGTTCCCGCACTGGTGCTGACGGGCGCCGGCGTGGCGGTGGGCTATGCCAATGCGCATCTGGCCACGCGCAACATCGGTCCAGAGCAGCGCGGCATCCAGCAGGCGGCCGAACAACCCTCCATCGCGCGCGCCGTCGACAAGACCTGCCTGCTCGATTCCCGCACGGTGACGCCAAAACCCTGCGTGTTCGGCGCGACCGACGCCGCCCACACCATCGTGCTGTTCGGCGATTCGCATGCCGATCACTGGTCGACGCCGCTGATCGAAGCGGCCAGACGCAACGACACAAAAGTGGTCACCTATCTCAAATCATCGTGCCGCGCCTCGCGGCTCTCCACCTTCAACGCGGTGCTGAAGCGCGACTACACCGAATGCGACGCTTGGCGCGAGTTGGCAATCGCCGACATCATTCGCCGCAAGCCGCGCCTGGTGGTGATCTCGGAATTCTCGATCGGCAATTTGACGCGCGATATGCCCGCCGCAAGCCGCGCGGCCGAGATCGCGCGCTGGCAGGCCGGCCTGCGCTCGACCTTGCAGGCGTTCAGCCAGGCCGGCATCGAGACGGCTGTCATTCGCGACACGCCGATCAACACCAGCTTCGTCGACTCCTGCGTGGCGCGCGCGCTCTGGTGGCGCGCCGCGCCATCCCTTTGCGACACGCCAAGGGCCGACGCCGCCAACGACAGCACCGCCGCCACTGAACGCGCAGTCGTGAAAAGCGTGCCCGACACGCTCTATGTCGACCTCACCGACCACTTCTGCGGCCCAGCCGCCTGCCACGTCGTCATCGGCGGCAAGCTCGCGTTTCGTGATCGGCATCATTTGGCGACGGCGTTTGCGGAGACGCTGGAGGGGCCGTTGGAGAGGGCGCTGTTTTAGAGGGTGCGGTAGGCCTTCCCTTTCGAAGCAAAACGCAACACCATCTTTGCGAATCAATGAGACGATGGAAAAGTGGATACCCTTTCGACCATCGAACGCAGCGAGCGGATGGCGCGTATTCATGGCAGGGATACGAAGCCTGAGATGGTCGTGCGTCGGCTTCTCCACGGGATGGGCTATCGCTATCGACTTCATCGCGGCGATTTGCCCGGGAAACCGGACATTGCTTTTGGAAAACGCAAGAAGGCGATTTTCATTCATGGGTGCTTTTGGCATCGTCACGACGATCCGACGTGTCGCCTGGCTCGCCTTCCAAAGTCCAGACTTGAGTTCTGGGAGCCGAAACTATCCGCCAATGCGAAGCGCGATACCCTGAACCAAGAAGCATTGAAGCGACTTGGCTGGAACGTACTGGTTGTCTGGGAATGCGAATTGCGGCAGAGTGAACAATTAGAGAACAAGCTGCGCCAATTCGTGGGGGAATAGCATGAAATCGATCGAGCTCTTCGCGGGCGCTGGCGGGCTTGGCATGGGTGTTAGCCGTGCCGGCTTCGCGCCACAGGCTGTTATCGAGTGGGATCGGTGGTGCTGCGACACCATCCGCGAAAACCGGACGGATGGCCTCGGTCTGGTTGGGGATTGGCCCGAGCCGACCGAGGGCGATGTCCGCGACGTGGATTTTCGAGAGCATGAGGGCAAGATCGATCTGGTGACGGGCGGTCCGCCTTGCCAGCCATTCTCGCTGGGTGGCAAACACCGCGCCCATGCGGATTCCCGTGACATGTGGCCAGAAGCGGTCCGGGCACTGCGGGAAACAAAGCCACGAGCCTTCATCTTCGAGAATGTGAAAGGCCTAACCCGCGAAACCTTCGCCACATATTTTTCGCACATCGTCCTGCAAATGACCTACCCGGAACTCGCCGCCGAACGTGACGAGGGTTGGGAAAGCCACCTTCGTCGACTGGAGAAGCATCACACCGGCCGTCGCGGTCCGGCTGGCTTGGAATATCGGATCGTCCATCGTGTGTTGAACGCGGCCAACTATGGAATCCCGCAGCGCCGAGAGCGTGTGGTTTTTGTAGGTTTCCGCGCCGACCTCGACATTAAGTGGGCTTTTCCGTTGGAAACGCATTCCTTGGACGCCTTGCTCTGGGAACAGGCCATGGGCGATTATTGGGATCGGCACAAAGCACCTAGGGTCGAACGCAGGATTGGTGATCGCCATCTTGAACGCGCGGCGCGTCTCGACGGCAAACCAACCACGGCACCATGGCGAACTACGCGAGACGCGATTGGCGATCTGCCTGATCCCGAACATGAATGGCGCAAAGCCGCGAACCACAACAACCATCGGTTCCAGCCTGGCGCGAGATCATATCCGGGCCATACAGGAAGCCCACTCGACGAACCGGCCAAGACCTTGAAGGCCGGCGTCCATGGCGTGCCTGGCGGAGAAAACATGCTGCTACGACCAGACGGCAGTGTGCGCTACTTCACCGTTCGCGAAAGCGCCCGCTTGCAGACGTTCCCGGACAATTTCCGTTTTCACGGCGCATGGTCCGAAACCATGCGCCAGTTGGGTAATGCTGTACCTGTGGAGTTGGCGAACATCGTAGCGCGTAGCGTGAAACGCCATCTTGCTTTTGGGGGATCGGACTTTCTGAAATGAAGGCTTATGTCGAGTTCGAGTTTGACCTTCCGGGCGCCTTGCTGGCACGCCTGATCAAGGTGCTTGATGAACTCGAAACCGCACCACTCAACAATACGAACCTGCTTGAAGTTCCCGAGGAGCAGGGTGTCTATCAACTTCTGCTCGACGATCGTGTCGTCTATGTCGGCAAGACCGATGCCGACGCCGGGCTTCACAAGCGCCTAGCTCGCCATTCGCGCAAAATCATGCATCGTGTCGGGCTCGATCCAACACGTGTAAGCTTTAAGGCGGTGCGCATCTTCGTATTCACCGCAGTGGATTTGGAGTCCGATCTGATCCGGCACTACGGCGGGGTAAAGGCGATCGATTGGAACGGAAGCGGCTTCGGTTCCAATGATCCAGGCCGAGAGCGCGACACCACCAAAGTAGATCCCAAGAACTATGATGCTCGGTTTCCGATCGACATTGATCGGGAGCTGGCTTTCGCCATCGACAACGGCGAGACAGTTGCAAGCGCTCTCGCGCGCCTCAAGGACGCCTTGCCCTACACATTCCGTTATCAGGGCAATGGCGGACGCAATAGGAAACCCCATGACGATTTCGACAGAGCCGTAGTTTCGCTCCTGAGCGGGCCTGTCACTCCACGCTCGGCGATCCGCCATGTCGTCGCGGCCCTGCCCCTTGGATGGCAGGCGACGGCGCTCCCCGGTTACATCATTCTCTACAAAGAGGAGCGCGATTATCCCCAAGCGGAAGTAATCGCTATTTCAAAGGGGTAGAGAGCGGCACGTCGAACTCGCCGGTACGAATTACAGATACCATACGCCCCCTCACCTCCCCATCATCATCCCATAATGTACCGCCAGCAGATCCAGCCCGACCTTCAGCAGCTTCGTCACCACATCGCGGCCCTCGCCCGTCTGCTCCGCCACGCTCTTGATCGACCCTTCCGCGCAGCAGACTTGTCGCACCACGGCGGCGACCTCCCAATGGCCTAGCGCCCTGGTGGCGGCGGCGTGCGCGCGACCGGCGTCCAGCACGCTGTCGGCGATGCCGCCGCCGTGGCGGCCGCCGTCGACGCGCTCGGTCCAGCGCATCGGCTTGACGCTGGCCTGCTGGCTGCAGCGGAAATCCTCGCGGTAGCGCAGGCCGGCCTCGCGCTGCTGGCGCGACAGTGAGGTGATGCCCAGCAGCGGGTCGATGGTGCGTACGCGCACGATGCCGCCGGTGGATATGAAGCCATCATTCGACACCTCGTAGACGCGCCTTGCCTCAGAAGTGCCGGCGGCCAGCCGCTTGCGGCCGAAGGCGTCATCCCTGAGCGCGAAATCATGGCCGATCTCGCGCCGGATACGCACCTGCTCGGCCTCGCCCTTCGGCAGTTTCGGCGCCTGCGGTTTTGCGGGTTTGGTTTTCCTGGGCATGGGGGTGGGGTCCTCGGTTGGGGTGTTGGTGATGGGGTGGGAGGCTGGCAAGGTGGCGATCTTTCGCGCCCCCCTCTGCCCTACCGGGCATCTCCCCCACGCGGAGGGAGATCGATGTCGTCGCGGTTTTCGCCAATCGCCGGCGTTGCAGGAAAGGCGCTGCGGCGAAGCTGCCATCTCCCCCCGCGCGTGGGGGAGATGGCCAGCAGGCCAGAGGGGGGGCGCTGTCCCGCCGACCTTGCGATCGAAGATCATCACCGCTTCACCGCCCGCGCCAGCATGCTCGTCGCCCGCCTCGCCAGCAACTCGCGTACATGGCCGCACCCGCCCGCCATGCCTGCATCCAGGCCGATGGAACCAGCGCGAATTTTCGACGTTATGCGGCGTCCACGGGAGAGATGCCGATGACAGCCTTCTTGCCGGTTACCCTGCGCTTTTGCGACAACACAACCATGCTGGTCGCCTCGGTGGCCGAAGCCGCCAGGGCGCTGGGGCAGCAATGGCCCGACAAGACCTCGCCGGCCTATGTAGAGGCGGCCCGGTTGGTGCCGCTCGCCGTCGACGGCACCTGCTGCCAGCGCATTGCCTTCGAGGCTCTCACGAAGGCCGCCAGGCAACAGAACATAGTGGTGGCCAAGTCGAAAAGCCGCGCCCATGACTGGCTGGACGCCGTGGCCAGCCCATGAGAGGCGCGCGCCGGTCGAAAAATTGATGCAACCGCGCGGCGGAGCGGCGCGTTTATGAAGGCGGTAGGTAAAGCCGCGCGCAGAGCGAAGGTGAACGCCGTGGGTACGATGAAGACCGGAGTGCCGCTCAAGGTGCGGATGGACGAGCAGATCGAAGAGATCGACAGCGTCAGCGAAGCCGCCGACTTCCTGCAGCGCTGGCCGCTCGAGCGGCGCGGCCATGTCTACCGCAGCGCGCTCAACGCCTGCAGCGCGGCAATCGCCGCGCAGATTTCCGAAGCCGACGCCATGAAAGTGTTCACCGGCTTTGCCCGTGTGGCCGACATACTGGTGGCCGAAGGCGGGCCGGCGATGCCGGTGGAGGCCAGGACCGTTCAAAGCCGCATGCCCAAACAGGGCCGGCAGGTGCCGAAATAGGGTTGTGGCGGTTTTGTTTCGGGCTTGGTTCAATTCAGATCCTCGCGGCCGTTTTCCTACCAGTGCTGCCCATCCGCCTGTCGGCACCCTGCCCTTCGCTATCGCTTCGGGCGTTCGCCGTTCGAAAAGCCAAGCAATTGGCTTTTCGTCCCCTGCGCGGACCTCGGCTCACCCTCGAAAACGTGGCGCTGGAAGCGCGCCTGGTGGTAGGTGCAATAGCTTCTCAGTGCCTTGGTGCGCATGCCGCAGCACAGCATGTCGGCGCCCGGCCGGCCGCCTGGCGCATCGTTTTCCGGATCCTCTTCCAGCGTCAGGTCCAGCGGCGCGCGGCAGCGGGAAAACAGACAGTCGATGAAGCGCATCGCCACACCATGAGGCTGACGACCGACGGGCGTGCGCGGCGGCACCGGGACTTTGAAACGATAGGCTTCGCCGTCGACGATCAGCATGCCCACCTCGCGCACGAACAGGCGCGGCGGCAGCCAGGCCGGCGGCGGCTCGCGCTTGGCGACCGCCTTGCGCATGCCAGCGACAGCGAACTCGGCGTCGGTCGTGCCGGCCACCGGCCTGGCACTCACTTTGCCCCGCGCCGGCACGTCATGTGCCCACTTGCTCGCCGTGCGCTTGCGTGCAGCCCGCTTGGCCCCGACCGGCGGCCCCTTGGCAAAGCCGATCGCGTCCAGCATGGCGTTGCGGTGCACGATGCCGATGATGGCATTGCGCGACACCGGGCTGCCGCGCATCGCACTGAAAGCGGCGGCAATGCTGGAGGCGGAAAGCCCCTCCTTCAGCCAGCGGGCGATCTCCTGCAATTCCGCGTCGGTATAGCTTGCCATGTCCAGGCTCCATCCAAGATTCTGCCTTCGGCCGCGCGCCGTCAGGCAAGCGTCGGGGCCAGCTGGCCGGGGCGCAGTTAGGATTGTGTGGTTCGAGGGCCGGCTGGCACCGGCTCAGCCGGACCGGCTTTGCAGCCCGGCGGTTTGGGCGAGGCGCGAAAGCCGCGCCTCGGCCGTCTTTCTGTCGGGGGCGGAAACCGCCCTGCCCGTCTGCCTGTCGAACAGGATGACGGTGCCGTCTTCGGTGCGGATACACGACCTGGCGGGCAAGCCAGTGCCATGCCGATCGAATTGGGGGCCGGAGCCGCTGGGAGCGGCGGCTCCGGCCGTTCCGGTCGCCGGTGACGGGCGGACCGGACCCGAGGCAGCCAAGCACTGAGCCTCGAGCTTCGCCCCGGCCGGGGAGGAGGACGGCCGGAACGGAGGGGAATGGGTCGCGGCCTTTGCCGCCGGATGCGCCTCGCGTGAGGCCGGCGCCCTTGCGCCATCAAAGCTGGACAGGATTTGCATGACCAGATATAAGCATAACTCAAAAATATATGCAAGCCATTCTTTCATAGACGAGAGCCGCTTTCATCGCTCACATGGGCGCCATGGCAAAAACGGAACTGTCGATCAAGGTCGGGGCGGCGATCCGCAAGGCGCGCAAGCAGCGCGGCCTGGTCATGCGCCACATTGCCGAGCACAACGACACCGATGTCGCCGCCGTCGGCAACTGGGAAACCGGCCGCAACCTGCCCAAGACCGAGAACCTGCTGAAGACCGCTGCCTTCCTGCGCGTCGATCCGGTGGCGCTCGGCAAAGGCGAGGTCGTCTTCCTCGACGATGCCGGCCCGGTCGCCGACGCCGAGATCGTCACCGATGCCGGTCCGCTACCCGCCGGGTCGATGGATATCGAGGTGCTGGGCGCGGCCGTCGGCGGCGACGATGGCGATTTCACCTTCAACGGCGAGCCGGCCGGTTACGTCCAGCGCCCGCCGGGCGTGCGCAACCTGTCAAAGGTCTTCGCGCTGCACGTACTGAGCGATTCCATGGTGCCGCGCTACGAGCCCGGCGACCTGATCTATTGCGGCGGCCGCGACGCGGTGCCCGGCGACCATGTGGTGATTGAGACCTTCCCGGAAGAAAACGAGCGCAACGGCAAGGCCTTCATCAAGAAGCTGGTCAAGCGAACGGCGGCCGAGCTGGTGGTCGAGCAATACAATCCGCCGAAGACCCTGACCTTCAACCGCTACGCGATAAAGCATGTCTGGCGGGTGATTCCGTTGAAGGAACTGCTGGGGTATTAGCGGGTCGGCAGACCTTCCTTACGGAAAGGAATCGCCAGCGTCGGCGCGCTTTGCACGGCAGGGCGGATCGTTTTGCGTCCTCGCATCTCCCCAAAGTCACGGCATGGATCCCAGGGTCTCCGCGACGTCGCTTCGCTCCTGCTCCGCCCTAGGAAGACGAAATCATGGAGACTTGGAAGCCAATCGCAAAGACCTGAGACCACCGCATAGGATAGCTCACAGCGCTGAACTGGAGCAGACGTCAAGCGCGGACTTTGGAACATAGCCAAAAGCCCCTCTCCCGTCGTCATCCTAGGGCGAAGCAGCCGCGCCGCGGCGTCGTGGAGACCCTAGGATCCATACCGCGACCGAGGTGAAGGGCACGGCCAAGCAGAACCAGCCATGTTGGTTCGTCCGACACGGATACGGGCTGCCTCGCTCAGTTATCTCCCCTCACGCCCGCCTCGACCCCTCCAGCTGCACCTCGCGCTCATTCAGCATCTGCGCTTCGCTGCGCACGCGCTGGCGTTCGTCGATGAACGCCGCCTGGATCGTAACGGTCGCGCCCGGCAGCCCGTCGGCGCGGCAGGCCGAGCAGACGACGCGGCCCGACAGGGCGGCCAGCGGCGTATTGCCCGTCAACCCGAACCGCTTCAGCTGATCGGGCCGCCACCAACGGTTGCGGCCGCAATCGGCGCACTCAACCGAGATCGAGGCGACATGCGCGATCACTGGTTCCCTGCCCGGCAATGCCATCGCCCCTCCCTCGCCTTTTGTTCCTGATTTGTTCGTATATTCCTGCGTTTTGCACCGGGAGTCGAGTCGCAGTTTTCAAACAGTCCCAAAAGTTTTTCTTCTGCTCATATTTGAGTTGTGCTTATATTAACTCGTAAATGTGAGTCGGCATCCGAGCCCACCGCCACATCAAGCCCGGGAGTGACCATGGACGCCGCCGATTTCGCCCGCGCCTGCGGTTACACCGGCGACAGCCCTGCCCTCCTAGACGCCTTCGAAGCCATCCGCCGCAACGGCATCGAGCGTGCCCGCCACGATCACATGAGCCGCAAGGCCGTCATCGACGAGTTGAAACAGTCAGAAGCGCTGTTCCTGGCCTCGATCGGCCCGGCGCTGTCGGCGGAAGAAGCTGTTGAGGACACCAACCGCTTCATCGCCTGCTGGCGCAACATGCCGCGCTGGCGCCAGGAGCGGTGCCTGGCCGACCTTGCCAGGGCCAGGCAGCAACGCCTCGTGGCGCGCTTCTTCCGCCGGTACGGCCACCGGCTCTGGGCAAGGGAAGCGGCCTGACGGCCCAGCATTGCGCGCGAACGCTGATCGCAGTAGCGCAGATCAGTTTTCGACGACCATACCCTCGTTGTCGTGATAAACGAACAACTCAACTTCGTCGAAGAAGCGTTCGCGATCTACGGAAATGGCTACAAAACCATTGCCGGTAAGATGCAAGGTAACCTGCTCCTTCGTAATCGTTACATGTTCGACCAGTTTGGCATACCTTTCGGTCAGAAGTGCCGTCACTTCTGTATTTACAGAGAACCCTGCGCCGTCTGACAAGCTTATGCTGATGCCGTATCCCGGCTCGTCATTGTGAATGCTCTTTATCGACTTTCCAATCAGCCTCTCGGTGAAGGTCCTCATAATTTCCTGCCCCTCTTGGAGAGGATCCGAATAGTCCGCCTCGTTTCGAAGCCCCACCTCCCAGCCCTCACCGCCGCACCCGCGACTTCAGCCACCGGTCGAATGCCACCGCCAGGATCAGGATGAGCCCGATGACGATGCTTTGCGTGTAGGAGGACACGTTGTTGAACTGCAGCCCGTTCTGCAGCACGCCGATGAGCGCTGCCCCGACCACTGTGCCGCCGACCGAGCCGATGCCGCCGAACAGCGAGGTGCCGCCGATGACGACGGCCGAAATGACCGTCAGCTCGTAGCCGATGCCGGCCACCGCTTCCGAAGAGTTGAGCCGCGCCGACAGCACGAAGGCGGCGAGCCCGGCGAAGAAGCCGACGATGACATAGACCGAGACCAGGATGCGGTCGACGCGCAGACCCGACAGCCGTGCCGCCTCGGCATTGCCGCCGACGGCATAGACGGCGCGGCCATAGCGCGTGTAGCGCAGCACGATGTGGCACACGACGGCGGCCGCCGCGAAGATCAGCGCCGGCACCGGCACGGGACCGATCAGCCCGGTGCCGAACCAGCGCATCGAGGCGTCGAAGCCCGAGATCGGGCCGCCATTGGAGATGGTTAGCGTCAGCCCGCGAAACACCGTCAGCCCGCCCAGCGTGACGACGAAGGGAGGCACTTTCAGCCGGGTGATGACAAGCCCCTGCACGCCGCCTGCCGCAGCGCCGACCACGACGGCGGCCAGCAGTGCGGCGAACCAGCCATAGCCCTGCGTACCTGAGGTCGACAGCGACAGCGTGTTGGCGGTCCCGCCCTTGGCCACCACGGCGGCGACCATGCCGCAGAAAGCGAGCAGCGAGCCGACCGACAGGTCGATGCCGGCGGTGAGAATGACGAAGGTCATGCCGAGCGCGATCAGCCCGGTGATCGAGATCTGCCGCGTGATGTTGAACAGGTTGATCGGATCCATGAAGCTCGGCTTCAGCACGGTGAAGACGACGATCAGCGCGGCCAGGAACAGGAGCGGCCCGAAACTCATCAACAGCCGCGCGAAATTGATGCCGCCGCGCTGGTTCTGTTCGCCCGCCACGCTCATCGTGCCTGCCCCTTCGCGTCCTGCCTGTCGAGCGCCATCAGTTCCATCAGCTTCTCCTCGTTTGCCTCGACGCCCGGCATCTGCCCGGTAATGCGTCCGCGGCGCATGGTGACGATGCGGTCCGACACCGCCAGCACCTCCGGCAGTTCCGACGAGATCATCATTACCGCAATGCCGCGCGCCGCAAGCTGCACCAGTATCTGGTGCACCTCGGTCTTGGCCCCGACATCGACGCCGCGCGTCGGCTCATCCACGATCAGCACCTTGGGATCGCGCGCCAGCCAGCGCGCCAGGATCACCTTCTGCTGGTTGCCGCCCGACAGGCCCTCGATCGCCTGCTCGGCCGAGGCCATGCGGATCGACAGCATTTTCCTGAAACCGGCGAGCGCATCGCGCTCGCGCCGCTCGGCCATGAAGCCGAAGCCGTTGCTGAAGCTGCCCAGCGAGGCGACGGAGAAATTCGCCAGGATGCCGAGTGCAGCAAAGATCGCCTGGTGCTTGCGGTCCTCCGGCACAAGGCCGATGCCGAGCGCGATGGCATCCGCCGGCGATGCCGGCGCGATTTGCTTGCCGTCGAGCGTGATGGTGCCGGCCGCGATGCGGTCGGCTCCGAAAATAGCGCGCGCCAGTTCGGTTCGGCCCGAGCCGACGAGCCCGGCAACGCCAAGGATCTCGCCGGCCTTGAGATCGATGTCGACGCCGTCGAGCACGATGGCGTGCGGCGCCTCGGGGTCGCGCACGGTGCGCAATCCGCGCACCGACAGAACGACATCGCCGGCCACCGCGCGCTGCGCCGGCCGTGCATAGAGTTCCGACGCCGCGCGGCCGACCATCTTCTCGATGATTTTCGGCAGCGCGATCGGTCCGCCCTCGCGGTCAAGATGCCCGGCCAGCCGTCCGTCGCGCAGCACCGTCATGCGGTCGCAGATGGCGGACGCCTCCTCCAGCCGGTGGGTGACGAACATGATGGCGACCTTGTCCTTGCGCAGTCGGTCCATGATCGACAGCAGCCGCTGCACTTCGGTCTCGGTCAGCGCCGAGGTCGGCTCATCCATGATGATCAGCCGGCTTTTCAGCGACAGCGCACGAGCGATCTCGACCAGCTGCTGCTCGGCCACCGATAGCGCCGACACCGGCGTCATCGGATCGATGGAGAGGCCGACGCGGGCGATGATCGCGCGGGACTCTTGCTCCATGCGTCTCCAGCTCACCAGCCCGAGCGGACCGGTCGGCGCGCGGCCGATAAAGATGTTCTCCGCCACCGTCAGCGTCGGGATCAGGCTGAGCTCCTGGTAGATGGTGACGATGCCGAGCCGCTTGGCATCTTGCGGGCTCGCCGGCTGATAGTCGGCGCCGTCGAAAATGATATGCCCGCTCGACGGCGGCATGACGCCCGACAGGATTTTCAGCAGCGTCGATTTGCCGGCGCCGTTCTCGCCAAGCAGGCCGAGAATCTCGCCGGGTCGGATGTCGAGCGAAACGTCGCTGAGCGCCGTCACGCCGGAGAAATGCTTGGTGATGCCTTCGACGGCAAGCAGGATGGGTTCGGGCGATGCGGCTTCAGCTGGCAAGGGTGGCTCCCGGATTGCAGTTCATGCCGCTCGTTACCGCTGGAGCACCCCCCTCTGTCCTGCCGGACAGAGGGAGGTGCTGTCCGGCCGGCCTCTCCAATCGACCGGTCCCCACCCCCTACTTCGTCTCGCCAATCCGCTCCGCCTTGTCGAGATTGTCCTTGCCGATGACGATCGGCGTCAGCAGCACCAGCTTCTCCTTCGGCTCGGTCTTGTCCTTGGCAAAGGCCACCGCGATGCGCACCGCCGTGCGCGACTGCTCGCCGGGGAACTGCTCGACGGTGCCGGCGAGCTTGCCGTCGCGCACCGCGACCAGCGCTTCCGGCAGCGCGTCGAAGCCGTAGATCTTGACGTCGGTGAAGTTACGCGCCGCGCAGGCCTCCATGGCGCCAAGCGCCATGTCGTCATTGGCGCAGACGATGGCGTCCGGCTTGCCGTTGGCGGCAAGCCCGGCCTCGGTCACCGACAGCGCCTCGGCGCGGGCGAAGTTGGCGGTCTGCTCGAAGACGATCTGGTACTTGTCCTTCAGGGGATCGAGCACATTGTGCACGCCCTTGTTGCGGTCGATCGCCGGACCGGCGCCGGGCTGGCCCTGCAGATGGAAGATCTTGGCGCCGTTGGGGAACGCCGCCACCATGGCTTTGGCTTCCGCTTCGCCGCCCTTAACGTTGTCGGCGCCGACATGGGCCAAAATGCCCTCGACACCGTCGACGCGGCGGTCGATCGTCACCACGGGAACGCCGGCCTTGACCGCCTCCTCGATGGCCGGCGCCAGCGCGTTGACGTCGAGCGGCGAGATGACGATGGCGTTGACCTTCTGCACCAGGGCCGCCTCGATGTCGGCGGTCTGCTTGGTGGCCGAGTTCTGGCCGTCGCTCTCGGTCAAATTGACGCCTTGCGCGGCGGCTTCCGCCTTGATCTCGTTCAGCATGTGCACGAAGAACGGAAAGCCGAGATTGGGCACCGAGCCGAGAATGGTGAGCTTGTCCTGCGCAAACACCGAAGGTGCGGCAAGCATCATGGCGCCAAAGGCCGCGGACGACAGCAGGAATTCGCGTCTGTTCATGGGATCCTCCTCCACAAGAACGCACGATCCCGAAAACCGGGATCGGTTTCAGGAAGGATCATGCGTCGGTTCAAAGTGTTGGAGCATCCTCCCTGCGCCCGAAAACGCATGCCGCTCCAGCTGGCCGCCGCTGTAAAAAGAGCCTCCCATCGACGCCTGCGCGGCGATGCTAGCCCAGGGTCAACCATTTGTGCAACATCGATATAACAGCGTTGCCGTGCAAATTATCTGAATTGTCGGATTTGTGGCGGAGCCGCGGTGTCCGGCTTCCATTCTCCGGCAGCGGCACTAGTTTGAACCGCGCCTGAGCCCATCCCTGGAGAAACCGCATGAAGCCGCAAATCATCTGCCATATGCTGGCATCCCTTGATGGCAGCCTCCACCCGAGCCGCTATACCAAGAGCCCCGACGGCACCCGGGCCGAGTGGTCAAGTCTCTATGAGCAGATCCACGGGGATCTCGCGGGCCATGCCTGGATCGTCGGCCGCGTCACCATGGCCGAGATGAGCAAGGCCGGCGCGCACCCGCCGGCCAAAGCCGGCAAGGTCGACCGGCCCTATCATTTCGCGCAAATGGGTGCGGGCAGTTATGCCGTGGCGCTCGATGCCTCGGGCAAGCTTCACTTTTCCAAACCGGACATCGGCGGCGATCATGTCGTGGTGCTGCTTGGGCCTGACGTTGCCGACAGCCACCTGGCCGAGCTCGCCGCCGACGGCGTGTCCTATATCGTCGCGGAAGCCGCCGAGATCGATCTCGCCGCGATGGTCGAGATTCTCGGACGTGAACTCGGCATCCGCCGGCTGCTGCTTGAGGGCGGCGCCGGCATCAACGGCTCCTTCTTCGCAGCCGGCCTTGTCGATGAGTTGAGTCTTCTCGTTGCACCCGCGATCGATGGACGCGCCGGGAACCAGGCCTTCGTCGAGTTCGGCGAGAGCGGCCTGGCGGGCAAGATGCAGTTGTCCCTGAAGAGCTGCGAGGCGCTGGCGCATGGGCTCGTCCACTTGCGCTACGCCGTTACCCCTGAATGATGCGCTCGTACAAAAAGGGCCGGTAATCTGACTGAGATTACAGGCCCTATGTCGTCCGCGTCAGCGCCGAGGCTTCAGCCCGTCAAACGGCATATTGCATGGCGTCGAGATCGGCGATCAGCGTCGGGCCGGTCGGATGCCAGCCCAGCCGTGCCTGTGTCAGCGCGCTGGAGGCCGGCAGGTCCATCGGCGCGAACATCGCCATCCAGCCGAAATGCTCCGCCGCCTTTTCCGGCGCGATGGAAACGACTGGCAATTTCAGACCCCGGCCAAGCGCCTCGGCGATGGCACGCACGTCGACACCTTCCTCGCCGACCGCGTGATAGCGAGCGCCCGGCTGCCGCTTTTCCACCGCAAGCCGGTAAACCCGCGCCGCGTCGGCCGGCGGAGAAGCGATTGCGGCCTTCGCCGACATAGGCCGAGACGCCTTTTTCACGTGCGATCTCGATGAGCGGCGAGATGAGGCCCTGCTTGACCGGGTTGTGGACCTGGGGCAGGCGCACCACCGACACGTTGACGCCGGCCTCCAGCAAGGCATTGCCGGCCAGTTCGGAGGCAATGCGGGGATTGGGATGGCCGGTGTTGAAGACGTCCTCGATCGCCAACTGGCCATGCCCGGGGCTGCCCATGCCGACGCCGGAGGTGATCACCAGCGGCCGGTCGGAGCCGGCCAGTGCGGCGCCGAGGGCGGAGATGACGCGCTTGTCCTTTTCGCAATTCTCGGCAAACCGCGAAAAGTCGTGGTCGAATGCCGTGTGGATCACGGCCTCCGCCTTCGCCGCGCCGTCTCGCAGCCCCTCGGGATCTTCGAGGGTCCCCCGGTGCACCTCGGCACCCGCGGCGGCCAGCGCCTCGGCGCCGGCGTCGGAGCGAGTCACGCCGACCACCTGGTGGCCCGCCTTGATGAGTTCGGGAACCAGCGCCGAACCGATGAAACCGGTCGCGCCGGTGAGAAAGATACGCATGCAAATCTCCTGCACAGTTGCCTGCGTAATATTGCTGGTCTATTATTCTATTAAAGTAGTGATCTTATCATGGTATAATGGCTAACAGGATGCCCTCCAATTCCGCCGGCTCACTGGCAGCGTTCCTGAAAGACCGGCGCACGCGGCTCGATCCGGCGTCCTTCGGCTTCTCGGGGCGCCGACGCACGCCGGGACTGCGCCGCGAAGAGGTCGCCAAGCGCGCCAACATAAGCCCGACCTGGTACACATGGCTGGAACAGGGCCGGGGCGGCGCGCCTTCGGCCGATGTCCTCAACCGCATCGCCAAGGGGCTGCTGCTGACCGAGGCGGAACGCGAACATCTTTTCATGCTCGGGCTGGGGCGCCCGCCCGAGGTCCGCTACAGGGGCGTGGAGGGCGTCAGCCCCCGGCTGCAACGCCTCATCGACACGCTCGATGCCAGCCCGGCTTTGGTCAAGACCGCCACCTGGGACGTCGTTGCCTGGAACCGCGCCGCGCAGGTCGTGCTGACCGACTACAGCGCCCTGCCCGCCGGCCAGCGCAACATCCTGCGCTTCATGTTCCGCAGTCCCCATATCCGCGCCAAGCAGCACGACTGGGAAAACCTTGCCCGTTTCGTGGTGGGCGCATTCCGCGCCGATGCGGCCCGCGCCGGCGCGGTCTCCGAGGTCGCCCAGCTTGTCGACGAACTTTGCAGCGTCAGCCCCGAATTTGCCGCCCTGTGGCGGGAAAACGATGTGCTCAGCCACGGCGAAGGGACAAAGCGCCTGAAACACCCGGAACTCGGCGATATCGATCTGGAATATTCGGGGTTCGCGGTCGACGGCCGGCCGGATTTGAGCCTGACCGTCTACAACCCGGTCGACAGCGCTGTCGCCGACCGCATCCGCGCGCTGGCCCTCGCCCGACACCCCAAAGAGTAAGGGCAGGACGACCCATCCGCTGCGATGACGCCCTCAAGCGCGCTCGCAGACCGCCTTGAGTATCTGCAAGGTCGGACCCCAATAGAGATTGGCATACGGACGGATCGCCGGTTCGGCGAAGTCGCTGAGCGTCAGCGTCAGCAGCGTTCCCCCATCCGCCGGCGCCAGATCGAAGCTGACCACGGTGTGGTTTTCGGGCACGTCCGCCAGCCGCGAGGCCGACAGCGTGCTCCAGTAGCTGTACGCGAAGCTCTTTTTCGGCTCAAGAGCGCGGATGGTACCATGGTTCTCGAACGGCATTCCGTGCAGCAGTCCGCGCATCATGATCGCGCCGCCGGCATGCCCCTGCAGGTTGACGGTCAACTCCTCGTCGGACATCCATTGCGGGATCATTTCTGGCGTCGTCAGTATCCGCCAGACCTTGGCCGGCTCGGCACCGATGACGACAATCTTGGTGATCGGCGCGGGAGACTCACTCATGCTGCGCATTCATGCGGCTAACGCCGATCTGGCGCGGCAGGCGGCCCTCGAACAACGCACTCTGGTCGCGAATGCGCGCCACCATGTGTTCGCGAAACACCCTGACGCGCTTGGTTCGCCGCAGGTCTGGATGGAAGAGCAGCCAGAGCCCAAGATCGTGGATCGGGTCCGGTTGGCGAAAGCGCCCCAGCTCCTCGGCGCTGTCGCCCATGAAGCATGGCAGATAGGCCAGGCCGAGCCCCTGCTTCAGGGCGGCGAGCGTCAGCAGCGTGTCATCGACGAAGAAACTGTGCCGGTGATCCGGGCATGCCGCATGGGTCCAGGATCGATGGAAGGCGCAACATTCCACGCCGATCCAGAGCGGCGTGGCACCGCTGGCGCGCAGGCCCTCCAGGTAGCGCTTTTCTCCGTAAACGGCCGACGCCACATTGGCGAGCCGCGTGCCGACCAATGTGTCCAGCGGCGTATTGGTCAGCCGGATGGCGATGTCGGCATGACGTTCGGCCAGGCTGACATATGTGTTGGAGACCTGAACATGCAGCCGGATATCCGGATATGCCTCGCTGAAGCCAGCGAAGATCGGCATCAGCACGGATGAGGCCACGTTGTTGATCGCCGATACCGTTAGTTCCCCGGCGACACGGTCTTCCTGACCGCCGAGCGCGCCCTCGACCTCGAGCACTTCCAGCTCCATCTTGCCGGCCGCCATCCTCAACTCGTCGCCGGCGGGCGTTAGCTCATAGCCTGATTTCTTGCGCTCGATCAGCCGCGTGCCAAGCTGCGTCTCCAGCAGCCGGATGCGGCGCGACACGGTGGAGTGCTGGATGTTCATGCGTTTTGCGGCGCCGCTGATCGAGCCGTCGCGCGCGACGGCCAGGAAGATCCGCAAGTCGTCCCAATGCATTCTGGACCCCGATCCGTGCAATTTTGCAAAATGGGCGTCAAGATTTCGAGAATGGTACCAGAACTACGCGATCAATACGGTTTCCGGAGAGGCAATAGTGCCTTTCAGGAGCAAGCCATGACCGTGCAGCAACCGATTTTCGATCCGGTCAAGTTCAAGGACACCACCCGCAAGCAATGGGACAGCGCCGCCGAAGCCTGGAACCGCTTGGGTCCGCTTTTGACCCGCTGGCTGGGGCCTGCCACCGAACTGATGCTTGATATGACCGATATCGGCAAGGGCAGCCGGGTCCTCGATGTCGCCGCCGGTGCCGGAGAAGAGACGCTGACCGCCGCGCGGCGTGTGGGGCCGACAGGCTATGTGCTGGCCACCGACATCTCGCCGGGCATTCTCGACTTTGCCGCCAGCAACGCCAAGCTGGCCGGCCATGCCAATGTAGACACGGTCGTTGCCGACGGCGAAATGCTGGATGCCATATCAGCCCAACCGTTCGACGCTGTGATCTCGCGCGTTGGCCTGATCTATTTTCCCGACCAGAACCGGGCGCTGGGCGGCAGGCGCGATCATCTCAAGCCGGGCGGCAAGGTTGGCGCCATCGTCTATTCCACCGCCGACAAGAACCCGTTCTTCTCGATCCCGGTCGGCATCATCCGCCGCCGCTCCGCCCTGCCCGCGCCTCTACCCGGCCAGCCCGGACCGTTCAGCCTGGGGGACCCGGCGGTGCTTGCCAAGCGCCTAACCGATGCCGGTTTCCATGACGTGCGCATCGAAAAGGTCAACGCGCCGGTGCGGCTGCAATCGGCGCTGGAATGCCTGCAGTTCGAGCAGGAGTCTTTCGGCGCCCTGCACCAGATGCTGGCCGGCCTGTCGCCCAGCGAGCAGGACGACGCCTGGGCGGAGATCGAGACCGCGCTTGGCCAGTTCGAGCATGACGGACAGTTCGAGGGGCCGTGCGAAATGCTCGTCGCCGGTGCGACCAGATAGTCGGCCCTGCCAGCGGCTTGAGCAAGACCGGATGCGCGTGATAGCCAAGGCGCGGCGGCAAGCTCGACCACGCACCAAACGACCGTGTCGGCGGCAGGCCCGCCGGCGCGTACCCCAGCCGGACCATCGTCCGGAATGACAAAGCACAGGACATGACACCACGCCAGCCACGAGCCACCAGCAAGCCATTGGGCGTCAGCCTGAACCGGGCGCTGTCGAAGCTTGGCCTGTGCTCGCGCACGCAGGCCGAGGTGCTGATCGCGGAAGGGCGCGTCCGTGTCGGCGGCAAGGTGGTGCGCAATACCGCCCTGCGCGTCGACCTCGATCGCGACCGCATCGTCGTCGACGACAGACCGGTGGTTGCCGAGCGCAAGGTCTATCTCATCCTCAACAAGTCGCGCGGGCTGGTCACCACCCGCGACGACCCGCAACAGCGCGACACCGTCTATGCCTGCCTGGAAGGGCTCGACCTGCCCTTCGTCTCGCCTGTCGGCCGCCTCGACAAGGCGAGCGAGGGCCTGCTGCTGATGACCAACGACACCCGCTTTGCCAACCGGCTGATGGACCCGGCCTCGCATTTGCCCAAGACCTACCACGTGCAGATCGGCACCGTCCCGGATGAGACGATGCTGGACAAGTTCCGCGCAGGCGTGACCGTCGACGGCGAGACCCTGACCGCCAGCTCGGTCGAACTGTTGCGCAGCGGCGGCCGCACCGCCTGGCTGGAGATCGTGCTCGGCGAAGGCCGCAACCGCCACATCCGCCGCCTGCTCGCCGCGCACGGCATCGAGGTCAAACGCCTCATCCGCATCGCCATCGGCCACCTGGCGCTCGGCGACCTCGCCAAGGGCACGGCACGGCATTTGACGCCGGAGGAACTGGCGCTGCTGGCGGGGTGAGTGAGAGCTCAAAGGCGCCACGGAACTCGTCGGTGGGTTCTTGAGAACGCCGCAGAAAAATCCGTCCCGCCACCCAGCCCCACCGTCTTCACCTACAGGCGCTGGAACCCTCCAGGTCGGAAAAGTGAGGTGATGCATGGGATCGTCTATGTCGGCCCGCTCGGGGCCGAGCTGTTCGCCGACTTCGGCCTGCCGCCTGTCTGGCCCAAACCGAACAAATGATCATCGCATCATCTCCTGACAGGAAGCTGTCAGGAGGCCTGGCCTATAGGTCGGTCATGGGCCGGCAGCGGCTCCAGCAATCCAAGGAGCCAACGCGATGAATTTCGTCTCTGTCCGCATCATCACGTCAGACGTCCAGCGCCTCGTGCGCTTCTATGGCGAGATCACCGGCATGCCCGTGACGGTGTACACGGAAGACTTCGCTGAACTGGCGACGCCGGCCTGCACGCTGGCGATCGGCAGCACGCGCACCTTGATGCTGTTCGGCGGCGACGTCGCCCGCCCCGCCGACAACCACACGGCCATCATCGAATTCCGCGTCGGCGACGTCGATGCGGAATTCGCCAGGCTCTCGGACCTCCTCAGGGATGTTACGGTGCAGAAGCCGACCACCATGCCCTGGGGCAATCGCTCGCTGCTGTTTCGCGACCCCGACGGCAATCTGGTGAATTTCTTCACGCCGGTGACCGCCGAGGCGATCAGGAAGTTCGATAAATAGAGTGGAAGCGGCGCTGCTGGCCGCAGCCGCCCTATCTCTGGTTCCATTTCCGAATGACAGGCTCGCTCAGGTCGTGCTCGTAGCCGAGCATGCTGATGCTGGCCGTATCGAGCACGAACAGCGCGCCGCCTTCGGGCGGTAGCCCGATCCAGCGAGCCGCCAGCACGCGCAGAAAATGTGCGCTGGAAAACACCAGGATCGAGCCGCCAGCGTCACGAACCTGTCCGATAATCGCATCCGCCCGCGCGCCGACATCGGCCGCCATCTCGCCCTTCGGGCAACCATCGCGAAACACGTTCCAGCCGGGTCGTTCGGCCAGGATCTGCTTCGTCGTCAGCCCCTCATAGGCGCCGTAATCCCACTCCTGCAGATCGTCCTTCTTGACGCTTTGCGAGCCGAAGCCAGCCAGCACGCCGGTGTTGTAGGCGCGCTGCGAAGGGCTCGACCATACGGCCGAAAAAGACAGGCCTTTCAGGCGATCCGCGACACCCTGCGCGGCGGCCTCGCCGGCCGGCGTCAACGGCATGTCGGTGCGGCCGGTGTGCTGCCCCGAAAGACTCCACGCCGTCTCGCCATGCCGGACCAGATGGATTTGGGGATAGGCGCTGCTCATGGAATGCCTTTCAATGTCGCCGGCACCTTAAGCGACGATGCGGCAAAGGGGAATCCGCCTAGTACGAAACTGCGTGGCCGCCTGGCCCTGATCCGCATCAGGCTGGCCCTGTGATCAGCCCGATGCCGCGACTATATCAAGGTCAGCCTCCACAAGGCTCCCCGCCCTCAAGGGCATTGGCCCTTGCACAACAGGTCATGTCATCATGTACAAACATTTGCTTATTGCCACGGACGGATCGGAACTGGCCGACAAGGGCGTTGCCCACGGCCTGACGCTGGCCAAGGACCTCTGCGCCTCCGTTACTTTCATCACAGTCTCCGAACAATTCCCGATCTTCGCCTGGAGCGGCGCCATGGCTGGCTATGCCGCCGGCGATGAGTTCGCCGCGTATCAGGAAGAAGCGCGCAAATACGCCAAGGAGGTTCTCGACAAGTGCAAGGCATCGGCGGATGTCGCCGGCGTCTCCGCTCAGGTCGTGCATATCGAGGACAAAAGGCCCGCCGAGGCGATCCTGGAGCTGTCGCGGACGGGAGGCTGCGACCTGATCGTCATGGCCTCGCATGGTCGTCGCGGACTGGGTAAGCTGCTTTTGGGAAGCCAGACGGCGGAAGTCCTGTCCTACACCGAGATTCCGGTTCTGGTGGTGCGTTAAGTCTGCCGCAAAGCACGGCTGGAGAACCACTTCTACCGCGAGATAGCCCCCCAGCGCCAGCAGCCCGGCGAAGAACACTGTGCGGAAGGTCTCGACGCTCATCTTCTGGCGCAGCGCCTGGCCGGCGAACATGCCGGCCAGTGCCGGCGCAAGGGCGACGACCGACCCCGCCAGTTGCTCCGTCGGCGATGCCAGGGCGCCGGTCCTGAACAGCCCGATGGCGAGCGCTGCCGTCGACACGGTGAAGGACAGGCCGAGCGCCTGGATCAGGTCTTCCTTGTCGAGCCGCAACGATTGCAGATAGGGCACCGCCGGGATGACGAAGACGCCGGCGGCGCCGGTGACCAGCCCTGTCGCCACGCCGACCAGCGGTGACATCAAGGCCTCGTGGCGCGCCGGCGTGGTGAAGCCGGCCTTGGCGAGGCCGAGGATGGCATAAAGCACCAGCGCCAGGCCCAGCCCCGCCGACGCCGCGCCCGTATGTGCACTGGTCAGCAGGCCGGCACCGGTTACGGTGCCGAGCACGATTGCGGCCATCATCGTCCACAGTCGCTTGCATAGGCCGCCGAAGGATGGCCCGGTCAGCAATTGCCAGAGATTGGTGACCAGCGACGGAATCAACAGCAAAGCGGCAGCTTGCGCCGGCGGCATCATCACCGCCAGCAGGCCCATCGCCACGGTCGGCAGCCCCATGCCGACGACGCCCTTGACGAAGCCGGCGGCGAGGAAGACGGCGCCTATCCAGGCGAGGACCCCTGCGCTCAGCATGATCGCATCTCCAGGGCGGGATCAGTCATGCAGCAGCATGTCGGTTGCATCGGCATCCGGGCTGGCGGCCTCGGGTGTGGGTTTTGCCGGCGCCGCGTCGCGGCTGGCGGATGCGACCGTTGCCGCGCATCCCCGCGGGCCTGGCCCCGCTCGCGTCATGGCAAGGCCAGCCACGGCAATGGCCAACACGATCGCTGTGCTTTCGAGGATGCCGAGCCGGCCTGATACTCGTTCGCTCATCACAATCTCCTTCGAAACTGTTTGACGCAGATGGAACCCGGTCACAATGTGGAAGTTGCGCTGCCAGCCTTCGGCCACGACGAAGGCAGGAGAGCAGACCGCCTCCCCAGGCGCCGCATGTTCACAGGAGCAAAGAATGCGCTTCGATCTGGTCGACCTCCGCCTGTTCCTGCTGGTGGCCGAGCGCGGCAGCATCACCCATGGCGCCGAGCTTGCCGGGCTGGCCCTGGCCTCGGCCAGTGCCCGCATCAAGGGCATGGAGGAGCGGCTCGGCGCGCCGCTGCTGGAGCGCCGCCGCCGTGGCGTGGTGCCGACGGCCGCCGGACAGGCGCTGCTGCATCATGCGCGCGCCGTGCAGAACCAGATCGAGGCGATGGCCGGCGATCTCGCCGCCTATGCCACGGGCCTGCGCGCCCGCGTGCGGCTCATGGCCAACACCGCCGCCACCAGCGAGATGCTGCCCAAGATCCTGCCGGCTTTCCTGGTCGCGCATCCCCGGATCGACATCGATCTCGACGAGCGGCCCAGCCATGAGATCGTCGAGGCCGTGGCCAGCGGTGCGGCCGATCTCGGCATCGCCGCGACCTGGGCCGGCCTGTCGCATCTCGAGCAGAAACCGTTCTTCATCGACCGGCTGGTGGTGATCGCCCCGCGCAATTGGCCGGGCCTCGAAGGTCGAACCGCCAGCCTGACCGACATCCTCGGTGACCCCTTCGTTGGCCTCAGCACCGGCCATGCCCTGCAGGAGCACGTCACCCGCCAGGCAGCCCGCCTTGGCGGCCATCTGCATTTTCGCATCCGCGTGCCTGGCCTCGACAATGTCTGCCGGCTTGTCGCGCAGGGCGCCGGCATCGCCATCGTGCCGGAAAGTGCCGCCCGCCGCTCGGCGCGGACGCTGCGCACACTGCGGCTGACCAACGACTGGGCGACGCGCCAGCTCAACCTCTGCGCCCGCCGCTTCGACGATTTGACGCCGCAGGCAAAACTGCTGGCGTCAGCACTCGTCTGAAGCCGGACCAGCGACCGCAAGGCCGAGCCGGCCAGCGCCGGTATCCCCATCAGCGCAGAATCATGGCCTTGCTTTTCAAATATCCGTGACGTAGCTTGTTTGCACATTGGCAAAAAAATTGCCGACGTTTTTTCCTTTTGTGAAAGACAGGGGCTTTGCGGGAACATCTCGATCTGACCGATCGGCGGCTGGTCAAACAGCTGTCGCAGGATGCACAGCCGGGCATCAATCGCATCGCCGAGATATTGGCGATTTCGGTGCCGACGGTGCGCACGCGCCTGCGCAACCTGCTCGACCGCAACCTGCTCAAGATCGTCGGCCTGCTGAACCTGACCGAGAGGCCCGAGCTGATCTCGGCCATTGTCGGCATCAATGCCCAGGGGCGCGGCCGGGCTCGCGAACTGGCGCAACGCATTTCCGAACTGCCCTTCGTCAACTCGGCTTCGGTGGTCACCGGGCGCTTCGACATCATCGTCGACGTGACGGTGGCCGGTGACGTCGCCGATCTCTACCGCGTCACCAGCGAACTGATCCCCGGCGCAGGCGAGCCGGGCGAAGTCGTGCGCAGCGAGACCTTCGTCGTCATGGCGTCCTGCAACAAATGGGTCAGCCTGCCGGAAGGCTGCTGGTCGGACGACCGCAAGGAGCCGGCATGAAGATCGCGGTACTGGGCGGCCTCGGCCTGCAAGGCCGGGCAGCAATCGCCGATCTCGTCGCCAGCGACGGCGTCGAGCAAGTGGTCTGCGTCGATACCGCGCCGGACGGCCCTGCCCGGCTTGCCGGCCTAACCGACCTTGCCCGCGTGCGCTTCGTGGTGCCCGAGGGCGCGATCGGCCCGGCGCTGGCCACCGTGCTTAACGATGTCGACGCCGTCATCGACCTGCTGCCGCAGCCATTGATGCGCGAGGCGGTGCAGGCCTCGATCGCCACCCGCACGCCGCTGGTCACCACCAATTACGCCAAGTCGATCGCCGATCTGGCGCCGGCCGCCGAACAGGCGGGCGTTTCGATCATGACCGAATGCGGGCTCGACCCCGGCATAGACCTCGTGCTCTACGCGCGCGCCGCCAGGCAGTTCTCTTCGATTTCTTCGATCGATTCCTATTGCGGCGGCATCCCCGAGCCGAAGGCGATGGCCAAGCCGCTTTGCTACAAGGTGAGCTGGAATTTCGACATGGTCCTGGTCAGCCAGAACCGCGACAGCGTGATGATCGAGGACGGAAAACGCGTCGCGGTGCCGGCCGGCCAGCAGCACGACAATCGGTTCATCCATGAGATAGAGGTCGCGGGCCTCGGCAAACTGGAAGCCTTCCCCAATGGCGACGCGCTGCACTATGTCGAGATGCTGGACGTCGCCAAGGGGCTGCGCCGCTCCGGCCGCTACACACTGCGCTGGCCGGGATGGTCGGCCTTCTGGGCGCCGTTGAAGGAGCTCGGCTTCCTCTCCGAAGACAAGGTGCCCGGCACCTCCAACAGCCCGCGCGAATTCCTCGGCCGGCTGCTCGGGCCCCAATTGCAATATGGCCCCGGCGAAAAGGACCTGTGCGTGATGCGCAATGTCTTTTCAGGTCTTGAAGGCGGCCGCGCCAAGACGGTGACGTCGGACCTGATCATCGAACGCGACCTGGCTTCCGGCCTGTTCGGCATGAGCCTAGGTGTCGGCTACCCCGCCAGCATCGTGGCGCAGATGCTGGCACGCGGCGAGATCACCAAACCCGGCCTGCTTAACCCGCTGCTGCATGTGCCCGACATCAGGTTCTTCGACGAACTGGCCAGACGTGGCATCACGGTTTCCGAGACGGTGGCACGGGACTAAGGAGACAGGATTTTCGAACGGTGGACGCCGCCGGCAACGGCGCTGCCGCTCAAAAAGAGCCCAAGGAGAACCGCGGGCAGATATCAACGACCACAGGGAGGAATACCGAAATGAAGATTGCCAGACTTTTCATCGCCGGACTTGCGCTTGCCGGCCTCACCGCCGCTGCCAGCGCCGGAACGCTCGACGACATCACCAAGCGCGGAGAACTGCGCGTCGCCGTGCAGACTCAAGGACCGCCCTTCTCGCTGGTTGGCGCCAATGGCGAACGCACCGGCAGTTCGGTGGAACTCGCCGAACTGATGGCCAAGGAAATGGGCGTCAAGGTCACCTTCCTCGACTTCGACTGGGATGGCCTGATCCCGGCGCTGCTGTCAGGCAAGGCCGACCTTTTGGTTGCCGACATGACACCGACGCTGGCGCGCGGCATGAAGGTCGCGTTCACCACGCCTTACATGTACACGGGCAGCACCGTCTTCACCAAGGCCGACAGCAAGTTCAAGACCACCGAGGACTGCAAGGCCAAGGGCACGAAGATTGCCGTGCTGCTGGGCGCCACCGGCGAAAAGGAAGCCAAGACCGCCTTCCCGGATGCCGACATCAAGAGCTACAAGGGCGGCGGTCCGCTGCTGCTCGACGCCGTCAACAACGGCCAGGCCGATTGCGGCGTCAACGACGTCTCGGCGGTCAAGGGCCAGTCGACCGCCTATCCGGCCGGCACCTTCACTATCATGCCGGACCTCTTGTCGAAGGAGCCGCTTGCCTTCGCCACCCGCTATGACGAGCCGGACCTGTTGATCTGGATGAACCTGTTCCTCAACCAGGTCAGCATCGACGGCCGCCTGCAGAAGAACCTCGACTACTGGGTCAATTCCGACGCCTGGAAGAAGGACCACTAAGCAGCGATAGAACCCGGGCGGTTTCGCGCGCGTCTCAAGCGCCGCGATACCGCCCGGAATTTCGCTTCATCCGTCGTTTCCTGCACTCTGGGGATTTCACCCAACGATGCTCGAAAATTTCAGCTTCCGCACCATCGTCGAATACCTGCCGCTGTTCGGGCAAGGCCTGATCACGACCGTCTGGCTATCGGCGCTGTCCTTTGTCGGCGCGCTCATCGTCGGCATCGTGCTGTGCGCCATGAACCTGCAGCGCGGCTGGCTGTTTCGCGCCCCGGCCAAGGCCTATATCGATGCCGTGCGCGCCACGCCCCTGCTGGCGCAGCTCTATTTCCTCTATTTCGGCCTGCCCCGGCTCGGCTTCGTCCTGCCCGAGCTGGTCGTCGGCATCCTCGCGCTGTCGCTCAACAGCGGCGCCTATGTCGCTGAAATCATTCGCGCCGGCATCCTGTCGATCCCGCGTGGCCAGGTCGAAGCCAGCGTCGCCTCGGGCATGACCTATGTCCAGCGCATGCGCCTGGTCGTCCTGCCGCAGGCCTTCAAGGTGACGATCCCTCCGCTGCTCGGCCAGGCGATCGTGCTGGTCAAGGATTCAGCCCTTCTGTCACTGATCTCGGTTTCCGAACTGACGCGCGCCGGCCAACTGCTCGCCTCCGACCGCTTCATGCCGGCGGAAGGTTTCCTCACCATCGCCGCTTTCTACCTGCTGCTTTATTACTGCCTCAAAGGCTTGGCTGGCCTCTCCAGCCGTTGGCTCGGCACAGCGGGGGCGCGGACATGATCTGGCAACAGCTGCAAAGCCTCGCCGGCTCCTATCCGCTGGCCCTGCGCGGCCTCGGCATGACTGTGGTGCTGTCGCTGATCAGCCTGGTGCTCGGCACCCTGCTCGGCTTTGGCCTCGGCATCCTGCGCACCGGCGGCAACCGGCTGATCTCGGGCTTGATCGGGGCCTGGGTCGATCTGATCCGCGGTACGCCGTTCCTGGTGCAGATCTTCCTGATCTTCTTCATCCTGCCGGAGTTCGGCATAGAACTCGACGCCTTCACCGCCGGCATCATCGCGCTGACCAATCTGGCCGCCTGCTTCATCTGCGAGATCGTCGTCGCCGGCATCCGCTCGGTGCCGACAGGCCAGGTCGAGGCGGCACTCGCATCCGGCCTGTCGCGCTGGCAGCGCATGCGCCAGGTGGTGCTGCCGCAGGCGATGCGTATCGTGCTGCCGCCGCTGGTCGGGCAATATGTGCTGCTGATCAAGGATTCCTCGGTCGTTTCGGCCATCGGCCTCACCGACCTCACCCGCGTCGGCTGGCTGGTTGTACAGCGCGTGCCCAACGGCCTCCTGGTCTTCTTCCTCGTCGGCGTCGGTTACTTCATCGTCTGCTATCCCCTGATCATGCTGGCCCGCCGGCTCGAACGCCGCATGGGCGCGGCGCATGGCGAGGTGCAGTTGTGACATCAAACCCCAAAGGTCCAGAAAACATGACCAAAACGGGCCTCACCAAAACCGGCATGATCGACTTTCGCGGCGTCAACAAATGGTTCGGCTCGCTCAACGTGCTGAAGGACATCACGCTCAGCGTCGAACCGCGCGAAGTGGTTGTCGTCTGCGGCCCGAGCGGCTCGGGCAAGAGCACGCTGATCCGCTGCGTCAACGGCCTGGAGACGATCAAGGATGGCGATCTTGTCGTCGACGGCCAGCGCCTCGGCGACCCCGCCACCAACATGACGCAGCTGCGCACCGAGATCGGCTTCGTCTTCCAGGCGTTCAACCTCTACCCGCACAAGACCGCGCTCGAGAACGTCACGCTGGCCCCTATCCATGTCCGCAAGATCCCGCGCGCCGAAGCCGAAAAGGCCGGGCGCGAATTGCTGGCCAAGGTCGGGCTTGCCGACAAGGTCAATGCCTATCCCGCGCAGCTCTCCGGCGGCCAGCAGCAGCGCGTGGCGATCGCGCGTTGCCTCGGCATGCGGCCCAAGATCATGCTGTTCGACGAGCCGACCTCGGCACTCGATCCCGAGATGATTTCCGAAGTGCTCGACGTCATGGTGGCGGTCGCCGAGGAAGGCATGACCATGATGGTGGTGACGCATGAGATGGGGTTTGCCCGCAAGGTCGCCCAGCGCGTGGTGTTCATGGACGCCGGCGCCATCGTCGAAAGCGGCACACCCGACGAATTCTTCTCACACCCCAAGACCGACCGCAGCCGCGCTTTCCTGAGCAAGATTCTGCGGCACTGAGCCCGGCGGTCAGGTCGCCTCTTCCGGATTGCCGCCAATCGCGTACGCCACCCGGCCGCCGCGTCGCCTCAGCAGCGCGATGGCGAGGAAGGCGATCACACCACTCGCGGCGGCGACCACCAGCACCCACAGCGAATTGGCGACGGATGTCCGCGCCATCATGAAGGCGAGCGCGAACGGCGCGAAGGCCGAGGTGAACTGGCGGGCAGCGCTCGCCCATCCCAGCCGCGCGCCATAGCCTTCGCGACCGAAGAGTTCGAGCGGCAAGGTGCCGCCGACGATGCTGGTGAGGCCGGAACCGAGGCCGAGCAGGAACACGGACAGGAAGGCGCCGGGCAGCCAGGGCGTGGTCAGCGGCAGCGCACACAGCCCGGCTGTGAGCAGCAAAGCTGCAATGACGGCGAGATGCGTTTGCTGAAGCCTCCCGCCAAACAGCATGTTGATCAGCCGGCTGGCGACCTGCGCCGGTCCGAACAGGGTCGAAACGAAGAGACCGGCCGTGCCGAGCCCAAGGGCCGCCGTCAGTGGCACCATGTGGATGAGGATCGCCGACAGCGCGAAGCCCTCGGTCGCGAACCCCGCCAGCATCAGCAGGAACGCGGCCCGGCCGCGCCGCGAATCGAGCGGCGCGGCCGCCTCCAAGGCTGGCCCGCGCTCATGGCTCGCGGCCGTGGCGTGGCGGCGCGACAGGCGCATCAGCGAGGCGTGGATCGGCAGGCAGAGCCCGAGATTGAGTGCGGCGAACAAGAGGTAGACCTCGCGCCATGTCAGATGCGCATGCAGCGCCGAAGTCAGTGGCCAGAACAGGGTCGAGGCAAATCCGGCGATGAGCGTGAGATGGGTGATGCTGCGTTGCGGCCTGGGAACCCCGATCTGAACGATTGCCACGAAGGCGGCGCTGTAGAGGACGAAGCTGGAGGCCAGCTCCATCGCCAGCAAGGCCAGGACGAAGCTCACGCGGCCGGGCGCGACGGCGCACAGCGCCAGCGCCATCGCCGCCGCCACCGAGCCGATGGTCATGATGCGGCCAGCGCCGAAGCGGTCGGCCCACCGCCCGGCCGTCGGCGCGAACAGGCTACTGGCAAACAGCGAGGCCGACAGGGCGCCGAACACCCAGCCTTCCGTGAGGCCGAACTCCCTGGCCATTGCCGGCGCCAGGATCGAGAAGCTGTAATAGAGCGTTCCGTAGCCGACGATCTGGGTCAGCCCCAGCGCCCAGATCGCCTTGCGCAGGACGGACCGGTCAGGCATCGACGCTGGCCGCCATATTCTGTCGCGCCTCGGTGCTGGCCGGCGCAGATGCGCAACCACAGCCCGACGCGCCCTTTGCCTTGGCGTGCGCATCCTCGACGCAGCAGGCTTCGACGTTCGCGGGTGCAGGTCCGCCGCAGCAGCCAGCTTTTTCCGGTGCCGTCACGACACCGACGGCGCTGCACACGCCGGTCTCCGGCAGCACCAGCCGCACCTCGCGGGCAGCAATATGGTCTCCGGCAATGTCGGCGACCACCGAGCGGACCTGCTCGTAGCCGGTCGCCATCAGAAAGGTCGGGGCGCGGCCGTAGGATTTCGAGCCGACGATGGTGAAGCCGGGTTCGGGATGGGCGAGTTCCCCGATGCCATGCGCGGGAACGGTGCCGCATGAGTGGAAGTTCGGATCGATCAGCGGCGCCAGCGCCGGCGGCGCTTCGACGACCGGATCGAGCGCGATGCGGATTTCGCCGAGGAACGACAGATCGGGCCGGAAGCCGGTGGTGACGACGATGCGGTCGACGGCCAGGCTGAACGGCTTGCCGGTGAGGTGGGCGTCGACGACGAGCTCCTCGCCTTGCGTCTCGATGCGGTTGACGGCGAAGGGCGCCAGCATGTTCAGCCTGCCGTCCGTCATCGCCTGCCTGGCGGCCAGCCCAAGCGCGCCGCGTTCCGGCAACTGGTCGTTCAGCCCACCGCCGAGCAATCTGTCGACGCTGGCATGGCGCAGCGCCCAGAAGATCTCGGTGCCTGGTGCCGCGTCCTGCAGCTCCATCAGCGCCAGGGCGACGTTGATCGCCGAGTGCCCGCCGCCAATGACCAGGATGCGCTTGCCTGCATAGTCTTCTCTCGCCTTGCCGGCCACGTCGGGAATGCCATAGGCGATGCGCCCGCTAGCCGCGCCTTCGCCTGGAACCGATAGGCCGTCGACGCCAATCGGGTTTGGCCGCCACCATGTTCCAGACGCGTCGATGACGGCACGCGCGAGCACGCGGTGCTCGCCGCCGGCATCGCGATAGCGGATCACGAAGGGCGCGTCCTTGCGGCCGTCATTGGCGACCTTGTCGTGTCCCTGACGGGTGATCGCGGTGACCTCGGCGCCGAGCTTCAAATTGGCGGCGATCTCAGGAAGCCGGCCAAGCGGCGCCAGATAATCGCGCACGATTTCGCCGCCCGTCGGCAGGCCGCGCATATCAGGCACCGTCCAGCCGGAGCGATCGAGCAGCGCCCGCGCTGCCGCATCGATGTTGTATTCCCACGGCGAGAACACCCGCACATGGCCCCATTCGAGCAGCGCGGCACCCACGCTTTCGCCGCGCTCCAGGATGAGCGGACGGATGCCGCGCTCGACCAGGTGCGCCGAGGCGGCCAGCCCAACCGGGCCTGCGCCGATCACCGCGACGGGAAGATTTGCCATCATGTCCATAGGTTCGATCCTTCCGGTATCTTCGAATTATAAGCGCAAAAAAATCAAGCCAGTGCTTTGCCGACGGCCGGCGCGCAAGTGGCGTCAGCGCAGCACTCGTCGGCGAGATAGCCGATCAGCGCATTCATGCCGGGATAGTTGGCGCGGCAGATCAGCGTCGTCGCTTGCCGCTCCTGCGTCACCAGGCCGGTGTCGACCAGCCGCTTGAGGTGATGCGACAGCGTCGAGGACGGAATGTCGAGCTTGCCCTGGACGCTGCCGACGGCAAGCCCGTCGTCACCGGCGCGCACCAGAATGCGATAGAGCTGAAGCCGCGTCGGATTGCCGAGCGCTTCGAGTTGGGCGGCTGCTTTTTCGAGTTTCATGGAAATAAGCTACGCGACACTTTTCGCGTCGTCAACTCAATTTCGAAAAATATGGAAATAGCGTCAGCCGACCCGCTTGCTCGAGGCGTTGGTGACCACCTCGCCATCCTCCTTGGTGAACGCGCCGAGATCCGGGTTGGGCAGAATGTCCAGCACCTTTTCCGACGGACGCGCCAGCACGACGCCAAGCGGGCTGACCACGATCGGCCGGTTGATCAGGACCGGATGCGCCTGCATGAAATCGAGGATCTGCTCGTCGGACCATTTCGGGTCGGCGAGGCCGAGCTCGGCATAGGGCGTGCCCTTCTCGCGCAGCAGGTCGCGCGGCGTCATGCCCATGGCCGCGATCAACTCGACCAGCTTTTGCCGTGACGGCGGCGTCTTCAGATATTCGATCACCTGCGGCTCCTCGCCGGACTGCCGGATGATCGCCAGCGTGTTGCGCGAGGTGCCGCAATCGGGGTTGTGGTAGATGGTGATGGTCATTTCGCGGTCCTCTCAGCAGAGATGGTATTCCTGACGGCGCCGCCCTCTTCGTACCAGCCCTTGGTGCGGTTCACGATCCACACCACCGACAGCATGACCGGAACCTCGATGAGCACGCCGACCACGGTGGCAAGGGCGGCGCCCGAATTCAGCCCGAACAGCGCGATCGCGGCGGCCACCGCCAGTTCGAAGAAGTTCGACGCGCCGATCAGCGCCGACGGTCCGGCCACGCAGTGCCGCTCGCCGCTGACGCGGTTGAGCAGATAGGCAAGGCCGGAGTTGAAATAGACCTGGATCAGGATCGGCACCGCCAGCAGCACGATCACCAGCGGCTGCGCGATGATCTGCTCGCCCTGGAAGCCGAACAGCAACACCAGCGTCGCCAGAAGGGCAACCAGAGACAAGGGCTGCAGCGCGGCGAGCAGCGCATCGAGCCCGCTTTGCCCGCTTGCCGCCAGCAGCCGGCCCCGAACCAGCTGCGCGACGATCACCGGCGCGACAATGTAGAGCGCGACCGACAGCATCAGCGTGCCCCATGGCACGGTGATCGCCGACAGGCCGAGCAACAGCCCGACAATAGGCGCGAAGGCGACGATCATGATCGCGTCGTTGAGCGCCACCTGCGACAGCGTGAAATTCGGCTCGCCGCGCGTCAGGTTCGACCAGACGAACACCATCGCCGTGCACGGCGCCGCAGCAAGGATGATCAGCCCGGCAATGTAGGAATCGATCTGCGCGGCGGGCAGCCAGGGCCGGAACAGCCAGCCGACGAAGAGCCAGCCCAGCAGCGCCATCGAAAACGGCTTCACCGCCCAGTTGATGAACAGCGTCACGCCGATGCCGCGCCAATAGGTGCCGACCCTGGCCAGCGAGGCAAAATCGACGCGCAAGAGCATCGGCACGATCATCAGCCAGATCAGCACGGCGATGGGAATGTTGACCCTGGCGATCTCGGCCGACGCGATGGCGCCGAACACACCCGGCAGCAGATGGCCAAGCGCGATGCCCGCGACGATGCACAGCGCCACCCACACCGTCAGATATTTCTCGACGAAGCCGATGCCAGGCCGCGCCGCATTGTCCGCGTTCAGAACGTGATCGGTCATGATGGGGCTCCTTGGCTCAGCCGGCCTTCGGCAGATTGCGGCCGATTTCATCCAGCCGCTTTTGCAGGGCAAGCTTGTCGACCATGTTCATCGGCAGGCTGATGAAGATCGAAATCCGGTTGTTGAGCATGCGATAGGCTTCGGCGAAGGCCAGATGTTTTTCGGCATCGGTGCCCTCCACGTCAGCCGGATCAGGCACGCCCCAATGTGCGGTCATCGGCTGTCCCGGCCAGACCGGGCACGATTCGTTGGCAGCGTTGTCGCAGACTGTGAAAACGAAATTCATCTCCGGCGCACCGGGAACCGCGAATTCTTCCCAGTCCTTCGAGCGGGCAAAGGACGTGTTGTAGTTCAGGTTCTTCAGAAGCTGGAGCGTGTAGGGATGCACCGCCCCTTTGGGATGCGACCCGGCCGAATAGGCCTTGAATTTGCCGGCTCCGACACGATTGAGAATCGCTTCGGCGATGATCGACCGTGCCGAATTGCCGGTGCAAAGGAAAAGAACGTTGTATGGCTCGCTCATGGCGTGTGCCTCCTTTCTAGCATTTACAGGTCACGGCATTGATGACGGGCCGGCACAGCTCCGGCGCGCCATTGCAGCAATCCTCCATCAGATAGGCCAGCAGGTCGCGCAAGCCGGTCATGTCGGCGACGTAGCGCACGATCCGGCCGTCGCGTTCGGGGCGGATCAGCCCGGCGTGGGCGAGCACCTTCAGATGCGCCGACATGGTGTTCTGGACCGTGTCCAACCTTGTGGCGATCTCGCCCGCCGGAATGCCTTCCGGCCCGGCGTGCACGAGCAGCCGGAAGACATCCAGCCGCGTCTCCTGGCCAAGTGCGGCCAGCGCATTCAAAGTGTCTTTCTTATCCATATATCCGAATCCTTGGATTTATGGACTCCTGGATACCGGCTTCCCCTCGATCTGTAAAGCCTGTCCGCCCGCCATCATGTGACAGCAAGCACCTTTCCCGTATCGTGCTGGCGCACGAAGTCCACGCGGACGCCGTCCCAATGGTAGCTGTAGTGCCGGCCTTGGACGGGAATGGTGATCACGTCGGGCCAGAAGATGCCGATGCAGCCGCCGCCCGGCATGCGCACGCTGTTCCACACCAGCCCATCGCTGCCGGCAGCCCGCAACGCCCGGCCTTCCGCCTGCGAGGCGGTGTAGTCGTCCGGATCGAGCACACCGGGCACGGCGTTCACGTCATCGAGATCGCGGTCGACGCCGCCGATCAGCACGCGGAAATCCGCCGTCCAGCCCGGCCCCTCGTTGGTGGCGCCCATGAAGTTCTGATGGTGGTGGATGGTCTCTGCCAGCGCCACCTCCTCGCTGTCGCCGGCATAGTAGATCCCGTAACTGCCATCCGAGAAGCGACCGGGCCGCAGCGTCGAACAATGCACGAAGGGCGCCATCACGAAGCTCGCGCCGGGACCCGAAACCCGCCTAGCGGCCGACACCTTGCCAAGGTCGCCGATCTCGAACCGTATGCGCGGGTTGGTCTTCTGCTCGACGCCCGCCAGCGCCTCCCAGTCGCGCGGCTCGGCAATGTCCTCGAAGAGGTCGATCGGCGGATGGATGGAGCGGATGATGCGGAAGGTCTGGTGCCAGTCGACGCGGCGACGGACCGCAAGCCCACTCACCATGCACCACGCTCCGCATCGAGCCATTCGCGCATCGCGGCAAGATCGGAGATTTCGCCGCGCAACATCAGGTCGAGGGCCGACTGGCCACCGAAGGTGGCATTGGGCTTGCGGATCCAGGCGTAGCCGCGCGCCGGCTCCGTGAACAGATAGCGCAGGCCCTTGTGGATGCCCATCAGGTGCGCCATGCGGGTTCGCAGGTCGCGGTCGATCCTGCCGATGGCGCCTTCCTTCCAGCGTGCCCAGGTCCGCGCCGATATGCCGCCGAGCAGGATGCAGGCCTCGAGGTCGGTGAGGTTCCAGGCCTTGAACAGGTTGACCGTGGTGCGCGCCAAGGCGCCCGCCTCGTCATCAGTGATGGTGCTTCCAACCGTGGCCGGTGTCGTGACGATGGACTGAAGCTGCATTCTTGGTGCCTCGCTATTTGGCAGATATATAGCATTTATTTGCCAATTGGCAAGATAGGTCCAACCGCACCTAGGGAAGAGGATGGCAGGACATAGCAAGGCTTGGGTTCATCGCCCCCACGGAAGCCGGGGCGAGGAACCCAAGTCCTGGAAGATCGCCGCCAGTACCCGGTCTACTCCGCCGCCTCATAGCCCGCGATGCCTTTGATCTCGAGGAAATCCTCGAGCCCGTATTCGGCATATTCGCGGCCGTTGCCCGATTGCTTGTAGCCGCCGAAAGGCAGGCCGGCGTCCCACTGGGGATAGTTGATGTAGACATTGCCGGTGCGCATGCGTGCCGCGACTTCGCGCGCCTTCTTCATGTCCTTGGCCTGGATGTAGGAGGCAAGGCCATAGACGGTGTCGTTGGCGGTCTCGATCACCTCGTCGACGCTGTCGTAGGGCATGATCGCCAGCACCGGCCCAAAAATCTCCTCGCGTGCGATGCGCATGTCGTGGGTGACGTCGGCAAACACCGTCGGCCTGACGTAGTAGCCGCGGTTGAGTTCAGCCGGACGGCCGGGGCCGCCGGCGACCAGCGTCGCACCTTCGTCGATGCCGGCCTGGATCAGGTCCTGGATCTTGTCGAACTGGACCTGGCTGACGACCGGGCCGAGCTTCGTGCCGGCAGCGTCGGCGGGGCCGACGGTGAACTTTTCCGCAGCCGCCTTGGCGTAGCCGGCCGCCTCGTCATGGCGGTCGCGCGGCACGAACATGCGCGTCGGCGCGTTGCAGGACTGGCCGCTGTTGCTGAAGCAGCCGGCGACGCCCTTGGTGACGGCGCTTGCGAGATCGACATCGGGGAACAGGATGTTGGCCGACTTGCCGCCAAGCTCCTGATGCACGCGCTTGACCGTGTCGGCGGCGGCCTTGGCCACCAGGATGCCGGCGCGGGTCGAACCGGTGAACGACATCATGTCGATGTCGGGATGGCTGGACAGCGCCTGGCCGACGCCGGGACCGTCGCCATTGACGAGGTTGAAGACGCCCTTCGGCACGCCGGCCTCGTCCAGAATCTCGGCGAAGATGATGGCGTCGAGCGGCGCGATCTCGGACGGCTTCAGCACCATGGTGCAGCCGGCGGCAAGCGCCGGGCCGACCTTGCAGGTGATCTGGTTGAGCGGCCAGTTCCACGGCGTGATCAGACCTACGACGCCGATAGGCTCCTTGACCACCAGATGATTGCCCTTGACGTGGCGGAACTCGAAACTCCCGAGCACGTCGGCCATCTTCTGCAGATGCGCAAGGCCGATGCCGACCTGGCTGTCCAACGCCATCTGGCGCGGCGCGCCCATTTCGCGCGACACAGCGACAGCAAGATCGCCACTGCGCTTCTTGTAGACAGCGATGATGCGGTTCAGGAGTTCGAGCCGCTCGCCGACCTCGGTGAAACCAAAGCTGTTGAAGGCGCGCTTGGCCGCGGCCACCGCCTTGTCGACATCGGCCTTGGAGCCGAGCGAGATCTGCGCGAAGGCATCCTCGTTCGAGGGATCGATGACGTCGAATGTGTTGGGCACAACAGGATCCACCCACGCGCCGTCGATGTAGAACTGCAGATTGTGTGACATGGTTTCTCCCTGGGATGCACCGCATGGCCGTGCCGGCCGTCATATGTGGCTGGAGATAACGATGCACAAGCGCCGCTGTCAAACGCAACCCCCGAAGTGGTTAAGCCAGCCCGCCAGTCGTTGAGCCAGACGGGTTGGCCGGCTGGGTCAGGACAGGCTAGAGCAGCGTGTGCCCGGCTTCGAGCAGAAACCGTTTCACCGCTTCCTCATCTGCCGCTTTCACCAGCAGATGATCGCCGTCGAAGGTGGACACCACGAAGATGCCCAGCCCGTTTTCCGACAGCGGCCTGATCACCGACAACACGATGCCGGTTTCGTCGAAAGCAAAGGGGCCCTGCAATTTGAAGGCGATCCAGTCGCCATCCTGCCTGACCGTGCCTGGAACCCGATCCTGCAGGCATGTGATCGAAAGCTCGTCTTCGGTCCTGGTGATGCTGACGAAGCCCGGTTCGTCCGCCCAACCGGGAATGCTATCGCGCGCTTCAAGCCGCGAAATCGCGTAAAGCCCGGAGAGTTGCTTGAGTTTGACCTTGGCAGCCATTCTTCCAATTCGCCGCTATCGCGGCAACTTCTTGCTCATATAGATCGTCATGCCGCCCATGAACGGCTCCTCCCGGTCGATGACGAAGCCGTGCTTCTTGTAGAGCGACACATTGGCCTCGAAAGCGCCATTGGTCAGCAGGCGAATCTCGGAATGGCCCGCTTCGAGTGCCTTGCGCTCAGCCCGCTCCAGCAAGAGCCGGCCGATGCCCCTGCCCTGGGCGTGCGGTGCGACGCAGACATTCTCGATCCAGAGGTGATCCTCGGCCGGAATGGTTTCGATCATGCCGACGATATGGCCGTCCGCAACGGCGAGATCGAGCGGATGCTCGGCAACCGCCTTCTCGTAGTTGGCGCGCATCGGCAGCGGCTCGCGGCCGATCACCGGCACCCATTTGGCATAGGCCGCACGCACGATGTCCCTGATGGCCGCAGCGTCGGGGGGCTCGGCCAACCGAAACCGGATGGAATTGTTAGTCATGACAAGGCTCCAAACATGGAAAACCCGCCAGCGTTGTCGCGGGCGGGGCTGGAAACGAACGAACCGGATCTATCCTGCCGGCCTTTGTCGTCGCGCAATCAGCTTGTCGCTCCGCACTGTTCGGGAACGGCGTCGGTTGGTGTTGTTGGGCTCGGAAACGAACATGGCGCCAAGCTGGCGCAGGAAGCGCGGCGCGTCAAGCCAGCGGTTTTCAATACTCCTGCGCCGTCGGCCGAAACAGGATCTCGTTGATGTCGACCTCGTCGGGCTGGCTCATCGCGAACACCACCGCTCTGGCGAAGGAATCGGCCGGGATGGCCACCCGGTCATAGAGCGCGCGCACGCCCTCGGCGACATCGGGCTCGGTGACGCTGTCGGGCAGCTCCGTCGCCACAGCACCGGGCGAGATGATGGTGGTGCGGATGTTGTAAGGTTTTACTTCCTGCCGCAGGCCCTCCGAGATGACACGCACCGCGTGCTTGGTGGCAGCATAGACCGCGCCGCCCGGCCCGACCTTGTGGCCCGCGACCGACGACACGTTGATGATGTGGCCGCTTTTCTGCGTCTTCATGTGCGGCAGTGCCGCGGCAATGCCGTAGAGCACGCCCTTGATGTTGACGTCGATCATCCGGTCCCAATCCTCGACCTTGCCGCGCTCCAGCGGCGAGTGCGGCATCAGGCCGGCATTGTTGATGATCTCGTCGACGCGGCCATGCATCTTGACCGCATGATCGACCAGACGCCGGACTTGGCCGACATCGGTGACGTCGGTGGCCAGGATGGCGTCCTTGCCAAGCGAGAGCTCGTCGGCGAGCGCCTGCAACCGGTCGAGGCGCCGCGCGCCCAACACCAGCCTGGCGCCCTCTTTCGCCAGAAGCCTAGCAGCGGCTTCGCCCAGCCCGCTGCTGGCGCCGGTGATGACGACGACTTTGCCCTTGATGTTCTCGGCCATGATGATGTCCTTTCCGATTTCGGCTTCGCTGCCCACGGCAACCCACGCATTCTCGTTGACGGCTCAGCCGGGCATTTTGATCTTGCCCAGCCAGCCCGTGACCTCTTCAAGCGTCTCGCGCTCCTGGTTGCGCTGTTTGGAAAAACCTTCGATGAGCCGCGCCCCTGGAGCATGGTCGGCGAGGACTTTCAGGCTCTGCCCCAGACCGTAGCCGCCATGGGTGATGAACGGCACCAATGGCTTGCCCGACAGATCGTTTTTCGCCAGGAAGGAGCGGATCACCGAACGCGCGGTCATCCCCCAGATCGGAATCCGAGGAACACCGTCTCGCAGGATTTGATGTCGGGCACCGTGGCGGCGAGCGGCGGTTCGAACCCGGACACACGCTGCTGCTCCGCCACCGCGACCTGCTGCTCGTAGTCTTCCGGGTAAGGATCGACGGTCCGGATCTGGAAAAGATCCGCGCCGGGGGCCCGGCAGATCTGGCGCGCGATGACACGCCTGTTGCCGGTGCGGGTGTAGTACGCCACCAGTACCTTGGCGCCACCCGCCTGCCGCGCGTTCGTCGCGACGGCGGGCAGGCTCGATCCGGCACCGACACCCAGTGGAAATGCAAGCGCAGTCATCAGTGCACTCCGTCTTGAGACCGGCTGGCTCATCTCGCGCTCCTGCGCTTGGCTCTAGCGCCCGACCCGCGCCTGCAGATGCGCCGGATAGCGGTCGCCTTGCACGGTGATCGTGGACACGGCGCTCTCGATGTCGCGCAATTCGTCGGCGCTCAGCACGACGCTGGCCGCGCCGATGTTTTCCCTCAGGCGGCTGATCTTGGTGGTGCCGGGGATCGGCACGATCCACGGCTTCTGCGCCAGCAGCCAGGCCAGTGCGATCTGCGCCGGCGTCACCTGCTTGGCCGTTGCAATGGCGCCTAGCACGTCGACCAGCGTTTGGTTGGCCTTGCGCGCCTCGGGCGAGAAGCGCGGCACGATGTTGCGGAAATCGTCGCTGGCGAAAGTGGTGGTCTCGCTGATGGCGCCGGTCAGAAAACCTTTGCCCAGCGGGCTGAACGGCACGAAGCCGATGCCGAGTTCTTCCAGTGTCGGAATGACCTCCTTCTCCGGTTCGCGCCACCACAGCGAGTACTCGCTCTGCAAGGCAGCGACCGGCTGCACGGCATGTGCGCGGCGGATGGTCTGCGCGCCAGCTTCCGACAGGCCGAAATGGCCGACCTTGCCCTCGGCGATCAGTTCCTTCACCGCACCCGCCGCATCCTCGATCGGCACGCTGGGATCAACGCGGTGCTGATAGAGCAGATCGATGCGGTCGGTCCTCATCCGTTTCAGCGCCGCCTCGGCGACCTCCCTGATGTGCTCGGGCCGGCTGTCCATGCCGCGCGACACCTCGCCGCCGGCAAAGCCGAATTTGGTCGCGATGACGACCCGGTCGCGGACCGGCGCCAGCGCCTCGCCCAGCAGCTCTTCATTGACGAACGGGCCATAGGCTTCCGCCGTGTCGAAAAAGGTGACGCCGCTATCGACTGCGGCGCGAATGAGCTCGACGGCCTGCTTTTTATCGGTCGCCGGGCCGTAGCCATAGCTCAGGCCCATGCAGCCCAGCCCGATGGCCGAGACTTCGAGACCATTGTTTCCAAGTGTGCGCTTTTGCATCGTCATATTCCTTTGTTCAGGCTTGGTACTGCGCATCGCTGACATGCTCCATCCAGTCGACCGCCTTGCCGTCGAGCGCTTCCTGGATGGCGATGTGGGTCATGGCGGTGGTGGGTGCCGCGCCGTGCCAGTGTTTTTCGCCCGGCTCGAAATGAACCACGTCGCCGGGCCGGATCTCCTCGACCGGGCCGCCCTCGCGCTGCACGCGACCGCAGCCGGCGGTGACGATCAGCAACTGGCCGAGCGGATGGGTGTGCCAGGCGGTGCGCGCGCCGGGCTCGAAGGTGACGGCGTTGCCGGCCGCACGGGCTGGTGCAATGGCCGCAAACAGCGGGTCGATGCGCACCGTGCCGGTGAACCAGGCGCCCGGTCCCTTGGCCGAGGCTTGAGAGCCGCTTCGCTTGATATCCATGGTCTTTTCCCTTCGTCTGCGCCGGGCAGCACACTGCGACCGGACCTCAGGGCCGCCAAGTTTGGGGCCCAATTGTGATGACGCCAATTTAGGGCCTGCGATTGCCCATGATTAGCTGCTATATCTGGCATGTACTTATGAGAAGGGCTCATGAATGCCGCGAGACAATCTGAACGAGCTGACCGCCTTTCTCGCCGTCGCGCGCGAGGAAAGCTTCACCAGGGCGGCGGCGAAGCTCGGCGTTTCCCAATCGGCGCTCAGCCACACGGTGCGGGCGCTCGAGGAACGGCTGGGCGTGAGGCTTCTGACGCGCACCACGCGCAGTGTCTCGCCGACCGAAGCGGGCGAACGGTTGCTGCGCACCGTCGGGCCGAGGCTCGACGAGATCGAGACTGAGCTCGCCGCGCTCAGCGCGTTGCGGGAAAAGCCCGCTGGCACCATCCGCATCACCGCCGGCGAGCACGCCGCCGACGCGATCCTGTGGCCTGCCCTAGCGAGATTCCTGCCTGACTATCCCGACATCAAGGTCGAGATCATCATCGACTACAGCCTGACCGACATCGTCGCCGAGCGCTTCGACGCCGGCGTGCGGCTGGGAGAACAGGTGGCGCGCGACATGATCGCGGTGCGCATCGGCCCCGATATGCGCATGGCGGTGGTCGGGTCGCCGGCCTATTTCGCCACGCGGCCGAAGCCGCGCGTGCCGCAGGACCTGACCGACCACAATTGCATCAATCTGCGGCTGCCGACCTATGGCGGGCTCTATGCCTGGGAGTTCGAAAAGGCCGGGCGCGATCTGAAGGTGCGGGTCGAGGGCCAGTTGGTGTTCAACACAGCCGCGTTGCGCATGAATGCCGTGGTCGCCGGATTGGGACTCGCCTATCTGCCCGAGGACCAGGCACGCACGCGGCTTGCCGGTGGCGAACTGGTGCGGGTGCTTGCCGACTGGTGCCCGCCCTTCCCCGGCTACCACCTCTATTACCCCAGCCGCCGGCAGGCGACGCCAGCCTTCTCGCTGCTGGTCGACGCCTTGCGCTACCGGGATAAGATGTGAACCCTTCGACCGGTCAGGATCGTTGCCTGCCTGGTTGACGAAGCAGGACAGCATCGGCATCATTCTCGACGGCGTGGCCTGCGCCGAACCTCCAGGGACCGTCCCAGCACGGTCTTCTAACGGAGGCAAAGGGGCTTTCCAGTCTCAGGCCACTGTCTTGGTCCGACCGTTTCGGATGTGGTTGCTGGGGAACGCCATCCGGGACGTGAAAGGCCATGACAATGACGCAAAATACAAATTTCAAACGTCGTGTGCGGGCTCGCGCTGCCAGGACGGGCGAATCCTATACGGCTGCTCTCAGGCATTTTCACTGCAGCGCGCCGGACGATCTGGCGCCCGAAACGAGATCGGTGCGATTGGCCGTAGCGCAAAGCACCGTCCATGACGACCCTCGCGACATCGGCAAACTGCGCGACAGCGGGCTGGAGATGCGACGCCTGATGCGAGAGGCGCGGCAGGCGGGCGCCAGACAGTTGCACTTTCCCGAAGGCGCGACCTGCTCTCCCAACAAGCGCATCATGTCGGCCGGCGGTCGCGAAAATATTGGGCCGGCCGATTGGGACTGGTTCGAATGGGCGGTCCTGCGCGAGGAACTGGAGGCGACGACGGCGCTTGCGCGCGAGCTTGGACTATGGACGGTCTTCGGCTCGGTGCATCAACTCAGCCAGCCGCGCCGGCCGCACAGCAGCCTCCATGTCTCCGATCGTGGCGAACTGGTGACGCGCTATGACGAGCGCATGCTGTCGAACACCAAGATCTCCTTCATGTACACGCCGGGTTCGATCCCGGTGACGTTCGAGGTCGACGGGCTCCGCTTCGGCTGTACGCTCGGCATGGAAGCGCACTTTCCCGAGATTTTCATCGACTATGAGAGGCGCGATGTCGACTGTGTCTTGTTCTCGACAGACTCTCACGTCGACGGCCCGGTTTTCGCCGTCGAGATGCAGGGACACGCGGCCAGCAACAATTACTGGGCCAGTTTCTCCGTCCCCGCGCAACACAGCCTGACCGCGCCTTCGGGAATTGTTGCCCCCGGTGGCCGCTGGGCGGCGCAATGCCCAGCCGATGGAACCCCCGCGATTGCCGTCGCCGATATCGACAACAATCCGGGAGACCAGGCCCGGCCCTGGCGGCGAACGGCGCGGACGGGAATCTACCAACCGCATATGGTGGAGGACGACCAGCGCAGCAACGACCGCGGCATGTTCTAGGACAAGCGTGACCCGGAGGCGGCTGGCGACTGCCGGCCGCCCCGGTGCTTTGCTGCCGACAGAGCGCAATCCATCTGGATTGAATCCTTGATCATTCTATCTTCCTGTTTGCGCGAACCGCAGGTTCGAGACCTGGCACCAGCACCGGAGCAATAGCCGTGACCGACACCGACCTCGCCGACACCTATCGCGGCTACATCGCTTGCCTCAACGCCCAGGATTGGCAGAACCTCCACCGGTTCGTCCACGACGAGGTGCATTACAATGGCGACCGGATCGGACTCGCCGGGTATCGCAAGATGCTGGAGCGGGATTTTTCCGAGATACCGGACCTCTATTTCGACATCCGGCTGCTGATGTCAGATACGCCCTTCATAGCCAGCCGGCTCCAATTCAACTGCACGCCGATCGGAACCTTCCTTGGCCTGCCGGTCAACGGCAGGAGAGTCGCCTTCAGCGAGAACGTCTTCTATGAATTTCTCGACGGCAGGATCAGGCATGTCTGGTCGGTGATCGACAAGGCGGCCATCGAAGCGCAGCTTTGATGCAGGTCGGCCAGAAGGCAACGTCTGCGCTGCCCCTCATCTGGCTGCCGCCATCTTCTCCCCGTAGAACGGGGAGAAGGACGCCGTCATCAACGATTTCACCATCGCGGCGGCGATGTCGTCCGATGGGAAGGTGGCAATCGTTCGTAAAAATCGATCGTTCTAACGAGAATAATTCGTTGGAAAGATCGGTATAGGAATGACATTCTCCCAGCGTACACGGCTGGAGTATTGCATTGTCTTCTGTTTCCCACTTCGCGAACGATATTCCGAAAAGCGCGTTTCCTGCCGATCTGGTACAAGGGCGAAAATCCCTCAATTTGAATGGCATCGTGCCCGGCATCGTCCTTGTCGCGATGATCACTGCCGTCGCCTTCTCGGCCCGCAACGTCTCCGGCTTCGCTTTGTTCAGCCCGATGATAACAGCGGTCGTCGCCGGCATGATCTACTCCAACGTGCTCGGCACGCCAGCCCATGCCAAGGCCGGCATCACGTTTTCGCAGCGCCGGCTCTTGCGCTTCGCCATCGTGCTGCTCGGCTTGCAGCTGACAATCGGCCAGGTCGTCTCCATCGGCGCCGGCGGTGTCTGCATCGTCGCGGCCACGCTCGGCGCCACCTTCCTCTTCACCATCACGCTCGGCCGGCTGATCGGCGTCGACGCCAAGCTGGCGCAGTTGATCGCCGCCGGCACCTCAATCTGCGGCGCCTCGGCCATCGTCGCCACCAACATCGTCACCGATGCGCGCGACGAGGACGTCACCTACGCCGTCGCCTCGATCACCTTGTTCGGCACGATTGCCATGCTCGGCTTCCCGCTCATGGCGCCGATGCTCGGCCTCGACCAGCACGCTTTCGGCCTGTGGGCCGGCGCCTCGATCCATGAGGTGGCGCAAGTCATCGGCGCCGGCTTCCAGAACGGCACCCAGTCCGGCGAGATCGCCACCGTCGCCAAGCTGACCCGCGTCGCCATGCTGGCGCCGATGGTCGTCGCGCTCGGCCTGATGGTGCGCCGCAAGAGCGGCGATCATTCGGCGGCGCGGCCGCCCATGCCGTGGTTCGTCGCCGCCTTCGTCGCTGTCGTGGCGCTGAACAGCCTGGTCACGATTCCGGCCGAGGTGAAATCGGCAATGACTCTCGCCACCACCATCATGCTGACCATGGGGCTGGCCGCGATGGGCCTGCAGGCAGACATTTCGCAGCTGCGTTCACGCGGCCTGCGCCCGCTGGCGCTCGCTTTCTCGGCCTTCCTGTTCATCGGCTGCTTCAGCCTGATGCTGGTGAAATTCGCCTAATCTAGCCCGGGCCAGGGCATGTTGAGATTCAGGTCAGGCCGGCCTTACCTGAATATCACTATGCCCTAATCCTCGAACGAACTCGCCGCGGCATAGATCGCCGCCAGCGCCTCGATGCCCGCCTGGTCGGCCGTGTCGAAGCGGCCTGGCAGCGGGCTGTCGAGATCGAGCACGCCGAAGACACCGTCATCGTCCTCAAGCAGCACCACCAGCTCCGAACGCGAATCGGCATCGCAGGCGATGTGGCCGGGAAAATCATGCACGTCCTTGATCAGCATCGAGGTGCCGAGCTCGACCGCGGTTCCGCACACGCCCTTGCCGACGGCGATGCGCACGCAGGCCGGCTTGCCCTGGAACGGTCCGAGCACCATTTCCTCGTCCGATTGCAGGAAATAGAAGCCGGCCCAGTTGAGGTCCGGCACCATCTGGAAGATGAGTGCCGCGGTGTTGGCGGCGTTGGCGATCGAATCGCGCTCGCCCTCCAGCAGCGCCTTCAGCTGGGTGGCGAGGTCGCGGTAGAACGCGGCCTTGTCTGACGTGTCGATGGCCTTGGCTGCAAACATGAACTTGTCTCCGTACTCAGAATCGCGGTTGCCTTTCGCAAGCTCTCTGCACCAAACGACCACCGGACGATACTAGCGTGAATTCCGGTCGCCGGGAAAGTCGGAAGAAGATGCGCTGTCCTACACTCGGCAGCACTGCACATCCATCGAACCGTGCTGCCTTGACCGAGAAAGCAAGTCCATCAGCCGGCGGGTTTGTATGCGCCAGCAGCCTTGTTGGCAGCGGCGAGCACTGCCTTCATGTCGAGTTCTTCCAGGACAACCAAGTCGGTCAACGAGCCGCTCGCTCGCACCGCAAGGGACATGCCAATCCCCGCTGACTGGTCTGGCACCTCGCCATTGACGACGACGTCATAGATGCCGCGCGTGAACATCACGCTGGTCACCTTGCCGCCAACGCTTTCAAAAAGCGCCTTGACCGCGGCTTGCCTGTCCGAGCCTTGCAGCAATCCTTTGGCGGCATGAGGCGCATAGTTTGCCAAGATAGTCACTTTCATGGGTATTTCCTCCAAATGTCATTGACTCATGGCTGCTCCATAATTCGAGCGGCACGGAGCGATTTGTTTTTCGGAACAATTGCAGGCGCCCTTGGACGCGTTGGCGACCAAGGGCCCACTGCCGGATGAATATGCGCTGAAGCTAATATAATGACAATACCGACATGCCGATACCGCCGACAGGAAGGTGTCTGGCTGGACCATGCTCGGCCCGCGCGATCGAGCTCGCGCCGCTGACGCGTGATGTGGTGCTGAGGTTGAGCGGAAAGTAGCGGCGAACGAGCCGCAGCCTCACATCGGGCGTTTGGGTTCGCTCTTTGCTGGCGTCGCCGTGTCGGAGTCGGATTTCTTGTGCTTGTCGGCGGCAATCCTGCGGATGCGGTCGAAGCGGCTTTCCTCGGTTTTTTCGGTCGTGACGACAGTCTCTGGCTTCCGCACGAACGTGATCATGGATCCGTCTCCTGGGCTAGAGGCCTGCGCCGGGAGAAAATCCCCCGGCGGTAGTCCCGGCTCTTAGAACCGGCGTCGAAGATTCAGGTCAGGCCTGAAAGGTGGCTTCCATGAAAGCCACCTTCGCAGGCCGGCTGAATCTTAGTAGCCGCCCATGCCGCCACCGCCGCCACCCGAAGGCGCGGCATCCTTGGCCGGGATGTCGGTGATCATCGCTTCGGCGGTGATCAGAAGCGCTGCGATCGAGCCGGCATCCTGCAGTGCGGTGCGCACCACTTTCGCCGGGTCGACGATGCCCGCCTTGATCATGTCGACATAGGTCTCGTTCTGGGCGTCGAAGCCCTGATTGTGGTCCTTGCTGTCGGTGAGCTTGCCGACGACGATCGAGCCTTCGACGCCGGAATTCTCGGCGATCTGGCGGATCGGCGCTTCGAGTGCCCGCAGCACGATCGTAATGCCGGCCGTGACATCGGCATTGGCGCCGGTCAGGCCGCCAAGCACGGTCCTTGCACGCAGCAGAGCTACGCCGCCGCCGGGCACGATGCCTTCTTCAACCGCGGCGCGGGTTGCGTTCAGCGCGTCGTCGATGCGGTCCTTCTTTTCCTTGACTTCCGACTCGGTGACGCCGCCGACGCGGATGACGGCAACGCCGCCGGAGAGCTTGGCCAGCCGCTCCTGCAGCTTTTCCTTGTCGTAGTCGGACGTCGTCTCCTCGATCTGGCCCTTGATCTGGGCGACGCGCGCCTGGATCGTCGCCTTGGTGCCGGCGCCGTCGATGATGGTGGTGGTATCCTTCTCGATCAGCACGCGCTTGGCGCGGCCGAGCATCTCGATGGTGACGTTTTCAAGCTTGATGCCGAGGTCCTCGGAGATCATCTGGCCTGATGTCAGCACGGCGATGTCTTCCAGCATCGCCTTGCGGCGATCGCCGAAGCCCGGCGCCTTGACGGCCGCGACCTTGAGGCCGCCGCGCAGCTTGTTGACGACCAGCGTCGCCAGGGCCTCGCCTTCGACGTCCTCGGAGATGATCAGCAGCGGCCTGCCGCTCTGCACCACCGCTTCGAGGATCGGCAGCATCGCCTGCAGGTTGCCGAGCTTCTTCTCGTGGATGAGGATGTAGGGCTCTTCCAGCTCGACGCGCATCTTGTCGGCATTGGTTACGAAATAAGGTGAGAGATAGCCGCGGTCGAACTGCATGCCTTCGACGACGTCGAGCTCGGTCTCGGCGGTCTTGGCTTCCTCGACGGTGATGACGCCGTCATTGCCGACCTTGTCCATCGCCTTGGCGATCATCTCGCCGACGCTGGCATCGCCATTGGCGGCGATGGTGCCGACCTGTGCGATCTCGGCCGACGACTTGACCTTCTTGGCGCGCGCCTGGATCTCCTTGACCACGGCGGAAACCGCCTGGTCGATACCGCGCTTGAGGTCCATCGGGTTCATGCCGGCGGCAACCAGCTTGGCGCCTTCGCGCAGGATCGAGGCGGCCAGCACGGTTGCGGTGGTGGTGCCGTCACCGGCGAGGTCATTGGTCTTGGAGGCCACTTCGCGCACCATCTGCGCGCCCATGTTCTCGAACTTGTCGGCAAGCTCGATTTCCTTGGCGACGGTGACGCCGTCCTTGGTGATGCGCGGCGCGCCGTACGCCTTGTCGATGATGACGTTGCGGCCCTTGGGACCGAGCGTGACCTTCACCGCATTGGTGAGGATCTCGACGCCGCGCAGCATGCGGTCGCGCGCATCGGTGGAGAATTTGATTTCCTTGGCAGACATGATTTTTTATCCAGTTCGGTTGAGGAAGGCAGAGCCCTGCCCTCCATGATCAAAGCCCGGAGTGTCCCTTGCGCATCCGGAAGGACGCGCGGCGCTCCAATCAGGCGGCCTTCTTGGCAGGCACGGTCTTCTCGACGCCCGTCTTGTCGATAATGCCCATGATGTCGGCTTCCTTCATGATCAGAAGGTCCTCGCCGTCGATCTTGACCTCGGTGCCCGACCATTTGCCGAACAGGATGAAGTCGCCGGCCTTGACGTCGAGTGGGACAAGCGCGCCGTTTTCGTCGCGTGCACCCGGTCCGACGGCGATGACTTCGCCTTCCTGCGGTTTTTCCTTGGCATTGTCGGGAATGATGATGCCGCCCTTTGATTTGATATCGCCTTCAGCGCGACGAATGACGACGCGGTCGTGGAGTGGCCGAAATTTCATGGGAACTTCTTTCTGGGGCCGGCACAGGCGGCCACGCCCCTCCTATATAGACGCGTTGGCACTCGATAGATAGGAGTGCCAAAAATTATTCGCGGGCCAGATTAAATATTCAAAAGTATTATTTCGGCCAGCCGTTTCGTGCTATCCGCAGATTGTCAAATAATTCAAAAGATTGAATTTTGCCGATCGAGTGCCTATTTATCGGACAAGTTCACTTTCACGATTTCAGATACAAGGGAGATTTCTTCGATGGCCGAAGGCAATCAGACGATCATGGAAAAAGCTGAAGCCCGTTTTTTCGACAAGCAGAAGAAGACAGCGGAGAAAAACAAGGCAACCGCCGAATACATGTCCGAGGCAAGGGCACGGGAGATCAAGACCGCAAGGCTGAGGGAGCTGCGGCTGGCCAAGGAAGAGGCCGACCGCGTTGCCGAAGCCCTGAACCCGACGCCGAAGAAGAAGCGGGTGACCAAGAAGGCCGCCACGACGGAGGTCAAGACATGAGCCTCACCTTCCCCAACCGCAGCCGCAGCTATGACGAAGCCGGCAAGCGCATCCGTTTCGTAGGCCATGACGGCATGTTCCAGATCTCCTTCTCCGTCGCTGCCGACGCCATGGCCAAGATGCGGCCGGGAACTGCTGCCGATGAAGCCGGTTACCTCCAGACATTCGACACCGAGAGCAGCGCCATCCGCGAGGTGGCGGCAAAGGCCTACGACCGCACCCACAAGAGCATGTATGTGCTGACGGCAGCCGATTTTGGCTGATCAGCCCGATGCATGTCGCTCAAAGACAATGACATGCATGGAAACGAAGATTAAAGATCCATCTCCTCGACCATCGCGCGTATCTTCGCAGCCTTTTCAAAATGGTCGAGGCGGTGCGTTCTGATCCACCATTCGGCGGCTTCCATCAGGAGTTCGGGGTCATCGTTCCTGTTGGCGAAAAACGCATAGAACGACACGCCGACGCCGGACCCTTTTTCGGAAATCTTGCGGTCGCAGACCTCCAGTATCTTCTGCTTCAGACTGGCTCTCACGGGAATCCCTTGATTTGCGGTGCGGCAGGCTTCCGCCGGCGGCCGATACGGATCATGCCTTGCGCTCTGCCCGCTCGCGGCGTTTGACGTCACGGACATTCATCTGCACGACCATGTCCTCGGCCTCACGCGGGCCCATCCCGACCATCACCTTTTGCCGGACCACGGCAGGCTGGCCGGTGAAGACATCGATGATGCTCCAGCTCTGGGGAAGCTCCATGCGCAGCGTGTAGCGGCTGGCCATGTCGGTCAGCCCTGCATCATGAAGAACACGGCGCCCAGGATCAGCACCGTCCAGGCGATGACCGACAGTTTCAGCACCATGCCGCCATGCGCGGCCAGAAGCTCCCGCAGGCGCGACACGACACCTGCCGACGAGACCGGCGTCGCCACCAAGGCGACAGGCGCCTTGAGGCCAAGTTTTCCAAAGACAGGCAGCAGCGACGGTTCACGCACGAAAATAACCTCGAATGTCGGGAAGAGCGGAGCAAGGATGCTCTTGTCCCTTCCATAGCACTCTTTTCGCGAGCGCCCTGCATGCCAAATGCAAATAGGGCGCCACCGGCTGCATTGATGGAGGATGCGCGAGTCCGGTCGGCGAGGCTGTACGACAAACAGCCGCCAACCCTTACGCCGCGGCGCTGCGGCCTCTCACGCCGGCCTCGGCCTTGAAGATCCGGAACGTGTTGCGCCCTGCCGCCTTGGCGGCATAGAGCGCGGTGTCGGCCTGCGTGAACAGATCGCAGGACGCGCCCGCTTCAGCGAAGGCGATGCCGACCGAGGCGCCGAGCCCGAGCGACTGGCCGCAGGCGGGGACTGGCTTGCCCATTGCCTCGATGATGCGGCGCGCCAGGCCGGAGACCGCGCCACGGTCGAGATGCGGCCCGACCAGCACCGCGAACTCGTCGCCTCCGACGCGCGCCACTAGGTCGGCTTCGCCGCAGCCGGCGGCAAGCCGCTTGGCCGCTTCCTTCAGGCATTCGTCGCCGACGACATGGCCGAACGTATCGTTGACGGCCTTGAAGCCGTCGAGGTCGACCAGGAGCAGCGCGCCGAGCGGGCGGCCTTCGTCGGCATGCGCAAGCCGCGCCTGGAACCGGCCGCGATTGGCCAGCCCCGTCATGACGTCATATTCGGCGAGATAGCGCATCCGGTCCGACAGGATCTTCTCCTCGGTGATGTCCTGCTTCATGCCGAAGATGCGGACCGGCACGCCCGCCTCGCACTCAACGGTCGCGGTGATGCGGATCCAGCGGCTGCGGCCGGCGAAGGTGGTGATCTCGGCGTCGAGATTGAAGCCGCTACGCTCGGCGATCGCCCGGCCGCGCATTGTGTCCAGCGCCTTGCGCGACTCCGCCGGGTAGCACTTGATGATCTCCGAGCGATCGAGCGCCGAGCCACGCGGCAGGTCGAACAAATCATAGACCACATCGGTCCAGGCCAGCTGCTCGCCGGGCAGGCTGCATTCCCAAACGCCGAGGCGCGCGGCGACCGAGGCGCGGTCGAAGATCTTGCGGCTGTGCGCCAGCGAAAGCTCCTGGCTGGCGATCAGCGCGGCCTGCGCCGCGAGTTCTGCCTTGAGCCGGGCGATGGTGGCGGCGGCGCGGCGTCGTTCGTCGGCGCCTTGCATGGCCGCCGTCACGCCGGCGCGGGGCGCGGCGCCCGGCCGCGCCGGGCCTTTCGGACTGTAGGGCGTATCGGACATGGCGAGGCTCTGCTGTCTTGGCGGGAGACCACCATGGCGCGCAAGCGATTAACACTTCGCTCACAAACCCAAGCCTTGCTACCTCAGGCCTTCGTCTTCCTACCGATGGAGCTCCAAATCACTTTTCCCCTTGAACGACCATCTGATCTGGCCTAGCCTTGATTTGAGAAAAGGTTTTTCCAAACATCTCCGATTGGGCTTGGCCACGTGCCGGCCTTGTTCAGACCACTAAGAGAAAACCTTTTCCCAGCTAAGGGTTCTCGGCGCCATGCCATCGGACGATCTGCCCGTTCCTGTCTTTTCCAAGCCAGTCACCTTGCGTGACGTGGCCGCGCAGGCCGGCGTCAGCGTTGCCACGGCCTCGAAAGCACTCAACGATCAGGGGCGGATGACCGCCGAGACGCGCGAGCGCATCCGCGAGACGGCCCGGCGTCTCGGCTTCCGGCCCAACAGCCTGGCGCAGAGCCTGCTCAGAAGACGCAGCTTCACTGTCGGCCTGCTCACCAACGATACCTATGGCCGCTTCTCGCTGCCGCTGATGTCGGGCATTTCGGATGCGCTGGTCGACAATGGCGTCTCGGTGTTCCTGTGCAATGTCGAGGAGGATCCGCGGCTGGGCCAGATGCATGTCGACGCCATGCTCGACAAGCGCGTCGACGGCATCATCGCCACCGGAAAGCGCATCGACCGCCACCTGCCCGTCGACCTCTCCAATCTGCGCGTCCCGGTGATCTATGCCTTCACGCAGCCCGATCCCGACGCCATCGCCTTCGTCTCGGACGACGCCGACGGCGCCCGGCTGGCCGTCGAGCATCTGTGCCGGCTGGGCTGGAAGCGCATTGCGCACGTCACCGGGCCAGCAAGCTTTGCCGTGGTGCACGCCCGCGCCCAGGCTTACCGCGACGTGCTGATCGAAAACGGTCTGCCGGTCACCGAGCCGCTGCTCGGCTCCTGGTCGGAAGCTTGGGGTCATGAGGCGGTGGCGCAGCTGTTCGAAGGCAAGAGCGAGAGGCCGGATGCCGTCTTCTGCGGCAACGACCAGATCGCGCGCGGCGTCATCGATGCCTTGCGCGAGCGCGGCTTGAGCGTTCCCGGCGATGTCGGCGTCATCGGCTTCGACAATTGGGAGATCGTGGCCGAGGCGACGCGCCCGCCGCTGACCTCTGTCGACATGAACCTGGTCGCACTCGGGCGCGAGGCCGGGTTGACCCTGCTTTCGCTGGTCGGCGGCAAGCCCGCCGCGCCGGGCATTCGAAAACTGCCGTGCCGGCTGGTGGTGCGGCAGTCATGCGGTCATCCGCTGGATGGCTGAAGACGAAGCGCCGCGCGATCGGCGCCAAGCCGCGGAGCGCGGCCAACCCTGGAGGAGGAGAACATGAGGAACCTGATTGCCAAACTGGCCCTGGCCGCTGTCGTTCTGGGTAGCAGTCTCGGCATTGCCGCCGCCGAGACGGCCAACATCTGGGTGCGCGCCGACGGCTCGAATTTCATGCCGAGGATCGTCGACGCCTACAACAAGGCGCACACCAACCAGGTCAAGCTGGACATCATCCCCAATGCCGAGATCATCCCGAAATATGGTGCCGCGGCCGCTGGCGGCACCGCGCCCGACGCGCTGTCGCTCGACCTGATCTACACGCCCTCCTTCGCCGCTGCCGGCCAGCTGGAGGACATCACCGACTGGGCCAAGTCACTGCCCTATTTCTCCAGCCTGTCGCCGGCGCATGTGAAGACCGGCACCTACAAGGACCACATTTACGGCCTGCCCTTCTCCGCCGACGCCTCGGTGCTGATCTGGAACAAGAAACTGTTCAAGCAGGCCGGCCTCGACCCTGAAAAAGGCCCGGCCAACTGGGCCGAGATCGCGGCCGACGCCGAGAAGGTCAACGCGCTCGGCGGCAACATCAAGGGCTTCTACTTCTCCGGCAATTGCGGCGGCTGCAACATCTTCACCTTCACGCCGCTGATCTGGGCGTCGGGTGGCGACATCCTCTCGGAGGACGGCTCCAAGGCGACGCTGGACAGCCCGCAATTGCGCGGCGCCATCGATCTCTACCGCTCGATGGTCAAGAAGGATCTGGTCCCGGCAGGCGCGCAGACCGACACCGGCGCCAACTTCTTTGCGGCGTTTGCCGCCGGCAATATCGGCATCTCGCCGTCCGGCGCCTTCGCCATTGGCGCGCTCAACACCCAGTATCCCGATATCGACTACGGCGTCACCTTCCTGCCGGGCAAGGATAGCGGCTGGTCGTCCTTTGCCGGCGGCGACAATTTCGTCGTCACCAAGGGCACCACGAAACTGGCCGTGGTGAAGGAGTTCCTCGATTTCGCCTATTCGCTCGAGGGCCAGACGATCCTCGCCAAATACGGCAGCCTGCCAGTGCGCGGCGACATCGCCAAGGACGCGCTGAAGGATCTCGATCCTCGCTACCAGATCGCCGCCGAGGCCATGGCCAAGGGCCGCACGCCCTATTCGGTGGTGTTCAACGACCTGATCAACTCCGCCAACGGGCCGTGGACGCAGATGATCAACGAGGTCTTCTTCGGCGACGATGTCGACGGCGCGATCGCCAATGCCCAGGAGACGATGCAGTCGATCATCGACCAGGCGCCGCAGAAGTAGCGCCAACCCACCTCCCCCTCGAGGGGAGATCGGACCGCAGGTCCGGGTGGGGTCGTCTCGGACGTGCTCGACGTTTCTTGATGTCGGCGCGCTGCAGAGAGGACCCCACCCGGCCTTCAGCCGGACCCTCCCCTCGAGGCGGAGGGGAACGCAGCGCCAAGGGAACAGCCATGACCACCATCGCAGCAGCCACCGCCCCGCTCCGCGCCCGCAAACTCGCCGGCCGCCGGCAGTGGATCGGCTTGCTTTATGTCGCGCCCGCGGTCGCGCTGGTCGTCGTCTTCTTCCTGATACCGCTTGGCATGACGGCGTGGATGTCGCTGCACAACTGGCCCTTGATGGGCGAGCACTTCTATATCGGCCTCGGTAACTATGTCGCCATCCTGCGCGACACCAGATTCTGGAACGCGCTGCGCTTCACCGCCTACTACACCGTGATCGTCACCATCGCGATCTTCGTGGTTGCGTTTCCGCTGGCGCTGTTCGTCGAACGGCCGCGGCCGCTGACCAATCTCTACCGGACCATGTTCTTCATGCCGGCGGTTGTCGGCTTCGCCTCGGCCAGCCTGCTTTGGTCGTGGCTCTTGAATGTCGATTCCGGCCTGTTCAGCCCGGCCGCCTACGACCTCGGTCTGATCGACAGGAAGTTCAACCTGTTGGCCACCTTCCAGCCGGCCTTCTGGTCGATCATCGCCATGGTCGTCTGGAAGGTCGCCGGCTTCACCATGATCATCCTGATGGCCGGCCTGCAATCGATCCCGCAAGATCTGCAGGAGGCCGCCGTCATCGACGGCGCCGGGCCGTTCGCCAGGTTCAGGGCGATCACCCTGCCGCTGATGCGCCGCACGCTGGCGCTGGCCCTGATCCTGTCGGTCGCCGGCTCGATCCTCGCTTTCGACCAGTTCTACATCATCCTGCGCGGCGGCCCGCGCAACCAGACGCTGACGGCGGTCTACTGGATCTTCAACCAGTCCTTCGTGTCGTTCAAGCTCGGCTATGGCGCGGCCCTGTCGATGGTGCTGCTCGTGGTCCTGGTGGCGCTCAGCCTCGTCCAGCTGTGGCTGCTGCGCAAGCCCGAGGGGCTCGACTGATGGCGCAGGCCGCATCCCGCAACCGCAAGCTGTTGGCCCGCATCGGCGAGCATTCGACCGGCATCATCGCCTCGGTGCTGTTTGCGGCGCCGATCGTTTGGGCGGTGCTGTCGGCGTTCAAGCCGGCGCAGGAAGCACGCCTGCCGCCGCTGCCGCCCTGGCCGACGTCAGGCTTCTCGCTGGAGAACTACGCCACGCTCAACAGCTTCGGCGACGGGCTCTGGGTCTCGGCGCAGAACAGCATCTATGTCTCGGTGATGACCGTGGTGCTGTCGGTCGCCGTCAGCGTGCTGGCCGGCTACGGCTTTTCGCGGTTCCGGTTTCCGTTCAAGGACCTGTTCTTCATCCTCATCCTGTCGACGATCATGATCCCGTTCCAGTCGATCCTGACGCCGATCTTCCTGGTGCTGACCAAGCTTGGCCTGCACAACACGCTGACCGGCCTGGTCGGCGTCTATGTGACGCTGCAACTGCCGTTCTCGATCTTCATGATGCGCAACGCCTTTGACGCGGTGCCGCGCGAGATCGAGGAAGCCGCCCGCATGGACGGCGCCAGCAATCTCACCATGCTTTTGAAGGTGATGCTGCCGCTGGTCTGGCCGGGCGTCGTCACCATCGCGCTGTTTGCCTTCCTCGGCGCCTGGAACGAATTCCTCGCCGCCCTCGTGCTGATGACCGACCAGTCCAAATTCACGCTGCCGGTGATGATGACCGCACTGCAGTCGGGCCGCTTCGGCGCCATCGACTGGGGCGCGGTGCAGGCGGGCGTCACCGTGATGATGGTGCCGTGCCTCATCCTGTTCCTGGCGCTGCAGCGCTTCTACATCCGCGGCCTGATGGCCGGGGCCGTCAAATAGACAGACCGAATGGAGTAAGTTCATGACCGCATCGCCATCCGCAAAAACCGGAAAACCCAAGCTCGCCTTCCGCCCGCTGCCGGTGCCGCAGGTCGACGTGCACGGCTTCTGGGGCGACCGCGCCGACGCGGTCGCCACGCGCACCGCCGACATCCTCTACGAACGCTGCGTCGAGGCCCGCATGCTGGAGCAGATCGATCCGGACCTGCCCTCGCCCGGCGTCGTCATCCCCTTCCACGTCAATGACGGCTTCACCGCCCGCACCGTGACGACGCAGATGTTCTGGGATTCCGACTGGGGCAAGACCATCGAAACCGCCGCCTATTCGCTCTACCGGCGCAAGAACCCCGAACTGGAGAAGAAGATCGATGCCGTCATCGACATGTATGAGAAGCTGCAGCAGGAGGACGGCTATCTCTCCAGCTGGTACCAGCGCATCCAGCCCGGCCTGCGCTGGACCAATCTGCGCGACTGCCACGAGCTGTATTGCGCCGGCCATCTGATCGAAGGCGCGGTCGCCTACTACCAGGCCACCGGAAAACGCAAGCTGCTCGATGTGATGTGCCGCTTCGTCGACCATATCGCCACGGTGCTGGGGCCGCAGCCCGGCCAGAAACATGGCTATTGCGGCCATGAGGAGATCGAGCTGGCGCTGGTCAAGCTGGCACGGGTGACGGGCGAGCAGAAATACATGGAGCTGGCGAAATACTTCATCGACCAGCGCGGCCGGCAGCCGCATTATTTCGACGAGGAGGCGCGCGCCCGCGGCGCCGACCCGAAGGATTTCCACTTCAAAACCTATGAGTACAACCAGTCGCACAAGCCGGTGCGCGAGCAGGACAAGGTTGTCGGCCATGCGGTCAGGGCGATGTACCTCTATTCGGGCATGGCCGACATCGCCACCGAATATGGCGACGACACATTGCGGACAGCACTCGATCTTCTGTGGGACGATCTCACCACCAAGAGCCTCTATATCACCGGCGGACTGGGACCATCGGCGGACAATGAGGGTTTCACCAGCGACTACGACCTGCCCAACGAGAGCGCCTATGCCGAGACCTGCGCCGCGGTAGGCCTGGTGTTCTGGGCCAGCCGCATGCTCGGCATGGGGCCGAACGCGCGTTACGCCGATATGATGGAACGCGCCCTCTACAATGGCTCGATCTCGGGCCTGTCGCTCGACGGCTCGCTGTTCTTCTATGAGAACCCGCTGGAAAGCCGGGGCGCCCACAACCGCTGGAAATGGCACCGCTGCCCCTGCTGCCCGCCCAATATCGGGCGCATGGTCGCCTCGATCGGCAGCTATTTCTACAGCCTGGCCGACGATGCGCTGGCCGTTCATCTCTACGGTGACTCGACCGCCCGCTTCGACATATCACGCACACCGGTGAGCTTGACGCAGGCAAGCCGCTATCCCTGGGACGGTGCCGTCGAGATCACGGTTGAACCGCGGGCGCCGGTGGAATTCACGCTGCACTTGCGCATCCCCGCCTGGAGCACCGGCGCTGTGCTCAAGATCAATGGCGAGGCAGTCAGGCTGGCTGATGTCACCAGCGACGGCTACGCCGCGATCCGGCGCAGGTGGAATAAGGGCGACCAGGTGCGGCTCGATCTCGAAATGCCGATCGAGCGGCTCTACGCCAACCCGCAGGTTCGCCAGGATGCCGGCCGCGTCGCGCTGTCGCGCGGCCCGCTGATCTACTGCGTCGAGGCGACCGACAATGACAGCCATCTGCATCGCGTGTCCCTGCCGAGGACGGCCAGCGTCCAAGCCCAGCACCGGCCAGAGCTTCTCGGCGGTGTGGTGACGCTGTCGGCTACGGCACGTGCCGATGCCGCCGACGGCTGGCAAAGCGGGCTCTACCGGTCCGAGCCGCCGGCCACCGCGCAGACGCGCCTGACCGCCATTCCCTATTTCGCCTGGGACAACCGCGAGCCCGGCGAAATGCTGGTATGGCTCAGGGACGGATGAACGACGAGCGTCCGATCTCCTCGGCCACCAACGCTTGCAACTTCCACAGATTGCGGTCGCGGATGCCGCAAGCGTCGAGATGGCGGATCGTCTCGAACAGATATTCCGCGCCCGATCCCCAATGGCCGACGGCTGTGGCCAGCGTCGCCGCGATCGCCCGCTTGTCGAGCTTGCCGGCATAGCGCGGATTGGCGGGATCGACGACGAAGCCGAGCGCGCGGCAGAGGTCGCCTTCGGTCCTGACCTGCAGCCAGCGCGGCACGTTGACGGCCGGCAGGATAGTCATCTCGCGGCGCAGCAGCGCTTCGAGGTTGGCGGCAATCGGCTCGGCGATCTCGAACACCATGCCCTGGCACTGGCCTCCACGATCGAGCGCCATCATCAGGCCGGGCTGCTCGACGGTGCCGCGAAAACGCTGCACTGTGAAGCAGAACGAGCGGTGCCAGCCTGTCGCCGCCGCCCGTTCGCCGCCCCTCACCTCGCCGGCCGGTTTCCACAGCAGCGAGCCATAGGCAAACAGTTTCAGCGGCCCGGGCGGGGCCGTGGCCAGCACCTCGTCGCGGATGCGCGCATAGTCCGCATCGGTCATGTAGACCATGCCCGGCGTCGGCCCGGCATCCTCGACCGCGCGCATGGTGCGGGCGACGAGGTCCTCGGTCAGAGCCATCGGCGCCTTGCGCGGCGATATGGCAGAAATCGTCTTGTTCATTCTGGCGCCTCGGGCATCGTCGCCATCTTGCCCAAGGCAAGGAGATTCTCAAGGGCCGACGGGTCGCGCGGACCCAAAGCTCGAACAGTTTCGGCCAACCGCCTGAAAGGATTCGTAAGTATCGACTGTCCTGCCACCACGCTACGACACCAGCGGCATTGGCACCTCGAGCCCTTCGATCAGCGCGTCGCGAAACAGCATGATCGGGCGGCTCAGCCGGCCGGCCGGCGGGCGGTGCAGCAGCCATGCGCGCACTTGCGGCTTGAAATCCGGGCAATCAATGACTTCCACCCTATCGTGCCAGCGGCTGTCGGCGAAGGCGCCTGGCGTGACGATGCCGATGCCGTGGCCGCGCGCCACCAGCGACATTCTGAGATCGACGCTAAGCGCCTCCACCCCGACCTGGAACGGCAGCCTTAGGGCGTCGAAACTCTGGCGGATGAAAGCGCGAAAACCACAGCCATTTTCGTTCATCACCCAGGGAAAGCGCGACAACGAGGCTAGATCGGCGGGCTTCGGCACACCGAGGCCGGGTGACGCCACCAGCAGCACCGACTGCACGCCGAGATCGTCGCAGACCAGTTCGTCGGGCGGTGCCAAACCCTCGGCGAGACATACCGCCACCGCGTCGAGTTCGCTGCGCGCCACCTGCTCCACCAGCCTCGGCGACCAGCCGGAAGAGATGCGCAGCGTCAGTCGCGGAAAGGCAGCACGTAGACTGTCGAGCGGCAGCGCCAGCGCGGCGTCGGAGAGATAGGGCATGATGCCCAGGCGGAACTCGCCCTTGACCTCGCCTTGCGGCGACACGCCGGCCCTCAGATCTTCGAGCGAGCGCAGCACGCGGCGGCCATGTTCATAGGCCTCGCGGCCGGAAGCGGTCGGCTTCAGCGGTTTCGACTGGCGGTCGAGCAGCGCTGTCGCCAACCCGTCCTCGAGGTTCTGGATGCGCCGCGTCACGCCTGGCTGGGTTAGGTTGAGCCTTGCCGAGGCACCGACGATCGAACCGGTTTCCACCACGGCAATGAAGGCCTCGAGGTCGTGAATATTCATGCGCATCTCGCATAATCATTATCGAATTGATTGAATTGTAGCATGATAATGCTTTGGCATAAAGTCCTCGAACGATATGCAAATCCTTGAGGACTCAATGCTCGATACCCCAATGCTCGATACCAATGACGGCCGGATGGCCGGGCCGGCCGAGACCATCACAGGCCCGCAGACGCTGCTGTTTGCCACGGCGGTCGGCATCATCGTCACCAACCTGTTCGCCCCGCAGACACTGGTCGGCCTGATCGGGCCATCGCTCGGCGCCAGTGCCGCGAGCGTCGGCTTCGTCGCCATGGCCACCTTGCTCGGTTATGCCGCCGGCCTGTTCTTCCTGGTGCCGCTCGCCGATCTCGCCGAAAACCGCACCCTGATCCTGCGCATGCTTGCCGCGGCGGCATTGGCGGCTGGCGTCGCCACAATGGCGCCCACTGCCGGCTCGCTGCTGATCGTCCTGTTCATCCTCGGTGCCGCCTGCTCTGCCATCCAGATCCTGGTGCCGATAGCCGCCTCGATGGCGCCGCCCGGCGAGGCCGGCCGCGTCATCGGCGACGTGATGAGCGGGCTGATGGTCGGCATCCTTTTGGCGCGCCCGCTGGCCAGCCTGATTGCCGATGCCTGGGGCTGGCGAGCCTTTTACGGACTCAGCGCCGCGGCCCTGGTCATACTGGCTTGGGTGCTTGCCTTCACCTTGCCCCGGCGACGCCCGGCAGCGCGATCGTCCTATGGCGCGCTGATCGCTTCGCTGTTCGACCTGCTGCGCGACGAGCCGGTGCTGCGGCGCCGCGCGCTGACGGCGGCGCTGGTGATGGCGGCCTTCAGCCTGTTCTGGACAGCGGTGGCGCTGCGCCTCGCGCAGCCGCCTTTCGACCTCGGCCAGCGCGGCATCGCGCTGTTCGCATTGGTCGGCGCAGGCGGTGCGGTAGTCACACCGCTGTTCGGCCGCGCCGGCGACCGCGGCTGGACGCGGTCCGCAACCATCGTCTCCCATCTCGTGCTGATCTGCGCGATGGGGCTCSCCGCCTGGACCGGGTTCGTCCAGGCGGGGGCCTCATGGGGACCGATGGCGCTGATGGGCCTCAGCGCCGTGCTGCTTGACATCGGCGTCACCGGCGACCAGACGCTCGGCCGCCGCGCCATCAACCTGCTGCAGCCGAAGGCGCGCGGCCGCCTCAACGGCCTCTTCGTCGGCATCTTCTTTATCGGCGGCGCCATCGGCTCGATGCTCGCCGGCATCGCCTGGGCCTGGGGCGGCTGGTCCGAGGTCTGCGCGATCGGCGCCGGCTTCGGCCTCGCCGCCTTGCTGGTCGACTGGATCGGCGGACCGGAGTGACCGACCGGACCAGGCCTGCGAGCCCTGCCAGCGTGTCGAGATTCCCTTGGCCATTCTGGACGCTGCGGAACGAGATCAAATCTGATGCGTTTTATCTCGTTGGAGGGAGCCATGAACGATGCTCCGGCAACGCCTATCGGCAGGCCGCTTTCGTCAGGCGAACTGGTCACCGTGATGTCGCATTTCCACCGCGCCGAGATTGCCCGCATGGCCGGTTGGCGCGACCGCCTCGACCGTACGAGCAATTGGGCGATCACCGTTGTCGCCGCCATGCTGTCTGTGTCGCTGTCAACGGCCAGTGCCCATCACGGCGTGCTGCTTTTCGCCATGCTGCTGGTGCTCCTTCTGTTGTGGATCGAGGCGCGTCGCTACCGATTCTTCGATGTCTATCGCGCCCGCGTGCGCCAGCTCGAGCGCCACTATTTCGCTCAGATCTTCTCGCCGCAGCCGGACTTCGCTTCTGACTGGCTGCTGATCGTCGGCGAAAGCCTGCGCGCGCCGAAGTTCCTGGTCTCGCAAAGGGTGGCATTGGCGCGGCGTTTGCGCCGCAACTACATGCATATGATGCTGATCCTGCTCCTCGCCTGGATCCTCAAACTGTCGACGCCGAGCCTGATCGATCAAGGTGTGCCGTCCGGCTTCGTCGGCACACTGCGCGAGGCCGTCAGCGCCGCTGCGCTCGGTCCTATTCCGGGCTCAGTCATTGTTGCCGTGGTTGCGCTCCTCTACGCCGGCCTCCTGGCGGCTGCGTTCCTGACGCCTGGCGACGACGGGGAACTCTCCTTCGGCGACGTCCATGTTTAGGGCGAGGTCCATCTTTAGATAGAGCCGACTGAAGAAAATCATCGTCAAACAGTGAGAATAAAGCCCCGACCTGATTCAGGTTCTGAACGGGCGCTCGCGCATTCGCTTGCAAATCGCCGCCCCGATGCCATTTCTATCCGAGGCTGCCGGTGACCGACTCGCCGGCCGGAGGTATTAGTAGTGACGCAGCGAAGCGGCAGCGCCGACCTGCCGCTGCATGGCGGGCGGGTTCCGAAATGGCTGGGCGATCGCATGACGCGCCTCGGCGCGGTGCTGTGCGAAGCCATCATCCATCATTATGGCCGCGAGGAGTTGCTGCGCCGGCTGGCGCATCCGTTCTGGTTCCAGTCCTTCGGTGCCGTGATGGGCATGGACTGGCATTCCTCCGGCATCACCACCAGCGTCATCGGCGCGCTGAAGCGCGGGCTGACACCGCTGTCGGGCGAACTCGGCATCCATGTCTGCGGCGGGCGCGGCACCCATTCGCGCAAGACGCCCCATGAACTCGAGGCGATCGGCGAGCGTGTCGGTTTCGACGGCAAGGCTCTGGCCACGGCCAGCCGGCTGGTCGCCAAGGTCGACAGCGCCGCCGTGCAGGACGGCTTCGATCTCTATCTGCACGGCTTCATCGTCACCGATGACAGCCATTGGGTGGTCGTCCAGCAAGGCATGAACGGCGACAGCAAGCTGGCGCGCCGCTACCACTGGCTCTCGGAAGGCCTGAAAAGTTTCATCGACGAGCCGCATGCGGCAATCGAGGGCGAGCGGCAGGGCGAGATCGTCAACCTCACCGACCACCGCGCCGAGGCCTCGCGCAGTGGCCAATTGGACCTGTTGCGCAAGCTCGGTCCCGACAGGATCGTACGCGAATTCGCGGCCATAGAACCTTCGGCAAGGCAGCAATCCGCACAGCCGATGCTGCCCAATCTGATCATGCCCGCCCACCATGATGTGCGCGAAAGCGATATCGTCATGCGCCGCCTGCACGGCAACATTTGCGCGGCCATCGAAAGCGGCCCGGCGGATTTTCCCGAACTGCTGCTTGTGCCGGGCGTCGGCGCCCGCACCGTGCGGGCGCTGGCGATGGTGGCCGAGGTCGTGCATGGCGCGCCGTGCCGCTTCTCCGATCCGGCGCGGTTCTCGCTGGCGCATGGCGGCAAGGACCGGCATCCCTTTCCGGTGCCGCTGAAAGTCTATGACGAGACCATCGCGGTGATGAAATCGGCGGTCCGCAAGGCAAAGCTCGGCAATGAGGAGGAGCTTGGCGCCTTGCAACGGCTGGACGGCCAGGCGCGACGGCTGGAGCGCTACGTCACCGGGCCGAGCTTGAAGGAGATCGTCGCCGGCGAGTTCGACCAGTCGCACCAGCTCGGCGGCCGCAGCGTCTTCGGTTGGGAACCGCCTCCCACCGTCCCGGCGCCGTCCCAAGATTTGCCCGCAAAGATTTTGCCGGCAGCCAAGGCATAGGCGGCAAGCGACATTGATGGAAGGTTTGCAGGCCTTAGATGCCGAAGAACTGCTTGCCTATCAGGTAGCCCAGCGCCGCCGCGACAAGCGGGAACAGAGTTGGTGCGGCCTTGCTGAACAGAGAGGCTTTGACGTCCTTTGGCGGCATGTAGCGTGCGTTGCCGAGATTCTTGGTCATGGCGTACCCCGCAGTCGATCGTCTTCATTAGCGAATACTGATTAACAGCATGGCCGCATTAACGGCTTGCAAAGAAATTAGATCGAATAGCCGGCTATTGCCTGCCTGTCCCCGACCTAATGCCCGGCAGCCAAAGGAAAATCGGCGCTCGGCGGGAACCGAATGGCTCGTTCCGTGTTGTGGCGTTCGGGGGTATCAATGCTGTTCGAGATCTCGTCAAACGCCGGCAACAGCTCAGCTCGCCTGTGGCTGAAGGGGCCATGCGACTGGTCGTCCGGAGAATCTGACACGTTAGCTAATCCCACTTCGAAACAACGCCGACCGATCCATGAGACGCCATGCCAGACTCCAGCACATTCGTAGCCGATCGTAGGCACGCCTTCCTCGCCGGCGGCGGCCAGCTCGGCTGCCTGATCGCAGCCTTCGACTGGGCATCTACCTCGATCGGGCCGATAGAGGATTGGCCGCAAAGCCTGAAGACGGCGGTGTCGCTCATCCTGCGCTCGAACGTGCCGATCGTCATGCTGTGGGGCGAGGACGGCGTCATGATCTACAATGACGCCTATTCGGAATTTGCCGGCGGCCGTCACCCCCGGCTTCTCGGCTCCAAGGTGCGCGAAGGTTGGCCCGAAGTGGCCGACTTCAACGACAACATCATGAAGGTCTGCCTGGCCGGCGGCACGCTTGCCTATCGCGATCAGATGTTGACGCTCAATCGTACGGGAAAACCCGAGCAGGTATGGCTCGATCTTGATTATTCACCGGTGCTCGACGAAAGCGGTGAACCGGCAGGCGTCATCGCCATCGTAATCGAAACGACCGCGAAGGTCGCGGCCGAGCGCTGGCAGTCGAGCGAACGCGACCGCCAACGCCAGATGTTCGAACAGGCACCCGGTTTCATGGCCATGCTGTCCGGCCCACAGCATGTCGTCGACCTGACAAACGCCGCCTACATGCAACTTGTCGGCCATCGCGACATCATAGGCATGCCGATCCGCCAGGCCCTGCCCGAGGTCGAGGGGCAAGGATTTTTCGAGCTGCTCGACCAGGTTTTCACCTCCGGCGAAGCCTTCATCGGCTACGCGCTGAAGACCAAATTGCAGCGCACACCTGGGGCTGCGACGGAAGAGCGTTTCATCGATCTCGTCTATCAGCCGGTGCGCAACCCATCGGGCGAGGTCTTTGGCATCTTCGTGCAAGGCGTCGACGTCACCGACCGGCTGTTTGCGGAACAAGCGCTGCGCCAGAGCGAGATGCAGTTCCGCACCTTCGCCGAGGCGATGCCCAATCATGTCTGGACCGCCTCCCCCGACGGCCTGCTCGACTGGTTCAACCCGCGCGTTTACGACTATTCGGGCGCCATGCCGGGCGAACTCGACGGCGAGGCCTGGGCTTCCATCGTGCATCCCGATGATGTCGGCCCAGCCGCGGAGAAATGGCAGCAGGCGCTGGCGGCCAGCGTGTTCTACGAGACCGAGTTTCGGCTGCGGCGGCATGACGGCGCCTATCGCTGGTTCATAGCGCGCGCCGTTCCGATCCGCGACACCGACGGTACCGTCGTGCGCTGGATCGGCACCAACACCGATATCGACGACCAGAAGCGGGCGACGCAGGCTTTGCTGCAGAGCGAGCGACGCTTGCAGCTGTCGCAAAATGCGGCAGGCATCGCGGCGCTGGAGCTCGACATCGCCAGCGGGACCGTGGTCGGCTCCGAGGGCTTCTGGGATCTCTGGGGTCTCTCCGCGCGCGAGAGCGTGCCTATCAGCGTCCTGGAAAACATCGTCATTCCCGAAGACAAGGGCGTCCGTTCCAACCCGGAGACGCGCAGGCAGGGCACTGCGGCGCCTGCCGTCGAATACCGCATTCGGCGGCCCGACAATGGCGAATTGCGCTGGCTGTCGCGCCATATCGACTTTGTCCACGACGAGACCGGCAAGCCGGTCAAGATGTTCGGCGTCATGCAGGACGTTACCGACCGGCGCGAAGCGCAGGCGAGACAGGAGCTTCTGACTCACGAACTGGAGCACCGCATCAAGAATATCCTGGCCATGGTCGCGGCCATTGCTTCGCAGACATTGCGCAACACCGACATCGCTACCGCCAGCGCCACCTTCAACGAAAGGCTGCGGGCATTGGCCAACGCTCATGACATTCTGAACAAGACGCGTTGGACCAGTGCCTCCATCCACGAGGTGGTAGACAACACCATTGCCGCCTTCCCGGCCAGCCAGATCTCGGTTTCGGGACCGGCGCTGCCGATCAATCCGAAGATGGCGCTGACGCTCGCTCTCGCCGTCAACGAGCTCGCCACCAACGCGCTGAAGTATGGCGCGCTGTCGACGTCGGACGGCAAGGTGTCGATCGAATGGTCGCTGCAGCCCGCAGCCGACACTTCAGGCGAAACGCGGCTGATATGGCGCTGGCGCGAAAGCGGCGGTCCGCCGGTGACGCCGCCCAGCCGGCGCGGCTTCGGCCGTTTCCTGATCGAGCGCGTCTTTGGCACCGACTTCGGCGGCTCCGTGCAGATCGATTACCATCCCGCCGGAGTCGAATGTGTGTTGAACGCACCGGCACCCCAGTTGCCGACCGCGCCCTACCGACCCAGATAGAGCATGTCATGACGATGCACCCCCCCGCCACCGTTCTCGTCGTCGAAGACGAAGCATTCCTGCTGTTTGCCATCGCCGATGAATTGCGCGAGGCCGGGTTCGACGTGCTGGAAGCCACCAACGCCGACCAGGCGATCCGATTTTTGGAGGCACGCCAGGACATCGCCATCCTGTTCACCGACATCGACATGCCGGGTTCAATGGACGGCCTGCGCCTGTCGGCCGCCGTGCGCGACCGCTGGCCGCCGATCAAGATCATCATCACCTCCGGCAAGCGCCAGCCGGCGCAGGATGCGATGCCGAGCGGCGGCGTCTTCCTGCCCAAGCCCTATGCCCCGGTGACGGTCGCCGCGACCATTCACGGGCTGCTCGCATGGCGAACGCCTGCGGTAAAAGATCGTTGATGAGCAGGGTGATAGAGTCGGGTCTTGCTTCAACGAATGAACGCCGGCACCTATCCGCCGGAATAGCGCGAGGCAGTTCGTCCATATAAGTTGCGCAACTTCTGCGCTCGGGCCGTGCGAAGGCATGGGCCCTCGGACTTCCCAATGAACTGTACGTTCCCGCTTCAATTCGGCCGCCAGCCCGTCAGGCTGCGGCCACGCGCTTTAAGAAAATCCAGGAGCCTATGTAGGATTGACCACGCGTCGTTCGTCCTTGAGGTACCGAACCGCAATCATGAAAGGATCCACGAAATGCCCGGCACCGTACGTTTACATCGCGTTCTGACGACCAGCCCGGAGAAGGTCTATCGCGCTTTCGTTGAAGCGGACGCACTGGCCAAGTGGCTTCCGCCGAACGGCTTCACCTGCACGGTCCATCACCTCGAGGCAAAGGTCGGCGGCACGTTCAAGATGTCCTTCCGCAATTTCACCACCGGCGACGGTCATTCCTTCGGCGGCGAGTATCTCGAACTCGTTCCGGCCGAACGCCTGCTCTACACCGACAGGTTCGACGATCCCAATCTGCCCGGCGAGATCCGGGTCACCGTGATCTTGAGAAAGGTGTCGGTCGGCACCGAAATTGACATCACCCAGGCCGGCATTCCGGACGTCATTCCGGTCGAGGCCTGCTATCTCGGCTGGCAGGAGTCACTCAGAAACCTGGCAAGGCTCGTCGAGCCCGAAATCAATCAATAGCTAGAGCGGTGACACGGGGGCTGGGAGGACCGGCCGTCGATTTGGCGTCGACGCCAAGGCAGGCTCGCTGCTCATTCTTGTCCCTTCAGCGCAGGTCGGCGCGCATCCCGAGCCCCCTTCCCAGCCGTTGGGCAGTAGGAGGTTGCCACGTTTCTGGCCCCCTGACGCCTGAAACTTGGACTGTGGCGGGGGCTGCCATTTATCGCTAGCAATTCCTCATCGCGTTTGGACACGCCCGGCGCGTGTCATGAAGAATGCAGCGGAGGCCAAAGGGATGACCCTGACCAATCGAGACATTGTCGAGTTGACCGCGTGGCGGCGCCGGCTGCATCAGAACCCGGAAATCTCGAATGAAGAGGAGAAGACGGCAAAAGCGGTCGTCGATTTCCTCGCCGATACGGGACCGGACAAGGTGCTGACCGGATTGGGCGGGCACGGCGTCGCGGCAATATACGACAGCGGTAGAGCGGGGCCGACCGTGCTGTTCCGCTCGGAGCTCGATGCCTTGCCGATCGAAGAGCTTTCGGGCGTGCCGCATTCCTCACGCGTACCGGGCAAGTCGCATATGTGCGGACATGACGGACACACCGCGATTCTGGCATCCCTCGGCCGTCAGCTGGGGCGAGAGAGGCCCGCGAGCGGCCGTGTCGTGCTGATGTTCCAGCCGGCGGAAGAAACCGGCAATGGCGCGGCCGGCGTCGTCGCCGATCCCCGCTTCGGCGAGATCGCGCCGGATTTCGCTTTCTCATTGCACAATCTGCCCGGCGTGCCATTGGGCGAAGTGCGGCTCAAAGCCGGCGTGGTCAACTGCGCTTCACGCGGCATGCGCATCGTGCTGGAGGGCAAGACAGCGCATTCGTCCATGCCCGAGACCGGCACCTCGCCGATGCTGGCGATCAGTGAGCTGATGCCGGCCCTGCCGGCACTCGGCAGCGGAACGTTCGCCGACGACGACTTCTCCATGGTGACCGTCACCCATGCCGCGATGGGCGAAGCCGTGTTCGGCATCGCACCGGCTCACGCCGAGGTTTGGGCGACGCTGCGCACCCGCCGCGACGAGCGCATGGCAAACCTCTGCACTGCTGCTGAAGCGCTGGTCACCAAGATCGCCGGCCAGCATGGTCTTTCCACCCGTTGGGACTATCACGAGATCTTCGTCGCCAGCGTCAACGCATCGGATGCGGTGGAGCATCTGCAAAGGGCGCTCCACGAAGAGGGCGTCGTGCACGGCGAAGAAGCCCTGCCGATGCGCGCCTCGGAGGACTTCGGCCTGTTCGGCCACAGCGCTTCGTCGGCGATGTTCTTCCTCGGTGCAGGCGAGCGGCATCCTGCGTTGCACAATCCGGACTACGACTTTCCCGACGACCTGATCCCGATCGGCTCAAAGATCTTCATGCGCACGGCGCGTAATCTTCTGGGCTGACGTCTGCCAGATCACCTCTGGCGCAGAAAACAGCATTCCGCCGAGCGCTCTGACGCGAAGCGGTCAGCCGCGCTTGTCGGCTTGCTTGCGCTAGGGTGGAGAAAAGCGGTTGGCGACCTATTCTGGAAGAGCTTGGGTGGGACACAAGGACGGAAATCAGGCTTCAGATAGAAAGGAACACGCAATGCCAAAGACGCGAAAGAACACGATTTGCCTCTGGTTCGACAAGGACGCCGAGGCTGCGGCTCGCTTCTACGCGGAGACCTTTCCCGACACCGAGATGGGCGCCGTTCACCGTGCGCCAAGCGATTTTCCGTCCGGCAAGAAGGGCGACGTGTTGACGGTCGAATTCACGGTTGCAGGCATTCCCTGCATCGGATTGAACGGCGGCTCCGCGTTCAAGCAAAGCGAAGCCTTCTCGTTCCAGATCGCCACTGACGATCAACCGGAAACCGACCGCTACTGGAATGCCATTGTCGGCAATGGCGGCCAGGAAAGCGCGTGCGGCTGGTGCAAGGACAAATGGGGCGTGTCCTGGCAAATCACGCCACGCACGCTGACCGAGGCGATGGCGGCAGGCGGCGACGAAGCCAAGCGCGCGTTTGATGCGATGATGGAGATGAGGAAGATCGACGTCGCGGCGATCGACGCGGCCCGGCGCGGCTGACGCTCGACAGGCAAGGGTCGATGGATCGAAAAACTCCGTGGCGCATTTAAGCTTCGGCTAATAATGGCCTCAGGAGAGAACCAATGAAGAAGACGCTGCTCATTTTGAGCCTACTCATTCCGCTCGCGGCATGCTCCCGCACCGAGCAAGGCGCTGCCGTCGGCGGCTTGGGTGGCGCAGCCATAGGCGCCGCGGTGGCCGGCGATCCGGTGCAAGGGGCGGTTGTTGGCGGTGCGGTCGGAGCGATCGCCGGGGCGGTCATCGGGCACGCCAGCGAAGCCGGCCAGTGCAGATATCGCGATCGGCATGGCCGAGTTTACGTTGCACGCTGTCCGGACGGCTACTGATCTCAAAGGCGCGTGATCTCTTTCGATCACGCGCCTGCTCGGGGTAGGATAAGTGAATGGCATATGACATCAAGAAACTGCTGGCTCTCTGGTTTGCCGTCGCCAGCGCTGCCGCGATAAATGTTGGACTTACGACCGCGATCTCGGCCGCTCCTGTGGAAGCGAAGACGATTGCCGATCACTTCTCATCGGTAAAGTCCATGTCCGGGGACTTCGTCCAGTCGGGCCCAAAAGCGGAAAAGACCGGTGGCAGGTTTTTTCTCCAACGCCCGGGCAAGATTCGCTTCAACTATGCTGGCCAATCAGGGGTCAGCGTCATTGCAGATGGCAAATCCTTGGTGGTTTATAACAAGAAGCTGAAGACATCGCGGCTTTATGCTCTCTCGAAGACGCCGCTCAAGCTGCTGCTCGACAACAAGGTCGACTTCTCTGGCCGTCGCCTCAAAAGCATCAGAGACGATGGCGCTCAAATTATCATTAAGCTGGCTGACAAGTCGGCCTTCGGCAATTCGAGCATCACCATGGTGTTTGACAGGAAATCGCTCGATTTACGCAAATGGAGCCTTACCGACGAAAGGGGCCTCACTACGACGGTCACGATCTTCAATGTGAAGCAGGGCGTTCGCCCTCCCGCGGGTACCTTCACCATCGATTATGCGGCAAACCGTGAATTCAACACCACAACGAAATAGCTGGCGGATCGCCACCATTGGGTAGGCCGCGAGCCGGAGGTCATCCGGTCAAAGCCTGGCAGCATCGTCACCATAGCCGCGCGACACCGTTGCAGGCACGACTGGATCGCGCCGCCTGCCACGGCGGTGCCCGCCATCGCCGGAACCAATCCGATCAGCGGCGGTTTACTCAGTGAAGGGACCGGAACTCCAAAAGGACTCTGGACAAATGATTGAAATTCATAGCATCGAAACGGCCAACGCCAGACTGCGCGTAAGACGAGCTGAGAACTCTCTCAAGCGCGCGAATGACTTGCTGGATGAGGAAGGTGGCGTCGCCCTCAATCTAGCATTGTGCGGGCGGATAAGGGCCGCGCAAAGGCGCCTCATCGAGGCCAGAGCACGCCTGATGACGATCGATCCCACCAGGACGAATTGACCCGCGACGATCGTGATCTTCGGCCTAGAAACGGCGAGGTCTATGAGGCCTTCTGAAGCGAGCGACGCGTTCTACTCGGCGGATCGTATCGGCTCTGCCTGCCATATCGATGGCGGTCCTAAATATCAAGAGCGACCGTCATGCCGCGGACTTCGGCCATCTCGAGCAGAAGGTCCTGCAGGCTTTCATCCAGCGCGGCACCAGTCAGCGCCAGAAGCTCCGTAATGCTCTCCTTCATCGAGATGACGGCGGTACCTGTCTTCTCGGCGAGCAGCCGTCCGATGGCCGAACGGATCAGGTCGTCCTGATCAGACATTGTTCATCTCCAACGCTCTACAACCTCCCCTTGCCCCCCCATGCCTGATCGCCGCTTTCGACGACAGGGCGTGATTTCTCTTAAGGTATGATTTTTTGATGCGATGGCGGCGGGCTTTGCTCATGCCAGCAGGTCATCTGAAAGCGACCGGTCGCCTTCATTGACCCGCCAGCCGTTCAACGCCGCCAAGGATGGCAGCAGCGAAAAATTGACGGGCTGAACCGTTTCAATCGCTGCAAGCAGTGCCAGCGGCACTTCGTGGCGGAAAAGCCCGATGCACGCACCGCCTTCGACCGCTGCCGGCAATTCCGTGAAACGCTCCATCCCAAAACCTCCCTTTTGCACAAAAAGCAGCGACCAACGCGGATGCCCCAAGAGGTTCCCTCCGAACGGCATTTTTCGCGTCTTGGTTGTAGCACATATCGGCTGGCCAGTCATGCTGTAAGGGACCGCACGGTCAAAATCGCTGCGCACCATTTTAAATCTTGACGCGTGTCAATTTTTTATAAAACATGCGCAAACGCTGGCATGGCATCGGCCGGCGCTCTGGGAGGAGCAATGCCTGACATCAAAAAGCGCCCGAACCGGGGCTGCGACCCGCACACCACAGGGCGGGCACCAGCCTGCTGGCGGATCGTCGCGCCAGGCGCCGGGGTCGCTTGCGCACCGTCGGACATTGCAGTCGCCGGACAGCGACATTGATGCAGCACATAAAACAATCAGGAGGAGGAAAAACCATGCGCGTGTACAATTGCCTGAAACTCGGCACCAGCCTGCTTGGCGCAGGCATGCTTGCAACCGTCGTCTCAGCGCCCGCCCAAGCCGCGGATGCGGCGAAAGTCGCGGCCATCGTCAAAGGTCTCGACAACCCGTTCTTCCAGACCATGCAGAAGGGCATCGAGGAGCAGGCCAAGGCCAACGGCGTCAATGTCAGCGTCCAGGCCGCCGCCAATATGGGTGATGCCACAGGCCAGGCCGATCGCCTGACCGCCATGGCCATGCAGGATTTCGATTGCTATCTGGTCAACCCGATCAGCGTCTCCAACCTCGTCCAAGCGCTGGTACCGGTCGCCCAGAAGAAGAGGCCGATCGTCAACATCGACTCGACCATCGACCCCGAACAGGCCAAGGCCGCCGGCTTTGCCGTCTCGACCTATATCGGCACCGACAATGTCGCCGCCGGCGCGCTGGCTGGTGAAGAGATGCTGAAGCTGGTGCCGAAGGGCTCCAAGGTCGCGCTGATCGCCGGCATCGTCGGCGATGTCGGTTCCAACGCCCGCATCAAGGGCTTCAAGCAGGCCGTCGAAGGCAAGCTCGAAGTCGTGGTGATGGTCAGCGCCGACTGGGATCGCGAAAAGGCGTTGACCGCCGCCACCGATATCCTCGCCGCCCATCCGGATCTCGCCGGCTTCTTCGCCGCCAACGACATCATGGCGCTCGGCGTCGAGCGCGCCGTGCAGACCTCTGGCAAGGACGTCAAGGTGATCGGCCTCGACGGCATCGTCGACGCGCTGAAATCGATCGCCGCAGGCGAACTCTCGGCCACCGTCGCGCAATACCCATATGTCGTTGGCGCCATGGGCGTTGAAGCCTGTGCGGTCGCGGCCAAGGGCAAGGAACTGCCCGCCAACGTGCCCGCACCGGTGCTGTTGATCAACAAGGACAATGCCGAGGCCTCGCTGAAGAACTTTCCGCGTCCCGGCGGCGACTATCCCGATCCCTTCCGCGAGATGCTGAAGTGAGCACACCCGCAGACAACGCGCCCGCCGCCCATTCGGCGGGTGCGGAGGAGAGCCGTCCCTCCCTGGCGGCTCTCCTCCTCGATCCCTCCTTCTGGGCCGACTGGGCATCCGTCGTCGGCCTGGTCGGCCTCGTCATCGTCTTCGGCATCGCCCAGCCGGTCTTTCTCAGCGTCGCCAACCTGCAGGCGCTGCTGTTGGCGGCGGCGATCCTGGTCGTGCTGTCGATCGGCCAGACCTTCGTCATCGCCACCTCGGGCATCGACCTGTCGCTGGCAGCAGCCGTCATGCTCGGCGCCATCATCCTCGGCCTCGTCAATGCAGCCGGCTACGGCATCTTCATCGCCTGCGTGCTCGCGGTGCTCGCCACCAGCGCCGTCGGCTTCCTCAACGGCCTGATCATCACGGCCGGCAAGATACCCGACTTCGTGGTGACGCTCGGCACGCTGTCGGGCATCACCGGGCTGGGGCTCATCCTGTCGGGCGGTGAACCGACCATGGTCGGCTCGACCTTCCTGCTCAGGCTCGCCTCCGGCTCGTTCGGACCGTTCGGTTATCCGGTCTGGGTGGCGATCGCGGCCGTCATCGTCGCGCATATCGCGCTCTACCACACGCGCTTCGGCGTGCACCTGCTGGCGACCGGCGGCCAGACCGAAAGTGCCGGCGCGCTCGGCATACGCACCGACCGGGTCAAGATCGCCGCCTATACGATCTCCGGTCTCTGCGCCGGCATCGCGGCCATTCTCCTGGTCGCCCGCATCGGCTCGGCCGAACCGCAGATCAACACCAGCCTGCTGCTCAATTCGGTGGCGGCGGTGGTGCTAGGCGGCGTCAGCCTGTTCGGCGGCCGCGCCAGCATTCTGGGACCCGCCATCGGCGCGCTGATGCTGACCGCGCTCGTCAACGGCCTGACCTTGCTCAACGTGTCGGCCTTCTATCAACCGCTTGCCGTGGGTGCCATCGTGGTGCTGGCGGCGCTGATCATGCGGTATCAGAAATGAGCGCGCCTCATCACATCCCCGCCACAGAGGCGATCATAGCCTGCGAAGGGCTGAGCAAGCATTTCGGCGGCATCCGCGCCTTCACCGACGTCGCCTTCCAGGCCCGCCGCGGCGAGGTCACCGCCGTCATCGGCGACAATGGCGCCGGCAAGTCGACGCTCATCCGCAGCCTGGTCGGCGTGCATCAGCCCGACGCTGGCAATTTGTTCTTCGACGGAAGGGCGCGGCCCTTCGCCAACCCCGACGAGGCGCGCAAAGCCGGCATCGAGACCGTGCACCAGAACCTGGCGCTGATCGACGAACTGACGGTGGCGCAGAACCTGTTCCTCAACCGCGAGATCGTGCGCCGCATCGGCCCCTTCGCGTTCCTCGACCGCAAGGCGATGAAGCGCGATGCCCGCTCCATGCTGTCGCGGCTGTCGATCAACGTGCCGTCGATCAACCAGCGGGTGCGGCGCCTGTCGGGCGGCCAGCGGCAGGCGATCTCGATCTGCCGCGCCGTCGGCTCCGGCGCCAAGTTGGTGGTGATGGACGAGCCGACGGCGGCGCTCGGCGTGCAGGAGACGGCCAATGTCGAGGCGCTGATCCGGCGCCTGCGCGAACAGTCCGTCAGCGTCATCCTGGTCAGCCACAATTTCGATCAGGTCCGCCGCCTGTCCGACCAGATCTGGGTAATGCGGGCGGGAAAGATGGCGGCGACCGTGCGCGCCTCGGAAACATCGGGCAACGAGCTCGTCGCGCTGGTCACCGGCGCGGCTTGATCGGTCAATCAACAGCTGGCCGTCCTGGCCAGCCCGAGACTTGAAATCAAAGGGAGTTTGCGAATGGCACCAATTCGTGTCGGGCTTGTCGGTCTTGGAGAGGTCGCGCAGTCGATCCATCTGCCGGTGCTGAGCGATCAGCGCGACCGCTGGGTGATCGCGGGCGTGTATGACGTGTCGCCGAGCCTGGTGGCGCTGTGCACCTCGCAACATCCGACGGTAAAGGCCTTCGAGACGGCCGAGGCGCTGATCAACTCGCCCGACATCGACGCGGTGTTCGTGCTGTCGTCCGATGACACCCATAGCCGCTTCGTGCGCGCGGCGATTGCTGCCAACAAGCACATCCTGCTGGAAAAGCCCGCTTGTCTCACGGTGCGCGAGATCGACGATCTGCTGGCGCTGATGCCGGGCTACGACAAGACGCTTTTCGTCGGCTACATGCGCCGCTACGCGCCGGCCTATCTAGCGGCCAGGGACGAGCTGCCGGCCTTCGCCGACATCACCCATGTCCGCATCTTCGACCTGATTTCGGAAGGCCGGCATTTCCTCAAGAAGACCCAGAACGTCCTTTATCCCAGAGACATTGACCCTGCCCTGCTGGCGCGTGGCGCAAGCGAACGCGACGCACTGATCCGCGAGGTGGTTGGCGCCGGCGCACCAGCCGATCTGGTGCGCGCCTATCGCGGCCTGACAGCGCTGTCCTCGCACCACATTTCGGCGATGCGCGGGCTGATCGGCGAGCCGGCGGGCGTGCTCACCGCCCACCGCACCAATGGCGGCGCCAACACATCGGTCACTTTCGACTATGGGCATTTCGCTTGTCTGTATGATGCCGTCGTCGACGATCTCGGCCTGTTCGACGCCATGATCGAGGTGCGCTCCAACACTAGGCGCGTGCGCATCATCTATGACACGCCCTATATCCGCAGCCTGCCGACCCGGCTGGAGGTCACAGATGCCGGCCCGCTCGGCCCTGTGACGAAAAGCTTCGGCCCGCTCTATGGCGATGCCTTCTCGAATGAACTCGAGATTTTCCACCGCCACATCACCGAAGGCACGAAGCCGCTGACCGACCTCGCCGATTCCCGCCGCGACCTGGCGCTGATGGCCGAGATCATCGAGCGGATGAAGGAGAGCAGCCGGCGCTGGGGCTAGCCTACTGCCTACTTCCCACAGTGATGATCGTTAATCTTGTTCAACGCATTCGCGTCCGGTCCGACGCGATTGTATGAGCAGGCTCCAGCCGCCGTCGTAAACAGCTGCTGATCATAGTAGCGCGGGCCGCCGAACAGGATGTCGATAAGGTCGCCTTCGGCGGGAACGTAGCGTTGGGATTGCACCCGGCGGTCGTGATGCCGATCGCCAGCGAACGCCGGAGTGCAAAGGCTTGAGCCCATTGCCAGAGCGAGAGCTAGGATCGCAACGCATTTCGTGGTCATCGGCAACACCCTCCTGGCCATTCCGGAATCGCATCATACATCCAAAATCGCCAGCCGGACAAAAGTTCCAGAGAAGACCGCGATAGGCTCTTGCCGAAGCCAACGGCCTCGCTCATCCATGGCGCGTGGAAATGTGGGACCCGTGATGACCGATACCGGCCTTCATCTCGTCGAAGCGACGATCGATCAACTGCGCCGCGCGCTCGATGACGGCACCGTCACCAGCGTCGAACTGGTCGGGGCCTATCTCAGGCGCATCGCGCATTTCGACCGCCACGGCATCGCCCTCAACGCCGTTCCGGTGCTCAACCCCGATATGTTCGAGGAGGCCGCCGCTTCCGACCGGCGGCGCCGTAACGGCGCCGTGCTCGGGCCGCTCGACGGCATCCCCTACACCGCCAAGGACAGCTACAAAGTGTCGGGACTGACGGTGGCCGCCGGTTCGCCGGCCTTCGAGCATCTCGTCGCCAATGAAGACGCCTTCACCATCGCCCGGCTGCGTGCCGGCGGCGCCGTGCTGATCGGCCTCACCAACATGCCGCCAATGGCCAATGGCGGCATGCAGCGCGGCGTCTATGGCCGCGCCGAAAGCCCCTACAATACCGAATACCTGACCGCCGCCTTCGCGTCGGGCTCGTCCAACGGCTCCGGTACGGCGACCGCGGCCAGCTTCTGCGCCTTCGGACTCGGCGAGGAAACCTGGTCGTCCGGCCGCGCGCCGGCCACCAACAACGCGCTGGTCGCCTACACGCCGTCACGCGGCGTCATTTCGGTGCGCGGCAACTGGCCGCTGGTGCCGACCATGGATGTCGTGGTGCCGCACACGCGCAGCGTGCCCGACATGCTCGAACTGCTCGACGTGATCGTCGCCGACGATCCGCAGACGCGAGGCGATTTCTGGCGCGCGCAGCCCTGGGTCAAGCTGCCGAAAAGCGCCGACGTGCGGCCGACGCGCTATACCGGTCTCACACTGGCCGGATCGTTGAAAGGCATGCGGCTTGGGGTGCCCAGAATGTATATCGGCCGCGACAGCGAGGCAGGCAGACCGATCGAAACCCGCGCCTCGGTGCTTGCGCTGTGGGAGCAGGCAGCGGCCGATCTCACACGACTTGGCGCCGAGGTGGTCGAAGTCGATTTTCCCGTCGTCTCCAATTATGAGAACGACCGCCCCGGCGCGCGCAGCATGGTCGAGCGCGGGCTGGTGCCAGAAGACTTCGCCGAGCACGAACTCTGGGATCTCTGCATCTGGGGCTGGGATGACTTTTTACGCGCCAACGCCGATCCGGCGCTCCCCGACCTCGCCTCGGTCGATGGCCCCAAGATCTTCCCGCAGCCACCGGGCACGCTGCCTGACCGCTATGACGGTGGCTTCGATCTGAGGGAGTATGTCGAGCGGGCGCGGGCCGGCGTCACCCCCGTCCTGGATATTCCGACGCTCAAAGAAGGCCTGAAAGGGCTGGAGGCGACGAGGCGGATCGATTTCGAGGACTGGCTCGACGCGCAAGGCATCGACGCCGTGGTGCTGCCCGCCGCCGCCGATGTCGGGCCGGCCGATGCCGATGTCAACGAGGCTTCCGCCACGCTTGCCTGGCGCAACGGCACCTGGGTCGCCAACGGCAATCTGGTCTGGCGCCATTTCGGCATCCCGACCGTCACCGTGCCGATGGGCACCATGGCCGACATCGGCATGCCGGTCGGCCTCACCCTCGCCGGCAAGGCCTATGACGACGAGAGGCTGCTGCGCATGGCCGGCGACTACGAACAGTCCAGTCACCGCCGCACCCGCCCGCCGCGCACGCCCGAGCTGGCCGATGAGGTCTTTTCAGCCCGGCCAGCCCGAGACGGCGACGGCAAGGGGCTTCCGCTTGCAATAGTGCTTTCCGCCGAAACGCGGTCTTCCGGCGATGAGGACGAGATCATCATCACGCTCGACCTGCCCAGGGAGGCCGCCGAAACGGCCAGCGTCAAGGTGCATGTCAACGGAGAAGCCGTCGCGGTGCAGCGAAGCCGCGCGCGCTTCAGCGGGCGCACGCTCGTCCCGGCCGTCGAGCATCAGCGGCTGCAGAGCGTCTGGCGCGGTCCGTATGGCTCGATCGTGACGGCCGTGGTGCGGCTGGACGACGGGCGCAGCGCCGGCGCTTATGTGGTCACCGGCGGCATCGGGTGAGCTGTGAGGTGGAGGACCCAGCATCCACGTCGCGTTCCTTCGCGCCATAGATTGCCACCGGCAAAATTCCGGCTCTCCATCCCTCTCAATCCGTCCTGATCCAGACGCCTTTCGTGCTCAGATATTCGTCGAGGTGCTCCGCACCGCCCTCACGTCCGTAGCCGCTCATCTTGTAGCCGCCGAAGGGCACCGCCGGGTCGATGGCGTGATAGGTGTTGACCCAGACGGAGCCGGCGCGCAGGCGGTTGGCCAGTTGATGCGCCTTGCCGAGGTCGCGGGTGAACACGCCGGCACCCAACCCATAAAGCGTGTCGTTGCCGCGCCGCACAACTTCGTCCAGCGTGTCGAAAGGCAGTGCCGAGATGACCGGGCCGAAGATTTCCTCCCGGGCAATGCGCATGTCGTCGGTGACGCCGGAAAAGACGCTCGGCGTGATGAAGTTGCCGGCGCCAAGCGCGCCTTCGGTGATGCGGTTGCCGCCAGTGACCAGCCTTGCGCCCTGCCTGGTGCCATCCGCGATGAAACCGGTGACGCGTTCGAGCTGCCTGAGCGAAATCAGCGGTCCGATCTCGGTCTCGGGATCGGCGCCGTCGCCGATCCTGAGCTTAGCCGCATAGGCCGAGACCCGCTCGACGAATTCGTCATGGATCGGCCGTTCGACGAACAGCCGCGAGCCAGCGATGCAGATCTGGCCGGAATTCGCGAACACCGACATGGCCGCGATCGGCACGGCGCGTTCGAGATCGGCATCAGCGCAGACGATGACCGGCGACTTGCCGCCGAGTTCCAGCGAGACCCGCTTCATGTTGCCGGCCGAGGCGCGCAGGATGTTCTGGCCGGTCGCTGTCGAGCCGGTGAAGACGATCTTGTCGACGTCCATATGGGCGGCAAGCGGCGCGCCGGCCTCCCCACCCGTGCCGGTGACGACGTTGACGACGCCGGGCGGCACGCCGGCCTCCATCATCAGCGCACCGATCAGCAGCGGCGTCAGCGGCGCTTCCTCGGAAGGTTTCAGCACGATGGTGCAGCCGGTCGCCAGCGCCGGACCGATCTTCCAGATCGAGGCGGCGGTCGGCGCGTTCCAGGGAATGATCGCACCGACGACGCCAACCGGTTCCTTGCGCGTGTAGGAGATGATCTCGCCCGGCAGCGAATTGCCGATCGTGTGGCCGTGGATCGACGTCGCCATGCCGGCATAGAAGCGCAGCATGCCGAGCACACGGTTCTTGTTGGCCAGCGTGCGCACGATGGGCATGCCCATATCCGTCGTGTCCGAAAGCGCAATCTCCTCCCAATGACGCTCCATCAGGTCGGCGATCTTGAGCAGCAGCACCTGGCGCTCATAGGGCTTGAACCGGCTCCACGGTCCATCGAAGGCGCGCCTGGCCGCCGCCACGGCGAGGTCGATGTCACGGGAGTCGGAGAGCGGCACGGTGCCGATCACAGCGCCGGTTGCGGGGTTGCGCGTCTCGAAGGTCCGGCCGCTGAGCGCGTCGCACCAGGCGCCATCGATCAGCATCTTGCGGTGCCGGCCATCGATGGGCGTGTGCAGCGGGAAATCTCTCACCGGTGCCGTCATGGTCCTGTCCTCAGTTCGCACCGACCTAGCGGGCGGCCCAGATGAGACCCCGCTCTAAAATCAAGGCCATTTCCGGCACTGCGAACTCGTCGGCATTGTGGCCGAGAGCGCTGTAGAAAACCTTCCCAGCGCCATAGCGGCGCTTCCAGACGACCGGCATCACAACGCCGCCTATCCCCGGGAAATGCGCGTCGGTGAAGGTTGTCGTGGCCAGCACCTCGTTGCTCGGGTCGACATGCATGTAATACTGTTCCGACCGGTAGGCGAAATCACTGACGCCCTTTGTGATCGGGTCGTCCGGCCGGGTGACGGCCACCGTGTAGTCGATGATGTCGCCGGGATGCGCGACCCACTGGCCGCCGGTCATGAACTGATAATCGGTTTCATTGCGGAAACTGTCGCCCATCGTGCCGTGGAAGCCGCCAAGCCCGCTGCCCTGGCGAACCGCAAGCGTCAGGTTCTGCAGCTCGGCCTTTTCGATCGTCGACATCGTGATGACAGGCACGATGAGATCGAAGGAAGCAAGCGCCGGATCGGCGAACATCGCCGTGCCCTGGCCGAGCGTGACGTCGAACCCGTTCCGCTCCAGCAGCGCACGCACGACGTTGGCGCTGCGCTCCGGTGTGTGACCTTCCCAGCCGCCCCAGGCAATCAGGGCTTTCTTCGGCATGGTGTACCTCCCTGGAACTATCCGCCTTGATCCGAACGTCAGCGCCAGCCCAGCGCCGGCGCGACATGGGTCAGGATCGCCTCGATGACATGCGCATTGTAATCGACGCCGAGCTGGTTCGGAACGGTGAGCAGCAGCGTGTCAGCCTCGGCGATCGCCTCGTCCTGCGCCAATTCCTTGATCAGCACATCCGGCTCGGCCGCGTAGCTGCGCCCGAAGATCGCCTTGGTGTTCTCCTCGATGAAGCCGATCTGGTCGCGGCTCTCGTTGCCGCGCCCGAAATAGGCGCGGTCGCGATCGTCGACCAGCGCGAAGATGCTGCGGCTGACCGAGACGCGCGGCTCACGCGTGTGGCCGGCAGCCTTCCAGGCCTCGCGGTAGATGCGGATCTGCTCGGCCTGCTGGATGTGAAACGGCTTGCCGCTCTCGTCGAATTTGAGCGTCGAGCTTTGCAGGTTCATGCCGAGCTTCGCCGCCCACTCCGAAGTGGCGTTGGTGGCCGCACCCCACCAGATCCGCTCGCGCAGGCCCTCCGAATACGGCTCGAGGCGCAGCAGGCCGGGCGGGTTGGGGAACATCGGCCGCGGATTGGGCTGGGCGAAGCCCTCGCCGCGCAGCGTCTCGAGGAAGACCTCGGCGTGATGCCGCGCCATGTCGGCGTCGCTTTTGCCTTCCGGCGGCGCGTAGCCGAAATGGCGCCAGCCATCGATGACCTGCTCGGGCGAGCCACGGCTGATGCCAAGTTGCAGGCGGCCGACGGCGATGATGTCGGCGGCACCCGCATCCTCGGCCATGTAGAGCGGATTCTCGTAGCGCATATCGATGACCGCGGTGCCGATTTCGATGCGGTTGGTTCTGGCGCCAACGGCCGCCAGCAGCGGGAACGGCGAAGCGAGCTGGCGGGCGAAATGATGCACGCGGAAATACGCCCCGTCCGCGCCAAGCTGCTCGGCGGCGACGGCCAGCTCGATGGATTGCAAAAGCGCATCCGAAGCCGAGCGCACTTGCGATTGCGACGAGGGCGTCCAGTGACCGAACGACAGGAAACCGATTTTCTTCATAGCCATGCGATATAAGGATGCGCGTCAGGCTTCAATGCAAAAGAGATTTCCGGCACGTCTGGATCAGGCACAGTGCGATGTCAGAATTGGCTCTTGAACGGTCAACTCGGACACGCGTAACATCGCGCCATCTGAATGAGTCGCTTTATTAGTCCGGGCTAACCTCCGGATTGGTTTGGATATTTCCCTTGAACACGCAAGCAATCGGCGGCGCGCCGGAGCGCGGGAAATCGTTTGCTCATGTAGCGGAAGCCTCCTGGGGCAAGGGTCTCAGCACCTTGCTCCGCATCGTGCGCATGACGCTGCGCCATCCCTGGCAGGTCGGCATCACCATCGTCTCGACCTTCATCGCCGCGACGCTGCAGCTTTTCATTCCGCGCCTGCTGGGACGTGCCATCGACCAGGCACAGGGCGTGATGGCCGCGGGTGCCGGAACCGCGGCGGAGCAGGCGCTGTGGAACACGGCGCTGACGCTGCTCGTCGTCAGCATCCTGCGCGGTCTCTTCACTATGGCGCAGAACTACTATGGCGAGGCCGTCGGCCACCGCACCGGCTACGAACTGCGCCTGGCCTTCTACGAGAAGATCCAGCGCCTGAGCTTCGCCTACCACGACAGGGTCCACACCGGCGATCTGATCACGCTTGGCCTGCTCGATCTCGACGGCGTGCGCATGTTCTTTTCCACCGGCATCCTGCGCGTCGTCCTGCTCGGCGTACTGATCGGCGTCGGCGCCTACCTGCTGATCAGCACCGATCTCGTACTCGGGCTGCTCAGCCTGAGTTTTGTGCCGTTCGTTGCCTGGCGGTCCTCAGTCACCCAGCTCAAGTTGCGCAGCACCTGGCTGACTTTGCAGGAGCGCCTGTCGGTGCTGAGCCGGGTGATGGACGAGAACCTCGGCGGCATCCGCGTCGTGCGGGCCTTCGCGGCACAGCGGCATGAGCTCGAAAAATTCGACCGCGCCAAGCTGTCGGCGCTGGAACTTGCCAATCAGCGCGTCGACATCCGCGTCTCGAACACCAGCGCCATGAACTTCTCGTTCCTGGCCGCCATGGGGCTGGTGCTCTGGTTCGGCGGCCAGAAGGTGATCGCAGACCAGATCAGCGTCGGCACGCTGGCCCAGTTCCTCACCTTCATGACCATCCTGCAGATGCCGGTGCGCCAGCTCGGCCTGATGGTCAACTCCTTCGCGCGCGCCTCGACCTGCGGCACGCGGCTGTTCGAACTGCTCGACGCCGAACTCGACATCGAGGACGCGCCCGGCGCCAGGGACCTCGTCGTCACCGACGGCGTGCTGCGCTTCGACAATGTCGGCTTCCGCTATGAGGGGGCGGGCGATCGCCCGACGCTGTCCGGCATCTCCTTCGAGGCGAGGTCCGGCGAAACCGTCGGGATTGTCGGCCCTCCGGGTAGCGGCAAGTCGACCATCGCGCATCTGATCCCGCGCTTCTACGACGTCACGTCAGGTGCGATCACCATCGACGGCCAGGACATCCGTGAGGTGACGCTGAAATCGCTGCGCAAGGCGGTCGGCGTCGTGCAGCAGGATGCGTTCCTGTTCACCACCTCGATCGAGAACAACATCGCCTACGGCAATCCCTGGGCGCGCGAGACCCGCATTGGGCAGGCGGCCGAGTACGCCCAGCTGCACAACTACATCATCGGGCTCCCGGCGGGCTACACCACGGTCGTCGGCGAACGCGGCGCATCGCTTTCCGGCGGCCAGCGGCAGCGCCTGACCATCGCCCGCAGCCTGATGTTGCGGCCATCGGTGCTGGTCTTCGACGATTCGACCGCGGCAATAGACGCCGGCACCGAGCAGCGCATCCGGGCGGCGATGAAGCGCTTCGCCAAGGACCGCGTCACGCTGATCATTTCGCACAGGCTGAGCTCGCTGATGCATGCCGACCAGATACTGTTCGTCGAGAACGGCCGGATCGTCGAGCGCGGCACGCATGAGGAATTGCTGGCGCTCAGTGGGCGCTATCGCGCGCTCTACGATTTACAGCTGCGGCCGGACGATGACCGGCCTGTCGCGGCGGGAGCAATTTCAGGAAAAGTGGAAACCGGTTTTCCCGGGAAAAGCGCGTAGCGCTTTCCCTTGGGAATTGCGCGAAAACTAAAGAGATAGAGCCGCGTGATGTCGACACAGAGCGACGACGACAAGGAAGATACCAGCGGCCGGCCGACAAAGGCTGTCGTCGGCTCGCACCGCGACGAGGAAGAGGTCTTCGGCAAGGCCTACGACCCGCGCATCATCAGGCGCATCTGGAGCTTCGTGAAGCCGTATCAGAGCCGGATCTTCATCTCGGTCGCAGCGGTGCTGGTGTTCACGCTGACGCAACTGGCGATCCCGCTGGTCATCCGCTACGCCATCGACCACGGCATGACTAAAGGCAGGCTCGACCAGTCGGTGATGATCGCAGCGATCGGCGCTTTCTCAGCAATCATCCTCATCAACTATGCCGCCAGCTATGTGCAGGAAAGCGTCGTCGGCAAGGTGGCCGAGAATGTCCTGTCCGACCTGCGCCGCGCCATGTTCAGCCATCTGCAGCGGGTCTCGCTGAGCTTCATGGACAAGACCGAGGTCGGCCGGCTGATGTCGCGCCTGCAGGGCGACGTCAATTCGATGCAGGAATTCCTGGAGACATCGGTGATGTCGGTGGGCGACATCGTGCTGTTGTTTGGCATCGTCAGCGTGCTTTTGTGGCTGGATTTCCGGCTCGGGCTGCTGACGCTGTCGACCATGCCGGTGCTGTTCATCGTGCGCCTGTTCTGGCTGCCGCGCGCCAAGGTCGCCTTCATGGCCGCGCACGAAACCAATTCCATCGCCAACGGCGCGCTGGCCGAAGGCATCCATGGCGTGCGCACGGTGCAGAGCCTGGAGCGCCAGCACGTCAATTTCGACCTTTATGACGAGAAGGTGCTGGCCAACCTCAATGCCCATTTGACCTCGGCGAAATACGCACAGGTGATGGTGCCGATCGTCGACACGCTGACCGGCATCGCCATGGCCACCGTCATCGTCGTCGGCGGATCGATGGTGCTGTCGCACAGCCTCGACATCGGCGTCATGGTGGCGTTCCTGTTCTACATCCAGCGCTTCTTCGACCCGATCCGCTCGCTGACCATGCAGTACAGCGTCATGCAACGCGCCATGGCTTCAGGCCAGCGCATCTCCGAAGTGCTCGACGTGCCGGTCGACGTCAGCGACAGGCAAGGCGCGGTAGCGCTGTCGCGCGACATGGACGGCTCGGTCGAGTTCAGGAACGTCACCTTCGGCTACCGGCCGAACCAGCCGGTGCTGAAGAACATCTCCTTTCGCGTCAATCCGGGCGAGACCGTGGCCCTAGTCGGCCCCTGGATCGGGTAAGTCGAGCTCGATGGCGCTGGTGCACCGCTTCTACGATGTCTGGTCGGGTGAGGTTCTGGTCGGCGGCCACGACGTGCGTGACCTGACGCAGGATTCGCTTGGCGATCAGGTCGCGATGGTGCTGCAGGAGCCGTTCCTGTTCTCCGGCTCGGTGTTGGAAAACATCCGCTACCACAAGACATCGGCCAGCCGCGAGAAGGTGGTGCGCGCCGCACAGGCGGTTGGCGCGCACGACTTCATCGAGAACTTGCCCGATGGCTACGACACCGAACTCGAACAGCGCGGCGGCAACCTCTCGCTCGGCCAGCGCCAGCTGATCAGTTTTGCGCGCGCACTGGTGGCGGATGCAAAGATCCTGGTGCTCGACGAAGCCACGGCCAGCATCGATTCCTACACCGAGATGCTGATCCAGAAGGCGTTGATCACGCTGCTGGAAGGCCGTACCGGGCTGGTCATCGCCCACCGTCTGGCCACCATCCGCGGCGCCGACCGCATCATCGTCTTGCAGAACGGCGAGATCGTCGAATGCGGCAACCACGAACAACTGATGGCCAGAAAAGGCCTCTACGCCCGCCTCTACAACATGAACTACGCCTCCTTCGACGACATTTCCGAAGGCGAGCTGGAACTGGATGCGGCCGTCGGCAAGGCGACGTGAATGGTGCCCCGAGAGCCGGCAAGTGACCGCGGGCACCTACGCCATTTCGAGGCGTTTTGAACCCTCGCGAATGGCCTTGTGCACGCCGCGTTGCAGATCCATGAATGCAGGGCTTTCCATCACCTCTTCGCGGCGCGGGCGCTCGATATCGACGTTGAAGGTCTGCGTGATGCGTCCCGGGCCGATCCCCATGACGACGATGCGGTCCGACAGATAGACAGCCTCTTCCACGTCATGGGTGACAAACAGGACGGTCAACCTGTGTTCCTCCCAGATCTGGGTCAGCAGTTCCTGCATCTGATGCCGGGTCAAGGCATCGAGCGCGCCGAAGGGCTCGTCCATCAACAGCATCTTGGGGCGGTAGGAAAGCGCACGCGCAATGGCGACGCGCTGTTTCATGCCGCCCGAGAGTTCGGCCGGATAGCGGTCGGCGCTGTCGGACAGCTTGACGAGTTCGAGATGCTCCAGCGCGATCCTGCGGCAGGTCGGGCGATCGTAACCGGCGGCCTTGAGGGCAAATTCGATGTTCTGCCGCGCCGTCAGCCAGGGAAGCAGCGTGTAGGACTGGAAGACGACGCCACGATCGAGACCCGGCTGCAGGATCGGCGCGCCGTCGATGCTGAGCTCGCCGGCGTCGAAATCCTGCAGTCCGGCCACAATCGACAGCAGCGTGCTCTTGCCGCAGCCCGACGTGCCGACGAGGGAGACAAACTCGTTGTCGGCAAGATCGAGGTTGATATCGCGCAGCACTTGCGTGTGCCGCTCGCCGGTGCCGAAGCTCTTGTGCAGACCGGCGATCCGCAATTTGGGGGCGCTCATCGGCTGGACATCATTGCGAGCGGCCCTCTTGCTTGAACAGCACCTTTTCCAGCGCCTTCATCACCTGATCGGTGATGAGGCCGAGCAGGCCAAGCAGCAGGATGTAGCCGATGATGGTGTTGGTCTGGAAATAGCGCTGCGACACGGTGATGCGATAGCCGAGCCCCGATGTCGCGGCGACGAGTTCGGCCAGCACCAGCCAGGTCCATGCCCAGCCCAGGCTGATGCGCAGCGTATCCCAGATGCCCGGCAAGGCGCTGGGCACGACGATGCGCGTCAGGATCTTGCGATCCGGCAGGCCGAGCGTGCGCCCAAGGCCGATGAAATCGGCTGGAACCCGTTTCACATTGTCCATGATCATCAGCACCTGCTGGAAGAAGGTGCCGATGAAGATGATCAGGAACTTCTGCGAATCGCCGGTGCCCGCCCACAGGATGGAGAGCGGCACGAAAGCGACGACCGGCATGTAGCGGATGAAATCCACCAGAGGCTCGATGGCCGCTTCCCAGGAGCGGAAACTGCCGATCAGCACGCCGATCGGTATCGACAGTGCCGAGGCGATGAGGAAGCCGATGGAAATGCGGTACATCGAGGCTTTGAGATCCAGCCACAACGTGCCGTCGGTCGCGAGCTTGGCGATCTGCATAGCGACACTGCCCGGCGACGGCAGGAAGATCGCCTTTACCAATCCCAGTCCGGTCGCAGCCCACCATGCAAGGCCGAGCCCGACGAACACGGCCACCGCGATGGTCAGGAAGCGCGACCTGGCGATGGGCACGCCGATCCCGGAGGATCGGCGGCGCCTCGCCTGTTTCGCGGTGGGGCCTGGCGCGGAGGGCGCCGGAGCCGTTTTCGCGGGGGGCTCCCCGGACATCTGCGTCACCACCGCGATCCGGCCTTGGTCATTCCGCCGCCTTGACGAAGGACGGGTCGATCATCTGCTCCGGCGTCACGTCGGCCTGCAGCAGCTTGGCGTTCTTGGCGGCTGCTTCGACATCGGCGAAGGTCTTGGTGGTGAAGTCGCCGGTCAGCGCCGTCTTGTTTTCGGCGAGCGAGTAGTAGCGCACGCCGTCAAAGGCGGTGTTGAGGTCCTTGACGTCCGAGCCGACTGCCTTGGCGATGATGGTGCGGCCGCCGGGCGTGTCGGCATTGTAATCCTTGAGCGCCGCGTCCCAGCTCTTGATCATCGCCAGCACCTGGCCGGGCCGCGACTTGATCACCTCGTCGCGCACCACCAGCACGTCGCTGATCAGGCCGGGATCCTCGCCGGCGGTGAACAGCAGCTTGAGATCCTTGTTCTGCGCCATGGCGACGGTGAGGTACGGTTCATAGGTCACCGCGACCGGCACCTGGCCGGCGATCAAGGCGCTGCCAGCATCGGACGCCGGCATCGGAACCGGCTTCACGTCGTCGATCGACATGCCGTTCCTGGCGAGTGCGTATTTGAGCAGGATGTCGCTCGTCGTGCCTTCCTCGAAGGCGACCTGCTTGCCCTGGAGGTCCTTGATCGAGGTGATGTCCTTGCCGGCGATCATGGCGTCGGCGGTCATGGAGACGTCGAGCAGCAGCACGATCTTCACCGGCAGGCCGGCCGCAACCATGCCCATCGCCGTGTGGGTGGCGATGTTGGCGGCGTCGAGCTGGCCGCTTGCAAGTGCTGCGTTGATGTCCTTGTCCTCGGCGAAATTGACGATCTGGACGTCCGTCAACCCGTTTGTCTTGAACAGGCCCTTGGCCTCTGCGACATGCCACTGCCCATAGCCAAGCCACGGCTCGATGCCGATCTTGAACGATCCTGCCTCGGGCGTGGTGGGAATGGCCGCATCGGCCGCGTGGGCTGCCGGGGCGGCGGCGAGCCCGATGGCGGCCGCCATCACGAGCGCGCGGAATTGTCCTGTTAGGTTACGCATCATCTTTGTTCCCCTTGATGGTCAGACCGCTTTTTCTAACCCAGGTAACCGGTCTGGTGAGACTGCGGGTTTCTGCTCTTGCGGCACTGTGCCTCGGCGTCTTACCTGCCACTTCATGGTGAAGTGCGAGGATATTTCAGCGTCAGCGGGAGCGGATGTCAAGGCTAAAATACATACATGCATATACAAGTTGGAAAGACTCAATTTCCACCTTGACCGGGTGCATCCGCCTGCCGCGCCACGACGATCACTCACGCCTTTTCCGGATCGATCAGGTCGAGGAAATCGGTCACCCGATCGGCCCCGGCAACGGGTTCGCTGCCGACCATGACCGCGACTGAAAAGGCAATGAGGGAGGAGACCGGTGTGTGGCTGCGCGCGCCGGCCCGCAGGTTCATGACCAGCGTCGGCGACAGAAAGAGCCCTGCCCGCAACACCGCCCGCCAATCGGCAGGAAGCATGCCGCGCCGTTTGAGCTCCAGCAGCAATGGCCCCCACAGCGCTGTCGCCTTGACCTCCAGCAGATCGCGACGGACAGGGCTCAGGTCCCAGTCCATGTCGACATGGAGCAGGTTTCCGTCCAGCCGCGCCGTGGCGCGAAAAACCTCTGTCGCGGCCGCCGGATCATAGAGCCAGAACGGGTGGGCGAAGATGTTGTGGAACGTCGCCTTCACCTCCGCCAGCAGCGTCGGGATATGCGAGCCGGCAAAAGCGGGATCGAAGAAGGACAACTCCGCCCTCCCCGCCTTCTCCGTGTACCAGACATTGGCGTTGTGGGCGTCGCCATGCGCCACCACGCCGCCCGCATCGGCAAGCCGGCCCGGCCGCAAGCGCACAGCCGCGGCATCGAAAAGCGTACCCACGCTGTCGATATAGTGCTGGCCATTGATGACGAACTTCAGCCGGGAAAACCGATCCCAATCCAGTTCCACGCCGGGAAAGACAAACGGCTTGCCGACATAGAAATCGGCCAACCGGCCGCCTGGCGACAAGCGCGTATGGGCATCGATCAGCCGCTCATGAAACAGCCTGTGGATCGGCTCCGCCGCCACCTCCTCGACTGTTACCGGATGCAGCGTCTCGAGATAGACCTTGAGCAGCCTGGCGGACAGGTCGCGCTCGGCAAGAACCGCCTCCCGGCGCTTGCCGGCATCATCTTCGGCATCCAGCGCGAACAGCACGTCCGAAAATCTCGGATCCGTGCGGCGGCGATAGACAAGGATCTGCTCGCCCGGCTGGGCCGACATATGCACGGGTTGGTCGACCGGCAGGCCGGCGCGCGACAGAATCTCGGCGCGGTAATATTCGCCTGTCATCGCCTCTTCCCGTTCCTCCTGATGGAATTTGAAGAAGTAGGCCTTGCCGTCGTCTTCGAAGAAGCCGTTCAGGGAATTGAGGCTGTATTTGTCGAAGTTGATGCGCACGTTGTGGGGGCGCATCTCGAACAGATCACCCAGCAGCGCCGCCAGCGCGCTTTGTGCTTCGGCAACATCATGTTGTGCAAGAGCCCGGATCCGCGCCGTGCGGCTGGGTGTCGGCGTCATCTGTCACTCCTTCCAGCCAGTTCGTCCGTCGAGGACGAAGCCATTCTCATCAGTACATGTATATACATTTGTAATGAAACCGCCCCGGTTTGCATTTGCTCCATTGCCGTCAGCTGTTTTTGGAGGGGGAATAGCGGCTGCCGAGCGAGTAGCGGCTGCCGGCATAAGTCAACTTGCTGATCGTCGCCACCACCGCGCCCGTCCATGTCCGGCGGTGCAGGAAAAGGCAGCAGGCGCCGACATCGATGCCCAGATGCCGTGCTGTCTCGGCGTCAGCCGGGACGGCGGAAATGATATGCTCGACCTCGGTCACCGGGGTTTTCTGCATGAGGTAATCATAGGTCGCCGTCTTCGAAAAATCCTGCTTGTCATAGTCGGGGATGAGGCTCGGATTGACGAAACGCTCTTCCAGCTGCACCGGCAGATCATTCTCGAAATTGACGACGACGGAATGATAGATCGAGACACGTTTTGGAAACTCGAACGACAGCGCCAGCTCCTTTGTCGGCATGATGGTTTCGAGGACGAGGACTTCGGAGCGATGCCTGTTACCGCGCTCGATGATCTCGGCCGCGATGTTGTTGATCTCGATCAGCGTCGATTGCGGCCGCGGTGGCGCGATGAAGGTTCCGACACCTTGCAGCCGGATCAGGAACCCCGCCGAGGTCAACTCCCTGAGGGCCCGGTGAACCGTCATCCGCGACACGCCGAGCGACGCCACCAACTCATTCTCGGACGGCAGCTTGCGGTCCTTGCCCCACCGGCCCGTTCCGATGTTCGCCAGGATGTAGTCCTTCACCTTCTCGTAGAGAGGGCTGGCCGTATCGGGCAAAGTGATCATTTCAAAAGTCCTTTCCGGCGATTTATCGGAAAAATCACGACTGCTCGACAGGTTGCCGCATGCGGATGATTGTTTTCAAGCCGTCGCTGCGCCCCGCCAACAGCCGCTGATAGGCGGCGGGAATCGCATCGAGGCTGATCTCCTGGTCGATCAGCGCCAGCAGCGGCTCGCTCAACTCACCCAGCATCCGCACGGCTTCGGGCAGTTCGTCGGCAAAGGCGTGGCATCCCAGCAACCCGATCTCGCGTTCGACCAGACTATTGGGATCCATGTCGAGACGGCCATGGAAGATGCCGACCATGGCGACAGTGCCGCCGGGATCGAGAACGCCGAGCAACTGGTTGAGGGCCGTGACGCTGCCGGTCGCCTCAATGGCCGCGAGCAGTGAGGCATTGGCGGTTGCGGCGGCGATGGCATCCCGATTCAGATCGACAATCATAGCACCCGTCACTCGCGCCACGCGGGCACAGCGGTTCTGGTTGCGGTCAGCGACGAGCACGGTGCCGGCAAAGGTTTTCGACAGCAGCAGCGCGGCAAGACCGCCGATCGGTCCGCAGCCAACGACAAGCACCGAGCCCGCCGTCTTCGGCAGCCGCCGCACTGCGTGCAGCGCCACCGCGAGCGGCTCGGCCATCGCCGCAACCCGCTCGTCGAGCGCGGCATCGATGATATGCAAAAGCCGTGCGGGCAGCACCGCCTGTTCGGCAAAGCCGCCGTCGCAGATCTCCCCCACGAAACCCAGCGACGCACAGAGATGCCGCCTGCCGGCATGACATTGCGCGCAGTCTCCGCACCAGAAGCGGGAATCGGCAACCACCCTGTCGCCGATGGCGACGCTATCAACACCCGCGCCGATGGCGGTCACCGTGCCGGTCAGCTCATGGCCGGCCGTCGAAGGCGACCGGCTTATCCACTGTCCGGTGCGGAAATTGTGCAGGTCCGAACCACAGATGCCGGCGGCGTCAACCCTGAGCTTCACCCAGCCTGCATCCAGCGCGCCCGGCGTGGCGACGTCCTCGACGCGCAGATCGCCAGGTCCGTAGAGTCGTGCCGCCTTCATCGCGATCGTTTCCGCTCAGCCGGCGAGATAGCGATCGCGGATTTCCGAGACCGCGTTCTCGTGCGAGCTGAAGCCCTCGTAGCGGGCGAGCCTTCGGGCATGCAGCGCCAGTTCCGGATAGGCGGCCGAGGTGACATAGCCGACCGACGAGCGCTTGACGAAATCCGTCACCGAAAGCGGCCCGTAGGTCCGCGCCCAGCGGCTGGTCGGCAACACCGCATTGGGGCCCAGCACGAAGTTGGCCAGCGTCACCGGCGTGTGCGGGCCCATGAGAATTTCAGCCGCCTCGGTGATGCGCCCGAGATGCGCGAACGGCTCCTTCGAAAGGATTTCGAGATGTTCGGGCGCATAGTCGTTGATGAAACGGTAGCTGTCCTCCAGCGACGCCGTCAGCACGATGCCGCCGCGCTTGCCGGTCAGCACCGCGCGGGAAAACTCCACACGCTGTTCGGTCATCCTAGACCAGTGCTCCGGGATTGCAGCCAATGCGGCTTCGGCGACCTTGCGGCTGTGCGTGACCAGATAGGCCGAGGAATCCGGCCCGTGCTCGGCTTCGATCAACAGGTCGAGCGCGGCAAGGCCGCCGTCGACGCTGTCATCGGCAAAGATGATCGCTTCGGATGGACCGGCCGGAAGGCCTGTGTTGATGACCGACGACAGCACGCTCTTGGCCGCCACCACCCATGGGCTGCCGGGACCGACGATCTTGAGCGCGGGCTTCACCGTCTCCGTGCCGTAGGCGACGGCGGCGACCGCTTGCGCACCGCCGCATTTGTAGACGGTGCCAACGCCTGCGAGACGCGCAGCGACGAGCGTTGCCGCATCCACCGAACCATCCGATGTCGGCGGCGTCACGATGGCGATCTGCGGCACGCCGGCAATCACCGCCGGCACCGACGTCATCATCGTCACCGACGGGAAAGCGCCCTTGCCGCGCGGAACGTAGAGCGCGACGGAAGCGATCGGGGTATACCTGTCGCCGGCATAGGCGCCCGGCCGGACTTCCTTGAGCCACATCGTTTCCGGCTTCTGCTCCTCATGGAAATGCCTGATGTTGTCGATGCCGAACTTGATGCTCTCGACGACGTCCTTTTCGACCTTGTCGAACGCCGCGTCGAACTCGGCTTCCGACACCTGCAGTTCGCCCTCGGCGACATCGGCCTTGTCGAGTTCCCTGGCAAAGCGGATCAAGGCGGCGTCACCCTCGTCCTTGACGGCCTGGATGATCGGACGGACGTTCTCGACGAAGACCGTCAGATCGGCCTCGGCGCGCTTCAGCAGACTGGCGCGCTGGTCGGCATCGATGGATGACAGATCGTGGAAGCTAATGTCGGACATGGCTGTTCGTTCTCCTGGAACTCTTGGAACGCAATGACGGCTGGCCCTGGATGGCCATGGTTTTGCGGGCCGACAGGTCGACCCGGGACAAGGATCAAAGCCGTCGAGCGGCTTCACTCGGGCAAAAGTATATACATGTATGTATGATGGTCGCCAGCAATTTTTCCATCATCCTTCCCATCGAAACTGCGCAGACAAACCGCTCATCAGATCGAGGCGAGAAAGCCGCCATCGACCGGGATGGACTGGCCGGTTATGTAGGCCGCCGCATCCGAAGCAAGGAACACCGCGATGCCGTGCAGATCGGAGAGATCGCCGAAACGACGCTGCGGGATCTTGGCCAGCATGGAGTGCTGCCATGCCTCGTTGCTGTAGAAGACGTCAGTCATCGCCGTCCTGAAATAGCCCGGCGCGATGGCGTTGACCCTTATGCCAAGCTCCGCCCACTCCGCCGCAAGCGCCCGAGTCATGCCGAGCAGGCCCGACTTCGACGAGCCATACGGCACCGCGGTGGGAATGCCGACCTCCGATGTCAGCGAGCACAGGTTGATGATGGCGCCGCGACGGCCGGCGTCCCGCATCTGCCGCGCGGCGGCCTGGGCGCAGAAGAACGCGCCCTTCAGATTGGTATCGACGATCCTGTCCCAGAGCGCCTCGTCGACATCGAGCGAGGGCCGCACCTCCTCCATCCCGGCATTGTTGACGAGAATGTCGAGACCGCCAAGCAGGCCGGCGGCCTCGTCGGTGGCCGCCCGGCAGCGGCCGACGTCGGTGACGTCGAGAGCGATGGCGTGCGCCACCCCGCCGGCAGCGCGGATGGCTGCCGTTGTGTCCTCCAATGAGGCCAGGCTGCGCGCCGTGACCGCGACGTCGGCGCCGGCCGCGCTCAGCGCTTCGGCGATGCTGCGCCCGATGCCGCGGCTGGCGCCGGTGACTAGCGCCTTCCGGCCGGAGAGATCGAAGAGAGAAGCATTGCGCATGTGATCCTCCTGGTCGGTGTCGGCTTCGGCGCCGGTTTCGATGCTACCAGATCGTAGGTTATATATACAAGCATATACAAACTATTTCAGCTGCGGTACTGATGACGAAATCCGCTGCACGAGTACCCTGCCGGTGACCTGCCTGCCCTGGGGAAGATGCAGCGAAACCGGTGTTTGAGAACCCCGGCCGATGGCGATCTGTCGGCCAGCCGCAAAGGAGCCTGCTTGTGTCGAAAGCCTCGGATTTTGTGCGAACCGAAGTCACGCGTCTGTCGCCCTACAATTCCGGGCTGACCATCGACGAGGTCATGGAGCGATACGCGCCGGCCAGGATCGCCAAACTGGGTTCGAACGAAAACCCGCTCGGACCCAGCCCAACCCTTGCCACGACGATGCATGCCGATTCCGAGATGTTCCGCCTCTATCCGGACCCTGCCGGGCGCAAGCTGCGCCAGGCGATTGCCGCCAGGTATGCTGTCACCGAGGATCAAATCATCCTGGGCAACGGTTCCGAAGATCTTCTCTCCGTCATCAGCCGTGCCGTGTTGCGGCCCGGCGATGCCGTCGTCACCCTCTATCCATCGTTCCCGCTGCATGAGGACTACGCGACGCTGATGGGCGCGGCCGTCAAACGCGTTGTCGTCAACGACGATCTCACCATCGACGTCGATGCGCTGATCGAGGCGGTGCGTGAACGGCCCCGCATGCTGCTGTTCTCGAACCCGATGAACCCGGTCGGCAGCTGGCTCTCCGGCGGCGATCTGGCGAGGGTTCTCGATGCGGTGAGCGACGAGACGCTGATCGTCGTCGATGAAGCCTATGCCGAATACGCCGAGGGCGACGACTATACGCCGTCGCTGCCCTATCTCTGGAAGTTCGACCGACCCTGGATCGTGCTTCGGACCTTTTCCAAGGCATTCGGCCTGGCCGGATTGCGGATCGGCTTCGGCATCGTCGGTGACCCGGAGCTGCGCGCGCTGCTCGACCGCGTCCGCACCCCTTTCAACGCCAACGCCATGGCCCAGGCCGCCGCGCTTCTGGCGCTGGCCGATGAGGAACACCTCGCCAGGGTCGTCGCGCAGGCCAAGGCGGAGAGAGCACGTGTCGAGACTTTCCTCAGGAGCAAGGGCCTCGACGTCGCTGCCTCCAGGGGCAACTTCCTGTTCTTCGACTGCCGGCAAGATGCTTCCATCTTCGTCGAGGGCCTGCTGCGCCAAGGCGTCATCGTCAAACCGTGGAAGCAGCAGAGCTTCGACACCTATGTGCGCGTCAGCATCGGCTCGGTTTCGGAGAACGACCAATTCATGGCCGTTCTATCGGAACTGCTGTGACCGCACGTCTGTCGGCACTGCGCTTGGCCGCCAGCCAGTGATGCCAAGATCAGTAGCCGCCGACCACCGGCAGGATCTCTCCCGTGATGTAGCTGGAGCATTGCGCTGAAGCGAGAAACACATAGGCCGGGGCCAATTCTTCAGGCTGGGCCGGACGCTTCATGGGCGTGTCGGCGCCAAATTTGGAAACGTCGTCCGCCTTCTTGTCGGAGGGGTTCAAGGGCGTCCAGACAGGCCCCGGCGCCACCGCGTTCACCCTGATCCCCTTGCCGATGAGGTTACCCGACAACGCCCTGGTAAAGGCATGGATGCCGCCCTTGGTCATCGAATAGTCGACCAGCGCTTTGGAGCCGTCTATGCCGGTCACGGAGCCGGTGTTGACGATGGCCGAGCCTGGCTTCATATGCGGCACCGCCTCCTGCGCCATGTGGAAATAGCCGTAGAGGTTGGTCTTCAGCGTGGTGTCGAAATGTTCCTCGGTCAGGTCGGCGAAATCGGCCGAGTGCACCTGGAAGGCGGCATTGTTCACCAGCACGTCGAGGCCACCTAGCTGCTTCACAGTGGCGGCAACCGCCCGGCGACAGAAGGCGCGTCGGGAGACGTCGCCGCGCAGCAGCAGACAGCGCCGGCCTTCCGCCTCGATGGCCTGCCTGGTCGCGTCCGCATCCTTGTCTTCGGACAGATAGACGATCGCCACGTCGGCTCCCTCACGTGCAAACAGAACCGCGACCGCGCGGCCGATGCCGGAATCGCCGCCGGTGATGAGCGCTATCTTGCCGTCCAGCTTGCGCGAGCCGATCCAGTAGGGCGCATCGTACAGCGGCGCGGGCACGACCCGCCCTTCCTCGCCAGGCTTGGGATGATGCTGTTTGGGAAAAGGCGGGACGGGGTAGTTGCGTGCACCGGCCTGCATGGCGCGATCCGGCTTCGACCGATCCTTGCCGCGGTCGTCAAGGTCCACCTTGCGCTGTATGCGCCGCTGTTTTTGGGCGGTCTTCGTGGTGTCGTTCTTCGTAAGCATGGCGTGCCTCCTTCTGCGGAAAATGTCGCAGCGGGCGGATCGTTCCCCACTCGGACCCGATCGTCTGTCATCCGATTTCGACAAGGCCTTGAGCGAGGCTCGCCGGCTGCCGCCCGGTTCGTCGATGACGACAGCATGTTTATTTGGCTTCGGGCCGGCTGTAGGCCTTACTTTCGCAGCGTGGGTTTTTACATCTAAGGGGCCTGCAAACGATCGACGCTTGAGGAGGCTCCATTGCAGCAACCAGATGACATCGCCGCTCGCCGATTGGACATTCTTATCGAGCAATATGTGGAAGCGCGCAAAAAGCGCTACGACTATGTGTCGACCGAGCAGGCCTATCAGGCCATCCGGCACGTCCTCAAACCCGCCATTCCCGATCGCGAACTCGACAACAGGGTCGCCTCGCTTGCCGTCAAGAACGGGCTGGCGGTCGTTTTCGACCGCCAAACCAAAGCGTCCGCCGATGATGTTCCGGGAACAAAGCCCTAGATCAACGCAGATCCGCCGGCGTCGAGCACCACATCGATACGGGGCCAAGCGGCCCCGTATCGATGTGTATCGCCGGAGGAAACGAGCGATACACCTGCGCCCTGGGCCTGTGTGCCGCAAGCCGACGGGCGTGGCGGGTTCAGGCGGCGGTGCTGACCTTGCCCGGATCGAGGATCGACTTGACCTTGTCGGCGATGGCGCGCCCCAGGTCGGCGTTGTTCCCGGCGGTGAAATGGATGCCGTCGACACCGTCCGTAGTGACGAAATCGCCGGCATTGAGGAAGTCGATCTTCATGAAATCCGCCATCGCCTTGTATTGCCTGGCCAGATCCCTGGACTTTTCGTGGCCGCCGCCAAACATGCCCTCGAACCACGGATCGGGCATGGGCGTCAGCGGCGGCGGCGCGATGACCAGCGCCTTCGGAGCCGGATAAGGGGTGCCAATGCCGCCGGCGCTGGTCAGGATCTGCCCGACCAGCTTCGCCATTCCATTGGCGATCTCGTAAGGCGTCCGGTGGAAATAGGACTTGGTGTCGTTGGTGCCGAGCATCACGATGACCAGGTCCAGCGGCAGATGGCTGGCGAGGGCCGAGGGCAGGTAATTGGCGCCGTTCAGGCGCGGATCGTTGGGGTCGTCGAGACAGGTCGTGCGCGCACTCAAGCCTTCTTCGATGATGTGATAGCCCGCTCCCAGCGCCGCGGCCATCACGCCCGTCCAGCGCTGGTCATAGGGGTAGCGGTGGGTCGGTGATCCCTCCTTGACCGGAACCCAGCCCCAGGTCAGCGAGTCGCCGTAGCACATGATGTTTTTTGGCGATGACATCCATGTTTCTCCATCTGTTTGCCAATTCGTCTGAACGCGCGGTTCTATCGGTCCCGGCAAACGCCGGTGCCCGCTTGCCTTTCGCTGTTTCAAGTCAGGGAGTTCGCACGCGCACTCCGTAGAAGATCGCCGCGCCGAGGATGATGACGCCTTGGGCGATGAGCTTGCCGGGCTCGTCGATGCCGAGCACCGTCATCACCACGAACAGCAGCGCAAAACACAGCGCACCGAAGAATGGACCCCAGACGCCGCCGTCGCCGCGGCCGAAGACGACGCCGCCAAGGATGGTTGCGGCGACAGCCAGGATCGGCAGGTCGAGGCCGACGCGGACACTGCCGACGGCGATTGAACCGGTCTGCACCAGGGCCGCGATCGCCGCGATCAGGCCGGCCAGCGTATGCGCCAGGATGACGGTCCGCTGGACCGGCACCCCCGAAAAATGGGCGGCTTCGGCATTCTCCCCGACCGAGGCGACGTAGCGGCCAAACACGGTCCGCGACAGAAGCAGCCACACCGCGGCGGTCAGCAGGATCCAGAACAGGACCGGCGTCGGAACCGACAGGAATTTCGTGTTGTAGAGGTCGTTGAACAGCTTCGGTACGTCCCCAGGCGGATTGCCGCTCGACAGGAACTGCACCAGCCCGACCAGGATGATGCTGACCGCAAGCGTGACGATGACGGCCGACACGCGCCGGTTGCCGATCATGAAGCCATTGAACAGGCCGATGACGAGGCCGGAGGCGAGCGCCAGCACGACGAAAAACGGCAGCGACGCGCCTGGGAAGCTGCCGGACGAAATGAAATAGTTGATGAGCAGGATGATGCCGCCGCCGGAGAGGTCGATCGACTTCACCCGCATGACGACGAGCTGCCCCAGCACGAGGATGCCGAGCGGAACGATCTGCCGGATGAAGATGCCCATGATGTTGAGGTTGAGCATGTTCGGCCGCGCGATCCACAGCGTGGCCAGCAGCACGAGGAAAACAAAATAGGACGGCGGGATGCGCAGCAGGCGCCGGGCGATCGGATTTGCGAGAACGGCAGCCATCGTTCAGAGCCCCATCTTCTTGCGGGATTGCAGCCCGACCACCGCCAGCAGGATGCCGCCCTTGATCGCGGTCTGGACAAAGGGCGAGACGTTGGCGAGGTTCATGCCATTGGCCAGCAGCGCCATGACCAGCGCGCCGATCACCGTGCCGTGCAGGCTGCCGATGCCGCCGGAGAGCTGGGTGCCTCCAAGGGCTACGGCGGTGACGGTGTCGAGTTCGAAAAGCAGCCCGACATTCGGATCGCCCGACACGATGCGCCCGGCCAGAAAGACACCGGCAACGGCCGCGAAACAGGAGCAGACGACATAGGCGAGGATGATGTTGCGGCGGTCGGAGACGCCGAAATTGCGGGCAGCACTCTCGGCACCGGACGCGATGCCGCCGCCGATCGCAAACAGATGCAGCCCGTATCGCGATCCGTAGAGCAGCTTCCACGCAACCAGGATCACGACGATGCCCCAGAAAACCGGATAGGGAACGCCGAGAAAACTGCCTGAAACCGCATCGATGACGATCTCCGGCACGGTGCCGCCGGAGACAGGACGCAAGATGCGCGTGACGCCGAGCACGATGTACTGCGTCGACAGCGTCGCGATGATCGGATGGACGTTGAAGCGGGTGATCGCCAGGCCGTTGATCAGGCCGATGAATGCGGCCAGCACAAAGACCGCCGGGATCAGCACGATCGCCGGCTGGTCGAGTGCCAGCACCGCCGTGGTGAAGCTCATGACCGAGCCGACCGACAGGTCGAGCCCGCCGATGAGCACGACGACGAGCTGCCCGATCGCTGCGATGATCAGCGGCATCGCCTGGGCAACCAGGTTGAAGAGGTTTTCGGCCGTCGCGAACTGTGTCGTCTCGACGGTCAGCCACAGCGAAATGAGCAAGGCGACCAGTAGCGGCAGGCCCCACAGGCCCTGCCGTGTGTTCCGGCCACTCAGGATGTTGAAAAGCGAACGATACATGGCAGGCCCCTAATGCTGGCGCGTGGAGCCGCCCGTCAGGGCCGCGTCGAGGATCTTGTGTTCCGTCGCCTGTGCTGCCGGCATTTCGGCAACGATGGTGTCGTGATGGACGACGTAGATGCGGTCGCAGAGCCCGATCAACTCGATCGTCTCGCGCGACAGCACCAGCACGGCGCCACCCTTGCGGGTGAAATCGCGCAGCAGATGGTAGATCTCGGACTTGGCGCCGATGTCGACGCCGCGGGTCGGCTCCTCGACCAAGAGAAGATCTAGATCGGCGGCGAGGTAGCGGCCGAGCAGCACCTTTTGCTGGTTGCCACCCGACAGGGAGCCGACCGGAGCGGACGGCCCTGACGCCTTAATGTTCATGACCTCCATCATGCGGGCGATGACGTTCCGATACGGTCGCGCCGGCGCGAGTTCGGATCGCCTCGAATGCAGCCCTATGGCGATGTTGAGGGCGATCGGCAAAGCGAGAAAGAGCCCCTCATCCTTGCGGTCCTCGGGAACGAAGCCGACCTTCAGCTGCTGCAAATGGCGAACGCCTGATGATGCCGGGAGCGGCATCTTCAGCGCTTTGCCGTTGATGGAAATCGTCCCGGCGAAGGGATGGTAGCGGCCGATCAGGGAGCGCAGGAAGCGCTGCTGGCCCTGCCCTTCCAGTCCGGCCAGGGCGACGATCTCGCCCTTGTGCAATGTCAGCGACAGCGGCCGCGATGTCTCGGTGATCCTGAGGTTCTCGACGCGCAGGATCTCGTCGCCCTTGTCATCCGTGCGATCGGGAAAAAGGTCCTGGAGTTCGCGTCCGACCATCATGGCGATGAGTTCGTCGGTGGTGATCTCGGACACCATTCTTGTGCCGATCAATGCGCCGTCCTTCAGCACCGTCACCGTGTCGCAGAGCTCGAAGATCTCCTTCATGCGATGCGAGATGTAGACGATGGCCTTTCCCTTATCGCGCAGCCGGCGGATGTTGCGGTTGAGCACGTCGACATCGGCCGCGTTGAGCGCCGCCGTCGGCTCGTCGAGAATGAGCACGCTGGCATCGGCCTGGATGCAATGCGCGATCTCGACGAATTGCCGCTCGGCGATCGTCAGGTTGGAAACGAGTTGCGACGGGTCGAGCGTCAGGCCGAGTTCGCCAAGCGCCTTGGCGGTCTGGCTGCTCATCGCGGCATAGTCGATCGAGCCGAACCGGGTCGTCGGCTCCCGACCCAGAAACATGTTCTCGGCGATCGACAGATTGGGCAGCAGCGAATGCTCCTGGAAGACGGTCGAAATGCCGGCGTCCAGCGCGGCGCGCGGCGACTTCAGATCGAGCTTTTCCCCGTTCATGAAGATCTCGCCGGAATCGGGCTGGTGCACGCCCGCCAGGATCTTCATCAACGTCGATTTGCCAGCGCCGTTCTCCCCCATCAGGGCGTGTACGCCGCCCGCCTTGAGATCGAGGGAAACGGAGTGGAGCGCCCTGCTCCCTCCGAACGCCTTCGAAATGTGGGACATCTCGATAAGATTGGTCACGAAACCCTCGAACGAACCGGATTCAGCAGATGGAACGGCGTGCGGGGAATGCTTGCCCGCTCCCCGCCAGCCACGGCGTCGTCACTTCTTGCCGTAATATTCCTTGAGCTTGTCCTCAGGCAGTTCGCTCGGCCACCAGACATTGGCCGTCAGGTCGTCACGATAGTATTTGGAGGCCTTGTCCTTGTCCCAGCCGTCGGGGTTGTAGACATAGCGCTTGTAGAGCTGTTGACCCTCGAGCAGAGCGACAGCGGCGCGCACGCCGGCCGCACCCTGGGCGGGGCTGTATTCCGGTGAGATCGACTTGAATCCGTCCGTGATCCACTGGCCGAAATAGCCATTGTTGCCCTCGCCCGAAATCGGCGGAATGGGCGTGCCGAACTGCTTGAAGACATCGACGCAGGCGCGCGTCATGTCGGCGCCGGACGACCAGATGCCGTCGACCTGCGGGTTGTTCAGATAAAGCGTCTCGCACAGCTTCTTGGCCTTGTCGTACTGCCAGTCGCCATGCTCCTCGGCGATGATCTGCACATGCGTGCCCTTGAGCGATTCCAGGAGGCCGTTGTAGCGGTTGGTGTCTTCCGGATGGCCGGCCAGGCCACGCAGGACCCAGATCTTGCCGTTGTCGCCGACGGTCTTCACCAGCCAGTCGCCCATCACCTTGCCGAAGTGCTCGGCGCCACCCTGGATCTCGGTGGTGTAGGCGTCGGAATCGATGCGGCCGGTGTGGAGGATGACGGGGATGCCGGCGGCAACCGCCTTGGCGATGCTGGCGTTGGCCGACGTGCTGGTCACCGGCTGAACGATGATCGCGTCGACATGCTGCGCGATCAGGTCCTCGATGTCGGCCACCTGCTTCTTCTGGTCGAAGCCGGCATCGAGCAGGATGAATTTCGAGATGCGCTTGTCCTTTGCCGCGGCGTTCTCCGCCTCATGCGCCACCTGGACCGTCCAGGTGTTTGCGTTGACGCCGAAGTCGCTCATTCCGATGACCCAGGGCGGGTCCTTCTTAAACGCACCGGCCGCGGTCATGCGCGTGTCGTCGGGGCGCGGCGCGACGCCGTCCATCAGCTTGACGTCTTCCGCATGCGCCAGCGAGGTCACGGCAAGCGCCGATGCGACGAGCACTCCCAGACCGACGGTTTTCAGCAATCCTAACATTGAACTCTCCTCCTTGTGGTTGCCCCGGCCGTACGAATGCGTACGGCCTCGAGACGCTCTCCCAATGCATGCTCGTCGTCGCAAACCGACCGATGCACGCAATTCTCCCGCCCCCGAACACATGCGTGCCGAAGCCCAACTTCTGCTGGACGATGATGACGGTCGAGAACTCCTCCGGGCACTTTAGAAGCACAGCGGATTCGGCCTGTCAATAGTTAGTCATGTTGAATGACTATTCCCTTGCTTGCCTTTCACGGCTCCGCTATCCATCATGAATGGCGCTCGCCGGCTTCGGCGCGCTGTCAGTTCCGGCGGGAAAAACATGCGATCAGTCTTGTGCTACGGCGACTCCAACACGCACGGCCAGATCCCCGGCAGGGGGCCGCTCGAGCGCTATGGTCCGGGTGAACGCTGGCCGGGGATATTGCGTTCTCAGCTAGGCCCCGATTGGTATGTCATCGAGGAGGGATTGAGCGGCCGAACCACCGTCCACGACGACCCGATCGAGGGCGCCCACAAGAACGGCCGAACCTATCTTCGCCCCTGCCTGCAGAGCCATGCGACGCTCGACCTCGTCATCATCATGCTCGGCACCAACGATCTGAAGATCCGTTTCAACAAGCCGCCGTCGGAAGTGGCGATGGGCGTCGGCTGCCTCGTCTACGACATCAAGGAGCTGGCGCCCGGCCCGGGCGGCTCGACGCCCGAGATCATGATCGTGGCGCCGCCGCCGATGCAGGACGACGTCAAGGAATGGAAGTCCATCTTCGCCGGCGCGCCGGAGAAATCGCGCCTGCTCGCGCTCGAATTCGAGGTTCTGGCGGACTCGCTCGAACTTCACTTTTTCGATGCCGGCTCGGTGGTGTCCTGCAGCGAAGCGGACGGCTTTCACATCGATGCCGAGGCGCACAGATTGCTGGGCACCGCACTAGCCCGCGCGGTCGATGCCATCGGCTGGAGCCGCTCGACATGAGCAATCCCGGCATCGCCAGGCATCGCGCTCTTACCGACGGAGCGACCCTTGCCTGACATGAGATTCGCACCACCCAATCCCTTGCGCATCGCCGATCGTGCGAGTGGGCTGAATGCGTTGAGCGTGCGCAGCTACAATGAGCGGCTGGTGCTGTCGCTGCTGCTTCAGAACGAAGGTATTTCGCGGATGGAAATCGGCGAGAAGACCGGCCTGTCGGCGCAGACGGCCTCGGTCATCGTCCGCTCTCTTGAGCAGGAAGGCCTGGTCTCGCAGGGCGAGGCGCAGCGCGGCCGCGTCGGACCGCCCACCATCCCGCTTTCGCTCAATCCGGAGGGCGCCTATGCGGTCGGCGTCGGCTTCAGCCGGCGCCGAATCGACATCGCGCTCATCGACTTCATCGGCACCGTGCGCTTCCACAAGCAGTTGCCGGCGGATGAAGCCAATCCCTTTCCGCAAAGCAATGATCTGCTAGGGGCGATCAGCCAAGCCATGACGAGCCTACCGGTCGAGGCGCGCAGCCGGGTCGCCGGCATCGGGCTGGGTGTCCCCGACGAGGTCGACGCCATGGCTGCAACCCGCAACGGATCGAGCACCTCCCTGAAGGCTCTGCAAGGCGAGATTGAAGAGCAGAGCAAGCTGCCGGTTTTCGTGCAGAACGACATCACCGCGGCAGCCGGAGGCGAAAGCATGTTCGGCGTCGCCAAGCCGCTGAACGACTATTTGTTTTTCTATCTCGGAGCAAGGCTGCAGAGCAGGCTCATCCTCAACCACCAGATCTACAAGGGAAACTCCAGCACCAGCTTCGATCATGGCCTTGTGCGCCTGGAGAGCGAACTGACCAAGCGCGGGCGCCCGTCCGAAATTATCTGGAGCAGCAGCCCTGAGTGGCCTGACCTCGGCGAGGCCTACAGCGAATGGCTGGAGGAATGCTCCAATCGCCTGAAATCATCGATCTCCGCACTGACCCAGTTTGTCGAGTTCAGGACGGTCGTCCTGTCCAGCTATGCGCCGCGCAAGATCGCCAAGGCGCTGTGCGCCGATATCAGCCGGGAATTCCCCGACATCCAGGCGCTACCGGCGCGCGTCACCATCAGCCCGAAGGCCGTCGGGGCGGCAAGCCTGCCGTTCAGTTCGCGCTTCATGATCCAGTGACCGGGCCAAACCGGCGCGTGCTCCCGCCGGTCGGTCGATGATGCACCCTCTACACATCCATCGATGATTTTCAGATGACCAGGCGAATCCGCTTGCCAGGAGGCCTCACTTAATAGCATGTTAAGTGAATCCTGAGATCGCCATGAAGATTGCCGAGGATCACATCCCAGACGACAGCGCCGCGTCCAGCGCGGAAGCGCGTCGTTCGACGGTGTTGGGCGATCGCATCAAGGCCTATCGCACCACGCGACGCCTGACGCTGCGCCAGCTCGGCGACATGATCGGCACCACCGCCAGTTTCCTGAGCCAGCTCGAGCGCGGCCTTTCCGGCGCCAACACCAGCACGCTGATGCTGATCGCCAATGCGCTCGGCATCGGTCTGGCCGACCTTTTCGACGAATGCCAAGTGTCGCCGCACGCGGTGCTGACACGCGCCGAGCGGCCGGCGCTTCCGACCAGCGAAGGCTACCGCAAGACGCTGCTGTCGCGCCGGCCGATCCATGAGATGGAAGTCTATTGCGGCGAATTCGCCGTTGGCGGCTCGACCGGCGACGTGCCCTACACGCATGGCAACGCGCATGAAATGTTCCTTGTGCTGCGTGGCCGGCTGCAGCTGACGCTCGGTGACGAGAGCTTCATTCTCGAAGAGGGCGACAGCATCGAATATTCGACCTCGACGCCGCACCGAACGATCAATGTCGGCGACACGGTGGCCGAAGTGCTGTGGATCATTGCGCCGCCGACAAGCGGCGCCGTCGACCTCGACCAATATGTAGCCCGGAAAACGCTCGCGCTCGGTCTGCCAAAATCAAACAGCGAGCCATCGGAGGATTAGAAAATGGGAAGCAGATCAAGATTGGCCGGATTTGTCGGCGCCGCCGCACTGGCCTTGCTCGCGGCCGCCGCTCACGCGCAGAACGCACCGCCGGCCGGGACCGTCGTCGACGGGTCGCTGAAGGGAAAGACGCTGACCTTCGTCTCCTATGGCGGCATCTACCAGGACGGTCAGGTCGCCGCGCTCAAGGAATTCGTCGACAAGAGCGGCGTCAAGCTCTTGAACGACGGACCGACGGAAATCGCCAAGCTTCAGGCGCAGGTGGAATCAGGCAATGTGACCTGGGATGTCGTCGATACGGACGATTTTCCGCCCTTCGTGCATTGCGGAAAACTGTTCCAGAAACTCGACCTGACCAAGCTCGACATTTCGCACATACCGGCCGGGCAGGTCGGCGAGTGCAGCGTGCCGGCGATGAACTACGGCATGGTCCTGATGTACAAGAACGACAAGTACAAGGACAATCCGCCGAAGGACTGGAAGGACTTCTTCGACACCGCGAAATTCCCGGGCACGCGCGCCATCGACGGCAGCGGAAGCCCGATTGGCGGCCTGATCGAACAGGCCATCCTGGCCGACGGCGGCAAGGTCGACGCCATGACGCCGGCCGACATCGACAAGGGCATCGCCAAGATCAAGGCGATCGGTCCTGACACGATCTTCTGGAAGACCGGCGCCGAATCCCAGCAGCTCGCAGAATCCGGCGAAGCCGACATGATCATCATGTGGACCGGCCGCGCCATGACGGCGGTCAAGAACGGCGCCGCCTACACGCCGGTGTGGAAGGACTGGCTGGTCGTCATGGATCAGCTGACCATCCCGGTCGGCGCCAAGGACACCGACGCCTCCTATGCGCTGATCAACGCCTATCTCGGCAAGAAGTCGCAGGAGATCCTGACCGAGCAGACGTCCTACTCGCCGATCAACAACGAGGCACAGCCCAAGGTGGATGCGTCCGTTGCCGCCTTCCTGACCAACACGCCGGATCATGCGAAGCTCGGCTACCAGCAGAACATCAAGTTCTGGGTCGCCAACTTCGCCACGGCGTCCGACAAGTGGACGGCGCTGATGGCCGGTAACTGAGCCGGCTACCGCCAAGGTGACGGCGTGAGCCGGACATCGCATACGCTTTCGGCCGGGGGTGAAAATGCCCGGCCGGCGGGTACCGTGCAGGGGCCGCAACGGCGCCTGCGCCTCGCCGCCTATCCTTCGCTGCTGGCGATGCCGGCCCTGCTCCTGCTCATCGCGGCGATGGGCTATCCCTTGCTGACCGTCACGCTGCGCAGCTTCTCGGACCCGGCCTGGGGCCTGCAGAACTATGTCTGGTTCTTTTCCACGCCGGTGAACGTCACCGTCCTGTGGCGCACCTTCTCCATCGCAGCCTGGGTCACCATCGTCTGCGTCATCGCCGCCTACCCCTACGCCTATCTCATGACGGCGGTCGGGCCGCGCCTGCGCCTCGTCCTCATCCTGTGCGTGCTGGTGCCGTTCTGGGTCAGCGGCGTGGTGCGCACCCTGGCCTGGGTCATCCTGCTGCAGGATTCCGGCATCATCAATTCCGTGATCAGGCTGCTCGGCTTTGACGGCGTCAAGCTGATCCGCACACAGACCGGCGTGGTCATCGGCATGGCGCAGGTACTGCTGCCGTTCATGATCCTGCCGCTCTATTCGGTCATGCGCGGCATCGACCTGCGCCTCGTCCAGGCGGCGCGCAGCCTAGGCGCGAGGCAGGCACGTGCCTTCCTGCAGATCTATCTGCCGCTGTCGCTGCCCGGCGTCTTCGCCGGCGCCATCATCGTCTTCATCCTGTCGCTCGGCTTCTACATCACGCCGGCACTGCTAGGCGGACCGCGCAGCACCATGCTGTCGACGCTGGTGCAGAGCCAGGTGCTCAGCCTGCTCAACTGGGGCCGCGGCGGCGCCATGGGCGTCGTGCTGCTGGTCGCGACCTTCGTCCTGCTGGCGCTCGCCGCACCGCTGATGCGCCAGCGCCACAAGCAGGCGTCCAGATCATGAGACTGGCGCCGTTCCGCATTCTGCTTGGCCTGTTCTGCCTGCTGGTCGCTGTCTGGCTGGTGATGCCGACGCTGGTCATCATCCCGATGTCGTTCAACGAGAAGAAGTCGCTTGCCTTCCCGCCCTCCGGTTTCTCCTGGCAGTGGTACGCGAATTTCTTCACCAATCCCGATTGGCTGTCGAGCTTCTTCAATTCGCTCAGGGTCGCGGGCATCGTCGCCGTCGCCGCCACGCTGATCGGCACGCTGGCGTCGCTCGGCCTCAGCCGCATGAAACACTCCGGCGCCGGCCTGCTGCGCGCCATCCTGATCACGCCGATGATCGTGCCCGGCGTGGTGCTGGCGATCGGCATCTATGCCGTTTACCTCGACTACCAGCTCGTCGGCACCACCACCGGCTTCGTCATCGCGCACACGATGCTGGCAATCCCCTTCGTCATCATCGCCGTGTCGGCCAGCCTCGAAGTCTTCGACGTGCGGCTGGAGACGGCGGCGGCCAGCCTCGGCGCCAGCCGCTTCACCACGTTCCGCACCGTTACTTTGCCGCTGATCGCGCCCGGTATCCTGTCGGGACTTTTGTTTGCCTTCGTCACCTCCTTCGATGAAATCATCGTCGCGCTGTTCATCACCAGTCCTTATCTGAAGACCTTGCCGGTGCAGATCTTCACCAGCATCACCCGTGACGCCGATCCGACAGTGACCGCCGTCGGAACCATCATCTTCATTGCCACGACGCTGATCATCAGCGCCGGGCTGATCATCAGCTCGAAATCGACGAGGAGTTGAGATGTCTGCGTCCAACACCAGGGAACGTGGCGCGGCCATCGACATCATGGGCGCCACCAAGCGTTACGGCAATTTCACCGCGCTCGACGATGTGAGCTTGCATATCGAGCCGGGCGAGTTCATGACGCTGCTCGGACCCAGCGGCTCGGGCAAGACCACCACGCTCAACGTCGTGGCGGGCTTCACCGACCTCACCTCCGGCGATCTTGCGGTTGGCGGCAAAAGCATTGTCGCCCTGCCTGCGCACAAGCGCAACATCGGCGTCGTCTTCCAGCACTACGCGCTGTTTCCGCACATGACCGTCGGCAAGAACGTCGCCTATCCCCTCACCTTGCGCGGCATGGACAAGCAGGCACGCGACCGTCTCGTCGTGCGCGCGCTGGACATGGTCAAGATGGCCGACTTCGCGCATCGCTATCCCTCGGAGCTCTCCGGCGGCCAGCAACAGCGCGTGGCGCTGGCGCGTGCCATCGTCTTCGATCCGCCTCTGCTCCTGATGGACGAGCCGCTCGGCGCGCTCGACAAGAAACTGCGCGAATGGCTGCAGCTGGAGATCAAGCGCATCCACCGCGAACTCGGCACCACCTTCGTCTATGTGACGCATGACCAGGAAGAGGCGCTGGTTCTGTCCGACCGGATCGCCGTGTTCAACCAGGGGCGCATCGAACAGGTGGGAACCGGCCGCCAACTCTATGACGAGCCGACGACGTTGTTCGTGGCGAAGTTCATCGGCGAATCGACCAGTTTGCGTGGCGCTGCCCAGACGTCCGGAAACGAGACCAGCCTGACGATCGCCGGCCAGAAGATCGTTGCCGGCGGCAAGCTCGCCGGCGGCCGCAAACCAGTGGTCCTGCTGCGGCCGGAAAAGCTCTCGCTCGCTGGCACCAACACGCCTCCCGCCTCCGGGCAGAACAGCCTCACCGGCGAGGTCAGCGAAGCGATCTATCTGGGGTCGGGTTCGAAATACCAGGTGACGCTTCGCGACGGCTCGGTCGCCATCGTACGCTCGTCGCTGGAAGCCACCCCGTTCTCGATTGGTGACACGGTCGATCTGCGCTGGTCTGTCGTCGATGCAAAACTTCTTGCCGACGATGACCGCGCCGACATGACGATGACCTGACCGCTTTTTCCCCGCAGGATTTTTAGACATGGACGCCAAAGTCAACGGCAACGTCTCGTTCTGGTATGCCGACATCGGCCTGCCGGCCTATCGCGCGCCGCTCCCGGGCGACCTCGAAGCCGATGTCTGCATCGTCGGCGCCGGCTACACCGGCCTGTGGACGGCCTACTATCTGAGGCAGGCCGATCCAGCGATCCGCATCGCCATCGTCGAGCGGGAGTTCGCCGGCTTCGGCGCGTCGGGCCGCAATGGCGGCTGGCTGTCCGGCGGCTTCAGCTGGTCGCGCGAGAAATATCTGCAGACCTCGACGCGCGGCGCCGTCATCGACATGGAAACCGCGATGCATGGCACGGTCGATGAAGTGATCAAGGTGACCGAGGCCGAAGGCATCGATGCCGACATCCGCCGCGTCGACAATCTGACCGTTGCCACCAACCCGCCGCAGCTCGAACGGATCAAAGCCGCCTATGCCGATGCGATCGGCTGGAGCGTACCGCAGGACCGCGTCAGCCTGATTGGCCAGGCAGAGGCCAAGGCCCGCATCAACATCAAGAATGTGCTTGGCGGCTATATCCATCACGGCACCGCGCGCGTGCAGCCGGCCAAGCTGGTGCGCGGGCTCTCCGAAGCCGTCGAGCGGCTCGGCGTGCCGATCTACGAGCAGACGACAGTAACCGGCATCGAGAAGGGCAAGGTCACGACGAACCGCGGCACCCTGCGCGCGCCGATCATCATCCGCGCCACGGAAGGTTTCACGGCCGGCTTACCAGGCAATGAGCGGCTCTGGCTGCCGCTCAACAGCGCGCAGATCATCACCGAGCCGCTGCCGCAATCGCTGTGGGACGAGATCGGCTGGGAGGGCCACGAGCTTCTGGGCGACGCCGCGCACGCCTATTGCTACGCGCAGCGCACCAGGGAAGGCCGCATCACCATGGGCGGACGCGGCGTGCCCTATCGCTACGGATCGCAAACGGATGTGCGCGGTCAGACGCAGCAGGCGACCATCGAGAGCCTGCACGCGATCCTCACCCGCCTGCTACCGCAGACAGCCAAGCTTCGCATCGACCACGCCTGGTGCGGCGTGCTTGGCGTGCCGCGCGACTGGTGCACGACATCAGGTCTCGACCTTGAAACCGGCATCGGCTGGGCCGGCGGCTATGTCGGGCTCGGCGTGTCGAGCTCCAACCTGTCGGGCCGCACGCTGCGCGACCTCATCCTGCGCCGCGACACCGAACTGACCCGCCTGCCCTGGGTCAACCGCAAGGTCAGCAAATGGGAGCCCGAGCCGATGCGCTGGCTCGGCGTCCACTCGATGTATCAGCTCTACCGCGTCGCCGACGAACGCGAGGAAGCCGGCCTCCAGCACACGTCGAAACTGGCCGCGATCGCCGACCGCATCACAGGACATTGAGCCTTCGGAGCGATTCCAAAAACCTTCTGCATTTTCAGTGCCTGCCCGGAGACCGCCATGACCGACTTCCAGACCTTCGCCCATCTCGCCTCGATCGACCTCGGCGAGCCCGAGCCCAAGCCGACCTCGATCAGCGGCGATCAGTCCGAAGCGTCGAAGACGCTGTGGACCTCGCCGGACGGCACGCTGGAAGTCGGCGTCTGGGAGTGCACAGCAGGCCGCTTCACCGCCTCGCGCGACAGCAATTCCGAAACCTGCCACATCGTTTCGGGCCGCGTCTCGCTGCACGGTCCCGATGGCCGCAGCGAGGACGTCGGCCCAGGCGAAATGCTGGTGCTGCCGAAAGGCTGGAGGGGCGAATGGACGATCCACGAGAAGACGCGGAAGCTCTATATCCTGCACTTCGAGGCGTGAGCCGGCTGGAACAGGCGCTACTCGTCGTCTGAACGATTGCCCTCGGTGCCAGCAGGCTTGCCTTCTATCGCCTGCCGCAAGGCATCGTTGATGCGGTCCTGCCAGCCGGGACCGTCCTCCTGGAAATGGTCCAGCACGGCGCGGTCGATCCGGATCGAAACAAGCTCCCTGACGCCTGGAGCGGCCGATGGTTCACGAACCGGGGCGGCCGGCTTCTTCACCGGCTTGAAAGCCGCTTCGGCGGCCGTCATCGGATTTGTCGGTCGGCGCGGAGGAATTGCCATTGGATGACCCTGACTGGAGACGATTCGTGCGCGACGCGGCACGCTTGCGCCACCATAGCCCAACCAGCGCCGTCGCGCAGGCCCCTGGTCAGACAATCACTCGGCTGCTTGAAGACTCTGTGCGTCGATGATGACCCTGATCTCGGCGCGGCAGGAGCCGCAATTCGTGCCGGCATGCAGGGCCGCGCCGATGGCCCCGACGCTGCCGCAGCCGCGGCGCACCGCTTCCGCGATCTGGTTGGCGCCGACGCCGAAGCAGGAGCAGACGATGGCGCCGCGATCGAGGTCGATCCCGCCCGGCCGTCCGGCCACGATAGCCAACCTGGCGCGGCGATCGACATGTTCGGCACTCAACTGTTCCGCCGCCCAGCCGCGCGACACGGCGACCGGGCCGGGGGCCACGAACAAGGCCCCAGACAGTTGATCGCCGTCGAAGGTGGCGATGCGATGCTGGCCGGCGTCGCGGTCATGATAGGCGAGGATTTCGGCGCCCGGCGACGCGCCGAACAGTGAGCCGGCAAAGCCGGCCCAGTCGATGTCGTCATCAGCAAAGGCAAGCTCGACCCGCCAGCCGCCCTTGCATTTGGCAACGGCCCAGTAAGTCGCGCCAACCGGCTCCGGCCGCTGCCGCGTCACCGCGAAGCCGAAGGCCTTTGCGGCGAATTTCTCGATGCGGGCGGCGACATGTTTCAGCGCCGGCTGACCGGAAATGGGATCGGTCAGCGGCGCGGTCAGCGTGTCGAGCCGGCCCTTTGCCGAAAACTGATCGGTCCAGTGCATCGGTGCAAACAGGCTGCCCTGGCGCTGGCGCGCCGTCACCAGCGCGCGCACCAGCACGTCGCCGCGCGGGCTGGAAACGCGCACGATGTCGGCGTCGCCGATGCCGAAGCGCAGCGCATCCGCCGGATGGATTTCAACGAATGGCTCGGCGATATGCTGGGAAAGCCGCGGGCTTTTCCCCGTCCGAGTCATGGTGTGCCATTGGTCGCGGATACGACCGGTGTTGAGGATCAGCGGATAGTCGGGACTGGTGCGGACTTCCGTGGTGGGCCGGATGGCGACGAAGCGCGCCTTGCGGTCGGGTGTGAAATAGCCGCCGTTGGCGAAGAAGCGGGTGGGTTGGAGCCCAGTCGTGCTGCTCGGCGCCGGCCACTGGAACGACTCAAGCGCCTCATACCCCTCCGCATCAACTCCGGCATAAGCACCAATATTGAAATCCCGCGCGCCGTCATTCTCGAACCCCGACAGCGCCGCGTGTTCGGCGAAAACCTCGGCCGGCGCCTCATAGGAAAACGCCTCGCCAAACCCCATCCGCTTGCCCACCTCGGCGACAATCCGCCAGTCGGGCAGCGCCTCGCCGGGCACGGGCAAAAAAGCGCGCTGGCGTGAGAGGCGGCGTTCGGAATTGGTGACGGTGCCGTCCTTCTCGCCCCAGGCGGCGGCGGGCAGCCGGACATGGGCGTGGCGGACGGTGTCGGTCTGGGCCAGCACGTCCGACGCCACGACGAACGGGCACGCCTTGATCGCCGCCTCGACGGCGCCGGCGTCCGGCATCGAATCGGCCGGGTTGGTGGCCATGATCCACAGCGCCTTGATGCGGCCGTCGGCCACCGCCTGGAACATCTCGACCGCCTTCAGGCCGGTTTTTTCGGCCACAGTCGGCGCGTCCCAGAAGCGCTGCACACGGTCGCGATGGTCGGGGTTTTCGATCTCCATGTGAGCGGCCAGCATGTTGGCCATGCCGCCGACCTCGCGCCCGCCCATGGCGTTGGGCTGGCCGGTCACGGAGAACGGCCCTGCCCCTGGCTTGCCGATGCGGCCGGTGGCCAGATGGCAGTTGATGATGGCGTTGACCTTGTCGGTGCCCGAAGACGACTGGTTCACCCCCTGGCTGTAGACGGTCACCGTCTTCGCCGTCGCCGCGAACAGGCTGTAGAAGCGGCCAAGTTCGTCCTCGCTCAGGCCCGTGGCGGCGGCGACGCCGGCCAGGTCGAGCGCGGATGCAGCGAAAAGCGCTTGCCCGAAGCCGGTCGTGTGCGTCGTGATGTAGGCGCGGTCGAGCGCATTGTGCTGGCCGAGATAGGCGAGCAGGCCGGTGAACAGGGCGACGTCGCCATCCGGCGCGATCGCCAGATGCATATCGGCGATGTCAGCGGTCATGGTGCGGCGCGGGTCGACCAGCACGATCTTCATCTCCGGCCGCTTTTCCCGGGCCGCCGCGATGCGCTGGTAGAGCACGGGATGGCACCAGGCGAGGTTGGAGCCGACCAGCACGATGAGATCGGCAAGCTCCAGGTCGTCATAGGTTCCCGGCACGGTGTCGGAGCCGAAGGCGCGGCGGTGGCCGGCAACCGTGGAGGCCATGCAGAGGCGCGAATTGGTGTCGATGTTGGCCGAGCCGACAAAGCCCTTCATCAGCTTGTTGGCGACGTAATAGTCCTCGGTCAGCAACTGGCCGGAGACATAGAAGGCGACCGCATCCGGGCCGTTCTCGGCGATGGTTTGCGAGAAGGTCGTTGCGACGAGGTCGAGCGCCTCGTCCCAGCCGGAGCGGCGGCCGTGGATCTCCGGATGAAGCAGCCTGCCGTCGAGATCGATGGTCTCGGCCAGTGCCGAGCCCTTGGAACACAGCCGGCCGAAATTGGCCGGATGGTCGGGATCGCCGCGGACGGACACTTGCCCGTCCGCGGCGACCTTCGCCAGCACGCCGCAACCCACCCCGCAATAGGGGCAGGTGGTCCTCACCTCGCGCGCTTCGCCGATCTCCATGGTTCAGGCCGCGCGGCTGGCCAGCGCTTCCAGCGCAATGAACAGACGCTCGCCTTCGACCCGCACCGGAATGGTGCGCACCGCGCCCTCGTCGGCGCCGAGCGCTTTGCCCGTCTCCAGCGAAATCACCCAATTGTGCAAGGGACAGGTCACCGCAGTGCCGTGCACGATGCCCTGGCTGAGCGGTCCGCCCTTGTGCGGGCAATGATCGTCGATGGCGTAGACCTGATCGTCGGCGGTGCGGAAGACGGCGATTTTCCCCTCGGGCGTGGCGACGCAGCGCGCGCCGCGGCAGGGGATGTCAGAGATGGAGCCGATTGATACCCAGTTCATCTAGATTTCCTTTTTGCGCGTGTTCATGACCGAAAACCGGTTTCCACTTTTCGGGAACACACGCTCACTCCGCCGCCTGCGCAAACCCGACCGAGGCCATCGGCCGGAATTCGTGCTTGTCCTTGCCTGAAACGCGTTCCGACCACGGATCGACCTGGGCGAATTTCTGGCTGAAGACGAAGCGCTCGTAATAGGCCCTGCGCTTGTCGCCATCGTCCATGATCTGGCGCTTGATCTCGGGGATGCCGATGCGCTTGGCCCATTTGTAGATGCGCTCGAGATAGCGGCCCTGCTCGCGATACATCTGCGTCAGCGCCACGATATGCTCCAACGCCTCGTCCTCGGTCCTGACCAGGCCCAGCACCTCGGTGCCCTTGATGTCGAGGCCGGCCGCCCCGGCGAAATGGATCTCGTAGCCGCTGTCCACGCAGATGACGCCGACATCCTTGCAGGTCGCCTCGGCGCAGTTCCTCGGGCAGCCCGACACCGCCATCTTGACCTTGGCCGGCGTCCACGAGCCCCACATGAATTTTTCGATGCGGACGCCAAACCCCGTCGAATCCTGCGTGCCGAAGCGGCACCAGTCGGAGCCGACGCAGGTCTTCACGGTGCGCAGGCCCTTGGCATAGGCATGGCCGGAGACGAAGCCGGCCTGGCCGAGATCGGCCCACACCGCCGGCAGGTCCTCCTTGCGGATACCGAGCATGTCGATGCGTTGGCCGCCGGTGACCTTGACCATCGGGATCTCGAACTTGTCGACGACGTCGGCGATGGCGCGCAGTTCGGCGGCATTGGTGACGCCGCCCCACATGCGCGGCACCACCGAATAGGTGCCGTCCTTCTGGATGTTGGCGTGGACGCGCTCGTTGATGAAGCGCGACTGGTAGTCGTCGGCATAGTCGTCCGGCCAATCGCAGACGAGATAGTAGTTGAGCGCCGGCCGGCATTTGGCGCAGCCGCAAGAGGTCGTCCATTCCAGTTCCTGCATGACGGCGGGAATGGTCTTCAGGCCCTTGGCCTTGATCAGCCGGCGCACCTCGTCATGGCCGAGGGTGGTGCAGGAGCACATCGGCTGCACGGCGGCGGGGTTGTACGTGTCGCCGAGGGTCAGCACCATCAGCTTCTCGACCAGGTCCGTGCAGGAGCCGCAGGAGGCGGACGCCTTGGTATGAGCGCGCACATCGTCCAGCGACGTCAGCCCCTTCCCCGTAATCGCGCCAGTGATCTTTCCCTTGCAAACGCCGTTGCAGCCGCAGATTTCCGCATCATCCGGCAAGGCTGCAACGGCCGCCATAGGGTCCAGGGGGGCACCCCCCTGGTATGACTGGCCGAAGATAAGCGTGTCGCGCATCACCGATATGTCGGTCTGCTTCTTCTTGAGGTCGTTGAACCAGGCGCCGTCGGCCGTCTCGCCATAGAGTACGGTGCCGATGATGCGGTCGTCCTTCAGCACCAGCCGCTTGTAGACACCGGCCGACGCATCGCGCAGCACGATTTCCTGGCGGTCGTCGCCATCAGCGAAATCGCCGAGCGAGAACAGCTCGATCCCTGTGACCTTGAGCTTGGTCGGCGTGTCCGAATGGACGAAGGCAGCAGCCTCGTCGCCGGCCAGTTGGCTGGCAGTGACGCGCGCCATCTCATAGAGCGGTGCGACCAGGCCATAGACCTGGCCACTGACCTCGGCGCACTCACCGAGCGCATAGATGTCGGGATCGTTGCTGCGCATGCCGGCATCGACGACGATGCCGCGATTGACGGCAATGCCGGCTTCCTTGGCGATCGCGGCGTTCGGCCGGATGCCGACCGCCATGACCACCAGCGTCGCCGGAATGATAGTTCCGTCGGCAAGCTCCACCTGCTCGACCTTGCCGTTGCCAGTGATCGCCTGGGTGTTGGCCTTGGTGATGACCTTGATGCCGCGTTCTTCAACCGCGCGCTTCAGGAGGTAGCCGGCGGCGGGATCGAGCTGGCGCTCCATCAGCGTCGGCATGACATGCAGCACGGTGACGTCCATGCCTTGCGCGTTGAGGCCGGCCGCGGCCTCGAGCCCGAGCAGGCCGCCGCCAATGACCACAGCCTTGGCCCGCGACTGGGCGGCAAGCATCATGGCCCGGACGTCGTCCAGATCGCGATAGGTGAGCACGCCCGGCAAATTGTGGCCCGGCACCGGGATGATGAACGGCACCGAGCCAGTGGCGATGACCAGCTTGTCGTAAGGCTCGGTCACGCCATGATCGGAGGTGACGGTCTTTGCCTGCCGGTCGATGGCAACGATCTTGTGGCCCTTGTAGAGGGTGATGCCGTGCTTGATGTACCAGCCGTCGCCATGGATGATGATCTCCTCATAGGCCTTTTCGCCCGACAGAACTGGCGACAGCATGATGCGGTCGTAGTTCACGCGCGGCTCGGCGTTGAAGATGATGACCTGGTAGCGCCCAGGCGCCTTTTCCAGGAGATGCTCCAGCATGCGCCCGGGGGCCATGCCGTTGCCGATGATGACGAGTTTCTCTGTCATGTTCTGATCCACTCCGGTCTCACTCAGCCGCGTAGGAAAGGGCTGAAGCTTCGGCAGACGCCGTGCGCTCCATCCGCCGGATGGAAAAATGCATCCAGGCAAAGCAGGTGGCGACGATGACGAAGAGCAGCATGAAGCAGCTCGACCAGACGCCGGTGAGGTCGTTGAGCGCGCCGAAGGCGATTGGCAGGATAAAGCCGCCGAGCCCGCCAATCATGCCGACAACGCCGCCGACCGCGCCGACGCTCTGCGGATAGTAAGCCGGGATGTGCTTGTAGACGGCGGCCTTGCCAAGGCTCATGAAGAAGCCGAGCACGCAGGCAACGGCTATGAAGGCGAGCGGGCCGATCTCGAAATGGAAGGCGATCGGCCCGCTGATACCGCGCACGACGTAGTCTGCCGAGGGGAGAGACAGAACGAGAGTCGCGACGGCACTGACAGCGAAGGTCCAGTAGAGCACGGTGCGGGCGCCGATCCGGTCGGAAAGCACGCCGCCATAGGCGCGGAAAATACTTGCCGGGATCGAATAGGCCGCGCCGATCATGCCGGCGGTCGCAAGCCCGAAGCCGTAGACGCCGATCAGGTAGCGGGGCAGCCACAGCGACAGTGCGACGAACGCACCAAAGGCGAAGAAATAGTAGAACGCGAAGCGCCAGACCTGCAGGTTCTTGAGCGGCGCGAATTCCTGCCAGAAGCTTCTCGCGGGCGCAGCCTTGCCGGCGCGGCGCTCGCGGATGACCGGATCGTCGCCGGTCGTGAACCAGAAGACGGCAGCCATGACGATGAGTGCTGCCGCCCAGATCAGCGCGACCGACTGCCAGCCCCAGGAGAGAAGCACGAACGGCGCCAGGAACTTGGTGACCGCGGCCCCGACATTGCCGACGCCGAAAATGCCCAGAGCAGTCCCCTGTTTGCCGGCGGGGAAGAAGCGCGAAACATAGGCGACACCGACGGCGAAGGAACCGCCGGCGAGCCCGACACCGAGCGCGGCGATCAGCATCTGCCCGTAGGTGTGCGCAAAAGCCAGCAGGAAGGTCGCGGCCGCGGCCGCAAGCATGGTCGCGGTGTAGACCAGCCGTCCGCCAAAACGGTCGGTCCAGACACCCAGCATCATGCGCACGAGCGAACCGGTGAGGATTGGCGTGCCGACGAGCAGGCCGAATTCCGTCTCGTTCAGCCCGAGTTCCTGCTTTATGCGGACGCCGATGATTGAAAAGATCGTCCACACCGCGAAACAGACGGTGAAAGCGATGGTGGACATCACAAGCGCTTGCCGGGGCGCACTGTCCTGGCTGGGCGCGGCTGGGAGATTTGCGGTCAATGTCTGGCTCCGGTTTGCGGCGTGGGAGGCACCGCGGATGTTTTGTGGTGAATCAGCGACGCGGCATCGCTGCGTGCACCGAGACCGGTGCCGCTACGGTTAGGTCCCTGCTTTCGGTCTCGGCGCCGACGGGAAACAGCAGGAGTGCCGCGGCGAACAGCGCCGCCGTCAGCGCGCTGCTGGCCAGAAAATCGCGACGCATGAAGTCCGAGTGGGACGCGCCAGTTCCGATCCGTTTCGTCATTCGTCGTCTCCGGTTGGGCGCCGCGTGGGACCAGCGCCGTCGATTGCGTCAAAACAAAAAAGCCGCCAGCCAGGTCTTCGCGCGCCCGTTCATCCGGGATCGCGTATTGACCTGAGCAGCAGCTTTGCCTGTGGCGCCCACCATTGGACGCCGTGTCACTTGGCCCTTGCGGACCTACATTTTGAAAAGCAGGAAGCGTGCCAATTCGACAGCGCTCTGGATTATCGAATGAAATCAATGTGAACCGCAGCCGCGCGACTTTTGACCACGTCCTGCAGGGGATCAAAGATTAGTCAGAATGCCTTGCACGGCAGCATAATATTTGTGCAATGCGGCAGATTGCCCATTGCCGATGCAGATTGCCATTGCCGATGATGACGCGTTTTTCCGTCATGGCCTTACTCAGCGGCTTCGACGAAGCGGTGGCGTTCGTAGAGGAACTTCAGCACCGCCTCGCGGCAGCGCAGGAAGGTGCGGTCGGAAGAGAGTTCGACGCGGCGGCGCGGCCGGGCGAGCGGCACGGCAAGCACCTCGCCGATGGTCGCCGCCGGACCGTTGGTCATCATGACGATGCGGTCGGAGAGCAGCACCGCCTCGTCGACATCATGGGTGATCATGAGCGTCGTCGAGCCGAGCCTGGAATGGATGTCCATCACCGCATCCTGCAGATGGGCGCGAGTCAGCGCGTCGAGCGCGCCGAACGGTTCGTCGAGCAGCAGTATCTTCGGCTCCATGGCCAGCGCCCGGGCAATGCCGACGCGCTGCTTCATGCCGCCCGATATCTCGGTCGGGCGCTTGTCCTTCGCATGCGCCAGTCCTGATCCGTTTCGTCATCGTCGTCTCCGGTTGGGCGCGGTTCGGGATCCGCGTCGTCGATTGCGTGTTGATCAAAACAAAAAAGCCGCCGGCCAGGTCTACGCGTCCGGGTGACCGGGAGCGCATTAACCTGAGCGGCAGCTTTGCCTGTGGCGCCCGCCATTGGACGCCTGTTCCGTGACCCGCGAAGGGCCTGTCTATTTCAAAGCAGGAACCGTGCCAGGGCCGATTTCTGGCCGGCAATGTAGGCGTCGATCTCGTCAGGGTCGAAGATCTGGCCGTCGAAGAAACCATCTGGGCCGAGCACCAGGCCGGCCCCTGTCGCGCCGACCGCGGTGGCCAGGCGCAGCGCGCCCTCGACTTTCGAATTGGCGCCGGGAAGTGCGACACCAAGCGGCTTCAGCGCCGAGCGGTAGAGGTCGGGCCGGTAGCAGTCGCGAGCAATGGCGAGATTGTCAGGCGTGTGCGCCACGTGCCCCCAGCGCACCATCTGCGTGTAGTACCACAGCGCATGGCTCTTCCACGGAAAGTTCGCCGCCTTGTCGAAGGGCACGAAGAAGTCGTCGATATCCAGCTCCGCCCCGCCGCCCAATTGGAGATGTCCGGTCAGGATCGGCATCTGGACGGCCGGCGGCAGGCCAAGGATGCCGGGCTGCGCCATCACAGCGGCCAATTCGCCATGGTTGGCCGGATCCTGGCACCAGCGCGCCGAGTGATGCAGCGAGCGCAGGAGCGCGGCCAGTGCCTCCGGGTTTTCGTCAGCCCACGCCTTGCGCACGCCGATCACCTTCTCCGGGCTGTTGCGCCATATCTGCGCCTTGACGGTGACGATATGGCCGGTGCCGGCGGCGACCGAAGCGCTGTTCCAGGGTTCGCCGACGCAGTACCCGTCGATCCGGCCGGCGGCCAGCGCGTCGGCCATGAAGGGCGGAGGCACGATGACGATCTCGATCTGCCGCTCTGGATCGATGCCGCAGGCGGCGAGCCAGTAGCGCAGTTCGTAATTGTGCCCGGAATGGGGATGCACGACGGCAAAGCGCAGCGCGTCGCGGCCGGCCGCCGCCCGCTCGCGGATGAGCGCGCCAAGGGCGGCACCGGCGCGCGCCGGATCGAGGTCGGCCACGGCGCCATGCGCCGCCATCCCTTCCCACGCGGCGTTGGAGATGGTGACGCAATTGCCGCCGAGCCCGAGCGAGAACGGCACGATGGTTTCCGAGGCGAGCGGCGTCAGCCCAAGATTGCAGGCGAGCGGCATCGGTCCCAGCATGTGCGCGAGATGGAAGTGGCCGATGGCGATGCGGTCGCGGACGTTGGCCCAGGACGTCTCGCGGTGCAGCGTAAGCTCGATGCCTTCGCGCGCGGCGAAGCCAAGCTCGCCGGCCGCGACCAGCACGGCGCTGTCGAAAAGCGGCATGAAGCCGGCGGTGATCTGGTGCGCGGCGCCCATGCTCATTCGTCCTCCGCCGGTCTCAGCAGCCCGGCGGCGGTCACCAGGCTCTGGGCGATGTCGCTGATCTTGCGGTTCTGGTTCATCGCCGTCTTGCGCAGCAGCGTGTAGGCGGCCTCTTCGGAGAGGCCACGCGACTTCATCAGGATGCCCTTGGCGCGATCGATGACCTTGCGGCTCTCGAGCTCGCTGCGCGCCTCTTCCAGCTCGCGCGCCATGCGCGAAAAAGCGTTGAAGCGGCTGACCGCCATGTCGAGGATCGGCTTGACGCGCTCCTGCCGCAGACCGTCGACGACATAGGCGGACACGCCGGCATCGACCGCCGCCTCGATGGAAGCCTGGTCGGAGCGGTCGACGAACATGGCGATCGGCCGTTTCACCGCGCGCGAAAGCTGGAACATGTTTTCCAGCATGTCGCGGTTCGGATTTTCGAGATCGATGACGATGACATCGGGCTCGATCTCGGCGATCCGCCGCGCAATGCCAGCCACGTCATGGATGACGGTGACCCGCTCATGGCCGGCCTCGCGCAACCCCGCCTCGATGATTGCGGCGCGGATGCGGTTTTCGTCGATCACCAGGACGGCGAGAGAAGTTCGGACCATGCCTGCATTGTGACCAAGCCAAGGAATTGTGCAATGCGGTATGATTGAACAATCCCGACATTCGCTGATCGCGGCGCAGGCGCCTACTCCACAGCCAGCGCCGTGACTTGCCGGCGAAAGGGCAGTGCGTCGCCGATATCGGCTTCATGCATAGAAACAATGACTTAAAGCGCGTCGCATGAATCCGTTTCGACGCGACGCGCTTTAGGCGATCGGGTCCGGCGCCACGGCGTCGCCGATGACCTTGATCGAGCGGATGCCGCTGTCGGCCCATTCGTCCCGCCGCGCCTTCAGCTCGTGCCAGACGCCGTCGTCCTGTTGGCGCGACGTCACCAGCACCACGGCATCCGCGGCGATGTCACGTTGGCTGCCCGTATAGGCGCAGGCCGTGGCAACACCGCCCGCCGCGATGCGCGTCACGGTCCGGTTCAGCACGATCTCGACGCGGAGTTCGGCCAGCCGGCGGTGAATGGCGCCCTGCTCCAGCGTGTTGGGGGTCCAGTCGGACACATAGGCCGACGGCGTCACCAGCGTCACCTTCGCGCCCTGGCGCGCCATCAGAGCGCAGCAGCCTTCCAGCCGCCGGGCTCACTCTTCCCTGAAAGCCCGCTGTATCTGATCGGCCAGCGGCTTTACAAGGTAGGACAGCATGGTGCGGCTGCCGGTCGAGAAGAACGCTTCGACGGGCATGCCCGGCGCCAGGGTCAGACTTTTCAGTTTTTTCAGCTCCGTGCGCGGCAGGCTGACGCGAACCGTGTAAAAGGCCGCGCCGCTTCGCTCGTCGACGCTGAGATCGGCGGAGATTTCGCTGACGCTGCCATTCAGTTCCGGTGTCACGCGCTGATTGAACGCCGAGAGCTTCAGTGTCACGTCCTGACCGAGCGAGAGCTGATCGATGTCCTGCGGCGCGATGCGGGCCTCGACGGTCAGATCGTCGGCAACCGGCACCACGAGCATGATCACCTCACCCGGCGAAATGACGCCGCCGACCGTATGAACGGCAAGCTGGTGAACCACGCCATCCTGCGGACTGCGAATATCGATGCGTTTGAGCTGGTCTTCGGCTGACACCTTGCGTTCGACGAACTCGGATATTTTCCCCTGGACATCGCGAAGCTCGGCTGCAACCTCGCTGCGCAGATCCTGGTCGACCTGGATGATCTGCAACCGGGTCTCGGCGATCCGGCCTTTCGCTTGCGCAATCGATGCGGTCAGTTGCCCGTGTTCGCCATCGAGTCGAACCGCGTCACGCTCCAGCGCCGTCATGCGGTCGATCGAGACAAGCTTCTTGAGCCAGAGTCTGCGGATGCTGTCGAGTTCGGTGCCGATCAGTTTTATTTCCTGGCTCTTGGCCTCCCGTTGTTCGGTGAGCCCCGAGGCCTCTTCGGCAAGCTGCGCGATGCGTTCCTCCAACTGAGCCTTCTGCCCGGTGCGAGCCTGCCGGCGAAACTCGAACAGCGACTGTTCGCCAGCCATGGCGCGCGCAACGGCGGTGTCATCCCGCCGCGAGGTCAGCGCGGTTGGGAAGGCGATGTCATTGTGGTCATCCCGTTCGGCTTCGAGACGGGCCAGCCGAGCCTCGAATTCGTCAAGTCCCTTGGTGACGATGGCGAGGTTGGCGCGGGTGACGGTTTCGTCGAGACGGATCAGGACCTGACCGGATTTCACGGCATCGCCTTCGCGCGCCAGAATATCGCCGACCACGCCACCGGTGGGATGCTGAACCTTCTTGACGCTGGAATCGACGACCATCTTTCCCGACGCGATCACGGCGCCGGAAAGCTCCGTGACCGCCGCCAGACTGCCGGCGCCGCCGACGAGAAGGATGCAGGCGGCCACGCCGCCAAGCAGATAGCGCCGAATGGTCCGATCGATGGTGGGGGTCACGGTCATCAGGATACATTCTCTTCAGGTGCGGGCACGACCTTCAAGGGAACGCCGGCCGGCCGTGTGACCTTGTTCAAGACTTCATTCTTCGGGCCAAACGCCTGGACGCGGCCGTTGGCCATCACCAGAACCTGGTCGAGGCTTGCGAGCGCGCTCGGGCGGTGCGCCACGACCACGGCGATGCCGCCGCGCGCGCGAACCCCCTGGATCGCTTCCGTCAACGCGGCCTCGCCTTCGGCATCGAGGTTGGAATTCGGCTCGTCGAGAATGACCAGGAAAGGATCGCCATAAAGAGCCCGCGCCAGCGCCACCCTTTGCCGCTGGCCTGCCGATAGCGCCGACCCGGCCTCGCCGATCCGCGTTTCGTAGCCCTCCGCCAAATGCACGACGAGGTCGTGAACGCCCGCCGCCCGGGCCGCTGCCAGTATCTTGTCCGAAGCCGCCTGAGGTTCGAAACGCGCGATGTTTTCGGCGATGGTGCCGTCGAACAGCTGTACATCCTGCGGCAGATAGCCGACATGACTGCCGAGTTCTTCCAGCGACCACTGGTCGAGCGTTGCTCCGTCCAGCCTCACGGTGCCACGCATGGGAAGCCATATCCCGGCAATCGCGCGGACCAGCGACGACTTGCCCGAGGCGCTCGGACCGACGATGCCGAGCCCGGCGCCCTTCTCAAGCGCAAAACTGGCATCCTGGACGACAACGCGGCGTTCCCCCGGCGGCGTGACGCTGATGGCTTCGACCGCAAGAGCAGATGTCGGCGCCGGCAGGTCGACACTGGTTGCGGTTTCGGGAAGCAGGGCCAACAACTGAGTCAGCCGGGCCCAGGCCTGGCGGGCATTGACGAAACCTTTCCAGTGCGCGATCGCCAATTCTATCGGCGCCAGCGCCCGGCCCATCATGATCGAGCTGGCGATCATGATGCCGCCTGTCGCCTCCTGGTGGATGACGAGCCAGGCGCCGATCGCCAGTATGCCCGACTGCAGCATCATGCGCAGGATCTTCGAGACCGTTCCCAGCGTGCCGGCCAGATCGCTGGCTTTCGCATTGGTGCTGAGATAGTCGGCGTTGATATCAGACCAGCGCTCGGCGATGCGCGAACCAAAGCCCATCGCCTGCAGCACCTCGACGTTGCGGCGCGTCGCTTCCGCCAGCGTGTTGCGGGCAGCCGCCTGGCTGTTGGCTCTTTTGGCGGGCTCGCGTGTGCGGGCCTCGGCAAACAAGGTCAGGCCGAACAGGATGACCGCGCCGGCCAGAGCCGTCATGCCGATCCAGAAATGGAAGAGGAAACATATGCCGAGGTAAAGCGGCATCCACGGCAGGTCGAAAAGGGCCGTTGGGCCGACGCTCGACAGAAAGGAACGGACCTGATCGAGATCGCGCAGGGACTGCAAGCCATCGCCCGCCAGTTTGGTGCGCAAAGGCAGGCGCATAAGGGCGGCATAGACCTGGCCGCTCATGCGCGCGTCGAGTGCCATGCCGATGCGCACGAGCAGACGCGACCGGATGAGTTCGAGCACGCCCTGAAAAACGAACAGCGTGCCGGCAAACACCACAAGCCCGACGAGCGTCGGCACGCTGCGGCCGGGAATGACGCGATCATAGACCTGCAGCATGAAGAACGAGCCGGTCAACGCCAGGATGTTGACCACGCCGCTCATCAGCGCGATGCCGGAAAAGGCGCGGCGAAACGAAGCCAGAACCGCCGCGAGGGTCGTTCCCGGCGGCTCTGATGGACGGGACTGCGGCATCGCGTTCAATTGCATTCCAGTTCAGGCATCAGGCGGCGATGAACTGGAAGTCGCAACCTGCCCAACGTCGGCACGCCTAGGATCGGCAATGCCAAGCGTGGCGCCCGACATGAAACTCTCCGCCGCTTTTCTGGGTTTGAGGGCGATGATCGCCCGCGCTACCCCCGGAAGCAAAAATTGGTAACACACCCGTGACGGCCTGTTAAGAGCCCGCGAAGAAACGGACAAGCTAATCCTCGCCTATTCATAAGAAGAATCTAATTTACAATTTTATATATTGTACATGTATGGATAGGATTTATTTCGGCACGATGGAGCCAGAAAACTCTCAACAGAACCAAGTATTCATGCGGCTTAGCGTCAGCGCGAATTACGGTGACAGTGCACTATTTTCTTTTCGCCGCCTGCCTCGCTTTCCCGGCCTTACGGCTTTTCCAAGTTGCCCGGCAATCCGATCCAGAAATGCCTCACTGCCCACCGGGCGACCGATGCTCTCGGCCTTACGCAATGCGTCGAAAGCCGCGACATCCGTCTCGAGCAGATCGAACAGCCCAGTCGACGACGGCAACCGGTCCTTCATCGGCCCCAGATCCGTAACGCCGTCGGGTTCATCCGTCAGATGCGCCCGAGCGCTTGACCAGGGCCAGTCTGCGGCCTGCTTGACCAACCTCGCGCGTACAGGGTTCAGCCCCACATAACGCACTGCCGACAAGAGATGATCCTCGTCCATGGCAACAGTGCCGAAGCGACCCTGCCAGAAATGCCCGGTTTTCTTTTGCCGCGCGTGAATGGTCCCCGCATAGGCGCGGTGCACCTTGGCGAGCGCGCGCCGCAGCCCATCCGGATCGGCCGGCGTCAGGATGAGGTGTACGTGGTTCGGCATCAGGCACCACGCCCAGATGCCGACATCGGCGACGCGGCAATGCTCGACCAGGAGGTTTTTGTAGAGCGCATAGTCTTGCGGCGTGAAAAACAGTTTGGCGCGCCCGTTACCCCGCTGGGTTACGTGATGCGGCAGACCGGGAACGACAATGCGAGCGAGGCGAGCCATGGGGGCAATCTACGCATAATGGCGGTCGGACGAATATGGCAAAAAGTGCACTGTCACCGTAATTGATGTATGGATAGGAGTCATTTTGACACGATGGAGCCAGGCAACTCCCAACGGAGCCAAGTATTTATGCGGCTTCGTGTCAGCACGGCCATTGGCAACCCCAAAGGCGACGGTTTGCCGGATATTCATCTCCACGGCTGTAGGGCAACTCCACCTGACTGGCTGTGGCGACCGGAACCTGGCGAACGGTTGCAGGCCCTCAAGACAACAAAAGCTGTGATTAATCGGCCCCGCGCGCCTTCGCCAATATCCGCATCACATCGGCATTTGTAGTAATCTCACCTTGAAGACCTTGGCGATGAGCTGCTGGCAAGCGAAGAACGCGTGCGATTTGGACAGCAAGTACGGTGCACAAAACGGCAGCCGGCGAACATGGCAAAACGTGCACTGTCACCGTAATTCCACAATGTGACCGGTTGGATGCTTTTGGTCATTGCCTGATGAATACGCCCGTGTAGGTCTGGCCGGCAAGCATAACGGTTCCGGCCAGGGTTCCGTCGGGCAGCATCATAAAACTGACGTCCGCACCATTCGGGAGGCGCCCAAGCTTCAACGTAGTCCCTGCAATTTTTCCTGCTCCGGCGGCCTCTCCCGGATTGTTGTCGCCCAGCATTCCCCACGCAAAGGTGACCGTCACTTTGCCGTTCGGAGAGATCGTCTGCATAGCGACCTTGGCTTCATCCGTCCCCTCCAATCGCCCAACCCACATGCCCGAAAATGCGGCGTACTTTGTTGGAACGCCCTTCGCAGGGGGCGTGATCGTCACGGATTGATCCATGATTGCGGAGCCAGGAGGGACCGGTTGAGGAGGAACAGTAGCAGGATCCGACGCAGGTTCGAGAACGGCTGATTGCGGCGCTTCGGGGACCGATTGGCACGCGGCCAGGGCAAGTGCCGCGAAGCCCAGCATCGTGTTCCGCATCAAATTCTCCACCTCGTTCACAAGCTGTCGGTGGGCAGCAGACCCGCCGAGTTCCACATCATTCTACACCACCGCCCTATGCATTGCGTATAGCACTTTACATCCGCGCACCGAGCTTGTCGGCGGCTCGCCGATCTCAAATCACGGCTTCTTCCAGGAACGGCTCATTGCGCTCTATGCGTTCGTAACAGAACGCCACGCCGATGATGATCCCGCCGGCAAGCGTCCCCCATAGGCTGCCGAGGCCGCCGATGATCACCGCCTCGAAGGCATAGATCAGCCGCGCCGGCCCGATCGAGGGGTCGAAGTTCGCCCGCATGCCGAGATAGAGCGCCGCCAGCGTCACCACGACCATGGCGATCCCGGTGGCGATGGCGAAAATCCGCTTCGGCTCTATCCCCATCAGCCCCGCCGTCACGGCGGCGTCCGAGGTGGCGCGGAAGGCACGGCCGAGGGCGGTGTGGTAAAAATGGCCGTTGAGCGCAATGATCGTCACGATCGCCGAGGCAAAGGAAAGTCAGCCAGATGCGGCCACGTCGATGACGGCCTTGATCAGACCGGATTTCTGCAGCGCCCAGATCGCGATATCGCGTGGGCTGTCACGCAGGGTGGTGCGGTGGGTGACGAGTTGGTCGGTTGGTATTTTTCCATCACGGATCGAGGCAATCACGTGCTGAAAGTCGGCCTGCGTCGCGTTGCGACTGCCGATCAGCATCATTTCCCGCTTGTGAAACTCTGGATCGGAGAAGGTTATGTCGTCCTGTACGACGCTGACCATCACCATGACGCCGCCGTGGGCAACATAGGCAAAGGCAGACTGCATCGAACGGCTGTTTCCGGTTGCATCGAAGACGACATCGAAACCTGTTTTGGCGGTTCGCTCCGCTATCGTCTCAATGATCGATCCCTTTGAGCCGTCGATCACCAGGAAGCCTTGCTTTGCTGCAAAAGCCAGCCGCTCGGCATTGACGTCCATCACGGTCACGTTCTGTCGCGCTATGCGGGCGAAAAGCGCGACACCAAGGCCGATCGGGCCGGCGCCGATGACCAAGGTTCGATTGCCCGGCCCGGCCATGGATCTGCGGACCGCATGAGCACCGATGGCCAGAAATTCGACCGTAGCCGCCTCGACAGGTGACAGGCCGACCGCCGATATGAGATTCTGCGCCGGCACGAGAATCTGCTCACTCATGGCACCGTCACGGTGCACGCCAAGCACTTCTATCGCGATGCAGCAGTTCGGCTTGCCATGGCGACAGGCCGAACAATTTCCGCAGGCTAGATAAGGATTGATGAGGACCTGCTGTCCGACCGACAGGCCCGCAGGCGCGTTGATTGCCGCGATCGTTCCCGAAAACTCATGGCCCATGACGCGCGGATAGGCGAGATAAGGATGCCTGCCTTCGAAGATGTGGTAATCGGTTCCGCATATTCCGACATAGGCGACATTGACCAGGGCCCAGCCTTCCGGGGGACTGCCTGGCGCCTGCTGCTCCTCTAACACCAGCTTGCCGGGCTCGGCGCATCGGACGACTTTGATGGTGGGGTCCATGGATGTAATTTCAACCCTTCGCTAACGGAAGTTGTATTGGCCCGACAATGGAAAAATGGTCCGGCGGAGTACTCCGCCGGACCATCGATGGCTCACTCGAAGTCCTTGACGTTCTGCAGCGTCACGAGGCCGGCGCCGGTATCCACATTGGCCTCGACCGTCTCCCCGCGGATCGCCTTGACGACGGTGTCGATGCCAAGCTCGCCCATTTTTGCCGGAAATTGTGCAACGCTGGCATCTTCCGCGCCCGACTTGATCGCTTCGATCTCACCGCAGCAGGCGTCGAAGCCGACCAGGATGATCTTGTCGTTGGCAATGCCGGCATTGCTGATCGACTTGACGGCGCCCGGGATTGGCGGGCCGCAGGCAGCGTAGATCGCCTTGAGATCGGGATTGGCGGTCAGGATGTCTTCGGTCACTGACGTGCCAAGTTCGAGCGTGCAGTTGGTTGCACCCTTGCCGACGACCTCGACCTTGACCTCGCCGAGGCCCTCCATCATGCCGGTGACGCGGTCGTCCAGAGCCGGCACTCCGGGAACGCCTTGCAGGATTCCGATCTTGTCGCCGCTCTTGAGCACGGTCTTCAGGTACTCTCCGGCGATCTTGCCGCCGTTGAGATTGTTGGTCGAAACCAGTGCTGTCTGACCTTTCCAGTCAGGAATGCTGTTGTCGACGAGAACCACCTTGACGCCGGCAGCGACCGCCTTGTCGAGCGCCGGCGCAACGGTCGGATCGACCGGAGTGATCGCCAGACCCTTGACGCCTTGCGTGATCATGGACTCGATCAGGGCGATCTGGCCTTCGATGTCGGTAGCCGCCTGGCCCTGGCCGGTGACGAGTTCGATCTCGGGATGAGCGGCCGCGTATTTCTTGGCGGCATCCTCCATGGTCGAGTAGAACGGCACCGGGAATTTCGTAATCAGACCGACCTTGATCTTGTCGGCGGCCGAAGCCGGCATCGCAAACGCAACGGCGATCGCCAGCCCAGCGAACAGTTTTAGGTTCATTGGCATTCCATTCCTCCCTTGGAATTGAGGCGTCTTCCGGCGGAAGTCGCTTCAGGCATTTGCGGACCGGAACGGTCCCCAAATCTCGAACGGATCAGGCTCCAACGATCATGGAAACCAGCTCCTGCTTATTGTCCTTGGTCGGCACAAGTTCACCAACCTTGCGGCCCTGGCGAAGCACCACGGCGCGATCGGCAAGTTCGACGACATGTTCCATGTTGTGGGTTATCAGGATGACGGCGTTGCCCTGGTCACGCAGGGCGGCAACCAGGTTGAGCACTTGCCGCGATTCACGCAGGCCAAGTGCGGCGGTCGGTTCATCGAGCATCACGACCTTGCGGGCAAACACAGTCGAGCGCGCCACGGCGATTGCCTGCCTTTGTCCGCCCGACATCATGGCGACCACGGCATCCAGCCGCGGCAGCGTCACCTTGAGATTTGCCAGCAGAACGCGGGTTTCGGCGTCCATCTTGCGCTGTTGAAGAAATCGCAGGCCGCGCGGAAGCCATTGCGGGCCAGCCAGCTCACGACCGGCAAAGAAATTCTGTCCCGGCGTCAGATTGTCGAACAACGCGAGATCCTGATAGACGGTCTCGATGCCGGCGAAGCGCGCATCCGCAGGGGAGCGTATCTGCGTTGGCGCACCGTCCAGGAGAATCGCGCCGGCATCGAGTTGGTGCACGCCGCTGATGCATTTGGTCAGCGTCGATTTGCCCGCGCCATTGTCGCCGAGCAGGCCGACGATCTCGCCTCGCCGCACCTCGATGCTGACATCATCCAGGGCCAGAACCGAACCGAAACGTTTGGTGGCACCGCGGACCGCCAGCACGGGATGGTCGGCGGTGACAGTGTGATCGGCATTGACTGCAACGGCGCTCATGACTGCCTCCCGGCTTGCATGACACGCACACGCCCTTCGAGATAGTTGCGCAGCACGTCGGACTCGACCGCTATGACGATGACCACGCCGATGACGATCAGTTGAAAAAAAACGTTGACATTGAGCAGGTTGAGCGCGTTGCGGATAACGCCAATCATGAGCGCGCCGATCAAGGCATGGCCAAGATGGCCGCGGCCGCCAAGAAAACTGGCGCCGCCGATGATCACCGCCGCGATCGTATCCAGTTCCAGCTGATTGCCGAACAAGGGCGAACCGGCGTCGGTACGGCCGGCAAGGATGACCGCGCCGATGCCGGCGCACAGCCCAGAGATCACATAGACCGAAACCAGGACCCAGGACACGGGAATGCCCATGCGCACGGCGGCATCCGGTCGGCCGCCAACGGCATAGATCCAGCGCCCCCACACCATCGTTTTGGCCATGATGAAAAGGACCGCGGCAACGCCCGCGACCACGAAAACCGATCCAGGCAAACCCCAGACCGCCTCGCGGCCAAGCGCATCGATGGTATCTGGCATTCCAGGGATGGCGCGCCCATCGGCCAGCCGGAGCGCCAATCCCTTGGCGATGCTCAACGTGGCCAGTGTGATGATGAAAGGATGCGGCAACCGGCCGAAAACGTAGAAAAGCCCGTTGATGGCGCCGACCGCCGCACCGGAGGCGATCATCACCGCGATCACAGCGAAGGCGGGGGCGCCGGCATGAAAGCTCAGCGCGCCGACGACGGAAGCCAGCGCGACGTTGGAGCCGACGGAGAGATCGATACCGCGTGTCAGGATGACCAGATGCTGCCCCATCGCCACAACGGAGATGACGGCGGTCTGGGCGAGGATGTTGCTGAGGTTGCGCCCTGTCAGGAAATAGGGGGACAGAAAGCTGAGAACGACGATCAGCAACGCCAGGATGACGACCGGACCAGCGCTCAGCAGGACAAGGCCAAGCGCAAGACCGGGAACGGCTTCTTGCTTCCTGGGTGATGGCAATGCGGCCTCGCCGACAGTGGTGCCGGTGTCTCCCGTTTCAGGCAAAGCTCCCCTCCCCGCCGAGGCTTGATGCAAGCCGCGTCGTCAAAAACTCAGATCGTGTTCAGGTCCTCTTCTTATCGATAAAAAACAACTGGCACGGTTGGGTCAAGTTGTTTTTTATGGATAAAGTTCATGTTAGAAAGAACAAGGTATTGTTTGGGAGAGGTCCAATGCGAACCGATACCGTCTACAAGAAGGCGTTCAACCGCGCCGCTAGTATGCTGCGCGATGGACAACTGGTCGGTGAACTTCCCTCGGAAAATGAGCTCAGACGGCGAATGTGCGTCAGCCGCACGACCGTCAGAAAGGTTCTACGAGAACTTGTTCACCGCGACCTCGTTACTGAGCGAGATGGCTTCAAGGCGACAGGCCGCGCAGTCGACGACAACGACTACTATCCGGACGTCGAGACAACGACTCGCGCCAAGCATGTCGAACAACAATTCATGGAGTGGATGCTGCGGGGTGACACCAGGCCCGGAACCAGCATCAACGAGCTTGAGCTAGCGCGGCAATTCAATGTTGCGACGAACGGAATTCGCGAGTTCCTGATCCGCTTCAGCCGGTTCGGACTGATTGAAAAAAGACCGAATACAGGCTGGCTTTTCAAAGGCTTCACCGAAGACTTCGCACTTGAATTGTTCGAGATCCGGATGATGTTCGAACTGCGTTCAGCACAACTGTTTTCACAGCAACCTGACAGTTCTCCCCTATGGTCGAAGCTCGCCGCGCTCAAGATGGCGCATGCCGACCTGCTGGAACGAGTTGAAAGCCGCTTTCACGACTTCTCCGGCCTGGACAACCGGTTTCACCGGCTCATAAACGAGGCGTCACCAAACCGCTTCATCGATGATTTCTACGACATCATCACCTTCATTTTTCACTACCATTATCAGTGGAACAAGCAGGACGAAAAGCAGCGCAACCTTGCCGCGCTGCATGAACACATCGCCTATATCGATGCGCTCGAGAGCCGCAACGCCGCTCGGATCGAGGTGGCCTGCCGCACGCATCTGGCCTCTGCAAGGGAAACGCTGATGCGTTCGCTTATTGGATTGGATGAAACGAACATTGTTGCACAGTGAAAGGGCTTGCTCCTGACTATGGCGCACAATCAGGAGCAAAGCAGGCAGTTTCACTCTGAAGCCAATTTGGCGATGACAAGCCCCGCTCGAGAACGACGAAACCGACGCATCCGTTGGGGATGCGTCGGCGCCAAGGGCTACGCGTGGCGGATTTCGGTTCCCAGCACCTTGAGGCATTCGCGGATGAACGCCGCAAGCGCCGTCCAACCTTTGGCCGAAACCATCGTCCCATCCACATAGGCGTCGGTGGGGGACAGATCGATGTAGGTGCCGCCAGCAAGCGTCACCTCCGGCTCGCATGCCGCGAGCGCCGCCACCTTCTTGCCACGGACGACGCCGTCGACCGCAATTAGAATCTGGACGCCGTGGCAGATCGTGAAGATCGGCTTTTTGGCCTCGTGAAAATGACGCACCATCGCCTGCACGCGCTTGTCGGTGCGGATGTATTCAGGGCCACGACCGCCGGCGCAGTAAACAGCGTCGTATTGGCTCAGCTGCTTCTCGGCGTCGGAAAAGGTCTTGTTGATCAGCGCGTTGTGGCCGGGCTTTTCGGTGTAGGTCTGATCGCCCTCGAAGTCGTGCAGCGAAGTCTTGATCAGGTCTCCGGCGCTTTTGTCTGGGCACACGACATGAACCGTGTGGCCGACCGCCTCCATCGCCTGCTGGTAGACGAAGATTTCGTATTCCTCGGTGAATTCACCGGTCAACATAAGTATCTTTTTGCCTGGCATGGTCTTCCTCTCGGCTTGTGACAAAGCGAGGTGCACTTCGCGCCTCGCCTCCTGGGGATCGAAATCGGGTCAGAACGGGGAGTGGGGAAAATCTCCTTGGCGTTGGCCTGGGCGATAAGCGGCGCGTCGAGCTTGACGGTGCTGCGGACAGGCGACATCGCAATGCTACTCGAACGCAGGCAGGAGCCGGTCGCGCGAATTCTCGATGTGCGCACGCATGGCCTTTTCGGCGGCGTCGGAATCGCCCGCGGAGAAGGCTGCGAGAATAGCCTCGTGCTCGTCGAGCGCCTCTTCGGTCACCCGCGAGTGATACATCAAGCGGAAGATATGGAAGTGGGTATGCTGGTGATTCAGTGTCTCGCGAATGAGCTCGTTCTGGGCGAATTCGACGATCTTGTCGTGGAAGATCGCATCCTGACGGGCAAAGTTCGAATAGCGCAGGCGTTCGTCTTTCCCCACCCGCCGGGCCATGACGCCAGCCGCCTCCTGCAGCACGGCAAGGCGCTCGTCGTCCAGTGTGGCGGTGGCCTTGGCCGCGGCAGCAGGCTCAAGCAGAAGGCGCAGCTCGTAAAGCTCGTCAAAGCGCCGACGGGTGATTTGCGGGGCGGCCCGATAGCCGATCAGGTGGGTCTTCAACACCAGGCCCTCACCCTCCAGCCGGCCAAGCGCTTCCCGAATGGGGGTATGCGAGACGTTGAATTCCTTGACGAGATTGTCGACGGTGATGCGCGATCCCGGAGCAATTCTCAAAGACATCAGTTGCGCGAAGATTGCCTCGTACACGTCGCCAGCAAGACTGTTGGCGCGCTGGATGCGGCCGGTCGCGCGGGCTTCATTGTCAACCGTCAGGTCCGTGTTCTGCATTGTTTTGCCCCTTGACAGAAGCATCCACTAACACGATGCTCCGCCCGATTCAATAGTATATCCTATACGATTTAATAGGGGATATCGAATGATAATGATCCGGAGCGTCGAGGCCGGTTTCTGGAACGCAGTCAATTCTCTTGGCTCCCAATCCGTCTTCGAAGGATCCTGTGCATGAGCTTGTTTGCAGCAGCGCGCCTGCCGCGCGAGATCCTGTTCGGCAAAGGCCAGCGCCATGTGCTGCCTGCCGTTGCCGTCAGATATGGGCGCCGCGCATTCGTCTGTACGGATGAGCGTTTCGCGGCGACATCGCAGTTCGCAGAAATTCTTGCTGGCTTGCACAACGCGGCGATAGTCACGCTGGTCTACGACCTAACGCTGCCGGATGTGCCCCGCGACAGCGTCGCCGCCTGCATAGCGGAGGCGAAGGATTTCAAGCCGGACATGGTGATCGGAATCGGCGGCGGCAGTTGCCTCGACATGGCAAAATGCGCCGCGCTTCTGCTCAGCCATGGTGGCAAGCTCGAGAATTACTATGGCGAGTTCAAAGTACCGGGCCCCACCCTTCCCGTGATCGCAGTGCCGACAACCGCCGGGACAGGCTCCGAGGTAACCCCCGTGGCCGTGATCTCCGACCCGGATCGGACGCTGAAAGTGGGCATCGCGAGTCCTCATCTCATCGCCGCCGTGGCGCTTTGCGATCCGGATCTGACGGCGACCTGTCCACCGTCCCTGACGGCGATCGCCGGCGCTGACGCGCTGACGCACGCAATCGAGGCTTTCACAGCGGCCAAACGCGGCGCCGATCCCAATTTGCCGCAACAGCACGTCTTCGTCGGCAAGAGTGCTCTGACCGACCACTTCGCGCTTCTGGCTATCAAGCTGCTGGGCCGAAGTCTGGAAAAGGCCTATCGCGACGGATCGGACGAGACGGCGCGCGCCGACGTGATGATGGGAGCACTGGCCGCCGGTTGCGCCTTCGGCACGGCGGGAACGGCGGCCGCCCATGCGGTGCAGTATCCCGTCGGCGCGCTTACCCACACTCCGCATGGTCTGGGCGTCGCCACTATGCTGCCATATGTGATGAGCTACAACCTTCCTGCCGCAGCTGCGGAGATTGCCGAAGTCGGCACCGCTCTCGGCTTTTCCCATCAGGGCGGCGGCGATGCCGATGCATTGGCGCACGCCACCATCCGGGAGGTGAGCCGGCTGTTTGGCGCACTCGGCATCACAGCGACATTGGCCGAACTGGGTCTCCCAGAGGACAAGATCGACTGGACGGCCGAGCAGGCGCTCGGCATCGATCGGTTGATCAAGAACAATCCCCGTCCCTTCGACTTCGCCGCGATGCGACGGCTGGTCAGGGCTGCTTATGACGGCGACATGTCCGCCACCATGATGTGATCGACCAGGAGCTCATCCAATGAATATTGCCGCAGACATATCCGACGAGGATCAAGATATGTTCGACTACGCCACGGTCTCTCACGGTCTCTACATCGGCGGACACTGGCGACCCTCGTCCGACGGCCGCGTGATTGAAGTGGTCGATCCTTCGACCGAAGCCGTCATTGCGGCGGTGCCCGACGCCACACTCGCCGACGCCGCTGCCGCGATCGATGCAGCCGCCAAGGCGGCGGCGGGTTGGCGAGAGACGCCACCACGCAAGCGTTCGGAGATTCTCAGGCGTTGCTTCGAACTGATGGGTGAGCGAGCAGAGGCCCTCGCCGCGCTGATCTCGCTGGAGAACGGCAAGGCGCTGCGCGATGCGCGGGGCGAGATCGCCTATGCCGCCGAGTTCTTCCGCTGGAATGCCGAGGAAGCCGTCCGCATCAGCGGCGAGTTCGGCCTGGCGCCTTCCGGCGCCAACAGGATCATTGTCGACTACCAGCCGATTGGTGTTTGCGTGCTCATCACACCATGGAATTTCCCGGCCGCCATGGCGACACGCAAGATCGCGCCGGCGCTCGCGGCCGGCTGCACCGTGATCTTGAAGCCCGCCAGCGAGACGCCGCTGACGGCCTATGCGCTTGCGGCGCTCTACGAGGAAGCCGGCGTGCCGCCTGGCGTCGTCAACGTGCTGACGACCTCCACCCCAGGGCCGGTGACGGCGGCCATGCTGGCCGATCCACGCGTGCGAAAGCTGTCATTCACCGGCTCGACCGGTGTCGGCCGCATGCTCCTGGCCGAGGCCGCAAAACATGTCATCTCCTGCTCCATGGAGCTTGGCGGCAACGCACCGTTCATCGTCTTTGACGACGCCGACCTGGAAGCAGCGCTCGACGGTGCGATGGTTGCCAAGATGCGCAACGCCGGCGAAGCCTGCACGGCCGCCAATCGGCTTTACGTCCAGGCCGGCATCCATGATGCCTTCACGGAGGGGTTGAGCAAACGCATGGCTGCTCTCAATGTTGGCATCGGAACCCATCCGCAGACCGAGTGCGGTCCGATGATCACCAGGAAGGCCGTGGACAAGATCGACCGGCTCGTCAAGGACGCGGTCGCCCGGGGGGCCAGGATTCAGTGCGGCGGGGCGATTGCCGAAGGCAAGGGTTACTTTTACCCGCCGACGGTGCTTCGCGACGTGCCGGCCGACGCTATCATGGCACACGAGGAAATCTTCGGTCCGGTGGCTCCCATCATGCGCTTCGACGACGAGGCGGAAGCCATCGCCAATGCCAATGACACCGAGTACGGTCTCGCCGCCTACATTTATACGCGTGATCTGGCGAGGGGAATGCGAGTGGCATCGAAGATCGAGTCAGGCATGATCGCCCTGAACCGCGGCCTGATGTCGGATCCTGCAGCGCCGTTCGGCGGGGTCAAGCAGAGCGGGCTGGGCCGAGAAGGTGGTCAGAAGCACGGCGTTGCCGAGTTCATGGAGGCGAAGTACATCGCCGTGACCATCTGAGCGGACATCCATGCAAAAAGATCCATTCCGCATTCGCGATCACGTGGCCGAGTTCGATGAGATCGTCGCCGAGATTGTCCGCCGCAGCGCGGAAACCAGGGCGAAGATCCCCATGCTTGCGAACGTCGCCTACGGTTCCGAACCCACCGAAACCGTCGACGTGTTCTTTCCGGAAGGCGACCGCGACCGCGACCGCCTGCCGGTTCACATGTTCATCCACGGCGGCTACTGGAGAATGTTCTCCAAACGCGATTATTCCTACGTCGCCGACACGGTGACGCGCGCCGGAGCGATCGCGGTCATTGTCGACTATGCTCTGATGCCTGCCGTGAGGATGGCCACGATCATCGACCAGGTCCGTCGTGCCAAGCAGTGGGCACTCGACCACATCGCGGACTATGGGGGCGATCCCGGCCGGCTGACCGTCAGCGGGCACTCCGCTGGTGCCCAACTCGCCACCATGCTGTTCAATGATCCGAGCCGGTCGTCGCACATCAGAGGCGCGCTGCTCCTTGGTGGGTTGTACGAATTGAAGCCACTGCAGACCTCATTCCTTGCGGCCGAGATCGCGATCACAGATGAAGAAGCCCGCCTGTTCTCTCCACTGACACATAACTTCGATCCGTCAGTGAAGGTTGAGATCGCCGTCGGAGGCGAGGAAACGTCGCCTTTTCTTAGCCAGGCCGAGGCATTCGCCGACCATCTGAGAACGCAGGGGCTGCGTGTCTCTCGAACCGTCATCGCCGGTGCCGATCACATGAGCAGCGTTCGCGACCTTGGAAAGAGTGGATCCCACGCTGCGGATCGCTTGGCGAGGCTTATCCAGGATATCGGAGCCGCTGCATTCAATCCGGAGACAAAGTCAGTACTATAGAGTGGGGGGATGCTCGGGCGGTCAACAACAGGGAGGTGAGAATGTGGATTCCACTGCGGATCAAAGAGGCAGTGGAACTCGGCAGGCACCGGCACCGAATCAAGCAAATCGACCGGGCTTGCGAGCCGGCATCGACAAACGGCAGCAAACCGGGAGAACACCCCATGATCCGGCATGGCATAAACCAGCGTTCAGCCGCAGGCGCCCAGCCTTCGGCAATGGGTCCGCGCGTATCCATGATAATTGCTGACGTCGACAGGACCGCGCCCAGCCGCCCACTGTCCCGGCAACATCGCGCGGAGGCGCCACGAAGCGGCCTGCCCGCATCCAACTCGGTCCCTCCGGGCGACGCCCCAGCCATCGCAGAGCGCTGGCCGCCTTCCATCCCGATAGGATCTTCACGAAAGCAGTAGGTCCGCTTGTGGTGCAGGGAAGGACGATAGCGACATTAAATCTCAGGAGGTGATTCCCGGAGTTGACCCAGGACAGACCTTTGGGCCCTCGCTCGGTGGTCGACTGTTTCGCGCACCGCTGCGGACATTCGAAACGATGATGTTTGACGAGATTCAGATGCAGTGCGCTCCAGGGTCGGCACTGCCAAGCGGCAAATCAGGCCGGGAGCCGCCACATTCGGACACGACCTGTACCACGCAATTCCGTTTCCTCGAGTGGGTCGCAAGCAAAATTTGGTCCAAGCAGTTGGCGCGTCGCATCCGAAATACGGATTTCATCGGGCTCCGCGGACGTTTGAATACGTGAGGCGAGATTAACGGTGTCGCCCCACAGGTCATAGGCGAACCGCCTCTTGCCTATGACGCCCGCGACGATTGGTCCTGAGTGAATTCCAATTCTGAGTCTTAGCGGTTCTCCTGCGAAGCGTTCGCGCTTAACCGCCTTGCGCAGCTCAAGTGCATATCGCGCGAGGGCCTTTGCATGATCCGATCGCGCGGTGGGCAGGCCAGCGACCACCATCACACAATCGCCGATTGTCTTAATCTTTTCGCAGCCGTATCGATCCGAGAGCCGATCCGCCGCCTTGAAGAAGTAATTTAATATAGCGAGCGTCGTCACGGCTCCGACGCTCCGCGCTCGTTCCGTAAAACCGACGATGTCGGCAAAAAGAACACTCACCTCTGCGTGGTTGTCAGCAATTTTTTTTTGCGCTTTTAACCGCTCGGCGATCGAAGCCGGAAGAATGTTGAGGAGCAGGGTTTCGGCGCGCTGGTATTCACGCGCCAATCCCTCCTGGCTCTTCCTCAACGCCTCGTTCGTCGATTGTAATTTCTCGTTGAGTTGACGCTCCCTCTCTTGCAAGAGTGTCATTTCATAAGCCTTCTGTTGAAGCCGCTGCCTATTGTCGCGTTCGGCAGTGGCGTCAAGAAAAATCAGCCACACGCAGGCATTGTCAGCAAAAAAATGAAGGTCCGCGACACGCCCGCTGGGCAGTTCGACCATGGCAATGTGAAACGGAAGCTCCGGGCAAGGCAGCAAACCTTCCATAAATTCAAGCTGCTCGGCAACAGCTTTGCCAATGCGAAGCGATGAGAGTCCGTAATGTTCAACATTCCCACCCTTAGCAGCTATGCAAAGCTGGGCGTCGATTTTCAGATATGCGACAGAGTGTCCATTGTAGAAGAAATCGAAAATCCAACTTCTGACTTCTCTTGGCAATCCATGCATGGTCTATTTGGTCACCATTAAAGCAAGTTGACGGAACGCATCATCAACATGCTCACCCGAGAGCGCACTTGTTAGATAGATTTGCCATCCACGTTGCCTCAGTTCGTTAATCTCACTATCCGATATTGCCCACCGATCGGCCAGATCGGATTTGTTGATCAGCAATACGAACGGCATAGCGCCGAATTCGGCCTCGGCCCGTTCGCGCAGCGTGAGCGCCACGGCAAGAGTAGCAGCGCGGGTTCCATCGACGACAAGCACAAGCCCGGTTGCACCTCGAACATAGCTGACGCGGAATGAGCCGATATCGTCTTCGCCGGCCAAGTCCCACAAAATCAGATCCACGGTTTTGTCCGGAAGTGCGACATTCTTCTTGTCGATTTTCACGCCCACCGTGGTCAAGTAGGTTTCTGAAAAGATGCTTTGCACAAACCTGCGAACCAGGCTCGTCTTTCCGACAGCGAAGCCGCCCAGCATGCAGATCTTTTTTTGCAACATCTTGGGCTCCACTAGTCCAGGTTTACCGTAGTCGAAACCCGACGATTCGTGGAACTCCCAGTTTGACTATTTTCTGGCACCAGCGGCTCAAAAGTGCCCGCGCCCCGAACCAGCAACAGTTCCAGAGCGACGCCGCGTTTGTTGAGAAGCGCACGAACTGTCTCGGCGCGGGCGGCACTGATCGACGCGTTGGCCGTCTCACGGCCCGTGGCGTCCGAATGTCCGGTCAACATGAACCGTGCTGTTACGCCTGACTTGCGGGCATTTTGGGCGAATTCCTTTATTTGATCCGCCAACCTGTCGAGAACCGGCATCTGCTCTGGTCCTGGCACAACTTTGCCGGAAGAGAAGAAAATATCGGTCGTCTGGATGGCCTCTCTCAAATGATTGAGTTCCGCAAGGTCCAGCTCACGCAACTGCGAGACATCCAGAACCACTCCGTCCGCCGAAAGTTGTTCGGCGGCGGCCTGCGCCCGGTTGATCCAGGTGGCAGGAGCCTCACCCACGACAATGATGCGACCCTGGACGATCGAAAGCCGGACCGATTTCGGCGGGGTCAGCGACGCCGTCAGTCGCTTCACCACGAACTTCGGATCAAGGCTCTGATAGAATTGCCACTGTGAATGAACGCGGGCAGGATCAACCTCCGTTCCGGACAGCAGAGCTTGCGGGTCGGCGGCAAGCGGGTCTCTCAGGCCGGCAATATAGAATTGGCCACTGATAGAATTGCCACTGTGAATGAACGCGGGCAGGATCAACCTCCGTTCCGGACAGCAGAGCTTGCGGGTCGGCGGCAAGCGGGTCTCTCAGGCCGGAAATGTAGAAATGTCCGCCCCTCGCCGTTTGTTGGGCGACGACGATTCCCGGTTGAGCCTCAAGTCGCGACACATAATACTGCCAGTGCTCCGCCGCGCGTGCTTCGGGGCTCACATCACGAACCTTGGAGATGTCGAATTCCGGTCCGCCTGCCGAAAGCTGTCGGGCCGCTGCGCGCGCCCGATCTATCCAGGTGTCGGGAGCCTCGCCCTCGGC
>NZ_LMCP01000033.1 GCF_001425625.1 Mesorhizobium sp. Root102 | reverse complement strand
CAAGACTGAAAAGGCGAAGCTTCGACGCACCCCAGCGACATGAGTTCTTGCTACGTTCTCAAATGTCGGACAGATTCAGCACTTTCGTGTCGTGAGGCCAGTCTAGCTGTCATTGCTCTGGTGTTCGTGATCGGCTGGACGGAAGACAAGACGCCGAGCCAGCACGCCCTGTCGATGCCTTCGCTTGGCATCATATGCTTGTGAAAATGCCTCATAATCGGCATGAGTTTTATTCGCTTCCTCGTGCTTGAGCCCTGCTGCATATTCGATCGTGACATTGTAGTCGCGCTCACTTTTCGTCTTGCAGGGTGATTGGGCGGTTGATCGGTTGCGGTCCATCAGTTCAAAAAAAAGGGGAATGAATATGAAGGGCTTTGCATTGTCTGTGCTGACTGGCGTCATTCTGGCGAGCGGGGCGAGCCTGGGTTACGCTCGCACGCTCGATCAAATCCTGTCGGCTGGCGAACTTCGCGTTGGCGTGAACCCGAACTACCCACCAACGGCGCTGTACGACGACAAGAACGAACTGGCCGGCTTCGACGTCGATATCTCGAACAAGCTCGCCGAGATGCTGGGCGTGAAGCTCACCCTGGTGACGGTCGATCCGGCATCGCGTATACCCTTCCTTACCAGCGACAAGGTCGACATCTCCATGGGCGCCCTCACGCGCACGCCCGACCGCGCCAAGCTCGTGGATTTCAGCGTCCCGATCAATACCGAAGGCAATGCGGTGCTGACCACGGAGGATAAGCCCTATAAAACTCCTTCGGATATGAACGATGCCTCGGTGACTTTCGCGGAGGTTCGCGGGACGACGCCAATTCCGGTCATCCAGCAAGAATTTCCGAATGCCAAGCTGCTGCAGCTTTCCGACTGGCCCGATGCCTTCCGTGCCGTTTCCGACGGCCGCGCGACGGCCGTCATCGCCGACGCCTCTTTCTTCGGCGAACAGATCAAGACCTTTCCGGACGTCAAATGGAAGCTTCTCCCCGGCACGATCGGGCCGGTCTATTGGGATTGTGCCGGCGTGAACAAAGGCAATGACAGTCTGCGCCTTTGGCTGAACGTCGCCTTGTACGACATGGAAACCCAGGGCTTTGTCGATGCCGCCTGGAAGAAGTGGTATGGAGTGGAGATGGCAACGCCCGTGAAGCCGGATCCGTTCTTTTGAGGGCAGCCCGCGCCACCTTGGGCGTCATGCGCCAACCGCGGCCTAGGGCGCGGGAGCGATGAACTACACACTGCAATTCGGGCAGGTCATCGACCGCTTGCCCTACCTTGCCGGTGGCGCGTGGCTGAGCTTGCTCTTGGCCACGCTCGCTTTCTTTGGCGGAATGATCATCGGCGTCTTCGGGGCAATGGCAAAGCTGTTTGGCGGCCGTATCCTGGCGGGCATTGCAAATATCTATGTCGTCTTCTTCACCAACACGCCTGCTCTGGTGCAGGTCTATTTTCTTTATTTCGCACTGCCTTCGTTCGGCATCATCCTGCCGCCGTTTGAGGCAGTGCTGATCGGACTGACCCTGAACTCAGGCGCCTATCTGACGGAAATACAGCGGGCCGGGTTTCTTTCAATCCACAGGAACGAGGTCGAAGCCGCGGAGACGATCGGCCTCAGCCAGATGCAGTCGGTTTGGTATGTGATCGTGCCGCACATCGTGCGCACCCTTTATCCGTCACTAAGCAATCAATATATCCTGATCACGCTTGGCACCTCGATGGCGGCGATTTTCGGCGTCGAAGAACTCACCGGCCGCGCACTCAGTCTCAATGCCGAGACGTTTCGCTCGATCGAGATATTCGTCATCACGGCCGGCCTCTACATCGCCATCACGCTCGTCGCCAACGTGCTTCTGGTATTCCTGGGCCGCTACTACTTCCGTGCCCGGATGAGGCTGTTCTGATGCATTCGATATTCGGGCAGCTTCCCCGCTTCCTCAGTTATTACAATCTGGAGTTCATCCTCCAGGCCGCGCTCACCACTTTGCTGCTGAGCATCAGCGGTTGCGTGTTCGGCTTCATTTTCGGCTTCGGCATCGCCGTGCTGCGTGAGACAACGGGGCCGTTGTGGCTACCCCTTCGCGCCGCCGCCGTGCTGTTCGTCGAGATTTTCAGGCGTATTCCCTTCCTCGTCACTCTGTTCCTGGTCTTCTACGCGTGCCAGGCTCTCAATCTCGACATTTCGGTGTTTGCCGTGGCGGTGGCCAGCACATGTATCATCGGCGCTGCGTTCTTGTCGGAGGTGGTGCGGACGGGTTTCGACGCCATACCTTCCCAGGAACGCGAAGCAGCGGCAGCCATGAATTTCACGCTTGCCCAGACGCTCTTTCTGATCGTCATCCCACAGGCCTGGCGGGTGATCCTTCCGCCAACATTCGCATTCTTCCTTTCCTTCATCAAAGACTCCGCGCTGGCTTCGCAACTCGGCGTGGTGGAACTGACTTACAGTGCCAAGGTCATGAACAACAAAGGGTTCTCACCCGTCCTTGGCTTCGGCGCGGCGCTCATCCTGTACTTTGCAATTTCCTACCCGCTTGCCAGATTTGGGCTGTATTTGGAGCAACGCCTTGGATTTTCTCGGTATCGAAAACCTTAAGGCTCGCTACGGCGAGCACGTTGTCTTGAACGACATTTCGATGACCGTCGAAAAAGGCGAGATCGTCAGCCTGATAGGTCCTTCCGGTTCCGGCAAGAGCAGTCTGCTGCGCGCGCTGGTCGGCTTGCTGCCGGTCGAGTCAGGCGAAGTGCGGCTGAATGGCGAGATCATAAATTACCGGGACAAGCAGGCGGTGAAGCGTCTGCGGGATCGCCTCGCCATCGTTTTCCAGCAATATAATCTGTTCCAAAATATGGACGTGCTGCGCAACGTCATGCTGGCGCCGATGAAGGTCAAGGGTTGGCCGCGCGAGGAGTGCGAGCGTGAAGCCACGGCGCTTCTCGAAAAGGTAGGGCTCGGCGCGAAGCTGCACGTCTATCCCGACCAGCTCTCCGGCGGACAACAGCAGCGCGTCGCGCTCGCCCGCGCGCTCGCGCTTCGTCCGGAAATCTTGTTGCTGGACGAGGTCACTTCGGCGCTGGACCCGGAACTGGTGAACGAGGTGCTGGACAGCATCCGGCTGCTGGCAAGCGAGGGCATGACCATGATCATCGTGTCGCATGAAATGGCCTTCGTAAGGGAGGTGTCCTCACGCGTGTCGATGATGGCCGCGGGAAGCATCGTGGAGATCGGAACTCCTGACGAAATCTTTCAAAATCCGAAACATGAACGTGCGCGTGATTTCGTCGGCAAGATATTGCATCGCTGAAGTGGCTGGCTGTCGCCGTCGTGCTAGGCTCTGGCGTCTCCAACACCTGGTTCATCCTCCGCGGCGCGGCCCTCGATCCGGCTTCCCTGTACCAGCAATTGCTTGGCGCCAAGATCCTCATTGCCGCGACAACGGTCGGGCTCGCCGTCGTGAATCGCTACGTGTTCGTCCCGAGGATCCCCAACAACGGGCCTGGCGCCCGCCAACTCGCCAGGGGGACGGTTGCGGAAATGGTGCTGAGCGCGACGCTCATCGGAATCGTAAGTGTGCTTGGAACGTTGCCGCCTAGGTAAGCAGCCGATTTGGAGCGCGCGAGTACGGTCGACGAACCAGAGCACAATTGCCTTGCGCATCTGGTTCCGAAGAAGGATACCCGCCGCTCCATGCGCTGCTGCTCGGCCTGCTCCACGATCTTCCTCGTCTCGCCGTTCATGCGCTTGATCCATATTTGGAGCGGCGCCGGTGCACTTTCCTTTCTGTTCCGGCTCAACCAGATCGTGCGCACGGCCAAGATGGTCCGTAATTTCGTCGATGGATTCTTCCGCCGCCGCGCGGCCGACATCCGGAAGCGATCCGGCGCTAGGCCTTCCGTAACATGGGCTCTAAGTTGGATCAGCCGCGGTGCCTTCGACATGGCGAGCGTCTGGGCGTCGGTATTGACAACTATGAACTCCGCGCCCTGCAAACCTTGCGCGACCACTGCCAACTCTCCATTGCAGCACCCGGCGCGACGCTTGATACCGAGCGAGGAGCTTACGAATCAGGGCAATACCCGCCACGAACAGGGAATCAGACCGGGAATGCTGTCGCATGGGCAGGCATGTCGAGCTTTTGGCTGTTGTCGCCAGGCCTTGCGGGCAGAGTGTCAATGCTTCTCGCTCGGTCAGATCGCAGACTCTACGATCGGCCCTGAGGGTCGATGATGAGATGCGGCGCGGAAGGGTTTCTCACAGCCACGATGATTGAATGGGCGGCTGCGCCGGCGTCACTCGGCAAAAACCGGAATCCGTCCTTTCGACCCGAGACGCGGCACGGCTCATCCCGTCGAGAACCGCTACCAGCGACAACAGCCGACGGCTCTGCTTGCTATCCCTCGAACTCTTGGCCAGCCGTCGCAACTCGGCTTCCGAATAGTCCGTCCGCATCTTGACCGCTGATCCCATGGCGCGAATCTCCTCTCACGCCAAAGAATCATGAAATCGAAAAGGCCGGAATCTGGAGGGTTCTGTGAGGTCCGCATGCTCGACGGAGCCACCTGGCAGGACGTCGGACCTCATTGCAAGCCGGATTGAACGGAGGCGCGGGTAGGTTTGGTGCTATAGGGATTGTAGGCTGGAGGAGCGGTCGGGATCGTCGGTGCCAGGCTGATGAAGGGCGTTCACGATGCGGCCACAGCGAAGGATGGCACGGTGGAAGGCGGAACCGTGATAGCGGGAGCCGTCGGACAGGCTGCAGTGCTTTCTATCGCCGGGCTGGCTGCTTGCGGCTTTGTGCGGCGGGACAAGGGTCGGGGTGCCAGCGCGCATGGCGACGGATACCGTACCGGGTGATGTAGACGCCGGCGCGATCATGAGGTGTCGTTCCAGAATGAGCTCGGCGGTGCCTGTCCGCTCCGCCAGATGGCGAGCGTGATCATCCGTCCTCCCACAGCATGGGCAGCGGTGCGCTGCCGCAAGGGGCTCGGCGGCGGCGCTTTCGGCATCCGCTTCGAGGTAATTACCCACGCCCTTGTCAGGGGCAAGAATCCCTGAATCTATGGGGATATGGATCGCACTGATTTGCAGCGTCGGACAAAGGAAGAGTTGATCGATCTGGTGCTGCGGATGCAGCAGAGAAGACATCACGCACGTCGTCCAAGCCACCTTCGAGCGACCGCAAGGCGCGTCGGGACAGGGCAAAGCCTGGCGGCGCCAAGGCGGGTCATGAAGGTCACAGCCGCGCCATCAGTGGGGATGCCGATCGCATCATCGATCATCATCCCGACCAATGCCTTTGCTGCCGCGCCAGCCCATCGAGCGATCTTGCTGCCGAAACCGTCAGCGAGCACGATAAGATTGAGCTTCCCGCGATCAGGCCTTTGATTGAGCGCCATCGGCGTCTGGCAGTCCGTTGCCCGTCCTGCGGCACGCTGGTCGTCGCGGCTATGCCAGATGCGGCGAAGGGGACGCCGTTCGGGCCACGCGTGCACGCCGTAGCGACCTATCTCAAGACTTTCCAGGCCCTTGAGCGGCGCAAGACCATCGCCTTGCTGCCTGACCGTGAGCCGGCGACGGCCCAGGCCTGGCTCACAGACCAACCCCAGATCGGCATTGTCGCCCGCGATCGCGGCGGTGGCTACGCTCTTGCGGCCGCCAAAGCGCTGCCTGGGGCGATCCAGGTGGCCGACCGCTGGCACTTAATGGAGAACGCCAGCCGGGCCTTTCTCGACGCAGTTCGCAAATCCATGCGGTTGATCCGCGCCGCGCTTGGTGCCGCCACGATTGATCCAGAACTGCTAACCGCCGCCGAGCGGATTCAATATGAAGGACCTTCGTCGGGAAGACACCAATGCCGTCATCCTCGGCATGGCCAAGGACGGGACTACGATTAAGGAGATTGTTCGCCGCTCCGGCCATAGCCGCAGCGTAGTCCGCAAGGTTCTGCGAGGCCAGCGATCTGACGTCTTTCGAGTCCGAGAAAGCTCGCTGGAGCTTTATCTTCCTTGGCTCGACGCCCAGTGGACGGCTGAGGAGCGCAATGCAACAGCACTCTGGCGGCGCCTCAAGAACCAGGGGTTCCGTGGTTGCTTGCGTGTCGTCACCGAGTGGGCCACACGTCGCCGGCATTCAGATCAAGTGAATGGCGACGCCCTGCGCCGTGCACCCTCGGCCCGAACCATTGCGCGGCTAATGACCATCGGTCGCGACAGCCTCTCTAAGTCCGAAACCGTCACGGTGGCGGCGATCGAGGGCGGCGTGCCTTTATTGGTGGAGGCCCGGGAAATCGTCGCAGGCTTCCCGGCCATGATCCGCAAGAAGACTCTCGCCGATCTCGAACCTTGGCTGGAGCGGGCCAGATCAAGTCTGGTCGCCTCGTTCGCCAATGGCGTTCTCAAAGACCGCTCGGCCGTCAGCGCGGCGATAACCTCGCCCTGGTCCAACGGTCAGACCGAGGGCCAGATCACCAAGCTCAAGCTCGTGAAACGCCAAATGTATGGCCGAGGAAAGCTCGACCTGCTTCAGGCGCGCGTCATCGGCGCTGGCTAGGTTCAATCATCACCAAAAGTGCGTCAGAGCCAATTTTGCACGCCGATCCAGGGTCCCAATTGCGGGCCGATTGACAGTCCGGAGTGGCGCGATACAGTCATTAGGCGTTGCCCTGACGAGCTTCCGCAATGGTCGAAACAGGCCGAACGGGCAAGGCGGAACGAGCGGCAGGTTCCCCGCCCCTCCCGCTCGAGAGCTGTCATTCCGGCCCCTTTGCAGTCGAGCAGCAATACGCAAAGTACCAGCAGCAGGCGACGTTTGCCGTTACCAGTGGAGACACGAGGATATTGCATCCACCCAGCGGCGCAATTGTTTTCGCCGTGATCCACTGGCGAACGAAAAGTCAGATTAACCCGCCTGACCTGGTCAAGTGTCGGAAGTACGGTCCCATTTTAGGAAAAGGCGAATGGATGCATGATGGTAATCTTCAACAAACGTCCGTCTGAACCTTCTCGCGTGGAAATACGAAGTCCCGATTCTGCGGGAATGGACAGACTTCAGTTAATTTGATCGCCTATGTACTGTCTGCTAGGTAGTCAAAGGCCGATAAGGTATGCACCCGAACAACGTCTAAAAATTCGTCGACATCGACATACTCGTCCTGAGAGCCCATGCCGTTGGGGCTGCAGCCGAACACGTAAGCCGGTATTCCGTGATAACGCCATAGGCGTGTGTCTGTCGCCCCGAGGGCGATGATCGGCATTGGTCGGGGCCTGCCCAGGGACTCTACATTTCTTTGGAGAATTCCGACCATCTCATGATCCGGATCGCACCAGGAGGATTCCGCCCCTCCAATTTCCTTCCATGAAACTTCGGGATACTTTTGGAGAATACGCTCGATCTTGGAAAGAAGGTCGGCTTTGCTCATGCCTACCGGAAGGCGGAAATCCGTCTCGAAAACGCAACTTGAGGGGATCATATTGACCTTGGTGCCGCCCCGGATGACCCCGATGTTCAGCGTGACCTGAAATATCAGGTCGCCCGCGCCCGCGCCGAGCGAAGCGTCCAGTGTCTCCTTACCCGACGCGATAACGTTCTTGATGTTGTGCGGGACGTACTCCTTGTCGTCGGCAGTTCCGGTCAGGGCCTCCAGTTCCCCGGCGACAAGCATCGCGATCTTGGTGGCGCTTTTGCTCTTGTGGACGTTGGCGCCGTGATCGCCCGGGGTCTGGACAGTAAATTCCAGCCACAGCGGCCCGCGTTCGCCGAAGACGATCGCCTCCGGTCCACAAACGTCACTGTTGAGCATGCAGTCCCCAAGGAGGTCGGGGTACTTGTCGAGCAGGTATTTGGCGCCCCACGGGCCGAACGTCTCCTCGTCGGAAACGGCGGTCAGCGACAAACGCCCGTTCCAATGGCCGCGCAGGCGCGACAGCAGGCAATAGGCTATGATCGACGCAGCGGTGCCCGCCTTCATGTCGGCGGCTCCGCGACCGTAGATGCGTCCGTCAACCAGTTCCGCGCCCCACGGATCGTGTGACCATTTCGGCCCGTCCGCATCAACAGGGAAAACGTCCAGATGGCCGTTCAGGACCAGATGCCGGCCCGGTCGGGCACCATCGAGGCTGGCGACGAGATTCGGCATGATCGGGTTCGGCGCCTCGACGCGGCAATCGAGGCCCTTTTCGTCGAGATGCCGCTTGACCACATCGCAGGCCGATCGGGTGTCGCCAGGCGGATTGGGACTCTTTTCCCTGACGAGGGCCCGGAAGAGGCCGATGATCTGGTCACGCTCCTCGTCGATCCAGTTCAGGAGTTGTTCGTGCATCTCTTTCATCTGTCCATAAATTCCCTGGCAACCGAACATCTGGCGGTGACATCGTCGCCGCCGTTTAAAAAACAGGATCGCGACAGGCTCACGCACCGGCCGGCGCTTTTGCCGGCCCCCTCTGAATGCCGATGATGTTCAGCAGCAGACGTGCGACGGTCAGCGCGGTCGTCCCGTTGATGTCCTTGTCCGGCTGGAACTCGGTGAATATGACGCCGGCGATGCAATTCTTCCTGGCGAGGTATCTCAGCACGTTCGCCGTCTGGATGAACGTCAGGCCGCCGGGCTCGGGCACGCCCACCGCGGGAGCGATGGTCGGGTCCATCCCGTCGCAATCGATCGTCAGAACCCACTTGCGGCTCATATCGAACGTTTTCAGGAGGGTGTCGATGCCGTCGTCGTGAATCTGCCAGGCCGTGATGATGCGATTGCCCATCCGCTGTGCGAGTTCGACCTCCTCTCGCCGCGCGGTACCGATAGATCGGGTGCCGAAATGAATCACGTCCTTCACGCAAGCATAATCCCTCACGCGGCGCATTGTGTTCGAGGCACCGTCCCGCCGACCGTAGATCTCGTCGCGAAAATCGATATGCGCATCTATCTGCAGGACATTGATGTCCTCGACGCCGTCGTAGGCGGACACCACGAGCGGCGGAACGGAATCCTGTCCGCCGATGACCAGCGGGACGACCCCCTTGCGGACCAGAGGGTTCAGGACCGAGTGCACATTCTCCTTGACCCTCGGGATGTCATACGGGTCGACGACGACGTTGCCGATATCGGTCACGTTCGGCCGGTTGTCCTCGAACTGCGGCTCGCCGAGGTCGAAATTCCAGTGCGACATGAAACGCGTATAGCTTCTCTCATGCGACGTCCTGCGAATCACGTCCGCCGCGTCGGCACAGGCGGAGACCTCCCGTCCGACATAGACAGGCCCGAATGGGATGCCGACGAAAGCGTAGGGCGTATCGACCTTAGATACGTCCTGTGAACTCTGCGAGCCCAGAAAGGTCGGATTTGCTGGAGAGAGTAACATGGCGTTTCCTTCGTTGGTCGGACTGATACGGGTCGCTATTCCAGGATTCTTTTCAGGAAGGCACGGGTGCGTCCGTGCTTGGGATTCGCGAGCACTTCGTCCGGCGTGCCCTGCTCGACGACGACGCCGCCATCCATGAACATGACGCGGTCGGCCACACCTCGCGCGAAGCCGACTTCGTGCGTGACGACGATCATCGACATGGCCGACGAATCAGCCAACGCCCGCATGACATCCAGCACCTCGCCGACAAGCTCCGGGTCGAGCGCCGAAGTCGGCTCATCGAACAGCATGACCGAGGGCTCCATGGCCAGGGCCCGGGCGATGGCGACGCGCTGCTGCTGTCCGCCGGACAAGGCTGCGGGATAGGTATCGGCCTTGTCCTCCAAACCGACCTGATCGAGGAGCTTCGTTGCCCTGGCACGGGCTTTCTGGCGGCTGATGCGGAGCACGCGAAGCGGCGCCTCCATGATGTTCTCCATGGCGGTGAGATGCGGGAACAGGTTGAAGCGCTGGAACACCATTCCCATCGCCGCGCGCTGTTTCTGGACCTTCGCCTCGGGAAGCTCGAGGAACTTGTCTCCCACCTGCCGATAGCCGACGGGCTCGCCATAGAAGAGAACAAGGCCGGCGCTCGGCCGCTCCAGGTGGTTGATGCACCGGAGTAGCGTGCTCTTGCCCGATCCCGAGGGGCCGAGGATGCAAAGCACCTCGCCGCTCTTGAGGTCAAGGTCGACGCCCTTCAGCACATCGAGCGAGCCGAACGACTTGTGAATCCCACGCGCCCGTATCGGATACTCTGCCCCGGCGTTCATGTCGCCACCGAACGGGAGAAGCGGGTCTCTATCTTCGACTGGACGAACATCAGGATCGTCGTGACGACGAAGTACCAGACGCTGGCCACGATCAGCATCGGTATGACCTCGAATGTCCGGGACGATATCAGCTGGGTTGAATAGAGCAGCTCAGGCAATGCGATGACGCTGACCAGCGAGGTGTATTTCAGCATGGCGATCGTATCGTTGCCCATGGGGGGGATTATGACCCTCATGGCCTGGGGCATGATTATCCGCCGAAACGTCACCCACGAAGACATGCCCAATACCCGGGCGGCTTCACGCTGGCCGTGATCGATCGAAGCGAGCCCGGACCTGACGATTTCCGCCATGAAGGCGCTTTCATTCAGGGAAAGCGCGATCAGGGATGCGCTCAGCGTCGTAATGACCTGGTTGGTATCTACTTCGTAGAAGGTTTTGAGAAATGGGATGCCCAGCAAAATTTTCGGGTAGAGAGCCGCAAAGTTGTAGCAAAATATGATCTGTACCAGCAGTGGGATTGACCTGAAGAACCAGATGTAACCCTTCGCTACGGTAGAGAGCACCGGATTCCTGCTGACGACGGAAACAGCAATGACCACCCCCAGGATCGAAGCCAGTGTCATGGACGCAATCGTCAGCAGGATCGTCGTCGCGAGCCCGGTAAGGACCTGCGGGGAGAAAAGATATTTCCCCACGACGTCCCAACCGAAGGCGGAATTGTTCACCATCGAATAGACGACCTGTAGGGCAACCAAGGTCACCACGCATGCGGCGACCCAGGTGCCCGGCCGTCCTCGCGGGTGCAGTTTTGCTCCCGCGAGTTGCTCGTCGGTCAGCGAGTTCAAGGACACCGAACCGGCGGGCGGCTGCATTATTTGTCTACCGTCGCCGTGTTGAACGTCGCCTTCGTCAGGTGCGCGCTTTCGGGCATGTGGTACTGGGTGAAGATCTTGTCGTAGGTGCCGTCCTGCATCAGCTCGTTGAGGGCGTCCAGCACGGCCGGGCCGAGCGAAGATCCCTTGTGCACCGACATTCCGGCCACGCCGGCGTTGAACGTTTCACCGGCCGTCTTGAACTGGTCAGGATGTTCCGATGCCATCAGCGCCAGATATTCGAGGTCGCCCACCATCACGTCCACCTGGCCGCTGAGCAGCGCGGGCAGGGCAGCGCCCGCATCCGGGAAGATCTTCAGGTCGAGGGGCTTTTTTCCCGCCGCCTGGCATTTGTCGGAGATGTCACCGGCATTGGCGGCTTCGAGAGACCCGCGCAGGGCCGCGACCTTGAAGCCGCACAACTGATCCCGTTCGGCCGGCCCGTTCTCCATCGCTGTCCTCTGCAACATGATGGACCCGCCGATCGCATAGTCGATGAAATCGACCTTCTTCTGCCGTTCCAGGGTGTCGAACATGCCCGAAACCACGATGTCGACGCGCTTGGCGTCGAGGCTCGGAATGAGGGCGTCAAAACCCATGTTGCTGACCTCCAGGGTCAGGCCAAGCTTCTTGGCAATGGCCGCCGTCAGGTCGTGGTCAAAACCGATGAACTCATCGGTTGTGCCCTCCTTGATGCTGGACCAAGGGAGGCCTACGCTGGCCGACGTTCCCAATTTCAACTTGCCGCTGGCCTTGATGTCGGCCGGCAGTTTTTCAGCAGCGGCGCTAGCTTTCGCTTCCTGCGCCGCGCTTGGCGATGCCCAGCCGGCGAAGCCGGCAGCAGTCAGAAATGCGGCGATGAGTATCGATTTGCTAAGCAATGCTATCTCCCTTTGTGTCCAACGAAACGGGCGCGCAAATGCGATCTCGCAGCGACCCGGTCGAGCCTCTGGTGATTGCTCGCGGCAAGTTTTGAGCCACAAGCGGCTTGGCGTCATTGCCGTGGGAATGTTCTTGATTGGAAGAACGCTATTCGGAGCTTCGATGCTCAGCGTTGGATTTTTATAGGTTCAGAGATGCCCTGGTGTCAACTGCGCATACCGGATGCGTGTCGCAGGGTCCTTATTCGACCCCGCCAGGCGCTCCTATCGCTTGCCATGCAGCCACTGAACCAGCCGAAACTGAGCGAGCGCACGTAATGGAGGTGCAGGCAAACGGCGGCGCCGTGCTCCGCATTTCGAGACCGCGCTTGACAACGTTCCGGCCTTGTAGCGATGATAGGCCTCAGGGTGTGGCAAGGATGCCGAACTGACACCTGGAACGGTTGTTTGAAATTTAGCCATGCCGCGAGTTGCGGTTGGCTGTGGCAATGGTGCCCAGAGGCTTTTCAGGCCTTTGGGTTTTTTTTTGGCGGAAGCAGCTATATGTCGTCGAGGCCAGTTCGTATCGGGTTGATGTTTTCGACGACTGGATCCTATTCGGTCGTGACGAAGACGATGCTGAACGGTGCCATGCTCGCGCTCTCCGAATGCTACCGGTTATTCCCGGACCTGGTTATTGAGCCCAGGATCGTCAATCCGGAAGGCGAGATTCGAAGATATGGCGAGCTTGCCGAAGGCCTGCTGAAGGATGGCGTCCGCCATGTTGTCGGATGCTACACCTCCCTGAGCAGGAAGGAGGTCATCCCGCTGTTCGAGAAGTACGACTCCCTGCTGTGGTATCCTACCCACTACGAAGGGTTCGAGACGTCCAACAACGTCATCTATACCGGAGCGGCTCCCAACCAGCATATCCTTCCGCTGCTCGACTACATGCTGGCGAAAGCCGGCAAGAGGGCGTTCTGCGTCGGCTCGAACTACATTTGGGCGTGGGAAAACACCCGGGTTTTCCGTGAGGCGATAACGATCAAGGGGGGAAGCGTCCTCGCCGAGAAATATGCCGCTATCGGCGACACCGACATGCGGCAGATCGTCGATACGATCATTTCGGAACGACCGGACTTCATTTTCAGCAATCTGATCGGAAGCAGCGCCTACGCATTCTTCAGGCAGTTCCGCGCGGCATGCGATGAGCTCGGTATCGACCAGCCCGCGCGAATGCCGGTGGCTAGCTGCTCCCTGTCGGAGCCCGAACTGGAGGAGATCGGCGCCGGCTGCGTCGACGGGCACTACAGTTCCAGCGTCTATTTCTCGACGGTGAAGACAGCCGCCAACGCCTTATTCACGGACGCTCTTGCGACGGCGTTCCCAGGTAGTCCGGCCGCGTCCGCGGATTCCGAGGCGGCCTATATTGCTACGACCCTTTTGCTGCGGTCGATTTTTCATACGCAGTCAGATGACATCAAGCTCGTCAAGAAGGCCGCCGTCAGGCAACGCATCGCAGCTCCTCAGGGAGAAGTCTGGCTCGATCCCCAAACCTTTCACTCCTGGCTCACGCCCAGGATAGGACGATCGAACAAGGCATCGACATTCGACATCGTGGAGCAGGCGAGCGGACCGGTACGTCCCGATCCCTATCTCGTGGATTCCTCGCCGCGCTACACGGTAGCATCGCCCTCTCCGCAATTGAGGATCGTAACCTAGTGGCGCCTCATCTCATCCAGAACTTCAAGGGCTATCACGCCAGTATATTCGGCTCCCAGTCCAGTCTGACCGACACGCTGGAGAGCGCGCTCGCCAGGATCGGGCTGGGAAGCGTCAAGACATACGATGCGGACGCGATAACGGATGCCGACTTCGATTCGTTCAACCCGCAAAGGGACGTCCTTTTCGTGGATAGCGACATCGAATTCGTCGCGGCGCTCTCCAAGTCGACGAATTTGAGCGCGCCGCCGGCTCCGATCATCGGGCTGGTGGGCATCGGGACGCCGGGTAGGCTGAAAGGGCTGCTGAACATCGGCTGCACCGCATTCCTCGGCAAGCCCGTCCACGATGCGGCGGTTTATTCTGCGCTGTTTCTCGGCATCAACCAGTTCCAGGCGCGCCACGAGATGGAGTGGCGGATCGAGGACCAGGAGAGGCGGCGGCGCGGGCGCCGGTGGGTGATCAAGGCCGTCGTCGCGTTGATGCAGCAAAGCGCGATCACCGATGACGAGGCCTACGCGAAGCTGCGGCAGGACAGCATGCGTATGCGCATGAACCTCGAGACCTACTGTGAGCAATTCGTGATGGATTCCGCGCCAGCGCCGCGGCCGCTGGATGGCGAACAGCTTATCGGCATGTGCCCGGCAACAGACGCCAAACGCGCCAGCAGTTGAAGCATGTCGCCCCAGATTGAGGCCGCCCCGGCAAGACCAGTTCGGAAGAATGTCATGTGCAAAAGCGCAGGCACGCCACCGAGAGCGGTGCCTTCCGAGCAGCGGCATGACGCGCGGGATGCCTTGTGTCGCCTTCGCACGGAGCGGCCACGACAGCCTATGACGCTGCACGGCAGAGAGTTGGACCGTCGCGTTCCATTGGAAACTCGCCAGTACAAATTCAGGAGCAGACCTTGACCCAGAAACTAGACGCGTGGCTCACGAATTCACTGATGCATTCAAAGGGAGTTGCAAGCGGCAAGATTGGCTCGTCCTATTCAATCACGGAAGCAAGCCAGGGCAAATACCATTACGTATATGGCCCGTATGCCGAGCCGGTTCTGTCGATCTCTCCCGGTTCCAGGATATCGGTCGAGACGCACGACGCCTTCGAGGGCAAGATCCAGTCCGAGAGCGACAAGCCGTCAGAGATATTGAACTTTCCCTATCTTAACCCGCAGAACGGGCCGATCCACGTGGAAGGCGCGGAGAAAGGGGATGTGCTGGCCGTGTATATCGAACGCATCGTACCTCGGGGGCCGCAACCATGTGGAACAACGCTGATCATGCCGGGATTCGGCGGCCTTGTTCCGACGGACAACACCGCCATGCTGACGGCACCATTACCGGAGCGGGTCAAAAAGCTCCATGTCGACCCTATTGCTGGGACGAGATGGAACGACAAGATAGTCCTCCCCTACGAGCCATTTATTGGCACGATTGGCACATCTCCCGAGATCGAAGCGATCTCCTCCCTGCAGCCCGACTACTATGGGGGCAACATGGATCTGCCCGACGTTCGGGTCGGCGCCATCATATACCTGCCTGTCAACAAGGCGGGCGCATATCTCTACGTCGGCGATTGTCACGCCGCGCAAGGTGACGGCGAACTTGGCGGAGTCGCCATAGAGCATCCAACCGTCACTACGCTGCACGTCGATTTGATCAAAAACTGGTCGATCAAATGGCCCCGGGTGGAGAATGAGCATTCCATCATGACGATCGGGTCCGCCCGCCCGATGGAAGACGCGGCCCGCATTGCCTATCGTGAACTGATCGATTGGATGGCGAAAGACTACGGCTTCGAGGAAATCGAAGCCTACATGCTGCTCACACAGGTGGGGGGCGTGCGTGTGGGAAACATGGTTGATCCTAAATATACGGTCGGGGCTTCGATAAAGAAGAGTTACCTGATCTGATGCTAGTCGGTTCTAGCAGGCTTCTCTGATTGGGGTTGTTGAGGTCAAGCTCCTGTTGCGTTTTTTTCGGACCGTGTCGCCCCGCGGGTCACTCGCTTCTCTTCGCGGT
>NZ_LMCP01000032.1 GCF_001425625.1 Mesorhizobium sp. Root102 | reverse complement strand
GCCGACCGCGAAGAGAAGCGAGTGACCCGCGGGGCGACACGGTCCGAAAAAAACGCAACAGGAGCTTGACCTCAACAACCCCAATCAGAGAAGCCTGGTAGAGCAATTACAGGAAAAGTGTGAAACGGTTTTCCGTCCGGGATTGCGTCAAACAAAGAGTTGGAGCGGCTCGCCGTTTCCGTGAAGCGGTGAGCCGCTCTGACACCGGAACAACACAAGCTCCGGGGCGTTAAAGCGCGCCCTCCGGAGAATTCGATGCCCCGCAAACTCGATCTCAGAACTGGCCCGCCCGTCTGGTCTGCCTATCGGGCGCCTACGGTGCCGACGGACAGTCTGACCCGTGACGCCAAGGCCGACGTGCTGATCGTCGGCATGGGGATCAGCGGCGCCATGATGGCCGAGGCGCTGACGGCGAACGGCCATTCGGTGGTCTGTATCGACCGGCGCGGCCCGCTGAAAGGCTCGACGTCGGCGACCACCGCGCTGGTGCAATTCGAAATCGACCAGCCGCTTTACACACTGTCGAAGATGATCGGCAAAGCCACGGCGGAACAGGCCTGGCGGCGCTCTCGGCTCGCCGTTTCCAACCTCGCTGCCCGCATTGCCGAACTCGGCATCAATTGTGGCCCGAGCCGCACCCCGTCGCTCTATCTGGCCGGCACGATGCTCGGCCCGTCGGACCTTCACGACGAGGCCGAGGCACGGCGGCGGGCCGGCATCGGCGCGACCTATCTCACATCGGCACCGCTGGCGGAAAAATTCGGCGTCGACCGCGATGGCGCCATCCTCAGCCATGGCAACATCGCACTCGACCCACGCAAGCTGACCGCCGGGTTGCTGCTGAAGGCCCTGGAGCGCAAGGCACGTTTCTGCGCCCCCGTCGAAGCCACAGTGATCGAGGACAGTGCCGACGAGGTGGTCGTGGCAACCAAGGATGGCCCGACCATAACCGCGCGACATGTCGTTTTGGCCACCGGCTACGAATTGGTCGACATCGTGCCGGCCACGGCCCACCGGATCATCTCGACATGGGCGATCGCGACACGCCCGCAATCGCGAAAGATCTGGCCACAGGCGGCATTCATCTGGGAGGCGTCGGACCCCTACCTCTATATGCGCGCTACAGCCGACGGCCGGGTCGTCTGCGGCGGCGAGGACGAGGACTTTGTCGATGAAACCCGGCGCGACGCGCTGATCGGCGAAAAGAGCGCACGCATCGCCGAGAAGCTCGGCCTGATATTTCCGCATCTCGACACCAGGCCCGCATTCGCCTGGACCGGTTCGTTCGGCACCACGACCACCGGCCTGCCCTATATCGGCGCCATCCCTCGCCATCCGCGCATCCATGCAGTGATGGGTTACGGCGGCAACGGCATCACCTTCTCGCAGATCGCGTCCGAGATTGTCTCGGCCTCGATCGACGGGCTGGACGACACGGATGCAAGGCTGTTTGCCTTCAACCGTTGAGTGCAAACCCACAAACAATCCATCATCACCTGATTGTAACGCATCTGAAACACACTTAAGTCTTTGGTGAAGTCGGCCGCGCGAGAATGGCTTGTGCGGCCTGCGTCTGAGGGAGGGCCAAATGGATTTCAGTGGTTTCGATATTGCGGTTGGTGCACTTGCCCTTCTGGTATTGGTGCTTCTGATCAAAGGCATCAGGACAATCCCGCAAGGCTACAATTATACGGTGGAACGCTTTGGCCGTTACACCAAGACACTGAGCCCAGGCCTCAATTTCATTTTCCCGTTCGTCGACCGCGTCGGCGCCAAGATGAACATGATGGAGCAGGTGCTCGACGTTCCGAGCCAGGAAATCATCACCCGCGACAATGCAATCGTCGGTGTCGACGGCATCGCCTTTTTCCAGATCCTCAATGCGGCACAGGCCGCCTACCAGGTTTCCGGCCTGCAGAACGCCATCCTCAACCTGACGATGACCAACATCCGTACCGTCATGGGTTCGATGGACCTCGATGAGCTGTTGTCGAACCGCGACGCCATCAACGAGCGCCTGCTGCGCGTCGTCGATGAGGCGGCGCATCCGTGGGGCATCAAGATCACCCGTGTCGAGATCAAGGACATCAACCCGCCGGCCAACCTCATCGAATCGATGGGCCGGCAGATGACGGCGGAACGCAACAAGCGCGCGCAGATCCTCGCCGCCGAGGGCCTCAAGCAGTCGCAGATCCTGGAGGCCGAAGGCCGCAAGGAAGCCGCCTTCCGCGATGCGGAGGCACGTGAACGCTCGGCCGAGGCGGAAGCCCGCGCCACCCAGGTGGTGTCGGATGCAATCTCCAAGGGCGACGTGCAGGCGCTGAACTACTTCGTCGCCCAGAAATACACCGAGGCGTTGGGCAAGATCGGCACGGCCACCAACAGCAAGATCGTGCTGATGCCCTTCGAGGCGTCGTCGCTGATTGGTTCGCTCGGCGGCATTGGCGAGATCGCCAAGGAAGTCTTCCGCAGCGAAGGCACGACCGGCGCGCAAAGGCAGGCCGCGCGCCCGCCTGTCGTTCGCCCGACCGACAACTGATGTCTCCAACATAGGAGAACGCCATGATCGATCGTGTCATTTCCGAACTCGGCCCGTGGAACTGGATGGTTCTCGGCTTCGTCCTGCTGGTGATGGAAATCATCGCGCCGGGTATCTTCATGCTGTGGATCGGCATCGCCGCCCTGATCATCGGCGCGGTGTCGCTGCTGATCTGGGACGCCGGCCTTTGGACCTGGCAGGTCCAGGTCCTCGCCTTCCTGGCCCTGTCGCTGGTCTCGGCCTATGTCGGCAAGAAGCTGGTCGGCAGCCGCACTGACCCGACCGACCAACCGCTGCTCAACCGGCGCGGCGCGCAGATGGTCGGTCGCATGGCGACACTTGCCGAACCGATCCGGGATGGCCATGGCCGCATCAAGCTGGGCGACACGCTGTGGCGTGTCTCCGGCCCCGACCTGCCGGCCGGCACGCAAGTGCGCGTGACGGGTGCGGCCGACACGGATCTGGAGCTGACCGTCGAGGCGGTCTGAACGAGTGCCGTTGAGGGGTGTTGAGATTCGGGTCAGGCCGCATCACCTGAATATCAGCACACCTTAGGCGGCGCCGATGCGCAAGAGATCATGCAGGTGGATAAGGCCGACCGGCCTCTTGCCTTCCACCACCATCAGGCTGGTGATGGCCGAATTGTTGATCGTCTGCAGTGCCGTCGCCACCAGCGTGTCCGGCGTCGCCGTCTTCGGCCCTCTTGTCATGACCTGATCCACCGTCATCGCCAGCAGATTGCTGCCGATGTGACGGCGGATGTCACCATCGGTGATGATGCCGACCAGCGCACCGTCGGCGTCGGTGATCGCCACGCAGCCAAATCCCTTGCGCGACAGTTCTAGGATCGCGTCCTGCATGCTGGTGCCCGTGACCACCAGCGGCAGCCTGTCGCCGACATGCATGATCTCGCGGATCTGCGTCAGGTTGGCGCCGAGCTGGCCGCCCGGGTGAAAGGTGCGAAAATGATCTGGCGTGAAACCGCGTGCTTCGAGCAGGGCAATCGCCAGCGCATCACCTATCACCAGTTGCAGCAGCGTCGATGTCGTCGGCGCCAGGCCGTGTGGGCAGGCCTCCGGCGTGCGCGGCAGCAGCAGCACGACGTCGGCGGCCCGCGCAAGTGCTGATGTCTCTCCGGCGGTTATGGCGATCAACGGAATGGAGAAGCGCCTGGAATAGCCGACGATGCCCATCAGCTCCTTGCTCTCGCCCGACCACGACATGGCGATGATGGCGTCGTCCCTGGCGATCATGCCGAGATCGCCGTGATTGGCTTCCGCGGGATGGACAAAGAAAGCCGGCGTGCCGGTCGAGGCCAGCGTCGCCGCGATCTTCGATCCGATATGGCCGCTTTTGCCGACACCGGTGACGATGAGCCGGCCTTCAATCCTCGAGATCATGTCGACGGCCTGGGCGAAAGGCGCGGCCAGTCCGTTCTCGAGGGCCTCGGCAAGGGCTGCAACCCCCGCCTGTTCGGTTGCCACCGTCCTCAGCGCCGAAGCGATTGAGGCTTGCCTGTCCAAAGGCTTCTTATCCAGGGATCCCGCATGCATGGCTGATGCGATTAGCGCTTTGCCGGCGCGCTGTCCAACAGAAATGGCCCCTTGCATGTCGCCCGAACCTGTGCGGTGGTTTGAGACAACGGCAGGCGTGAAGACAAAAGGCTTAACCCGCGCGGTTTGAATCCCTTTGGAAATCGGCGCTTCAGGCGGCCAACGGGCCGCCGCCTCAACCCTCCGTTAACCATCCCCATTTACGGTTCGGTAAGTATGGCGCGCGTGCGCCGCGCAAGCAGTGGTGGCGATGTCCGGGGTCCAGCCAGAAAATTCGAGAGGGCGAAAGGGCAAGGCGGTCTGCGCCTTGCTGCTGGCGACCAGCATGTTTGCCTTGCTGCACCCAACGGCGCTCCATGCGCAGGAAACGGAACTGCGCGGCGAAGTCTCCGAATCGGCGATCCTGTCCGACCAGCAGCGCAAGGCGAGACAACTCGCTTTGGCAGCGCAGGGTCAGGCGCCGACCAATGCGGCACAAGACAATGCGCCGGCCCGTACCTATCTGCCGGCCAGCGCCGGCGCCGTGCCTGACGACACGGACACCGGCGACGCAACCGCCACCGGCAGCGTTTTTGACCCGCCGGCAGCTGCCGACGACACCTCCACCGACACTCCGGCACCGCCCAAGCCTCGCCGCCGCTCATCGGCCGCCGGGCAAAACGCGGCTGACCAGGCCAAGGACAAGGCTGCGGACAAGTCGAAAAAGAAGAAGAAGTCGACGGCGGCAACCACCGACATCACCGCTTCCACGACCGCCTCCACGACGGACGCCACCGATGGTGCAGACACCGACGAGGAGACGGCCAACCGCCGCGCCCTCACCATCGACAGCGCCGACAAACAAGAGCTCGACCCAGGCGCAGAGCGCACGGACGCCATCGAAGGCCAGAAAAAGGAGCCGGAGGATGATCCGTTCGCCGCCACCGGCGTCAAATGGGGCTCCTTCGTTATCCGCCCGACGATCGAACAGGGCCTGACCGCCACGTCGAACGGCGATTCGAGCAATGCCGGCAAATCGGCGCTGCTGTCCGAGACCGCGCTGCGTTTTTCCGCCGCCTCCGACTGGCGCGAGAACTCCGCCACGATCGACGGCTATGGCCTGTTCCGCGAGAGCGTGTCGGGCTACCCGGTTCACGACGAACAAGGCCGCATCGAAAGCCAGCTCAATGTCGACCTCGACAATGAACTGCGCGCCATCGCCAAGCTCGGCTACGAGGCGGTGCCGGAATCGGCGTCGTCGCCGGACGCCATCGCCGGCGTCAGCAAGCAGCCGCTGCGGCAGACCGTCGACGGCAGCCTGGCCGTCGAAAAACATGTCGGCAAGATGCAGTACACGTTGACCGGCGCGGTCTCGCACGACTTCTACGGCGACGCCAAGCTTTCCAACGGCACCTCGCTGTCGCAGAAGGATCAGGACTCCACGCTCTACACCGCGACCTTGCGCACCGGCTACGAGATCTCCCCCGCCATCACCCCCTTCACCGAAATCGAGGTCGGCCGTCGGACCTATGACCAACGCATCGACAATGAAGGCTTCGAGCGCTCGTCGACGCGGCTTGGCACCCGCGCCGGCCTTGCGCTCGACATGGGTGAGAAGCTGGCGGGCGAGTTTTCCGCCGGCTGGCTCAGGGAAGCGATCGACGACAAGAACCTGGACGCGATTTCAGGTGCGACCGTCAACGCCGACCTCAAATGGTCACCAGAGCGCGGCACCACGATCGGCTTGACCGGCCGGACCACCGTCGAGCCCACGACCACCGCTGACGAAAGCGGCGACATCCTCTATTCCGGCCGCCTGACCGGCGAGCGGCAGATTCGCGCCAATCTCACCGCAAACGCGGCTCTGGGCCTCGATTGGCGCGACTATATCGGCATCGACGGCCATGACAGGGTCTTGAGCGCCGAGGCCGGACTGACCTGGTGGTTGAACCGCTATGCAGGCCTCACCACAAGGCTGAGGACCGAGAAGCTGACCAGCAACTTGCCGGGCCGCGACTACACCGCCAACAGCATCTTCCTGGGCGTGAAAGTCCAGCGCTGAAAGCTTCCGTGCCAACTCGCATTGAGATCAGACCGACCCTTCCGCGGGCCGGCTGAATATCGACATCGACTTAGAACGCGGCGCCGCGGCGCTCGGACGGCTTCATCTCATCGAGAAGCTTGCGGATGATTCCGGCCATGTTCTCGTTCATGTCGCTGCGCCACAGCGCGAAGGCGACATTGGCCTCGACAAAGCCCTCCGGCGATCCGCAGTCGAAGGTGCGGCCCTGATAGTGATAGCCATAGAAGGGCTGCTGCTTTTCCAGCTTCAGCATCGCATCGGTGAGCTGGATCTCGTTGCCGGCGCCCTTCTCCTGGCCTTCCAGGATCTTGAAAATCTCGGGCTGCAGAATGTAGCGGCCGTTGATGTAGAGGTTGGACGGCGCAGTGCCAGCCTTCGGCTTTTCCACCATCTCGGTGATGCGGAAGCCGTGATGCGTGTCCTCGCCGCGGCCGACGATGCCGTATTTGTGGGCGTCGGCGGGATCGCATTCCTGCACGGCGATGATGTTGTTGCCGGTTTCCTCGTAGAGCTCGACCATTGCCTTCATGCAGCTCTTCTCCGACTGCATGATCATGTCGGGCAACAAAAGCGCGAAGGGCTCGTCGCCGACCAGCTCGCGGGCGCACCAGACGGCATGGCCAAGCCCCATCGGCACCTGTTGACGTGTGAAGCTGGTCTGCCCCGGCGCCGGCTGCAACCGTTGCAGGCGGGCGAGCTGGTCGTCCTTGCCGCGCTGGGCCAGCGTGTCATAGAGTTCGAACTGGATGTCGAAATGGTCCTCGATGACGGCCTTGTTGCGGCCGGTGACGAAGATGAAATGCTCGATGCCGGCCTCGCGCGCTTCATCCACCACGTACTGGATGACTGGCCGGTCGACGACGGTCAGCATTTCCTTGGGGACGGCCTTGGTGGCCGGGAGAAACCGTGTGCCGAGGCCGGCGACGGGGAAGACTGCCTTGCGAACTCTCTTCATGCTGTCAATTATCCGTTTGATGGCCAGCTCCGCAATCCCCGTTCAAGACATTTTCACGCCGGAATTGAGGACTAGTGGGCGACTGAGGGGAACGTTCACCGGTAAAGCTTCGAGGCGTCTTTTCGTTCCCGGTGGCACCTATGGTAAACTAATTCCTAACCTGGTTCGGCGATGAATGGTCTTTCCTGAGACAGAGAAGGAGGAAAAGATGTCCGTTCGCAATGCCGCAAAGATTTTTACCAGCGTCATGGCGGCAGCCAGCCTCTCGCTCGCTCTGCTGATGCCTGGTCCCGCTTTCGCCGATGCCGGTTTCCGGCAATGGGTCGCCGGCTTCCGGGCCACCGCCGTGCAGAGCGGCGTTTCCGGAGCCCTCTACGACCAGGCCTTCAGGGATATCAGGGATATCGACCCGGTGGTGCTGGAAAAGGCGCGCACGCAGCCTGAATTCACGGCTCCTGCCTGGGACTATTTCGACAACCGCGTCCATGATCAGTCGGTCTCCGTCGGCCAGCAGATGGCCAGGAAATGGAAGCCGTGGCTGGACCGGATCGAGGCCAGATTCGGCGTCGACCGCTACATCCTGCTGGCCATCTGGTCGATGGAATCGAACTATGGCGAGATTCTCAAGCGCGACGACATCATGCGCAATGTCGTGCGTTCGCTGGCGACCTTGGCCTATGCCGATCCGAAGCGGGCGAAATTCGCCCGCACCCAGCTGATCGCCGCGCTGAAGATCCTGCAGACCGGCGATATCGACGAAAGCCATCTGAGCGGATCCTGGGCCGGCGCCATGGGCCACACCCAGTTCATCCCGACCAGCTATCTGCACTATGCAGTTGACATGGATGGCAACGGCAAGCGCGACATCTGGAATTCGATCCCCGATGCGCTGGCGACTTCCGCCAACCTGTTGAAGAAGAATGGCTGGCAGGCTGGCAAGACCTGGGGCTATGAGGTCGCCTTGCCTGCCGGCAAACTTCCCGGCGGTGCCAAGACGCTGTCGCAATGGCAGGCGCTCGGCGTGGTCAGGGCCAACGGCAAGCCGTTCAAGAACGGTTCCGACAAGGCGACGCTGAAGGTGCCGGACGGCCGCAGCGGGCCGGCATTCCTGATGATCAAGAATTTCACGGTCATCAAAGCCTACAACAACGCCGATAAATACGCGCTTGCCGTCGGTCTTCTTGCCGACGAAATCGCGGGCTCCAGCGGTCTCGTGCAGGACTGGAAGCGGCCTTTCACCAAGCTCACTTTCGAGGAAAGGCAGGAGCTGCAGAAGCGGCTTTCCCAGCATGGCCTTTACGACGGCAAGTTCGACGGCAAGATCGGCGACGGCTCGAAGACCGCCATTATGGCCTTCCAGGCCAAGGCCGGCTTGACCCAGGATGGCTATCCGAGCATGGAAGTGCTGAAGTGGCTGCGGCAGAAATAGAGCCGCCTGCGGTGTCGCGCGGCCTTCCGGGCGCGCAAAGGACACCGTAGCAATCTGCCAGGGATGGAGGAAACGATTGGCTTCGGCTGTGCGCATCGCAGGGCTTGTTCGTCGCATGCCGGTGCTCATTCTGGCCGTCATCGTGCTTGCCGTCGGCGTGGCTGGCGCCTTTCACGCGCCGGCCATGGCGCAGGAGCAGCAAAACCGCGGCTGGTCGTTGCGCGACCTTCTCTTCCCACGTCGCAGCGAGCGGATCGAACCGCCGCAGGATATCCAGAAGGCAAGGCCCAGGCCCAAGGCGAAGAAACCCCGCGCCCCGCGCCCCCCCGCGGAACCGGAAACCCCGATTGTCGACAAAGCGCCGGACGCCCGCGCCGTCCTGGTGGTTGGTGACTTCATGGCGGCCGGCCTCGCCGAAGGCCTCGACACCGCGTTCGCCGAGAATGCCGGCGTCAGGATCGTCGTTCGCAGCAATGGCTCGTCTGGTTTTGTACGCGACGACTTTTACAACTGGCCTGAACAGATCAAGGCGCTGATCGAGACCGAAAAACCCGCCGCCATAATCGTCATGCTGGGCTCCAACGACCGTCAGCAGATGAAGGTGGGCGAGGTGCGCGAGCAGCCCCGGTCCGAAAACTGGACCAAGGAATATGAGCGTCGCACCGACGCGCTCGGCAAGGCCATCGCCACAGCCAAGGTGCCCTTCCTGTGGGTCGGCATGCCGGCCTTCCGGGTGCCGAAGATGACCTCCGACATGCTGGCCTTCAACGACATCTATCACCAAGCTGCCGAGAGCAACGGCGGTGAATTCGTCGACGTCTGGGACGGCTTCGTCGACGAGAACGGCGCCTTCGTCACCAGCGGCCCAGACATCAACGGTCAGCCGGTGCGACTGCGCGCCGATGACGGCATCAACGTGTCGAAGGCAGGAAAGCGCAAGCTCGCCTTCTATACCGAAAAACCGTTGCTGAAGATCCTCGGCCTGACCGCGCCGGGAAGCGTGGTCCCAGCTTCCGCTCCGGCGGGCGCTCCTGTCGAGGCGCCGGCGCCGGCCGCGGCCCCCATCGTCATCGACCGTACCGCACCGATGCTGCTCAGCGACCCGGCGCTCGATGGCGGCTCCGAACTGCTTGGCGCGGCACCGCCGGTGAAGGCCAATGCGGACTTACCTGGTGAAAAGCTTGTGGTCGAAGGCAAGGCACCGATTGCATCGCCCGGCCGCGCGGACGATTTCTCCTGGCCGCCGAAGGCTGCAGCCGCCACCGACACCACGACCGCGATCAATCGTTAGTATCCCAGAGCGCTCTGAGGCAAAAACGCCTTCAGATGGCCGCGGGAGCAGAGTTCCAAACGGACTCAGCGGGGCAGAACGCTCGACCCCATCAACGCCTCGTCGATAGAGCGCGCCGCCTGACGGCCCTCGCGGATCGCCCAAACGACCAGCGACTGGCCACGACGCACGTCACCGGCCGCATAGAGCCTGTCGACGCTGGTCCTGTAGTCGCGGTCATTGGCCTCGACATTCCTGGAGCGGCGGCTGTCGGTGACGATCTTCATCTGCCCGTCCAATTCCCCAGCCACCCCGGCCGTAGCCGGCCCGGCAAAGCCGATGGCGATGAAGGCGAGATCGGCACGAATGACAAATTCGGTGCCGGCGATCGGCTTGCGCTTGTCGTCGACCTCGCAGCATTTGACGCCGGTCAGCTGGCCTTCCTCGCCGATGAATTCGAGTGTCGCCACCTGGAATTCGCGCTCCGCCCCTTCGGCCTGCGAGGACGAAGTGCGCATCTTGGTCGCCCAGTAAGGCCAGACCGAAAGCTTGTCTTCCTTCTCCGGCGGCTGCGGGCGAATGTCGAGCTGGGTAACGCGCACCGCGCCCTGGCGGAAGGCGGTGCCGACACAGTCGGACGCGGTATCGCCGCCGCCGACGACGACGACATGCTGGCCGCCGGCAATGATCGGATGCGACGGCCATGCCACGGACTGGATCGGTTCGCCGCCGACACGCCTGTTCTGCTGCACCAGATAGGGCATCGCGTCATGCACGCCGCCGAGATCGTCGCCGGGAATGCCGGCCGCGCGCGGCGTTTCGGACCCGCCGCAATAGAGCACGGCATCGTGTTCGGCGAGCAGCTCGGCAACAGGCTTGTCAACGCCGACATTGACGCCGCAATGAAAGGTCACGCCCTCGCCCTGCATCTGCTCGATGCGCCGGTCGATATAGTGCTTCTCGATCTTGAAGTCGGGAATGCCGTAACGCATCAGCCCGCCGGGCCGGCTCTCGCGCTCGTAGACATGGACGTCGTGGCCGGCGCGGCCAAGCTGCTGGGCAGCCGCCATGCCGGCCGGGCCGGAGCCGATGATGGCGACCCGCTTGCCGGTCTTCTTCTCCGGCGGATAAGGCCTGATATGGCCGGTTTCATAAGCCTTGTCGGCAATCGCCTGCTCGACCGTCTTGATGGCGACGGGAATGTCCTCGAGATTCAGCGTGCAGGCTTCCTCGCAGGGCGCGGGGCAGATGCGGCCGGTGAACTCCGGGAAATTGTTGGTCGAATGCAGGTTGCGGATCGCGTTGTCCCAGTCGCCATTGTAGACGAGGTCATTCCAGTCGGGGATCTGATTGTGGATCGGGCAGCCCGTCGGTCCGTGACAGAACGGAATGCCGCAATCCATGCAGCGCGCTGCTTGTTTCTCGACCTCCTTGTCCGACATCGGCAGCGTGAATTCACGGAAATGCCGGATGCGGTCGGAGGCCGGCTGATACTTGTGCACCTGCCGGTCGATTTCGAGAAAGCCTGTTACCTTGCCCATAGTCCAGTTCCTGCTGTCCAGATGGTGCGGTTTTCGCCGCACCCGTTAGCCTCTTGAGGCAGCCATGGCAACCTTGCGCCCGAGGTCAAACTGTCGATGAAGATGGGCCGGGAAGCCTGGGCTCCCCGGCAATTGCAAAGCCTATTCAGCCGCGACGCCCATGCGCATGCGTTCCATCTCGATCAGGGCGCGGCGGTATTCGACCGGCATGATCTTGCGGAACTTCGGTCGGAACGTCGTCCAGTCGTCGAGAATCTCGCGACCACGTACCGATCCGGTGTAGTGCACATGGTTGGAGATCAGCTGGTAGAGCCGCTCCTCGTCATGGCTGGTCATGTCGCCGGAGACGTCGACGCGACCCTTGTGATCGAGGTCGCCGCCATGGTGCAGCAGCCTTTCCATCAGATCGTCTTCTTCGGGAACCGGTTCCAGCTCGACCATCGCCATATTGCAGCGCTCGGCGAAATCGCCCGCCTCGTCGAGCACATAGGCGACGCCGCCCGACATGCCGGCGGCGAAGTTGCGGCCGGTCTGGCCAATGACGACGACAATGCCGCCGGTCATATACTCGCAGCCATGGTCGCCGACGCCTTCGACAACGGCGGCCACGCCCGAGTTGCGCACGGCGAAACGCTCGCCGGCGACACCGGCGAAATAGGCTTCGCCCTCGGTCGCGCCATAGAGCACCGTGTTGCCGACGATGATGGAGTCGGCCGCGACAATCTTGGCCTCTTCCGGCGGCCGGATGACGATGCGGCCGCCGGAAAGGCCCTTGCCGACATAGTCGTTGCCGGCGCCGACAAGCTCGAACGAGATGCCGCGCGCCAGGAAGGCGCCGAAGGACTGGCCGGCGGTGCCGGTTAGCTTCACCGAGATCGTGTCCTCGCGCAGGCCCTTGTGCTTGAAGCGCTTGGCCACTTCGCCCGAAAGCATGGCGCCAGTGGAGCGGTCGACATTGCGGATGTCGACCTCGATCTTGACCGGTTGCTTGCTTTCGAGCGCCGGCTTGGCCAGTTCGATCAGTTTGCGGTCGAGCACGTCGTCGATCGGATGTTTCTGCCGCTCGGTCCAGTGCATCGCCTCATGCGGCGCATCCGGCTTGAAGAACATCTTCGAGAAATCGAGCCCGCGGGCCTTCCAGTGTACGATCAGGTCGCGCTTTTCCAGAAGATCGGTGTCGCCGATGATCTGGTCGATATGGGTGTAGCCCATTTCGGCAAGCAGACCGCGAACCTCTTCCGCCACGTAGAAGAAGAAGTTGATGACGTGCTCGGGCGTGCCCTTGAAGCGCTTGCGCAGCACCGGATCCTGCGTCGCGACGCCGACCGGGCAGGTGTTGAGATGGCACTTGCGCATCATGATGCAGCCAGCCGCGATCAGCGGCGCGGTCGAGAAGCCGAATTCGTCGGCGCCAAGCAGCGCGCCGATGATGACGTCGCGGCCGGTGCGCAAGCCGCCATCGACCTGCAGCGCAACGCGCGATCGCAAGCCGTTCAGCACCAAGGTCTGGTGCGTCTCGGCAAGGCCCATTTCCCACGGGCTGCCGGCATGCTTGAGCGAGGTCAGCGGCGAGGCGCCGGTGCCGCCATCATAGCCTGAGATGGTGATGTGGTCGGCGCGTGCCTTGGCCACGCCCGCCGCAACCGTGCCGACGCCGACTTCCGACACCAGCTTGACCGACACGTCGGCCGCCGGATTGACGTTCTTGAGGTCGTAGATCAGCTGCGCCAGATCCTCGATCGAATAGATGTCGTGATGCGGCGGCGGCGAAATCAAGCCGACGCCCGGCGTCGAATGCCGGACCTTGGCGATGGTGGCGTCGACCTTGTGGCCGGGCAGCTGGCCGCCCTCGCCGGGCTTGGCACCCTGCGCCACCTTGATCTGCATCATGTCGGAATTGACGAGGTATTCGGCAGTGACGCCAAACCGCCCCGAGGCGATCTGCTTGATCGCCGAGCGTTCGGGGTTCTTGCCGCCGCCGGGCAGCGGCAGATAGCGGTCGGCCTCTTCGCCGCCCTCGCCGGTGTTCGACTTGCCGCCAATCTGGTTCATCGCGCGTGCCAGCGTGGTGTGCGCTTCGCGCGAGATCGAGCCGAACGACATCGCCCCGGTCGAGAACCGCTTGACGATGTCGGCCGCCGGCATGACGTCGTCGAGCGCGACCTTCTCGCGGCCGGTCTCCTCGGCCAGCTTGAGCCTGAACAGGCCGCGAATGGTCTGGGCGCGGGCCGTCTCGCTGTCGATCTGAGCGGAATAGTCCTTGAACGTTTCCCACGATCCCTGGCGCACGGCATGCTGCAAGGTGGCGACCGCATCAGGCGACCAGATATGCGCCTCGCCGCGCATGCGGAACATGTATTCGCCGCCGACCTCGAGGCTGTTGCGCAGCACGGGGTCGTTGCCGAAACCGTCATTGTGGCGGCTCAGCGTCTCGGTCGCGATCTCGTCCAGCCCGACGCCTTCGATCAGCGTGGCGGTGCCGGTGAAATATTGCTGCACGAAATCGGTCTTCAGGCCGATGGCGTCGAAAATCTGCGCACCGCAATAGGACTGGTAGGTCGAGATGCCCATCTTGGACATCACCTTGAGAATGCCCTTGCCGATCGACTTGATGTAGCGCGAGACGACTTCGTAGGCGTCCACCTCCTTCGGCAGTTCGCCACGCTTGTGCATGTCGAGCAGTGTATCGAAAGCGAGGTAAGGGTTGATCGCCTCGGCGCCATAGCCGGCAAGGCAGCAGAAATGATGCACTTCGCGCGGCTCGCCAGATTCGACGACGAGGCCGACCGAGGTGCGCAGCCCCTTGCGGATCAGGTGATGATGCACGGCGGCTGTCGCCAGGAGCGCCGGGATGGCGATGCGGTCCGGCCCGACCTGACGGTCGGACAGGATAATGATGTTGTAGCCGCCGGCGACCGCCGCCTCGGCCCGCTCGCACAGGCGGTCGATGGCGCCCTGCATGCCCGCGGCCCCTTCGGCGGAGCCATAGGTGATGTCGATCGTCTTGGTGTCGAAACGGTCCTCGGTGTGGCCGATGGAGCGGATCTTTTCGAGATCGCCATTGGTCAGGATCGGCTGGCGCACCTCGAGCCGCTTGCGGCGCGAATTGCCGACCAGGTCGAAGATGTTCGGCCGCGGCCCGATGAAGGACACCAGGCTCATCACCAGCTCCTCACGGATCGGATCGATCGGCGGGTTGGTGACCTGGGCGAAGTTCTGCTTGAAATAGGTGTAGAGCAGCTTCGACTTGTCCGACATCGCCGAGATCGGCGTGTCGGTGCCCATCGAGCCCACCGCTTCCTGGCCCGTCGTCGCCATCGGCGACATCAACAGCTTGGTATCTTCCTGAGTGTAGCCGAACGCCTGCTGGCGGTCGAGCAGGCCGACATCCTTGCGCAGCGCGCGCGGCTCGACCGGCTTCAAATCTTCGAGGATGAGCTGCGTGTTGGCGAGCCAGGTCTTGTAGGGATGCTTGGTCGCGATCTCGGACTTGAGCTCCTCGTCGGAAACGATGCGCCCCTTCTCCAGGTCGATCAGTAGCATGCGGCCGGGCTGCAGCCGCCACTTCTTGACGATCTTCTCCTCCGGCACCGGCAGCACGCCGGCTTCCGAGGCCATGATGACGCGGTCGTCATCGGTGACGATGTAGCGTGCCGGGCGCAGTCCGTTGCGGTCGAGCGTGGCGCCGATCTGGCGACCATCGGTGAAGACCACCGCCGCCGGCCCGTCCCACGGCTCCATAAGTGCTGCATGATATTCGTAGAAGGCCTTGCGATCGGCATCCATGAGCTTGTTGCCGGCCCAGGCTTCCGGGATCAGCATCATCATGGCGTGGCTGAGGCTATACCCGCCCTGGAACAGGAACTCGAGCGCATTGTCGAAGCAGGCGGTGTCGGACTGGCCGTCATAGGAAATCGGCCAAAGCTTCGAGATGTTGTTGCCGAACAGTTCGGAATCGACCGAAGCCTGCCGCGCCGCCATCCAGTTGTTGTTGCCGCGCACGGTGTTGATCTCGCCATTGTGCGCGACCATGCGATAGGGATGCGCCAGCTTCCACGAAGGGAAAGTGTTGGTCGAGAAGCGCTGGTGGACGAGGATCAGCGCCGTCTCGAAGCGAGGATCGATCAGGTCCTTGTAATAGGCACCGACCTGATAGGCCAGGAACATGCCCTTGTAGACGATGGTGCGCGCCGACAGCGACACGCAATAGGCGCCGATGTCCATGTTGTCGTTCTCGGCATAGATGCGGCCCGATATGACCTTGCGCAGCAGGTAGAGCCTGGCCTCGTATTCCTCGTCATCGGTAATGTCTGACGTGCGACCGATGAAGACCTGCCGATGGAACGGCTCGGACGCCACGATGTCAGCCGCCTTCGATAGCGACGAATTGTCGACGGGCACGTCACGGAAACCGATGAGCGGAAGCCCTTCCGACTGCGCCGATTCGGCAATGATGTCCTCGATATGGGCGCGGAGTGCCGCGTTCTGCGGCATGAACCAGTGTCCGACGCCGTACTGGCCCGCCGGCGGCAGGTCGATACCCTGGGCTGCCATCTCCTCGCGGAAGAAACGGTCGGGAAGCTGCACCAGCACGCCGGCGCCATCGCCGACCAGCGGATCGGCGCCGACGGCGCCGCGATGCGTCAGATTTTCAAGCACGGCCAGCCCGTCCTTGACGATCTGATGCGACTTCACGCCCTTCATGTTGACGATGAAGCCGACGCCGCAGGCGTCATGCTCGTTGCGCGAATCGTAGAGGCCTTGGGCGGAAAAGCCGTTGGCGGTTCGGCCAATATTGGATCGCAAGGTGTTTTTGACGGTTGCCGCTTTCGTCTGCGCGGCCTGGCCGTTCGTCGCAGAGTGCGTCATGTCCGTCATCTCCTGTCCTCCATTCCAGCCCTTCGGGCGCTGGTTTGCCTCGGCAAGCGCTTGGCTCACCCTGATCCTTGTGGCACGTCTTGCGAAATCCTTGCCGAACCAGGCGGCTTTCCGCATGGTTCGTATTCGTACAGGCCAGAGTCTGGCCGTCTACCTGTCGCTCGCGGCAACAGCCGGAGAGGCCCAAATGATACGCCAATCCAGCTTGTTTTGTGCGACAAAATAAGACAGCACTACTGTCCTAAATTTTTATGGCAGAAATCCCGGACGCACACAAGACCGATTCACAAAAAACTTGGGCCTTTCGCGACAGAAAATGTCGTGAGGTTGAGAAAAAACGTAAGCTTCAGTCGCCGGCCTCTTCCTTGCCGGCTGGTTGGCTTTACCGATTTTCCGGCGTCTGGCCCCTTGCGATCAGCACGCGAAACCGGTCAACTTCAGGCTGATTTTCCCAAAACCCCGATTTCCCAAGACATAGGCAGATGCATGTTCTTCGCTTCCGACAACTGGGCAGGCGCCCATCCCAATATCGTTGCCGGCCTGTCGGCCGCGGCCGGCGGCTTTTCCACCGCCTATGGCGACGGTGCGCTCGACCAAGCCGTCTATCAGCGATTCAGCGAGATTTTCGAACGCGAGGTCGCGGTTTTCTTCGTCGCCACCGGCACGGCCGCCAACTCGCTGGCGCTGACCACTTACAACAAGCCAGGCGGCATTTCCTTCGCCCACCGCGAATCGCATGTCATCGAGGATGAATGCGGCGCACCGGAATATTTTTCCGGTGGCTCGCGCCTGCATGCCATCGACGGCGCGCTGGGAAAGATCGACCCGCACAATCTGGAAAGCACCATCGGCCGTTTCGCGCCCGAAATCGTCCATTGGGGACGGCCGATGGCCGTTTCGATCACCCAGTCGACCGAGGTCGGCACCATCTACGGTTTGAATGAGATCGAGACGATCTCGGCGATCGCCAAGAAGCATTCGGTGCCCCTGCACATGGACGGCGCCCGCTTTGCCAACGCGCTGGTCGCGCTTGAGACGACACCGGCCGAAATGACCTGGAAACGCGGCGTCGACATCCTGTCGTTCGGCGGCACCAAGAATGGCTGCTGGTGCGCCGAGGCGATCGTGCTGTTCGATCTCGACCGAGCCAGGGAATTGGCCTTCCTGCGCAAGCGCGCCGCCCAACTGTTTTCGAAATCGCGCTTTGTCGCGGCCCAGTTCGAGGCCTATTTCAAGGGCGGATTGTGGCTGGACACCGCCCGCCACGCCAATGCCATGGCAGCGCGCCTCGCGGCAGCGATCGAGGATTCGGCCACGGCCAAACTGGCCTGGCTGCCGCAGGCGAACGAGGTGTTCGCGGTGATCAAGAAGGCCGAAGCCGAAAAGCTGCAGGCAGCCGGCGCCGCCTTCTACGACTGGCACAAGCCGCATGGTTTTGACGGCCATATCGGCGAGGACGAGTTGCTCTATCGCTTCGTCACCAGCTTTGCGACGACGGCCGAAGATGTCGACCGCTTTGGCCAGCTGATCGCTGGATAGGCAATATCCCCCGCAACAAAAAAGCGGCGCCTTCCGGCGCCGCTTCATGTGATTGAAGTGTCTTGGACAGTTTGTGTCAGGAGATTTTGGCAGGAGGCATTGAGCCTCATGCGCGGGCCGGTTTGGGCTTTGGCCACAGGCAAAG
>NZ_LMCP01000031.1 GCF_001425625.1 Mesorhizobium sp. Root102 | reverse complement strand
ATACTTGGTGATCGCCGCCGTCAGCGACGTCTTGCCATGGTCGACGTGGCCAATCGTGCCGATGTTCACGTGAGGCTTGTTACGCTCGAATTTACCTTTGGCCATAATCGTTCTCCGTCTATTCTACCCGCTTGGGGGAAATTGTTATTCGCTCTTCAGATCCGGCACCGCGCAAGGAACGCGACCCGGTGGCTAAGGAACCCTTACGCGTATTTCTTCTGGACTTCCTGGGCCACCGCCGTAGGGACCGGCTCATAGTGATCGAACTGCATCGTGTAGGCCGCACGGCCCTGGCTCATCGAGCGCAGGTTGTCGACATACTTGAACATGTTGGCGAGCGGCACCATCGCGTTGATAACCACCGCAACGCCACGCGCTTCCTGACCCTGGATCTGGCCACGACGACCGTTCAGATCGCCGATGACGCTGCCGACGTAGTCTTCCGGCGTCACAACTTCGACCTTCATGATCGGCTCAAGGAGCTGCACGCCAAGCTTGGGTGCTGCTTCACGGAAGCAGGCGCGGCCGGCGATTTCGAAGGCCAGAACGCTGGAATCAACATCATGATAGGCGCCATCGATCAGCGTCGCCTTGACGCCGATCATCGGGAAGCCCGCGAACGGACCCGAGGTCATGACGCTGTTGATGCCCTTTTCGACACCTGGGATGTATTCCTTTGGCACGGCGCCGCCGACGATCTTGGTATCGAACTCGAACTCGCTGCTGTCCGGGTTCGGCTCGAAGACGATCTTGACGCGAGCGAACTGACCGGTACCGCCGGTCTGCTTCTTGTGCGTGTAATCCTGCTCGTGCTTGCGCGTGATCGTCTCGCGATAAGCCACCTGCGGTGCGCCGACATTGGCCTCGACCTTGAACTCGCGACGCATGCGGTCGACGATGATGTCGAGGTGGAGTTCGCCCATGCCGGAAATGATGGTCTGGCCGCTTTCCTCGTCGGTCTTGACGCGGAAGGACGGATCCTCTGCGGCCAGGCGGTGAAGGGCGAGGCCCATCTTTTCCTGATCGTTCTTGGTCTTCGGCTCGATGGCGATCTGGATGACCGGATCGGGGAATTCCATGCGCTCAAGGATGACCGGATGCAGCGGATCACTGAGCGTGTCGCCGGTGGTCGTGTCCTTGAGACCGGCAAGAGCAACGATGTCGCCGGCAAAAGCCTCTTCGACGTCGGCGCGCGAGTTCGCATGCATCTGCAGCATGCGGCCGATGCGCTCTTTCTTGCCCTTCACGGTGTTGTCGACCGAGATGCCCTTGGTGAGCTTGCCCGAATAGATGCGGGCAAAGGTCAGCGAACCGACGAACGGGTCGTTCATGATCTTGAAGGCGAGCATCGACAGCGGCTCGTTGTCGTCGGCATGACGCTCGATCTCGGCGTCGGTCTTGGCATCGACGCCCTTGATGGCCGGAACATCGGCCGGCGACGGCAGATATTCAACGACGGCGTCGAGCAGCGGCTGCACGCCCTTGTTCTTGAAGGCCGAGCCGCAGAACATCGGGTAGAACTTCACCGCGATGGTGCCCTTGCGGATCAGCGCGCGGATCTCGTCATTCGACGGCATCTTGCCTTCGAGGTAATTCTCAAGCGCCGTCTCGTCCATTTCTACGGCGGCCTCGATCATCTTCTCGCGGTATTCTTCAGCACGAGCCTTGAGGTCGTCCGGGATCTCGACGATGTCCCAGGCAGCGCCCAGCGTCTCGTCGCGCCAGACCAGCGCGTTCATCTCGACGAGGTCGACAACGCCCTTGAACTCCGTCTCGGCGCCGATCGGCAGCTGCATGACAACGGCATGCGCACCAAGGCGCGAACCGATCATCTCGACCGAGCGGTAGAAGTCGGCGCCGATCTTGTCCATCTTGTTGCAGAAGATCATGCGCGGAACGCGGTACTTGTCGGCCTGACGCCAGACGGTTTCCGTCTGCGGCTCGACACCGGCATTGGCATCGAGCAGCGCGATGGCGCCGTCGAGAACGCGCAGCGAACGCTCGACTTCAATGGTGAAGTCGACGTGGCCGGGGGTGTCGATGATGTTGAAGCGGTACATCTTGCCGCTGCGACCCTTCCAGAAGGTCGTGGTCGCGGCGGACGTGATGGTGATGCCGCGCTCCTGCTCCTGCTCCATCCAATCCATGGTGGCAGCGCCGTCGTGGACTTCGCCGATCTTGTGCGACTTGCCCGTGTAATAGAGGACGCGCTCGGTGGTCGTCGTCTTGCCGGCGTCAATATGCGCCATGATACCGAAATTGCGGTAGTCTTCGATTTTGTATTCGCGGGCCATCGTAGCTGCCTCTCAGTCTCGTTCGCGCTTTACCAGCGGTAGTGCGCGAAAGCGCGGTTGGCTTCAGCCATCTTGTGGGTGTCTTCACGCTTCTTGACGGCCGTGCCGCGGTTGTTGGCCGCGTCCATCAGCTCGCCGGAGAGGCGGTCGACCATCGTGGTCTCGTTGCGATTGCGGGCAGCCGCGATCAGCCAGCGAATGGCCAATGCCTGGCGGCGCTCGGGGCGCACGTCGACCGGAACCTGGTAGGTGGCGCCGCCGACACGACGCGAACGCACTTCCACATGCGGCGCGACATTGTCGAGCGCCTGATGGAAGACGGTGACCGGCTCTTGCTTGGTCTTCGACTGAACCTGATCGAGCGCGCCGTAGACGATGGTCTCGGCGACCGACTTCTTGCCGTCATACATGACGGCATTCATGAACTTGGTGACGATCAGATCGCCGAACTTCGGGTCCGGATTGATCTCACGCTTTTCTGCACTGTGACGACGCGACATGGCTTTTGTCTCTCAATCTCATAGCCCGACGCACTCAAGGAGCGCCAAGGCCGGAAAATCTTACTTCGGACGCTTGGCGCCGTACTTCGAACGGCGCTGCTTGCGGTTCTTCACACCCTGCGTGTCGAGCACGCCGCGGATGATGTGGTAGCGAACGCCCGGAAGATCCTTGACGCGGCCGCCGCGGATCATCACCACGGAGTGTTCCTGAAGGTTGTGGCCTTCGCCGGGGATGTACCCGATCACTTCAAAACCATTGGTCAGGCGGATCTTGGCCACCTTGCGCAGCGCCGAGTTCGGCTTCTTCGGCGTCGTTGTATAGACGCGCGTGCAGACACCCCGCTTCTGCGGGTTCTGCTGCATGGCCGGGACCTTGTTGCGCTTCACCGGCGCAATGCGCGGCTTGCGGATCAGCTGGTTGACGGTAGGCATTAAACCCTCTTGTCTCTCAATTCCGTGTCTCGCCCGGTCAGGGCCGCTCAAAGCGTCATTTCCATACGCAAATTCGGGCCACAAACCGCGCCTCGCGGTCTTGCCCGAACAAATGGCAGAGGAAGCGGAAGCCGCTTCGTGCACGCCGGAAATGTCTTTTCGCTCGTAAAACGAACCCTGTTTGAGGCAAACTCCAAAGCGTGTCGCTTCGGAAGGGAGAGCCTCACATCGGTTCTGACTGGGCGGCTTCTACTAGCAAGCCCACGAACCGTCAACCCCGGCGCGGCAAATATTGCATTGAAGCCGGGGCTTGGCAGCCATGCGAAAACCGCATGTAATTTTCTTTCGCCATTTTGCAAGGGCGAGGAAGAAAGTGACCGGCTTTGCGCTGTTGCGTAGCCCTTCTTCATGCGAAAAGGCTGCATGAGCAGTCAAAATCCCCTCGCCCACCCACACATTGCCAAGAGGAATCGGCCCGTGAACGACAATGAAGAACGCCCGGTCACTATCATCACCGGCCGGGTGTGGAAGAGAAAGGGCGGCAAACCGGAAGGCGTCCACGTCATGCTGGTCGCGCCCGACGACGATTCGGCGGTGCGCCGGGCGCTCGAATCGCTTGCCGCGGAAGGTTACGCCGAGGCCGAGCTCGACCAGATCGGCGACATGGACGGCGTGCCTGACGAAGAGCCTCATCTGTCGGCCTTCCAGGGCGCACTCGAAGGCGAAGTGTCGATCGTTACTTTCGACGTGCCAATCTGAAACCAGGGCGCCGATCATGGCAGGAGCAAAAGCTGTTGGACCTGCATCCCGGGCCTGGGCCGACCGGGCGGTCGCCGCAATCGAAGCCGACCAGCACCGCTCGGCAGACACGCACCTCTGGAAGCTCGATCTGCCGGCACTGACTGGCATCGACTTCTACCTCAAGGACGAATCCACTCATCCGACCGGCAGCCTGAAGCATCGGCTGGCGCGCTCGCTGTTTCTCTATGCGCTGTGCAACGGCCTCATCCGTGAAGGCTCGCCGGTGATCGAAGCGTCGTCGGGCTCGACGGCGGTGTCGGAAGCCTATTTCGCCCGCATGATCGGTGTGCCGTTCTATGCCGTGATGCCGCGATCGACCTCGCGCGAAAAGATCACCGCGATCGAGCACTATGGCGGCAAGTGCCATTTCATCGACGACGGCCGGCGCATCTATGCCGAGTCGGCCGAACTCGCGGCGCGGCTTGGCGGTCATTTCATGGACCAGTTCACCCATGCCGAGCGCGCCACCGACTGGCGCGGCAACAACAACATCGCCGATTCCATCTTCGGGCAGATGCGCGAGGAGCAGCATCCTATCCCAACCTGGATCGTCATGAGCGCCGGCATCGGCGGCACCACCGCCACGATCGGCCGCTATCTGCGCTACAAAAGGCACGCAACGCGGCTGTCGGTCGCCGACGTCGAGCGCTCGGCCTTCTTCGACAGCTTTGCCACGCATGACCGGGACTGCCGCTGCGAGCAGCCGTCGCGCATCGAGGGTATCGGCCGGCCGCGCGTCGAACCATCCTTCGTGCCCGGCGTCATCGACCACATGCTGCGGGTGCCGGACGCGGTGTCGCTGGCGGCGATGCGGGTGCTGTCGCGCCAACTCGGCCGCCGTGTCGGCGGGTCGACCGGCACAAACTTCGTCGCCATGTGCTTTCTGGCGGCGCGCATGGTTGAAGAAGGCAAGGCCGGCTCGCTGGTGACGCTGATCTGCGATTCCGGCGACCGCTATGCCAACACCTATTATTCCGACGACTGGCTGGCCGCGAACGGCCTCGACCCCTCACCTTTCGAAGCAGCCATCGAGGCCTTTCTGGCCGGCGAAAGGCTGGTGCTGCAGTTCGAGGAAAGCTGGGGCTGATCGTCCGACTCCGGCTTGCCCGGGGCAAGTGTTCTGATAAGAAACGCTCTTCATCACTCAACAAACAGACGGAGCGGCCGTGTCCCAGCCCATCAAGATAGGCATCGTCGGCGTCGGCAAGATCGTCCGCGACCAACACCTGCCGGCCCTGGCGAAAGACCAGAACTATCGCCTCGTCGCGGCTGCCAGCCGGCATGGCAAGGTGGAAAACATCCCGAATTTCCCTGATATCGAGGCGATGCTCGACGCCGTGCCGGAGCTCGAGGCCGTATCGCTCTGCATGCCGCCGCAGTTCCGCTATGATGCGGCGCGGACGGCGCTGATGGCGAAGAAGCATGTCTTCCTGGAGAAGCCGCCAGGCGCCACTGTCAGCGAGGTCGAGGACCTCAAGGCATTGGCCGCGCAGAACGGCGTCTCGCTGTTCGCCAGCTGGCACTCGCGCTATGCGCCGGCTGTCGAGGCGGCGCGTGCCTTCCTGAACTCGACCAAGATCAGATCGGCCGCCATCAACTGGAAGGAAGACGTGCGCCGCTGGCATCCGAACCAGGAGTGGATCTGGGCCCCCGGCGGTTTCGGCGTCTTCGATCCCGGCATCAACGCGCTGTCGATTGCCACCCATATCCTGCCGCCGATGCTTATCACCTCTGCTGTGCTGGATTTTCCCGAAAACCGCGCATCCCCGGTTGCCGCGCGCGTCATCTTCCGCACCTCGAATGGCTTGCCGGTGACGATGGACCTCGACTGGCTGCAGACAGGCCCGCAAAGCTGGGACATCCTGGCCGACACCGACAAGGGCGCAATGGTGCTGTCGGGCGGCGGCTCCAAGCTCGCCATCGACGGCAAGGTCATCCACGAAGAGCCCGAGGCGGAATATCCGATGCTCTACAGGCGCTTCGCCGAGATCGTGCGTGCCAGGACCTCCGATGTCGACCTCGCCCCCCTGCAGCACGTCGCCGACGCCTTCATGCTCGGCAAGCGCAACGTGGTGGAAGCGTTCTTCGACTGAGTTCCGTCAATCCACAATAGCGATTGCAAAGCCATCATAGCCCTTGGCGCCAACGGTCTGGATAGCGGTGCCGTCCAGACGCTTCTCGCTACCGATGAACGAGAATGCGGCGCGTGCCCCTTCGACATTGGCGTCGCAGCCATCTTCATTCACCACGGCACCGTCGCGTATGACATTGTCGCAGACGATGACGGTTCCGGGCCGGGATAACCGCAAGGCCCAGGATAGGTAATGCGGGTTGTTCGGCTTGTCGGCGTCGATGAAGATGAAATCGAACGGCCCGGCATTCTCGGCACCAAGTGCTGCAAGCGACTGGAGCGCCGGCCCGACCCGCAGTTCCACCCGCTCCAAGACGCCTGCCCGCTCGAAATTCGATCGCGCGACAGCGGCATGGTGCGGATCGAGTTCAAGCGTCACGATCTTGCCGTCGACAGGCAGTGCCCGCGCCATCCAGATGGTCGAATAGCCGCCCAGCGTGCCGATTTCGAGAACCTTCTTTGCTCCCTGCATGCGCGCAAGAAGTGAAAGCAGCTTGCCTTGCGCCGGCGACACGTCGATCGCCGGCAGGCCGCGATCGTGGTTGGCCGCCAGAACGGCATCAAGGATGGGGTCCGCCTCAAACAGGGAACCGACGATGTAGTCGTCGACAGCCACCCAGGTCCTTTTGCTCATCGTTTTCTTCTCCGATCCAATTGGGGACCTAAACGCGAAAAGGGGCCACTTGGGCCCCTTTCAGACTGCTGATTCACGGAACGTCACAGATCCAGACCATGAACAAATCGGAATCAAAACCCCTCGATTTTGACCGCTGCCAAAAACCGAGGGGTTTGTAATCAATCTGAAAGGCGCCACTTGGGCCCCTTTCCTCTTCTCTTACCTTCCGCGCTTACTGCGCGGCGGTTGTCATGTCGGCCAGCATCGGCTCGGCGACTTCCACACCGGAGGCCTTGCGGCGCTCGTCGATGATCAGCTCGTCGCGCGAGGTGGCGATGCGCCGGATCTGGCTCATCGTGCCGCCGGTGCCGGCCGGGATAAGCCGGCCGACGATAACGTTTTCCTTCAGCCCCTGCAGCATGTCGGTCTTGCCGGCAACGGCGGCTTCCGTCAGCACCCGGGTCGTCTCCTGGAAGGAGGCGGCCGAGATAAAGGACGGCGTCTGCAGCGATGCCTTGGTGATGCCGAGCAGCACCGGCAGGCCTTCGGCCGGCTTCTTGCCGTCCTCGACCAGACGCTCGTTGACCTCTTCCAGTTCGATCACGTCGACATGATCGCCTGGAATGTAGGTCGAGTCGCCCTGCACCGTGATCTCGACCTTCTGCAGCATCTGGCGAACGATCACCTCGATGTGCTTGTCGTTGATCGACACGCCCTGCAGACGGTAGACTTCCTGGATCTCGTTGACGAGGTAGGAAGCAAGTGCCTCCACGCCCTTGATCGCCAGGATGTCGTGCGGTGCCGGATTGCCGTCGAGGATGTAGTCGCCCTTCTCGATGACGTCGCCGTCCTGGAGATGGAACGGCTTGCCCTTCGGGATCAGGTATTCGACCGGCTCAAGCGTCGAGTCATGCGGCTCGATGATGATGCGACGCTTGTTCTTGTAGTCGCGGCCGAAGCGGATCGTGCCGTCGATCTCGGCGATGATGGCGTGATCCTTCGGACGACGTGCCTCGAACAGTTCGGCAACACGCGGCAGACCGCCGGTGATGTCCTTGGTCTTGGCGCTTTCCATCGGAATACGCGCCAGCACGTCGCCGGGGCGAACCTGCGAGCCCGGCTCGACCGAAAGAATGGCCTCGACCGAGAGCAGGAAGCGGGCGTCGCCACCCTTCGACAGCTTGCCGACCTTGCCCTTGGCGTCCTGGATCGCAATCGCCGGCTTCAGGTCGTTGCCGCGTGGCGTCGAGCGCCAGTCGATGACCTCACGCTTGGTGATGCCGGTCGACTCGTCGGCCGTTTCCTGAACGGAAATGCCGTCGACCAGATCCTCGTACGACACCCTGCCCTCGATCTCGGTGAGGACTGGACGGGTGTAGGGATCCCACTCGGCGATACGCTGGCCGCGCTTCACCTTGTCGCCATCGTCCACGAAGATGCGCGAACCATAGGTGAGACGGTGCGAGGCGCGCTCCTTGCCGGCTTCGTCGAGGATCAGCACCGCCATGTTGCGGCCCATGACCATCTGCTGGCCGTCGGAGTTGCGCACCACGTTGCGGTTGCGGATCTCGACCTTACCCTCATACGAGGCTTCAAGGAACGAACTATCCACCACCTGCGCGGTACCGCCCATGTGGAAGGTACGCATGGTGAGCTGCGTGCCCGGCTCGCCGATCGACTGCGCCGCAATGACGCCGACAGCTTCACCCTGGTTGACCGGGGTGCCGCGGGCAAGATCGCGACCGTAGCAGACCGCGCAGACGCCAACCCTGACTTCGCAAGTCAGTGCCGAGCGGATGCGGACCGACTGGACGCCGGCCTTTTCGATCTGTTCCACGTCACGCTCGTCCATCAGCGTTCCGGCCTTGACCAGAATCTCGCCCGACACCGGATGGGTGATGTCGTCGAGCGACGTACGGCCCAGCACGCGCTGGCCGACCGAAGCGACGACCTGACCGGCATCGACGATCGGCTGCATGGTGAGGCCCTTGTCGGTGCCGCAGTCGACGGAGTTGACGATGCAGTCCTGCGCCACGTCGACCAGACGACGGGTGAGGTAACCCGAGTTCGCCGTCTTCAAGGCGGTGTCGGCCAGACCCTTGCGGGCGCCGTGGGTCGAGTTGAAGTACTCGAGCACGGTCAGGCCTTCCTTGAAGTTCGAGATGATCGGCGTCTCGATGATTTCACCCGACGGCTTGGCCATAAGGCCACGCATGCCGGCAAGCTGACGCATCTGGGTGGGCGAGCCACGCGCACCGGAGTGCGACATCATGTAGATCGAGTTCATCGGCTTTTGACGGCCATTGTCCTCGAACTCGACCGCCTTGATGCGGGCCATCATTTCGTCGGCGACCTTTTCCGAGCACTTGGCCCAGGCGTCGACAACCTTGTTGTACTTCTCGCCCTGCGTGATCAGACCGTCATTGTACTGCTGCTCGTATTCCTTGGCCAAAGCCTCGGTGTCGGAGACCAGCTTGATCTTGGCGTCCGGGATCAGCATGTCGTCCTTGCCGAACGAAATGCCGGCGCGGCAGGCATGGCTGAAGCCGAGCGCCATGATGCGATCGCAGAAAATGACCGTCTCCTTCTGACCGCAGTGGCGGTAGACGGTGTCGATCATCTTGGAGATGTTCTTCTTGGTCATCTCCTGGTTGGCGGTCTCGTAAGGCACGTTGACGTTCTTCGGCAGAAGCTCGCCGATGATCATGCGGCCAGGGGTGGTGTCATGGATCTTCGACACGACCTTGCCTTCGGCGTCGACCGTACGGAAACGACCCTTGATCTTGGAGTGCAGCGTCACCGCCTTGGTCTCGAGCGCGTGCTGGAGTTCGCCCATGTCGGCAAACACCATGCCTTCGCCCGGCTCGTTCTGGTTGACGATCGAGAGATAGTAGAGACCCAGAACCATGTCCTGCGACGGCACGATGATCGGCGCGCCGGAAGCCGGGTGCAGGATGTTGTTGGTCGACATCATCAGCACGCGGGCTTCAAGCTGCGCTTCCAGCGACAGCGGCACGTGAACGGCCATCTGGTCACCGTCGAAGTCGGCGTTGAAGGCCGTGCAGACCAGCGGATGCAGCTGGATCGCCTTGCCTTCGATCAGGATCGGCTCGAACGCCTGGATGCCGAGACGGTGCAGCGTCGGCGCGCGGTTCAGCAGCACCGGATGCTCGCGGATGACCTCGTCGAGGATATCCCAGACTTCCGGACGCTCCTTCTCGACCAGCTTCTTCGCCTGCTTGACGGTCGAGGAGTAACCCTTGGCGTCGAGACGGGCGTAGATGAAGGGCTTGAACAGTTCGAGCGCCATCTTCTTGGGCAAGCCGCACTGGTGCAGCTTGAGCTCCGGACCGGTCACGATCACCGAGCGGCCGGAATAGTCGACGCGCTTGCCGAGCAGGTTCTGACGGAACCGGCCCTGCTTGCCCTTGAGCATGTCGGACAGCGACTTCAGCGGGCGCTTGTTGGCGCCGGTGATGACGCGACCGCGACGGCCGTTGTCGAACAGCGCATCGACGGCTTCCTGCAGCATGCGCTTTTCATTGCGCACGATGATGCCGGGGGCGCGCAGCTCGATCAGCCGCTTCAGACGGTTGTTGCGGTTGATGACGCGGCGATAGAGGTCGTTCAGATCCGACGTGGCGAAGCGGCCGCCGTCCAGCGGGACGAGCGGGCGCAGGTCCGGCGGGATCACCGGGACCACCTTCATGATCATCCATTCCGGACGGTTGCCGGATTCCATGAAGTTCTCGACGACCTTGAGGCGCTTCAGATACTTCTTCTGCTTCAGCTCGGAGGTGGTCGAAGCCAGTTCCGAACGCAGGTCGCCGGCGATCTTCTCCAGGTCCATGCCGGCCAGTAGGTCATGAATGGCCTCGGCGCCGATCATGGCAGTGAAGCTGTCCTCGCCATACTCGTCGACGGCGATCATGTACTCTTCCTCGCTGAGCAGCTGGTGCTCCTTCAGCGCGGTGAGGCCAGGTTCGGTGACGATGTAGTTCTCGAAGTAGAGGACGCGCTCGATGTCCTTCAGGGTCATGTCGAGCAGCGTGCCAATGCGCGACGGCAGCGACTTCAGGAACCAGATATGGGCGACGGGTGCCGCCAGTTCGATATGGCCCATGCGCTCGCGGCGGACGCGCGACAGCGTGACTTCGACGCCGCACTTCTCGCAGATGACGCCCTTGTACTTCATGCGCTTGTACTTGCCGCACAGGCACTCATAGTCCTTGATCGGGCCAAAAATGCGCGCGCAGAATAGGCCGTCACGCTCCGGCTTGAAGGTGCGATAGTTGATGGTCTCCGGCTTCTTGATCTCGCCGAAAGACCAGGACAGAATCTTCTCAGGGCTGGCAAGCGATATCCGGATGGAATCGAACACCTGCGCAGGCGCCTGCGGATTGAAGAGATTCATGACCTCTTGGTTCATGCCGTTCTCCTTTTCGGGGTCCTCGAAAACCCCTTGCATCTAGCGCGGGCCAAACGCCCGCCGTCTTGTGTCGGCCACCGGCCGAAGAATTTGTAGGCGCGCCGCGGCTTTGCGCGGCGCGCCGTTGCTTTACTCGGCCGCGTCGGGCAGCCGGATCGGGTTGTCGTCGAGCTTGGTGTTCTCCAGCTCGACATTGAGGCCGAGAGACCGCATTTCCTTGACGAGAACGTTGAAGCTCTCCGGGATGCCGGCCTCGAAGGTGTCGTCGCCACGGACGATCGCCTCGTAGACCTTGGTGCGACCGGCGACGTCGTCCGACTTCACCGTCAGCATTTCCTGCAGCGTGTAGGCGGCGCCGTATGCTTCGAGCGCCCAGACCTCCATCTCGCCGAAGCGCTGGCCACCGAACTGCGCCTTGCCGCCCAGCGGCTGCTGGGTGACGAGCGAGTACGGACCGATCGAACGCGCGTGAATCTTGTCGTCCACGAGATGGTGAAGCTTGAGCATGTAGATATAGCCCATAGTCACCTTGCGATCGAACGGCTCGCCCGTGCGTCCGTCATAGAGCTGCGACTGACCGCTGGTGTGCAGGCCCGCCTGCTCCAGCATGATGTTGATGTCAGCCTCATGCGCGCCGTCGAACACCGGGGTCGCGATCGAGACGCCGCGGCGCATCTGCTCGCTGAGGCGAACAATGCTCTCGTCGTCATACTCGCGAACCGGCTCGTTGCGGTCGTTGGCCGGGATGAAGCTTTCGAGCGTCTTGCGCAGCGGCTTGATGTCGCCCGCCACCTTGTACGCGTCGATCAGCTCGCCGATCTTCTTGCCCATGCCCGCGCATGCCCAGCCCAGATGCGTTTCCAGGATCTGGCCGACATTCATGCGGCTCGGCACACCCAGCGGGTTGAGCACGATATCGGCATGCGTGCCGTCCTCGAGGAAAGGCATGTCCTCGACAGGAACGATCCGCGACACGACACCCTTATTGCCGTGACGGCCGGCCATCTTGTCGCCGGGCTGCATCTTGCGCTTCACGGCCACGAAGACCTTGACCATCTTCATGACGCCCGGAGGCATTTCGTCGCCGCGCTGGACCTTCTCGACCTTGTCCATGAAACGCTGTTCGAGCGCCTTCTTGGAGTCGTCGTACTGGCCACGCAGGGCTTCGAGTTCGCTCTGGAGCTTTTCGTTCTCCACGGCAAACTGCCACCACTGCGAACGCGGATACTCGTCGAGCGTATCCTTGGAGAGCGTCGAGCCCTTCTTGAAGCCCTTCGGTCCAGCGATCGCTTCCTTGCCGACGAGCACGTCGGAAAGACGCGCGTAGACGTTGCGGTCCAGAATGGCTTGCTCGTCGTCGCGGTCCTTGGCGAGGCGTTCGATCTCCTCGCGCTCGATCGCCATGGCGCGCTCGTCCTTCTCCACACCGTGGCGATTGAAGACGCGCACCTCGACGACGGTGCCGAAGGTGCCAGGAGGCATGCGCATCGAGGTGTCGCGCACATCGGATGCCTTTTCGCCGAAGATGGCGCGCAGAAGCTTCTCTTCCGGCGTCATCGGGCTTTCACCCTTCGGCGTGATCTTGCCGACCAGGATGTCACCCGGCTGAACTTCGGCACCGATGTAGACGATGCCGGCTTCGTCGAGGTTCTTCAGCGCTTCTTCCGAGACGTTCGGGATATCGCGCGTGATTTCCTCCGGCCCGAGCTTGGTATCGCGCGCCATGACCTCGAACTCCTCGATATGGATCGAGGTGAAGACGTCGTCGGCGACGATGCGTTCGGACAGGAGGATCGAGTCCTCGTAGTTGTAGCCGTTCCACGGCATGAACGCGACCAGCACGTTGCGGCCGAGCGCCAGATCACCGAGCTCGGTCGACGGACCGTCGGCGATGATGTCGCCCTTGTTGACCCGGTCGCCCATACGAACCAGCGGACGCTGGTTGATGCAGGTGTTCTGGTTCGAACGCTGGAACTTCATCAGCCGGTAGATGTCGACGCCGGACTTGCCCGGATCGAGATCTTCGGTGGCGCGGATAACGATACGCGTCGCGTCCACCTGGTCGACGATGCCGCCGCGGCGGGCGCCAATGGCGGCGCCCGAGTCTCGAGCGACGATCGGCTCCATGCCGGTGCCGACGAACGGCGCCTCGGCGCGCACCAGCGGCACGGCCTGACGCTGCATGTTCGAGCCCATCAGAGCGCGGTTGGCGTCGTCGTTTTCCAGGAACGGGATCAGGGCCGCGGCCACCGACACCATCTGCTTGGGCGACACGTCCATCAGATCGACGTTTTCGCGCGGCGCCATCATCACTTCGCCGGCGCTGCGGCAAATGACGAATTCGTCGACGAAGCCACCGTTCTTGTCGAGCTCGGCGTTGGCCTGCGCGACATGGTGCTTGGCCTCTTCCATCGCCGAGAGATAGACGACGTCATTGGTCAGCTTGCCGTCGACGATCTTGCGGTACGGGCTCTCGATGAAGCCGTACTTGTTGACGCGTGCGAAGGTGGCCAGCGAGTTGATCAGACCGATATTCGGGCCTTCCGGCGTCTCGATCGGGCAGATGCGGCCGTAATGCGTCGGGTGCACGTCGCGCACCTCGAAGCCGGCGCGCTCGCGGGTCAGACCGCCCGGTCCAAGCGCCGAGAGGCGGCGCTTGTGGGTGATCTCCGACAGCGGGTTGGTCTGGTCCATGAACTGCGACAGCTGCGAGGAACCGAAGAACTCGCGCACGGCGGCAGCCGCCGGCTTGGCGTTGATCAGGTCCTGCGGCATGACCGTGTCGATCTCGATCGAGGACATACGCTCCTTGATCGCGCGCTCCATGCGCAGCAGGCCGACGCGATACTGGTTTTCCATCAACTCGCCGACCGAACGCACCCGGCGGTTGCCGAGATTGTCGATGTCGTCGATTTCGCCCTTGCCGTCGCGCAGTTCGACCAGCGTCCTGACCACGGCCAGGATGTCGTCCTTGCGCAGCACGCGCACGGTGTCCTCGGCCTTGAGCTCGAGACGCATGTTCATCTTGACGCGGCCAACGGCCGACAGATCGTAGCGCTCTGAGTCGAAGAACAGCGAGTTGAACATGGCTTCGGCGGTTTCGAGCGTCGGCGGCTCGCCGGGGCGCATGACACGATAGATGTCGAACAGCGCGTCCTGGCGGCTCTCGTTCTTGTCGACGTTGAGCGTGTTGCGGATATAGGCGCCGACATTGACGTGGTCGATGTCGAGAACCTTGATCTCGTCTTCGCCGGTGCCGAGCAGAACCTTCAGCGTCTTCTCGTCGATCTCGTCGCCGGCCTCGAGGAAGATCTCGCCGGTGCCGTAGTTGACGATGTCCTCGGCAAGGTAGTTGCCGAGCAGATCCTCGTCGGTCGCCTTGATCGCCTTCAGACCCTTTTCGCCGAGCGCCCGTGCCTGCCGCGCGGTGATCTTCTTGCCGGCTTCGACAACGACTTCGCCGGTATCGGCATCGACCAGGTCGCCGACAGCCTTGAGGCCGCGGAAACGCTCGACGTTGAACGGAATGCGCCAATGGTCGCCGGCGCGCTTGTAGGTGATCTTGTTGTAGAAGGTCGACAGGATCTCTTCGCCGTCCATGCCGAGCGCCATCAGCAGCGACGTCACTGGAATCTTGCGGCGACGATCGATGCGGGCGTGCACGACGTCCTTGGAATCGAACTCGATGTCGAGCCACGAACCGCGATAGGGAATGACGCGCGCGGCAAACAGAAGCTTGCCCGACGAGTGCGACTTGCCCTTGTCATGGTCGAAGAAGACGCCCGGCGAACGGTGCATCTGCGAAACGATGACGCGCTCGGTGCCGTTGACGATGAAGGTGCCGTTCAGGGTCATGAGCGGCATGTCGCCCATGTAGACGTCCTGCTCCTTGATGTCCTTGATGGACTTGGCGCCGGTATCCTCGTCGATATCGAACACGATGAGGCGCAGCGTCACCTTGAGCGGCGCGGCATAGGTGAGGTCGCGCTGACGGCATTCGTCAACGTCGAATTTCGGTCCTTCGAACTCGTACTTCACGAACTCCAACATCGAGGAGCCGGAAAAATCGGAGATCGGGAAGACCGACTTGAAAACGGCCTGCAGTCCCTCGTCCGGACGCCCACCCTTGGGCTCCGCCACCATCAGGAACTGGTCATAGGATGCCTTCTGAACCTCGATCAGGTTTGGCATCTCCGCAACTTCCGGGATCTTTCCGAAGAACTTGCGTACGCGTCTGCGGCCATTGAAAGTCTGGGTCTGGGCCATCGTCGCTCCTTAGCTCTAAACTCGGGACGAGCCTCGCCGCGGCTCGCCTTGCATTCTGGGCCACCTTGGCGGCAACCCTCTGTCTGTTTTCCCGGCGCCTGTCGGCGGCCGGCTAGAACGGGAGAAAACCCGTTTCCTGAAGGCCGGTTTTCGGCCCTCAGGAAAGAGGTTCTCGTACGTCTCGCGCTACGCGTTCTCCCTTCCAGCGAAGGGAGTGGCGGACGGCGCGAGGCCGTCCGCCGCTTTTACGCTTACTTCAGTTCGACCTTGGCGCCGGCTGCTTCCAGCTGGGCCTTGAACTTGTCAGCGTCGGCCTTGGAAACGCCTTCCTTGACCGGCTTCGGAGCCGCTTCGACCAGATCCTTGGCTTCCTTGAGGCCAAGACCGGTGATGGCGCGGACTTCCTTGATGACGTTGATCTTCTGAGCGCCTGCCTCGGTGAGGACGACGTCGAATTCCGTCTTTTCCTCGGCCGGAGCAGCAGCGGCCGCAGCGCCGCCAGCAGCGGCAACCGCTACCGGAGCAGCGGCGGAAACGCCCCACTTTTCTTCCAGAAGCTTCGACAGCTCGGCCGCCTCGAGGACGGTCAGCTTCGAAAGGTCGTCTACGATCTTTGCGAGATCAGCCATTGTTGTGTTCCTTCATAAGGTTCGAACGTGTGTTTGTGATAGCGAGGAACGGCCTCATGCCGCCTCGTCCTTCCGGGCGTAAGCGCCGATGACGCGCGCGACCGAGGCCGCTGGCGCATTGACGATCTGGGCGATCCGGGTTGCCGGCGTGGCGATCATGCCAACCAGCCTGGCGCGCAGCTCATCGAGCGACGGAAGTGTGGCGAGTGCCTTCACACCGTCGGCGTTGAGCGAGGTGGTGCCCATTGCGCCACCGAGAATGACGAGCTTGTCATTTCCCTTGGCGAAATCGGACGCGACCTTCGGCGCCGCAATCGGATCCTCCGAATAAGCAATCAGCGTCTGTCCCTTGAACAGCTCGATGATCGATGCGGAGTCCGTGCCCTGAAGAGCGATTTTGGCGAGACGGTTCTTCGCGACTTTGACGGTGCCACCGGCGGCGCGCATTTTCGACCGAAGGTCGTTCATTTGCGCGACGGTGATACCGGCGTAGTGGGCCACGACCACTGAACCTGCGTTCGAGAACGCACCGTTCAGGCCCGTGACGAGTTCGCGTTTTTCCGCTCTGTCCACTGCCTATCTCCAGTTGACCCCTGACCCATTAACGGGGGACAGGCGTCGGGTTGCCTTTGTCGGCCGGGCCATCCAGTAACGGATCTCCCGAACGACGCTCGAGGATCCTGCCCCCTTTCGCCACATCGACAGTCAAGCCGGCGATGCGCAGACAAAAGGCAAACACGGTTCGAACCTTTCATTGGAGCAATCGCTCCGTTGTCCGGTCTTCACCCGTCTCATGCAGGCCCAAATCGAATTAAGGCTTCTGGGCCGCCTGCAATCTCGGACAGGATGTCCGGAAACCTCTCGGCTTCCGGTACCGGGCCGCCGACAAGTCGGAGGCCCGGAATTCACTTGCGGATCAGCCCTTTAGCGGCCGATCCAAATGTTCGTATCAGGACGCTGTGAGCGTCGCGACGTCGAGCTTGAGGCCCGGGCCCATCGTCGAGGTGACCGACACCTTCTTGACGTAGTTGCCCTTGGCGCCAGCCGGCTTTGCCTTGGTCACCGCATCGGCGAAGGCGCGGATGTTTTCTTCCAGAGCCTTGACCTCGAACGAGACCTTGCCGACGCCAGCATGAATGATGCCGGCCTTCTCGACGCGGAACTCGACGGCGCCGCCCTTCGATGCCTTGACGGCGGCGGCAACGTCGGTGGTGACGGTGCCGACCTTCGGGTTCGGCATCATGCCACGCGGGCCGAGCACCTTGCCCAGACGGCCGACCAGCGGCATCATATCCGGCGTGGCGATGCAGCGATCGAAATCGATCGTGCCCTTCTGGACGATGTCGACCAGATCCTCGGCTCCAACGATGTCGGCGCCGGCGGCGCGCGCTTCGTCAGCCTTGTCGCCGCGCGCGAACACAGCGACTCGCACCGAGCGGCCGGTGCCGTTCGGCAGATTAACCACGCCGCGGACCATCTGGTCGGCATGGCGCGGGTCGACGCCGAGGTTCATGGCGACTTCGATGGTCTCGTCGAACTTGACCGAGGAACGGTCCTTGAGCAGCTTCAGCGCGTCACCCAGGGCATAAGCCTTGTTGGGATCAATGCCTTCGCGGGTCTTCGATACACGCTTTGCAATCTTTGCCATGATCTTAGCCCACCACTTCCAGACCCATCGAGCGGGCGGAGCCCTCGACCATGCGCATGGCCGCTTCGACGTCGTTTGCGTTCAGATCCTTCATCTTCGCGGTGGCGATCTCGCGGACCTTTTCACGCGAAACCGTACCGGCCTTGACCTTGCCAGGCTCCTTGGAACCAGACGTCAGGTTAGCCGCCTTTTTCAGGAAGTAGCTCACCGGCGCCGTCTTCATGACGAAGGTGAAGGACTTGTCCTGATAGTAGGTGATGACGACCGGAACCGGCGATCCCTTTTCCATTTCCTGGGTCTGCGCGTTGAACGCCTTGCAGAATTCCATGATGTTGATGCCACGCTGACCAAGCGCCGGGCCGATCGGGGGAGACGGCGTGGCCGATCCCGCTTTCACCTGGAGCTTGAGCTGGCCTGCAATTTTCTTAGCCATCTCTTTTCCTGCCTTTGTCTATGCCGGATTTGCCGGCGGTTGCAGTCTGGTGGTGCGATCCATGCGGCCGGCTAAAGCCGCATTCGTCTCCCACCGTTCTCAAGGCCGCGCGATCTCAGCGCCGCCCTTCCCTGCCACGCTTGGCGGCAGGATTTCGGATCAGCCCTTTTCGACCTGTCCGAATTCCAGATCGACAGGCACGGCACGCCCGAAGATCGAGACTTCCACCTTGAGCCGCGCCCGCTCCTCGTCCACTTCCTGGACGAAACCGTTGAACGACGCGAAGGGACCATCCGAAACGCGGATCGCTTCACCGATCTCGAACGTGACCGAGGGCTTGGGCCGCTCGACGCCTTCCTGCACCTGGTTCAGGATGCGCTGCGCCTCCGCCTCGGTGATCGGCACCGGCTTGGAGTCGCCCAGGAAGCCGGTGACCTTCGGCGTGTTCTTGACCAGCGAGAACACCGCATCGGTCAGGTTGGCCTTCAGGAGCACATAACCCGGGAAGAACTTGCGTTCGGCATCGACCTTGCGGCCGCGACGAACTTCGACGACCTTCTCGGTCGGCACCACGATCTGGTGGATATCGGCGGACAGGCCCTTCTGCTTGGCCTTGTTCTCGATATCCTCGGCGACCTTCTTTTCAAAGTTCGAATAGGCGTGGACGATGTACCAGCGCGCGGTCATTTCAAGACTTCTCCGTAATCGCCGGACTTAGCGTCCGATGCCCAGAATCTGTTCGACCGCGAGGCCCATGAGCTGATCAGCGGTGAAGAAAAAGATCATCGCGATCACAGCGAAAGCCAGGACCATGACCGTCGAGATCATCGTTTCGCGCCGCGACGGCCAAGTCACCTTGGCGGTCTCCGCGCGAACCTGCTGGAGAAAGACGAAAGGATTTGTGGTTTTCGAAGCCATATGCCGCTCTGTCTTCAAGACCCGTTGGCCGGGTCTCCTGGATGATCCCGCTGGCCGGGACGTGCCGCCTGAGCCCAATCTTGCGCCGAATCAGCGCAATCATTTCGCCCATGCAAATCAGACGCGTAAAGCCGGCTTCCCAGCTCCACGCGTCGCGTGTCTGTTTCGTCTACATAAAACCGATTCTTGATCCACGCAAGTGGCAAGTGTCCGCTTTATGACCAAACGCCGCCTCGGAACCATCCAGTCGTTCCGTCCCGGCTATGACGCCCTTATGCCCCAAGAGCGCTAATATGGCAAGCGGGTCGCCGATTTTCAAAGGGGCGACCATAGAAATATCGTTTTGATGGCCATTTCGAGAAATGGCGAAATATTACGTCGAGTGCCATTCCAAGAAATGGCACGGGCAGCAGGGCTCGAACCTACGACCTGCGGTTTTGGAGACCGCCGCTCTACCAACTGAGCTATGCCCGTACGTGCGCATGTCGGCGCAGCAGGCGCTTCCTAAAAGCTTCCGCACGCTCTGTAAAGAGCGGTTTGCAAGCAAACGCGCCTTAACTCCCGCGCCAGAAACCGGGATAGCTGACGACCAGCCCCTCCCGGTCGATCTCAAGTTCCCGCCTGAAGTCGCTGGCGCGCGATTCGTGGAGATATCGTGTGCCCTCTTCGCGCACCTCCCGATGGGACGGCCGGAGCTATTTGGCGTCCGGCGCTCGATACGGGCCGCCCGGCACGCCCCAGCCCCAGGCCGGCATCGGCTCCGTCTCGGGATCGCAGGTCTCGCCGAGATTGGAGTTCATCTTGGCCAGCCGCGATCCCCATTCGACATAGCCCATGAAGGCCGAACGGAATTCCGGATCGTCAGGCAGGCCGACCGTGTCGGCGGCATCGGCCAGGAGGTTGATCCAGCGGCGGCGCTGCTCCTCGGTCAGATGCTTGCCCAGATGATGCATGACCATCTCGCGGTGGCCGCCAAATTGCTCGCTGTAGGTTTTCGGTCCGCCGAAAACCTCGCCGATGAAGGCAGCGACATGAGCGGGATGATCCGGCGACATGGTCTTGAATACCGGCCCGACGATCGGGTCCTGCGCCACCTTGTCATAGAAAGTCTGGGTCAGCCGGTTCAAGGCCTCGCTGCCGCCGGCCCATTCGTGGAGTGTCGGGATATCCTGGCTCATTCTCGATCCTCCGCTGGCCCGGGCGCCGCCAGCAGCGAGGATAGCGGAAAAATCGGAGGTGTCTCAACCTGCCTCGATGGCCAGTTTTCCGACGTCGCTACGCTCTACAATTTGGCGGGCGAGTCAGCCTCGGCATTGGCGGAAGGCCGGATCCGGCAATTCTCGGGTTTCGGGACGGTCTCGCAGATGGTGGCACCGGTCAGCGCATCGACCGATTGCAGGCTCGTCGTCAGCCCGACCTTCAGCATCATGTCGGGTTCCAGCTGGCGATCGACCGAGCGCCGCTCGATCGCTGCGAATAGAGCGGGATCGATCGCCATCTCCTCGAGATAGGCCTTGAGCATCTGCTTTTGCCCCATCGGGTACAGGCTAAGCCGCGCCCGGGGACCGACAAGCCGCCTGACGCCACCGGCAAGCATGAGCGCGCAGGCCGAATCGCACTCCACGCCCGCATCGGTGCTCAGCCCAGCATAGGCGCCCTCTTTGGCCAGGCAACTCCACTCTCCCGGGTCACAACCGACGAAATCGGTGCGGCCAACAGCGACGTCGAGCTTCTTCTCATGGATAAGCCGCCCTGCCGCCAGAGCGCTGGACAGGTCGCCTCCCGTTGAGCTGATCACGACCGGCAGTTGCCGATTGCCGAGCGTGGCGAGCAATTGGCGCAGCTTCTGCGTGGTCCGAGGTGTGATAGCGCCTTGCGCCGAAATCCATTCCGGGCAGTCGGGATTGCAGAGCGGGTTGCTGCCGCGAACCACGACAAAGCGCATGTCTTCATCGCGCTGCACGCCCTCGGGCTCCACCGGCAGCGGGGTGGGCCTGGCTGCGGCCGTCAGGCCATCGGCTGGCTTGTTCCCTGGTATGTCCCGGCAATTCGCGGCCAAGCGGCCCGGCTCGCATAGGCTTGCGGCGGTCAACAGATCTACAGCGTCCGCACTGGTGACCAACTTCATCGCCAGCATGTCGTCGAGGGCGATCTGGTGGATGTCGCTGGCCGGGGTGCCCTTCATCGTTTCGAGCACGCTTTGTTCGATGCCCATCTGGTTGAGATAGGCCGCCAGCTTTTTCTCCACCGACTTGCTCATCTCGTAGGTCTTGTAACTGCCGGCGTTCTTACGGCTGACGATCTTTGTGTTGAGGACCTTCTTCTTGCCTCCCACGATGCGGTAGGTGGTCCGGTATTGCAATTTCGTGCGGATGTAGGTCGTGGTGATCTGATGGACGCCGAGATAGGCCCATTCGCCTGCGACACGCCGGACGCCGCCGGCAAACATCAACGGACAGGCGGAATTGCACATGGCGCCATAGTCAATGACATCGCCCAAGTGGCGGGCGCCATTCTTGTCACGGTCCTGGCAGCCCTTCGCGTCGGGCTGGCAACCGGAGAACACCGTCTTGCCGATGGCAATATCGAGCTTGTTCTTGCGGATCAGCCGGCCAAGCGCCAGCGCCGCCTCGACATTGCCGCCGGGAGAATTGACGACGATCGGCAGCTTTCGCCCGCCAAGCGTCTTCAGCATGCGTTTGAAGAGAGCCGGCGTTCCGGCTTCTATCGAGCCTTCTGCCGAGATCCACTCCGGGCAGATCGGCTCGCACCCCGGTGCATTGCTGCGGACAATGCCAAACTGCATCGTCGGACCGAGATCCGGGGCCGTATCCGTCGCAAAGGCACGTCCCGGGACAAGCAACGCCAGCAGGCAGATCAGCCGCAGCGACCACAAGGCCTGACGATGGAAAAGGCGCCCTGGAACCATTTGGAAAAAGCCCCTTGATGCAACCTATACTAGACGAGGTCCAAAGGCTTGCAACAGGGTCTGCGCGACAACGCGGGCACCGATCTCTGGGGCAGAAGAAAGGGCGGCCCCAAGGACCGCCCTTTCCGTTTCGAACCTGACCGGCACAGGCCGGCGTCGGTTATTCCTTGATGGTGACGACGATGCCGGCACCGACGGTGCGGCCGCCTTCACGGATAGCGAAGCGCAGCTTCTCTTCCATGGCGATCGGCACGATCAGCTCGACA
>NZ_LMCP01000030.1 GCF_001425625.1 Mesorhizobium sp. Root102 | reverse complement strand
ACTCCTTCCAAGGCACCTTGCTCTCCTTGCAAAGGGCCGAAAGTGTAACCCATCTATCCGGAATGAACTGTCACCCATCTCTCGGGAAGGGCACTATAATATCAATGGCTTACTCCCTCGTTTGGATAGTCGGGCCGCCCAAACTGCCAGGTTTACCGTTACCGTGACATCGCCTCGCATACTGAAGGGACCGTCTCCTTTGGCAGCGCCGACCATGGTTCGAGGGTGTCACCAATTGCAAAAGAAGTGATCGCTGACCCGACGGCCGCCTCCCATCAATTGACGCTGTAGAGCCAAGCTCCGTCGAACGGTGCCTCGACTCTCGACAGCCAAGCTGTCAAGATCGGCTGAAGCACAACGGTCGTGTTATGCAAGATAGTGATGAGAATGCTGCTGCTCGTAAGAGCACGCGCGCTTGGTATCACCGGTTGGCCGCGCTAGGGGTGGGTGCAGCGGCGACGATTGCGGTGTTTACTACATACCTCTCTAAAATTGAGGAGAATATTCTCGGCCTTCTCTCGCATTCCGGTTTATGGGATTCAGAGATCGGGCATGAACTAAGCATACGTGATGCACGAATTAGTAAAATTGATGCGGACAGTTCGCAATTTTGGGTAGAGGTTGTGGTTGATAACAAATCCGGTACAATAATTAAAAAATGTAATCTATCAATTATGCTAGAAAACACGATGTTACTGCGTAGTGCACCGGTCGAATTTGACAAAAGAAGGTATCAAGAGGTCGTTATCTTTCCATTCGAGTGGACAAAGCCGATTCACTCCGGAAAAGCGAAGACTCGACTTGAATGCGAGCAATCGGTAACGCCATCGGAAGACCTTTCGACTGCTGAGTTAGAAGATAAAGTGCCAGCGTCGATGAAACTGCCTGAACCTTCGCCTGCCTTGACCCTACAAGAACCACCTCCTCCAGTCACGGACTCACGGACTGCGATAACTGCGCCTCCAGTTCCCGAACCGTTGCCTTTACCAGCCCGCCCCGGCAAATCTGTCTTTGGGGTGCTCGAAGAACAGAAATTCGATCTCTGCGGCTTCCATGACTTCACCGCTCGGCTGGTCACCAAGGAAGCTAGGGTGACTATCCTGAGCGGGGATCGGGCGATCCCAGACCGTAACTTTCGCGGCTACGAACGCAGTATCCCGTTGCAAACCCCTACAAAGCTATGGGACCATTGCGTGGTTTCTGTCGAGCGTAAGTCACTTGCGGGTACAATACAGATTGTATTTTCATCGACCGTGGACGGGTGATCTGCAATGCAGCCGACTCGATTGGTTACTTTTCTCGCGATTGTTTTTGGGATCCAGGCATTCCCATTGGTTGCTCACGCTTGCGAGGAATATAGCGCGCTACCCGACCCGGAAACGAAAGAATACCGAGACAAATTACTAGATACGGCAGCCGATCCCCTGGACCGACTTTTCGCGTTTCAGAAGCTGGTATGCGCGAGCAATCCAGTCATCAGAACTTACGCGGTGCGCGAAGGATTGAAAGCCGTTTCGGATCCGCTCGTCCGCGAGCAGATCATGTTCGACGCCATGTTTGAAAAAACGCGCATCGACATCGAACTGAGCCCGGGATCGGACGCTTCCAAGCAGGACAAGGAGTTTTCCAAAAGAGTTTCCAGTCTGATCTCTTATATCATCGCCTTCAAGTCACCCAAGGAAGGTTGCCTCAGCCTGTACTCGCCCAATGAGTGCGACAAAAACTATTCCATTTATTTGAAAGGGGACAAGCTGGAGTTGACGTACACCGGCACGGTGGGGGAGTTTCGCTTGTCAGATGCGAACAACCTTGTCGGCTTCATACTTCCTCGGGGCCCGTATGGCCGTATCCCCGCCGTTATCGAGCTTTTTTGACTGGCTCTGCAATTAACCCGACGGGTTTTCGAAGTTCAACGGCGCAAGCGGTTGGGGTTCAACACCCAGTCTCTCATGTTCCCTGTCAAGGTTGACGGCAAGAAGGCTCGCCTGCTTGGCAGGTTTGCGAAGCAGTCGGATCGGCTGAAGCTGCACAGGGCTGGGGGTGGAGCTCAGAGACGACGGTTGATCAGACTCTCATCCGCGGGTTGGGTACCGGCCTTCCGTGTCTTCGTCTCGGGGCTGTCCTCGGTCTAGAGGGCGGGCGTCGGGCGCATCGGCTCGGCCACATAACTAGCGACGGGAGTTCCCCACCGTGGCCCCACCCCCAACACTGTGCAGCGGGGTGGGTCGAGACCGGCTATGACGGCGCGACCTCCCGGCCGATGGCCCACAAGAAGGCGGCCATCTCGCGTGCGATCGCAGCCACGACCACCGGCGGCTTCTTGCCGGTGGCGCTGAGGCGACGATAGCGGGCGCAGAGCCGGAGCTGCCCCTTCCAGGCAATATCGCGCGTTGCGCGGTGTGCGAGGACATCGCGAACAGTTTGGCGCTCGACCCGCATTTCACCGTCGGCCGCCACCGCTGTGGGCATTGCGGCCGAAATCACTTTGCTCACATTAGGCCACTGGCGGATTTGATTTGCTTGGTGATCCCCCATCCTTAGGGCAAACTGCCTGCCGGGGCGTCAGGAGGAGAAATGAGAGCACGCGCAGCAACGCTCGGGGATCTGGAGGATGTCTTTCGCGGCCTGTCCAAGCGGATGTCGGATGAATACGTGGCGGCCGGCAAGGACAGCAAGATCGCCTACGACAATCTGATGATGAATTTGAAGGAAGGCCGCGCTCACGCGCTTGTCGGGGGCGACAAGGCCGTGGCGATCATCGCCTGGCATGAGAACAGCGATGCCGCCGACACGCTGTTTGCGGCGCAGGAGGATTTCTTCCGCGCCGCCACCGTTCGCTTCTGCAAGCGGCATATCCGGCATATCCAGGCGCTTGCCGGCAACCTCCCCATCCACTCGCGCAGCTGGCTCCAGGGGCCGGATGTCGCAAGATGGTTTGGCGTCATCGGCTATGTCGAACGCGGCCAGGAGAACGGCGCCACCCTGTACGAGCTGCCACCGGCTCGCATCGGCTAAGGAACCCTGGCTGGTGAAGATCTTCACCCCTTGCCTCAAACGCCGCTTCCACCTCGCCATCGCCCACACAAGTTCGTCGATGCGAGTCACCGTCTTCCGCTCCAAGCACCTTTGCTCGGTGGCCTTTTGAACTGCCTCCGCAAGCGGCTTGCGCCAGGCGCCGATTGGCGGGATGTTATAGGAGGGCAACCGGGGGGCAAACCGGCACGCCGAGATCGATATGGCTGCTGGAAATGTCACGAGCTTGCTTCGCCTTTCTTGCGTTTATTGCCTTGGTGAGCCCGGGAGGGGCAGGCGAGAGGACGTCTCATCTGCTTGACCGCTCAAGCCTGGCGACCGCCTATTTTCGCCAAGCGGATCTTGTGACCGCATACACGACCGCAATGGCGCGCTTCCGTCTGCAGCTTTCAGGGCGTGCCGGCGAAACCAACCTTGCGGTCCCTCTCGAACCCCTGCTTTTGCGGGCGGAATTCCGTGCGCGGACATGGCGCTCGGCGGACGGCAGCCTGTTGCAAGGCTTCGCCGGCAAGGGCGGCTTCCGGCTGACTATCGGGAACTGCCTGGCGCGCATCTGCGCTGCCAGCGAATGCAGCGATGCTGGTTGGCCGGTTTACGCCTGCAGCGACGGAGGCAAGCGCAAGATGTCCGTCACGGACTTTGTGACGGCAAACTTCGGCGGCGTCTCCTACCGCCGATTGAGCGCCTCCCCTTCACAGGAATGACAGCGCGAGGCGCCGACCGCCTTGCTGCAGCGTTCAGCAAAGGGCGGTATCCTTCTCCCGCACCGCAAACGCCGCCTGCACCGCGCGATTGACCGTGACCGGCAGGATCGACATATGGTTCTCGCCGGCATGCAATTCGAAGTTTGCGCGCAACGGGCGCAACGGCTACGGCGAGGGTCCGCCTCTGGACACCCAGGACCCGGACTATTCGATCCCGGTCACGGCGCCGAGCCTCATCATTACGGATCGCATGGAGACGATCGGCCAGGTCGGTCTCTATGCACAAAACCAGTCCAAGATCACCGACCACTGGGTTCTGTCCGTCGGTGGCCGGCAGGCCTGGATCGACCACACCAATTTCGACCGACTCGGCGATGCGGGCAGCTACGATCAGAAGGACCATGCCTTCACCGGCAATGTCGGCATCGGCTATCTCTTCGACAATGGCCTGACGCCCTATGCCAGCTATGCCGAATCCTTCACCACCAATATCGGCCCGACCCAGTCCGGAGACGCGCTGCCGCCTTCGCTGGGGAAGCAGTACGAAGTCGGCGTGAAATACGAGCCGACCTTCTTCCCCGGCTTCATCACCGCTTCGCTGTTCGACCTGCGCAAGACCAATGTGCCGACGGCAGCAGCCAATCCCGTTACCAGGTCCAGACCGGAGAAGTCCGCCATCGCGGCCTGGAGATCGAGGCCAACGCCGACCGGGCTTCCAGCCTCAGAATGACGGCGGCCTACACCTATCTCGACGCGGAGATAACCAGCGATGCCGCCGACATCATCGGCAACCGCCCGGCCAGGGTGCCGGAACACCAGGCATCGCTGTGGGCCAATTACGAAGTTGGCAGCGGCGTGCTCGAAGGCCTGAGCGTCGGCGCCGGCGCGCGCTACATCGGCGCCAGCTTCGGCGACAGTGCGAACACAGTGAACGTGCCTGGCCACATGCTGGTCGACGCGGCCCTGCGCTACAAGAAGAATGGCTGGCAGGCGGCGCTCAACGTCTCCAACCTGTTCGACAAGACCTACTATTCGACCTGCTATGAGGCCGGCAGCAACAAGGACCTCAGTTGCATCTATGGCGAAGGCCCTGTCATCAAGGGCAGCCTCAGCATGAAGTTCTGATGCATGCCGGCCAGCCCTACCCCGATTGCCGGTCATCTCGGCATGCATCGAACGGCGCCTGAAGCACGTCGCATGAACCCGTGACGATGCGACGCGTCCAGGGCCGCGATCGGACGCGACCCTGTTCCCATCCGTGCTGGCGGCGAAGCGATTCGGCCCCGTCACGGTCCTTTGCGACGTCATCTCCGCCGAAAATCGCTGCCCCCGAAGCGCAATCCACGTCCCGCATCATTTTTCCTCCACGAATGCATTCCATGATAGAGGGGGCCACGGTCGCCTTCGGGCAGCCGTATCCTGGATTGCCTGAGACCAAAGACGGCCAGGGCACGAATCAAAAGCCGGTGGTAAGCCGACGCCTGAATACGTCAAGGACCGGCCGAACGCATCAAGGCAGCGCGATCGGGTTGCACTCGGCAAGGCTTGATGGTTTGTTGCCGCTATACGGAGAATGAATGATGCGAGAGCCTGCCGGTCATGACGAATATGGGTCGACGAATCCCTACGATCCGGACGACCTGCCGACCTTGAACGCGATCGGTCCGAGCATGGGAAGCGGCAACGATTTCGAGAAATACGCCGTTGCCGTGATCATCGTGTTCGGCGCGCTGATCATTGGCGGGCTGATGGCCGCATCGATGGTCTTCGGGCACCGCAACGGCTTCCTCTTCGCGCTTGGCGGTGCCACGTCTGCCTGGATATCCGGAAACGCACTGCTGCTCGACCGGCCGCGCATCTATGCGTTGTTCGTTGGCATCGCCGCCTTGATGCTGGTTGCGTCCACCCTCACGCTGGTCTTGTGAACCAGAAGACAGAAGGTCCAGCACCGGCTTTCTAAGCCGGTGCTCTTTCAAGAGATCGCGCGATCCTTCCGGATCTCGCCTAATATCCGAGCGCCTCGCCGGAGGCCGCTCGGCTGTCGATAGCGCCATTGTAGCGGGCGCCACCGCCTTTCTCGATCTCCGCCAGGCTCTTGCCGCCGACCAGGATACCCGCCGCCTGGCCCCAGGTCTGGTCAGCGAGATCGAGGTGATAACCCATGCCGGCCAGCAGCTTTTCGGTGTCCGGCGACAGCCCGAACGGCTCGACATAGAGCTTGTCGGGCAGCCATTGATGGTGGATGCGCGGCGCGTCGATCGCCTCCTGGATGTTCATGTCATGGTCGATGACGTTGACTATCGCTTCCAGCGTGATGGTGATGATGCGCGAGCCGCCGGGGCTGCCGATGACCATGAACGGTTTGCCGTCCTTGGCCACCACGGTCGGACTCATCGATGACAGCGGCGTCTTCTTCGGCTGGATGGCATTGGCCTCGCCCTGGACCAGGCCATAGAGGTTGGGCACGCCGGGCTTCTGGGTGAAATCGTCCATCTCGTTGTTGAGCAGGATGCCGGTGCCGTCGGCGACGACGCCGGCGCCGAAGGAGCCGTTAAGCGTATAGGTGACCGCGACCGCATTGCCGTCATTGTCGATGATCGAATAGTGGGTCGTCTCCTTGCTCTCGCCAAAGCCCTTCGGCATCAGATCCTGCGACACGCCGGCCCGGAACGGGTCGATCTTGTCGCGGATATCCTTGGCATAGGCCTTATCAAGCAGTTTCGAGACCGGGTTGTCGACGAAATCTGGATCGCCGAGCGCGGAATTGCGGTCGACATAGGCGTAGCGCATCGCCTCGACCATGACATGGACGGTTTCGGCGGAACCCGCGCCGAGATAGGATAAGGGATAACCTTCCAGCACGTTGAGGATTTCGCAGATGATGACGCCACCGGAACTCGGCGGCGGCGAGGAAGTGATCTCGTAGCCGCGATAGAGGCAGGTCACGGGCTTCAGTTCGCGGACCGCATACTGCTCGAAATCCGGCTTGACCAGGATGCCGCCCTTGGCGCCGCTTGCCTTGACGATGGCATCGGCGATGGCGCCCTTGTAGAAGGCATCCGGGCCCTTCTCGGAAATGGCGGCGAGCGACGCGGCGAGGTCGGACTGGACCAGCCGTTCGCCGATGCCATAGGGCTTGCCATCGGGTTTCAAGAAGATGGCGGCAGCCGCGGGATCCTTCGCCAGCCGGTCGGCGCTGCTGGCAAAAGAGGCGGCGTCGCCCTGATTGAGGATGAATCCGTCCTTGGCATAGCCGATCGCCGGCGCCATCAGATCCTGTCGGGACAATTTGCCGTATTTTTCGCGCGCCATCTCGAAACCAGCCACCGAGCCTGGCACCCCGACCGCGAGATAGCCGTCGAGGCTGGCGCCCTTCACCGGGTTGCCGTCCTTGTCGAGATACATGGTCTTGGTCGCCGCCAGCGGCGCCCGCTCGCGGAAATCGAGGAAGGTCGACTTGCCGTCCTTGAAGCGGATGGTCATGAAGCCGCCGCCGCCGATATTGCCGGCATTGGGGTAGACGACGGCGAGCGCATAGCCGACGGCAACCGCCGCATCGACAGCATTGCCACCCTTCTTCAAGACCTCGATGCCGACTTCGGACGCCAGATGCTGGGCCGTCACCACCATGCCGTGCTCGCCCTTGGCTGGCGCCGGCGATGCGGCGAAGACGCTCGTCAACGGCGCTAGAATGAAGGTGATGGAAAGACTGGCGGCGATCAGTGTCCGACGATTGAGAGGCATGACGGTTCTCCTAGCGGGGAGGCCTAGAAGAACCCGTCAGGGCCACCGAGTCCACCATCAATGGTGGACCAGACGGATCAATTCAGATGTCAGACAATGCCGCCCGAGCCGCCGGCGACCGCCGGGCGTTCCGCCGCGACCTTGGCGCGGTACCCGGCCGCCCGGTAGGCGGCAACCGGATCGATCGCGCCGCCCGTATTCAACCGCGCCATCGCCAGGATCGGTTCGACATCGGTGCGGTAGGCGGCTTTCAGCGTCTGCGTCGCCATCAGCGCGTCGTTGTTGTCCTGGTAGCCTTCCAGCGCCTTGCGGTCGACCAGCATCGCCTGCGCATAGGCGCGCTGCACCTCGACCGCCGACAGCATCAGGCTTTCGATCGGGTCGGTGACGTTGTGGCTCTGGTCGAGCATGTGCGCCGGGTCGAAGCCTTCGGTGCCGGACAGTTCGGCATCGACCAGTTCGTTGAAGACGAGGAACAGCCGGTAGGGATCGATCGAACCGGCATCGAGATCGTCGTCGCCATATTTCGAATCGTTGAAGTGGAAGCCGCCGAGTTTCTTGAACTGGATCAGCCGCGAGACGATCATCTCAATGTTGACGTTGGGGGCATGATGGCCGAGGTCGACCAGGCAGAACGCCTTGTCGCCCAACTCCCTGGCGATCATGTAGTTGGTACCCCAGTCCTGGACGACGGTGGAATAGAAGGCCGGCTCGTACATCTTGTGCTCGCTGAACAGCTTCCAGTCGGCGGGCAGTCCGGCGTAGATTTCCTTCATGGCGTCGAGATAGCGCTCGAACGCCTTGGCGAAATTGACCTGGCCTGGAAAATTCGAGCCGTCGCCGATCCACACCGTCAGCGCCTTGGAGCCCAGCGTCTTGCCGATCTCGATGCATTCGAGATTGTGCTCGACCGCTTGCCGGCGGGTGCCGGCATCGGCATGCGACAGCGAGCCGAATTTGTAGGAGAGCTTCTGGTCCTTGGCGTCGGAAAAGGTGTTGGAGTTCATGGCGTCGAAGCCGAGGCCAAAGCGCGAGGCTGCCTGCTTCAGCCGGTTCGGGTCGGCCTTGTCCCACGGAATGTGCAGGGAGACTGTCGGCGTCGCCTGCGTCAACTGCTTGATGACGGCGCAGTCCTCGATCTTGTCGAAGATGTCGCGCGGCTCGCCGGCACCGGGAAAGCGGGCAAAGCGGGTTCCGCCGGTGCCAACGCCCCAGGACGGGATCGCCACCGCGAATTTCTCGACCTTGTCACGGATGGCGTCGATGGCGATGCCGCGACGGTCGAGGCGCTCGCCGAGCGAGGCGTAGTCGCGCTCGAGGTTGGCCTTGCGCGCGGCGTTGTCCTTGTCGACGAGGTCGGCGGAGATGATGGATTCGGACAAACTGCTATTCCTCCCAAAATGCGTTCAGTCAGCGCTGCCCCTCATCCGCCTGCCGGCATCTTCTCCCCGTATAGTGACGCGGAGAAGGGAAGCGCTTCGACGTTGGCTCAGCGCGTAAAGCTCTGGGCGTTGCCCGCGTCGACATTGATGATGTTGCCGGTCGACTTGGCCGACATGTCGGAGGCGAAGAAATAGATCGCCTCCGCGATGTCTTCGGGGAAGACCGAGCGCTTCAGCATCGAACGCGAGCGGTAATGCTCCTCCAGGTCGTCGGTCGACATCTTGTAGGCGGCGGCGCGCTGTTCCTTCCACTCGCCGGTCCAGATCTTCGAGCCGCGAAGCACCGCGTCCGGGTTGACGACATTGACTCTGATCTGGGCTTCCGCACCCTCCAGCGCCAGGCAGCGAGCGAGATGGATCTCGGCGGCCTTGGCGGTGCAATAGGCGGCGGCGTTGGGCGAGGCGGCAAGGCCATTCTTGGACGCGACGAAGACGACGTTGCCGCCGATCTTCTGCACCCTGAACAGCCGGAACGCTTCCCGCGAGACCAGGAAATAGCCGGTCGACAGGATGTCCATGTTCTTGTTCCACAGCGCCAGCGTCGTCTCCTCGATCGGCGCCGAGGAAGCCAGCCCTGCGTTGGACACCAGAATGTCGATGCCGCCGAACTCGACCGCCGTCTCGGCAAAGCCGGAGACAACCTGGTCCTCCGAGGTCACGTTGATCCGCACCGGCCGGACGAAATCCTTGCCATAGGCCTTGGCCAGTTCGTCGTTGGCGCTGGCCAGCGCTGTTTCGTCGATGTCGGCCAGCACGACGCAGGCGCCTTCGCGCAGCAGCCGGTTGGCGGTCGCGCGGCCGATGCCACCGGCACCGCCGGTGACCAACGCGATCTGGCCGGCAAGCGACTTCGGCTTCGGCATGCGCTGTAACTTCAGGTCCTCGAGCAGCCAGTACTCGATATCGAATGCTTCCTGTGCGGGCAGGCCGACATAGGACGAGACGGTGGAGGCGCCGCGCATGACGTTGATGGCGTTGACATAGAATTCGCCCGAAATGCGGGCAGTCGCCTTGTCGCCGGCGAAGGTGAACATACCGACGCCGGGCATCAGGTAGACGACGGCATTGGGGTCGCGGATGGCGGGCGAGTCCGCATGCTTGCAGCTGTCGTAATAGGCCTGGTAGCCGACGCGATAGGCAGCCACGTCGTCGGCGAGGCGGGCGATGACGGCATCGACATCGGGTTTGGCCGGATCGAACTCGATGACCAGCGGGCGGATCTTGGTGCGCAGGAAATGGTCGGGGCACGACGTGCCGAGTGCCGCCAGCGCCCGCAAATCCCTGGAGTTGACGAATTCGAGCACGGCGGCGGAATCATCGAAATGGCCGAGCTTGTGGCTCTTCTCCGAGATCAGGCCGCGGATTTTCGGCATCAGTTTTGCCGCGATGGCACGGCGTTCGACGGCATCGAGCGACTTGACCACTTCACCGCCGAAGATCGCGAGACCCTCGGAGCGGCGCTCGAACCATTCGATCGCCTGGTTGATCACCGAGATCGTCGTCTCGTAGCATTCCCTGGGGGTGTCGCCCCAGGTGAACAGGCCGTGGCTTTCCAGGATGACACCCTTGGCGGCGGGATTTTCGAGGCAGAATTTCTCCAGCCACAGGCCGAGTTCGAAGCCCGGACGCTTCCATGGCAGCCAGCCGATGGCGTCGCCGAATATCTCCTTGGTCAGCGCCCTGGAATCCTTGGCGGCGGCAATGGCGATGATGGCATCGGGATGCATATGGTCGACAAAAGGCTTCGGCACGTAGGCATGCAGCGGCGTGTCGATCGAGGCCGCGCGCGCATTGAGGTTGAAGGTGCAGTGCGGCAGGAAGCCGACCATTTCGTCTTCGTGCTCAACGCCGCGATAGAGGCCTTTGAGCGCGCGCAGCTTGTCCATGTAGAGCGTGGCAAAACCGTCTGTTTTAATCGAGGCACTGTCGCCGCCCGAGCCCTTGACCCAAAGCACTTCGACATTCTCGCCGGTGAGCGGGTCTTTCTGCCAGATCTTCGAGGAGGTGTTGCCACCGCCATAGTTGGTGACGCGCTTGTCGGAGCCGAGCGTGTTCGAGCGATAGACCAGAAGTTCCGGCTCGCTCATCGCTTGAGCCTTGGCCTCATCCCACTGATTGGCGAGGCGCGCGCCGGTGCGCTTATCGAGCATAGGGTATCCTCCCGAAAGGCACGCAAAAGGTGCGACCCATTTGGCCCGAATTTCCACGGAAGCAGCCGGCTTGTCAATCACAAACGATCAACATCGATCATATTGCACTGCACAATGAAATTATATGATCGGAAATGATTGACACTGCGCGTTTTGGGTGCCTAGATGCTCAGGCAGGGAGGAACCATGCACGAAAAAGAGCGCCACAGGATCATTCTGTCCGCCGTCCAGGAAAAGCCTGTGGTGACGGTGCAGGAGATGGTCGACCTGACGGAGTCCTCCGAGGCGACAATCCGGCGCGACATCGCGGCTCTCCATGTCCAGAAGCGCCTGCGCCGTGTGCGCGGTGGCGCCGAGGCAATCTCGCCGCCGCAGTTCATCGGGCTGGCCGGCCGGACCTTTTCCGTCAACGAAACGATCAACGCCTCGCAAAAGCGGGCGATTGCCCGCGAAGCGGTCGAGCTGTGCAAGGACGGCGAGCCGATCATCATCAATGGCGGCACCACAACCTTCCAGATGGTGCATTTCCTGACCGGCCGCCGCATGCCGATCTTCACCAATTCGTTCCCGATCGCCGAGCACCTGCTCAAGCATTCCAAGAACACGGTGATGCTGTCGGGCGGCACGATCTACCGCGAGCAGAACATCATCCTGTCGCCCTTCGACAATGACGTGACGCGCAATTTCTATGCGCGACGCATGTTCATGGGCGCGCAAGGATTGGGGCCGCTCGGCCTGATGGAAGGCGATCCGCTTTTGATCCAGGCGGAGCAGAAACTGATCGACCAGGCCGACGAACTGGTGGTGCTGGTCGATTCTTCGAAATTCCGCAAACGCTCCAGCCTGATCCTGTGCGGCCTGTCGCGCATCGCCACCGTCATCACCGATGACGGCATCGAGGATCGCGAAGCCAAGATGTTGGAGACCGCGGGCGTGACGCTGATCGTCGCCCGCAAGTCGGCAAAGGAAGAATCTTCACTGCAGGCCTGAGACACCCTCACGCCAGCAGCGGCGATGGAATGCAACGCTCAAGGGAGGATATTCGATGAGCTTCTTGAAGAAATTGATGGTGACGGCGGCGTTCTCTGCCGCCATGTTCGTGAACGCAGCCTATGCCGAAAACGTCAAGATCGCGCTGGTGGTGAAGTCGCTCGGCAACGGCTTCTTCGATGCCGCCAACAAGGGCGCCGAAGAGGCGGCCAAGGAACTCGGCGATGTCGACATCATCTACACCGGCCCGACCAAGGCGACCGCGGAAGCGCAGATCGAAGTGGTCAATTCGCTGATCGCCCAGAAGGTCAACGCCATCGCCATTTCGGCCAATGACGCCGACGCGCTGGTGCCGGTGCTGAAGAAGGCCATGGAGCGCGGCATCACCGTCATCTCCTGGGATTCTGGCGTCGCCAAGGAAGGCCGTCAGCTTCACCTCAACCCGTCCGACACCGGCCTGATCGGCGAGACCATCATCAAGCTCGCCGCCGACTACCTGCCGGAAGGCGGCGACGTCGCCATCCTGTCGGCCTCCTCGACCGCCACCAACCAGAACGCGTGGATCGATGCGGCCAAGAAGATCCTGCCGGAGAAGTTCCCCAAGATCAAACTCGTCGCCACCGTCTACGGCGATGACGATTCGGCCAAGAGCACCGACGAAGCCAAGGGCCTGTTGAAATCCTATCCGAACCTCAAGGCGATCATCGCGCCGACCACCGTCGGCGTCGTTGCCGCCGCCCAGGTCGTCACCGATGAAAACCTGATCGGCAAGGTCAATGTCACCGGTCTCGCGCTGCCGTCCGAGTTCAAGAAGTTCATCGACAACGGTGCCAGCCAGGCGGTCGCGCTGTGGAACCCGATCGATCTCGGCTACTCGGCCGTCTACCTCGCCCATGATCTGGCGGTGAAGAAGGAAGAGGCCAAGCCCGGCGCCACGCTGTCGATCGGCCGCGTCGGCAAGGTCACGCTCGACGACACCAACTCGGCTGCGATGGCCCCGCCGTTCCAGTTCGACAAGTCGAACATCGAGAAGTTCTCCAAGATCTATTGACCTGGAGCGCTCTCAAGCTGTCGCGGCGGGGCTCACGTCCCGCCGCGACTTTAAACGGACCTTGTTTCAGGGCTTGATACGACTATGGATACGACAGCCCAACCCGGCACGGTAAAGGAGCGGCCTCTGGCCTCGGTTCCACGCCTGACGCTGTCCGGCATCTCCAAGAGCTTTCCCGGCGTGCGCGCGCTGCACAATGTCAGCCTGTCGCTCTATCCGGGCGAGGTGACCGCGCTGATCGGCGAAAACGGCGCCGGCAAGTCGACGCTGGTCAAGATCATGACCGGCATCTACCAGCCCGATGGGGGCACAATCAGCATCGACGGCCAAGCCGTCACTCTGCCCAGCGCGCATGCCGCCTTCGGGTATGGCGTCACCGCCATTCACCAGGAAACCGTGCTGTTCGACGATTTGACGGTTGCCGAAAACATCTTTCTCGGCCACGCGCCGCGCACGCGCTTGCGCACCATCGACTGGCGCACCATGCGCAAAAACGCTCGCGAAGTGCTCGATACCATGCATGCCGGCCATATCGACGCCGACGCGCGGCTGAAGGACCTCGGCATCGCCAACAAGCATCTGGTCGCCGTTGCGCGTGCCATGTCGATCGACGCGCAGATCGTCATCATGGACGAGCCGACCGCCGCGCTTTCGATGAAGGAGATCGAGGAGCTTTTCCTGCTCATCGAGTTCCTCAAGAGCGAAGGCAAGGCGATCCTGTTCATCAGCCACAAGTTCGACGAGATCTACCGCATCGCCGATCGCTACACGGTGTTCCGCGATGGCGAGATGGTCGGTGAAGGCCTGATCAAGGATGCCGGCCAGAGCCAGATCGTGCGCCTGATGGTCGGTCGCGCCGTCGACCACATCTTCCCGCAGCGCAAGGCAGAGATCGGCACGACGGTGCTCTCCGTTTCAGGCCTGTCGCACCCGACCGAGTTCAACGACATCGGCTTCGAATTGCACAAGGGCGAAATCCTCGGCTTCTACGGCCTTGTCGGCGCCGGGCGCAGCGAGGTGATGCAGGCGATATCGGGCATCACCCGCACCTCAGGCGGCACGATTATGCTGGAAGGCAAGGTGATCGCGCCGAAATCCGCGGCAGATTCGATCGATGCCGGCATCGTCTATGTGCCGGAGGAGCGCGGCAAGCAAGGCGTGGTGATCGGCCTGCCGATCTTCCAGAATGTCTCGCTGCCTTCGCTCAAGCGCACCTCCAGATCCGGCTTGCTGCGGTTGGCCGAGGAGTTTTCGCTCGCTCGCTCCTACACCGAGCGGCTCGACCTGCGCGCTTCCTCACTCAGCCAGGATGTCGGCACGCTGTCGGGCGGCAACCAGCAGAAGATCGTCATCGCCAAATGGCTGGCGACCGCGCCCAAGGTGATCATCCTGGACGAGCCGACCAAGGGCATCGACATCGGCTCCAAGGCCGCCGTGCACGGCTTCATGGCCGAGTTGGTGGCGCAAGGCCTGTCGGTGATCATGGTGTCCTCCGAACTGCCCGAAATCCTCGGCATGTCCGACCGCGTCGTGGTCATGCGCGAGGGTCTCGTCGCGGCGGTCTACGACAACAAGGGACTGGACGCCGAGACGCTGGTCAGGACGGCAGCAGGGATCGCGGCATGAAGGCTTTCCTCAAATACCGTGAGATCTGGCTGTTCGCGGCCATCGTCTTGCTGATCGGATTGATCTCGACGCGCTTCCCGGCCTTTGCCGATCCCGGCAATCTGCGCCAGGTGTTCAACGACACCTCGATCCTGATGATCCTGGCGCTGGGCCAGATGGTTGTCATCCTGACCCGGTCGATCGATCTGTCGATGGCGTCCAACCTCTGCTTCACCGGCATGGTGGTGGCGATGCTGAACGCCGCGCATCCGGCGATCCCGATCCCGCTGCTAATCGTCATCGCACTGTTGATCGGGCTGGTGCTCGGCGCCATCAACGGCCTTTTGGTGTGGCGGCTAAACATCCCTTCGATCGTCGTCACATTGGGCACTCTGACCATCTATCGCGGCGCCACCTTCGTCCTGTCCGGCGGCGCCTGGGTCAATGCCGACAAGATGAGCCCGGACTTCATCGGCTTTCAGCGCGCCGCCTTCCTCGGCATTCCGGTGCTGTCGTGGATCGCCATCCTGGTCATCGCGCTCTTCTTCGTCTTGATGACGCGCACCGCACTCGGCCGCTCGATCTATGCCATCGGCGTCAACCCGACGGCTTCGGTCTATGCCGGCATCGATGTCGGCCGGACGAAATTCATCGTCTTCTGCATCTCCGGCATGATCGGCGGCCTCTCGGGCTATCTCTGGATCTCGCGTTATGTAATCGCCTCGGTTGAGGTCGCCAACGGCTATGAGCTCAACATCATCGCCGCCTGTGTCATCGGTGGCATCTCGATCGCCGGCGGCATCGGTTCGGTCGGCGGCGCGGTGTTGGGGGCGCTGTTCCTCGGCATCATCTCCAACGCACTGCCGGTCATCAACATCTCGCCCTTTTGGCAGATGGCGATTTCGGGCAGCGCCATCATTCTGGCCGTCGTGCTCAATGCGCGCGGCGAACGCCAGCAAGGCCGCATCATCCTCAGAAAGGTGGAGGCGGTGACATGACCGACAGCCCTGCTCCGCGCCACATTCCCGACCGGCTCGACAAGCCGTTCCGTTCGGCGATCTTTTCCTGGGAAGCGCTGCTCGTCGTCGTGGCGATCGCCATCTTCGCCATCAACAGCTTCGCCTCGCCCTATTTCCTCGACCCATACTCGTTGTCCGATCTCACCTTCAATTTCACCGAGAAGGGCCTGATCGCTTTCGCCATGGCGCTGCTGATCATCTCCGGCGAGATCGACCTGTCGGTGGCCGCCATCATCGCGCTGGCGTCGACCATGACGGGCATGGCGGTGCAGGCCGGCGCCGATACACCAGTGCTGGTGCTGATCGGCATCGTCGTCGGGCTCGGCTGCGGCGCCTTCAACGGGTTGCTGGTGACGAGACTTGGCTTGCCCTCGATCGTTGTCACCATCGGCACGATGAGCCTGTTTCGCGGCATCGCCTTCATCATCCTCGGCGATCAGGCCTACAAGGGCTATCCCGAAAACTTCGCCTTCTTCGGCCAGGGTTATGTCTGGTGGGTGGTGTCCTTCGAACTGGTGCTCTTCCTGATCGCGGCCGTCGCCTACTGGTTCCTTCTGCACCGCACGATTTTCGGCCGACGCGTCTTTGCCATCGGCAACAATCCGATAGCTGCGCAGTTTTCCGGTGTGCGCGTCGGCCGAACCAAGTTCATCCTGTTCTGCCTGACCGGCCTGATGTCGGGCATCGCCTCGGTGCTGATCACCTCGCGCCTTGGTTCGACCCGACCGTCGATCGCGCAGGGGTACGAGCTGGAAGTCATCACCATGGTGGTGCTCGGCGGCGTCAGCATCCTCGGCGGTGCAGGCAGCATTCTGGGCGTCGTGCTCGCCGCCTTCATCATGGGGCTGGTGACCTTCGGCCTTGGCCTGCTCAACGTGCCCGGCATCGTCATGTCGATCTTCATCGGCCTGCTGCTGATCATCGTCATCGCCTTGCCTATCGTCTGGCGGCGGCTGCGCGGAGGGCGCTGATGGCCGAGAAATACGCGTTCAAGATGAAGCTCAAGCCCGGTATGAAGGCCGAGTACAAGAAGCGTCACGACGAGATCTGGCCATCCCTGGTATCACTGCTGAAGCAGGCCGGCGTCTCCGATTACTCCATCCACCTCGACGAGGACACCAATATCCTGTTCGGCGTGCTGTGGCGGCGAGACGACCACGGCATGGACGAACTGCCCAGGCATCCGGTGATGCAGCGCTGGTGGGCACATATGGCCGACATGATGGAAACCAGGCCGGACAACGAGCCGGTGGCCGTGCCGCTGGAAACCGTGTTCCATATGGCATGAGTGCGATGCGCCACATCGCCGTCATCGACATCGGCAAGACCAACGCCAAGGTGGCGCTGGTCGACCTCGCGACGTTGAGCGAGGTGGCGTTGCGCCGCATGGCGAATGCGCCGGTGCGACAGGCGCCCTACCCGCACCACGATGTCGAGGCCTTGTGGATATTCATCCTCGATAGCCTTGCCAGCCTCAACGCCGAACAGTGCATCGACGCCATTTCGATCACGACCCATGGAGCAACGGGCGTACTGGTCGACGCTGCGGGCGAACTGGTGCTGCCAGTGCTCGACTATGAATTCGACGGCCCCGACCGGCTGGCGGTGGATTATGACTCGATCCGTCCGCCCTTCGCCGAGACCGGCACGCCGCGCCTGCCGCTCGGCCTCAATCTCGGTGCGCAATTCTTCTGGCAGCAGAAAAGCTTCCCGGCGGAATTTGCCAAGGTTGCCGCGATGCTGATGTACCCGCAATACTGGGCCTTGCGCCTGACCGGCATCGCCGCCAACGAGGTGACTTCGCTCGGCTGCCACACCGATCTGTGGAACCCGTGGGCGGCGAATTTTTCATCATTGGTCGACAGCCTGGAATGGCGCGGCCTGATGGCGCCGGTGCGGCCGGCCAGCGATCGCCTCGGCCCGATCCTGCCTATCGTTGCGATGCGAACCGGACTCGATCCGCAAACGCCGGTGTTCTGCGGCCTGCATGATTCCAACGCCTCGCTGCTGCCGCATCTGCTGTCCGACAGACCGCCTTTCTCCGTCGTCTCGACGGGCACCTGGGTGGTGTCGATGGCGGTTGGCGGCAAACAGATTGCGCTGGATGCCGCGCGCGACACGCTGGTCAATGTCAACGCACTCGGTAATCCCGTTACCTCGGCGCGCTTCATGGGCGGCCGTGAGTTTTCCGTGCTGACGAAGGACCAGCCTGAGCGGTGGGCCGAAGCCGATGTCGGCGCCGTGCTGGCGCGAAAGGTGCTGCTGCTGCCGTCGACCCAGCAAGGATCGGGGCCGTTCCCGCATCAGGTAGCGGCATGGCTCAATGCCGACGGTATGAACGATGGCCAGCGCTTTGCCGCCATCTCGTTCTATCTGGCGTTGATGACGGCAACCTGCCTCGACCTGATCGGCGCCGACGGCCCGACCACTGTCGAAGGCCCCTTTGCCCGCAACCGGCTCTTTGTCGGCATGCTGGCAGCCAGCACGGCACGCGCCGTTGTTGCGTCCGAAGCCGCCACCGGCACCAGCATCGGCGCCGCATTGCTGGCGACCGATCAACGGATGGCGCAGGGCAAAGGCGAAAGAATGGAGCCGCCGGCCGACCCGGTCTGGGTTGACTACGTCAGGGCCTGGCGCGCGGCGATCGAACCGCAGGGACAGGATCTGTCTGTTTGAGCATGATCTTTGGACAAACGATTTCCGTTTGTCCGAGAAAACCGGAACCCATTTTTCGGGATCATGCTCAGCTACAAGATCCGCTTGCCGAAAACCGACATGACGAAGTTGATCACGTCGGTGCTGATCCGGGGCTCCAGATCCGCGGCAAGGCCCGAAACATCCATCGACAGCAGACCGCCGGAGAGCGCGATCGCCTCCATCGCCTGATGCGTCTCGCGCACGGTCAGCCCACCGGAGCCTGCTGCCCAGCCGGCGAATTCGGTTGCAGTCGGCGAGTAACTGACATGGAAGCCTTGCGTGCCGGAGGTAGCGATGCGGATCGCTTCATGCATCAGGTCGCGCATGCCCATGGCGTCGATATCGGTCATGGTGAAGGCTGACACGCGTGAATCCTTCAGCACCCGCGCTTCGGCCGGGTCGGCATGGCGCAAGCCGACAATGGCGACATTCTCTGGCGACAGCTGCGGCTGCAGCGCACCCGCCTTGTGGTCGAGGCCGAGGGTACGCGCCAGAACCGAGCCTTCCGGCAGGTCGATGCCGTCCTCTTCCTCGGGCATCAGGGCGGCTATGGAATCGATCCAGATCAGGCCGAAGGAATGCGTCGCGCGCGCCGTTGCGGTCAGCGCCTTGTGGGCGATGCGACGGTCGGCTCCGGCAGTCAGCCGGATCAGCCCCGATGGCGGCCGCTCGACATCGGCGAGTTCCACGACGTCGAAATTCATCGCTTCCAGCCGCGCGCCGGTACCTTCTCGGGCCAGGATGCCGGCAGCCCCCCGCTCGGCCGTGATCTGCACCATCTTGCGGCCGGAAAAGTCCTCGACGTCATGCATCGGGGCCTTCTCGACATATTCCGAGGTCATCGCCAGCAACATGGCGCCATAGCTCATGCGGAAGGCGACGCGGTCGCCGACGGCCGGCGGCGGATCGGCATCGGCGACATCGAGCAGCAGATGGTCGCTGGAAGCGCCGAGCACCCGTATCCCCTTGGCGATCGGCGTCAGCCCCTCGACCAGCACGTCCTCGCGGCCGATATTGGCGATAGCGCGCAGCCTGTCGCCCTCGTCGGGGAAGACCGGCTGGTTGCCGAAGGCGTCGTAGCCCGATTGGCCGATCGGCCGTGAAGGCTTGAGCTTGACCTCGATGATGTCGCTGGTCAGCCGGCAGGCATCGGGTTCGAGCTCCGCCCACGGCGTGTCGCGGAAGGTCTCGACGCCGCCCTGCAGGATCGCCTCGCCGACCCGCAGATTGTTGATGCCGGCCGGCAGTCTGCCTTCGAGCAGCAGCGGCAGCGACGACGAGGCGCCGCCGGAAATCCAGTCGAGGCTTTTGCCGGACAGGCGCTCGGTCTTGTAGGCATGGGCGACGAGCTGCCCGAGATTTTCCGGCGTCGGCATGATGGCGCCGAAGCAGCCGAGATTGGTACCGATACCGGCAATGCGCACGCCCTTGAACTGCAGGATCTGTTCGACTGTGGGAATAAGGTCGCTCGGCCAGATGCCTTCGCGGAGATCGCCGAGATCGATCATCAGCATGATGTCGTGGACGCGGCCCATGCGCTCGGCGATGCGCGAAATCTCGCGGATGGTGGCGAGTTCCGACTGCAGGCTGATGTCGACGGTGCGCACCACCTCCTCGACACGCGCCATCGGCGGGCTGCGCAACAGCATGATCGGCGCGTTGATGCCGCTGTCGCGCAGCCGGCGGATGTTCTCGAAGCGCGATTCGGCGATACCGGCGACACCGCCGCGCAGCATGGCGCGCGCCACCTGCGGCATGCCGCAAGTGCCCTTGGTGACGCCGAACACTTTTATGCCCGACAGCGCGCAGCGCTCGACGATCGTGCGCGCATTGCGCTCGATGCGGCCAAGGTCGATGGCGACTTGCGGTCCCGACATCACTAGCCCCCGTAAACCAGCCCTTGCGGGTCGATCTCCGGCTTCCGGCCGGCGACGAGGTCGGCAAGGAATTTGCCGGAGCCGCAGGCCATGGTCCAGCCGACATGGCCGTGGCCGGTGTCGAGATAGAGATTCTCGTAGCGCGCCTCGCCGATGACCGGCACCGAGTTCGGCATCATCGGCCGCAGGCCCGCCCACAGCTCGGCCTTTTTCTCGTCGAAGGCACCGGGGAACAGATCCTTGCCGGTCCTGAACATGGCGGCGAAGTCGCTTGGCCTGTGGCTGCGGTCGAAGCCGGTGAATTCGGCGGTCGAGGCGAGCCGCAGCCGGTTGCCAAGCCTGGAATAGGCGATCAGCTGGTCCTCGTCGGCGCCGCCCATGGTCGGGCCCTTGCTCTCGTCCTCCAGCGGAATCGTCGCGGTATAACCCTTCACCGGATAGACAGGCAGGTCGATGCCGTAGCGACGGCCGAGCAGGCCGCTCTCCGGCCCCATCGAGATGACCACGGCATCACCGGCGACCGGCCCGGCCGAAGTCATCACCGCGCGCACCCGGCCGCCCTCGATGTCGAGGCCTTCGACCGTTGTGCCGTAGAGAAATTTCACGCCGAGCCTTTCGGCTGAATAGGCGGCGAGCTTTTCCACGAACTGCCGGGAATCGCCGGTCTGGTCGATCGGCGAATAGACGCCGCCGGCGATCTTTTCCTTCACCCCGGCAAGACCCGGTTCAAGTTCGATCAGCCGCTCGCGGCCGACGATCTCTATCGGCAGGCCGTGCTCGGCCAGGTAGCGGTAATTGTCGGTGCCGGTGTCGAGGCTGTGCTGCGTGCGGAAGAAATAGAGGATGCCCTTCTTGCGCTCATCATAGCCGATGCCTGTCTCTGCCGAGATGGCGTTGATGCAGTCGCGCGAATAGAGCGCCAGGCGGAGCTTGACCCGGCTGTTGGCGCGCAGGCGCTCTTTCGTGCATTGGCGCAGGAAGCGCAGGCTCCAGGCGAGGAAGTAGGGGTCGAAGCGCAGCCGCACCTTGATGCCGAGATCATGGTTGTAGAGCGCGCGCAGGAATGTCTTCAGCGCCGCCGGTGAGGCCCAGGCGGTGGCATCGCCCGGCGACACCAGACCGGCGTTCGACTGGCTGGTGCCGCGTGCCGGCGCCGCATGGCGCTCGATCACTGTGACATCGTGGCCGTCACTCGCCAGATAATAGGCGGCTGCCGTACCGACGACACCGGCCCCGAGCACCGTTATTTTCATGCCATCCCCCCAAAAGCTCCTCGCGGCGCGGCGCCTCCACGCCGTGCCGCGAATGCCTTCAATAGCGCTTCGCCACGTGCCTTGCGAGCCCTTCGGAGAACCCGGCTCAGCCCCGCGCGGAGTTCTTGCCGGTCAGGATGCGCTCCCAGGCGAGCGCGTCGGCAACGATCTGGTCGAGATCGTCGCGTAGCGGGGTCCAGCCGAGTTCGGCGCGGGCGAGATCCGAATTGGCAACCACCGCAGCGGCGTCGCCAGGGCGACGATCGCCCATCTTCACCTCGAAATCATGGCCAAAGGCGCGCCGCACGCTGTCGATGACCTCGAGCACCGAGTAGCCATGGCTGTAGCCGCAATTGGCGACGAGGCTTGTGCCCCCGGCGCGCAGCCGCTGCAGGGCCAGGCGATGCGCCGCCGCCAGGTCGCTGACATGGATATAGTCGCGCATGCAGGTGCCGTCCGGCGTCGGATAGTCGGTGCCGAACACCTGCATGAAGGGGCGCTTGCCGAGGGCGGTCTCGCAGGCGACCTTGATCAGATGGGTGGCGCCCGGCGTCGACTGGCCGGTGCGGCCCCTCGGGTCGGCGCCGGCGACGTTGAAATAGCGCAGCGCGGTATAGCGCAGGCCGTGCGCGATCGCCGCATCGCGCAGCATCCATTCGCTCATCAGCTTGGACAGGCCGTAGGGCGATTCCGGCGCCAGACGGGCATCCTCGCGCACCGGCTCCAGTCCGGCGCCGCCATAGACGGCCGCGGTCGAGGAAAAGATGAAATTGGGCACGCCCTCGCGCACCGCGGTTTCGATCAGCGTGCGCGTATTGCAGGTGTTGTTCTCGTAATAGCCGAGCGGATCGGCAACCGATTCCGGGACCACGATCGAACCCGCGAAATGGATGATCGCGTCGACCTTGTTGTCCCTGATGATAGAGCCGACCAATTCCCTGTCGGCGACATCGCCGACAACCAGCTTTGCCTCCGGCGCCACCGCCCATTCGAAGCCGGTCGAAAGACGGTCGAGAACGACCACGCTCTCGCCGGCATCCAGCAGCTCCCAGACCATATGGCTACCGATATAACCGGCGCCGCCTGTCACCAAAACTGTCATCCGCGACCTCGCATCTCAAGAATTATCGGAAACTGTCTCAACCCCCGCCTTACTGGAAAGCTTGCCGCCTGGCCATTAGAACTCGTTGTAACCGGCATTGCCGGCATGTGGCATCGTCCTGAAACAAAGTTGATCCACATCAAGGGAATAGGCCACGATCCGTGGCCGTTAGGAACAGGTCCAGGGCGTGGCATTTTGACCAAAAAGGCCCGGTGGACGACCAATAGGGCAATGATTATGATCCCGCGCAAAATTGGGAAGTCGACATGAATTATCAGCGGTTCTTCGAGGAAGCGATCGACCAGCTCCATGCCGAGCGTCGCTATCGCGTTTTCGCCGACCTCGAGCGCATCG
>NZ_LMCP01000029.1 GCF_001425625.1 Mesorhizobium sp. Root102 | reverse complement strand
ACGCCTAAACGAGGCTGTCCGCCGGTGAAAAACGAACGACAATGGCCATTTCTCATACAGATCGCAAAACGAACGATAATGCAACATTATCATTCGTTGTGTCGCCACGACAGGCACAGCGCTTTTTGTCCATTTCTGTTGCTAAAAGCGCCGCCGTGATTCATCCTGCTTTCGATGATTCTGCGTCCCAAACCCTCTCCGCGCCAATACGCCACGCTCGCCAGTGCCTCTCCGACCGTGCCAATGGCAGCGGTGCCGGCCTGGCTGCGCCGGGCCATCTCGGATGCGCAAAGTCATGCGGGAAAAGATGTTGAAGACGTGGCACTCGCCGCAGGCGCCACCATCGGCGTGCTCGACGCGGTGGTCCGCCGGCAGGAGCGGTGGGCCGGCGCCTGGCGGCAGCGGCTGGCGCTTGCCGCGGCCACTGCAACGGCAAAGCAGGCTGGCCGCGTCGAGGATGAAAGCGCACTGCGCGATGCCCTTCTGCTTACACGACCGGGCGACAATGTCGGCCCCGCCGGTCATTTGCTTTTCGCCTGGCGCCGGCTGGTCGGAACGCCTGCGGAGAAACTGCTGACGGAAAAAAACATCGGCACGCTGCTGGATGACCTCGGCCTTGCGCGCAATGACGAGGGCGTGAGCGATCTAGTGGACGATCTGCGGCAGCTCGCCGCCAGGGACGGGACGGCGGCAATGATGACCGGCGCCATCGCGATCTCCGAACGCCACGGCTTGGGGCGCGCCCTTGGAGCCTGGCTTGCCGACGCCCTGCTGGCGCAGCGGCTGGGCTGGACGCATGCAATCCCTTTGCTGGGCGGCGAGGCGGCCTTAGCTGTGGGTATGGGCCGGCCGCGCCGCCCAGTGACTGCCGCCCTGGCTGCGGGTGCCGAAACGGAATCCGATCGGGCCAAAACTCTGCTGGCCGCGCAGGCGCGCGCTGCGCTGCGCGCGATTGACCTGTCCGCTGAGCTCGAGCGCCGCGCGGACCGGCTGCTTGCCGTTGCGCCGAAACTCAGGGCCAAGGCGGCGGACGTCGTCGTGGAAAAGTTGCTCTCCGACGACGCGATCGTCGCCACGGAAAAGATCGCAGGCATGAGCGACCGTGGGCTGCGCCGGCTGTTCGACCGTCTGGTCGAACTCGGCGCCGTGCGCGAGCTTTCCGGCCGCACCGCGTTCCGCATCTACGGGCTGTGACGACCATGGCCGAGGCGACGCGCAGGCGAGGAGGGAGCCAGTCAGATGACCGTCGATCAGCTGACCAGCTGTTTGACCGGGAACTGGATCATCTGCCGCCGGAAGCGCGTTGGCGTGAATGGATGCACCGGGTCGAAGCAACGATCTTCGCCGCTAGCGAACCGGTCGGCCGCGAGACGCTCGCGCGGATCGTCGGCAAGACCTGCAGCATTGATCTCCTCATCGACGACATCCGTGAGGAACTCCGCGGCCGACCCTATGATCTGGTCGCCGTCGCCGGCGGCTGGAAGCATCTGACCCGGCCGGCTTATGCAGACGCTATCCGCAGTGCAGTCGGCGGTAACGAGCGCACGGTGGACCTCACGCAGTCAGAGGTGCTCGTGCTGATGTGCATCGGCTACTTCCAGCCGATCACCCGTGCCGAGTTGTCATCATTCTTCGGCAAGGAGATCAGTCGCGATTTTATTGGTCATCTGCGCGGTGCCGGCCTGATCGCTTCCGGCCCGCGTAGCCCGACGCCGGGCGCGCCCTACACCTATGTGACGACAAAAGAATTCCTGCTGGAGTTCGGGTTCGACACGCTGCGCGACCTGCCGGATTTCGAGGCGCTCGAGGACGCTGGTCTGCTGTCGAAGGAAAAGCTGCTGGCCGGCGATATTCCAGCCGGGCTGGCTTGCGGGGAGGGCGACGGTAAGGACGATGCCGTTGGAGACCAAGCGCCGTGACGGGGGGCGTCGTCGCGTTGTGATCCCAGGGACACTCGATCACTCACGGCCAGGACGACTGGTCGTGCGGCAGCCGGTGATCGGGATCATGGACCATGACCTTATCGCCTTCGACAAGATTGGCTGGAAAGACCACCAGGTTGGTGCCACCGGCGTGACGCAGCGACGGAAACAGGATGCCGCGAAGTCCGGCGGTGACGACCAGGTCCGCGAGCTTCCACGATGGCGGGATCTTCTTGTCGATGCGAGCGACCTGGCGCCAGGCACAATCCCACTCCTTCCACGAGCCATCCCAGATAGCCGGGTCGAACCCCTGCGAAAGGTCGACCACCTCGGCGAGCGTGATGTTGTACGCGGCAAGGGTGGCTGGCGGGGTGATGCTGGCGCCCTGCTTGTATTCCTCCAGCGCTGTCTGCGTCGAACGGGACAGGTAAAGCGCTTCGATGCCGGGCCGGTTGAAACGGCCGCCGTCTATCGCCGCGCCTGCACCGCTGGTGGGCAGGAAAGCCCATTTGGGTGTCAGGTAGCGATGGAAGAACTCGTCAGGGCCGACGCGGGTGACTTTCACCCGCGCGCACCATTTTCGAGATCCCGGATGAAGGCCAGAACCGCTTCGACCTGACCGTCGGCGACGAGTTCGGCCGCCGTGCGATGACTATAGTCAGCGATAGGTTCGTTGCGATACCAGTAGATCGCCTTGTCGACGTCGCCAGTGAGCTCAGTCGCGGCCGAGATCACCTTCACCATTTCCCGCATCCGACCCTGCAAGCGCTCCGATGACGGATTACGAAGCGTGTTGCGGTGGACACCGGTCAACTGGGCCAAATTGGCAACCTTCACGCCCAGCGCCTCCGACAGGCGCTTCGGCGAGATATAGGGTGTGCGCGGCTCCTGCAGGCTATCGACAAAGCCCGAGATCACCGTGGAATGTGCTAGCTGTGCGTGGGCCATGACAATTCTCCGACCTCTCATACGCACAATATATGCACATTTTTACGCATAGCAAGTGAACGGAGGCCTGACCCCATCCAGCGCACTGCCCGTCCTTCCTCATTCTAGAAGCGGTTGCAAACGGCAGCGACGCGCCATCTCGGTCACTTTACTGGCGTTTTCCGCCTACCAGACGCGGACATGGCTGCGTCAACACCTAGGCCCGCGCGACATGCTATGCTCATAGCGCCGATGATTCTGCACAGGAGGGGTGCGGATTCATTGTTTTGAGGGAAGTTTCAGTAGAGAAGAAACATGACTAAGCCCATTCGGATCCTCGTGCCCGTCGATAGCCAAGAGGCTGAAGCGCTTCGACTTGCGCTAGGTTACGCCCGGAAGATCTGTGAGAGAGTCGGACCGGATGTACAGGATGTCATCCTACTTGTGCATACCAAGCACCAGTTGGACCACACCAGCCTTGCTCGGTCCTTAGGAGCGGCTAGTGTTAAGGCTCTTGCCAAAGGACCGATTGCACTGTCCGGGGTTGGCCGCTTGCATGTCGAGACAATGAAGACCTGGCGCTACCCGCCGCGTAAGTCTGTAGTTGTCGTCTACTATGCTGAGCCGAAAATCCTCGATTATGTCGATGGTCTGAATAACATCGCAGGCGTAGTGGCCGTCCCCGACATCCCCGGACAGGCGGACAGCTGGGTGGCCCGCTGGGGCGCGATCGTGCATGGTCAGGCAGAACAGACTCCGCCGCCCACGCTAATAGACGACCCTGTGTTCGTGCGCGCCCTCGAAACGCTAACCAGCGTGATTAACTTGTCGACCGGTCTGGGGCACCCTCGTGACAAGGCGATGGCAAACGAGATCTTGCGTATTCTCCGAACCAAGGGACACTCCGACCAATCTGCAAACATCAAGTCTTGGGCTATTCGGCGTGGATGGCGCCCCGAGGACGCCGCAGATCTCGAAGCATTGGCACGGAAGATCTGGGCGCTGAGGGCCAAACCGAGCCTTTCGGGCATCCACGATCCCGTAGGGCGCTACCAGCGCTGGCAGGCCGACTCGTGAATGCGTCTAGCCGGTCGGCGGTTATGGGTCATCGTTCAATTGAACGAGCGGGCATATGGCGGCATGGCACAATCGCATCGTCCAGACCTTAGAGCGGCTGTTGACCGCATGATCGCGAAAGGGCCCGACCAAGGAAGACGTCGAGAATTATTCGCCTAGAGAGGTCTGCAGCGAGTCGCGGAAGCTGCTTGCGATTTTGCGGTGCGATAAGAGGCGCTTCCCATTTTTCTCCGCTGGGGCCGCTTCACTTGGAGATAATGTCAACGAGGGCCTCGGTCGATGGTGATCTCGACGAACAAATTGAAGTCGCCGCCGTCCACCGACGCGATCGGCTGGCACAAGATAACCCAGGCAGGTCAGCTCGGTCGATATGCACCAGAGGCGATCATCGCGGCCTTCCAGGATGCCGGCAGCAAGGATCGCCGCCTTCGTGAGGATACGGCCCGCTATCTCTCCGATCTGGTGCAGCGGGTTCTGCGCAAGCGCGTCGGCACCAACAAGATGAATAACGGCCAGGACATCATCGACGACGTGCACGACGAATTCTTCACCGCCATCTGCAATCCGAGCTGCGCCGACGCCAAAGGATACCGCGAGTCTTTCTATGGGCGCCTCACCTTCCGGCTCAAGGACGCTATCGCGAAGGAGGAGGCAGCGAAGTTGATCGCGCCACCCGACGAGAAGCCCGCGGCCGGCGGATCGACCGACGACGTCGAAGCCGGCGATGTCGAGATGTCGAGCAAAGTGGGATCGGGGCCGGGGCCTGTCCTTTCACCGTTCGCCAGATCGTATCGAACACCGCCTCCGGGCACTTGACCGGCGCAAGCCCCAGGAGTGCCCAGGACTGGCTTCGATCCAGCATGGGTAGGTTGAACGTATGCGCGTCGGTTGAGCGTCGGGTCAGAAGGACGTGGGTGCCCTTGCCGCAGATCCTCTCCAAGGCCATCATATCCAGATTTGCTGGGGCATCGTCGATCACCAGCAAGCAGCGCAACGTCTGCATCAATCCAACAATGTTGCGGCTTTCGCCTGCCCGCAGCAGTGGGACCGCCTGCAGATCATCCACTCTGCGAATTTCGTCGCCGTCCAGCCAGATGCGGACTTCGTATTCGTCCTGATGCCGATGGGCGAAAGCCTGAGCGGTCGCAGTCTTCCCCAGACCGCCCACTCCGCCGATGGCCAGAACGGGTATATGTTTCAGTCGCTCGGCTATCGCCGCGTCAATTTCGTCTCGAGGCAACCAGCTCGCAAGTGGCTCTGGCACCATTCGGCTCGCCGCTTCCTCCTCCCGAATGCGCTCCAGATCCGGAAGATACGGGGAGAGCTTGCGGACCACCGCATCGCTCAGGATCAGATGGTCGACCAACTGCGTCGCGATCTCCACCGCGCCCCAGAGATAAAGTGTCCTGCCTGCCATCTCCGGCAGGCCGAGGACCGCACGTTCGAAGTCCTGCGCGATCTGCGGTCGGCTCGGCTGCCCGGATAAAAGGAAGATCTTTTCGGCACGGGGCGCGCCACCCAGAGCGTGGGCAAGGTCGCCGCGCGCCTTGTCCATGTCCCCGCTGAAGTAATCCTTCCGGTCGGAGTACTCAACCACGACTTTCCCGTCGCCGTTCGTCGTATCCACGACGCCTGCGACAGGATAGCCGATCAGGTTCAGTCCCCGGTGGTCCAACGGCAGCTCAAGCAGGGCCTGGACGAACAGGCCGCCGAACCTCTCGAAATCGGTGGCGATGTAACCGATCCCGTTCGCCAGCCGGCTGATCAGAGCGGTGCGGCGCTTCGGGTTCATACAGCTCCCCAGAATAAAGGTTGATCGCGATCGCGGCCCGTTGGGCGGAAGTGCCATCGCGTCAGGAGTTCCGAAGGTCTACGACTGATACCGCGTTGTCCATGCAATTTCGGCTTCGACCACCTGCAGCCGGTCGAAGCCGCTACGCGCCGTTCGGTCGTCAGGGTTATCTGGTTCGACGTCACGGCGAGCGGAACCAAATGGCAGGTTTCAGTGTGGGCAGACCCAGAACGGCAGCTTACCGCCGAGCGTGCACCAGAACCGGACCGTCCAGACACGGCCCCAATGCGGCCATTTCGGAACATGCAAGCCGACTAAGTGGCGATTGGAAATCAATAATCACTCAGCCGCAGTGTTCATGGTTTGTGCCTCTAAAGTCGCATAAAGGGCACTGTGGTATGACGTCCGGAATTATCTGTCGTCGTGAGGGGCAAGAGTCCAGAATTATCTGTCGCCGGCCGGACTTCTAAGTGGATGATATCCCGCCGCTTTCGCCCAAAGAGGTTACCAATGCCCTTTGGACAACAGGTTACCAATGTGCCCCAACGACAATCAATTCCCGACTGACCTTAAGCGGATGTTTTGATTGAGCTATTGCAGCCACGATTGGGAACCTAAGGCCAACCAACACGCACATTGGTAACCTCCAGCGACAGGTTTGGTAACCCTCATTGAGCGAGTGGCGCCCGCACTCGCCGCGGGTGACATTGATATTGTCTCCGCGAGGTGGTCTGGGACGATCGTCAAATAGCCTACACGTTCGCGATGTAGCATTTCCCCACAAAATTCTCAGGAATTGCCCCGCGTCGACGCCAGGTTGCTAGCTATGAGTGAGTGGCTGACCACAGTTGAGTTTTCTGCGCTGGTCGGCATTGGGCGGCAAGTCGCTCACCGCGCTCTTCGTCGGCGTCGCTGGCGAAAAAATTCGCTCGAAGTGCGGAAGGTCAATGGTCGGCGCGGCGGGAACGCCGGAGAGCAATATCAGGTGAATTCCACGTCCCTGCCGCTCGAATACCAGCACCGTTTAAAGGTCTCTCAAACCCTCGTTGAAAACCACTCAAAATCAATCACCGGCAGGACGGCAGAGCACACGTGGTGGCTCGATTACCTGAGGCCAGCGCTTCAGCATCCGGTCAAATCGACTGCCCGCACCGACGCCCTGGACGAGCTAGCAGACAACCCAACGCGGAACTGGGAGGGCACGGCGGTCAGCTATTCCCTGCGGACGCTGCAGCGCCATGCCGCACGCTTTGACGAAGACTTGAAGGTCGGACGGCATGGTCGATCGGACAGGGGCAAGAAGCGTGTCGTCATAAGCCGGAGGTGGGATAAGCTGGTCCCGTTCGACGCATCCACCAAGGCAAAGATCGCGGAGGACCTAAAGCAGGAAATCCGCGGCCTGCTCAAAGGCGGCATGTCGTGGGGCCACACCCAGCAAGAAGCCGAGAAGTTCCTGATCGACGCGACTCGGGCCTGGGGCTTCCGCCCCGGCGATCCTAACGTGATGGAGCGCGCTTGTTCTATTCCAACCGACCTCGTCTCAGCGGAACTCCACTTCCGAAACGTCCACCGGTTTAAGCGCGACCATAAGGCTTACGATGATCGCCGGCCGCGTATCCGGCGCACCGTCGCCTGCATGCAGCCGATGGAGCTGGTGGTCGGCGATGTTCACCCTGTCGACATTCACCTCACTCGTCCTGACGGCACTGTCGCCACTGCTAGGCTGATCGGCTTCCTAGACTGGGCGACGCAGCGCCTCTGGATAGGCCTGATCTTTTTCGAAAAGCGCGGCGGCGTGCAAAACCGCGACGTGATCGAAGTCTTCGCGGCCATGATCGAAGCGTGGGGCATGCCGCAGTCGCTCTATGTCGACAACGGTAAAGAATTCGGCTTCGCCGCCTTTCTGGACGACGCCATGCTGCTTACCGTGCCGGGCTTCCATGGCCCGTCCCGATCAACCCACGTCATCAATGCTTTGCCCTACAACGCCTCCGCAAAGCCGATTGAGCGTTTATTCGGCGATCTGGAGACGCGCTATTTCAGCACGGCGCGCGGCCACATCGGCGGCAACCGAATGAGCAAGAAGCAGGAGGCTATCGGCAGGACGGTGGCTCCGTTCGGCGCGTTCGAAGATGTGGTGCCGGCCATAGAAGGCTTCGTGCGCACCTATAATCACACTGCGCAGGGCAAAAAGAGCGCGCTCAAAGGTCTCTCCCCTGAAGCCACGTTCCGCAAACACCTGGAGGCGGGATGGGCGCCGACTGCGATGAGCCGCGATGAAGTGCGCGCGGCATGTGCGCGAACCGAAGAGCGGTCGGTTGTTCAGGGTGCGATATCGGTCGGTGGCCGTCATTGGACATGCCCGGAATTGCAGGCTTACCAGTACGAGAAGATTTGGGTCCGTGTGCCGGCCTATCACACACCGGCCGAGTTGCTATTGCTTGACCGGCGTGGTGAACAAGTCGGCATAGCCTCTCCCGATGTCGAGTTCCATCCGCTCGACAAGCGCGGCGCAAAAACATCAGCCGAACGCGCGAAGGTGCATCGGCAGGCGGTGCGTGACCTCGATCGGTCAGCGCCTGATATCGATGTGGCTGCTCGCCTGATCGCCCGCGGCCAAGCCCAGCCTGAGACGGTTCCGAACGAGCCTGTCGGCATCGTCTCGTACGATCCGACGAAGCGGCCGGCGCGGATCGTGATGCCGAAGAAGCCTTTGCTCTCCGAAGAGCGCCGACGCGAACAGGACGAGCGCATAGCCGCTCAGATGGAGCTGGTGAAGAGGATCGTCGGATGACGATGTTCGTTGAAACCCGGGCTGCGCTCACCGTGCGGGCTGCCTTCGATACGGCGGTCAAGATGCGATATCCGGTGCTTGCGGTCGGCAAAGCCGGACTCGGAAAGACTGTAGCGCTCAACTGGATAGCCTCCCAAAGCGGAGCTGCCTATTGTGAGGTTGCGCAGCATACCAAGGCTATCAGGCCGATGTTCCTGATGCTGCATGACGCCTACGGCGTCCAAAGGGACAGCAAGCACACATACGATCTTGCGAAGGATTGCATGAATTTTTTGGGCGCCCGATACGGCCCGACGCGTCCGTTGCTGGTGGACGAATATCAGAACTTCACACCCACTGTTTTGCGGGAACTGCTGCATGTTCAGGAGCGATGCGGATTCGCTTTGCTGCTCGCCGGCAACACTCATCGGTTAGCGGGCACGAGGCGTGATACCCACGCTGTGGATCAGATCGAAAGCCGTATCGGCATGCGTTTCGAGATCGGGCAGCCGACGCGGGAGGACTGCGTGAGGATCGGCGCGGAACACAACGTTGAGGGAGCCGACGCCTACGAAGCGATTGTTATCTACGGTGAGAACACCTCCCTTCGCGCGCTTTGCCACCTCCTCCAGAATTGCGCTGCCGGGACCAGCGGCTTCGGCAGCATTCGTCTTCCCCGGATAGAGACCACGCTTCGCGGCATGTCGTACGGCAGCGATGTGCTCAGGCTTCTACACGAGCGCCGAAATGCCGCCGCAGACGACCTCCGCAGCCCGGCTTAATTCCGGACAGCGACAGATAATTCCGGACGGCACATTGGAATTCAATGCGCGTGGAGCTAGGCGGGTGGCCGATCAGCCTGATCTGCCTGCGTCTCAGCTTATCGAGTTCCGATCGGCAGATCGCTTCAACGTATGCCTATCTATGCCGAGCTACAGTTTCCCGCATTCGATCAGCGACAGTTCGTCGAGGCGACAATAGTGCCGGTGGGCGAGGATCAGGCGCCGTTGATCGAACAGACAAATGAGACCGTGCGTCGGATCAATGCGATAGCGGGACCGGCGATCCTGCCCGAAGCCCAGGCTGTTATTCCGCAATGTGGGCGGCTACCCGGCGTCTATGGGAAGGCGAAAATATCGAATCGGGCGGCAATGGTACCGCCCTGTCGGTCTTGACCGAGATGATGTCGGACCCGAACCATCTGCGGATCGACGATCCCGGAAAGGTGGAGGGCATTGTAGTCTTCACCTATCTTGATGCGTTCGATGAAGACCCTGACGCGCTGGAAAATACAAAAGCGCACTATCGCCGAGGAGGGCTGGGTGACCACAAAATCAAGCGTCGGCTCGAAGACATCTTGCAGGCTTTGATTGGCCCTATCCGGGACCGTCGCGCGAACTGGTTGAGATCAGGATTTGAGATGCTTCGTCCAAGTCTCAACGCCGTTACCGTCGCGGCAGTGGCTGCGACTATTGCAGATATCCGACCACGAGACGGGTGGCCTCGTCGGTGAGCGTTCTGATGGTTTTGTCAGAAAGCTTCCCATCGCTATGCAAGACGGCATTATGGGCTAGCGCCTCGATCGAGGTCACACATACAAAAGCGGCAAGTGCCAGATCTGCCGCGCGTAACTCATCTCTGTGACTTTCGAGATAGGCCTTGAACATGGCGTGGGCTTCACGATTGAAGGTTTCCACATTTTCGAGGCGTCCCGTACGGGGTATCTGCTCGGCAAGGACACGGTGCAGCTTGGGGTCGATGCTATGCGCCTCGATCGCAACTGCGACAAGCCGGCGCACAGCTTTTTCAACCGGCTGTGACGCGATCTCCGCGAACGCCCCCCTGACAACCTGCATGATTTCTTGATTGTGGCGATCGATGACGGCGGCGACGAGCGCCTCTTTGCCAGGATAGTATTGGTAAAGCGAGCCAACGCTCACGCCCGCTTCAACGGCAATACGGTTGGTGCTGGCCTTGTCAAAGCCTTCTCTGATCAAAATGCGAGCAGTTGCTTCTACAAGCGCATCGACCGTCGCGCGGGACCTCTCCTGAGACGCGCCCTTCCTTGGATTCATAAGCGGCTTAGGCGCCATGTTTCTCCCGTCCTAATGCGAGTAGACAATTGTGAGCCATCGCTCGCATTATGTCCACCATTCTTGTGAACGAGCGGACGAATAATGCTTTATGGAGCTGTTTTGGGAATTCATCTCTATGCCATGTGCACTGCTTTGCTCCTGTTCGTGGCGGCAGAGTTTCTGCTCCTTGTGGCAAGACGAGGCTACCGAAGACCGGCAAGAATGGCCTTCTTGGCCAGTCGCTTGGCGGGACCTCTGACCGGCGCTGGCGTCCTCGCCGGTATCGTCCTTGTGGTTCTTGGCGGCTGGTCCCTGTTGACGCCGTGGTTGGTGGCGTCCATCGCGCTTATCGGCGCTCTAATGGCCGTTAAGCACATATTCGTTCGTCCATGGGTGATGCGAGGCCAAATGGGGCATCGCGGCTCGGCAGTGGACGTCAAGGCATTGGCCGCCGACAGCCGTGCTATGGCTGGACGATTAGCCGTCATAGCGCTTTTTGCGCTCATCATCGCTTTGATGGTCGCTAAACCTGAATTGAACGGGTTCGCATAATCTTGGACTCTGAGGCTCGTCGGCACGCGCCAGCGAACGAAATATATTCGAAAGCGAGCTTAAAAATGGCACCCTTGGTTCGCGGCAATGAAAGAACGCTGCAACGGCTTACTTCGGGCACAGACTGTCCAAGCTTGCAGAGCCGCATCCTCGTTGGGTTGCTGAGGTTGTTTCGTGTCAAGAAGCGGATGGCATCCGCTGGTGCCGTGCAACAGCGCGTGCGCCGATTAGCATTGCGGCCGGTTCTCTTCGGACCAACAGGACTGGGGCGCGGCGTCGAGGTGACGAGAAAGGACGTGGCTGGATGGCCAATCTATCACACAGCGCCCGCCGCACATTGTGAAGGTTGCAACATCGTGGTCTTCCTGCACGGCGGCGGCTATATCAATGAGATCGTTCGCGCCCACTGGCGCATTGTCGGCTACTTCACCCGAACTGCCGAGGTACGCTGTATCGTTCCTATTTATCCATTGGCACCCCACAACACCGCAGAAGAGGTAGTGCCGGCCATGGGCGAACTGTTGCGTAAAATCCTGCAAGATGCGGGGGCGGTGAAGGTGACAGTGGTCGGCAATTCGGCCGGAGCTGCGTTGGGATTGGCAGCGGCCCAGTGGCTGCGAGATCGTGGACACACACAACCGAGCCGACTTGTGTTGATCTCGCCTGGCGGGGATTTTTCCGTCAGCCGGCCGGAGCAGGTGCCGATTGCTGCGCGGGATCCTGTCAATGATATACCTGGCGTACGCGAAGTCGGGCGCCTCTTTGCCGGAGACCTTCATATCGCCCATCCCATATGTCAGTCCATTGAATGGCGATTTCCGTGGACTGGCGCCGATAATCATCTTTTCCGGGACGCTCGACCTGTTTTATCCTGATTGCGTCGACATGGCCACCAAGGCATGGGCGGCAGGAGTGGCGGTCGAACTTCATCTTAAACAGGGCCAGCCGCACAATTATCCTGGGATGCCAACGCCGGAAGGCCGGGAAGCGCGGACCACGATCTTGCGGGCAGTGGCCTGAGGATGAAGCTCATTCCACGGCTTTGTATTCTGACACAGGCGTTGGAGGAGCTCGTTCGTCCAAGAGCATAGGTTTTCTGTATGACGTCATCGCTCGGCACTCGGATTTCCCAAGAAAGCTGGCCCTTTCCGATAAAGGATCGGCGTGCCGGTAACTATGTCGATTTGCTGCCTTTGAGCGCGAATGACGCTGACGCTCTCTGGCCGGCGGTCGTTGCGGCCCCTGAGAGTTTTACCTATCTGCGATACGGACCATTTGCAGAAATCAAAAGCCTTCAAATATTTCTTAAGGAGGTCAGCGCTCGTACGCACCACCCATTTTGGATAGTGGAGCCAAAAGGGCAAGCGCCGCAGGGATGGCTTTCAATTTGCGACGTGGATCAAAAGGATAGCAGCATCGAAATCGGCAGTATCTGGTTCTCCCCGTCGTTGCAGGGGGCACGCGCGGCGCGGGAAGCTATTTTTCTGCTGATGTGTCATGCGATGGATGAGTTGGGTTATCAACGTCTCGTCTGGAGATGTCAGTCGCAAAATCAGAAATCGTTCAAGGCTGCCAAGAATCTAGGATTTACCTACGAAGGAACATGGCGACGCGCGGCAATCGTTGACGGGTGGCAGCGTGACGTGGCTTGGTTTTCCATCTTGAAAGAAGAGTGGCCCCGTCGTCGGGCCACAATAAGTCGGTGGTTGATGAGCGAAAACTTCGACGCCGCGGGCAATCAGATGGCGCGGCTCGCGGAGCTGGATTTCGGCATGTAATCGATCCTTCTTCTTAGTGAAGGCCCCGTTCACTTTCCCCTTACGGAAGAGGACCTTCCGCTTCCGGCCTCGCCGCACTCAGCTTCATCTCGTTTCCGATTCTCGGAGCACCGAATGAACAGGTCAAGAATGCTCGCTGACGTCGTCCGTCGAGGGGACATCGTTTTCGGCCCGGTACGAAATCGGAGTCGGAGCTGGGAAAGGCGAACGATATCGCGGCTGTTGAGGAAGATGGCACGGTGAGATCAAGCGGTCAGCCTTCTGTCGAACTCCCTTCCTTCGCGGGTTTGCTGTAGTCTGGCCGGTAGTCGCCGTCAGCCGCGGAGTTGAATACGATGACGTATTTTGATTTAGGCACTTTCTCACGACGGCTGGAGAACACGTCTTCCGAGGCGCAGATATGGTTTGACCGGGGACTGATCTGGCAATACGGATTCAACCATGAAGAGGCCATTGCCTGTTACGAGCGCGTGCTCGAACTGGCGCCTTCAAACGTCATGGCGCGATGGGGAATCGCCCACTGTCTAGGCCCAAACTACAACAAGCTATGGGAATCCTTTGGACAAGCAGAGCGCAATGCCGCGTTAACGCGGGCGCATGTATTGCTGTCGGTAGCGCGCGATCTTTCCGCAATCCAAGTCGAGCGCGCGTTACTTGATGCGCTGACGTCGCGGTTCCCTACCGATCCTGAGATTAAGGATTACGGGCCTTGGAATGACGATTTCGCTACAGCGATGCGCCGAGTATACGAGACGTTCCCTGACGATCTGGACGTGATCGCAATCTTTGTCGAGGCACTGATCAACCGCACGCCTTGGGCGCTGTGGGATACTCGGACTGGGCAGCCTGCTGCTGGCTCATCGGCGGAAGAAGCGCGCGCGGCATTGGACTGCGCCTTCACGACCCAGCCAGCAGCCTGGGAACATCCGGGGTTGTTGCATTTCTACATTCATCTCATGGAGATGTCGCCGACGCCTGAAAAATTCTTGCCGCATGGAGATCGGCTGGTGCGCCTCGTACCGGACTCTGGGCATCTTGTGCATATGGCGACGCACATCGACGTGCTTTGCGGCGACTACCACAAAGTCGTGGCGCGCAACCGGCAAGCGGCTCAGGTGGATCGCTTATATTTCACTCATGCAGGCGGTAAGAACTTTTACACGGTCTACCGGATCCACAATCTTCACTTTCAAATCTACGGGGCCATGTTCCTTGGTCGTCCGTCGGATGCCTTCGAGGCCGCTACGGCATTGGCGGAAAACCTGCCAGAGCCGGTGGTGCGTTACATGCCAGAGATGTTCGAAGCCTTCGCGCCGATGAAGTTGCACGTATTTATCCGGTTTGGCCGCTGGTCCTGCATTCTGAAAGAGACCTTCCCCGAGGATGCGGAGCTATACTCCTTCAGCACCGTCTTGTTGCATTATGCCCGGACCGTGGCTCTGTCCAACCTCGGTAGAATTCCCCAGGCAGAGGAAAGCGCTAGCCTTTTCGCGGCAGCGCGCGATGCAGTGCAACCCGAGCGCATGCTTTTCAACAACCCCTGCGCCGATATCCTGAAGGTTGCCGAAGCGATGATGCTGGGGGAGTTGCACTACAAATCCGGCCGCGTCCATGAAGGTCTGAACCTCCTGCGACTTGCGGTCGATCTCGACGACAATTTACTTTATGACGAGCCATGGGGTTGGATGCAGCCGACGCGACACGCACTTGGCACATTGCTGATGGATGCCGAACAATATGCTGAAGCTGAGGCTGTCTATCGCGCCGACCTTGGACTTGATGCGACGTTGCCGCGGCCTTGCCAACACCCACGCAATGTCTGGAGCCTTCACGGCCTGCTTGAATGCCTCAGCAGACGTGGTGAAGCGGTAGAAATCAGCCATGTCCGACAGCAGTTGGATCATGCGCTGGCGCATGTAGAGGTGCCGATCATAGCATCATGTGCCTGTCGGAGCGCACCGCGATGAATGCCAAGAGCCCTCTCGCCACGGTGTCGGTATGCCCCCGCCGGGATGCTCGTCGCAAGTGCGGCGCCAAACCATAATGATTTCACCGGCAAGTCCCCTCTTATCCCTGGGCGGCCCGATCGAGGTGCATAGGACAGCGATCTTGTGCCGGGCCGGCGCAGGACCAGCGGAAGCGCCAACAGCCTATGCTTAGCTTCTGACAACAACGATGCGAAGCGTGGCCGAACCTCGTATCGAGTCTCGTGCACGTCTGGCCATTTTGTACCGGCGTCGCGATCTGACTACTTCTTCCGCCTGTTCGCGCGACATCTCCCCCGCGCGGCCGAACGGCTTCTGTTCTGGCATTCGATTGTCGTTGGAACTTTGTTTGACCGCCATGTCCGTCTCCGTTCGGAGCCGAACTTGGATTTGCCGGAACTGTTCCATGCAGCACCCACTGGTGGTGAGTGTGTTTTCAATTGAGAACGGCCTTATCGCGTGACTCAGATGCCCGAGGTCAAATCCGCCGCACTGCATCTAGTTTTGCATCAGAAACGCTATCTAGAACCCGGTGATAGAGCACGTCGAGCAGGTGGCTGTATTCAGTCAATCTTGCCGGGCCGACCGGCCTTGGATTCCTCCAAGTCCAACTGGGCGCGACTGGCATGAAGCAATGCTGCGATCAAATCTTCGTCGGCTGACTTTTTGCCGGTGTATAGACGCACCAGCTCGCGGGCCTGGACCTTCCAATCGGAAGCCGGATTATCCCTGACGGCTGACGTAAGAGCCTTGGAGAGTATGTCAAAATCGAACAACGAAATACTCGGTCGGCTTCCTTTCACGGCCAAATCCATCCTGTTGATCTGCGGCGTTCGCGACACTCGAAAGGTGGACAATGACGAGCATCGGCATCACCCAAAATAGGTCCATTCCTTCACGTGCTCAATTTTCGGAAGCTCTCGGTGACCGGTCATAGGACGCAGCGGCGCAGCGTAAATACCGCAGGGCAGCACCACCGCAATAACAAAGGTTAAGCGATAGGCGCAAAGCCGACTAGCTGCGGTCCAGCTTACCTCTCCGGCGCCCTGTCGTTCGCCGAAGGCGTCAAATTAGCGGAACCTAATCTCCCGGCGTTGCTTGTCTCGATATGAACGATCATGCCGAGAAGCTGGTACCCGGTCCTGCACCAAAGTGGGAGAACCGGAAGGGAATTTTGATCTCGGCCGCAGTCGTTGTGCTTGCGTTCTGTGCTCTTGGCGGCTGGTGGTTCTTTAGATGAGCACATGCCGCATGAACTTTCTGCACAAATGGATTGCTAACGACATCCCGGAGACAGCGCCTCCCGATGCGGTCTCAATCGGAGAACTCACCCATAAGCTCTTGGCCGACGCCAAAGCAGTCGGCATCAAGAGGATAGAGCTGGATGAGGATGTGGATAGCCTTTACCGCATCTTCGTCGAAGCCATCGCTCACTTCGACGCCGGAATCCCAGAGTAGGTCCGCCGAGCTACGGTCTCATTCAAACAGCCGATGCATCCGCTCGCGGGATTTTTATCAAATGGCGATGCCGCTCGAACAACACGAGCTTGTCTGGGTAGCCGAGACGAATCTTAGCATTGCACGTCTCGCAGCGAAACATGGATATTACCTTGAACCATGACCCTCGCCTTACAATAGGATGGGAGCATTTGGGACAGTCGAAGACAAGCTCCGCATCCTCCAACTCGTTAGGTATGGGCATTGCTAGAACCTTTTGGGAAGTCTCGATCCATTTGGCAAACCGCGTTCGGGACAAGCCCGTGTCCGTCCCATGCAGAACGCGTCAACGCGAACACACTACCGCCCATCCCTCTTGAGGTTAGGGTCCGCCCGCAATGCGAACTGACGAGCGAACCCTAAGCGACGCAGAAAGGGACGTGGCTGCGCCTGCGCACCCAACATCGATCTCCCGAGACAGTTCCTTACCGGAAGCCAAGCTCAGACCAATGCGTTTTGGCGGCGAGACTTAGGTCCGGCCCGTGAACCCAGCCACGTTTGTATCTGGCTAGGTCTTCAGCGAGCTACCCATCCGGTATTGCTGCCCGCAGGTGTCGGCGGGGTGGCGGGCTAATCAGTCTTTTCATGAGCAGCTCGGAAGCTGCCCCTCCTCGATAGCAGCGAGCCTGAAGCACCTCCGCGCCTCTTGAGCCGTCGCCTCACCGGCCATAGCAGCCATGCAGGCGCTGACAGCTTGGTTCCACTTACGGCCACGCTTCGCCCACTTCACCAGATACTCGGAAGCGGCCTCCACGCTGTTGACGTTGTAGGTCATGCCGGGTCGCTCGCCGATGACGGGAACCGGAGGCTTGAACCAGTGGGTTGCCATCATACGTCCCTCCCTCGCGACAATCGACGCTTGAGATCTTCGGCATTCAGTATGGCCTACCAGATCCTCGGCGTATTCGTGATCCAAGTATTCAGCCGGTGCCAGCTCCTGGCTGACGCGCCCCCAGTCACACGATCCCCTCGCTCAGACATTTATCTCCTAAATTAGGCTCATGGTGCAACTGAGATACAACTTAAGGCAAGACCTAGACGGGAGCTGCTCGGAGTTCGACGTGTTTACCGGACCGCCAGCCGATGCATGGGGGCAAACGCGTTCTGCCGTTCTGCGTATGGAGAACGAAATGCAAGCTTCGGCCCGAGAAAAAAGCGATAACATCAACAAGGATCCTGACGAATGGACGACTGGTGACGAGCCAATGACTCCGTTGCAGCTTCCTACCTAAAAACATTGAGTGAGCAGGCGCGCGACGACAAAAGTAACGCCGAAGATCTCAGCAAAGCAGATGCCCCCACGCGATAGCTAGTGCTCGGACCGTGGGGCGCTCGGTGACTCGCTCACGACCTGGGGAAGGTAAGCCAGGCTTGGAAACGTGGGCGACGAGTGGAACAAATGCACGATTACGTGTCAGGCGGATCGGCGTTCTGGCGTGTCTTCTGCTCGGCGACTGAAACTTGCAGCGAAGTCTTCGTCGGCAGACTTTGCTTCATCGATCGTGAATTTACGCTCTCCCAGCGTAAATTCGGTGGCCGTTATCAAACGTGTCAAGGATGCTCGTGTGATTCCATGCAGCACGTCGTTCGAAAGCGGGTGGCTTGCGATGGTTCTGCCTGTGACGATGTAGGCGTTGGCGGCAGTCGACTCCGCGACATATTCCTCCGTTCCCAGCCAGGCATCGTCCTTGCCTGCACTGATCGCTTCCATAGGCGCGAGGGATGGGTAAAGAAGCTGGACCGTCTTGATGTCGCGACGCGCCCAGCGAAGGTCCGGAACGGATTTTACCTTTAGCCATGCCTGGCAATCGGCGCGTCGGCAAGACAGGGCTTACTCTGCGTGAACATGACGATGCTCGGAGGCGTGGCCTGGGGATCCGGAAAGACAAAATCGCGGTCGCCGGGATTGGCGCGCGTGACCTGCGTATAGACACCACCATCGACGATCCGATTTTTGCCAACGAGTTCGCGATGCAGATCGAGCAGAAGATTGTCGAGAAACGGATCGGGCATTTTTTAGTTCAGCGAGAGAGCGGCTCAGTCTCCCATCGTGGGGGTAGCTCCAAGGCGACCGCCTCCGGGCTTGGACGGAGGCTGACAGATGGGGTCCGATCAGCTTTTCGGCGCGATGCCCTTCGATCTGGCAAGCGCATCGAAAACATCGTTGCTTGGCACGCCTCACGCTGCTTCTGCGACGCTCGAACGACAAGCGAGGCTGCGCTGGACAATCTGTTCCGCGCTCTTCGAACCGAAGCGCAGGCTGTTTGGCTGGACGAGCACATCGACGCAATGCAGTTCCCTGCGCACCGCCGCCCTTGACGAGCACCTCGCGGTCAGGATTTCGATAGGCGGCGGGGGCTAAGTCTGGGCTTTCAGTCAGAGAAGCCAAAAGGAGCTTCGGCACGTCTGAAGGCATCAGCCAATATGCTACGCCCGATTGGCGGTTCTGAGCGAGACAAGCATGTAGCCCGATGACAAAGGCGACAGGATATGCCGATTGGAGTGTACACGGGAGCGATATTGCGGTCATAGTAAACCATTCGCTCGGAATGGCGTGCTTCGCACACCAAAGCCACCGCACGCGTCACTCGGGCGGACGCATAAGCTCCTCCGCCCGAACTCACCGTTCTTGCGATCGAAAAGAAGCGCTGACCGTCAGGCAACTCCAGCCATTGGGTCACGACAGTTCTTGGTGAAGTGAATACCTGATGCAAGCTCCACAAAGGGCATCCGCCTCCGTGCCGCGCAAATGGGAAATTGGCGCTATCTAGCCTCTTCGAAACGTTTCCGGCGTTATCGACGCGGATGAAGAAGAATGGTATGCGCTCTTGGCCGGGCTTTTGCAGTGTAGTGAGGCGATGAGCTGTCTGCTCGAAGCTTGTGTTGAACTGCCGGGAGATGGCTTCGACATCGTATCGCTTGCTTTCGGCTGCCTTTGCAAACTGCGCATAGGGCATAGAAACCGCGGCACCAAAGTACCCAGCTAACGCGCGATGAGCGAGGTGGCGGGCGTCCTCGCAAACGAGGTTTGCGCCCTCAACAGTCTTCTGAATTTCGTCGTTGACCTCCAGGTAAGCAAGCTGTTGGGCTAACTGAAAATTCTGGCTAGCTACATCGAGTCCGTCATCGAGCAGGATTTCTCTCCGGTGCCGATCGAGGCGCCGAACCGACCCCATCATGACGTCGTGCGGCAAGCGTCGCACACTCAACCCATGTCGATGCTTTAGAAACGCTACCAGTCCACCGGCATGGCTGACTTCCAGAGCCTTTGTCTCAGCAGCTGAGTCTAGCTGAGGAAAGCAGTTTCGGTGTGCTGCCAAGAACGCCCTAACAGAAGCAACTGGATCCGTTCGGCCGTCCACGCTGCCTCGGCTGCCTGCTAGCTGCTGCAGGTCCGCGAGAGCAAATTGTTCGCTCCCGTAAGCCGTGTACAGGCGGAGCATCGCATCCGCAAAACCCGGAAAGTTACTCAAGAGATCAGCGATCTCGACCGGCGAGATTTCAATATCGGCGAATATGGGATCCTTCATTGTGGCTTTTAGCCGATCCACCAAGCTCGGATCCTTGTCCTCCATTAAGGTCGAGAGCTCTATCGTATAGGTCTTTGCCAGACGAATCAGCACCTCCGCAGTGACCGGTCGCTGATTTCTTTCCATGAGAGCAATGTACGATGACGATATTCCTATTTCGGTGGCCATATTTGCCTGCGTCAGGCCGAGGTCTTTGCGAAGCCGCCGTAACCGGGGGCCAAGGTATACGCCGGGTTTTTGCATCCTTAAGTTACAACATCACAAGTGGTTTTTGTAAAGTTGTTTCCACTAACATGACATCCTTGGCTGGGTCTTCGATGTTATGGGCCATGCGCTGCTCTCCGGCGTCTGAAGGTTGGGACCAAAGAGCCGTACCCCGCGACGCATCACGAAGTTGAGAGTGGTGGCGAAGCGCCCGGCAATTTGGGGTGGCCGAGGCTGCCGAGAGCGTCGGGGCGAGTCTGCCGGCTTGGCCGCAATGACGATGAAGCCATTTCCACCGCATCCATAATGCGCCCACGGCCGGTAACGCCTACCCCGAACGCCGCTTAGCTGGGACATATTACAAACATTACATAGTTACCAACAACCGCTGTAAAGTCTTACAGCATGACAAGAACGGACCTCTACAGAGCCCCCAATCCGAGCTAGCCTAGACAATGAAATCTTCATTGAAGGGCTTGCACGAACGATGTCGTACCTGAACACTCTCGAAGAAGCAGTCAGCGTAATTCGGGCCAATGCCAATTGGCGAGGCATATCAGAGGAAGCAGTCGCACGCATGCGGCTGCAGAACAGGTTTCGGACCGGCCTCGATGTAGCCAAGTACACCGCTGCTATCATGCGACAAGACATGGCCGCCTATGACCAAGATTCCGGCAAGTACACCCAATCTCTTGGTTGCTGGCATGGATTCATCGGGCAACAAAAGCTCATATCAATAAAGAAGCATTTCGGGTCAACCGATCGCCGCTATCTCTATTTGTCAGGCTGGATGGTCGCGGCGCTTCGTTCCGAGTTCGGGCCGCTGCCCGACCAGTCGATGCACGAGAAGACCAGCGTTCCTGCGTTAGTCGAGGAGCTCTATACATTCCTGCGCCAAGCCGATGCTCGCGAGCTTGGCATGATCTTCAGAGAAATCGACAAGGCAAGAGAGCGCGGCGATGCAGCACACGAGCGCTGGCTGTTGGACTCAGTCGACAACTACCAAACCCACATCGTGCCCATCATTGCTGACATCGATGCTGGGTTTGGTAACGCGGAGGCCACCTATCTGCTGGCCAAGAAAATGATCGAAGCCGGGGCGTGTGCGCTCCAGATTGAGAACCAGGTATCCGACGAAAAGCAGTGCGGCCATCAGGACGGCAAGGTCACGGTTCCGCACGAGGATTTCGTCGCCAAGATCCGCGCTTGTCGGTATGCCTTCCTTGAACTTGGGGTAGACAATGGAATTATCGTCGCGCGCACCGACTCACTAGGCGCCGGTCTCACCAAGCAGATCGCGTTCAGTGCCGAGGAGGGCGACATCGGTGACCTCTACAACTCCTTCCTCGATTGCGAAGAAGTTGCCAATCGCGAGCTTTCAAACGGAGACGTCCTAATTGCCCGAGGCTCGAAGATCCTCCGGCCAAAGCGACTCCGTTCCAACCTCTTCCGGTTCCGGGAAGGCACCGGTGCGGACAGGTGTGTCTTGGACTGCGTCACTGCCCTACAGAACGGCGCGGATCTTCTTTGGATCGAAACCGAAAAGCCGCACATCCAGCAGATCGCAAGCATGGTAGACCGCATTCGCCAGGTTATTCCCAACGCGAAGCTGGTCTACAACAACTCACCATCTTTCAACTGGACGCTGAACTTTCGGCAGCAGGTTTTCGACGCTTGGCTCTCACAAGACAAGGATGTTGCCAGCTATGATCGCACGAAGCTGATGAGCGCAGATTACGACAGCTCGGAGCTCGCGCTCGAAGCTGACGAAAAGATCCGCACTTTCCAACGCGACTCGGCCGCCAGTGCGGGCATTTTCCATCATCTGATCACCTTGCCGACCTACCACACAGCCGCGCTGTCGACCGACAATCTCGCCAAGGAATATTTCGGCGAACAGGGGATGTTGGGATACGTGGCCAACGTGCAGCGCCGCCAAATTCGTCAAGGAATTGCCTGCGTCAAACACCAGAACATGGCCGGCTCCGATTTGGGCGATGACCACAAGGAGTATTTCGCTGGTGAGGCGGCGCTGACGGCGGGCGGCATTCAAAACACCATGAATCAGTTCGTCGCGTGATTGCTTGAGAGCTAGTCGTTTAGGTGGGCGCTTCAGCTAGGTCTCACCTAAGCCTTTCTCGTGCAACGCCATTATAAGCCTGGCTTCGGTGTCATGCGATCCGACCGTCCTCCGATTGAGAGTGCGACAATGGACTTGGGAATTACAGTCTTGGAGATGGGCGGGCGCCAGTGCGTACTCGACGTCCACCCGGGCACGATGGGTCCCCACGCGATAGACATAGGTAAGCTGTTTGATCAAACAGGCGCCTTCACCTACGATCCCGGCTTCACCTCGACGGCAAGCTGCGATTCGACGATCACCTTCATCGACGGCGATGACGGCATTCTCTTGCATCGCGGCTATCCGATCGACCAGTTGGCCGAACATGGCGACTTCCTCGAAGTCTGCTATCTCCTGCTCTACGGCGAATTGCCGACCAAGGCGCAGAAGGACGATTTCGATTACCGTATGACGCGCCACACCATGGTGCACGAGCAGATGTCGCGCTTCTTCACCGGCTTCCGCCGCGACGCGCACCCGATGGCGGTGATGTGCGGCGTGGTCGGCGCGCTGTCGGCCTTCTACCATGACTCCACCGACATCTCCGACCCCTACCAGCGCATGGTTGCCTCCATGCGGCTGATCGCCAAGATGCCGACGATCGCGGCGATGGCCTATAAATACCATATCGGCCAGCCCTTCATTTACCCGAAGAACGAGCTCAATTTCGCCGCCAACTTCCTGCATATGTGCTTTGCCGTGCCGTGCGAGGAGTACAAGATCAACCCGGTGCTGGCGCGCGCCATGGAGCGCATCTTCATCCTGCACGCCGATCACGAGCAGAACGCCTCGACCTCGACCGTTCGTCTCGCCGGCTCTNGTACAAGATCAACCCGGTGCTGGCGCGCGCCATGGAGCGCATCTTCATCCTGCACGCCGATCACGAGCAGAACGCCTCGACCTCGACCGTTCGTCTCGCCGGCTCGTCGGGCGCCAACCCGTTCGCGTGCATCGCCGCAGGCATCGCTTGCCTGTGGGGCCCGGCGCATGGCGGCGCCAATGAAGCGGCGCTCAACATGCTGGGCGAGATCGGCCATGTCGATCACATCCCGGAATTCATCGCCCGCGCCAAGGACAAGAACGACCAGTTCCGGCTGATGGGCTTTGGCCATCGCGTCTACAAGAACTACGATCCGCGCGCCAAGATCATGCAGAAGACCGCGCACGAGGTTCTGGGCGAACTCGGCATCAAGGACGATCCGCTGCTCGACATCGCCATGGGGCTGGAAAAGATCGCCCTCACCGATCCCTATTTCATCGAGAAGAAACTCTACCCGAATGTCGACTTCTATTCCGGCTCCGGCATCACGCTGAAGGCGCTGGGCTTCCCCACCACCATGTTCACCGTGCTGTTCGCGGTCGCCCGTACCGTCGGCTGGATCGCGCAGTGGAAAGAAATGATCGAGGACCCGCACCAGAAGATCGGCCGTCCACGGCAGCTCTATACCGGGCCCAGAAGGCGCGAGTATGTTGCTATGCCGGACCGCGTAGCAACCTAGGAGCTTGGGTCTTGTCATGGCGAAACACGACGACTGGTTCTTGAAGGAACACCTGGACCCGCTCGGAACAAGATGGGATGGCAGCAATGACAAAAAGATTGGCATAATCGGTGCGGGTCAAATGGGGGCCGGTATCGCCCACGTATCGGCGCTGGCGGGTTACAAGGTGCTGGTTTACGATATATCGCCTGACCGGATCGAGAAAGGCATCGCCACCATCAGCGGCAACATGGCCCGCCAGGTGGGCTCCGGCAAACTTGATGAGAAGCTGCGCAACCAGGCGATGGCACGCATTGCCGCCGCGCTGGCGATGGCCGATCTGGCCGGCGCCGATCTGGTGATCGAAGCGGCGACCGAGGACGAGACGGTCAAGCGCAAGATCTACGCCCAGCTTTGTCCGCAGCTCAATCCCGAAGCCATCCTGGCGACCAACACCTCGTCGATCTCGATCACCCGGCTTGCCGCGCAGACCGACCGGCCGGAGCGCTTCATTGGCATACATTTCATGAACCCGGTTCCCGTGATGAAGCTGGTCGAGCTGGTGCGCGGCATCGCCACCGAGGACCAGACCTTCGAGACGGCCAAGGCCTATGTGAAGCAGCTCGACAAGACGATCACCGTCTCCGAGGACGTTCCGGCCTTCATAGTTAACCGCATCCTGCTGCCGATGATCAACGAAGCGATCTACACGCTCTATGAGGGCGTCGGCACCGTCGATGCGATCGACACCGCCATAAAGCTCGGCGCCAACCACCCGATGGGGCCACTGCAGCTTGCCGACTTCATCGGCCTCGACATCTGCGTGTCGATCATGCAGGTGCTGCATGAGGGCCTACCGGATTCCAAATACCGCCCCTGTCCGCTGCTAGTGAAGTATGTCGAGGCCGGCTGGCTCGGCCGCAAGACCGGCCGCGGCTTCTACGACTACCGTGGCGAGCATCCGGTTCCGACGCGCTGAACTGTTTTGATTCACGGCTCCAGGAGCCAAAATCCCATAGGCCGGTTGAGTTGGCACTGCAATCTGAGTTTGCTCGGCTATCATGTGGATCGCGTTTGAGAAACACTGATCAATCATCTTAGCACGTTGCCGGGTTCATTTTATGCGCAACGTGCTGGCGCATGCCGGCAAGAGCGGGCGCCGGGTCCACGGCCTCGCTATCGTGTTTGCCCAGGAGACGGCCGAGGCCGCAAGCGTGCAATGGCGCGCCGTTTCTCATCAGATCCGGCCGAAGGTACCGAAGCTCGCCGCCATCATGGATGAAGCCGAACACGATGTGCTCGCCTACGTGACCTTTCCGAAGGAGACAAGCTTCAATCCATCAATCGAGCGGCTCAACGGCGAGATTGAGCGGAGGACCGCGGTCGTCGGCATCATCCCCAATGACGATGCGTTTGTCCGCCTCGTCAGCGCCTTGCTGCTCGGACAGAATGATGAACGGGCCGTGCCACGAGCGCGCTACATGACCCTTGAGATCATTAGTCAGATGAGCTGATGATCTACTCATCAGCCGGCCAGCCGTGGCGCGCTAATCATCCCGGCCCATGCCGGAGAGCACGGGGATGAAGGGTCAGCTACGATCCTTCCTTGCGCAAGGTCTGGCCGTGGAACCGCGCTCTTTCCCAACCGGGAGCGATCTTCGCGGTCACTAATTGATCAGTGCTTACGCTACCCGAATGAATGCCGAATCTACCCGTTCGGGCGTTCCTCACAGGCAAAAAATGTTGCTTAAAGGTGTCACATGCAGCGTGCACTGGATGCGCAATGCACCGGTACAACAATTTTATTCTTACTAGGAATATCAGCAGACTCTTAGGTATTTCAGGAGGCCGCGAAGGCACGAAGATGATCACGCTCCTGGAACACACACACCGCTCTTACGATGAACAGGGTGGCGCCTTGGAGGAAAGCCGGCCAATTGGTTTCCGCGAGGATGCGAGAAGCCTCCTGTTTCGCCTGTTGCTGTCCGTCGTCAATGAGCGCGAGCCCGACATAGCGGAGGTGCTCAACGGGCTGGTCGATCTCGACACGCTTCCCAAAGAGCGGCGCATTGCCGCTTTGCAGGCTAGCGGGATCTGGTTTCAGCTGCTGGCCATTGCCAACGAACTCAACGCAATGCGCTCACGCCGCGAGCTTGAGCAGGCCGGCGGCTCCGACGAGGTCGTCGGATCGTTTTCCAATGTCATCGGCCAGATAGCCGCGAGCGGCTATTCGCCAGAAGCGGTGCAGGAGGTGCTGGACAGTCTTTGCGTTGGCCCGACCATGACGGCGCATCCCACCGAGGCCAAACGCGTCACGGTGCTCGAAATCCACCGCCGCATCTACCGCAAGCTGACCGAGCTGGAACAGCAAAGATGGGCGCCGCGCGAGCGCGAGTTGCTGATCCGCGATCTCAAGAGCGAGATCGAGATCTTGTGGATGACCGGCGAGCTGCGGCTAGAACGGCCGTCCGTCGAGCGCGAGATCGCCTGGGGGCTGCATTTCTTCCGTGAGGTCATCTTCGAGGCGACGCCACAGCTTTACGAGACGCTCGACGGCGCTTTGCGGCGTCACTATCCGCATTATGATCTCAAGGCGCCGCCGTTCATGCGCTACGGTTCGTGGATCGGCGGCGACCGCGACGGCAATCCCTATGTGACGGCGAAGATTACTGCATTTGCCCTGTCTGAATGCCGCAATGCCGCGATCGAGTGGTATCAGGGACAGGTCCGGCGTCTGGTCACGGTGCTGAGCGCGAGCTCGAACGTTGTCGACATCCCAGAGGTCTTTGGGCCGGCGCTGGCGGTCGCGCTTGAAAAGAGCGGCGAGGGGCAAGAGATCGCGGCGAGGAATTCCGACGAGCCGCTTCGGCAGTTCGCCGCCGCCATGCTGCGCCGGCTAGAGGCGCTGCGCGGTCAGGGGAGCGGCGTTGCCTACCCGAACGAAGAGTCCTTCAGGAAGGATCTACTTTCACTGTCGAACGTGCTCGATCGGATCGGCGGCAGCCTGATCGCCAAGCGGTTCGTTCAGCCGCTGCTGCGGCAGCTCGACAGCTTTGGCTTTCGCACCGTGTCGCTCGATATCCGACAGAACTCGACGGTGGTGAACCGGGTCCTGGCCGAACTGTTTGCCGCGGTCGCCCTAGCACAATCGACGGCACCCCGCCCGGGAACCCCGCAATGGTCGGCGCGCATCCGCGAAGGCCTTCATGCCGGCGAGCGGCTCGAGATAAAGCGTAACCAGCTTACCGAGGAGGCCCGCGAGCTCCTCGATCTGTTCGACGTCATTCGCGATGCCGCGGTGGGCACCGGCAGCACGTCGATTGGCGCCTTCATCCTGTCGATGACGCAGTCGCCCGAGGACATCCTGGCCGTCTATCTCGTCGCCCAGTATTGCGGTCTGGCAACCGCGCTCGACGGCTCGGGCACGATCAGGCTCAAAGTCGTGCCGCTTTTCGAAACGATCGGGGACTTGCGGGCCGCTCCCGAGATTATGGACCAGTTGCTCGGCACGTCGATCGTTCGCCGCTCGATACGCGATTTTGGTAACCGCCAAGAAATCATGCTCGGCTATTCGGATTCCAACAAGGATGGCGGATTCCTCGCCTCCAACTGGGAACTTAGCAAGGCGCAGAAGCGGCTCACTCGGACCGGCCAGAAAAACAAGATCAAGATCAGCTTTTTCCATGGTCGCGGTGGATCGGTCAGCCGTGGCGGCGCGCCGACCGGCAGGGCGATCGCAGCACAGCCGGCGCAAACGGTCGGTGGCGTCATGCGCGTGACCGAGCAGGGCGAGGTGGTGTCATCGAAATTCGCCAATCGCGGGACGGGCCTCTATCAACTTGAGATATTGGCGGCGAGCGTGCTTGCCCATAGCGTCAAGTCGGCCGACGAGGCCGAACTGAAGGACAATCCGGAGTTCGAAGAGGCGCTCGAAGCACTGACCGGCATGTCGCAGGCGTCTTACGCCAGCCTCATCAACGAGCCCGGCTTCATCGATTATTTCAACCAGGCAAGCCCGGTCGAGGAACTTGCACTGCTGAAAATCGGATCGCGCCCGCCGCGCCGGTTCGGCGCCAGCAGCATCGCCGATCTTCGCGCCATCCCATGGGTCTTCGCCTGGAGCCAGAACCGCCATCTGCTGACCGGATGGTATGGGATTGGCAGCGCACTCAATTCCTTTGTCACAGTGCGCGGTGACCATGGCGTGGACCTGCTGAAGCAGATGTTTGAGCGCTCGCGCTTCTTCCGCCTCATCGTCGACGAGGTCGATAAGACGCTTTACCAGGCCGACATGGAGATCGGTCGCCTCTACGCTGGGCTTGTCAGCGAGCCAGAAACCGGCGAGCGCATCCACAGGAAGATTGCCTCCGAGTATGAGCTGACGCGTCGGATGATTGGGGAGATCACCGGACGAGTCGATCTGTCGACCCGCTTCCCGGCGTTCAAGCGTCACTTCGACCGCATTCGTCCGCAGATGGACGACATCCACCGGCTTCAGGTCAAACTGCTGCACGAGGTCCGAACACATAATGCTTCAACACCAAGTCCGAAGCGGGCAATCAATGCGCTTCTGCTGTCGATCAATTGCATATCCGCCGGCCTTGGATGGACCGGCTAGAAACTAGGGACGGCGCTGTCGCGCCTGAAAAGGAGGGTCCTCATGAACGTTCCCACAAGACCGGGCCTCGGCAGCCTGGGCGGCCAGTTCTTCCACGCAGGCGTGGCCGAATCCGATCCGGCCGTCAGCGCGGCGATGAATCGCGAGTTGCACAGGCAGCGCGAGGAGATCGAATTGATCGCTTCGGAAAACATCGTCTCGAAGGCCGTGCTTGAGGCGCAAGGCTCGGTGCTGACGAACAAGTATGCCGAGGGTTATCCCGGCCGGCGCTACTACGGCGGCTGCCAGTATGTCGATGAGGTCGAAGACCTGGCACGCGATCGCGCCAAGGCGCTGTTCAACTGTTCCTATGCCAACGTCCAGCCCAATTCCGGCAGCCAGGCGAACCAGTCGGTGTTCATGGCGCTGATGCAGCCGGGCGACACGTTCATGGGGCTCAATCTCGCCGCCGGCGGGCACCTGACCCATGGCTCTCCGGTCAACCAGTCCGGCAAATGGTTCAATGTGGTCTCCTACGGCGTGAGGCCGCAAGATCAGCGGATCGACTATGACGAGGTCCGCGACCTTGCTCTCAAGAACCGCCCTAAAGTCATACTTGCCGGCGGCTCGGCCTATCCCCGCATCATCGACTTCCAGGTGTTTCGCGGCATCTGCGACGAGGTCGGCGCCAAGCTGTTCGTCGACATGGCGCATTTTGCCGGTCTCGTCGCCGGCGGCGTCCATCCCAATCCGCTGCAGCATGCGCATGTCGTGACCACCACCACGCACAAAACGCTTCGCGGGCCGCGCGGTGGCATGGTGCTATCCAACGACGAGGAGATTGGCAAGAAGATCAACTCATCGGTGTTTCCCGGCCTGCAGGGCGGACCGCTGATGCATGTCATCGCCGCCAAGGCGGTTGCATTCGGCGAGGCGCTCACGCCCGCGTTCAAGAGCTATGCGGCAAACGTCGTCGCCAACGCAAAGACGCTGGCGGCAACCATCGCGGCGAGCGGCGTCGACATCGTCTCGGGTGGAACCGACACGCATCTGATGCTTGTCGACCTGCGCCGCAAGCAGCTTACCGGAAAAGCCGTGGAGGCAGCACTTGGCCGCGCTCACATCACCTGCAACAAGAACGGCATTCCCTTCGATCCGCAAAGCCCCGCTATCACGTCGGGAGTCAGGTTGGGGACGCCCGCCTGCACGACACGCGGCTTTCTTGCCGAGGATTTCCGCCTGGTGGGCCAACTGACGATGAAGGTCGTCGACGGGCTATTGGGCAATGGAGAAGATGGCAACGCTGCCGTGGAGCGTGAGGTTCGCGATGAGGTGTGCGCGCTGGTACGCAAGTTCCCAATATACGAGTGATTTGGGTCGCGTGGGAAGCGCAAATTTAGCGCGGGAGTGTAGGATGCTGAGCATCGATATGCCGGGATTGATGATACGCCCATGTATGAAGTCAACAGAGTCAGGGTCATGATCGCTGGGCAAAATCCGCTGTTTCGGCTGCGCTCGGCGATATCCAGCGGGACGATCGTTTCGAACTTGTCCCGAGCATCAGACCGAGACATATCTGGAGGCGGCATCTGCCGCTTTCGTCGAGCTAGACTTACAGATCAAAGTCCAATCCACGCCAGCGTCACGGTTACAAGTGCGCTGAGCAAGGTGGTGATCGGTGGAGGTCATCGTTTTCATGGAAAAGATTGATGTATGCTGTTTTCCGCATGGCGGCCGCTGCGAAGCAGCGCAATTTCTGGCTCCGCTTCACGATGGGCACGCGCCGATCGGGCTGCACCTGGCATTTCAAGATGCCTTAGAGTTCTGTGACGAATGGATCGCCGACGCGGACGAACCCAGGATCCAGGTCGATGGGCGGCATTTGATGATCAGCTCCATCTTCTGTCGGATGAGTGATTGTACCGACCTGCTCCCAAGGCGAACGCTCGACGCGCTTTTCGCCATCCTGCAGCCGGCTGACAGGGGGTCGCTTGAAGGTGGTCGCCCGACATTTGCCGATGGTGCAAGGCTGATGCTTGCGCTCTGCTACGAACGCCGCGGGGTCGCAGCCGCGACATAGGAGCGCCCCTCCGACAACCGCGCCGCCTCCACTACGGCCCCACAATCTATAGCCAGTTGGACACCTCGATAAACCTCGCATATCGGGAGCGCATTTTGATTCACTTCGCCTGGTGATTTGCTCGGAGGCGTTGGGACGGGCGGGGTTCTGGGACATTGATGAGCCTTATGTGCGGCTGAGCGAGGCCGGCGAACCACTGGGGAAGCTGAACACGGTGGTGCCTTGGGAGGTTTTCCGCAAGCCTTTGGCCAAGGCGCTGAAGCGGTCCGATGGCGCCAAAGGCGGCCGGCCGCCCTTCGATGCGGTGATGATGTTCAAGATCATGGTGCTGCAGGCGCTCTACAGTCTCTCGGACGATCAGGCCGAGTTTCAGATCCACGACCGGTTTTCCTTCATGCGGTTCCTCGGGCAGGGCTCGGCGACAAGGTTCCCGACGCCACGCAGGCCCGGGCGGCGGAGAACCTGTTTGCCCGGTTCGACAAGCACCTCGGCAAGGCGGGCTATCTGGCGATGGGCGGCCAATCGCGGATGCCAAGATCGTGAAGGCGCCGAAGCAGCGCAACAGCGATGCGAAAGGGCCGACATCAAGGCAGGAAAGATGCCGGACGAGTGTCAGAAGCAGCCAGCCAAGCTGCGCCAGAAGGACCGGGACGCGCGCTGGACGGTGAAGTTCTCGAAGGCCAAGGCCGGCGAGGAGGGAAAGACGGAGCAGCGCGATATCGCCGTTCCCGCCTTCGGCTACAAGAACCATGCCTCGATCGATCGCCGGCTTCATCCGCGGCTGGAACGTCACCACTGCTCGGCTTATGACGGGGCGCAGCTTCGAACCGTGCTGTACAAGAACAACATCGGCTCAAGGCCGGCCGATGAGCGAGGCGATGGCACGGGCCAATGGCCGACGCTCAAAAATCCGCGCCTTCGTGCAGCACAAGTCCCGCAGGAGCCTGTTCGGATGGACCATCGGTATCGCGCGGGCAAGACAAGGATCGACATGGCCAATCTCGCCTCCAATTTTGCATGTCACCAAAGTCCTGATCGGTATTGGACATGCATGAAAACAAAGATTTAAAGCGCGCGACATGAATTTCATCGGACGCGACGCATTTTTGATAGTCCACCCCTTGCTGCTGCGCCGATACGACACGGCAACGCCGCACTGACATCGATCGGGATATTAGCCGATGCGGTTGCGATGGGATCGGCTGTAGCCGGAGATCCATAGGGGCAACGCCATTAATGCATTGGCCGAGGTATCCCAATTGCCTCCAATCGGCACAGTCATGGTTTTGACATCGCCACGGCCGACATCGGCGACGCCCGCGCGCAAGCCTTCCGACGGGTAGGTCCAGCCTATCCGTTCGGTTTTTTCCTGCCTCCTCACTCTGGGGTTTTTCCGATGCCGAGCGATGACATTTCCTATCCGGACAGGTGTTTTTCCGGTCTCTTTGAGAAGGTATCCTCATGGGAAATTAGACAACGGTCCTGATCAGACATGGTCCTGACCCGGTCCCTTGCGTCGAACTGAGGAGAAGAAGTCATGGCTGGATACAATCACCTTTTCGTACCGGGGCCGACCAATGTTCCGGAATCGGTCCGGCAGGCGATGAACGTCTCCATGGAGGACATGCGCTCGCCGAGCTTCCCTGCATTCACCCTGCCGCTGTTCGATGACGTGAAGAAGGTCTTCAAGAACGAGACGGGCCGTGTGTTCATCTTCCCCTCGTCGGGAACCGGCGGCTGGGAATCGGCGATGACCAACGTGCTCAGCCCGGGCGACAAGGTATTGATGTCTCGCTTCGGCCAGTTCTCGCATCTGTGGATCGACATGGCCGAACGCTTCGGCATGCAGGTTGACGCCATCGATTGCGAATGGGGAACCGGCGTGCCGGTTGAGATATACGCCGAGCGGCTGCAGGCCGATAAGACGCACCAGATCAAGGCAGTGTTCTGCACGCACAACGAGACCGCTACCGGCGTCACCAGCGATGTCGCCGCCGTCCGCGCCGCGCTGGACGCCGCCGGTCACCCCGCACTGCTGTTTGTCGATGGCGTCTCGTCGATCGGCTCGATCGATTTCCGGCAGGAGGAATGGGGCGTCGACTGCGCTGTCAGCGGTTCGCAGAAAGGCTTCATGCTTCCCGCCGGACTGGGCTTCCTGTCCGTTAGCCAGAAGGCGCTTGCGGTGGCCAAGACCGCAAAGCACCATCGCTGTTATTTCTCCTTCGACGACATGATCAAGGCCAATGACACCGGCTACTTCCCTTACACGCCGGCAACCCAGTTGCTGCGCGGCCTGCGCGCCTCGCTCGACCTGATCGCCGAGGAGGGCCTCGAAAACATCTTTGCCCGCCATCACCGGCTTGCCGGCGGCGTGCGCAGGGCGGTCGATGCCTGGGGACTCCGCCTCTGCGCGAAAGAGCAGAAGTGGCAATCAGACACGGTCAGCGCTGTCCTGGTCCCTGACGGCATCGACAGCGCGGAGGTCGTTCGGCGGGCTCACCAAGCCTACAACACCTCACTTGGCGTCGGCCTCAGCAAGGTCGCCGGAAAGGTCTTCCGCATCGGCCATCTCGGCTGGCTGAACGACGTGATGGTGTGCGGGGCACTCTCAGCTGCCGAAATGGCGTTGCTCGACTGCGGCGTGAAGATCGCTGCCGGATCAGGTGTCGGCGCGGCGATCGAGCATTTCTGTCTTTCGAACAAAACCACGCTCGCCAAGGCGGCATGACCAGTCAATCGGGAGGAAAGATCATGAGCCACACCATCAACCACCTTCGCAAGTTGCGTCTCCAGCGCAGCGAGCTCGCGGTTCCAGGATCGAATCCTGAGATGATCGACAAGGCAGCCAACAGCGCCGCCGACTTCGTCTTTCTCGATATCGAGGATGCGGTCGCCCCACCCGACAAGGAGAGGGCGCGCAAGAATATAATCCAGGCACTGAACGACATCGACTGGCGCGCCAAGGGCAAGACCGTTTCGGTGCGCATCAACGGCCTCGACACGCATTATATGTATCGTGACGTGGTGGACGTGATGGAACAGGCCGGCGACCGCTTGGACACGATCCTGATACCGAAAGTCGGCGTCCCGGCCGATCTGTACATGGTCGAGGCCATGGTCAACCAAATCGAGATGGCCAAAAGCTTTCGGACGCGTGTCGGTCTTGAGGCATTGATCGAGACGGCGCTCGGCATGGCCAATGTCGAGGCGATCGCTGCTTTTCCGGGACGACTGGAGGCAATGCATTTCGGCGTCGCCGACTATGCCGCAAGCTGCAAGGCACGGACCGTCAACATCGGCGGGCTGAACCCCGATTACCCCGGCGACCAGTGGCACGCGGCCTTGTCGCGCATGACGGTTGCCTGCCGGGCCTATGGTTTGCGCGCCATCGACGGTCCGTTCGGTGATTTCTCCGATCCCGACGGCTACATGGCGGCCGCCCGGCGCGCCGCAGCCCTGGGCATCGAAGGCAAGTGGGCGATCCATCCCTCCCAGATCGAGCTTGCCAACGATGTGTTCTCGCCGCCCGAGAAGGAAGTCGCCCGCGCCCGCCGGATCATCGAGGTGCTCAAGGAAGCGGAAGAGCAGGGCAAGGGCGCCGCGGCGCTGGACGGCAAGATGATCGACGCCGCGTCGGAACGCATGGCGCGCAACGTCCTGGTGACGCACGAGGCCATCGAGCGGTCGGCTCAGCCGCGCACTGCCGCACACGTCTGAAGAGGAACTCGACATGGACATTCACGAATATCAGGCGAAGGAACTTCTCTCGCGCCATTTCGTCCACATTCCCCGCGGCGGTCTGGCCTATAGCCCCGAGCAGGCGACATACCGTGCCAGCGAGATCGGCGGCGGCAAATGGGTGGTCAAGGCGCAGATCCATTCCGGTGCGCGCGGCAAGGCTGGCGGCATCCGCATCTGTAAGTCCGACCAGGAAGTGTGCAATGCGGCTGAGGCAATGCTGGGCAGAAAGCTGGTGACGCATCAGACCGGGCCGCGCGGCAAGCTGGTGTCGCGGCTCTATATCGAAGAGACCGTCGACATCCGCCAGGAAATCTATCTCGCCTTTGTCCTCGACCGTAAGGCCGAGCGGGTGATGATCGTCGCCTCTGCCTCAGGCGGCATGGAGATCGAAGAGATCGCGGAAAAGCAGCCTGATTCAATCATTCGCGCGACCGTCGACCCTGGCGCGGGCATGCAGCAGTATCAGGCGCGCGAGATCGCCTTCGGGCTTGGTCTCGAGAGCAACCTGATTGGCAAGGCGACCGAAACGCTGCTTGGTTGCTACCGCGTGTTTCGCGACTATGACGCCTCGATGCTCGAGATTAATCCACTCGTTGTTACGCGTGACGGCAATCTGATGGCTCTGGACGCCAAGATGTCGTTCGACGAGAACGCGCTGTTCCGCCGCCCGGAAATCTCCGAATTGCGCGACAAGTCGCAGGAGGATCCGCGCGAAACCTTCGCCAGCGACCGCGGCCTGTCCTATGTCGGCCTCGACGGCAACATCGGATGCATCATCAACGGCGCCGGGCTGGCCATGGCAACGATGGACATGATCAAGATTGCCGGAGGCGAACCCGCCAACTTCCTGGACATCGGTGGCGGCGCCTCGCCCGAGCGGGTTGCGAAATCGTTCCGCGCGGTTTTGGGCGACAAGAATGTCGAGACCATCCTCGTCAACATCTTCGCCGGCATCAACCGCTGTGACTGGGTGGCCGAAGGCGTCATCAAGGCGATCCGTGAGGTCGGCGTCAACGTTCCGCTCGTGGTGCGGCTGGCCGGCACCAATGTCGAAGAAGGCAAACGCATCCTCGCCGAATCCGGTGAGGACGTGATCGTCACAGACACGCTGGCCGAGGCCGCCGAAAAGGCGGTTGCTGCGTGGCAAGCGGTTACTATGAAAAAAGCAGGCTGACGGGAGGAAAATATGGCAATTCTGCTCAATCGGAACACCCGTGTCCTCGTGCAGGGCTTTACCGGCAAGATCGGCAGCTTCCATGCCGAGGAGATGAAACGCTACGGCACCAAGGTGGTTGGAGGTGTCACCCCGGGCAAGGGCGGACAGACCCACCTCGGCGTTCCGGTCTTCAACACCATGAAGGGCGCGGTGCGCGAAACCGGGGCGGATGCGAGCATCGTCTTCGTGCCGCCACCCTTCGCCGCCGACTCGATCATGGAGGCAGCGGATGCCGGCATCAAGTTCTGCGTCTGCATTACCGACGGCATTCCCTCGCAGGACATGATGCACGTTAAGCGCTACATGCGGCGCTATCGCTTCGAAGACCGCATGAAGTTGATCGGGCCGAACTGTGCGGGCATCATCACGCCGGGGCAGGCGTTGATGGGCATCATGCCGGGCAACATCTATCTGCCCGGCCGGGTCGGCATCGTCGGACGTTCTGGCACGCTTGGCTATGAGGCTGCCTCGCAGATGAAAGCGCTCGGCATCGGCGTGTCGACCAGCGTTGGCATCGGCGGCGATCCGATCAACGGGTCGTCCTTCAAGGACATGCTGGAACTATTCGAGGGGGACGAAGACACCGATGCGGTGGTGATGATCGGCGAAATCGGCGGACCGCAGGAAGCTGAAGCGGCCGAGTGGGCCAAGTGGAACATGAAGAAGCCGCTGATCGCCTACATTGCCGGTCTCTCGGCGCCGAAGGGCAAGCGGATGGGCCATGCCGGCGCGATCATCTCTGCCTTTGGCGAGTCGGCCCAGGAGAAGGTCGAAATCCTGCGCGAAGCCGGCGTTGTCATCGTGCCGACGCCGGCCGCATTCGGACCGACGGTCGCCGGTGTGCTCGCCGAACACAAGAAAGCGGCGTAATCCCCGGCTTCCGCCCAATCAGGATCAGCGCTGGCCGCTGACCCGCCTTCAATCAGCAGGGAATCTCATGAAGCCGCGCATAATTGTGACCCGGCGTTGGCCGGCCGTCGTCGAGCGAATCCTTGCGGAGCGGTTCGACACCACTTTGAACGCCGGCGACATCCCGTTGACACAAACGCAACTCAAGGCAGCGTTCCTGAATTTCGACGCCGTCTTGCCCACTGTTAGCGACAAGCTTCCCGCCTCGGTCTTTCCCAATGAGGACGCGCGCACCAAGCTGATCGCCAATTTCGGCGTGGGCTTCAGCCACATCGACTTGGAAGCCACTCGGCGACGTGGCATCGCCGTGACCAACACACCGGGCGTGTTGACCGACTGTACGGCCGATATTGCCATGAGCCTACTGCTTGCCGTCGCACGACGCACGGGCGAGGGCGAGCGGCAATTGCGGGCCGGACAATGGGCAGGATGGTGCCCGACCCACCTGATTGGAACCAGACTTTCCGGAAAGACGCTGGGCATCATCGGCATGGGCCGCATAGGCAAGGCAGTGGCCAAACGCGCCCATTTCGGCTTCGACATGAAGATCGTCTTCTTCAACCGCTCACCGGTCGATGACGACGAGGTCCGGGCGATGGGAGCAACCCAATTGCCGACCATCGAGGGCATACTGGCGGAATCGGACTTCGTATCGCTGCATTGCCCCGGCGGAGCTGAAAATCGCCACCTGATCGACGCCAGGCGCATCGGCGCAATGAAGCGCAGCGCGTTCCTGATCAATACGGCGCGTGGCGACGTGGTCGATCAGGGTGCGCTCATCGACGCGCTCGAAAACCGCTCCATTGCGGGCGCGGGACTGGACGTCTTCGCCGAAGAGCCTTTGGTTCCCGAACGGCTGATGCGGTTGGAAAACGTGGTGCTGCTTCCGCATCTCGGCTCGGCGACCGAAGAAACACGCGTTGCGATGGGGATGAAGGCGGTGGAGAACCTAATCGCCTTTTTCGAAGGCCGTCCTACGCCGGATAAGGTAGCCTGAAAATGATCACCCAATCCGCCAGCCTGCTCAAGTCTCTGCGGCAGGAAGCGGTGGCGCTTTTTCGCGAGGGCGTGGCCGCGGCCAATCCCGAGCAGGCGGTGGCGGCTGCACTCGTCAAACGCAGGGCGATGATCGAGCAAGCGTCGCGGATCGTTCTGGTCGCGTTCGGCAAGGCGGCTTGTCCGATGGCACAGGCCGCCATGCCTTTTGTTCGGGGCAGGCTGCTGACAGCTATTGCGCTGACCAACCACGAGAATTTGGAACCGATCGATGGCGTCGAGGTGATCGCAGGCGGACACCCGATTCCCGACGAAGGCAGCATTGCCGGCGCGGCCGCAATCGAAGACGCGGTCTCGCGCGCGCAAGACGACGATCTGGTTCTCGTGCTGGTTAGCGGCGGTGGTTCGGCCCTGCTATGCGCGCCGCCAGCCGGCGTGGAGCTCGCCGACAAGATCGCCCTTAATAATGCGCTGATCCGCTGCGGGGCGGATATCAGCGAGATCAACGCCGTCAGGCCGATTTTCTCCCGTCTCAAGGGTGGTCAGATGGCCCGCCTTGCCGGGAAGGCCCGGGTGCTGTCGCTCATCCTGTCCGATGTTCCTGGCGACGATATCGCCACGATTGCCAGCGGCCCGACTGCCTGGCCGCGCAACTCCGCGTCCCGGGCGCTTGAGGTGCTCGACAAATACGGGCTGTGGCAGAACCTGCCGGACGCCCTCAAGCGCCGGCTTGAGCAGATGGGAGCCAGTCCTGATGCGACCGCCATTGACTTCGACAATGTCGAGAACATCGTCATCGGAAGCAATGCGATCAGCGTGCGAGCGGTGATTGGCAAGGCCGAAGCCAAATTCGGTTCGGTTTTCCACGCGAGCGATTGGCTTGAGGGCAATGTGCTCGACGCTGCTGCGGAGCTTCATCGCATTGCGCGCATTGCCGCGGAACGCAATGGGCCGGTCGCCGTGGTCTGCGGCGGCGAAACGACGGTCAAGGTGAAAGGCAACGGCAAGGGCGGGCGGAACCAGGAACTGGCCATGTGCTTCGCCCTGCTGAACGAACTTAAACCTATCGACAGACAGTGGGTGTTTCTCAGCGGTGGAACCGACGGTCTCGACGGTCCCACAGACGCTGCAGGCGGCATTGTCGACGCGGGTTCACCGGACTGGATGCGACAACTGGGCCATGATCCGGTCTGCAGCCTTGAGAACAACGATTCCTACCACGCACTCGCCTGTTCGGGTGATCTGCTGATCACTGGCGCCACCGGCACGAATGTTGCCGACATCCAAATCGTGCTGATGCGATAGGCTAAGCTTATCCGAGGTTTTGGCAGTGCACCCTTTTTCTCCCGACTCTAAGAAGGCAAGATGGATCAGGTTTTTGACGGCAGCGCCACCACAACGGGCAATCCGTCGAGCAATCGAAGATGTTGACGCTCCGATTTCTGCGCTTAACCCTGGACGAAAGCAGCTCTCGCCGGGGCTGACGGCATCGGAGAAGCAACATGAACGACGTGTCAGCGAGCGAAAAACAGGATCCCCTGATCGGCGGGAGTCGGGTTGCTCCTCTTTCGGACCGTAACTTCGAGACGCTCAAGCCCCTCATCGTACTTGCGGCCGAGACCGACGTCGAAGACGTCGAGGCCGCCGTCTGCTCCGCCCGCGGCGCAAATCGGCCAAGATCATCTTCTGACGCCGACCTCGACGCGGCGATGAAGGCGTCGTCGTCCAGCCTATTTCAGATGCAGGTTAGTCGACTCTTAGGTAACCGTCTAGCAACATCTCGATCGAGCAACCGCACAAAACTCTTAGTCTTCATGGAGCATCTCGGCGTTCCGGCAGCGGCTCAACCAGGAAGGGTCGCAAAATGTCTGGCCACGGAACATCTCTGCGGGCAATCATCTCTGAAGGCGGCTTCGACATCGGATATGGAGATAGCCACATGAATGCACCTGACAAGCCCGCAACCTTTAAGGTTGGAGGCTGCCGGACCGAGGCGAACCTTACCGTCGGTGAGCTGGCGTCGCACCCTGGAGAGCACGAATCGATCAGCTTTATCGTGTTGCTGTTTCCGGGCTTCTCGCAACTGTGCTTGTCGTCGCTGATTGACCCGCTGCGGCTTGCCAACTCGCTTTCTAGCAGGACCCTATTCCGTTGGCAGGTAGTGAGCCTTGACGGTGAATCTGTCGAGAGCGCCAGCGGCATATCGGTTGAAGTAGCCGGCAGCTTCGACGAGCACCAAAAATCCTTGTTGCTCGAGCGGCGCCGCACTTTGATGATATTCGCGGGAGATGGAGTGAAGCATCACACCACTGATAACCTACGCGCGTTCTTACGACGTTGCGTTCGCAGCCACGTTCCAATTTACGCTCTTGGCACCGCGACTTGGCTTCTTGCCGACGCTGGAGTGCTGAGCGAAGTCAGATGCACTGTTCATTGGGACACGAAGGCAGCCTTGTCAGAAACCTTCAACGGCCTCGCTGTCGACGACGCGCTGTTCGTCCGCGACGGACATATCGTTACTTGTGCCGGTGGGCATTCGGCTTTCGATCTCGCTATGGTCCTCGTCGAAGAGAGGTCCGGTGCTGAGCTGGTGCGCAATATCTGCCAGCATGTAATAGCTGACCGCTCGCGTGACGGCGCCAGCTTCCAATCAGCACCGCCCGGCTTGCGTTATGCAAATGCCGGCAAAAAGCTGTTGCCCGTCATCCATATCATGGAAACGCATGTTGATGATCCGATGCCGCTCGAAGAGGTCGCGCGACGCGGGTCAGTGTCGCGTCGCCAAATGGAACGCCTGTTCGTTCAGCATCTTTCGATGACGCCGCGGCGGTATTATCTCTCGCTTCGGTTATTGAAAGCGCGGCAACTGATCGAACTGACGGCTATGCCCGTAATGGACGTAGCGGTCGCCTGCGGGTTCATCTCCTCGTCGCATTTCTCAAAGTGCTTCCGCGATCAATTCAAGTTGCCCCCAAGCCAGCTACGAAAATATAGCACCGATTGAGGCGCAGCGGAGCCTTATGGGCATGGCTAAGCCAGATGGATGCCGCGAATGGCAACGTCTCCCAGTCGAGCGTCTCACTTGAGACGACGCTTCCCTTGGAGGAATGGCTAAATGAAGGGCAGATCAACCGCCTCACGGCCCTCAAACGATCATGTACAGACCAGCCGGCGCCGATCTCCTCGCTGCCGACTCATGTCCTCGATGACCATACAAATTGAGGAAGACCCTGATTAACTGCCATCAGATAAGTGCTGTGTTGAAACGCGAGGATGCCGAGGTGTCCGCAGCTTCCGGCGTGCCTTCGATTGGCTAAGATTGCGAGGAGGGCGTGTCCCTGACCTCGGGATCCGAACCCGATTAGTGGCGAATCGCGCATAGCCACCCGTTAGAGTTCCGTGCGGAAATCTATTTGTCGCGGCTATAGCGCAACAAGGGCTGTTCTGCCGGGGTTACCTCGCGTCACAATAAGTCTTGACAGAAACCGGGAGAAGAAAATAAGAAAGGGGATGCAGCGGGCTAGCTGCATCGGAATTGGGGTATTTGAAGCCCCCGACTGGCGCGATGGCGCCGTCGGGGGCTTTTTTTGTTTTTGCGCACTGGCGAGGAGAAGCTAGCGATGAAGAAGACTCCGTTTTACGAAAGCGGTCTTGAGTATGGGGCCAAAATGATCGAGGCATTCGGCTACTTCCTGCCCTGGGAGTACAGCGTCGGACATTCCCGCGAACACTCGGCTACTCGCGAGAGCGTTTCACTTTGTGATCTGGATTATATGGGCGAATTCGTGATCGAAGGGCCGGATGCGCTTCGGTTGATCCAGATGCTCGCGACGAACGACTATTCCAAGAAGACGATCGGCTCCGTGCAATACACCGCGATGTGTGACGAAGACGGTCAGATGATCGACGACTGCACGATCTGGTGCCTGGACAAAAGCAAGTACATGATCATCAGCGGTTCGGAAGACGACTACGCCTGGATTTGCAAGCAGGCGAACTCGTACGACGTGACCACCACCAACGTGACCGACGAGCATACAACGCTTGCGCTACAGGGGCCGAAGGCGAATCGCGTGCTGCAGCCTCTGATAGACATCGATCTGTCGACCATAGGCTACTACCGCTTCAGACCGGCAAAGATTTCTGGCATCGAATGCATCATTGCGCGCATGGGCTACACGGGTGAAGCCGGTTTCGAACTGCATTTCGCGTCGAGTGAAGGGCCGACCGTTTGGAACCTGGTGATGAAGGCTGGCAAGGCCTACGACATTGTTCCATGTGGCCAGGCCGCTCTGGAGAGCCTCCGTCAGGAAGCCGGATATCTTTTGGTCGGCAAGGACCATGATCGTCGCACCAATCCCTTCGAAGCCGGCATCGGCTTTGCAGTGAAGTTTGGAAAAGAGGATTTCATAGGCAAGGCGGCCTTGCAGCGAATTGTCCGCGAAGGGGTAACCCGCCGGATGGTGTGGCTCGACATTCCGTCCGGTGACGTGGCTGAAACCGGCGACAAGATAGTTGTCGGCGACCTCGAGATCGGAACTGTCACCAGCGGATCCTTTTCGCCGACCAGAAAGCGCGGAACCGCTATGGCTTATGTCAATCCCGCGCACGCCGTTCCGAGCCTGGACGTTGCGGTCGTGCTGAAGAATGCCAAACGAGCGGATGCTAAGTTATCAGTGATGCCGCTGTATGATCCCGGCGACACCCGCACTAAGAGCTTTGCCTGATCTAGGCTTTGAAAGCTTCCACGTCAGCCGGGGAAGCTTTCAGCCGGCATAGTTTCCGACCAACTGGAGAAGCCCTATGACTAGATCGCTTCTGATGACGGCATTCTCGCTTGCAACCGCAGCGGCTCAGCTTCATCCCGGAACCGGCCGCGAAGATGGGCTTGCTCCCGTTCTCTCTCATCCGCTTTGCGGCTAGGACTATGTCCGGGTCATCGTCCAGTAGAACATCTATTTGGAGGTGGTTTCAGCTGACTCCTGCCGTGGCCGAAATGCACGTTGATGGCAGCGGCAGCTCCGCGCTGCGTTTCGTGCTCACGACGGCATCGCTCAACGCCGCAGGGATGGCGCCTGGCGCGGACACCGTAGCAATTGGCGGCTCGCCGCTTGTCAGACTGACAGGTGGGATCGTCGCCGGTGTGGGGCTGGGCATTTCGGCCGGCCTCGTCTGATCTCAACCGCGTGCCGAGGGATATCGGCCGCAAATGTGCTTCGTCAAAGCAGGCCGAATCGCTTGGCAAAAGCCTGGCTGACGCTTGTGCATGGCTGCGTCTGGCCCATTACGATCACGCTTTTGATGGCGATAGGCTGGCCTCCGTCTTCCGCGCGGCAGGTCAGCGGTCGCCACGTCTTTGAACCCATCTCGATCCGGCGCTGCCGGGATCGAACACCGTTCCGGAGGGAAACATGGCCGAAATAAAGTCCGACATCGAGATCGCGCGCAGCGCCAGAAAGAAGCAGATCCAGGAAATCGGCCAGAAGATCGGCATTCCGAGCGAGCACCTTTTGCCTTACGGCCACGACAAGGCGAAGATCTCGGCTGAATTCATCAAGTCGGTGAAGGGCAACAAGGACGGCAAGCTGATCCTTGTCACCGCCATCAACCCGACGCCGGCCGGCGAAGGCAAGACCACGACCACGGTCGGTCTCGGCGACGGCCTGAACCGCATCGGCAAGAAGGCGATCGTCTGCATTCGCGAGGCCTCGCTTGGACCGAATTTCGGCATGAAGGGCGGTGCCGCCGGCGGCGGCTACGCGCAGGTCGTGCCGATGGAGGACATGAACCTCCACTTCACCGGCGACTTCCACGCCATCACCACGGCGCACAATCTTTTGTCGGCACTGATCGACAACCACATCTACTGGGGCAACGAGCTCGGCATCGACACCCGCCGCGTGGTGTGGCGCCGCGTCATGGACATGAACGACCGCGCGCTGCGCGAGATCACCTGCTCGCTCGGCGGCGTCGCCAACGGTTTCCCGCGTGAGGGCGGCTTCGACATCACCGTCGCCTCGGAAGTGATGGCCATCCTGTGCCTGTCGACCGACCTGAAGGACCTGGAAAAGCGTCTCGGCGACATCATCGTCGCCTATCGCCGCGACAAGTCGCCGGTCTATGCCCGCGACCTCAAGGCCGACGGCGCCATGGCCGTTCTACTCAAGGACGCCATGCAGCCGAATCTGGTGCAGACGCTGGAGAACAACCCGGCCTTCGTGCATGGCGGCCCGTTCGCCAACATCGCGCATGGCTGCAACTCGGTCGTCGCCACCACGACGGCACTCAAGCTCGCCGACTACGTCGTCACCGAAGCCGGCTTCGGCGCCGACCTGGGTGCTGAAAAGTTCTTCGACATCAAGTGCCGCAAGGCGGGCTTGAAGCCGGCGGCGGCGGTTATCGTCGCCACCGTGCGCGCCATGAAAATGAATGGCGGCGTCAAGAAGGAAGACCTCGGCAAGGAGAACGTCGAGGCGGTGAAGAAGGGCTGCGCCAACCTCGGCCGCCACATCGAGAATATCCGCCAGTTCGGCGTGCCGGCGGTGGTTGCCATCAACCACTTCTACTCCGACACCGACGCCGAAATCCAGGCGATGAAGGACTATGTCGCCTCGATGGGCGAAGAGGCGATCCTGTGCAAGCACTGGGCGCACGGCTCGGCCGGCATCGAGGATCTCGCCAACAAGGTGGTGGCACTGGCCGAATCCGGTGCTTCGCAGTTCGCGCCGCTCTATCCCGATGCCATGCCGCTTTTCGAGAAGATCAACACCATCGTCCAGCGCATCTATCGCGGCTCGGAAGCGATCGCCGACAAGTCGGTGCGCGACCAGCTCAAGGCCTGGGAAGACGCGGGATACGGCCACCTGCCGGTGTGCATGGCCAAGACGCAGTACTCGTTCTCGACCGACCCGAACCTGCGCGGCGCGCCGACCGGCCACACGGTGCCGGTGCGCGAGGTCAGGCTTTCGGCCGGTGCGGGCTTCGTCGTCATCATCTGCGGTGAGGTCATGACCATGCCCGGCCTGCCCTCGAAGCCATCCTCGGAAAACATCTACCTCAACGACAACGGCGACATCGAAGGCCTTAGCTGAGCAGGGCAGGCCGAAGGAGTTTGCATATGTCAAAGATAATCGACGGCACTGCGGTTGCAGCGGATGTGCTTGCAAAGCTCAAAGTGGTCGCCCAGCAGCTGACCAGGGAAACCGGTGTGGTTTCGGGTATCGCTGTGGTCATAGTAGGCCAAGATCCGGCCAGTCAGATCTATGTCGCGCCCGAAGGCAAGAAAGCCGAGGAGTGCGGGTTCCATTCGACCGAGCATGCGCTGCCGACGCACACGACCGAGGAAGAGTTGGTCGCGCTAGTCGAAAAGCTCAATGCTGATCTTGGGATCCATGGGATCCTGGTACAGTTACCCCTGCCGGACCGTATCGATTTCGGTCGCATCATCCAGACGATCGCGCCGGAGAAGGATGTCGACGGGTTCCCCTTCATCAATGTCGGCAAGCTCGGCACGGGTCAAATCGACACCGCCTTCGTGCCATGCACGCCGGCCGGCTCGATGATTCTGATCGAGCGCGTGCACGGCCGTGATCTGTCGGGCTTCAACGCTGTAGTGGTCGGACGCTCCAACATTGTCGGCAAGCCGATAGCCAATCTCCTGCTGCACGCCAACGCCACCGTGACCATCGCCCACAGCCGCACCAAGAACCTCCCGGAGCTGTGTCGAAGCGCCGAGATCCTTGTTGCGGCTGTTGGTAAACCTGAAATGATCAAGGCGGACTGGGTCAAGCCCGGGGCGACCGTGATCGACGTCGGCATCAACCGTATTTCCGGCGGCAGCAACGGCAAGGCCTGCCTGGTCGGGGACGTGGCTTTTGAGGAAGCCGCCACAAAGGCAGGCGCCATAACATCCGTCCCCGGCGAAGTAGGGCCGATGACGATTGCACTGCTGATGGCCAATACTTTGACCGCGCCCTTCCGTGCGGCCGGCCGGGCGTTTTCTCTCGAAGCTTGCAGTTGATCGATGCACGGCGGCGGCGTCAAAAAGTCGACATGGCCGAAAAGGCTGCTCATTGCCGAGCGCAATCAGCTAGTGATCTCGGCGTTGCGCGATATCATCAGCCGGGACGAACGTTTCGACTTCGCGGCCGGCGTCCAGAGCGGCAAGGCGTTTATGAAAGCAGTTGAGGAGACGCAGACGGCCTTTGACATCGCAATCGTCGGCTGGAAGCTATCAGACATGAACGCTGGCGAACTACTGATCGAACTTCGGCGTCTGCAGTTCGCGACGCGCGTGGTCATCTTCTGCAATGATCACAACATAAGCATTCTCAAGCAGTGTGTACGCCTCGGTGCCCACGGCTTCTGCTATCAATTCGACGATCCCGGCATTCTGTTCGACACGGTTGCCGCGGTCGCAAACGGCCGCATCTGCATACCTTTCATGGATGTTTCCAAAATCAACGAAACGCCGTTGTCATGCCTAACGACGCGCGAACTGGAATTGCTCACTGTACTCACCAATGGCTGGACCAATCAACAGATTGCCGCCAGGACTGGCATTTCGGAGAACACGGTCAAGTACCACCTGAAAAATTTGTACGATAAGCTCGACGTCCGCAATCGGGCAATGGCGGTTGCGCTGTTTCTCACCGATGGGAACCATTAAGCGTACAAGGCCTGCGTCCCAGGTGGCGTTTCTCAGGCGACAAGCGGTAAGCCGAGCTTCGGGTCTCGTCGCATGGCTCAACGTCACGTCGTAGAAAACCGCAGCGCACACGCCGTCTGATTCAACGCCGGTCAGATCCCGATCCAGACCAGATTCACCTGGAACGCACGGAGATCCTGAAGGCCAAGCCGGTCCGGAGAGCGGCCAAAATGTGTCGATAGCTAATCAAGTTGTCCGGTTTTGGTAGCACATCACATGTCCGCTTAGTTTCTGTCCTCCGGTAGGCCCCTGCGGCCAGGCGCGTCAGCGGCTGTCCACAGAGTCCATCGGATCGAGCGACGGCGAAGCGGGCTCATATCGGCCCATCTCATTGCTCCCGTTCTCAAGATTTCGCCTCAACAGACGCAATCCTTCAAAACAGAGCCTCACCTGCAAACCGGCGCACCATCTTCCGCGCCAGGCGCTTCGTTCAACCGCAGCGTCGCCGCGGCGCGGGCGCGCCCTGAGGTATGCCAGGGCCGCCAGTGGTTTCCGATCGGTCACCGTGAGAATGAACCGACTCACCCAATCCCGATATTGACACCGTTTTGTATATGTGCCATCACTGCATGGGTGGCGGGATAGCCACCCTCAAACCACGTGCCACGCTCAGGATAGATTCCTGGCCCGGTATTGTTGGTCAACCTCCATACTCAAATTTGTCGACATCATCTCAGGCTGACGGCTGCCGTTTGCTCTGCGGGAACGTTGTCATTTGACACTTTGAGTGGGCAAAGAAATCACAAAGGGGAACGCAAATGAAAATGTCGATGCAAAAGATTTCGGTGTTGCTTGCCGTAACTGCCTTATGGGCCGGAAGCGCAGTTGCGGAAGACAAACCGATCGTGCTGGGTTTTCCACTCGGATTGAGCGGTGCAAACAGCATCACGGCTCCGGCGGTTGTCCAGGCGATGGAACTTGCAGTCTCTGAAATCAATGATGCAGGGGGGGTGTTGAGCAGAAAGCTTGTCATCGAACTTGCTGACAGTGCATCCAGTGCTGCAGGAGCTCAGAAGGCGTACGACTCTCTCGTGTATCAAAAGGAAGTCGACGCAATAATTTCATCGGAGCCAAGCGCTGCCAGAAACGCGGGCCTGCCGATCATCACTAGAGGAAAGATTCCGTACATTTATACGTCCTTCTATGAAGGACGTTCCTGTAACAAGTATCAGCACATCGACGGCTGGGTGCCGCAGCAAGTGGTGTCCCTCATGGTTGACTACTTTATGAAGGACCAAGGCGCGAAAACATTTTTCCTTGTTGGAAACGACTACGCGTTCGGCCGGGGTCTTCTTGGCGATACCAACAAGTATGTCACAGAGAAAGGTGGGACGATCCTCGGAGAAGAATATAATCCGATCGACGCGAGTGATTGGACGGCGATCGTTAGCAAGATCCGCCAGGCGAATCCGGATGTAATCATAACTTCCACTGCGGCCGGTGCGCCCAATGTCACGTTCACAAAGCAGTTGAGGGCGGCCGGCCTCACCGCCAAGTATGGCAGCTACGCACTCGATGAAGGTACTGCAAAGACCTTAGGGCCTGATGCGGAAGGAATTTATCTCGGCGGCTCGTATTACACCAGCATCAATTCTGAGAAAAACGCGGGGTTCTTAAAAGCGTTGAATGATAAATTCGGCACAGAGACAAAAACGCCAAATGAACTTTCGGTCCCGCAATATGACGCCATTCATCTCTACGCGCTAGCTGCAGCAAAAGCTGGCACCACGGACACGGACGCTGTCGTAAAGGCTCTGAGCGAAGTAACTTTCGATGGCCCTAGAGGTCTCGTACAAATGTCGAAGCAGCGCCATGCTCCGCTGACCATGTATCTCGCGCAGGTCAATGCTCAGGGCGACACCACGATCATCAAGTCCCACCCCAACGTGGATCCGGGGGAGCAGTGCCCCAATCTGTGATCAGAACAGGCGGCGCTTTTTGCCGCCTGACGTTGCTCACCAACCAATAGTGGCGATGCAGTGTTGATCCGCCAGACGCGGTCATGGACGAAACGCCTTTCGTCATCGATCGCCCGAGAGATCGATACAGCACGCCACAGGGAAAATCGCGGAGACTTAGATGGTTCCGGTGCTACTTGATCTTATAACAACTGCAGCAATCTTATACATCGTGTCTTCAGGATTGCTTCTTGTATTTGGCGTTATGAAGCTGATAAACTTCGCGCATGGGGGATTGATGACGCTCGGCGGTTACGCTGCCGTCATGGCCACCGCGATGGGGCTAAGTCCCTGGATCGGTATTCCCTTGGCTGCGATCTTCGGTGGAATTGTCGGACTCAGCATGGAGCGTGTCGTCGTACGCTCGCTTTACAATCGTCCCCTCGATGCAATTCTGGCGACTTGGGGCCTGAGCATCATCATCGGGCAGATCATCACGTTGGTTTTTGATCGCGGCGTTCATTTCGCCGAACCTCCGATCAGAGGCGTAATCAGCATCCTTGGGGAGCCGTATTCGACCTATAGGCTGATCCTGATCGCCTTTGCGCTGCTGCTCGGCGTCGGCTTGACGCTGGCACTCCGGGGTACCTCGCTAGGCCTATCCACACGCGCGGTGATCATGAATGAGGACCTCGCACGCGGGCTCGGTATCAACAGCGGACTTGTCCGCTCCGTCACGTTCACCCTTGGCTCCGGGCTGGCGGCGGTGGCGGGAGCTCTGATAACGCCCCTGTCCAGCGTCGATCCGAACATGGGCATCGCCTGGCTGATCAGCGCCTTCATGCTCGTGCTCGTATCGGGTTCCTCGCTCTATAGCCTGGCTGTCGCAAGCATCGTGCTGGGCGGCGCCCAAGTAGTTGTGAGCAATTATTTCGGTTCGGTGCTCGGCGGCATGACGATTGCCGCTCTAGCCGCTGTCATACTCCGCATCCGTCCACAGGGGTTTTCTTATGAGTGAGGCAAACGTAAAGGAAGTGGCAAGCACTTCCCTTCCACGACCGCATTTCGGCCCGCTGACGAGGATGGTGATCGTCGCCTCGATCGTTCTGATCGGCGTTGGTGTTGCGCCACTTTTCATGGACGCGTATTCGGTAAACGTGCTCGTGAGGTCGATGATCTATGCAACAATCGCGCTGACAGTCGACATCCTATGGGGTTATCTTGGAGTTTTGACCTTCGGTCAGTCGGCATTCTTTGCGGCCGGCGCCTATGCGACAGCATTGGTCTTCACCTACGGCGGCTTTTCGGCTGAATATGCGTTCGCCGCCCTCCTAATTGGTATCGCGGTCGCGGTCGCTCTCGCCGGGTTGGTGGCATTCCTGGCCTTCTGGCATGGCGCGTCGGCGCTCTATGCGTCGGTGATCACCCTGGTCCTGCCGATCATAGTTACGCAGCTGCTGTTTTCCGGCGGAACCTACACCGGCTCCAGCAGCGGCCTGACCGGCTTCGAGACTATCCCGCTCAGCTCTGAGGCGTGGTTCTGGGCCGTCGGGGTCTGGCTGGTTCTGCTGACGGCAGCGGCCTGGATGTACACGCGCAGCGACGCCGGACGGCTTCTGATCGCGATCCGAGAAAACGAGCAACGGTGCAAGTATCTTGGCTTGAACACCTCCAACATCAAGGCGGCGATCTTTCTGATCTGTGCCGCAATCGGCGCGATCGCGGGCTGGATGTACGCCAACTACACGATGGTGGTTGCCCCTGAAATCGCCGGCTTCACGTTCGGAACCGAGCTTCTGATTTGGGTCGCATTGGGCGGGCGTGGCACGCTGTTCGGGCCCGTGATCGGAACGATCATCATCGACTATGCCAGTGCGCAGCTGCAGGGCGACTTTCCCTTCGTGTGGAAGCTTGTCATCGGAATAGTCTTTGTTTCGGTCATCGTGGCCCTTCCGCGCGGTATCCTACCGTTGGTGTCGAATGCCGCCGACTGGTTTCGCGATCGCATCGGCATAGCCCAGCCGCAGCAACACTCTCAGCTCCAACTGCGCCAGGCGAGTAGGAGCGGTCGCAACATCATTGGGGTTGAATCCCGTGGACCGGCGCTTGTCGTAAGTGGGGTCGAGAAGCGGTTCGGCAGCCTGGAGGTCCTGTCGGGCATCGACTTCGAAGCCACCTATGGCGAGATCGTCAGTCTCGTGGGACCCAACGGTGCGGGAAAGACGACCCTGATGACCTGCATCGCCGACGGCTCAAAGCGTAGCGGCGGCACGATTTCAATCGGTGGCCACGACATCGCTCATCGTACGCCTGAAGAGTGCGTGCGTCTTGGTGTCGGCCGCAAGTTCCAGATGGCCAACGTCTTCGACAGCTTGACAGTCGGCGAGTGCCTCCAGATAGCCCGGGCGCGCCTGGATCCTTTGTCGAAATGGCAAAAATCCGGTGTTTGCAGCCTGCCGCCTTCCGCCATGCGCGTCGTCAGGGCCACGGGTCTGCACAGCGATCTGAATTTGCCTGCACAAGTGCTATCGCACGGAAAGAAGCAGGCGCTCGAATTGGCAATGGTGCTGGCGCTCGAGCCCAAGGTGATCCTCCTGGATGAGCCTACGGCCGGTCTCACCAAAGCCGAGCGCACGCTCATCGGAACGATCCTGACGGAACTCGCCAAAACGGAGCAACTCTGCATTCTGCTCGTGGAGCACGATCTGGAGTTCGTCCGCGAGATTTCTTCGCGGGTGATCGTTCTGCATCAAGGTCGCATTGTTCTAAACGGCTCGGTCGATGAGGTCGTGAATTCCGAACTCGTCAAATCAGTCTATGCGGGGTCCGGGCACTGAGGAGGATTGGATTATGACGGAAGTAGTGCTCGCTGTGAATGGTCTCAGCAGCGGATATGGACAGGCAACCGTAATAAGGAACCTGGACTTGAAGATCGCTCGCGGCGAAATCGTCACCGTGGTCGGTAAGAACGGCATGGGAAAGAGTACGCTTCTCAAGTCCATCATGGGGTATTTGCCGAAGTTTTCAGGCTCTGTCTCGATGGCACAGCATGCCATAACCGACAGCCACCCCCATCAGATTGCCCGGCTCGGCGTGGCCTATGTGCCGCAGGAGAAGGCGTTGTTTCAGGACCTTACGGTCGAGGAAAACATTCGCTTGGCGTTGCGTGGCTCGGCAAGCTGGAACGAGGCAAAGGCGGCAATTGGCCGTTGCTTCCCGTTTCTCCTCCAACGGTTGCAGCAAAAAGCCGGCACGCTCAGTGGCGGCGAACAGAAGATGCTCCTGATGGCACGCTCCCTCTCCGTCGGAGCCAAGATGCTCCTGATCGATGAGATAACCGAAGGCATGCAGCCTTCGATCATCTCCAACCTGGTGAAAATCATCAAGACGGAGAGGGATCGCTCGGACCTCGGCGTTCTGCTGGTTGAACAGAACATTCCGTTCACCCGCGCCGTTTCCGATAGATATGTCCTCCTGGATAAGGGCGAAATATCGGGATCCGGAAACACACGGGACCCGGATACGCACGAAAAGATCGCGGCCCATATATGCCTCTGATCATCCGAAAAACGACTTCGAACGGGGCGAGGGCGAAAGACTGCTCGATGTCCGGCGATGCGCTGATCCGAGAATGATGCGCAGGCAGTCCTAGGGAAATCTAACTCATCCTTTCGGGACTTGAGACTTCGTCGCCAATTCGCGCTAATTGCGGTCGAGCGCCGGCAGAACGGCAAGGTTGCGAAACTTGACGAGACTCTGCGTAGCATCGGTGGTGAACAACGCGGTTCAACACCTCCCTACGGAGCGATCGTTTCGAAAAGAGCAAGCATATCAACAGATCCGACGCTGGTCTCTTGGAACAGCGCGTATCGATGACACGGATCGCTGACCACTTCCTCGCGACTGATCACGGAAGGGATGACGATTTCGAGGGAAACCTGAAGGAGATACATGATGGCATCTGAAAGCACCTCCGAGTCTGTTCTTCGCGTCGCCCTTGACTGGGAGGTGGACGCGATCGATCCGCCCGCCTCGTTTGGCGGTTGGAATACTGGCAGAGTTGTCCAGCAGATGTTCGAGAGCCTGTATGAGGACGATCTGGAGGATGAAGCAGCCAGTCCGACGCGGCTTATCCCTGCGCTTGCCACTTCGGTCGAGATCTCGGGCGACGGGCTGCAGTATTTGTTTCGCTTGCGGGAGAACGTGCGGTTCCACGATGGAACCCGGTTCGATGCGGAGGCCGTTCGGTTCAACATAGACCGTATGTGGAATCCTGAGACGCCTCAATATTCGGCTGTGGCGGCGGATTACAACCGAATTGGACTTGAAGCATTGAAGTCCCTGGAAGTCTTGGCGCCATTTACGATCCTACTCACGCTAAAGGAGCCCTTTCCAGAGTTCCTCCGTTATATGACGCAGGAGGACGCACCAGGTGCGCATGTCTTCATCAGTCCAACGGCCCTGAAAAAACACGGCAATTCAGGCATTGCCGACCATGCGCCGGGCACCGGCCCA
>NZ_LMCP01000028.1 GCF_001425625.1 Mesorhizobium sp. Root102 | reverse complement strand
CGACGACAATGGCCAGCGCCAGGCGATCGGCGACAAGCTCGCCAAACTGCCGTGCCCGGTGCTGCTCATCTGGGGCGACCAGGACCAGGTCGTGCCGGTCCCGCAGCCTTCCGACGTGCCAGACAACGCAACGCTCACCATCATCCCGCACGCGGGCCACATGCCACAGATGGAAACCGCATCAACCGTCAACCAGGCAATCCTCGACAATGTCAAAGGCGGGGTTTGAGCCACCTCTAGTCCATCGCTGAAGCTGCGGTTCAGCGCACACTTCGGCCCAGTAGCGGGAGAATCCCGTTTGGAAAAGCAGCTGAGAAACAGAAGGTAAGCGGCGTTGAACAATTACACCAACAAAGTGGTCATCATCACGGGCGCAGGATCCGGGATGGGTCGAGCAATGGTCGGCGAATTCGTGTCCAGAGGAGCCTATGTGGCAGCGCTCGACATCAATCTGGACCGTGCCATCGAGACGGTGAAGAAGCTGGAAAAGCCATCCATGGCCGTTCCGCTGCAAGTCAACGTCAGCGATGAGAAAAGCGTAAAGAATGGAATAGACGCAGTCATTGTGCGCTGGGGTCAAATTGATCTGCTGTGCAACAATGCTGGCGTTCTCGATGGACATGCGCCCGCTCATGAAGTGAGCCTTGAGGAATGGAACCGGGTCATGGCCGTGAACCTGACCGGGCCGTTCTTGATGTCGCGTGCTGTCATCCCGCAAATGCTGAAGCAGGGCAAAGGCGCCATCATCAATACGTCCTCGACGTCAGGCTTTAGCGCAGCTGGAGGCGGGTCGGCCTACACTGCTTCGAAGCATGGCGTCATCGGGTTGACGCGCCAGATGACGTTTGAATACGGAGCGCTCGGCATAAGGATCAACGCCATCTGTCCCGGGGCGACTGCCACGCCAATGGCAATGCCGGAGCAAACGACGGCGCATTCACCAGATATGGACCTGGCAGTCAGCAAAGTGCCTGCCCGGCGGTGGTGCAAACCGGAAGAGATTGCCAAGTTGGCGGCGTTCCTGGGAAGTGACGACGCCGACTACGTACACGGCAGCGCTTACGTCATGGATGGCGGATGGCTAACGGCGGCCAGAGATCCGTTCTGACAAGAACTCGGTCACCGCGTTCTAGTGAAACGGGTGAATGGAAAGTGCCGACATCATTGCAAAACCGGTTCATCTTTTTCGAGTGATGTAAACGATAACATTAGACAACCAAAAGGTGGTCGAGGTAATTTCTGCCACCCTCTATCGAACCCAAAATGTCCAAGTTGTGAAAGGGAAAATGGATGAAAGAGAAGCTCGTCGTGATCGCATTGGTCAATGCCAACACGGGAAATGAAGACCTGCTGCGCCAAGGCCTGATGACGCTTGTGGAAGCGGCCCCCAAGGAGCCGGGCTTCGTTCAGTATGACCTGCACGAGTCGGTTGAGAACCCGGGCCAGTTCCTCTTCTATGAAATCTGGGAAGACGAGAATGCCCTCAATGTCCACAACAATACCGAAGCGATGAAGGCGTTCGGCGCAAAAGCGGGCCAGTGGATTCAGTCGGTCACCCTGACCAAGTACAAACGGCTTAACTAAGACACTCCACGACCCATTCGCCATATACGCAAGACCGGGGAGACTGACATGGTTGGAAGGGAATGGCCGGCTACGGGAGTTAATGGCTTCCAGCGCGGCTTCACAACAGTGGATGGCGTTAGACTCCATCATGTTAGCGGAGGGCGTCCTGACGGTGAGGTGCTGGTCCTGTTTGCCGGATTTCCGCAGAGTTGGTACGCGTGGCGCAAGATCTTGCCGGTGTTGGGTGAGCGCTATCGTGTCATAGCGCTGGACCTTCCAGGGCAGGGGGATTCCGATCGTCCAAGATCAGGTTGCGACACGGCGAGCATCGCCAAGATCGTTCGAGGACTTCTCGAAAAGCTGGAGGTCGACAAGCACTTCTTAGCCGCACATGACATCGGAGCCTGGGTCGCTTACCCCTATGCCGCCCTGAACGGAGGCAGTGTCAAAAGTCTGGCTATCCTTGACACCGGAATACCTGGCATCAGTCTGCCCGATGCGCTGCCGTGGTCAGCGGAAGTTGCATGGCGCACCTGGCATGTTGCGTTCCACAATGTGCCTGATTTGCCGGAAGCGCTCATCGACGGCCGGGAGCACATTTACCTTCGCTGGTTCCTGGAGCGTAAAGCGGCCAACCCGCAGATATTCTCCGACGCCGACCACGAAGAGTATTTGAGGGTCTTTCTGTCCAGCGGACTCAAAGGTGGTCTTGCCTATTACCGTGCAGTCTCATTGTCCGCCGAGCAGAACCGCGAGCTGAGTGCAAAGGGCAAGCTGGAAATGCCGGTCCTTGCTGTGCGCGCCGACCAGGGATCGATGCCGGATCTGGTTGCACAGCTTCAGAAGATTGCGACCAATGTGCGCGGGACGGCCATAGCGTCCTGTGGCCACTATCTTGCAGAAGAACAACCCGAAGCGCTTGCGGGGGAATTGCTGACTTTCTTCGGTTGATTTTTCTTGCTGGCGCGCAGAACAACCTTCACCCTCCCCAAGACGGGTGGATCGCGGCGGCTGCGGTCGGCGATAGTCGTCACCGCAGCCGTTCCCTTTGCCGTAAGGCTTCGGCCGTGGGCCAGAGCCAAGTATTCACGGATCCCGTGGCGCAAATCGCTTCCAGAAGTGATTGCTCGTACAGGCAAGCAGTCGATCAGGAGCAGCATCCAAAGATGGATGCACGGACGCCAATCCACAGCTGGCATCCTCGGGCGATCAATCGATCGTAGCTAATTGGGTACCGAGACCAACGGACGCGCCGGCCGCGACTTTCAGACTTATGCAACCTGTCTTTGGTGAGATGATGCGCGTTTCCATTTTCATAGCCTCCATGACCGCGACAACGTCGCCCTCGGCAACTTCTGCGCCGTCCTCGACCAGCCATTGCTGCAAGGTACCTGGGATAGGAGCGGTAACAGCGCCGTCGCCGGCGGGAGATGCCGCCGCTTGCAAGCCCGGCGAGGTTCGCAAGCCAGAAAAGAGCGTTGCCGGCAAACCAAGAGTGTGACGGCGGCCGTCAATTTCGACGAAGCTACGCAAAAAGCCACCTTCGATCGGGTCAACCCTCGCGGCTGGCTCAACGCCGCGAAACTGCGTCTCAATCCAGTTGGTGAAAACGCGGAATCCATCCTCCGCCGTGAAATCACGCTCCTCTAGTACGGCGCGATGAAAGGGCAGCACCGAGGCGACCCCTTCAATACAGAATTCAGCCAGCGCTCGACGTGCATGCTTCAGCGCTTCCTCGCGGGTGGCACCTGTGACGATAAGCTTCGCCATCATCGAGTCGTAGAGGCTCGGGATTTCAGACCCAGTTTCAACGCCGGCGTCGAGGCGCACATGTGGCCCTGCCGGCGCCCGGAAGCGGGTGATCAGACCGGGCGTCGGCAGGAACCCTCTACCAGGATCTTCGGCATTGATGCGAAATTCAATCGCGTGGCCGCGCGGCTCAGGCGTCTCCGTGATTGACAAGGGCAAGCCGTCGGCGATTCGCAGCTGCTCAACGACGATGTCTATGCCCGTCGTTTCCTCCGTCACGGTGTGCTCCACCTGAAGGCGGGTATTGACTTCAAGGAACGATATGACGCCGTTTTGTGAGAGCAGGAATTCAACTGTGCCGGCACTTGTGTAGCCGGCCTCCGCGCAGATTGCGCGGGCCGCGTCGTGAATACGCGAGCGCTGTTCAGCACTTATGAAGGGAGCCGGAGCCTCTTCGACGAGCTTCTGGTTACGCCGCTGCAGCGAGCAGTCGCGCGTACCAAGGACAACCGTGTTGCCATGACTATCGGCAATGACCTGTGCCTCGATGTGACGCGGCCGGTCGAGGAACTGTTCGGCGTAGCATTCGCCCCGGCCGAAGGCCTCAGTTGCCTCGCGCACGGCGGATTCGAAGAGTTCGCCGACCTCCTCCAGGCGATGCGCGACCTTCATGCCGCGTCCACCGCCGCCAAACGCTGCCTTGATTGCGAGTGGCAGACCGGCCTCCTTGGCGAAGGCGACCGCTTCAGCTGCCGAGGCAAGCGGACCGTCCGAACCCTTGACCAGAGGCGCGCCGACCTTGGCGGCAATACGCCGGGCCTCAACCTTGTCGCCAAGCGCAGCGATAACATCGGGGGCAGGGCCGACCCAGATGAAGCCCGCGTCTATCACTGCCTTAGCGAACTCGGCGCGTTCCGACAGGAAACCGTAGCCGGGATGGATGGCATCGGCGCCGGCGCGACGAGCGATGTCCAGGATCTTTTCGATGTGCAGATATGTCTCAGCCGGGCGACCGGGGCCAAGGCCGTAGGCCTCCTGGGCAAGTTCGACATGGAGGGAGTTCGCGTCCGCGTCCGAATAGACCGCAGCAGAAACAACACCGTAGTCTCGCGCTGCACGAGCAATGCGAATGGCAATTTCCCCGCGATTGGCGATGAGCAGCTTCTTCATCGTTCGATGTCCTTTGCGTGCGATTCAACGTCGGCAACCTGGCTGAAACGAATCCGCGCGCCGATCGGGATCTGGCCGGCCAGATCGAGGTGGTGTGCGGCAACCACACCGATCACCGGGTAGCCACCGGTCAGTGGATGGTCAGCCAGAAACAGCACTGGCTGGCCATTGTGCGGCACCTGAATAGAGCCGATCGCGGTGCCCTCGGAGGGAAGCTCTGCCGCATCGCACCGTTCGAGCGGGACAGCTCCCGAAAGGCGCATGCCGATGCGGCTCGATTCAGCGGAGACCTGCCAATCCTGGCCAAGCAGCGTATCGATCCCTTTTGCCGTGAACCAGTCGGCGCGTGGGCCGAGCACAATATCGAGCTTGACGGTATCGGTGGCGCCCGGCAAGCGTTTCGGTCCGTTTCGGTCAGGATCGACGGCCACCACTGTCGGCCTGTTTGCTGGCACCAGCACGTCGCCGGCTACAATCGGGGCGGGACCAATTTTCGCCAATGTGTCCGTCGAAGCCGAGCCGAGGACCAGTTCGACGGCGAAGCCGCCGCGCAGCGCCAGATAGCTGCGCATCCCCGCCTTTGGCAGGCCAAGCGTCAGTTCATCTCCGGCATCGAGCGCGAAGGGGCGGCCCAAAGGCGCTGGAACCTCGCGCCCGCCAGCCGTTCGGATGGTGAGCGTGCTGGGGGCGCCCGAAACCGCTACCGTCACAGCGCGATCGGTTTTGACGGCAAAGCCGCCGAAGGCGACCTCGATTGCAGCACTATCGCGGGGATTGCCGACACACAGATTGGCCTCACGAAGTGCCATGCGGTCGAGTGCGCCCGATTCTGAGACACCCTGGTCGGCCCGCCCTGGACGGCCAAGGTCCTGATAGAGGGCCGGGCGGTCAGCACGGGTTACAACCAAGCCGTCGCTTCGAGGCGCAATCTTGGCATGTTGTGCGGGCGGCGTGGTGATATGCGCTGTGCTGTCCTTCGCCAGGTGGTGGAAACGAACTCGGTCGCCAGGTGCAAGCAGCGCAGGACGCGCACGCGCGGTGTCCCACATGCGAAGCGCGGTTGTTCCCAGAAGCTGCCAGCCGCCCGGGCTATCGGATGGGTAGATGCCGCCAAATCTGCCGGCAAGTGCCACCGAGCCGGCTGGGATGCGTACACGCGGGCTCTTTCGGCGCGGGACGTCAAAGCCGGGATCACTGCAGGTCATATAAGCAAAGCCCGGCGCAAAGCCGGTGAATGCGACAGTATAGGTGGCTTCGGTGTGGCGACGGATGACCTCTTCGACAGGCCAGCCGAGAAAGCCAGCAACATCGGCCAGATCTTCGCCATCGTAGGTCACGGGTATATCGAAGGTCTCGCCCTGCCGAACGGTGCGCACTGAAAGATCGATCTGCGCGACTGCCGCGGAGACCCGATCGCGGGTCGTGACGAACGGGTCGAAGCGGATCAGCACCGTGCGGGCCGCCGGAACGATATCCGTTACACCTTCCGGCCGAGAGGCCAGCAGGCAATCAAGCAGCGTCAACGTCGTTTCCAGATCCTCGAGCTCGACAAGGAGACGCTCGCTGCCGGCTGGCAGGAAACGCAGGCGCTCAACCACGGACAGAGTCGCGGACTGCTGCGGCGAAAGGCTTCACTTGAACGCCGCGGGCTGCGAACTCATCCCGCAGCATGCGCGCTATCGCCACAGCAGTCGGCGTATCTCCGTGGACACAGATCGAATTGGCTTCCAGCGCGATATCGGTTCCATCGACTGCAGTTACTCGCCGCTCGGTGACCAAGCGCAGCATCCGGTCAGCAACGGTTTTTGGGTCGTGGATCACGGACCCGGGCAAGCGGCGGCTAACGAGGCTTCCGTCGGCATTGTAGGCGCGGTCGGCAAATGCCTCGCACACCACCGTCAGCCCAGCCGCTGTTGCCTGTTCGACTATCGGAGCACCGGCAAGTGCCATCAAGGTCAGCGACGGATCGATAGCCTTTATGCCTGCGATCACATCGGCGGCCTGGCGCGCATCGCTTGCAATGGTGTTGTAGAGCGCTCCATGCGGCTTTACGTATCGAACCGTTGTCCCGGCAGCCTTCGCAAGCCCTTGCAGTGCACCGATCTGGTAGATTGTGTCGCCAACCAGTTCGGCGCTAGACGGGTCCATATTTCGTCGACCAAAGCCGACCAGATCCCGGTAGCCGACATGTGCGCCAATCGAGATGTTGCGGCGCGCCGCTTCGCGTAACACAGTGAGGATGCCTGCGGGATCGCCGGCATGGAAACCGCAGGCAATGTTTGCGCTGGTGACGATATCAAGCATCGAGATGTCGTCGCCCATCGGCCACGGGCCGAAACTTTCACCAAGATCGCTGTTGAGGTCAACGCTTGCCAAGTGACAGCCTCTTTATATGATTGAAATGACCCGCATTCTGTTCAATAACATATCGAAGATTGTTCAACAATATCGATCTCGAGAGATTTTTGCCCTGGCCTCACGGCCGAGCTGGCCAGCAGGAACCGAATGAGCACCAAAATAGCCTTGGGTCCAGACGATCAGCCTCTCGCCGAAAAGGTGGTTTCCAGGATCAGGGACATGTTGATCGACGGCGAACTCGCCCCTGGTCAAAAGCTCTCGGAGCAACAGGTCGCTTCACAATTTGGCATTTCCCGCAATACGTTGCGGGAGGTCTTCCGGCTGCTGACCAGCCAAGGTCTTCTGTCGCACATCCCCAATCGCGGGGTCTTTGTCGCTGCCCCCAATGCGGCTTCGGTTATTGATATCTATCGGGCGCGCCGAGTGATCCAAATAGGAGCGGTGCGGATGGCCAGCCGAGGCCATCCGGCACTTCTGAGGATGGGCATTCTCGTTGCTGAAGCCAAGGAGGCTCAAAAAAGTAACGATTGGCGGCGCGTGGGAACCATAAATATGGAATTTCACCGAGCGATGGTGGAACTGTGCGACAGTCCAAGATTAAACGCTTTCTTTGAAATGGTTTTGGCTGAGCTTCGCCTGGTATTCGGCCAACTCGACAACAGCGCTCATTTGCACGAACCCTACATTGATATGAATTCGATCCTTGTCTCTCTGCTGGAGGCCGAAAAGATCTCGGAAGGGATAGAGCAGTTGGAGATTTATCTCCTCAGATCAGAAAGAATGGTACTCGCGGCCTTGCAGCGGACAGCTGAACAAAAAGGATGAGCCTCGTTGCGCCGGGTCTTTCATCGCCGATCCGCGGTACGGGCCTCGAAGGCCCAATTGGGCTCGTAGGGGACGCGTCGATCCTGCCTTACCCATTGTGGTTGGCCATAGATGGAGGCGCCACCATCCACCAACAATGATGCTCCGGTTATGAATGCTGCAGCTTCGCTTGCAAGAAAATGCACAGCCTGGGCGACGTCTTCGGTCCGGCCGATCCGGCCCAGTGGCGTGTCCGCAAGAACGGCTTCCAGCCGCCCGGGTTCTGCCAAAGTTTGTCTGGTCATGGCCGTGTCCACAATCCCTGGAAGGACGGCATTTGCACGAATGCGAAAGACGCCGAGTTCGGCAGCCATGGTGCGAACGAGCATCAAAAGCGCGGCCTTCGTCGCGTTATAGGCTCCCGTTTGGTCCGTATGATAGAGGGCCAGGCACGACGAGATGACTACGATGCTGCCGCCCAATCGCTCATCTGCCATTGAGCGGGCAACTGCCTGACAGGTGTGAAAGGTCCCGTTCAAATTCACCTCGACATGTCGATCCCAGATCTTTTCGGGCATCTCAAGAAAGCTCGCAAGGCGAGCATAGCCTGCATTGGCAACAAGGGTTCCGATTGGTCCGAGATCAGATCGCGCTTGCGCAACGGCAGCATCGACTGAACCTCGGTCACATTGGTCTGCGACATAGATCGCCACCTTCTGTGCGCCCAGTATCTTCAACTCATCAGCCAGGGTGTTGAGCGTCTCATCGGTGCGGTCGAATAGGGCAATGGGGCGGCTGTCGGCGGCAAAACGTCTGGCCAAAGCACGCCCTATGTCGCCCGCAGCGCCTGTCACGATCACCGTAGAAGAATCGGTCATTATGCAAAATCTCCCAAACGCGGATCAGAAATGGGTGACAACTATCCCATTGGCAAAGGCGCCCTCGGCCTTCGACAACGCCTTGAAATGGGCAAGTCCTCGCTCGAACGGAATTGCCTCGACACCATTGGCGCCGGGCGGTACGTTTCCTTCGAGCAATGCGAGCGCGGCAGCCGCCATGCCGATGCCTGTCCCGCGGCTCATCTCACTGTCATCCGTAATGGTGTGCATCACGACAGGCTGGTCGCCCTTTAGCCCCATGACGTTGATCTGCGTAAATGCAGGGCGTTCCCGCGGGGGGCCAAGATTGTGTCGCGCCCAAAGCAGCTTCCAAAGCACCTCTATGGGCTGGATGGTCTGATCTCCAATCTTGACTGTAAGCTCATCACGGGCAAAGCCGATGCGGCCGAGTGTCGAAAAGGCCTGGTTGGCCCAGTTGGGGAATAATGATCCCTTGCACTGGATCAATTTCAGATCTGGTCTGTAGCGTGCGAGGGTCAGCGGTTCCGGATGAGCGGTATCGTAAGCCTCGATCCGGTCGAAGGGTGAGGGAACCTCAAACGACATGGCTGTCTCCGGATGGAATCCCTTCGAGTATTCCATCTTGCCATTGCGCCAGATCGGGCAAGGAGCCACGGTCATATGAAGCATATGACGAAGCACGGCGAGGCCGCCGGGGTCGCGCTCTCGCGTGATCCAGACGATCTTGATTCCGTCCACTCCAGGATTCGACGCCAGGATGTCGCAAGCCAGCCAGTTCGAGATGCCCGGTGAATTGCCGCCGCCGGTAATCACGGGAACTGCCTGCGCCAAGGCGGTTTCGTGAAGGTCCAGAATTGTCTGGGTCCCCTCAGCGTCGTCGCAAACGTCGACGTAGGCAGCCCCAGTTGCGATAGCTGCGCGCGCGACAGCATCGGAGCCCAAAAAGAAGGGGCCCGCGAAGTTCATGACGAGGTCGGCCCCCCTCGTATCGATGCCGTCCTTCAAGACGTCGCGAAGTTCCCCTTCGACACGCTTTGGGTCGACGGCGATCCCAAGTGCCAGATTTTCTGGCGACCGGTCGACAATCTTGAAGCGGCAATCAGGGCGTAGTCTCGCGAGCATGCCCAGCGCACTACGCCCCATGTGCCCCGCTCCAACAAGCAAAATGGCCTTGCTCACGACACCTCCATATAACGAACGTTAATTAATAGATTCCGTCCACTCATGCGTCAAGTCTGAGAGGGCCATGACAGCGATCTGGGCCAATTAACCTATGGGTGCGTTAAGGGATGGCGCGGTTTCAACCGGAGTGTCGCGCTTGACAGTCAAAGCTGCTGGTATTAACGATCGTTCATATCTTTTTGAGAAGAGGGACGCTCTTTCAAATGGTTCGGAAGCCGAATACCGTGAACTGGGAACGGGTGGACCAGTGGGTGGCGCGCGAAGGGGTACAGGCGAACTGGCAGGTCTACGGGGCGCCCGATATCATGCCGATCAGCAGGACCGCCTTTTCGGATGCCGAGCCCATGCCTCGTTGGGACGAGCCACAGAAATTGATCCTGTCGGTGGCAATCAACGGGGCGTTTTTCCGCAAAGACGAGAACCCCAATCAGCCGACCTCGCCGGAGGAAATCATTCGCTCGGCGCAGGAGTGCATCGACGCTGGTGCTCAGATTATCCACATCCATGCCCGCGATGAACGTGGCTACAATGTCCTGGATACCGGCCTCTTCAAGGAGACGCTGACCCACCTGCGGCGCCAGAACAATCATATCGCACTCGATGCCTGCCTTGTTGCGGTCAACGACGAGGAAGAGCGTATGATGGGCGAGATGATGTCGCTGGGCCTGATGGAGGGCGTGCCGGTCAACGCCACCTCGATCATCCTCGGGGACAATCGTTTTGTGAAATCGCCGGCGGCAATGATCGAGAAGACACGACGTGCGCTCGATGCCGGCCTGACCCCTCAGATCGCTGTCTACTCTGACGCCGACATCGACAACGCTCGCCGCTACCTGATCGATAGCGGCCTCATTCAGGGGAAGCTGAACTGGCTTGTCTTGCCTGGACTGCCTGGCTGCAGCCCTACCTACAGCCCTGAGACCATGATCGACGGCTTCATGCGGTTGGTCCGTCTCATTCGCCATATCGATCCTGAATCGGTTATCATCGCCTGTACCGGTGGCCGTTCGAGCAGCTACCTCGCAACGCTCGCAATCCTCATGGGCGTGCACGTGCGTGTCGGCATGGAGGACACCGTGTGGAAGTGGCCGCATCGCGACGACAAGATCCAGAGCAACGTAGAGGTGTTCCGTCAGATCAGCGGCATCGCGGCAGGACTGGGCCGTGACCTTATGGAGGCTGACGAGTACCGTCGCCTGATGACGCTGGCCCCTTGAGAGGGAGCCGGGCGAGGCGGGTCCGATGGGCCCCGTCTTCAAGCTAAGGCGGGGAGAGATCGAAATGCAATTGAATGCCGTTGTAACCGGAGGATCGAAAGGGATCGGCTTTGGTATCGCGGCTTGTCTTCTCAAGCGGGGCTATGCTGTCACGATAGCAGGGCGCAACGAGACTGACCTTGAAGCGGCCTCCTCCAAACTTGAGCCATTGGGATCCGTTGAGGCGGTGGCCGCCGACGTCACCAATGAAGACGACGTTGAACGCCTCATGTCGCGGTTCGAGGACCCGGCTCGCCCGCTCTCCTTGCTGGTCAACAACGCGGGTTTGGCGGACTACAAGACCCTCCTAAAGATGGATCTTGCCCGTTGGCGTTCGGTGGTCGACGTCAATTTGACGGGTGTCTTCCTCACCCTGCAGAGGGGCGCGCGACGTATGCGGGCCTCCGGCGGTGGGGCCATCGTCAACGTTGCTTCCATAGACGCGGCGGGAACCGACGGCCGACAATCTGCGTACGGTGCGGCGAAGGCAGGCGTTGTCAACCTGACAAAGACGGCCGCCGTGGAACTGGCGCCGTACGGCATTCGCGTCAATTCGGTAAGCCCTGGCTGGACGCTGACAGCCATGATCTCGGATCACGTGAGCGAAGCTGCCCGTCAGCATATGACCGAGAGCTTTTCGCGCGTTCCCATGGGTCGTCTGGTCGAAGTCGATGAGATCGCCCGCACGGTCGCATTTCTGGGCAGTGCAGAGGCGAGCGGGATTACAGGCATAGATGTACCAGTGGATTGTGGCACCCTGGCGAACCTCTATATCGCCGAAACACTCCCCAAAGAATGACCGGGCTCGGACCTATGAATAACCCGGAGGTTGCGTTGGTCAGTGGGGCAGGCTCGGAAATCGGGCGTGCTGTCTCACTCACCCTGGCTGGTTTCGTTGACACGCGCCAATGGCCGCAAGAATCTTTGCAAAGGCTCCCCTTGGAACTCGCGAGGCTTTTGACAAGGCCGTCCCGATGGGCCTGTTCGCCGCGCCAGCTGAAATCGCGGCAGTTGTCGCTCATCTGTGCTCGAGCGAGGCCGCTTACACCAATGGCTGCGTGTATCTGATCGATGGGGGCAGCAGCGCCGGTCATCTGATCGGTCAGAACTAAACGTACCAAATACCTCTCTTTTCTCTTTGATCCGGAACGACGTCGTGAGCGAGCGCACTTATACAAACATCGTCGACGCTTTGGTGGATCAAGCCAAACTGCGCCCCAACGCAATTGCTCTCACCGACGCAGACGAGGAGCTGTCTTACGCGCGTCTGCAGGCTGAGGTAGAGGCAGCGGCATCGCGTTTGGTGACACTTGGGGTGAGGCGCCAGGAGCGTGTCGTCGTCGTTGGCGACAATACATGGCAATGGGTGGTTGCCTACCTCGCGATCCTTCGCATCGGAGCGATGGCCGTTCCGATGAACAACCGGCTGGCGCCCGCACAGGTTAGCGACCTCGTCGCCCTGCTGGAAGCGCGATTTGCGTTGGCCGATGATGTCCATGTGCGACTGTTCGAGGATTGCACCGGCCTCCGTATCCTCTCTATCAACGGCACTGCCGCAACCCCATTCGGATCGGTTGATTCAACCAACGTCGCCCTTCCCGACATGCCGCTTGCGACCGAGAACGCAGTGATCAGTTTCACGTCGGGAACCACGGGCACGCCAAAGGGCGCCGTCATCGGTCATGATGCGCTTTGCAAGGCGTCGCAAGTTTACGTGGATCTCATTCAGGCAGACGAAAGTACTTCGACGCTCATAGTGGCCCCGCTTTTTCACAATACGGGGTTCGTCGATCAGCTCGGCACGATGTTGCTATGCGGCGGGCGGGCGGACCTACTGCTAAGATACCGCACGCAAGAGGCGGTCGCCGCGTGCCGCCGCAGGCCAACGACTTTCGTAACCGCTGTACCAAGTGTTTTGCGCATGATGATGACGGACGACGGAGCCGATGCCGTCTATGGTCCGGCCACGGACGTCTTTTTCGGCGGTTCTCCGATGCCTGCGCCGTGGTCACTTGAAATGCACGAGCGTTGGCCGAGTCTGCGGCTGTGGCATGGCTATGGTCTCACCGAGTTCACCTCCTGCTGCACGGTACTCCCAGCCGGGCTGATCCTGACCCACGGCGCCTCGATCGGCTACGCTGCGGAAGGGGTCGAGTTGCGGCTTGTCGGTGAAGACGGACAGGATGTGGCCGACGGTACCGTCGGAGAGATATGGGTGGCAGGCGATACCCGTATGGGCGAATACTGGCGGCGCCCGGACGCCACCGCCGAGAAACTCAACGGGCGCTGGCTGCGCACTGGCGACCTTGCGGAGCGGCGGGAAAGAGGTCTCCTCTACCATGTCGGACGGCGGGACGACGTCATCAATCGAGGTGGGGAGAAAATCCTGCCGTCTTTTATCGAAGCCGTGATGGCCGAGGTCCCCTCTATCGCGCAGGCCGTGGTCTTTGCAGTGCCGCATCCGGTCCTTCAAAACAGCGTCTACGCTGCTGTGGAGCCACGCCCGAATATGGTTGTGGACGTGGAGGCCGTGCGTGAATTTCTGCGCCGTCGATTGCCAAGCTATGCAGTGCCCGAGGGCATCATCGCAAGCACCGACCTGGCGCGAACCGCGTCGGGAAAGCTCGACCGGCGAGCCATCCGAGCTGGTTATCTGGAATCCCAAACACAATCGAAATAGGAGGCCACGAGATGGCAAGGAAGTGGAAGGCCGTCATCATCGGCGCCGGCGGCTCGCAGGCACAGGCCATGCTCAGAGCATTGGCCCGTGGCGGTGCAACTCAGGACTGTCTGGCGCTGGACCGCGCTTGGCGCCCAGAAGCGCAAACTGCTGCTCAGTCAATGGGTTTTGCCACGCAGCAGATGGATGCTTTGGCCGATAGCGCCCAACTCGACACGCTGCTGTCCCAGACGGATCTCGTGGTCAACATGGCTGGCCCCTATTACAGGACGGGGACCGCCATCCTTGACCGCGCAATCGCCAACGGCACCAACTACCTCGATATTTCGGACGATGCTGACGTCACGATCCCTATGCTTACCCGGAATGGGGCGGCGGAGGCTGCCGGTGTTTCGGCCTTGATCGGCATGGGCTCGTCTCCCGGCACGACGAACATCCTCATCAGGGCGGCGGTCGACAGGCTCGGCCCGGTTGAGGACGTAGACATCTACTGGACGGTTGATCTGGCCGATATGACAAATGCAGCGGTGCGCCATTTCTGGCACTGTTTCAATCTTGTCGATCCGGACGGCACCACCCACGATGTTGCGGGTTGGGATGCGCTCGAATTTCGCGAGATGGATTTTCCCGCTCCCGTCGGGCTCCAGCGTCTCGTACGGCTTGCCCATCCTGAACCAATAACAGTACCCCAGTACCTTCCGGTTAAACGCGCCTCCAACTTCGGAGGTCTCAATCCTGAAGAAGCCTTGGTCACAGGATGGTGTCTTGCGCACATTGCAGATGAGCGGAGGACCAAAGGCGCGTTGACCGATGCCGCCGTCGATCTGTTTTTGCATTACCGCGACCAGCGTGCGGCTGCGCCGCGCATAGGCAGCGGTCTGATAATTGATGTCCACACGAAGGGCAACGGCCTGCGCTTTGCGTCTGGCAGCGATGGCGGGATGGACGACTCCACCGGTATCCCCGCCGCTGTTGGTGTCATCCTCATGATGCAGGACCGGATCAGCCAAAGGGGCGTGTTCCCACCTGAGATCGTCTCGCCCAAGGATTTCTTTTCAATCTTGCGCGACGTCAGTCTCGGAGGCGGTGGGCTGACGCTGTCTTCGCTCAAGGACGGACAGGCTGGTGAAAGGCTGAGGATTCGGGACCTGCTCGTCTGAATGGTCTCCAAAGTCCTCGGCAGACACCTCTATCACGGTCTATTCGGCGTCGAGCATGCTTCGGGCAAGCCGGCAAAAGTGAGCCGCAATCTTCTGTTTCGGATATTTGCCGCTCGGGCGGTACCAGGACAGCACCTTGTCGCACATGGATCCGATCGCAAGGGCGACCAGGCGCACGTCCTTGGGTTCACGACCGGCATCGCGCACCACATGCGTGCATACGTCGGTCATGGTGTCGAGGTATTTTCGAAGCATTGATCTTATCGCTTCACGCTGCTCGCGACCGAGCCGATCCATGGCCGAAGATTCGATCAGTCGATCATTGGCCTTGGCGATCCTGGCGTGTTCAATCTGGTAGATGACATGTCGCGATACCATATTTTCGAGGCGCTCGAGCCCCGAAAGCGCTGGATTGTCGCGTTTCGTGACCGCCGAATGGAAGTCTTCGAGAGTGACCGTGATCGCCTCAATGAAGATCTCCTCCTTCGATCGAAAGTGATTGTAAAGCGCTGGAGCCTTGATGCCGACTTCCGTGGCGAGGTCACGCATGGATGTTTCATTGAAGCCGTTGGCGCCGAACAGCTCAACCGCCGCTTCGATAAGCCGATCTCGTGTGGTTGAACGCGGAACCCCCCGCGTGGCAGCGCCAGGCATCAGCTCAATGGTCGCTTCGGTGTCGGCCATCGCACTGTCTCTTTCGCCATCAATCTGCGCCATGCGAATCTATGCCCTTACTAACGTTCATTCCTATATAGGACAAACACGTCCGTGGCGCCAAAGATTGTGGCACCCCAACGGCTTGAAGAGGCTTGGCGCTCCCTAGGCCGGCTGACACGCGCGGCATGAGAATATCACACCTGCTTGTGAGAGCGGCTGATGGACGGAATATCACCGGAAATTATTCTTTGCGGCTTGAGCCAACACCAGCCAAGGGAGTCACTGAAAATCGCTGACAGCTGATGTCCTGTTGCGATAGTCAACGCTTGGGCCAGATTGAACCGAACGTAAGTTCGTGCCCGCCCATGATTCCGGCTGGCCGAAACATCATGACAAGGATGATGGCCAGACCGAGCCCCACTTCCTGAAGTCCGGCAGGAAGGCTCAAAACTGAATTGCCGACCGGGATTCCTGATTCGAACTGCCTCAATATTTCGGTCACCGCGGTGAGGGCAACAACGCCGATGACCGCGCCTGACAAACTTCGGGAACCGCCGACGATCAGCATCGCCAAAGTCAGGAAGGTAAGTGGCAAGTAAAAGGCATCGACCGTCACGATACCGAGAAAGCCGGCATGCATCGCTCCGCCAACGCCGACGATCAGGCCGCTGAGGCTGAATGCGACTGTTCGAACAAACCAGACGTTGACGCCAGACCCCTTTGCAGCGGTTTGATCATCGCGTGCTGCCCGAAGCATGAATCCGAATCGAGATTCCTGGTGAAGCCACGCAATCAATATGGCCAAGGCCGCCAGACCGGTGCCAACTGCCGGCCCGACAAAGACGGGCAAGTTCGCCAGAAGCGCGGTTCCGCCGGTGACGCCACTCCAGTTCATATAGAATGCATATTGCCCAGCCAGGAATGCAAAGGTTGCGATGGAGGCCGCGGTCCCTGACAACCTCATCAAAATGGCCCCAACCACAATTGCCACGGCGCCCGCCAGTACGGCCGCCCCGAGCAGACCGATCGGCGAGGGCAACGCTATGTGCTGCAGGAATTCCGGCAGACCTCGCAGGTTCATCGGCTTTAGCATCGGCAGCGTGCAGCAGCTCAACCACACGAAGGCGTAGGCGCCGATCGACATGAAACTAATATGGCCGAAGGATAGGATGCCTGAATTGCCGACGAAGACATAAAGACCGACAACGAGCACCACACGGATCATCATCTCGGTCACGGTCTGCGCCGACCCGCCAAAGTAGCTGCTGATCAATGCGATCAGCCCCAGCATGATCACAAGCACCATTGGCGTCTGCACTTGACCCCAGATCGGGCCTCGTCCGTTGGACACAATCGATGTCGAAACCTGGCCTTGAGCTTGCATCTCAGACCCTTTCTTCGAACTGCTTCAGGCGGATAATTCCCGAAGGGCGAACCAGCAGCAGCAAGATCACGAACAGAAAAACAAAGGCGTCGCGGAACGCCCGGATGCTGTCCGGCAGATAGGCCTGCAGCAGCGAGGTGGCGATCCCGACAAGCAGCCCGCCAAGCACCGCGCCGGGCAGGCTGCCCATGCCGCCTATTACGGTCGCGATAAAGGCGAAGGTCACGATGTTGACGCCCATGGTCGGCGCGAGGAGGCCCGTCTGCACGACGTAAAGCAAGGCAACAACGCCCGCCAGAAGGCCACTCAGTGCGAAGGACAAGGCAATGACGAAATCCGCGCGTACCCCCAGATAGCGGGCCATCCGGAAATCCTCAGCCGCGGCGCGCATCTGGATGCCGAAGGACGTTTTGCGCATGAAAAAAAGAATCGCAAGCAGGAGCAGCAAGGTCACGCCGATCGTCACCGGCTGAAGGAGCGGGATCCGGATGCCGCCGAGCTCGGTGGCTTGCGTCAGCGACGACCACAGGCCAATGGCCTTGGGGCGCGCGCCATAGACCATCATCAGCAGATTCTGGATGATGTAGCCGAGCGCGAAGGACACGACCATCAGGTTCTGGGGCGCGGCATTTCGCAAGCGTCGAAAGACCAGCAGGTTCGAAAGAAGCGCTATCGCCATGCCGAACGCCAGGATCGCCAAGATCAACAGTGGCCAGCTCCAGCCACCAATGAACAACTTGGCGGTGACGTCGGCCGTAGGAACAATGAGCGCATAAGCCGACACTGTCACGAACTCGCCATGGGCAAAGTTGATCAGCCGCATAATGCCGAACAGGAGGCCAATCCCCAGGGCAGCAAGCGCGTAGAGGCTTCCGAGGCTGAGCGCATCGATGAAAGTCTGGACAAAGTATGTCAGTGTACCGCCTCCCCGGAATCGCGATCAAAGGTTCCCGTGCCGAAATAGGCGTCGTGCAAGGCATGGCTCTTCGCCAGGTCGGAGGGGCGGCCCTTCAGCTGTACTCGGCCATCGCGCAAAACGATGATTTCATCGACGAAGTTCATCACCCGACGCGAACTCTGCTCGTTCACAAGGATGCTGACGCCTTCTTGCGACCGCAATCGATGCAGAATGGCGTAGACCTCCTCGACAATGCGAGGAGCCAGGCCGAGACTCGGTTCGTCAATGAGCATGAGTTTTGGTTGGGTCATGAGCGCGCGCCCGATCACCAGCATTTGCTGCTCGCCGCCCGACAGTTTTCCCCCTGCCTGACGAATGCGCTCCTTGAGTTTCGGAAAGTAATTCAAGACAAGTTGCAGATCCCGTTCCGCTCGCGGGCGGTCACCGCGCATGAATGTCCCGATCCGGAGGTTTTCCTCCACGCTCAGGCTGGCAAAGACGTGACGGCCTTCGGGCACAAAGCTAAGCCCCGAGCGTGCGATCGCTTCGGGTTTGAGACCCAGGATTGGTCGACCGTCGAAACGGACGTCGCCGGCGGCGGCCACGCCTCCCGCGATCGCCGAAAGCGTCGAGGATTTACCCGCACCGTTTGGCCCCACGATTGCCACGAGTGCGCCGGCAGGTACATCAAACGATACGCCATGCAGGACCTGAACACGGCCGTATGCAATGCGCAGATCCGTGACACGAAGGATGTGGTCCTCACTCATCATTCCGCCTCCGCGCCGAGATAGGCGCTGATCACGGACTTGTTGGCTCGAACGTCGGCAGGCGTGCCTTCGGCAAGCGTGCGACCTCCATCCAGGACGTGGATACGAGCACACAAGCCAAGCACTACGGCAACGTTGTGCTCGATCAAGAGAACACCGCAACCATGATCCCTGGGAATCGAGCGGACCAGCGACATGAGTTCCTCACACTCGTGATCCGACATGCCCGCAGCCGGTTCGTCCAGCAGCAGGAAATCAGGCGACCGAATGAGTCCGCGGGCAATAGCGACCCTGCGCTCGTCGGTGTAGGGCAGGGTGCTCGCAAGCTGCCCGCGCAAGTGTCCGATGCCCATCCAGTCCAAAAGCAATGCTGCCTCGTGGGCTGCGGCGCGGCGTGACAGGCCCAGAGCGACGGCAGTAACCTCGACGTTCTGTTGCACCGTCATGTCACGGAAAAGCCGTCCGCCCTGGAAGGTTCGCGCGATACCTGCTTGGCGAAATCTCGCTGTCTTCCACTTGGTGGTGTCGCGAGCGCCGAACGTAACCCGCCCCGACGAGGGTTTCTGGAAGCCGGTGAGGCAATTCACCAGTGTCGTCTTGCCAGCGCCATTGGGGCCGATAAGGCCGATGATTTCCCCTTTGGCGATCGACAGCGTTACATCTGAAAGGGCTCGAAGACCCTCGAAACTCACCGACACACTTTCGGTCGCAAGGCTGATCCCGTCACTAATGTTCACATCGCTCTCCGGATGGAAGAGACTGTTGCGAGAACGCGCCAGATGCACTCAAGAAGCCCTCCTAAGCGCAGCGGTCGCCTCGACATCGACGCTGAGAGTTTCGTCCGACATCGATCCGCTTAAGACCACTCCGTAGATGGCTTTCGCACGTTCAAGGGTCTCGTAACGTTCAACTACGTCCTTGAGCACGAGTGCCGGGTCGCGATCATGGGGCCTGCCGTAGCCTCCGCCGGATGTATGGCAGCCCTTCAGTGTTTCGCCCTTTTGCAGACTGATGATGACAAGGCTTGGGAGCAGCTCCTCAGTCCCATCCGGTCGAACGATCCAGTGCGCCGCATGTGTGCCGTCCCGACCGCCGCGGACCCCTTTTGGCGGCGTCTCTCCGCCGTCGCAGGCCCAGATGAACTGTATCGGCAGTTCCTTCGGCGTCACCGCCATCTCCAGCGCCGCTCCGCCACGGAACTGGCCAGCACCGGCCGTCCCGGTCAGCAGCCGAATGCATACGACCTGAAGCGGGTGCTTGAGTTCGTCGATCTCGATGGAATCGCGATACATCAACCCTGCCACCACAGGGATACCATAGGTCGGCCAGCCATCCGCGACCGGGCTGCCGGGTCCCCCTGCGGAACCCAGAACCAACTGGTTGACATAGGGCTCGCCACCGAAGCGATAGTCGTTTCCGGAGACCACCGCGTAACCGAGCCCGACACCCAGTCCGCCTTCGGCCAACCCCCATTTGGGACTGACCTCGGCAAAGGCGGCTTGTACGGTGTTGATGAGCCTGTCAGCCAGATTGGTGGTCGATACCGAGCAACTGTGCGGGAACTTCGGCTTGCCGATCACTGATCCGTCGCGAAATTGCAAACTGATGCGGCGGAATGATCCGGCATTGCGAGGCACCGAAAAGCTGAGTGAGTTGAACACTCCCGCCACCGCGGCTGCAGACGCGCTGGCAAGGCTCAGGTTCAGGCCCACAGGAACGGAATCGATGTTGTCTCGGAGATCGATATCGACCATCGCTTTGGTTGGATCAATCTCGAGCGAGACCTTGAGTGGCACTCCGTCAGGCAACAGACCCGGCAGCGGGTCGAGCCTTCCTGAGTTGGAAAGCCGCGTCGCGGGCATCGACTGTAGCGCCTTCACCATCAACTCCTCGGAATAGTCGAGCCAGTTGGCGATGAAGGCGCGGATTGTCTCCTTGCCATATTTTGCGCAGAGTTCCTTCAGTCGACGTTCGGCGATACGGGCAGAGCCGATGCCTGCGATGAAGTCGCCATGCCACTGGTTGGGAACCCTGATGCGGGCCCGGCACATGCGTACGATATCGTCATTGGTTTTGTAGTCGCGCTGGATCCGGACCGCGGGAAAAATCAACGCGCCCTCGGCATATTGGTCCTGGGCGCCAGCCATGTATGTCGTCGGCAAGGCATTGCCGATATCCGCCTGGTGGGCCTTGGCTACCGCCGTGAACATGTGTTCGCCTTCAACGAACACCGGCACAAGAAAGGCGTGATCCGCAGCGTGGCTGTTTCCGGTATAGGGATCATTGTGCAGATAGCAGTCGCCTTCCTGGATATCGCCAGGATGGAATTTCTGCATCGCCGACGTCAAAAGGTCGCTGCCAAAGATGTGGATTGGCAGGCCCTCGGCCGAAGCCAGTAACTGGTTGTCAGCAGTAACGATGGAGCAGCTGAAGTCGCGAGCGCTGTTGATGACGGCCGAACGCGCCGCCCGCAGCATGGTGTTGGTCATCTCGCGGATGATAGCGTCCATCCGGTTTGCGATGATTGCTGTGAGGAATGGATCAAAAGGAGTTTTGTCTGTGGTTGCCATCTCAACCGCCCCTCAAATCTCGAGCAGGTAGTTGCCAGCGGCGCTGAGCGTCACCGACATGCCCGGGTACACCACCAGTGTTGTGGTCGGCTCCTCAACGATGGCCGGGCCAGTGATGCGCATGCCAGGCGCGATGCTGCGTGCCTTGTAGATCGGAGTGGCGACTGCCCTCACATCACCGAAATAGCAATCGCGCCTCGGAACAGGATCCTTGCTGGCTGAAGCTGCATCAACGATGTCGGCATCCGCAATCGGGGCTGGAGGATCGGCCAGCGGAATGCTGAGCCGCGCCTTCCAGTTGATGAACTCGACAGCGCTACCCTCATCGCGGACAGCGAAGACACGTTCATGGGTGCGATGAAACTCCTCCTGCAGTTCAGCGACGGATGCGAGGTCCTTGAGATGGCCCGATGGGATCGGCGTATCGAGCTCCCATACCTGCCCCGCGTAACGGGCTTCCGCGATATACTCGATCGCGTGATCGTTCCTGTCATGCGCCAGGCCTTCAGCGAACGCGTGCAACTTGGCGGTCAAGGAATCCAAAACCCGACCAACACCGGCGAGGTCGAAGTCTTCTGTCGACGTGACATGGCTTGCGGTCTCTTCGGCGACGATATTGGCGTACTGCATACCGGCAGCAGAGAGCGCCGAAGCGGTCTTGGGAAGGATGACCCTCTTGCAGCCAAGCTCCTTTGCAATCAGCATGATGTTCATACCGGCAGCGCCACCGCCAGCCACGATAGCGCTTTCACGCGGATCCAGGCCCTCATTGATCGTGATGTCGCCGATGGCGCGGATCATGAGCTCGCTGGCGAGCGTCAGAATGCGGAAGGAACATTCCTCTACGGTCAAGCCGATGCGCGACGAGATGGTCTCGATGGCGCGACGCGCGGCGGCAACGTCAAGCTTCATGCGGCCGCCAAGAAAGTAGTTCGGATCGAAATAGCCAAGGACGGCGGCTGCATCTGAAACAGTTGGCTGTAGGCCGCCTCGGCCATAGCAGGCCGGGCCAGGCTCCGATCCTGCCGATTGCGGTCCCACATGCATCAGTCCGCCCTCGTCGATCCAGGCGATCGAACCACCGCCAGCGCCGACGGATCGCATGTCAACGGCCGAAATGCCCATCAGATCGCCGGTGTATTGCGGGCCTAGCCAGGTCTCGCGGGTAAACGTCAGCCTGCCGTCACGCACCAAGCCGACATCAAAGGTCGTGCCCCCGGTGTCGCAGACGATGACATTGTCACCGAAGCGCTCCTGGGCCGCATAAGCCTTCGCCGAAATCGGCGCCATCGCTGGGCCGGAACCGATCGTGTAGATGGGCTTGGCGACCATCGCGTCGATGTTGGTGCACCCGCCCGAGGTCGTGGAGACGAGTATTTCGCCTTTGTAACCGGCATTGCGAAGATCGGATTCGAGTCCCCGCAAGTGGCTTTGCATCAACGGCTTGAGCGAGGCATCGATCGCGGTGGCCGAAGCGCGACGATATTCCCGCACGATAGGGATCAGCTCATGAGACAGCGTATAGGGCAGACCGGGGGCAAGCTCATCCAACAGCTGCCCGAAGCGGCGTTCATGCTCACCATTTGCAACCGACCATAGGAAGCAGACAGCCACCGCCTCGAACTTCTGTGCCACGATCTCGCCGATTACCGCTCGAGCCTGCCTTTCGTCGAAGGGGATGGCGACGGTTGCTTCCGAACTCATACGCTCGCTCACTTCGAAGGTGTGCCGGCGGGCAATGTAAGGGTCGGGATAAGGCGTGCGAAAATCGTGCGGATCGAATTTGCCGGCTTCCTTCAAGACGAGAATGTCCGGGAACCCGGCGGTCGTGACGAAAGCGGTTTTTGCAACGCGTTTCGTCACGATTGCATTGGTTGCGCGCGTTGTCCCATAGACGAGCAGATCCGTTTCGGCGAGCAACTGCTCCAACGAAAGAGATTTTTCCGCCGCGGCCGCGGCAATCGCCTCCCGCATACCGGAAAAGATCCGGTCGTGGGTGGTCAGCGCCTTGCCGATCACAGGCACACCGTCGGGACCAACCACCACCACGTCGGTGAATGTTCCGCCGGTATCAAGCGAAATTACGTACGCCATCTGTCTCCTACTCGCGCTCATCCAGGAATACGTTCGGGCCCCGGGGTCCGCCTGCCGGGGCCCGCCGACCAGAAAGGGAGTCAGTTCTGGCCGAAGAGCACGTCGACGGGTACCGGCTGGGGCAGCGCGTAATTGCTTATGACTTTGACTTTGCCGTCCTTGTACTGAAGGATCTGCATCTTGGCATTCTGCTGGATGTGCAGCTCAGGCGTGAAGCTGCGCGGCCCGATGAAGGTCTGTTCGTCATGCATTGTGTTGAGGATGTCGGTGACCTTGGCGGAGTCCGCCGTTCCCGCCTTTTCGACCGCGCCTGCCCAAAGGTCCAGGAAAGCATAGATAGGGTAGGCATAGGTCGTCGCGGGAAGGGTGCCGTAGCGAGCCTTGTAACGCTCGTTGAGGGCCTGAACCTCCGGGCGAGGATCATCGCCATGTACCGACGCTGCGACCGGAACGTAGAAGTCACTCAGGCCGGGAACGGCATCCGTCCAGTAGGTTCCGTCCATCGCGCTGCCCGACAGGATGGGCGCCTTGATGCCGGCCGCCCGGATCTGGCGGATCGCGCTCGCGCCACCGGGCGTGAAGCTGCACAGCATAATGGCATCAGGCTGGTCGGCCGAAGCGGTGATGCGGGTGATCTGCGACTGAATTGAAGGGTCGTCGTTCTTGAAACTATCCTCGCCGACAATCTTGACGCCATCGGTCTGTGAAGCCGCCCAGCGGAAGCCGGCGCAAAGCGACTTGTTGTACTCGGCAGCTGTATCGAGCAGGACATAGGGATGCTTGACGCCGAGATTCTCCGCCGCCCAGTGCAGCGCGACCGCGCCTTGCACATGTGCAGCCGCCGAGGTGGTGAATGAATTCGCCCCGACGCCCTGTACGCCAGCCTTGGGGTCCTCCGCGCAGAGGAAGACGGAGATCAGGTTGGCTCTCTGGGCAGCGCCCGCCGCGGGAGAGCCCTGGTCGTAGTCACACGACACGATGACGATGTTGGCGCTCTGGTCGACGACGGACTGGCCCGCGCGCGCGCCTTCGACGCGATCCGATTTGGTGTCGGCCATGATCGTTTTGATCGGCTGACCGAGCAAGCCGCCTGCCTTGTTGCGATCCTCTATCCACAACTGGGCCATGTTCCTACCATCGCCGTCATAGGCAAGCATCCATCCTGACTGCGCGGTGGCGAAGCCGATCGTTACCGGGTCGGCCCATGACATTGCAGATGTTGCCGATAGCATTGCTGTCGCCAGCGCGGCCCGATGGATGAGGGCACGACCGAACGAGGTTCCTTGTTTTCTTTGGATATGCGCAGCCATGTTGTTCTCCCTTAATTAACGCTCATTAATAAGATAGAATGTTAAGTTCTTGTCAAGCGCCGAACTGCACGTGGCAGGGCTCTAGAAACTGCGATCGTAACAAGGCATCTGTTCGCGACGGCGAGGCTGGCCGTGAAGCAATGGGGTCGGAGAACAAGCATGCGCGTCGCGGCCAAACCTCCTGCCGGCCGCGACCTCGCTGCAGAGTCGCACTTGCCGGCACAGCCGCGCCCCACGACCGGTGCCTACCGGATTCCTTGCGCCATAAAGGCCCCGATAGGTTGGATCCGCACTCTCACCTTGGTGCCGCAACGTCAGGCCGCAGACCAGCTGTGTCAAATTCTCATCGGTGATGTCGCCAGATCAGACAAATTTATCAGAACGGCTAAAGCGTTTTGCGGACGCCCAGGACGCTGAGTGGTTTTGGCGCAAAGGCTGAAAGGATTGAGAATCCTCAACCCTACCCGTCTGTCTGGTGTGAAATCGCCGCTTGCCGACATCATCAAGATTGCCGATATCGTGACGTCGCGATCCAGCGCGTACCGGTTCTGGATGGAACGAATTACTGAGGAAGGCTGGTTCGAAAAAATGCGCAGGCCACCGACCATCATCGATGTCGCTTCCTACGCTGGGGTCTCAAAGTCCTCGGTGTCAAACGTCCTGCAGGGCAAGGAGACCGTCGATGCCGGCATACGCGCGCGCGTCCTGAAGGCGATTGACGAGCTCGGCTATCGGCCAAACGCCGGCGCCAGGTATATGCGCCAGAGATCCAAGGTGCTTGGCGTGGTGGTGGACGACCTAACCAACCCTTTTCACGCCGAACTCGCCACATATATCGAAGCGTGTGCCGCAAAACGGATGCACAGCATTCTGCTCGTGGTCACGGGCAGCCTGCTGGAGCACCAGAGCAGCCGGGTGAAAAGCCTTATCGAGCATCGGGTAGCAGCGATGATGTTTTTGTCATCACCAGGCAAAAAGGCCCTTGCGCTCATCGGCCCCGAAATCCGCAAAGTATTTGTCGGCATCCGGATGGATCAGGAGCTGTCTATCGCTGTTGACGATAGTGCCGGGACCAGCCTCGCGGTTGAGCATCTGGCGGCGCTGGGGCACGAGAAGATCGGCTTCGTCAGCGCCATGTTGGGAAACGACCCCAACGTAGAAGCGGCGCGGTTTAAAGGCTACAAGCATGGCATGCAGGTCGCGGGCCTTCGCATAGAGACGTCCCACCTTTTGCGCGAGGTAGGCAATCCCAAGAACGAACCGCGCCCCGACTACCAGCCAATTCTCAAGCAGTTCCTGATGAGAAAAAATCGTCCGACTGCACTGGTTGCGGCCCTTGACCGCGTGGCGCTTGAGATCATCTCTGCTGCCGACGCGCTTGGGATTGGGATTCCGGAAAGCCTGTCGCTTGTCGGTTTCGATGATATAGCCATTGCCAGCCACAGCCGCATTGCGCTGACGACGATCGCGCAACCGATGAAGGATCTGGCCAGGATGGCGGTCGACACCGCCATCGACGGGCCTTCTGGCGACGCCGATGGAAAGCCGTTGACCAGCGTTGCCCTACCGCCTCGCCTCGTGGTGCGCCTCTCCACTACGCCCGTACCTACCAAACGTTAGATAATATTTTCACGAGTAGCCCTTGACACCTTACCTAAGGGAGCGGGATAGTCGTGGAACGTTCCACCAAGGCGCCGGCGCGGCGGGGACGTCAAATCGAACAATAAGCAACAACGTCCAAGGGGAAGCCATGAAACCGCAATCCTGCAACGGATCCATCAATTTCACGCAGCCGGAATTGACACGTCGTGGCTTTCTGGCCGGCACAGCCAGTATCGCGCTCGGCGTGGGTGCTCTTGGGACTGGCCCCGTCCGCGCCGCCGAAGAGGACGTGGTCGTTCTCGGCTGGACGAGCTATATCACGCCGGAGATTGTCGCCATCATGAAGAAGGCGGGGGTCAACGTGCGCGGGGTGCCCGCCGCGACTGATCAGGACATGTTCACCAAGGTCAAGGCAGGCGGGGCAGGATCCTACGATATTGTCTTCGCCAATTGCGGGTTCGCGCCGACTTACCACAAGGCGGGGCTCATCGAGGCCCTGGACATCAAGGAAATTCCAGGTTGGGACCAGCTGTGGCCGGTTTTCCGGGAAGACACGTCGTTCCCCTACGTTGTTGAGCCCAATAAGCTGATGCTGTTCCCGAACATGTGGGACACAGAAGGTCTCATCTGGAACATCGAACAATTCAAACCGGCGGAGCCATATTCCTGGAACGCGCTTTGGGACCCCAAGCTTCCCCAGGGCAAGGTGATCATGAGAGACGGGCCGGAGGATTTTCTGGCCATCAGCGGGCTCAGCCTGGGCGTGCCGCGAGACCAAATCTACTCAATGACGGGAGACAAACTCCAGGCGGCCGCGCAGCATTTGGCGAAGCTGAAGCCATTCCAGATTGCTCCCAGTGATGAAATACTGATGGATGCCTTGCGCACCGGCAAGGCATGGATTGGTGAGACCTCCAGCCTCGCGTTGGCGGCACGTCTCAACCGCGCCGCAGGCAAGGAAGTGGTGAAGGCTGTCATTCCAGACGAAGGCAGCCTCGGTTGGATCGACGGCCCCATGGTCGTCAACGGAGCCAAGAACCGAAAGGGCGCGCTGAAATTCATCGAGGTGTGGAACAGTCCCGAAATTCAGACATACCTCTACACCACCTACGGATTCCCCCAGTGCAGCAAGACCGCCACCGAGCGGACGCTGGCCCAGGGTGGTGATGGCGCGCAGCAACTGCTCGACCGTGGCGCAAACAAACCAGATGCTGTCCAGAAATTGCTGTTTCAGGGACCGCCGGCCAATCCATCCGAATGGACGCAGGCCTACGTCGAGGTTGTCGGGGGCTGAGGGTGTCTGCAATGCCCAACGACATCTCGGTGGATATTGCCGCTATGCCAGCGGCAAAGGTCCGAGAGGCGCCTCGCCGACGCAGATGGCTGCAGCGCGGACTGGAAAGTCCGCTGCTGAGCCTTCCAGCGGTCGCCGTGGTCGTGGTCGGTGTCTTTGTACCGATGGCGGTCCTTGCGGTTTATTCCCTGTGGCCGACAGTTGACCAGCAAATTGTTCCGGAATGGACGTTGAGCAATTACACGCGATTTTTCGGAAAGGCGGTCTATTGGCGCGTGCTGCTGCTTAGTTTGCTGTTCGCGGGGCTCGCATCAGCGATAACAGTCTGTGTCACATTCCCATTCGCCTATTTTGTGGCAACGAAGGTGCCGCCGAACCGGCGACTGCTATGGGTCCTGTTTGCGGTTTTGCAGTTCTTCACGAGCTACCTGATCAGAGTGTTTGCCTGGATGAACCTCCTGGGCGATACCGGTCTGATCAATCAAGGGCTTATGCAGATCGGGCTGATTGATCAGCCGCTGTGGATCTTGGGACTCAACAAGTCAGGGATCATAATTACCTTTGTCTATCTTCTCTTCCCACTTGCGTTTCTCACCACCTTCATCGCCCTCGAACGGTTCAATCCGACTGTTCTCGAGGCCGCTGCAGATCTTGGTGCCAGACCCTGGCAAGGACTCTTGCACGTAACGTTGCCGATCGCCCGGACCGGAATTCTGGGCGGTTTTGTGTTTGGCGCGATCATAATTCTTGGTGACTATGTCACTCCGCAATTGATCGGCGGCACCGACGGTTACCTCTACTCCAACATCATCCAGCTGCAATTTGGCTCATCCGTGCAATGGGGCTTTGGATCAGCTCTTGCCCTGATCCTGATGATCGTCGTGTTCGGCCTGCTTTTGGTGCTCCGTTGGGCGACCGGAGGGGCAGCGCAAGTTGGGGCGTTCTCGCGTGCGTTCACGCCGACACGGGCGCCATGGTTGCGGGCCTATTCGCTGCTGTTTCTTGGCTTCCTCTATGCGCCGATCGCGTTGCTTTTCATTTTTGCATTCAATGCGAACCCAAGCATCGGTTTCCCCTTCGTTGGGTTCACCACCCAATGGTTTGCCGCTGTGTTTCAAGATCCCTTGATGATCGAGAGCATGAAGAACAGCCTGATCGTCGCTGTCACCGCGGTCGGGATCAGCCTCGTGCTCGGGACGATCGCAGCTGTCCAGCTTGCTCGCAGCCCGGGACGTTGGCGTCAGTTCAGCATGGCCATTGTATCGATCCCGATATTTCTGCCACCGATGTTGCTCGGCCTGGCGATCATCATAGGGCTGAATGCCCTGGGGGTAGAACGCGGGCTGTGGACCATCATCGCCGGCCACACAGTGCTCAGCCTGCCAATCGTCACGCTCCTCGTCCTTATCCGGCTAGAAGGCTTGGATCCGAACTTCGAACTCGCCGCGATGGATCTGGGAGCGACGCCGGCAAATGCGTTCCTGCTGGTGTCTGTACCGCAGGCCCTCCCGGGGATTGTGGCGGCCGCCCTCATTACGTTTGCGCTGTCGATAGACGAATTCATACTGACGGCTCTCGTGACCGGATCTGACAGCACGTTGCCTTTGTACATCTTCGGACAGCTTCGCTTCAGCGTGACTCCTGCAATCGTGGCTGTTGCCGTGATGCTGTTGACGGCCTCCTTCATCCTGCTCGTGCTCGGCGCGGTCATGTCGAATATCGGCAAACGCAAGGGTAGCGGCAGTGCCGCAGGCCCATTCTCCCTCGAGCATGCCACCTAGCGTGAGGTGCCACGCGAACTCCTTCAAGCAAAGAGGAACCCGCACAATGTCTTCCGCCTTGCGATGCTCCGATCTGGCCAAGCGATATCCAGGGCAGCAAGGCCCTGCGTTGGGTGACGACGGGACGGGCGTTTCATTCGAGGTCGAGCGAGGCGAGCTCTTCGCACTCCTCGGCCCGAGCGGCTGCGGCAAGACGACCATCCTGCGTATCATTGGTGGTTTTGTCGAGCCGGACAGCGGCTCGATCACCATCGACGGTCAGGACGTCACAAGAAGGGCGCCTTATCAGCGCCCGACCAATACAGTCTTTCAGAGTTACGCACTCTTTCCGCACATGCGCTTAGGCACCAATGTCGAGTTCGGCCTCAAGATGGCAGGCCAAAGCCGAAAGCAGCGCGAGCAACGTGTGAGCGAGGTGCTGGATCTCGTTGGCCTTCACGGCATGGAAAGACGCAAAATTGCTGAGCTGTCTGGCGGCCAGCAACAACGCGCGGCGCTTGCGCGCGCCCTGGCAACCCGTCCATCGGTCCTGTTGCTCGACGAGCCGCTTGGCGCTCTGGATCTGAAGTTGCGTCGGCAGATGCAGGATGAACTGGTTGCCCTCAAGCAGGAAACCGCAACGACATTCATTCATGTCACGCACGATCAGGAGGAGGCTTGCGCAATCGCTGACCGCATCGCGATCATGGATCGTGGGCGGATCGTGCAGATCGACACCCCCGAAGACCTCTACCGGAGTCCCCGCACGACGCATGTTGCGAGGTTCATCAATGTCGGTACCGTTGTGGGAGGCCAAGTCCGGCGCTCGGGTAACCAGATGCGCCTGGAAGCCCCCGATCTTACCCTTGAAGGACACGCCCCGTCATGGCTGACGGGCTGTCCCCGCATGGCGGCAGTCCTTCCGCGTGGACGCGTGACGATTTCGACGGAAGAGAACTCGCCTGCTGCAAATCAACTGGCGGGCGTCATACAGCGCTGTGTGTTCACAGGCTCGGAATACGACATTCATGCTCTAACTCAACAAGGGTTGAACATCCAGGTTTCCATCGGAGCTCATGCGTTTGTGCCGCCGCCCGTCGGGGCCCGGATCTTCATGACCTGGCGCCCCGAGGATGTTCTGTTCGTGGTGGACAACGACCAGGAGCTGATGCCTGGAAGTGAGCCCAGCGAAGTGTCAATCACCAAGCAATGATCCAGCCAAACATGATATTTGGCGCATACCAAGAGGACTAAATGGGAATTCTCCACGATAAGGTCGCTCTGGTGACCGGAGCAGGCAACGGTATTGGTTATGCGACGGTTGAGCGATTTCTACGCGAGGGCGCCAAGGTAGTGGCGCTCGATCGCGTAATCGACCAATCATTGCAGGACCCGCAACTGAGGTGGATCCAGGGCGACGTTACCAAAGATGAAGACTTGGCGCGCGCCGTCGAGCTGGCGAAGCAGTTCGGAGGGATGGACATCTGTGTGGCGAACGCCGGTGTCGGTCAGATCGAGGAATTCGTGGCGGGCAGCCGCGCCTCTTGGATGCGCGTCATTGATGTCAATCTGATTGGCGTCATGATGACGTTGCAAGCTGCCGCCCGGGCAATGGTGGAATTTGGCAAGGGCGGGCGTCTTTTGGCCACCGCGTCCATCGCCGGCTTGCGCGGTGAGGCTCACGCCCCATCGACGGCGTATGCCGCGAGCAAGGGCGCTGTCATGGCTCTGATGCGCGCGCTCAGCGTAGAGCTGGGTGAGTACGGGATAACGGCGAACGCGGTGGCTCCGGGTCAGATAGACACCGAAATGAACGCCTCCGACCTTGAGGTCATGAGTGCACGACTGGGTCGCAAGGCCAGCGACGTCCGCGCCGACTTCCTCAAGAATGCGGTGCCGCTGCGACGGATGGGAATTCCGGCCGAAGTCGCAGGTTTGTTCACCTATCTCGCCTCCAGCGAGGCATCCTTCGTGACGGGGACGACATTCCGCATCGACGGAGGCGAACTCGCTATCTGAGGGATATTTGGACTAGGGGTCACATAGAGCTGGCGAGCGCAGCGACATCGACGCGACGACTAGGTGTGATCAAAAGGTGTCGTTCGTCAACATAGTCGCCAACCTTTGGCAGCTGTTATGAGGGCGGCATTTGTGTTTGGCGATTGATCGTCAGGAAGAGGCGGCGAGTAGGGCATTTGGCCGCCCGCTGCAGATCGAAGACGGCTGATCTGCCCAATCCCGGTGTCGGATCTTCACAAACGTCGAGGCGTTGAAGCCAAGAGGCGCCGATCATGATCGCGGTCGGCGGCGGCGTCCCCGCAGGCGGGCTCGCAGAGATTCCAGCTCACACCAACAGCCAACTGGCCCCATGCCTTTTAGCAAATGGTGCCCCATCCACCGCCACGTCAACGCGATTGACACTGTTTCAAGTCTGTGTTTAAGTTTTAAAAATTGGTTACTTGTCCCGAATTTCGAAACTTCCGATCTGAGCATTGGCAAACGTTCGGGGAATCAGGAGAACGGCAATGGGCGCACGCACGACGCGGGAGCTTGCAGAATTCGTGGTGGCCACCGGTTTGAAGGACATCCCAGCCGAAGTTGTCGACTACGCCAAGATACTGGGCCTAAGCCATGTCGGCATGAACGTTGCAGGAACTCGAATGAAGATGGGTCAAATTGTGATCCGCTACGTTCAGGCAAAAGGCGGCGTTGCCGACGCGGGCATTTTCGGCACCGGCATTCGGGCTCCGGTTGAATACGCAACTATCGCCAATGCCAATGCTGCTCACGCAACTGAACTCGAAGACGACAGCTTTCCTGAGACTATGTATTCTTGTGGGCATTGGCCGCCTGTCTTTGCGCTGTCGGAAAAGCTTAACTTATCAGGGGCGCGACTGCTCGAAGCACTGATCCTGGGGTACGAGGTTGCCGCACGCCTTGGTCTGGCATTTGACAAGGGCATGAAGAAGGGTTGGGCAAGCTGGGCAGCGCTTGGGACAATCGGAAACGCCGCCGCTGCATCTAAGCTGATGGGTCTCAATGTTGACCAGACCGTTGCGGCGATCAGCCTCGCTGCATCGCAGTCGGCGGGCATCCTCAAGCAGACCGGCAGTGGTGCCCACATCGTAGAGGCCGGATTTTCTGGCCGAAATGGCATCTGTGCGGCAGAGCTTGCCTCGATGGGCTATACAGGGCAGCCAGATATTCTGGAGGGGTCACACGGCTTTGGCTACCTGTGGGCCGACACACCGGCTTTTGACCTCGCACTTGGCGACGGCTACCGTATCTACGCGGTCGGCATCAAGAAGTACCCCTGCTGCTTTTTCAAGCATAGAAACATGGATGGCCTTCTGGGACTGATCCGCGAACACAATATCCGTTGGGACGACGTGTCGAGTATCGATCACGGCATCAATGTCACGCACTCGCAAATCCTGAAATACGACCAACCTACAAGCGCCGAGGAAGCCCGCTTCAGCCTGCCTCATTGCACGGTCGCCTGCTTCTTTGACGAGACGGTGTTTCTCAGCAGCTTCTCCGATGAGAAGGCAGTTGATCCCAAGTGGCGCGAGGCGCGCAAAAAGGTCAGTGTGACAGTCCATCAGGACTGGCCCAAGGGCGGTGTCGAGGCGTTCGACAGCCCGATCACCGTTACTATGAAAGACGGCACGGTGTATTCGAAACTCTGCCATGACTCGCCTGGTGAACCGGACAACAGTCGGTTTGGTGTCAGCGATGTGCTGGCCAAGTACGGAAAGTGTATGGAATTTGCCGGTATTTTCTCCGATCGCGAGATCAAGGAGATCGAGTCGTCGGTCATCGGGATCGACGAGGTAAAGGACGTTTCCCGGCTGGCTTCGCTTTTGACCTTCCCGAAACGGCTGCAGGCAAACTGACCAGTCTTGTCAGCGTCCCGTCCGCGGTATGGCCATGGCTGCACGGCTTCCAACCCTTCGCCCTTCGCGGGGCCAAGGATGGTTCACGGCGCGATCTTCTTTGGCGTCCTGAAGAAACATACTGCCGGGTAGAAGGGGCGCAACGCGCCGTTCCGATCTCATATTGCTGAGGATCGCCATACCGAGCGGAACTGAGCAACCGATGCGTAAGACAGGTGATGGATCGATGCTGAACAGAGTTGATATCGCCGAACAACTGAATTTACAAAGACCGAACCTGTTTCGAGAGGCAGCCTATATTGCTGGTGAATGGCTGCCTGCGATCGGCCAGGGCATCGCCGTGAGGGACCCATTTGACAATAGCGTACTAGGCTTTGTGCCAAGTCTGGATATCACGCATACCCGGGCAGCTATCGACAAGGCGCACGAGGTTCAAAAAGAGTGGGCCGCCCGCACGGCAAAGGAGCGTTCTCGCATTCTCAAGAGATGGTTCGATCTCGTTGTCGCAAATGCCGACGACCTGGCGAAAATCCTGACGGCGGAGCAAGGCAAGCCCATTGCGGAAGCCAAAGGTGAGGTCCTGGGAAATGCTGGATATCTCGAATGGTTTTCAGAAGAGGCAAAGCGCATAGAAGGCGACGTCTTGCCAGGCTCTTCAGCGAACCAACGCATCGTGGTGTTGAAGCAGCCGATTGGCGTCTGTGCAGCCATCACACCATGGAACTTTCCGAACGGCATGATCACACGCAAGGCTGGCCCGGCGCTGGCTGCTGGCTGCACGATCATCCTCAAGCCGGCAGCTCAGACGCCGTTTTCCGCTATCGCGCTCGCGGTGCTCGCTGAGGAAGCGGGGGTGCCGAAGGGAGCCTTTTCGGTCATCACCGGCAACGCACGGCCGATAGGAGAAGAGTTTTGCGATAACCCGAAGGTCGCAAAGATCACCTTCACGGGCTCGACGGCGGTGGGGCGCTGGCTGATGTCGCGCGCGGGCAACAGCATCAAACGGCTATCCCTTGAACTCGGCGGGAACTCGCCCTTTATCCTCTTCGAGGACGCCAACATCGACCGAGCCGTCAAAGGGGTAATGGACTCGAAGTTTCGCAACAGCGGCCAGACCTGTGTTTGTGCCAACCGGATTTTCGTGCAGGAGAGCGTCGCCGAAACCTTTATCGAAAAGATGCGCGAGGCTGTCGGTAGCCTGTGCCTCGGCCGAGGCACCGTCAGCGATGTTACTCAGGGACCTCTGATTGACGAGAATGCCGTCATCAAGGTCGAACAGCATGTTTCCGACGCTCTCGAGAAAGGTGCGCGCCTTATCTGCGGCGGAAAGCGTTCTCTCCTGGGAGGCACGTTCTACGAGCCGACTGGCGTCACGACACGAAAGTAGTGCATCTGTCCGACATTTTAGAACATATGGTGATCAGGCGGCCAGCATGGACGTCTCGCGCCGAAGCGGCCTGAGGTC
>NZ_LMCP01000027.1 GCF_001425625.1 Mesorhizobium sp. Root102 | reverse complement strand
CTCACGCCTTACGAGTTCATATGCAAATCATGGACAAATGACCCGCAACGGTTCACCCTAAACCCGATCCAGCAAATGCCGGGACTGAACACTTAGAGCGACGGAGCAGTTGTCCGCCTTAAGTTCGGACCGTTTCACTCCACTGGAGCAGGGCGAACATGGTCGGCTCCCAGTGCCGCGGCGACCGATTCCGCGACGGCCCTGCGTGTGACCTGAGACGGTGAAGTTGACAACGACAGTCTTCAACAGCATCATCGCTATCGATTTACATCATTGATATTGTTGACATAATTCTGTGCACAAGCGTGGCGACGGCGGTCGCGAACAACAATAAGCAGAACGGCAATGAAGCCACTTGCGAGGAGCAGCCAATCCTGCGCTACGCCGAGCGCGATGGCGGCGCTTCCGCCGATCAGCGACCAGACGAAGGGGATGACTAGCAGCCAGCTGGGCAGGCGCTGCGTCGTCAGCAGGAGCATGCCGAAAGTGAACATCGTCACCGGACACGGCGTCACGCCGAACATCGGCATCTCGGGATAAGCGTGCCCCGTCGCCATGCCGATCAACGGATAGAGGACGGCCGTGTAAAACAGGAAAGCGGCGCCCACCCACGCGGCCAGTCCTGACTGAAGGCCGAAGCGGAGCCAGTCGTGCTGCATCCCAGCATGGGACAGGAGCCCCCCTTGAAACAGGAACAGGGCACCGAAGAGATAAGCAGCCGTGTTGATCGGCGCGAAGAACAGCCCCTGATAGACTATCCCAGTCCAAACCTACATCGCCGCGAGAACGCCCGCGATGATCCGGTCAGAGGGACGGCCATGTCGAAACAACAGGGCTACGACGACGACGATGCCTAACAGATAGGTCACGATCTGCAGCGGCCAGATCGCATCATTGTAGGTGACGAAGACGCCAAGGAATTGCTCGCGCGTGAATGGCAGCATCAGCCACGGTTCCCAGCTTCCAAACGTACAAGATCATCGCTGTTGCCCTCGCGCTTTGATCTGGCGCAACCAACGGCGTTCGGTTCGCTGTCAAGCGTCGAGGCCACACGCCACAGGAAGGCAATGATTCAGATCAAAGCCAGGCGGGGCCCGGTTGTAATATGCAGCCATCATGTCTGAGGTTCATCAAGGCCGTCGTCGGCTCTTGGCCGCGCTCACCGTCGGAGGAGGGCTTGTCGCAGTTGGCGGCGGACCCGCGCTTGTCACGAACGCCCGAGGGCTTTCCGGTTATGAGGGCGCTATCATCGCCACGTGGCGCCATAGCGACAGCACCGATCTGCCACTGTCATCGGCCCGACGAGAACTTGTCCGTTACGCCACCCTGGCGGCAAACAGCCACAACACTCAGCCCTGGCAATTCCGGCTCTCGGACCGCTCCGTCCTTGTGCTGTCCGATCCAGGGCGCCGCTTGCCCGCCGTCGATCCCGATGAGCATCACGTGTTCGCCAGCCTCGGCTGTGCCGCCGAGAATATGGTTCAAGCGGCTCGCGCGTTCGGACTTCGGGCGGCTCCGAGCTACGACCCAGCTGCGCGCGGAATACGGGTCGACCTGGAGGCCGCGCCGCCCGAACGGACGGACCTGTTCGACGCTATCCCGTATCGCCAATCGACACGCGCTCTCTATGATGGGCGGTCTGTCCCGCCCGAGCATCTGCGGCTTCTGGAAACTGCCGGGAACGGCGACGGCGTGCGGATGCTGCTTTTCACCGAGCGGCAGCAACGTGAAGACATCCTCTCCTATCTCGTCGCAGGCAACAGCGCGCAGATGGACGATGTCGCGTTCGTAGAGGAATTGGAATCGTGGATACGATTTAGCTATGGCGAAGCCCTTTCGACGCGAGACGGCTTGTTTTCGAAATCCTCCGGCAGTCCAGTCCTACCAGGTTGGATCGGCCGCTTGGTATTCAGCCAAGTGTTCACCAGGGACGCCGAAAACAGGAAATACGAGAGCCAGCTCAGGAGTTCGGCCGGAGTTGCCGTGTTCGTCTCCGACAAGAATGAACCGGCCTATTGGGCCGAAGCCGGCCGTTCCTGCCAGCGCTTCGCCCTCCAGGCGACAGCTCTCCAACTCCGGCATGCTTTCATCAATCAACCGGTCGAGGTTCCCGCCGTGCGAGGCCAATTCGCAACTTATCTGGGCATCGGTGGCCGTCGACCGGATCTCGTGATGAGGTTCGGCTATGGTCCCGAGTTGCCCAAATCGCTCCGTCGCCCCGTGGAGCACGTCATTCTTGGGGCGTAGGTTCGGCATGCGCTTCACGAGCTGTCTGGCATCGCGTGAAGAAAAGCAGCGCGTGACGCCTGCCGATCCTTTCATGGTTGCGATGGGACTAGGTGAATGAAAGACCCTTACGAGACGCTCGGCGTAACCCGCACCGCCTCCGACAAGGAGATCAAGGAGGCGTTCAAGAAACTGGCGCGCAAGTTCCACCCCGACCTACATCCGGACGACAAGGCAGCGGAAGGGAAGTTCAAGGACATTTCCGCTGCCAACGATCTGCTCAAGGACAAGGAGAAGCGGCGGCGCTTCGACGCCGGCGAGATAGACGCCGCCGGAGCGGAGCGGCCACGGGAGCGGTTCTATCGCGACTTCGCCGACGGCGGTGTCAACGCCTCGCACGCAGCTAACGAAGGATTCGCCAGCAACGAAGATCTGGAAGAATTCCTTAGGCGGGCGTTTGCAGGCGGCGGTCAGCGGCGGCACGAGACTTTTCAGGCGCGCGGCCAGGATGTGAGCTACGTGCTGCCGGTGGAATTCATGGAAGCGGTCAATGGCGCCCAGCGCACGATCACGCTGCCTGATGGCAAGACGCTACAGGTGACGATCCCCGAAGGAGCCGAGGACCGGCAAATGCTGCGACTGAAGGGCCAAGGCATGGCCGGATTCGGCGGCGGAATGGCGGGAGACGCTTACGTTGAACTGCATGTCGAGCCGCATCCGTTCTTCCATCGCAAGGACGACAACATTCATGTCGAGGTTCCCGTTACCCTGAAGGAGGCGATGCTGGGCGCACGCATCGAGGTTCCGACCATAAGCGGTCCCGTTACGATGACCATCCCGAAGGGGTCGAACACCGGCCAGACGCTGCGACTGCGCGACAAGGGCGTTCGGAACCGCAAGACCAGACAACGCGGACACCAGCTGATCACCCTGAAAGCTGTTCTGCCTTCGGCCGAAGAGCACGAACTTGTCGCGTTCCTTGAGAACTGGCAGCCGAAACATCCTGATCACCCACGCAAGGAGATGCTGGCATGATAGGCGTCGATGACCTTGTTGAGCGGATAGCCGCGCTGCAGCGGAGCGATCTTGAAGCCTGGATCCGGGACGAGCTTGTCGTGCCGCGGCAGGACGCGGAAACTCTGCTCTTCACCGATATGGAATTCGCACGCGTCCGTCTGATCTGCACGCTTCGCTATGAATTGGAAATCGACACTGACACGCTGCCGGTCGTATTGTCGCTGATCGATCAGCTCCACGAAACGCGGCAGCGCCTGCTATCGCTGAGCGCGGCCGTGACGGCGCAGGACAAGTCCGTTCAGGCCGCAATCATCGCTGCGATGGAGCGGGACAGCGGCAGCCCCGCGCCCGGCAGCGAGGAGACATGATCGTGCACACAGTCCCCAACGTATCGGAAGCGAGCCGGGCCATATCGACCCGGCTCAACCGAAACTGCTTTTGCATCACCCTCGACCGAACTGCACTTTAAGCTGCGCTTGATCAGGAGGTCGGCGCCCCCCGGCTTCTGCGAAGCGTTCCTGAAGTCGCGGCCAAATCTGTTCTCGAATGTTCCGGTCTTCCTCGCCGCGTCCGTCCTTGGGGAGATGGGCGGAATCGTCGATGCCATCGAGTGTGCGACGAAATTGTCAGCCTACCGCGGTGTCCCGAGCATGGGAAATGTCGTCTGACAAATTCCTAATCTGCAGGGCTATCCAACAGGGGAACCAGCCCAGCCTTCTTTGATCGTCGTCAACATGGCACTGAAGCGCGATTGATACGCATCAAAGCCGACTGAACGCTACGCCTGTTAGCTATGACGCATCATAGTTCGGAGACGGTCATGGCTCACAAACAGGTATTGTTTCGTTCCGCTGCGCGCGAAAAGATTCTTCGTGGCGCAACCCAGCTCGCCGACGCCGTGCGCGTGACGCTCGGGCCGCGCTCGAAATCGGTTTTGATCGAAAAGAAGTGGGGCGCCCCCATCGTCTGCAATGACGGGGTGACCATCGCCAAGGAATTCGACCTGAAGGATCCCGAGGAGAACCTTGGCGCGCGGATGCTCAGGCAGGCGGCTGAGAAGACCGGGGACATGGTCGGTGACGGCACCAGCACGTCGACCATTCTGGCCCATGCGATGTTCGCCGACGGGGTACGCAACGTCGTCGCCGGCGCGAGCGCGATCGACATCAAGAAGGGTCTCGATCGTGCAACAAAACGCGCGATCGAAACACTCAAGCAGATATCTCGGCCGGTCTCGACCCGTCGCGAGAAGGAACAGGTGGCAACGATCTCCGCGCACAACGATCCTGTCATCGGTCAGTTGGTCGGCGAGGCAATGGAGAAGGTCGGTGGCGAAGGCGTCATCACGGTCGAAGAGTCGAAGACCACGGAAACCGTTCTGGACGTCGTCGAGGGCATGCAGTTCGATCGCGGATTCCTGTCACCGTATTTCGTGACCGATGCGGAGAAGATGGAAGCGGTCCTGGAAGACGCGCTGGTGCTGATCGTGGAGAAGAAGATTGCTTCGCTGAACGATCTTATCAAGCTGCTGGAGGCGGTGGCGAAGTCCGGTTCACCATTGCTGGTGATTGCCGAGGAAGTCGAAGGCGAGGCTCTTGCGACGCTTATCGTCAACCAGATCCGGGGTACCTTCAAGAATTGTGGCGTCAAGGCGCCCGGCTTCGGCGACCGCCGCAAGGCCATGCTGCAGGACATCGCAATTCTGACCGGCGGACAGGTCATCTCCGAGGACCTCGGGCTCAAACTGGAGAATGTCACGATGGAGCAGCTGGGGCGGGCCAAGCGCGTGGTCATCGACAAGGACAATACGACGATCATCGGCGGCAGCGGCGACCCGAAGGCAATCAAGGGCCGTGTCGAACAAATCCGGCGCGAGATCGACAATACGACGAGCGACTATGATCGCGAAAAGCTGCAGGAGCGGCTGGCCAAGCTTGCGGGCGGGGTCGCCGTCATCAAGGTCGGCGCGCCGACCGAGGCCGAAATGAAGTCAAAAAAGGAAGCACTCGACGACGCCATCAGCGCCACCAAGGCCGCGGTCGCCGAGGGCATCGTGCCAGGTGGCGGACTTGCCCTGCTGCGCTGCATCGCGACCGTGGCTGACGAGGAGCAACATTGCGAAGGCGATGAGCGGACCGGCGTGCAGATACTCAAGCGCGCGCTTGAAGCGCCAGTCCGGCAGATTGCTGAGAATTCTGCGGTCGACGGTGGCGTTGTCATTGCCAAGATGCTCGAGGGCACCGGCAATTTCGGCTTCGATGCGGGACGCAAAGAGTACGTTGACCTCGTCGAGGCCGGCATTATCGATCCGACCAAAGTGGTGCGCATCGCCCTGGAAAACGCCGTCTCGGTCGCGAGCGTTCTGCTCTTGACCGAAGCCACCATGACCGAAATTCCGGAACAGGCGAAAGAACGCGCGCTCGAACCAGAGATGACTATGTAGCACCACGCGAAGCGTCGTTGCTAAGGTGGAAATAGACAACTCGATGATGATTTCGGCGCAGCAGTGCCGCGCTGCCCGCATTCTCATTCAAGTCGATTGTTCTCTCTTGGCTACAGCGTCCGGCGTCTCGCCAGCCGGCGATGACGATGTGCCCTGACGGATTTGCTTTGATGCGCATCAAGGCGCGAGATCGGACCTCCGGTGATCCTGCAATAAATCTCATCGGAGGCACGAAAATGATCTTCAACACCATCATGGTTCAACTCGATGTCGATTCTCCGGCAGCGCCGCGAACGACCTATGCGCTGGAGTTGGCGCGGCGCTTCGAAGCTACGCTGATCGGTTTTGCCGCCGCCGATTCATATGTGTTTGTTCCGGGCGACGATGGCGGCATGGCGGCGGCGGAAATCATGCGTCAACGCCGGACCGAGATCGAGGATCGCCTGAAGAGCCTGAAGGAAGAATTCCTGAGCCTTGTCGGAGACGACGCCTCCTGGCGCGAGGAGATCGGCGATCCAACACGTCTGCTCGCGATGCATGCCCGCGCAGCAGACCTGATCGTGACCGGAACGCCGGCCTCGGGAGTTGCCGGTGATCACCACCGGGCAGTCGATATAGGGACGTTAGTGCTGTCGGCTGGACGGCCCGTGCTAATTGGGGCCGACCAACTTACTCCGCCCGACCCCAAGAAAGTTCTGGTGGCGTGGAAGGATACTCGCGAGGCTCGGCGCGCAGTCATCGACGCACTGCCCTTTCTTACTGACGCACAAGATGTGCTCGTGGCGACGATCGAGGAACAGAACCAGAGGGATGCGCGCGAAAGTGTCAGCGACGTCGTCCGGTTCCTGATGAGGCATGGCGTCAAGGCGAGATCGGAGGTTCTAGGCGCCGGTCATGGGGACGTTTGCGAAACCATCACCGAACTCGCCCGTGTTCTGGGTGCTGAACTTGTGGTCGCTGGCGGCTACGGTCATAGCCGGGTCCGTGAATGGGCCTTCGGAGGCATGACCCGCTCCCTGCTCAAGACAGGCTCAGTCAATCGGCTGTTCTCGAACTGACGATATCGCCGAATGTAGGCGTCGCCTGAGTGGCGGCCGCCTTCCGCGAGGCAATATAGGGATGCGACGGAGGTATGAAGATGAAGGAACTGCCGCTTGCCGAGGTCTATCGGCTGATAGAGCCTGGTCCGGTCGTTTTGCTGACAACCCGTGCCAGAGGTCGGGCCAATGTCATGACCATGTCGTGGCACATGATGGTGGAGTTCACGCCGCCGACAATTGCCTGTGTCGTATCGAACGGCGACTTCTCGTTTGCCGCGTTGCGCGACACGAAGGAGTGCGTGATCGCGATTCCGGCCGTAGGGCTGGCAGAAAAAATCGTGGAGATAGGCAACTGCTCAGGTCGAGACAGAGACAAGTTCGCGACGACCTGGCTCACGCCGCTGCCTGCCGAGCATGTCGCGGCACCCTTGGTCGCTGAATGCTTTGCCAATCTGGAATGCCGCGTCGTCGATACCCGCTTGGTCAACAAATACAATCTCTTCGTTCTGGAGGTTGTGAAGGCGTGGGTTGATCCGGGGCAGCCAAAGCCCAAAACCATCCACCATGTTGGAATGGGAGCCTTCGTGGTGGACGGCGAGATCATCCATTTCGAGTCAAGCATGCCTTGAAGTCGGCCGCTTGATCGGCGTCAAGGAACGCTATGCCTTGCGTGGTCTAGTCTCAGTTCATCGAATCAATACAAAAGAAGAGCGCCACCGATGAGCTACAAATCCATCCTGCTGAATGTGGACATAGACGGTCCGATCGGGCCGATCACCAGGATCGCCATCGATCTTGCCAAGCGTTGCGAGGCTCGGCTGATTGGCTTCTGCGCAGCTGATGCACCCCTGCCGGTCACGATGGCACCTGAAGGTGCCGCGATAGCCGCGGAGGTCTGGCAGCAATTGAAGGATGACATCCAAAAACGGTTCAAGGACCTCCACGCCGAGTTCGATAGTCTGGTTGCTGGTTCGGTGGCGACGGAATGGCGCAATACGCTCGACAACCCCGACCACGCCTTGGTCACGACAGCAAGGATCGCCGACCTTATCATCACTGGCGCCTCTGAAGGGGCTTCCACCGGCGATTCCTATCGGACCGTCGATCCCGGCAGCCTCGTGCTGCGCGCCGGCAGGCCGCTGCTGATCGCGTCAGGCGGCGCGGAGCATGCGCCGACAGGCAGGATCGTCGTCGCCTGGAAGGATACGCGCGAAGCGAGGCGCGCGGTGGCTGACGCCGTGCCGCTGATGGCAATGGCAAACGAGGTAATCGTGGTCATGGTCGCTTCCGAGCCCGACGACAGGATCAGTGCCGGCATCGAGGATGTTGCGACCTTCCTGGCCACGCATGGCATCACGGCTCGCACCGAAGTCCTGAAAGCCGATGACGAGAGCAACAGGCTGATAGACTTCCTGAGCTCCGCCAACGCCGACCTTATTGTATCGGGCGCCTACGGGCACAGTCGGATCAGGGAATGGGTATTCGGCGGCGTTACCCGCTCGCTGCTAGATGACGTCCGGATCTGCCGCTTCATGTCAAGCTGATCGTCCGCCACCCGCGACCCATGGCGTGTTCCCGGCGATGGGCCTTGGCTTGGCATGCCAGGAGGGATAGCTATGCCATATGCGACCGAGAAAGACCTTCCACCGTCCGTCAGGGCGCATTTGCCCCTGCATGCCCAGGAGATCTTTCGCGCTGCCTTCAACAGCGCCTGGGACGAATATGCCGACCAAGGCGAAAGGCGTGAAGAAACAGCCCACCGTGTCGCTTGGGCTGCCGTGAAGCGCCTCTATCGAAAGCAAGGCAGACAATGGGTACCCATTTGAGCCCTGGCAATTTGATCGAAATCAAAACCATCCCAGCCGTGTTCGTTCATATGATTTGAAATCAGGCACTTTATTAATGCGGGTTCAATGACGGACATCGTCGCGAGGCTTCTCACTGCGTGCAACGCTGAAAAGAACAAGGGAGCGGATTTTCCAACGATCTGGAAAAACATCCTGAAGGTGCATCCTTACGTCGCGGGATCGCCGATCCAGGATAGCGGCGAGAATGGTCCCATATTGAAAATTCCCCTGATCACCGGTCAGGTTCTCGTCTTTCTCGGCTCGAACTTCTCTCTCCTCTAGCAGCAGCTTCCGCGTGTCGGTGATCCGGCCGTGCCCTTGACGGATGCCGATCAAGGTCGTGGCATGCGGTCTCTGGCTGTGGCAGCCTGTCCGTCAAGATCAGCGAAGCCTGGTCCATAGTCCGGGCGGGGCTCAAGCCGCCGCCAATGTGTTCTCGATGGCTTCGACGGGGTGTTTCGCGAGATCCTTGGTCAGCTCGCCCACCAACTTTGCTTTCAGCGAAGCCTGGAAGTGCTTGCGCAGCTCGCCCAGCGTGCGCGGATCGGCGATCACCACCACATGCGTGAACGCTTCGGTCAGCGCTTCGCGATTGAGATAGGCAGCCACGGCGGCGGCAAAATCGTCCTCCCGCAGGCGGGAGTCGTCGGGATTGGCCGTGGAACTGTGATGCCGTCCGCCCGAGCCCGTGTTAGCCGAGTGCAGCACCGGTTCGGGCAATTCTACCAGATCGATCCGGGGTTCGGGGCTCTTGTTGCGGAAGAGACGCAGCTTCGCGCCGTCGGTGACCGCGACGATAGTGCCATTAGCCAGAATCATTTCGTTTCTCCTTTGACATGGTTTGATCGAGGTCCAACGCACTCCCTCGCCATCATTGGCAACGATCATCGTCGCCTCGTGGACTAGAAGAGAGCGCCCTCTTCCTCCGAGCGTACTTCTCTTGACCGAATTCACACTGCGCGCTGCATTGGCGCGGCGGCAACTCACGGAAGCCGCCGCGCCGAGCTTGTCGGCCCCATCAGATTATGGAAATCCGATCTTCCACCATCCGGACGCCCGGTGACGACCATGCGGCACGTTCCGCCGCCTGACGCTCGGACCAGGCCTTGACCTTGCCCTCGAGCGTTACCCTTCCGTCCGAGACGTGGACCCGGATCGCCTGTGCTTCGGTTTCCGCGTCACGTTTCAGCGCATCCTCGATGCGCTTCTTGACGTCGGGCACCGAGGCACGTGGGGTGATTTCGATCTGGTTGGCAACGCCGACAACGCCTGCCAGGCCGCGCACGGCCTCGGCCGCAGCATTCTTCTGGTACTGCCATTCGAGTTTCCCCGTCAGCGTGATCCATCCATCCTGTACCTTGACCTGCACCTTGTCCCTCGGGATGGAGACGTTCCAGGTGACAGCATCGACCGCACGCTTGGCGATCTCGTCGTCCGCGGTTCCCTTCTGTCCAATCAGCCGGACTTCGATTTCCTCGGCGATGCCCTTCACGCCCTTGACCCGCTTGACCACATTTTCGGCGGTGGTCTTTTCCCAATAGGAAGAGACATGCCCGGTCAGGGTGACGATGCCGTCTTCCACGGCGACGCCGATGTGGGCAGCGTCGATGCTCGGCTCGAATTCCAACTCATCGAGAATGTTCTGACGCAACGTTATATCCGTCATGGTCTGTCTCCTGTTTGTTGAGCGGACTTCTCGCCCGCAGCGGCAACAAAAAACATCCTTTGCGCCTCTGGTCATTGATCCGGCTCAATGCCCGGGTCAGAGAGTCAGCTGGTTGGACGATTGGCGCGAACATCATGAGGTCGCGGAAGTGCCTACAAGCCAATGGTGTCGCATGCTGTCCAAGGTTTCGGCGATGTCATCGGCCCCGATCTTGACGAGGTCGGTGTGACCAAAACCCAGGGAATAGTCGAGCACAGAGATGATCGTGGGCCGTACCCTGAACAGCTTCACGGGTGCGGCTTCACTAGGCTGGATAGCCGAAATCTGCGGGAAGCGCTGGACCATCATGCGTCCGATTTCTGTGAGTTCGGAAGGCAAGACGACCTCCCTCGCGGTCGCCGCCATCGATAACCCATTGATCTCCAGCCAGTTCTCATAGGGTGCGGTCATGGCGACCGAAACGCGCGGGTCGCGAGAAATATTCATCGCCTTTTGCGAGCCGGCTCCGCAGCCGAAATAGAGCAGCAGACCGTCATGGACGAACGAGACCACCGTCGCCTGTGGCGAGCCATCGGAGCGGGTCGTTGCAATCGTCATGTCCATGCAACGGGCCAGGATGTCGATCATCTTCTGCTGAAGCTTGTGTTTCATGACACTCTCCTCGTTTGTTCAAAGGGGGCCAGCATCTCCGCCCGCGTCGCCTTCACGCCGCCGAGACCAGCTCGGCGGTTCGCTGCAACGGCGCGAAGTCGTCAGGCGTCAACGTCTCTTTCTCGAGCAACAACTTGGCGCCGGCGCGCAGGTCGGTGACCCTCGCCCGGAGCACGTCCTTGGCACTGGCAAAGGCCTCCTCGATCATGCCGCGCACCGCCAAGTCGACTTCCCGCGCCGTGGCCTCCGAATAGTCTTTCTTGTTTGGCATGCCAGGGCCGTCACCCAGCCATTGCAGGCGCTGCTCTTCGAGAACGGCCTGACCCACCGTCGGATCCATTCCGAAGCGGGTGACACATTGACGGGCAACATCGGTGACCTTGGCGAGGTCGTCGGCCGCCCCGGTTGAGACTTCGCCGAATATGATTTCCTCGGCCGCGCGGCCGCCCATCAGGACGACCATTCGGTCCTTCAGCTCACTGACGGTGATCAGGAACCGGTCCTCCGTCGGGCGCTGCATGGTGAAACCGAGAGCACCGATCGAGCGCGGGATGATGGATACCTTGTGCACCGGATCGGCGCTTTGCGTCGCGACCGCGACCAAGGCATGCCCCATTTCGTGAAAGGCGACACGCTCACGCTCCTGGGGTTTCAGCAATCGGCTTTTGCGTTCCGAGCCTGCTACGATGCGCTCGACCGCATTGGTGAAGTCATCCATCGTCACCTTGTCGGCGCCACGCCGCGTGGCGATGATGGCCGCCTCGTTGACGAGATTGGCAAGATCAGCGCCGGTGAAACCGGGCGTTATCGCGGCGATCTCATCCGTGCCGACGCCAGGCGCGGTCGAGACGTTCTTGATGTGGACCTTGACGATGGCCTCCCTGCCCTTGCGGTCGGGCCGGTCCAGAACGACCTGCCGGTCGAAGCGCCCAGCGCGCAGCAGAGCCGGGTCCAGGATTTCGGGCCGATTGGTGGCGGCAAGCAGCACGATACCAACACGTGGATCGAAACCGTCGAGTTCCGAGAGCAGTTGGTTCAATGTCTGCTCTTTTTCATCACCGCCGCCGTAGCCTGCGAACGGGCTGCGGGCGCGGCCGAGTGCATCGAGTTCATCGATGAAGATGATGCAAGGCGCGGCCTGCCGGGCCTGCTCGAACAGGTCACGCACACGGGCCGCACCCACACCGACGAACATCTCGACGAATTCCGAGCCTGAGATGGAAAAGAAGGGCACCCCTGCTTCACCGGCGACGGCGCGCGCCATCAATGTCTTGCCGGTTCCAGGCGGCCCGACCAGCAGGATGCCTTTGGGGATACGCGCGCCGAGGCGACCGTACTTGTCCTTGTCCTTGAGGAAGGAAACGATTTCCTGCAGTTCGGCCTTGGCTTCGTCGACGCCCGCCACGTCTCCGAAAGTCACACCTGTCTTGCGCTCCAGATAGACCTTAGCCTTCGACTTGCCGATATTAATCAGGCCGCCCATGCCTTGCCTGTCGGCGAACCCGCGGAAAAAGAACGTCCAGAGGCCGACGAAGATCAGCGCGGGCAATATCCAGGAAAGAATTGTCGTCAGCCAGTTGCTGTCGGACGCCCCAGTGATCTTGACGCCGGCCTTCTCGAAAACCGCAACTGCCGCAGGGTCGACGCGATTGGCAAGAAACGCCGTCTTGCCATCCTGCGGCTCCTTGAACGAGCCCTCGATCATGGTCTCGGTCAGCGTGACGGACGCCACCTTGCCCTCTTCGGTGAGACGGATCACGTCACTGTAGGAGAGCTGGGCAGTGTCGCGATAAGCGAACCAGACCTGAAACAGTCCAATGATCAGGACAGCAACGATGACGTAGCCTATGTTGAAGGTGTGTTTGCGATCCATGACATCCAGCCGGAAATTGCATTCATTGGCAGAATGTCACGATCAGCGGGCGCGTCCTTGACACGCATCAAAGTGCGGATCGCTGCTGGCCACCATTGTACCGGCGATGATGGGATACCGGCAAATTGCAGACTTGGCGGCGAAGGTGCGCTTTCTCAGCGATCCGGCGGCATACGGGAGCGGAACGACACATGTGGATGTCCGCGAGACGCACATGTCCTGGGTCTTCCTCACGGACAAACTGGTTTACAAGCTCAAGAAGCCCGTCAGGCATGCGTTCCTCGACTTCAGCACTATCGGGAAGCGGCACTTCTACTGCGGCGAGGAATTGCGGCTGAACGCTCGCCTTGCCGCCGAAACCTATCGGCGGGTCCTTCCTCTTCGCCGTCACGCATCGGGCCGCTTCTCCCTCGACGGCAGCGGACGTGTGGTCGACTGGCTGGTCGAAATGAAGCGCCTGCCGCCAGGCGACATGCTGGACAAGCGCATCGCTTGCGGTCGCCTGACGGGGGCGGAGATCGACGACGTCGCCAAAACGCTGGCGGCCTTTTATGCGCAACGCCAGGCTGAAATTGACGACGGCGTCGCCTATCTGCGCCACCTGACAGGAGAGCAGCGCATCAACCGCGCCATCCTGCTCCGGCCCGAATTCGCGTTGGTGGAGATCGTGTCCGGCACCTTGGACACGGTGGACGGTCTGCTGCAGCAATTGAGGCCCCGGATCGAAGCGCGCATTCTTCGCGGCGCCATCGTCGAAGGGCATGGCGACCTGCGCCCCGAACACGTCTGCATTGGCCAGCCACCCCAGATCATCGACTGCCTCGAGTTCAACCGGTCGATGCGCATCATCGATCCCTATGACGAGATCAACTATCTCGGCCTGGAATGCGAGATGCTGGGCGCGCCATGGATCCGGCCGCTGCTGGTCAAGGCGCTGATGTGCCGGCTGCCGGACCGCCCAGATGCCGAGTTGCTGGCGCTCTATGGCGGTTTCCGGGCATTGCTGAAGGCCCGTCTCGGGGTCGCGCATCTCCTCGAGACACCTATTCGTCATCCGGAAAAATGGCGCCCGCAGGCGATCCGCTACATCAGGCAGGCGGAGCGCGAGATTTTCAGTCGTCGATCCCGATCAGGTCGGAAATCGACCCCTGTGTGTGGAGACGCCTGATCGCCTTGCCGATCAGGTGACCGATCGGCAGAATGTCCAGGGGCGCTTGCGGGTAACGGGCTTTGGCGACTGCCGCCGAGTCCACGCTGTCAGTGACGATGATGCGGTCTATCGCCTGGCTGCCGAACAGCATGCTGGCACCCTTGCCAAACAATCCATGCGTGGCGATCGCATGAACGGTCCGGGCGCCACGTTCACGACAGGCAAGTGCTGCACGCAACAAGGTGCCACCCGTGCTGATCAGGTCATCGACAATGAAAACGGCATTGTCGGCGACATCGCCTGCAAACAGTTCGCCGGAAACCACGTTTCGGCTGCGGCGCTTTTCCATGAAGCCGAAGCCGATTTGCGTCCGGGTTTCCGCCTCCAGCGTCTCCTTGAGCAATTGCGCGCGCTTTACGCCGCCGCTGTCGGGTGAGAAAATGGTGATCGGCAGATCGCCGGCCAATTTGGCTATCAGCGGGGCAAACAGCTTCCGCGTATCGAGATGGATGCTTTCGCACCGGAAGGCGTTCTGGAAAGCCGCGAAATTATGGACGTCGAGCGTCACAATCCGATTGATACCCATAGCCTCGAAGAGTTGCGCGACATAGCGCGTCGTGACAGGGTCATGTGCCTTGGTCTGCCGGTCCTTGCGCGCATACGCGAGATAAGGAACGATCGCTGTTACTCGCGCGGCGCCGTTCTCCTTACAAGTCGCCAGGAAAAATAGAAGCTTGCATAGCTTGTCGTTGGCGGACACGCCGCTACTTCCGCCAAGGCTGTGCAGCACATAGACATCCCTGCCGCGCACGCTGACCAATGGGCGCGCCTTATGCTCGCCGTCCTCGAAATCTCTCTCTTCATGCGGATCGAGTTCGATCGAAAGCGCCCGCGCCGCGGCCGCGCCGAGTTGTTCCGAGCCTTTGAGTGCGAAGAAACGCATGTTTTCTTCTATCCGGTTTCGAGCACTGATGGATTGATGCGCGTCAAGGATGCGGACTGTCGGACGGCATAGGAAAACCAATCGATAATCTTCAACGCCTGCGCTGGGGAAAGCCATGCTGGAGCCGCTCCAAACCACGCCGCCAAACCCAGGCGTCAAGCCAATGACGACATTGGCGACGAAACCACTCCTCGAAAACATCGGGATGGCAGCAAAATTCCGCGATTTTGCCGATCTCCTCGACAGCCAGGGTGCCGACGGTTTCCGCGCACGGGCCTACAGAAGGGCGGCGGATGTCGTGTCCAGGCTGGAACGGCCCGTAGGCGAAATCTTGGCAAAGGAGGGGCGCGACGGCCTCGTCGCCCTTCCGGCCATCGGAACAGGCATAGCTGGGGCGATTGCCGAGATGGTTGCAACCGGGCGCTGGTCCCAACTGGAACGGCTGCGCGGCGAGATGGAGCCGGAGGTGCTGTTTCGGTCGATCCCCGGAATCGGACCGCGATACGCGCACCGCCTCGCTGAGGACGGGCAGCTCGAGACCCTCGAAGACCTCGAGAATGCGCTCCATAGCGGTGCGCTTCATATCAAGGGCATCGGTCACAGGCGCAAGGAGATGCTGGGGGCAGCCCTCGCCGAGCGACTCGGCAGAGCTCGGCTGAGAACGAGCCATCAACCCCAACCCTTGCCGCCAGTGTCGATGCTGCTCGCTGTCGATCGCATGTATCGCGAAAAGGCGGCAGCCGGAGTGCTGCGCAAAATTGCGCCGAAGCGCTTCAATCCGAATGGCGAGGCCTGGCTGCCGGTGCTGCATGCGCGACATGACAACTGGCATTTCACCGCGTTCTTCTCGAACACCAGGCTGGCGCACGAACTCGCAAAAACAAGCGACTGGGTCGTGATCTATTTCCAGGCCGACGGCCAACCGGAGGGACGATGCACTGTCGTCACCGAAACAACGGGGCCGAGCGCAGGCATGCGCGTCGTCCGGGGACGGGAAGACGAACAGCAACTGAAGGAACCGGTATGATGGAAAAAGCGGACAGGACTGGCGAGGGCGAAACGGAACTCGAAGTTCCGCTCGAAACAGTATGCTTCATCATCATGAAGGCGCGCGAGTTCGATGCCAAGGATCCGGTCACCGAACCCAGCCCCGCCTCCAATCCGTCCGACGATCATTCCGCCTCGATCCTGGAGGATCATGACGACGACCCGGTTCTCGAAGAATTGCAGTCGCTGATTTCCGATCTTTCCGTCGACGCACAAATCGACCTGGTGGCCCTGATGTGGCTGGGTCGCGACGACCAATCCGCCGACGAGTGGCAAAGTGTCCGCCAGCAGGCAACTGACGCGCACAACGAGCATACTTCCGACTATCTCTGTGGGACGCCGCTGCTTGCAGACCATCTAGCCGATGGTCTTTCGACACTCGGCTACTCCTGTGTCGAATATGAACGCGAGCACTTTTAGTCATCACAACGCGCTAAGCTTGCTGACGGACGGCGTTCGATGTCGCCGCGCACGATCCCTTGATGCATCGCCATCGGGGCTCCAAGCGGAAGACATTTTCTGCGCCATTGATCCCGATCAATGAGCCGCCCCTTTGCAGGGGCTTTGATGCTGTTCTTGTCAGGCTGAGCTAGATTTGGCGACGCGGGCGCGATGACCTGCGGCAAAACCGCGGATTCGCGAAGCAATGGACCAGTTCGGTGACGACACCTGGCAAGCGGGTCCGCTGACCTCCAGCTCTAGCGCCTCTTGGGAGACCTAAGGTGGAAGGGTGGAGGCGGCGGTACCTGCCCATCAACTCACCTTCAAGGAGAAGAACCATGGCTGAAGCTGCCACCAAACTACCTGTCAAGACAGAGAAGAGCACTGCGCCGGCGCCAGTCGGCAACTGGACCACCCCGTTCGAAAGCCTGCGCCGCGAAATCGACCGGCTATTCGACGACTTTCACCCGTTCGACTTTCGCCTGCCTTCGACACGCTCCCTGTTCGGCCATGAACTGCCGTCCCTGCGCAATGCGGGCTGGTCGGTCGCGCCGGCCATGGATCTCGTCGACAAGGACAAGGAGTACGAGATCACGGCCGAACTGCCCGGCATCGACGAAAAGAACGTCGAGATCAAACTCGCCAACCGCACACTGACCATCAAGGGCGAAAAGACCGAGGAAAAAGAGGAGAAGGAAAAAGACTACTACCTGTCCGAGCGCCGCTACGGCTCCTTCCAGCGTTCCTTCCAACTGCCTGAAGGCGTAGACGCCGACAAGATCGAGGCGACCTTCGCCAAGGGCGTACTGACGGTCAAGTTGCCCAAGACGGCCGAAGCCCAGAAGGCCGAGAAGAAGATCACCGTCAAGGCTGCGTAATAGCCGTGACTGATGATCGCCTCAGCGCGCCTGTTCAGCGCGCTGAGGCTCTTACGAGAAGGCAATTTGGCGACCGCGCCCGTGGCGCAACGGAACACGTTCCCACTCTCGGGGGGTGCCGCGCTGCCATATCAACGCGATGGTTCGGCAATATTGCCTGGGCTATCAGGTCCGCAGGACTGATCGCGTGCTTGGCTTTCGGCTATCTCAAGCTTCGTCCGTTCCAACACCAGCAAGCCTTCGATGACGCGCCGCTGTTGCGGATTGATCTCGCGTGCGAGCAAACCCTGAAAATGGGCGATGATTGCGATGGCTTTGGAGCTAGCCGACAAGGGATATCCGGGGAGCTGGAGCTGATCGCAGAACATCACCCACAGATACTTCCGCAGACCTTTCGACCGCCCGTCCTGTGCTTACTGCTATGGCAGCGATGCCGACAGCCATCGCAGGTCTGCTGCAGCAGTCTAGGTGGAATCCCATAAGGACCAAACCGGATTTCGCAATTTCAGATATTGCGCCATTGATCTCACAAGCACAGGCAGATTGTCGTATCGATCTTGGTGATATCAACTTCACCATCAAGACTGTCTTCTCGTGCGTCTCCACCCCCAAGCAGAAGGCACAATCGACAAGCCGGGCCTGCGCAGCAGCGAGATGATGAAATGGCAGACCCTGCGGAACGTGGCGGCCCAACAGCGGTAGACTCAACTGCTGATCGCCGTTGGAAGCCTATTCCCCTACCCGGCATGCAAGATGCCCGGCCGTCGAATTTGACCTGCGTCAAGGAAGCCTTGGGCATTCCGTCCAAAAATGATTCTATGTGGCAACCAATATCGTCCGCCCCTTTCGATCGGGATCTGGAATTGGCCGTCATCGACAGGGACGGCCCTCACGCGCTCGTCTTTCCCTGCAGGCGTGTACTGACAGGCTGGATCAAATCGGCCACGAAGGAACGGGTTGATATCTCACCCACCCATTGGAGAATCTGGGAACCTGCCAGCAAGGATGTTTAGCGGCATTGCCGCATTCTCTATCTGTTGTTGTGCCCGCTTTTTCCCTTGTCAGCCTCCTCGGCTTTTCTGAGCTTTTCCTCTTCTTTTGCGAGCAGATCAAGCAGGGTGTTCCGCTTGACTTCATCCTTCTCCTCAGCCAAACGCTGTTGAAAATGCTCAATATTCAGGAGAGCAATCCGCTTATCCACTCTTCACATAGCAGCCGCAGCGGCTTCCCTGTTTACCTGCATACCAATATAGCACAGTCAGATTTGCAGGTATCGCGACAAAATTCAGTGGCGCATCGGGTAGCCGCAGTTCGATCTTTTCCAAATCGCCTGCGTCTGATCCCCCCGGCATAGTCAGTTCCGCCAAGGCATGCTGCAGCTGGCGTGGGACCCCGGCAGCTTTGGAACCACTCCCTACGAGTGCTCCCCGAACAATCCGCACCTACGCGATACCGCCCCGAAGATCCCCTGGCGCTCGTTGATGCAGGTCAAGGCCGCCAACGCCAGAGTGTGATTTCTTTAATATTCGGAACTCGCTCTGAAGGAGACGATCGATGTTCAATTTGCGCAATATTTTCGCTGCGGGGCTGATGCTGGGCGTTGTCGCGATGCCTGTTATGGCCGGGGCTGAGGACAATGATTCCGGTTGGTGGCCTCGTTGGGGCATGGGCCGGATGATGATGGGCCAATGGGGCATGGGCGGCCCGATGGGTGGCTATGATTCAGACGAGATGCTCGATCGGATCGACGGACGCCTCGCCTTCCTCAAGACGGAGCTGAAGATCACTGGCGAGCAGACGCCCTCCTGGGATGAACTTGCTGGCGTCATCCGTAGCACGGCCGAGTCTCATAACGCCTTGATGCAGGGCATGCTCAAGGAATTCCAGGACGGCGAGTTCCTGAAGAAGCCCTTGCCCGAGCGACTGGCCTACCAACAGACCCATCTCGAAGCGCGTCTGGAACAGGTAAAGACTGTCAGGGCAGCAGTCGAAAAACTATACGCAAAGCTGAGCGATGAGCAGAAGCAAGCCGCCGACGAGATTGTCCTGCCTATGATGGGTATGGGCATGGGGCGCTCGGGCTTCGGTCCTGGAATGATGTTCAGATAGCCTCCATTGCGACCTGCTCGCGTAATGCGCTGAAGGAGTTGGATAATCGCGGAGGAACTGACGTATGTTCGTCGCACTTCGCCTTGTGATCGGGCTAGCTCTGCTCGGCATCAACCAAGCCGCCGGCTCCACGATCTTTCCGACGGGGGTCGTCTACAGCAATTGGACTGACGAGAGCGAAGAGGCCAAGGTGTGCGAGATCGTCCTCGACGTCAGCAACCCGCCATCGCGGGAAGTCGTCAAGTTCATCGCGCTTGCCGGTTACAACAAATTCGACGGGACGGTTCTGGCCGGCTTTCTCATGGCTGCAGCCGACATCACGACAGCCGACAAATATCAAATAGCGCGGATTTCAGGCGCTGCATTCAGCTCCCGCACATTCAACTCGCTCGGCCATTTGGATTACGAAATCTATGACGACGGTACAGTCATGGCGACGACACAAGATCCGCTTCTCGCTACTACTTTCATTAACGCGGTGATTTTCGGAACTTATGAATTGCGTTTTGCGCGCCCAGATTCAAACGCCGAAATGCGAACCTACAAGATTGCATCCGCTCCAGGGGAACCCGTAACCAGCAATTTCACGCACTGTATGGATCACCTCGCCATCGAGTCCCACCGGATTCAATTGGATGCATCGACAAAAGGAAGCCCGCTGCCGGAGGGAGTTGGCAGCGGGCTCAGCATCACGATGGATCAGGGAGGACAACCCATCGCTCACCCACGTCAGGGGAGGACATGGGCACCCTAGAAGTAGGAACATGTTCCTATCATTCAAGACAGACGATCCAATTTTTGAGAGACTGTTGTTCATTTCCCACCCGCCCGCCCTGCTCGTTCGCCGGACATGGTCACGCCACGATGATTTGATCCGGCTCAATGCGAACATCGCCCTATACGCCAGAATGGCAGGACAAATAGAAGGAGCGATCGCATGACCCACACGTCAGCCACGGGATTCACTCATGCCGCCGAGCAGGCCCAGGAATGGGTGAACGAGTTGACCCAGGATCTGGGCTGGAACGAACAAAATGCCTACCGATTCATGAAATCCGTCCTGCACGCGGTGCGAGACTGGCTGACGCCAGAGGAGATGGCCGATCTTTCAGCTCAGTTGCCTACACTCATCAGGGGCATCTATTTCGAAGGCTGGAAACCGGACACGCCTACCTGGGAGAGGAAAAAGAGCGACTTCGTAATTTGTGTCAGGAAACACTTCGGATATGAACTTGACGTCGATATCGATCAGGCGATCAAGGCTGTTTTCAAGGTCCTCGACCGTCATATATCGCATGGTGAAATCGTCCAGGTTCGGAACTCGATGAAGAAATCGCTCCGTCAGCTCTGGCCGATGGATTGACCCATGTTCCGTGATCGACAGGAGGCCGGACAAAAACTTGGCGTTGAGTTGGAGAAGCTCGGCTTACATCAGCCGGTCGTTCTCGCCCTGCCGCGAGGTGGTGTCCCTGTCGCCGTGGAAGTGGCCAAAGCCCTGAAGGCGCCACTTGATCTGATTATCGTGCGCAAAGTTGGCGCGCCGGGAAATCCTGAACTGGCTGTCGCGGCGATCGTGGATGGCAACCCCCCGGACATTGTGCTGAACCGCGAGATCGTCGAGGCCTACACGCTCGACGATGACGGGCTTCGCGTCTTGATCGCCAAGGAGCGCCCGGAACTGGAACGGCGCCGGCTCGTCTATCGTGGCGAGCGCCCACCTCTGTCGATCACCGGCAAGACGGCAATCATCGTCGATGACGGTGTCGCGACTGGGACGACCATGAAGGTTGCGATCCGCGCCCTCAAGCGACGCTCGCCCCGCGAGATCGTCGTGGCGATCCCTGTCGCGCCGCCCGAAACACTGGCCGAGCTCGCCCAGGAAGCGGATCGGGTCGTGTGTCTCAGCCAGCCGGCACGTTTCCATGCCCTAGGTTACCACTACCACAGCTTCCCCCAGATTACCGATGACGAGGTGACGGAAGCTCTCGCCGAGACCAGACAAGAAGGTCGCACGGCTCAGCGAACAGTTCCGCGCCGGACGACCACGCCCCGGGTGGCTTGAGTCACTTCAAATTCCGTTCTCCGTCCGCCAGGCGATTGGCGGCAGGGTTTGATGAACATCAAGGTGCCTTGCCGTGAATGCCGCGACTGTCGGCGGAACACAGGGTCCGCGAAGCATGCATTCTCCGATTTTTTCTGCCCATGGGGTGACCAAGGTCTACCGCGCCGGCGAAGTCGAGGTGTTCGCCCTGCGCGGTGTCGATCTCGACCTCTATGAGGGAGAGATCGCTGTCCTGCTTGGACCGTCAGGCAGTGGAAAGTCGACACTGCTCAACATCATGGGCGGGCTCGACCGGGCGACCGCGGGTGAGGTGCGCTTTCGCGACCAGGACCTGACCACTTTCTCCGAGAGGCAGTTCACCCGCTTCCGGCGCGACCATGTCGGCTTTGTGTTCCAGTTCTACAATCTGATCCCGAGCCTCACCGCGTGGGAAAACGTCGCCCTGGTCACCGAGATCTCGTCCAATCCGATGAAGCCCGATGAGGCGCTGGAGATGGTAGGCCTCAAGGATCGCATGGCGCATTTCCCCGCCCAGCTCTCCGGCGGCGAGCAGCAAAGGGTGGCGATTGCCCGTGCAATCGCCAAACGCCCGGAAGTCATGCTGTGCGACGAGCCGACCGGCGCCCTTGATTCGAAGACTGGCGTTCTGGTCCTCGAAGCGCTGTCGCGGATCAACGAGGAGATGAAGACGACCATGGCGATCATCACGCACAATGCCGGCATCCGGCAGATCGCCCATCGCGTCTTCACCTTCAAGGACGGTCGCATTGCCGATGTCGCCGTCAACGACCAACGGGCACGGCCCGCCGAAGTTAGCTGGTAGCGCCGTGTCGGTCCTTGATCGTAAGCTTCTGCGCGATATCCTGCGGATGTGGGCGCAGGTCCTTGCCATCTCGCTCGTCATGGCCTGCGGCGTCGCGACGATCGTCATCGCCGTCGGCGCCTATCGCTCGCTGGAGCAAACCCGCACGGCATTCTATGATCGCTACCGGTTTGCCACCGTCTTCTCCGGGCTGACGCGCGCGCCGCTGCACCTTCGCGAGCGCATCACATCGATCGCGGGGGGTAGCGGGCTCGAACTGCGCATCGTCAAGCCGGTCTTGCTGGACATGCCTGGAATGGCCGAACCGGCCACCGCGATCGCCGTCTCGATCCCTGACCGCGGCGAGCCGACCGTCAACAGACTGTACCTGCGCATCGGCCGGCTGCCTGAATCCGGACGTCCCGGCGAGGTAGCGGTGACTGAACGTTTCGCGACCGCACATCGCATGGCGCCCGGCAGCACATTCCACGCCATTCTGAACGGTCGCAAGCGAACACTCAGCGTCACCGGCATCGTGCTCACGCCCGAATATATCTATGCGCTTGGCCCTGGCGACATGGTGCCAGACCCGCGGCGCTTCGGCGTCTTCTTCATGCCGCGAGCCGTGCTTGCCGGCATCTTCGACATGGATGGCGCATTCAACGATGTCGCCATACGCACCCAGCGCAGTGCCGACATCCAGGCGATCGAGGACGCGGTCGACCGTATCCTCAAGCCATTCGGAGGAACCGGTGCGCATGGGCGTGCCGACCAGATATCCCACGCTTTCCTTGACAATGAGCTGATCCAGCTTCGCGCCATGGCCGCCGTCATTCCACCGGTGTTCCTGTTTGTGTCGGCCTTCCTCGTCAACATGATCCTGTCACGGTTGATCGTGCTGGAACGGGAACAAATCGGGCTGATGAAGGCCGTCGGGTATGGATCGGGAGCAATCGGCTGGCACTATGCGAAGCTGACCCTGGTGATTGCGTTGATCGGCATCTCCATTGGCGCCGGTGCCGGCAACTGGCTGGGACACGGCCTCACCACCCTCTATGCGCGATTCTTTTCCTTTCCCTTCCTGATCTTCCAGCAAAGTCTCGACCTCTACGCCATCGCCGCCGCCACAAGCGCGCTGGCAGCGCTGTTGGGCGCGGCGCGGGCGATCTGGAGCATCGTGACGCTTCCGCCGGCGGTCGCCATGCAACCGCCGGCGCCGGCCCGATATCGGGCCTTCCTCACGGGCGACGGCCGTCTTCTGTCGGCTTTCTCCCAATTAACCATCATGGCGTTCAGGCATCTGGTGCGCTGGCCCGTTCGCTCGTTGCTGACGACATTGGGGACCTCGCTTGCGGTCGCTCTCCTGGTCACGGCACTGTTCTCCTTCGATTCCATAGCGTTCATGGTCGACACAGTCTTCTTCCGCGCCGAGCGACAGGATGCGACCTTGTCCTTCGGTGTCGAGCAATCACCGCGCGCCCTGCAGTCGGTCGCGGCCATGCCGGGCGTGTTGCGCGCCGAGCCGTTCCGAGCAACGGCTGTGATCCTGCACCATGGCTATCGTGAGCGCCGGCTGGTGATCTCGAGTGTTCCGCAACGCGCGGACCTCGCCCGGGTTCTCGATCTCGATCTCGATCCAATCGACCCGCCGTCGGCCGGCCTCATGCTGTCCGAAAGGGTCGCCTCGCTGCTCCATCTGCGTATCGGTGATCTGGCCGAGGTCGAACTGATTGAAAAGGCGCATCAAATGGTCCGCGTTCCCGTGACCAGCATCGTCCAGAGCTATGTCGGGCTCGCCGTCTACATGCGCGCCGAGGCGCTGGACCGGCTGGTCGGCGGCGGACCACGGATTTCCGGGGTAAGGGTATCGATCGATCCGGCACGCCTCGGCGATCTCTACACCGCCATCAAACAGATGCCCGCTGTCGCCTCAATCGCGCTGCAGGGCGTATCGCGCCAGCGCTTCCGCGAGACGATTGGAGAGAACATCACGATCATGACCAGCGTCTACACGGCGCTTGCCGTCATCATCGCCTTCGGCGTCGTCTACAACTCGGCCCGTATCCAGCTTTCCGAGCGCGCCCGCGAACTCGCCGGCCTGCGCGTGCTCGGCTTCACCAGGAGCGAGGTGTCGAGTGTCCTGCTCATCGAACTGACTACCATCGTCGCTCTAGCGCAGCCGCTAGGCTGGATCCTCGGCTATCTCTTCTCGTGGTCGGTCGTCAGGGGCTTCGAAAGCGACCTCTTCCGCATTCCGTTCGTGGTCAATCGGTCCACCTTCGCGCTTGCCAGCCTGGTCGTGCTCGCCGTGGCCACGATTTCGGCGCTGATCGTTCGGCGACGTATCGACAGCCTGGACCTGGTGCGCGTCCTCAAGACAAGGGATTAGCCCGATGAAGTCTATCTGGATCAAACGCGTTGGACTTGCACTCCTTGCCGTTGCGGTGGTTGCCGGCTTCGGCTGGGCTCTGCGCGAGCAGCCGGCGCTGGTGGATGTGGCCGAGGTGACCGCGGCACCGATGCGAGTGACGATCCGCGAGGAAGGTATGACGCGCGTGCGCGATGTCTATGCGGTATCGGCGCCGATCGCCGGTCATCTCACGCGCACTGTGGTGAACGAAGGCGACGTGGTGAAAGCAAACAATACGGTTGTTGCTGCCATCCATCCGCTCGACCCGCCACTGATCGACCGGCGCACGGAGGCCGAACTGCTTGCTAGCCGCGACGGGGCGCGCGCCGGTGTCGGTGTTGCCGAGATCGATTTGCAGCGTGCGCAATCAGCATTGAAGCTGGCGGAGGACGAATTGGCTCGGACAATCAAATTGTTCGGATCCGGTTTTGTCTCGGAGAGCGCCTTGCAGAGGCTTACCAACGAAGTCGACCTGCGGAAAACCGCAGTCGATGCTGCGAAAGCAGTCATAGGGCTCAGAAATGCGGAACTTGCGAACGCCGAGGCCCGCCTGCTGCAGCCCGATCCGGCGGACCCGACCGGTGAAAGCTGCTGCGTCAATCTTCTGGCTCCCATCGACGGAACCGTTCTTGCCGTCATGGCAAGGAGCGAACAGGCGGTGGCGGCTGGCGCCAAGATCGCCGAGATAGGCAACGTCCACGATTTGGAGATCGTTGTCGACCTGCTGTCGAGTGACGCGGTACGCATCGCCTCTGGGACAAAAGGTGAGATCAGCGACTGGGGCGGCGATCATACATTGCGCGCGACGGTGAGACGCGTCGATCCTGCGGCGTTCACGAAGGTTTCCGCGCTCGGCATCGAGGAGCAGAGGGTTACCGTCGTCCTGGATCTGGAAGATACGGACGTCCGACTCGGCCACGGCTATCGAGTCTTCGTCGAAATGACCGTCTGGGAGTGCGCCGAATGCGTCCAGGTGCCGATCCGGGCGCTGTTCAGGAACGGCGACCGGTGGAACGTCTTTGCTGCCGATGGTGGCCGCGCCAGGCAGACGGAAGTGCAGATCGGTCACATGAATGACGATGCCGCGGAAGTGCTGACAGGCCTGAAGCCCGGCGCCGGAGTTGTCATCCACCCGTCCGACGCCCTTGTCGATGGCGGCTTGGTGGAGCGACGCAACTGAATTCGCCACGGATTGGCATTTCGATTGATGAGTATCAACGCAAGAACCCGAAATCTCAATGCCCTCTCGATGCCTGGCAAGAAGGTCGAATGGATGCGGGCAAACCCCTTGGTGTCCGTCCTGGTCGACACGCGCGGCGAAGGGCGAGAATGGAAAAGCGTCGTGGTTGATGGTCGATACGAGGAATTGCTGGACTGGATCGGCCACATGCCGGAACGGGAGCATGCCTGGTCAATCTTAAGCAGGCACGTCGACTGGTGGGAACCTGGAGCCCTTAAGCCATGGACACCTCCGCTTGCGGACCACTCGACACATGTATTCTTTCGGATTTCGATCGAGCACGTGTCGGGTCGCGAAGCGAAAGAGCGTACTATCTAAAACATCGGTCGCGGCACACTGGCCGTGCTTCATCGCGCCATCAAGACAGGCAGTGATTGATCCTCAAGCATCGACTTGGTGACGCCACCGAAAATCCGCTCGCGCAACCGGGAATGACCGTAAGCGCCCATGACCATCAACTCGGCGCTGCTGTCGACCGCGTGCTGGCGAAGAACATCAGCGACGGAATGGTTCGCACTCGGCAGACGGTCGACTGTTACCTTCATGCCATGCCGGGCGAGGTAGGCTGCGGCATCAGCTCCGGGTTCCTGACCGTGGTGGTAATCGTCCTCCACCGGATCGACCATGACGAGACGCACTTCGTCGGCGCCTGTTAACATATCGAGTGATTCACGGACGGCGCGCGATGACTCAAGACGAGCATCCCACGCGACCAGTACCCGCTTCGGCTTCAGTGTCGGCCGCGTCCCCGGGGGAACGATCAGCAGCGGCTTCCCGGAAGAAAACAAGGCGCCCTCGATCACTTTGCCCTTCAGCGTCTCGCCAGCGAGCAACTCCGGCCCGATCACCGTGATGTCGGCGTAGCGTGCGCGGCGACCAATTGTTTCGTCAGCCCAGCCAACCTCCGGATATTCGCTGGAGACATCGGCCGAAAGCGCCCTGTTGGCGAGAAAAGCCGACACGGCAGTGGCTCGCTTCTTCAAGAGCTTCTCATCGGCCTGCCGCTCCTTCAGCCAGTCTTCTGAAACGATTGCCGCATACTCTCCGACTGGCGGCGGCGCGGCGATGACAACGTTAAGAACAGCAAGATGGGCACCGATTTCGTCGCAAAGCTCAGCGGCGAGTTTGAGATCGTCGTCGCCCATATGCGGTCCCGTAACCGTAAGTATCGTCCTGAAAGCCATGGCGGCTGCTCCCGATCTTGTGTCAAATTCGATGACAACGATAGCAAGGCGGTTCGGCATGTTCATTGCGTTGAATCAAAGACCATGCCGACGCCCAATTGATCCGGATCAACACGTGGACGCGTTGACGCAGTACGCTCAGCCGATCAATCGGTGGGTGTGCACATGAAATTCCTGATCGCAGCAGCTCTCGCAATCCTGACCTACGAAGCGTCTAGTGCGCAGGAAATGAGCTATGGTGAGGCGGAATATCTGAACTCCTGCGCGGTCTGTCATGGTCTCGAAGGCAAGGGCGACGGCCCCCTTGGCGATGTGCTGTTGAAACGCCCGGCCGACCTGACGCATCTCTCCGAACGAAACGGCGGCGCGTTTCCCTATTCGAGGGTCTTCGCAACTATCGACGGTCGCTATCCCATACCAAGCCATGGCGATCGCGAGATGCCGGTCTGGGGTCGCCAGTTCCTTGAGCAAGACGAAACACTTTACGGTCCCAGCGGCGGTGAGGTCGTCACGACCGAACGCATTCATAACCTGGCCGGTTACATTGAGACGCTGCAGCAATAGTCTCAGCAGCTGCGAAGGTCGCTAAATGGCTTGCTGCGCCTGCATGGATTGGTGCACGTTCTCTCTGCGCCACCAACTTAGCTCTGGACCGCGATGAATGACATCAGCCTGAAGTTGGACGAGCGCCTCGGCCGGATTCATGCCAGGCAGCGTCTGGGCATAGAAGACGACCACGAAGCACAAATCTTCGGCCAGGGCCTGAACTTCTTTCACTTGGAGAACTGGTATTCGATCCATGCGATGATCCGCAACGGGCTGAGGATCACGGGGCTCTATGGACGCGGGTGCCGCAACGCCGAGAACGTCCAGCTCCGCTTCAACACCATCGCATCGGCAACCCTGCCACGCGGCTTCGAAGGATTCCGGATCCTGCACCTCACCGATCTGCATACGGACATGAGCGGCCCCGCGATGCATCGCGTCACCGAACTCGTCGCCGGTCTCGACTATGACATTTGCGTGCTGACCGGCGATTTCCGTGCAAAGACTTTCGGTCCCTTTGAAGCTGCCGTCGACGGCGTCGCCCGCGTACGCGCCTCTCTCAAGGGTCCGCTATACGGGGTGCTCGGGAACCACGATACAGTTCGAATGGTTCCGGCCTTGGAGGACATGGGCATTCGCATGCTGATGAATGAGCTCGAAGTGATCGAGCGGGGCGGAGAACACATCTATCTCGGCGGAATAGACGATGCGCATTTCTTCCGGGTCGACAATATCGAAAAGGCGGCAGCCGATGTGCCCGCCGAGGCATTTTCGATCCTGCTTTCGCATACTCCCGAGATTTATCGCCAGGCAGCGCACGCTGGATTCGACGTGCTGCTGGCAGGTCACACCCATGGCGGCCAGATCTGTCTGCCGGGGGGAATTCCGGTCACCCTGGATTCGAAACTCCCGCGCACGATGGGCGCCGGCGCGTGGATGTACCATGGCATGATGGGTTACACATCGGTTGGCGCCGGCTCGAGTGTCGTCGCGGTACGGCTAAACTGTCTTCCCGAGATCACACTCCACCAACTGGTCCGCAAGGACTAGTAGGGCCTGTCTCTGATGCGCAGTATGTAGAGAAGCCGAGAGACCAGCAGTTCACCGATCCAAAACGCGCCGACACCGATCAGAATGTCCCAAACCGAAAACCCCACAAGGTTCCTGACCACCAGGAAAGGCAACAGCGATTCCGGCACCTGATCGAAGCCTGGCGCCTCGGCGCTCGAAGCCAAGCGCAAGCGACGTTTGATGAAGCTCGACAGCATGTCGCCGACCATGGCGGTGAAGCCGATGAGCACTCCGGTTTCAATGTCGAGCCCGACAAGGGGAGCGCCGATCGCAGTAGCGAGGGTTGCCAGGACGAACCCGCGAAGCGTCTTTGACTTGCCCAAGAGCGGATGTCCGTCCCAGAAGAGTCGACCGCCATCGATGGGCCATGCAAGCCAATCGCCAAGCATCTTCTTGGCGATGACAGGCACGCCGTTCGCGAGGGTCAGCAAAATGAGGCACTGAACAATCGACCAAAAATGAAGCTCGGTCATAGTATTCTCAAAGCGTATGGGGCCGGCGTCGTTGCGGAAATCGCGCGCCTGGTTTTGTGCAAGCCGAAACAAATACTACATCAGGCCAGCCCGCAGCGGTCTCATTGATGCCCATCAACGGCGAGAAATAATCCCTGTCGATGTTTGGTTGTGATATCCGATCAGGCGTCGCACTGAAGCGACGCGGATATTCGATGACAGAAACGGCGGCCGCCTCAGGTTCATGATGGTATTCCTCAACGGCCCGAATGCCCGACCCGGTCTCATCAGCGGCTCCACTGCCGCCTCGGCCAAACGTTAGGTAGTTTCCCTTAGGGACAAAACCGAATTTTGCTACCCGCGGATTCGCGCGATTGCTGTGTCACGGATCAACCGGGAGAACAGCCATGCACGCTTACTCGACCTCCACAATTGCACTGCCGTCACGGTCCTCGCAACCCAATACGCCGGAGGCTTTCGAGCCCGCACTGCTGCAGCCGCTCAGCTTCTTTCCCGCCGGTGCGGAGATTTATGCCCAGGGCGAAAAGGCCGGATCCCTTTATCAGGTCGAATTCGGCGCCGTCCGCATCTACCGCCTGCTTGCTGACGGTCGCCGGCAGATCAGTGCCTTCCACCTTGCTGGAGAGACGTTCGGCTTCGAAGCCGACACCACGCATCATTTCTTCGCCGAGGCGATCAACGCCACCGGCGTTCGGGTTTTCCGGATTGCCTCAGGCGTGGACATGTCCCGCCAGCTTCTGCCACTTGCGCTCAAGGGGTTGACCAAGGCTCAGGAACACCTGCTGGTTCTCGGCCGCCAGAACGCCATCGAACGCGTCGCCGCCTTCCTGGTCGACATGGCGGAGCGGCAGGGCGGATTGCGGCAGGTCGAGCTGCCGATGTCTCGCATGGATATCGGCGACTATCTCGGCCTCACCATCGAGACCGTGTCACGGGTCTTCACCCGGCTGAAGGAAAAGGGCGTCATCCGCCTGCTCAACCTGCGCAGCATCGAAATCGTCAAGCATGAGGCGCTTCACAATATGAGCGAGTGACGCAGATTGGTTAGTTAACGCCCGCAACAGACGGAAGGCACTAGGCTCGTCAATACCAGTTCCAACGATTGTAGGCAGCAAAATGACTACAGACGCCAAAGATACTCTTACCACACGCACTGGATTTCGCTTCGAAGTGCGCAGCGCACACCGCGAAGACGAACCCACCTTGGCGGAGTTCTTCACCCATGTGACGCCGGAGGACCTGCGATTTCGCTTTCTCGGCGGGGTGAAGGAGGTTTCGCATGAGCGCCTCGTCGAAATGACGCGTTCCGATGATGCCCGGATACACAATTTTCTTGCCTTCTCCATCGACGGGATGCTGATCGCAGTAGCAACTTTGGCATGCGATCAGGCTGGTCGGCACGGAGAAGTCGCGATCTGCATTCGCGCAGATCGCAAGCATCTGGGCGTCAGCTGGGAATTGCTCGCGTATATCGCAAAGTATGCTGAAAGGCTGGGCCTCGATACGATCGAGTCGATTGAGAATCGCGAAAACCGCGCTGCCATCGAGCTCGAACGCGATATGGGATTTGCCGTGACGACTTATCCTGACGATCCGACACTTGTCTTGGTTCGGCGAGAGCTGGGAAGCAAAGTATCTGACTAGTTGCCAAGGGTTACTTCCGCCTCGGATCGGACGTTCAATCGCCTTTTGAGGATATCAATGAGGCTGATAGTGACGGCTGTAGCAGCAGGGCCGAGAACGAGCCCGGAAGGTCCGAACAGGACAATGCCGCCGACCGCGCCGATGAAGGCCACCACCGTATGGAGCCGCAACCGATCCCCGACAAGCATCGGGTAGAGCAAATTGTCGATGCCGGCGACAATGACGCCGCCCCAGATGGTCAATATCGCCGCGCTTGCCCAGCTGCCTTCCAGCGCGAGATAGACCGCTGCCGGTACCCAGATTACGAATGCGCCGAGGACAGGCACGATGGCCAGAAGTCCCATCACCAGGCCCCAGAAGACCGGAGTGGGCAAGCCGAGCCACCAGAACATCAGACCACCCAGCGCTCCCTGAACAGCGGCGACGCAAACGGTGCCGATGAGCGTGGCATGTACCGTTTCTGCAAAACGGGACAGAATGTATGCCGTTTCCGGAGCATGCAGGGGCGAAAGGCTCTCAATCCATCGCAGGGCATGTTCGCGATCCCGCAGGAAATAGAACAGAAAATAGAACGTCAGCACGACCATCACCACTTGATTGATGGAGCCGCGCAATAGCGATGTGCTTTGTCCCGTCAGCCATTGAGCGAATGCGGCGACTGAGCCGGCCGGATCGAGCCGGTCCTCAATCCACTGGGCAAAGGCTGAAAGCCTGGGATAGTCTAACGCGAAGCCTTTTGCGTTCCATCCCCGGATAACCTCCTCAAGATAGGTAGCTCCATTTGCCGCCTCGCGAACGAGTTGCTGTGCCACGAAAATCAGCGGCAGGCCGACTGCAACCGCCGCAACGCTTACCGATATCAGGGCTGCCAGATCTCGATTTCCGGTCTTCGCCTCCACCTTCAGATGGGCCGGATGAAGGACGATTGCCAGCACGAGTGCCCAAGTCAATGCCGGTAAAAACGGCAGCACCAACAGATAGCAGACATATACACCGATCGCTGTCGCCGCCAGGACGCCCAGCAATCTTACCTGTTTCATGTCGGACAACTGTTTAAGGCCGAGCATGTCGCGCCATCTCGCAAGCCAAGTGAGCCTAACGGGTTTCCTGACAAAAGGGCAGCTTCCGCTGTCATATCCTCACCGCTGTGGTACCTAGCAAACCTTGAATCCGACAGCGATGATGGATCGGCAAGCTCAAGACTTCAAACCTTCCAAATTGATGTCGCCGCGACAGGCAAGCACCAACGGGACTGCAACAACACCGCTGACGAGAAGTAACCAGTCTTGCGGCACGCCGAGGAGGAGCGCTGCACTCCCTCCGATCAACGACCAGATGTACGGGATCGCGATCAACCACCGCGACATAGGAGGCTTTGCGAAGAGGAACAAACCGAAGGTGAAAATCGTCACCGGACAGGGCGTGACACAGAACACCGGCATTTGCGGATATGCGTGACCCGTCCAGATGCCTAGAAGGGGGTAAAGGACGACCGCATAGGCGACCAAACCAATTCCCACGCCTGCTGCAGGTCCAGAACCCAGCCCGAAGCGCAGTTCGTTCCCTGACGACACCAACATAGGCCAGCATGGCTCCCGGCGCGACAAAGAGGCCGCCAAAGATAAGCGCGGCCTTGTTGATCTCGGCAAAGTGGAGCCAATGATATCCAACTCCGGTCCACAGCCACATGATTGCAAGGGTGCCAACGATCAGACGATCCGCCATTTGCCGTCGCCAAAACAACAGGGCCACGGCAAGCAAGCCAAGGGCAAATGCAGCCAGTTGCGCGGGCCAGATGGCTTCATTGTATGCGACCAGGTTGGCGAGAAACTGATCACGCGTGAAGGGCAACATCGAGTGCATCTCCAAGCTGCATCACCATAGCCGTGGTCACAGGACACTCGTTTGATCTGGCGCAAATCAGCGGCCTCCCAATTTGCTCTCACTCAAGCGGCCCGTCTCCCAGCCATACTTAAGAATGGGGCCATTCTCATTCCGGTCCTGCATCGGCGGCCCACGACGTATGAATGTCTCTTCAGCGTCGTCTCCCAGATCGTGGGAAGTCGACACCCTTGCTTCGCGTCAAGTTGCAAACCCTGGCAGGTCTGGAGGCAATGTTGACCATTTGCGCGACTCCAAATGGCTCCGACATTTCTCGCCTCATCGGGCCATGCGGGGTAGGCGTCCGTGCATCGATCGGCATCGCGGTCCGACTTCCAGTGTTTCAGGCTTTCAGCCCATCCCGCCAGAAATGTTTCAGGACCTCAAGGCAGACCAACACCGCTATCCCGGCAGCAAGGGTCACGGTGAGATCGTCCAGATGCAGCGGTCCAAACTGGAAGAGAGTACTGGCGAGCGGCCAGAAAAGTGTCCCACCCAGTGCGGCAGCAACCACCACGACGACGATACCAAGCGATCGATTTGGACGGAACAATGAGACCAGCAGTGAATCACTGAACGTACGGTTGACGAAAATCAGCCCGACGATCGTTAGCACCAGCGAGAAGAATGTCAGCGCGCGAATTTCATTTTCCGGTATTCCCCAGTGCAGGGAGAGAAGAAAAATAGCGGCGACGAGAGCAAACGCCAGCGTGCCCTGCACAACGCTCCATGCGATCAACGAGCGCGAGAAGAGCGCCGCTTCCGGATCCCGCGGCGGACGCTTCATCGTGTCATTTTCCTCGGTTTCTGCTTCAAAGACCAACGAGCAGACCGGATCGATCACCATCTCCAGAAAGGCAATGTGAATTGGCCCGAACAGGATAGGAAGCCCAAACAGCAATGGAAGCAGGGCCAGCCCGGCGATCGGCACGTGCACGGCAAGGATGAAGCCCATTGCCTTGCGCAAGTTGTCGTAGATGCGGCGGCCCAGCCGGATGGCTTTGACTATCGACCCGAAATCGTCGTCGAGGAGGACGATGGACGACGCCTCGCGCGCGACATCCGTGCCGCGACCGCCCATGGCAATGCCAATGTTTGCGGCTTTCAGCGACGGAGCATCGTTGACGCCGTCTCCCGTCATGGCGACAATTTCGCCATTGGCCTTCAAGGCTCTGACGATTGCCAATTTCTGCTCGGGCATGATCCGCGCGAACACCGCCGCGGTTTTCACGCGCGCCGACAGGGCTGCGCCATCCAGTGCCTTGAGCTCTTCACCGGTGACGACTTCGTTGAAATCGAGCCCAGCCTCGCGGGCAATCGCTCTCGCGGTCGCGGGATAGTCCCCGGTAATCATGATCACTCTGATTCCGGCGGAGCGGCAATTGCCCACCGCGTCCGGAACCCCTGAACGCAGGGGGTCGGCAAGTCCGACGAGGCCCAAGAATTCGAAATCGAAACCAGTCTGCCTGTCCGGCAATTGATCGCCGGCATGGCTGGAACGCGCAACGCCTAGGACGCGCAGTCCTTCCGTCGCCATGGCGTCCACAACATCCTTGACCGAAGCGACCCGATCCGCAGGTAGACGACAGAGTGCCGCGATGGCCTCCGGCGAACCCTTGGCGGCAATCAGGCAGTCGCCGCCACCAGCCGATGATTGCCAGGCATTCGACATTGCCAACAGTTCAGGGCGCAACCCATAGGCGCGGGTCAGTTTCCGATCAGCACTGTCCGCGCGCATGGGCAATCGCTCCTGCGCGAGTTTGTGAAATGCCCTTTCCATCGGATCAAAGGGAATCTCGGCACTGGCAAGCACGCCGACCTCGACCAACTCCCCAAATGCCGCCGGCATCTCTGTGTTCGAGTTGTTCAGCAGGCGAAACAGTTTGCCATCGGGCGTTCTCAGTTCTGCAATTGTCATGCGGTTCTCGGTCAGCGTTCCGGTCTTGTCTGTGCAAAGGACCGTTGCCGAGCCAAGCGTCTCGATCGCTGCTGCACGACGGGTGAGCACGCGCGCCTGCGAGATGCGCCATGCGCCCATGGCCATGAAGATTGTCAGCACCATGGGAAACTCCTCGGGCAGCATCGACATGCCGAGCGCAATACCCGCCAACACCGCGTCAAGCCATCCGCTGCGTAACAAGCCATAAAGCACGACCGCGAGAATACTGACCGCGCCGCCGACCAGTGCGAAGATGCCGACAAGTCGTTTTGTCTGTCGCTGCAAGCGGGGTGCTTCGGTCTCCATGGTACTAAGCGCTTGCCCGATCGCCCCGATTTGGCTGAGCGGCCCGGTTGCCAGAACTTCGCCGATGCCTGAACCGCGAACGACGAGTGATCCGGAAAATGCGAAAGGCAGGTCGTCACCCCCCGGCCGGCGTTCGGCTGGCAGATCGCCTTCCTCGGCTGCGATCTTGCGCACCGGCATGGATTCTCCTGTCAGCAAGGACTCATCGGCCTGGATGTCCAGGCTCTGGATGAGCAGAACATCGGCCGGAACCCGGTCCCCCTCCCCCAGCACGACGGTATCGCCGCGTACCACCTCGCGACCTGCAATCCGCTTGCGTTCGCCATCGCGTATCACCAGAGCGCGCGGACTTGTCAGATCGCGCAACGCCTCGAGAACACGCTCGGTCCGCGCCTCCTGAACGATGGTAATTCCCACCGACAAGCTGCCAAATGCGATAAGGATCAACGCCTCCTGAAGATCGCCAAGAAGCAGGTAAACGCAGCCTCCACCCAACAGCAGCGCAAGCATCGGCTCGCGCATGACCTCGATAGCAATGCGCAATGGCGTCCGACGGCTTGACCTGGGCAACTCGTTGAACCCTTCGATGACAAGCCTAGCCTGTGCTTCGGCCTCGCTGAGACCGGTCAAGGCAATGGTCGATGAGGTGGCTCGAGACATCTAGGCTTTCTTCCATTGCCAGCGCATTGTACGGGTGCGCCGTCAGGCTCCGTCACTTGCTCAGGTGCTACTGCCGCCCGTGTCGAGCGCCCTTCGCATGCGCCTGATGATCTCTGCGCGACCTCGTTCGTCGGCCGCGTTCCAGAAGCGGGCGCGAAGGCCTTCGGCGACCGTGGTCCATTCGCCATATTCCAAAGCCCGAAACAAGGTCATGCACGCGACGGCATCCTGCAGGCGGTAGATCGGTTCGACCGGCGGCCGACCGCGCTGCGCATTGCGGCGATTCAGGTGCTCGACCTCCATTTCCTGGATATGCGCC
>NZ_LMCP01000026.1 GCF_001425625.1 Mesorhizobium sp. Root102 | reverse complement strand
AGCCAGAACCTTGACCCTCAACACCGAACCGAAACATACATGAAAGGCGGGTCACTTCTCGGTGGAAATGCCGGGTCAGTTCTCAGTGAAAATCAACACGCTGCCGTTTCAAGAGCGACAGTTTCCATATCATCCTGATCGACGGCCAGAAGGTCAAGTATTTTGGCAAACTTGAAGTTGAGCTCCCGGTCACCGTCGAACTCATCGATTGTGACGTGCAAAATGTTCACATTCGCGTCGATCAAGCGCGTCTGTATGGTGTCGGAAGGAGCTGCCAACGTCCGAATTGCAGCGAAGAAGTGTTCACGCGCATTGGCATATTTTTCGTCCATCTTGATCCCCTTGTAGCACAAATGCTGCGCCTTGCGCGTGAGGCGGGAATCACGACTTACGCTTTGACAGCCCGCGTAAACCGTGTCAGGCCGCCCGCGGCACCTGTGACGTGAATGTCGCCCTTGTGACGGACACCCTGGTGCCCTCGGCGTCAATTTGTCCGGGCATATCAAAGCCGCGCAAATGCGGTGTGGTTGGGTTGTTCAATGCTTGTTTGCTCAAAGTCGCATAATTGGCAGTGTGGAAGTTCCTGCTTAATGATCGAGCGAAGCCCGTCAGCAGGCAACACGCCTTGTCTCTTTGGAGCTAGATCGACACAGCTCGGCACCGTAGAGTTGGGAAACGAATTCATGGTAATGAATGTCCGCCGAATCGGCGGCGCGCGATACGGACTGGGTCGGCAATGAAGAATGCCTCGAAAAGGGCTGGAGCAGAATCAGCAAGCCAATGGAAGCCCGCCGCGGATGGAGAAAGCAAGAAGATCGTTCGCCTGACCGGTGAACGCGGGGAAAGCAGTTTAATGACCGGTTTGTACGACCAGCAAAAGGCACCGGGCAAGGCGTTCGACCTCAGCGCGCGCCTTAGGTCGTTGCGCAAGCAGCACAGTATAACTCTGGAAGAGCTCGCCCGGCGGTCCGGTCTTGTTCGCTCGACGCTTTCCAAGATGGAGAACGGGCGCATGTCGCCCACTTTCGAAGTGTTGCTGAAACTGGCCTCCGGCTTCGGCATGGAACTTGCGGAATTGTTGAAACCGCAGGCGTTCCCTGCGCCAACTGGACGCTTCGCGGTTACCGAAGGTGCGGACGCCGACCAGATCGAGTATCCGAATTATATACTCGTTCCGCACGCCAGCAATCTGAAGTCGAAGCGCATGCTACCGTTCATCAGCCGGATGACGGCTAGATCCTTGGAAGAGTTTGATGACTGGAACAGGCATGAGACCGAAGATTTCATGCTTGTGCTGAGCGGGCAGATGATCTTCTACAGCGACACCTATGAGCCGATTGTCCTCAACCCCGGGGACAGCATCTATTTCGACGGACGCATGGGGCATGCTTGCATTTCCGGCGGCGACACGATCTGTGAGGCCGTTTATGTTTGCACGCAGGAGTGAGCCCGTCGCATCGGGAGGGCCGGCCAGCAGGCTCGGCAACGCCCGTTGCCCCGGATCAGAGCCAGAGCCGCTGCCTCAGTCCAATGCATCGAGCGCGCGTGCAAACGCCATGCTCGTCTTCTCGATTTCAGCTGTCGTATGCGCCAGCGAACTCAAATTGTGCAGGGCGTTGGACGGACAGATATAGACGCCAAACTGCAGCAGCAGGTTTGCAAAACGGCGGAACTTGTCCCGGTCCACGTATTCGCAAAAGTCTCGATAATCGGTCACCTCGTCACGGTCAGTAAAATAGATCTGAAACAGCGAGCCCACGTTCTGGACGATGGCGCGGTGTTTTGACTGCGCGGCCAAAACCTCCCGTGCCGCCTCGGTCATCCGCCGCCCAGTTTCCTGGAGGTAATCGAAACCGGCGCCGCCATCTTCGGTCATCGCCGCGAGCATCGTTTTGGTCGCAAACAATCCCAATCTCGGCGCGTTGTGGGTTCCGTAGTGTAGAACCTTGCCCCATTCCAAAGCACTCATGATCTGATCCGGCCCGGTGATTGCCGCGATCGGAAAACCCTGGCCCAGAGCCTTTCCGTAGGTGATGATGTCCGGCTCGAGCCCGTAGAGCCCGGCGCAACCTTCAGCGCCGACGCGAAATCCGGTGACTGTCTCGTCGAGGTAGAAGAGCGCTCCGTATTCGCGGCAAATCTTCTGGACGAATGCCAAGTAGCCGGGGCGCGGTGGGATCACGCCCATATTGGTCATGATGCCTTCCGTAGCGACGCAGGCGATCTGGCGTCCGTACGATTCCATGACGCGCGTCAGCGCTTCCTCGTCATTCCAGGGCACGACGATCGTGTCGGCGAGCGACCCCGGCGTCAGACCTGAACTGTCGGGAATGCGGATTGGATCATTCCTGTGACCGAGCGCGGTCGGCGCATGTGCATTGCTGTTCAGAAGGACGGCGTCGTACCAGCCGTGGTAGTGACCCTCGAACTTGACGATCTTGGAACGTCCAGTCAGCGCGCGTGCCATGCGAAATGCCGCCATGCAGGCTTCCGTACCGGTATTTGCAAACCGGATCTTGGACGCTGTCGGAAGCATGGAGACGAGCTTCTCGGCCACCTCGACCTCAACCTCCAGCGCACTGGCGAAATGTGTGCCATTTGCGACCTCGCGCTGCACCACGTTCACGATCATTGGGTGGGCATGGCCCATCGGAAGCGCCCCGAATGACATCATCCAGTCAACGTATTCGTTGTCGTCCGCATCATAGATATAAGCGCCGACGGCGCGGCGCATGTAAGGAGGGTGAGGTGTGTAATTGACGGGCCCGCGGGACGCGGAGCTCACGCCCTCGACCAAGACCTTGCAGGCCCTGGCATAGAGCTGGCCCGATGCCGTGTTGGGTAACATGCGCGTTTCCTTCGCCGCCGGGGGTGCTTGACTAAATTTAGAGCACGTGTTTGTTTCCTATAAGAAACGTATATGCCTTATTGTCAATCTCGGAAATCAGCCATGCGAATTATTTGGTCGCCAGTACAGCTCGATCACGACGGCGGCAGCTTCGTGGAGCGTGGGCGGTTTGTCCGAAGTCCTGAAATTCCAGCGAGACCCGCAGCGATTCTTAAATCTCTCCAGTCGCGTGGACATCCGGTGCAGGCGGCGAAAGATTTTGGACGAGCGCCAATTCTGGCTGTGCACGATGCCGACTACGTCGATTTCCTTGTCCAGGCACATGCAAAGTGGACATCCACTTTCGACGGCGATCAGCCGCTGTTTCCTAACGTACACCCTCGCGGCCCCGACGCGTTGAAGCCTAGCGGACCGGTTGGACTTTTGGGATGGCATACCGGCGACATGGCCTGCGAAATCAATGAAGGCACGTGGCGCGCGGCGAATGCGGCAGCACAGACGGCCGCAACCGCTGCCGAGTGTGTGATGGCCACGGGCGAGGCAGCATATGCGTTGTGCCGCCCGCCGGGACATCATGCCGGCCGCGACCGAGCAATGGGATTCTGCTACCTGAACAACGCTGCCATTGCCGCCCAGATGCTGAGCGAGCGATACGACAGGGTCGCTATTCTTGATATCGACGTGCATCACGGAAACGGCACACAAGAGATATTCTACGACCGGGGCGACGTCTTCTTTGCGTCAATCCACGGAGACCCATCGGAATTCTACCCCTATTTCTGGGGATACCCGCAGCAGACCGGGTCCGGAGAGGGGGTTGGTAAGACGCTCAATGTTGCCTTCCCTTTTGGCTCCGCCGACGGCCCGTATCTTGACGCTCTCGACAAGGCGATCGAGGGAGTAGGGATTTTCGCGCCGCAAGCTCTTGTCCTGTCACTCGGAACGGACGCTTTTGTGGATGATCCGCACGGCATGCATAATGTGTCCGCCGCGGGATTTGAGGCGGCGGCAAAAAGGATTGCCGGGCTGAACCTGCCAACCGTGATCATCCAAGAAGGCGGCTATCCATTCCCGGGCCTTGGCGACCTGGTTAGTGACTTTCTCGGCTTCTTCGCCGCTTGAATTTCAAGCCGCGCCCAGCGCGGTGATTAGTCGTCCACCTGTGCCATGTATAGGTCGCGCAGCCTAGGTTCGGCCTCCAGCAAATGACTGGGACCCTCCACGACGCATCGTCCTCCCTCGATCACCATCGCATAGTCGCTCACGTTGAGCGCGAGGCCTACATTCTGTTCCACGACGATGATGGTTAGCCCATCGTCTGCGAGTTGCAGCAATGTCTCAAAGATTGCGTGAGTAACTTTCGGCGCAAGGCCGAGGGAAAGCTCGTCGACCATCAGCAGCCGGGGTGCCGCTGCCAGCGCCCTGGCGACGGCGAGCATCTGCTGTTGGCCACCACTCAACGTGCTGGCACGGTCATTACGCTTCTCGGCCAGTATGGGGAAAAGCCCGTAGGAGCGTTCCATTACGACACCGGCCTCCGGGCTCCTTGGCAGAAGCGCGGCTACAATGTTTTCCTCCACCGTGAGCGTACCGAATATGCGCCGACCTTCGGGGCAATGCGAAAGGCCAAGCCGGCAGATTGCTTCGGGTCCCAGCCCCGCAATCTCCTCACCGTCGAAGATCAGGCGCCCCGCAGTCAAACGCGCCAGATTGGAAATTGTTTTGAGTAGCGTGCTTTTGCCGGCGCCATTTGGACCGATAAGGGCGAGGATTTCGCCTTGGTAGATTGTCAGGTCAATGCCACGTAACACCTTCACCTGTCCGTATCCGGACTCGACTTTCTCGAGTGCGAGCAGCGGCCTGGAGGGCTTGGTGGTCGTTGGGGCTTCCGAGATAGGCGGTCTGGACATCAGTGTTGCCTTTGATCTGGTCGGGTGTGCCATGGGCGAGCAGACGGCCCTGGTGGAGGACATAGATTTCGTCCGATAGCCGCATGACCATGTCCATGTCATGCTCGATTAGGACGATAATCAAATCCGGACTCCTCAGCGCCAGCAATCTCTCACCTAGGGCACGGGTCTCTTTGAAGTTGAGCCCAGCGGCAGGCTCATCGAGAAACAGGACGCGCGGGCGAACAGCGATAGCCCGTGCAATTTCTAGCAGCTTGCGGTGGCCGTAAGGCAGATCTCGTGCGCGAACATGGCCGATCCCGGCGAGATCAAATTTATCCAGAACCGCCATGGCGCGTTTCTCGCGTTCAACAGCCATGCGGCGCGCAGCTGGTGGCCAGAAGACTTCCAGCGGAACCTGGCGGAAAGTTCGAGTCAGCTCGCACACCTCGATGTGCTCGATCAGAGTCATATCCTCGAAAAGTCGAAGATTTTGAAACGTCCGTGAAACGCCGCTCTGCGCAAGCTTGTACGGGGGAAGGCCGGTGATATCGCGACCGTCAAGGAAGATTGCCCCGCCGCTCAAGGGATAAGCGCCACCGGCCAGGTTGATCGCCGTCGACTTTCCAGCGCCGTTTGGTCCAATCACCGAAGTGATAATGCCGGGCTTGAAGTCCACGTTCAGATCGCTGATGGCGGCGAGTGCACCAAACTTCTTGGAAACGTTCCGGAACTGCAACACTAGCGCCATCCCGTTTTCTTGAGGATCCAGCCGATTCCGTAGCGCTGGGGCACCAGTCCCTCCGGCCTCAGAATAATGCCGAGCACCAGCAGAAGGCCGAATAGCAGCATCCTGTAATCCTGGTAGCCGCGAAGGAGTTCAGGCACGATCACGACCACGAAGGCTCCGATGACGGTGCCAATGAGGTTGGCCACGCCGCCTATAACAACGATCACGACAATCAGTATGGACTCGTGCAGAACGAAGCTCTCCGGGCTGACGAACCGCTGCGATGCTGCAAAGAAGACGCCGGCCGCGCCACCGATACTGGCGCTGAGCGCAAACGCCAGCAATTTGAGCCGCGTCGTGTCAACCCCGCTCGCGCGCAGCGCAACCTGATCCTCCCGCATGGCCCGCCACGCCTTACCGAGCAGCGAACGCTCCAACCGGAAGACCAGAGTGTAGACCAGGATGACCACCACTAGCAGAAACAAGTAAAGGTCGCGGGGCGTCGTGATCTGCCATCCCAGCAGGTCCGGTCTGTCGATGCGGGCAATGCCCTTGGGTCCGTTGGTCAAACCGTTCCAATTGTTGATTATGATCCGGATGATTTCGCCAAAGCCCAGCGTGACAATTGCCAAGTAATCGCCGCGCAGACGCATGACCGGATAGCCAAGCAGTAAACCGGTAAAGGCCGCAAGGATGGTGCCTATCGCCAACACAAGCAGGAAGGGCAGATGGAAGTCAAACTGGGCGCTGGCGAGGATCGCGTAGCTGTAGGCGCCGATTGCGTAAAACGCGACGAAGCCGAGATCGAGAAGGCCTGCATAGCCGACCACGATCGTCAGGCCGGCACCGAGGAGCATGTAAAGCAACAGGTTGTTCAGGACGCGCAATTCGTACACCTTCGCCATGAGGGGCACGGCGAAGAAGATCACCCCCACCAGGGCCGCGAGCACCCCCCACCTTACGATGGCATGGGAGAAACCGGGGAATGGGTGGGGTTGGTTCATCGGACCTCAGAAGTCCTTCTTGTCGGATGCTTCACCTGTACCCTCGGGGCGGCCCAGGAGACCGCTGGGCCTAAAGATCAGAACGACTATCAAGACCGCGAATGCGACCACGTCTCGGTATTCCGTGCCGATCAGCCCGCCGGTCAGCTTGGGCAAGAGGCCGGCTGCGAAGGTCTCCAACAGGCCCAGCAGGAAACCTCCCAGAACCGCGCCTGGTACGCTCCCTATGCCGCCGAGCACTGCAGCCGTAAATGCCTTCAGTCCAACGATCGTACCCATTGAAAACTGCATCACCCCATAGTTGGCGGCATAGAGGACGCCGCCAAGCGCGCCCAGGGCGCCGCCGATGAAGAAGATCGCAGCGATTGGCTTGTTGATTTCGATACCGATCAGGCGCGCGATCTCATGGTCTTCGGCAAGTGCGCGGATGCGGACGCCTGTTCTGGAGCGTTGCAAGAAAACCTGCAGCGCGGCCATCAGCGCGACGCTCAAGCCAATGATGACGATCGCTGTCCTATTGATGCCGATTCCCCCAATTTCGATGCGTGTTGATCCGAACAGCGTTGGATACGCAAAAATGCCGGGGCCGACAGAGATCTGGACGACGTTCTGGAGAACGATCGACATTCCAAGGGCGCCCAAAAGTGGCGAGAGTCGCGGTTTGCCCCGAAGGGGGCGATAAACGATCCGTTCCAACAGCATAGCGACCAGGCCGACCAGCAGGCAACTGAAAAGGATGGACAGACCGATGCCCACAAACTGCAGAAAAGAAAGCGTTTCAGAAGATCCGACGACCTGCGCAATCAACCAATAGGAGAAGAAGGCCCCGAGCATAAACATTTCACCGTGGGCAAAGTTCAGCAGCTTCAGGACGCCGTAAACCATGGTGTAGCCCAGAGCGATCAACGCGTAGATCGCGCCGATGCTCAAAGCGTTCACCGTTTGCTGGATGAGTTCCATTGTTGGCGACGCCCTGTCGGCTATGCCTGCTCGTTCGCCAATGAAAGTGGCGCCGCAGAGATCGATTATCGTGCAGGAGCACTCGAAGAAAAGGCTTCCCGGCACAGCGGAAAGCCTTCGCTCGAGATGCAGGCTATTTTACCAGTTTGAACTGGCCATCGGTCGCCTTGTATAGGAAGGCAAGACCGCCTTTTAGATCCCCATGTTCGGTAAATGAGACATCGATCCCCAGGAGACTGTTCTTCAGGTTGGTCGCGTGAAGTGCCTTGATCAGGTTTTCGCGATTGACGTCGGCTTTCGACATCCCCTTCAGGGTTTCGCCTACTATCCAAGCAGCGAGATAGCCGTAAGCGTCATAGGTATCTGGCTCTTTTCCGAACTTTTCCCTGTAGGCCTTGGCAAACGCTACTAGTTCAGGTTTCGAATCATAAGGCGGAACCTGGAAGGTAATCAGCGTCCCCTCGGCGTTGTCCTTGCCGGCCTGAGCGAACAGATCGGGCGTAAATCCGCCATCTGGCACAAAGTACGACGCCTTGATGCCTTGCTCCCGCATTTGCCGAACGATCAAAGCCAACTGCGGCATGACGGCGCCGACATAGACCATATCCGGATTTTCGGCCTTCAGGCTGGTGATCACCGGCCCAAAATCGACATCGGTCGAGTTCACACCCGAGACGGAGGTTACTTCCCCCCCAAGCGCCTTAAATTTGTCCTCGAAGATCTTGGCCACTCCCTCGCCAAATGCCTGCTTATCCTGGATTATTGCAGCCCTCTTCTCTTTCAAGGTCTCGATCGCATAGGATGCGGAGAGTTGCGCCTGAGCGTAGTCGTCGTTGGCGGCGCGGAAAACGTGGCCGAATCCGAGCTGGGTAACCTGCGGGTTAGAAGACACCGTAACCTGCGGCATGCTGCATCCACCGTAGACATCGAGGGATGGGATAGTAACGCCGCTGTTGAAATGGGCGAGAACGCCGATCATCTGCTCATCATCGCAGAATTTCTGGGCAACCAGAACGCCCTCCCGGGGATCTGCTCTGTCGTCCGCCTTGACGAGTTCGACCTTGTGGCCACCAGGCAATCCGCCTGCGGCGTTCAGCTGATCAAAATAAAGCTGCATGCCGTTGGTTAGCCCTTGGCCGAATATCGCCTGAGGCCCCGAAAGCGGCGCCGCCGCTCCAATATGGAAGGTACCGGCGTCCTGGCCGGATGCAGACGTCGCACCGGAAATGATGGCTAACCCTGCAACTGCTATCACAACTTTTTTCATTTTGTTCCCCTGTTGCATTCATTGCTATAGGGAGGCAGCGTACACCTCGGCTATAGGGAGGTAGCGTACACCTCGATTAAGTTTCCTACAAGAAACTTTTGGCGCCGTTAGACCCCATCTAGCAAGTGGCATGTTCGCCTCGAAAGCAGGAAGGGACGACGCGCTGGTGCGGCAGCTTCCAGCCGGAACAACGCAAATCCTGACACTTTGGGGACGATGAGAGCGCGGCTATCGTGTTTTGGCGCATTCTGCGATGATCAAGCTTGCTAGGGGCGTGATGCCTTCGCGACGTGAGCCCTCCACTGGAATCCTGCAGGTCGATGGCTATGGCGGGTATCGAGTGCTGGCGACAAGAGCGACCTGACGCTCGCCTTCTGCCGGGCACACGTGCGCCGACGCTTGAATAAGCATTTAGTAAAGCGCTGGGGTAACCACCCAGATCAATTCTACGGGTACATCACCGCTGCACCAGAAGCGATGCATGTTTTCGGCCCGAAAGGCGAACGAGTCACCAGCATCCAGTAAGTATTTCTTTCCAGAAACTTCCAGACCGAGCTGGCCAGAAACGACAGTGCCGCATTTCGCGCCGATTAAATTGTTGTAAGCCTTTTCGCCCGAGGTGCCCCCGGGCTGTATGATTATTCTTATGATCTGGATGTCGAGCACCGTATCCGGGGACATCAGCTCCTTGACCATCGCGCCCGGCCCGAGGTCCATTCTCCTGCGGTTCGCGGCTCTGACGATAAGCTCTTCCGAAGGGTGCGGCGCCGGCTCGAAAAGCCAGCCGACGGGCATTTCAAGTGCGGTACTGATCTGTCGGAGCGAACGCAGGGATGGCGTTGTCATGCCTCTTTCGATCTGGCTCAACAATCCGACAGAGAGCCCTGACTTTTCCGCCAAATCCTGGAGGGTAAGCCGCCTTGCTAGCCTGCGCATGCGAAGTCGCGCTCCGACAAGCGTCTCCGATTTGTCCTTCGGATCAGCCGCTTCCTTCGTCTCAATGCTCACTTGAAGCCTCCCGACCGGCTGCGTGGGGATTCGCACGCGATAAACATGCTGCAATATGCCATCTCTTCAACGCTGCATACATACCCATTTTTGAAAAAAGAACCATAAAATTTCACTATTGCTAAATCTTATCGGCCATGTTTGTATCAGTTAACGGGTGCAGCGTAGACTGGATTCACTTTCCAACATCGCCGGCTGAAATGGCCTGGCGGTGCCCGGGGTGCCCGTCGGCTTCGCGATGAAGTCCGGAATGAGCAAGCCATGAGGGGGAGCGTAAATGACGTTTCGGATTGCCGTTGATACCGGCGGCACATTTAGTGACGTCGTCGTCACGAACGGCGAAACCCGGCAGTTGTGGGTCAACAAGGCGCTTACGACCTATGACCGGGTCTTCAACGGCATTTCCGACGCGCTGACGGTGGTCAGCGAGGAGATCGGTATAAGCCTACACGAGCTCCTTTCTCAAACGACGCTGTTCACCTACGGGACGACGTTTTCGACGAATGCGATTATCACCGGGGACACGGCGAAGACGGCTTTTCTGACAACGGCGGGTCATCCCGACACCCTCGTCCTGCGCGAGGGCGGCAAACTCAACCCGTTCGACTTCCGCGGCCGTTATCCCGATCCCTACGTCCCGCGCAGGCTGACGTTCGAGGTGCCCGAGCGCATCGATTCCGAGGGCGCCGTTCTGATGCCGCTGGGCGAGGCGGAGGTCGTGCGCATTGCTGCTGAACTGCGCGAACGCAAAGTCGAGGCGGCGGCCGTTTGTCTGCTATGGTCGATCATCAACCCGGCGCACGAGCTTCGCGTGGCGGAGATCCTGAAGCGCGAGCTGCCGGATATTCCTGTGACTTTGTCGCATCAGATAAACCCGATTTTACGCGAATATCGTCGTGCATCCTCGGCGGTGATCGACGCCTCGCTCAAGCCGCTCATGCAGCGTCACCTGCGGGAAATGGAAAGGGACCTGAAGGAGGGCGGTTTCAAGGGTCAGCTTCTTGTCGGCACCTCGTTCGGAGGCGTCCTGAACGTGGAAGACGTGGCCCTTCGCCCGATTTACACCGTCAATTCGGCTCCCGCCATGGCTCCCGTCGCCGGCCGCGCCAACGCGCCCGATGAAGAGAGCATCATTGTTTGCGACATGGGCGGCACCAGCTTCGACGTCTCGATCGTGCGCGGCGGCTACATGAAGTTCACGCGCGAGACTTGGATCGGCGAGCAGTATACCGGACACATGACTGGCCTTTCGGCCGTCGACATCAAGAATATCGGCGCGGGCGGCGGTTCGATCGCCTGGATCGACCCGGGCGGGTTGCTACGTGTAGGCCCGCAGAGTGCAAAGTCTTCTCCCGGACCTGCCTGTTATGGGAGAGGCGGAACGAAGGCGACCGTCACGGATGCGAGCGTCGTTCTAGGCCACATAGACCCCAACTATTTTCTCGGCGGGCGCATCAAGCTCGACTATACCGCCGCAGTCCGCGCGATCACCGACAACGTCGCAAAGCCGCTCGGCATTTCTGTCTACAAGGCCGCGCATGCGATCCTGGCGATCGCAACGGACAACATGGTCAACGCGATCCGCAGCATCACGGTCAACGAGGGTTTGGATCCGCGACAATCGCTCCTGATCGCCGGCGGCGGCGCGGGAGGCATGACGATCGGCCGCATCGCGGAGTTGCTCGATGCCGACCGTGTCCTCGTGCCACGCACCGCCGGGGCCTTGTCCGCCTCGGGTGGACTGTTTTCGGACATCGTGACCGAGTTCTCCGCCAGCCGACGGACCGATACCCGCAATTTCGACTACGACACCATCAATGCCGATCTGGCGAAGCTGAACGCCGAGATCGACGCATTCTTCGAGCGCATAGGCACCCCCAGGGACCAGCAGTTCCGGGAGTTCTTTGTTGAAGCGCGTTACCCGCACCAGGTCTGGGAGCTCGACGTCCCCTTGCGTGGATCATGCTTCAACTCGCGTGACGATGTAGAAGCGATGATTGAGGGCTTCCATGCGGCGCACGAACGTGTCTTTGCGGTCAGCGAGCCGGGGCAGAGCGTTGAATGCATCTACTGGAAGGCCCGCGCGATAGCGCGCTTGCCGAAGCCCACCCTGAAGCGGCAGCGCACGGCCGCCATCGGCGCCGAACCCCTTTCGGTCGGAGACGCCTGGTTCGGCGGCGACGTCCCGGAACAGACGGCCCGCTATGACGGTCCGTCACTGTCCGGAGGTGCCAGTGTGAAAGGCCCCTGTGTGATCCAGGAGCCCACGACAACCATAGTAGTGTTCCCTGGCTGGAAGGCGAGCGTCCTCCAAAACGGCGATTACCTGATGACGAAGGAAGGCTGAGGATGACGACCGAACCGCTTCTGCTTGCCATCTTGTCCAACCGACTAGATCGCATTGTGCGCGAAATGACCAACACTCTGCTGAGAGCCGGCCGATCGGCCGTGCTCAACACCGCGCGCGATTTTTCGTGCTCCATCATTACCTCCGACAATGAACTTCTCGCGTCGGCCGAGGGCCTGCCGGTCCATGTCATCGGAACCGAGCTATTGGCGAAGGCCATGACGGAACTTCACGATGATTTCCGTGAGGGAGACGCTTTTTTGCACAACGATCCATATCTCGGAAACACGCATCCCGCCGACCACGCCATACTGGTGCCGGTGTTCTTTGAGGGCGAGCATGTTTTCACCGCCTGCGCGAAGGCGCACCAGGCCGACTGCGGCAATTCACTGCCTACGACCTATATGCCGGGCGCCCGCGATATCTATGAGGAAGGCGCGCTTATCTTCCCTTGCGTCCAGGTGCAGAGGGAATTCAAGGATGTCGGCGACATAATCCGAATGTGCCGACGCCGCATCCGTGTTCCGGATCAGTGGTACGGCGACTATCTCGCGACGCTTGGCGCGGCCCGGATTGCTGAGCGCCGTCTCAAGGAGCTCTGCAAGGAATATGGGCGCGAGGCCGTGCGTGCCTTCATCAGGGATTGGTTTGACTACAGCGAGCGGCGGATGATTGATGCCATCGGCAAGCTTCCGAGCGGCCGGATTGTCGGCGAGGCCCGTCACGATCCCTATCCGAATCTGCCGGACGGTGTGCCGCTGAAGGTCACTGTCACAATTGACAGTGCAGGCGGCAAAATTGATCTCGACCTGCGTGACAATCCGGATAACTACCCCGGCGGACTGAACGAATCGCAGGCATGCGCCACGAACAACGTGATGACGGGCGTCTTCAACTCGATCGACCCCGACGTACCGCACAATGCAGGCAGTTTCCGCCGCATCTCGGTTCAGCTTCGCGAAGGCTGCATCGCAGGCATTCCGAAGTTCCCGCATTCCTGCTCGATGGCCACCACGAACATAGCCGACCGCCTCGTCACCCTTACCCAGGCCGCCTTCGCCAACTTGGGAGAGGGGTTCGGACTGGCCGAGGGCGCGCTTGGAATGGGCATTTCCTACGGTGTCATATCGGGTGAGGATGCGCGGTACGACAACGAGAGCTATGTCAACCAGATATTCCTTGGCTCTACCGGCGGTCCGGGCGGTCCCGTCGCCGATGGCTGGCCGACTTACTATCTGCCGGTCGCCGCGTCGCTGATGTATCACGACAGCACCGAGGTGGATGAGCAGAAATATCCGCTTCAGGTCTGGGAAAAGCGTCTGATCCCCAATTCGGAAGGCGCCGGACGGCAGCGCGGCGCGCTTGGATCCAAGGTGGTCTATGGCTGCAAGAACAACCCGATGACGGTCGCCTATACGTTCGATGGGCATGAAAATCCAGCGCGGGGCGTTCGTGGCGGCATGACCGGCCAAGGTTCCGACGGCTGGAAGACGGACAAGGCGGGCAACCGTATCGCTGTACCCATGGCCGGGACCCAGGTGATCGTCCCGGACGAGCGCCTTGTGTCGATGACCGGGGGCGGCGGCGGTTATGGCAGCCCTCTGGACCGGACGGCCGAGCTTGTCGCCCACGACGTTTCGGAGGGGTGGGTGTCGATCGAGCGTGCTCGCAACATCTACGGAGTCGTGGTGACGGAATCCGAAGCGGAGAAGAGACTTTACCTGGTCGACGAAGAAGCGACGCGAAAACAGCGCGCCAATATCAGCGCTGTAGCCAATCCGAGTAACTCATAAAACCATCCATAAGGGGAATGAAAATGTCAAAAACATACGGATACACATTGAAGGCGCTGCGCGCCGCATGTCTTGTGGCGACGATGATCTCGGGTGCCGTAGCGCACGCGGAAGGCGATCTGGCCGGAAAGACGGTCACCCTTGTGACATGCGGCACCTCGAACCCGTGGTGCAAGGTCTTCAACGAGCAAATCACCGGCAAGCTCAAGGCCGCGGGCGTCAAGGTGAACGTCCTGGAGAATGACTTCGATGCCGTTCTCGAGGTGCAGCAGATGAACGAGGCAATTTCCCAGCAGCCCGATCTCATCATGGTCGAGCCCGCCGACGACAAGACCCTAGTCGGCTCGGTCAAGAAGGCTAAGGCGGCCGGCATCCCCGTCCTTTACATGGACAGCCCCGCCGACCCGGCCATCAGCGAGGACATTGCGTTCCAGGTGGTTGCCGACAATGTCGCGCTCGGTCGGTTCGCGGGCCAGAATATCATCGATGGCTTGCGTGAATTGGGCCTGAAAGAGGCCAATGTCGTCGTGATCTCCGGCACCAAGGGTGCCACAATGGTTCAGGATCGTCAGCGGGGCTTCGAAGAGGTGATGGCCACGGCGCCGGAATACAAGATCATAGATGTGCAGGACGGCAATTGGGATCCGGTGCTGAGCGGAAACATCGCACAGCAGCTCTTCGCGAAATACCAGTCGCAGGGCGGAATCCAGGCTGTGCGCGCGGAAGCCGACTATACCGCGATTCCGGTCATACAGGCGGCTCGCCAGGCGGGGTTGAAGGTTGGCGTTGCGGAAGGTGGCCTGATCGTCTCCGGCACGAATTGCACCAAGGCCGGGATAGACTCCATCCGCAATGGCGAGATGTACGGCACGGCGACCGAGGACGCATTCACCCAGGGCGAATACACGGTCGAAGCCGCCCTCAAGTACCTGCGTGGGGAAAAAGTCGAAAAGACCATCGTCGTTCCGGAATACCGCGTTACCAGGAAGACCCTGGACCAATACGCGGAAGTTTGCTCGAAGGGCTGACCATGGTCACCCCCGCCTCCGGTGGTCCCGAGATGAACTCACCAGTGCTCGAAGTCGAACGGGTCACGCGCAGTTTCGGACCTGTTCGCGCAGTCGACGGGGTGTCGTTCGATGTGCGGAGGGGCGAGGTCCTTGGACTTTGTGGCCACAACGGAGCGGGGAAAAGTACGATCGTCAAGATGCTGTCCGGCCTGTTCAGGCCGGACAGCGGCCGGATCTTGCTTGAGGGCAAGGAGTTGCATCTCGAGTCGCCACGACAGGCGCAGGCAGAGGGAATTGCGCTGGTGGACCAGGAATTAAGCCTGGTACCGGCATTGACTGTCTCGGATAACCTGCTGCTCGGCAATTTCGATGCTTCCTTCTTCCAAAAAAGATCGGAGGATTTCAGGCGGGCGCGCTCGCTTCTGGATGCCGTGGGCCTGACCTATGTCCACCCCGCCACGCCTCTCGAGGAACTGTCGATAGGGCAACGCCAGCTCATCGAAATCGCGCGGGCGCTTGGACGCAAGGCCAGGCTGTTTCTGCTCGATGAGCCGACGGCAACGCTGAGCAGCATCGATATAGATCATGTGTTTGCGGCCATACGCCGGCTGACTGCCGCGGGCCACGGTGTGGTTTACGTGTCACATCGCCTCGACGAGGTGCTTCACCTTACGGACCGTGTGACGGTGGTTCGTGACGGCAAGCTGGTCGGCACGCGCGATACGAAGGACATCACCGGCAAGGACCTGGTGACCATGATGCTTGGCAGACACGAGGAACCGCCACTCCGCGCCAAGGCGATGGCGGCACAAGGCAATGCCACGCTGACCGTCCGCGATCTCACGGTCGGCTCGGGGGTGCAAGACATCGCATTCACGGCCAGGGCCGGTCTGGTTTACGCCCTGGCTGGACAAGTCGGATCCGGTGCGACGGAGGTGATCCGCGCCATTTCAGGGCTTGCCCCGGATGCGAGAGGCTCGGTGACACTCGATGGCAAGCGTATTCCGCTCGGGTCGATCCGCGCGGCAACGAGAGCAGGGATCGTCCTTGTGCCGGGTGACAGGAAAGGTGAGGGACTGTTCCTCGGGCAGAAGGTCGAGAACAACCTAACAGCTACGTCGTTGTCGCGCTACAGCCGCTTCTGCGTCCTCGATATTGCCGGTCTCAAGAAAAGTGCTCGCCGGCTCGCCGGAATTTGCGGAGTGGACCCGAGGCGCTTGTCGGATGCTGTCCGCGATCTTAGCGGCGGCAACCAGCAGAAGGTGCTCATCGGCCGCAGCCTCGAGCGACAGGACACTAAGGTATTGCTTTTCGACGAACCGACGCGCGGCGTCGATGTCGGGGGCAGGGCCGATATTCATAGACTGATCCGCTCCGTCGCGGACGGCGGTGCGATCGTTCTTTTCACATCCACCGAACTGCCCGAGATACTGCACCTGGCGGATGTCGTCATCGCGTTGCGCGGTGGCCGCATCGTCAGCATCCGCGAACGTGAGCGGATCGACTCGCACGAACTGCTGGCGGATATGACACACGCGGCCGTGCAAGAGGATGCTCTAGGATGACGCAGGCCAGCCAAACGTTGCAAACCGCCGGAAGGCGCTGGGCAGGGGTCGCCGGAATCGTCTTTATCGCGCTTTTCGTCGCGGCGGTCGCGGCGGACACCCCCGGTTTTCTCAGCACGCAGAATTTCAGGGCGATCCTGGGCACAACCACGTTTGTCGGATTGATCGCTGTGGGAATGACCGTGATCATGATCAGCGGTTCGTTCGTCTCGATGTCGCTGGGGACCTTGGCCACGGTAACCGCGATATTCTTCATCTACGCTCTGAAGTTCGGCGTCGGCGCCGCCATCCTTTCTACGCTGGCTTTGGGTGCGATGCTCGGCCTTGTCCAAGGCTTTCTCATCGGCGCCTGGGGCGCCAATCCGATCATCGTGACGATCGCGGCGGGAGCCTTGCTAGAGGGCGCGAGTGTGGCGCTTACCGGCGGTCAGGCGTTGTCTCCGCCGGATAACACTTATGCGTTCCTGAATGCCACGCCATATGGAATTCCGGTGGGAACGTTCGTCCTGCTGCTGCTCGTTGTCGTGGTTGAATTCCTGTTGCGTCGAACCCGGCCGGGCCGTGAAGTCTATATGCTTGGCGAGAGTCGGGCGGCAGCGCGCGCGGCAGCACTGTCCCTCGGTGAAATCGGCTGCTGGGTTTTCATGCTGGCGGGCGTGTCGGCGGCGCTAGCCGGCATATTCCTGGGATCTTTCAATCACGGCGCGTCCCTTCTTCTGAATCGCGGGACCCTGAACTATGACGCGATCGCTGCCACTCTGATCGGGGGAACGGCGATCGCCGGTGGGCGCGGGTCCGTCTGGCGGACGCTGCTTGGCGTCATCCTTATCGCGACGATTACGAACCTTGTATTGCTTCGCGGCTACAGCTTCGGGGCACAGATATTCTTCAAGGGCGTTCTCATGACCGCATTCGTCCTCATCATTCATCTGCGCTCACAAAGGGGAAGATGATGTCCGAGAAGTCCCTCATTCCTCTCTTTGTCGCGCGAACGCTTCGAAGGTTGCTGCCGCTTTTAGTCCTGGGGCTCGTACTCTCAGCCTTGATAGCCCTGCCTCTCTATTCGGACGCGCGCGTAAGTTCGTTCAGCATCAACAATTCGTTGCAGAACGCGGCATCGCTCGGCCTTCTGGCTTTGGGCGTAGGGCTCACCATGATCATCGGCGAATTCGATCTGTCCAGCCTTGGTGTCTACGCGATCGGCGGAATGATCGCCGTCAAGTATGGAGCGGATTTCCCGGTCGTGGGACTGCTGCTGGCCATGTTGCTTGCCGTCATGGTCGGTGGTGTCCAGGGCTGGATTATCGCGCGTACAGGGGTCAGTTCTGTGCCGCTGACGCTCGGTGGGTACATCATCGTTCTCGGCACCAGCCATCTCGTAAGCGACAGTCAGACCCTGGCATACGCCAATTACGATGTCGGTATCTGGCTAGATTCGGTTTTCGGCGGCATCCTCTCGCCTCGCATCGCCATCGTTGTCGGCATATTCTTGCTGACTGGGGCCTTCATGAAGTGGACGCGGATGGGCCGTGAAATACGCGCGGTCGGCGGCGACCGCCGCGCCAGTCGGGCCTCCGGAGTCCAAGTCGACCGGATAATCATCGGAGTCTTCATAGCGTCCGCTTGCCTGTCTGCTCTGGGCGGTGGTCTCTTTGCACTAAGCACCGCTGCCGCCAAGCCGGATCTCGGACTCGCGCCCTTCATCTTTGCTGTCACCGCAGCGCTTCTCGGTGGGGTATCGCTGGCGGGCGGGCGAGGCGGAGGCATGGGCATCTTGATGGGGGTCGTCTCGCTCAGCCTGCTTGAAACCCTATTTTCCCTGCTAGGCACGCCAGTATATATGGTCAACCTGATCCGGGGCGCATTGCTCATGATCGTCGTCGTCATCGAAGCGCCTGATCTACGGCGGTCGCTTGTCACGCTTCGCAACGCGACGGCGGTGCGGTGAGGGTAGCCGGGACAATCGGATCACAAGCACGCGAACATCGGAGATTCCGGGCTCCGGCATTTCTAGCCGGGCGCTCTTAGGCAACGCTTCGTGTCGACACGTCGTCAGCACAACTAACCCACCCCAGATAAGGAAAAGAACCGATGACGAGCAATGTCGCCCCCACGCCCATGTATTCGCACACGATTGAGGTTCCAGCCGGCCATCGTCTTCTGGTCATTTCGGGTCAGTTGGGGATCGACGAAGCCGGCAACATCCCGGACGATGCCGAAGCCCAAGCGAGACTGTGCCTTGCGGCGATCGACAGACTTCTGGCGAAAAGCGGGCTGAACCGCGAAAACGTGTTGCGCCTCAATGCCTATGTCACCGACCGGGCGCATATGCCCGGTTACGCGACGGCCCGCAACGAATGGGTCGCTGATCTGCAAGTTCTGCCGTGCTCGACGTTGCTGGCCGTGTCAGGCTTTGTCCGGCCCGAGTTCTTAGTTGAAGTCGAGGCATTGGCATCTTCGAAGGCCTGACGCTAGATGTTTGATCACATGCTTTGATGGTTCATCATTGTCGTCCGGATCAAAAGCCGCGCTATGGGCCAGGTCCTGCATGGGAGCGCCACGAACGACAGAGGCGGTCCGTCGAGCGATACAGCAGGCGCTGTCAGACGCATGCGAACCAGTCACTGAATGGGCACGATGGTTATCTGTTATGCCGCGCCAAGTTGACGCCACTCGGCGAGAGCAGCGGCGCGGTTGAGCTTGAAATTGTTGCGTGAGTAAAGGTGGCGTTCCAGGTTGAAATGGTTATGGACCGAGGCGTGAACGAAGCTGAATTTCTGCAAACTTCGCATGGTCCTGAACCGCTGCATCGCTCGTTCCCGTCGTCGGAATGGCTGACGAGAATTCTCGGATCGGTTGTTCAACCAACGACCTGTTTCCTGACGGTCTTCTGCGCCGATCTCCTTCAGAGCGGCACCGTAACAACGGAGTTTGTCGGTCACCACGGTACGCGGCGAGCCGAAGCGCTTCATTGATTTTATGAATTCAATGCCGCTTTGCGATCCCGGCGCTTCGTGACAAAGCTTTCCAACACTTCGCCCTCGTGATCCACCGCGCGCCACAAGTAGCACATCTCGCCGTTGATCTTCACGAACATCTCGTCCAAATGCCATTTCCAATTGGAATAGGCACCAAGGTGCTGAACCCGTTTCCGCCTGATCTCCGCAGCAAATATCGGACCGAACCTGTTCCACCAGCACCGGACCGACTCGTGGCTGAATTCCGAAGCGATAGCGGGAAGCGAACGTACATCATCACGGCCAGGCGGATAATCTCCGGGCTGGTTCGAAAGTACCGGAAAGGGCTGCGTATGGTCATCCTGAGAAACTAAGCGACCGCCCTGCTCGCCTCAAGCTCCATCGCTCTGACAGAGCCTGCCGATGAGCTCGCGAAGCCCGGGCACCGCTCCGTCCAGCAGATCGCGCCGCGGCGTGTAGAAATATTTGCGGTCCTACTTGCGTATGGAAATTAATTTTGCATGGGCAAGGATGATAACACGGTACGACACAGTCGACTTCACCACGACGAGATGATCGACAAGGACAGTGCAAGGCATCTCTCCAGCTTGCTCAATAAGACGCAGCATCTTAAGCCGCGTCGTCTCTCCAAGGGCGAGATCAGCAGATAGTGCCATTGTTCCAAATACATCTAACGAAGTTATTGTCGAAAATCCAGTCCTTTTGGCTACGTGTAGGGCGGCCCCCAACCTCGCAGCGGCGTGAAATTCAGCGGACGACATACCCAGGACAGTCGGCCGCGTCGGCCCGACGCGCTTGGATGCAGAGGCCGCGGTCAGGACGCTGATCTCGTGGGCCGGCGAAGATCCGGCCTTCGATCGCAAACCTCCCCGCGGTCCATACATTACAGTCTCCTGAACCGCGTCGATTCATTGAGGAGTCTACGGCTGGGCGGCGTTGGGCCGCGCCGACGTGTACCAATTATAGATCTGCTCGCCCGTCCAGAATGCCACGTCGCCATGCGATGAGATGTAATCCAGCAATTCCTCCAGATAGCCGATCCGATGCGGAACACCGCTGAGATAGGGATGGACGCTAATGGACATAATCCGCGACGAGGTCGCGCTTTCCTGATATAGTCGGTCGAACTGGCGCTTGCCGCGTTCGAGCAGTTCCGCTGACGAGTGCAGCGCCACAGCCATTATTGCCACATCGTTGATCTCCACCGTATAGGGGAGTGTCAACAGCGGGCCCGCCGTCGTCTTCAGTTCGCAAGGCAAGTCGTCCATTACCCAATCGGCGACGTATCGAATGCCTTCCTCAGCGAGGATGTCGGCCGTGTCTGGCGTCTCCGTTAGCCCCGGACTTTCCCATCCCACCGGCGGCTTGCCGGAAATCTTGCACAGTGCGTCGATAGTGCGCCGAATAGCCATGCGCTGGTCTTCGAGATTGTGCATCGGCCCTTGCAGCCAACCGTGACCCATCAGTTCCCATCCGGCGTCGTGCGCCGCATGCACGACCCTGGGATAGACCTCGCACACTGATCCATTGATGGCCAAAGTCGGAACAATTTTTCGGGATGTCAGGCTCTCGTAGATGCGCCAGAATCCAACCCGCATGCCGTATTCGTGCCACGACCAGTTGGGAATATCGGGCAGCAGCGGCATGCCCATCGGCGGTGGCAAGACGGTGCGCGGCATCGGCCGCCGCGCATCCCAATGTTCGACATTGACGATGAGCCACACTGGCATCCTGATGCCGTCAGGTAATTTCAGCGGCTGCCTATCGACGATCGCCTGATAGTCTATTCGTTCGCGAGGGCTCAGCGGCATGGGACGGTCCTACGGTCTTGGAATACGATTCGATTGATCAGCTTCTCAGGGCGAGGTCGCCGTCACGCCGGTCGCGCTACCAGTCGACCGAGACGTATAGGCCTCCACCACGGCGCCGCCAAGCTGATGCAACCCGTCTTCCTAGATGCGCATCTCGTGGCGCCTTGGCTTAGGGCCTACAGGTCGCAAGGCTGAAGATCGTGATGTCTAGCCCTGTTTGATAGTCAGACCGCCGTCTATCAGCAAAGTCTGGCCCCCGCGCCGTTGCCGAAGTCGGCGAAGGAGCGCCAGAACGGGTTCTGCAGCGCCGGGGGCCGATGCTGGGAGTGTTGTGACGAGCCTGCGCACTGTTTTCCCTTGGAATGTTGGGTCGATCGAAAGCCAACCGTGGAACTTGAATGTTGAGCTCAGCGGAGAAGATCGTCAATTATATTGAAATTCGCAATAATCGCGAAGGCGGCGGCGCCGGTTCTTGTGGGACGAGGAGGATAAGAATCGGCGACTCTCGCAAGACCCGATTCCGGCAGCAAAGCCAATCATGCGTCTTTTGAATAGATGTCGATTCTGCCGCGCAGCAGCTCGACCAGCATGTCTCGTATGGGATCGCGAGTGCTTCCGGTCCAGGCAACGGCCAAGGGCAGCTTCTTCAATTTGTCTGCCCCTGGCGTGTCGAGCGCGACGTAGGTCACGCCCTCGACCTGCATCCGGGAAGCCCAGCGAGGCACGATGGCGATGCCCATTCCGGCTGCCACGAGGTTCACGATGGTCTGCTTCTCGTCGGCCAGATGCACGACCTTGGCATAGAGGCCGCTTTCACTGAAAAGCCGCATCGTCAGGTCGTGACTATGCGGTCGCGACCGACGCTCCGGCACGATCAGAGTCTGGTCCGCGAGGTCGAGCACCGACACGCTTGTCCGACGCGCCAGGTCGTGGCTGGAGGGTAAGGCCACGACGGCCGTTTCATAAAGCAGGAAGTGCAGTTCCAGACGACGGCTCGGCGCGGCAGACGGCCGGATCAAGGCCAGGTCGAGCCGACCTGAAAGCACACGCGGCAAGAGGCGGTGAGTCTTGTCTTCCATGACCTGCACGGTCACGTCGGGAGCAATCTCCCTGAAATCGTGCAGCAGGCGCGGCACCAGCCCCACCGCCGCGCTGTCAATCACGCCCAGCCGCACCACGGCCGCGCGGTCGCGGCCCTTCTCGCGGATGCGACTTTCCAGATCGTCCGCTCTGGCAAGCAGGGACCTTGCCTCTTCCAGCAGGAAGGATCCATGCTCGGTCAGCACGGCATTGCGCGTGGTGCGCATCACCAGCCGCACGCCCAGATCTTCCTCCAACATGCGGATATGCCGGCTGAGCGACGACGGCAGCAAGTCGAGGCGCTGCGCCGCCCGGCCGAAATGCAGCTCGTCGGCTGCCATGACAAAGCATCTCAACTGGTGCAGGTCCAAGCGCTAACTCCCGTACAAGGCCGGATTAAGTCACATTTTTATATAATCAGAAGTGCATCGAATCCGACACAACTCCGCCTATAAACCCGAGGGCGGGTGGACGGACCGCACAGGGCCCCGTCCACCCGGCTCAGGTTTGGTGCGTCCACGCGCTTGCCATGGTGAGGAGGCTGATAGTGCGCGAATATTCGATCGCCGCGATTCCCGCTGACGGAATCGGGCCTGAGGTCATCGACGCAGGCATCACCGTGCTCAAGGCGCTGGCCGAGCAGCGCGGTGACCTGAGGCTGAACTTCAATGTCTTCGACTGGGGTTCGGACTACTACAAGCGCAATGGCGCCATGATGCCGGTCGACGGGCTGGAACAGCTCAAGAAGTTCGACGCGATCTACTTCGGAGCTGTCGGCGCGGTCGACATTCCCGACCATGTGACCTTGTGGGGGTTGCGCCTGCAGATTTGTCAGGGGTTCGACCAGTACGCCAACGTCCGACCGACCAAGATCCTGCCCGGCATCGCGTCCCCGCTGCGCGGCATCGAGGTCGGAGATCTGGATTGGGTGATCGTGCGAGAGAACTCGGAGGGTGAATATTCCGGTGCCGGCGGGCGCGTCCATCGTGGGCTGCCGGAAGAGGTCGGCATGGAAGTGTCCGTCTTCACACGCGTCGGTGTTGAACGCATCATGCGTTACGCCTTTGGGCTGGCGCGGTCGCGGCCGCGCAAGTTCCTGACGGTCGTCACAAAGTCGAATGCGCAGCGTCACGGCATGGTGTTGTGGGATGAGATCGCCGAAAAGGTGTCGCGCGAGTTCCGGGACGTGACCTGGGACAAGATGCTGGTGGACGCCATGACGGTGCGAATGGTGCTGAAACCGCAGAGCCTCGACACGATCGTGGCCACCAATCTCCACGCCGACGTGCTGTCTGATCTCGCGGGCGCGCTGGCCGGCAGCATCGGCGTGGCGCCGACGGCCAACATCGATCCGGAACATCGCTTTCCCTCTATGTTCGAGCCCATCCACGGCTCGGCATTCGACATTGCTGGCAAGGGGATCGCCAATCCCGTCGCCACCTTCTGGACGGCGGTGCAGATGCTCGGCCATCTGGGCGAGCAGGCGGCGGCGGATCAACTCATGCACGCCATTGAGCGTGTCGGTGAAGCGGGCATCATGACGCCGGATGTTGGCGGCAAGGCGACGACGCGCGAAGTCACCGAAGCGGTCTGCAACGCCGTAGGCGGGCGCAACGTCCTCACGGGCTGAAAACCGTCGTTTCGGCGCGGCCGGCGGTTCTCGCTCACGGCTGGTGCAATTGCCGGAACAGCTTGAACAGTTCGGCTTTCTTCTCGAAGCCGACACCGGGAATATCCGGTAGCCCGACATGGCCATCTTCGACGGCGATGTCGTCGGCGAAGCCGCCAAAGGGTTGGAAAACGTCGGGATAGGATTCGTTGCCGCCCAAGTGCAGGCCCGCGGCAATGTTGAGTGACATCTGGTGGCCGCCATGCGGCACCACGCGCCGTGACGACCAGCCAAACGCCTTCATCACCTCCAGTGTGCGCAGATATTCCACCAGGCCGTAGGAGAGGGCGCAGTCGAACTGAAGATAGTCGCGGTCGGGCCGCATGCCACCATAGCGCAGGAGGTTGCGCGCATCCTGATGCGAGAACAGGTTCTCGCCTGTCGCCATCGGCCCGTCGTAGTGGTCCGCCAGTTCCGCCTGCAAGGCATAGTCCAGCGGATCCCCGGCCTCCTCGTACCAGAACAGGCCGTACGGCTGCATCGCCTTGGCATAGGCGATAGCGGTCTTCAGATCGAAGCGTCCGTTGGCATCCACAGCCAGATACTTGCCCTCCCCGACCACCTCCAGCACGGCCTCGATGCGGCGCAGATCCTCTTCCAGGGGCACGGCGCCTATCTTCATCTTCACGACCTTGTAGCCACGGTCGAGATAGCCGCGCATCTCCTCCTGAAGCTTCGAGTGATCCTTGCCGGGATAATAATAGCCGCCAGCCGCGTAGACCCAAACCTTCTCGTCCGCCACGCCGGCCCGGTACCGGTCCGCCAGCAGGCGCCACAGTGGAACGCCGGCGATCTTGGCGACGGCGTCCCAGACGGCCATGTCGATGGTGCCCACCGCCACGGACCGTTCGCCGTGGCCTCCGGGCTTCTCGTTGGTCATCAGCGTCCTCCAGATGGCGAACGGGTCAAGGTTGTCGTTCTCATGGTCGATCAGCGTTTCGGGATCAGCCTCAAGGACGCGCGCGAGAAAACGGTCGCGCATCAGCGCGCCCTGCCCATAGCGGCCATTCGAGTTGAAACCGTAGCCGACCACCGGCTTGCCGTCACGCACGACGTCGGTGACCACGGCGACGGCCGAGCAAGTCATCTTCGAAAAGTCGATATAGGCGTTGGCGATGGGGGAGGCGATCGAGACCGTCTTTTCCCTGATGTCGACGATGCGCATGCCTGGTCCTATCCTTCGAGTGCCTTTGCCACCGCCTTGCCACAGGTGACGGTATCGGCCTTGCCTCCGAGATCGCCTGTCCGGGTGGCTTCGTTCTTCAGCGTGGCTTCGATGGCTTCCACGATCGCGCGGCCGGCCTCTTCGTAGCCGAGATGATCGAGCATCATGGCAGCCGTCCAGATTTGTCCGATCGGATTGGCGATGCCTTTCCCGGCGATGTCCGGGGCCGAGCCGTGCACCGGCTCGAACAGCGATGGAAAGTGGCCTTCCGGGTTGATGTTGGCCGACGGCGCGATGCCTATAGTGCCGGTGCAGGCCGGTCCGAGATCCGAGAGAATGTCGCCGAACAAGTTCGACGCCACCACAACGTCGAAACGGTTCGGGTTGAGAACGAAATGCGCTGTCAGAATGTCGATGTGGTATTTGTCCCACGAGACATCCGGATATTGGGCGGCCATCGCTTCGACGCGCTCGTCCCAGTACGGCATGGTGATCGAGATGCCGTTGGACTTGGTGGCCGACGTGAGATGCTTGCGCGGACGCTTCCGCGCCAGGTCGAACGCATAGCGCAGGATGCGGTCGACGCCGACGCGCGACATCACGGTTTCCTGGATGACAATCTCGCGCTCCGTGCCCGGATACATCCGGCCGCCGATGGATGAATATTCGCCCTCGGTGTTCTCGCGCACGACGTAGAAATCAATATCTCCGGGCTTGCGGTTGGCGAGCGGCGAGGGCACGCCCGGCATAAGCCGGACGGGGCGCAGGTTGACGTACTGGTCGAACTCGCGGCGAAACTGCAGCAGTGATCCCCAAAGCGAGATATGGTCGGGAACGATGGCCGGCCAGCCCACCGCGCCGAAGAAGATGGCATCATGGTTTCCGATCCTGGACTTCCAGTCCTCCGGCATCATGCGGCCGTGTCTGGCATGGTAGTCGCACGACGCAAAGTCGAAATGGTCGAACTGCAGGTCGATGCCGAAGCGCCTTGCCACCACTTCCAGTATGCGAAGTCCTTCGGGGACGACCTCCTTGCCGATCCCGTCGCCGGGAATGACCGCGATCCTGTGTTTCTTGGCTGACATCGTGGTTCCTCGGCTGCAGCAGGAGGATGGCGGCTATGGACGGCCGCCTCAAAGAATTCAGGCGATGGACGAGCGGGGATCAACCGCCGAAATATTCGATCTCCTGGCGAAGGCGTTCGCCCTCGATTCCCATGCCGAGCAGGACTGCCACGAGTACTCGAGCCTTCTGGCCGCTCAAGTCGCCGGCAAAGATCACGCCCCCGTCGGAGAGCGTCTTGCCGCCGCCATTGCCATAGATCGGCTTGACCCGGCCGCGCTGGCAGCGACTGGTCATGATAACGGGAGTGCCCTTGGCGACAAGCGATGTCGCGGCGGCAGTGACGGCAGGCGTCGCGTTACCGCGTCCGAAACCCTCAAGAATGATGGCCTTGGCGCCATCCTGGGCGGCGAAGCGGATGTAGCGGTCGCCCATCCCCATGGCCAGCTTGATGAGATCGACATCGGCGACGATGTCTTTGGCGTCGTAGGTTCGGCGCAGAACGGGCTTGCGGTGCAGCACGATGCGGTCGCCGTCCACTTCCCCGAGCTTGCCGTGCTCGTAGGAAATGAAGGTATCGGTGCGTGAACTGTGCGATTTGCTCACGTCACGCGCAGCATGGAATTCCTGCTCGAAGCAGATCATCGCGCCGAGGCCCCGCGCGGTTTCGGACGCGGCCAGCCGGATCGCATCCGTGAGGTTGCGTGGGCCGTCGGGGTTCGCCTCATCGGCCGCGTGCTGCGCGCCGGTGAAGACGATCGGCTTGTCCGTCGCAACAAGGAGATCAGCCAGAAAGACGCTTTCCTCCATCGTGTCGGTCCCGTGGGTCACCACGACCCCGTCGAAATCACCTTGCAGGTGCTGCGAAATCCGCTGGGCCAATGCAAAGCCGAGCGGAAGATCGATGGCATAGCTGCCGACATTGCAGAACTCGTCGATGACGATGTCAATGCCATCGAGCGGATCGTGCAGCATGGCGCGCAACTCCGATCCTGTGACGCTGGCGGTGACATGTCCGCTCACGGGTTCCAGCTTGGATGCGATCGTTCCCCCTGTGGTCATCAGACAGATTTTTCGCATTTCAGTCCCTCGCTGCCGGTCCCGACGTTGAATAATTTGGTCAGACCAAGAAATCAAGAAACTTTTTAGTTATGCTACGATACTCGCATGATATGCGATTTTTTGCATTTTTTGTGATTGACGGTCAGGCCAAAATTATCCATTAATCTGAATTGCGCAATTTGGTCTGGCCACATGCGAATAGACAACAGCGCGTTTTTTCGCGCAAGCAAAGGGGAACAGAGATGGCTGATGATTTTACCAGAATTCGGTTGGCGTCGACGCGTCGACAATTCCTGAAAACGACCGCCGTCATTGGTGGCGCGGCCCTTGCTTCGTCGACAGGCCGCCTGGGTGAAGCGTTTGCGCAGGATGCCAACAGTACGTTGGTGATCGCTGCGCCCGCGACGCCGCAAGGTCTCGACATCGAGTTCGACGTTAGCCTGGGCTCCATCGATTCGCTCGGTGCGCTCTACGAGTACATGCTCGGCTACGAGAAGATGGATGATCCCAATGCACCCGGCGTGCTGCGCGAGGACACCGGCGTCCATACCGACAAGCCGAACAACCTCGCTCTGCGAGGCCGCCTGGCGGAAAGCTGGGAAGTGGCTCCCGATGGACGCAAGGCGACCTTCAAGCTGCGCGAGGGTGTCGTCTCCAACTGGGGCAACAAGTTCACGTCGAAGGACGTGAAATGGACTTGGGACCGCAAGTTCAACCTCAAGGGGCAAGGCCTGTTCCAGACAGCGGTGCTCGGTCTCAAGACGCCTGACCAGATCAAGGTCGAAGGCGATTATGCGGTCTCTTTCAATCTCGACCAGCCAAATCCGTTGCTTCTCAAGCAGCAATGCAACCTGGCCAATCCGATCTACGACGCCACAAAGTGCGCTGAAGCCGGTGGCTCCGACGACCCGTGGGCGGTCAATTTCCTCAAGAACGATAGCGCCGGCTTCGGGCCCTATCGCCTTGCCCAGCTCGTACGCGGCCAACAAGCCGTATTCGAGGCGCGCGACGACTACTGGGGCGACAAGCCCTTCATGAAGCGCGTCATCATGCGCGAAGTGCCGCAGTCGGCGAGTCGTTTCTCGCTGCTGCAGGGCGGGGCGGTCGATATCGCACAGTTCCTGCAGCCGCGCGAGCTCGAGGCGCTGAAGAAGCAGCCGAACGTGGCCGTGGATGCGGTCAACTCGTCCTACATGATCTGGCTGGAGCTCAACTCCAAGATCGCTCCGTTCGACAACGTCGACGTGCGCCGCGCCATCAATCTCGCGATCCCGCGCGACGAGATCATCCGCACGATTTACTACGGCTATGCCGACGAGCAGAAGGCGCCGATGCCTTATATCTACCCGATGGCGGACGAAAGCTTCTTCACTTATGCCTATGATCTTGCCAAGGCCAAGGAGCTTCTGGACAAGGCCGGAGCGAAGAACCTGGCGACCACTTTGTCCTACAACGCCGGCGACCCGACGCAGGAGCCGATCGCACTATTGATCCAGACCGCGCTGAAGCAGATCGGCGTGGAGCTGACGCTGGAGAAGCTGCCGGCAGGCGTGTTCTACGAGAACGTCACCAAGCGCGCCAAGCCGATGATCTTCTATCTGGACTCGCCGTGGACGCCGGATCCGGGCTACTCGACCTACCTCTACTTCAATTCTGAAAGTTACGTGAACTATTCGAACTATGACAACAAGAACGTCGATCAGATGATCAAGGACGGCCTTGCCACTCTCGATGACAACGTCCGCAAGCAGAAGTACACGGAAGTTCAGAAAACGCTCATGGACGAGGCGCCCTGGGGCTTCATCGCCTATCCCAAATACACGCTCGCGCGTAAGGCGGCCCTCAAGGGCTATACCTATTACACGTCCAACAACTTGCGGTTCCAAGATTTCAGTCGCGGTTGATGAGGCTTGTCCCCGGAGGTGGGTCACCTCCGGGGACAATTTCGAGTATCGGAAAGATCTTAAATGTCTTCGAAGCTTCGCCTTCTCGTGAGGCTGGCGATCATCCGGCCGAGATTTGCGATCGGCTACGTGATCGTCATCGCGATCACCCTGCTGGCGATCTTCGCGCCGGTCATCACACCCTATTCGCCGACCGAGGCGGATTCGGTCAGCTTCCTGCAGCCGCCGGATGCCACGCATCTCTTTGGCACCGACAATGTCGGCATGGATATTTTCAGCCGTTCCATCTACGCGCCGCGCATCGACCTGACGATCGCTATTCTGGGTACGCTTCTGTCGGCGCTGGCCGGCGGCTCGGTCGGTGCTGTTGTCGGTTTCTACAGCAGCGGGCGCGGTATTCGCGTGTGGCTATCCTTCGCCGTCATGCGCGCGGCCGACGTGCTGCAGGCCTTTCCCGTTTTCGTGTTCGCCATCGCCCTGGTTGCCAGCCTCGGCCAGAGCATCCAGACCGTGGTGCTGGCCATCGCCTTCGTCAATGCGCCGATCTACCTGCGTCTCATGCGCTCGCAGGTGCTCAGCATCCGCTCCATGCGCTATGTCGAGGCCTCGCAGGTCAATGGCCTTTCGGACATGCAAACCATCGTGCGCCACATCATCCCCAACGCGATGGCGCCGGTGCTGGCGCAGCTATCGGTCAATGTCGGCTGGGGCATCCTGCTAACCTCGGCGCTGTCGTTCGTCGGTGCCGGCGTTCGAGCCCCGACACCCGAATGGGGCAGCATGATCGCCATGGGCTTTCAAAACGTGGTGACCGGCCAATGGTGGCCGTCTATGTTCCCGGGCGCGATGCTGGCGATCACCGTATTCGGCTTCTCGCTCGTCGGCGCCTCCATTGAGGTCCTTGCCGATCCGTCCAAGCGCCGGCAGCTGCTGAGCGATGCGCGTGAGCATCGCCGTCGCACTGACCTGCCGGTGGAGGGTGCCTGATGCGCATCCTCGCTTATCTCGCCAAGCGCCTGATTTTCGTCATCCCTCAGTTGCTAGGCATCGTGCTCGTCAGCTTCCTGCTGGTGAAGAGCATTCCGGGTGACCCCGCTGTGCTGATGCTCGGCCCGACGGCAACGCCTTCGGCGATCGCCTCACTGCGGCAGCAGCTCGGGCTCGACCAGCCTCTTTATATGCAGTTCCTGATCTATGTGCGCAATCTCTTGCATGGCGACCTGGGGACTTCCTGGCAGACGACGCGGCCAGTGCTCGAGGATCTGCTTCAGCGCTTCCCGGCCACCCTTGAACTCGTCACGCTTTCGCTGCTTCTGGCCATCGTAGTCGGGGTTACACTGGGCGTATATGCGGCGCGCAAGCCGAACGGCTGGGTGGCGCGCCTGGCGGATCTCTACGGCCTCAGTGCGGGTGCGCTGCCGGACTTCTGGTTCGCTCTGGTTCTCATCTTCATCTTCTATACCGTGCTCGGCTGGGCGCCTGCGCCGCTCGGCCGTATTGACATGATCGTCATACCGCCGCTGCCAGTCACAGGGGCTCTCACCATCGACGCGCTTCTCGCCGGCGACCTGCAGGCCTTCTGGTCCGCCTGCGCGCACCTGGTCCTGCCAGTGCTGACGCTTGGCCTCCTGAATGCCGGTCCCATCCTGAAGATGACGCAGGCCACGATGGAGAAGATGCTGGAATCGGATTTCAGCCGTTTTGAAGTTTTGTGTGGGGTGCCGCAGAACCTTGTGGTGCGCCATGCGCTGCGCAATGCATTGCCATCGATCGTCACCATTATCAGCGTGCTTTACGGCTTCTTGATCGGCGGTGCGGTGCTCGTCGAGATCGTGTTCTCGTGGGGTGGCGCAGGGCAGTACGCGGTCCAGGGTGTGCTGAACTCGGACATCTATCCGGTTCTGGGCTTCGTGCTCTTCTCCGCCATCTTTTCCCTTATCGTCTACATCGCGGTCGACCTCATCTATTTCCTGCTCGACCCGCGTATCAGCAACTAATGTGAGAATGTCATTGGGCGCAGCAGAAGTCATAAGTAATACGCGCAACGCCTCCGCTGGTGGCGACAAGCCGCCGTTGATCGACATCAGGAACCTGCGCGTGACATTCCCGTCCGGTGGCGCCGAGCCGAAGGCGGTGCTGAAGGGCATCGACCTCGCCGTGCAGCCGGGCGAGATCGTAGGCTTGGTTGGCGAGAGCGGAGCGGGCAAGACAACGCTTGCCCGTTCAATCCTCGGCCTGCCGCCGTCGCCGGGCCGCATTGCCGGGGGCGAAGTCCATTTCGAGGGTCGGCAAATCCTCAGCCTGTCCGAATCCGAACTCCGACGTCTTCGCGGCCGCCGGCTCTCGGTCGTGGTGCCCAATCCGCGCGCCGAACTCAACCCTTTGCTCAAGGTCGGCGACCAGATCGCTTCGATGGCGAAAATCCATCTCGGCGTCGCAGGCAAAGAGGCGCGCCGTATGGCGCTGGAGATCCTCCGCGAGGTGCAGATACCGGACCCGGAGCGGCGCATGGATGCCTATCCACACGAACTATCCGGCGGCATGGCGCAACGCGTTGTCATCGCCATGGCCCTCATTTGCAGCCCCGCTTTCGTCATTTCCGACGACGCGACCAGCGGCCTCGACGTCACCGTGCAGGCGCAGATCTTGGCACTGCTCGCCAAGCTTGCGGCCGAGCATGGCAGCGCTATGCTGTTCATCAGCCGCGACGTCGGCATCACCGCGCATTTCTGCGATCGCATCGCCGTGCTTTTCTCAGGCGAGATCGTCGAGATTGCCCCGCGCGAACCGCTCTTCCTGGAGCCGGCACATCCATACACGCTGATGCTGCTTGCGGCCTTCTCGCATAGCCCCAAGCTGCGCGACAGCTGGACTGTTCCGGACACCGACAGGCGACGCGAAAGAAGTGCCGGCTGTCAATATGCCGATCGCTGTCCCATTGCCCAGCCGGTTTGCCGCACGCTGCGGCCGCCTTTGGCCGAGATCGGGCCCGGGCACTTTGTCCGCTGCTATTTCCCCGTGAGGCATGCATGAGCGCGGTCCTGACCATAGACAATCTGTATAAGCGCTTCCCCATTGCCGGCTCAAAGCAGGTGGTGCAGGCGATCAACGGCATCAGTCTGACCGTCGAGCCCGGCGAGACCCTCGGGCTTGTAGGCGAGAGCGGTTCGGGCAAGACCACGGTCGGTCGCTGCATCGTCGGCCTGATCGAGCCGACCGCCGGAACCATCCGATTTCGCGGCACCGACCTCGCACAGCGCCAGCAGCACAAGGCCAAACTGGCAGGCAAGATTCAGCTCGTATTCCAGGAGCCTAACGAGTCGCTCGATCCGCGCATGAAGATCGGCGATACGATCAGCGAGCCGCTTTTGCCGCTCAAGCTCGACCGCGAAACAAGGCGCCGCCGGACTGCCGATGCTTTGCGCCTGGTGCGATTGAATCCGGATCTGCTGGACGCCTATCCTTCCGAGCTGTCCTCCGGACAACAGCAGCGTGTCGGCATAGCGCGTGCGATGGTCACGGAGCCGGAACTGGTGGTCCTCGACGAACCAACTTCCGCGCTCGACCCAACGGCGCGCGCCGAGATCATCGACCTCCTGCGGCGCATCCAGAGCGAGCGTAACACCGCCTACCTGTTCATCTCCCACGACCTGTCCACGGTGCGCTTCATCAGCCACCGTGTCGCGGTGATGTATCTGGGCATGATCGTGGAGCAGGGCAGCGCCGAGACGGTCTTCAATCGCCCGCAGCACCCCTATTCCAGCGGCCTGCTGTCGTCAGTCATGCTGCCCCATCCGCACTTGAAGATCGAAAGCAGCGTCAGCCTCAAGGGCGAGATCCCGAGCCCGATCAACCTGCCGAATGGGTGCTTCCTGGCGTCGCGTTGCCCGTTCGTGATCGACCGCTGCCGCCATGAGATGCCGCCGGCCGAAACGGTCGGCGAACGGCACACGGTACATTGCTTCCGCCACGACGATGTCGCCGCTTCGGTGCCAGCGTCCGACACCTTCAACGTGTTCATGAAGGAAGCCGAGCGCATCCTCGGCCGCGCCGTGCCCAGTGGCGTCGCCCCATCGCTCCAATAGTCAAGCCAACCACGAAATCGAGAGAGCAAGCATGTCAGGACGTCTCACAGGAAAAAAAGCACTGGTCACCGGCGGTGCCCGCGGCATCGGCGGCGCTATTGCCACGGCCTTCGCGCGCGAAGGCGCGGACGTCGCCGTTCTCGATCTGAAACTCGATGCTGCCGAAGCACGCACCGCAGCACTTGCGGCTTTTGGCGTCAAAACTTTCGCCGTCGCGGCTGACGTCAGCGACGAGGCGCAGGTCGAGGCAGCCGTCAAGAAGGCGGAGGCGGCGCTCGGCCAGATCGACATACTGGTCAACAATGCCGGCATCGACACGACGTCCGTCGTTGCCGAAATGAGCACCGCCATGTGGGACCAGATGATGGCCGTGAACCTTCGCAGCGTCTTTCTTTGCACGCGTGCGGTTCTGAAGCCGATGATTTCCCGCAAATTCGGCCGCATCATCAATATCGCCTCGCAGCTCGGTCACAAGGGGGCGCCGGAAATGGCGCACTATGCGGCCGCCAAGGCAGGCGTCATCGGCTTCACCCGTTCGCTCGCTTACGAGGTGGCGCGCGACGGCATAACCGTAAATGCCATCTGTCCCGGCCCCATCGAAACGGAGCTCTTCAAGGCGCTGCCGGAGGAATGGAAGAAGCGCAAGCTCGGCGAACTGCCGATCGGTCGCGCAGGCCATGTCGACGAGATCGCGCCCACGGCCGTGCTGTTGGCGTCGGAGGAGGGGGCTTACTACATCGGCGCGACCATGAATCCGAACGGCGGCGATGTCATGCTCTGATCAACCGCCAGCTGAATGGTTCCATCCAAATGTATCTTGTTCTAGCTATGTGGCGACAATTTCTGCTGAAGCTGGAGCCAAAGCCATGATGAAACTCGATCTCAATGATGATGGAACGGCGCCTTCACCGTCGCCCGACCTGCCGCGCGAGCGCCGGGAAGCCAGCGTAGGTGTGGCTCAGGCAACGGTGGCCGCCCTGCGATCGATGATCCGCGACGGGAGGTTGCGACCGGGCGATACGCTGCCGCCACAACGCGACCTGGCACGTGACCTCAGTGTGAGCCGCGCCACGCTGCGTGAGGCTCTGTCAATCCTGGCCACCATCGGCGAGATCGTGGCGCGCGAGGGGGGGCGAGGCTTCGTCTGTGCTGACCCTTCCGGCGCACCTGCGACTCCGTCCTGGCGCTTCGCGGCGCGCTATTCGCTGAGCGAGGTCTATCAATTCCGCTACATCGTCGAATCCTACGCGGCCGAACTCGCGGCGCTGACCCATACCAATCAGGAGATCGCCGACTTGAAGGAATGCACGGCCACCTTTCGCAACGCGGCGCGCGAAAAGGACCTCAATGCCTACGCGCAGGCGGACTTCGATTTCCACAACCTGATCATGCGTATCTCGCGCAACAAGCTGCTGGTGGACATGCACCAGACTTTTGCGAGCGTGCTGCTCGAGAGTCAGCGCCTGCCCACCGAGCGGCGGGGTAATCTGCTGTTTGCAGTGCAGGAGCATGACCGCATCCTGGAGGCGATTGCCATGGGCGATCCCGATGGCGCCAACTACTACATGCGCAAGCATATCAGCATGGCGGGAAGCCGGGCCGGTCTTCCACCCTCGCAACTGCCATAGACACCCTTCGGCCGGGGACATGAGCAACGAAAGGAAGAGAGATGCCGAAAGAAATGTTTGTATCCTACGGAGTTGACGTTGACGCTGTCGCCGGCTGGTTAGGTTCCTACGGCGGTGAGGACAGCCCTTGCGACATCTCTCGTGGCACCTTCGCAGGCAAGGTCGGCAGCCTCCGCCTGCTTCGCATGTTCGAAAAGTGGGGAATCAAGACCACATGGTTCATCCCCGGTCATTCCATCGAGAGCTTTTGGGACGAGATGAAGGAAGTGGCCGACGCCGGCCACGAGATAGGCATGCATGGCTACAGCCACGAGAATCCGATCGCCATGTCGCCCGAGCAGGAAGAGGCCGTCTTCAACAAATGCGTCGACTTGATCACCAAGCTTTCCGGCAAGGCGCCTCGTGGCTATGTCGCTCCCTGGTGGGAGTTCGGCTCGAAAACCAATGAGCTGTTGAAGCAGAAGGGCCTGCTCTACGATCACTCCCTTATGCACAACGACCATCACCCCTACTATGTGACGGTCGGCGATCAGTGGACGAAGATCGACTATTCCAAGCATCCGTCCAGCTGGATGAAGCCTTATTCGCAGGGCGAAGAAACAGATCTCATCGAGATACCCGCATCCTGGTATCTCGACGACCTGCCGCCGATGATGTTCATCAAGGCTTCACCCAACAGCCACGGCTTCGTCAACCCGCGCGATATCGAGCAGATGTGGCGCGACCAGTTCGACTGGGTCTACGAGAACTATGACTATGCCGTGTTCCCGCTGACTATTCATCCTGACGTGTCGGGCAAGCCGCATGTGCTGAAGATGCACGAACGGCTCTATGACTACATGAAGGGCTTCGACGGCGTGAAGTTCGTCAGGATGGAAGAGATCGCGGCTGATTTCGGCAAGCGTTTCCCGCGCAGCGGTAAAGCACGTCCGAAGTCCTGAGCCGGCCTCAGCATGGCCAGGGACCGCGCGGTCCCTGGTCAATTCGTTTTAATTGCCTGACCGGATGGATCTGATGATTCCGCTGTCTGGTTCATTCCATCAATCCTGCTGGGAACAGCGGTCGCATCCTTATTTCCGCAGGACTCCTATTTAACCAGGCAGGGCCTTGGTATTGGCGTGCCTGACACCACCTGTAGAGGATATACGTGAAACGTGTCGGGATCGACGGGTTTCCAGGCTTTAACCCAAGGGGCAGATCATGTGCTCGCTATGCGGCGTTCTGGGCAGCAACGAACATTGGACAGATGCTGTGGCCCGGCCCGGCGTTTACACGCGCAACGTCGAAAATGTTGATCGGCGCCGTGAGCGGGCCAATCGAGTTAGGATTGCGAACCGCATCCTAGCCTCTTTCGGCATGCAGCTGGCGGATTGGCAAGGCACGTCGTTCGTCATTTCAACGCGAACCGGCAAGACGGAGATCATCAGCGATCTCGGCCACTTATGGCGGGCCGCCGAGCGTCTTTCGGGCAAGACCTGCGACCCGCTAAATGCTGATATCATCGCAAGCGTAGAAGCCGGCCGCGATGACTGAGCTACCGCCGTTCACGCCGGTCCATCTGCTGACAGGGTTTCTCGGCTCGGGCAAAACCACGCTTCTGAAGCGGCTGCTGGACGATCCCGCTCTGTCGGACACAGCCGTCCTCATCAATGAGTTTGGCGAAGTCGGGCTCGACCACCATCTCGTCGAGCGGATTGACGAGACCATGGTGCTGCTCCAGTCAGGCTGCGTGTGTTGCACCATGCGCGGCGAATTGGCCGACGCGATTCGCGATCTGTACTCGAAGCGGGAACGCGGACAGATATCGTCATTCAGGCAGGTGGTGATTGAAAGTACAGGATTGGCGGATCCATTCCCGGTTCTCTCCACACTGAAATCTGACCCAATGCTGAGACATCATTTCAAGTCTGGTAATGTCGTGGCAACGGTGGATGCCGTGAACGGGCCGGCCGAACTCGACCGATACATCGAGAGCATCCGTCAGGTTGCTATTGCCGACAGGCTGGTCATAACCAAGACCGATCTTGTTGAAGACAGCCAGATCGAACGCCTTACAGACCGGTTGCGCCGGATCAATCCGGATGCGACGATTTTGGATGTTCAGTCCCAGTTCTGTGCCAAGGATCTTTTCGAGCCGGATCTAGCTACCCGCGGGAGCATGCTGCAATCGCAATCGGGTTTCTTTTGCGAAGAAATGGCTGTTTTGTCGAACGCCGACGGACAAGCTCATCCGGCGGCGATCGCGTCCTGTGTCCTGACCTGGGAGGAAGAAGTCGATTGGACGGTGTTCGGCCTATGGCTCACTATGCTGCTCAACAGGCATGGCGAACGCGTCCTTCGGGTGAAAGGTATCTTGAATATTTCAGGAGAAGAACGTCCGGTTGCCATCCATGGCGTGCAACATCTTGTTCATCCCCCGATCCATATGGAGGCATGGCCGAGCAACGATCGTCGCTCACGTCTTGTTGTCATTGTCGACGGCCTCGATCTGAAACAGGTTCAACGGTCATTCGCTGCATTTGCGTTGACGAGCCGACCCCCCGAAAATAGGTGCTCCGATGGTATCGGCGTCTTTCCCCCTTCTGAACGACTTGGTTCCTATGAAACTGTATAAAAGTGGTAGTGTCCGTTCTGCTAATTCACCGACAGAAGGCGGTCAAGGCAGGCTGGTGGTGTTCAACGTCACCTGATTCCCGCGAAAGTCGCCACCATGACCAAGACTGAAAGTAACACCGCCAGCGCCGCCGCTGCCTGAAGGGCCAACGGCTGCGCTCAAAGGCACCGTTCGGACATTGGAAGACGCAGACCTTCATCGCCGGGCTGCGCTGTCATGGGCTCACGGCCCCTTTCGTCATCGACACGCCGATGAACCGGCGCATCTTCGAAACCTACGTCGAAACACAGCTCGCTCCGACGCTGGCAAAGGGCGATGTGGTCATCCTCGACAATCTTGCTGCCCACAAGAGCCTTGCCGCCGAGAAGATCATACGAGCCAGAGGTGCATGGCTGCTCTTCCTGCCGCCTTACAGCTCAGATCTCAACCCGATCGAAATGGCCTTCGCCAAGCTCAAGGCGCATCTGCGCGCAAAGGCCATCAGGACCATCGACGCCCTGTGGCAGGCCATTGGCGATATCTGCAATCTTTTCTCTCCAACAGAATGCAGAAACTACTTCGCTGCCGCAGGATATGGACTCACATGAAAGTCCGACGCTCTAGCAGGCTTCTCTGATTGGGGTTGTTGAGGTCAAGCTCCTGTTGCGTTTTTTTCGGACCGTGTCGCCCCGCGGGTCACTCGCTTCTCTTCGC
>NZ_LMCP01000025.1 GCF_001425625.1 Mesorhizobium sp. Root102 | reverse complement strand
GCCACATCGGCCACCTCGTCGAAACCATCGAGGCAGCCGAATGCAAGAACTACTTCCAAAACGCAGGCTATGCTTCCGTCAAAACGTGAAAGGCTCTAGTCCGCGCCCTGTTGGCGTACAAGCGTGGCGAGCCGCGGGTGTGTGCGATGGTCAAGGCGCCGACGGCCGAGGAAGAGGACCGCCGCCGCATTGGCCGTGAGCGCAAAACGCCTTCATCGAGTCCTTTAACGGCAAGTTCCGCGGCGAATGCCTCAACGCCCACTGGTTCCTGACACTTGACGACGCCCGCTTGAAAATGGAGGAATGGCGTAAGGACTACAATACGGAGCCAGCACGGGAAACTAGCCGAAGTAGCCGCTACGGAAATCCCAGTCGATTGCCTTATGAAGGCAGCGGTGTCGGCGTCTGCCACGAAACAATCTACCGCTTTGCCTATTCGACCGATGGCCTTATGGCGGCTGTCTGGCCATGGCACCAGCGGAGCGGGCCATGGTTGTCTGGATTATCGGCTAATCGGATTGTCCTGTGATGCGGAGCGGCGGCATTGCAATTTCGGCAAGATGCCCTAAATTGTGGGGCAGGTTGCCGGAGTGAGAACATGGCCACGTCTACCGCAATGATTGAAGAAGTCGCCCGCAAGTTGGGCGGCGCCACCGTGCTGGGGGCGGATGTTCACTCGCAGGCCGATCTTGCGATGGTCGTGCGGCGCCGGCTTCCACTCGCCACGCTCAAGGGGCTCTCGCTCGCCGGCATGAGTGAGCAGGAGATCGAGCGTTTTGTCATTCCGCAGCGGACGCGCAGACACCGCGCCGAGAAGAACCAGCCGCTGACGATCGACGAGTCCGACCGGGCCGTGCGGCTCGTCCGCATCCAGTCGCTAGCGGAAGAAACGTTTGGCAATGCCGGCAAGGCTAACCGCTGGCTCCGTAAGGAACTGGCTGAGTTGGGCCGTGAGACGCCGCTGACTGTGGCCCAGACCGAGGCCGGCGCGCGCGTCATCGAAACGATCCTCGGCAAGATCGCTTGGGGTGCAGCCGCCTGATGCGGCTTTGGCGACTTTCGAGCCTGCAGTTCGCGGAGGCTTTCGATGGCGGCTACGGCCTGCGCTTCGATGGCAGGTGGAACACGGTAGGCCGCCCTGTGACTTATGCCGCGACGTCGCCATCACTCTGCGTTCTCGAAAAGCTCGTACATGTTGAGGACCCGGAGCTGCTGCCGGCGCTCGCGATGGTGACTTATGAGGTATCCGATGAGATGCCCATTGAACGCCGCACTCTCGCGGATCTTCCCGAGGACTGGCGTCGGCGGGAGGCGGAAACGCAGCGGATCGGAGATGAATGGCTCGCGAGCAATCAGGCGGCGATTCTGTTCATTCCCTCCGCGATCGTTCCGATTGCGGACAGTCCCGACCAGAATGTGATCATCAATCACCGGCATTCAACGGCTGCTACGATCCACATCGAACGGATCGAGACCTTCGATCTGGATGTTCGGTTGCTATAGGATGCATCAAATAGAATAGTTATTTCAATGGCTTAAAAAGTTCCATAAGATAGATTACGCGACTTTCAGCAGTCAAATTGAATATTCATCGATATTTTAAAGTATTCATTTCTCCTTGGCAAGTCTTATCGAAGGTCGTCGAGAGGCAATAGATTAGTTCTTTAGCAGTAATGCTTGCTCTAAGTCTCGGTTCGACAGATAGATGTTAACTGCGAATTTTGCCGCGACCACCGTCCGTGCTTCAGTACGATTTTGCGAACTGCCCGCCATCTTGCGCGCGTGGTGCGCCGTCAGACTGCTCGTCGATAAGTCCACAGCTGTGCGGGTGGGATATTGCGCACGATGAAATCATAGTGAGACACGACGTAGCGGTCGGGCATTTTGATCACTGGGGACAAAGGTCCGTAGGTAATCTGAATCACAGGCCTCCCGCGAGGAATGCGGGCCAGCAAATCCTCAAGCAGGCCAACACGCTGTTCCATCGGAAAGCTCAACAGCGGCACGGCACTTATGACACAGTCGAATTGCTCCCCGCTTCGCTCGGCAAGCACTTCTCCCAGCGCGAACGCATCGCCCAATCGAAAATCCACGCCTGGAAAGGCGCGCGTCAGGCGCTGATAGAAATCCTTGGAATATTCAACCGAAACCAGCTGATGCGGCTTGATGCCTCTTTCCAGGATTGCCTTGGTGATGACGCCAGTTCCCGCGCCAAGTTCAAGCACCGGCATTCCCGAGGCCGGGTTAATGACGCTTGCCATACGACGCGCGGCATGAACGGACGTTGGCATCAGCGCGCCCACTCGCTTCTTGTCCTTCTGCCAGCCCTTGAAGAATTGCACTTCTTCTTCAAACTTCCTGCCGAGGCGCTCCTTCAATCGAAATACCATATCCACTCCCTGCCACAGCTATTTGTCTGGGTCATTTTGACCACGCACGTTTGTCCAAGTCTTGCGGCTGCTCAATCATGCGGCATTGGCTGCGGCGAGCAGTTCGCCTTTGTTCTGCCCGGGCAGAACGCCGACGTTATCGATAAGCCGCGTACCGCCGAGCCAGGCAGCGGCAATCAGGCGTGCAGGCCGCTCTGCGGCCGTGAGCGGTGACAGGTCGTCGTCAGCCCTCAGTTCGAGATACTCGACTTCGTCGTAACCGGCGGCGAGGATCGCTTGCCTGGCCTCGGCAAGTACAAGCTCTACTGGCGCCCTCGCCGACAGCCGCGCGGCCGAGGCGGACAGGACTTCGGGGAGCTTAGGCGCTGCCAGGCGCTGTTCGGCCGAGAGCCTGACATTGCGCGACGACATCGCCAGGCCGTCGGCTTCACGCACCGTCGGACAGGCGATGATCTCGATCGGGATGTCGAGATCGCGCACGAGCCGGCGAACGACGTGCAGTTGCTGGAAATCCTTCTCGCCGAAGAAGGCGAGATCAGCGCGCGTCTGGAGGAAGAGCTTAGTGACGACGGTTGCCACCCCGTCGAAATGGCCCGGACGGGACGCGCCGCACAGGCCCTTGCTCACCCCACTCACCGATACCGTGGTGGCGAACCCTTCCGGATACACGTCCGCCGCATTCGGCGCGTAGAGCAGATGAGCGCCGAGCGGCGCGAGCTTCACGGCATCGTCATGTTCAGTGCGCGGATAGGCCGCGAGATCGGCCGCGCTGTTGAACTGTTTCGGGTTGACGAACAGCGTAACGATAACCCGGTCAGCCTCAGCGAGTGCGGCACGCACCAGGCTCAGATGGCCTTCATGCAAGGCACCCATGGTCGGCACGACACCGATCTTGAGGCCATTCTGACGCCATGCCGTGACAGCCGTGCGCAACTCGGCGACTGTTCGTGCGATCGGAACGCTCATGTTGATTCTCCACCATTGACCGTCCTTGGCGCATCGCCGAATAGATGCTCGTCTGCTGGAAAGCGGCGGTCGCGCACCTCCTGCGCATAGGCAGCAATCGCCGCCTCCGCGATCCCGCCGAGTTCGGCATAGCGCTTGACGAATTTGGGCCGGAAGTCGCTAAAGATGCCCAACATGTCGTCAACGACGAGAATTTGCCCGTCACAGGCCGCCGACGCACCGATGCCGATCGTCGGGATCGCTAGCTCTCCGGTGATCCGGCGGGCGAGCGCCTCGGGGACCTTCTCCAGCACCACGGCGAAGGCACCGGCCTCGGCCACCGCGAGGGCATCGCCCCTGATGCGATCGCCATCCTCGCCCCTGCCCTGCACGCGATAGCCGCCGAAAGTATTGACCGCCTGCGGCATCAAGCCGACATGGCCCATGATCGGAACGCCGCGCCCAGTAAGAAAGCGGATCGTCTCGGCCATTGCCTCGCCGCCTTCAAGCTTGACCGCCGCGCAGCCAGTTTCGGCCATGACGCGTGCGGCACTGCGGAAAGCCTGCTCGGGGCTTTCCTCGTAGGAGCCGAACGGCATGTCTACGACCATCAGCGCCCGCTCCAGGCCACGGCGCACCGCCATACCGTGCATGATCATCATGTCAAGCGTAACCCCCAATGTGGTCGGCAGGCCGTGGAGAACCATGCCGACGCTGTCGCCGACCAGCACCACATCGCAATGGGAATCCACTAGCCGGGCAACTGGGGTCGTGTAGGCGGTAAGATAGACGAGCGGCGTTCCATCCTTTCGCGAACGAATATCGGACGGCGTGAACGCCTTGGTGTTAGCAACCGCACTCAACGAGGACTCCTTCCCCAACGTTACCAACCGTGGATGTCGCGTTTGGCACATTTTTGTGCAGGTGCGAAGAGTTAAAATCGCGATGCGCGCAGTGTTGACGCGCTGACAGTTATCATCGAAAACCGATTAAATCGGTTCAGCTGCTAAAGATTAAATCGGTTCAGCTGCTAAAGAAGCAGAGTTCTGCGAACCAGTTCAGGGATCATGGTCCACCAGGCGAAGAAGGGAAACAGGAAAGGTGCAGTTGGAGGCAGGGCGAACGACGTCGTCAAGGCGGACCTGATCGCCGTCGTCGTTGCCGTGAACAACAGCCACCCTTGTGTACTCACCATAACGCAGGCAAACGCACTGCCGTCGGGCCCGTTCGAGCTGGCTCACCGTTCGCTTCAGTCTGGCCTCAGGGGATGGGTCGAGCAACAGACCGGGCAGCCGCTCGGCTACATCGAACAGCTCTACACCTTCGCCGATCGCGACCGGATCGGCGCCGAGGAGCGTGTAATCTCAATCAGCTACCTCGCGCTCACGCGAGACGAAGAGGCACGCGCCTCGGCCAGGCGCTGCTGGGCAAGCTGGTACGACTATTTTCCATGGGAGGATCATCGCTCCGGCACCCCCACGGTAGTGGCGAAATATCTGCGGCCGCGCCTGAGGGAATGGGCGGATGGCGCTGACGACCCTGCTACGCGGTTCGATCGCCGGCGCCGCGCCGCGGTCGCTTTCGGCTTTGACGACCGATCATGGAATGAAGAGCACGTACTCCAGCGCTATGAGCTGCTCTTCGAGGCCGCCCTGGTGGAGGAAGCGATACGTAACGGATATTCAGCCGCGCCCACGCCATTGACGGGCAGGTCGATGATCGCCGATCACCGCCGCATCATGGCAACGGCCATGACGCGGCTGCGCTCCAAGATCAAATACCGGCCAGTCGTGTTCGAACTGATGCCGCCGCTCTTCACGCTCTTGCAGCTTCAGCGAACCGTGGAGGCGCTTTCCGGCAGGATCATCAACAAGCCGAACTTCCGCCGGCTCATCGAGCAACAGGAGCTGGTTGAGAAGACCGGGGAGACGACCTCCGAAACCGGCGGCCGGCCGGCGCAGCTCTACCGCTTCCGCCACGATGTTGTCGACGAGAGGTCTGTAGCCGGGACAAAATTGCCGCTCACGCGGGCTTGACATCCTTATAGTCATAACGATTATAAAGCCATTATAATCATATCGACTATAACTGGAGGCTCGATGAGCGCCATCCTGCCTTCGGCCGCTTCCCTGTACGACCGCGTTCGGCGCGTTATTCCCGCGATCGAATGGTCGACCTTCCTAGACGACATCGATGCCATTCTGGCGCTGAAGCGGGAGCGCAATGCCGTCATCCTGGCACATAACTACCAGACGCCGGAGATCTTCCATTGCGTCGCCGACATCGTCGGGGACAGCCTGGCACTTGCCCGCAAGGCGAGGTCGACTGAAGCGGACGTCATTGTGCTCGCCGGCGTGTATTTCATGGCCGAAACAGCGAAGCTGCTCAACCCCGAGAAGACGGTCCTCATCCCGGACCTGAACGCAGGCTGTTCGCTGGCGGAGTCCATTACCGCCGAGGACGTGCGCCTGATGCGTCAGCGCATCCCGAACGTGCCGATCGTCACCTATGTCAACACATCTGCTGCCGTGAAGGCCGAGTCCGATATCTGCTGCACCTCTGGTAATGCGCGTGCGGTGGTGGAATCGCTTGGCGTGCCGCGCGTCATCATGCTGCCGGACGAATACCTGGCCAAGAATGTCGCCGCCGAGACGAATGTCGAGATCCTGGCTTGGAAAGGTCATTGTGAGGTGCATGAGCGCTTCGCTGCCTCCGACATTCGCGAATTGCGTCAAGCACATCCCGGCATCGTAGTGCTTGCTCACCCCGAATGCCCGCCGGAAGTGGTTGCCGCGGCCGACTTTTCCGGGTCGACCGCTGCCATGTCCGACTATGTCGAGAGGCAAAAGCCGCCACGCGTCGTGTTGATGACGGAATGCTCGATGAGCGACAATGTCGCGCTTCAGCATCCCGAGATCGAGTTCATCCGCCCCTGCAATTTGTGCCCGCACATGAAGCGCATAACGCTCGCCAACATTCGAGCTGCGCTCGAGCAGAACCGCCATATCGTGACCATCGAGCCCGCTATCGCCGGGCGCGCGCGGCTTGCGGTCGAACGGATGCTCGCACTTTGAGCGCCGATGTCCGCAGCTTCTTCGGGCGGCCAATTATCATCGGCGGCGGCATCGCCGGGCTGATGACCGCGCTTCATCTGGCGCCTGAGCCAGTGCTTGTTCTGACCAGGACGCTGCTGGGAGCTGACACGTCGAGCACCTGGGCACAGGGCGGTCTGGCCGCGAGCCTCGGTCATGACGATGATGCGGCGCAGCACCTGGCTGACACGCTTGCCGCCGGCGACGGGCTCTGCGACAGACGCATGGCAAAACGCATCCTCCGGGCCGCGCCCAGTGCGATCGAAGGCCTCGCGAGCCTCGGGGTCCCATTCGACCGTATGTCGACAGGGTCGCTGCGCCTCGGATTGGAGGCCGCACACAGCCGGCGTCGCATCGTTCATGCGCATGGCGATGGCAGCGGGCGTGAGATCATGCGTGTCCTGATCGCGGCCGTGCGTTCCACTCCGTCGATCGTTGTCGTGGAGGGCGTAGAAGCGCGCCGGCTGGCGGTGAGGGACAATGCGATCCGGGGTGTCTGGGCGAGCTGTTCGCTGGGATCCGTCTTCTTCGCCTCACGGCGCGTCGTTCTCGCCACTGGTGGGATCGGCGGGCTATTTCTCGATACGACCAATCCACCTGGGAGTTGCGGACAGGGCCTGGCGCTTGCGGCCCGCGCGGGAGCCGTCCTTTCCGACCTCGAGTTCATCCAGTTCCACCCGACTGCGCTTGACGGGTCGGAGCGCCCGATGACGCTGATCAGCGAGGCTGTCCGCGGCGAAGGTGCCGCCCTCATCGACGAAACCGGCCGCCCCTTTCTCGAGGGCGTGCAAGGGGCAGAACTTGCCGCCCGCGATGTCCTGGCGCGCGCCGTGTGGAACCACCTTGCGAACGGCCACCGTGTCTTTCTCGACGCGCGGCAACGGCCTGGCCCGGAATTCGCGCGCCAGTTCCCGACGATCACGTCCGCCTGCCGTGGAGCCGGCATCAATCCGGCGCGCGACCTTATTCCCATCCGCCCCGCTCAACACTACCACATGGGTGGAGTGGCCGTTGACGGGTCCGGTCGCAGCTCCGTCAAGGGGCTCTGGGCCTGCGGCGAAGTCGCCTCGACCGGACTGCACGGCGCCAACAGGCTCGCCAGCAATTCCCTGACCGAGGCGGTCGTGTGCGCGCGCTGGGTTGCTGAAAGCGTGGCCGGAACCCCTGCGCGCAGAACAAGGCCTGCGTTTGGGGGCGATTACCCATCGCCCGATCCAATACTCGCGCGTCCCTACGTGTCGCGCGCACTCGGCATCGTCCGAGATGGTGAAGCTTTGGAAGCCGCTATACGGGCCTTGCTGCCGATCGCCGAAAGCAGGCACTCGGCAGCGGATCCTGCGGCTGTCGGGCTGATGATCGCGATTGCCGCCTTGCAGCGCCGGGAAAGCCGAGGCGCCCACTATCGGACGGATTTTCCCCATTATGCACCCGAGGCCAGACGGTCTGAAATCACACTCGAAGCGGCTTTAGGCCTAGCGCGGGAACTGGCAAACTCCCCAGCGCTGGAAGGAGCCACGTGATGATCCTCAGGCCGCTTCCCGCCGTCATGCTCGAGCCGCTTGTAAGGGTAGCCCTCCTCGAAGACCTCGGCAGGGCCGGAGATATGACTACTGACGCCATCGTGGCCAAATCCCACCATGCGACGACCGTGCTTGCGGCGCGCCAGTGCGGGATTGTCGCGGGGCTTGATCTGGTGACGCTCGCTTTCAGGCTGATCGACCAAAATATCAAGATAGATGTGAACCGGGCGGACGGAAGCAAGGTTGCGCAAGGGGAGGTCATCGCATCGGTAAGTGGCCCGACCCGGGCCATTCTCACCGCTGAACGTACGGCGCTGAATTTCTTATGCCATCTGAGTGGGATTGCCACCGCAACCGCGTCGATTGTTGCAGCCGTTCGCGAACACCCTGTGAAGATCACCTGCACCCGCAAGACGACACCCGGCTTGCGGGCTGTCGAAAAATACGCCGTGCGTGCTGGCGGTGGCGCCAATCACCGCTTCGGCCTCGACGACGCCATCTTGATCAAGGACAACCACATCGCCATCGCCGGCGGCATTGGCTGCGCAATCGAGCGGGCGAAAGCGAGTGTCGGCCATCTCGTCAAGATCGAAGTCGAAGTCGATACACTGGCCCAGTTGGAAGAGGCCCTGGCGCTCGCCCCCGACGCTGTCCTGCTCGACAACATGTCGGTTGACGAATTGCGCCAGGCGGTGTCGATGGTCGCCGGTCGAGCCATCACCGAGGCATCGGGCGGGATCACCGCCGCGTCAGCGCCAGCCATCGCCGCCACCGGTGTCGATCTTATCTCCATCGGCTGGCTGACCCATAGCGCGCCGATCCTCGATATCGGCCTTGACTATCGAGCGCACTGACGAGCCATGAGCAAACACATGGGCAATCCACATTCGAACCCGCATGACTTGTACGACAGCGTAGAGATGGGAACAGGATGGACATGCACGGCACCAATGCGACGAAGACAACGCGACAGGCTCAAGCCTCTGACACCGGCATGTGGACTTTGGAGAAGGCTCGGGCTGTTCACGACGCACCCTTCAACAATCTCCTTTTCCTGGCGCAAACCGTTCACCGCGAGAATTTCGATCCCAACAAGGTCCAGCTCAGCCGCCTTCTCAGCATCAAGACGGGCGGCTGTCCGGAAGATTGCGGCTATTGCAGCCAGTCGGCGCATCACGAAACCGGCCTGAAGGCGTCGAAGCTGATGGAGGTCAGGCGCGTCATCGCCGAGGCAACCAAGGCGCGTGATGCGGGCGCCACCCGATATTGCATGGGCGCTGCCTGGCGAAATCCGAAGGCGCGCGACATGGATGCGGTGGTGGCGATGGTCGAGGGCGTCAAGGCGCTGGGCATGGAGACCTGCATGACGCTCGGCATGCTCGATCTCGGCCAGGCGCAGCGACTGAAGCAGGCAGGTCTCGACTACTACAACCACAACATCGATACGTCGGAACGCTACTACGGCGAGGTCATCAGCACGCGCAGCTTTGCCGACCGGCTCGATACGCTCGAGCACGTCCGCCAATCCGGCATCAAGGTTTGCTGTGGCGGCATTGTCGGCATGGGTGAGGAAGCGATCGACCGCATCGACATGCTGGTGACGCTGGCCAATCTGCCGGAGCATCCGCAAAGCGTTCCGATCAACATGCTGATCCCGATCGCCGGCACCCCGCTTGCCGAAGCCAAGCCCATCGAGCCGATCGAATTCGTGCGCGTGATCGCGCTGGCGCGCATCATGATGCCGAAATCGCATGTGCGTCTTTCCGCCGGCCGCACCGCCATGACCGACGAGATGCAGGCGCTGTGCTTCTTTGCCGGCGCCAACTCGATCTTCGTCGGCGACACGCTGCTGACGGCGGATAATCCCGGCGAAGACAAGGATACTCTGCTGTTCCGGCGCCTCGGCATCGAGCCGATGGAACTCGAGGCGCAATGAACGGGGCACCGCTTGCCCGCTATGACGCGACCTTGCAGGGGCTGGCGCGCAAGGACCAGTTGCGGACGCTGTCGCCGCGCGCCGGTCTCGACTTCTCGTCGAACGACTATCTCGGACTTGCCGCCTCCAAACGGCTGGGCGATGCAGTTGCGGCGGCGATTGCACGGGGCACGCCGGTTGGCGCCACCGGGTCGCGGCTGCTGCGCGGCAATGCGCCGGAACACGAGGCCCTGGAGGCGGACGCCGCGGTTTTTTTCGGAGCTGAACGCGCGCTGTTCTTCGGCAGCGGTTACATCGCCAACTTCGCTCTGCTGACCGCCCTGCCGCAGAAGGGCGACCTGCTGGTCCTCGACGAGCTCGCCCATGCCAGCATGCATGAGGGCGCGCAGGCCGGACGCGCCCAGTTCGTGCTGACCGCGCACAACGACATCAATGCTGTCGAGGATGCGATCACGCGCTGGCGCGCCGAAGGCGGCATGGGGCGCGTCTGGATCGCGGTCGAAAGCCTCTACAGCATGGATGGCGACCGCGCGCCGATGGAGAGCCTGATGGCGCTTGCCGATCGGCACGAGGCATTCATCGTCGTCGACGAAGCGCATGCCACCGGTGTCTGGGGACCGGACGGCCGGGGGCTGGCCGCCGCATTCGAGGGCCGCGACAACATCATTGCGCTCCATACTTGCGGCAAGGCGCTCGGTGCGTCCGGCGCACTGGTCACCGGATCGGGAACGCTGTGCGATTATCTCGTCAACCGTTGCCGGCCATTCATCTACGCCACCGCGCCATCCCCGCTGATGGCGGTAGCGTCGCGTGAAGCGCTCGCCATACTGTCCGAAGAGCCCACGCGCTGCGTTCAGCTGCATGAAGGTGTTGCCTTCGCGGGCCGTCAATTGGCCGAGCGCTGCGGGGTGATACCCAGCGGCTCGCAGATCCAGCCATTTGTCATCGGCGACGTCAGGCGCACCATGGCTGTGGCGGCGGCACTGCAGGCACGCGGCTTCGACATACGCGGCATTCGTCCGCCGACCGTGCCCGAGGGCACGTCGCGCCTGCGCATTTCGCTGACGCTCAACGTCGACGAAGCCGACATTTCCGCCATGGTCGAGGCGCTCGCCGAAGTGTTGGCAACGGTATGAAGAGGCGCATCGTCGTCACCGGAACCGACACCGGAATTGGCAAGACCGTGTTTTCGGCCGGGCTAGCCGGGCTGCTCAATGGCTTCTACTGGAAGCCGGTGCAATCGGGCCTCGACGGCGAGACCGACAGCGAGGTCGTTGCGCGGCTTGCCGGCCTGCCCTCGGGGCGCGTGCTCCCGGAGACCTACCGCTTGAAGAGCCCGCTTTCGCCGCATCGATCAGCCGAAATCGACGGCGTCGCGATCGAGGCGGTCAAGCTCTCACTTCCAGACTTGCAGGGTCCGCTCATCATCGAAGGCGCCGGCGGGCTGATGGTGCCGCTCAATCGACAGACCAGGTTCATCGACATATTCGCGCAGTGGCGGCTGCCGGTCATCCTTTGCGCGCGCACTGCGCTGGGCACCATCAATCACACCCTGTTGTCGATTGAGGCGCTGCGGGCTCGCTCCATCCCGCTCATCGGCATCGCCTTCATCGGCGAGGAGGTAGCCGATACGCAACGGACAATCTTGGAATTCGGCGGCGTGCCGCAGCTCGGCAGGCTGCCCCTTCTCGACCCGCTGACGGCTGAAACGCTAAGAGATGCAATGGTTGCCGGCTTCGACCTTGCCCTGATTGCCGGAGGCGACTGATGGCGCAGTCTCGAGTCTGGCATCCGTTCACCCAGCACGCCCTTGAGTCCGCCATCCCTGAAATCGTGCTGACGGAAGGCGCCTATCTCCACAAGGCCGACGGCACGCGCATCCTGGATGCCATTTCCTCCTGGTGGGTCGTCACCCACGGCCACCGCCATCCCCACATCATGAAGGCCATTGAGACGGCTGCGGCGAGCCTCGACCAGATCATCTTCGCCGGCTTCACCCACGAGCCGGCCGAACGCCTCGCCAAGGCGCTTGTCGGCCTCGCTCCCGCCGGTCTCGACTGGGTGTTCTATTCCGACAGCGGCTCGACCTCGGTCGAGGTCGCGCTGAAGATGGCGCTCGGCTATTTCCGCAACCTCGGCGCGCCGCGCTCGCGCATCGTCGTCATGGAGCACAGCTATCATGGCGACACGATCGGCACGATGAGCGTCGGTGCCCGCGGCGTGTTCAACGCTGCCTACGAGCCCTTGCTGTTTGAGGTGGACACCATCCCCTTCCCGGCCGCCGGGCGCGAGCAGGAGACGCTGGATCGTTTCGAGGCAGTCTCCCGTGACCGGCGCGCCGCCGCGCTGATCGTCGAGCCGCTGGTGCTCGGCGCCGGCGGCATGTTGATGTATCCGGCCTGGGTTCTAACTGAATTGAAGAAGATCGCAGAAGCTTCCGGCACGCTGCTGATCGCCGATGAGGTTATGACCGGCTGGCGCCGCACCGGGACCATGTTCGCCTGCGAGCAGGCATCGATCTCTCCGGACATCCTGTGCACCTCGAAAGGCCTGACCGGCGGCGTGATCCCGCTGGCGGCCACGCTTGCGACCGACGCCATCTTCCAGGCCCATTATTCCCAGGACCGCAAGAAGACGTTTTTCCACTCGAGTTCCTACACCGCCAATCCGATTGCCTGTGCGGCAGCACTCGCCAATGTCGAGATCTGGCATGACGAACCGGTGGCCGAGCGGGTCGCGGCCCTGAGGGCGCTACAGGCCGCCGGGCTTCGGCGCTTTCGCGACAATCCATATTTCACCGACTGCCGGGCGACCGGCACAATCGCCGCCCTCGACCTGCGCACCGGTTCAGCCGGTTATTTGGCCGAAATCGGGCCGAAGCTGCGCGCATTCTTCCTCGAGCGCGGCCTGCTGGTGCGCCCCCTCGGCAATGTCCTTTATCTTCTGCCGCCCTATTGCATCACCGGAGACGAGCTCGACGGGCTCTATGACGCCATCGAGGAAGCCGGCGAACGCTTCGGCGCGAAACCATGAGCAGATCGTCGCGCCTTCTCGGGTTTGGCCATCATGCGCCAGCACGCAAGGTCGAGAACCCGGAGATCGAAAACAGTCTCGGGCTAGAGCCCGGCTGGATCGAGCGGCGCACCGGCATTCGCTCGCGCTTCTGGGCAACCGACGAAGACACGCTGTCGGGCCTTGCGGCCTCCGCCGGCGATATGGCGCTGGCGAATGCCGGCATCGACCGCAGCGACATCGCTCTTTTGTTGCTTGCCACCTCAACCCCCGATCACCTGTTGCCGCCCAGTGCGCCGCTGGTCGCCCATCGGCTGGGGCTGGGGCGTGCGGGCGCGGTCGACCTGACCGGCGCCTGCGCCGGTTTCATCTATGCGCTGATGTTCGCCGACGGATTCACCCGCCTGCACGGCAAGCCAGCCCTTGTGATTGCCGCCAACATCCTCAGCCGCCGCATCAACCCGGCCGAGCGCGCCAGCGCCGTGCTGTTTGCCGATGCCGCCGGCGCCGTGGCGATTGGTCCGTGCAATGACCCGGACAGGGGCATTCTCGGCGCCTCGGTGGATTCCGACGGCTCACGCTACGGGCTGATCCAGATTTCCGCAGGCGGAAGCAACACCCCGTTCCATGGCGACCTCGAGCTCGGGCAGACCCGGATGACGATCACGGACGGCCGCGAAGTGTTTGCCAAGGCTGTGGAGATGATGACAGCCTGCTCGCTGGATGCGCTCGCTGTGGCCCGAATGCGGCCGCAGGACATCGATCGGTTCTTGCCGCACCAGGCCAACGCGCGCATTTTCGATGCGGTCGGGCGAAACCTCGGCATTGCGGATCAAGCAATCGTCAAGACGATCGCCGAATACGGCAATTCCTCCGCCGCAACGATCCCACTTTCTCTGTCGTTGGCTCATCAGATGAAGCCGTTTCGGTCTGGTGAGAAAATTCTTCTGGCGGCGGCCGGTGCGGGTCTCAGCGGTGGGGCTCTCGTTGTCGGAATTTAGTGGCGCGGTCCGGATTCCAAGATTGACCTTTGATGATGAATAGGGGCAACAGAACCAATGCGGAAACTCGTCGCCGGCAAGCTGCACGGCATCTACGTCACCGAAGCGAACCTCAACTACCACGGCTCGATAACGCTCGATCCCGACCACTGCGAAGCAGCAGGGATCCTGCCCATGGAATTCGTGGAGATATGGAACAAGAATTCCGGTGCGCGGATTTCGACCTATGTCATTCTGGGCGAGCGTGGCTCACGTTGCTGCATCCTCAACGGCGCCGCGGCCCGCACCTGCCAGCCAGACGACCAGATCATTGTCTGCAACTCCATCTACCTGGATGAAGCGCATATCACCTCGCTGAAGCCGCGGATCGTCACATTCGACCAGGACAACCACATACTCGACCGCCTGAGCTACTCCGTCGATCTTGACGCGCATGGCCGTTACAGTTTCTCCATCCTTGACGAGGCGAATGAGGCTTTGGCCATTCCTTCCCTGGTCTCCGGAGCATGACTTGCGCCGTATATGTGAAAGCCTCTCCGACCCGTGGCAGCTCGATCAGCGCTGAAGAGAGGACCTTAACCTCACGGAGCTGCTGACACTCCAGCTTCGAAAGGAGGATGCCCGACGCGCTTTCGGCACCGCGGGCTTTCGTGAGATGGCGCAATGTCCGGCGTCTCCATGATGCGCTAACAACGACGCGGCCCTAATGTGAATTTGCGTGTTTGACCTCTGCCTCAGGTTACTTGCGGTGGCGGCTTGCAAATTCATGCTGCTTTTTCGAGCGCCACGGCCAAGTCCTCGACGACCTGGTTTTTCGTGATCTTAGCCGCTGGATGATCAGCCATAAGCAGCTTGGCAAATCGCCTTGCGGCTGATGTGTTTTTCCGCCGGCGCCAAAGGCACGCCAGCCATCCAACGTCTCCCCCAAAATCCGGTGCAGGCATCAGCGTTCGTCAATTGGTTGGTGGCCTGCTGGCAAGGCCGAGCCTTTCTCGTTGGCCATCGGCGAAATTCTCGGCGGGACACTGTGTCTTAAACCGATGAACTGTTAGTTTGCCGTCCTCCACAATATGAACGACCCATCCCCCACCGCAACGCTTAACGCGCACGTCGTTTGGTTCGCCAGCCACCATCGCTGCCCCTCATTTTCGTCGCCCTGGAACCGAGACTGGAAGTCGTTCCCCGCACAGCGAAAAACACGAGACCTTACGTAACGTCAAGCGCTGGGTACTGACAGCTGGCGCGTTATGGATTTGACGGCGACAGCGGCTCTGGCCCGGAGCGGGCCGCATCTTGCATTCGGATCGATTTAGATGGCCCGATCTTGCACGTTAATGCTGCTTTAATTATCCACAGCTAATGTCAGTGGGAACGCGTATTCAGTTCGAGTAGCTCTGCAAAAAAGCCCGCCGCTCTTGCCCTCAAGAGTGGCGGGTTTTTCGGTTGTGAAACGCGGTCGGTGCGGATGCTGCAACAGCACAAGCGGTAGCCATCTTCCCTCCCCTTTCCTTTCCATCAAGGTCGCGGCGCTGCTTTTCGGGACGAAGTCTCGTCGAGGACGAAGCTGAACGCGCCAGCCGCCGGCTCTTTGATGCTGGGCACCTGACCCCTCCCCGGAGCACGCGCCTTGGCGCCCGGGGTGCTCGGCGCGATCGTTTCCGGTCTCGACCAGATCGTTGGAGAGTAACGGAAGAACACTGCCTCCACCGGCGAGTTTGATTTTGCTGCTTCACAGGCGGCCTGCTCGCAGAGGTAGCCATTGTCGAGCGTACCGGACCGGAGTTCTCCGAATGATCGAGTCCGATCTTCAGCATAGAAGAGATCGAGAACAGGCTTGGGAGCGTTTCAAGATCGCTTCCTCATCACATCCAGCATGGATGCGTCAACCGCAGTCGGATCAATACACGCAACACGGCAGGAGCGTCGCTATTGACCGCAGTGCAGGACGAGCATCGCAACAGTCTTGCCCTGGCTTTATTGCTTTCAGCGGCAACCGCCACTATGTAGCGACCCTTCGCCGACTGTCTTTTAAGCCACCCGGAGAGTTTCATGACAGAAGAAACCGACAACAACATCGACGTCCTCATCGAGCTCACCGCCGATGTCGTCTCAGCATACGTCTCCAACAATCCGGTCCCGGTCGGTGAACTTCCTGCCCTGATCGGCCAGGTGCACGCGGCACTTAAGGGCACGGCCGGCGCCAGTCTTTCGGCGGAAGAACCGGAGGTTCTCAAGCCTGCCGTATCGATCAGGAAGTCGGTGACACCGGACCACATCATCTGCCTTGAGGACGGAAAAAAATTCAAATCGCTCAAGCGCCATCTGTCGACCCACTATGGGCTGACACCAGACAATTATCGCGTCAAATGGGGTCTGTCGGCGGATTATCCGATGGTCGCGCCGAACTACGCCGCTTCGCGCTCGGCATTGGCTAAGACGATGGGTCTTGGCCGCAAACCGAAAGAGCCGGAAACGCCGCCACAGCCGGCAAAGCGGACCCGCAAGAAGGTCGCAGCTTGATTTCAGCAATCGAGCTTTGTTCTGGGGGCGCGCAGTGCCATCGGCATAATCTGCATCTGTCCGGAATATGAAAAGGCGGGGTCTACCCGCCTTCCCTTTCAATCAGCTTGGCTCCCCCAGGACTTCGCCTGGGCTTGCATCAGTCCGCTGCTCAAGCCGTGCGGTCGAGGCCTGTGCTCGCCCGCCCTTATCACGCGGCGAGGCCACCATGGACCTATCGCGTCGACCCGCTGTTGCCAGCAGGCGGGAGAAAATTCAGCCAGCTTTGCTGAGGCTGCCAGCCGAGGACTTGCCGGTGCGGCGGTCCTGTTCGATTTCGTAGTTGATCTTCTGGCCATCAGCGAGGGTCGAGAGACCCGCTCGTTCAACGGCGGAAATGTGGACAAAAACATCCTGACCGCCATTGTCGGGCTGGATAAATCCAAATCCCTTGGTGCTGTTGAACCATTTTACCGTTCCAGTCGCCATATGCGTTTTCCCTTGTCACCATTGCAATGTGGGCAGGCCCTCTGGCCAGGCCCGATTCATAACCGAAACTTCTGCGTTCGGCTCAGCAAAAACGAGAAATTTGCAAGGCTCCGTTTGACCGGCGGCTGTAACTCCTCATGTACCGTCCAGCATCCCCCGCTGGGCTCACGTTATGACACGCCTTACGGCCCCGATGCGATACCCGAGACGGACGGGCTATAACGCAAGCGCTGCCAGCCGGGGCGACGAGACGTTGATCACTTGGGCAAATGGGCGCTGTGGACGCCGCCGCTATCGGAGGTTGGGGCCTCGCCAATATCGACGGAAGCTGGCCGCCGGCCTTTCCCGCGCCCGGTTCACCCAGCCCAGGAATGCACGACTTTTCGTGAGAGGTGGTCCTATGCAAAAGCCACACGTGCGCTGTAGATGTCCACCGGGCCGGACAGGCCAAGAACCTTTTGGGAAATCGACATTGCCGCTGCTGCCACCTTTGATCCGCCACCTCAAATCTCCTGACCTGTTTGGCAGCCTTGACCGTCTGCCGGCGCTTGGCAAACTAGTCAGTGAGCGCACATTTGAGGTCCTCAACCCATCGACGGGCGAAGTGCTGGCGGAGCTTCCCGACATGGGCGTCGAGGAGACGCGGGCTGCGGTCGACAAAGCCTGTCGTGCGCAGCCTGGATGGGCGGCGTTGACGGCCCGTGAACGCAGCGACGTTCTGTGGCGTTGGCATCAGCTGATTATCGACCACGCTGATGACCTTGCCGCGATATTGACCGCTGAAATGGGCAAACCCGTTGCCGAGGCCAAATCGGAAGTGTCGCATGCGGCTGCCTACCTGCAATGGTACGCTGAAGAGGCCAATCGCATCTATGGCGAGACCATCTCCGCGCCATCGACAGACCGTCGCTTGCTGGTGATCAAGCAGCCGATCGGCGTCGTCGGCACGATTACGCCATGGAATTTCCCGGCTTCCATGGTGGCGCGCAAGATCTCGCCGGCCTTGGCGGCGGGCTGCACGATCGTGCTGAAACCCGCTGAACAGACGCCGCTGGTTGCCGGTGCAATGTTCGCCCTTGCGCATCAGGCTGGCTTTCCCGAAGGCGTGGTCAACCTGATCTACGCGTCCGAGGGCGATGCCGTTGGACGCGAACTCTGCACAAACCCCAAGGTCCGCAAGATAAGCTTCACCGGCTCGACCGAGGTTGGACGGCTTCTCATGCGCCATTGCTCGGACCAGATCAAGAAGGTCAGCCTCGAACTCGGCGGCAATGCGCCTTTCATCGTCTTCGACGATGCAGACGTCGATGCGGCGGTCGACGGTGCGATCCAGGCCAAGTTCCGCAACGCCGGCCAGACCTGCGTTTCCGCGAACCGCCTTTACGTCCAATCGGGCGTTCACGATGAATTTGTCGAAAAATTCGTGGAACGGGTTCGCCAGCTTCAGGTGGGTGACGGTTTCAATCCAGGTGTCGCCATTGGCCCGCTGATCGACAGGCAGGCGCTCACCAAGATCGAATCACATATCGCCGATGCCGTCGCCAAAGGCGGTACAATTCGATGCGGGGGCAAACGCATTGGCAAGGACGGCACGTTTTTCCAACCGACGGTCCTCACTCAAGTCTCCAGCGAGATGACGATTGCGCAGGAGGAGACATTCGGGCCGCTGGCCCCAACCATTCGCTTCGACGATGCGGATCAGGTCGTGCACGAGGCAAATGACACGATCTACGGCCTGGCCGCCTACTTTTATGCCTCGAACCTGCAGCGTGTGTGGCGTGTGGCCGAGGCCCTGGAATATGGCATGGTGGGCATCAACACCGGACGCATGTCGTCGGAAGCCGCACCCTTCGGCGGGATGAAGCAGTCCGGCATCGGGCGGGAGGGTTCGCGCCACGGGCTCGAGGACTACCTCGAAATGAAATACCTCTGCATGGGCGGCATCTGAAGCGCCTGGTTGAAGTTTGCAGCTGGGTAATCGAGCGAGCAATCCGACAATGTGTGAGTTTAGGAACGCTCTCGTCTCAAGCGGCGTTGAAGCCGCATTTCCCGCCTGTTTAATCATTCGTCCGCGCAATCAAAGGGTCGCGAATAAGTTCCAACAAATTCCAGTCTGCCAATTATTCGACTTTCATCAATCAAAGGTAATATTTCCTAATATTCTAAAGTCTTAATGGCGATTATTGCAAGATTTTGCTGATTGTAATCGATGCACACCAGTCAGTGCTGCATCAGTAATGTTCACTCTCTAACTCTCAGGTTCGACAGATCAATGTTAATAAACATCACCTCACCGCCTGATTGAAACTGGGCTGAAGACTCTGAACTCTTCTGAATCGCCGCGTCCCAAGTCAGACCATATCGGCCTTCGCTCGCCTCCCCTCTTGGCGCACTCACTTGTGCGGCATGCAATAGACTCCCTCGGATTCCATCAGTACCGCGCCACCCTTCAGCTCGCTCAGTGCCCCGACCCACGCTTGCGAATAAGTGCGGCTGGCATCCACGGCCGTCAGCCAAAGAACGCGATTGTCGGCCAGTTCGACCTTAACTTCCTGCTGCAAAGGGCTTCCCTCCACGGTCTGTTGATAGTGGCGTTTGATCCTGACATTGCTGGCCGCGAACTCAGCTTCGTTGCTGCCGTAGTTCAGCACAAATCCAGTGCGGTCCTCAGCCACCGAGCAACTGCCATCACGCTCGCATACAATTTTGGCAGCGGTCTTGCAGTCCCATTTCAATGAAGCGGGCCACATAGGATTGTCCACGCTTGATCGCGGCCTGTCGCTCTGACCAGCCGCTGCCAATGCTGCGCCCGTGTTCATAATCACAGTGGACAGGAGAAGCGCCTTGAACACTACAAACCTCCCTGAATTGTGACCCTCATAGGGACTCGAATGCCCTCGATCGTTCCCCGCGGTCTGGAATTTTGCCGTCACCATCTTACCGTCGATTTCGATTTGGACCTGACGTAATCCGTCTCCATGATGCCCGCCGAGGCCGCTGTTTTTGAGAACGACGGGCAACGAGAGCCTATCGGCCGCGATACGGCAGCTGTTCCGTTCCTGACCTAAGCCCGGCCGATCGGATTCGGAGCTGCCAACTGCTTGCCAGCCAGACGGACAATCCTCATACTTCTCAAATCTCGCCGCGCTGGAGTTGGCTTGCGGACAGGTCGGCCAATTAAAACCCGGGGCTTCCATCGCAGCAATCAACTTGTAAATTGGCGGGTGGCACGAGGGGGTGCCTTGCCAGTCGCCTGACAGACATAGGAGGACCTGACATCCCCATTCCGACGCTTTTGATTGGGATGGAAGAGCTGCGGCGCCCGCGATGGCGACGGCACTCGCCAAAAGGAATTTGAGTATGGTCATAGCCTTTTCCTCGCTACGGATTTTGATAGTTTACTATGGATGATCCGCGCAAAAAAGGACAGATCGAAAAGGCAGGTTTGTGCGACTACATCGATTTATGAAGCGAGACGACGCGGGCCTGGTCAACAACCCGTTGCGCGCCAACATTGCTGTGACGCTTGAGCGGGAGAGAGCCAAACGCGGCCTATCCCATATGCATATGGCCGAGCTGTTTCGGACCGCCGACGGCGAAAAACTCGCCTACCGAACCTACATTCAGACTGTGCGTCAGAAAAATAATGTCACATTGACGACGCTGCAGATCATGGCAAACGGCTTGCAACTGTCTTTTGCATTACTGCTCGCCGGCGGCAAGAAAGTTCCGGAGTGGGCGCATCGGTTGGACGACAATGCGATCCGCAAGCGGCTGGCCCACATCATCGATATTGAGCGACAACGACGTACTTTGCACCGGTATGAGATGGCTGAGCTCATCGGCGTGGCGGAGGCGACATACATGAAACTGGAACGGGCGAGCGGCAACATCAGCGTGGACACGATCGCCGCGATCGCCAAGGCGTTGAAACTTGATCCAGCGACCTTCCTCTTTTCCGAAAAGATCCCGCCTGGCAGAGCCGACACCTAGCCGCCCCACGAGTGTTCCTTTGTTCGCCCGTACCTGCGGAACGATTGCCAAAAACCGGCTGCGGCGGAGGCCAGTGGTATTCTAACCTGCACGGTTGTGCCGATACCATGAGCGCTTTTGATGATGAGCTTTCCGTTCAGCGTCGAGACCATCTGAGAACATGCGGTCAGGCCAAGGCCAGTATGGTCGGGCGTGAAGGAAACGACGCTCGATTACACGCGTGACTTTGCCGAGTGGCGCGGGATTGCGGAGCAAATGGACGTCCGGAGCGAGATCGAGCTACGTCCGGACAACGCGCGAGCAACCCGGGCCGAGCGCCAGGCGCAGCGGCCGAGCATCGAGGCCAACAATGGCCGAGGATCCACGCCAAGTTTCATCGTCGGACCATCCGGCACATACATTTCGCCTGTCCGTTCACGATCTCGCGCGCTTCGGCTTGGTGTTCCTCAATGGGGGCCAGTGGCTCGGAAAGCAGGTTGTTCCAGTCTCATGGTTCAAGGAAGCTACCACGGCCTACTCGCGAAACGATCATGGCCGATTGGGATATGGCTATCTTTTGTGGACTGCACCATCTGGTGGTCCGTTCGGGGCGGCGGATGCCTATTTCGCGTTGGGATCGGGGGACAAGGGCTAGCAGTGATGCCCATCTACAATTTGGTCGTTGCCCAAAATAGTAGAACCGCACAAGGGAGGCGGATGTCTTGGTTCCAACCATTTCGCGCAGCTTCTTCGGCAGATCGTTGTTGCGTCGCAGATCGGCCGTCCCCTGAAAATCAGGGGGTTTTTTGTGTCGCATGTCTTTGTCGCAAGTGGTAATTGTCCTTGCGACATAACTTGCGACAGGAAACCCGCAACCATGATGATTGGCTATGCCCGGGTCTCCACCCAGGGCCAGGATCTCGACCAGCAGCGCGCAGCGCTTGGCTCGGCCGGCTGCATTCGCCTCTTTGAGGAAAAGGTTTCCGGGGCAAAGCGCGATCGGCCCGAGCTGGTGAAGCTCCTCAACCATTTGCACCCCGGCGACGTGGTGACGGTCACCAGGCTAGACCGCCTCGCCCGATCGACGCGCGACCTTCTCGACATTGCCGAGCGGATCAGGGAGGCCGAGGCCGGCTTGCGATCTTTGGCCGAGCCATGGGCCGACACGACGATGCCGGCGGGCCGCATGGTGTTGACCATGTTCGCCGGCGTTGCGGATTTCGAGCGATCCTTGATCGTGGAGCGCACCAGCGCCGGCCGGATCGCGGCCAGGGCACGTGGAGTGCGGTTCGGTCCCTCGCCTACCCTATCGGCCGATCAGGTCACGCACGCCCGTCAGCTCATCGCCCAGGACAAGCCAGTGACTGAGGTTGCACGGCTCCTGAAGGTACATCGAGCAACCCTTTATCGGGCGCTAAATAGTGTGGAGGGATGTCCAGCCGCCCCTTTGTCTGGTGAATGAAGTACGGCGGGATTTCAGCATTGGTTTCATGAAAGAAAAAGGAGAGAAAATGTTCCGCTATCTAGCGCGCCGCTATGATCGTAAGCACATCCTGAGATCATTAGAACGTCAGAGGCGTATTCATGATAAGGCGATTCCATTTTCTGATGATGGTTCTGACGAATTGGCCTTCAATGAAATTTCCAAGGGCGAGGTGTTTTTCGCGCCGATATTGCCAGCTGTTCCGTTGAGGGAAGAAGGGGCCAGTGTTATCTTCCAATCTGATATTTCAACTGAAGACCAAGCGAACAACACGTTCGAATGCGTTGTTACCGACAGTGGATTGAAACAACATGCGCTTGTTGTGTTCCATCATTGGTATGCTCGGAGCCGGTATCCGGCGTTTTCCAAATATTTTGCTGGAAAGGGCATAACTATTATTGAAGCTACACTTCCGTATCATTTTGGGCGGAGTTCGAATGACTATTCTGAGGAAAAACTTTTCAACGCGAATTTAGGGCGCACCGTCCAGTCGATGAGACAGGCTGTCCTAGATGGCCGTAAGATTGTTCGTTGGCTTTATAGTCAGGGGTATCAGAAAATCTCGGTTGTAGGGATGTGTTTGGGTGGCACTGTTGCAGGTCTCGTCGCTGCCCAAGAGGAGAAGGTTGATAAGGCGGTTCTCATGGTATCGCCCGGAAGCCCTGCTGATCTCGTCTGGACTGCGGAGACCATGACGGCCTTACGTGGTCGTATTGAACCGTCCATGTCACTGGAAGGGCTAAGAACCGCATGGGGGCTCATCGATCTAGAGAAGCATCTTTTCGGCCTTACACGTCCTCATCTGGATTTGATGTTCTTGCTCGGTAGGGACGATACGGTTGCGCGCCCAGGAGCCTCTGAGCGTGTCATTGAGTTCCTGGCGAAGTGCAATCTTCCGCCTGAGGTCGTGCGGCTGAATTGTGGGCACTCATCTATTGGAATGTTCCCCTACAATTTGATCGCAGCTCGAAAGGTTCTGCGATTTTTGAAAGAAACCCCGACCCTGTCAGAGCTTTGGGAGGTTCGCGGGTTTCGCTACGACTTTAGCGAAGTTTGAGCTATTTGATGGCTCCGCGCCGGACGCGGCCAAGGCGCGCGGGATGCGGTTGGGACTGTCACCTGCCCTTTCCCCTGCCCGCCCCCGACCAGGTCGCGCATGCGCGACAGCTCATCAACGACGATATCAAGCCGGCCGAGGGTCGCCCGGCTCCTGAAGGTGCATCGCGCGACCTCAGCCCCGCGCAGTTCAGCCGAGAGTACAAGAGCATCTTTGGCAACTCGCCTATTGCTGATCTGCAGCTCTCCCATTTGTGACAATGAACGAGCACCTTGCTTAAAGAGTAGTCATTCGCCGCGGCCTGCGACGCCGACGGGATAACGACAGCCGCCCCCCCCCGGCGCTTCCCTACTGTTTCAGCCGTGGCGACTGAGATTCTCGCGCCGCAAGACGTTCGGTTTCGGCCTGTTGCCTGGACGCGACTTCACCAGATCGGGCCGCGGAATAGAGCCTGGCGGCCTCACCCAACCTGCCCTGTTCGGATTTCGGCACGGACGGATGTTCAAATGCCGTACGAGATGCTGTCGCACGAGCGATTTCGCGTGCGCCGTCTTCACCGAAACGGGCTTCAATCGATTTCCTGAAGGTGGCGATCTCCCGACTGACCTCCTGATCGGCTGACATCGCCTTGGAGGCTTCGGCCCGCTCGCGATCATCCTTGGCCGTTGCAATTTTTCCGAGTGCGGCTTTCGCCCGATCCGAAACATCCCTCACCTCCACCGCGTCAGCCCTCATCTGCTTTTCGACCTCGCCACGATAGGATTGTTCAGCCCGGTTCTCGAACTCGGCGGTCCGGACAACGTTCGGACCGATCGCCTCGCTTGCTCTATGAGCGGCTTCCCGCTCGTCACGAGCTTTAGCGCCGGCGAAGAACCCTTCCCTGCCCCGCAGTTCGCCAAGCAGCTCTGCATCCGCCGATATCCGTTGTGCGGCACTTGTCGGACCGTCTCGCGCGATGATGTCATCGAGACGCCGCGCAGCGGATTTCGGATCACGGTAGGCGGTCTCCAGATAGATCAAGCGAGCGTCCCGCTCGCGCTGTACATCCGCATCGCGACTGACAGCGGCGGCGATGCTTCGTTCGGCGATCGATCGCCCAAAACTGTCGCGGCGCACGCCATCAGCATTCACATCCTGGAATGCAGCTATCATCACCCTGACGTCCGCTGGCCGGTTGGCTGTGGTGCTGAGCGACGCCTCTTGATTTCTGGCATCTGGAACAGCCTGCCGATCTTCGGTCTTGCCCGCCACGGCCCGATCATCGGCGGCAGGCCCATGACGATCGCTGTCTCCTGCCTTTTTTGACTTCTGTGCCACGACGGGCTCAGGCGTCGCGCCTCGATGCTCAGTACCCTGGCGCTGATTCTCCGCGTGCCCAGCGATTGCGCCGGCCTGCATTTCCGGTGTGCGCGGATCTGTCCGACGCATACCCGCGCGTGCCTCTTCGACAACTGAAACCATCGGCTGCTGCTCCTTTTCCCGGCCATCCTGAACTTGCCCAACATGCAACGCCGGCCGAGCATTCTCCGCCGCCCGTCCCTCGTCCAGCTTCGCCCGTTGTTCCGCGCTGAGCTCGTCGCGTGTTGCATAAGCCACCGACGCCGACTTGATCTCGTTGCGACCGATCTGGCGGGCGAGCTGACGCAGATCCCGGGCTGTCTGCGTCGCCACGAAGATCGTCGCGCTCTCACGCTGCCTCGTCAGCGCGACATAGCTCGAGGCGGCGCGCCAGTGATGCGTGTGCATGAGATAGGTATGATCGAGCGTCTTGCCTTGGCCTTTGTAGATCGTGCCGGCATAGCCGTGCCGGAATCCAGAAAACTCCGACGCAGACCACTCGATCTTTCGTCCTTCCCTTCCCGCAGCTGAATCGAGCACGACACCGATGCGGCCAAAATTCCGGTCGATGCCGGTGATGGTCCCGGCGTTGCCGTTGTAGATGCCAGCGCCTTTCAGCGTATCCGTGAACTGCACCCGGTCACCGACAGCGAACGCGGCCTCGCCATGCTTGGTCGTAAACACAAAATCCTCGCCGATCTCACCACGCTCGCGACGCACCGCGCGCAGATCCTTGTTCAGCGCATCGACATCCTTGTTGGTATAGGCGAACACGAACCGCGATGCCGACGGATTGGAAGCAGCATCCTTCGCCCATCGCTCGACCAGTTTTTCTCGCAATTCATCCTGTTTAGACGTCCACACCACCGCCTTGTTTCTGGCAAAGGCTCGCAGCGCGTCTTCGAAGCGACCGTCCGAAAGATCGCGCGCCGCCTCTCTCTGCCAGTCGACCTTCTGGCGCGTGACCTGGGTGATCTCGGCCGAACCGTGTTCCTTCTTCAGCTCTGTGAACAGCCCGCCGCGCTCAATCGAGCCGAGCTGCCGGTCGTCCCCGGTCAGCACAACCTTGGCGCCCGACAGCCGCGCTTCACGCAACACCTCGCCGGTCACCTTGGCGTCCATCATCGCCGCCTCGTCGACCACGACCAAAGTGCGCCGGTCCCACTGCGCGCGTCCGTTCTTCAGCCGGAACAGCTCGGCATGAACGGTCGAGCTTCTGGCAAAACCGTCGTCCTTCATGGTCTGAGCGACAGCGTTGGTTGGCGCCAGGCCGACAACCCGATAACCCGCCGCCTCATGCGCCTCGCGGATGGAGCCAAGTGCAAAACTCTTTCCCGTCCCGGCCCGCCCCTCGATTATTTTTAGCCCACCGGACCCAGTCGCATGATCGAACGCGGCAAGCTGATCCGCACGCAGTTCCCGCGCTGACATTACACGGTCCCGATCCCCAACGCCGATAGCGCGATGCCCGCCTCCTGCCACGCGCCGTCCATCGGCAAGCGCCAAAATCTCCTGGTCGCGCACCACCCGCGTTGTCCAGCGCCCTGCACGCTCGCCTGTCTCCCGGTCATGCAGCGCTAGCACATCGTCACGCCCGAGCACTTTGCCCTTCACATCCGCTCGTTCGCCCTCGTCGGAAATGTGTTTTTTTAGATGCCGGTCGAGATCGTATTCGGAAAAACTTGCCTGGTTGCGCGTCAGGACAGCCAGCACATGGTCCGGATCGCGCGCGGCTTCCTCGTTGGCGCGCCTGATATGCTCGGCCCGCACATTGGCCTCCGCGCCCGGCGTGCGCATGCGGATCGGCCCGATATGCTCTTGGCGGACCGCACTTGTCGCATCGACGCGGATCGAAAGCCCCTGTTCGGCAAAGTACCGGTTCTGATGATCGCGCCACAATTGCCCCCAGGCTTCGCCCTCCGCCACGATCGCCCGGCCCCCGCCCCGCTTGATGACGGGATCGAGATCACGCGCCTTCTTCGCCGCAAAGCCGTTCTCGTCCAGCCGCCGCGTCGTGATCAAAAGATGCGCATGATAGTTGGCGCGCTCCCCTTCGCTCTCCGCTCCATGCGGCGCATGAACGTCGAGCTGCACCGCCAGCCCCTTCGATACAAAATGCTCCAGCGCAAAAGACCGCGCCAGCTCGACTCGGTCGTCATGATCAAGCTCCTGATTGGCCGGCAGCGCCAGCACGAGCTCACGCGCCAGCTGCGCGTCCTTGCGCTTTTCCATGGCCTCGGCCGCGTTCCACAGCGCATCGCTTGACGCCAGTTCCGCGGGCGCTCCTTCCGGCAACAGCACCTCGTGATGCTCCGGCGCCTCGCGGTGCTTGAAGTAAAACACCTCCCCCGTGCGCTGCGCCTTGATCGCCTCGCGGCCGTTATAGGCGGCCGAGCGCACCGCGCTGCCGCCGTCGGAGCGGGAGATGTAGCGGGCACGGGCGAAAGCGATGGCCATTGCCGTAGAATGCCACCACACGAGCGCTGGCGCAAGCAAGCATTCGAAGAATGCATATTGCGTCTGGTTAAGTTCACGGCTCTCGGGTGGACAAAGCAGCGGCGATCTGGCAGAATTCGTAACTGCGGAAAGCAGCGTGCGGCGCTGGTTGCAGCCCCGTGGCGCATACAAAAGGGGGTTGCAGAGCCTCGCTTCGGCTGGCAAAGTCCCGTCGGGCTTGGCGGACGGAGAAAAACGGAGATCCTCGTCATGGCCCGCACCTCGCTTGCCGAACGCATGAGCCGCCTGGAGCAGCAGCGGGCGAAACTCGCCGAGCAGGAAGCAAAACTCAAGGCGGACGAACGCAAGCAGCGCACCCGCCGCCTTGTTGAAGCCGGAACCCTCATCGAACGCGCCGGACTATTGGACCTGGAAGAAACCGCCCTTTATGGTGGGTTGTTGTCGCTTGCTGCTGACGCAGGCGACAGGGCAAAAATCGCCGGGTGGACGAAGGTCGGCAAAACCGCGCTGGACAAAGAAACGGTCGGCAAGGACGCACCACACGAACCGTTGACCGTCATCTTCCCCGCTCCGCTGCCAACCCCATTCGCGACCCGCCTGCGTGGCGCCGGCCTGCGCTGGAACAAAGTCATGCAGCACTGGGAAGGGCTGGCGGATCACGACGTCGTCGCGGCACTTGCGGCGGAACAGAGCGGCAGTGTGCGGCGCGTTCATCCCACGACAGAGTCCGATCGCGGGCGCGGCACAAAATCTTGATCCGAACGGCCATTGGCACTGACGCGGGGGACAACAAATGTTCGGGCGGCTGTCCTACGATCTCATCAAGACATTGTTCAAGGCAGCCGTCGCCATCCTGCCGCTCGTCATCTGGTACCCGGCCTGGCGTTATGCCCATGCGCTGTGGAGCGAGTTGCTGATCGGCTGGTATCTGGGCGGCCTGCCAACCTCCTCGATTCTTTATCGTCTGGCCTATTCCGCATGGCCCTCGGTCGCGCTCATCGGTCCGGCCGCGACCATGAGCGCCGCGCTGCTTCTGCGCCGAACAGGATTGGCGCTGCCGGCCACGGCGATCGCCGGCGTGCTCGGCATGGTAGCCGCAACTGTTCTCACCGTCTGGCCTGAGTCGACACGGTTGCTCGAACTTCGCCCGGCCTATTCATGGTTCACCATTTTGAACACGGCGGATATGTCCGTCTTCTACGCCGCCGTCGTCGGCTTTCTCGCCACCATGGCGGGCATCAGGATGCTGATGGGCAAATCACTGCGCGCCCACGACGTCAAACCGGTCGAGCGCGCATCGTCCGACATCTTTGGCCACGCCGACTGGATGGACATTCGCGAAGCGCAAAACCTCTTTGGTGGCGCCAACACGTCACCGGGCACAAAAGATCTCGGCGGCGTCGTCCTCGGCGAAGCCTACCGCGTCGATCAGGATGCGCCGACCCGGCGCGGCCAAAAGTTCGATCCCGGCGATCCAAAAAGCTGGGGCAAGGGCGGCAAGTCGCCTCTGCTCACCTTCGACCTCTCCTGGGGCGGCACTCATGGTCTCGTCTTCGCCGGATCGGGCGCCTACAAAACCGTCTCCGTCTGCGTGCCGACGCTGCTCACCTGGCGTGGCCCGATCGTCACCCTCGATCCCTCCTCCGAGCTCGCGCCGATGCTGACCGGCGCGCGCACGGCGATGGGCCGGCGCGTCATCTCAATCGATCCTATGAAGGGCACCGGCCCCTTCAATGCGCTCGACTGGCTGATAAAAAGTTCGCCGCTCATCGACGGCGACATCCGCTCGGTCGTCGACTGGATTTGCGGCGAGAAAGTTTCAGCCACCCGTGACGCGCCGCATGGCGCCTCCGGCAAAGCCTTTTTCGAGGGCCGTGGCAAGGCCATCGTCGAAGCCCTGCTTTCCGACATCGTCTTCGACAAAAATCTGTCCGACGACGAACGCAATCTCGTCAGCCTGGCGCAACGTCTCGCCCTACCGGAGCAGAAAATGCGGGACGAACTGGCGCGCATTTTTGAACATTCGTCCTCGCATCGCGCCCGCCATCTTGCCGGCCAGTTGATGGGACTGGTCGCCGAGACTTTTTCCGGCGTCTACGGCAACATGAGCGAGCAGACCGAATGGCTCGCCAATCCCGCCTACGCCAAACTGGTGTCCGGAAACAGTTTCAAGACGTCGGACCTTGTCGCCGGCAATCTCGACCTGTTCATCAACATCCCGATGAAGGTGCTGGAATCAACACCGGCGCTCGCCCGTGTCGTGGTCGGATCCCTGCTCAATGCCGTCTATGAAGCCGACGGCGTTTTACCCGGCGGACGCGTCGTCTTCCTGCTCGATGAGGTCGCGCGTCTCGGTTACATGACCTCACTGGCCCGCGCCCGCGATGCCGGCCGCAAATACGGCATCACGCTTACCATGCTCTATCAGTCCGAAGGTCAGCTCCGAGAACAATGGGGCGACGGCGGCAAGAGCGCCTGGTTCGAAAGCGCTTCCTGGCGATCCTACGCCGCGATCGGCTCGCTCGAACAGGCGCGCGCTGTCTCCGAAGCGCTCGGCGAACACGGCGTGGTGCTGAGCTCCGAGACAAAAAACCGCGGAAAGAGCGCAAGGCCCCTCGAGATCGGCACCGCCTCCACTGGTGCGTCGGAGCAAAAATCCGAACGCGGCCGAAGGCTGGCGACGGTCTCGGAAATCCTCTCCGACGCCAGGGCCGACGAGCAATTCGTCTTCGTCCAGGGTAGAAGACCGCTGCGCTGCGGCCGCGCCATCTATTTCCGTCGGCCGGAAATGGTCGCCAAGGTAGAGCGGAACCGTTTCGCGCCCCAGGCTCAGTCCAGTTGAGGCGGCAAGAGATGCAGCGCATTCTGGCTCCGATCATCCCTGGCCTTGCCGTCCTGATCGTCGTGCTCGCCCTCCTGGAAACCTATTCCGGCGTCATCCTGGTCGTCGCGCTTACCGTCATGGGCTGGCGGTTGGCGCATGCCGAGAAATATGGCGCGCCGCTAGCGCGGAAATTCTCGAAGGGTGAATGGGACGCGCAAGCAGGCGTTGAACGGAAACCGTCTCTGCCGGTCCGTCCAGCAAAACATCGGCCGCTCGATGACGTGCTGGCCGAACTCTACGCGATGACCGGGTGGCGCTCCGTCAAGACGGAGGTCAGGAAACTGGTCGCAGTGCTGCAGGCCGAGCAGGAACGCCAGCGCCACGGCATCAATGCCGCACCCCCAAGCCTGCATCTGATCTTCCTCGGCAATCCTGGGACCGGGAAAACCACGGCGGCGCGTCTCATGGGCGAGATTCTGTTCGCACTCGGCCTGCTCAGATCCGGCCATGTCGTCGAGGTCGACCGCAGCCAGCTTGTTGCCGGCTATATCGGACAAACCGCTATTCTGACGCGGCAAGCCGTCGAGGCCGCCCTTGATGGTGTGCTGTTCATCGACGAAGCCTACGCGCTGGCGCCGGAGGGCCAAAAAAACGATTTTGGCCGCGAGGCCATCGACACGCTGCTGAAGCTGATGGAGGACCATCGGGATCGATTGTGTGTCATCGCCGCCGGCTATACCGGCGAAATGCGCCGCTTCCTCGAAGCAAATCCCGGCCTGCGCTCCCGATTCACCAGGACAATCATGTTCGAAGACTATTCGGCTGAAGAGCTGGCGGGGATTTTTCGCGATCTCGTCAACCGCGAAGGCTTTGTGCTCGACGCCGCGGCCGATGGCCAGGCCACCCTCGCCTGCGTCCGCATGGAGGCGGAGCGGGGTGGGGACAAAAAGTCGGACCAAATGTCCTCGGGCCAAATGTCCTTTGGCAATGCCCGCGCAATCCGCACGCTTTGGGAAAACACGCGCGAGGCGCAGGCCATGCGACTCGCGGCAAAGGCTGTCGGAAATACCGACCGCGACGCCATTGTCACCATCGAGCCAGGTGACATCGAAACGGCCATGGCGACACACGAGCGGCAGGGGGTGGGTCCATGATGAACGCAACGCAGCTGGCCTCGGTGCATGCAAGGCTTGTGCGCTGGCTCAACCTTGTTCCCGCCCTGTTCAGGCGCGATCCGCTGTTTCGCTATGCCACGATTGCCGCTGTTCTGGCTTTGATCTTTCTGGCTGTCAGTATCGTTCAGGATGTCACCGGCCATCGCGACCGTCCCATGACCGGCGGTGGAAACAACGCCGGCACCACGTCGGCTCCGGATTATTCCGAACAGGGCAATGCGTCTTCGGCCGCAGGGTCGCGGACGTCGCAACCGCCCGCGCCCGGATCAACCTTGGAGCCGGCTCACGACGATACGCCTGCTGTCGCTCCTGGCCGGCCGCTGCAAGGGATAAAAGTGGCGCCAGCGCCGCGCGAAAATTTTGGAACCGTGCCTAAGGAAGGATCATCCCCATGATGCAAAGAAGAAGTGTGTGCGCACTGGCGCTCGGCATTGCGATCACCGCGTTGAGCTTCGTCGAGGGCTCCGGCTTCGCCCTGGCGCAAGATCAGCAGGCAGCAACCCAGAAGCAATTGGACCGCATCGAGCAAAAGCTCGATACGCTGATCGAACGTCTCGGAACTGCCGGACAGCAGTCATCAAATGGCAATGACAGCCTGCCCGCCACCGGGAATGATGGCGCCAGGAAGCAGGTTTCCGCTGAAGGCGACACAAGCCAGGGTTACCAGCGGGGCGCGCTCGCCATCGCCCGCGTTGCGCCGGCCAGAAAGGACAATCTTCCAGAGATCCCGGCCGACAGCGTCGGCAGCTTTGTCTATATCGGCGGCGCCATTCCGCTCAGCGAATTGTCACGCAACGGCGTGGTCTACCCCGGTCTCGCGGCCGTCGAACTCCAGGGCTGGCTGAAGGTCACACAACCCGGCCGCACGCAGCTCGCCGTCGAATACCTCGCCACCACCGGATCCAACGTTTTTGGCAATGCCGGCTGCATCGCCTCGCTCTGGCTCGAAGATCGCTCGATCGGCTCCCAGCATGGCGAAATCCCGATGCCCGCCAGGGAGCAAAAAACCGTCTCCTTCCTCTTTGGCGCCGATCTCCAGCCCGGTCTTTACAAGCTTCGCGCGTGGCTCGCCTGCACCGAGCCGCGGGATCTGCGTGTCCTCAACGCCCAGCTGCTGATCAAGACGCCCGCCGACATGAACCTGCGCATGATCGACAGCGGCGAATTGCTGCACCAAGGGTCGTGAACGCGCGAGAACCAGGAAGGACCACAGCCAAAACGCCGAGGACGAGGACCTCGTCGAAACCGCAGGAGCCGGGTTTCGAAAGGCCGGTGTTCCGGCGGCCGGGCTTCAACGGGCTTTCGATGACATGGAAAAGACGCTCACCAACGCCGATGCGGAAAAACAGCATCGGCAAACGCGCGCTCGGCAATCTCGACTGTTTCCATTATGCCTATGGAAAAGTCGCCGACGGGCCGCTCTTGACCCTCGACCAAAAACTGCGCGAAACCGATATCAAGCCTTGCCGTGACGATTGAGAACTGTTCCGGCAAAATGGGCCTCCTAACAAACGCCCCATCAAGCAAATGAGGAACAACCATGCAGCAGGTTTTCTATCCCGGTCACGCCGGCGAGCCTTGTGTCGGTGAATATGCGATTGCGCTCGATCGCACCGACATGATCGCGCGCGCTGATATTGTGCTGGTCAGCCTCCTCTCCCATATGGCGTCGTTCCACAGTTCCGGCTTTGGCCGCGATATCGTGCTGAACCGCATCCTGGCCAACGACCTTCAGGGCGCCAGACTGAATTGGATCAGGCTGTTCCTGCTCACCGAAACATATGCTTCCGGGTCCGGACAGGGATCGGAGTTCCATGCGACAGAGGTCAGGATCAAACTCGACACCGACGATTTTATCGCCAGGGGCAATCCCTGTACCGTTCGCCGGCGCAATTTCCTATCGCGGCTGTTTACCGGGATTTCGCAGGAGGTTTCCTACTGGAACGGCCATGTCGTCGGCGGCTGCGCCCGCTTCTCGACGTCGATCGAAAATTTGCGCCTTCTCGATCAGACGGAAACCGAAACGCTTTGCACCAGGATTGGGCTACGCACGCCGGCAGCTAAACCCTCGCCCGCATCCACCAAGACAAACAGCCTGCCAGTCACACACAACACCTGGTCGAGTTCGTCCTATCACTGACGCCGCATCTTGCCTTGTGTGACAAGGCGCTCTATCTTGCACACAAGACAGATGGAGTTGAACATGGCGACTGCGCGCGCACTGAAGCGGGGGGAAACCAAAGCCTCTGCAACCAGGCAATCCGCGAGCCGTTCAAACGCGGCCGTGGCGATTGAGGATGCGCGCCGCGCCGGTCTGCTGGACGGCGACAAGACCGAACATCTCTCCTTCCGTGCGCCGAAGGCTTTGGTCGAGGCCGCCAAGCGGGAAAGCGGGATCGATTCCCCGACCGATCTCGGTATCCTCGCGCTGGCCACACTGGCCCAGCCTGATCCGGTGGCCTCCTTCCTCAAGCGCACCCACGGCAAGCTCGGGCCGGGTCACGCGCTTGAGTTCTGACCTGCGCGCCGCGCTGCGGCGCTACAAGCCAGAACGACGCCGCGCCCAGCTGAAACCGAGAGCGCATGACAAACTTGTCGGCGTTGCCGATATCGGCTCTACCGGGCGGCCGACATTCGTGCCGGACACCAATATCTATATCATGGCCGCGGCCGGTACCCTGCCGGATGTGGCGCGGCGGTTGCTCGACCGCTCCCTGCTGTTCCATTGCTCGGTCTGTCTGGCCGAACTCGCCACCGGCGTCGCCAATTACGATCCGGCAAGGCCGGACTGGCATCCGGTCCGGGATCATTACGCCGCCCTCTTCGCCAGTATCCCAGACAGCCGCGTGCTGATCCCCGACCACCAGATCTGGATCGATGCCGGTGTCATTGCCGGTACGTTGTCGCGCACCCAGAATTTCCAGAAACATCAACGCAAGGAATGCCTCAACGATGCGCTGATCTATCTCACCGCCGCGAAGGCCGGCCTGCCCTTGCTTACGGCCAATACGATCGACTTCAATCTCATCCAGCAGATCGCGCCTGGCGGTCAGTTTGTCCATCTTTGACCGGCTGTTTGTCGACGTAGCTGACCTTCACACCCGCCAAGGCCCTCAAGGACGCGCTCGCCGGCTGACGGGGTTGACCAGGCGCGGAACAGAAGGAACCTTCCGAGGCTCAGCTTCTGTCTCCCGTCCCGCTGATCCGGCCAATCGTCGTCATTGGACATTTCCCGATACCGCTTTGTGCCTTCCGACGGGAAAGACGCGTCGGCAATTGGCGGTTCGATCGTGCCACCGGGACATCGACGAGGTCGAGCAATTGATGTTCGTGGTTGTCGGCAAGCATAAAAAAGGGCGGCGACGGAGTGATCCGTCGCCGCCCTTTTGAATGTTAGCGGCTTTAGAAATCAGGCGAGGCCCACTCGGGCTGCCGTTCCGGCAGCGACCTTGTCTTCGATGAGTTTCGAGGAGACCTCCGCCGGCAGCGGCATGAAATGGTAGCCGCGTGCGATGGCTGCATGGCGAAGATATCCAAGCGTTTCGAAGGCGCGATCGTGGGTGCCAAGCCAAAGACCGGGCTCGTCGGTTTCTTGGTGAGGGAACGCCTGCAGGAAATAGGTCCGAAGCGGCGGGTCGTAGCCGATGATGGCTTCCGGGTCCGAGCGGCCCTGTCCGGTGACGGTAATGGTGTAGCGGCTCATTGCAACCTCCCTTTTGCCGGTGGGGAAGCCGGCCCTGGGGGGCCGGCTTCCGATGCCCTCACTGCGGGTTGTTCCAGAGGATGACCTTCTTGTTCTCCTCGCCGCCGGGGGCCGGGGCGACGTTGCCGAAGATCACGCCGATCTCGGGTGCCTCGATCTTGACGGAGAGGTATTCCTCGCCGGACCGCTGCGAGCGGCGATACCAGCCCGCGCCGATCTCGAAGCCGGTGCGCTTGTTGAGGATGCGGTAGTCGGGCGCTTCCTCGCTGGCCTTGGAGGGGTTCGGGACGACGGTGATCGGGGCGTTGACCCGGAGCGTGGCGAAGACGCCTTCCATTGAGCCGTCGGACTTGGTGGTGAGGTTAGCGATCGTGGTGGCCATGGTAGTTCTCCTTCGGTTGCATCGGGAACCATTCCCGATGGCGTCGAAGGAGAGGGCTGTCCTGCTGCGGTCATCTCGGCGCAAATTCTGGAAAATTCTATTTTCGAAAAGAACGCGGGCAGGCCCTTCGCCTGCCCGCAAACCAAAAACAGAAATCGAATTTTCCTGAATTTTCGTCGAGAGTACCCCGCCAGGGGTTGACCGTAGTAAGCAGGCGGTCCTCTACAAAGGCGACATGAAAAGGGAATGGCTCGCGTTGCAACCGAAGCCGGGACTAACAGCGCTGGCCGCTCCGATCGCGCCCCACCGGCTCCCGCCGGCGACCGCTGGAATGGTTTGGCCACTCCCATCATCGCCCCTTTCACCGCCATTCCGATAGCGTCCCCGTCCAGCGAAAGCGCGTGGGCTTGCGCAACCTCCGCCACTCAACACCCCCGACGATCGGAGCCGTCGTTCCGCAGGTCGCAGCGGTCCGGCGAGGAGACCGCTTTGTCGCGTGCAGCATCCGACTGAGCGTTCTTCCGCGATGTCGCGTCGGCGGCCGGCGGCGAAGCGACCATGATGTTGAACTTCCTCCGGGGGCGACCCGCAAGGAGCGGGAGGTGCCGACCCTGCCAGGCCGGCTGGCGACTGCCGCGATCGGGTGGCAAACAGGCGTGAGGGCTTCGTCGACGACTGGCCAACGGAACGCGCCGTCGTCGGCTCCGAGCCGCCCCTGCGATGTCATTCACCGCATCCGCTGCTGCAAGACAGTGTACCCGGTCAACTGCGGGGAGCCCAGGCGCTCATCCTGATGTCGTCGCGAGCCGCTCATCCGGCGTCATGCGCGTTGCAAGCAGATCCCAGATCTCCGGGTCGGCGCGTGACAGCATGGTTCGCCAGTCGGCGACGTCGCGGGTCGTCGTAATCAACCCATTGGCGACATCGTAGGTAACACAGGGCTTTTCGGCCATTGCAAGCCGCAGCACGTTGAGGGCGGTGTCGGGGCTTGTCCCGTTCCAGATCATCAGGCCGTAGTTGGCGCGCCGGACCATTTCGCGGTCCTTCTGCGCCTGTATAGCGAAGCCATGGGCGCCGGGCTGGGGTGGAACAGTATAGACGGCCCAATCACCGAGATTGTTTCGCGGTTCATCACCGGCGCAAAAGACGCCGACATGTTCGTAGCCATGCCCGCCGAGCAGAGCTTGCACTTCCGTGTCGGCACCGGGAGCGTCGCCGACGAGAACGCCGTGTTCGGCAGCCACGATCGATGCGATACGCCCGACTATCGCGTCAGGCAGGTCGACGATGTCGTGTGAGCCGCCAATAAAGATCATCGCCATGGTGTCTCTCTTTCTCTCCAACAGCCCCCGCCCCTCTCCAGCCTCGCTCTCCCTCGCGCGAAAAACGGCATAATGGATGCGCAGTCACGCTCGTAAGCGCGAGGCTCACCAGGTTTTTCAAAGCGCCGTGCGGATCTCCGCGCGACTTTTCGACAGATACATGCATGGCTTTGATTTGATATTCGCTTAGCGCCTGTCGAAGTCATGTGGCGCGCCACGCCGTCCTACTGCGATCAATCCTTGAAAAGCCGCGCGTCAACTGTCATATTGAAAAGAGACAAGTGACGTGTTGAGGTGATGTCATGGTGATCGCGGCCGAGACCATATCTCCTGAGACAGGTGCCGGCGACCTGCAGAAGGTCGCGGACCTGCTGGGCGGCGCCCGCGTCTTGTCGCGCCGCGTAACCAGCGCGCTCGATGCCCATGAGCTGCTGTTGCATGGGTTGCCGACCTCGGCGCTGGATTATCTCGTCGGGCGGCTGGTGTTCATTCATAAGGCCGAGTCACTTGAAAAGGCCGTCGGCATGAGCGTACGCACCTATCAGCGGCGCAAGGACACACCGTCGAAGCCGCTCAGCCAGGAGCAGAGTGGGCGGACGTGGAAGTTTGCCGAGATCCTCGCCAAGGCGACGGATGTGCTGGGGGCGCAGGCGGAAGCCGAGCAGTGGCTTGAGCGCCCTGCGATCGGTCTGGACCAGCGGCGGCCGATCGATCTTCTGGCCACGCCTGCCGGCGTCGAGCTTGTCGAGGATTACCTCGAGAGGCTCGAATACGGCGTCTATGCATGACGCCGCTGCCGGCGGCGCTCGGCGGTACGGAATTCCTCGTCTGGCGTCTTGATCAGGTCCGCTTTGCGCCGACTTGGGACAGCGGGGAAGGCGCTTATCGTGTCGGCGGTCGTTGGAACAGCAAGGGCGTGCGCGCCGTCTATTGTTCCATCGATCCCTCGACCGCGATTCTCGAAGTGGCGGTCCATAAGGGCTTCCGAACGCTCGACACAATCGCGCATGTGATGACGGCGGCCGTCATAACCGATGCAACAGATGTCCATGTCGTGAATCCTGGCGCGGTTCCCAATCCCAACTGGTTGCGTCCGGGCATTCCCAGTGCCGGGCAGCAAGCGTTCGGCGACGGTCTTCTGCGGCGTCACCGCTTCGTGGCGATCCCGAGTGCCGTTTCCTCCCATAGCTGGAATTTTGTCTTCGTCGCAAGTGTCGCTGCCGGCGCTTATGCGCTGAAGCTGCAGGAACCTTTTGCGCTCGATACGCGCCTGCATCCGCCGGCAATACCATGATGGGACGAGCATAGATTGAGGACCGAGATGACGGCGCTTACCAGACCAAAACGCCATGTGCGGATTGTGCGCACCGCTTTTCCCGACAGGTAGATGGCCGGCTATGACTTGATCGTCGGCGATCCATCCTGTTCACATGCGGCATGTTCAAAACCATCAACGCAGTCCAGATTCACGTTTCGCTGGATGAGATCGAGCCGGAAATCTGGCGGCGACTTATTTTGCCGTCAGGCTGGAACCTCGACCAACTCCACCTTGCAATTCAGGCCGCTTTCAATTGGTGGAACTATCATTTGCACGAGTTCCAAATCGGCGGCCTGCGCTATGGCGATGTCGAGCTGCTGACGGAGGATTCCGCTGAGGACGATCCTCGCGTCTTTGATGCTCGTGAGGTTCGCCTCCGCGATTTCGAGCGGGGTGCCGTGTTCAATTACGTCTATGACTTCGGTGACAACTGGTCCCACACTGTCGTGATCGAAGAATTCGTGGCCCTTGATGTCGCACCCAAGCACGGGACCTGCATCGATGGAGCGCGCGCCAGGCCGCCCGAGGATGTTGGGGGTGTCCGCGCATATGAGCGCTTCCTGGAAATCATGTCGGACAAGACAGACCCAGAACACGCCGACACCAGGCGGTGGTGTGGCGGCTATTTCGATCGGGAATGGTTCGACCTGGCTGTGGTGGACAAGGATGTGCGCAATGCACTGCGCCCGAATGTAAAGCGTCGGCTGCATCAGCCAAAGCCGAAGCGCAACGAACCGACGACTGCTTGAATCAACAGGCGACGATTTGACCGCCATGCGGGATCGAATGGGTGTCGACAGCATCGGCTCGAACGACAGGATCCTCCCGACCTGTCGTCGAATGCGGGCGGAGCAGACGAGCAAGACATTCGAAACGTGGCAACGAGCCATAGCTCCCGGCATTGGAGCGCCGGAAGCTTTGTCGAGATAGTGCCCAGTTGCGGCAGAGCCTATCACGCGCCGTCACTTCCGAAACGCCAGATCGGGATGCCAAAGCGGCGCGCCTTGTCGGCCAGGTTTGCAGTAATGCCGGAACCGGGGAAGACGATCAGGCCGGACGGCATCACCAACAGCATCTCGTCGTTGCGGCGGAACGGAGCCGCCTTGGCGTGGCGGATCCAGTTCGGCTTGAAGGCGATCTGCGTCACCTTGCGGCTTTCGGCCCAGCACGCCGCGATGCGCTCGGCACCCCGGGGCGATCCGCCGTGCAGGAGCACCATATCGGAGAACTTGGCGTGGGCCCGGTCGAGCGCATCCCAGATCAGTTCGTGGTCGTTGAAGTCCATGCCACCGGAGAAGGCGATCTTGGTGCCGGCCGGGATCAGCACCTCGGTCTCGGCCCGGCGGCGCGCCGAGAGGAAGTCGCGGCTGTCGATCATGGCGGCGGTCAGATTGGCGTGGTTGACCTTCGAGCCCGTGCGCGGACGCCAGGTCGAGCCGGTCTGCGCCTCGAACAGGTCGGCCGCTAAGTCACGCATGAACTCAAAGGCGTTGCGTCGCTCAAGGAGCGTGATGCCCTCGGCCACATGGCGCTCCAGCTCGACGGACTTGACCTCGGAGCCGTCCTGCTCGCGTTGCCCGTTGCGCTGCGCGTCCTCGTTGCGCTGCAGATCGCGCTGGATGCGGTCGCCGGCGCGATGGAAGAGATTGACCGTCGACCAGAGCAGGTCTTCGAGGTCGGGCTCCAGCCGTGTGTCGCCGAGCATTTCGGCGAAGGCGTCGAAGATGGCTGTGAGCGCCGACTGGACAGCCGGCTCCTCGGGCAACGGCCGCGGATCGGGTTCGTCCTGGAAGGGGCGATGGCCGTAGAGCTGCATCTCGAAGATATAGCGGTCGGTCGGCGAGGATGCGTGGGGCGGCTCGTAGCCGTCGTCGAGGGGAAGGGTCAGGTTCATGGGAGTCTCCGTCGGGTTGGGGCCGCGCCTCTCGCGGCCTGACGGCGATCCCCTCCCACGCGCTTTCCGGGCCGGAACCGCGAGCTCCCGGCATGATCCCCAAAAGCGGGAACCGGTTTTGGGAACAGATCATGTCGCCAAAGGGAGCGAAGCGGCCGAGCGAAGCGCTGGGCGGCGCCAAGGCAGGTTTCCTGGCCCGCGAGGAATGGCCGGCCTCGCACATCGGCCGGGAAGCCGGGCAGCGGCTTTCCGCTGCGCCGATGTGCCAACAAAAAGGCCGGCCAGGGGAGGAAACCTGCCGGGCGCTGCTGAAGGCCCGGATGTCGCGTGGTAGGGGTCGCCTCCCGGCAGGCCCGCGGGCGCGCGCCCTTCCCGGCAACGGGAGAAGCCTTGGGGCCGGCGCTGCGCACGGCAACAGCATGCGCCTGCGCGTCCCGGCCCCGCTTCACGTCGCGAGGAAGGCCATCGCGTCTTCCGGGATGAGCTGTTCGCGAAGCCGCGCCATCAGCCGGTCAGGCCCGAGACGGCGCAGATCCTCGTTGAAATCGCCGAGTTCCGGCGACAGCACGAGCGGAAGAACGCCCGCGGCCTGCGCGCGCCGGCTCAGCCGATCGATGCCATGCCGGCCGGCCGCATCGGCATCGGCCGCAACATAAAGGCGGCGGCAACCGGCCGGGAAGCGGAAGGCCGCCAGGTGATTGGCCGACAGCGCCGCGACCACCGGCATGGCCGGCATCACCGCATTGAGGGACAACATCGTTTCGATGCCTTCGCCCGCCCCCATGATCGGGACCGGGCCGATCGTGGGGAACGAGAAGCGCACCGCGTTGCCGAGAAGGCCGCCAAGCGATCGTCTCGGATCGTCGACCGGAGCCTTGCCGGATCCGCGCGGATCAAGCCAGGTGCGATGCACGCCGGTGATCATGCCGGCGGCGTCGGTGACGGCTGCGATCAAAGCTGGAAATGCCGATTTCGCGCCCGTCGTGAGATCCCGGTAATAGCAGGAGGGATGGAAGCGCAGCGAGCCGTGACGCGCGGCCGCAACGATGCCACGATGGCGCAGATAGGCCTCGGCCAATGTGCCCTGGAGCGGCCTGCTCATCGCGAACAGGCGTCGCGCCCGTTCGCTCGCGGACGACATGCCGCCAGCCGGTCTTGAACCAACGCTGTCTCCTGACCGCAGCGGCTCGGATTCCGGCAATCTAAGGAAGCGCCGCGCCTCGTCGGCCACGTCATGGAAGTCGACAAGCCCGCAAGTCTCGCGGACAAGATCGAGAAGATCGCCGAATTGGGCCGTCGCCCCGTCTGCCCATCTGCCTCTCCGCGGCCCGGAAAGATGGACATAGAGAGAGCGCCCCTTGCTGTTGCTGACGTCGCCGGCGATCCAGTAATTGCCCGCGCGTCGGCCGGCGGATAGATAATGACGGCAGACCGCCTCGGCGCTTTGCGCGAGACGGTCCGCCAGTTCGGATGCGGAGGCGCGCATAACCGCTCCTCCCTCAGACCCGGCTGGCGATGTCGACCAGGCGATGGCGTTCCATCAGCCGGGAGAGGATCGCGACCGCCTCGCCAGTCATCGGCACGAAGAACCGGGTTTTCCACTGGATCATCTCGCTAAACAGCCCGATCGCTTTCAGCCAGTCGCGCATGCCGTCGGTGAAGCCGTTGAGTTCGACGCGATAGTCGTTCATGATTTTCACGCGCCGCAACGTCATGTCGCCAGCAAGACCGATCACGGACGAGCCGTTGGTGAGCGCGGCCCACACCTGTTCGGGACTGATCGTCTGGACTTGATCAAGCCCGAGGTTGCGGCACAGCGCCGGCAGATGCGCGGGCGCCACCGTGCGGCCGACGATCCTTTGGCCATCGTCGGTCTGCAGCCGCAAGACTCGGCAATAGTCCTGCGGCAGCAGGCGCCAGATCGGCAGCAGCAGCCCTGTGATGATATGCAGCTGCAAGTCCGAGAATTGCGGAACCTTCGCGACCTCTGCCTGCCAGGCCGCGGCGAACAGCGCCGCGTCGGCCTCCTCCCAATTGGTGTCTTCGAGCTGGCGAACCTCGTAGCGCAGTTCGTCCATCGGGCGGATGAGCGCGACACGCGGTTCGATCGCGCCATCGTCCAGCATGACGCTGCGGGTCGGTATCATCACTGCCGCGCGCCCGGATTTGGCATTGACCATCAGCGTGGCGCGACGATCGCGCTCGGTGATCGCAAGGGCGCCCGAGAGAGACAGCGGCTTGTTGCGTATACGCTGTGCGATGGTCAGGAGATGCGACTGCGCACCACTGCCGGGATGGGTGTAGACGACCTGGCGATCGGTCACCGTCATGCTGTCGGCTTCAAGCGTCTCCAGGCCCTTGTCGTAGACGCCGGCGGCGATGGCGCCATCGACGCGCGCCGCCAGAAGCTGTTCAAAGGCGTCAAAGAGCAGATTTTGCATGGCGATCGTCAACGCCAGCATGCGGTTGAGAAAAGTCGTGATCGGCGGAAGTTCGTCTTTGAGACCGCCCTCTTGCGTGGTCAGGGCAAGGCCGGTGATGGCTTCGAACTGGGTGAGCGAGCAGCCGTCGACCTTGCCCTGGTGGATCAGCAGGTAGAACTGGCGTAGAGCATCGCGTGCAAAGCGGGATTCGAGGTTGTCCTCGCTTCGAAAAAGCCCCTGGCCGCCCGTCTGCCGCTGCCCGCGGGTGATCGCGCCGAGAGTGTCGAGCCGGCGTGCGATCGTCGACAGGAAGCGCCGCTCGGCCTTGACGTTGGTGGTGATCGGCCGAAACAGCGGCGGTTGCTTCTGATTTGTGCGGTTGGTGCGACCGAGCCCCTGAATAGCGGTGTCGGCCCGCCAGCCAGCTTCCAGCAGATAGTGGACGCGCAGGCGCGTGTTCCGCACCGACAACTCGGCATGGTAGCTGCGTCCTGTCCCGCCGGCATCGCTGAAGACGAGAATACGTTTCTCATCGTCCATGAAGGCCCTCACGTCATCGAGGCCCGCCGAGCCAGGACGGGTCTCGACCGCGAACCGCTCGATGCGCCCGCCCGTGTCGCGACGGACAATGCGACGGGAGCGGCCGGTGATCTCGGCAACCTGGTCCGTCCCGAAATGCTGGACGATCTGGTCAAGCGCGGTGGGAACGGCGGGCAGCGAGCCGAGCTTTTCGAACAGCACGTCACGGCGGGCAACGGCCTCGCGGCATATGACGGGGTTGCCGTCCTCGTCGAAGACCGGCCGTGAACTGATATTGCCGCTCTCGTCGGAGAACTCCTCGAAGAGCTGCGTCGGGAACGAATGCATAAGGTAGTCAGCTACGAGTTCCCTCGGGGTCACATCAACCTGGATATCGCCCCATTCCTCGGTCGGGATCTGGGCGAGGCGACGCTCGGTGAGGGCTTCCCCGGTCGAAACGATCTGAATGACGACGGCGTGGCCTTCCGTCAGATCGCGCTCGATCGAGCGTGTCAGGGTCGGCGTCTTCATCGCGGTGAGAAGGTGGTTGAAGAAGCGCTGCTTGGAGCATTCGAAAGCCGACCGCGCTGCCGACCTGGCATTGCGGTTGAGCGTGCCCGACTGCCCGGTGATGCCGGACGCTTCCATCGCCGCCTCGAGATTGGTGTGGATGACCTGGTAGGCCTCGCTGTAAGAATCGTAGATCGCAACCTGCTCCGGCGTCAGTTCGTGCTCAACGAGCTCGTATTCCACGCCGTCATAGGATAGAGAGCGTGAGGCATAGAGGCCGAGAGCTTTCAGATCGCGCGCGAGCACCTCCATTGCCGCGACGCCGCCGTCCTCGATGGCCGCGACGAAATCCGACCGTGTCGGAAACGGGAAATCGCCGGCGCCCCACAGGCCGAGACGCTCGGCATAGGCGAGGTTCTCGACGTCCGTCGCGCCCGTCGCCGAGACATAGACCACGCGTGCATCGGGCAAGGCGCGTTGAAGCCTGAGGCCCGCCCTGCCCTGCTGCGATCCGGCTTTGTCGCCCCGCTCGGTCTTGCCGCCGGCGGCGTTGGCCATGGCGTGGCCTTCGTCGAAGACGATGACGCCGTCGAAATCCTCGCCGAGCCAGTCCACGATCTGCTGCACGCGCGAGCGCTTGCCTTCGCGCTCGTCGGAACGAAGTGTCGCGAAAGTGGTGAACAGGATGCCTTCCGCGAGACGGATCGGCGTGCCCTGTCGGAAACGCGAGAGCGGCGTGACCAGCAGCTTCTCCTGACCCAGCGCTGACCAATCTCGCTGGGAATCCCAGAGCAACTTGTCGGATTTTGAAATCCACAGATGGCGGCGGCGACCCTTCAGCCAGTTGTCCAACAGGACGCCGGCGACCTGCCGGCCCTTGCCGGCACCTGTCCCGTCACCGAGAAACCAGCCGCGGCGAAAGCGGACGGCGCCGGCGGTTTCTTCGTTGGCCGCCTGGACATTGTCCCAGGATTTATCGACTGTCCAAAAGCCTGCGAGATAGCCGGCGTGGGCTTCGCCCGCATAGATCACGCTTTCGAGCTGGGCGTCGGAAAGGATGCCATCCGCGATGACGTGCTCGGGCAAATGCGGGCGGTAGCTGGGCTTGGGAGGAGCGACCGACGCCATCGCCGTCGATTCCACGAGCTTGTCCGGATGGGATTTGGCGCCCGGGATGCTGATCGCCTGAAGCTGATAGGGTTCGTAGATCCCGTCCGTCAGATTGCCTCGCGTATCGTCGTTGGCTTCACGGATCTCATAGGCGATTTCGACGATCGACAGCGATGGCGGCGACACGGGCACGGGCGCTGCATGGGGGCGGTGCTTGGATACCCCTGGCCGTGCTGGCGCGGTCGTCACTGCGGCGGGCCGCAGCGTGTCAGTGCTCCTGCGTGCCGCCATCTTGGCCGCCACGGCCCGCAGTATCCCGTTGGAGAGCGCGCCGGTGGAGTCCGGGGATGTCGACGGCGAGCGCGGCGGCAGGATAGTGGGCCAGTCGAGGAGCGTCCGCAGGTCTGGGGCTGTGCTACGCGAGGCGATCAGCCGGGCGGGATCCGGCGCCGCAATCTTGTCTAGGACCGTGAGCCGCGTCTCGACGTTGGTGCCGTGCCGTGCATAGACGCTGCCGTCGATCGCCGCCGAGAACAGGACCTGACCGCGCTCCTGCAACCGGACGAAGGCGTCGCGCCATTTCGGATTGTCGGGGGCAAGGCTCGAGCCGGTGATCGCGACCAGGCGTCCGCCGGGCGCCAGTCGCGCGAAGGCGGAAGCGAGGTGACGCCAGGCCGCGTCCGAAACCCTGCCCTCGACATGGGGGCCGACCGAGAATGGCGGGTTCATGATGACGACGGTCGGGCTGGCGGATCGTTCCAGGTAATCGTCGATATGGGCAGCATCGTGCCGCGTGGTCCGGGCGTTCGGGAAGAGCTGCGTCAGCAAGGCCTGCCGGACGGGCGCGTAGTCGTTCAGCATCAGCCGCGCCTGTGCGATCTCCGCGAAGATGGCGAGAAGGCCGGTGCCCGCGGATGGTTCGAGCACGGTGTCCCCGGCGATCATGCCGGCGGCGCGAGAGACGACATAGGCCAGCGGCATCGGTGTCGACAGCTGCTGGAGCGCCTGCGATTCATCCGATCGGCGCGTATGGGTCGGCACGAGATGCGCGACCTTCGTCAGCATGGCGAGCGCACCGGCGGGTGTCTGCGAGCGGGCGAGAATTGCCGGTCCGAACTTGCGCAGGAAAAGAACCTGTGCCGCCTCGCAGGCTTCGTAGGCGTCCTTCCAGACCCAGAATCCCTCCGCATCGCTGCCGTCGAAGGCATGGGTCATGATTGGACGAAGATCGCTCGCGCCGATTGGCTGACCCCGTTCGAGGAAGGGCAGGATCTGGTTGGCGGCCTGCAGAATTCGGGTGGCGCGGCGGGTCCGGTCGGAGACGATCGGATCGAGGGAGGCAGCCGGAATGCCGGTGGCTCGTGCGGGGATCGCGTTCATGAGAAGGTCCTGTCGAGAGCAGCGAAAGGGTCGGCCTGCACCGGGCGCTCTCTCAACCTGGCCAGACCAACCCGTCCCGGCTTCCCTCTTCCTCTCCAGCCGAGCCGCCACCCGCCCCTCTCCGCCAAGGGTTCGCGTCTTTCGCTTTTGGCGACCTGGCCGGTCGGCTTTGGTCGTGGCGATCGGGTCGCCTCACACGAGGCAGTATGCCGTAGCTGCCGGGCCGGCTTTTGATCTATCCCGCGTTCGCAGCCGCCTATTGTTGGCCTGCATCAATTCAATCGAATGAGCCGGATCGAGCCGGATGCGCCAGTTCAGGACTGAGGACCGGACATTGGGGGGACGGCGCCGGAGCTTCAAGCCGTGCTCAAGCAGGGCTATGAGAGCAGGCAGTGGCCCTTGTGCCTTTGCCGTGAAGCGCCGGTGGCGATGTACATCGCCCGTCTCGATGGTCAGTATCTCGTCAACCGCGATGCTTTTGTCGGGGCGCGACCATGATCCTGCCTCCTGACGAAGCCATTCCTGTTCATGCGACCGGGGTAGTGCAGGAATGCGGAAGCGGCGGACCTAATCCGAGCCGAGACATGCTGCGTTCCGAGGATAGAAAACGTCAATCCAGACGGCTGACGCGGCGGCCTTCGCTGCGCGCTTCGATAAAGGCGCCTGCGATCTTCATCATGAATGCCTTGCTGAAACGGCCGAGGGGCTTACCGTCGGATTCGATGTACCGGGAGCGTTCGGCAATATCGTAGTTGTATTCGTCAACCACGATCCAGCAGCGTTTGAGATCGGTCAGACCGGCGCGGCGGCACTCGATAGCGGAGACTTCCAAGCCGACCCGATCGCTGGTCGGTGGCTGGGTGGTTATCGCCAGGAGCGCGAGATGGGTCAGGCCATCTCTTGCGCCGCCGACAGCGATGACCACGCAGGTCGGCCGGCTCTTGCGGCCTTCCGTTTCGCCGCGCTCGTGTTGCCACGCCCAAAGATACGGGTAAGAGATCACCTGCCCAGGCAGAAATCTACCGCTCATCATCGTATCCTTCCCCGCGCGCCAATCGGTCGATCTCGGCGGCGAAGAGTTTCGTGTGGTCCTCCGGCATCTCGGAGACATGATATGCGCGGCGGGGATCGCCGCCGATGCGCATGCGTTCGTAGTGCTCGTAACTCATCAACACGAACCGGGGTTTCCGGTGCTTGGTGAGAATAACGGGTTCGCGGCTGGCAACATCGGTGACGTCGCCGACCTGCTTGTTGAGATCCCCCGTCGTGAACTGGCGCATGGCTGGACTCCTTGATCAGTCTCCATATTATCCAGATTTCACCGATTTGCAAGAAATCGCGCTCATCCGGCATTGTCCTCATTGGCCGGGTGGGTTCAACCGGTCATCGCAACACCTTCTGTAGCCTATCGGCCGGCGTTTCGAAGTCCAGGGTTTTTCGGGGTCGCTGATTGAGCCGCAGGGCGACAGCGTTGAGTTGGGCCTGCGAGACATGGGAGAGGTTGGTTTCTCTCGGGAAGTACTGCCTGAGCAGACCGTTGGTATTTTCGTTGCTGCCGCGCTGCCAGGGACTTCGCGGATCGCAGAAGTAGACCTGTAGATCGGTTGCAACGGTGAAGCTTTTGTGCCGAGCCATCTCCTTGCCCTGGTCCCACGTTAGCGAGCGCCGCAACTCTTCGGGCAATGTGCCGATCGTCTGGGCGAGGGCCGCCACGACGGTGGCCGAGTCCCTCCTCGCTACCTTTACAAGCATCGTGAACCGGCTGTGTCGCTCGACGAGGGTGGCGATGTGCGTGTCGTTCGCCCCGGTGAGCAGATCACCCTCCCAATGGCCCATATGCGCTAAGATAGGTGTTGCAGTGGGGAATCGGTTGTGATTCTACACTGCGATGACTCACGAATCGCTTGTAGATGACGGCTGGGCCGAGACGAT
>NZ_LMCP01000024.1 GCF_001425625.1 Mesorhizobium sp. Root102 | reverse complement strand
CGCCGACCTCCAAATCAGTCGACAATCCATGAATCAGACTGGATTCGTCAGCGGAACCCCAAAACCTATGCCTGAGTCAATTCGTCCACACGGCCTAGGCCTGCTTGACGTATCTGCGCCAGCTATGCTCCGGGCGGAAACCCAGCACGTCGCGCGCCTTGCGGTTGGAGAGCAGCGTCTCGTATTCGCCAAGCTCGGCCTTGACCGGTACGCCAGGGTAGAACCGCTTCAAGAGTTCGGCCGTCGGCAGGTCGGACGAGGTGTCGTCATTGGCGGCGTTGAACACCTGGTAGCCGAGGCCGTCCTTCTCGATGGCGCGCAACGTGATCTGGCCGAGGTCGCGCGCGTCGACATAGCTCCAGGCAATGCGCTTGCGAAAACCCGGATCGGCGAACCATTTCGGAAACAGCGAATATTCATGTGGCTCGATGACATTGCCGATGCGCAAGGCGTAGATGTCGGTGCCGTTGCGCTGTGCGAAGGCCCGCGCCGTCTTCTCGTTGACGACTTTGGACAGCGCGTAGCTGTCCATCGGATCGACGTCATAGTCTTCGTCGAGTGGGAAATATTGGGGATCACGCGGCTCGTTGGCGAAGACGAGGCCATAGGTCGTCTCGCTGGAGGCGATGATAACCTTGCGGATGCCGAGCTTCACCGCCGCCTCGATGACATTGTAGGTGCCGAGCGCATTGATGCGGAACACCTCATTGTCGGTGGTGATCATAATGCGCGGGATGGCGGCGAAATGCACCACGGCATCGACCGGCTGCGGGCGCAGCGACGGGTCGAATTCGTGCAGGCCCATATAGCTCGACAGCGCGTTGAATACCTGCCCGCTGTCGGTGATGTCGGTGATCAGCGTGCGCACCTTGGGATTGTCGAGCGGCTTGGTGTCGATGTTGAGCACCTGACAGCCTTGCTCCACCAGATACTGCACGACATGGCGTCCGGCCTTGCCGCTGCCGCCGGTGAACATGATCCGCTTCGTCATTTTGTTCTCCACATCCTCTGGGATTTATGTGTATTGTCAGACAATATCGCAATCCGCAACCACCCTCGCCTGCAAAACGGCAGCGCCTGACATCAATCATTGCAACAGGACTTGAAGACATGAACACGACTGCCGCGAGCGAAAAGATCGGCTTCATTGGCCTTGGTCTGATGGGGCACGGGATCGCCAAGAACATCGTCGACAAGGGGTACAGCCTGACCTTTCTCGGCCGCAAGAACCGCAAGCCGGCGGAGGACCTGCTCGGTCGAGGTGCGAAGGAAGCATCGACCTCGCGTGATGTCGCGGCGGCATCGACAATCGTCTTCATCTGCGTCACCGGCTCACGCGAGGTCGAAGCTATCATTCGCGGCCCCGGCGGCCTCAAGGAGGGCTTGAAGAAGGGCTCGGTCGTCGTCGACTGCTCGACCTCCGATCCGGTCTCGACGGTGGCACTGGCGACTGAGCTCAAGGCGCTCGGCATCGATTTTGTCGACGCACCGCTCAGCCGCACACCGAAGGAGGCCTGGGAAGGCACGCTCGACGCCATGGTCGGCGCGCCGGACGCCCTCTTTGCCAGGGTGAAGCCGGTGATCGAAACCTGGGCCGGCCGCATCGTCCATATCGGCGACACCGGCGACGGCCACCGCATGAAGCTGCTCAACAATTTCATCTCGCTCGGCTACGCCGCGATCTATTCCGAGGCGCTGGCGCTGGCTGAGAAGGTCGGCATCTCGCCGCCGCGCTTCGACAGCGTCATCCGCAACGGCCGCATGGATTGCGGCTTCTACCAGACCTTCATGCGCTGGACGCTGGAGGGCGACCGCGACGCTCACAAATTCACCATCGCCAACGCCTTCAAGGACCTGACCTATCTGGAATCGATGGCCGGTGCGGCGGGGATCGCCAACCCCCTCGGCAACGCCACCAAGAACTCCTTCGCCGGCGCTCACGCCACCGGTCCGGCGGAGCAGTTCGTGCCCATGCTGGCAACGCATATCGGCAAGGTGAACGGCGTCGATCTGATGCCGACGAAGGATGGCAAGAAACAAACGATTTGAGGGATTACGAAGCAAAGGTGCCGATCACCGCCTTGACCGGCCGATCCCATCGTCGGTGTTTGCAAGCAGCTTGTGCACGGCGTTGCGCGCGGCTGCAGGGCGCTGCAAGCGGATGTTCTTCTCAATCGCTTCATGCAGCTTCTGCGCCTGCCGCTGATCGCCGATCTGCTGCGTGGTGAACGCGAAGAGATGGTCGAGCGCCGATTCGATCAACACGCCGAGCGGCACCAACAGGTCGTTGCCGGAGGCGCGCAGGATAGCCAGATGAAAACGCGTGTCGGCGCGGATACGCTCCTGCAGGCTCAAGGCCTCGCCCATTTCGCGGCAGGCTTGGCTGATCTCCACCATCTGCTCGTCACTGCGCCGCGTGGCGGCAAAGGCCGACGCTTCCGGCTCGATGATGTGGCGAAACTCCTGCACGGTGCGCAGGAACGCCTCGCGGTCGGGCGCGGTCGCATACCAGGCCAACACGTCGCGGTCGAGCAGGTTCCAACGCTCCTTCGGCTCGACCCAGCTGCCGATCTTGGGGCGCGATGCCAACAGGCTTTTTGCCATCAGCATCTTGATGGCTTCGCGCACGGCTGAACGGCTGACATTGAAGATATCGGCCCATTTGGCCTCGTTGGGCAGGATGGTGCCGGGCGGATAGTCGCCACGCACGATCCGCAGGCCAATCTCGCCGGCCAGCGAGACATGGACGCTGGCTCCCGCAAAGTGCGCGGCCCCAGCCTTGCGCATGATGGCCGGACGGGAGCTGGCTTCTGCCTTGGCCCAGGCGGCTCGCTTCTTTGACTTCTCGTCCGGCATTCACGTTCCAATGCGTCGGCCGTCTGTCGTGCGGATTGGCCCGAACCTGCGCGGCGCGCCGATCTCGTTGCCGAAAAATCCAGACCATGGACGCGCGAAAGCCGGCGCCTGTCGCCACAACCATTGCGTCCGTCCAGGAATTGACGGGACGCCCGTTGCCGAGCGTCCCGAAATCGAGAACCTACTTCTGGATGCAGGTGTCGACCGTCTCCTTGGTGCACTCGTCGAGGCCGGTGAACACCGGATCGGCGACGGCCTTGCCTTCGATCAGGTCGATCATCACCGACGGTGCCTTGTAGCCCATTTCGAACGGCCGCTGACCGACCAGCGCGGTCACAAGGCCATCCTTGGCGATCGCCACTTCGTCGCCGATCGTGTCGGCGGCGCCGATGACGAAGTCGTTGCTGGCCAGTCTGTCCTTGAGCGGCCCGATCAGGTCGCGGTAAGGTTGCGGCGCACCGAACAGCGGCCAGCCGCCCATGATGCCGAATGCATCGAGCTTGGGATTGGCGGCGAGGATGTCGGTCATTGCCTGCACGCCCTTGGCGCCGTCGTCATTGGTGAAAACCGGGCAGCCGGCGACTTCGGTCCAGCCACCTTCACCCGCCAGTGCGGCAAGGCCGTCCTTGCCCGACAATGCGTCGCGCATGCCCTGGGCACGGCGCAGGATGTTGTCGGCCGCGGGATTGCCCTCGATCGTACAGATAGTGCCGCCGTTCGGCTTGCCCTTCTTGATGTACTCGCCGATCTTCTTGCCCATCAGATAGTTGTCGGTGCCGAGATAGGTCTTGCGAAGGGCTGCATCTTCCTTGCTGAGATCGGCATCGACCGTCATGATCGGGATCGTCGGATTGGCGGTCTTGATAGTCTGCGCGATCAGCGGAGCGTTGGACGGCGAAATCGCCATCGCCACCGTGTCGGCCTTGCTCAGCATGTCCTGGACGATCTGCGCCTCGCCGGCTTCGTCCGAGGTCGATGCCGGACCGGTGTAGAAGCATTCATATTCCGAGCTGGCGTTTTCCTTGTTCCATTTCTCGCAGCCCTGATGGATGGCCTCGAAGAACGGATTGTCGAGACCCTTCACGACAATGACGAGCTGTTTCTTGGCCAAAGCCGGCCCGGCGCCCAACGCCATGGCGGCGACGGCGGCAAGCAAAAGTGTTTTCCTCATGTCAGTCCTCCCTTGAAACAGACGGACACGGCGTGCCCGCCACACAGATCGACCGGATGCGTGATGACAGACGTTCGTCTCGCGAGCGCTCATGTCGCCAGGACAGATCGATAAGCATTTCCAGATGCGGCTTCAAATCAGCTCAAACACACAAGGTGCCGCCGGATCCTAGACCGTGAAACCTCCGCCGATTCCGTCCGGCAAACCGCCAGCAGGGATCGGCATAATCTCCTCCGGCGCTCAGCTAATATCGGCTTGCAGCCAACGTCAATGCTATTTGTCCTACAAAACTGATTTTTAAAATAGTCCTTGCTCAAATCGTCCGACAATTGATTGACGCGCGCCGGCTTTTGCGTAAAAGAACGCTAACGCTGTCTTCGGGAGGAGCTGGGGACAGCGGGGCCAAAGCAGCGCCGGCATTCACGCCGGGAACAGCAGCAGGCCGCAAGCACGGGGAGGCAAAGGCTGGTGGCGGTTCTCGAACTCACCAACATCTCGAAGCATTTCGGCGCCATCCAGGCGGTCAACGACGTGTCGCTGTCGATCGAGCCAGGACAGGTGGTCGGCCTGATGGGCGACAACGGCGCCGGCAAGTCGACACTGGTCAAGATGATCGCCGGCAATTTCCGCCCGAGCCATGGAACCATGCACATGGATGGCAAGGAATTGATCCTGCACAAGCCGGCGGACGCCCGCCAGCACGGCATCGAGATCGTCCACCAGGACCTTGCGCTCTGCAACAATCTGACCGCCGCCGCCAATGTCTATCTTGGCCGCGAGCTGCGGCGTGGCGTCGGGCCGTTCCGCATCCTCGACTATGCGACGATGTATAGGCGCGCCGGCCAGCTCTTCGCCGAATTGAAGTCCGAGACGCGTCCGCGCGACCTCGTCAAGCAGATGTCGGGCGGCCAGCGCCAGGCGGTGGCGATCGCCCGCACCATGCTGTCGCAGGCCAAGATCGTGCTGATGGACGAGCCGACGGCGGCGATCTCGGTGCGCCAGGTGGCCGAGGTGCTGAATCTGATCCGCCATTTGCGCGACCAGGGCATATCAGTGGTGCTGATCAGTCATCGCATGCCAGACGTCTTCACCGTTGCCGACCGCGTCATCGTCATGCGGCGCGGCCGCAAGGTCGCCGACAAGACGATTGCGTCGAGTTCGCCCGAGGAAGTCACCGGGCTGATCACCGGCGCCATCGAACAGGTTTGATTTCAGCGAATCCCACCACGCACAGCAGATGAAGGTCGACGATGGCACTGACAATTGACCAGCCGATCGAACACAAGCAGCAATCCCTGCCGGCAAGGCTGTTTGCCAGCCAGACCTTCTGGGTGGTGATCGCCGTCATCCTGGCCTGTCTGTTCCTGTCGTTTGCCACCGACGCTTTCGCCACGTCGAAGAACCTCTACAACATCACCCGCAACATCACCTTCGTCGCCATCATCGCGCTCGGCATGACCTTCGTCATCATCACCGGCGGCATCGACCTGTCGGTCGGCTCGGTGCTGTGCCTGTCGTCGATGATCTTGGCCGTCACCATGCATGCCGGCTACTCGATCGAGGTCGGCATCCTGGCCTCGATCGCCACCGCGCTCGCCATCGGCGCCTTCAACGGTATCCTGATCGCCTATCTCGGCTTTCCGCCATTCGTGGTGACACTCGGCATGCTGTCGATCGCCCGCAGCCTGGCCATGGTCGCCTCCAACAACACCGTCGTCTTCCAGTTCGGGCCAGACCACGCCAAGCTTCTGGCATTGGGAGGCGGCGCCTGGGTGTTCGGCATCGCCAATCCGGTGCTTTACATGATCCTTCTGGCGCTGATCACCGGCTTCGTCCTGCGCTGGACCAAGTTCGGCCGGCACATCTTCGCCATCGGCGGCAATGAGCATGCGGCGACGCTGACCGGCGTTCCGGTGCGCCAGATCAAGGTCGCGGTCTACATGATCTCGGCGCTGTCGGCAGGCATTGCCGGCATCATCCAGACTGGCTGGCTGGGCGCCGTTACCACCAATCTCGGCACCGGCATGGAGCTCCAGGTGATCGCCGCCACCGTCATCGGCGGCGCCAATCTGGCCGGCGGTGTCGGCACCGCCTTCGGCGCCATCGTTGGCGCGGCGCTGATCGAGGTGATCCGCAACAGCCTTGGCCTGCTCGGCATCAATGCCTTCTGGCAAGGCGTCTTCATCGGCGGCGCCATCCTGTTGGCGGTGCTGTTCGACCGCATCCGCAATTTCCGCCGCAGCGACTAGGCCGGGACAGTCTGTGACAAACTCCCTGTTCAGCCTTGATGGGCGGCTTGCGCTGATCACCGGTTCTGGCCAAGGTATAGGTTTCGCCCTGGCTCGGGGCCTTGCCGAACACGGCGCCAGCGTGGTGCTCAACGGCCGCGACGCTGCCAGGATCGACAGCGCCGTCGAAAAGCTGCGCGATGCCGGCTTCAAGGCGCATGCTTCGAGTTTCGACGTCACCGATTTTCAGGCGGTCAACGCCGACGTCGCCCGCATTGAGGCCGAGATCGGGCCTATCGACATCCTCGTCAACAATGCCGGCGTGCAATTCCGCGCCCCGCTCGAAGATTTTCCCGAGGAGCAATGGGAGCGGCTGTTCAAGACCAATGTGTCGGGCGCCTTCCATGCCGGTAAGGCGGTCGCCCGCAACATGATCCCACGCGGCAAGGGCAAGATCATCAACATCGGCTCGGTGCAGAGCGAACTGGCCCGGCCGAACATCGCGCCCTACACAGCCACCAAGGGCGCGATCCGCAACCTGACGCGAGGCATGTGCGCCGACTGGGCGAGATACGGCCTGCAGATCAACGCGATCGCGCCCGGCTACTTCCGCACCGAGATGAACCAGGCGCTGGTCGACAATCCAGAATTTTCCGCGTGGCTGGAAAAACGCACGCCGGCCGGACGCTGGGGCAATGTCGACGAGTTGATCGGCGCCGCCGTGTTCCTCGCCTCCGACGCCTCGTCCTTCGTCAACGGCCATACGCTGTATGTCGATGGCGGCATGACGGCTTCGGTTTGAGGGGTTGGCATCCTCCCCAACCGCTATTCGTTCCGGTGCCTATCGCTCAGTCTGAAAATCCACAGGCATCGGCCGTCATCCGCCCCCGTCGCAGCCCCGAGTCTTGACGCGGCCCCGAACTCAGCCGCACAATCCCCGTTGCAGGCGAAGGGAGGCCAGTCGTCTGCGGGAGGAAATACCCATGACGGAAGCGATCAGGCTCTACTGGGGCCGGTTCGGACATGTTTCTGTCCTGAATGTCGCAAGCGACTTCGTCACCCATGCCCATGTCGAGGCGCATCTGATCATCTGGCTGGAAGGTACGGCCGGCGAGATGACCATCGGCCGTGAGACCGTCCGGCTTGGCCCCTGCACAGCCGCCGGCATCAACTCCTTTCAGCCGCACAGCCATGTTCTGTCGCAGAACGGAACGCCCGGTCTGTTTCTCGCCTTCTACATCGATCCCGACTGGGCGCGGCGCCGCCGCGACCTGCCTTCGTCCGCGCCGCTGTTCTCACAAGCCGCGATCACGCTTGAACCCTGGCTACACCAGGCCGCCGCCAATCTGCTCGATCACCTCAGCGACAATGAGAGCATCGACGACATCGCCAACTACGAGATCGAGCGTTTCATCGACAGCGTGCTCGATGCCGCCGACGCCTCGGCGCCGCAGGAGGCACGTGTCCGCATCAACACCATGCAGGATTTCCGTGTCCGCAAGGCGATCCAGCTGATGAAGGCCAATGTCTGCGAGCGCATCTGCTTCGACGACGTGGCGCGCAGCGTCGGCCTGTCGCGGCCGCACTTCTTCGCGCTGTTCAAGGAACAGACCAATCTGACGCCCAACGTCTATTGGAACACGCTGCGCATGGAGGAAGCGGTGCGGCAGTTGCAGTGGTCGCAGGAGCCGCTGATCTCGGTCGCCTGCAATCTCGGCTTCACCACGCAGGGCAATTTCTCGCGCTTCTTCCGCGACCATGTCGGCGTGCCGCCGACGCTCTACCGCGAGGCCGCGCGGGCGATCGCCTGAACCAACCGCCCGCGCCCCTTTTTCAGACTCCCACCCTTTTTCAGACGCATTGATACGCGCTCAAGACGCATTGATAAGCGCCGCTGAAATGGCCGTCCTACCCTTGCACCGGATCGTTTTTGCAAGGGAAGATTTGAATGACCAAAGTCACCATCTCCAGCGTCATCGACGCGCCGGTCGAAAAGGTCTGGGCGCGCATACGCGACTTCAATGGACTGCCAGGCTGGCATCCGCGCATGGTCGAAAGCCATATCGAGGACGGCAAGGACGCCGGCGCGATCGGCTGCGTGCGCAATTTCCAACTCGCCAGCGGCGCCCGCATCCGTGAAAAGCTGCTCGACTTCTCCGATCCGAATTTCCTCGTCAGCTATTCCATCCTGGAAACGCCGCAGCCGCTCACCAACCACAAGGCGACGCTGCAACTCAGGCGCGTCACCGATGGCGACCGCACCTATGCCGAATGGACCGCCAGCTTCGACGCCGCGCCCGAGGAAGCCGACAAGATTGCCGAGGGCATGGGCGCCAATGTTTTTCAGGGCGGCTTCAATGCCCTGAAAAGCCATTTCGCCGGTCAGAGCTGACAGGAGCCAAGCCATGGCGCTAGCACTGCAGACTTTTGCAACGGTGAAGGACGCCAACGCGGCGCTGAAAGCCGCTGGCACGCGCTATCTCGGTGGGGGTACACTGGTGGTCCGCGCGGCCAATGAAGGCGATGTTTCGGTCTCCGGCCTAATCCGCTCAACCGAGCCGTCTCTGTCCACCATCGCTGTTGCCGGCGGCAAGGTCCGCATCGGTGCTTCGGTGACCATGGCGGCTATTGCCCGCCATCCGGACCTCGGCACGCTTGCCAAGACCGCCCGCGCCGTTGGAGGCCCGGCGATCCGCAACATGGCGACCGTCGGCGGCAATCTGTTTGCCCCGGCTCCCTATGGCGATTTCGCCGTTGCCCTGCTGGCGCTCGACGCCACGGTCAGCACCGATGATGGCGAAACGCCGATCGAGACCTTCCTGGCCAAGCGGGACGGCAGCCGCGCCATCGTCACTTCGGTCGGGTTCACGCTTCCCCCGCAAGGCGGCTTTCGCTTCCTGAAAGTGTCCAGGGTGAAGCCGAAGGGGGTCTCGGTGCTCAGCATCGCCACTGTGCTTCAACAGGCTCCAGATGGCACCGTCTCTTCGGCGCGGATCGCGCTCGGCTGTATGGCCGACCGGCCAGTGCGTGCCAGCGCGGCGGAAAAGGCCCTGCTCGGCCGGATGCTGACCGCAGACGGCATCGCGCCTGCTTTGGCCGCAGCCAGTGATGGCACCTCGCCGATCACCGATCCGATTGCCAGCGCCTGGTATCGCAACGAAGTGCTGCCGGTCCATCTCGGCCGGCTTCTGCTCGCATAATATTTCGTTCGGGGCGCGCGTCTGTCCGATGGTTCGGGCAGGCGCGCTGGGAGGGAAAGCATGGCAAAGGTTCCGGTTCAATTCACACTCAACGGTTCTGAAAAGGCCGAATTCGTCGACAGTGGCACGACGCTGCTACACGCCTTGCGCGACAAGATCGGCGACACCTCGCCGAAGGGCGGCTGCCATCAGGGCAGTTGCGGCGCCTGTTCGGTCATCATCGACGGCGAGCTCCGGCTCTCCTGCCTGACGCTGGCCGAGACCTGCGATGGCGCCGTCATCAGCACCACGTCCGGGCTTTCCGATTCTGGGGTCTTGCATCCCTTGCAGCGCGCCTTCCTCGACACCTTCGCCACGCAATGCGGCTTCTGCACGCCGGGCATGATCATGGCGGCCAAGGTGTTGCTCGACCACACACCCAATCCCAGCCGCGACGAGGTGGTCGAGGCGCTGTCGGGCAACATCTGCCGCTGCACAGGCTACGAGCCGATCATCCAGGCGGTGCTGACCGTCGCGCGGTCCAACTCTCAGAACGCGGCTTGAGGGAACAAAACGAATGGAACTGCGCAAGAATTACTTCGCCGATGTCCGCAGGGACGATCTGCACGAGATCGGCCAGCCACGGCCGCGCTCGGACTCTCCCGGCCATGTCACCGGCAAGACCGCCTTTTTTGCTGACCGCAACTTTCCCGGCATGCTCCATCTGAAGATGGTGCGCAGCCCGCATCACCATGCCCGCATCCGCTCGATCGACACGTCGGAAGCGGAAAAGCATCCGGGCGTGGTGAAAATTCTGACCGCCAAGGACGTGCCGCACAATGTCTACACCATCCTCATCCTGATCCAGATCGGGCCGGAGGACGAAACCGTGCTGGCCGACGGCAAGGTGCGTTGGAAGGGCGAGGCCGTGGTGGCGGTGCTGGCCGAGACCGAGCGCGCGGCACAAGAGGCCGCCGCCAAGGTCAAGGTCGACTATGAGGTGCTCCCGGCCGTCTTCGACATGCAGGAGGCGCTGAAGCCCGGCGCGCCGCTGGTCAACGAATATCACGGCCAGAATTACTACCTCTATGACAGCGGCGAGTGCCGCAAGGTGCGATTCGGCGATGTCGAGGCGGGCTTCACCGGCGCCGATCACGTGTTGGAGCAAAGCTACCAGTCCTCGCCGATCGAGCACGCGCCGACCGAGACCACCGGCTGCGTGGTGGCACCCGAGGGCAATGACCGCTTCACCTGCTACACCAACACGCAGGCGATGTTCTTCACGCTCGACAACACCTCGATCATCCTGCAGATGCCCGGCAGCAAATTGCATTTCGTCGGCGGCACCGTCGGCGGCGGCTTTGGCGGCAAGGTCGACGTCATCGTCGAGCCGATCGCCATCCTCGGCGCCAAATTAACCGGGCGACCGGTCTGTTTTATCTACAGCCGCGAGGAGGAGATGCAGATATCGTCACCTCGCGCGGCCGAAAAGGTCGTCATCAAGGACGGCGTCATGAAGGACGGCCGCATCGTCGCGCGCAAGGTCACCGGCTATACCGACGCCGGCGCCTATTCACGCCACTCGCCCTATGGCGCGCAGAAGGGTGCGGGGCACTATCCCGGCCCTTACACCATCCCCAATGTCTGGATCGACACCTACTGCGTCTACACCAACCGCACTCCCTCCTCCGCCATGCGTGGCTTCGGCGTCACCATCGGTGACTTCGCGCTGGAGGTGCAGATGGACAAGCTGGCGCGGCTGATCGGCATGGACCCGCTCGAATTCCGCTTCATCAACGCCTATCGCGACGGCGACATGAAGGCGCATCGCCAGCCGACCGAAGGCGCGGCGCTGATCGAATGCATGCAGGAAGCCTCGCGCGCCGCCAACTGGCCGGTGGCGGAGAAGTACATGGCGATGTCCTCCTACGTGAAGGGAGCTTGAGATGGCGATCAGGCGTGGACGCGGCGTCGCCGCGATCAACTATCCCACCGGCATGAACCTCGGCGGCGACCCGACGCAGGCCCTGGTGCATTCGACACCGACCGGCAATTTCATGGTGACGCTGTCATCGGTCGATCTCGGCCAGGGCATGAAGCAGATCATGGCGCAGATCTGCGCCGAGACGATCGGCGTGCCGACCGACCGTGTCGTCGTCGACACCGCCGACACCGACACCGGCCCGCACTGCATGGGCACCTTCGCCTCGCGCGGCACGCACCGCGCCGGCAACGCCGTCATCCAGGCCGCCAGGGAAGCCCGCCAGGTGATGCTGGAAGTGGCGGCCGAGGAGCTGGAGGTGAATGCGTCGGACCTCGAGACCGACGGCCAGGGCAACATCCTGGTCAAGGGCGCGCCGCAAAAATCGATCTCGATCTTCGACGTCGCGCTGTCGGCGCATTTCAAGCGCGGCCGCTCGATTTCCGGCCGCGGCATGTTCCTGATCCCGCGCTCCTATCCGGAAAAAGAGACCGGCGCGATGAAGCCGTCGACCTGCTACGCGCATGCCTGCACCGTGGCAGAAGTCGAGGTCGACGACGAGACCGGCGAGGTCACCGTGCTGACGGTCAAGAACGTCTTCGAGATCGGCCGCGCGCTGAACCCGAAAATGGTCGAGCAGCAGCTGGTCGGCGGCTCGTGGATGGGCATCAGCCACGCGCTCTACGAGACCACGGAACCCTACTACCCCAACCGCGACCATGGCGGCACCGACTTCAACCAGTATCTGATGCCCGGCCCCGGCGACCTCGCCGAGACCGAGATCATCGTGCTGGAGCGTCCCTCGGCAGACGGGCCATACGGTGCCAAGGGGCCGGGCGAAATGTGCGCCAACCCTCAGATCCCCGCCGTCGCCAATGCCGTCTTCGATGCCGTCGGGGTGCGCATCGATACGCTGCCGATCACGCCGGAGCGCATCTTGCGCGCGCTGAAGGCGCAAGCGGCGAACTGAGGGCTGGAATGACTGGGACAAGCGCCGAGACTGTCGCGACCTCGCCGGAGGCGGTGGCGCAGCATCTGGCCGCCTCGCGCTATCTGGCGGATGAGAGCCTGGCAACAGCCATCTTCCTGGCGATCCGGCTGGGCAAGCCGCTGCTGCTTGAAGGCGCACCGGGTGTCGGCAAGACGGAAGCGGCGAAGGCGATCGCGCAGCTGCTGGGCCGCGATCTGGTGCGGCTGCAATGCTATGAAGGCATCGACGCCGCCCATGCCCTCTACGAATGGAACTACCAACGCCAGCTGCTCGCCATCCGCCATGCCGGCGAGCATGAGATCGACATCTATGACGACCGTTTCCTGATCGCCCGGCCGCTGCTGCAGGTGCTGAAGGCGCCCGAGCGGCGCGTGCTGCTGGTCGACGAGATCGATCGTTCCGACCATGAATTCGAAGCGCTGCTTTTGGAATTCCTCTCCGACTTCCAGATCAGCATTCCCGAGCGCGGCACCATCCGCGCCACCGCACAGCCGATCGTCATCCTGACCTCGAACCGCACCCGGGAACTCGCCGAAGCACTGCGGCGGCGTTGCGTCTATCACTGGATCGGCTATCCCGACGCCGAGCGCGAGGCCGCCATCATCATGCTGCGCGCCGGCGATGTGGCTGAGGCAACGGCACGTGCGGTGGCAGCAGCCGTGCAGACCATTCGCGCCCGGCCGCTCGCCAAGCCGCCCGGCATTGCCGAGGCGGTCGAATGGGCCAATGCCGCCACCATTCTGGAGAAAGGCGGCAGCCCGTGGCCGGAAGCCTTCCGCCGCGCCATCGGCGTGCTGATCAAGGACGAGGAAGATCTCTCCTACATCGCGCCGGAGCTTGGCCGGATCGTCGAGGAGGCGCTGGCGTGAGCGCGTTGCCTCGCGCGGCCACGCCCCTGCTCGGCTTCGGGCGGCTGCTGCGCCGCTACGGCTTTGCTATAGCAGCCGAGCAGGTGTCCGGCTTCATGCAAGCGGTGACATTGCTCGGCCCGCGCTCGATGGCGGATATCCGCGAGGCAGCGCTTGCGACACTGGCGCCGCCTCCCGACCGCCGCGACGAATTCGAGGCGCATTTCCAGAGCCATTTCTATGGCAACGCATCCGCCATGGTCGAAGGCGACGCCGACGAGGAAACCCGCATCAAGGATGATGGCGGCGCCGATGACCAACGACTCGAAGCCGAACAGAGACATGAAGGCGGCGAGCTGTCGTCGGCCCTGGAGCAATTGAGCACGCGCGATTTCCAGCGCGACGACGACAGGCTGACCGGTTTTCAACGCAAGCTCGCCTCCGCCCTGCCCACCCGCCGCTCCTTCCGCACCGTGCGCACCCACGCGCGCGGCAAGCTCGACCTGCGCCGGTCGCTCAGGGAAATCGTCAGCGCCGATGGCGACGTCCCTTCGCCGCTGCTGCGCCGCCGCCAGACCGTGCCGCGCAAGCTGCTGCTGATGATCGACGTCTCCGGCTCGATGAAACTGCACACCGCGGACTATCTCAAGCTCGCCCATACCGCTGTGCAAGGTGGGGATCGCGTCGAGATCTTCACCTTCGGCACACGGCTGACCCGCATCACGTCAGCGCTGCGCATCCGCGACCGCGACCAGGCGCTGGCGCGTGCGGCGGCCCTGGTCGACGATTGGGACGGCGGCACCAGAATGGGGCCAACCCTGCTGGCCTTCCTCTCGGTGCCGCGATTCTCGGCCTTCGCGCGCGGCGCTGCCGTCGTCATCCTGTCCGACGCGCTGGAGCGCGGCGACCATGCCGAGTTGGAGACGGCGATGCGCCGGCTGAGCGCCCGCGCCTTCAGGCTCTCGCTGGCAACGCCGTTGGCTGGCGACCCAGGCTTCCGGCCGGCAACAGCGGCGCTTCGCGCCATCCTGCCGGTGCTCGACGATCTCGTCGACGGCTCGTCGCTCGCCGGCCTCACCGATTTCATCCTGTCGCTCGCCCACCCTGCCCCAGCGGCGGCGGCAATCTGGAAGAGGGTTTCATGATGCAGAAAGCCATCGACGCGCATTTCCACATCTGGCGCCAGCAGGACCAGCCCTGGCTGGTCGGGCCGATGGTGCCGCGCATCTTCGGCCCTTACGAGCCGATCCGTCGCGACTACCCGATGGAGGAATTTCTGGCCGATCAGCAGGGCGCCGGCGTCGAGAAGGCCGTCTATGTCCAGACCAACTGGGCCAAGGAGGATTTCGAGAAGGAGGTCGCCTTCCTGCAGCAGACCGCTGAAGAGACCGGCTGGCCGCATGCCATTGTCGGTTATGCCGACATGACCGTCGACGATATCAGGCCGCAGATCGACAGGCTGAAGAAATATCCGCTGCTGCGCGGCGTGCGCATGCAACTGCACTGGCACGAGACGCCGGCCTTCCGCTTCGCCGCTTCGGCCGACCAGGTCATCGACCCGAAGGTCCGCGCCAATGTGGCGCGGTTGAAGGACTATGGCCTGTCCTTCGACCTGCAGCTTTTCCCGGCGCAGATGAAGGACGGCCTCACCCTGGTCGGCGAGAACCCGCGGACCAATTTCATCCTCACCCACGCCGGCATGCTGACCGGCATGGAGCCGGAAACCACCGAGGCCTGGAAGGCAGGCCTCCGCACGCTGTCAGCGGCGCCCAATTTCTATGCCAAGCTGTCCGGCCTCGGTACCTTCGTCCACCGCAACGACCCGGCGCTGATTGCCTACATCATCGACAACGCGATCGACATTCTGGGCAGCGACCACCTGATGTTCGGCTCGAACTTCCCGATCGAGAAACTGTGGACCAGCCACGCCGAGCTGATCAAGGCGCACCGGGATGCAGTGGCCAGGCATGGTGCTGCGGCAGAGGCGGATATCTTCTGGAACACAGCGGAGAAGGTTTACCGGCCAGCGTGAGAGCGCCCTTCCCTTCTCCCCTGGGAGAAGGTGGGTCGGCGCACAGCCGCCTCGTCACTTCACCTCGAACTGCGGATCGACCGGGATCTGCAACGCCGTCACCATGTGGTTGGTCTGGCCGGCGAGCCCAATGATCGACACCAACTCGCCATGCTGGGCGTCGGTCATCCCCTTGGCACGAGCGGCGGCGGTATGCGAATGGACGCAGTAAGAGCAGCCATTGGCGGTCGACACGGCGATGTAGATCATCTCCTTGGTCAGCGGATCGATAGCGCTGTCAGTGACCATCACCACCTTCAGCTGTTCCCAGATCCGCTTCAGCGCCGGAGGATCGTTGGCCAACCCGCGCCAGAAATTGTTGACGAAATCGGATTTGCGCGTCGTGCGGATGTCGTCGAAGACGGCCTTCACGGCCGGGATTTTCTCCACCTCGGCATCGCTGAGAAGTCTTGTGGTCGCCATGGTTTTTCCCTTCGTGTGAATTGAATCAGGTCTTGAGCAATTGCGGTCAATTGTCGTGGATGATTCAGTTTTTGCAGGTCGGCGCCCCTAGCTTCCATTCCGTGACGCCTCTCCAAGGGTGCAGCGGAGCAGAATCCTGCACCCCTGCGACGCCTGGAAGTCGCGGCATGGATCCTCGGGTCTGCGCCGCGTCGCTGCGCTCCTTGCTCCGCCCGTGGATGACGAAAGGACTGACGTCTTCGCCAATTACCAACGTATGCGCACCGCCAGCCACCGCCTAGGAACCTAATGCACGGCCGCATACATGATCTTCTCCTCCGTCGCCTCGGCTGGCGAAAACTCCTCGACGATGCGGCCCTGGCGGCAGACCAGGATGCGGTCGGACAGGTTCATGATCTCAGGCAGGTAGGACGAGATGACGACGACGGCCAGGCCCTCATCGGCCAGCCTGTTGATGATCTGATGGATCTCGGCGATCGCGCCGACATCGACGCCGCGCGTCGGCTCGTCGAAGATGACGATGCGCGGCTTTTGCACCAGTCCCTTGCCGATCACCACCTTCTGCTGGTTGCCGCCGGACAGCTCGACCACACGCGCATTGTCGTTGATCGCCTTGATGTTCAGCGTCTTGGTCCACTCGGCCGAAAGCGTGCGCATCTCCTGCTGGTTGATCACCCAGGCCTTTTCGCGGCCCGCCGCCAGCAGCCCGCCGAACAGGTTCTCGGCGATGCCCATCGTCTCGAAGATGCCTTCGCTCTTGCGGTCCTCGGTGACATAGACGATGCCGTCGGCCACTGCCTCGCTCGGCACGAGGTAGCGCACCGGCCTGTCGTCTAGCTCGATGGCGCCGCCGCGCAGGAAATCGCGCTTGTAGATGCCGGAGACGATCTTGAACGTTTCGGTGCGGCCCGAGCCGATCAGCCCGAACACGCCGGTGATCTGGCCCTCGAAGATCGAGAAGGAGTTATTGCGCACGACATTGCTCATCGAGATGTCCTGCACCGACAGCACCTTCTTGCCAGCCTTGCGCAGCTTGGCTTCGTCACGCTGCCGGTAGATCTGCCCCGAAAGCGTACGCCCGACCATGGCGGCGACGATCCTGTCGCGGTCGAAGGCCGATGTATCGTCGGTGATCACAAGCTCGCCGTCGCGCAGGATGGTGATGCGGTCGGCAATCATCAGCGCCTCTTCCAGCGCGTGGCTGATGAAGACGATGGAAACGCCGCTCGCCTTCAGCCGGCGGATCAACGCGAAGAAGTGGCGCTTTTCTTCCGGCGTCAGCGTCGCCGTCGGCTCGTCGAAGATGATGATCTCGGCATTGTGGTGGACGGCGCGCGCGATCTCGACCATTTGCCGCTTGGCCGCGCCCAGCGTCGCCACCATCGCATTCGGATCGACCGGAAAATTCAGCGACTGCAGGAACTGCTGTGCTGAAATATACGTGCCGCGCAGTCGGTTGAGGAATTTTTCAGTACCGAGATAAAGGTTCTGCGCCACCGTCATCGACGGCACCAGGCTGGTTTCCTGAAACACCATGGCAATGCCGGCCTCGAGGGCGGCATGCGGCGAGGCGTAGGCGATCTCGGCGCCTTTGTGGAACATCTTGCCCGACGTGGCGTCGACCACGCCGGCGATGATCTTGGTCAGCGTCGATTTGCCGGCGCCGTTCTCGCCGAGCAGTGCGTGGATCTCGCCCTTGCGCAATTCGAAGCTGACATTCTTCACCGCGGGCACGCCGCGATAATTCTTGGTGACATTCTCCAGGCGGACGATCGGTTCCATCAAAACCCTCCCGACGCGAGGTCGATCGCCAGCACGCAATCGCCGCCCCTGGAGGCGACGAACAAAACGCCGTCCTTCTCGGCGACACTGCAGATGCCGTGACGCGTGCCGTTGGCGCGGCTGTGCAGGCTGAATTGCGGCTGCATCTTCTGGTCGAGCCTGACCACCAGCCCGTAGGAGCGGCTCGGCGACCATGGCTTGTGGATGCCCATGGTGCGGATGCCGCCGCATTGCAGCGGCTCGAGGAAGCTGCGGCTGGACGCCACTGCCGGCGCGATCCAGTAGGCCGGCGGCACCTGGCTCAGCATATCCTGCCTGTAATGCGTTTCCTGCAGCACGAATTCGATCAGCCGGTTGCGCGGCGCGAACAAGGTCAACCACGCCCCGCCATCGGCGGACGGCGACAGCCGCGCGGGATAACCGGGCAGATGCGCAAGAACCGTCGAGCGGCTGCCCGTCGCGCCATCGAAACGCACCAACTGATGACGCCAGCTTTCGCTGACCAGCACATCTTTGCCGACAGGATGCAGGCCATAGGGAAAGGTTATGTCGCCGGCCACCTTGCGGAAATCGCCGCCTGCCGTGTCCCGCTTCCAGAGCGAACCGGACGCGCCCTTCTTCATCAGATCGGCGGCCCATTGCGATGGAGCATGCTCGGCCGAGCCGTTGGCCAGCCACAGCGTGCCATCGTCGGCATAGGCAAGTGCGGTGATGCAGCGGATCTCCGCCGGCAGCGAAACCTCCCCGCCGGCAATCAGCAGCTTGCCACTTTCCAGCCCGACCGTCAGTTCGCCCGATGGCGACAGCGCCAGCGCGGTGATGGGAGAGGGAAACGTATCGACCACGGTTTGGGTCGCGCCGATAGCAATCGAGTGGATGGCATTGCCGCTGGAGGCCAGCAGCCGGTCACCGGGAGCCAGCAGATTGTCAGGCTCGGTCAGCTCGGCAAACGCAGGCGCATCATCCAGCCGCGTATTGGGACGGAAAGCGCCGTCGAGCGGCGGGATGGTCACTGCCTTGCCGCGAAACAGGTCGAGCACAGGATCGAGGATCATGGCTTTGCCCCCCAGTAGGAAGTGGGACTGGTCCAGTTCGGGTCGGCGCCTGAAATCTTGTAGCGGCCGATGCGGTTGTTGAGGATGCCGCCGACGAACAGAAAACCCTTGTGCTCGCGCATCGAGGTGACCATCGGGTGCGCACCACCCGTGAGGTCGCCCATCGCCTCGACGATGCCGCCCTTTTCGTTGAACTTCACCACGCCGCCAGTGTTGATGTTGGGGAACAGCCATTCATCCTGCGGCAGCCGCCGCGTCATGCGCTTGCGCATGTCGGGGTGGCGCAGCGACAGGTCGAAGCTCGGCGTGCGCATGCCCAGCCATGCCATCCAGTAATTGCCGTCGGAAGCACGGTTGATGTTGTCGGGATAGCCCGGCATGTCGCGGATGACGCATTCGGCGGTGCCGGCTTTCGGCCCCTCCAGCCAGTAGCGATGCACCCGGCAGGCCCAGCTTTCGGCGAAGAACAGCGACTTGCCGTCATGCGCCATGCACACGCCATTGGTGTAGCGGTAGCCGTCGAGCAGCGTTTTCGTCGAGCCGTCCTTCGGATCGTAGACCAGCAGCCGGCCGGTGGCGCGGTTCTCGATCGAATCCAGCGCCCAGTCATGCGCGTCGTAGCGCTTGGTAGAGTCGGTGAAATAGATGCGGCCGTCAGGTGCGATGTCGCAGTCGTTCGGGTCGCGCAAACGCGCATCGTCGACGATCGAGGTCCACGAACGTGACGTCTCGGCAGACAGGCGCTTCACTTCGCGCTCAGGCGAGACGGAATAGAGCCCCATGGCGCCGACGCAGCTGATCAGATTGCCGGATTTGTCGAGGGCCAGGCCGAGCGGAAAGCCGCCAATATGAGCAAACACTTCCGACCTGACATACCCAGGTGCAAAGAAGCGGACGATCTCGCCATGGCGCGTACCACAATAGAGATTGTCGTCGCGGTCGAGGATGACGTCTTCCGGCCCCTCCAACTCGCCAAGCCCGATATGGTCTGCCGCCGACAGCCGGTTGTCGAGTTCATAGGGCGTACCGGAGCCGGGCGCGGCCGACTGTGTCTCGCCCATCTTGAGATAGACCGGCGCGACATAGACCTCGTTCAGCACCTTGTGGCGGTTCTTCAGCCAGCGGATGTCGATGGTCACCGCCACCGCCAGCATGATGCCGAGCACCATCTGGTTGGTGCCGGTGCCGTAACCCAGCCGGATCAGTCCGTTGGTCATGGTCAAGACGATGATGGCGCCCATCAGCCCCTTGATCACCGAGCCGCGCCCGCCGCCGAGACTGACTCCGCCGACTACTGCCGCCGTCAGCGCCATGATCTCGAGGTTGAGGCCGGTGCCCGGCCCTGCCCCGCTCAAGCGGCATGCGATGAGGAAGCCGCCGATCGAGGCACAGAAGCCGGAAAAGACATAAGTCATGAACACCGTGCGGCGCACGCGAATGCCGGCATTGTGCGCCGAGCGCCTGGAACCGCCGACCGCCAGCACATGCCAGCCCGGCCGCGAGCGCGTCAGCGCGATGTGGGTAATGATGGCCAGGATGATCGCCAGCCACACCGAGACGGAGAGCCCCCAGAAGGTGCTATCGCCAATGAAGTCGAGCACATCGGATGTGGCAGTCGAAAGCTGCACGTCGGCGGCATAGGTGGTGACCAGGATGTCGAACAGCGCCCGTCCGAAAATGAAGGTGACCAGCGTGGTCAGAAAGGCACGCAGCCTGAGATAGCCGACGAGGTAGCCGTTGATGGCGCCGAAGACGAGGCCGGTGGTGAGCGACGCGGCCAGCGCCAGCCAGATCGACTGTTCGAGGATGAAGAAGACGTAGACGGCGGAGAAGCAGGACAGCGCGAAGATCGAGCCGACCGACAGGTCGATGCCGCCGCCCAGCATCACCACCGTCATGCCGGTGACGACCATCGAGAACTCGCCGAGCTGGCGGGTCGATTCCTGCAGTGCGGTCAGCTTGAAGAAGCCGGGAATGACCGAGCCGAAGGTCGCCAGTGTCACCACCAGTGCCAGGAACGGAATGGCGTTGTCGGTCCAGCGTTTGGTCAGGATCTCGCCGACGACATGGTCGGGCACGAGATTGTAGCGCCAGGAGTGGAGGCGTTCGCGAACGGACATCGGCTGCTGCTATTCCATGAGGGAGCGAGGTGACCGGATCCTTCCGGCCACCTCGCTTATACTTCAGTCGAAAAAGTACGGCTTATTTCGCCGCCGCTTCAGCCTGCAGCGCCTTCAGGTCCCAGCAGCTGTCGGGCTTGAGGTCCGCCTTGGTCGTCGCCTTCTCCAGCGTGTAGATGTAGGTGTGCGAGGTGCCCGCCGGCTGGCCGCTCTGCAGCAGGAACTTGATGATGGCGTTCATGTCGCCCGACTGGCGGGCAAGATCGGTCATCACCACGGCGCCATAGGTGCCGTCCTGCAGCTTGTCGCAGTCGGCGGCCTTCTCGCCGCCGCCGGTGGTGACCAGGAACACCTTGCCATCGAGCTTGGCGTCGCGGATCGCGGCGGATGCGCCGGTAGCGTCACCATCCCAGAAATCAATGATCGAGCAGATATCCGGGTTCTGCTGCAGCATCGTCGTCGTCACGTTGCGCGAAGTCGTCGCATCCCAGTTGGAGTCGGGCTTGGCCACCACCTTGAAGTCGGGATGCTTGTCCAGAACCTTCATGATGCCGGCATACTGATAAAGGCTGGAAGAGTTGGCCTGGTCGCCCTGCACGAGGCCGATCTTCTTCGACGAGTTTTCGCCGCAGCCCTTGATCGCCGCTTCGGCCTCGAGCTGGCCAAGCCGATCCCAGTCGCTGCCGACGAAGGCGTCGGCCGGGAAGTTGGCGGGATTGTCGACCAGGATGACGTAGGTGCCGGCGGCCTGCGCCTTCTTCATCAGCTTGGAATAGGAGTTGAGGTCGGGTGCATGGATGATCAGCACATCCGGCCTGGTGTCCGAGGAGATGGCGTCCGTGATCGCCTGCGCGCCGGCATCGACGACCCAGTTCGGATCGCGCGTTTCGAACACGCCGCCCCAGGCCTCGACTTCGGTCTTCAGGTAGTGCGCCCAGCCCTGCGCCAGGTCGAAGCCCATCGCCAGAGGCACCAGCATCACGCGCTTGCCTTTGAGCGCCTGCGCGTAAGCCGCCGGGCCCGGATCGTCGGCGGCGAAGGTTGGCGCCACGAAGGCGGTGACGGCGAGTGCCGTGGCGGCGGCCATCAATGTCCTGATGAATTTCATGTCAGATCCTCTCGTTTCGATTTTCATTGCCGGTCGATCGGGATGGATCGGGCCGGGTACCCCTAGATGTCGCCTTGCTGGGCGGTCTGCTCGTCACGTGGATTGATGATACCGTCGACGATGATCGCGCCGAGCAGGATCGCCGCCTTGATCAGGTTCTGGTAGAGCAGCGGAATGTCGATGATGGTCATGGCGTTGAGCAGGATGCCGATCAGCGCCGCACCAACCAACACGTTGCGCACCCCGCCGCGCCCGCCGGACAGGCCGATGCCGCCGATCACCGCCACCAGCACGATGTCGTAGAGCAGCGTCGAATTGACGACGCGGGTGTTGATCGAATGCAGGCTGGCCGCCGTCAGCAAGCCGGCGATCAGTGCGACGAACGCTGAAAGCACGTAGCGCAGCACCAGCATCGGCCGCACCGGAATGCCGATGTTGCGCGCGGCCACCGGATTGTCGCCGGCGAAGTAGATGTAGCGGCCCCATTTGGTGTAGCGCAGGAACAGGAAGAACAGGAACGCCAGTCCGGCGAAGACGAACACTTCGATGGGAATATCGAGGAAGCGCAGGCCGCCGAGCAGCTCGACCCAATGGCCCTGCGGCACCGGCACGGCATCCTGCGTGATCAGCTGCGAGCGCACATAGCCGAAGACGAAAGAGCCTGTCGCCAGCGTCACGAAGATCGCCGGCACATCGGCGTAGGCGACGAGAAAGCCGTTGAGCAGGCCGACGGCCAGCACGCCAGCCAGCACATAGGCGAAGGCCAGCCCATCCGGCGTGCCCGAGTTCAGCAGTTGCAGATACCAGGCGACCGACATCGCCATGATCGCCACCGCCGACAGGTCGATTCCTCGGCCGATAATGACGACGGCCATGCCGAGCGCCAGTATGCCGAGCACCGACACCGAACGCACAATAGCGACAAGGTTGTTGGCATCGATGAAGCCCGGCAGGCCGATGGCAGCGGCAACGAACAGCACCACCGCGATGGCAAAGACAATGCCTTCCTGATTCAGGCTCCTGAAATTCGGCCAGCCGATCGTGTTCATGTCTGCGTTTGCCCCGATGGCAGCGCTGCCATCCCTGGGAAGAAAGCTAATCGGCTCAGTGCCGGTTCGTCAAATGAATCCGCGTTCAAAACCTGGGCTTGCAACGATATTCATCGAGTGGACGCATCGATTGCCGAAGCTGGCGCAATGCGTGGAAAACTCTGCGCTTTTGGCAATCGGTTGCGCCAATGCGGCCGCTCGCGAAAGCGTTGCACCAAGGCGAAAGGACAAGACGGAATTTATCTCCGTATCAGGCGGAAAAAATCGATCTCAATTCCCCGGCGCGTGGCCGGAAACTTCGGCGCCCGCACCCGGCGGCAGCCCGAGAAAACGCAACGCCGCCACCAGCCCGATGGCGCCGAACACCAGGAAGGCTACTCGAAAATCGACGAGGTCGAGAGCGGGCCGGTCCCTGGCGATCTGCGACAGATTGAGGATCGCCGCCGCCACCGCCACGCCGAACAGCATCGCCACCTGCTGCAGCATGGAGGACAGCGTCGCCGCCGAACTGCGCCGCGCCGCATCGATATCGGCGAAGGCCAGTGTGTTGAGTGCCGTGAACTGCATCGAGCGCGACAGGCCGGCGATCAGCATCAGCGCCACCACCAGCGCTTGTGGCGTCTGTGGCGAGATCGCCGCGCAGGCCATGATCGCCGCCGAGGCGATCAGGCCGTTGACGACCAGCACCGACCGGAAGCCGAAGCGGCGCAGCGTCGGCGTAGTCACCGTCTTCATGCCGAGATTGCCGAGGAAATAGGCAAGGATCATCATGCCGGCGTCGACGGGGCTCAGACCAAAGCCGACCTGGAACAGCAGCGGCAACAGGAATGGCGTGGCGTTGATCGCCACCCGGAAAATGGTGCCGGCGGCAAGTGTCGATATGGCGAAGGTCAGCACCTTGAACGAGGAGAGATCGAGCAGCGGATGCCGCGCGCGCCGCAGATGCCGCACCGCCAGCCAGCCGATGACGATGCCGGCCGCGATCAGCAACACCGTCGGCAGCACGGCCTCCTCGGGATGCGCGATGCGCTCGAGGCCGTAGAGCAGCAGAGCGAGCCCAGCCGATGTCAGCACGAAGCCCGGCCAGTCCAGCGGCTTGGGATCGGCCTCGCGGTCGCCCGGAATGAAGCGGGCGACCAGCGCCAGACCGATCACGCCGAGCGGGATGTTGATGAAGAAATTCCAGTGCCAAGACAGATAGGTGGTGATGAAACCGCCAAGCACAGGTCCGACCACTGGCGCGAACAGCGCCGGCCAGGTGATCAGGGCCGTAGCGTTCAGCAGCTCCGACTTCGACGCGTTGCGCAAGACGAGGATGCGCCCGACCGGCGTCATCAGCGCGCTGCCGAGCCCCTGCACGACACGTGCGGCGACGAACTGGGTCAGGTTTTGCGAGAAGCCGCAGGCGAGCGACGCCAGCGTGAACAGGACGATCGCCAGCAGGAAGATGTTGCGCGCGCCGAACCGGTCGGCAAGCCAGCCCGACAGTGGCACGAGTACCGCCATGGTCAGCATGTAGACGGTGATGCCGATGCTCATTGCCACCGCCGACACGCCGAAGGACTCCCCCATCTGCGGCAGCGAGGTCGAGATGATCGTCGAATCCAACAACTGCATGAAGAAGGCGATGGCGACGATCAGCGCCACGCGCCGCGCATTGCTGGCCGTTTCGGGTAAGGCTTCGGTGTTGGGAATGGCAGTCATGACGGAACCGGTTTGAACCGCATTTGGCCGGCCGCGTCCAGAGATAGCGCAACAAACTTTCGTGTCGCGCGGCGGCCTGCTATGGGATGAACGGGGTGTCCGAGGAAAGTGTAGGCGTCAAATGAAGCCCATCTATATCGACTACCTCAATGCCCTCGACATCGATGCCCTTGCCATGACCGATGCTGAAATCATTGCCGCCGTCGAGGCTGGCCTGGTGGCGCAAGGCAGGGGCGAGACGGTGATCGAGCCGCGCGTCCATCTCGAGCCGGACCCGTCCTTCCACGGTCATTTCAATGTCTTGCGCGGCTACGTCGCGCCGCTCGACACAGCCGGCGTCAAGATCGTCGGCGACTATGTCGACAACTACCTGCATGGCCTGCCTTCCGAATTCGGCATCCTCAATCTGTTCGATCCACGCACGGGCACACCGCGCGCCATCCTCGACGCCACCGTCATCACCGACATGCGCACCGGCGCCGTCACCGCCATCGGCGCCAAGCATCTGGCGCGCAAGAATTCAAGGGTGCTGGCCCACATCGGCGCGCGCGGCACCGCCTACTGGAATGTGCGCCTGCTCGACCATCTCTTCGACTTCGACGAGATCCGCGTCCATTCGCGCCGGCCGGAAAGCCGCGACAGTTTTGCCGCCAAACTCTCCGCCGATCTCGGCAAGACAGTGACGGCGGTGGCCGACTGGAAAAGCTGCATCGACGGCGCCGACATCGTCGTCGAGGCCTCGCGGCTGCCGGAGCCGCAGCCATTACTGAAGACGGAATGGATCAAGCCGGGCGCGCTGGTCGTGCCCTATGGCACGATGAGCGCGGTGGAACTGTCGCTGACCGACATCATGCAGAAGATAGTCGTCGACGATTGGGGCCAGTGCAAGGGCGGCAAGTTCGGCTCGCTGCGCGCCCATGTGGAGACCGGGCGGCTGAGCGAAAAGACGCTGCATGCCGAGCTCGGCCAGGTTGCCGCCGGTCTCAAGGCCGGGCGTGAAAGCGACGACGAAACGATCCTGTTCTGGCACCGCGGCCTGTCGCTGTCCGACATTGCACTCGGCAAGGCGATGCTGGCCAAGGCGCAGGCGCAAGGCATCGGCCAGAGGCTGCGCTTCGCATGACCGCGCTCGTCCTCACCGGAGCCGGCGTCGCCGTTAGCGATGTCGCTGCGGTCGCCCGCGATGGTCGCAAGGTGGAAATAGGACCCGATGTCATCGGCAGGCTCGAGAAGGCGCGAAAAGTGCTCGACCAGGCTGCCGCGTCCGGCCAGCAGATCTACGGCCTCAACACCGGGCTCGGCGCCAATCTCGGTACCGCTGTAGAGGGCGACGCCAGCACCTTCCAGCGCCAGTTGCTGGAAGGGCGCAGCGGCGCGGTCGGCGAAGCGTTGCCGGTCGAGGCCGTTCGCGCAACCATGGTCGCGCGTGCGGCGATGCTGTCGGTTGGCGGGTCCGGCCTTTCACCCTCCGTCTTCGTCGCTTTGGTCGATACGCTCAATGCCGGCGTCCATCCGGTGATGCCGTCGCTCGGCTCGATCGGCGCCGGCGATCTGGTGCTGATGACAGCACTTGCCCGCATGCTCTCCGGCGAAGGCGAAGCAGACTATCAGGGCCGTCGCATGCCGGCGGCCAAGGCGCTGATGATGGCTCGCCTCGCCCCCATCAGCCTGGCGCCCAAGGACGGGCTATCGCTGATCAACGCATCGGCGGTGTCCGCCGGCAGCGGCGCACTTGCGGTGACGGAGGCGCTGTCCGCCCTTGCCCAGCAACAGCAGGCCGGCGCTCTGACCATGGAAAGCGTCGGTGCCAACCGCACCGTCCTCGACCCGCGCCTGCATATGGCGCGTCCGGCGGCTGGCCAGCAGGAAGCAGCCAAGGCGCTGCACGATCTGCTTGCCCGAGACGAGGCGCCAGCGCCGACCACCTTGCAGGATCCGCTGTCGATCCGCTGTATGCCGTCGATCCATGGCGCGCTGATCGAGGCAATCGGCCAGGCGAGACGTGCCGTCGAGATCGAGTTGAACGCCGCCGCCGACAATCCGCTGGTGCTGGGTGATGATGAACTGGTTCTGTCGACCGGCAATTTCCACACCGCCGCACTGTCGCTCGCCTTCGAGACGCTCGGCTTGGCAATTGCCCAATGTGCGGCGGCGAGCGCCGCCCGCTTCATCCAGCTCACCGGTTCGGGCCGCAATGGCCTGCCGAAATACCTGTCGCCGGTTGGCGGCGCCTCGGCCGGCTTCGTGCCCTTGCAGAAGACGGTAACTGGGATCCTTGCCGCCATCCGCCACAAGGCCAATCCGGTCATGCTCGACTTCCTGGCCGTGTCGGAAGGCGTCGAGGATCACGCCACGCAGACACCTCTCGCGGTCGCGAAATGCGCCGGGATGATCGCGCTGTGGCGCCGCCTGATCGCCTTTGAATTGATGGCAGCCGCGCAGGCGGTCGATCTGCACGACGGTTTCACGCCGGCGCCACGCACCGCCGCAATACACACGGCAATACGCGCGCTGGTCCCGACGCTGAAGGAGGACCGGCCGCTCGGCATCGACGCCGAGGCGCTTTACGCCGCGCTTGCCGGCGGAAGCTGGCCGGCCTGACGCGGCTTCTCAGAAGACGACGGTCTTGTGGCCGTTGAGCATGACGCGGGCTTCGAGATGCAACTTGACGGCGCGCGCCAGCACCCGGCTTTCGATGTCGCGCCCGACAGCGACGAAATCCTCGGCGCTCATCGCATGAGTAACGCGTTCGGTCTCCTGATCGATGATCGGGCCCTCGTCGAGGTCGGAGGTGACGTAATGCGCCGTCGCGCCGATCAGCTTGACGCCGCGGTCGAAAGCCTGGTGGTACGGCTTGGCGCCCTTGAAGCTCGGCAGGAAGGAATGGTGGATGTTGATTGCCCGTCCAAACAACCGGTCCGACAGGCCTTTCGAAAAGACCTGCATGTAGCGCGCCAGGATGACCAGTTCCGCCCCCGTCCGATGCACCAGGTCCAGCAGCCTCTGTTCCTGTTCGACCTTGTTTTCCCTGGTGGTCGGCCAATGGTGGTAGGGGATGCCTTCCATCTCGGCGAAGCGGCGGGCATCCTCGTGATTGGAGACGATGGCGGCAACCTCCGCGTTCAGCCAGCCGACCCTGATCTGGTAGAGCAGATGGAGAAGCGCGTGGTCGAACTTGGAGACCATGACGATGATCTTCGGGCGGCGCCCCTGATCGACCAGCGCGGTCTTCATGCCGAAGCGATCGACGCTTGATTTCAGCGCCCGTTCCAGACTTTCCTTGGTCGAGCCCGGCGGGCTGATGAAGGCGATCCGCATGAAAAAGCGATTGGTCTGCCGGTCCCAGAACTGGCTGCTCTCGGCGATGTTGGCGCCGTTCGCGGCAAGCTCCGCCGTGACGGCGGCGACGACCCCCGGCCGGTCCTCGCAGGAAAGGGTAAGAATATGAACCGGAGCCTCGCCCGTCGCATCATTGTCTTGAGATTTCACGCCCCGTCGACCCTCTTCATGAACAGGCTGAGCTCAGCCGGGTCCATATGCACCACATGCTTGTCCTCGGGATATGCGCCGCTGTTCACATCGGCGACATATTCGGAGAACGCAGCGATGCGCTCGGCCTGCAAACGATCAAATTCGGCGGCGAAATTGCGATAGACCTTGGAGTGGCGGGGCATGTGGCCACGGTTCTGGCCGAGGATGTCGTCGGCGAACAGATACTGCGCGTCGCAGCCGGTGCCCGCCCCCATCGACAGCATGATCAGCGATGTCCGTTCCGAGATCGCCTTGGCCACCTCGACCGGCACGACCTCGATTTCGGCGCCGATGGCGCCGGCCGCCTCCAGCTGCTTTACCGCCGCGAAGACCTCCATGGCGGTATCGGCGGTCTTGCCGACAGCCTTGAAGCCGCCGGTCCAGGTCGCGCGGGAAGGAATGAGGCCGACATGGCCAATCACCGGTATGGCATCGTCCGCCATCCGCTTGATCGTGGCGTAGCCAGCGCTGCAATAGACCGCGTCGGCACCGGCCTTGTAGAGCCGGAAGGCCCAGCGTACGAAATCGTCCGCCGTGCCGATCTCGAAGAAATTGTCTCCCGGCATGGTGAACAGGCTGGGTGCTGCGTCGCGGTACTCAGGGTTGAGCACCAGTTCGGGCGGCACCGAGACGATGTCGACCCCTGCCCGCTCGGCAGCCTCGGCTTCGTCCATCGTCAGCACGCGCAGCATGGTCAGCTGGCGCTTGCCCTTCATGGCGCGCAAATCCGCGACGGTCGGTCTTTTTCGGCTCATCGAATGGGTTCCCTCTGTTACATGCTGCGGCAGGTCAGCCGATCTGGACCATCACTTTGCCGGCCTCGACCTTCACCGGATAGGTCGCGAGATTGACGCATACCGGCGCACCTTTGGCGGCACCAGTCTTATAGTTGAAGCGGCCATTGTGCTTGGGGCATTCGATGATGTCGTCCATCACCAGCCCATCGGCCAGATGCGCCTTCTCATGCGTGCAGTAGCCGTCGGTGGCGAAATATTCGTCATCCGGGCTGCGATAGATGGCGAAGGTGCGTCCGCCGTGATCGAAGCGGATGACATCCTCTTCCTCGACATCATCGACGCCACACGCTTCAACCCAGTCGGCCATCTGTTTCTCCTGCAACTCTATTCCGCCGCCGGCACGGCCAGCGCGTGGAATTCCTCCCGGTACGGCCGCGCCGTCGGCGGCAGCTCGCGCTTGAGGAAATAGTCCTCGTACTGGAACTGCTTGATCAGCACCGGCCAGACCTCGCGATAGGCATGCCACATCGATGGATTCGGCTCCGGCAGATCGTGCTTGATCAGTTCGTGCAGCCTCGGCAGCGCGTGATAGGGCACCATCGGGAACATGTGATGTTCGACATGATAGTTCATGTTCCAGTAGATGAAGCGGCTGATCGGGTTCATGTATACGGTGCGCGTGTTCAGCCGGTGGTCAGTGACGTTGTCGGCGAGGCCGATATGCTGCAGCAGGCCGGTCAGTACCATGTGCCAGCTGCCATAGAGGCGCGGCAGGCCAATCAGGACCAGCGGCAGCAACGACCACAGGTACAGCGCCAGCGCCATCGCCGCGACATAGATGGCGATATGCCAGCGCGCGGCGGTGACCACCTTGCGCAGCTCCATCTCGGGGATGAAACTCCTTTCGTCGGGCGAGATGCCGCCGAACGCATTGCGCACCAGCGTCGGCAGCGAATAGCGGAAATCGAGAATGCCGGTGAAGGCGAGTGCGGCGCGCAGCAGGTCCGGCGGACGCATCACCGCGATCTCGGCATCACGGCCCACGATGATCGTATCGGTGTGATGGCGTGCATGGCTCCAGCGCCAGGTCACCGGATTGCGCATCAGCATGAAGCTGGCGATCTGGTAGACGACATCATTCATCCAGCGCGTACGGAAAGCGGTGCCGTGGCCGCATTCATGCCAGCGCGAGTCGCTGGAGGAGCCGTAGAGCACGCCATAGACAAGCAGGAACGGCACCACCCACCACGTACCCCAGAACCAGATGATGCCGGCGGCCGAGCCCAGTATGGCAACGATCCAGATGATCGTGTCGCGGATCGCCGGCCCGTCGGAGCGTTGCATCAGCTCCTTCATCGCCTTGCGCGCGACGTCGGTGTGATACCATTCGGCCGAGGCCAGTCCCGTCTCGATGGCGATGCGTGTGCTTTCTCCGACCAGGCTGTAGTCGCGCTTTTTTGCCATCACATCGACCTCCGATATCCGGCCCGCCAGCCGGAGCATTCGTTTCGCATCATGCCCTGTCCGCCAATCTCGGAAAATTTCCCGACGGCGCAGGATAATCCTGTTGCGGTTGCCTGGCGATCGAAGCGATCCTCGCTTCAGCCGCGGCGATCGCGCCGGCGCCGTCGAGCACCCTGAACACCGCGTCGTAAGAACGGCTGCCGCCATGCTCCAGCCATATCATCTCGCCACGTTCACGCGCCGCGAGATTGCCGAGCACATGGTGCGTCGAGGGTTCGATGCCCAACGCGTACTGCCCCGCCTGGAAATTCTGCCATTGATAGGCGCAAGGCAGCTGGTCCTTGCGCGTCACCACTTCGAAGCCAAGCCCGAGTTGATCGTTGACCACCGCCACAGGCACCTCGCCATTGGCGTCCGCCGCCATCTCATGCTGCCAGACCTGCTCGCTGAAACCCAGTCGCGGCGCTGGCATCGTGCGGTAGCCGACCTCCTGCGCCTGATAGCGCTCGCCGTCATGACCGGCCCAGACGACGTCGCGGATCGGCGCCAGATAGCGCGAACCTTCGTCAAGCAAGGGATGGCTGACATTGACGTGGTAGAAATACATATGCGGCGTGCGGTTGAAGCCGTGATTGACGACGCGGTCCGACAGCCGAATCTCGTTGCCACCGACATCGGCCTCGATGCGCCGCACCAGATGGAGATCCTCACCGAACACCGCCGATTGTTGGACGATGCCCTCGGCCCACAGCACGCAGCGGTCGCCATCCCAGGCCTCGCCATAACTGGTCAGCCGTGCCGGAATGGTGCCGACGCGGCCGTGCAGCGAATGGATCACGGTCTTCCTGCCCGGATAGTTGTAGCTCTCGGCGGGCACCTCTTCCCGACCCAATATGTGGTCGAGGCCGCAGGTCACAAGCAGGCCTGAAAACGAGCGCGCCCAGGCAAGCCCGCCTTCCCCCTCATAATCGTGCAGGCCGGGATGACGAAAGCCGCTCGGCGAATGCCAGCCGATCGCCTGGCCCTTGAAGTCGCAATCGGCGATATCAAGCGCCCGGTCGACCAGCGCGGTGAAACGCAGGCCCGAGCCGGTACGGAACTCCAGCATACGGATGCCGCGTTCCACCCCGTCGCCAAGCGTCATCAGCCGCACGCCGGCGAATTGCGACAGCATGCCTGAACGTTCCGATACCTGCCGGCGCGAAAGCGTCTTGCCGTAAAGCTCTACCATGTGACGGCCGCTTCGTTCACTGCACTGTCGTCCCTTCAACCAGCGGCGCGAGAGGCGGTCACAGACCGTTGGCGCGGAACTTCCCGTCGAGGAACTTCTTGGCGCGCGGCACGTCGTCTTCCGAGAGATGCTCGATGATGACCGGGATGTTCGGATGCTTCTGCGCCAGCCGCTGAAGATAGAGGTCGTAATTCAGCGAACCGAGGCCCGGTGCCGGCAGCTCGATCTCACCGACGCCACGGAACGTATGGCTCTCCAGCGCGTCCTCGTCGCCAATATCGGCGTGCTTCTCGGACTTGTCGCCGCCCGAACGCTTGACGTCCTTGGCGTGAGCGATCTTGATCTTGTCGGTCAGCGTGTCGAACACCTGATTCAGGATCTGGTCCATCTTGTCGATGTTGTGCGTCTCGAAATAATTGGTCGGATCCATCAAGAGGCCGAGGCCGGGATGGTCGATCTGCGCGAACATCTTCACCGTCTCCTCGACCGAACCGACGACGTTGTTGACATAGGTTTCGAGCAGGAAGACCGCGCCGTGGTCATAGGCTGTCTGGGCGAGGTCGGCGATCACCTTGCGGCATTCCTCGAACCCTTCCTCGGTCTTGTTCTTGGGGTGATGCACCCAGTCGGATTCGGTGTTGTAGGTGCCGGTTTCCGAGATCACGTAGGGTGAGCCGAAATGGCGGGCGTTGCGGATGATCTCCTTGAGGTAGCCGACGCGCTTGTCGCGCTCGGCCTTGTCGGGATGGATGATGTTGGTATAGCCCGACACGCAGCAGACCGGCAGATTGTGGTCGCGGAAGACGTCGCGCACCTTCTTGGCCTTGTCCTTGGTGATCTGCCCGGCCGACAGGTCGACATCCTTGAAATGCAGGTCGAGCTGCACCGTGTTGAAACCGAGCCCGCGGATCTTCTTCGCCGTCTCTTCGAGACCGTACGGGAAATAGCCCGTGAAAATACCTGCCTGCATCATGGTGTGAATTCCTCCCTGTAAGCGATTCAGTTGATTGAAGTTGTCGAGATTTCGGAAAGCTTGACCGTGCGGCCCTCGTCGATCGAGCGGTAGCCCGCCTCGACCAGCGCCATGGTCTTGACGTTGTCGGCGACCGACAGCGCCGGCGGCGTGCCGGTCTTCACCGCGTGCTGGAGCTGCTCCATCACGCCGATAAAGGCATGCGGGAACCACATCGTGTCCCAGCTTGGACTGACCCACTCGCCGCCGGTCGTCTCGGTCGAGGCGTAGGTCAACGTCGAGGCAGCGCCCGTCGGCCAGCCGATGGTGCCCTTGGCGACACCCTTGGTGCCGTCGACGCGCCAGTTGATGTGCTGGTCGTCCTTGTAGCCATCCTGGCGCGGGCCGGACCAGACATCCTCCAGCGACACGGCGAGCACGCCGGACGGGAAGCGCAGCGTCGACACCGTGATGCCGTCCGAGTGGTCGAATTTCGTGCGCGGATCCTTGCGCGTCAGCGTGGTGATCTCGTCGGGATCGCCGAACAGGAAGCGCAGCACATCGAGATGGTGCACGCTCATATTGGCGAGCGTCAGCCGGTCGTAGTCTTCAAGGAAGCTCTGCCAATGTGGGATGGCGTGCATGTCGATCTGCGCGAAGACGATGTCGCCCAGCGCGCCGCTGTCGATGATCTGCTTCAGCACGCGCATCGACTGGTCGTAGCGCATGTTCTGGTTGACCGAGAGGATCTTGCCGGCTTTTGCCGCCTCGTCGCGCAGCTTGACCGCTTCCTCGACCGACAATGCCAATGGCTTCTGCGCCAGGATCGCCTTGATGTGCTTCTGCTTCAGCGCATGGCGGATCAGCGCCGGCTGCTGGTCTGGCGGGAAAGCAAGATCGATGATCTCGACATTCGTATCCTCGATCAGCTTTTCGGGCGTGTCGTGGACGGTCGGGATGGCCCAGCGCGTCGCTACCTTCTCGGCGCTGGCCCTCGTGCGCGAAGCAATCGCCACCACCGGGAAGCCAGCTTCCTTGTAGGCGGCGAGATGGCACTCCGCCATGATCATGCCGGCGCCGACGCAGCCGATCCTGTGTTCCTTCGTGCGGACCTTCACGTCCGGCTCGAAGCCCTTGTGTGCCATCTGATCCTCCCGAAGCTCTTTTCTTGCGGTCGCTGTCATCGTGCCAGCGCTCCCCCGCTCTGCCCGAAATAATGCACGCGAGCCGGCTCGCAGGATATCGCCACCATGGCGTCGGGCCGGATGTCGGGCTGGCCGCGCAGCAATGCCTTCAGCCGCGCCTGGCCGGCAGCGAGCGTCACCACGGTGTAGCCGCCAAGCGGCTCGACCTCGAACACCCGCGCCGGGCGGCCTGAGCCCCCGTCCGCTTCGATGAGCCACGGTCTGACCTTGATGTCTTCCGGCCTGAGCCCGATCTCGACGGCATCAGTGGGAGCCGCCTTGTCGGCAATGCGGATCGTGCCATCGGCCGCTTCGACGCCGGCCTCACCACGCGCCGATTTCAGGATGTTCATCATCGGCGAGCCGAGCAGCCGCGCCACATAGGTGCTGGCCGGACGGTCATAAATCTCGGCCGGCGCACCGATCTGCCTGATCCTGCCATCCTCCAGGATGGCGATGCGATCGGCTACCGACATCGCCTCTTCCTGATCATGCGTGACATAGATCAGCGTCTTGCCGAGCTCGCGCTGGATACGCTTCAGCTCGACGCGCGTTTCTTCGCGCAGCCTGGCGTCAAGCGCCGAGATCGGATCGTCCATGAGATAGGCGTTGGGATCGCGCACCAGCGCACGCGCAATCGCCACACGCTGCCGCTCGCCGCCCGAAAGCTGTCCCGGCGGCTTGTGCAGGATGTGGCCGATATGCAGCTTCGCCGCGACGTCGGCGACCCGCCTTTTGATCTCGACCTCGGCGACCCGGCGTTCGACCAGGGGGAAGCGGACATTGTCGAGCGCGCTCATATGCGGAAACAGTGCCAGGTTCTGGAACACCATCGCCACGTTGCGCTCAGCCGGCGACATGGTGTTGACCGGCCTGCCGCCGATCAGGATCTCTCCGGCATCCGGTGTCTCCAACCCCAGCACCAGGCGCAGGATCGTTGACTTGCCCGACAGTGGTGGCCCGAAGAAGCAGAAGAACTCATTGTCGTTGACCGCAAACGAGGCGTCGTCGACGGCGAGTGTCTTGCCGTAGCGCTTGGTCACATTGCGGAAGACGATATCGGCCATCTCAACCCGCCCTCATCGCAAGGCCGCTAGCGGCGTCGAAGACACGCACCGACGACGCGGCAGGCGCAACAACAGCGGTGTCGCCGATCGCCAGTCCGACATCATTGTCGAACACCGTTTTCACGGCAGTCTCGCCCTGCCCGAGATGAACGATGGTGCGCGCGCCGATCCGTTCGACGAAGGTGACCTGCATGGCGAGGCCCTGCCCATCTTGCACCAGCGTCGCTTGTTCGGGCCGAAATCCGTAAAGCACCTCCCCGCGCGCCCCACGCAAAGCGGCCGCGAGTTCGCCCGGCAGCGGCGGCGTAATGCCCAATGGTCCGAGATCGACGACGAGCCCACGATCGCTCTCCGCCGGCCTGCCCTTGAGCAGGTTCATGCCCGGCGCGCCGATGAAGCGGGCGACGAAGACATTGGCCGGGTCGTTGTAGACCTCGAGCGGCGTGCCGACCTGCTGCAGCACGCCATGGTCCATGACCGCGATGCGGTCGGCCATGGTCATCGCCTCGAGCTGGTCGTGGGTGACATAGACCATGGTCTGGCGAAACTGGCGCTGCAACTGCTTCAGTTCGGTGCGCATGACGGCCCGGAAGGCGGCGTCGACATTGGAGAGCGGCTCGTCGAGCAGGAAGATCGCCGGCTCCATGATCGCCGAACGGCCGATCGCTACCCGCTGCAAGATGTTGACCGAGAGCCGGTCGGCCTTGCGGTCGAGCAGCGGTGTCAGCTGCAGCATCTCGGCGATGGCGCCGACGCGACGGTCGATCTCGGCTTTCGCGGTACCCCGCATCCTCGGCCCGTAAGCGAGGTTCTGGCGCACCGTCATATGGGTGAAGATGGCGTAGTTCTGGAACACGAAGCCGACGCCGCGCCGCCCCATCGGTACCCCGGCCATGTCGCGCTCGCCAAACAGGATCTTGCCGCTGGTCGGCTCCTCCATGCCGGCGATCATGTTCATCGTCGTCGACTTGCCGCAGCCAGACGGCCCGAGCAGCGCCATGAACTCGCCGTCGGCAATTGCCAGGTCCATGGTCTTCAGCGCGGTGAAGTCACCGAACTTCTTGACCAGGTTCTGCAGGTGAATGGCACTCATGCCGGGACCTCGCGTGCCCGCGCCATGCGCTTCATGGCGAACACCGCAACGATCGACAGCACGATCAATATGGCCAGCGCGATCGCCGCCACATAGCCCCAGATCAGGTCCTGCGTGGTGAGCTTGTAGATGTAGACGGAGATGGTCTCGGTGGCGACGCCGGGACCGCCGCCGGTCATGATGTAGAGCGTGTCGAAGATCTTGAAGTTCTCGATCACCCTGATCGCCAGCGCGATGATGATGATCGTCTTCATCTTCGGCAGCACGATGGTGACGAAGCGCTGCCACGGATTGGCGCCGAGCAGCGTCGCTGCCTTGATCTGATCCTCCGGCACGCCGACCAGGCCGGCAAGCAGGATGAGGAACATCAGCGGCGTCCACTGCCAGATGTCGGCGACCATCACGGCGATCAGTGCCAGCGTCGGGTCCGACAGCCATGCGATGGTGACGGGAGAGCCGGTGAGCGCCGACAAGATGTCGTTCACCGGGCCGCCCGACTGGAACAGCATGAAGAACATGTAGCCGGCCACCGCCGGCACCACCATCATCGGCATCAGCAGGATCGAGTAGAAGATGCGCTTGCCCGGAAAATCGTCGGCAAACAGCGTCGCCAGCGCCAGCCCGAGCAGGAATTCCGCCGGCACGCAGACGATCATGACGATGGCCGTGCGCTTCAGCGCGCTCCAGAAGCGCGGATCGGCGGCGAGATCGGTGTAGTTGGCTAGGTTGTTCCACATCGACCAGGCATTCCACCAGCCGAGGCCCGACAACGGCGACCAGTCGGTGACGCTGATGTAGAGCTGCATCAACAGCGGGAAGGCCGAGATGAACAGCACCAGGATCTGCGCCGGCAGCGTCAGCCGGAAACCCAGCCTTGCGCCCTCGTCGCGGGGAACCGGCCTTGCTCCGACGGCTTTCATCTCGTCCTCTGAAATCATGGCAGTCACTGCGCTCATTGCTTGAGCGCTCCGAAAGTCAGTCCGCGCACCAGATGGCGCTGGATGGCGATGCCCATGATGACCGGCGGCACCGCCGCGATGAGGCCAAGCGCCGCCTTGGCGCCATAGAGCTGCCCGGTCATCGAGGAGGACAGCGAGGCCATGTAGACTGGGATCGTCACCCATTCGCGCGTCGTGAGAAGCAGCGCGATCAGATAGTCCGACCAGTTGAGGATGAAAACGAAGAGTGCGGCACTGGCCAGCGGCGCGCGCATCATCGGCAGCGTGATACGGGTGAAGACGCGCAGCCGCGAGCAGCCTTCGACAAGTGCCGCCTCCTCGATCTCGCGCGGCATGTCGTCGAAGAAGGTCTTCATCAGCCAGAAGGCGAACGGCAAGGTGACGATGCCGTAGATCAGCGCCAGTCCCCACCAGCTGTCGGTGAAATTCAGGAAAGCCCACATGATCATCACCGGGATCATCACCGCCATCGGCGGAAACAGCCGCAACTGAATCAGCGCCAGCGGCAGGTTCTGGCCGGAGCTGAAACGCGACAATCCGTAAGCCGCGGCAGTGCCCGCCGACATGGCGATCACCGTGCCGAAAACCGCCGACAGCAGCGATGAGAGGATCGGTTTCAGCGCCGTGCGGTCGAGCGCGACAATCAGATTGTTGGTCGACTCTCCGAACACGAAACGGAAATTGCTGAGCGTCGGGTTCTTCGGCCACCATGTCAGGTCGGCGCCGGTCGCCGACCATTCGGCGATCGGCTTGAACGCCATCGACACCATCCACAGGATCGGCACCAGCGTCACCGCCATGGCCGCGAAGATCGCGGCGTAGCGGAAGATCTCGAAAGGAATGGAACGCTTCATCTGGCGGCTTTGCTGGTGGCGTTGTGGGCGGAGGGGAGAAGCAGGCTCCTCCCCTCCTTCGATGTGATCCAGGGAGATGGATCAGACGATCGGATCGAGAACTGTCGGCCAGGCCTCCTTGTTGGTCTTGATGGCTTCGAGCAACTTGTCCTCGCCGGTGCGCCGGGCGATCTTCTTCCACTCGGCCTCGGTATCGGCCATCGCCTGCTCTGACGTCTTGGCCTTGGTCAGCGCCGCCATGAGGTTCTCGTCGAGCGCATTGTGGAAGGCGGTTGCGCCGGGATAGTTGATGGTCGGCACGGTGCGGGCGACCGTCTCGCGCACAACGTCCATGTGGTAGGCATGATAGGTCTGGCGGACCAGCGGGTCGGAGAAATCCGAAAGCCGGAACGGATCCAGGTAACCGCCGGGGTTGGCGCTCATCCATGCGTAGATTCGGGCGGAGCCCAGCCATTGCAGCAGGAGATAGGCGACCTCCTGGTTTTTCGACTGCGCGGAAACCATGCCGGTCAGCGAGAACCACAGCACGGAACGGCTGATCAGCTTGCCGTCGATCTCCCGGCCGGGTGGCAGCATCGAGCCGATCTTGCCGGTGACAGCCGAGTCCTTGTTGCCGGCATTGTCGAGGAATTTCGGCAGGTTGGAGAAGGCGCACGTCATCGCCGCCCCGCCCTTGGCGAAATTGCCGTACTGTTCCGGCCAGCCCCAGGAGATCGCATCCGGCGAATGATGCGCGAGCGACGCGACATATTCGTTGGTCGCGGCAATGCCTTGCTCGGAATTGATCATCGGCTTGCCGTCATCGCCAAACAGGAACTGGTTGGGCGAGGCCATCGAGACATAGCCCTGATACCAGTTGGTATAGCCCCAGCCCTGGTTGCGCAGGTCGGTCGATCCGAACAGGCCCTTGTCCGGGCGCTGGAAGAAGGCGGCGATGTCGCCATGCTGCTTCCAGGTCTTCGGCGGTGCCAGATCGTAGCCGTATTTGTCCTTGAAGGCCTTCTTCTCGGCTTCGTCGCCGAACAGATCGGTGCGGTAGACCCAGGTCTGGAAGTCGCCGTCCAGCGACACGCCATAGTTCGAGCCGCGGTATTTGTTGAGCAGCGACACGCCCTTGGCGCCGTTGACATAGCCTGTCGTGGGATCGTCCCATTCGGGCTTGTGCTGCGCGACGAAGTCATCGAGCTTGGCGATGCCGCCGGTTTCGGCGAGGTCGCCGAGGCGGTTCCATTCGGTCGAATAGATGTCGTAGGCCCCACCCTTGGTGGAGATGTCCTGCATCGTCTTGGTGAATTCCTGGCCGTTCGGCAGACCGACGATTTCGATCGGGATGCCGGTCTCCTTTTCCCACAGGTCCTTGATCGACGGCGCGCCGGCCGGAAACGGCTGTGTGAGCTGGCCGATCGAGCCATCGGACAGGCCGAGCACGATCTTGGCCGGCGCCTTGCCGGCGCCCTTCAGCGCCTTGGCCGCCTCGATGGCGCGGCCTTCCGGCGTGTCGGCGCCATACTGGTAGCGCTCGGCCCCATCGAAGCCCGTCGGGCCGCCGATCATGCCTGGCGCCAGCGCGTCGGCCGCATAGGCGCGGCTGGGACGAATGAATTTCGGCGCAATGCCAGCGGCGGCCATGATCACGGCCGCCTTTCCTCCGGACGCCAGCAAGCGGCGCCGCGAGATGCGGATCAAATTGGACATTGAAACTCCTCCCTCAGGGCCACGTTTCCTCCACGACCCTATGAGGGATATTGACGGCAGCACGGGAAGGCTGTCAACATCATAAATAATCAAAAGACCTCATAACATTGCAAATGGGCTGAGAAATGCGCAAATCCAGGGTCCACACCTCACCCCCGATGCCTCGATTTGATGGGAACCGCCTCTCCCCGACCCTGCATAGCCCTGCCGGATCATTTGATTTAGCCCGGGAGCTTGCACATCTGCCAAGGGCGGATACATCATTTCCCATCAGAATCGCCGATGGCAGGGAAGCCGTCTCCGCCCGATCTGACGCATGCAGGAGATGAAAGACGGTGCGGTCCACCTTGACTGACATAGCCCGGGAAGCCGGTGTCTCGGCCGCCACGGTCGACCGAGTGCTCAACAACCGCCCCGGCGTGCGGGCGCGCACGCGCGAAATCGTGCTCGAAATGGCACAGCGGCTTGGCTACATCGCCGAAAGCCCGAACGGGGCACCGCCGCGGCCCTTGCCCGGCGACGTCATCCGGCTCGATTTCGCGCTGCCCGCCGGCACCAACTCCTTCATCAAGATGCTGCACCGCCAGATCGAGGCGCAGGCGCAGTCACGGCCCGACCTCGATGTGCACATCGCCACCATCGAAGGGTTCAATCCGGACGGCCTCGCCCGACTGCTGCAGGACTTGCGCGGCCAGACGCAAGGCGTCGGCGTCATTGCGCTCGACCATCCAACGGTGCGCGAAGCGATACGCTCGCTGTCGGCCAACGACATCAAGGTGGTGACCATCGCCTCCGACATCCTGCATGTGCCTAGGGTCGCCTATATCGGCATCGACAACCGCGCCGCCGGGCGGCTGGCCGGCTATCTGCTCAACCGTTTCATGGGATCAGGTCGTCCGGGCAAGGTGGCGCTGTTCGCCGGCTCGCTGTCCTATCGCGGCCATGAAGAACGCGAGATGGGGTTTCGCCATATCCTGACGGAGGAATCGCCCAATCTGCAGATCGTCGAGATGCGTGAAATGCTCGACGACCGCGAGAAGGCCTATTCGGAAGCGTCTGCCCTGCTGGAGCGGCATCCCGACCTTGCCGCGATCTACAATGTCGGCGCAGGCAACACCGGCATCGCCCGCGCGCTCAAGGAGCGCGGCCGCGCGCAGTCCATGGTCTTCCTCGGCCATGAGGTGACGGACGGCACCAAGGACCTCCTGCTCGACGGCACGCTCGACGCGGTCATCGATCAGAACCCGCGCGTCGAGGCCCGCGAAGCGCTCAACACTCTGACCCATGCGGTCCGGGGATTGCCCTATGAATTGCACCAGCCAAGGCTGCAGGTGATCTTCAAGGAGAACATCCCGGAGATTTGAGCAGCAGCTTTTCGTTTCTGGACCGAGCGCGCTTGCTAGATCGCACGTCCCGTTGTGGTGCCACCCACCGCCAACGCGCGGTTGCCGGACGCCGTGCCACGTCCAATCTCAACGAACACCCGCGCGACCAGCGGAGGCGCGATGGTCGCCTACGGGTGGCGCGATACAGCTGGATTGATGGCGGGTTGAATCGTAACGATCGCCCGGCCATCCACGCCAGTGCCGATTGCTATCCCGTCGCCGGAAGCTATGCCGGCAATATCGCACACAACCAGCGGCATACGGATCTCGTAGAGAAATTCGGCAACGATGGCACCTACCGCCAGGATCGGGTCCGGCCGCTCCAGAAGGATACCGGCCGGCGCCGTGCCCCTGCGGATCGCCTCGGCCAGGACCGAAGATGAAGACGACGAGCCGCGCCCGCTCGGCATGACCAGGATCCTGCCGGCGACATTCTGGCCGAGGCCCGGATGCGAATGGTCTGTTATGTCGCCGGTCTCGGCATCGATGCCGCCCCAGAAGCTGAGCGGCTGCGAAAACACCAGCGCCTGGCCCTCGGCCGCGCCGGCCAACTGAAAGGTGCCGGTTCGTTCCACCGGTCGCGTCATGGGGCGCTCCGCACGACATGCCCGGCCGCAGCGGAGCGGATGCAATCCCTCATCTCGGCGAAGGCGACGGAGACACCGATATTGCCCGGCGCGTAGTGCGCCCATTTGCCGGAATTGGTCATCACCACGCCGTCGAGGCGCTCCAGGATCGAGGTGACATAGGTGCAGGTATCAGTGACCGGGATCAGGCCGAACGCCTCCATGCCATCAAGCGCGCCCTCGTCCTGCAGTCGCGTCAAGGTCGCACGGCCCGTGTTGACATAGATAGGGATGCGCCTGCCGGGCGTGACCTCGCGCAGCAGCGGCAACAGGCGCATCCATTCCTCGTGCGAAAAGTGCGGCGTGCCGAGCGAGACGGCCGCCAGTGGCGCACCGTCGGGCACACCAGACAGCCTGGCCAGCGCATGGTCGATATCGGCGCGGCCGATGCGGATCGTCTCGTCAGGCGCATGGCCATGGAACGCCTCATCGAGCGTTCTTGCTTCCGGCGTGATGCCGACCGCATGGAACAGCGCCACCGCGCCTGTCGTTGCCGCCGCCGCGCCCAGCGCCTTCAATTGGTCCTCGTCGCGTGGCCGGGGCAAACCGGCAATCACCGGAATGCGGTCGCTGCTCGCCTGCCCGATGATCAGCCCGACACCGACGAAAAGGCTGTCGCTCGGCTCGCGGTCAGGAATATCCAACTCAAACAAGATCCGGCCGCGCCGGTTCTCGCTCAGATGCAGACCCCAGGCCGGCGCCCGTCCGGTCATGGCGCAGCACAGATCGATGAAATCGCCATAACGGTTGGTACGCGCCCCGATCACCGAATTGGCAAAGACGATGGCGTTGGATTCACCCCAGGCGATCTGTTCGCCGAAACCCGGGCGGAACCGGGTCTGGTAAGGCGCGCAGGTGAAGGTCGCCTGACAGCCGAGTTCCAGATGCGCTTTCATCAGCCGCCGCGCCGGCACCTCTTCCGCAGCTGGCATCTTCACCATGCCCGGATGGATGAGATCGAACGAGCCGACATTCAGCGTCGTCGGCACCTGGACGCGGCCACCGCCCTCGACCAGCCGTTCGACGAAATCGAGCCCCGCCTTGCCGTGGTAGAGACAGCCATCGATATGGGAGCCGGCAATATCGAGCAGACTGCCTGCCCCGACCGCATTGGAAAACGCGACCAGGATTTTCATGGCAGCGGCTGCGGACGAGCCCTGCTCGCCGTCGAGCATGGATCGGTCTCGCGCACTCAGTTCCAAGTTCATCGGCATGCTCCGGGCTCGTGCCAGTCTATGCTGTCCCTGATTGCGAACCGTCTGGCAAGACCCGGGAAGGATCAGTTTGCCGCGATCAACACCGTACTCTCCGGCGACCAGCGCAGCACAACATCCTGACCTTCCGAGTCCAGTGGCCAGAAAAATCCGAGGCTGATCGTCGTGGTCGCGTTCGATCGCGGCGAGGATGGCGAATTGTTTCCAGCCTTTGGACCCGCCGACCAGCAGAGCGACGACCGCGCCATACGCACTGCCAGGGCTCTGGCGGCAAAGCATGCCGGCGTCATCGCCTGGAGCCGCGAGGCCGACCCGACGCTGGGCGAATACGGCCCGCCGAAGACGCTTCTCGTCAGCGGCGAAGTACCTGATATGGAATGATAGGTTGGCGGCAAAGCTGGTGAAATAGAACATCGTTTTAATATAAATTCATCTGAAGGAACTGTTTTCTTTCGATCTCGTTTGTCTGCAGGTCGTTTATTCCAATGACCTCGACAGAGAGGAATTCCCAAATGAACCTCAAGATGCTCACGATGGGCGCGATGGCGCTTGCGATGATGACTGGCTCGGCTTTGGCCGCTGGCAGCACCGGAACGTCGGCGCTCGACGACCCGGCGAAGATGTCGCCCTTCTTCACCGATGCCGGCATGAAGACCATGAAATCCGAGACGGAATTCAAGGCCGCCTGGATGGCCATGAAGGAAGAAGACCGCGCCGGCATGATGAAGGAATGCGGCGACGAGGCCATTGCCAAGTCGCATGACAATTTCTGCAAGATGACCAAGCAGCTCGGCGGCGCGAACTGACGTAGCAGGATTTGAGCGAGTGCCCGATATAGAACGGTCGGAGGCGGGCCAAGTGCCCGCCTTTTTTAGCGGCGATGTTGGACATCACATCACCGAGCTGGCGAATTCAATTCGCGACAACACCTGGGCAAGGGTATAGTATTGATGGTTGGAGGGGCAAAACGCCCCTCGTTTGGTTTGTGCCCATGTTTCAACCCATCGTGAATATCGAAGACGCGCAGACGCTGGCGCAGGCGATCGTCAATACGATCACCGAGCCGTTTCTCGTCCTCGACGAGCAGTTTCGCGTGCTGGCGGCCAGCCGCTCCTTCTACAACACCTTTGAAGTCGACCCGCAGCAGACCCAGGGCTCGCTGCTTTACGCGCTCGGCGACGGTCAATGGGATATTCCGGCACTTCGCCTGCTGCTGGAGACGATCATTCCCGAGAAGACCGCCATGGACGATTTCGAGGTCGAACACGATTTCCCGCGGATCGGCCGTCGCACCATGCTGCTCAATGCCCGCAAGGTGCTTTACGACCACAGTTCGGCCATTACCATCCTTCTCGCCTTCAATGACATAACGGCCCGTCGTATCATCGAGCGGGAGAAGGAGGAACTGCTCAGCCGCACCGAGGACCTGCTTCGGCAGAAAGATGTACTGCTGCGCGAGATGGAGCATCGGGTTGCCAACAGCCTGCAGATCATTGCCTCGATCCTGTTGCTGAAGGCACGTTCGGTCACGTCGGAAGAGACGCGTCAGCACCTCAAGGACGCCCATCAGCGCGTTCTGTCCGTGGCCGAGGTGCAACGCCATCTCCACACCTCAGCCGGAGTCGACGAGATCGATGTCGGCTCCTACCTTCCGAAATTGTGCAGCAGCCTCGCCTCGTCGATGGTTGGCGAAACCCAGCCGATCACGGTGACCGTGACGGCCGAAGCCGGCAGGATGGATTCGCAAAGGGCTGTCAGCCTGGGACTGATCGTTACCGAACTCGTGCTCAACGCCATCAAATATGCCTTCCCCAAGGAGAGGGCCGGCGCTCGCATCCAGGTGAGCTACGAGACCGCGGGCAGCGACTGGAAACTCACGGTTTCTGACAATGGCGTCGGCAAGATCGCCAACGATGTACCAGCTACCGGTCTTGGAACAGCCATCGTGGAAGCATTGGTGAAACAGCTGGAGGCCAAGGTGGACGTTGTCAGCGACACCGACGGCACCAGCGTGTCGGTCACCCGGGCAACGTTCACATCACGGGTGCCGCGAGCGGCGTAAGACCGCTAGCACGATGCCTCGACCTTCATCGCCATCCTTTTTCTGGTCAGGCATGGCGGTCGATGCGGCGCATGACCTTGATGGCCTGCTTCCGCCACGTCAGTCAGCGCATCCCTTCCTGAATGGTCTCGATATGGCCGCGATCCGCCGCGGGACGTGGAGATCATCGCGGAATTCGCACAGTGTCGTCCGCAGCGTCAGTGGCATTGGCAGCCTTCCGCAACTCAACGGTATCGACGCAAGCCAGTTCCCTCGCCCGTCAAGCAAAAGCCCGCCACGGTGAAACCGGGCGGGCCTTGGAGGAGGATAAGGGGTGGGACCCTCTCCTCTTGTTTCCACGGGGGGTGTGGACCGAGATCACCTTACAAAAAATTCGAAACAGGACGGATCACAAGCAGGCCTGCGCACATCACAATCCGGTGCGTGACAGGCGCTGACGCGGTGACGAGATAGCGATCGTCCCGGAGTCAGTCAATCGAGCGAGCAGCGCGGCTAGATCCGCCCAAGCACAACCAGCACGATGAGGATGAGCAGAACGAGCCCGAGACCACCGCCGCCATAATAGCCGGTTCCGTAGAACGGACCGCCGCCAAGGCCGCTGAAGCCGCCAAGCAGCGCAATGATGAGGATAATGATGAGAATGGTTCCTAGACTCATGGCTGTTCCCGCTCCTGTGGACGCTGACGCGCCGGTTTGAACATCGCATGCGATGTTTCGATGACTTGAACGTTCGAGCGGCCCTACCGTTCCGTGCCATTGTACCAAGCAAACACCCGAAGAAGATTCGCCGGCAAATGGAAAAGACCCGCCACCTTGCGGCAGCGGGCCCGTAGTATTTTTCTACCTTAGCGGCGCGAGATCAGCAGACACAGCTGGCGCAGGTCGCGGTCGTAGCTGCCTGAGCTTCAGCACGTCGACGCAACGCTGCTTCATGCGCGCCACCTGGCTATCCGACATGTCGGCAACGACACCTGGCAGGCTGGTGTTGGAAGGATTGCTTGCGTTTGTTCCGCCGACGCCGATGCCAGCACCGACGCCAGTGCCGGTACCGACACCCGCGCCGACACCCGCCCCATTTTGACCACCAACCGTGGCGCCAAGTCCTACGCTAACGCCGTTGCTACCCCCCGACACTTGCTTCTGCACCCGCATTGACGCCGCCGCTCGAGCCGCCGACATTGGCACCGGCGCTGGCGTTGAGCCGGGATCTGCTGATCTGTGCGTCTAACGTGGATCTGTCGCGCCTCGTGAACCTCTTTGACCGGCTAGCCATTTCCTCGAAGCTGGAGAAGCCGATTGGCTCCCTACCCCAGAGTTGAATTGCTGAAATACTTTGCGAAATCAGGGCGTTGCGCCAGAACTTTGCCGTCGGCATCACGCAAAATGCCGGAAGCGAAGAGATAGTCGCCGATCGCTCCCATCTTGGCCGGATCCATCGTCCCGATGACGCCGCTTTGGCTGCGTAGATAATGGCCGTCGATCAATGCCTTCAGCGAAGCGTGGATCAGCGCTGGATTGGTCAGCGCATCCTTGTTGGCCGCGATCAGCAGAGCTGCCGCCTCATCGGGACTGTCGACGGCGAACTGGTAGCCGCGCCGCGTCGCCTGAACGAAGTCCGCCGCAGGCTTGGGATTTGCCTGGAGATAGGCTTCGCTCGAAGAGATGAGTGTCGTGTGCTCGTCAGGCACGCCGTAATCGGCATAGACGAAACTGCGCTGTTTGACGCCCTTGAGTTCGGCTTCGACACCCTCCCAGGTCGCGACTTCGAGCGTGAAATCGACCGAACCATTGGCCAGTGCCTCATAGGCTGAAGTGCCGAGCGTCACCGTCTCGAAACGGCCCTTGCCACCATCATGGCGGATGATGGTCGATATCAGTGCGTTTTCCCAGGCACTGCCGAAGCCGCCATAGATCAAGCCGTCAAGGCTTCTCGGGCTTTTGATCTTGTTGCGTGCCGCATTGAAGACCACGCGACCGGTTTCGGATTGCACCACCGCATAGACGCCCTTCAGGTCCGCCCCGGCGGCATTCTGGGTGAACAGGCTGATGGTGCCGTTGATGCCGAAATCGGCGACGCGGTTTGCGACCAGCGTGCCCGCACCGGTATCGCTGTAAGGCAGGATGTCGACCTCGAGCCCGGCCTCGCGATAAAAGCCCTTGTCGCGAGCGACGAACAGTCCGATGTGGTTGGTGTTGACCGTCCAGTCGAGGGCGACGGTGACCCTTTGTGCAGCCGATTGTGCTTGGGCTCGCCCCGATCCGGCAACAAGCGGAAGGCCTGCGGCAAGGGTCAGCAACAAGGCCTGCCGGCGCGTAAAGTCAGTCATGGTCGTGTCCTTTGGATGGGTTGGGGTTGAGGATGATGTCGAGGATTTCGGCCTCGAGCGCACTTGCCTGCCGCGCGGCATCGCCGCCAAGGCTGCGCGGGCGCGGCAACGGCACCTTGATTTCACGGACGATGCGGGCCGGGCGCGCCGACAGCACATAGATGCGGTCGGACAGGAACACGGCTTCGCGTACATCATGAGTGATCAGCAGCGCCGTCCAGCGGTGGTGCCGCCACATCTGTTCGAGCCAGCGCTGCATGGCGGTGCGGGTCAGTGCATCGAGCGCACCGAACGGCTCGTCGAGCAGCAGCATGTCACGCTCCTGCACCACCGTGCGCAAAAGCGCCGCGCGCTGGCGCATGCCGCCGGACAGCTGCGCGGGAAAATGCCGCTCGAAGCCGGCAAGCCCGAACTCGGCAAACAGCGGCGCGACGCGCGCCCGCGCCGCCTTGCGCCTGATGCCTTGCACTTCGAGCCCGAGCGTCGTGTTGTCGAGGATGCGCCGCCAAGGCATCAGCGCATCACGCTGCGGCATGAAGGCGAAATGCCTGCCGTGGTCATCGAGCGGCGCGCCGTCGAACAACATCTCGCCCTCGCCATGCTCGGCGCCGGTCAGAAGCTGGAACAGCGTCGACTTGCCGGCGCCCGAGGGCCCGAGGATCGAGACGAATTCACCTACGCCGACGCTGAGCGAAATGTCGGCGAGCACGTCGAGTCCGCCGAACGCCTTGCGCACATGCCGCAGCTCGAGCCTGCTCATCGCCGCGACCCCATGCCTACGGGTTCCTTGCCGGCGCGCTCCCAGGGCATGGCCAGACGCTGCAGCAGCACAGTCGACCCGAACAGGACAAGTGTCAGCGCGGCGCTGACACCGACGGCGGCCAGCACCAAATCGGGGCGGAAATTGTTCTTGGCGTTGAGCATGTAGATGCCCAGCCCCTTCGCGGCCCCGGCATATTCGGCGAAGATGGCGCCGACCACCGCATAGGTGATGGAGATCCTCAGGCCAGCAAAGAAGTAAGGCAGCGCCGAAGGCAGCCGCGCCAGCATGAAGATGCGCCAGCGCCCTGCTCCCATGGCGCGCAGCATTTGCCCGATCTCGGCCTCGGTCGCCTCATAGCCCTCGACCAATGCCACCAGCATCGGAAAGAAGGTGACCAGTGCCACCAGAATGATCTTGGGCGCCAGTCCGAAACCGAACCACAGCACCACCAACGGCGCAATCGCTACCAGCGGCAAGGTCTGGCTGACGATGAAGACGGGAAACAGCGCACGCCGCAGCGGTTGGAAGAAGTCGACCAGCATCGACAGCGCAAAGGCGGCGCTGAGCGAACAGGCAAAGCCAAGTAGCGTGGCGCGGATGGTCGGGATGGCGTTGTCGACCAGCGCCTCGCGATTGAGCATCGCTTGCTCGAAGACACGCGACGGCGCCGGCAATATCGTCGGCTTGATGCCGGAATAGGTGGCATAAAGCTCCCACGCCAGCAGCAGCAAACCGACCGAGATCATGGCCGGCACTGCCTTGGCAAGAAGGCTCGCGATCGGGCGCGAAGCGACTGATGATGAGGCCACGGGAGATAACCTTTGACGGCCGCGCGGGAGCGGCGGCAGCTTCAGACAGCCGACGGGCTGTTGGCCGAGACCGTGACGTCGAGGGTTACGTGGCCGGCGCCTGGTCCGAAGCGGCAGAAAGCCTCGTCCAGCGCCGAAAAGACCGCACCGGCATCACCGCGCAATTTCGTGCAGAAATGCTTGGAACGCTCATAGACGCCGGACTGCTTGAGAAAGTCGATGCAGCCGTAGATCTCGTCCATGTGGTCATCGGTCCCCATCACATAGAGCGAGAACTGCGCCGTAGCCGGCTGGCCGGTGGCAGCAGCATTGCGCACCGCCGCGATGGCCGCATCCTTGCGCGGGCCTATTGGCCCGACAGGCCCACCAAGTGCATCGGAGCGGCAGATCGGATCATCCGGCTCGCCCGGGCAGCCGCGCGAGATGGTGGCCGACAACACGCAATGCTTGCCACTGCGTGCCGCCGCCACGAAGAGATCGCGCATGGCTGGAAACAGCACTTCGGGCGGCCCGACCAGCAAGGTCGAGATGTCATCAGTCTCGATCCTGAGCTTGTCACGGTAGGGATCGAGCGCGCCGAGCGCACCAAGGATGACGCCGACGAAATCGTCGGCCATGGGATATAGGGAAATCTGTGCGCCTGAAAACATCGCCCGCCTCGCTCCGCTGGTATTACCCAGATCAGCTTCTAGGGTCTGTGGGCTTGCCGCCCCCGTCTCAGCCCCGACCGTACGGAGCACCCCTGTGGATGCGGGGTTTAAAGCACCATTCGAGCTGAAGTGAAAGCCGTTTTTTTTCAGCGCGCTGCGCCAAAAGCATTGCGCCAGGCGTGGTGCCGCCTGAGTGGAACTTTATCGGGAACCTTCGCTGCCGCGACCGGGCCTCCCCACAGTCGCGAAGCGATCACCTTCGTACACGCCGTCAATCGCCTGACCGTGTTTGGCCGGCATCCGCATGCCGCAGGAAGTCGAAGAAGGCGTGCACGGCCGGCGACGTATGACGCTGCTTCTGGTAGCAGAGGAACCAGCCGGGAAAAGTCGCGCACCGCTCATCCAGTAGCGGGACCAGTTTGCCGGCATCGATCAGCGGACGCACCAACTCTTCCGCCCAGAAGGCAATGCCGACGCCCTGCACCGCGGCCGCAATCGCCATGCCGCGGCTGGAGACGACCAGCGGACCATCGACCGCGACCGAAAACCATTGGCCATCCCTGGCGAGCCTTACGAAACCGCCTTTTCGCGAACCGGCAGTTTCCAGCCCGGCCTGACGAAGTGGCAGGTGTAGCCGTTGGGGTATTTCTCCAGATAGTCCTGATGCTCAGGCTCGGCTTCCCAGAATGGACCGGCCGGCGCGACTTCGGTCACGACCTTGCCCGGCCACAGACCCGAGGCATCGACATCGGCGATGGTGTCTTCGGCGACACGCTTCTGTTCGTCGCTGGTGTAATAGATCGCCGAGCGATAGCTCATCCCGACATCGTTGCCCTGACGGTTGCGGGTCGTCGGATCATGGATCTGAAAAAAGCGCTCCAGCAGCGTGCGATAGCTTATGATGGCCGGATCGAAACTGATCTCGATGGCTTCGGCATGGCTGCCATGGTTGCGATAGGTGGCGTTGGCCACGTCGCCGCCGCTGTAGCCGACACGGGTGGAGATGACGCCGGGATAGCGCCGTATCAAATCCTGCATCCCCCAGAAGCAGCCGCCGGCAAGGACTGCGCGTTCGGTCGAAGTCGCCATATCACGTCTCCTCAAAAGCAAGTTGGTCTCCATAAATGGGCATTGTCACCTGCTTCGTCCAGCGGACCGGCGGATCTGCTTCAGTTGCCCGGCCGGACGAGGCCGTCGATCGCAGCCGGCAACTGCCGCGCGCCGGGCGGAATGGCGGCGAAGCTGATCGCCACCGGCGGCGCCTTCAGTGACCAGTCGAAAAGAACGGTTTTGACCGGGATGTCGCCCACCCACGCCTGCAGATAAGATGGCACATCGCGCCCAGGCCAGACCAGCAATATGCCATGCTCGCGCAGCCGCTCCTTGGTGATCCACGGGGCGTACTGCATGTTCAGGTCGGTGAAGATCGACGGCTTGTCATAGGCATTGAGGCCCGCCAACGGCGCAATAAGGGCATGGCCGCCAACGATGTCGAGCCGATCGGGCGTCGCAGCGTGCCAGACGGCCTCTGCCTCATCCGAGATCTTTTGCGCCGGCCAGCAGACGGGGTCCATGCGCCCGCGCAGATTGCATTTCGTCCAGCGGATGCCCGCATAGGCACCGGATATGCCGACAATGCAGATGAGCGCGCAGATCGCCAACTTTCGCATCTCGACGGCGCCGAGGCGATGGCCCAGGAAGGCGAGCGCCACAACGCCAGCAAGATTGTACATCGGCGCGCCCCAGGCCTCGCCGGCGCCGGTGAACAGGGACGCCACCATGACGAGGATCGCCGGGCCAACCCCCATCCACAAGAGATAGACCAGCGTGCCGCGCCCGACGGGCTTTTGCGGCGCGGGCGAGCGCCGCAGCAGCCCTGATATCGCCAGCACCAGAAGAAAGCCGCAGAGCCCGGCCATCTGGACGCCGATATAATAAAAGCGGGAGCGATGGGCCACCACCCACTGATCGCGCCAGGCGGCATAGGTCAGCGGCAGGAAATCGACGCGGCAGAGTTCGACGGCCAGTGGCGCAGCGACGGCGCCGAAAACCGCGAGCCCGAGCCATGGCCAGGGCGTGGCGAGCCGACTGCGTGCGCGTGTGTCTGACAACAGCCAAATCGCGCCGAAGAGCAACAGCAGCCCGGTTGAAAACTTGGCGTAGAGCCCGACGCCCGACACCAGCCCGAGCAGCAGCCACCAGACCGGCCCGCCACCACGGCCCGCACGCCACAACAGCCAGCAGATAGCGGCCCAGAAGGGCATCTGCGCATAATCATGATTGAACTGTGGGGTCGGCCAGCCGAAGAAATAGAGAGAAGGCATCAAAAGCACGGCGGCCAGCGCGCGGATTCTTCCGAACATGTCGCGGGCCAGCAGGTAGACGAAGATGAAAGTCGCCGAGACGAAGAGCTGGGCGAGCAGATATTGCGGCCAGCGGAACGATCCGGTCAGAAGATGGCTGGTCTCGAGCAGCCAGCCGGGAAGTTGTGGATGCTTGTAGGTCAACAGCACCCATTCGCGTCCCCACATGAAGCTTTCGACGACATCGTTGGGCGGTGCGAGGTTGACAAGCGCCGGCGCCACGGTCCAGCACAGGATCTGCGCCAGGCATAAAAGGGCCAGAACAGCTTCCGGATAACGGGTCAGATCCAACCAGATCGACGACTGGCGCCAGTCGTCTGGTACAGAGCTGCCGACCGGCAGCCAGCCGTTCACGGGTTCATCGATTCGCGTCATGCGGTGGATAAATCACATCGGACGGTTTTTCGAACAGCCCAGAACTCAAAGCTTACGAAAATGTATACTTGAGAGACCATTTCAAAACCAAGATTGAGGCAGAATTTCACCTCACTATGCTGCTTCTCCCCTCACATGCAAGCAAAACAACAATGGAAAACGCCCTTCTGCGGCACCTTGAACATGCCAGGCAGAGCGCATTAGCCGTGATCGCGACAGGTGTCGTTTACACCTGACCAGGTCCCCGGCCACTCCCCCACCAACAAGCATCCAGGATTCAAAATGCGCCACCACCATGCCGTCATCCATTACCATGCGCTCGACTTCTGGATGGCACGTGCAGCCGTTCTGGTCATCATCTGCCTGCAGCTTCTGGTCATCAACAACCTCTCATTCGGGCCGCGCTGGCTGGCGCCGGCACTGGAGGCCGCCCTGCTGCTGCCCTTGTCGGTGGCCACGGCCTGGACACAGGCCGCCACCCGAAAGGCGGTGGAGGATCACGAATGGTACGCGATCGGCCAGTTTCGCATCATGATCCGCAGAACCGCCTTGACCATGACCGCCACCATCAGCGTCATGAATTGCGGTTCGCTGGTCTTGCTGGTGCGCGCCTTGCTGGAGGGCCATGCCGGCAATAGCGGCACGACGCTGCTGATCGACGCCCTCAACATCTGGGTCACCAACGTCATCGTCTTTTCCTTGTGGTTCTGGAGCACCGATCGCGGCGGGCCGCCGACCTGCGGTCTCGTCAAGCTTGCGCAGGCCGATTTCCTGTTTGCGCAGATGACGCTGAACGACCGTGAGCTTCGCAATTGGCTTCCCGGCTTCGTCGACTATTTCTTCCTCGCCTTCACCAATGCAACAGCGTTTTCGCCCACCGATACCTTGCCACTCTCCCAACGTGCCAAGCTGCTGATGATGGCCGAGGCCATGATCTCGCTGCTGACCATCGCGCTGGTCGCGGCACGCGCGGTCAACATCCTGGCCTAAAGTGTTTGATCCCGAGCTTTGATGGTGCATTATTTTCCTTGGAATGGAGGGATGCACTGTGGGACAGATTCTACATGGGAGCGCCACGACGACAG
>NZ_LMCP01000023.1:272493-401257 GCF_001425625.1 Mesorhizobium sp. Root102 | reverse complement strand
CGCCAAAATCTCCATGCCTTGCGACATCGATGGCGTGAGCCACCTCGAAAGCGCAAATTTCAGTCCATGCCGAAGCTATCTTAGCGCATATGCCCTCGTGGGGGAGATGGCGGGCAGCCCAGAGGGGGCGCTGTCCCGCCAGCATCTCCAAGGCTTACACTGCCGCCAGCCCAAAAATAGACGGCATGAATTCCATGCGCGCCGTCGACCGAAGAGCGCGGGCGCAAACATCGCTCCGTAGCGATCCTTCGCGCCCCCCTCTGCCCTGCCGGGCATCTCCCCCACAAGTGGGGAGATTGGCCGTGCGCTCACCGTCGCGCGGCTGTCACACATCGCACCTACACGCAATCGAGGCTCCCTGCGACTGACATTTCGGGGCGCCGATAGTCAGTTGGGGTGTCAAGAAATGCGAGACAGCAAGCTGTCGGGCCGCTGCATCTGTTGCCGCCGCGATTTCCGCCTTCCGCTCTAGAAATTCAACAACCGGCCGCAGCTGTGGGAGGAGCGCGCGGCCCGGAAGACAGATGCATGAACAGATTTCAGATCCAGGCCCTCAAACAGGACGACTTCGCGGAGATGGTCGCGGAGGAGGTCGAACGCGCGCTTGCCCATCATGATGAGGCCATCAACAGACCCACCATGGTCTCGGTCGGCAAGATCGCCGGCAGCATAGCGTCCGCCGTGACCTTGCTGTCGCCGAAGCACCAGCGCGCCATCGACGCCATCCATGCCGACCTTCCCGGCCTGGCCTCGAAATTCGTGCGCGCACTGGCGGCCGAGGCCGCTCGCCGCGGCGAAGCCGGTATTGCTGGCGCGACAAATCCGCCGACGACCCTGTCGGCCGATGTCGAGCCCCCTTCGCTGCCAAAGTCCGATGACCTCGAAGCGATGCTTATCGAGGACTGGGCGGGCCGGGTCGCCGGCTCGACCTATCTGGAAGAGAATTTGCGTATCGCCCGCTCGACGCTGCATCGCTGGCAGCGGCGGGGCGAGGTCATCGCCTTGCGCAAGGGCGGCCGCAAACATGTCTTCCCGCTGGCGCAGTTCGTCGACGGCAGACCTGTTGCGGGCATTCGCGACGTGTTGTCGCTGGTCAGCAATCCCAGACTGGCGTGGCTGTGGCTGACGCGCCCCTCAGCGCAGCTCGACGGCCGCGTCCCGATCGACCTGCTCCGGCAGGACGAGGTCGTCGAGGTCGTCGAGGCGGCGCGTGCGTTCGCGCCGGGCTGAGCACTTCGCGAACTCTTCATATCCTGCAACTGCCAGTCGCTCCCCGCGCTGCCTCGGACCTCGCTTCACTCGAAAGGCCAAATCGTTGGCTCTTTCGTCCCGCTTCGTGCAGCGTCCCTCAAGTCCCCGCCGTGTACGCCGCGATCGCCGCCATGTTGACGATGTCCGAGTCCTTGGCATTCAGCGACACGATCTGAACCGGCTTGTTCAGCCCGACCAGCAGCGGGCCGATCACCGTCGAGCCGCCGAGTTCCTGCAACATCTTGGTTGAGATCGAGGCTGAGTGGAACGCCGGCATGATCAGCACGTTGGCCGGGCCGGTGAGGCGTATGAAGGGGTATTGCGCCATGGCGCGGGCGTTGAGGGCGACGTCGGCGGCCATCTCGCCGTCATACTCGAAATCGACTCGGCGCTTGTCGAGGATGCGCACTGCTTCCTGGACGCGTTCGGAGCGCTCGCCCTGCGGATGGCCGAAGGTCGAATAGGCGAGCATGGCAAGTCGTGGCTCGTAGCCCATGCGGCGGGCAAAGCCTGCCGCCTCCTCGGCGATGTCGGCGATCTGCTCGGCATTGGGCATATCGTGCACGGCGGTGTCGGCGACCAGTACGGTCTTGCCCCGCGCCAGCACGATCGAGACGCCGATGACGCGGTGGCCGGGCTTGGCGTCGATGACGCGGCGGATGTCGTTGAGTGCTGTCGAATAGTTGCGGGTCACACCGGTGACGATGCCGTCGGCGTCACCCAGCGCCACCATGCAGGCGGCGAAGTGGTTGCGGTCGTTGTTGATCAGCCGCTGGCAGTCGCGAAACAGGAAGCCTTTGCGTTGCATGCGCTCGTAGAGATAGTCGGTGTAGATGCCGTTGCGGCGCGACAGCCTTGCATTGATAATCTCGATGCCTTGCTTGTTGAGGTCGATGCCGGCGAGCTTGGCGTTTTCCTTGATGACATCGTCGCGGCCAAGCAGGATGGCAGTGCCGAGCCGCTGGTTCACATAGGAAACGGCGGCGCGCATCACCTGTTCCTCCTCGCCCTCGGCGAAGACGATGCGCTTGGGCTGGCGGCGCACGCGGTCGTAGATGCGCTGCAAGGTCGAGGCGATCGGGTCGCGGCGGGCGGACAGCTCCTGCGCATAACGGTCGAGGTCGAGGATCGGCTTGCGGGCGACGCCTGAGTCCATCGCCGCCTTGGCCACCGCGATCGGGATGGCTGAGATCAGGCGCGGGTCGAACGGCACCGGGATGATGTAGTTGGGGCCGAATTTCGGCCGGTTGCCCTGATAGGCGGCGGCGACGTCGTCGGGCACGTCCTGGCGGGCAAGTGCCGCCAGCGCGCGAGCGGCGGCGATCTTCATGTCGTCATTGATGGTGGTTGCCCGCACATCCAGCGCGCCCCGGAAGATGTAGGGGAAGCCTAGCACGTTGTTGACCTGGTTCGGATAATCCGAGCGCCCCGTGGCCATGATGGCGTCAGTGCGGATCTCGGCCACTTCCTCCGGCGTGATCTCCGGGTCGGGATTGGCCATGGCGAAGATGATCGGATTCTTGGCCATCGACTGCACCATAGCGGTGGTCAGCGCGCCCTTGGCGGAGAGGCCGAGGAAGACATCGGCGCCATCGAGCGCCTCGGCGAGGCTGCGCGCCTCGGTCTTCACCGCATGCGCCGACTTCCACTGGTTCATGCCTTCGGTGCGGCCCTGGAAGACGACGCCCTTGGTGTCGCACAAAGTGATGTTTTCGGGCGCAAAACCCATCGCCTTCATCAGCTCGATGCAAGCGATGCCGGCGGCACCGGCGCCGTTGCAGACCATTTTCGTGGTCTTCATGTCCCGGCCGGTGATCTCCAGCGCGTTGATCAGGCCGGCGGCCGAGATGATGGCGGTGCCGTGCTGGTCGTCATGGAAGACCGGAATGTCCATCAATTCGCGCAGCCGCTGCTCGATGATGAAGCACTCCGGCGCCTTGATGTCTTCCAGGTTGATGCCGCCGAAGGACGGGCCGAGGAAGCGCACGCAGTTGATGAACTCGTCGGCGTCCTCGGTGTCGACTTCCAGATCGATGGAATCGACATCGGCGAAGCGCTTGAACAGCACCGCCTTGCCTTCCATCACTGGTTTCGAAGCCAGCGCGCCGAGATTGCCGAGACCCAAGATGGCGGTGCCGTTGGAGATGACGGCGACCATGTTGCCGCGCGTCGTGTAGTCGAAGGCGCGAGAGGGGTCTTCGGCGATGGCCAGAACAGGGACCGCGACGCCCGGCGAATAAGCGAGGCTCAGGTCGCGCTGAGTCGCCATCGGCTTGGTGGCGACGACCTCCAGCTTGCCGGGGCGCCCCATGGCGTGGAATTCGAGCGCTTCCTGCGCGCTGACGGACGGACCGGTGTTCTCGAGTTTCCTGGCCATGATGTTCTTGATTTCCTCGCCTATGCAGCACCTCGTTGAAGCGGGTGCTTTGGTTCGGTCCGAATTAAGACCACGCGCCGCCGCGTGTAAACCGCCAGCGCTCGGGAATCGCGGATCGGATCGGTAATTGCGGCCAATCGGCCGTGTCGGTCGTCCCCTGTTTTTCGAAGCTTCGGCATTAAACCGCGCGATCACATCTGCTAGCGTGCCGCGCATGAACATGCATAGCCCGAACGAGCCGGACGCCCCCGAGGCCATGACGCCGTTGCCCGCCGCCGCCGCTGGCGCCACGCCGATGATAGAGCAGTTCATCGAGATCAAGGCGGCGAACCCGGATTCGCTGCTGTTCTATCGCATGGGCGATTTCTACGAGCTGTTCTTCGACGACGCCGAGAAGGCGAGCCGGGCGCTCGGCATCGTGCTGACCAAGCGCGGCAAGTATCAAGGGCTCGACATCCCGATGTGCGGCGTGCCGGTGCATGCGGCCGACGATTATCTGCAGAAGCTGATCGGCCAGGGGTTCCGCGTTGCCGTCTGCGAGCAGATCGAAGATCCGGCCGAAGCGAAGAAGCGCGGCGGCAAATCAGTGGTGCGCCGCGACGTGGTGCGGCTGGTGACGCCGGGCACCATCACCGAGGACAAATTGCTGGCGCCCTCGGAATCCAGCTTCCTGATGGCGCTGGGGCGGGTGAAAGGCGGAGCCGATCACAGCTTCGCGCTGGCCTGGATCGACATCTCGACCGGCGCCTTTCGTGTCACGGACACCACCGCCGACCGGCTGCTGGCCGACATCTTCCGCGTCGATCCGCGTGAGATGATCGTCGCCGAGCCGGTGTTCCATGATCCGGAGCTGAAGCCCGTGTTCGACGTGCTCGGCCGCGTCGCCAGCCCGCAGCCGCCGAGCCTGTTCGATTCGGCCTCGGCCACCGGACGCATCGCCCGTTTCTTCGATGTGGCGACGCCGGACTCGTTTGGCGCGTTTTCGCGTGCCGAACTGTCGGCGATCTCGGGCGCCATCGCCTATGTCGAGAAGACGCAGAAGGCTGAGCGTCCGCCGCTGTCGCGGCCCGAGCGCGAGGAGCAGGGATCGACCCTGTTCATCGACCCGGCGACGCGCGGCAATCTCGAACTGCTGCGCACACTGTCGGGCAGCCGCGAAGGTTCGCTGTTCAAGGCGATCGACCGCACGGTCACCGGCGGCGGCGCAAGGCTGCTCGCCGACCGGCTGATGGCACCGCTGACCGACCCGGCTGCGATCGGCGCCAGGCTGGATTCGGTGTCGTTCTTCCGCTCCGAAACGCGGCTCTGCCAGGCGGTGCGGTCGAGCCTGAAGAGCGTCGCCGACATGCCGCGCGCGCTGTCCAGGCTGGCGCTCAACCGGGGCGGGCCGCGCGACCTCGGCGCGCTGCGTGCCGGTTTCGAAGCGGCAGGCGCGATCGCCGAAATCTTTGCCGCGACCACCCTGCCCCAGGAATTGACCGCCGCACTCGCCGCCATCCATGCACTGCCCCAGGCGCTGGCCCAGCATCTGACGCAGGCGCTTGGCGACGAACTGCCGCTGCTCAAGCGCGACGGCGGCTTCGTGCGCGGCGGCTACCATGCCGATCTCGACGAGATGCGGGCGCTGCGCGATGAATCGCGCAAAGTGATCGCTGGGCTGGAGCGCTCGCTGATCGACGAGACCGGCATCCGCTCGCTGAAGATCCGGCACAACAACGTGCTTGGCTACTACATCGAGGTGACCGCCAACCATCATGCGGTGATGACCGGCAGCGACGGCGCCAAGGCGCGCTTCATCCACCGCCAGACCATGGCCAACGCCATGCGCTTCACCACGACCGAGCTTGCCGAACTCGAGACCAAGATCGCCAATGCCGCCGACCGGGCGCTCAGCATCGAACTTGCCGCCTTCGACGCGCTGACGGCGGAAGCGGTCGGCGAAGCGGAGAAGATCCGCGCTGGGGCCGATGCGATGGCCGCTCTCGACGTGTCGGCGGCACTCGCGCTTTTATCGGAAAGCGAAGCATGGTGCCGGCCGGTGGTGGATTCGAGCCTTGCCTTCGACATTTCGGGCGGGCGGCATCCGGTGGTCGAGCAGGCGCTGCGCCGCTCGGGCGAAGGCCCGTTCGTCGCCAATGATTGCGATTTGTCGCCGGAGGGCAGCGCCAAGAACGGTGCCATCTGGCTTTTGACCGGCCCCAACATGGGCGGCAAGTCGACGTTTCTGCGGCAGAACGCGCTGATCGCCATCCTGGCCCAGACCGGCTCGTTCGTGCCGGCGACATCAGCCCATATCGGCGTCGTCGACCGGCTGTTCTCGCGTGTCGGCGCCTCGGACGATCTGGCGCGCGGCCGCTCGACGTTCATGGTCGAAATGGTCGAGACGGCGGCGATCCTCAACCAGGCCGGCGAGCGCGCACTGGTGATCCTCGATGAGATCGGTCGCGGTACAGCCACCTTCGACGGCCTGTCGATCGCCTGGGCGGCGGTCGAATATCTGCATGAGAAGAACCGCTGCCGGGCGATCTTCGCCACCCATTTCCACGAAATGACCTCGCTGGCCGGCAAACTGGCTCGGCTGCACAACGTCACCATGCGGGTCAAGGAGTGGGAAAACGACGTCGTCTTCCTGCACGAAGTCGGCAAGGGTGCCGCCGACCGCTCCTACGGCGTGCAGGTGGCGCGGCTGGCCGGCCTGCCGGAGGCGGTGGTCGACCGGGCCAAGGAAGTGCTGCACCAGTTGGAAGAGGGCGAGGTTTCCGGCAAGACCAACCGGCTGGTGGACGACCTGCCGCTGTTTTCAGTGGCGGTGAAGCGGGAGGCGCCGAGACCGGTCAAGAGCGATGCGCTGGGTGTGGCGCTGGGCGAGATCAATCCCGACGAGATGACGCCGAGGGAGGCGCTGGAAGCGCTTTACCGGTTGAAGGGCCTGGCGGGGAAGTAGTCAGATCATCTCCAACCCGCGCTTGCGCGCCGGCGGCGGGAAGGCGCGGTCGAGATCGGCGATGTCCTGCGGCGTCAGCTTGATGTCGAGCGCGGCGACATTCTGGCGGACGTGCTCCTGGCTGCTGGCCTTCGGGATGGCGATGACGCCCTCCTGATGCATCACCCAGGCCAGGGCGATCTGTGCCGGGGTCGCATTGTGGCGGGCGGCGACGGCGTCGAGCCTGGCATTGCGCGCCAGCGCGCCCTGCTCGACCGGCGAATACGCCATTAGCGGAATGCCGCGCTGCCGGCTCCAGGGCGCCAGGTCGAATTCGAGGCCACGCCGGACCAGATTGTAGAGCACCTGGTTGGTCTGGACATTGCCGCCATCGGGCAGGCCGACCAGTTCTTCCATCTCGTCGGTGTCGAAATTGCTGACGCCCCAGTGGCGGATCTTGCCGGCTTTTTTCAGGGACTCGAAGGCGGCGACCGTTTCCGTCAATGGCACGCTGCCGGGCCAATGCAGCAGATAGAGATCGATGCGGTCGGTACGCAGGCGCTTCAGGCTGTTTTCGCAGGCGCGCCGCACGCCCGCGCGCGAAGCGTTTGATGGTAGAACTTTCGAAACCAGGAAGGTCTTGTCGCGGCGCCCGGAAATGGCCTCGGCGACCACCTCCTCGGCGCCGCCGCTGGCATACATTTCGGCGGTGTCGATCAGCGTGATGCCAAGGTCGAGGCCGAGCTTGAGTGCATTCACCTCATCGGTACGGCGGCCGATATCCTCGCCCATCTTCCATGTCCCCTGACCAAGCACCTGAACGGCTTCGCCTGAGGGCAGTTTGGTGGTTCTGATGGTCGATGGCATGGCGGGCTCCAGTTGAGGCCGGATCGCATCACAGGCTGGGCGAGAAATCCAGAGGCGTTCTCGCCGCCTTGGCGATTGCCGAAAGCCTACTTCACCGGATGGGCGGCGAGCCAGGCCTGCATCTGCTTGATCTCGGCTTCCTGCGCGGCGATGACGCCTTCGGCGAGCTTGCGGATTTCCGGGTCCTTGCCGTTGGCAAGCTCTACCTTGGCCATGTCGATGGCACCCTGGTGGTGCGGGATCATGCCCTTGACGAAATCGACGTCGGCATTGCCGGTGTATTCAGATGCCATCATGTCGGCATGCATCTTGTCCATCGCCGCCTTGTAGCCTTCGGTCGAAGGACTGGGGGCGTCCGTCGACATGCCGGCCATGTCGTGTTTCATTTCCTCGCTCTGTGCCGGGACGCTTTCGAGGAAGACGGCAACCAGCATTCCGGCCGCCATCAGCAGCAGCACGAGTTTTTTGGCCAAGGTCATTCATGGTCTCCTGTAGAGTGGGTTTCGTATTTTGGGGGCTTGGGTCAGAGTTTCAATGTTCTCAGCCGCAATGCGTTTGATATCACCGACACCGAGGACAGGCTCATCGCCGCCGCCGCCAGCATCGGCGACAACAGCGTACCGGTGAGCGGATAGAGCACACCGGCGGCGACCGGCACGCCAAGCACGTTGTAGAGGAAGGCAAAGAACAGGTTCTGGCGGATGTTGCGGATCGTCGCCTGAGCCAGCGTGCGTGCGCGCACGATGCCGTTGAGGTCGCCCTTGACCAAAGTGATGCCGGCGCTTTCGACGGCGACATCGGCACCGGTGCCCATGGCGATACCGACATCGGCGGCGGCAAGGGCGGGTGCATCGTTGACGCCGTCGCCGGCCATGGCGACGCCCTTGCCCCCGGCGCGCAGCTCACCGACGAGGGCTGCCTTCTGCTCCGGCAACAGGCCGGCGCGAACCTCGTCGATGCCGAGGCTTCTGGCGATCGCGTTGGCCGTGCGTTCATTGTCGCCGGTCGCCATGATGATCCTCAAGCCGCTGTCATGCAGCGCCCTGATCGCCTCGGCTGTGGTCGACTTGACCGGGTCGGCGACGGCGACTAGGCCGGCCAGTTTCTTGTCCACGACGACGAACATCGCCGTCTTGCCTTCGAGTTGCAGCGCCTCGGCCTTGGCTGAGATGGATGCGATGTCGACGCCAAGATCCGCCATCATGGCGGCGTTGCCGAGCGCGACCTTCTTTCCCGAGACCGTGCCTGAAACGCCCTTGCCGGTCACCGCCTCGAAGCCGCTGGCCTCGGCAACGGTCACACCGCGCGTGGCGGCGCCGTCGACGATGGCCTCGGCCAGCGGATGCTCCGACCCCTTCTCCAGGCCCGCCGCGAGCGCCAGCAATTCGTCCTCGGGAAAACCGTTTGCCGCAGCGACATCGGTCAGTTTCGGCCGGCCTTCGGTCAACGTTCCCGTCTTGTCGACGATCAGCGTGTCGACGGAGGCGAAGCGTTCGAGCGCGGCGGCTTCCTTGATCAGCACGCCGGCGTGCGCCCCGCGCCCGGTGGCGGTCATGATCGACATCGGCGTGGCGAGGCCGAGCGCACAGGGGCAAGCGATGATCAGCACCGACACCGCCGAGACGATGGCGAAGATCAGGCTGGGCTCTGGTCCAAACACGGCCCAGGCGATGAAAGCTGCAATCGCGACAAGGACGACGGCCGGGACAAAGTAGAAAGAGACGCGATCGGCCAACCCTTGAATCGGGGCGCGCGAGCGCTGCGCCTTGGCGACGAGCTCGACAATGCGCGCCAGCGTCGTCTCGGCGCCGATCCGCTCGGCGCGCATGATCAGTGAACCGTTCTTGTTGAGCGTGCCGCCGGTCAGCGCATCGCCCTCGGTCTTCTCGACTGGCAACGGTTCGCCCGTGATCATCGATTCGTCGATCGAGGAACGACCTTCCAGCACCGTGCCGTCGACAGGCACAGAGTCACCGGGGCGTATGCGCAGGCGGTCACCGGCCTTGACCGCGTCGAGCGGTACATCGCTTTCGGAACCGTCGGCGGCGATCAGCCGCCCGGTCTTCGGCGCGAGATCAAGCAAGGCGCGGATTGCCGAGCCGGTCCTTTCACGGGCGCGCAGCTCCAGCACCTGGCCAAGGAAGACCAGCGCGACGATGACGGCGGCAGCTTCGAAATAAACCGGCACCGCACCGCCATGGCCGCGGAACTGATGCGGAAAAATGTCCGGAAACAGCGTGGCGACGACGCTGTAGAGATAGGCAGCGCCAACGCCGAGCGAGATCAGCGTCCACATGTTGGGGCTGCGGTTGATGAGCGACTCCCAGCCGCGATGGAAGAAAGGCAGCGCCGCCCACAGCACGACGGGACTGGCCAGCGCCAGTTCCAACCAGACCATGGTCCGCTCATCGACAAAAGCCTGGAACGTCAGGCCGAGCATCGGCGCCATGGCGACGATCAGCAACGGCACAGACAGTACGGCACTGACCCAGAACCGCCTGGTGAAATCGACCAGCTCCGGATTGGGACCTTCGTCGCCCGTGGGCACCCCCATCGGCTCCAGCGCCATGCCGCATTTCGGGCAGGATCCCGGCTTGTCGCGGATGATTTCGGGATGCATCGGGCAGGTGTATTGCGTGCCCCTGGGCATTGGCTTTGGTGCCGGCCTGTCGCCGAGATATTTTTGCGGCTCCGCCTCGAATTTCGCCTGGCAAGCGGCGGAGCAGAAATAGAAGCCCTGACCTTCGTGGCGGGCAAAGTGCCTGGCTGTCGCGCGATCGACGCTCATACCGCAGACCGGATCGGTGGCCGTCAGGAATTTTTCCGGCTCGGCGACGAATTTCGTGCGACAGCCCTGGCTGCAGAAATGATAGAAATGGCCGTCATGCTCGGCCGCAGGCTTGCCGGCGGCCGGGTCGACGGTCATTCCGCAAACCGGGTCGCGAACAACGGCATTTGCGGTAGGCGGGGCGCCTTTTGCCGAGCAACAGCTGCCATGCGCGTGATGATCGTGATTGGAATGCGTCATTCAAAGATGCCTCGATGGATCGGTGCGTGACGCGGAGATAGGGCTTCCAGTAACTGGAAGGTCAAGGGCCGTTTTGACTTTTCGCATTTCGAGTGCCGCCCGGGCGATTCGCGCAGAAAAAAGCTCATATGCCGTAGCGCAGCGTGTGCTAATAAATTCCGATCCTCCACCAATGGTACCAATCAGTTAAACAATGAAATGCTTGGTCATAAACCTCGATCGGTCTGCAGACCGGCTTGCCCATATAGTTGCCGAGTTCGCCCGTATCGGCATCGCGTTCGAACGGGTCGCGGGAATCGATGCCAAGGAACATCCCAGCCTGGCGCTGCAGCCGCAGCACGCAATACACGCCACCCGGCCCCTCGCCGGCAGCGAGATCGCCTGCCTGCACAGCCATCGTGCCTGCTGGACGATCATCGCCCAGGACGACGCCCCATACGGCGCCGTGTTCGAGGATGACGTGGTCTTCTCCGGCAAGACCGGTGCGCTGCTGGGCGATACGAGCTGGGTGCCGGCAGACGCGGACGTCGTGAAGCTCGAGACGGTCTTCTCCAGAACCGTAATCCAGAGGACAAGGACCTCTGCCGGACACGGTTTTTCCATATTCCGCCTCCGCAGGCACCATTCGGGGGCTGGGGGTTATCTCCTCTCACGGCAAACGGCACGCGACTTTCTGCAGGCAACCGCGCACGTCAATATAGCTGTCGATGATCTCATCTTCGACCCCACTATCTCGGTCGGCAAGACCGTCTACCAGCTTGTGCCCGCACTCTGCACGCAAGACCAATTCGTCGGCGACAGGCTTCCAAGCCTGCTTGACCAGGAACGGGATGCCGCGCGGACCGCGAGCGGGCTTATGACAAGGCAGAGGAAGCCGACAGCCGTGAGAATCAGCAGAGAAGCCGGGCGAGCCATGAGGTGGATCGCCGACTTCTGCAGGCTGCGGCGGCAGATTGTCGTGCCCTTCGGCTCTATCGAGGCAACCGACCAGGCCAATTCCGGGCTGCCGGCCGGCCCCATACCCAGCGCCGCGAAAACGCGCTATAGACGCCGCCGAAAAGGCAAGGCCGACCTGGACATATGGCAAGAATCTCCCTGAAGCTCAACGAACTGATCGACGGCGAAGCCTTGCGCCGCGAGATGACCGCGCTGACCGCGGCTACGGCAGGCGACGGCTCCGGACAGGCCGCGCGCGGCGGTGTGCTCCAGTTGCTCAAGGGGCGGCTGGCGGAGGGGCGCGCCATGGCCGAACGCATGCTGAGGGACGACGGCGGCGGCAGCGCCTGCGCGGCGCGGCTGTCGCATGTCATGGACGAGATCATCCGGGCGCTTTACGATTTCGCCGTCACCCATGTCTACCGGGTCAAGAACCCGTCTTCCGCGGAGCGCATGGCCGTCGTCGCTGTCGGCGGCTACGGCCGCGGCACACTGGCGCCTGGATCCGACATCGACCTGTTGTTCCTGCTGCCCTACAAGCAGACGCCGTGGGGCGAACAGACCGTCGAGTATATGCTCTACATTCTGTGGGATCTCGGGCTGAAGGTCGGCCACGCCACCCGCAACATCGACGAATGCCTGCGCCTGTCGCGCACCGATGTCACCATCCGCACCTCGATCCTCGAAGCGCGTTTTCTGTGGGGCGACGAAAAACTCTATGACGAACTGATGCTGCGCTTCGACCATGAGGTGGTGCGCACGACCGGCCCCGAATATGTCCAGGCCAAGCTTGCCGAGCGCGACGACCGCCATGCCAAGGCCGGCGAAAGCCGCTATCTTGTCGAGCCCAACGTCAAGGACGGCAAGGGCGGCCTGCGCGACCTGCAGACGCTGTTCTGGATCGGCAAGTATTTCTACCGTGTGCGCACCGGCCAGGAACTGGTCGACAAGGGCGTCTTCACCGAGGCTGAGTACCGGGAATTCCAGAAAGCCGAGGATTTCCTGTGGGCGGTACGCTGCCACATGCATTTTCTCACCGGCAAGGCCGAGGAACGGCTGCATTTCGACATCCAGCGCGAGATCGCCGAACGGCTCGGCTACACCACTCACCCCGGCCTGTCGGCGGTCGAGCGCTTCATGAAGCACTACTTCCTCGTTGCCAAGGATGTCGGCGACCTGACCCGCATCTTCTGTGCCGCGCTCGAAGAGGAACAGGCCAAGCACGTGCCGGGCTTCAACCGTATCTTCCTGACTTTCTCCAGGCGCAAGCGCAAGCTGGCCGGCACTTCCGATTTCATCGTCGACAACCACCGCATCAACCTCGCCGACGACCAGGTTTTCGAGCGTGATCCCGTCAATCTTTTGAGATTGTTCTGGTTCGCCGACAAGCACGGCCTGGAATTCCACCCCGACGCGCTAAAGCTGCTGACCCGCTCGCTCGGCCTGGTCAACAAGTCGCTGCGGCGCGATGAGGAGGCAAACCGGCTGTTCCTCGACATCCTGACTTCGGACCGCAATGCCGAACTCAATCTGCGGCGCATGAATGAGGCCGGGCTGCTCGGCAAACTGATTCCGGATTTCGGCAAGATCGTCGCCATGATGCAGTTCTCGATGTACCACCACTACACGGTCGACGAGCACCTGATCCGCTGTATCGGCGTGCTGGCCGAGATCGAGCGCGGCGACGGCGAGAAAATCCATCCCCTCTCCCACACGCTGATGCCCGGACTGAAGAAGAGCCGCGAGGCGCTCTATGTCGCCGTGCTTCTGCACGACATCGCCAAGGGCAGGCCGGAGGATCATTCGGAGGCCGGGGCCAGGATCGCGCGTCGCATCTGCCCGCATATGGGGCTGTCGCCGGCCGATACCGAAACCGTCGCCTGGCTGGTCGAGAACCACCTCGTAATGTCGATGACAGCGCAGACCCGCGACCTCAACGACCGCAAGACCATCGAGGATTTCGCCGCGATCGTGCAATCGGTCGAGCGGCTGAAGCTGCTTCTGATCCTGACCGTCTGCGATATCAGGGGCGTCGGACCCGGTGTCTGGAACGGCTGGAAAGGCCAGCTGCTGCGCACGCTTTATTTCGAGACCGAATTGCTGTTGACCGGTGGGTTTTCGGAAGTGTCGCGCGCCCAGCGCACGACGGCGGCGCGCGAGCGTCTGGCCGAGGCGCTTGCCGACTGGCCGGACAAGGCCCGCAAGCGCTACGTCGGCCAGCACTACGAGAATTACCTTTTGACCGTCGATCTCGCCGACCAGCTGCGCCATGCCGAGTTCATTCGCGAGGCCGATGTGGCGGGCAACAAGCTCGCCACCATGGTCAAGACCCACCAGTTCGAGGCGGTGACCGAAATCACCGTACTGGCGCAAGACCATCCCCGCCTGCTGTCGGTCATCGCCGGGGCTTGCGCCGGAGCCGGCGGCAACATCGTCGACGCGCAGATCTTCACAACGTCGGACGGCCGCGCACTCGACACCATCCTGATCTCGCGGGAATTCGACCGCGACGAGGACGAGCGCCGGCGCGCCGAACGTGTCGGACGGCTGATCGAGGACGTGCTGTCGGGCAAGAGCTGGCTGCCGGAGATGATCGAGAAACGCACCAAGCCGCGGCGCGGCGCCAAAGTGTTCAAAATCCCGCCACGCGCCGAAATCCGCAACACGCTGTCCAACCGTTTTTCGGTCATCGAGGTCGAAGGCCTGGACCGGCCGGGGCTGCTGTCGGAGATCACCGGAACGCTTTCCGACCTGTCGCTCGACATCGCATCGGCCCACATCACCACCTTCGGCGAAAAGGTCATCGACACTTTCTATGTCACCGATCTCACCGGCCAGAAGATCGACAGTCCGGCCCGCATCGCCACCATTCGCAACCGGCTGATGGCAACGCTCGAAGGCATCGTGCCGGAGCGCGGCGGCAAAGCCAGGGCGGCGGCCGCCGAGTGACCGCAACTATCACTTTGTCCTTATCCTGTAGGCAGTCTCCAAACGCATGAGCCTCGTCAAGAAATTCGCAACGGTTGCCTCCGGCACGCTGATGAGCCGCGCGCTTGGTTTCGGCCGCGAGATGCTGATGGCGGCCGCACTCGGCACCGGACCGGTCGCCGACGCCTTCAACGCCGCCTTCCAGTTTCCCAACACCTTTCGCCGGCTGTTCGCCGAGGGCGCCTTCAACGCCGCCTTCGTGCCGCTGTTCGCCAAGGAGATCGAGACCCACGGTACCGACGGTGCCAAGCGCTTCTCCGAGGAAGTGTTCGGCGTGCTGTTCACGGCGCTGCTGGCGCTGACCATCGTCATGGAACTGGCGATGCCGCTGATCGTGCGCTACCTGGTGGCGCCGGGTTTTGCCGGCACGCCGGGGAAATTCGACACCACGGTGACGCTGGCGACGATCATGTTCCCCTATCTGATCTGCATGTCGCTGGGCGCCATGATGGCGGGCATGCTGAATTCGCTGCGCCGCTATTTCGCCGCCGCCGTGGCGCCGGTGTTCCTCAACGTCATCCTGATCGGCGTGCTCGCCTATGCCTGGTACAAGGGCTCGGACGCACTCACAGTCGGCTACGGCCTGTCCTGGGGCGTGCTTGCCGCCGGACTGGTGCAGCTGGCGATCGTCTGGGTGGCGGTGCGCCATGCCGGCATCTCGATCGGCTTCCGCCGTCCAAAAATGACGCCCGCGGTCAAGCGGCTGCTGGTCCTGGCGCTGCCGGCGGCGATCACCGGCGGCATCACCCAGATCAACCAGTTGATCGGCACGGCGATCGCCTCGGCGCAGAACAGTGCGGTGTCCTCGCTCGCCTATGCCGACCGCATCTACCAGCTGCCGCTCGGCGTGGTCGGCGTCGCGGTCGCAATCGTGCTGTTGCCCGAACTGTCGCGGGCACTGAAGTCGGGCAATCTGATCGAAGCGGCCAATCTGCAGAACCGCTCGGTCGAATTCACGCTGTTCCTGACGCTACCGGCAGCCGCCGCACTCTGGGTGATGTCGGAGCCGATCGTGCGGCTGGTCTATGAGCGCGGCGCGTTTGCCGCCAACGGTTCGACACCGACAGTTGCGGCGATCCTGGCGATCTTCGGCCTCGGCCTGCCGGCCTTCGTGCTGATCAAGGCGTTCACGCCGGGTTACTTCGCCCGCGAGGACACGCGCACGCCGATGATCTTTGCCGCCATCTCGGTGGCGGTAAACGTCACCACGGCGCTGACGCTGTTTCCACGGATGGGCGCGCCCGGCATTGCGGTGGCCTCGGCAGTGGCCGGCTGGGTCAACGCGCTGATGCTGCTCGGCGTCTTGATTCGGCGCGGCCATTGGGGCCGCGACGTGCCGCTGATGAAACGCATTCCACGTCTGGTGCTGTCGGCGGTGGTGATGGGAACGGCCCTCTATTTCGCCGAACACTGGTTCGCCGTCAGGCTCGGCCCGGGCTCGCCGCTAGTCGTCAAAGCGACGGCGCTGCTGTCGCTGGTTGCCGGCGGAGCGCTGCTCTACTTCATCACCGCGTTTGCCACTGGCGGCGCCGACTTCGGCATGATCCGGCGCAATATCGGGCGAAAGGGCACGCCGCCTATCAAGGAACAGTCTCCAGATCCGTAAGCCGAAATTCGTCCGCCGTCGAAAGCATCGGAACGCCATAGTAGCGCGCGCAAGCGTAGTGAAAACAGTCGGCCAAGTTCAGGCGGATAGCGTTGTTGCGAAACCGCGACGCGGCCTCGGCGGACAGAGATGTTGCATCGGAGGCTGGCGGAAGCTCCCGCAAGGCAATTGCCCGCTCTTCGAGAAAACGACTGACTATCTTCAGGCTTACGTCGACCGGTATGGCCAGCTTTTCCGATCGCGAAAGCGCCATTGCTGCTTCCCAAACGGCGATCGCCGACGTGAAGGGAGCCGACGCTTCCATGACCGCCTGCGCGCAGCGCTGGGCTTCGGCCTCGTGGCTCAGCATCGCGACGATAGCGGCTGCGTCTACAAACATCAGTCTTCGCCGGACAGTTCGTCGTAGACCGAGCGCGGCAACGGATTGCGCGCCTGCTCGCTTAGCTCAATCCCAAACTCGGCCCGTAACCGAGCCGCCGTCTCCAGCGGCGTCTCGCGGTTGCGCCGGCGCTCAAGTGCCTCACGCATGGCGATCACGATCGCCTCGGTGATGCCTACCCCCTCGACCTTGGCGAAGGCGCGCGTCAGGCTGTCCGCCTCCTTGTTGTTGATGTTGATCGTCATCTCACAGCCCTGTCTTACCAGAAATGTAGCAGACAACATGTAGCAAGCTACATAACAATGTCAACATCCGCGTAGACCCTTTTGACGTTCCGGGAGTCTCTTGATCCTCTCCACGCCTTCGTCCATAAGCGCGCCGTCGTAAGACTTTCGCCGCGCGCGAAACGGCCCTCCACAAGCCATGAGGACAATCATGACCGCCTTCAAGCCACTCGTCTTTTCCGGTGTCCAGCCGACCGGCAATCTGCATCTCGGCAACTATCTCGGCGCCATCAAGAAATTCGTCGCCCTGCAGGACACGTCCGACTGCATCTATTGCGTCGTCGACCTGCATTCGCTCACGGCACAACTCGTTTACGAAGACCTCGCCGACCAGACGCGGTCGATCACCGCGGCGTTCCTGGCCTCGGGCATCGACCCGAAGAAGCACATCGTCTTCAACCAGTCGCGGGTCATGCAGCATGCGGAGCTAGCCTGGATTTTCAATTGCGTTGCGCGCATCGGCTGGATGAACCGCATGACGCAGTTCAAGGACAAGGCCGGCAAGGACCGCGAGAACGCGTCGCTCGGCCTACTAGCCTATCCCTCCCTGATGGCTGCCGACATTCTGCTCTATCGTGCCACCCACGTCCCGGTGGGTGAGGACCAGAAGCAGCATCTGGAGCTGACCCGCGACATCGCGCAGAAGTTCAACAACGACTTCTCCGACCGCATCGCCGCCCTTGGCGTCGGTGTCGAGATGCAGGTCGGCGAAGAGACCGTGAACGGCTATTTCCCGCTGACCGAACCAGTCATCGGCGGACCGGCGGCGCGCATCATGTCGCTGCGCGACGGTTCCAAGAAGATGTCGAAGTCGGACCCATCGGATCTCTCGCGCATCAACCTGACCGACGACGCCGATGCCATCTCGAAGAAGATCCGCAAGGCCAAGACCGACCCGGAAGCGCTGCCGAGCGAGCTGGACGGTCTGGCCAACCGGCCCGAGGCGGAAAACCTGGTCGGTATCTATGCGGGTCTCGCCGAGATGTCGAAGGCGGATGTGCTGAAGGCGTTCGCCGGCCAGCAGTTCTCGGTGTTCAAGCCGGCGCTGGCCGACCTTGCCGTGGAAAAGCTGGCGCCGATCGCCAGCGAGATGCGCCGCATCCAAGGCGATCGCGCCTATGTCGACGCCGTGCTCAAGGACGGTGGCGAACGTGCCAGCGTGCTGGCCGAAGCGACAATGAAGACGGTGCGCGACATCATCGGGCTGCTGCAGGGCTGATCCCCAACGTCGGGTGCACTGCACCAACACTGGCACAAGGCCGGGCGGCTTGCCGCCGGTCCGCCGCAGTGGCAGATTGCGGCCGAAATAGCATCGAGTAGATAGACATGGTCTCCAAACGCCTCAGCCGCGAAGCCGGCCATCGCCGTAAATTCCTGGCGATCATCGACGATACGCCGGAGTGTGAACGCGCCGTCGCCTACGCCTCGAAGCGGGCGCAGAGCACCAGCGGCACGCTGGTGCTGCTTTATGTCATCGAGCCGGATGATTTCCAGCACTGGCTGGGCGTCGAGAAGATCATGCGCGAGGAGGCAACCGCCACGGCGCGGGCAGCACTCGACACCTATGCCAACAAGGTACGCCAGAAGCTTGGCATCGAGCCTGAAATGGTGGTGCGCGAAGGCAAGCCGACGGAAGAGATCCACAAATTGATCGAGGAAGACCAGGACATCGCCATCCTGGTGCTGGCCGCCGGCGCGGGCAAGGAAGGCCCCGGGCCGCTGGTCGGCGCCGTGGCCGGCAAGGGCGCCGCCTTCCCGATCCCGGTGACCGTCGTGCCGCAGAACCTGTCCGACGAGGAGATCGACAGCCTGGCCTGAGGTGTATTGATCTTCAGGCGATGCCGGCCTGCAAATGGCGGTGTCCTGCGCTTCCGGTGCTCACGTACCAAAGTACGCTCCGCTCCGGTTCTCGGACACCACCATTTCGACTCGGCCTGACCTGAAATCTCGACACACCTCAACGCACCTCAAAGTGTGGTAAGAGCCGAAAAAACATTCCGCCAGCCAGCCGTTACGGCGATGCGTTTCGCTTGAATGTCCAGCCAATAGAGCCTATTTAGAATTATTCCAAACTAGCTGCCCGAAATGGGCACGGAGATGGCCATGTTCATCCAGACCGAATCGACGCCAAACCCGGCGACGCTGAAATTCCTGCCCGGCAAGGAAGTGCTTCTGGAAGGCACTGCTGATTTCCGCGATGCTGACAGCGCCGCTGTTGCCTCGCCGCTGGCTGGCCGGCTGTTCGAGATTGCCGGCGTCACCGGTGTTTTCTTTGGCTATGACTTCATCACCGTGACCAAGGACGGCCCCGACTGGCAGCATCTGAAGCCGGCGATCCTCGGCGCCATCATGGAGCATTTCATGACAGGCGCGCCTGTCATGGCCAAGGCCGGCCCGGCCGCAGAGACCAGTCAGACCGGCGAGTTCTACGACAAGGCCGACGAGGAACTGGTCATTACCATCAAGGAACTGCTTGACACGCGGGTGCGCCCGGCGGTCGCCCAGGATGGCGGCGACATCACCTTCCGTGGCTTCGAGAACGGCACGGTGTTCCTGCACATGAAGGGCGCCTGCGCCGGCTGCCCGTCATCGACGGCGACGCTGAAGCACGGCATCCAGAACCTTCTGCGCCACTTCGTGCCTGAGGTGCAGCAGGTCGAACAGGTCTCCTGATCGTTCAGCTTGCCGTCTTGCCGGCTAACAAATTCCATCGCAAACAACAAAAAACCGGGCCGAATTGCCCGGTTTTCTGTTTGGGACGTCCGTTGTTGCCTAGACGGTCCGCGTACGAAAGCTGCCTCTATCTGATCATGGTTTTCCCGAGAACCGGTACCGGTTTTTCGGCATCATGATCTAAAGAACAATGACTTTGGCGCCGACCGAGGCGCGGTCATAGAGGTCGATAATGTCCTGATTCATCAGGCGGATGCAGCCTGACGACATTGCCTTGCCGATCGAATTCCATTCCGGGCTGCCATGCAGGCGATAGCCCGAATCACCGCCCTTGTTGAACAGGTACATGGCGCGCGCGCCGAGCGGGTTCTTCAGGCCAGGCTCCATGCCGCCGGCAAACTTTTCCAGTTCGGGCTGGCGCTGGATCATCTGCCTCGGCGGCGTCCAGGTCGGCCATTCGCGCTTCAGCGCTATATGGGCGGTGCCATGCCACTCGAAACCCTCGCGACCGACGCCGATGCCGTAGCGAATTGCCCTGCCGTCACCCTCGACGAAGTAGAGAAACTTGTTCTGCGTGTCGACGATGATGGTGCCCGGCTTTTCCGGGCTGTCGTAATTCACTTCCTGCCGATGGTACTTCATCGGCACCTTCTCGATCGGGATGCGCGGCAGCTGGTAACCGGCGTCGGTGACCGCGCCATAGTCGTTGGAGAAGATCTGCGAGCCGATGGTACTGCAACCGGCGATAGCAGTGGAGAGCGCCAGTGCGGCGACGATTGCAAACGACTTCATGCGCATCAGGTGATCCGGTGCCCCGCCCCAACTTCGGCGGCACGAGTCGGCCGCTTTCTCGCCGATATTCATGCTGGCATTTGCTTTGCTTGCCAAGCGCGCGATGCCTATATGCCTGTGTTGACGCGCGGGTAAGCGTATCACTATGGCATTTCGGCAACAGCCCTCACAGGATTGTGAAGGAAATTCAAGGGGCAAGCCCACGGGCCCCTGAGAATCGAGGAGAATCCCAATGAACGTCGGTGACGCCGCCCACCGCTCCGGCCTGCCGGCCAAGACCATCCGCTACTATGAAGAGATCGGCCTGATCGCCCCGACGCGCGCCGCCAACGGCTACCGCGACTATTCCGGAGACGACATCCACCGGCTGGCCTTTCTGCGCCGCGCGCGCAATCTCGGCTTTTCCATCGACGATTGCCGCCAGTTGATGGCGCTCTACCAGGACCGCGGCCGCGCCAGCCACGACGTGCGCGAGATCGCCGCCGCCCATGTCACGGCGATCGAGGAGAAGGTGCGCGAACTGCAGTCGATGCGCTCTACCCTGCAGAAACTGATCCATGCCTGCCACGGCGACGAAAGGCCGGACTGTCCGATCCTTGATGACATGGCGGGCGCGGCGTTGCTCGACGACAAGGCCGCTTCAGCGAGACCCTAGGAAGAAACTGCTGAATGCCGGTCGGGACAACGGGGCCGGTGGCAGCGAACGATCTAAAGAAGCCCCCACCACAGCCGGCACGCGGTTCAATCGAATTTTCTTTTGCATCTAGGCGCGTCAATCTGCCGCTCTATGTCTTCCTTGTCGCAATGATCAACGATGGAGGTTTGGCATGGATCGGCGATTGTTTCTGACTGGAATGCTTGGGCTGGCAGGGGCTGCGACCGTGGTCGCCATCGTGCGTCCTGCCACTGCGTTGGCCGGCATCCCGAATTCGGGACCCGGCATTCTCGATGAACTCGACAAACCGTCCGACGATATCCTCGACCAGGATGGTTCTGATGTCCAAGACGGCATCGAGCTCGTGCGGCATCGCAGGTGGCACCGCCGCCGCCGCCGCCGCGTGTGGAGACGGGTTTGCCGTCGCTATTGGCGCAACGGTTACTGGCACCGCAGATGTTTCCGTAGATCTTTTTGGATCCGCTTCTGACGAGAGTCGGCAAACGCGAGGGCCTCGGCATCCGCCGGGAGTCTTCGCTGTTGCTGTCGGCAAGAATTCCAACCTGGCAAAAAAGGCCCGCCACCGTCGGGCAGCGGGCAGGTTCTGGAGTGCCAGGGGATCAACCCAGCATTGGGTCAACGAGCGGGCCATGGGTTGGTTGCAAAAGCACACGGGACTCGTAAGGCAAGGCGATAGGTCACTACGCCACGATAGCCAATATATGATGATTGACTAAAGTGCGGAACATCCAACAAACATTTGTGGAACCTTTACAGGCCCCTCAGACCTTTGCGTGCGCTTTGCAAGACTTTAGTCCCACCGTCTTATATTTAGGAGCGCAAGTTGCAGCACCGCATAAAGACCGTCCGCCTTCTACGGCTGGGTAGGGACTTCAGTCTCAATTGAGCAATCTCTAATGTATCTATAGCTTAGGCAATGCGGGGGACTATCCAAAAACCTAATCCCGCGATGGCCGGTGCCCACTCAACCCCTAGCATACCCAAGCACCGGCCATCCTTTTGGGCATATGTTGTGATTGGCTGACACAACGGACGTCCAAGGGACATTCGCGGAACTAAAGCGGTTACGTCAGACCTTGGTTGGTAACGCGCAAGATTTTCGTCCTGCTGCCCTATATTTAATAAATGGAGGTTCATCAGCGCGACACATCAAGTCGATTCGCGCTGACGATCTCTTTGTTTTTCGAGGAACTGCTTGGCGTGTTCCGCCCAATCAGCCGCCGTGACTTTGTGTTCCTGAACGGACGTTCTGAAAGCCTTGCGCAGCGCGTCAAGGTCGAAGGCCCACAGTTGTTGGCCCTCGGTGCTGTTTGATTTTGCGTCGCCCGTTCCCATGGAAGCGACGGTATGCACCGCAAGTTCAATCTTTCAAGGATCAATGGCTGACTTCTTTTGGGTATATCCGGGTATGTCAACCAGATAATCGCCTGCATAAAGGCGATTATATCGTTGACAAACCAAGCGGCACAAGGTAGAAAGATTCCAACAACTTAGGAACTTTCGCCATGTCTGTTCTCTCCCGCCCTCACTTCCGCGACGAAGCCGCAGCTTTCGAGCATGTCGAGGGTATGCTTTGGCCGTATGGCCCGGTCTGCCATCACTGCGGTTCGATGGAAAAGCCGTACAAGCTGGTAGGCGTCCGCACCAAGGCTTCGAAGAAGAACCCGAATGGTATCGAGCGCCACGGCCTCTATAAGTGCCGCGACTGCAAAGGCCAGTTCACTGTCCGCATGGGCACTGTCTTGGAAGAAAGTCACTTGCCGCTGACCATCTGGCTACAGGCTATCCATCTCATGTGTTCGTCCAAGAAGGGTATCAGCGCCCATCAGCTGCACCGCACCTTGGAAATCACCTACAAGGCGGCTTGGTTTCTGGCGCACCGCATTCGTGAAGCCATGCGCTCTGGCGACTTCTCGCCCATGGGCGGCAACGGCAAGACCGTGGAAGTTGACGAGACGTACATTGGCCGTCTCGCTGGTACCCCTGTGAAGCGTGGCGGCGGCGCTCACAAGAACTCTGTCGTTACGCTTGTCGAGCGTGGTGGCCGCGCCCGTTCCTTCCACGTCGATACCGCCCGCATTGGCACGGTCATGCCGATCGTTCGCGCCAACATCGCTAAGGAAAGCGCGCTGATGACTGACGAGGCTGGCATGTATCGCCGCGTTGGCCAGGAATTCGCTTCGCACGATGTCGTCACGCATTCCAAGGACGAATACGTTCGCTACGAAGGCGAAAAGACCGTCCATACGAACACCGTGGAAGGCTTCTACAGCATCTTTAAGCGCGGCATGAAGGGCGTTTACCAGCATTGCGGCGAACAGCACCTGCACCGCTACCTTGCTGAGTTCGACTTCCGCTATTCGAACCGTTCGGCCATGGGTATTGAAGATAACGTGCGGTCGCTCATCGCCTTGAAGGGTGCCGCAGGCAAGCGCCTGACCTATAGGGCGTGAGTTGACGCTCGTAAGGGATTTCGCAGGAAACCAATTCAATTAGGTCTGGAACTTTTTAGGAACAAAAAAAGGCGCAAAAGCTCAAGTGATTGAAAATTAATGACAAAAGTCTCTTTATAGACTCGGATTGGCGCCCATAGTGCAAACTTGCCCCATTGTCAAGCACCCTCTATATATGCGTTAACGGATTCGCCCTTAAAATGAGGGCGAAGAATCACAGGAGGTTGTCATGGCGACCGCAAAATTTAAGGCGCTTGTACACTTCATTGTGCATGAGTGCAGAGAACATCCGGGCCGGCTCGGGGCGATCCGCCTCAATAAGGCCCTTTGGTACACGGACGTCATGTCATACAAAATGAATGGCGTGTCTGTGACAGGAGAATCTTACGTCAAGCGCAAGAAGGGACCGGTGCCGGCTCAAATTTTGGCCACGCTTCGGGAATTGAAGAATGAGGGCAAGATACTCATTCAAGAGCCGGAATTTCTCTACGATGCACGCAAGTTCATTTCGTTGGCAAACCCAAGTGTGGAAACTCTTTCGGAAGATGACCGGATATTGGCGAAGTCAATATTGGATTCTGTGTGTGGCGTAACAGCCAACGCTATAAGCGAAATGACCCATGACGTTATTTGGGATGCCGCTGCCGAAGGTGAAGAGATTCCGCTTTACGCGACCCTCGCGTCCGAACTAGGAGAGGTCACGGAAGATGTGAAGTCTTGGGCTGCTTCTATGACAGCCGAAGTGGAAGCAGTGGCGGCATAACAAATGGCTTCATGGCCTACCTATCGCACCGTGGTGCTAGACAAGCGCGCACAGGACTTCGTGGATGAGCATTCTGTGCCGGGGAATCGGTTTGAAGACCAATGGCACGGCATCGAATGGCTGATTTGTAGGAAGCCAGAAAAGGGCCTACCTCGCCACCCCCAAGAGCCATCCAAGTTTTTGCTCCTAGTGGTGACTGGGTACGACTTAGCCGGCACGAAAGAGGTTTGGGTGTTGTACTCCTATGACGACAGCGATGTCGTCGTTCATGCGGTTACCTTCGCCCCAAACAAGCCAGAAACCGATGAATGACACTAAGCGGAAAAAGCAAACAGACCTGTCAAAAGACAGACAGTTCCAGAAGTTTGTCGAGAAGGCGCGCGAACTGGAAACCGACGAGTCAGAGGAAGCCTTTGACCGCGTGTTGAAGAAGGTGGTGAAGTCGCCGCCGCCAAAGGACAAGCCGAAAGCGGCGGCGAAGTAGCTACTTTTTGCCGCCAATTTTCTTTGGCTCGTACAGCGCCGCAATCTGTTCCGCGTGATCCAAGCCGCCTGACAAAACATTTGCCTTCCTTAAGATATAGGCCGGGTATTTGGTCGGCAGATATTCATGCCGAAACCACCGCCTGAACTCACCCAGCGCGCTGTCAGGATATGCCCATGGCAATTGCGGGTTGCTCGCCGACTGCGGGTAGTACCGTGGGTAGTTATGCTCGAACTTAATGCGTTCGGCGTGGTCGTCACGAAGTCCGCTGTCTTCCCAATGTTTGCTCCAGCACTTGCCCACACTGATATCAGGAATCGACTTGTCGTTAACGGGTAAGCCGGCCCGAATTAGGTCAACCACCATACCAGTGGTTTCCTTGAAGACGATGAAATGGCCATCCGGCGAACTGTCTTGGAGGATCGACACGCGGTCATTAAAATAGACCCACTTATCGGTCGGCGAATACCCAAGGGCGTCATAAATGTACTGATTAAGGCCGTACCTGGCCAGCTTGCGGAAGTTCAAAAGGGCGGTGTCATTCGTCCTTTGGGCCTCGAAGGCGAAGAACTCAATGAAGGCCATGCAAACGAGTTCGGGATAAGCGTAATGGGTAGAGCCATTGTGCTGGATCTCCATAAAGAGCGTCGGCTCGTCGTACCCTGCTTGCCTGAGGTAGTCGGAAAAATAGAGAGAACGGCCGCGCTGGAGATCGAGGCCGAAGTTGTCTTCCCATTCCTTGGTGATCTCTTGGATGGTTGACCGGGCCGCGCCACAGATTGCAGAAAGGCCGCGTTGCGTGAGATAGGCCATGCCATTTTCAAGCACACCCATTTCGATGCCGTTGACGTCTTTTTCAACCTCGATTCCGAGGTCGAGGGGAAGCTGTTTATAGGTGGCCGGAAGTCGAGGTGAATTTGCCATTAACCCATTGATCCCGCTGATGAACAGGGTGGCCGGTCTTTTCCTTAGCCGCAACCCTTGATTCGAGTCACGTAAGGTAACACAACTATAGCGATTCCTAATACAGGAGCTTTACTTATCCCCGGAGCTGAACGGGTCGGCCATTCCCCTACGGCTGGGTAGCGCTTACAGCCGTTGCCTGAGTGCAGAAACGAAAGCTGCCGCCGCATCGTCTGGCGCGGCCTTCACCATGGCTAACGCCAATTCTTCGAAGCTGTCGGCTTCGATATGGACGGCCCATTCGGTGCCCCGTTGCTTCAAATCGCCGGTCTCAAAATCTATCGCCACAACAGGACCGAGCCGGCGAACCCTGCCATCAACCGCGTCACTTACTTTCTTTGCCTGCCTACCCCTACGAACACAGGTGATGCCCATTTCCAGAACCCCCTCCCATTCAAGCCGAATAGCGCAAGCGGCCGCGCCTTTTGGAAGGGCGGGCCTACCGCGCTAGCTTTAAAGACATTTCGGTCATTCAGCGGATAGAGCAAGAGTCCGTGATTTGGCTGGGTTTGTCAAAGACATAAACCCCTGCATAAAACAGGTTCAAACCGTGAACAAAATCTGGCATGGTGCCTGTCATGCCGATCATCTCCCCCATCCCGATCAATCCGCTCATCGACGGTCGCCAGTCCGAACGCGCCATGCTGGTGCGGCGCGGCGTGCAGCGGCTGCTGATGGACATGGGCGCGCATGTGCTGCCCGAGCTGTCGCTGGCCACCGGCCGCCGCGCCGACCTCGTCGCGCTGACCCGGCAGGGTGATATCTGGATCATCGAGATCAAATCCTCGATCGAGGATTTCCGGGTCGACCGCAAATGGCCGGACTACCGGCTGCACTCCGACCGCTTCTTCTTCGCCACCCATCCCGGCGTACCCTCCGAGATCTTTCCGGAGGAGTGCGGCTTCATCCTCTCCGACGGCTACGGCGCCGAGATCCTGCGCGATGCGCCCGAACACCGCATGGCGGCGGCAACGCGCAAGGCGCTGATGCTGCGGATCGCGCGGGCCGGTGCCTCTCGGCTGCTGGCGGCGGAACTTGCCGGTGTGTCGGTGCCGGCGCTGGAGGGTGAAAGCGAGTAGGTTTTCGCCTTACTCTTCGCTCTCTTCCACCCCACCAACCGGCGGCGCCATCAAAAGCACGGCAGCCCCCAGGATGGCGGCGATGAAGGAGCCGGCGAGGATGCCGACCTTGACCGCGTCCTGCAACGCCACATCACTGGCGAAGGCGAGCAGACCGATGAACAGGCTCATGGTGAAGCCGATGCCGCACAGCAGCGAGATGCCGATCATATGCGACCAGCCGGCATTGGCGGGCAGGTCGGCAAGACCGAACCGGATGGCAAGTGCCGAGGAGCCGAACACGCCGACCAGCTTGCCTATAACCAGGCCGGCGGCGACACCCAGCGTCAGCGGCTCGATCAGCGCGCCAAAGCTCAGGCCGGCAAGCGAAACGCCGGCATTGGCAAAGCCGAAGATCGGAATGACGACAAAGGCCACTATCTTGTGCAAGCCGTGCTCGAGCCGATGCAGCGGCGAATGGTCGAGATCGTGGCCGATCCCGGCGGAGCGCTCGAGCGGGATGGTCAGCGCCAACGCCACGCCGGCAAGCGTGGCATGGACGCCGGATTTCAGCACCAGCACCCACAGGATGACGCCCAGCACGAGATAAGGCACCAGCGTCATCACCCGCATGCGGTTGAGCACGACAAGCGCGGCAATGACGGCGAAGGCAGCACCCAGATAGGCGAGCGAAAGGCCGCTGGTGTAGAAGATGGCGATGATGATGACGGCGCCGAGGTCATCGATGATGGCAAGCGCGGTCAGGAACACCTTTAGCGAAGCCGGCACGCGGCTGCCGAGCAGCGACAGCACACCGAGCGCGAAGGCGATGTCGGTGGCGGTCGGGATGGCCCAGCCGGACAGTGCCGCCGCGTTGTTGCGGTTGATGGCGACATAGACGAGTGCCGGCACCACCATGCCGCCGGCCGCGGCGATGCCGGGCAGGACGCGGCGCGGCCAGGTGGAAAGCTGGCCGTCCAGCATCTCACGCTTGATCTCCAGCCCGACGAGCAGGAAGAACACCGCCATCAGCCCATCATTGACCCAATGCGACACGCTGAGCGGGCCGAGATAGGCGTGGAGCGCGGAGAAATAGGTTTCGGCCAGCGGCGAATTGGCGACGATCAGGGCAAGGGCGGCGGCCACCATCAGGATAATGCCGCCGGCCGCTTCGCTCTCGAGAAATTCGCGGAAGACGGAAACCGGCCGCTGCTTCAAGTCCTGCATGTCGCCTCCGTCATGCCGCCTGTCGGCCGGCGTCATTGCGCAAGATGCGCAAGTCGCGCCTCAGCGCGGCGCGCGCTTGGCCAGTATCCGCTGCAAGGTGCGGCGATGCATATTGAGCCGGCGCGCCGTCTCGGAGACATTGCGCTCGCACATTTCATAGACGCGCTGGATATGCTCCCAGCGGACGCGGTCGGCCGACATCGGGTTTTCGGGAGGCGCCGCGCGCTCACCGGCGGTGCGCGTGAGTGCGGCGAAGATATCGTCGGCGTCGGCGGGCTTGGAGAGATAATCGACAGCACCGAGCTTCACCGCCGTCACCGCGGTGGCGATGTTGCCGTAGCCGGTCAGGATGATGGTGCGGGAATCCTGACGCTTTTCGCGGATGGCCGCGACCACGTCGAGGCCGTTGCCGTCGCCGAGCCGCATGTCCACCACGGCATAGGCGGGCGGATTGGCGCGCGCCTTGGCAACCGCCTCCTCGACGTTCTCGGCCGTCTCGACCACGAAGCCCCTGGTTTCCATGGCGCGGGCCAGACGCGTGAGGAACGGCTTGTCGTCATCGACGATGAGCAGCGAGGTGTCCTCGCCTTCAACCATTGCGCCAATATTTTCGTCGCCTGTCATAGTCTCAAAATTCCTGCTGCCTTAATTTTACGCAGATATAGTTCCTGAACCTCATTGTCCAATTTTTAGAGCTCCTTCAAGGCTCTCAGGCGGTATCGAACATGCTGGCCGAAGTGATTTCCGGATTGAGAAACACACCGCGCGGCCACGATATCTGTACCACGGCGCCCTCGCCCAGGCCGCTCGAATTGCGGAAATCGAGTGTCGCGCCCGAGCGTTCGAGCAGCGTCTTGGCAATGAACAGGCCGAGCCCCAGGCCGCCGCCGGCTTCATTGCCCTGGCGCGTCGACATATAGGGCTCGCCGATGCGGTCGATGATCTCGGCCGGAAAGCCGGGTCCGTCATCGATGATCGAGAAGGTCACAGAGGCGTCGTCCCAGCTCCAGCGCACGGTGACGCTCTTGCGGGCGAAATCGACGGCGTTCTCGACCAGATTGCCGAGGCCGTAGATGACGCCCGGATTGCGGCGACCGACCGGCTCCGGCCCGATGCGTTCGCCGGGCCGAAGCTTGATCGAAATGCCGAAATCGCGGTGCGGCGCGGTGACCTCCTCGACCAGCGAAGTCAGCGGCAGCCGCGAAAGATGCGCCTCGCCCTCGGAGGACAGGCTGGTCAGCCGCTTGAGGATTTCGCGGCAGCGCTCGCTCTGCGAGCGCAACAGCGTCACGTCTTCCCCGTATTTCGGATCCTTGCCGAGCGCCTTTTCCATCTCCTTGGCGACAAGCGCGATGGTGGCAAGCGGCGTGCCAAGCTCGTGCGCGGCCGCGGCGGCCAGTCCGTCGAGCGCCGAAAGGTGCTGCTCGCGCTGCAGCACCAGCTCGGTGGCGGCAAGCGCATTGGCCAGAAGCCGGGCTTCGGCGGCCACCCGAAAGGCGTATATGGCGGTGAAGGCGATCGAGGACAGCACCGCCATCCACATGCCGGCGACATAGATGAAGGGCATCGCCAGCGGCGCGTCTTCGTGCCATGGCAGCGGCAGATGGACAAAGACCAGAAACGTCGCCGCCGACATCACCAGCCCGCCGAGGATGGCGGTCAGGCGCAGCGGCAGCGATGTCGCCGAAATGACGACAGGCACGGTCATCAGCAGCGAGAACGGATTGGTCAAGCCGCCGGTCATGTAAAGCAGGCCGGCTAGCTGCAGGCTGTCGAAAATGAGGATGCCTAAGGCCGCCAGCGGGGTGAGCCGGTGCGCCGCCGGAAACCGGAAGGCGAGAAACAGGTTCATCCAGGCCGAACAGGCGATCAGCGCGAAGCACAGGCTGACCGGAAACGGAAACTTCAGGCCATAGGCGACGACGAGCACCGTCAGGCTCTGACCGACAATGGCAAGCCAGCGCAACCGGATCAGCGTGTTGAGGCGCAGTCTCTGGCTCTGCTGGAAATCGGGCGAACGCAAAACGTTGATCATGGCCATGGATTACAGCCGTCGGACTGGAAGCGCTAGGTCCCGCTCCAATCCGAGGAATCGGATTGGAGCTCTACTTCTTGTTTGAGCATGATCTTTTCCAAAAACCGGTTCCCACTTTTTGGGATCATGCTCGCGGTTTGGCCCGGGCGGTGGCGGCGGCGAGCAGCGGGTTTTCCGGCCAGACATGCTTGGGATAGCGGCCGCGCATGTCGGCGCGCACATCGGCCCAGGAGCCGCGCCAGAAACCGGGCAGGTCACGCGTCGTCTGGATCGGCCGGTGCGCCGGCGACAGGAGTTCGAGCGTCAGCGGCACGCTGCCATTGGCGATGGCGGGATGCCGGTCGAGGCCGAACAACTCCTGCACGCGAACCGCCAGCACCGGCCATTCGCCGTCATAGCGGATCGGCACATGGCTGCCCGACGGGGCGTCGAAATGGGTTGGCGCCAGCGTATCGATCCTGCGCTGCAGATCATGCGGCACGAGTGTGGCCAATCCGGCCGAGACAACGCCCGCATCGATGGCGGCAAACGATGCCGCGCCGGACAGGAACGGCAGCAGCCAGTCGTCGAGGCGCTCGATGAGGGCGGCATCGGCCATATCGGGCCAGGGCGCGCCGAGGCCGCGATGCAGCCAGCCAAGCCGCTGGCGCAGCGTTTGCGCCTCCTTGCTCCAGGTCAGCAGCGACAGCCCGTGCTCGCGCACCGCATCTGTTATTGCGCGATCGGCGTCAGCGCCGGTTGGCGGCGGCAGCATGCGCTCGGCAAGCGTGATGGCACCCAAGCGCACGGTTTCGCGCACGCGCACGGCGCGCTTGTCGCGATCGAAGCTCGTTTCACGGCGTGTTTCGATCCTGCCTGAAAGCGCGGCGCGGACATCGTGCTCACTGATGGCCGCCGCCGCCGTGATGCGCGCATTCTGTGCCTTGCCCTGCAGGTCGGCGACGACCAGAAAAGGCTCGCCGGCCAGCGCGTCGGCGGCGTCGAGCATGGCGCCTGAGCCATTGGCCAGCACGAAACGGCCGCGCTCGCCGCGCGCCTTGGCCACCCGATCCGGCCAGGCGTGGACGAGAAGCGCGCCGACGGCGGCAGCTTCGCTGCCCTTCGCCCCGCCAGCCTGCCGCGCCAGCCGTTCGGCGAGCTGCTTGGCGGCTGTAGCGCGCGGCGATCTTTCCTGGCGAAAGCGGATCAGCCGTCGCTCCAGATCGGCGCCGTCGCCACCAAGGCCGCGTTCGGTGAGCAGCACGGCAAGCATCGCCGCCGCGAAGGCATGGCCGCTCTTCGCTGCCTCGGCGACCATATGCGCCAACCGCACCGGCAGAGCGAGCTTGCGCATCGCAGCACCCGTATCCGTCAGGCGCCCTGTCTCGTCGATGGCATCCAGCGCGCGCAGCAGCACCCTTGCCTCGTTGAGCGCCGGAGCGGGCGGCGGATCGAGAAAGGCGAGCCCTGCCGGATCGGCAACGCCGAAGGCGGCGCAATCGAGCAGCAGCCCCGACAGGTCGGCCTCGAGGATTTCCGGCGGCGTGAAGGCGGGGAGTGCAGCCGTCTGCTCGGCCCGCCACAACCGGATGGCGATGCCAGCTTGCGTGCGCCCGGCACGGCCGGCGCGCTGGTCGGCGGAAGCCCTGCTGACGCGCACGGTTTCCAGCCGAGTCAAGCCGCTGGCCGGCTCGTAGCGCGGCAGCCGCGACAGGCCGGAATCGATGACCACGCGCACGCCGTCGATGGTGATCGAGGTTTCGGCGATCGAGGTCGCCAGTACCACCTTGCGACGGCCCGACGGCGGCGGCTTGATCGCCGCGTCCTGCGCCTTGGCGTCGAGCATGCCGTAGAGCGGCACGATGTCGGTTTCAGTGCCGACCTTGCCGGCCAGCCGCTCGGCGGTGCGCTCGATCTCGCGCTGACCGGGCAGGAAGGCAAGCACGCCGCCGCTCTCGTCGGCAAGGGCTGCGCGGATCGCCTTGGCCATGGCGTCCTCGATCGTGGTGCCAGCGGAACGCTCGTCATAGCGGATGTCGACAGGGAAGGCGCGGCCTTCGCTTTCGATCACCGGCGCGCCCGACAGCAGTTTGGCGACACGCGCACCGTCGAGCGTCGCCGACATCACCAACACGCGCAGGTCCGGCCGCAGCGCACCCTGCACGTCGAGCGCCAGCGCGAGACCAAAATCGCCATCGAGCGAACGCTCGTGGAATTCGTCGAAAATGACAGCCGAGATTCCAGGCAGTTCGGGATCGTCGAGGATCATGCGCGCCAGAACGCCTTCGGTGACGACCAGTATCCTGGTCTTTGCCGAGGTGCGGTTTTCCATGCGCATGGCATAGCCAACGGTGGTGCCGGGCTCCTCGCCCAACAATTCGGCCATGCGGCGGGCGGCGGCGCGGGCGGCGAGCCGGCGCGGTTCGAGCAGCACGATCTTGCCGGCACCCAGCCAGGACGCGTCGAGCAGCGCCAGCGGCACCAGCGTCGTCTTGCCGGCGCCGGGCGGCGCCACCAGCACGGCGCTGTTGCCATGGCCGAGCGCTTCGCTCAGCGCCGGCAGCACGGCGGATACCGGAAGCTCCGGCAGGGGTTTTGTGGTCATCGCGTCCGCATATCAGCGGTGGTGGTGGCCGTGCAACTTATCGCACCAACGCCAATTCAAAGCCGGGTGCGCGAAAACGGGTTCCAGCGCACCGTGCCCAACCGCGCTTCCTCGCGCACCATGGTCAGCAGGCCGGCTCCACCGACGACCGCCAGGCCGACCAGCGACAGCCCGTCCGGATATTCCTGGAAGAACAGCGCGCCGAGGATCACCGCCCAGACGATCTGCGAATAATGCGTCGGCGCGACCCGGTTGGCGGGTGCGTATTTCATGGCCAGCAGCTGCAGGAATTGTCCGCCTGCCGTGAAGGCTCCGGCCATCGCCAGCCACAGCAACTGTGTTCCGCTGGGAACGGTGAATGCGGTGGCGGCGGCGCCGATGCCGTTGAACAACAGGCCGTAGCCGACGAGCACGCCCAGCATGGTGGTGCGCTTTTCCTGCTGCGCCAGCGAGCGCATCAGGATGACGCTGGTGGCAGCGAGGAAGGCAACGCCGAAAGCGGCAAGGTGACCGAGATTGAGTTCGCGAAAGCCCGGCCGCACCACCAGCATGACGCCGGCAAAACCGGCAACCACCGCCAGCCAACGCCAGAGGCCGACCTTCTCTTTAAGGATCACCGTGGAGAGGATGGTGACGCAGAGCGGCGCCAGGAAGATCAGCGCATAGGACTCGGCCAGCGGAATGGTGGTGAAGGCGTAGACGCTGAGCACGCCGGAAGCGATACCCGCCCAGGCACGCGCCTGCACCGCCCAGGGCCGCCTGGTGCGCCAGAAATCACGCCAGCGCTCGCCCGCCGGGCGCGTGAAGAAGAGAAAACAGCCCGCAAACAGCGTCGTGAAGAAGCCTATCTCGAAGACCGTGAATTGTCCGCCCAGACTTTTGACAACGGCATCGCTGCCCGAATAGCTTGCGTAGGCGATCAGGGCGAGCAGGATACCGTTCGTCACGTTGTTCCATTTCCGGGGAGAGAGTGGTTTGAAAATCCTGGCGCTCGGTGCGCACCCGGACGACATCGAGATCTTCATGTTCGGTACGATGGCCGCCTATGCCGCGCAAGGCGCAGAACTCACTTTTGCCATAGCCACGGATGGTGCCAGGGGCGGCAAGAGTGATCCCGCTGTTCTCGCCCGCGTCCGTCGCGAGGAAGCAACGGCCGCGGCCGCGCTGCTCGGGGCGGCGCCGCGCTTCCTCGACTTTCCCGACGGCGAACTGGTGGCCGATGCAGCGCTGATCGGGGCGCTGAAAGAGCTGATTCGCGAGACCGGACCAGATCTGGCGATCACGCATGCGCCAAACGACTATCACGCCGATCATCGCGCGCTGTCGGACGGCGTGCGCATCGCGGCGTCGTTCGGGGTTCCGGTGCTGCATGCCGACACGATGGGCGGCACCGGTTTTTCTCCGACGCACTATGTCGACATTTCCGCCCATGCCAAGATCAAGGCGAAAGCGATCCGCATGCATCAGTCACAGGATCCGGAGCGCTTCGTCGACGGCGCGCGAACGCAAAACCTCTTTCGCGCCGGCCAGTGCAACGGCGTTCAAGGCTCGTTGGCCGAAGCCTTCCGCTTCGAACCGACGTTCCCCTTCGCCGACATCCGCGCGCTGCTGCCGCCGGCGCCGCCGATCCGCAAGGTCATGGTGAGCACCAAACGAGTCGGCTGAGAGCCGCTACGATTTTGCAGCCGGGTCGGAACGAGCCCGCACGGCTTCGATAGGGGGCGGATCCGACTCGTGATCCGCACTTTTCCCAACGTTTTCCGAGACCGATGCAAGCATGCTGCGGCGCAGCAACGAATTCGCTTGCCTTGTTTAGTAAAAATTGCATCACTAAACAAATTACTAAACATCTGCGGTGCTGTCGCGCCGCCATGTTTGGGCCCCTGAGGAGAGGGGTTGAGGGCTCTTGAAACCGTCATCCGGGCGCGTTTCGCAAATGGGAGGAAGGCATGAAATCGAGCTTGAAACTGGCGTTGGGACTGACCTCGGCGATAACCGCGTCGACAGCTGCCTCGAACGTCGCGCACGCTGAAGACCTGACGCTGTGCTGGGCCGCCTGGGACCCGGCAAACGCGCTTGTCGAACTGTCCAAGGATTTTACCAAGGAAACCGGCATCGGCATGAAATTCGAATTCGTGCCGTGGACCAACTATGCCGACCGTTTCCTCAACGAGCTGAACTCGCACGGCAAGCTGTGCGACCTGATCATCGGCGACAGCCAGTGGATCGGCGGCGCCGCCGAGAACGGCCATTATGTCAAGCTGAACGACTTCTTCGACAAGGAGAAGATCAGCATGGACGATTTCGTGCCGGCAACCGTCGTCGGTTATTCGGAATGGCCGAAGAACACCCCGAACTACTGGGCGCTGCCGGCCATGGGCGACGTCGTCGGCTGGACCTATCGCAAGGACTGGTTCTCCAAGCCGGAGCTGCAGAAGGAATTCAAGGAGAAGTATGGCTGGGATCTCGGCCCGCCGACCACCTTCGACCAGCTGAAACAGGTCGCCGAGTTCTTCCAGAAGCGCGAGATCGACGGCAAGACCGTCTATGGCGCCTCGATCTACACCGAGCGCGGCTCGGAAGGCATCACCATGGGCGCCATGGACGTGCTCTACAGCTATGGCTTCCAGTACGAGAACCCCAAGAAGCCCTATGAAATGGAAGGCTTCGTCAATTCCGACAAGTCGGTGAAGGGCCTGGAATTCTACAAGGCGCTCTATGATTGCTGCACGCCGCCGGGCGCTTCGAACAGCTACATGGGCGAAGGTGTCGATGCCTTCAAATCCGGCCAGGTGGCGATGCACATGAACTTCGCCTTCACATGGCCGGGCCTGCAGAAGGACGAGAATGTCGGCGGCGACAAGATCGGCTACTTCGTCAACCCGAAGGGTCCGGACGGCGACCAGTTCGCCCAGCTCGGCGGCCAGGGTATCTCGGTGGTGTCCTATTCCGACAAGCAGGAATCGGCGCTGAAATACATCAAATGGTTCGCCAACAAGGACGTGCAGGCCAAGTGGTGGTCGCTCGGCGGTTATTCCTGCCTCAACGCCGTGGTCAAGGATCCGACCTTCCCGGCCAGCCAGCCCTACGCGCAGACCTTCCTCGATTCGATGGCCATCGTGAAGGACTTCTGGGCCGAGCCGAGCTACGCGCCGCTGCTGCAGGCCTCGCAGAAGCGCTTCCACGACTATGTCGTCGCCGGCCAGGGTTCGGCCAAGGATGCGCTGGACGGCCTGGTCAAGGACTGGACGCAGGTCTTCCAGGATGACGGCAAGATGTAACCGGCTCCTCCCGAGCTAGACCCAAGCGTCCCGTGCCGCCTTGGCACGGGACGCGGTTCAGATAAATTCCATGACAGAGACGACCAAGTGACCGAAGCAGGACTCACCATGCTCAATCGGACCGCGGAGAACGTTGCCCGGGCGACCCCGGAACCGTTGGCCCGCAAGGTCCGGGGCATCAGCGACAAGGGCCTCGCCTGGCTGTTCATCTCGCCGACGATCCTGTTGCTGCTGGCCATCAACATCTTCCCGCTGTTCTGGGCGATCTATCTGTCGTTCACCAACTACCGCGCCAACCGGCCGAACGAAGTGGTAAAAAATCTCGGCTTTGCCAACTACCAGCGCATCCTTGGCGACAAGGATATCTGGATCGCCATGCAGACGACGGCGCATTTCGTGTTCTGGACCATCCTGTTGCAGACGCTGATCGGCTTCACGCTGGCCTGGCTGATCGACAGGAAGTTCCGCGGCCACGCCTTCTGGACGACGCTGATCCTGGTGCCGATGATGCTGTCGCCGGCGGTGGTCGGCAATTTCTGGCGCTTCCTCTACGAACCGCAGATCGGCCTGTTCGCCTACGCGATTTCCTTCTTCACCAGGATTCCGCCGACCGATATCCAGATGCTCTCCAACGTCTCGCTGGCGCCGTGGTCGATCATCATCGTCGATACATGGATGTGGACGCCTTACGTGATGCTGATCTGCCTCGCGGGCTTACGCTCCATCCCCGAATACATCTACGAGGCGGCCGAGGTCGACCGCGCCTCGAACTGGCGGCAGTTCTGGTCGATCACGCTGCCTATGGCGCTGCCCTTCATCATGCTGGCGGTGCTGTTTCGCGGCATCGAGAACTTCAAGATGTTCGACATGGTCAATCTGTTGACCGGCGGCGGGCCGGGCTCGACCACCGAGGTCGCCTCGATCACGCTGAAGCGCCAGGCTTTTGAGAGCTGGCGCACCGGCTATTCCTCGGCCTTCGCCATCATCCTGTTCGTCGCGGTGTTTGGTCTAGCCAACATCTACGTCAAGGCGCTCAACAAGGTGAAGCAGAGATGAGCCTGACCACAGCCCATTCGGTCGTCGCACCCTCGGCCAACTCGAAGCGCATCGCCGGAACGATCATCGTGCTCTACGCGCTGATCTCGATCGTGCCGCTGCTGTGGATCTTCGCCACCAGCTTCAAGACGCCGCCGGATTCGATTGCCTATCCGCCCAAGATCCTGTTTCAGCCTAGTCTCGAAGGCTACTGCAATTTGTTCACGACGCGGACGCGGCAGACGCCGGACTATATCAACTCGCTGGGACCGGCGACGGGCTTCTGCGACGAGACCACGCGCAAGCGCAACATGGTGATCGCCGGCCCCTCCAACTTCCTGCCGCGCTTCGTCAATTCGCTGATCATCGCCTTCGGCTCGACCTTCTGCGCCGTCTTCCTCGGCACGCTGTCGGCCTACGGCTTCTCGCGCTTCAAGGTGCCGCTCGCCGACGACCTTCTGTTCTTCATCCTGTCGACGCGCTTCATGCCGCCGATCGCCGTCGCCATTCCGATCTACCTGATGTACCGCGAGCTTGGCCTGTCGGACACCGCGCTTGGCATGATCCTGCTCTATACGGCGGTCAACGTGTCGCTGGCTGTGTGGCTGCTGAAAGGCTTCATCGACGAGATCCCGCGCGAATATGAGGAGGCGGCGATGATCGACGGCTATACGCGGCTGCAGGCCTTCTGGCGCACCGTGCTGCCGCAGGCGACGACCGGCATCGCCGCGACCGCGATCTTCTGCCTGATCTTCGCCTGGAACGAGTATGCCTTCGCGGCGCTTCTGACCTCCGGCACGGCGCAGACCGCGCCGCCCTTCATTCCGACCATCATCGGCGAAGGCGGCCAGGACTGGCCGGCGGTAGCAGCCGGAACGACGATTTTCCTGGTGCCGATCCTGGTCTTCACCATCCTGCTCCGCAAGCAATTGCTGCGCGGTATCACCTTCGGCGCGGTGCGCAAATGAGCTTGATCAACCCCCAGAAACGCAAATCGCGCTGGCCAGCCTGGGCACGGCGCGGCCTGATGGAAAACATCGCCACGGCACTGATCGCCATCGGCTTCCTGATGCTGTTCCAGCCCTTCGCGCTGTCGCTCTACACCTACTCCTTCATCACCATGCTCGCCGGCACCGTGATGTTCATCATCGTCTCCAAGTTCCCGGAATAGTCATGGCCGAAATCCGCGTCCAGCACCTTAGAAAGGCCTTCGGCGATTTCGTCGCCGTGCAGGATTCCAACTTCGTCGTCGAGGATGGCGAGTTCTTCGTCATGCTCGGACCATCCGGCTGCGGCAAGACGACGACATTGCGCATGATCGCGGGGCTCGAATTGCCGACAGGCGGCCAGATCCTGCTTGGCCGCGACGACGTCACCATGCTGCGGGCACGCGAGCGCGACATCGCCTTCGTCTTCCAGCTGTTCGCGCTCTATCCGCACATGAATGTGCGCAAGAACATCGGCTTTCCTCTGCTGGCGCAAGGTATGCCGGCAGCCGAAATCCGCACCCGTGTCGAGGAGACAGCGAAGCTACTGCGCATCGACCATTTGCTCAACAAATCGGTCTCCGGCCTTGCCGGCGGCGACCGCCAGCGTGTGGCGCTCGGCCGCGCCATCGTGCGGCGGCCAAAATGCTTCCTGATGGACGAGCCACTCGGCACGCTCGACACCGAATTCCGCGATCTGATGGTCCACGAGCTGCGCGAGCTGCACAACCGCATCCACGCCACGACTGTCTATGTCACGCACGACCAGATGGAAGCCATGTCTATGGCCGACAAGATCGCGGTGATGAACCATGGCGTCATCGAACAGTTCGGAAGCCCACGCGAAATCTATGACCGCCCGGCGACAATGTTCGTCGCCGACTTCATCGGCTCGCCGCCGATGAACTTTCTGGCATTCGGCGGCGGGCTCGCCAAGGGGGCAAGGGAGATCATTGTCCAGGGCGCGAAGGTCGCGGTACCGGAAGTGCGCGAGGATATCGCACCTAGCGACATGGCGCTTGGTATCAGGCCCGAACACATCCGCTTCGACGATGCTTCCAAGCTGCGCGGCGCCATCTACGGCACCGAATATCTCGGCACAACGCAGATCGTCGCGGTGGAGACGGCGGATGGCATCATCAAGGCACGCGTGCCGGCCGAGATCCGGCTCTCCACCGGCGACCATGTCGGCCTGGCGCTGAGCAGCGCACGGCTGTCGCTGTTCGAGAAAGGATCCGGCCGCGCGGTGAGAACCGCGATCCACGATGTGGCCTCGGAACGGAGGGCCCAGCATGGCTGACGTGCACATCAAGAACGTGACCAAGAATTTTGGCGACCATGCCGCCGTCGACGGTCTCGACCTGCACATATCAGATGGTGAATTCGTCGTGCTGCTCGGGCCGACAGGAGCCGGCAAGACGACGACGCTGCGGCTGATCGCCGGGTTGGAACGGCCGGATTCCGGCACGATCGAAATTGGCGGCCACAATGCCACGACACTGTCGCCGGCCGAGCGCGACACGGCCTTCGTGTTCCAGCAGTACTCGCTCTATCCGCATCTGTCGGTGTTCGACAATCTCGCCTTCCCGCTCCGCTCGCCGGCCCGAAAGATGCCGGAAGACCAGATTCGCCGCCGGGTCGAGGAGGTGGCGAAAATGGTGCGCATCCATCACAAGCTCGCCAACCGCTCGACCAAGCTTTCGGGCGGCGAAATGCAGCGCGTCGCCATCGGCCGCGCGCTGGTGCGCAAGCCTTCGATCTATTTGATGGACGAGCCACTGTCGTCTCTCGACGCCAAGCTGCGGGCGGATCTGCGGCTCGAGCTGAAACGCATCCAGACCGAACTCGGCGCCACCATGCTTTACGTCACCCACGACCAGATCGAGGCAATGACCATGGCCGACCGCATCGGCATTCTTGCCGATGGCGTGCTGGTGCAGATCGGCTCGCCGCGCACCATCTATTCCGAGCCGGCAAACCTGCATGTCGCGGCGAGGCTCGGCCAGCCGGCGATCAATCTTCTGCCGACCGGACTGCTGCCCGATGGCGGCGCGCCGGCGGGAACCAAAACCATCGGCGCGCGTACCGAGCACCTGACGATCGCGAAAGCCGCGAATGGCCATGCCGACGGCGTCGTCGACTGGGTCGAGCATCTCGGCGACCAGAACCACCTGCATGTGACGGTGGGCCAAAAGAAGCTGGTGACGCTGACGGACCCCGACACGGATCTGGCGCAGGGCGACAGGGTGGTAATCCGCTACCGGTCGCCGCTGTATTTCGGTGCCGATGGACAACGACTGATGTGAACGGCTTCGGTGCCTCCTTCCAAGGTTCAGCACCGGTTTTTGATTGACGATTGCGGATACGGGGCTGGACGAAATTCGATGAAGCACTTTTTCAATCGCAGGGAAACGATCGTCACCGAGGCGCTGGATGGCCTGTTGCGGACCATTGGATCAGGCGATCTCGCGCGTCTCGACGGCTATCCCGAAATCAAGGTCATCCTGCGCGCCGACTGGGACAGGACGAAGGTCAGCGTCGTCTCCGGCGGCGGTGCCGGGCACGAACCCTCGCATGCCGGCTTCGTCGGCAAGGGCATGCTGACGGCGGCGGTCTCGGGCGAGATCTTTGCCTCGCCAAGCGTCGAAGCGGTGCTGGCGGCCATCCGCGCGGTGACCGGCCCGGCCGGATGCCTGCTCATCGTCAAGAACTACACCGGCGACCGCCTCAATTTCGGCCTGGCCGCCGAGAAGGCGCGCGCCGAAGGGGTTCGCGTCGAGATGGTGATTGTCGCCGACGACATCGCGCTCCCCGACATTGCCCAGCCGCGCGGCGTTGCCGGCACCCTGTTCGTGCACAAGATCGCAGGCCACCTGTCGGAGGCCGGCCACGATCTGGCGTCCGTTGCGGCAGCCGCTCGCGCGGCGGCGAAGGACATCGTTTCGCTCGGCATGTCGCTGTCGTCATGCTCGATCCCGGGCCAGCCGCACGAAGACAGGTTTGGCGAGAACGATGGCGAACTCGGCCTCGGCATTCATGGCGAGCCGGGCGTCGATAGGATTGCGGTGCAAAGTGCCGACAGGCTGGTCGCGATCATGGCTGAGCGCCTCGCGGCACGGCTTGATCCCAAGGCCACCTACGCCCTTTTGATCAACAATCTCGGTTCGGTGCCGCCGCTCGAAATGTCTGTTATCGCCAACGCGGTGCTTGCATCGCCGCTCGCCAAAACCATCAAGCTGACGATCGGCCCCGGACCGCTGATGACGGCGCTCAACATGAACGGTTTCTCGCTGTCGCTGATCCGGCTCGACGCCACGCGCGAGACGGCCTTGTTGGCGCCGGTCGGCCCGCACGCCTGGATGCCGGCAAAGCCTGTTGTGTCACCCGTCATCCTGCCGATGGCGAAACCAGCCGGACAGAGCGCGGCACGCAAGCCCAGTCAGAATGCGCGGACCAGATCCCTTGTCGTCACGGTCTGCGAAAGGCTGATCGCGCTCGAAGCCACTTTGAACGGGCTGGATGCCAAGGCGGGCGACGGCGACACCGGTTCGACAGTGGCGACCGGCGCGCGCAGTATTCTCGAGCGGCTTGATATGCTGCCGCTTGCCGAACCTGCAGCCACCCTTGGCGCGATAGGCGACATTCTGAGCGCATCCATGGGCGGCTCCAGCGGCGTGCTGCTGTCTATCTTTTTCACCGCGGCGGCGCAAGCGTTGGACAGCGACGCGAACCTTGCCAAGGCGCTGCTTGCCGGCCTTGAGCGAATGACTTTCTATGGCGGCGCGAGCATTGGCGATCGCACCATGATCGATGCCCTGGAACCAGCCTTGAAAGCGCTCGACTCCAGTGGTCTGGAGGAAGCGGCAGAAGCCGCTCGGCGCGGTGCCGAGGCCACCGCCGCCATGGACAGGGCGAAAGCCGGACGGTCCGCCTATGTCGGCAGCAAGCTGCAAGGCGTGGTCGACCCCGGTGCTCATGCGGTGGCCGAAGTCTTCGCGGCGGTCGCCGCGCTGCATGCAGCGGCCTGACGCATGCTCCAGTTGTCGAATGACCGTTCTTTCGATACTGCGGACGGCATGGAAACCGGGAATGCGGGCGACATGGCGGCGTTGAACCTTGCCAGGCTGATCGCGGCCGCCGCGGATACGATTGCCGCGCACGCCGAGGAGTTGACCACGCTCGACCAGGCGATCGGCGACGGTGACCACGGGCTGAACATGAAGCGCGGCTTCGAGGCCGTGCGGGCCGAAGCCGCGGCGTTTTCGGCCAGGCCGTTGCCCGAAGCCCTGAAGGCGATCGGCACCAAGCTGGTGATGACGGTCGGTGGCGCCTCCGGCCCGCTGTTCGGCACCCTGTTCCTGGCGCTCGGCAAGCAGATTTCGGCGGCGCCCGATCGCGCCAATCTGACGGCGGCTTTCGGCAAGGCCATCGAAGCTGTGGCAGCTCGCGGCAAGTCGCAGGTTGGACAAAAAACCATGCTCGACGTGCTTCAGCCGGTGCACGACGCGCTGCTGCAGGGAAAGACAGCGCCGGAAATCGCCGATATCGCCGACGCTGCGGCCAAGGCGACCGTGCCTATGAAGGCCCTGCGCGGCCGTGCGTCGTTCCTCGGCGACCGTTCGATCGGCCATATGGATGCCGGCGCACGTTCGACCACGCTTCTGGTGCGCACGATCGTCGAAACGCTGGAAGGTCAGCCATGAGCAATGTCGGCATCGTCATCGTTTCGCATTCGCCGCTGGTCGCCGAGGGCACGGCCGACATGGTGCGCCAGATGGTGGGCGACGAAGTGCCGCTTGCATGGTGCGGCGGAAACGGTCATGGCGGGCTTGGCACCAATGTCGAGGCGATCATGGGCGCCATCGAGAAGGCCTGGTCGGAAGCCGGCGTCGCCATTCTGGTCGATCTCGGCGGCGCCGAGACCAACTCAGAAATGGCGGTGGAGATGATCGGCGAGCCACGGTCGCAAAAGATCATCGTGTGCAACGCGCCGATCGTCGAAGGCGCGGTGATGGCGGCGACCGAAGCCTCCGGCGGCGCCTCGCTCAGGGAAGTGGTGGCGACGGCGCATGAATTGTCGCCGTCGTGATTGAACAGGAATTTTGAAAGACATGTCCGTATCCGCCGAAGCGACCGTTGTGATCACCCACGAGGTGGGCCTGCACGCGCGTCCTTCGGTGAAGTTCACCAAGCTGGCCAAGACCTTTGCCGCCGAGGTGGAAATCGCGCTGGCCGCCAATGGACCATGGTTCGACGCCAAGAGCATCGTCAAGGTGATGGCGGCCAAGGCGCCGAAGGGCACGGTGCTGCACATCAGGGCCAGCGGCGACGGCGCCAATGATGCCGTCGACGCGCTGGTCGAACTGGTGCGGCGCGATTTCGATGAAGGCGCGGACCATGTCCGGACCGCTTAGGCTTAAGCCGCATTTCTCACACTCGATGTGGCCTGCGCCGGTTCAAGAAGCCGGCAGGGTAGGAGCCGCGCGACGAGCGATGCGGCTCCATCGGGCAAGCGCGGCGACGCCGCCTGCCGGTTTCTTCAACCGGCCCTTTCGGGTTGCCTTTCGGCGGCCATCTACGGCGACGGGCGGCTCAACCGTATGTCTTTATACGCTTTTCGCCGCCCGTCGCCGTATATGCCTCGCCGAAAGAGCAACGCAGGCCGCATGGAGTTCGAGAAATGCGGGTTAAAGGCATTTCGGCCTCGGCCGGCTATGCCGAGGGGCCGCTGTTCGACCTCGACAAGACTGTCGTATCCTATGTCGGCAAGGAAACAGCCGACGACGAGAAGGCCGCGCTCGAAACCGCAATCGCCATCGCGGCGGGCCGCCTTACAGTATTGATCGAGATGGCCGTGGGCGATGCCGCCGACATTCTCGAGTTCCAGATCGCCATGCTGGGGGATAATGCGCTGAGCAGCCCGGCCTTTGCCGCGATCCGGACCGGCCTGCCTGCCGACAAGGCCTGGCGGCAGGCGCTCGACGCCGAAATCGCCGGCTACGATGCTTCCGACCAGGATTACTTTCGCGCGCGTGCCGCTGACATCCGCGACATCAGGGACCAGGTGCTGCGAGCCCTGTCCGAGGATGGCGACGTCCCGGCGCCAGCCGGTGCCATCCTCTACGGCGAGGACATCGCGCCGACGCGCTTCCTCGAAACCGACTGGACCAGCGGCGGCGGCATCGCGCTAAAGGCGGGCAGCACCGCCAGCCACGTCGCCATGCTGGCGCGCTCGCGCGGCGTCCCCATGGTTGTGGGTCTTGGCAGCTCACCGGCCCATCCTGCCGGCATCGCCTTGCTCGACGCCGAACATGGCGGCATCGTGCTGTCGCCGTCCAAAGCCGAAATCGACGCCTTTCGCCAATCCTCTTCATCATTCTCGGCGCGCCGCGACCGGGCTGGAACGTTCCTGGCGCGGCCGGCGGTGACCAAGGCCGGCACGATGGTGCGTGTGCAGGTCAACATCGCCGACCCGTCCGATGTCGACGGCATCGACATCGCGACCTGCGACGGCGTCGGCCTGATGCGCACCGAATTCCTGTTCGGCAAGACTCTGCCGGATGAGGAGACGCAGTATCGCGCCTATCGCAAGGTGCTGGAGTGGGCCGGCGACAAACCGGTGACGATCCGCACCGTCGATGCCGGCGGCGACAAGCCGGTGCCGGGCTTCACCGTCGCGGAAGGCAATCCATTCCTCGGCCTGCGCGGGATCAGGCTGTCGCTGGCAAGACCCGAGGTGTTTCGTGTACAGATCCGGGCGCTGCTGCGCGCCGCCGTCCACGGCAGTCTGAAAGTGATGTTTCCGATGATCGCCATTGTGGAGGAATACCGGCAGGCAGCGGCGATGTTCGCCGAGGAGCAGGCGGTGCTTGCCACGCGCGGCATCGTGCACAAGATGCCGCCGCTCGGCATCATGGTCGAGGTGCCTTCGGTGGCGATCGTGCCCGAAGCCTTTACTGATGCCGCCTTCTTCTCGATCGGCTCCAACGACCTTACCCAGTATGTGATGGCGGCGGCCCGCGACAACGCTGCGGTGGCACATCTCAATTCGGTCCGTCATCCGGCCGTGCTGCGGCTGATCGCTGCGGTGACCGCGTTTGGCCAGCGGGAGAATATCCCTATCAGCCTGTGCGGCGATGCCAGCGGCGACCCAGCCTCGATCCCGTCACTGCTCGAGATCGGCCTGCGCGATCTTTCCGTTGCACCGGCGCAACTCGCCATGGCCAAGGCGGCCATCGCGGATATTTCGGTCTAGGCGCGGCTGGCATGGTCGACAAGGCACCCGAACCCGGTTCCGAAGAGGCGATCCGCGCCTACAAGACGATCCTGTCGCACGTCATCGACCAGCGCCCGTCCGGTATGCGCCAGCGCCTCGCCGATGCGCTCGGCAAGCACCGCAGTTTCGTCACGCAGATTTCCAGCCCGGCCTACTCGATCCCGATTCCATCAAAACATTTGCCGGCTATATTTTCCGTCTGCCATTTCAGCCCGGCCGAGCGTGACCAGTTTCTCGCTGCCTATCACCAGGCGCATCCAGGCAAGATGTCGATCGCATCGGGCATGCGCAAGACGCGGCATGTCTCGCTGATCGTGCCCGATTTCGGCGACGACAAGCAGAACGCCGCGCTCGACAGGGCGGTGAACGATTTTATCCAGAAGATCACCAGCATCACCGGAAAAGGTAGCTGATCGCTTTGTATAAGGCCTATTTCGGGAGGAGACGGCCGTGAAGAAATTCATGAACTCGGTGGATACGGTGCTGACCGAGAGCCTCGACGGTTTCGTGGCCGCCCATGCCGACATCCTCGTGCTTGGCGACGAGCACAAATTCATCCGCCGCAAGGCCTTGCGGCCGGGCAAGGTGGCGCTGATCTCCGGCGGCGGTTCCGGTCACGAGCCACTGCATGGCGGCTTTGTCGGTCACGGCATGCTGGACGCCGCCTGCCCCGGCCAAGTGTTCACCTCGCCAACACCGGACCAGATGCTGGCGGCGGTGCAGGCCGTCGACACCGGTGCAGGCTGCCTGTTCATCGTCAAGAACTATGAAGGCGACGTGATGAATTTCGACATGGCGGCCGAGATGTCGGAAGGCGTCCAGCAGATCGTGACCAATGACGATGTCGCCGTCGAGAATTCTTCTTATACGACGGGCCGGCGCGGCGTCGCAGGCACGCTGGTGGTGGAAAAGATCGTCGGCGCGGCGGCAGAACATGGCCTGGCGCTGGCACCGTTGAAGGCGCTCGGCGACCGCGTCAACGCTGCCACCCGCTCGATGGGCGTCGCGCTGACCAGTTGCACCGTGCCGGCGGCGGGCAAGCCGACTTTCGACATCGGCGACGGCGAGATGGAGTTTGGTGTCGGCATCCATGGCGAGCCCGGACGCCGGCGCGACACGTTGAAAAGCGCGGATGCTACCGCGCAGGAGATTTGCGCCGCGATCCTGGGCGATCTCGGCGACAAGGCGAAAGGCCCGGCGCTGCTGTTCGTCAATGGCTTCGGCGGCACGCCGCTGATGGAACTCTATCTGATGTACAACAGCGCGCGGGCGATTTTCGAGAAGCACGGCGTGACGGTGACCCGTTCACTGGTCGGCTCCTACGTCACCTCGCTCGACATGGCCGGCTGCTCGATCACACTCACCATGCTCGACGACGAGACGACCGCATTCTGGGACGAACCGGTACACACGGCGGCGTTGCGCTGGGGCATGTAACCCTGGCTTCCATCAGGCTTTTCTGCAACCATTCCTGACTTGCTCGCAACGCTGGCTGGTTCGATGCTGTCATCGCTTACTTCTGCCGAAGAAAGACTCTTGCTGCGCTTCGCCGATCCCGAGGCAGCGGCTACCAGCGAAAATTTGTCGGCAAAGTCCCTGACCGCGCTGCTCGACAATGCCGAGTTCCATGGCGTGCTGCCGATCATGCTGCGCAAGCTGCAAGAGCGCGGCGACGCGCATCTGCCGGCGGATGCGGACCTGCACGGCAGGCTGGACGATCTGCGCCAGAAGGGAACGATCGCCACCGGCCAGTCGATGCTGCTGCAGTACCATGGCGACCGCATCATGAAAGGGCTGGCGGCGGACAATGTTCCGGCGCGGATCGTCAAGGGTCCGGTCTTCGCGCGAAAGCTCTACCGCAACGTCGCCGACAGGCCGTTCACCGACATCGACATCCTGGTCGAGCCCACCAACCTTTCGCGGGCAAACCGGGTGATCGCGGCCTGCGGCTTCGAGCTTGGCAGCAATGAGGCTGAATCCTACGAGCTGCAGGAGTTCAAATGGCTCGAAAAGGAGAATTCGAGCCTGCTGGTCGAGCTGCATGGCGACCTGGTGCATGACACCGGCATGCGGCGGCGCCTGTCGCTGGGGTTCCGGGAATTGCGCGCGATCGACGGCGAAGCGACAGACACGCCGGCGGCACTTTTGACGATCGCCATCGTGCACGCCGCCGGCGGCCACAAATTCCATCGGCTGCAGCTTTGCGTCGACGTGCTGCAAGGCGTGCGAGCGCTGCAGTCACCCGAAGCGGAAAGACGCCTGTTCGACGCTGCCCGCATGACCGGCATCGAGCTTGAATTGGCTGTTGTGCTCAATGTGACCGGCCAATTGTTCGAGGAGAGCCGCGCGCTTGAGCTCGCCGGCCGGATCAAGCCCGATCTCTCGATACGGCTGGCCAGGCGGTTGATCAACACGAACACGCTGCTTAGCGTCAACTCCAGGGACAAGCTTGGTTCGCGCCTGCGCCGCGACGCCTTCCGGTGGATCCAGCGGCTGGCCAAGGCCAGGCCGCAGATTGCCTGACTTGATTTCAATCCAGAGCGGCGCTGATCAGCGTCGCCGCGTCGGCCGGGCGCGCACCCACCTCCAATCGGAAGGTCGGCACCGAATTGACCAGCCCGGCGATGGTCGCCAACCGGCGTTTTTGCATCGGCAGCAGCCCGGTCATGCCCGTGCGGACATTGTCCACCGCCAGCGCCACCATTGCGTCGGTCCTGGCCATGGCGACGAGTCGGGTCTGGCTGTCGGCGGAGCGCGCCAGGTGGAGAAGGGCCGCCACCGGCCTGGCGGACGCGTTTTCGACCCGCACGATCCCGGCCAGCCTTTCAAGCGAGACGGGCTGCTCGCCGTTGCGATCCCACGTCTGGCGAAGGCATGGCGCCACCTGCGGGATCATCTCGGCCGTCTTCCGGTGGATCTTGACGGCGCGCGGCAAGCCCCAGGCCACGACCTTGCCCGACGCGACATTGACGATCATGGCGTCGTCGGAGCAGAGGCCAAAGCCTTGTGTTGCCAGCGCCAGCGACGTCGTGGTCTTGCCGGTTCCGCTCGGGGCATGGATCAGCACCACTGCGTCGCTATCCGGCAACGTCAGGCCCGCGGTGTGAAGCATATGCTGGCCACCGGCGTCGAGCGCGGCGTCCAGGACCAGCATCGACGGCGTCCACGCGGCTTTCGTACCGGGGCGAACCCGGAGCTCTGCCCAACCATCCCCGCCATTGATCGCAACCGTCTGACGCCCGGGAAAGACGAGATGGACGGTGCCGCCGTCCTCGATCATCCGGCAGGAGCCATCCTCCGGCACCTCGCCAGCGAAGACGAGCGATCCATGGGGTGTCTCGTCCAGGGTCTCTGTTTCGGTGATCCCGAGACGAAAGTCAGGCTCGACCGGTTCCGCGACACGCAAGCCTGCGAGCATCCTGTCGAGATCCTGCCATAGCTCGGAGCGCTCGGCTGATATGCCGAGGATCTGGCCGTTGAGGCCATAACACGCTGAAGGTCTGGTCAAGTGGGACGCACCTTTTGGGCATCGGCATGGTGACGGTAGATCTCGACCATGCCGGGAAGACTGTCGCTGACCACCGGCCTGCCGTCGAGGCAGACCCAGCAATGCGCCGACATGCGCGGCGCCTGCATCGACTTCGGATCGACGCCGAAACGCAGGTCCGGATCGAAGCCGGCAAGGCGCAGGAAACGATGACCGAGCAGGCCCTCTCTCAGGCACCTGCGGTCGCGCATCAGCCAGGGATGGCGAACGGCGCGGTTGACGGCGGCGACGATGTAGGCGGATGGCAAGCCGCGATAGGGCGTCGACGAGGTGAGCGGCGCCCATTTGAGCACGTCCTCGAAGCTGCGGTTGGCGACCAGGACCGGCATCAGCCGTGCGCTTGCCCAGATGTGGCAGCGAAACAAAGCGCGCAGGAGAGGACCGTCGGCCATCAGGCGGCACCCTTAGCCATCAAGCATCTGGCGCGGCGAGGATACCTTCCGAGACCAGGTCCGTGGCCAGTGCCGCGATGTCCTGGTCGAGCGTCCCCTTGTCGACCTCGAACTCCTCGCAAAGCAGGTCGACGATCTGGTCGAGGTTGCGCGCGCCGTCCACCTTGTCGAGAAAGGCTTCGGTCGTGCCGTTGCACGTGTAGAGCTGGCCGCTACGCGCCAAAAGCACGACGGCGCCATCGCCGACATGCTGGACCGAAGCGTCTTCCGCCAGCCGCAGAACCGTTTCAGAGGCAATTTCCATCACGAACCCCACCAAGCCATGCAAAACCCAGAATTCAGATAGCGCGGCGAGGGAACCATGTCTATCAGACGACATGGGGGACGCCCGTGCGGCTCGTGCGGCGATGCGTTCCGACAGGCCCTCGCCAAGTCGCGAAAACGGCACGGCTGTCTGTTCCCGGCCGGCATCGTCCCAGAAATAGTCGTCGACGCGAGGTGACAAGCAACTGAACCGATCGGCTGGACGGTTGCTTTTCTTCCCTAGAGTAAGGTAAAACCTGCCTGGGTCTGGGGAGATTGCGTATGCGTTACAATTGGGAACGGGCTCCGACGAGCTTCGAACGTCACAGAAAGGCGCTGGCGACGGCTATTTTGATCGCTGGCGGCATTGGCCTAATGCTTGTGGCCTTGCCGATCTAGTTAAGCTTCGGGCTTGTCAGTGCGGCTGCCCTGTCACGGCAAGGAAGCGGCGATCGCGCCCCTCGAAACCCTGGCTGAAACGCTGCACCAGCACGACGATCACCGTCGGCTTGCCGGCCGGGGTGAATTGGTAGGATTCCGACAGGCTGTAGGAGGTCGGGCAGTTTCTCGAGCCCGGCACGGTCTTGTCCTCGTGCAGGATCTTGAACGGGTTGCCGTCCTGCCCTTGCAACGTCAGCCGGAAGCCGAGCGCCTTGCCAGATGTCTCGTCCTGCTGCGTCGCTGTGAAACTCGCCGAACAATCACTCGTGCTGGCTGCAAGGATCTCGTCGAGGCGGATGGTCGAAATGCCCGTTTCGTCATAGAGCGGCGACAGCCATTTCTGCGACACCCGTTTGAGGCGGGAAATGTCGTTGTAGGCAACCATCTCACCCGGAAAGGTGAACTTGTCGGACACTGTCTGCTCGCCCAGTGAGGCAATGGCATATCTGGCAAGGATGGGCGCCGCCTGTGCCGCGGCCTGGGCTCTCGCCTGCTCCAGCGTCAGCGTCGCCTCTTCCGTTTCGTCGACAATAACGATCGGCTTGCCGCCAACGAACTGATCCGTACGGGTATCGATGACGTCGATCTGCGACCAGCCGGAGTCCGAGGCGCCAGCGTCGAGCGTTCCATATTGCTCGAAGGCGAAATAAGCGCCATCGGGCGAAAAGCCGATGACACGCCGTGCGGCGGCATCGCCAGCCTGAGCGGTTCCAGCGGGGATCGCAAGTGCCGCGCGATGACCGATGAGAGCGCAAAGCGTCCGATGATCCGCACAGCAGCAAACATCGCCGCTCCAATCCCGTATCGCAATTTCATAGCTGCTTGCCCCCAAGCGCCCGGTCGATGTCATCAGCACAATGGCGTCTATTTGCGGCCAAGGTTAGAGCGCACTATCTGGAGGGGAGGAAAAATCATTCCTGGGGAGGATACGGATGGCTTCACGCTATCACGAGGTCTACGACGGCTGGAAACGCGACCCGGAACAATTCTGGGCGGACGCGGCCGAGGCCATCGACTGGTATTCGCCCTGGGACAAGGTGTTCGATGCCACGGCCGGTGTCTATGGCCGTTGGTTCACCGGCGCCACCTGCAACACTTGCTACAATGCCGTCGACCGCCACGTCGCCGGCGGGCGCGCCGACCAGATCGCGCTGATCCATGACAGCGCCATCACCGGAACGGTCAGGAAATTCACCTATGCCGAGCTCAAGCGCGAGGTGGTCGCGCTCACCTCGGTGCTGAAGAATCGCGGCATTGGCAAGGGCGACCGCGTCATCATCTACATGCCGATGGTGGCCGAGGCGGCGATCGCCATGCTGGCCTGCGCCCGCATCGGTGCCGTGCATTCGGTGGTCTTCGGCGGCTTTGCCTCGCATGAACTTGCCACCCGCATCGACGACGCCAAGCCGAAGCTGATCATTTCCGCGTCCTGTGGCCTGGAGCCGGGCCGCGTCGTCGCCTACAAGCCGCTGCTCGACAAGGCGATCGAGATCTCCCGCCACAAGCCGGACGCTTGCCTGATCCTGCAGCGCGACCAGTTGCGCTGCGAGTTGAAGGAGCATTTCGACATCGACTACGCCGATGCCGTCGCCCGCGAACGGGCGGCTGGCGCCAATGTCGACTGCGTGCCGGTGCTTGCCACCGACCCGCTCTACATCATCTACACATCGGGTACGACCGGTCAGCCCAAGGGCATCGTGCGCGACAATGGCGGCCACATGGTCGCGCTGAAATGGACGATGGAAAACGAGTTCGGCGTCAAGCCGGGCGAAGTGTTCTGGGCAGCATCCGATGTTGGCTGGGTGGTCGGCCATTCCTACATCGTCTACGGGCCGCTGCTGCATGGCTGCACCAGCATCCTGTTCGAGGGCAAGCCTGTCGGCACGCCGGACGCCGGCACCTACTGGCGGGTGATATCGGAGCATGACGTCGTCGCCCTTTTCACCGCACCGACCGCGTTCCGCGCCATCAAGGGGCAGGATCCGAAGGGCGATTTCATCGCGAAATACGATCTGTCGAAATTCCGCACGCTGTTCCTCGCCGGCGAACGCGCCGACCCGGAAACCATCAAGTGGGCGGAGCAGAAGCTGAACGTGCCGGTGGTCGACCATTGGTGGCAGACCGAGACCGGCTCCCCGATGACGATCAATCCCGCCGGGCTTGGCCTGCTGCCGGTGAAATACGGCTCGCCCGGCGTGCCGATGCCCGGCTACGACATCCGCGTGCTCGACGATGGTGGCCACGAAGTGCCGCGCGGCACGCTGGGCAATGTGGTGATCAAGCTGCCGCTGCCAGCCGGCTGCCTGCCGACGCTATGGAATGCCGATGCGCGGTTCCGCCAAGCCTATCTCGACGAGTTCCCCGGCTTCTACAAGACGGCGGATGCCGGCATGGTCGACGAGGACGGCTATCTCTACGTCATGGCCCGCACCGACGACATCATCAATGTCGCCGGGCACCGGCTGTCGACCGGCGCCATGGAGGAGGTGCTTTCCGCCCATCCCGATGTGGCCGAATGCGCGGTCATCGGCATTGCCGACGCCATGAAGGGCCAGGTTCCACTTGGCTTCGTGGTGCTGAACGCGGGTGTGACGCGCGACGTCGGCCTGATCGAGAACGAAGTGGTCGGTCTGGTGCGCGAACGCATCGGCCCGGTCGCCGCCTTCAAGACGGTGGTGACGATCAAGCGCCTGCCCAAGACACGCTCGGGCAAGATCCTGCGCGGCACCATGCAGAAGATCGCCGACAAGGAGGAATGGACCATGCCGGCAACGATCGACGATCCGATCATCCTCGACGAGATCACCGCGGCCCTGAAGGAGCGTGGAATCGACCTTTGAGCCGCTGAAGGATTTGGCTTGTCGAGGTGGCTTTTCTGATCGACGAGCAATCTCTTATTGTGCAACGCAGCAATGCACCCTACAGTTTTTCGCGGGGGCCACCGATAAGGTCGCATGTCTCAGCAGAAGATTACATTTGGCGGCGTCGACATCCTGCGGTTTCCCGCCGCCGTCATGGTCATGGTTTACCACTATGGCTTCTGGGTGTGGGCGTATCCGGACGGCGTTTCGGCGCGCGCCACGGGCGGTATTCCCCAGCAACCGGCAATAGGCGCCTGGGTCGAATCCGGCTCGGCGTCCAGATCTTCTTCGTCATCAGCGGCTTCGTCATCGCCTTCAGCGCCGAAAGGTCGACGCCCTTGCGGTTTTTCGAAGCAAGGGTGAAGCGGCTGGCGCCGGCGGTGTGGATCTGCGCACCGGTCACCGCCGTCGTGCTTTTGATCGTCGGTCTCAGTTGGCCGACGGATTCCGTCATCCGGCTCGTCCGCACCGGCCTGTTCGCCCCTATGCGCCTTGGGTGGACAGCGTCTACTGGACGCTGGGCATCGAGATCGCCTTCTATGCCATCGTCTGGATCCTGCTCAGGCTCGGCCGCTTCCATCAGATAGAAATGGTGGCCGTTGCCATCGGCCTGGTCAGCACGCTGTTCCGGTGCCTGTACTACCCGCTCGACTGGGCCGACCTTGCCGAAGCACGCACGCTCGACCTGCTTCTGGTGCATCACGGCGTTTTCTTCGCGACCGGCGTCATGCTTGGCTGATGCGCTTCAAGGCGGTGACCGCCGCTCGCCTTGCCTTCCGCGCCCTGTTCCTGGGCGGCGGCGTGCTGCAGATCGCCAGTTCGGTCGACGTTCATATCCTGAAGGTGGGGCGAGAGATGCCGTTCGCACCGCCGATCCTCATCTTCCTCATCGCCATTGCCTTAATGGCATGGTCACTGCGGCTCGACCTGCCCTGGAGCGGCTGGCGCCGCATCGGGCTGATGACTTATCCGCTCTACCTGCTCCACGATGTCGTCGGCGCGGCCCTGCTCGGCGTCATGGTCCGCGCCGGGCTGCCGCATCTCGTCTCGATGGTGATCGTCGGCGCGACTGTCCGTGCAGGCGCCCTACTGTCAAGCCTCGGGTTTCCGAACTACTCGACACTGGCCGCCATCCTTTAGCGGACGGGCTGACTGCCGTCAGAATCGCCGACGAGCTGCTCCTGGAGCGGACCGGCTCCCAAGGCATGTCGCGGCTTTGGCGCAACGACATGTCTGAAAACAAAGACTTAAAGCGCGCCGACCCTCATCCCTCGCAATGCTTGGAGAAAAGGGCCTGCTTGGGCAACGGCCGATATCAGACCGGCGCCTTGCCGCGCACTTCCGACTTTTCCAGATAGTAGCTCGAGTATTTGTCGAAGAACTTTTCCGAGCCGCCAAATGATCCGTATTTGGCCAGCTTTTTCAGGTCTACCTTGTTCAGCACCGCGCCAACGATCTTGTTGGCGACATAGGGTTCAGATTCCAGCATCGACCTGACCATCGCGCGCGGCGTGCGGCCCCATTCGGTGACGAGCACAAAACCGTCGACCAGCGGCGCGAAGGCCTTGGCGTCGACCACCGGTCCGAGCGGCGGCAGATCGACGACGATGTATTCGAACGTGTCCTTGGCGTTCTCGATGAAGCGCCGCATGCCGGCCGAGGAGAGAAGTTCGCTGGTATGCGAGAAGTGCCCGCGCAGCACCGCCGGGATGATCGCCAGCTTCGTCTGCCTGTCGATCTTGCCGACGGACTGCCAGCTCTGGCCGTTGACCACCGCTTCCATCAAGCCTTGCTCGGCTTCCATGCCAAGCCCCCGGCTGAGGCCGGGATTGCGCAAGTCACCGTCGATCAGCAGCGTCTTGGCGCCGTTGGCGGCAAGCAAGCCGGCGAGATTGGCCGCGACCGTCGACTTGCCCTCGCCGGGAAGCACCGAGATGATGCCGATGACGCGGCTGCCTTGCCCTTCCATGACGACGTCGAAGGCTATCTTGGCGCTGCGCAGCGTTTCGGAGAACATCGAGGCAGGCGAATCGATGCTGACCCGCATGCGCGCTCGTTTTTCCGCGGCCGACAGCGATTTGGCGGTCTTGGCATCCACCTGGGTCTCGCCCGGCTTTTCTTCCTTGCCGAGCTTGCCGCCGATCGTCGGCAGATAGCCGAGGAATTTCAGGCCGACGCGGTCGCGTACATCTTCGGCGGTCCTGAAGAAGCGTTCGTTGAACTCGTTCAGGCCGCCGAAGCCGGCGCCCATCAGCATGCCAAGAACCAGTGAAAGTCCGAGCACGACGATTGTGCGTGGGCTTGACGCGGCCATCGGCATCGAAGCGTCCGAGATGATGCGAATCTTGCCAACCGGGAAGGACTGCTGCTGCGCGGCTTCCTCATAGCGGCCGAGGAATGTCTGATAGAGCGTGGTGAGCGCCGTCGCCTGCTGATCGAGTTCACGCAGCTTGACTTGCGTCTGGTTGTCGACGGAACTCTTGCCCTGTGCGGCCGCGACATTGGCCCTGAGCGCGGTCTCGCGCGCCAGCGCCACCTCATATTCGTTGCGATAGCTTTCGGTCAGCTGCTTCAGTTCGCCGAAAATCTGCGTCGATATGTCGGCCTTCTCCTTGGCAAGCGCCACCGCCTGCGGATGCTCGGGGCCGAAATTCGCCTCGACGTCCTGCAGCCGCTTGGTCACCGTTAGATAGCGGGTCTTGAGCGCCGCGATGACCGAGCTGCTCGGCTGGTCGCTCGATATGGCGGCATCCTTGAAGGCGTTGTCGGAGCCGCTGTCGACAATCGTCTTGTACTGCTGGTAGCGGGCGCTGGCACGCGCGGTATCGGCCTGCGCCACGATGAGCTGGGCGTTGAGATCGGAGAGCTGCTTGTCGCTCATCAGCTGGCCATCGCTGTTGGCGGCCAAGCCATGTTCGGCCCTGAATTTCTCGACCGCGAGCGATGCCGCCTGCGAGCTCTGGCGCAATTCCGTCAACCGGCCCTGCAGCCAGACCGCCGCCCGCTCGGTGGCGTCAAAGCTGGCATCGAGCTGATCGGCGAGATAGGCATCGGCATAGGCTTTGGTGATCGCATGGGCCAGGGCCGGATCCGTCGCCTGATAACCGAGGTTGATGACGAAGCTTCGCCCGGTGCGCGCCGCCTGGATCTCGTTTTGCAGCTTGAGGATCGCATAGTCGCGACGCGACGTGGCGATCAGCGCGTCGCGGGCTGCCGGGTCGAGCTTGCTGAAGTCAGCACCACCGGACATGGAAGGGCTGGGGCGGACATACTGGATCACGCTGCGGACCAGACCGACGCCCTTCGCCAGAGCCGATACGGGCGGATTCATGAACGCATCGTTCTGGTCGAGCTTCAGTTTGTCGACGACCACGGCGGCAAGCCGCGTCGAGGTCAGGATCTCGATCTGACTCAGGATGGCGGAATCGGTCTGCATGGTTGTCGACGCCGCCGAAATATCATCGACGATCTTGTTCAAGCCTTCGTCGATCAGCACGCTCGCGACCGACTGATATTTGGGCGGCGTTGTCTGCAGATAGAGCAGACCCAGAAAAACACCGATGACAGCACACACGGCAACCACCTTGGCCTGCCGTGCGGCCATGCCAAGCAGCCGCTCGATATCGATGAAGTCTTCACCGTCTCCTGCGTCCGAATTCGGCAATGGCATCCTCTTGTCGAGAGGAAAGTTGGCATAATTCATCTTCGGTCCAATTCTAGAGCCGGTCCCATTCCGATTGATCGCAATGGGCTCTATCTCACTGTTTGAACATGATCTTTTCCGGAAACCGGGACCCACTTTCCGGGATCATGCTTTGGCTTGCAGGCGCCTCGAAGATCGGGAGCATCGCCAGGAGCAACGCAAGCGCCGTGCGAGACGGCGAGGGCTTGGCGGCCCCTCTTCGCCAACCACCCGACAATACTCCCGAAAGATGGGCATTATGCGGCTTCTTCCTGGCGTTCATGCGACCGGACGAACTCCTGAAGCATCTCGAAGACCGGCCCCTTCATGTCGTCGCGCGACAAAGCGAAGGCGATGTTGGCCTGGATGAAACCTTCCTTGGAACCGCAGTCGAACATACGACCCTTGAAAGGCTGGGCGAAGAACGGCTGATCCTTCGACAGACGGACCATGGCGTCCGTCAGCTGGATCTCGTTGCCGGCGCCGCGCTGCTGATTGCCCAGAAGCGCGAAGATCTCGGGCTGCAGGATGTAGCGGCCGTTGATGTAGAAGTTCGACGGCGCGTTGGCCGGCGCCGGCTTTTCGACCATGCCCGTCACCTCGAAACCGCCGCCGATCTCGGCGCCACGGCCGACGATACCGTATTTGTTGGTCTCGCTCGGTTCACAACGCTCGACGGCGATCACATTGCCGCCGGTGCGCTCGTAAAGGTCGACGGTTTCTGCGAGGCATCCTCGCCCGCCGAAGGACACCATGTCCGGCAGCAGCAAGGCGAAGGGCTCGTTGCCGATAACCTCGCGCGCGCACCAGACGGCGTGCCCGAGGCCCTGCGGCGACTGCTGGCGGATGAAGCTGGTGGCGCCGGCCACAGGCAGCATGCTTTCGAGCGCCTCCAACTGGGTCTTCTTGCCGGTCTGCTCCAGCGTTCCGATCAATTCCGGATGCAGGTCGAAATAGTCCTCGATCACCGCTTTGTTGCGACCGGTCACGAACACGATGTGCTCGATGCCCGCCTCGAAGGCCTCGTCCACCGCATATTGCACGACAGGCCTGTCGACCACGGGAAGCATTTCCTTCGGCATCGACTTGGTCGCCGGCAGGAACCGTGTTCCAAGCCCCGCCACCGGTATCACGGCCTTCCTGATTTTCTTCATCGCAAATTCCTTCTGAGGAGATCGACTTCAGTCCATTCACAGGCCACGAAAAATCCCTCCATGTGCCTGCATCTTCACCTCCCCACCCCAACGGCAAACTGTGCCGCCATTCTTCGCAACCGCACCGCGATCGGCATGCCCATATGCCTGACCGCTGCCGGGTCGCTGAGCGCCGTCCGGATCGCCTTGAGCGGGGACCGCGCCTTGATGTGCTGAACCATCGACAGGAACGAGGCGGCCTTGCGCAGGCTGCGGCTGCGCCGGGCAAACGCCGCTTGCGCGGCCTCATCCATCTGATGGGTTTGGGCGAACACGGCATCCGCCTTGCGCATCGCTTCGACGTGGTGAAGCTCGAGCACGCGCGAGATGGAGCCGCTGCGGATATGATAGGCATAGCCGATATCAGGCTCGACGACGCATTTGCCGCCCTTGGCCAGGGCGCAGGCAAACAGGATGTAGTCTTCGCCGATCCTCAGCTTCTCGTCATAGCGAAGCCGGTTCTCGTTCAGGAACTCGCGCCGGAAGATCGGCTTGAGATAGCCGAGATTGAACTTCGATTCGAAGACGACGTTGCCAGCGATGTAGGTGGCCAGGGAAATCTCGCGCAAGCCTTCCAGATAGTGCCGCGGGAACATCGTGTCCTCGACGACACCGTCCTCGCGAATGACCTGCAGATTGTCGATGGCTATCTGGGCACCGGCCGTTTCGGCGCGCGCGATCATCTTGGCGATGCGGTCGGGGAAGACCGCGTCGTCGGAATCGAGAACCGCGATCCATCTGCCACGGGCGGCGTCGAGGCCGGCATTCCTGGCGCCGCCAGGGCCGCGATTGCTGGCCAGGGCGACGACGCGGACGACATCCTGCGGATGGGCCCGCGCCACGTCCAGGGTCGCATCGCGCGACTTATCGTCGACGACGATGATTTCGACGCTGACATTTTTCTGGGCGATGGCGCTGGCGATCGCCCGATCGAGGGTCGCCTCGGCGTTGTAGGCGGCAATCACAAAGGAAACATCGGGGACAAAGGAGACGTCAGGCTGCACGCTTGCCTCCTTCCTGTGGCGAAGGCTGGCCGTAAAGGCGGATTTCGCGGATGCCGACGAGGCCGCTGACGACGCCGACATGCATGATGCCGCGCAGCACGCTGCGGTTCCTGCGAACCGGACTGACGACGACCGGAAGTGCCGAGGCGAAGCAATAGATGGCCTTTGCCGACGCCAGGCCGACCTGCCCGACCAGACCGATGCCGCTGGCGCTGCTGCCCAGAAGATGGCCATGCGTCTGCCCGACACGGAAGCGGCGGCGACCGAGCCAGTCGAATGCCGCCCTTGAGCGCGGCACCACCTCGTCGACCCAGGCCTCGGGCGAGAAGGCGATGCGGCCGCCGGCCTTGTACATCTGGTCGAAGAACTCGGTGTCCTCGCCGCCGGTCTGGCCGCGCGCCAGGCTGAAGCGGCGGCCGCGCAGGCTGTCCGATCCCATCCGCAGCAGAACGTTGCAGGTGTAGCCGGTCCGGATCTCACCGCGCACCCAGACGGGTAAGGTCGAGTGGAAATCGCCGCGCCGCATCCAGTCCGGTGCATCCGGGCGATAGCGCGCCCTGACCGGACCGAGCACGGCGGCGGCACCGCTGGCTTCAGCCGTCGCGACCAGCCCGGCGAGCCATGCGGGTGTGGCAGTCTCGTCGTCGTCGATGAAGGCGACGAAATCGGCCATGCTGGCGTCGAGGCAGGCGTTGCGGGCGATCGAGATGTTGCGCGCCGGGGCATGCTGATAGTGGATAGGCACCGTCAATTCCTGCGATAGCGCCATCACTAGGTCGCTTGCGGTCGGGGTGTCGTCATTGTCGGCGACGATGATGCGGATATCGAATCCCGCCGGCATCTCCATGGCGTCGAGCGAGCGCAGCGTGTCGGCCAGTTCCGACCGGCGGAACGTGCAGACGCCGATGTCGATGCTGCGGTTCTTGGCCTGCGCCGTCATCACGCTACCCCGCGCCGCGACCCGAGGCCGAGAAGCTGCAGCCAGAAGCCGACTGACCAGCCAAGATGCATGACCATAGCCGAGACGCCGGCCAGCGCGACGTCGGCCTTGCGCTGGCGGAGCGCCGTCACCAGTCCGTAGCCCAGGCACACCGATGCCCACAGCAACAATGGCACCGCCGCCAGCCAATGCACGAACGAAAAGGCCGCCAACAGCACGACCGGAAACACCAGCAACGGCACCATCTGCCGGACCTTCGGGATAACGCGGTGCTTCAGCACGTTCTTGGCGCGGCCGCGGCCGTAGCCGAGATACTGGAAATAGAGGCCGCTGAGCGAGGTGCGCGGATAGTAGACCATCTGCGTCTTGCCGCTCATCCAGATCTTGTAGCCGGCCTTGCGGAGGCGATAATCGAGTTCGGCGTCCTCGTTGTGGCTGAACGTCTCGTCATAGCCGCCGACAGCGCCGAAGGCCGATATCCGCATCAGTGCATGATGGCCGTGGTCGATCCACTCTCCCCCGGAAAGGTGCCGATGCTTCGAGCCGCCGGTGCCGAGCTTGGAATTCTGTGCCGCGGCCGCCGCCTTCTGCACGGTGCCGCTGCCGCTGGTAAGCATCGAAACGACAACCGAATCTGCCCCGGTGGCCAATGCTTCCTCGACCAGCCGGTCGCAATAATCGTCGGGATAGCCGCCATGCGCGTCGATCCGGATGAGATAGTCGGCACCCTCGCCAAACGTGCCGACGGCGAGATTGATCGCCGCGCTTTGTATGCGCCGCTTGTTGTGGAGCAGGATAACGCGCTGGTCCTTCGCAATGACGTTCTCGACGATGGCCAACGTGCCGTCGGTGCTGCCGCCATCGGCGACAATGATCCTGGCGCCAAGCCTTGCCGCGGCAGGTCGCAATTGATCGAGCAGCACGCCGATATGGGCGGCTTCGTTCAGGCACGGGATAACGATCAGGCTGGACGAGGGTTTTTTAGTCTGCGTCATCCGCCTCTGTCCATCTTGCCTCTGTCCATCTCTGGCCATCCTATGCCAATGCCTCGGCGGCAAAGGAGCCGGGCACGGCGGTCAGGCTGCGCAGCCGCTCGACAAGCGCCCGGCAATCGCTGCGGTCGTAGCTCCAGGTCCTCGGGTTGCGGGCCAGAACACGCCCCTTCAGCCTGGCGAAGCGATGCTCCTCCATCTTGCCGAGCGCGGCTTCGAGCGCCTCGGGTGACGCATCGGGCAGGAGCACGCCGATATCCTGCTGTTTGAGGAACCGCCCGGTCTCGGTGTTGCCCATCGAGATCGGCACCGCGCCGAAACGGCAGCCTTCATAGAGCCGGTTGGGCAGAAGCCATTCTGAGTTCTGCCCCGCTTCGAAGAAATCGATCGCCCAGGAAAAATGGACGTCGTTATAGATCGCAGCCATGTCCTCCGGGTTGCGGTAGGGCCCGCGAAACGACAGCCATGGTTCAGCTTCGACAAAGCCATGAAAATCCGGGAATTCGGACAAAGCTGGACGGCCGCGCAGCACAATCTCGCAGCGCCCATCCATGCGGCGGGAGAAATCAGCCAGCAGTTCGAGCGAACGGCGGCAGCGCAGCGCGCCGAACCAGCCGATCCGCCATGGCGGGCCGACCGGACTCCCTTCGGCCTCGGGGGCGCCGGGCAAAATCGCCGCGGCCTCGAAATACTTGTTCTCGACCAGCTCGATGGGTGCAGCGACCTGGCCGAAGGGCTCGAAATAATTGGCGATGAAGGCAGGCGAACTGGTCACCAGCAGCTTCACGTCCCTGGCCAGAAAGCGTTCTGTAGCGCGCAGCGCCTTGCCCAGGACATCGTTGCGAAGCACGAGACGATGAATGTCGAGGCACTCGTAAACGATCGGGACCGACGCACTGAAGGCCGATCTGGCGCGGCGGGCCAGCGCCAGCATTTCCAGGTTGCGCGCGATGATGAGATCGGGCCTTGGCACGCCGCCAAGCTTCGAGCCTATCGATAGGGCAGCCTTGGCGACCGCCGCGAGGCGTTGGCCGAATCGCCCGTCACGCGTCGCGCCGAGGTCGATCGGCCGCAATCCCTCGACATCCGCGATCGGATTCGTGGTGCGACGGAAGCCGGCCAGGGTGACCTGGGCCCCACCTGCCCTGAGCATCGTGATCCGCCGGCGCACGGCCGGGTCGGAAACGTCGTGCACAAGGTACAAGACATGCAGCATGAAAACTCGACCGCTGTTGGCCCACCCAAAGGAATGCTAGTACAGCTCTTGCTGCATCGCAACATTTTTGCTGCATCGATCGACGTTTTCTGTTGCACTGCAAAATTGATGCGTTAATCTCGGGCCTGCTTGGGTCCACTTGGACCGTGCGTTGGTCACCAGCATGGTGCGGCGCCCTAAATCGTGACGCGGAGCGCATCGGGATCGTCCTGGCGTGCGGCATTTTCGGTCACCATGCCCGTCTGCACCGCTGGCCTGGCCGCGGAATCTGCTGACGAAATGAGGTAATTCCATGAAGATCGTGGTCGAAAACACCGTCTGCCTGAACACCGGGGATGCCGCGATTCTCCTGGCGATCCGGCACATCCTCAAAGCAGTCGCCGGGAGCGACCCGCGGTTCTTCATCTTCGATAGCCAGCCCGACGTCGCGGCGAGGCTCTATTCGAAGAAAGACTATCCGGACCTCGAATTTCACAAGCTGCTATCGGAGTCCATATTCAAGTACCAGCACGGGCGCGGGCTGAAGAACCTGCTCAAGCCCGTCTACAACAAGATTATCCTTCAGGGTCTGCGTTGGTTTGGCAGCAGCGCGCTTGGCACGTTTTTCAGCCGCAGCGATCGTCGCAGCCTCGATATCTACACTGGCGCCGATCTCGTGGTCACGACCGGCGGAACCTATCTCGTCGAGAACTACAATCTCGAACGACGCCTCAATCAGTTCCGGCTTGATGCCATATTTGGCAAGGATCCGGTCTTCTTCACGCAATCCCTCGGCCCGTTCAACAAAAGTTACAACCGCCAGGAGCTTGGCCCGATCTTTGACCGCAGCCCGCTCATCCTGCTGCGCGATGAACGGTCGCGGACCCATATCCAGGATCTGGTGAAGGATCTCGGCAAGTGCCACGTGGTGGCCGATGCCGTATTCGCCCTGGCCGATACCGATAGGATCGGCAAGTCACTCGCTTCCAGCCAGCCGCCGGCGCCGACTGGCCGCGTCGCCATTTCCGTACGTCACTGGAACTACGTCAGCGACGGTGAAGGCGGCATGCGCCGCTATCTCGATTCGATCCGCGAGATCGCGACGATCCTTGTCAGGGACCATGACAAGGAGGTGACCTTCGTCTCCACTTGCCAGGGTGTACCGGAATATGCCCACGACGATTCCAAAACCGCACGGGCAATCGTGGCCGAGCTCGATCCGGAGATCGCCAAGCATGTGACGGTGGACGCTGCGTTTCACACGCCGGACCAGTTGATGGCATTGGTGAAAGGCTTCGACTTCGTGGTCGCCACGCGCATGCACATGATGATCATGTCGCTTTGTGTCGGCACGCCGGTGCTGCCAATCGCCTATGAGTTCAAGACCAAGGAAGTGGCCAAGCGGATCGGTGTCGCCGACGTGGTGCTCGACATCGACACGGTGACGCCTGAGGAAGCGAGGGAAAAGCTCGGTAGATTTGCGGGAAACCTCGACCTCTACCGCCAGACCAGCCTTCAGGCCGTGCTTGAGGAACATGCTTCGGCAATGTCAGCCACAAACCTGCTGGCGCCGTTGATCGACGGTCGCTCAGCGGATGTTGCGCGCGGCATTGGACAGGGTGGTGAACAACGCGCGGCGCGACTGGGGGACGGCAAGCATGAGAACGAGACCGATCCCGTAGTTGAGGGCAGCCGCCAGAAAGACCGCGAGCAGGTCTGACTGGCCGGTCAGCGACGCCGGCAACCACAAGTACGCGAGCCAGGCGAGCAGGGACGAGGCAATGAAAAGCCCCTGCATGACCAGGAAGTCGGCGGCAGTGACGGGACCGACGCGATGGACCAGCACGGCAAGCACGGGAACGCGCAGCACGTAACCGCTGATGGCATAGGCCGCGGCAACGCCGACGGCACCCCAGTGCAAGCCGACGATGAAGGCGGTGACGGTCGTCAGCGACGAATAGATGCCCCAGTGGAACATGGTCTTCGTCTTGCCCTGACAGATGAATATCCATCCGGTCGTGCTTGAAACGGACTGGGTCAGGCTGGCGATGCCCAGCCAGGCGAAAATCGGCGCTACTGGCGCCCAACCCGTGCCGAAGAGAAGTCCCACCACCTGATCGGAGGTCAGCGTCAGCGCCGCGACCCCGGGCATGGTAACGGCGGCAAGCATCCAGTTGGTCCGCACATAGATGTCGCGAAATCGAGCCTTGTCCTCATGGATGCGGCTGAGCAGCGGCACGATCACGCGTGTCAGCGGCTGGTTGATGTTCTGCAGCGGGAACAGCAGGAGCTTATAGGCACGGTCGTAATAACCGAGCTCGACCGCGCCGGAGTATTTTCCGATGAGAATGTTGTCGAGATTGCGCGAGAAGAAGTTGGCAAGATTGAAGCCCGTCAGATTGGCGCCGAACGACAATATGTCGGCATCGACTTTCAAATCCGGCCGCAGCGGCGTCCACCGCGCCACTCGCCACGCGGCCGCCAATGCGACAATCGCCGAAACCGCCGGGCCGATGACCAGCGACCAATAGCCCAGCCCCGCATAGGCCGCGATTGCGGCGGCCAGAAGTCCGGCGGCGGCGCTTATCACGTCGTTCAGGGCGAGCTGGCCGAATTGCAGGTGGCGATTCATCAACGCCAGCGGCACCGCGGCAAGACTGCCAAGCAGCAGTGGCAAGGCGGAGCCAAGGGTAATGCCGGACATGCGCTGATCGCCGTAGAATGCGGCGATGGCAGGCGCCAGGCCGGCCACCACCACGGCACTGCCCAACCCGACGAGCGCACTGATCCAGAACACCTGGTTGAGCTGCTGGTCGCTGATGTCCTTGCGCTGGACCACAGCCTGCTGGAGGCCCAGGTTTTGAAGCAACCCGACAAAGGCCACGATCGGCCCGACGGAAGCCACCAGGCCGAAATCCTCGGGAACGAGCAGACGGGCGAGTACGATGACGGAAAGAAACTGGATCGCCATCTTGAAGCCCTGCGCACCGATCGTTACCAGCCCCCCACGAAGGGCGACACGACCGAAATGGGGGGGCGGCGGATTGGCATTCATGAACCGAACCTCGTTTCGCCAAGCTGCTTGACGATCTGTGCGAAACGTTCGTTCAGCACATCCGCATTGAAGTCCGCCTCGATCTTCTTGCGCGCGGCGAGGGCGATTTGCTCGCAAGGCTTCGGATTGTCGGCGATCCAGGCCATTTTGCTGGTCAGCGCCGCAATGTCTCGCTCAGGCGCGAGAAAACCCGTCTTGTGATCCTCGATCAGTTCGGGAATCCCAGAGTGATACGTGCTGACCACCGCCAGGCCGGCAGCCATTGCCTCCATCAGTGAAACCGGAATGCCCTCCAGATCGCCGTCGCGTGCGGCGACGCTAGGCAGCAGGAAGACATGGGCATCGCGCAGGCGCTGCTTCACTTCGCTGTGCGGACGGGGGCCAAGAAAAGTCACTCTGTCGGCGATGCCGAGATTCGCGGCGATCCCCTTCAGCTCCTCGAGAAGTTCTCCGCCGCCGATCACCGAATAGACCCAGTTGCGCCGCGGCAGGCTGGCGAGCGCGTGAAGCGCATATTCGATACCCTTTTTTTCGGTCAGGCGGCAGACCGAGATGAAAGAAAGCGTGCCCTGCTCCCATGAACGCCACCGAAAATCGATCTCGCTCGGCCGCACGCCCATATGGTGAACCATAACCTGCGTCGGCGGTGCACCAACCTCGATCAAGGCATCTCGGAAAAACGCATTCACCGGCAGTTGAAGAGCGCCCTTTTCGAACACAATTTTGTAGCGCGCGAGCGTATTGTCATGCAGCGGCTCGCCGACATCGCGGCCATGAAATATCGTCATAAGGGGAGCGGAAATCCTGCCTCGCTTGATGGCACGGGCCACGCGCATGCCGTTGTTGCCGAAATGAGCGACGATCACGTCGGCATTCTGCAATTTTCGCGCATAGGCGATGTCGATGGCGGTGGAGAGTTTATCCCAGAACCTGCCAGACCACTTCCTGAGCAGTGGGCGATAGCGGCCCAGGCCACCCCACCAGCATACGACCTTTCCCGGCAACGCGTGCCAGCGCGAGTCGTCGATATTGCTGTCCTTGCCGAAGGACATCTCGTTGCAGACGACGCCGACTTCCATGCCGCGCTCAAGGCACCCGGCTATCTGGTCGAGAACGAAAGTCTCGGACAATGAGGGAAACTTGTCGACTACGAAGCAAATCTTCATCGGCAGGATATGCTCGTGCGAATACCGATCAAGCAGCCCGTTGCGAACCGCCCGCCTTGGGAGCGGACAGGGGGCACGGAAACCTCGCAAGGTGGCTGCAGGTCGACCGCGCCGGGAGCCGGTGCGCGTCCAGCGACGGCCGGGCCGAAAACATTGTGCCCAAGGCACAAGACATGCAGCATGGAATTCTACCGCTGTTGGCCCACCCGCGGGGACGTTAGTACAGGTCTTGTTGCACTGCAACATTTTTGGTGCGGCGGAGCCAGATTTCCGGCACGTGCAGCCAACTGAGGCATGCCGCCCAAGGGTCGCGACATCCACAAACACAGCGTAAGCGCGTCAATGGAATCCGTCTCGAAGCGACGCCTTTTAGGCGGCACGCTCCAGGCTGCCACGCCTGGCGTTGCCGAGAACGTCGAGGAACGTTGCAAATTGACGGTCCGGGTTCATTTGCGACCGCTCCGAAAACTGAAATGCCGCCGCCGATAGCCGCTTGTACTCGGCCTTGTCGCTCCACAGCCGCCTGACCGCCGCGACCCAATCGGCGAGCGGCGCGTCGTAGTCGAGCACGACGCCGCCATTGCCAATCGCTTCCGGCAAGCCACCGCGCCGCGATCCAACGACTGGAATACCGCTGCAATGCGCTTCCGACGCCACCCGGCCCCAGGCCTCTTCCCACTTGCTGGGGGCAAGCAGAATCCTGGTGCGACCATAGACAGTCTTCATGTCGTTGGTGCGGCTCTCCAGTGTGACATTTTTTAACGGCGCGATCGTTTCCTCGATCCGGGCCCGATGATCGTCGTCAAGCTTCCAGCTTTCGACGAACAGGAACGGGATTTCGGAGCACGCCGCGGCGATGCGGACCGCAAGATCGAAGCCTTTTTCCTCATAAGGATTGATCATCGTGACAAATTCACCGGTCGTCTGCGTGCTGTAGAACGCCGGATTGATGGTCGGCGGGATCACAGTTGAGTCGATGCCGAACTTTTCCTTGTAAGTGCGTGCGGTGAAATCGGAGTTGGCGATGTAGACCGCCGAATGAAGTTCGCGCAAGTCACCGGCCAGTTCGTGGAATTCGACATTTCTCAGATAGACAACCAGCGGCACGCCGAGCGCCTGCAGCTCTCTGCCGATCGGCACCGACTTGTGGCATTGCACGACCGCGACATCCGGACTCAACCTCTCGACCGCGAAGCCGGCCGCTTCCCAGGGAAACCAAGCCCGCACCACCGGATAGCCCGGAAAATTGTCGATGACCGCGCGCTGACGAAGCAGCTTCATCTTGGCGCGCGCCTTGAAGCCGAAGATGCCATCGCCGAACAGTGCTGCCAGAACGGAAGCCTCGTGACCGTTCTCGCGCAGCTGTTCGACCAGATGGTGGGTGCTCGATTGAACGCCGCCGCTGAATTGCGGCGTATAGCCGTTGCCACCTGCAAAAAGAACTTTCATGGACCTGGCTCCTTGTTGCGCCGCCCTGTTATCCCGCCTTGCCGTCACGCCGCCATTCTGCCGATCGAGTGATATTCGATGCCATGGCGGGCGATGACCTTGGGGTCATAAAGATTGCGGCCATCGAAGATGATCGGCGTGGTCAGCGCGTCCTTCATTGCGTCGAAGGCGGGCGCGCGAAAGCTCTTCCATTCGGTGGCGATCAGCAGCGCATCGGCGCCGCGCAGGGCCGCCTCCTTGGTGCCGCACAGGAGCAGGTCGTCGCGCAGCCCGTAGATGGCCTGGCATTCCTGCATCGCCTCGGGATCATAGGCCTGCACATTGGCGCCGGCCTGCCAAAGCGCTTCCATCAGCACACGCGCCGGCGCCTCGCGCATGTCGTCGGTGTTGGGCTTGAAGGCCAGACCCCACAGCGCAAAGGTCTTGCCTTTGAGATTGCCCTTGAAATAACGGTCGACCTTGTCGAAGAGAACCGATTTCTGTGCGTTGTTGCGCTCCTCGACCGCGCGCAGCAACTTGGCGTCGAACTTGACGCCCTCGGCGGTCTTGATCAGCGCACGCACGTCCTTCGGGAAGCACGAGCCGCCATAACCAAGACCCGGATAGATGAAATGGTAGCCGATGCGCGGATCACTGCCGATGCCCTTGCGGACCTCCTCGATGTCGGCGCCGAGCTGCTCGGCCAGATTGGCCATCTCGTTCATGAAGCTGATCTTGGTCGCCAGCATGCAATTGGCTGCGTATTTGGTGAATTCGGCGCTGCGCACATCCATCACAATCATCTTCTCGTGGTTGCGGTTGAACGGCGCGTAGAGCTCGCGCATCACCGCCTCGGTGTCCTCGCTGTCGGTGCCGACAATGATGCGGTCCGGCTTCATGCAGTCCGCGACCGCGGACCCTTCCTTGAGGAATTCCGGATTGGAAGCGACGTCGAAGGCCAGGTCCTCGTGACCTCTTTTCTTCAATGTTTCGGCGATCCTGGCCTTCACCTTTTCGCAGGTGCCGACCGGCACCGTCGACTTGCCGACGACGATCTTGGGTTGGTCCATCTCGCGGCCGATGGTCTCGGCGACGGCCAGCACATATTTGAGGTCGGCCGAGCCGTCCTCGCCGGGCGGCGTGCCGACGGCGATCATCTGGATCTCGCCATGCCTGACGGCAGCGGCGGCATCGGTGGTGAACTTGATGCGGCCGGCGGCATGGTTCTCCCTGACAAGGTCTTCCAATCCGGGTTCGAAGATGGGAACCAGGCCCTGGTTGAGTCGCTCGACCTTATCGGCGTCGATGTCGACGCACACCACATTGTGCCCGACTTCGGCAAGCACCGCCGCCTGCACGAGGCCGACATAGCCAATTCCAAACACCGTCAAATTCATTCGGTTTCATTCCCATGCAAGGCAGCGGACCGCTTTCGGCCCGGCCAGTTCCAATCGACTTTCCCGACTACTTTACGCTACATGCCAGCGATTCCGGAAACTGACAGGGTTCGCCGAGCGCCGTAAAAGCAACGCGCTCGACCTGCAGCGAGAGCTTGCGGCCCGGATCGGCGAAGGCTCCCATCCAACCCTTCATCGTATCGCTTCCCCAAAAGCTGAAGAAGATCTTCTGCGCATGGGTCGGCAATTTCGCCGGATCGGTGATCGTGTTGACCAGCTGACCGTTCAGATACCAGCGCAAGCTGTCCTTCTCCCAGACGAAGGCATAGTCGTTGAAGGCCTTCTCGGTGCCCCCCGACACGTCGACCAGTTTCTCGTTCTTGCCCTTGCCTGCGATGTAGGCGTTGACTTGCACCTTGGAGGTGTCCTTGGTCAGTATCTCGAAGTCGATCTCGTCCCAGGGCTGCTTGTCGGTGGGGCCGATATACGTGAAGAACGCCGCGTTGAGGCCGGAGCCGGTGTCGGTCTTCAGCCGCGCCTCGTAGGTGCCATAGCCGAAGCGCTGCTTGGTCTGGATCTCGCCGCAGACAAACTCACGGTCTTTCAGCTTCTGCTTCTCGAAGCCGAGCGACAGCACGCCGTCCGACAGGCTGACCTGTCCCTTCGACCAGGTGCAATTCTGATGGCTGCCATTGTTCCAGCCGTCGGAAACATACCAGCGCGCACGATCGAAGCTTTTGAAATCATCGACAAAGGACGGCGATGTCGGAATGTCCTGGGCATAGGAGGGGGTTGCCAAGAAACTGCCAAGGGCGGCTAGCAGCAACGCACCGAGCGGAACCAGTCGCCGCCGGCCGGCTTGCCCGGTCCGGTGCGTGAACGGCGATGTGTCGATTGCAGTCGTGGACGTAGTCCTCGGATTCGAATTCATACCAAACTCACCTTTGCGCTGTGCGTCCCCAACCCAAAGTCGACGTTCGAACCGCTCCTGAACGGGCCAACCTTGACCTCCTCCGTGACCCTCTCGAATTGCTTTTCCTGCCTCGCATCAAATCTGTTGCAACAGTTCCGTGCCTTCATTTTCAACCTCTGCCGGCGCCTGCCGGCCTGGAGAATTCGGCCGTGGCGGCCGAATCGGCATTCTCGTCGAAGACCATATCCACCGAATGACGGAGCTCTTTCATCATGCCGGCCTGGCGCGACAGCGCCGCGATGCGGCGTTCGCAATTCAGGATCGACGTCGTCAGTGCGCTGACTTCGGATGACCGACGGTCCGAGGCCGAGCCGTTTTCCATCGCTTCGACCAGGAAGGCGGCGTTGGTCGAAGTCGTCCGGTAGCGATTCTCAAGCCCGACCCTCTCGGCCTCGATCTCGGCCGCGATCTGCTCGAACAGCTTTGCCAGACGATCGAGACGCGAAACATCGGCCTGCCGGTCGCGGGCCGGTTCCCTTGATCTGAAACCGAATATCGAGGCCATGAACTCCGATTCCTGTCATCGCCGCCTTGTGGGCCGGGCTTCTGGCCGATCCCCGCAGCCGGGCTCAAAAAACTCGTGTTGCGTTGTCCTGCTCCTTTGAAGGAGAGACATCAGACCAATCCGATCGGGGGCCAGTTCGGCTGGTCGTCCAATATGCTGCACCGCAACATAGACTGCCATCGTCGGAGCCGCGAGGCAACCATCAATTCGTAAACTCATAAATCCGGCCGAAATGGTTTGCGTGATGAATGTGCCCCTGCGGACAAACCGCAGGCGCCCGGCACCGCTCTCAACGTTCCTTGCCCGCGCTGGTTCCGGCCATCAGAAAACGCAGCGGCGGCACATGCTTTTGCCTGGACATGAGACCGACACGGCGAAACAGCGCCTCGAGCTTGTCGGAAGCCACGCCATGGACGATGGGAACGAGGTTGGATTGGCTGGCTAAAGCGTAAGCCGCGGCCGATGCCAGGCCCCGCTCGGCCTTGACGTCGAGGAAATTGCGCAGCCGATACTTGTCGCGCACGTGCCGCTCGTGCCGCCGCAGCACCGCTTTCGAGCCTTCCGGCAGGCTGTCGATCGCCAGCAGCGCCAGATCCGCATCGGCCAGACGCTTCAGGTCCTGAGTCTTGTGGCGGCCGCTCAGCGAATCGGCGCGGACGATGGCGCCGTAGCCGCAGGAGCGAATGACCTTGAACCGCGCCCCGCGGGCGACTGCGCGGGCGTAGAGCTCGTAGTCCTCGCCCAGCCGCAGGCTCTCGTCGTAGCGCAACCCATGGCGGTCGAGGAAGGCACGGCTGATGAGCGGCTTCAAAAAGCCCAGTTCGCCCCTCTGCACGCTCCGCCTGGAGATGTTGCCTTCGACGAAGCGCTCGAAATCGAGGAATTCCGGATCGGCGGCAAATTTAGGCGCGACGATTTTCGTCGCATCGCCTGTCGCATCATCCCTGATCAGCATGATGTTGTCGGCCGCGAAATCCCAATCGGCGCCGGCAAACAGGCTGCTAAACCGGCCTTCGAGGAAGAAATCGTCGGCATCGAGAATGCTGATGAACGGCGATTTCGAGCGGGCGATCGCAGCATTGCGGGCAAAGGAGGGGCCGCGATTGACGTCGAGGCGCATCACCGTGAGCCGCCGGCTGCCGTCATCGGCGGATCGCGCGACATCAGCTGTGTCGTCGGTGGAAGCGTCATCGACGACGACGACCTCCGCCACTTCCGGTTCGCGCAACGCGGACGCGATGGCGACAGCGATTGTCGCTGCCGCGTTTTTTGCCGCGATGATCACACAGACCTCGGATTTCGTCATCGACATGGTCTTGCCTCTCGTACCGGTGATATCGATTTGCCCTCGCCCCATACTCGTTCGACGCCCGATAGAATTGCCATCAGCGCCCAATCTGTCTTCATTCAGCGATTGCCTGGCCGTTCAAAGATGCGGCGGCTGATGTCGGCGGACGCCGCCCAGCCGGCTTCGGCCAGATAGCGGACCGGCGCGCGGCCGCACAGTTCCCACAGCACCGTTCGCCGCTGCGGCCAGCGCAGCGACGGCAGCCACGGCGCTATGACCATGCTGAGCAGATCCTCGTTGCCGATGCGCGACAGGATCCGGGTCGCGCGCTGCGACAGCAGCGTGCCGGCGCCGCCAAGTAGCACATCGGCGGTGCGCAGGCCAAGCAGCAGCGTGTCATCCAGGCCCTGCGCGGCTGCGGCATCAAGCACACGCTGCTGATCCATCTCGTCGAGGCGGCTGGCGCTGGCTCTGATATCGCAGACGTAGCCCGCACAGGGTTCCCGGTTGAAAAGCGCCTTGGCGACACTGATGCAGGACAAAAGCAAAGTGTCTGCGATCGAGGTGAACGGCACTACCCCGCCGGCGATTTCGACCTGCCGTTTGCGCCGGAGAAACCCGTCCGCGTCACGCGGGCTCGGTGAGCCGGGCTGCTGGAGGCGGTAGTGAAGATCGACCGTGGACGGCCTCGGCCCGTCGCCGCGGGTCATATGCTGTTCACCGAGGAAGCGGACCCACCAGACGGAGCGCGACTTGCCCGATACCTCGTAGCCGATTGTGCGAAGCGCATCACGCGCCCTGAAAAACTCGGCCGGCGAAACCAGGATGTCGACATCGCCCGAGGGCTTCATGAAGTGGTCGTCATAGAGCAACTGCTGCTGGAACGGACCCTTCAGAAAGACGAAATCGATGAGGCTGGCACGCAGCACGTCATGGATCGCCATCGAATCCATGATGCAGGACGCGTTCATCGAAACTGTTCTCCTGCGGTAGGTTTCGAGCCACTGGAAAAGCTCCGGCGGCCTTTCCTGTGCGGGTGCGCGCGACAGAACCTTGAGGACAAAGGTCGCGACCTTGTTCAGCCTGGTAATGTCGGCAACGTTGGCACCGCCAAGGCCAGGCATCGACACGTCGCCCGCGGTGGCGCGCGGCCCGGCGAAATACAACCGCAGGCAAGCCTGCACATAGGCCACCTCGCCGGCACAGTCGGCGGTGCGCAACCGTTCGTATGAACCATCCGGCAAGGCCACTTAGCGCACAGTCTCCCAAAGAAAGCGGTTTGCGCGATGCTTATGCTGCAACTGCGAAGCAAGCATCACCAAAAACCTCGATGCCGTAAAGCCTTTCCTTCTGCAGGGCTCAATTCTACAACCATCGCGTTTATCGACATCGGCTGAGAGGTAGTGAAAAACGCAGTTGAAACATCCCCCACCAACGCGTCTTCAATCCATCCTAAGCAAGGTTTGCCAAATAAGACTCTCCGCATTAGTAACGCCTAAAAAAGAGTCGCCTAATAGAACATTATGCAAGCAAAATCAAATTCTTAAGGAATCGACGTCGCCATGACCGTTGTGCCCAAGGAATCAGATCGAAAGAAGTCAGGTTTTAGGCATGGCTCACACATATGGTGACGCCCGCAACCCGTAATTGATTAACGCTTGGTAAATCAGGCTTGACTCATACATGCTGCCATGCAGCTATTGCACTGCAGCATGTACGTGCTGACGGCACTCGACAGGCCGCTTCCAGTCCTTATCGGAGAGTAAAATGGAACAGAATGTTGAAAAGCATGAATACGAAACGCCAAGTCTGACGGTGCATGGTTCGATTGAAACCATCACCCAGGGCGGCGGCGGCAACACGGCGATCGACGCATCGTTTCCCGCGCACACGCCGATCGGCGACCTGACGTTCTCCTGAACCTATCGCAGTTTTCCGGAGTGACGACGTTGGGACTCTGGATCCAAAAAAATAAGAGAGTCGGGGGCAAAGCCTCCGACTCCATTTTCATTGCCTGGAACTGCCCGTGCGCATCGTAAGCGAGGTTTTGGGATGAACTGGAAGCTGTCCGGCCACGATTTGGCCGACCACGATTTGGTGAGTGCGACCAAGGATGCCGTGGCTTGCGAGTTCGGCAATGGCCTGGCGCTGCTGAATCTCAAATCCAACATCTACTACAGCCTGAACGGCGTCGGTGCCTTTATCTGGGAGCTGATCCAGGAACCCAGGTCGATCGCCGACATCCGCGGCGCCGTGCTCGCGCGCTACACTGTCGACCAGGAGCGCTGTCAGGCAGATGTCGACGCATTGCTGAAGGGCCTGGCGGACAACGGGCTTGCGAGGCTGCATCATGAGGCACTTGTCTAAGCCGGTTCCGCACAAGGCCATGGTTTTGCGGCGGGAATCCGCGATGGAAACAAGCCCCAGGCAGACGAAGCGGCGGGGAAGCCGGCGCAGTCTGTTCAGGGTTTTCTCCCTGAGCGGCGCGGAAATGATCTTCCTTGGCCGCTGCCTGCTGGTGGTCGCGGCGGTTCGGCTGGGATTGACGCTGCTCTCCTACCACCGCATTCGCAGCCTGGTGACGCGGTTCGACGCGCATCGATGCGCCTCGATGGGCGAACTGCGGCGTGTCGCCTGGGGCGTTGCCGCCGCGGCCCGTTTCGTCCCTTGTGCCACGTGCCTGACCCAGGCGCTTTCGGGTCAATACATTCTCGCCCGCCAGGGCAATGAATCGAGGATACGCATAGGCATCGAACGCGGCACGGGCGAGCAACTGAAAGCACATGCCTGGCTGGTCAGCGACAACCATATCGTGCTTGGCGGATCGATCGACGGTTTCGCGCATCTCGTCGATCACGGCAGCCGATGAGCGGCGTCGCCGGAATTCTGCTGCGACAAGGACATCCACTGGGACACCCACCGGCGGTTGCGACGGCCGACATCCAGCAGATGCTGACCCGCATGCGACATCGCGGCCCTGACGGCAGTTCGTGGTGGCTGGACGCCAACATCGCGCTTGGCCACGCCTGGCTCAACACCACGGATGAAGCCGGGCCCGGTCCGCTGACGATCGCTGGCGGCAGGCTCGCCATCACCGCCGATTGCCGGCTGGACAACCGCGAGGAACTGCTGGCCAGGCTCGGCATCCGCGACCCGTCGGTCGCAGACGCGATCGTGCTGATGCGGGCCTATCTGCGCTGGGGCGAAGCCTGCACGGAGCATCTGCAAGGCGACTTCGCCTTCGCCATCTGGGACGGCGAGCGGCAATCGCTGTTTTGCGCGCGCGATCATTTCGGCGTCAAGCCGTTCTACTACCACGCGGCGGACCGACGGTTTGTCTTTGCGTCCGAGATCGGGCCGATCCTAGGCGTCGAGGGGGTCGGGGCGCGCGCCAGCGAGCACCAGATCTCCGGTTTTCTGGCCGGGCTTCCCGATGACCCGCAGTCCACTCCCTACAGCGATGTATTCAGCCTGCCGGCCCGCCACAGCCTCACCGTCACCGCGCAACAGGTGATGCTGCGCCGCTACTGGCAGATCGAGCCGTCGGCGCGGCCCTTGCGGTCGGATGCATCGGAGGAATTCGCCCACCTGTTCTCGCAATCGGTGCGCAACCGCATGCGGGGGACCTCGTCGGTCGGCGCGATGCTGAGCGGCGGCCTCGATTCCTCGTCGATCGCCTGTGTCGCCGGCCTGCAGAATGCCGCCGCACGCAGACCGAAGCTGCCCACCTTCTCGCTGATTTTCGAGAAGGGCTCGTCGATGGATGAGCGGCCCTTCATCGATGCCGTCCTCGACCAGCAGCAGTTTGACCCGACGCTGATACCGGTGGGCAACTATGCGCCATTCGCCGAATTCGAACGTGTGCTGGAAGAACAGCACGGAACGTTCCTGGCACCGGGCCTGACGCTCACCCGCGGCATCTACCGGACGGCCGGCGCCAAGGGCATCAAGGTGCTGCTGGACGGCCATGGCGGCGACGAGGTCGTTTCCCAAGGCCACGGCCATCTGCACGAGCTTGCCAATGCCGGCAGATGGATGGATCTGTGGCGCGAGGTGCGCAGCGCCTCCAACACCTATGGCGACAGCACGCTTGGCCTGTATTTCCAGTTCCTGACCCTCTACGGGCCGGCCTGGCGCATCGCCAGGCTGAGACATCTGGCCAACCGTGCCCTGAACAAGGTCCGCAAGCCGACGCAAGCGCCGCGCGGCCGAAGCTGGCGCGACCTGATCAATCCGGACCTGGCCAGGCGCACCGAGCTGGTCGACCGGTTCCATCGGGCCGGCTACATGCCGCCCGGCGTCCAGGCCAGCGACGCCTTGAGCCATCGCTGGATCCTGTCAAACGGATATGTCCCGCATGCTTTCGAGGTTCTCGACAAGGCCGCGGCCAATTTCGGCGTCGAGCCACGCTACCCCTTCTGGGACAAGCCGCTGGTCGAGTTCTGCCTGGCGCTACCGGGTGAGGAGAAGCTGGGCCACGGCTTTGGCCGCTATGTGCTGCGCCGCGCCATGCAAGACGTTCTGCCTGCGGCGGTGCAGTGGCGGCGCGACAAGATCGATTTCACCGCAAATCTCGTCAACGGCATGCTGCGCAACCATCGCGACCTCCTCGAACAGCTGCTGGTCTCGGATGCGAGCCGCATCGCGCCCTACGTCAATCTGCCTCAGGTGAGTGCTGCCTATGCGCGGCTGCTGCGCCAGCCCGATCAGGCAGCACCCCTGGATGTCCAGTATGTCTGGCGCTCGGCCTCGCTGTCGCTCTGGCTACGGCAGCTCCAGCACAGCGGGAGCCCAGCATGATGCCCCGCAACGAGCCGCTCGCCGCACACAGCGACGATCCCCGTCCGCATGGCCGGGTCGTGCGGGAACGCCGCTTCTACCGGGCCTATGGCCTGACCATCGCGTCCGAGGTGACGTTGCCCGAACTGGAGCCGGCGGCGCCGGGCGCGGCGGATGTCGTGATCGCCGTCGGCGCGATCGGCCTGCCAAAGCCCTCGGCCGCGACCGACTTCCGCTTCGAGCCGGACCGGCAATATCTGGCCTGGCATGCCGTCGGCGCGTTCCTGATCAGCGATGGCCGCCGCATCGACATCGAACCGGCGCCGGGCGTCGACGACACGCTGATCGCGTTTCCGCTCTTGGGTCCGGTCATGGCGCTGCTGCTGCACCGGCGGGGTCTGCTCGTCCTGCATGCCAGCGCCATTGCCATCGCCGGCACGAGTGCCATCTTCATGGGCGACAAGGGTGCCGGCAAGTCGACGACGGCAAGCGCGATGATCCGGGCCGGACATCAACTGCTTACCGATGACGTGGTGGCGCTGGACCTCGCCGATCCGGGTGAGCCGATGATCGTTCCGGGATTTCCGCAGATCAAGCTGGCGGCCGACGCGGCGGCGGCGATCTCGCTCGGGGAAGCGGACGTGCGGCCGCAAGTGCATCCGGCGATCGACAAGATGCAGCATCGCCTGAACGGCGGCTTTTCCGGCGACAAGGTGCCGGCGACCAGGATCTATATTCTCGAGCGCGGCGAAGGGGCCGATATCACGCCCTTGCCCGCCATCGCCGCCCTGCCGGCCATCATCAAATTCTCCTATGTGACGCGTTTCGGCCGCGCGGCCCTACCCGACGATTTCGCGGCGGCGCATCTTCGGCAATGTTCATGGATCGCTAACCATGTCGGCGTGTGCCGGCTGGAAGTTCCGACGGGCCTGGACAGGATCGGCGAAGCCGTGGACCTGATCGAAAGGGATCTGGCGGCTGGCAGTCGGCGGTCGTGAGCGCAATCATGTCGAAGTCCCCGATCCTTCGCCTGTCGCTGTTTCGAGACATTGCCGCATTCGGCGCCGCCATTGCCCAGATCGGTGGCCGGCGCGCCTGGACGGCACTGATCTTCCTTATCCTGGGCAGCCTGACCGAGGGTATCTCCATCCTGCTGCTCATCCCGCTGCTGCATCTGGTCGGACGCGCCGACCAGGATTTCGCGGTCAAGCTGCCGAACAATGATTTCGTGCGCTGGCTGGTGCCGGACGGCACGTTGCAACTGACCACGGTGCTCTGTGCACTCGTCGGGCTTGTTGCCGTGCAGGCGGCGTTCAACCGCTTCAAGTCGGTCTACATGGCCAAACTGCTGTTCGACTTCATCAACCGCGTGCGCATGAACCTGTTCGAGAGCATCGGCAAGGCGCGCTGGGGCGTTTTTACGCGCATGCGGAGTTCCGACCTCGATCATGCCCTGACCGGCGACATCGACCGCGTCCAGGGTGCTGCCTTCTCACTGTTGATGCTGGTGCAGATCGCCGTGCTTCTGGCCGGCTATCTGCTGATTTCCATGTTCATCTCACCGGTCATGACACTGTTTGCCATCGTCATCGGCATCCTGATGTTCGTGGCGCTGCAGCCCTTCCGGACGCGGGCCACTGCCTTTGGCCGGGTGCTGACCGCCAACCGTCAGGATCAGTACCGGACGGTCTCGGAATTTCTCGGCGGCATCAAGGTGGCCAAGAGCCTGAACGTCGAAGCCAGCTATTTCGCGCAACTTCAGTCGACACTGGAAAAGATGAAGACCGACAATGTCGACTATGTGCGCAACAGCACCATCGGCACCGCGGTGTTCCAGGTGGCGAGCGTCGTGGGCCTGAGCCTGTTCATCTATGTGGCGCTGGTCCGCTTCAACCTGTCGCTGGCCGAGATCGTCGTCTTGCTCTTGGTCTTCATGCGCATAGCGCCGCGCTTCATGGACATGCAGACGCAGGCTCAGCAGGTACTGATCAATCTGCCCGCCTACACGTCGATGCGCAGCCTGCAGGCACGGTTCGACGCCGAACGCGAGCCAGACGAAGCGGGAGCCGGGGAAGGCGACAAGCTGTCGCTCACCACCGGGCTCAACGTAGGGGACGTTTCGTTCTTCTATGGCGACGACCCCGTCAGGACGGTGGTCACCGGCATCACCTTCGGCCTGCCTGCAGGCAAGGTCACCGCGCTGATCGGCCCCTCCGGATCTGGCAAGAGCACGATCGCCGACATGCTGCTTGGCCTGCTTGAGCCGAGCGCCGGCAAGATGCTGGTCGACGGTGTCGAGATCGATGCGGGCAATCGCCGGCGTTGGCGCGACCAGGTGGCCTATGTGCCGCAGGACGTGTTCCTGCTGCATGACACGATCGCGGCGAACCTGCGCCTTGCCGCGCCGCAGGCCAGCGATGACGAGCTATGGACCGCGCTGCGCTCGGCGCACGCCGGCGAGTTCGTCGAACGGCTCGACCTCGGGCTCGATACGGTGGTCGGCGACCGCGGCGCGCGGCTCTCGGGCGGCGAACGCCAGCGCATCGCGCTTGCGCGCGCGCTGCTGCGCAAGCCGTCGCTGCTCATCCTGGACGAGGCCACCAGCGCCCTCGACTGGCAGAACCAGTCGCTGATTGCCAGGTCGATAGATGGATTGCGCGGTACGATGACGATCCTGACCATTGCGCACCGGCCGTCGATGATCGCCTTCGCCGACTGGGTGGTTGCGATGGAAAACGGCCGTGTCGTCGAGGTCGGCCAATATCAGCGGCTGAAAGAAAAAACCGGTAGCCGGTTGTCGAGGATGCTGTCGGGGGAACAGTCGGAACCCCAACCCGCCAACGTCGCCTGACGCCGGTCGGGCGCTGGTTAGTGCAGGCTGCGCCTGGCGCTGCCCAGCTTCTCGCCTTCGGCGACCTCGGGCGCATTCAGTTTTCGCTCAGCGTCACGAGCCATGTCAGCCCGCGTCGGCGCGCTCCTGGCGATCATGGCATAGATGAGCACGAAATAGCCCGCCTGAATGACCACGGCGCATATGATCACGCGCACCAGTATTGTGCCTATCGACGCGCCGCCCAGCCACGACCAGCAAACGACGATCGCCAAAGCGAAAATCATCCCGAGGATGAATTTTGGAAGTGCCATACCCAACAGCCCATAAACCGGCTCGGGTACATTTAACGATTGCCCCACCCGAGCGCCGTCCCTTGTCATGTGGGCTTGTTAAGGTCGCCCACTCTCGACCGGTTGCTTCCGGCCTTTGATACCTGTCGCTACTCTGACAGGTATAATTTGCAATTCTATTAAGGCGAGCAGTAGGCGGCAAGGGCAACTGCGGATATTTTTGATCGAGCTTTTGCAATCGACTCTGCCATGGTGCAATGCACGCGACCGGATTCAAGCCGATCTCCGGCCATCCGCAGCTTTCAGTAAAATAGGCAATATTAGTAGTATTTTATACGGTTTGTTCCAAGTATCATGGCATGCTAAAGCACTAAAGTTCGCCGCGCCCTGGCAGATAGGTAGGGCTGCCTAAAAATCGCCCTAAAAAGGTCCTTATTTTTTCGACCGAGCCCGTTTGTTGTCACAAATGTGCTAAATATCCCGAAATTTGTGCATGTCTAGCTTATTATTTAGTCAATTCATGACGTGACTATTTCAAAGGGGTGGGAAATTGTGTGTTGCGCTGCAACATTTTTTTGGTATCGTGTGGTGAACCATTCGTTCAACGCATGGAGTTTACGGCATGAGGGACGCTGCCAAGTCGGCCACCGCGAGCTTTTCGCAGGCTGACATCGATTTTCCGCCGCCGATCGGCGGCCTGCTGAAACGCAGCTTCGATATCACCGGTTCACTGATTGGCTTGATCGCCCTCAGCCCGCTGTTTGTCATGATAGCGCTGCTCGTCAAGTTTTCCGACGGCGGCTCGATTTTCTACGGCCACAGGCGAATCGGGCGCGGCGGGCGGATTTTTCCTTGCCTGAAGTTCCGCACCATGGTTCCGGACGGCGACAAGGTGCTGGCAGCCTATCTCGCCACCAACCCGGACGCCAATGCGGAATGGATGGCGACCCGCAAGCTGAAGAACGATCCGCGCGTCACCCGCGTGGGAGCGGTGCTGAGGAAACTCAGCCTCGATGAGCTGCCGCAGATCATCAACATCCTGCAGGGCGATATGAGCCTTGTCGGCCCTCGTCCGGTGGTGCGCGACGAACTGGAGATTTATGGCACATCCGCCGTCTACTACCTGAAATCCCGCCCCGGCCTGACCGGCCTGTGGCAGGTCAGCGGCCGCAACGATGTATCCTATGACAGTCGCGTCGCTTTCGACCGCCACTATGTCGAGAACTGGTCGCTGTTCGAAGACGTTCGCATCATCATCAAGACTGTCCCGGCCGTGTGGATGTCGCGCGGCTCTTACTGATCAAGCCGGCGGCCAATGCCAGACATTGGCGCCGCCATTCGACGCAAGTTCATCGGGCGATGGGGCTAAAGCGGATCGGAACGTTCAGTTGAAAACAGATATGATCGAAGCCTTTCGCAGCGGCCCGGTTTCCGGCCGTCTGCGGCGGGCTCGTTTGCTGGCTACATGCCTTGCCGTGTCGCTCGTCATCCCCCACGTCGCGGCTGCCGGCGACTACCGCCTCGGATCGCAGGACAAGCTGACCATCCGCGTTGCCGAATGGCAGACCGTGGAAGGCACATTTCGTGACTGGTCGGCGGTGAACGGCGAGTACACGGTCGGTCCATCCGGCACGCTGTCGGTGCCCTTCGCCGGCGAGCTGCCGGCATCCGGCAAGACCACGTCTGAAATCGCAACGGCGATCGGCGAGGCTTTGCAGAAAAAGCTCGCTTTGTCGGACAGACCGGAAGCCTCGGTCGAGATGGCACAGTTCCGGCCATTCTACATTTCGGGCGAAGTCCAGAACCCAGGCCAATTTCCTTATGTACCCGACCTGACGGTGTTGAAGGCCATCAGCGTCGCCGGTGGCATCAGGAGAACCGCCGACTACGGCCCTCAACTCGGCAAGGACCTGGTCACCGCCAAGGGCAACTTCGATGTCTCTGACGACCGGCGCATTCGGCTGGTCGTCCGGCGCGCCCGCATCGACGCGGACATGGCCGGCAAGGCGAGTTTCGACGTGCCTAAGGAGGTCGAGGGCGATCCGAGACTGCCAGCCATCGTCGCCGACGAGATGACGATCCTGACGGCGGACCAAACGGCGCTGAAGCTGAAGCTTGAAGCGCTCGACGATCTGAAAGGGGTTTTGGAATCCGAGATCGAATCGCTGCAGAAGAAGATCGTCAACCAGCAGCAGCAGGTCGACCTGTCACAGCAGCAACTCGCCAGCATCGGCACGCTGGCGCAGAAAGGCCTGATCGCCAACGCCCGGCTGCTGGATTCGCGGCAGTCGGTCGCCGACCTGCAGGGCAAGATCCTGGACTACGAGACGGCCATCCTTACCGCCAAGCAGGCGATCAGCAAGGCGAAGCAGGACGCCATCGATGCCCAGAACACCTTGAGTTCAAGTCTCGCCACCGATCGGCAGCAGACCGAGGCCGACCTGAACGAGGCCGCGCTGAAGGCGAATATGCAGAAAGGCCTGATAGCCCAGGCCACCGATCCCGCGACGACGGCCGCCATGACAAATGATCAGCAGCCCACTCTGCTCTATTCACTGGTGCGCAATGTCGACGGCAAGACCAGCGAAATAGCCGCCAAGGAAGACACACTGGTGCTGCCTGGCGATGTGATCAAGGTCAAGCTGGCGCCGCTGGCCAGCCAGTAGCCTCGCGAACCCGGCACCACCCTAGTGTTTCAAACCATCCGGCACGGATGGGTTGGGGTGGTGTCTCTGTTTTAAATCTGAAATCAGCGTCGGCCGATGGTTTCGTCGCCTGTAGCAATGCGCGTGACGCGGACGGCATGCCGATCACGTCAGCGGGGCGCTTCTGGCCGGCATTTAGTGTGGGTACCCCAAAATGATGATGTAGCCAGACGGCTGCGTGAATGGGCCGTTCTCTGGCAGAATATCGCGCGCGGGCTGCCAGATTGCGTTGGCGATCCGACTGCCCTCTTCGGCCAAGCTGTGGAGAAGCGTTTGTTACCGATCAACGTCGTCCGGGCATGTCTCAATAGCATATGGCATGAAACCTCCTATGCTTTGCGGCAAGCATATCGGAGTTCGGCCCAGATCGCGACAAGCGCGGCGTCGCTACGGTTTTGCGAACTTTGACTTCAGCCCGCGAGTTGATCACTCATGACGGACCGGCCGCCGCCGGACGGCCGGCATGCCGGGGCCAGTCAGCCGCGCCCCTGGCCGCCTCCGCCGGCTCCAGGGCCTGCGACCACCGCGTACGAGTAACGGGCAGCCGCGCCAGCTTGAAGAAGCTGAAATACATCAGGAAAGAGCCCATGATGTAGGGATTGAGGATCTCAACCTCGACGAAGGAGCGGATCAGCAGCAGCACCATCACGCCGACGAGGATCACCGAATCCGCTTGCCAGGTCCTGAAGATGACCGCCGAAACGTGGCCGTAGAGCGTGCGCAGCATGATCAGCGATACCAGCGTCGCCCCAACGAAGCCGAGTTCGACGAGGGCCTCGATATAGGTGTTGTGGAAGTGGAAGCCGGTGCGGTTGGTGATGTAGAACTCGTTCCACAGCCGCTCGGCTTCGGCGAAGCCCTGCACCCAATAGGCGGCATAACCGACGCCGAGAATCGGCGATTTCTGCACGGCATTCCAGCCTTGCGCCCACAGATAGGTCCGCCCGGTGAGCGTAGAATCCTTGCCGAAGAGGGCGAGGACGAAGTCCATCAGCCCGAGATTCAAGGCGACGAAGGCAGTTACGACCAGCAGGCCGGCACCGATCAGGAAGATCACCCGGCGATAGCGCCGTGACAGAAGTTTGCTCATGGCAAGAAGCGCCACCAGCGCCAGAACCGCCGGTATCGAGGCCATCGAAGTGGCGGAATGCGAGACGACCAGCACATAGGCCGACAGCAGCACGACGGGCACCGCCAGGATGAGACTCAGCCGGCCGCGCCGGTAAAAGGCAAGGAAGACAAAGCAGAAATAGATGCCGAGAGAGCCGACAAAGCCGATCTGGTTCTTGGAGGCGAAGGCTCCGACGAAGTTGACGGTGCCGTCGAGAACATCCTCGGAATAGTTTCCGACCTTCAGCGAATAGATGAGGACGACGAATATCCCGACCAGCGCGCCTATGGTCAATGTGCGCACGCTGACGGTGCGCGCAGCCACGTAGGCGCAGGCGATATGGGAAAAATACTGGATCGAAGTCCTCGCGGTGACGCCGGGCGCCTGCGACCAGAAAACCGAGAAGCAGACATAGGCCGCAAACAGCAGCGGCAGCCAGGCGCTGGACAGCCGCCGCAGGAACCGCCGGTAATCGACCAGGATGAGCGGAAGCCAGACCGCATAGTAGGCCAGGATCAGCACCTGGCCGAAAATGACCGAATAGGAAAACGCCCAGATCGAGACGGCTACGGCAAAGGCGCCATAGACCGAGTTCTTCTCGGGATCGATCAGCAGGGACTTTGGAATCTTCATCTCAGAGTCCCGCCGACACGACCCGGGGCCGGCAAGCCATGATCCGGCCGGAATTTTCGCAAACATGGGCGTGCAATAAACGGCGTCTCCATTGTGCAGTGCAATATAACCTATCGCGCCCGGCGCTCAATGGCAAATTCGGTCACCTTGTCTTACAGCGAGGCATCTGCGGAGAGATCAGCCACGTCCGAGACGCTACCACAGGGCTCCGCCGGTGATCTGTATGTTTTCCATAGTGATGCCCTTGGCCAGATCAGAGCACAGGAAGACCGCCAGAGCGGCGATCTCCTGAGGCTGCAGCATGCGCTGCTGCGGATTGCCCCTGGCGATCTCGGCCATCGCCTCCTCAGGCGTGCGCCCCTTGCCCTCGCGCTCGACGACCTGCGCCACATTGCGGCGCATCAGTTCGGTCTCGACCCAGGTCGGGCTGATCATGACGCAGGTGACGCCGTGCGCCGCCCCTTCCAGCGCCACGCAGCGTGTGAGGCCGAGAAGTCCGGCCTTGGACGCGCAGTAGGCAGGGTTGTCCTTCCAGCCGACCGAGGCGGCGGTTGAGCCGATATTGACGATGCGGCCCCAGCCGCGCTCGATCATGCTCGGCAGCACGGCACGCGTGACGCGGAAGGCGCCGGTCAGATTGGTGTCGACGATCTTGTCCCACAGCGCGTCGGAATGCCCGCAGACCGGCTGCTCGGCCGTGGTGCCGGCGGCGTTGACCAGAATGTCGGCGGGGCCGATGGCCGCTTCGGCGTTCGTCGCGAAACGGTTGGTGACGTCGCTGTCGCGCACGTCGAGGTGAGCGGCGTGGACCCTGGTTCCGTGGGCTGCAAGAGCCGCACGCACGCGCTCGATCTCGTCCGCACCGGGATAGTAGGCGGCATCTGAACTGTCGGAGCCGACCGGCGCGATGTAGGAGCCGACGGCAACGTTGGCGCCGGCCTCAGCCAGCGCAGTCGCAATGGCAAAGCCCATACCCGAGAAACCGCCGGTGACGATGGCACTGCGGCCGGAAAGGGTGTTCATGGCGCACGGTCTCCGCTTCGTTCCGGGCAGGCAATCAGGCCTTACCGGATTTGGCAATCACACCGGCGCAGGCTCGATCGACAGCGATTCATGGTTCCTAAAGCGGTTTGCCAAGCCATTCGCGATAGAAGCCTTCGAGGTCGGGCTCGAAATCGTGGACTATGGGATAGCCGGGTGCCGCCGCTTCCACCTCATGCAGCGTGCCGCACTGCGGACAGATGAATTCGCGGATTTCCATCCATTCGGGATCGGGGAGATCGCTGTTCGGATAGATCTCGCGCAAAGCCTCCTCGGTGTTGCGCACGTTAATCGCGGCGTTGAGCTTCCAGTTCTTGCGATAGTCGCCGAAGGAATGGCCGCATTCGCAACGGGTGATGCGCTCATCGCCGCTCTGGCAGATGAACAGATGGTCGGAGACCGGCAGCAGGATCGGGTCCTTCCAGGCGATACGGTCCTGATAGACGGCGACCATCTTGAAGAAGCGGTCATCGTCCTTGTAGGCGCTCATGATGCGCCTTGTCTGCGGCCAAGGCAGCTTGCCGGCGGCCAGATCGCCCAGGACTTCCTTGCTGTACGAGGTCATGGCTTTGCTCCCGGCATGAAGATCGATCTGGCGTCGACGTTCCAGAACTCGCTGAATTCCCTGGTGAAGCGCGACGACAGCTTGATTGCGCTGGCGTACATTTTCTTCACCTCTGGGGCGAAGTCGGCCTTTTCGACGCGGCCACGCTCCTTGGCGATCCAGTCCGCCACCGGTATCGCCTTGGCCAGGCGTTGCTTGCGCATCTCAGCGCGACGTTCGACCGTGGCGTCGATATCGGCAACGGGATAGCCGTCTTCATCGTCCTTCAGCACGATGCCGAAAACCTGGTCCGCCGCTTGCCGGGTGAGAAAACCGTTCTCGACATCCCAGGCCGTCTTGATCGGATCGCGCTCCAGCACGTCGCCATAGCCGCCGCCGCCATTGTAGGAATGGCTGAAGATATCGCCGGATTTGTGCGGCGAGGTGATGTAGGGGCCCTCGACCACAACATGGTCGCCGCCGATGTTCTTCTCGTAGTCGGAGACATGCGGGTCGATGCCGGGCGCATGCGCTAGCGGTTCGCCTTTTGCCGCCAGTTCGTGAATGTTGGAATTGCGCACCGCGCGATGCTTCTGGCAGGTCGGCGCGGGATAACCGCCGCACATGCCGCCATTGTCGAACACCCTGGAAGAGTGCTCCGAGGTATGGAGCCGCAGATGCGACGTGTTGTTGATCAGCCAGGTTGAGACGAAGGAACAGCCGCCGCGATATTTGCCGGCGCCGCCGGAATTGGGCATGATCGAGCGGCCGATATAGACCATCGGCATCGACTGTTCCCAGACCTCGATGTTGCCCATGTCGGATTCCGGGTTCCAGCCGACATAAGCGGTGTCGAGACCATCCTTGATGGCGAGCGCGCCGGAACCGGCGGCGGCGCATTCGAAATGCGCCATGCCGAACGGCGTGCCGTACTGGCTTTCGCCACCCATCTCGATCATCGGGCTGTTGACCTGGCCGACAAAGGCTTCCTCGACATAGCCGCGCGCCACGAAGCTGCGCGACAAAAGCCGCTGGAACACGCCATAGGCCGGCAGAAGCAGCGCCCATGAGGTGGCGGTGGCTACCATCTCGTTGTCGGGGTTGGTCCAGGTGCCGTGCGGCAGTTTCAGTTCGGTCGCCATCCAGGCACCGTCATTGACCAGCCCTTCGAAATTCATGTGCTGGGTCAGCGTCACGAACATGCCGCCATCCATGCCGGCCGGCGTGCAGTTCATCGAATGGTAGCCCCAGGGCTGCGTGCCCTCGAAGTCCATGGTGATCTTGCCGTCGGTGGTGATCTCCATCTCGATGGGGATGTTGTAGAGCCAGTCGGGATCGCCGAGCAGCTGGAAGCCGGGCTTTCCCGCCGTGACGTGGCCGTAGAAAGTGTGGCCGCGATAGATGCCGGGCACGGTGAGCTGGCGGGTGCGGGCGAGCTGGGCGCGGCGGCCTTCCTCGATGAACTCCTTCGACACCTTCATCCAGTAGTCGAGGCCGATCTCCGAGATCAGCTGCTTGACGCTTTCGCGCATATCGATGCAGGAGGCGACCTTGGCCTTCTCGTCGAGCACCCAATAGATCGGCATGCGCAGATTGCGCTCGCAGCGGATGACGTAGTCGCGGCGGATCTCATCGTTCTCGCCGATCTTCTCGGCACAGACGAACAGGCCTTCGGTGAAGCGCTCCTGTGCCAGGCACACGTCACCGCCCGGCGTGATGCCGCCGGCTTCCAGCTCGTGGCAGACAGCGCCGGCCCAGCCGACAAGTGTGTCCTCATGGAAGATCGGCACGACGTCCATCACGTCGGGCACCTGCACGGTGCCGATGAAGGCGTCGTTATTGGCGAAGATGTCGCCCTCGCGGATGCGCGGGTTGTCCTCGTAGCCGTTCTTGATCATCCATTTGATGAAGCGGCTCATCGTATGGACATGCACCATGATGCCGTTGGAGAGCGCGATGGCGTCGCCCTCGGGCGTATAGATGGCGACCACCATTTCGCCGACCTCGCGCACGCCGGGCGAGGCCGAGATGCGGCGGGCCATTTCGCGTGCCGAGACGCAATAGGCGCGCAGCTTGGTGTGCAGGGTCTCGAATTTCAGCGGATCCTGGTTGCGCAGCGTGAGTTCCGTGATGCCGTCATAGCAGCCGGTCTCTTCCATCAGCCGCTCGGAATCGAGCAGTCTTTCGCGAAGGCGCAGGGCCGAAGCAGGTTTGTCCAACATGGCGATCGCCCTCTCAAGCATGGGTGTAGTGCAGCAGCGTCCATTCATCGACATGGACGCGGTCCTGCGGATGAACGACGAGCGTGGTGGCGGGATGTTCGATGATGGCCGGGCCGATCACTTCGTGGCCGGGCTGCAGCAAATCCATCTCGTAGAGATTGGCCTTGTGCCAACGCCCACCAATATAGGCCTCGCGCACACCCTTGTGGGCGGCTGCCGGATTGGAGGCGCCGAGCGGCCGCTTGAGCAGCACCGGCTTGACCTTGTCGGCGGTGGCGATCAGCCCGAGTTCGGTGATGGTGAAGCCGGCCTCGCCATAACGCGACACGCGATGGTTGACTTTGGCATAAACCGCCTCGAATTCGTCGATGACTTTGCGCATGTCGTCGGCTGAGCTGACTTCGGCAAGCGGCGCCATGACTTCGACATCCTCGAGTTGGCCGGTGTAGCGCATCATCAGGAACGGCACCGTCTTGATCTTCTCACGCGCATGGCCGTCGGCGATCATCTCGTCGACCGCGGCCTTGGTCAGATCGTTCCACACTGTCGTCACCTTCGCGCCGAAAGCGGCCAGTGTGGTCTCGTCAGCGCGCGAGGGGATGTCGTGCTGCGTGGAGACGGAATGACGGCGCATGAAGTCCGCCGTGGTGCAGCCGAAGGCGGAGAAAGCAGCAGCGAACTGGAAGGTGATGATGTCCTTGAAGCCGATGCCCCTGGAGCAACCGGCCAGATGCAGCGGACCGGAACCGCCATAAGACAGCAGCGTGAATTCGGAGGGGTGGATGCCTTGGCCCGAGATGACACGGCGCAGCGCGTTGTTGGCATCGGACTCCAGCATGTCGATCATGCCTTCTGCGGCTTCCTCCAGTCCGACGCCCAATATGTCGGAGCATTTCTCCTGGAAGGCGCGGCGCGCCTTTTCGACCTGCAGCACGACCTTGCCGCCCAGGAAATAATGCGGGTTCAGGCGACCGAGAATGGCGTCGCAGTCGGCGATGGTGGGTTCGGTGCCGCCACGATCGAAACAGATTGGGCCAGGATCAGAGCCGGCGCTTTCCGGTCCGAGGCTGACCTTCTTGGTCAACGGATCGACCTTGAGGATCATGCCGGCGCCGGCGCCAATGGTGTCGAGATGCAGCGTCGGCACGTTGAGCTTGAAACGGTCCATCAGCGGCTCGTTCTCGATCCGCGTCTGGCCGCGCGTGATGACGCCCATATCGAAGGAGGTGCCGCCCATGTCCGAGCAGATCAGCGAATCATTGCCGATCAGTTTGCCGACATACGCAGCACCCAGGATGCCGCCGATCGGGCCGGAGATCATGGTTTCATGCAGGCGCGGATGGTTGATCGAGGTCAGGCCGCCGAAGGAGAGCAGCGTCTGCACGCCATATTTGAAGCCGCACTTCTTCGAGACGTCCTCGATACCCCTAAGCTGCTTGCGGCCACGCGAGGTGGCGTAAGCTTCGATCAGCACCGAGTTCAGCCGCGACTGCTCGCGGATGACCGGCCGGACCTCATGGCTGGTGTAGACGATGATGTCGGCGCCGGCCTTCTCGACCTCCTCGCGGCAGATCTCGGCGATGCGCTTCTCGTGCACCGGATTGACGTGCGAGAAGATGGTCATGATGCAGATCGCCTCGACCTTGTCGGCGATCAGTTTTTTCGCGGCGGCGGAGACCTCGTGTTCGTAGAGCGGCAGCACGATGTCGCCGAACTGGTCGATGCGCTCGGTCACGCCATGGGTGCGGCGGCGCGGCACCAGCGGATCGGGATGATGGTGGGTGACCGCATGAAGCCGGTCGGCATAGGAATAGTCGGCCCAGGCCTGCAGGCCGCGGCCCATCAGGATCATGTCCTCGAGGCCCTTGGTGGTGATCAGGCCGAGCCGGCGGCCAGTGCGCGACAACAGCGTGTTGAGCATGCCGGTGCCCGAATAGAGTACGACGTTGACGCCTGAGAACAGCGATTCCAGCGAGATGCCCCAGGCATCCGCGGCATCCTCGGCCGAGGCCAGGAAACCCTCGGCTTCGTTCTTCGGCGTGGTCGCCGATTTGCCGATCTTGAAGTGGCCGTCCTGATCGACAAGGATCGTGTCGGTCATGGTGCCGCCGGCGTCGATACCGATGACGATTGGATTGCCAATGATTGGACTGGTCAGGTTTGGCTGGGTCACGGTCGCCTCGGATCTGGTCTAGGTTGACGCAAGGCTAGATTCATTGGGCGGCCTCGCGCCATATGCCTAAAGACACAATGACGGTTGGGCTGAGATCGCCGAGAAAAGGGCATGCGCATGGGGACCATCTGGGCGCCGCTCGCCAACGCGATCGCCGCAATCGGCACGGACAGGCATGTCGACTGCTTGATCGATCTGATCGGCGCCGACATCGAGCACGACCTCGTAACGGTGACGCGCTACTCGGCGACGCAAACGCCAGAGTTCATCAAGCACCGGCGCTTCTCTGACGAGATGGTCCGGCGCTATCTCGACAACTACTATGTCTTCGACCCGTTCTATGCCTCGTGGCGGCGCGAGCGAAGGCTGGGCATCATGCCGCTGAAACGGCTTGCCGACGACGAAGCCAAGCGCGGCCAGTACATTGCCGGCTTCCTGGCGCAGTCGGAGATTTGCGACGAAGTCGGCATCATGCTTGCCGATGGCGGCGACTGGTGCCTCGGCATCTTCCTCGACCGCTCGATCACTTCGTTCAAGGAGAGTGAGATCGCGCTGCTGGATGAGCGGCTGCCGGTGTTCGAGGCGTTGCATGCGCTCGACATCAAGGCGCGCGGAACCGAATTCTCCCGCACATCGGCGCCGACAGGCCCCGGCGCCTCGCCCCGGCAGGAGCCGACCATCCCAGCCAGCCTGTGGCCGGAGCTGTCGCTGCGCGAGCGGGAACTTGTCCAGCTGATCCTTGCCGGCCATCCGACGGCGAACATCGCCGAGCGTCTCGGCATTACAGTCGGCACCGTCAAGAACCATCGCCGGCGCATCTACGAGAAGCTCGACATCACCACGGAGCGGGAATTGTTTTTGCAGTTCTTCCAGCACCTGGTGGATCGCTAGCCGGGGTTCACGCGACCATCCGATTCACGACTCTTTCCCGTGGCAGATTACAGCTCGTCCTCCCAATTGGCCCCGCCATAGAACACGCGGAAAATCACCACTTGGTCGGATTCCACGGTAAAGGTCACCGTCACACGGCGCTCGAAACCGATGACCCGAAGCCCCGGCCGCAGATCGTCACGGCGTGTTCCTCGCTCCGATGCGTGGTCAAGCCCCCGGCAATGGGCTTCGATCCGCTCGATGTAGCGCATTGCCGTGGCGTTGCCGGCGGCCGACGCGATGGTGTCGTATATCCAACGCAAGTCCGCTAGCGCTTCCGGCGACAGAACAACATGCCGACGCTTCACACATCCCCCTTGAGACGGGCAGCGTGATGAGCGCGGATACTGTCAAAACCCTGGTCGGCTGGGATCACTCGGGAAGGATCCGCCTTCCATCTGTCATAGGTCGGCACGACTTCCTCGCGTAGCCAGCGCTCTACGGCAGCGTCGCGCTCTTGCAGGGCGCGAAGCCCGGCGCGGATCACTTCGCTGCTGGTCGCGTAGGTTCCCGTTTTCACGAGATGATCGATGAAAGCAGCCTGCTCTGCTGGCAGGCTGAAGGTGCGTTTTTCGGTAGCGGCCATGATTTCTCCTACAACGTCGGTGTGATTATATCATACCGACGCGGAGTCGCACCTGAAATCTGACGCCGTGATCCGGCGAGGATGCCGACATGCTTGCTTGAGGGTGTTGCTTTCACCGCAATCCGGCATTCGGCTCAAGAGTGAAATGACCTGAATGCAGGCTTCAAAATTCCTCTTGCGGAACGCCGCCGTCCCGGCTTAGTCTCGACTTCGCACTGAAAATGAAATTTAATTCCATTTGTGTGATGCCCGCAAGACAGTGCAGTGCCCCAGGAAAAACAACCCACCGCAATCGACTGAGAAAATATTTGATATATCATCTACCAGAATGGAAATAGCTGACATGGTCCAGCAGACATCGATCCAGCCATCGGCGCCCTGGTTGCGGCTCGACGTCGATGATTCGGACTGGAACGACGCCGAGGTTTCGAGCCTGGTGCGCTGGTATCACCAGATGCTGCTCATCCGCCGTTTCGAGGAAAAAGTGCTCGATCTCGCCAATGCCGGGCTGGTGCATGGTCCGGCACATGCCAGCATCGGCCAGGAGGCGACGGCGGTCGGGGCGATGTCCGTGCTCGGCACCGGCGACCGCATCAATGGCACCCACCGCGCCCATCACCAGGTGCTGGCCAAGCTGGTCAACGCGCAGACGCCAGAGGGCTTCGACCCGCTGCGCGACGCTTTCACTCCGGACATGCAGGGTTCGGTGCGCGGCCTGATGGCCGAGATCATGGGGCTCAAGTCAGGCTATTGCGGCGGCCGTGGCGGCTCGATGCATATGCGCGACGATGCTTCGGGGATTCCTGGCACCAGCGCCATCATCGGTGGCAACCTGCCGCACGCGGCCGGCTACGCGCTCGCTGACAAGCTGCTCGGCACCGGCAATATCTCGGTCGCCTTCTTCGGCGACGGCACGATGATGGCGGGGCCGGCCTATGAGGCGATGAACATCGCCGCGCTCTACCGACTGCCGGTGATCTTTTTCGCCGAAAACAATCTCTATGCCGTCTCGACACACATCAACGAGCAGACACGCGAGACGCGGCTGGCGTCGCGCGGACCCATGCTCGGCTTTCGCGGCATCGAATGCGACGGCATGGATGTGGTGGCGGTTCACCATGCCATGCGCGAGGCGCGCCGGACGATCGAGGAGGACGGAGGCCCGGTGCTGGTCGAGGCGCTCTGCTACCGGTTTTTACATCAGAGCGGCGCCCGCCCGGGCAGCGAATTCGGCTACCGCACGCGCGCCGAGGAAGACGCCTGGAAAGCGCGTGACCCGCTTACCACCATGGCGGCTCGCCTGAAGACGATGGGCATTTTGAACGCTTCCGACCTCGGCACACTCGACCAGCGCGTCATGGAGGTCGTCAACACCGCCGCCGATTCGCTCACCGAAATAAGCGGCAACGCGCTGCGCATTCCCGACCATCTGTGGCCGGACCCAAGCGACGTCGACAACCAGATCCGCGGCGATCTTTCCGAGCTCAGGGATGAGCGCTTCCTCGAGATCGAGGATGTGCCGCCGGCCGACACCAAGCCGGTCAAGTTCATGGTTGCCGCGTCCGAGGTCATCGCTCGCGCCATGGAGCAGGATGCCCGCATCATCATCATGGGCGAGGATGTGCACCGGTTGCGCGGTGGCGTTTCGGGCGCCACAAAGGGCGCGCTGGAACGCTGGCCGGAGCGCGTGCTGGCGATGCCGATCGCCGAGAACGGTTTTGTCGGCGTGGCGCTGGGTGCAGCGCTTTGCGGCTTGCGGCCGATCGTCGAGATCATGTTCGGCGACTTCTGCCTGGTTGCCGCCGACCAGTTGTTCAACGCGGTCAGCAAGGTGCGCCACATGTTCGGCGGCGGCTTTCCGGTGCCGATCGTCGTCAGGGTCCGCGTCTCGCCGCACACCGGCTACGGCTCGCAGCATTCGGGCGATCCGTCCGGCCTGTTCGCGCTCTATCCCGGCTGGCGCATCGTCGCCCCGACGACGCCCTTCGACTATATCGGCCTGATGAATTCAGCGCTGAAATGCGACGATCCGGTCGTCGTCATCGAGCATGTCGAACTGTTCCCCAGTGAAGGGCCCATTCCGACCGATGACCGCGACTATTGCGTGCGGCTCGGCAAGGCGAAGATCGTAAGGCCGGGCAGCGCCTGCACACTGCTCACCAGCGCCAGCATGGTTGCTGTCGCCAGCCAGGTGGTCGAGGAGACCGGCGTCGATGCCGAGATCATCGACCTGCGCAGCCTCGACCCGACCGGGCTCGACTGGGCGCTGGTGGAAGCCTCTATCCGCAAGACCAACCGGGTGGCCGTCGTCGAACAGGTGCAGCGTGGACTGTCGCTTGGCGGACGACTGACACAGGAGATTCAGGATCGCGTGTTCGACTATCTCGATCACGAGATCCTGCATGTGACGGGAAGCCTCTCGGCTCCGGTCGTATCGGCCCCGCTCAACCGCGCCGCACTGGGCGGCGCTGAAAAGCTCAAGGCCGCGCTTCAATCCCTCACTGCCGTGGGTGGATAGAGCGAACGCATTGCCACAAAGATCCGACAAGAAAATGGGAGAACTGACATGACCATCCTACCGAGAAACAAGACCAGGGCGACGATGCTGGCGGCCGTGCTGCTGGCCACCAGCGCCTTCTGGGCACCGGCCACGTTCGCGCAGGACAGCAAGCCGCTGGTCATCGCGCGCAACATCGACCTCAACTCGCTCGATCCGCACCGCGCCTTCTGCGACACCTGCCAGATCTACAATTCCAGCGTCTATGAATCGCTGCTGACGCTGGACAAGGACAACAAGCTGATCCCGTTGCTCGCTTCCAAATGGGAAGGCAATGCCGACCAGAGCAGCTTTACCTTCACGCTCGACCCGGCCGCCAAATTCTCGGACGGTTCGCCGGTCGAGGCCAAGGACGTCAAATGGTCCTGGGAGCGGCTGAAGAACCTCAAGGGCAGCGCCTCGTTCCTGATGGACAATGTGGCTTCGATCGAGACCCCGGACGCGCATACGGTCGTCGTCAAGATGGTCGCGCCGAGCTCCGAATTCCTCAACATCGCGGCGGCGCCCTACGCAGCGGTCGTCAACAGCAAGGTCGCTTCCGAAGCCGGCGCCAAGGCCGATGCGGACGCCTCGACCACGGACAATGCCGAGGCCTGGTTCCTGGCGCATTCGGCCGGTAGCGCGCCCTTCGTGCTGAAGTCCTATGAGCCCAATTCGGAACTGCGGCTGGCGCGAAATGACAAATACTGGCGCACGGCGCCGGCGCTGAGCGAAGTCGTCATCCGCCAGACCAAGGACGCGGTGGCGCAGGCGCAGATGCTGCAGAGCGGCACCGCCGACATCGCCATGCAGATCGACCCGGACACGGCCAAGACGATGACCGGCAGCGACGTCAAGATCGAGACCGTGCCGTCTTACAACTTCATCTATGTGGCGCTGTCGCCCGGCGCCAAGGCCAACAAGGTGCCCCTGACGCCCGAAGTGCGCGAGGCGATCTCGCTCGGCCTCGACCGTCCGAGTATCCTGGACTTCACCATTGGCTCCGAGGGCCAGTTGATCAGCGCGCCGATTCCGCTTGGCTTCCCCGGCGGCTCGGGCTTCGAGGCGCAGCCCTATGACGTCGCCAAGGCAAAGGAACTTCTGGCCAAGGCCGGCCATGCCGACGGTTTTGAGATGGAAGCTGCCTTCCCGGGCATGAACGTCTACGGCGTCGATCTCTCGCTGTTGATGCAGAAGGTCCAGCAGGATCTGGCCAAGATCAACATCAAGCTCGACCTGCAGCCGATCCCCTTCGCCAACTGGCGCGAACGCGTCAATGGCGACGGCATCCCGATGACGGCGGTGTTCTACGCGCCGGACTATTACGGCACGTCGCAATACATCGATTATTTCGCCATGACCAAGGGCAGCCCGTGGTCGCGCCGCGCCGGCGCGGAGCGCGACCCGTCGGTGCTCAATCCGAAGGAAGCTGATATCTACAAGGCAGCCCTTGCGGCAAGCGGCGACGAGGCCGCCAAGCTGTGGCACCAGGCCGGCGAGGAGATGATCAAGGACAGGATCATCCTGCCGCTGATCAGCCCGAACCTGATCCTGGCCTACAAGTCGGACGTCAAGGGCGTGCGCTACAGCGCCTGCTGCAACCTGCCGCTGGCGGAGCTTAGCCACTGAGCGAAAAGATGCGGGAGGCGGCCAGCCGTCTCCCGCATCCTCATCCTGGACGATCAGCAAATCCTGTTCTTTCAGCACCAAAACAAATATATGATATATCAATACGGAGACCTCGCTATGCCTTCCCTGATCAACTCCAAGGACCAGTTGCTGCGCGAGCGTGCGGCCTCGGTCATTCCGGGCGGCATGTGGGGACACATGGCAACGCGCTATCTCGGCTCCGCCTATCCGCAGTTCTTCGAGCGCGCCGACGGCTGCCGGGTCTGGGACGTCGATGGGCGCGAATACATCGACCTGATGTGTAGCTGGGGTCCCAACATTCTCGGCCATCATCACCAGGCGGTCGAAGCCGCAGCCGAGCGGCAGCGTCGCCTCGGCGATGCGATGAACGGCCCGGGCGAGGTACTGGTCGAGCTTGCGGAGTTGCTGGTCAACACCGTCGCGCATGCCGACTGGGCGATGTTGCAGAAGAACGGCACCGACGCCACCACGGCCTGCGTGACGATCGCGCGTGCCGGTACCGGCCGGCGCAAGGTTCTGGTGGCGCGCGGCTCCTATCATGGCGCGGTGCCGTGGTGCACGCCATCACTGGCCGGCGTCACCGCCGAGGACCGCGCCCATCTGATCCATTTCGACTACAATGACGTTGCCGGCCTGGAGGCCGCCGTCGAGCAGGCCGGAGATGATCTTGCAGCGGTCGTCGTCACCGCCTTCCGGCACGACATCGCCCGCGACCAGGAATTGCCGACCGCCGCCTTCGCCAAACGGGCGCGCGAACTCACCACCGCCGCCGACGCAGCACTGATCGTCGACGATGTCAGGGCCGGTTTCCGCATCGATCTCGCCGGCAGCTGGGAGCCGCTCGGCGTACGGCCGGACCTGTCCGCCTTCTCGAAGGCGATCGCCAATGGCTATCAGCTTGCCGCGATCACCGGCACCGACCGGTTCCGCGAGGCCGCGACCAAGGTCTATTTGACGGGGTCGTTCTGGTATGGCGCCGTCGCCATGGCCGCCGCGATCGCCACCATCAACACGCTGCGCGATACCGATGCGATTGCCCGCATGACGCAGGCCGGCGACAGACTGCGCTCAGGCCTCGATGCGGCAGCGAAAAAGCATGGCCTGTCGCTGCGCCAGACCGGTCCGGCGTCGATGCCGATGGTGCTTTTCGATGGCGATACAGAGTTCAAGCTGGCGAGCGCCTTCTGCTCGGCGGCGTTGCGCGAAGGCGCCTATTTCCATCCCCGGCACAACATGTTCCTGAGCGCCGCGCACACCGAAAAAGACATCGATCTCGCCCTGCAGGCTGCCGATGCCGGCATGGTCGCAGCCGCGCAGGTGGCGTGACCGGCGCATGCGGAGGAGGGAAGAAATTCGCTCAGCCGGCGGCCGACACCAGTCGGCCGTTCTGCGCCGCGCGGCGCAGTTCCTCGGGCGTGACCGCACCGTCGTTCAACCGTTCGAGAACCTTGACCAGCAGGCGGCCGCCTTCGATCATGTCCTGCTGAATGCCCTTGCGCACGCCGTTCTCGTCGCGCGCCCGCAGCGCATCGAGGATGTCGAGGTGCCGGTGGCGGCCGTCATAGGTCGGCCTCGCATGCGGGTATTGATAGTTCACCAGCGGTCCGTTGCGCAGCCAGATGCCTTCGATGATCGCCAGCAGCTCCGGCATTTGCGCCGCCTGGTAAATCGAGTGATGGAATTCCCAATTGTCACGGACGGCTTCGAACCAGCGGCCATTGTCCTCGTCGGCGATCAGCCTGTCATGCACGGCCGCCAGGCGGTCGATCTCACGCGGCTCGATGCGGGTCGTCGCCGCGGCACCCGCCATGCCTTCGAGATGCAGCCGGATGCTGCGCAGCTCCAGATACTGGGCCAGCGACAGCTGGGCGACGGTGATCGAGCGGCCGGCCTCCATCTCCAGGCCTTTCTCGCGCACCAGCTGCATCAGCGCCTCGCGCACCGGCGTCTCAGACACCTGAAGGCTGGCGGCGAGGTCGCGGATCTTGAAGCGATGGCCCGGCCAGAAACGGCCTTCCATCATGGCGCGGCGAAGCTCCTCATAGACACGCGTCGTCAAATTGTCGCGCGCGATCGGCGCGATAGAAGCAGTCACATCCGCACTCCGTTCTTGCAACAGCGCAGGCGTCGCCTGCGTCGCGTGGGCTGTGTATATGATACCACGAATGGCCTGACCACCGACATGAGACGAGCAGCCCAGAAACGGCCAGCCATGAGACGGGCCGCATGACCGCGTCGATGCCTTCCCTGCTGTTCGGCGCCATTGCCGACGATCTGACCGGCGGCACCGAGCTGGCGTCGATGCTGGTGGCGCGCGGCATTCCGACGGGATGCACGGTCGGACTGAACGCCCCGATCCCATCAGGCAATCTTGCCCATGTGATCCTGCTGAAGACCCGCGTCATCGCGGCCAGCGATGCGGTGCGTCAGGTGCTCGAAGCGGCTGACCGGCTGGTCGAAGCGGGCGCGCGGCAGATCTTCTTCAAATACTGCGCCACCTTCGATTCGACACCCGCCGGCAATATCGGCCCCTGTGCCGAGGCGCTGCTCGAACGGCTCGGCGGCGGCGTGACGCTGTTCACACCGGCGCTGTGTGAAACCGGCCGCACCGTCTATCAGGGGCATATGTTCGGTGGCGTCCAGTTGCTGGGTGAATCGCCCAAGCGCTTCGATCCGCTGACGCCGATGACCGATTCCAATCTGGTTCGTGTGCTGCAGGCGCAAAGCAAGGGCAAGGTCGGGCTGGTGCCGTACCTGGTCGTAGATTCCGGCGCTGAAACTATACGCAACGCCGTGCGCCAGCAGACCGCGCGAGGCGAGACGCTGCTGCTCACCGACACGATCCGCGAGCGCGACCTGGCGGCGATCGCGGAAGCCGCCTTCGACCTGCCGCTGATGACCGGCAATTCGTCAGTCGCAGCGCATCTGCCGCCGGCCTGGCTGATGCATGGATTGCTGAATTCAGGCGATCTCCTTGCCGCCAGCCTGCCGGCCATCGAAGGGCCAGCGGCGGTGCTGGCCGGCAGCGTCGCCGACCGCACCATCGAGCAGCTCGAACGCTTCGCTGAGAATAACCCATTGCTGACAATCGACCTTGCCAGCGCCTTTGCTGGCGCCGATGTCGTGGCCGAAGCGCGTGCCTTCGCCGAGCGGCATTTGCCCGGCGCGATGATCGCGATTGCCACGACGGCACCGCAAGCGACGGTCGAAGCGCTGCAGCAGGCGCACGGCCGCGATGTGGTGGCGGCGAAAGCAGAAGAGATCCTGGCCGGGATCGCAGAGATCCTGGTGCGCGAACTCGGCGTGCGCCGGCTGGTCGTCGCGGGCGGCGAGACCGCCGGTTCGGTGGTCAAGGCGCTCGGCATCGACCGGATCGCCATGGGCGCCTATGAAGGCCCCGGACTGTCGCGCGCCGTCGCCCACCTCCCCGGCCTGCCATCTGACCCACTGGCGCTGATGCTGAAATCGGGAAAGCTCGGCGGCCCCGACATCTTCACCGAAGTTTTGCAAGACATGACACGCCCGAGCACTATTGCGCCGGCAATCGACACATGGCCCCCTTCAAGGGCCACGACAGGGAAAGTATCGTGATGGATACCGAGACCGCTCGCGCCCGGCTGATCGCCGCGACTGAGACGCTGGACGCCAGCGGGATGAATGTCGGCACCACCGGCAACATAAGCGTACGCACGACAAGCGGCATGCTGATCACGCCGACGGGAATAGCCACGAGCGCCTTGCGGCCGGAGCAGATGGTGGCGATGCAGTTCGATGGATCCTGGGGGGGCGCATTCCGGCCGTCGAGCGAATGGGAGATGCATACCGAGATCTACAAGGCTTTTCCAGAGGCCGGCGCCGTCGTGCATGCCCATCCCGACCATTGCGTGGCGCTGTCGTGCCTGCGCGAGCCGCTGCCGCTGTTCCACTACATGGTGGCGGGCTTCGGCGGCGATGATGTGCGCTGCTCGGACTATGCGCTGTTCGCGTCAAGCGAACTGGCCAGGGTTGCCGTCGTGGCGCTCAAGGGCCGCACGGCCTGCCTGCTCGCCAATCATGGCATGATCGCCTTCGGCGGCGATCTCGACACGGCGCTCGTCCGCACCGTCAAGCTGGAAACCCTGGCGCGGCAGTATCTTCTGGCGCGCAGCGCCGGCACGCCGGTGCTGATCGAGGGCACCGAGCTCGCCGCCATTCGCGGGCGCTACAAGAATTACGGCCAGCAGAAGTAGTGCATGTCGCCCAAAGATGCGCAGCGGTCTTGGGAGAACGATATGCACCGCAAACGACAGCGGCCTGCTCAGTCGACCTGCAGGTGCGACACGAACTTGCTGTTGAGGTAGCTCTCCAGCGCATCGGCGCCGCCCTCGGTGCCATTGCCGGAATCGTTGATGCCGCCGAACGGCACCTCCGGCAGGGCCAGGCCATAATGGTTGATCGACACCATGCCGCTGGCGATGCCGGACGACATCTTTGCCGCGCTCGCCGCCGAGCGGGTGAAGCCATAGGCGGCAAGGCCGTAGTTCAGCCGGTTGGCTTCGGCCAGCGCTTCATCTAGTCCATTGACCGGGGTCATCATCGCCAGCGGGCCGAACGGCTCCTCGTTCATGGCGCGGGCGTCGGTCGACACACCCGACAGGATAGTCGGCTCGAAGAAATAGCCTGAATTGCCGATGCGCTTGCCGCCGATGACGAGTTCCGCACCTTTCTGCACGCCGTCGTGGACCAGTTCCTCCATCGCCTGCACGCGGCGCGGGTTCGCGAGCGGTCCCATGGTCGTGCCTTCGGCAAGACCGTCACCTACCTTGATCTGGCGGATCGCCTCGGCGAAGCGGCCGACGAAATCGTCATAGATCGCATGATCGACAAGAAAGCGCGTCGGCGCGACGCAAATCTGGCCAGCATTGCGGAATTTGGATGCAACCATCGAGCGCGCGGCGCGGTCGAGATCGGCGTCGGGCAGGACAATCACTGGCGCGTGGCCGCCGAGCTCCATCGTCGCCCGCTTCATGTGCAGTCCGGCCAGAGACGCCAGTTGCTTGCCGACCGGCGTGGAGCCGGTGAACGAGATCTTGCGGATCACCGGATGCGGAATGAGATAGGTGGAGATTTCGGACGGCGTGCCATAGACGAGGTTCAAGACACCGTCGGGCAGGCCTGCATCGACGAAGGCGCGCACCAGTTCGGCGGGCGAGGCCGGTGTTTCCTCCGGTCCCTTGATGATGATCGAGCAGCCGGCGGCAATTGCGGCCGACAATTTGCGCACCGCCTGGTTGAGCGGAAAGTTCCACGGTGTGAAGGCGGCCACAGGGCCAACAGGTTCCTTGACCACCGACTGGCTGACACCCTCAAGACGCGCCGGCACGATGCGGCCATAGGAACGTCGCGCCTCCTCGGCGAACCACTCGATGATGTCGGCGGCGGCAAAGGCCTCCATGCGCGATTCGGCGATCGGCTTGCCCTGTTCCAGCGTCATCAGCGTGGCGATGTGCTCGTTGCGCTCGCGCAGGATGATTGCGGCCTTGCGCATCAGCTTGGAGCGGTCGAAGGGCGAGACGCGCCGCCAGGCCTCGAACCCTTTGGCGGCGGCAGCGAGCGCCTCATCGAGATCGTCGATACCAGCATGAGCGAGCGAGCCGAGTTCGGCCTCCGTCGACGGATTGACGATCGCCATGGTGCGGCCGTCTCGGGCCGGGCGCCACGCGCCGTCGATGTGCAGCAGCACGTTCTTGTACATGTCAGGCTCCCTGTAGATCAGGCGGGGATAGGCTCGGCGGCCGGCGTATAGACGCCGACGGCCCCAGTGCCGATCAGTTGGTCGATGGTCTCGGCGCTGTAGCCGAGTACGTCGGCCAGCACGGATTGCGTGTCCTGTCCCAGCATCGGCGGCGCGGTGAAGTCGGCGGTCAACTGCGCGGCCAGCCCCTGTGCCGGGCGCACCATGGCGACGGAGCCGAGATGCGGATGCGGCAAGGTCTGGACGAGGCCACGCTCGCGCACGTTGGGGCTGTCGAAGACTTCCGGTATCGACTTGACCGTGCCGGCCGGCACGCTGGCGGCGGCACAGGCTGCCATCCAGTGGTCGCGCGTCCTGGCCTTGAAGACGGCGGCAAGCTGCGGGATCAGCGCCTCGCGGTTGGTGGCACGCGCCCCTGCCTTGATGAAGCGCGGATCCTTGGCCAGATCTGGCAAGTCCACAACCTGCACGCACAGCGCCGCGAACTGGCGGTCGTTGCCTACGGCCAGAGCGAAGCCGCCATCGGAGGCATCGAATATCTGATAGGGAACAACCGTCGGATGGGCATTGCCGTAGCGGGCGACCTCGCGCCCGGTGTTGAGGTAACCGCTGCCGACATTGATCAGCAGGCTGAGCGCGCAGTCGATCAGCGACAGGTCGAGGAACTGACCCTTGCCGGTCGTCGCGCGCTCGTATAGCGCTGCCAGGATCGACTGCGTGGCGACCATGCCGCAGACGATGTCGGTGATGGCGACGCCGACACGCATCGGTTCGCCATCGCTCTCGCCGGTGATGGCCATCAGGCCGCTTTCGGCCTGCATGACGAAATCATAGCCGGGCCGTCCGGCATCGGGGCCGGTCTGGCCGTAGCCGGAGATCGAGCAGTAGATCAGGCCCGGATTTGAGGCACTGAGTTCCTTAAAACCGACGCCAAGGCGATCGGCGGTGCCGGAGCGGAAATTCTCGACGACGATGTCGGCCTTGGCCGCAAGTTCGCGCACGATCGCCAACCCCTCAGAGCTCTTCATGTCGAGTGCAATGCTCTGCTTGCCGCGATTGGCGCAGAGATAGTAGGTCGAGACACCCTTGTAGCTCGGTACCGACCACGCCCTGGTGTCGTCGCCGCCGTCAATGTTCTCGATCTTCCAGACCTCGGCGCCGAGGTCAGCAAGGCTCATCGTCGCCCATGGACCGGCGAGCACACGCGAGAGATCGAGAACCTTGATGCCTTCGAGCGGCAGGCGCTCGTGGCCTGCCGCACCGGCATTTCTGGGTTGGTTTTCGGTCAAATCAGAATCCTTCACGGGTAATTCGGCTGTTATCTCGCAGGGTTGTCAGACAGCCCTGAAAGTGTTGACCGGCTCCGGAAAATGACAGGCGACGCGATGCGGACCACCAGCCGGATCGAGCGGTGGTTCGACGGCAGCGCAGATCGCCTGGGCCTTGAAGCAGCGCGTGCGGAAGCGACAGCCGGATGGCGGGTTGAGCGGGCTCGGCACATCGCCAGTCAGCACGATCCGCTCGCGCTTGCGCTCCTTCTCGGGGTTGGCGAGCGGCACAGCCGACAGCAGCGCCTGGGTATAGGGGTGCAGCGGCCTGGAATAGAGTTCGGCCGCGGGCGCGATCTCGACGATCTTGCCGAGATACATCACCGCGACCTGATGTGAGATGTGACGCACGACCGAGAGGTCATGGGCGATGAACAGATAGGATGTGCCGAAGGACTGCTGGATATCCTTGAGCAAGTTGAGCACGCCGGCCTGCACCGAAACGTCGAGGGCCGAAACCGGCTCGTCGAGGATCACCACTTGCGGGTTCAGCGCAAGCGCCCGGGCGATAACGACGCGCTGACGCTGCCCGCCGGACAGTTCGTGCGGATAGCGCTTGCCATGCTCAGGATTGAGCCGCACCAGTTCGAGCAGTTCGGCGACGCGCGCGCGGCGGTCGGCCGCCGACATGTCGCTCATGCGCAGTGGCTCGGCGATGTTGTCGGCAATGCGCATGCGCGGATGCAGCGACCCGTACGGATCCTGGAAGACCAGCTGGATGTAGCGCCGCATCAGGCGCATGTCCTCGTGGTTGAGGGCGAGCAGGTTCCGGCCACGGAACCAGCTTTCGCCGCTGGTTGGCTCGATCAGCCGCATCAGGCAGCGCCCGAGGGTCGACTTGCCGCAACCGGATTCACCGACTAGGCCCAGCGTTTCGCCAGGTGCTACGTCGAACGAGACATCGGCGACCGCACGGACATGGGCAACGGCGCGGTCGAAGACGAGGCCGCCGCGAACTGGAAAGTCCTTGACGAGATGGCGAACCGACAATGCCGGCGCCGGTTTGGTTTCTGCCTGGAGTTGCTCCGCTGCGCTCATGGGGCCACGCTTCCACTGTCCAGACTTGCCGCCGCCAGCGAGGCGCTGTGGAAGGGCGGCAAGGTCGTCGCCAAATGACAGGCCGAAAACCGGCCGCCTATATCGTGCAGCGGCGGATCCTCGGTCCGGCAGCGTGCCTCGGCATAGATGCAGCGCGGATGGAAGGCGCAGCCGCCCGGCAAGCGCCCAAGTGCGGGCGGCGAGCCGTCGATCGAAAACAGCCGCTCGCGGCTTTCCTCAAGGTTGGGGATCGAGGCGATGAGGCCACGCGTGTAGGGGTGGCGCGGATCGGCGAACAGCTCGGACACGCCAGCCTGTTCGACGACGCGGCCGGAATAGACGACCGCGACGCGGTCGGCATGACCGGCAACGACGCCGAGATCATGGGTGATCAGCACCAGGCCAAGGCCGAGCCGCTCCTGCAACGAACGCAGCACCGATAGTATCTGCGCCTGCACCGTGACATCGAGCGCCGTGGTCGGCTCGTCGGCGATCAGCAGGTCGGGATCGTTGGCGACGGCCATGGCGATCACGGCGCGCTGGCGCATGCCGCCGGAGAATTCATGCGGATACTGGTTGACCCGGCGCTCCGGCTGCGGGATCGCCACCAGATGGAGCAATTCCACGGCGCGCGCCATCGCCTGTTTGCGCGTCACGCGCTGATGCAGCCTGACCGCCTCGGCGATCTGCGCGCCGACGGTCATCACCGGGTTGAGTGAGGACAGCGGGTCCTGAAAAATCATGGCGATGCGCGCGCCCCTGATCTTGCGCATCTCGCGTGACGATTTGCCGACCAGTTCGTCGCCGTTGAAGCGGACCGAGCCGGTGACCACCGCGTTCTTGGAGGTTAGGCCGAGCGCGGCGAGCATGCCGACGGTCTTGCCCGAGCCGGACTCGCCGACAATGCCGACCACCTCGCCCTTGGCGACATCGAGGTCGATGCCGCGCACCGCCTCGAACTGATCGCCCGCCCGCCGGAACCCGACCCGCAGGCCGCGTATGGACAGCAGCGGCTCGCGGTCACTGGCGCTGTTGATCGCGCCCGGTCGCGCCGAAGATATCTGTGCGCTCATCGCCTAGTCCGACCTTGGATCGAGAATGTCGCGCAAGCCGTCGCCGATGAAGTTGAAGCCGAGCACGATGGTGAGGATGGCGACGCCGGGACCGAAGGCGATCCACCACTGATAGAAATGGACGGCGCCATCGGAGATCATCGAGCCCCATTCGGGCGTCGGCGGCGTGGCGCCGAGACCGATGAAGCTGAGCGATGCGGCAAGCAGCACGACCTGGCCGAGATCCATGGTCGCGCTGATCAGCACGGGGGTCCAGCAAAGCGGCAATATGTGCGTGAACAGCACGCGGCGCGGCCTGGCGCCGGCGGCGATGGCCGCCTCGACATGCTCGCGCTCCTTCACCTCCAGCACCTGCGCCCGCATCAGGCGGGCATAGACCGGCCACCAGACCAGCACCATGGCGATGGCCGCGTTGCCGAGGCCCGGCCCGAGCGAGGCCGCGACGGCCATGGCCAGCAGCATCGGCGGGAACGACAGGGTCACGTCGACAAGCCGCATGATCGCTGCACCGGTCAGGCCGCCGACGAAGCCGGAGATCGCACCGAGCAGCGAGCCTATAACGACGGCCGAGACGACGACCAGAACCGCGATCGGCAGCGAATGCGCCGCCCCGTGCAAGGTGCGGGCCAGCACATCGCGGCCGAGCGCATCGGTGCCCAGCCAGTGCGCCCAGCTCGGCGGCTGCAGCCGGCGCGCCACCATTTCGAGCGGATCGAACTGCACGACCAGATTGGCGAACACGGTCATGAACAGCCAGAACAGGATGACGACCGTGCCGATGACCAAAGGCGCGGTCAGCCATTCGGGAACAGCGTCGGAACGGGATTTGGTTGCGACCGCCGACATCAGCTCAATCTCACGCGCGGATTGGCCACGACATAGAGTATGTCGGTGATGAGGTTGGTGACCAGGAAGGCCAGACCGCCGACGATGGTGACGCCGATGATTGCCGGGAAGTCGAGCGCGCGGGCCGCCTCGACGGCATAGGAGCCCATGCCGGGCCAGGAAAAGATGGTTTCGGTCAGCACCGCGCCGGTGATCAGATAGGCGAAGGAATAGCCGATGACGGTCAGGGTCGGCACCATCGTGTTGCGCAACGCGTGGACAATGACGACGCGAAATTCGCTCGCCCCCTTGGCGCGCGCGGTGAGCACGAACTCGCGGCTCATGACGTCCAGCATGTTGGCGCGCACCAGCCGCGATATGGTGCCCGAAACCGTCCAGCCGAGGACGAAAGCCGGGAGCAGCAGGTGCCAGAGTGCGTCCTTGAAGACGGTCCAGTCGCCAGCCAGCAGCGAATCGATAGTCAGGAAGCCGGTGATGCCGGGCGGCAATGCCAGCCGGGCATCAACCCTGCCCGGCCCCGGCAGCCAGTTCAGCATGACCGAGAAAATGAACAACAGGCCGAGCCCCGACCAGAACACCGGCAGCGACGAGCCGAACAGGGCGAACAGCCGCGCGCCGTGGTCGATCAGGCTGTTGCGGAAATAGGCGGCCAACACGCCAAGCACGATGCCAAGCGTGGTGCCGAAGATCATCGCGGCGAAAACCAGTTCGAGAGTTGCCGGCAAGCGGTAGAGAATGTCGGTGCCGACATTGCGCTTGGTGATGAAGGAGGTGCCGAGATCGCCGCTGAGCAGATTACTGAGATATATCATATAGCGTTCCGGCAAAGGGCGATCGAGACCCCAACGCGCCTTGGCCGCGGCGACCACCTCCGGGTTGCTCATCTGCTGTTCGGCGACAATGGCGGTCAACGGATCGCCCTTGGTCACCGTGGTGATCAGGAAGGCGATCGTGACGATGCCGAGCACCAGAAACGGCATTGCGATAAGCCGGCGCAAAATATAGCGAGACACGTGGCTACCTTCACAAGGAGGGGCTTCGTAAGATGGCACAAGGCGCTGGGACATGCCATCTATGCAAGCATATTGACAGTCCGCGAAAGCCGCTGTCAATATAAATGGAATTTAATTTCATTTTTCAACCAGATACGACAGACCGTGCCGGCGGCACCGGCCCGACAGGCGGACGACGACGCCAGAAAGACCCAGCGTGCGCAAGCGAGCGACCAGGGACGAGACGGAACTTGGAGGCGAAGGCGCGCAGCTTTCGTCGTCGCTGGTGCGCGGGCTCGACATCCTGCGCGCCTTCCGGCCGGGCGACGCCTCGCTCGGCAACCAGGACATCATTGCCCGCACCGGCCTGCCCAAAGCCACGGTTTCGCGCATCACCTATACTCTGAGCGCGCTCGGCTATCTCCTCTACGACAAGGATCTCGGCCGCTACAGCCTGGGGCCGGCCACCGTGGCGCTCGGCTATTCAGCGCTCAGCTCCAGCGCCGTCGTTCACGTCGCCAGGCCGCTGATGCAGCCGCTGGCCGACCTGACCGGTGCGGCGGTGGCGCTCGGCACGCGCGACAGCCTCAACATGGTCTATCTGGCCAATTGCCGGTCGGAGAGCCTTGTTACGCTGCGGCTCAATCCCGGCTCCTATCTGCCGATCTGGAAGACATCGATGGGGCTGGCCTATGCGGCGGCCCTTTCACCCCAGGAGCGCGCCGGCCTTGTGCGGGCTTTGCAGGAGGCGGAGCCGGACAAGGCAGCGATGATCCATGCTGCGATCGACGATGCGATCGCCCAATATGCGCGCCAGGGCTACGTGACGTCGTTCGGCGCCTGGCACAGCTACATCCATGCGGTCGGCGTGCCGTTTCGCCCGCGTGACGGCTCGCCGCTTGTTGCCGTCACCTGCGGCGGCATCGGCGAGATCATCACCGAGGACCGCGCGCATGCCGAGATCGGACCGGCGCTGGTGGCGATGGTGAAAGCGCTGGGCAGTGTGCTCGAGGGAAATCCCGTGTGATCCCGGCACGGGATTGGCCCAGACGATCGGCCTGCATGCCGGCTTGAACTTGCCTGGCGGTGACCGCACAGTCGCCGCCGATGGTATGGTGGCCGTGCGTCGCCATCGTCCATCGGGTTCAGGTGACGGGGGAAATCAGATGCCGATGAATTTTGCAGGACGATTCAGCGATCGGGCGGCGGTCATCACCGGCGGCGCATCGGGCATCGGTTTGGCGGTGGCTCAGAGGATTGTCGAAGAGGGCGGACGGGTTTCGGTCTGGGATCGCGATCCTGCCCAGATCGAACAGGCCAAGGCCGTCATTCCGGGACTGCACGGCGTGGCGGTGGACGTTGCCGATGCGGCGGGGGTTGAAAATGCCGCCGCACGGACGATCGAAGCGCTTGGCGGTGTCGATATCCTGGTCACCAGTGCGGCGATCACCGGCCCCAACATGACGACCTGGAACTATTCGAGCGAGGATTGGCAGAAGGTCATCGACATCAACATCAACGGCGTCTTCTACTGCAACAAGGCGCTCGTGCCGCACATGCTCGAGCGCAACTATGGCCGCATCGTCAACATCGCCTCGATTGCCGGCAAGGAAGGCAATCCCAACGCCTCCGCCTACAGCACGTCCAAGGCCGCGGTGATCGGCCTGACCAAGTCGCTCGGCAAGGAACTGGCCAAGACCAAGGTGACGGTCAATTGCGTCACACCCGCGGCGGTGCGCACCGCGATCTTCAAGCAGATGAGCCAGGAGCACATCGACTTCATGCTGTCCAAGATACCGATGGCGCGCTTTGGCGAGGTCGACGAGGTGGCGGCGCTGATCTGCTGGATCGCCTCGGAGGAGTGTTCGTTCACGACGGCCGCCGTGTTCGACGTTTCCGGCGGCCGCGCCACCTACTGACGCAGAGCGAATCTCAATTCCGCGTGACGATGCAACGGACAGGAGCGGGCGGGCGTATAGTCCCAGACGTCGAATCGATGATGACGCAACAAGGTAGCGGGAAACCATGACACGGGATGCAGCCATCCGGCGGGAGCTTGCTTCTTTTGCTTAGAGCCGAGCCTGCCGCATTGTCCGACGACGAGCTTCTGGAGCGCTATCAGCGCGCCGCCTTCGATTATTTCCTCGAGAATGTGAATCCGGAAAACGGACTGGTCGCCGATACGTCGCGGCCGAATTGGCCGGCCAGCATCGCCGTTGTCGGTTTCGCCCTGTCCTGCTATCCGATCGGCGTCGAGCGTGGGTGGATGATCCGCGAAGCGGCGGTGAAGCTGACGCTTGCCGCGCTGCGCTTCTTCTCGACCAGCCGGCAGGGCAATGGCGACGACGTCACCGGCCACAAGGGTTTCTACTACCATTTCCTCGACATGCGGACCGGCCTGCGCGTCTGGCGCTGCGAACTGTCGATGGTGGATACTGCGTTGCTGATCGCCGGTGTGCTGGTGGCGGCATCCTATTTCTCCGGCGAGGATGAGGAGGAAGCCGAGATCCGGGAACGAGCCGAGGCGCTATACCGGCGCGTCGACTGGCGGTGGGCGCAAGGCTCAGGCCTGACGCTCCGGCAGGGCTGGAAGCCGAAGAGCGGCTTTCTCCACTATGGCTGGGAAGGCTACAACGAAGCGACGATCCTCTACGTCCTGTCGATGGCCTCGCCCGACAGCCCGACCTCGGACGACAGTTACGAGGGCTGGACGGCGACCTACCAGTGGGAAAACATCTACGGCTACGACGTGCTCTATGGCGGTCCGCTGTTCATGCACCAGTTCTCGCATGCCTGGATCGACTTCGCCGGCATCCGCGACGCTTTCATGCGCGAGAAGAACTCGGATTATTTCGAAAACAGCCGCCGCTCGACCTACCTGCACCGCGACTATGCGCGCCACAATCCTTACGGCTATGGCGGCTACGACGAGAATTTGTGGGGACTTTCGGCGGGCGACGGCCCAGGCGGCTTTCGCACCAGCGTGGAGCGACACCGCCGCCGGTTTTCCGGCTATGCGGCGCGCGGCGCGCCGTTCGGGCCGGATGACGGGACGATCGCCCCATGGTCCTATCCGGCGTCGCTGCCTTTCGCGCCGGACATTTGCCTGGCGGCCTTGCGCCATCTTGGAGATCGCTATCCCGAGGTGATCGATAATTTCCGGCTGCCGAGCGGCTTCAATCCGACATTGGCGAACCGGCGGACATTCGGCCGGCACGGCTGGGTGTCGGAAGGCCACTACGGGCTGGACCAGGGCATCGTGGTGATGATGATCGAGAACCATCGGTCAGGGCTGATCTGGAAGCTGATGCGGTCCAATCAGCATATCCGCAACGGCCTGCGCAAGGCCGGATTCAGCGGCGGCTGGCTGTCTCAGCCGGTAAGCCCGGCGTCAGGTGGCGGCGATGGCGCGTGACCGAACCAGGGCTCGCGCCTTCCCCGTCGACAGCAACGACCTCGAACTGATCAAGAGCGCCCATCCGCCGCACTGGCAGAACCCAGAGCCGGACGGTCCCTACAACCTCGTCGTCATCGGTGCCGGGCCGGCCGGGCTGACCGCCGCCCACGAAGCGGCCGGCCTCGGTGCAAAGGTTGCGCTCATCGAGCGCAACCTGATCGGCGGGACCTGTATCAATGTCGGCTGCATCCCGTCGAAATCGATCATCCGCACGGCCAGGCTCTATGCAGATATGCGCGATGCCGAGAATCTCGGCGGTGACACGCCGGACCGTCTTCACGTCGACTTTCAGCGGGCAATGACACGGATGCGGCAAATCCGGCAGCGGATCAGCCGTGCCGATGCCGCCGCAACCATCGCGGCGAAAGGCATCGATGTCTTTTTCGGCGAAGCACAGTTTTCCAGATCGGACGCGGTCACGGTGGCGGGCAAGACGCTGCGTTTCAGGAAGGCGCTGATCGCGACAGGCGCGCGCCCGAGGCTGCCGACGATCCCGGGGCTCGCCGAAGCCGGCTATCTCAGCAACGAAACCATGTTCGATCTCACAGAGTGCCCGAAGCGGCTTCTGGTCATCGGCGGCGGACCGCTCGGTTGCGAGGCGGCGCAGGCCTTCCGTTTGCTGGGTGCGAAAGTCATCCTGGCGCAGCGGGAGCCGATGTTCCTGCCCGGCGAGGAACGCGACGCCGCCCAGATCCTTTCCGACGCGCTGGCGCGCGAGGGGATCGAGGTTTGCCTCAACACCGAGATGGTGGCGGTGCGGACAGCAGGCGGAAAGAAGCTCGCCGACCTGGTACACGACGAGATCACGACGACGATTTCCGTCGACGAGATAATCACCGGCATCGGCCGCTCGCCCAATGTCGACGGTCTCGACCTGGAGAACGCCGGGGTGGCATACGATGCCGACGGCATCAAAGTGGACGATTATCTCCGGACCACCAATCCGCGCATCTATGCGGCGGGCGACGTCTGCCTCGCCTACAAATTTACCCACACCGCCGAGGCGACGGCCCGCATGGTCGTGCACAACGCCTTGTTTCTTGGACGCAGTAAACTGAGCGAACTGGTCATTCCGTGGTGCACCTACACCGATCCGGAGATCGCCCATGTCGGGCTCTATCCGGCGGAGGCGCGCCAGAACGGCATTCCGGTCAAGACCTATACGGTGCTGATGCACGATGTCGCCCGTGCGGTGATGGACGGCGAAGAAGAGGGTTTTGTCAAAATCCACGTCCGGGAGGGGTCCGACCGCATCCTGGGTGCCACGGTCGTCGCCAGCCATGCCGGCGAGATGATCAATGCAGTGTCGCTGGCGATCAAGTCGGGCATGGGCCTGCTCGCGCTGGCCGACGTCATCCATCCCTTCCCGACGCAGGCACAAGGCATAAAGATGGCCGCCGACGCATACAGGCGAACGCGGTTCACATCATTCTGGAGACATGTCACGACGCGTTGGCTGGAGCGGTCCAGAAGATGACGTGTTTGAGACGGAGGCGCATCGCTTGAGCACGACCAAAGTGTTGCACTCGGCACTTGACGAGGACCCTGTTCGGCTAAAGAAGATTGGAATGACATTTTTCGGCCGCGGAACAGTCGATGCAGCCTGTAATAAGGACCGAATATGCAATCGAGCTCTTGGCCAAGGGTTACATTTGCTTGCCGCTCCGGGCCGGCGGCAAACACCTTGATCTCCAGGCGATGGAATACGATCCGCTGCATTTGCAGACCCGGCGAAAAGATTTGAAGGAACTGGCATTCAGATCGATTGCCTTTCAGCTTTCACAAAAGCCGCCGACCTGCGATGACATTGAGCGCTGGTTTCAAAAATTCGTGGGGAATATCGGGATATTGGGCGGATTTTCCAATCTCCTCATCCTCGATTTCGATGACGTTGTCGGCTATCGAAGTTGGACGAGCATGCACATGGAACTCGCCGGCCGCACACCGGTTGCAAAGTCGCCGAACGGATTTCACGTCTATCTGAGGACGCGAGAGCCGATCGTTTCATCCAGTCTGCATTTTGGTCTGCGCCGGATCGGTCACGCCAAGGGGCTCGGTGGCTATGTGGTTGGCAGTCCTTCCGTTCTCAAGGACGGCTCATGCTACAGCTGGTTGAAGAACCAGTCGCCATTCGACATCGAACCCAAGCTGATCGATAGCCTCGCCAGTCTTTCACTCCGACCTGTATCGCCGTTAAAGGATTTCTATAACCGCATGCTGAACCGCGGTTCCTTCGAGCAGAAGTGATCATGGTCGTGCGGGACGTCACTGTCATCATTCCGGCACGGAACGCCGCCGCCACCATTGACGCCACCTTGCGAAGTCTGGTGCCCGACCGTTATCTGATCGGCGAAATTCTTGTCATCGATGACGGCTCCGACGATCAGACCGCGGCCATTGCACTCGACAGCGCCCGAAAATACGGGCTGCCGCTGGAGGTCGTGGTCGTCCGGCTCGGCAGCGCTGGCGCTGCACGCAACGCCGGCATCGCCCGCGCCAGCGGGAAATCCATATTCTTCCTTGATGCCGACGACGAGGTGATGGCTGGAGGGCTGACGCTGTTGCAGGATGCGCTCAAGCGCAATCCCGACGCCGGGCTGTCGATAGGAGCTTGTATTCGCCGGACCAGAGGGCGGCCGGACAAACTCAAGGTGCCGCATGGATACACCGATGACCGGGCCCTGAACGCGCGGCGATACCTTCTCAACGATGTATGGCCTATCGCCATGGGCAGCGCATTGGTCGCAACCTCGGCAACGGCCACCGTCCGCTTTCCGCAGACGACCGGTCTCGACGAGGACACATGCTATTGGGCGGCCCTGCTTGCGCGCTCGAATGTGGCAACCGTCTCCACCCCGGTTCTGCTCTACCATCACGACGAGGCAAGGATGGCCAAGCGTTTCGTCCAGGCGCCGCGCCGCACATTTCTGGCTATAGCGCTCGAACTGGACACGCTTGCCGCTTGCGGGGTGGCGAGGGACGTTCTCCAATGGAGAAAATCCTGGATAGCGCAACGGATTTCAAGGCAACTGATCAAACATAGGATGTTCATGGATGCGGCGGGCATGATGCGTGCCGTTCGTGCACACAACACGATCGGTCGAAGCTGGAAGGCACTGCAATATGACGCCCGGATTCGTGTCGGAACCATGATCGAGAGACCCGCCAGAGTCCCCGTCCCGATCCTTGGGGTAGGGCGCACGCTGGTGTTGTGCCACGATCCAGCCTTCCCCGCTGTCTCGGGCGCTGATCTCAGAAACTTACGCAACGCTGAGGCGGCAGCGGAATTCGGCCCGGTCTGCCTGGTGTCGGTGCGGCCGCAGGCTGCGAAAGCAGCAGATCCGTCGATCCGCATTGAAGCCTTGTCGATCGAGGGGGAGGCCCGATCCGGCTCGATCGGCTGGTGGCGCATAAGGGCGGAGCATCGCATTTCGCGCTCTGCGTTGACGCGGCTGGAGACACTGGTTCGAGACTTCCGCCCGGACACCGTGCTGGTCGAGGGCATCGGCCTGTTCAAGCTGCTGCGGCCTTTGCGGGCGCTTACGGAACAGCTGATCCTCGACATGCACAATGTCGAGTCCGACCTGGCGGAACAGTTGCGGCGCGTCGATGCGAAGCGACCTGCCGTGGCGACGATCACCGCGGGCCTTGGCATCAGGCGCCTGGAGCGAAAGGCGCTTGCCCTTGTCGACAGGGTCTGGGTCTGCTCGGACCAGGATCGCGAAAGGCTGATGGCGCTTTCCCGGCACACCGTGCCGATCGATGTCGTTCCGAACGGAATTCCCCACGCCGGGTACAGTCCCGAAACGCCGCCTGCCGAGCCGGGGACCGGCAACGGCTTTCCGGTGATCCTGTTTATCGGCCATCTCGGCTATCCGCCAAACGTCGATGCCGTCGGGCGGTTGGCCGGCTCCATATTGCCGCGCATCCGACGGGCCTTGCCGGCCGCGACACTGGTTCTCGCCGGACGCAACCCGAAGCCCGCCGTGCGGGCGCTGGCTGGATTGCCTGGCGTGGAGCTCGTCGAAGACCCCGAAAGCGTGGCGCCGCTCCTGTCCAGGGCGCATCTCAGCATCGTGCCGCTTGCGGCAGGCGGCGGCACGCGCATCAAGATCCTGGAGGCGATGGCCTGGGGCGTGCCGGTGATCGCGACGCCGCTGGCGGCCGAGGGTCTGGACCTGATCGACAAGGAGGAGCTGCTGCTGTCGGATACCGATGAGGGGCTTGCCGACCTGGCTGTCGGACTTTGCCTGGACACCGACCGCAGGGCACGCCAGCGCATCCGCGCGCATCAAGCGGTATGGGCAAGGTTCGGCGCGCGCGCCATCCGCAATGCCGTCCGCGACGGGTTGGGACTGGACGAGGCTGGCGCATGATCCCACCGATCCTTCACCAGATGTGGAAGAACGACGTCGTTCCGGCCCGTTTCCAAGCCTATGTCGAGAGCTGGAAGCGGCACAACCCGGACTGGACATTCCTATTCTGGAACGATCGGAAGCTGCTGGAATTCATCGCCGAGCACTATCCGGATTTCCTGCCGACCTTCTGCGGCTACCCGAGCGGCGTGCTGCGCGCCGACGCGGCGCGCTACCTGCTTCTCTATCATTTCGGTGGGGTCTATGCCGACATCGACTGTGAATGCGTCGCCCCTTTCGATCCGATCATGGGCCAGGACCGCATCGTGCTGTGCAAGGAACCCGCTTCGCACACAAGCGTCCAGGCGGAATTCCGCGGCCTGCCCTATCTGCTCTTCAACGGAACGATTGCGAGCCCGCCCAGGCATCCCTTCTGGCTGCATGTACTGTCGCTGTTGCCCGGACTGGCTCAGGCCAAGGACGTGCTCGACGCGACCGGCCCTTGCCTGCTGACATCGGCCCAGCGGGGCTATGGCGACCAGAAGGCCTTCGTCATACATCCCCCGACGCTGTTCTCCCCGGTGGATTCGGCCGGATCGAGAGAGCCAGACACGGGAACAACGCTGTCCATTCATCATTGGGCGGGCACTTGGTGGACACCGGAACCAGCGCCGGGGTGGGGCACCAGGCTGCGCAATCATCTCTACCGTGGCTGGTATCATGTGACGCGAGGCGCCCATCTGGATGAGGCCACGGCAAGGGCAAGTGTCAGCCAGTCGGCGCTTCTGGCATCGTCGCCATCTGGCCAGAACATTGCCGTCCTGGTGCCGCTTCGCGACGCGGCCGAGCATATCCAGCCGTTCCTCGACCTCCTGCAGACGCTGGACTATCCCAAGGACCGGATCAAGCTGGTGTTCTGCGAAGGCGACAGCGTCGACGGAAGCTGGGATAGGCTGCAGGAGGCAACGGCTCGATTGTCCGGCCAATATCGGAGCATTGTCCTGCTGCAGAAACATGTCGGCACCAGCCTCGACAGGACAAAGCGGGCAAAGCCGCGCATGCAGCGCGTCAGGCGCGGCACCATTGCCAAGGTGCGCAACCACCTGATCGATCATGGGCTGGACGCCGACGACGACTGGGCGCTGTGGATTGATGCCGATGTCTGGCGTTTTCCCGGCGATGCCTTGAACCGCCTGATCGCCACCGGACATCGCATCGCGGTCCCCAACTGCGTGAAGATCGCCGGCGGCGCCAGCTTCGATCACAACAGTTTCATCACGACGCGGTCGACAAGGGACTACCGGTACTATCGCCATATGCGCGGCGGGCTTTACCAGCCGCCCCTGCAATCGCAGGGCCGCCTCCATCTCAGCGATGTCAGGCATCTCGACATCATCGGTCTCGATGCGGTCGGCGGAACCATGCTTCTCGTCGATGCCGCTTTGCATCGTGGCGGCCTTCGTTTCCCCGAACTTCCCTACCGCGATCTTATCGAGACCGAAGGCTTCGGCGCCCTTGCCAACGACCTCGGCATCAGGCCGGTCGGCCTGCCCAAGCTGGAAATACTGCATGTCCCCTGGTGAGCTTTGGCCTGCCGACCGTTCGCTCCCGGCCGGCAAGGACGCAGTCAGCCGGCGCTCTCGCTGCGCCGCAACTGGCTGACGATCTCGCCGGCCGCGTCGGCGATGTGTTTTCTCAACAAGCGCGCGGTCTCGGCGATGTCCCTCCCGCGATAGGCTTCGAAGAGCTGGCGATGCTCCTGCAGGGCTTTGGCCTGTGCCTTGGCGGGCTCGATCTGCAGACGCAAATAGCGGTCGGCGGAGTTGTAGAGCGTCTGGACGACCGCCATCGACCGCGGCCGCATCGACGGTTCGAGCAATGCGGTGTGGAACGCCCAGTTGAGACGGCTGAGATCCTTGGGATCATCGCCTCGGGCGATGGCAGCCTCATAGGCGCGCATCGATTTTTCGATGGCGGCAATGTCCTGGTCCGAGGCGTGCGCGATCGCCTTTTCGACCAGGAAAGGCTCAAGCAACAGGCGCGCATCGAAAAGGTCGATCGCATCGTCGGCGGACAACTCCGACACGACCGCACCGCGATGCGTCCTGATGACGACCAGGCCGTCCGCCTCCAGTTGCAGAAGCGCCTCGCGCACCGGGATCCGGCTCACGCCAAGCTCGGCGGCGATGGCTTCCTGGCGGATCTGATGTCCGCCCGGGTAATCGCCGCCGATGATCCTGGCGGCGATGTACTGGGCGACCATTGCCGTCACGGTCTGGCGTTGCAGCAGCGGCTTGTCGGTGGTGGCCATGGGCGTCCCGTGTTCAGTCCTGCTGCCTGAGCTTTTCGATCGCCGCCTCGATGACGGCGGTGACGCGCGCGCGCTCTTCGCCAACCAGAGGCAAGCGTGGCGCGCGGGTCCACTCCGGCGCGCCATAGACGAGATGCTCGGCCATCTTGATGTACTGGACCAGCTTGACATGCGTGTCGAGATGAAAGGACGGCGTCATGATGCGGTAGAGATCGCGCGCGGCGGCGAAATCGCCGGCCGCGCACAAATTGAAAATGCGGACGCATTGCTCCGGCCACGCATTGGTCATGCCGGACACCCAGCCGGTGGCGCCGAGCGCCATGCTCTCGACGATCTGGTCGTCGACGCCGCAGAAGATATCGAAGCGATCGTCGAGTTCGATGATCATGTCGGTGACCCGGCGCACATCGCCGGTCTCTTCCTTCACGGCAACAATCGTCGGGCAGTCCGCCAGCACCTTCAGGATGGCGGGGGTGACGTCGACGCCATAGGCGATCGGGTTGTTGTAGATCATTATCGGCAGGTCGCTGGCATTGGCGATCGCCTTGTACCACTCAGCGGTCTCGCGCGGGTCGGTCTTGTAGCCAAGGCTGGGGAACACCATCAGGCCTTCGGCGCCGAAATCCTGGTACTTGCGCGCGGCTGCGGTTGCGTTTGCCGTCGAAATCTCGGCAAGGCCGGACAGAAGCGGGACACGTCCGGCCACCACGTCTTTCGCGGCCCGGATGACCGCTTCCCGCTCCTGCGGCTGCAGTGACGCATTCTCGCCAAGCATCGGCAGGACGATGACGCCCGACACGCCATTGGCGATCAGGCGATCGATGCTTGCCTGCGTCGCCTCGATGTCGATCGAACCATCCTGGTTCAGCTTGGTCGTGACCGCCGGGAACACCCCTTGCCAACGCGTCATCGTTCGGTCTCCTCTTTGAATCCATATTGTATGATTGGATCCAATCCAACAATATGTGAACGAGCAAGGTCCAGGGCAATTGCCGCGCCCCATTCACGGCGCGGTCGGATAACCCGACGGCGCGCGTGGCAAGTCTTCAAACAGCGACTGTCGTAAAGGTCGAAGTGCTCGCGGTTCAGCGCAAGACCGCACGCCTCAATCGTGCAATTCCCGCGATATTGGCGGCTCCACCGAAAAGCCGGAGAATGTAACCTCGAACCCCTCGCGCTGCGGGGAACAGCACATCATGCCGACATCGACTGCTTTCGAGATCGGGAAATAGGCAAGCCGCACCGGCTTCCAGTGGCCGTCGGAAGCATCGAGATACTGGACCCTGATCGCCTCGGCGTGACGGGTCAGACGGATGCTGATGCCGTTCGGGTCGGCAGGGATGGCGATCAGCGACCAGTCGGACGTGTCGTTGGTGACGACGACGGAGAAATAGGAAAGGCCGTCGGTGTATTCGATACCGGCCTTGATCCAGTGCGTTTCGCTGAGCCGAACCATCAGCCCGGCTTGATCGTAAAGCACCTTGTAGTCGCCTTTGACCGTGACTTCGGCGGTGAAATCGCCCTCGACCGGCCGGTACAGGAAGTGACCGTTGTCACGCCAGAAACCGTAGAAGGTCTCGCGCCAGAAATCGGTCTCCTTGCCGGTGCGCACACGAACGCTATCGCCGTCGATGGCGTGGTGCGGCGGCGGGTTAAGCCAGGTCAGATTCTGCACTGTCATCCCTTCGCGCCGCTCCAATCCAGATGTGTGACGGGTTGCCAGCCAATCAGCCGGCGCCCGATCAGCCCGGCATGATCGGCCGACGGCCGATCAGCCAGCGAATGTATAGGCGGTCTTTACCGTGGTGTAGAATTCCGCCGCGTAGCGGCCCTGTTCGCGCGGGCCGTAGCTCGAGCCCTTGCGGCCGCCGAAGGGAACGTGGAAGTCGACACCCGCCGTCGGCAGGTTGACCATTACCATGCCGGCTTCCGAATTGCGCTTGAAGTGGGTGGCGTGCTTTAGGCTCGAGGTGCAGATGCCCGAGGTCAAGCCGAAGGGCGTGTCGTTGGCGACGGAAAGCGCTTCGTCATAGTCCTTGACGCGTATGACGCTGGCGACAGGTCCGAAAATCTCCTCGCGCGAACTGCGCATGGCGTTGGTGGCCTCAGTCAGCAATGCCGGCTGCAAGTAGAAGCCCGGCGTCTTGCGATCGAGCCGCTCGCCACCGAAGGCGAGCGTGGCGCCCTCCCTGACGCCGATGGCGATGTAATCCTCGTCCTGCTTCAGCTGCGTCGCATCGACGACCGGGCCGATCTGAGTCTGCGCGTCGAGCGCATCGCCGATGACCAGCTTGCTCATGCGATCCTTGAGGGCATCGACGAAACGATCGTGGATGCCGTCGGTCACGATCAGCCTGGACGAGGCGGTGCAGCGCTGGCCGGTCGAGAAGAAGGCGCCATTGAGCGCGCAATCGACGGCGACCGCGAGATCGGCGTCGTCGAGCACGACCAGCGGGTTCTTGCCGCCCATTTCAAGCTGGAACTTGCGCATGTGCTCGATGCTTGCCGCGGCGACGCGCTTGCCTGTGCCGACCGAGCCGGTGAAGCTGATGGCGTTGACATCGGGGCTGTCGAGCATCGCCTGACCGACGACCGAGCCCTTGCCCATGACGAGATTGAGCACGCCCTTGGGCAGGCCGGCGCGATGCAGGATGTCGATGATGGTCCAGGCGCTCTCGGGAACCAGTTCAGCCGGCTTGAAGACGACGGTGTTGCCGTGGGCCAGTGCCGGGGCGATCTTCCAGGCCGGGATGGCGATCGGAAAATTCCACGGCGTGATGATGCCGACCACGCCGACCGCCTCGCGCGTGATCTCGACGCCGACGCCCGGCCGCACGCTCGGCACGACATCTCCGGTCAAACGCAACGTTTCGCCGGCAAAGAAATCGAATATCTGGGCGGCGCGAATGGTCTCGCCGATGCCCTCGGCCAGCGTCTTGCCTTCCTCACGGGCCAAATTGCGGCCGATCTCGTCCTTGCGCGCCAGGATCTCATCGGAGGCTTTTTTCAGGACCGCGTGGCGCGCCAACGGACCGGAGCGAGACCATGCCGGAAACGCCGCCTTGGCTGCGGCGATCGCCTGCCCCGCCTGCTCGGCTCCCGCCGAGGCATAGTCGCCGACGATATCGCCGGTATCCGAGGGGTTGATGTTGCGCGAACCGGCCTCGCCGACCCATTCGCCATCGATAAGATTCTGTCGAAACAGCGTCATGTCGTTTGTTCCTGCTGGTTGGCCGCGCGGGCATCTGTCTGAACTTGTATTTGCCAGACAATTGCCTTGCGGGAAAGCAAACACTGAACCAGCAGCCGCGACAAAAATCCCCTCGCTTGCGACCGCGCTGATGGCGTGGCGGCGACAGCGCCCGATCGAGCCTCAATCCGGCTAACATCCGAGATGCATCATTCGGTCAGGGTTGAATTGCCCTGTACAGTCATGTCCATAGCCTTGATTTGCCTGAGGCAGCATGTCATGCGTCGTGTTGATGGCAGCTCTCGAAACGACGATTCAGCGCGCCGGCGCCACCGGCAACATCAAGGCCACGCGCGAAGATTGGCTGAAGCTAGCGCTTGAAACGTTGATCTCGGACGGTGTCGAACGCGTCCGCGTGCTGACGCTGGGCCAGAAGCTCGATGTGTCGCGTTCCAGCTTCTACTGGTATTTCAAGAGCCGGCAGGATCTGCTCGACCAGTTGCTGGATTATTGGCGGCAGACCAACACCAGGTTCATCGTCGAACGCGCCAGGCGGCCTTCCGCGACCGTCATCCGCGGGGTGATGAGCATTTTCGAATGCTGGGTGGACGAAAGGCTATTCGATCCCCAGCTGGATTTCGCGATCAGGGCCTGGGCCCGTCGTTCGCCTACCATCCGGCGCGCGCTCGACGAGGCTGACGAGGAGCGCGTCAACGCCATTCGCGACATGTTCATGCGTCATGGCTATGATGAGGTGGATGCGTTCGTACGGGCCCGCGTGCTCTATTTCATGCAGATCGGCTATTACTCGCTCGAACTCAACGAGCCGATGAGCAGCCGCCTGGCTCAAGTTGCCTCGTATCTGCGCAGTTTTACCGGCCAGGAGCCGTCGCCCCAGGACGTCGAGGATTTCTCGCGCTACGTCGAGGAGACGATTTCGCGAAAGCGCTGACGCCATCAACCGTACGCAAGACTGCATCCATTACTAGACATACGTGTACAACACGAATACGCTTTGCCTCGAAAAATCAGGCCTGTCCGGCACGCCATGACCACACGCTATTCCGCTTTATCGCTGTTTAGAGAAGGCCTGGCCGGCCAGACCGGCTGGCAGCCGGCATGGCGCTCGCCCGAGCCGAAGCCGTCCTATGACGCGATCGTCATTGGCGGCGGCGGCCATGGGCTGGCGACGGCTTACTACCTTGCCAAGAACCAGAACATCGCCCGAGTTGCTGTGCTGGAAAAAGGATGGATCGGGGGCGGCAACACAGGCCGCAACACGACCGTGGTGCGCTCCAACTATTATTATCCGGAAAGCGTCGAGCTCTACGGGTTGGCACACCGGCTCTATGAGGGGCTGTCCAAGGATTTGAACTACAATGTGATGCTGTCGCAGCGTGGCATGGTCAATCTGTGCCACTCGACCGCCGAGATGGAGATCGGCGCGCGCACCGTCAACGCCATGCAGATCAACGGCATTGATGCCGAGCTGTTTTCACCTGAAGATGTGCGCCGGGTGGCGCCGATCTACAATTTTTCGCCGGATGCGCGCTTCCCGGTGTTTGGCGGCATCTGGCAAGGCAGGGCCGGAACGGCGCGCCATGACGCGGTCGCCTGGGGCTATGCGCGCGCGGCAAGCCGGCTCGGCGTCGACATCATCCAGAACTGCGAGATCACCGATTTCATCATCGAGGGCGGCCGCTGCCGTGGCGTCCAGACTTCGCGGGGCGCGATCCGGGCCGAGCGCATCGGCATGGCGGTGGCCGGGCACTCCTCGGTGCTGGCGGCCAAGGCCGGCTTCCGGCTGCCGATCAATTCCTATGCGCTGCAGGCCTGCGTTTCCGAGCCGGTCAAGCCGATCCTCGATACGGTGGTGCTGTCGCCGGGCTGCGGCGTCTATGTCAGCCAGTCGGACAAGGGCGAGATCGTCATCGGCGGCGGGCTCGACCGCATCCCCTCCTATGCGCAGCGCGGCAATCTGCCGACGCTGGAGACGGTGATTGCCGGGGTGCTGGAGATGTTCCCGATCTTCGGCCAGCTCAAGCTGATGCGGCAATGGGCGGGTATTGTCGATGTCGTGCCGGACTCCTCGCCGATCATCGGCGAATCGCCCCTACCGGGACTGTTCCTCAATTGCGGCTGGGGCACGGGCGGCTTCAAGGCCATTCCCGCCGGCGGCACGCTGCTGGCAAACTTGCTGGCGACCGGCAAGCACAACGACATCAGCCGCCCCTTCGACCTCGATCGCTTCGCCACCGGGCGGCTGATCGACGAAGCGGCCGGCTCCGGCATCGCGCACTAGAGGCAATCATGCAGTTGTTCCCTTGCCCATTCTGCGGCTCGCGCGACGAGACCGAATTCCACTATGGCGGCGATGCCGGCAACATCAGGCCTGATGGCGCCGAGGTGCCGATCGATCGCTGGGCTGATTACCTCTATTTGCGCACCAACCCGAAAGGCACGGCGCGCGAAATCTGGGTTCACATGAACTGCGGCGAGTTCTTCGTCATGGAACGTGACACGGTCACCCACAAGGTGCTGTCCTCGGCTGCTCTCGGCGGGGAGCACGCGGCGTGACCGCCTCGCGTCTTGCCACCGGCGGCAGCGCCATCGACCGCTCCCGCCCGATCCGCTTCAGCTTCGACGGCGCTACGGTGCACGGCTATGCCGGCGACACCATCGCCTCGGCGCTGCTGGCAGGCGATGTCGCGGTCGTCGGCCGCAGCTTCAAATATCATCGGCCTCGCGGCATCTGGAGCGCCGGCGTCGAGGAACCGAACGCGCTGGTCGATGTCGGCGGTAGTGTGCCGACGACGCCGAACACGCGGGCCACGACCGAGCCGGCGCGCGACGGGCTGGTGGCGAGAAGCGTCAACGCCGCGCCCAGTGCACTGGCCGACCGCAACGCCTTCCTCGACCGTTTTGCGCGCTTCATTCCGGCGGCGTTCTACTACAAGACCTTCATGTGGCCGGACTGGCACAGGTTCGAGCCACGCATCCGCGCCATGGCGGGGCTGGGCAAGGTCGATGCGGGCTGGACCTCGGCGGGCACAGCCGACCAGATCAACCATCATTGCGACGTGCTGGTGGTGGGCGCGGGACCGGCAGGACTGGCGGCGGTACGGCTGGCGTCTGGTGCTGGTCTTTCTGTCATGCTGGTCGACGACCAGCCTAAGCCAGGCGGATCGCTGGGCCATCGCGCCGGTGAGATCGACGGCAAGCCGGCGGCCGCCTGGATCGCGGAGACGGTTGCAGAGCTTGCCGCTGCCGGTCAGCTGATCCTGCCTTCGACCACCGCCTTCGGTATCTACGACCACAATCTGGTCGGGCTGAACCAGCGCCATTGCGACGGCCGGCCGGATACGCTGTGGCGGGTCAGGCCGCGCCAGATCGTGCTGGCGACCGGCGCCATTGAGCGGCCGCTGCCCTTTGCCAACAACGACCTGCCGGGCATCATGTCGGCGGATGCAGCGCTCGCCTATCTCAGGCGCCACGCGGTCCTGGTCGGCCGCCGCATCGTCCTCGCCACCAACAATGACAGTGCCTACGAAGTTGCCACGGCGCTGGCCGAGGTGGGGGCCGATGTTACCCTTGTGGACATTCGCCGTGATGGCACGCCCCCCACGCCGGCCAATGTGGGGCTGGTCAAAGGCCGAGCCCTCACCTCCGCCACCGGCAAGCTGCGCGTCGACGGCGTGACGCTCGACGACGGCACGAGGTTGGGTACCGATTGCGTGCTGATCTCGGGCGGCTGGACGCCGACCATCCATCTGTTCGGCCAGGCCAAGGGCAAGCTTGCCTGGAGCGAGGCGCGTGCCGCCTTCCTGCCGGGCGATCCGGTGGATGGCATTGCTGTTGCCGGCGCGGCTGCGGGCGCGGTTTCCTTGTCGGAGGTGTTCGCAGGTGCCGGCAACGCCGTTACATCTTCTGGTCAAAAGAAAGCGGCGATACCGCACAGCACCGGACTGGAAGCGACAGGAGGCATAACGGCCGCATGGCCGATGCCGGGTTCGAAGGGACGCATCTGGATCGACTACCAGAACGACGTGACGGTGAAAGATGTCGAGCTTGCGGCGCGCGAAAACTTCGTCTCGGTCGAACATTTGAAGCGCTATACCACGCTCGGCATGGCGACCGATCAGGGCAAGACCTCCAATCTGCCGGGCCTGGCGCTGATGGCCGGCATCACCGGCCGCACGGTGCCGGAGGTCGGCACCACCACCTATCGGCCGCCGTTCACGCCGGTGCCGTTGGCAAGCTTTGCCGGCGCGCGCGTCGGCGAATTGATGGCGCCGGTGCGGCGGCTGCCGCTGGAGACTATCCATCGCGCCAATGGCGCGGTCTTCCAGGAATATGGCGGCTGGCTGCGCCCGGCCCACTATGGCGGCAACGCGGACGCGGAGCGTTCGATCGCGGACGAGGCGCGGCGCGCCCGTCAATCTGTGGCGCTGTTCGATGGTTCGACGCTCGGCAAGATCGAGGTGATCGGACCGCAGGCGGCCGCATTTGTCGATTTCCTCTATTACAACACTATGTCGACGCTGAAACCGGGCCGCTGCCGCTACGGCTTCATGCTGTCGGAGAATGGCGTGGTCTTCGACGACGGCGTTCTGGTGCGGCTCGACGAGCAGCGCTTCGTCGTGTCGTGCTCCTCCTCGCACGTCGCTGCCGTGCACGCCCGGCTGGAGGAATGGCGCCAGGACCGCTTCGGACGCGGTGCGGTCTACATCCACAACGCCACATCAGACATGGCGACACTGACCGTGTCCGGACCGAACGCCCGAAAACTGCTCGAAACTCTGGATCTCGGCCTCTCGCTCGACGATTCCGACCTGCCGCATATGGCGGTTGGTCATGGCACCTATGCCGGCGACGAGGTCCGCGTCGCCCGCGTCAGCTTCACCGGCGACAGGAGCTATGAAATCTCGATCCGGGCCGATCGCGCCGAGCCGCTATGGGCGCAACTGCGCCGGGCCGGCCAGGCGTTCGATGTCGTCGTCATCGGCTTGGAAGCGCTGATGATCCTGCGCGCCGAGAAAGGCTTTATCGTCATCGGCAAGGACACTGACGGCACCACGCTGCCGCACGATCTCGGCGTCGACGGCCCGCGCGCCAAGCGCCAGAGCGAGTTCGTCGGCCGCCGCTCGCTGTTTACCGAAGAGGCCGCGCGTGACAACCGCATGCAGCTTGTCGGATTGGCGGTGCCACAAGGCGAAGCGCCGCTGGCCACCGGTGCGCATGGCATCAAACGGATTGACGGCGGATTGCGCAGCCAGGGCTTTGTCACATCGAGCTACCAGAGCCCGACGCTCGGCCGCCCGGTTGCGCTTGGCCTGATCGAGCGCGGCGCGGCCCGCCACGGCGAGACGATCGAAATCCAGCATCTCGGCAAGATCCGGACGGCGACAATCGCCCCACCTTGCGCCTTCGACCCAGCAGGAGACCGGCTGCATGCGTGATCTCGCGGAGAAATGGTCCGTTGCGCCGGACTGGCAAAGTGCGGTTATCACCGCGCCCGGCCTTGCGGTGCGCGCGATCTCGGGTCTTACCCAGTTGATGGTCAGCGGCGATCTCGACGCGTGGGCGCGAGTATCTGGCGTGGACCGCACTGGTGTTGGAGCCTTTGGTACCGCGCAGGGCGACCGCTATGCGGCGCGGCTGGCGCGCGACCGGCTGCTTGTCGTTTCGAACAGCCCGCTTGCCATCGCCATGGGCTGGCATGCAGACGGGTTCGCGGTGACGGCGATCAGCGCCGGGCTGCAGGTGTTCGAGGCCGAGGGCACGGCGCTCGACGCTTTCATCGCGCGCGGGACAGCGCTCGATCCCAGCCAAGCGAGTGCCAGCGCAGCGCTTTCCTTCGCCGGCATCAGCGCCATCGTCTATCGCCATGACGGCAAGCTGCGCGTCCATGTCGATCGCGGTCTTGCGGCCTATCTCTGGACATGGATGGAAACAGCCGCCTGCAACATCGCCGCCGAATCAGCCGATTAGCCGGCGACACGTCAGAGCGTGAACGACCAGAACAGGCAGGCCAGTGTCGCGGCGGCAAAGACCACGAAGAACAGGCTGCGCAGCAGGACGTTGCGGCGCAGCTCATTCATGACGAAGTGACAACCGACGATCGCCGCGGCAAAAAGGAACCGCCAGTTCAGCAATGCCCACACGGCGCTGCCCTGGCCGAAAGCCCATCTGGCTACCAGACAGCCGACAATGGTCGCAAACAGCGCGATCACCGTCCAGAAGAGGGCGTCGGCGGCATGGGTCAGGACAATGCCGGCCGCCCTGATCGGCAGGATCATCATCAGCATCGCGCTGAAGAAATAGACCGCGGCAATCGGGATGAACACGCCAGCGTCGGCAATGCCGTCGAGGCGCCTGACGCCGATCGCGCCATAGGGATAGCCGTGCCTGGCCACAGCCAGGCTCAACGCCATGAGCAAGGCGGTCAGCACGGCGACCAGTGCGAAGGATGTAAGGGCTTTGCTCATGACGTTCCTGTCCCAGACGAATCAGACAGGAACGTTTTTAGCGGGCGGTCGTAAATTGCGCGTAAGCGAGATTGCCCGCCACGCTGATTTGGACCTTGGCGCAACAAGCGCGCCGAACGCGGCGCTCGTCGAGATGGCGGAAGGCCGTGCCGATCGGCGACATCGGTCATGCCCGGCTTAGGTACTTTCTGATTTACATTCCAATGTAATCTGACCATTTCTGGTGAACGAAGACGCGGATTTTCCCATGGACCTCGATCCTTCGACTCTCAATCGGGCTCTGCCGCTCCGCGATCAGATCTATCACCAGATTCGCAACCTTATCGTCGTCGGACAGATGAGGCCCGGGGAAGTGATCAACGAGGTGGCCATCGCGGAAGCGCTCGGTGTTTCGCGTACCCCGGTGCGCGAAGCGGTCAAGCGCATCAGCGACGAGGGTCTGGTCACCATCCTGGCGCAAACCGGCACCTATGTCGCCCCGATCAGCCGGGCCGACCTGGAGGAAGCCTATGTCATCCGCCGGGCGCTGGAAATGGAAAGCGCCAGGCGCGCGGCCGACAAGTTCTCACCGGCAGCCGGCGAATTGCTGAAGGACAATGTGGCGGCGCACCGGCTTGCCATATCGCAGGGCAGATATGCCATCGCGATACAGCTCGACGATGTCTTTCACCGCACCATCGCCGAAATCTGTGGCCTGCCGATGATCTGGAGAGCCGTCGACATCTCGAAGGCGCAGATGGATCGCGGCCGCCATCTCGTCATCCCGAAGCCCGGCTATGGCGAACAGACGATCGAGCAGCATGAAGCCATCTTCGAGGCTTTGAAACATCACGACGCCGAGGGCGCCGCGCAGGCGATGGAACGCCATCTCGAGACGTCGTTGCGCAACACGCTCGAAGTCGCGGCCGACCTTCTCGGCTGAAGCCGCCAGGGCCCGCTGCCAGGGTCGCGTGTCGGGCGGACGACCTATTAGCGGGAATTGCCGTTCAGCCCGGCAACCGGCCGAGGCCAGCCGCAAAGCGCGCCACCATCGCCAGGCCAACCTCGCTTGGCCGCATCGCCGGAGCCCGGTCGTGTATCGGGATGCCGGTGCGAGCGCCGAACAGCCGCTTGCCGTAACAGATCAGGTTTTCGATGCCCTGCATGACGAAGACCGCTGCCGGCAGCATTCTTGCATACTCGGCCTCGACCGTTGCTTCGTCACCGGCCCGGAACGCATTGTAGGCGCGCACGGCGAGGTCGATGCTATCCGGCGCCAGGATCATGCCGCGGCAGCCGATGCGGAAATTGTCGATCAGCTCCAGGCCGCCACGTCCGTTGAAAACCGGTATCCGGCCTTCCGTGCGCTCGATCAATCCGGCAATGTCGGTGACCGGCCCTTCGCCCTTGATCAGCCTTATGCTGGGATGAAGCGTGACGAGTTCGCGGATTTCGTCTGAGGACAGGCCGCGCCCGAAAAAGGCCGGCGCGTTCTGGATCGCCACCGGCAGGTCGGTCGCCTCGGCGACGCGGCCGAAGAACTTGATGTATTCCGGCGCGCCATAGGACCCGACCGGCGGCGGCTGCAGGATCACCCAATCCGCTCCCACGCTTTCAGCATGGCGAATCTGGGCCACCTGTTCGGCCACCGAAGCGCCGAAGATGGTGAAGGCGAGCGGCACTTTTCCGGCGGTGTCTTCCGCCGTCCAGTCCATGATCGTCTGGCGCTCGGCCTCTGTCAGCTTGGCGACTTCCGTCGCCAGGCGGAGTGCGGCCATGCCGTGCACGCCGGTCGCCAGGCAGATCTCGACCTGCTTGCTGGCTGCGATGGCGCGTGAGGACCAGCACTGCCGTCTGCTCATGTCAGTGCCTGGTGTAGGCACTGTCACAGCCACCGCCTTTGCATCAGCCGTGGAGGATCCGGCGAACTTCAGGAACTCGCGCGCCGTGGGCGCATGGGTAGGCCTGACCCCGAGGCGCTACCAGTCCGGCGAGGTCGATAATGACGGGCATATCTCGCGCCGTGGCGACAATCAGTTGCGCGGACTGCTGTATGAGGCGGCCGCGGTCATCCTGAACCGGTCGACGGATACCAGCACCCTGCGAACCTGGGCATTGGAGCTCAAAGATCGGCTCGGCTTCAAGCGAGCGGCCGTGGCCCTGGCGCGCAAGCTGGCAGTGATCATGCATGCGATGCTCCGGACGGGCGAGCTGTTCGATCCGCACGGAGGAATGCCCGCCGCCTGATACCTGCAGACGCTCCCTGCGACGATTCTGTCAGGCCATTCAACCAACAGCGTTCTTACAGGACGCACCGAGCCGTCCCTGCCGGGACGTGGCTGAGATCATTCCGCGAAGCGGGAAGCAACTGCCTCGTTTAGCAGATTGCGTAACGAACATAGGAAGATCTCACCTGCGAAACTCATCCTGCGGCGATCAGCTTTGCATCGACCGCGTAGACGACCCTGTACCCGGCATGCGGACGAACGAGAATCGACAGAAAGGACGACGGCCTTGCACTCACCCCCTTGACGGTCGAGCGATTAGACGACCCGCTGCGCGGGAGGGGCGCCTGCGGTTGAGGTAGAGATCAAGAACCGGTCGTCGCGCTCGCGTTGAGCGTCGTTCGGCTCGAGCAGAGCATGGCGGGCTT
>NZ_LMCP01000023.1:0-272486 GCF_001425625.1 Mesorhizobium sp. Root102 | reverse complement strand
GGCTGATCGACGACATGAACATGCGGCGTTTCTCACGGGAGACACAGCGCAACTATCTCCGCGATATCGAACGCCTGGCGACATTCCTCGGGCGTTCACCAGACACCGCTACCGCCGACGACCTGCGCCGGTTCCAGATCGAGCAGCAGGAGGACGGCGTTCCCGTGCCAACGATGAACAGCATCGTGTCGGCGCTGCGCTTCTTCTTCACCCAAACGCTCGACCGCCCGGACCTGGCGCGCCGGCTCGTCCGGCTGTCGCATCCGCGCAACCTGCCCGTGGTGCTCAGTCGCGACGAGGTGGCCCGGCTGCTCAACGCCACCACCTGCCTCAAGCACCAGGCCGCACTGTCGGTTGCCTATGGCGCGGGCCTGCGCGTCGCCGAGGTGTCGATACTGAAGGTCACCGACGTCGACAGCGAGCGCATGCTGCTGCGCGTGGAGCGTGGCAAGGGCGGGCGCTATCGCAACGCCATGCTCTCGGAGGACCTGCTCACTCTCCTGCGGCAATGGTGGAAGGTCGGACGTCAGCAGGGCGTGATGCACCGCGACGGCTGGTTGTTTCCCGGACAGTACGCGATGAAGCCGATCAGCACGCGGCAGCTCTATCGCATCGTCGTCGAGGCAGCGCAGGCCGCCGACATCGCCAAGCGGGTCGGGCCGCACACGCTGCGCCACAGCTTCGCCACCCACCTGCTGGAGGACGGCACCGACATCCGGATCATCCAGGTCCTGCTCGGGCACGCCAAGCTCAACAACACCTCAACACCGGGCGATGTCACGGTAACTTCTTGTGAGGAGTCGCAGGGGAGACGCCGGTTGATGAATGACGCGCTCATCAGCTACAAAGGCCACCGCTTTCCCGCCGAGATCATCGCCCATGCGGTGTGGCTATATTACCGGTTCCCATTGAGCCTGCGCCTGGTCGAGGAAATGCTGCTGGAGCGCGGCATCGTCGTCTCGTATGAAACGATCCGCCGTTGGGGGAAGAAGTTCGGGCCCGAGTACGTTCGCCGACTGCGCAGGAAGCGGTCCAGCCCTAACGATGTTTGGCACCTGGACGAAGTCCTCATCACCATCGCCGGCAAGAAACATTGGTTGTGGCGGGCTGTCGACCAGGATGGGATATGTTCTCGATGAAATCGTCCGGAGCCGCCGCAATACCAAGGCCGCGAGGCGCCTGCTCGCCAGGCTGCTGAAGAAACAGGGCCTCGCACCAAAGCGCATGATCCCCGACAAGCTGCGTTCCTATGGAGCGGCGAAACGGCAGGTCATGCCGGATGTCGAGCACCGCGCGTACAAGGGCCTCAACAACAGGGCGGAGAATTCCCACGTGCCGCTGCGAAAGCGGGAGCGAACGATGCAGGGCTTCCGTTCGCCGGGAAGCCTGCAGCGCTTCGTATCGATCTTCTCAGCCTTCCGTAATCTCTTCGTCCCAGTCCGCTCAAAACGCTCCGCATTTCAGATCCATCTCCATCGCCTCAACGCTATGGCGGAATGGACCGCTGTGACCCGAGCCCTCGCCTGATATGCCTGTCAGCGGGCCCTTCACGTCCAACATCAGATAACGTGACAGCGCCCGCCGATCGCCTCCCATGGCACCCTGACACCGCGTCCGGTCACGCGACGCATGCTGTCGGCTACGTCCTCACCAACGAAGCCGAACCGCTTGTCGATCCAGCCTTCCGCCTTGACCGCAGCGAAAGCGTCCTTGCGGGTGAAGCCATTTTTCGCGGCAAGTCCGAACTGGAATGCTACGAATGACTTCCATTCCTGTTCACGTACGAGGAACCCGATAGCGACGCCATCGGCGGCGACAACCGATTTGAGACCGTGCGCAACCGCCCCTTCTTCCCAAGGACCGATCTCACGGTCACCCGATGCGATTTCCGCCGCGGCGACCAGCAACTTCCGCGCCTCGGCATCGATCCGCTCGACACGCTTTCGTTCCATGTCGGCGAGCTTCAATTGGGCAGCTGAAATCTTTGGATTGTGCAGCCATATACGTGGGGCTTCTGAGAGAATCTGCTCGGCCAGCATATCGAGCGGCATGTCCCGATAGCCTGGGCGTTATTGTCCAACTGCGAACGTATCCGAGACGGGCAATGACTGGGCCGTTTTACGCACGGCAGCTTCCGGCCTGAGCGCTTCGAATAGAGACCGACGTCAGTGCGGCGCGTTGCCGCCGGCAGCCTTGGGGACTGGCGGCTTTCGCACCCGGAGCGACTGAAACGACCCTCATAGGGCCGAAAAATTTGCACATCTCAATTTCGCGACGCACTTGCACGTGCAGCGGCCTCGCCTAACAGCTCAATAGCATCGCTTTGATCCGGAAGGAACTTTGGGCCAACGACCCTGACGCTCTGACGGGAAGGCGGAATTGGCTGCGGTGTGATCCCTATCGTAGATCGGCTCGTCGGCCGGCGCTCAACCCCAATTGGAGCAGATTCCGTCGGGGATAGTTCCGCAACCCCAGGTCTAGCTGAAGGGACCGCCACTGCTTCAGGAAGCTGGATCATTTTCGCTTGCGCTGAACCCACGTGAAGAATGGCTAGGGCGACTAGAACCGGCACTATACATCCCGATGATCGCGCCATGACTGATCACGCCTAATTCGTTACCGCCGTGCGTTGTTCTCCTGCTGAATTGATGAGAACACGCAACGTTCATGGCTGATCCTGCCAGTGGCTTCCATCAGGAGATAACCTGAATCAAGGCGGATATTTGCCTGGGTCAGTTCGGAACAACCTGTAATCTCGCGGGTACCTGAGGGCTGGCCACCAGGCCGAGGCCTTTGCGTCGATCGCCTATTCTCGGATGCCTGCCTTCGACGGTTCCCCGGGTTCGGGTTGGCAACCATCGCAAGAACTACAGCATGCCTACCGACCTAATTGCAGTTCTCGGGAGCAAAGGAGGATTAAGCAATCGCCTCAAGGTTGTCGGATAATCCACATCGCGGCAGCACCTTGGAGGCGGCCGATGGGAAGATGCGCTATCGGGTATTCACCCAATGGCAGACCTGCCGCTCCTCGTTTATTTCCGGGAGGCATTTCATCGGCCGGATTTCACCTCTGCGCCGATTCGAATTCTGGTTCTGCAAACCCTTCGACCCAACGAAGCGCACAAAATGAAAGATAGATCAACAGGTTCCAGCATCGAAGCCGCCGCATTGACAATTACGAGCAGTTCGCAGATCGACAACTACACTCTGTGGCGGATGTCAAAGGATGTGGGATACGAGTACTATCGAGCGATACGGGCTGGCGGGGTGCTGCCAATCGAGTTGGCACGCCTTCATTTGATGCTTAACCAGGCACAAGATCTGCGGTGGCCAGTCGAAGGGTAGAGAATTGGTGTAGCATCGCTTCCTACATTTATTCAAGCTGCGACGTACTTGGACCTGCTGCCCGGCGCTATAGCCGACCCACCATAAAAATGAACCCGTGGTTTCGGGGCGGGAAACCACGGGCAATTTGCGTTGCCTGAGAGCCTGCTCTGCGGCAGGTTGAATAAACGTATTATTATTTGCGGCTTCGGATCTTGAGCTTGGCTGCATCTGCTTAAATCACTTGTTGTCGGGCAAGTGCGGGAAGATCAAATCAAGGGGTACACCGAGTACATTGCCGATGGCCTTGAAGGTCCTGGGCGACCCGGTTTTTCCAGTTCGTTCTATTTGGGAAAGCATGCTCGGCGTTATGCCCGCCAAGGTCGATAACTAAACCACGAGACGTTCTTTGCCGTTCGGATGTTTGATGAACTGCAAATCGAGTTTCATTTGGACATCAGCCGGAATTTCCCTGCCTTCTCGTGCCTCCACGGAATCAGTGGCGATCATTGCATTAGAATGTGGTAATTCGCGTCTGGGCGGCGCACTATGGGGTAAACACCTGATGCGCGCTATTTTTCTGCTGGGGTATGCATGGCGTGAGGGATCTGAGAGGTTTTCCTGCGACGTCTTTTGACCGCGTTTCTTCGAGGGAGAAAACAATAGACCGGGAACGCGACGGCACGGCTAAGCATCCTGGTCCTTTGACGGGGACTGCGCCTCTATCGCGGGGGGCCCTAAGGCGGTTCGCGGTCTTGTCGCCCGCCCCTCTGCTGATCTTTTGCTTGGCGAGTTTGCTGACGTTCGAACTGTGGCGGAGCTATCAAGCCGCTCGGGAAGAAGCGGAGCGATCCGTGCAGAATCTCACTCGTCTGCTTTCCGAACAGACGGCACGGACCTTGCAGTCGGTGGATCTAACCCTGCAGGATATTGTCACGGACCTCGAGAATAATCCGGCACTTCCAGACAACGACCCTACTTTTCGCGCCCAATTGACCGCGCGATTGAGGGAATTACCCTATGTCCGCGCGCTCTTTGTGATTGGAGCCGATGGGTTCATCACGCATGATACGGATTACCCGTCCACGCCGCATGTGAGCCTCGCGGACCGTTCGTATTTCTTGGCGCATCGCGACAATCCTTCGCTCGGTGTGCATGTAGGACATCCACTGCGGAGCCGCTCGGTCGGCGTCTGGTTTATCAGCCTGAGCCGGCGCATCGAGAAGTCGGGTGGCGGTTTCAGCGGTGTGGCGGTTGCGGCCGTGGAGCCCCTCTATTTTGAGGATTTCTACCGACAGATATTGGTGGGCCGCGGCACGATTGCACTCCTCCTCAACGACGGCACATTGCTTGCTCGCTCGCCCCAGGATGACGTAGCGATGGGAAAGTCCTTCGCATCGGCAGAGTTGTTCCGCAGCCTGCGATCAGGCAGCCAAGGCTACAATTGGTCGAACAGTCCGATCGATGGAATCCGCCGGCTTGGCGGATTCCGGTCGTTGGACGGATTTCCGGTCGTCGTCCTGGCCACGTTGAACGAGGCGGACGTGATGCGGGCCTGGCGCTCCCACGCGACGGTTCTGATCGTTGGTGCAGCAATCCTTCTGGCCGTTCTGCTGGCGTTCGAGTGGTTGTCGCGACGGTATCGCAGGCGGGAAGATATCGCGCGAAAGCGACTTGAAGAAGCAAACAGGCTAGAAACGGTAGGACGTTTTGCGGGCTGGATCGCTCACGACATCGGTAACCTTACCAGAATCGTTCGTTCGGCCGTATCGCTTTTGCGCCCTATGATAAGCGACAAGCCAGAGGCTGGAAGACTGCTTGATGAGGTCGATCTGTCGCTGGCATCAGGCCGGGAACTGGTAACCCAGTTGCTCTCCTATTCCGGGAACCGGGAAATGCAGCCCCAGAAGGTCGATATTGGCACACTTCTCACCAATGCACTCCCGCATCTCAGACAGGCCGCAGGCCCGAGCGTAGAAATTAAGTTCGAACGTGATGGGACGAAAATAGTTTGCCTGATGGACTCCGTACAATTCCAGGCCGCTATCGTCAATCTGGTCCTGAATTCGCGTGATGCAATGCCAACTGGCGGGCTCATCACCATCAGGCTGCGGATCGCCGGCGGCGGCGCCGAAAGCCGCTGGGCTCAGATCGACGTTCATGACGATGGACAAGGGATGTATCAGGACGTCCTCGCGCAGGCATTCGATCCATTCTTCACGACGAAGGTGCCAGGCCAAGGTAACGGAATCGGGCTCGACCAGGTGCTCTACTTTGTTAATCGCAGCGGTGGCCAAATCATTGTCTCCAGCGACAAAGGGCTGGGCACGACGATGAGCTTGCGGTTTCCTGTCCATGATTCAGGCGAGGGAAAGAAAAATATGTCGGTATTTTGAGTTGCTGGACAACGTCGCAATCGTCGATCTACGGTCACTTGCCACCCCATTTGCCGAGAGGCCATGACCATGCGGACGCTTAAAATACTGATCGCCGACGATCACAGTATTGTTCGTGCGGGCATAAGGGCTGTCCTGGAAAAGCGAGCAGAGTGGAAAGTATGGGCAGAGGCTGACAATGGCGAGCAGGCTGTGAATCTGGCGATTGCGGGTATGCCCGACGTCGCAATCCTCGATTATTCGCTACCCATTCTTAACGGGCTGGAAGCGGCCCGAAAGATCGGTGCCGCCAGTCGGCGAACCGCTGTTCTGATGTATACGATGCACGATGACGAGGCGCTGATAAAGGATGCTCTGCAGGCCAATGTTCGCGGCTATCTGCTGAAGACCGGAGAAGACGCCGAACTTGTTGCCGCCGTTGAGGCGCTAGGAAAAGGTAAGACCTATTTCTCGCAGAAGGTGGCAGAATGCCTGCTGGAGGATTTTCTCAGCGGCGGCAAGGTCGTCGCGTCGCAGACGCTCACACAACGGGAGCGAGAGGTCGTCCAGCTTGTCGCCGAGGGTCAATCAAACAAGAACATCGCCTCGCGGTGGGGCGTCAGCATAAAGACAGTCGACTCGCACCGGACTTCTGCGATGAGAAAACTGAGCCTCCGCTCGGCCGTTGACCTGGCCCGATATGCGATCCGGAATCGCCTGATCGAACCATGAAACGAGGGGGCGTGTCGTTTCGGCTGCCCAAGACAGCAATCGCGCTGCCTCTGACTTGCTGCCCGCAGGTCCAACTTATCTGGAAGTCCCAGCGGCCTACGGACCGACTTGGGCGGTAATCTCAGGTGTTGACCTTATGGACTCCGCAGGATTGCGCTGGCTTACGATGGCACCCAATCAAGACAACTGTACTCGTTCGTCGAGACGGTATCCAAGCGGAAGTTCAGAAGTCGTTCAATGGCTGGGGAGTTTGATGCCGCGTTTTCAGCAATGGGAGAGGGAGCCTTGGACATGGTGGCGTTTCCGCCAGCTTCCCGTGGGTTTTCAGGTCTTTGCCGCGATCGGCATTCTTGGGAGTGCGTCGGCAGCCTTGATGCTTGTCGCGCTATTAGTTGTTCAACCATGACTTCGCTCTTTCCGATTCGAGGCACCGAGACGCAAATTGAAACTCGTAGGCCCCTTGGCAGCGGTCGACAAGGAATATGAGCGCTGCGGAGCGTTCTTGGAAAGAGGAGAACATTGTCGTGAGTAAACGGGACGAGCTCATTAAAAAATACGCAGCGGATCTTAAAAGTAAGTGCGGTCTGTCGGCCGACATGGACCTTCTTACGAAGGTGACGAAGGGGTGCGGCCCCACCATATACAGCGACGACGCGTCGACAGTCTCTGCGTCGGACAGCGCCGAAATGGAGCGAGTGAAGAAGACTTTTCTGATCAAGAAACTGGGACTTGGCGCAAGCGACAATCTCGACGAGGGGATCAAGACTGTCATAGATCAGTATGGACGATCCAACCGCAACAAATATCGTGCCGCTTTCTACTACCTGCTGGTCAAGCACTTCCGGCGCGAAAGTGCCTTCTCTTGACGACCGAAGACTTCAATTCAGAGGAGATGGATATGCTGAAGGAATTCCAGGAGTTCATTTCCAAGGGCAATGTAATGGACTTGGCGGTCGGCGTCATCATCGGTGCGGCCTTCGGCAAGATCGTCGATTCCCTCGTCAACGACATCATCATGCCGATCATCGGCGCGATCTTGGGTGGACTGGACTTCAACAACTATTTCTTCGCCCTGTCTTCGGCGGTGACGGCGCCGGCGCTGGCCGATGCCAAGAAGCAGGGTGCGGTGTTCGCTTACGGTAGCTTCATCACGGTCGTGCTTAACTTCCTGATCCTCGCCTTCATCATCTTCCTGATGGTCAAGGCGGTGAACAACATGCGCAAGCGGGTGGAGGCTGAAAAGCCCGCAACCCCAGTGGCGCCGCCGCCAGCCGATGTGCGACTCCTGACGGAAATCCGCGACTTGCTGAAGAGATAGATGGAGCCTTGTGGCTGCGTGCTGGGCTATACATCATCCGCACGCAGACAGCAGACCAATGTGACACAACGGCGATGTCACTTTAACTTCCGTCCGGGCGGGCCGAGGGAATTCGGCCCTACGGATTGATTTCAGGCCATGCCTCCCGTCAAAGCTTTCTACTCCGCGATCGCGAGGAGGTGATGCAGGTGAATTTGGAATGGTAACCCCGCCGCCAGGGTTACAGCGGACCAGGTCGGCGAATTGCGGGCGGGGCCAGGGCAGTCGGTGCTCATGACGCTTGCTCAGATAGACTCGCCATAGGCGTGCTGGTGATAATCTCGCTCATTGTCCTCCTGTTGCGGCGGCGGTCACGAAAAGAAAGTTGACGACGCAGCATTGAGTGCGGGGGAACGATGCAAACAATGGTGCTCAGTCGGACGGTCCCGCACCGGGGCTTCCGACATAGATGAGCGAGTCATACAGGTTTCGCATCTCCGAGCTCAGAAACTCCGGGAGCTGCGAAAGTGGCTCGGGCTTCCTTCCTGTGCGAACGGCATCGGCTAGCAGCGCCAGTGCGAGGTTGATCTCTTTTTCACCGTCCGGGCCAAACAGCGTGCGAGCCTTTTCAGGGGCCGCATCGGCTCCCGCATTCTCCAGCGACCAGCAGGTGGCGAGCACTCGATAGGCGAGGCGTTGAGCGGCGACGACCGCAGGCCATGCCCGCTCGGCCGCATGGCGGTGCCATGGTGAGGCGCCGACACTGGCATCGTAGGCCTGGAGCAGTACGATGGTGCGGTGCTGAAGATCGCGGCGCATCCGGCGGGGGACGGCAGTCCGGCCATCAATACCACGCCGCCACCGCACGCCGCTGTGGCTGCGGCGACGACGAGGCCGGCAGTCGGGGTGGTCTCCTCATTGACGCCCCGAGGAAGCGATGCAGCCAGCCGATACGATGCACCAAATGCATTTCTGAGTGGGATAGCCCGATCATTCAGCACCATGGTCTTCGACTGATGTGTGATCTTGCCCCCAGGCCGGCCCGTTCCTTGGCGATATTCGAAGCGCGCGCAGCGCGTTCAGGATGACCGCGACATCGATTGCCTCCTGCAGGAGTGCACCCTGTACTGGCGTGAGATAGCCAAGTGCAGCCGCAATCATACCGGCCACCGAAAGGCCAATTCCCGCCACGACACTTTCCAGGGCGATCCGGCGCGATCGGCTGGCCACTTCCAGTCCCGAAAGCAGCCGACCAAGATCGTCAACCAGCAGAACGACGTCGGCAGCCTCGGCGGAAGCGGCCGCCCCACGGGCTCCCATAGCCACGCCGATATCGGCAGCGGCCAGTGCCGGAGCATCGTTCACGCCGTCGCCGACCATCATTACCAGCCCGTTCTTGCGCTCCGTCAGCACCAGAAGCACCTTCTGGTCTGGCGTCAGTTCGGCCCGAACGCCATCGAGGCCGAGCCCGTCGGTCACCGCCTCGGCGACGGCACGCCGATCCCCGGTGGCAAGCAGTATCCGCCCGATGCCATGGCGGCGAATGCCGGCAAGGAACTCAGCGGTCTCCGAACGCAAGGCGTCCGCAAGGACCAGATTTCCGACAAGTCGGCCGTCCACCGCGACGGCGACAAGCACAAAACCGGCTTCCGCCCCATGATCGCGCATGCTGCCCCTTCCGATGTGGCGCGTAACGAAGCCTGTCCCGCCCACGACAACGGAACGGCCATCCACCCGCGCCGCGACACCCTCCCCCGGGATCTCTTCGATATCGGTCGGCACCGGCAATGCGATGTCTCGCGCGCGTGCCGAGGCGACGATCGCTTGCGCCATGGGATGCTTCGAACCCTGGTCGGCTGCCGCGGCCAGGTAAAGCACCTCATCAGGCGGCACGTCCGCGCACGTATCTATCGACACGATCTGTGGGCGTCCGTCCGTCAGCGTGCCGGTCTTGTCGAGGATCAGCGTTCGCACTTGCGCAAGCGCCTCAAGTGGTTTCGCGCCCTTGATCAGTACCCCGAAATGCGCCGCTCGCGACAGCCCTGCGACAAGAGCGACAGGAACTGCGAGGATGAGCGGACACGGCGTGGCCACGACGAGTACGGCCACGGCCCGAATTGGGTCGCCGGTTAGCCACCACGCCGCCGTCGCAAGTGCGACGGTGATTATGAGGAACAGGACCGAGTAGCGGTCCGCCAATCGCGACATCGGGGCCTTCGAGCGCTGCGCCTCGGCCACCAGACGGACAATCCCGGCATAGGTGCTTTCCGCGGCACGGCGGGTGGCTCGCAGGTCAAAGACTTCGCCTGCATTGGTCGAGCCGCTCATAACCTCTTGGCCGCGCATCAGTTTCACAGGCATCGATTCACCCGTCATGGCCGACTGGTCGAGCACGGCGCGCTCGCTTTCGATGTCTCCGTCGACGGGCGCGACATCTCCCTGCCGAATCAGGAGAAGATCGCCAGGTACGATTTGATCGAGTGGAACCTCATCCAATGCGCCGTCACGGTGCCGGGTCGCCGTACGCGGGACGCGCGCGAGGAGGTCGCGCATCTCGCGGCGGGCGCGGCCTTCGGCAAAGCTCTCGAGGAATGTGCCTCCCGAATACATGAGAGCGACGACGGCCGCTGCGAGCGTCTCGCCGAAGACGAGCGCGGCCGACATGGACAGGGCCGCCACAATGTCGAGGCCGACCTCGCCCCTCCACAGGCTTCGAACAATCTCGACGATGAGCGCCGCCAGGACAGGAATGACGCCCGCGACCCACACCATGTCGGCGAGTTCAATCTTCCCGGCGACCCTCAGACCAATACCCGCAGCCAGGCCAGCGAGTGCAACCGCCAGAATGGCTATCTTTAACCTCTCGCTGCCTTCCCCGGTCATCTGCCCTTCAGTTCCCCTAGTTCATGTTGCACAACCTCGACAGGCGGCTGCTATCCGAAAAGCCGTCCCACGGCCGTCGGTCGCAATCCTCCTTCATCGCGGTCGAGGAAAAGCGCGTCCAATCTCATCCTACGGGCCATCGCCGCGCCTTCCAAGCTGCCCTTGACCATCAATGCGGTCGCCCATGCATCGGCTTCCATGCAGGTTGCAGCCACCACGGTTACCGAAGCCGGGGAGGCAACCAGCGGCCCGCCGCGTCGGGGATCCATCGTATGCGATAGTCGCTGGCCGGCGACCTCGACCCAGTGACGATAGTCGCCAGAAGTGGCAACCGCGGCACCTTCCAACGCGAGGATTGAAGATGGCGCGCGGCGGACATGGTCTGGGCGTTCCACGGCAACTGTCCAAGGGCTGCCGTCTGGCTGCAGGCCGAGCGCGCGCAGGTCGCCGTCGATGCCGACAAGCGCGCCGGGGATGCCAAAGGCTTCGATGACCTCGGCCATCTTGTCGACGGCATAGCCTTTCGCGATGCCCGACAGATCAAGGGCCATCCGCGCATGCTTGCGAACGCGGCGACCCACGGCGTCGACCTCCAGCACCTCGTGCGCGGGCTGGCGATGGGCTGCGAGTGCGGTACGGATACGCGTCGGGTCGGCCGGGGCAGGCCCAAATCCCCATGCAGCAACCGCGTCGCCCATGCCGATGTCGAAGGCGCCGCCGGAAAGACTTCCTATCCGCAGACCGAAGGAGAGCACCTTCGCCAACTCGTCAGGCACTTCAACCCAGACTCTTTGCCCAGCGACGTTGAGACTCATCAGGTCGCTGTCCGGCTTCCAGGTCGACATCTGCCCATCCACCTTAGCCGCCGCCGCTGCCAGCGCCACTGCCACCGGCCGCGCATCAAAACCCCTCGGCATGTTGAACAGTGCCGACCACCGGGTACCCATGGTTGGTCCGTTCAGCGCGTGGCGGGTAAGATCAGTAAACGTCTTCGACATAACACCCCTCGGCTTTCAGCAGTTCGGGGGTCAAGCCAGCCGGGGCAAGGATGTCGGCCAGTGCGCAGGCGACCCCGGTGGCCATCTCGCGACCTCCGCACACCATCACCTGCGCCCCCTCGGCGATCAGCCTCGTCAGGCGCGTGCTGTCGCGGCGCAGCGCGTCTTGGACATAGGCCCTGGCAGCTGAACGCGAGAAAGCAGTCGTGACCGAGGCCAGCCGTCCCTCGGCCTGCCATCGCGCCAGTTCCTCGCCGTAGAGGAGGTCGCTGTCGGGATGGCGGGCCCCGAAGTAGAGGTGCATTGCCCGACCTTTGCGGTTGGCCCGCGCAAACCCCGCCAGTGGCCCGATGCCCGTGCCCGCTCCAATCAGCACGACCGGAGTTTTCCCGCGCCCGAGGCGGAATTCCCGATTGCGACGGACGAAGGCATCGACAGCCTGTCCGGGCAGAAGGTCCATCAGCTGGCCCGAGCAGAGGCCGCCCGGATGTTTCCGCACGCAGATTTCGATGAAGCCGTCGCGGCTGCCCGACGCAAGCGAATAGAAGCGCGGAAGCGTCGAGCCTTGCGGCAAAATGCCGAGCAAATCTCCTGCGGCAAAGTGCGGCATGCCGCGCCTGGTCAGCCGTTGCCAGAGCCTCGCGCGAGGCAGTGCAAAACGCAGGATCGTAGTCGGTGCTTGCACCTCTGCTCCATAGTCGCGTCGCGAGACCAGGGTGAACGCTCGCGACCGGGGCGGTTTGGGTTGGTGGTTGAGCATCAATGCAATCCCCAGCACCCGGCCGAAGGCATGGCCCCAGCGAGCGAAGTCCTGGGGGGATTGGCGGTCGACCACATCCAGGGGCAGAAGCTGAACCCAGCCCTTTGCTTCGGCCGCACGCACGACGTTGTGTGCATAGCCACAGAAGTCGCGAAACTGCCGGTCGCCGAATCCGACGACGGCGAGCGGAAAGCCGGGCGACGTGGGCAACGAGGCGAGACGATCGAGGAACCCCTTCGCCGATCCGGGCGCTGCGCCGTCGCCATAGGTTGCGGCGAGCACGACGACCCGCGCCGCGCGGCTGTAGCAGGAGGGTGAGAAAGCCGACATCGGCGCCACATGAACCTTCTGCCCGGCCGCGGTGAGCGCGGCATGCAGCGTGGCGGCGAAGCCCCAGGTGCTCCCGCCCTCGCTGCCAACCAGAAGGACCGTATCAGCCTGTCCGGGCGCTGCATTGGCCTTGATGCGCGGCCGCCCGCGCCGTCCGATGGTCCACAGGAAAACGCCAGTCCCCGCCATGACGGGCACGCCTAGCGCCATGAAGCCCAGAACGATGCCGAGCGCAGCAGCCCCGCGGCCGGTGTGGAGCATGTAAATCGTCTCGGTGACCCAGTCCCAGACGCCCAGGTCGGCCCAGGCAAGGAGGGCGCCAGTTCCCTGGTCGATATAGCCTTGGCCTTCACCCGTCTTCAGCGTGAAGACATCCTTTGCGTCGCCCGGGTAAGGGAAAGTCAGTTCGCGCAAGCCAGACGCCGGCGTCTGGCGCAGCACAGCCATCTCCGCAGCCGGATAGTCGGTCCGCCCGGAAACGGAGGTCGTCATCGGCGGTGCGCCCGGTCCTTCGGGGAGGAGCCCGAAGGTGGAAGCTGTCATCCAGAGTGCGGTCACTGAGGACAGCAAGAGCCCAGCGGCGGAAATGCGCGCGATCTCCACGTGCAGCCTTCCCCAGAATGGTCCCCTCAGCGGCGAGAAGAATCGCCGCCAGCCGCCTGTGCGGCGCGCCGCCAGCAGGAGGCCGGAAACCGTGAGGGCAAGCATCGCCGCCGCCCCGGCTGCCGCCACAAACCGACCGGCATCACCGAGGAAGAGCGACCGGTGGAGGTTCGTTAACCAGCGTTCGAACGCAGACTTGTCGGCAGCTGCGACTCCGCGGCCGGTGGCGGGGTCGATAATGGCTGCGCCGGCGCTTTCGCCTTCGCGATACCAGGCGGTAATCCTGCCCGAGGGTGCCCGCTTGATCTGTTCAACGCCGGGGTAAGCGGCCTCAACTCGGGCGGCGAGCTCGGCGACGCTGAGGTCAGACTTTTGGTGGGCGGGCGTTGCCACAACTTCGACTGCCGGCAGGACCGACAACGCCGCGCCGCTCAAAGCGAGCACCACGATCAGAACCGCGGCGACAAGGCCCGGCAGCCTGTGCAAAGAGCGGATCATGCCGTTCTCCTTCGCTCGATCTCACATGTCGTAGGTAAAGTTCGCTATGTAGCGACGGCCGGCGGTAGCTTTGCCCGCACCCGCGGCAGTAAGCGGCACGACAATTTCCGAGGGGCTGTCGCGCATATCCTCTGCGGCGGCGTCAATGTGCAGCGCATAGCCAGCATCGAAGAGCGTGTCGGCTAGGTCAAGGGTGATGGAGAGCGCCCGCCCCGCGCCGACGCTTGCCCCCGTGATCCCGTTGATCTCGGCCGAATTACCTCCGGTGACGCGGTACCAGTCACTCAGGTGCTCATGATACTTCGACTTGCCGCCGGCCATCCACAAACTGCCGGCATAGGCTCCTTTTGCATCCGTGACGTAGAGGGCGAGGTAGGCACCGTTGCCGCCGTAGTTCGTCAGATTGGTCGTCAGCGTCACGGGGCGCGCGAGAGCCATGCTGGGAAGGGTGAGCGCCGTGGTGAGGGCAAGGGCGACCAGAAGAGATTTCATGATGAGTTCTCCATCAAGGATTGCGATGATGGGAAAATGCCGCTTCCAGCTGATACTTTCCTGACGGTGCGAGCCTTTTCGCTTCAGCTTGCCGTCAGCTTCACAGCTGGCAGAAGGTCCCCGAAAGCGCGACCCCGCCACCGGGCATCGGGGCAGGGTCGCACGCAGATCAATCAGCCCGGTATATGCGTCAGTTTACCTTGACCCGCGGACCCGGACCGTCGCCGAACAACCCGTTCACAGGCGGCGCAACGGTGCCTGCTGGTGCCGGGTTCGAGGCCGTCCCGGCAGCGTCGTCGTCATCGTCTTCACCATCGTCGTCGGTACGGCCGTGCTTTCGGTACTCATGATCTTCATCATCGTCATCGCTGGCCAGGATGGTCGCGCCGCGATCAGCAACTTCCGCAACCTTGTCAGCGACGTGGCTGAACGTGTTGCCGGCGAACGGTCCAACGGTCGCGGCCGCCGCGATGGTTACAACCGCGCCGATGGCGGTCGCGGCAAGAAGGGCAAGTGTGAGTTTCATGCTAGGTCTCCCATGTTGTGGATGGGAAAAGAATTGCCGCCTATCCTGAGCGCTTGCTGAAGAGTGCGAGAAATTCGCTTCAGCTGCACGTAAGGAAAGTACGCAGCCTCAGCCCCGGACCATCAATCTTCCGTCGGCGTCGCCACCGGGCCCGGCACCGCGACACCATTCTTCGGAACGGCTCCATTCGGCGCGCTGGGGCCTGACCCACCGCGATCTTCGTCCTGGTATTCGAGGGAAACGACCTTGAGCGTAGCAGGATCGACGATGGCTTCGACAGGCCGCCCGGAGGCGTCCAGACCGCGGATTTCGTAGCAGCCGTCGTCGATCTTGATCCGACGGACGGTCCATCCCTGCTTCTCGGCCATCCGCTGGACGGATTCGGGAGGCTGCCAGTCCGTCATCGGCACGCTGCAGCCTTCATCGGCCATTGCCGCGCCGACTCCGCCGAGTGAGGCTAGAAGCGTCAGCATTGTCAGGCCATGCGTCATGGCTCAAACTCCTAAAAGGGGCGCGCGGCCATTTCCTGCACCCTAAAGCTGACGGTCGCCTGAAGCCAGCGCGCCCTTTGCTTCAGGTTTCCTTCAGCCTGGAATGAAAAGACGGATGGCACAGACAGGGGCGGAACCAACAGGCATGCGCATCCTCCTTATCGAAGACGATACCGTGTTAGGCGCTGCCGTCCGCGATCAAGTCCGAGCAGACGGTCATTCGATCGACTGGTTCACGCGCCTCGATGAGGCGCGCGAGGCGCTGGCCGTCGCCGCCTATGACCTCGTCCTTCTGGACCTGATGCTGCCCGATGGTCGCGGCATCCCCTTTCTTCGGTCCTTGCGAGCGAAGGGAGACGCCAGCCCCGTCATCGTACTGACGGCGCTTGACCAGGTGTCGGACCGGATCGAGGGGCTCAATGCCGGAGCCGACGACTACATCGTCAAGCCCTTCGACCTGGCGGAACTGTCGGCGCGCATCGGCTCGGTGGCACGGCGCTATACCGGCAATCCAAACCCGATCGTGACGCTAGGCCCGCTGGACATCGACCTTGCCGCCCGCTCCGTGCACAAGGATGGTCGTGCCGTACCACTTACAGCTCGCGAATGGGCGCTTTTTGAAGCCTTCGTGCAGCGGCCGGGGCAGCTTCTCGCCAAAGCGCAGCTGGAAGAGCGACTTTATTCTTTTGGCACCGAGGTGGAGAGCAACACCATCGAAGTGCATGTAAGCCGGCTCCGCAAGAAGCTCGGCCACAACATCATCAAGACAGAGCGCGGCCTTGGCTATCGGTTGGGAACGGCATGAAGGCTCCCCGCTCGCTCGAGGTCCGGCTCGCGCTCGCCATCGGACTAGGCGTAACGCTTTTCTGGATAACCGCTGCGACCATCACCGCGAACATCCTTCGCAATGAAATGAACGAGGTTTTCGACTCGGCGCTGGAGGAGACGGCGCAACGCATCCTGCCGCTCGCGGTACTCGATATTGTTGGTCGCGAGGAACAGGGGCTTACGCAGCGGATCGCGACGCTGCGCCGGCACAATGAGTATTTCACCTACGTCGTTCGCGACGCCCAAGGCCGCGTGCTTCTCAAATCACACGACGCCGACGAGTCCGTCTTTCCGCCCTATCAGGGCATGGGCTTCCGCGACTCCGCCACGCATCGGCTTTATTACGATGCGGCTTTGCAGGAGACGGTCACGATCGCGGTAGCCGAACCCCTCGAGCACCGAGCGACGGTCGCGCGTAACATGCAGGGCGCGCTCGCATTGCCGCTGCTGATCATGATCCCGCTCAGCCTGGTAGCGATTTTCGGCGCCGTCCGGCTGAGCTTCCGGTCGGTACGAAGATTGAGAACTGACCTCGCCGCGCGCAGCGCTCAGGACTTGTCGGCGGTGGCGGAGACCGGTCTTCCTGGCGAAGTCGCACCCATTGCGGCAGCGGCTAACCAGTTGCTGCTTCGTTTGAAGGAAGCGTTCGAAGCCGAACGCAGTTTCACGGCGAACGCCGCGCATGAGCTTCGAAACCCCATCGCCGGGGCTATCGCCCAGGCCCAGCGACTGCAGGCCGAGACGACCGATCGACAGGCGGCGCAGCGGGCCGCCGATATCGAGGTAACACTCAAACGGCTGGCCAGGCTTTCGGAGAAGCTGATGCAACTCGCCCGTGCTGAAGGCGGCAGGCTCAGGGGTGACAGGCCTGCCGACCTGTGCCCAATCCTGCGGCTGATCGTGGCCGATTTCGAGCGAGCCGGAGCGACAAACCGACTGGATCTCAGCCTGCCATCGGAGCCTGTGTTGTCGGATATCGACCCTGATGCCTTCGGAATCCTTTGTCGCAACCTGATCGAAAATGCGCTGAGACATGGCAAACCCGATACTCCGGTCGCAATCACGCTGGGGGCGGACGGACGGCTTCTCGTAACCAATGAGGGACCAGTGATCCCGGTCGAAATACTCGCGCGGCTGACGTCACGTTTCGAGCGCGCTGCAATATCGGGTGAAGGCAGTGGACTGGGCCTCGCCATCGTGAGGACCATAGCCGAGCGTGCTGGCGGATCGCTCGTGCTGCGCTCGCCCATCACCGGGCACGGGACTGGCTTTGAGGCTGTGGTGACTCTGCCAACGGATGCGTAACGGCGCGTCGGGCGATAATGTATCGAAGTTTCGTCCATCGGGATGCATGCGGCCCAACCGCAGAAAGGGGTCGATGTTATTCTGACAGCCGGACACATCCTCGTCGCACTTCAGCAGATTTCCGCGCGAAATACCGACCCGCTGGATGCAATCGTGGTAAGCGCCACGCAAATTCATGGTGGTGATGCCTACAATGTCTTACCGAACAAGGTCACCATCCGGGGTACTGTGCGGGCATTCTCTCCCGACGCGCGCGCGGCAGCCGAGCCGGCGGTGCGGCGCATCGTGGAAGGCATCGGGCTATCGACCGGCGCGCAGTGCAAGGTTTCCTATGTCCAGCAATATCCGACGCTCATCAATTCGCAATCCGCTGCCCGATCGGCAGAGGCCGCGGGATCGTCGGTGTTCAACAAGATCGAGACAAACCCGCCGCAGACGATGATCGTCGAAGACTTTGCCTTCATGCTCCAAGACCGACCCGGATGCTATGGCTGGATCGGCAATGGACCGGACGATAATGGCCGCATACTTCACAGCGCGTGGTTCGATTTTAACGACGAAGCACTGCCCTTCGGGGCTTCCTTCTTTGCCTCACTGGTTGAAGCAAGGCGGAACATTTGATTGGCGGGTCCGGTCACATCGGCCCGCGCCAGCGCATCGGTAGAACAAGCAGGCTGTTAGGCCAGTGATTGGAGATGCGATTGAGGAGGTTCTGTCGCAAACTTTTTTGAAGGCTCCAGGATGTAGAAAATTATTCCATCCAACGGACGCATTCGCTCCTGGCTCGCCCACTATCGCTGCTCGTTCAACGGTCAAACAACCGCTTGAGCCATCGGCAGCCCGACGCGGCTTCAGCCTTCCCACATCCTCGTCAGAGGGCGCGAAGGCCTCCGTCCGGGTGTGTCCAGGAACCGCCGGAGTCGCCGCCTCGACGCTCTCGGTTGATCTTTGACCGGGTCGTCAGCGTCAGTAGATATTACTCTGGAAATGGATGGGGGGTCGACTTGGCAACGTGCAGGGTCCAGTGTTTGTCAGGCGCGGCGGTTTCATGATGGTGGCAACTGTGACCCAAACGATGGGCAAACCTTACGATCCGATCGCAGCGCTTGCGTTCATCTTCGGCGTTATCGTTGTAGTCGCTAGCCTCGGCTCGCTACTGCTGACCCTTCTCGCGGTTGTCGGCGTGCCGCTGTAGCCGCGACGGCTCGATGAAGTCTGCACGGCCGCAACTTGGGCGCTCCCGGCAACGCCAGCCAAGCGCCGTGGCTTTTATAATTGCCCTCGTTTGCGGTGAGCCGAAGCGGTGTCTCGTGACGTTCGTTTCTTGCGGAAGTCTTTGATCGATCGTAAAGTGGTATTTCAGATGCCAATTGATGGTTATTCCCGAATGCCTGCTCAACCTCTCGACAGAGTCCGGCCCGCTGCAGAGCAATCCCTGATGCACCCGCAAGTAGACAGGATGTCCATAAGTCGGCTGGTCCGCTCCTTCTACGTGCGGGCTGAAGCTCGCCTCGGCCGGATCTTGGCCCGGCACATTGTCAGCGATTGGAAGCCCCATCTGGAGAAAATGCTCGACTTATGGTGCTCGGTCATACTCAAGGCCGACGCCCCTCAAGCTGAAGGACGTCTTCGTAGACGACTCCGAGATATGGCTCGGGCACGAGAGACGGCGCTCAAACTTTGCGAGCCTGAGGTAGCGACTGTGTTCATCGACCGCGCCGAACGCAACGCGCAGAGACTGAAGGTCGGCATGTTCGTTCACCTGCCGCGAGGCGACCCCGCGTCGAGGCAACCGACATGCGGATGACGCTACAAACCGATTATGCACTGAGAATGCTAATCTATCTTGCGATCCATGATCGGCGGCTGAGCACCGTGAACGACGTCGCCGAGAGCTACGGCATATCGCGCAATCATCTTCTCAAGATCGCCCTGAGGCTGCGGAACATGGGACTCCTGTCGACAGCCCGCGGCCGCTCGGGAGGCATCCGTCTGGCGATGACGCCGGACAAGATCAATGTCGGGACAGTGGTGCGCAACCTCGGTGATGACTTTCCGATCGTCGAGTGTATGAAAGCCGACGCGGGCCGTTGTGTCCTATCGCCGACTTGTCGCCTGAAAGGTGTCATCAGGGACGCGCTCGGCTCATACCTATCTGTTTTTGACAAGTTCACGCTAGCGGATCTGGTTGCGAACCGATCGCAACTTGCGGTCGTGCTTGACGCACATAAGCTGGCCGGCGATCCTGCAGGTCAAGCGGCATGAACCGAGCGTTGCAAGGGAAAAGCATGGTCGCGCAACTTACTTCGAGTGAAAGACAATATTGTGCCGTCATCCTGATTCTGATGGTGATCGTGGGCGTCGCCATGGCAGCGCTTGGCAAGTCCGATCCGCTCGGCGTGCACGGCGTCATCGTGATTGTCTACAGCGGCGTCCTGCTTTACCTGGTCCTGTCGGCATTCTACGGCCCCGAACCGCAAGAGGACCGGCAGGCCAGCTATTACGACGACCCGATCAAGGTCGGCATCGCGCTTTCCATGGCCTGGGCCGTGTTTGGCATGTTCATGGGCGTCTGGGTTGCCTCCCAGCTCGCCTGGCCGAACCTCGCCTTCGATGCCGCCTGGTCGACATTTGGCCGGTTGCGGCCCACCCACACCACGGGCGTTATCTTCGGCTTCGGCGGCAATGCGCTGATCGCCACCTCCTTCCATGTCGTGCAGCGCACCTCACGGGCACGTCTCGCCGGGCAGATCAGCCCCTGGTTCGTGCTGTTCGGTTTCAACCTGTTCTGTCTGCTGGCGGTGAGCGGCTACCTGATCGGCGTCACCCAGTCGAAGGAGTACGCCGAAGCCGAATGGTATGCCGACCTCTGGCTGGTGATTGTCTGGGTCGTCTATTTCATCCTCTACATCCGTACGCTGGCGCGCCGCAAGGAACCACATATCTACGTCGCCAACTGGTACTATCTCGCCTTCATCCTGGTGGTCGCGATTCTGCACATCGTCAACAATCTCGCCATTCCGGTGTCTTGGGGCCACGCCAAGAGCTACACCATCTGGGCCGGCGTGCAGGATGCGATGGTGCAATGGTGGTACGGCCACAATGCGGTCGCCTTCTTCCTCACATCGGGCTTCCTGGGGATGCTTTACTACTACCTGCCGGTGCGTGCAGGGCGGCCGATCTTCTCCTACCGGCTGTCGATCCTCAGTTTCTGGGGCATCACCTTCTTCTACATCTGGGTCGGCTCTCATCATCTCCATTATACGGCCCTGCCGCATTGGGTGCAGAACCTCGGCATGACTTTCTCGGTGATGCTTCTGGTGCCTTCATGGGCGTCCGCCGGCAACGCGTTGCTGACGCTTAACGGCGCATGGCACAAGGTGCGCGACGACGCGACGCTGCGCTTCATGTTTGTGGCCGCCGTCTTCTATGGCCTGGCGACTTTCGAAGGCTCGTTCCTTGCCATCCGGCCGGTCAATTCTCTCTCCCATTACACCGACTGGACGATCGGTCATGTCCACGCCGGCGCACTCGGCTGGGTGGCGCTGATCACCTTCGGCTCGCTCTACACGCTTGTTCCCGCACTGTGGAAACGCCCGGCCATGTATTCGGCGACGCTTGTCGAGGTCCATTTCTGGCTCGCGCTCGCAGGGACCCTGATCTACGTTTTTGCGATGTGGAATTCCGGCATCATCCAAGGTCTGATGTGGCGGACCTACACTGAAGACGGAACGCTCACCTATTCCTTCGTCGACACGCTCGTGGCGATGTATCCCTATTATATCGCGCGCGCCTTCGGCGGCCTGCTGTTCCTGCTCGGCGCGATTGTGGCCTGCTACAATATCTGGATGACGGCGCGCGGCGCGCCGGCCGCCGCCGTCGTCGGCGATGGACCGGCCCAGTCCGGCGTCGCGCCTGCCCCTGCGGAGTGAACCGATGCCTGAACTGTTCCACCGCAAGCTCGAACGAACGGCAATCGGCTTGGTGCTGGCGATCATTGCCGCGGCCAGCGTCGGCGGTATCGTCGAGATCGCGCCACTCTTTACCATTCACCAGACGGTCGAGGACGCGCCGGACATGCGTGTCTACACGCCGCTCGAACTGGCCGGCCGTAACATCTACGAGCGCGAAGGCTGCTATGCCTGTCACAGCCAGATGATCCGCACGCTGCGCGACGATGTCGAGCGCTACGGTCCCTATTCGCTCGCGGTCGAATCCAAATACGACCATCCGATGCTGTGGGGATCGAAACGCACCGGCCCCGATCTCGCTCGCGTTGGCGGCAAGTATTCCGACTTCTGGCAAGTCGCGCACCTGACCAACCCGCGCAGCGTGGTGCCCGAATCCAACATGCCGGCCTATGCGTTTCTGGAGCGCACACCCCTTGAGATGGACGATCTGGGCCAACATCTGGCGGTGCTGCGCGAACTGGGCGTGCCCTACACCGATGATATGATCGCCAATGCCGCGCGCGACGCTTACGGACAGGCGACGCCGGACAGCGATTTCGCCACGGGCGTCGTCAAGCGCTATGGCGAAGCGACCGATGTGAGTGCATTCGACGGCGTAACGACGGAAGTCACGGAGATGGACGCGCTGGTGGCATATCTGCAGGTACTCGGACGTCTGACGGATGCGGCAAGCCGCGAGCAGGCGGCTGGCGCGCCCCAAGTCGGCGGCAACGGGGGTTGAGGAGCGAACCATGGATGTGAGCCACGATACGCTTGTCGCGCTCGCCAAGAGCTGGGGGCTGTTTTATCTGATCGCCTTCGCGGTGGCGGTCGTCATCTACGCTTACCGGCCCGCCAATCGCGCGCGCTTCAACGCGGCCAAGAAGGATATTCTCGAGCAGGATGACAGGCCATGGCGGTAGAGGAGATCGATCCGGTAAGCGGGCGCGAAACCACTGGGCACGAATGGAACGGCATCACCGAGCTCGACACGCCCGTGCCGCGGGGTGTGCTGATCTTCCTGATCGTCACCCACGTCTTTGCCGTGCTCTGGTGGTTCCTGATGCCCACCTGGCCGCTCGGCACCACCTACACGCACGGGCTGCTCGATACCGACCAGCACAAGATGGTCGCCGAAAGGCTGGTCGAGGCGAACGCGGCGCGCGCGCCGTGGGTCGAGGCGATTGAGAAGAAGAACTATGATGAAATCCAAGCCGATCCGAAACTGATGAAAATCGTCCAGGAGACCGGCCACCGCCTGTTCGGCGACAACTGTGCCGCCTGCCACGGACGAGACGGACGCGGCGGCAGCAATTATCCCGACCTCGCCGACCACGACTGGATCTGGGGCGGTGGACCGGAAACGATTGCCCAGACGATCAGCGTGGGCGTCAACAGCGCGCATGCCGACAGCCGTGTCTCGCAAATGCCCGCCTTCGGCCGTGACGAGATGCTGGATCCAGTGCAACTGAACAATGTCGCCGTCTACGTCCATTCACTGAGCAATCCGGACGACGCCACACCCGAAAACGTCGATACTATCGATGCCGGGCGCCAGGTATTCCTGACAACCTGCGCGGCCTGCCATGGTGAGAACGCTAAAGGAAACGCCGATGTCGGTGCGCCGAACCTGACCGACAAATACTGGATCTACGGCGGAGATATCGAGACTATCGTGGCAACCATTCACGGCGGACGTCAGGGACATATGCCGACCTGGGGCAAGCGTCTATCATCCACCGACATTAAGATTCTCGCCCTGTACGTGCATTCGTTAGGCGTGGAAAATCCGTGAGTGCGGCGTTGCTATGAGTGATCGAGCGGGCGGCAGAAAGCCGGTTTACTGGATCGTATGGGTGCTGGTCGGCGCAGGCGTCGCGATCTTCTGTGGCGCCAACGCTCATCTCGTCTATGTGGCTATGACCTCCCAGCCCGGCTGCGTGGCGCATCTGAAGGAACCGCTGCACGGAAGCGGGGTCTATCGCGCGGCGCAGTCGGACTGCTGAGGTTTCAGGAGTGAATTATGAGTGACACGGAACGCCCCTATGGCCTGCTGACGCAACTTTCCGGTATCGAGGAAACGCGCAATCCGGCCCGCCAGCGCAACCTGCCAGCAGGCGCCTGCCTGTCATGGCTGGCGGCCGGCTGGAGCGATCTTTGGATGCGACCGGGCCCGAGCCTCGCCTACGGCTTTGTCGTCTTTGCCGTCTCGGCGGTATTTGTCTGGACGCTGTTCGCTTTCGGATGGGACTATATCCTGTTCCCGGCGCTCGCCGGGTTTATGATCGTCGGGCCGGTAGCGGCGGTTGGGCTGTACGAGAAGAGTCGCGTTCTCGAGGCCGGCGGAACACCGAGCCTTGGATCGATGCTGCATGGATGGCGGCGGGCCGGCGCCCAGATCTTTTTCACCGGGTTGCTGCTTTGCCTGCTCATGCTCTTGTGGATGCGGGCCGCCGTGCTGATATATGCGCTTTTCTTCGGCTTGCGGCCGTTTCCAGGCCTCGACCATATAACGCAGTTGATCGTCACCACGCCAACGGGGGTTGCCATGCTGGTGGTCGGCGGCGCGATCGGCGGCCTGTTTGCCGCCTTCGGCTTCGCCATCAGCGTCTTTTCCATCCCGATGCTGCTTGACCGGCCAATCGACGCACTGACCGCCATGGCAACCAGCATGGCGATGGTGTGGAACAACATCCTGCCGATGCTCGTTTGGGGCCTGGTGGTGCTGGTGCTGTTCGGGCTGAGCGTGGGGACCGGCTTCCTCGCTCTGATCGTCATCTTCCCGTTACTCGGCCATGCCACTTGGCACGCGTACAAGGCAATGCGTTGACAAGGCGACAGTAATGTCCTGCTGCTCGCCCGCCGAGGCCAGGCTCGAATTCGAACCGCCGCCACCGATCGCGCCCGAGGAAATTCTCCTGTCGAGCCGCGATCTCGGCGACGGTATCCGCCAGACCGATCTTTCTGTTCCTGGCATCCATTGTGGCGCCTGCATCACTGCCGTGGAGAAGACGCTTTCCGCCCTGGAGGGCGTGACCAGCGCGCGCGTCAACCTGTCCACCAGGCGGGTTGTGGTCCGCTGGCGGGCGGTTGCGGATGTCGCGCCCGACATGTCGGGCGCGTTGGAGAGGATCGGTTATCCGGCGCATCTTCATTCCTTCGAGGCCGACAGGACCGATCGCCAGTTGTCGCGTCTTCTCAAAGCTCTGGCGCTCTCCGGCTTCTGCGCCATGAACATCATGCTGCTTTCCGTATCCGTCTGGCTTGGCGCCGACGAGGGGACCCGGCAGGCGTTCCACATAATTTCCGCCATGCTGGCGCTGCCCGCCATCCTTTACAGTGGCAACATTTTCTATGCTTCGGCCTGGAGAGCTTTGCGCCATGGTCGCACCAACATGGACGTCCCCATCTCGATCGGCGTGACGCTGGCTTTTGGCCTCAGCCTCTACGACACCGTGCAGGGCGCCAAGCACGCTTATTTCGACGCCGCCACAACCCTGTTGTTTTTCCTGCTGATCGGTCGCACGCTTGACCATCTGATGCGGGAAAGAGCGCGGTCTGCCGTCGCCGGGCTCGCGCGTCTCGTCCCTGCCGGCGCGACGCTGATCGAGACGGACGGAACGCGCCGTTACATGCCGTTGGCCGAAATCGAGCCAGGCGCCCTTCTGTTCGTCGCCCCGGGCGACCGTATTCCGCTCGACGGCGTGGTGGAAACGGGATGCTCCGACCTCGACCGGTCGCTGGTTTCTGGCGAAAGCGTGTCGAGCCCGGCAACGCCGGGGAGCGAAGTTCAGGCAGGCGTCATGAATCTTACCGGTCCACTCACCGTCAGAACCACAGCGCGCACTGAGAATTCTTTTCTTGCTGAAATGGTCCGGCTGATGGAGGTCGCCGAAGGCGGCCGGGCGCGCTATCGGCGGCTGGCCGATCGCGCCGCCGCGCTCTATTCGCCGGTCGTGCACACGATCGCCGCGCTTTCGTTCGCCGGCTGGCTCTTTTCGACCGGCGACTGGCACATGTCCGTTACGGTGGCGATCTCGGTTCTCATCATCACCTGTCCATGCGCGCTCGGCCTCGCGGTGCCGATCGTCCAGGTGATGGCGGCGCGGCGGCTGTTCGAGCTAGGTGTCATGGTCAAGGACGGTTCGGGGCTGGAGCGTCTAGCCGAGATCGACACCGTCCTGTTCGACAAGACCGGCGTGCTTACTCTGGGCAGGCCGCGCGTCGTTAATTCCGGCACGATCCCGCAAGCGGCACTGTCAATCGCGGCCGCCCTTGCGGCCGGGTCGAGGCATCCTGCCGCCCGTGCGATCGCCGCTGCCGGAACGGCAGGGAGCGCGGCTCTCTTCGAGGAAGTTCGCGAGACAGCTGGTTTGGGGATCGAGGGCCGTATGGAAGGCAGGCTCTTTCGCCTCGGCCGGCCCGCCTGGGCACTCGCCGACGGACGCTTGGAATATACGGTTGCGGAAGGCAGGTCTGTCGTCGTGCTGACCAGCGACGGCTCCATGCTCGCAACGTTCGAGATAGAAGACCGCGTTCGCCCAGGCGCCAAGGAGGTTGTGCGGCATCTGCACCGGCTGGATCTTCCAGTCGAGATACACTCAGGTGACCGCGCCGAAACAGTCGAGAGGCTGGCAGCGGAACTCGACGTCAGCCAATCGGCAGGCGAACTGCTGCCGTCGGAAAAACTTGCCCGTATCCGAGAATTCGCCGCAGCGGGCCGTAAGGTGCTCATGGTCGGTGACGGGCTTAACGATGTCCCGGCGTTGGCGGCCGCTCATGTTTCGATGGCGCCCGCCGCCGCCGCAGACATCGGCCGTAGCGCCGCCGACTTCGTGTTCCTGCACGAGAACCTTTCGGCTGTTGCGACGGCGCTCGACATCGCCCGGAAGGCAAGAAGCTTGGTGCGCGAGAACTTTGTGCTCGCGGTCGCCTACAATGCGCTTGCCGTGCCATTCGCCGTCAGTGGCTTGGTTACGCCGCTCCTGGCGGCAGTTGCGATGTCCCTCTCGTCAGTGCTCGTCGTGGCGAACGCCATGCGGCTTCATCAGGCTTCGATTTCTCGATCTAACGACAACCCTCACGCGCCGGTTTTGACGCGGGCGGCAGCGGTCGCCGGTCGATGAACTATCTTGTTGTCCTCGTCCCCGTCGCTATCCTGCTCGGGCTGGTCGGTCTCGCGGCTTTCATGTGGTCGCTCCGAGCAGGCCAATACGAAGATCTCGACGGCGCGGCGGAGCGCATCTTGCTCGATGAGGAGGACAAACCCTAGGAAGGGTAGACACTTATCTGAGCCATAGGATTGTTGCGGCGAGCGTGACGATAGTAGGGTAATGTTTGGCTGTTTTCTCGAAGCGGGTCGTCGCGCACCGGAACTGCTTGAGTTTTGAGAAATATCGTTCGATCAGATGGCGTTGCGCGTAGCGGTGCCCGCCTGGCGATGCTTGAGTGCGCGGGGCGGGTTTGCACCGGGTCGCGGCGACGGCTCCCTTTCGCATGCGCGTCCGCAGTTGATTGCAGCCAGGGAAGTTCGACGAAGATCCTCATTCGACACCGGCATTCCCAGCGCCTCCGGCCCAAGCCTTCAACTTCGAGACGTCGCGGACACAGACACGGCTACGCTGGAGCGAGATGGCGCCGTCTCGCTCCAGTTGCTTGAGCGCGCGCTGCGCGACCTCCCGCACAGAGCCTACCATCGAAGCGATCTCCTGATGCGTTATGTGCTCGCATGCGGTCTCGGCACTTTCGATAATATGCCCATGATGGCCTACGCATCCCAGCAGCAAACGGGCGACTCGGACGGTAACGTCGCGTAGCGCGAGATCCTCGACCATTGATCCAAGGGATCTCTGGCGGGAGGATAGAATCTTCAGTGCCGCCCGCGCGACCTCGGGATGTTGGTCAAGGAGCCGTATCATGTCGCTCTTTGGCAGGAAGCCGAGAAAAGCAGCGCCTACGGAGACGGCACCGAAAGGATTCGGACCGCCGTCAAAAACCGCAATCTCATTAAAGGTGGCTCCGGGACCAAGGATCCCAAGCACCTGATCGCGGCCCTCCGCAGTGCTTTTGATTAGCCGGATTTGCCCCTCGACTACCAAGAATAGGCCCGTGCACGGCTCTCCTTCAACAAGAACCTGCCTGCCAGCCCCGTTGCGCTGTGGACGCATGATCCGGGCGATCCGGGCCAGAACGTGCTTGTCCAGACCGAGAAAGATGGGCGCCCGCTCGATGGCTGCACTCAGATCCTGCATTCCTGCCATCTGAAACTCACTCCTGCTCGGTGACGTTCGAAAAATCCATCCTGTGCGACTTACGTCGCTGAACGCGACCGGGTTCAGACCATATATTCGCGGAAATCGTGAACTGAATAAGGAGACTAGACTATGATCAGGATCAAACTGCTTGCAGCCACCACCCTCGCGGCTGGATTGCTGTTCGGGACACAGAGTGCATTTGCCCATTGCGATTCCATCGATGGGCCGGTGGCGCAGGCAGCCCTCAAGGCGCTCGACACCGGCAATGTCGGGCTCATTCTGCCCTATGCGCCAGCGACGGCCGAGGCAGAGATCGAAGCGCACTTCGGACAGGCGCTAAAGGTCCGAGGGCTCGGATCAGAGGCGAAAGGGTTTGCCGACAGGACATTCATGGAAACGGCGGTCCGTTTGCACCGCGCAGGAGAAGGCGCCGCTTACACCGGCCTGAAGCCCGCGGGAATGGATTTTGGTCCCGCGATTCCCGTGGCCGAGAAGGCGATTGCGAGTGGCGACATGGGTAACGTGAGGAGCATTCTGGTCGACGAGCTACAGCATGGCCTGAATGCCCGGTTCGAGCACGTTTTGCATACGAGGAGCTCGGCACTGGAACCGAAAACTCCTGCCGAGGTGGCCGCCGCGCGCGAGCGCGTCAGCGCCGAGCTGGGGTTTGTGACATTCGTCGAAGGTATGCGTCAGGCGGCAGCCGGTGCTCTGGGAAACGAACACAGGGAATGAATACAATCAGAAAAAGGGGCGCGCTTGCGGGCGCGTCCGCCCTTGCCAAAGGAGGACAGTGAAATGCTGCCGGAAATCCCCAGGACGCTGAAGATCGAGCACGATGAACTGCATGCGGAGCTGGTCGAGGCGACCAAGGCGGGCGGCCGCACGGGCGAGGCGGCAAATGCCGTCGCCCGAGTTCTGCACGACCATTTTGTCAAGGAAGAGCAATACGCGCTTCCGCCGTTGGGCATCCTGAAAAGGCTAGCGCGCGGCACGGTTCAACCGGATATGGCGGAAGTGCTCCAGATGACTGACCGGCTGGAGGCCGAACTCGGCACCATGCTCGTCGAACATGAGAGCATTGTCGCCGAACTGGCTAAGTTGAAAGATGCCGCGAGCGCCGAAGGACACCCAGATGTGGTTCGGTTCGCCGACAAGCTGATGCTGCATGCCCGAACCGAGGAGGACGTCCTTTATCCCACGACGATCCTCATCGGCCGCTATCTGAAGCTTATGCTTGCCGGGTGAGCTGAGACCAGGGAATCTCCTCCGGTTTCCCAAAGCGCCCGACTAGGTGTCGTATCGAAGCGCGCTCGAACCCGGTGCCGACAGTCGCGGTGAACTGTTCATGTCAATCCATGCATTCTACGGGCCAGGAGGATGCATCTTGACCTTGATGGCTAGGATGCGCGTCTGGCCCAATTGCCGCAATGCGGGTGATGCGGTCCCGCTGAAACGCGGTCGTGATTTGTCGCAGATCAAAGAGGTAGCCTCGCCTGACGGATATAAAGGCAACGTTCGAATCGTTGGCTGACCGGTTACGTGGTTTTCTCAGACGCCCTCCGCTCGGGCTTTTTGGCAATCACGTCGCGAACGAGTGAGCGGAGCCGTTATCGGACGATTGTCCTGTTGAGACCTGCCTGAGGCTGCAACATGCAAGGAAATCGAACATCGGCGGCAACCTTGTTGCGCAGGCCCGCGATCCTGTACCCGCTGGTCGCGGCCATAGTTATTTTGGCCGGCTTTGGAGCGTATGCCTTCTATAACAACCGCCCGGTCGCCGTTGAGGTTGTGGCGGAGGAACACGATGTCCCCGTCCGTGTCTTCGGGCTTGGCACTGTCGAGGCCCGGATCCGTTCCGATATCGGCTTCGAGGTCGGCGCGACCCTGGTGGAGCTGAAGGCCGACGAGGGTGATCGCGTCAAACAGGGCGACCTGCTTGCAAGCCTGACGCTGGGCGAGCAACAGGCAAAGTTGGAGAAGGCCAATGCTGCCTTGCTCGTCGCCGATGCTACCGTCGAGAAGGCGAATGCCAACTTGGGAAAGACGCGAGCCATCCTGGCGCAGAAGAAGGACGCAAATGCACGCAGACAGGCGCTTGCTGGGCAGAGCGTGGTGTCTCGGCAGTCCGCAGAGGAGGCGCTTAAGGATGAGGCCGTCGCTGAAGCCGACGTCGCCGTAGCTTCGAGCGAAGTCGACGTCGCGCAAGCGCAACTTGCCGATGCGGGCGCCCAACTGCGGTTCGAGGAAACCATGCTGCGTCACCGCAGGCTGACTGCGCCCTTCGACGCCATAGTCGTTAGCCGCCACAAGGAGATTGGTACCGTGGTTAAAGCCGGCGATCCGATCTTCACGTTGATAGCTGCCGACACCTACTGGGGCCTTGCCCATGTCGACGAAGCGCGAGCAGGCTTCATCGAGGAAGGTCAGCGCGTGGACGCGCGGCTGCGCTCGCGTCCACAGAACGCGTTCACGGGACGCGTGGTCCGAATCGGACTTGAAAGCGACAGGGTTACCGAGGAACGGCGCGTCTTCATCAAGGGGGATAACCCGCCGCCGCGGGTCTATCTCGGGGAGCAGGTCGAGTTCTGGATTACGGTTGCGAAGATCGACACGGCACTGCTCGTACCCGAGGCGGCCGTGCAAGGTTTCGACGGCCGGCAGGGCACTGTCTGGACGGTCGAATCTGGGCGTCTGCGATCCCGCGTCGTCAGCTTCGGCCATCGGACTGAAGATGCAAGACTGGAGATCGTCGCGGGACTTCCCCAAGGCGCCAGCGTCGTCGCGCGGATCGCAAGTGGCTTTCGGGAAGGTCGTTCTGCACGCGTGGCGGAGGCAGTTGGAAATTGAACCTCGCTTATCGCGATATCCGGCACGGTCTTGGCCGGTTCCTGCTTACCTGCGTCGGGCTCGGCCTCCTTCTCGGCGTGGTCCTCGCAATGATTGGCATATATAGGGGCCTTGTCGTCGAGGCGCTCACCATCGCGCGCGCGCCAGCTGTCGATCTTTGGGTTGTCGAAGCCAACACACGCGGTCCGTTCGCCGAGGCCTCCCGTATACCAGCCGACACACGCGAGGCGATCGCCCGGATCGCCGGCGTGGTCGCCGCCGGCAGCATCACCTACCAGACCGTCGAGGCAGAATACCAGGACCGAAAGCTCAGGCTCTATGTTATCGGCTATGAGCCGACGCGTCCGGGCGGTCCACCCGAGATCGAGGAAGGACACACGATCGCCCGCAGTCATTTCGAGATGGTCGCCGACCGCTCTTCAGGGCTTGTACCAAGGGATCGAGTTCGCCTCGGACGTGACACCTTCACCGTCGTCGGATCGACCCGCCAGCAAGTCAGTTCCGGCGGCGATCCGGTAGTCTACATAGCCCTGCAGGACGCGCAAAAACTCCAGTTCGACCTTGCCCCGCCCGCAGCTCGCGTCCAACTGGCGCGCGGCACTGGGGGCACGGGCCGCGATACGGTCAACGCCGTCATCGCCCGCCTCCATCCCAACGCTTCGCCAGATGCCGTGGCCGAGACTGTACGGCGGTGGAAGCATCTGGCGGCGGTGACGCAGGAGGCACAGGAACTGATCCTTACGCGCTCGCTAGTCGACCGGGCGCGTCGGCAGATCGGTCTTTTCACATCGCTTCTGCTCGCAGTCTCCGCAGTCGTCATAGCGCTCATCATCTACACGATGACGATGGAGAAGCTTAAGCAGATCGCAACCCTGAAGCTCATCGGGGCACCAGACCGAACCATCATCGGCATGATCGTGCAGCAGGCGCTGGCCCTCGGTTTGATCGGGTTTGCAATCGGCGCCACGCTCATCGCCAGCATCAAGGACTATTTCCCACGTCGGGTGGTCCTCGAGCCTGACAACGTCCTGGCACTCGGCGTGGTCGTCGTCGTTGTCTGTCTGCTGGCCAGCGCACTCGGCGTTCGCGCGGCCCTCAGGATAGATCCCGCCACGGCGCTCGGAGGTTAGCGTGCCGGACGAGAAAGCAAACCAGCCCCCACTTGTCCGGTTAAGGAACCTGTCGAAGCATTTTGGCGAGGGGGAAACACGCGTCGATGCGTTGCGCGATGTATCACTCGACGTCCAGGCAGGCGAAGTCATTGCCCTGCTGGGACCCTCGGGATCCGGCAAGACAACCCTGCTCAACATCATCGGCTGCATCCTCGATCCGTCCTCGGGGTCCATGGAACTAGACGGCGAAGTGGTGCTAAGGGATGGCCGATGGGTTCGGCCAAACCTGAGACGTCTGCGGCTCGACAAGATCGGATTCATCTTCCAGTTCCACAATCTGATGCCCTTTCTCGACGCGACCGACAACGTGGCCCTGGTTCTGCAAATGGCCGGGGTCGACCCGCGTGAGGCTAGGTTGCGGGCACTGGAGCTGCTCGACTATCTCGAAGTAGGGAACCGTCGGGGTTCGATGCCGGCACAACTCTCGGGTGGCGAAGCGCAGCGTGTGGCGATCGCTCGGGCCCTCGCCAATAAACCGCGCATCATTTTGGCTGATGAGCCGACAGCGGCGCTCGATTCGAAGAGGGCCGGCATCGTCATGGATCTTTTGCGCAAAGTGGCCGTCGAACGCGACGCCGCAATCATCGCCGTCACCCACGATGAGAAGATCTTCGATCGCTTTGACAGGATTTTCAACCTTCGGGACGGCAGACTAGATGTTTGATCTTAGCGAAGGTTGCGCGAGAACATCGCGCTCGCTTACCCGGCACAGTCCAGCCCCGCCTGGCTCATCCGAGAGCGAACCGCAACGAATGGTCCAACTTCTCCTTAGAATACGGTTTGGCTATAATGGCGGATCCTCTCGCGAAGTCTGCCGCGCCCTGTCCGTATCCGGTGGCACACACAATCGGAATGTCCCGCAGCCGTAGGGCGTCAGCAACGCGGTCGCTCCGCTCCCCACGTATATTTAGGTCCAAGACAGCCGCGTCGATTTCTTGAGTTGCTATCAACGCAATTGCATCGTCGATGGAGGTGGCAGGGCCGATAACAGTGGCCCCAAGCTCGATCAGAAAATCCTCGGCCAGCATGGCAATCAGGGATTCGTCTTCGACGATTAGAACGCGCTTGCCGGACAGTGTTGTCATTGGGGGAGTATTCCTTCTGGCAGGGGGGCATCGATCCTGCAGACGAGGCCCTGAGGTTGGAACTCCATCGCGACCTCGGCCTCGAGATCTGCCGCCAAGCCCCGCTCGATAAGGCGGGAGCCAAAGCCTCGCCGGGTCGGAGACGAAACTGTGGGCCCACCGAGTTCGCTCCAGACCAGCTTGAGCCTTGGCTTGGGTTCGTCGGTGCGAAACCACTCGACGGAAATTGTGCCGGCATCGTTTGAAAGAGCGCCGTACTTCACTGCGTTGGTCAGCAATTCATGGAAGGCGAGCGCTAGGGAAAGAGCCTGGTTGGGCTGCAACAGAATTGCAGGCCCAGTTGTCGAAACCCGGTTCGAGAACGCACCTCGAATCTGAAGGCTGTCGCAAACAATTTGGTCCAATGATGCATGCTCCCAACTGGTCTGCGTGAGGATGTTGTGCGCTGCCGAAAGGGCCATGAGACGGCCTTCGAACGCGGCATGAGCATCAGTGGCCTGCGTTCCTCTGAACGTCTGATGAGCAATACCCTGGACTACCGCCAGAGTGTTCTTCACACGATGGTTGAGCTCGGCCATCAGCAGTTCTCTTTGTGCCTCCGACCGCCGTCGTTCGCTGATATCCACCACAGAGGCGAGCGCCATCATTCCTTCGCTCGTCTGAATTGGGCTGAGTCCAATCTCAACCGGCACCTCTTTTCCATCTTTCCGTCGCGCATAGAGATCCCTGCCCGCACCCATTGGGCGTGCCTGCGGGAAACTCCCATACCCTTGGCGAAAAACCGGGTGGGAGCTACGAGAGCGGTCGGGGACCAGCATCTCGATGCCTTGCCCCACCATCTCCTCTCGCCCATAGCCAAACAGAGTTTCGGCATGAAGATTGACGAGAACGATGCGCCCGTCCTCGTCTGTCATCACCATGCCGCTTGGGGCCGCCTCTACGGCTGATCGAAACCGTTCCTCACTGTGGCGCATCGCCATGTCTGCCTGGTCACGTTCCGTGACGTCGACATTTACCCCGATCAACCCGCGGAATATGCCACTTGCGGAGAAGTGGGGACGAGCAGTTGTGAGCAGAACGCGGTACTCCCCCTTGCGATTTCTGTAGCGACCCTGGACCGAGGCGGCTGTCTGCGTAGACAAAGCTTGCATCATCCGGGCCCCAATTTCGGCAGCATCATCTGGATGAATGGTTGGGTGCCAATTGAACGTCGGGACATCCTCGGTCTCGACGCCCCAGAACTCCCGAAGCATCATGTTCAGATTTGTGCACTTGCCCAAAGCGTCGCATGTCCAGATCATCACCGGAGCGTGTTCCGACATAAGGCGAAACTGTTGCTCGGATCCTCGCAACTCTTCTTCGGCAATTTTTCGGGCCTGTTCTGCCCGCGTCCGCTCAAGATAAAAGCCAATCTGTCTGGCAATTGTCGTAGCGAGATCGATCTCGTGGCTGGCAAACGCATGCCTGCGTTCATAGTAGGTCATGAATTTCCCCACCACTTCGCCTTGCACTGTCAATGGAATGAACGCCAAACCAACGATGCCTTCGCGGGCAATCATCTCTTTGACGGCGGCAGGTTCATCCGTTTCAGCGATGTCCGAAACAAAGATGGCATCGGCGTTGCGTCCGCCCACGGCCCAAGGCGAGTGCCCTTCAAGGGCCTTTCTGTAACTTTCGGATAAGCCCCGCCAGGCTACGAAGCGCATCACTCCGGCTTCATCGAAGAGCAACATGGAAGCGCGACGGCACCCTAGGCCGTCACGAATGGCATCCAAACCGGCTTCAGAAGCTTCGTGGCTCGACTTTGCCCGGTACAGTCGATCCGTCAGCACGTAAAGTGCGCTGAGTTCGTCTAGACGCTCTGCGAGCTTGTCGCTACCCCCGCCTAACTGCAACGCCGACCCCTCCCATGGCGATTGGTTCTTGGCACCGCCGCTTAGAACGCTGGTAATTCATCTTCGTTCCAATCGCTGAACTCGGCAGTTCGTCGTAGGCGACCATGAAACAGATACCAAAAGCCGCTTATCCCTCGCAGGTGAGCATGGCCGATCCCTTCCTGGCGCACTTCATGGTTCTAGCCGGCAGCCATAGAGCAGCGGGTCGCGTCACAATCGAAGAACATTCTCGACCGTGCTTTGGACAATCATGGACGACGCCGAGCCCGACGTGCTGGCCTACATGACCTTCCCGAAGGAACATCGCGCCAAGCTCCACTCGACGAATCCGATCGAGCGTCTCAACGGCGAGATCAAGCGGCGCACCGAGGTCGTCGGAATCTTCCCGAACGACGATGCGATCGTGCGCCTCGTCGGCGCAATCCTGCTCGAACAGAACGATGAATGGGCAGTGCAGCGGGCCAGATATATGACTCTTGTGTGGATGCCAGCCGTTTTGCAAGGAAGATTTTGAACCTTTGAACGTGATCGAGTGCGGTCTTGTGTCAGGCCTTGAATTGCGGCCATGACATGCCGCAGGCCGGTATGGTGATGCGCGGATCAGGTCCAAATCTAGAAAGCGAGCGCGAGGCTCGGTGCGTCATTCTGGTTTCCTAATCCCGATCTGATCGATCATTTGCCCATGCGGTTCAGGCCTTCCTCACATCTCCGACGGACCGGCTTCAGGTGTCCTGCTGAATGCTCATGCAGGCACCGTTGCCGGATTCCGGTAATCCTCTTCCTTCGTCAGCATGGCCCAAATGCCACGCGCCATCTTGTTGGCCAGCGCAATGGCCACGAGCATGCGCGGCTTCTTCGCCATCATGCGCGCGAGCCAGGAGCTCTCGGGCGCGCCCTTCCGGGACGCCCATCGAACCACAGCCATCGCTCCAATGATGAGCAGGCGTCGAATATCGCATTGGCCCATCTTCGAGGTTTTTCCTAGTCGTTGCTTGCCGCCGGTCGATTTCTGCAACGGAACGAGCCCGAGCCAGGCGGCGAAGTCACGGCCGCTTCTGAACGTCTCCATCGGCGGCGCGAAGGTTTCGATCGCCAGTGCGGCGATGGGGCCAACGCCGGGCATGGTTTGCAAGCGCCGAGATCCCTCAGCTTCCCTCGATAGAGCATCGATCTTCTTCTTCAGTGCGTCGATCCGGCCAGTCATCTGGTAGATCCGGTCCAGCAGAACAAACTCCTCAAGCGATTATCCGCAAAATCGAAGTTGGCGCGATGAAGGTTAGCTTCAAGATCGACCGCCGGGCCCTCGTCGCAATGCTGCTCGGCGGTTCGCCGCCAATCAGCAACATTGGATTGAGCAGCGAAGGTGCAGATGGTCGCCAATCGCTATTCGAGATCGATCTCCCAATCTCCATCAAGCGCCGCGGCGTCGAGACCCGCTTGGTAATCGACAATCATGTGCAGGTTCGAACACCAGATTCGAACCTGGTCGACCTCATCGCGAAAGCGCATTTTTATCTGGGCAAGCTGACCGACGGTGCGGATCGAAGCATCGCGGAGGTCGCCAGACAATGCGGTGTGCATCGTGCCGACATCAGCCGCATCCTGCCGCTGGCGTTCCTGTCGCCAACGATTGTCGAGGCGATTCTCACAGGCAGTCAGCCAATCGATTTATCGGCGCAACGATTGGCACGCTCGATCGATCTGCCGCTTGCATGGTCAGAGCAGAAATCGGCTCTGAGCCACTAGCATCCAGAAGTTCCATCTCTCGTTTTACCCGAGCACTTGTCGTTCGAGTTCGCGGGCACTCACGCTCACACACAACATAAATCACTGGCCCCTGGTGTTTCCGTCGGCGAGTAGTCGTCGCCTCGGGCGCTCGGTTTCCCTGCATCGGCCAAGCATCAGCGCGATGCACCAACCATCATCTTGGAATTTAAGTGGACGCGGAAAGCGGGCCACAGAGACGGCCCTCCTAAAATCGCGGGAATGAAGCGGAAACGACCGTCTCACGTCCACGCAATTTGAAAACAAGCGCGCTAACCGACGGAAATGTCGCAGTATTATCGGGCGTCCACAGACGTGCCGCGATGCGGAAGACTGTTTGGTGGAGCCAATCGGGATCGAACCGACGACCTCTTGAATGCCATTCAAGCGCTCTCCCAACTGAGCTATGGCCCCACTTCCGGCAGTCAGCCGGCGCCGTTTCCGGCGAAGAGATCCGGCGCGGGTTAGAGACCGTGCCGTTAGTGCAGGCGGCTTCTAACCCCGCCTTTCTCAGATATCAAGCCTTCGAGAGCCGCTTTTTCTTCACGGGCCACGAAAGCCTGCAAACGCCCGCTTTCAAGGCCGATCAGACCTCGTCGTCATCGTCGCCAACGCCGATCATGTCGGCGACGTCGTCATCTTCTTCCTCTTCCTCGGCAAGGAAAGTGTCATCCTCGTCGTCGCCGAGGTCGACATCGTCCTCGTCATCGCCGAGATCGGGAAGATCGTCGGCCTTGACGTCCTCGTCCGCCTCTTCGAGCGAGACGACCTCAACGCCCTCTTCGTCCTCGGCGTCCACTTCCTTCTCGGCCACTTCCTCTTCCTCCTCGAGGGCGGCAATCTTGCCTTCCTCGAAATAGGAACGCGGATAGGTCTTGCCGGTGTAGGGCGAGACGATCGGGTCCTTGTTCAGGTCGTAGAATTTTCGGCCCGTCTCCGGGTCGATACGTTTTGTGCCAAGTTCGGTTTTTGCCACGGCAAGCCTCGTCAATAAAAGAGTGGTCCCCTTAACCACAGTTTGCAGCGCTGTCAAAGCGAAAAGCCGGCGTCACAAAACCATGCATTGGAAGGCCTCGCGTCAAGTGACGACCATGGGGATGACCATTTCGGCCCGCCGTGATACGAGACCGCCGCAACAAATGAAAAGCGCCGGCCCGCCGGCATTCCGTCTAGGGAAATTCCATGTCTCACGCCGCCGCCCCCAAGCCGGCCACCGCCCGCAGATCCCAGGCCCTATCCGGCACCGCTCGCGTGCCGGGCGACAAGTCGATCTCGCACCGCTCCTTCATGTTCGGCGGCCTCGCCTCCGGCGAGACCCGCATCACCGGCCTGCTCGAAGGCGAGGACGTGATGCGCACGGGTGCCGCCATGAAGGCGATGGGTGCGCATATAGAAAAACGCGGTGCGGAATGGGTGATCCGCGGCACCGGCAATGGCGCGCTGCTGCAGCCGGAAGGTCCGCTCGATTTCGGCAATGCCGGCACCGGCTCGCGGCTGACCATGGGCCTGGTCGGCACCTATGACATGCAAACCACCTTCATCGGCGACGCCTCGCTGTCGGGCCGACCGATGGGCCGCGTGCTGGAACCCTTGCGCCAGATGGGCGTGCAGGTGCTGAAGACGACGCCGGGCGACCGCATGCCGATCACGCTGCGTGGACCAAAGCACGCCGCCCCGATCACCTATCGTGTGCCGATGGCCTCGGCGCAGGTGAAGTCGGCGGTGCTGCTCGCCGGGCTGAACACGCCGGGCATCACCACCGTGATCGAACCTGTCATGACGCGCGACCATACCGAAAAGATGTTGAAAGGCTTCGGCGCCAATCTGTCGGTCGAGACTGACGAGCGCGGCGTGCGCCACATCTTCATCGAAGGCCAGGGCAAGCTGATCGGCCAGACGATCGCGGTACCGGGCGACCCGTCCTCGGCCGGCTTCCCGCTGGTGGCGGCACTGATCGTGCCGGGTTCGGACATTGTCATCGAAAACGTGCTGATGAACCCGACCCGCACCGGCCTGCTTTTGACGCTGCAGGAGATGGGCGGCAAGATCGACATCCTCAACCCGCGCTATGCCGGCGGCGAGGATGTCGCCGACCTGCGCGTGCGCTACTCAGAACTCAAGGGCGTCACCGTGCCGCCCGAGCGGGCGCCGTCGATGATCGACGAGTACCCCGTGCTCGCCGTCGCCGCCAGCTTCGCCGAGGGCGAAACGCTGATGCAGGGGCTGGAGGAGCTGCGGGTGAAAGAATCCGACCGGCTGTCGGCCGTCGCCAACGGACTGAATCTCAACGGCGTCGACTGCACCGAGGGCGAGGCTTCGCTTGCCGTGCGCGGCAGACCGGGCGGCAAGGGCCTCGGCGGCCATCCCAACGGCCAGGACACGACCGTGCAGACCCATCTCGACCACCGCATCGCCATGAGCTTTCTGGTCATGGGGCTGGCCACGGAAAAGCCTGTTACCATCGACGACCAGGCCATGATAGCGACGAGTTTTCCCGAGTTCATGGGCCTGATGACGGGGCTGGGCGCGGAGATCGGGTGCTAGTCGTGGCAATCGCAACCCTGGGAAATTGGCGCCTACCATCTCTCGCTTCGTCATCCTGGAGCGAAGCGACGGCGCGGGGGCCTGTGGCCTGCAAATGACACACGTCTTCACCATCGCCATCGACGGACCCGCCGGCGCGGGCAAGGGCACCCTTGCCCGGCGGCTCGCCGACCATTACCGGCTGAACCTGCTCGACACCGGCCTCACCTATCGCGCCGTCGCCTATGCGCTGATCCAGCACGCACTGCCGCTCGACAATGTCTCGGCGGCCGAGACCGCGGCCCGCCAGGTTGACATGGCAAAGCTCGACCGGGCGGTGCTGTCAGCGCATGCGGTCGGCGAGGCAGCCTCGAAGGTCGCCGTGTATCCGACCGTGCGGCGCATCCTCGTTGAAAAGCAGCGCGATTTTGCCAAGACGCCGCCGGGTGCGGTGCTCGACGGGCGCGATATCGGCACCGTCGTCTGCCCTGACGCCGACATAAAACTCTATGTGACGGCGAGCACCGAGGTGCGCGCGCGGCGCCGGCTGGCGGAGATCGAAAGCATCGGCGGCACCGCTGATTTCGCCGAGATCCTCGCCGATATCGTGCGCCGCGACGAGCGCGACATGGGCCGTGCCGACTCCCCTTTGAAGCCGGCGACCGACGCGCACTTGCTTGATACCAGCGAAATGGCTATAGAAGCCGCGTTTCTCGCAGCCATGGCTGTTATCGACGACGTCCTGGCCAAGAGAGACAAGGCCTGATCCGGGTTTTCCCTCGTGTTTCCGTTGTCGGAGGCGAAGAAAATACCCATATCGGGCACGAACCAGCCTGCCAGCATTCTTCATGCGCCGGAAATTGCCGCTTAAGAGCGGCCCAGGGCTTTTGTAGCCCGGAACGCCGGCAGGCCAACGCAACGCTAACCCACGGCGCCCGTCCCGCTTGAGATGCGGGGCACTCCAGGAGAAACAATGTCAGCTGCAAATCCCACTCGCGATGATTTCGCGAGCCTGCTCGAAGAATCTTTTACCGCCGGCCATTCCGGCGAAGGCCAGGTCGTCAAGGGCATCATCACCGCCATTGAAAAAGACATGGCCATCATCGACGTCGGCCTCAAGGTCGAAGGCCGCGTGCCGCTGAAGGAATTCGGCGTCAAGGGCAAGGACACGACGCTGAAGGTCGGCGACACGGTCGAAGTCTATGTCGAGCGCATCGAAAACGCGCTTGGCGAAGCGATGCTCAGCCGTGAGAAGGCCCGCCGCGAAGAGAGCTGGGTCCGTCTCGAAGAGAAGTTCACCAAGGGTGAGCGCGTCGAAGGCGTCATCTTCAACCAGGTCAAGGGCGGCTTCACGGTCGACCTCGACGGCGCCGTGGCCTTCCTGCCGCGCAGCCAGGTCGATATCCGCCCGATCCGCGATGTCTCCCCGCTGATGCACAACCCGCAGCCCTTCGAGATCCTCAAGATGGATCGCCGCCGCGGCAACATCGTGGTGTCGCGCCGTACCGTGCTTGAGGAGAGCCGCGCCGAACAGCGTTCGGAAATCGTGCAGAACCTCGAAGAAGGCCAGGTTGTCGAAGGCGTCGTCAAGAACATCACCGATTACGGTGCGTTCGTCGACCTCGGCGGCATCGACGGCCTGCTGCATGTCACCGACATGGCATGGCGCCGCGTCAACCATCCGACCGAAATCCTCAACATCGGTCAGACGGTCAAGGTGCAGATCATCCGCATCAACCAGGAAACCCACCGCATCTCGCTCGGCATGAAGCAGCTCGAGAGCGATCCGTGGTCCGAGATCGGCACCAAGTTCCCGATCGGCAAGAAGATCAAGGGCACCGTCACCAACATCACCGACTACGGCGCGTTCGTCGAGCTGGAGCCGGGCATCGAGGGTCTCATCCACGTTTCGGAAATGTCGTGGACGAAGAAGAACGTGCATCCCGGCAAGATCCTGTCGACGACCCAGGAAGTCGACGTGGTGGTGCTCGAGGTCGATCCGGCCAAGCGCCGCATCTCACTCGGCCTCAAGCAGACGCTCGAGAATCCGTGGCAGGCTTTCGCCTCGAGCCATCCGGTCGGCAGCCAGGTCGAGGGCGAGGTCAAGAACAAGACCGAGTTCGGCCTGTTCATCGGCCTCGAAGGCGACGTGGACGGCATGGTGCACCTTTCCGACCTCGACTGGACCCGTCCGGGCGAGCAGGTCATCGAAGAGTACAATCGCGGCGACATGGTCAAGGCGCAGGTGCTCGACGTCGACATCGACAAGGAGCGCATCTCGCTCGGCATCAAGCAGCTGGCCAAGGATTCGGTCGGCGAAGCGGCGACTTCGGGCGAACTGCGCAAGAACGCGGTCGTCACCTGTGAAGTCATCGGCGTCAAAGATGGCGGTCTGGAAGTGCGGCTGGTCGACAGCGGCATCGAAACCTTCATCAAGCGCTCCGATCTGAGCCGTGACCGCGACGAGCAGCGCCCCGAGCGCTTCAGCGTCGGCCAGAAGGTCGATGCTCGCGTCATCGCCTTCGACAAGAAGACCCGCAAGCTGCAGGTCTCGATCAAGGCGCTGGAAATCGCCGAAGAGAAGGAAGCCGTCGCTCAGTACGGTTCGACCGACTCCGGCGCTTCGCTGGGCGATATCCTGGGTGCCGCGCTGAAGAAGCAGGGCAGCTAAGCCCTTTGCACCGCGAAGCCCTTCGCATAGCGAAGTCCTTCGCACAGGCTCGAAAACAAAACCCCGCCGGAGCGATCCGGCGGGGTTTTTCTTTGACCGACGTGAAAGGTTGGAAGGTTACGCCCGCCCGTAAAGCGGCACCAGCGTGCCGCTCATCGCCTGATTGGCCGGCGAGGCAAGGTAGGCGATGGCCTCGGCGGCGGCCTCGAGGCTGACCCATTTGGTGGCATCGGCATCCGGCATATCGGCGCGGTTTGCCGGCGTGTCGAGCGTCGACGGGGCCACGGCATTGACCAGGATGCCCTTGTGCTTCAGTTCCTCGGCCATCGCCACCGTCATGGCCGCGACCGCCGCCTTGCTGGCCGCGTAGGCGACCGAACCGGCGCCCCTGCGCGGTTCCAGCGCCGCCCGTGCAGCGATGTTGACGATGCGGCCTGCCGTGCCTGACGACAGCATCGAACGGACCGCGGCGCGGCAGCACAGGAAGGCAGTGCGTGCATTGGTGTCCATCATCTCGGCAAAGGACGCCGACTCGATCTTTTCCACAGGTGCCGAGGTGAAGCCACCGGCCAGGTGGATCGAGCCCCACAAGCCTGGCACCTGGCTGTAAAACGCCTCGACCTTGGCGGAGTCCGAGAGATCGACATTGTGCACCAGCTTGACACGGTCATGCGCGGTGAAGGGGAAATGCGCTGGTGCGGCGGCATGGGCATTGGGCACATGGCAGATCGCGCCGTCACTCAGCAGTTTGCCGACAACCGCACCGCCGAGCGCACCGGTTCCGCCGGTCACGACGATATGCTTGCCTTCAAGTGTTTCCGTCATCTTGGACGCTCCTGTCATTTTTTTATCGTTAGGTCGTTTCTTATGCCACGCCCACGCGAAGCGTCGCGCCTTTCGCACCTTCACTCAATTGAAATCTCGACATGGCAGTTGTCGCGTCTTTGCATGCATCCGCCTACCCGCCAGCCGTGGCTCAGGCCCAGCGAGGCGGGAAATACGCAGCACCGATCTTCAGTCAACCGTGATTTCGATGACGCGCGGCAGGCCGGTCGCCCGCGCGCGTTTCAGCGCGTCCGCCAGACCATCGATATCGGCAAGCCGTTCTGCGCCGATGCCATAGGCTTGCGCCAGCTTGCAGAAATCCGGCGGCGCCGGTGATACGCCGACTGGCTCGACGCCAACATCGAGCATCGAGGTTTCGATCTCGCGGTAGCCTCTGTTGTTCCAGACGACGAAGATAACCGGTGCCTGGGCATCGAGTGCGGCGCCCAGTTCCGGCAGCGTGAACTGGAAGCCGCCGTCGCCGGTCAGGCAGACGACCGGCGCATCTGGCATTGCAAGGGCGGCGCCGATCGCCGCCGGCGGGCCATAGCCGAGCGCGCCGAAGCCGGTGGCGGCATTGAACCAGCCGCCCGGCCGGTCATGGTCGTAGTAGAGGTTGGCGGCATAGATCGGCTGCGTCGAATCGCCGACAATGAGCGCGCCCGGCAAAGCGTCGCGAATCATCTCGACGGCGCGGACCTGCGCCTGCAGTGTCGGATTGAGCTCGGCAAAGGCTGCTTTTCGTGTGGCAGCGGCGCGCGACGGGCCGCCCTCGCTTGCCGGGACATGGCCGGTTTCCAGAAGCAGCGCTTCGAGCGCCTCCGCGCAATCGGCTTGGAGCGAAACCGTCGCCGGGCGGCGGGCAAGCTGGTCGGCGCCGATATCGATGCGGATCAGATTGGCGGGCAGGACGAAGCCGCCATCGCTGTAGCCGTCGTAATCGGTCGGGCCGAATTCGGTGCCGGCGGCAATGACCAAATCGGCGTCGGCCATCAGCGCCCGCACTGCCTTCAGGCTGGGACTGGCCGGCACGCAAAGCGGATGCCCATGCAGCAGGCCGCGCGCATTGGCGGTCTGGACGACCGGTGCTCCCAGCCGTTCTGCCAGACGCCGCAATGGCGCTTCGGCGCGTTTGGCGCCGCCGCCGACCAGGATCAGCGGGCGGCGCGCGGCACTGATGAGTTTGGCAGCGCTGGCAATTGCAGCAGCTCCCGGCGCGGGTGGCGTCACATTGCTCAGCATGGCAGCGATGCCGTCAGCCGGCTTGACCATGACGTCGGTCGGGATCTCGATATGCACCGGGCCGGGCCGGGCCGATGAAAACAGGGCGAAGGCCTGCGCCAGGGCACCGGGCAATTCGCTGGCTTTGGTAACGCGCTGCGAAAACAGCGCCACCTTCTCCATCATGCCGCGCTGGTCGGGGAGTTCGTGAAGAAAACCCAGCCCCTTGCCCAGCGTCGGCATGGCGTTGACGCCGGAGATGACAAGCATCGGCACCGAATCGGCGCGGGCCTGCCCCATGGCGGTGATGGTGTTGGTCAGCCCCGGCCCGGTGATGACAAACGCGACGCCTGGTCTGCCGCTGGCGCGCGCATAGCCATCGGCCATGAAGCCGGCCCCCTGTTCGTGGCGGGGCGTGACATGGCGGATTTTGGAGCGCGCCAGCCCGCGGTAGAGTTCGACCGTGTGCACGCCGGGAATGCCGAAGACCGTGTCGACGCCATGAGCTTCGAGCAGCGAAATGAGCGCCTCGCCGACGGTGGTTCCAATGGTGGTCCCAGTGATGGTCATTGGCGCAGCATCGGCCGCGTCAGGCAGGTCGGGCCGCCCTCGCAGGCGATGCAGAGCGCATCCGCCTCGAAGGTGGAAACCGCGCAGCCGGCCGCCTGCATGGCAGCCGCCGTCCTGCGAAAGCCGGCGACGGCGATGACCTGGCGCGGCGCGGTCGGCAGCACGTTGAGGCTAAGCCCGTTGGAAGCGAAGAACTCGTCGGCATCGCCCTCGACCAGCTTGATGCCGCGCCCCCGCAGCAACTGGTAGAAGGCAGCCGGCAGCAAGGGCGCGTAGACCAGCGCCAGATCGTCGGCGAGCGGACTGATCACCGACATCAGATGCAGGCAGGCTTCCTCTCCGTGCCAGAGCGGCAGATCGAAGCCAAAAACCGAAATGCCCTTGGGCGAAAGCAGGTTTGAAAGCTGCTGGATGCCGTCCTGATTGGTGCGCACGCCGCGGCCGACGGCCAGCGTGTTTGCATCGACCCAGACGCAGTCGCCGCCTTCCACCTGGCCAGGGCTTTCGAGGCGGCCAAGGATAGGAATGCCCATGCGTTTGTAGGCTGCTTCGTGCAGGCCAGGCTCGGCCCGGCGCAGCGCCTTGCCCATCGAGAGAATGATCGCGCCATGATCGGTCATCAGCGACGGATCATGGGTGAAGACGGAATCGGCCAGCCCGTCATCGGCATCCGTCAACCATTCGATCTCGGCGCCGGAAGCCGCGACCATGCCGGTCAACTGCTCATGCTGGGCTGCGGCCTTTTGCGGATCGAAACCCGGACCATAGTGCCATTCCTGTGCCCTGGCATGACGCATGGCGCTGGCGGCGGACCGCATCAGCACGCGTTTCAGGGGTCCGGCCATGGACTGCGACCCGTATGATTTGCCCACTAAATTCTCCCGAACCGTCCGTTGCCGCCACTAACCACTACAGCAAGCTGTGATCAATAGTCCAAAAACCATGGTTGACGGAGGCAAGCGGAACGGTCCATCTTGAGAATGGGAACTCTGTCCAGTGACGGTTAATGGGTAAAAGATACCAGCAGCGACGGGCTCGACCGCTCCGCGGAGCATCAAAGGGATGATGGCGCAAGGCGCCGTACCCGCATTGAAACACACGGCGCAGGACGGCGCCGCCGAAGCCATCCATGTCGAGAACCTGCACAAGAGATTCGGTGAATTGCATGTGCTGAAGGGCGTCTCGCTGTCGGCGCGCGACGGCGAGGTCATCGCCATCATCGGCGGCTCAGGCTCGGGCAAATCGACACTGCTGCGTTGCATCAACTGCCTGGAAAACCCGACCAGCGGCATCATCCGCGTCAATGGCGAGGAGATCAAGCTCAAGGCCGACAGCCATGGCCACACGGTTCCGGCCGACCGCAAGCAGATCGAGCGCATCCGCTCCAAGCTCGGCATGGTGTTTCAGAACTTCAATCTATGGAGCCACATGACGCTGATCGAAAACGTCATCGAGGTTCCCGTGCATGTGCTTGGCATCAACCGCGATGTGGCGATCAGCGAGGCGGAAAAGCTGCTCGCCCGCGTGGGGCTGGCCGAAAAACGCGACGTCTATCCGGCCTATCTGTCGGGCGGCCAGCAGCAGCGCGCCGCGATCGCCCGGGCACTGGCCATCAATCCGCGCGTCATGCTGTTCGACGAGCCGACCTCGGCGCTCGATCCCGAGCTGGTCGGCGAGGTGTTGAAAGTGATCGGCGACCTGGCGCGCGAAGGCCGCACCATGGTGCTGGTGACGCACGAGATGAAGTTCGCCCGCGAGGTCGCGACGCATGTCGTCTATCTCTACAATGGATTGGTCGAGGAAGAAGGACCGCCCGAGCAGATCTTCGGCGCGCCCAGATCCGAAAGGCTGAAGCAGTTCATCCGCAACATCGGCTAGGACAGGCCGGGACGGAAGAAAACCGGGAACCAACAACAAACTGGGAGTCGTGAAATGAAGACTGTTCTGAAGACATTCGCCGCAGCGCTGCTGCTCGGCGTCGCCGCCATGGGTGTGGCCAAGGCCGATCCGGTCAAGATCGGCGTCGCCGCCGAGCCCTATCCGCCCTTCACCTCGCCGGACGCTTCCGGCAAATGGGTCGGCTGGGAGATCGATTTCATCGACGCGGTGTGCGCCGAAGAGAAGCTTGATTGCGTCATCACCCCGGTTGCCTGGGACGGCATCATTCCGGCGCTGACGACCAAGAAGATCGACCTCATCGTCTCCTCTATGTCGATCACCGCCGAACGCGAGAAGACGATCGACTTCTCGGACAAGTACTATAACACCCCGACCGCGATCATCGGCCCGAAGGACCAGAAATTCGGCTCCGCGCCGGACGACCTCAAGGGCAAGATCGTCGGCGTGCAGGTTTCGACGGTGCATGCCGTCTACGCCAAGAAGCACTTTGGCAGCACAGCCTCCGAGATCAAGGAATACCAGACCCAAGACGAAGCCAACAACGATCTTGCCGCCGGCCGCCTCGATGCGGTGCAGGCCGATTCCATCGCGCTTGGCGAATTCCTCAAGTCGGACCAGGGCAAGGCCTGCTGCGACCTGAAGGGCATGGTCGCTCCGGACGACGAGGTGCTCGGGCCGGGCGTTGGCGCCGGTGTACGCAAGGAGGACACCGAGCTGAAGGGCAAAATCAACGCCGGCATCAAGGCCATCCGCGCCAACGGCAAATATGACGAAATCTCGAAGAAGTATTTTGACTTCGACATTTACGGCGGCGGCGGCGCGCAGTCGAACTGACGATCCTCGCATGAGCTGTGGGGCATGGCGCCGATGCCATGCCTCTCCTGCCCGATCTTTCCCAGGCATGTTTGCCGCCGACGCAGCCGTCGGCGGTTAGAGCCAGCAATCCGGGGGCGACGCTGATCGACGCACTTCTTTCGGCCTCGGCGGCCGGCATCATCGAACTTCTCTCGCCCAATCCGCCGGGCTGGGGCGGGACCCTTATGGTTGGGCTGCTCCACTCGATCGAGATCGCGCTGGGCGCCACCTGCCTCGGTCTTCTGATCGGCACCGGCGGCGCCTATGGCAAGCTCTATGGCGGCCCGGTGGTGCGCGATCTGCTGGCGGTCTACACCACCATCGTGCGCGCCGTGCCCGAACTGGTGCTGATCCTGCTGCTCTATTATGCCGGGACCGACCTGATCAACCAGGCGCTGACGGCAATGGGTTACCAGCGTGTCGACATCAGCGGCCTTGCCGCCGGCATCGCCGTGCTCGGCTTTGTCCAGGGCGCCTATTCGACCGAGGTGATACGCGGCGCGATCCTGGCCATTCCGCAAGGCCAGATCGAAGCGGCCCGCGCCTATGGCATGTCTCCCGGCCTGCTTTTGCGGCGCATCACCTTGCCGGCAATGCTGCCCTTCGCCATACCGGGCCTCGCTAATCTCTGGCTGATCGCCACCAAGGACACCGCGCTGCTGGCGGTCGTCGGTTTCTACGAACTGGCGCTGGCAACGCGGCAGGCCGCCGGTGTCACCAAAGCCTATTTCACCTTCTTTTTCGCAGCAGGCGTGCTCTACCTGCTGCTCTCGCTGTTTTCCAATCTCATCATCGGCCGGGTCGAGGCCTGGTCGCGGCGCGGCATGCCTTCGCTCAAGGATGCGCGCTGATGGCCAATGAGGCGGCCATCATCAACGCCGTCGCGCGAACGTCGCTGTGGCTGCAGCCGCACCGCATCGTGCTGATCCTGATCGCACTCGGCCTGGTTCTGTCGGCGGCCTTTTTCATGCGCTGGGACTGGCTGCCGCAATATTATGAAATGGGATTGATCGGCATCTGGCGCTCGCTGTGGATCCTGGCCGTCACCTGCGTGCTGGGCTTCCTGCTGGCCGTGCCGCTGGGGTTGGCGCAGGCCACCGGCTCCTTCTGGTTCGCCGCGCCCGCCAAGGTGTTCTGCACGGTGATCCGGGGCACGCCGCTGCTGATCCAGCTGTGGCTGCTCTATTACGGCCTGGGCTCGCTGTTTCCGCAATATCCGTGGATCCGCGAATCCTGGATGTGGCCGTATCTCAGGCAAGCCTGGCCCTATGGCGTGCTGGCGTTGACCTTGTCTTTCGCCGGCTATGAGGGCGAGGTGATGCGCGGTGCCTTCGCCGGCGTGCCCAAGGGGCAACTGGAGGCCGCCCGCGCGTTCGGCATGAGCCGATGGAAGACGTTCCGGCGCATCTGGCTGCCGCAAGCCATCTACCGGGCGCTGCCGACGCTGACCGGCGAGACCGTGCTGCAATTGAAGTCGACGCCGCTGGTGGCGACGATCAGCGTCATCGACATCTTCGCCGTTTCGTCCAAGGTGCGGCAGGACACCTACCTCACCTACGAGCCCTTGCTGCTGCTGGCGCTAATCTACATGACGATCACCGGTATTCTGGTCCTCGCCCTCGGCAGGATCGAAGCCCGGATCCCCAACAAGATCGGCTAGTGAGTTAGGGAATAGCGAATAGTAAGCGCCCGCTATTTCCGCTACTCCCTACTCGCTATTCGCTATTCGCTTAGGAACTCATTGCGATGCAACTCAGTCTCGACCAGGCAAAAGGACTGTGCCGGATGGCGGCACTTGGCGCCGGCGCCAATGAGGAAGCGGCGCAATCGCTCACTGCTTCGATCGTCGCCGCCGAGGCAGAAGGGCTTTCCTCCGTCGGACTGTCGCATTTCATCGATTATCTCGAGGCGCTGGAAGCCGGACGCATCGACGGCAATGCCGACCCGGTGATCACCCGGCCGGCGCTGGCGGTCTATCTCTCCGATGCACGCGGCGGGCTGGCGCATACCGGCTTCGACCGCACCATCGACGACCTCGCCAAGGCGGCAAAACTTTTCGGCGTCGCCATCTTCTCGCAAAAGAACGCCTATACATGCGGCGCACTCGGCTATTTCACCGGGCGGCTGGCGGCACTGGGACTGGTGTCTTTCGCAGCCACCAACGGCCCGGCCGTGCTTGCCGGCTCGGGCTCGATCAAGCCGGTCTACTGCACCAATCCGATGTCGTTTGCGGCACCCGCGGCCGACGGCGCGCCGCTGGTCATCGACCAGTCGTCGAGCGCCACCGCTTTCGTCAACATCCGCAAGGCGGCCGAGGACGGCAAGACAATCCCAGAGGGCTGGGCGCTGGACGCCAGCGGCAACCCGACCACCGATCCGGCCGCCGCCATGAAGGGCGCGATGCTTGCCTTCGGCGGCCAGCGCGGCGCCAACATCGCGTTGATGGTCGAGGTGCTGGCGGCGGGCCTGTCGGGCGCCAACTGGTCGCTCGACGCGCCATGGTTCAGCGGCGGGCCGGACAGCCCCGGCACCGGGCTGTTCGTGCTTGCCGTCGAGCCCAAGCTGCTCGACCCGGATTTCGAGCAGCGGATGAAGGACCAGCTCGACCGGCTGCGGCGGCGCTTCGGCGTGCATGTACCTGGCCGGGCTCGCGCAGAGGCCGCCGAGAAGGCGCAAGCGCGCGGCATCACCGCATCCAAGGCGGTGGTGCAGCGCATTTCCGAATTTGCCGCCCGCTACTCTTCCTGATTATTCCGTTAGACATCAGATAGTTATCTGGAACCTGCCCGCCTGAGGCGCGGCGCGGTGCGATTTTCTTTGCGCGCCGCTGAACCTTTCCGCGCCTTGCTGCGACACAGCTTTGTCCAAGGCAAGGCGAGCTTGCCCGATCCACACCGAGGGAAGCAGCAAACCGAAAAGCGAAAGCCTGTTTCACGCAAAGGATGGTCCTTTGCACCTCGGAGAACTCAACCCAAATCAAAAGGAAATTATCATGACCAACACCAAGATCACCATGCTGACCGCCGTCCTTCTGCTCGGCTCGTTCATGGGTGCCACACAGGCAGCCAGTCTGAAGGCCGCGCCGATCAAGCCGTCCAGCCCGGGCGTCATCACCGCCCCGAGCGGCGGCGCCACCGAGGATCATTACTGCAAGAACGGCCACGCGAAATTCGCCAGCTGCAGCGCCGATTTCATCGCAGCCTGCAAGAAGGTTGGCGGCACCATGTCGGATGTTCAGGGCTGGGGTGGGCGTACTTGCTTCACGCCCTCCTGATACCGTCTCAGGTCAGGCCGCTCCGTCGGCCCCTGACTTCGCATGGATGTCACCCGGAAAACCCCGCTTCGGCGGGGTTTTCTGCGTTTCGTCTTCGCAACGATAAAACATTCGAATTTTTGTCAACTTTTGTTTATTTGACTTCGCCCGACCTGACCGGCCGTCTGCGCTGATTGAGCAAACAGAGGAGCTATAATGTCGGCAAGCACGGACAATCCCCGCAACAGCCTTGTCATCCCGGCCCTTGGCAGGTTCTACGCAGCCTTGCATGATGGTGCGGAAACCGTTCTTCGCGTCGTCGCCGGTGCGTTTCTCACCATCCATGGCTCGCAGAAGATCACCAATCCTTTCGGCGCCGCCGAGATGGTCGAGGGTCTCGGCTTTTATCCGGGCGCCTTGTGGTCTTTGCTGCTGGCCTGCACAGAATTCTTCGGCGGTATTTTCATCGCCATCGGGTTTTTGACGCGGCCGGCCGCCTTTGCCGGCCTGTTCGTGCTGCTGGTCACGGTCTGGTTCCACCTGATAACCATGGGCCAGGGCATTTCGGGCGCGGAAAAGTCGCTGCTGTGGGCGGCAATCCTGCTCTTCTTCGTCATTCGCGGCGGCAACCGCCATTCGATCGACGCCCACATGGGCAAGGCGTTCTGACAAGGCCAAACAAGGGCGGCAGCGACGACGCGTCGCCCTTTGCCTTTGGCGCGAAACGGATTATGAAACGGCTTCAGCCAAGCTTGCGAGCGCCGGAGCCAGCCATGACCGAAATCCTGCAGACCCCAAAGCTCGTCGTCGTCTTTGGCGGATCGGGCTTTGTCGGCCGCCATGTCGTGCGCGCACTGGCCAAGCGCGGCTATCGCATCCGCGTCGCCTGCCGGCGGCCCGACCTCGCCGGGCATCTGCAGCCGCTTGGCAATGTCGGCCAGATCCAGCCGGTGCAGGCCAATGTGCGCGTGCGCTGGTCGGTCGACCGCGCCGTTCAGGGCGCCGACCATGTCGTCAATCTGGTCGCCATCCTGCATGAGAGCGGCCGGCAGAAATTCCCCGCCGTCCACGAGTTCGGCGCCCGCGCCGTGGCCGAAGCGGCCCGTTCTGTCGGCGCCGGCCTCACCCATGTCTCGGCGCTAGGCGCGGATGCGGACTCCGAATCGGACTACGCGCGCACCAAGGCGCTTGGCGAAAAGGCCGTACTGGAGACGATCAAGGACGCGGTCATCTTTCGTCCGTCGGTCAACTTTGGGCCAGAGGACGAATTCTTCAACCGCTTCGCCAACATGGCGCGCTATTCGCCGGTGCTGCCGCTGATCGGTGGCGGCCAAACCAAGTTCCAGCCGGTCTATGTCGGCGACGTCGCCGAAGCGGTGGCGCGCTCGGTCGACGGCAAGGTCGATGGCGGCCAGATCTATGAACTCGGCGGGCCGAAGGTGCTCACCTTCAAGGAATGCATGGAAGAGCTGCTTGAGGTGATCGAGCGCAAGCGCCTGCTGGTGCCGGTGCCGTGGTGGGTGGCCAACATCCAGGCCTCGATCCTCGGCCTCTTGCCCAATCCGCTGCTGACCAAGGACCAGGTGATGCAGCTGCGCGAGCACAACATCGTCTCGGACGCGGCCGCCAAGGCCAACAGGACGCTTGCCGGCCTCGGCATCCAGCCGCAATCGATCGCGACGATCCTGCCCAGCTACCTCTGGCGCTACCGCGCCGCCGGCCAGTTCCAGCAACGCAAGCCTGCTGCCTGAGTCTGTGCAAACGCCCAAGGGCGTGGTGAGATTCGGGTCAGGCCGAGTAGAGAATGGTGGCTTCCGAGAACCGGAACGGAGTGTACTTTTGGTACGTGAGTACCGGAAGCTCAGGAAGCCATCGTTCGCAGGCCGGCATCACCTGAATATCAGCGTACCTGACGGGGCGTGACCTGCATCGGCAGACCGCCTTGCGGCTGCGTGGTCAGTTTCTGCACCGGCCAGGGTTTCGTTTCGGCCGTGGTGTCGAAGCGGAAGCGCGACAGCATGATCGCCAGCGCGATGATCGCCTCCTGCATGGCGAAACTGGCGCCGATGCAGACGCGCGGGCCCGCGCCAAACGGCAGATACTGGAAGCGATCGATCTTTTCGCGATTTCCCGGATGGAACCGCTCCGGCAGGAAGGCATCCGGCCGATCCCAAAGCTTCCTGTGGCGATGGACGACCCAAGGCATCACCAGAACCGCCGCGTGCTTCGGGATATAAAGATCCTTCCACATTTCCGGCTCGATCGGCTCGCGGTTGATCGACGGTGCCGGCGGATAGAGCCTGAGCGCTTCGTCGAAAGCCGCACGCGTGAACGGCATGGCGTCCAGCCATTTCGTCGGATCGGACTCACGCGCCAGCACCTGGTCGATCTCCTGTTCGACCCGGTTGCGCTCCCACGGCGATTCCGCAAGGCAATACAGCGTCCAGCCCAGCGCGCGCGCCGTCGTCTCATGGCCGGCGCCGATGAAGGTGATGATGTTGTCCTCGACCTCGGCCCGCGTCAGTCCCTCCGGCCCCTCGGCCTTCAGCAGCAGCGTCAGGAAATCCTGCGGCACGGCATCGGGATCGCGTTTGAATTTCCCTTCGCGCATCTTGACCGTGTCGGTGACGATCTTGCGAAAATAGGCCATGGTCTTGCGGCCGCGGATGCGGGTCAGTCGCGGCAGCCAGTCGGGCGCGCGCAACAGGTCGAGCGGGTCGACGCGGCCCATGGTCTCGAACAGGCGATCGATTTCGTTGGCGAAACTGCCGGGCTGTCCAGCGATCTCATCGGAGAACAGCGTCTCGGCCAGGATGTCGTAGGTGAGCAGCGTCATGTCATGGGCGATATCAGACGTGCCGCCGTCTTCGTAACGGGTGACGAATTCCTGCGTGCGCCGGAGCATCGGCTGGGCAAAGCCGAAGATGTGGCGCGGCGTGAACACAGGAGCCATCGCCTTGCGCGACCGCTTCCAGACCTCGCCCTCGGCGGTCAGCAGGCCGTCGCGCAGGATCGGCCGCAGGATCTTCTGGCGCACCGTCGCCATCTTGTAATTCTTGGCGTTATCGACCAGCACGTGGCGGATCAGGCCGGGATCGTTGGCAACGATCAGATGTCCACCGACGCCACTCGCCGAAACCCAGGGCTCGTTGTAGGTATGCTCGCCCCACAGTTCGAGCGGGTTGCGGTAGACGATGCGGATCATCTCCAGCGTGGAGGGCGGCGTCGTGCGCGGCTTCGGCGCCGGGGGGACGAAGGGGGCGGGCTGGATGTCCATGGGCTGCTCCGCTGATACACCAATGTAGTGGCTCGCAATCCCGGCGTCCATGTGACCGTACGGCAGGCACGAACCGTGCAACCCGGGACCTCGCGGCAGACAGTCTGTTCAGGCGATTGTGACCGCCGCCCTGGCGGTGTCGCCTTGTTCGCGGCCGTGCTCTGCCGTAGGTCTCGGTCACCAACAGATACCGCCAACGAAGGAGCCCGCCTTGAAGCACCAGCTGAATATCATCATCGGCAGCACGCGGCCGGGCCGCGCCGGACCGGTTTTTGCCGAGTGGCTGGAGAGGTTCGCGCGCGAGCACGGGAAATTCGAGCCTGTACTGACCGACATCGATACGTTCAAGCTTCCGGTGCTGGACGAACCGCACCATCCAAGGCTTGGCAACTACCAGAACGATCATACCAAAGCCTGGTCCAAGGCGATCGATGCCGCCGATGCCTTCGTGTTCGTGGCGCCGGAATACAATTATTTCGTGGCGCCGGCGATCGTCAACGCGATCGACTATCTCTCGCGCGAATGGAAGTACAAAGCCGCCGCCATTTTCAGCTATGGCGGCGTCTCCGGCGGCCTGCGTGCGGCGCAAGCGCTGAAGCCGCTGCTGACCTCGGTGGGTATCATGCCAATCTCGGAAGGCGTCGCGCTGCCGATGTATCAGAAACTGCTCGACGAGAACGGCGCTTTCAACGCCAGCGAACAGGTGCAGGTCGGAGCCAAAACCATGCTCGACGAGCTGTTGCGCTGGAGCGAGGCCCTGAAGCCGATGCGGGCTGCCTGAAAGCGCTGGTTTTCCGCCAAAAGCCCGGCTTGCTCATGCCATAAAGAGGTGGAATGTTCGCGCAAATGAACAAGCCGGGGGGCGGTTCGACTTGCGTTTGCTTTTTGCCTTGCTGCTGACGCTCATGACCGCCGCCACGGCGATGGCTGAGCGGCGCGTAGCCTTGGTCATCGCCGCCGACGACTACCGTCTGATCCGACCACTTGCCAATCCGGTTCATGACGGCGAGGCGATGGAAGCGGTGCTGAAGAAGCTCGGCTTCGAGGTCATTCTCGAAACCAATCGCGACCTGCGGCGCATGCGCCGCGCGCTCGACGATTTTCGCGAGGATGCCAAGGGCGCCGATGTGGCGTTGGTCTATTTCTCCGGCCACGGCGTGGAAATCTCGGGCGACAACCGGCTGCTGCCGGTCGACGCCGACGCCTCCTCGTTCGACGCCCTGGAGAAGACCAGCCTGCCGCTGGAGGAGGTGCGCGACGCTGTTGCCGCCACGGCCAAGGTCGGCCTGATCATGCTCGACGCCTGCCGCAGCGATCCGTTTTCGGGCACGGTGCGCGAAGGGCGCGGCGCGACCTCGCTGGCCAAGGATGTCACCGACAAGGTGAAGCCGGGTCTCGGCCGGACCGGCCGTGCGGAAAACATCCTGTTCGCCTTTTCCGCCGCACCCGGCGAGACGGCCGCCGACGGAAACGGCCAGAACTCGCCGTTCACGACAGCGCTGACCAAATATCTCGGCACCGACGGGCTCGAGATCCGCTCGGTGCTGACACTGGTGCAGCAGGAGGTCTACGACCTGTCGCGCGGCAAGCAGCTGCCTTACGTTGAAAGCGGCCTGCCGCAGCTCTTTTTTGCCGCGAAGGCCAGGCAGGACTTGCCCGAGCGCGAGCGCCTGTTGCTCGCCATGGCCGATGTGACGCCCGAAATGCGCGGCCAGGTCGAGCAGATCGCCAGCGATGCCGACATGCCGCTGGCGCCGCTTTATGGCGCGCTGATCGGTCTCGACACCAAGCACCTTTCCGCCGAGAGCCTGGATGCCAGCCTGCGCGAGGCGGCGGACGCCTTCGTCAAGGTGCGCGGCGAGATGAAGACGCTGGCCGCCGACGATCCGCGTGTGACGGAACTGCGTCGGCAGGCCGAGGAGCAGCTGGCCCTGGGCGCCTTCGGCGCGGCACAGGCAAAACTGGCAGAAGCGGTCGATATCGACGAAGTGTCGCGCAAGGCGCTGAAGGTGAATTTCATCGACCGCACGCTGTCGCAAGCCGCAACGCTGTTCCTGTCGGCGGGCGCGGCTCGCGCCGACCTCAACTATGCGGCGGCCATCGAGGGCTATGAAACCGTGCTGTCACTGTATGGCGAGGCCGGGCAAACCTCGCTCAGCCTGGAACAGGCCGACCGTCAGAGCCGCACGCTGGAGGAACTCGGTCTGCTCTATACGACGGTCGGCAATGTCGAGGCGGCCAGCCGCGCCTTTACCGCGTTGTTGGCCAATCTCGAGCAGCGCTCGCGTCAGGAAACCGACCCCAGCGTCAAGCGCGATCTCGCCATCAGCCATATCAAGCTCGCCAACATAAGGATGGCGCAAGGCGACCTGCCAACCGCCCTGGAAAACTACGAGGCCGCCAGGGACATGCTGCAGGGTCTGACCGCAAGCCTGCCGGACGAGAAAGGCTGGCTTGGCGATCTGGCCACGGCCAATGACAAGATCGGCAACGTGCTGGCGACGCAAGGCGATGTTGGCGCGGCCGCCCAAGCCTATCAGCAAAGCCTGTCGATCAAGCAGCAATTGGCCGATGCCGAGCCGGACCGCGCCTATCTGCTGCGCGATCTGACCATCACCCATGATGAAATCGGCGACCTTGCCCGTACCGCCGGCCGGTTGGACGGCGCCCAGACGGCTTTTGAAGAGAGCCTGAGAATTCGGCTGGCACTGGCCGAGAACAAGCCCGATGACCCCGAGCGCCAGCGCGCTGTCTCCGTCAGCCATGAAAAGATCGGTGACGTGCTGCGCGAGCGCGGCGACCCCGCCGGTGCACTCGTGGCCTACAACCAGAGCCAGGCGATCGCCGAAGAGCTGGCGCGCCGCGACCCCAACGATACCGACTTGAAGCGCGACCTGTCGATCAGTTACGCCAAGGCCGGCAATGCCCTGAGCGACCAGAAGAGCTGGTCTCCAGCACTGGCTTCCTATCAGCAAGCGCTTGATATAGCGCGTGAACTCGCCGCCACCGATCCTGGCAACACAAACTGGCAGCGGGACCTGTCGGTCTGTCTGGAAAAGGTCGCCGGTGTGCTTGACGTCCAGGGCGATATCGGCGGCGCACTGCAAAACTATCAGGACAGTCTTGCCATTGCCGACCGCCTGGCCAAGCTCGACCCAGCCAATTCCGACTGGCAACGCGATCTGTCGATTACGCTCTCGGAGATCGGCATGCTGGAGACCAAGCAGCGCCATTTCGAGGGCTCCAGGAAAGCCTTCGAAGCCAGCCTCGGCATCCGCCAGCAACTAGCCCGGTCCGATCCGGACAATGCGATCTGGCAATTTGATCTGGTACAGGCCTACATCAACTACGCCTATGTGGCGAAGGATCCGAAGGCGGTGCTGACCAAGGCGCTTAACCTGACGCTGGAGCTCGACCGCACGGGTCGGCTGGCGCCGAGAGACAGATCCACGATCAAGTATTTGCGCGGCCTTCTCGCCAAATTCGGCGCCCGAAAGAAATAGCCGGCTGCCGGCCGGGAGTTCGCCCCCGAAATGCTCGCAAACCTTGGAAAAACCGCCTTTAGCGCCTATATCTAGTCCATATCAGAGGCGCGATTCGGGGCCGATTTTCAGCGCCGTGCAAGCGGCATCCAGACAACAGGTTTTCATGAGCGATCAGATCGACAACAACAACGGCGCTGAAGCCGAATACGGCGCCGATTCCATCAAGGTTTTGAAGGGGTTGGATGCTGTCCGCAAACGCCCCGGCATGTATATCGGCGATACTGACGACGGTTCGGGCCTGCATCACATGGTCTATGAGGTGGTGGACAACGCCATCGACGAGGCGCTGGCGGGCCACGCCGACCTCGTCACCGTGACGCTCAACCCAGATGGTTCGGTCACCGTGATCGACAATGGCCGCGGCATTCCGACCGATATCCACACCGGAGAAGGCATTTCGGCGGCCGAAGTGATCATGACGCAGCTGCATGCCGGCGGCAAGTTCGACCAGAACTCCTACAAAGTCTCGGGCGGCTTGCATGGCGTCGGCGTCTCGGTGGTCAATGCGCTTTCGGCTTGGCTGAAGCTCAGGATTCGCCGCAATGGCCAGATCTTCGAGATGAGTTTCACCCATGGCAATGCCGACGCTCCGCTGAAGGCTACCGGCAGCTATGAGCAGGACAGGCAGCCCGGCACCTATGAAGGGCGCAGCGGCAGCGAGATCACCTTCTTCCCGTCGTCCGAGACCTTCACCATGGTCGAGTTCGATTTCGGCACGCTGGAACACCGGCTGCGCGAGCTCGCCTTCCTGAATTCCGGCGTACGAATCATTTTGACCGACGCCCGCCATGCCGACATCGTGCGCCATGAACTGCACTATGATGGCGGGCTGGAAGAGTTCGTCAAATATCTCGACCGCATGAAGAAACCGCTGATCGACAAACCGATCGCCATCAAGGCCGAGCGCGACGGCATCACCGTCGAAGTGGCGATGTGGTGGAACGACAGCTACCACGAGAACGTGCTGGCCTTCACCAACAACATCCCGCAGCGCGACGGCGGTACCCATCTGGCCGGTTTCCGCGGCGCGCTGACACGCCAGATCACCGGCTATGGCGAATCCTCGGGGCTGACCAAGAGGGAAAAGGTGGGGCTGATCGGCGACGATTGCCGCGAGGGCCTGACGGCGGTGCTGTCGGTCAAGGTTCCCGACCCGAAATTCTCCTCGCAGACCAAGGACAAGCTGGTCTCGTCCGAAGTCCGCCCGGTGGTTGAAGGACTGGTCAACGAGGCTCTCGGCACCTGGCTCGAGGAACATCCGGCCGAAGGCAAGGTGGTGATCGACAAGGTGATCCAGGCTGCCGCGGCGCGCGAGGCGGCACGCAAGGCCCGCGACATCACCCGCAAGAGTTCGCTAGGCATCACCTCATTGCCCGGCAAGCTGGCCGACTGCCAGGAACGCGACCCGGCGAAGTCCGAGATCTTCATTGTCGAGGGTGACTCCGCCGGCGGCTCGGCCAAGGGCGGCCGGTCGCGCCAGAACCAGGCCATCCTTCCGCTGCGCGGCAAGATCCTCAATGTCGAGCGGGCCCGTTTCGACCGTATGCTCGGCTCCGAGATGATCGGCACGCTGATCACCGCGCTCGGCACCTCGATCGGCAAGGACGAGTTCAACGCCGACAAATTGCGCTACCACAAGATCATCCTGATGACCGACGCCGACGTCGACGGCGCCCATATCAGAACCTTGCTGCTCACCTTCTTCTTCCGGCAGATGCCGGAGCTGATCGAACGCGGCCATCTCTACATCGCCCAGCCGCCGCTCTACAAAGTGACGCGTGGCAAGAGCTCGCAATACATCAAGGACGAGAATGCCTTCGAGGAATTCCTGATCGGCTCGGGGCTGGAGGAAGCATCGCTTACGCTCGGCTCGGGCGAGGTTCGCATCGGACAGGACCTGCGCGGCGCCATCGACGACGCGCTGGCGGTGCGCCAGCTCATCAACGGCCTGCACACGCGCTACAACAGGGGCGTGGTCGAGCAGGCGGCGATCGCCGGCGGCCTCAACCCGGACGTCTTCACCGATCTCGCCCAAGCCAACGCCATGGCCGAGCGCATCGCCAAGCGTCTCGACATCATTGCCGAGGACACCGAACGCGGCTGGACCGGTCGTATGTCGACCTCGAACGAGGGCATCGGCGGCTATGTGTTCGAGCGCACGGTGCGCAGCGTCAAGGAATACGCGCATCTGGACCTGGGGCTGATCAATTCGGCCGATGCACGCCAGCTCGACCGCTATGCGCCGCGCCTTACGGAAGTATATGGCGAGCCACCGGTGCTGCGCCGCAAGGATGTCTCCGAGACCATATCGGGGCCGCTGGCGCTGCTCAACGCGGTCTTCGCGACCGGGCGCAAGGGCTTGACCATGCAGCGCTACAAGGGTCTCGGCGAGATGAACGCCGAACAACTCTGGGAAACCACGCTCGATCCGAACGTGCGCTCGCTGCTGCAGGTCAAGGTCAATGACGCGACGGACGCGGATAGTCTGTTCTCGCGACTGATGGGCGACGAGGTCGAACCCAGGCGTGAGTTCATCCAGGACAACGCGCTGTCGGTCGCCAATCTGGATATCTGATCTCGATGTTCTCTGAGATTGGCGCGCCGCGGCGCGCCAATTGTTTCACCCGTGGCAAACAAAATCATTTTTTAACCCGCCGGAACGGAAGTCCCCTCGGGACATTGTGACAACATCGATCACAATTTCTCACAGGAGGCCATCATGGGACGCGGAATTTTGCTCTGGTTGCTCGGCATTCCGATTCCGATCATCATTCTGATCATGCTTTTCGTACGATAGGGGGAACTCATGCAGTCCACCCTATCGGCTGTCGACGTTTCAACTTCAACAGAATCATCCACCACGGCCGTCAGTTGGGGACCGATCATCGCCGGCGCCTTGGCGGCCTCGACGCTGACTTTCATCCTCATGTTGGTCGGCTCGGGGCTGGGGCTAAGCATGGTGTCACCCTGGTCTGGCTCCGGCGCGTCGGTCACGACCTTCGCGGTCTCCACCGCGATCTGGCTGGTCATCGTGCAATGGCTGTCCTCCGGTGTCGGAGGCTACCTTGCCGGACGCCTGCGCACCAAATGGGTCGGCATCCACACCGACGAGGTCTATTTCCGTGACACCGCCCACGGCTTCCTCGCTTGGGCGCTGGCCACCTTGCTCGTCGTCGGCGTTTTGGGCTCGGCGCTTTCCGCCGCGGTGGGTTCAGGCGTGCAGGCAGCCTCGACCGTGGCGTCGGGCGCCGCCATGGGTGCATCGGCCGGTGCATCCGCCAATGCCGGTGGCGCTGCTGCTGACAATGCGACATCCTACCTGGCGGACTCGCTGTTCCGTCCGGCTGATCCGAGCAAGCTCGCGGCAGCCGGTCCCGACGGCGATGCGGTTGCGGTAGGCCAAGCCTCGCGCATCCTGGTCGCCAGTGCCGCGGCAGGCGAAATCTCGGCCGATGACAAGACCTACCTGTCGCAACTGGTCGTCGCCCGCACCGGCCTCTCCGAGGCCGATGCCAAGGCGCGTGTCGATGCCCTGGTCGCCAAGGTTCAGGACGCCAAGGTCAAGGCACAGCAGGCCGCCGACACCGCCAGGAAGGCCAGCGCGACCTTTGCGCTGCTTGGTGCGCTGTCGCTGGTGATCGGCGCCTTCATCGCAAGTGCGGCGGCCGCTCTCGGTGGCCGGCAGCGCGATGACGAAGAAGCGGTGTTCCTGACCAGCCGCTGATCTGGACCTGAAGCAAATCGATCCACTCCGGGCCAAACCCCGGGGTGGATTTCTGTTTGAATTGCCAGGCGCCGCGTGGAGTACCGATCCCGTTCGCCGTTCTCATTTTTCGGGAGGTATCGCCCGCGCTTCCGCCTGGCTCGGCTCCAGCTTGCGGCCGAGGTCGACAGCGTCGCGCAGCACGACAAGGTGCGAGCGAGGCTGGTCGCCGGCAGCGACCTCGACACCGGTCGCCGCCAACGACCAGTACAACGTGTGGGTGAAGACGCGACCAAGTGAGCCGCGCAGCTCGACCTGAATATTCTGCACACCCGGGCCGAAATTTTCCGCCATCGGCCCGGAGATCGGATCGCCCGTCAGCCAGCCATTGCCGCGGTCGAAGATGTTGGTCCAGCGCGTCGCCGCAAACACCGCGCCATGATGCACGGCGCGCCGCGGCTTGCCCGAACGGTTGCGGCCTTCCTGATAGAGCACTGTGCCGCCGGTCGCGCTCTCGGCGATCGGGGGGCATGCCGAGAACAGCCGCTCGGCAATGCCGCGCCTGAATTCGGCGAGATTGTACGTCACCAGAAATTCGCTGTGGGTCAGCGGGCTGCCAAGCGTGACGAAATCGCTGATCTTCCAGGCCCGATGGTCGGCATCGCCAGTGCGCAGCCGCCGGTAAAGCTCCCACTGATCGCGCCGGAAGCCGGCAAGATCGTCCAGGCTGCCGGGCCATGCCGAACCGTCGGCAACAAGCGTCGCCTTGTCGATGGCGTGGATCGCCTTCAGTTTCGCCTTGTCGCGGATGGCCTCCAGTTTTTGGGGCCTGAAATCGGCCCACAAGATCTGCAACAGGTCATAGGCGATCATCGACCCAAGGCTGTGCGAGACCAGCACGATCCGGTCGTAGCCATCGTCCATCATCAGACGCTTCAGCAGCTTCAGGCCGCGGTCGCGGATCAGCGCGCGCTTCTCGACCGTCGCCGCTTCGGCGCGCACATAGGCCGCGACATCGCCGAAATAGGGAAGGCCAAACCGGTCCACCGACCAGATGATGAACGAGGCCAGGATGGTGACGAACAGGCCGGCGGCCAAGGAAATATACTGCTGCCAGAGCGAGGTCGCGAGCGCGAGCATCGCGCACAGGACGACGATGACGGCCAGAAGAGTGACGAGATAGAGCTTGCGGGCATCGCGCGGAATGTCGGCGGGCTTGCGCCACAGCAGGTTTGTCACCCACGCGGCAAGCCGCCCCCGCGTCGTGCCCTGCGTGATGTCGGCCCAGTAAAGCTCGTAGAAATCGGTGCGGCGGCCATCGACATCGTAAGGCGTGGTGATGCGGCGAAGTTCGTATGAATTTGTCCGGCTGTCGGGGGTGATCCAGCTCTGGTTGATCTTCGCGCCGGTCGGGTCGGCCGGATCGGCGACATGGGCATAAAACGGCGCTCGGCTGGGATCATGGCTCCAGACGGCCTGGACAAAGCCGCGCAGCGTATCCATCGGCCGCTGTTCGCCCATGCCATGCACGATCACCACCGCCTGGCTCGGCTTGTGGGGCGCTTTTCCGGTGACCGGCGATGCGACGGGATCGGGCACCAGCGTCTCCGTTGACGACAATCCCGCCGGTGAGACGGGAAGTCGTCATCGTAGCCCTGAAACCGCTGTCAGCCAAGAAAAAGCCCGGCGCGAAGCCGGGCATTTCTCGGTGTGTCTCAGTGCTGATTGCCGATCAGTGATCCATCGCCTTGACGATTTCCTCGGTCATCTTCTTGGCGTCGCCGAGCAGCATCATGGTGCCGTCCTTGTAGAACAGCGTGTTGTCGATGCCGGCATAGCCGGAGCCGAGCGAGCGCTTGACGAACAGGCAGGTGCGCGCCTTGTCGACGTCGAGGATCGGCATGCCGTAGATCGGCGAGGACTTGTCGTCGCGGGCCGAAGGGTTGGTGACGTCGTTGGCACCGATGACATAGGCGACATCGGCCTGCGCGAATTCGGAGTTAATGTCCTCGAGCTCGAACACTTCGTCATAGGGCACGTTGGCTTCGGCCAGCAGCACGTTCATGTGGCCGGGCATGCGGCCGGCGACCGGGTGGATGGCGTATTTGACGTCGACGCCGTTGGCCTTGAGCTTGTCGGCCATTTCGCGCAGCGCGTGCTGCGCCTGGGCAACCGCCATGCCGTAGCCCGGCACGATGATGACCTTTTGCGCGTTCATCATCAGATAGGCGGCGTCGTCGGCCGAGCCCTGCTTGACCGTGCGCTCGATGCCGTCATCGGCCGCGGCCGTGGTCTCACCGCCGAAGCCGCCGAGGATGACCGAGATAAAGCTGCGGTTCATGCCCTTGCACATGATGTAGGACAGGATCGCGCCGGATGAGCCGACCAGCGCGCCGGTGATGATCAGCGCCAGATTGCCGAGCGTGAAGCCGAGGGCAGCCGCTGCCCAGCCCGAGTAGGAATTCAGCATCGAGACGACGACCGGCATGTCGGCGCCGCCGATCGGGATGATCAGCAGGATACCGAGCACCAGCGAGGCAGCAACGATTAGCCAGAACACCAGCTTGGACTCGGTGGTGACCAGCAGCACGATCAAGACGATGAGTGCGATGGCAAGCGCTGCGTTGATGAAGTGACGGCCGCCAATCATGATCGGCTTGCCGGACATGCGGCCGTCGAGCTTGAGGAAGGCGATGACCGAGCCGGTGAAGGTGATGGCGCCGATGGCGACGCCAAGGCTCATCTCGATCAGCGCTTGGGCATGAATGTCGCCATCCGTGCCGATGCCGAAGCTTTCCGGGGCATAGATGGCCGCGGCCGCCACCATGACGGCAGCGAGACCAACCAGCGAGTGGAAGGCAGCGACCAGCTGCGGCATCGAGGTCATGGCGATGCGGCGCGCGGTGACGGCGCCGGCGCCGCCACCGATGGCGAGGCCGAGCACGATCAGGCCGAAACGGCCGGCGGACGGGGTGGCAAGTGCCAGTGTGGTGGCAATGGCAATGCCCATGCCGATCATGCCGTAGAGATTGCCCTGGCGGCTGGTGGTCGGATGCGACAGGCCGCGCAGCGCCATGATGAACAGGACGCCGGAGACAAGATAGAGGAAGGACGCGAAGTTGGCGTTCATGGCGCTCTACTTGTCCTTCTTCTTGTACATGGCCAGCATGCGCTGGGTGACGAGAAAGCCGCCGAAGATGTTGACCGAGACCAGCATCAGCGCGACGAAGCCGAAGCTGGCGGCGATGCCGGAAGCGGCTATGCCGACGGCAAGCAGCGCGCCGACGACGATGACCGAGGAGATGGCGTTGGTGACGGCCATCAGCGGCGTGTGCAGTGCCGGCGTCACCGACCAGACGACATAATAGCCGACGAAGATCGCCAGGATGAAAATGGCGAAGCGGAAGACGAAGGGGTCGATGGCGCCACCGGACAGCGCATGCGCGGCGTCACCCGCCGCATCGGCGCCACCGGGCGCGGTCGCCATATTGTGCACCGCCAGCCGAACAGCGGCGGAGGCCTGGTCGAGCTGGTCGAGAGCTTTTTGCAGGGTCTGGTCCATCACGCGATTCCTTTCGGCTTCGACGAGGGCGACTTTGGCACGGCCGCCTTCTTGGGCGCGGCTTTCTTAGACGCAGCCGGTTTGGCCGAAGCGTCAGCGACCATGGTGGTGGCCGGGATCGCGGCCGGCTCAACATAAGGCTGCTGGTCGGCCTTGGCGAAGGCCGGATGAACCACCTTGCCACCATCGGTCAGCATCGTCGCCTTGACCAGATCGTCGTCGCGATTGATGGCAAGCGTCTTGGTCTTCTTGTCGACCAGCGTTTCGAGGAAGGCAAACAGGTTCCTGGCGTAAAGCAGCGATGCTGACGCGGCGATGCGGCCCGGCACATTGAGATGGCCGACGATCTTGACGTTGTTGGCTGTGGTGACGACCTTGCCGGCTTCCGCACCCTCGACATTGCCGCCACGTTCGACGGCGAGGTCGACGAGCACCGAGCCCGGCTTCATCGAGGCGACCATGGCCGCCGACACCAGCTTCGGCGCCGGCCGGCCGGGGATCAGCGCCGTGGTGATGACGATATCCTGCTTGGCGATATGCTCGGCGGTGAGTGCCGCTTGCTTGGCCTGGTATTCCTTCGACATTTCCTTGGCGTAGCCGCCGGCCGTTTCCGCAGCCTTGAATTCCTCGTCCTCGACCGCGAGGAACTTTGCACCGAGCGACGCAACCTGTTCCTTGGCGGCGGGGCGAACGTCGGTGGCGGTGACGACCGCACCAAGCCGGCGCGCGGTGGCGATCGCCTGCAGGCCGGCAACGCCGACGCCCATGATGAAGACCTTTGCCGCCGGCACCGTGCCCGCCGCCGTCATCATCATCGGCAGTGCGCGATCATATTCCGAAGCGCCGTCGATCACCGCCTGGTAGCCGGCAAGATTGGCCTGCGAAGACAGCACGTCCATCGACTGCGCCCGGGTGATGCGCGGCATGAATTCCATCGAAAAGGCGGTGACGCCGGCCTTGGCAAGGGCTGCCACGGCGGCATCGTTGCCGTAGGGATCCATGATGGCGATGACCGACGTACCGGGCTTGTAGCTCTTCAGTTCGGCATCACCGGGCCGACGCACCTTCAGTACGACATCGGCCTTGGCGACATCTGAAGCCTTGCCGATCGTGGCACCGGCGCTCGCATAGTCGGCATCGACGATGCGCGAATTCAGACCGGCACCGGCCTCGACAACGACATCGAAGCCCAGCGCCGCCAGCCGTTTCACCGTGTCAGGCGAGGCCGCGACGCGCGGCTCGTTGGCATCGAGTTCACGAGGGATGAAAACCGTCTGTCCCACCGCATGATCCTTTCGGCCGGAAGCTGTTTCCCGCAAGACGCCGGCCGGCCTCGCGGCGGCGCCATGGACAAGGTGTCGGAAAAATCTATCGGAGGATAAAGGCGCCGACGGCCAGAATCAGCACGAACAGGATGGTCGCCGAGAAGAAGCCGCCCGCGAAGAAACCAAAAGCCATCGCCAGAAGCAGGGCTCCGCAGAAAAGCGAACCGTATTTGGCCAGCATGAGGAAGCCCGCATAGGTGCGGTCATGCTCAGCATAGTCCATCTTCGCGCCCAGTTCGACAGGACCGGTCGGCGAGTGATCAGCCATAGGAATACCCCTTCGAAGACATCATTCAGGCACATAGCGAAAAGCCGGGCCGAGAGCAATGGCGCTATTGCCGCATCGCAGCCGACAACTGCCTCAAAGGAAAATTGAAGCCGGCTGCCGACGCGCGCCGAAGCCGCCCCCGGATCCGGGTGTCTGATGCGGAAAGATGCTCCGAAAGCGGTCGAGGCGAACGCTTGCGTTGCCTCAACCGGCGCTCTCAGCCGGCAAGATGCGGGAAAAGCCCGAGCAGCCCGACGACGATCAGATAGAGCGCGACGATATAGTTCAACAGCCTTGGCATCACGAGGATCAGCACGCCGGCAATCAGCGAGATGAGCGGGGTGAGCGCAAGCGTGGAAATGGTCATGTCGGGTTCCTTTTGGCAGATCCGTCGAAATGAAGACGCGGAACGTCAACGCGTCGCCGTCCTCGGAACGCGCATCCAAGCGAAAAGCTCCGTACGCTCTGCAAAAAGCGGTGACCTCAGGCGGCGTCGCGATAATATTTCGCTGTCGGCACGATGGACAAGGGGGTCAGTCGGTTGATGGCCGGATTGGCAAACATCAGCCGCTGTTCCATCGGCGTCGATCTAAAGAATGGGAACCGTTCGAGCGTCCGACGCATATTCTCGCCGGCGGGGATTTCGAACAGTGCTATCGGGGTAAGAACGCCCGGAAATACTTTTCCTTCCGTCCTCTGCACGGCATTGAAGTAACGGGAATAAAAATTGGAATGCTCGATCTTGACCGGTGTAAGCACCGAGTTCTGGCCAAAGTAGCGCGAGGCGACCATGGCAAGCCTGAGTGTCAGGAAAGGCAGCACTCCGGGCGCCGGCGCGCCGTCGGGATCGGTTGCGAAGCGGGTTCCGTCGATGAAGGTTTCTCCGCGGGCAAGTCGCTCGATCAGTATTTCCGGATAGGCTTCGACGGACGGCGAATGCGGGTGCTCACTGGAAATGTAATGAAAGCGGATCGTGCTGACCAATTCGCCATAGCAATAGACACCGAATCGGTAGGAATTGGGCAGATTGTCCCAGCGATCCTCGAACATCCCGCTGGCGATTGGGCCGCACATGCCTGAGCGCAGATAGGATTTATAGCGAAGTCGGTAAATCGCCTCCAAATCCTCGCCTCCGGTAATGAGGCGATAATCGACATGCTCCAGCAGTTGCATGATCGATCGGTTCAGCACCGAATCCCCTGCTGCGCTGACCGCACCAGACGCATTCCTTGCAGCCCTTGCAGCATCCATTATCTGTCCTCGAAATTCCGCCTACGGATAAGCTATTCGAGTCAAAATGAGACACAAGCAGAAATTTAGATGTTGTTAATTTACTTTCTGTTAACCTTAACAGGTGAGCGCCAATTTGAGTAGACATTGGTGAGCAATGCGCCGCCCGGAGAAGGATGTGGGTCACGGCCTCCGAGACATCGCACCTCCGTCGACAAACAGGTGCTTGAGCTAGGCTAACTTGGGTTGAGGATCATCTTGGCGCCCGCGCCAGCGCTCAATCCATTCGAAAGCTGACTCTGGGAAAGACCATTTTTAGCAGCATTGCGCAAAAGCAAATCGCGGCGGAACAGATATCCGGAGTAATTCGCATGAGTTCGAGATCAGGGCAGTACTTGAATCGAAGCACGCCAGGAATCAAGCGAGCTTTGAAATCACAGCACTAAATGGCTGTCCGTTTGCCGGCGAGATGCAGGTCAGCGGCGAATGGCCAAGTGACATTTGACATCGTTTCGATACCCGACGCACTGAGCGCGGCGCCGAACAGGAAGCCTTGCACGAGATCGGGTTTGACCTGCAGGGCCAGGATTTTGAGCTGTTCGAAGGTCTCGACGCCTTCGACAGTTACGGCAAGCCCCAGCGGCCGCGACAGGTTGACTATGCCCTTGAGCAGTTCGAGCGAGCGGGGGTTCTGAGTGACGTCGATCAGGAACGAGCGGTCGATCTTGATCTTGTCGAGCGGCAATTTGTGCAGGTAGCTCAGGCTCGAATAGCCGGTGCCGAAATCGTCGAGCGCGATGCGCACGCCAATCTGCTTCAGCTCCTCGATATACTGACGCGTCAGCGACTTGTCGTCGAGCAGCGCCGTTTCGGTGACCTCGATCTCGAGCCGGCTGGCTGTGAGGCCGGAGGCGGCCAACGCATCGCGAACCTTCTGGATGACGTCGCGATTGCGGAAATCCTTGGCCGAGAGATTGACCGAGACGCTGGTCTGGTCCGGCCATTTGGCGCATTCGGTGCAGGCTGCCTGCAGCACGAAGGTGCTGATCTCGGAAATGATACCCATTTCCTCGGCCAGCGGAATGAAGATGCTGGGAGAGACCGGCCCGAGATCGGGATGGTCCCACCGGCACAGCGCCTCGCAGCTGGCGATGCGCATGGTGCTCATCGCCACGATCGGCTGATAGACCACCCGCAAACCGTGGCTTTCCACGGCGCTGCGCAGATCCGCCTTCATCAGCTGGCGGTTACGGAAGGCGGCATCCATCGCGGCTTCGAACAGCCGCCAGCCGTTCTTGCCGAGTTCCTTGGCTTTGTAGAGCGCAAGGTCCGCCTTGACGATCATGGCATCGACGTCGGTATCCTTGACCCGCGACAGCACCGCGCCGCCGCTGGCCTGGATGCGCAGCCCGTGACCGGCGACGTCGACTTCCCCTTGCAGCCCGGCGAAGATCTCGTCGAGCTGGCTGGTCAGATGGCTCTCATCCTCGACGCGGTCGAAGAAGATCATGAACTCGTCGCCGCCGAAACGGCTGACCGTGATGCCTTGCCCGGCAATGGCGGCAAGCCGCTCGGCAACGGCGTAGATCAATCCGTCGCCGATCGGATGGCCAAGCGTGTCGTTGACGCTTTTGAAATCGTCAAGGTCGAGCACCGCCAGGCCACAGAGACGATCGCGATCGCCTGATACCATGGCCTCGCCGATCAGTTCGTGGAAATAGGCGCGGTTGGGCAGGCCGGTGAGGTTGTCGTAGCGTGCCATGAAGCGGATCTTGTCTTCCGCCTCGACACGGGCGGTGACATCCTCGAAGGTGATGACGCCCAGCTCCTGGCTGCCTTCGCGAGCCGAGAATTCATAGTGCTGGCCGTTGGCGAGGGAAACCAGCACCTTGCGGTCGCGGCCCTCGCGCAGGGCGCGCGTCAGTTGCGCCTCGATATAGCGGCAATCCTTGGGCGCCAGCATGCCGCCGGCGACACCGCGCATCAACAGACCATGGATCGACCGCCCGAGCAACGCATCCCCGGACTTGAGCGACATCAGATGCGCGGCTTCGGCATTGGCCACCGCCACCCGGCCGTCCGGGCCGAGCATGACGAGGCCGTGCGACATGGTGTTGAGCGCGCGATCGAACCTGAGCGCGAGCTTCCTCGCTTCCTTGTGGCCGATGACCGCCGAGAAAAGCACGTCGCGGACGTGGTCGGCGCTGTTGATCGTGACGAAAGTCAACGGAATGATCATCAGCCCGAGAATAACCGAAGGGGCATCCATGCGCAGCAAGAGTGCAAGTGCTGCAGGACCAATGAAGGTCACGGAAAAAATCCGCACCATGAGCGGAGATCCGTAGTTCCGGCCAACAACCGTCACCAAGGTTGCGATGGCCAGCGACGTCGCGGCCAGTTCGGCAAAGGGATCGGGATAAACATAGATCGATATGAAGCACAGCGCGCCCAACCCGAGGCCCTGCAGGCTGCCCTTGAGGATGTAGTTGCGCTCCCACCGCTGCGCCTCCTGGACGTCGGCTATCACACCGCCCGCCTTCCGGAAGCTGCGAATGCCGAAATAGCGGAAAAGGCAGATGGACAGCAGGACAAAAGAGAAAGCCAGGAACAACGGATTGTTCGTGCGCAAGTAGATCATGAATCCGAGGATCCAGTAGCACACGCCGCCAATCACCAGCATGTGGGCGTTGTCGAACAACGACCGCACAAACTGGATATAAACATCCGCCGGGATGTTTTCGGTCTTTGTTCTGCCCATATCGTCGGCCCAACGCTAAGCCTCGTCATCCCACATCCGCCTTAAGAAAGGCTTAGAATAGTGTTTTGGCTGGGTTGCTGAAGGAGCGCAAAAGCAGGACAGACCGGGAAATCAAGCTTCAGGTAAACAAGGCCTTCACTCGGCGGCCTGAAGTGCCGGCCCCGCCGGTGCGTTTGCGAGGCGCTGGAGCAACCGGGAACGTTCGCCGGCTGCCTTTTCGGCACTGGCCTGCCGGACGTGGCCGTAGCCGCGAATGAGAGCCGGCACCGAGGCCAGCGCAAGCGCCGCATCGATCCTGGGCGGGGCCAGCGATCGGGAGATGAGCTCCAGATCCGCCTCGTACTGCGCCAGCAGCCGCCGCTCCATGCGCCGCTCGGCGGTGTAGCCGAACAGGTCGAAGGCTGTGCCGCGCAGACCCTTCATCGCCGCCAGCAGGCGGAAACCCTTCATCATCCAGGGGCCGAAACTCGATTTCCTAGGGCTGCCGTCATTGCCGCGGCGGCCCATGATCGGCGGCGCGAGGTGGAATTCGAGCTTTTCGTAGCTCTGGAACTGTTTTCCGAGTTCGGCGGCGAAAGAACCGTCCGTGTAAAGACGCGCCACCTCGTACTCGTCCTTGATCGCCATCAGCTTGAACAGATTTCTGGCGGCAGCTTCCGACACCGCGCTGGAACCGGGCACGGCCTTCGCTTCGGCCGCACGCAAGACGGCCAGTTTCTCGGCATAACGCCTGCCATAGGCGGCATTCTGATAGGCGGTCAGGAATGCGACACGGCGGGCGATGATGTCGTCCAGCGTCTCGGCGACATCGGCAGCCTGGCCGGTCTTTCCAGCGACGGTTGGGCCCGGCTGGGCGACGAGGCCGCGTACGAAATCCGGCTGATGGGCAGCGCGACGGCCCCAGCGGAAGGCGGCGACGTTCATCGCCACGGCTTCGCCATTGAGCTCGATCGCCTTCTCGACCGCCTCGGCCGACAGCGGCAGGCCGCCATGCTGGAAGGCAAAGCCGAGCATGAACATGTTGGCGCCGAGCGAATTGCCGAAAAGTGCCGTGGCGGTGCGGGTGGCGTCGAAGAAATGCGCCTTGTCGTCGCCCGCGGCCGCACGGATCGCCTTCTTCAGCCGCTCTATCGGCAACGAGAAATCCGCCGAACGGGCGAATTCGCCAGGCATGATCTCGGCGGTGTTGGCGACGAAGATGGTGTGGCCCTCGCGCACCGCGGTCAGCACCTTCTTGGCGCCCGACACGACGAGATCGCAGCCAAGCACGAGATCGGCCTTGCCGGCCGAAACGCGGATGGCATGGATGTCGTCCGGGGTGCGGGCGATGCGGACATGGGTGAACACCGAACCGCCCTTCTGGGCGAGGCCGGCCATGTCGATCATGCCGCAGCCCTTGTCCTCAAGATGCGCCGCCATGCCAAGCACCGCACCGACGGTGACGACGCCGGTGCCACCGACGCCGTCGATGATCGCCGCCCAACCCTGTTCGCCAAGCGGGAACTCGGCCGGCACGGGCACGCCGTCGAGCGGATCAGCCTTGCCGGCCAGACCTTCGGCCTTGCGGATCTTGGCGCCGTGCACGGTGACGAAGGACGGGCAGAAGCCGTTGACGCAGGAGAAATCCTTGTTGCAGCTCGACTGGTCGATCTTGCGCTTGCGGCCGAATTCGGTTTCAACCGGCTGGATCGAGACGCAGTTCGATTGCACGCCGCAATCGCCGCAGCCTTCACAGACCAGCTCGTTGATGAAGACCCGTTTGTCGGGATCGGGGAATGTGCCGCGCTTGCGGCGGCGGCGTTTTTCGGCGGCGCAGGTCTGGTCGTAGAGCAGCACGGAAACGCCTTTGACATCGCGCAGCTCGCGCTGGACGAGATCGAGATCGTCGCGGTGATGAATGCTGGCGCCGGCCGGGAATTCAGCTTTGCCGGCATATTTATCGGGCTCGTCGGTGACGATGGCGATGCGATCGACGCCCTCGGCGCGCACCTGCCTGGCAATCATGTCGACGGTCAGGCCGCCTTCATGCGGCTGGCCGCCGGTCATGGCGACGGCGTCGTTGTAGAGAATCTTGTAGGTGATGTTGGCGTCGGTAGACAGCGCGAAGCGGATCGCCAGCGTGCCGGAATGGTTGTAGGTGCCGTCGCCGAGATTCTGGAAGATGTGGTCGCGTTTGGAGAACGGCGCCTGGCCGACCCATTGCGCGCCCTCGCCGCCCATGGCCGTGAAACCGACGGTGTTGCGATCCATCCACAGCGCCATGAAATGGCAACCGATGCCCGCCGCGGCGATCGAGCCGTCCGGCACCTTGGTCGAAGAATTGTGCGGGCAACCGGAACAGAAGAAGGGCGTACGCGAGCCGATGTCGGTGGCGTCGGCGAGCATTGCCTGGAACTGGCGCAATTTTGCCACCCGCGCCAAGATCTCTTCAGACGGGCCGATGGTCCTGACGATCCTCTCGCCAAGCGCGATGGCGATCTCGTTGGGATCGAGCGCGCCCTTGGCCGGGAACAGCCAGTCGCCGCGCTCGTCCTTCTTGCCGATAATGACCGGTTGCGTGGCGGTGCCGTAAAGGCTCTCGCGCAGCTGCACCTCGATCAGCGAGCGCTTCTCCTCGACGACGACGATGGTGTCGAGGCCGCGGGCGAAGTCGGCGATGTGATGCAGGTCGAGCGGCCAGGGGCAACCAACCTTGAACAGCCGCACGCCGATGCGGTTGGCGGCCGCCTCGTCGATGCCGATATCCTCCAGCGCCTGGCGGACATCGAGATAGCTCTTGCCCAGCGTGATGATGCCGATCTTCGGGTTGCGGCCGCCCGAATAGACGATCCGGTTCAGCCCGTTGGCATGGATGAAGGCGGAGGCCGCGGCGCGCTTGTGCTCATGCAGCCGCTCCTCCTGGCCTAGCATGTCGATCTCGTGGCGAATGTTGAGACCGCCGGGCGGCATGTCGAAATCCGGCACGACGATGTTCAGCCGCTCGAGCGAGGCATCGACCGAGGCCGTCGATTCGATGTTGTCCTTGACGCATTTGATGGCCGCCCAGGTACCGGCAAAGCGCGACATGGCAAAGCCGTAGAGCCCGTAGTCGATGATCTCCTGGACACCGGCCGGATTGAGGATCGGCACCATGGTGTCGACGAACAGGAATTCGGTGGCATGCGCGTTGGTCGAGGATTCGGCCATGTGGTCGTCGCCCATCAGGGCGAGCACGCCGCCATGTCTGGACGAGCCGGCGAGATTGGCATGGCGGAACACATCGCCGGAGCGATCGACGCCCGGCCCCTTGCCGTACCAGACCGAAAAGACGCCGTCATGGGTGCCCTCGCCCAGCAGTTCCGTCTGTTGCGATCCCCAGCAAGCGGTGGCGGCAAGCTCCTCGTTGAGGCCGGGCTGGAAGACGATGTCGGCCTGCGCGAGCTGTTTCTTCGCCTTCCAAAGCTGCATGTCGAGGCCGCCGAGCGGCGAACCGCGATAGCCGGAGACGAAACCGGCCGTATTCAAGCCGGCGCGGCGGTCTCGCTCGCGCTGCATCAGAAGCATGCGGATGACCGCCTGCGCGCCGGACAGGAAGATGCGCTCCTTTGCAAGGTCGAACTTGTCGTCGAGCGCGACGTCGTGCAGCGTCATCGGGAATTTCCTCTGCGGAGGCCACGCGGGGGCAGGCAGCCAACGTCGGGGTCGGATGACGTATCCTTTCTCCCCTTGCAAGGCAGGTCAAACAAAATCGTAGTTACCAGGCAACGCGCAACGAACAGTCCGTGACCATCTCGAAATCGGGTACGAAAGCGATCGGCGGGCATTGTCCAGCGGACGAAAATTTCAGCCGCAGCCAGGGCTGGCAGCGATGCGTCAGCTGCCCTTCGAGCAATCCGGCTTCGGTTCGCCCGGCAGCTTGCCGTCGGGATGGCCTACGAGATCGGGATTGGCGGTATAGAGCTGGTCGATGACCAATGGCCGGTCGGGCAGCACCGACTGGTCCTCCGTCGACATCAGCGTAGTGTCGATCTTCTGCAGAACCGCGCCGTCGGCGCCCTTGATGCTGATGGCAATCGCATAGGGCTTGTTCTTGACGACGCAGGTCAGCGCCGGGCTCTCCAGCGTCACCTTGTCGAGCTTCGGCCACACCTTCTGCTCGACCACCAGAGGCGCGCCGCCAGCGGGATCCTGGAAACTGGCGACCGCGACCTGGCGCTCTCCCATCGGCTGCAGCGGCCGCAGCGTCACCACATAGGTCGCCCTGGCGAGGCGGTAGTTGAAGACGAATATCTTGCCGGAAATCTCGAACAGCTTGCCTTCGGCGTTGCCGGTATCACGACAGGCGCCGAGCGCCACGACGGCAAAGAGTGCCGCGCCGACAACGATCGAACGGGAAAGACCTCTAAGCATTCTTGACCTCATTTTCCGCCATGCGGCGGCGGCGATAGTGACGACTTGCCTTCTGCCTGTTGCCGCACACCGCCATGTCGCACCAAAGGCGGCTGGAATTGCGGCTTCTGTCGACGAACAGCCAGGTGCAGTTGGGACAGATCCTGAGCCTTGCGACGGTGTCGTCGCGCAGCAGCGACAGCGCGGACACCGCCAGCGCCGCCTCGAAAGCGATCGGCGTCACCGGGTCGCCGAACGGCCTTCCCGGCGCACCGATCTCGGTCCGGCTGCCGGCCAGACCCTCGGCGCAGGCTCTCAGGAACCCCGGCAGATCGGTGGTGACAACCGCGCCCTTCGACACCGCGCCGCGAAATAGCCGGTCCGTCGCCTCGCGGATCGACAGCACGACGGGTGCGATTGTCTCCGGTGACGGTGCAGCCAGCGGCCTGTCGCCAAGCTCGGCGGCGCGAAAGCGGCTCGCGGCATCGGCGAAGCGGGCAATCTCGGACGGATCATCGAAACGGTCGAAGGTCCGCTCCGGATCGCCGCGGAGCACGACGGTGTTCGCCGTGTCGAGCGCAAGCAGGCCGCCGGTGAAGCGGTGCGGGGTCCAGGATACCGTCATGCCATAAATCTAACCTATAAATCGCATTTGACAAGTTAGATTCAGCGATGCAGTTTCTCCACCAGGCGCGGACTCCGCAGCCTTTGTCTTGAGCATCTCGTTGCCCCAAAACTGCTTTGCATTTTTGGGCGACATGCTCCGAGGGTTTCGCATGCTCTACTTCTTCCAGCAGGTCCTGAACGGGCTGCATTCGGGCGCGCTCTATGCGCTGCTCGCCTTCGGCTATGTGCTGACCAACGGCATCCTCCACCGCACCAACCTCGCCTATGGCGCGCTGTTCGCCTTTTGCGGCCAGACGATGATCCTCACCGCGGCCTTCGGCTATCAGGTGCTATGGCTGACGCTGCTTGCGGCGGTGGCGCTCGGCGTCGTCACGGCTTTCCTCTATGCCGCGCTGATCAGCCACGTCCTGTCGCGCAGCGTCTTCGAACCGTTGGCCGACCGTACACCCAACGCCATCGTGGTGACGACGCTGGGCATATTGCTGCTGTTGTCGGAGGCAAGCCGCATCGCCGCCGACACCCATGACCTGTGGCTGCCGCCGATGCTGGCGCAACCGATCGTTTTCGCGCAGGGCGCGACCTTCAAGGCAACGCTCACGCTCATCCAGCTCATCGATTGCGCGGTGGCGCTGGCGGCAATCGCGCTGGCCAGCTGGGCGTTTGCCCGTTCGAGCTTCGGCCGGCTCTGGCGTGCCGTCTCCGACGATCCCAAGGCGGCGGCGATGTGCGGCGTCGACGTGCGCGCGGTGTTCCGGCATGCGGTCCTGTTCGGCGGTTTCTGCGCCGCGCTGGCCGGCGTCATGGCCGGACTCTATTACGGCAATGTCAGCTTCGGCTCGGGCCTCGTCTACGGGTTGAAGATCCTGTTCGTGACGGCGGTCGGCGGCTATCTGTCGCCGCCACGGGCGGCCCTCGGCGCGGCCGCCTTCGGCATGGCCGAATCGCTGTGGGCCGGCTATTTCCCGGTCGAATGGCGCGATGCGTGGATGTATCTGTTCCTGGTCGCCACCCTGGTGCTGATCGGCGCCGGTCGCGACACCGGCAAGATCGCCTGAGCCATCAGACTTTGGTTGCATGACGTCGCGGCAAATGTCCCACAGCCGGCGCTCGCATCTATTTGATGGTGTTTTGTTGCTTCCATCCTTGTTGACCCGTCAGTCCACGCGCGGCATACCGTTGGACCACGCGGCGTGACGGACAAGAAGGGGGAAGCCGGCACGCCTCTGCTACAAGGGAGGAATGCATGGCAGGGCTGCTCGCTCTATCCAGAACCATTGATCGCGCGAACGAATTCATCGGCAAATGGATATCGTGGCTGATCCTGCTGGCGATCCTGGTGAGCGCCGCCAACGCCATCATCCGCAAGGTGTTCGACATATCCTCGAACGCCTGGCTCGAGCTGCAGTGGTATCTGTTCGGCGCCGCCTTCATGCTGGCCGCCGCCTATACGCTGAAGCAGAACGAACATATCCGCATCGACATCGTCTACGGCCTGTTTCCACGCCGCGTGCAGCACTGGATCGACCTTTTCGGCCATGTCTTCTTCCTGATGCCGTTCGTGACGCTGATGGTGATCTATTTCGTTCCCTATGTGTCGCTGTCGTTTCGCAGCGGCGAGATGTCCAACAATTCCGGCGGGCTGATCATCTGGCCGGCCAAGGCCATCCTGCTCGTCGGCTTTTTCCTGCTCGCGTTGCAGGGCATTTCCGAAATCATCAAGAAGATCGCCATCATGCGCGGCGACATGGACGATCCCAATCCGTTCATATCGGCACATGAGCAGGCCGAGCTCGAAGCCAAGGCACTGGCCGACGAGGTGCGCTCGTGATGGAGTTCATCGCGCAGAACATGGCGCCGATCATGTTCGCCTCGCTGATCATCTTCCTGCTGATCGGCTATCCCGTCGCCTTTTCGCTGGCCGCCAACGGCTTGATGTTCTTTTTCATCGGCGTGCTCCTGTCGCCCTATTCCGGCGGATCGATCAACCTCGCCTGGCCGCTCCTGCACGCACTGCCGGATAATTTCTACGGCAGCCGGGTGATGTCGAACGACACGCTGCTGGCCATTCCGTTCTTCACCTTCATGGGCATCGTGCTCGAACGATCGGGTATGGCTGAAGACCTGCTCGACACGATCGGCCAGCTGTTCGGTCCGATCCGGGGCGGCCTCGCCTACGCCGTGATCTTCGTCGGCGCGCTTTTGGCGGCGACCACCGGCGTGGTGGCGGCTTCCGTCATCGCCATGGGCCTGATCTCGCTGCCTATCATGCTGCGCTATGGCTACGACCGCCGGCTGGCATCCGGGGTCATTGCCGCCTCGGGCACGCTTGCCCAGATCATCCCGCCCTCGCTGGTGCTGATCGTGCTTGCCGACCAACTCGGCCGCTCGGTCGGCGACATGTATGCCGGAGCGCTGATTCCCGGTCTCGTCCTGACCGGCCTCTACGCGCTCTACATCCTGATCGTTTCGATCTTCTGGCCAAAAATGGCGCCGGCGCTGCCCCTGGAAGCGCGCACGCTCGGCCATGGCGTGATGTCCCTGCTGGTGGCCTTGGCGGTCACGGTTGCTGCCTCCTACGCGGCGTATCGCTATCTGGCGCCGGCGCATGGCGACAATGCCGACATTCTCGGCGCCACTGCCGGGGTGCTCTTCATCTACATCGTGGCCATCGCCGACAAGCGCCTGAACGTCAACATGATGTCCAGGCTCGCGCAGCAGGTGATCATCGTGCTGATCCCGCCGCTGGCGCTGATCTTCCTGGTGCTGGGCACCATCTTCCTCGGCATCGCCACCCCGACCGAAGGCGGCGCCATGGGCTCCGTCGGTGCCTTGATCATGGCGGCGGCAAAGGGCCGGCTGTCGCTGGACGTGGTCAAGCAGGCCCTGACCGCGACGACGAGGCTGTCGTCCTTCGTGCTGTTCATCCTGATCGGCGCGCGGGTGTTCTCGTTGACTTTTTACGGCGTCAACGGCCACATCTGGGTCGAACACCTGCTGACCTCGCTGCCGGGCGGCGAAGTCGGCTTCCTGATCGGCGTCAATCTGCTCGTCTTCTTCCTCGCCTTCTTCCTCGACTTCTTCGAGCTGGCATTCATCATCGTGCCGCTGCTGGCGCCGGCCGCCGACAAGCTCGGTATCGACCTGATCTGGTTCGGCGTGCTTCTGGGCGTCAACATGCAAACCAGCTTCATGCATCCGCCGTTCGGCTTCGCGCTGTTCTACTTGCGTTCGGTGGCCGCCCGCGTGCCCTATCTCGACCGCCTCACCGGCAAGCAGATCGCGCCGGTCACTACCGGGCAGATCTATTGGGGCGCGGTGCCCTTCGTCTGTATCCAGGTGATCATGATCGGGCTGACCATCGCCTTCCCGCAAATGGTGATGCACTACAAGGGAACGACCGTCGATCCGGGCACCATCGACTACAAGGTGCCGGAAGTACCCGGCCTGTCGCCGCTCGGCACGCAGCCGGCCGGCGGCGGCACGGCACCGGCCGCTCCCGCCGCCCCCGATCTGTCGCAGCCGCCTAGCTTCGGTGACGCGCCGCCGGCCCAACCGGCAGCGCCACAGCCGGACCTGTCGCAACCGCCAAGCTTCAATTGAAACCGGCATGGCGACGATGATGAGAGCAGTGCGGCTTGAAGCGGTGGGCAGCATCGTGCTGCGCGAAGTCGACAAGCCTGACATCGGGCCGGACGAGCTTCTGGTGCGGATCGAGGCCTGCGGTGTCTGCGGCACGGACCGGCATCTGTTTCACGGTGAATTTCCGTGCACGCCGCCGGTGACGCCCGGCCATGAATTCTCCGGCATCGTCGAAGCGATCGGAGCATCCGTCTCTGGTTTTGCCGTCGGCGATCGCGTCACCGGCGACCCCAACATCGCCTGCGGGCGTTGCGCACATTGTCATGCCGGGCGGGTCAACCTCTGCAGCAATTTGTGGGCCATCGGCATTCATCGCGACGGCGGCTTTGCCGACTATCTTGCCTTGCCGCAGAAGCAGGCTTTTGTCCTGCCTGCCGACCTGAAGCCGACACATGGCGCCTTCTGCGAGCCGCTCGGCTGTTGCCTGCATGGCGTGGACCTTGCCGGGATCAAACCGGGCAGCTCGGTGGTCGTGCTTGGCGGCGGCGTGATCGGCCTGCTCACCGTACAACTGGCAAAACTGGCCGGGGCCACGACCATCGTGCTGTCGACCAGGCAAGCCTCGAGGCGCGCCCTTGCTAGGGATTTCGGCGCGACAGCGACGGTCGATCCGACCGCCGCCGATGTCATCGATGCCATCGCCGGGCCAGCCGGCCTGATGCCAGGTGGTGCCGACGTCGTCTTCGAATGCGCAGGCGTGCGAGAGACCGTCGAGCAGTCCATGCGGCTGGCCCGCGCCGGTGGCACGGTCGTCATCGTCGGCGTGACGCCGCAAGGCATGAAAGCGGAATTCGAGCCCTTCGACTTGCTGTTCCGGGAACTGAAGGTGCTCGGCTCCTTCCTCAATCCCTACACCCATCGCCGCGCCGCCGAACTCATTGCAGCAGGTGCAATCGAGATCGACAGGCTGATCTCAAGGCAGGTGCCGCTCGAGGACGCGGCGGCAGTGATCGCCAATCCGCCGGCACCAGGCGAGGTCAAGGTGCTGGTGGTGCCGCGCCGGGACTGAGCTGCCCGGGCCGTCATCTGACCTTGTGCGCATGCCTGCTATCCTGGCGGCTTTCACATCGGCTTCTTCGTTGGCGAACCGGACATCGTGCATGCAAAACAGGCCGAGCTTGCCGATGCGGGCCTCGCGCCGGGCGAGGTGCAAGAGCTGACGCGCGGCGGCGTCAGTTCGACGACCTTCTACTGTCATGCGCCGGGTGGAATGCTGATCGAGGTCAGCTCCTCGCTAGCCTGAAAAGAATGACCCCGGGCAAGCAGGCCCGGGGTCTTTTCAAATGAAGGCGATAGGCCGACTACAGTTTGCCGTTGCGTTGCTGCACCATCATGAAGGTGTCGTAATTGTATTCTGCCACCTGCGCCCAGAGATAATGCTCCTTGCGGAAGCCCTTGATCGACTCCCAGATCTTCTTGAACGGGGCGTTGGAGGCTTCCATTTCAGCATAGACCTCGTTGGCCTTTTCGAAACAGGCGGCCATGATCTCCTGGCTGAACGGACGCAGTTTGGCGCCGCCGGCCACCAGCCGCTTCACCGCCGCAGGGTTCAAATAGTCGTATTTCTGCAGCATGTTGGCGTCGGCCGCTTGTGCCGCGGTGCGCAGCAGCGACTTGTACGCCGGCGAAAGCTCGTCGTATTTTGCCTTGTTGAACATCAGATGGACGGTCGGGCCGCCTTCCCACCAGCCGGGATAGTAGTAATAGGGCGCGACCTTGTAGAAGCCGAGCTTCTCGTCGTCATAGGGGCCGACCCATTCGGCGGCGTCGATGGTGCCTTTTTCCAGCGCCGGATAGATATCGCCGCCGGCGATCTGCTGCGGCACGACGCCGAGCTTCTGCACCACCTTGCCGGCAAAACCGCCGATGCGCATCTTGAGGCCGGAGAGGTCGGCAACCGTGTTGATTTCCTTGCGGAACCAGCCGCCCATCTGCACGCCGGTGTTGCCGCCCGGCAGGCCAAAAAGGCCCTGCGTGGCGAGAAACTCGTTGAACAGGTCGATGCCGCCGCCATGATAGTGCCAGGCATTCATGCCGCGCGCGTTGAGCGAAAAGGGAACCGCTGCACCGAGCGCCCATGTCGGGTCCTTGCCCCAGTAATAATATGCCACCGTGTGGCAGGCCTCGACCGTACCGGCCGTGGTGGCGTCGGCGGCCTGCAGGCCTGGCACCAGCTCGCCGGCGGCGAAGACCTGGATCTGGAAATTGCCGTCGGTGGCTTCCGACAGCATCTTGGAGAACACCTCGGCGCCGCCGTAGATGGTGTCGAGCGACTTCGGGAAGGACGACGCCAGCCGCCACGTCACCTTAGGATTGGACTGGGCTATTGCGGGCGCCGCCAGCGAGGCCGCCGCCGCCGCGGCGCCGACGCCGGTGACACCGGCCTTGCGAATGAATGAACGACGATCCATGCAGTTCCTCCCTTTTGGATCAAACAGACCGAGACTCGGGAACATCCTCGATATCCCGGCTCAGTCTGGGGCAAAACAATACACAGGCAAGAAGTCGAGTCCAGCACGCCGGCCCGATTTGACGGCGAAGCCCAGCTGCCCTGCAACTATAGTCTAACAGGCCTTTTCGTGGCCCATGCGCACGCTGAAACTTGGCATGGAAAAATAACCAGGGATCGCCTATTTTAGAGGCAGGACATCCCTGCCCAGATGGAACACAGAGCCAAAATGCATCAGCCGCTCGTCGCCATATCGACCGACGTCCGTCAGTTCGACAACTACACCTGGCATGCCGCCCCGCAGCAATATCTGGAAGCGGCAGTTACCGGCGCCGGCGTGTTCCCGCTGCTGGTGCCATCGTTCGGCGACCGGCTCGACTTCGACGAACTTCTGTCGTCGGTCGACGGCGTCATGGTCACGGGCTCGAAATCCAATGTGCATCCTTCGCTCTATGGCGGCGACGCCAGCGAAGCCAATGGCCCCTATGACCCGGCGCGCGACGCCACGACGCTGCCGCTGATCCGCCGGGCGATCGAGCGCGGCGTGCCACTGCTCGCCATCTGCCGCGGCATCCAGGAATTGAACGTGGCGCTCGGCGGCACGCTGGGTACCGAGATCCAGGAGCGCGAGGGTTCGCTCGATCACCGTGCGCCGGTGAGCGACAATCAAGACGAACGCTTCGCCATCCATCAGACCGTTTCGATCGAGCCCGGCAGCTGTCTGGCCGGCGTGTTCGGTGCCGGCGAGATCAAGGTCAATTCGGTACATCGCCAGGCGATCGACCGGCTCGGCCCGAAGCTGCAGATTGAGGCGGTCGCCACCGACGGCACGGTCGAAGCGGTTTCGGTGCGCGACTCCCGCGCCTTCGCCGTCGGCGTGCAATGGCATCCGGAATATTGGGTCAAGTCGGACAGCAACTCGATGAAAATATTCCGTGCCTTCGGCGATGCTGTAAGAGGCCACGCCTTGGCCCGCCAAGCGGCGCGCACGGCGGCAGAGTAGAGACTATCGGGATCCGGCCCTTGGCGCGGATCCCTCGATCACCCCAAATCAGAACTTGTAACTGACGCCGACGCGGACAGCCTGGGTGGTCACGTCGGTGGGATAGAGGTAGCCGCTGTCGGTCGCCGGATTGTCGGTGAACGTGCCGAAATCGCTGTAGCGATACTCGACACGGGTCGTCCAATTTTGCGCGAAGGCATATTCGATACCGGCGCCCACAGTCCAACCTGCCTTTGTGTTGGACGAGTTATCCGTCGTGGTGCCGTCGTCATATTTTGTGTCGAAGTGAGCGACGGCCAGACCGCCCGTGGCGTACAAGAGGGCAGGTCCCGTCGCATAGCCAAGACGTGCGCGCAGCGAACCCTGAACGTCGATCTTGGTTTTGATGTTGCCGGCATATGCCGAATCCACGGAGCCGCTCGCTCCCGAGGCTTCGAGATCGGCTTCGACGCCCAGAACGATCGAATTGAAGGCCTGATTGTAGCCGACGTGGATACCGCCGATCACCCCGTCGGACTTCCACGAGTCAGCCCAGTCGGAATTGCCGTCGTCGATGTTGGCATCGTGGCTATCGACGTGCCCCCAATTGTATCCAAGCTGCGCGCCAACATAGTAGCCACTCCATTCGTAAGCCACCGGAGCTTCGACAAGCGCGTCCGCAGCGAAAGCGCCACCCGAAAGGGCGACAAGAATGGTGGATGCGAGAAGGATGGATTTCACGTTACGCCCCCGGTTGAATAGCGGCATAACGGTCTATCTTCTGCTCTATTACAAGATGCTAAAATATCGCGGCGCTGTTTTTACAATTGGCGTGGCAGAACGGCCACTCCAATTGGCTGGCTGAACCGCCACGGCGGTGCGATACCTGCCCCTTGCAGCGGCAGAATAGGCCACTGGGCATTAATAGCTATTCAGCGACAGCAACGGTAGCGCCGGGGCATAGGATTCGTAGCCGTCGCCATCGGCAACCGCGAAAGTGACGATTGGATCGGTGCCATTGGCGCTGAAGGCGACAGTGCCGTCGTTTTGCTCGCGCCAGAACCTCGCCTGCTCTATGCCCGGCAAGAGCCGGCGGCATTTCGGAGCAACGGTGAGCAGCGACAAACCGTCCGAAATTTCAGCCCCCCGGCTGACTGCACAGGCCGCCTCATCGCCATTGGCGACCAGCCTGTAGCTGTTGGGTGGGGCGGCCTCGTTGGCCACGCTTTCCCCGCTGCCTAGATGAAACAGCTGAACGCCACCGAACAGCGTTGCGGCAGCGATCAATGCGGAAAGTGCTTTCATCATTCTTCATCCACGCACACGGACAGGATGAAGAATGATTCCAAAGGGTTAAGCTGACGTTAATAAGTGTGGCGGCCAGCCGATCAGCATCATTCTCTGTGTTGACGCAATTCCCAAGGGAAAGCGCTTCGCGCTTTTCCCGGGAAAACCGCTCTACACTTTTCCTGGAATTGCTTTGGCCTTCACATGCGCCGTCTCGGGCACCGGCGTCAGCGGCCGGCGCTCGGTGAACCACGACACCAGATTGTCGACGCACAGATCCGCCATGGCGCGGCGCGTGTGGTCAGATGCCGAGCCGACATGCGGCAGCAGCGACGTGTTCGGCGCGTCGAGCAGCGCCTTGGGCACGTTCGGTTCGTCGGCAAAGACATCGAGGCCGGCAGCGGCGATGGTGCCGTTGGCAAGCGCCGCCGCAAGCGCTGCCTCATCGACCGTGCTGCCGCGGCCGATATTGACGAAGACGCCGCTGGCGCCGAGCGCCGACAGGATTTCGGCGTTGACCGCCTTCTCCGTCGAGGCGCCGCCCGGCGCCACCGAAATCAGCGTGTCGACGGCTTCGGCAAGCCCTTTCAGGGTCGGGTGGTACTGATAGGAAAGGCCTTCGACACGGCGCCGGTTGTGATAGGCGACCGGCAGGCCGAAGGCTTCGAGACGCCGGGCGACGGCTTGCCCGATGCGACCCATGCCAAAGATACCGACCTTGCGCCCGCGCAAGGTCAGCCGGCTTAGCGGATAGTTGCCCTTGCGCACCCAACTGCCGTCGCGCAGCCAGGTTTCGGCACGCGGCAGGTCGCGGATGGTGTTGATCAGCAGCCCGATGGCGGTGTCGGCGACCTCCTCGGTCAACACATCAGGCGTGTTGGTGACCATGATGTTCTTCGCCGCCGCATGGCCGACATCGACCGAATCATAGCCGACGCCGAAGGAGGCGATGAGTTCGAGATTGGGCAGTGCATCCATCATCGCCGCGTTGATGCCGGCAAACGAAGCGATGCCACGCACCTTGCTGCGCATCTCTTCGGTGACGAGGGACGGATCGGCGCGTTCGATCGGGACAGGCCTGAATGTGTGGTTGATGCGGTCGACCGCATGATCGTTGAAATCGCCCGGCACCAGAATGGCGACGGTCTGCAGCTGTTCGGCCTTGGTCATGCACGCTCCACCGGCTTGCCGGTCGACTGACGCACGTGCAGTTCCGGCTTGATCAATTCTTGCGAAGGCCGCACCGTCTGCCCGTTGAGCTTGTCGAGCAGCGCGCTGGCGGCGCGGCGGCCGACCTCGCGCTGGCCGTTCCAGACGGTGGTCAGCGCCGGCGTCGCGATCGCCGCCTCTTCGAGATCGTCATAGCCGGTGACGGAGATATCGACGCCCGGCACCAGGCCGGCACGGGCAATGCCGTTCATCAGGCCGATGGCGACGAGGTCGTTCCAGCAGCAGGCCGCCGTCGGCCTGTCCTTCAGCGCCAGGAACTGTCCGGCGGCCTCGAAGCCGGCCTGCTTGGTGCGCGGGCCGGCGATGCGCCAGGACGGCCTGACTTCCAGCCCGGCCGCCTCCATGGCGTTGACATAGCCCTGATAGCGGTCGCGACCGGTCGAGGTTTGGTCGGTGCCGCCGATCATGGCGATGCGCTTGTGGCCGAGCGAGATCAGATGATTGGTGGCGAGGCCTGTTCCATAAGAGTCGTCGCCACGAAAGACCGGCACGTCGGCGCCCTCGACGGTACGCGCGATCAGCACCGCCGGCAGGCCATTCTCCTCGGCCATCACGATGTCGGAAGCCGGTGTGCCGATGGCCGGCGACATGATGACGCCGTCGGCGCCGAGCTGCAAAAGCGTGTCGATGAAAGTGCGCTGCTTTTCGAGCTGATCATAATGGTTGGACAGGATGAAGGTCTGCCGGCTGCGGTCGAGCTCGCTTTCGATCGAGCGCAGGATCTCGGCGAAGAACGGGTTCATGATGTCGTGGACGACGACGCCGACAATGCCCGAACGCGAGGTGCGCAGGCTGGCCGCGCGGCGATTGTAGATATAGCCGATGGCGCGGGCATGTTCCTTGATGCGGTCGCGCGTCGAGCCGGCAACCAGCGGGCTGTCGCGCAGCGCCAGTGACACGGTGGCCGTGGACACGCCGAGCGCATCCGCGATCGTCGAAAGCTTGATTTTCTGTGCCAGCGCCTTGCGCCCCCCGGACCTGAATTTCCTGACCTAAACTGTTTAAAGGCGGCGTTATGCCATCGATCGAGTGCAAATCAAAGTTTTTTTGCCAGCGCTTCCGCCTCCACATCCGAGGCGGCGCGGCTCTGCAGCCGAAGCCGGTGCTCGCGATGGACGATGTAGAGGCCGCTGGCGACAATGATGGCGGCGCCGAGCAGCGTCCAGCGGTCGGGAAACTGCTTGAAGACGATCCAGCCGGAAATGATCATCCACACCATCTGCGAATAGGGATAAGGCGCTAAGGCGGTGGTCGTCGCCAGCCGGTAGGCCTGGACCAGCAGCCAGTGACCGACGCCGCCGAACACGCCGAGCATGAGCAGCACGAACCAGTGCCAGCCGTCATGCGGCAGGGAAAACGAAAATGGCAGCAAGGGCAACAGCAGCAGCGCCGGCGCCAGCGCCGAAAACAGGATGAGGCTCTCCGACGTCTCGGTCGCCGACATGCGGCGCGTCATGATGACGTAGAAGCAGTTCGACAACATCGAGCCGAGCGCGAACAGGTGCCCGACGCCGAAAACGCCGACGCCTGGCCGGGTAATGATGAGGACACCGGCAAAGGCCGCCAGGATCGCCAGCCAGCGCCGCCAGCCCGCCCACTCGCCGAGCAGCGGGCCGGCCAGCGCCGTGATCACCATCGGCCCGAAGAAATAGATCGAAGTGGTCTCGGCCAGTTGCAGGGAGCGCAGTGCCAGGATGTTGAAGATGGTCGAGCCGAACAGGAACAGGCCGCGCAGGACATGCGCCGGCAGGTTGACCGGGCGAAACCGCACCGGCTGGCGCCAGCCGCGCAGCAGCGTGCCGACCAGCACGACATGCACGGCAAAGCGCACCCAGGCAACGATCAGCACGGAAACCCCGGCAAGGACGAGATACTTGCTGCTGGTGTCGAGGAAGGTGAAGAAGACATAGGTGGAAAGCATGCACAGGATCGCCACCGGGGGCGTCGCGCTTTCTAGATGTCTTTGCGGAGCACTCACTTGCAGGCCGGGTGGGAAGCTGGACTGAAGCTCACCTTTGCGAGAATTGCCGGCTGCCGGCAAGCCAATTGTCGCCTGCCGCGACACCAAAGCCGGCTGGCATAACAAGAGCCCCGGCAGGCTTGGTCCATGCTTCGGAAAACTAGGCGTGCATGCGAGCGCCCTTGGTGATCTTGTCGACCAGCTTCTTGTCGACGCGAAGCGCGATACCGACCACCTTGGCGTCTTCAGGCGCGAATTCGCCGAAGACGGATCGGTTGGCCGCGTCAAAGCCGGTCGCGAACATCTCCTCGACATAGAGCGAGGTGGTTACGCCGCGCTCCAGAGTGCGCCGATGGATGGTGCCCAGTGTTGCCTGGTCGGCGGACAAAACGATGACCGGCTGGATCGACAGCGGGTTGTACAGATTGCCGGCGCGGTCGCGATAGGGCTCGCCGATGATGTCCGGAAACTGGGCCACGATGCCGCTGGTCAGAAAGGCCGTGACGTTGAGTTTCTGCCAGACCGGCAGATCCTCCCTGAGCACGATTGCAAATTTCGTATCGAACATGAGACATTGACCATTTGAGCTTGTGCCCCAATGCGAGGCTGAAGGAGACGATGTCGCACGATCTAGACAGCCAGGCCTTCAGGGGTCTTGGACGTTTGTGCGTCGGTGCGGCGGAAAACTGCATCATTTCCGCCCCCGATCCCGCCGGCATGGAGCGGATCGAGGCGCGCTTCCGTGGCAGCGCGTTCGAGTTGCATCGCCACGACACCTATTCGATCGGGGTGACACTGCACGGGGTGCAGACGTTTCGCTATCTTGGTGCTGCGCGCCACAGCCTGCCCGGTCAGATCATCGTGCTGCATCCCGACGAGTTGCATGACGGCGGCGCGGGTACCGAGGACGGCCTGCGCTACAGGATGCTCTACCTGGAGCCGTCACTGATGCTCGACTGCCTTGGCGGCGCTTCGCTGCCTTTTGTCAGGGATGGCGTGGTGACGGACGCCGCTTTCTGCGCGACGCTGCTTTCTGCGCTGGGGCCGCTGGAGCAGGAACTCGACGAGTTGTTCGTCGACGACTTCCTGACGCAACTGATGCAAAGCCTGACACGGCATGCCGGCCAACCGGCAAAGCCGATGACCAGGACGGCGTGGCGAGCGGCTGCACTTGCGCGCGACTATCTCACGGAAAACCTGACCCGACCGGTGCGCTCCGGCGAACTGGAAGCGGTAACCGGGCTCGACCGCTACGCCTTGTCACGGCATTTCCGCGCCGCTTTCTCGACCAGCCCACATCGCTTCCTGGTGATGCGCCGGCTTCAGCGCGCACGGCGCATGATTGCCGCTGGCGAACCTTTGGCGCAGATCGCGGTCGAAGCCGGCTTCAGCGACCAGAGCCATTTTATCAGGCAATTCAAGAAGGCGTTCGGTATGACGCCGGGGCGCTGGTCGTCGCTGGTTCATGGATTCACTGCGACGGCGGCCTGATCGCCTGCCGCGACGATCGGCTGATCAGTCGTCCGACTCGGCGTCGTCGTCGATGAGCACCAGTTCCTCGTTCGAGAGGTTGGCCTCGATGCGGGCAAGCAGCTTGAACAGCGCCTTCTGGTCCTTCTTGTCGAGGCCCTTCAGTGCCTGCTTCTCTGTCTTCTTAACCGATTTCTCGATGGCGTGGATGATGTCGCGGCCGGTGTCGGTGAGGAAGATGTGCGCCTGGCGAGCATCAGCCGACGAGGCGCGTTTTTCCAGGAAACCCTGGGCCTGCAGCCGGTTGATGGTCTTGGTGATGGTGGGCGGGCGCACACCGAGGCGACCGGCAAGATTGCCAGGCGTCTGGCCGTCCTCGCGGTCGAGCGCCAGCATGATCTGGTCCTGGCCGGCATAGAAGCCGTGCGCCAGGAGCCGTGCCGCCAGCGCGGTTCTTGCCAGCCTTGCCACCGAATGCAGCCGGCTCATTGTCGCAGTCTTGTCCGCCTTGGCCATGGTCATCCCTCTTCGGCCGTACCGGTGCGGGCAGCATAGAGACAGCCGGCCGGTTGGCAATCGACGATCAAAAAGATTCCGGAGCTTCAAACAGCTTTGCCGGCAAGCATTGTGGTGTCCGCCGTGGCTAATGCCAGATGTTTATTTCAGTTAGATGACAAACGAGTTTTCGCGGCCGGAGTTCTTGCCGCAAGCAGGGGCTGAGGGAATGCCGCTCAGCCGGGCTTCTTCGCGACGATCATCAGCGCCTGATAGGCATCCTCCACCTCGCGCAGTGCGGCTTGCGATTGCGGTCCGGCCTGCCTGGCGATGCCGTCGCTGGCATTGGAGGTATCGCGCTTGCCGGGCCGGTCATTGTAGGGTGCGACCGTGGCGAAGATCTGCTCGCTGAGGCTGTCGGGGAAGAACAACTGGCCGGTCATCACCGAACTGTCGTCAGGGAAGACCTTGAAATGGATATGGGTGGTGCGGCCGCGATACCAGCCGGGATAGATGGTAGCGAAGGAAACGATGCCGCTTGCGTCGGTCCTTTGCCAACCACGCAGGAAGGTTTGGCCGACGTGTCGACGTCCCGGCCGTCACCTTGTCCCGGATAGCCGGAATAGGCACCTTGCGCGTCGCAATGCCAGATGTCGACACGAGCGCCGGCAACCGGGCGGCAGCCCGCGTCGACGACCTGCAGCCGGACGTCAAGGGCAATACCCTTCTTGCCTTCGGTGACATCGGCACGTTCGAGTTTCGGGTCGAAATAGAACGGTCCCTCGGTCACTTCAAGCGTAATGGTGCAGACACCAGCGCCGTTTTCGAACAGGGCCAGTCCGGCATAGAGCGAGGCCTGGGTAGCCGAAGATTGGGCGGCCATTGCCGAGGCCGGCAGGAAGGCACCACCTCCGGCCGTGACCGCGATCAAACCAAGCGCCTGGCGTCGGCTCAATGAGAAGGAGGATGGCTTGCCGGACATATCTTGCCTCTCGAATTGGCCTCCCGCGTCCTGATCTAGGCGGTCGCAGCGGCTCTCGCCAGTCTAAATTCGGTAATGTCGGCAAGCCTGTTTGGCCCATCGGTTTGCCCCGTGCAAAAGCCCGGCACACATCCTATATGGAACCGACAATCCCTTTTTCGAGGGCCGGATTTTTCGCGGCCCAGCACCTTCGAGGCAAGCCATGAGCGACGCACAGACGCAGATCCCCGTAACCGTTCTCACCGGCTATCTCGGCGCCGGCAAGACGACACTGCTCAACCGCATCCTGTCGGAAAGCCACGGCAAGCGCTACGCCGTCATCGTCAACGAGTTCGGCGAAATCGGCATCGACAATGATCTGATCGTGGAATCCGACGAGGAAATCTACGAGATGAACAATGGCTGCGTCTGCTGCACGGTGCGCGGCGACCTGATCCGTGTCGTCGAGGGCCTGATGCGCCGGCCAGGGCGCTTCGACGCCATCGTCGTCGAGACCACCGGGCTCGCCGATCCCGTGCCGGTGGCGCAGACCTTCTTCATGGACGACGACGTGCGCTCCAAGACCAGGCTTGACGCGGTGGTGGCGCTGGTCGACGCCAAGCACCTGCCACTGCGGCTCAAGGATTCCAAGGAAGCCGAGGACCAGATCGCCTTCGCCGATGTCGTCGTGCTCAACAAGACCGACCTCGTCACCCCCGAAGAGCTCGCCAAGGTCGAGGCGACGATCCGCGCCATCAATCCGGCGGCGAAGATCCATCGCACGACACGCGCCGGCGTCGCCTTGTCCGAAGTCCTCGATCGCGGCGCATTCGACCTGTCCCGAGCGCTGGAAAACGATCCGGATTTTCTCGAGGCGCATGACGACCATGACCATGACGGCCACGATCATCATCACCACGATCATGACGGGCATGACCACCACCATCACGCACATGCTTCCGACATCCATGATGTGACGGTGCAGTCGGTGTCGCTGCGCGGCGGCGAGATGGACCCGAAGAAATTCTTCCCGTGGATCGAGAAGATCACCCAGATGGAAGGCCCCAACATCCTGCGGCTCAAGGGCATCATCGCGCTCAAGGGTGATGACGAGCGCTACGTCATACAGGGCGTGCACATGATCATCGAAGGCGACCACCAGCGCGCCTGGAAGGACGGCGAGAAGCATGAGAGCCGGCTGGTGTTCATCGGCCGCGAGCTGGATGCCGAACGGCTGAAGAAGAGCTTCGACGCCTGCCAGGTGACTTGATTTCCAAGCCTTATAACGCTAGCGCTGCCCCTTCTGTCCTTCTCCCCTTGTGGGAGAAGGTGGCTGAGCGAAGCTCGGTCGGATGAGGGGTGATCCAGCTTGGCACCGACGGCACTCCGTCCAACACCCTCATTCGTCTCGGCGCTGCGCGCCGATCCACCTTCTCCCACAAGGGGAGAAGGTTGGCGCCACACCTGGCCGCGCTGGCGACTTCTCGGGGATGGCAGCAAACTTCATTGGAATGGTTCTGATGCCCACAGTCGCCCCCCTAGACCTCGAAGGCCATTGCGTCGCCGCCGTCTTCCTCGGCGACGTGCCGCATTTCGCGCTGGCTGACGGCGCGATCCATCGGCTCGACCATGGTCACAAGACGGTTCAGGCCAATGACGGGCTGCTCGCCGCCTTCCACGATGCGGCCAACGACCGCCTCATCACCGGCGGCGAGGACGGCAAGGTGTTTGCTGTGAAGGCAGGCGGCGAAGCCACCGAACTGACCAGTGCCGGAAAGAAGTGGATCACCAGCGTCGCCGCAGGACCGCAAGGCGCGATCGCCTATGCGACGGGCAAGACCGCCTTCGTGCGCTTCGCCGACGGCAAGACCAGGGAATTCGTTCATCCGCGTTCGGTGGAAGGGTTGGCGTTCTCGCCCAAGGGCATGCGCTTCGGTGTCGCCCGCTACAATGGCGCGACACTGCATTTCCCGGCCGCCGAGGGCAAGCCGGTGGAGCTCGAATGGGCCGGCGCCCACACCGGCATCACCTTCTCGCCCGACGGCGCCTTCCTCGTCACCACGATGCAGGAGAACGCGCTGCATGGCTGGAAGCTCGCCGACGGCAAGCACATGCGCATGACCGGTTATCCCGGCAAGGTCAAAAGCCTGTCGTGGAGCGTGAAGGGCAAGTGGCTGGCGAGTTCCGGCGCGCCGGCGGCGATCGTCTGGCCGTTTTCAGGCAAGGACGGGCCGATGGGCAAGGCACCACTGGAACTCGGCACGCGCGGCAACGCCATGGTGACGGCAGTCGCCTGTCACCCCAGCCAGGATGTCGTCGCCGTCGGCTATGATGACGGCATGGTGATGGCGGTGCGCTTTGCCGACGCCAAGGAAGTGCTGTTGCGGCGGCCGGGCAAGGGCGCCATCACCTCGATGATGTGGGACAAGGAAGAGCGCCGCGTCGCCTTTGGCAGTGCCGCTGGCGACTGCGGCGTCATCGACATTTCGGCGTAGTTCAGGACTTATTCAGCCCCGCACGACACCTTGCCCGTCAACTCTTTCGGCTTGCCATCCGTTTCCACGTCGGCGGCATTGTCATAAACGGCAAGTGTGTACTGCCCGTCATAGATCCCTTCGTCGCTGGCCTTGGTCAGGATCGTCAGTTCGACGGAATTGAATGTGTTTGCCACCTCGTACTCGCGGTAGATGTTCAGCCGCAGATCCTTGCCGTCCAGCCAGTACTGGGTCAGGTTGGAATCCTCGAACGTCGTCTTGCGCAGATGATCGTCAACTGACCTCGCCTTGATTTCGAGATCGCCGCGAAAGTTGAAGGTCGGGCCGCCCATGCCCCTGGTGACGCCGGCGCCGACGTCGAATGCCACCGCCGTATCGTCGACGTTGCACCAGATGCCGCCTGAGGCGAAGGCGGCGCTGGCCGACGACAGAAGCATTGTCACACAGATGATCGTCCTCATTTTTGCTGTCCCCACCTCAATTCCCGCTCATATTGGCGCTGACTTCGGCAGCACGGTCAAGCGCCGCTGCCAATGGCTGAGCCAACGCAGGATGGACGCGCGGCCAATTGCGGATGCGGACACGGATTGGCTAAGAGGGATCGACCAGAGGGGTTTTCATGCACAGCGATACTTCCAAGACGTCCATCGGCGGCATCGGTCGCGACCGCATTGCCGAGTTGCGCGAAACCGAGGGGGCAGCCTTCCGCAAGGCGCGGCCAAAGTCGCAAGCCAAGGCCGGCAACGGCCTGCCCGGCTTCTTCGGCGGCGTGCCTATGCACTGGATGAACGACTGGCCGACGCCCTTTCCGATCCTGGTCGACAGCGCCAAAGGCGCGACCATCACCGACATCGACGGGATCAGGCTTGACGATTTCTGCCTTGGCGACACCGGCTCGATGTTCGGCCATTCGCCGCCGCCGGTGGCGCGCGCCATCCGCCGCCAGGCCGGACGCGGCCTGACCTATATGCTGCCTTCGGAAGATGCGCTCGCCATCGGGCCGCTGCTGCAGCAGCGCTTCGGCCTGCCGTTCTGGCAGATCGCGACGACGGCGACCGACGCCAACCGCTTTGCGCTGCGCGTGGCCCGCGCCGTTACCGGCCGGGAGAAAATCCTCGTCTTCAATGGCTGCTATCACGGCTCGGTCGACGAGACGATGGTGCGGCTTATCGACGGCGAGCCCGTCAACCGGCCGGGATTGGCCGGCGAGTTCCGCGACCTGACCCGTACGGCCAAGGTGATCGAGTTCAACGACATTGCCGCGCTGGAAGCCGCGCTCAGGGACAAGGATGTGGCTTGCGTCATTGCCGAACCGGTGCTGACCAATTCCTGCATGGTGCTGGCCGATCCGGGCTACCATGACGCGCTGCGCAGACTGACGCGGGCGGCCGGCACACTGCTTCTGATCGACGAGACGCATACGATCTCGACCGGCCCCGGCGGCTACACGAGGAAGTATGGTCTCGACCCGGATTTCTTCGTCCTGGGCAAGCCGATTGCCGGGGGTGTGCCGGCAAGTGTGTGGGGCATGAGCGACGACGTCGCCTCGCGCTACGCAGACTACAACAGGACCAAGCAGCCGGGCTATTCCGGCATGGGCACGACGCTGTCGGCCAACCCGCTACAGTTCGCTGCGATGCGGGCCACGCTTGAAGAGGTGATGACCCAGGAAAATTATGACCGGATGGATCGTCTGGCGCGGCGGCTCGATGCCGGGCTGTCCGGCGTGATCGACCGCTATCGCTTGCCCTGGCATGTTTCCCGTGTCGGCGCTCGTGTCGAGTTCATCTGTGCGCCCGGTCCGCTGCGCAATGGCGCTGAGGCGGAAGTGGCGCATGCGCCGGAATTGGAGGCAGCCATCCATGTCGCGCTGGTCAATCGGGGCGTGCTGATCGCACCCTTCCACAACATGATGCTGATCTCGCCGGCGACGTCAGGTGCCCAGGTCAACCGGCTGATCACCGCTTTCGGCGCGGTTGCGGCAAAGCTTGCGGCATGAGACAAGCGGCAATGGACCATCCCAATGCCATAATGACCTCACCTTCGGGCTCGACACCCGCCGAGGCGCAAGCCTTTCTCGATGCCCATCCCGAGATAGAAGCCTTCGATATCGTGCTGACCGACGCCAATGGCGTCGGCCGGGGCAAGATCGTGCGCAGGCATGAGCTGAAAAGCATCTTCGAGGGCGGCCGCCATATGCCGATCTCGATCCTCGGCCTCGACATCACCGGCGAGGATGTGCACGAGACCGGGCTGATCTGGACGACTGGCGACGGTGACCTAAGGGCATGGCCGATTCCCGGCACGCTGGTGCCGCTCTACGGCACAAATCCGCCGCGTGGCCAGTTGCTGATGGCGATGTACATGCTCGACGGCCGGCGGATGTCGTCGGATCCGCGGCTGGCGCTTGCGAGGCAAGTCGATATCCTGGCGGCCAAGGGTCTCTATCCGGCTGGCGCCTTCGAACTTGAGTTCTTCCTGCTGGCAAATGAGCGGGACGCCGACGGCAAGGTGCAGCCGGCGCGCGCCGTGCTCGATGGCCGCGTATCGGGCAAGACCGAAGTCTATTCCGTCGATCATCTGCACGGCATGGAGCCGTTGTTCTCCGACATCTATGCGGCAGCCAAGGCGCAGGGCATTCCGGCCGAGACAGTGATTTCCGAATATGCGCCCGGCCAGTACGAATTGACGCTGAACTACCGCAAGGATGTGATGCGGGCGGCCGACGATCTGGTTATGCTGAAGCGGCTGGTGCGGGCGCAGGCGCGCCGCCACGGCGTCACCGCCTGTTTCATGGCCAAGCCGATCGAGAAGTATGCCGGCTCGGGAATGCATTTCCACGTCTCGCTGCAGGACAAGGCAGGCCGAAACGTCTTTGCGGAGGCCGGCGGCGAGAGCTGGTCGCTGCCGTTGCTGCAGGGGCTCGGCGGTCTCATCCAGACGATGGCGGAATCGATGCTGGTGTTTGCACCGCACGCCAATTCCTGGCGGCGCTTCGTCTCGCAATCCTATGCGCCGGTGGCGCCGACCTGGGGCGTCAACAACCGCTCGGTGGCGCTGCGCGTGCCGGCGGGCGACGCCAAGAACCGGCGCATCGAGCATCGCCCATCTGGCGTCGACGCCAACCCCTATCTGATCGCCGCGACCGTGCTGGCCGGCATTATCAAAGGCCTGGATGAAGGTCTCGACCCCGGCCCGGAAACCACCGGCAACGGCTATGAGGCGGCTGTCACGCGCACGACGATGCCTGTCGACTGGCGCGCCGCGATCGAAGCCGCGCGGACCTCCACCTTCCTGAAGAACGCGCTCGGCGAGGACCTGCACCGGACCTTCGTGGCGATCAAGCAATCCGAGTACCTGCGTGTTGCACGCACGGTCAGTGAACTGGATTACCACCTCTATCTGCACGAGGTTTGATGGTTCATGATGGGCGGCGATCACTTTTTCGCCGCCTCCATCAAATGAGGTGGCGTGCCTCTCGCTTAGAACATATCATGAACATATGAGTGCACTCACCGTCCGTGAAAAGCTGGCGATTCTGTCCGACGCCGCCAAATACGATGCCTCCTGCGCCTCTTCCGGTGCGGCGAAAAAGGATTCGCTGAAATCCGGCGGCATCGGCTCGACCGAGGGCATGGGCATATGCCATTCCTATGCGCCCGACGGTCGCTGCATTTCGCTGCTGAAGATCCTGCTGACCAATTTCTGCATCTACGATTGCAGCTATTGCATCAATCGCTCTTCCTCGAATGTACGGCGCGCCCGTTTCACCGTCGACGAGGTGGTGAAGCTGACCATGGATTTCTACCGGCGCAATTACATCGAGGGCCTGTTCCTGTCTTCGGGCGTCATCCGCTCACCGGACGAGACCATGGGCGACATGGTCGAGGTGGCCCGGCGATTGCGGCTGGAGGAGAAATTCTCCGGCTATATCCATCTGAAGACAATCCCGGAAAGTTCGGCGGAACTGGTCGAGAAGGCAGGGCTTTATGCCGACCGGCTGTCGATCAATGTCGAGCTGCCGACCGACGAGGCCGTAAAGCGGCTGGCGCCGGAAAAGAAGCCGGAAACGATCCGGCTTTCCATGGCCAGGCTGCGCCAGAAAATGGAGGAGAAGGCCGAGCCGACACTGAGGACCAAAAAGCGCGAACGCTTTGCGCCGGGCGGACAATCGACGCAAATGATCATTGGCGCCGACAAGACCTCCGACGACGGCATACTGCACACCAGCGCGCGGCTCTATGGCAGCTATCATCTGCGGCGCGTCTACTACTCGGCCTTCAGCCCGATCCCGGATTCGTCGTCGTCCCTGCCGTTGCAGAAACCGCCGCTGATGCGCGAGCACCGGCTTTATCAAGCCGACTGGCTGATGCGCTTCTACGGATTTTCACAGCCGGAGATCCTCGCCGGCAGCGGCGACGGCATGCTCGACCTCGCCATAGATCCAAAGCTGGCCTGGGCCCTGCGCAACCGGGGGCAGTTTCCGGTCGACATCAACCGCGCCGACCGCGAAGCACTGCTGCGCGTTCCGGGTCTCGGCACCAAGGTGATCGCCAAAATCCTGGAGACCCGCCGCCATCGGCGCATGCGGCTGGAAGATGTCGGGCGCCTCTGCCAATCGATCGTCAAGCTCAGGCCCTTCATCATTGCCGAAGGCTGGTCGCCAGGCGCGCTCACCGACAAGGCCGGCTTGCGCGACAAGATCGTGCATCCTTGCGAACAACTGTCGCTGTTTTGACCATGCAACCGGCTGAGCTCAATCTTGCCAGCTACAGCGTGTGGCTCGACAGCGAGACCGACTTTTCCGGCTGGCGCGATGCGGCGCGGCGGCTGGCGCTGAACGAGGTCAGGCCGGAGGTTATCAGTTGGCATGTCGCAACCGGTTCCGACCGACCGCAGAGGGATTTTCCGGCCCCGCCGGCCGGCGCGCAGCTCGTGGTGCCACGCGACTTCATCGGGCATGCGGAAACCGCCTTCTGCCATTCCGATCCCACCCGGTTCGCCTTTCTCTACCGGATGCTGTGGCGGTTGCGCACCGAGCCGAAGCTGCTGGCGATCGCCTCGGATCCAGACACCAAGCGTCTCGAGGCCATGGAAAAGGCGGTACGGCGCGACAGCCACAAGATGCATGCCTTCGTGCGCTTCCGGAAGATCGGCGACGGCGACGAGGAGCGCTATGTCGCCTGGTTCGAACCCGATCATTTCATCGTCGAGCGGAATGCCGATTTCTTCGTCAGGCGTTTCACCGGTATGCGCTGGACAATCCTGACGCCTTATGCCTCCGCCGACTGGGATGGCGAAAGGCTGGCGCTCGGACCGGGCGCGGCCAAGGGCGATGCGCCTGATCAGGACGATATTGAGGCGCTGTGGCGAACCTATTTCGAGAACATCTTCAACCCGGCACGGCTGAAGGTGAAAGCCATGCAGAAAGAGATGCCGAAGAAATATTGGCGGAACCTTCCCGAGGCCTCGCTCATTCCAGACATGATCGCAGGAGCGGACAAGGCCGCCAAAGACATGATTGCCAGAATGCCGACAGCACCCGCGCCGCACCACGCCAAGGTGCAGGCGCGGCACTGGCCGAAGCAACAGCCAGACGAGACAGGACAGCACGATGGCGCAAGCACCATTTCCGAACTGCGCGAGGCTTCGAAAGGTTGCCGCCGCTGCCCGCTGTGGCGCGACGCGACGCAGTCCGTGTTTGGCGAAGGGCCGGACAATGCCAAGGTGATTTTCGTTGGCGAACAGCCGGGCGATCAGGAGGATCTTGCCGGCAAACCTTTCGTCGGTCCCGCTGGCAAGGTCTTCGATTCGATTCTTGATGAAGCCGGTGTCGATCGCCAGAAAGTCTACGTCACCAACGCCGTCAAGCACTTCAAATTCGAGCCGCGTGGCAAGCGCCGCATCCATTCCAAACCGAATGCCGGCGAGGTTAAGGCCTGCCGCTGGTGGATCGACAGGGAGTTCGCGCTGATCAAGCCAGACCTTGCCGTGGCGCTTGGTGCAACGGCGGCGTTGTCGCTGCTGGGCAAGGCAATCCCAGTGACGAAAACGCGCGGTCAGGTGATCGAGCGCGAAGATGGTTTGCGCGTGTTCATCACCATCCATCCGTCCTTCATCCTGCGCATCCACGAGCCGGCCGACAAGGAAGCCGAACGCGAGCGGTTTTTGCAGGATATGATGCAGGTCAAGCGGCTGATGGCCGCCTAATCCGTTGTTCTGCGCAATTCCGGACGGAAAACCGCTGCACACTTTTCCTGGAATTGCTTCAGCTACCTGATCAGGATTGCCCTGAGGTCGTTGACATTCGTGCCGGTCGGGCCGGGCACGAAGAGATCGCCAACCGCGTTGAAGGCCGTCCAGGCATTGTTGCCGGCGAGCATCGCTTTGGCATCGACGCCCGCTGCAAGCATGCGCTGTACGGTCGAAGCATCGGCAAAGGCGCCGGCATTATCTTCCGAACCGTCTATGCCGTCGGTGTCGGCGGCCAGCGCGTGAATGCCGTCGACGCCATTGATGCCGATGGCGAAGGCAAGCAGGAATTCCGAATTGCGGCCGCCCTTGCCTTTTGCGCGCAGCGTCACGGTTGTCTCGCCGCCCGACAGGATCAGCACCGGCTTCGAAAATGGCCGGTTGAGCGTCGCCACTTCGCGCGCGATTGCCGCATGGACGCCGCCCACCTCGCGCGCTTCCCCTTCGATGGCATCGGAGAGGATGACAGCTTCGACGGCTTGCCGTTTCGCTTCCGCAGCAGCCGCTTCGAGCGACACACCCGCAGAGGCGATCAGATGGACCTCGTTGCGCGAAAAGCGTTCATCATCCGGCTTTGGCGCATCGGCGGCAGGCGAATTGATATGCGCCATGACCGAGGCTGGCAGTTTCATGCCATAGGCCGATATCGATGCCAGCGCGTCTGCGCGGCTGCCAGTGTCCGGTACCGTCGGGCCGGAGGCGACAAGTGCTGGATTATCGCCGGGAATGTCGGAAACGACCAGCGACACCACCTTGGCCGGCCAGGCGGCCGCCGCCAGCCTGCCGCCCTTGATGGCGGAAAGGTGCTTGCGGATGGTGTTCATCGCTGCGATCGGCGCGCCGGAGGCGAGCAGCGCTTCGTTGACGGCGATCTCGTCGGCCAGCGTCAGGCTGCCGGCCGGCGACGGCAAGAGCGCCGAGCCGCCACCCGAAATCAGCGCCACGACCAGATCATCCGCTGTCAGTCCCTGGACCTTGGCGAGCAGACGCCGCGAGGCTTCGAGCCCGGCGGCATCCGGCACCGGGTGCGCCGCCTCGATGATCTCGATGCGCTCGCAGGTTGCGCCATAGCCGTAGCGGGTGACGACCAGCCCTTCGATGGGGCCGTCCCACACCTTCTCGAAAGCCGCAGCCATCTGCGCCGAGCCCTTGCCCGCGCCAATGACGATGGTGCGGCCCTTGGGCTTGGCCGGCAAATGATCCCTGATGGTTCGTTCCGGATCGGCTGCGGCGACGGCCGCGTTGAAGATGGAGGCGAGAAAGGCCTTGGGATCGAGCACGGTCATTCGGCTCCCCGAAGCAATGCCAGCCCGCGCTTGTCGACGCCCAAATGATCGCACAGCGCATCGACCACGACGCCGTGATCCTCGCGCTCCGGCAGTCCGGAAACGGCGATTACGCCAATGACGCCGGCGCCCTTGACGGTAACCGGAAAGCCACCGCCAGCCAGCACATAATCAGCAATATCCAGTCCCTCACCAACCTTGAAGGTGCGGTCGGCGCGCTGCTGTTCCAGCACCATGCGGTAGGTGCTTTTCAGGAACCGTTTAACGACATTGATCTTGCGCCGCGCCCAGTCGGGATTGGAAGCATTCGAGCCCGGCATCGCCGCATAGAACAGCGGCCTATCGAAGGTCCTGATGTCGACTATAACAGGCAGGTTCTCGGCGAGCGCGCGGTCGCGGATGGCTGAACCGATCTTGAAAGCAGCGGCCTCGTCAAAGGCGGCGAAGACCAGGATCTCTTCCTGTCTCTTGATCAGAGCGATGTCGTCAGCAACGGCCATGTCGTTCCCCTGTCAACTTCGTCGCACGCTTTGACCGATGGCCGCCGCCGGGTCAAGCAAGGAACGCGCCGTAGTGCTCTAATTCGCCATGTCGCTCTTGGCCGACCGGCCTGCGACATAGACCTCGCGCACGGCGCGGTCGTCGCCCAGCGTCTGCAGCAGGAACAGTTCCTGCGCCAGCGTCTCGACCGTTTCCATCCTGAGCCGCATCGCCGGCGTCGCCCTGGCGTCGAGCACGACGATGTCGGCATCGGTGCCTGCCTCCAGCGTGCCGATCTTCTGCGCCACCGACAGCGCCTCGGCATTGCCGCGTGTCATCTGCCAGAAGGACTGGAACGGGTTCAGCTTCTCGCCGTTCAGCGCGATCACCTTGTAGCCCTCGTCCATGGTACGCAGCATGGAATAATTGGTGCCGCCGCCGACATCGGTGGCGGCGGCGATGCGGATCGGCTTGTCGCGGCGGCGGAAGCGTTGATAGTCGAACAGACCGGAACCGAGGAACAGGTTCGAAGTCGGGCAGAACACCGCCACCGAGCCCGAATCCGAAAGCGCATCCGCTTCGCGCTCCGACAAATGGATGCAGTGGCCGAACAGGCTTTTCTTTCCCAACAGCCCATAGTGCTCGTAGACGTGGGTGTAGTCGCGCGACCACGGGTAGAGTTCCTGCGTGAAGGCGATTTCGGCGTGATTTTCCGACAAATGCGTCTGCATGTGCAGGTCGGGGTACTCGCGGCAGAGTGCTGCGGCCATCTCCATCTGCTCCGGCGACGAGGTGATGGCGAAGCGCGGCGTGATCGCACAATGCTGGCGCCCCTTGCCATGCCATTGCGCGATCAGCGCCTTGCTGTCGTCGTAGCCTGATTGCGGCGTGTCGAGCACGCCGTCTGGCGCATTGCGGTCCATCATCACCTTGCCGGCGATGTTGAGCATGTTGCGGTCGTGCGACTCGGCAAAGAAAGCTTCGGCCGAGGCCTTGTGCACCGAGCAGTAGGCGACGACCGTCGTGGTGCCGTGGCGCACCATCTCGTCGAGGAACAGCCGCGCGATGCGGCGGCCATGCTGGGCGTTGGCGAACTTGGTCTCTTCCGGAAAAGTGTAGGTGTTCAGCCAGTCGAGCAGTTCGGCGCCATAGGAAGCGATGATCTGCATTTGCGGGAAATGCACATGCGCATCGATGAAGCCCGGCAGCAGCAGATGCGGCCGATGGTCGATTTTATTCGTCTCCTCGCCGGCCTGCTTTTCGACCTCGGTATAGGTGCCCGTGGCGACGATCCTGCCGTCGCGGATCAGCACGCCGCCATCCTCCTCGTAGCACCAGGCGGAATGGTCATCGATGGTTTCGGGCCAGCGCACAAAGGAGAGCGTGCGGCCGCGCAGAAGTGTCCAGCTCATGCTATTTCCCTGCGCCTTCGAACCAGGCCACCAGCAGCGCCCGCTCCTTGTCGGTGATCTGGCTGACGTTGGCGGGCGGCATGGCGTGGCTGCGGCCGGCCTGCAGATAGATCTCGCGAGCGTGGTTGGCGATGTCGGCGTCGGTGTCGAGCATCACGCCCTTCGGCGCATGATAGATGCCCTCATAGACCGGCTCCGCGGCATGGCACATCGAGCAGCGGCCGAGCACGGTGTCACGCACAGCCGGGAAATGCGCTGAAGCGACATAGATTTGCGCCGCCGCCGATTCCCTGGGCTCGCCGGTCAGCACCTTCGGCGCGGTCGACAGCCAGATGATGACGATGAACAGGACAAGTGCCGCCATCCAGGTCCAGGTCGGGTTGCCCTTGCGCGCGTGTACGCTGTTGAAATAGTGCCGGATCAGCACGCCGATGATGAACACCAGCGAGGCGATGACCCAGTTGAACTCAGTGCCGAACGCCAGGGGATAGTGGTTCGACAGCATCAGGAACAGCACAGGCAGCGTCAAATAATTGTTGTGCAGGGAGCGCTGCTTGGCGATCTTGCCGTATTTCGGGTCGGGCTTGCGGCCGGCGATCAGGTCGGCGACGACGATCTTCTGGTTGGGGATGATGACCATGAAGACATTGGCCGACATGATCGTGGCGGTGATGGCGCCAAGATGCAGGAAGGCGGCGCGGCCCGTGAACAGGTGCGTCAGCCCCCAGGCGATGAACACCAGCACGCAGTAGAGCACCAGCATCAGCCCGGTGTCGCTTTTTCCAAGCGGCGAGCGGCACAGGAGATCATAGACCACCCAGCCGACGCCGATCGTTGCCAGCGACAACAGGATGCCGACCGGCACCGACATCGGCAGCACGTTGGGATCGATCAGGAACAGATCGGCTCCGGCATAATAGACGACGCACAGCATGGCGAAGCCGGACAGCCAGGTGGCGTAGGATTCCCATTTGAACCAGGTCAGGTGTTCCGGCATCTCGGCCGGCGCCACCAGATATTTCTGGATGTGGTAGAAACCGCCGCCATGCACCTGCCATTCCTCGCCGAAGGCGCCGACAGGCATGCCCGCGCGCTGGCGCAGGCCGAGATCGAGCGCGACGAAATAGAACGACGAGCCGATCCAGGCGATGCCTGTGACGACATGCAGCCAGCGCACGGCGAAACTCAGCCAGTCCCAGAAAATCGCGAAATCCATCATTGAAGTCGTCCCTGCCGATCCGGTGACTTTACGGGCTGGAGCGCAAACGGAAAGAGGCGGGGTGTGCGATGACTTTCAAAAAAAAATGGAAAATACTAAGCTGTTTCCACGCAGCCGCATGAGAGCCACGACACCGCATGGCCTATCTCGACAACATCGCCGTCTTCGTTCGCGTCGTCGAACTCGGCAATCTGTCGGCGGCCGGCCGTGACATGCGCATTTCACCGGCGGTCGCCTCAAACCGCATCAAGGAGTTGGAGAAGCATCTCGGCGTGCGGCTGTTCAACCGCACCACACGCCAATTGATGCCGACCGAGCATGGCACGGTTTTTTACGGGGGTGCCAAGCAGGTGCTGGAGGCGATCACCGAGGCGGAAGCTGCGGTCTCGGCCCTTTCCGGCCAGCCGCGCGGCACCATCCGTGTGACCGCGCCCCTCGGCCTCGGGCGCCGGCTGGTGGCTTCGGGCATTCCGGATTTCCACGACAAATACCCTGACATCGAGGTGCGGCTGAGGCTCTCGGACCACAATGTCGACATCATGAAGGAAGGCATCGACGTCGCCTTCCGGCTCGGCATCATCGAGGATTCCAGCCTCAGGATGCGCGGCATCATGGAATGCGAGCGCGTGCTGGTGGCGGCGCCGAAATATCTGGAAGCGCGCGGCGAGCCGGTGGAGCCGCAGGAGCTGATCGGCAAGAAACACGACTGCCTGATGCTGCGCTATTCCGGCGCGCGCGAATATGTGTGGACGCTGCAGACCCCCACCGGTCCGCAGAAATTCGAGGTGCACGGGCCTTACGACACCGACGATGGCGACGTGCTGACCGGCTGGGCGCTGTCCGGCCGTGGCATCATCAACAAGCCACGCTTCGAGGTCGAGCCCTTCATCCGCGACCAGCGGTTGAAGGTGATCCTGCCCAGCACCCCGCCGACACCGGTGCAGTTTGCCGCCGTCTATCCGCACAAGAAGCTGCAGGATCCAAAAGTGCGGCTGCTGCTCGACTTCATGGCCGAGCGCTGCCAGCGGCTGATCAACGACCTTCTCGCCGGCAAATAGGGACTGGCCGACACATGACCGGCGGTTGGCCCAGCGCCGGCGGTTGCCATCCCAGGACGTGGCGAACATAGTTCCAGCTCCATCTCGTCTCGCAGGAACCGTCGATGGGCGACAACGCCAGAATGCATCTTGCTGTTTCGCTGTTGTCAGGAATCGCCGATCCATCACCGGGGCCGGAATTCGGCCGCCTGGCTGGTTTCGCGCAAAAAGGTTGAAGCAACCGGCCTGGACATGCTGCTGCTTGCCGATTCCGCGCCGGCTGCCGGTGGTGACGCCGCGAACAGGCCGATGCCCTTCGAAGCAACGACGTTGCTTGCCGCTCTGGCGACCATGACGAGCAGGATCGGCCTGGTCGCAGCGGCGTCGACGATTGCCCACCAGCCCTACAATCTGGCGCGCCGTTTTGCTTCGCTCGACATCATCAGCCATGGCCGCACCGGCTGGAACGCAACCATGATGCAGGGTCCGCAAGAGGCAGCCAATTTCAGCCGGCCGGAAGGGTTTTCATCAGGCGATTTTCGCCGCCGCACGGAGGAATATATCGACATCGTTCAGGGCTTGTGGCGAGGCTGGGATGCTGACGCGCTGCTGTTCGACCAAAGCGGCGGTCGCTTCCACGATCCAGAAAAGATGCATCTGTTCGACCACAAGGGCGAGTTCTTTTCGGTGCGCTTAGCCCGCCAGCACCTTGTCCTGCAGGACCTGATGCTCGGCATTTGACTCGGCGGCCTGGACCACCAATGCGGTCATGATCTCGGCCGCCGCCAGCGCCGCGATGACCTGCGGGCGCTTGTCCTTGACGGCGTCGCCGCCGATCGGCGAGACGAGGCGGGCAAACTCGGCTTGGCTGCCGCCCGCCGATTTCAGGAACCAGTTCCTGAACGTCGCTTTCTTTGTCTTCGAGCCGATCATGCCGACATAGGCAGTGTCGCCGCGTTTCAGCACCTCGGCGACGATCAGGAAATCCAGCGCATGGTCGTGGGTGAGGATGGCGAAGGCTGTGCCAGCGGGGGCGTTTCGCACCTCGGCCTCGGGCATCGGTGTCAGCCGCGTCTCCACGGTTTCCGGCATGCCTTCCAGTGCTTCGGCGCGAGTCTCGATGACGACGCCGTGCACGGGAAGAAGTGCTATAGTCGACGCCAGCGCCTGGCCGACATGGCCGCCGCCGAAGATGTAGACATGCGGCAGGTGCGCCTCCTCGGCTTCCGCAGCCGCAACCAGTTCGGCGGCTAGCGTGGCATCGACGAGCCGGATCAACACTTCAACGCGCCCGCCGCAGCATTGCCCGATTTCCGGCCCGAGCGGGACGTCGAGGGTTGCGCAGATCTCGTCGACCTCGATACAGGCCTCTTTAGCCACCATCTGCCTGGCCTTGTCGATCGCCATATATTCGAGCTGACCGCCGCCGATCGTGCCAAAGATCGCCGTCTGCGAGACGAGCATGAAGGCGCCCTTTTCGCGTGGCGTCGAGCCTTTTGTCCCGGCCACTTCGACCAGGGCAACCCGACCGACGCTGGCGAGAAAGGCTTTCAGGCTTTGCACTTTCGAGTTCATGGTTCACGTTCCCGAATGGGAAATATAGGGTTTTTCGGCCCGAATTGCACGCTTTGCCGAGCCTGGGGCCGGGTTCAGGCGACGGCCTCTTTCTTCAGCCGCTCGATCGCCATCAGCACCCGCTCTGGCGTTGCCGGCGCGTCGAGGCGCGGGCAGATCCTGTTGTCGGCGACACTGGCCACCGCGTCCGACAGCGCGTGCAGCACCGACATGCCGAGCGGGAATGGCGGCTCGCCGACCGCCTTTGAACGATGGATGGTAGGCTCGCTGGCTTCCGGCCAGTCGGCCAAGGTGACGTTGAAGATCTTCGGTCGGTCGGAAGCGAGCGGAATCTTGTAGGTCGACGGCGCGTGCGTGCGCAGCCGGCCCTTGGCGTCCCACCACAGTTCTTCCGTCGTCAGCCAGCCCATGCCCTGGATGAAGCCGCCCTCGATCTGGCCGATGTCGATTGCGCGGTTCAGAGATCGGCCGCAGTCATGGAGAATATCGGTGCGCTCGACCATGTATTCGCCGGTCAGCGTGTCGACCGAGACTTCCGAGCACGACGCGCCATAGGCGAAATAATAGAAGGGGCGCCCCTCGCCCTTGTCGCGGTTCCAGTGGATTTTCGGCGTCTTGTAGAAACCCGCCGCCGAAAGCTGGATGCGGGCCATATAGGCTTGCTTGACGAGGTCGGCGAAGGCGATCTCCTGGTTGCCGATGCGCACCCGGTTGGGCAGGAACAGCACCTGATCGCGCGGCACCTGATATTTTTCGGCGGCGAAATCGATCAGCCGATCCTTGATCTGACGAGCGCCATTCTGCGCAGCCATGCCGTTGAGGTCGGAGCCGGACGACGCTGCCGTGGCCGAGGTGTTCGGCACCTTGCCGGTCGTCGTCGCGGTGATCTTCACCTGGTCGAGGTCGATCTGGAACTCTTCCGCCACCACTTGCGCCACCTTGACGTAGAGGCCCTGCCCCATCTCGGTGCCGCCATGGTTCAGATGCACCGAACCGTCGGTATAGACATGCACCAGCGCGCCGGCCTGGTTGTAGTGCGTGGCGGTGAACGAGATACCGAACTTGACCGGCGTCAGCGCCAGGCCACGCTTGATGAAACGGCTGTTGGCGTTGAAGGCCGATATTTCCCGACGCCGCCGCGCGTAGCTGGCGCTTTGCTCCAGCTCAGCGACGATGCGCTGGATGATGTTGTCCTCGACCGTCTGGTGGTAGGGCGTGATATTGCGGTCTGATGTGCCGTAGAAATTCTTCTTGCGGATTTCGAGTGGATCCTTACCGACGGCAAAGGCCACCTCGTCTATGACGCGCTCGGCGCCGACCATGCCTTGCGGGCCGCCAAAACCACGAAAGGCGGTGTTCGACACGGTGTTGGTGTACAGCGGCGCCGATTGGGCGTGCACCGCCGGCCAGAAATAGGTGTTGTCGCAGTGGAACAGCGCGCGATCGGTTACCGGGCCGGAAAGGTCCGACGAGAAACCGCAGCGCGCCGCGAACATGAAATCGACACCGAGAATGTTGCCCTCGTCATCGAAGCCGATTTCGTAGTCGACGAGGAAATCATGACGCTTGCCGGTGGCGATCATGTCGTCATCGCGGTCGGGTCGAATTTTCACGGCGCGATGGTGTTTCTTCGCGGCGATCGCGGCCAATGCGGCAAACTGATTGCCCTGCGTTTCCTTGCCGCCGAAGCCACCGCCCATGCGGCGGATTTCCACCGTGATGGCGTTGCTCGGCACGCCGAGCGCATGGCTGACCATGTGCTGGACTTCGCTCGGATGCTGGGTCGAGGAATAGATGGTGACGTCCTGGTCTTCGCCCGGAATGGCCATGGCGATATGGCCTTCGAGATAGAAATGCTCCTGGCCGCCGATGCGCATATTTCCTTTCAGCCGGCGCGGCGCCCGACGGATTGCTGCAGCGGCATCGCCGCGCTTCAGCGTGAGGGGCGGCGTGACGAGCTTGTCCTTCTTCGGATCAAGCGCGCCAATGTCGGTGACGAAGGGCAATTCCTTGTATTTGACCTTGGCCAATCTTGTGGCGCGGCGCGCCTGCTCTCGCGTCTCGGCAATGACGCAGAAGATAGGCTGGCCGTAGAATTGCACCTTGCCGTCGGCAAGCACCGGCTCGTCGTGGCGGCCGGTCGGCGAAATGTCGTTCTCGCCGGGCACGTCACTGGCCGTCAGTACGTCGACAACGCCGGGCGCCATACGCACCGCCGAGAGATCCATGCTGGTAATCGTGGCATGCGTGGCGGCAGAAAGCCCGAGGCAGCCATGCAGAGTGCCGGCCGGTTCCGGCATGTCGTCGATGTAGACGGCGGTGCCGCTGACATGCTTGTGGGCGGAGTCGTGGCGCTGATCGGTGGAAACGCCGCCGGCGATCTTTTCAGCCTTGAGGTTGGGGGCAGCGTGCTTGTTCATCATGCCGCCTCGTGCCTTGAAACCTCGACCGGCTCCCCGGTGCCGCTGGTCTCGGCGAAGAAGCGCAGCAAAAGGTTGCGCGCCGCCAGGGCGCGATACTCGGCCGAGGCCCGCATGTCGGTGAGCGGGGTGAAATCCTTGGCATATTCGGCCATCGCCACGTCAACCGTCTGTTCGGTCCACGGCTTGCCGAGCAGCGCTTTTTCGACAGAAGACGCCCGCTTCGGCGTCGCCGCCATGCCGCCATAGGCGATGCGCACCTCCGCGACCGTGCCGTCCTTGGCCAGCGTCAGGAAGAAGGCGCCGAGGGCCGCGGTGATGTCCTCGTCGCGACGCTTGGTGATCTTGTGGACGGCGAATTTTGTGCCCTTGGCGGGAACAGGAACATGCACGGCCTCGACGAATTCGCCCGGCTGCCGGTCCTGCTTGCCATAGGCGATGAAGAAGGTTTCCAGCGGGATCGTGCGCCGCTTCTTGCCCTTGCGCAGGGTGAGGCGCGCGCCGAGCGCGATCAAGGGCGGCGGCGTGTCGCCGATCGGCGAGCCGTTGGCGATGTTGCCGCCGATGGTGCCCATGTTGCGCACCTGTTCGCCGCCGATGCGATCGAACAACGGCCCCAGCGCCGGGATGCGCCTGGCCAGCGTCGAGAACGCCTCGGTGTAGGTAACGCCGGCGCCGATTGTGATGACGCCCTTGTCTTCCGAGATGGTGCAAAGCCCGTCGAGATCTCCGATGAAAATGGCCGGTGAAATATCGCGCATATGCTTGGTCACCCACAGCCCGACATCGGTCGAACCGGCGACGATGGTGGCGCCGGGATCCTTGTCCAGCACGGCGGCGAAATCATCGACGTTGGCCGGTACAACCAGCCGCGCCTTGCCAACGCCGATCTCGACCCGGGCGCCGTCGTGCATGACTTCCAGCCTCGCGGTGATCGCCTTGCGCTCCGCGGCCAGCGGGTCCTTCGCCGCCTTGCCGTAGCTGGAGATAGCGCGGGCGGCGCGCATGATCGCCTCGTAGCCGGTGCAGCGGCAGAGATTGCCTTGCAAAGCCTTTTCGATGGCCTCGTTCGATGGGTCGGGCGATTTCATCCACAAGCCATAGAGCGACATGACGAAGCCCGGCGTGCAGAAGCCGCATTGCGAGCCGTGGAAATCGACCATCGCCTGCTGCACCGGATGCAACTGGCCGGGTGAACCACGCAGATGCTCGACGGTCACGACATGGGTGCCGTCCAGCGAGCCGAGGAAGCGGATGCAGGCATTGACGCTTTCATAGACCAAGCCGCCCTCCGAGAGCTTGCCGACCAGGACGGTGCAGGCACCGCAATCGCCCTCGGCGCAGCCTTCCTTGGTGCCGCGCAGCGAACGCTCGAGCCGCAGCCAGTCGAGCAGGGTCGCGTCTGATGCCACCGACGAAAGTACCACATCCCTGCCGTTGAGAATGAAACGGATCTCGTTGCGGATATTGACCTTGGCCATGCCTCAGCTCCCCCTGTAGGTCGAGTAGCCGTAGGGCGAGACGAGCAGCGGTACATGATAATGCACCGCTTCGGCCATGCCGAAGCGGATCGGTATCACATCAAGGAAGGCGGGTTTCGGCAGGCTCAGCCCCTGCTGGCGCAAATAGTCGCCCGCGGCGAAGACCAGTTCGTATTCGCCGGTGCGAAACTCCGCTCCGGCCAGCAGCGGCGCGTCGCACCGGCCGTCGGCATTGGTGGCGACAGTCTTCAGATGTGTCCGCGCCTTGCCATCGACGTGATAAAGCGCGATCGACAGTCCCGCCGCCGGCTTGCCGGTCGCGGTGTCGAGGACATGGGTCGTCAGACGCCCGCCATCGGCTTTCGACGTTTCTGCCATTGGCCGCCTCCCATTTCCGGTACGGGCGAATTGGCCCGGTACGATCAAGTATCAACAGTGAATTGTGCGCCAATTAAAGGCGATGCATAAGCCCCGGTCGAGCGGAGTGCGACAAAAACACTTTCAAAAATTTTCGGGGGAATGCGCAGGCAGTCCTTTCGATATCCTGATCTTACTTCGGGCCATGCCCGGCGGGAGGGACGATGCGTTACATCAGAGACATGCGCGGCTATGGAGCCAATCCGCCAGACCCGAAATGGCCTGGCGGCGCGCATGTCGCCGTACAGTTCGTCGTCAATTACGAGGAAGGCGGCGAAAACTGCGTGCTGCACGGCGACAAGGCCTCTGAAGCCTTCCTGTCGGAAATCGTCGGCGCGGCGCCCTGGGTGGGCCAACGCCATTGGAACATGGAATCAATCTACGAATATGGGGCGCGGGCCGGTTTCTGGCGGCTGCTCCGGCTGTTCACCGAGGCCGAGGTGCCAATCACCTGCTATGGCGTCGCCACCGCGCTCGCCCGTTCGCCGGATCAGGTCACGGCCATGCAGGAAGCCGGCTGGGAGATCGCTTCGCACGGTCTGAGATGGATCGACTACCGTGACCATAGCGCCGAAGATGAGCGTCGCGACCTCGAAGCGGCGATCAAGCTGCATTACGAAGTTACCGGCGCGCGCCCGACCGGCTGGTATACGGGTCGCACATCGGTCAACACAGTGCGGATTGTGGCTGAAGAAGGCGGCTTCGACTATGTGTCGGACACCTATGACGACGAACTGCCCTACTGGTTCGAGCACGAGGGCGGCACGCAACTCATCATCCCCTATACGCTCGACGCCAACGACATGCGCTTCGCCACGCCGCAAGGCTTCAACTCGGGCGACCAGTTCTTTGCCTATCTGAAGGACAGCTTCGACACGCTCTATGCCGAGGGCCAGGCCGGCCGACCGCGCATGATGAACATCGGCCTGCATTGCCGCCTCGTCGGGCGGCCGGGCCGGGTCGCGGCGCTGAAGCGCTTCGTCGACTATGTGAAGTCGCACGACAAGGTCTGGCTGGCGCGGCGCATCGACATCGCCCGGCACTGGCAAGAGGTCAATCCTTACAAGCCAGCGGCACTCCGCCCATCGAAGATGGAATTCGAGACCTTCGTCCACACATTCGGCGGCGTGTTCGAGCATTCGCCGTGGATCGCTGAGCGCGCCTACGAACTGGAACTGAGTCCGGCGCATGACACTTCAGGCGGCCTACACAATGCGCTTTGCCGTATCTTCCGCTCCGCCAGCGAAACCGAGCGGCTTTCGGTGCTCAATGCCCATCCCGACCTTGCCGGCAAACTGGCCAAGGCCAAACGGCTGACGGCGGAATCGACCAGGGAACAGGCCTCGGCCGGCCTCGACGCGCTGACCGACAAGGAGCGCGAACTGTTTTCCAAGCTCAACGCCGCTTACGTCACCACCTTCGGCTTCCCCTTCATCATCGCGGTGAAGGGCAAGACGAAGGAGGAGATTCTTGCCGAATTCGAGGCGCGCATCGGCAACAGCCGCGGCGTCGAATTCGAAACCGCCTGCAAACAGGTCGAGCGCATCGCGCTGCTCCGCCTCAAGGACATGCTTCCGCAATAGGTTTGAACCCATGGATACGATCAGGATGCCCGAGCGAACCTATTACGCGCCGCATGGCGGCCATTCCGGCCAGAACGAGCTTCTGACCGGCCGCGCCGTCTTCACCGAGGCCTACGCCGTCATTCCCCGGGGGGTGATGCAGGACATCGTCACGAGCGCCCTGCCGTTCTGGGACAGGACCCGCGTCTGGATCTTGTCGCGACCGCTGTCCGGATTTGCCGAGTCGTTCTCGCAATACATTGTCGAGGTCGCGCCCGGTGGCGGCAGCGATCGGCCGGAACCCGATGCCGACGCCGAGGGCGCCCTGTTCGTGGTCGAAGGCGAACTGACGGTTCTGCTTGCCGGCAAGAAGCATGTGCTGCGACCGGGCGGCTTTGCGTTCCTGCCGCCGGCCAGCGGCTGGACGGTTCGCAACGAAAGCAAGGCCGACGTGCGCTTCCACTGGATTCGCAAGGCTTACGAGGCGGTCGACGGTCTCGATGCGCCGGAAGCCTTCTTCACTTACGAACAGGAGATCGCGCCGACGCCGATGCCCGGCACCGAGGGCCGGTGGGCGACGACGCGTTTCGTCGATCCGGCCGATTTGCGCCACGACATGCACATGACCATTGTGACGTTGGAACCCGGCGCGGTCATACCCTTCGCCGAGACCCATGTCATGGAGCACGGGCTCTATGTGCTGGAGGGCAAGGCGGTCTATCGCCTCAACCAGGACTGGGTCGAGGTCGAGGCCGGCGACTATATGTGGCTGCGCGCTTTCTGCCCGCAGGCCTGCTATGCCGGCGGCCCGGGCAAATTCCGCTATCTGCTCTACAAGGACGTCAACCGGCATGCCAAGCTCGGCGGCGCAGGCACCGCAAAGCGCGCGCCATGACACGTATCGTCGCGCGGCCGCTGATCCGCGAGAGCTTTGCCCCCTTCGGCGACGTCATCGACATGGGCGGCGACAACCACTACCCGATCAATGGCGGCAAGGCCGAGCGCTATCACGATCTCGCCACCGCTGAAGCCGCGGGCCCGAACGCCCGCGTGCTGATCTCGATGGTGCGCGGCACGCCCTACGAACTGCCTTTGAAGCTGAGCATGGTCGAGCGCCACCCGTTCGGCAGCCAAGCCTTCATTCCACTGTCGCCGCGCCCCTTCCTGGTCATCGTCTGCCATGACGGCGATGAGGGGCCGAGCGAGCCGCATGCCTTCATCACCGCACCCGGCCAAGGCATCAACTACCGGCGCAATCTCTGGCATGGCGTGCTGACGCCGCTCGGCGAGGCCCAGGATTTCCTGATCGTCGACCGTGGCGGCGACGGCTCCAATCTCGAAGAGTTCCATTTCTCGCACGCCTACGAGATCCATCTCCCCGACGAGAGCCTATAATGACCGATATTTCACTGATCGACCGTCTGCTCGATGTCATCGAGCACGACATCGTGCCGAAGACGGCCGAAGGCGTTGCCCATGGCAACAAGCTGTTCGGCGCGGCGATCCTGCGCAAGGAGGACCGTTCGCTGGTGCTGGCCGAGACCAACAACGAGATGGAAAATCCGCTCTGGCATGGCGAGGTGCACTGCCTGAAGCGCTTCTACGAAATGCCCAAGGCCGAGCGCGTCGATACGAAAGACGCCATCTTCCTCGCCACGCATGAACCCTGCTCGCTGTGCCTGTCGGCAATCACCTGGACCGGCTTCGACAATTTTTATTACCTCTTCAGCCATGAGGATTCGCGCGACAGCTTCGCCATCCCGCACGACCTGAAGATCCTGAAGGAGGTCTTCACCCTCGATCCCGGCGGCTACAACACTGAGAATGCCTATTGGAAGAGTTTTTCCATCCGCAGGCTGGTGCGATCGCTGCCCGAGACCGAGCGCCAGCGCCTGGAGACGCGGATTGGCGACATCTCGGCACGCTACGACGAATTGTCCGGCGTCTATCAGGCGAACAAGGACGATAACGACATTCCGCTGAATTGACGCGGATTGACCAGCCGAATTCGTTGGCTGGCCCACGACGCGGTACGGCAGGCTCCATCATCTGGCGATCCTGGAGCATGCCATGAAAACCGTCACCGAATTTCCCCGCAAGGTCGTCGAATTCCCGGACATGGGGATCGTCATGCCGGATGGTTGCCGCCTGTCGGCGCGGGTGTGGATGCCGGAAGATGCAGGCGACGATCCGGTGCCGGCAATCCTTGAGCATTTGCCTTACCGCAAGCGCGACGGCACCATCTTTCGCGATCAGCTGACGCATCCCTATTTCGCCGGCCACGGCTATGCCTCGATCCGCGTCGACATGCGCGGCAATGGTGATTCCGAAGGGCTGATGGACGACGAATATTCCGAGCAGGAATTGCAGGACGCCTGCGACGTCATCGCCTGGGCGGCATCGCAGCCCTGGTGCAACGGCAATGTCGGCATGATGGGCATTTCCTGGGGCGGCTTCAACTGCCTGCAGGTCGCGGCCAAGCAACCGCCGGCGCTGAAAGCGGTGATCAGCCTGTGCTCGACCGTCGACCGCTATGCCGACGACATCCACTACAAGGGCGGCTGCCTGCTGATCGAGAATTTCGGCTGGGCCTCGACGATGCTGTCCTACTCGTCGCGGCCACCGGACCCGTTGATCGCCGGCGACAACAGATGGCGCGATCTGTGGCTGACTCGGCTGGAGAACCAGTGCTTCCTGGCGCCGCTGTGGCTGAAGCACCAGCATCGCGATGGCTATTGGAAGCGCGGCTCGATCTGCGAGGATTTTTCCGCCGTCAAAGCCGCGGTGCTGTCGATCGGCGGCTGGCATGACGGCTATCGCAATACCGTCTCGCATCTGGCCAGCAACATCCAAGCCCCAGTCAAGGGCATCATCGGGCCGTGGATCCATAAATACCCGCACTACGCCGGGCCCAAGCCCGCCATCGGCTTCCTGCAGGAGGCGTTGCGCTGGTGGGACCGCTGGCTGAAGGGTGTCGACACCGGCGTAGAGGCCGACCCGGCCTACCGCGCCTATGTCATGGACAGCGTGCGTCCGGCGCGCTGGCATCCCGAGCGGCCGGGCCGCTGGGTTGCGGAAAAGCAATGGCCCTCGCCAGCCATCAAGACGCAAACGGTCGATCTGATCCCCGCAGGCGAAAAACCCGCCATCGTCGCCTCGCCGCAAAGCTGCGGCCTGGCCGGCGGCGAGTATTTTCCCTTCACCTTCGGCCCGGAACTGCCGGGCGACCAGCGCCCCGACGATGCGCTGTCGGTGTGCTTCGACCAGCAGGAACTCGGCGAAGCGATCGACATTGTCGGCGCGCCGGAAGTCGATCTGCGACTATCCTCCGATCGCTCGCAGGCCAATATCGCGATCCGGCTGTGCGATGTGCACCCGGACGGCGCGTCCGAGCTGATTTCCTATGGCGTGCTCAACCTGACACATCGCAATTCGCATGAATTCCCTGAAGCACTGGTGCCGGGCGAAACCGTGTCGGCGCGTGTCGTGCTCGATCAATGCGCCTATCGCGTTCCGGCCGGCCACCGCCTGCGTGTTGCCGTTTCGAACGCCTATTGGCCGATGATCTGGCCGTCGCCGGAGCCGGTCCAACTCACCTTGTCGGCGGCGACGCTCAGCTTGCCGCTGCGGCCGCTGGCGACAGACGACGAAGCGACGTTCGCCGAGCCGGAGGGGGCCACTCCCTGGGCAACGGAGACGATCCGCGCCGCCAGTTCCGAGCGCCATGTCGATCGGGACGAAAAGACGGGAATCGTGACACTTTCCATAGCAGATGATTTCGGCGAGCTCCGAGATCTCGCCCATGACCTGGCAAACGGCAGCATCGCCCGTGAAACCTGGACGATCCATCCTGACAATCCATTGTCAGCCGCGGGGAAAACACACTGGACGCAGACGCTGTCGCGAAATGGATGGTCGGTGCGTACGGAGACATGGGCCGAGATGCGATCGGACGCACGAAACTTCATCGTCAGCGCCAGAATCGAGGCCTATGAAGGCGAGAAACTTGTTTTCGAACGCAATTTCGAGGAGAAGGTGCCGCGGGCGCTTCTTTGAGCGCCGCTATCATTAGTCCAATTGCGACGCACGATTTACGCCACGGCATGTCGCATTCGGTCTTGCTTACCGCTTTCCCTTGCGGTCATTATTCTCCTCACAAGAAATAAGAAAAACGACCGCAGAGTCGAACCAACAGAGTGAGGAACTCAATATGTCGAACGAACTCGAATTCCTTAGCCGGCGTGTCGCATCGGGCAAACTGAGCCGTCGTGATTTTCTCGGCCGGGCGGCAGCGCTCGGTATCTCCGCACCCTTCGCCAACTCCCTGCTTTCAAGTGCGGCGCGCGCGGCCGGCCCAGTCAAGGGCGGCACGCTGAAGGCCGGTCTGGTCGGTGGTGAATCCACCAACAGCCTTGATCCTGCGCTGATGATGACGCAGGTGCCGTTCGCTTTCGGCAAGTGCTGGGGCGAAATGATCGTCGAGCTGTCACCCGAGGGCAAGCTCGAGAACCGCATCGCCGAGGAGATCGGCTCGTCGGACGACGCCAAGGTGTGGACGCTGAAGATCCGCGACGGCGTCGAATTCCACAACGGCAAGACGGTGACCGCCGAGGACGTGGCCGCCACACTCGAGCGCCATTCCGACGAGAAGTCGAAGTCCGGCGCGCTCGGCTACATGAAGGGCATCGAAACCATCAAGGCCAGCGGCAAGGAAGTGGTGCTGACCCTGAAGGAAGCCAATGCCGACCTTCCCTACCTGCTTAGCGACTATCACCTGATCGTCCAGCCTAACGGCGGCAAGGACAAGCCAGATGCCGGCATCTCGGCTGGCCCTTACGTGGTCAAGACCAATGAGCCTGGCGTGCGCCATGGCGCCGAGCGCTTCGCCAATTACTGGCAGGGCGACAAGATGGGCCATGCCGACCAGATCGAGGTCATCGTTATCAACGACGCGACGGCGCGCACCGCGGCCCTGCAGGGCGGCCAGGTCAACATGATCAACCGCGTCGAGCCGAAGATCGTCGACCTGATCAAGCGCCTGCCGGGCGTCACCATCCGCAATCACGCCGGTCCCGGCCACTACGTGTTCATAATGCATTGCAACACGGCGCCGTTCGACAATAACGACCTGCGCATGGCGCTCAAGCTGGCCATTGACCGCGAGGAGATGCTGGACAAGATCCTGCGCGGCTACGGTTCCCTCGGCAACGACTTCCCGATCAACGCGTCCTATCCGTTGTTTACCGAGATCGAGCAGCGCAAGTACGATCCCGACAAGGCCAAGTTCCACTTCAAGAAGTCGGGCCATGACGGCGCCGTCCTGCTGCGCACCTCGGACGTCGCCTTCCCGGGCGCTGTCGATGCTTCCCAGCTCTTCCAGCAGAGCGCGGCCAAGGCCGGCATCCAGATCGAGCTCAAGCGTGAGCCCGGCGACGGCTATTGGAACGAGGTCTGGAACAAGCAGCCCTTCTGCGCTTCCTACTGGGGCGGCCGCTCGACCCAGGACCAGATGTATTCCACCGCTTATCTCTCGACCGCAGACTGGAACGACACGCGTTTCATGCGTCCAGACTTCGACAAGATGGTACTGGCGGCGCGCGCCGAACTCGACGAGACCAAGCGCAAGCAGATGTACCATGACATGGCTGTCCTGGTGCGCGACGAGGGCGGCCTGATCCTGCCGATGTTCAACCAGTTCATCGACGCGACCGGTGCCAAGGTCGGCGGCTGGGTTGACGATCCACATCAAGAGCTGATGAACGGCTACGCGCTGGCGAAGTGCTGGCTCGAAGCCTGAGCCTGGCCTTGCGGATATGTCCTCACCCATCTTGAAACTGGTAGCCCAGCGCGTTGCGCTGGGCATTCTCCTCTTGTTGGCCGTTTCGGTCCTGATCTTCGCCGGCACCCAGATCCTGCCCGGCGACGTTGCGCAAGCTATTCTCGGACAGTCCGCGACCCCGGAGTCGCTCGCCAATCTGCGCGAGCAGCTCGGGCTCAACCAGCCTGCCTATCTCAGGTATTTGCATTGGCTCGGCGGCGTGCTGACCGGAGATCTTGGCACGGCCATGTCGAGCGGCCAGGATATCGCGACATCGATCAAGAGCCGGCTGTGGAACACGCTGTTCCTCGCCTTCTGGGCAGCCATCGTGGCCGTGCCGCTGGCGATCATCCTCGGCCTGATCGCGGTGCGCTACCGCAATGGCTGGGTCGACAAGCTGATCTCCGGCCTGGCGCTCGCCTCGACCTCCTTCCCCGAATTCTTCATCGGCTATGTGCTCGTCTATTTCTTCGCCGTGAAGTGGCAGATATTCCCCGGCATCTCGACCGTCTATGACGGCATGCCGTTCGGCGAGCGGATGCAGGCGATCGCGCTGCCGGCGACGGCGCTGACGCTGGTCGTGCTCGCCCACATGATGCGCATGACACGGGCGGCGATCCTCAATGTCATGCAGTCGGCCTATGTCGAGACGGCGGAACTGAAAGGCCTTTCGGCCTTCAACGTCATTCGCAAGCACGCCTTCCCCAACGCCATCGCGCCGATCATCAACGTGGTCATGCTCAACCTCGCCTATCTGATCGTCGGCGTCGTCGTGGTCGAGGTGATCTTCGTCTATCCGGGCATGGGGCAGTATCTCGTCGACCACGTCACTAAACGCGACGTGCCGGTGGTGCAGGCGGTCGGCCTGATCTTCGCCGCGGTCTACATCAGCCTGAACATCATCGCGGACATCGGGGCTATCGTCGCCAATCCGCGTCTCAGACATCCAAAATAGGGGGCGGATATGCTCGATATCAAACGCATCCCCATCCCCGCGCTGATCGGTATTGTCCTGACGGCGCTGTTCGTTCTGGCGGCGGTCTTCGCGCCGTGGATCGCACCGCACGGCAATGGCGAAATCGTCGGCGACGTCTGGGAGCCTATGTCGGCGACGCATTGGCTGGGCACCGACAACCTCGGCCGCGATCTGCTTTCGCGCATGATCTACGGCGCCCGCATCACCCTATTCATCGCGGTGCTGGCCACCGCGCTCTCGTTCTCGCTCGGCGCGATTCTCGGCTTCTCGGCGGCCGTCTTTGGCGGCTGGTTCGACACGCTGCTGTCGCGCCTTGTCGACCTTTTGATGTCGATCCCGACGCTGATCATGGGCCTCGTCGTGCTGTCCGTGCTGCCGACCAACCTGGTCACGCTGATCCTGGTGATGGGCATTCTCGACTCGACCCGCGTCTATCGCCTGTCGCGCGCGGTCGCCGTCGACATCAATGTCATGGACTATGTCGAGGCAGCGAAACTGCGCGGTGAAGGCAGCGCCTGGATCATCTTCCGTGAGATACTGCCCAATGCGCTGTCGCCACTGGTTTCCGAACTCGGCCTGCGCTTCATCTACGCCGTGCTGTTCCTGTCGACGCTGTCGTTCCTCGGCCTCGGCGTGCAGCCACCGGACGCCGACTGGGGCGGCATGGTCAAGGAAAACAAGGACGGCATCGTCTTCGGCATCGCGGCCGCACTCATCCCGGCGGCGGCGATCGCCTTGCTGGCGATTTCCGTCAACCTGGTTGCCGACTGGGTGCTCAACCGGACGACAAGCCTCAAGGGAGGACGCGGGTGATGGCCGACAGCAAAGCGAAACCCGGCCTGCTGCTCGACATCCGCAATCTGCGGATCGAGGCCACCGTCTTCCCCCCCGGCGAACCGCCGAAGAACATCGTGCTGGTGCACGATGTCTCGCTGACGCTCGAGAAGGGCAAGGTGCTTGGCCTGATCGGCGAATCCGGGGCCGGCAAGTCGACCATCGGCCTGTCGTCGATGGGTTATGGCCGCGGTGGCGTGCGCATCACCGGCGGCGAGGTCATCCTCAACGGCCGCGACATCCTCAAGGGCGGCAAGGACGGCTTCCGCAAGCTGCGCGGCCGCGAGGTCTGCTATGTCGCACAGTCGGCGGCAGCCGCCTTCAACCCGGCGCACAAGCTGATGGACCAGGTGGTGGAGGCCACGCTGCTACACGGCACCGCGACACGAGCCGAGGCCGAGAAGCGCGCGGTTGCGCTGTTCAAGAAGCTCAGCCTGCCAAATCCCGAAACCATCGGCGAGCGCTTTCCGCACCAGGTTTCGGGTGGCCAGTTGCAGCGTGTAATGACGGCGATGGCGCTGTGCTCGGAGCCGGACCTGATCGTCTTCGACGAGCCGACCACGGCGCTCGATGTGACGACGCAGATCGACGTGCTGGCGGCGATCAAGGATGCCATCCACGACACCCATGTGGCGGCGCTCTACATCACCCACGACCTTGCCGTCGTCGCCCAGGTCTCGGACGAGATCATGGTGCTGCGCCATGGAAGGCTGGTCGAATGGGGCGGCACAAGGCAGATCATCAAGGAGCCGCGCCAGGAATACACCAACGCGCTGGTGTCGGTGCATGAGATCGAGCATGCCGAACAGAAGCCCGGCACGACGCCGTTCCTGTCGGTGAAGAACGTCACCGCCGCCTATGGCCGCAGCCACATCAAGGTGCTGAAGAACGTCTCGGTCGACATCTATCCAGGCCAGACGCTGGCCGTTGTCGGCGAGTCCGGCTCCGGCAAGTCGACGCTGGCGCGCGCCATCACCGGCCTTTTGCCGCCAGAAGAGGGAACCGTCACCTTCGACGGGCGCCCGCTGGCAAACCGGCTGGCCGACCGACCGAAGGAGGACCTGCGGCAGTTGCAGATGATCTACCAGATGGCCGACGTGGCGATGAACCCGCGTCAGACCGTCGGCACCATCATCGGCCGGCCGCTCGAATTCTATTTCGGCATACGTGGCCGCGAACGCGACAAGCGCGTCGCCGAACTGCTCGACAAAATCGAGATGGGCAAGGGCTTTTCCGACCGCTACCCGGCCGAGCTTTCCGGCGGCCAGAAGCAGCGCGTCTGCATCGCCCGCTCACTTGCCGCCAAACCCAAGCTGATCATCTGCGACGAGGTGACTTCAGCACTCGATCCGCTGGTGGCGCACGGCATCCTCGAGCTGCTGCTCGAACTGCAGAAGGAGGAGAACGTCGCCTATCTGTTCATCACGCACGATCTCGCGACCGTGAAGTCGATCGCCGATTCGATCGCGGTAATGTATCGCGGTGAGGTGGTGCGCTACGGCCCGAAGAGCAAGGTTCTGACGCCGCCCTTCGACGCCTATACCGATCTTCTCCTCTCCTCGGTTCCGGAAATGGAGATCGGCTGGCTGGAAAAGGCTATCAAGGGACGACGCATGGCCAGCGCAGGGAACTAGCAAGTCAGCGGTCCGCGAGTTCAGGAGAGCCGGCGGGCGTCATCCAAATGCAACACAAGAGTACCACACGCCTTCGGACGGGCGCCGCTTGTGTGACGTTGTTTTGAAAAGGGGTAGGAAAAATGAAAACTGAACTCGACCATCTCGCTGAGCTCGCCGGCCAGGGCCGGATATCGCGCCGCGACTTCCTCGGCCGCACAGCCGCTCTTGGCGTGTCGGCGGCACTGGCAACGACACTGGCCGGCAAGGCTTTTGCCCAGACGCCGGTCAAGGGTGGAACGATCAAGGCCGGCCTGCAAGGCGGCGAGTCGACCAACAGCCTCGACCCGGCGCTCAACCTCAGCCAGGTCACCTACAGCTTCGGCAAGCAGTGGGGCGAATACCTTGTCCGGCTGATGCCCGACAACAGCCTGACAAATCTGATCGCCGAGGAGATCGGCGCCGCCAAGGACGCCAAGACCTGGACGATCAAGGTGCGCGAGGGCATCGAGTTCCACAATGGCAAGACCGTCACCGCCGAAGACATCGCGGCCACCATCGAGCGCCATGCCGACGAGAAGTCGAAATCCGGCGCGCTGGGCATCCTCAAGAACATCAAGGGCGTCAAGGCGAGCGGCAAGGAAGTGATCGTCACGCTCGGCGACGCCGATGCCGACTTCCCCTATCTGATGGCCGACTACCATCTCGTCATCCAGCCGAATGGCGGCAAGGACGATCCCAATGCCGGCATCAGCGCCGGGCCCTACAAGGTCACCGTCAACCAGCCGGGCGTGCGCCATGGCGGCGAGCGCTTCGCCAATTACTGGCAAGGCGACAAGGCCGGCCATGCCGACCAGGTCGAGATCGTCGTCATCAACGACGCTACGGCGCGGTTGGCTGCCTTGCAGGGTGGTCAGGTGCACATGATCAACCGCGTCGAGCCCAAGGTCGTGGATCTGGTCAAGCGCATCGCGGGAGTCACCATCGAGAACGTCTCGGGCAAGGGTTACTACCCGTTCAACATGTTCTGCGACACCGCCCCCTTCGACAGCAACGACTTGCGGATGGCGCTGAAACTCGCCATGGACCGCGAGGAGATGCTGGAAAAGATCCTGCGCGGCTATGGCTCGGTCGGCAACGACTTCCCGATCAACGAGGCCTATCCGCTGTTTTCCACCGACATCGAGCAGCGCAAGTTCGATCCGGACAAGGCGGCTGCAGCCTACAAGAAATCAGGCCATAGCGGCTCGATCGTGCTGCGCACGTCGGACGTCGCCTTCCCGGGCGCCGTCGATGCCGCCCAGCTCTATCAGCAGTCCTGTGCCAAGGCCGGCATCAAGATCGAGATCAAGCGCGAGCCCGGCGACGGCTACTGGTCGGAGGTCTGGAACAAGCAGCCCTTCTCGCTCTCCTACTGGGGCGGACGCGCCACGCAGGACCAGATGTACTCCACCGGCTACGTCTCGACCGCCGACTGGAACGACACGCGTTTCAAGCGGCCGGAATTCGACAAGATGCTGTTTGCGGCGCGTGGCGAACTCGACCAGGCCAAGCGCAAGGCGATCTACCACGACATGGCGGTGATGATGCGCGACGAAGGCGGCCTGATCGTGCCTTTCTTCAACCAGTTCATCGACGCGGCCGCCACCAACAAGATCAGCGGCTTTGCCAAGAGCCCGATCGGCGAAATGATGGACGGCTACGCGCTCGGCGAGTGCTGGCTCAACGCCTGACAATCGCAATATCCGGGCCTGGCGGATTGACCGTCAGGCCCGGGACCTCATCCCTGCCTCCATGACAAGACCGCAAGGAGCCGCCCATGGCGCTCAAATCCAAGCTTTTGCTGATCATCCTTGACGGCGTGCCCTATCGCAACTGGCGCCGGCTGATGGGCAATCTCGAAGGCTGGGTGCAATCGGGCGAGGCGCGCATCTGGAAGATGCGCTCCGTGCTGCCGTCGACCTCAGCCTGCTGCTATGCCTCGATCCACACCGGGGTCTCACCGCAGGTGCACGGGATTCTCTCCAACGAGAACCGGTTTCGCGTCGAGCAGCCTGACATCTTCTCAGAAGTCAGCAAGGCCGGCGGCAAGACGGGTGCGGTGACACATTCCTACTGGTCGGAATTCTTCCGCGCCTATCCGTTCGACCTGGTCGAGGACATGGAATTCGACGAACCAGGCGGGCCGATCACGCATGGCCGCTTCCACACCATGACCGGCTACAACGCTCGCAACCAGATGACGCCGAGTGATGTTGACCTGTTCGCGACGCTGACCATGCTGACCAAACGCCACGGCATCGACTATGGCATCCTGCACACCTGCACGCTGGATTCGATGGGGCACCGCTTCGGCCACGACTGCCACGAGATGGACCATGCCGTCTATGCGATGGACGGCATGCTGGCGGCCTTCCTGCCGCGCTGGATCGAAGCCGGTTATGAGGTGATGGTCACCGCCGACCATGGCCAGACCGACCGTGGCCATCATGGAGGCCATGACGACGAGATGCAGGATTTCGCGCTGTATTATTTCGGCGCCGGCAAGGGACCGCAGGCCGATACGCTGCTCGATCAGCTGCAGCTGGCGCCGACGGTTCTGAGCCGGCTGGGTGTTCCCGTGCCCGCGACGATGATGGCTAAGTCTTTCTTGGGGTGAGAAGCGGTCCGCGTAGCGGACGAAAAGCCAATTGCTTGGCTTTTCGAGCTTCGAACGCCCTGAGCCTGCGAAGGGCCGGGTGGTGATAACCCATCCCCCCTGCCAGCCCTGCGCTATGGCTTCGGGCGTTCGTCACTTCAATCGACAAATCGTTGTCGATTGACCCGCCTCCGGCGGACGCTCCTCCCCCCTCTGGCAACCGCCCCGCTCTTCGGTTAGCCTCCGCAAAATTCCTTGGCGGAGGATGAACCTTTTTGGACCGATCAGCGACAGAGCAGACAGGAGCCAGGCGGCTCGACCGGCCATGACGGCAGCGACGGAGACCGATCGCGCGCTTGTCGACCGGGTCGCGAAGGGCGACCGTGCCGCCGTGCGGCTCCTGTTCATGCGTCACCACGCGCGGGTCTACCGCTTCGTGGCGCGCCAGACGGGATCGGAAATGATGGCTGACGATATCGCCAACGAAGTGTTCCTCGAGCTGTGGCGCCAGGCGCCAAGCTTCGAGGGACGCTCCGAAGTCTCGACATGGCTGCTCGGCATCGCCCGTTTCAAAGCGCTGTCCTTGCTGCGCAAGAAGAAGGAAGACTGGATCGACGACGAGGCCGCTGCCGCGGTGCCCGACGGCGCCGATACGCCGGAAGTCGTCACCATGAAGGAAGACAAGGCTGCCGCCTTGCGGCGCTTCGTCAACGCATTGCCCGATGAGCATCGCGTGGTGATCGATCTTGCCTATTATCACGGACAGTCGGTGAGCGAGATCGGTGAGGTGCTCGACATTCCGGTCGCGACCGTCAAGACCCGGATGTTCTACGCCCGCAAGAAACTCGGCGAGGCCCTCAAGGCCGCCGGTTACGACAGGGGGTGGCCATGAGCGCCGCTGAAAAGATGTCGCGCCGCGACGAAATGGAAACGCTGCTGCCGTTCTATCTGAACGGCTCGCTGGAAGGTTCGGATCTGGAAGCCGTCGAGGAATGGCTGGCCAGCGATCCGGCCGCACTTGCCGCTCTTGGCGAGGCGGAAGCCGAATTCTCCGGCACCACCGCCGCCAACGAAGCAATCCGGCCGCCGGCCGATGCGCTCAGCCGTTTCGCCAAGGCACTAGACGCCGAGGCCGGACCACGCAAGCCGGCAGGTTCGTCCTGGCTGGCGCAGGCCTGGGGCCGCTTCATGGCGGTGCCGGTCGGTGTCGCCTGGGCCGCGGCCGCGGTTCTGCTGGCCCTGGTCATGGTGCAGTCGTTTGTCGAGCCTGGCGGCAAGGGCAATGACTTCGAGATTGCCGGCGCGCAAGACGATCTGGCGAAAATGCCGTTCGCCCTGGTCAAGTTCAAGCCGGATGCCAAGATGTCGGACATTTCTGGCTTCCTGGGCAGCAACGGGCTGAAGATCATCGGTGGACCGACCGCCGACGGCGTGTTCCGGCTTGGCATGCCGGCTGCCAACGCAGCCGACTATGCGAAGCAAATCGGCCTTATTGCCGCCCAGCCTTTTACGGAGACTGTGATCGAGGGAAGGAAACCGGCTGATGGCGGCTGAGGCAGTCATTCGATTTGCGGCAATCCTTGCGGCGGCGATGACAATCGCCGCCGTGCCCGCGTCGGCGCAGACCAACGCCCCCAATCCAGACCAGACGAAAATCGACTGCCGCGACGGGACCAACGCGGCGGGAGCCAACTGCGCCAAGGACGGCAGCGAGACAAAGAGCGGATCGGACGCGGGCCAATCCGGCGCTGTCTTCCTGCCGGCGCTGATCGTCGACCTGTTTCCCAATCCGGCGCCGGTGCCGACGCCACGGCCGGCGCCGGCAACGCCGCCGGCCGACACTCAAGCCGGCCCCCCGCCTGGCGGCCCGATCGTTTCGCCGACCGATCTCATCGCCGTTCAACCGCCGCGCGCGGTGGTCGGCGATTTCGTGCCCGACGAGGTGCTGGTGACCGTCGACGGCGATGCCGGCACTGTCCAGCAGATCGCCGCTTCCTTCGGCCTCCAGGTGCGCTCGCAGCGCCAGTCGCGGCTGCTTGGCACCACGCTGGTGCGCTTCGGCATTCCCGACGGCCGGCCCGTGGGCGCCGTGCTGGCGCAACTGGCCGCCGATGGCCGCACACAGCGGCGCGAGCCCAACCATGTCTATTCGCTGCAGCAGGCCGCCAGCATCGTCAACTATGCGTTCGACCGCATCGCGCTCGATTCCAAACAGGCCAGTGGCGAAAATGTCCGCATCGCGGTGATCGACACCGGGATCGACGACACCAACCCGGCGCTGGCGGGCGTCATTGCCGGGCAATTCGACGCCATGCCTGACGTGCCGATCGAAAAGCGCGATCACGGCACGTCGATCGACGGCCTGATCGCCGGCGTCGGCGCACTGGAAGGCATGGCGCCCGGCGCCAGGATCTACCACGCCCGTGCCTTCGAGGGCGGCAAGTCGACCATGGACGTCATCCTGGCGGCGCTGGACTGGGCGGCCGAGCAGGACGTGCGCATCATCAACATGAGCTTTGTCGGGCCGAAGAACGACCTGCTCGGCGTCGCCTGCCGCAATGCCCGCGCGCTCGGCATGGTGCTGGTCGCCGCCGCCGGCAACAATGGGCCCAAAGCACCCTATGGTTATCCGGCCGCCTTCGACGGCGTCATCGCGGTGACCGCCACCGATGCCAAGGACGGGCTGATGCCGCAGGCCAATCGCGGCGCCTATGTCTTCATCTCGGCGCCGGGCGTCGAGATGGTGGCGCCGAGCGGCGCCGGCTCGGACGTGGTCACCGGCACCTCGTTCGCGGCTGCGATCGTGAGCGGCGCCATCGCCAACCTCATCCATGCCGCGCCCGATCGCTCGGCCGACGACATCGAGAAGTCGCTCGCGGCAACGGCCAGGGATCTCGGCCCCAAGGGCCGCGACAATGATTTCGGCTACGGGCTGCTGGACATCGAGGCTGCAGCAAAGGAATAGGTCTAACGTTGGCCGCCCTGCATTATGCCGTTTTCCTGAAGCTGTCGCCGCCTTGAAGGGTACGCATGCAGGGCTTTGATCTCCCTGCTTCGGTGTCGAGCGAAATTTTGGCCGGGCCGACAGAGGTGTTATCTTGCACCTATACCGGAGGGGGGACTATGCGGAACGCAGTGGTCTGTTCAGGCGGCATCGACTGCTATCTCGGCGCTGGGCCGCTGGCGAAGGCGTCACGTTCATCTTTGCCCACATCAAAGCGCTGCAACGACTCTGGCACAAGGGCCTGCGGCAAATGAGGAGCAACGCCAATGTCCTTGATGCGGTGGTCGTCGGGGCCGGCTGGGCCGGCCTAGGCGTCAGCTATTCGCTGACACGGCAAGGCCTGCGGCATAGCATATTGGAGCGAGGCCGCATCGGAGAAACCTGGCGCACGCAGCGGTGGAATACTTTTCGGATGAATACCCCCAACGTGCAGACTGTCATGCCTGGCGACAGCTATGACGGTTCAGACCCGTTCGGTGCCCTAACGCGCAACCAGTTCGTCGCCCTCCTTGAGGACTTCGCCGAGCGGAACGGGCTCCCGGTCGAACCGGACACCGCGGTGACCGAACTCACCGGCGTGCACGAGAATGGCGCGTATCGACTGACCACCTCGCGCGGCACATTTTTGGCGCGGAACGTGGTGATCGCGAGCGGTGATATGAACTGTCCGGCGCGCCCACCTTGGACCGCTGCGTTGCCGCCGAGCCTCCGCCAGATCGACGCTTCGGATTACCGCAGCGCCGCCGATCTCCCGGATGGAGCGGTGCTGGTGGTCGGAAGCGGCCAGTCGGGTGCCCAGATCGCGGAGGATTTGACAGAAACAGGCCGAACAGTCTTCCTTGCCACCAGTCGGGTCGGACGGCTCTCACGGCGCTACCGAGGTCGCGACATCATGATCTGGCTCGTCGAAAGCGGGTTTCTCGACGTACGTCGAGAGGAAATCATTCGACTTGCGGGACGCGTTCCACCTCGTGGTCTGCTTGGGGCGGAATACACGTTAAGCCTCCAGGGACTCAGTGCCCGCGGTATCGTGCTGCTTGGCCGGTTCGCAGGCGTCGAGGGCGGCGGCTGTCTCTTGTTCGACGACGATCTGGAAGCGAACGTTCGTTTTGCGGACGAAGCTTCGGCCAACGTCAAACGCTATATCGACGAGTATATCAGCCGCTCCGGAATCGATGCTCCCCTTTCGGAACCCGATCCAGCGGAGACTGTCGCAGTCCATCTACCCAATCCGGCTGTCCGTTCTCTTGATGTTGCCAAGTCCGGCATCACGACCGTGGCGTGGTGCACTGGCTTCCGGGGCGATTTCAGTTGGGTGAATCTCCCGGGGGTGCTCGACTCGCAAGGACAGCCTATTCATGAGGATGGCGTGGCCGTTCAGCCAGGCATCTACTTCGCCGGGCTAGATTTTGCCTCCACGCGCAAATCAGGCACAATATTGGCGATTGCCGAGGAGGCACATCGCCTTGTCGAACACATCGTGAGGCATTCCTGACGGGCTGTCTGCCCAACGCGATCGAGTTTTAATCCCTACGCAGGTGCGCCGGCCACCGATCCCCTGACCACCAGGTCGACCGGCCAGACCTCGCCTCGCGCCCCCTCTTCCAGCCCCGAAATCCGTGCCGCCAGCCGCTCGGCGACGCGGGCGCCGGCGAGACGGATGGATGAACGCGTCGTCGACAGCGGCACCGAGAAATTCTCCGGCCTTAGCCAGGGGAAGACATCGTCATGGGCGATCAGCGACACGTCAGCCGGAATGCTCAGGCCGAGGTCGCGCACAGCACGAACGACGCCCAGCGCCATGATCAGGCTGGAGCAGGCGATCGCTGTCGGCGCGTCGCCCTCTTCCAGCAAACGCCTGGTGGCGCGATAGCCGTTCTCCTCGGTCATCGCCACCGAGCAGACATGGCGCTCGCCCAATGTCAGCCCGCTCGCGGCAAGCGCCCGGCGCACGCCGCGTTCGCGATGGATGGCGAAGGTCTCGCGATCGTCGCCGTTGATCAGCGCCAGCCGCCGGTGGCCGAGCTGGATCAGCAGCCTGGCCGCCTCGTGGAAGGCGCCCTCGTTGTCGATGTCGGTGAAGGCATAGTCGAAGTCGAAACCTTCGCTGCGGCCATGGACGATGAAGGGAATGCCGAGCGTGTTGACCAGCGCCACGCGCCGGTCGGCGGGCCTTGGCGACGAGATATAGACGGCGTCGACCTGCCGGTTGGCGACGATGCGCCGGTAGGTGGTCTCCTGGTCGTCGGCGTCGGCCGGCGACAGCACCAGGTCGAGTTCATGCGAGCGGGCGTAGTCGCCGAGACCGGACAGGAACTCGACGAAATGCGGATCGATGTCGACGGCGGCACCGGTCGGCAGGACATAGCCGATCATGCCGGTCTTGCCGGTCGCCAGCCGGCGCGCGCTCGGATTGGGGCGGTAGCCATGGCGCTTGGCGGCATCCATCACCCGCCGGCGCGTTTCCTCGTTGACCTCGGGATAGCCGTTCAGGGCGCGGCTTACCGTGGTCTGCGAAAGTGCCAGCATATGGGCGAGCTGCTTGAGGTTCACGAAAGGTCTCCATTTCCCTCAAAGCGCTTTCAGATTGAATCGACCCAAGTGCCGTAGGGGCCAGTCCATAGGAGGATGAACCATAGACGCGGTTTAGGCCGGTTTGAAACAAAAATTGCTGCTGCACTGCCATAAAAGCATGTTGCAGCGCACTTTTTCTATCGCAAACGCGCGAAATTAAATCGATTAGTTCGCCAGCCTCTTGACTTCCAGGCGATTCAATGGCGAGATCAAAAAAGCCAAAGCGCTTTGGAAGACTCTTCGAAAGGTTGCGGTTCCTTTCTGACTGAGTCACAGTCCTGCGGCGTCGGCGGGCGGAATGGAGGTTCCGTCCGGTGTGTGTGACCCACTGGGAGGAATACCGATGAAGAAAATGCTTTTGCTGGGTGCTGCGTTTGCCACGCTCGCCCTGAACGCGCCCGCGCATGCCGAGCTGAAGTTCAAGCCAGGCGAAGACAAGCGCTTCAACTGGGCGAACTACGAAGAGCTCAAGAAAGTCGACCTCAAGGGTGAGACGCTGTCGATCTTCGGACCGTGGCGCGGTGAGGACGAAGGCCTGGTGCGCGGCGTTCTCGACTATTTCTCGGAAGCCACCGGCGTCGAGATCAAATACTCCTCCTCGGAGAATTACGAACAGCAGATCGTCATCGACACACAGGCCGGTAGCCCGCCCAACATCGCCGTGCTGCCGCAGCCGGGCCTGATCCAGGACCTTGCATCGAAAGGCCTTTTGACGCCCCTCGGTGACGACACCGCCAAATGGGTCAAGGACAATTACGGCGCCGGACAGTCATGGGTCGATCTCGGCACCTTCAAGGACAAGGACGGCAAGCCGGGCTTCTTCGCCTTCCCCTACAAGGCCGACGTGAAGTCGCTGGTCTGGTACTCGCCGGATAATTTCGAGGAAGCCGGCTACAAGGTGCCGAAGACGCAGGAAGAACTCGCCGATCTCGAAAAGAAGATCATCGCCGATGGCGGCAAGCCATGGTGCATCGGCCTCGGCTCGGGCGGCGCCACCGGCTGGCCGGCAACCGACTGGGTCGAAGACCTGATGCTGCGCACCCAGGCTCCGGAAGTCTACGACAAATGGGTGAAGAACGAGATCCCGTTCAACGATCCGGCGGTGGTCAACGCCATCGACATCTTCGGCAAGATCGCCACCGACGACAAGATGGTCGATGGCGGCGCCAAGGCGGTTGCGGCGACTGATTTCCGCGACAGCCCGAAGGGCCTCTTCGCGGTGCCGCCGAAATGCTACCTGCACCATCAGGCATCGTTCATCCCGACCTTCTTCCCGGAAGGCACCAAGGTCGGCCAGGACGCGGACTTCTTCTACTTTCCGCCCTATGCCTCCAAGCCTGAACTGGGCACGCCCGTGCTCGGCGCCGGTACGCTGGCGATGATCACCAAGGACTCCAAGGCAGCGCGCGCGTTCATCGAATTCCTGAAGATGCCGCTCGCCCATGAGATCTGGATGGCCGAGGGCGGTTTCGTGACACCGCTCAAGTCGGTCAACAAGGATGCCTACGCCAGCGACGCGCTGAAGAAGCAGGGCGAAATCCTCGCCAACGCCTCGACCTTCCGCTTCGACGGTTCCGACCTGATGCCGGGCAAGATCGGCGCCGGCGCCTTCTGGACCGGCATGATCGACCTGGTCGGCGGCAAGCCGGCGCAGGATGTCGCCACCGATATCCAGAAGAGCTGGGACGCCATCAAGTAGGTGGCCGACAGAGGTAAGCAGCCCATCGTTCGGACTGGACGTTTGGACTATCCGATCCTGACTGGATCCGGGCCCTGGAGGCCCGAATCCGACCGGCGGCCCGTGCCGCGGCGACTATCATGAGCACACAGACATCCGGCATGAAGCGCGATCGGCAAAGGGAAAACCCGTCTTGCCTGGCGATCGCGCTCTGAACAACTGAATCGGCGCATCTCACCGACCGGACCGTTCGGCTTTGGCTGATGATGCGCAGGGGGAGGGACCCATGGCGGCTCAGATTTTCTCGGCCATTTTCGTCATCATCGTCGGCGTCGGCGGTTGCGTCGCCTATTTCTGGGGCGCCAACAAGCTGGTCGACCTGATATTCCCGTCGCGCGGCGTCGCCGGTGCCGCGGCCATCGACAATCTGCGCCGGCAGGGGCTGGTCCGTCCCTGGCTGTTTGTCGGCCCAGCGATGATCATCCTGACCATCTACCTGATCTATCCCGTGGTCGAGACGCTGCGACTATCCTTCCTCGATCGCGGCGGCATCAATTTCGTCGGCTTCGCCAATTACGAATGGGCCTTCGGCGACCGCGAGTTCCGCAACTCGATCCTCAACAACATCATCTGGCTGGCGGTCGTGCCCGCCGCCTGCACCTTCCTTGGACTGATCATCGCCGTGCTCACCGACAAAATCTGGTGGGGCACGATCGCCAAGAGCCTGATCTTCCTGCCGCTGGCGATCTCCTTCGTCGGCGCCAGCGTCATCTGGAAATTCATCTACGAGTATCGTGGCGAGGGGCAGACGCAGATCGGCATCCTCAACGCCATCATCCAGCATTTCGGCGGCCAGCCGCAGGTCTGGATATCGCTGCCGTTCTGGAACAATTTCTTCCTGATGGTGATCCTGATCTGGATCCAGACCGGCTTTGCCATGGTCATCCTATCCTCCGCCCTGCGCGGCATTCCCGAAGAGACACTGGAAGCCGCCGTCATCGACGGTGCCAATCCGTTCCAGATCTTCTGGAAGATCATGGTGCCGCAGATATGGGGCACCATCGCCGTCGTCTGGACCACGATCACCATTCTGGTGCTCAAGGTGTTCGACATCGTGCTGACCATGACCAACGGCCAGTGGAACAGCCAGGTGTTGGCCAATCTGATGTTCGACTGGATGTTCCGCGGCGGCGGCGATTTCGGCCGTGGCGCCACCATCGCCATCATCATCATGATCGCGGTCATTCCGATCATGGTCTGGAACATCCGCCAGGCGAACAAAGAGACGGGAGGACATTGAGATGGCCGTCGCGACCGGAAATTCCTTCGCCAGCCGCTTTGGCGTCCACATTGCCGTGCTTGTCTTTGTCGCGATTTGGACGATCCCGACGCTAGGTATCCTGGTCTCGTCGCTGCGCGACAAGAACCAGATCATCGCCTCGGGCTGGTGGAATTCCTTCTCCAGTTCCACCCAGACGGAAGCCGGCCGCCTGCCGGCCGCCTCGACGCAAGTCGAAAAGGACGGCAAGTTCGTCCTTGAGGGCAACATCTTCGGCGACGGCGCCAAGCGCAACATCAGCGCCTTCGGCGTCAAATCGGCGGCACCGACGCAATATCCCGCCAGCACGACAGCCGATCTCGGAGACGGCGTGACATTGCTGCTCAACGCCGATGGCAGCTTCGTCATGGCCTCGCCCAAGGCGTTCGAAGGCGATCGCGGCCAACGCGTCTACTATGCCTCGTCGGCGCCACCGAAATTCACCACCGACAACTACAAGACGGTGCTGTTTTCGGAAGGCATCGGGCGGTCATTCATGAACTCGCTGACCGTCACCATCCCGGCGACCGTCATCCCGATCCTGATCGCCGCCTTTGCCGCCTATGCACTGGCCTGGATGCGGTTTCCCGGCCGGGCACTGCTGATCGCGGTCATCATCGGCCTGCTGGTGGTGCCGCTGCAGATGTCGCTGATCCCGCTTTTGAAACTCTACAACGGCGTCGGCTCTTTCTTCGGCATGCCGTCGAAGACCTATCTCGGCATCTGGCTGGCGCATACCGGCTTCGGCCTGCCCTTCGCCATCTACCTGCTGCGCAGCTACATTGCCGGCCTGCCGCGCGAGATCATGGAATCGGCGCGCATCGACGGCGCCAGCGATTTCGAGATCTTCGTAAAGATCGTCTTGCCGCTGTCGTTCCCGGTGCTGGCCTCGTTTGCCATCTTCCAATTCCTGTGGGTATGGAACGATCTGCTGGTGGCGATGGTTTTCCTGGGTACAGAGGCAGACCAGATCGTGCTGACCGCCAAGCTCAACGCCCTGTTGGGCTCACGCGGCGGCGACTGGGAGATCCTGACGACATCGGCTTTCGTGACCATCATCGTGCCGCTGATCGTCTTCTTCTCGCTGCAGCGCTATTTTGTCCGCGGGCTGCTTGCCGGCTCGGTGAAAGGAGGCTGAGACGATGCAATCCGCTTTGAAGGCCAGTTCGAAGCCCGATCTCGCCATCGATAGCGACTGGTGGCGAGGCGCGGTGATCTACCAGATCTATCCGCGCAGCTACCAGGACTCGAACGGCGACGGCATTGGTGACCTCAAGGGCATCATCGGGCGGCTGCCCTACATCGCGGCACTCGGCGCGGACGCCATCTGGATTTCGCCGTTCTTCAAGTCGCCGATGAAGGATTTCGGCTATGACGTGTCCGATTACTGCGACGTCGATCCGATGTTCGGCTCGCTGGCCGATTTCGATGCGCTGACCGCCGAGGCACACAGGCTGGGCTTGAAGGTGATGATCGACGAAGTGCTGTCGCACACCGCCGACAACCATCCATGGTTCAAGGAAAGCCGGTCGAGCCGCACCAACCCGAAGGCCGACTGGTACGTCTGGGCAGACGCCAAGCCGGACGGCACGCCGCCCAACAACTGGCTGTCGATCTTCGGCGGCTCGGCTTGGCAATGGGACACCAGCCGCCAGCAATATTACCTGCATAATTTCCTGGCCGAGCAGCCCGACCTCAACTTCCACAACCGCCAAGTCCAGGACGCGTTGCTCGACGTCACCCGTTTCTGGCTGGAGCGCGGCGTCGACGGCTTCCGGCTCGACACCATCAATTTCTACTTCCACAGCCAGGGCCTGGAAAACAACCCGCCGCTGCCGCCGGAGGAGCGCAACGACCAGACCGCACCCGCGGTCAATCCCTACAATTACCAGGACCATCTCTACGACAAGAGCCGTCCGGAGAACCTCGGCTTCCTCGAACGCTTCCGCGCCCTGCTCGATGAATATCCGGCAACCGCCGCGGTCGGCGAGGTCGGCGATTCGCAGCGCGGGCTGGAAGTGGTGGCGGCCTACACCGCCGGCGGCAAGCGCGTGCACATGTGCTATTCCTTCGATTTTCTGGCGCCGGAAAAGATCAGTGCGGCCAAGGTCCGCTCGGTGCTGGAATCTTTCGGCAAGGTCGCCAGCGACGGCTGGTCGTGCTGGGCCTTTTCCAATCATGACGTGATGCGCCCGGCCTCGCGTTGGGCAGCCAATGAGGCCGACCCGATCGCCTACCTCAAGGTCATCTCGGCGCTGCTGATGTCCTTGCGCGGTTCGGTCTGCATCTATCAGGGCGAAGAGCTTGGGCTTGGCGAGGCCGACCTGCGGTTCGAGGATCTGCAGGACCCCTACGGCATCCGCTTCTGGCCTGAATTCAAAGGCCGCGACGGCTGCCGCACGCCGATGGTGTGGGACGGCAGCGCCAGCAATGGCGGCTTCTCGTCGGCAAAACCCTGGCTGCCGGTGCCGGCCAAGCATCTGGCGCAAGCGGTCAATGTCCAGCAGGGCGACGAGAGTTCGCTGCTCGAGCACTACCGGCGCTTTCTCAGCTTCCGCCGCGCCCATCCGGCGCTGGCCAAGGGCGATATCACCTTCATCGAAAGTGAGGGCGACACGGTCGCCTTCACGCGCCGCGCCGGCAACGAGCAGGTGGTCTGCGTCTTCAATCTGGGCGCCAGGCCGACCGAGGTTGACCTTGGCAACCGATCGCTGCAACCTTTGCCCGGGCACGGATTTTCGGGGCAGGCGAGCAGCGGCTCCATACAGCTTGGCGGCTACGGCGCCTGGTTCGGGCGCATCGACTGAATTCAAATCACTGGGAGGAAACCAATGGCCGATGTCACGCTAAGACAAGTGAAGAAGTCCTACGGCACTCTGAACATTCTCCACGGCATCGACCTCGATATAAAGTCGGGCGAGTTCATCGTCTTTGTCGGCCCGTCTGGCTGCGGCAAGTCGACATTGCTGAGGTCGATCGCCGGGCTCGAGGAAATCACCTCCGGCGAGCTCAGAATAGCCGGCGAGGTGGTGAACGACGTGCCGCCATCGAAGCGGGGCATCGCCATGGTGTTCCAGTCCTACGCGCTCTACCCGCACATGACCGTCTACGACAACATGGCGTTCTCGATGAAGATCGGCAAGGAAAACAAGGCCGAGATCGATCGCCGCGTACGCCAGGCGGCGGAAATCCTGCAGCTGACCAAATATCTCGACCGCCTGCCCAAGGCGATGTCGGGCGGCCAGCGACAGCGCGTCGCCATCGGCCGTGCCATCGTGCGCAATCCGAAAGTGTTCCTGTTCGACGAGCCGCTTTCGAACCTTGACGCCGCACTTCGCGTCGCCACCCGCATCGAGATCGCCAAGCTCAAGGAATCGATGCCCAACACGACCATGATCTACGTCACCCATGACCAGGTCGAGGCGATGACGCTGGCCGATCGCATCGTGGTGCTCAAGGACGGCCATATCGAACAGGTCGGCACGCCAATGGACCTCTACAAGAAACCCGGCAACCTGTTCGTTGCCCAGTTCATCGGCTCGCCGGCCATGAACATCCTGCCGGCGACCATCGACAAGACCGGCAACCCGACCGTCGTCAGCCATGTCGGCGGCCGCAAGGCAACCGTGCCGATCACCACGCCGGCTTCGGCGAAGGGTACCGCGGTGAGTTTCGGCGTGCGGCCGGAGGATCTGATCATCTCCAGCGGCGCTGACTATCTGTTCGAGGGAACGGTCGATTATGTCGAGCAGCTCGGCGAGGTCCAGCTGGTCTATATCGACATCGGCCGCGCCGATCTGCCGCTGGTGACCAAGCTGCCCGGCAATGTCGAGGTCAAGCGCGGCTCGACATTGCGGCTGAGCGCCAATGGCGAGGACCTGCATATCTTCGATACGGATGGGCATTCCTTTGCGCTGCAAAAGCCGGAAGCAAAGGCGGCCTGAGGCAGGACCACGTCTCGGACGTACGGCGGGCTTGGCCCGCCGCTCTTCTTTTGAAGATCAGCTTCGGCTGTTAGCGGCCGAAGAGGTTCCGGTCGCTGCCCTGAGGGGCGGACTTCTGTACGTCGCCCGACGAATTGAGCAGCTTCTCGACGAGGCCACCGCTGTTGCGGATCGAGCTCGTGTGCGCGGTGTCAACCGAAGTGACGGCAGGCTGGTTGGCGCCGTTGGAGCCAAAGTTGTCGCTACCGGCGAAGGCACTGCCGGTGATGGCCAGAACGGCGGCGGCAGCAATAAGGATCTTGTTCATTTTAGTCTCCTGAATTTCTAGATTTCGCCAGGACGGCAGGCATACCCGCCGTCAACTGGGAAATTGGTCGTTAGCGACCGAAGAGGTTGCGATCGCTGCCCTGAGCGGGCGTCTGGGCAACCGGTTCGGATGTCTTGGTGGAAGCCGTGTACGACTGGTCGACCGCCGCGGCAGGCTGATTGGCGCCGTTCGAACCATAGTTGTCGCTAGCGGCGAAGGCGCTGCCGGAAATGGCCAGAACGGCTGCGGTAGCAAGAATGATCTTCTTCATTTCAAGTCTCCTGAATTTCTGGATTTCGCCAGGACGGCAGGCATACCCCCCGTCAACTGGTGATTCGGCTGTTAGTGGTTGCCGAAGAGGTTACGGTCGCTACCCTGGGCAGGCGTCTGAGCAGCCGGTTCCGACTTCTTGACCGAAGCGGTGTACGAGCTGTCGACAGCAGTGGCTGCCGGGGCGTTCGAACCATAGTGGTCGCTACCATTAGCGAAGGCGCTGCCGGAAATGGCCAGAAGGGCGGCGGCAGTGAGAATGATCTTTTTCATTTTATGTACTCCAGTATTTTTAGTATTTTTCCCGTCCGTATAGCGGCGTGTCTTGGGAGGAAATCGCGTCGTTCGGACAGCCCCGATGTGGTAGGACCGGTCTGCCTTTTCCAATCACGAAGTTGTTCCGTGTGGACCATGAATCCGCCACTTGAAATTGCGCCAAGGGCTTCTACACCATACTTTTTCTATATATTTATCAATATGTTAGCCAAAGACGCCAGTCATATCACCAACTGTTTCGTAGGCCCAGCGTTCACACCGTCCTGCACGCACCGTCAACAGAAACGAACCGTTCGGTTCGATTTTAGTGACCGCTAATAGTCACTTTTCGAAACTGTTAACCTTTTTTGACCTCGGTCAGGGGTCGGTTTCGAGGAGATTGCAGATAGGAAGGCCGCCGCGGAGATAGGATTTCAGCGCGGCAATCGCCAACCGGGACGTTTCGCGTGCGTGTCGCGCCGCATGGATACGATGTCGTTTTCATGCCGATGACGCGTCCGCGATCGTGGTTAGATCATACCATCTCAGGTGCCACTTCGTGACGACGGGGCGGAGAATTGGGAAGCCGGTCAGAATCCGGCGCTGCCCCCGCAACGGTGGTGGAGTTCAAGTCGCAACGGGAGACCACTGGGCAACTGCCTGGGAAGGTGTCGCGATGGTCCGCAAGGACAACTCCAGAGCCCGGAAACCAGCCCAAGATTTCTAGACTCGACTGATCGCGGTGGGCGGTCAAGAGGTGGATCGTGCATGTCCGACGCATCGCCGGCCTGCGTCCAATCCTTCCTCCGTCACCACCAGTTCAGTCCTTAAAGCGAGGACAGGACATGGATATTCGCAACGACATGCTGAGGCTCTTAAACAGCCGCAGGCGAGGCTTTTCGCTAGAGCAGCCGTTCTACACCGATCCAGACTACTTCAAGCTCGACATGGAGCTGATCTGGTATCGCGACTGGCTGTTCATCGGCCACGATTGCGAGCTTCCGAAGCCGGGCAGCTACATCACAGTGCAGATCGGCGACTATCCGGTCGTTCTTGTCCGCGACCAGCAAGGCAAGATCAACGCCTTCCACAATTCCTGCCGGCATCGCGGCAGCCGCGTCTGCAACACCGAGAAGGGTACGGCGGCAAAGCTCGTCTGCCCCTATCACCAATGGACCTATGAGCTCGACGGCCGCCTGCTGTTTGCCCGCCAGATGGCCGACGGTTTCGACAAGAGCCAGTTCGGCCTGAAGCCGGTCGCCTGCGAAAACGTCGGCGGCTACATCTTCATCTGCCTAGCCAAGGAGCCGGCGGATTTCGCGCCGATGCGGGCGATGATCGAACCTTATCTTTTGCCGCACCGGTTGCGCGAAGCAAAGATCGCCTTCGAGAGCACGATCATCGAGAAAGGCAACTGGAAGCTGGTCTGGGAAAACAACCGCGAGTGCTACCACTGCGCCGCCAATCATCCCGAACTGTGCAAGACCTTCCCCGAGGCGCCGACCGTGACCGGCGTCAACGGCGCCGATAGCGACCCCGAGATGGTCGCGCATTGGGCCAAATGCGAGGCCGCCGGCCTGCCGAGCAAATTCCGCATCGATCCGGCCGGACAGTATCGCGCCACCCGCGCGCCACTGCTGCGCGATGCCGTCAGCTACACCATGACCGGCAAGCTGGCGGTCAAGAAGAACCTTTCCGACACCGTCTCCGCCGACCGGATCGGCACCTTGATGCACTATCACTATCCGACGACCTGGAACCACATCCTCATCGACCACGCGGTGACGTTCCGGGTGCTGCCGATCAGCGCCACGGAAACGGCGGTGACGACCAAATGGCTGGTGCACAAGGATGCGGTCGAGGGCATCGATTACACCATCGAAGACCTCACCCATGTCTGGACCGAGACCAACGACCAGGACCGCCGCATCGTCGAGGAAAACGCCTTCGGCATCCTGTCGCCCGCCTATGAGCCCGGCCCCTATTCGGAGCTGCATGAGGGTGGCGTGATCCAGTTCGTCGAATGGTACGCGTCGTTCATCGGTCCGCGCCTTGCCGAAGGCGAGCGGCCGACCCTGCGCAGCGTCGCCTAGCGCATGTCGCCCAAAAGTGCGCAGCGGTTTTGGGACATGCACAAAACAAAAGGGACAAGAGGATGAATGCGATGACGGATCTTGGCCTCTATCGCCATCTCGACCAGATGACGCCGTGGAACGACAGGCTGCAGGTGCTGGAAGTGATCGGCGTCAGCGACGAAGCGCCTGACGTTAAGACCTTCACCTTCCGCTCCGACAACCAGACCTGGTTCCGCTACAAGCCCGGCCAGTTCGTGACGCTGGAACTGCCGACCGCCGACGGGCCGCTGATGCGCACCTACACGCTGTCGTCCTCGCCATCGCGGCCGTTCTCGATCGCGGTGACAGTGAAGGCGCAGGCCGGCAGCATCGGCACGCGCTGGATGTTCGATCATCTGACGCCCGGGTCGCACGTCAAGGCCTATGGGCCGACCGGTGATTTTTCGCTGCACAGCCACCCGGCGGCCAAGTATCTGTTCATTTCGGCAGGCTCCGGCGTGACACCGATGATGTCGATGCTGCGCTGGCTGAATGACTGCGCGCCATGGACCGATGTCGGCTTCGTCAACTGCGCACGCCGCCCGGAAGAGATCATTTTCCGCAAGGAACTCGAACTGCTCGGCAGCCGTATGCCCGGCCTGTCGCTCGGCTTCATGATCGAGGAGCGGTCGAGCCGCGAGGGCTGGTTCGGCCATATGGGCCGCATCGACGCGATCCGGCTGCCACTGCTGGCGCCCGATTTCCGCGAGCGCGAAATCTTCTGCTGCGGCCCCGATCCCTTCATGCGCGCCGTGCGCGGCATGCTGGACTCAGCCGGCTTCGACATGACGAAATATCATCAGGAGAGCTTTGCGGCGCCTGTCGTGGAAGAAATCCCGGCGCCATTCGCGTCGCCGGCTGAAAACGGTGCCGCCATTGTCGCCGAAGCCGCGACGCCGATCCGTTTCGCGCTTTCGGATGTCGACGCCGAATGCGTCGCCGGCCAGACGGTGCTGCAGACAGCACGGGCCTCGGGCGTGCGGATTCCCGCCGCATGCGAGTTCGGCCTGTGCGGCACCTGCAAGGTGAGGAAGGTCGCGGGCAACGTCGAGATGAGCCACAATGGTGGTATCCTCGATCACGAAATCGACGACGGTTTTATCCTCGCCTGTTGCTCAAAACCGCTTTCGGCGCTCGAAATCGAGGCGTGATCCGCTTGGAGCCGCCGCGCGCGTTGGCTTGCCAAGAAAGAATCGAGTGTTTACAGGCCTTATGAGCTGAGCGACCGCGCCGACCGACGATTGCTCGCGCAGCTATGGGGGTCAAGAGCAATGCGTCATACCGATGTATACGCGATTTCGAGCAAGGACATTGTCTTTGAATCCTTCGACGGCGAAGCCGTCGTGCTCGATCTTTCGAGCGGGAAGTACTTCGGATTTTCCGATTCGGGCAGCAGGATCTGGCAGGCGCTATCGTCCGGCGTCGATGCCCAGGCTCTGATCGGGCTGACCGCTGGCGCCTCGACGATTGGCCCGGCTGAACTCGAAGGCTTCGTATCGCAATTGCTCGAGCTGGGGCTGCTGGTTGGCCTGGATGCGCCGCCGCAGCCGCTGCCTGACGAATTGCTTGCCGAGCTTGCCGCCACGAGCGAGCCGCTCACCGTGAATGTCCACGACGACCTCGCCGACCTGATCGTCGTGGATCCTATCCATGAAGTCGAGGAGCCGGTTGGCTGGCCGGCGGTCAAACAGGCATCCTGACGAGCCGCCGGTTGCACCGCGATAGAAGGGCGCTGGACTTGGCCATGTCGCGCGTCACTCTCGAAACCTTGCCGGATTACGCCCGGCATCTCATCGCCGCCGCTGAACGCGCGGCCGCGTACAATCCAGTCGTGCGCAAGATCCGCCTGCCCCGGCTGGAGCTTACCGCGCATCTCGGCCCTGGCGTGCTGGCGGATGCGCTCGGCCATGCTTTGGTCGAGACCAGGGACGATCAACCTGAAACGTCCAGTTGCCGCATTTTCATTGTTCATCCAGGCATCCCCGGCATCCCCGAGCCGGCCAAGTGGGGCGACGCGCATTTCACCGAGCACGGCTTTGCCAAGCGGCTCGCCGAGATCGGGTTGCGTGGCCACCATTTTCACGATCTCGACTTCTGGCAGTTCTACGATCCGCAACGTCGCGTTGGCGTGCAATTGATGGCCTCGACTGACGCCTTTCCACCGTGGGAGCCGGGAGCGCCGCTACGGGCCTTCCTGCACTGGGAGTATGCGGCGCGCGGCATGCGCCTTGCCCATGCCGGCACGCTCGGCGCCAATGGCAAGGGCGTTCTGCTGGCCGGCGCGGGCGGCGCTGGGAAATCCGGGACCGTCGCTGCCGGCCTCCTCAATGGGCTGGACAGCGTCGGCGACGATTATGTGCTGATCGATCTCGCCAACGGCGTGAGTGCCAGCCCGCTGTTTTCGACGCTCAAGCAGGATCCCCAAGGGTTTTCTCGGCTTGGACTCACGCACCGGCTGCCGGCCCATGGTCCGCTCAACTGGCAAGGCAAACATACTTTTCACATTGCCGATATTGCGCCTCAGCCGGTGCCTGCAACTCTGGACATCGTTGCGCTGGTGGTGCCACATATCGGCGGGGGCGGGGCAAGTTCGATCATGCCGGTATCGCGCAGGGATGCCATGATTGCCTTGGCGCCGTCCGGGATAGCGCAGATGCCGGGCGAGCGGGAAAGCGGCTTTCGCTTCTTCAGCGACCTGACCCGCCTGCTGCCATGCTACCGTCTGTCGCTGGGAACGCAGCCACAGGAGATAGCCGGCACGATTGCGGACTTTCTCGCGCGGGGCGCTTCGTGAAACTGAGCGTGATAATGCCTGTCTACAATCGCGAGCGCTATGTGGTTTCTGCATTGCGCTCGCTCGTGCGGCAGCGTGATGCCGCCGATCTCGACATTATCGTCATCGATGACGGCTCGACCGACGGCTCAGTGGAGGCCGTGCGCTCGATGATGCGCGAGACCCCCTGCATCCGCCTGTTCCGGCAATCCAACATGGGCGTCACCAAGGCGCGCAATGCCGGGCTGAAACAGTTGCTGCCGCAGACGCGCCTGGTGTCGTTTCTCGATTCGGACGACATCTCCCCGATGGGGCGCTTCACGGCGGATCTCGCCTGCTTCGAAGAGGATCCCGGCCTCGACCTGACCTATTCGCGCATGACGCTGGTGGACAAGATAGATGGCGAGACGCTGGAACCAGCCGCCGACAGCCACTCCATCACCGTCCGAGGGATCCACCTGTCAGCCGGAATCTTTGCGCGAGACCTCATCGAGCGCACCGGTGGCTTCGACGAGGATTTCAAACAGGCCGAGGACACCGACTATCTGTTGCGTATCTTTGAGAGCCAAGCAAAATACGTTATGCCCGATACGGTGGCTCTCTATTACCGGCGTCATCCCGGCAACATGACCAAGGAAGCCGATGTGCCCTTTCGCGAGTTCATGCGCGCCATTCACAAATCGATGAAGCGTCGCAGGGCCGACCCCAGCTTGCGCCCAGTGGAGGGAATCTTCGACGTCAAGGATCTCGCGCAGTGGCGATTCCCGTAATGGCAGGCTACGGCGTCGTCATTCCGGCTTTGAACGCGGCCGCCACCATAGGCGCGGCCCTGAACTCCGTTCTGGCCCAGACGGTAAAGGCGGAGGCTATCGTCGTGGTCGATGACGGTTCGACCGACGATACGGCTGCCGTGATCGACGCGATGAACCTGCCGGTAACGGTGCTGCGGCAAGAGAATGCGGGGCCCGGAAGCGCCACAACCAAGGGTTTTGCCGCACTCTCGACTCCGTTCGTCGCGACGCTCGATGCCGACGACCTGTGGCTGGCGGACAAGATCGAAAAGCAGCTGGGCTATCTCAACCGTCATCCCGCAACAGCGGGCGTTTTTACGCACTGGCGGACGTTTCGCGGTGACAGGCCCGATTTGCCCGAGGCGGCCAGTGTGGCGGGCTGGTCGCGCACGACGATGATGATCCGCCAGGAGGTGGTGCTGACCGTCGGTCCCATCATCGACCCACCCGGCGGCCGCGGCGAGATGATCGACTGGATCGCCCGGGTTCGTGAGGCAGGCTTTGTCCTTGCCATGCTCGACGACATGCTTGCATTGCGCCGCATCAGGCCGGGCAGCCTTTCCTATGGCCGCGACCCGGAGCGCGACCGCGGCTACCTCCAGGTGGCAAGGCTCGCCATGCAGCGGCGAGCTCAAAACAAGGCGGGCTCCAGTTGAAAGCCAGGCCCGTTCGCCGTATCGGGCGTCGCTTCCCGGATTATGGTTGGTCCTGGCCGACCGGCCAGCTCGACCAGTTGCTCAAGGCGGCGCTGCTCTCCGATGAAGACGCAGCCGCTGGCTGCGCCGCGCGCTGGCTGGACGAGAACGACATCGACCTTGTCTCGTTTAGGGAACACCGGTTGCTCGCTGCCATCTCCGACAGGTTCGGCAGAAAGCTTGCCGGCCATTCCGCCTATCCGCGCCTTGTCGGCCTGCAGAAGATGCTGTGGACCAAGTCGCGCATGGCGATGCGCGAGGGCGAGCCGGCGCTGAAGGCAATGGCCGACGGTGGCGCCGACATCATGCTGATAAAGGGCGCCAGCCGCGTTGCCTTGAATGCGTCGGCGCAGCGTGGCCGGGTGGCGCACGACATCGACATACTGGTGCGCCCGCGCGACATGGCTGCCGCCTTCGACATCCTGTGTGATCGCGACTGGCAGATCGCCTCGGGCGTCAGCGCGCAATATCTGCGAACCCGGTTGGCGTCGCTGCGGTCGATGAATTTCTTCAAGGGCCGTTTCGGCGACATCGACCTGCACCAGCTCGGCTATGACGGGTCGCAGGCAAGCGCGGAAGACGATCTGGCGATCTGGCAACGGGCGATCCCGGCCGAATTCAGCGGCGTCGCGGTCTTCGTGCCGTCGCCGGCCGATCGCATGGCCCTGGCCATCGCCCATGGCGGCCTCGATGCCCACACCCATAGCGACTGGCTTGTCGATTGCGCGGTCGCCATCCATGGCGGAGACGTCGACTGGGACGTGTTCCTAGACATCGTCGGCAGACGCGGCCTGGCCGTTCCGGCGGCGGTGGCATTGTCCTATCTGGCGTTTGAGATCGGCGTTGCTGTGCCCGAGTCGACATTGGCCAGGATCTTCGAGATGGCAGACCGGGCTGGCCTGTCGCGTTGGTCGTCGGTTCTGCAGGCCAAGCCGCGCACGGATTTCGGCGGCCTTGTCTGGCTGTCGCGCGGGCTTGCCAAGCAATTGCGCCTGAAGCGGAAGAAGGGCCGGTTGCAACAGGAGCCGCCCGCCAAGGCCTGGCGCGGCAGATCGGCCGCGCGCAAACCGCAAGCCGCACCGGCGCCATTGGCGTTTTCGCAGGCCATCGCCTGTCCGCAAACGACCGGCGACATGATGCTTGATATCACCGTCAGGATCAGTGTTCCGCCGGTCCGACGCCGTATCGAAATGGAAATCAATGCCGGTGACGACCATATCGCTCGGCTGCGCGCCATGGCCATCAGCCGATCCGGCAAGGAACGCGTGCTGCATTTTCGCGGCAAGGTGAAGCTCGACGGCGCGCGGAATGCCCTGACGCTCGAAGCGCGACCGTCGCGCCAGTTTCGTGAATGGAACGACGAGGCCACGGTGGCTGCCTATGGCGCCTTGCCTTTCCAGCTGTTGTCGGCGGATTTCTCGCCGATTGGCTGAAGAGCGAAAGGCGGCGTTCGTTCAAACTCCGTACCGTTCGGTCCGAATGTTTTGCGCCGCAACACCGGCATCGATCAGCGCCTGGGCGGCGGCGGAAACGAACGCATTGGACCCGCAGACAAAGGCGAGACCGGGCGGCTCGGGCAGCCGCGCCATCGCTTGCGCCATCATCGCGACGTCCACCCGCCGCGAATAATCGGCGGGACGGCGTGCGGCCTCGCGCGTCAGCGTCAGCACCAGATCGAAGCCGTGCTGGCGATCATCGAGGGTGATCAGTTCGTCACGAAAGATCACTTCGTCCCAGACCCGAGCTGAAAAGACCAGGACGACGGGCACGCTCGAATTCTGCGCGGCGCGATGGCGGACCATCGACATCAAGGGAACGACGCCCGAACCGCCGCCGACCAGCACAAGCGGGCCATTCTCATCTTCTGGCCAGACGAAATGCCCGCCGAGCGGTCCGCGCAGTTCGATTTCGTCGCCAATTGCCGCGACCTCGTGGAAGAAGGGCGAAACCTCACCGTCGTCGAGTTTTTCAATCGCCAGTTCGATCACATCGTTCGTTTCGGGTGCGGAGGCGATGGAATAGGAGCGGCGCGCCTGATAGCCGTCGGGCGCCGTCAGCCTGACGTCGACATGCTGCCCGGCGCGATAGGCAAAGGGCCGAGACGGCTGGAAGAAGAAGCTGGTGGCACGCGGCGTGCGCTTTTCGATGCGGACAATCCTGACTGTCTGCCAAGGCGATTGCACTGCCGCTGCATCGCTCATGGATCGTCCTTGTAGCGCTGTTCGCGCCACGGATCGCCGTAGATGTGGTAGCCGCGCAATTCCCAGAAACCGGGTTCGTCGTGCGTGGTGAATTGCAGGCCGTTCAGCCATTTGGCCGACTTCCAGAAATAGAGATGCGGCACTAGCAGTCTTGCCGGGCCACCATGGTCCGGCGTGATCGGCTTACCTTCGTAAAGCAGCGCCACCATGGCCTTGCCGGCGGTGAGATCCTTGACCGGCACATTGGTCGTGTAACCATCGAACGCGTGCGCCAGCGTGAAGCCGGTCGGCGGCTCCAACCCCGCGTCGGCAAGGATATCGTCGACCAACACACCCTGCCACGGCGTGTCGAACTTGGTCCATGCGGTCACGCAATGGATGTCGCGCGTCATCTTGGTCAACGGCAGCGCGTTGAACTCGGCCCAGTTCCATGTCTTGATCGGGCGTGGCCCATGCTTCAGGGTGAAAGACCAATCCTCGATGCGCACACGCGGCGTTGGGCCGGCCGACAGCACTGGAAAACCCTGTTCGAGATATTGGCCGGGCGGTATGCGCGCATCGCCATCGGTTGGCGGGCGCCGTCCTGAAGAGAAACCCCGGGTGACCATCGCGGCAATCCCCTTGCATCAAGCCACCATCGGCCTGATGCAGTGTTCTTGAAGATGTCGTGGCGGGCAACCGAAATCTTGACGGGCAGAGGCCGGCGGGGATCGTCACCGACGAGCCCTGCCGATCCTGCATTCACGTCAACGCCACATGTCAGCCGTTGGCGAAAGGCACCGCAACATAGATCTGGCTGCCGTCGCGCTCGACCAGCAGAAGCACAGACTTGCGGCCGGACTTGCCGGCCTGGGCGATCGCCTGCGTCACTTGCCTGGCGCTCTTCACCGGTACCTGATTGACGGCGACTATGATGTCGCCGGCCTGGATTCCGGATGCCGCGGCCGCCTTGTCTGGATTGACGCTGGCAACCATCGCGCCGTGCTGATTGTCGGCGAGATTCATCTGCTCGCGGATGTCAGGGGTGATGTCCATCAGGCCAAGCCCGATCGCCGGAAGGCGCGAGCCTTGCTCGGCGCTTGGCGTGCCGGAACCGTCGTCCGCCGACGCGGTCTTCACATCGTCGGTGTTGCGGCCGACAGCGACGGAAATCTGTACCGCCCTGCCCTTGCGCCAAACGACCAGCGTCTCCCGGGCGCCGGGCGCGACATTGGCGACCGCCCGCGACAGGTCCTTGGGATCCTTCACGTCCTGTCCAGCAAAGCTGGTGATGACGTCGCCTGTCTGGACACCGGCGCCGGCTGCCGGCGAGCCGTCATTGACCTGCGAAACCAGCGCGCCGCCAGCATGATCTAGCCCAATAGCGCTAGCCACATCCGGCGTCACCGGCTGGATCTCGACGCCGAGATAGCCGTACTGGATCGAGCCGTCCTTCATCAGCTTGGCGACCACTTTCTGGGCCTGATCCGACGGAATGGCGAAGCCCACGCCGACGCTGCCGCCATTGGGCGAATAGATCGCCGCGTTGATGCCGACGACATTGCCGTTCACATCGACCAGCGGACCACCGGAATTGCCGTGATTGATCGGGGCGTCGATCTGGATGAAGTCGTCAAACGGTCCGCTGTGCAGGTCGCGGCCGCGTGCAGAAACAATGCCTGCGGTGACCGTGGTGCCGATGCCGAACGGATTGCCGATCGCCAGCACCTGGTCGCCGGTCATCAACTTGTCGGAGTCACCCCATTTGACCGTCGGCAGGGACTTGCCGGCTTTGATCTTGAGCACGGCGAGATCGTTCTTGGCGTCGCGGCCGACGAGCGTTGCGGGAAGTTCGGTGCCATCGTCGAGCGTCACCTTGATCGAAGAGGCGCCGTCGATGACGTGATTGTTGGTGACGATGGTGCCATCGGAGGCGACGATGAAGCCGGAGCCGAGTGCCTCGGCCCGCTGTGCCTGTTCCTGCGGCGGCGTGCGCGGAGCAGCCCTGCCCTTGTCGCCGAAGAACTGGCGGAAATAGTCGTCGAATGGCGAGTTGCCGAGAGGCATGCCGTCATCGGTGCTTTCCGGCTGCGCCTTCATGACGGTGGTAACCGTGACCACGGCCGGCTTGTCGGCGGCCACGATGGGAGCGAACGAACCGTTAGGCGCAGTGATGCCGGCGACAGGTGTCTGGGTTGTCGGAACGGTGTTGCCCGCGCTTTGGGCGAAAGAGATCACGAAGGGGGATATGATTAGCGCAGCGCCCAGCAAGGCCGCGACGCGATGTCTGCGAAGGATATCTGACATGGTCGTTTGTCCGGGCGAGAGTTGATCCTGCGCCATGGCCTCTTCCCATGCAGGGAAAAGGTTTCCGGCGTGTCGAGGGTCGCTATTGCCTGTCTCGCCTGGCATGGCAGCCGACCGGATCGACAGCCTGCATCTAGGGCGCAGATCGGCCCGATTTAGGGTGTTCGGGCGACCTTACGAAGATTTAATCTCCGGACGACGGCAGGTCACAATGTCGTCAGGCGGGGCTTTTCTACTCCGCCGGGCGTCAGATCCCGACGGTTCGCCCGAGATAGGTCGTGGCAATCGCGCGCATGCGCTTGCCGTCGAAGCTCGGTCCGTGTCCGCCATGACCGATGCGGATCGGCAGGTTGAGCAGGCGCTGCATCGTACTGACATAGGCGACCATGTCCGAATCCGGCAGGTCGTCGATCAGCGTGTCGTCGTAGATGGCGTCGCCGCTGAAGAACAGGCCGTCAGCCTCATCGAACAGAGCGATAGAATCCGGGGAATGGCCGGGCAGATGCAGCACACGGAATTGCCGGTCGCCGAGATCGACGATGTCGCCCTCGTCCAGGGTTCGCGTCAACGGCGCGGACGGGATCTTGTAGTCGGCCGCCTTCCAGCCCGGCGCCGGCAGTCTCGAGACGGCGCCTTCGAGATCGTGGAACATGTAAGCGTAGGTCGCCGCCACATCCATGCTCTCGAATTGTTCCGCGCTCATCCTTGGCCCGGCCCGCAACGGAAATTCGTGCAGCGAGCCGACATGGTCGAGATGGATGTGGGTGGCGACGACCAGCAGCGGCTTGCCGTCGGACGTCTCGATCACGGGCGCCAGCGGGCAGATACCCATGCCGGTGTCTACGAGCAGGTCGGCGTCGCGGCCGCGCAGATGCCAGATGTTGGCGCGCAGGTACTCATGCACGAACGGTTCCGTCAGCATCGTTGTCTTGTCGTCGACGATGCTTCTGCTGAACCAGTCCATCAGACGAAGGGCTTCCCGACCTTGTACTTTTCCGGCACCAGCCGCTTGAGGTAGGCCATGCCGGCATCGGACAGCTGATTGACGTCGGGCTTCATGAAATCATCCGGCATGTGGCGGGTCTTGCCGGCGACGTTCTTCAGCGGCACCTTCTTCAGCACCGTTTTGGTGCCGTCATATCGCAGCGCCACCGAGCCGCCACCCTGTTCGGCGACAGTGACTGCAAAAGCGCCGGCATCGAAAGCCTCCTGCGCGTCGACGGCGCTAATGGCGCCGATATAGCCGCGCGGCATGTAGCCGAGTGCGTCGACGCGGGCCCGCTTGCCCGGCAGGCCTTCGGCCAGCGCGCGCTCAAGTGCGGCCGGCAGGTCACTGCCCGACAACTTGACGTTGCCATGCGCGTCGCGCTCCAGTTTGTCCGGCGGCACCAGGCTTTCGACCAACGCCTTGCCGTCGGCGGTGCTGACGCCTTCCGATACGGCGACGATGCATCGTTTGTGGCGATCGAGCGTGGCGCGGACGTCATCAATGAAGCCAGCGGCCGAGAATGGGCGCTCGGGCACATAGACGAGGTGCGGTCCGCTGTCGAGGTCGAGCTGCCAGGCAGCGGCCGCGGCAGTGAGGAAGCCGGCATGCCGGCCCATGACGATGCCGACATAGATGCCTGGCAGAGCGCGAAAATCGAGATCGACGGAGAGGAAGGCGCCGGCGACGAACTCGGCCGCGGAGATGAAGCCCGGCGTGTGGTCGTTTTCCTCAAGGTCATTGTCGATGGTCTTCGGCGCATGGACGAAGGCGATAGAGCCGCCGGCGGCGTCGGTCAGGATCTGCTGCGTGCCCGACGTGTCGTTGCCGCCGATGTAGATGAAAGCGTCGGCGCCGGCCTTCTTCAGGCCGTTGAGGATGACGTCGCAATAGGCAGCATCCGGCTTGTCGCGGGTCGAGCCAAGGGCCGCACTTGGCGTGCCCGCAATCAGCCGCAGCCGGTCTTCCGGGATGGCGGAGAGGTCGACATAATTGCCGTCACGAATGCCGCGCACGCCATGGATGGAGCCGAGGACCTTGGCGCCGGGATGCCGCTTGCGGATCTCCAGCGTCGCCCCGACCACCGTCTGGTTGATGACGGCGGTTGGGCCGCCGCCCTGCGCGATAACAAAAGTTCCGGCCATTCCTGACGTCTCCCGAGCGATGAATTCGCAGGCACATTCGCCTGTCTTTCGTTATCGCGCAACGGAAGAGTGGACCGGGTGACGCGTCAGACGACGACGACCGGATTTTTCTTGGAGACGCGGCTGTAGAGATCGATGATGTCCTGGTTGATCAGGCGCACGCAGCCCGACGACATCGCCTGGCCAATGCTCCACCACTCGGGCGAGCCGTGGATGCGATAGCCGGTGTCCTTGCCGTCCTGGTAGATGTAGAGGGCGCGCGCGCCGAGCGGGTTGGTCAGGCCGCCGGGCTGTCCAGCCTGCCACTTCACCAGTTCCGGCTTGCGCTGGATCATCTCTGGCGGCGGCGTCCAGGTCGGCCATTCCCTGCCATACTGGATGTTGGCGCGGCCGGACCAGCGGAAGCCGTCCTTGCCGATGCCGACGCCGTAGCGGATGGCATCGCCGCCCGGCTGGACGAGATAGAGCATGCGCTCCTGCAGATGGACGACGATGGTGCCGGGCGCCTCGCCTGTCGTGTCGACGACGATCTGGCGGCGGAATTCCGACTTGACCTTGAGATAGGGCACTTCCGGTACATTGAAGCCGCCATCCGTCATCGCGGCATACATCACGCCGGGGCTGGTGATGTTCTTGTCGACGCTGATGCTCGGCCGGATCGGTACCGAACCGGTGGTGACGTTGTCGAGGTCGAGCGCCGGCAGGCCGCCTCCCGAGGTCGAGCAGCCGGCGGCGCTGAGCAGCGCGAGCGCCCCTGCCCCGGACAGGACGGCACGGCGGGAAAGATGATGATCGGTTTCGAATGCGTCGCCGTTTCGCGGCGGCGTCAGACCTTGCGGCAACTCACGCATATACCCAAACCCTACGCTGTCGGCGGGAAGCACGGTCCGGCCGGATAGTAGGCATTTTCATCATTCATGGTTGATAAAGCGTGAAGACCTTGCACAGCTTGCGTTTGCGCGTTGCCCGGCGGGCGCTCGACCCTCCTGCCTGACCATTGACTGGGATCTGCTGCACAAAAAGACCTCGGTCGTGTCATAATCCCGGCGCCGGCGTTTCCTACCTCTCAAGCGATCAGCGAGGGGCCTCCAAGTGCAAGACCTTGAAAACCGACATCACGCTTTTTGCCGCTGCCATTGTCGCGGCATCAACCGCTCTCGGTGCCAATGTCAGCCCGGCCGATATCGTGAGCACGCTGAGCGGCGCGAACTGACGCCGGTCTGCCGTTGGCGCAGTTAGGGAAATCGCCTCTTTACATTCTCCCGGGCCTAAGGATTTATCCTCTTCCTTGAGCTCAAAGGAGACGGGCATGACCTTCGAAAACTGGGCCGCCTTTGCCGCCGCGTCGACGATTCTTCTCATCATTCCGGGTCCGACCATCCTGCTGGTCGTGTCCTACGCGCTGGGCCAGGGCTGGCGCACCGCCCTGCCGATGGCCATCGGCGTGGCGCTGGGCGACTTCACCGCGATGACCTTGTCGATGCTGGGCATCGGCGCGCTGCTGGCGGCTTCGGCGACCGTCTTCACCATCCTGAAGCTGATCGGCGCCGGCTATCTGATCTATCTCGGCGTGAAACTGTTTCGCGCCGGCGGCGCGCTGAAAGCCGAACCGCGCACCGATGCGGTATCATCGGCCAAGATGATGGCGCATGCCTGGCTGGTCACCGCGCTCAACCCGAAAAGCATCACCTTCTTCGTCGCCTTCCTGCCGCAGTTCCTCGACCGCCACGCCGATTTCTGGACGCAGATGCTGATCTTCGAGACGACCTTCCTGGCGCTCGCCTGCGCCAATGCCTTCGGCTATGCGCTGATCGCGGCACGCGCACGCAACGTCGTGCGCAATCCCAAGGCAATCCGCATCTTCAACCGCACCGGCGGCACGCTGCTGGTCGGCGCCGGCATCGCCACTGTGGCGATGCGTTCGGGTAATTAGGCTCTCTGACCGTGATCCCGAAACCGGTTTCCGGAATCATGGCCGGCTTCACCATTTGACGCTGAAGCCGAGATTGCCTTCGAGGACACGGCGTTTGTCGCCACCGAGATTTGTGGTGTAGTCGCCGGTGGCGAAGATGCTGACCTTGTCGCCTTCGTCGCAGCAAAGCAACTTCTCCTTCCGCACTCTCCAAACGACTGTTCGGAAGCATTTTTTCAGATGCCGCGTCGCGTTGTTTCGATTTTACAAAGTTTAACCTGCCTATCATGGTTGCCAAACTGCAAAGACTACTGAAACGCTCTAACGAAGCGCGTGAGTGGCGTGTCCGTGGCCCATGCTTTAGGATCCCCTCGGGCCGAAGGATCGAGGGCCTGTCACGGGTCGATGAAAGGACATCGCATGGCAATCAGGGACGCATTCGGCCTGACGCTTTCTGGTGCAACGGAGGTGGGATTCACGACCTACAACCAAGCGGTGCGTGAACTGCAGTGCTTCATCGGCGACCCCGTTGCCTCCATCGACAGCGCCATCGCGGAAGATCCCGGCTTCGTCATGGCGCATGTCTTCAAGGGCTATCTCTTCGGCCTCGCCACCGAGTGGGAGGCGACGGCGGTGGCCAAGGCTTGCCATGAGGCGTCACTGCCGCTTGCCGCGACCACACGCGAGCAGGCGCATGTCGCAGCCCTTGGTCACCTCGCCAACGGGCGTTGGCATGAGGCCAGCCGCGTTCTTGAAGATATCACCATCGAGACCCCGCGCGACGGGCTGGCGCTGCAGGTCGGCCACCAGATCGATTTCTTCACCGGCAATGCCCGCATGCTGCGCGACCGTATCGCCCGCGCCCTGCCAGCCTGGCAAAGCGGCATGCCCGGCTACCACGCCATGCTCGGCATGCAGGCGTTCGGGCTGGAGGAAATGGGCGACTATATCAGGGCCGAACAGCTTGGCCGCTCGGCAGTCGACATGGAGCCGCGCGACGGCTGGGCTCAGCATGCCGTCGCCCATGTCATGGAGATGCAAAGCCGGCAAAGGGATGGCATCGCCTGGATGCGCGCCAACCCGGAAGCGTGGACACGGGAGAGCTTCCTGCAGGTCCACAATTGGTGGCACCTGGCGCTGTTCCATTATGATCTCGGCGAAACGGACGACGTTCTTGCGCTCTATGATGGCCCCATCTACGGCGTGCAATCGACGATGGCGCTCAACATGGTCGATGCCTCGGCAATCCTGTGGCGGCTCCGCCTCGGCGGTTTCGATGTCGGCGACCGCTGGGCAGAGCTCGCCGCCAACTGGCGCAAGGCAGGCGCCGGCCTTTATGCCTTCAATGATGCCCACGCGATGATGGCCTTTGTCGGTGCAGGGCTCGACGCCCCGGCTCAGACCTTGCTCGAGGCGCAGCGTGAGGCCATGCGCGGCAATGACGACAACGCGGCTTTCACAAGGGATGTCGGCCATCCGCTGACGCTTGCCATCAAGGCGTTCGGTGAGGGCAACTATACCGAGACCGTGCACCTGATCCGGCCGATCCGGGCAATCGCCCATCGTTTCGGCGGCAGCCACGCCCAGCGCGACGTCATCGACCTGACACTGATCGAGGCGGCCCTGCGCGCCGGCGAGGGTGCGCTGGCCAGGGCGCTCACGGCAGAACGTTCGATGGCGCGACCCGACAGTCCGCTGTCAGCGCTGTTTCTGCGACGCGCCGCCGATTTGTCGGAGAATTGACCCGAAGCGGATCTTGTTTTAAAAACTGGCCAAGCCAGATTTTTTCGGAGCTCGAAAAAATTAATGGCATGGGAGGAAATCATGTATCTCGGCCTCGATCTCGGGACATCGGGCGTCAAGGCGCTGCTGATCGATGCCGGGCAGACCGTCATCGGCTCCGGCCATGCGTCGCTCGATGTTTCACGCCTGCATCCAGGCTGGTCGGAACAGAATCCCGACGACTGGATCCGGGCCTGTGAGGAGGCGGTTGCCGACCTCAAAGCCAGGCATCCCAGGGAATTCGCTGCGGTCAAGGGTATCGGCCTGTCCGGCCATATGCATGGCGCAACGCTGCTCGATGCCGCCGACAAGGTGCTGCGCCCCTGCATCCTGTGGAACGACACACGCAGCCATGCCGAGGCCGCCGTCCTCGATGCCGATCCGCGCTTCCGCGCGCTGACCGGCAACATCGTCTTTCCCGGTTTCACCGCGCCAAAGCTTGCCTGGGTGAAGAACAACGAGCCCGCTGTCTTCGCCGAGGTCGCAAAAGTGCTGCTGCCCAAGGATTTCCTGCGGCTCTGGCTCACGGGCGAACACATTTCGGAAATGTCGGATTCTGCCGGCACGTCCTGGCTCGATGTCGGCAAGCGGCGCTGGAGCGCGGACCTGCTCGCGGCGACATCGCTCGACGAAAAGCAGATGCCGTCGCTGGTCGAGGGTACGCAGAAGGCCGGCGCCTTGCGCGCCGACTTGGCCTCGAAATGGGGCATCCCGGCCGGCATTCCGATCGCCGGTGGCGCCGGCGACAATGCCGCCTCGGCCTGCGGCATGGGCACGGTCGGCGCCAGCCACGCCTTCGTTTCGCTCGGCACATCGGGCGTGCTGTTTGCCGCCAATGCTTCCTACCTGCCCAACCCGGCAAGTGCCGTCCATACCTTCTGCCACGCGCTTCCGAACACCTGGCACCAGATGGGCGTCATCCTGTCGGCAACCGATTCGCTCAACTGGCTGTCCGAAATCACCGGGAAGAGCGCCGGCGAATTGACCGCCGAACTCGGCGACACGTTGAAGGCGCCCAGCGGCGTGTCCTTCCTGCCTTACCTCTCAGGCGAGCGCACACCCTACAATGATTCCGCCATTCGCGGCGCGTTCACCGGCCTGGCGCATGAATCGAGCCGTGCGGTGCTGACGCAGGCCGTGCTCGAAGGCGTCGCCTTCGCATTCCGCGACAGCCTCGAAGCCCTGGCCACAGCCGGCACGACCTTGACGCGGGTGACGGCGATCGGCGGCGGTTCGCGTTCGCGCTATTGGCTGAAGGCGATTGCCACCGCGCTTCAACTGCCTGTCGACATTCCCGCCGACGGCGACTTCGGCGCCGCCTTCGGTGCTGCGCGCCTCGGCCTGATCGCGGCGACGGGTGCCGATCCGCTTCAAATCTGTACGGCACCGAGGACCGATGCGACGATCGAACCGGACGCCGCCCTAGGGGGTGTCTACGCGGAAGCTTATCAGCACTACCGGGCGCTCTATCCGGCAATCAAGGTCACCACGGCGTGAGCAACTTCTCGCCCACGCCGCGGCTTGCCAGCTCACTGCGCCGGCACCTTGTCGAGGAAGCCGGTGACGCTCTTCAGGCGGCCGTTCTCGATGACGCCGATGTCGGTGCCTTCGATGACGGAAGGAATGCCTTCCGGACCAAGGTTCCACGAGAAGCGGATCTTGTCGGCAAAACCGTCCGGCGCGCCCTTCAGCGAGAACCGGAAGCCGGCAAAGCGCTGCTGCACGCCGTCGATCAGAGCCGCGACGCCCGCATGGCCATCGCCCTGCATGAGTGGATCGCGGTAGCTGACGTCTTCAGTGAAGGTCGCCTTGAGCAAGTCGGCCCGGCGCTCGGCATCGCTCTCGTTCCAGGCGGTGATGTAGTTTTGGGCGATCTTGTTGAGGTCGGTCATGGTCTGTCTCCTTTGTTTGACGGTTTTGACACGAGCCTTTTCGACCAGCGGAAGAACGAAACCAATTACGCCTGAGGTAATCAGGGCGAATTACCTGAGGTAATCAGGGCGAACTATTCGAAAGAGGAAAAAGACCATGAGCAGCGGATTTTTCGGCGACATCCAGAAAATCAAGTACGAGGGGCCAGATTCGACCAATCCGCTGGCCTACCGGTTCTACAATCCCGATGAGGTCGTCGCCGGCAAGCGGCTGGAAGACCATCTGCGCTTTGCCGTCGCCTATTGGCATTCCTTTGCCTGGCCGGGCGGCGATCCGTTCGGCGGCCAGACCTTCGACCGTCCCTGGTTCCCCAAGGCCGGCGGCATCGACACGATGGAACTGGCCAAGCTCAAGGCCGATGTCGCCTTCGAGATGTTCTCGCTGCTCGGCGCTCCCTATTTCTGCTTCCACGATGCCGATGTGCGGCCGGAGGGCAAGGACTTTTCCGAAAGTGCGGCTCGCCTCGACGAGATCGCCGACTACTTCGCCGGAAAGATGAAGCAGACCGGCGTCAAGCTGCTTTGGGGCACGGCCAACCTGTTCTCCAATCGCCGTTTCATGTCGGGTGCGGCCACCAATCCCGATCCGGATGTGTTTGCCTATGCGGCGGCGACGGTAAAAAGCTGTCTCGACGTCACCAAGCGGCTGAAGGGCGAGAACTACGTGCTGTGGGGCGGGCGCGAGGGCTATGAGACGCTGCTCAACACCGACCTTGCCCGCGAGCAGGAGCAGGCCGGCCGGTTCCTCAGCATGGTCGTCGATTACAAGCACAAGATCGGCTTCAAGGGCACGATCCTGATCGAACCGAAGCCGCAGGAGCCGACCAAGCACCAGTATGATTACGATGTCGCCACCGTCTACGGCTTCCTCAAGCGCTTCGGGCTGGAGAAGGAGGTCAAGCTCAACATCGAGCAGGGCCACGCCATCCTGGCCGGCCATTCCTTCGAGCACGAGCTGGCGCTGGCCAATGCGCTCGGCGTCTTCGGCTCGATCGACATGAACCGCAACGACTACCAATCGGGCTGGGACACCGACCAGTTCCCCAACAACGTGCCCGAGATGGCGCTGGCCTACTACCAGGTCCTGCAGGCCGGCGGCTTCAAGACTGGCGGCACCAATTTCGACGCCAAGCTGCGCCGCCAGTCGCTCGATCCGCAGGACCTGCTGATCGGCCATATCGGCGGCATGGACTCTTGCGCACGCGGTCTGAAGGCCGCGGCCCGCATGGTCGAGGACAAAGCGCTGTCCGCGCCGCTGGCCGAACGTTATGCCGGCTGGAACACGGCCGAGGGCAAGGCGATGCTTTCCGGCAAGCGCACGCTGGAAGACATCGCCGAGCGCGTCGTCAAGAAGAAGATCGAGCCGCAGCCAAGGTCGGGCCGTCAGGAACTGCTGGAAAACATCGTCAACCGCTACGTGTGAAGCCCGATCTCTGGACCGACATCCGCTACCACTGGCTGAAAGCCGGAGTTATCACCATCTGCTAGTCAGCGCATTTCGCGAGAGGCTGCCGAGGATCGCATGGATCTTTGGCGGCCTGCGCGCGATCAAGGTGCCGCACCGCCGAAAAGGCGAAGCGGCGGCCTTTACCTTGATGCATGTCGTCGTCCCAAAACCGCTGTGCACTTTTGGGCGACATGCATTGGCAGGAGACGGGAAATGGCAGAGGATCGAACCATCGTGCGCCCGGCGCAGGCAAGCGATATCCCGGCTTTGAAGCGGGTCCTGCAGGAAACATTCGAAGGCACCTGGCTGCCTAACATCACCGAGGCAGCGGCGCAGCGCTATATCAAGACGGATATTGGCGGGCGTTATGTCGACCAGAGCTGGCCTGAATTTGCCGTTGCCGAGATCGATGGCGCGGTCGCCGGCCTGATCCATTGGCGCGCGGCTTCATCGAAGCCCTACACGTCATGGCGTCCCGTCAACGGCAAGGTGTCGGCCGCAAGCTGCTTTCCCATGCCGAACAGGCGATCGGCGCCGCCGGATCGGCGCAGGCGCGGCTGGAAGCCGACGCCTGCGCAAGCACTCTACAAGGCGGTCGGCTATATCGAGAAAACCCGCTATCCAGATGACGAATGGGACAGTGGCTTCACCACGGTGCTGTTCGAAAAGTGGCTGTAGATTTCTGCTTGACCTGACCTGCCCAGACGCAGGATCAAACTTTACGCGAGGGCGCGTCCGACGACACGGTTTTGCCCTTTGCCGCCCTTCAATGACCTCGCTCTTGCCTTCAAACAGCCGTCACGTATCTCGTATAAGACTGGCTCGTGGCGGGAGAGGAAGAAGGAGGCGAACCGATATGCAGAACGAACGTGAAATCGACGCCCTGCTCTCACCGGGCGAAGCCGGATCTATCATCGACCGGTTGATGGCGATGCCGAGGAAAACCGACGGCGCCAAGATCTCGAACGAGTGGGATCGCGCCGTCGCGAGCCGCTTTGAGACCCATCTTGCCAGACAGATGCGCTCGCAGATCGACGGCGACCGTCAGAACGCGGCCTGATCGCCCGTTGAAACCTACCCCCTCCGCAGCCTGACCGGCGCTTCGCCGAAAGCCCTTGAAAACGCTCTCGAAAACGCCGCGGCGGACGAAAATCCGGTCCGCCCGGCAATATCGGCCATGGCTACCCTTGTATCGACCACCAGCCGGCGGGCGGCGCCGAGGCGCAGCCTGAGGTAATAGGCGCCCGGCGTCTCGCCGATCGACTTGCGAAAGATGCTCTCCAGTGTCCGCGCCGTCACCCCGGCGCGCTTTGCCATCGCCTCTATGGTCAGCGGCTGATCGACATGCGATTCCATCAGCCGGATGGCTTGCGCAAGGCGCGGGTCGTAGCCGTCGAGCCGGCCGAGCGAGACCAGCGGCTGCGCGTCGGTGGCGGCGCGCGCCTGATCGTAGATAAAGACGCTGGCGACATCGAGCGCGACAGCCATGCCGAGCCGCGTGCGAATGAGATGCAGCATCAGGTCGAAGGTCGGCGACGCGCCACCCGACGTGAACACCGGCCCATCGATGACATAGCGGTCCGGGCGGACATCGACACCTGGGAAGGCCGAGGAAAAATCCTCCATGTCCTCCCAATGGGTGGTGGCGCTGCGCCCTTCCAAGAGGCCGGCACGCGCCACCAGCCAGGTGCCGGCTTCGACGCCGCCGCAAGCGCGTGCTGTCCGCGCCGCGCGACGCAGGCCCGACAACAGAGCCGAGGTTGCATAGTTCTGGGTGCCGAAGCCGGCGACGACGACAAGAACGTCGGTTGGCTCGGCCGCATCGAAGCGGCCACTGACCGCCACCGGCAGGCCGCATGTGGTGACCGGAGCCTCGCCGGTCACCGAGACCAGCCGGAAATCGAACAGGGTTTCACCGGAGATGCGGTTGGCGGCGCGCAGCGGATCGACGGCCGAGGCCACGCACATGATGGATGAGCCGGAAAACACCAGCAGCGTCACCTTGAGCGGCAGGCGCTCGGCACGAAAGATCGTTGGTTTTTCGCTTTTCGTCATGGAAGCTTCGTAAAACGCAAAACAGTTTCCGGCAAGTCGGGCATTGTTGATTGGTCTTTGTGCATGTCGTTATGCCAAAACCGGTTCCCACTTTTGGGCGACATGCATAGTGTTTCTATCGGAGGAGAGTTCCATGCCGCTTGCGATGAACCGTGAGGTTTTCATTACCTGTGCCGTGACCGGGTCCGGCGGCTCGCAGGACCGCAGCCCGCATGTGCCGCGCTCGCCCAAGCAGATCGCCGACTCGGCCATCGATGCGGCCAAGGCGGGCGCTGCGATCGTGCATTGCCATGTGCGTGATCCCGAAACCGGCAAGCCCAGGCGTGACGTGCATCTCTACCGCGAAGTGACCGAGCGCGTCCGCGAGGCCAATGTCGATGTGGTGCTGAACCTGACCGCCGGCATGGGCGGCGACATGGTGTTCGGCTCGCCGGAAGCGCCGCTGCCGCTCAACGAAAAGGGCACCGATATGGGCGGCGCCACCAACCGCATGGAACATGTGCGCCAGTGCCTGCCAGAAATCTGCACGCTCGACTGCGGCACCATGAACTTCGCCGAGGCCGACTATGTCATGACCAACACGCCCGGCATGCTGCGCGCCATGGGCGGCATGATGACTGCGCTCGGCGTCAAGCCGGAGATCGAGGCTTTCGACACCGGCCATCTGTGGTTCGCCAAGCAGTTGGTCGAGGAAAAGGTGCTCAACCCCGATGCGCTGGTGCAGCTTTGCATGGGCGTGCCGTGGGGCGCGCCTGACGACCTGAACACCTTCATGGCCATGGTCAACAATGTGCCGTCGACCTGGAACTGGTCGGCCTTCGCCATCGGCCGCAACCAGATGGCCTATGCCGCGGCAGCTGTGCTGGCCGGCGGCAATGTCCGCGTCGGGCTGGAAGACAATCTGTGGCTCGACAAGGGTGTGCTGGCGACCAATGCGCAACTCGTTGAGCGTGCCGCCAGCATCGTCACCAATCTGGGCGCCAGGATCATCGGCCCGGAGGAGGTGCGCAAGAAGCTGAATCTGACCAAGCGGGCGCCGATAGCCGCATAGATTATTCGCTGGGGAGGTCGGCATGAGTACCGTAAAATTCACCGCGATGAAGGATGGCGACCGGGACGACTACGAGTTCCTGACCGCGCATGAGATCGACTATGCGGCCAGGACCGGCGAGCGGCTGCTCGACGCGCTGGTGCAGCTCGACGAGGGCCTGTCCGGCTACAAGATCACCCGGCTCGGCCATTCGCTGCAGGCGGCGACGCGCGCCTGGCGCGACGGCGCCGACACCGACTGGATCACTTGTGCGCTGCTGCACGATATCGGCGACATCTATGCGCCCTACAATCACGACGAATATGCCGCATCGATCCTGAAACCCTTCGTGCGCGAACAATGCACCTGGGTGGTGGAAAAGCACGGCGACTTTCAGCGGCTCTATTATGCCCATCATCTCGGCGGCAACCGCCATGCGCGCGACCGCTTTGCCGGCCACGCCTATTTCGACGATTGCGACCAGTTTTGCGAACGCTGGGACCAGTCGAGCTTCGACCCCGACTATGACACGCTACCGATCGAATTCTTCCGGCCCTTCGTGCTCGAGGTCTTAGCCCGCAAGGCCTACGACGCGACCGTGATCCGCGCCGGCGAGCGCGTGCCTCTCACCGATCCAACAACAGCCAAGACAAGAACCGGAGCCTCCGCATGAGCATCATCAACAAGGCAGCCGCCATCGGCGGTGGCGTCATCGGTGCCGGCTGGGTGGCGCGGCTGCTCCTGAACGGCATCGACGTGTCGATCTTCGACCCGGATCCCGAGGCATCGCGCAAGGTTGGCGAAGTGATGAAGGGCGCGCGCCGCGCCTACAAGCAGATGGTGCCCGGCGGCCTGCCGAAAGAGGGCAAGCTGACCTTCGCCAAGACCATCGCCGAGGCGGTGGCCGATGCCGATTTCATCCAGGAAAGCGTGCCGGAGCGGCTTGACCTCAAACATCGCGTGCTGGCAGAGATCGACGCACATGCGCCGGCCAACGCGATTGTCGGCTCGTCGACCTCCGGCATCAAGCCGACCGACATGCAGGTGGCGATGAAGAAGCATCCGGAGCGGCTGGTCGTCGGCCACCCGTTCAACCCGGTCTATCTCCTGCCGCTGGTGGAGATCGTCGGCGGCGAACAGACCTTCCCCGAGGCGATCGAGGTCGCCAAGGAGATGTATACCTCGATCGGCATGAAGCCGGTCGTCATCCGCAAGGAGATCGAGGCTTTCGTCGGCGACCGCCTGCTCGAAGCGGCATGGCGCGAGGCGCTGTGGCTGATCAAGGACGGCATCTGCACGGTCGAGGAACTCGACGACATCATGCGCTATGGCTTTGGCCTGCGCTGGGCGCAGATGGGCATGTTCCAGGTCTATCGCGTCGCCGGCGGCGAGGCCGGCATGCGCCACTTCATGGCGCAGTTCGGCCCGTGCCTGAAATGGCCATGGACCAAGCTGATGGACGTGCCGGAGTTCAACGACGAGCTGGTCGACCTGATCGCCACGCAGTCGGACGACCAGGCGCATGGGCTGTCGATCCGTGAGCTGGAAAAGATCCGCGACGACAATCTGGTCGCGATCATGGACGCGCTGTCGAAGCAGAACAAAGGCAAGGGCTGGGGCGCCGGCGCTTTGCACAAGGACTACACCAAGCAGCTGGCCAAGCTGGCGGCGAAGAAACCGACGGCCTCCAAGGCCGCCGAGAAGGCCAAGGCCTTGAAGCCGGTAAAGAAAGCCGAGAAGCCAAAGAAAAAGACCGGCAAGAAGAAAGGCTGAGGGCATGGATTTCGGGCTGTCGGAGGAGCAGAGGCTCATCGTCGAGACGACGCGTGCGTTCGTCGAGAACGAGCTTTACCCGCATGAGCGCGAGGTCGAGCGCACCGGCGTGCTGCGCCGCGAGCTGATCGAGGAGATCAAGGTCAAGGCGATCGAGGCCGGGCTCTATGCCGCCAACATGCCGGCCGACGTCGGCGGCGCCGGCCTGGATACGGTGACCTGGCTGCTCTACGAGAAAGAACTCGGCCGCGCTAACTATGCGCTGCACTGGACCTGCGTGGCGCGCCCCTCCAACATCCTGCTTGCCGGCACGCCGGAGCAGCGCGAGAAATATCTGTTCCCCTGCATCCGTGGCGAGAAATGGGACTGCCTGGCGATGACCGAGCCGGGCGCCGGCTCGGATCTGCGCGGCATGAAGGCAACCGCCGTACAGGATGTGGACGACTGGGTGCTGAACGGCACCAAGCATTTTATCTCCCACGCCGACCTCGCCGACTTTGCGATCGTGTTCATGGCTTCCGGCGAAGAGGATTCGCCGCGCGGCAAGCGCAAGAAGATCACCGCCTTCTTCGTCGACAAGGGCACCAAGGGTTTCACGGTGCGTGACGGCTATCGCAATGTCTCGCATCGCGGCTATACCAACGCCATCCTTGAATTCGACGATTGCCGGCTGCCAGCAAGTCAGGTTCTGGGCGAAGTCCACAAGGGTTTCGACGTCGCCAATTCATGGCTCGGCGCCACCCGGCTACAGGTCGGCGCCACCTGTCTCGGCCGTGCCGAGCGGGCGCTTGGCCATGCGGTGGAATATGCCGCGCAGCGCCAGCAGTTCGGCCAGCAGATCGGCAAGTTCCAGGGCGTGTCGTTCAAGCTCGCCGACATGGCGACCGAACTGAAGGCCGCCGACCTGATGGTGTTCGAAGCCGGCTGGAAGTACGATCAGGGCACCGTCACCGACCAGGACATGGCCATGGCCAAGCTGAAGGCCAGCGAAATGCTCGCTTTCGTCGCCGATGAGGCGATCCAGGTCCATGGCGGCATGGGGCTGATGGACGACCTGCCGCTGGAGCGTATCTGGCGCGACGCGCGCGTCGAGCGCATCTGGGAAGGCACGTCCGAGATCCAGCGCCACATCATTTCAAGGGCGCTGCTGCGCCCGTTTGGGGCATAACATATGCATAGACTTGAGCGTCTCCTGCGGCCGAAATCGATCGCCGTGTTCGGCGGGGCGCAGGCTGCAGCCGTCGTCGCGCAATCGATCAAGATGGGCTTTGCCGGCGAGATCTGGCCGGTGCATCCGACCAAGGGCGAGGTCGCCGGCCGCAAGGCCTATCGCTCTGTCGCCGATCTGCCGGGCGCGCCGGATGCCGCCTTTGTCGGCGTCAACCGGCATTTGACCATCGAAGTGGTCAAGGCGCTGGCTGAACGCGGCGCCGGCGGCACCGTCTGCTTTGCCGCCGGCTTCCTCGAGACCGAGGCCTATGACGACGACGGCGAGCGGCTGCAGGCCGAGCTGGTCGCGGCAGCTGGCTCGATGCCGATCATCGGGCCGAATTGCTATGGCCTGATCAATTACGCCGACGGCGCGCTTCTGTGGCCCGACCAGCATGGTGGCATAAGACTGGCCGAGGGCGGCAAGGGCGTTGCCATCATCACCCAGTCCTCCAACATCGCCATCAACATGACCATGCAAAAGCGCGGTCTGCCGGTCGCCTTTCTGATGACCGCCGGCAACCAGGCTCAGACCGGCCTGTCCGAGATGGCGCTCGGCCTGATCGAGGACGAGCGGGTCACGTCGCTCGGCCTGCACATCGAGGCCTTCGATTCGGTAGCCGGCTTTGAACGGCTGGCGGCCCGAGCCCGCGAGCTGAAGAAGCCGATCATCGCCATGAAGGTTGGCCGTTCCGAACAGGCCAGACAGGCGACCGTCTCGCACACCGCCTCGCTGGCCGGTTCGGACGCGGCCTCGGGCGCGTTCCTGAGACGGCTTGGCATTGCGCGCGTCGATTCCATCCCCGCCTTCATCGAGGCGCTGAAGCTGTTGCACATCACCGGGCCTTTGCCCGGCTACAAACTGTCGTCGATGAGCTGCTCGGGCGGTGAAGCCTCGGTCATGGCCGACAGTGCCGAAGGCCGCTGGGTCAATTTTCCGGTGCTGACTGACAGGCACCGTGCCCATGTCAAATCGACGCTTGGGCCGCTGGTCGCTGTCGCCAACCCGCTCGACTACCACACCTTCATCTGGAACAACGAGCCGGCGATGACCGCCACCTTCACCGCCATGGTGTCGGGCGGCTTCGACTTGAACATGCTGGTGCTGGATTTCCCGCGCCCGGACCGCTGCTCGGACACCGACTGGTGGGCGACGCTGCGCGCCTTCGAATCGGCGCTGAAGACAAACAAGGCGCAAGGCGCGATCGTCTCCTCGCTGCCGGAAAACCTGCCCGAGGAATACACCGCCGGGCTGATGGCGCGCGGCATGGTGCCGTTGTTCGGAATTTCCGAGGCGATGGATGCAGCCGGGGCGGCAGCCTTCATCGGGTGGGCCTGGGCTGAGCCGCAGGCGCAGCCGATCGACACGTCGGCTGCCGGTGCGCCTGGCGGTGACCACGTCACCCCTGATGAAGCCGAGGCGAAATCGCGCCTCATTGATGCCGGCCTGCCGGTGCCGAAAGGCGAACGCGCCGCCAATGCCGTCGAGGCGGTGATCTCGTCGATGGCGCTCGGCTTCCCCGTGGCGCTGAAGGCGCTCGGCGTCACCCACAAATCCGAGGTTGGCGCTGTCAGGCTCAATCTCAGGGATGCCGAATCCGTCAGCACGGCAGCGCATGACCTGTTGCCGCTCGGCACGGGGCTCTATGTCGAGCGCATGGTGCGCGACGGCGTCGCCGAACTGATCGTCGGGTTCACCCGCGACCCGATGTTCGGCGCGGTGATGACCTTGGGGACTGGCGGCGTGCTGGTCGAGCTGTTGCGCGACAGCGTCACGCTGATGCTGCCGGCAACGCGCGACGACATCGAGGCGGCATTGCGCGGCCTGAAACTGTTCCCGCTGCTCGACGGCTATCGCGGCAGGCCGAAAGCCGATGTCGCCGCTGCCATCGACGCCATATCGGGCATTGCCGGCTTCGTGCAGAAGAATGCCGGCGAGATCGAGGAACTCGACATCAACCCGCTGATCGTCTGCGCGGAAGGCAAGGGCGCCTGGATCGCCGACGCACTGCTGGTGCTGGGAGACAAGAAGAATGTCTGACGTCATTTCGACCCGCCGCGAAGGCACCATCCTCGAGGTCACGCTCGACCGGCCCAAGGCCAACGCCATCGACCTGAAGACCTCGCGGCTGATGGGCGAGACCTTCAAGGCGTTTCGCGACGATCCGGAGTTGCGCGTCGCCATCGTCAAGACCGCGGGCGACAAGTTCTTCTGCGCCGGCTGGGACTTGAAGGCGGCCGCCGGCGGCGACGCGGTCGACGGCGACTATGGCGTCGGCGGCTTTGCCGGCCTTCAGGAATTGCGCGACCTCAACAAGCCGGTCATCGCTTGCGTCAACGGCATGGCGGTCGGCGGCGGCTTCGAGCTGGCGCTGTCCTGCGACCTCATCTACGCCTCCGATCATTCGTCCTTCGCGCTGCCCGAAATCCGCGCCGGCACGCTGGCCGACGCGGCAACGATCAAGCTGCCGAAGCGCATGCCCTACCATGTCGCCATGGACCTTTTGCTCACAGGCCGCTGGATGGATGTCGCCGAGGCGCATCGCTGGGGCCTGGTCAACGAAGTGTTGCCCAAGGAGAAGCTCGAGGAGCGCGTCTGGGAGATCGCCCGGCTGCTGGCCAGCGGCCCGCCGCTGGTCTTCGCCGCGATCAAGGAAACGGCGCGTGTGGCCGAGGCGCTTACATTCCAGGACGCGATGAACAGGGTGACGCGGCGCCAACTGGCGACCGTCGATGCGCTCTACGGCTCCGAGGACAATATGGAAGGCTTTCGCGCGTTTGCGGAAAAGCGCGATCCGGTTTGGAAGGGGAAATGACCCACTTTTACCCTCCCCTCGATGGGGAGGGTCGGACCGAAGGTCCGGGGTGGGGTGAAGCACCCGCCGCTTCGCGGCGACTTCCCCCATCAAGGGGAGGTAAAGGAGTTCCATGACCGACTATAAAACCCTCATCGACGCCGAGACCTGGGCCTTCATCGAGCGGACCAATTCCTACTATCCGCCCGATACGATCGACTACACGATCGCGCAGCAGCGCGGGATCTACGACCGCATGTGCAGCGAATTCTTTGCCGGCTATCCCGAAGGCATTGCGGTCGAAACCTCAGCCATTGCAACGCCCACGCACGACATTCCGATCCGTACCTACCGAAGCGCTCGCCAAGCAGCCGCGACGGTGCTGTATTTCCATGGCGGCGGCTTCATCCTCGGCGGCTTGGACAGCCACGACGATGTCTGTGCAGAGCTGTGCGCCGGCACCAGCCATGAGGTGGTCTCGGTCGATTATCGGCTGGCACCGGAACATCTGCATCCGGCCGCCTTCGACGACGTGATGAGTGCCTTCGAATGGGCCGCGACCGCTTACAGGCACCCGATCCTGCTTTGTGGCGACAGCGCCGGCGGCAATCTTGCCGCCGCGGTCAGCCACGCGACGCGCGGCCATCCACGAAAGCCGATCGGCCAGGTGCTGATCTATCCCGGCCTCGGCGGCGATCGGTTGAAGGGATCCTATGTCACGCATGCCGAAGCGCCGATGCTGACCATGCGCGATCTCGAATTCTACAAACACATCCGCACTGGGGGGCAGGACCGCAGCGGCGATGCAACGCTGGCCCCGCTCGCCGACACCGACTTCTCCAACCTGCCGCCGACGGTGCTGATCACCGCGCAATGCGACCCGCTGTCATCGGACGGTGAAACCTATCGCGACCTGATCATTGCGGCAGGCGGACGCGCCGCCTGGTTCGAAGAACCAGGGCTGGTGCACGGCTATCTCAGGGCTCGGCATACGGTCGGCCGCGCCCGCGCGAGCTTCACCCGGATTGCGGACGCGATAGGCGCCCTTGGGCAGGGCGTCTGGCTCTGGTGAGCGATTTCATCGTCTGACGGTTCAAGACTTACCGCACCGAGGCGGCGGCCGCCCGGCCGGCGCCGCGGCCGGAAAAGATGCAGCCGCCGAGGAAGGTGCCCTCAAGCGCCGCATAGCCATGCACGCCGCCGCCGCCGAAGCCGGCGGCTTCGCCAACGGCGTAGAGTCCCGCAACCGGCTGGCCGTCGGCACCTAACACGTGGCTGTCGAGATCGGTCTGCAGACCGCCCAGCGTCTTGCGTGTCAGGATGTTGAGGCGGACCGCAATCAGCGGGCCATTCGCCAGATCGAGCATCTTGTGCGGCTTGGCCGTGCGGATCAGCCGGTCGCCGAGGTAAGCACGCGCACCGCGCAACGCGGTGATCTGCATGTCCTTGGAGAACGGATTGTCGAGTTGCCTGTCGCGGGCGCGGATTTCGCGTTCGACCTGGGCCAACTCAAGCAGCGGCTCGCCGCCGGCCAGCGCGTTCATGCGCGCGACAAGCGTCGGCAGGTCGGCCTCGACGATGAAATCCTCGCCCTTCTCCATGAACGCCTTGACCGGACCCGGGATGCCCGATGTGGCGCGGCCGAGCACCTGGCGCCAGCTCTTGCCGGTCAGATCAGGGTTCTGCTCGGAGCCCGACAGCGCGAACTCCTTCTGGATGATCTTTTTGGTCAGGATGAACCAGGAATGGTCGAAGCCGGTGCTCATGATGTGACTGAGCGTGCCCAGCGTGTCGAAGCCGGGATAGAGCGGCACCGGCAGACGCTTGCCGCGCGCGTCCAGCCACAGCGATGACGGACCGGGCAGGATGCGGATCGCATGATCGGTCCAGATCGGCGCCCAGTTCCTGATACCCTCGACATAGTGCCACATGCGGTCGCGGTTGATGATCGAGCCGCCGGCCCGTTCCGTGATCGCCAGCATGCGGCCGTCGACATGGTCGGGCACGCCGGTGGTCATACGCTTCGGTGCAGGGCCCAGCCGCTTGGGCCAATTTTCCCGCACAAGCTGATGATTGCCGCCGATGCCGCCGGAGGCGACGATCACCGCTTGCGCATGAAGCTCGAAATCACTGGCGATTTCGCGCGAACTCTTGTGGCCGCGCTCGACGGTGCTGGGCTGCAGGATATCGCCACGGACGCCGTCGACGGTCGCGCCCGTGCGAGTCAACTCGTTGACCCGGTGGCGGAATTTGAAACTGATCAGTCCGCGCTTCTGCGCCTCGCGCACGCGCTGGACGAAAGGCTCGAGCACGCCGGGGCCGGTGCCCCAGGTGATGTGGAAGCGCGGCACCGAATTGCCGTGGCCGATGGCGTTGCCGCCGCCGCGCTCGGCCCAGCCGACGACGGGAAAGAATTTCAGGCCGCGCTGCAGGAGCCATGAGCGTTTCTCGCCGGCGGCGAAGCCGACATAGGCTTCCGCCCATTTGCGCGGCCAGAAATCCTCCGGCCGATCGAAAGCGGCGGTGCCCAGCCAGTCCTCGAGCGCCAGATCGTGCGAATCGCGGATGCGCATGCGCCGCTGCTCCGGCGAATCGACGAGGAAAAGGCCGCCGAACGACCAGAACGCCTGGCCGCCGAGCGACTGCTCCGGCTCCTGGTCGACGATGATGATTTTCTTGCCGGCTTCGGCAAGCTCGGCGGCGGCGACCAGTCCGGCAAGGCCGGCGCCGACAATGATCACATCCGCATCGTCAGCCATCTTTCCTCCCAGAATTGGCCGGCTACTTTAATGCAAGGAGTCAGACGGTCTCCCAGCCGTCCGTGCCGCCGGCGCGGAAGATGGCGTCGATGACCTTCTGGTTGAGCACCGATTCCTCCAGAGTGAAGACGCGCTCCTTGCCGCCCTGTGCCGCACGCGCGAAGGTCTCGACCTCCAGCCGGTACTGCTGGGTACCGGGAAAACGGAACACTTGCGCTTCGGTGTGGTTCTGGTTGTGCAGTTCGACGCGGTGGTGGTCGTAGAGCCCGGCGTTGAAGGGCGAGAACACCTCGATGAAACCCTTCTCGCCGTGGAACACCATGACCTGGCGCGCCGCCATCTGCGTCGACAGGTAGAAGGACAGTTCGAAGTCGCCGAAATCGGCGCGGATCGAGGAATAGATATCGGTGCCGAATTTCTTGTCGCGCTCGATCGTCGCCTGCACGCGCAGCGGTTCCTTGCCGGTGGAAAAACGAGTCGACACGGTCGGGTAGACGCCGATGTCGGGCAGCGCGCCGCCGCCGAGGTCGAGCTGGTTGCGCATGTTGTTGGGGTCGACATTGTAATAGGAGAAGGCGCCCTGCACATGGCGCAGTCGGCCGATGGCGCCGCTGGTTATGAGGTCGCGCACCTTGATCCATTGCGGGTGGTAGATGACCATGAAGGCTTCGCAAACCAGCACTTTTTTGGCGTCGCGCAGGTTGATCAACGGCAAGATGTCCTTGGCGTCGAGTGCCAGCGGCTTTTCGACCAGCACATGCTTGCCGGCTTCGATGGCCTTGGCCGTCCATTCGACATGCTGCGAGGTCGGCAGCGGGATGTAGACGCCGTCGACCTCGTTGGAGGCAAGCAGGTCCTCATAGGAGCCGAAGGCATGGCGTGCACCGAAGCGCTCGGCGAGCGCCTTGGCCTTCGACAGGTCGCGGCTGGCGATCGCCGACAGCACGCCGTTCTCCGCCTCGACCATCGCCGGCAACAAATGCTCGCGGCCGATCTTTGCCGTCGACAACACACCCCATCGGAACATCAGGCTTCTCCATAGCGATTACAGGCAACGAGGTTTGCCCGAAATCAGCGGAAAAGCCAATGCGCAGTGCTGGGTTCCTCGCCCCACGAAGTGGAGCGAGGAAGAACCCGTTCAGCCCCTTTTGCCGGTCAGCATCATGTCGAAGTCGACGACGTTCGAATAGATCGGCGTGCCGACATCCATGCCGTAGCGCGACCTGAGCACCTTGCCGGTGACATGGAATTTTATCGTGCCGGCCTTGAGACCACCAAGCTCGGCCGTGAATTTTTCCGGGAACGTCTTGCCGCGCGCCGTCAGCCGGCCGGTGACGAGAGCCGTGGTGTCGCTGGTTCGGGTCACGCCGGTCGAGCGGAACTGGATTTCGGGGCTGTTGGCGGCATCAAACACGGCGTCGGAACGCAGGAAGGCATCGATGCGGCCCTGGCCGGTGCCGACGCTTTCGGGAAAGATGGTGAAATTGACCTGCGAGCGCCCGACATCGCTGTTGTCGATGCGGATCGAGCCCTTGAAGCGGGCGAAGGTGCCGTTGAGGCCGCCGCCGCCGACCTTGCCTATGGAAAAGTGGATGCTGGAGTTGGCCGGGCTGATCGAATAGCTGCCGGCCGCGTCACCAAGCGCGACGGCCGCTGAAACAGGCGTGGCAAGACAAGCGGCGACCGCCGCAAATCCAAGGATGCGTGCAAACATGGGGATGTTCCTTGTTGGAGGCAGCGCATTTTCTGCGCCTTCTTTCCGTGAACGAATGGACCGGCCGCTCTATTCCGCACTGTCGCCTGACAAAGGCGTGATCATGCGCGTGAGCACGCCATCCCTAAGCTGGAAATGGTGCCGCAATGCCGCCGCGACATGGACGGCGACCAGCGCCATGCCGGCATAGGCGAGATACCAGTGCGCCGCCGCCCAGAAGCTTTCAGCGCCATCCGATTCTGCCAGCGGCAGGTTCGGCATGATGAACAGATTGAACGGCAGGCTGGGGATCTCCAGCATCGACACCGACACCAGCGCCCAGCCGGACAAGGGCAAGGCAAGCTGAAACGCGTAGAGCGCAAAATGCGCCAGCGGCGCGGCCCGACGCTCCAGGATTCCGACAGAGCGCGGCAGCGCCGGCGCGGCATTGCCGAGACGCCAGGCGATGCGCAGGATGATCAGGCCGAGCAGCAGAAAGCCGAAGGATTTGTGCAGTTGGATCAGTTCGAAGGCGGTGCGCTGGCTGGTCAGCCGCACCATGACGAAACCGAGCGCGAACTGGCCGATGAATATCAGAGCGATCAGCCAATGGAGAATGATCGTGCCCCAGCCATAGCGGGTCGTGCTGTTGGTGATCGATGTTTGCATGGGACGTGAACGAATGTGGGGGCGGGTTTCTTCCGGCGCGCTTACCCGCTCACCTTGAAGAAATCGACGAAGGCCCTGAGCGCCGGCCGCATCTGGCGGCGGCTGGGGTAGTAGACGAAGAACCCGTCGAAGGGCGGGCACCAGTCCTCCAGCACGCGTACAAGCCTGCCGTCGGCGATCGCCGCGCTGACATAGCCTTCGAACACAAAGGTCAGGCCGGCGCCGTTGATCGCCGCTTCGACATTGAGGCGATCCTCGCCGACGATCAGCGGGCCTTCGACTGATATCTCCAGCTCCTCGCCATCCTTTTCGAACTCCCAGCGGTAGAGCACGCCGCTCGAGAAGCGGAAGCGGACGCAGCGATGTGCCGCCAGGTCGCGTGGATGCAGCGGGCGCGGCATGGTCTCAAAATAGGAAGGGGCGGCAACCACGGCGCCACGGATCGATGCTCCGATCCGCACCGCGACCATGTCCGGCTGCAGGCTTTCGCCGAGCCTGACCCCGGCATCGAAGCCGCCTTCGACCACATCGGTGAAGCGGTCCTCGACGACGATCTCCAGCACGATATCGGGAAAGGCCTGGGCAAACGCCCCGAGCCGTGGCGCCAGTGTGAGCTGTGCTGCGGTGCGGGGTACGCTGAGCCTCAGATTGCCGGCCGGCCGATCGCGCGCCTCGATCGCCGTCTCCAGCGCCAGGTCGATCTCCAACAGCGCCGGCCGCAACCGTTCCAGCAACTGCGCACCTTCTTCGGTAGGTGCGACGCTGCGTGTGCTGCGTGACAGCAGGCGTACGCCAAGCCGCGCCTCCAGGCTGGACACAGCGTGGCTGACCGCCGATGGCGCGATGGCCAATTCCCTGGCCGCGCCTCGAAAGCTGCCGCATTGGGCGACGGTCGCCAGCACGGCTAGCTGTGAAAGGTGTGCTCGATTCATTGATCTATTTCTTGGAACAGCCCGTACGAAGAAGAGCCGATTATCGAGCAGACCGCAAGGCGCTATCTCCGCTGCATCACAACATGGAGACGCGTGATGCAAACCCGCAAGCTAGGAACTGAATTGAACGTCTATCCCGTCGGCCTCGGCTGCATGGGCATGAGCTTCGTCTATGGCGGCCAGCCGGAAGCCGACGCGATCGCCACCTTGCATCGTGCCGTCGAGATCGGCGTCAATTTCTTCGACACGGCGGAAGTCTATGGCCCCTACGAGAACGAGATCCTGCTCGGAAAGGCGCTGAAGTCGGTGCGCGACAAGGTAACGATCGCCACCAAATTCGGCTTCAGGATTCTGGAGGAAGGCACCGGCACGGATCGCATGGCCGGTGTCGACAGCCGTCCCGAGCACGTCAAGGCCGTCGCCGAGGCGTCGCTGAAGCGGCTGGGCACCGATGTGATCGACCTCTACTACCAGCACCGCGTCGACCCCAACGTGCCGATCGAGGATACGGTCGGCGCCATGGCCGAGCTGGTGCGCGAGGGCAAGGTGCGCGCGCTTGGCCTGTCGGAGGCGAGCGCCGCGACCATCCGCCGGGCCCACGCCGTGCATCCGATATCAGCGGTGCAGAGCGAGTATTCGCTGTGGAGCCGCGACCCGGAAGACGAGGTGTTCGCCGTCTGCCGCGAGCTCGGCATCGGTTTTGTTCCCTACAGCCCGCTCGGCCGTGGCCTGCTGACCGGCACGATCGCCAAGCCCGAGGCCTTGAGCGACGACGACTGGCGCCGGACCTTGCCGCGCTTCCAGGCCGAGGCGATGGAAGCCAACGCCGCTGTCATCGCCACCTTGGAAAAGCTGGCTGCTGAAAAGGGCGTGACCTCGGCGCAGTTGGCGCTGGCCTGGGTGCTGCACCAGGGCGATTTCATCGTGCCTATCCTCGGAGCGCGGAAGATCCGCCATCTCGAGCAGAACACGGCAGCGGCCGCGGTCGAGCTGAGCGCGGCCGAGGTGCAAGCCATTGGTGACGCGCTGTCGCCCGACAAGGTCATGGGCAAGCGCTACCCTGAGGAGTTGCTGGCGCTGGTGAATGGGTGAGTTAGGTCACCACTGGTAATCGAAGGGGGCGCTTCGGCGCCTCTTTTTGCGTGTCACGAGGCGTAGAAGTCGTTTCAAACTTTCATAGGCCTACCAAGGCACAACCGTGATCTCCGGCCAATTCTCCCTCGCCCTCGCACCCTTCGTCTCATGCGTGTGCTGATTGTCCATCACCCGGCTGGGCGTGATGCGAAACGAAAAGAGGTCATCGAGCCCGAACGGCGCCACCAGCTCCAGCTGCCCGTCAGCATCATATCGGACCCCGACCGCATGGGTCTTCGAAGCAAAATTGCTGAGCGGTTCGCTGGAGCCCGTATAGCGCGGACAGGGCCGGCCGAACTTCTGCGGATACCACAAATGCACCCGCGCCTGGTTGCGTACCTCGACCGGCAGCGGCAGTCCTTCAAAATGCGCCGCCGCTCGGCGGATCACCGCGTCCTCCGCCTCGTAGGACAGGTCGGCGTCGTCGAAATAGAACAGGTCGACGTCTTTGATACCGTAACCCGACGGTTTTCCCGTCAAATGGTTCCAGACGCTGTTGTAGAGCGCGCCGGAAACGATCAGCCAATCCGGAAGGTCGAGCGTGCGGGCGCGCGCCAGCGCTTCGCGAACGAGCGTATCTGCCGACACGATGTCGAGAAACGCCGTGCGCTGTTCTTCAAACGGGAGCCCGGAATAGCGCAGATGGTCCATCGCCCTTTGGAGGGCGATTCGCCATCTGCTCGCAAGTTTTTTAGCCCCTCAGCACACCACCGGTCTGCTTGCCGACGTTCTCGACGATGCGCCTGGCCAGCGCCTCGAAATCCTCGTCGGTCAGCGTCTTTTCGACCGGCTGGATCGACACTTCGATGGCGATCGATTTCTTGCCCTCGCCGAGCGATGCACCTTCGAAAATATCGAAGACCGAGACAGCAGTGATCAGCTTCTTGTCGGCCGCAAGCGCCGCGCGGACCAGCGCGCCGGCCTCGACCGACTTGTCGACGACGAAAGCGAAATCGCGTTTCACCGCCTGGAAAGCGGAGAGATCCAGCCTGGGCTTGGTTTTCGTCGGCTTGGCCTTCGGCTCGGGCACGGCATCGACGAACACTTCGAAGCCGCAGAGCGGTCCGGAAACATCGAGCCCCTCCAGCGTCTTCGGATGGAATTCGCCGAAGGTGCCGAGCACGGTTTTCGGGCCGAGCTTGATCGTGCCGGAACGACCGGGATGATACCAGGCCGGGCCGCCCGCCTCGATCTGTAGCCGGTCGACCGGCGCACCGCAGGCTTCGAGCGCGGCAATGGCGTCGGCCTTGGCGTCGAACACGCCGACCGGGCCTGAATTGCCGGCCCAGTTGCGGCCGGAGCCGTCGAGCTTGGCGGTGCCGCGGCGCACGCCGGCGGCCACGCGCCGCTGCTGGTCGGCGCCATCGCCTTCATAGGTGCCCGACACTTCGAACAACGCCACGTCGCCAATGCCCTTGTCGGCATTGCGCTGGGCGGCGGCGATCAGCCCCGGCAGCAGCGACGGCCGCATGTCGGACATGTCGGCGGCGATCGGGTTGGCGAGCTTCAGCGCGGTCTGGCCACCGCCGAACAGTTCGGCGTGTTTGGCCGGAATGAACGACCAGGTGACGGCCTCCATCATGCCGCGCACGGCAAGCGCGCGCTTGGCGGTGCGGGTACGAACCTGCAGCGTGGTGAGTATCTTTGCGTTGACCGCGTCATGCGCACCGAGCGGCTGCGGTGCGATGTTGTCGACGCCGTGGATGCGCATGATCTCTTCGACCAGATCCGCCCTGCCGTCGACATCTGGGCGCCAGGACGGCACGGCGACGTTGACGACATCACCCGACCCCTGAGGCTTGAAGCCGAGGCGCGACAGGATGTCGAGGCTGTCCGCCTTCGGCACCTCGATGCCGGTCAGGCGCTTCACTTCCGACAGCGGGAAGGAGATGATCTTCGACTTGTGTCCAGCATAGCCCGCCACTTCGATCTCGGTCGGCGTGCCGCCGCAGAAATCGAGCACGAGTTTCGTTGCCAGTTCGACGCCGGGCACCATGAATTCGGGGTCGACACCGCGTTCGAAGCGATAGCGCGCGTCGGTGATGATGCCGAGCGTGCGGCCGGTGCGGGCGGTGGTGATCGGATCCCAAAGCGCGGATTCGATCAGCACATCGGTCGTGTTCTCGTCGCAGCCTGAATGCTCGCCGCCCATGATGCCGGCGATCGACTCGACGCCATTGTCATCTGCTATGACGCACATCTCCGGCGTCAGCGTATATTCGCGGCCATCGAGCGCCTGCACCTTTTCGCCATCGCGCGCACGCCGCACGGTCAGATTGCCGGCGACCTTGCTGGCGTCGAACACATGCAGCGGACGGCCGCGGTCGAAGGTGACGTAATTGGTGATGTCGACCAGCGCGCTGATGGGTCTCAGACCAATGGCGATCAGCCGCTGCTGCAGCCATTTCGGCGACGGGCCGTTCTTGACGCCCTTGACCAGCCGCAGCGCAAAGCCGGGGCAGAGTTCCGGCGCCTCGATCGTCACCTTGACCGGGCACATGCCACTGCCGGCATGCGGCATGATGGCACCGCGGACGAGGCGGCCAAGCCCGCTCGCCGCCAGATCCCTGGCGATGCCGTAGACGCTGGTGGCATCCGGCCGGTTCGGTGTCAGGTTGATCTCGATGACCGGATCGTCGAGATGCGCATAGGCAGCGAAGCTGGTGCCGACAGGCGCATCCTCAGGCAGGTCGATGATGCCGTTGTGTTCGTCGGACAGTTCCAGCTCGCGCTCGGAGCACATCATGCCATGGCTTTCGACGCCCCTGATCTTGCCGACCGTCAGCGTCACGTCGATGCCCGGAACATAGGTGCCGGGCGCCGCAAAGGCGCCGATCAGGCCGGCTCGGGCGTTCGGTGCGCCGCAGACGACCTGCACGGGCGCCTTGCCGTCGCCCGTATCGACGGTCAGCACGCGCAGCCGGTCGGCATCGGGATGCTGCACCGCCGTCAGCACCCTGGCGATGACGAAGGGTTTCAGGCTCGACTTGTCGTCGACATGCTCGACTTCGAGGCCGATCGAGGTCAGCCGCTCGACGATCTCGTTGAGCGTGGCGTCGGTCTCGAGATGATCCTTGAGCCAGGAGAGGGTGAATTTCATGGGACTGTTCCGTCTCGTCTTTTGACGCTTGTTTTCAGATGTCTCGGCAGGTCGTCGGACATATGCAGGAAGGCAAGCTGCTCGCTGACATAGGCATGCAGCGTCGGCTCAAAATCGGCCGGCACGTCCATCGCGCCGAGCATGAAGTAGATGTCGTCCTCCAGCCGCTCGTCGACATAGGCGATGGGTGAGCCGCAAATGCCGCAGAACGAGCGCGTCACCGGGCCGTTCTCGAACATCTTCAGCGCCTTGCCGGTGAACACGACCTGATCAACCAGGAAGCCGACAAAGGCCGAGACCGGCGCGCCGCTGGCCCGCCGGCAATCGCCGCAATGGCAATAACTGACATGGTGCGGTTCGGCCAAGGCCTCGAACCGCACGGCGCCGCAGCGGCAGCCGCCGGTGTGCGGCGCTGTCATGCGCTCAAGCCCCCGAACAAGGTCGGCATGTCGAGCGGCCGGAAGCCGTAATGCGACAGCCAGCGCACGTCCGCGTCGAAGAAGGCGCGCAAATCCGGCATGCCGTATTTCAGCATGGCGATGCGGTCGATGCCCATGCCCCAGGCAAAGCCCTGATATTCGTCCGGATCGAGCCCGCCATGGCGCAGCACATTGGGATGCACCATGCCGCAGCCGAGGATCTCCATCCAGTCGGAGCCCTCGCCGAAGCGCACTTCGCCCGGCCGCGAGCGGTCGCACTGGATGTCGACCTCGAGGCTCGGCTCGGTGAACGGGAAGAAGGACGGCCGGAAGCGCATCTTCACCTGCGGCACCTCGAAGAAGGCCTTGCAGAACTCCTCCAGCACCCACTTCATGTTGGCGACGTTGGCCGTCTTGTCGATCACCAGCCCCTCGACCTGATGGAACATCGGCGAGTGGGTGGCGTCCGAATCCTGCCGGTAGGTCTTGCCAGGAATGACGATGCGGATCGGCGGCTTCTTCATCTCCATTGTACGGATCTGCACCGGCGAGGTGTGGGTGCGCAAAAGCTTGCGCTCGCCCTTCTCGTCCGGCTGGAAGAAGAAGGTGTCGTGCATCTCGCGCGCCGGATGGCCTTCGGGGAAGTTCAGCGCCGTGAAATTGTAGTGGTCCGTCTCGATATCCGGCCCTTCGGCTATGGAGAAACCGAGATCTCCGAAGATCGCCGCGATCTCGTCGATGACCTGGCTGATCGGATGGATGCGGCCGCGCTCGGCCGGCGACTGCCGCACCGGCAGCGTCACGTCGACCTTTTCGGCGGCAAGACGCGCGGTGATCGCCACATCCTTCAATTCGGCCTTGCGCGCGGTGAGTGCATCGGTGACGCGGTTCTTGAGGCCGTTGATAACAGGACCCTTGACCTGCCGCTCTTCGGCGGTCATGGCGCCAAGTGTTTTCAGCATCTCGGACACGGTGCCCTTCTTGCCGAAGGCAGCGATGCGCACGGCCTCGATGGCCGGCTCATCGGCGGCCGACGCGATGTCGGCCAGAAGTGAGTTTTCAAGCGTATCCAGGCTGTTGGTTGCATCGTTCACGGTCAAACTCGCTACGTTGGGAGGTCGGCCTTAAAGTGAAAGTCACTTCTAAAGTGAAAATCACTCTACGGTTCAGGCAAAAGAAAAACCCGCGCCAGCCGTGCCAGCGCGGGTTCCCCAAATCAGAATTGCGAATGCTTGGGAAGCGCTGGTCTTAGGCGACAGCGCTTTCAAAAGCGTTCGGCGTGGTGTTCTTCAGATATTCGAGCGCCACCTTGGCCTTGGCGACCAAGGCTGCGAAAGCCTGCGGCTCGTGGATGGCCATGTCCGACAGGATCTTGCGATCGATCTCGATGCCCGACTTGTTGAGGCCGTCGATGAAGCGGCCATAGGTCAGGCCATGCTCGTGCGTCGCGGCGTTGATGCGCTGGATCCACAAAGCGCGGAACGAGCGCTTGCGGTTCTTGCGGTCGCGATACGCGTACTGCATCGACTTTTCCACCGCCTGCTTGGCGATGCGGATGGTGTTCTTGCGACGGCCATAGAAGCCTTTGGCGGCTTTCAGGACCTTCTTGTGCTTGGCGTGCGAGGTGACGCCTCTCTTTACGCGTGCCATGTCATGATCTCCTTAAAAGCAATTCCAGGAAAAGTGCCTTGCGGTTTTCCGTTCGGAATTGCGTAAAACAAAAGCGTGTCCAGACCGAATGCCTTAGAGGCCGTTCGGCAGAAAATTCTTGATGACCTTCTTGCCATCCGGTTCAGCCAGAACCATCGTGCCGCGGGCATTTCGAATAAACTTGTTGGAACGCTTGATCATGCCGTGACGCTTGCCGGCAGCAGCCGACAGGACTTTACCCGTACCTGTGATCTTGAACCGCTTTTTGGCGGCGGATTTGGTCTTCATCTTGGGCATTTTGCTACTCCGTCTAGTTGGCGCACTATCGCGCTTCTTGTTCGCTTCGGGCCGACCAAAGCCCGAAAAGCAAATGAAACCGCCACGGCATGCCCTGCCGGGCGGTTTTCTTGAACGGCGGTCCTATACGTCAAAGACGGCCCGCGCGCAACACCCGTGGACATGCGGCGCTGTGTCCTGGATCAGGGCAGCGTGAACAAGACCGGCAGCATGCCCGACTGCTGGGCGCCGTCGATCAGTTCGAAGGCCGGCAGCGCGACAAGGAACACCAGGCCGTCGAGCAGCGTGGTCAACAGCAGGCGCGGCTTGAAGCTGCCCGTATCGCCCTCCTGGTAGAGCGACAATTTCGGGAAGAAGCGCGGCACCCGCTCCAGATAGGCCTGGTATGTGGCGCCGAGCGCTTCCTTGAGGAATTTCTCCTCGCGCAGGATGACGATGTGGAAGGCGCCCGCGCACAAAAGCCCGAAGAGAATGATGCCGGTGAACGAGCCGATCTGCGCGCCGACGCCGGCCGCGGCTACGGTCGAGAACACATAGAGCGGGTTGCGGGTGATCGAGTAAGGCCCGCCGGTCACCACCTCGGACGATTTGCGTCCGCCTATGTAGAGTGTCGCCCAGAGGCGCCCGACGATGCCGAGGAAAATCAGCAGCACGCCGAACATCTCGATCGACTCATGCACCAGTGTGTCAGGCGGAAACGTCGATTGGCCAAACAGCAACGCTGCGAACAGCACCGCCACGAGCCCGGCAAGCACCATCCTGCGCGTATGCTGGTAGTTACCCAGCCCGTATTTGAGTTCTTTGTCCAAGGTGGAATCCGATCGTCGAGGAACTTGGCCAGCGATCGCAGCCTTGGCCAAGAAAACAGGCGTCCCGCCGATCGCCGGGACGCCTTGGAATGTGATTCAGGCGGATTTAAGCGCGATAGCCAAGCCTGACGTCATCGTGATCTCAGATGCGCTGATATTCGGCACACCTTAGCGCGGCGACAGCACCATCATCATCTGGCGGCCTTCGAGCTTTGGTTCCGCCTCGACCTTGGCAATGGTCGCCACTTCCTCACGGACCTTGTTCAGAAGCTGCATGCCGAGTTCCATATGCGCCATTTCGCGGCCGCGGAACCGCAGCGTCAGCTTGACCTTGTCGCCTTCCTCGAAGAAGCGGCGAACCGCCTTCATCTTGGTCTCATAGTCATGGCTGTCGATGTTCGGGCGCATCTTGATCTCCTTGATCTCGATGACCTTCTGGTTCTTGCGCGCCTCGGCCGCCTTCTTCTGGTTGGCGTATTTCAACTTGCCGAGATCGAGGATCTTGACGACGGGGGGTACCGCATTGGGCGATATCTCGACGAGATCGAGCCCAGCCTCTTCGGCGAGCAGCAATGCGTCGTTGATGGAAACATCGCCGCGGTTCTGGCCTTCGGCGTCGATAAGCTGGACCCGGGGAACCCGGATGTCACGGTTGGAGCGCGGGCCATCCTTGGTCGGCGCCGCTGCTTTGAAAGGTCTGCGAATGGTCGTGGTCTCCTTGGCCGTTTCGTTCAGGGTTTATCAGTGTTGATGCGTGGACGCGCCAATGTGGTGAGCGCGCGGGCGGAGTCAATAGCACAGCATTGACAGAAAATCACCCTGATCGCTGCCCTGCACCAAACAAAGAAACATCGCGAGCACTTTCCGCCTCGCCGCCGGCTGTGCCACAAGACCGACGTTGAGGAAAAAGCCATGACTGTCACGCCCCCACTCTCTCTGGAAGTCCCAATCTTTCTGGATGTGGGGGGATCGCGCATCGCGGTGCGCCATACGAAAGGTGCCGAGCCCGGCATCGTCTGGCTCGGCGGCTACAAGTCGGACATGCTGGGCACGAAGGCGCAGACGCTGTCGGACTGGGCGGCAAGAGAAGGCCGCGCCTTCCTGCGCCATGATTATTCCGGCCACGGCGAATCCGGCGGCGCCTTTGCCGACGGCACGATTTCGACATGGCTTGCACAGAGCCTTGCCGTGTTCCGGCATTTCACCAAGGGCAGGCAGATCCTGGTCGGCTCCTCGATGGGCGCCTGGATCGCGCTGCGCATGGTGCAAGAGCTGCGCAAGGCAGGCGACAGCAATGTCGCCGGGCTGGTGCTGCTGGCGCCGGCGCCGGATTTCACCGCTGAACTGGTCGAACCGGTGCTGACGCAGGCGCAGAAGCGCGACCTCACGGAGAAAGGCTTCTTCGAGGAGCCCTCCGACTATTCCGCCGAGCCTTACATCTACACGCGCGCGCTGATCGAGGACGGGCGCGACAACAGGGTGATGACAGGTCCGATCGACACGCATTGCCCAGTGCACATCCTGCAGGGGTTGGCCGATGCGGACGTTCCGGCAAGCCACGCGCTGAAGCTGGTCAGTCTGTTGCCGGCCGACGACGTGACCGTGTCGCTGATACCAGACGGCGACCACCGCCTGTCGCGGCCGCAGGATCTCGACATGCTGGTGCGGGCCGTCGACGCGATGGCGCAGCGGGGAAACTGATGCGCCTTTCCATTCCGATACACGCGTTCGTCGCCGCCATCGTCGGCTTCGGCGGCACGCTGGCCATCGTCATCGCCGCCGCCAACGCAGTCGGCGCGACGCAGATCGAGACGGCAAGCTGGGTGACGACGATCTGCCTGGCCATGGCGATCGAGAGCCTGTGGCTGTCCTGGCGCACGAAGATGCCTGTTATCACCGCCTGGTCGACGCCGGGCCTGGCGCTGATCGCGGCATCGAGCGGCTTTTCGATGGGCGAGGCCGTCGCCGCCTTCATCGTCACCGGTATCCTTCTGATCGTCACCGGGCTGTTCCGGCCCCTGACGAAGCTGATCTCGAGGATACCGCCCTCGGTCGCCTCGGGCATGCTGGCAGGCATCGTCGTCACCTTCGCGCTCAATGCGGTGAAGACCATTCCTGTAGACCCGTGGCTGATCCTGCCGTTGATCGCGGCCTTCTTCGTCATCCGGCTCTTCAATCCGGCCCTGTCGGTGCTGGCGGTGCTGATCGGTGGTGGCCTTGCCGCCTTCCTGACCGGCCGTGTCGGCGGACTGCCGACACCGGAACTGTCGACGCTGACGCTGATTGCGCCTGATTTCACCGCCAAGGCGATGATCGGCCTGGCACTGCCGCTCTACCTCGTCACCATGGCTTCGCAGAATCTCTCCGGCCTGGCCGTGCTGCGCGCCGCCGGCTACCATCCTGAGCCAGGCCCGCTGATCGGTGTCACCGGCCTGTTTTCGCTGCTGTCGGCACCCTTCGGCGGCTCGACCACCAATCTGGCGGCGATCTCGGCGGCGATCTGCACCGGGCCGGACGTCCATCCCGATCCCGCCGAGCGCTGGAAGACCGGACCGTTCTATGCGCTCGCTTATCTCGGCTTCGCGATTTTCGGCGCTTCGCTGGTGGCGATCTTCGCTGTGCTGCCGCAGAGCCTGATCGTGCTGGTGGCAGGGCTCGCGCTGATGGCATCGCTCGCCAACGCGCTGTCGATCGCGCTCAAGGACGAGGGCGACCGCATGGCCGCCACGGTCACCTTTGTGGTCACCGCATCAGGGCTGACGCTGTTCGGCGTTGGCGCAGCATTCTGGGGACTTGTTGCCGGCCTGGTCGTGCTTTTCCTTGACAGGCTCAAAAAGCGATAATCATTTCAGATGCTTGTCCGGTTTTGGCGGACATTGTCTTGAATCGCCGTTTTTCTCTTCCCATTTCGATTCCACGCAGCCGGGTTTGGCTGTCTCCAACCGAAGGAATGGGAGAAAATGAACACATCTGCATTGATCCGTCCGGCCTGGACGCCGGCGACCATCGCGTTGATGGTTGTGGGTTTCATGGTGTTCTGGCCACTCGGCTTCGCCATGCTTGCCTATATCATCTGGGGCGACCGCCTCGACGGCTTCAAGCGTGACGTCAACCGCGCGACCGACGGCATTTTCGCCGGCTGCCGCCGCGGTTCCGACAAGGCCGCGCGCTGGGGCAATGGTTCGGCTCGCACCGGCAACGTCGCTTTCGACGACTGGCGCGAAAAGGAACTTGAGCGCCTGAACGAAGAACGCCGCAAGCTCGACGAGATGCTGACCCAGTTCGACGAGTATGCCCGCGAATTGCGCCGCGCCAAGGACCAGGAGGAGTTCGATCGCTTCATGGCTAACCGCAACAAGTCGACGGCGCCGACGAAGACCGATCCGAGCACTGGAACGACGACCACCAAGCGTGGCAAGGGCTCGAACCTGCTTGACGACTGAGGCCAAGCGACAGGCCACATCGTGAAAAAACGGCGTCGCGCGAGCGGCGCCGTTTCTTTTTTGTTCTATTCGTTTTCCTCGAATCACGTATCGTTGCGCCATGTCATTCGGCTTCTTCCGCAATCTGACAAAGCCCAAGCCCGCGCCAGTCGAAGAGCGCGAGCATGTCGTTGCCGGGCGCTCATTGCCGCTCAAGATCGTCGAGAACGATCGCGCAAGGCGGCTGACGCTGCGCATCGATTCCGGCGGCCGCGGCCTGCGCATCACCGTGCCGCCGGGCCTACGCCGGGGCGAGGTGGAAAAATTCCTCGACCGCCATCAGGACTGGCTGGAACAGCGGCTGGCCAAGGTTCCGGCGCGGCCGCAGGTGCGGCCGGGCATCAAGATTCCGGTGCGCGGCGTGGCGCACCGCATCGTCCATGAGCCCTCGAAACGCGGCACCGTCACCGTATCGCTCGACGAGCGCGGTCCGCTGCTGATCGTGCATGGCGATCGCATACACCTGCCGCGCCGCATCGCCGATTTCCTCAAGCGCGAGGCCAAGCGCGAGATCGAGAAGCTGGTGGTCAAGCACACCGAGGCGCTGGGCAAGCGCGCCAAGGCGATCCGCTTCAAGGACACGTCGAGCCGCTGGGGCTCATGCACCTCCGACGGCAATCTGTCGTTTTCCTGGCGCATCATGATGGCGCCGTCGCCGGTCATCAATTACCTCGTCGCGCATGAAGTGGCGCATCTCAAGGAGATGAACCACGGTCCGAAATTCTGGAAGCTGTGCGAGCAACTCTGTCCGGACACCGAACGCTGCAAGGCATGGCTGAAGCGCAATGGCGGCGCCCTGCAGGCGATTGCGTTCGAGTAACCCTCAATCATCATTCGCCGCGTTGAGATCCTCCGGACGCAAGCCTTCGTCACCATGATGCGGCCACGGCAAAAAATTGCCGTCGAAGGCATCGCTGCCGAAATAGTCGAGCGCGCGGTGCGCCTCGGCGCCGTTGAAGGCGGCCTTGTCTATCAGGTGCGCAATGACCTCGCGCGCCTGCGTGATTTTCTGCCTGAGTTCGGCAACGGTTCTGTCGGCCATGATCGTGCTCCCGCCTTGCATCCTGTCCATCCATAGGTAGCGCCTTTGGCCTTGCCGGCAAACAGCATGCTTTTTCTCGACTCTTTTCGTTTTTCATGCCAATTCCCGCGCCATGGCACTCGACATAAAGATCTGCGGCTTGAAGACCGACGCGGCAATGGCGGCGGCGCTGTCCGGCGGTGCCAGCCATGTCGGGTTTATTTTCTTCGCCAAAAGCCCTCGCTATGTCGACCCGGCGGAAGCTGGCCGTTTGCGCGAAGCGGCGCGTGGCAAGGCGATGGCGGTTGCCGTCACCGTTGATGCCAGCGACGCCTTCCTGGATGAGATCGTTGCCAAGATGCAGCCTGACATGCTGCAGCTGCACGGCGCGGAAACGCCCGAGCGCGTGGCCGAGGTCAAAGCCCGCTATGGCCTGCCGGTGATGAAGGCGCTGCCGCTCGGCGAGGCTGCCGATCTCGAACGGATAAAACCATTCATCGGCATTGCCGATCGCTTCCTGTTCGACGCCAAGCCGCCGAAAGGCTCGGAACTGCCGGGCGGCAATGGTGTCGCCTTCGACTGGCGCGTTCTTGTCGACCTTGACGGCGGCGTCGATTACATGCTTTCCGGTGGGCTCAACGCCGTCAATATCGGCGATGCCCTTCGGCTTGCCAACCCGCCCGGAATAGACATTTCCTCAGGCGTGGAAAGCCCGACGGGCGTCAAGGATCCGGCGCTGATCGAACAGTTTTTCCGGGCCGTCAGGGCAGCACGCGACAACCGCGCCGCCTGACCGGCTCAAACCAGAGCATGTTCCGGAAAGTGGAATCCGGTTTTCCGACAAGGACATGCTCAAGAAATCAAGATGCCAGGAGATCGGCGATGAACAAGCCGGCGACACCCAATTCCTTCCGCACCGGACCCGACGAACAGGGTATGTTCGGCATTTTCGGCGGTCGTTTCGTTGCCGAAACGCTAATGCCGCTGATCCTCGACCTGGAACGGCATTGGAACGAGGTCAAGAACGATGCGGATTTCAGGGCCGAACTGACTGACCTCTCGACCCACTATGCCGGGCGGCCTTCAAAACTCTATTTCGCCGAGGGGCTGACCAAACATCTCGGTGGCGCAAAGGTCTATTTCAAGCGCGAGGATCTGAACCACACCGGTTCGCACAAGATCAACAACTGCCTCGGCCAGATCCTGCTGGCCAAGCGCATGGGCAAGAAGCGCATCATCGCCGAGACCGGCGCCGGCCAGCATGGCGTGGCGTCGGCCACGGTCGCGGCCCGTTTCGGCTTTCCCTGCGTCGTCTATATGGGCGCCACCGACGTCGCCCGGCAAAGCCCCAACGTCTTCCGCATGAAGCTGCTCGGCGCCGAAGTGCGGCCGGTGACCGCCGGTCACGGCACGCTGAAGGACGCCATGAACGAGGCGTTGCGCGACTGGGTGACCAATGTCGAGGACACTTATTACCTGATCGGCACCGCCGCCGGCCCGCATCCCTATCCGGAACTGGTGCGCGACTTCCAGTCGGTGATCGGCATCGAGGCGCGGGCGCAGATCCTCGAACGGGAAGGCCGGTTGCCGGACACGATCATCGCCGCTGTCGGCGGCGGTTCGAACGCCATCGGCCTGTTCCATCCCTTCCTCGATGACAAGGAGGTTCGCATCATCGGCATCGAAGCCGGCGGACGCGGCCTCGACGGCATCGAGCATTGCGCCTCGATGAATGCAGGAAAACCCGGCGTGCTGCACGGCAACCGCACCTATCTCCTGCAGAATGCCGACGGCCAGATCATGGACGGGCATTCGATCTCGGCCGGCCTCGACTATCCCGGCGTCGGGCCGGAACATTCCTGGCTGCGTGATTCAGGCCGCGTCGAATATGTGCCGATCCTCGACGACGAGGCGCTGGAGGCCTTCAAGCTGACGACGCGCGTCGAAGGCATCATCCCTGCGCTGGAATCGGCGCATGCCATCGCGCATGCGGTGAAGATCGTGCCTGCCATGGACAAGGACCAGATCGTCATCGTCAACCTGTCCGGCCGTGGCGACAAGGACGTGCACACGGTGGCCAGCATGCTGGGCATGGAGATCTGATCATGGCCACCCGCATCGACCGCCGCATGGCGAAGCTGAAGACCGAAGGCCGCCCGGCGCTCGTCACCTATTTCATGGGCGGCGACCCTGACTACGACACCTCTTTGTCGATCATGAAGGCGCTGCCCGGCGCGGGCTCCGACATCATCGAGCTCGGCATGCCGTTCTCCGATCCGATGGCCGACGGCCCGGCGATCCAGGCAGCGGGCCTCAGGGCGCTGAAAGGCGGCCAGACGCTGGTCAAGACGCTGAAGATGGCGTCGGAGTTCCGCACCGGCGACGATGAGACGCCGATCGTGCTGATGGGCTACTACAATCCGATCTACATCTATGGCGTCGACCGCTTCCTCAAGGACGCTATCGCCAGCGGCATCGACGGGCTGATCGTCGTCGACCTGCCGCCGGAGATGGACGAGGAGCTGTGCATTCCGGCGCTGAAAGCCGGCATCAACTTCATCCGGCTGGCGACACCGACCACCGACGACAAGCGCCTGCCCAAGGTGCTGCAGAACACGTCCGGCTTCGTCTACTACGTGTCGATGACCGGCATCACCGGCTCGGCGCTGGCCGACACCGGCAAGGTGGCGGCGGCGGTCAAGCGTATCAAGGGACACACCGACCTGCCGGTCTGCGTCGGCTTCGGCGTCAAGACCGCCGAGCAGGCCCGCGTGATCGGCGCCAATGCCGATGGCGTCGTCGTTGGCACCGCGATCGTCAATGCGGTGGCCAATGTGCTGGGGCCGAAGGGTGAGAAGACCGCCGACCCGGCCGAAGCCGTCGCCACACTGGTCAGCGGCCTTGCGCAAGGTGTGCGCTCGGCCCGCCTTGCTGCCGCCGAATAGTTCTCCTACGTCAGCTTTTGCGCATGTCGTTATCCCAAAACCGGTTTCCACTTTTGGGCGACATGCACTAGATCGGTTCACCGTTTCACGGAAACGCCGAACCGCTCTATCTTCTTAGTTTACCGCAATTCCGGACGGAAAACCGCTTCACACTTTTCCTGGAATTGCTCTAACTCTTCGTCAGGACAGGAGCCGAAGCGATGAACTGGATCACCAATTACGTTCGCCCGAAGATCAATTCGATGCTCGGCCGGCGCACCGACATGCCCGAGAACCTCTGGATCAAGGATCCGGAGACCGGCGAGATGGTGTTCCACAAGGATCTGGAATCCAACCAGTTCGTCATTCCGTCGTCCGGCCATCACATGAAGATCTCGGCCAAGGAGCGGCTGAGATTCTTCTTCGATGACGGCAAATACGAGACCCTGGACAACCCCAAGGTGATGCAGGATCCGCTGAAATTCCGCGACGAGAAGCGCTATATCGACCGGTTGAAGGACGCCAAGGCCAAGACCGGCCTGGAAGACGCGATCATCAATGCGCTTGGAACCGTCGAGGGCCTGCCGGTTGTGGTCACGGTGCAAGATTTCGCCTTCATGGGCGGCTCACTCGGCATGGCCGCCGGTGACGCCATCGTGCATGGTTTCGAAGTCGCCCTGCAGCGCAAGCGGCCGCTGATCCTGTTTGCCGCCTCCGGCGGCGCCCGCATGCAGGAAGGTATTTTGTCCCTCATGCAGCTGCCGAGGACAACGGTCGGCGTCGACAGGCTGAAGGAAGCCGGCCTTCCCTACATCGTCGTTTTGACCAACCCGACCACCGGCGGCGTCACCGCCTCCTACGCCATGCTGGGCGACGTGCACATCGCCGAGCCCGGCGCGCTGATCGGCTTTGCCGGACCGCGCGTCATCGAACAGACCATCCGGGAAAAACTGCCCGACGGCTTCCAGCGCTCCGAATATCTGATGGAGCACGGCATGGTCGACATGGTGGTGTCGCGGCTGGAGTTGCGCGAAACCATCGCGCGGCTGCTCAAGATGCTGCTCAAGCTGCCGGAAGAGCAAAAGCCGCTCGAGCCGGAAATCCTGCCGCCGGCAACAATTCCGGCCGAGGCACGTCCGCAGGCTTGACGCGACAAGAAGCGCCGCGGACAGCGATTGCGCCATGTCCCTGGCGCGCTGTAGCTTTTTTGAATTGCCATGGCCCTTTGCGAAACCGATTCTGGTTTTCGGGGTCATGGGCCAGGATTGCGCCATGACAACGCTTGCCGCCGACCGCGAAATCGAAGCCCTGATGGCGCTTCACCCGAAAGGCTTCGACCTTTCGCTCGACCGCATTTCGCGGCTCCTGGAGCGGCTCGATAATCCGCAGGACCGGCTGCCGCCGGTCATCCACATCGCCGGCACCAATGGCAAGGGTTCGTGCGCTGCCTTTTCGCGAGCCCTGCTCGAGGCGGCGGACTACCGGGTCCATGTCCACACCTCGCCGCATCTGGTCAACTGGCACGAGCGCTACCGGCTGGCCGCCGATGGCGGCGGCAGGCTGGTCGAGGACAGGGTTTTCGCCGATGCCATCGCCCGTGTCGCCAGGGCCAATGAAGGCGAGACGATCACCGTCTTCGAGATCCTCACCGCCGTCACCTTCCTCCTGTTTTCCGAACATCAGGCCGATGCCGCGATCATCGAGGTCGGGCTCGGCGGCCGCTTCGACGCGACCAACGTCGTCAAGGAGCCGGCCGTGTCGGTGATCATGCCGGTGTCGCTCGACCACGAGGCCTATCTCGGCGACCGTGTCGAACTGATCGCGGCGGAAAAGGCCGGCATCATCAAGCGTGGCTGCCCGGTGGTCATCGGCGCACAGGAAAGCGAGACGGCGCTGCAGGTGCTGATCGAAACCGCCGAACGGCTCGAATGCCCGACCTTCGTCTACGGCCAGGATTTCCTTGCCTTCGAGGAAAACGGCCGCATGGTCTATCAGGACGAGGACGGCTTGATGGACCTGCCGCCGCCCAGGCTGCCCGGACGCCACCAGTTCGCGAATGCGGCGGCGGCGATCGCCGCGGTCAAGGCGGCCGGTTTCGAGATCAGCCATCGCGCCGCCGAGAAGGCGATGATCAATGTTACCTGGCCCGGCCGCATGCAGAAACTGGCGCAGGGCCGGCTGGCCGACCTGGCGCCGAAGGGCGCCGACATCTGGCTCGACGGCGGCCACAATCCGGGCGCCGGCGTGGTCGTCGCCGAGGCGCTGGCCGAGCAGGAAGAAAAGAACCCGCGTCCGCTCTTCCTCATCTCGGGCATGATCAATACCAAGGACCAGAGCGGCTATTTCCGTGCCTTCAAGGGCCTCGCCCGGCATGTCTACACGGTGCCGGTGAGCCTGAGCGACGCCGGCGTGCCGAACGACGAACTGGCGGTCCGGGCGACGGAAGCGGGGCTGACGGCCGAGCCGGTGAGTTCCGTTGCCAATGCGCTGATGCTGCTGCGCGACACCTGGGACGGCCCAGCGCCGCGCATCCTGATCGGCGGGTCATTGTACCTGGCCGGCGCGGTGCTGGCCGAGAACGGCACGCCGCCGACCTGAGGTCGGATTTTCTGCGAGGAACCCGTCATGATCAAGGTCAAGCAGCTCGCTCACGCCTGCATCTTCGCGCATGACCTGGAGGCGACGCGAAGCTTCTATCGCGACGTCCTCGGCATGGACACGCAATTCAATTTCCTGCGCGATGGCAGGATTTTCGGATTCTACCTCAATTGCGGCGGTCGCAGCCATATCGAGGTGTTCCAGAAGGACGGAGCTCACTACAGCGACCTGAACCAGATCAATCATTTCTGTCTCGAGGTGGAAAATATTGATGCGGCGATCGCCCATATCAGGTCGAAGGGGATAGACATCACGTCAAAGAAACTGGCCTGCGACGACACCTGGCAGGCCTGGGTTCGCGACCCCAACGACGTGAAGATCGAGCTGTTCGAATATACCGAAGAAAGTGCGCAATTCGCCGGAGGCGATCGCATTGTCGACTGGTAATCGCGCCTGACGGCTTACTTCAATTCGATCTCGATGAAAGCATATTCGCCTTCATTGGCGTTGATGACGTCATGCTCGACGCCCTCCTTGCGGAAATAGGGCGCACCCTTCTTCATCTCGGCAAAGGATTCGCCGTCCTTGGTCAACAGCTTCACCTTGCCGTCCATCAGCGGCACGACGACATAGTCGTGGCCATGTCGGTGCCAGCCGGTGTTCTCGCCCGGCGCGAAGCGGTACTCGGTAACGATGACGCGCTCATTGTCGATGAAGACGGTGGCCTTGGCGGATCCGGTCATGTCGTTTCTCCCTGCTTCTGCTGCCAACAGAAGACATGGAGCGGCCGGACGTCAGGGCCAGAGCGACCCAGCGCATGACCCAAGGACGCGCGGCGCTGTAGGTTGGGCGCAACAAAAAGCCCGGCACGAGGCCGGGCCTGATGGTCATGGATTTCAGATGGATTAGGCGAGGTTGCCGTTGATCCAGTGCGACAGCGCGGTCTTGGGCGCCGCACCGACCTTCATGTCGGCCATTTCGCCGCCCTTGAAGATCATCAGCGTCGGGATCGAGCGCACGCCGAACTGGGCGGCAAGCTCTGGATTCTCGTCAATGTTGAGCTTGGCGATCTTGACCTTGGCGCCAAGTTCGGTGGCGATGTCTTCAAGCGCCGGCGCGATCATCTTGCAGGGACCGCACCATTCCGCCCAGAAATCGACGACGACCGGTACGCTGGCGTCAAGCACATCGGTCTGGAAGTTACTCTTGTCGACCTTGACGGTTGCCATATGGAAAAATCCTTTCGAAAGTTTTTGTCCCACCAAATGTGGTGGTGATCGCGCCCTTCTTCAAGCAGGTGTTGTGTCACGCTCCCGTGAGTCGAGCAAGGGCGTCATCCATGGCGCTGGCCGGCAGTTCGATCAGCCGCGGCGCCTCGATGAACAGCAAGGCCGCCTTGACCGTGCGGCCGGGATAGAGCGGTTGCAGCAAGGCGCGATAGAGCGCGAGCTGGAGCAGGTAGGCCGGCGGCACCTCGGCCAGGGTGGCTGGCGCCGGCCGGTTGGTCTTGTAGTCGACGATCGACACCGCATTCGATGTCACGGCCAACCGGTCGATCTTGCCGGAAATCGAGCGCTTTTTGCCCTTTACCTCCAGGCTGCCCATGATCGCCACCTCGGCACGCGACGATGGCGCAAACAGCTGGCCGAAGCCGGGGGCCGCAAGGATTGATGTGACCGATGTCAGGGCCTTCTCTCGCTCTGATGGAGGCCAGTCCGCACCCGTCCGTGCGAGATAGCGTTCCGCCGCCGCCTGGCGTTCGGGCTCGGCAATGCCGGGCAACATCTGCAGCAGTTTGTGCAGGGCAAGCCCACGCAGCACCGCAAAGCCCGGCTCGGCATCGGCGTCGAGCACCGGCGACGCCTTGTCGACCACGATTTCCTTGCCCTCGTCGATGAGCGCCGAGGCGCCAGATGGCGACAGTGGGCGCGGTAAATCCTCGAAAGGCGGCAGAGGCCGGAACAGGGTCGCCGGCAATGGTCCGAAAGCATCGGCCTGCCGTACCTGCTCAGCGGAGCTTGGCGCGACGGGCGGCAGCTTGGTCACATGGAAACGATGCACCGGCTCGCCGCCGGTGGGATGCGGACGCTGCTCGCTCTCGGGAGCGCCGATCAGCGCGCGGCTGACGATCGAGTGCCAGGTGCCGGCGTTCGGGGCCCGCTTGCCATGATAGCCGCAGACGATCAGCCGGTCCTCGGCACGGGTCATGCCGACATAAAGCAACCGGCGGTATTCGTCGTCGGCAAGTTCTCGTGCCCGCGCTGCCGCTGCCTTGGAAAAGCCGTTGGCGACGTCGCTGGCCGAGCGCCAGAGATAACCCTTGCCTTCCCAGTTTGCGCCGGAGCCATCGAAGGACATCAGGCGCGGCAGATGCTGGTCGCTGAACGGGGCGGAACCACCATCGACCAGGAACACGACCGGCGCTTCCAGGCCCTTGGCGGCATGCACGGTCATGACCCGAACCTCGTCGCGGGTCTGGTCCATCTCGCGCTTGATCTCGGGACCGGCATTTTCCAGCGTCGACAGGAAGGCTTCTAGTCCCGGCAGGCCGGTTCGCTCCTCGGCGAGGCAGAAACTCAGGAACTCGTCGAGAATGTCGCCGGCCTCAGGGCCAAGCCGCGCGATCATCTTCCGGCGCACGCCATCGCGCGCAAGCAGGGCGGCATAGAATTCGAACACCGGTTTGAAGGCGGCCTCGTTCGTCCAGATGTCGACTTGGGCGACGATCTTCGCAAGTCTCTGGCTTTCGCTGGCGTGCTGTCGCAGCGACGCGATCAGCGACAGGCCCGACGGCCGCTCCGCGGCGAGCGTGAAAAGCGTCTCTTCAGGCAGATCGAAGATCGGGCTGCGCAGCACGGCGGCGAGCGACAGGTCGTCCTGCGGCTGGATGAGGAGATGACCGAGCGCGATCAGGTCCTTGACCGCGATGTGTCCGGGCAGGCTCAACCGGTCGGCGCCGGCGACCGGAATGTCGCGGCGTTTGAGCGCCCGGGTCAGCGCATGGACGAAGCGATCGCGCTTGCGCACCAGCACCAGCACGTCGCCTGGCCGCAGTCGCTTGCCGCGGCCTTCGATGATCTCGCCAGCGCCGATCCAGCCGGCAATGGTGGCGGCGACGTTCTCGGCAACGCGTACCGCCGGTGCATGCGCGTGATCGATGGCTTGCGTCCAGTCGTCGGGCTCGTCGACGACGTCGGCGCCGACCGACGGCCACACTTCGACATAGCCCGGCGCATCGGTGCGGATCGCCTGGTGGCGTAGCGGATCGGGATCATGGCTGATACCGCGCCGCACGCTTGCGTCGGCGAAGACGCGGTCGACGGCGGTAAGAACGTCGTCGGTCGAGCGGAACGACCAGGTCAGCTTGAGGTCGGCGAAGGACGCCTCGGCGTCACGCACTCGTCCCGCGAACAACAGCCGGCTGTCGGCGAAGGAGTCCGGGGCGGCACCCTGGAACGAATAGATCGACTGCTTCTCGTCGCCGACGGCAAAGACCGTGCGATGGACCCTATCGCGCGCGCCGAAGCCGGCAAAGAATTCTTCCGCCAGGTGCTTCACCACTTCCCACTGATCCGGGCTGGTGTCCTGCGCCTCGTCGAGCAGGATATGGTCGATGCCCTGGTCGAGCTTGTATTGTACCCAGGGGCCGGCATCGGGCCGCGCCAGAAGGTTGACCGTGCGGGTGATCAGGTCGTTGAAGTCGAGAAATCCACGGCTGCGCTTCAGCACTTCATAACGGGCGATCAGCCAGTCAGCGATGGTCAGCGCGGCGCTTGTGCCTTCCAGCATCCGGAACAAAGCCAACCGGTCGACTGTTTCGATGATGGCTTTGGTCGCCGAGAGATAACGCTCCGCCAGATCCGGCAGCCGATCGACCAGAGCCTTCTTGAAGGCCTTTGCCGGATCGTAGGCATCGCCATCGGTCTTGAGGAAGGCTCTCGCCAGCAGTTGCAGGCGGCGAATGGGATCGCCCTCGGCGAAAGCCTGGCGCGCATAGGGCAGGATGTTGTTCAGCACCGATCTGGCGTCGGCGGCTTCAGCGGCATGGGCAAAGCCGGCAAAATAGTCGGGCAGGAAGCCCGGCAACGGCCACACCGAAGCCGCTATGCTTTCGGCGGTCTGGCCGGGGCGAAAATCGAACTCATCGAACAGTGCCTGGAAGCGCGTGCCGTCGCGTCCAACCGCGTCGATGAAATTACGCAAGCCGTCGCGCTTGCGCACGATCTCGCCCAGCAAGGCGTCGAGCCCCGCTTCGCCGCCACGATCGAGAATGGTGGCAAAGGCTTCGGCCAAATCCGCCTCGCCGGCGGCAGTGCCGGAGATCATGTCGCGGCGCGCGGCGGCAAACAGCGACGCCTCCATCTGGCCATCGAGCATCTCGAAGTGGGCAGGGATGTTGGCCTCCAGCGGGAACTGGTGCAGCACCGATTCGCAGAAGGCATGGATGGTCTGGATCTTCAGCCCACCGGGCGTTTCCAGCGCCTCGGCGAACAGGCGCCGCGCCCGGCGCATGGTCTCGAGATCCGGTCGGCGGCCTTCCAGCGCCTCGACCTTTGCCGCCAGGTCCGCGTCACCGAGGGTGGTCCATTCCGACAGTGTCGAGAACACCCGGTTCGACATGTTGGCGGCGGCGGCGCGCGTGTAGGTCAGGCACAGGATTTTCGACGGGTCAGTACCGCGCAGCAGCAGCCGGATGACGCGCTGGGCGAGCACATGGGTCTTGCCGGAGCCGGCGTTCGCCGACACCCAGGCGGAATTGCCTGGATCGGCGGCGCGGGCCTGGCTGGTCGCGGTGTCGCTGGGGATCGGATAGGCTTTCTTCATGCCTCCCCTCCCTCGTCACCGGCATCGCCGCCTGCCGACCATTCGAGCACGCGGGCAAGATGGTCGTAGTCGCCATCGGTCTCGCCTTCGCGAAACGGCAGCGCGCGCGACAGATAGCCGGTCGCCGGGTCGGCATAGTGGATGAGCAGCTTTTCCAGCCGCGCCCAGGCCTCTTCGGCGAGATCGGTGGCGGTTCGCGGCTGGCGGTTGTGTTCGAGGATCGATTCCTCGAACACCTCGCCATTCGGCTTCAAGCGCACGAAAGCCAGTTGCGAGGGCTCGCGCGCGCCCAAATCCTTGAAAGCGCCGCGCCTGAGCAGCGCGCCCTCCAGCGCCAGTTGCGGCGCCAGCAGCGTGTGCGCCTGCGCCTTGGACGGCGAGGAGCCCGTCTTGTAGTCCAGTATGTCGGCCATGCCGCCGGCCAGAAGATCGACGCGATCGGCGTAGCCGGACAGCGTCACGCCGGACTGACCGACGACGGTCTTGCCGGCGCGCTCCTCGGCATGCCGCCGGATCACCGCGTCGGCGCGTGTGCGCTCCCACTCGATGATGTTTGCGGCGAGCTTTTCGAAACGCGGCCACCACACCGCCTCGACATCGGCCGGGAGTGCGGCTTCGGCAAAACAGGCGCGGCCGGCGGCGATGAGGCCGGCGAGCGCATCGGGTGCGCGCGGATCGGCGACGCGCGCCGAGAAGAGGTGCAGGATGGCGTGAAACAGCGTGCCGCGCTCGGCCGCACCGGGATCGCGAATGACCGGATCGAGCGGCATCAGGCCAAGGATCCGTCTTGCATAGACGGCGTAGGGATCCCGGCGCAGCGTCTCGATCTCGGTGACCGAGAAATGCCCTGGGCGCACTGACAAAGGCGGTTTCGGCTGCGGCCGGGGTGCAAAATCCTGCCTTGGACCGGTATCGAGCGCGCGCGCCCAGGCGAGCAGTTCGTCGCCACGGCGACGGAGTTGCGCTGCCTGGTCGTTGCCGATGAAGGTGAGCAGGCGTTGCAGCCAGCGCGACGGCACGGCGGGGGCGTCGCCGGCGCGTGCCGAGCGGGCCAGCACCACCTTCCTGGCACCCATCGCCATCTGGAAATCATGCGCGGCAAGGCCGATACGCCGCTCCGGCGGTTCGAGGTCGATGCCGGTCTTCATCAGCCGCGACATGAAGCGGTCGCTCTCCGGCTTGCGTGGCCATATGCCCTCGTTGAGCCCGCCGATGACCAGCGTATCGACAGTCTGCAGCCGCGCTTCCAGCGCGCCCCAGATGGCGATGTTCCTGTCGGTGCCTTGCGCCGGCTTGACCGTTTCGGCCGCAATCAGCGCCGCCATCACGTCGGGCCACTCGTTGCCCGCGAACGACAAGGACGCCGAAGCCGCGACCAGCCCGCGCAGCAGTTCGGCAAGCTTCTCACCGGCGTCACCGGCATAGAGCTCGCCAAGGCCGCCATCGGCGGTGCGGCCGAGATTTTCGAGGGCGACGACGCTGGCCCTGACCAGCGCGGCAAGGTCGGCGTCCCCTTGGTCACGGAAAGCCGCGAGCGGCGCCAGCGCTTGTGTGAGGCGTCCAAGCAAATCCCGCGCGCCTTCGATGGCACGCACCGTCAACCGGGAGAACCAGAAGGGCGGCCGGCCGCCGCTGCCGAGGCCGGTGAGGCGGGCCTCGAACAGTTCCGGCAGCGAAACGATGTCGGGGCGGCCTGTGCCACCGCGCAGCGCCACCAGTTCGACAAGTTCCGCCGCGTGGCGCACATCAGCCCGTTCGAGGCCAAGGCCAAGCAGCGGATGTTTGAGCAGCGACAGCAGGCCGACCGGATCGCCTGGCCGGAACAACGCCTCAAGCGCCAGCCTGAGCAGGCTGGCCGCCGGGGTGTTGGCGAGCGGCGTGCCGCCGGAATCGTCGGCAACGACGCCGAAGCGCTGGAGCTCGATCGAGACGCGACGCGCCAGGGCGCGGTCGCCGGTGACGAGAGCCGCCCTTTGGCCGGGCTGTTCGACCGCGCGCTTGAGTGCAACGGCGATGGCGACGGCTTCATCGCGTTCGCTGGCAGCTTCGAGCAAGGTCACTTCGGCGAAGGCGCCGGCAATGTCGGATGCCGAGAAACCGGCGCGTGTCTCGGCCCAGAGTTCGGTGGTCTCGGCCGGCCGCAATGCTTCGCCGACAAGGGCGGCGCGAAGCGCAAGTTGCGGTTCGCCCACGCCGATCTCCTCGACATCGTCGCGCAGCACGCCGATCTTGGCGATCAACCTGGCGAGGCCATATTGCGGGTGGCCGAGCACGGCCGGACGTGCCCCGGGCGCGGCGATTGCCTGGAACGACGCTTCGTCCAGCGTCCGGTCGAGACCGGGCAGCACGATGGCTCCGCCGGGCAAGCGGGCGATCGCGGCAAGCAGTTCTGCCGTGGCGGGGATCGAGCCGGTGGAACCCGCGGCGATGACCGGCCCAGCAGGCGGATTGCGCTGCAGGCGCGTCGCCTCGGCGCGGATCAGCGCGCTGCGATGCGCGGCCGGATTGGAGCGGTCGCTCTCTTCAAGGAATTTCGGCCAGGCGTCGGTGACGATGCCGAGGAATTCGAGCGTCACCTGCCACCATCCGGCAAGGTTGCCGGTCACCAGATCGGTGAGCTTGGCCCAGTCCGTGCCTTCCGTCTCGATCTCGTCCATCAGCCGGGCGAGATCGCGCGCCAGCCAGATCGCATCGGCGGTGGAGGCCGGGATAACAATCTCCTCGGCAAAAAGGGCAGCGACATGCGCCGGCAGCCGGCGTTTCCAGGCGCGCACCAGCGGCGTCAGCAGCAACAGGCGTTCGGTTGCTGCGATCGGTGGTGCGAGATCGATGGCCGCCGATGCCTCGGTCTCGAATGCCGCCTCATCCTCATCGAACTCGCCAAGTGGCCGGATGACCGGCAGGATCGCCGAACCGCCGCCGCCGCGCGCCGCCAGGCTGTCGACGAAGACACCCCGCAAGGCACGCGCGGCGCGGCGCGTCGGCACATAGATGGTGACATCGGCCAAAGCGAGCGGATCGCCGTCAAAGCGAAACCCCGGAACGAGGCGGCCGGCAAGCAGCGCCTCGGCAAGCGTCGGCAGAAACGGCGCTCCGGGCGGAATTGAGAAAACGCGGCTTGAGCCGCTCATTGCGACTCGGTCAGTGCGCCGGCAACCGCCGCTTCCGCGAGCGCAATGGCGTCGGGCGTACCGACGGTGATCCAATGGCCATGCATCGGCATGCCGAACAGGCGCCCTGCGGCGATGGCCGAATCGAAATAGGCATTGAGCGAGTGCGGCCCGGCCGGTGCGCCCTTGAACAGGCGCGGATGGACGATCGCCGCCCCGGCATAGATCAGGCCCGCTGGATCCCCCTTTGAGCGCCGCAAGCCTCCGTCCGGCGCCACCAGGAAATCGGTGCTGCCGCAGTGTCCGGTCGCCTGATGGAGATCCGCCAGCATCAGCAGAATATCCATTTTCGCCGCGTCCCATGCAAGGGCGAGGCGGCCGAGATTGAGGGGACCGTCGTCGATCCAGAATGTATCGGCGTTGAGGATATAGAAGGGCTGCTCGCCCAGTTCCGGCAATGCCTTGACAATACCCCCGGCGGAATCGAGCAGTTGTTTGCTCTCATCGGAAATGACGATCCGTGGCGCGCGGCGCGCGGCGACATGGGCGACGATCTGTTCGGGAAAGTAATGGACGTTGACGACTGCCTTGGTGATACCGGCCGCGGCCAGGCTGTCCAGGCTCCAGTCCAGCAACGTCTTGCCGGCGATCCTGACCAGCGGCTTGGGAATGGTGTCGGTGATCGGCCGCATGCGCTTGCCCAGCCCGGCGGCAAGTACGATGGCGGTGTCCGGTCTTGCTGTCACAGCGTTCGCTCCTCCAGCAAACCGTTGGCATCGTAGAAATCCCGCAGGCTTGCCAGCGCCGGATGAGACAAGGCCCGGCGCAGATAGTCGCGAATGCGCGGCAGGTGTTTCAGATAATAGGGCTTGCCGTCGCGCTTTTCGAGGCGGACGAAGATGCCGAGGATCTTGGAATTCCGCTGCGCCGCCATGATTGCGTAGGATTCCAGGAAGGTTGCTTCGTCGAAAGCACCGGCTGCGTGGCGCGCGGCGACATAGGCATCAAGTGTCTGTTTCTCGATCTCGGGCGACATGGTCACGCGAGCGTCCATGGCGAGCGAGGCGACGTCATAGGCGGACGGGCCGATCAGAGCATCCTGGAAATCGACGATGCCCAGCCGATCATGGCCGGCACGATCGCCGCGCCAGATGATGTTGGGCGAATGGAAATCACGCAGCATCAGCGTGACTTCGCGGCCTTGCAGCCGGTCGAGAAGCGCGTTCCATTCCCTGCGGTAACCGGCGCGCAAGCTGTCGCTTGCCAGGCTGCCCGATATCGCCGGCACGTACCAGTCGACCAGCAGGTCGGCTTCGATCATCATGGCGTCACGGTCGAAACGCGGCACGTCGTGGAAGCCGCCCGACCCTGTTTCCAGGCGCTGCGGCCAAATCCTGCCGTGCATCATGGCCAGCAGTTCGGCCGCCGCCACGTAGCGCTCGGCCAGAGGCTGGCCATTGCTGCCGAGGAACCCTTCCGAACCGAGATGTTCGAGCAGCAGGAACCCCTGCTCCTGGTCCTCGGCATGGATTTCCGGAACGCTGACGCCGCCGGTTTTCAAGACGCGGTCGATGGCGACGAAGGCGGAGACCGACTGGGCGGTGTGCGCGATCTCGGCATAGGGCTTGCCATCGCGAACCGGCGGGCCGAGCACCAGCCGTGGTGAGTTCATCAACACTTGCGGCTTTCGGTCCGGTAGCGAAACGATCTCATAGGAGCGGGCCGAAGCATCGCCGATGAAATGGCGGCGCTGCGCTTCCCCCCAGCCTGCATTTTCGAGAAAGTCGCGCATGGCCAGCGATCGTGCCGCCCGATCGAAGGCAGCGCCCTGCCCCGACAATCGTGCCAACCGGCCGGCGCCATGCTGGACGAGTTCGATCAGGACCGTGGCTTTCGGCAGATAGGCCTCCGCCCGTTCCGGCCATTCGACCAAAGCAGCGCCTTGCGTCAGTGCTTCGTCGAAACCAAGCTCATCGATCTCGGCCGCCGAGGACAAGCGGTAGAGATCGAAATGATGGACCGGAATGCGCGTGTCGTAGCTCTGCACCAGCGTGAAGGTCGGGCTCGGAACGTCGAGGCCGGCATCATCGGCCAACGCCCTGATCAAGGCCCGTGCCAGCGTCGACTTGCCGGCGCCGAGATCGCCCTTGAGGGCCAGCACATCACCCGGGCGCAGCGACAGCGCCAGATCCTCGCCCAGCCGTGCTGTCTGTGTCTCGTCGGCGAGTGAACGCTCCAGCACCAATCCCGTCATCGAGCGCGCTACTCGGCCGCGACGCGGATGCCCGGCATGTCGGGAAAGGTGCAGATGACGGTCGTGCCCTTGTCCTTGCCGGTTTCGATGCGAACGCTGCCGCCATGCAGCTCGACAAAGCTCTTGACGATCGACAGGCCGAGACCGGCGCCGCGCCGGCGGCCGCCATTGGCGCGCGGCTCGAAACGACGGAACACCGAATCGAGCAGGTCCGGAGGCATGCCGGGGCCGTCGTCATGAACCGAGAATTCCACCCCGTCCGCCAGATGGCGGCAGGTGAGCCGGATGGTGCTGGCTTCCGGCGCGTAGTTGGCGGCGTTGCTGAGCAGATTGTAGAGGATCTGGCGGACGCGGATCTCATCGCCGTGGAACGTCTTCGGTGCAGCGGTGGCGTCGACCTCGAGCCTGATCGAATGCTCTTCCAGCCGGTCCGCCACCAGTTCGGCCGCAGCCGCGATGGTGCGATCGACCTGCACCTCGGAAATGTCGAGCTGCATGATGCCGGCGTCCACCGTCGCAAGGTCGAGTATGTCGTTGACGATGGTGAGCAGGACCGAGGAGGACGAGCTGACATGCTCGACATATTCACGCTGCTTCTGCGTCAGCGGACCGGTCGCCGGCAGCGACAGCAATTCGGTGAAGCCGATGATGTTGGTCAGCGGCGAGCGCAATTCGTAGGAGACGTGCTGGACGAATTCGTTCTTGAGCTGATCGGATTTTTGCAGCGCCTCGTTCTTGTCCTTCAGCGCCCGTTCGACGTTGACGCTGTCGGTGACGTCCACGAAGGTCATCATCACTTGCCCGTTGGGCAATGGGATGATGGCGTAGCTCAGCACATTGCCGTTGTTGAGCTCGGTCTGGCCGTGGCGATCGCGGCGCTCGTCGTCGAAGCCGGTGATGGCGGCAACGAAGCCTGGCCAAGGGCTGTCCGCCGCCTGCCGGTCGCAAAGGTCGCGGATTGTGGAAACGTGGACATTGGGTTTGGCGGCTTCGGCGCTCAACCCCCAGAGTTTGGCAAAAGCCGGGTTCGACAGCCGGAGCTTGCCATCGGAACCGAACACCGCCACGCCTTCGGCAAGATTGTCGAGCGTCTCGCCCTGGACCCGCACCGCGGTATGGTAACGGCTCTCGAGGTCCATCTTCTCGGTCAGGTTCTCGAACACCCAGGTCACGCCGCCCTTGGGCTGCGGGTTGGCGACGACGCGGATGGTCTTGCCGTCCGGCAGATGCCACCAATGTTCCTGCGATTCGACGGCGCGATAGGCGCCGAGCAGGCCTTCCTTCCAGCGGCGCCATTCAGGTTGCTCGGCGATCTTGCCCTCGCTGCGCAACCGGTCGAGCAGCAAGGCGTTGTCGGGAGCGCTGTGCAGGAAGCCTGCGTCGAGACCCCATAGTTTCTGGAAGGCCTGGTTGAAGAACCGCAGCTTCTCGTCGGTGTCGAAAATGGCTACCGCCGTGTTGAGCTGGTCGAGCGTGTCGGCGTGGCTCCTGACGGTCCGTTCGTATTCGCCGCGAACCGCCTCGATGGCGCTGGTGTCGCAAGCAAGGCCGGCCGAGCCGTGGCTGCCGGCGAAATCGGTGACCGCAAACACACGGCGATCACCTTCGATCACGGTGGAAAGCGACTGTTCGAAGACCGGATGCGTCTTGTGCTGGGCGGCAATCGCATCGCGTGCCTGGCCGCCGAGGAACTCTTTTGCCTCCCGAACCGCGGCTTCGGCATTTTCGGCTTCGACCCCATCGGCATAGGCCCGGTTGACCCACTTCAGCCGCCCATCCTCACTGCGAAGCCATGCCGGCATGTTCAGCGCGTCGAGCAGGCCGATCATCGTGTCATGGTCGGCGGCCAGCCGCTGGTTCTCGATCTTCAGCCTGGCCTGGCTGCGCTGCGTCTCCGAGAGCGAGACGAAACGCACGAGCACATGCGCCGCGCTCTTACGGCCATGCACTTCGAGCGGCGCGCCGGCCTGCGATTCGATGACGAGGTCGAAGGGTCTGGCCTTTTCGCGTAATCCCGCAACGGCATGTTCAAGCGCCGCAGCCGAACGCGGCATCAGCCAGCGGCCGAAAGCGAGGAAAGCGGCCCTGTCCTCCGGAGCGCCGCTTTCGACGGGCAACGTGCCGATGAGTTCGGGCTTCTTGTTTTCCGCGGCCCAGACGACCACGCGCTGGTCGCGCAGATTGAGCAGCGCCTCCGAGCGGCGCAGCGCCGCGTTGATGTCGGCGAGGCGGCTCCTGAGTTCGACATTCTCGGACGAGGTGCGGGCTCTTTCGCGGATGAGGACGATGGCCGACAGAAGTGCGGCACCCGTCACGCCGACAAACACGGCAAGCTGCATGACATCGACGGCGCTCACCGACAATCCGGCCACAGCGGCAGCAGCGGTTTCGGCATGCGCGGCAGCACTGGCCAAGGGGCCGGCCAGCGCGGAGGTGGCAAGGAAGATTGACGCGCGGACGCGCCACGACAGGCCTCCGCTTTGCAAGGCGGAGCCGGTGATCCCCGAATCGTCATGGCCGCCGGAAACGGCCCGTCCCGCTCTGTGCGGGTGTTGCCCCGGCATGTCTTGGTCCTCTCCGCCGCCTGAATGCAAGACCGCCCTGATGCGCACCTCTCGAGCCCCTCTCGGGATGGAAGCGTCGCGAATCACCTGACAATAACCCCTCGCCGAATCGCCGTGAAGGCTAATGGCGCGCAAAAATAAAGCCGGGCGAAAAGTCAATCGCCCGGCCTCAATATCTGGTAGTAATTTTAGCTTTGGTTAATAGCGGTAGTGTTCCGGCTTGAATGGCCCCTGCGGCGTGACGCCGATATAGGCGGCCTGCTCACCGGACAATTCGGTCAGGCGGGCGCCGAGTTTGTCGAGATGCAGGCGCGCGACCTTTTCGTCGAGATGCTTGGGCAGGACATAGACCTGATTCTCGTACTGACCGGGCTTGGTGTACAACTCGATCTGGGCCAGCACCTGGTTGGTGAAGGATGCCGACATGACGAAGCTCGGGTGGCCGGTGGCGTTGCCGAGATTGAGCAGCCGGCCTTCCGACAAGAGGATCATCCGCTTGCCGTCCGGGAAGGTGATCATGTCGACCTGCGGCTTGACGTTGGTCCATTTCAAATTGCGCAGCGACGCCACCTGGATCTCGTTGTCGAAGTGGCCGATGTTGCCGACGATGACCATGTCCTTCATCGAACGCATATGGTCGAGGGTGACGACATCCTTGTTGCCGGTGGTGGTGATGACGATGTCGGCGGTGGGCGCCGCATCTTCCAGCGTGACGACTTCAAAACCGTCCATGGCCGCCTGCAGGGCGCAGATCGGATCGACCTCGGTGACCTTGACGCGGGCGCCGGCGCCCTTGAGCGAGGCCGACGAGCCCTTGCCGACGTCGCCATAGCCGCAGACGACCGCGACCTTGCCGGCCATCATCGTGTCGGTGCCACGGCGGATGCCGTCGACCAGCGATTCCTTGCAGCCATATTTGTTGTCGAACTTCGACTTGGTGACCGAGTCGTTGACGTTGATGGCGGGGAAGGGCAGCAGGCCCTTCTTCTGCAGTTGGTAGAGCCGGTTGACGCCGGTGGTCGTCTCTTCAGTGACGCCGCGGATCGCCGCCTTCTGCTTGCTGAAGAAGCCGGGCGAAGCCTTCAGGCGCTTCTTGACCTGGGCGTAGAAGTATTCCTCTTCCTCGCTCTGCGGGTTGGACAGCACGTCCTCGCCGGCTTCGGCGCGGGCGCCGATCAAGATGTACATGGTGGCATCGCCGCCATCATCGAGGATCATGTTGGAGGTGCCGCCGTCGGCCCACTGGAAAATCCGGTCGGTATAATCCCAGTACTGCTCGAGGCTCTCGCCCTTGACGGCAAACACCGGGATGCCAGCTTCGGCGATGGCCGCGGCCGCATGGTCCTGGGTCGAGAAGATGTTGCAGGAAGCCCAGCGGATATCGGCACCGAGCGCCTTCAGCGTCTCGATCAGCACCGCTGTCTGGATGGTCATGTGCAGCGAGCCGGTGATGCGCGCGCCCTTGAGCGGCTTCTTGGAACCGAATTCCTCACGGCAGGCCATCAGGCCCGGCATTTCGGTTTCGGCGATCTCGAGTTCCTTGCGGCCCCAGCCGGCAAGCGAGATGTCGGCGACCACATAGTCCTTGCTACCCGTCATGGCAGTGCTCCGATGCAGATGTTGTGCTGCGAATTGGTTGCGGATGCGCCCGCGCCGGTCGGCGCGTCGAAGGGCGCGAATAGGCGGCCTGACTAGCAGATCGGCGCGAAGACGACAATGGGATATAAAGAAATCTTTATCCCTGCATGTCTCTTGGACATCCATTGGCGGTGTAGCGGATCAGCTTTCCTCGCCGAAGCGGGACGCCACCAGCTGCTCCAGCGCGTCGATGACCTGCCGGGCCTCCGGGCCGCTGGCGGTGACGCGGATCGAGTAGCCGGGGCTTGCCGCCAGCATCATCAGGCCCATGATCGACGTGCCGCCGACCTTGACGCCGTCCTTCTCGACATGCACCGAGGCGTCGAAGCCGCTGGCCAGCTGGACGAATTTCGCCGAGGCGCGCGCGTGCAGGCCGCGCTGGTTGATGATGGGAAAGTCCCTGGTGATCGGATCTTTGGCGATATGATCTTTTTCGGGGGACAGCGCGTTCATTTGCTGCTCAAGAGCTGGCTGGCGACGTTGATGTATTTGCGCCCCGCGGCCTGGGCCTCGTCGAGGGCGGCGGCCATATTGTCGCCCTTGCGGATCGAGGAGAGCTTGATCAGCATCGGCAGGTTCATGCCGGCGATCACTTCGGTGCGGCCGGATTCCATCACCGAAATGGCAAGATTGGACGGCGTGCCGCCGAACATGTCGGTCAGCACGATGACGCCCGTCCCGGTATCGACACGGGCAACCGCATCGACGATGTCGCGGCGACGCTGCTCCATATCGTCGTCGGCGCCGATCGCCACGGTTTCGAAATTGTCTTGTGGCCCGACGACATGTTCCACGGCATGTCGAAACTCGGCGGCCAGTTGACCGTGCGTTACAAGCACGAGTCCGATCATTCTTTGGTGGCTCCCGTCATCGCCGCTTCACAGGCGCATTTTATGCTCGCCAGCCATTCCAGGCGGCGGGAGCGCTATCTTGTCGACGCGCGGCCCGTTGACAAGCCCAAAATTGCGCAGGCCCATGCCATTTTGACGCATTGCAGCACAAAAGCCGGGGCGGATCATAGAAAAGGCGCGATCGACAGCCGCGCCATCACGGCGGGCAAGGCCGTGGCGGCGTTACGCTCGGCAAGGTCGATACGCGGCACTGGGCAGCCTGCGACCGGCGCGCTGATTTCCTCTTGGAAACGGGCCATCTCTGCCTTTGGCACCAGGCTCACATGCAGGTCGATCACTCCGCCCGGCTCGAACGGCAGCGGGCGCGGCATGAACCCAGGCACTTCGGCGAGACCGGCGATGGTCGCCGGCACGCGACAGACCAGTCGCCCGGCGCTGGCCGCGGCAAGCAACCTGTCGTCACCGATCAGCCGTGAGAACAGCCCGCGCGCGCGGCAATGGTCCAGGAGTGTCAGCGCCAGCGTCGTCTTGCCGGCGCCGGACGGCCCGGTGATAAGGACGCCGCGCTCGCCGATCAGGATCGCGGTTCCGTGAATGTTTTCAGGCGGCGCAACTGGATCATGCACGATCTTGCCCGATCATGTTTTTGGATGAAGCATGATCTCTGGACGAACGGAACCGTTCGTCCGAGAAAACCGGTTCCCACTTTGCGGGATCATGCTTCGGCCGGCAAGGTCACGACAAACCGCGCGCCCTTGATCTCGCCGGGCTTGGTACCGGGGATATTCTCGGCGGTCAGCGTGCCGCCATGGGCCTCGACGATCTGCCTGGATATCGACAGGCCAAGGCCCGAATTCTGGCCGAATGCCTCGCCGGCGGGACGGTCGGTGTAGAAGCGTTCGAAGATGCGGTCGATGTTGTCGGCGCGGATGCCGGGACCATTGTCGTCGACGGTGACAATATTGAACTTGCCGGCGCGTGCCAGCGACAGGGTGATGTGGCCATGGTCCTCGGGTACGAAGGAACGGGCGTTCTCGATCAAATTGGTGATGACCTGGCCGATGCGCAGATCATGGCCTACGACGACATAGCCTTTGACGCCCTGCGGCAGTTTGGCGACCTTGAACTCGATTTCGACCGCCTTCTTGTTGCGCGTGGCTTCACGCGAAACGGCGATCAGATCGGTGATGAATTTCTTCAGATCGACCGTCCCGGCATCCTCGCGCGCCAGTTCAGCGTCCAGGCGTGAAGCGTCGGAAATATCGGTGATGAGCCGGTCCAGCCGCCTGACATCGTGCTGGATGATGTCCATCAACCGGCCGCGCGAATTGTCGTTCTTGGCCAGCGGCAGGGTTTCCACCGCGCTGCGCAGCGACGTCAGCGGGTTCTTCAGTTCGTGCGACACGTCGGCCGCAAAGCTTTCGATCGCCTCGATGCGGGCGTAGAGCGCGTTGGTCATGTCGCGTATGGCGATCGACAGATTGCCGATCTCGTCCTGACGATCGGAGAAGTCGGGAATCTCCTCACGGCTCTTAACGCCGCGCCGCACCCGCACCGCCGCCGCCGACAGCCGGCGCAGCGGATTGGCAATGGTGGAGGCGAGCAGCATCGACAGGATGGCGGTGACCAGCGCCGCGATGCCGAAGACGCGCAGGATCGCCTTGCGTTCGGCAGCGACGATCTTGTCGATGTCGCCACCTTCGGTCGACAGCATCAGCACGCCGAGAACGGCGCGGAAGCGCTGGATAGGCACGGCCACGGAAACGATCTGCTCGCCCTGTTCCGAGATGCGCACGATGGTCGACGGGCTGCCGGTGAGCGCCTTGACCACTTCCGGGAAAGCGGCGCCATTGCCGCCCGGCTGCTCGTGATAGACCGGCAGCTCGGTGTTGCGGAAGAAGTCGAAGACGAATTTCTGGATGCGCTCGACCAGATCGGGCTCTTCCTCGTCGACCGGCGGCAGGTCGTAGCGCAGGATCTGGCCGCGCGAATAGAGATGGCGCGAATCGAGCAGCAGATTGGCGTCGCGGTCATAGATGCGAGCACGCGTGCGGGTCGGCGATATCAGCCTTCTCAGCACCGGCGCTACGCGCTCCGGGTTGATCGGGAAGTCGAGATTGTCGAGCTGGTCGGAGCCTGGTCCCAGGCTTTCGCCGGCCTGCAGCTCGAGCAGCTTTTCCGGGTCGATGCTGATCGAATCCGTCTCGACCGTCGCCGAGGCGGCGATCGCACCGGCGATGATCTCGCCCTGGGTCATCAGGCTTTCGACGCGGGCGTCGATCAGCCCGTCGCGGAAGGTGTTGAGATAGAGGATGCCGGTCACCAGGACGGCAAGGCCGGCAAGGTTGAGGAAGAGGATACGCCGCGTCAGGCTGGAAAAGATATGATGGCCGAGGAAGCGGCGCATCGGCACCGTGATCTTCGACACGAAGGACGGCATGATCCGCGGCGGCCGCCTCGAGGCGCCCGCCGGTCTTGTTCGCTGTGCCTCGACTGCCATCGAATAGCAGCTCCCGCCTAGTCTTTGGTTAGATGCATGTCGTTGTTTTGGGCGACATGCACTACCTTGTTTTGATGCAAGTCGTTGTCCCAAAACCGGGACCACTTTTGGGCGACATGCATCAACTCACGCCTCGCGGAACCGGTATCCGACTCCGTAAAGGGTTTCGATCATCTCGAAGTCGTCGTCGACGGCCTTGAACTTCTTGCGCAGCCGCTTGATGTGGCTGTCGATGGTGCGGTCGTCGACATAGACCTGTTCATCATAGGCCGAATCCATCAGCGCATCACGGCTTTTTACGACACCGGGACGTTGTGCCAGCGAATGCAGGATCAGGAACTCGGTGACGGTGAGCGTCACCGGCTCGCCCTTCCAGGTGCAGGTGTGGCGCTCCTGGTCCATGACAAGCTGGCCGCGCTCTAGTGAGCGGGCCTGCTGGCTGGGAGTCTTGGCAGCGGCCTCGCGGGCACTGGCACGGCGCAGCACGGCGCGCACCCGCTCGACCAGCAGACGCTGCGAGAACGGTTTGCGGATGAAGTCGTCGGCGCCCATCTTGAGGCCGAACAATTCGTCGATCTCGTCATCCTTGGAGGTCAGGAAGATCACCGGAAGGTCGGACTTCTGGCGCATCCGGCGCAGCAGTTCCATGCCGTCCATGCGCGGCATCTTGATGTCGAGGATGGCAAGATTCGGCGGGCGTGCCGCCAGTCCTTCCAGCGCTGACGCACCATCCGTGTAGGTCTCGACGCGATACCCCTCGGATTCGAGGGCGATCGACACCGATGTCAGAATGTTGCGGTCGTCATCGACAAGCGCGATTGTTGCCATTTCAAGCGGCTCCCTCATGAGCTGTCCCTTCTTTCGTAGAGAAGGGGCTTTTGCAGGACAAATTAGGTACAAAATGTGGCATAGGCCTTGTCCGCTGTCACGCGCGGCATGCCGGCGGCCACAATCCTACCTTGATATGGATTGGACGAACGAACATCGCCAATCCTTTGGGCAACCGCGAAACTTTTTGCACATATAAACGATTTAAACAACTTTCAAAATATTTAAATCGATTAATGATTTGATATCATTTGACTTTTCTGGTTCTGACCATCTCAGCCTGTGGTGCGGGCATGCCGGAAACGTACCGGCAAAGATGCGGCAAATCCAAGAAGGGAAACCCATGTCGGAAGTCGGCAAACGCAATTCCGCCTGCGCGATCGATCATATCGGCCTGAAAACCACCGGCGTGGTGCGCTATAATTTCGGCGCGGCTGCCCTTTATGAGGAATCGATCCGGTGCGGTGAAGCCCGGCTGACCGCCCATGGCGCGCTGGTCGCCGAGACCGGCCAGCACACCGGCCGCTCGCCCAAGGACAAGTTCGTCGTCCGCGACGACGCCACCGAACCGCATATCTGGTGGGACAACAACAAGGCGATGTCGCCGGCCCAGTTCGACACGCTGCTTGCCGATTTCCAGGCGCATGCCGCGGACAAGGATCTTTACGTCCAGGATCTGATCGGCGGCGCCGATGAGAAACTGAAACTGCCCACCAGGGTGATCACCGAACTTGCCTGGCACTCGCTGTTCATCCGCAATCTGCTCATCCGCCCGGATGCCGCCGAACTCGAGCATTTCGTGCCTGACATGACGATCATCGATCTGCCGTCCTTCCGCGCCGATCCCGTCCGCCACGGCAGCCGCACCGAAACGGTGGTCGCCGTGGACCTTTCGCGCAAGATCGTGCTGATCGGCGGCACCTCCTATGCCGGCGAAATGAAGAAGTCGGTGTTCACCATGCTCAACTATCTGTTGCCGGCGAAAAGCGTGATGCCGATGCATTGCTCGGCCAATGAGGGTGCGGCCGGCGACGCCGCCATCTTCTTCGGCCTGTCGGGCACAGGCAAGACAACGCTCTCGGCCGATCCCTCGCGCACGCTGATCGGCGATGACGAGCATGGCTGGGGGCCGCACGGAATCTTCAATTTCGAAGGCGGCTGCTACGCCAAGACGATCAAGCTGTCAGCGGAAGCCGAGCCGGAAATCTTTGCCACCACGCAGCGCTTCGGCACCGTGCTGGAAAATGTCGTGCTCGACGTCGATGGTGTGCCGGATTTCAACGACGCAAGGCTGACTGAGAACACACGCTGCGCCTACCCGCTGGACTTCATCCCCAATGCCAGCAAGACCGGGCGCGCCAATCATCCGAAGAACATCATCATGCTGACAGCCGATGCGTTCGGCGTGATGCCGCCGATCGTGCGGCTGACCCCGGCGCAGGCGATGTATCATTTCCTGTCCGGCTACACCGCCAAGGTGGCCGGAACCGAAAAGGGCGTTACCGAGCCCGAAGCGACGTTTTCGACCTGTTTCGGCGCCCCGTTCATGCCGCGCCATCCATCGGAATACGGCAATCTGCTGCGCGAACTGATTGCCCGCCATGACGCTGATTGCTGGCTGGTCAACACCGGCTGGACCGGCGGCGCCTACGGCACCGGCCAGCGCATGCCGATCAAGGCGACGCGAGCCTTGCTTGCCGCCGCACTCGACGGCTCGCTGAAGACGGCCGAGTTCCGCACCGACCCTCATTTCGGTTTCGAAGTGCCAGTGGCGGTTCGAGGTGTCGACAGCCCCATTCTCGACCCACGGTCGACTTGGGCCGACAAGGCCGGCTATGACCGGCAGGCGGCAAGGCTGGTCGGCATGTTCGCCGTCAACTTCGAGAAATTCGAAAGCCATGTCGACGCCGTGGTGCTGGGTGCGGCCCCGCGCATGCAGGAAGCCGCGGAGTAATCTCGCGATCGGGCTCGGCCTATCGTTGAAGGGCCCGGTTTCGATCGGGCCTTTTCTTTTTTGATCCGCCGCGCCATGACTGCGGCATGGCGAGCGACGACAACATCATCATATCAGGCGATGCGGTGATCCACCCGGGCGACCTGCACGAGGACTTCATCCGCTCGTCGGGTCCCGGCGGCCAGAACGTCAACAAGGTGGCGACGGCGGTGCAGTTGCGCTTCGACGCGGCCAACGCCACGGGTCTGTCGGAGCGCGTGCGCGAGCGCACCATCAAGCTTGCCGGCCAGCGCGCCACCAAGGACGGTGTCATCGTCATCGAAGCGGGCCGCTTCCGCACCCAGGAACAGAACCGGGCGGACGCTCGGGCACGGCTTACGGCACTGGTCGCCAAGGCCGCCGAACCGCCGCCGCCGCCACGCAAGAAGACACGGCCGTCGAAAGGCGCTGTGGAGCGGCGGCTGAAGAGCAAGGCCGGACGCGGCACGATCAAGAAACTGCGCGGCCGGGTGGAGAACGATTAGCACCACACCAATCGCGCGCACAAAACGACTTCCGGGTCGCCGTTTTCATTTGGCGATGGCATGCTGGGCTTTTGATGAACGGATCAAGCGACCAACCTGATGCTCGTCCTGCCCAAAGGCGTCCGCCACATGCCGGCCTACCTGTCACGCACCGTACAGGAAGCGCTGGTCGAGGAGGTGAGAAGCATCGTGCAGCAGGCGCCGCTGTTCGTACCGGCCATGCCGCGCACGGGCAAGGAGATGAGCGTGCGCATGACCAATTGCGGCCCGCTCGGCTGGGTCACCGACAAGGAACAGGGCTACCGCTACCAGCCGGCGCACCCGGTGACCGGCTCACCATGGCCGCCAATCCCGGAGGCGCTGCTCGATCTGTGGCGGCAAGTCTCGGGCTATCCGCACCCGCCGGAAGCGTGCCTGATCAATTTCTACACGCCGGAGGCAAAAATGGGCCTGCACCAGGACCGCGACGAGGCCGATTTTTCGGCGCCGGTGGTCTCCGTCTCACTGGGCGACGATTGCCTGTTCCGGGTCGGCCAGACGACGCGTGGCGGCGCCACGAAGTCGTTCAGGCTGCAAAGCGGTGACGTCGTGGTGCTCGGCGGCGAGGGCCGCCTGTGCTTCCACGGCGTCGATCGAATCTACCCGCCGACCTCGGCGCTGCTGAAAAATGGCGGGCGGATCAATCTGACGCTGCGACGGGTGACGAAGCCGGCCGTCACAGCTTCCTGAGCGCCACTTCCTCGATCAGGTGGTCGGCGCCCTTGCGCAGGATGAGGTCGGCGCGGGCTCGTGTCGGCAGGATGTTCTCGCGCAGATTCTTCAGGTTGATGTTGGTCCACAGACCTTCGGCGATGGCGCGGGCCGAATCCTCCGAAAGCTGCGAGTAACGGTGAAAGAAGGAGTCCGGATTGCGGAAGGCCGTCTCGCGCAGCCGCATGAAGCGGGAAATGTACCACTGGTGGATCAGCTTCTCGTCGGCATCGATGTAGATGGCGAAGTCGAAGAAGTCCGACAGGAAGGGCACGATCTTGCCGTCCTGCGGCAGCTTGCCGGGCTGCAGGACATTGATGCCTTCGAAGATCAGGATGTCTGGCCGGTCGATGGTGACGAACTCGCCGGGAATCACGTCATAGGTCAAATGCGAATAGACCGGCGCGCGGACATTGGGCAGCGCAGACTTGATGCCCGAGAGGAAGCGCAGCAACGCGCCAACATCGTAGCTGTCCGGAAAACCCTTGCGTTCCATCAGGTTCTCGCGGCGCAGCACCTCGTTGGGCAGCAGGAAACCGTCGGTGGTGATGAGATCGACCTTCGGGCTCGACGGCCAGCGCGCCAATAGTTCCTTCAGCACGCGCGCAGTGGTCGATTTGCCGACCGCGACGGAACCGGCAATGCCGATGATGAAAGGCGTCTTGACGATGTCCACCGCATTGAAGAAGGCCTGGCGCTGCCTGAACAGCAGCTGGCTGGCTTCGACATGCGCGGACAAAAGCCGCGACAGCGACAGATAGATGCGCTTGACCTCTTCGAGGTCGACCGGGTCGTTGAGCGAACGCAGGCGGCGGAACTCATCCGCGCTCAGCGTCAGCGGCGTGTCGGCGCGGAATTGCGACCATTGCTCGGCGGAGAAGAAGCGAAAAGGGGAATATTTCTCGGTTGGCGCGAGCTGATCCATCGAGATACCTGCCCTCCTCGCGGTCAGCCCTTGGGCCGTGAAGCCTTCTCGGCGATGCCCGAACGGCCGGTGCGGCCTTCGAGTTCTCTAAGCACGTCGCTCAGCGGAACCCCAGAGAGGCCGAGAACGACGAGCCAATGATATATAAGATCGGCACTTTCCGAAACGACGGCCTGCTTGTCGCCCTTGACGGCGGCAATCACCGTCTCGACCGCCTCTTCGCCGAGCTTCTGCGCCGCCTTGTCAATGCCGCGCGCAAACAGTTTTGCCGTCCAGGAGTCCGGATCACCGGAATAGGCGCGTTCCCCGACGATTTTTTCCAGATCGGATAGCGAAAACTCGGTCATGGCCGCCGTTTAGGACCGATTACCGAGGGAGTCCAGCCGCATCGGCAGCCCCGCGGCGGCCATATGCGCCTTGGCCTGCGCTATCGTGTAGGTGCCGAAGTGGAAGATGGAGGCCGCCAGCACGGCGCCGGCGTGGCCATCGCGAATGCCTTCGACCATGTGGTCGAGCGTGCCGACGCCGCCGGAAGCGATGACCGGCGCGCGCACCGCATCTGCAATCGCGCGGGTCAGCGCGATGTCGTAGCCGGCCTTGGTGCCGTCACGATCCATCGACGTCAGCAGGATCTCGCCGGCGCCGCGATCGACCATCAGCTGAGCAAACTCGACCGCATCGATGCCGGTCTTCTCGCGCCCGCCATGGGTGAAGATTTCCCAGCGATCGGCCTCGCCGGCGCCGGACACTCTCTTGGCGTCGATGGCGACGACGATGCACTGGTTGCCGAACTTGTCGGCCGCCTCGGCGACGAAGTCCGGATTCTTCACCGCCGCCGTGTTGATCGACACCTTGTCGGCGCCGGCCAGCAGCAGCTTCCTGATGTCGGCGACCTGGCGCACGCCGCCGCCGACGGTCAGCGGCATGAAGCACTGTTCGGCGGTGCGGGCGACGACATCGAAGATGGTCTCGCGATTGTCTGACGAAGCGGTGATGTCGAGGAAGCAGAGCTCGTCGGCACCGGCCGCGTCATAGGCTTTGGCCGCCTCGACCGGATCGCCGGCGTCGATGAGATCTACGAAGTTGACGCCCTTGACGACACGGCCGTTCTTGACGTCGAGACAGGGGATGACACGGGCTTTCAGCATCAGCGGCCCTCTATCGTGGCGATGAGATCGTTGAGCAACTGGCCGACCAGCGGCGGAACATCGGCCTGCCCGTCGAAAGCCGGATCGTAGGCGGATACGGTGATGCCAACGACCGGCACCGCAAGCGCCATGGCGCAAGCCGCGTCTCGCAGTTGTTCAGGGTTTGGCCCGCCCGATGTGACATAACGGTTGGCCTGCAATTCCCGGGGATCGTGCACGTCGAGATCGAGGTGCATGTGCACGCGTTTGGCGCCGGCGATTTTCAGTCGATCGGTCGCCCGGGCCACCCCGGAGCATTCCGTCCGCACGATCGGCAATGTCTCGAGAAGCTGTTTTTCCGCTGGATCGAGATCGCGCGCGTTGACGAGCACGCAGCGCGACGGATCGATCGGCTTGAAGCCGGGAATTGCCACCGCCATCGGCCGCCAGCACAGGCCAAGCACCGTCGCCAGCGCCATGCCGTCGAGAAAGCCATATGTAGATGTCTCGGGCGTGTTGAGATCGCCATGCTGGTCGGCCCAGATGATCGCGTCGGCGGCTTCGCCGGCGACAGCACCGGCACTGGTCAGGCAATTTCCGGCAAGGACGATGGGAAACCGACCGTTGTCGCGAGCAAGGCGAACCTCGGCGGCAACCGCGTTGCAGACGGCAAAGCCGGTGGCGATCTCGCGCTCCTGGATGTCTCCGACCTTGCCGATGTCTTCAACCATAACGTCATGGCCGGCCATGGTCAGGGCGTCGACGAGACCGCCTGATATCAGCGCGTCCGGGCCCTGGCCCATGCCGCCATGGTAGTGACCGCTGTCGTAGGACGCCAGGATGACGGAGATTTTCACGATCGCGTCTCCGCCGCCGGCCTGCCTTGCAGGATCGCCAGAGCCTCCGCTGGATCGATGCGGCCATCATAGAGCGCGCGGCCGGAAATCGCGCCTTCGAGCTTTTGTGCGTCGGGCATGGTCATGCGCACGATGTCGGCGATCGAGGCGAGGCCGCCCGACGCGATGATCGGGATCGACACGGCATCGGCGAGGTCGATGGTGGCGTCCCAGTTGATGCCGGTCAGCACGCCGTCGCGGTCGATGTCGGTGTAGATGATCGCGGCGACACCGGCGCCCTCGAACTTCTTTGCCAGTTCGATGACGCCGAGGCTTGACGCCTCGGCCCAGCCCTCGACGGCCACCTTGCCGCCCTTGGCGTCGATGCCGACGGCCACCTTGCCCGGGAATGCCTTGCAGGCCTGCTTGACCAGATCGGGATCGCGCACCGCCACCGTGCCGAGGATGACACGGGCCAGCCCGCGATCGAGCCAGTCCTCGATCTGCGCCAGCGTGCGGATGCCGCCGCCAAGTTGAACCGGGTTTTTCGTCGCCTTGAGGATGGCGCCGACCGCCGCACTGTTGACGCTCTGGCCCTGAAACGCGCCGTTGAGGTCGACGACATGCAGCCATTCGAAGCCCTGCTGCTCGAAGGCTTTGGCCTGGGCCGCCGGGTCGTCATTGTAGATGGTGGCGGTGGCCATGTCGCCGTGCTTGAGGCGCACGCATTGGCCGTCCTTGAGGTCGATGGCGGGGAAAAGGATCATCCGTTCAGGCGCCTTCAACGATGACGAAATGGCCTGATGAGGCGGCAAGCCGGAATTTCGAGGCATGCTGATATTCCGGCGAATGATAGCATTCGACCGCCTTGTCGTAGGATTCGAACTCCACCAGCACGTGACGGTTTCCGGTCTGTCCTTCCGGGCTCTCATGGCGGCCGGCCCGCACCGCGAATTTCGCGCCATATTTCGCAAAGGCGACGGCATTCGCCTCGATGTACTGCTTGTAAACCTCGGGATCGCGGACATCGATCATCGCCATCCAATAGCCCTTCTTGCTCATGGTTTATCCCCTTGTTTGAGCATGATCTCTGGACAAACGGGAACCGTTTGTCCGAGAAAACCGGTGTCCACTTTCGGGATCATGCTCTAGGGCCTCCAGCGCAGGAAATTGGTGATCAGCGCCAGGCCCAGCGCCTGGCTCTTTTCGGGATGGAACTGCGTGCCGACGAGATTGTCGCGAGCGACGGTCGCCGTCACCGGGCCACCATAGTCGGCCACCGCCAGAACTTCGTCCGCCTTGCGCGCATCGAGATGATAGGAATGCACGAAATAGGCGTGCAGCCCTTTAGGCCCGGTCGGAATGCCCGCAAACAGCGGATGCTGGCGTTTGAGCTCGATCGTGTTCCAGCCGATCTGCGGGATCTTCAGTGAGGGATCGGCGGGCGTGATCTCCTTGACGTCGCCTGATATCCAGCCGAAGCCGTTGGTAATTGTCTTTTCCAGGCCGCGCTCGGACATCAGCTGCATGCCGACGCAGATACCCAGGAAAGGCCGGCCCTTGTCGATAGCCACCTCCTCGACCGCTTCCCACATGCCTTCGACGGCATGCAGACCGGCCGCGCAGTCGGCATAGGCGCCGACGCCGGGCAGGACGATGCGGTCGGCGGTGCGGACCTTTTCGGCATCTGATGTCAAGTCGATGTCCGCTAATATGCCGGCTTCACGCGCGGCGCGCTCGAAAGCCTTGGTGGCCGAGCGCAGATTGCCCGAGCCGTAGTCGATGATCGCAACCCGCATGTCAGCGTCTTCCCGGGATGTGGGTCAGCCCCAGCGCCATGCCCGGCTGCGCTGGCCGCGCGAGGGCAGCGTCCGGGACCATGCGTTGCACCGGCGGCGCAACCTCATCGGCAAGCGCTTCCGCTTCCAGCGCATAGCGCGTATCGGCATCGTCAAGCCTGCCGGCCTGAACCACGCCCCATTCGTGCCAGCCGCACCGGCGAAGTGCCGCGATGCGCAACCCCTGCCCTTCCAGGCCGACATAGAGCGAAACCAGCAGCGACAGCAGCGAGCCGGCCAGTCCAAGGCCGAGCTTTTCGCCCACCATCGAAAACAGGCCCATGATGACGAAGGCGAGCGCTGCTTCGATCCACAGCCGATGCCAGGCGAACCATAATGGCGGCACCAGAAAACCCAGCCAGGTGAAGCCATCGCGGACAAAGGCCGTCGTATCGACCTTCTCGCTGCGGCCGGGCGGTTCCATCACGACGTAGATGGCCATAACCTTACCCCTTCAACGATCCCTTGGTGGAAGGAACCGCGTCCGGCTGGCGCGGATCGCGTTCGAGAGCCGCGCGCAGCGCACGCGCCACCGCCTTGAAGCAGGTCTCGGCGATATGGTGGTTGTTGGCGCCGTAATGGTTGGTGACATGCAGCGTGATGCCGGCGTTCTGCGCCAGCGCGTGGAAGAACTCGCGCACCAGTTCGGTGTCGAACGTGCCGATCTTCGGCGACGAGAAGGAAACGTTCCAGACCAGGAACGGACGGCCGGATACGTCGATAGCCGCGCGCGTCAGCGTCTCGTCCATGGCAAGGTCGATCGAGGCATAGCGCATGATGCCGCGCCGCTCGCCGAGCGCCTTGGTCAATGCCTGGCCGAGCGCGATGCCGGTGTCCTCGACCGTGTGATGGTCGTCGATGTGCAGATCGCCCCTGGTCTTGACCGTCATGTCGATCAGCGAGTGGCGCGACAGCTGGTCAAGCATATGGTCGAAGAAGCCGACCCCCGTGGCGATATCCGACTTGCCGGAGCCGTCGACATGGACCGACACGGAGATGTCGGTTTCCTTGGTCTTGCGGCTCGCTTCGGCGGAACGGGTCGGCATCTCTCTATCCTTGTCCCAGAGGTTCACATCGTGACCAGCTCAGAGGCTTCAAGCGCTCGCAGGCTTGAAAACGAAAGCCTTCTAGCAGCATGATCCCGCGATTGCCAGTTGCCATCCCGGACGGTATCGAGCCGTTTGCAATCACCGACCCTATGCATACATATGGCCGATCAAAGTTACTCGTACCGCGCCAATCGCCTTTTTTGGGATGGCGCTGCTCGGAGCCAGGAAATGTCTAATGAATTGACCATGCACGCCACGACCATCGTGACGGTGCGCAAAGGCAACAAGGTGGTGATCGCCGGCGACGGCCAGGTCAGCCTTGGCCAGACCATCATGAAGGGCAACGCCAAAAAGGTGCGCCGCATCGGCAAGGGCGGCAATGTGATCGCCGGTTTCGCCGGCGCCACCGCCGACGCCTTCACGCTGCTGGAGCGGCTCGAGGCCAAGCTCGAACAATATCCCGACCAGTTGACGCGCGCCTGTGTCGAACTCGCCAAGGACTGGCGCACCGACCGCTATCTGCGCCGGCTGGAAGCAATGATGCTGGTTGCCGACAAGTCGGTCTCGCTGGCGCTGACCGGCACCGGCGACGTGCTCGAACCCGAATTTGGCGTCATGGCCATCGGTTCGGGTGGCAATTACGCGCTGGCCGCGGCACGCGCGCTGATGGACAGCGATAAGGACGCCGAGGAGATCGCCCGCAAGGCGATGCAGATAGCGTCCGACATCTGCGTCTACACCAACAACAATTTTGTTGTCGAAACGCTCGATGTCGCCTGAAAAGGCCGATCATGATCCCGAAAAGTGGAAACCGGTTTTCGGAGAAGATCATGGTCAAACAGGAAGATAGAGCCCCATCCCGGTCTCATCGGGATGAATCGGGCTCGCTCTACGATTTTCGGCCGGTGACCGAGAAAGACCTGCCGATGATAGCCGGCTGGTTGGCAGAGCCGCATGTTGCGGAGTGGTGGGACGATCCGGAGACTGAAATCGCTGGGATTCGCCAGCACATCGATAGCATTTCCGTCGAGCCGCTGATCGTCGAGCTCGACGGCAAGCCGATTGCCTATCTGCAAAGCTACGATCCGCATCTGGAAGACGACCATCCCTATGCCGACCAGCCGTTCGGGACGCTCGGCATCGACCTTTCGATCGGCCGGCCGGAGCTGGTCGGGCTCGGCCATGGCTCTGCGATCGTGCGTCAGTTCGTCGAACAGCTTTTCGGGGAAGGCGTCCCGCGCGTCATCATTGACCCGAATCCGGCCAACGGACGGGCCATCCGCGCCTATGAAAAGGCTGGATTCACGCCTATCGACCGCAGGCAATCGATCTATGGCGACGTCGTTCTGATGGCCGTCGATGCCGAAGCGAGCGACGCGGAAGAGGGGAAATGATCCGATGACGACACCGGTCAGGGACGGCAGCTATTCGGCCTATGAAGACAGCTGGCGGATGGGGCTTCTGCTCGTGCTCGCGATGATCATCTTCCAGGCCGGGGCGCTCTACGGCATGGGCCGGACACCGATCTGCACCTGCGGCTACGTCAAGCTCTGGCAGGGTGTCGTGCAGAGTTCGGAGAATTCCCAGCACATTTCGGACTGGTACACCTTTTCGCACCTCATCCACGGCTTCCTGTTTTACGCTCTGGCGCGATTCCTGTTCCCGCGTTCGCCGATCGGGCTCCGGCTGGCCTTCGCCGTCCTCATCGAGGGCGGCTGGGAATTGCTCGAGAACAGCCCGTTCATCATCGACCGGTACCGCGCAGGCACCATCTCGCTCGATTACTACGGCGACAGCGTCATCAATTCGGTGTCCGACACACTGGCCATGGTGCTGGGATTTGTGATGGCGCGAAGGCTACCTATATGGGTGATCGTCAGCCTCGCCATCCTCTTCGAACTCGGTACCGGCTATCTCATCCGGGACAATCTGACACTCAACGTGATCATGCTGCTGCATCCGTTCGAGGCCATCAAGCAGTGGCAAAGTGGAATTTAGTGATATGAGCACATTTTCTCCCCGCGAAATCGTTTCGGAACTCGACCGCTTCATCATTGGCCAGAAGGACGCCAAGCGCGCCGTGGCTATTGCCTTGCGCAACCGCTGGCGCCGCCAGCAGTTGGAAGGCCAGATGCGCGATGAGGTGATGCCGAAGAACATCCTGATGATCGGGCCGACCGGCGTCGGCAAGACCGAGATCTCGCGTCGCCTGGCGCGTCTTGCCGGCGCGCCTTTCGTCAAGGTCGAGGCGACCAAGTTCACCGAAGTCGGCTATGTCGGCCGCGATGTCGAGCAGATTATTCGCGACCTGGTCGAGATCGCCATCGGGCTGGTGCGCGAGAAGATGCGCGAGGACGTCAAGGCGCGCGCCCACGTCAACGCCGAGGAACGCGTGCTGGAAGCGCTTGTCGGCAAGACGGCGAGCCCGGCCACCCGCGATAGCTTCCGCAAGAAATTGCGCGACGGCGAGCTCGACGACAAGGAGATCGAGGTCGAGGTCGCCGACACCGGCAATGGCGGCATGCCCGGCTTCGAAATCCCCGGCATGCCGGGTGCCAATATCGGCGTGCTGAACATCAACGACATGCTGTCGAAGGCGATGGGCGGCAAGAAGACCAAGACGCGCAAGACGACGGTGAAGGAATCCTACGACCTGCTGGTCAATGACGAGTCCGACAAGCTGCTCGACCAGGACGAAGTGGTGCGCCGGGCGCTCGATGCGACGGAGAACGACGGCATCGTCTTCCTCGATGAGATCGACAAGATCGCGTCGCGTGAAGGCGGCATGGGCGCCGGCGTTTCTCGCGAAGGCGTGCAGCGCGACCTGCTGCCGCTGATCGAAGGCACGACGGTGGCCACCAAATACGGACCGTTGAAGACCGACCACATACTCTTCATAGCCTCCGGCGCGTTCCATGTCTCGAAGCCGTCCGACCTGCTGCCGGAATTGCAGGGCCGCCTGCCGATCCGCGTCGAGCTGCGGGCGCTGGAGAAGGACGATTTCGTCCGCATCCTGACCGAGACCGAAGCCAGCCTGATCAAGCAATATATCGCCCTGATGAAGACCGAGGGCGTCGACCTGACCTTCACCGACGATGCCATCGATTCGCTGGCCGGCATCGCTGTCGACCTCAACGCCAGCGTCGAGAACATCGGCGCAAGGCGGCTGCAGACGGTGATGGAGCGGGTGCTGGACGAAATCTCCTACGACGCGCCCGACCGCAACGGAACGAGCGTCACCATCGACGCCGCCTATGTGGAAAAGCATGTCGGCGACCTGTCGCGAAACACGGATTTGTCGCGATTCATCCTTTAAACGACGGCGCCGGGTTGTTCCGGCGCCGGCTCAGGCACATTTTCCGGCAAACAAAATCATGTGTGGCCAGATGGTACCATCTGGCCACCTTTCGTAGTGCCGGGTGAAGGGGTGCTCTCGACTCGACCAAGAGCTTTACCTAGTTTGCGCGACAATTCTCGATCTCTTGGTTTGACGCAATTCCGGACGGAAAACCGTTTCACACTTTCCTGGAATTGCTTGGGCGGCGGCGCATGAAAAAACTGATCTTGATCATTCTCGGCTTGACGCTGGCGGCGACGCTGTTCGCGACTGAGGCGGCAACATTGGTGCCGCCGGGAAACCGCAATGCGGAGCAGCCTGACATTCCCGGCGCCTCCAGCCGGCGCACCCAGGCCACCAACACCACCTTCCAGGCAAAGTACCGCAAGGTTTACGCCCTGCTGCAGAACGACGCCGATCTGCGCGGCAAGATTAAGAAGGCAGCAGCCACCTACGGCATCGATCCGATGCACATAGTCGGCGCCATCGTCGGCGAGCATACCTACAATGTCGACGCTTATGACCGGCTGCAGACCTACTACGTCAAGGCGATCTCCTACCTCTCCAGCAAGCTGTCCTTCGCCTATGACGGCGAGGACATCACGGATTTCGTGCAGCGGCCGGAATTCAAGAAATGCGCCGCAATGTCGGACAGCTATGATCTATGGGAATGCCGCGAGCAGGTGTGGAACCATTCGTTTCGCGGCAAGTCCGTCGGCGGGACAAGCTTTCCCGACGACCGCTTCGGCGCCACCTTCTTCCAGCCATATTATGCCGGCCAGACCTTCGGCCTCGGCCAGCTCAACCCGCTGACGGCCTTGCAGATGAGCGATCTCGTGCACAAGGTTTCGGGCCTGCCGAAGCTTGACGTCGCCGATCCCAATTCGGTCTACAAGACCATCATGGATCCCGACCTGACGCTGCCTTACGTGGCGGCAACGATCAGGAAATCGATCGACGCCTACAAGCGCATTGCCGGCTTCGACATTTCGGGCAATCCGGGGCTGACCGCCACGCTCTACAATGTCGGCAATCCGGAGCAGCGCGCCGATGCGCTAAAGGCGGAGAACGACAGGCGCCGCGCTACCGGCGAGCCGGAAAAGCTGCCCGAGGAGAATTACTATGGCTGGCTGGTCAACGACAAGCTGCCGGAGCTGAAGGCGCTGTTTTAGGGGCTTCGGCTCTCTGTTCCCAGCTGTCGCCGCCTTCGCAAGCTCAGGCCGCCAGCAACGACTTCAGCTTGACGGCCTGCGAACCCAGTGCCTCCGGCGCCGGCTTGGCCCACTTGCCGATCAGCATTTCGGCCAGCCTGATATCGCGGGCGACCGCGTTGCCGGGGCCGATGCCGCTGGCCGCCACCAGCCTGCCGTCCTCGGCCAGGTGAAAGAGAATGAAGGCGCCGTCGTCGAGGTCGCGGCGCACGATGCTGCGGCCTTCGTCGGAAAGCCCGGCAATCTGCAGGGATAGACCATATTGATCCGACCAGAACCAGGGCACCGCCGCGTGAGCCTCGCCGGCGCCCAGCATGTTCCTCGCCGCCAGCGCGCCCTGCTCCTGGGCGTTGCGCCAGGCTTCCAGCCGCACGCGGCGGCCACCATAGACGGCGAGCGGAAACGAGCAGCAATCGCCGGCGGCAAAGATGTCGGGATCGCTGCTGCGCAGTTCGGCATCGACAGCGATGCCGTTGTCGATCGTCAGCCCCGCTTCGGCCGCAAGCCCGGTCACCGGCACGGCGCCAATGCCGACGACGGCGAGATCGGCTGATATCTCCTGTCCGCCGGCAAGCGTCACCCGCACCTCTTTGCCATCGTCGGCGATGGACGCGATGCCGTCGCCGCACAGGATCTTCACGCCTTCGGCGACATGCGCCTCATGGATGATCTCGGCGATCTCGGCCGGAACACCGCGCATCAGGATGCGCGGCTGCGCCTCGATGACGGTGACCGCGGCGCCCAGTTTGCGGGCGGCGGCAGCAAGTTCGAGGCCGATGAAGCCGCCGCCGATAACGGCGATACGGTTGCCGGCGGTGAGATGCGCGCGAATGGCGAGCGCGTCAGTGAAGGTTCTGAGATAGACGCAGCGCGGACCCAGCCCCGGCATCGGTAGCTTGCGCGGCGTCGAACCGGTTGCCAGCAGGAGCTTGTCATAAGGCAGGACCGAACCGTCCGACAGGCGCACCGCATGCGCCGCGCGATCGATCGCCACGGCCTGAACGGAATGGATATGCCGGATCGATTTCTCGGCCAGAATTGCGTCGCTGGCGATCGCCTTGATTTCAGGCGCTTCGCTGACCATCGCGTCCTTGGACAGCGGCGGGCGCTCGTAGGGCAGATGCGGCTCATCGCCGACCAGCGTCACCGCCCCGTCATAGCCCAGCTCGCGCAGTGCCAACGCTGCGCGCCCACCGCATTCGCCGGCGCCGATGATGACCATTCCCCGCGCCATATCAGTCATCCGATCTGGATCAGGACTTTGCCGGCGTCGACCTTGACCGGGTAGGTTTTCAGATTGACGCAGACCGGCGCGCCGCGGGCGGCACCCGTCTTGTAGTTGAAGCGGCCATTGTGCTTGGGGCATTCGATGATGTCATCCATCACCAGCCCGTCGGCCAGGTGCACCTTTTCATGCGTGCACAGGCCGTCGGTGGCGAAGAACTCATCGTCCGGGCTGCGATAGATGGCGAAGGTGCGGCCGCCATGGTCGAAGCGCATCACATCCTCCTCGTCGATGTCGCCGGCGGCACAGGCCTCGACCCAGTCGCTCATTAAGTCCTCCCCTGGAAATCGGATAATCACACGATCATTCCGCCGCGGCAGCGGCGGCATTATCGTGGAATTCTTCGCGGTATGGCCTGGCGGTCAGTGGCAGCTCGCGCTTGAGGAAATAGTCCTCGTTGCGCAGTTGGCGCAGGAAGGCCGGGATCATTTCGCGGTAGCCGGCCAGGATCGACGGTGTCGGCGCCGGCAGATCGTGCTTGATCAGTTCGTGCAGCTTCGGCAGCGCATGATAGGGCACCATCGGGAACATGTGATGCTCGACATGGTAGTTCATGTTCCAGTAGATGAAGCGGCTGATCGGGTTCATGTAGACGGTGCGGCTGTTGAGCCGGTGGTCGGTGACGTTGTCAGCCAGGCCGCCATGCTGCAGCAACCCGACCATGACGTGATGCCAGGCGCCATAGAGCCTGGGCAGGCCGACCAGCATCAAGGGCAGGAACGACCCGGTGTAGAACGCCAGCGCGATGGTGGCGGCGTAGATCGCCGTCCAGATGCGGGCGATGCGGATCGACTTGGGCTGTTCCTGCTCGGGAATGAAGGTTTTTTCCGCCGCGCTGATGTTGCCGGCGGCGTTGCGCAGCATGTCGCTCATCGCATGCCAGGCGTCGAGCAGGCCGACGAAGCCGAGGATGGCTCGAACCAGGTCCGGCGGCCGCATGACCGAGATTTCCGGGTCGCGGCCAACGATGATGGTGTCGGTATGGTGGCGGGCGTGGCTCCAGCGCCAGGTCACCGGATTGCGCATGATCATGAAGCAGGCGATCTGATAGACCACATCATTCATCCACTGCGTGCGGAAGGCGGTGCCATGGCCGCATTCGTGCCAGCGTGAATCCGTCGACGAGCCGTAGAGCACGCCATAGACGAAGAAGAACGGCACGCACCACCAGCTACCCCAGAACCAGGCACCGCCGGCACCGCTGACGATCAGTGCGGCGAACCAGATGATGGTATCGCGGATCGCCGGCCCGTCGGAGCGCTGCATCAGCGCCTTCATCTGCTTGCGCGGAATCTCGGTGTGGTACCATTCGGCCGCCGACAGGCCCGTCTCGACGGCGAGCTTGGCGTCGCGGCCGATCAGGCTGTAGTCACGCCGGGATGGCGCAGCATTCATGGTTGCCTCCCACGGCAAGGCACTCGCCGGAGCGAATGCTGGAATCCCTTCACTTCGAGCCTCAAAATAACGCCGACCGATGATAGACTCAACATCACAAAGATGGTTTCTATCATTTCCTATCATAATGATGTAGGAAACCTCAGGCGATCCAATGAGGCAAGCATGGCGAAACGGCCGACCATATCAGACCTGGCGCGCATCTCCGGTGTCAGCGTCGCCACGGTTGACCGCGTGCTCAACAGCCGCCTGCCGGTCCGCGAGGAAACGGCGCGCCGCGTCTACGAGGCGGCGACCGAGATCGGCTATCACGCGGCCGGCCTGATCAAGCAGCGGATGCGCCATGAATTGCCCGAGTACCGGCTCGGCTTCCTGCTGCTCAAGGGCAATTATGTCTTCTACAGCGAGCTCGCTCGCGAGCTTGAACTTGCCGTGTCGCGATCGTCGCGTTTCCGCGGCGTTGCCACAATCGACTTTGCCGATTCGCTAGCCCCCGACGAGATTGTCGAGCGCGCGCGCAGGCTGGCGGCCAAATGCAGGGCCGTCGCCCTAGTCGGGCCGGATCATCCGACATTGACGGTCGCCGTCGAGGAGATGAAGACGAAAGGGTTGCCGGTGTTTTCCCTGCTGTCCGACTTCGCCGCCGGCATTCGCGAAGGTTATGTCGGCCTCGACAACCGCAAGGTCGGCCGCAGCGCGGCCTGGATGATCTCGAAGGCGGCGAAGCGGCCGGGCAAGGTCGCGCTTTTCGTCGGAAGCCATCGCTTTCACGGCCACGAACTGCGCGAGATCGGCTTTCGCTCTTTCTTTCGCGAGCAGGCGCCGGAATTCACCTTGCTCGAGACATCGGTCAATCTGGAGGCCAACCAGATTACCCAGGACACGCTGCTCGATCTCCTTGGCCGCCACCCTGATCTGGTTGGCTGCTATGTCGCCGGCGGCGGCATGGAAGGCGCTGTCGCGGCGCTCAGGCAGGCAAAGCCGGCCGAGATGCCCGCGGTCATCTGCAACGAGATCAACGCGACATCGCGTTCCGCCCTGGCCGATGGCATCCTGACGATGGTGATCTCCACGCCGCTGGCCGCCCTGTGCCGCGAACTGGTTGACCTGATGGCGCACGCCATCGAGACGGGTGCTGCGAACGCGCCTGGCCAGACCTTCCTGCCGTTCGACATTTATCTGCCCGAAAATATCTAGGCTCTCGAGCTTCGGTTCGGCCGCAGTGCCAGTGACGATGCTGCCAAGCATGGGCTGATCGCCGGCGACCGGCGGCAAGCGCCCGTCATCCGGAAATCGCGCATCGGGTCTTGGAATCTCCCTTGACGTCTCACCGCAAAATGGAATAAATATTTCACCAACTGTGTATTTTGGTTCTTTCGTTCCGGAGCTTCTTTTTCAAACGGATAGCTTGGCGTTCCAGCAAACGGCAAGGCGTCCCCGGAACGAGACGATATTAGGGAGAGATTCCCCGGGGAGATCGGGGATTCCGGATAAATCGGTGAAACCGGACACCAAAATGTGGAGGAGAAACACAATGAAGAAACTGATTTTGGGCCTCGCTTTCGCGGCGCTGATGAGTTCATCCGCCATGGCCGCCAAGATCGGCGTGTCGATGGCCAAATTCGACGACAACTTCCTGACCGTGCTGCGCAACGGCATGATCGAGCAGGCCAAGGGCATGAGCGGCGTGGAACTGCAGGTCGAGGACGCGCAGAACGACGTCGCCAAGCAGCTCGACCAGATCAAGAACTTCGCCGCTTCGGGCGTCGACGCCATCATTGTCAACCCGGTCGACACTTCGGCCACGCAGGCGATGTCGGACGCAGCTGCCGCGGCCAAGATCCCGCTGGTCTACGTGAACCGCGAGCCGGTCAATGTCGACACGCTGCCGGACAATCAGGCATTCGTTGCCTCGAACGAGGCCGATTCCGGCACGCTCGAGACCAAGGAAGTCTGCCGCCTGTTCAAGGAAGCCGGCAAGAAGGAGGCCAATGTCTATGTGATCATGGGCGAGCTCTCCAACCAGGCCGCCGTGCAGCGCACCAAGGACATCGACGACGTGATCGCCACGCCGGATTGCAGCTTCATCAAGATCATCGACAAGCAGACGTCGAACTGGAACCGCGACGAAGCGCAGAACCTGATGACCAACTGGCTGTCGACCGGCAAGCCGTTCGATGGTGTGATCGCCAACAATGACGAAAGCGCCATCGGCGCCATCCAGGCGATGAAGGCCGCCAACATCGACATGAAGACGGTCGTGGTCGGCGGCGTCGACGCCACGCAGGACGCGCTTGCCGCCATGCAGGCGGGCGACCTCGACGCAACCGTGTTCCAGGACGCGGCCGGCCAGGGCGCGGGTGCACTGGACGCGGCGCTCAAGCTCTCCAAGGGCGAGAAGGTCGAGCACAAGGTCTACGTCCCCTTCCAGCTGGTGACGCCGGCGAACATCGACAAGTTCCTGAAGAAGAACTGAGCGGCGGACTACGGAGCGGCGCCCACAGCGCCGCTCCTCTTTCCCTCGGCGCCGGCAAGGCAGCAAGGGGCGACTGCGGCTGACGGAGGACAGAATACGTGGCACAGACATCTCATGGCGTCGGCGGGGCCGGCTATGACGCGAAGAAGCGCGCATGGCCTGCCGAAATCAACGTCTTCCTGGCGCTCGTCATTCTTGTTGTCGTCTTCGAATTGATCGGCCGCATCTTTCTCGGCGACAGTTTCCTGTTCAACACCCGCAGCGACGTCAGCGCGATCTTCAACGAGGCACGCCTGCAGATCATCATCCTGCAGGTGTCGATCGTCGGCATCATCGCCATCGGCGTGACGCAAGTGATCATCACCGGCGGCATCGACCTGTCCTCGGGCTCGATCGTCGGCGCGACCGCGATGATCGCCATGAGCTTCGCCCAAGTGGCGACGGTCAACGGCAACCCCAACCCGAAGGCTATGTTCCTTGCCCAGGGCTGGACCGACCTGCCTGTCATTGTGCCCGTGCTGGTCGCGATCGGCTGCGGCCTGTTTGCCGGCCTGGTCAACGGTGCGTTGATTGCCTACACGCGCATTCCGCCGTTCATCGCCACGCTGGGCATGATGGTCACCGCGCGCGGCATCGCCAAATGGTGGTCCAAGGGTCAGCCTATCTCGTTTCCCACCGAGGGTTTCGCGGCCATCGGCAAGGGCCTGATGCCCGTCATCATCTTCCTGTCGCTGGCCGTGCTGTTCCAGCTGATCATGACCTACACCAGGTACGGCAAGCATTGTTACGCGATCGGCTCCAACGAGGACGCCGCGCGCATGTCCGGCATCAAGATCGCCAACCACAAGATCCTCGTCTACGTCATCGCGGGCGTGCTTGCAGCACTCGCCGCCGTGGTGCTGAGCTCCAAGAACCTGACCGCGCAGTCCGGTATGGGCGTGATGTACGAACTCGACGCGATCGCCATGGCGGTGATCGGCGGCGTCTCCTTGTCGGGCGGCCGCGGCTCGATCATCGGCACAGTGATCGGCTCGCTTATCTTCGGCGTCATCATCTCCGGCTTCACCTTCCTGCGCCTCGACGCCTACTACCAGGAGATGGTCAAGGGCGTGATCATCGTCGGTGCGGTCGTTCTCGACCAGTGGCGCCAACGCCTGCGGGCAATGAGGGCTTGACCATGTCAGACATCGTCCTGAAGACCGAAAACCTGACCAAGCGCTATGGCGGCGTGCATGCGCTGGAAGGCGCCAACTTCGAACTGCGCAAGGGCGAGCATGTCGCCATCATGGGCGACAACGGCGCCGGCAAATCGACCTTCGTGCGCCAGATCACCGCCGTCGAGCAGCGCACCAGCGGCCATATCTGGTTCGACGGCAAGGAAGTGAATTTCACCGGCCCGATCGAGGCCCGCACGGCGGGCATCGAGACCGTGTTCCAGAACCTCGCGCTGGCAGACGATCTCGACGTGCCGTCCAACCTGTTCCTCGGCCGCGAAAAGGTGCTGTTCAACCTCGGGCCATTCTCGATCCTCGACCGCAAGTATATGCGCAAGGCGACCGAAGCGGCGCTGATCCGCACGGCGGTAAAAATCCCCAATCTGTCCAACACCATCCGCCACATGTCTGGCGGCCAGCGCCAGTGCGTGGCGATCGCCCGGACCGCGACCTTCGCCTCCAAGCTGATCATCATGGACGAGCCGACGGCGGCCCTTGGCGTGCAGGAGACAGCGCAGGTCGAAAACATCATCCGTACGCTGAAGGACAATGGCGACCCGCTGATCCTGATCAGCCACAACATGCGCCAGGTGTTCGACCTCTGCGACCGCATCGTCGTGTTCCGGCGCGGCCGCATCGTCGCCAACCTGCGCAAGCAGGACACCGACGGAAACGATATCGTCTCCTACATCACCGGCGCCAAGACTGGCGAGGCCGAACTCGCGGCTTGAGGCCGGGCGCGGAGGCGGTGGTCACCGCCTCCCTGTCGATCTTGTCTTGACCGCAAATCACCCGCGCCGATGACCGGCGCCCCGCTTCGAACCACTCAAAGGACATTCCATGACTCTCCGTTTCGCCCTCCTCGGTGCCGGCCGCATCGGCAAGGTCCACGCCCGCGCCGTCGGCTCCAACCCGCAGGCCAAACTGGTTGCCGTCGCAGATGCGTTCGAGAAGGCGGCAAAGGAACTGGCATCGGCCTATGGCGCCGAAGTGCGCACGATCGACGCCATCGAAAAATCGAGGGATATCGACGCCGTCGTCATCTGCACGCCGACCGACACCCATGCCGATTTGATCGAGCGTTTCGCCAAGGCCGGCAAGGCGATCTTCTGCGAGAAGCCGATCGACCTCAACGTCAAGCGCGTCGAGAAGTGCCTGGCCGTGGTCGAGAAAACCAAGGCGACGCTGATGGTCGGCTTCAACCGCCGCTTCGACCCGCATTTCGCCGCCGTGCGCAAGGCGATCGACGACGGCGCCATCGGCACCGTCGAGATGGTCACCATCACCTCGCGTGACCCGGGTGCGCCGCCGATCGACTACATCAAGCGCTCGGGCGGCATTTTTCGCGACATGACCATCCATGATTTCGACATGGCGCGCTTCCTGCTCGGCGAGGAGCCGGTGGCGGTCAGCGCCCATGCCTCGGTGCTGGTCGACAAGAAGATCGGTGCGGCCGGCGATTTCGACAGCGTCAGCGTTATCCTCGAAACCGCTTCCGGCAAGCAAGCCGTCATCTCCAACTCGCGCCGCGCCACCTATGGCTACGACCAGCGCATCGAGGTGCATGGCTCGAAAGGCATGATTGCTGCCGAGAACCAGCGGCCGGTGTCGATCGAACTTGCGAACGAGAAGGGCTACACCCGCCCGCCGCTGCACGACTTCTTCATGACCCGCTATCTCGACGCCTATGCCAACGAGATCGCTGCCTTCATCACCGCGGCGACGTCAGGCAAGAAGGCGGCGCCGAGCGGCACGGACGGGCTGGTGGCGCTGAAGCTGGCGGATGCGGCGCTGAAGTCGGCGACGACAGGCAAGACCGTTCGTCTCGACAAGTAAGAACCCTTAGGAAGAACCCACAGGAGCAGAGCGATGAGCGGAACTGCCGATCGCAATTCAAAAACACGCGCCATCGTCACCGGCGGCGCGCAAGGCATCGGCTTTGCTGTTGCCGAGGCGCTGGCCGACGAAGGCTGCCGGGTGCTGGCGCTCATCGGCCGGTCGCAGGAGAAGGGCGACAGGGCTGTCGCCCATTTCAAGAAATCGGGGGTCGACGCGATCTTCATCAGCGCCGACGTCTCTAATGTTGCCGACTGCAAGCGTGCGGTCGCCACCGCGATCTCGCATTTCGGCGCCATCAACGCCCTGGTCAATGCCGCCGCCACGTCGGCGCGCGGTTCATTGGTCGAGACGAGCGAAGAGCTTTTCGATACGATTTTCGACACCAATGTGCGCGGGCCGTTCTTCCTGATGCAGGGCGTGGTGGCGCATCTGCTGGAGAAGAAGGCGCCCGGCTCCATCGTCAACGTGTTGTCGATGTCGGCGCATACCGGCCAGTCGTTCCTGACCCCCTATTCGACCAGCAAGGGGGCGCTGATGACGCTGACCAAGAACGTCGCCAATGCCTATCGCTACAACCGCATCCGCTGCAACGCGGTGCTACCCGGCTGGATGGACACCGAGGGCGAGGACATCGTGCAGAAGAAATGGCACGATGCACCCGACGACTGGCTGGCAAAGGCCGAAGCCGCGCAGCCGATGGGGCAGTTGGTCAAGCCGGACCAGCTTGCGCGGCTGATCAGCTACATGGTCAGCCCGCAGTCGGGCGTCATGACCGGGTCGCTGGTCGACTACGACCAGAGCATTGCGGGGTCGTCACCCGAGTAGCATTAGTTGCGTCGCCCCATCAGGGCACGTGACAAACGCCTTCGCATCGACTATATGACCCACATGATCAACCTGACCGCCACGTATTGGTACTTTAGGAGCTCGCTGGCGGCGGGAGGATTGCGCTCGATCTGAAGATTGCAGCAACAAGATCCGAACAGCCGCCATACCTGGCGGCTTTTTTGTTTTCAGCCGGCAGGTTTCCCAAACAGGAGCAGAAAGCCGTGTTGACCACCACAGATGATCTTCGGGTCAAGGAAATCAGGGAATTGAGTACGCCGGACCAGGTGATGCGGGAGATACCGCGCACGCTGACGGCGACGCGCACCGTCACCGCGTCGCGCAACGCGATCCACGCCATTTTGAACGGCACCGACGATCGGCTGCTCGTCATCGTCGGCCCCTGTTCGATCCACGATCCGGTCGCCGCCGTGGACTATGCCAGCCGTCTGGCAGCGCTGCGCGAGAGCCTGTCGGACCGACTCGAGATCGTGATGCGGGTCTATTTCGAAAAGCCGCGCACGACGGTCGGCTGGAAAGGCCTGATCAACGATCCCGACCTCGACGGCAGCTTCAACATCGACAAGGGACTGAGGATGGCGCGCAACGTGCTCTCCGCCGTCAACAATCTCGGCCTGCCGGCAGCGACCGAATTCCTCGACATGACCACGCCGCAATACATTGCCGACCTCGTCGCCTGGGGCGCGATCGGCGCGCGCACGACCGAGAGCCAGATCCACCGCGAGCTTGCTTCCGGCCTGTCCTGCCCGGTCGGCTTCAAGAACGGCACCGACGGCAATCTGCGGATCGCCGCCGAGGCGGTAAAATCCGCCGCCCAGCCGCATCATTTCATGGCGGTGACCAAGGGCGGACGCAGCGGCATCGCGACGACCACCGGCAATGAGGACTGCCACGTCATCCTGCGCGGCGGCGTTCAGCCGAACTATGACGCGGCGAGCGTCGAGGCGGCCTCGGCGGAGCTTGCCCGCATCGGTGTCGCGCCCCGTTTGATGATCGATGTCAGCCACGCCAATTCAGCCAAGAAGCCCGAGAACCAGCCCAAGGTAGCGGCCGATGTCGCCGGCCAGGTCGCGGTGGGCGACGAGCGCATCATCGGTGTCATGATCGAGAGCAACCTCGTCGCTGGCCGGCAGGACGTGGTACCCGGCAAGCCGCTCGTCTATGGCCAGAGCATCACCGATGGCTGCATCGACTGGGCGACCACCGAGACGGTGTTGCACGGCCTTGCCGGCGCCGTCGAGTGGCGCCGCTCAGCGCGCCGCGCCATGATCGAGAGCCGCCAGGGAGCAGCCTGATACGGATGGCGGCATGGAAAGGGCGGCGCGTGCAAGGATCACGCCGCCCTTAGCCCCTCCCACGCAGTGAGCACGGAAACCGCAACCAGAAGCAGCCCCGCCGCCCGGCCGGCAAATGCGGTCGCTCGGGGATTGGCGACCAGCAGATTTCGGCTGCGGCCGGCTGACATGGCAAGTCCGCCGTAGACGGCAAACTGCATGGCGATGGTCATCGATCCCATGATGGAAGCCTGGATCCAGATCGGACCGTAGTCCGGCTTCAGAAATTGCGGATAGACCGCGAAGACGAAGAGATAGGCTTTTGGATTGATCAGGCAGATCACCAGCCCCTGGCGAAACGCCTTCCATGCGGAGCGGCTGCCGGCAGGTCCATCATGGCCGACCTTGATCGAACTGCGCATCAGCGTCAGCCCGATAAAGGCCATGTAGGCGGCGCCGACGATCAGCAGCGGATTGTAGAGGATCGGCACGAAATGCATCAGCAGGCCGACGCCGAGCGCGCCGTTCAGCGTATGCACCATCCCGCCGACCATGATGCCGCCGGTCGCGGCAAGTCCCCTGTTGCCGCCACCGGTCAGCGCATTGGCAAGCACGAAAAGCATATCCATGCCGGGCACGATGATGATGCCGAAGAGGAGGAGACAGAAGAGCCAGAGATTTTCCGCGTAGTCCATGTCAGTTGCCTGTCGCCCTCGCTCGGCCAGGCCGCAGCGGAATGTGTTGATTCTCAACTCGATAGGCGCTCCTATAGGTCAGCCCAACTGACGATGGTGTGTCAGTTGCGATTGGAACCCCGGGGAAAAATGCGCAAGGCGTCACGCCTGTTCGAGATCATCCAGATCGTGCGGCTGGCGCGGCAGCCGGTGACGGCGGCAACGATTGCCGAGCGGCTGGAAGTGACGGTGCGCTCGATCTATCGCGACATCGCAGCACTGCAGGCGATGCGCGTGCCGATCGAAGGCGGGCGCGGCATCGGCTACATCCTGCGTCCCGGCTTCGACCTGCCACCGCTGATGTTTTCGATCGAGGAGATGGAGGCGATCGTCCTGTCTCTCGCGCTGCTGGAGCGCACGGGAGACAGCGAGCTCAAGCAGGCGGCCAAGCGCGTCAGTGCCAAGATCGCCGGCGCGGTGCCGCCGCCCTTGCGACAGGCGTTCGACGCCAATGCGTTGCATGCGTGGGGGTTCGCCGCGCCTTCGACCGGTGCGATCGACCTGGCGCTGGTGCGCCGCGCCATCCGCGACGAGGAGAAGCTCGACCTCTCCTATCGCGACGAAATGGGCCGCGCCTCCGAGCGCCTCGTCCGGCCGATCGCCCTGATCTACTACGCCGAAACCGCCAACATCGTCGCCTGGTGCGAGCTGCGCCAGGCGATCCGCAATTTCCGCAGCGACCGGATCGAGGATTGCCAGGCGACGGGGCTGCGCTTCAAGGGCGAAGGCGACCGCTTGCGGCAGGTCTGGGTCAACGGCTGGGAGACGAACGCCTCGACCGCCAGCTAAAGCGGCCATCGCGAAGCGCGATATCGGAAGCGGATGCGAGGAGAGAAGACTACCGCACATCGACCCAGCGCTTCTCCTCGAATGAGCGCGCCATCGCATGCACGGTGCGTTCGATCTCCAGCCCTTCGGCAAACTCGATGAGCCGCGCCGGCTTGCCGGCAAGCCGCGTCAGCAATTCGTGGCACTCGATGATCTTGAGGTCGTTGAAGCCGAGGCCATGGCCGGGTGCCGGCAGGAAAGCGTCGTAGGGCCTGTGATGCGGCGCCACCAGGATGGTGCGGTAGCCCTGCTCGGTCGGGCGATCTGATGTGACATAGAGCTGGATTTCGTTCATCCGCTCCTGGTCGAACAGGATCGAGCCCTTCGAGCCGAAAATCTGGATGGCAATGCGGCCCTTGCGGCCCCAGGCGGAACGATTGACCAGCAGCGTGCCGGCAATGCCGTTTTCCAGGTGCATCAGCACGCTGGCGATGTCGTAGGTCTCCACCGCGCGACGGCCGCCGCTGGCCACCTTGCGGTCGGCATAGGGTTTGGCCATGTCGCAGATGACGCTGGCGACGCGGCCGAACAGGGCGGAAACCAGCGACAGCGGATGCACGGCGAAATCGTCGAGCGCGCCATAGCCGGAAGCAGCCTCGTGCTTCCAGAAGAACAGCGCTTCGGGATCGGCCATGAAGTCCTCGTCCATCTCGATGCGCAGATGGTTGACCTCGCCGATGATCTTCTCGTCGAGCAGCGCGCCGATATGGCGGATGGCCGGGCTCTGGATGTAGTTGTAGCCAAGGGCTGCGACCTTGCCGGACTTTTTCGCGGCGGCTGCCATCGCCTCGGCCTCAGTAAAGCTCGGCGCCATCGGCTTTTCGCACCACAGATGCTTGCCGGCCTCGAGGACGGCGATGGCCATTTCCGGATGGAACTGGTTGGGCGTGGTCAGCGAGACGATATCGACATCCGGATCGTTGACGACGGCGCGCCAGTCGCCGGACGCCTTGGTGAAGCCGAACTCGCCTGCCTTGCGTTGGGCGAGATCCTCAGTGACCTCGCCGAGATGCACAAGCCGTGGCTTGGCCACGTCGGGGAAGACAGCGCCAACGGCACTCCATGCGATGGCGTGACACTTGCCCATGAAACCCGTGCCGATGAGACCGACGCCGACCATTTTCCGTTTCTCCACTGCCTGAAGCATCAGGTGGATGAATTAGTCCATTTCTTCCTGGAATGGAATGTCTGCCTCATTTTTTATGGCGTTCTTGCGCAGGCTCGGTATGATGAGGCAGAGAGGGTGCCGGCAAATGAACCTGAGCAGACCGACGATGGACGAACGGGTACCTCGCGACTTCGAGACGCTGCGCGCAACGATCCTCGATCGGCGCGAAAGCCTGCCGAAGCGCATTGCCCAGATCGCCGCCTATGCGCTCGACAATCCCGACGACATCGCCTTCGGCACCGCCGCCAGCATCGCCGCTTCGGCCGGCGTGCAGCCGTCGACCTTGATCCGCTTTGCCCAGCAGCTTGGCTTCGACGGATTCACCAGCCTGCAGCAGGTGTTTCGCGAGCGGCTACGCGAGCGCAACTCATCCTATGACGAAAGATTGCAGGCGCTGCGCGCCAAGGCCGAGGGCGGCGCAGGCCACCGGGCGATCTTCGACGGCTTCGTCGCTGCCGCCAGCACCTCGCTCAACGACATTTCGCGCACGCTGGACGAAGCGCATCTGGAAGACGCGATCACCCTGCTGGCGAAGGCAGAGACTATCTATGTGCTGGCCAAGCGCCGCTCCTATCCGGTGGCGTCCTACATCGCCTATGCACTGGGCAAGCTCAAGATCCGAAACCAGTTGATCGAATCGGCGGCCGGGCTGAATGCCGAGATGATCGGCTTCGCCACGCCAGCGGATGCCGTCATCGCCATCTCGTTTTCGCCCTACGCGCCCGCCACCATCGAGGAGGCGCGCGGCATTTCGGAGCAGGGCGTGCCGATCGTCGCCATCACCGACAGCTCGTTTTCGCCGCTCGCCCAGTTCGCCAAGGTCTGGTTCGAGGTTGCCGAGGCGGATTTCGCCGGCTTCCGCTCGCTGTCGGCAACGATGGCGCTGGCCATGGCGCTGACCGTCGGCGTCGGTGAGAAGCGACGGGACACGAGCCGCAAGCGCAAGGCCTGATCCGCCGCCAGAAAAGACACTTTCCATCAAAGGAATGCTCATTCCATATTGACTATGGATTGGAATTATTATTTCATATTCCCGGCGCCACGCTGCCGCTCGCGCGTGTACCCAAAAACAACAAGGCCGACGGGAGGTTCCAATGAGCGAAGCCGTGGACGCGAAACAGGCGCCGCTCGACGTCATCACCATCGGTCGCGCTTCCGTTGACCTTTATGGCCAGCAGATCGGCTCGCGGCTGGAGGACATCACCTCCTTCGCCAAGTCGGTCGGCGGCTGCCCGGCCAACATTTCGGTCGGCACGGCGAGGCTCGGCCTGCGCTCGGCGCTGCTCACCCGCGTCGGTGACGAGCAGATGGGCCGCTTTATCCGCGAGCAGCTGACGCGTGAAGGCGTCAATGTCGACGGGCTAAAGACCGACAAGGAGCGGCTGACCGCTTTGGTGCTGCTGTCGGTAGAGGACGAAGGCGTCTCGCCGATGATCTTCTACCGCTCGGACTGCGCCGACATGGCGCTGGCGCCGGAAGACATCAACGAGGCCTTCATCGCCTCGGCGCGGTCAATCGTCGTCACCGGCACGCATTTTTCCCGCCCCAACAGCGATGCCGCGCAGCGCAAGGCGATCCGCATCATGAAGGCCAAGGGCGGCAAGGTGGTGTTCGACATCGACTATCGGCCCAATTTATGGGGTCTCGCCGGCCATGCCGAAGGGTTCGAGCGCTATGTGAAATCGGACCGGGTCTCGGCCCAGCTGAAGACGGTGCTGCCCGATTGCGACCTGATCGTCGGTACCGAGGAAGAGATCATGATCGCGTCGGGCGCCGACGATTGCCTGAGCGCGCTGAAGACGATCCGCTCGCTGTCGTCCGCCACCATCGTCTTGAAGCGCGGCGCCATGGGCTGCATCGTCTATGACGGGCCGATCAGCGACGACCTCGAAGACGGTGTCGTCGGCAAGGGCTTTCCGATCGAGATCTACAATGTGCTCGGCGCCGGCGACGCCTTCATGTCCGGCTTCCTGCGCGGCTGGCTGGGCGGCGAAGACCATGCCACGGCGGCGACCTGGGCCAATGCCTGTGGTGCCTTCGCCGTATCGCGGCTGCTCTGCGCGCCGGAATATCCGACCTTCGAAGAGCTGCAGTTCTTCCTCAAGAACGGCAGCAAGCATCTGGCCTTGCGCAAGGACGAGGCGATCAACCACATCCATTGGGCGACGACGCGCCGGCGCGACATTCCCTCGCTGATGGCGCTCGCTTGCGACCACCGCGTGCAGCTCGAGGACGTTGCCGCGAAGGCCGGTGCCGATCCCGCACGCATCCATGACTTCAAGGTGCTGGCGGTGAAGGCCGCGGCGAAGGTCGCCGCCGGACGCGACGGCTACGGCATGCTGATCGACGAGAAACATGGCCGCAAGGCGATGTTCGAATTCGCGCATCATCCGTTCAGCTGGCTTGGCCGGCCGGTGGAGCTCCCGGGATCGCGGCCGCTGCGCTTCGAATTCTCGCAGGACATCGGCTCGCAGCTGACCGAATGGCCTGTCGATCACTGCATCAAGTGCCTGTGCTTCTATCATCCCGACGATCCGGCGGCCTTAAAGGACGAACAGCAGCAGAAGCTGCGCGCGCTGTTCGAAGGCGCGCGGAAAGTAGGCAGAGAACTTCTCATCGAGATCATTGCCGGCAAGCATGGCAAGCTCAACGACACGACCATCCCGCGCGCGCTGGAGGAACTCTATGCGCTCGGCATCAAGCCGGACTGGTGGAAGCTCGAGCCGCAGGCGTCGGCCGGCGCGTGGGCGAAGATCGAAGCCGTCATCCTGAAGCACGATCCGTGGTGCCGTGGCGTCGTGCTGCTCGGCCTGGAGGCGCCGCAGGACGAGTTGGAAGCGGCTTTCGCCGCCACCGCCAAGGCACCCATCGTCAAGGGCTTTGCCGTCGGCCGCACCATCTTCGTCCACGCGGCCGAACAATGGCTGGCCGGCAAGATGTCGGACGACGAGGCTGTCGCCGACATGGCCTCGCGCTTCGAACAGTTGACCGAAGCGTGGCTTGCCGCGCGTGGCCGTAAAGCAGCATAAAGGCGCGGTATAGGACTGCGGAGGGAAAACAGCATGAGCAAGACAATCCGCCTGACGATGGCGCAGGCGCTAACCCGCTTCCTCAGCCGCCAGATGACCGACATCGACGGCAATAAAGTCCCGATCTTCGGCGGCGTCTGGGCAATCTTCGGTCACGGCAATGTCGCCGGCATCGGCGAGGCGCTCTATCAGGTGCGCGACGAACTGCCGACCTTCCGCGCCCACAATGAACAGGCGATGGCGCATGCGGCGATCGCTTACGGCAAGGCCAATTTCCGCCGCCGCTTCATGGCGGTGACCTCTTCGATCGGTCCCGGCGCGCTCAACATGGTGACGGCGGCGGCGCTCGCCCATGTAAACAGGTTGCCCGTCCTGTTTCTGCCCGGCGACGTCTTCGCCAACCGCATTCCCGATCCGGTGCTGCAGCAAGCCGAGGATTTTTCGGACGGCACGGCGACGGTCAATGACTGCTTCCGTCCGGTGTCGCGCTATTTCGACCGCATCACAAGGCCGGAGCAGATCATTCCTGCGCTCAGCCGTGCCATGGCCGTGCTGACCGATCCGGCCGAATGCGGCCCGGTGACGCTGTCGCTGTGCCAGGACGTCCAGGCCGAGGCCTATGATTATCCCGAGAGCTTTTTTGCCGAGCGGGTCTGGCACCAGCGCCGGCCGCGTCCGGACCGCCACGAACTTGCCGCTGCTGTCGCCGCGCTCAAGGGAGCAAAAAAACCGCTGGTGATCGCCGGCGGCGGTGTCCTCTATTCGCAGGCCTCGGACGACCTGGCCAAATTCGCCGAGGGCGCCGGCATTCCGATCTGTGAGACGCAAGGCGGCAAATCCTCGCTGCCGGACGATCATCCGCTCAACATGGCGGCGGTCGGCGTCACCGGCACTTCTGCCGCCAACCGGCTGGCCGAGGAAGCCGATGTCGTGCTCGCCATCGGCACGCGGCTGCAGGACTTCACCACCGGCTCGTGGGCACTGTTCAAGCACTCCAGCAAGACCATCATCGGGCTCAACGTACAGCCTTTCGATGCCGGCAAGCACCGCGCGCTGCCATTGGTGGCCGATGCGGCCGAGGGTCTGGCTGAACTCGGCGCGGCTCTGAAGGGCTGGAAGGCACCTTCCACCTGGACCGACAATGCGGCCACCGGCAAGAAGGCCTGGCAGACCGAAGCGGCCAAGGTGACGGCGTCGACCAATGCCGCCTACCCCTCCGACGCGCAAGTGATCGGCGCCGTGCAGCGCGCCATGGGATCCGGCGTGACGCTGCTGAATGCCTCCGGCGGCTTGCCGGGCGAATTGCACAAACTTTGGCAGGCGGGCGCGCCCGGATCGTACCATGGCGAATATGGCTTCTCGACCATGGGCTACGAGATTGCCGGCGGGCTCGGCGCCAAGATGGCGAAGCCCGGCGAGGAGATCGTCGTCATGATCGGCGACGGCTCCTATCTGATGATGAATTCGGAGATCGCCACTTCGGTGATGCTCGGGCTCAAGCTCACCATCGTACTGCTCGATAACAGGGGCTATGGTTGCATCAACCGGCTGCAGATGGCGACCGGTGGCGCCAACTTCAACAACCTCCTGAAGGACTCCCGCCACGAGATCCTGCCCGACATCGACTTCGCCGCGCATGCGGCGAGCATGGGCGCGATTGCCGAGAAAGTGCCGTCGATTGCCGGGCTGGAAAATGCCCTGGCACAAGCCAAGAAGAACACGCGCACAACGGTGCTGGTCATCGACACCGACCCGCTGATTTCTACCGATGCCGGAGGCCACTGGTGGGATGTGGCGGTGCCGGAAGTGTCGGCACGACCACAGGTCAACGCGGCGCGCAAGGCGTATGACGAGAAGCGGAAGATGCAGACCGTCGGCAATTGATATAGGCGTCGCCAAGCCCCTACCTCCCCCTTGTGGGGAGGTCGGACCGAAGGTCCGGGTGGGGGTCCGGCGCCACCCCACCCCGCTGCTTCGCAGCGACCCTCCCCACAAGGGGGAGGGTGAACAAGAAACCGGAGCGACGACTTGAAAGCCAAACTGGGCATGTCCCCCATTGCGTGGTGGAACGACGATCTTGCGGAACTCAGCGATGACGTGTCGCTGGAAGAATGTCTGCGCCAATCGCGCTCGGCCGGTTTCACCGGCATGGAGATGGGCCGGCGTTTTCCCAATGATCCCGATGTCATGCTGCCGATCCTGAAGGCAGCCGACGTGACGCTGTGCGGCGGCTGGTTCTCGGGCACATTGGTGGATGGGGAGATGGCCGACAACAAGGATCGCATCCAGCCGATGATCGACCTGTTCAAGGCCGTGAACGCGCCGTGCATCGTCTATGGCGAGGTCGGCCGCTCGATCCAGGGCGACCGCTCGAAACCGCTGGCCACCAAGCCGAAGCTGTCGGATGACGAGATGAAGGCCTATGGCAAGCGCCTCACCGAATTTGGCGAATGGTGCGCCGAACAGGGCATGCCGCTTTCCTATCATCACCACATGGCGGCGGTGGTCGAGACCGAGCCGGAACTCGATGCCTTCATGAATTATTCGGGAGCCGGCATTCCGTTGCTGCTCGATGCCGGCCACCTGGCCTTCGCCAGCGGTGACGTTCTGCGTGCCATCGACAAACATCACACCCGCATCAGCCATGTGCATGTGAAGGATGTGCGCATGAGTGTCATCGAGAAGCTCGACCGCACGAAGCAGTCCTTCCTCGACGCCGTGGCGCTTGGCGCCTTCACGGTGCCGGGCGATGGTTCGTTGGATTTCGGCGCCATCGTGCAGCGCTTTGCCGACCATGGCTACGAGGGCTGGTTCGTGGTCGAGGCCGAGCAGGATCCGAAGAAGAACCCGCCGCTCAGGATGGCTCAGGTCGGCTACAAGGAATTGATGCGCGTCATGACCGCCGCCGGCTACACGGTCGAGACGCAAGGCTTTCCCAATGTCTGATCAAGGGGGGCCTGATGCGGTGGTTCTCGGCGAAGCCGGGTTGCTGTAGGTTGGTCGGATGAAAGATTCCGAGCACCCCTTCTTCCGGCCTTTGTGGCGGCGTGTCGCCGTCGTCGCGGTCTGCGTCATCTGGTCGATCATCGAATTCGCCACCGGCACGCCGTTCTGGGGCATGATCGCGCTCGGCTTCGCCGGCTACGCCGTCTGGCAGTTCTTCTATCTTTACAAGCCGGCCGAAGAGGGCAAGGCAACGGTCGAGCCCGAACCGAAGGAGTAACCCGATGTCGAAGCTGCTGGTGAAGGCCGACAAGGGCCATGGCCTCGTCGCCCATGTGACGCCGCAAATCGCGGGCTGGACATATGTCGGTTTCGACCTGCATCGGCTCAAGCCCGGTGAGACGGCCTCCGGAAAAACGAATGATCGCGAAGTCTGCTTGGTGTTCGTCACCGGCAAGGGCAATGCGTCAGCCGGCGGCAAGGACCTCGGCCAGCTCGGCGAGCGCATGTCGCCCTTCGAGGGCAAGCCCTGGTCGGTCTACGTCCCTGAGGGATCGGACTGGTCGGTGAGCGCAGACACCGAGCTGGAACTCGCGGTCTGCTCGGCGCCGGGCCTTGGCGGCGGTCTGCCGGTGCGGGTGATCGCACCGGACGATCTCGGCCAGGAGGTACGCGGCAAAGGCACCAACACGCGCTACGTCACCAACATCCTGCCGGAGGGCAAGCCAGCCGATTCGCTGCTGGTGGTCGAGGTCATCACGCCCGGCGGCCACACGTCGAGCTATCCGCCGCACAAGCACGACCAGGATAATCTGCCTGATGAATCCTATCTTGAGGAAACCTACTATCACCGCCTCAATCCGCCGCAGGGCTTTGCTTTCCAGCGCGTCTACACCGACGCCGACAGAAATGGCCATCGCGCGCTGGATGAGGCGATGGCGATCGAGGACGGCGATGTCGTGCTGGTGCCCAAGGGCTATCACCCCTGCGCCGCCTGCCACGGCTATGACCTCTATTATCTCAACGTGATGGCCGGACCGAAGCGAACGTGGAAGTTCCACAATGCGCCCGAGCACGAATGGCTGATGAAGGCCTGACCGATCATGCCTTTTCAGGTGAAGCTATTGGTCCAGCTGGAAAAAATCGTCGGCTAAGGACCCGCAAGGTCGATTTGCCTTCGAAAACCCTTCAAAGCTTCGTCAATCCGTCATGGAAATCACCTATGGCAGCGGAGTTGACGAGGACTTTCCATGCGCTACGCCCTCTATTTCACCCCCCGGCAGGACGAACCGCTGGCGCGGATCGCCGCCAACTGGCTCGGCCGCGACCCGTTCGGCGCCGCGACAAGGCCTGTCGAGGCGGTGGCCGACCTGTCGGCGGCTGAAGTCGCCTTCCACACCGCTTCGGCGCGCCGCTACGGTTTCCACGCGACGCTGAAAGCACCCTTCCGCCTGGCTGCCAACGAGACGGAAGCCTCGCTACGCGCCGCACTCGACCATTTTGCCGAGGCAACGCCGGTGGTGACCATACCGCGTCTCGTCATCAGCCAGATCGACGGCTTCTTCGCACTGGTCCCGGAAGGGCCGCTGCCGGCGCTCAATCGCTTCGCCGATGACGTGGTGCTCGGCTTCGACCGGTTTCGCGCGCCGCTGACCGAGGCGGAAATCGAGCGGCGCAGCCCGGATTCGCTGAAGCCGGCCGAGTTCCGCAATCTCTGCCAATGGGGCTATCCCTATGTCTTCGAAACCTTCCGCTTCCACATGACGCTGTCCGGCCGGACAGCGTCACAGGAAAGCCCTCGTTTGCGCGCAGCAATCGACAGTCTGTTCGCGGACATTCTGCGACAGCCGGTTCTGGTGGATGCGCTGACATTGTTTGTCGAAACCGAACCGGGCGCACCGTTCATGGTGCTCTCGCATCACGCACTCGGGCGCCGCTCCGCCAGAAAAACTGCCTGACACCCTGCCGGAACAAGCACAGCCTGAACAACCAAGGACTGCCTGAAATGACCGCCGAGACTGTTCTCCACAACGCCCGCATCGTGCTTGCCGACGAGATCGTCGAGGGTTCGCTGGTGCTGCGCGACGGCTTTATCGCCGGCATAGAAGCGGGTGCCAGCCAAACCAGTGGAAGCATGGCCGGCGAGGATATGGGCGGCGACTATATCATTCCCGGGCTGGTCGAACTCCATACGGACCATCTCGAAGGCCATTACGCGCCGCGGCCCAAGGTGCGCTGGAATCCGATCGCCGCCGTGCTCGCCCATGACGCGCAGGTGGCGACCGCCGGCATCACCACCGTGCTCGACGCCCTGCGCGTCGGCATGGACGAAGACGCTGACCTGACGTCGACAGACATCCGCAAGCTGGCCGATGCGATCGAGGACAGCGTCCAGCAAGATCGTCTGCGCGCCGACCATTTCATCCATCTGCGTTGCGAGGTTTCGGCGCCGGACTGCCTCGGGGCATTCGCCAATTTCGACGGCGACGAGCGGGTCAAGCTGGCATCGCTGATGGACCATGCGCCCGGCCAGCGCCAGTTCGTCAATCTCGAAACCTATGCCTATTATTACCAGCGCAAGCTGAAGCTGACCGATCGCGACTTCAAGGTGTTCTGCGAAAAGCGGATGGGGGAATCGGCGCGCAATTCGGCACCTAACCGGGCGGTGATCGCCGCCGCCTGCCATGAGCGCGGCATCGTGCTGGCCAGCCATGACGACGCCACCCTTGGCCATGTCGGCGAGGCGATCGAACAGGGCGTGCGCGTCGCCGAGTTCCCGACCACGGAGGAGGCCGCCAGGGCCTCGAAAGAGGCCGGGCTCGGCGTGCTGATGGGTGCGCCCAACGTCATGCGCGGCGCCTCGCATTCGGGCAACGTCTCGGCCCGCACGCTGGCCAGCGACGGCCTGCTCGACATCCTGTCATCCGACTACATTCCCTTCAGCCTGATCCAGTCGGCCTTCTTCCTTGGCGATGTCGTCGAAGGCATTTCCCTGCCGCAGGCGGTCGCCATGGTCTCGAAGAACCCGGCCGAAGCGGTTGGCCTGACCGACCGCGGTGTCATCGAACAGGGCCGCCGCGCCGATCTGGTGCGCGTGCGCGTAGACGACCATGTCCCGGTCGTGCGCACCGTCTGGCGGCAGGGACGCCGGGTGGCATGATGGTGTCGGCGCTGATCGAGCGGGAATTGTCCGCCGAGACGTTTCCGATCCGCGATGGCGTCTTCGTCGCCGTGGTCGGACCGAGTGGCGCCGGCAAGGACACGGTGATCGGCTACGCCCGCGCCCGCTTCACCGACGAGACAAGGCTGGAGTTCGTCCGCCGCGTCATCACGCGGCCCAGCGATGCCGCCAGCGAGGACCACGACACGCTGGCTGACGCCGCCTTCGTCGAAGCCGAAGCCGATGGCGCCTTTGCCATCTCCTGGGAAGCTCACGGCTTGCGCTATGGCATCCCGGCCGATGTCGACTGGTCAGTGGCCAATGGCCATGTTGCTGTCGCCAATGTGTCGCGCGCGATCATCCCCTCCTTGCGCGAACGCTATGCCAATCTGGCCATCGTCGAGATCACTGCCTCGCCGGAGGTTCTGGCCGAGCGGCTGGCAATGCGGGGACGTGAATCGCGCGGCGAAGTTCTGGCCCGGCTGGCGCGCAGCGCCAGTGTGACCTTGTCGGGCCCTGGCGTCACCTCGATCGACAACAGCGGCCCGCGCGAAGCCGCCGGCGAGCGTTTCGCCGAGGTGCTGCGCAAGGCCATGGCCTTCTCCGACATGTCGGGCCTGATCTAGGCTTCCAGCGTTTATCGAGCGCATTCCAGGGCCGATGCTGGTGGCTGGTGGTCGATCTCGAGCCGCCGCGCGTGCGGCTCGACTCCGCCGGTTGGTGCTTCGCTTGCTTTTTCCCTGCCAGCGGAGCGCTGTGTGGCGCTGACGGCATGGTGATCCTGGACCGCGACCCTGGGGAAGCGACCTTTCAAACAGATCATGGTAGAACGACACAATACAGGAAGCCTCGATGCACAGCCTGACACCCATCCTTTCGACGATCACCGCCTCATTTCTGGCGTCGTTCGTCGAGGTCGTCGAGGCCTTCACCATCGTGCTCGCGGTGGGGGTGACGCGCGGCTGGCGCCCGGCATTGACCGGCGCGGCCCTGGCGCTGGCGCTGCTGGCGGCCCTGGTGCTGGCGTTTGGCCCGCTGCTGGCGCTCGTACCCATCACCACGCTGCAATTCGTCGTCGGGGTGCTGCTGATCCTGTTCGGCATGCGCTGGCTGCGAAAAGCCATCCTGCGCAGTATCGGCGTCATCGCCCTGCATGACGAGGAGGCGGCCTTCTCCAAGGAAACCGCCGTCTTGCACCAGCAGGCCAACGGCCGCCGCGCCGACTACCTCGCCGGGCTGGCATCCTTCAAAGCGGTGCTGCTCGAAGGCGTCGAGGTGGTGTTCATCGTCGTTGCCGTCGGCGCGGCACACGGGCAGACGCTTTACGCCAGCCTCGGCGCGCTGGCGGCGTTCATCCTGGTGATGCTGATCGGACTCGCGGTCCACCGGCCATTGGCGCGCGTGCCTGAGAATGCACTCAAATTCGTCGTCGGGCTGATGCTGACCAGCTTCGGCATCTTCTGGACCGGCGAAGGCTTAGGTGCCGACTGGCCGGGCGCCGATCTCGCTCTGCTCGCCATCTTCGCCATCGTCGCGCTGGCGTCCTTTGTCATGGTGCGCTGGCTGCGCGGTGCCTACCCCACACTCTCCGGAGAGCTTGCCCGATGAACGTCATTCGTCTCGCGGCCAAGGAATTCCTCGGCATGTTCGTCGATGACGGAAGTCTGGCGCTGCTGGCGCTGGTGCTGGTGGCCGTTGTCGCGGCGGCGGTGAAACTGCTGGCGCTGCCGCCGCTGCTCGGCGGCGGCTTGCTGCTGATCGGCTGCCTCGCGATCCTGTTGCAAAGCGTTCGCCGCGCCGCGCGCGCGACCAACCGGTAGCGCTCGATATCGGCGCGGCCGGCGTCTATTCCGCGGCCGCGCCGGCGGCGCTCTTGCGGGTCGCGTCGACCATCAGCCGCCGTGCCCGGAACACGCCCCATTGCTGGTCGACCAGCACGCCGATGAGGATGACGCCGCCCATCACCGCGAAGTTGAGCGAGGACGGGATGCCGAGCAGGTTGACAAGGTTCTGCAGTTCCTGCAGCAGCACCGTGCCGAGGATGACGCCGATCAGCGAGCCCTCGCCGCCGCGCAGCGAAAAGCCGCCGAGCACCGCCGCGGCGATGGCGTAGAGCTCGTAGAACTGGCCGTGGCTGGCTGGCGAAATCGAGCGGGTGTACATGGCGAAATAGATCGCCGACAGCGCCGTCAGCACGCCGCAGATGACGTAAGCCGCCATGACGACGCGGCCGGTGCGGATGCCCGAATATTTCGCCGCCTCCTCGTTCTTGCCGATGGCGTAGAGATAGCGACCGAACACCGAGCGGTGCAGCACCACCCACATGACGATGGCAATGACGATCAGCGCGATGAAGCTGTTGGGAACGCCATAGGAGCGTCCGGCGGTGAGGAATTCGAGGTCGGGAAAATTCTGGCCAAAGGCGAAGCCGGCGGTGCCGTCGGCGGTGTAGAAGCGGGCGACGCCGCGGTAGATCAGGAGGCCGCATAGCGTGACGACGAAAGGCTGCAATTTCAGCCTTGTGATCAGCCAGCCATGCACCAGGCCGATGATGGCGCCGAGCACGAGGATCAGCACGAAGGCCAGCGGCCACTCCATCTCGCGCACGGCGATGAAGTCGATGAACAGCGTTCCCAGCAGCGCGACCACCGAGCCGACCGACAGTTCGATGCCGCCGGTGATGATGACGAAGGCCTGGCCGATCGACAGGATGCCGAATAGTCCGATCAGATTCGAGGTGTTGGCCAGGTTGATCGGCAGCAGGAAGCGCGGATTGATGATCGCAACGATGGCGCCGACCACCAGAATCAGGATCAGCAGGCCGAGATCTTTCTTGCTCATCGTCTTCTCCCCAATGCCTGCCCGAGCGGGATCGCGCTTGCGCGAAATGCGAGGCAAAAACCTATTTCGGCAGCTTGCCCACCGCCAGCAGCAGCACGTTTTCCTGGCTGAACCGGTCCTTGTCCAGAATGCCCGAGATCTGGCCCTCATGCATGACGGCGATGCGGTCGGACACACCGATTACCTCTTCCATGTCGGAGGAGATCATCAGCACGGCGACGCCGGCATCGGCGAGCGCCCGCATCAGCCCGTAGATTTCCGCCTTGGCGCCAATGTCGATGCCGCGCGTCGGCTCGTCCAGGATCATCACCTTCGGATTCATGGCCAGCCATTTGCCGAGCACGACCTTCTGCTGGTTGCCACCCGACAGCGTGCCGGTGCGCGTCTGCACCGACGGCGCCTTGATGCCGAGATCTTTCTTTTGCTTCTCGGCGGTGGCGGTCTCGGCGCTTGTGGACACCAGGGAGCGGCGCGCATGCGCCGGCAGATTGGGCAGCGAAATGTTCTGGGCGATCGACAGGTCGAGCAGGATGCCGGTCAGCTTGCGGTCTTCCGGCACCAGGAAGATGCCATGCGCGACGGCGTCCGCCGCCGAGCCCAGCGCAAGCGGTTTGCCGTCGAGTTCGAGCGCGCCGCCAAGGCTTGAGTCGATGCCGAAGAACACCCGCGCCAGTTCGGTGCGGCCGGAGCCGACAAGCCCGGCAAGGCCGAGGATTTCGCCGCGCCTGACGTCGAGATCGACGGGCCGGGCGGGATAGGCGGGGGTGCGGATGGCCTTGGCGGAAAGGGCTGTGGCGCCGGGCGCACGCGCCGCCTCGGAGGCTTTTTCGCGCTCCTTCAGCATGCGGCCGATCATCAGCTTGACCATCTGGTCGTGGCCGATGTCGTGCTTGCCCAGCGTGCCGGCCAGCATGCCGTCGCGCAGCACGACGACGCGGTCGGCGACGCGCTCGACCTCGTGCAGCCGGTGCGAAATGAAGATGACGCTGATGCCGTCCGCCTTCAGCGCCTTGATGACGTCGAGCAATTTGTCGGTTTCGGCGAGCGGCAGGCTCGATGTCGGCTCGTCGAGGATGACCAGCCTTGCCTCGATCGACAGCGCCTTGGCGATCTCGACCATCTGCTGCTGGGCCAGCGACAGGGTCGCGACCGGCGTGTCGGCGGAAAAATTGGCGCCGACGCGCTTCAACAGCGGCGCCACCATGGTGCGCAGTTTTGCGCGGTCGACGAGCTTGAGCGGCCCGGCGCGCAACGGCTCGCGGCCGAAGAAGATATTGGCGGCGACATCGAGATTGTCGAACAGGTTGAGTTCCTGGTGGACGAAGGCGATGCCCGATCCCAGGCTGCCTTCGACGGTCAGCCCCTTGTGGGCGGTGCCGTCGACGGTGATCGTGCCGGTGTCCGGCGTGGTGACGCCGCCGAGGATCTTCATCAAGGTCGACTTGCCGGCGCCGTTTTCGCCGACGAGGCCGATGACCTCGCCCGGCCTGACCTCCATGGAGAAGCCATCGAGCGCGACGACGCCCGGATATGTCTTGCGCACGTTCTCGAGGCTCAGGAATGGAGCAACCGTGGACGCAACGATGGATGTGTCGGAATAATTCATCATGCCTGACAGCAGCCGGTGGGCCGTTTTTGGTCCATCTTCAGACTGACGATCCACGCGCGGTTCGTCAATGCGAGCAGCCGGCCCAAGCGACGTTGAGCCGGCTGAACTGCGTCAAGTCTTACTTTCCGGCCATCGCCTTCAAATTGGCGGCATAGGCGTCGACGTCATCCTTGCCGATGATCTTGGTCGGGATGATGATGAGACCGCCGGCCGGGATGCCCGACTTGTCGCCCTTGAGATAGGCAGCCATCAGCTTCATGCCCTGATAGGCCCATTCGAAGGGCTGCTGCACGACGGTCGCGGCAATGGTGCCTTCCTTGACGCCGCCCAGCGTGATCGGATCGTCATCGAAACCGACGACGGTGATCGAGCCGAGCTTGCCGGCATCGCGCAGCGCTTCATAGATGCGCGGCGTGTTGTAGGAATAGAAGCCGACCATGCAGGTGACGTCGGGGCTGGCGACCAGCGCGTCCTCGACGTTCTTCTTGGCGCGAGCCTGGTCGATGTCGTCGCCGCGCACGTCGATCAGCTCGATCTTGGTGCCGGCCAGGCCGTCCTTCATGCCCTGGATGCGCTCCTTGGCATTGTCGGCGCCGAGCAGGCCGACGAAGCCGAGGCATTTTCCGCCATTGGGCATCGCCTTCTTGGCGATTTCGGCGGCCTGCTTGCCGGCATCGACGTTGGACGAGCCGATATAGGCGACACGCTTGGTCTGCGGGGCGTCCGAGTCGGTGGTGAACAGCGCCGTTTCCGAAGCGATCTTGTTGAGACCATCGGTCGAGGTCTTCGGATCAACCGCCGAGACCATGATGCCCTTCACGCCGGCCGTCACCAGATCGTCCATGAGCCGCTGCTGGATGGCGACCGAGGACTGCTCGGGATATTTGAGCTCGAGATTGTAGTCCGGCAGTTCGCCCTGCGCCTTCTTGACGCCGGCTTCGGCGGCCTTCCAGAAATCGGAAGCGCCGTTGACGACGAAGGCCAGCGTCGGCTTGTCGTCGGCGCGCGCGATTGCCGTGGCCGACAGGCCAAGCAGCAGCGCCATGGCGGCTACGGATGCATTTCGTATCAAGGATTTCATGTTCAACCTCCCGTTTGGTTCAGTCGTCAGACTGACCGATCTTGCACTGACCTGATTTTGCCGTTTGCAGCTTGGACGCCCTCCTCCTCAAAGGGGTTCGCGGCACCGAAAGAATGGCGCCGTTCCAGCCACGATCATGGACCTTAGAGACTCATCCTTCGTTCGTAAATAGTCCGATTTGTCTGACATATCACATATCCGAGACAAGGCTTGCGGAGGTAAGATCCGCCCGCCTTCGAGCCATTTGCGTACACTCCCGCCACCCCGAACCCAACCGGCCGGACGCGACAGATTGACGGTACAGCGCATTTTTGTATTAGTAAACAGTATTAGTTTCGAGGCGATGTCCGTGGGTATGGTTGCGGTTTCAGGCAAGCTGCCGCCCCGGACGCGCCAAAGCCCAAGTCCTATGGCGCTCGCGCTCCGGGCTGTATGGAGCCGCATGGCGGATGGACGTTGAAGGTACTAATAGATATAAATGCTCGTGACGACCTATAACGATACGGCGTCACGCCATCTTGCCGGCCTGACAGGCTGCCGCTAGACAGACCGGAATTTGGGGGTGCCATGAGCGAGACGACGGACCCGACCATCGATACGGCGAGGCGACGCAAGACGGCGGCGAAGAGCGCCAGGGGTCGCGTCACCATGACCGACATCGCCAGGGCCGCCGGCTGCTCGCAGGCAACCGTTTCCTTCGTGCTCAACAATTCACCCGGCATCCGGCTGTCGCAGCAGACCCGCGAACGAGTGATCGAGGCCGCGCGGGCGCTCGGCTATTCGCCGCCGGCCTTCTCGGCCTTGCAAAAACCTCCCACCGCCTTCGAAGGACTGGACGGGGTGATCGGCTTCGCCGTCGACCAGCTCGCCACCAGCCCGGAAGCCGTGGTCGCCATCGAGGGCGCGCGGCAGGCCTCGTGGAATGCCGGCAACGTGCTTCTGGTGGCGCAGACGCTTGGCGATTCCGTCATGGAGCCGCGCGCCATCGCAGCGCTCACCAAGCGAGGCATTTCGGCGCTGATCTACATGACCATCTTCACCCGCGAGATCACGGCGCCCGACTATCTCTACGGCCTCGACATTCCGGTGATCCTGCTCAACTGCTATACGGCGGACTACGCCTTCCCGGCCGTGGTGCCGAGCGAGATCGCCGGCGGCCAGAACTCGACCCGCCATCTGATCAGCCACGGCCACCGCCGCATCGCCACCATCACCGGCGAACCGTGGATGCAGGCCGCTCAAGACAGGCTGAAGGGCTATCGCCGCGCGCTCGCCACCGCCGACATCCCGTTCGATCCCGAACTGGTTGTCGAGGGCGACTGGTCGGCAAGTGCGGGCTATGCCGCGACCGTCAAGCTGCTGGCGCTGAAGGACCGCCCGACCGCCATCTTCTGCCAGAACGACCGCACCGCGATCGGCTGCTATGAGGCGCTGAAGGAAGCAGGCCTGCACATCCCGCAGGACATTTCCGTCGTCGGCTACGACGATGAAGAAATCGCCCGCCACCTCTTCCCGCCGCTGACGACCTCGATCCTGCCGCACATGGCGATGGGCCAATGGGCAATCGAGCAGCTCGAAGCGCCGGCGCCGCCTGGACGGGGGCGGTACCCGATTACCAAGCTGGAGTGCCCGCTGGTGGAGCGAGAGAGCGTACGGGCTGTGGTCGGCTCGTCCGCGAGTTCGAGCGAAGCGTCGGTGAGTTAAAGCGTCCGCTCGCGGGCCGGCGCCTTATCCGCCAACCATCGGCTTGACGACTTCGTCGTGGTTGGTTTCCGAGATCTTGCGCTCGCCGGCCTGGACGCCGCGCCGCAGCACGACGATGTGATCCGAAACCGCGAAGATGTCCTGCAGATTGTGCGGGATGAAGATCACGCCGCGCCCTTGCGCCTTGAGCTGGTGGATGAGCGAAATCACCTTGCGTTGCTCTGGCGCGCCAAGTGCCGCGGTCGGCTCGTCCATGATCAGGACCTGCGCGTCCCAGTAGACGGCGCGGCCGATGGCGACAGCCTGCCGTTGGCCACCGGAGAAATTGCTGACCGGGGCATCGACTGCAAAGCAGCGCAGCTAGGACAGACGGGCGCCGCCACTTGCCCACGGGCATTGACTCGCCGGGGCTTTCATCGTGCCAGGTTTCCCTAGTCGCGTGCCACCCCGCACGAGCGAACATCAGGATGCGACGCGATTCATCAAAATCTGCGGACTTGAGCAGGCTGCCTATCGCCCTCGAACATCAGAGTTGACGTCGATAACGCGCACGCGCCTGGAAACTCTGTGATGGCGCCAGCACGTCGCTCGGACCAATCGAGACAAAGCAAACGTTTCAGGCTCTTTTGAGCGCCCGACGGATGTCCTTGGCGAATTCGTTGATCGTGAAGCCCTCGGGGAGCGAGTCGATCAGGACGAGGTCGGAGATGGCGTTGCGGACACGCAAAGGCGCGATCGCCTGATACGCGGCTGAATTGTACCAAGCGCTCGCAGTATCCCGGCTTGGGAACTCCATCAGCACGACCGAGCCCGGCCAGGCTCCCTCGAGCACGTCGACTGATCCCTGCGCCAGCCACTTACCGCCATAGGGTGCAACGGTAGCCTCAACCTGCTCGAGATAGGACAGACCTTCATCGTTGGGTACATCGCCAGGGATTCGCAGGTGGTTGATTAGATAGGTCGACATGGAAAATCCTCAATGGAACACATGGTGCCGCGGCAAGGAAGAAGGGGAGGGCGTGCGACATAGCCCCCGCGCCGCTTGCAGATCAGTCAGGGGCTTGCACCGGAGGGGGTGCGACGCGATGCTTTGCAACTGGATGGTCTGTCTCGGAGTCGCTATGGGCTCGAGCTCGAAATCTGTCGCTGCCAGGAGCAGCCGGATCCGAGGACGGCCTTACGAACAATAGTGCAGGCGTCCATCGCTGCCGATATAGGCGCCCGTATAGGGATTGTAGGTGGAATGGATGCGCGCGCAGTAAGAACTGTAGTAATCGTAGGCGGAATCGTCATCATTTTCGTAAGATGGAGAATATGGGAAGTATGGACGGTACCCGCCGCCGTGATAAAAATGGGGATGGGAGTAGCCACCAAAATGATCTCCATAGGACATGTCGGAGCCTCCAAATCCTCCGCCGTGCATCGCGAACGGCATTCCGCCAGAATGGCCGCTGCCAAAGCCGCCATCCCCACCGCCGTGGCCGCCGCCATGCGCGGCCAGACCCGCGGTTGCCGAGCCGGCCACGACCGCCGCACCCAAGACAATAGTAGCTAACATTGTTCCTGCCGGTTTCATGTTATTCTCCTCTCGAACGACAACCTCTATGCGTTCTGGCAGAGCAGCGTGCCCCCGGTCCACGTTAAACGAAACTATACTTTGGTTTACATCGGACTATATCTAATGCGGCCGAATGATCCCCCATTGTGTGCAAGCAGGTCGATCCGGCGCCGGCGAGAAGTCAGAGAGCCGCCAGCATTAAATCAATCCGAGAGCGGCTTTGGAAGCACGTTCAAGAGCACGCCGAGTTGGCGCTAGGGAGCATGAAGCGGCTAGCGACGCAGCGGATGGTGAAGCCGGTTTTGATCGGCCGTGTGAGGCACCTGCGCGGCAAAGAAAGATCTGCGCCATCCATTCTGCGGGACTTCAGTGAGGAAGGCTGAAGAGACTCTTGAACGCCGCGGCAGCACTCGTCATGGCACGGCCAATCAGCAACAGTCTTTCAGACAAAAACTAGTGGTTGGAGAAAATACACCAGTCGGGTTGGGGGTTATTCCTCTACCCATCAACGCAGTTTGTCGTTGGTACCACCTTTGAACCAGGGAAGGACCATGCCCCATGAACATCAAAGCTATCTGCCTCGGTGCCGCAATTGCGCTTTTCCCGTCTGGCGGCATTGCATTTGCCGGCACTCTAGGTGAGCCGGACACTATGAAACCGTTCTTTACGGATGCCAGCATGAAAACCATGAAGCCGCTGAAGGAATTCAAGAAAGTTTTCATGGCTATGCCTGCCGAAAAGCAAGAAGCGATGAAGAACGAGTGCGCGGGCATGAGGCAGCCGTACACCGACTTCTGCGCGAATGTGAATACGCTCGGCGGCCATAACTAAGACCTAGTCAGTCACGCTCAACACCGGCCGCCGCGGCGTGGAAGACCAAGCCTAGTTGGGACATCGTCGCCGGCAACGACTAAACCATCAACCTCGAGCGCTTCCACCATGAGCGCCTAATGCATATCGCCCAAAAGTGACCTCAGTTTTGGGAGAACGACATGCATAAAGGCAAGGACTTAAAGCGGGCCGCTTGAATCCGTTCAGACGCGACACGCTTTAGGCACCCTTCATCGTCGTGACAGGTGTCAACCACTCGGTCTACGAAGCTCATCCCGCGCAGGTTGCCACCCTCATCGAGGAGGCCGCCCACAGGGCCGGCGAGGCGACCGAATGGGAAAGACGCAAGCCGTCGCGCGCGAAGGCGCGGCGCTCCCTTCCCGGCGCATGAGGTTCGTCCATGAATGCCCGATCGAGCGGTCCATCGCAACGCGCTTGGGATACGGCCCGACAATCGCGCGAGCAGCGCCTGGCCGCCGCCGCCCGCTACGCCAGGGACAAGCTGGTCTTCCACGAGGACGTGACGAAGCTGCTGGAGGCCTTGGTCCGTTCCGGTGACCGGGTCTGCCTCGAAGGCGATAACCAGAAGCAGGCCGACTTCCTCGCCGCCCGGCTCGCCGAGGTCGACCCCGTCGTGGTGAAGGACCTGCACATCGTGCAGTCGGGCGTGGTGCTGGCCGAGCACCTCGACCTGTTCGAAGCCGGCATCGCGAAGAGGCTCGACTTCTCCTATTCCGGCCCGCAGGGAGCCGCGATCGCGCGCGCGCTCAAGGCCAGCAAGATCGAGCTCGGCGCGGTTCATACCTATCTCGAGTTGTTCTCGCGCTACTTCGTCGATCTGACCCCGCATGTCGCGCTCACCGTGGCGCGCTGTGCGGATCGCGAGGGCAATCTCTACATGGGCCCGAACACCGAGGATTCGCCCGTCGTTATCGAGGCGACCGCGTTCAAGCAAGGCATCGTCATTGCGCAGGTCAACGAGTTGGTCGACAAGGTGCCGCGCGTCGACGTACCGGGCGACCGGGTCGATTTCGTCGTGGTGGCACCGTCGAATTTCTATGTCGAGCCTCTGTTCACCCGCGACCCGGCGCAGATCACCGAGACGCAGATCCTCACTGCCATGCTGGCGATCAAGGGCATCTACGAACCCTATGGCGTGAAGCGGCTGAACCACGGCATCGGCTTCAATACTGCCGCCATCGAGCTGATCCTGCCGACCTATGCCGAGCGGCTCGGCTTGAAGGGCAGGATCGCGACCCATTTCGCGTTGAACCCGCACCCGACCCTGATCCCGGCCATCGAGAGCGGCTGGGTCGAACAGGTCTACAGCTTCGGCTCGGAAGTAGGGATGGACGACTACATGCGCGCTCGGCCGGACATATTCTTCACCGGCCGCGACGGCTCCATGGCCTCGAACCGCATGTACTGCCAGTCTGCGGGGCTCTACGCCACCGACTTGTTCATCGGCTCGACCCTGCAGATTGACCTCGCAGGCAATTCCTCGACCTTTACAAAGGACCGCATCGCTGGCTTCGGCGGCGCGCCGAACATGGGCTCCGATCCGCGCGGCCGCCGCCATGCGAGCGATGCCTGGCTGAAGGCGGGCCGCGAGGCCGCGGGCGAACCGACGCGTCTGCCGCGCGGGCGAAAACTCGTGGTGCAGATCGTCGAGACCTTCGGCGAGAAGCTCAGCCCGACCTTCGTCGAGGGCCTCGACAGCATCGAGCTGGCGAAGTCGCTCGATCTCGCTCTCCCCCCGGTGATGATCTACGGCGACGACGTCAGCCACATCGTGACGGAGGAAGGCATCGCCAATCTCCTGCTCTGCCGCACGCCCGCCGAGCGCGAGCAGGCGATCCGGGGCGTTGCCGGCTACACGGATGTCGGCCGCGCTCGCGACGCCAGGGCTGTGGAGGAACTGCGCGCCCGCAAGGTGATCCAGCGCCCCGAGGACCTCGGCATCAACCCTCTCGACGCCAACAGGAGCCTTCTGGCCGCCCGCTCCGTCAAGGAGCTGCTGCGCTGGTCGGGCAATCTCTACGATCCGCCCCGCAAGTTTCGCAACTGGTGAGACCGCAGCCCATGGAAAACCTCAAGCTTCGCTTCACGACACGCGGCCCGGCCCCCGGCACGGCGTGCTCGGCGATCGTCGGCGTCGTCGCGTCTGGCAATCTCGAGGTCCTGCTGGAGCGCGTGCTCGCACAGAACGAGTGCGCCGTGGAGATCACCACGCCGGTGCGCGGCTATGACGAGGTGTGGAAGGCCGTCGTCGCCGATTTCGTCGAGCGCACCTCGCCGGGTGGCATGCGCATCTCGATCAACGACGGCGGAGCCCGGCCGGATACGGTCGCGCTCCGTCTCATGCAGGGCGTGCGGACCATGGAGATGGACGATGAGTGAGACCGGCCGTCCCTTCGGCGCGTCCGCGAGCTGGTTCCTTTCCACCGCGCGAGAGCGCCTCGCAAAACTGCTCGACGCGGGCAGCTTCACGGAGTTCGTGCCGCCGTCGGAACGCGCGCAGAGCCCGCATCTCGCCTCGTTCGACCTGCCCGCCGCCTTCGACGATGGCATGATCGTCGGGTGCGGGCGCCTCGACGGGAACAGCGTTCTGGTTGCCGCGCAGGAAGGCCAGTTCATGGGCGGAACTTTTGCCGAGGTGAGCGGCGCCAAGCTGCTCGGCCTGATCCGCGCCGCGCGCGATGACGAGAAGCTGCCGCGCAGTATACTCCTGCTGCTCGACAGCGGTGGAGTGCGGCTGCAGGAAGCCAATGCCGGCGAGCTCGCCGTCGCCGAGGTGATGCGGGCGATCGTCGAGGCACGCGCCGCCGGCGTGGCGGTCATCGCCCTTGTCGGCGGACGCGCCGGGGCGTTCGGCGGCGCTGGGCTCATCGCCGCGACCTGCTCGGCGATCGTGATCTCTGAACAGGGGCGTACCGGCGTGACGGGGCCAGAGGTCATCGAGACCAACAAGGGCGTCGAGGAGTTCGACTCGCGAGACAAGGCGCTGGTCTGGGGCGTCACCGGCGGTCGCACGAGGCGCCTTATCGGCGGCGCTGACGCCTATGCCGAGGACACGGCGGCGAGCTTCCGCGAGGCCACCCTCGCGCTCATGGGCAAAGCGCGCCCCTTCGATCTCGCCACGCTTCGCGCCGAGCAGGCACGTTTGGCCGGGCGGGTCGGGCGGCTCGGCGGCTGCGACCGCGCGGCCGCTATGTGGAAAGCGCTCGGCGTCGCCGACCCGCGGGCGGCCGGAGACATGGACGACCCGGTGTTCGTCGCCCTCGTCGCGGATGTGAAGGGAGCCGGCGATGACGCTCGATGAGATACTGGCCGGTCTGTTCCCCTCCGGCCACGACGTCGTCGTCGGGCCCGGCAAGCTGCTGCTCGGCACCGGCAGGCGCGTTTGCGGCCGTGCGGTCGAGGTGATCGGCATCGCGGAGGGCGAGCCGCTCGGCATCGACGGCGTCCTGCCGCTCGCCGAGCGCGTGCTCGACATCGCCGCCGCCGGCGGGGACGCGCCGATGCTCGTCGTCGTCGACACGCAGGGCCAGCGCATGGCGCGGCGCGACGAGATGTTGGGGCTCAACGAATATCTCGCCCATCTGGCGAAATGCCTACTGCTGGCGAGCCGCAGCGGTCATCCCACCATCGGACTTAACTACGGCAGGGCAGCAGCCGGCGCGTTCCTCGCCACCGCGCTCGCAACCGACGTCCTCGTCGCCCTTCCCGGAGCCGAGCCGGCGGTGATGGACCTGCCCTCCATGGCGCGCGTGACCAAGCTGCCGCTGGAGAAGCTCGAGGCCCTGGCGAAGACCACCCCGGTCTTCGCGCCGGGGTTGGATTCGATGACCAAGGTCGGCGCGATCGCGCAGGTCTGGGACCCAGCGAAGCCGCTCGACGTCCAGATCGAGACGACGCTCGCGACCATCCCGGCGCACGATGTGCGCGACGCACTGGGTGCCGAGCGCGGCGGGCGGCTCCTCGCCACCGGCATCGCCTGGCGCGTGGCGGACCAGGCGAGCCGATACCGCCGTGTATAGCCGCCACCAACTCCTGTGCATCCGGCCGGAGGCATGGTCGAGCGTGCTCGACCATGCCTCCGTCATCTGGGAGCTTGCGAGCGATGAGCGGGAGCTTCTCGTCGGCTGGGCGGAGCGTGGCTGGCCGGTGATCGTGCGCCGTCCGGCGCCGGGCGAGGCGCGCGGTATCGCGGTTGGCCTGGCCATGCCCCCCGCGCTGGGCAAGCGGCGCGTCGGTCTCACGGTCCCGGTCCCGGCCGTCGCGCGGACGCTGCCCCTGGTCGCACTGGAGGAGGCCACCGCATCGGCGGCGCCCAGGCTGCGGCCCCAGATCGACGCAGTCCTTGCGCTCGGTCGGCACCTGGCGCTGCGGCCGGCCGTGTTCGGTGCGCTGCTCTGGCAGCACCTGACCGGGCTTTCCTATCTGCGGCCCGCCTCCGACCTCGACCTGCTCTGGCCGGCACCGGACCGCGACATCCAACCCGATCTGCTGGCCGGACTCGCGCGGATCGACAGGCACGGCCCCGCCCGGCTCGACGGCGAGGTTCTGTTCTCCGGCGGGGCAGGGGTGAACTGGCGCGAACTCCATGCCGAAATCGGCCGGCCCGCAGGCGCGGTCCTTGTGAAATCCATGAAGGGAACGGAACTGAGATGCGCGCGCACCCTCTTCACCTGACCGCTCCCACCACTGGCCCGGCCGGCCCCGAGCCGGTTCGCGAGGCCGCCTTCGCATGGATCGGCGAGGCGGCGGCACAGGCGCTGACCGACGAGCTGGAAACCTGGCCGAAGCCCGGCCTCGTCAGCCTCGTCGATGCCGGCAGCCATGATAACATGGATGCTGGCACCTTCCGGCGCAGCATCGCCGCGCTTCGGCCGTTCTATGTCGAACTCGCGCAGGCCGGTGCGGCAGGCGCAGGCATGGACGCGCTGCGGTGGACGGGGCTGCGGGCGGAAGCGGCCATGCTAGCCGCGACCGGCGGGGTGAATACTCATCGGGGGGCCATCTTCGCGCTCGGCCTGCTCTGCGCCGCAGCGGGTGCAACCCTTGTGGAATGTGCAGCCGGCCTGACAGCGGCGCGGCTCACCTCCATGGTTCGCGACAGATGGGCCGCAGCGATCCTGCGCGGCCCGATTCCATTGAACAGTCATGGCAGCGGCGCGCTACGCCGGTTCGGGGCCGGTGGCGCGCGTACCGAGGCCGCGAACGGCTTCCCGCACGCCGTGCGGGTCGGACTGCCTGCCCTTCACGCCGGGCGGAGCCTCTCCGGGAATGAGGAGGCCGCGCGCGTGCACGCCTTCTTCGCGCTGCTGGCGACGATGGAGGACACCAACCTGCTGCATCGCGGCGGCGCGAAGGGCCTCGGGGATGCCCGCGAGGCGGCGCGCGACTTCCTCCTCGGCGGCGGCGTCGGCCGGGCGGGCTGGCTCGCCCATGCCGTCGCGGTGCATCGCCGGTTCGTCGCGCGGCGCCTCAGCCCGGGCGGCTCGGCCGACCTGCTGGCCGCGACGATCTTCCTCGATCGCCTAGGGAACGGGCCGTGAGCACCGCCATATTGTGCTCAGGCCAAGGCCGCCAGAACCCTGAGATGTTCGACCTCGTCGCCTTCGAGCCGGCGGCGGCGGCGATCTTCGCCGCGGCCGCCCGAGCGCTCGGCGGGCGGGACGCGCGCGACCTCGTGCGGGAGGGCGGCAGCAACATCCAACGCAACGACGTCGCCCAGGTACTGTGCTGCACGGCGGCGCTAGCCACCTGGGCCATTATAGAGCCATCAACTCCACGCCCGCTGATCATCGCCGGCTACAGCGCGGGCGAAGTGCCAGCCTGGGCTGTCGCCGGCGTCATCGACGCGTCGATCGCCTTCGACCTCGTGACGCGCCGCGCCGCACTCATGGACGAGGCGACGCGTGAGCCCTCTGGGCTCGCCGCCGTCGTCGGCTTGCAGCGCGATGTCGTCGACGGACTTTGCCGCGCCTATGGGCTCGACGTCGCCATCGTCAACGGTCCGCTGCACGTCATCGTCGGCGGGCGCGCGACGGGGCTCCGGCAGGCACTCACGGACGCCGCGGCACGCGGCGCCATCCGCGCGACTATACTGCCGATCCACGTCGCCTCGCACACGCCGGCTCTTGAGGCCGCGGCCAGGCGGTTCGGCGGGCTGCTGAGGGAAACCGTCGCGGACGCCCGTTTGCCGCGCGAGGTGCGGCTGATCAGCGGGATCGACGGGACGCCGGTTCGCCGGATCGCCGATGGTCTCGACAAGCTCGCTGCGCAGATCGCGACAACCATCGACTGGGCGACGTGTATGGATGCCTGTTGCGCCTTCCGTCCCGCCCGCGTGCTCGAACTCGGGCCTGGCGATGCCCTGGCGGGGATCATGGCCGAGTTCGAGCCCGGGATACCAGCACGCAGCGCCGCCGATTTCCGCTCCGTCGCTGGCCTGCGCCGGTGGATGGAAATGGCGTCCTAAACACCCCCACAGACGCGAGACCAAACCGCTCATGAAGGAAGTTAACGCATGACTATTCTCTACTCGACCAAGGTCACCGCAACGGGCGGCCGCAAGGGAATGATCCGCAGCGAGGACGGCATTCTCGATCTCAAGCTTGCCATCCCCAAGGAACTGGGTGGCATGGGCGGCGGCACCAATCCCGAACAGCTCTTTGCCGGCGGCTATGCCGCGTGTTTTGAGAACGCGCTGTTGCGCGTTGCTCGGCAGTCGGGGCATCGCTTCGCCGATGGCGATGTCGATGTGGTCGCCGAGATCGGACTCAGCCGCAACGTGGCCGACGCCTTCGTGCTGCACGCGACGCTCGCGGTCAGCATCGCCGGCGTCGACCAGGCGACCGCCGAGCAACTGGTGCGCGGCGCCGATGCGATCTGCCCCTATTCCAATGCGATCCGCGGGAACGTCGATGTCGCCAGGACGGTCGTTGCACTGTGACATTGATGAGATTGGACCAGCCAGCTCCCACGACCGGCACCCGGCCTGATCGCGGCCGACAAAGCATACCAAGGAATGTCTGGACCTAAATCAAGCGCTTAGTCTGGTTGCCCTGCGTAGAATGTCGCAGCGAAATGCCGTCGGCTATCCAGTCCTGGTTGGCGACGCACGGAGACGTGCCTGACCCGGAAGGACAGTGATCATGAACGACAGCCTCTCACCGCTCGAAATCGCGCGGGCAATGGTGGATCTCGGCGCCGCCAAAGCCGCTCACGGCGTTCTCGATCTTTTGATCCGCGGCATGCTTTCCGGCGCACTCCTCGCCTTCGCGACGAGTCTGGCCCTGCAGGGTGCGCTTCAGACAAATGTCGCGCTTGTCGGCGCTCTCATCTTCCCGGTGGGATTTGCCATCATCATCATCCTTGGCCTCGAACTCCTGACCGGGAATTTTGGACTGGTACCACTGGCCGTCCTGGCTCGCCGCACGACGGTCGGCCGGATGTTGGCCAACTGGTTCTGGGTTTTTGTCGGCAACATGCTCGGCTCGCTCGCCTTTGCCGGGCTGTTCTATGTCATCCTGACCGATGTCGGCAATGTCGGGGCGGGTGCGCTCGGAGATCATCTGCGCGCGCTCGCCGAAGCCAAGACGATCGCCTATGAGCCGTATGGATATGATGGACTGGTGACCGGTTTCGTCAAGGCCATGCTCTGCAACTGGATGGTCTGCCTCGGCGTCGTCATGGGAACGAGTTCGAAATCCGCCGTCGGCAGGATCGTCGGATGCTGGTTGCCAATATTCGCCTTCTTCGCGCTCGGATTCGAGCACTGCGTCGTCAACATGTTCGTCATTCCCATGGGGATGATGCTCGGGGCCAAGATCAGCTTCGCAGACTGGTGGTACTGGAACCAGATACCCGTGACCTTGGGCAACATTGCTGGCGGATTCCTGTTCACGGGGCTTCCCCTTTATTGGACCTATCTGAGGGGCGGCGCAGAAGGCATGCCCGCCCCCGCGGCGAGGATGTCATTCGGCCCGGCCGAGTGATCTGCCTGGCACTCCCGCGAACACCTCCTTCCTCAACATCGAGCCGCCCACATTGCATCGCGAAAGAATGTAGTCGTTTCGAAAAGAAGCCCTCTGTCCGGTCCGCCATGATAGCGCCGACGGCATCCCAGCAGACAGCGTCGATTGGATGCAGCAAAAGCCAGGAGAGGCAGGCGCACATGTATTGGAGACCAGACATGCAGTGTCGAACTACCGGATGGTTGTGGCTGTCCGGTTCGTGCCCGACCGGCTTCAGTCCGGATGGCGAGTTGCAGTCGCCGCCATTGCGCACCGCCTGATGACCATGAACACGACCCATCTCGAACTTCCGCCCGGTGTTTCGTTGCAGCCGCATTTCCGCTCGGTTGACGCGGCAAGTGTCGCGGAGACCGAAATCGCCGACGAACGCAGGCGAGCGATCGTCGACGAGATTCCACGGCTGCGCGGCTATGCGCGCGCGCTGCTGCGGGACCGCGATGCCGCCGATGACCTTGTGCAGGACAGCCTCGAACGGGCGCTGTCGAGGATGGCAAATTGGACGGCAGGCGATACGCCGCGCCGTTGGCTGCTCACGATCATGCACAATTTGTTCATCGACCAGTTGCGGCGCGCCAAACGCCATGCCCGGGCAGTGGCCACGATCTCAGAAACGATAGATGTGATCGCGACGTCGCCACAGGCCGACAGGCTGGTATCGGTCGATGTATTCTCGGCGCTTCAGCAGATCAATCCCGAACGGCGCGCAGCACTCGTGCTTGTCGCGGTCGAAGGCCTCTCCTACGACGATGCCGGGAAGGCGCTGGGCATTCCAGCGGGCACGCTGACGTCGCGGATCGCCAGAGGCAGGGAGGAGTTGCGATCGATCCTCGAAGGTGTCTCGCGGCCAGGACGACCAGGGTGAGCGAAGAATGAACCGGGGCCGTTTTCATGACGAGCCCAAGGCACCGGCCGTCCACGCCGGCGCGGCGTCCCCGGGGTCATATCCGGCGAACGGCGGAGACAGTGTTTGGCCGGACCGCGGCAACCGCATCGAGAACTGCTGGAGCGAGCGGGCGGGATCGAAATATTTTCGCACGATACCGGATGACGACTTTGCCATCGCTAGTCGCTTCGGAGGCCCAACCGTTCAGCAATCCGTACTAGGTCGGGCAAGGTTCGGACCGCCATCTTGCGCATGAGATGCCCGCGATGGATCTTGACCGTAATTTCGCTGAGGCCCATCTCGCCCGCGATCTGCTTGTTCATCAAGCCCTTGGTCACGAAAAACATGACCTCCTTTTCGCGAGAAGTCAGTGTTTGGTAGAGGGCTGATATCGTTGCCGCTTCCCGGTCGGATTCCCACCTTATGCGGTCGTTCTCGAGTGCGCCGAAGACCGCATCAAGCATGTCCTGGTCCCGGAACGGTTTGGTCAGAAAATCGATCGCCCCGGCTTTCATCGCGCGCACCGACATCGAGACATCGCCGTGTCCGGTCATGAAGACAACCGGCATTTGAATGTTCGACTTTGCAAGATGAGCCTGGAAATCAAGGCCGCTTACGCCGGGCAACCGGATATCGAGCACGAGGCAGCTTGGCGTTTCCGGCAGTTTGCCCTGCAGGAATTGGCTGGCGGAGGCGAACAGCTCGACATGCAGCCCCACAGATCTGAACAAGCCGCTCAGGGCATCCCGCACAGCGTTGTCATCATCGATGACATAGACGGTCGACGCAAAAGCGGTCGACGCGGTTCGGCCTGGATTGGAACCTGCTGTCACGATAGCGGTACACCTCTCACGATTCCTGCTGCGGGATGGCCCAGCGCCATCTTAGCATATTAATTCGGCAACGAGGCCCACCAGGGCGAGACTGTCGGCAATGCCGAAGGAGATCGGACCGCTTCCGCCATGGTTCGTTCAAATACACCATCAACACCACCGATCCACCGCGCCGATGCTCCACAGTCGCGCCCCTTGCGCAGCAATGCCAGACAGGCGATCACCGAAACCTGCTTGGAATTCAACCGCACAGGTTGGCGGCAATCTACCCGGAACGAACGCAAGTGCCTATTTGGAACGCACGCGACTTTGCTCCAAGAGCATGGAGGTGGCAGCGCTCGGATTACCACGAAGAGGTCATTCCGGCTTGTTCTCGCGTGGCCAGTTCAGCGCATCGGCGATGCACCGGATCATGGCGGCGGCGTCAAAAGGCTTGTAAAAGAAGCCTGCGGCCCCCGCAGCGAGGGCATTTTGCCGGGTGCGTTCGTCAGGATAGGCTGTGATAAGGATCACCGGAACGGTGTGGCCACGTGCCAGGAGCAACGTCTGCAATTCCAAACCGTTCATTCCCGGCATCTGCACATCGGTGATGACACAGCAGGCGTCGGCGAGCCGGGGCGAATGCAAGAGTTCCTCGCCCGAGGCAAACAGGTTCGCGGCAAAGCCGAAGGAACGCATCAGATTCGCGGTGGACGTGCGGATCGCCTCGTCGTCGTCAACAATGGCAACCATCGGAATTTTCGGCACCTCGGTGTCCCCCCGGAGACTGTATCGCCCGGCGTCGCCCCGGCCCGATGTCATCTCGGCACCAGCATACAGCGTAGGACCAGGACCGAAACTATACAGAGGTTTGAGCGAGATGAGGTTCACAGGCAGCGATGCCGTGACCTGGCGACCGGTCGTAAAACCGTACGGTTACGCTGCGGCGTCGCGGTTCAATTGCACCGTGAGATATCATTATCGCCCGGCGCCGGCGGCCTCCCTGCCCAAGGTTGCTGTCATCGCCAGAGCCCAAGCCGCCGTCGCCAATAGTAGATACCATCGTATATGCCGCATAGCAGATGATATGATCCATTCAGACTGCCATTCAATGGAGCAGGTTTCCCACCCGTGTACCTTGACCCAGCAAGCAGAAGAAAATTCTGAGGGCAGAGGAGCATGGTCCAATGCAGTTCCACTCATTGTCTGTATACGAATATTACGATCGGCAGCCGGGAGAGGATCGGCCCGTCCTCCCTCGACGCGACGGCACGGCCCGACCGATGCACGCCGCCGGCCCGCCGCGAACGCCTGAATTCGGCTCGTCATTGTTCGACCCGTTCGACGCAAGCCGCGGCACCTACCCGGTGGCGCCAGATTCCGGCATGATTTCGATCCCCCTCACTCATATGAATGTCGTTCTCTCGATGTCCGCGACAGCGATGCTGCAACCCCGTCGCGGCGGTCTGACGATGCATGCAAATGCAGCGGCAGACCCTGAGCCCGCAGCGGTGCCCAGAGGGACCATGGCGCAATTCGCCGAAGCAGGCCAAATCGCGATCGACGGGCTGAACATCTTGCACGCGCCTCGGGACCTCGGCCTTGCCGAACTGGTCCCGGAACGGCACTCCTCCGATCCGGTCGTCGAGCGTCTTTCCAGGGCGCTCGAGGCGGCCGAAAGCAGTCATGATGGATTTGGCAACCTCTATGCCGACGCAGTCCGCCTTGCCATCGTAACCCGCTTGCTCACGCTGCGCTCAGATCCGGAGCCAGATCTGGATCAGCCGACAGCACGTGCTACGGCCGCCCTGCCGAGATGGCGATGGAAGCGCGTCGTCGAATACGTCGATTCACATCTCGATGAGAAGATTGCACTCGCCGACATGGCAGCAGTGGCGGGGCTCAGCCGAATGTATTTCGCTGCACAGTTCCGGGCGGCCACCGGCATTCGCCCGCATGTATTCCTACTGCGGCGACGGATTGACCGCGCCAAGCAGATGCTCATCGAGACCGAGATGACCCTGGTCGATGTGGCACTGAGCGTTGGCTTCCAGAACCAAGCCCATTTCACCACGGTCTTCAGACGTTTTGTTGGCGAGACCCCCTATCGCTGGCGTTGCGGCAATCGCACGGATGTCGCGGATCGCCCTTCCGACAGCGATCCCGCCTGTTGGCGCTACCCGTCTCGTGGGTCGGATACGCGGCCCATTCAGCTGGCATCTCCGGGAGAGTTGTCGCCCCGCAGCGCTGCCGCCGCAACATAGTCGACATCGCCGGCAGCACCACTGCCATGGAAAGATGTTGCTTCCCGGAATGCTCCCTTGCCTAGGGAGGATTCCTCCGCTCTCCGTAAAGGCATATCCGATGGCCAATGATATCCGTCCCTACAATGCCCCGGCCGGCGGATGGGGAGCACTCAAGGCGCTGGGCGAACACCTTGTCGAGCAAGGAATCCCGATCAAGGGGGCGGCCACTCTGGGGCGCATGAACCAACCGGAGGGATTTGATTGCCCCGGCTGCGCCTGGCCGGACCCCAAGCACACTTCATCCTTCGAGTTTTGCGAGAACGGAGGCAAGGCGGTTGCCTGGGAAGCCACGGCGAAACGCTGCACGCCGGAGTTTTTCGCCGTCCATACCGTTGCCGAGCTTTCAAGCTGGAGCGATTTCGATCTCGAGATGGTTGGGCGACTGACCCATCCGATGGCCTACGACGCCGCATCTGACCACTACGTGCCGGTCGGTTGGGACGAGGCCTTTGCAATCGTTGCCCGCCACCTCAACGGATTGCCGTCTCCCAACATGGCCGAGTTCTACACATCCGGCCGCACCTCGAACGAGGCAGCGTTCCTCTACCAGCTCTTCGTGCGCGAGTTCGGCACCAACAATTTCCCTGATTGCTCGAACATGTGCCACGAGGCCACCAGCGTCGGCCTGCCGCACTCGCTCGGCGTCGGCAAGGGTACCTGCCTGCTTTCCGATTTCGACAAGACGGACTGCATCTTCATCTTCGGACAGAATCCGGGAACGAACAGCCCTCGCATGATGACGAGCCTGCGCAACGCCTCGCGGCGCGGCGCAACCATCATGTCCTTCAATCCGTTCCGCGAGCGCGCTCTAGAGCGATTCCAGTCGCCCCAGAGCCCGATCGAAATGGCAACGCTTACGTCGACGCCGATCAGCGCCAAGCTTTATCAGGTGCGTGTCGGCGGCGACGTCGCGGTCGTCAAGGGACTCATGAAAGTTCTCATTGAGGCAGACGATGCGGCGCGCGCAGACGAACTGCCGGCGATCCTCGACTGGGATTTCATCAAGGGCCATACGACGGGTATCGAAGCTCTCACCGCCGACCTGCGGGCGACGCGATGGGAAGACATCGTGTCTCAGTCAGGACTCGCTCGCGACGACATCGAATACGCCGCTCGCGCCTATATGCAGGCCGAACGAGCGATCATTGTCTATGGCATGGGCATCACGCAGCACCGGCGGGGCGCACAAAGCGTGCAGCAGCTGGCGAATCTCTCGCTGCTGCGCGGTCATATCGGCCGTGAGGGCGCCGGGCTTTGCCCCGTACGCGGCCACTCCAACGTCCAGGGCGATCGCACAGTCGGCATCACCGAAACGCCGACAAAGGAATTTCTCGATCGGCTTGAGCGCCGCTTCGGCTTCGAGCCGCCGTCCCAGCACGGCCACAACGTCGTGACCGCGCTGGAGGCCATGAAAGACGGCAAGGTGAAAGTGTTCTTCGCCTTAGGTGGCAACTTCGTGTCCGCAATCCCCGACTGGGAAGTGACACGCGCTGCCTGGCGCAAGCTCGACCTGACGGTCCAAGTGTCGACCAAGCTCAATCGCAGCCATCTGGTACACGGGCGCGACGCGTTGATCCTGCCTTGCCTCGGGCGCACCGAAGTCGACGTCCAGGCAACAGGGCCGCAGTCGATCACGGTCGAGGATTCGATGTCGATGGTGCACGCGTCGGCGGGCCGCAATGTTCCGGCGTCAGAGCACCTGAGGAGCGAACCTGCAATCGTCGCAGGCATTGCGCGGGCAACAATGGGTGCACGTTCCGTCGTCGACTGGGAAAGCTTTACCGCCGACTACGACCTTATCCGCGACGCGATCGAAGACGTGTTCCCGATCTTCCAGGGCTACAATGCCCGCATTCGCATCCCGGGCGGCTTCCATCTGACATCAAACGCGCGCGAACGCATCTGGGCGACAGCTTCTGGCAAGGCGAATTTCCTTGTCTTCGACGGCCTCGGCGAGGATCCGCGCCAGGACAGTCTCGACGTACTATGGCTGACGACGGTGCGCAGTCATGATCAGTACAACACCACGATATATTCGATGTCCGACCGCTATCGCGGTGTCTTCGGTCAGCGCGACGTGGTCTTCCTCAATGAACAGGAGATGGAAAGGCGTGGCCTCCAGGCCGACGACCGCGTCGACTTGATCACTCTGTCCACCGACGGCGTTGAACGCCGCCTGTCCAATTTTCGGGTCGTCCCGTATTCGTTCCCGAATGGCAGCTGTGCTGCCTACTATCCCGAGGCAAACCCTCTCGTGCCGCTCTATTCGCACGATCCGATGAGCTTCACGCCCTCCTACAAAGCTATTCCGATTCGCATTTCGCGTTCGCGTACCGAGGCGGGCTGATCATAGGTGCGAGCTCGCGTGCCTTCGGTTCACCCCTCACGATGAACTTTTTCCCTGCCGCTTCGAGATCGTGCGCATCTTTCCGGCGAACGTTCCTTCACAAAAGCGAACGGGCCCAATGGCAATACTTTTCGAGGTGTTGGTCGTTCACTGACGTCCACAAGATTTGCTTCGAAAGGAAATCGGAGTGGCAAAAATGAGTTCCCATGACCAATGCCGGGCCTACCCTTGGCGGCTCGACCGCGGAGATCTTCGAGCTGCGTCGCGCTGGGTCGCAGCCAAGTGGTTTGACGGGCTCGGCCGCGGCCCCGAAAGCGCGAGCGGCGGTGACGAGCTGGCACAGTTTGGGATTCTGGAACCCTATCTTGCCGAAGCGGTGGTGCTTGAGCGGGGAGCCGACTTCATGTTTGCGAGGTGGGGCGCGGCGCTGGACGCGCTTTGTGGGGGGGACCGGAGTGGTCACAGACTGTCTGCGCTCCCCCAACCAAGCCGCGGGCAGCTGCGCCGGCTGTGCGTGCGGGCCGCGGCGGAGCAGTTGCCGCAAGCGCGACACGCGACCTGGGCGTTCGATGGACGGATTTGGGAGTGTGCGATGCTGGCGCTGCCGACGGCCGGCGACGAGCTTTCCGCCACGCGACTTCTCGTCGCCCTGTTCTTTGCCCCTCACCCAATGTTTGCCGCCCAACCTCTTCCACGCGGCGAAGCGTTGCGTTGGAGGCGAAGCTCCCGCGCACGCCGCGCACGCGCCATTCTGCCGAACACCTGAGGCGCCCGTCCGCTCCTCCCGCGGGCGCCCGAACTGGCGGTGGATCGCACCAGCGATCCGCCGCCCTTTTGGTGGTTTCGGTCGCTGCGGACGCGCGCCCGTCACGTTCGCCACCGGACCTGTCCGTGCGTGGCGAGAAAGGCAGGGGCGTTTCTGAAAGACGCCGAACCGCGAAATCGAGATTGTCGCAACGAGCTGCCTCCGCAAACGCCTCGGCAACGGGGCCGCCCGCAGGATTTTCTACCGCATCGTCGGCCCTCATATCGGTCATCGGCGCGTTCGATTGTTTGCAAAAAGTAAAGGAAGAGACCGTGCGCGAGATCATCAATGCCATCGCAATTGCCATCACTCTCGGCCTGTCGGGAGTCGCCGTGGCGGACGCGGCCGAAAATCCCAAGCCCGCGCCCAAGCCCGCGCATACCGTGGCGCGCAACGTCGTGCTCGTGCACGGAGCATGGGCGGACGGATCGAGCTGGGCCGAGGTAATCCCGCTCCTTCAGGCAGCCGGCCTGAGCGTAACCGCAGTGCAGAATCCACTGACATCGCTGGCAGACTCGATCGCGGAGACGCGCCGGGCGCTGGCGCTGCAGGATGGACCAACCGTGCTGGTAGCGCATTCCTGGGGCGGCACCGTCATCAGCGAAGCGGGGGCTGATCCCAAGGTCACATCGCTGGTCTATGTGGCCGCGCGAGCACCGGATGCCGGTGAGGATTTCGTCGCTCTCTCCGCAGAATTTCCCGCAGGACCCGTCCGGGCCGGCATCCAGGTGAACGATGGTTTCTCCAGATTGTCCGAAGATTCATTCCTGAAATACTTCGCGAACGGTGTCGCGCCCAGGCAAGCGAAGATCTTGTATGCGGTTCAGGAGCCCACCGCAGCGACTATCTTCGGCGGACGAACCAGCGAAGCTGCATGGCATTCCAAGCCATCGTTCTATGCGGTGTCGAAGCAGGACAAGACGATCAACCCTGACCTCGAGCGGTTTCTCGCGAAACGCATGCACGCGACAACGGTGGAGATCGATGCGGGCCACCTGTCGCTGGTTTCCCATCCCAAGGAGGTGGCTGACCTCATTCTGGCTGCCGCGGGCCGATGACATTGGATTTGAAACTGCCCCGGCGAAGCGATGCGGACGGGCCTGACGGCCTGGGCGGGCCGTCCCGGCGACGACCCGCCTGCTGCGCGCTGCATCCACATGCTGGCAGGATTGGTCTCGCTCGCCGCACTGATGTGCCCAAACCAGTTCGTCCCCAGCAAAGCTGACGATGACTGACCGGTCGCGCTGGCCATGGGGCGGATTGCGCCCGGTCATGAGCCTGGCGGCGTCACAGGGCAACGCTCGGCGCCGGACATTCAAAGCAATGGGCGCAAAGTCATTTCGGAGACACTCACCAAAATCCGGCAATACGGCGACGTTCATCGCTCGAGCCGTTCCGACTAATGTCGCCAGGAAGGTCGTCGGCTGAGACATGGGCATCGTTCGGTTCGCGCTTCGATTTCCGCACACGTTCTATGTGCTGGCTGCCTTGATTCTCTTTCTCGGCGCCGTCGCAAGTCGCGAGATGCGATTGGACGTCTTTCCGGAAATCAACATTCCGGTGGTGACTGTAATCTGGAGCTATAGCGGCCTCAGCACGCCGGAGATGGAACAGCGCGTCACCACGTACAGCCAGTATGCGATCAGCTCCAACGTCAATGGCATCAAGAACATCGAGGCGCAGACCCTGGGGGGACTGTCGGTCCAGAAGATCTATTTTCAGCAGGATGTGAATCTCGATCTCGCTATCGCGCAGATCGTTTCGGCGACAAACGCCATTCGCGCCCTCCTGCCACCGGGAATCCAGGCACCGCTCGTGGTGCAGTTCAACGCCTCCAGCGTGCCGGTCCTGCAGATCAGCCTGAGCTCCGACACCCTCAACGAACAGCAGCTCTACGACTACGGCATCTATCGGATCCGCCAGCAACTGGCCCCGATCCCAGGTGTCACGCTGCCAACACCCGCGGGCGGGAAATATCGCCAGATCATGGTCGACCTCGACCCGTCGAAGCTCCTGGCCAAGGGCCTGACGCCGCTCGACGTCGTCGGCGCGGTCAACGCCCAGAACCTGACCTTGCCGTCGGGCACCGCCAAGATCGGCAACACGCAGTATGTCGTGCGCACCAACGCCACGCCGGCAACCATCGACGAGCTCAACAACATTCCGGTCAAGGTCGTGAATGGCGCCACGGTGTTCGTCAAGGATGTCGGCCAGGTTCATGACGGATGGCTCGTTCAGCAGAACATCGTTCGCGAGAACGGCCGACATTCGGTTCTGCTCAGCATCATCAAGAACGGCAATGCCTCGACGCTGGAGGTGGTCGATGCCGTTCGGGATGCCTTGAAGACGGCGCGTGCCGCGGCGCCTCCCGGCATGGAAATCAGAGAGCTCTTCGACCAGTCGGTGTTCGTCAAGCAATCGATCGCCGGCGTGCTGCGTGAGGGCGTGCTCGCGGCCGCGCTCACCGCCCTGATGATCCTGCTGTTTCTCGGATCGTGGCGATCGACGCTGGTCGTCATGATCTCGATCCCGCTTGCGATCCTGTCGTCGGTCGTGGCGCTGTATTTCCTGGGCGAAACGCTCAATACGATGACGCTGGGGGGCCTGGCGCTGGCAATTGGCATCCTCGTCGACGATTCGACGGTGACGCTCGAGAACACCCATCGCCTGCTCACCGAGGAAGGACAGATGCTGCCGCAGGCGACGCTGCATGGAGCAGCCGGCATCGCCGTGCCGACCCTGGTGTCGACGCTGGCGATAAGCTGCGTGTTCACATCGGTGGTCTTTCTGGAAGGTCCGGCAAAATATCTGTTCACGCCGCTCGGTCTTGCCGTCGTGTTCGCGATGCTCGCATCCTATGGACTTTCGAGGACGCTCACTCCAATCACCATCGGGTTGCTGCTCAAAAGGGAGCGCCACGGCGCCTCGACGGGCTGGTTCGGCAGGTTTCACGCCAGGTTCGAACGTGGTTTCGAGGCCATGCGCCTGCACTATACCGAGTTGCTGGCCGTACTCCTCAGGCGCCGGTTCATCGTTCCCGTCATTGCAGCCGTGGTGCTCGTGTTGGGCGCCGTGCTGTCGACGCTCGTCGGTCGCGATTTCTTTCCCGCGATCGACGGCGGCCAGATCCAACTCCATGTGCGGGCTCCCGCGGGAACCCGGATCGAGGAGACGGAGAAGATCTTCCAGGCTTCTCTGATTGGGGTTGTTGAGGTCAAGCTCCTGTTGCGTTTTTTTCGGACCGTGTCGCCCCGCGGGTCACTCGCTTCTCTTCGCGGTCGGCGCNCAGGCTTCTCTGATTGGGGTTGTTGAGGTCAAGCTCCTGTTGCGTTTTTTTCGGACCGTGTCGCCCCGCGGGTCACTCGCTTCTCTTCGCGGTCGGCGCAGGGCCGCCGCATGATGGGGTCAGGAGAGCGAGGCGTCTCAATCTGTTGAACGACCTTGGGAAAGTTCGCCCCAGGATCGTGCCTGCTAACGAGATCGCCTTGCCCATCGTCCCCACGGGAACGATCCAGGATCACCCTTGTGGGCGAAACTCTTTCTTCATTTGTCCGTTGTCCATTTCATGCCGATACGAGACCGGGTTCCTTGCCGAAGCGGAACTCGGACGCGTCGCTCCACATGCGATGTAGGATGACGGCGAGCTTGCGGGCAACCGCGACACGGGCTCGCGCCATACCGCGCCGCTTGGCGACGTTCATGCCCCACGCGCGCAGGCTCGACCATTTCTTGCTGCGCACGAGCAGTGTATGAGCTGCTTCGTAAAGCGCTGTGCGGGCCAGTTCGTCCCCGCAGCGGCTGACTTTRCCCTGGATATCGGTCTCACCGGACTGGTAGCGCGCCGGGGTCAGTCCCAGATGCGCGCCGACATCCCGCGAGCGGCGAAAGCGGTCCGGCCGGTCGATCGTGGCGCGGAAGGCGAGCGCGGTGATCGGCCCGACACCTGGAACGCTCATCAGCCGCCGACAGACCTGTTCCTTGCGAACGAGCCCGAGAACCTGCTTCGTCAGGCGGACGAACTCTCCCAGCATTGTGGCCAGGATCGTTAGCAGCGGCTCGACCAGCGGCATTACAACCGGATCTGTGCCGGCCAACTCGCGCACACGACCGGCGAAGGCGGTTCGCGACGGCCTGCCCAGCTTGATGCCGGCCTCCCGCAGGATCGCCCGGATCACGTTCTCGATGGTTCGCATTTCATTCAGCACCGTGCGGCGGGCGACGAGGAGGGATCTCCAGAGCCGGCACTGCCGGTTCTTCACATGCACCTGCCGAYACCAGCCGGTGCGCATGATCTGCGCCAGCGCCCGGGCGTCATTCCGATCCGTCTTGTTAGGCATCGTCTTCATCGCCGCATTGGCCCGCCGCGTCTCGATGCAGATAGCCGGCAGGCCGCCGGCGCACAGCCCGTCGTGAAGCCAGGCCGTCAGCGAACACGCTTCCAGCCCGATCCGCTCCAGCGGCAGATCGACTTTCCGCAGGACGTCGCACAACGCCTCCGGCTCGCTCGCCGCGCGCGTTTCCTTCACGATCCGCCCGGCCGCGTCGACCACGCAAATCGCGGTATCTTCCAAAGACACGTCAAGTCCGGCAAAATACTTCATGGCTGCTCCTTCCCGATGTTTGTGGCGATTCACATCGACCACGTTCTCACATCCCGACAGGAGCAGCCGCCCTCAGTTAGGCTCGACCGAGACCCCAATCACCCCATCTGT
>NZ_LMCP01000022.1 GCF_001425625.1 Mesorhizobium sp. Root102 | reverse complement strand
GACCTCAGGCCGCTTCGGCGCGAGACGTCCATGCTGGCCGCCTGATCACCATATGTTCTAAAATGTCGGACAGATGCACTACTTTCGTGTCGTGACGCCTTGCTGGCTGACGGGATGAGTAGCGTTTCGAGAGCGCCGTCGACCTGCTTGTGATAGGCCACCTCGTTGTCGACATAAGCCTTGTCGAAGGCCGCGCCCTTGAGTTTGGCGAGTTTGGCTCGCTCCTCCGTCGCGGCTTTGGTCAGCGCCTTGCTGGTGGCGTTGTCTTCCGGCGTCACCTTGAGTTTCTTGACCAGGTCGAGTGCCTGCACATTCACTGCCTCATGGTCGCGCACCATGTCCTTGGCGAAAGCGAGCACCTCTTTGTTCTTCGACTTCTTGAGCGCTTGCTTGGCCGCCTCGACATCGATCACGCCGGCTGTATAGGCGATGTGGGCGATTTGCGGGTCGGTTGGTTTGTCGGCGGCTTGCGCGAGCGGGGCAGTGCCAAGCAGCAGCAAGGCGGCCAAGGCGGCAGTGTGACGAATAAGCATGACATCTCCTTCGCCCGCATGCGCAAATCGCATCGGGCATCGTTCTCAGTTGACGGTCATTAGATGCTGGGTGGCGGCAAACGTTCCCGCCAAAATCAGCTGAATTCGACGAGGATTAGCCTTCCAGGCCGAGCCGCTTCATCACGGCGGCGGTCAGCCGTTCGCAGCGCCGGCCGGCGAAAGGGAAGGCATCGAGCAGCACCGGCCCGATTTGGTCGTCCAGCGCTTTGCGCAGCAGGGTGCGGGCGCGATGCAGGCGGGTCTTGACGGTTTCGGGCCGCACGCCGAGTAGTTCTGAAGTCTCTTCAATGCTCAGGCCCTCGATCACCCGCGCCACGAACACCATCCGGTAGATATCTGGAAGGCTGTCGGTTGCGCGTTCGACAAGGGCCAGGATCTCCCGTTGCGCCATCGTCCGCTCCGGATCGTCGCTGGGGTTGAGGGGAAACTGGATAATCTCGGCCTGCGGGTTCTCGGGCATCGCCACCGTTCGCCGTCTTTTACGCAACCGGCCGAGCGCTTCGTTGATGACGATACGCGAGAGCCACGTGCCGAGCGAGGCATCGCCGCGAAAACTCTCGAGATGGGCAAAGGCCCTGACATAGGCCTCCTGGACGATGTCCTCGGCCTCGCTGTCATTGCGCACCACGCCGCGCGCGATACGGTAAAGCCGCTGGTTATGCGTCTTGATGATGGCGCGGAAGGCAGCGCCGTCGGGCGCCAGGGCCCGCTGTGCCAATTCCAGGTCGCCAGAGGCAGCGATGATTTCGGTCGCGTCTCGTCGAACGTAAGACATGAGCAGTCTCCTTGCCCTTCAATAGATGGGTCTCGACAACAAGGGTTCCCGAAAATTCGTCACACCGGAATCGACGCCAGGAATTCGCGCCTCAGATCGAAGTTCGTGTCGAAAACGCCGAGCATGCGTTTGGTGACCATGCGGGTGCCGTGCGCGTGGACGCCGCGCGATGTCATGCAGCCATGCTCGGCTACAAGCACGACGGCCACTCCACCCGGCTGCAGGGCATCCTCGATGGCGCAAGCGATATCATCCGTGAGCCGCTCCTGTATCTGCAGGCGGCGCGCGCAGGCTTCGACAACCCTTGCCAATTTGGAGATGCCCACCACCCGGTTGACGGGCATGTAAGCGATGTACGCCTTGCCGTGGATTGCCGCCATGTGGTGTTCGCAGAAAGAATGAAACGCTATGCCGTGCAGTTCGACCGCCTGGTCATAGCCGCCGATTTCATCGAACGTCCGTTCGAGCAGCCTCACAGGATCTTGCCGATAGCCGGCAAACCACTCTTCATAAGCCCGCACGACACGCGCAGGAGTGTCGACAAGCCCGGGCCGGGCCGGATCGTCGCCGGCCCATGAGATCAACGTCCTGACCGCGGCCTCTGCATCGAAGCGCGTCGGGCGGGCGCGGCCGACTGTCCTGGGCATCCCGTTTGTCGCTGAACTTCCGTGGGCGGAGGCCGGCACGCCGTCTTCGGTGCCGTCCAGAATTTGCGAATGCAGGTCCATCGGTCTCTCCAGTTTCATGCTCGAAACCATTGGATGCGCCTATCGTGGATTGGTTCCCGACGGGCACGACACAGCGAGGAAGGTTCCCACCCGCGGCGAACCACGGGAACTTTTCGAAAAGCGCTGCATCCAATTTCATGTCTGGTGCATGGTCGACGCACGCCGTCAGGATCGTGAAGGAGAACCAAGATGGCATCGAAACAGTCCGTGGAAACCGACCCCGACCTCGCTGTTGGTGTGTTCATCGTGGCCATTGCGATAATGCCCATGCCGCCGCTCAGCTGGTGGTCCTGGTACGCGTCGGCGACCATTTGCTGGCGGTCGACGGATCATGCACCCACTGCAAAGCCCCGCTGGCGTGCGGAGTATTGATTGGCACCAGGCCTACATCGGTCTTCGGATCGGCGAAGAGCTCCAGCGTGCGTAACGTGCCGGCAGTTGCCACAGGGCGGCCCCGATCCAAGTCAGGACGCGATACGAGGCCGCCCGGTGGCTGTCGCGACGACGATGGCTTCTACGAAACTGCGCTCGCCTTCGATTGTAGCAACCCTTATGTCCCGTGCGATTTCGATCCGCGCCTGATCGGTCCCGGCGCGCTCAGCAAGACCTGCCGCCAAGGCACGAATGTGGGCTTCGGCGGCGGCCATTGCTTCGTCCTCGGTATCATAGTCGTCCAGCCGCTCGCCGGAATTCAGACGGAAAAGCCCGATCTCGGGTTGGCTGACGCGCGCTTCCGCCGACATCCGCACCTGCCCGACGATAGCACCCAATGCATTTGCGACATCGGCGTGTTCGGCGATGCTGCAATCATTGCCGATCAATTGCGGCAGACCGGCATAATGGAGCGCTGCGGAGGCCCCTAGGCCGATCACCGGCCGGTCGAGTGCGATCGACAGCCGCGCCATGCCGCCTCGTTGGCAAACCGCACGCTGAACCAGCGGATTGGCAACAGAGACGCCGCCATCCAGCCCGTCCTCCGCAAAGACTGTTTCAAGAATGGCTTCTGCCGAACGCCGGGTGACGGCGGCGAGAACCATCTCGGAAAATGCTTCTGCGCCTTTGGCGATGCGATGTCCCTGGCCGTCGCGCTTGCGTGCGAACAATTCGGCGCCCAGTCGAGCCGCGACAGGGTCCCAATTCCCTTGCCGGCCGAGCACGTGGGCCGCATCGGATGGCGTGAAGCCCGCGATATGCACCAGACCGCGCGCGACCAGGCGATTGAGTGTCGCGACCTGTGACGTCGATACGAGCAGCCGATCAAGCGCTGCGGGAATTGCTGAAATGTCAGCATAGAGCCGCGCCTCGGTAACGGTCAGGCCCGCAGCCAGACGCTCGGGGACACCTGTGCACAACGCGAAGCGGCCGTCCAGCCGGCTGGTGTTGGGGCTGAGCAATTGCCGCTTGAGGCCATTATGGATGGCATCGCCGTGCTTCACAGCGGCGAGCGCCAGCGGCACGAGTCGACGGGGGCCGAGCACGATCGTCGAAGTCAGCGACCGCTCATGGAGCGAGACCTCCGAATCTCCCCCGAGGCCAAAGGTGCGCATGGCGACGGCTTCCACCATGGTTCGCATTCCGCCGACGGTAGCGCCTTCCGGGTCGAGCCGCAGGCGACCGCCGTCCAGAACGGCGATGTCGGTGGTGGTGCCGCCGATGTCGGACACCACTCCGTCATCAATACCGGTCATGTACCGGGCTCCAACCAGGCTTGCCGCTGGTCCTGACAGGATGGTCTCGATCGGCCGGGCGCGGGCGAATTCTGCGGTGATAAGCGCGCCGTCGCCGCGCACGACCATGAGCGGAGCGACGATCCCGCGTCTTGCCAGAAAGCCTTCGGTGGCGTCGACAAGACGATCAATCATCGAGATCAACCGGGCGTTGAGAAGCGTGGTCATCGCCCGTCGCGGGCCGCCGAGTTTCGACGACAGCTCATGCGAACAGGTCACCGGAAGCCCGGTACGCTCGCGAATGACGTCACGTACCGCGACCTCATGCTCGGGATTGCGAACCGCAAAATAGGAGGCCACGGCGATGCCTGAAACCTTGTCGGCGAGAGACGGCAGCGCAGCCACGAGAGCGTCCAGCACCAGCGGACGCGGATCGCCGTGGACGTCATGTCCGCCCGGACAAAAGATCACGGGATCGGAGCCGAGAGCCTTTGACAATCCGTTCCGGTCAAGATCGGCTTCGGCGAAACCGATCATCACCAGCGCGACCCGTCCGCCCTGCCCTTCGACGAGGGCGTTGGTTGCGAGCGTGGTCGACATGGAGACGAGCTTGATCGCGCCGGGTTCGATGGCAGCCTCGGATAAAACAGCGTCGACGGCACCGGCGATGCCCTCGGCAAGATCGTGCCGTGTGGTCAGCGATTTGGCCTTGGCCACGATGCCTGTAGATTCTGACCACAGCACGGCATCGGTATACGTGCCGCCGGTGTCGACGCCCAGATACAGGGGCGACGGCTGGTGGGTATATGGGTTCATCTTGATCAGTCGCGTAGCCCGGGTTCGGGTGAAAAATATTTCGCGAGCTTGTTTGCTTCGCCGTCGAACGCCTTGGCGTCGGCGGGTGGATCACGCTTGACCGCAATATTGGGCCACGCAGACGCATACTCGGCGTTCAGCGCGAGCCAATCGTCGAGACCAGGCACGGTATCGGGAAAAATGGCTTTCGCCGGGCATTCTGGCTCGCAGACGCCGCAGTCGATGCATTCATCGGGATGGATGACGAGCATGTTCTCGCCTTCATAGAAACAGTCCACGGGACAGACTTCCACGCAGTCCATGTATTTGCATCTGATGCAATTGTCGGTGACCACGAACGTCATGAGGCGTTTCTCAGCCATGGCCGGTCAGGGCGACAGAACAATAACAGCTTCAGACTTTCGGCGACGTGGGCGGCCTTCAGCCAAGACAGTCCCGCAGTCTCCCTGTCCAGCAATTCGTCGCAACTTTCGCCAAACAAGGCGAGGCACCGGTCGAGCAGACCGATCTCCAACCCACCCATGTGCTTGCGGACCGCGACGAGACTTCCCTTGTAGAATCCGCTGGTCAGGATGACCGAGGACCAAAATTCGTACATCTTCGCCAGACGCGTTTCGCAATCGCCGGCAACGACGCGCTCGAAAATCGGCCTGAGATCCGCGTCGGCGCGTATCTTGTCGTAGAAGGAGTCGACGAGTTGTCGAATCTGCTCGTCGGAAATCGGGGCTGTCTGTGTCAAGGGCATGCTCTGGTCCAGCGCTTATCCGGCCCTTCAGACCACACCGTAGGTCATATCGAGGGGAATGCGGTGATCATCAATAGCCCGCACGCCAGCGGTGTTTTCAGCCAGGATGAGCGTGGCTTTGCGCTCCTGCTCGGACAGGTAAGCTCCCGAGAACGTAACTACGCCGTTGGTCACGGTCACGTCCGACCTTCCGGTCGAGGGCCATGATTCGGATCGCAAGGCTTCAATAATCTCCAGCCTGATGCTGCTGTCGTCCTGCGACACCGGAGCGCGCCAACGTTTCCTGGCGACGACCAGCGCCCGCACCAGATCGGCACGACTGACGACCCCCACAATCTGTCCGTCGCGCAGCACCGGAACACGCTTGATCCGATTGTGTTCAAGCAGGGTTGCGATCTCGACGACTGGCGTGCTCTCGACCACAGTCGCAACCTCCTTTGTCATGACGTCGGTCACATGCTCGGAATGAGACTTGACATAGCCTTCCGCAAGGGCGGCGTTGTTGGCGAAAAGCCGAAGCCACCAGGAACGATGTTGCGGGGCTGTACCGATCTCTGCCCGGCGGATCAGGTCTCCTTCACTGACGATGCCCAGCAGCGCACCTCGATCAATCACCGGCACGGCGCTGATCCCGTACGACAGGAGAATATTGGCGACCTCATCCACCGTACTCTCAGGCCCTACCGCGATGACCGGCGACGTCATGACGTCCTTGGCGATCAGCATTTCGTTCTCCTTCACCCGTCTGCAGGCGGCAGAACCGGCGGCAGGGTCCCTCCAGAGGCTTGCCCGCTGTGTGACAGACCAGCATGGAGGCTGACCGCGCGATAGAACTCCCTTGCGTGGAAAGCATAGGCTTCCAGATCGGCCGGATCGCCAGCGAACAGTCCCATATCCTCGGCTTTCCGGAAGAACCAGGGAGCGGGCAAACCAAGCTCGAGCGCCTTCACGGCAACAGCCGCAAGCAATGGCAGGCCTTCGGCCGCATCGTCGTCCATCAGTTGTTCGAGTGCATCCCGGATCACGCCTGTCGCGTCCGAACCAACCATGCTGTCGGCCAGTCTTGCATAGGTGATCGGCAGCCGGGTCTGTGCTTGCAGGAGCAGTTCCTCGCGCAGCCGTGTCTTGAGGGTACTGGCATCCGAAGGAGTGATTGGGCCGCGGCCCTCTACGTTGAGGCGGCTGGCAGATACCATTCGCCCGACCACATGACGCTGAATGTCCCTGCCGGAAAGTATTCTGCCGAAATCCTGTTCAAGCCTGTCCATTATCATCATCGCCGAGCCCAAGGTGCCCTTCGCGCGATATCGCCAAGAGCTCCCTGGCGTTGAAGACCTGCGTGGCACCCAATCTGTCAAATTTCGCTACGCACGAGCTTCACTCATCCTTATCTGCAAGACAAACGAAATTTATTGCCGCTTTAGCACAATTATTTTGTATTAGATTTCGATTGCGGCGCGTCGCACTGCCCTTCCCTTTTCGAATTCGATATGCACTTTTGATTGGGTTAAGCCATCGCACCCCGGAGTATCCTGGCTTTCAGCAGGCGGCGACTTCGGCCCAGAAAGCGGTAGCAGGAGATTTTACGATGATCACTGGTGCTCAATGCCGTGCCGCTCGCGCGCTGGTCGAATGGACCCGTGACAAGCTCTCCAGCAATTCAGGCGTGGATGCGTTGGTCATCGAGGAATTCGAGCGTCGGATCAGCCTTCCCGACCAGGATGTCTGCGACACGCTGCAAACCACGCTTGAAAATGCCGGCGCCGTTTTCATCGCCGAGAACGGCGGCGGTGTCGGCGTTCGCCTGAAACTTAACCGCTCGGAAGTCAGACGAATCGGCGTCCTGGAAAATGAAGGCGGCATCGTCGGAACGGACGCCGTTCCATAGGTCTTCGGAGCCCGATGGATCGACGCTCACAGTCCGCTTCTGGGCAGTTCAGACCCGCTAGGCTGCGTAGGGCGCAAGCAAGGAAGTCCTTCATGACGGTTATCTGGGGCGATCTCACCGAGGAGGAGCAAACGGCACTCAAGCGAATGAACCGCGGACCTTACCCATCTCTATCGAAAGCCTTGGCCGAACGCCTTGTCTTTCTCGGACTGGCGGAGGAAAGACCGGGCGGGACCGGGATAAACAGGGCTGGAAGAGAACTGGTGATAGCCACCTTGCTTGGCGTCCGCCGCCACTAGGCCTGCGACAAACGGACTGAATGGCAGTTGGCGACAGATGCCGCTGACGGCATGCCGGGAGCAGCCGAACGCCACCTTTCTCGGAGAGTCCCCGGCGGGACTCCCACCACGGTACAGTGCTTGACGCGCGAATCCCTGATCGTTGTCCGCGAGTTCCCCAAGCTGCTCCTGCCTCCAGTTGACTGGCCTCGCGCGGCGCGCGGTTGTTAAGGGAGAACGCACCAATCAATGCCTTGCCCAATGTCATCGGAGAACCATAATGGGCGAGCCAAGCATGGTTGTCTCCAATGACATTGGGCAGCAATAGATGACAGACGACACAGCGCTGATACTGATGATCGTCCTGCCTTTCGCAGGCAGCCTAGCAGCTATCATACTCCCGACAAACGCGCGCAACGCCGCGGCGATTCTCGCCGGCGCAGTGGCGTTTATCTGTCTGGTTCTGGCGGTTATGTTTTATCCGTCCGTCCTCGATCGAGGTGTGGTGCGCAGCGATATCGAATGGCTTCCCACGCTCGGCCTGGATTTCACTTTGCGAATGGACGGATTTGCCTGGCTGTTCGCCATGCTCATAAGCGGCATCGGCTTGCTCGTCGTCATTTATGCGCGCTACTACATGGCGCCGGAAGATCCGGTCCCAAGGTTCTTCGCGTTCTTTCTCGCCTTCATGGGATCGATACTCGGGGTCGTCATTTCCGGAAACTTGATCCTGCTGGTTGTCTTCTGGGAATTGACCAGCATCTTTTCCTTCCTGCTGATCGGCTATTGGCACCACAACGCCAGCGCCCGCGACGGCGCCCGCATGGCGCTGACGATTACCGGCATCGGCGGCCTCGGTCTGTTGGCTGGCTTCCTCTTGATCGGCCATGTCATTGGAAGCTACGACCTCGATCGTGTTTTGGCCTCGGGCGACCTTATCCGCTCTCACGATCTTTATGTGCCTATCCTGGTTCTTGTGCTCCTCGGGGCGCTCACGAAGAGCGCGCAGTTTCCGTTCCATTTCTGGCTGCCCAACGCCATGGCCGCGCCGACCCCAGTCTCGGCCTACCTGCACTCAGCGACCATGGTGAAGGCCGGCGTGTTCCTGTTGGCGCGGCTGTGGCCGGTGCTTGCGGGGACATATGAGTGGTTCTGGATCGTCGGCTTCGCCGGCATGATGTCTTTCGTTTTGGGAGCCTATAATGCAATCTTCCAGCGGGACATAAAGGGATTGCTGGCCTGCTCGACCATCAGCCATCTCGGTCTGATTACACTTCTGCTCAGTCTCGGCAGCCCCCTGGGCGCGGTCGCCGCCATCTTCCACATGATGAACCACGCCACGTTCAAAGCCTCGTTGTTCATGGCCGCCGGCATCATCGACCATGAGACCGGAACGCGCGACATGCAGCGGCTGGGGGGACTTTTCCGTTTCATGCCCTACACCGCGACACTCGCCATGGTCGCAAGCGCGGCCATGGCTGGCATCCCCCTGCTCAACGGATTTCTCTCCAAGGAAATGTTCTTCGCTGAGGCGATCGAAACGCACGCCGATTCCATTCTCGACACCGCCGCGCCATATGCAGCCGTCCTCGGCAGCGCTTTCGCAGTTGCCTACTCCGTACGGTTCATCCACAGCGTGTTTTTCGGATCGCTGCCGGCTGATTTGCCTCGCGAACCCCACGAACCGCCGTTTTTCATGCGGTTTCCGATCCAACTTCTTGTCCTCGCCTGCCTCCTGGTTGGGATCGTTCCCGGCCTGACCATCGGCCCGTTCCTCCACACCGCCGTCACCTCCCTCCTGGGACCCGCGACGCCACAGTACAGCCTGGCGGTCTGGCATGGGTTCACGATTCCACTGTTCATGAGCGTGTTGGCACTCGCCGGTGGCGCAATCCTTTATCTGCTGCTGAAGGATTATCTGGCGCGCTGCGAGGACGGGCCACCCTACTTTCGTCGTCTCAGGAGCCAGCGCGTCTTCGAGCGCGTGGTGGTGGCGGTCTCGTGGAGAGGTGCCCGCTTCATGGAAAGCCGTCTTGGAACGCGTCGGCTCCAGCCGCAACTTCGCTTGCTGGTCGTCGTTGCCTTCATCGCCGCCGCATGGCCACTTTACAGGCTAGGTTTCGATCCCGGTCGGCTGACGGTCCAAGGCGTCGACGTCACCTTCGCCGGCATCTGGGCGATCGGCGTCGTATGTGCCCTCGGCGCCGCATGGCAAGCCAAGTTCCACCGACTGTTCGCCCTTATCCTGCTCGGCGGAGCCGGACTTGTCACCTGCATCACCTTCGACTGGTTTTCAGCGCCAGATCTCGCGCTCACTCAACTGCTCGTGGAGGTGGTGACCACGGTTCTCATCCTTCTCGGCCTGCGCTGGTTACCCAAGCGGTCGGCAGACGTCACCTCCGGCCTGGCCACGACTGGGGCAAGACTTCGCCGCTACCGCGATCTGGCCATGGCTGTGGCGTGCGGAACCGGCATGACGATTATCGCCTATGGGGTGATGACTCGGACCCCGCCCGAAACTATCGCCGACTTCTTCCTGAAAAAGGCCTATTCAGAAGGAGGCGGCAAGAACGTCGTCAACGTCATCCTGGTGGATTTCCGGGGTTTCGACACGTTCGGCGAGATCACGGTTCTCGGCATCGTCGCCTTGACGGTGTTCGCCCTGTTGCGTCGGTTCCGGCCGGCGCCCGACAATGTGGAATCCCCTGAACAGCAACGCGTCCAGGGGGCATTTGACGAAGCCCGGCCCGACCGCGAAGCGGGCGATACGGTGAGCGACTATTTGCTGATCCCCGCGGTGATCATGCAATGGCTGTTCCCGGTGATCATCGTGTTCGCCGCCTATCTGTTCATGCGCGGCCACGACCTCCCCGGCGGCGGCTTCGTCGCCGGCATCGCATTGGCCGCCGCCTTCATTTTGCAATATCTGGCGGCGGGGACACGCTGGGTTGAAGACAGGTTGCGGGTGCTGCCGGTGAACTGGATAGGCTTCGGCCTCCTCCTGGCGGCCCTCGTCGGCGCGGGCTCCTGGCTGTTCGGATACCCTTTCCTGACCTCGTATTCCCGCTATGTCGAACTGCCGCTGATCGGTTCCGTGCCGGCGGCTACCGCGACCCTTTTCGATCTCGGCGTCTTCTCGCTCGTCCTCGGTGCGACCGTCCTGATGCTGGTCGCTCTCGCCCACCAGTCCATCCGCCGACTGCGCGCATCAAGGATCGCCGCGCAGGGCAACGAGGAAATCGCATAGTGGAGCTTGTCCTCGCCATCGGGATCGGCGTGCTGACGGGGTCCGGCGTTTGGCTGTTGCTGCGGCCGCGGACCTTTCAGGTCATCATCGGCCTTTCGCTGATCGGCTATGGCGTCAACCTGTTCATCTTCTCGATGGGCAGACTTAGGGTGAATACGCCGCCCGTTCTCCAATCCGGCGCGCTGGTCAACCCGGCGGACTACGCCGACCCGATACCGCAGGCGCTCGTTTTGACCGCGATCGTGATCGGCTTCGCGACAACGGCCCTGTTCCTCGTGGTGCTGCTCGTATCGCGCGGCCTGACGGGCAGCGACCATGTCGACGGCAGGGAGCCCAATTGATGGAGACGGCAGGTCATCTCATGATCATGCCGATCGTCCTGCCGCTGGCGGCAGGGGCCTTTCTGCTGCTGCTGGACGAGCGTCGCCATGTCATCAAGGCCGTGATCAGTATCGTCTCGGCACTTGCCCTGATGGTCATCGCCATCGCTCTGCTTCGCTCCGCCGACAATGCCACTGCCTCGTTGGGCGCGGCAACCAGCAGCGTTTACCTGCTGGGCAATTGGCCGGCGCCGTTCGGCATCGTGCTCGTGCTCGACAGACTTTCTGCCCTCATGCTGGTCCTGACCGGTGTACTGGCGCTTGCTTCCCTGGCCTTCTCGCTGGCGCGCTGGCACAAGGGAGGTCCGCATTTCCATACGCTTTTCCAGCTTCTTCTGATGGGGCTGAACGGGGCGTTCCTTACCGGCGACCTGTTCAACCTGTTCGTCTTCTTCGAGGTGCTTCTAGCTGCATCCTATGGTCTTGTTCTGCATGGCTCGGGACCGCTTCGCGTCAAGGCGGGCCTGCACTATATCGCAGTCAATCTCGCGGCTTCGTCGCTGTTTCTGATCGGAGTCAGTCTGATCTACGGCGTGACCGGTACGCTGAACATGGCAGATCTGGCGCAGCGAATCCCAGCGGTGCCGGCGCAGGATCGAATGCTGCTCGAAGCAGGCGCCGCCGTCCTCGGTATGGCCTTCCTGGTCAAGGCCGGCATGTGGCCGCTGAGCTTCTGGCTGCCGGGCGCTTATTCAGCGGCAGCGGCCCCGGTCGCCGCGATCTTCGTGATCCTGACCAAGGTCGGCGTCTATGTCCTGCTTCGGCTCTCCCTGCTGCTTTTCGGCGTGGACGCCGGCGCCACAGCGGGCTTTGGCGACTCGTGGCTGCTGTTCGGCGGCATGGCCACCATCGCCTTCGGCGCTATCGGCGTGCTGGCGTCGCAGGCGGTGAGCCGGCTCGCCGGCTTCAGCATCCTGGTCTCATCCGGCACGCTGCTGGCCGCGATCGGCATGGCCGATGCGAGGGTCACTGCCGGAGCCCTCTTCTACATGGTCAGCTCAACCCTGACGATCGGCGCGTTCTTTCTCCTGATCGAACTCGTCGAGCGGGTGCAGGACCCAGCCGCGCATGTTCTATCGGTGACCATGGAAGCCTATGGCGACGAGATGGAGGAGGACGTGGTAGAGCAGGAGGAAGTCGGCGTTGCCATTCCCGGCACGTTGGCCGTCCTTGGCATCTGTTTCGCGGCATGCGGCCTCTTGCTCGCGGGCCTGCCACCGCTTTCGGGATTTGTCGGAAAGTTCGCGCTGCTGACCGCGATGGTGCGCCCCGATCCAGCGGGGGGCGACGTAATCGCGGGCTCGACATGGATCCTGGTCGCGTTGCTGATCCTGTCTGGCCTCAGCGCCCTGATCGCCACGATGCGCGCCGGCATCCAGATTTTCTGGGCGCCGATCGAAGGCACCGTACCCCGGGTGCAGATCCTGGAGATCGCGCCAGTAGCCTTCCTGCTGACGCTTTGCCTGTTGATGACGGTCCAGGGTGGACAGGTGCTGCGCTACATGGAGGCGACCGCCCAGTACCTGCATTCGCCAGCGGACTATTTGCGGGATGTTCTGTCCACCCAGCCGATACCACGCCCCAACGCGCCGAGGGACAAATGAGCGCCCTTCTGCCCTATCCGCTGCTGACAGCGTCGCTGCTCGTCATGTGGATTCTGCTCAATGGGCTGTCCGTCGGCCAAGTGGTTCTGGGCGGGATAGTCGCTCTTGCAGCGTCTTTGGCTATGGCAGCGCTTCAACCCGCCAAACCAAGAATACGAAGCTGGGATATGATACCGCAACTCCTCCTGATCGTTCTGGTAGACATTCTTCGCTCCAACATCGCCGTGGCGGGGATCATCCTGCAAGGTAGGCGGCTTACGCGGACATCCGGCTTCGTGATGATCCCGCTCGAACTGCGCGACCGGACTGGATTGGCCGTACTCGCCTGCATCATCACCAGCACGCCCGGCACCGCCTGGGTCGAATATCATGCCGGCAGCGGCAGGCTTCGGATCCATGTTCTCGACCTGATCGACCAGCAGGCGTGGATCGACCTGATCAAGCAGCGTTATGAACGGCGGTTGATGGAGATTTTCGAATGAGCGGCATCATAATCGTATGGTCCGTCACCATCGCTCAATTGGTTCTGGTCGCCGCCATGGCATGCGCTCTGCTGCGCCTCGTTCGGGGGCCGCGCGCGCAGGACCGGATCCTCAGCTTCGATGCGCTCTATGTCGGCGCCATGCTTCTGTTGCTGACCTTCGGCATGCGTGCCGGCAGCACGGTCTATTTCGAGGCCGCCGTCGTGGTCGCACTTCTCGGCTTTGTCTCAACCGTGGCGCTGGCGAAATTCCTCATGCGGGGCGAGGTAATGGAATGACCCCTCTCGCCGACCTGCCGGTCTGGGCGGCTCTGCTTACGGGGTTCTTCCTGCTCCTGGGTTCGGTGCTGACCCTGCTCGGGTCCATCGGGCTGCTGCGGTTCAGAAGCTTCTACGAACGAATACATGCGCCGACGCTGGGGACCACCTGGGGCACGGGCGGTGTTCTGATCGCCTCGATCATCTTTCATTCAGTGCTTCAGTCGAAACCTGTCCTGCACGAGATACTGATCGCACTGTTCGTGACTGTCACGACACCAGTCTCGCTTATGCTCCTGGCCCGCGCGGCGCTTTACCGGGACCGCAGCGAGGGCAACGATGGCGTCCCACCATTCGAAACGGTCGCGGAACCCCGGGACGAACAACGACGATCATCCAACACGTAGGCCTTGATCAAGTCCGGATCGGCGGCACCGCGAAAACATCCACGTCGACCGATCGCAGAATGCTTTCCGTCACGCTTCCCAGAAGTACCTTGATGAGGCCCGAACGGCCATGCGTTCCGATCACCAGGAGATCGGGCGCAACCTCCTTGATCGCCTCCGTTATCGCTTCGACGGGGCCTCCTTCCTTGATACGCAGCGACCAGTTGTCGACGCCAAAGTCGTTCGCTTCCAGAAATGCGACCAGTTCCCTGCCCACCTGCAAACGCTCTGTCGCCACGTAGCGCGCGATCTCGTCCTTGCCTATTCCAGCATTTGACATTTTTCCCTTGGCGAACGCATCGAAACCATGGACCAGCGAAAGACTGGCGTCGCCTATCAGCCCGGCTTCCCTCGCCGTCCTGATAGCGCGCGCCGACGGATTGGACATGTCCACGGCGGCCATCACCTTTTTGTATGAATGTTCTACTTCTGCATTCACCATGAGCACCGGGCATGGCCCTGTACGGATCACACGTTCGATGGTCGTTCCGACAAAAATATCGCGTAGCAACTGCTTGCGGTGCGCGCCCATGACGATGAGATCGATCGAACGTGCCTCGGCCGCCTTCAGAATGCCGTCGAACGGATCGCCGGCGACAACCACGGAATCACACTGAAGTCCCTGCAGTTCGGGGATCGAGGCCATTTGTTCTTCAATATATCTCTGTGCCTCCCGTCTTTCGAGTTTGAGCATGTCTACGGGTTGGTCATCGTCGACGACATGGACGAGTGTGAGTTCCGCGCTGACGTCGCGAGCCAAAAGACCGGCCCGCCGCAATGCCCGCTGTGAACGGGTGGAAAAATCTGTCGCCGCAAGGATTTTCATTGTCAGCTCCGTGTTCTTTGTTCGCGAGGTTGTTACTCCATCGGCAGATTGTCAGGGCAGTTGGCGATCTGAGTTGACGAGACCGCGCCTATCCTGTGTGCCATCCTAGGCGGCTGCTCCCTCGCGCCGCAAGCGCTGCTGCCCAGTGCTAATATCGCGCCGGAAGTGATCGATCCGCCGGTATCAGGCTTCAGGCTAACGTCGGTCGCCTTGACTTCGCGGATAACGTCACCAACTATAGCCTTATGAGCACCGTCGCCAAAATCCGTCGTGATTTTCTTTTCCGGGTTTGCCCCATAGCGGGATCGTAACCCCCGGCTCGGCTGCCATGCGCGCCCCGGGCCGAGGGGTGAACATGTAAAATCGACATGTGACATTGGCGCAGGGCCGCATCGGTCCCTGCAGATCGGCGCATTCAACTAAATTTCCGTCGCACTGACAATGTCGGCGATCCCTTGGCGGGTCCCGGGCGAGGCAGAAACATGAGTATTCAAATGCAAGCCACCAAGAAAACCCGGCGCAAGCCGAACATCCGAATCTCGCAGTCGGATCACACACGTTTATCGGCCCTCGCGAACACCGTTGCCGCACGAAATCCGGAGGCGTCCGATGAGTTGCTTGCGGAACTTGAGCGCGCGCGCATCGTCGCCGATGGTTGGGTCTCAGCCGGCACCGTCCGGATGGGCTCGACTGTGACGTTCAAGCCCGACACCGGCGATCGGAAAACGGTGACGCTGGTTTTCCCTGGCGATGCCGACATCTCCGAAGGCAAGGTTTCGATCCTTACGCCGATTGGCACGGCCCTGATCGGCCTGGCGGCCGGGCAGTCGATCATGTGGACCGCCCGGGATGGGCGTCGGCACGAATTGTTAGTGCTTGACGTGAGCCAGCCCGCTCCGGACGGCGATACAGCCGATCGGCGCGTGCCACCGTACTCGACAATTGCGGCGGGCGTCTAGACATGGGCGTTTCCATCCGTCTCCTCAATCGCGCGGGCAGCCTCATCGCGGGAGTGTGACCCCTGCGCCGGCCTATCCTGGCCCGGCACAGGGGTAGCTTTCCACACCCGATCAATTTGCTTGACGCCGGATCCCTTGCACAGGGCCGGCCGGAGACGCGCCATGTCCACTATCGATAGCTGCCAACTGACCACCAAGGACTACACGATACTTGAAGTGATGCAGGAGCGCCGCCCTGCCCGCGGCGATGCCCTCTCGGCTATACTTCAACGGAAGATTTCGAGCGCGGTTGTAATGTTTCGGGAAGACATCCCGGCAACCGTCGTGACACTCAGCACCCGCGTGGCTTATCGGGTGAACGACGGCCCTGCCGAAACCCGCATCGTCGCACATGACGAGATGCGCGGTCTGGTTGGCATGCTCTTGCCAATCACCAATCCGCGCGGCCTGGCGCTGCTTGGTCTGGCCGAAGGTCAGTCCATGTCCATTCCGACAGCGGACGGCGGCCTTGAAACGCTGACTGTGCATGAAGTGGTCTATCAGCCAGAAGCCGCAAGGCGCGAGAGACTGAAGCTGGCGGGGGGTGCTGCGCCGGGCTCGTGGCGACCGGACGGACCAGTTCTGCGCGTCGTCCATCGTTCCGATGAGCCGCGAGACAAAGCGGCAAACCAAGTCACGGCGGCTTTCGACACCGGGTTCGACGACCCGGGTCCGTCAGCCGCCTGAAAGCTCGACTATGCCGAAGGCTGCGCGGCGGATAGACAAGCGTTCCGTCAGCCCTTGCCTGTACCAAGTGAGGCCGACAAACGGATCTGATTATGGACGATTATGACAACCAGAAAGGCGCGAAGCCTGAAGATGTTCGAGCCGCGTTGAGAGGCTGGGCATACTTCGCCGTTCTCATGACCGGAATCTTTGGCCTGGCCTACGCTTTTATCGAGATGTAAATGACCGACGATGCCAACAGCTAGACGGCTTGCCTGATCGGCAACGCCGTTGGCGCGGTGGTTGTCATTGCAGTCTTTGCGATGCTGGCTTGGACTGTTCTCCCACAGGAACCAAGCGGCCCATAGGTGCATTCGAGTATGCGGAATCCCCCGGCGCGTCGAAAGGCTTTGTCGTTAGTCGGATAGCCTTAAATCGCGGGTTCGCCCGCGAAGGCCGGAGGGTTCTTGTGTCGACCCCCAAGGCGATTTCTCCAATCCGCAGCAGGCAACGAATTCGGCAATCGACGGGTCGAGTGGCCGACGGTGTGGAACGGATAAGACATGTTCGCTCAATGCATGGCAACCCATCCTTCCGGTCACGCGGACCGTGGCTTCGCTCCTGGAGGGACGATCATTTCGCAACTTGCTTCAACCCGCGTAGCGCCTCCTGCACGTCGGCTCGCGCCTCGCTTGCTTCCGGATATACTGCATAGGCCGGATAGGTGAATTCCGGCGCGCCTTCCACTACCTCGAGCTGCCCCGCCTCGATATGGGGAGCTGCGGCGCCCCTGCGGAAATAACCCATTCCGCCAGCGCGCAGGATGTAGCTCAGCCCAAGCGGACCGAGGCCTACCATTAGACCCGGCTCGCCAAAGGCAGAGGAACTGGAACCATGCTGGGCGGCAAACAGCGGCCCCCAATCGACGTAGACATAGTCCTTGGAGCCGACCGGTTCCCCCTCTCTGTCCGTGGTCCGAACCAGGACGAGCTGCTCCTCGACGAGAAGCTCTACCCTGAAACCCGGCAGCAGCTTCGGCGCATAGAGCACCGCGATGTCCAGAACGCCGGTCCTGAGCTGCTCGAGGAGCTGGTCCGGCACGCCGACTTGGGCTTGGATGGCGATTTCCGGCCTGGCCTTCTTCATCCAGATCAGCCAGTCGAGCAGCAGTGGGTTCCATAGGCTGAGCTCTCCGCCCAGGGCAACGACGCTTGTCCGTCCCGATGGGATGGCGAGCTGGTGGCGTGCCCGCTCCCAGATTTGCACGAATGACTGGGCAAACCGCTCGAACTCCCGGCCCGCCGGCGTCAACTGCGCGCCATTGCGATTGCGGATAAAGAGCTGACGTCCGAGCTCTTCCTCCAGCGTGCGTATCCGAGCGCTTACCGTGGTCTGGGTGACGTGGAGCCGGTCGGCGGCTTTCAGAAAGCTGCCGGAATGAACGATTTCTAAAAACGTGCGAGCGCGGTCGATGTCCATTCCGGTTTCCGGTTAAGTGCAATAATTTTGCATCAATACAGCATTTAATTCCGTTTGCCTTCCGTTTTTTGCAGTGCAACGTTGATAGGAGCGAAATGGTTTCTGCTGCAACGGTCAATGGAGCGCGCAATGTCTGATCAGGAGGATTTTCCCTTGGAAACGCGAGAGTACGCCTCTCCGCCCTGCTTCATGCACGAACTTGTTCCAGGATATGGCGGCGACTCCACTATGCAGGAAGCCTGGCCGGATGTCTGTCGATGGCGCAAGGCGGAACGCAAGCGCCTGATCGACGAGCGTCTCGCTGTCGACGCCGAGGAACGCCTTGCGAGGTCTTTTCGCATCGCTTCCGCTCTCGACCTGGCTGTCGGCCGGGTGAGCGGCCGCATCATCAGCGGTTACTGGCCTTTTCGAGGCGAACCGGACCTTCGCAACTGGGCGATCCGGGTGATCGAGCGCGGCGGGCGCATCGCGCTGCCGGTCGTCATCAAGAAAGGCTGGCCGCTGGAGTTTCGTATCTGGGGGCCGGGAGACCCGCTCGAACGCGGAGTCTGGAATATTCTTGTCCCCTCTCATGGACCTGCCGTCCAACCGGATGTGGTCATCGCGCCCGTTGTCGGTTTCGACCAGGCAAACTATCGCCTGGGTTATGGCGGCGGCTTCTTCGACCGAACGCTGGCCGCCGCGCCGAGGCGGCCTCTCATCGTCGGCGTCGGTTACGCCGGCAGCAGGATCCAGACCATCTATCCGCAGCCACACGACATTCCGATGGATGTGATCGTCACGGATGAATGAATGAGTGCAGGCAAGACCTGGTCCCCTTGCGACGGCGAACCGCAGATCCATCGTTGAGTCTGCCCTGCCTGCTAGCAGCAAAGAGCAGGAAGCACATCATGTCCAATCAAACCACGACCTTGGATGACCACAAGCCCCGGTTTCTCGTCCGGTGGCTGTTCTCGACCAACCACAAGGATATTGGGACGCTTTATCTGCTGTTCTCGATCATGGCGGGGGTCTTCGGCACCGCGCTGTCCGTGTTGATCCGCATGGAGTTGCAGGAACCGGGTTTGCAAATTTTTGGCGATCCGGGTGTCTACAACGTCGTCGTCAGCGCACATGGGTTGGTCATGATCTTTTTCGTCCTGATGCCGGCGCTGATCGGTGGCTTCGGCAATTGGATGGTGCCGATCATGATCGGGGCGCCTGATATGGCATTCCCGCGCCTGAACAATATCTCGTTCTGGCTTCTGGTGATGTCGTTTATCCTGTTCCTCACCTCAATGTTCGTTCCAGGAGCGCCCGGCACGCTCGGTCATGGTGGCGGCTGGACGCTCTATCCGCCCTATTCGACGGACGGCCAGCCGGGTCCCGCCGTGGACCTCGTCATCCTGTCGATCCATCTTTCGGGCGCTTCCTCGATCCTCGGTGCGATCAACTTCATCACCACCATCTTCAACATGCGCGCACCCGGCATGACGATGCACAAGATGCCTCTGTTCGCCTGGTCGATGCTGGTCACCGCGTTCATGCTTCTCATGTCGCTGCCGGTGCTCGCCGGCGCAGTGACCATGCTTTTAACCGATCGCAATTTCGGGACGACGTTCTTTTCGCCATCCGGCGGCGGCGATCCTATTCTTTACCAGCATCTGTTCTGGTTCTTCGGCCATCCCGAAGTTTACATCATGATTCTGCCTGGCTTCGGCATCATCAGCCACGTCATCTCGACGTTCGCCAAGAAGCCGATCTTCGGCTATCTCGGCATGGCCTATGCAATGGTGGCAATCGGCGCGATCGGCTTTGTTGTCTGGGCACATCATATGTATACGACCGGCCTGTCGGTGGACACGCAGCGCTACTTCGCCTTCGCGTCGATGGTCATTGCCGTCCCAACCGGCGTGAAGGTGTTTTCGTGGCTGGCGACCATGTGGGGAGGATCGATAGAGTTCAAGACACCCATGATGTGGGCTCTCGGTTTCGTCCTGCTTTTCACCATTGGTGGCGTCACCGGCATCATGGTTGCGAACCCTGGTATCGACCGCGTGTATCACGACACTTACTTTGTGATCGCCCACTTCCACTATGTGCTGTCATTGGGCGCGGTCTTCGCCATCTTCGCCGGCTTCTACTACTGGTTCCCGAAGATGACCGGCTACATGTACAACGAAACGCTGGGCAAGCTGCATTTCTGGCTGATGTTCATCGGCGTCAACCTCGTCTTCTTCCCCCAGCATTTTCTGGGCATGGCCGGCATGCCGCGACGCTATGCAGACTACCCCGACGCTTTCGCTGGCTGGAATTTCGTGTCGTCCATCGGGTCTTACATTTCAACGGCCGGACTTGTCGTCTTCTTTGTCACGGTTGCTGAAGCTTTCAGCCGCAGACGCCAGGCCGGCGCCAATCCATGGGGCGAAGGGGCGACCACGCTGGAATGGCAGCTGCCGTCGCCGCCGCCCTTCCATCAATGGGAACGCCTGCCGCGCATTGTCTAAAAATTCAGCTCCGGTTCCGAACCGGCGCCTGCTTCGACATTCTGTCGGGAGAACGTCATGAACGAAACCACAGATCCAAACAACCAGATTCTGCTCGTGGCGATCATAGCGTTCTATTGGGCATTGCTGGGCAGTTGGAGCCAAACTCTGCCGCGCTCAGGCAACGACAAGGCCAAGCGGGACGATGCGCCGACAGAGCAACGAACCGGCAGTATCGACGACACATCCTGCGCGGACACGCGCTTGGATGCGATCCGAGAGATCGACCCAAATTTCGACCTTGCCGCGTTTCTGACCGGCGCCAAGATGGCTTATGAAGCTATCCTGCGCGCGTATGCGGACAGCGACATCCCAACGTTGAAGCGCCTCGTCGGGCCGGAAGTGCTCGATATCTTCGAACGAGCGATTGCCGGCCGCCGGGATCGGGAGGAGATGCTGCAACTCACCTTCATCGGCACGAACGAAGCAAAGGTCGTCGACGCTCTTGCGGAGAATAGTACCGCTGAGATTGCCGTTCGCTTCGTTTCCGACGTGGTCAGCGTTACACGCTCGGCCAACGATGTGATCGTCGCCGGCGATCCCCAGCAGATCGTTGAGGTGATCGATACGTGGACGTTCGGCTGTGACACCCCGTCAACAAAGCCCAATTGGATGTTGATCGCCACGGAAGGCGAGTAACGAGTGAATGCTCATCTGATGCCTGCCTGACAGCCTTGTCACTATAGATGGGCGGTCAACCCGGAGCGCTTGAGCCGCGCGGAATTTGCAGGTTTTGACAATGCGCATCCACGACTTGCGTATCACGATCAATTCGACATGACCCGGTTCAGTCGATCATTTTCAAGCAGCGAGCGGGTAGCACCGCCAAAGATCCACTCCCTGAACCTGCTGTGGCCGTAGGCGCCGGATATGATCAGATCCGCATGCATCGCGTGGGCCACATCGGCGATCGTTCCGCCATCGGATTTTTCCGGAAAAACTTCCGCCGTCGCCTTTACGCCGTGAAAGGAAAGCAAGGCAACAACATCGTCCAGACTGTTCCAGGTTTCATCGGTCGCGTCATCTTCGATCGTGATTACACGAACCTCCTGAGCCATTTGCAAAAAGGGCATGGCATCAGTAACCGCACGCCTGGCTTCACGCGTATCCTTCCATCCGACAAGAACCTTGTTGATGCGGAAATCTTCCTGGTTGGTCGCGGCGACCAATACAGGTCGTCCTGACTGAAGGATCAGATTGCCGAGATCGGTGGAACGATGAACGTTGCCAGAAGAGGCGCCCTCGGGCGACGCTGTGACGATAAGATCGGCCAGGCGCGCGGAGTCGATAAGCAAGCGGGTCGGATTGCCCACAGCCCCGCGCCATTCCGTATCAACCGAAGCGCCAGCAAGACTTTCGAATTCCGCGCGGAGGTCCTCAATTCGTCGCTCGATGCTCTCGCGCTGGCGCATCATGCTCTCTCCTTCGAATGCCACCCCTCCTTCCATCACAACGGGCGGCGGAACGTCGGCAGCCGAAAGACCTATCAGGCGCGCGTCGAAGCGCTGGGCCAGATCGACACCGAGCTTGATCACGGGTGCGACCATACCGTCGATGTCGAGATTGAGAACGATAGACTTGTAGCTCATTGGGTTTTCCTTCCATGGGTTGGAATGCCGGGGCGCTAAGGGAAGCGCCAACAAGACCTCCTGCCGCGAGACGCGGCTTCGCAATGCGGCGACCCTCAGGTCTGCCCGCAACGTTTCAAAAATTCGATGACGAACGATCAAGTAGTGAGTGCGTCGGCCGGCGTGATCGTGAGATCCTCGCTTACTCGAACATGATCCGTTCGGTACCTCTTTTTGCGATCAACAGTCTCCGAGCCTCCTGGATCCGCTCAGCCTGTTGTTTGGTGTAGGGACCCATCGGCCGAGTCTTTTCATCGCCGCGACGAACCCGGCAGTACCAGCGGCCGCTATCCGAGAAGATTTCAACTGAGGTCGGAGTATCGTTGGCCACGTCATTGGCGACCTCGCCCGTGAATGTCACGATCTTTGAATGCTGGGCGGGCGCAACCGTGCGCAAACCACTGGTGACGCCAAGTTCCCGCTGCTCGGTGGACATAGTCGAACTCCTTTCGGTCACAACGACATTCCGCTCTGCCATTTCTGATTGCGCTCTTCTCGGATCAGAGCGCTGGAATAGCGCTTCCTAGGTCGCTATTTGGCGCTCCATCTCCACCTCTGATTTTAGACTTTCGATGTCGCGGAAGATCGAAGCGACAGCCAAGGTGCGACCTTCGCGCTTGAAGCGCAGCAGGCAATCCTTGGCGGCGATATCTCCATCGACTGCGATCTCGTCCCATTGCTCGGCATGGCCGACATAGTTGATGGGAACATCGTAATGCTGGCTCCAAAAGAACGGCACGGCGACGAACTTCTCGCGATGGCCGAGCATGTTGAGCGCCGCTGTCTGTCCCTGCCTCTCGGCAACTATCCAATGCTCGACCCGAATGTTGTCGCCACTGTGCGGATCTGGCCAGCGCGCAATGTCGCCGGCCGCGAATATGTCTGGTGCGCTCGTCTCCAGAAAGGCATTTACGACGACACCACGGTCAAGGATGAGCCCCGCCTTTTCGGCAAGCCCGGTCCGCGGGTTCACGCCGATACCGGCGACAACAAGGTCCGCCGGCAATCTTTTGCCGCTGTTGAGTTTCACCGTGCTGCCGTCGATGTTACTCGCGGTATCCTCGAGATGGAAAACGACACCATTCTCCTCATGGAGGGCACGAATGAAGTCGCCCATTTGCGGACCCAGGATCCGCTCCATGGGCCGTTTACCCGGCGCCACGACATGAACCTCGATGTCGCGCGAGCGCAGGGCCGCGGCAACTTCAAGGCCAATGAAACTGGCGCCAAGCACGATGGCGCGGCGTGCAGTCGTGGCTTGTGTGATGATCGCCTTGCAATCTGCGAACGAGCGCAGCGTATGGACGTGTGGCAGATCGGCGCCGGGAATGGTCAGGCGGACCGGTTCGGCTCCGGTCGCAAGCAGCAGCTTGTCGTAGGGAGTCCGCCCCCCATCGGCGAGCACAACTTGGCCAGAGCGTTCATCGATGCTGGCGACATTCGCATTGAGGCGCAGATCGATATCGTTCTTTGAGTAAAAGCTTTCTCCACGAAGTGGAACCCAGTCCTCCGGTGCTTTGCCGGCGAGGTAGTCCTTGGAAAGATTGGGCCGATCAACCGGCGGCGCTGCGTCATTGCTGAACATGACGATGCTGCCTCGATAGTGTTCGCGCCGCAGTCTTTCAGCCGCTCCGAACCCGGCCGCGCCGCCGCCGACAATGACGATCTTCTCGGTAACCTCGCCGGTGTTCCCACCGCGCTGCTTCGGTGCCGTCCGCTTGCGCTTCTCGCCCACGAATATCCTGTTATCGCGCAGTTCCACCGACCAGCAGGCGAGTGGATTGAAGGCAGGGGCGCGCAAGGCCTCGCCTGTGCGCAAATCGAAACATGCGTGATGCCAGGGACACCGAACGGTATCCTCCACCACAAGACCGTCGACGAGCGGGCCGCCATAATGGGTGCAGGTCGCGCCAATGGCGAAGACCTCGGTCCCACGGCGCACCAGCAGCACCTGTTCATCGCCGCAATGGCCTACCAGCTTTCCGCCATCGGGAAGATCGGAGAAGGGGATACCCTGAACCAGATCCGGCCCGCTTGGTTTGGTATGACCTTCAGCCATTTCCTTCTCCTTGGCGAACCTGGGTCAAAAATCACTCTACGGCCGAGACGCGGGAAATCTTCCTGCCTACCAAGGCTCGGAACTGCGCGCCTGGTTGGGATGCCGTCAGGTTCTTGGCACCGGCATAAACATCACTGGACGCTGCTTGAGCAGCTCACACGACAGTCTCCCGCCATCTTCGGTATCATGCAAACGAATTTAATCGGCAATTGCATGCAATTTTTATGATAGCCGCCTGCGACCCCTGTGCGACGATTACAGGATCGCTTGCCCCGTCTTGCCCCAGTCGGCAAGAAAGGACTCTAGGCCCTTGTCGGTGAGTGGATGTTTGGCGAGGTTTCTGAGTACTGCGGGTGGCACGGTAGCGATATGGGCGCCTGCCATCGCCGCCTGTTTGACATGGAGAGGGGTGCGAATTGAAGACGCGAGGATTTCCGTCATGAAGGATTTGTCGTTGTCGTAGATCGCCCGGATTTCTCGGATCACCTCCATGCCATCCAGGCCGAGATCATCGAGTCTGCCAACGAACGGCGAAATGAAGGTCGCGCCTGCCTTGGCGGCAAGTAGAGCTTGGTTGGCTGAAAAGCAGAGCGTGACATTGACCTTCCGTCCGAGCTGATTGAGCTCCCGGCAAGCCCTGAACCCATCCCAGGTGGATGGCACCTTGACGGCCACATTGGCGGCAATGTCGGCCAAACGCTCTCCCTCGGCGATCATGCCGTCAAAGTCGATCGCGGTGACTTCCGCTGAAACCGGACCTTCGATCGTCTGGCAAATCTCCTTGATCACATCCCTGATCGGTCGACCGGTCTTTGAGATAAGGGACGGGTTTGTGGTCACCCCGTCGAGAACGCCAGCAGCAGCAAGCTCGCGAATTTCAGATATATCGGCGGTATCGACAAAGAATTTCATTGCTTTTCTCCTCAATGAACGCGCCCAACGACGATTGGATGAATTTTCTTTGGTTTGGTTTCCGGAGTTGTCGCTGTCGTGATCGCACGCCCTATGTCTTTGAAGGCAATGGCAGTGCAGGAGCGACGTGACGTCTCTATCGATGTCTCAGCAAAATCTCTCTAAGGACGACCGCATCGTTGTGGGCCTCGTCATGAGCCGAGTAGACGAGTGTGACAGCGTACTCCCGTATCAGGTCGCGCAGTCGGTCAAGTTCATCGCGATGCTCATGGATTTCCGCCGCATATCGCCGGCGGAATTCCTCCCAGCGGGCTGGATCGTGTCCGAACCATTTCCGAAGCTCGGTGCTTGGCGCGAGTTCCTTCATCCAATGGTCGATGGCGGCTTCGGTCTTCTTGACCCCGCGCGGCCAAAGCCGGTCAACCAAGACTCGCTTGCCATCGTCGGCAGCCGGGCTCTCATATGCCCGTTTCAACTTTACTCTCTCGGTGAAGATTTTTTCGCTCATCGACGTCGTGTCCTGTCCGTCTTCGTGTCGTTGACAGCATCGAGAAGGCCGGAGGAGTCGTTTCTAAGGATTACCTCGTCGGCTTGATCTGATACGAACACTAATATGTCGCCGCGATATCGCTCGATCCAGTGATGGCCCGCACCATGGCTGCGTAGGTAGTCACCGATCTGATGGACCGTGGAATACCCCAGACCCTGGTGCAGCAGGAGTGCTTTGCACCGGGACAGGTCGCCCGACTCAGGGGTCAACCTTCTGTCCTTGAGCGTTGAACTGTTTCAGATAGGCGATTACGTCGGCGATCTCCTGGTCCTTGTTGAGACCGGCGAATGTCATCTTTGTGCCAGGCACCAGTTTGCGCGGCGCGCGCAGATACGTCGTCAGCGTCGGCTCATCCCAGGTCAAACCCGAATTCTTGTTCGCCGCAGAATAACTGTAATCCGGATATGCACCTGCCGCTCGGCCGACGACGCCATTCAAGACCGGACCTACTCCGTTCATTGCGTCAGGGCCCACCTTGTGGCAGGCCATGCACCTCCTGAAGACGACGGCGCCGGCTTCGGCGTTGCCTCGAGATGTATCCTGCGCATGGGCCGAACCGACTACAGTTAGAATTGCGGTCGTCAATCCAACCGACCAAGTCTGCCGGAGCCGAACTACGTATCCGGCTCCGGCAGACGCGGCATTAGGCATGAACCAGCGGACCGGGATTCTTCAGATACTGATTCTTGATCGCGTCCACCGCCCAGTAGGCAAGAGCGCCTACCGGTCCGGTCGGGTTCTTCCCCGCGTTCTGGGGAAACACACAGGCGCCGGTGACGAATACGTTCGGGACATCCCAAACCTGAAGATATTTGTTCAGAACGCTGGTGCTCGGGTCGGCTCCGAAGACTGCCCCGCCTGTATTGTGCGTGCTCTGATAAGGCACGATCGAATAGGGGACGGGGGGAATGCTCCGATCGACCTTGGTCGCACCCATCTCCTTGGCGATCTTCACACAGATGTCGGCCTGACCGTTCATTTGCTTTACCTCGTTGTCCTGGAAATCGAACGTCATCCTCATCAGCGGACGTCCAAAGACATCGGTGTAGGTCGGATCGAGGCTTAGATAGTTCTGTCGGTAGGCCATGACCGCGCCTTGATTGCCAACGCTTGCCGCGTGGTCATAATTGTCGACCACTGCCTTTTTCCAGTCGGAGCCCCAACGCGGCGTGCCGTGGGGTGTTGGATGCGACTGGATCGGCCGGGCACCCGAGTTGCTGCAGCTGATACCACCGCCGCCGATGTAGCCGGCTTTCGCGAAATCGTAGTTGTCGCCGTTGAAATCATCCATGCAGGTGCCGAGCGCGCCGGCGCCCATGAAACGATTCAGGATGGTTTTCTTGTCGAAGAAGGCGGTAGCTCCGCCACCGCACTGATAGGCATAGTTGCGGCCGACCACGCCCTTCCCTTTTGCCGGGTCATAGGGCACGCCAATCCCCGAATGCAGCAGCAGGTTGACGTTGCCGAGCGCATAAGCCGACAGGATGATGAGGTCGGCAGGCTGTTCGAATTCGCGCCCGCGTGCGTCGAGATAGGTGACGCTGACCGCCTTCTTGCGGGTGGAGTCGAGATTGACCTTCAGCACGATCGAGTTGGTGCGCAGCTCGAAATTCGGGTTCTTCACCGCCAGCGGGATGACGGTAAAATGCGGACTCGCCTTGGCATTCGCCTCGCAGCCGAAACGTTCGCAGAAGCCACAGTAGTGACACTGGCCGAAGGCCACGCCATCCGGATTGATGTAGTCCCGCGACGCGTTTGACGATGGGTTGGGGAAAGGGTGGTAGCCGAGATTGCGGGCCGCCTTCTCGAACATCACCATGCTCTGCGCAGCAATCATCGGCGGATTGGGGTACTCGTCCTTTCGCGATCCCTCGAAAATATTGCCACCATCGATCTTCCGACCGTTAATATTGCCGGCCTTGCCGGAGGTGCCGCAGGTTTTTTCGAACTTGTCGTAATAGGGCTCGAGATCGTCATAGGTGATCGGCCAATCCTGCAGGTGCATATCCGAAGGGACGATCTTTTCGCCGTATTTGTCGATCGTCCGGGTGCGCGCCTGATGATCCCATTCGAGCCAGCGCCAGGTGACACCGTTCCAGTGCACGCCGGCGCCGCCGACGCCCTGGCCGGGCAGGAATGAGCCGAGTTGACGCATCGGCAGCGCCGTTTGCGATTCACTGTTGCGGAATGTGATGGTTTCCCGCCGCACGTTCTGCATGAGGTCGTGGCGAGCGGCGTAGCGCAGTTCGTCATGGATCTGCGGGTCGATAAAGTCCGGATTGGTGTCGCGTGGCCCTCCCCGCTCAAGGGCGACGATTTTCAGCTTGGTCGATGCAAGCTCCTTGGCAATGATGCCGCCTGTCCACCCAAGACCGACAATCAGGACATCGACCGCGTTGAGTTTGGTGGCCATGTTATAGTCTCCTTCTTCTTTCGTCGATTAAATGAGATCCTGTATGCCCTTCGGATCAGCCGTATAGGCCTTGTTCCGAAACGGTTCGATCTTGTCCATGTACATGGCGTCGGCGCCGGGGAACCCGATCATCTTCCAGGCTGCCCTATCCTTGTTTCCGCCATACATCGGGTCGGCGAAATAACCCTCGATCGTGAGCTGCAGCAGAAGCCCGAAGAAGGTTGCGGTCGGCACTGTTGGAAGCTCCACCTTCTTGCCGTCGAGTTCGGTCATGATCGCGGCGCGATCTTTTTCCGATAGGCCGTCGAAGGTGCTGTTGTGGTTCTTCTGCACATAGGCACTGAAGTCGGCGATGCCGGCCCGGATCAATTCCGATGGCGTCGTCGGCAATTGATAGCCTTGTTCTGGCGTGCCCTCGCCGAACGGCCCTTCCAGATACAGCCGGTCGCCCTTGCCGTATCCGCCGGCCATTTGCCGATCGATGTAGATCGCAACGCCGAGTTCCTTGGCGCCGGGGCCGGTTGAATCGCTGGGAATGAGCGTATCGACCGCCGCCTCGACGAAGGCGGATTCGTTGACATTGAAGAATTCGTAGCCCGAGTCCCCGGCATAGGATTTCGTGACGTCGGTTACGTGATGGAGCGGTTTGCCGGCCGTCGCGGCCACCATTTCGTCCGCCGATGCGGATCCTCCAAGCGGCAGTGTACTCGCGGCCGCGCCAGCCGCGCCGAACAGCTTCAGAAAGTCGCGACGCCTCACATCGCCTTGGCTCTTTTCTCTCGTCGACATGATTTCTCCTGTGACGCTGCAGGCAAAACGATGTGTGAGGATGGAGAGAGCTTGCGCCCGCTCCAACCGGCGCTGCGCAGCATCCAGCGCTAGGCTTGGTGGAATTCTGCGAGCCTAGTGCTGGAGCTAAGTATCTAGCAAACGAAATTGATTGACATTTAAACGCAATTTTTATGCTATGTCGGTCATGGACATCGAGCTCGCCCGCACCTTTATCGAGATCGTATCGACCGGGAGTTTCATTCGGGCCTCGGAGCGCCTGAATGTCGCCCAGACGACCGTAAGCGCACGAATCCGCAACCTCGAGCAGCAATTGGGCCGGGCGCTTTTTATTCGCCACAAAGGCGGAGCTTCGCTCACCCCGGCCGGTGAGCAATTTCTGCGCCACGCCCCGATGTTCGTCCAACTATGGCAACGCACCCTTCACCAGGTAGCCGTGCCCCCGGGACGCCGAGCTGTTCTGACGGCCGGCAGCGAAGTCAGCCTTGCGCAACCTCTTCTGCTCGATTGGGTCCGGTGGATGCGCAGCTCGCTTCAGGATATTGCACTTCGAGTACACGTCGATGTGCCGCAGGATTTGATCAATCAGGTCGCGTCGGGAATGGTCGACTTAGCTATCATGTACGCCCCCCCGCACAGACCGGGTTTGAAGATCGATCTGCTTCTGGAGGAAAAACTCGTCCTTGTGACTACCAATTCCGAAGCGCGCCTGCTGGACGAATCGGATTATGTTTATATGGATTGGGGGCCGGATTTTGGACTTCACCACGGGATGAATTTCCCGAGTGCCGCGCCGGATCTTTCTTTCGATCTCGGTCCCCTCGCACTGAGCTATGTTCTTGCGACTGGCGGCTCCGGATATTTCAGGATGAGTTCTGTGCAGCCTCACCTAGAGGCCGGCCGGCTGCACCTTGTGCCTGAAATGCCGCAGTTCTCCTATCCGGTTTATGCGGTGCAATCCGCAAGTGCGGACGAGAGCGTGGTAGGTCCTGCCCTGGCAGGATTGCATTCCGTCGCACGCGGCGAGACCAAATTGTAGGAACTCTTGTTGGACGTTTAAGTGCCCGCTTGGATTGATGGGAATAGAAGGTCGACTGTCGTTCCGACCCCTCGTTCACTCGTAATGCGGATCTGGCCGCCAACCATCTGCGCTAGTGCCTGCACTTGCGACATCCCTATCCCGGTGCCCTTTTCGCCCTTTGTCGTGAAGAAAGGATCGAACACCTTTCGCAAGACTTCCGGAGACATGCCGCAACCGTGGTCTTTGACGCCAACGCACGCGTAGGTTCCCGGCCCGGGCGGGTCAGGTGTCGCCGTCGTTTGCACCAAACGCTCGGTGATGACGCGGATCTCGCCGCCATTTGGCATGGCATCGCGCGCGTTCATGACGAGATTAAGTACAGCAGCATCGAATAGCGCGGGATCGATCAGGCAGTCTGGGATATCGGAGCCAAGTTCGAGCTTGACGCGGACGTCGGGTCCCGCGCCATACCTCAGGAATGGCTCAAAAGACCTGAGGAACTTATTCAAGTCTCCAGCGTGGGCATCGAGTTCCTGGTGCTTTGCAAAGCCGAGCAACAGCGACGTCAATTCGACCCCTCGATCGATCGCTTCCCGCGCTGCGGCAATATAAGCACGCACGCTTTCGGGCTCGTGGGCTCTTCTCTCGGCGAGCCCGAGCCCAGCTTCGATTACTGCCAGGAGATTTTGGGCAAGACCGCCTGTCATCTCGCCCAGCGCAGCAAGCCGGTGCGTTGCACGCTCGCGTTGCTCTGCAGCTGTTCGGACATCGAGAGGCGTGTACGGCACCTGGGTGCGCGCGTCGGGTTCCGCCTGAGATGACGTTTGAGTTTCACACGGAAACACGCAGCCTGTCATGAAAGTCGCCCCCTATAGGTCACGGACGACACCCAAGAAACTCGCGCTCCAATTGGTACCGCCGTATTAGATTCCACTTGTTGCCGAGGCCGTGCCTTTCATGCGCATGATCTAAGCGCGCCGGACGACCCTTTTCGTCATGATGTCTTCGACAGTCGGGAATGCCTTGAGGGCCTCCTCCGGCAGGTCGCCATTTGCTCCGATCATTTCAGCCCAGCCATGTGCCTCTGGTTCGCCGACGATAATACGGCCGACCATTCCGGCATGCTCATGCGGGATACAATAATAATCGTAGACCCCCTGCTCGGTGAAGGTAACCGAAAAGCTCTCGTTGGGCAGGAGATAGTCCGAATCCCAAGATTTTGCCGCCTTGGGCATGCGGAGCGGCCGCTCGAAGTTTGTGGGATTGTACGCCGTCGTCGTGTGCGAATTGCCGGGATTGAGATTACTCCAGCGGATCGTCTGTCCTGGTTTGATCAGAATGCCTATCGGGTCGAACCAAACGTGTGAACCGTCGTCGCGCCCTTGCATCTTGATTTCCACCATCTCGCCGCCCCACACGGCCAGAGAAGGGAGGGAAAGAGCGGCGGCGAGTCCGCCGCCAGCGCCCAGTATCTCACGACGCGTCAGTGTCATTTGGCGACCCGTGCCTCGTCAGCCGCCGAAACATGCCACAGCACGACATGGACATGCGGCTCTTCTACCCCCGGATGGCCGGCATTATAGTAGACGTCGACATGGTCGACATTGCCGCCGGGAGAAGCGAGGTCGTCAAAACGCTTGTCCGGATTGAGGTCCTTAATCGGCAGCATATAAATCGTGCTAACAAGCTTGCCATCGTGGTCATAGGCAAGGAATGGTCCGGCAGGCAATGTCGTCGGATCAACGAAAAGTTGGCCCATGCCCGGCAGGAAGTCCGGCAGCTTCACAAGCTTGCTCACCTGTTCGTAAGGAGCGGCTGGCGGAGCTTTGATGACCTCATCCGCCGCCATGGCGCAAAGCGAACTGCCCATTGTCAGGGCAACTGCGAGGACGAGTTTTTTCATCACGTGTCTCCTTGTTGAACTAAAAAAACGCGATGGCCGAAGATCTGAAGAGGTCAAAAAATCCGATTTTCACTTGCTGGCGCGGCCTGTTCGCGTCCAGCCAGCAAGCAGGAGACTGTTCTGATCGTCAAACGAAATTAACTGGCATTTCAGTGCATTATTTCTGCACGCCTGTGTTTTCTGTTTGGTATTTTTTGGATCCGGTTTGCGATCGATGAATTCTCTTCACGCATTCGATTGCCAAGAATCCGGAATGCGCATTGCCAAGACACCAAGCTCATGTGGATGGCTCGCGAACCAAGGCCGGGGATGCGCTAGTGGTCGAGCCGGCGTTGTCCTTCAGTATGGAAAAATTCTGAAGCGACCGCTGCTTTGGGTGCCGCTTGATTTCGAAAAGCCTTTCACTACATTTGAATTGCTATGAATATTGTCATGCTAACTTCCCGGCGAGAGCCGCAGCGCCTCAAAGCAGGCCTTTAGCCCGGACGCCAACACCACCCTAGCTTTGCGTCCGGGACAGCCAGACCCCAACTCAGTCCAAAGTGAACATTGCCTTGCGCAGGCAATGCGGCAGAACGCTCGTTCGCAATCGCGTTTGGTTCAGCTTAGAGGCGACTGTGATGATCCCCCACATCTTGTCAAAAGAAGACATTTCGCTTGACCTCGCCACAAAGGGAAAGCATTCGGCCTTGTCGAGGATCGCAGTCAGGATTGCACGGCGATCCGGGCTGGGCGAGCAGATGGTTCTCTGTAGTCTTTTGCACCGTGAGTTCCTCGGCTCGACGGGTATCGGCCATGGCGTTGCTATCCCACAAGCTTTGTTCGACACGATCTCTTCGCCTGTCGCGTCTTTCACACGACTGGCTCCGCCTATCGATTGCGACGGACCAGACGACGATCCCGTCGAGATCGTTTACACGTTGCTGTGGCCGTGCTCCGCCGTTTCCGCCTTCCTTCCCGCTCTTTCACAGGTGTGCCGGGTGCTTCGAGCGCCTCGGACCCGAGGGGGACTGCGACAGGCACAGTCAGCCGGTGAGGTGACGGCGATACTCGATGACCCGCGTCCGACCATTTCCACCAATTCGCACACTTGCTTGCTTGGTATGGTCATGCCTAGGCAGTTGAGCAATGCCTAGACCCCGTTGGTCGCGGACGTACGCCGCTGGCATCGTGTGGACAGTGACCTCGGCTGCGGTTCAAGCTTTCCTGCTCATCGCATTGCGGTCTGCCTTCACGGTGGTGCCATCCGGAATGCCCAACCTGACGCTTTGGCTATGAGGCATGCAGAAAGCCTGCCAATACATCGCGTCCCCGCCACGTCGTTCCTAAACATATATTGACAATCTATGTTTTAGTTGGGATGCTTACCCGAGTCCAAGCCAAGCTTGGATTGTCCCTGGCGACGATGCCAAAAGCCTCCGGGACCTTGAGGAGATGGAAGCGCGCACATGAGCGGGAAAGGTCGGAGCAAGAGAACGATCATCGTCGACGGCGTCCCGTTGCCGGATGTGGTTGACGAAACCATGATCCGTGGCGTGGTTCATGGCTTCTATGACGAAATTCGCCGCGATGAGCTTCTTGGACCCATCTTCCACCAGAGGATACAAGCTGACGAGTGGCCGCGTCATCTGGCGAAGATGTGTGACTTCTGGTCCGCGACACTGCTGCGAACGGCCCGATACGAAGGGCGACCCCTGCCGCCACATCTGGCGATAGCCGGCCTTGGCGAGGTGCATTTCCGGCGTTGGTTGAAGTTGTTTCGCGCCACGGTGCGCCGCATCTGCCCGCCCGAGGTGGCGGCGCTCTTCATGAATCGCGCGCTGCGCATCGCTCACAGCTTCCGTCTTGCGATCGCCTTCAATCGTGGCGAGACCACGATTGGCCTCGAACCGATTGCCGAAAAAGATCTGTGATGCCGGGTTGGCTTGTGACTGGTTTCCATGCAACGCGCCGAGCCAAGAGAGGAACCGCCCGTGAGGCTGACCAACTTCTCGGACTATGCTTTGAGGATGCTGATGTACGCGGCCTCCGCTGGCGACCGCCTGATTACGATCGAGGAGACTGCACGCACCTTTAAGGTGTCGAAGACACACCTCAACAAGGTCGCCAACACCCTGACGCGTAGCGGCTACCTGAAAGCAGTCCGGGGCCGTTCCGGCGGTCTTGTTCTGGGGCTCCGGCCCGAGATGATCCGGATCGGCGATGTCATACGGCTGACCGAGCCGGATTTCGCGGTTGTAGAGTGCTTTGCCACCGGAAACCAATGCGTGCTCACCGACACCTGCAAGCTTTCGAGGATGTTTGGCGAAGCGATTGCCTCCTTCCAGAGCACCCTTGACCGCTACACGTTGGCCGACGTCGCACTGATGCCTCAACATTTCCTCGGCAGGCCGTTACCACCCCAAGCTTCCGGCGCGGCGCGAGGCGATGGGTAAGGTCGACGTCTCTTCGATCGGAGCCAAAATGTTTCGCCGCGACGGATCAAGAGCCGCACCATCTCGTCGCCGGACCAATTTGAGGACGAAGCAGACAGCCTTCAGAGTCACCTACGCAGGCGTTACCTCTACCGGATGTTTGCCGATTTTTCTCGCACGGAGACGAGCCATGGCTGAACCCAAGAAGAGCGTTAAGACGATAACAAAGCAGTTTGAGTCTGGCGTCGACCCGGACAACAGTCTGTTGCCGATGCTGATCGGCGGCCTTGTCCTGATCGTAATCGGTGCGATCGTCGTCATGATGTTCGTTTAGTTCGCAATGAGCGCGTGTGGCGCGAGCGCTAGCTGGTATTGACGATTCATCGGTAGAGGTCTTCGCGACCTGCACTGGCAGTGCCAATTCGGAAACGCTCATACGCTGGAATGCGCCCTGGCCGAGATGGACGCAACTCTTGCCGACGGACGTTGCCAGAAACCGATCGGCAAACCCACTTTCGATTTCCTGCTGCGGATTGGTTGGCAAAACCAGCGTTTTCATCAGCACATAATACAGCACCACACCGAGCGGGAAGCCGATGACGAAGGCATAATCCGAATAGTATGCCGCGATACCGCCCGCGACCACCCAGCCGATCATCCCGGCCCAGTTGACGCCACCCGTATACCGAAATTGGCCGGTCATGCTGTAGAGATCGGGCACGTTCAACCGACGCCGCCGGATCAGGTAATAGTCAGCCGTCATAATGCCGCCGATCGCCGACAGGAAGGCGCCGTAGTAGCCGAGGAAGACGAAGAGATTGTTGAGGATCAGCCACGGGAAGCACAGCGTGCCGATGATGCCGGCGAACGCGACGCCGAGCTTATAGTTGATGAAGCGCGGCGAAAGATTCACCAATAGATGGGATCAAGTTCGCTGCAGTATTCGTTGACCATTGTGCCAAGACCACCAGCACCAATAGCATGATCAGGGCGAAGCCTTGGCTCTCGGCCTGGATGACCTCGATGGGATTCCAGTTGCCGGTGGCGATAAACGATATGCCGCCGATGCCGGCGATCATCGCCTGGGTGAGCGGAAGAGCAGCAGTTGCGCTACGAAAATGCTCTTGTTGCGCTTTAGAAAGGTTCTTGCACCAGGTTCGGTCTTCACGAAACGCGTGAGGTTCGGAATGTCTATCGCCATCGTCGACCAGAAGCCGAGATTGGCAACGAAAAGCACGATGAGCGACATATGGCCTTCCGCGTGGAAGTTCCAGATGTTCAGTCCTTTGGTCTGGGCAAGGCCGTCGAGAGTGAAATACATCCATACGGAGATCGCAATGATGCATGGCGCAGCCAGTGCCGCCAGCCTTTCGATCGCCTTGATTCCGTAAGCCGTGTTGACGACCTGGATTATGCCAAACGGCCGATGACAAGCGAGGAGTAGCACGGACCTCACCCCATCTCCGGCCGCTCGAAGTCGCCGGTATCGTTGTTCATGACCCAGAGCTCACCGGCCGAGATGTCGAACCAGCAGCCATGCAGCGCCAGCCGCCCCTTGCCTTCGAGGATCGAGACCCGCGGGAAGGTCCGGAGATTGGCGATCGAATAGCGGATCGAAATCCGCTCCAGCGCGGTCTGGCGTTCGGTCGCGGTCATGAAGGTGCTGGAAGAGACGGTTTCGGCGGCTGGCGCGATCAGGCTCATCCATTTGCCGATGAAGTCGCCCGGCGACAGGGGTGCCGCGGTGGTGTCGAGCGCGGCGCGGATACCGCCGCAGCGGCCATGGCCCATGACGACGATGTTCTTGACCTTGAGGCTTTGAACGGCGAATTCGAGCGCGGCCGAGGTCGAGTCAAACTCGCCCTCGGGATCGTAGGGTGGCAGCAGATTGCCGATATTGCGCAACACAAAGAGTTCGCCGGGGCCGGCGCCGAAGATCGTCTCGGGCGCCGCGCGGGAGTCGCAGCAGGCAACGATCATCGTTTCCGGCGCCTGGCCTTGGCGGGCCAGCGCGCGATAGCGTCCGCTTTCGGCAAGATAGCGTCCGCTCGTGAAATTGCGGTAGCCGGCGAGAAGGTGGTCGGGGAGCTGGGGCATCGGCGTCATGTGCTTTTCCGGGTTGGCGGCGGCAGCTCGGTTCAGTTTCAAATGGCTCTATCTTTAAAAGCGCGACGCGAGCGCCAAATCGCCGGGGTTCCAAACGTACTCGGATCGCAGACTGAGACAAAGGGGCGTGTTGCACCGCTTGACTACCTGCGCTGTGGCACACCTACGGAACCCTATTCGGATCTGCGGAGATTCTGAATTATCGCATCGAGCAGGGCCTTCGCCGCGTCGAGCGCCGTATCTGACCGACGCTCGACCCAAAACTCAGTAGGATCGGCCGCGATCACTCCGCTCGCATCGAAATGGTTCATAACGACAGACGAGGTCCATTTGGCAGACGCGGCAGCGGTGTTACGTATTTCGTCAACTGGTTTATCAACCTGTTCTCGACGCGATGCTTTGCCAGTTTGTCGTAGGCTGTTCACTCCGCACGAGATATTCTATTTTCCGCGACAGCGAATCTGAGCCTAATGCCTGCCGGTGGCCCCGTCAGGTGGACAAGCGGATGGTCCCTGCCAGCGTCACGTCATAGCCGGTGAGTTCCGCCGCGCGGATTGCCAAGTCGCCGTTCGCGAGGAAGCGGAGCAACGCCTGCAGCGGTGACTGAAAATAGACGCGCTGGCGCATAAGCAAGTCAAAATCCTCCCATAGCAAAGGCACAAAGTCGAGGCCGGAGGCGCGCGCCGCCGCCCGCGTTGCGACGCCGCAATCCGCCTCGCCTACACGTATGGCGGATGCGAGGTCGGGGCCGGTCAGGCAGGGCGGATCGAGCCGGTTCAGATCCGATCGGGCTGCGCCTGACCGAGCTAATAGAACGTCAAGCAGCATTTGCGCTCCGGCACCGTTCTGCCTGACAGCAATTTTCGCATTCGTGGCCAGGACGTCGCCAAGGCTCTGCAACCCTTTCGGATTGCCCGGCGCCAGTACAAGCCCCTGCTCTCGGCGCGTCAGAGCGACAAGCACCGCGTCATGCAGACGCGGCATGGCCCGTACGGCCGCGACGTTGGCCGACTCTTCGCCATCGCCTGCGCCATGAAAATGAATGGCGGCAGCGGCGATTTCGCCGCGCAGCAGTCGGGCGACGCCACCCTCGGTGCCCTCGTTCAGCGAGGCCAGACCCGAACCGGACCGACGTAGGCACCATTCGAGCAAATCGTCCTGGCTGCCGCCGACGATCGGCGGGGCTTCGGCAGGGATCATTCCTTCCGGCCGTCCGAGGCCTGACAACACCCAGCGGTCAAGCTCGTGACGAGGAAACAGCCATTTGCCCGTCATCTTGCTGCAGGGGATCGCGTTGCCGGCGACGAGTTCATAGAGCTTGCGTTCGCCGAGGCGCAGATAGTCGGCGGCTTCGGCCGTGGTCAAGAGATCCATGCCTGCATCTATATGCATAATTTGGGTTTGCTTCAAATGTTTGACAGAATGGGAATCTTCGCAGACAAAGCCCGCGGAGGCGAGAATGCCGGACAGTCTCGACGCTTGGCAGCTGATTATCACCGGTGACGCCGCGCTTTACACGATCGTGCGGCTTTCACTAGCCGTCAGCCTGTCGGCGGTGGCGATCGCGGTTGTGGTCGGGCTGCCGCTCGGGGCCATGCTCGCGCTGACGCGCTTTCGCGGCCGCACCGCGCTGATCGTGCTGCTGAACTGTTTCATGGGCCTGCCCCCGGTCGTGGTCGGCCTGACTGTGTTTCTTCTCCTGTCGCGTTCGGGGCCGCTTGGCGTACTTGGCATTCTGTTCACGCCGTTGGCCATGATCATCGCCCAGGCGCTGCTGGTGGTACCGATCATCGCCGCGCTCACGCGCCAGACGGTCGAGGATCTATGGCGCGAATATCGCGACGAACTGACCGCGTTGAATGTCGGGCCGGCGGGCCGCATGGCGACGCTGTTGTGGGACAGCCGCTTCAGTCTCATCACCGCACTCTTGGCGGGGTTTGGTCGTGCCGCCGCCGAAGTCGGCACCGTGATGATCGTCGGCGGCAACATTGACGGCTTCACCCGCACCATGACTACGGCGATCGCGCTTGAGACTTCGAAGGGAAATCTGCCGCTGGCCATGGGATTGGGGCTTCTCCTCATCGCGTTGATCCTTGTGATCAACGGCGCCGCCTGGGCCGTCCGTGCATGGTCCGAGGAAAAGGCGGGTTGACGATGCGAGACCTGTCAAGCGATCTCCCTGTCACGTTCCAAAGCGTAGCGCTGTGCGCCGGCGCCACGAAAATTCTCGATCGCTTGAGCCTTACGATCACGCCCGGCGCGCCGACGTTCATTGTCGGGCCGAACGGATCGGGCAAGACCTCGCTGCTCCGACTGTGCATGGGCCTCGTTGGTCCTACAGAAGGTAGCGTTAGCTGGGGCGGGCGCGACGCGGTAGGTCCCGGCCGCCTAGCCATGCTGTTCCAGCGTCCGGTCATGCTGCGCCGCTCGGTCGCAGCCAACGTCACCTATGGCCTGAAGCAGGCGGGTCTACCGCGAAGCCTTCGCAAGGCGCGCATGGAAGAAGCGCTCGCCCGCGTCGGGCTCTTGGAACTTGCCGCCCGCCCGGCCAGACGACTTTCAGGCGGCGAACAGCAGCGTGTGGCGCTGGCTCGCGCCCTGGCGCGCGAGCCAGAGTTGCTGCTGCTCGACGAACCTACCGCCAATCTGGATCCGGCAGCGGCCCGCAGCGTCGAGGAGATTGTGCTGATGGCGGCGCAATCCGGCATCAAGGTAGTCATGGCCTCGCATGATCTCGGCCAGGTGCGAAGGCTGGCCGGCGAGGTGATGTTTCTTGTTCGTGGCCGCCTTTGCGAGCGCGCCGGCGCAGCCGATTTCTTCGACCGTCCTTCGACCCCCGAGGCTGCCGCGTTTATTCGCGGCGATCTCGTCATCTGACCGGTACACAAGGAGTTATCATGTTGAACCGCCGTCTCTTTTCCGCCCTAGCCGCAGTCGCTTTGCTCTCTTTCGGCAGCGTCGCCGCAATTGCGCAGGACAGATCCATCGTCGTCGCCTCGACCACCTCGACGCAAGATTCAGGCTTGTTCGACTATCTTCTACCAATCTTCAAAGCCAAAACCGGCATCGACGTGAAGGTCATCGCGCAGGGCACCGGGCAAGCGCTCGACATGGCGCGCCGTGGCGATGCTGACCTCGTGTTCGTGCACGCCAAGGAGCAGGAGCTGAAATTCCTCGAAGAGGGTTTTGGCGTGAAGCGCTTCGACGTGATGTATAATGATTTCGTGTTGATAGGCCCCAAGCGCGATCCGGCCGGCGTCAAGGGAACCACGGATATCACCGCCGCCTTCGACACAATCCGCATCAAAAAAGCGCCGTTCGTTTCTCGCGGCGACAAGTCCGGCACGAATAGCGCCGAGCTGAAGCTCTGGAAGGAATCGGGCGTCGACATCGATATGGCCAAGGGCGCGTGGTATCGCGATATCGGCCAAGGCATGGGCGCGGCGCTGAACACCGCCGGCGCCATGAACGCCTATGTTCTTTCCGACCGTGGGACGTGGCTCTCGTTCAAGAATCGCGGCGATCTCGAAATCGTGGTCGAGGGCGACAAGCGACTCTTCAACCAATATGGCGTCATGTTGGTCAATCCGGAGAAATTTCCGACAGTGAAGGCCGACCTCGGCCAGAGCTTCATCGACTATCTGGTTTCTGCCGAAGGGCAGAAAGCGATCGCCAACTATCAGATCGACGGACAGCAATTGTTCTTTCCCAACGCCAGCCGCGACCCGTCTTGATCGGTCCACCGTGCGAACCAAGCATTGAGGCGGGCGGACTACTACTCGCATCAATGACAGTTGCAATCTGGATCGCAGCGGGCCCATCATTGGGCATGAGCAGAACGCAGCCTTCGAACCGCACGCTGACCAGCCTCGAATCGGCGCTCGCCGAACTGCTCGACGGCTTGGTTCCAGTCGCCCTCACCTCCGTGCCGCTTGCGCAGGCGAGGGGTCGTATTGCTGCTGAAATGACAGCGCTTGCAAGGCCGCTGCCTGAGTGTAACAGGGCCGTGATCGACGGCTGGGCGCTGCGTTCGCTCGATCTAACCGGCGCATCGCCCTATTCGCCGGTTCCTTTGATGAACGCCCCGGTGTGGGCCGAGGCAGGCGACGCGCTTCCCGATGGCTGCGACTGCGTGCTGGAAGCCGATCTGGTCGAGTGCGCAGGCCCAGTAGCACAGGCCGTCGCGGATGCGATTCCCGGCGAGGGCACCCGTCGTTCCGGAGAGGACATTGCCGCTGGCCGGCCCGCCACAATCGCCGGCCGGCCCCTATCCGCCACCGATCTTCTGGCCGCTCGCGCCGCCGGATTTGAGAGGGTTGCGGTGCGTTCGCCGAATGTCCGCCTGATCGATGTGGCGGCAATCGATGGCAATTTGCTGACGGTGGAGTTCATCGCCGAATTGCTGCAGGCAACGGGAGCACGCGTTTCGGTTGAAACTGCCGCGCGCGATGCACGATCGATCACCGATACGCTCGATGCCCACCCATGCGACCTGATTGTTACCGTCGGCGGCACCGGTTTTGGTCGCTCCGACGCCACCGCCGAGGCGCTGACGATGCGCGGCGCATTGATTGCGCACGGCATTGCGCTTCGGCCCGGCCGCACTGCGGCGATCGGCAAACTGGGCGCCCTTCCGATCATAGCGCTGCCCGGCGCGCCAGATCAGGCTTTAGCGGCCTATAATGCGCTGCTGCAGCCAGTACTTGACCGTCTGATCGGCCGCACGGGCAGGTCCGGCACCGTGCTGCCGCTGGCGCGCAAGATATCCTCGGCAGTCGGCATGACCGAGATCGCGCTGCTCAGACAGGAGAAGTCCGCCTGGATCCCACTTGGTGTTGGTGATCTGTCGCTGGACCATCTTCGCATGGCCGATGCATGGCTTGCCATTGCTGGCAACTGCGAGGGATATGCCGCGGGCATGCCCGTCGAGGCCTTTCCACTGCGGGTGGCCTGAGATAAGGACGCCGACATGACCGAATCTTCTGAGTCACCAACTTCCCGCCAGCGGCAAGGTGTTGGCCAAGACCAGTTCCTGACCATCCTGTCGCGTGAGGAAGCGATGGCCCGCTTTGAGGCGGCGCTCTTTCCACGCGACGTGCTCCAAGAAGAGCGCCCGCTGGCCGATGCGCTCGGCCTGGCGTTGGCCCGCGATATCGTTGCGCCAGTCGACGCGCCGCCTTTCGACCGTTCGAATGTCGATGGCTTTGCCGTGCGATCCGCGGATATCGCATCCGCGTCGGAAGCAGCCTCCGTGCGTCTTTCGTTGAATGAAGAAATCATCTCCTGCGGCGTGGCGCCCGCCGAGACCGTGCAGGTCGGCACCGCAACCGCAATCGCGACAGGTGGGCCGCTACCGCGCGGCGCCGATGCAGTCGTCATGGTGGAACATACCCAGCCTGCGGGAGATGACGCCATCGAGATCCGGCGCAGCGCAGCGCCTGGCCAATTCGTATCCTATGCCGGATCCGACATTGCCCGCGGCGAGGTTTTGCTTCGCGCGGGGACGCAGATTGGCTCGCGGGAAATCGGCATGTTGGCCACCTGTGGCATTTCGCGCGTCGCTGTTGCACGCAGGCCTCGCGTTGCAGTGCTGTCGACCGGTGACGAGCTCGTCCAGCCAGGCGAATTCTTGCGCCCCGCTGCCGTCTACGACACCAACGGCTCGGTTGTCAGCGCGGCAATCGCCGAAAATGGCGGGGAGGCGGTCTTTTTCGGCGCTATTGTGGACGACGAAGCTCTGCTCGAAAGCGCCATGCGCGAGGCACTTAAGGCTTCAGATATGCTGATCCTGTCCGGCGGGTCTTCGAAGGGCGCCGGCGATGTCAGCCACCGCATCATCTCCCGCCTCGGCAAACCCGGCATCATCGCGCACGGTGTGGCGCTGAAGCCCGGCAAGCCGCTGTGCCTTGCTGTCTGCGATGACAAGCCCGTCGTCATCCTGCCGGGCTTCCCGACCTCGGCGATGTTCACCTTCCACGACATGATCGTGCCAGTGCTGCGCCGCATGGCCGGCCTACCGCCTAGGGCCGAGACGCAGGTGATGGCAAAAATTCCGCTGCGCATCGGTTCAGAACTTGGCCGAACCGAATTCGTCATGGTGTCGCTGGTCGAAGGCGAAAACGGGCTGGTTGCCTATCCGACAGGCAAGGGCTCCGGCGCGGTTACCTCGTTTGCGCAGGCTGACGGATTCGTGCGCATCGACGCGCTTGCCGACCACATGCCTGCTGGCGCCCTAGTCCAGGTAACGCTGTTTACGCCGCATGTGAGGGTGCCGGATCTCGTCATCATTGGCAGTCATTGTACCGGGCTCGATTTGGTGTTGGCGCCGCTTGCGCGCGCCGGCCTGTCTACCCGATCGCTTGCCGTCGGGAGCCTTGGTGGGCTGGCGGCGGCCCGGCGCGGCGAATGCGACCTGGCACCGATCCACCTCTTCGACGACAGGACCCAGACCTACAACGCACCGTTCCTGAGCGACGGGCTCGAACTCGTGCCCGGTTGGCGGCGCATGCAGGGCATCGTCTTTCGGCCGGGCGATACTCGCTTCGAGGGCAAGTCTTCTGACGACGCGCTTGCTGCGGCCCTTGGCGATCCGGCCTGCATGATGGTCAACCGCAATCAGGGTGCGGGAACCCGCATCCTCATCGACAGATTGCTCGGGCAGGCCCGACCGGACGGCTACTGGAACCAGCCACGCTCGCACAATGCCGTCGCGGCAGCGGTGGTGCAAAGGCGCGCCGATTGGGGTGTCACCATTGCGCCCGTCGCCCACGCCACCGGCCTCGTCTTCACCGCGCTGACCGAAGAACAATACGATTTCGCGTTGGTCTCGATGCGTAAGTCGCGGCCGGCGGTGCAGGCATTCCTGGCCGCTTTACAATCACCCGCAAGCCGTACTGCGATGGAAGAATCCGGTTTTCATCCGGCTTGAATCAACCTGCGGCCAGTTTTGCCAGTCGTTCGGCCTCGGAAAGATCCTCGACTGTATTAGCGTTGAAGAACGGATCGACCGGCTCCATAGGCCATGACACGGTAGCGAGCCGATAGCGCGCCGTCCAGCGGTCGATCTTGCGCAGGTTCTCTTCGACCAGCGCATCGCGCAATTCGTGACGCAGCGCCACACTCCACAGGCCGATCACCGGATGCGACCGCCCGCCCGACGACGCGACAGCAAGTTCGGCGCTCTCATCCTGTTGTGCCCGTCGGAAGCGCTCGACCAGATCGTCGGGCAGGAATGGGCAATCCCCGGCGACGCTGACCACCCAAAGGGTTTGGGGCCTGTTCTCCGCCGCCCAGTTGAGCGCGGCAAGCACACCGGCGAGGGGCCCCGGGTAGTTCGCGACAGTGTCGGCCAGCACGGGCAGGCCGAACGATGCGAAGCGGGCCGGGTCGCCATTGGCGTTCAGCACCAGCTCGTCGCATTGCGGCGAAAGCCTTTCGATGACGTGATCGAGAATTGTGCGCCCGCCGATCTCGCGCATCGGCTTGTCGCCGCCACCCATGCGGCGCGCTAGTCCCCCCGCCAGAACCACGCCGAGTATCTGCGGCAGCTTATTCGTCATTTTCGGCGCCCTTGCGTGCGTGCCGTGCCTGTTCCTCGTCGACGGCGGAAATATCCTGATCGAAGACGATCCGCTCCTGCCCGGAAAGCGCCGTAAACCGCTTGCCGCGCGCGCGGCCGACAAGCGTCAATCCGACCTGCCGCGCCAATGTCACTCCCCAAGCGGTGAAACCTGAGCGCGAAATCAGAATCGGAATGCCCATTCGCACCGTCTTGATGGTCATTTCGGAGGTGAGCCGGCCCGTCGTGTACAAGATCTTGTCAGCAGGGTCGACACCATGGCGATACATCCAGCCGGCGATCTTGTCGACGGCATTATGGCGTCCGACATCCTCCATATAGCAGATCGGCTTGCCTTGCCTGCACAGCACGCAGCCATGGATCGCGCCGGCCTCGAGATAAAGCGAGGGTGTGGTGTTGATGGTACGGGTCATCTGATAGAGCCAGGAGGTCCGCAATTCAGCGCTCGGCAGTTCAATATCCTCCACAGCCTCCATCAGATCGCCGAAGGCGGTGCCCTGCGCGCAGCCCGAAGTCAGGGTCCGCTTCTTCAGTTTCTGCTCGTAATTCGTGTTGCGATCGGTACGCACGACCACGACCTGGAGGTCATCGTCATATTCGACCTCCGTGACGACATCGTCGGGCTTGAGCATGTTCTGGTTGAGTAAATAGCCGAGAGCCAGATAGTCCGGATAGTCGTTGATCGTCATCATGGTAACAATCTCCTGCGCATTGAGATAAAGCGTCAACGCGCGTTCGACCGGCACCGTGACTTCAACTGCCGCGCCCGTCTGGTCGATCCCGCTCACTCGCTCAGTGAGCCGCGAATCCCCCGGATTGGGCATGATGGCCGCGATGTCGGAGCGCTCTTTAACATATTTCATGGCGTTCTCGTTTATGTGCCGGCCGACGAGATTGCAGTCGGAAACTGTTTGTGACGTTTACACGAAATGGCTCGCGCGTCAGCCTTATGTGGTGATAGGTCACGAATGCCCAATGGTTCAAGAGATGGTGAAAAGGTGGAGTTTGGACGATGGCGCAACTTTCGGATGACTGCTTTGCCTTCGGCGGGCCGCTGTTGCCGGTGGACGACGCCATGGCTCTGCTCGCCGCTCGCCTGGGTGCGGTGGAAGGGACCGAAGCTCTTTCGCTCGTCTTGTCCGACGGACGCGTCCTCGCGCAGGATATTGTCGCGCCGCTGCCATTGCCGCCTTTCACCAATTCCGCCGTCGACGGCTATGCCCTGCGAGGCACCGACCTTCCGTCCGGTGCGCATAAGGCGTTTGCCGTGGCGGGTCACGTTCATGCAGGCGCTGCCGCAACTGTCGCAGCCGCGCCCGGCGAGGCTGTCCGCGTCTTCACAGGCGCACCCATGCCAGCCGGCGCAGACACCGTCTTCATGCAGGAAGATGTGGACCTCGACTGTGAGGGCCGCGTTATTCTGCCGCCTGGCCTAAAGCGCGGCGCCAATGTCCGCCCGGTAGGCGAAGACGTCACTGCCGGACAGATCGTGCTACAGGCAGGGCGCCGTATGCGGCCGCAGGACGTGGCGCTCGCAGCTGCCCTTGGCCTGACCCAAATCGAGGTTCGCCGGCGCATCCGGGTCGCCGTCTTTTCAACCGGCAACGAGATCGTTGCGCCCGGCGCCCAGCGCGGCCCGACGCAGCTTTTTGATTCCAATCGATTCATGCTGATTTCCATGCTGGCTCGCCTGGGGTGCGAAATCGCAGATCTCGGTATTCTCGGCGACGATCCCGGCTCAACCGCTTCTGTGCTCAAAAGCGCTGCTGCAACGCATGATCTGGTCCTTACGTCCGGCGGCGTGTCGACCGGCGACGCGGATCATGTCAAGGCGGCGGTGCAAAGCGTCGGCACATTGGTTTTCTGGCGCATGGCCATCAAGCCCGGCCGCCCCGTCGCTATGGGGGTGATTGGCGGGACCCCATTTGTCGGGTTGCCTGGAAACCCGGTGGCGAGCTACGTCACTTTTGTCCATGTTGCCCGTCCGGCCATATTGGCGCTCTCCGGCACGCCGCCACAGACGCCTGTCGCTGTCCCGTTGCGCGCCGCCTTTTCCTACAGGAAGAAGGCCGGCCGCCGCGAATATGTGCGCGTCAGTCTGCGCAAGGCCGCAGACGGCGCTATCGAGGCGGTAAAATTCCCGCGCGAGGGAGCTGGGCTTCTGTCCTCGCTTGTGGAAACGGATGGCCTTGTCGAGCTTCGCGAGGAGACGACAAGCGTTGACCGCGGCCAGACGGTTACATTTCTGCCCTATTCTAGCCTGGTCTGAAAGCCACCATTCGAATCCGGCTTAGCGTGCTCTATTAGCTACATGTTTTGTGCTTGGCCTCGACTGAGGAAGATTATACTTTCCGCCCATGACAACGATAAAGCTTGATCTCACTGGGCTGAAATGTCCCCTGCCGGCCTTGAAGACCCGCAAGGCTCTTAGCGCGATCAGACCGGGCGATAGGCTCGAAGTCCATTGCACGGACCCTTTGTCGGCTATTGACATTCCCCATCTAATTAGCGAAACCCGGGATCGCATTGAGAATACCGCGCAGGACGGCGACCGGATAATATTCTTGATCGAAAGGCAAATGGACCCGTGAGGTCGTCTGCCTCAATATTGGATATGCTTTCGTGCCCTGCGGTGGGCTTGCATATCTAGGCACCGCGTTCGGAATCACTGAAAATTGGTGTGGCGTGAGGAACATTGCGCCTTCTAGTGAAATCACGATGGTCTCTCGTTGAGCCCGCCGCGAAGTAAATGACGTAAAGGGAGAGAGAGCATGACAGTTCAACCTCGCCGCCGCCGCGATCGTGGGCCCAAGGGCCGCGGGCTCGATGATCGCGCGCTCGCGGATGTCAGGGCGCTTTTGGAGGCCAAGCCGCTGCGGCGCGATCTGCTGATCGAGTTTCTGCATCTCATCCAGGATAAGTATGGTTGCCTTTCGGCTGCCCATTTGCGGGCCCTTGCCGAAGACATGCGGCTTTCGCAGGCCGAAGTGTACGAAGTTGCCTCGTTCTACGATCATTTCGATGTCGTCAAGGAAGGCAAGGCGCCACCTGCGCCGCTGACGATTAGGATCTGCGATTCCATCAGCTGCATGCTGGCGGGTGCCGAAAATCTGGTTGCCGAGCTCGCGACCGGCATCGACCCGAGCGCAGTTCGTGTCCTTCGCGCCCCTTGCATGGGTCGCTGCGCTGGCGCACCGGCCGCGCGCATCGGCGACCACGAAGTCGATCACGCCACAGTTGAGAGCTTGCTGGGAATGGCGAAGTCCGGCGACACAAAGGTCGTGGTGCCCGGCTACACGACGCTTGAGGCTTATCGGACGGCTGGCGGCTACAAGCTTCTCCAGAAGGTGCGAGATGGCGGCCTTGCCACCGAGGCGATCATCGCCACCATGCAAAGCGCGGGGCTCCGCGGCCTTGGTGGCGCAGGCTTTCCTGCCGGCAAGAAATGGGAGTTCGTCCGCTCTTATCCCGGCCCGCGGCTGATGTCGATCAATGGCGACGAGGGCGAACCCGGCACTTTCAAGGACCGCGTATACCTCGAACGCGACCCGCATCGCACATTGGAAGGTGCGCTGATTGCGGCACATGCGGTCGAAGCCGAACGCATCTATTTCTACATGCGCGACGAATATCCGGCGGTGTTGCATATTCTACGCACCGAGATCGAAGCGTTGGAAATGGCCGGCATCGCCAAGCCGGGCTTTATCGAGCTGCGGCGCGGCGCCGGCGCCTATATTTGCGGCGAGGAAAGCGCCATGCTGGAAAGCATCGAGGGCAAGCGCGGCCTGCCGCGCCACCGCCCGCCATACATCGCCGAGGTCGGTCTGTTTGGTCGTCCCACGCTCAACCACAATGTCGAGACGCTGTGGTGGATCCGCGACATCATCGAGAAGGGCGCGGAATGGTTTGCAGCGCTCGGGAAGCCCGGCCATCCCGGGATTAGGTCGTGGTCGGTATCGGGCCGCGTCAAGAACCCCGGCGTCAAGCTGGCCCCGGCCGGCGTCACCGTGCGCGAACTGATTGAGGATCATTGCGGCGGCATGCAGGACGGCCATGTCTTCAAGGCCTATCTGCCGGGCGGCGCTTCAGGCGGCATGCTACCGGCGTCGATGGGCGATATCCCGCTCGATTTCGGCGGCGAGCTGGCCAAGCAGGGCGCCTTTGTCGGTTCGCATGCCGTGGTGGTGTTCTCGGACAAGGACAACGCCAAGGCGGCGACGGTCAATCTGCTGAAATTCTTCAAGCATGAGAGCTGCGGTCAGTGCACGCCGTGCCGTGAGGGAACCGGCAAGATGGTTTCGTTGTTGCAGAAGGACGGAGCGCTCAACGAGGTTGGGCTGCGCGACCTGGAAACGGTTATGCGCGATTCTTCCATCTGCGGCCTAGGTCAGGCCGCGCCCAATCCGGTCAACCACTTGCTGACGCATTTCCGTGAGGACATCTGAGATGACGGGTAAGGTCGAATTCACCCTTGACGGCAAGGCGGTCGCCGCAGCCGAAGGCGAGACCATCTGGGACGTGGCAAAGCGCGAGGGCACCAGTATCCCCCATCTGTGCCATGTCGATCTGCCCGGTTACCGCACCGACGGCAATTGCCGCGCCTGCATGGTCGACATCGAGGGCGAACGGGTGCTTGCAGCCTCCTGTATTCGCAAGCCGACTGCCGGCATGGTGGTAAAGACTGATACTGAGCGCGCCGAGAAGTCGCGCGAAATGGTGTTCGAACTTCTGGCCAGCAACATGCGGCCCGCCAATGACGGCCCCGATAACCAGTCGGCTTTCTGGCAGTGGGCTTCGTCGATGGGGATTTCCGGCAGCGACCGGTTCGAGTCCAAGTTCGATGCCGCCGATGTCGCCGAGTTCGACATTTCCAATCCGGCCATCGCCGTCAATCTCGATGCCTGCATCGCCTGTGGCGCCTGCGTGCGCGCGTGCCGCGAGGTCCAGGTCAACGACGTCATCGCCATGGCCGACCGCGGCGGCCATACAATCCCGGTCTTCGACATGCACGACCCGATGGGTCTGTCGACCTGCGTAACCTGCGGTGAATGCGTGCAGGCCTGCCCGACCGGCGCGCTCTACGAAAAGACGCTTATGGACAAGCTCGGCAAGACCCGCGTCATCCAGGGATTCGACAAGGTCGTCGATACACTCTGCCCGTTCTGCGGCGTCGGCTGTCAGACCAGCGTCGCCGTCAAGGACAACAGGATCGTCCAGATCGACGGCCGCGATGGGCCGGCCAACGAGAACCGTCTGTGCGTCAAGGGCCGGTTCGGCTTCGACTACGCGATGTCGCCGGAGCGACTGACCAAGCCGCTGATCCGCCGCGACGATGCGCCGAAATCCGGCGATGCCGATATGCGCAATGTCGATCCGCTGACGGTTTTTCGAGAAGCAACGTGGGAAGAGGCGCTGGATCGCGCCGCTGGCGGTCTGAAGACCATCCGCGACGAGCATGGCGGGCAGGCGCTGGCCGGCTTCGGCTCTGCCAAGGGCTCCAATGAAGAAGCCTACTTATTTCAGAAGTTCGTTCGCCAGGCGTTCGGCACCAACAATGTCGATCACTGTACCCGGCTTTGCCACGCCTCCTCGGTCGCGGCCCTTATGGAGGGTGTCGGCTCGGGTGCAGTGTCGGCGCCATTCATGGATGCGCTGAAGGCCGAATGCGTCATCATCATCGGCGCACGTCCCACAACCAACCACCCTGTCGCCGCCACCTATTTCAAACAGGCGGTCAAGCGCGGCACCAAGCTGATCATTATGGACCCGCGCGGCCAGGATTTGATGCGCCACGCCACCCATTCGCTGCGCTTCAGGCCGGGCAGCGACGTCGCCATGCTGAATTCGCTGCTGCATGTCATCATCGATGAGAGGCTCTATGACGAGCAATATATCCAGGCCAACGTCAGCGGTTTCGAAGCGCTGAAGGCTAAGGTCAAGGATTTCTCGCCCGAGGCTATGTCCGAGGTCTGCGGCGTCCAGGCAAGCGTGCTGCGCGATGTCGCGCGCACCTATGCCAAATCCGAGCGCTCGATGATCTTCTGGGGCATGGGCATTTCCCAGCACACCCACGGCACTGACAATTCGCGCTGCCTGATCGCGCTTGCGCTGATTACTGGCCATGTCGGGCGGCCGGGCACCGGCCTCCACCCGCTGCGCGGCCAGAACAACGTCCAGGGCGCTTCCGACGCCGGCCTGATCCCGATGTATTACCCGGACTACAAGTCGGTCGAAAATATCGACATTCGCGGCCAGTACGAGAATTTTTGGGGACAGACGCTCGATCCCAAGCGCGGCCTGACTGTGGTTGAGATCATTGACGCCATCCATGCCGACGAGATCAAGGGCATGTACATTATGGGCGAGAACCCGGCGATGTCGGACCCCGATCAGACCCATGCCCGCGCCGCCCTTGCCAAGCTCGACCATCTGGTGGTGCAGGACATCTTCCTGACCGAAACCGCGTGGCACGCCGATGTCGTGCTGCCGGCTTCCGCGCATGCCGAAAAACTTGGCACCTTTACCAACACGAACCGGCAGGTGCAGATCGGCCGGCCGGCGCTCGACCTGCCGGGCGAGGCGCGTCAGGACCTGGACCTGATCATCGACCTTGCCAGGCGCATGGGCGTCGACTGGACCTACAACCACGTTTCCGAGGTCTACACCGAGATGGCGAGGGTTATGCCGTCGCTAAAGCATATCTCCTGGAATCGTATCGAGCGTGAGGGGTCGGTGATCTATCCGGCCGATGGCGAGGACGTGCCGGGCAACGAGATCGTCTTCTCGTCGGGTTTCCCGACCGCTGATGGGCGTGGCCGCATTGTGCCGACCGATCTTCTGCCGCCCGACGAAGTACCGGACGAGGAGTATCCGCTGGTATTGACCACCGGCCGCATGCTCGAACATTGGCATACCGGCGCCATGACTAGACGCGCGGGCGTGCTCAACGCCATCGAGCCCTACGGCATTGCCGCCATGAACCCCTATGAGATTGAGCGGCTCAGCCTGTCGATAGGCGACGTTGTCCAGGTCGAGACTAGGCGCGGCACGGTCGAGGCAATTCTGCGCGCCGACCGCGAGGTCGCTGATGGCATGGTGTTCATGCCGTTCTGCTTCAATGAAAGCCCGGCCAACAAGCTGACGAATCCGATGCTTGACCCTTACGGCAAGATTCCAGAGTTCAAATACTGCGCGGCGCGCGTCGCGCCGCTTACGCGGCACGCTGAGGCTGCCGAGTAGCTGGGCTCATATCTGGATAGTGGATTAAGCCGAGGGGGGAGCTTTGCTGGGGGCCGTCTCTAAGGTTGCCGTTAGCCGCCCCGCAAGAGGATTGTTGTGTTGCCATGATGTCGGGACACAAAGCGACAGGCAACGGATCTCCAAGCCTTACTCCATGAGGGACGCACGGCGCAGTCTGCAGCGGATCGAGTCCAATGGCATCGAAAGCTCAAGGGCACCTCGGCGGATTGCCGCGGAAAATCGTCCCGCTGAAGGGGCGATTGCCGATTTCGTAGTAAAGAATTTGTTGGGCGAAACTATTGGATAGGGTTCAGCACAGGACGCCCCTACACTTGGCTAATCGAGAAGCGGGTATGCCGCAATCGTCTGCAACAATGTATTTATCCCACGGCCCGCCAAAGTCCTTACGTCAGACCGCTGCCGAACTTTATGTTTGCCATCGGCGCGTCATATATTTCTATCCGCGACCCACAATGCGCCGGTGAAAAACGATGCCTCGGGCGAAAGAGGCCTCGCTCTCTTGAGCCCATATGTGGACGGCACCCTTCTCGCAAGATTGTTGAGCAATGATTTGAACGATCGATCCGAGACCCAAGTTCCCAACATCATGGCGGTCTACAATGACCAATGGGGTCAACGGCGTGTCTCGCGTTTCGGATCGATCGATCACACCAGTAGAAATGTTCCCCGTGTCTGGCCGATCTCTATGCGGCGCGCGCTAAGGCTGGCGGTATAGGCTTTGCTTTGTAGACAATCCCCGCTTACCATTAGCCTCCAGGCAATGCGCGCGATCTTGTTCGCTAGCGCCACGGCGGCGAGTTTTGGCGGCCAGCGCTTGAGAAGGCCGACGAGCCAGGGGTGAGACGACGCCTCGGCCGCGTTTTGGATATGCCAATAGCCCCGGCCACCAGCACGCTGCGCAAGGCGTCGTCGCCGGCGCGTGTGATCACGCCGAACCTGACCCTGCCGGCAGTTGAATGATCCTTCGGCGTTAGGCCGAGCCAGGCGGCAAAGTGACCGGCCGATCGAAAGATCTCAGGTGCCGGCGTCTTCACATCAGTAGCGACGCACCGATCGGGCCGATACCGGGGATTTGCGCCAGGCGCTGGCTGCACTCCGCAGCCCGATGCCAAGCCATCAATTTGGCGTCGACGTCTTTCAGATGTGTTTGCAGCTGCAAATGTTCCTTGGCATGGAGCGCGAAGAGTTCCCGCGCTAAATCCGGTAGTTCTTATCTGCCGCGATACGCTCGAGCAGCGGTTCGATCTTGCGCACCCCCCTAGCAGCGATCAGCCCGTATTCTGCCGCATAGCCGCGGATCGCATTGGCGAGCTCCGTGCGATTGCGGATCAGCCGGTCGCGCAGGCCAACCAGCATCAATGTTGTTTGGCGGTCTTGACCGGCACAAACCGCATTGTCGGCCGGCTCAGCGCCTCGTACAGGGCTTCGGCATCGGCCGCATCGTTCTTACCGCGCTTGACGTACGGTTTGATATATTGAGGAGGGATTAGCTTCACCTCATGCCCAAACGACTGCAGCGGGCCTGCCCAGTGGTGCGAGCCCCTCACGTCACGCAGCATGTCGTCGCTACACGATGGTAATACATTCGACTCAATCAGATGCTTCACGCTCTCGCCATGGGCAGCAACCTGCTACGAAGAACCCCTCACCCGTGAGTTTCCAACCGGACTATAAGCGAACCTATCGTCGTCTTCACGAAGACGGCATCGGCAAACTTCGGCATATCGTCGAGAGCGCAGGGCTGCCGGTCACGCACCGCCGAAACCCACCGCAGAAAAACCGTCGCCCGAAATCATAGCTACCGCGGCCCCGGCCGAATGGTTACTCTGCTTCCATGGCGGCGACGAAGCAGACTTCGTCGCCCGCAAACGGACTTTCTTCCACAGCCTGCTAGATAACGCCGGTGACCAGGGAGACGCCTGCAACCGCAACAAGGGCCCCTGTGGCACGGACCAGAGTTTCGCCACGCGCGCCGGCCTTGCTGGCCATCAGCAGCCCGAGGGCAAGGCCCCAGGCATGCAGTAGCGCGGTCGCAATAACGAAACCAGTACCGTAGGCAAGGCCATTGACGGTTTCCGGCATCTCGGCGCCATGGGCGTAGCCGTGGAAGAAGGCGAAGAAGCCAACCAGCGCCATGGCAACGGCAATTGCGGTTCTAAAGCCAAGCGCGACCGCGGTTCCGAGCACGACGATCGACAGGCCGATGCCAAGCTCGACAAAGGGTACCAGCATGCCAGCGAAACCGACGGCGCCGCCAATGGCCATGACCGAAACGAAGGCAGCCGGCACCAGATACAGCGCCCGCCCGCCCAACTGCGCGGCGAACAGACCGACCATGACCATGGCGAGCACATGATCGACGCCGCTGATCGGATGCCAGAAGCCATTGGCAAAGCCACCTCTATCGCCAACCCCCACATGGGCGGTGGCAATCGTCGAGCTTGCGGCTAGCATGGCCATAGCGGCCAATGCGGTAATCGGAGTTCTTTTCATCTTCAGTCTCCTTCCATTCGGGTTGTTGTCGGTAATCATGACTGCCTCCCACTTTCGGCGTGGTGTCGACAGCACGCCGAAGGCCGCCTCCATGGAGAGCGCACAAGGCTCGCGCTATTCTGCTTCAAACTGGTTCGATCAAATGTCTGAATCCGTCCATACATTCTTGAACGAATGCCAATTCTGCCTTGGATTGCGAAAACCCTTGACTCGGGGGTGATAGCAGACGGAGCCACGTTGCAAAGTCAGCATTGGCAGCGCTGGCAGATCGTCCATGATCAGTGCGTGGGCCTCTCGATACAACTTGCTTCGTTGATCGTCGCTCTGGACTTGCCGAGCTTTGTCTAGCAAGCGATCCGCGGCGGGACTGGAGTAATATCCTGCATTGAACCCGAACGGCGAGATGTTCCGGGAATGCAGCACTTGCTCCAGCCAAACATCGCAGGACATGCCCCAACTCATCTGCGAGAGGCCTGCGCCAGCCGGCAAGCCGGATCGCCATTCGTTGCAATACGAAACCCAGTCTTCTGTCCGCACAATCTCTGCGCCGAATCCGATCGCCTCAAGATTCCTCGCCAGATACTCGCAAATTCGGGTGGGCACGAGCTGGCCAGAGCCGGCGCTCGCCGTCATGATGCGCAATCGCCAACCCGGCGGGACGTCTGCTTCCTTTAAAAGCTGCCGCGCACGCTCGGGATTGAATTCATAAGGAAATTTATACCCTTCATCGAAGGACGGCGAAGCAGGCGGTAGCATGCCGGATGCGACGGTGGTGTGTCCACGGAAGATGCTATTGCTCAATCCTTCCCGATCAACTGCGTGTGCAATGGCGTGACGCACTCGAACGTCCCTCAGGACCGGATCGTTCATGTTGAAAATGAAGTACCAGACATAGGGCACCTGGCTTTCAATGACCACAAATCCGCGCCGTTCTAATTCGTCGAGATCGCTTCCCTCTAGGCCATAGGCCAGATCGACATCGCCACTGAGCAATGCGTTGTACCGATCTTCAAGGCTTGGATATGGCTTNACAAATCCGCGCCGTTCTAATTCGTCGAGATCGCTTCCCTCTAGGCCATAGGCCAGATCGACATCGCCACTGAGCAATGCGTTGTACCGATCTTCAAGGCTTGGATATGGCTTGAACTCAATACCTTTGAGCTTGGGCGTACCACCCCAGTAATCCTCATTCCGCCGTAGCCGAACGCCACTGCCGAAAGCTGTTGAAAAGCGATTGTCGATACGAAATGGGCCGGTGCCCGGCGCATGGTCGGCAATGCCTGAATTGCCGTGTTTTTTCAGGGCCGTTGGACTGATGAAGACATGCGCACCTGGTGCGTCCTCCTGNTGGGCCGGTGCCCGGCGCATGGTCGGCAATGCCTGAATTGCCGTGTTTTTTCAGGGCCGTTGGACTGATGAAGACATGCGCACCTGGTGCGTCCTCCTGTGTCATATAACGGAGGAACTCTGGAAAGGGCTCCTTTAGCGTGAGTAGGATCGTAAATGGCGCCAAGACTTCCACGGACTTCAATGCTTCAAGTCCAATTCGGTTGTAATCTGCCGCCACAGGGGAATATTGAGGCGCCTCACGATTCCACATACGGTCTATATTGAACCGAACGGCATCAGCATCGAACCGGGTTCCATCGTGGAACCGCACGTCCTCCCGCAGGCGAAACAAATACTGAAGCCCGTCGCCCGAGATCTCGACCGAAGTGGCAAGCGCAGGGACAAGCCGCGTCGGACAGGCTACTTCATCCTCCAGATCGTCCTCATATAGGCTCTCGAACATCTGCTGGACAACTCTGCCAGTATTCCAACCGCCAAACGAGGCGGGGGGATCGATCGCGTCCACCTCCCAGTCAAGGGCGACGCGAAGAACAGAGTCAGGGGTGCTTGGAGATGCCATCATAATGCTTCCTTCGGCTTAAATCGAAAATTTGGATCGCTCAACTCCGACCCGCAGGCCAGAACCTGGTCGGCGACCTTGGTCATCGATGCGCGTCCTTCCAGGGACCACCGCCGGATGCATTGATACGCATGCTCCTCGCTGATCGATCGCTCCGCAGCGAGGAGGCGGACCGCGTTGTTCACGACGCGACGCGACCGCAGGGTTTCGTCCAGCTTCGCGATCTTACTGTTCTGCCGGCATTCGAACCGGTAACGTGAACTTGCCACCGTCAACGTCGACATTATGCCGAAGGGGTGGATGGGCTTGCCGATGACGGCATGCACGTCCGCTTCAAGCAGTTCGCGGACGATTGTGGGGCTCTCATATTCGACGATGCCGATGAGGGTGCCGTCGCGGCTTCTCTTCAGGGTCCTCCCATCGAGTGAAGGGTGGCCTGCGAAAAGGCAAAAGACGACATCGGCATGAGCCGGCCAACGATCGGGTACCGGCCACAGGGTGTCGACCTGGCATCCGATCCGCTTCAAGTGGCGGACAAGTTCATCACAGTCCGAATCCCGTGGATGGATCACACATGCTCGAAGTTTACGCAATTCACGGATCAGCGCCTCACCGGACATTGTCGATCTCCTCGATGCGGCCAAGGCCCACATAGTTCACAAGGTACGGGTCCGGTTTCATCGCCCTCTTGGACTCCGCGACGACCCCGAATTTTCGCCCCGACTCCGTCATCCCGATTCGAGGCCAGAGGTAGGTATGGGCGTTGTCCGGATCGACCATGACCACGCCCTGGGGAGCCGAGATCTCGAGGCCGAGCACCTCTGCGCGAAGCCGTTCCGGATCAAGCGTTCCCGAGCGTTCCAGCGCTCGCGCAAAGAGCAACACGGTAAAATAGGCAGCCTCCGCACAGGCGTCGGCCGGGCGCTTGGCTCCGAAACGTTGGTGATAATTGGCAACGAAAGAGCTATTTCGCGGCGACTGCACCGTTTCAAAATAGGGCGCGGAGACAATGTGGCCCGGCCGGGGCTCGAACCACATTTCTTGGAGGTGTGCCTCGTTGGTCGTAAGGGAGGCGATCGGCATTTCGACCGGATCTAGTTTCTCGGTCGCGTATGCATCGTAAAGTGCTGCGATTCCCGGCCCCACCACCGTTGAGAAGATGACATCGGCGCCGAGCGATCGCGCTTCCCTGATCACATCCAGAAATGCATCCCTCTGAGCGTCGAACGGCAAATAGTATTCGCCGACGACACTACCCCCGATTTCGGACAGGAGGTCGCGCATGATCCTGTTGGATTCTCGCGGGAAGAGATAGTCCGTGCCGACGCACATCAGCTTTCGTCCGAAGCGCGGAAACAGATATTCGGCGAGCGGCAGGTGCAACTGGTTGGGGGCAGGCCCGGTGTAGATGACGTTGGACGAATACTCAAATCCCTCGTAGCCGATCGAATACCAGAGCAAGCCCCCGCGACGCTCGACTACCGGAACCACAGCCTTTCGGCTGTAAGACGCCGAGCAGCCGAATATGTTGGTCACGCCGCGGTCCATGAGGAGCGAACTGGCGAGTTGGGTATAGCGCTGCGGATCGGAAGCCGGATCCAGGATCAATGGAGAAATCGGCTTTCCAAGTACACCGCCTGCGACGTTTATCTCCGAAATGGCGAGTAACGTTCCCTGCAACTGTGAAGTCTCAGCAATCGCTGTGATCCCGCTTCTTGAGTATAGTACACCAACCGGCCATGTACCTTCCGAACGATAGGACTCCTCGAGCTCGCCAATGCCGGACATCTCGTGCCTCCCTGCTAGGTTGCAAACAGACGCAGTGGATTACGCTGAAGCTGCAGCATCGCAATATCCAATTCGAGCGTGGTCGAACTCATATCGTCCAAATCCAAGAGCAGGGCCCTTTCTGCAGCCCGAACAATGGTCGGGACACATTGACAGAGATGAACCTGCGCTTCGGCCGATCCCATCCGGCCGAGTCGCACGGCTGCCGAAAGGAGGCCGCTTGCCGTGCCACGCAACTCCGCTAGGAGCGTGTTCTCAATGCCTATTCCCCTAGAAGCCGAAACGGCTGCTGCGACGACGGCGAGGTTGCCGGTCTCACGCAGCTGCACTTCGCGGCAGAACGGATCGAGCATTTCGTGCGGCCAGACCTGAAGGGCGAGTTTCGCCAGCTGGCGACCGCACGAGGTCGATGCTTTCCGAGCCGGAACCGACAGCTTTGTGGCTAGAAGACGCTCGTCGACTTCATGCAATTGGTCGAGATCTGCCACCGAAAACATGCGATGAGCATGAGCGGCTGCAACAGCGTCGCAGCAGCCCGATCCGTGGAGCAGCACCGCTTTGACGACTTCCGCGATTTGAGCCGAGTTCTTTGGAAGCTCCCCCAGAATTCCCTCCAATCCGCTGGAATGGACATAACGCCCGATCGGCAGCGAGCTGTCGGACAACTGAAGGGCCATCAGGAAACTCGTGTCTATCGCGGTTCCTGCCCACATTTCATTCATGGGCGTGCCCTGTCATCAAAAGGGGGCAAGAGGCACCTAGCCGAACGTAGTCAAAACGCAGCGACAACTCGCCGAGATGGAGGTCTCGAACCGTCTTCGTCATGAGGTCCTCACTCGACAGCATCGGCACGAGGATGGAGCAACCGTCCACCTCAACCGGTACGTGCTGGTTGCCGAATGCGTGGCCGATAAGGGCGGCCTGCCGAACAATATCCGGAACCGAGCTAGTCTGGCTGAGGTCAACGATGAGGGCGAGCTCCTCGGGCCTGCACACGACCACCGTGTTATCCTCGTTGTCAAATAGGACGGCGCCGTGAAAAAGGTACTGGCTGTGATGCATAGATATCGCGAAATCGAGTCCGCCCTTCGTGCGCCGCCGAAGCCGCCGCTTGCCGGCCTCCGCCCAAGGCACGTCAAGGAAATCCAATGTACCGGCGCGGCGTTGCGCTGCATCCCAGGCGCCAACTATTCCGTTCGAGATAAGCATGGGACCTATTTCCTCTTAGATGGCGCTGGCGCCCCAATCATCTGCATTCGAATCCGTGACCAAGCGTCTTCCATGAGACGTGTGATCGTTGAGGACGACCGGGCGAGGATACGGACGACGATGCCTACCGCTCCGGGGAGAGCGCCCACGCCCAATCGAAAATCCTCCCCGGTCATGTCCAGAGACGAAGCGGCATCGTAAATGCCCTTTGCGTTGCCTCCTGGGGTGAGCGCCAGCAGGTTTCCCGAGTAGAGAAAGGAGCCAAGGACGCCTCGTATATTGATAGGCATCGTCGTCGGTTCCATGAGTATGCGGTCCATGAAAAGCGTGGTTCCGCCGACCTTAATTCGCGTTTCCAGTTTGAGGCGGGTGAACGCGAAAATTTCGCCGCGGGCCAAACGTCCCGGCGCAATGATCTCGCTCGCAATGAGCATGGATCCGTGATCGAGATCGATCGTAGTCTCCTGATCGTAGGAGGATTGGGCTTGCGGGATGAGCTGGTCCGGCAGGTACTCAATGTATGACCCCTGTTTTGCCTCCAGCAGCACCCTCTGAACCGCTGATCCGTCGAGCATGCGATGGAGCTTGGTCGCGGACGTGCTGGTGACATGAAGCTTTCCACCGCCGCGCGCAGCAATCCGAAGTTCCAGCTGGTCGCCGCTAAACACCGCGCCCGAGGGATTCTGGACATAAACGAAAGCCATGCCAGGCTGCCTCTCGTCCAGAAAAAGGGGTGTGGTGAAATGCAAGGGAAAGCTCTGGATCCGCCGCATTAAGTGTGTTTTCCCCCGGCAGTCGGCTGCAAATTCCAGGTCGAGTAGGCCGGACGAGCGTGTCATGCCCGATCAATGAACCGCACGCCAAACAAGGCATCCCTTTTTAGGGTGGCAAAGACCTCCGAGGCACCCTCCGGCGACCGCAAATTCGTATAGATAGTCGTCTTTTGAGGGCGGTTGACCTGAACGTCGTGGCGGATGCGGTTCAAATCAGCGCCCACATGCGGAGCGAGGTCAATTTTGTTGACGACAAGGAGATCGGCCTGGAGCATTCCAAGCCCCCGCTTGCGCGGTATGTCGTCGCCTGCGGCGCAGTCGATCACGAAGATCCAATAGTCGACGAGTTCGGAGGAGAATGTCGCCGCCAAATTGTCCCCGCCGCTCTCGATAAGGATCAGATCAAGCGGGTTGTCGCGTTCCAACGCGTCAGCGGCCTGAATGTTGACAGAAGGATCCTCGCGGATCGCGGTATGAGGGCACGCGCCGGTTTCAACGCCGACGACCAGAGTCTCTTCAATGAGACCGCTCGCCTTGACCCGCATAGCGTCCTCCAGAGTCACAAGATCGTTGGTGATGACCGCGGGCTTCAGTCCTGCCTCGTGGATGAGGGGGAGGAGACGCTCGATTAGCCTCGTCTTCCCGGAGCCTACGGGACCACCGATGCCGATGCGAACGGCCTTTGCGGACATAAAACTCTCCTATTTCAACGTATAAAGGGAGCCAAGCGGCACCTTACTGGCCGGAAGCGACGTGCAGTGCTCACCGTTAACTTCCACTCTGTAAGTATCCGGATCTACCGTTATCTCCGGAACTTTGTCGTTCCAGAGCATGTCTCGCTTGGAAAGCTTTCGTGTTCCTGACACAGGCACGCAACGTGCTCGCAGATCCAGCTTTCCGGCAATATTACGGTCGATCGCGTGCTGGGACATGAAGCGCACCGAAAGCGACTGAGCAGCGCGTCCGAACCAGCCCCACTGAGGCCGGTAACGCAGCGGCTCGCAGCAATTGAGAGAGGCGTTTGCCTCACCCATCACCGCCATAACGGGAAAGCCCGACTTGAAGACAGCCTCCGGCTTGATCCCGAACAGCCCTGGCTTCCAGAACACGAGGTCGGCTAGTTTGCCAGTTTCGAGCGAGCCAACATATTTGTCCACGCCGAACATGCGCGCCGGATTGATGGTGTATTTAGCGATGAATCGCTTGATCCGGGTGTTGTCGTTGCTGCTGCCGACGTCTTCTGGGAGGGCTCCGCGCTGGGCCTTCATGCCTGATGCGGTCTGCCAGGTGCGGGCGATGGTTTCGGCAATGCGTCCCATCCCTTGCGAGTCCGACCCTATGGCGCTAATGGCGCCAATATCGTGGAGCACACCTTCGGCGGCGATGGTTTCGTGCCGGATCCGGGATTCGGCGAAGGCAATATCCTCCGGCAATCTTGGATTGAGGTGATGGCTGACCATCGCCATGTCGAAATGCTCGTCGAATGTATTGACGGTGTATGGATTAGTCGGATTAGTCGACGAAGGCAGGACGTTTTCGAAGCCGCACACTTTGATGATGTCGGGGGCATGCCCCCCGCCGGCACCTTCGACGTGGTATGCGTGAATGGTGCGGCCGTCGATTGCTTTCAAGGTCCGCTCGAGGAACCCAAACTCGTTCAGCGTATCCGTGTGCAATTGAATCTGCACGTCAGCCTCTTCAGCAGCCACCAGTGCTGAATGGATCACGGCGGTTGTGGCGCCCCAATCCTCATGAATTTTCAGCCCTGCGGCGCCTGCCTCAAGTTGCTCTATCAGGGGCTTATGACTGTCCGAGGCCGCCTTTCCGAAGAAGCCGAAATTAAGCGGGAACGCCTCGGCAGCCTGGAGCATATGTCCGAGGTTTACAGTGCCGGTAGAGGCGATCGGAACGGTGGTGGCCCCAAGCCCACCCCCGAACAGGGTGGTGATGCCACTGGCCAGTGCCTCTTCGCACTGGCCCGGATCTATGAAGTGGACGTGGCAATCAATGCCGCCGGCCGTAACTATCAGACCCTCCGCTGCGCGAACGTCCGTGTTGGTACCGACGATCAGCTTCGGGTCCACCCCGTCCATGATGCGGGGGTCGCCGGCCTTGCCGATCCCGGCGATCAGGCCGTCCTTGATTCCTATGTCGGCCTTGATGATGCCGAGGACCGGATCGATGATCGTGGCATTCGTTATCACCAGATCGAGTGCACCGTCTGCCGCAGTGATGTGGCCATGACAGCCGGAGCCCACTCTCAGGGTTTTTCCCGCCCCGAAGACGAGTTCGTCCCCCGGAACCAGGAGATCCCGCTCGACTTCCGCCCAGAGATCCGTGTCCCCGAGACGGATCCGGTCTCCCGTCGTGGGCCCGTACAGTTCGACATACTGACGGCGCGACAGCATCTTAGCCATGGTGAGCTCCCCTGAACCCTTCGGCTGCTGCGCGTGCAACCGCCCTGCGCTTCACCTCCGGGTTGTCCAGGTCTCCATCGGTCAGGTTGTTAAGTCCTTCGACGCGCCGCTCGCCGCCAATCGCGACAAGGTCGACTGTCTTCTCGTCCCCCGGCTCGAACCGCACCGTTGTTCCCGCCGGAATGTCGAGACGAAAGCCAAAGGCTACGGCCCGGTCAAATTCCAGCTCGGGGTTTATTTCGAAGAAGTGGAAATGGGAGCCGATCTGAATGGAGCGGTCGCCAAAATTGCGAACGACTACACGCGTAGTCGCACGGCCGACATTAATCTCTATCCCTTCTTTCGCGAGGCGATAGCCGCCTGGTTTGTCCTCCTCCTCGCTATCCTGCGGCAGGCCGAGGGGGTCGTGGACACACACGAGCTTTTGACCGTCCGGAAACATCGGCTCGACCATTAGCATTTCCAGAAGCGGCACGACGCCCGGCTGAACGTCCTTGGGTTGCAATACGGTACGACCCAACGCCATCAATTCCGAGACCGAACTCCCTCTTCTGGCCCCTTCGTGGATGGCATCGGCTATTACAGCTCTGGCCTCCGGCAAGTTTAGCCGTATGCCGTCGGCCAAGCGGCGCCGAGCCATCTCCGCCGCCGCGAAAATCAGCAGTCGGTCGCTTTCCCTGTTGGTCAGATACACGAGATGCCTCGCCTTTTCGAAGTCGTTTTTCGGATGATCAGAGGCTTATATGGGCCGCGATCTTTTCGTGCTATCCGGGACCCTTGTGTTTCCGGATCCCGATATTTCGCCCTTATCCAGGAGGACCTGTAAATTTCATTGCCTTGCCCTTATAACTTTCACGCCCTTCGAGACTGCCGCCCACATGCAAGACAGCAGTCATCCCCGATGGTGAAAATGTTTCGGTTTTGAGAATATCGCGTGCCGTCTAGGTGTGCTGGCAGGAGTTATCCTGAGCGTGGCACGAGATTGAGGGTGGCTATCCCGCCACCGCAAGAATGCTCGCATACATGCAAAATGGCGTCAATATTTAATAACAGTTTCTTTGTCATTAATTTGGAGACAATCACCAGGATTCTGGCTGGTTGCCGGCAATCGACTACGCTTCTTATTTCAACGTGGTGTCGGCAGCACCGAAGCCGCCTCCATGGAAAGCTCAAATAGGGGTTCGGCAAAGACCTCGTTTGTGGCATCACAGTGGGAGCTCAAATGAATCCGTCCATACATTCTTGAAAGAATGCCAATTCTGCCTTGGATTGCGAAAACCCTTGACCCGGGGGTGATAACAAACGTTGCCACGCTGCAAATTTAGTATTGGCAGTACCGGCAGATTGTCCATGATCTGTGCGTGGGCCTCTCGATACAGCTGGCCACGTTGATCATCGTTCTGGGTTCGTCGGGCTTTGTCCAGCAAATCATCTACGGCGGGACTGGAGTAATATCCTGCGTTGAATCCGAACGGCGAACTATTTCGGGAATGCAGCACCTGCTCAAGCCAAACATCACAGGACATACCCCAACTCATCTGTGAGACACCAGCGCCATCCGGCAAACCGGATCGCCATTCGTTGCAATACGAAATCCAGTTTTCTGTCCACACAATCTCTGCACCCCACCCAATCGCCGCAAGACTCTTCGCCAGATACTCGCAAATCCGAACGGAATGCCCAGACCCAGCTTTTGCCGCCATGATGCGCAATCGCCAACCCGGCGGGACGTCTGCTTCCTTTAAAAGCTGCCGCGCACGCTCGGGATTGAATTCATAAGGAAATTTATACTCTTCATCGAAGGACGGTGAAGCAGGCGGCAGCATGCCGGATGCGACGTTCGTGTGTCCGCGAAAGATTTCGTTGCTCAGCGTATCCCGGTCGACCGCATGCGCGATCGCGCGACGGACTCGGACGTCACGAAGGACCGGATCGCGCATGTTAAAAATGAAGTACCAGACATAGGGCACCTGGCTTTCAGTGACTACAAATCCGCGCCGTTCTAATTCGTCGAGATCGCTTCCCTCTAGGCCATAGGCCAGATCGACATCGCCACTGAGCAATGCGTTGTACCGATCTTCAAGGCTTGGATATGGCTT
>NZ_LMCP01000021.1 GCF_001425625.1 Mesorhizobium sp. Root102 | reverse complement strand
GCCACATCGGCCACCTCGTCGAAACCATCGAGGCAGCCGAATGCAAGAACTACTTCCAAAACGCAGGCTATGCTTCCGTCAAAACGTGAAAGGCTCTAGGCGGAAGCGCGTTCCTGATCCTGCCGGTCCTGTATTTTGTGCCTCTCAAATACGAAGGCCTCGTGGCGCTGACGGCGTTCCTGCTGTCGCATCTCATCAACCAGCCGCACTTCGCCCACTCCTATCAGATTTTCTATCGCAATTTCGCGCGCAAGGTGCGCGGCGACGGATACGACAGGAATCTCCAGATCCGCTACATCATCGCGGGCATTGCGGTCCCGCTGATCATGGGCGCTTTCTTTGCCTATGGCTCCGTAACCGGCAACGCTCGCCTGCTGGGATATGCAACCAATGCGATGGGCTTTTTCGTGGGCTGGCACTACGTCAAGCAAGGCTACGGCATGCTGATGGTGGACGCCGTGCTGAAGCGCAGGTTCTTCAAGGATCAAGACAAGAAGGTACTGCTGTTCAACGGCTATGCCGTGTGGCTGTTCGCCTGGCTTCAGACAAATGTGGTGATCACCGAAAGGCAGTTCTGGGGCCTGGATTACTACACATTCGCTGTCCCGCCATGGCTCCTCAACATCGCGCTCGCAGTCGCCGCTGCTTCCTCCGCGGCCACCGCCGTGATGTTCGTCGTTCGCTGGCGCAAGCACGGTGGCGCGCTGCCGTATAACGGCGTCGTCGCCTACGTCGTGTCGCTTTATGCCTGGATTCTGTTCGTGACGATAAATCCGCTTTGGCTGCTCGTGGTGCCGGCGCTTCATTCGCTGCAATACCTCGCGGTGGTCTGGCGTTATCAGACCAATGTCGAGCGCGACCGTGCGGACGCCGTCGAGGATCCGAAATTCAAGATCCTGTCCATTCTTGGACCGCTCTACAGGCTGCGGGTGCTGACCTTCATCGTCGCCGGCACAATTCTGGGCGCCCTTGGCTTCTGGCTCGTGCCGATGGCGCTGACTGCCTTGGTTCCCTACGACAAACAGGTGCTCGGCTCGTCGCTTTTCCTCTTCATCGCGTGGATATTCATCAACGTGCACCACTACTTCCTGGACAACGTGATGTGGCGCCGCGGCAACCCGGAAGTCTCGAAATATCTGTTCCGCTAGCTCACTGTCGGCAAGGCCAGGCCCCAACCTTCATGGCTCTACTTCACGCCGATTCCGGCGGTCAGGCCGCCATCGATCCTGTAGTCCGCGCCGGTGCAGAAGCCGGCCTTCGACGAACACAGGAAAGCGATGAGTTCGGCCACCTCCTCCGGTTCGCCGATGCGGCCGATGGGATGCGCTTCGCCGAAGCGCTTGTAGGCGGCCTCGACATCGGCATCCGTGCCGTTCTCGCCGCGCGCGGCCTTTTCCAGGATCGGGGTGCGGATCGAGCCTGGGCTGACGGAATTGACCCGGATGCCGGAGCGCGCATGGTCGAGGGCCAGGGCGCGCGTCAGCGTGTGGATGGCGCCCTTGGTCGTGGCATAGGCGGCGACATTCTGCTGGCAGGCAAAGCCCTGCACCGAAGCGACATTGACGATGGCGCCGCCGCCCCGCCGGACCATTTCCGGGATGCCGAAATGCGCGGTCAGATAGATCGATCCGACATTGACCGACATCGCCTTGTTCCAGGTCTCGAAATCGGTGCTGACGGCGGTTCCGTACGGATGCACCGCCGCCGAATTGACGATGACATCGAGGCCGCCGAACCGCTCGACGCCGGCCGCGACCGCGTCGCGAACCTGATCCGGTACGGAGACGTCGGCGCCTATGACCAGCGCCCCGGCTCCGGAGTTCTCCAGTACCACTTGCAGCGCCGCGTTGGCCGCACGGTCGATGCCGCAGGCGATGATCGCGGCACCCCCTGCGGCGAGGCGTCTGGCGGTCGCGAGGCCAATCCCGGTCGTCCCCGTCACCAATGCCACCTTGCCGTCGAAATCCTTCATCGCGGGAACTCCTTCATTTGCTGTCCGAAAACTGGTTCCTAGTTTGACACTCATTGTGGTCCGACAATAGGTTGCGTCCTCTCGCAAAAAGGAAGCGGCAATGGAACAGTGCTGGCGCTGGTATGGACCGAACGACCCGGTAACACTCGATCATGTCAGGCAGGCAGGCGCGACAGGCGTGGTGACGGCCTTGCACGATATCTATGACGGGCGCGCCTGGCCGCTTGAGAGCATTCTGGAGCGCAAGCGGATCATCGAGGCCGCTGGGCTGACATGGTCGGTTGTCGAGAGCATCCCGGTCCACAATTCCTTCAAGATCGGCGCGCCGGAACGCGAGCGCTACGCCGGCTACTATCGCGACTCAATCCGCGCGCTCGCCAAGGCCGGCATCGCGACGGTCTGCTACAACTTCATGCCGGTGGTCGACTGGACCCGCACCGATCTGGCCTATCGGCTTCCGACGACGGGTTATGCGCTGCGTTTCGATGCGATCGATTTCGCGGCCTACGATTTGTTCGTGCTGAAGCGCGGCAATGCCGAGGCCAGCTACAGTGCCGCCCGCATCACTGATGCGGAAGCGCGGCTGAAGGAGTTGAGCAGCGAGGCGATCGACAGGATCGAGCGCAATCTGATCGCCGGCCTGCCGGCGACCGAGCGCAGCTATAACAGGGACAGTTTTCGCGAGGCCCTGGCGGAATACGATGCGATCGGACCGAAGGAGCTGCGCGACAACCTTGCCTGGTTCCTGCGCGAGATCATTCCGGTGGCCGAAGAGGAGGGGGTGCGCATGTGCATCCATCCCGACGACCCGCCCTTCTCGCTCTATGGCCTGCCACGCATCGTTTCGACCGCCGAGGATGCGCGTTTTATCCTCAACGCCGTCGACAGCCCCGCCAATGGCCTGACGTTCTGCACCGGCTCCTATGGCACGCGCGCCGACAACGACATCGTCGCCATGGTCAAGGAATTCGCCGGCCGCATCCATTTCGTCCATCTGCGCAACATCACCATCGAGGATGACGGCTCGTTCTACGAGGCCGAGCATCTCGAGGGCGGCACCGACATGGCGCATGTCGTCCTGGCTCTGATGCAGGAAGAGACGCGCCGCCGCAGGGAAGGCCGCGCCGACTGGCGCATTCCGATGCGACCAGACCATGGCCATCTGCTTGCCGATGACATCGGCAAGACCAGGATCAATCCCGGCTATTCGCTGATCGGCCGGCTGAAAGGCCTCGCCGAGCTGCGTGGCATCATGCGCGCCGTCGAGCGGTTCGGCCTGGCTTGAGCCGTCCTGACAGTTCGGATGGGCGCATTTGTCGCCCATCACGCCGGGGTTTTAGCGCCCCCGTGCTTATACGACCTCGTTCAGCAATGCTGCTCCGGCCGCCACGCGGGCGATGTTTTCGAGCAGCATGTCGACGATGCGCGTCTCGTAGTGGCTGGTCTCGCCCGCGCTGTGCGGGGTCACAAGAACATTGGGCAGGCGCCAGATCGGCGAGCTCGCCGGCAGCGGCTCGCCGCTGCGCAGCGCCTCGATCAGGGCCGGCTGGCGAGCTTGACGCCGCGTTCGCGCAGCACCGCCCGCGAGAACTGATCGGTGCCGGCACTGATCGACTGGATCAGCCGCAGCTTGGGTGCGCGCTCCGCCAGCTCGTTGCGCCACAAGCCGGAGACGACGAGGACATCGGCCTCGGCGACGCGCTGCTCCAGTTCGGCACTGTTGCGGACCTCGAAGCTGGGCATGGGTTGCCCGCGTGTCAGGAACTCGTCACCCAGCCGGTAGGCGGCATGAGCAAAGCCGATCGTGAGCTCAGCCATGCTGAAGCCGCGCCAATGGGGCGACCCCGACACCAGGCAGCGCCTGGTCCGGTGTCGAGACGACGACAAGCGCGGCGCGTGCCGCATTCTTTGGATGCACCGCGTCGGCCTCTCTGATTGCTAATTGAATCAATGCGATCCAACCTAGGCCCAACCCGAACTGGCTGACAGGCCGCGAACCAATCGCGGTCCGTGTGGCCCATGGCCAAGTCGCGCTCGAAAGGCGGCCCACGAGATGCATTGCGGACAAAATACCTGTTGGGAACGTTATTTGCCGACAGGTCATAATATGCAGCGCTGACGTTCTTCCATTCGACCCAGATTGGACTGTCTTTTGCTTTGATCGGCACGCCTCGCGTGTCATTTTGGAGACGCCATTCGTGCTCGAAGCTCTTGCCGGTGCCCGCTTCTATTTCTCCCAGGCAAGGCGGAGAAAAGGAGGAACCTGACCATGCCCAGAATTGTGCCGGTGCTTGACCTGAGCCGTCTCGAACAAGGTGCGTCCGAATATCGTACCTTTCTCCTGGACCTGCGCACGGCGGCCCGGGACGTCGGCTTCTTCTACCTCAGCGGCCACGGAATTTCCGCCTCGGAGATCGACGACGTGCTCGATGCCTCGCGCCGGTTCTTCGCATTGCCGGAGGCCGACAAGCTGGCGATCGAAATGGTCAAATCCCAGCAGTTTCGTGGCTACACCCGTGCCGGCGGTGAGTTGACCAAGGGCACGGCCGACTGGCGTGAGCAACTCGACATTGGCGTCGAGCGCCAGCCCATCGCGCAGGGACCCGGAATTGCACCGTGGACACGGCTGCAAGGGCCGAACCAGTGGCCGTCTGCACTGCCGGAGCTCAAGCCGGCGCTGCTGGCATGGCAGACCAAGGCGACGGCGGTGGCGATCCGATTGCTGAAGGCCTTCGCGCTGTCGCTTGACCAGCCGGAGGATGCCTTCGACGCGATCTACCGGGACTCGCCCAACCATCGCATGAAGATCGTGCGTTATCCCGGCCGTGACGTGACCGAAGGCGACCAGGGCGTCGGCGCGCACAAGGACGGCGGCTTCCTGACCCTGCTGCTGCAGGACGACAACAAGGGGCTGCAGGTTGAGTACGACGGAAGCTGGGTCAATGTGGACCCGCTCCCCGGAACGCTGGTCGTCAACATCGGTGAACTGCTCGAACTGGCATCGAATGGATATCTGCGCGCGACTGTCCACCGCGTCGTGACGCCGCCTGCCGGCGTCGAGCGGATTTCGGTTCCCTTCTTCTTCAGCGCGCGGCTCGACGCGACCATCCCGCTTCTCGGCCTTTCCGAGGAATTGGCGGCCCAGGCGCGCGGACCGGCAAGCGATCCCGACAACCCGTTGTTTCGCGATGTCGGCACCAATGTGCTCAAAAGCCGACTGCGTTCACATCCCGACGTGGCACGCCGCCACTATGCCGATCTTCTCGAGACCGGAGCTGCGGGCTCGTGAGGCTCCACAGTACGGCGCACGAATTTTTGCCATTTTGTATGTTTTTTGGAATGTCATTCGTCGCCAAGGCTTTGAAATAAGCTCAAACAGGTAAAATCGTTCGGCGGTTTCCTCCCATTCCGCTGGACGGTGTTCCCCTCTGAAGGTTTTAACCTTCTTTTGGCCGGGCCGCATTCGAGCCCGGCCATTTTTTGTCCCGGGTCTCGGGCGCAAAACTGACATGCAAAAGCCCGGCGCGGCAGAACAGAATACCTTCCCGAGAGTCCGCGTCTTCGTTTGCGCCAGCATTTGCGTGGCCAGTTTCCCGGTCACCACATCATGAAGGAGGCAACGTCCGCATCCGAGACCTTGCCAGCATTCACGTCGGCGATCGCCTGGTCGACGATGGCCACGCCCTCGGTCACCTCGTCTTCCGTCAGCGTCAGCGGCGGCATGAACTCCAGCACATTCGCCTTCAGCCCGACATAGGTGAAGGCCGCGCCCAGTTCGTAGCCGCGATAGATGATCTTGGCCGTGGTCGTGGCTGGAACGGGTTCGCGCGTCGCCCGGTCCTTGACCAGGTCGACGCCGATGGCGAGACCGCGCCCGCGCACGTCACCGATGATCTCGTGCTTGGCGCCGAGTGCCCGCAGCGCGTCGGAAAACAGCGTGCCGATCCGCGCCGAGCGCTCGACCAGGCCTGCCCTCTCGATCGTCTTCAGCACCGCGTTGCCGGCCGATGTCGCCACCGGGTTGCCGGCGGTCGTCTGCAGCGCGAAGGCCGGTGCATGATCCATGATCTGCTTTGGACCGATCACCGCCGACAGTGGCAAGCCGCCGCCGATGCCTTTGCCGAAGACGACGAGGTCGGGCGTCAATCCTTCATGCTGGAAGCAGTGCATCAGGCCGCTGCGGGCGAGCCCGACCTTGACCTCGTCGACGACAATTTTGATGCCGTGCTTGCGGCAACGCTCCTGCAACGCCTTGAGGAAGCCGGATGGCGGCACGATCAGCCCGCCATCCGACATCAGCGGCTCGATGAACACCGCCGCGACCTGATGTGGCGGACAGGTGGTCTCGAACTGGTAGTCGAGCAGCGCAAGCACGTCCTCGCCGCTGAAATTCGGCCGGAACGGATCGGGGTAGGGCAGCAGAAGCACGCCCGGCCGCGGCAGCGTGTGGGTCATGGCGGTGTGGCCGCTAATGCCCATAGAGCCCGAGAGGTTGCCGTGATAGGAACCGATGAAAGATATGAAGCGCGAACGGCCGGTGGCCGCCTCCAGCACGCGCACCGCGCAGTCATTGGCATCCGACCCGGAATGGCCGAACCAGACGCGCCGTTCGCCTTCTCCGGGCGTGATTGCCAGCAGTCGCTCGGCCAGCGATACGGCGGGCTCGTTCGGGTAGAGCAGCAAGCTGGCGCCCGCCATGTTGCGGATCGATGCCTCGACCGCCTCGACAACAGCCGGATGGCCGTAGCCGAGCACCGCCGGACCGGCCGATCCCGACAGGTCGAGCAAGGAGCGGCCGCCTTCCTCGATCAGCCGGTTGCCCCGGCCGCCGATGACGCTGAGCGGCGAGAAACGCAGCTTGCCGATCTGGGCGATGGTCGCGGCGTCTCGTTCGCGCAGGCTGAGATTGCTCATGACACGGTTTCCGTCTCGAGTGCCGGCAGTGCCGCCGTCAGCCGGTCCGCCCATTCCTCGATGCCGGACCGTGTCGACAGCAGATCCTGTCGGATCTCGATGAGGACAGCGGGGATACCGCGATCGTCGCCATGGATAGGCACGGCGTAGTCGGCGTCGCGGCTGATCACATAGGGCACGTTGGCCGCGACATTGAGCGCCGCGTCGGTGCGCAGGCCCGAAAGGATCGCTTCGGCGAGATCGCTTGCATGGTCATGCAGCACGCCGGCATGCCAGGGCCTGCTGACACCGAGGAAGACCGGCGTGAAGGAATGGATCGTCACGATCCGCGTCTGCCGGCCTGCTTGCGCCCGGCGGTCGAGATACGCGGCCACCCGGTCATGAAACGGCGAAAACATGATCTCGGCACGCCGGTTTCGCTCCGTCGCATCGATGCCGACATTGCCGGGAATGTCGGTGTCTTCCGACAGAACCGGAATGCTGCCTTGGGTATGAAGCGGCCGGTTGAGGTCGATCAACAGCCGCGAATAACCGCTGAGGAAGGCCGGAGCATCGAGCTTCGACGACAGCAGGCGGGTCACCTCGGCGGCGCCGATATCCCAGGCGATATGGCGCTGCAGATGGCTGGCATCGAGGCCGAGCTGCCGATACTCGGCCGGCATGTGGTTGGACGCATGCTCGCACAACAGCACGATATCGGAATGGCCTTGCTCGTTGAGAACCTCGACGGCGTCGGGCCAATCTCTTTGAGCGGGTAGTTCTTTTTCAGTCTGTGCAGTCATCAATAGAGCGTCCGGTAAAGATCGCAGATGGAAGCCGGATCGAGACCGGCAAGGCGCTCTGCCTCGTGTCGCTTGAGGCCAACGAAGGTTTCGATGAAGACAGGCGCGAACCACCCCGTCACAGTGCTGTCGGCCACAAGCGCGTCCAGCGCTGCCGGCAGGGTTTCGGGCAGGCGCACGAGACCGAGCTTTGCCCGCTCCGCCTCGCTCATCAGTGTCGGGTCGCCGGTGACCAGCGGCGGCGACGGCAGCTCCGCCTTCAGCCCTTCCAGTCCGGCGCGGACGACCGCCGCCAGCGACAGATAGGGATTGCCGGTGGCGTCGGCGGCCCGGTATTCGATGTTGTATTGCCGCGCCGGATCGCGTCCGCCTATCGTCACCGTCGGGCAGATGCGCAACGACGCCTCGCGGTCTCGGTCGGCAAGCCAGGTGTAGGACGAGCTCCAGCTGTGCGGCTTCAGCCGGTAGTAAGACGACACGCTCGACGCCGTCATGGCGGTGATACCAGGCAGATGACGCAACACGCCGGCGCAGAAGGCGCCGGCCTTGGCGGAAAGGCCGCCGGGTTGCGCCGGATCGTAAGTCACCGGCTTGCCGGCCTCGTCAACGAAGCTGAAATGGATGTGGACGCCGTTGCCGACGGCATTGGGCGCAGTCTTGGGCGCGAAGCTCGCACGCCAGCCGGCATTGCGCGCCAATTCGCGCGTGATTTCACGGATGGCGACGGCGCGGTCGGCTGCCGTCAGCGCGTCCGCCGGCTCGTGCGTCACCTCGAACTGCTCGTCGCCGAATTCGGCGATGACCACTTCGGGCGCGACGCCTGCCTCCTCCAGCGCTGCCATCAGATTGGGCGCAAACGGGTCGGCGCGGCGCAGTGCGGCGAAAGACATCGAATGTGCCGGTGCGAAGCCGCCGTCGGCGACATGGAATTCATGCTCGAAGGCGGCGATGACCGACAGGCCGGTCGCGTCCTTCAGCTCGACCAGCGCATTTTTCAGCATCGTGCGCGTGCATCCGAGCCACGGGCTGCCATCGAGGTCGACGATGTCGCCGGCGACCATGTCGAACGGCGTCGCCGATCCGGTGCGTGTCGTGCGAAAACGCGCCTTGAGATCGGGGATCAGCCGCAGGTCGCCCGACGAGCCCCAGGGGTTGGGATCGACGATGGAGTTGAACGGCGTCAGCGACAGATTGGCCTGGAGCCAGCCGACGCCGGTCGCGGCGGTTTTCTGCAGCTTGCTTTCGGCAACGAAGCGGCCCCGCGTAACGGCGGAGAGATCCGTGGTGACGACGGCAACCAGAGGCTCGACACTCGATGTCATGCCGTTTTTCCCAAAGCGTTGAAGCGGTCGACGACGGTGTCGGTGTCGGTGACCCAGCAATATCCGCCAAAGGCCTTGAGCGCCATGTCGTGGCGTTCCTGCGTGATGGTGGCGCAGGCGTCCGATACACAGGTGACGAGGTAGCCGCGGTCGGCGCCGTCGCGCACCGTCATGTCGACGCATTGATCGGTCAGCACGCCGACGACGACGAGATAGCGAATGCCAAGGTTCTTCAGGAGATAGTCGACATTGGTCGAGTTGAAGATGCCCGACGACGTCTTCGGCAGCATGATCTCGTCGCCGACCGGCGCCAGCGACGCCACCGGCAGGCCCTCGGCGAGGCTGGGCGCGACATGGATCGGTGTCAGCTTGTGGTCGAGCGAGCGGTCGCGGCCGTCTTCGGTCAGGCTCTGGATGATGGTGTGCAGAACCTCGACGCCGTTGGCCCGCGCGGCCGCCAGCAGGCGCTCCTGGTTGGGGATCGTCTGCGACGATGTCTGCCGGTAGAAATAGTGATCCGGCCCACGCTCCGGATGCGACGGATCGGCGCCCGGCTCCAGCCAGATGCGCTGCATATCGACGAGCAGCAGCGCCGTTTCGCCGGCACGGAAGGCTTCGTTTCGTCTGGGTAGGGCCTGGGTCATGCTTTGTCGTCCTGCTTTGCTGATTTGGGTCCCGGTGTCTTGCGTGGTCCGGGTGTATGACCCGCGCCGTTCTCTTGCGGGTTGCTGTCGAGCGTTACGGCATTGGCATGCCGCACCTTCTCAAGCCGCTCGATGCGAGCACGAGCGTCGTCGTCCAGCGTCGAAACAATATGAGCGGTGAGGGCTTCCATCTGGGCGATCGCCGGCGCCAGCGTATCGTAGGGCGAGGCCACTTCGAGCGGGCTGACGATCGTGACTTCGGCGAGATCGGCGATCGGCGACAGCCACTGGTCAGTGAACAGGACAATGCGCACATCGAGCGCCGCCGCCTGTTTTGCATAGGCCATCACATCGAGCTGGTAGCGGCGGTAGTCGAAGACGACGAGCACGTCGCGCCGGTCGAGGTCGGCCAGTGTGTCGAAAGTCTGTGGCGAGAGCACACCGAGATCGCGAACCTTGGGACGAAACTGCACGAGATAGCCGGCAAGCATGCCGGCTATGTGGCGGCTGAACCGGCCGCCAACCAGCACGACCTCGCCCTTGGCCTCCATCAGCAGACGGGCCGCCCGCTCGTATGTCTGGACCGGGGTCGCGGCGGTGGCTTTCTGCAAGGCCGTGGTAACGCTATCGAGATAGGCCAGCACGGCACTGTCGTTCGAACCGCTCTGCCGCTTGGCCTCCATCATCAGCAGCGGCGAATGCAGTCTTGCCTCGACCTCGGCCAGAAGCTTTGCCTGGAAATCCGGAAACCCCTCATAGCCGAGCTTCATCACCAGCCGCACCACGGTCGGATCGCTGACGCCGGCGCGCCGCGCCAGCGACGAAGCGGTGCCAAGGCCGGAGGTCGGATAGTCCGTCAACAGCAGCCGGACGATCTTCTCCTCCGACGGCGTCAGCGTGAGATCCCCGCGCATCAGAACATCGCGTATCGCCATGGGCCTCCCCGAAATCCGTGTTCTCTTGTTTTGTCGAGTTTATTACAGAGATTTAAATATTGGTCAACAGTGAAGAGATATTGACATCGTGTGATCGCTGGCCCTACCTTGTCGGAAAGCGGCCAAGAGACTGTGGGGAACAGCCATGCGAAACGGAAGCGACGTCATCGTCGTCGGTGCGGGTATTGTCGGATCGAGCGCCGCCTATCATCTGGCCAAGGCCGGTGTGAAGGTCACGCTGGTCGAGCAGACCCACCCGGCCGGCGGCCCGTCGGGCAAATCGTCGGCGCTGCTGCACGCCTTCTACCTGATGCCGGAGCTGTCGCAGCTTTCCATCCGTGGCCGCGAGATCCTCGTGTCGTTGCCGGAAATCGCGGGCGAAGGTTCCTTTGTCACCGAGGTCGGCATGATGTGGGTCTGCGGCAACGACAACAAGGCAAGCTGGACGGCGGCAGCCAAACGCATTCGCGGCCAGGGCGCGCGCATCGAGACATTGTCTCCACAAGCCTTTGCCGACGCCGCGCCCGGCTTTGCCCTGGACAATGTAGCGCTGGCATTGTGGGAGCCGGAATTTGGTTATGCCGATGCCTTCGGCGCCACCAACGCCATCGCTCGTGCCGCCCGCGCCAACGGTGCGAGGATCATGCAGAACACCCTTGTCGAAAGCCTTCAGCGGCAGGGCGATCGGATCACCGGCGTCACATTGACCGATGGAACGGCGCTGGAGGCCGACACCGTCGTTCTGGCCGCCGGGCCATGGACGCGCCGGCTGCTGGCGACGGTCGGCCTTGATCTGCCGCTGCATGTCGAGCGCCATCCGATGGCCGTTCTCGACGCAGCCGGCAGGGCTCGCAAGGTCATGCCATTCGCCTGGTGCGACGACATCTCCTGCAACTATGCGCGGCCCGACAATGACGGCGTTATCCTGGCCGGCACCTGGGCCGGCGGCGGCACCGGCCTGCGCCACGAACACGCCGGCCGTCCCCGCTTTGTCGAAAATCCCGACAACTATATGGAAGGTGTCGAGGAATCGGAATCGGTCGAGATCCTGGAGACCTTCGCCACCCGTGTGCCGGCCATGGCCGAACTCGGCATCCGGCCCGGCTATGCCGGGCTCTATGACATGAGCCCCGACGACCTGCCTGTCATCGGGGCCATGCCTGATGTCGAAGGGCTGGTCGTTTCGGCGGGGTCCTCCGGCCACGGTTTCAAGACCGGTCCGGCCGTCGGCGAGGCCGTCGCCAGGCTGGTCACCGAGGGCGCGCAGCCGATCCTGGCGCCGTTTTCGCCCAGCCGCTTCAAGGCCGCGTGATGGCGTCGGTGACGATGAGCGAGAGCAAGTCACGCGGCTTCATGCCGGCCGCGTTTCGCAACGCCACGGCCGATGCCTTGTGCATGGTGGCGGTGCTGCTGCTGGTGGCGCTTGCCGCCTTTGTCTTCGGCGGCGCCGCCATGCAACGTGTGGTCACCTATGCCGCGATCATGCTGACGGCGGTGCTTGGCCTGCAGATCTTCTCCGGCAACAGCGGCATCGTCTCGTTCGGCCAGGCGGCCTTTGTCGGTCTCGGCGCCTACGCCACCGGCATTCTCACCATGCCGACCGCGTTGCAGAAAACCGCACTGCGCGACCTGCCGCAGTTCCTCGCCGGCCACCAACTCTCTTTCTTCGCGGCGCTGGCCGTCGTCCTGGTCCTGGCTGTCATCATCGGCCTGTTGACCGGCACGCCGCTGCTCAGGCTTTCCGGATCGAGCGCCTCGATCGCCACGCTGGCCATGCTGATCATTGTTTACACGCTGCTGGTCGCCGGGCGCGAGATCACCCGCGGCAGCCAACCCTTTTACGGCGTGCCGCGCGAAGTCGGGCTGTGGACGGCCGCCGCCGTCGCTTCGGTGGCGCTGGTGGCGGCGAGGCTGTTCCGCGAAACCTCTTTCGGCCTTGCCACCCGCGCCGCCGCCAATGATGAGCGTGGTGCGGCCGCCGTCGGCGTCGACCAGCGCACGGCGCGTCTGGCCGCCTGGGTGGCGGGTGTCGTTGCCGCCATGGCCGCCGGTGCCTTGATGGCGCAATTCCTTGGCGCCTTCTCGCCACGCGATTTCTATTTCGACCTCGGCTTCACCATGCTCGCCATGCTGATCGTCGGCGGCATGACCTCGTCGCTCGGCGCCTTCGCCGGCGTCATCGTCACCATCGTTTTGGTCGAAGTGGTGCGCCGCTTCGAAGGCGGCGGCGAGGTGCTCGGCCTGCATCTGCCTGTCCTGTTCGGCTTGACCCAGGGCGTGCTGGCCATCGCCATGATCCTGGTCATCTGGCGACGCCCGACCGGTCTTTTCGGCGAGCGTGAACTGAACCTCCTGCGCCGGTCCGGACGTCAGGCCGTGACGGCTTCGGCGGCACCTCCGCAGCATGTCGAGAGTGACCGGCTCACCGCCGACCATCTGTCGCGCCGTTATGCCGGCGTTGTTGCTGTCGATGACGTCAGCCTGAATTTTCAGACCGACAGCATCACCGGCATCATCGGCCCCAATGGCGCCGGCAAGACGACGCTGCTCAACATGTTGGCCGGCGATGTCCAGCCAAGTGCCGGCACCGTGTCGGTGGGTGGTGCGGTGCGGCAGGCCTCGGCCTTCCGCTTTGCCCGCTCCGGCGTTGCCCGCACCTTCCAGAACATCCGCGTTTTCCCGCACATGACCGTGCTGGAGAATGTCGTCGTCGCCGCACGCCAGGTGGAACCTGATCTTGGCCATGCCGAGGCGGCGGCCATGGGCGAGCTCGCGCGAATGGGGCTGGAGAAATTTGCCGATCAGCCGGCCGCCAGGCTTGCCTATGGCCAGCGCCGCCGGCTCGAAGTGGCGCGCGCCCTGGCGTTGAAGCCGCGCTTCCTGCTGCTGGACGAGCCGGCCGCCGGCATGAACGCCGTTGAGACCGCCGAACTGGTTTCCATCCTGTCGGCGGTTCGCACCGAGCGCCGCATCGGCGTGGTGCTGATCGAGCATGACATGCGGCTGGTGATGAATTTGTGCGAGCGCATCGTCGTCATCGATCATGGCCGCGTCATCGCCGACGGCACGCCCGGCGACGTCCAGAAGAACCCTGCCGTGATCGCCGCCTATCTCGGCAGCCGCACGGCCCGCGCCAAGACCGCAGATCAAGCGACCGCAGACCAGACCGCATAGACCGCAACGACAAGCAATCCAACCAACCATAAGAAATCCAGAAGGAGAACCGACATGCCAAGCCTCTATCGACTCCATCGCGCCGCCCTGTGCGCGGCCGTGTTCGGCATCGCCGCCATTTCGACGGCCAGTGCCGAGGAGATCATCATCGGTGCCGCGACCGCGCAGACCGGCGGCCTTGCCCCTTACGACCAGCCGGCACTTGCCGGCCTACGCATGTCGCTCGACGAACTCAACGCCAAGGGCGGGCTCGGCGGCAAATACACCGTCAAGCTGCTGATCAAGGATACGCGCTCAGACACCGCACAGACCGCCACTGTCGCGCAGGAGCTGATCGATGCCGGCGCCAAGATCATGATCACGCCCTGCGATGCCGATCCCTCGATTTCCGCCGGCCAGCTCACCCAGCCGCTCGGCATTCCGACCCTGACGCTGTGCGGCTCCGCCCCGGTGCTGACCGGCGCGGTCGGCGACGTCATGTTCGGCACCTATCCGGCCGACAATGTGCAGGCGACGGCGGTCGCCGACTTCGCCGTTTCCGAAGGCAAGAAGAAGGTGTTCCTGTTGACCTCGCCGGACTCCACCTACACCGCCAACCTGCCGGAATATTTCGGCAAGGTGTTCGAGAAAAAGGGCGGCGCTATTGTCGGCCGCGGCACCTTCAGCATGGGCCAGCCGGATTTTTCTGCCGAGATCACCAACATCAAGGGCCTGGCCGACAAGCCGGACCTGATCATGACGGCGGCCTATGAGCCCGACTTCCCAGCCTTCATGCAGCAGTTGCGTGGCGCCGGCGTCACCATCCCGGTCTATGGCGCCGATGCCATAGGCACGCCGACCATCAAGGCGCTCGGCAAATTGGTCGATGGCGTCGTCTACACCTCGGCCGGCTATGCCGAGCCGGGCAGCAAGCTCGAAGCCTTCAATGCCGCCTTCACCAAATATGCCGGCCACGCACCGGAATCGACCTATGAGGTCAATGGCTACGAGATCGGACTGATCCTCGACCAGGCGGTCAAGACGGCCGGTTCCGACGACCCCAAGGCGATCCGTGACGCCATCGCCGGCTTGAAGGATTTCGATGGCATCACCGGCAAGATCACCTATGCCGGTACCGACCGCATGCCGCTGCGGCCAGTGGCGCTGATGCGCTACGAGGGCGGCGAGGGCAAGCATGTCCAGACCCTGATCCCCGACGCCGCCGACGTTCCCGCGCCGTGATGTCATGCTGAGCGTCGAAGCCCTGAAAATCCGGTACGGCGAAGTCGAGGCGGTGCGCCGCGTCGACCTCACCGTCGACAGCGGCGAGATCATCGCGCTGGTCGGTGCCAACGGCGCCGGCAAGAGCTCGACGCTCGGCGCCGTCGCCGGGCTGGTGCCGGCGGCGTCCGGCAAGGTGATCTTCGATGGTGTCGACATCACCGGGCTGGCGCCGGAGGCGATCGCCCGCAAAGGCGTCGCGCTGGTTCCCGAAGGCCGCCGCATCTTCGCCAGCCTGACGGTGGCCGACAATCTGCGTCTCGGCGGCGCGGTGCATCAGCCGGCGGCCGAGGCGCGGCTGCGCGAGGAGGAGATGCTGGAGCTGTTCCCGATCCTGCGCCGCTATTACCGTGTCAAGGGCGGCAATCTGTCGGGCGGCGAACAGCAGATGCTGGCCATCGCCCGCGCGCTGATGGGCAAGCCGCGCATGATCCTGCTCGACGAGCCCTCGCTCGGCCTTGCGCCGCAACTGATCGACACCGTCTTCGACCTGATCGCCGAACTGCGCCGCAAGGGCCTGACCATCCTTCTGGTCGAACAGAATGTGGCGCTCGCGCTCGAAATCGCCGACCGCGCCGTCGTGCTCGCCAATGGCGAGGTGGTGCTGTCGGGCACGGCGAAAGAACTCGCCTCCTCGGACCTCGTCCGCCAAGCCTATTTGGGAGCTTAAGAAGCATGATCGCGCAGCAGATCATCAATGCAGTGAGCCTCGGCGGCGTCTATGCCTTGCTGGCGCTCGGGCTGGCCATCGTCTTTTCCATCGTCGGCCTCATCAACTTCGCCCATGGCGAGCTGATGACGCTGTCGGGCTATGCGCTGCTGGCCTCGCTGGTGCTCGGCTTTCCCTTCCCGGTGGCGGTGCTTGTCGCCGTTTCCTGCGGCGCGCTCGCCGCTGTCGCCATGGAGCGCATCGCCTTCCGGCCGATGCGCGGCGCCAGCGTCACCAGTCTGTTGCTAACCAGCTTCGCCGTTTCCAGCCTGTTGAAGGTCGTCTTCCAGAACGGCATTTCGGCGCGGCCGCAGGCTGTCGCCATGGCCGGCTGGATGACCGGCGCCTTCTCCTTCGGCGATTTCACCATCGGCGTTGGTCCCAGCATCTCCATCGTTGTCTCGGCGCTGGCGCTGATTGCGCTCGAAGTCTTCCTGCGCCGCTCGGTGACCGGTACGGCGATGCGCGCCGCGGCGGAAGATTTCGACGTCGTGCGCCTGATGGGCATTCCGGCCAGCCGCATCATCGCCACCGCCTTCCTGCTTTCCGGCCTGCTCGCCGGGCTGGCGGCCATGCTGTGGGTGGCGCAGCGTGCCTCGGTCGATCCGCTGATGGGTTTCACGCCCGTGCTGAAGGCCTTCATCGCGGCCGTCGTCGGCGGGCTGGGCAGCTTGCCGGGTGCGGTCGCCGGCGGCTTCCTGCTCGGCATCATCGAGGTGCTGTTGCAGGCGACACTGCCCGGTGCGATCGCGCCCTATCGCGACGCCATCGTGCTGTCGGGTGTCATCGCCGTGCTGCTGGTTCGCCCGCAAGGCCTGATCCCGGCGGTTCGCGCCCAGCGAAGCTGACCTGATGTACAGCAAGCCTGAATTTGCGCCGCTGTCGCGCGACGAGGTGTTCGGCCTGATCGAAGCCGCGGCCTTTGCGACGGCGGTGACGTCAGGACCGCAGGGCCTCGCCGTATCGCATCTGCCCTTCGTGCTTGATCCCATGCGCGGTGAAAACGGAACGTTGGTCTCGCATCTCGCCAGGGCCAATCCGCACAGCGCGCTGATTGCCGAGGGCAGGGAGACGGTCGCCATCTTTCACGGCCCGCATGGCTACATCTCGCCGTCCTGGTATCCGCGCAACCCAGTGCGCGACAGCGCGCCGACCTGGAATTTCGCCGTCGTGCATTGCCATGGCAGGCCGGTTACGCTCGACGATCACGCCACCGCAAGACATCTGCTTCAGCTTGTCGACATGCTCGAAAAAGATCGCGACGACCGCTGGCGGATGCGCGAACTGGGACCCGGCGGCATGGAGCGGCGCATACCGCATATCCTCGGCTTCGACCTGCCGATCGAACGGCTAGAAGCCAAGTTCAAGATGGGGCAGGATGAGCGCCTCTACGACACAAGCGGAGCCATCAGGGCGCTGGAGCAAAACGATCCAGCGCTGGCAACGATGATGAAGGCACACAACGCGCATCGCCAAGGACTGACCACCTGCATGCGGCAAGGATAAGAAAAAATGATTCCCAATCTCAACATCGTCCCCTTCGTCAGCGTCGACCACATGATGAAGCTGGTGCTGAAGGTCGGCGTCGAGCGCTTCCTCGTCGAACTTGCCGGCTACATCGAGGACGACTTCCGCCGTTGGGAACTGTTCGACAAGACGCCGCGCGTCGCCTCGCACAGCGCCGAGGGCGTCATCGAGCTGATGCCGACCAGCGACGGCGAGGTCTACGGCTTCAAATATGTCAACGGCCACCCCAAGAACATGCGCGAGGGCCGCCAGACGGTGACCGCCTTCGGCATGCTCGCCGATGTCCACAATGGCTATCCTGTGCTGCTATCCGAAATGACCATCCTGACCGCGCTGCGCACGGCGGCGATGTCGGCTCTGGCTGCCAAGTACCTGGCGCCGACCGGCTCCAGCTGCATGGCGCTGATCGGTAACGGCGCCCAGGCCGAATTCCAGGCGGTGGCCTTCAAGGCGATGCTCGGCGTCGACAGGCTGAGGCTTTATGACATTGACCGCACGGCCACCGAAAAATGCATCCGCAATCTCGCCGGGCTCGGCTTCGACATGGTCGCCTGCGGCACCGCGCAGGAGGCGGTCGAGGGAGCCGACATCATCACCACCGTCACCGCCGACAAGCAGTACGCCACCATCCTCACCGACAACATGGTCGGCTCCGGCGTCCACATCAACGCGGTCGGCGGCGACTGTCCCGGCAAGACCGAACTGCACCACGACATCCTGCTGCGCTCCGACATCTTCGTCGAATATCCGCCACAGACCCGTATCGAGGGCGAGATCCAGCAGCTTGCGCCAGATCACAAGGTGACCGAGCTGTGGCAGGTGATGTCAGGCGCAGTGCAAGGCCGGCGCGATCCCAGCCAGATCACGCTGTTCGATTCGGTCGGCTTCGCCATCGAGGATTTCTCGGCGCTGCGCTATGTCAGGGATCAGCTGCGCTCGACCGGCCTCTACCAGGAACTCGACATGCTGGCCGACCCCGACGAGCCGCGCGACCTGTTCGGCATGCTGCTGAGAGCGGCCCAGCAGGGTTGAGGCACAGTCGGGTTGTTCAGATAGCCGAACCCCACATTGCATCCGGCACCACCACAAGCTTGCCGACGAAATCCTTGGCGATGAAATCCGCCTGCGCATGGTGGAAATCGGAGAGCTTGTAGACGCCGCCGACCAGCGGCCGGATTTTCTTCGCCTCGATGTATCCAACGATGCGGCGGAAATCGGCGCGCGTGCCCTGGCTCGAGCCATGCAGCTGCAATTGCTTCAGATACATGGTCCTGAGATCGAGCTGCACGACCGGGCCGGCGATTGCCCCGGCGGTGGTATAGCGGCCTTCGGGTCGCAGGATGCGCAACAGGTCGTTGAAGACGGCGCCGCCGACGAGGTCGGCCACCACATCGATCGGCTGGCCGCCGGTCGCCTCGTTCACGGCTTGCGGGAGGTCGGCAACGCCACGGGTGATGACAGCCTCGGCGCCGATGTCGAGCACTGCCTGTTCCTTGCCCTTGCCGACGACGGCATAGGGAATGGCGCCGCGCGCCCGAGCCAGCTGCACGATGCCGGAACCGACACCGCCCGAGGCGCCGGTGACCAGCACGCGCTCGCCGGCCTTGAGCGCGGCGCGCTCCAGCATCTGTTCGCCAGTGAGGTAGGCGCAGCAGAAGGTGGCGAGTTCGACGTCGGTCAGTTCGGTATCGACGACATGAGCGTTCTCGGCCGGAACGGCCTGGTATTCGGCGTAGCCGCCGTCGCGGCCGTGGCCCATATAGTCGATGTCGGCGAGCGAATCGTCGTCGCGGTTGTAGATCGAGAAATCGACCATCACCCGTTCGCCGATACGGTCAGGCGAAACGCCTTCGCCGACCGCGGCGACGGTGCCGACTGTGTCGGTGCCCTGGATGCGCGGGAAAACAAGCGTGTTGCCCTGGCGCCGCCAGGTCGACACCGCGGCAGCATCCTCCTCCGTTCCATAGGCGCCCTGGCGCACCCAGACATCGGTGTTGTTCATGCCGCAAGCGCTGACCTTGACCAGCACTTCATCAGGAGCAGGCGCGGGCACTTTCACATCGCTGCGGTAGACGAGTTTTTCCGGTCCGCCGTGCCCGGTGAGCAGCACGGCGGCCATGGTGGCGGGGAGGGTTTCGGTCACGGCGTTCACAGGTCGATTTCAGAGATTGGCAAACACGCTCTTCACCGCGTCCGCCGTCTTGGCCACCACGGTGTCGGCTTCTTCGCGCGTCAGGCAGAGCGGCGGGGCAAAGCCGAGGATGTCTCCCTGCGGCATGGCGCGGCCGATGACGCCGCTGGCGGCAAGTGCCGTCGCCACCTGTGGTCCGATCTTCTGCGAAGCGTCGAAGAACACCCGGTCGTCCTTGTCGGCGACGAACTCGACCGCCGCCAGCATGCCGTCGCCGCGCACATCACCGACGTGTCTGTGATCGCCGACCGCCTTGGCCAGCTCGGCGCGGAAATAGGCGCCGGTCTCGCGGGCATTCGTCACTAGGTCCATCTCGTCGATTAGTTCGAGATTGGCGACGCCAGCAGCAACGCAGATCGGATGCGCCGAATAGGTCCAGCCATGGCCGAGCGAGCCGAGCTTGTCGGAGCCCTCAACCAGCACCTGCCACATCTTGTCGGCGACGATGACGCCCGACAGCGGCGCATAGGCCGAGGTCAGGCCCTTGGCGATGGTGATCAGGTCCGGCTTGATGCCGTAATGGTCGGAGCCGAACATGGTGCCCAGCCGGCCGAAGCCCGTCACCACTTCATCGGCGACCAGCAGCACGTCATATTTCTTCAGCACCGCCTGGATCTTCTCCCAATAGCCGGCCGGCGGCGGCACGATGCCGCCGGTGCCGAGGATCGGCTCGCCGATGAAGGCGGCGACCGTTTCCGGGCCTTCGGCCAGGATCATCTCCTCGAGCTTGTCGGCGCAATGCTGCGAAAACTGCTCCTCGCTCATCGAGCGGTCGGCGCGGCGGAAGTAATAGGGCGCCTCGGTGTGCAGGATCGGCGCGCGCGGCAGGTCGAAGGCGTTGTGGAACAGGTCGAGCCCGGTCAGTGATCCCGTCATCACGCCCGAGCCGTGATAGCCGCGCCAGCGCGAGATGATCTTCTTCTTCTCCGGCCGTCCGAGCACATTGTTGTAGTACCAGATCAGCTTGATGTTGGTTTCGTTGGCATCCGAACCCGACAGGCCGAAATAGACCCTCGACATGCCCTTCGGCGCGCGGTCGATGATCATCTTGGCCAGCGTGATCGAGGCCTCGGTGCCGTGGCCTACATAGGCATGGTAGTAGGCGAGGTTCTTCGCCTGGGCGGCGATGGCATCGGCGATCTTCTGGCGGCCATAGCCGACATTGACGCAATAGAGGCCGGCGAAGGCATCGAGGCTCTTCTTGCCATTGTTGTCCCAGACGGTGACGCCTTCACCGCCGGCCATGATGCGGGTCGGCGATTCACCGCGCGCATGCGTGCCCATATGGGTCGAGGGATGGAAGAAATGATCGCGATCCCAGGCGGCGAGTTCGTTGGACTGGTCGAGCATTTTTTGACTCCTGACAAAGGGACGATTTCGGCGCAGCTTAGGCTACATCGAGGCAAAGATATTTGAGATCGGTGAAGGCTTCGAGCCCATGGCGCGAGCCTTCGCGGCCGATGCCGGATTGCTTGACGCCGCCAAACGGTATCGGCGCGCCTGTGATCTTGACGCGGTTGATGGCGACCATGCCGTAGTCGAGCGCACGGCCCATACGTTGCTGGCGGGCGCCGTTCTCGGTCACGACATAGGCGACGAGGCCATATTCGGTGGCATTGGCGCGAGCGATCACCTCGTCCTCGCTGTCGAACGGCGTTACGGCGGCGACCGGACCAAAGGTCTCCTCGCGCATGATCAGCGCTTCGTCACTGACATCGGCCAGCAGCGTCGGCTGGTAGAACAGGGGACCAGCCTGATGCCGCCCGCCGCCGGTGAGGCAGCGCGCGCCAAGGGCGAGCGCATCGGCGACCTGTTCCTCGACCTTCTTCACTGCGCGCTCATGCATCAGCGGCCCGATGTCGGTGTCACCGGCAAGGCCATTGCCGCTGCGCAACGCCTCGATGCGCTGGGCGAAAGCGGCGCAGAAGCGCTCGTAGATTGGACGCTGGACATAGATGCGGTTGGCGGCGAGGCAGTCCTGGCCCGATGTGGCGAATTTGGCGTCGATAGCGATGCTCACGGCTCTCTCCAGATCGGCATCGGCAAAGACGATCAGCGGCGCGTGGCCGCCAAGCTCCATCACCAGCCGTTTCATTGTCGGCGCACTTTGCGCGGCGATCAGCCTGCCGATCTCGGTCGAGCCGGTAAAGCTCATGGCGCGAACGCGCGGATCTTCGCACAGCCGGCCGACGATGGTCGAAGCCTTGCCGGTGATGATGTTGAAGACGCCAGCGGGCAGGCCGGCGCGTTCGCCGAGTTCGGCCAGCGCCAGCGCCGATAGCGGTGTTTCCGAGGACGGATGCGCAACGATGGTGCAGCCGGCGGCAAGGGCGGCGGCTGCCTTGCGGGTCAGCATCGCCGACGGAAAATTCCAAGGCGTGACGACACCGACGACACCGAGCGGCTCGCGCCGCACCATCATTTCGGCGCCTGCCAGATGGCTGGTGATGCTCTCTGCGTTCAGGCGTTTTGCTTCTTCGGCATACCATTCGACGAAGGAGGCGGCGTAGTCGATCTCGCCCAGCGATTCCTGCAGCGGCTTGCCCTGTTCCAGTGTCATCAGCAGGGCCAGATCATCCTTGGCGCCGACGATCAACTCGAACCATTTTCTTAAGGTTTTCGAGCGCTCCTGCGGCAACAGCGCCCGCCAGGCCGGAAAGGCGCGCGCGGCGGCATCGATCGCCTTTGTCGTCTGCCGGCCATCGAGCGCGGCGACGAAAGCGACAGTCGTGCCGGTGGCCGGATCGGTTACCTCGAAACTTTCGGCAGCCTCGCTCGCTGTCCAGTGGCCGTCGACATAGGCAAGTTCGCGCAGCAGCCGGCGGTCGGCGAGGCCGTCGAGCGCTTCATGGCGATGCGAGCGGGCGAAATGCGCGGACATGGTCGAGGCCTCCCGGTTCGGACTGATGCGGGAAGATTATCCGCCCGATGCAGACAGAGAGGCTGTTTGGATGCCTCGGAGTAGAGAGACTCTCTCTATTGCGTCGCCTCGGCAGACGATCTCTCCGGTCCTTAAGCCGACGCCGGCAGCAGGTCGGCTATGGGCAGCGCGATCTCGTCCTTCACCGTCTTGATGACGATGTAGGTGAAGTAGCGGTCGATGCCGATTTCGCGGTCCAGCAAGCCGTCGACCAGCCGCTGATAGGCGTCGATGTCGCGTGTCATCACCTTCAGCACATAGTCGACGCCGCCTCCCACCGACCAGCAGGCGACGATCTCGGGAATGTCGCGAATGACGCGCTCGAAGCGCTCGAAATCGGCCTGGCGGTGGTTGGCCAGCGTCACCTCCATCAGCACGGTGGCGACGGGTGCCACGACACGCATGGCGATCCTGGCGTGGTAGCCCGCGACGATGCCGGCCTTTTCCAGCTTGCGCAGCCGCATCCAGCACGGGGTCGGCGACAGGCCGACCTGTTCTGCCAGCGCCAACTTGGTGATGCGTCCGTCGCGCTGGATGGCGTCGAGGATTTTCAGGTCGATCGGGTCGAGTCTCGCAGCGTTCATCGGCGTCCACTTTTTCGTCCACCGCACCATGACGGCGCATTATTTCGATTGTCAATTGCACTGATTTCGATCTCTAATAAGTCATGACATTGTGGCAACCCGATCCCGCGCTCATCCGGCGGCCGGCCTATCAATCGCTGGCCGACCAGTTCGCGCGCGCCATCCATGACGGGCGTCTTGCCAATGGCGCACGGCTGCCGACCCACCGCCGGCTGGCCGACGACCTCAAGCTTTCGGTGCAAACGGTCGGCCGCGCCTATGAGGAGCTGATCCGGCGAGGCCTGATTTCTGGCGAGATCGGTCGTGGCAGCTTCGTCCAGACGCAGCGCCGCGAGCCGGAACCACCCTATCTGCCAGAGCGGCTCGGCGAAGTCATCGATCTGTCGATCCTGAAACCGGTCTGCGAGCCGATGCATCTGGAGCGGCTGAAGCAGGCGCTGGGCTGGCTGGCCGAGAACCTTCCGTCGAGTTCAGCACTTTCGTTCCGCCCCAACATGGTGTTTCCACGCCATCGCGCGGTGGCGGTCGAATGGCTGAAACTGTGCGGGCTCGACATCTCCGCGCAGAACATCAGCCTGACCAACGGCGCCACCGCCGGCATGACGGTGGCGCTGATGAGCGTCGCGCCGCCCGGCTCGACGGTCGCCACCGAGGCGATCGGCCACCACACGCTGGTGCCGCTTGCACGCTATCTCGGCTTCAACCTCGAGGGGCTGCCGATCGACTGCAATGGCCTGATCCCGGAAGCACTGGACGAGGCCTGCCGGCTTTCCGACATCCGCGCCGTGTTCGTGCAGCCCTCGGTGATCAACCCAACGGCGACGCTGATGGATGCGGCGCGGCGGGAGCAGATCGCGGCTGTGGCGCGCAAGCACGACATCGCCATCATCGAGAACGATGTGCTGGGTCCCCTGGTCGAAGACCGGCCGCCGCCGGTTGCCGCGTTTGCGCCGGAGCGCACGCTCTACGTCACCTCCTTCACCAAGATCACGGTGCCCGGCCTGCGCATCGGCTATCTCGCGGCGCCCGACCGTTATGTCGCGGCCGTCGCCAACCGGCATCTGGTCTCGAACTGGATGGCGACGCCGCTGGTGGCCGAGATCGCCACCAAATGGGTGACCGACGGCACGGCGATGGAGCTTGTCCACTGGCAACGCGCGGCATTGCGGCGGCGGCAGGATATCGCGGCGCAAGTACTGGCGGGTGTGGACTATCGCGCCCGGCGCGACGGGCTGCATGTCTGGCTGCAACTGCCGGCCGACCGCTCCGAGGAGAGCTTTGTCGCCCAGGCTCGCCTGCAGGGCGTGGCGATTGCACCCGGCACATCCTTCCGCATCTCGGATGCGCCCTGGCATCCAGCGGTGCGCATCTCGTTGGGCTCGACCACCGAAGGGGAACTGCGCGCCGGCCTCGGCGTTGTCACCAAGCTTTTGCTCGGCGATCCGGAACATCTGCTGCTCGCTATCTAGGCCCGGTTTGCGCGGAAACTGTGCGGAATCAGAATAATTGTCATGATATTATTTTCCCAATTGACATGATTTGGCGCGTTCCGCATCGTTAGAGCATAGACCTCTCCAGGACGGGGAACTGAAGTGCCCACGCCCATCATCAAGATCGACGCCATTTCCAAAAGCTTCGGCACTTTCAAAGTGCTGGACGGCTTGTCGATGCAGGTCATGCCTGGCGAGAAGCTGGCGCTGATCGGCCCATCGGGCTCGGGCAAGACGACGATCCTGCGCATCCTGATGACGCTGGAGCGCATCGATGGCGGTCATATCCAGATCGATGGCGAGCAGCTTTACCACATGGAGCGCAATGGTCAGCTGCTGCCCGCCGACGAGCGGCACCTGACAAGAATGCGACAGAAGATCGGCATGGTCTTCCAACTGTTCAACCTGTTTCCACACAAATCTGTCATGGACAATGTGACCCTGGCGCCGATGTTGACCAAGGGTACGGCGCGTGCCGCCGCCGAAAAACGGGCGATGGAACTGCTCGAGATGGTCGGCATGGCCGACAAGGCCAAAAATATGCCGGCACAGCTGTCCGGTGGGCAGAAGCAACGCGTGGCGATCGCCCGGGCGCTCGCGCTATCGCCGAAGATCATGCTGTTCGACGAGGTGACATCGGCGCTCGATCCGGAACTGGTCGAGGAGGTGATGAACGTCATGCGCAAGCTCGCCGCCGAGACCGACATGACCATGCTTCTGGTCACCCACGAGATGGGTTTTGCCCACGACTTCGCCGACCGGGTGCTGTTCTTCGATCGTGGCAAAATCGTCGAGGAAGGCAAACCTGACGAGATTTTCCGTCATCCCAAGCAGGAGCGTACGCAAGGCTTCCTGAAGAAGATCATCGCGGCCGGACATCGCGTCTGACCGTAATGCCGAGGCGGCAAGGCCGCCGTCAGGGGCGGTGAGGCCGCCCGTAACAAAAGCAAGACAAGAAACAAGGAGTTGGGAACAATGAACAAACCTAGCATTCTGGCCGGCGTTGCCGGTCTTGCACTGACGGCGGTGCTGGCCGCCTCGAGCGCAGGTTCGGCTGACGACAGCAAACTCGAGCAACTCAAGGCACAAGGCTTTGCCCGCGTCGCCATCGCCAACGAGCCGCCCTATACGGCGGTCGCCGCCGACGGCAAGGTTTCGGGTGCCGCGCCCGATGTGGCGCGCGAGATATTCAAGCGCCTCGGCGTCGCCGACATCGTTGCCTCGATCTCTGAATATGGCGCCATGATCCCCGGTCTGCAGGCCGGCCGCTTCGATGTCGTCACCGCCGGCCTGTTCATGAAACCGGAGCGCTGCGCCGCCGTTGTCTATTCCGAGCCGGTGCTATGCGACGCAGAGGCGATGCTGGTGAAGAAGGGCAATCCGAAAGGCTTCAAGAGCTATGAGGACGTCGCCAAGGACGCGACCGCCACGATCGGTGCGCCCGGCGGCGGCACGGAGGAGAAGCTGGCGCTCAACGCCGGCGTGCCGCGCGAGCGTGTCATTGTCGTGCCGGACGGCCAGAGCGGCGTGAAGATGCTGCAGGACGGTCGCATCGATGCCTATTCGCTGCCGGTTCTGTCGATCAATGATCTGGTCAAGAAGGCCGCCGATCCAAACCTCGAAGTCATCGCGCCGGTGCAGGGCGCGCCGGTCTATTGCGACGGCGCCGCCTTCAAGAAGGGCGACGAGGCGCTGCGCGATGCCTTCGACGTCGAACTGGCCAAGCTGAAGACATCGGGCGAGTTCGCCAAGATCATCGAGCCCTACGGCTTCTCGGCGGCAGCCGCGATGTCGACGACGCGCGACAAGCTCTGCGCGGCGAAGTAGGCGCGCTTTTCCCTTCTCCCCGGTCACGGGGAGAAGGTGTCACGAAGTGACGGATGAGGGGCGGCGCCATGCTTTCGTTGGTTCGTGCCGCCCCTCATCTGCCTGCCGGCTAAACCCAACGTGGAACCTCAATGACCCAGTGGTCCGGCTATTTCGGCCTGATATTGCAGGGAGCGCTTGTCACCATCGAGCTGACGCTGATGGGGTCGGTGCTTGCCCTGTTCATGGCCTTTCTCGCCGGAATGGGGCGGCTCTCGCGCTTCTTCGTGCTGCGCGCGCTGGCCACCGCCTATATCGAATTCTTCCGCGGCACCTCGATCTTCGTGCAGTTGTTTTGGGCCTATTTCGTGCTGCCCTTCATCGGCGTTTCGCTGACGCCGTTGCAGGCCGGCGTGCTGGCGCTCGGCCTCAATGTAGGCGCCTACGCCGCCGAAGTGGTGCGCGGCGCCATCCAGTCGATCGGCCGCGAGCAATACGAGGCCTGCACCGCGCTCAATCTGGGCCGCTGGCAAGGCATGCGCCACGTCATACTGCCGCAGGCGCTGCTGGTGATGCTGCCGACCTTCGGCAACAACGCCATCGAACTGCTCAAGGCGACCGCCGTGGTGTCGCTGATCTCGCTCACCGATCTGACCTTCCAGGCGCAGGTGGTGCGTGCGCAGACCGGCAACACCTTGGTGCCGTTCACCACAATCCTGATCATCTATTTCATCCTTGCGCTGCTCATCTCGTGGGGCGTGCGCTCCTTGGAACGCCGCATGGCACGCGGCCTCGATGGGGTGCGTGCCTGATGGAATGGGATTGGAATTTCGTCTGGGAAATCATGCCAACGCTGATCCAGGGCGTGAAGATCACCATCCTGGCGACACTGCTCGGCTCGGTGCTGGCGGCGATCGTCGGGCTGGGCATCGCGCTGGCGCGCCGCTCGCCCAACAAGGCGTTGTCGCGCACAGTCGGCTTTCTCGCCGAGTTCATCCGCGGCACGCCGTTGCTGGTGCAGCTCTATTTCATCTTCTACGTGCTGCCCGACATCGGCATCCTGTTGCCGCCGCTGGTCGCCGGTGTCATCGGGCTCGGGCTGCACTACGGCACGTACACGGCGGAAGTCTACCGCGCCGGCATCGACAATGTGCCGCGCGGCCAATGGGAGGCCGCCAAGGCCTGCAATCTCAGCGCAAGACAGACCTGGACCCACATCATCATTCCGCAGGCCATTCCGCCGATGATCCCGGCCCTGGCCAATTATTTCATCGCCATGTTCAAGGAAACGCCGCTGCTGTCGGCGATCACCGTGCTGGAGCTGATGAACCAGGCCAAAAGCGTCGCCAACACCTATTATCGCTATATCGAGCCGATCACGCTGGTCGGCGCCTTCTTCCTCGTCATCAGTCTGTTTTCGGTCGTGCTGTTGCGCTGGCTGGAACGTCGCTACGGCAAGATCGAGAGGTAGCCGATGAAACCCTCGCCCGAGATCAAGGTCTATCCGAAACGGCCGGCGCTGGACGCGCGCCCGCTGGAGCGGCGCGTCGGCCTGATCATCCTGGCCACCGACCACACCAGCGAACCGGATTTCCGCCGCATGGTGGCGAGCGAGCGGATCGGCGTCTATGTCGCGCGCATTCCCTACGCCAACCCGACGACGCCGGAAAACCTGCGCAAGATGCAGCCGGCGCTGACGGCGGGCGCGGCCCTGATCCTTCCGGACGAGCCACTCGATGCCATCTGCTATTCCTGCACTTCGGCGTCGGTGGTGATCGGCGATGCCGAGATCGAGACGGCGATCCAGGCCGCCAAGCCCGGTGTTTCAGTCGTTACCCCGCCGATGGCGGGCGTGCGCGGACTGCGTGCGCTGGGCGCAAGCAAGATCAGCATCCTCACCCCCTACACCGTCGAGACATCCAGGCCGATGGCCGCCTATTTCGCGGCGCGCGGCTTCGACATCGCCAGCTTCACCTGTCTCGGCTTCGAGGACGACCGCGAGATGGCGCGCATCTCACCGGCATCGCTTGTCGAACTGGCGCGTGACGTGACCGACGCAAGTGCTGATGCGCTGTTCGTGTCCTGCACGGCGCTGCGCGGTGCGCTCGCGGTCACCGGCATGGAAAAGGCGATCGACCGTCCCGTGGTCACCAGCAACCAGGCGAGCGCCTGGAATTGTTTGCGGCTTTGCGGCGACGAGACGGCCCATCCCGAATTCGGCCGTCTGATGACGCTGCCCTTGCCGCGCGATTGATGATCATGAAACATGTCACCCTTGAGCACATTCGCGCCGCGCGAGAGCGCATTGCCGGCAAGGTCGAGCGCACGCCGACCGCGCTATCCCAGAGCCTTTCCGAAAGGCTGGGCGCACTGGTTCATCTCAAGCTCGAGCACCGGCAGACCACCGGCAGCTTCAAATTGCGCGGCGCCTCGAATGCCGTGGCTTCGTTGAGTGCCGAGGAGAAAGCGCGCGGCGTAGTCGCGGCCTCGACCGGCAATCATGGCCGGGCGCTGGCGCATGCGGCGAGGCTCGAAGGCATGCGCGCGGTGATCTGCATGTCGCGGCTGGTGCCAGAAAACAAGCTCGAAGAAATCCGCCGGCTTGGCGCGGAGATCCGCATTGTCGGCAACAGCCAGGACGATGCCCAGCAGGAGGTCGATCGGCTGGTGAAGCAGGAGGGGCTGGTCACGCTGCCGCCCTTCGACCATCCCGCCATCATCGCCGGGCAAGGCACGCTCGGGCTTGAGATGATCGAGCAGGTCCCGGACGCTGCTCTCGTTCTGGTCCAGCTCTCTGGGGGCGGGCTCGCCTCCGGCGTTGCCGCAGCCATTAAAGGCGTCAGCCCTCGGACAAAAGTCATCGGCGTCTCGATGGCGCGCGGTGCGGCGATGAAGGCGAGCCTCGATGCCGGCCACCCGGTGCTGGTGGAGGAATTGCCGACGCTGGCGGATTCGCTCGGCGGCGGCATCGGCCTCGACAACCGGCTGACCTTTGCCATGTGCCGCAACCTGCTCGACGATGTCGTCCTGCTCAGTGAAGACGAGATCGCCGCCGGCATCCGTCACACCTATGCGCGGGAGCGTGAGATCGTCGAGGGCGCCGGCGCGGTCGGCATCGCCGCTCTGCTCGCCGGCAAGGTCAAAGCGAGCGGTCCAGTGGTTGTTCTGCTTTCCGGCCGCAACATCGATATGGACGCGCACCGCACACTCGTCTGCGGCGAGGCGCCGTCGCTTAAGGAGCGTGCCGCATGAGCCGGATGACGATCCTCACCGAGAGAGAATTGCGCACGATCGTGACGCTCGATCCCGATGCCGTTGCCTGCGTCGAGAACGCGTTCCGCGCGCTCGCAACTCTGCCGGTAGCGATGCCGCCGATCCTGCGGCTCGACATTCCCGAGCATCGCGGCGAGGTCGATGTGAAGACCGCCTATGTGCCCGGCATCGACGGCTTCGCCATCAAGATCAGCCCCGGCTTCTTCGACAATCCGAAGCTCGGCCTGCCCAGCGTCAACGGCATGATGGTGCTGCTGTCGGCCAAAACTGGTCTGGTCGAGGCGCTGCTGCTCGACAATGGCTATCTTACCGATGTCCGCACAGCCGCCGCAGGTGCGGTCGCGGCGAGACATCTGTCGCGGCAGGACTCGTCTGTCGCTGCGATCTTCGGCGCTGGCGTGCAGGCCGGCTTGCAGCTCGAAGCACTCATGCTGGTGCGGCCGATCACCGAGGCGCGTATCTGGGCGCGCGATGCGGTCAAGGCGCAGGTGACCGCCGCCGCCTTGCGTGAAAAGCTCGGCATCGTCGTGCGCGCCCAATCCGATGCCGCAAACACGGTTGCCGGCGCCGACATCATCGTCACCACCACGCCGGCGACCGAGCCGCTGATCAAGGCGGGGTTTGTTTCCGCAGGTCAGCACATCACCGCGATGGGCTCCGACGCCGAGCACAAGAACGAGATCGCACCGGCAATCCTGCGCATGGCCGATCTCTATGTCGCCGACAGCGCCCGCCAGACGCGGCGCCTGGGCGAACTGCACCATGCCATCGCCGCCGGTGTGATGGCTGGAGATGCGGATGTGACCGAACTCGGCCAGATCATCGCCGGCGCAAAACATGGCCGGCGCTCGGCCAGCGACATTACCATCGCCGATCTCACCGGCACCGGCGTCCAGGACACGGCGATTGCCACGCTCGCTCGAGACCGCGCGCGGGCGGTGAAGGCGGGAACCATTTTCGAAAGCTGATACCGGCCGCGAGGCCCAACAAACGAGGACCAAGAACAATGCAACCGAACCTGAAATTCTCGCGCGGCGAATTTGCGGAACGCCTCGCCAAAACGCGCAAAACCATGGAAGCGAAGGGGGTCGACCTTCTTGTTGTCAGCGATCCTTCCAACATGGCCTGGCTGACCGGCTATGACGGCTGGTCGTTCTATGTGCATCAGGCCGTCATCGTGCCGCCATCTGGCGAACCGGTCTGGTACGGGCGCGGCCAGGACGCCAACGGCGCCAAGCGCACCGCCTATCTCGCACACGATAACATCGTCGGCTATGCCGACCACTATGTGCAGTCGACCGAGCGCCACCCGATGGACTTTCTGTCCAGCGTGCTTGCCGATCGCGGCTGGGGCAAGCTGACCATCGGCGTCGAGATGGACAATTACTGGTTCTCGGCCGCCGCCTTCGCATCGCTGCAGAAGCATCTGCCCAATGCCCGCTTCGTCGACGCCACCGCGCTGGTCAACTGGCAGCGCGCGGTCAAGAGCCCTACCGAGATCGACTATATGCGCAAGGCCGCCCGCATCGTCGAAGCCATGCACCAGCGCATCGTCGACAAGATCGAAGTCGGTATGCGCAAATGCGATCTCGTCGCCGAAATCTATGATGCCGGCACGCGCGGCGTCGACGGCATTGGCGGCGACTATCCGGCGATTGTGCCGCTGCTGCCGTCGGGCGCCGACGCTTCGGCGCCGCATCTCACCTGGGACGACAGACCGATGCAGCGCGGCGAGGGCACCTTCTTCGAGATCGCCGGCTGCTATAACCGCTACCACTGCCCGCTGTCTCGGACGGTCTTCCTAGGCAAGCCGACGCCGGAGTTCCTCGATGCCGAGAAGGCGACGCTGGAAGGCATGGAAGCGGGCCTGGCCGCGGCGAAACCCGGTAACGCCTGCGAGGACATCGCCAACGCTTTCTTCGCCGTGCTGAAGAAATACGGCATCGTCAAGGACAACCGCACCGGTTACTCGATCGGTCTTTCCTATCCGCCGGACTGGGGCGAGCGCACGATGAGCCTGCGCCCCGGCGACCGCACCGAGCTCAGGCCCGGCATGACCTTCCATTTCATGACCGGCCTGTGGCTGGAGACGATGGGACTGGAAATCACCGAGTCCATCCTGATCACCGAAACCGCTGTAGAGTGCCTGGCCAATGTGCCGCGCAAACTGGTGGTGAAGAATTGAGCCCGATGTCTAGCCTCCGCCCATCGCCAATCGCACCGACCGTCGATTTCGACAAGGATGGCGTCCAGCACGGCTTCCTGCGTCTGCCCTACAGCCGTGACGACTCGGCGTGGGGCTCGGTGATGATCCCGGTCTGTGTCATCCGCAACGGCAAGGGGTCGACGGCGCTGCTTTCCGGCGGCAACCATGGCGACGAATATGAGGGGCCGCTGGCGCTTTACGATCTTGCCCGCACGCTCGACCCGAAAGATGTCGGCGGCACGGTCATCATCGTGCCGGCGATGAACTATCCGGCCTTCCGCGCCGGCACACGCACCTCGCCGATCGACAAGGGCAACATGAACCGCAGCTTTCCCGGTCGGCCGGACGGAACGGTGACCGAAAAGATCGCTGATTATTTCCAGCGTGAGCTACTTCCCCGCGCGGACATCGTGTTCGACTTCCATTCCGGCGGCAGGACGCTGGACTTCGTGCCGTTCTGCGCCGCGCACACGCTGCCCGACAAGGCGCTGGAACGGAAAGCCTTCGACGCGGTGGCGGCCTTCGCCGCGCCGTTCTCGATGCGCATGATCGAGATCGACGCCGTCGGCATGTACGACACCGCTGCCGAAGAGATGGGCAAGGTCTTCGTCAGCACCGAGCTTGGCGGCGGCGGCACGTCGCGCGCGCAAACCGTGCGGATCGCGCGTCGCGGGATTCTCAATGTGCTGCGTCATGCCGGCATTGTCGATGGTGCAGTCGAGAAGACTCGAACCCAGTGGCTCGACATGCCGTCCGGCGATTGTTTCTCGTTCGCCGAGGATGACGGTATGATCGAAACCATGGTCGATCTCAGTGAGCCCGTCGAAGAAGGCGCAGTGCTGGCCCGCATTCATTCCACCGGCCGCACCGGCGTCGCTCCACAGGAGGTTCGGGCAAAAATGTCGGGCATACTGGCGGCGCGGCATTTCCCCGGCCTGGTCAAGGCCGGGGACTGCGCGGCGGTAGTGGCGGTGCACGCCTGAGCGGTTCCGCCAAGGCCGTGCTCCGCACGGTCAACTCCATCATCACTTGCTCTGCGCCCTGCGCGGAGCTTCCGGCGCGGCGGAAAGAAGCAGGATAGCGAGCGGAGTCGACATCGCATGAGGATGACACTATATACCGGCGGCTTCGACCCGCGCGCCTGAGGGTTTGCGCCGCGAAGCAACTGTAAATTTGTTGTGTGTTGCGCCATCTATTGTGACGAAAATCGGCTCGGAAACCGGAAAAAGCAAGTAGAAACAGTGGCGCAGAGCTGGGCGTGGCCCAGCCAACGGTACCGACCCCCCAGAATCAGAAAATGCTCTTGACCCCTCGATTTCCTATGGCTCTGTGGACCTTGGACGGCATCGGCTTGCCGGCTGACCGCGACTCGGCTCGAATGGGGGCATGCATCCTTTGTGGGATGTCGACGTTTGTGATTACCAACCGGCTTTGCCGCCAGGGAACAGCAGTATGAGTGAACACGCGATCGAGTTTTTGCGGGGATGGATTGGCGAAAAGGTCCATTGCCAGTCATCCCAGGCCAGGATCGACAAGCAGGCTGAGACTTTGGCCAAGGAATGCGCTGCCAAGGCGGCGGAGGTCGGCATCCCGCTGGAGGACATCCAGGAAGAAGTCGGCGATATCAAGGAACTCATCGCCTCTCGGCTCGAGGAAGCGGCCGAGGCCGACGAGCAGCAGCAGGCATCCAGCAAAGCCGCGGAATGACCGCATAAAAGCGACTCCATCCGAAACACGCGGGCTTGCTTGGCCCGCGTTTTTCGTTTCAGCGATGGCTTTCAGCCAAATTTTTCTTTCAGCCACGCCTTCGGCAGCGCCGGCACGAAGTTTCCGTCGCGCCCGGTCATGTCGTCATTGGCGACCAATGCGTTGAGGATCGCTTCCTCCACGGTCTGGATCACCGCATCGAAAAACGGATCGATGTCAGTGTCCGGAATAAAATCGGCGCTGGCGATGCGGCCGGATGGCGAAAGCGCCGCGCTCGCATTGGCGGTCGAGAAGGCGATAAAAATGTCGCCTGAACTGTGGTAGCCAAAACCGCCGGTCATGGCGACGCCAAGCGGCACCCGGCGGGCCAGTCGCTTCATCTGATGCGGCAGGAACGGGGCATCGGTGGCGATGACGGCGATGATCGAACCCTTTTCAGCGCGCGGCGTGCCTTCGCGGACCGCCGGTTCGACGAGTTCCGGCCCGGCGCGCATACCGCGGACGGTAAAATTGTGCCGCTTGCCGAAATTCGACTGCACGAAGGCACCGACCGTCTAAGTGCGGCCGTGCCATTCAACGATGCGCGATGCGGTGCCGGACCCGGCCTTGAAGCCGAAGGTGATCATGCCGGTGCCGCCGCCGACGCTGCCTTCCTCGATCGGTCCGCTGGCAGCACGGTCAAGGGCCTGGGCGACATGCTCTGACGTCAAATGGTGGCCGTTGATGTCGTTGAGGAAGCCGTCATAGGTCTCCGCCGCCACCGGCAGCCCCCAGCCGCTGTCGAGTGCCGCCGGCAGCACGCTCTGCATCCAGCGCAGCGTGCCGTCGCGGGAGACACCGCAGGAATGCGTGTTGGTGATGGTGATGGGGAAGTTGAAAGCGCCGGTTTCCTCGACGATGTGCGAGCCGGTCAGTTCACCATTGCCGTTCTGGCTGAAGATGCCGGCGAAGACCGGCGTGGCAAGATCGGCGCGCCGCCTGGGCAGGATGGCGGTAACGCCGGTGCGCACCGGACCCTGGCCGACGACGAGCGCGCCATCGCCGGAAATCAGCGTCGCATAACCGACCGCAACCCCGGGCACATCGGTGATCGCGTTGAACGACCCGGGGCTCCCGTCGAAGCCGATGCCAAAACTTCGCGCGCGCGGTTTGCCTAAGGGCGTTGCCAGATGGTTCGGATTGTCGGTCATGGTGTCAGAACAGGGATCCCTGATTGCCTGGCTCTTTGGCCTTGGCTGCCGGCTTGGCAACCGGCTTTGGCCTCGCCGCACCGCTGGTTGCTACCGCATCGGCGGTGCCATCGGCGAATTCCAGCGAAAGCACCATGCCCGATGCCACATCGGCCGCCTGCTTGATTACCATCCCGTCGGCATCCTTCACCAGGGCAAAGCCGCGTGCCAGAACGGCCTTGTGCGACAGGGTGGCAAGCAGTCTGTCGGCCTGGTTCAATTGTCCGCGCAGGCGCTCCAACCGCACCGAGATCACCCGATCCTGCCGCCGCGCCAGCGCCGCCAGCGTGTCCCCCAGCAGTTTCTGGCGCCGTACGATCGGTGCCGGTGACAGCCGCGTCGCGGTGCGGGAGAATCGCGCGCGTCGTTCGCGCACTATGGCAAAAAACGCCGCCTGCGCTCGCGCGAGGTCGCGGCCGGTCAGCGTGCGCGCTTCATTGATGCGCCGCGACAGCGTGGCCGGCGTCAGCCTTTGGCCTTGCAGCCGCGCCCGCTTGCGGTCGACACTGACGGACAGCGCCCGACCGAGCCTGGATGTCGCCTCATCGAGGCGTCGGCGCGGCAGTGCCAGCAATTGATCGGGCGAGGGCAGTGCGCGGGCAGCCGCACGGGCAGCCTGCCGCTTGCGCTCGAAATTGCGCAGGACCGCCGCCTTGAGCCGCGCGCCGAGACTGGCAAGCATCGCTTCGAGGTCGGCCTTCACCGGCACGGCAATTTCGGCCGCACCCGTCGGTGTCGGCGCCCGCACATCCGCGACGAGGTCGATCAGCGTCCAGTCCGTCTCGTGGCCGACAGCCGAGATCACCGGAATGCCGGAGGCGGCGACGGCGCGGGCGAGGGCCTCGTCGTTGAAGCCCCAGAGGTCTTCGAGGCTGCCGCCACCGCGCGCCACGATCAGCAGATCGGGGCGCTGGATGGCGCCATCCCATGCCAGCGCATTGAAGCCGTTGACCGCGCCAGCCACTTCCGCGCCTGACGTCTCGCCCTGCACACGCACCGGCCAGACCAGTATATGCAGCGGAAACCGGTCCTTGATGCGGTGGATGATGTCGCGGATGACGGACCCCGTCGGCGAGGTGACGACGCCGATGACGCGCGGCATGAACGGCAGCAATCGCTTGCGGCCGGCGTCGAACAGGCCCTCAGCCTGCAGCCGCCGCTTGCGCTCTTCCAGCAACGCCATCAGCGCGCCGGCGCCTGCCGGCTCCAGATTGTCGATGACGATCTGATAGTTGGACTTGCCGGGATAGGTGGTGAGCTTGCCGGTGGCGATCACTTCCATCCCCTCCTCGGGGCGGAACTTCAGCCGGCTCATCGTGCCTTTCCACACTACGGCGTCGAGCCGCGCGCGGTCGTCCTTCAGCGCGAAATAGGCATGACCGGAGGAATGCGGCCCGCGATAGCCTGATATTTCGCCGCGCACCCGCACATTGCCGAAGACGTCCTCGACCGTGCGCTTCAGTGCGCCGGAAATCTCGCTCACCGTGTATTCGGCGGCGTTGGTGCGTGATTCGGATGCTGCGTCGCTCATCGGCCGATTGGGGGATGGTTGGGCGCCCGCGTCAAGGTGGCCGTGTCGGGCCAGGCGTTCATAACCCGCATATCTGACCCTGCCTACCAGCCGGGCAGGATCTGGTTCGGCTTGGTTCGCCGCAGCTTGGTGAAGGCGAGGGCTGCGAAGTCGAATGTCCCAGTGTCTTCGCTGATCGGCACCGAAATATTGTCCAGGCTTTCCGATATATGGCGGGCGAGCGCATCGACGATCTCCGGCCGCGACGTCTGGCCGCGCATGATGCCGATGCGGCAGTCGGGCAGGGCGCCGAAGCCGTCGGCTTCACCCAGCACCCGCATGCCGGGCCGCAGCGCGCATTCCGGCAGCACCGAGATCGCCAGGCCAGAAAGCACGGCGGCGGTGATGACGGTTGCCGAGAAGCTGGTAAACAGGATGCGATAGTCGCGGTTCTGCTGGTCGAGCACATCGACGGCGGCGCGCCGCCAGATGCAGTTCGGCCGGCCAAAGGCCATGGGCAGTGTTTCCTGCTCGTGTGTCGCGTGGTTGGCCGAGGTGACCCACAGCAGCGGCTCGCGCCGCACCACCTCCGACTGGCCGCGTACGTCGTTGTGCGTCACCAGCGCGAGGTCGAGATTGCCGCGCTTGATATGCTCGACCAGCCCCGGCGTCGGCTCGCAGATGACGGTCAGTTCGACGCGCGGATTGGAGCGCGTGAACCGCGCCATGATCTCCGGCAGGAAACGGTCGGCATAGTCGTCGGGCGTGCCGATGCGGATCGTGCCTTCGAGCCGCCGGTCGTCGAAAGCAGCCAGCGTTTCGCGGTTGAGGTAGAGCAGTCGCCGCGCGTAGGAGAGCAGCTTGTCGCCTTCCTCGGTCAGTCTGTTGGTACGCCCGTCCTTTTCGAACAGCGGCTTGCCGATCCGCTCTTCCAGCCGGCGCATCTGCATCGACACTGCCGACTGGGTCCGGTGCACCTCTTCGGCCGCCCGTGTGAAGCTGCCGGTATCGGCAATCGAGATGAAGGTCTGCAACTGATCGAGATCGAGCGGCGCTTTCATCGGTCCAATCCATCACTAGTGTTGATGCTAAAGATTAGAAACATTCGTTGGATTAATCAATCGCATCATGGCAAATTCGCATTGTCCACACGAAAGCATGTCAATTGGGACTGGAACCGCCGCTGTTGCCAGCGCCGATTGCCTGGTCTCGCCCGCCCTACAGCGCCGCGCGTCCTTTGGACGCGCAAAGGACGCTGTAGCAACTTTGATTTGCGCATGATCCTTTTCCGAACCTCCGGTTCGGGGTCATGCGGCAGTCTGAAGGAGACCGACAATGACCACGTTTGATTTCGCCACCGAGACCTCGCGCATCACCTCGCGTCCGGCCGTTGCGACGCGCGTGGCAAACGCCGTCTCCAACATCTACCGCGCCTGGAAAAACCGCCGCGCCTTCTACCGCCTTGGCGAGATGTCGGATGCCGAACTTGCCGATATCGGCCTGACGCGCGCCGACCTGCATGTCGCCATCGACGTGCCGTTTGGTCGCGACCCGACGGCGATGTTGCGCGAAATCGCCAGCGATCGCGTCGAGACGATCGAGGACATCGCCCGCAAGGTGGCCTGATCTGTCGCTTGTTGTTTGGGTTGCCGTGAACCTTTTCGAGGTTCGACGCGACTGAAAAGTATGCAGGCCCCACTCCCTGCCGGATCCCCGCCGGCCCGCCTGCACTCTGCCCGGTCCTCCCAGGACCGGGCTTTTCTTTTCTTGGCCGGGGATGGCGCTTGATGTCGCCTACCGCCGGTCCATATCCCGCTTGAACTGGTCGAAGATCGTTTCCACGCCCTTCTGGTAGTCGTCACGCTGCTGGGCGCCGGTCTCGAACATCTTGCCGAACAGGTCGTCAAAGGGGTTTTTCGGCCTGCCGCTCGGATTGGTCTGTGGCTGCGGCGCCTGCCGTTGCTGTGGTGCCTGAGGCTGGGGCGCTGCCTGGCCGCCCGGGATGCCGAAGCCGCCACCGCCGCCTTGCCGCAGCATCTCCTCGAAGATTTTTCCCAGCGGATTGTCGCCATAGGGGCTTTGTGTCTGCTGAGGTTGCGGTTGTGCTCGGCCTTGCGGCTGCGGCTGAGGCGCGCCACCGCCGAACATGTCCTGCAGCACCTTGCCGAGCGGGTTGTCGCCATAGGGATTGGGTGCCGGCTGCGGCTGGCTTTGCGGCTGTGGCGTCCCGCCGCCGAACATGTCCTGCAAAACCTTGCCGAGCGGGTTGTCCATCGGGTTCTGGGGCTGGGGCGCGTGGCGTTGCTGCGGCGCAGGGGCCTGAATGCCGCCTCCTTGCCGCATCATCTGCTCGATGATCTCACCGAGCGGATTGTTGCCGCCGCCGCCGAAACCGCCAGCGGCCTGCATCTGATTTGTCGTCTGCTTGAACAGCCCGCCCATGACCATCGAGGCGATCGCCGGCAGCATCTGCTGCAGGATCTGCTGATTGACGCCGCTCGCTTGCGCCGCCTGGCTGGCCACCGCGCGCGACAGATCCTTCGAGCCGAACAAATGTCCGAGAATGCCGTTGCCCTCATCGACGCCTTGCGGCGAGAAGGCCCGGGTTGCGTCCTCGAAATACTTGGCGTGCTGGCCGCTGGCCATCGCGGTCATGAAGGCGCCGAGCCCGTAGGGATCGGCAGTGTTGCGTTGCAGCCCTTGTGAAAAGGCAGGCAGCAGCGCGGCAACCGCCGCCTGCGTCTGCTGCATCGATAGTCCATATTGTTGGGCAAGGGCCTGCATGCCGTTGCCGTTCTGGGCCTGCGTCAGCATGTCGAACAAGGTAGGCATCGGCGTCTCCTCCGGAAATCCTCGCCGAAGAAGCCTAGTTTGTTTCCACTTCCGATTGAAGCGACTTTTGCCGATCAATCGGTTGCGTCAAATCCGAGGGTCAATAGGCGTATTCCATGAAAACCGGCTCGATCGAGCCACCCCAGCGCGTGTGATAGGCGGACAGCATCTCCTCGGCGCTGGTTGTGCCGCGCGCGACGACTTCGTCCAAAGTGTTGAGGAACGAGGTCTCGTCGTAGCCGTCGCGGTTCTTGCGGCCGCGGTTCTTCAGCCCCATGCGCGAAATGACCATCACGTCGCGCGCGATCTCGCGCAGCGTGGTGTTGCGGAACGGCGCGGAAATGCCTTGTTCCGGCACGGCGTTGCGCATCGCCAGCGTTTCTTCATACGTCCAGCTCGAGGTCAGCGCCTCGGCGGCATTGAGTGCGGCCTCATCATAGAGCAACCCGACCCAGAAGGCCGGCAGCGCGCAGATGCGCCGCCATGGCCCGCCGTCGGCGCCGCGCATCTCGAGGAAGCGCTTCAACCGCACATCCGGGAACAACGTCGACAGATGGTTCGCCCAGTCGCCCATTGTAGGCAGCCCGTCGGGCACTTCATTGCGCGCGGCCCCGGCCATGAACTGGCGGAAGGTGATGTGCGTCATGTCGTGATAGTGGCCGTCGCGGATGACGAAATACATCGGCACGTCGAGCGCCCATTCGACATAGTCGGCGAAACCGAAATCGGGCGAGAAGCAGAATTCGAGCAGGCCCGAGCGCTGGTTGTCGGTGTCGCGCCAGATGTCGCCGCGCCAGCTCTGCAAGCCGTTCGGGTGGCTCTCGGTGAAAGGCGAATTGGCGAACAATGCCGTCGACAGCGGCTGCAGCTTCAGCGACACCTGCATCTTGCGGCGCATGTCGGCCTCGCTCTCGAAGTCGAGATTCACCTGGATCGTGCAGGTGCGGTACATCATGTCGAGACCCTTGGTGCCGACCTTGGGCATGTAGCGCGTCATGATCTCGTAGCGCGATTTCGGCATTTTCGGCGTCTCGGCCAGCGACCATTTCGGGCTGCCGCCGAGGCCAAGAAAGCGGATGCCCATCGGTTCGGCGATCTCGCGCACCTGCGCCAGATGCGCATTGCCCTCGCGGCAGGTCTGATGGATCGTCTCCAGCGGTGCGCCGGAAAGCTCGAACTGGCCGCCGGGTTCCAGCGAAATCGCTCCCTGGCCGGTCGGTTCGACCAGGCCGATGATGCGGCCATCGTCGACGATGGGATCCCAGCCGAGCTTTGACTGCATGCCTTCGAGGATGGCGCGGATGCCGCGCTCGCCGCCATAGGGCACAGGCGCATTGCCGTCGACGTAGAAGGGGAATTTCTCGTGCTCGGTGCCGATGCGCCACTTGTCGCGCGGTTTGTTGCCCTCGGCCAGGTGCTCGACGAGTTCGTCGAAGTCTTCGATCGGCCGAAAATCGGTTGTATCACGCGCCATGATTGAGCCCTCCGCACATGACCCCGAAAATCGACTTTCGATTTTCGGAAAGGATCATGGGCCAGTCAAAGTGCTACAGCGTCCTTTGCGCGTCCGAAAGGACGCGCGGCACTGTAGAGCGGCCGGACGACCGCCGGCGGTAAATGGACGAAATGTCAGCAGCCGATCAAGCGAAAAATCCTGAGCCAGAGGTCAAGAGGAATTGAACGTGGCAGCGCTGCCCATTCCTTGCAAGGGGCGAGGCCTTACCAGTCTCCGACTGTCGCCTGCATCACCGCGAGCGCGGCTACCGCCGCCGTATCGGCGCGCAGGATACGCGGGCCGAGCGGAATGGCGGTGACGAAGGGCAAGGCGCGCAGCATCTTGCGCTCGTCGTCGGAAAAGCCGCCCTCCGGCCCGACCAGCAGCCCAAGTTTCTTTTCCTTGACCGCCTGCAGCGCGGTCAGCGGATTGTTGGTCGAGGCGTCCTCGTCGCAGAAGATCAGCCGCCGCTCCTTGTCCCAGCCGGTCAGCAGACGGTCGATTTTTTCCGCTTCGCGCACCTCCGGCACCGCAAGGATGCCGCATTGTTCGGCGGCTTCGACGACATTGGCGCGCAGGCGATCGATCGACAGCTTGGCCACTTGCGTGTGCTGGGTGATGACAGGCTGCAGGACGCCCGCGCCCATCTCCACCGCCTTCTGCACGAGATAGTCGAGCCGGCCCTGCTTCAGCGGTGCAAAGCAGTAGACGAGATCGGGTGGCAGCGGCTGCGGCCGTTGCTGCGTCGACACCTTCAGCCGCACCGCCCTTTTTGTTTTCGCCGAGATGGCCGCCGACCACTCGCCGTCGCGGCCATTGAACACCAGGATTTCGGCGCCTTCGGCAAGCCGCAGCACATGTAGGAGATAGTGACTCTGCTGTTGGCCGGCGTCGAACTCGATGTCTGGCCGCAGATCGTCGGGCACGAACAGACGTTGCATCTTGTAATTGGCGCGCATCGCCGAGGAATGAGCGAGCCGGCCGCCGGCGTCAAGCCTCGGCGGTCGGATGCCACACTGGCCGAAAGCCATGCCGCAACACCGCGAGCGTCGTGGTCGGCGTCAGCAGCGATAGCGTCTTGCCTTCGAGCAGGCCGAAATCGTGGGGTTGCCCATATCCAGCAAAGGACCAGCGCAATGCTCTGCCGCCGCGCAAGGCATAAGCGCTGCCGCCATCCGCAACCATCGCGCCGTCCGGCAAGCCGGAAAGCTCTTCAAATGCCACCATCGGCGGCTTGGCGCCCGAAGCCAGCCGCTCCTTGTGCAGCCGCTTGTCGACCATCGGCGCGCGCGGCTCGGCAACGCCGAAGGCTTCGCCGAAGCGGCCGACGAAATCCCTGGCCCGTTCGCGCTGGCAAAAGAAGCAGGGGCGATGCCCGGCCGCCAGTGCCGTCACTTCGTCGAGGAAGAACAGCTCGGTCCAGCCGGCCTTACCGCCCTTCCGGTTGCGGCCCATCGGTTCGCGCCGCACATTGCGGAATTGGCAGACGCAGATGATCCACGCCTGAAGCGCCCAGCGCTTTTTCAGCAACGTCTTCGTCTTGGGATCGTGGATGATGCCGCGATTGCCGGTGAACAGGCCGCGCTCGGGCACAGCGTGGAGGGCGCCGAACGGATCGACCCGGTTTTGCAGTGGCATAGCTTTCTCTCCGAACGCGCATCTTGGCTGCAATGCGGATGGCATGATATCGCTCGTCGCATCATTTTCATGTCAGCAGGGTTTTTCATGCGGGTGCTGGTGGTCCAGAACTACGACAATACCGGCCTTGGTCAGGTCGGTGCAGCACTTGCAGAGGCGGGTGCCGATCTCGATCTGCGTCTCCCTTACAAGGGCGATCCCCTACCGGATGACGCGACCGGGCATGATGCCATGGTGGTGCTCGGCGGTGGCCAGAATGCGCTGGCCGACGATGAGTACCCCTATTTCCCGGCGCTGCTCGAACTGACCCGCGATTTCGCCGGCAAGGACCGCGCCGTGCTCGGCATCTGCCTCGGCAGCCAGCTTGTCGCCCGTGCCTTCGGTGGCGAGAACCGCATTGGCGGCGCCAATGAATTCGGCTGGCACGGCGTGTCGCTGACGCCGGACGCCAAGGCCGATCCGGTACTGGGCGCACTGCCGGAGAAATTTCCGATCTTCCAGTGGCACGACGACACATTCGTTTTGCCCGAGAACGCCGTGCGGCTCGCCGGCAACGATATCGCCGAGAACCAGGCGTTCCGCGTCGGCCGCGCCGTCTACGGTTTCCAGTTCCATTTCGAGGCCGACCGGCCGATGGTCGAGGATTGGAGCACGTCCTTTGCCCCGACCATTGCCGCGCGCCATCCTGACTGGGCCGGCAAGCTCGATGGCGAAATGGCCCGCAACGGGCCTGACGCGGATGCCGCGGGCCTCGCTATCGCCCGTGCCTGGGTAGCGACGATCTGAGCATCCATCCCCCAGTGCCCTGCCGCGTGACATAATTAGCACGCGGCGGTAAAACCGCCGGGGAAAACACTTTTCATCGTTGGCTTGTGTCCGCCCGCCGGCGTAGAAGGCGCGCGCTCTGCATCTCTTGTGCAACCGCGATGAACCTTTTGTGTGACCCGCGCGACACACCGTTGATACAGAATATGCCTAGAAGCGCGAAATCGTCGAAACTTTGAAGCGAATTCTCCGTTTCAACGCATTGGTAACCGCCTCGTGCACAGATGCAGAAAGCTCAACAAGAGATGACGTCCGTGAAAGCAGCGCTTCTGTCCTTTGCCATGGTATCCGCGATCGTGCTGTGCGGCCTCGGCATTTATGCCGCCGACGCAGCCAACAACCACAACGCCGTCGACGGCTACGGCGTCACCGCCTCGCTTCGCTAAAGCCGGGGCTGCGCCACAAGCCCGAGCGTCTTTGGTCCTCGGACACGCCGCGCTCAAGCCTCTTTTATAGTCCCGGGCTTCTTGATCGTCGCAGGTTTCTTGATCGTCATTGTCAGGATGCGTTTGTCCGCGCCGTCGACGACAAGCGCGGTCAGCATGCCTGATTGCCAGGCGAGCGTGTCGACATTGACGCGGTTGGCCATCACCTCTGCCTCCGGCACCGGCGTGTGGCCGTGCACCACGATCTTCGGATAGAGGCCGGGATGGTTGTGGAAGATGTCGCGGATCCAGACCAGATCCTGCGGGTTTTGCCTTTCCAGCGCGATGCCTGGCCGGATGCCGGCATGGCAGAAGAAAAAGTCGCCCAGCGTCACCGAAAACGGCAGCGACCGCAGGAAGTCGATGTGGCTTTGCGGCACGGCCTCGACCAGTGCCTGATGTCCTTTGCGCACGGCGGACTCGGCCTTGCCGAACCACGCGTTGGTGCCTTCACTGATCGCCACGCCATAGGACTGCGCCGTCTGGATGCCGCCAAACCGGATGAAAAGCCCCTCCGGGTCGGGGGTCTTGAGAAAATCGAGAAAGCCGATGTCGTGGTTGCCGGCCAGCGTCAGGTGACGCGGGTCGCGCTGTCGCGCTTCGATCAGGAAGTCGATGACGCCCTTTGAGTCCGGCCCGCGGTCGACATAGTCGCCAAGATGGATGATGCGCCAGTCGGCAGGCGCCACCTGCTCGATCTCGGCCTTGATGCGCTGATGCATGGCGGCCAGCAGGTCGAGCCGGCCGTGGACGTCGCCAATCGCATAAAGACGCATGCCGTCCGGCCCATGCGCGTCGAGAAAATGGATGCCGGGCTCCGTCAACGTCTTGTCGTCTCCGTGGTCTGGCTGTCACGGAACTCTAGCGCCGGAGCTGGTCCTTGCCCATGTCGGTGACCAGACGCTTTCCGCACAGCGCCAGCGTGATGTCCATCTCCTTGCGGATGATTTCCAATGCCTTGGTAACTCCTTCCTTGCCAAGTGCACCCAGCCCGTAAAGAAATGGCCGGCCGATATAGGTGCCCTTGGCGCCGAGGCAGAGCGCCTTCAGAACGTCCTGTCCCGAACGGATGCCGCCATCCATATGCACCTCGATCCTGTCGCCGACTGCATCGGCAATCTCCTCCAGTGCCATGATCGACGACGATGCGCCGTCGAGCTGGCGCCCGCCATGGTTGGAAACGACGATCGCGTCGGCGCCGGTCTTGGCCGCCATCAGCGCGTCCTCCTTGTCGAGAATGCCTTTCAGGATCAGCTTGCCGCCCCAGCGCTCCTTGATCCAGGCGACATCCTTCCACGACAGATGCGGATCGAACTGCTCGTTCGTCCATGAACCCAGAGATGAGACGTCGCCGACACCCTTGGCATGACCGACAATGTTGCGGAAGGTGCGGCGCTTCGTGCCGGCAATGCCCATCAACCAGCGTGGGCGCATGGCGATGTTGGCAATGTTGGCTAGTGTCATCTTGGGCGGCGCCGACAAGCCGTTGCGGACATCCTTGTGGCGCTGGCCGAGAATCTGCAGATCGAGCGTCAGCACCAGCGCCGAGCATTTCGCCGCCTTTGCCCGGTCGATCAGATTGATCACGAAATCCTTGTCGCGCAGCACATAAAGCTGGAACCAGAACGGCTTCTTGGTGACGGAGGCGACATCCTCGATCGAGCAGATGCTCATCGTCGACAGGGTGAACGGCACGCCGAATTCCTCCGCCGCCTGCGCCGCCAGCATCTCGCCATCGGCGTGCTGCATGCCGGTCAGGCCGGTCGGCGCCAGCGCCACGGGCATTGCCACCTTTTCACCAATCATAGTCGATTCCAGCGAGCGGTTGCTCATGTCGACCAGCACGCGCTGGCGGAACTTGATCTTGCCGAAATCCTCCTCGTTGGCCCGGTAGGTGCTCTCGGTCCAGGCGCCGGAATCGGCATAGTCGAAGAACATCTTCGGCACACGCCGGCGCGCGAGGTCCTTGAGGTCGGCGATGGTCAGGATTTGGCTCATGGGCTTCCCGTTTCGATGACTAGGAGCGTTTGCGTGCAGGTTCGGTATCGGTGGCGTCGACGCGCTGCTTCAGCCGCAACCGCGAGACGCGCTGCCAGTCACCGCTGCGCTCGGCCTCCGCCATTGACCGTTCAACATAGGTGATGTGGTCCATCGCCGCTTGCCGGGCAGCGGCGGGGTCGCCGGCCTTCACCGCTGCATGGATCGCCCGGTGCTGCGCAAGCAGCGCCTCGCGCGCGCCGGGCACGGTGAACACCATCAGCCGGTTCTGGAACACGCCTTCCGACAACAGCCGATAGCAGGAGCGCAGCGTGTGCAAAAGGATGATATTGTGCGCGCATTCGCAGATCGCGTGGTGGAACTCGACGTCGATTTCGGCCTCGTCGTCGAAGTCGCCGGTCCGGTGCGCATCGTCCATGCGTGCCATGATCTTGTCGAGCAGCGCCATGTCGTCTGGCGTGGCGCGCCGCGCCGCGTATTCAGCCGCCACCCCTTCGATCTCGCGGCGGTATTCCAGATAGTCGGTCACAGCCTTGCGGTGCATCGAGATCAGGTCCGTCACCGGCTTGGTGAACAGCTGGCCGATGACATCGGCGACATGCGTGCCGCCGCCGGGCCTTGTCGTCAGAAGGCCGCGCCCTTCCAGCGCTTTCAGTGCGTCGCGCAGGATCGGCCGCGACACGTCGAACTGCCGTGCAAGCTCGCGCTCGCCCGGCAGCCGGTCGCCGGTGCGCAGCACGCCTTCGAGGATGAGGCTCTCGATCTGCTGCATCACCTCGTCGGCGGTTCGCGAATGCTCGATCCTGGAAAAAATGTCGCTCAACAGAATGCCTGGAAGGTGAACCGGTGTCGCGCAGGATAAAGCCTGCGTCGCCAACTGGTCAAATTATTTATCCAATTGGCCGAAGCATGTGGAATTTGCCGCTTGGCGCCATATCATCCTCAGCTAAACTTTGCTGTTTGCGTCATCTGGCCATTGGCTCTAGAGGGACGCGAGTGCAAGAGGGTTCAAAGAAGCCCGGGGGACAAGCCGTGTCAGACGACCCGTCCAATCTCGAATTCCAGCCGCGCGCCAAGGGCAGCGTCATGGGGTTTCCCGCACATGAGGGCCGGCCCGGCGCGCTCGGTGAGGTCCATGCCCGGCCGCATCCGCTGATCGAAAAGCCACGCGTCCTGGTGCAACTCGCCTTCATGACCGAGGGCGGCTCCGGCGTCGACATGGCCGTGCTTTCCGAACTATCGCGACGCCTCGGCATCGCCGCACCCGACCGCCAGGCTCGCCACCACGCCATGAAATGGGGCAAGGGCTCGCTGCGCTGGGAGCGGCATACCGAGTTCTCGACCTATCTGTGGGAAGGGCCGCTCTCCGAAAGCGGCAGGACGCAGGAAGATTCGCCCTTCGGCAACGGTTTCTCACCTCCAGGCACCGTGATTTCCGGCATCCGGCTCGAAATCCGCAAATGGACGCAGGTCAGCGAAAGACTGATCGCCGGCTTTGATCCGACCAGCCTGTGCTACTCGCTGGTCGAGCGCGGCAACGCCGCCATCGTCACCGACTTCCGCCAGGATGGCGACGGCATGACCCGCATGCTGGTGCTCGATCGCGGCCTGACCCCGGCGCGCACTGGCGCGTTGTCACAGCGGCTGATCGACATCGAGACCTATCGCACGCTGGCCATGCTTGGCCTGCCGCTGGCGCTGAACTTGTCCGGCCGCGCCCGCCGCATCGAGGACCGGCTGGCGCAGACCACACGGGAGATGAAGGTCGCCGAGACGCGAGACAGTCAGACCTTGCTGGCCGACCTGACCGAACTTGCCGCGGAACTGGAAGCCGACGCGGCGTCGAGTCTCTACCGCTTTGGCGCCAGCCGCGCCTATGACGGCATCGTCGTCGAGCGGCTGGAAGCGCTCGAGGAAGAAGCCGTGCCCGGCTACGACACCTGGGGTGGGTTCCTGCAGCGACGTGTAGCACCAGCCATGCGCACCTGCCGCTCGGTCGAGGAGCGGCAAGCCAACCTTTCGCGAAAACTGACTCGCGCCACGACGCTGCTGCGCACCTGGGTCGATGTCGAGGTCGAGAAGCAGAACCGCGACCTGCTCGCCTCGATGAACAACCGCGCCCGCTTGCAACTGCGCCTGCAGCAAACCGTCGAAGGCCTCTCGGTCGCCGCCGTCTCCTACTACGTCGTGGGCCTCATCGGCTATGTCGCCAAGGGTGCCTCGATCTTCGGCCATGCCTTCGCGCCAGAGATCATTACCGCCGCTTCGGTGCCGGTCGCCATCCTGCTGGTCTGGTGGGGCGTGCGCCGCGTGCGGCGGATGCATTCCGAACCCGGCAAGCTGGCGGGCGAATAGCAGAACAGCCAGGCGAGGCAGCGGCAGATTGCCGCTGCGGAAGCCTGTCTCGACCATGAGGCTGGATTCCCGACCAAGGCAGGATTTGCAACCAACGCGCTTCACTGGTAAAAGATTTTGACCAGTCAAGCGAAATGAGGCTGTTGATGTCCGGCCTAGCCATGCCGAAACCAGACGACGCCACGATGCGGCGGCGCGACGAGATCGTCGCCGACATGCGCATCATCGTGCCGGGCGAGGGCGTCGTCGACGCCGCCAATTCCATGCGTGCTTTCGAGAGCGATGGCCTGACCGCCTATCGGCAGCTGCCGCTGGTCGTCGTGCTGCCGCAAACGGTGGCGCAGGTTTCGCGCGTGCTGAAATACTGCAACGACCGCAATATCCGGGTTGTGCCGCGGGGCTCCGGCACCTCGCTGTCGGGCGGCGCGCTGCCGCTCGAGGACGCGGTGCTGCTGGTCATGAGCCGCTTCAACCGTATCCTGGCGATCGATTTTCCCAATCGCGTCGTCGTCGCCCAGCCGGGCGTCACCAATCTCGGCATCACCACCGCCGTCGAGCAGGAGGGCTTTTACTACGCCCCCGATCCATCCTCCCAGATCGCCTGCTCGATCGGCGGCAACGTCGCGGAGAATTCCGGCGGCGTCCACTGCCTGAAATATGGCCTCACCGCCAACAACGTGCTCGGCATCGAGATGGTGCTGATGAACGGCGAGGTGGTGCGGCTGGGCGGCAGCCACCTCGACGCGGAAGGTTATGACCTGCTCGGCGTCATGACCGGCTCCGAAGGGCTGCTCGGCCTCGTCACCGAGGTCACCGTGCGTATCCTGAAGAAGCCGGAGACGGCGCGTGCGCTGCTGATCGGCTTTCCCACCAGCGAGCAGGGCGGCCAGTGCGTCGCCGACATCATCGGCGCTGGCATCATTCCGGGCGGCATGGAAATGATGGACCGGCCTGCGATCCACGCGGCCGAGGATTTCGTCCATGCCGGCTATCCCCTCGATGTCGAGGCGCTGCTGATCGTCGAGCTCGACGGGCCGGGCGTCGAGGTCGATCATCTGATCGGCCTTGTCGAGGCCATCGCCTACAAGAACGGCTCGACCACCTGCCGCATATCGCGGTCCGAGCAGGAGCGGTTGAGCTTCTGGGCCGGCCGCAAGGCGGCGTTTCCCGCAGTCGGCCGCATCTCGCCCGATTATTACTGCATGGACGGCACCATCCCGCGCAAGGAGCTGCCGCGTGTGCTCGCCGGTATGCGCGAGCTGTCGGAAAAATACGGTCTCGGCGTCGCCAATGTCTTCCACGCAGGCGACGGCAATCTGCATCCGCTGATCCTCTACGATGCCAATGTGCCGGGCGAACTCGACAAGGCCGAAAGTTTCGGCGCCGACATATTGCGGCTCTGCGTCAAGGTCGGCGGCGTCTTGACCGGCGAACACGGGGTGGGCGTGGAGAAGCGCGACCTGATGCCGGAAATGTTCACACAGGTCGACCTCGACCAGCAGATGCGGGTCAAATGCGCCTTCGATCCCAACCACCTGCTCAACCCCGGCAAGGTCTTCCCGCAGTTGCGCCGCTGCGCCGAACTCGGCCGCATGCACATTTCCGGCGGCAAGCTGCCGTTCCCGGACATTCCGAGGTTTTGAGATGATGGCGTCTCAAAACGAGAGTTCCTCGCCCCCGCGAAGCTCGGGCGAAGCCCGAGACGGAGAGGGGGACGCCCGATGTCCCAAGCCGACGCTCGCCAGAAAAGATCACCCGTGCCCGCGCGCTTCGCCATGGCGACAACCAAGCGGAAGCAACCCTTTGGAACGAATTGAAGGCCAAACGGCTAGGCGGCTACAAATTCATCCGACAGATGCCGATCGGACCGTATTTCGCAGACTTCGCCTGCAGAAGTAAAGAACTTGTCGTCGAGCTAGATGGAAGTCAGCATGCTGACAACTCCTACGACAGGCGACGCGACGAATTCATGCGAGGCGAAGGGTTATCGGTGGTGCGGGTCTGGAACGCCGACGTACTCAAGAGCCGTCGGAGCGTTTGCAAGACCATTCTTGCTGCGCTGGAGGGCGGCTCCACCAGGATGTCATCGCCTCAGACCTCAGGTTCGTTTTCGTGACCAAGAAGATCGAAGGCGACGCCCTATGATAGCCCCCTCTCCGTCTCAGGCTTCGCCCGAGCCACCTCTCTCCCGCTTCGCGGGGGCGAGGAACAGGGGGCGACCATGACCACTTTCACGCCAACCACGTCAGACGAAGTCCTGTCCACCGTGGCCTGGGCCGTGGCGGAAGGTTCGCCGTTCGAAATCCTTGGCCACGGTTCCAAGCGTGGCATCGGCCGTCCGCTGCAAACCGAACACACGCTCGACCTGTCGAGGCTCACCGGCGTCACGCTTTATGAACCGGCTGAACTGGTGCTGTCGGCCAAGGCCGGCACGCCGCTGGCCGACATCGAGAAGCTGCTGGCGGAAAACGGCCAGCAACTTGCCTTCGAGCCGATGGACTACGGCCCGCTGCTCGGCGGCGAAGCTGGCAGAGGCACGATCGGCGGTGTGCTCGGCGCCAACCTTTCCGGCCCGCGCCGGTTGAAGGCGGGTGCGGCGCGCGATCATATTCTGGGCATCAATGTGGTGTCCGGCCGCGGCGAGGCCTTCAAGTCAGGTGGCCGCGTGGTCAAGAACGTCACCGGCTATGACATGTCCAAGCTGATGGCCAACAGCTGGGGCACGCTGGCCGTGTCCACCGACGTCACCTTCAAGGTGCTGCCCGCCGCCGAAACCGAAGTCACGCTCGCCATTCGTGGCCTGCTCGACGATGCGGCGGCTGCCGCCATGGCCATGGCGCTCGGTTCGAGTGCTGAAGTGTCGAGTGCCGCCCATCTGCCGGAGCGGATCGCCGCGCGCGTCGCCGCCGGCAGTCTCGGCAGCGAGGCCGCAACGCTGCTGCGTGTCGAGGGCTTTGGCCCCTCCGTCGCCTACCGCATCGCCGCGCTGAAAACGCTGCTCGGCAATGCCGGGCCGCTCGAGGAGATTGCCAGTGAGGCTTCCCGGCTGATCTGGCGCGATGTGCGCGATTGCAGGCCCTTCGCCGACAACAGCGAGAAACCGGTCTGGCGCGTGTCGATGACGCCGGGACAGGGCCACCAGATGGTCCTGACGCTGCGCATGCAGGCGGCGGTCAGCGCCTTCTATGACTGGCAGGGCGGGCTGGTGTGGTTGCGCATGGAAGAGGGCGACCCGGAAGCCGCTCTGCTGCGCGGGCTGTTGAGGAAACATGGCGGCGGCCACGCGACGCTGGTGCGCGCGGCACCTTCCCATCGCGCCGCCTTGCCGGTGTTCGAGCCGCAGCCGCCCGCACTTGCCGCATTGGCGGCGCGCCTGAAGCAGGAATTCGACCCGAAGAACGTCCTCAATCCCGGCCGAATGGCCTAGGATCCAACGCGATGCAGACCAATTTTTCGCTTGCCCAGCTCGCCGATCCGCATGTCGCGGAATCGGAGAAGATCCTTCGCAAATGCGTGCATTGCGGCTTCTGCACCGCGACGTGTCCGACCTATGTGACGCTCGGCAACGAGCTCGATTCACCGCGCGGGCGCATCTACCTGATCAAGGACATGCTGGAGAACGGCCGTCCCGCCGACAAGGAGATCGTCACCCACATCGACCGCTGCCTGTCGTGCCTTGCCTGCATGACGACATGCCCGTCGGGCGTCAACTACATGCATCTGGTCGACCATGCCCGCGCCCATATCCAGGAGACCTACAAGCGGCCGCTGCTCGACCGCCTGACCCGCGCCATGCTGGCCTTGGTGCTGCCCTATCCCGCACGCTTTCGCGCAGCGCTCAAGCTGGCGAAGCTGGGCAAGCCGTTCATTGGCCTGTTCGACAAGGTTCCGGCGCTGAAACCGCTCAGCGCAATGCTCAGGCTCGCGCCGGCCGCGATCCCGACGGCCTCGCCGATGGCTTCACCTGGCATCCATGCCGGGCAGGGGACGAAAAAAGGCCGTGTCGCTATCCTCACCGGCTGCGCGCAGTCGGTGCTCGATCCCGCCATCAACGACACGACGATTTCGCTGCTGACGCGACTCGGCGTCGAGGTCGTGGTGCCGCCGGGCGAAGGCTGCTGCGGCGCGCTGGTCCATCACATGGGGCGCGATGAAGCCGCCCTTGCCTCGGCCAGACAAAATGTCGACGCCTGGACACACGCCATCGAGCAGGGCGGGCTCGACGCCATCGTCATCACCGCGTCCGGCTGCGGTACCACCATCAAGGACTACGGTTTCATGCTGCGGCTCGACCCGGCCTATGCCGACAAGGCCGCGCGCGTCTCGGCACTAGCCAAGGACATCACCGAATATCTCTCGGGTCTCGACCTGCCCGAACCGGTGCGCAAGCCCGGCGTGGTGGTCGCCTATCACTCGGCTTGCTCGATGCAGCACGGCCAGAAGATCATTCGCCAGCCGAAGGAGTTGCTGGCCAAGGCCGGCTTCATCGTGCGCGAGCCGCGCGAAGGGCATCTGTGCTGCGGTTCGGCCGGCACCTACAACATCCTGCAGTCCGAGATTTCGGCAAAGCTGCGCGACCGCAAGGTGAAAAACATCGAGGCGACGGGCGCGTCGATCGTTGCCACCGGCAACATCGGCTGCATCACGCAGATCGCCTCGGCGGCGAAGCTGCCGGTGGCGCACACGATCAAGCTGCTCGACTGGGCCTATGGCGGGCCGAAGCCGGAAGGTATTCTGGAAGGGGACTTGATCGCCGCGGAATAGGGCGCCCGTCCGGCGCTACTCCGCCGCGAGCCGGTCGATTGTGCCGTAGGTCGCCTCGTAAAGCGCGCGCTGCCGGCTGAGCGCCACCATCGTGTTGCGCAGCAAGATGGCTACTGTGATCGGGCCGACGCCACCCGGCACCGGGGTGATCCAGGAGGCGACCTCGCGCACGCTTTCGGTGTCGACGTCGCCGACGATCCGGCTGGAGCCGTCAGGCCCGATCTCGGAATTGATGCCGATGTCGATGACGGCAGCACCCGGCTTGACCATGTCGGCCTTGATCAGCCGTGGCTTGCCGACGGCGACGAACAGCGCGTCGGCCCGCCTTGCATGAGCGGCGACCGATCGCGTCATGTGGTGGCAGACCGTCACTGTTGCGCCTTCGCTCATCAACAGGAAGGCGATCGGCTTGCCGACGATTTCGGAATGCCCGACGATGACGACTTCCAGCCCCTTGAGGTCGAGGCCGGTCTCCTTCAGCAACTCGACCGACGCGGCCGCCGTGCAGGGGGCGAGGTCGAGCTGGTTGTAGACGATGTTGCCGATCGAAGCCGGATGCATGCCTTCGACATCCTTGAGCGGATGCACCGCCGCCTGCAGCATTCTGACCGGGATATGAGCGGGAACCGGCCGCTGGATGATGATGCCGGTGACGCGCGGATCGGCGTTCAGGCCGTGGATCGCCGCTTCCAGTTCGCCTGAGGTGACGGTGGCGGGAAAGCGCCGTTCCTCGAAATCAATGCCGGCCAGCTGCGCCTTGGAGCGCTGGTTGCGCACATAGACATCCACCGCATTGGTGTCGCCGACGGTGATCGAGAGCAGCTTGGGCGGAAAACCCTCGGCTTTGGCAATCGCGGCATCTTCGCGCACAGCGGCGATGATGCGCTGGGCAACCGGGCCGCCCTTGAGATAGCGGCTGTCTTCGGACAGGGACATGGTGGACTCTTTAATGGAACGTTGCCGCCGACATAGCAAAAGAACATCGGCAAGGGCAGCATGAAAGCGAACCGTCATGCCTCTTGCGCGACGTGTCTCTCTGGCATTGTGTCGCTAACCGTCAGGCTCCGATCAAAACGGAAAGGGCAGCGCGGTTTCCCGTGCTGCCCTTCCTGACTGGCCGCATCCCCATACGGCCCGTCCCCCGTTATCTCAGACTGGCCTCGAAAAGCGGACTGCTTTGCCGGCCAAGTGATTCGCAAGAACTATTATATCACCTCGACCGTGGTTCCGACATTGACCCGCTCATAGAGGTCGACAACGTCCTCATTGCGCATGCGGATGCAACCCGATGACACCGCGCCGCCGATCGTCCACGGTTGGTTGGTGCCGTGGATGCGGTACTCGGTCGTGCCGAGATAGAGCGCACGGGCACCGAGCGGGTTCTCCATGCCGCCGGCCAGATAGGTCGGCAAATAGCGGCCCTTGGCGGCTTCGCGTTTGATCATTTCCGCCGGTGGACGCCAGTCCGGCCACTCGCGCTTGTTGGTGATCTTGTGCGTGCCCGACCATTCGAAGCCAGGTTTGCCAGTGCCGACGCCATAGCGTCGCGCCTTGCCGTTCTTCTCGACCAGATAGAGGAAATTCTGCGTGGTATCGATGACGATCGTGCCCGGCTTCTGCGCGCCGTCATAGGCGACTTCCTGCGGCAGGTAGATCGGATTGATCTGCGGACGCATGACCATGCGCTTGGCCGGTGGCTGCACCGCAGCCGTCTGCACCCGGTCGGGCCGCGCCGGACGCAGGCGCTGCTGCTGCACCACTTGGCGGTTCTGCCGCACGATGCCGGGCGCATGGCCAAGTTGCAGCACCCAGGGGGCGGAAAGGTCGGGACTCACCATCACCGGTGGCCTGTCGGCATAGCGGTCGCCGGCGGTGGACGGCATGACGCCGGCGGCAAACACAGCCACCGCGCCGAGCACGGGAAACAGAACGGTCTTCATCGGAACGCACCTTGATCGTCGAACACAAAACGGGTGGAAACGTCCTCCCGGTTCGGCGATCATTGGCGTGGAAGCAGCAACCGAAACATGAATCGGAATGCGTAAAATGCGCAAGTGTCAGTAAACCTTTTGGTGTGGTTACCGCCGGGTTCAGGAATCTGGTAAAGCCGCAGTAAATGCAGCGCAAAAGCGCATTAACGAACGGATTTTGGCTTATGGACAAGGAAAACACCGGCCTGCTCGCCGGTCCCGACGGTGTCGCGCGCTGCTTCTGGCACGGCAATCTGCCCGACTATCTGCACTATCACGATCATGAATGGGGCCGGCCTGTGGCGGACGACCGCAGGCTGTTCGAAAAGATCTGCCTCGAAGGTTTTCAGTCGGGCCTGTCGTGGCTGACCATCCTGCGCAAACGGGAGAATTTTCGCGAGGCCTTCGCCAATTTCGAATTCGACAAGGTCGCCGCCTTCACCGACAAGGATGTCGATCGCCTGCTCGGCAATGCCGGCATCATCCGCCATCGCGGCAAGATCGTCTCGACCATCAACAACGCCAAGCGCGCCCGCGAGATGGCCGATGAATTCGGCTCGCTGGCCGCCTGGTTCTGGAAGTTCGAACCCGGCAAGGACGAGCGGCCGATGATCGTCGATCTCGCCCATCTGCGCGCCAACCCGACCACGGCGGTCTCTGTGCGGATGTCGAAGGAGTTGAAGAAGCGCGGCTGGAGCTTCGTGGGGCCGACTACGGTCTACGCCTTCATGCAGGCGATGGGTCTGGTCAACGACCACCTCGAGGGCTGCGTCTGCCGCAAAGAGGTCGAGAAGGAGCGGAAAGCCTTCAAAAGGCCGAAGTAGCCTCCCTGCTTCCGGCGAAGCGGGTAATTTCAGGTGCCGTTGGCGCTGGCCAGCATCAGCCCGGCGACGATCGCCACCACCGTGGCCACGGTCGGATAGATCACCAGCAGGCCGGTCATCAACGCGTCGCGCATGGATGGACCCTTGCCGGTGTCGGCAGGCACTTCGAACGGGCCGGCAGCATGGCTGACCATTTTCGGGGCATGGATGTCGGCCGGGCGCAAGCGTGCGGGCAATTCGCCGGCATCGCTGTCGATGACATGGAATCTTGCAGTGCTGGTCATGGCCGCGACCCCCTCATTTCGGCGCGGTTATGTCTTGCGATTGTGTCGGCACGATGCCGCGCTCATGGCGGGATTGTTTCGTTTCGGTGCGGTTTGTTTCAGAGGCGACCGAAACGAAGGCGAGCGCCCGCGCCCATCTTGCCGAGAGAGTGGAGATGGGTGCACCTCGGCGGCCTTGCCGCACAAAGCCGCTTCGGCTAGGACACGCGCACTCGAAACAAGTCCGCATTTATCCAACAAAAAAGACTCCAGCTCATGGCCGACAAATCGGAAAAGACGAAAGCGCGACTGCCGCGCGGTTTTGCCGACCGCAGCGCCGAAGACATCCGCGCCGTCGAGAAGATGATGGCGACGATCCGCTCGGTCTATGAGCTCTACGGCTTCGAACCGGCCGACCAGCCGCTGATCGAATACACGGAGGCGCTTGGAAAATTCCTGCCCGACCAGGACCGGCCGAACGAAGGCGTGTTCTCTTTCCAGGATGATGATGACCAGTGGCTGTCGCTTCGCTACGACCTGACCGCGCCGACGGCGCGCTTTGTCGCCGAGAATTATGAGCGGCTGCCCAAGCCTTACCGCAGCTATCGCTCCGGCTGGGTGTTCCGCAACGAGAAGCCGGGCCCGGGCCGCTACCGCCAGTTCATGCAGTTCGACGCCGATACGATCGGCACGCCGGGCGTGGCCGCCGACGCCGAGATGGCCATGATGATGGCCGACGTCATGGAAGCGCTCGGCATCAAGCGCGGCGACTACGTCATCCGCGTCAACAACCGCAAGGTGCTGGATGGCGTCCTGGAAGCGATCGGCCTTGGCGGCGAAGAGAATGCCGGCCGCCGGCTGACTGTTCTGCGGGCGATCGACAAGCTGGACAAGCTCGGGTTGGAAGGTGTGAGACTTCTGCTTGGACCGGGGCGCTGGGATGGCGGCCAGGAAGGCGAGGGCGACTTCGCCAAGGGCGCCCGATTGAACAATGGGCAGGCCGAGGCGGTTCTTCTCGCGACGGCGAAGACTATACAGGCCGGCCAGGATTCCATGGTCAGTTCGAACGCGATCTACCAGGAAGGCGTGAGCGAACTCGCGACGATCGAGGCCCTGGTTCGGGCGGCCGGATATGCCGAAGACCGTATTGCCATGGACCGCTCGGTCGTGCGTGGTCTCGAATATTACACCGGCCCTGTGTTGGAGGCCGAGCTGCTGGCCGAAATTCCCAATGAGGATGGTCAGATCGTGCGCTTCGGTTCGGTTGGCGGAGGCGGTCGCTATGATGGCTTGGTTTCGCGCTTTCGCGGCGAGCCGGTGCCGGCGACCGGTTTTTCAATTGGCGTCTCCAGGTTGATGACCGCGCTGAAGAACCTCGGCAAGCTCGACAACGCCGACGTGATCGCGCCAGTCGTCGTGCTGGTGATGGACAGGGACATCGACAGCCTCGGCCGCTACCAGAAGATGGTGAGCGAGCTGCGCGCCGCCGGCATCCGCTCGGAAATGTATCTCGGCGGCGCCGGCATGAAGGCGCAGCTCAAATATGCCGACCGGCGCGGCTGCCCAGTCGCGATCATCCAGGGCGGTGACGAGCGCGCCAAGGGCGAGCTGCAGATCAAGGACCTGATCGAAGGCGCGCGCATGTCAGCAGAGATCACGGACAACGCCGAATGGCGCGCCGCGCGCCCGGCACAGGTGACGGTGGCGGAGGGCGAACTGGTCGTGGAAGTGAAGAAGATCCTGGCGGCGCAGGCTGAGGAGAGGGCGCGTGGCAAGTAGAGGCCGGGTTCTGTCGCGCCCCCCTCTGTCCTGCCGGACATCTCCCCCACGAGGGGGGAGATTGGCCGTTTCATCCGCCTCGCTTTTCTTGCAACGTAGGCGATTGGCGAAATCCGTCGCGACATCCAATCTCCCCCCTCGTGGGGGAGATGTCCGGCAGGACAGAGGGGGGCGCCGTAGAGCGCCGACCTTAAGTCGACCCGCTGATCTCAAACCAGTGGGTCGTTCGATACGGAGGCCAAATTGACCTCCCGCTACCCCGCCATATCAGCCGACATCATAAACCTCTTCGCTACCCGCAACACGCATGCGGTCGAGGTCGCAGTGCTGCAGCCTGCGGACCCCTTTCTCGACATGGCCGGCGAGGATTTGCGCCGCCGGATTTTCCTTACCGAAAGCGAGACCGGGCAGACGCTGTGTCTGCGGCCGGAATTCACCATTCCGGTCTGCCTTGATCACATAAGTTCGCAGGCCGGCACGCCCCGCCGCTATTCCTATCTCGGCGAGGTGTTTCGCCAGCGCCGCGAAGGCGGCAACGAATTCTTCCAGGCCGGCATCGAGGATCTCGGCGACCGCGACACCGCCGAGGCCGATGCCCGCTCGCTGGCCGACGCCCACGCGCTGCTGTCGCTGGTGCTGCCTGGCCAGGCGCTAGCGGTCACGCTTGGCGACCAGACGATTTTCGAGGCTGTGCTGGCCGCCCTTGGCCTGCCGCGCGGCTGGCGCATGCGCCTTGCCCGCGCTTTCGGCTCGGTGCCGATGCTTGAGGCGGCACTCGCCGATCTCGCTAATCCGCCGCGCAACAGCCAGCTCTCCGGACCGGTCGCTGCCCTTGTCCTCGACGGTGACCTAGACGGTCTTTCCGCGCACATCACCAGTGGCATGGAAGAGGCGGGCCTTTCGGCCTCCGCCGGACGCGCGCCGTCCGACATCGCCCGACGGCTGATCGAGAAAGCCGAATTGCGCAGTGTGCGGCTGTCGAACGAGGCCTTCGCGGCGTTGAAGGGTTTTCTGGCGATCGACGTGCCACTCGATGGCGCGGCCCAGGCGCTGGATTCCTTCGCCAGCGATGCCGGGCTTTCGCTTGATACCGCGCTGGAGAAATTCGCTGCCCGCGCCAGGGCGATCGAGACGCATGGCCTGCCGGCTGGAAAAATCCGTTACGACGCCGCTTTCGGCCGTCCGCTCGATTACTACACCGGCCTGGTTTTCGAAATCGCGGCTGACAATGGCGACCGACCGTTGGCCGGTGGCGGCCGCTATGACCGGCTGCTGACCTTGCTCGGCGCGAAGACGCCGATCCCCGGCGTCGGCTTTTCCGTCTGGCTCGACCGCATCGAGGCGTTGCGGGAGACGGGGCCATGATCACGCTGGCAGTTCCGTCGAAAGGCCGGCTCAAGGAACAGGCGCTGGACGTGCTGGCCAAGGCAGGGCTCGCCGTCAGCCTGCCCGGCGACGAGCGCAAGTACCACGCCCGCGTCGAGGGCCTGGACAATGTCGAAGTGGCGTTCCTGTCGGCTTCCGAGATTGCCGGCGAGATCGGCCAGGGTGCGGTCGATCTCGGTATCACCGGCGAGGATCTGGTGCGCGAAAACCTCGCCGACTGGGAGACCCGCGCCGAAATCGTCGCCCGTCTCGGCTTCGGCAATGCCGATGTCGTGGTGGCCGTGCCCGACATGTGGCTCGATGTCGACACCATGGCCGACCTCGACGACGTCGCCGCCGATTTCCGCCAGCGCCATGGCAGGCGACTGCGCATTGCCACCAAATACTGGCGGCTGACCCAGCAATTCTTCTCCCAGAAGCACGGCATCCAGGTCTACCGTATCGTCGAGAGCTTGGGCGCCACCGAAGGGGCGCCGGCGGCGGGACTGGCCGATGTCATCGTCGACATCACCACATCAGGCTCAACGCTGCGCGCCAATCATCTCAAGGTGCTGGGCGATGGCCTCGTCCTGCGCTCGCAGGCCTGTCTCGTGGCGTCAAGGAAGACGCGGTCGGCAACGGATGAGGCTCTGTTGCGCGACATTGCTGCGAAGATGAGCGCCCTCCCTCCCCCTTGAGGGCATATGCGCTAAGATAGGTGTTGCAGTGGGGAATCGGTTGTGATTCTACACTGCGATGACTCACGAATCGCTTGTAGATGACGGCTGGGCCGAG
>NZ_LMCP01000020.1:64486-107499 GCF_001425625.1 Mesorhizobium sp. Root102 | reverse complement strand
GCGAGCGCCGGTCCTGCGATCATGCCGGCGAGAGCGGCGAGAACGAGAGTGCGATACATGATGGCTCCATTCGGAAGGTTGCGCGAGGATGTCGCGCCTGTGGGTGGGATTTCCATCGGTCCTGTCCGACGGCCTGTGACCGCCATTGGTGCGGCATAACCAATCCAACCTGACAAATGGCTGACAACTGCATCCGCGCCGCAGATGGGCCGCCCATCCAAATTTTCACTGTCAGCTTGTTGTCAGCCTGGCTGTTCTAGCCGAGTGCCGCGACCACGAATCATTCCCCAATCAATCGTTGCGGGGTCGCCGCAAGCGATCAGGAGCCTTTCGAACATGCAGCCCTTCAAGACCGGACTGGTCCTACGCATTCCTATCCGTGTAGCCATCGATAAAGTGCCCAACGGCATTCCCTTGATCTCCGGTATGACGGCGACCGTGACCCGTGACACCAACCGGAAATCAGACTGTGAGTTGGCTGGGCGCTTGGGGATCGCTTTACGCGCCTCCCAGAGTTCTTCCACCAACCGATGCCGCGACCGGATTGTGCCGGCACCGCGTTGCAGGACGTTCCGCTTTCTGAGACCTTACCCACAACGACTGAACCCGCAGCGCGCACGCCCGTGCAGATTGACCTTGGGCTGGTCCGTGGGATTGATCAGTCGCCGAGCATCAAATGGCCAAATCGGGAGACAGGGAGGGACATATGGGGAGCGTGATGCAGCATGGCCACGTCCACACCGATCGGAAACTCGGCGCGCTTGAGCACTTATTCTGGCTGATCGACAAGCACCGCCCGCTGCACTTCACCATGACCGGTCACGTTGTCGGCAAGACCGACGTGGCGGCATGGAGAACCGCTCTCGATGCCCTGCAACGCCGTAACGCCTTGATGTCTGCGGCGATCGAAGCTGCAGAAGAGGGTCCGTTTTTTCGGCAACGCAAGAATGCCAGGATCCCGTTGAGGATCGTTGAGGGCGATCCTGGCCGCAGCTGGCAGGCTGAGGTCGCCGCCGAACTCGGAGCCCCATTCTCCGAAAAGGATTCGCCTCTCATCAGAGCCGTCCTGATACATGCTGACGGCGCGGCGGCGATCACTCTCGCGGCCCACCATTCGATCGCAGACGGCTTTTCGCTGGCGTACGCAATACGAGATATCCTTTCCACGTTGGCGGGGAATCCTCCCCCAACCTTGCCACAGACCCCATCCGAGGACGAACTTTTCGATGCGGGTCCACCGGAGCCGATACCCACCCAGTATGCTCCAGCGGCTGACGCTCTTCCTCCCGTGCCCAAGGGCTATCATCTTCGGGATGGCTCCAATCCTTTCGTAAGCAGCCTTTCTCTACCGCAGCAGCTGACCGCGCAGTTACGCGCCCGGGCCAGGGCCGAATCCACTACGGTCCATTGTGCTTTGGCGACTGCATTGACCTTCGCAGCACGCAAGTTGTCCACCGCCTGGAGCACCATCCCAATCCGGGTCTGGTCGCCGGTCAATATGCGGCCGGTCCTCAATGCCGGAGAACACTGCGGAAACTATCTCGGCTCAGCCTCAAGCAGCTTCGGATTGGAAACGGACGCGTTCTGGGACTTAGCCCGTCGCATGGGCGCTGAGATTGCCCCTGCCAAGACACGATCGGGTCTCCATGCGGCCTTGTCCGCTGTGCGGGATTTCATCAGCAGCGGGCCGGACGTGGCAGGGGCGGCAGGCTTCGCGTCCGTTGCGTTTGCCCATGAGGCCGTGCTGACCAATCTTGGAGTCCTTCCTTTCCCCATACAGTATGGCCCGCTGAGGCTGCAGCGTGTGTGGGGACCATGTATTCTGCCTGATTTCGAAGATATGCAGTCTGTAGGTGTGGCAACCATCGGCGGAGAAGCGTGCCTAACGCATTCAAGTTACAGTCCCATCCTGGGATTGCTTGAGGAGATGCACACTAAATTGCTCCTCGCGACCGTCTGATCGGGCTTCCGTAGCAAGGATTGGTAAGTCCAGATACGCACCTGTGTTCCAATCTGAAAGATAGGCAATCACCGATGTCGAAAAAGAACATGGCTATAGGAAATACGAAATTGAAGAGGGTGTGTATTGGAGCGATACTTTTACTGTCGGCGATTCCTGGCCCGGTATGGGCTGGTGCACTGGATGAGCCGGACACGATGGAACCGTTTTTCACCGATTCCTCAATGACGACTCTGAAGCCTATGGAGTAATTCAAGGTGGTCTCCTTCGCCATCCCGGTCGAAAAACAGGAGGCGGTGAAGTCGTCCTGCAAACGGCAAGTCCAGCAGCCTCACACCGGATTCTGCGCCAATGTGAATACCTTGGGCGGTCAGAAATAGGCACATCCTGACTCGCACGGGTGGGAGAAACGAACCGCCCGTGCAGTACGTTTGACGGCGCCGTTCAATTCGAGCTGTGACTAGTGCCGGGCTTTGGCGAGAGCCCGCTTCTTGGGGTCGCGCCATTTCTTGATCTGGTTCGGCGACATGGCCAGCAGGTTCTGGCTTTCCAACTCCTCAAAAATTTCGACCAACTTGGCGAGCCGCATGGCCGGCCGAGCCTCACCGCCGAGCACGGCCGCAACCTCGGCCTCGTTGTCGACGGCGTTGCGATCGAGGAGCAGCTCGCAAATGGCGGAAAAGTGCGGTTCTGGCTCGGAAGAGTGGCGGAGGAAGTGGGATTCGAACCCACGGTGAGCTTGCACCCACGCCGGTTTTCAAGACCGGTGCCTTAAACCGCTCGGCCATTCCTCCAACTAATTGCAATCATTGCGCTTTTGTCTATTTGCAGTGGACTTGAAAAAGCCGCTTGCAACGCACTTTGCAACTATTTGCCTTTACGCTCGACGCTTATAGCGGCCTGAAGCGCAACGTCAACTTGCTCCGCTGCATCCGCCTGCATGCCGGGCATAACGTGGGAGTAGATGTCTAACGTTATCCCGATGTGCGAATGGCCCAGACGCTCGCTTGCAATCTTGGGGTGAACGCCGGCTGAAAGCATCTGTGTCGCGTGGGGTGCCGAAGGTCATGGAATCGGATGCGGGGCAGGGATGTCTTGCCGAGAACGCGCGCCCACTCATGTGTGAGGGAAACCGTCTATGTCAACTGCGGGCATGCCATGTGCTGCAAGTCGACAAAGCTCGACATCCAGGCGCTGATTGACCGTCTCGGGCCGGGTCATGGTTCCATGCAACAAGAGCTGGTCGGGCTATTCGCTTGCTCGGATTGCAAGGCTTCGGGACGCGACCGCCGGCCAATGTTCTTCACATTCGTTCCTACTACGAAGGCCAACAGCGGGCGCGCAATCGCGACTGGAAGCCAACGTTCGGTTGAGGGACTTAGGGACTTCAGTCTTAGTTGAGCTATTGCTAATATGCATTTAGCTTCGGCAATGCGGGGGGGATCCCAAAACACTGACCCGCAATGGCCGGTGCGGCCCGCTTCACCCAAGCATCCCCTGCACCGGCCATTTCCCGACGGCAGCATCAGACTGCAGAGCGACGGTTCAAATGGCCGGCGACAAGCGCAGGCAGGACGATATTCACGACCATCAGGTCGGGTATTTCGCCTCGGAGAACGGTTTGTCTCCGGACCTGACTTAGGAGTTGATCCTAAAACACGGCAACAGCCGCAAGGCAGTGATCGAAGCTGCGCAGGGTTTGAAGGGTACGGGCTGCAACTCTACGGAAACGCCTGCGGACAAGGCGACTGCGGCCTTCGAGGCGTTCCTTGACGCACCCACGGGCCGGCACTGAAAATCCGCCAACTTGGGTTAGGTGACCCGCTGCCTTACCGTGGCGGGCTTTTTTTACTGGCACTATTCGCCGTCGTTGCGGACAAAATGTCGTTGACGTCACGTTAGCTAGGCGCAATCATTTCGGATTGTGCACGGTGAGGGCGATTCAATGAAACTCGTTGTCTTAGGCATAGCAATGGTATTGGCCGCCACCGGAGCAGCTGTAGCGAAAGAGAAGAAAAAGGTGGCCACCGCTCAGGCTGCAACCTCGTGTTCTGCAGCTCATATGAAGGCTGGCAGCAAGCCGGCCCCGAAACCGGGTTGTAAATCGACACGCACCGTTGTTGCGCGACCATCAAATGGGGGCGCAAACTTCCTGGATCATTATAATCCGCGCTTAGGGTATGACACCAGTCCGTGGTTTTCGAACTGGCTATAATTGATGGCGGCTTCGGCTTCCAGGCCTTTTTCGGCCAGACTAATGCCGACACCGAGCGGGAGCAGTCGGACACCTACCGAAGAAAAAGCTGCAAATTTGCAGAATTGGCCCGCCACCTCTCGGCAGCGGGCTTTTCCTTTTTGCAGGGGGTTACCGGTGAGAAACCATGATGACCATCTCGCCAGGATTTCCCCAGATTCGCCATCTCCGTCAACCGGCAGCCATGACCCGGAGCAGGCGAGGCCAGGCGCGCTCTGTGGCAGGTTCAGGAAATCACCGTCGCATGATGGAACGAAAAGCGGCGACTTTTCAGGGTGCTCGGCACGGTGAGGGCGTCACAATCTTGCCCGGTTAAGGCCACAATCGATTAATACCGTGATAAACAATTCCTGCGCACAAAGGATCGGGGTTCTAGACGTCGTTGGTATTTTGTCGGGTGAGTGTTTTTGGCTCCTCTGATGGTGAACGCGGCGTGTTGAGTTGAGACTGAAGGGGACATCAGGAAAATGCAGGCTGTGACGCACCCGCGTCTTCGTCGCGCTGCTACAGTCGCGTTGTTGGCCGCCTCGGCAGCCTTGCTGGCCGCCTGCGCGTCGCAGCCTGAGCCGAAAGCGATGGTCTACAAGAAGACCCGCTCCAAGGAATACTTCGCCGAATCCGAATATGGCGTGAAGGCAAGCCCGCGTGTGTTCTCCCAGAACGGGCGCATACAACGCGGCGGCGGAAGGGATCAGCTCGGCAAGCCCTACCAGGTCCGCGGCAAGTGGTATTACCCGAAGGAGGACAAGCGCTACGCCAAGGTCGGCCTGGCCTCCTGGTATGGTGACGCCTTCCACGGCCGGCTTACCGCCAACGGCGAAGTCTATGACATGACCCACCTGACGGCGGCGCACCCAACCATGCCGCTGCCAAGCTATGCCCGCGTCACCAATCTCAAAACCGGCAGTTCGGTCATCGTTCGCGTCAATGATCGCGGCCCGTATCACGAAGGCCGCATTATCGATGTGTCGGAGCGCGCCGCGCAAATGCTTGATTATGCCAACATTGGCACCGCTCAAGTGAAGGTCGAATATGTCGGCCGTGCACCGCTCGACGGCGATGACGACCAGTATCTGATGGCCTCCTACCACCCCGGCAACAGGGCGCCGGATCCGTCGGACGGACTGCCGACCGGCGTCATGGTCGCCATGAACGGGCCGTCGCCAAGCCTGCCTGCAGGCACTGCCGCCGTGCCGTTTCCGGGTCAGTTGACTGATTCCGGCGCCGTCCAGCCGGTCATGTCGGCGCAAACGCCGGCCTACGGCGATCTGGCGCTGCCCGATTTCGGCCCGATCGTGCCGGAACGCCCGGAAATCAGCCTGCCGCCGCAATCGCCGTTTGCCGTGGCCTCGCTGTCCTATGCGGACGAGCGGGTGGAACGCGCCTCCAATGCTTTCGCCGCGCTGGGTGGCGACGGCATGTCGCCGGCCGACGTGCTTCAATCGTGGAAGCGCCAGCCGCCGTCGGCCGGTCCGTCCACCGACTACGTCGCTGCCGGTTCGTTCGAGGATGCAGCGGATGCCAAGCGCGTTGCCGCTCAACTCGCCGCGTACGGCAAGATCGAGATCCAGCGCTCGGAACTCGATGGCGAGGATTGGTATTCGGTCAATCTTTATCCCGATGGCCACCGCAATCTGGATGATTTGTTGCAGGCGGCATGGTCGCATGGCGCGCCCGATGCGCTGGCTGTGCGCAACTGACCATAAGCCGGGTCGGATTTCCGCTGCGCGGTTGATCCGCCGCGCAAAAAGCCTGATACTTTTCGCGGGCTTGCCGGCCGTGCCGGCCAACGGGTCGAACATCATGCAATTGCGCTTGCTCCCGCCTCTCGCCGGGCTTCTGATTTTTGGCCTGCTGCTGTTTTCCCAGGCTCCGGCCCGTGCGCAGCTGTTCGAGACCAAGGCCGCGCAGGTCTTCATGATCGACGCAGAGACCGGGACGGTGCTGTTTTCGAAGGATGCCGACAAGCCGATACAGCCGGCCTCGATGGCCAAGCTGATGACCATGGAAGTGGTTTTCAACGCCATCAAGTCCGGCCGCCTGAAGCTCGACGACACGTTCGTGGTCAGTGAAAACGCCTGGCGCAAGGGTGGCGCGCCTTCGGGAACATCGACGATGTTTGCCAAGCTCAAGTCCTCGATCCGGCTCGATGACCTGATCCAGGGTGTGACCGTGCAGGCGGCCAATGACGGCTGCATCGTCATCGCCGAAGGCATGTCCGGATCCGAAGACAATTTTGCCGCGCAGATGACCGAACGCGCCCGCCAGATCGGCCTCAAGACATCGACTTTCGTCAATTCCACCGGCCTGCCTGCGGATGGCCAGCAGACGACCGTGCGTGAACTGGCACTGCTCGCCGTGCACCTGTGGCGCGACTATCCGGACCTTTACCGCTACTACGGTCAGAAGGATTTTACCTGGAACAAGATCTCGCAGAGGAACCGCAATCCGCTGCTGGCGATGGACATCGGCGCCGATGGCCTGGCGGTCGGCGCGAGTGAGGTGTCGGGTTTCGGCATCGTCGGTTCGGTCAGCCACAACGGCACGCGGGTGATCGCGGCGATGAGCGGGCTGGCGAACGACAAGGAGCGCGCCGAGGAGGCGCGAAAGCTGCTCGACTGGGGCGTCCGCTCCTTCGAGAAGACCGAAATCTTCGCCAAGGACGAAGTGGTCGGCGAGGCCCAGGTTTTTGGCGGTGCGAAGTCCGGGGTGACGCTGAAGGCCAAGGGTCCGATCGACATCTTCCTGCCGATCACCAACCGCGACAAGCTGACGGCCAGGATTGTTTACAACGGCCCGGTCGCGGCACCGGTGGAGGAGGGGCAGCCGGTGGGCGCGCTGCGCGTCTGGATCGGCGACACGCTCAGTCAGGAGACGCCGCTTTTCGCCGCCGAATCGATCGGCGTCGGCACGCTGCCGCAGCGTGCGCTCGATGCCGTCAAGGAACTGGCGGTCGGCTGGCTGCGCTAATGCATGTCGCTCAAAAGTGGCCCCGGTTTTTGGGGGAACGACGTGCATAAAGGCAAAAAATCGACGACATGGACGTTTCGTCGAACGGGGACTATCTAGAGCGCGACAATCCCATTCAGGCAAGGACAAGAAGGCCTCTCGGTTGGCACGTGGATTTTTCATCACCTTCGAAGGCGGCGAAGGAGCAGGCAAGTCGACGCAGATCGAGCGGCTGGCCAGGAAGATGCGCGCCAAGAAATACGACGTCCTCCTTACCCGCGAACCGGGCGGCTCGCTGGGCGCCGAAGCGGTCAGGCACGTGCTGCTTTCGGGCGCCGCCGAACCGTTCGGGCCGAAGATGGAAGCGCTGCTTTTCGCCGCCGCGCGGTCCGACCATGTCGAACAGGTCATCCGGCCGGCGGTCGAGCGCGGCTCCATCGTGCTTTGTGACCGCTTCCTCGATTCCTCGCGCGTCTACCAGGGCGTCACCGGCGGGATCGATCCGGTGTTCATGGATACGCTGGAGCAGGTTGCCATCAACGGCATGATGCCGGACATGACGCTGATCTTCGACATCGATCCGGCGGAAGGCCTGAGGCGCGCAACGCTGCGGCGCGGTACCGAGGCAGTCGCCGACCGCTTCGAAAAGGAGACGCTGGCGATCCACGAGGCCCGCCGCGAGGCGTTCCTGGCGATCGCCGCGGCCGAGCCGGAACGCTGTATCGTGGTCGATGCGGCCGCCGATCCCGACGTGGTCGAAAATGTCGTTACCGCCGCCGTCTTCGCGGCGCTGGAAGCGAGAACGCCGGCTCGCGACAGGCAGGCGACACCGGCATGATTTTTGAGCGCATCGCACCCGAACAGCACGACACGCTGGACGGCGTGCCCGAGCCATCCGAAACGCCGCGTCTGGTCGGGCACAGCCAAGCCGCGGCCATGCTCACCGCCGCCTACCGCGCGGGAAAGCTGCCGCATGCGCTGATCTTCTCCGGACCGGTCGGCATCGGCAAGGCGACGCTGGCCTTCCATCTTGCTCACCATCTCCTGAAGCATCCGGATTTCGCGCAGGCGCCGGAAAGCCTTGCCACTCCCGATCCGGCTTCGTCGCTGTTTCGCCAGATCGCCACCGGGGCGCATCCCGGCGTGCTGCATCTGACCCGGCCGCTGAACGACAAGACCAAGAGCTTCAAGACGGTCGTCACTGTCGATGAAATTCGCAAGGTCAACCGCTTCCTGTCGCTGACCTCGCATGATGGCAGCTACCGGGTCGTCATCGTCGACCCGGCCGACGACATGAACGCCAATGCCGCCAATGCCTTGCTGAAGAATCTTGAAGAGCCGCCGGCACGAACCTTGTTCATCCTGATCGTCCATGCACCGGGCAGTCTGCTGCCGACGATCCGGTCGCGCTGCCAGGTGGTGCGATTGACGCCGCTCGACGCCGAAGAGCTGATGGCGGTGCTGGAAACGGCGGGACCGCCGCCGCCGGACGACCCAGCGGCGCGCGCGGCACTGGCCGAGCGGGCAGGAGGCAGCGCCCGCAACGCGATCCTGTTGACGCAGTATGGCGGGCTGGAGATCGCCTCGACGCTCGACGCCCTGGTGGCGGGAAGAAAGAGCGATGTCGGCGGCGCGTTTCGTCTTGCCGAAGCCGTGGCCGGCCGCGACCAGGCGATCCAGTTCGATATCTTCAACCGCCGGGCACTGGACCTGTTGTCGGACGCGGCAAGCCAGGCAGCGCTGGCGGGCGATCTCGCTCGGGCCAAAACGCTGTCGGACACTTGGCATGAGGCACTGGACGCTATATCTGAGACCGATACCTACAATCTCGACAAGAAGCAGCACGCTTTGACCATGATCGAGCGCCTGAACTCTGCAATGCGAATGTGACGGCCTTTTCGATGCATGCCGTTGCCCTCAAAACCGGGGCCACTTTTGGGCGGCATGCATTGGCCACGGGATGGCAATCGCCGTTCCGATGCGATATCCACCGCCACGCCTTTCCATTCAGACATTCATGACGGTCCATTCATGTCACGCGACACATTCTACATCACCACCCCGATCTTCTATCCGAACGGCAAGCCGCATATCGGTCACGCCTATACGGTCATTGCAACCGACGCGTTGGCTCGCTTCCAGCGTCTGGACGGCAAGGACGTGTTCTTCCTGACCGGCACGGACGAACATGGCCTCAAGATGCAGCAGACGGCCGAGAAGGAAGGCATAACGCCTCTGGCGCTGGCCGACCGCAATTCGGCGATTTTCCGTGCCATGACCGAGGCGATGGGCGGCTCGAATGACGAGTACATTCGCACGACGGAGCCGCGCCACTATGAATCCTGCCAGGCGATCTGGAAGGCGATGGCCGCCAATGGCGACATCTATCTCGACCGCTATAGCGGCTGGTACTCGGTTCGCCAGGAAGCCTATTTCGACGAAGGTGAGACGACCGTCGGCGACGACGGCGTGCGTCGCGAACCGCTTGGCTCGCCCGTCGAATGGAACGAGGAAGAAAGCTACTTCTTCCGGCTTTCCGCCTATCAGGACAAATTGCTGGCACTTTATGAGAGCCAGCCCGACTTTGTCGGTCCGACTGAGCGCCGCAACGAGGTGCTGAGCTTCGTCAAGTCCGGGCTGAAGGATCTGTCGATCTCGCGTACGACCTTCAAATGGGGCGTGCCGGTGCCAGGCGACGACAAGCATGTGATGTATGTCTGGGTCGACGCCTTGACCAATTACATCACCGCCGCCGGCTATCCCGACACAAAGGCCGAGCAGTGGCGCTATTGGCCGGCCACGCACATCATCGGCAAGGACATTGTCCGCTTCCATGCGGTCTATTGGCCGGCCTTTCTGATGTCGGCCGGTATCGAGTTGCCAAAGCGCGTTTTCGCGCATGGCTTCCTGTTCAACCGCGGCGAGAAAATGTCGAAATCGGTTGGCAACGTCGTCGATCCATTCGCCATGGTCGAGCACTACGGTCTCGACCAGGTGCGCTATTTCTTCCTGCGCGAGGTGCCGTTCGGCAACGATGGCAGCTACAGCCATGAGGCGATCGTCAACCGTACCAATGCCGACCTTGCCAATGGTCTCGGCAATCTGGCGCAGCGATCGCTGTCGATGATCGCCAAGAACTGCGGCGGCGTGGTGCCGCAACGCGGCGAGCTGACGGATGCCGACAGCGCGATCCTGGACCAGGCCGTCGCCGCGCTCGACACCGCGCGCAAGGCGATGGCCGAGCAGGCTATCCATCTGGCGCTCGCGTCGATCTTCGGGGTGGTGGCGGAAGCCGACCGATACTTCGCCGGCGAGGCACCATGGGCGCTGAAGAAGACCAATCCGGCGCGCATGGAAACCGTGCTGTGGACGACCGCCGAGGTCGTGCGTCGCGTGGCGGTGCTGTGTCAGCCCTTCGTCCCGGGCTCGGCCAACAAACTGCTCGATCTGCTGGCGGTCCCGGCGGATAGGCGCGATTTCGCGCATGTCCACGCCGACCATGCGCTGGTGCCAGGCACTGCGTTGCCCGTGCCGGAAGGGGTGTTTCCGCGTTACGTCGAACAGCCGGACGCGAACGTCTGATGCTCGTCGACAGCCACTGCCATCTGGATTTTCCAGATTTCGCCGAGGAGAGGGCGGCTATCGTCGCCCGCGCCAAGGCGGCCGGTGTCGCTCGCATGGTGACGATCTCAACTCGAGTGAAGCGATTTCAGCAAATCCTTGAAATCGCAGATACTTTCGATGAGGTATACTGTTCGGTCGGCACCCATCCGCACAATGCCGCGGAAGAGCTGGACGTAACGTCAGCCGATCTGGTGCGGCTGGCTGCCCACCCGAAGGTGGTGGCGATCGGCGAGGCCGGTCTCGACTATTTCTACGACAAGGCGCCACGCGATGCACAGGCGCAAGCGTTTCGCAATCACATCGCCGCCGCACGCGAAACGGGGCTGCCCCTGGTCATCCATTCACGCGATGCCGATGCCGATATGGCTAATATTCTCGAGGACGAAACAGGGAAGGGCGCCTTCCCCTTCATCCTGCATTGCTTTTCCTCCGGGCGCCGACTTGCCGAGGTGGGCGTCGCTCTCGGCGGCTACGTGTCGTTCTCAGGCATTCTCACCTTCAAGAATTCGGCAGAGTTGCGCGCCATTGCCGCCGATGTGCCGCACGACCGCCTGCTGGTCGAAACCGACGCGCCCTACCTGGCGCCCGTGCCATTTCGCGGCAAGCGCAACGAACCGGCCTATGTCGCCCATACCGCCAGGGTGCTGGCCGAAACAATCGGTGTCGGCGAGGCTGAAATCGCTGATCTGACGACGAACAATTTCTTCCGCCTGTTCGGCAAGATGCCGCGACCTCCCGAGCAAAGTGTTTGGCCCGAGCAAAGTGCCTGAACGATGCCTGACCGCCTGCGCCTCACCATTCTCGGCTGCGGCTCGTCGCCAGGCACGCCGCGCATCACTGGCGACTGGGGCAATTGCGACCCGCACAACCCGAAGAACCGGCGCATGCGCACCGCTGTCCTGGTCGAGCGGATCGCGGCGAACGGCATCCGCACGATTGTCGTCATCGACACAGGACCGGATTTTCGGCAGCAAATGCTGATGGCCTGCGTCAAACGCATCGATGCGGTCGTCTATACGCACCCTCATGCCGACCATATCCACGGCATCGACGACCTGCGCGGTTTCGTTCAGGATCAGCGCCAGCTGATCGACATCCACGCCGACACCGCGACAATGCTTCGGCTGCGGGAGGCGTTCGGATATTGTTTCGAGACGCCGCAAGGCAGTTCCTATCCGCCGATCGTCCGGCCGCATCTCATCGACCACGCCAGGCCGGTGGTCATCGAAGGAGAGGGGGGTGCCCTCACCCTCGAGCCGTTGCCGCAAATCCATGGCGATATCATATCGCTCGGCTTTCGCATCGGCGCGCTAGCCTATTGCCCTGACATCAGTGGCTTTCCGGAGGCCACCGTCGAACGGCTGCGCGGCCTCGACGTGTTGATCATCGACGCGCTGCAGTACCGGATGCATCCAAGTCACCTGTCACTTGGGCAAGCGTTGGACTGGATCGAGCGATTGGCGCCAACACACGCCGTGCTGACGCATATGCACGTGCCGCTCGACTACGCCACGGTGATGGCCGAGACACCAGCCAACGTCGAACCGGCCTATGATGGAATGGTGATCGAAATCCCTTATGATTCAGTGTGATGCGAATAGACCTTCATGAGGGCTTTCGACTCCTTGGTGCAAATATTAGCAGCGTTCCGATCCGCTCGTAGCCCATCCGGGGATAAAGCAGCGCCCCGGCGTGGGTTGCAGCCAGCACCGAGTACCTCGACCCACGCGCCCGATCGTCGTGCAACATTTTCGACATCAAAGCCTGGCCAATGCCGCGACGCCGGTGCGAAGGCTCGACATACATGCTCGAACACCACGTGGCTCCCACGGCATCCAAGCTGCGCACGCGCCCAACGATATCGGCGCCATCGACTGCCACATACTGGCGGAACGGCGCACTATCGCCGAGCAAATCGTCCGCGATCGGCAGCCTGCGGATGATCTTTCCCAACTGCGCCGCCCGTTCGGCTGTCTGCACGCGTTCGACCGAAGCAACCGCCGGCGGACTCGGAATCTGGCGCAATCGGTGGACGAAAAAGCCTTCGGTCCGAAGCAGCCGATAGCCGAGAGCTTTGTAGGCGGCTCGTGTCGGCCCGTCCGGATCCTCGTTCGCGATCACAACGGAAATGGCAAAGCCCGACCGTGCATGTTGCCGCACGATGGCATCGGCCTCTGGAGCGGCGACGTCATGGACGACCCATTCCTCGCCGCGGTAGTCGCGAGGATTCTTGCGCTCGGCGTCGCGCATCAGCCACAACGGTCCGACGCGGCTGGCCTCGTAAGGAAAGGTTCGGCTTCTGTCGGCGCTGTAGCCATGCACGAACACGTCGACGGCCGCTTCGATGTCGCTGTTTGCCATCTTCATTTCGACAGCCTAGCGTTGGCTATCCGCTCAAGGCAATACGCGACAATTGGCTCAAGCCTATGAAAATCAGCGGCAATTTCCAGTTCTTGGCTAATGCGTAAGTTCCATAATCTATCTTATGCGACTTTCTGATGTGGCCCAAAGTTAAAATGTCCCACTTTTGCAAAGTAGGAATGTCGCTTCCGCTTTGCTGAATGCCCGGCACCGCTAGCGAGGGAGGCAGATCTGAACGTCGCGATATGGTCGCTCTGGAACTATGTGATGGGCGCCACCCTCACCCGGGCCAGCTTCGACCTCTCGGACGACAACAGGGTCACCTCGCGGCAGCGTCTTGAGCATTTCAGCGAACGCTGCCCGACAATCGAACGTTCCCGCCTGCTGTTGGATGACGATTGGGATCGATGGCCTCTCTCCCGGACAATGAACTCTTGCTTGCCATCGGTGGCCGTCACCGCATCGCACTCTGGTTCACCTGCTTGATTCATGATGCTACTTTCGGCAGGCGTTTGCCTTTACAGGCAGGTCTGGTAGCGCTACCGTTTCATCATCGCGCGTGACCAGGGAGGAGCTTGGGAGCTGTCGCGGGCCAGATAGAAAGCGGTTCCCTTCGACGACGTCGCAGGAATCTGTCGGGAGGAAATCGATGGCGTCTGTCGCGATTGGCGATGTCTACAAGTCGTTCGGGACCGTCGAGATTCTCCACGGCGTCAGCGTGGATATAAAAGACGGCGAGTTCGTCACTCTGGTCGGGCCGTCGGGCTGCGGAAAGTCGACCCTTCTCAGGATGATCGCCGGCCTGGAAAAGATTTCGCGCGGCCAGATTGCGATTGGCGAGCGGGTCGTCAACAACGTGGCGCCAAAAGAACGCGACGTCGCCATGGTCTTCCAGAACTACGCGCTCTACCCGCACATGACCGTCGCCGAGAACATGGCATTCTCGCTCATGCTCAAGGGTGTTTCGAAAGCCGAAAGCGATGCCGGCGTTCAGCGCGCGGCCGAAATCCTTGGACTAGTGCCGCTGCTGTCGCGCTATCCGCGGCAGCTTTCCGGCGGCCAGCGCCAGCGCGTCGCCATGGGTCGAGCGATCGTGCGCGATCCGGCTGTCTTCCTCTTCGACGAGCCGCTATCCAATCTCGACGCCAAGCTCCGAGTGCAGATGCGTGCCGAGATCAAGGAATTGCACCAGCGCCTGAAGACCACGACAGTCTATGTCACTCACGACCAGATCGAAGCCATGACCATGGCCGACAAGATCGTCGTCATGCACGACGGCATCGTCGAGCAGATCGGCCCGCCACTGGAACTCTATGACCGGCCGAACAATCTTTTTGTCGCCAGCTTTATCGGCTCGCCGGCCATGAATTTGCTCAGGGGCGAAATCGCCACCGACGGCTCGCCGTCCTTTCGAGGCTCCGGGGGGATTTCAATCCCGCTGGCCTCGGCACTTTCCATCGGCAATGGCGAGCCGGTGGTGCTGGGAATACGGCCGGAGCATTTGCGGCTGTCCGACCACCAGGGCATTCCGGTCACCGTCGCAGTGGTCGAGCCAACAGGGTCCGAAGTGCAGCTCATCGGCCGGACAGCCAGCGGCGAAGAGATCGTCGCGAATTTCCGGGAACGCCATTCCTTCACGCCGGGCGAAACCATCCGGCTTACGGCCGATCCCGGCCTCATCCATCTCTTCCACGGCGAAACCGGACAGCGATTCGAAACACGCACCGAGCAGTAGGACTTCACGGCAAGGACAATAAACAGGAGGAAACGAGCATGAAATTCACCAGACGTGACGTGATCCGCACCACCGCTGGCGCCGCGGCGGGTGTCTTGGGAAGCCGGTTCGTCGGCTCTCCCGCCTTCGCCCAACAGGGATTGACATATAAGCCCGAGGAAGGCGCAAAGCTGCGGCTGCTGCGTTGGTCGCCGTTCGTGCAGGGCGATGAGGACCAATGGCTGGCCAATACCAAGCGGTTCACCGAGGCTACAGGCGTCCAGGTTCGCGTCGACAAGGAAAGCTGGGAGGACATTCGCCCCAAGGCGGCGGTCGCCGCCAATGTCGGCTCCGGTCCGGACCTCATGTTCGTCTGGTTCGACGACCCGCATCAATATCCCGACAAGCTTCACGATGTGTCGGAGTTGGGTGAGTATCTGGGCGCGAAATATGGCGGCTGGCACGACGGTCCAAAGCAGTATGCAACACGGGAGGGCAAATTCCTCGGCCTGCCCCTGGCCACCATCGGCAATGCCATCGTCTATCGGGAGAGCTGGGTGAAGGAAGCTGGCTTCTCGGAGTTTCCGAAGGACACCGCAGGCTTCCTCGAACTCTGCAAGGCCTTGCAGGCGAAGGGACATCCCGCCGGCTTCACGCACGGCCATGGCGTCGGCGACGGTAACAACTACGCTCACTGGCTGCTCTGGAGCCATGGCGGTCAGATGGTCGACGAAGGCGGAAAGGTGGCGATCAACAGCCCGGAGACCCTCAAGGCGATCGAATACGCGCAGGAGCTCTACAAGACCTTCATCCCCGGCACCGAAAGCTGGCTCGACGTCAACAACAACCGCGCCTTCCTGGCCGGCGAACTGGGGGTGATCGCCAATGGAATTTCCGCCTACAACACGGCCAAGATCAACAAGGACAAGGATCCCAAGCTGGCTGAAATCGCCAAGGACATACGCACGACCAACCTGCCGATCGGCCCTGTCGGCAAATCCGTCGAACTGTTCCAGGTGACCACGGCCGTCATTTTCGACTACACGCCCTACCCCAACGCGGCCAAAGCCTATCTGCAGTTCATGTTCGAGGATCCGCAAATGTCGGACTGGATCACTTCCTCGGCGGGCTACTGCTGCCAGACACTCAAAGCCTTCGACAACAATCCGGTGTGGACGGCCGACCCGAACAATGCCGCTTATGCGAAAGCCTCGGCGACGCTGCGTCCCAACGGCTATGCCGGGCCGCTCGGTTATGCTTCGGCAGCGACCATGGCCGATTATGTCCTGGTCGACATGTTCGCCAAGGCCGTGACAGGACAGGCGACGCCGCAAGAGGCGATGGAAGAGGCCGAGAAGCGAGCAAACCGGTACTATCGCGTCTGATCACAGCGCAGCCGGGCAGCCCGCGAGCGCGCTGCCCGGCCAAGTTCCGGATTCGCGTGGCGGCCACTCGGGTCGCGATGCACCAGACTTCGTGAGGAGCCAACCCATGGCCGTGCCTTCTGCTGCCGTTCAGCCGCGTCCGTCGATCCTCTCGCGGAGCCTCTCGTCACTGGCCGAAAGCCGGAACGCGCTTGGCTTCGGCTTCATGCTGCCGGCGGCGGCACTGCTACTTGTCTTCCTGACCTATCCGCTCGGCCTCGGCGTCTGGCTTGGCTTCACCGATGCACGCATCGGCCGCCCCGGCATCTTCATCGGCCTCGAGAACTACGAATATCTTTGGAGCGACGCCGTCTTCTGGCTCTCCGTCTTCAACACCTTGCTCTACACGATCAGCGCCTCGATCCTGAAATTCGCGCTTGGCCTCTGGCTGGCTCTCATTCTCAATCAAAACCTGCCCTTCAAATCGTTCTTCCGCGCGATTGTCCTGCTGCCGTGGGTAGTGCCGACGGTGCTGTCGGCCATCGCCTTCTGGTGGATCTACGATGCGCAGTTCTCGATCCTGTCCTGGGCGCTGCAGCAGATGGGCCTTATTGACCATCGCATCAATTTCCTCGGCGATCCGACGAACGCGCGGGCGTCGGTCATCGCCGCCAATGTCTGGCGCGGCATTCCTTTCGTGGCGATCACACTGCTTGCAGGCTTGCAGACGATTCCGCAGTCGCTCTACGAGGCCGCGACGCTTGACGGTGCCAGCCGCTGGCAATTGTTCCGCTATGTGACGCTGCCGCTGCTGACGCCGATCATCGCCATCACCATGACCTTCTCCGTGCTGTTCACCTTCACCGATTTCCAGTTGATCTATGTGCTGACCCGCGGCGGACCGGTGAATGCTACCCATCTGATGGCGACATTGTCGTTTCAGCGCGGCATTTCCGGAGGCCAGCTTGGCGAGGGCGCTGCAATCGCGGTCGCCATGATCCCATTCCTGCTTGCAGCGATCCTGTTCAGCTATTTCGGCCTGCAACGCCGCAAATGGCAGCAGGGCGGCGGAGACTGACAATGACCGCGATTGCAAAAAAGAAACGTCCGGAACTCGACGAAGGCGGCATGGGTTACCTTCAGAGTCTGCCGCGCCGCGTGGTGACGGTCTATCTGCCGTTGCTGGTGTTCGTCATCGTGCTGCTGTTTCCGTTTTACTGGATGACGATCACGGCTGTTAAGCCCAATCTCGAAATGACCGACTATGCAAATTTCAATCCGTTCTGGGTCGTGCACCCGACCTTGGAGCACATCCGCTATCTCCTCTTCGACACGTCTTATCCGGGCTGGCTGCTCAACACGGTCATCATCTCGACAGCCGCCACGTTCCTGTCGCTGCTGGCTGCAGTTTTCGCGGCCTATGCGATCGAACGGCTACGGTTTTCCGGGGCACGTCAGGTCGGTCTCGCAGTCTTCCTGGCCTATCTTGTGCCGCCTTCGATCCTGTTCATCCCGCTGTCTGTGATGGTGTTCAACCTTGGGCTCTACGACACGCCCTTTGCGCTCATCCTCACCTACCCAACCTTCCTGATCCCGTTCTGCACCTGGCTTCTGATGGGGTACTTCCGTTCCATCCCGTTCGAACTGGAAGAATGCGCGCTGATTGACGGGGCGAGCCGGTGGCAGATCCTCACCAAGATCGTACTGCCACTGTCGGTGCCCGGCCTGATCTCAGCCGGCATATTCGCATTCACCCTCTCATGGAACGAGTTCATCTATGCCCTGACGTTCATCCAATCGTCCGAAAACAAGACAGTACCGGTCGGGGTGCTCACGGAGCTTGTCCGCTCCGACGTCTATGAATGGGGGGCACTGATGGCGGGAGCGCTGATCGGCTCCTTGCCGGTCGTGGTGCTCTATTCGTTCTTTGTCGAGCACTACGTTTCCTCGATGACCGGCGCGGTGAAGGAATAGCACCCTCACCTTTGCGCAATCATGAAGCATTTTCCCGGCGGCCGGGAATGCCCGATGAAGGGCACCAGGCGGCCGGTCGATAGGTGCCGGCAACACCGAAATTTCAGCTAAACCATCATCAGGACCTATCAAGAAATGCCCCCCTCGCCTCCCTTTCTCGGCTTACCCGACCGCCTCGCAGACGGCCGGGTGCCCCGTGCGGTGATCTTCGGAGCCGGCCACGGCAGCACCTATCCCGGCAAGGACAGCAGCGGCCATGCCTTGGCCGCCGACGCCATCCGCGCTGCGAGCCAGGACGATGCCGCGCTCATCGAGCATTGGGATTTCGATCTCGGCGGCCCGCTGTTCGACGGCAAGCCGGTCTCTTGCATCGACGCCGGCGACGTCCCGACCACGATGCATGACAATGCCGGCAACCGGGGTCGGATCGAGGCGAAAATGCGCGACATCCTGGCGTTGCCGTCTGTGCCGATCCTGCTCGGCGGCGACTGTTCTGCGACCATTCCGTTCCTCGCCAGCTTTGCCGATCACGGGCCGGTCTGGGTCCTGCAGATCGACGCCCATATCGACTGGCGCGACGAGGTGGATGGCGAACGCTACGGCTATTCGAGCCCGATGCGCCGGGCGAGTGAGATGCCGCATGTCGCCGGCATCGTGCAGGTCGGCCTGCGCAGCGTCGGCAGCGCGCGCCTCACCGAAATCGAAGCGGCGCGGCGCTATGGCAGCCGCTTCGTGACCGCCCGCGAGGTCCACGCCCAGGGCGTCGAAGCCGCACTGCGGCATATTCCGGAAGGCGCGCGGGTCGTCGTCACCTTCGACTGCGACAGCCTCGATCCAAGCATCATGCCGGGCGTGGCGGCGCGGACGCCCGGCGGCCTCACCTACACGCAGGTGATCGACCTGGTCGCCGGCCTTGGCAGGCGGGCCAGGATCGCAGGATTCGACCTGGTGGAGTTCTATCCCCCCGCCGACATTGACGGCCTGTCAGCCCTGACCGCCGCGCGCCTTCTCGTCAACGTGATCGGCACCGTCGTCCGGCAGGTTTGAAATCACAACCCTGCTCTTCGCCGTAGACCGGCCCAAAGGCGGTTGAGCGAGCTTGCGGGTGAAATGTCCTTTGCCACACAGGGATATTCGATCCTGTCTTGTCCGACCGGCTCGTCGCTCCAGACCATGTTGAAAGCAATGCCCTTGAGCCCAAGCTCCCCGATCCGGCGCACGATCGTCTCCTGCAGATAGATTTCGGATATTCGTACTCTGCCGGCACGCTCGGGCAGCTTGAATATCTCGGTACCGCCGATTGCGTCCGGTCGAAGGACGAGGCTTTCGATCACCATTATCCCGCCATCGTCGAAGCGAACGATCTTTGAGCGTTCTTCGTCAAGCGCAGAGCGATATGGCCTGGTCAGAACGAAGCGACAGGAATTCACCGTACGGTTCGAGGGTTGGCCGAAGCAACTTCAACGCCCTCGCCCGCAGGATGAGTACGTGCTCGCCAAGCCATGGAAAATCTGAATAGTGCCGGAGCGTGCCGTCGTCGTGTTGGCGCAGGATTTCCATCTGGGGCGGATGCCATCGTGTCTGCTTCTGGCCGCACAGGCTCGAGAACAGCTGGTAGTCGTCCGCCTGTCGAGGAAGGACCCATTCCTGTCCTTCCACCACGTTCAGCACATAAATTTTCATTCGATCTCCCGCACGTCATTGCCTTGGTAGGCCGCGACCTCCTGCGCGGCGCTTCGCGTTCCCCTCACCCCTGATCCGCAACTGCCGCTCGCGGCACCGGCGGCAATTCAGGTGCATCCAACCCTTTGAACGGATCGCGCCAGGCGTCGATCTCTTCAAGCCGACGATACCAGCGCCTGACAGCGGGATAATCATCGAGCGGCAATCTGGCGACATCGTTGAACGGCAGAAAGGTCGCCATTCGGAAGTCGGCAAAGGAAACCGAATTCCCTACCAGCCATTGCCGCTCGGCAAGCACGGCCTCCAGTATTGCAGCGGCCGTGCGGAAATGTCTTAGCCCCTCTTCCACCCGCTCCTGATCGATCGGGCCTATGCCGTACCGCTGTTTGGTCCCACGTTCGAAATGCACCGTGTCGCAAGCGAATGCGAAGTGCTCCTTGCCCCAGCTGAGCCACCGGATCATCTCGGGTTCGTCATCGCCGGTGCGCCAGAAATCCGAATGCGCATCGCGTGACAGCCGGCAGGCTATGGCGTCTGCCTCCCAAAGACTTTTCCCATCTTCCACAAGGATGGGCAGCGAGAGATTGGGATTTAGCGGGCGATATTTCTCCGCTTGCCCTGGAGCGAATGGCGAGGCGAATTCAAAGTCGACTTTCGCATCGAGATAGCGTGCCACAGCGACCACGAGTCGAGGATTGGGATTGCGGCTGAAATACAGCTTCATCGGGCACCGTCGGTGTGGGCGGATCTGCCGATCAAGGGCGTCACAGCAGCCGTATCTGATAGCTCAGCACGCGCTTTGCTGCAGGTGCGATCAGCATCAGGCCCGGCTTGTCGACAAAATCGCCGTCGAAATCCACCGGGCTTGCGATGCCGTGCCAGGGTTCGATGCACAGGAATGGCGCGCCACCCGGCTTTGACCAGATGCCCAATTCCCGAAATCCCTGCCACGACATCTCCAGGGCCGGACCACGCTCAGCGGCATAACGCACACTGGTGCTGGCTGGCTGGTCCATGATCACGGCGTCCTCGTCAAACAACCGTTCGGAGAGCGCTAGAGTTTTGCCTTCGACAGGCGTCGGCTGTGGTGTTTTCAGCAGCAGGCCGTCCTTCAGCCGGCGGATCGGCGCCGGCTCGTCATCGGCAAAGGTCAGCCGGCAATCCGTCTTGGCCAGATCCTGCAGCAAGGGCCAATTGAACGCCGGGTGCGCCCCGATCGATGCCGGCAGCAGCTCATCGCCGGTGTTGGTGATGTCGAATGTCACATCAAGCTGACGGCGGTCCAATGTGTAGGTCACCGCCAGGCGAAAGGCGAAGGGGTAGTGCGCACGGGTATCGGCGTCGTCGGTGAGGACCAGCGTGCAGGCCCCTGGCTCCCTCTGCGCCCAGGCAAACGGCTTGTCGCGCGCGAACCCATGCTGCGTCATCGGATAGGTCTGGCCTTGATGATGCAACTGGTCGCCCTTCAGCCGCCCGACGATCGGGAACAGCACCGGCGAGTGACGCCGCCATTCCGGGCCGGCCTGCCACAGAAACTCTGTGCCGTCGGCACCGCGCAGGGAGACCAGTTCGGCGCCCTGCCCGACGACAGTCGCCGAGATGCCGTCACCGTGAAGCGTCAGGCTGTCCTGTTCCATGCGTCCTCGCGAGTGGGGCGTGGCCGGCAGGCTAGCAAAAGGCGACGTGTGAACTCAAGAGCGGCAGATCTACATCGCGTCTCGGTCAGCCGCGATGAATGATCCACGGCACAGCATGAAAGGTGCTGCCTCAAATAGAAAACCGTGGCCCGAGGTTGCCCTCCGGCCACGGCAAGATGCGTAGCGTTGCCTGCTACGGTCCGGATTACTCGCGTTCGCCGGTGAAATTCAGCAACAGCTGGAAGATGTTGATGAAGTTCAGATAGAGCGAGAAGGCGCCGAAGACGGCGAGCTTCTGGCGCGATTCAGCGTCGAAGTTCTCGGCATACTGTTCCTTGATCGTCTGCGTGTCCCAGGCGGTCAGGCCGATGAACACGCCAATGCCGATCACCGAGATGGCGAACTGCAGCGCGGTCGAGCCGAGGAAGATGTTGACGATGCTGGCGATCACCACGCCGATCAGGCCCATGATCATGAACGACGAGAACTGGGTCAGGTCGCGCTTGGTCGTGTAGCCGTAGAGGCTGGTGGCGCCGAACATGGTGGCGGCGATGAAGAAGGTGCGCGCGATGCTGGTTCCGGTGAAGACCAGGAACACGGAGGCGAGCGACAGGCCCATGACCGCGCAGAAAGCCCAGAACATCGCCTGGGCGCTGGCCGCCGACATGGTCTGCATCTTGAACGAGAACAGCATGACGAAGGCGAGCGGCGCCAGCATCACCACCCATTTCAGCGGGCTGGAGAAGATTGGCACGTAGAGCGCCGGCGTCGACGATATCATGAAGGCGACCAGGCCGGTGACCACCAGGCCAACGCCCATGTAGTTGTAGACGCGCAGCATGTGCTGGCGCAGGCCCTCGTCGAAGATGGCTCCGGTTTGGGCGCCGGCGCCGACGCGGTATCCCAGATTGGGGGTGTTCATTTGCGTTCTCCTTGTGGATCGGTCAGTACAACGTTCTGGCGAGCGTCTCGGCGGCGCGATCGAGGTCGTGGACCTCGCTCCGTCCGACCACCGCATAGGCGACCTCGCCGACCTGGAAATAAGCCGAGGAAATATCGCCCGATGGCGCGATGGTCGGCTTGACGACGTCGAAGGTTCCGGGCCGGATCGCAAACAGCGACACCAGTCCCATGTCCTTCGTCTCGACCGCCATCTCGACGCTCGGGCCAAAGCGCGACGGATAGATCTGCACGTCGCGGACCTTCCAGTCCGCCGGCAGTGACGGCATGACGATGGCGGTCGCGGCGCGGATCTCGCCGGCGTTGTAATTGGGCGCTTCCGGCTGCGAGGGCATGCTCTCGCGCACCAGCGTCGTCCTGTGGGCCCGCACCGCCTCGTCGACATAGGCAGGCGACTGCGGCGAGGCGACGACCTTGGTCACCGACATCGGCCCGATTATGCCGTTCGCCAGCCAACCGGCGGCCACGAAGGCGGCGACCGCCGCAGCACGCTGCAACACACCGAAGATGTGGCCGCGCGCAAGCGCCCTCTCCAGCCGTCGCGCGGCATCGGCGGTCGCGGGCCGCGCCATGCCCTTGGAGCCGGCAAGCGCCACGCGCAGTTCATCGCGGGTTCTGAGATCCGACATCACGCGTGCCGCGGCCTCCGGCCGAGCGGACAGAAAAGCCTCGACCTCGATGCGGCGGGTGACGTCGACCTGGTCGTCGACATAGGCGTCGAGGTCGATATCCGTCACGGGATCGACAGTTGCTGTCATGACGGGCCTCCAACGATCTTGAGATGGTTTTTCGCCTTCGCGGGAGCCGCCTCCATCTCGCGCAGTGCGGCGCGCGCCCTGCCAATGCGTGACATCAGCGTACCCAGCGGCACGCCGCTTGCATCGGCGGCTTGGCTGTAGGAAAGGCCTTCGATGGCAACGAGGTGCAGCGCTGAACGCTGTTCTTCCGGCAGGCTGAAAAAGGCTTCGCGTACCTGCGCCAGGCGCACCGAATGTTCCTGCGGCGCCGGTGTGCTGCCCTCGGCAAGGTATCCGGCCTGTTCGACGCGCGCCGCTTCGGACCTGCGGGACCGCATTTTGTCGATGAAGGCGTTGTGGACGATCGACAGCAGCCAAGCGCGCAGATTTCCACCGGAGCGGAAGGTGCCGCGCCGCTCATAGGCACGCACCAGCGCGTCCTGCACGAGATCCTCGGCGTCCGTGCTGTCGCGCGTCAGCGAGCGCGCGTAGCGGCGCAGCGAACCGAGCTGTCCTATGATGTCAAAGCGCGGCATCGACGGTTTCATGTCCTGTTTACGGAGCATGTGGGGATTTTAATCCCTGCCCTGCCAAATTTTTCGCTGGGTTCGCTGGAGCACATCGTTCGCTTCTGCTCATCCTTTGAACCGCTGCTGACACCGGCATCAAGCTTTGCATCGGCTGAGGCGGCAGGAAAAGCGCTGGCGAAACGCGGCCGATTTGCGTATCACTCCGCCGCCATTGGAGCCGTATCGATGTTTGAAGCCTTGCAGCCCGCCCCAGCCGACAAGATCCTGGCCCTGATAGGCCTTTATCGCGCCGACCCGCGCCCCGACAAGGTCGACCTCGGCGTCGGCGTCTACAAGGATCGCGACGGCAAGACACCGGTCATGCGCGCGGTGCGCGAAGCCGAAAAGCGGCTGCTACAGGGTCAGGACACCAAGACCTATCTTGGCCTTGCCGGCGATACCGGATTCACCACTGTGATGGCCAAGCTCGCCTTCGGTCCGGGTGCCGACATGACGCGCATCCGCGCCGCACAGGCGCCTGGCGGCTCCGGCGCGCTGCGGCTGGTGGCGGAACTGCTGAAGCGGACACGCTCCGATGCAACCATCTGGCTGTCGGACCCGACATGGCCGAACCACATGCCGGTGATGCGCGCCGCCGGCCTGCAGATCCGCGAATACCCCTATTTCGATGCGGCCTCGGGCGCCGTTCGTTCCGACGACATGCTGGCAGCGCTGCGGACGGCAAAGAGCGGCGACGTCGTGCTGCTGCATGGCTGCTGCCACAACCCGACCGGCGCCAATCTGGATGCGGCCCAGTGGGCTGCCGTTACCGATCTGGTCGTCGAGCGCGAGCTGCTGCCGTTTGTCGACATCGCCTATCAAGGCTTTGGCGATGGCCTTGAGGCCGACGCCCTCGGCTTGCGCCTGCTGGCCGCGAAAGTTCCGGAAATGGTCGTCGCGTCGAGCTGCTCGAAGAATTTCGCCGTCTACCGCGACCGTGTCGGCGCGGCGATGATCCTGGCCAAGGACGGCGCACAGGCGGATGTGGCGATGAGCCAGATGCTGTCGGCGGCGCGCGCCATGTATTCGATGCCGCCGGACCATGGCGCTGCCGCGGTGCGCATCGTGCTGGAAGATGCCGCCTTGCGTGCGGACTGGGAGGCTGAGCTTGAAGAGATGCGCCTGCGCATGCTCAGGCTTCGCGTCCAGTTCGCCGAGGCGTTGCGCCGGCAGTCCAATTCCGACCGCTTCGATTTCGTTGCCAGCCATCGCGGCATGTTTTCCCGCCTTGGCCTCACGGAAGCGCAGGTCGAGCGGCTGCGCGCCGAGCACGGCGTCTACATGGTCGGCGACAGCCGTATCAATGTCGCCGGTCTGCCCGAGGACGGCATGGACGAACTCGCCAAGGCGATCGTTTCTGTGCTCGACTGACAGGCTGGGTATCCAGCACCTGTGGACAAGCCCCCCTCGCCGGCTGACAGCGTTGGCCGCGCGGCCGGCGGCGCGATACCATCCACCACATGACGCCATCGAAAGATATTTCGCGCCTGATCGAAATCATGGCGGCGCTGCGGGCGCCCAAGACCGGCTGCCCTTGGGACATCGAACAGGATTTCTCGACCATCGCGCCCTATACGATCGAGGAAGCCTATGAGGTGGCCGACGCCATCGCGCGCGGCGACCTCGACGATCTGCGCGACGAACTCGGCGATCTTCTGCTGCAGGTCGTCTATCATGCCCAGATGGCCAAGGAAGCCGGCGAATTTGCCTTCCCTGACGTGGTGCAAGCCATCACAACGAAGATGATCCGTCGCCATCCGCATGTCTTCGGCGACGAAAAAGCCCGCAGCGCCGGCATGGCCAAGGGCATGTGGGAAAAGATCAAGGCCGAAGAGAAGGCTGAGAAGCGAAGCGCCCGCCTCGCCCGCGGTCTCGACCCGGAAGACAACGGCAAGGGGTTTCTGGACAGCGTGCCGGTCGCCCTGCCCGCCCTGACCCGGGCGCTGAAACTTCAGGAGAAGGCCGCCCGCGTCGGCTTCGACTGGAGCGAGGCGGCGCCCATACTCGACAAGATCCAGGAAGAGATCGGCGAGCTGCGCGAGGCATTGGCCAAGGGCGACACAGCCTCGATCAAGGACGAGTTCGGCGACATGCTGTTTGCCGTCGTCAATCTCGGCCGTCACCTCAAGCTCGATTCGGAAGCAGCGCTGAGCGGCACCAACGAGAAATTCCGCTCACGCTTCCATTATGTCGAACAGGCCCTGGAAAAGTCCGGCAGTACGCTGGAAAAGGCTGATCTGGCCGAGATGGAAGCGCTGTGGCAGGAAGCAAAAACCGCGAAGTAGCCTGCTTTTGGATTTGTCTATGCATGTCGTAGTCCCAAAACCGGGACCACTTTTGGGCGACATGCATTAGCCGTTGTTTTTGCGACGCAATCTGCTTTCGATCTCTTCGCGGGCGCTTTGTGTTGCCTTGAGCGAGATGGTGACGCTACCGTCATCATTGTCGCTTCGGGAAAGGACATCGCCATTGCGATAAAGCCAGTCGACAAGGCCGAACTGTGCCGGCTCGATCGTCACCGTCAGGTCTTCAAGCTCACCCGCCATCCGCGTTTCGATGATCGCCTTCAGCGCATCGATTCCCTCGCCGGTCACCGCCGACACCGCAATGGGCGGCGCCTTGCTGGCGTCGGCGCCATCGGCGAGCAGCCGGCTCCTGTTGCCCTCGTCGAGCCTGTCGATCTTGTTCCACACTTCTATGACCCGTTTGGCGTCGCCGGCATCGACACCGAGGTCGGCGAGGATACGCTCGACATCCTCGGCTTGCGCCGCGGTATCGGGATCTGAAATGTCGCGCAGGTGGATGACGAGATCGGCCTCGACCACCTCTTCCAGGGTGGCGCGGAAAGCCGCGACCAGATGCGTCGGCAGGTCCGAGATGAAGCCGACCGTGTCCGAAAGGATGATCGGCGTGCCATGCGGCAGGCGCACGCGGCGCAGCGTTGGATCGAGCGTGGCGAACAGCATGTCCTGCGCCAGCACATCCGCTCCGGTCAGTCGGTTGAACAGCGTCGACTTGCCGGCGTTGGTATAGCCGACAATCGCCACCACCGGGAACGGCACCTTCCTGCGCTTGGCTCGGTGCAGGTCGCGCGTGCGGCGCACCGTTTCCAACTCGTGCTTCAGCTTGATGATCTTTTCCTGCAGCTGTCGCCGATCCGATTCGATCTGCGTTTCGCCGGGGCCGCCGAGGAAGCCGGCGCCGCCGCGCTGGCGCTCAAGGTGGGTCCAGCTGCGTACTAGACGGCCCTTCTGGTAGTTGAGATGGGCGAGCTCGACCTGCAGCGTGCCTTCCTTGGTGCGCGCGCGCTCGCCAAAAATCTCAAGGATCAGCCCGGTGCGGTCCAGCACCTTGGCGTTCAGCTCTTTCTCGAGATTGCGCTGCTGCACCGGGGTCAGCGGATGGTCGACGACGACCACCTCCGCGTGACCCTCTTTGACGATTTCGGCGAACTCGGCCACCTTGCCGCTGCCCAGCAGCGTCGCCGGGCGCGGATCATTGACGGTGACCACCGCCGTGTGGATCAGGTCAAGATTGATGGCGCGGGCAAGACCGACGGCCTCGTCGTGGCGAGCGTCAGCCGAACGCATCAGCCGTGGGCGGTTGGTCTCGTCGTCGTTGCGCTGGTGGCGGGTCAGGACGGGCACAATGACAACGGCCCGGGTCGGGCCCTTGGCTTCCGTCCCGGGATGATGCGCTGGTTTTCCGCGAACAGTGGCGTCCGCGTCTTTCTCACGTGCCAATCAGGCGCCCTGACTTTCCTCGCCATCGAACATCTGAACCGGCTGGCTCGGCATGATCGTGGAAATGGCGTGCTTGTAGACGAGCTGGGAGTGACCGTCACGGCGCAGCAGCACACAGAAATTGTCGAACGAAGTGACCACGCCGGTCAGCTTGACGCCGTTGATGAGGAAGATGGTGAGTGGGTTCTTGCTCTTGCGAACTGAATTCAGGAACAGGTCCTGAAGGTTTTGCGATCGTTCCGCCATTGTTCTTGTCTTTCGCCGATCCCCTTCGATTTGCAAGCCAATGCGCCAAATTAACGGGCGCATGTCAAGCTCGCAAACACCGTCTCGTCGTCAGTAACGACAAGCAGAACGAGATATATTGATGTTCATTCCACCTGTGCGGTTATCAGGCTGGACTTTTTTCCGCAATGTCAAAAAAGGCCTGCCGCAACGAAAGTGTTATTGAGCCGGGGTGTCCATTGGCGACCGTATCGCCGTCGATGGCCACGACCGGCATGGCAATTGTCGTTGCGGAACTGATGAACGCCTCGCGTGCCGCCTTGGCCTCGGCGACGGAAAAGCCGCGCTCCTCGATCTTCAGGCCGAGCTTGGCAGCCACTTCAAACATGGTCGTGCGGGTGATGCCGCGCAGGATGCCATGCTCGGCCGGCCTGGTAACCAGGACGCCGTCCCTGGTGACGATCCAGGCGTTGGACGATCCGCCTTCCTTGACCATGCCGTCGCCGTCGACGAACCAGGCTTCCTGGGCGCCCGCTTCCTTGGCCTTCTGCTTGGCCAATACATTGGGCAGCAGTCCGACGCTCTTGATGTCGACGCGATCCCAGCGGTTCTCCGGCACGGTGATGACAGCGATACCGGTCTCGGCTCGCTTTGCTCCAGCCGCCGGATCGGCTTTCCTGGCGGTCACTACCAGGGACGGCTTGGTGTCGGCGGAAGGGAAGACAAAGTCGCGGCTGGCAACGCCGCGCGTCACCTGGACATAGACCAGGCCGTTGGCGACATGATTGCGGTTGACCACCTCGCGCAGGATGAGCGGCAGCACGTGAGAGGTGACTGGCCAGGCGATCGACAATTCGGTCAGCGAGCGGTTCAGCCGGGCCAGGTGGCGCGGCATGTCGACGATGAAGCCGCGCGCTACTTCGCACACCTCGTAGACGCCGTCGGCGAACTGATAGCCGCGATCCTCGATATGCACGGCGGCGTCGGCGTGCGTGACATAGCGCCCGTTGACATAGGCAATGCGCGGCATGGGCAACCTCTAGGAAATTCTTGGGGCTTTCTTATGCGATTCCGCCGCCGCCGTAACCGGCAAATGCTTGGTACAGGCCGGCTGGCTCGGCGCTGCGTGTCAGACGCCCAGCGACTTCAGCTTGCGGTGCAGAGCGGAGCGCTCCATGCCGATGAACTCGGCGGTTTTCGAGATGTTGCCGCCGAAGCGGTTGATCTGGGCGATGAGATAGTCCTTCTCGAACTGCTCACGCGCCTCGCGTAGCGGCAGCGCCATGATGTGCTGATCGGATTGATTCGGGGTGCGTGGCATGACATCGCCAATCTCGGCCGGCAACAGGTCCGCGGTGATCGGCGCATCGACGTCATCACCGCGCGCCAGGATCATCAGGCGCTCGACATTGTTGCGCAGCTGGCGAACGTTGCCCGGCCAATTGTGCGCCTGCAGGACGGCCAGCGCGTCGTCGCCGATGCGGCGCGGCTTGATGCCGGCCTGGCGCGCGATCTGCTTCATGAAATTGTCGACGAGATAGGGAATGTCCTCGCGCCGCTCGGCCAGTCCCGGAACCATGACCGGAACCACCGCCAGGCGATGATAAAGATCCTCGCGGAAACGGCCGTCGGCGATCATCGCCTCGAGGTTCTGCGAGGTTGAGGAAATGATGCGGACATCGACCTTGACCCGCTTGGTGCCCCCTACCCGCTCGAACTGCTGCTCGACCAGCACGCGCAGGATCTTGTTCTGCGTCTCGCGCGGCATGTCGGCCACCTCATCGATGTAGAGGATGCCGCGATGAGCCTCCTCGAGTGCGCCGACCTTGCGCTCGACGCCGTTCGATTCGGTGCCGAACAGCTCGATCTCCATGCGCTCGGGCGTGATGTTGGCGGCGCTCAGCGTCACGAACGGTGCGGTCTTGCGTGCCGACAGCGTGTGGATGGCGCGCGCGGCCAGTTCCTTGCCCGAGCCCGACGGGCCGATGATCATCACGCGACTGTTGGTCGGGGCGACGCGCTCGATGGTCTGGCGCAACTGGCTCATCGCCGACGACATGCCGATTAGGTCGAAAGTTTCGCCGCTGCGCAGCTTGAGGTCGGAAACCTCGCGCCGCAATTTCGAGGTCTCGAGCGCACGCTCGGCAATGAGGATCAGCCTGTCGGCCTTGAACGGTTTTTCGATGAAGTCATAGGCGCCGCGCCGGATGGCGGAGACCGCCGTTTCGATGTTGCCGTGGCCGGAAATCATCACCACGGGCAAGGTCGGGTGCATCGTCTTGATCTCGTCGAGCAAAGCCAGCCCGTCCAGGCGCGAGCCCTGCAGCCAGATGTCGAGGAAAATCAGCCGCGGCGCCCGGTCGGCAATCGCCGCCAGCGCGCTGTCGGCATCGAATGCCGTGCGGGTTTCGTGACCTTCGTCGCTCAGGATGCCCGCGACGAGTTCACGGATGTCTTCCTCGTCATCGACGATGAGAATATCAGACGCCATTACCGACCTTTTCAGTTTCTCTTTCGTTTTCCGACCTGCTCTCGCTGCGTGGTGGAGACGCAGCGGCCGCAGGCGGTAGGATGATGCTGATCATCGCGCCGCGCCCATTGTGGAAATCGGCAGGGGCATCATGAAGTTCCAGCCTGCCACCATGGTCCTCCACGATCTTCTTGACGATAGCGAGACCGAGCCCGGTGCCCTTCTCGCGTGTGGTCATATAGGGCTCGAGCAGCCGTTGGCGATTCTCACGCGGCAGGCCTTTGCCATTGTCGATGACGTCGATGCGAATCGCTCCATTCTGGCGCCCGGCTTGAATCCGGATTATGCCGTGCGAACCGTCCTTCTGTTCCAGTCCGTCGATCGCTTCGGCGGCGTTCTTGATCACATTGCCGAAAGCCTGCGCCATCAGCCGGCTGTCGAAAGTGCCCTTGAGCGGCTCGTTGCCGAATACGCGCTCGAAAGCAATGTCGGCGCGGCTGACTTCAACCAGGAACGAGGCCTCGCGCAACGATTCGCGCAGATCGATGGCTTTCATCTCGGGCTTCGGCATGCGCGCGAAAGCGGAGAATTCGTCGACCATGCGGCCGATGTCCTCGACCTGCCGGATGATGGTGTCGGTGCATTGATCGAAAATCTCGCGGTCCTCGGTGATGACCTTGCCGAAGCGTCGCTTGATGCGCTCGGCGGACAGCTGAATCGGCGTCAGCGGATTCTTGATCTCATGGGCGATGCGCCGCGCCACGTCGGCCCAGGCGGAGGAGCGCTGTGCCTGAACCAGGTCGGTGATGTCGTCGACCGTCACGACATAGGATTTTTCCTCCGAGCCGTCATCGCCGGCCTCGATGGTGATCTGCACGTTGAAGGTCCGTTCGGCGCCGGCGCGGTAGAAGGTCACCTGCTCGCGATAGACAGGCTTGCCGGACTTGCGGCCGATCTCGAAGACGCGGCCGACATGCGGGAGCACGGCGGAAAGGTTCTGTCCAAGGGCGGCGCTGGCGGAGATGGCCAGCATCGCCTCGGCCGAGCGGTTGACGATGGTAACGATGCCGTAGGGATCGACGCCGATGACGCCTGCGGTGACGCCGGCAAGCACGGCTTCCGAGAAGCGGCGCCGTTCGTCGATCAGGTCCTTGGCCGACAGGATCTCGTTGCGCTGTGATTTCAGCTCCAGAAGCATCTTGTTGAACGTATCGCCGAGCGAAGCGACATCGCCGTCGGATGGCCTGACGGGAACCGCAACGTCGAGATTGCCGGTCGCCACCTCGTCGGCGGCACCGATAAGCTGGCGAATGGGCCGCACCAGACGGTCGGCAACCGCAATGCCGGTCCAGATGGCGGACAGGATGATGATCAGCGTCAGCGACAGATAGGGCAGCGCGAAGGCCACCTGCGAGGTGCGGCGGTTGTCTTCCAGGCCGCGATATTCGTCGGTGTTGGACCTGACGATCTGCCGCGCCTTGATCACTTCGGGATCAACGAGGCGAATGGTGTAGAGATAGAGCCCTTCGATCTCGCGCAGTTTCACGATGGCGCCCATGATGTTGCGCGTTTTCGGCTCGATCAGCACCGGCTTGCCGTCGGCAGCGCTGGACACGGCGCCTTCCGGCGGCTCGGGCATGGCGAAATCCGTATCGGTCTTGGCGCTCATGACAAAAGAGCCGTCCGGCTTGATCAGCGCCGCATGGGCCAGCGACCGGCCCACGGCCTCCTTGGTCATCAGGTCGAGAAATCCAGTGCGATCAAGGCCGTAGAGTGTGCGCGACGCATCGAGATCATAGGCCATCGACAGTGTCGTGCCCTGGAGATTGCGGGCATTTTCCTGGACATAGGCGTCGGCGATCGACAGCGACGAATTGACGATCGTCTTGGTGCGGATCTCGAACCAGCGGTCGAGGCCGATGTCGAGCGTGATCGACGCGATGATCGCCACCATGATGGCGGGAATGGCGGCGACCAGAGCGAACATGGCGACGATGCGCACGTGCAGCCGCGAGGCAGCCTTGCCGTGCCGGCGTGCCATGAGGATGCGGTGCACTTCACGTCCGACCAGCGCGATAAGGAACAGGACGAAAGCCGCGTTGAGGGCGATCAGCGCCAGCGTCGTCGATTCGTTGGGTGTGATCGGCGTCGCGCCGACAAGGATGGTGAACGAGATCGCCGCCGTCACCAACGCCCCCACGACCGCGACCACGCCCGGCAGCGCAAGCAGCCGGCGCCCGTCACGCGTGCCGGGTTCGCTGAAAAGCGGTTGGTTTGTTGTCGGTGCCTGCGGAGCCATGTCGCCGTCTAGAGCCATGAATGCGTCGGATGTATGCAACGCATTGTGGCGATTATGCAACAAGTGTGACCGAGACGGAAATCTTTCGCGAGCCGTCCCCCGAAAAGAGCCCGACGCTCAGATCAGGGCTCAGCCCTGCCGCGATGATTTGTAGACGTTGACGCCGAGTTCGCGAATCTTCTTGCGCAGAGTGTTGCGGTTGAGCCCCAACAATTCCGCGGCCTTGATCTGATTGCCGCGGGTTGCCGTCATCGAGGCCAGGACGAGCGGAAACTCGACCTCGGACAGGATGCGCTGATAAAGCCCGGCAGGTGGTAAATCGCCGGCAAACGAGGCGAAATAGCGCTGCAGGAAGTGCTCGACCGCCTGGCCGATCGACAGGTCGTCGGGAATGAGGTTGCCGCCACCCGGCACCACCGGGCGTTCGCCGGTCTTGAGTTCCGCCTCGATGATCTCGGCGGAAATCTCGTCCTGCGAATAGAGCGCTGCCAGCCTGCGAACCAGATTTTCCAATTCGCGCACATTGCCCGGCCACGGATAGCGCTTCATCAGTTCGATGCCGCCGGACGAGATGCGCTTGGTCTGCAGGCCTTCCATCTCGCCGAGCTTGAAGAAATGGCGGACGAGATCGGGCACATCCTCGGAGCGCTCGCGCAGCGCGGGCAGCCTCAGCGGCACGACGTTGAGGCGATAGAAAAGATCCTCGCGGAAGAGCCCCTGGTTGATCAGCGTGCGCAGATCCTTGTTGGTGGCGGCGACGATGCGCACGTCGGTCTTGATCGGCGTGCGTCCGCCAACCGTCGTGTACTCGCCCTGCTGCAGGACGCGCAGCAAGCGCGTCTGTGCTTCCATCGGCATGTCGCCGATCTCGTCGAGGAACAGCGTACCGCCTTCGGCCTGTTCGAAGCGGCCGGTCGAGCGGTTCTGCGCGCCGGTGAAGGCGCCCTTCTCGTGGCCGAACAGTTCCGATTCGATCAGATCGCGCGGGATCGCCGCCATGTTGATGGCGACGAACGGCCCGCCACGACGGCGGCCATATTCATGCAGCGCGCGCGCCACCAGCTCCTTGCCGGTGCCGGATTCGCCCGAGATCATCACCGTCAGATCGGTCTGCATCATGCGCGCCAGCATGCGATAGATGTCCTGCATGGCTGCAGAGCGGCCGACCAGCGGCATCGCGTCGGGCTGCTCTTCCGGCCGCACATCGATCTTCGGCCGCCGCGGCTCGGAAAGCGCCCGGTTGACGATGTTGAGCAACTCGGTCAAGTCGAACGGCTTGGGCAGATATTCATAGGCTCCGGTTTCGGACGCGCGGATCGCCGTCATGAAGGTGTTCTGGGCGCTCATGACGATGACCGGCAGTTCCGGCCGCGCCTTCTTGATGCGCGGCAGCATGTCGAAGGCGTTTTCATCCGGCATCACCACATCGGTGATGACCAGATCGCCCTCGCCCGCCGCCACCCATCGCCACAGCGTCGAAGCGTTGGAGGTGACGCGCACCTCGTGGCCGACGCGCGAAAGCGCCTGGTTGAGTACGGTGCGGATCGCCGCATCGTCGTCGGCGACGAGAATATTGCCGCGAACGGTCATTTGCGGTCTCCTTCACCGTCTTCATTGGCGCCGTATGGCGCTTCTTTCCAGGCCGGCATCAGGATGCGGAATGTGGTCCCGCGCGGCGTCGATTCGCATTCGATGATGCCGCCATGCTCGCCGACGATCTTGGCGACCAGCGCAAGACCCAACCCAGAGCCATTCGGCTTGGTGGTGATGAACGGGTCAAACAGGATCGGCAAAATATCTTCCGAGACGCCGGAGCCATTGTCGCGCACGCAGAACTCCAGCGGCAGCGATACGCGATCCTGCGTACCCGGCACGGAAACACGGATGCCGGGCCGGAAGGCGGTCGACAGCACGATCTCGCCCTGCGGGTCGCTGCCGATCGCCTCGGCGGCGTTCTTGACCAGGTTGAGGAACACCTGGATGAGCTGGTCGCGGTTGGCAAACACCGGAGGCAATGAAGGATCATAATCCTCCATTATCTTGATTCTCTTGGCAAAACCGTTCTTAGCAATCGCCTTCACATGGTCGAGCACGACATGGATGTTGACGGGATAGCGATCGATCGGCCGCTCGTCGGAAAACACCTCCATGCGATCGACCAGCGACACGATGCGGTCCGTCTCGTCGGTGATCAGCCGCGTCAGCGCGCGGTCCTCGTCGGAAGCGGACAGTTCGAGCAACTGGGCAGCACCCCGGATGCCGGAGAGCGGGTTCTTGATCTCATGGGCAAGCATGGCCGCCAGGCCGGTGACCGAGCGCGCCGCGCCGCGATGCGTCATCTGCCGGTCGATCTTGTCGGCCATCGACCGTTCCTGGAACATCACCACGACGGAGCCCGGATATTCCGGCACCGGCGCGACATAGAGGTCGACGACCTTCTCGATGCCGAGGCGCGGCGACGACACGTCGACGCGGTACTCGTTGACCGGGGCCCGACGCTCGCGCACCTGGTCGACAAGCGTCAGCAGCGGGCTGCCAAAGGGAATGAGTTTTGACAGCGTGTTGCGCGCCAGCATCGTCGCACTCGAGCGGAAGAAATCCTCGGCATCGGCGTTGGCATAGGTGATGTACCCCTCATCGCTGATCATGATCACCGGACGACGGATGGTGTTGAGCACGATCTGGGCGGCATCCGCCATTTCAGCGCCCTGGCCGGCGGCGGCGTTCATGCGGCGCTCCGCAGGTTCAAGGGTTGCGGATCGCGCGAAAACACATCCTGCAGCAAGGCAATGACGCGCGCGGGCTCGAATGCGGTCAGTATGGCCTTTCGACTATCGTCAGCGACACCGCCGGCACGACGATCGAGATACCAGCCGAGATGCTTGCGCGCCTGGCGCAGGCCGCTCTCGACGCCGTAGAGCGCCAGCATGTCCTCATAGTGGGAGACTACATAGTCGGCCCGTGCCGTCGGGCTCTGCGGGACGTTGGTCGCAGCCTCGCCCGCCGCTGCAGCAGCGATGCCGCCGGCGATCCAGGGCGCGCCATAGTGCGCGCGCCCGACCATCACAGCGTCGGCGCCGGACTGCTCGAGAATGGCAGCGGCTTCCTCTGGCGAAGAAACATCGCCATTGGCGACGACCGGGATGGACACGGCTTCCTTGACGCGGGCGATGGCGCGCCAGTCGGCCTTGCCCTGATAGAACTGGCAGCGCGTGCGGCCGTGCACGGTCACCATCCTGACGCCGGCCTGCTCGGCGCGGCGCGCCAGCATCGGCGCGTTGAGTTCGCCTTCGTCCCAGCCCAGCCGCATCTTGACCGTCACCGGTACCTCGACCGCGCCGACAACAGCGTCGATCAGCGACAGTGCATGGTCGAGATCCAGCATCAATGCGGAACCGGCATAGCCACCGGTGACCTTCTTTGCCGGGCAGCCCATGTTGATGTCGATGATGTCGGCGCCCTCGCCGGCGGCAATTCGCGCGCCTTCCGCCATGTGCGCCGCATCGCGGCCAGCAAGCTGGACCATATGGACGGGCAGGCCGGAGTGGCGTATGCGCAGGTTGAAGCCGGCCCTGCCCTTGGCAAGCTCGCCGCTGGCCACCATTTCGGACACGACCAGGCCCGCGCCATGCGCGTGAGCACGCTGCCGGAACGGCTCGTCCGTAATGCCCGACATCGGCGCGAGGAACACGCGATTGCGGATTTTCACGCCGCCGACGTCAAGCGGCGCGGCCAATTTGGTCAAGTTAACCATGCACAAAAACCAAGCATGTTCATTCGTTGCACATTCTCTAGCCAGAACCGCGGCAATGTGCAACGCGGAATGACGCCACATTAAGGCGCAATTGGGAAAATGCTGGCCTTCGGGACTGGCTGCGGCCAAAGCGCCGCGCGTCCCTCAGGACGCGCAAAGGACGCTTTGGAATTTCATACTTGGCGCACGATCTTTCCGAAAACCGATTACACTTTTCGGGATCGTGCGCTAGGACCAATCCGCAATGACTGACGCAAGTGAAAATCACGTTTCGAGTGCTGATGGCAAGGTCGCGGTGGTGATCGTTGCAGCCGGCCGTGGCGCGCGCGCTGGACAGGCCAACGGGCCGAAGCAATATCAACACATTGGTGGCTTTGCCGTCATCGCACACACGTTGGAGATTTTTCTGGCGCACCCGCAGACCAGCGAGATTGTCGTCGCCATCCATGCCGACGACCACGAGCTGTTCCGGCAGGCGGCGGGCGCCAACGCTGAGCGAGTCACAGCCGTCATGGGTGGGGCGACCAGGCAGGAGTCCGTCAGGCTCGGATTGCTTGCGCTGAGAGGCTACGCGCCGGCGCAGGTTCTGATCCACGACGCCGTGCGTCCGTTCGTCGATGCGGAGTTGATTGACCGCACCATCGCCGCCATCGGCGAGCGGGAGGGAGCGTTGCCCGCTTTGCCCGTCGCCGACACGCTGAAGCGCGAGTCGGCCGCCGGCGTGGTTGAGGAAACCGTTTCGCGCAGCGGCCTTCACGCGGCGCAAACGCCACAGGGCTTTCCCTTCTGGCCCATCCTTGCCGCGCATGAGAAGGCCCATCATCTGGGGAAAATGGATTTTACCGACGACGCCGCAATCGCCGAATGGGCGCATATTCCGGTCAAGATCGTTCCGGGCTCGCCGGACAATGTCAAACTCACCTGGGCACGGGATATTACGATGGCGGACCAGCGGCTTTCCGGCGAACGCGTGCGCTTTCCCGACATCCGTACCGGCAATGGCTACGACGTCCACGCCTTCGAGCCCGGCGACCATGTCACCCTGTGTGGCGTCGCCATTCCTCATGACAAGAAACTGTCCGGCCATTCAGACGCCGATGTCGGCCTGCACGCCCTGACAGATGCGCTGCTGGCGACTTGCGGCGCCGGCGACATCGGCACCCATTTTCCGCCCTCCGATCCGCAGTGGAAGGGCGCTGCGTCCCGGATCTTCGTCGAACATGCGGCAAAACTGGTGCGCGAACGCGGCGGCCGCATCGCCAATGCCGATATCACGCTGATCTGCGAAGCGCCGCGCGTCGGCCCGCATCGCGAGGCGATGACCGCAACCCTTTCGCAGATGCTGGCAATTTCACCGGATCGTATCTCGATCAAGGCGACAACCAATGAGAAGCTCGGTTTTGTCGGGCGCGAGGAAGGCATTGCGGCGATTGCCACCGCCAGCGTGGTGTTTCCCGGCGAGGTGCCGGAATGAGCAACACCGATCTGGCAAATGCCCTGCTGCAAGCCTGCCAGAAGCGCGGCATCATGCTGGCGACGGCGGAAAGCTGCACCGGCGGCATGATCATCGCCGCGCTCACCGACATCGCCGGATCCTCCGCCGTGGTCGATCGCGGCTTCATCACCTATTCCAACGAAGCCAAGATGGACATGCTCGGTGTTTCCCCCGCCACGCTCGAGGCGCATGGGGCGGTTTCGCGCGAGACGGCGATCGAAATGGCAACAGGCGCGCTTGCCCGTTCGCGCGCCGGACTGACCCTGGCGGTCACCGGCATTGCCGGACCTGGCGGCGGTTCTGCGGAAAAACCTGTCGGCCTGGTCTGGTTCGGCGTCGGGCTGGGTGGCCAGAGCGTGACCGCCGAGCACAAACTGTTTCCCGACAAGGGGCGCGATTTCATCCGCCAGGAAACCGTACGGCACGCACTGGAATTGGGTTTGCGTGCGCTTGACCAGCCTCAGGCCGAGGGTGCTGCACCATAAATGACATCCGCGCGCTTCTCGAACGCCTCGGCGAACATGCGGAAGGCGCGGTCGAACATGGTGCCCATCACCGCGCCCAGAATGCGGCTCTTGAACTCGTAGTCGATGAAGAAGCGGACGGCGCAGCCGGCGCCGTCCGGTTCGAAACGCCAGACATTGCTCAGATATTTGAACGGGCCGTCTATGTACTTCACGTCGATGGTGTTCTCATCGGGCTTCAGCAACACCTGCGTCGTGAAGGTTTCGCGGATCGCCTTGTAGCCAATGCTCATGTCGGCGAGGAGCACAGTGCGTCCGTCACGCTCCTTGCGCGAGCGAACCGTCAGCGCTTCGCAAAGCGGCAGGAATTGTGGATAGGATTCGACATCGGCGACCAGCGCGAACATCTGCTCCGGTGTGTGGGATACGCGACGGGTGGCTTCGAATTTTGGCATGAAACCAGCTAGTTAAGCTGATTTCTTGAGAAGCGCTTCCCGTGCCGCGCGCAACCGGGCGAAATCGTCGCCGGCATGATGCGACGAGCGCGTCAGCGGGCTCGACGCCACCAGCAGGAAACCCTTGGTCCGGCCGATCGTCTCGAAGGACTTGAATTCCTCCGGCGTGACGAAACGGATCACCGGATGGTGCTTCTTCGACGGCTGCAGGTACTGGCCGATGGTCATGAAGTCGACATTGGCCGAACGCAGATCGTCCATCAGCTGCAGGATTTCGTTCCGCTCTTCGCCCAGGCCGACCATGATGCCGGATTTGGTGAAGATCGACGGATCGAGTTCTTTGACCCGCTGCAACAGCCGGATCGAGTGGAAATAGCGGGCGCCCGGCCGAACCGTCAGATAGTTCGACGGCACGGTCTCCAGATTGTGGTTGAAGACGTCGGGCTTGGCCGCCACAACGATCTCCAGCGCGCCGTCCTTGCGCAGGAAGTCGGGCGTCAGGATTTCGATCGTCGTCGACGGCGTTGCCGCCCTGATGGCGCGGATGACCTCGGCGAAATGTTGCGCACCGCCATCGGCGAGATCGTCGCGGTCGACCGAGGTGATGACGACATGGGTCAGGCCCATCTGCTTGACGGCGTGTGCGACGCGGGCCGGCTCATCGGGATCGAGTGCTGTCGGAATGCCGGTGGCGACGTTGCAGAAGGCGCAGGCGCGCGTGCAGATCTCGCCCATGATCATGAAGGTGGCGTGCTTCTTTTCCCAGCACTCGCCGATGTTGGGGCAGCCGGCCTCTTCGCAGACCGTCACCAGCTTGTGCGATTTCACGATTTCGCGCGTTTCGGCATAGCCCTTCGACATTGGCGCCTTGACGCGGATCCAGTCGGGCTTGCGCAGCACGTCCTGGTCAGGCTTGTGTGCCTTTTCCGGATGCCGCGGGCGCGGGGCGTTGGCGATCGTATCGAGGACAGTGACCATCGGGGAACCTGGTTCATTCGCGACCGCCCGTCAGGCGTCCGCTGTCATAACGTCATCTAAGACTTTTCAACACAAAGAAAAAGGCCGCCGCGGCGCATGCCGCAACAGCCTTTGTCGCATAGCGGGAATGATATCGACTAACGGCGCACCAGGCGTCCGACCCAGATCAGCAGGCAGGCACCGATAAAGCCCGTGATCAGATACGCAATCCAGCCGACGCCGAACGGGCCAAAATTGATAGCCTGCAGAATGGCGTTCAGCACGACCGCGCCAACGATGCCCATAACAATGTTCATGAAGATGCCGGTATTGCTCTTCATGAACATTTCGGCGAACCAGCCTGCCAGGCCACCGATGATGATGGCTGCAATCCAGCCGACGCCATTCAGGTGCATATGCCTTCTCCTTGTGTGATGGGTGAAAATGCATCCGCAAACGAAGTACCTTGCCGCCGGGTTCCATCTGTACCAGCGCTTTCAATTTATCACGCGTTTAGCGCGCGGCCATAGGCGTCGAGCACGCTTTCCTTCATCATCTCCGACAGCGTCGGGTGCGGGAAAATGGTGTGCATCAGCTCTTCCTCGGTTGTCTCCAGGTTCATCGCCACGACAAAGCCCTGGATCAATTCGGTCACTTCGGCGCCGACCATGTGCGCGCCGAGCAACTGACCAGTCTTCTTGTCGAAGATGGTCTTGACCAGCCCCTGATCCTCGCCAAGCGCGATGGCCTTGCCATTGGCGACGAACGGGAAGCGTCCAACACGGATGTCCTTGCCCTCGGCCTTGGCCTTGGCCTCCGTCAGGCCAACCGAGGCGACCTGCGGATTGCAGTATGTGCAGCCAGGAATCTTCAGTTTGTCCATGGGATGGACGTTAGGCAAGCCAGCGATCTTCTCGACGCAGATGACTGCTTCGTGCTCCGCCTTGTGGGCCAGCATCGGCGGGCCGGCGACATCACCGATGGCGTAGAGCCCCGCCACATTGGTCTTTCCATAGCCGTCGATGACGATGCAGCCTCGTTCCGTCTTCACGCCGAGGGCTTCGAGACCGAGATTTTCGATATTGCCCTGCACGCCGACAGCAGAGATCATCCGGTCGGCGGTGATCTTCTCGACCTTGCCGTCCTTGAGCTCAACATGCGCGGTAATCGAGTTCGCGCCCTTCTCGACTTTCGCCACTTTCGCCTCGAGCAGAATCTTCATGCCCTGCTTTTCGAACTGCTTTTTGGCGAAAGCGGAAATCTCGGCGTCCTCGACCGGCATGACGGCCGGCAAAACCTCAACCACGGTCACGTCCACACCCATGGTGCGGTAGAATGAGGCGAATTCGATGCCGATGGCACCCGATCCCATGACCAGAAGCGACTTCGGCATCTCCGGCGGCACCATCGCCTCGAAATACGTCCAAATGAGTTTGCCGTCAGGCTCGATGCCAGGCAGTGCGCGCGGCCTGGCCCCCGTGGCGATAATGATGTGCTTGGCAGTGTAAGTGCCCTCGCCCTTGGTGTTCTTCGGCAGCGGCGCCTGCGGCTCCATCGGCTTCTTGGAAGATTTGGCGACGACGATCTCGTTGGCTTTCGTCAGCTTGGCTTCGCCCCAGATGACATCGACCTTGTTCTTCTTCATCAGGAAGCCGACACCGGCGTTCATGCGTTGCGCAATGCCGCGCGAACGGTCGACGACAGCTTTCAGGTCCGCCCTGACGGTGCCTTCAATCTTCAGCCCGTAGTTTTTCGCATGCTCGGCATAGTGCATCACTTCAGCGGAACGCAGCAGCGCCTTGGTCGGGATACAACCCCAGTTCGAACAGATGCCCGCGAGATGCTCGCGCTCGACGATCGCCGTCTTGAGGCCCAGCTGGGCTGCACGAATGGCAGCGATGTAACCGCCGGGGCCGGAGCCAATGATGATGACGTCGTAGTTCTCAGCCACGGTACTTCTCCTTCACAATTCCAGCATGACGCGCACGACCGGCGTCAGCGCTTCGCCGATTTCTCGCGTGTTTTCGGCATCGAGGTGGACGCCGTCGAGCGGGGTGGTTTGCGCCACGGAGCCGGCGTCGAAGAAGCCGCAGCCGGCCTCATCGGCGAGAGCGGCATAGAGCGGCGCCAGCCGCGTCGAAGCCTCGTCACCGCCGGCGAACATTTCCTTGAATTCGGCGTTGTCGGTGCGGCTGACCGCAGGCGGCGAAACGATCAGGATCTGCGGCGCCGGCCAGTCGAACGGATAGTCGTGGCCGCGCACGATGTCGATCAGCCGCTGGATGCCTTGCTTGGCCGCGACCGGATTGCCGTGGATCCACGGCTTCATGTCGTTGGCGCCGAGCAAGAAGACGATCAGGTCGATCGGCGCATGGGTCGTAAGGACGGTTGGTAACAGTTTTGCACCGTTGCGGTCCGCACCGGCCAGATGATCGTCGAAGGCCGTGGTGCGGCCGTTGAGGCCATCGGCAATCACTTGCACGCCGGCGCCTAACGCAGCCTGCAGCACGCTCGGCCACCGGTCTTCCAGCGCATGGCGGCCACCTTCGGCATTGTAGCCCCAGGTCAGCGAGTCGCCGTAGCAAAGAACCGTCTTCATGCGCCCACCTGTGCGTTGATCAAACCGCGTCTTCTGATCGGCTGCGAGAACGTCCAGCCGATGAGGCCGAGCCTGATCAGCACGAACAGGACAATCGCGCAAAGGGCCCGCCAGTTGATGATCGTCGGTGCGTCGGAAAAAAGCCGCGCAAGAATATATTCTTCCTGCGCATGGCTTGCGACCGCAAGCAGCTGAGAGACCAGACCACCGGCGAATCCGAAAATGATGAAAGCGAAGAGGCTGGTGAAGACTATCCGCACCGCCCTCTCCCTTCCTAGACCAGCATGCCCATCGGATTCTCGATCAGTCGCTTGAAGGCGACGAGCAGTTCGGCACCCAGCGCACCGTCGACGGCGCGATGATCGGTCGACAGCGTCACCGACATCACGGTGGCTATTCTGATCTCGCCATTCTTGACCACTGCCCGCTCCTCGCCGGCACCAACGGCCAGAATGGTCGCATGCGGCGGGTTGATGACAGCGGCAAAGTCCTTGATGCCGAACATGCCGAGGTTCGACACCGCCGTGGTGCCGCCCTGATACTCTTCCGGCTTCAGCTTGCGGCTGCGGGCGCGGCTGGCCAGATCCTTCATCTCGTTGGAGATGGTGGACAGCGTCTTTTCGTCGGCCTTGCGGATGATCGGCGTGATCAGGCCGCCGGGGATCGATACGGCGACGCCGACATCGGCATGCTTGTGCTTGACCATGGCGCTTTCGGTCCATGAGGCATTGGCATCCGGCACCGCCTTCAGCGCCAGCGCCATCGC
>NZ_LMCP01000020.1:0-64478 GCF_001425625.1 Mesorhizobium sp. Root102 | reverse complement strand
TAGAAATGCGGGATGGTGGTCTTGGCCTCGACCAGACGGCGCGCGATGGTCTTGCGCATGTTGTCATGCGGGACGAGGTCGTAGGAGCCATCCTCGAACAGCTTCAGCACCTGCTCGTCCGACATCGCCTTCACGGCAGGCGCAGCAGCAGACGGACTCACTGGCGCGCCAGCGGGCGCGGCCTTGGCGGCAGGCTTGGCGCCGCCACCGGCAATTGCCGCGTCGACATCGGCCTTCACCACCCGGCCATGCGGGCCGGTGCCGGTCACGGCAGAGACATCGACGCCGGCTTCCCTAGCAATGCGGCGCGCGAGCGGCGAGGCAAAGGTGCGCTCGCCAGTCGCATGGCCGTTGGCAACCGGAGCCGCCTCTGCCTTGGGAGTGGCAGCGACCGGTTCGGCCTTTGGCGCCTCAGCCTTTGGTGCTTCCGCCTTCGGAGCATCGGCTTTCGGCGCCTCGGCTTTCGCTGGGGCAGCACCAACGCTTTTCGCGGCAGCGCCGGCATCCTCGCCTTCAGCGGCGAGCACGGCGATCAGCGCATTGACCTTGACGCCTTCGGTTCCCGCAGGAACGACGAGCTTCGCCACCGTGCCCTCATCGACAGCTTCGACTTCCATCGTCGCCTTGTCGGTCTCGATCTCGGCGATGACATCGCCCGGCGAAACCTTGTCGCCCTCCTTGACGAGCCACTTGGACAGATTGCCCTCTTCCATCGTGGGCGACAGGGCCGGCATGGTGATGTTGATTGGCATTTTGTCCTCCCGCCCGGTTCAGCGATACGTGACGGCTTTGACCGCCTCGATGACCTCGCCGACATTCGGCAAAGCCAGTTTCTCGAGGTTGGCCGCATAGGGCATAGGCACGTCCTTGCCGGCAATGGTGATGACCGGCGCGTCGAGGAAATCGAAGGCGCGCTGCGACACCTGGTTGGCGATATGGTCGCCGACGGAACTCTGCGGATATCCCTCTTCGACAACGATCAGGCGGTTGGTCTTCTTGACCGAGGCGATGATGGTGTCGAGGTCAAGCGGGCGGATGGTCCTGAGATCGATGATCTCGACGTCGATGCCCATGCCGCGCAGCTCGGCTTCCGCCTTGACCGCATAGGTCATGCCGATGCCGAAGGAGACGATGGTCACGTCCTTGCCTGTCTTGTGGATGCGCGCCTTGCCGATCGGCAAAACGAAATCATCCAGCTTCGGCACATCGAAGGACTGACCGTAGAGGATTTCGTTCTCAAGGAAGATTATAGGGTTGGGATCGCGGATTGCAGCTTTCAGCAAGCCTTTGGCGTCAGCGGCGGTGTAAGGCATCACCACTTTCAGACCCGGAATGTGGCTATACCAGGCGGCATAGCACTGCGAATGCTGGGCGGCGACGCGGGCAGCAGCACCGTTCGGTCCACGGAACACGATCGGCGCGCCCATCTGGCCGCCCGACATATAGAGCGTCTTGGCGGCGGAGTTGATGATCTGATCGATCGCCTGCATGGCGAAGTTGAAAGTCATGAACTCGACGATCGGCTTCAGGCCGGCCATTGCAGCACCAACGCCAACGCCGGCAAAGCCATGCTCGGTGATCGGCGTATCGACGACGCGCCGCGGCCCGAATTCCTGCAGCAGCCCTTGCGTGATCTTGTAGGCGCCCTGGTATTCGGCAACCTCCTCGCCCATGACGAAGACATCGCCGTCGCGGCGCATTTCCTCGGCCATGGCATCGCGCAGCGCTTCGCGCACTGTGGTCGAGACCATTTCCGTGCCGGCCGGAATGTCCGGATCGGCGGCGATTTCCGTCTTTGGAGCGGCAGCGACCAGCGCCGCGGCCGGCTTTGTGGCCTCCGCCTTGTCCTCAGCGGCGGCCGGAGCCTCTGCCTGTGGGAGTGCTTCGGCCTTGGCGGGAGCCGCGGCCTTGCCGATATCGCCGGCACTTTCGCCCTCCTGCAGCAGCACGGCGATGGGTGTGTTGACCTTGACGCCTTCGGTGCCGGCGGCGATCAGGATCTTGCCCAGCGTGCCTTCGTCAACGGCTTCGACTTCCATCGTCGCCTTGTCGGTTTCGATCTCGGCGATGACGTCGCCGGCGACGACCTTGTCGCCCTCGTTCTTCAACCACTTGGAAAGATTGCCCTCTTCCATGGTCGGCGAGAGAGCGGGCATGAGAATTTCGATCGGCATGTCCTTGCCCTCCCGTTACAATACGATATCGGTCCAGAGCTCGGACGGATCCGGCTCTGCATCGTTCTGGGCAAATTCCGCTGCGTCGGCGACGATGTCGCGAACCTCCTTGTCGATGGTCTTCAGCTCGTCCTCGGTCGCCCACTTCTTCCCGGTCAGCCGCGCCTTGACCTGCTCGATCGGGTCATGGTCGGAGCGCATCTTCTGCACTTCTTCCTTGGAGCGGTATTTCGCCGGATCGGACATCGAATGCCCGCGATAGCGATAGGTCTGCATTTCGAGGATCAGCGGACCGTTGCCGGCACGGCACCATTCGGTGGCCAGATCGCCCGCTGCCTTGACGGCGCGGACATCCATGCCGTCGACCTGGATGCCGGGAATCTTGAACGAGGCGCCGCGATGCGAAAAGTCCGTCTCCGCCGACGAGCGCGAGACCGAGGTGCCCATGGCGTAGCGGTTGTTCTCGATGATGTAGATTACCGGCAGCTTCCACAGCGAGGCCATGTTGAAGCTTTCATAGACCTGGCCCTGGTTGGCCGCACCATCGCCGAAATAGGTCAGCGAGACATTGTTGTTGTCGCGGTAGCGGTTGGCGAAGGCCAAGCCCGTGCCGAGCGACACCTGCGCGCCGACGATGCCGTGGCCGCCGTAAAAGTGCTTTTCCTTGGAGAACATATGCATGGAGCCGCCCTTGCCCCGCGACAGGCCGCCACGACGCCCGGTCAGTTCGGCCATGACACCACGCGGCGACAGCTCCATCGCCAGCATGTGGCCGTGGTCGCGATAGGCGGTGATCATCTGATCGCCGTCGATCAGCGCCATCTTCATGCCGGTGACGACCGCTTCCTGGCCGATATACAGATGGCAGAAGCCGCCGATGAAACCCATGCCGTAAAGCTGGCCGGCCTTTTCCTCGAAACGACGAATGAGCAGCATGTGCCGGTAGGCGGCAAGCTCTTCGTCCTTGGTGAATTCTGCCGGCTTGGGGGCCGAAAGCCCTGATTTACCGTCGGATTTGGATTTGGCAGGCGCTTTTCTGGCGGCGGTAGCCATGCATAACTCCCTGTTGGCGTCTCTTTGTGGACATTAGAGCAGGATGAAATCTGCCCTGGGGAGATCAGCTCCTCCCACCGATTTCAGGGAGGCTAACACGCGGTAAAGCGTTGCGCCATGCCGAATTTGCATAGCTGGCATGCGCCTAAGCGATTAAAATCATTGAAAATATTGACGATTAACCGGATGTCGGTTATTTCGACGAGGCCGGCAACATGATGGTGATTTCATCAGCCTGGGACAGATTGAGCGCCTTGCGCGCCTGCTCGTCGAGCATGTCCTTCTCAAGCGTGCCCTCATGCATGAGCCGAACACGGCGCTCGAGTTCCATGCGGCGCGCCTTGATCGCATCGAGCTGGCTCTGCAGCGCAACCGTCTGGGCTTCCAGCTGATACTTCGAATAGATGCCGAATTCACCATGATAGGCATGAAAGCCGAAATAGGCCAGGAACGCCACGCAGAGCGAGGGAATGATCAGCCGGCCGGTGTTTCTCTGCTTGTGCTGACGCGTCCACATCGCCCGATTCCTCTCGGCCGCGAATTCTGGCGGCTCACGATCTTTTTCGCCCGATTGTGCTTAACGGACGGTTACGGTAACCGGTTTGGCGAGCCGAAATGAAAAAGGGCGGGAATGCTCCCGCCCTTTCATCCGACATCCGGGGATCCCGAGTGTTGCGGATCAGCCCTTGACCACCGACTTGCCGGCATAGCTTGCTTGCTTGCCCAGCTCTTCTTCGATGCGGATCAGCTGGTTGTACTTGGCCATGCGGTCCGAGCGCGACAGCGAGCCGGTCTTGATCTGTCCGCAATTGGTGGCAACCGCAAGATCGGCGATGGTCGAATCCTCGGTTTCGCCCGAGCGATGCGACATCACGGCGGTGTAGCCGGCCTTGTGCGCGGTTTCAACGGCGTCGAGCGTCTCCGTCAGCGAGCCGATCTGATTGACCTTGACCAGGATCGAATTGGCAACGCCCATACGAATGCCGTCGCGCAGCCTTGCGGTGTTGGTGACGAACAGGTCGTCGCCGACCAGTTGGGTCTTCTTGCCGATCAGGTCGGTGAGGTACTTCCAGCCCTCCCAGTCGTCCTCGGCCAAGCCGTCCTCGATCGAGATGATCGGATAGTCGGCGGCGAGCTTGGCCAGGTATTTGGCCTGCGCCTTGGGGTCACGCGTCTTCTTCTCGCCCTCATAGACGTAGTTGCCGTCCTTGAAGAACTCTGTCGCCGCGCAATCAAGGCCGAGCGCGATCTCCTCACCCGGCTTGAAGCCGGCCTGCTCGATCGATTCCATGATGAAATCGAGCGCCACCGGTGCGCTTTTCAAATTCGGGGCAAAGCCGCCCTCGTCGCCGACATTGGTGTTGTGGCCGGCATCCTTCAGCTTCTTCCTCAGCGTGTGGAAGATTTCCGAACCCCAACGGACCCCTTCGCGAAGCGTCGGCGCACCGATCGGCATGATCATGAATTCCTGGAAGTCGATCGGGTTGTCGGCATGCGCGCCGCCATTGATGATGTTCATCATCGGCACCGGCAGGACATGTGCCTTGGTGCCACCGACATAACGATAGAGCGGCAGGCCGGCGGCTTCGGCCGCGGCTTTTGCCACCGCCAGGGACACGCCGAGAACGGCGTTGGCGCCGAGGCGGCTCTTGTTGGGTGTGCCGTCAAGCTCGATCATGGTCTGGTCGATATGGATCTGGTTTTCAGCTTCCATGCCGCCGATCGCCTCGAACAGCTCACCGTTCACCGCTTCGACGGCCTTGAGCACGCCCTTGCCGAGATAGCGGGCTCCCCCGTCGCGCAGTTCGACGGCCTCGTGGGCACCGGTCGAGGCGCCCGACGGCACCGCCGCGCGGCCCATCGAGCCGTCTTCGAGAATGACATCGACCTCGACGGTCGGATTTCCACGGCTGTCCAGGATTTCACGCCCGACAATGTCGATGATGGCGGTCATTGCGATGTCCTCGATTGATCTGAAGAATGTCGCGCACGTCTTAGCCAAAGTGCCGCAAAAGGCAATCGGCCGGCTCGCAATTATTGCCGTGGCGTCAGCCTAAAGTAAGTGCGTCGCGTTTGAACGGAATCAGCCGCCGCGCTTTAGGTCTTTGTTTTTCAAGCATGTCGTTCTCCCAAAACCGGGACCACTTTTGGGCGACATGCAGGCGATTCACGAAGCGCAAATCGCTGTCATCATAAGTCATCTACGGCAGACCGGCTTGCGGCTATGATGCGGGTGCGCGGGGCGAAACAGGAGGAGTTTCGCCATGTCCCAGTTGAGTGGTATCGTGAGTCTGTTCCTGATCGCGGCGGCCTTTCTGACGTCGTGCGACAATCAGCAGTCGCCGCCCAAGGCGATGGCCCCCTTGCACATCAGCGAATAGCTGCGCATCAAAGCAAAATGGCCCCATCGAGACGGGGCCATTTTGCTTTGGGCCGTCAATTCCAATAAGGCGTGACCTTGTAGTAGTCGTAGGATGCGTCTCGCGCGGTCTCGCCGTCGGCGTCAGTCAGTTCGTTGATCGAATAGGCAGGTGCCGCCTTCAGCTGCTCCTTGGAAAACGGCACAACATAGCCGCCCCTGTCCTCGTCATAATCGAGGCTTGCCCACGGAATGGCATGATATTTTTCGCCGATGCCGAGGAAGCCGCCGAAACCGATCACCGCGAACATGATGCCGTTGGACGTCTTGTCGAGCATGACGTCCTGGATGCTGCCGATGCTCGTGCCTTCGGTATTGTAGACCGAAGTGCCGATGACTCGCGAAGCGGCAATGGCTTGGGTGTGGCCTGTCTGGGTTGTCATGATGTGCTCCTCATTGTCGTTGAACCATGCTTTGACAATGAGGGGGGCGGACGAAAGTTCCCGACTTTTTTGGGCGACAGCCGATCACTCCGCGAGGATGAAGGTGACCTTCATGTTGACGCGGTAGGCAGCAATCTTGCCGTCTTCGACAACGATCTTCTGGTCCTGGATCCAGGCGCCTTCGACGTTCTTCAGGGTTTTGGATGCGCGCGCAATTCCCTTTTCGATGGCGTCCTGAAAGCTCTTCTTCGAAGACGATGTGATTTCGGTGACACGGGCGACGGACATGGCTTCCTCCTGCCAAAACGCTCATTTGCCGGGCAAGCGTACAGCCGGCCTATGCCTTCCACAAGCGGCGGCCGGCGGCAGAGGATATGTCTGGCCTAGTGACCCTTCGCAATCCGATCAAATGCCATCAGCCGCTCGAGCAGGGCCGGCATGTCCTTCAACGGCAGCATGTTCGGGCCGTCGGAAGAGGTCGAGTTGTCAGGATCCTGATGGGTCTCGATGAACACACCGGCAACGCCAACGGCGACGGCCGCGCGGGCCAGCGTCTCGACAAAGCGGCGCTCGCCGCCCGAGGACCCGCCCTGCCCGCCCGGCTGCTGCACCGAATGGGTTGCATCGAAGATCACCGGTGCACCGATCTCGGCCATGATGGGCAGAGCGCGCATGTCGGACACCAGTGTGTTGTAGCCAAAGGACGCGCCGCGCTCGGTGGTCAGCACATTGGCGTTGCCGGATCCGGTGATCTTGGCGACGACGTTCTTCATGTCCCAGGGGGCTAGGAACTGCCCCTTCTTCACGTTGATGACCTTGCCGGTTTTGGCGGCAGCGACCAACATGTCGGTCTGGCGTGACAGGAAAGCCGGAATCTGCAGGACATCGACATGCGGCGCGACGATGGCGCACTGCTCCTCGGTGTGGACATCGGTCAGCACGGGGAGCGAAAATTCCTTGCGCAGTTCGTCAAAGACGGGAAGGGCCGCATCCATGCCAGCACCCCGGGTCGCGGACAGCGAGGTGCGGTTGGCCTTGTCGTAGCTGGTCTTGTAGACGAGGCCCATGCCGAGCTTGCCGGTCAGTTCCTTCAGCGCGCCGGCCATGTCGAAGGCATGCTGGCGCGATTCAAACTGGCAAGGGCCAGCGATCAGCGACAGCGCCGCATTGTTGTCGAAGACGACATTGCCGACGGTTACCGACGAATTGGGCACCAGGGGCTTGCTCATGGGATCTCCCGGAAGATGAAAGCCGCGCCCTGTCCAGGAGCAGGCTGCACGACAATATCATTGCCCGCTATATCGTGTTGGATGGAGTTGGCTGCAAGCAGCCTCAACGTGACATCGGCTCGCCGGACCGTGAAGACCACCGCGGCGAAGCGAAGATCTGTCGGCGCGCCGGCCGGCAGGCCAAAGCGTGCGGTGAAAGACACTGGATCAAGCACGCTCAAATCTGCATTCGGCAAGTGAAACGTGCTGCCCTGCCCATTGGTGGCCGGATCGTCCACCGCCACGGAAATCAATCCATGCTGTTCGGCAGGTTGGTCGCTAACCGCCACGATCTCGACAATTCCAGTGGCGCCGTTGGCGTGGGCCTGCAAAGCCGCGCGGTCCACATCAGCCGCGTTGACCCGCTCGCAGGCAAACAGGAAGGCGTCGGTGGCCTCGGCTCCGGCCGCAAAGGCGAGCTTGAACGATGCGATGTCGCTTTTGCCGGCCGTGTCCGTGAAGGCGCGCGAAAAGCTCAGCATGTCTCCCGCCGAGATGCCGGCTTCGAGATAGCGCGCATGATTGGCATTTGCGTTGCCGGTCGTAAGAACCATCGCCGAAAAGCCCTCATCGCCGTTGCTCTCGCGATAGATGCGGTCGCGCGCGACGAAGACATTGCCATCGGCAATGGCCTGCATCGCGGCCTGTTCATCACCGATCGCCAGCGGCTCCAGATAGGCGCCGTCGGCCAGGAACACACAGCAGTTTTCGGTTCCGAACGGATGGATTCCGGTTGGGGCAACGACGAAGCCAAGCGCGTTGAGCCGGGTCCGCGCCACCTCAAGGCTCTGCGTCGGCAGCACCAGGTGATCGAGCGGATGAGTGCCAGCGGCAGTGTTTCGGGTCATGCAGGCGCGATGTGCATCATTCCGCAAATTGGTTCAAGACTTGATCGCGATCCCCGCCAGTTCGCCCCCCATGAATTCACGACGTCGAAAACGCACCAGTTGGAGCAAGGCTTGATCAGCCGCTGGCCGCGACGTCGGCGGAATAGCGCAACTCCCGCATCGGTTTGACCTTGCTGGTGGTCTGCGCATAGAGCGGGTGCGCCTTGTAGGCGGCCAGCGAGGCTTCATCGGCGAACTCCGCATAGACGACCACGTCGACCTCATCCGACAGCGGATCGACCTTAGTGTTCAAGGTGACCTCGAAAAGGCTGGAATGGGGGATGTTGCCGAGCGCCAACAGACCGGTGCGCACAGCTTCGACATCCTCTTTGCGCCGCGCGCTGAAGAAAACGATATGTCGGATCAACCCCGCCTCCTCGATCAAAATGCTGGGGTCTTTTGTGACGGCAGGGCGGTGGCGTCAATCGACAAGGATGTCGCGGCTGCCAGACGTTCGAATGGACGCTAGCCGGTGATGGATCGCACGACGTGCGAGACCCCCCTCACCGTGGAGTCCAGATACCGGCCCTGATTGTATAGGCCGTCCCAGATCAGGAAAAACGCGATGGCGGCAATGACGACTACATAACGCATGGCTAAATCTATCCCACAAGCAATGCAGCAGCCATAGGCGTTTTTGGCGCGTTCGGCCTTTGCTGTGTAAAAGGCAGATCCATGCCGGCGAGAGCAATTCGCTTGGCACAGCCCCGCTTGCAGCCTGCCTCTTGAAGTCCCCCCTCATGACGTGGAAGATTGTCGCAGGGATTCACTGGGAAGTGCTGAAGCTCTGGTCAAGGGGCGCACGCTTTCGTCCGAACCCGCCCATCACTGAGCCGGTCAGCACCCGAGATCAGGAAACGGCGTTCGAACCTGGCGAATGATCCAAGAGAACCGTGGCTTGGCAATTTGCGCCGACACCGCGGAAGTCCAGGGGGTGGGATGGCACACAAGGAACATTTTGGCGTGGCGTTGGGTGACGCGGTCAGGCTCGACGAATTCAATTTTGCCGAGATCGTCAAGGGCCTGCCGGCCAAGGCCCGCATGGTGCTGTCGGCGGCGATGAACCTGCCGCGCGGTTCGCTCAAGGTCAGGATGCCGGACGGGCGGGCCGTCCTCGTCGGCGGCAAGGGGCCTGGCCCGGACGCCGAACTGGTGCTCAAGAACTGGCGCTTGCCCGGCCGCGCCTTTTCCGGCGGCACGATCGGCGTTGCCGAATCCTACATGGACGGCGATTGGGAAAGCCCAGACGTAACCAGCTTCCTAGAGCTGTTCGTGGTCAATTCGGTCGTCGGCGAGCGCATCGCGGGCGGCACCAGTTGGCTGATCAACACCGTCCAGCGCATTCGCCACTGGTTCAACCAGAACACGCGCACCGGCTCGAAGCGCAACATCTCGGCGCATTACGACCTCGGCAACGCCTTCTACAAGGAATGGCTTGATCCGAGCATGACATATTCCTCGGCGCTCTACACGACAGGTGCCAACGACCTGGAAAGCGCGCAAGCCGCCAAATACCGCGCCCTGGCCAAGGATACAGGGATCGGCCCGAAGGACCATGTGTTGGAAATCGGCTGCGGCTGGGGCGGATTCGCCGAATTCGCGGCGCGCGAGATCGGCTGCCGGGTGACAGGGTTGACGATCAGCCGCGAACAGCACGACTTCGCCAAGGCGCGCATCGCCAAGGCCGGGCTTGCCGACAAGGTCGACATCAAGCTGCAGGATTATCGCGACGAAACCGGCACCTATGACCGCATCGCCTCGATCGAGATGTTCGAGGCGGTCGGCGAGAAATACTGGCCGGTGTTTTTCGGCAAGATGAAGGCCTGCCTGAGGCCCGGCGGCACCGCCGGCCTGCAGATCATCACCATCAACGAAGCCGCCTACGCCACATATCGCGCCAGGCCGGATTTCATCCAGCGCTACGTCTTCCCGGGCGGCATGCTGCCGACGCCGTCAATCCTGAAAGCACTGGGCAAGGATCATGGCCTTGCCCATCTGCGCGAGCGCGTGTTTCCGGACGATTACGCGCGTACGCTCGCCGAATGGCGCCACCGGTTCTGGGCGTCATGGGAGAAGATCGTCCCGCTCGGCTTCGACGACCGATTCAAGAAGCTCTGGGAGTTCTACCTGCACTATTGCGAGGCCGGATTCCGCGCCAGCTACATCGACGTGCGCCAGGTGGTCTACAAGGCGTAAGTCCACGCCGATGTGACGGCGTGGAATCGCGCCCTTCGAACGGCAGTGATCAGAGAAGGATGCGGTATTTCGCGAATCCCGCCTCGCCCTCGCCCGCCGGCTCGATTTTCAGTGACTTCACCTGCGCAATGAAATCCTCCGCCTTGGCGCCGGTTTCGAACACGGCGCTGGTTCCAGGCAATGGCGCGAACGACCAGTTGTCGTCCGCCAACGGATTGATCGTGCCCTCGCTCACGATGTAGCGAACGATGACGTCGCGATTGGTGTCCGGTGCCTCGTAGATGATCTTCGAGGCATTGATGTCGGGGAAATTTCCGCCGCCACCAGCTCGGTAATTGTTGGTCGCGACGACAAATGTCTGTTTGGGATCAATTGGTTTTCCGTCGAACATCAGGTCGACGATGCGGTTGGCGTCGGCATTCGCCTGCCCGCCCTTGGCATCGTATTTCGGCGGCTGCGACAGGTCTATTTTATAGGTGACGCCGTCGATGACGTCGAAATTGTAGGATGGGAAGTCGGTGTTGATGAGGGCCTGATCGGCCTTCCCTGGCTCGATCCGGTTGAAGATGCCGGCTGACATTTCCAGCCATTCCTTGACCTGAGCACCGGTTATTTCGACCGCGCGCACGGTGTTGGGATAGAGATAGAGGTCGGCAACGTTCTTGATGGCGACGTCGCCGGCCGGCACGTCGGTATAGTAGTCGGCGCCGTTGCGTCCGCCGGCCTTGAAGGGCGCGGCGGCCGACAGCAGCGGCACATCCTTCCATTGCGTGTTCTTGAGAATATCCCTGAGGTACCAGGTCTGCGCCTGGCTGACGACCTGCACCGACGGGTCGTCCGCGACCAGCGCGAAATAGGAATAGAGCGGCGCGGAGGTCTTGCCGACCGGGCGGCGCACATAGGCCAGTGTCGCCTGGTGATCCTGTGCGAGGGCAGCGATGATGCGCTTGTCGTCGGGGACAGTCGACTTGTTCTTGTTGTCGACGCGCTCGAAGATCGGCCGCGCTTCGGAAGTGGCTGAAACGACCTTCCATTTCGACCCGTCGCGCTCCAGCATCAGGTCGATCAGCCCCATATGCGAGCCCCAGAATCCACCCATGACGGCGGGTTTGCCCTGCAGCGTGCCTCTTTGCGTGTCGACACCTTCGAGCGACTGGAAATCCTTCTTGCCGGGGAACACCAGATGCTGGTGACCGGTGAACACCGCGTCGATGCCATCGACGCCGGCGACGAAGAACGATGCGTTCTCCATCATGTCACCCTGCTTCACGTCGATGCCGGAATGCGAGAGCGCAATGACGATGCCGGCGCCCTCCTCCTTCATCTGCGGCACCCAGGCCTTGGCCGCCTCGACAATGTCGCGCGTCTTGACGTTGCCTTCGAGGTTCTTGAGATCCCAGACCATGATCTGCGGCGGCACGAAGCCGATGATGCCGACCCTGATCGGCTGCTCGGCGCCCGAACCGTCCTTGATCTTCTTGTCGAGGATGACATAGGGCTTGAGATAGAGCTTGTCGTCGCGCGGGTTCGAGGCCAACTCGGTGCCGCGGATCAGATTGGCGCAGACGAAGGGGAAATTGGCGCCGGCCAGCACCTTGTCCAGGAATGACAGGCCGTAGTTGAACTCGTGGTTGCCCAGCGTAGAGCACTCGTAGCCGAGCAGGTTCATGCCCTTCATGATTGGATGCAGGTCGCCGTCCTTCAGGCCCTTCTCATAGGCGATGTAGTCGCCCATCGGGTTGCCCTGCAGCAGGTCGCCATTGTCGATCAGCATCGAATTCACGGCTTCCTTGCGCACCGCGTCAATCAGGGAAGCCGTGCGCGACAGGCCCATCGTGTCGTTCGCTTTGTCGGCGTAGTAGTCGTAGGGCAGCACGTTCACATGGATGTCGGTGGTCTCCATGATCCGGAGATGCGCCTGGTTATCTTGAGCGCGAGCGGAGAACGGATGCAGCATGATCAGTGCCCCTGCGGCGGCGGCGCCCGCAAGGAGATCGCGGCGGGATACGGGATGGAGCAGTTGCGACATGTTTTCTCCTTCGACGACGTAACAGGCCCTGCCCCAAAGCGAATTTCGCTCTGAAACTCATCCAAGTCCATTCAAGAAGTTGCGCGCGCCAAACATCAGTCGATCAGCAACAGATGACGCGCGGATGAACATACGCAGCCGGAGAAGATCAGCCCTTGTCGTCGTCGCCCTGGGTGATCAATCGCGCGCTGCGTTGGCCCGTCGCGTAGATCCATAGCCAGCTCAACGAAACCGCAAGCCGGTTGCGAAAGCCGATCAGGAAATAGATGTGAGCAATCCCCCACAGCCACCAGGCCGCCCAACCGGTCAGCTTGATCCAGCCGAAATCGATCACCGCGGCGCGCTTGCCGATCGTGGCGAGATCGCCGTCATGCCGGTAGCGGAACGGCCGCGAGCTGGTGTCGCCGGCAAGCCGCGCCTTCAGCGTGGCGGCAACATGCCGGCCCTGCTGCTTGGCGGCCGGTGCCACGCCGGGAACGGGGCGGCCGTCCGGCCGCAGGACATGCGCGGCATCGCCGATGACGAAAATCTCGGGGCTGCCCGGCACGGTCAGGTAAGGCTCGACGAGCACCCTGCCCGCCCGGTCCGCGGCCGCGCCGAGCCATTCGGCAACGGGCGAAGCGGCAACGCCTGCCGCCCACAGAATCGTTCGGGCCGCCAGTTGCCTGTCGCCAAAAACGACGCCCTCGGCATCGCAGCGCGTGACAGCCCGTCCGAGCTCGACCGTCACACCGAGCCGCTCGAGTGCCTTGCTGGCATAGTCGGAGAGTTTTGGCGCGAAATTGGCAAGGATGCGTTCGCCGGCCTCGATCAGTACCACGCGCGTTTGCTGCGTATCGATGTTGCGGAACTCGCCGCGCAGTGTGTCGTGCGCCAGCTCGACGATGGTGCCGGCCAGTTCCACGCCGGTCGGGCCACCGCCGACGATCGCAATGGTCAGCAGCGCCTGGCGTTTGGCGGGATCGGTCTCCCGCTCTGCCTGCTCGAAGGCCAAGAGAATGCGCCGCCGAATGGTGGTGGCGTCTTCCAGCGTCTTCAGGCCTGGCGCGAAAGGCTCCCACTCGTCGTGACCGAAATAGGCGTGGCGAGCGCCGGTGGCCAGCACCAGCGTGTCGTAGGCGACGGCGCTGCCGTCATCGAGCAACACGCGTTTGCCGGCGCGGTCGACGCCGGTGACGTTGGCCAGCAACGTCGTCACGTCCTTGCGCTTGCGCAGGAGATGGCGGATCGGCCAGGCAACCTCGGAGGTTGCCAGCGCCGTCGTTGCCACCTGATAGAGCAGCGGCTGGAAAAGATGATGGTTGCGCTTGTCGATCATGGTCATGCGCACTGGTGCGCCGCCAAGCGCGCGGGTGAATTCGAGGCCACCGAAACCCGCGCCGACAACGACCACATGATGGCTGGCTTCGTTCATCTCAATTCACCCTGGCGAGCAAAATTGCCTGCCCCAGATGTAGGTACTTTTGTGCAATGCAGCAACAGACCGCCGGTGCCCGAGACTCGTCGTTCCATGTCGTGAATGCACATGTTGTATCGTATCGCGAGGTATAGCGTCATCGAACACGCGATGAGGTGAGGCATGGCCGACGATCATGACGATGAGGCTCCGGCGCAGTATTCTTCGCCGCCCTGTTTCATGCATGAACTCGATCCGGAATTCCGTGCGCCTCTGAGCGACTGGACCGATGTGCGACGCTGGCGCAAGGCCGAGCGCGAACGCCTGATCGCCGCGCGTCTTGCCGTCTCCGCCGACGCGCGAACGGCGATGTCACAGCGTATTGCGGAAGGCCTCGACGGGATCGTCGGCGAGATCGCCGGCCGCATGGTCAGCCTTTACTGGCCGTTTCGCGGCGAGCCGGACCTGCGGCCATGGATGGCGTCCATCAATGAACGCGGCGGCCGCACCGCCCTGCCCATCGTCATCGAGAAAGGACAGCCGCTGATCTTTCGCGCCTATGCGCCGGGCGACCGGTTGGAAAAAGGCGTCTGGAACATCCCGATCCCGGCCGAGGGCGATCCGGTGCTGCCGGACATCGTCATCTCGCCGATCGTCGGCATCGATCCCCAAAACTTCCGCCTGGGCTATGGCGGCGGCTTTTTCGACCGCACGCTGGCGGCAATGCCGTTCAAACCGCTGGTCATCGGCGTCGGCTACGAACTGCAGCGCATCGCCACCATCTACCCGCAGCCGCACGACATCCCAATGGATCGGCTTGTGACGGAAGCCAGCTAAGCCATCTCCGGCTTCATGCCCATGGCCGTGCGATCAACGATCTCGCGCAAGGCGAATGACGAGTTGATCTTGGTCACGTGCGGCATCGCCGACAGCCATTCCTTGTGGATGCGCTCATAGTCGACGAGATCCTTCGCCGCGATCCTCAGGATGTAGTCGTACTCACCCGACATCAGATGGCAGGACAGAACGTTCGGGCAGCGCTTGATCGCCGCCTCGAAATCCGACAGCGTCTTCTCGAACTGTCCCGACAACGATATGTGCACGATCGCCGTCATCTGGTGCCCAAGTGCGGCATTGGAAAGCCGGGCATGGTAGCCGCGGATGGTTCCGGATTTCTCCAGATTGTCGAGCCGGCGTGAACAGGCCGACTGCGACAGGCCAACCCTCTCGGCCAGTGCTGCATTGGGTATCCTGCCATCCTTCTGCAAAGTCTCGAGAATGGCGATATCAATCCTATCGAGCGGCATTTTTCGTGAATCCTGCGAATATATAGCTATTTTTCGCAACGATTACCGAAACCTGCCCGTTGGCGCAAGCGCATTCGCAAACACCTGCGCAACGATTCGTGGTTTACTTCATCCATACAGGGAACGAGCCCAAAAGGGCCGGATCAGGAGAAGAAAATGCGCGTCGGCTGCCCCAAGGAAATCAAGAACCACGAATATCGCGTCGGCCTCACCCCCGGCTCGGTCCGCGAGTATGTTGCCCACGGCCACGAAGTGCTGGTCGAGACCGGCGCCGGGGCCGGCATCGGCGCAGATGACAACGCCTACCGCGCCGCCGGCGCCACCATCGCCAAGACGGCTGCCGACGTGTTTGCCAAGTCGGACATGATCGTCAAGGTCAAGGAGCCGCAGCCCAACGAATGGGCGCAGCTGCGCGAAGGCCAGATTCTGTACACCTATCTTCATCTTGCCCCGGATCCGGAGCAGACCAAGGGCCTGCTCGCGTCCGGCGTGACGGCAATCGCCTACGAGACCGTGACCGACGATCGTGGCGGCCTGCCGCTGCTGGCGCCGATGTCGGAAGTTGCCGGACGCCTGTCGATCCAGGCCGGCGCCACGGCGCTGCAGAAGGCCAATGGTGGCCGCGGCGTGCTGCTGGGCGGAGTGCCCGGCGTGCTGCCGGGCAAGGTCACCGTGCTCGGCGGCGGCGTCGTCGGCCTGCATGCTGCCAGGATGGCGGCGGGCCTTGGCGCCGACGTCACCATCATCGACCGCTCGATCCCGAGATTGCGCCAGTTGGATGATCTCTTCGCCGGCCGCGTCCACACCCGTTACTCGACTGTCGAAGCGCTGGAAGAAGAGTGCTTTTCGGCCGACATCGTCGTCGGCGCCGTGCTGATCCCGGGTGCTGCGGCGCCCAAGCTGGTTTCGCGCGAAATGCTGTCGGGCATGAAGAAAGGCTCGGTGCTGGTCGACGTCGCCATCGACCAGGGCGGCTGCTTCGAGACCTCGCATGCCACCACCCATGCCGATCCTACCTACGAGGTCGACGGCGTCATCCACTATTGCGTCGCCAACATGCCGGGCGCGGTGCCGGTCACGTCAGCCCATGCGCTCAACAACGCGACGCTTCACTATGGCCTGCAGCTTGCCGACAAGGGCCTGAAGGCGCTGGTCGACGACCACCATTTGCGCAACGGCCTCAATGTCCACAAGGGCAAGATCACCAACCGGGCTGTCGCCGAGGCGCTCGGCTACGAACTGGTCGAGCCGAAAGCGGTTCTCGCGGCCTGAATCCTCACATAGGAACATTTTCTCCCGTCGGCCCGCCGGTTTACGCCGGCGGGTTTTTCTTCGAGAAATCAAGGATGTCGGTGCCTTTTTTCCAGGCAATTCAGGATCAAAAACATGTGCCGTAACGGCACTTCGCCTACCATTGTTGCATTTTTATCATACCTAAATCAGCCGACTCCCTGCTAGAGATACTGCGGGGTTGTTCATAAGGGGTTTGGGCTATGTTCATTCGCGTTTCTGCGAAATCTTTTCTTCTCGGTGCTGTTTCGGCTGTGGCTTTGATGTCTGCTGCTCACGCGGCCGACGTTGTACAGCCGGTTGAAGCCAGCGGCTTCAACTGGAGCGGCGCTTACGTCGGCATTGGCGGCGGCTTTGGCGCTAGCGTGCATAAGTTCAGCGTGCCGGGCCTGGGCTTCAATGGCCTTGGTGGAAATGGCGTATTTGGTGAATTGACCGCAGGCTACGACTACATGGTTTCGGAGCGTTTCCTGCTCGGCGGTTTCATCGACGCGAATTTGAGCAATATCGGTCCCTCGTTGAGCATTGCCGGTGGCGATGTCGATCTGACAAACTCCTATGGCTTCGATGTTGGCCTGCGCGCCGGCTACCTGCTCAATCAGAATACGCTGGGCTATGTGCTCGGTGGCTATACCTGGCAGCATTTCAAGCTTGATGGCTCGGGCGCAGCGGACGGCTTGGAATTTTCGCAGGACCGCAGTGGCTATGTTCTCGGCGTTGGCATGGAAACCGTGCTGCGTGGCAACTGGACGCTGAAGACTGAATATCGCTATGCAGACTACGGCGACAAGTCGGTCCTCGATCTTGGCGGCGCCTCTCTAAATGTCGAGCCGTCCACCCACACCTTCCATATCGCTGCCAACTATCGCTTCGGCGCGCAGAATGGTGGCGGCACTTCGTTTGCTAGCCCAGCCTACAACTGGAGCGGGTTCTATGTTGGAGGTGCGCTCGGTGCCGGCACGATGGTGCATGACCTGACGCTCCTAGGTGCCGTTGAGTTGGACGGCATCGGCGGCGAAGGCGTGTTCGGCGAGGCCAGCGTCGGTTATGATCATGATTTCGGCAGCTGGGTCGCAGGCGTTCAGTTGGACGCCCGTTATTCTGGCATCCAGTCCAAGCTTGATATTGGCGGCGGCTCAATCAAGGGCGACGCCGACTATGGCTTCGATGCCCTCGCTCGAATTGGTGCCAAGGTCAACGAATCAACCTTGGCCTATGTGCTCGGCGGTTACAGCTGGCAGCATTTTGATCTGCATGCAGAAGCACCGGGTGGCGGCAGCGCCGACATCTACGATTGGGGCTCCAGCGGCTTCTCGATCGGTGGCGGCTTGGAAACAGCCGTTTCCAGCAATATGACCGTCGGTCTCGAGTATCGCTATTCGCAGTATCAGAAGGAAGACTTCGGCTCGGGCGGGTTCCTTGAGGACACCCCGTCGTTCCAGACCGTGCGCCTCGGCGCGAAGTACAAGTTCAACTAAAAGGCCCTCCAGCCAAACAGTTGCAGTCCGTCGGCCTCGCCGGCGGGCTTTTTCGTTGCGCGGACAATTCTTGCGAAAACGCAGGCAACAAAAAAGCGGAGCCAAAGCCCCGCTTTCCTCGATATCGAGATTTGCCGCCGGTTCATCCGCGGTCGGCAAATCCATCGACAATGGCCTTCTACTGCGATTATGCGACGGGAGTACGACAGCATCTCCCGTGGGCAATCTCATTACCTCAAGCGCGCTCGATGCGGCATTGGTAGCAATTGTTGCGCGCCGAACGGACATGCACGTAGGCGATATCGTCGCGTTCGAACAAGGATGCGGCCCGAGCGGTGATGTCTCCGGTCGGGATGACGCCGCCACTGCCATAGACGATACGATCGTCCCTGCCATAGCCGCGCACGATATAGTCGGGGCTTTCGAGGATCTCGGGAAGTGCTTCGCTCCCGACGGCACGGTCGCATTCCTCGGCATGCAGGAAGATTGGCCCGGTTTCGGCATAGGGCTGAAGCTCCGGGAATGGCCGGTAAGCTAAAATGAGGTAAGCGTCGCCGGCGGCAATGTTCTTCAGGCAGTGCCGGCATGGCATGCCGTCACCGTCCGAAATCTTGCGCTCGGGCGTTTGGCCATAGGCATCGGCGCCGCCGCGCTGCAGCGCCCTGACATCTTCGGTCGGCAAGGCTTTGAACTGGATTGTCATGTGAAATCTCCGGTGCGTTGGCCGGAAATTATATGCCCGCACCGCCGCTTCCCACCCGATTCCTGCCAAAGTTGAGGGATCGACGACCGGCGGTCCCTCAACGACTCCTATTAAGCCGGATAATGATAATCCTAGGAGCTCGCGAATTAGCGTATGAAATCGTCGAAGCGGCGCAGCGTCACGCGGCGATTCTGCCAGTTTTCGTTCTGCGTCTGCACGAGCAGGAACTCTTCGCCGTAGCCGACGGTATCGAGTGCATAGCCGGGCACGCCGAATTCGCGCACCAGCGTACGCTTCAGCGAGGCAGCGCGCTGTTCGGACAGAGCCCGGTTCGACTGGAAGGAGCCGACGGCATCGGTATGGCCCTCGATCAGCACGCGGGCGCCGGGGTCGCGGCGCAGGATGCGCCGCAGCGCATCGGCGATGTTCTCGATCTTGCCGTATTGCGAGTTGGAAATGGCAGCCGAGCCGAAGGCGAAGTTGATCGACTGGATATCGATCGAGCGGGCCATGCGGCGCAAATCCGGACGCCGCTTGAATTCGCGGATGGTGACGCGCTCGTTCGGCCGCAGCTTCACGCGCGGTGCCGCCTCGAGCTTCCGCTCGATCGTTGCGGCCGAAGGCGTGGTGGCCTGGGCGGCGGCAAGGCTCGGCATGGCAATGGCCGCGATCAGCGCGGCGGCAAGTGTACGGCGGGTCAGCATGTCTTGTCTCCTTCGGCCTCGGCCGCATTAATGGTGCGGGCAACATGCCAAAGGCAGTCTGAAGCGCCGATGAACGGCGAGTTCAGATTCCGGCTTGTGTCAGACTCCGGCTGATGTCACGGCCGCATGACGCTGGCCGAGCGCTCGGTGAAGGGCAGCGGATGCACGATTTCCTTCTTCTGCGCCACCGGTGCAAAACCGAGCTTCTGGTAGAGCGGCAGAGCGGCCGGATGATCGAGCGTGCAGGTCTGCACCGTCACCCGTTTGGGACCGTACGACCATGCGGCGGCGATCGCGGAGCCCAGGAACCAGCGACCGATGCCTTGCCCGGTCGCATGTTCCATCATGCCGAAATAGGCGAGTTCGACTTCTTCCGGCAGATGCGGCTTGAGATCGAAGAAGCCGGCCGGCGCGCCGTCGAGATAGAGCACCCTGATGTCGCGGTCCTCGCGGTGGATGCCGGCCGAAAGCTCGTCATCATCCAGCCGCAGCACATTGACCCAGTGCCATTTGCGCCCCACCCGGTCCATCAGATAGCGATAGAAATGCAGCGGAATGTCCTTGGTCTTCAGCAGCGCGACCTGGCGGTTATAGGGCACGGGCGGCGAATAGGCCGGCGGCACATGCATCTCGAGAAACGTCACCGTGACTTCGATGTCTTCCAGCGCACCGTTTTCCATCGTCTTCATTCCTTGCCGGTCACCACAGGCGTGTCGGAAAGCCCGCCCCACTCCGTCCATGAGCCGTCGTAAAGCCTGTTGTCGGTGTGGCCAAGCGTTTCCAGCGCAAGGGTCACCACCGCCGCGGTAACACCGGAACCACATGAGGTGATGACGGGTTTCGACAGATCGATGCCGGCCTCCTCGATCACCTCGCGCAGGCGGTCCTTCGACAACAGCTCACCATTTTCCGACAGCGCCGAATAAGGCAGATTGCGCGCGCCAGGCATATGGCCGGAGCGAACGCCAGCACGAGGCTCCGCTTCCGCACCGGTAAACCGGCCCGGTCCGCGCGCGTCAGCGATCTGGCTTTCCCTGGTGTCGACCACCCGGCGCATGTCAGCGAGGCTGGCGACGCGACCGGCGTCGAAATCGGCATGAAACACGCTTGGCGCGATCTTCGTCGGTTCGGCCGTTACCGGCCGGCCGGCGGCTTTCCAGCCATCGAAGCCGCCATCCAGAATATAGGTCTGGAACACGCCCATGACCCGGAACATCCACCATGCCCGAGGCGCAGAGAAGAAACCCGGACCGTCATAGACGACGATGGTGTCATCGGCTGAAACGCCCATGGCGCCCACATACTGTGCAAAATGCTGCGGCGACGGCAATGTATGCGGCAGCGGCGAATCGGGATCCGAAACCGCATCCTGATCCAGGAACCGGGCGCCCGGAATGTGCGCCGCCTCGTATTCGCCGCGCGCATCGCGCTTCTGCGCCGGGAGATACCAGGACGCGTCGACAATCGTCAGGCCCGGCTCGCCGAGATGCTGCTGCAGCCAGTCCGCGTCGACGGTGAAAGGACTGTCCTCGGCCATCTTGTTCTCCTGCTCGCCTTCTGGCGATCATTGTCTGTTCAGTTTGCCGGCATCGGGCCGAAGCGGATGCGGAAGCGCCGGTTCTCGCGGCCCTTCTTCTCGATCTTGCCGATGTGGATTTCACCGACTTCGCCGGTGCTTTTGACATGGGTGCCGCCGCACGGCTGGCTGTCGACGGAGGCGTTGTCGCCGATGCAGACCAGGCGGATCCTGCCGGTGCCGACCGGCGGCCGGACGTTCTTGGATTTCACCAAGCTAGGGTTGGCGGCCAGTTCCTCGTCGCTGATCAGCCTGGTGAAGATCGGATGGTCGGCCCGCACCAGGTCCATCAGGCTCGCCGTCACTTCTTCCTTGGAGAAGCTGGCATCCGGCATGTCGAAGTCGACACGGCTGTCATCCTCGGAGACCGCGGCACCCGTGATCGGGAACGGACAGACGACGGTGAGCAGATGGCAGGCGGCATGCATGCGCATCAAAAGATGCCGCCGCTCCCAGTCGATCGCCAGCCTCACCTTCTCGCCGACCTGTGGCACCGCTTGCTCGGGCGCCGGCACATGGATGATCTCGTCCTTGGTCTCGCCGGTAATGGTGGCGGCAATGGCGATGCGGCTGCCGTCGGCGCGTTCGAGATACCCGGCATCGCCCGGTTGGCCGCCCGACGTGGCGTAGAAGATCGTCCGGTCGAGGATGATGCCGCCGCGGTCGTTGACGGCAACGACTGTCGCGTCCGCCGTGCGCAGATAGGCGTCGTCACGAAACAGGGCATCCGTCCTGTACGCCATCAGGCGACTTTCTCGAACGGCACCGAAATTGTGCTGCGCTGTTCCATCCATCCAGGCACCGGCAGCTGCTTCTCGCGCAGGAATTCCGGGTTGAACAGCTTCGACTGATAGCGTGTGCCGTAGTCGCAAAGAATCGTCACGATGGTGTGGCCGGGGCCTAATTCCCTGGCCAGACGGATCGCGCCGGCAATGTTGATGCCGGTCGAGCCGCCGACGCAAAGGCCTTCTTCCTGGATCAGGTCGAAGACGATCGGCAGCGCATCCTTGTCCGGAATCTGAAATGAAAAATCCGGCGTGAATCCTTCGAGATTGGCGGTGATACGCCCCTGCCCGATGCCTTCGGTGATCGAGCTGCCTTCGGACTTCAGTTCGCCGCTGGTGTAGAATGAGTAGAGCGCGGCCCCCAGTGGATCGGCGAGCGCGATCTTCACATCCTTGCTTTTCGCCTTCAGCCCGAAGGCGACGCCGGCCAGCGTTCCGCCCGAACCGACCGCCGAGACAAAGCCGTCGACCTTGCCGCCGGTCTGGTTCCAGATTTCCTCAGCCGTGGTGCGGATATGGCCGTCACGGTTGGCGACATTGTCGAACTGGTTGGCCCAGATGGCGCCTTTCGGCTCGGACCTTGCCAGCTGCTCGGCCAGCCGCCCCGACAGTTTCACGTAATTGTTGGGGTTCTTGTAGGGCACGGCAGGCACTTCGATCAGCTCGGCGCCGAGCAGTTTGATCGTGTCCTTCTTTTCCTGGCTCTGCGTGTCGGGAATGACGATGACGGTGCGATAGCCGAGCGCCTTGGCGACCAGCGTCAACCCGATGCCTGTGTTGCCCGCCGTCCCCTCGACGATGACGCCGCCGGGCTTCAGCAGCCCGCGCTGCTCGGCGTCGCGGATGATAAACAGACCAGCGCGATCCTTGACCGACTGGCCCGGATTCATGAATTCGGCCTTGCCCAGGATCTCGCAGCCGGTTTGCTCAGAAGCTTTGTTGAGACGAATCAGAGGCGTGTTGCCGATCACGTCGATCACAGAACGGGGCATTCAAGATTCCTTGTGTAGGTGCGCCGAAACCCTAGAAACCCGAAGCTTCGGTTTCAAGGCAAGAATTTGCCTGGTCCAGTCGCATTTGCGGTACTGTTGTTGCGTTCAACGCTTTGCGACACCGACCTCTTGCGCAACTGTTCATTTCCGGCTGACGTTGAAAAGCAGCTTTTCATTCGATTTCTTCAACGCTAGAGCAAAGCACCAACAAGTCGACAGGGCGCAGCATGACACTCTATCGGGCCAACCCGAAGCACGGCGTCGCCTGGATCACGGGCGGCAGCAGCGGTATCGGCCGTTCGCTGGCCAGGGATCTTGCGTCCCAGGGCTATGCCGTGGCCGTGACAGCGCTCGACGACGATCCGATCGACACGCTTGTCGTCGAGACCGCGCAGATGCCGGGCAGTGTCACGGCCTTTCCTTGCGACGTCACCGACGAGCCACGCATGGCAAGAACCGTCGCCGCGATCGAGAAGGAACTCGGGCCCATCGTGCTCGCCGTCTTCAATGCCGGAAACTACATTTCGACGCCGGGTGAAAATCTTGTCGTCAACGACTTTCGCCGGACCTTCGAGGTCAACTATTTCGGCATCATCAATGGCCTGGTGCCGGTCATCGAACGCATGCGTGTGCGAGCGCGCGGCCATGTCGTGCTGGTCGGCTCTGTCACGTCCTATTTCGGCTGGCCGACAACGGCCGCCTATGGCGGCACCAAGGCGGCCATCAACATTCTGGCCGAGTCGCTGAAGTATGATTTCGACAAAATGAACGTGCGCATCCAGGTGTTCAATCCCGGCTTCATCGACACCCCGCTGACCGAGAAGAACATGCTGCCGATGCCGGGGCTGATGCCGGTCAGCCGCGCATCGCGGCGCATGGCGCGGGGCATCAAGTCCGGCGGCTTCGAAGTCACCTTCCCGCGCCGGACAAGCTGGCCTCTGAAACTGCTCAGCCTGTTGCCGAGGCCGCTTTGCAGAGGGTTTATCAGCCTGATGACCAGCTGGAAGGCGCGGCCGCTGCATTACGACCGCAAGCCGCCAGTCGAATAAGCATGTTCACGAAGTTGGCCGGCGCGCCTGCTTCGGGCCGCCGTTTGCCCTGTTGGTGGCCGCTGCCATAGGTTGAGCTAGTGTTGCGTGGAGTCTGCGATGGGGCGACGGATCGTGCTTGCTGTGCTGGGCCTTGTCGCCATCCTCACACTGGCCTTCGTGCTCGGCCCACGCGTTCCCGTCGACACCACGATCCGTTTCGATCCCTTGGTGATCGGCGACGACCCACAGGCCTATGTGGCAAAGGTGGAAGCCGCTGTACCCGGAATCCGCGACGGGCTGGAGAAGGAGATCGTCTGGGCCAATCCGATGGTGCATGCGAGGACGCCGCTGTCGATCGTCTATATCCACGGCTTTTCCGCATCGAAGGGCGAGGTCCGCCCGCTGCCCGACGACGTGGCCGACCAGCTCGGCGCCAACCTCTTCTACACCCGCCTTACCGGTCACGGGCAGGACGGTGCGGCGATGACGCAAGGCAGCATCGATGCCTGGATCAACGACTACGAGGAAGCGCTCGCCATCGGCCGGGCGATCGGCGACAAGGTGATCGTCATCTGCACCTCGACCGGCGGCTCGCTGGCGGTATGGGCCGCGACGCAGCCGGGCGCTTCGGACGGCGTCGCGGCGATTGCATTTATCTCGCCGAATTTCGGCGTGAAGGCGTCCGGCGCCGAGATCCTGACCATGCCATGGGGCAATCAGATCGCCAGGCTGGTCGCCGGCAAGGAACACAGCTTCGTGCCGCGCAACGCGCTGCATGAAAAATTCTGGACCACCCGCTATCCGATCGAGGCGACCTTGCCGATGCAGGCGCTGACCGAGCTTGCCTATGGCGCGCCGGTGGAGAAGGCGACCATCCCTGCCCTCTTCCTCTTCTCGGATTCCGACAGTGTGGTGCGGCCCGATCGCACCCGCGAAATTGCCGGGCGCTGGGGCGCGCCGCATGAACTCGTTCCGGTCGACGACACCGGCGACCCGGACAACCACGTCATTGCCGGCGACGCGCTGTCGCCGTCGACCACGGCCTTTCTCGCGCAAAGGATTGCCGTCTGGGTCGAGGCGGTGGTGAAGTAGGCAGACGAAAAAGGGCGACCGAAGCATCGCTTCAGCCGCCCCTTCCTTGGTCGGTCCCGGCAATCAGCCAGCCTGAGCCTGACTGATTACAACGCGGTCTGGCTTACGCAGCCCGCGCAGCCGGACGCTTGCCGCCGAAGCGGCGCTTGTTGTTGCCCTTGAAGGCCGGCTTGGCGCCTTCCGGCTTGCGCTCGCCAGCGAAAGCCGGCTTGTCGCCGAAGCGCTTCTTGCCGAAGCCGTTGCCTTTGTTCTCGCCACCGGGCCGCCTGCCGTCGCGACGACCATTACGGTCGTTGCGATCATTGGCCGGCTCGAAGCGCTCGTTCTTCTCAGCCGGATTGCGCTGCGGATCGGGGCTGCCGAGATGGTCGGCAACGATCGGCAGCTTGGTGCGGATGATGCGCTCGACCTGGCGCAGCTTGCTGTTCTCGGAAGGATCGCAAAGCGTGATCGCGATGCCGTCCATGCCGTTGCGGCCGGTGCGGCCGATGCGGTGAACGTAGCTCTCCGCTTCGTCAGGCAGATCGAAATTCACGACATGGCTGATGCCGGGCACGTCGATGCCCCGCGCCGCAATGTCGGTCGCCACCAGGATGCGCACCGAACCCTCGCGGAAATCGTTCAGCGCCTTCTGACGGGCGTTCTGCGACTTGTTGCCGTGGATGACAGCAGCCTTGAAGCCGTCGCGCTCAAGGTCCTTGGTCACTCTGTCGGCACCATGCTTGGTGCGCGAAAAGATGATGACGGACTTCATCGCCTCGTCGGCAAGCATCGTCGACAGCACCTGGCGCTTCTGCTTGGTGCGGGCAAAAACGACGCCTTGCACGATCTCGGCCGCTGCCGTGCTCTGCGGCGCAACTTCGACGCGGATCGGGTTCTTCAACAGGCCCTTGGCCAGTTCGGCGATTTCGTTGGGCATGGTCGCCGAGAACAGCACCGTCTGACGATCGGGCGCGGTCGCCTTGGCGATGCGCTTGACGTCGTTGATAAAGCCCATGTCGAGCATGCGGTCGCCTTCGTCCAGCACCAGCCATTTGGTGTCGGCAAGCACGAGGTCGCCTTCACGCACCAGATCGGTCAGCCGGCCGGGCGTTGCGATCAGGATGTCGACGCCGGGAGCAACCTTCTTCACCTGGCTGAAGCGGGAGACGCCGCCGAGCACGAGCGCGGTCGAAACATGCGCGCCCTTGGCGAGGATCTTGATCGTGTCCTCGATCTGCACGGCGAGTTCGCGCGTCGGCGCCAGAATCAGCGCACGCGCCGTCTTCGGCCGGCGCTTGGTGCCGAGTGCAATGATCTTCGACAGGATCGGCAGCGCGAAGGCCGCGGTCTTGCCCGAGCCGGTCTGGGCAATGCCGAAAATGTCACGGCCTTCCATCTGCGGCGGGATCGCCTGTGCCTGGATAGGCTTCGGTTCGGTGAAGCCGGCGGCATGGGTGGCCTTGAGCAGCGCACCCGTAATACCCAGTGCCGCGAAACCGGTGAGTTCCGCAGTGTTGCTACTGGGCAAAGTGTTTTCGTTGGTCAAAATAATCTTCTTTCACGCGGCTTCTGGCCGCAAACATCGATGGCGGCAGGGCGCAACCTGCCGTCGAAAAAATTGATATGGAACGACAAGGCGGGCGGACGCTAACGTCCACTCGGCTGCGCTGTCGTGCCCGCCGGCATCATGCCACGGGGCTTTTTCGCCGCTTTGTGATGTACCGGAAAGAGGGGCCGATATACCGGAAAGAGGGAAAACAGACGCAACCAGTCTCATTCGTCGAGAAGGCCGGATTCGTTCCCGGCCCAAGCGCCTATGGGCTGCATATGGCTGAGTTCGTCCCCAATTGCAAGGGGCTTCATGTTGCAGCGCAGCAAAACCCTTGGCGCAAGCGGCGCTTGCGCTCGCTTGCCGGCACGATTACCACGAAATGCCGCTGGCTTGGGAGGTAATCGATGAAAGACGTGCTGAAGGAACTCGAGCGCCGCCGCGAGATCGCCCGCATGGGTGGCGGCCAGGCTCGCATCGACGCCCAGCACAAGAAGGGCAAGCTCACCGCGCGCGAACGCATCGAGGTGTTTCTCGACGAGGGCTCGTTCGAGGAATTCGACATGTATGTCGAGCACCGCTCGACCGATTTCGGCATGGAAAAGACCAAGATCGCCGGCGACGGCGTCGTCACCGGCTGGGGCACCGTCAACGGCCGCCCGGTCTACCTCTTTGCCAAGGACTTTACCGTTTTCGGCGGTTCGCTGTCGGAAGCGCATGCCGAGAAGGTCATCAAGGTGCAGGAGATGGCGCTGCGCAATCGAGCGCCGATCATCGGCCTCTATGATGCCGGCGGCGCACGCATCCAGGAGGGTGTCGCCGCACTCGGCGGCTATGCCGAGATTTTCCAACGCAACGTGCTCGCCTCCGGCGTCATTCCGCAGATCTCGGTGATCATGGGGCCTTGCGCCGGCGGCGACGTTTATTCGCCTGCCATGACCGACTTCATTTTCATGGTGCGCGACACCTCCTACATGTTCGTCACCGGACCGGATGTGGTGAAGACCGTGACCAACGAGACGGTGACCGCCGAGAGCCTCGGCGGTGCCTCGGTCCACACGACGAAATCCTCGATTGCCGACGGCGCCTACGACAATGACGTCGAGGCGCTGCTGCAGATGCGCCGGCTGGTCGACCTGCTGCCGGCCTCCAACACATCGGAGCTTCCCGAGATCGAATGCTACCAGTCGGTCACCGACCATGACCTGTCGCTCGATCGGCTGATTCCCGACAACGCCAACAAGCCCTACGACATCAAAGAACTGATCATGAAGGTCGCCGATGAAGGCGACTTCTTCGAAATCCAGCAGAATTTTGCCAAGAACATCGTCACCGGCTTCGGACGCGTCGAGGGCCGCACGGTCGGCTTCGTCGCCAACCAGCCGATGGTTCTGGCCGGCGTGCTCGATTCGGACGCCAGCCGCAAGGCAGCGCGCTTCGTGCGCTTTTGCGACTGTTTTTCGATCCCGATCGTCACCTTCGTCGATGTTCCGGGCTTCCTGCCCGGCACCGCGCAGGAATATGGCGGGTTGATCAAGCACGGTGCGAAACTCCTGTTCGCCTATGCCGAGGCCACCGTGCCGAAGATCACCGTCATCACCAGAAAAGCCTATGGCGGAGCCTATGACGTGATGGCCTCAAAACATCTGCGCGGCGACATGAACTATGCCTGGCCGACGGCGCAGATCGCGGTGATGGGCGCCAGGGGCGCGGTCGAGATCATCTATCGCAAGGACATCGGCGATGCCGAAAAGATCGCAGCCCATACAAAGGCTTACGAGGATCGCTTCCTGTCGCCCTTCGTCGCCGCCGAACGCGGCTATGTCGATGAGGTGATCATGCCGCACTCGACCCGCCGCCGCATCGCACGAGCGCTGCGCATGCTGCGCAACAAGGATATGCAGAACCCCTGGAAGAAGCACGACAACATTCCGCTGTGAGGCGTCGGCAGCTCACTCCTCTTCCGCCGCGCCAAATCCCGCTCCCATGGTGGCGCGGACAGGGCTGGCCCATGGCGTTGCGTGGTTGTCGATGCGCATCTGGAAGATGAAGTAGGTCGGCGAGCAGAAGCCGATGCCTTTCACTTTTGAAATGCCCGGCGTGTCCGGCGGCAGCGACTGGCACATATAGTCCTCGCGGCAGAAATGATCGGCTGAACAGGCCGGCCGGTTGCCGCGATTGACGGCGCCGCCGAGGCATTGGTCGAAATTGTTGGTGGCCACGCAGATGTCGAATTTCTTGCCGCCGACCAGCCCGCAAATCTCGTTCGGCATCGGCTTGCCGGCTTTGAAGGCGGCAAATGTACGGTCCTTGTCGTCGCAGCCGCGATAGGCGATGCCGCCAGGCACGCCGATCTTCGGCGGACGGCAGGTGTAAGCGGTGCGCGAAACGTCAGGCGCGAAGGCCGCGAACTGGCCCGATATGCTGTAGCGGTCGTTGAAAGGCTGCGCCGCATTGCTGGCGATCGAGCCGGTCAGACAAGGATGCCCGGAAAACATGTCAGCGCTATCCTTGGGGAGCAGGCATTGCGCCAGTTTGGTGCGCACGCCTGAAGCGGTGGCCAGCGGCGTGCAGACGGTGCCGCTGCCGCATTGCCAGCTCGCACCGAAGCGTGCGGCATCTTCCGGCATCAGGCACGGCATTGCCATCTCTGCCGGCGCGTACTCGACCTCGATATCCGTCCAGGCCGCCGGCGGCGCAAAGGAGAGCGGCCGGAAGCGGTTTGGCTCGTTGCCTTCGGCGGTGGCGCGAAGCCAGGCCTGGCGGCGCGGAATCTCGGCATGAAGATGCGGCGAGATGCCGACCTCGATGCGATTGAGCGGCGACGTCGTCTTGTCGTCGAGGCCGATGAAATGGAACCCGGCGGTGGAACCGGCCTGATGGCAACCCTGGCAGGCGCCATTGTCCAGCCGCTCGACCAGCGCTTCCGGCGTGCGCACCAGTTTCAGCGTGGAATAATCGAGCGCTACGAATTGCTTGAGTTGGAATAGTTGCGTAAACGGATGATTGGCCTGCCGCGCACTGCCGAAGGTCGACCATGAGATAATTTTCCTGGCCAGGAACTCGTCGGGGATTTGATAGACGCCTTCGTCGACCGCGGGCAGATTGGCGCCGACATAGGCGGCGAGCCGTGCCTTCAATGCCGCATTCTGCGAGAGCCGTGTGGTGTCGGGCGTGTTTTCCAGCGGCTTCTCGCTGATATCAGCGCCATCGATGCCGAATATCCGCATGAGATAGGCCGCCTGCCCGCCGAACTCGGTTTCCTGGCCGGAGGGAAGGCGCACCACCTGTGCGTTGAGCTCCAGCTGCTTTAAGGTCAGCCCGGTCCTCTCCAGCGGTCCACCGGTCAGCCAGCCGGCATCGACGCTCTCGTCAAGCTGTGGCGTCCAGCGTCCGGCAGTGCCGATGCAGCCGCCATCGGCATCGGGTGCCGCGCTGTAGATGGCATTGAAATTGAACGGCAGGCGTGACGCCAGCAGCTTGCCGTTCTTCCGAAAGCTGTAGGCCAGGCGGTAGATCAAGCGCACCTCGCCGCAGCTCTTGTCGCCCTGCAGCACTGCGAAGTCGCGACGGTCGAGCCGGTTGACGACACCGACCAGCCGGAAACGCGCGGCATCGGTCTTCAGCCAGCGCATGTCCATGATGCGGCCGACATTACCGTCAGTGACCTCGTAAAGCGGCCGCCCGCCGGCCTTCATGTCGGCGCGCAGCGCCGCAACATCGGAGGCTACCGTCTCGACGATGGCGTGATAGGCCGGCGCCTCGTCGTAGAGCGTCTTCAGACCATCCTCGCCGTCGACCCCGAAAACGGCGGCGAAGCCGAAACCCTTGGCATCGAGCGCGGCGAGCACCGTCGGGTTGTCGACGACGGTCACAGGGCCTTCGGCGCGCGCCGTCGACGCCATGAAGGCGCCAAAGAGAGTTGCGAGCAACAGAGCCAGAGCGCGGCTCATTGGGCGGCCGTGCGCGCGTCGAAGAGTTCGCGCAACACCGGCACCAGCGCCAGGGGCAGATCCTCGGCGATCAGACCGGGGCCGAACCGGCTGCCGGCCTCCGCATGCAACCACACCGCCGCACAGGTGCCTTCGAAGGGTGGCATGCCCTGTGCGAGCAGACCGGCAATGATGCCTGACAACACGTCACCTGACCCGGCAGTGGCCAGCCATGCCGCGCCATTGGAATTGATCGCCGCCTTGCCATCAGGCGCAGCGATCACCGTGTCGGCGCCTTTGTAGACGATGACGGCATTGGCCCGCGCTGCGGCCGCACGCGCCTTGTCCAGTTTCGACAAGGTGTTGTCGCCAGCGATATCGGGGAACAACCGGCCGAATTCACCGTCATGCGGTGTCATCACCAGAGTCGGTGCGTTGGGCTGATTGGCGGCTTGGAACAAGACGTCGGGAGCCTCGCGAAACGAAGTGATTACGTCGGCGTCGAACACAAGGCCTTCGACCGCCGCGGAGGCGTCCTGCGGCCGGCGAGAGCCGAGAAGCGCAAGCGCGAAGGCCTGAGTTCTTTCACCAACACCAAAGCCGGGTCCAAGAACAAAAGCCGACGGCCGACGTTCGCCGACAAACGCCTTGATGTCCTCGACGTCGTCGGTCCTGCGCAGCATGATCGAGGTCAGGTGCGTCGCGTTCACCTGCATGGCATTGGCTGGCGACAGCACGGTGACCGCCCCTGCCCCGCTTCTCGCCGCGGCCATCGCCGACAGCCGCGCCGCACCGGTCGCGCTGGGGCCGCCGGAAAAGACGCCGACATTGCCACGCTTGTATTTGTGCGCGTCAACCGCCGGCACGGGAAATTCCCGCAGCCACAGGTCCGGCACATTCTCGAAGGTCGATACAGCGAGCTGGGCAATGATGCTGTCGCCGATGCCGATATCGGCGAGCACGATTTCACCGCATTGCCCGCGTCCCGGCAGCAGCAGGTGGCCAGGCTTTTTCCGTGCGAAGGTGACGGTGACCTCGGCGCGAAACGCCCTACCCAATATTTCGCCGCTGGCACCCGAGACGCCCGACGGCAGGTCGACCGCGACCACAGGCAGGCGCAGGGCTGTCACGGTATCGACGGCTTTCGCGGCATCGCCGGACAGCGGCTTGGACAGCCCTGCCCCATAGAGCGCGTCGACCACGATCGAGCCGGACCCGGCGTCGAAACCAGACAGCGGCCGGGGCTTGATCGGGCATTCCGAGGCGGCGAGCGCCGCATCGCTTTCCGACCTCGGCGCTCCGGATGCCCAGATCGTTGTGCCGACGCCGCTGACGGCCAGGATGCGGGCGACGACATAGCCATCGCCGCCATTGTTGCCGGGGCCGCACAGCACATGGACGTGCGTCGCCGGGGGATAACGCTTGAGTACCTCAGCCGCGACCGCTTCACCCGCGCGCCGCATCAGGGCGATGCCGTCGGCCGGACCGGCGGCGATCGTCAACCGATCCGCCTCGCTCATTTCGGCGGGAGAAAGAAGTTCGCTGCTCATGGATTGCCGATCCGCATGCGATCAAGCATTGTCCAATTTTCGATCCGAAGCAAACAAAGGGGAGTTGCCGCGATCTGCAGCCATATCGTCAGCATGAGGACATTGCAGGCATGAGATTGCCTGAGGGATAGGCGATATGCCTAATTTTTGTGCGGACGCTGGTTCCGGCGCTATGTAAGCTCCGGCAGCCCGTGCCGCTTCCGGTGCAGCGAATGACGCGAATTTGCATCCCGGCGCGGCGCGGCTTTGAAATCGTATGAGACCGCTTCGAATCCGTCCAATTGGCACAGTTCGTGCTAGATGGAGGCGCAAGCGGGGGCTCACAACCCGTTTTTTTGGCAGTGGAGGCCACTTTTTACATGAAAAAGATCGAAGCGATCATCAAGCCATTCAAGCTGGACGAAGTGAAGGAAGCGCTTCAGGAGGCCGGACTGCAGGGCATCACTGTCACCGAGGCAAAAGGCTTCGGTCGCCAGAAGGGCCATACCGAACTCTACCGCGGCGCCGAATATGTCGTCGATTTCCTGCCCAAGGTGAAGATCGAGGTCGTGCTTGGCGACGACGCGGTCGAAGGTGCGATCGAGGCCATCCGCAAGGCGGCCCAGACCGGCCGCATCGGCGACGGCAAAATCTTCGTTTCCAATATCGAGGAAGTCGTGCGAATCCGCACCGGCGAAACGGGCATGGACGCGGTCTGACCTGACCCGGCCATCCTCCTGAAAACGTCATCATCAAAAAACGTCATCACACAGGGATACATGACATGACGACAGCCAAAGACATCATGAAGCAGATCAAGGACAACGACGTGAAATTCGTCGACCTGCGCTTCACAGACCCGAAGGGCAAGCTGCAGCACGTGACGATGGATGTCATCGAGGTCGAGGAAGACATGTTCGCCGATGGCGTGATGTTCGACGGCTCGTCGATTGCCGGCTGGAAGGCCATCAACGAGTCCGACATGGTGCTGATGCCCGATCCTGAAACGGTCCACATGGACCCGTTCTTCGCGCAGTCGACCATGGTCATCCTGTGCGACATCCTCGATCCGGTTTCGGGTGAATCCTACAACCGCGATCCGCGCGGTACGGCCAAGAAGGCCGAGGCCTATATGAAGGCGGAAGGCATCGGCGACACCATCTTTGTCGGCCCGGAAGCCGAATTCTTCGTGTTCGACGACGTGAAGTACAAGGCCGACCCCTACAACACCGGCTTCAAGCTCGACTCGACCGAGCTGCCGTCGAACGACGACACCGACTATGAGACCGGCAATCTCGGTCACCGTCCGCGCGTCAAGGGCGGCTATTTCCCCGTGCCGCCGATCGACAGCGCGCAGGACATGCGCTCGGAAATGCTGACCGTGCTCGCCGAAATGGGCGTGCGCGTCGAAAAGCACCACCACGAGGTGGCAGCCGCCCAGCACGAACTCGGCATCAAGTTCGACGCGCTGGTGCGCAATGCCGACAAGATGCTGATCTACAAGTACGTCGTGCACCAGGTTGCCAACGCCTACGGCAAGACAGCGACCTTCATGCCAAAACCGATCTTCGGCGACAACGGCTCGGGCATGCACGTCCACATGTCGATCTGGAAGAACGGCAAGCCGACCTTCGCCGGCAATGAATATGCCGGCCTGTCGGAAAGCTGCCTGTTCTACATCGGCGGCATCATCAAGCACGCCAAGGCGATCAACGCCTTCACCAATCCGCTGACCAACTCCTACAAGCGTCTGGTGCCGGGTTACGAAGCGCCGGTGCTGCTCGCCTATTCGGCGCGCAACCGCTCGGCCTCCTGCCGCATCCCGTTCGGCTCGTCGCCGAAGGCCAAGCGCGTCGAGATCCGATTCCCCGATCCGGGCGCGAACCCCTATCTCGGCTTCGCTGCGCTGCTGATGGCCGGCCTTGACGGCATCAAGAACAAGATCCATCCCGGCCAACCGATGGACAAGGACCTCTACGACCTGCCGCCGAAGGAATTGAAGAAGATCCCGACCGTCTGCGGCTCGCTGCGCGAAGCCCTCCAGAGCCTCGACAAGGACCGAGGTTTCCTGAAGGCCGGTGGCGTGTTCGACGACGACCAGATCGACAGCTATATCGAGCTGAAGATGGCCGAGGTGATGCGCTTCGAAATGACCCCGCACCCAGTCGAGTACGACATGTACTATTCCGTCTGAGATCCATCTCAGACTAAGGTTCAATCCAATATTCAAGCCCTTGAAAGATTTCCCTCTTTCAAGGGCTTTTTGCTGCGCACCGATAGGGCGTGCCTGCTGATCGAGCCCGATTTCGCGCGCGCCGACTGGACATGAGCAGCGTATCTGCGTTGAGTTTTCGACGCTCGCGCGTATGTCTGGGTTCATGAGCGCGCGGTCCATCGGCAGGCACGACACATCGATCCGGTGACGTCAGTCCCGGGTTCAGCAAAGTCAGATGAATGGAAAGCGGATCACAATTCGATCGCGAACATGAAGCCAGGAGCGAGCGGAGCACTGTCTCAGGCTACAGTGACCGCTCGTCCGGCGCCCCCGCCAATGCCGCCGTTCAAGAAAACCCCGCCCGTTCGAACAGCATTGCGTGACGTAACCCCAAGGCCTGCGAATACGCATGCCGCGCTGCGACCTGTCAACGCCGCCAACCGGGCTGTGGATGGCCGATTTCGTTGCATGAACAGATGCTTATGGAAGGGCAGTAACCACAAACAGGGGCTGGAAAAGGCGGTTTTCCGGGCTTTTCCGAAAAGTGATAGCTGGAACCGCCTACGGCCACGGCCGGGAATCCAGCGGGATTCCGACCGCCTGAATTGCCTGACTTTTTCTGGGTATGTTCTGTCCGGGACGCGATCCGCCGGACAACGGCAAAAAAGGAACCCCGGCCTTCGCCGGACACTTGGCTATTTTCATCAGCTCACAAGCAAGAAGCCCCGGCGTTCTCTCGCCGGGGCTTCTTGTCATCTATACCGAAATGCTTATGCGGCAGCGGAAACCTGGGCGCTTGCCGGCACCGAAGCGATCGTCTTCAGGATCTGCGAGGCGATCTGGTAGGGGTCACCCTGCGAGTTCGGCCGGCGGTCTTCCAGGTAGCCCTTGTAGTCGCTCTTGATGAAGGAATGCGGCACGCGGATCGAGGCGCCGCGGTCGGCGATGCCATAGCTGAACCGGTTCCACGGTGCGGTCTCGTGCTTACCGGTCAAGCGCTTGTCGTTGTCCGGACCGTAGACGGCGATGTGATCCATCAGGTTCTTGTCGAAAGCCGCCATCAGCGCTTCGAAATAGGCCTTGCCGCCGACTTCGCGCATATAGGCGGTCGAGAAGTTGGCGTGCATACCCGAACCGTTCCAGTCGGTGTCGCCGAGCGGCTTGCAGTGGTATTCGATGTCGATGCCGTATTTCTCGGTCAGGCGCTGCATCAGGTAGCGGGCCATCCACATCTGGTCGGCGGCCTTCTTGGAGCCCTTGCCGAAAATCTGGAATTCCCACTGGCCCTTGGCCACTTCGGCATTGATGCCTTCGTGGTTGATGCCGGCGGCGAGACAGAGGTCGAGATGCTCCTCGACGATCTGGCGCGCGACCGAGCCGACATTGGAATATCCGACGCCGGTGTAGTACGGACCCTGCGGTGCGGGATAGCCGCTCTCGGGGAAGCCGAGCGGGCGGCCATCCTTGTAGAAGAAATATTCCTGCTCGAAGCCGAACCAGGCGCCCTCGTCATCGAGGATGGTGGCGCGCTTGTTGGAGGCATGCGGCGTGACACCATCTGGCATCATGACTTCGCACATGACCAGCACGCCGTTGGTGCGGGCGGGATCCGGATAAACGGCAACCGGCTTCAGCACGCAGTCGGAGCTGTGCCCCTCGGCCTGCTGGGTCGAGGAACCATCGAAGCCCCACAGCGGCAGCTGCTCGAGCGTCGGGAATTCGGCGAATTCCTTGATCTGCGTCTTGCCGCGAAGGTTGGGGACCGGGGTGTATCCATCGAGCCAAATGTACTCGAGCTTGTATTTCGTCATTCTAGCCTCTCGTTGCTTGATCACCGAACACTGAACGGCGTCGACATGCGTCTGCCATCAGCAGCCGGCCCTGCCGGATCCTTAAAACGCAATTCGTGTGCCACTCTTGGCCTGGAGGGTGCGGCAAAATTGACGCGGCATTCCATTGAAGTTGGCGCGCCGCCTAAGCAATGCGTCCGCATCAATCACAGCCGCAATACGCACAAATAATAGGCAAATACTGATCTTTTCGTAGGCATATTGCCTATCTTGGTTGCAGACCTTATCTTCAGATCAAGTTGAATCGACAAGGTTCGGCAGAAGAAAGGAGCTCGACAATGGAAATCATTTCCACGCGACCGTCGGCCAAAATTCTGATGTTCCCGGCGGCAACGCGGGCCTCTGCCTCAAATTTGAGCAGCAAGGCTAAGTTTGCGGCAGAGCTTGCCTCGCTGCGTGGTGTATGGACGGATTTCGGCGATGGCTGGTATCACGAGGCGGCCATCGAGGACGAGAAGCAGGAACGGCAAAGTTAACCCCTGCCCCCATCACCAGTCTGACACGTATTGAAAAACCCGGCGCGATCGCTCGCGCCGGGTTTTCTGTTGGTTCCTGAGTAGTCCGTTACTGCTTGGTGTTCAGATCGGTTCCCAGCGTGTCCTTGACGAAGATCATGCCGATGACCAGCGTCATCGCGGCGATGATCACCGGATACCAAAGGCCGTAGTAGATGTCGCCTTTGTAGGCACTGAGCGCAAACACGGTGGCCGGCAGCAGACCGCCGAACCAGCCATTGCCAATGTGATAGGGCAGCGACATGCCAGTGTAGCGAATGCGGGTCGGGAACATCTCGACCAGGATCGCCGCGATCGGCCCGTAGACCATGGTCACGAACAGGATCAGGATGAACAGTATGCCGATCGTCATTGGCCAGTTCACGGCCGCCGGATCGGCGAACATGGCGAACGCGCCGCCGCCCGGAATATTGTAGACGGTGACTTCAGGTGCGCCAGCCGCCTCATCGGTGGTCAGCAGCTTGTCCTTGACCGCCTGGTCGATCGGCACCGTCGCCTTCTCACCGGCGCGGATGGCGGCGGCGTCCAGCTTCAGTTCCGGGTTGGCGGCGACAAACGCGTCGAGTTTCTGGTCCGCAACCTTGATTGCCGCGCGCTTCAGCGGATAGCCGCCGTCCCGCAACGACATGTTGACGGCTTTCACGAAGGCTGCGTCCTTGGCCTTGGCCTGATCGCCAGCGGCGATAGCGTCATAGGAATCCACCGTCTCGTTGCCGATCTTGACCGATGCGGGTGTTCCGGCCGCGGCCGTCGACTCCACATCATAGGGAACCGAGTTTTTGGTCAGGAACGAAGTCGCGATGTCGCAGGATGTCGTGAACTTCGCCGTGCCGACCGGATTGAACTGGAACTTGCAGTCGCCAGGTGCAGCCGTCACCGTCGCCCGCGTGTTCTGCTGGGCCGTGGCAAGCGCCGGATTGGCAGCCCAGGTCAGTGCCTTGAACAGCGGGAAGGTGCAGACAATCGCCAGGGCAAGGCCCGCCATAATAATCGGCTTGCGGCCGATCTTGTCAGAGAGCCAGCCGAAGACGACGAAGAAGATCGAGCCGATCGCCAGCGCGATGGCGATCATGATGTTGACAGACTGCGCGTCGACCTTGAGCACGCTGGTCAGGAAGAACAGCGCATAGAACTGGCCGTTGTACCACACCACGGCCTGGCCGGCGGTGAGGCCGAGCAGCGCCAGGATGGCGATCTTGGCATTCTTCCACTGGCCAAAGGCTTCCGAAAGCGGCGCCTTGGAGCCTTTCCCTTCGTCCTTCATCTTCTGGAAGGTCGGAGATTCGGAGAGAGACAGCCGGATCCAGATTGAAACGGCGAGCAACAGGAAGGAGACGATGAAAGGAATGCGCCAACCCCAGGCGGCGTAGCTTTCCTTGCTCAGTGACGCCTGCACGATCAGGATGACGATCAGTGACAGGAAGAGGCCGAGCGTCGCCGTCGTCTGGATCCATGATGTGTAGAAGCCGCGGCGGTCATCAGGCGCATGCTCGGCGACATAGGTGGCCGCGCCACCATATTCACCACCGAGCGCCAGGCCCTGTAGCATGCGCAAGATGATCAGGATCACGGGAGCCGCGATGCCCAAGGTCGCATAGCCAGGGAGCAAGCCGACCAGGAAGGTCGACAGGCCCATGATCGTCATGGTGACGAGGAAAGTATATTTACGGCCGACAAGGTCGCCGATGCGGCCGAAGAGCAATGCGCCGAACGGGCGTACCAGGAAGCCGGCGGCGAAAGCCAGCAGCGCGAAGATGTTGCGCGTCGCTTCCGGAATGGCTGGACTGAAAAAGGTCGAACCAATGAACACGGCCAGCGAGCCGTAGAGATAGAAATCATACCATTCGAAAACGGTACCGAGCGAGGAAGCGAAGATGACCTTCTTCTCCTCTCGCGTCATGCCGCGGCTTGCTCCGGCGGTTGATGCCATTGCCATTGAGTTGTCCTCCCGTGAGACCCTTGTCCTCGATGCTGCACAGCATTTGTCCGTGTTCTCCTCCGAACGCGGACTCATGACAGCCATCCCGGAAGAAATGACAGAAAGCAGCCGCCAAAGGCAGCGCGTCTTTGGGATTATGACTTTGGTATTAGGTGCGCTGCGGGATGAAGTGGAGCGAGCGGCGAAGCCCGTCAGCCCTTGAGCGCTTCGAGCAGGCCGATAGCGGCCATCATGTCGCGCTTGCGGCCCGAGCGGCGCGCGACCGCTTCGGCGTCCTGCCCCCAATGCTCGATTTGCCAGTCCTCGTCGACATGGCCGGCAGCCCAGGCAGCCTCGGCGTCGAGCTCGCCGAGATCGACAGCCAGCGCCAGCAGCGCCGAGCCGGTCAGCGAGGTCATCACATGGATGGCGGCGAGCCGCAGCGGGTCGGCGCGCTGGGCAAGATGGCTGCCCAGCACGGCGATGGTCTCACGCGGCTGCTCGACATGGATGATCCCCTCGGCGAGATTAAAGCGAGCCCCGAGCGTCGCCCTCGCCCAGTCGATCACCGGGTCCCAGTGCTGGTTCTGCCAATCCACCAGCCCCTGCGGCGCGTCGGCGCGATAGCAGAGCAGATCGGATGAGGCGAAGCGCAGAATGTCTTCCAGCACCGCCTGCGGGTCGCTGGCGACGCCATCGATGGCGGTGTTCACAAGGCGCATCACCGGCATGGTCACCGGATCGATGGTCTCGTCCTGTGCGGCGAACTCGTCGGCGACGAGCGCCGCCGCCGCCTCGGTCGGCAGTGCCAGCAGCGCCTTGGCCGGCGTGCGCACCGGCTTGCCGTCGAGATGCACGGCAAAGCCATTGTCCACAGGCGCGACCGAGACGGTCTTGTAGAAGCGCTTCGGCAGATGCGTCTTCATCTGGATCTGAGCGCGGCGCACCGGATCTGGGTCGGAAAGATGTTTGCCCGCTTCGAGATCGTTGAGGATATCACGCATGGAAGTCTCTCTCACACCAGCGTCAGCTTGCGCACCGGCCGGTTGACGATGATCAGGCCGGCGGCGATCAGGCCAAGTGCCAGCAAAATGCGCATGGTCAGCGGCTCATTCAAGAACATGGCGCCGCACAGCACGCCGAAAACCGGCGACAGGAAGGTGAAACTCGACAGGCCTGACGCCGGATAGCGCCGCAGCAGCCAGAACCACAGCACATAGGTGAAGGCGACGATGTAGACCGCCTGGAAAAGCAGAGCCAAAGTCGGCAGCACGGTCGGGTCGCGAACGGCCGGACCGGCGAGAGGCAACACCAACATGCCGACGATTGCCGCGCCGGCGAGCTGATAGAGCAGAAGCTTTTCAGCACTCGCCTCGACCAGCTTCGACCGCTTGATGAGAATGTTGGTCAAGGCCCAGAAAAATCCGGAGCCGAGGCTCAGGAGATCGCCGAACAGCATGTCCCCGCCGCCGCCGAGCTTGTCGGAAAACACCGCGGCAAGGCCAGCAAAGGCCAGCAGCAGACCAAGCAACTTGCGCACGGTGATCTGCTCACCGAGCAGGAAATGGCCGCCGAGCAGCATCCAGAACGGCATTGTGTTGACCAGCAGCGTGTTGCGGGCAACGGTGGTGTGCTCCAGACCAACATAAAGGCAAAGGAACTCGATGCCGAAAAGCGCGCCAACCGCGATGCCGGCGAGCAATGTTCCATCACGGGTGAAAAGCGCTATGCCGCGCCACCGGCACCAGGCGAACACACACAAGCCGCCGATGATCGAGCGCGCAATCGACAGGAAGACGGGGTCGTAGCCGGCGTAGGAGATCTTGGCGGCGACATAGTTCAGCCCCCAGGAAAAGGTCAGGCCGACCATGATGGCGGCAGCGGCCATGTCGACCGTGTCGCGCCGGTCGAGCGCGTCGGTGGCGCCGCTCACAATCAGTCCTCCGCGCTGGCGTCGTCGAAGCCGATCAGGTTCCAGCTCTGGCGCATATGCGGCGGCATCGGCGCGGTGACATCGATGACGCCCTTGTCCGGGTGCGGAATGATGATGCGGCGCGCATGCAGGTGCAGGCGGTTTTGAATGCCGCCGGGAAAGTCCCAGTTGGTATCGGCCTCGAAATATTTCGGATCGCCCAGGATCGGGCAGCCGATGTAAGCGGCATGGACGCGAAGCTGGTGCGTGCGACCCGTGTAGGGCTCCATTTCCAGCCAGGTCATCGTCTGCGCCGCCTGCTCGATGATACGGTAGTAGGTTACGGCGTGGTCGGCGCCCTTTTCGCCATGCGCTGCGACACGCACGCGGTCACCGTCCGGCGTCGGCTCCTTGATCAGCCAGGTCGAGATCTTGTCCTCGCGCTTGGGCGGCACGCCCTTGACCAGCGCCCAATAGGTCTTCTTGGTCTCGCGGGCGCGAAACGCTTCCGAGAGCTTCATGGCGGCAAGGCGGGTGCGGGCGACGACCAGCACGCCCGAGGTGTCGCGATCGAGCCGATGCACCAGCCGCGGCTTCTCGCCCTTCTGGTTGCGCCAGGCCTCCAGCATGTCGTCGACATTGCGGGTGACGCCCGAGCCGCCTTGCACGGCAAGGCCCGCCGGCTTGTTGAAGACGAAAACCTTGGGATCTTCGTGGATCAGCATTTTCGCCAGGACGTCGGCATCGCCCTGATTGCGGATCGAGTGACCGGTCAGCGCGCTCTCGCCCTTCTTGTCGACCTCGAGCGGCGGAACGCGGACCATCTGGCCGGGTTCGACGCGGGTGTCGGCCTTGACCCGGCCGCCGTCGACGCGGATCTGGCCGGAGCGCAGCAGCTTTTGCAGATGGCCAAAACCAAGGCCCGGGAAGTGGGTCTTGAACCAGCGATCGAGCCGCATGCCCGCCTCGCCGGCCTCCACCGTAATCTGTTCAACGCCTGCCATATGTTTTCGCTTATCCGTTTCCCGAGCAGAGCTCGGCCTGCCCTCGGCGCGGCAATAGCATTATGAAACGGTTCTTGCGAGCCAAAGTCCCAGAAACAGGGCGATAATGGCGCCAATGACGCTGGCAAGGGCATATCCAAACGCCGGCAGCGTGGCTCCCCGCTCCCAAAGCGTCGCGAAATCGAGCGAGAACGCGGAAAAAGTGGTGAAGCCGCCGAGAATGCCGGTGGCGACGAACAGTCTGAGGTCGTTCGATCCGCCGCGGCGCGCGAGGATGGCGATGAACAGGCCCATGGCGAAGGAACCGACGATGTTGATGGCCATCGTGCCCCAGGGATAGTTGGGGCCGACAAGGCGCAGAGCGCCCATGCTGGTGAGATGACGAATGCCGGCGCCGATGCCGCCGCCGACCACAACGAGAAGCAGATTGAACATGACCGTTTCTGCCCCTGACGGAGCGGTGAGGTCAATCCCCTGTGCGCGTAGGCGCCGGCACAGCACAAACAGTTGAACGCGTCAGGAACCGCCTTTCACGCCCGTTGTCGAGCGAGAACATGCCGCCCCTGCCTGGCACGACGTCGATGATGAGATCGGTGTGTTTCCACACCTCATATTGCGAAGCGCTGATGTAGACCGGCGTCTCGCCGATCCCACCCAGCAGGAGATCATTGTCGCCGACGATGAAATCCCCCTGAGGATAGCACATGGGCGACGACCCGTCACAGCAGCCGCCAGACTGGTGAAACAGCACCGGACCGTGATCGGCGATGATTTCGGCCAGAAAAACCTTGGCTGCGGGCGTCGCGGAAACCTTTCCCATGGACACCTTATCGAGCATGACAATCCTCCCAAAGGCCAATGCGGCGGCGCGGCCTGTTGGCCGCGCCGCCTGAGATACCGCCTTTGCGGGCGATCAGAAGAAGCCGAGTTTCTTCGGGCTGTAGCTGACCAGCATGTTCTTGGTCTGCTGATAGTGGTCGAGCATCATCTTGTGGTTCTCGCGGCCGATGCCCGACTGCTTGTAGCCGCCGAACGCCGCATGCGCGGGATAGGCATGGTAGCAGTTGGTCCAGACGCGTCCCGCCTGGATGGCGCGGCCGAACCGGTAGCAGCGGTTCGCGTCGCGGCTCCAGATGCCGGCGCCGAGGCCGTAGAGCGTGTCATTGGCGATGGACAGCGCTTCGTCATCATCCTTGAAGGTGGTGACGGAAACCACCGGCCCGAAGATCTCCTCCTGGAAGACGCGCATCTTGTTGTGGCCCCTGAACACGGTCGGCTTGACATAGTAGCCGCCCGCCAGATCGCCCGGCAGATGGTTCTGTTCGCCACCGATCAGCACTTCGGCGCCCTCCTGCCGGCCGATGTCGAAATAGCTCAGGATCTTTTCCAGCTGTTCGCCCGACGCCTGCGCGCCAATCATCGTTGCCGGATCGAGCGGATCGCCCTGGACGATTGCCTCGACCCGCTTCAGAGCCTTTTCCATGAACTTGTCGTAGATCTTCTCATGCACCAGCGCCCGGCTCGGGCAGGTGCAGACCTCGCCCTGATTGAGCGCGAACATGACGAAGCCTTCGATCGCCTTGTCGAAAAAGTCGTCATCCTCCGATGTCACGTCCTGGAAGAAGATGTTGGGCGACTTGCCGCCGAGTTCGAGCGTCACCGGGATGAGGTTCTGGCTCGCATATTGCGAGATCAGCCGGCCGGTCGTCGTCTCGCCGGTGAAGGCGATCTTGGCGATGCGGTTCGACGAAGCGAGCGGCTTGCCGGCCTCGAGGCCAAAGCCGTTGACGATGTTGAGCACGCCGTCGGGCAAGAGGTCGCCGACAAGGTCGGCCCAAAGCATGATGGTGGCGGGCGTCTGTTCGGCCGGCTTCAGCACGACGCAGTTGCCGGCGGCAAGTGCGGGCGCCAGCTTCCACACCGCCATCAGCAGGGGGAAGTTCCAGGGAATGATCTGACCGACGACGCCAAGCGGCTCATGAAAATGATAGGCGACGGTGTCGTGATCGATCTCGGAGATGCCGCCTTCCTGGCTACGCACGGCGCTGGCGAAATAGCGGAAATGGTCGATCGCCAGCGGCAGATCGGCGGCGGTCGTTTCGCGGATCGGCTTGCCGTTGTCCCAGGTCTCGGCGAGGGCCAGCAGGTCGAGATTGTCCTCCATGCGGTCGGCGATGCGGTTGAGGATCAAAGCGCGGGCGGCGGCGCTTGTCCTGCCCCAGGCATCCTTGGCCTTGTGCGCGGCGTCGAGCGCTGCCTCGATGTCCCGGGCGTCGGACCGAGCGACCTCGCCCAGCGGCCGGCCGTTTACCGGCGAGATGTTCTCGAAATATTTTCCAGACAGCGGTGCCACCCATTTGCCGCCGATAAAGTTCTCATAGCGCTTGGCGAAGGGAACCTTGGCCGTGCGGGAAAATTCCACCTTGTTCATTGTCTTCCTCCCAATATGCAGCGCCACGGGATGTGACGTGTCACTGGGAAGAGTTGCGGATGGGGTTGGACTTGTCAGCCCATGCCCAGCATTCGACCGGTACCGAGTGTCGCATATCTGCGACAGCTCTGCCCCTCAAAGCTCAGTGCGGACGGCGGATGCCGAAGCGGGCGAGCTTGCGATGCAAAGTGGCGCGTGAAATTCCAAGATTGTTGGCGGCGGCCGAAACATTGCCTTCTGCGCGCGCGATGGCGCGCTGCACCACGCCGCGCTCCGCTTCGTCCAAGCCTTCAGCGGCCTCGGCCGAGCCGGCAAGAATGTCGGCGGCCGGCAACCCCTTGGCCAAGATCTGTTGGGTGATGCCGAGAGCCTGGCGCGCCAAGCGCGTCGCACCCACCACCAGATCGTCGGCATCGACGGCAATCAGCGCGCCGGCGCTGCGCTCGGCGACCGGCGCCAGCAAGATGCGGGCGTTGGAAAACGCCAGGCGGAAATTCTCGGTCTCGATGCGGCGCGCGGCATCGCCGACCGCGATGGCGATCAGGTTGACGAACCCTTCGGTCAGGTCCGACCGGCACGACGAGACATCGAGCGCCGCCGCCAGATTGCCTTCGTGATCGAAGATCGGCGCGGTGGTGCAACTGAGCAATGTGTTGCGCGCGAAGAAATGCTGGTCGCGATGAATGGTGAGCGCGCGCTGATCGGCAAGGCATGTGCCAATGCCGTTGGTGCCCTCGGAGTCCTCACTCCAGACGGTGCCCGTCCACAGTCCCCACTCGTCGAACGTGTCGTCGTCGGCGACTGCGCCGCGGCGGTCGACCGGGATGCCTTCACTGTCGGCAAGCAGCACGCAGCAACCAACCCCGCCGACAGCCATGTATAGCCGGTCGAGGCTGGCATCGGCGGCACGGCGCAACGGTTCCATACGCTGCCGGGCTTGCCTCAGCTCGCCTTCAGTCAAGCGTCGTGGCGCCTGGCGCTCGGCCGGATCGAGACCGTGCAATGTCAGCGAACGCCGCCATGAGGCGACCAACGCCGAGCGCGCCGCATCGTTGCTGGCGATTGATGCCTGGATAAAATCCGAATGATGACCAGTCGGCTGCCGTCCGCTCACCTTATCCTCCCAAGGCGACTGTCACTTCCAACTCAACAGCAGCGTTATATCCTCCCAGATATATCCGCTGCATCAAGTTGTAGGGGAACAAGGCTCGACGACGCTATAGGACGTTGGTTGTAACAACAGCCTGTTAGAGGGACCGGCTGGGTCCTGACTCGGCAGCGCTGACCTTAAAGCTCAGGTCGTCCCGGCCTTCTTCGGCTTGGTCGAACCGATCATCTTCCAATTCTTGTAGAACATGGAATTGATGCGCTCGACGCTCACCGAGACGATGGCGAGCATGCCCGCGATCAGCCTCGGAACCGGGGATGGCCTGATAATGTCCATGAACACACAGTAGCGGCGTCCGTCATACTCGTTGACCGAGCGATGCAGCAGCGTGTCGTCGAAGATGAACAGCGGATTGTCGTACCAGTAGTTCTTGACGTTGCCGCACTCGACGAAAATCTCCGATTTCACCGGGATCAGATTGTAGAGAATGCGCAGGCTGAGCCGCAGCGGGCCGAAGTGCCAGGACGTCGATTCGCGCTTGCTGAACACGGAAACGGCGATGGTCTTGATGTATTTGAAATCCTTGTTGAACTCGGCGACATTGTCGATCTTGTGCTTGCCGTACCACTGGTAGACATACATGCCGCGCCGACCGGCGCCGAAATTGGCGTCGATGTCGGCGATGATCTCGTCCTTGCGCGCCTTGAAGATGTCCAGAACCTCATTGACCTCGCGCTGATAGTCGGCGGGAAACTGCTCCAGCTTCCACACGCCAGGATTTCTGTAGCACAGCAGGTCGACCAGCAGATTGAACGGCGAAAGCAACCAGGTGAACAGGCCGTTGCCGAGGAAATACCCGCTGAACAGTGACAAATCCTTCCGGTCGTTGCGCAGCACGTCGATCAGGCCGCAGACGATGAAGATCGTGGTCAGGATGGGGATGAAATAGAAGCCAAGGGCAAGAAGCGGGATGGCAATGGCGAATTTGCGAAGGGATTTGCGAAGGGTTTTTGTCATTTTTCCACGCGCGAAGCGCGATCCTGTTGCGAATGAGGTGCCCAAATCACGGCAACGACCACCGCCCGGTCGTGCGCCTTGATAAGGTTTTTTGGGTGACCACACAACGGCCGTGGTATCGTGGCCGGCTGGCTGCCTGATGAAGCCCACCGGTATCAGGTCAATGCACCGCCGGCAGGCCAAGCTCGTCCCATTTTTCCCTGGGGATCAGATCGCCAACCAGGAATTCGAAGCCGACGACGCTTTCGCCGTCGCCAGCCAGTTGGCATCTGAACTTCAGACCATACCAGTTTCTGCGACTGCGGAAAGCCGCACCATTCGCGGCGATCATGGTTCCGTCGATTTTTTCCTCCGCCGTTGCGTAGGGCACCACCCGCTCCGGCTGATAATCCGTGCGCCATCGGCGGATCTGATCCATCGCTTCGAGATTGCACAATTGCACCATGCGTTCGTCGGACGCGAAGGTGGCGAAATCGGCGCGCGCCTGCCGGCTGCCCGGATCGGCCAGTGTCTTGGCCGACAGCATTTCGGTCGGCCGGATCATGGCCGGCGCGGCGGGCGGTTGGGATACGGCCGGGCTCGCAGCGCGCGGTGGCACCGCCGCCGGCATCTCAGGCGCCGCCGGCATTGGTGGCGGCCTGGTTGAGGCCTCGAACCGTTGCTGCGTCAGGATGTCAACCGACACCCCCTCCTCCTCCAGCCGTTTCGGCGGTTTCGGCAACGGCATCAAGGCCAGCATCGCAGCGAGCAGCGCGTGGAGTGCGACCGCGGCGGAAATGCCCCAAGGCGAAGCCTCGTTTCGAAGCGTGACGACGACCGGGCCACGCAAGCCCGCTATTCCCGCTCTTTGCGCAGCTTCGCCCAATAATCGAGCCGCTTCCTGATGTCGCGCTCAAAGCCGCGCTCGGGCGGATCATAGAAGGTCTGGCGGCCCATCTTCTCGGGAAAATAATCCTGGCCCGAAAAAGCATCCGGCTCGTCATGGTCGTAACGATAGCCGGCGCCGTAATCCTCCTCTTTCATCAGCTTGGTCGGCGCGTTGAGGATGTGCTTGGGTGGCAGCAGCGAGCCGTGTTCTTTCGCGGCCCGCGTAGCCGCCTTGAAAGCGTTGTAGACGGCGTTGGATTTGGGTGCGGTGGCGAGATAGACGGTGGCCTCGGCAAAGGCGAGTTCGCCCTCGGGTGAGCCAAGATAGTCGTAGGCATCCTTGGCGGCGTTGGCGACGACCAGCGCCTGCGGGTCGGCAAGGCCGATGTCCTCCATCGCCATGCGCACCAGCCGGCGGCCGAGATAGAGCGGATCCTCGCCGGCATCGAACATGCGCGCGAGATAGTAGAGTGCGGCGTCGGGATCCGAGCCGCGCACCGATTTGTGCAGCGCCGAGATCAGGTTGTAGTGGCCGTCCTGGCCCTTGTCGTAGATCGGTGCGCGGCGCTGGACGATGCGCTGCAGTCCCTCCGGATTGAAGACCTCGCCGGGCTTTGCTGCCCGCCAGACTTCCTCCGCGAGGGTAAGCGAGGCGCGGCCGTCGCCATCGCTCATGCGGATCAGCATGGCCCGCGCCTCGTCGTCGAGCGGCAGCGCCCTGCCCTCGGTCTCCTCGGCGCGCGCCATGAGCTTGGCGATGCTCTCCTCGCCCAACGAATGGAAGACCAGAACGCGCGCGCGCGACAGCAGAGCGGCATTGAGTTCGAAGGACGGATTTTCGGTCGTGGCGCCAACCAGAACAACAGTCCCATCTTCCATGACCGGGAGAAAGGAATCCTGCTGGGCGCGGTTGAAGCGATGGATCTCGTCGACGAACAACAAGGTCTGGCGGCCATTGGCGCGGCGCAGCTTGGCGGCTTCGAACACTTTCTTCAGGTCGGCGACGCCTGAAAACACCGCCGATATCTGCTCGAAAGCCAGGCTTGTTTCGCCGGCGAGCAGCCGCGCCACCGTCGTCTTGCCGGTGCCGGGCGGCCCCCAGAAGATCATCGAGCCGAGCGAGCCGGAACCGATCAGCCGGGTCAACGCGCCGTCAGGGCCGGTCAGATGCTCCTGGCCGACGACCTCGCCAAGATTCTTCGGCCGCAGCCTGTCGGCCAATGGCCGCCCGGGCGGCGTCTTTTCCGGTTCATCGACGCTGAACAGATCGGCCATGCACTTCTTTTTCGTTGGAGCATGAGCCCGAATGCACGGGCTGTACCCTAATAACGCAACACCTGGCGCAGTATCTGCCCGCCGCGCTCGACGGTAAAGCGCCACCAGCGCGTATCCGTCTTGGCCGCCTGCTCCAGGGTCGCGGCGGTATCGATGGTGGTGCCGTTCACCTCGCGCACGATGTCGCCCGGCTGGAAGCCGAAATCGGCGGCGGGCGAATCGCGGTTGATGTCGACCACCGTGACACCCTTGATATCGGTGCGCAGACCAAGCCGTTGCGCGAGCCGGGGCGACAGCTCCGCCACCTTGGCGCCTGAGAACGGGCTGCGGCCATGCAGCGTCACTTCAGCAGCCTTCATGCCTTCCGGAGCGCGCTCCAGCGCGATGTCCATCGCCGCTTGCTGGCCTTTGGTCAGAACCGCGAAATTCGCGGTGGTGCCGATCGACAGCGTCGCCATCCGGTAGTCCAGAGCTTCGATGCTCTCGACCGGCTTGCCGTTGAGCTGCAGCACGACGTCGCCGGGCTTGAGCCCTGCCTTGGCGGCCGGTCCGGTCGCCTCGACCGACGAGACCAGCGCACCGGTCGGCTTCTCCATGCCGAGCGACTCGGCGATCTGAGGCGTCACCGCTTCGAACTCGGCGCCGATATAGGGCCGCTCAAAGAAGTCGAGGCCGGCCTTGGCCGCGTCGGCAAAGGCGCGAACCATGTTCGAGGGAATGGCAAAACCGATGCCGATCGAGCCGCCGCTGCGGCTGTAGATGGCGGTGTTGATGCCGACCAGTTGGCCGCCCATGTTGATCAGCGCGCCGCCGGAATTGCCGGGGTTGATGGCGGCGTCGGTCTGGATGAAGAAGCTCGAATCCGACACGCCGATATGGCTGCGGGCAAGTGCCGAGACGATGCCGCTGGTGGTGGTCTGGCCGACGCCGAAGGGGTTGCCGATGGCCAGCAGCAGGTCGCCGACCTCAAGCGCGTCGGAATCGCCGATGGCGATGACCGGAAACGGCTTGTCCGAGGTGATCTTGAGCACGGCAAGGTCGAGCGTCTCGTCCTTGAGCAGCACCTTGCTGTCGAACTCACGCCCATCCGCGGTCGCCACCTTGACCTGATCGGCATCCTTGATGACGTGGTAATTGGTGACAACGACGCCGGTCGGGTCGACCAGCACTCCAGAGCCGAGCGAGGACTGCGCCCGCGGCTGCGAACGGCCGAAGAATTCCTCGAAGAAGGGATCGCCGTCGAAAGGCGACGTCACCTTGGCGGTCTGCGAGGCATAGACGTTGACCACGGCCGGCGCCGTCTGCTTGACCAGCGGCGCGAACGATAGCTGCACCTCCTCGCGACCGAACGGCACGCGCTTGTCGGGACCGGAAGTAGCATTCTCGCCTTCGACGCCATGCAGCAGGTCGGTCAGCACATCGGACAGGCCGGGATCGGTCTTGGTCTCCTCGGCCAATGCCTGCCTGACCACCGGTGCGGCCGCAAACGCCATCATGGCGAAGAGCAGAACAAGGGACAGTCGGTTGGCGCGCATTCGCGAATCCTCCAAGGCAAGTTCGGGGGCATTGTCCCGACGATTGTGCAAAATGAAAGGCTAAGCCGCTGAAATGCGATTATTTTGGGCAAACACCCTTGGTTCTGGTCAGAAGATCGGCTTTGGCCGCAATTTACTACTTCCAGAAACAAAAAGGGGCCCGCAGAGGCCCCTTTGAATTCAATCCGGAAAAACCGAGCCTTATGCGGCTGCGGCGTCCGCGTCGGTGCCTTCGGCTTCGATGCGAGCGCGGTCGCCGGCGCCCTTGGCCGAGGTATCGCGATCGACGAACTCGATGACGGCCATCGCGGCGTTGTCACCATGGCGGAAGCCCGCCTTCATGATGCGCAGATAGCCGCCGTTGCGGGTGGCGTAGCGCGGGGCGATGGTGTCGAACAGGCGCTTGACGACGCCTTCGTTGCCGATCTGCGCGATCACCTGGCGGCGGGCGTGCAGGTCGCCGCGCTTGCCGAGCGTCACCAGCTTCTCGACGATCGGACGCAGGTCCTTCGCCTTCGGCAGGGTGGTGACGATCTGCTCATGCTCGAGCAGCGACACGGCGAGGTTGGCGAACATCGACTTGCGATGGCTAATGCTTCGGGCGAAGCGGCGGCCTTTGAAACCGTGGCGCATGGCTCTTTTCCTTCTTCAGTTGTTCAAGAGGCCATGGCCTCTGATGGTTTTCTGCATGACCGTCGGATCGAGCGGCTACGCCGCCGATCCTTGGAATTCATGCTCAATATTGGTCTTCGTAACGCTTGGCGAGATCTTCGATGTTTTCCGGCGGCCAGTCCGGCACTTCCATGCCGAGGTGCAGGCCCATCGCCGCCAGGACTTCCTTGATCTCGTTCAGCGACTTGCGGCCGAAGTTCGGGGTGCGCAGCATCTCGGCTTCGGTCTTCTGGATCAGGTCGCCGATATAGACGATGTTGTCGTTCTTCAGGCAGTTGGCCGAACGCACCGAAAGCTCGAGTTCGTCGACCTTCTTGAGCAGCGCCGGGTTGAAGGCGAGCTCGGTGACGGCCTCGGCGGCGACTTCCTTCTGCGGCTCGTCGAAATTGACGAACAGGCCGAGCTGGTCCTGCAGGATGCGGGCGGCGAAAGCCACCGCGTCCTCGCCGGTGATCGAACCGTCGGTCTCGATGGTCATGGTCAGCTTGTCATAGTCGAGAACCTGGCCCTCGCGGGTGTTCTCGACCTTGTAGGAGACCTTCTTGACCGGCGAATAGAGGCTGTCGACCGGGATGAGGCCGATCGGCGCGTCTTCGGCGCGGTTGCGGTCCGCCGGCACGTAACCCTTGCCGGTGTCGACGGTGAATTCCATGCGGATTTCAGCGCCTTCGTCCAGCGTGCAGATGACGTGGTCGGGGTTGAGGATCTCGACGTCGCCAACCGTCTGGATGTCGCCGGCGAGAACCGCACCCGGTCCCTGCTTGCGAACGACCATGCGCTTGGGGCCATCGCCTTCCATGCGGATGGCGATTTCCTTGATATTCAGGACGATGTCGGTCACGTCCTCGCGCACACCGGCGATGGACGAGAATTCATGCAGAACGCCGTCGATCTGCACGGCGGTAACAGCCGCACCGCGCAGCGAAGACAGAAGCACGCGGCGCAGCGCGTTGCCCAGCGTCAGGCCAAAGCCACGCTCGAGCGGCTCGGCGACCAGCGTGGTCAGCGTCTTCTTCTTCGACGAGAACTCGATCTTGTTCGGCTTGATCAGTTCCTGCCAATTTTTCTGGATCATGATGCTTTCCTTCCGTTGACCCGCCACCATCCAATCGTGGCGGGCGACCTGGAATGCCGTGGAGGAGCGCGCCCTAAGGGCGCTCGCGCGACGTTCGGTAAATTGCTTAGACGCGACGCTTCTTGCGCGGGCGGCAGCCATTGTGCGGGATCGGCGTCACATCACGGATCGAAGTGATGGTGAAGCCGGCCGCCTGCAGGGCGCGCAGTGCCGATTCACGACCGGAGCCAGGTCCGCAGACCTCGACTTCCAGCATGCGCATGCCATGTTCCTGGGCCTTCTTGGCAACATCCTCGGCAGCCATCTGGGCAGCGAATGGGGTCGACTTGCGCGAACCCTTGAAGCCCTGGGCACCGGCCGACGACCAGGCAATCGAATTGCCCTGCGCGTCGGTGATGGTGATCATCGTGTTGTTGAAGGTCGAATTAACGTGGGCAACGCCCGACGAGATGTTCTTGCGTTCGCGACGGCGAACACGAGCGGCTTCCTTGGCCATGATAGTCCTTTCAGTTGATCTCTACACCGCCGTAATGCCAGCGGCTCCACCTAGGAAAGCGAGTGGTGAGTAGGGAATAGCGAATAGGGCCCCCTACTCGCTATTGGCTACTCGCTATTCGCTGACTTACTTCTTCTTGCCGGCGATCGACTTGGCCGGGCCCTTGCGGGTGCGCGCATTGGTATGCGTGCGCTGGCCGCGAACCGGCAGCGAGCGGCGGTGACGCAGGCCGCGGTAGCAGCCAAGGTCCATGAGCCGCTTGATGTTCATCGAGACTTCGCGGCGCAGGTCGCCTTCGACCTGGTAGTCGCGGTCGATGGTTTCGCGTATCTGCAGCACTTCCGCGTCGGTCAGCTGGTTGACGCGACGCTCGGCCGGGATGCCGACCTTGTCGACGATCTCCTGGGCGAACTTCTTGCCAATGCCGTGAATGTACTGAAGCGCAATGACAACGCGCTTGTTGGTAGGAATGTTGACGCCGGCTATACGAGCCATGTTCTTCTCTTCTCCATGTGGGCCGGACGAACCGGCGCTATCTTAAGTTGCCCCGCGTCCGGTGGAGGCCGGCCCATGCGGGAGTTTCCAGTTCAAAGCGGCTGCCTTGCCCTTGCGGACAAGCAAAGCCCATGCCTGATAGGAAGACGGGCCGCCATACCGCAGCGAACCGCTTCCGTCAAGTGCAATCGTTAATTTCCCCGCGTTGCGTCCTTGAGCACCGCTTCGATCTGTTCCGTCACAGCATCGATATCGGCCATACCGTCGACACTCCGGAGCTTGCCCTTGGCATAGTAGTAGCCAATCAGCGGCGACGTCTTCTTGTAGTATTCCCTCAGACGCTCCTCGAACACGGTCGGATTGTCGTCCTTGCGAACGGGCAGACCGGCGGCCTGTGCCTCGTTGGCGCGCTTGACTATACGACCAACCAGCGCCTTGTCGTCGACGACAAGTTCAACGACGGCGTCGAGGCCCTGGGAGCGATCCGAAAGCATCTGCTCGACCGCGTCCGCCTGCACCAGGGTGCGCGGATAGCCGTCGAGGATGAACCCCTTGGCACAATCTGCCTGATCGATGCGCTCGGCGACGATCGCATTGACGATGGCGTCGGACACCAGCTCACCGGCATCCATCACCGCCTTGGCGCGCTTGCCGACTTCGGTGCCTGCCTGGACGGCAGCACGCAGCATGTCGCCCGTCGAAAGCTGGGGTATGCCGTGTTTTTCTACCAGTCTTTGTGCTTGTGTCCCCTTGCCCGCTCCTGGCGGCCCAAGCAATATCAACCTCATCTGGCTTTCTTCCCCCCGCGCAGCTTCGACTTCTTGATCAGGCCTTCATACTGGTGCGCAATCAGGTGACCCTGAATCTGCGCAACCGTATCGAGCGTGACACTGACCACGATCAGAAGCGATGTGCCACCAAGGTAGAATGGTACGCCAGTCGCCGAGATCAGGAACTCCGGCAGCAGGCACACCAGCACCAGATAGATGGCGCCGACGACGGTGATGCGGGTGAGAACGTAATCGATGTAATCGGCGGTGCGCTCGCCCGGACGATAGCCCGGGATGAAGCCCGAATGCTTCTTGAGCTGGTCGGCGGTGTCCTTCGGGTTGAAGACAATCGCAGTGTAGAAGAAGGCGAAGAACACGATCATCGCCGCATAAAACAGCATGTAGAGCGGCTGGCCGTGGCCGAGCGAGGCGAGCACGGTGCTAGCCCAGGCCGGCATGTTGGTCGTCTGCGAGAAGCCGGCGACGGTGGCCGGCAGCAACAGCAGCGACGAGGCGAAGATCGGCGGAATGACGCCCGACGTGTTGAGCTTCAGCGGCAAATGCGAGGTATCGCCCTGGAACATGCGGTTGCCGACCTGACGCTTCGGATACTGGATCAGCAAGCGGCGCTGGGCGCGCTCGAAGAACACGATCAGCGCAATGACGACGATGGCCAGCACGATGATCGCCAGGATCAGGCCGGTCGACAGCGCGCCGGTGCGGCCAAGCTCCAGCGTGCCAGAGATGGCGTGCGGCAGGCCGGCGACGATGCCGGAGAAGATGATCAGCGAGATGCCGTTGCCGATGCCGCGAGCGGTGATCTGCTCGCCGAGCCACATCAGGAACATGGTGCCACCGACAAGCGTGACGACGGTCGAGATACGGAAGAACATGCCGGGATCGCTGACGATACCGTTGCCGCCTTCCAGACCGACCGAAATGCCATAGGCCTGAACCAGCGCCAAAAGCACGGTGCCGTAGCGCGTGTACTGGTTGATGACCTTGCGGCCCTGTTCGCCTTCCTTCTTCAACGCTTCCAGCGACGGGATGACCGAGGTCATCAGCTGCATGATGATGGAGGCGGAGATGTAAGGCATGATGCCGAGCGCGAAGATCGCCATGCGCTGCACGGCGCCGCCGGCGAACATGTTGAACATGCCGAGCACGCCCTTGCTCTGCGAGGAGAAGGCCTGGGCGAAGGCGTCGGGATTGATACCGGGAAGCGGGATGTAGGTGCCGAGGCGGTAGACGAGCAGCGCGCCGATCGTGAACCAGATGCGTTTCTTCAGGTCCTCCGCCTTGGCGAAGGCCGAGAAATTCAGATTCGAGGCTAATTGTTCAGCAGCCGAAGCCATGCCTGATTCTCCGCTTGGTAACGCTTGATGGCCCTGAGGTCAGGCGGCGCGTTTCACCGAAGCTCACGAGATAAGCTCCGGGCTCTAAACATGCAAGCGGCCGCGTTGACGCGGCCGCCTTGTTGAGCAGATCAAAGCGCAATCGTGAGCAAAAACGGATCCCGTTCTTGCCGATCGCGCTTCAAATTGCCGTTACTCGGCAGCTGCCTTTTCCGGCAGCTTGACCGAACCGCCGGCCTTTTCGATCTTCTCGATCGCGGCCTTGGAGGCGCCGGCAACGTCAAAGGCAAGCTTCGCCTTGATCTCGCCGTCCGAGAGGATGCGCACACCGTCCTTGACGCGGCGGATGACGCCGGCGGCAACCAGCGATTCAGCCGTCACGGTCGCCTTGGCATCGAGCTTCTTGGCATCGAAGGCCACCTGGATGCGGGCCAACGAGACGACGGTGAAGCTCTTAGCGAAGATGTTGTTGAAGCCACGCTTCGGCAGGCGCCGGTAGAGCGGCATCTGGCCACCCTCGAAGCCGTTGATGGCGACGCCGGAGCGCGCCTTCTGGCCCTTGACGCCGCGACCGCCGGTCTTGCCGGAGCCGGAGCCGATACCACGGCCGAGACGCTTCTTGGAGTGCGTCGCGCCGTCCTTGTCACGCAGATCGTTGAGTTTCATCTGAGTTCTCCTGCGCTCTGGCTCAGCCCTCGTCCACGACGCGGACGAGATGCTGGACGGCAGCGATCATGCCGCGCACGGAGGGCGTATCTTCCAGCGTGCGCTGCTTGTGCATCTTGTTGAGGCCGAGGCCGACCAGCGTCGCGCGCTGCTCCTTCGGGCGGCGGATCGGCGAACCGATCTGCTCAACGGTGATGGTCTTGGTTGCTTTCTTGGCCATGGTCAAAATCCCTGGTCAGATCGACTATTCTTCAGCCGCAACGGCGGTGCCGCGGCGGGCCTGAAGGGTCGAATACTTGATGCCGCGAGCAGCAGCCACATCCTTGGGATGCATCTGGCTCTTCAGCGCGTCGAAGGTGGCGCGAACCATGTTGTAGGGGTTCGACGAACCCATCGACTTGGCAACCACGTCATGCATGCCGAGCGTCTCGAACACAGCGCGCATCGGGCCACCGGCGATGATGCCGGTACCTTGCTTGGCAGCGCGCAGCAGCACGCGTCCCGCGCCCCAGCGTCCTTCGACGTCGTGATGCAGCGTACGACCCGAGCGCAGCGGCACGAAGATCATGTCGCGCTTGGCCGATTCAGTTGCCTTGCGGATGGCTTCCGGCACTTCGCGCGCCTTGCCGTGACCAAAGCCGACGCGGCCCTTCTGGTCGCCGACGACGACGAGTGCTGCAAAACCGAAGCGACGGCCGCCCTTGACGACCTTGGCGACGCGGTTGATGTGGACGAGCTTGTCCACCATGCCGTCATCGCGTTCTTCACGATCGCGGCCGCGGCCGCCATCCCTACGTTCCTGTGCCATATCCTGTTCCTTGTTTTTTTCCGGAAGCACGGTTGCTGATAAGATCCGGCGCCTCTGTGGGTCACCGGGGGCGAAAGCTATTTTTTCCTCGCATAATCTTTATCCGAAAAGTCTGCAACTTTTTGCTGCGCTGACCTTCGGTTCGGGATCATGCTTAGAAGCTCAAGCCACCTTCGCGGGCAGCTTCGGCGAGCGCCTTGACGCGGCCGTGATAGATGTAGGCGCCGCGGTCGAAGACGACTTCCTTGACGCCGGCCTTGGTGGCGCGCTCGGCGATCAGCTTGCCGATCGCGGCGGCGGCGGCGGTGTCGGCGCCGGTCTTGAGCGAACCCTTGAGGTCCTTCTCAAGCGTCGAAGCGGCAGCGATGGTATGGCCCTTGGCGTCGTCGATGACCTGCACGTAGATGTTCTTCGACGTGCGGTGGACCGACAGACGCGGACGCTCGCCGGCGACCTTCTTGATCTGGCGACGAACGCGCTGCGCGCGGCGCTGCGTGGATTCCTTGGTACCCATGATGGTCTTCCTTGCCTTCAAAAAACGGGGGCCGCCATATGCGGTAGGCGAAAGCGCCTCCCGCGACCGCTCCCCGCGGCGTTACACTTCTTTAGCTTGGTCCTTTCCGAAAAGTCTTCAACTTTTCGGGGCCAAGCCCACTACTTCTTCTTGCCTTCCTTGCGGACGATCTTCTCGCCAGCATAGCGGACGCCCTTGCCCTTGTAGGGCTCGGGACCACGGTACTCGCGGATCTCGGCCGCAACCTGGCCGACCTGCTGCTTGTCGATGCCGGCCACGGTGATTTCCGTCGGCTTCGGCACCGTGATGGTGATGCCCTGCGGCGTCTCGTAGACGACGTCATGGCTGAAGCCAAGTGCCAGCTGCAGGTTCTTGCCCTGAAGTGCCGCACGATAGCCGACGCCGGTGATCTCGAGCTTCTTTTCGAAACCGTCCTTTACGCCCTGCAGGATGTTGACGATCTGCGTGCGCGACATGCCCCACTTGGAGCGGGCGGTCTTGGTCTGGTCGCGCGGCTGGACAGCGATCTCGCTGCCTTCCATCCTGACCAGGACTTCGTCGTTCACCACGAACTTCAGCTCACCCTTGGGGCCCTTCGCCGTCACGGTCTGGCCGTTGACGGTCGCGGTCACGCCCTGCGGCAGCGAAACTGGTTTCTTTCCAATACGAGACATTTGTTGTCCTCGTCACTTCTCTTGTTTCAGGTCTCTGTCTTCGGGCATGATCCCGAAGACCGGATTCCAATTTTCACGGTCACACGCCAGATCAGAAGATCTGGCAGAGGATTTCACCGCCGACGTTCTGCTCACGTGCTTCGTGGTCGGCCATCACGCCCTTCGGTGTCGAAAGGATGGCGATGCCGAGGCCGTTGGCGACCTGCGGAATCGACTTGGCCGAAACGTAGACGCGACGGCCTGGCTTCGAGACGCGGGCGATTTCGCGCACGACCGGCGCGCCGTCGAAATACTTCAGCTCGATCTCGATTTCGGACTTGCCGTTGTCGAAGTCGGTCTGGCTGTAATCGCGGATATAGCCTTCAGCCTTTAGCACGTCGAGGACGCGGGTGCGCAGACGCGAAGCCGGCGTCGAAACGCTCGACTTCTTGCGGCCATACGCGTTGCGGATGCGGGTCAGCATATCGCCGAGAGGATCGCTCAATGACATGTTATGTCCTCCTTACCAGCTCGACTTGACCAAGCCCGGGATCTGGCCGTTGTTGCCGAGATCACGAAGCGCGATGCGCGATACTTTGAGCTTGCGATAGTAGGCGCGCGGACGGCCAGTGACTTCGCAGCGGTTGCGGATGCGGATCTTGGCCGAGTTGCGCGGCAGGGCAGCCAGCTTCAGCTGAGCGCGGAAGCGCTCCTCCATCGGCTTGGACTGATCCATGATGATCGCCTTGAGGGCAGCGCGCTTGGGACCGTACTGGTCGGCAAGCTTGCGGCGCCGGTTGTTCTTCTCGACTGAGCTGGTCTTTGCCATGTCAGATTTTTCCTTTTCTCGCTGCCGTTACTGGCGGAAGGGGAAGTTGAAGGCCTTGAGCAATGCCCTGGCTTCGTCGTCCGTCTTCGCAGTCGTACAAACGATGACGTCCATGCCCCAGACCTGATCAACCTTGTCGTAGTTGATCTCCGGGAACACGATGTGTTCCTTGATGCCCATGGCATAGTTGCCACGGCCATCGAAGCTCTTCGGATTCAGTCCGCGAAAGTCGCGGACGCGCGGCAGTGCGATGTTCACGAGGCGGTCGAGGAACTCGTACATGCGTTCCTTGCGCAACGTGACCTTGGCGCCGATCGGCATCTTCTCGCGGACCTTGAAGCCGGCGATCGAGTTGCGGGCGCGGGTGACGACGGCCTTCTGGCCGGCGATCATCGCGAGGTCTTCGGCCGCGATCGAAGGCTTCTTCGAATCGGCGGTCGCTTCGCCAACGCCCATGTTCAGCACGATCTTGTCGATGCGCGGAACCTGCATCTCGTTGTCGTAGCCAAACTGTTCCTGCAGCGCCTTGCGGATGGTCTCGTTGTAGACCTGCTTGAGGCGCGGCGTGTTCTGAGCCTTGGACTGTTTGCTTTCAGCCTTGGGCTTCGTGGTTTGAGCCTTAGCCATTGATGACTTCTCCCGAGCGCTTGGCGACGCGCACCTTCTTGCCGTCCTTCTGGAAGATGAAACCGACGCGGGTCGGCTTGCCATCCTTGGGGTCGGCCAGCGCGATGTTCGACAGCTGGATCGGCGCTTCCTTGGTGATGATCCCGCCCTCTTGGGACTGGGACTGCTTCTGGTGACGACGGATCATGTTGACGCCGCGCACCAGCGCGGTGTCTTCCTTCGGCTGTACCGAGAGGACTTCGCCCGAACGGCCCTTGTCCTTGCCGGCCAGCACGACGACCTTGTCGCCTTTTCTAATCTTTTGCATTGGTCCGGCTCCTTACAGCACTTCAGGCGCGAGCGAGATGATCTTCATGTGGTTCTTGGCGCGGAGTTCGCGCGGAACCGGTCCGAAGATACGCGTGCCGATCGGCTCTTTCTTGTTGTCGACGAGAACGGCCGCGTTCTTGTCGAAACGGATCACGCTGCCGTCCGGGCGGCGGATGTCCTTGGCCGTGCGAACCACGACCGCCTTCATCACATCGCCCTTCTTCACGCGGCCGCGCGGAATGGCTTCCTTGATCGACACCACGATGATGTCGCCCACGGAAGCGTATTTCCGCTTCGAGCCGCCCAGCACCTTGATGCACATGACACGACGGGCGCCGGAATTATCCGCGACGTCGAGGTTTGTTTGCATCTGAATCATGACTGGCCGCCTTCTTCTTTTCTAACGGGATGGGCTCAAAGCCCCTCCCCGGTCTGTCCAAAATTCGTTGTTTACGCCTGGTCCGAAGACACGACGATCCAGCGCTTATCCTTGGAAATCGGCTTCGATTCCTGGATGAACACCTGATCGCCTACCTTGTGGGCGTTGTTCTCGTCGTGCGCCTTGTACTTCTTGGTCATGCGCACGGTCTTCTTCATCACGGGATGCGTGAAGCGCCGTTCGACCTTGACGACAACCGTCTTCTCGTTCTTGTCGCTGACGACGGTGCCCTGCAGAATGCGCTTTGGCATGGTTTTCGTCCTTAAGCCTTCTTAGCCGCGGACTTTTCCGCAGCGATGGTCTTGATACGCGCAATGTCCTTACGGACCTGTCTCACGCGCGCGGTCTTCTCGAGCTGGCCGGTGGCCTTCTGGAAGCGCAGGTTGAACTGCTCCTTCTTCAGGCTGGCCAGGTCGTCGGTCAGCTGGTCCTGGGTCTTGGTCCGGATGTCTTCGGCTTTCATGATCAGCCCGTCCTTATTCTGCGATGCGCTGCACGAAGCGCGTCTTGACCGAGAGCTTGGCCGCGCCGAGACGCAGTGCCTCACGGGCGGTTTCTTCATTGACGCCGTCGATCTCGAACATGATGCGGCCCGGCTTGACGCGCGCCGCCCAGTAATCGACCGCGCCCTTGCCCTTACCCATGCGGACTTCGGTCGGCTTCGAAGTGACCGGCACGTCCGGGAAAATACGGATCCAGACGCGACCAGCGCGCTTCATTTCACGCGTGATCGCGCGGCGGGCCGCCTCGATCTCACGTGCGGTGACGCGGTTCGGCTCAAGCGCCTTCAGCCCGAAACCACCGAAATCCAGGTTGGTGCCGCCCTTTGCGGTACCATGGATACGGCCCTTGAACTGCTTGCGGAACTTTGTGCGCTTTGGCTGCAGCATCGTTCTAACTCCAAATTCCTAAATGTCTCAGGCGTTTTCGCGACGACGACCGCGTTCGCGATCACCACCACCGCCATGCGCTGCATCGCTTTCGCTGGCCCGACGCTCCGAAGCCATCGGGTCATGCTCAAGGATCTCGCCCTTGAACACCCAGACCTTGACGCCGCAGATGCCGTAAGCGGTGTGCGCTTCGGCCGTGCCGTAGTCGACGTCCGCACGCAGCGTATGCAGCGGCACTCGGCCTTCGCGATACCATTCCATGCGCGCAATCTCGGCGCCGCCGAGACGGCCGGCGCAGTTGATGCGGATGCCTTCGGCACCGAGGCGCATCGCCGACTGAACGGCCCGCTTCATGGCGCGGCGGAACGCAATACGACGCTCGAGCTGCTGGGCGATCGACTGGGCGACCAGGGTCGCGTCGATTTCCGGCTTGCGCACTTCAACGATGTTGAGGTGCGTCTCGGACTTCGTCATCTCCATCAGCTTCTTGCGAAGCTTCTCGATGTCGGCGCCCTTCTTGCCGATGATCAGACCCGGGCGCGCGGCGTGGATGGTGACGCGGCACTTCTTGTGCGGACGCTCGATGACGACCTTCGAGATGGCAGCCTGCTTGAGCTCCTTCTCGAGATACTTGCGGATCTTGATGTCCTCATGCAGCAGCTTGCCGTACTCGCCGGTGTTCGCGAACCAGCGCGAATCCCAGGTGCGGTTGATGCCGAGGCGAAGACCGATCGGATTGACTTTCTGGCCCATTATGCGGCCTCCCCTTTTTCTTCGACTTCACGAACAACGATCGTGAGGTGCGAGAACGGCTTCTCGATACGGCTGGCGCGGCCACGGCCACGGGCATGGAACCGCTTCATGACGATCGACTTGCCGACATAGGCTTCCGCCACGATCAGTGCATCGACATCCAGGTCGTGGTTGTTTTCCGCGTTGGCGATTGCCGATTCCAGCGTCTTCTTGACCGTGCCGGAAATCCGCTTGGCCGAGAATTCGAGATCGGAAAGCGCTGTCGCGACCTTCTTGCCGCGGATCAGCGCGGCAACCAGGTTGAGCTTCTGCGGGCTGATACGGATCGTGCGCAATACGGCGCGCGCTTCGTTATCAGCAAGCCTGCGCGGAGCTTTGGCCTTGCCCATGATTATTTCCTCTTCGCCTTCTTATCCGCGCCGTGACCGTAATAGGTCCGGGTCGGAGCGAATTCACCGAACTTGTGACCGACCATGTCCTCGTTCACCGAGACGGGAACATGCTTCTGGCCGTTGTAGACACCGAAGGTGAAGCCGACGAACTGCGGCAGGATGGTGGAGCGACGGCTCCACATCTTGATCACCTCATTGCGACCACCTTCACGAACCTTGTCCACCTTCTTGAGAAGGTAGCCGTCAATGAAGGGGCCTTTCCAAATCGAACGAGTCACTTGGCGTTACCTCTTCTTAGCTCTTGCGCTGATGGCGCGAGCGCAGGATGAACTTGTCGGTCGCCTTGTTGGACCGCGTCTTCTTGCCCTTGGTCGGCTTGCCCCAGGGCGAAACCGGATGGCGGCCACCCGAGGTGCGGCCTTCGCCGCCGCCGTGCGGATGGTCAACCGGGTTCATGGTCACGCCGCGATTGTGCGGGCGCTTGCCACGCCAAACCGTGCGACCGGCCTTGCCGTCATTGATGTTGCCGTGGTCCGGATTGGACACGGCGCCGACAGTGGCCATGCAGGAGCCGTGAACGACACGCTGCTCGCCCGAATTGAGGCGCAGGATCGCCATGCCCTGGTCACGACCGACCAGCTGACCGTAACCACCTGCCGAACGGGCGACCTGAGCGCCCTTGCCCGGCTTCAGCTCGATGTTGTGGACGATGGTGCCGACCGGCATCGAAGCCAGCGGCATCGCATTGCCCGGCTTCACGTCGACCGATTCACCGGACACGACCTTGTCGCCGGGAGCCAGACGCTGCGGAGCGATGATGTAGGACAACTCGCCATCGTCATACTTGATCAGCGCGATGAAGGCGGTGCGGTTCGGATCGTATTCAATGCGCTCGACCGTGCCGACAACGTCGAACTTGCGGCGCTTGAAGTCGATGATGCGGTACGAACGCTTGTGACCACCGCCGATGAAGCGGGCGGTGATGCGGCCGTGATTGTTGCGGCCGCCCGACTTGGTCAGGCCTTCGGTCAGACCCTTGACGGGCTTGCCCTTGTAGAGGCCCGAGCGGTCGACGATGACCAGCTGACGGGTGCTGGGCGTTACCGGGTTGAATTTTTTCAGTGCCATGTTTCTGTCCTCGCGGCCTTGCTCAGAGACCCGTCGCGACGTCGATCGACTGGCCATCTGCCAGCGTCACAATCGCCTTCTTGACGTCGCTCTGGCGGCCAACCGTGCCACGGAAGCGCTTGATCTTGCCCTTGCGGACAAGCGTGTTCACGGCCATCACCTTGACGCCGAACAGCGCTTCGACGGCGGCCTTGATTTCCGGCTTCGACGCCTTCTTGGCGACGTTGAAGACGACCTGGTTCTGCTCGGAGGCCATGGTCGACTTTTCGGTGATCGCCGGCGAGACGATCACGTCGTAGTGACGAAGGTCGGTCATTTAAAGCGCTCCTCGAGAGCCTCGACGGCGGCCTTCGAAAGGACCAGCGTGCCGCGGCGCAGAATGTCGTAGACGTTGATGCCCTGAATGGGCAGCACGTCGATGTTGGGGATGTTCGTCGCCGCCAGCTTGAAGTTCTTGTCAAGCTCGGCGCCGCCGATCAGCAAAGCGTTGGTCAGGCCCAGCGTCGCGAAATTCGCGATCAGCGCCTTCGTCTTGGCCTCGGTCAGCTTCAGCTCGTCGATGATGATGATCGACGCGCTCTTGGCCTTGGCCGAAAGAGCATGCTTGAGGCCGAGCGCGCGAACCTTCTTCGGCAGTTCGTGCTCGTGGCTGCGAACGACCGGGCCGTGGGCCTTGCCGCCGCCGCGGAACTGCGGAGCACGTGCCGAATGGTGACGGGCGCGGCCCGTACCCTTCTGCTTGTACATCTTGGCGCCGGTGCGCGCGATCTCGGCGCGGCCCTTGGCCTTGTGCGTGCCCTGCTGCTTCTTGGCGAGCTGCCAGCGCACGACGCGCTGCAGGATGTCTTCGCGCGGATCAAGGCCGAAAATCTCGTCGGAGAGTTCCACCTTGCCGGCGTCCTTGCCGCCCAGCGTTGTGATCTTGAGATCCATTATTCCGCTCCCTCTGTGGCCGGAGCCTCGTTCTTGGCGCCACTTTCGGCAGCAACGGCGCGGATCGCGGCAGGCTTCGGCGCATTGGCCGGCAGTGCCACCTTGGCCGCATCGCGGACCAGGATCCAGGCGCCCTTCGATCCGGGAACCGCACCGCGGATCAGGATCAGGCCGCGGTCGGCGTCGGTCGATACGATCTCGACATTCTGCGTGGTGACGCGGGTGTCGCCCATGTGGCCAGCCATATGCTTGCCCTTGAACACCTTGCCCGGGTCCTGGCGCTGGCCTGTCGAACCGTGCGTACGGTGCGAAACCGAGTTACCGTGCGTTGCACGGCCACCGCCCATGTGGTGGCGCTTGATGACGCCCTGAAAACCCTTGCCGATCGTCGTGCCCGTCACATCGACCTTCTGGCCGGGGACGAAGTGCTCGACGGTGATCTCGGCGCCGACATCGATCATGTTGTCGGCGGAGACGCGGAACTCTGCGACCTTCGCCTTCGGCTCAACGGAAGCGGTCGCGAAATGGCCGCGCATCGCCTTCGACGTATTCTTCACCTTGGCAAGGCCAACGCCGAGCTGAACGGCGGTGTAGCCATTCTTCTCTTGCGTACGCTGGGCCACGACCTGGCAGTTCTCCATCAGGAGAACGGTGACGGGAACATGTTCCCCGGCATCGTTGTAGATGCGGGTCATTCCCACCTTCTTTGCAATCACACCTGAACGCATCGGTTCAATTCCTTTAGAGTTCCGGGCCAGGGGCACCGCCCCTTACCGCGCTCTCATTCCCTTAGAGCTTGATCTCGACGTCGACGCCGGCGGCCAGATCGAGCTTCATCAAAGCATCGACCGTCTGCGGGGTCGGATCGACGATGTCGAGCAGACGCTTGTGCGTGCGCATCTCGAACTGCTCGCGGCTCTTCTTGTCGACGTGAGGCGACCGGTTGACCGTAAACTTTTCGATCCGCGTCGGCAGCGGAATGGGGCCGCGGACGTTGGCACCGGTACGCTTGGCCGTCGACACGATTTCCTTCGTCGAGGCGTCGAGCACGCGGTGGTCAAACGCCTTCAGGCGGATGCGGATATTCTGTCCGTTCATGCGTCACTTCCTTGTTCTGGCGCGGCGCGGGCAGCTCCCGCGCCCGCGACAGATCGGTTTAAGTCCAAATTACTCTTTGATGGTGACGACGATGCCGGCACCGACGGTGCGGCCGCCTTCACGGATAGCGAAGCGCAGCTTCTCTTCCATGGCGATCGGCACGATCAGCTCGAC
>NZ_LMCP01000019.1 GCF_001425625.1 Mesorhizobium sp. Root102 | reverse complement strand
CGCCAGACAGAGAGATGCCATAAGCTTCATCGGATTTCGCCTCGGTGCGGCCGCGGATGGCCATCGTTCGTGACATTTGTAGTCACAAGGGACGAGGCCAGCTTTGATTCACCGCAAATGCGTCTCCGCTAGTCAGCAAGTGGCAACTGACGAAGGCATGATGGGATGGGCTGTTTTTGGCCCGTCAGCGCGTCCTAAGCAATCCTGGTGCCACTACGAGCATCGAACAGATGCACCTTTGACTCCATAATCTCCAACCCAACCTCCTGATCAAGTTTGAAGGGCGGCTGATCCCGCACCTCAGCCACGAGGTCGACCCCACCTGCACTTAATGTAAGTTCCTGGGCCTCACCGGTCGGCTCGACCACTTGCACCCTCGCCTGAGAGTGGTAGCCACCAACGGCAATGTGCTGCGGACGAATCCCATAGACTACCCCATCCCTGTCGCCCATCTGAGCATCCACCGGCAAGGGTAAGCGCAAGCCCTGCTCGGCGACGAATGCGTCGTTGTCGATTCGGCCCTTGATCAGGTTCATCTCCGGAGAGCCTGAAAAGCTCGCAACGAAAAGGTTGGCAGGGTTCTCGTAGAGCTCGGAAGGGGAACCTATCTGTTCAACGCAACCTCGGTTCAGCACCACTATGCGGTCGGCTAGCGTCATAGCCTCGCTCTGGTCATGCGTGACGTAGATGCTGGTGCGCCCGAGCCGTTGGTGAAGCTTCTTGATTTCGGCGAGCATCTTGACACGCAACTTGGCATCGAGGTTGCTGAGCGGCTCGTCAAACAGGAAGGCTGCCGGGTCGCGCACGATGGCGCGGCCCATGGCGACACGCTGGCGCTGGCCGCCGGACAACTGCCGCGGCATGCGGCCCAGCAGATCCTGCAGACCAAGGATTTCGGCCGCCGCCTTCACCCTCGAGACAATCTCTTCCCTAGGGACCTTCGCCAGTCGAAGCGCCGGCGAAACCTATAACGCGCTGACACTGCATTTCGGGTTCAACGAATATTTAGGCGGAAAGGGCCGCGGCATGGTCGATGCCGTGATCCATTTCGCAGCGATCCCGCGGATATTCTTGCGGCCGGACAACGCCATGTTCGCCGCCAATCTGCAGTCGACTTACAATGTGATCGAGGCCGCTACCAAGCTCGGCATCCGCAAGATCGTCACCGCTTCCAGCGAGACGGTGTATGGCGTGTGTTTTGCCGAAGGCGAACGCGAATTCACATCGTTTCCGGTGGAAGAGGACTACGATACCGATCCGACCGACAGCTACGGTCTTTCCAAGGTCCTGGGCGAGAAGATCGCACGCTCCTTCGCGTCGCGCACGGGATCTGACATCTATGCCCTCAGAATAGGCGGTGTTGTCGAACCGCAAGATTATGTCCGCTTCCCAGAGTTTCTGGCGGACGCCTCGAAACGACGGCGCGACGGCTGGACCTATATGGACGCGCGCGATCTGGGCCAGATCGTCCATCTTTGCATCGAGAAGGACGGTTTGGGATTCCAGGTCTTTAATGCCGTTAACGACAACATCGTCGCCGACTCGCCAACAGAAGAATTTCTCAAGAAGCATGCACCAGGCACGCCGATCACGCGTTCGATAGACGAATTTGAGGGGCCAATCTCAAATCGCAAGCTGCGCGAGCTTTTAGGATTCCGACAGGAGCATGATTGGCGAACGAAGTCTGCGCATTCATGATGGGTGGGTGGCCGGTCTCCTGCGCTGAGAAAGCTTCGGCCCATGGTGTTGAGTGTACCACTTCGGTTCCAAGACGTGAGACCTCCTCCTGCTGCGTGCGGATGTTTCCCAATCACTTAATGATGCCGATCTTCTTGCGATCAATGGTCACGAATACGGCGCAGACCAGGACCGTACCCTTGACGATATTCTGAAGGTACGGATCGACGCCGGCCATATTCATTCCGTTCGACAAAAGCGTGATTATCAGAACGCCGAGCATGGTACCGACAACACTGCCTACGCCTCCAGTCAATGGTGTTCCGCCGACTACCACCGCTGCAATGACGTCTAGTTCAAGCCCCTCCCCGAGCTGGGCGGTGGCGGCCATGGCGCGCGCGCCTTGCAACAAGCCTGCAATGCCGCACAAGGCACCGAGAAGCACGTACATATAGACTTTCACCCGCGCGACCTGAATGCCCGTTAAAATGGCGACACGTTCCCCACCGCCGATTGCGCGAACCTCGCGCCCGAACACCGTCCTGTTGATGATGCCATACGCGATAACCATCAGCACCAAGCCAATGATCACGGAATGCGGAATGCCCAAAGTCCGATTGGTATATACATCCAGGAATTGCTCATCCTCGATCGAGACAGGAGCGCCGCGGGTGAAAAGAAGCACGATGCCGCGATAGACCACCATCGCTCCCATGGTTGCGATGAAGGACGGCACCTTGCCTTTGGCCAGGAGAACGCCATTGACCAATCCGGCAACAGCACCGACAGCAATGGCGGGAATGATCGCCGCGGCGCCAAGGCTGTCCGCTGTCAATGCGGTTGCCAATGCCGCGAGTGCAACAATTGAGCCGACCGAAAGATCGATTGAACCGGCCATGATGACGAAGGTCATTCCCAGGGCGGCAACCAGCAGCACCGTGCCCTGCTGAAGCACGATGAGAAGGTTACTGAAGGTCAGGAAGCGTGGCGAGGCTATCGAGAAGATCACAATGAGCAGGACGAGCATGGCAAGCGGAAAGCCGCGTTTGACGACTTCGAACCGGCTGGCATTGACGCCAGGTTCCCCGGTTGCGTTCGGTGTTTTGGTGGCGCTCGAGGTCTCGTTCGTTTCCATGGTCAGGCCATATGTCCAATGATGTCATGCTCGGTGGCATCGGCTGCCGTCTCGATGCGATGCGTAATTTGTCCTTGCCGGAGCACCAGCAAGCGGTCCGACATACCGATCAGCTCGGGCATGTCTTCTGAAGACAGGATCACGGCGAGGCCCTGCGCCGCCTTCTGCCTAACGATGCGATAGATTTCCGTGCGGGCGCCGATATCAACGCCGCGTGTAGGATTGTTGAGCAGGAGCAGACGTGGCTGGACAGCCAAGCATTTGCCGATCACCACCTTTTGCAGGTTGCCTCCCGAGAGTGAACGGCAGGACGCATCGACGCTGTGCGTCTTGATGCCGATCTGGGCGATGAGGTCACCCGCGATGGCAATGGCAGCGGTGCGATGGAAGAACGGCCCATGATGCGGCGGGCGGGCCATCACAAGATTGTCGAGGATACTGAAGTCGGCGATCAGACCTTCATTGTGACGGTCACCCGGCAGATAAGCGACGCCCTGTCCCCAGGCAGACGTCGGGCTTGACGGCGCGTATGAACCACCCGCAAGCTTCATCGAGCCACCACGCAAGGGTAAGTCGCCGCAAATGGCCGCGAACAGCGCTTCGGCGCCAGCGCCCTTCAATCCGGCAAGGCCGAGGATTTCGCCGGCATGCACATTCAGGCTGACGCCCCCGAGTTCGCGCCCAACGGCGACGTCGCAGGCTTCGAAGACAACAGGCTTGCCTGTATCTCTCGGCCGCGGCGGATAGATACTTCTCGCGAGCTCGCGCCCCACCATGCGGCGATGAATTTCATTGGGCTCGATCTCGGTCGTGCGATATGTTCCGACATATTGCCCGTCTTTCAGGATCGTCAATTCATCCGCGACGGCAAGCACCTCGTCGAGATGATGAGAAACGAAGGCTACGGTCATCCCCTGCCCTTTGAGTTCGCTGATGACGCGAAGGACCGCCTGAACCTCTCGATGATCGAGATAGGCGGTGGATTCGTCGAGAAGGAGGATTTTCGGATTTGTAGACAGCGCTCGGGCGATCTCGATGCATTTCAGCTCGCCGAGATTGAGGCGGCCTGTATCGGCAGAGACCGATATTTGCGCGCTGATCCGTTCCAGGATCGTCTGCGCCGCGGCTTCCATACGTCTGCGATCGATAAGACCGATAGGGCCGGCGAACTGTCGCAGACGATCGATGAAGATGTTTTCGGCGACAGTCAGCGAACGGTTGATGGTGATTTCCTGGTATACAAGCGATACGCCAAGGGCCGCCGCACCGATAACACTTGGTGGCGCATAGCTTGCTTCATCCAACGTCATAACGCCGCTGTCAGGCCGCTCTGCGCCCGCAAGCATACGCAAGGTCGTCGATTTGCCAGCTCCGTTTTCGCCGACGATGGCGTGAACCATACCGGGCCGGAGCACCACGGATACGCCATCCACGGCACGTGTCTGGCCGTAGCTTTTGCTCAGGTCGCTCGCAGCAAGTGTCATGAATTGACTACGCCCAAATGCCAGGCAAAGCCTGCCTGCAACCGTGGGATTGCAGGCAGGCCCAATCGGACGTTCAGTTGCTATATTGCATCTCGAAAACGGCCGGCTTGGCGTCCTTGTTGTAGAAGCGGGAGTGCTGCCGGAAATCATATGTCGGCACGCCGCCAGGAAAGTCCTTCTCGAACTGCGCAACGCGATCCTTGGTCAGCGGCAGCAGCTTCAGCTTGACATTGTCAGCGCCCGGGGGAACCGGAATACCCTTGATCTGATCGAAAAGGGCGACAAGGGCGAAGCCTCCCTGAAGCCAATGACCGCCAATATCGAAAAGCAGATCCCCGGACTTTACCGCATCAACATTCTCAGGGTTGAGATCCATTCCGACGACCATAACGTCCTTGCCGGGCGCTTTCCCCTGGTTCTTGAGCGCAGCCATCACGCCGGTCGCAGTGCCGCCGTTCGCGGCCCAGACGCCGGTGATGTCGGGGTTGCCCTGGAAGAGCGATTCAAATGCGGTCTGTGACGTATCACGGACGAAATTGCCATCGACTTCGCCGGCGACGCGCACATCGGGCGCTTCCTTGAGAGCGTCTTCCAGCCCCTTGCGGCGATCAATGGCGACCGAGGTGCCGGCGGTGCCGTTCACCACGCCGATTACTTTCTTGCCATCAGGCCCCGGCTTGATCACGGCGAACAGCGCCTTGGCCATTTGGTATCCGGCGTCTTCATCGCTCGGCCCGATAAAGGCGATGTAATTGGGGAAACGCTCGGTTTGAGGCGAAAAATCCGGATAGCTGTCGGTGAGGATGACCGGTATCTCGGCTTCCTTCGCCAAGGTAAGCCCGCGAGCGGCAGTGGCCCAATAGGGCGTGAAAACAATGCCGTCGACCTTCTGGGCCACCAGATCCTCAAGCGACTTGACCATCTGGTCAGGCTTGTTGTCGGCGTTGAGGACGACGAGCTTTACACCAAGCTCGTCGGCTCCCTTCTTCATGAAAGCGACATAGCTGTTCCAGAATTGCGCATCCAGGGTCGGCACGACAACGCCGACAGTGGGTTCATCGGCAGCGACGGCAGCCGTTGACAAGAAGGCCGCGGCAGCGGCGCCGATAAGGGCCGATTTCAGCTTCGACAAGAAAGACATGGTTCCTCCAACCGGTTCGCAACAGAGCCCAAGCGCTCTGAATCGCTGACTTAAATTCCCATTTTTTTGACAAGATCTGCGCACTTGTCAGTGCCCATTGACGATGATTGACGATCATCGCTTATCACATATGGTCAAAATCAGTCAAAATAATTCTAATAAGGCCAAAAGCGATAGGAATTCGCTCATCGCCATGACAAACCAGTGGGCTCGCCGAATGAATTCGTGATATTCGCGAGGTTGGGCTCGCTATGATTCCGGCGAGCGCGTTGCTGCATTGTGCGGAGATACGAACGTGGCAAGGAATATTCGAAAATCAGCGGTGGAAGATACGGGGCCCTCAGCGTCCGCCGGGTCATGGGAAGACGATGGCGGGCGCGGACGGGTCGATCTGATTCCGGCCAAGCGCCATGCTTTCATTCTCGAATGCCTTAAACGGGAAGGAACCGTCGGCGTTCAGGAACTCATCGATCTCATCGGCGCGTCACCTTCGACCATCCGGCGCGACCTCGAGACACTGGAACGGCAAGGAGCATTGGAGCGAACGCATGGCGGTGCGATGCTTCAGCGCACGGAACTCGCCACCTTCGAGCCGGATCTCGCCACTGCCTCACACTTCGCCAGGGCTGAGAAGGAGGCCATAGGCGCGGCCATGATGTCGGAACTTCGCGCCGGGCAGAGTGTCATTTTCGACGCAAGCACGACCGTGCTGGAAGTCGCGCGCGCCATCGCCGCAGCGCCCATTGCGCTTACGGCCGTCACCAACAGTCTCGCGATCGCGCAGATACTCGCAACCGTGCCGGGGGTACGCCTCGTCATGCTTGGAGGCACCTGCAAGCCGGGTTCTCTAACTCTGGTTGGGCAGCCTGGTGAGAATTTCCTGCGCACCATCCACGCCGATGTGGCCATTCTGGGCACTCATGCCATCACCGGAGACATGCTCACGGAGACCTCGCTTGAGGTCGCGGCGATGAAGCAGGCGATGATCGCCGCGGCGCGCCGGGTCGTCGTGCTTGCCGACAATTCCAAATTCACCACTCCGAATTTCTGCACCATCTGCCGTCTGGCCGATATCCACCAGGTCATTACCGATGACGGCATCGATCAGGCCAATCTTACGAATCTTCGGACGCTCGATGTGAACGTCCGAGTCGTGCGCGTCAGCCGTTCGGGTTCTTCAGTTGAGCGCTCTTGAGGCTGTGGATATCCGGATCATAGCAGACGACCTGACCGGCGCTCTGGATAGCGCGGTTTGCTTCGCCTCGCCAGGCCACGGCGTTGGGGTGAGTTGGCAACTGGATCGTGCGCTCTCGGCCCGTTTGGCTGTCGATATCGCCACACGTGAGGGCGCCGAGACAACGGCTGTCGCGAGACATTTGAGGTTCGCGCCATGGCTTGCCGCCGGACAGCTGAGTTTCAAGAAGATCGACAGCCTTTTGCGCGGTCACGTCATCGCCGAAGTAGAAGCCTGCATCGTCGAGAGCGGGTACCAGCGCGTTGTTGTCGCGCCTGCGTTCCCATTTCAGGGCCGTGTTACACGCCTTGGGCATCAATGGCGGCTCGATCGGCCCGAAATGGTAGGTCCCGACATCGTCGCCGGCCTAGGTCAGCGGTTTTCGTCTGGCCGGTCGGCACCGGGGGCGCGGCCAGTTCATTTCATCACACTCTACGACGCCGAAACGGACAAGGACCTTGACGAAATTGTTGCAACGGCGAGCGCGCCGCGGACGCTTTGGGTTGGTACCGGCGGCCTGGCTGCAGCGCTGGCACGGCACCTGAGCATACCAGACAAGCCTGTTCCGGCATTGTCCGCCCCATTCCTGGGCCTTGTCGGCACAAATCACGAAGTCACGGCGGGACAGGTGGCCTCTTTTGCGGCCAAGCATGCGGATGCGCATATCGTTGTGGGACGCGACATCGACAAAGCGAAAAGGGATTTGGCGAAACGGATCATGCGAGGTGCGCCGTCGGTTGTCAGCGTCGTTGCATCGGGTGATCGCCACGCGGTGGCAGATCATATCGGCAAGGTGTTTGCCTCGCTTCTAGACGGCTTGCCAAAGCCTGGAACGCTGCTCGTCACTGGCGGCGAAACATTGCGATCGGTGTGCTCCAGCCTTGGCGTCGTCGAACTCATGGTTGAAAGCGAGATTGAGCCGGGGCTTCCGATCTCCAGAATCAAAGGCGGCGTTTTCGAAGGGCTAGCCACTATTTCGAAGTCGGGTGCCTTCGGCGACAGCGCGCTCTTCAGCAGGCTCGCGGCTCTCGCGCGCCGCTAATCAACACGATCGCCGGCCAGAAGCATCGGCGGGTCCATTCCCGCCGGTCAAATGACGTCAAACCGTGTTTGAGGAGCCGACAAAACGGGGACTGCTTCCACATAGGTGGAAAACGGGGGCGATATCGCCCGGCAGCTGATTACGAATGACCGAAAAAGAAAACTATTGCGCATTCATGGTTGGAAGGATTAGAACATGATCACAATTGACCGATTAAGGGCGTTTATGTCTGGTCCAAGACTCGGCATCACAATGGGTGATCCCGCGGGCATCGGCCCGGAGATCATCGCGAAGGCATGTGCGCGGCTGAGGCCTCGGCTTGCAGATGGATCTCTGTCGCTTCTCATTGTCGGCAGCGTAACCGCGATGCGGGCAATGGAGTCGATTTGCGGGGCTATTGCTGAGGAAGAGCCGTCGGCGTCGACCGCCGGGACTTTTCCGCCTGTGGCTATTCTCGAAGCCGGTCCCGAGCGAACACCCATAGTGACAGGCGTCATGTCAGCCGAAGGCGGGCGCCTTGCCTATCTGGCGATCGAAAAAGCTGTTCGCCTGGCCCAGGCAGGTTCGATTGCAGGCATCGTCACGGCTCCTCTCAACAAGGAAGCGCTCAATCTGGCCGGCTATCATTATGCGGGCCATACCGACATGTTGGCAGAACTGACAGGCGCCCGCGATTCCGTGATGATGCTTGCCCATGGCGATTTTCGTGTCAGCCATGTCTCGACCCACGTGGCTCTGGCTCACGTTCCATCGAAACTGACCGAACCTCGGTTACGGCGGGTTATCCAGTTGACGGTTGAGGCATTGCAAGGCCTTGGCGTTGCCCACCCCCGTATTGCGATTGCCGCGCTCAACCCGCACGCCGGCGAAGGCGGCATCTTCGGTCGTGAGGATATCGACATCACGACCCCGGTCGTCGCCTCCTACACGTCCGCCGACTTTACGGTGTTGGGACCTGTTCCCGGGGACACGGTCTTCGTGAAACTGCGTGCCCACCAGTATGACGCCGTGGTCGCGATGTATCACGATCAGGGCCATATTCCGGTGAAACTGCTCGGCTTCAACGTCGATCCCGCAACCGGTGAATGGAAAGCGCTCTCCGGTGTCAATGTGACGCTGGGCCTTCCGATCATCCGCACCTCTGTCGACCATGGCACGGCCTTCGACATCGCAGGCAAGGGCATCGCCAACGAGGACAGTCTGGTCGAAGCGATCGAGTTCGCGGTCCAAATGGCCGCTGCAAAATCCAACCTTTAGGCGTCGGCACGCCTGCAACGCACGCAGAAGCGGATTGAACCATGGCAGTAGAAGACAAGAAATCCTATCTCATGTTGATCGACGGGAAGTTTGTCACCGGCGAAGCCGGTATGCGATCGGTGATCAATCCGGCCAATGGCAAGGCCTTTGTCGACGTGCCCGAGGCAAGCCCGGATCAGGCTCGCCAGGCGATAGAAGCCGCCCGCATGGCACAGAAGTCTTGGGGGCTCAAATCACCTCTTGCCCGTGCGGCGATCATGAAGCGGATCGCGGTCCTGATCCGGCAGAACGCCCGGCGTCTGGCCGAGGTGGTGGTCAGGGAACAAGGCAAACCGATCAATGAAGCAATAGGTGAAGTCGGCGGCGCGGCCGAGTTCTTCGACTACTACGCCGAGTTTGCCCGTCGCATTCAAGGTGAGATCCTGCCATCCGACTACGCGGGAGAGCAGGTCTGGATACAGCGCGTGCCGGTAGGCGTCGTCGCCGCCATTATTCCATGGAATTACCCGAGCGCCCTGGTCAGCCGCAAGGTGGCGCCCGCCATGATCGCCGGCGACACCATCGTCCTCAAACCGCATGAAGACACGCCACTTTCGGCGCTCGAAATGGCTCGCATCTTTGTAGAAGCGGGCGTGCCAGCCGGCGTGGTGAACATCATAACGGGACGAGGTGAAACCATAGGCGAAGTGCTCTGCACGGAACCCGGCGTCGACCTCATCACCATGACTGGAAGCGTACCGACCGGCAAGCGCATCATGGCAAATGCTTCGCGTAATCTGACGCCTGTTTCGCTGGAGCTTGGCGGCAAGGCGCCATTCATCGTCCTGGCTGATGCCGATCTCGAACTGGCGGTTCGTTCCGCAGCCACGTCGCGCTACATGAATTGCGGACAGGTCTGCATATGCAACGAACGCACGCTCGTTCACCGTTCGATTTACGATCAGTTCGTCACACGCTTTGTGGAATTCTCCAAGTCGCTCGTCGTCGGTGATCCGATGCAGGCAAATACAGATATCGGCCCGAAAGTCAGCCGTGAAGAGTTGGAAAAGGTCGAGGCGGTCCTTGCAGAAGCCGTCGCGGGCGGCGCGAGGCTTGCTCTCGCCGGCGGGCGCCCGACCAAGGCGCCCATCGATGGCGGCTACTGGCTCAATCCGACCGTACTGACCGACGTCACGCCTGACATGCCGATAATGACGCGCGAGATCTTCGGCCCGGTCGTACCGATCATGCCCTTCGACACCTTCGAGGAGGCGGTTAGCGTCACCAATGCCAGCAACTATGGCCTGTCGGCCTATCTTTTCACCAATGATCTGGGCCGCGTCATGAACGCCGTCAACGAGGTTTCGTTCGGTGAGATCTACGTGAACCGGATTGGACCGGAAATGCTGCAGGGTTTCCATGTCGGCTTCCGCGAAAGCGGCCTGGGCGGTGACGACGGCGTGCATGGGCTCGAAAGCTACATGCGCAAAAAGACGGTCTACGTGAATTACTCGGGTGCCGCGACCGCGGCATTGATGCCTTACGGGCGCTGAACAGCGCCCAACCGGTAAGACCAATCAGGTCGCCACCCGGCCGATACGGCCGTTTATATGATCGGGAGGAATAAAATGCACTATCGTGGATTCATGGCGGCCGCTTTGGCCTTGGCACTATCGGGATTGGCCGCATCGTCGGCGCTCGCCGATGACACCATTCCACCGGAAGCAAAAGCTCTGCTCGAGCCGCTGCCCTTGTCGCCGAGGGGCCAACCCGTCCCAGGCTTCCCGGACGGTCCGCCGGCGCTGTCACCAGATGTGCTGAAATTCTCCGATGAGGACCTTGCCAAGCTCAAGGCGGGAAAGTTTACCGCTGGACTGGTGATGCACACCATGGATGCCGGCTGGCCTCAGTTGCAAGTCTCCGGAATCAGCAACACACTCAAGGACCTGGGCATCGAAGTTGTCGGAACCACCGACGCCAAGTTCCAGCCTGGGCAGCAAATCAGCGATCTGGAGCAGATGATCGCTCGCAAGCCGGACGTGATCTTCTCGATCCCGATCGATCCGAAGTCTGAGTCCGAAGCCTACAAGAAGGCGGCGGCAGCCGGCATCAAGCTGGTTTTCATGGACAACGTCCCCGTCGATATGGCGCCGGGCAAAGACTATGTGACCGTAGTCGCCTCCGACAATGAGAAGAACGCCTATTTCGCCGCGCAGGAACTTGTCGGGGCGATTGGCGGCAAGGGCGAGGTCGGCATCATCACGCTGGTTTATGACTATTACTACTCCGTCGCAGCCCGCAAGGTTGGTGCCTTGAAGGCGTTCGGCGAACATCCCGACATCAAGGTCGCGGATGTCGGCACCTTCACTGCGCCAGAGAAGGCTTACGAGGTTGCCACCGCAATGTTGACGGCCCACCCTGACATGAAGGGTATTTTCGTTGCCTGGGACACGCCCGCCCAGCAGGTCGTGGCCGCGGCAAAGACACTCGGCCGCGATATCGTCGTCACCACGAATGACATTGCAGCGGACAGCGCGCTGAACGTTGCACGTGGCGAGTTTCTGGCCGTAGGCGCGCAGCGTCCCTACGACCAGGGCGTCGCCGAGGCCAAGGCGGCCGCGCTTGCATTGCTTGGACATGACGTCCCGCCATACATTTCGGTGCCGACGTTGCGTGTCAAGAAACTCGATCTTCTCAGTGCTCTCAAGCAGGTCACCAAGGAAGATGCTCCCGCCTCGGTGGTAAAAATCTGCAACGGCGAATGCTTCTAGCCACTTTTCGTCGGCGGGCTCCAGTTGTCCGCCGACGCTCCCCAAGCGATCGAGAAATCGTCATGGTCGAAGCCAAAACTTCAACGTCCCAGAACGCGATCGTAGCGATGCAACGCATCAGCAAGTCGTTTGGCGCGAACCGCGTGCTGTCTGATATTTCGTTCGAGGTCATGGCCGGTGAAACGCACGCGCTGCTCGGCGAGAACGGCGCGGGCAAATCGACTCTCATGAAGATTCTCATGGGAGCCTACCGAACAGATGAAGGCCGCATTCTGTTCGCCGGAGAGGACGTCACCGCCTTGTCGCTTCGCGAGAGGATCGACCGCGGTATTGCAATGATCTTCCAGGAACTGAGTGTCTTGCCGAACCGCTCGGTTGCCGAAAACCTGTTCATCCTTCGCGAGCCGCTCGCCTTCGGCCTGCGCGTCGACGCCAGAACAATGGTTCGCGATGCCCAGGCTCTGATCGAGCGCTATGCCTTCTCGCTTGATGCTTCAGCGCGTGTGGGCGACCTGGCCTTCGCCCAACGGCAGATGGTCGAGATCCTCAAGGCGATCTCACGGGGCGCCAAGCTGCTCGTAATGGATGAGCCGACTTCATCTCTGACCATCCACGAGGAAGAAACGCTTTTTCGCACCATCGGCCAGCTCAAGCAGAACGGGATCGGTATCGTCTACATCAGCCATCGCATGGCGGATGTGCTGCGGCTTTCGGATCGCATCTCGATCATCAAGGATGGGCGACTGGTTGGCCCGCTTGATCCAAGCAAGACATCCATCGAGAATATCGCAGCGATGATGTCGCGGCCGAAGGGCGAATCGCCTTTGCCTACCGCTGCCGCGCCCGCGAAACGCCCCCCGGCGACGCCGGTCGGGACGCCAGCTCTTGAGGTCCGCGATCTAGCCACGTCGCGCAAGCTGTCCGACATATCGCTCTCGATCGATCCAGGCGAGATCGTCGGCCTTGCCGGGCTTGTCGGCAGCGGCCGCTCGACCTTGGGCAAGGCTTTGTTCGGCATCCTATCGGACGTATCCGGCCATATCACTGTCGCAGGAGAACCCGTTCGGCCGGGCAGCGTCAGCAGAGCGATCGCTGCTGGTGTCGCGCTTGTTCCAGAAGACCGTCGGCTCGAAGGGCTTGTTGGCGGGCGCTCAATCGAGGAGAACCTCGCGCTTCCTCGCCTTTCCGATTTCTCGCTGGCAGGTCGCTTTGGGCCGATGGCAAAGGCCCGGATAACGGCTCTGTTCAGACAATACCGCGACGACCTCAATATCCTTTGCCGCGGCCCCTTACAGAAAGCCCAGGAGCTTTCGGGCGGCAATCAGCAGAAGATTGTCTTCGCAAAATGGCTGGCAATGAAGCCGAAGCTATTGATCCTCGATGAGCCAACCTCCGGCGTCGACGTCAATGCCAAGCGCGATATGCGCGAGCTTGTGCGTCGCACAGCCAGCGAAGGCGTCGCCGTGCTGCTCATTTCTTCGGAACTCGAGGAACTCCTGGATTTGTCCGATCGCATTCTGGTGATGGCGCAGGGGCGGATAACCCGCCGCATCGCCTGCGCGCACGACGAGACTGGGCTGCGCGCCTTGCTGCAGGCCGAGGCCGCCAGACAAACCAGCGCACGCGCCCAGGGAGTTGCAGCATGAAACCGTCCTCGATGCCGATGAGCGCAAGTGCGATGAATTTTTTCCGCGATCACATCACCTATGTGATCTTCTTGGCGATCACCCTCTATTTCGTCTTGTTCGCCCCCCACTTTGCGTCGGTCTCAACCGCAAGCGCGGTTCTGCGCATCACGGCCATCGTCTCCGTGATGGCGATCGGCATGACGTTCGTCATCATCTGCGGTGAAATCGACCTGTCGGTCGGGTCGGTTGCCAGCTTTTCAGGGATGATCGGAGCGTTGCTGCTCGATCAAAGTGTCCCGACCTATGTCGCCGCGCTGCTGGTCTTGGGCGCCGGGGCCGCGATCGGAGCAGTGTCGGGCTTGCTCGTTACAAAACTGCGCATTCCATCGTTTCTCGTAACGCTTGGCATGTTGTCTATCTTTTCGGGACTGGCGCTGACCATCACCGGCACCAGGCCAGTGTCGATCGTTGATGATGATTTTTCTAATCTGTTCTGGAACAGCGGTTTTCTGGGCGTTCAGGCACCGATCTGGTGGACGATCGTCCTTACGGCCGCCGGCTACTACCTGCTGCATCAGATGCCCTACGGCCGGCGTGTTTATGCGACCGGTGGAAATGCTGTTGCCGCGCGCTTTTCCGGTGTGCGCACGGACGGCGTGAAAATCTTCGCTTTTGTGTTGTGCGGCATGACCGCATCCCTTGCCGGGCTGATGCTCGCGGCCCGCTCCACGGCCGGCAATCCCAGCCTGGGAGCGGGTCTCGAACTGGATGTGATCGCGGCCGTGATCATAGGCGGGACAAGTCTCTTTGGCGGCTATGGATCAATCGTCGGTTCCGTCGTCGGCGCAATCTTCATTGGCATTCTCGGGTTCGGTCTTCTCGTGCTCGGTCTTTCGACCAGCATCCAGGAGGTCATCAAGGGAGCCATCATCATCATTGCCGTCTCGTTGAACCGGCGTTGAGGAGCAGACTCGATGATCCGACCATATGCACGCATTCCAGAATTCGGCCTCCACAGCGGTAGCCGTGGCGGAGGAAAGTTCAGTTTCAGTTTGAAAACCAGCGTCGCTGGAGAAACAGGGAGGAAAGTGAAATGACTAGACGTATGACGCTTCTGATGTTGGGTGCTTTGGCTGCATCTACCGCAATGTTCACCAGTGCCTGGGCGCAAGACACCTACAAGCCCGACTGCTATGCTCCGGCTCCAAACAACGCCTCGGTGATCTCCTATCCGAAGAAGTCCGGGCCCTACAAAATTGCCTTGGTCAACGGATATGTCGGCAACGATTGGCGTGCCAATTCCATTCAGACCGCCAAAGCCTGGGGCGCCCGTCCCGAAATCAAATCCAAGCTGTCCGAGCTGAAGATCATTTCGGTTGGCAACGATTCCACGGCGCAGATCGCCGCGATCGACAACTTCATCGCCGCCGGCTACGACGCCGTGGTCATCAATGCCGTCAATCCCACCGCCTTCGACGCGGTGGTGAGGCGCGCCAAGCAAGCAGGCGTGGTGCTGGTGACCTATGACAACGTGCTCGACTCAAACCAGGTCGTGCAGATCAACGAAGATCAGGTCGAACTTGGCCGGATCAAGGCGCAGGCCGTGGTTGATGGCATCAAGGCCAAGAAGGGCAATGTTTCAGGTCAGGTTCTCGAAATCGACGGCGTCCCAGGCAACAGCGTCGACCGTGACAACCAAGCGGGATTCAGCGAGGTCTTCTCCAAGTATCCCGAGCTGAAGGTGGTCAAGGTCGAGGGCGACTGGGATGTGGGCACGGCCTCGAAGGTGACATCCGACGCCATTGCGACCAACGGCAATTTTGATGGAATTGTTGTTCAAGAGGGCTCGGTTGGCGCACTCGAGGCGATGGCCGCGGCGAAGCACCCGGTCGTCCCGGTCGGGTTCGATGCCGGCAACGGCACGCGGATGCTGGTCAACAAGGGCAAGTATCCCGGCATCACGGCTGCCCAGGCGCCGGCGCTGGCCGCTATGGCGCTGGAGGCCTCGGTCGTGTTGTTGGAGGGCAATGCGCTGCCGCAGAAGGTGTTCCTGCCAATCCCCCAGAAGAACAATGCGGATCTGGCAGAAGGCAAGGACTTTTTCCCCGATCTGCCAAAGACCTTCTACACGGCCACCGGCTTTCCGCAGTGTTTCCCCGTGTTCACGCCCGATGAGCTGAAAGGCCAGACGGCCGAGAACGCCAATTGAGCTTATGACACGAACCTGGCCGGCGTTTAGGCCGGCCAGGTCGGCAGCAACGGAGCGCGCATGGCAGATCGCTATGTTGAACTGAAATCGGTGTCAAAATCCTATGGCGGCGTTCCAGCGCTGACCACAGTGGATTTCCGCTGCGAGCCGGGACGCGTGCACGCCATTCTCGGCGAGAATGGCGCAGGCAAATCGACTCTTATGAAATTGTTGGCTGGTGTCATCCAGCCGGACGCCGGAACGATCTCCATCGGCGGGAAGACGGTGCGCTTCTCCTCCCCGCGGGAGGCGGCCGAACAGGGCACTGTCTGCATGTTCCAGGAGCTGTCGTTGATGCCGCATCTTTCGGTTGGCGACAATATAGTGCTTGCGGCGCCGCGCACCCGGATGGGGATGATAGAGCGCAGCGTTTATCGTGAAGCGCGCGAGGCCCTGGATCTTGTCGGGGCCAAGTCGATCCCGCTTGGCGCTCGCGTTTCGGGCCTGTCCCTGTCGGAACGACAGCTTGTGGAAATCGCCAAGGCCGTGTTCCGCAAACCCAAGCTTCTTATCCTTGACGAGGCGACGTCAGCGTTGACCAGCGAGCTCGTCGAAACGGTGTTCGGTGTCCTGAAAATGCTGAAGGAGCAAGGTGTCGCGATCCTTTTCATTTCGCATCGCATGCACGAGGTCGACGCCATCGCCGACCGCATATCCGTCTTCCGCAATGGCAGACATATCGAGACCTTCGACGTTGGCGCGCGCACGACCGATGAGATCGTCGGCCTCATGATCGGCCGCTCGCTGGAAGAGCTCTTTCCACCGCGCCGCGCGCCCGTGCCAGACACGGCGCCGGTCGTTCTGGATGTGTCAAACGTCAGTTGGGGAAGCCAGCTTGTCGATGTATCCCTGGCAGCGCGGGCGGGCGAGATTGTCGGGCTCGGCGGTTTGGACGCACAGGGCCAGCAGCAGATCATGCATGCTGTCTTCGGTGTGCTGCGCGGAGTGACAGGCCGCATCACGCTCAATGGCAAGCGGTTGAATGGTCTTCAGCCGCCGAGGGTGAAACAATCCGATATCGGTCTGGCGCTCGTGCCTGAGGATCGCAAGACCGAGGGGCTGATCCCCAGCATGTCGGTCGCGCAAAACATGCGCTTGGCGGTTCTTGGGCGGGCCCCCCTCGGCCTGCTTGACCTGAACGGCGGTAGCGAGGCCCGGCTGCAAGAACTGATCGAACGCCTGGCCCTGACCTACGGTTCGCTGGACGATCCCGTCGCGACGCTGTCGGGCGGCAACCAGCAGAAGGTGGTACTGGCCAAATGGCTTGTGCTGTCGCCCAAATGTCTGCTGCTGATGGACCCTACCCGCGGCATTGACCTGCCGACCAAGGCCCAGATCTACAGGCTGCTCACGGATCTGGCGGCCGACGGAATGGCCGTGATCTTGCAATCGACCGACTATGAAGAACTTATCCACCTGTGCGATCGGGTGTACGTCTTCTACCATGGCAGTGTGGCCAAGGAACTAACGGGGGATCACCTGTCCGCCGATGCACTCATCGCCGCCTCGATGAACGTGCACCTTCACGCCGAGGCCCAGGCATGATGACCTGGCTTCGCCAAAATGCCAGGGAAACCATTGCCGCGCTCGCGCTGGTGATACTTTTCGCTGGCTATATCGCCATTCATCCACGCGGCTTTTCGACCTATGTGGTTACCATCTGGTCGAACCAAGGGACGCTGCTTGGGCTCGCCGCGATCGCCCAGTTCTTTGTCGTTTTGGTCAAGGGCATAGACCTATCGGTAGGGTCAATTATTGCGCTGACCAACGTCATGGGATCCTTCCTCCTCAACGGATCTCCCACCTCGATTGCCCTTGGTATGGTGGTGGTGCTCGCCGTCGGGGTGGCCTGCGGGCTGGTGAACGGGATCGCGGTCGTCTACGGCGGGGTGCAGCCGATCGTCACGACCCTGGCGACGGGTGGCATATTCGGCGGCATCGCCCTGCTTCTGAGGCCAACGCCTGGAGGCAGCATTGATGAGACAATGTCGGACGCGCTCACCTATGCAGTGGCGGGCATCCCGGTTTCGGCGGTCATTCTTGTCATCGTTCTCGTCGTATTGCTGGTCCTTCTGCGCCGCACGGCCGTCGGCCTCGGCCTCTATGCCATCGGGTCGTCGGAACAGTCGGCTTATATGACCGGCCTTCGCGTGAACCGGCTCAAGCTCGTCGCCTACGGCAGCAGCGGCTTTGTCGCAGCTCTGGCCGGCACCTATGTCAGTATGGTTACGCTTACTGGCGATCCTAATATTGCGCCGTCCTACACGCTGAACTCGATCGCCGCCGTCGTGTTGGGCGGTGTTGCGCTGAGCGGTGGTGTTGGCAGCCCCATCGGCGCAGTGATCGGCGCTTTGATCCTAAAGACCATCTCGTCGCTGATGTTCTTCTCCGGCCTGCCGCCATTGGCGCAACCGTTCTTCGAGGGATTGATCCTCGCAACTGCAATTGCACTCGGCGCGCTCGGCGTTTTCCGAGTGCGCAGCCGGCTTGAGTTGTACCGCTGATGACTGATGCAACTGAGCGAACCGTTAGATCCCGCAAATCCTCCCGCTGGCTCAACCGAGACCGTGTATCGGTCCTGCTGATCGCGCTGGGCTGCGTCGCTCTGCTGCTGGGTGGTTCCCTGCTGTATCCCGGCTTCCTGAAGCCCGGCTACATTCTACAACAGCTTCAGATTGCCGCCTTTCTTGGCATCATCGCCACCGGTGCCATGCTGGTGATCCTGCTCGGCGAGATCGACCTTTCGGTGCCATGGACCATTACTGGCACGGCGATTGTCGTCATCTCGGCCTCTGGCAGCTCCAATCCCTTGGTCGCCAGCCTGGCAATCCCACTGGGCCTGTGCCTTGGCGTTGCAGTCGGGCTCTTGAACGCCATCGGTGTTGCCGTCTTTCGCGTGCCTGCGATGGTCTGGACGCTGGCCGTCAACGCCATGCTGCTTGGCGCTGCGGTTTTCTACACCGGCAACAGCCGTCCCAACGGTGAGGTCCCCTGGCTGGCGACGCAGGCGGCGACCGGCCGTACCTTCGGCATCCCCAATGCTTTTCTCGTTTGGCTGGTGGTCGCGGCGATCACGATCTGGGTTCTCAAACGCACCGTTTATGGAAACTATCTCTACGCGCTGGGCAATTCGCGACGTGCCGTGTTTCTCGCCGGGGCGAAGGTTCGTCTGGTGATGGTGGCGACTTTCGTCCTTGCCGGGGTGTTTTCCAGTTTCGGCGCCATCCTCCTGCTAGGCTATACCAATCAGGCCTATCAGGGCATGGGGGACCCTTATCTCATGCCGGTGATCTCGGCCGTGGTGATTGGGGGAACCTCGATTCAGGGCGGCCGAGGGAACTATATCGGCACGTTCGCCGGTGCCATCTTCATCACGCTTCTGTCGTCGATCCTATCGGTCATGCAAATGCCCCCTGCCGCGCGCGAGATGATCTTCGGCGCGATCATCCTGGTCATGCTGCTGGTCCACGGTCTCACTAACAAGAAGGAAGGCATCTGAAAACCAATGGCGGTCAGAGATGCAGTGAAGATGCCATGTCCACGTCCGTGAGGCCATCAAGGCCATGAGACCGAGGGCGCCGAGCGCGAATTGCGCAGGCATTTCGCGACATTGAAATGTTCCATCAGGCCGAGTGCAAGCCCAAACTGGGGCCGGTCGGTCGGCAAGGCAACCAGCAAGCAAGGCATGTCAAAATGACATACTACGAGGTTCTTGATCACCGCTTTCAAGATTTCATTATCCCTCTGTGCAAGCTCGAGAAACTCCATACTGGAATGCGCTGGGCCGAAGGGCCAGTGTACTTCGCCGATGGCCGCTTTCTGCTCTTCAGCGACATTCCCAACAACAGGATGCTGAAGTGGGACGAAGTGACGGAGAATGTTTCCGTTTTCCGCTATCCTTCGAATTTCTCCAACGGCAATACGCGCGACCGGCAGGGACGCCTCATCAGCTGCGAACATGGGCAGCGGCGCGTCACGCGCACCGAGTATGACGGCAGCATCACGATCCTGGCCGATCGCCTCGAGGGCAAACGTCTCAATTCTCCCAACGATGTGGTGGTCAAATCCGACGATACTGTCTGGTTCACCGATCCGCCCTACGGCATCCTGAGCAACTATGAGGGCTACAAAGCTCCCAGTGAGATCGGTGCCTGCAACGTCTACCGCCTTGATCCCAAGTCAGGTACGCTAGCGGTAGCCGCCGGCGACTTCGACAAGCCGAACGGCCTTGCCTTCTCCCCTGACGAGGCACATCTGTACATCGCCGACAGCGGCCGTTCCCACGGCCGGGATAAACCGCACCATATCCGTTGCTTTGATGTGGGCGAAGACGGTCGCCTTTCGAATGGTCACATCTTTGCCGAGATCGATCCCGGCATCCCTGATGGTTTTCGGATCGATGTCGACGGCAACCTATGGGTGTCAGCTGGCGACGGCGTGCACTGCTTTGCGCCGGACGGCACGCTTCTTGGCAAGATTCTTGTCCCGGAGACTGTCGCCAATGTGTGCTTTGGCGGACCCCAACGAAATCTCCTGTTCATCGCCGCCAGCAGCTCGCTCTATGCCGTCTATCTCAACACAACAGGATTACAGTTCTGCTGAGCAAGGAAGATTCCATCCGCGCGGCTGCCAACAGCACGGGAAACAATTTGTGTTGGATAGTCGAATTCTGCTCCAGATGCTCGATTACACGCTGAGCGACATACCGATTGCGATAAGAAAGGCCAGCCAGGACGGTGTTGCCAGGTCGATAACAACCCGTCGCAGAGTTCCCTACTGCCCTTTCTGCGACTTTGCCTCGGTCAGCAATCGTCAAGCCAGATTTCCCATTGACGAATTCCTGGTTGCTTCATACGCGGCAGGAAACCTAAAACGTCAAAAACAGCATCAAGGCTTCGACAAGCCTGATCATGCGGCTGGAAAACTCGTGGTCTAGTTTAGCTCGGGATCAAGCGCCGAGGTGATCTCGTCAAGCAGCATGATCATCGGGCTCATCGCCAGCGCCCGGACGATGGCCACGCGCTGCTGCTGGCCGCCGGACAGACGGTCTGGATACTCTTTCGCCTTGTGGGCCGGCGTTTGATGCCGCCACCTTGTAGACTGTGTCCGTCGGCACGGACGGACGCGTCACGAGCTTCGCCCGCGTCCCACTCGATTATTTCTAACCCAGGTAGGTCATTGATCTAGTTGGGTTTTTTCTTATTTGAGACGTGCAACGCCGACCCATGGACCGTCAAAAAGTTGCGCTTTTGATTTTAAACGGAAAATCGCCGCAAAAATATTTCAGGTTTCACCAACTATCGTGACCAATCGGGCGATTTTTGCAATTTGCGGCGTTCGACGGCGCCTTAGCCCGCCTCGAAAAGTACCGTCACTGCTTCAAATAGATGCATTTTTTCGTTGCGAAATCAATGGTCATGGCAGGCCCGGAGGATGTACCAGAAACACTGATTTCATTGGATTCTTCGTGGACCAAAATTAAGGATCTTCCCGTATCGTCACGCCAGCTGTCGCCCCAGGCGGCTTCTCGAACACGCTCACCACGTAAGTCGTTACCGGCTTGTCGGTCATCGGCTTATTCTTCGCATATTTGGCGCGAGTCTTTCCCAGCCCGCGATTTCGTCGGTCGAAATATCCTTGCCGTTTTCCAGGACCGGTCCATATTCATCGATCGGGAGTTCCGTTGTGTTGGCCGTGAAAAGTCTGTCGATCGCCTTTCTTGCCGGGGTAGCAGTTTGTGTCACGAGCGTCGCCGATGCGCGACCGGACACACGCGTGATGACCTGCGAACAGACGCAGGCCCAGATCAAAAGCCATCGCTCGGTGGTTCTGACCACCGGCCGCAACACCTACGATCGATACGTCCGCCAGTTTGGCAACGAATGCGACTGGCCGGACGTACCGACCGCCGCCTCGGTCCCGACGCGCGATGGTCAATGCCGCGTCTATCGGTGTGAGGAACCGAGCTTCAATCGATCTCCTTGAGGATCATTTCACGCCCTCGTGCATGGCGCGTTTATTTCGCAGCTATTCGGACCCAATTGTCGATTTGCAGCATCAATCGTCGTGCAAGGTCATGTGAAATCCGTTGGCGATCAGGCGGTCGAACACTTCATGGCTCCCGTGCTCTGCCGACGACTCCACGACGACCACCAATGATGGTTCGGCTATGCTCGTAAGAACAATTGATTTACGCCGCCTGTCAGGCGTTTCTTGTGGCTTTCTTCTGCTCGATTTCCGGAACACCAACATCTCATGCAGCTCTCTGTTCGAACGCCTCACGGTAAGCAGTACGCTGCTAAACAACAATGGCCCATTCGACGGTAGTGTTATGTGGTTGCGGAGCGGCGAGTGTTGAGAAGTTTGCACGACATACCATCGCTAGCTGGGAGGTATGGCAACTAGGAAGCCGCTGGCCAGCAGATATTCATAAAGATGCAGTAGAGGGGGTGCGGGGCGCAACTGATCGGCAGTTATCCATTGCCGGCCATCGTCAACCTCCCATCCGCGTCCCAGCTCAGTTTCCAGCAGGGGAAGCAACTCCTCTCGAGGGCATGGATAGGCCAGTACTCGTACGTTGGAGCCAAAAAGCCGCGCGATACCCTCGAGCAGGCGGCCTTCCAGGTGCTGGTATCTCACATCGTCTAGAACCCGTATCAACGCAGGCAGCGGCACGGCAAAACGCAAAGGCGCCTGTGTGTATCGACGCACGAATGCGGTGGCGCGGTACAACTGGCGGTGCCGCATCATCATCGCCGCGCCCTTGCCCATTGCAGGCAGCGGGGAATCAGAATCGACGACCATCAGGCGTACATCGATGACATCCTTCACCTCAGGATTCCCAGCGACCTCGCGGCGGAGCGTTGCCAGGCACGCCGCAATCGCTTCTGGCGAAAGGTCGTCGCGCGGGTCGCTCGCCAGCGGTACGATGGCCACAGACTTCTTATAGAGAAACTCGTTCGCAGCGACGGCCACGCCATCACTGTCGAGCGTCACCGCCTCAGCCCTGCCGTCGCGTGCCAAGGCCTTGTGCAGTTCGCGCATGTCGCAACCCGCGAACGCGCGGCCTCGCATCACGATCTGATCAATTTCGAGGCGATCATTTGCAAGGCTGTCGAACATCCTCGCGGGCAAATCGCCGGGGGCTGCGCGCTCAATCAGCAGCGCATGCAGCAGGTTCACACCGAGAATGCCCACCGCCTCCTGCTGAAGCAGGTTTGCATTATCGCGAAGGTTTACGTGCAGCAGAATGTCGCTCGCCTCAGCCCGCGGGTGATCCTGAAAGCGGACGCCGATCCAGCCGTGGCAATCGTTGGTGCCCGCAAAGTTGCGGGCGGCGATGGTATCGGCGAAAGCAAACAAGCGCGTATCTTTGCCACGCGTGTCACCGATCTGTTGCACAAGCGATTTCCATTCATGATCGAGCATCGTCTCGAGCCGCGGCCTGGACACGTAGCGTGTTCCGGAGCCGTATAGGTCGTCGCTCACTTCCTTGTCGTAGGCTGAGACGGTCTTGGCCACCGTGCCAGACGCGGCGCCAACGCGCAGATACCATCGCGCCACTTCCTGACCCGCGCCGATCTCGGCGAACGAACCGAAACTCGTTGCGTCGAGATTGACCTCAAGCGCCTTCCGATGCGTGTCAGCAGCGGCGTTGTCCGATCGACCAGTCGCATCGGTAGTGGCAGTATCATTCATGGCGGGGTCTCTGCGGTGGACTGCGGTTGCGCCTCAATACTGCCGCCCAACGCCAGGTGCAAATTGCTCCGCAGGGCGAGTTGTTCGCTCTGAACGAGCAGCAAACCAGTTGCGCCCAATGCGCATTCACCTGTTGCTTTTGAACCGCGCGAAGATCACCGCTGCCTATGGGGCCGACAGAACTTGCAATAGCATAGCGAGTCCGCTTTGGGGCGGCTAGCGGCGTCGCTACGCCCAGTCGACAGCTTGCCGCTCATTCTACCGCCTTTGTCGGAAATCAATGCCCTGCGATGCCCAGTGCCTTCATGTCGAAAAGTGGCAAAGTCAGGAATGTCTTGGCAACGAGTGCATTGGCAAGATCAACGAAGAACGATCCTGCCAAGGTGATCAGCAAGAACGCCTTCGGGGCGGGTCCGTAACGGCGCGCCACCTCGTCCATGGTGGCCATCGCAACGGGCATTGAAGATATCCCGAAGCCGAGGAACCCGCCGACCGTGACTGCTGCCTCATAGTCACGGCCGAGCAGCCGGAACAGAATGAAATAGGCAATCGCCACGATAACGATGATCTGCAGCAGCACGTTGACGAAAAGTGGTCCGAGGATAGCGGCGACGGCAATCAGCTTTGTGCTCATGAGGCTGAGCACCAGAAACAGGTTCAGAGCGACCTCGCCGCCCTTTTGAATTGGCTCGAAGTCCAGCCGGATGCGAGTCCAGTCAACCAGGTTCGTCAGGAAAACTCCCGCGAGCATCGCCGACAGGAAGCCAGGCAGCAACAATCCTGCGTCCTTGGCCCAGCTATTGAGCTTGTCGCCAAGAAAGACCGATACCGCAACAATCAGGATGGTCGCCACAATACTCTCAAGGTTCCCGCGATCCTCCTGAACTGCTGCCGGCGCCTCCTTTTGCGGCTCGGCGAAGGAGACCTCGGCCTGCGGTGCCGCAACCGGGGAGAGTTTGTGACGCCCGATCAGCCAGCCGGTAATCGGTCCCGACACCAGTGCGCCGGTGATGACTGCAAAAGTCGCCGCGCCGGCTCCGACCGCTTGCGCGTTCTGAAGCCCGACGGCCTCCGCCTCCTTCGCCCAGGCAAGTGCCGTTCCTGGCCCACCAACGAAGGAAAGGCTCCCGGCAAGGAGCCCGTAGAAGGGGGGTGCACCCCAAGCCGTAGCGACACCGATGCCAACCAGATTCTGGCAGACCAGCAGAAGCACTGTCACCGCGCAGAGGATGACCAGTGGACGACCACCGGCTCGCAGCGCTTTCAACTTCGCGGACAGGCCGATCGTCGTGAAGAAGACAAGCAACAGGAGATCGCGGAGTTTTGTGCCGAAGGCGACCTCGGCTCCAAAGATGACCTGAGCCAGAAGAACCAGCAGAGCCACTATCATGGCTCCGATCACGGCGTTGGGCATGTCGATGCGTTTCAGCACTGGAACCATTTGACGGATGCGCGTCCCCGCGACCAACGCGATCAGACCAATGATCAGCGTTGCAAGTTCCGAGAATTCAACATGGTCCGCGGCCATCGGCTCGATTCCCCCGTCCCGACGCTCTGGCTGAACGTCTCGGCATGCAAAAAACAACTGCGCTGCTTGACCAGCTTACCCCCAATGCGAGATCGGCGAGACAACCTTCCTTGGCGCTTCGCCCACCAGCAACGCCTTTGGAGATCAATAGCCTAGGTGAGGAGACGGCACACCAACCCGGATCAATCTCGAAAAATCCGGCGACAGGCCGGAATTCCGCGCACGGTCGTCTATGTGAGCTAGCTCCCTCAAGGTCGACACTGGCAAGCGGGTGTCGAGTGCACCCCGGTCGTACGCATATTCGGGCAGATAGCCGTTGACGATGAGGCGCCAGTCGAAAGGAATTGGATCACCGACCGCTCGCATCATCTTGACGATCGTCGTCGTGCAATTAGTCGTGATGGAGTTGTAGAACGCAGGTGCCGCGGCAAGCGCATTTGCATCCGAGACGTATTCCAGCAGAAGCGCGCGGGCCGCGTCCGGCGACGCTCTCAGGCGATAGATCTGGACATCCTCTCCCCGAACATTTGACCTGACGCCGACGACGTCCCGCTCGTCGGCCGCGATAACGACCAGGGGATTGCTCTTGAACAGGTCCGCTATAGGCGAAAACTCGCCGCCGACACGACGCCGCACCTCAATGGACCAGGCAAGATATTCACCGTCGGAGAAGCCGAAGCTCATGATGACATGGGCCATTTTCGGTCCAGCCCAATAGGACATGAAGAGGTCGACGCTCTGAACGGTGGAAAGGTCGTAGGTCCGGCTTGTCCAACGTTCGGTGAAATCGGTGTCGCTGCGCCATTCGAAGTCGCGCACGTCTTTCAGCGTCAACAGGTTTCCGTCGCGGGTGCCGGTTACCTGACGGGCGACATCTGGCGCCCAGTCGGCGTCGCCCAAAGGCTTGATGGTGCTCCACCAAACCAGAACCGCAGCGAACGCAGACAGAAACAGGACGAACGCCCTGAAGCGAAAACGGCCGAAGAGGGCAATGACGGTGCCGATGCCAAATAGGATGAAAAGGGCGCAGGCCACAGCCCGCCCAGCCTCTGCCGCAGGCAGGCGGTGCCACATGGCAAGTCCGGCCCAGGCGGTCAAAATTGCAACGGCTAGTGACAGGAAGGTGGCGCGCGATATCCGAGCGATGCGATGCATTCATTTCCCTTCCAGCCAGATGGGAACAGCAGACGCGTCGCTTCAGGTGTGGCTCGCTCTCTGCCCTCTGAATGCCATTCTCACGGAACGTTCAAGCAACTTCGAGATGAGGCATCAATAAGCTTCGCTGCCGCCTTGACTTCGTTGAACCGCTATTTCCTGCACCCTTTTGTGGATGCCGCGGGCAGGTTGCAATTCTTGCTGCCCGCATTCGTTTTCTTACTGCTTTGCGAGCCGGTCAGGTTCTCGACCTCATTGCCGTAGTTTTCCCTGGTGTTCTGATCGACCATTGCAACCGGAGCCGCAATCACCAAGCCTGCCGCGCTGCCAGCCGCCGATGCTGCACCGGTCGTCGCTTGCACGATGGTGTCGCCAAGGCCCACCCTGCTATCGGTCAGGGTCTGGCCGGCAGCCATCCGCGCCCCAATCAATTGCACGATCTGCGGTGACGAGGCGAACTTGCCGTGGTTCAGACTGTCGCCGGATTTGACCTTCGTCAGGTCGATGACGGTTACGTTGTTGCTCGCGAGTTCTTCCTTGTAGGGAGCCTGTTCCGGGTCGATGGATCCAAGCCGCGGGATGTTGCCCCAAACCCGTCGCGAAAAGGCAAGCGCACGATCGTCCTGCGAGACAAAGAGGGTGAACTGGGGGTGCTGTTTGCCCATGTCGGCAATCTGCGTGCGAAACACGTCGACATCGACATCGGGTGCGGCCAGCATAACGTTCTTGAACTTCGCCGGCAGTCCGCCATTGCGGATGGCCATCTGGCGCAAGGATTCCAAGGCAAGCCAATTACCCATCGAATGGGCGAGGATCGAAACCTCTTTTACTTCGGGATCGTGAGCGAGATACTGGAACAGCGTCTCGAGCGCATCTCGCGTGTAGTTGGTGCTTTCGCGATCGTAGCCATAGGCCAGCGTGCTGCCTCGGGAAGGCCATGTGACCAGGATCGGTGCGCTGTCGGTGCCCGTATCGTGAGCGATCTGCGCAAAGCGATAAAGAGAGTCTTCGAAGCGGTTGTTGAAGCCATGGATGAAGACCAGCGCGCTGTGGTCCGGGCTCTTCCTGACAGTAGCGTGCAGCCATTCCTTCGCGCCATCCCGTGTTAGTTCTTCGGCTTTCACCACCGCGAAATCAGTTGCAGGGTTTGAGGGCAGCTTCTTGGGCCAGGCGACCTCGCCGACCTTGCGCACCGACGCCGGCGGGATCGACACCGTAACGTCCGCAAACGACGGAGCGCTTCCGCGCTCGCCCGTATACATCTCGGCCGGATTGTCAGAGCGAGCGCGGGTCGTCGTCACCAGCATCTCCACCTTGCTCGATGACGCGGACGTATCGGCCACCGGCAACAAGACATTCGTCGGGCGGGACGCGCAGCCGAAAAGCAGGCCGACCAATGCAAATACCAGCAATGCGTTGGTGGTACGCCCGACTTCTAATTTACTTATAACGCCGGTTGTCAAAACGCCCCCCAAGTGTGAAACCTCGACAAAATCGGCCGATACTGATTGCCACGATAATGGCACCCGAGGACTGATGGGCGTGCCGCTCCACACTGCCAAATGAAGTATCGGAATCCTCTGTTTTGCGCAACTGCTGGCACGTTCGTCAGGCTTTGACCGTTGGCTAATTGTCCAATGTTAAGTTAAAATGCCTCATGCCGCCGATTTTACTTGATGCGGGCGATGCCGCCCGAAATCTCGATCGTTTCCGACCCGGTCAAGGCCTCAAGGTCACCACTAGGCCAGGTGACGAAACAACCGTTCGGGCAGAATTCCACGGCTTCGCCGGCGTGCAGTGCCAGCTTCGTCTTACCGCCGCCTTCCGTCACGATCATCGTGCGGATCTTGGTATCCTTGTTAACCACGCTGGCGGCCGAGGCCGAACGCTCCAAGGCAAGAACAGCGATGGCGACGACGAAGCTCTTCCACATTTGCAATGTCGGTGCGTTCCTACACCGCCTCTCTTTTTTTGCATTTCGCATTATCAGCTTAGTGAGAAAATGCCGCTAGAACTCATCCTTCATCGAGACCGGTTTTCGCTTTGCGTCAACCTGCCAGAATTTCGCCCAGCTGTTCGTGAGAGAAAAAAGCGCTGGCTTGCCGATTATCTTTCCCAATCCGCTGGGAAGGGCAAAGTGCCGGCGGTTTGAAAAATATGGATAGTACTTTTCGTAATCTTCCGCGGCTTCGCCCAGAATGTTTCTGGCGGCAAAACTGCCGGAGAAAGCAGCCCAAGGCAGCCCAACAATGCCAAGAATGAACTGCAGGTGTGGCTGTGCCGGTGGCTTCACGATGATGGGAAGCAAATCCCGGGACGTATCGATGAGGCCGGGCCAGAATTGATTAAAGTTCAAATCCCTCAGGAATGGGAAATGCTCTTTGAATTCCTTGATCACTTTACGGATGACTGAATGGCCATTGTAGGCGCCTGGAAGAAAAGTGGTTAGGGCGCTTCCGCCTCCCAACAAAAGCCGGTTGTCTCCTGTCAATCTGAAGTAGGAATAGACGAGCTTGGAATCCCAGCACTGCATCTGTTTTCCGCCCGGGAACAGCAGGCCGAGTTCCCTGTCCGTCAAGGGTTCGGTGACGCTCATGAACGTCTGGGCATGAAAGATTTCCCCGGCCAGGGGACTGACGGATCTGTCCAGCTTATCGACCGCGATTATGATGCGGTCCGCCGTGACGCTGCCGCCATGCGTGTAAGCCGTGTGGTCCTCAATCCGCACCATCTCGGTGCTCTCAAAGACCTGCATGCCATGATCGATAAGGATGTCCTTGAAACCCTGCAAGCACAGCAGCGGGTTGATCCCGTAAGTTCCGGTGTACCGAATGCCTGCGGTAAATCCCTCGGCACCGAGAATGCCCTTTAGCTCGCTCTCATCGTAGGTTCTCTGGTCCGTAAACCCTACGCTCTCTCTGCATTCCCTTTCCGATACGACTGCCTCCTTGCCACCCTTGCCAAGGCCTAGAAAGAGCGAATCCTGTTCGAGCAACCCGCATTCAACGTCGTTCTTCTTGATGGCTTGCACGACGCGATCAATTCCTCGACAGGGCATCTCCCATATTTCCCGCGCGGCATCGGTTCCGTATCTGCGAACCAGTTGGTGCAATTCCAGTTCGCTGTCCGGGGTCAAGAAGCCGGCACTGCGGCCCGAAGAACTCCCGCCAACGATATTCTTTTCGATCAGGACGACGCTGAACCCCTTTTGCAGGAATTCCACCGCCGCACTCATGCCGCTCATTCCTCCGCCAACGATCAGCACGTCGCACTTGATCGACCGATTCAAGGGCGGGCAATATTTGAACTGCTTGGTCAGTAAGGTCGTGAACCACCAGTTCTGGTTGATCATGACATGGCCTCTGGCCGCGAGGTTGGGACTGGCGACAGGACGTAAGGTTTCGAATTGAAGCTAGTCACCTGTCAGCTGCCATTTGTCTCCGGGATTGAATCGCTTTATCGCGCCAGCCACAGCCTCCGTTTTTGGACCCAGGTCGGCCTCATAGACAATGCCTTGCTGATTGACCGCGAAGGTTTTGACACCCGTTTCCGCATACTTCACAGGCCAGGCCAAAAGCGCGAAACCGGCGATCATGTTGCCGTTGATGACATAGTCGTAAGCGCCCCCGGCGATGTTCTTGCCTTGGCCGGTCAGGATGCGGAAGCGATAGCCAAAATAGCCATTGCCTTTCTTCGCCTTGTCGAGAGCAGCCTGGTTGATGAAGTCGCCTGAGGGACTGACGCCATAGTCTTCATCGGACGGCCAATACAGTCCGTCGGCCTGGCCTTCGCTGCTGATCAGCTTCTGGGCGTATTCCAGCACGCCATCGCCATCGCGGTCTTCTGCCGCGTAGTCACGTTGGGCGTCCACGTAGGCGCGAACCGTTTCGATTGCCGCGATCTCATTTTCGCCGACGCGCCGGTTGATGATCTCTTCGATGCCAGCCTGGGTATCGAAGGCCCATTTGCCCTCCTTACCCTTGGTGATCGGGAATGGCAGCGTCCATAGCTTGTCGCCAATATTGAGTTCCTTGCGGTCGCCAAGATCGCGCACGATCACCGTCTTCGCAGCGCCTTGCCGGATCTGCGCGTAGGTATCCATCACGCCTTCGCTTGTCCGCAGCTTCGCGGCATCCAGTCCAAGCAGTGCCGCCAGTCCATCGAAATCGTCCTTCGCCAGGACCGATTTGAACGCCTCCACCGCCGCCGAGGGATCATCGAAAAGCGGCGGATCTTTCTTGGCCACGTAGTCCGAGAGGCTGTGCACCTCCTGCGCGCCGGCAAGATTTGCGGAGCCCGCCCCAATGCTCAAGATCATTCCGGCACCGAGCAGCGAACGTAGAACAAGACTCCGCACGGACGTTTTCATGTCGGTTTTCCTCTCGCCAAACTTATCAACGCCTGCGCCCGCCACTGCCCTGCCTGCCACCACCCTGTCTGATCATCTTGTGGCCGCCGCCGCCACCGCTGCGAATTCCGCCTCCCATGCTCCTCGCACCGCGGTTGGAAGCTATCTGCTGACGTTTTCCGGAACTGACGTTGCCAAGACCCGACGGATTCCTCGGTCTGTTGTCCACTCTCGCTGCGGGCCTCGGCTTGCCGACCGGACGATTGATTTTCCCAGGCGCCCTGACCGCAGAACGGTCATTGTTTCGCGCCGACGCAATTGGCTTGGTGTTGGTTGGCCTTTTGAAATCCGGCCGTGACGCCGGGGGCCGGGCTTTCAAACCCTCTCTGATTTGGCGTTGGCGGATGTCTTTCACCTTCGCCGAATTCCCCGGCAGCGCGCTGATCTGGCCTCTCCTCAATTCGGATGCCTTGTCGCGCATATTATTGCGATCGTTCGTTTTAACGCGATTGCCGATGCCCGTTTTGTCGATGTTGGCGAATTGGTTTTTGTCGAAATTTAATTTCGAACGGTCGACGTTTTTCCAGTCGACGTCGTTGAAATTGACCTTGCCGTTTATGTTGTTGAAGCAGTTGTTGCAGTCGATATCGATATCGTTGCCGTTCCAGCGCCCTCCCCACACACCCCCACCATTCCAGTCCACCGCCGCTGCCCAGACGGCGCCAGTCACGAAGGCCGCGAAATAGGGCGCAGTGGGATAATAATAACTTGGGTAGGGGTCTGGATAATAGGAGATCGGAGCAACCGGATAGTCGGTGGCATAGAGCATCTCAGGCTCATACCGTGGAACATAGACCTTGTCCGAGCTAGCGGACCTGATGACGACATTGTCGTTCTCCTCGACAACCTTGATCTTGTCATCGGACTTGATCACGCCTTTGGCGACAGCCGTGTCGCGCAACTGCTGTATGGCGACCAGAACATCTTTTTGCTGATACGTCAGTGCGTCGCCAAGCGACTGGGTCCACTCCAGATCGTCGCTCATCATTTTGACGATGTCGGGATAGTTGAGCAGTGAGATGACGCTGCCGTCCCAGCTTTCCTTCGCTTTCAGGCCTGGCTTCTTCGCGACCTGATCCAAAAACCGGCTCGCTTCCACGATCTGCAATGGATAAAGCGACGCTTCGGAAATGACCGCGACAAGTTCATCGGGGTAGAGCGCGATCCGCGCTACCAGAACTTCGAGTTCATCCTCGTCGAGCGGTTCGGGAGCTTGGGTGGCCGCTGGGCTAGCAGTAGCAGCAGCTTGATCCTGCGCAATCGCGAAAGAGGTAGGACCGGAGCACATCAAGAACGCCATTATGGCCACTGTGCCAACGGGCCAGTGCGGAAACCTGATCTCCATTGTCGTCCCTCCAAGGCATGTGAACCTGGTGGTCAGCGATGTTCTGTCGCCGAGTCCGGGCGAATGTTTCTTGCCTTGGCGTTACGTTGACGCATTGCCTGCCGATGCGGAAGGTAAGTAACTGTATGCTACGTGCAGAACTGAGAGACCCTGCCAGCAGATCAGTCGACGTCGGGGCCATCTTTCGGATCGAATGTCTCCGTCAAATAACAGTGTTCGAGGGCGCGGCGCAGATGGCCGCCGGATCCGAACCATGAGAAATTATTGGGCGTCGAAGCAAGCATCCCGCCGGAGATTTCGATGGCGATCGGCTAGGCCTTTGCTCAGTTGCTTCGGTGAAACGGAATACCGCTAAGACGAGGCCTGGATGAAATGGAAAGGACGCAACGCCCGAGCGGTTACAAGCGCTTCATGACGTCACCCTGTCTTCAGCGCTGCGCCTCGGTCCCGGCCAAAGTAACGCCGTCATGAAGATCGTATAGGCGATGGCCAGCAGTATGTAGTTGACCCGCGTGGCGAAGGATTCCGCCGCCGATGCCGGCAACGGCGAGACGCCGGTTCCAAACAGGATGAGGAAGATCGTCAGCGCACCTGCATAGAGTCTGGCGGCAGGATTGCTCAGCGCCGCGCGGCCGCCAAACACCAGGCCGGCGAGTAGCACCAGGACAAACAGCGTGGGAGTCGTGGGATGGACCTGTAGCAATGCGAACGCAAAGGATGCAACCACGCCTCCAAGGAGATTGACCATGACGAGGCCGAACGCCGCCCTTGCACTTGCGATGACATCGAGCTGCGACAGCAGCGATGCGACGGTGATCGGGATGACGATCGCCGTGGCAAGGCCGTCCCGCGTCAGGCAAGCGAGCACGGCGATCAGCAGAATGGCGGCATTGGCGGCGGCATAGCGCGCAGCGCGAGGGTTTGCAGGAGGAGCCGGAGCTTGAGTCTCGGCGCTGCCCCGGTCGGGTATGACCGCATGGGCAATCCACATCAGGATCGCTCCACTGACCACGCCCTGTGCGAGGATCGACAAGATGGAATCGCCGAGATCGCGGTTGAGCACGGTCAGCAACGGCACCATCACGGCGACCACCAGGACAAGAAAGATCGCCCCGCCGCCCTTGCCGTTCGCCTGCAGGTAGAAACAGACGAAATAGACGAGCCCGAGCAGCAGCAACAGGACTGGTGGCCGATCGCCTGTCAGCACCGTTACGGCCTGCAGAAGTGCGCCGGCGACAACAATGAGGATCACCATTCCCATTGCCTGTTTCAGCTGCAGCGGGCGGGAACTGGAGATCAGAAACTGCGCCGCGAACAATGGTCCCAGAAAGGGGATGACCACCCCTGACAGAACCGACCACGTGAAGCCGACGGCTACGGCCAGCGCGATGCGCAGACCCTTGCGCCTGGCATTGGCGAGCGCAAGGTCGCCGTCAGCTGACATAGGTCAGGATCGACAAGACGCGCATCCAGATGCGGCCGACCGCGTTGGTCACCGGATTGTCACCGGTATAGATCACCACGTTCACCTGCGACCCGTAGCGCACACCCTTTGGCCTGCCTTCGTCGAGGATCAGGCGGACCGGAAAGCTCTGTGGCGTTCTCACCCATCCGCTTTCGGTGGAGATCTTCGGCAACCCGGTCTTGGGGTCGACACTTCCCTGGGCCACGCCCATCCCGACGCTCTCGACCGTCGCGCCAAAAACCTGGCCGGGCAAGAGGTCGAACAACACGTCCGCGCGGTTGCCGGCGGCGACGTTCTCGAGGCTGTTTTCCTTGAACGCCGCGGTGATCCATACCGTGCCGACGTCGATGAAGGTCATGGCGCTCTGGCCGGCGCTGACAACGCCTCCGACGGAAAGCTGCAGGTTGGTGACGACGCCCTCCGCCGGCGCCAGAACCGTCGTGCGCAAGAGATCAAGCTGCGCTCGTTCAAGCGCGGCGAGCGACTCTTTCAGTTGCGGATTGTCGGCGCCTGATGGGCCAAGTTCTTCCTGCGCCTGCTTGAGATCCGCTTCTGCAGCGACGACCGCGGCATTTGCCTGGTCCACCGCCGCCTTCGCCTCATCGTACTTCGCCTTGGCATAGACGCCGCGCTTGACGAGTTCCATGGCCCGGCTGGCTTGGTCCTGGACGTTGTCGCGAATTGCCCTTGCTTCCACGAGGCGTGCCTGGACGGCCTCGACGGAGGCTGTCGAAGCGCCGATTGTCTGACCCACCCGGGCAAGCCGTGCTTCGGCCTCCGCGACGGCCAGTTGGTATTGCTGCGGATCGATACGAAACAGCATCTGCCCAGGCTTCACGCCGCTGTTGTCAGCCACGCCCACTTCGATGACCCGGCCGGTGACCTCCGGCGCAATGCCGACGACATAGGCGCTGACCGTCGCCTGCGATGAAGAAGGCGTGCGCCTTTCCATGAAGACCGCCAGCACGAACAGCAGGCAAGCCAGCAGCAGCACGGCCAGCGCGACTCTGCGCAGCGGGTTTCCCTTCCTGGCTTGCTTATCCGGGCCCTCAGCGGTGTTATCTTGAGAGATCCCGGTTGCCTCGGACGCCATGGCATCTTCTCCCTGTCAGACCAAGCGGGCATCGCGCCGCCGACGGATGCTTGCTTCCCTAGAGTCTTCAGCCCAGGCAAGCCGCTATGCGGAACCCGGCGCGCAGGCGCGAGTATTCATGACCTACCGGTGGCTCGGTTTTCATTGCGTAAGCGCCCTCAGCGCCTCCACATTATACACAGTCTTTTGACCGTTCCAGCCAACTGGGGTGTTATTTACGTGGTAACAACGGCCAATTTTTTCGCGACCGGCAATTCCCTCAAATCAGAGCCGAACGAGCGCTAGCATCGTGGAATATGGAGCCGTTTAGACAGGTGCCATTCCAGCGCGTTTTTGGATGCTCCGGCTTGTGCTGGCGGCAGGTTTTCCCCGATTTGCTAGACAACCCGTCTCCGATAGTCGACAGTTGTTCAAGGCAGGCTGAGGGGGATTTCCGATGGATTTCGCAGTCATTGATTTCGCTCTGGTGACAAAACTTCTCCTGCTTCTGCTGATTGGCATGGGACCGAAGATCGCGCTGGTGCCATTTCTGGAAAAGACCCAGAAGTTCGACGCCGAAACCAAGGTCAAGATTGGCCGCCAGATGGTTTTGGCGGCTCTTGTCACGGCTATGATCCTTTTTGCCACTGGCGCCCTGCTGATGCGATTGCTGCATATCACCGGCGGTGCGGTTGCTATCGCTGGCGGCATTATCCTGGCGCTTCTCGCAATCAAGATGGCATCTGGACCTACCGAAAAGCACGGGGAGGATTTGGCATTGCCGGAGGATCCGGAAAAGATGGCAATTTTTCCCCTTGCTATTCCCTACTTGCTCAACCCCATCGGTATCACGGTCATTATCATTGCCTCGGGCGAAGTTGTCTCGGTTGCAAGTGCAGCACTCGTTGCGGGGCTCATCTTGCTCGTCGCCGCATTTGACTATCTTGTGTTCACCAATATCGATGCGCTGGCGAAGCGAATGAAGCCGGCGAGTCTTATCGTCTCGGAGGTTGTCTTCGGCATCCTGCTGACCGCGGTGGCCGTCCAATTGGTCGTTAGCGGATTGGTCAATCTGGGGATCATCACCGCGAGCGCTGCACATTGATTTCGTGATCGTGCCATTGGATCTTGACGCAAATACTCAATACGCAGCGACTTACTCAAGGTCGCTAACACCTCGGCCGCTGACGCGCTGCATAAAGAGTTTCATGCGCCGCTGAGAGCCGAGCCCAGATGAGGTGACGCCCGGCGGATCAGATGGGCTCAACGGATTTGACGGCGCCGTCTGTGTCCACGAGGCAGCTTGTCTTCTTGCCGCCGGCATCGAGCTCGACTTGGTAAGTTTTGGAATCGATCTTGCTCGACGAGATCGGAAGTATCTTGGAGCTGTCGACGCCGCTCGACTTGGCGACCGCGTTGGCGCAAAGAAGCTGCAAATCCGCCGGGGCCGTCTCTACCTGCGTCCTCGACATCTGCTCCGGAGCAGGCGGCGGCGTGCTGACGCAGGCGCTCAAACTCTGCGCCATGAATCCAAGAGCTGCAACCAGGATCGAACTTTTCACTGCATGTTTTGCCGACATTGCTTGTCCCTCTCCGAATGCCGCTTCAAACGCCCTTGTAAAGGGCCGCCCCCTGCATGAGAACGATGACCTTGGCGCCGACTTCGACGCGGGAAGCGAAGTCGGTGATGTCGTCGTTCCGCATCCGGATGCACCCTGATGACACGTCGAGTCCGATCGTCCAGGGCTCCGGCGTGCCGTGTATCCGGTAGATCGTGTCTTGATCGCCCTCGTAGAGATAGAGCGCCCTGGCGCCGAGCGGATTGTCGGGACCTCCCGGCATGCCTGCCGCATATTTGGCCGCGTTCGGATCACGAGCGACCATTTCGGCCGGGGGCGTCCAGGTCGGCCATTCCGCCATGCGGCCGACGCGCACGATACCGGCCCATCCAAACCCTTCCCGACCGACGCCGATGCCGTAGCGCATGGCCTGCTGACCTGACTGCACAAGGTAGAGAAAATGCTTGTTGCCATCGATGATGATCGTACCGGGCGCCTCCGCGGTGCGGAACTTGACCGTCTGCGGGCGAAATGCCTCGGGCACCTCTTTATGGGCGGCGTAGTATTTTCGTGCTTTCGTCTTGTCGTAATCGACCCACTTATGCGTCTGCGGATCGAATACCTGCGTCTGAGCGGCATACGCCAACGTCGCGCCGATCGCGGTCATGACAAGCGCTGCGCCAAGAACGAGGCAGCGGGCAGCCATTCTGGGATCATTGCTTTTCGAAGTGACGGACCGGTTTGCGAGCGAAGAGGTCATGGTCGTCCCTGTCTCTACTTAGACCAGGCGGTGAGCCGGTCTTGATGCTTTGCAACCCAGGCCTGCGCGAACTTGGCGGGATCCTGCCGATCGACCTGCAATGCGTAGCTCATCTCGGTGACCTCCTCCGGTGTGAAGTCGACATGGGAGATGAAGGCCGCCACTTTCGGCAGGCGCTTGGCCGTCGAGGATGCGAAGCCGATGTAGAAATGCGATGCGTCCCATGCCACCGGCGCCTCGGATTTCGTAAGCCAGTCAGGGTCGTCGCTCGGCATCACGATATGCCACTTGGCGGGATCATATTTCGGCTCGGTCAATTGGACGATGTCATGGAGCTTGAACATATGGTGCGGGCTATAGCAGTAGAATGCCATCGGTTGTCCCGTCGCCGCGGCCGCATCGACTGCTGCCATTGCCATGTCCTCCGGCATTTGAAGGAGCGTCATCGTCTTTTCATAGCCGTAGCTCTTGGCCCGGATCTTCTCGATGCTCGTCGACGACCAGCCCAGCGCGCCAATCCACATTTCGCCCTTGCCATCGCCGTCGGTATCGAACACGGCCGCTTTTTTCGGATCGGCCAGATCTGAAATGTCCTTGACGCCATATTTGTCAGCCGTCTCGCGCGTCACACAGATGCCCTGCGTCGCCGACACACCCTTGGGGCTGAGGTCCACGGTCTTGCGCCCGTCGACGTATTTTTTGACAAGTGAAACGAGATTGGGAAGCCAGACTTCCGGATAGACGTCGACCTCCCCGGCATCCATTCCGGCGAATGCGGTCATGGATCCCATCTCGCGCACGTCGGCGTCCAGATCGAGTTTTTCCTTGATGCCGTACTTGATGATGTTGGCCGCCGCCTGGCCAGAGGGCCAGTTCGGCATTGCAATGAGGAGGTCCGCCGCAAGGCACCGGCCATGTAACGCCAGCATCGTCAGTGCCGCCAGCGACACTCTCAGCCGATATCGCCGGAATCGACTGTCCATTTTCTCCCTCCCTGCGATGAACGCGGCGGCGACCAGAAGACTCCCGATCTGTCACGAACCGGCACACCACCGCCGAGACCGCTTTTGTCTGCCAGCCGGCGTTCTATCCCGTTTATTGGTTCGCGTTGTCCCGAGACTACCGGACCGAGCCGGTAGCGGAACGTAAGTTACGTGGAGGGCAGGGTAATTTTCTGACTGCGAGGTCGTTCGAAGCACGGTCGAATCTCCCCACGGAAAGCCACTAAAGGCCGGACACGCATCCGCGGCTTAATATCGAGCTGTGTCGATCACATAGAAAATCGGTCAAAGGGCGGCGCCCTACCCATGACCACGATCGCTAGTAACAGTTACCGGTATCCGCTTCCCTGGGCGAGCATGGGCGATAGGACCTGTCTGAGTGATACCCATTGCCGTAATAGCGGTCTGCATAATACCGGTCGTGGTAATACGGATCGGCATAATACCGATCGCCGTAGTAGGGATCGCCATAATACGGATCTCCGTAGTAGTCACCGCCTCGGTAATACCCACCATAGTAGCCGTTGTTGTTGGCGATCACGCTACCAAGCAACGCTCCGGCAACAAAAGCGCCGCCGGGGGCCCAGAAGTCGCTGTGCCGGTGGTGGCGGTGGCCGCGATAGCCCCTATACCAGCCATCCCGAATTTGGATGACATCAGACTGCGCGTTTTGCGCCCTGGGCACGAAGACCGGTGCGGCATCAACTGGAACAGCACTCATAAGTCCAAATGTTGCGACAACGGAGGTCGCTATGCCTGACAGGAATCTCACGATCGCGTCCTCGCCGCTGGCAATATCTACCCGTATGCGAACGTCGTCATTAACCAAATGGAACGTTGCCGATCCAAAATTGTTCCAGACACCTGGAAATTGTCTCAAGCCGAAACTTTGACGTGCAGACAACGCCGCCGACGGCAACTTGCCAAGGACTGGATTTGGTTGGCCTGAATTATCTGCCGCGACCTGATACGGCGGAATGGTCTTCCCTTGCTCTGCCCAACCGTTCTATTTCGAGCGAATAGCAAAACAGGCTGAACAGAACCAGCAGGACTTCCAACAGCTTGACTGCTCCTTGAATGACAGAAGGAAATTGATCGAGTTCCGGCACGTGGCGGAAAAAGAAAACCGAAAACAAAGCGCCGCCAAAGAAAAAGCTGACCCGGCTGGCAAACAGGAACAGGTGCCTCACAAAGGCATTGCGAAACGGTGCGGGGACCGCAACCCAGCGAAACCTGACCCAGTAGCAAGCTTGCAGAACGAGCGGACCACAAGCCACCGCGGCCTGCTGATAGGGGCTGATGTCCTGTGGTTCTCCCAATTGGGTGATCACTTGCCGGAAGATCGGGAAAATCGTCAGATATAAGAACGTTGCCGCAGCAGTCTCAACGACCATCAACATAATGTAGCAGACGTTATTGTTCTTCACTGCGTGGCGCCCTTCGAGCAGTTGCAGCAGCCAGACACGATCATAGCCAAGCTCGCCACGCCGAGTTCGTTGGCGCCGCCGACAAAGGCTCTGAACCAGCGTCGTTGGCAGGCGGCGCGCGATCCGCCTGCCAATCAGCGTTTCCTTAGCCGGCGGGAGTATACCAGATCGGTGATGTGTAGGCTCGCTCCTGTGTCGTCATGGTCACATCCGGCGACATCTTGATGCCAAAGTACTTCGCATCATAGGCGGGCCAGCGCGGCGTCGGGATCTCAATGACGCGGCCATAGTAGAAGGCCCGCTGGGACGGGTCGAAATCCGGGTCCTTCCACACGGCGACAAGTTCTGGTGCTCCGATCGTGTTGGTCCAGGTGGCGTTGGGCACGTCAACGGTATTGCCGACGGGCGGGAGCTTGCCGTCGGTGCCCGGCTTGCGGTCGCCTGACCATGCGACATCGTAGACCTGTTCATGCACCTCACCGGCAGCGTCGAGCCAACCCTTGACGATCTGATAGCGGTCGAGATTGGCACCGATCGGATCCTTTAGCGCAGCGACGAGGAAGGTCGGCACCTTGCCGGCTGGCGCCTGAGTGAGATCGCCGCCCATCGGCACGCCCTTGGTGTAGCCGGCGATCGCCGGGCTGCGGGAGTTGGCGTCGGCTTCCACGAAATCGAAGCCGCCGAAGAAGCGGACCGCCATGCGCGGCCCGGTCGTGGCATAGGTCTCGCGCCGCTTCATAGCGTCGAAAATCGAGGCGCGTGTGTTCTCCTGCGCCCAGACGGCGGCGTAGCCCGACGCGGTCGTCTCCCAACCCATGATCTTGAGCCCGAGCTTGGGGTTCGTCATGAATGGGTGCGACCAGCGCTCTGGGCTCGGCTCGGCGGTCGAGATCTTGCCGAAAAAGTTGTCGTCGTCGGCCGTAGCGAGGCCCGTGTGCGAATCGGTGCTGCCGACCAGGCCGAATTTGTAGGGATTGACCCCCAGCTTGGCTTCCAGCTTCAGCCCGTTCTTGAGCGCCGAGCGCGTATACTCGAACTCCAGCATGTCCGGCGTCTTCTTCACGCTGAGGTCAAGATTGCCCTTGTCCCATTTCTCGAAATTGGCGAATTCGTCATTGGGAGAAAGAAAGGGGTGGCTCTCACCGTCGCCCTTCATCTGGGTGGTCTCGTAAAGCACCTCCCAGCGCGCGCGCTGCTCGGCGTATTCGCGATCGATCTCCTTGCCGGTGACAGGCTCGATGATCGGGAACATCTCGCCATTGCTCAGATTGCCATTGTGGGCGATGGCAAGCACGTCGCCGCCGGTCTTGTCCTGATAGTTCTTCAACCATTTCCACAGGTCACGCGGGTTGTTGCTTCCGACGGGCGGTTGCGTCGTGTATGGCTCGATGAGACCGGCCTTTTCGGCACCATCGCGGAAGATGACATTGCGGTGGAGATTGTTGCCCTTGGACAGCGACGTCCATTCGTAGCCGATGAAAGCGGTGAAGTGCCCCGGATCGTTGGCTTCTTCGGCTGCCGAGATAATGCTCTGCCACACCGACCGATAGGCGGGATTGCCCGGTTGGTAGATGATATCGGGCGGAAATTTGCCTTGCGAAAAGGTCATCACGATGGACCACGCCGCTTCCCCGGCGTGCCCCGACTGTATCATGTCATACCATTCACGGGCCTGCGCGTTCTGCAGGATCTCCGGCTTTCCGGCCATAAAGTCGGTGAACCATCCCATATTGTCGGAGTGATCCGCGACGACCAGGAAGTCGAGCGGACGCGACAGCTTGGCCGGCTGTCCGGTCGAGGAAATGACCTCCTCGCCCTTCGCAAATTTGTAGGCCTCGCGCGGTCCCAGCCTAGCGCCGGCCGCCCCGGCGTCGAAGGACAGGGCCGTGTGCAAATGCGTGTCGCCAAATAGCGGCCGCGTCGGGAAATTGCGTCCGGCATAAGGTGAGTAGGGCCGTTTTGTCGGAAAGACCTTTGCGATGGTTGCCTGGTCGATGTCGCCGACATCGGTGTTCACGACCTCCTGCGTCCAGGCCGGGCAAGTCGCCAATAACAAGCCCGCGACCGTGGCGCTCCGAAGAAGAGCTTCTCTCAGATGATAGATGCTCATGAACTTCTTCCTCCTATGAAAACATCGCGTCCAGCCGCTGGACGCTCCAGAATGCCGCAACGATCCCGATGGCATAGGCCGATGCGACAATCGCCTGGCGCGGGATCATGACGAACCGCATCACCGAATAAACCGCGGTCAGCAAGACGGCGATGAAGGCCAGTTGCCCGAGCTCGACGCCGACATTGAAGGCCAGCAGCGCCAGCGGAATGTCGCCCTGCGGCAGGCCAAGTTCGACCAGCGCGCCGGCAAAGCCGAAGCCATGCAGCAGGCCGAAGGCGAAGGCCACGATCCACGGCCTCACAATGGCCAGGCTGAGCTGTCCGCGCTCCATGCGCACGACCTCGGCAGCGACCATGACGATGCTGATGGCGATCATCGACTCCACCGGCCGCGATGGCAGCGTCACCCATCCCAGCGTGGCGCAGCTCAAGGTGATCGAGTGGGCAGCCGTGAAGGCGGTGATCGCTTTCACCAGCTTGCGCCAGTCGCGCACGATCAGCATCAGCCCGCAAACGAACAGCAGGTGGTCGAAGCCGAAGGCGATGTGCTCGATTCCGTGGCGGACGTACGTGGCGAACACCGCCCAGGCGCTCTGCGACGCCGGGATGACTGCCGACGGTTCGCTGGGTGTGAGACGGGCCGTCCAGCTGTTGCCATTCGCGAACAACACGTGAACCAGCGCGTCGGTCATGGTGTTCTGCAACCCCTCGATCACAACGTTCTGGCCTGCGAGCGGCTCCAGGGTGCGCATGCGCCAAGTCTGCACCATGGCATCCCCGGTCGGATGCGAGATGATCGGCGTCACCGTCTCGATCTTGCCGGAAAAGAGTGCCGACAGCACCAATCGCGCATCGCCCTGCATCGGCGTTTTGAACAGAACGCTGAACTCGTTCGGCGCCTCCTCCTTAAGGCTAAGATATGCCGGGCGCACCTCGTGGGAATAGGCAACTTCGCAGAACAGCGCAGCAATGGCCGCTGTCAGCACGACCAGCCGAACGCACTCCAACGCGGCGCGGGCACACCGCACGAGCGCAGACCACTTGGCCAGCCGCCTCATTGTGCGGCCACATTCGTTGCGGGCCCTGACCCCAGCGCCGCTTTCGCATCGTCGTTGAGCTCGACGCCGTACTTGTTGCGCAGCTCGACCAGATACTCGCGACTGAGCTCGGTCTGCTTTGCAGAGCGCCACTCAGCAAGGACGGCATCCTTCACGGTGTCGAAGGGCTTCGGCGTGGTCGCCGTGCGCTGCTTGACGAGCACCAGATGAAAGCCATAGCCAGATTTCACCGGACCACGCCATCCGCCCGGTTCAAACGCAAACACCTCGCGCGCAAAATCGGCGCCGAACATTCCGGACAACGCCTGTTCGTCAGTGTCGGCGAAGCTGTCGCCGAACAGCAGCCGGTCACCCTCGATCGAGTCGTCCTCGACATTCGCCGATAGCGCACCCAGTGCGGCGGTCGCGTCCGCCGCGGCATCCTTGCGATGCTCCGGATTAAAGTACACCTGCCGAAACGACAGTTTTCCTGGCGTCTCGAAGTGCGCAGGGTTGGCGGCATAGAACTGCCGCAGTTCCGCTTCGGTCGGCTCGGCAAGCTGGACCGTATCCTCGACAAGGAATTTGAGCTTCTGCGCCAAGCGGCGGCGGATGATGGTGTCGTCCTTCTCGAGGCCCATCTGCTGCGCTTCGCGCGCCATCACTTTCTCATTCAGCAGATCGTCGACAAGACCCTTGAGCTCATCGGCGGTTGGCTCGCGCAGCCACTGGCTCGACCAGGTCTGCTTGAGCCAACGCAAATCGCCTTCGCCGATCCGGACCGGCTCCGCGACTGTTGCGTCCAGATGCCTGTCATTCAGCCAGGAATAGCCGCCAAACAGAATCGCGCCGACGACGGCAAAATGCAGCAGAGGCTCCCTGAGCAACGTCATACGCCTTCCTCCGCTCCGGCGAAGGCAGCATCTCGCACGCCGCCAGCCGACAATCGGAATGCTCTCAAATTACCGTGCAACGCCATTTGGGCGTGATACTCGATGAGCACTTCCTGCATGCCTTCGTGGATAATATGCCCCAAAGAGCTGGCGCTGGAATGTAAGTTACGTGGGGTAAGCATGTAATCGCGCCACAGAGCCGCTGTCGTTGCCGGGCGCGAACACGTAATGTGCCCGGGCGGGCGCGGCATCACGGACCGGCGCGTGGGGCTGCATTTTGCCTTCAGCGCGTGCAGACTTCGCAGTTGAACCTTGCTGGCCCTTTGGAGTAGCGCCGCGCCATCGTTGAGCAGCTTGCCCGTGCTGGTCAGATGCGATGTGCCGCAAGCCAATGAGACGTTGTCTTACTTTCCAAGGATCAGCTCCTTGGTTGTCACCGGTTTCCCAGCGGGGTTTCCCCCGGAATGCCCCGTAGAAGCAGACCACCCCAGACGGCAAGAAGTGCGTGAAATGCAACCGTGGGCCAAAGCATGACGCCGGTCGTCTTCAGGACTGTGGCCGCGTAGACGAGGAGAATTGATACGGCCGTGTTGTAAATTAGAATGCCAACTAGCAATCCGAATAGTGAAGAATTTGACTCGTCTTTCCTCGCCATCCAGCTTGCGGCACCTATGGCAAGCAGCGCAGCGCCCGCAATGCGGCCGACAAAAATTGCTTCAACGGTGGCGCTTTCCAACCCAAGCAGGAGAGCAAATGGAACGGAAGGCAGCAACAGAAGACCGAGACCTGTTGCCGCCTCGACCGCTGCAATTACGACCAAGAATACCCTTCGTGTCGCGTTCATCTGTTGACCTCGTCCACAGCAAGACCCACCGATTGGTCCTGGCAGCATCCGAGCGCACGACCCTCGACCGGTGGTTGCTTGGACGATCGTGTCGCCGCCGACCTGCTGTCGGTCAGGTCTGGCTGGCCGCCATCCGCGCCCCGATCAGTTGACGTGCACCACCACGTACTTCGAACCCGAGTGCTGATAATATCTCCCGCCGCAATGCCAGACGGCCGTCCCATTGACCGAAGTCTTGGCGCAACCGGCCGGTAGCCTAGCTACATAGACGCTTGTTCTGCGGATGGTTCGCCGGGTCGCGCGTCTCGCGACGCCCGCTGCGCTTGTGGCCGTAAGAGGACGGCCAACGCGGGCCAACGCTTCAGATGATATCGATCCCCCAGTCACCAGGGAGACCGGATCAATCTGTACGAAAGTAGCCAAAGCCAAGGCCAGGACGGCGCAGTTGCGGAATGTAAATTTCGTTGTCATCACTTCCTCCGCTGTTGTTCATTGAATGAAGTTCTGGATCTAGAAACGGATGACCAATCCCATGATCGGTCCCTGCTGGACGACATCGAAGACGAAGCCGTCATTGCGGTAGTTGACGCCGAGCGCGCGGTAGCCGGCGACCGCCGAAAAGCGTTCGTTGAACCGGTATCCCACTGCGGCTGCGACGTCCCAGTCGACATTGGCGCCACCTGCGCCAACCATGCCCCAGCCCGTCAGATAGATTTCGGGCGTGAGCGAGTAATTCGCGCGAACGCCAACCAGCCCGTCGACCCAGGTTGCCCCGTCGCTGCGCGACACGCCGTCGAGGATACCGCCGTGGAAGTCGAGGTCTGTGTTTACGGACCAGACCCTCATCGCGCCGACGAGATCGAGACGTCCGGCGTCGCTCTGGAAGATCGAATAGCCCGCTCCAACCAACCCTGAAAACGTTTCGGAACTGACATCGACATTGGTGGCGAAGATGCCCCGCGGAGTACCGCTCCCCGTCGACACCTTTACATACATGAGGTCGCCGAAGATGCTGTACCGGTCGTGGCGCGCCTCCCCGATCGCCATCGCCGCGAAGTCGAGATTCTTCAGAATGTCGCCGAAATTCGCGTCGACGTCGACGGGGGGGAGACCGAACTGTGAGACGCTTCCGGACAATCCCGCCGCCCAGAAGTAAGGAGCGACGGAGAACGTCCACCCTTGCTCGCTTGCTACGGGCTTAAGCTCCGGCGTCAAGGGTGAGACCACATCCGCGGCCCCGGCGGGCTGGGCAAGCCAAAGGACGGAAAGAACACCACAACCCAAGGTTTGTATCCGATGGAAAGTCTTCATGTCAGGGCTCGCTCTATGGGCACTTCCTGCATTCATTCATGGATAGTAGGCCCCAAAGAGCTGGCGCCGGAATGTAAGTTACGTGGGGTAAGCATGTAATTGCGCTACAACTTCAACGTATCGCCTTTGGTGGCTTGACGTCGACCGGATTGCCGCTGTGTTTGATGGCCCGCCGGAAGGTCAGTGCTTGAGGCACTTGCGGCCCACTGCCATTGCTTTGAAAGTTCCCTTCAGGTCGACGACAAAGGTCCCCTTGGTTTCCGGAAACACGGTCATTTTGTATTTTTTCGCCACGTCGCGCTTGAACTTCGGGTCGTCGGTCAAGATGTAGCCGCCAGAATATCCGCCCTTGAGTTCGCCGCTCGTGCTTGTGGCCACACCCTTGTAGAGATGGCCGTCCAAAGAGACAAAGATGTCAGACGTGTTCCCGTTCTTAAGGCCGATATCCACCTTCGTGAACACGCCAAGGTACCCGATTTCCTGATTTGCGGTAACGCCCATTTGCACCGCACTTGGCCCGTCCTGGCGCACGATCAAGCAATCTCCGCGGGTTTGATTTGTATAGACCGTCCAGCCCTCGACGTCCTCGCCGTATCGGACAAGCACATCGCTGGCCTTGGGCAGCGGATTTTGTGTTTGTGCGTAGGTTGCCGTCGCAGACGAAAGTGCTACTGACATTGCCGCAATCAGTGTCATGAAGTTTCGCATGGTATTTGCCTTTCCTTTGCTGTCGCTCTTTGCTACTGCCGTGCTCACTCATGGCTGTTCACCGTGGCGGCCACGGGTTGACACCTGGCTTGCGGGCGGCATCGGTATTCAGCACTGCCGCCCCTACCTCTCCAACCAGCCGATCCACCAGTTCCTGCCATTCGGCTCGTCGGGCCTCGCGCAATGCCGGCGGGGCCTCGTCGACCTTCGAGAGCGCAAACTCCGCATCGGCGAGTTCCTCGCAGATGTCGCGAAAACTCTCGCTTCGATCCATCAGCCGATGGATCGTCAATTCAAACTGGGGGTATCGGCGTACTGCCGCCGAGACCGCTCGGTGTCTGTGAGACGATCCGTCTTTTGTGCTCATGACGCCAGTTCATCGACCTGACGCAATCATATTGCCAAGAGACGGCAGCAGAAGGTAAGTTACGTGGATAAGCATGTAACCGCACAACAACAAGAACGCGGTTGCAAGGATCGAGGGAGGAGATGGCGATCCAGGCGGAAACGCCCGCACCGGGGGTGCATGAGCTCCCCATCGAGGCTTGTCGCGCCCAACTTGCCCTTATCCTCGACAGTATCGATTTCGATGCCACAGGCCGCGAGCGGCGTTTCCTCAGCCATGTGGTGGAGGAAGCATTGTCGGGACGAGGCGATCGCATCAAGGCCTATTCCATCGCAGTCGAAGTGTTTGGTCGCGGCGAGGCGTTCGACCCGCAAACGGATCCGATCGTTCGCATCGAGGCTGGCCACCTCAGGCGTGCGCTCGAGCGCTACTATCTGACGGCCGGACACACTGACCCGATCCTGATCACGATTCCAAAGGGGGGGTATGTTCCTGTCTTCTCGGTCCGTTCGCCATTTGCACTAGAAGCGCCCCCATTGTCGGTTGTTTCGCAAAAGCCAACCGAATTTCCAGCACGGCGGATGCCTCTGCTGCTGACCGCCTTGGGTGCTGCAGCGCTTCTCGTGGTCGCGGCGTTGGTGCTGGTGTGGTCATGGACATCCGTCAGGCCGGGCGCGCCGGTAATGCCCCGCGTGCTTGTGGAGAAGTTTGACGATCTGACCGGCACTCCGAGTGGGTCGGCGGCCGCCGTCGGATTGAAGCAGGAAATTGTCGTCCAGCTTTCCAAGTTCAAGGACATCGCGGTCATGGAAACGCCCGCAAACGGCGGGGAGGCATCGCTGCCGCGATTTGTTCTTTCAGGGAGCGTCAACCTTGCCCCAGACGCATTCTGGCTCCGGATGCGGCTGGTCAACCGGGCCGATGGTTCGATTCTTTGGTCTGAAAGTTACAGTGGTGGATTGAGGGTGGCTGACCTCGTCAAGGCCCAGGCCGATATTGCGAGCAAGGTGGCGACCAGCCTGGCCCAGGCTTACGGCGTTATCTTCCAGGCAGATGCCAAGCTCCACGTCAGCAATCCCCCCGATGATTGGGCCGCGTATTCCTGCACGCTTTCCTTCTACGAATACAAAACCACCCTCGATCCAATAACGCGATCATCGGTGCGCACCTGCCTCAAGAACACAGTGGATCACTTCCCAGACTACGCCACGGCCTGGGGGCTTCTTTCGTTGATTTACATAGATGAGTACCGGTACGAGATACCAGCCGATCCAGCCTCGTCGGCGCCAGCCCTCGAGTTCGGCTTGGCTGCGGCAAGGAAAGCTGTGGAAGCTGACCCCCTCAATGTCCGCGGACGTCAGGCAGAAATGCTTGGGCTTTATTTCAGCAAGGAAGTCGATGCTGCATTGAGCGTTGGCAAACAGGCCTTGGCCATCAATCCGAACGACACCAATTTTATGGGCGAATATGGAGAGCGCCTGGCGGTCTCCGGCAATTGGCATGAGGGATGCGCGTTGCTCAATGAAGCGCGTGAAAGGAATCCCGGCGCCCTGCGCACCTTTGAGGCCGACCTGGCCCTTTGCTCCTATTTCAGCGGCGACTATCAGCGGGCAGCAATGTGGCTGAAAAGATCCGCGGTTCCCTCGAATCCGATCTACCATTTGATTGCTGCTGCGGTTTTCGGTGAAGCGGGAAACAAAATCGAGGCCGAACGGGAGCGTGACTGGCTTGTCCAGAATGCACCGAATTTGGTGAAGACCGTGCGCCAGCAAGTCTCGATGCGTTTGGCCCGATCCCAAGATGTCGAATTCGTCATCCGTTCGCTGAAGAAAGCGGGCTTCGACGTGGCGGACTGAGAGCAATTCTGTGAGGTTGGCAACCGCCCCTCTTTGGCGGCGGGTTACTTCGCCCCGCGGCCCTTCTGCTTAGAAACGCGACCCGACTACAGTCACGGTCGCATCATAGCGGGCGGTCAATCCTTCGCTATCCCGGTAAGCTGGCGACCTTTTCGGCGCTGGAGCCGGTGGCCCACTGTATTTACCGTTAGTTACGTGGCGCCTCGAAACGGAAGGTGCGAAGGTAATGCGGAGATTCGCACCGCTCGGCAGGGTGTTTTGTTTGGAAGGGGGTGTCATGGCTGACAAAATCCACGGTTTTCTGCCGGCCACGGCCGAAATGCCGACTGACCGCCAGCGGCTGATCCTCCGCTATACCTTCGGAGTCTTGATCGACCTCGTGGTCCTAAACCTGTTCGATGAGTTTTCGGACAGCGTCACGGTCGCTTCCTTCAGCGTGTCGTTGCTTGCAGCCATCCTGTTGCAGGCCCTTCTGAAGGGGACGATTGCCATCGAGCATCAGGTCGCCGTGTTCTTCTCGGCAAGGCAAGGTGCCTTCATGAAGTTCATGCGTTTCTTCGGCGCATGGGTGGTGCTGTTCCTGTCCAAGTTCGTGATTCTGGAGGCGATTACCTTCGTGTTCGGGGATAGGGTCCGCTTCGAAGGCATGCTGCACGGCGTGGTGCCGCTGATTATTGTCGTCATGACCATGGTCATCGCCGAGGAAGTGATCGTGCGGTTCGTCAGATGGATCCGTTGAAGGCTTGCGCAAGTACCACGTAGGAGGCACGGTTTCTCCGAGCGGGAGCTTTGGCGCGATCCGGAGCGCGGCATGCTGGTCCAGTTCCGGCCCGACGTCAGCACTGCCTGGCCCACGCTCGCCTCAGCAGCGGGCCTCGCTGAATGCAAACGTCTGCTGCCACCGCTTCCGACACATGGGAGATGGCGAGGAACGATTTGCATCGGGCTCGGGTTAGCTGAGGTCGGTATCGCGCCAGCTCCAGACGCCTAAATTGAATGTCCAGACGCGTCCAACGTGATCAGCATACATCAGCACGGCGTAGTCGTGATTGTCCGAATGCTCAGGCTCCGGGATTGGATGTCAGGGGCTTTGGGACGGCCTTAATGCCGTTTTCCTGAAATGCCTGGTGCACGGCGAGCAAAACGGCGCGGCGGATCATGAAGTGTTTGCCGGCTTTCGCCATGAATTTGGCCCGGATAACCAGCGTGCCGTCCTCAACCTCGGCAATTCCCTGGCTCTTGAACGGGGCGAGCAAATCTCCAGCAAGTTCCGGATTGGCCGAAATATCCTGGCCGATCTTCTTGAAAATCTTGCGGACCTTGTCGACATCGGTGTTGAATGCAACGCGAAAGGTCAGTTTCTCGATCATCCAGTCGCGGCTGAAATTCTGGATCTTGCCGATCTCGCCATAGGGAATTGTCGCCAAGGCACCGCGCTGATGGCGCAGGGAAACGGACCGGACCGAGATTTTTTCTACGGTCCCCTTGGCGCCCGACGTTTCGATATATTCGCCGAAGCGGAACGCATCGTCGATCAGGAAGAACAGCCCGGAGACCAGGTCCTTCACCAGCGTCTGCGAGCCGAAGCCGATGGCCAGCCCGAACACACTCAAGCCGGCGATCAGCGGCCAGACATTAACCCCGATCGACACCAGGATCGAGAGCAGCGCCAAGGCCAGAATGCTCGATTTGCCGACCGCGCTGATCAGCGGCACCAGCGTGCCCAGCCGTGAACGCGGCGCACCCAGCGCCTCCTCGTCATCAGCTACGGCGGGTAACTCCGCACGTAAGGCGCGAGCCGTCCCTGTGCCGACCACGTTCCACAGAAACGCCGCCCCCAACATGATCAGCGCCACACCGGATGCGCCCTTGGCGACCTCTCGCAGATCTATGCCGAACCCGGCAGCCAGCGGTGTCACCCATAGCGTTCCCAGCATGGCAATCATGATAGCCACGACGGTGAAGCGAGCGGTCTGTCGCCCTGCCGCTGCCAAGATCGAGATGTCAGAAGACTCCAATCCACGCTGCGCCCAGTTCCCGATCATTGCGTCGAGATGCGGCGCGGCGAGAAACATCAACGCGGTCAGCACAACGGCCGACCCACGAAGCGATGCTCCCAGGGTCAGCGCGGCCTGAGTGCTGAGAAAGGTGATTATCACGAAGACGATCACGATTGCCGGCCACATTTTGGCGAGACGGGTGCGCCAGCGGCCTCTGGGACGCGGACCGGCGACGGCGGCTGCCATTGTGCGTCTGTGCCGCCATACCGCCCACGCAAACAAAAAGTAGATCGGAATTCCCAAGCCTGTTCGCAGCAGGTCCCCCAAGGCCGGTCCGACGCTCCAGAGCCGCAACGTCCCGAGCAGCGTAACGCCGACGAGCGCCAAGCCAATAGCAAGCGAGAGGTCGCGCACGAGCGTCGCCATATGGACGGAGCGCTCCGCAAACTCGCTTCGCCGCGATGCCATCAAGAGTGATCTGACGGCGGCGAGGATGATGAGGCCGAGCACGGTCGCTACCGTCCAAAGGTGAAGGGTTTGCAAAGGCAGGCCCGAACCGGCCAGCAGCCGCGCAGCAATGAAACCGATAACCAGCGCCACCACAGCAGCCGCCACGCCCGCGAAGAATCTGCGCCATGCACTGCTCTTGGCACTCGCCTTCTTGAACCGCCGGACGAGCAGGATGAACACGCCCGCTACGAGCGCAACAACCAACACAATCTCGAACAGGAGTGTAAAGAGAGACGTTCCCTCGGCCGCGAGCGAGACCCTCAGGTTTTCAAGCTCGGCGGAGACCCCGCTTAAAGCGGCAAACCGCGCGAACAGTCCGGAGACGAATCGCTCGGCGAGCTGTTCGAAGCCCGAAATCAACGAAGTAACGTCCGTTTCCGCCGTCGTATCCACGATTCCCCCCTTCAGCGCCTCGGAAGCCAGTTCCGGCGTTCGCTCGTCGGCCGCTGTCTCGCTATCCAGCGCCCGACCGTCGAACAATTCAAGCTTTTTTGCCCGGCCCATTGCCCCGCGCGGGGTCCGAGCGCACTGAACTTGTTTCTTCTGGTCGACTTGCCCGGTAGCTTTTTTCACTTGCATCCGACTTCACGATCGGAAACGCGGCTGGTCCGATGAAGATCGGAGCTTCCAGGAGACGCTGATACTACCCGGCCGGCGGATGACCAAGCCGCGGTCTACGGACCGCCGCGAGTGGAAACAGTCCGTCCCGCGTCCCCCGACGCGGCCACCTGTAGAAACCTGTCCGCCGGCACGGACGACCGGTTCACGAGCTTTCACTCGCATACGCAAATCGCCTTGGCCGATGCCGGAACGTGCTAAAGTACCGTTCGCGCCGAAATGTCACCGGAAAGCCATTTTCTGGATATATTTCAAAGTGTTGACCCACAAAAAGGTACCGTCAGGCCGAGAAAACGGGTGACGGTACTTTTCTCGGACGTTAAGTCGCGTACGAAAAGTACCGTCAAAAGTACCGTCAGATTGATCTGCTGTCCTTCACACCCAACGAGGCCCTGGTTTGCACGGGGCCAGAAAAATCAGTGACTTGGGCAGTCGGAGACTTCAGTCGATGATGCAGCGTCGATAGTGAATGAGATAAACCGCCAATCGTCGTTTTTTCTGCGAAAAACTACGCCGGGGCACTCCGGAGTACGCTAACCCCTCACTCCCCTTGCGACGTCCGATGGCGCGTCCAAAGCCGTCTCGAAATGTACCGTCACCATTTCAAGAAGGGCAATTTTGCTTCGTGGTCGCGCCAGCTGCAATGTCGCTACGAGACCTCGGCGGCTGGGCCGGGTTCCAACGAAGGTGTCTGGATGTTTTTCCAGCCGCAGCGCGATGGCCATCAAAGAAGTCCACCAACTTTGCTACGATTACCGCTTCTATCCGGGCAAGCCAGAGGAGCTTGTACTGTTTGCACCAGAAAGTGCAGCGATCACCGCAGCGGTCACTTCGGCGGTGTTCGCCACTCCACCCAGGTCCGGACTCAAATACTCTCCTCGATCGGTGACGGTTTCAATCGCCACCATGAGGCGCCGCGCCGCAGCCGGCTCGCCCAAATGGTCGAGCATTAGGCTTGCGGTCCAGAACGCACCGAGTGGATTGGCGACGCCTTTGCCGGTGATGTCGAAGGCCGAACCGTGGATGGGTTCGAACATGGACGGACGATTGCGCGACGGATCCATATTCGACGTCGAGCCGATCCCGAGCGAACCGCCAAGCGCGGCAGCCAGATCGGACAGGATATCAGCATGAAGGTTGGTCGCCAAAACCGTATCGATGCTGCCCGGCTTGTTGACCATGCGCTGGGTCATTGCATCGACCAGCATCCAGTCGACAGTCAGACCGGGATGATCACGAACCACTTCGCGCACGACTTCGTCCCAGAGCACCATGCCATGGCGCTGTGCGTTTGACTTTGTCACCACTGTCAGCAGTTTGCGGGGGCGCGACATGGCAAGGTCGCAGGCAAAGCGGGCGATCCGTTCGATGCCAGTGCGAGTGAAGACGGCGACATCCATGCCGACTTCGATCGGAAGGCCGCGATGGGCGCGACCGCCGACGCCGGCATATTCGCCTTCGCTGTTTTCGCGGACGATCACCCAGTCTATCTGCTTGCCGAGTTCGGGCCGCAGCGGGCCGGTCAGCCCAGGCAAGAGACGCGTCGGCCGCACATTGGCGTATTGGTCGAAGCCCTGGCAGATGGCCAGACGCAGACCCCAAAGGGTGATATCGTCGGGAAGGTTCGGATCGCCGACCGAACCGAAATAGATGGCATCGAAGCCCTCGATCTGGGTGAGGCCATCCTGCGGCATCATGCGGCCGTTGCGGCGATAGTAGTCCGAGCCCCAGTCGAAGCGCCTGAAATCGAAGGCAAGGCCCGGCTCGACCGCGGCCAATGCTTCCAGTACCTTCACACCGGCCTCAACAACCTCCGGGCCAATGCCGTCACCGCCGATGACCGCGATCTTATGCGAGGACATTTTCAGGCTCCTTTTCGATGGCAGCGACGATGGCGCTGGTCATTCCTTCGGTGTCGGTGGCTCCGCGTATGTCGCTGGTCCGCGTTTCGGGCCGCGAGAGCGCGGCAATGGTCGCTTGCGCCATGAGGGACGCCGCGGCGAGCGCCTCGGCGATGCCGCGGTTATGGCCGAGCCATTCCAGCAGCATGCGGGTGGATTCGATCATCGCATAGGGATTGACGATGCCCTTGCCGGCGATATCGGGAGCAGACCCATGCGCCGCCTGCGCCATGGCTATGTTGCCTTCACCGATGCAAAGGCCAGGCGCCATGCCGAGGCCGCCGACAAGGCCGGCGGCCTCGTCGCTCAATATGTCGCCGAACATGTTGGTGGTGACAACGACATCAGTATGTTACGTCGCAGATTGGCGTATTTTCGGCGGCGTTTGGGTAGGTCTGAATCATTCCCACTCGATTGTTCCCGGCGGCTTCGAGGTGACGTCGTAGACGACGCGGTTGATGCCGCGGACTTCGTTGATGATGCGGGTGGCTGCAGCGCCGAGGAAGGCCATGTCGTAGTGGTAGAAATCCGCCGTCATGCCGTCGACCGAAGTGACGGCGCGTAGCGCACAGACGAACTCGTAGGTGCGACCGTCACCCATCACGCCGACCGTCTGCACCGGCAACAGCACGGCGAAGGCCTGCCAGATGGCATCGTAAAGGCCGGCCTTGCGGATTTCGTCGAGATAGATGGCGTCGGCCTCGCGCAGGATCTCCAGCTTTTCGCGGGTGATGCCGCCCGGGCAGCGGATGGCAAGACCGGGGCCCGGGAACGGATGGCGGCCAATGAAGCTTTCGGGCAGGCCGAGTTCTTTGCCAAGCGCCCTTACCTCGTCCTTGAACAGTTCGCGCAGCGGCTCGACCAGCTGCATGTTCATGCGCGCGGGCAGGCCGCCGACATTGTGGTGCGACTTGATCGTCACCGACGGGCCGCCGGTGAACGAGACGCTCTCGATGACATCGGGATAGAGCGTGCCCTGCGCCAGGAAATCGGCGCCGCCGAGTTTCTTGGCCTCTTCCTCGAACACCTCGATGAACAGCCGGCCGATGGTCTTGCGCTTCTTCTCCGGGTCAACCTCGCCTTCCAGCGCCGAGATGAATTTTTCGGAGGCATCGACCAGGATCAGCGGCAAATTGTAATGCTGGCGGAACATCGCCACCACGCCGGCGGCCTCGTCCTTGCGCATCAGGCCGTGGTCGACAAGGATGCAGGTCAACTGGTCGCCGACCGCCTCGTGGATCAACAGCGCTGCGACGGAGGAATCGACGCCACCCGACAGCGCGCAGATGACCTTGCCCTTGCCGACCTGCTTGCGGATCGTCTCGACCGCGTGCTCGCGGTAGGCGCGCATGGTCCAGTCGCCTTCGATGCCGGCGATGTTGTGGACGAAGTTCCTGAGCAACCGGGCACCATCGGGCGTATGCACCACCTCTGGGTGGAACATGATGCCGTACATCTTGCGCTCGATGTTGCCGAAAATGGCGAAGGGCGAGCCTTCCGACTTGCCGAACACTTCGAACCCCTTGGGCAAGGAGATGACGCGGTCGCCATGGCTCATCCATACCTGATGACGCTGGCCGGGTGCCCACAGGCCCTCGAACAGCGGGCTGTCCTTTTCGATCTCGACGAAGGCGCGGCCGAACTCGCGATGGTCGGAGCTTTCGGCGACGCCGCCCATCTGCACGCACATGGCCATCTGGCCATAGCAAATGCCAAGCACCGGCACGCCGGCGTCGAAGACGATCTGCGGCGCGCGCGGGCTGCCAATATCGCTGGTCGAAGCCGGGCCACCGGACAGGATGACGGCTTTCGGATTGATGCGCTTGAACGCCGCTTCGGCCGACTGGAACGGCACGATCTCGGAAAACACGCCCGCCTCGCGGATGCGGCGGGCGATGAGCTGGGTAAACTGGCTGCCGAAATCGACAATCAGGACGGTGTCGGGATGATTGGCTGTTTTCATGGCGAGCGTTTAGAGAAAGAAATGAGTCGGCGCAATGGGTTGCGAGGCCTGACTTTCAGACTCGTCTTGCATCGTCACGAGACGGTTCCGTCCGAAGCGCGCCCGAGCCAATAGCCTGTTCGAGCCTTATGACGGCGTCCGCCAGCTTCTCGTCGATGACATGCAGATATTCGGTCCAGTCGCCCACGTGCCTGAGATCGGCCGCGCCGTCGGAGATGCCGCGCAGCCCGACCAGCGGGATGTCGAACAGTTGGCAGGCGCGCAGGCAGGCGAAGGTCTCCATGTCGACCATTTCCGCGGCGATCGCATCATAGGCCGCACCGGTGATGATTGCGCCGCCGGTCGACAGCGTCGCCTGCCTGATTTCAGGAATCCTAAACGGCAGCGGCACCGTCACCGGCAGATCGAGAAACGGGGTCGCCCCTTTCTCGAAACCAAGCGGCGAGGCGTCGATGTCGCGGTAGCTGACCGAAACGGCCTGGTAGATTTCCGTCTGCTCCAGCGTCCGGCTGCCGGCTGAGCCAAGCGAAACGACGAGATCCGGCAGCGCCTTCTCCGATTTCAGCGAGGAGAGTTCGACACCCAGCCTGACGCCTGCTTCGACCGGACCGACGCCTGTCATCAATGGCGTGAACAGCTGTTTGAGGTGCGGGCCATATTCTGCCTGCGCCGCCATGACGAAGAGGACGTCCTTGCCGCCAATTCGCACAACGTTACCCATCAGATCAACCTTCTATGCCGTCGCGGCCAACCACCGTCATCATCGTTCCGGTCATCGTCGCGATCAGCTTGGCCTCGCCATCCGCGGCGAAGGCGTAGGCCTGGCCATCGGCGACGATGATGGTGCGGCCGGGCTTGGTCACCGAGCCGCGAAACAGGAAGCGCTCACCGCGGCCGGGCGCCAGCAGATTCACCTTGAACTCGATGGTCAGCACGCCGGAATTTTCCGGCATCAGCGAGAAAGCGGCATAGCCGCAGGCCGAGTCAAGCGCCGTCGAAATGACGCCGGCATGGAGGAAGCCGTGCTGCTGGGTGAGTTCTGCCGAATAGGGCATCTCGATCTCGATGATGCCGGGCGTCACCAGCGTCAGCTCGGCACCGATCGTGGCCATCGCCTTCTGCCGCGCGAAGGAGGTCCTGACGCGATCTTCATAGTCCGGGGCGGGTACGATCTTTGCTGCCATGGCCGCTGCCTTCCTTTACGCGGATAAGCTTATTGCAGAGGCATGGGCGGCAGGCAAATGCTTTTGCTGCACTGCAACAAAACGATCCAAAGGCCGCCCTAGTTCAACCAGAGAAGCGAAGCGTTGAGCAAAGTGGCGAACGCCACCCATGCCGCGTATGGCACAAACAGCCAGCCGGACGGCCGGTCGCGGTTCCAGACCCTGGCGATGAACAGGACGATGGTGGCGAGAAGAAGCACGATGACAAGCAGAGCCGGCCCAATCATCCTGGCGCCGAAGAACGTTGGCGACCACAAGAAATTCAGGACAAGTTGGGTGCCCCAGACCTTCATCGCGGCCCCCGTGGACTCCCGCTGCCATGTCCGCCAGCCGGCCACGGCGATCAGCACATAGAGCAGTGTCCAGGCCGGTCCGAATACCCAGTTCGGCGGGTTGAAGGGCGGCTTGGCCAACGACGCATACCATTCGCCCGGCAGCGTCGTGTAGCCGATCAGCAGGCCTCCTCCCAACACCACGATGAGAAAGAGCAGAAGCGACAGATATCTTTGCAAGGATTCCCCCATTGATGGGCGGCCCGACGCCGCGCATCTGCAACTGGAGCGCTGTCGTCGCCTGTCAACGGCAGCGTCAGTTTGCCCGACGCAACGCACAGAAGAAAAACCCGTCGGTTCCGCTAAGCGCCGGCGACAGGGAGATGTCGCCTTTGGCACCGATGCGTGCGGCTGCCTCATGGCCGGGAAAACGGCTGTCCCAAAGCGCGCGATGATCGACCGGGACAAAACCGCTGTTGCGGTCCCGGAAGGCCGCCACCTGCTCGCCATTCTCCTCGTCGAAGACCGAACAGGTGATGTAGACCAGCAGGCCACCGGGTTTGACATAGGCCTTGGCCGCATCGAGGATCGCCAACTGCTCGCCCTTGCGGGCATCGAGCTGTCTTTGCGTTAGCCGCCATTTGGCATCGGGACGGCGCCGCCAGGTGCCACTGCCGGTGCAGGGCGCGTCGACCAGCACAATGTCCATGTGGTTGCCCAGCTGGGCGAGTTCGGCTGGCTTGGTGACGATCTGGACATTGCGGTTTTCAGAGCGGCGAATGCGGTCGAAGATCGGCGCCAGCCGCGCCTTTTCGGCATCGTGGGCAAAGATCTGGCCGCGGTTGTCCATCGCAGCCGACAATGCCAACGTCTTGCCGCCGGCGCCGGCGCAGAAATCCAGCACCTGCATGCCGGCTTCGGCCCCGGCAAGGGCTGCCGCGATCTGCGAGCCTTCGTCCTGGACCTCGAACCAGCCTTTCTGGAAGGCCGGCTCCGCCTGGACGTTCGGGTGCCTGCCGTCGCCGTCGATCGGCGGGATGCGGATGCCGTGCGGGGCTATTGCAGCGGGTTTCGCCCCGGTTCCCGTCAGTTCGGCCAGCACCTTGTCGCGATTGGCCTGCAAGGTGTTGACCCTGAGATCGAGCGGCGGGCGTGTCGCCAGCGCCGCACCCTCGTCGACCCAGCCGGCGCCAAAGGCTCGCTCGAAAAGCGGCGCGCACCAGTCAGGAACATCCGCCCGCACCGCGTCCGGCGCATCGGCAAGCCGGCGCCCGGCGATTGCCTGAAGCTCAGCGGCGGTCAGCAGCGGCGGTGCGAACTTGTCGCCATCGAGCGCGTCGTTGAGCGACTGGGCCGTCTGGCCCCATTCGAGCAGCAGCGCGCCGAAGCCGATGGCGCGCGGCGTGTCCTCGCCCAGCAGCCAGCCGGCGGAACGCTTGTGGCGCAGGGCGTCATAGACGATGTTGCCGATCGCCGCACGGTCGCCGCCGCCGGCGAAGCGATGCGACAGGCCCCAATCCTTCAGCGCGTCCGCCACCGGCCGGTGGCGCCGGCCGATGTCTTCCAATACTTCGATGGCCGCTGCCAGCCGTCCGCCCAGTCGCATTCGTCATTCCATCAAATCGAGCACGTGATCTCTGAGCCTGCTCTTAGAGCCTTTTAGGTCTGGATTGAACCCCGCTTCCGTCCAGCGATGATGAGGCCCCTAACCGGCCAAAAACCGACCGACCAGTAAATGTCCTCGACCCGTAACAGCAGATCGACCAATAGATGACGGGTCTCTAATGTTCGCAACGACCGAATACAAGCACGCAATCTGGCATAGCTGCACTGCTTTCCAAGTTTTTCGCCAGGTAATACTCTTGCCGACATGATTCGCGGCGCGGAAAACGCGGACCGGCGGATCGACACGAGGAGAGGGCAATGAAGACTTATCTGGCGGAAGTTCTAGGCACATTTCTATTGGTGTTCATCGGTACTGCTTCTGTGGTGACGGGCGGCTTCGGCGGTGCGCTGCCGCTCGGCCAGGAAGGCATCGGTCTGGCGTTCGGCATCGGCCTCATTGCGGCGGCCTATGCGATCGGCCCCATTTCGGGCGCGCATCTCAATCCGGCGGTGACGCTCGGCGTCTTTCTTGCCGGCCGGCTGCCGGCCAAGGACGTCGTCCCTTACTGGATCGCACAGATCATCGGCGGCGTCCTTGCTTCGCTGGCATTGTGGATCATCGTCTCCGGCCAGGTTGGCGGACACACCACCGGCTTCGGCCCCAACGGCTGGGACGTGACGAAATGGGGTGTCAGCTCGGCATTCCTATGGGAAGTGATCGGCACCTTCACGTTCGTCACCGTGATCCTGGGCGTCACGGCTGAAAAGCACTCGACGGCGTTCGCCGGGCTGGTCATCGGCCTGACGCTGGCGGGGTTGCACTTCGCCATCATCCCGGTGACGGGTACGTCGCTCAACCCGGCCCGTTCGATCGGTCCCGCGCTGTTTTCGGGAAGTGCCGCGATCGGCCAGCTCTGGCTCTTCATCGTCGCACCGCTGATCGGCGGCGCTATTGCCGGCGTCGTCGCCAAGGCGCGCATCTTCGAGAAGGACTGAGCTCCGAACGCTCGGGCATCGAAAGGCGCGGGTCAGGCCCGCGCCTTTTTTGTTGGCGATAGACCCATCTAATTCTCGCCAAAGGCTCGGCCTCAAAACAATGATTAGTCTCGGCATTTTACCCGAGATCAGGTGTTTTTGAGAAACAGGTTTTCAGCAGGGTCCGAAATTTCTGCATAGTCTTTTCGGTTGTCTGCGCATCGGCAGCCGCAAAGCCCATGACAAGACCGTTCTGTTTCGTGCCATGACGGTACTGAATCGACAAGGCCGATACATTGATCCCGTGCTGGAGCGCCGCCTCGGCAATTGACGTGTCGTTACATCTCTCGCGGAAAATGCCGACAACCTGGATGCCGGATTCGGTGGCGTGGAAATCCAGCCATTCTCCGAGATATCTCTGCGAGCTTTCCAGGAAGAATTGCCGCCTTTCCGAGTAGAGACGCCGCATGCGTCGAAGATGGCGAGTAAAGTGCCCCTCGTTCATGAAGTCGGCCAGCGCAGCCTGGGTAAGCAGTGGGGCAAACTGGCCGGTCACGCTCAGCGCCGAGACGATAGTAGGGTCTATGGCCTTGGGCGCCACCAGAAAGCCGAGGCGCATGGCTGGAAACAGTATCTTCGCGAAGGTGCCGACATAAACCACGCGATTTGACGCGCCGATGCCCTGCAGCGCAGGAATCGGCTGTCCTTGAAAGCGGTATTCGCCGTCATAGTCATCCTCGATGATCCATGACCGCCAAGTCTCGGCCATGTGCAGGAGATTGAGCCGCTGTTCCATCGGCATGGTTATGCCGAGAGGGTGATGGCAGGAAGGCGTCACAAAAATCATGCGCGGAATGACAGGCGGTGGGTCAAGGTCCCACCCTGCATTACTCACCCGCAGCGGGGCCAGTTTCGCTCCCGCCGAGACGAAAGCCGAACCCGCGCCGTAGTATCCTGGTTCCTCCATCCATACCGTGTCGCCTTCATCGATCAGCAGCCGGGCCAGAAGATCGAACGCCGACTGGGCACCATTGGTCACGACGATCTGTTCGGGGCTGCACTTCACGCCCCGCGAAGCCGTGAGATAGCGAGCTATGGCTTCGCAAAGAGGGGGATAGCCTTTGACGTGATAGGTTCCGAAAAGGTCGATGTGCGCGAATTTTGCACGGCGACTGAGCAGCTTGGACCAGGTGTTGAAAGGAAAGTTGTCCGGGTCCGGCATGCCGGGGTGAAATGCCAGCATACCGGGCCGGCCATGATGATAAGGTTGGGCGAGCATGATCTGCCCACGCAAGGATATCGGGTTCTCGTCCGCTGCCGAGACATGTTCCTGCACGGCCGAACGGGTTGGTAGATCCATCACCACCGAGGGCCTGCGCGGCCGCATGGCCAGGTAGCCTTCCAGCGCCAGTTGGTCGCAAGCAGCAATCACGGTGTTGCGGCCAACGTGCAGATCCCGCGCCATAACCCGTGTCGAGGGCAACGCGTGACCGCTCGGCAGCACGCGGTGCTCGATCAGATCACGCAACTGGACATACAGCTGCCGATGCAAATTAGCGGGGCTGTCGCGATCCAGTGAAATGCCGTCGATTGGAAAACTGGTCTTCATTGTGGTTCCAAAAAATCAAAGCGATCTGGTTCTAACAATGGAACCAAAGCAGTCCTAGGCTCAAGAAAAATGCGATCAGGTTCAGATGGGGCTGACCGATGCAATGCATAAGGGTGGGTGTGATCGGTGCCGGTGGCGTTGCCCAGGTCGAACACATTCCAAATCTGCTCAAGTTGCACCGGCAGTTCGAGGTCCTCGGGGTCTATGATCCGTCGCAGAGAGTCCGCGCCTTTGTCGAAGAGGAGTTCGGCCTCAGGACATTTGCCGAGCTCGATGAGCTTCTTGCCATGCCGCTTGACGCCGTAGTCATAGCTTCGCCGGATGCGTTGCACCTGGAACAGAGTCTCGCTGCCCTCGCCAGGGGCCTACACGTCTTCTGCGAAAAGCCGCTTTGCTACAGCGCCGAGGACATTGACGAATTGATCGCCGCCAGGGGCCGCGCCGGAACGGTGCTTCAGGTCGGCTACATGAAGCGTTTCGATCCGAGCTACGAAGCGGCACTGAAAATGCTGCCGGGCACGGCGCAAGCGCTTCGCTACGTTTCGGTCGAGGCCAATGATGCCGACGCGTGGCCCTTCGTACGTCACCACTCCACATGCCGGGGGGAAGACGTCGCGGCGATGTTGATTGCCTCGACCGCCGCCAAGCAGCGCGAGCAAGTGGAGCGCGCCTTGCCCGGAATAGACGACGCCGACGCCTTTCGCGGCTTCGTTGGCGCTTACTGTTCGTCGATCGTGCACGACGTGAACGCCATCCACGGGTTGCTCGACGCGCTCGGAGTCTCGGACGGCGAAATTGTTGGTGCCTCGCTTTTTGCCAAGGGCGGAGGCGGCCAGGGTGCCGTACGGCTGCTCGACGGCCAGGCGCTTTGGAACATGGTGCACCTGGCCGTACCGGGACTAGCCGACTACCGCGAGCGCATCACTCTCTACTTCGACGACGCCTCGCTGGAACTGGAATTCCCCTCGCCTTATCTCAATCACCAGCCGACGCGCCTGACCCTGCGCACAAGTGACGGCCACACCCTCTCCAGCCGGGAGATTCGAAGCGGCTACGAAGAGGCGTTTGTCGAAGAGTTGAAAGGCTTTTGGTCGGCGATCGTCGAAGGCACGCCGGTGCGCAACACGGCCGAACACGCTCGTCGCGACATGGTGCTTCTGGTCGGCCTCGCCCGGCATCACCTTGCCCAACTCAAGCAATCAGGAGTTCGCCCGTGAAGGTTCGCATCGGCATCAATCCGATCACCTGGACCAACGATGATGTGCCGGAACTCGGCGGCGATACGCCACTCGAGGTCTGTCTTAGCGAAACCAGACAGGCCGGCTATTCCGGGACCGAGCTTGGCGGCAAGTTTCCGCGCCGGTCGGCTGAACTGAAGCCGATCATGGAGCAGTATGGACTTGCCGTGATCTCCGGCTGGTATGATGGCCGTTGCGACGAGAAGGACGTCAGCGCGGAAATGGATGCGATCACGCCACATCTCCAGCTTCTGAAGGATATGGGATCGACCCATGTCGTCTATGCCGACACCTCGCGGGGGCGCCACAATGCCATTTGGGGGCCGATCTCGCAGCGCCCGGCTCTTGGCCCTGAAGAGTGGCCGGCCTACGGCAGAAAACTGACCGCACTGGCCGAGAGAATGGCGGATTTCGGCGTGCGCATGGCCTTTCATCACCATATGGGGACCATCGTCGAGACCGATGCCGAGGTGGGCTCGCTGATGCGGCAAACCGGCGAGGCGGTCGGCCTTCTCTACGACACCGGCCATTCGATGTTTTCAGGCGGCGACCCGCTGGCTTTGATCAAGGCGCATGTCAAACGCGTCGTGCATGTGCATTGCAAGGACGCGCGCAGAGCCGTCCTTGATCGTGCCCGCGCAGGCGACATGAGTTTCATGGGCGCGGTCATGGAAGGTATCTTCACGGTCCCCGGCGACGGGTTCATCGATTACCCGGCCATTTTGCGGGTGCTTGCCGACAACGGTTATAGTGGCTGGATGGTCGTCGAGGCCGAGCAGGATCCCAACAAGGCCAACCCGCTGACCTATGCGACAATGGGATTCCAAAATCTCTCGCGCATGGCCAGGCAAGCCGGATTTACCGTCATGGAATGATCGAGGCCGCGATGCGGCCTCCAAGGAACCAGTGCTGATGAATGAAACTGGACTGAAGGGGCAACTGGACTGCCGACCGTAACTGCGGCGGCGGAAAACAAACAGGAGGTTCTATGTTTTCGCTCGCGAAATTAATAAAGCCTGCGCTCGGCCTTTTGGCCGGCGTCATACTGATGACAGCGGCCACGAGCCTCGCGGCCGCCGACGATACGCGCGTGGTATTTGTGACCCACGGCCAGAGCGGCGATCCGTATTGGTCGGTCGTGAAGAACGGCATGGACGACGCGGCCAAGACCCTGGGCGTCAAGGCTGAATATCTGGCGCCCGAAACCTTCGACATGGCCAAGATGGCGCAGATGATAGACGCCATTGCAGCCTCGAAGCCTGACGGAATGGTTGTTTCGATCCCCGACGCGGCGGCTCTGTCAGCGCCGGTCAAGAATGCCATTGCCGCCGGCATCCCGGTCATCGTCATCGATTCCGGTGGCTCCAAACTGACGCATGACCTTGGCGGCCTGCTGTTCATGGGCCAGGACGAGTTCCAGGCGGGCGTCATGGCGGGCGAGCGCATCAAGGCGCTCGGCCTCACCAAGGCAGTCTGCGCCAATCACGAAGTGGGCAATTCGAGCCTTGATGACCGCTGTGCCGGCTTCGCCAAAGGTCTTGGTGTCGATGTTCCGGTGATGAACGGCGTCATTGACCCGACTGAAATGAAAAACCGCGTGATCGCCTACATGACTGCCCATGGGGATACGCAGTTCGTTCTCGCAGTCGGCGCCAGCGGTGCCGAACCGACGCTGGCCGCGCTCGATGAAATGGGCCTTGCGGGCAAGGTGAAAACCGGCACATTCGACCTGTCTCCCACGATCCTGCAGGCCGTGGTTGCCGGCAAGATGGAATGGGGTATCGACGCCCAGCAATATGCCATGGGCTATATACCGGTCGCCATGTTCGACCTTTGGAAGAAGTACAAGATCATGCCGATCGCCGACTATCCGACGGGGCCCGGCTTCGTCTCCAAGGATACCGCCGCCTCGGTCATCGAGCTGGCAAAACTGGGCAAGCGTTGACAGTTCGCGGCCGGGCATCAGCCCGGCCGCCTTCACTGACGAAGGTAACGCATCCATGACTGCAGAGCTTCGCGACGAGCGGGTCCGCTCCGTCTCCCGTCTGAGCCGTCTTCTCAGCAGGCCGGAGCTTGGCGCGGCGGCCGGAACCGTTCTGGTCTTCGTGTTCTTCGCCATCACCGCGGGGAATACCGGGCTTTTCAGCGCCAAGGGCATCATCAATTTCCTCGAAGTCTCGGCCCAACTTGGCATTCTCGCCGCGCCCGTTGCCCTTTTGATGATCGCGGGTGAGTTCGACCTGTCGGTTGGCTCGATGATCGGGTTTGCCGGAATCCTGATCGCCATCCCGTCCGTGTTCTGGGGCTGGCCGATCTGGCTTTCCTTGCTGTTCTGCTTTGCGGTTTGCGGCGGCATCGGGGCGCTGAACGGGCTCGCCGTGGTCAGAACCGGATTGCCCTCCTTCATTGTGACGCTCGGAAGTTTGTTCATGCTGCGCGGCCTGACACTCGGTCTCACGCGCGGCATATCCGGGCGAACGCAAGTTTCAGGCGTGCACGAACTAGCCTTGAACGATCCCCTCAACAGCCTGTTCTCGGGACAGGTATTTTCCGGCCCCATCGCCTGGCTTTCGGACATCGGCCTGATTGGCAAGCGTGCGGACGGCCTGCCGTCGATCTCCGGCATCCCGGTGTCCATCATCTGGTGGATCGTATTGACTTTGGCCTGTACCTGGTTGCTGACGCGCAGCCGCTTCGGCAACTGGATCTTCGCCGCGGGGGGTGAGGCCAATGCCGCGCGCAACCTCGGCGTGCCGGTTGCACGCACCAAGATCACCCTGTTCGTCATGACGGCCATGGCGGCCGCACTCTTTGCGGCGATCCAGGTTCTGGTCACGGGCTCGGCCGACACGCTACGCGGCACCCAGAAGGAATTCGAGGCCATCATTGCCGTCGTCATCGGCGGCACGCTTCTTACCGGTGGCTACGGATCGGCCATAGGCGCCATGTTCGGGGCGCTGATCTTCGGCGTGGTGCAAATGGGCATCTTCTACACCGGCATCGACACAGACTGGTTCAAGCTATTCATGGGTGCCATGATGGTCATCGCGGTGCTGTTCAACAGCTATGTGCGTAACCGCGCCATGAGGAGCCGGTGATGGCCGAGCCCTATGTCGAACTGAAATCGGTCAGCAAGTATTTTGGGTCGGTCGTTGCGCTGAAGGACGTGTCTTTCGATGTACGTCCCGGCGAGGTGCATTGCCTGCTCGGCGACAATGGTGCCGGCAAGTCGACGCTGATCAAGACGCTATCCGGCGTCTACACCCCCGACGAAGGGGAAATCCGCGTACAGGGCAAGCCTGCAAGGTTTGCCTCGCCGGCCGATACGCGCAACAGCGGCATTGCCACCGTCTACCAGGACCTCGCCCTCGTGCCGCTGATGAGCGTGGCGCGAAACTTTTTTCTGGGGCGCGAGCCGATGCGGAAATTCGGACCGATCCGACAGTTTGACACCGAGTTCGCAAACCGCACCGCGTATGACGAGCTGGCTGCGATGGGAATCCAGCTGCGCGATCCCGAGCAACCCGTCGGCACGCTTTCAGGCGGCGAGCGTCAGTGCCTGGCTATCGCCCGCGCCGTCTACTTCGGCGCCAAGGTTCTTATCCTGGACGAGCCGACGTCGGCGCTGGGAGTCCATCAGGCATCCGTGGTTCTGAAGCTCATCGTGCAGTCCAAGGCGCGCGGCATCGGAGTCATCTTCATTTCCCACAACGTTCACCACGCCTATGTGGTTGGCGATCGCTTCACGTTGTTGAAGCGCGGCAAAAGCACTGGCACTTACGCAAAAACCGAAATTGATCGTGATCAGTTGCTCAATCTGATGGCGGGTGGCAAGGAACTGGTCGATCTGGAGCAGGAACTGACCAAAGCGGCCAAAAGCACGCCGACCTGAGGCGTCCCGCCGGTCGTGTGCCAACTTGCCTGGCAGACTCGATCCCTCAAACATCACAGTTGAAAAGCTCGACGGCGTCCGCCGGCCGGGCGTCGGGATGGTCAGGAAGCAGCCCTTTGTCCACGATGGCTTGGGTCGCGTTCTGGTGAGGACGTAGCAGAAAATAGAATGCGGCAATGTGCGTGATCATCAACAGCGGTACGTAGATGATCGGGATCGCGTAGGCGGCGCCCAGCTGCTCCGCGTGTGCAGGAAGGCCGACCTGGATGGCGTGGCAATAGTCGATGACGAGCTCGACTGTCCCGACGAGATTGAAGGCGACGACGAACAGCCAGAAGAGCCGAGGCAGCCTCACCGTGAGCAGCGCCAGCATGGCCAGCAGACCTGTAGCGAAGTCACCGTAAGCGGCAGACACGGCGAAATGGGCTGGGAGATCGGGGCTTACGACGCCCGGCAGGATGAAGACGAGCCCGAAGAAGCGGAAGCTGTGCAGAGTCGCGATGGCACGTTGCGCCGCGACCCGGTCCATCGAACTCAGCCACCGCAGACCGTATGCGCCGAAGCAGAGAAGCCACGCGATGTAGCCTAGAACGAGATGGGTTTGGAACACCATTTCCGTGGACATTTGACCTCCTGTCAGCAACTGGCTCAGGCCGTCCAGCTTCAATCGGTTACCTCTAAGCCAGCTTCCATAGTTCGACTAGGCGGTGTAATCACAACAACCTATGAAGCAGAACTACACAGTCCGACACGGTGCGCTGGAGGGCGTCGAGGTGTTCCTGGCAGTCGCCAGGCGCCGCAACTTCCGCCGTGCCGCCGCCGATCTCGGCGTGACGCCGTCCGCCGTGAGCCAGGCGGTGCGCACGCTGGAGGCCCGCATGGGTGCGGCGCTGTTCGTGCGCACGACACGAAGCGTCGGTTTGACCGAGGCTGGTCAGCGGTTCCTCGATCGTGCGGGCCCTGCCTTCGAGGAACTCGTCGCGGCAGGCGAGGCCGCGCGTGATGTCGGCCAACGGCCGACCGGCCTGCTACGCCTGTCCGTACCCCGCGCCGTCGTGCCGTTGATCCTGGAGCCGATGATCGCGTCATTCTGCCAGGCCTATCCCGAGATCGAACTGGAGATCGCCGCGAGTGACGAGATGGTCGATCTCGCGGCCGGCGGGTTCGATGCCGGCATCCGCCTTGGCCAGTTCATCGCGCCCGACATGGTCGCGGTGCGGCTGACGCCGTCGTTCCCGTTCGTGGTCGTCGGCAGCCCGGACTATCTCGAGCGCCACGGCAGCCCCGAGCATGTCGAGGATCTGCGCCACCACGCCTGCTTGCGCTTGCGCCGTTCGAACGGCGCCATCGCGCCCTGGTCCTTCGTCGACGGTAACGGGGAGGTCGAAGCGATGGTCTCGGGCCCACTGATCGCGCACGACTACCCGACGCTGCTGGGGGCCGCGATGCAGGGCATTGGGCTGGCACAGACGCCTCGACCCGTCGCCGAAGGTCCGATCGCTCAGGGAAAACTCAGATCGGTGCTGGACGGCGTCGCCGCCACCACGCCGGGCGTCTTCCTCTATCATCCCGGCAAGCGCCAAGTCCTGCCGAAGCTGCGCGCCTTCATCGATCACCTCAAATCCGCGGTCTGAGGTAACGAAGGATGCCGCCCCCGGCGCTTCGCTTACACCAAAGCTCTCATGGTATAAATATCAGAAATGCATAAGTAAAAAATACTACAAGATGGACCATTCCGGTCAAGAACGTCGTTCTTTCAGTGCTGAAGCTTACATTGCATATGAAAAGCGCCAAGACCAAAAGGACCGCATCAGCAGCCGGCAGCCCCAGGGTCAGTCCTCTCCCCGTCAACAGGCTGGCGGCTGCGACTCCCGGTATGGTCAGGCCGATCGTGGCGCAAGCCGAACCCATCGCGACATTCAAGCCGCGCTGCAGCTCGTTCTTGAGTGAAGCGCGCACCGCCGAAATGGCCTCCGGCATCAACACCAGCCCCGCGATCATTGCCCCCACAATGCTGTCAGCCTGCGTCACCTGGTAGGTAACGAGCGTATCTTCGACGCTTGCCGCGACCTGCTCGGCGAGCATGACAATTCCGATCAGGCCGGCCATCAGCAACAGAGCGCTGGCAGAGATGTTCTCGTGAGGGGCAGCGCGCACCGAAACGTCGTGTGGTTGTCCCTGGATAAAGTCCTCCCGGTGCCGAACAGTCTGCGCGAACACGAAGCTTGCATAGAGCAGCACTGAAAGGACGCTGACGAAACCAAGTTGGGCTGCCGAAAACGTGCCGGGATCCGTGGTCTGGGTGTAGGTCGGCAGAATAAGCGTCATGACGGTCAGCGCGATCAGAACCGCCAGATAGGCACTGGTCCCTTGCCGCAGGATGGCCTGCTTGCGATGACGCCAGCCACCAAGCGCGAGACACATGCCGACAACGCCGGTGGATGTGATCAAAACCGTCGAGAAGACGGACTCCCGTGCCAGCGTCGGGTTGTTCTCTCCATGCAGCATCATGGAAACAATGATCGACACTTCGATTGCCGTGACGGCAAACGTCAGCACCAGCGTGCCGTACGGCTCCCCTACCCGCCGAGCTACCGCCTCGGCGTGGTCGAGCACCACGAAAATGGTGACGAACATGATCGCACTCGACAGCGCACCGACAAGGATTCTGGCGTTCAGCGAACCCTGGTCCACCGACAGCCCGCTGGCTCTGACCGCGACAGCCATCGCCAGCGCAGTGATGGGCATCGCGTAGGAAATCGCCGATCGTCCGAAACCAGTCATTCAAGCCCCCCATGTGTTTCTGCGAACCTTGCGGAAAGCCTGTGGGGAGCGCCTCAGCCAATGTCATCGCAAAGCCGGCAAGCCCATCGCCCGGCGTTCGACTCCGGCAAACGACACCATCGAGGCACCCTGCCCCTCACGCAGTCTTCTGCGTCACCAGCCCCAATTCCTCGACCATCGCATTGCGCATCAGGAATTTCTGCGGCTTGCCGGTCACCGTCATCGGCAATTCGGTGCGGAAGCGGATGTGGCGCGGAATCTTGTAGTGGGCGATCTGGCCGGCGCAGAAGTTTTTGATCTCCTGTTCGGTGGCGATCTGGCCGGGCTTGAGCACGATCCAGGCGCACAGCTCCTCGCCATACTTGGTGTCGGGAATGCCGAACACCTGCACTTCCCTGACCTTGGGATGGCGGTAGAGGAATTCCTCGACCTCTCTGGGATAGACGTTCTCGCCGCCGCGGATGACCATGTCCTTGACCCTGCCGACAATGTTGCAATAGCCCTCGGCGTCGATGGTGGCGAGGTCGCCGGTGTGCATCCAGCCGTCGGTGTCGATCGCCTCGCGGGTCTTCTCTTCGTCGTCCCAGTAGCCCTTCATCACCGAATAGCCGCGCGTACAGAGCTCGCCCGGCGCGCCGACGGCGACGGTGGCTCCATCGGCATCGACAGCCTTGACCTCGACATGCGGGTGGATGCGCCCGACGGTCGAGACGCGCTTTTCCAGCGGGTCGTCGACGCCGCTCTGGAACGAGACCGGGCTGGTTTCGGTCATGCCGTAGGCGATGGTCACCTCTTCCATATGCATCAGCGACACCACCTTCTTCATCACCTCGATCGGGCATGGCGAACCGGCCATGATGCCGGTGCGCAGGCTGGAGAGATCGAAGGATGAAAAATCCGGATGATCGAGGAGTGCTACAAACATGGTCGGCACGCCATAGAGCCCGGTGCAGCGTTCCTGAGCCACCGCCTTCAACGTGGCGCCGGGGTCGAACCCCTCGCCCGGGAAAACCATGGTCGCCCCTTTCGACACGCAGCCCATCGTCCCCATCGACATGCCGAAGCAATGATAGAGCGGCACCGGGATGCAGAGCCGATCATCGACGGTCAGCTTGATGGCCGAGGTGACGAAATTGCCGTTGTTGACGATGTTGCTGTGGGTCAGCGTCGCGCCCTTGGGCGCGCCCGTGGTGCCTGACGTGAACTGGATGTTGATGGCGTCGCCGGGCTTCAGCCCCTCCGAGATGCGGTCGAGGCTGTCATGCTCGTCGCGCCCGGCCATGGCCAGCACATCACCGAAATTGAACATGCCGGGCGAGTTCTCATCACCCATGCGGATGACGATCTTCAGCGCCGGCAGTACTTGCGCCTTGAGCTTACCGGGCGTGGCCTTGGCGATCTCCGGCGCCAGCGTCTCGATCATGCCGAGATAATCTGAGGTCTTGAATTTGGCCGCCGTGACCAACGCCTTGCAGCCGACCTTGTTCAAGGCGTATTCGAGTTCGGTCAGCCGATAAGCCGGGTTGATGTTGACCAGGATCAGGCCGATGCGGGCGGTGGCGAATTGCGTCACCAGCCATTCCCAGCGGTTGGGCGACCAGATGCCGACGCGATCGCCTTTTGCGAGGCCCAACGCCAGGAAGCCGGCGGCCAGCGCGTCCACCGTGTCCGACAGTTCGCTCCAGGTGAAGCGCTTGTCCTGGTCGACGAAGACGGCGGCGTCTTGCGTGGCGTATTTGCTGGCTGTGTCGGAAAACAGTGCGGGAATTGTCTTGTCGAGCAACGGCATCGTGAGCTCGCCTGAGACATGCGCCTTGCCGTCGACGGGTGCGACGAAGGTGCCGCCATTGCGCGCTCCGCGGCCGCGCAAATTGGTGGCGTTCTTCAGCTCGTCGAGATTGACTGGCATCGCTCTCTCCTCCCGGGACTGGCCGAGCCTATCAGCCTCCCGGGGTGGAGGAAATCCCGTCGATGGTACTGGACGATCCCCTCCCTCTTGAGGGGAGGGTGCCGAGCGAAGCGAGGCGGGTGGGGTCGTCTCACGTCGAGCACGGCCGCAACGACCCTCCCGTCGATCCGCCTTCGGCGGCTGTCCACCCTCCCTCAAGGGCATATGCGCTAAGATAGCTTCGGCATGGACTGAAATTTGCGCTTTCGAGGTGGCTCACGCCATCGATGTCGCAAGGCATGGAGATTTTGGCGCAG
>NZ_LMCP01000018.1 GCF_001425625.1 Mesorhizobium sp. Root102 | reverse complement strand
CATCTCGAGCGCGGTCTGTTCAGGGGCGGGTCGCTTCAACATGACCCAGTGAATCAAAAACCCCCGGCAAATGCCAGGGGTTTGTCAGCAGTCTGAAGCCGCGCTGCATGCAGCGCGGCTTCTTCATTGATGGTGGCTACAACGATCGTCGCCTCAGTTGGTCGCGGACTTTGACTTGTCCTGATCCTTGAGCTGGCTCCAGGCATTTTGCTGGGCCAGCATCTGCCTGAGATAGGCGACATTTGCCTGCGCCTGTTCGGGAGAGAGTTCCTGTGAGGCGATCTTCTCGGCTTCGTCGAAGCGGCCTTGCAGACCGACGACCAGCGCCAGGTTTTGGCGGACCCGGCTGTCCGCGTTCGGCTGCTGCGCGGCCGAGCGCATATAGGTTTCGGCGGTGCGCAGGTCACCTTCCAGCACATAGGACATGCCAAGATTGGAGAGCACCGAAGGCTCGTTCGGCTTGAGTTCGAGCGCCTTGCGGTAAAGCTGGCGCGCATCGTCCTTCTGGCCGGTCTGGTCGAGAATGGCCGCTTCGGCCGACACCAGCCTCCAGTCGGGATATTCCGGCGTTTGGGCGCGGCGCACGGCATCGAGTGCTGCCTCGAACTGGCCATTGGCGGCCAGCGCCTTGCCATAGGCGGCGAGCACGTCACGATCCTTCGGCAGAGCGATCGCCAGCTTGCGCATCACGGCGAGCGACTGGTCGGCGTCGCCATCCATCTGCAGTGCCGCGGCATAATTTGTCGCTATTCGCTTGTCGTTGGGGTTCCTGGCGTAGGATTGGCCAAGTGACGTCGTCGCAGTGTGCAGTTCTCCCGCCGACATGGTTTCCAGCGGTTTTCCGCTGGTGCGCCCGATCGAGCCGGTGGAAAGCTTGTCGGTTGCGCAGCCGGCGACGCCCGCTGCGAGCACCAGCGCAAGGGTGGTGGTGATGAGCCGTTTTCCCCTGGCGTTGATCGTGCGGTTGGTCGGCATGGCTACCTAAGCCTCCATTCATGCGCGGCCATTGCGTGGCCGTCTTCCCTCCCGCAGAAATATTCTGTTAACCCTAACGGACGGTTAAGAACGGCGACTCGAAGGTCGCCGCATGGAGAACATCGAATGCCTGTTGAACTCGTCGAGGAGAAACTGCCGGGCTCACTGCCGGTCCATCTGGTAGCCAGGGACGGTCTCGAGGCGACGGGTGTTGCGTCAGCCGCCGTCGCCTGGGCCAGAGCCAACGGCTTTTCCGGCGAGCCAGGCAGGACGCTGGTCGTGCCCGGCGAAAACGGAGCGCTCGGCGGCGCGTTGTTCGGTATCGGCGAAGGCGAAGGCGCGCTCGCCCTCGGCGCACTGTCGAAAGCCCTGCCGGAAGGCGACTGGCATTTCGCCTCGGTGCCGGCCGAGCCCGAACTCGCGGCCACCGCGCTGGTGCTCGGCGGCTATGTCTTCACCCGTTATGGCAAGAAACCAGGCAAGGCGCTGCGCTTCGAACTGCCGTCCAGGGTCGATGCCGGGCGCGTTCGCCGCATTGCCGATGGCGTCTTCCTGACACGCGATCTGGTCAACACGCCGACCAGCGATATGGGCCCGGAAGACCTGGAGCAGGCGGTGCGGACCCTGGCAGGCAGGCACAAGGCCGAAGTCTCGGCGGTGAAGGGCGACGATCTCCTCGATCAGAACTTCCCGATGATCCATGCCGTCGGCCGCGCGTCGGCCGGCGCGCCGCGCCTGATTGACATGAGATGGGGGCAGCAAGGTGCGCCGAAGGTGACGCTGGTCGGCAAGGGCGTCTGTTTCGATACTGGCGGTCTCGACATCAAGCCGTCGTCCGGCATGCTGTTGATGAAGAAGGACATGGGCGGTGCTGCCAATGTCCTTGGCCTCGCCTCGATGATCATGGCTGCCGGCCTGAATTTGCGGCTGCGCGTGCTCATCCCCGCGGTCGAGAATTCGATTGCCGGCAATGCTTTCCGTCCCGGCGACGTGCTGACGAGCCGCAAGGGCATCACTGTCGAAATCGGCAACACGGATGCCGAGGGGCGGCTGGTGCTGGCCGATGCCCTGGCGCTGGCCGACGAGGAGGAGCCGCAGCTTCTGGTCGACATGGCGACACTGACCGGGGCTGCCCGTGTCGCGCTCGGCCCCGACCTGCCACCCTTCTACACCGGTGACGAAGCGCTGGCAGCCGACCTGGCGGCCGCTTCCATCGCGGCCGAGGATCCGCTGTGGCGCATGCCGCTGTGGCGGCCTTACGATGCAAAATTGTCGTCGAAGATCGCCGACATCAACAATGTCACCACGGATGGTTTCGCCGGCTCGATCACGGCGGCACTGTTCCTCAAGCGCTTTGTCGAAAAGACCGCGGGCTGGGCGCATTTCGACATCTTCGCCTGGAACCCCGCCGATCGCCCGCATGGCCCCGCCGGCGGCGAGGCGCAAGGCATCCGCGCGCTGGAGCGGATCATCTCGAAACGCTACGGGTGATAGCTGTAGCCAGAGCCGGCAAATTGCGGAAACTGAAACGGAACCGAAACAATTTGCCGTCATGCTGGCGCGATGTCGATTGCGATGCGCCCGAGCCAGGCCTTGCGACTGTGGCAGCAAGTGATGCTGTCGCAGGTGCGCGACGACGCGCCCGACCTGACCATGCGCCAGACGGCGATCCTGTTCACCATCTATCTCGACCCGCCGCCGCACACCGTGCGCGGGCTCGCCGCCCGCCTCAATGTCACCAAGCCAGTGATCACCCGCGCGCTCGACACGATGGGCGCGCTGAAACTGGTGTCGCGGCATCGCGACGAACTCGACAAGCGCAATGTCTTGATCAGGCGCACCGTCGAGGGCGCGCTCTTTGTCGAGCGCTTCGGCGATGGTATCATCGCCAAGGCCCACGAACTGCCGATTTGAGCGAATTCCCCATCTAGAGAGCGTGATCCCGAAAAGTGGAGGCCGGTTTTCGGACAAGATCAGGCTCAAACAAAATAGAAGAGATACCCGATTTGACTGCCAGGGATGCCCGCCTTCACGCTTTCCGTTCCGACCTTGCCGACGCGCGGCTGAAGGGCGAGGTCGCTGCCGACCGCTTCGTCGCTGGCCGGTCGGCGCGGATCACCGCGCCCGTTGCCGATATGCGCAAGGCGCCGCGGCCGGATGCCGGCGTCAACACGCAACTTCTGTTCGGCGATGATGTCCTCGTCTTCGAGGTCACCGAGGGCTGGGCGTGGGTTCAGGCCGAACGCGACGGCTATGTCGGCTATGTCGCCGACACGATGCTGGGCGGGCGGGACCTTGCGCCCACGCACATCGTTTGCGTGCCGCGCACCTTCCTCTACCCCGGGCCGGATCTGCGCTTTCCGATCGCCGGACAATTGTCGATGGGATCGACGGTGACGGTGACGGATGCCGCCGACACGCGTGGCACGCACTATGCAGTCCTGCCATCCGGCGAGGCGATCATCGCGGGTCATCTGCGGCCGCTCAGTGAAGCAGCCTCCGACTATGTCGCGGTTGCCGAGACGTTTCTTGGAACACCTTATCTTTGGGGTGGTACTTCCGGTTTCGGCATCGACTGTTCTGGCCTGGTGCAACTGGCGATGCGCATGACCGGCAGGAACGCGCTGCGCGATTCCGACATGCAGGCGGAGACGCTCGGCGAGCCGCTCGAGCCGGGCCCTGATTTCTCAGGGCTGCGGCGCGGCGATCTGGTGTTCTGGAAGGGCCATGTCGCCGTCATGACCGACGCCGAAACCATGATCCACGCCAACGGCCACACCATGCTGGTGTCGCGCGAAGGGTTGAAGGACGCCGTCGCCCGCATCGGCTATCTCTATGGCGGCCCTACAGGCTTTCGGCGACCGTAGGGAAGAACGATCCCCTTTTGTTCCGATTTTTCTTGGCGATTGACTGCCGTCGCGCTACCTGTGGCGGGTGACAGAGCAGCCGCGCCTTGCCGAACAGAATGCCACCGTAGCCCTGCCCGAACCATTCATCAGGTGGTTTGGCGAAAAGGGCTGGTCGCCGCGCGCCCATCAGATTGAACTTCTGGCGAAAGCCCAGGCCGGACAGTCGGTCCTGCTGATAGCGCCGACCGGCGCCGGCAAGACGCTGGCCGGCTTCCTGCCCTCGCTGACCGAACTGGCTGTCCGACCAAGGCGAAAGCCAGGCCAGGCGCAGCGCGGCATCCATACGCTCTACATCTCGCCTCTCAAGGCATTGGCTGTCGACATCGAGCGTAATCTCGGCAAGCCGGTTGAGGAGATCGGTCTACCCGTCACCATCGAGACCCGTACCGGCGACACCCCCGCGCACAAGCGCCAGCGCCAGAAGCTGGTGCCGCCCGACATCCTGCTGACCACGCCCGAGCAATTGGCGTTGTTGATCTCGGCAGGCGATGCGAGGCGCTTCTTCGACGACTTACGCTACGTCGTGCTCGACGAGTTGCATTCGCTGGTGACATCGAAACGCGGACATCTTTTGGCGCTCGGTCTGGCGCGGCTGCGCAGTTTTGTCCCTGGCTTGCAGACGATCGGCCTGTCGGCCACGGTGGCCGAGCCGGACGAGTTGCGGCGCTGGCTGGTCAGCCAGAATCCGCCCAAAGGTCCAACAAGCCCCGACATGGCTGAGCTCATTGTCGTGACAGGCGGCGCGAAGCCCGATATCTCCATCCTCGATTCGGAAGAGCGCGTGCCATGGGCAGGACACTCGGCGCGCTACGCCACGCCCGAGATCTACCGCGAGATCAAGCGTCACAAGACGACCCTGCTGTTCGTCAACACGCGCAGCCAGGCCGAGTTGCTTTTCCAGGAATTGTGGCGGGTCAACGAGGACAACTTGCCGATTGCCCTGCACCACGGCTCGCTCGACGTCGCCCAGCGCCGGCGCGTCGAGAAGGCGATGGGTGACAACGCCTTGCGCGCCATCGTCGCCACCTCGACGCTCGATCTCGGCATCGACTGGGGCGATGTCGATCTGGTCGTGCATGTCGGCGCGCCGAAGGGCGCCAGCCGGCTGGCGCAGCGCATCGGCCGCGCCAACCACCGCATGGACGAGCCGTCGAAGGCGATCCTGATCCCGGCCAACCGCTTCGAGGTGCTCGAATGCCGGGCAGCACTCGACGCCAACTATCTCGGCGCCCAGGACACGCCGCCGTTGATCAATGGCGGCCTCGACGTGCTGGCGCAGCATGTTCTGGGCTGCGCCTGTGGTGCGCCGTTCCGTGCCGATGATCTGTTCGAGGAAGTGCGAACCGCGGCCCCCTATGCCAGCCTCGATCGGTCGACATTCGACCGCGTTATCGATTTCGTCGCCACCGGCGGCTATGCGCTCAAGAATTACGAGCGCTATGCCCGCATCCGCCTGAACAAGGATGGGTTCTGGCGAGTGTCAAATCCGCGCATCGCCCAGCAATACAGGTTGAATGTCGGCACCATTATCGAGGTGCCGGCGCTCAACGTGCGCTACGTCAAGGCTGGCAGCAAAGGCTCGGCTTCGCGCGGCGGCAAGGTTCTCGGCAAGATCGAGGAGGCCTTCCTCGAAACGCTAACGCATGGCGATACGTTCATGTTTGCCGGCAAGGTGCTGCGCTTCGAAGGCATTCGCGAGAATGAGTGCTTCGTGTCGAACGCGCCGGGTAGCGATGCCAAGGTGCCCTACTATGGCGGCGGCAAGTTTCCGCTTTCGACCTACCTCGCCGAACAGGTCCGCATCATGCTGGACGACCCGCAGCGATGGAAGAAGCTGCCGGAGCAGGTGGCCGACTGGCTGCGGTTCCAGGCCGACAAATCGGTGCTGCCCAAACGCGACGACCTGCTGATCGAAACCTTTCCGCGCGGCAACCGCCATTATCTGGTGGCCTATCCGTTCGAGGGCAGGCTGGCGCACCAGACGCTTGGCATGCTGCTCACCCGCCGCCTCGACAGGGCGGGAGCCAGGCCGCTCGGCTTTGTCGCCACCGACTATGCGCTGGCCATATGGTCGCTGGGCGACATGGGCACGATGTTCAAAGCCAGGAAACCTTCGCTCAGTGCGCTTTTCGACCAGGACATGCTGGGCGACGATCTCGAAGCCTGGCTGGCCGACAGCTGGCTCCTCAAGCGCACCTTCCGCAACTGCGCGCTGATTTCGGGACTGATCGAGAAACGTCATCCGGGCCAGGAGAAAAGCGGCCGTCAGGTCACCGTGTCGACCGACCTGATCTACGATGTGCTGCGCAGCCATGAGCCCGACCACATCCTGCTTCAGGCGACACGCGCCGATGCGGCGACCGGTCTGCTCGATGTCAGCAGACTTGCCGACATGCTCTCGCGTATCCAGGGTCGAATCGTGCATAAGGCACTCGAACAGATTTCGCCGCTTGCCGTGCCGATCATGCTCGAGATCGGCAAGATGCCGGTCAACGGCGAGGCCGACGAGACACTGCTGATGGACGCGGCGACATTGGTCGAGGAGGCCATGGGGCCGGGAATGGCTGAGGAATGAATTTTTCGCTGGCGCGCGCTTCGCTGATCGCAGAGGCCGACCTTGTCGGCATCGCCGGCGAGCGCGCCGTCTGTGACCCGCGCGGCGTGCTCTATTTCCCCGATCTGCGGCTTCTGGCCGTGTCCGACCTGCATCTCGAAAAAGGGTCGTCGTTGGCGCGCCGCGGCGCATTGATCCCGCCTTACGACACCGGCGCGACCTTGCTGAGACTGCAAGCCGTCATATCAGACTACCAGCCGTCGATCGTCATCAGCCTGGGCGATAGCTTCCACGATGGCGGCGGCGCCCAGCGCATGCATGCGAGCTTCCGCGAGCGGTTGGAAGCGCTGATGGCCGGCCGCGACTGGTTCTGGGTCGCCGGCAATCATGACCCGGAAGCGCCCGCCGATCTGCCCGGCGAGACGGTGCGCGAACTCGCCATCGGCTCGCTGCTGTTCCGGCATGAGCCGTCGAAGCTGCGCGTCGAGGGCGAAATAGCGGGGCATCTGCATCCTTGCGCCCGCATCGTGCAGCAGGGTCGTTCCGTGCGGCGGCGCTGTTTTGCCGGTGACGGCGGCCGCATGATCATGCCCGCCTTCGGTGCCTATACCGGCTCGCTCAACGTGCTCGACCGCGCCTATGCCGGGTTGTTCCGGCTGGACACGCTAATGGCTTATATGCTGGGCACGGACCGTATCTTCGCCATTTCGCGCTCGATGCTCAGGCCCGGCTGAAACTGCCCTATCTGCCGTAGTAGAGCGTGACGGTGTGCTTCGCCTCGGCGAAGAACAGCCAGCGTTCGACCAGCATGCCGGCGAACTGCACGATCGCGGCGAGCAGTGACGCCGCCGTTGCGAAGGGCCAGGGCAGGGTGAATGTGGCGGCAAGCAGAAAGACGGGCAGGGCGAAGGCCACGCACTGCGTGATCTGGCGCAGCCGCGCGCTGTGCTTGCGCGCGATGCGAAAGCCCATTTCCTTCAGCAGATAGTTCTCCTCGGTATGCGGCCATTCCAGCGTCCGCACGGTACCGCCGGCCAACCCCGTCGCGGTGTTGGCATTGGTCGGGATTTCCAGCGCGTCATTGTATCGCCAGGTCGCCAGCTTCCAACCCCAGCCGAGCAAGACCAGCAGCAGCGAGAATGCCAGAATCGCAGTCGAGCCCCGGCCAAAACCCTGCAACAGTGCGTTCAGAATCACACTGCCGGTCATCGCCGAAAAAATGAGATAGCCGGGCAGGGTGAAGCGGCTGTGCCACTGGGCGATCGGTTTCAGCGACGCGTAGATCATGCCTGTGGTGCAGACGGTGACGACGGCACCACAGGCCGTCAGCAATCCGGCCACCGTCACCCAACCGCCGCTGCTGCCAAAGAACACCCAGCCGATGCCGAACAGTCCCGCCGGGATAAAAGTAGTGACTGAGGCGACGCCTTCGCGCGACAGCCATGAACTCCGCCATTGCGAGAACGCCCGCCAGGCGCGTTCGGGGCGGCCGAGATGACCTGTCGACGACAACAACCCGGCCACGATCAGGCCGAGTGCCAGCCCCATGCCGATGAAGCCCAGCCAGAAATCGAGCGGAATGATCTGGAAGCCTCCGAGCACGCCAAGCAGTGCCAGCAGGCCATAGCCGGCGCCGGTGGCGGTGGTGAAGAAGACGACGGAGAACGCTGGATGCATGGGCTAGTTCGAAAGCATGCGGTCGACCCAGCCAAGGAAGCCGCCTTCGGCCCGCACCGGTTCGAGCGCGGGTGCTGCCACCGATGCCGCGCGCGTGGTGTGGGCGCGCGGCGGCAGGTATTTGTTGGTCGGGCGATAGCCGAGTTCAGGCATCAGGTCGACGCCGCCACGCTCCGCCACCAGTTGCGAGACAGCCGACTGCGGATCGCCGAGATCGCCGAAATGGCGGGCACTGGTCGGGCAAGCGGCGACGCAGGCCGGCACGCGGTCTTCCTCGGCCAGATTGTCATTGTAGATGCGGTCGACGCACAGCGTGCATTTCTTCATCACCCCGACGTCGGTGTCGAATTCGCGTGCCCCGTAGGGGCAGGCCCAGCTGCACAATTTGCAGCCGATGCACTTGTCCTCATCGATCAGCACGATGCCGTCTGAGGCCCGCTTGTAGGAGGCACCGGTCGGGCAGACGGTGACGCAGGCCGGCGTCTCGCAATGCAGGCAGGAACGCGGGAAGTTGACGGTGCGCCCGCCCATTTCGGTGGTGTGCTCGTAGCTGTGCACGCGGTTGAACCAGACGCCGTCGACATGGCCGCCATAAGGGTCGATGTCGGTCAGCGGCGCCATGTGGCCGCCGGTGTTCCATTCCTTGCAGGCGGTGACACAGGCCTGGCAGCCGACGCAGGTGTCGAGATCGATGACAAGGCCGAGCTTCTTGCCGCTTTGACTTGGCAGACAGGTCATTCGGCCGCCTCTCTTGCACGGCGGAACTCGGCACCGAAAGTCAGCTTGTCGGGTGAGGGCACGAAATGCGGCGGCTGCTGAAAACGCTCGAACTGCGGCTCGGTGAAGCCAGCTTCTTCCGCTGCGCATTTGACGATGCGCACGCGCAGGTCGAACCACGCCGCCTGGCCGGTCACCGGATCGGAGTTCGAATAGCGCTTGCCCTGAGCATCGGCCGAGGTCTGGTCGCCGATGATGTGGTTGAGCAGGAAGCCACGGTTGGATTCGGCCGCGTCGTCCTTCAGCCCCCAGCTGCCGCGCCGCTTGCCGATGGCGTTCCAAGTCCAGACCGTGCTTTCGTTCGCCCCGTCGATCAGCTTGATCTGCCCCTTCACCCTGCCATTGATGCTCTCGATCCACACCCAGTCGTCATCGACAAGGCCAAGGCCAGTTGCCGTCCGGTGATGCACAAACAGCCGATTCTGGCTGGTGATCTGCCGCAACCACGCATTCTGCGAACCCCAGGAATGGTACATGTGCATCGGCCTTTGCGTCAGCGCATGCAGCGGATATTTTTCGAGGTCGACGACCGCTTCCTCGAAGGGCATGTACCAGAAAGGCAGCGGGTCCATATAGGTCTCGATGCGCTGGCGATCGCCCTCCGGCGGCAAGACGCGACCGTGCCCACGCGCGGCCAGACGAAAACGCTGCAACGGCTCGGAATAGAGCTGGAAGACGATCGGCTCCGCCTTGGGGATAAAGCCCATCTGCTCCGCGAAATCGAGATAGGAGCGGTTGGCCATCTTGTAGTAGCGCTGGTCGTCAGCAAAATCGTGATGCCAGAAGCCGCCATTGTCGATGTAGCGCTGTAATTGGTCCGGGTTGGCCTCGCCCCTGCCGGTCGAGGTCCCGTCCTTGCCGCGCCACCCGGCGAGCGGGCCGATGCCGGGCGTGCGCTCATGGTTGACGATATAGTCGGCATAGTCGCGGTACATGGCGGAGCCGTCGTCATCGACGAAACCGGGCAGGCCAAGCCGGGCACCGAGTTCGATCAGCACCGACTGGAACGGCCTGACGTCACGGTCAGGCTCGACGACGGGATGGCGGATGGCGTCACCGGGTCCGTCGGCATGGCTGATCGGCCGGTCGAGCAGGCTGATGCAGTCGTGGCGCTCGAGATAGGTCGTGTCCGGCAGCACGAGGTCGGCGAACGGCACGGTCTCGGAATAATAGGCGTCGGAATAGATGATGAAGGGGATCCTGTAGTTGCCCTCGCCATCATGGTCGGTCAGCATCGCAATGGTCTCGACGGTGTTCATCGAGGAATTCCACGCCATGTTCGACATGTACATCATGAGCGTGTCGATCCTGTAGGGATCGCCGGCCCAGGCGTTGCGGATGACGGTATGCATCAGACCGTGTGCCGCCAGCGGCGCGTCCCAGGAATAGGCCTTGTCGATGCGAACAGGCGTGCCGGCCTCATCGACCAGCAGGTCGTCCGGCCCACAGACGAAGCCGAGCGGCATGCCGTCAAGCGGCGTCATCGGCTTGACGGTCTTGCCCGCCGGTTTCGGCCCGGGCGGCGCGGATCGGGGGTAGGGCGGCTTGAAACGGAAACCGCCGGGGACATCCACCGTGCCCAACAGCACCTGAAGCAGATGGATGGCGCGGCACGTGTGAAAACCGTTCGAGTGGGCCGAGATGCCGCGCATGGCGTGCATCGAAACAGGCCGGCCCTTGATGGTCTCGTGGCGGCGCCCGGCCCAGTCGGTCCAGGCGATCGGCAATTCGATCGTCTGTTCGAAAGCGACATGCGCAAGTTCGGCGGCGATCTTGCGGATCGTATCGGCGGCAATGCCGCAGCGCTCGGCGACCGCGTCCGGCGCATAGCTCTCATTGAGGTAGCGGTCGGCGATCAACTGGAACACCGGAACGCAGCGCCGGCCATCAATGGTGAAGCTGCCGGTCAGTGCCGGTTTCGCACTGGCATCGGTAGCGCTGACCGGTCTTTTGGCAACTCTGTCCCAGGCCAGTGGATTGCCGTCGCCATCGCGCACCAGCAACCCGTCATCGGCTGCACCTTGCTCCTGCACTACGAGGGCATGGGCATTGGTGTAGTGCAGCAAATAGTCGAGATCGACGCGGCCGGCCTTCAGCAATTCGTGGATGAGGGCGAACACGAACAGGCCGTCGGTGCCGGGCCGGATGCCGACCCAGTCGTCGGCAATGGCATTGTAGCCGGTGCGGCACGGGTTGATCGACACCACCTTGGCACCGCGCGCCTTGAGCTTGCCGAGGCCGATCTTGATCGGGTTGGAATCATGGTCCTCGGCGACGCCGAACAGCATGAAATATCTGGTGTTGTCCCAGTCGGGTTCACCGAACTCCCAGAACGAGCCGCCGATCGTGTAGAGGCCGCCGGCCGCCATGTTGACCGAACAGAAGCCGCCATGGGCAGCGAAGTTCGGTGTACCGAACTGGCTCGCCCACCAGCCGGTCAGCGACTGCGACTGGTCGCGGCCGGTGAAGAAGGCCAGTTTCTTGGGGTCGGTCCGGCGGATGGCCGAGAGCCGTTCGGTGGCGATCGAAAACGCCTCTTCCCACTCGATCTCGCGGAACTCGCCGGAGCCGCGCGGGCCGGTGCGCAGCAATGGCTTCTTCAGCCTTGCCGGGCTGTAATGCTGCATGATGCCGGAGCTGCCCTTGCCGCAGATCACGCCGCGATTGACCGGATGATCCTTGTTGCCGTTGATGTAGCGGACCTTGCCATCCTTGATGTGCACGTCGATGCCGCAGCGGCAGGCGCACATGTAGCAGGTCGTCTTGGCAATGCTGTCGGAAACGTCAGGCGAGGTGTCGACGCCATCGCCTTCATCCGGTGCGCGCGTGTCGGCAAGCGGGCGTTGCGATGGTGCCGAATTCGCGCCGCGTGGCGATCCGTGCATCATGATCCGGTAGTGCCTGTTCGGCCCATGGATTTGGCTCGCGTCTTCGGTCCGGGGCCGCGCATATAATGCTCTTCCGGGTGATAGCGATCACCGGCCAGCCGCCGCCTTATGCCGCGAGTCCAATGCGCAAGCAGGGATCTGAACCGCCCGATCATTCTGCTCTCTGCGATCTCTCGGCGAATTTTTTCTAACTTCGCTCAAAAACCTAGAATAAAGCTATCGATCTGTCTAATCAGTTGTTCTTGTAAATTCGATCGATATTGGTTCTTAATGCGCCCATGACCCTTGATCAGTTGCGGATTTTCGTCGCCGTCGCCGAGCGCGGCCATATGACCAAAGCTGCCGAACTGCTGGGCATTTCGCAGTCGGCCGCATCGGCCGCCATCCGAGCGCTTGAAGAACAGCACGGCGTGCATCTGTTCAACCGGGTCGGCCGCAACATCGAGCTTGCCCAGACCGGACACCGGTTCCTGCCCGAAGCCAAGGCCGTGCTCGAACGGGCCGCCGCCGCCCGCAATGTGCTGGAGCACGTCTCGCAGACAGTCACCGGCAGCCTCTCGATCGCCGCCAGCCAGACCATCGCCAGCTACTGGCTGCCGCGCCGGCTGGCTTCCTTCCACGAAGCCTATCCCGCCGTCAGGCTGAGCGTCAGCATCGGCAACACCAGGCAGGTGGAGGCCAATGTCCTCGATGGCGCGGCGGATCTCGGCCTGGTCGAGGGGCGCACCGAGTCCGACATCCTGCGCCGCACCAAGGTCGACGTCGACAGGCTGATGCTGGTGGTTGCCAGCTCGCATCCGGAGATCGCCGAAGTCGCGCCCGGCCACTCCGACATCAAGGACCTGCGTTGGATCATCCGAGAGGGCGGTTCCGGCACCCGCGAAGTGCTGGAGGATCTGGCGCGCCGCGAAGGAATTTCGCTCGCCGACCTCAGGATATTCCTGGTGCTGCCGAGCAATGAGGCTATCCGCCAGGCGGTCGAGGCGGGTGCTGGCGCCACGATCATCTCGGAGCTTGTCGTCGCCCGCGCCGTGGCCGAAGGCAGTCTCAGGTCCGTGCCGCTCGAATTGCCGAAACGCGACTTCGCCATGATCACCCATCGCGATCGCCAGGCAAGCCTGGCCCAGATGGCGCTCAAGGCGCATCTCGGCGCGGAGATGAACGGGTCTGCACCAAGGTAGGGTCCGTTGAGATTCGGGTCAGCCATTTGCAGGCCGGCATTGAGTATCAAAAGGGCCGAGATCAGCCGAATTTGCGTTGCGCATCCAGCGCCAGCCCAAGTCCTACCGAGCCGAACATGTCGCCTTCGATGACGGATGCCTGCGGCACCAGCGACAGGATTTCTCGCCTTGCCAGCGGGATCGCGGTCGATCCGCCGGTCAGGAACACCGCGGTGATGTCGGACGGCTTCACCTCAGCGTCCCGGATGGTCTGCGCCACCGTTGCTGTGACCCGCTCGATGTCCCTGGCAATCGTGGCGTCCAGCCCCCTGCGCGTGATTTCGGCGGCGAACTCCGCACCTGGCAGCTTCACCTCGACCTCCGCGGACGAGCTGTCGGTCAGCTCTATCTTGGCCTTTTCAACAAGTGCCGCCAGCGCATGTCCGTAACGATGTTCGACGATGTGGATGAAGCGGTCGACCAGGTCGGCGCGCTCGGCCTCGTAGCGGATCTGGCGCAGATGCGTCATCGCCTTGGCGGTGTAGACCAGATTGATGCGCTGCCATGTCGCGAGATCGATGAAGTAGCTGGCCGGCAGGTTGCGCTTGCCGTCCTTGGTTGGAGTCAAATAGCCGAGCTGAGGCATCACATGAGCGATGCTCAGCAGCCGGTCGAAATCCGTGCCGCCGATATGGACGCCCCGGCTGGCCAGGATGTCGTCCTTGCGGTCGAGCGAACGGGAGCGCTGCGGTGAAACGCGCACGATCGAGAAGTCCGACGTGCCGCCGCCCATGTCGATGATCAGTGCCAGTTCCTCGCGCGTCACCTTCTGCTCGTAGTCGAGCGCCGCTGCGATCGGCTCGAACTGGAAAGCGATGTGCTTGAAGCCCTGGGCGCGCGCGGCATTCTCGAGTTCGCTTTGCGCCTTCGCGTCGGCTTCGGCGTCGTCATCGACGAATTGCACCGGCCGGCCAAGCACGACGGTCTCTACCGTATCGCCGACAGCTGCTTCCAGCCTCTTCTTGAGATGGCCGAGGAACATGCCGACGATCTCCATGAAGCCGATCGAGCGCGCCTTGATGCGGGTCTTCTCGTGGGCCAGCGAACTGCCGAGCACGCTCTTCAGCGAACGCATCAGCCGGCCATCGATGCTGTCGGTGTAGTTGGCGATGGCGTCGCGGCCAAAACAGGTGCGGTTGTCCTCGAAGTTGAAGAACACCGCACTTGGCAGCGTGACCTGGCCGTCCTCAAGCGCGACAAGGCGCGGCTGCCCGTTACGGACCACGCCAACGGTAGAGTTTGAAGTGCCGAAGTCGATACCGCCGAATGCTGGTCGCAAAGCAGCCTCCTGTCTTCTCCAGGCATCGGATCGGCGCTCGCCGGGAGACGTGCGCCTCAGTCCGGGCAACCGGACCACTCTGCCGAATTGAATTGTGCGTGTTTGCCCGTCGGGCGGGGAGGTGCGGTCTATAGCATGATCGGCGAAAGGGAAACCCCTTTTGGACGCCTCAGTCCTTTCGGAAGATCACTCTTCCAAGCCAACCCGTCAGCATGGCCAGCGATATCGCGAAGATGCCATAGAGGAAGGAATAATTGTGGGCGACACGGAAGATCGACTGTTCGAAACCGGACTTGCGGATTTCGAGCTGGGCCGAGCTTTCCTTGATGAACAGGCCGCTCTTGAACAGGAAGGCGCGCGCCTTGTGGGTGCCGACCGGAACATTCGGCGCCAGCCTGACGGTGGCGCGGAACAGGTTCTGCGACAGGAATTGCACGCCGCCGACATTCTCGCTGTAGAGGCCGGTCGCCGACTTGCGCTCTCGCAACGCAGCGGTGAATTCCTCGATCGTCGCCGGGCTGTCGCCGGCGTCGGCGGGCTGCATGTAGAGGTTGGAGGCGCCGAGCGACAGCTGCTTGTAGCTGTTGGGCTCGGTGATGTCCTGCAGCGGCCGCGTCGTCGCCACCGAATAGGACATCGGCACGTTCTCGAAGGTCTCGGAGTCCAGATTGACCCAGACGCCGAGCACCCGGTCCTTGCGGCGTACCACCACCGGCTTGGGCGGGCCTTCGAGCACGACGATGACATCGTAGCGGCCCTGGCGCGCGACGAGTGGATCAGGATTCTCCAGCGAACCGAAGATGGTCAGGTCGGCGCCGGAAAAGCCGGCGGTGATGGCGACATTGTCGGTGGAGAGCCCGATCTGGATGCCTTCCGTCAGCGGGGTCTGCGCCTTCGCCGGCGCGGCGGCCGCAAGCAACGACAGGAAAATAGCGGTTGCGAATGCGTTCGGAGCCCTCATCAGTTGAGGTCCAAGGCAGACAGCGAATAGAGATTGGGTGGGGTGACGAAAAGATCGATGGCCAATCGTATCGCCACCGCCAGCACTAGCAGCGCCAGCAAGGCCCGGAGCTGCTCGCCGCGCAGCCTCTGACCGGCCTTGGCGCCATATTGCGCGCCGGCGACGCCGCCCGCCATCAGCAGGAAGGCCAGCACGACGTCGACCGTCTGGTTGGTGGTGGCGTGGACCAGTGTCGTATAAGCGGAGGTGAAGATGATCTGGAACAGCGAGGTGCCGATGACCACGTTGGTCGGCACTTTCAGCAGATAGATCAGCGCCGGCACCATGATGAAGCCGCCGCCGACACCCATGATCGACGACAGGAAGCCGATACCAGCGCCAAGGCCGAGCACCGGGATGACGCTGACGAACAGTTTTGAGGCCCTGAAGCGCATCTTCAGCGGCAAGCGGTGGATCCAGTTGTGCTGGCCGGATTTCTTCAGCACCGGTGCCGCACCGCTGCGCGTGGCGCGCAGCGCATTGACGCTCTCGACCAGCATCAGCCCGCCGACAGTGCCGAGCAGCACGACGTAGAGCAGCGAGATGAACAGGTCGAGCTGGCCGAGCCTGCGCAGGAAGGCGAAGACGTAGATGCCGCCGGTGGAACCGACAATGCCGCCGGCCAGCAACACCCCACCGAGCTTGAAGTCGAGCGTCCCTCGCTTCATGTGCGAAAGGACGCCGGAGACGGAGGAGGCGATGACCTGGTTGGCGCCGGTGGCGACCGCGATCGCCGGGGGTATGTTGTAGAAGATCAAGAGCGGCGTGATGAGGAAGCCGCCGCCGACGCCGAACATGCCCGACAGGAAACCCACCGCCGCACCCATGGCCAGCAGGACGAAGACGTTGACGGAAATTTCCGCGATCGGGAGATAGATGCCCACCCGTCAGTCTCGATCAGTTCTGCCTGTTGGCGAATGCAACCGTTGCGGGCATCTTGGACCGACAAGCCAATTCGTTCTTGCGCCGGAGGTGCCGCGAAGTCAAACCGCGCTACGCCGCCGAAACAAAAAACATCTCAATCAGTTAACAGGCAAATGTGTGGCAAGGGCGTCGTGGAAGCGACGCCTCTGCCGTTATTTGCGCGCCAGCAGCGCCTTGACCAGTTTTTCATCGACCTCGCCGGTCGCCGCCATCTTGTTGTCGGTCTGGAAAGCCATGATCGCGGTCTTCGTCTTCTGGCCCATCTTGCCGTCGGCGCCGCCGGCGTCATAGCCGTTCTTGTTGAGAATGCGCTGGATGTTCTGGACGGCCTTCTTCATGTCGATGCTGGCGGTCGTCTGCGGTGCGCCGTCCTGCCAGGACTCGGGAATGTCGGCCGAATTGGCTGCCGCATCCAGCGGCTTGGCCTTCCACAGTTCGGTCGCGGCGCGGGCGCGTTCGAGCTGCTCTGGCCGCAGCGCATTGGCGATCTCGTCACGCTTGGCCGCGGCATCCTTGTCACCAGTCTTGGCGACGAGCGCGAACCATTTGTAGGATTCCTCGAGGTTCTGCTTCATGCCGACGCCCTTGGCGGCGAGGATGCCGAGATTGAACTGGCTGTCCTTGACGCCGACATCTGCCGCCGCCTGGAACCAGTGCGCGGCCGATTCATTGTCGGTCACGCCGTCTGCGGCCATGGCGAACAGCACGGCCAGATTGTGCATGCCGCTGGCGTTGCCCTGCTCCGCGGAAAGCTGGTACCAGGTCTTCGCCTTCTTGATGTCGCGCGCGACGCCGATGCCCTTTTCGTAGAAATTGCCGATGCGGTATTCGGCCGGCGCGAAGCCGAGTTCCGCTGACTTCTCGTACCATTTGGCCGCTGCCACCATGTCTTCCTTGACGCCGCGCGCATCGGCATAGCGCGAGCCGATCTCGAACAGCGCCTTGGCATCGCCGCCGGCGGCGGCATCGCGCAAGGCGACCGGGCCGGCGTCGGCGGGAATGTCGAACTTTGCCGTCGCTGCCGCCGGCGAAGCGTCCGCCGGCGGAACCGCGCCTGTGGTGTCCCCGGCGGTGGTCGGCTGAGCCGCCATCGGCCGGGTGGTGGTGTCGGTTGCTTCAGCGGAGGTCGCAGCAGCCGGGGCAGGCACAGCAGAAACTGTCGTGTCGGACGCCGCCGCGTTCGCATCGGCGAGCGCAGCCGAAGCGAACGGTGCAGCAGCCGGCTGGGCTGGCGGCGCGGCGGCATCCATCGACGGCTCAGCGCCCGGCGGCGAGGCCATCGGGGTTTGCGATGCCATATCGTCCTTGGTTAGCGGTTCGGACGGTTCGGCCTGTCTGACGACCCGGTCCGGCGCGCTTTCTGCTGCCGGAGGCTGAATGTCTGTCTTTGGCTGGCCAGCGGCCTCGAATGAGGCGGTTTTCATCGGCCGTGAGGCGACGATCGGCGCGACGTCGTTGCTCGCCACTTGGCCAGGTTCGGCGAAGAAGGCCTTGCCCAGTTGCAGGGCACCCAGCGCCAGCAAGATCGCGGTTGTCCCCATCAGGATCGGCTTGCGCCGTGCCCTGAGCAAATCGCCGATCCGCAGCGCCTTCACCGGTCCCGTTATCGTCGACTGGCGCTTCAGCGCATCGGCCTCGGCGGCCGCGGCCTGTGCCGCGCGTCGGGCCGCGGCGATGAAATCCGATTTCGCTGCGTCGGTATCGCTGGGCTTGGCCGGCTGGCCGCGCTCGTCGCGCACGCGCTTCATGATGGCATTGAGGTCAGGTGCGCCGGAGCCGGGCTCCAACGGCCGGTTGGCCATTTTCGGATCGAGCGGCTCGTCGAGATCGACGCTCGGTACAGAAGCATTCGACGCCGAGCCGGCCAGCGGCGGAATGTCCGCCTCCTTCTTGCCCTTGAAGGCGCGGGCCAGCCCGCCGAACAACGATTTACGCCCGCCCGCCTGGTCGTTCTTCTCGGCAATCGTGTCGGAACCGAGCGCAGCCATGGCCGCGGCAGCGGCAGCCTCGGCGGGCGTGCGAGTGCCCAGGCCGCTATGCGTGCCCAGGCCGCTATGCGTGCCCAGGCCGCTATGCGTGCCCAGGCCGCCATGCGCGCCGAGGTCGCTGCGAGCAACCGGCTCATTGCGCAGGATGGCGGCGGCGCGGCCATCGAGATCGGCCATGTCCCCAGTCAATGGCTGGGGCTGATCGATATCCATCGACGGCGCGTCTACAGCCATCTTGGGTCGCCGTGCACCGCGCCAGTTGCTCGGCTCGACCTGTGCCGCATCCAGCAGTTCGCTCATCGCCTCGACCGGCTCGCCGGGTTCGAGCGAACCCAGCCGGTCGACGATCTTGAGCAACGTGTCGTGGATGGCCTCGAATGTTCTCGAATTGCGCTCGTCGGAGCGCCGCGTCAGCGTTTCAAGCGTCTTCAAATCCTGGGCAAGGCCGGAAACGGCGGTCGTATTGGCGCTCGAACCGGCCAGCGATTGCACTGCGTTCTCGGCCGCTTCGCGCGCCGCGCCAAGGATGGAATCGCGGGTTCCAGCGAGCGACTTTTCAATTTCGTTGAGACGCGGGCTGATGTCCTCGAATTCCGGCAGCGGCGTGCTCGGCTTGGAAAGATGGGCGGACAGGCCGGCGACCTGTGCCTCCAGGCTGCGGATCAGCGCCGGATCGATGCCGGCCACCTGCGCGGCCGATGCGTCCAGCCGGCTTGAAATGTCTTCGAGCCGGCTTTCCAGGCCGCGGATCGCCGCTTCGCCTGCGGGATCGGGAACACGCGTTTCCATGCGCTTGGCAAGCGCGGTGAAGCGGGCATCGATGGCTTCCATGATGCCGGCGCTGTCGACCTGCGGCATGCGCTGGTCGAGCCTGTCGGCAACCTCGTCCAGTCGGCGTTCGAGATCGCGGAACAGCATGTTCCCCTGTTCGATGGCGTCACCCTGGCGGCGTTCCATCATGCCCGACAGCACGTCGAAGCGTTGCTCCAGCCCGTGGAAGATGTAGTCGGCGTCGGGCATGGCGGGCGCCTGATCGATTTTGTCGGCGATGAGTGCGATCTGCTTGGCCAGGCGCTCCATCGCCTGCTCGGGCAGATTGGCGCGGCCGGCAAGCTCGTCGACCCGGCTCGACAGCGTACCCAGCCGGTCCATGACCGCGTTGCCGGGCCGATCCTGCGCCACTTCCTCGATCTGATGGGCAAGCGAGTCGATCCGCTTTTCGATGCGCTCGAAAGCCTCGTGGTCGAATGAATTGGCTTGCGCCGCGACCGTCGATGCAACGATGGCGCGGGAAATCTCATCCAGCCGCTCGTCGATCATGCCAAGCGTGTCGCTGCCGCGGTTGTCTTGCTGGCTGGCGAAATGGTCGACGGCGCCGGCAAGCGTGCGCACCTTCTCCTCAAGCGAGCGCAACGATAGCGATTCAGGCAGGTTGTTGACGGCATTGCTGATCTGCTCCAGCCGGTCGGTCAGCATCGACAGGCCGGGGTCGTCCGAGCGCTTGCGCTGGTCGGCGTCGACGCGGTCCTCGAAAGCCGTCCAGCGGCGATCGAAATCGTCCCAGCGGCGGTCGACCTTCTGCACGCTCTCTTCGCGTGCCAGCGTCTCGAGCGCGGCTTTGACCTGTTCGAGCTCGAGCCGCAGCATGTTGACGCTTCTGTCGTCGCTCTTCTCGGCCAGCGTCTGGATGGCGCCGGAAAGCCGTTCGAATTCAAGACCGAGCTCGGCGCTGCCCTTGGCCGAAGCGCCGGGCCTGGCACCCGATTGGAAAGCCCGCTCGATGTCCTTGCGCAGCGCTTCGAATTCGCGCTGCAGCCCAGCAGTCATCTGGTGGCGCAATTCCTCGCGCATGCCGCGCAACTCGCCGGCGATCTTGCCGACCATGGCCACGCCGTCCTCCTGGCCGCGCACGCGATCGATGTCATGGGCAATGGCCTGGTAAGCGGTGGCTCCCTGCTGCATCGGGCTCTTCGGGCGCAGCGTCGGCTGCGGGTCCTCATACCAGCGCTGCTGGCCAGTGGGCCGGGCGGCGGGATAGCGCGCATCGGCGCCATATTGGCGGGGATCGGGTTGGCGGAGATCGGGACGTGCCATCGGATCCTCGCGCGTCCGCTCCAGCCGCTGCTCCAGCGTCTCCAGCGACTGGTTCAACTGCTCGAGCGTGGTCTGCGGCCTGCGCTGCCTGCCGGCGTTGAGTGTATCGAGATAGGACCGCTTGCTGTTCATAGGTGCGTCCGTCTTTCAGAATGGCTGGCTCGTGGCCAGTTCCCCAAGTCCCTGTCGGAACGAAGGCGACCTGCGGCTATGCCGCGGTGGAAGACGAGCTTCCCGGGTTCTCACCCGCGCTCCGAAAAACCGTGAAAAATTCGATACAGGATAAACACGGGTAGCCGACGCGCCCACATTTCGCCCAACGTGGTAAACAACGCGTTAACCAAACTTAAGAAGTTGAAAGGATGTTGGCTGCCGGCTTGACGGTGCGGCATAAAGCTCAGCCCGCAGAACGCCCTTGCGTCATGAGGCGGCTATCGGTATAGAATTGACGTAAACGTAAAAGGCGCATTGAGCGTGCTGTTTGCGATTTGTTTGTTGAAACCACGACGGGAAGCAAGCCCCCGCTTCCAGTCAGGCGACGCACGGTCCAGGACCGCGACGCCACCAGACGGGGAAAGCCAGTGACCATGAAGCTTATCTCGGCCGGCGAGACCGCGGCCAATACCAATATGTCTGTCGAAGCCGGCGAGGACCTTGTCCGCATCGGCGAGATGGCGAAGAAATACGGAGTGACGCTGCGCACGCTGCGTTTCTACGAAGACAAGGGCCTGCTCAACCCGCAGCGTGAAGGTTCGACCCGTCTCTACACGCGCCGCGACAAGGCCCGGCTGACGCTGATCCTGCTTGGCCGCAAGGTCGGGTTCTCGCTGCGCGACGTCAAGCAGATGATGGATCTCTACGATCCGACCGGTTCAAACACCAAGCAGCTCAAGCTCGCGCTGGACAAGTCGGAAAAGCAGCTTGCCCGCCTGCAGAAGCAACGGGCGCTGATCGACGACGCAATCAGCGAGCTGAGCGGCTCGATGTCGGCGGTGCGCCAGATGCTGGCCGAGCGCACGGCGCCGCAGGCGAGCGCAGCTAACTAATCATCTGCCAATTGCCTGACGATCAAAGCCGCGTGGCCCTGCCGCGCGGCTTTTCGTTGTCTTGGCCCACCCATATAGGCTTTCGGCACTGGCTTGCGCGACGTCGCGCCGCTACGCCCATTGCCGCAATGGGCGGGAAATCTAGTCGCATCGAATAAATTGACGTTTACGCAAACGTCAATTTTTGCTATTCCGCTCCCATCATGGGTTCGCATGCCGCCACTGGCTTGTCTTCGGGGCATTCGGACCGGGTTTGCAGGGTGGAGAAAAAGCATGCCGACATACAGGGCTCCGGTCCAGGATACGCTGTTCGTGCTCAACGAGGTGCTGGGTTATCAGCGCTATTCGAACCTTCCCGGATTTTCCGACGCCACGCCCGATGTGCTCGAGGCGATCCTCGCCGAAGGCGCCAAGCTCGCCGAAAACGTCATGCACCCGCTGAACCGTGTCGGCGACATTGAAGGCTGCGTGCGTCATGACGATGGCTCGGTGACCACGCCGAAAGGCTTCAAGGAGGCCTTCGACCAGTATCGCGAGGGCGGCTGGATGGGATTGGCCGCGCCGGTCGAGTTCGGCGGCCAGGGCCTGCCCTATGCCGTGCACACCGCCGTCGCCGAATATATGGTCTCGGCCAACATGTCGCTGATGATGTATCCGGGCCTGACGCAAGGCGCGATCGCCGCGATCATCACCCACGGCACCGACGAGCAGAAGGCAAGGTGGCTGCCCAGGATGATCGAAGGCGCCTGGACCGGCACCATGAACCTGACCGAGCCGCATTGCGGCACCGATCTCGGCCTGCTGCGCACCAAGGCGGTGCCGAACGGCGATGGCACTTACAAGATTTCAGGCCAGAAGATCTTCATCTCGGCCGGCGAACACGACATGTCGGACAACATCGTCCATCTGGTGCTGGCCCGCATCGAGGGCGCGCCGGAAGGCGTCAAGGGCATCTCGCTGTTCATCGTACCGAAGCTCATGCTCGACGCATCGGGCAATCCGGGCGCCAGGAACACCGTCTCCTGCGGCTCGATCGAGGAGAAGATGGGCATCCATGGCAATTCGACCTGCGTCATGAACTATGATGAGGCCCAAGGCACACTGCTCGGCGAGGCCAATGGCGGCCTCAAGGCAATGTTCACGATGATGAACGAGGCGCGCCTCGGCGTCGGCCTGCAGGGGTTGTCGCTGTCGGAGATCGCCTATCAGAACGCCGTCGCCTACGCCAAGGACCGCTTGCAGGGCCGCTCATTGTCGGGGCCGAAGGCGCCGGACAAGAAGGCCGACCCGATCATCGTCCATCCCGATATCCGCCGCAGCCTGATGACCATGAAATCCTTCAACGAGGCCGGCCGTGCGCTGGCGCTGTGGACGGCGATCAAGTCCGACATCGCCCACCGCTCCGGTGACGACAAGGACCGCCAGGCCGCCGACGACTACACCGGTCTGATGACGCCGGTGGTCAAGGGCGTGCTCACCGACAAGGGCTTCGACCACGCCGTCATGGCCCAGCAGGTGTTCGGCGGTCACGGCTATATCGAAGAGCATGGCATGAGCCAGTTCGTGCGTGATGCCCGCATCGCCATGATCTATGAAGGCGCCAATGGCATCCAGGCGCTCGACCTCGTCGGCCGCAAGCTCGGCCTGAATGGCGGCCGCGCCGTACAGGCCTTCTTCAAGGAGGTCGGCGAATTCTGCGAGGAGAACCGCGCCGACGAGAAGATGGCGCCGTTCACCAAGGCCTTGAAGAAGGGTCTCAACGATCTGCAGGCGGCGACCATGTGGCTGGTGCAGAACGGCATGGCCAAGCCCGACAATGCGGGCGCCGCCTCGACCGACTATATGCATCTCTTCGGCCTTGTCGCACTGGGCTACATGTGGGCGCAGATGGCCAAGGCGGCACTTGGCAAGACGGGCGCCAATGGTACTCAGTCCTTCTACGACAACAAGGTTGTGACGGGGCGCTTCTTCATGGAGCGGATCATGCCGGAGACATCAGCGCATCTCGCCCGCATTTCGAGCGGCGCCGATACATTGATGGCACTGCCGGCGGAAGCGTTCTAAGTTCGACCGGCGTCTCCCTCCCTCTTGAGGGGAGGGTGGCCCGAAGGGCCGGGTGGGGTCATGCGTGAAGTGCGCCAACCTCAATTCTACGCACGTGCCTCGGGAGGAGTACCATACAAACATGACCAGCCCCGCCGAAATCCTGAACCTCCCCAAGCCTGCCTGGGCGGCGGACGAGGTCGGCATGCTCTACGACATGGCGCATCGCTTCATGTCGGAGGAGATCGCGCCGCGCTACGACGAGTTCGAGAAGAACGAGATGGTCGACCGCGAGAGCTGGCTGAAGGCAGGTTCCGCCGGCCTGCTCTGCGCCTCGATGCCGGAAGAATATGGCGGCTCGGGCGGCACCTTCGCGCATGAGAGTGCCATCATCGAGGCCATCGGCCATGTCGGCGTCGATGGTTTCGGCATCGGCCTGCACAATTCGATCGTCGCCCCTTACATCCTTCACTACGGCTCCGAAGAGCAGAAGAAGAAATGGCTGCCGAAGCTGGCGACCGGTGAGTTGATCGGCGCCATCGCCATGACCGAGCCCGGCGCCGGCTCCGACCTGCAGGGCGTCAAGACGCGGGCGCAGAAGGATGGCAACCAGTACAAGATCAACGGCTCCAAGACCTTCATCACCAACGGTCAGTTGGCGAATTTCATCATCGTCGTCACCAAGACCGATCCGGAGAAGGGCGCCAAGGGCACCTCGCTGATCGTCGTCGAGACCGACGAGGTCGAAGGTTTTCAGCGCGGCCGTAACCTCGACAAGATCGGGCTCAAGGCCAACGACACGTCGGAGCTGTTCTTCAACGACATGCGCGTGCCGACCTCCAACCTGCTTGGTCATGAGGAGGGGCAGGGCTTCGTCCAGTTGATGCAGCAATTGCCGCAGGAGCGGCTGCAGATCGGCACTGGCGCCATCGCCATGATCGAGCGGGCGCTGGCGCTGACCATTGATTACGTCAAGGAGCGCAAGGCGTTCGGCAAGGCGATCATCGATTTCCAGAACACCCAGTTCAAGCTGGCCGAACTCAAGACCGAGGCCACAATCGGCCGGGTCTTCTACAATGATTGCGTCACCCGCCACATCGCCGGCGGCCTCGATCCGGTGACCGCGTCGATGGCCAAGTGCTGGCTCAGCGACCTGCAGGGGAAAGTCGTCGACGAATGCCTTCAATTGCATGGGGGCTATGGCTACATGAATGAATATCCGATCGCCCGCATGTTCCGCGACGCCCGCGTCCAGCGCATCTACGGCGGCACCAACGAGATCATGAAATTGCTGATCGGACGCTCGCTCTAATGCATGTCGCTCAAAAGCGGTCCCCGGTTTTGAGAAATCGACAGGCATCAGTCCAAAGCCGTTCGATAAACCCAAGGAGCAAAACGATGGCTGAAGCTTATGTCTATGACGCCGTGCGCACGCCGCGCGGCAAGGGCAGGAAGGACGGGTCGCTGCACGAGGTGCCGGCGGTGCGGCTTGCCGCCAAGACGCTCGAAGCGTTGCGCGACCGCAATGGGCTGGATACCGGCAATGTCGACGACATCATCTTCGGCTGCGTCGATCCTGTCGGCGAGGCGGGTTCGGTCATTCCGCGCGCTGCTGCCTTCGAGGCCGGCTACGACACCAGGGCGCCCGGCATGCAGATCTCGCGCTTCTGCGCTTCCGGGCTGGACGCCATCAATTTCGGCGCCGCCAAGATCGCGCAAGGCGCCGATGAGATCGTCATCGCCGGCGGCGTCGAATCGATGTCGCGCGTCGGCATGGGTGCTTCCGGCGGCGCCTGGTTCATGGATCCTTCGGTCGGCCTGCCTGGCTGGTTTGTGCCGCAAGGCATCTCGGCCGACCTGATCGCCACCAAATACGGCTTTTCCCGCGACGACGTCGACGCCTATGCGGTCGAAAGCCAGAAGCGTGCCGCAAAATCCTGGGCCGATGGCCGCTTCAAGAAGTCCGTCATCCCGATCAAGGACCAGAACGGCCTGACCATCCTCGACCATGACGAGCACATGCGCCCGTCGACCGACATGCAGTCGCTGGCCTCGCTCAACCCGTCCTTCGTCATGCCCGGCGAAATGGGCGGCTTCGATGCGGTTGCGGTGCAGAAGCATCCCGAGGTGGAGGAGGTCAACCATGTCCACCATGCCGGCAATTCGTCCGGCATCGTCGACGGCGCCGCCGCCGTGCTGCTCGGTTCGAAGAAGGCAGGCAAGGCGATGGGCCTGAAGCCGCGCGCCCGCATCCGTACCTTCGCCAACATCGGCTCCGAGCCGGTGCTGATGCTAACCGGCCCCGTCGACGTCACCGAGAAGCTGTTGAAGCGCGCCAAGATGAAACTCTCGGACATCGACCTGTTCGAGCTCAACGAAGCCTTCGCCTCGGTGGTGCTGCGCTACATGCAGGCGTTCGACATTCCGCATGACAAGATCAACGTCAATGGCGGCGCCATCGCCATGGGCCATCCGCTCGGCGCCACCGGCGCGATGATCCTGGGCACGGTGCTGGACGAGCTCGAGCGCCGCGATCTCAATACCGCTTTGGTGACGCTGTGCATCGGCGCCGGCATGGGCACCGCAACCATCATCGAACGCGTCTGACGGGGAGAAAAACGATGAGCTACACCAATTTCACCCTCGATATCGACGCCGACGGCATTGCGCTGGTCACCTGGGACATGCCTGGCCGCTCGATGAACGTCTTCACCGAGGAAGCGATGCGGGAATTGAACGCTATCCTCGACAAGGTGGCTGGTGACGCCGCCATCAAGGGCGCGGTGATCACTTCCGGCAAGGACACCTTCTCCGGCGGTGCCGACATCACCCTGCTGCAGAAGATGCTGACGACCTTCGCCACTGACAAGGGCAAGGACGCCGAAAAAGCCACGAAGGTGCTGTTCGACAATGCCGGCATCATGACCGGCCTGTTCCGCAAGCTGGAGACTTGCGGAAAGCCGTGGGTGTCGGCGATAAATGGCACCTGCATGGGCGGTGCCTTCGAATTGTCGCTCGCCTGCCACGGTCGTGTCGCCGCCGACAGCGACAAGGTGAAGATGGCGCTTCCCGAGGTGAAGATAGGCATCTTCCCGGGCGCCGGCGGCACCCAGCGCGTGCCGCGGCTGACCGATCAGCAGCAGGCGCTGCAGATGCTGACCTCCGGCCAGACGCTGTCGCCCCAGAAGGTCAAGTCGATGGGCCTGATCCATGAGATTGCCGAGCCGGCCAGGCTGGTCGACACCGCCAAGGCGATGATCAGGAACGGCCTGAAGCCAGTGGCGCCATGGGACGAGAAGGGTTTCAAGCTGCCTGGCGGCCCGATCTATTCGCCCGCCGGCTTCAATCTGTGGCCGCCGGCTATCGCCATCCTGCGTCGCGAGACCTATGGCAACTATCCGGCCGCCGCCGCGATCCTCAAATGCGTCTATGAAGGGTTGCTGGTGCCGTTCGACACCGCCTTGCGCATCGAGCAGCGCTATTTCACCGAGATCATGCAGACCAAGGAAGCGGCGGCGATGATCCGCTCGCTGTTCGTCTCGCTGCAGGAACTGAACAAGGGCGCCCGCCGCCCGGCAGGCGTGCCTGAAACCAAGTTCAAGAAGATCGGCATTCTTGGCGCCGGCTTCATGGGCGCCGGCATCGCCTACGTCACCGCCAAGGCCGGCATTCCGGTGGTGCTGCTCGACCGCGATCTGGAGTCGGCGACCAAGGGCAAGGCGCATTCCGACAGCCTGATCTCGGATCAGGTGAAGAAGGGCCGCGCCAAGCCGGAGGACAAGGACAAATTGCTGTCGCTGATCACGCCGACGGCCGACTATGCCGACCTTGCCGGCTGCGATCTGGTGGTCGAGGCGGTGTTCGAGGATTCGGCGGTCAAGAAGAGTGCGACCGAACAGGCGGAAGCCGTGTTGAAGCCATCGGCGATCTTCGCGTCGAACACCTCCACCATTCCGATCTCGTCGCTGGCCAAGAATTCGGCGCGGCCGAAGAACTTCATCGGCATCCATTTCTTCTCGCCTGTCGACAAGATGATGCTGGTCGAGATCATCTTGGGTAAGAAGACCGGCGACAAGGCGCTGGCCACGGCAATCGATTTCGTCCGTGCCATCAAGAAGACGCCGATCGTCGTCAACGACACGCGCGGCTTCTACGTCAACCGCTGCGTGCTGCGCTACATGTCGGAAGCCTACAAGATGCTGATCGAAGGTGTCCCGGCACCGATGATCGAGAATGCGGCGAAAGCCGCCGGCATGCCGGTCGGCCCCCTGGCGCTGACCGACGAGACGGCCATCGATCTTGCCCAGAAGATCATGAAGCAGACCATCAGGGATTTGGGCGACAAGGCGGTCGATCCGAAGCAGATGGCGCTGATCAACACCATGGTCGACGATCACGGCCGCTCCGGCCGCAAGAACGGCAAGGGTTTTTACGATTATCCGGCCAAGCCCGCCAAGAAGAAGCTGTGGCCGGGCCTCAAGGACCTCTATCCGCAGCTTGTGCCCGAGAAGGTCGATTATGAGGAACTGCAGCAGCGGCTGCTGGTCTCCATCGCGCTGGAGGCGGCCCGGGTGATGGAAGAGGGCATCGTCTCCGACCCGCGCGAGGCCGATGTCGGTTCGATCCTCGCCTTCGGTTTTGCCCCCTACACCGGCGGCGCGCTGTCCTACATCGACGGCATCGGCGCCAAGGCGTTCGTCAAGATCGCCAAGAACCTGCAGAAGAAATACGGCGCCGAGTTCAAGGCGCCCAAGCTGCTGCACGACATGGCGGAGAAGGGCGAGAGCTTCTACCAGCGTTTCGATCCCTATGCGAAAGGCGACGTGAAGCAGGCAGCCTGACGCCGACCCAATGTATGTCTGGGCTCGGATGGCGCGCATGATGGCCACGGCACGCCGCCGTGGCCCCTATATGATGGGTGGCGAAAGCCGCCTGGCCTTTCGCTGCCTGCCGACCGACATCGATTTCAACATCCATCTCAACAATGCGCGCTACATGATGCTGGCCGATCTCGGCCGCATCGACTTGTTTATGCGTGCGGGCCTCATCAGGCTGGCGAGGACAAATGGCTGGGCGCCGATGATGGGCGGGCTGCAGACGGTCTATGCGCGCGAGATCAGGCTGTGGCGTCGCTTCGAAGTGGTGTCTTCGATCGAGACCTGGGAAGGCACCCAGGTTATCGGCAAGCATCGTTTCGTCCTCGACAATGGCGAGACAGCCGCCTTGATCATGACGACGGCCGGCGTCTACGACCGTGGGGCTCGGCGGTTTCTCGACATTGACGAGGTCGTCGCCGCACTTGGCCGAGCGGCAAACCCGCGACCTCTGACCCAAGCAGAACGGATTTTCATGACGTCGCACCAGGGTCTGCGCAGCTTGGCCAAGGGTGTCGATTGATCCCGGGAATCGGAATTTGTGGGGCCACAACCTACGCGCGGGGTTGTGGTACGGACGGTGGACAAAACGGCATTCCAAGACTAGAAGGGAAAGGTATTTTTTCCTGCTTTGAAGGAGAGCAAGACGTGCTCTCGCATGACCGTGTCTGGGCCGCCATCGATGCTCTTGCCGAGCGCTATTCGCTTTCGGCATCGGGTCTGGCCAAGCGCGCGGGGCTCGATTCCACCGCCTTCAACAAGTCTAAGCGTTCGTCGTCGGATGGCCGGCCGCGCTGGCCCTCGACCGAATCGCTTGCCAAGATCATCGAGGCGACAGGCGCTTCACTCGACGAGTTCACCGGTCTGATCGAAGGCCGGCCCGGGACCGGCAATGGTGCTTCGACCGGCCATACCGCTTCGGTCGCCCGCAGACGCTCCGTGCCGTTGCTCGGCTTTGCCCAGGCCGGCGCCGGCGGCTTCTTCGACGATGCCGGCTTTCCGGCCGGGCAGGGCTGGGATCTGGTCGAACTGCCGGCGCAATCGACCGAGAGTTCCTATGCGCTGCAGGTGCAGGGCGATTCCATGCTGCCGCTCTACCGCAATGGCGACGTCCTCATTGTCGAACCGGGCGCCATCACCCGCAAGGGCGATCGCGTCGTCGTCAAGACCACCGCCGGCGAGGTGATGGCCAAGGTGCTTGAGCGCCAGACCGTCAAGTCGATTGCACTGGTCTCGCTCAATCCCGATCATCCCGACCGCGACATTCCCATGCGCGACGTCGAATGGGTGGCGCGGATTGTCTGGGCAAGCCAGTAGGTCCGGTCGGTGCGGCTCCTTCATCATGCGCTGGCGGTCCTGATGGTCCCGGTGATGGCGGCCATGGTCGTCGCTGGCGGTCGCACGCTGAAAGGAAGCGACAGCGTCGTCACGGTGGATCAGCTCGATCCGGGCGCCGATACGATCGCGCAGGAAGGCGCCGAGACGGTGCCCGCAGAGCCGGCGACATCGGCCATAGCAGCTCCACAGCCGCCAAAGCCGGCGCTGCATTCGAGGGCGATCGATCCCGAAATCGTCGCGCCACCGGAACTGTCCGCCGAGGGGCTTGAACGGGTCGAGCCGCGCGAGCCGTTGAGCAGGCTTGCGCTGGCCGTGCCGCCCAAGCCGAAAATGCCTGACGACTGGAACGGCACAAAGCTGTTCCAGCCGGTTGCGCCGGCCGCCGGCCTGATCGAAGCGAAGGGCTACTCGGTCGCGGTTTCCGGCATCGACATCGTCAGGCAGGACGAGACCTGCAGCGAGGACGGCAAAACCTGGCCATGCGGTGTCCGGGCGCGGACGGCGTTCCGCGCCTTCCTGCGCGGCCGCGCGGTGGTCTGCACCGTGCCGCCCGAGGGCGGCCGCGACCTGATCGCCGCCGAATGCCGGATCGGCAATCAGGATGTCGGCCAATGGCTGGTCGACAACGGCTGGGCGCGCGCCGCCAAGGGCGGGCCCTATGTCGAGGCCGGCGACAAGGCACGTACGGCGAAGAAGGGCATTTTCGGGTCGGCGCCTGATCTGTCCGGCATGCCGGCGATGCTGGCCGCACCAAGCCCGGCGCCTCAGGCGCCGAGTTCGATTCTGGAAGAGTCCGGCGGGGTGGTCAAACCAGCTGACCAGCCAGCGCCCGCTCAATGAGCGCCCGCGTCTCGGCAATGCCATAGAGCGCGGCGAACGATCCGAAGCGCGGGCCGCGCTCCTGGCCGATCAGCACCTGATAGATCATCTGGAAGAAGGCACCCGAGACGCCGGGGCCGCCTTCCGGGCTCTGCTTGGAATGATCCTGGTAGCGTTCGATCCTGCGCGCGACGTTGAGCGAAGCGTTTTGGATCGCTTCGCCATTGGCGTCCGCCGGCAGCGCGCCAAGCGCCGTGTCGAGGGCTTGCAGCGCCTCGCGCTCGACCTCGTCGGCCGGGCGGAAGGTTTTCGTCGGCTTCACGAAATCGTCGAAATAGCGGATCGCATGGCCGACCAGCTGGTCGAGCTCGGGATGCGTCCTTGGCGTCACGCCTTGCGTGTGGCGTGAGATGAAGCCCCACAGCACATCCTTGTTCTGCGCGTTGGAAGCGCTGACCAGATTGAGCAGCAGCGAGAACGGCACCGGCATGTCGATGGCGGGCGGGTTGCCGTCATGCATATGCCAGACCGGATTGCCTAGCCGCTCCTTCCAATCCTGCCGGGGATAGGCGGCGAGGAAGGTATAGTATTCGTCCACAGCCCGCGGGATGACGTCGAAATACAGCTTCTTGGCCTGCCGCGGCCGCTGGTACATGTAGAGCCCGAGGCTTTCGGTCGGCGCATAGGTCAGCCACTCGTCGATGGTCAGCCCGTTGCCCTTCGACTTCGAGATCTTCTGGCCGTTCTCGTCGAGGAACAGTTCGTAGACGAAATGCTCCGGCGCCCGTCCGCCCAGAATGTTGCAGATGCGGTCGTAGACCACCGCATTGGTCTGATGATCCTTGCCGAACATTTCGAAATCGACGCCAAGGGCTGCCCAGCGCATGCCGAAATCCGGCTTCCACTGCAGCTTCACGCGGCCGCTGGTGATCGAAAGCGTGGTCTCGGTTCCCTCGTCGTCGAAGGTGATGGTGCCGGCCTTGGCGTCGACGTGCTTCATCGGCACGTAAAGCACGCGGCCGCTCTTCGGCGAAATCGGCAGGAACGGGCTATAGGTCGCCTGCCGCTCGGGGCCGAGCGTAGGCAGCATCACCGCCATGATCTGGTCATAGCGTGCGGCGGCGCGCAGCAGCATCGCGTCGAAACGGCCCGACTTGTAGTATTGCGTCGCGCTGGCGAACTCGTAGTCGAAGCCGAACGTGTCGAGGAACCGGCACAGCATCGCGTTGTTGTGATCGGCGAAGCTGGCATAGTCGTCGCCGAACGGATCGGGGACCGACGACAGCGGCTTGTGCAAATGCGGCTCGAGTGCGGCGCGATCCGGCACGCTGTCGGGTATCTTGCGCATGCCGTCCATGTCGTCGGAAAAGCACAGCAGCTTGGTGGCAACCTTGTCCTGCGTCAGGACGCGGAAGGCATGGCGCACCATCGACGTGCGCGCCACCTCGCCGAACGTGCCGATATGCGGCAGGCCGGACGGTCCGTAGCCGGTCTCGAACAGGACTGTTTGCGGAAAGTCGGTGCCTTTGTAGCGCTCGATGATCTTTTTGGCTTCCTCGAACGGCCATGCCTTGCTCTCGGCCGCGGCCGCCAGCAGCTCGGGATTGAGATCGATGATGTTTGATCCCGCCATGTCACTGTTTTCCAAATCATTCGCCGGCCCATTCGAAGGCGGGCCGGAGCAGAGGTTTTCAACCGGTCTCTAGGCGTGCATCGCCGGAGCGTCAACGCATGCGGCGCTTTTTCCTTGCGGCGCGGATTTAGCGTTCCTACCTTCGAGGTTCGGTTCAAGGAGAAAAAATTGCCGACACCGCATGAAGCGCTGATCTACCTGATGGTCATCACCTCGGCCTCCGATCGCGACATGACCGACGTCGAACTGGCGCGGATCGGCGAGGTCGTCCGCTCCTGGCCGGTGTTCGAGGACTTCAACCATGACAGACTGGTCGGCGTCGCCCAGGCCTGCCAGAAGCGCCTGCACGAAAAGGACGGACTGGAAGGCGTGCTGGCTGAGGTCGCCGAGGCCTTGCCCGAGCGGTTGCGCGACACCGCCTATGCCGCAGCCTTCGAGGTTGCCGCCGTCGATCTCGAAATGCGCATGGAAGAAGTGCGGGTGCTGCAGCTAATTCGGCGTCAGCTTGATCTCGACACGCTGACGGTCGCTGCCATCGGCCGCGCGGCCAAGGCGCGGCTGCGCACGCTCACCTGAATATCAGCAGCCCCTAGAAAAAACTGACCGGGAAATAGCGCAGATAGAATTCGGCGAACGTGCCTTTCATCGAAATCTCCTGCAGCGCGTAGTCGAACGCGGCGGCCAGCGCCGGATTGTCCGCTTTGGTGGCGATGGCCATGCCAGTGCCCAGATATTCGGGCGCCAGATAGGGCCCGCCGGCAAAGCGGCAGCAGCCCGCCGCATCCGAGCCGCCCAGCCAGAAGGCCAGGCGCATGCCGTCGCCGAAGGCCGCGTCGACCTTGCCGGCCTTGAGATCGTTGTAAAGGTCTTCCGGTCTGTCGAAAGTGACGACCTGCACGGTGTTGAAATAGTCGCGCAGCATGCGCTCATGCGCTGAGCCCAATATGACGCCGACACGCTTGCCGTGCAATTTGTCAAAGACGGGTTCGGTCAGGGCCTTGCTCTTCGGCATGATAAAGCGTGCCGGAAACTGCAGATAGGAGCGCGAGAAGGCATAGGTCGCGCGCGATTCCGGCGTTGCGGCGATGCCGGCGATGATCGCCTCGCCCTCGCCTTTCTGCAATGCGCCTTCCAGCTCGCTCCAGGGCAAGGCCTGGATCTGGCATTTTTCGACGATGCCAAGCTCGGCGCAGATGGCGCGTGCCAGATCGATGTGGAAGCCGGACAGCTTTCCCGAGCCGTCGAGGAAATTGAAGGGTGGGAAATCTGTCGCGGTCAGGAATCTCAGCCGGGGCAGCGCCGAAAGGTCTGGCTTGGGCAGCCGCTCCTTGGCATCCCACAGAACCGGAACCTGAGGCGCCGCGGCGCGCGCGCCATCGGCGACCGACAGCAACCCGATCAGCATCGCAAGGGCGAAGGACCTCCACCGGAACGCCAAGATAAAACTCCGCCACAGTCGTGCTCGCACCGGTTTTGGTACGAAAATGGTACAGGCACAATGGTTTTTGATTTCAACACGCCGATTTCAGGATATGATTCAGCCGGTTTGCAAATCAGCTTTGGCCGCCTTGGTGAGGGGATCAAGGTCGGAGCCACAGAATCAAGATAGAATATGAATGCGGTTTGCAATCCATGGTCGGTGGCGAAGTGTAAATCGGGCACGCATCATTGACCGCAATGCATGAGGCAACATGGGGTTGATGTTGCGATGAGTCAGTTCGATCGCACGCTGGAATTCATAGACCAACTGCAGCACGCCGCAACGGCGGCGGCGGTCTGCGAACAGCTGTTGGGCATAACGTCGGATTTCGGTCTCACCGCATTGATGGCGGGAACCGTACCGCAGCCAGGCACGCCGGCCGGCCAGCAAAAGCAGCATGTGCTTCTCTGCGATTGGCCTGGCGAGTGGCTGGAGCGCTATGTCGCGCGCAACTATGTCGATCATGACCCGGTCGTCAGCCACATGAAACAGCTGCAGGCGCCCTTCCAGTGGCGCGAGGCATCGCAGAGCATCCGCATAGACAAGAGCAGCGGCGAAGTGATGGGCGATGCTGGCGCCTTCAAACTGCGTGATGGGCTGGCCTTCCCGTTGATCACGCTCGACGGCCAGATCGTCATGGTGTCGCTGGGCGGCGAGGCCGTGGAATTGTCCGCTGCCGAGTTCGGCCAGGTGTCGTTGGTGTCGACCTATGCGGTTGGCCGCGCCATGCAACTCCACACCATGGCGAGCAAGATCATCGATCATATCGTGCTGACGCCGCGCGAACGCGAATGCCTGCAATGGGCCGCCGTGGGCAAGTCCGAATGGGAGATTTCGCAAATCCTCGGCATCTCCGAACACACCTCGGAGAAACATCTTCTTAACGCCAAAAGCAAACTCGGTGCCGTCAACCGGGTGCAAGCCGTCGCGGAAGCGATACGGCGCGGCTACATTAGTTAGGTCGGCCGTGCCGACCTAGAAATCCTTGCCTGCGCGATCACGCAATTTTCTCATCAAAGCACGGCCGTATCTTCCTCTGAACACAGGAGACGGCGGAATGCTTTTTTCCCTTACAACCCAGGAATTGATGGAACGTCCCGACCTTTGGGAGGCCGTCCATCGGCTGCGCTACAGGATATTCGTCGAGGAGATGGGATGGGAGGATCTCAGGCGGTCCGACGGGCTCGAACGCGACCAGTTCGATCATGACGAGGCCATCCATCAGATCGTCATCAGAGGGGACGAAGTCGCGGGCTATCAAAGGATGTTGCCGACCACGCGGCCTCATCTGCTGACCGAGGTCTTGACCGACCTTTCCGAAGGAACGCCGCCATCGGGCCCAAACATCTGGGAATTGACCCGCTATGCGGTGGCTCCCGGTTTTCGTGATGGGCGTCGTGGCGTCTCTACCGTCGGCACCGAACTGATCGCGGGATTCGTCGAGTGGGGGCTGAAACGCGGCGTCGACAAGGTGATCATAGAGTTCGAGCCAATGTGGGTGCTGCGCGCCTTGCAACTGCACTTCCTGGCGACCCCGCTGGGCTATCAGCGCACCTACGGCAACCAGCAGGTGGTCGCAACCCTGCTCACCTTCAACGAACACACCCTCGACGTGGTGCGGTCGCGCCGCAATCATTTTGCTCCCGTGCTGGCCAGGGGATATCCCGACATGCTTGGCCAAAGGCGAGCGTCATGAGGTCGGAGACGGTCATGAGCACACACCCGCAACCCGAACTCCGCAATCACACGCTGGTCGTCACCGTGTCGTCGAATGACGGCCGGCCGGTGCTGGACAGGAGAGCCTATGAAAGCCTGGCGAAGACCTTCCATGAAGCCGCCGACAATGAGGAGGTGCGCGTCGTCGTGCTGCGCGGCCTGGCAGGCTGTTTCTGCCTGGGCGGCGACTTCTCCGAATTCCTCGACGCCACCAAGCACCAGAAACTGATCGCCGCCGTCACCGACCTGTTCCGCACGCTGGCGACATTTCCCAAGCCCATCCTTGCCTGCGTCGACGGCGACGCCGTCGGCGTCGGCTGCACCATCCTGTTCCATTGCGACATGGTGATCGCGTCCGATGAAAGCACCTTCCGGGTGCCGTTCGTCGATTTCGGCCTGGTGCCGGATGCGGCGACCAGCATCCTGGCACCGCAGAAGCTCGGCTATGCCGGTGCTTTCCGCTTCTTCTGCCTCGGCGACACGCTTCGTGCCGAGGACGCCAGGGCGCTCGGCCTCGTCGCCGAGATCGTGCCGGGCGGCAGTGTCGAGGAAGCGGCGCTCGGCCGGGCGAGACAGCTTGCCAAGAAGCCGGTCGCCGCCTTGCTGCAGACGCGCGGCCTGCTCAAGGGGAACACCCAGGCGCTCTGTGATCGCATCGACCAGGAGATTTCTCTTTTCCAGCAGGCGCTGCAGGACGACACCACGCTGCGGCGATTGCAGCGCATAGCCCGGCTGGCGGCTTAGAAGTCGCGAGGAAAAGCATCGCCGCGCGGCCCTTGGCCGCGCGGCGCGGAAGCGTCAATCCTGCTTGCCGAGGAATGACGGCCCTTCGCCGATGATCTTCTTGTCCTCCTTGCCGATCACGTCGAGATCGCGCCCGTCATAGGGCAGCGACAACAGGATGCGCTGCATGACCGCCAGCCGCGCGCGTCGCTTGTCATTGGCCCGCACGATGATCCACGGCGCGAACTCCTTGTGAGTGCGCTCGAACATGGTGTCGCGCACCTCGGTGTAATCGTCCCACTTGGTAATGCCGGCAACGTCGATCGGCGAGAACTTCCAGCTCTTCAGCGGGCTGTAGCGGCGGTCGTGAAAGCGCTCGAGCTGCGTTTCCCGGCCGATGTTCAGCCAGAATTTGAAGAAGTGGATGCCCTCGTTGGAGATCATCCGTTCGAAATGCGGCGTCTCCTCAAGAAACTGCTCGTGCTGTTGGGGCGTGCAGAAACCCATCACCGGCTCGACGCCGGCGCGGTTGTACCAGGATCGATCGAAGGTGACGAATTCTCCGGATGTCGGGAAATGGTCGGCATAGCGCTGGTAGTACCATTGCCCCTGCTCGGTCGGGGTCGGCTTGGTCAGCGCCACGTTGCGCGCCGTGCGCGGGTTGAGGTACTGGCGCACCACGAAGATCGTGCCGCCCTTGCCGGCAGCGTCGCGGCCCTCGAACAGCGCCATCACCCGTTTGCCGGTCGACTGCAGCCAGGCCTGCGCCTTGACCAGCTCGATCTGCAATTTTTCGAGCGTCTCGTCATACTCGTTGCTTCTCATCTTCTTGTCGTAGGGATAGCCGCCGGCGGTCAACTTGTTGTCCTCGACCCAGTCGGGAAGCACGGGGTTTTCGATGTCGAACTCCCGCTCCTTGCCATCGATCCTGATCTTCAGCGGCCCCGAAGTCGGCGCGGCAGAACTTTCCTTAGCTTTTTTCATCAAGACGAACCCTTTCCAGCTTCCGGACTCATGCTATTGGGAGCCACTACAGCCCGCGCGTCCGTTTGGACGCGCAAAGGACGCTGTAGCACTTTTGATTTGCGCATGATCCTTTGCGAAAATCGATTCCCGATTTTCGGGGGCATGCGGCAACCGGTCCAGCGGAAGTTTCCGTCACCGTGCGGCCGGGTGCGAAGGCATGGGGTGCGGACCAGCGAGCGAATGACTGACCTGGACGCAGAGCAGAGAGGCATCGCGCAAACCATAGCCACACGGCTGTGGAACAGCCACTGGCTGCTTGCGGCCGGCATAGTCGCGGTCGTCGTTGTTTATGCCCTGGCCGCGATTTCAGCCTATGTCGTCCTCGCGGCGCTGCTCTTGCTGTTTGCCGCGGCAATGCTGCCGGTGGCCGGCGCGCGCCAATCCGCCGAGAGCGGCGCCGCCATAGAGGCCATCGGCTTGCAGCGGCTCTCCGGTGAATATCTTGCGGCCGCCGTCGCCGATCCGCTGATCATCTTCGACCGGACCGCCATCATCGTGCATGCCAATGCCGCCGCTTTCGCCGCCTTCGGCGGGATCGCGCCGGGCATGTCGCTGTCGTTGAAGTTCCGGGCGCCGGAAATGCAGGCTCTGCTGGACGGCGTGCTGTCGGGCGACGTCGCTTCCGATGTCATCGACTATACGGAAAAGCTGCCGGTCGAACGGGCTTACCGGGTGAGCGCCTCCTCGGTCGGCCACGCCACCGATCTCTATGTGCTGGTGTTCAAGGACCAGAGCGAAGCGCGCAGGATCGACCGCATGCGCGCCGACTTCATCGCCAATGCCAGCCACGAACTGCGCACGCCGCTCGCATCCATCGCCGGCTTTATCGAAACGCTGCGCGGGCCGGCCCGCAACGACCCGGCGGCGCGCGATCAGTTCCTGCAGATCATGCAGAGCCAGACCGGTCGTATGGCGCGTCTGATCGATGATTTGTTGTCGCTGTCGCGGCTCGAGATGAAGCCTTATCTGAAGCCGGGAACCGAGGTCGATCTGCGCGAGACCGTCGACAGCGTCATCGATTCGCTTGGACCGCTCGCCAGGGAAAACAGCGTTGTCATCGAGCGGGACTATGCCGATGGGCCGCTTGATGTGCCGGGCGATCGCGACGAGCTTTTCCAGGTGTTCGAGAATCTTCTGGAAAACGCCTGCAAATACGGGCAGTCGGGCGGGCGCGTCGTGGTGTCGATCGCGCACAGCGATGCCGGCTCGGAACCCGGCATCGACGTGACCATCCGGGATTTTGGCCCCGGCATTCCCGAGGAGCACATTCCGCGCATCACCGAGCGCTTCTACCGCGTCGATGTCGAGACCAGCCGCACCCAGAAGGGCACCGGCCTTGGCCTGTCGATCGTCAAGCATATCCTGACGCGCCACAACGCCAGGCTTTCGATCAAGTCCGAGGTCGGTCAGGGCGCCGCCTTCTCGGTTCATTTGCCGACGCACTGAAATCGCCCTAGTTTTCCACCTGACCGTTTCTTTTTTCTGTCATCCGGCTAGCGTATCAGCGGGGATTCGAGGAACGACTCAAAGTCAAAACACCCGTGGGAAGGCATTTTATCATGCAGTCCGTGCATACTATGAGCGCCTATGACGAGGAGCTGAAATATCTGTCGAAGCGCATCGCGGCCATGGGCGGCCATGCCGAGCGCATGGTTGAACAGGCGGTTGCCGCTCTCGTCAACGCCGACCCTGGCCTCGCCCAGAAGGTCATACGCGATGATGCCGTGCTGGATGAGGGTCAGCGCGAAATCGACGACAAGGCGATCATCATCATCGCCAGGCGCCAGCCGATGGCGACGGACTTGCGCGAGATCGTCGGCGCGATCCGTATTTCCGCCGACCTCGAACGGGTCGGCGATCTCGGCAAGAACGTTGCCAAGCGAGTGGTCGCCGTCACCGACGGACGCCAGCCGACGAGCCTGTTCCGCGGCCTTGAGGCCCTGGCCAACCTGGCGCTGACCCAGCTCAAGGAAGTGCTCGACGTCTACGCGTCTCGCTCGGTGGAGAAAATCGGCTTCGTGCGCGACCGCGACGACCAGATCGACGCCATGTACACATCGCTGTTTCGCGAATTGCTGACCTACATGATGGAAGATCCGCGCAACATCACGCCGTGCACGCATCTGCTGTTCTGCGCCAAGAACATCGAGCGCATCGGCGACCACGCCACCAACATCGCCGAGACCATCTACTACATCGTCACCGGCGAGCAGTTGCCGGCCGAGCGACCCAAGGGCGACAAGACCGACAAGATCGGTCTTTCCGAGACGCTGCCGGTGAAGTGAACAGCCGCCTCTCGAACCGTCACCCGAATTACGCTAAGCTTTCCGAGCTTTGCCTCTATCCTCGTCCGTGGATTTTGCTTCGGGAGGTTGTGATGGAAAATGTTCGGAACCTGACCCCGGCGTCTGCGCCGACATCCGGCATTATCGCTTGCGGCGTCTACACGGCCGGGCGCCGCATCGCCGACATCCCCATCGAGGAAGCCGGCGAATGGGCAAAAAAATCCGGACATGTCGTCTGGATTGGCCTGCTTGAGCCCGACCGCAACCTGTTGCTGCGCGTTCAGGCGCAGTTTCACCTGCATGAGCTGGCGATCGAGGATGCCGAGCACCCGCACCAGCGGCCGAAGATCGAGCAATATGGCGATGCCCTGTTCATCGTCGCCCGCACCGCGCAGCTGATCGACGGCCGGGTCACCTTTGGCGAGACCCATTTGTTTGTCGGCAGCGGCTACATCGTCAGCGTCAGGCATGGCCCGTCCACCTCCTATGCCGCCGTTCGCCAGCACTGGGAAAGCTGCCCGCATTCGCTGGCCAAAGGCGAGGATTTCGTCCTCTACGCCATTCTCGATTTCATCGTCGACAATTATATGCCGGTGCTCGAGCAGATCGAGGACGAAGTCGAGGTGATCGAGGACAGGGTTCTGCTGAAGCCGATGACCGGTCCCGACATCGAGCGGCTCTATATGCTGCGCCGCGATCTCTTGCGCCTGCGCAACGCAGCGCTGCCGCTGGTCGAAGTCTGCCGACGGCTGACCAGCGCCGACCTGCCGCAGATCCATACGGCCATGCACCCGCTGTTTCGCGACGTCACCGATCACATCCGCACCGTGCAGGAGAAGATCGACAGCCTGCGCGAGGTGCTGGCATTCGCTTTCGAAGCCAGCCTTCTGGTCGGCCAGAGTCAGGAAACGGCGATCTCCAAGAAGCTTGCCTCATGGGCCGCCATCCTGGCGGTGCCGACGGCATTCGCCGGCATCTACGGCATGAACTTCAGCGACATGCCGGAACTGAAGATGGAATACGGCTACCCGATGGTGCTGGCCACGATCGCGCTGATCTGCGCGTTTCTGTATTGGCGCTTTCGCAAGAATGGGTGGCTGTGAAAGAGAGCGAATAGCAAATAGGGAGGTAGCGAATAGCGAACACAAAAACGGCTTGCTTCCTCACAGACGCCAAGCCGTTTCGATTCGCTATTCGCTCAGCGACTCCGCCGCCGCTCCGATGCCGGCTGGAACGCCACGCGAGCGTGGTATTTGCAGTAGGGACCGGTTTCGGCGGCATCGTTGCCGCAGAAATGGAAGTCCTCGGACAGCGGATCGCCGTTCGGCCATTTGCAGGTCCGCTCGGTCAGCTCGACGAGTTGCAGGTGCCGCGAGATCGGCAACACGACATTCTCGACCGGGCGGATGTAGTGGCGTGCCACCGGTTCGGCGTCGAACTGCGTCTGCAAGGCTGTCGCGCCGATCGATGTCGTGACATGGCGCGTGGCCGTTGCGGCGCGCGATACCGATTTCTGAACGGTCGATCCTTGCGCCGCCTTCTTCTGGCGTGCCGGCGTGGCGGTCGAGCGTCCGCGGCCCGACAGTTTCAGCCGGTGCACCTTGCCGATGACCGCATTGCGGCTGACCCCTCCAAGCTGTGCAGCAATCTGGCTTGCGCTCAGACCCTCCGACCAAAGTTTCCTGAGAAGTTCTACCCGCTCGTCAGTCCAGTTCATGAGACCGCGCTCCTCTAAGCGTGCGGCAATCGGAATCCCTTCCCGACCCGGCAATATTTGCCGGGGCAGACACCACATATATCTGGTGATTAGGTCCGCCGCACGAAATCTAGTTATTTCTCGACTACAACTACTCTATGCGCTGACTCGGTGACAAGAGTCCCAAGTGCAACACGAATCGGTTTTTTCGGTTTTCCCCAACTTGCCCGGTCGCTTATGAGCCGGCGTCCTGTCAGGGGGCTTGCCGCGCGCCACTACGCGACGTTTTCGTTGACTTCATGGCCGAAAAACACGATAAGCCGCAAAGGCCGCCGCTTTGGCGGCTTTTTTGATTTTCCGGTACCGGAGACGCATATAATGAGCGGTTCGGCGCTTTACGAGACCTTTGCTCGCGCACCCCTGGCCTTCGACCGCGGGGAAGGCACCTGGCTGATTACCGACAAGGGCGAGCGATATCTCGATTTTGCCGGCGGCATCGCCGTAAACTCGCTCGGCCACAGCCATCCGCATTTGGTCACCGCACTCACCGAGCAGGCCGCCAAGCTCTGGCATGTTTCCAATCTCTATGAGATTCCGGGGCAGAGCCGGCTCGGCGAGCGGCTGGTCGACGCCACCTTCGCCGACAAGGTGTTCTTCACCAATTCGGGCGCCGAGGCGCTGGAATGCGCAATCAAGACGGCGCGCCGCTACCAGTTCGTCAACGGACACCCCGAGCGCTTCCGCGTCATCACCTTCGAAGGCGCCTTCCATGGCCGCACGCTGGCAACCATCGCGGCCGGCGGCCAGTACAAATATCTTGAAGGCTTCGGCCCCAAGGTCGAAGGTTTCGATCAGGTCGGTTTCGACGACATCGACGCCGCCGAAAAGGCGATTACGCCGGAGACGGCCGCCATCCTGATCGAGCCGGTGCAGGGCGAGGGCGGTATCCGTCCGGTGCCGACGCAATCGCTGAAGCGGCTCAGGCAATTGTGCGAGCAGCACGGCCTGCTGTTGATCTTCGACGAGGTCCAGTGCGGCATCGGCCGCACCGGCAAGCTGTTCGCGCATGAATGGTCAGGGGTTACGCCAGACATCATGGCGATCGCCAAGGGCATTGGTGGCGGCTTCCCGATGGGCGCCTGCCTTGCCACGGATGAAGCGGCCGTTGGCATGACCGCGGGCGTGCATGGCACCACATTCGGCGGTAACCCGCTGGCCATGGCTGTCGGCAACGCCGTGCTCGATGTCGTGCTGGAAGACGGCTTCCTCGAAGATGTCCAACGCAAGGCGCTGCTGCTGAAGCAGGGGCTTGCGTCGGTTGCCGACGAGTTTCCCGAGGTCATCGAGGACATCAGGGGTGCGGGGCTCATGCTCGGCCTCAAATGCGCCATGCCCAACACCAAGGTGAACATGGCGCTGCGTGACCAGCACCTGCTGGCGGTGCCGGCTGGCGACAACGTCATTCGCCTGCTGCCGCCGCTCACAGTCACCGATGCCGAGATCCACGAAGCGCTCAAGCGCATACGCGCCGGCGCCAAGGGCCTGGCGGAGGCGATCGCCTCCGCCGCCGCGAAGTAATCCCGGAACCATTGCTGATGTCAGTTCGCCATTTCACCGATCTTTCCGCCGTTTCCGAAGGCGACCTGCGCTTCATGCTGGACGACGCGGTGGTGCGAAAGGCCCGTCTTAAGGCCGGCGAGCGGACCAAGCCGCTCGAAGGTAAGGTGCTGGCAATGATCTTCGACAAGCCGTCGACGCGCACGCGCGTGTCTTTCGACGTCGGCATGCGCCAGCTTGGCGGCGAGACCATCATGCTGACCGGCACCGAGATGCAACTCGGTCGTTCCGAGACCATCGCTGACACCGCCAAGGTGCTTTCGCGCTATGTCGACGCAATCATGATCCGCACCACCTCGCATGAGCGGCTGTTGGAACTGACCGAGAACGCCACCGTGCCGGTGATCAACGGACTGACCGACGACACCCATCCCTGCCAGCTGATGGCCGATATCATGACCTTCGAGGAGCATCGCGGTCCGGTCGCCGGCAAGACCATCGCCTGGACCGGCGACGGCAACAATGTGCTGCATTCGCTGCTCGAGGCCTCGGCCCGGTTCCGCTTCAACCTCAACGTCGCCGTGCCCGAGGGCAGTGAGCCGGCGCAGAAGCATATCGACTGGTCGCAGGCACATGGCGGCAAGCTGCACTTCACCCGCTCCCCCGAGGAAGCCGTCGACCAGGCCGACTGCATCGTCACGGATTGCTGGGTGTCAATGGGCCAGGAGCATCGCGCCCGCGGCCACAACGTGTTCTCGCCCTATCAGGTCAACGCCAAGTTGATGGCGAGAGCCAAGCCTGACGCGCTGTTCATGCACTGCCTGCCGGCGCACCGCGGCGAGGAGGTGACCGACGAGGTCATCGACGGACCGCATTCGGTGGTCTTCGACGAGGCCGAGAACCGGCTCCATGCCCAGAAGGCCGTGCTCGCCTGGTGTCTTGGCGCATGAAGTGTCTGGGAGCTTGATCTGCGGAGGTGTGATGCCTATTTGCGCCGCATCACGCAAATCAAGCGCGTTTCGAGGCATGCTCCCGAGAGGGCGGCTTGGCCGCGCTCTGGAGCTTTGTCATGTTGGAAACCTATCAAGTGACTGAACATCACCCCAAACTCGGCGAATTCGGCTACGCCGGCGACGATCACGTCGTGCCGTTCGAGGTCGGCCCGCTCGACGTGCGCGGCCGCACCGTCCAGCTCGGGCCGATGCTCGACGCCATCCTCAGCCGCCACGATTATCCCGAGCCGGTCGCCCGCCTACTGGCGGAAGCCTGTGTGCTGACCGTGCTGCTCGGCACCTCGCTGAAGTTCGAAGGCAAATTCATCCTGCAGACTCGCACCGACGGGCCTGTTGACATGCTGGTCGCGGATTTTTCCACGCCCTCGGCATTGCGCGCCTATGCGCGTTTCGATGCCGACCGGCTGGAGGCGCTGGTCGCGGCAGGCGAAACATCGCAGCAGACCCTGCTCGGCAGCGGCGTGCTGGCGCTCACCATTGACCAAGGCGCTCATACGCAGCGCTATCAGGGTATCGTCCAGCTCGATGGCGAGACGCTGGAAGATGCGGCACGCACCTATTTCCGTCAGTCGGAGCAGATCCCGACCGATCTCAGGCTGTCGGTGGCCAAGCTGCTGACGCCCGGCCCCGGTGGCGCCCGCGAGCAGTGGCGCGCCGGCGGCATCCTGGCGCAGTTCCTGCCGCAGTCGCCCGAGCGCATGCGCGTGCCGGACCTGCCGGGTGGCGATGGCTATCCGCGCGAGGAGATCGACGATCCGGCCGACAATTCCTGGCAGGAGTTGCTGGCCCTGCTCGGCACCATCGAGCCGACCGAACTGATCGACCCGACGATCGGCGCCGAGCGGCTGCTCTACAGGCTGTTCCACGAGCACGGCGTTCGCGTCTTCGGCGGCGTTCCGGTCGCCGACCAGTGCTCGTGTTCCCGGGACAAGATCCGCGGCATCCTCGAGGGTTTTTCCGCGCAGGAGATCAAGGACAGCACCGAGGACGGCGGCATCCACGTCGCCTGCGAATTCTGCTCGAAGCAATATGACTTCGACCCAGCGGAATTTGCGGCTCAGTAGGAAAGTCTCCCTTCTCCCCGTTCACGGGGAGAAGGACGCTAATTCACCGTCCGCCGCGTCCCCGGCAGGTCGAGTGAGAAGGCGGGGATGGCGATGTCGAACGTCTCGCCCCGCTTGTTGCGCATCGTGTAGTGCCCGACCATGATGCCGGACGGTGTCGAAAGCGGACAACCGGACGTGTACTGGTAGCTGTCGCCGGGATTGAGTTCGGGCTGGTCGCCGACGACGCCGGCGCCGCGAACCTCCTCGACCCGGCCGGTGCCGTCGGTGATGTGCCAATAGCGCGACAAAAGCTGAACGAAATCGTCCGACTGATTGTCGATCGTTATCTGATAGCCCCAGACATAGCGGTTCTCTGAGGGATTCGAGCGATCCTCCAGATAGAACGGCCTGACCTGCACTTCGATGTTGCGCGTGACGGCGCTGTACATAAGCGGCTCCAAAAACAATCCGGTAACTCTCGGCGCTCGTTGCAGGCTGGTCAACGGTGCGCGTCCTTATTGCCGATCGAACGGCAGGTGGCGGCAAAGAATGTCATTTGAGTGACACATGACAATGATGGTGTGCGCCGACCAGTGCCGCGCGACTCGGGCGCTCTGTCGAACTGTTGAAATCGGTCGTCCTGCCAGCCAGATTGTTCTGGCGGACCGGTTTTCTGGAGTGACCGGATCTCGATGGAACTCACTCTCATAGCCGCCGCGCTTTCGACTGCCCTTATCCTCTCAAATCTCGCCAGCATCGTGCTTGCCGCTTCACGTCTGAAACGGCGCCGCATTATCGCGCCGCCGGCCGGCAAGCCGCGGCCAGTGTCGATTGTCGTGCCGTCGCGTGGCGTCGAGCCGTTCACGCGCGAGACGCTGGAACGTGCCTTCTCGCTCGACTGGCCGCACTACGAGCTGATCTTCTGCGTTGCCCATGCCGACGACCCGGTGGTCAAACTGATAAACAGGGCAATTGCCCGGTTCCCGAAGGTGCCGGCCCGGCTTCTGGTCGGCGACGACCGCATCAGCGCCAATCCGAAACTCAACAATTGCGTCAAGGGCTGGGAGGCCGCGCGGCACGACTGGGTTGCCCTGGCCGATTCCAACGTGCTGATGCCGAGGGATTACGTCCAGCACCTGATGGCTGCATGGCGGCCCGACACCGGACTTGTCTGCTCGACGCCGATAGGCTCGCGGCCGGCCGGTTTCTGGGCTGAAGTCGAATGCGCTTTCCTCAACACGCTGCAGGCGCGCTGGCAATATGCCGGCGAGGCACTCGGCCTTGGCTTTGCCCAGGGCAAGAGCATGCTCTGGAACAAGCCGATGCTCGACGCCAATGGCGGCATCCGCGCGCTGGCGGCCGAGATCGCCGAGGATGCCGCCGCGACCAAGCTGGTCAATGGCCTCGGCCTGCGAGTCAATCTCGTCGCCGCGCCCTTCGAGCAGCCGCTCGGCCGGCGCACGTTTGACGAGATCTGGTCGCGTCAGGCCCGCTGGGCGCGCCTGCGCCGCGTCACCTTCCCGCTGTTCTTCGCACCCGAGATCCTGACTGGCGCGGTGGTGCCGCTGGTGCTCGCGCTGATTGCGGCGGCAAGTGCCGGTGTCAGCCTCTGGGCAACCGCAATTGCCGTATTGGCCGCCTTCTATCTTCCCGAGTGCGCCCTGGCCTGGTCCAAGGGCTGGTACCTGTCGCCACGCATGGTTGCCGCGATCATGGCGCGCGACCTGATCCTGCCGGCAATGTGGGCGCGCGGCTGGCTCGGCGGCGCCGTCGACTGGCGCGGCAATGCGATGACCATCGGCACCAAGGCGGCCGAGCTGGAAGAGACGCCGTCCGGCGCCTGAAAGCCCTCTTATTTGGCCTTCAGCGCCTGTGCGATATCCTCTAGCAGATCGTCGGTGTCTTCCAGGCCGACCGACAGTCTGAGCGTGCCCGCCCCAATGCCAAGTTCGGCGCGCGCCTCGTCACTCAGATTCTTGTGCGTCGTTGTCGCCGGGTGGGTGATCAGGCTCTTGGCATCGCCGAGATTGTTGGATATCAGCACGATGTCGAGCGCGTTCTGCAAGGCGAAGGCCGCCTGCTTGCCGCCCTTGACGTCGAGGCAGATCAGCGTCGAGCCGCCCGACATCTGCTTCTTGACGATATCGGCCTGCGGGTGGTCGGCCCGCCCGGGATAGATGACACGGGCGATTTCCGGCCGCTCGGCCAGGAAGTCAGCGATCCGGCCTGCGCTTTCTGTCTGCTGGCGCACCCGCAGCGGCAGCGTTTCCAGGCCCTTCAGCAGCGTCCAGGCGTTGAAGGGCGACAGGCTGGGACCAGTGTGGCGGAAATAGTCGTGCAGGTTCTCATCGATCCACTTCTTGTCCGACAGGATGACGCCGCCGAGACAGCGACCCTGGCCATCGATATGCTTGGTCGCCGAATAGACGACGATGTGGGCGCCGAGTTGCAAGGGCTTCTGCTGCAGGGGCGTGGCGAAAACATTGTCGACGATCAGCCTGGCGCCTATCGAATTGGCAAGCGAAGCGACGGCGGCGATATCGACCACTTCCAGCGTTGGGTTGGTCGGGCTTTCCAGGAAGAACAGCTTGGTGTTCGGCTTGACCGCCTTTTCCCAGTTGGCGATGTCGGTGCCGTCGACCAGCGTCGCCTCGATGCCGTATCTCGGCGCAAGCGTCTCGACCACCCAGCGGCACGAGCCGAACAGCGCACGCGCCGCCACGATATGGTCGCCGCCCTTGGCGCTGCACAGAAGCGCAGCCGTCACCGCGGCCATGCCGGACGCGGTGGCGCGGGCGTCTTCCGCACCTTCGAGTGCGCACATGCGCTTCTCGAACATATCGACGGTCGGATTGGCGTAGCGCGAATAGATGAAGCCCGGCTCCTCACCCTTGAAACGGGCTTCGGCGGCCTGCGCCGTTTCGTAGACATAGCCCTGGGTGAGGTAAATCGCTTCAGACGTTTCGCCGAAACCGGAACGCAGCGTTCCGCTGTGCACGAGTGCTGTCTGAGGCTTCCAGTTGCGCTTATTGGTGCTCATCGCTCTTCTTCCAGACACAAAAAAACCGGCCGCGAAAGTCGCAACCGGTCCATACGGCCTTGCGGCCCGACGGTCCTTTAGCGACTTGTTTAACGTGGCTGCAAGCCGACCGGCCAAATCACCACGGGATAACGACCCTTTAGACCCGCGCCACGCTTGCGTCAATTGCCGGCTTCATTAAGAGGTTTGTACCAGCGGCTAAGGAGCGGAGCCTTGCGGCAGACAGGCATTCTTCCCGATCAGGACATCTCGGCGCTGTTCCAGTCCGGCGCGCTGAAGTCGACGCGCGCGCTCGATGCCGGCCAGATCCAGCCCGCCAGTCTTGATCTCAGGCTCGGCGACAAGGCCTGGCGGGTGCGTGCCTCCTTCCTGCCCGGCCCCAACCACAAGGTTTCGGAAAAACTCGATCGGCTGCAGTTGCACGAAATCGATCTTGCCGAGGGCGCGGTGCTGGAGACCGGCTGCGTCTACATCGTGCCCTTGCTTGAAAGCCTGGCATTGCCGGCAGACATTTCGGCCTCGGCCAATCCGAAGAGCTCGACCGGGCGGCTCGACATCTTCACCCGTGTCATGACCGATCGCGGCCACGAGTTCGACAAGATCGCCGCCGGCTATCATGGTCCGCTCTATCTGGAGGTCAGCCCGCGCACCTTCCCGATCGTCGTCCGCACCGGCTCGCGGCTGTCGCAGGTCCGTTTCCGCACCGGCAATGCGCTGCTCTCGGAAGCCGAGCTGTATGAATTGCATCGCGCCGAGATGCTGGTCGCCACCGAGCCGCCGAACATTTCCGGCGGCGGCATCGCGCTGTCGATCGACCTCAATGGCGATCAGAACGGCCTGGTCGGCTATCGCGGCAAGCATCACACCGGCCTCGTCGATGTCGACAAGCGCGCGGCACAGGAGGTCGTCGACTTCTGGGAGCCGATCCACAAGAGCGGCGCCGGCGAGCTGGTGCTCGATCCCGACGAATTCTACATCCTCGTCAGCCAGGAAGCGGTGCATGTGCCGCCGCTCTATGCCGCCGAGATGACGCCCTTTGATCCGCTGGTCGGCGAATTCCGCGTCCACTACGCCGGCTTCTTCGATCCGGGCTTCGGCCATTCGGCGTCCGGTGGCACCGGCAGCCGGGCGGTGCTCGAGGTGCGCAGCCACGAAGTGCCGTTCATCCTCGACCATGGCCAGATCGTCGGCAGGCTGGTTTACGAGCATATGCTGAAGCGGCCGCAGGCACTCTACGGCACCGATCTCGGCTCCAATTACCAGGCGCAGGGCCTGAAACTCTCCAAGCATTTTAGAGCGGCGCGCTAATCCTCGCCGCCGAGGCTGGTGTCAGCCGCGAAAGAGATATTCCTTCGCGGCGCCGAGGCAGGCGTGGAACTCACCGATAAAGAGCAGCTCGCGCACCGTCAGGCGCTTTTTGCCCCAAAATCCCTTGGTCTGTTTCTCGTCGTCGAGCGACGCGCTTGTGCCGTATTTCAACGGGAACAACTGCTTGTCGAGGCATTCAAGGACATAGGCCCGTGCAGACTCGATGCCGCAGGCTTTGGCTTTCTCGTTGAGCTTGTCGGCGCGCATCTCCGATGTCATGCGGTTCGCATTGCGCATCAGAAAGCCGACCTGCGTCTTCGAGTAACCGGTAGCCAGAAGCTGGCTGGTCATTGCCGACCGGGCTTCGCGATAGGATGCCGGGCTGCAGCGCGCCGCGCTGTAGGCCGTCGAGGAGAAACAGGCAAAGGCAAGCACCAGGCCGATGAATGCAATGCCAAGCCGTATCCGGTTCATTCCTCGTCCCAATTCTGCGCTAGCTCACAGGGCCTTCACCTCCACCTTCACCGGCTTTTCGATCTCAAGCGGGTTGCGTAGCGGCAGGCCGAAATCTCCGGCTTCGATCTCGAACACGTCGCCGGCCTCGGTCTTGATGCCGTCGGCGAAGGACAGCGTCGCCGTACCGAACATATGCACATGCACGTCGCCCGGCTGGCGGAAGGCCGCGTATTTGAAGTGGTGATGCTCAAGATTGGCGATTGTGTGCGACATGTTCGCTTCGCCGGACAGGAACGGCTTTTCCCACAACACCTCGCTGTCGCGCACGATGCGCGAGGTGCCACGGATATCGGAAGGCAGGTCGCCGATCAGGATTTCCGGGCCGAACGAAGCATTGCGCAGCTTGGAATGGGCCAGGAAGAGATAGTTCACGCGCTCGGTCACATGGTCCGAGAATTCGTTCGACAGCGTGAAGCCGACGCGGAAGGGCGCGCCGTCGTCGCCGATGACATAGATGCCGGCCACTTCGGGCTCTTCCCCGGCGTCCTTGGCGAAAGCCGGTGACAGGAGTGCGGCACCTGGCGCCACCGCCATCGTGCCGTTGCCCTTGTAGAACCATTCCGGCTGCACGCCGATCTGGCCTTTCGCGGGCTTGCCGCCCTCCAGCCCCATGCGGAACATCTTCATGGAATCGGTTAGCTGCTCCTCGCCATCGGCACTGAGCTTCTTGTGCATGGAGTCGCGTGTCGCGGCTGAGCCGAGATGCGTCAGTCCGGTGCCGGTCAGGTGCAGATGCGCCGGGTCGGGATGGTTGATCGGCGACAGCAGCCGCCCTTTCTTGTAGGCCGCTTCGAGATCGACCGTTTCGCCGAGCCCCTTGCGTTCGATCAGCGCGGCGAGGCCGACGCCGGTGCGGGCAGCCTCCATCGCCAGCGAATAGACGCTGCGGGCGCCGTTTATGATCCGGGTCTTGCCGCCGTTGCGGGCAACGACGCGGATGGTCTCGGCGTCGTCAAGGATCTGGGAGATCAGCATGATAAATCCTCTCTCATTTGCCTTGGCAGGGCTGCCAAAACAGCAAACCTTGCTCAGCGCGGCCGGGACGTCGTCCATGCCACGGTTGATATTCTCCGTTCGGATTGCGCTCGCGGGCCTGGTCCCTCAGGGGACTTCTTTACGCCGGCGGGTTTGCCGGCAGCGCCGCGATCGTATGCCTCCTGCTTGCCTCGACTAAAGTCTGTTCAAGCCTTGTTCTTGTTGTACACGTCGAAGATCACGGCACCGAGCAGCACCAGGCCTTTGACCACCTGCTGCCAGTCGACATTGACACCCATGATCGACATGCCGTTGTTCATGACGCCCATGATGAAGCCGCCGACCACCGCGCCGATGACCTGGCCGACACCGCCCATCGCCGAGGCGCCGCCGATGAAGACGGCAGCGATCACGTCGAGCTCGCTGCCGAGGCCCGCGGCCGGCACCGCCTGCCCAAGGCGGGCCGCGATGATCAGGCCGCCAAGCGCCGACAGAACGCCCATATTGACGAACACCATCAGCGTCAGCCGCTCGGTCTTGATGCCCGACAGCTGCGCTGCCTTGGCATTGCCGCCCATTGCATAGATGCGGCGGCCGATAGTCATGCGCTTGGTGACGAAGACGAACAGCGAAATCAGCACGCCCATGACGAGCAGCACCACCGGCAGGCCCCTGTAACTGGCGAACTGGTAGACCAGGAACAGCGCCAGCGCGCTGCCGACCAGCGTCTTGATGACGAACAGGGTAAAGGGTTCGGCCTCGTAGCCATGGCGTTCGCGTTTGCGTCGCGTCCTCAGCCCGAAATAGGCGTAGGCCAGCACAGCGATCAGGCCCAGCACGATCGTCGTCATGTGGAGGGTCAGGCCGCTGCCCATGATGGTCTTGCCGGCCGCGTTAACCGTCGGCGGGATAAGCGTCAGTGGCCCAATGACATCCGGGATGAAGCCGGAGCTGAGCGCCTTGAAGCCATCGGGCAGTGGGCCCACCGAGGAACCGCCGCCCAGCAGCGCCTGGCAGATGCCGCGGAAGATCAGCATGCCGGCCAGCGTGACGATGAAGCTCGGTATTCGGTGATAGGCGATCCAGTAGCCTTGCGCGGCGCCGATCGCGCCGCCCACGATGAGGCAAATGATCGACACCACCAGCGGATTGCTGAACGGGCCGAGCGGCCAGATGACCATCATCATCGCCGCCAGTGCGCCGATGAAGCCGGCGACGGAGCCGACGCTGAGGTCGATATGGCCCGAGACGATGACCAGCAACATGCCCAGCGCCATCACGATGATGAACGAGTTCTGCTGCACCAGATTGCTCAGGTTCACTGGCTTGAACAGCGTTCCGGAGGTGGTGAACTGGAAGAACACCATGATGGCGATCAGCGCCAGTATCAGGCCGTATTCGCGCAGGTTCGTCGCCAGCGCCGAGACGGCGATGCGTGGACGCTGCGGCACGTCTTCGGCGACTTTGCTTTGCGGGGCGGGGGCGCTTTCCGTGCTCATGCTGCTTTTCCTTCTCCCCGAACGATGGCGCGCATTATTTTTTCCTGGCTTGCGTCCGCCGCGGGCATTTCTCCGACTATGCGTCCTTCGTTCATGACATAGATACGGTCGGTGATGCCGAGCAGTTCTGGCATTTCCGACGAAATGACCACGATCGCCTTACCTTCGGCGGCAAGCCGGGCGATGATCGTGTAGATTTCGTACTTGGCGCCGACATCGATGCCGCGCGTCGGCTCGTCGAGGATCAGCACTTCGGGGTCCGCGAACAGCCATTTCGACAGCACCACCTTCTGCTGGTTGCCGCCGGAAAGATTGCCGGTCATCTGATAGACGCTGGAAGCGCGGATATTGGTCTTCTTGCGATAGTCGTTGGCCACGCTGAGTTCGCGCATGTCGTCGATCACGCTGTGGCGCGAGACGCCGCCGAGATTGGCCAGCGTGATGTTGTGCTTGATATGGTCGATGAGGTTGAGGCCGTAGGTCTTGCGATCCTCGGTCACGTAGGCGATTCCGTGTTCGACCGCCTTGCTCACCGAGGAAACATCGATCGGCTTGCCCTTGAGCAGCACCTCGCCGGTGATACGGCGGCCATAGGAACGGCCGAACATGCTCATGGCGAATTCGGTGCGGCCGGCGCCCATCAACCCGGCAATGCCCACCACCTCGCCCTTGCGCACGTTGATGTCGATGCCCTTGATGACGTGTCGCTCGGCATGGAGCGGATGATAGACCGACCAGTTCTTCACTTCGAACACGACCTCGCCGATGTCAGGCTCGCGCGGCGGATAGCGGTCGTCGAGCGAACGGCCGACCATCGAGGTGATGATGCGATCTTCCGAGATGTCCTTCTTGGCCAGCGTCTCGATAGTGCGCCCGTCACGGATCACGGTGACCTTGTCGGCAACCCGGTTCACCTCGTTGAGCTTGTGCGAGATCAGGATCGAGGTCATGCCTTGCCGCTTGAATTCGAGCAGCAGGTCGAGCAGCGCCTGGCTGTCCTTTTCGCTGAGCGATGCCGTAGGCTCGTCGAGGATCAAGAGCTTGACTTCCTTGCTCAACGCCTTGGCGATCTCGACCAGCTGCTGCTTGCCGACGCCGATATTGGTGATCAGCGTCTTGGGGTCCTCCTTGAGGCCCACCTTCTTCAACAGGGCGCTGGTGCGCGCCTCGTTGGCGTCCCAGTCGATGATGCCGAATTTCGCGTGTTCGTTGCCGAGGAAGATGTTTTCGGCAATCGACAGCATCGGCACCAGGGCAAGCTCCTGGTGGATGATGACGATGCCCTTGTGTTCGCTGTCATGGATGCCTTTGAAGTGGCATTCCTGGCCCTGAAAGATGATCTGGCCGTCATAGGTGCCTGTGGGATAGACGCCCGACAGCACCTTCATCAGCGTCGACTTGCCGGCGCCGTTCTCGCCGACCACGGCATGAATCTCACCTTCCTCGACGCTGAGGTTGACGTTCGAAAGCGCCTTCACGCCGGGGAACGTCTTGGTGATGTCGCGCATCTCCAAAATCGTCGAGGCCATGGGGACTACCGCTCCTTGCGAGGTCGGCAAACACTGCCGGCGAGGTCGGTAACAATACCGGGCTCGCTGGTGAACGAAAAGGGGCCCTGCGTTGCGCAGGACCCCTGACTTTGTAACCGAATTTACTTCAGTTCGTCGGCCTTGATGTAGCCGGAGTCGACGACCAGTGCCTGGTAGTTCGACTTGTCGACCTCATGCGGCGTCAAGAGGATCGAAGGAACGACCTTGACGTCGTTGTTGTAGGTCTTTTCATCGAGGCCGTCCGGCTTGCCACCCGAGAGCACCTTGTCGACGAGCTCGACAGTGGCCTTGGCCAGTTCGCGGGTGTCCTTGAACACGGTCGAGTACTGCTCGCCCGTGATGATCAGCTTGACCGAGGCGGTTTCGGCATCCTGGCCGGTCACGATCGGCCAGGGCTGTGCGTCCGTGCCGTAACCGACAGCGCGCAGCGAGGCGGTGATGCCGCGCGACAGGCCATCATAGGGCGACAGCACGCCATCGACGCGGCTGCCGTCCGAATAGTTGGCCGACAGCAAATTGTCCATGCGCGCCTGGGCGGTGGCGGCGAGCCAACGCAGCGTGCCGACCTTGTCCATGCCCATCTGGCCCGACTTGATCTTGATCGAGCCGTCGTCGATCAGCGGCTGCAGCACGGAAATCGCACCGTTGTAGAAGAAGAAGGCGTTGTTGTCGTCCGGCGATCCGCCGAACAGTTCGACGTTCCACGGCTTGGTGTTCGGGAAACGCTCCTTGAGGCCCTTGACCAGGGAATTCGCCTGGATCACGCCGACGCCGAAATTGTCGAAAGTGGTGTAGTAGTCGACATTGGCGGTCTTCTTGATAAGGCGGTCATAGGCGACGACGACGACGCCCGCATCAGCGGCCTTCTGCAGCGCATCCGACAAAGTGGTACCGTCGATCGAGGCGATGATCAGCGCCTTCGGGCCCTTCGTGATTTCGTTTTCCAGCTGGCTGAGCTGGTTGGGGATGTCGTCCTGCGCGTATTGCAGGTCGACAGTGTAGCCGAGAGCCTCGAGCTGGGACTTGACGGCGTCGCCGTCATTGATCCAGCGCTGCGAGGTCTTGGTCGGCATCAGCACGCCGACAAGACCCTTGTCGGCTGCGTGCGCCGAGTAGGTCATGGCAGCGATGCCAAGGGCCGCGACGGCGGCCAGTGTCTTGATGATTTTCAATGTAACTCTCCCTGGTTGATGGACGCGGCACCCCGGGGGTCGCGGGCCGCGCAATCGTGCAGAAGCGCCAAGGCACTGCTGCCGTCATATCGATCTCCGGTATCCTCCCATGGCCCCGAGGCACTGATTTCAATCGATACGATTTTTCTCGTCAGCGACCGTCGCGTCTCGGAACGCGCGAAAAATGGGGTTCTTTGCCATAACTGTCAAATGCGATCTTTGATAGTTGCTATATCATAATTGGTATATGGTGTTGCGACGTGACGGGCTGATCCCATACCGGCCCCTCCGCGAGCAGAAGAGAGGGAAAGCGATGGCGGCAATCGGGAATCCGACTGCAGTTTCAAATGGTTACAGAGAGATTCCAGGCGATGGCGAAACTCTGCTGCGCAGCGGTCTCAGCCTACGTCACATGCGCATGATCGTCGCGCTCGACGACCATGGCCGAGTCAGCGCGGCGGCGCAGGTGATGAACATTTCGCAGCCGGCGGCCTCGCGCATGATCAGCGAGATGGAGGCGGTGCTGGAGGTCAAGCTGTGCGAAAGACTGCCGCGCGGCATCACGTTGACACCCTACGGCAAGGCACTGGCCAGGCGCGCGCGCTCGATCCTGCTGGAGATGCGCGAGGTCGACCGCGAAATTTCCGAACTAAAGGCGGGCAAGGGCGGTTCGGTGTTCCTGGGTGCGGTGACGGCGCCGGCGATCGAACTGGCGGTGCCGGCAATTCGCGAGATTCGCCGCATCTATCCGCGCATCGAGATCACCATGCAGGTCGAGACCTCCAACGTGCTGGCGCGCGAGCTGATCGCCACGCGCCATGATTTCATCATCGCGCGCATCCCCGACGATCTCAATCCGCGGCTGTTCGAGTCGCGCGTCATCGGCGTCGAGAAGGCCTGCCTGATCGTGCGACGGGGGCATCCGCTCACCAAGGGCAAGGCGGTGCGGCTGGAAGAGACCGCCGCCTATGACTGGGTCTTCCAGTCGGGCGGCTCGCCCTTGCGCCAGGCGATGGAGAGCAATTTCCTCAACCGCAACATCGCTCTGCCGGACCGCATCCTCAACACCAGCTCGCTGCTCCTGACGCTGGTCATGGTCGCGCAGTCCGATGCCATTGCGCCGGTCTCGGTGCAGGTGGCGAAATTCATCCAGAATCCCGACGGGCTGGCCGGCGCCATCGACGTCGTCCAGACCGAATTCGACATCGAGGTCAGGCCCTACAGCCTGATCACGGTAAAGAACCGCGTGTTGTCGCCGGCCGCCAAGATGCTGCATGATTTCATTCTGAGGGAAGTGGGATGAGGGCTGGCTCGGGTAGGGCCGTCTGCCTGGCAAGATACGTCGATCGACTCCGCCGCGAGGGTGAAATCAGCCGACGGGGCGCGCAAAGTACATGAAAGAGCCGCCAGGCAGAGGCTAGCGAAAGCGAGCCGGGAACATTATTTCCTGCCGATGCGTTCATGATCTTGCAAGGGACGATTTTCTTCTGGAGGCTGAACATGCGCAGCTTCGAAATCATCGATCTGCTTTACGTGGTCGAGGCCTGCAAGCACGATCGATCGGTCGGGAATTTCGTGTCCATGGCTGAAAGCGTGGAAGAATTGCGGGTACTGACCGGCGATTTCGTCTCGTCGGATGACGTAGTAGCAAACGCCCTCGCAACGGTAGCGCTTGCGCGAGGCTGCTCGGTTTTGTTCGACGAACAGGCAGGCGCTGAAATGTCTCTAGCGCCTTAAGCTGGAGCGGGTAGCGGGAATCGAACCCGCGCGTTCAGCTTGGGAAGCTGACAAGCTACCATTACATCATACCCGCGTGAGCCCTCGATACCATGATGGCCCGGCTTCGGGCAATCGTCAAAGCGGCGCCCGTGCCTGCGCCAGGCAGGATCAGGCGCCGGGGAGGTAGATCACCGCGTAGTCGTCCGCATAGGCCCGCTTCCAGCCCAACTGGTCGAAGAAGGGGATGCGGCTGTCGCCGGCCGACAGCAGCGCCCAGCCGATTGCGTATTTCTTCAGCCGGGCTTCGAGGAGCGGTTTGCCGTCGCTGTGCCCCGTCTCGTCATCGGTTTTTGTGAAACCGCCCAGAAACAGCTGGTCCGTCCGTCCATCGATATAGGTCTTGATCCCGTGGAAGATCAGCGTGCCGCCGAAATTGTAGGAATTCAGCACATTGCCGGACAGATGATGGCTTTCGGCGAACGCCAGCGCCCCGCTGGCCGATGTCTTCGGGCTCGGAGCGACCTGATAGGCGCTGCCGAGCACGGCGACCGCGCCGATCACCAAAACGACCGCCGCGCCGCAGATCGCGTAGAACCGCCTGGCGAAGAATTTTTCCGGTCCGTCGCGCTTTTCCGCCAGCCATGCGATGGCTGAAAGTGAGGGGTATTGCAGCGCGACCTCGACCGCGATCACCAAGGGGACCAGCAGGAAGAACAGATACATGAAACGCAGATGGGCGAGATAGACATGCAAGGTGAAGACGACGAACAGCGCCTTGGCCCAGCCAATTCGCAACCGTGACACCAGAAGCGCGAAAAGCGCCAGCAGCATCGCAACTTCCTGGACGGGGTAGTCCTGCTGACTGAACGCTTTCCATTCCATGATCAGCGGCACAGCCTCATTGCCGTAGGCCACGGTCAGGGTCGCCAGGATGGCCTGGACGCCATAGGGGTGGATCAGGCTCACCAGCGGGCAAAGCAGACCGAATGCGACCCATTTCGCCAGGACGGCGGGTTTTGACAGGCCGGTGCGCGCCAGCAGATCGAGACCGGCGAACGCCGCGATGACGAAGCTCAAGGTGAAGGTGGCGTGCAGGTTCGCCCACAACACGACCAGCAGGAGCAGCCACCAGGGCGGCGCCCGTTCTTCCCGTGCCGCACGAAAGAGCATCTCCGTCGAGATGACGATGATCGGGAATGTGAAGACATGCGGACGCGCCGTGAAGATCGGGTTAATCAGGAACACCGCAGCGAAGGCCAGTGTAATCGCCAGGATCGGCTTCAGCCATGCGCTGAGAAACCACCCCATCAGGAAAACCGTCAGGGAAATCGAGGTGATGATCACAGTGACCACCCCGTTCCAGCCTCCTGTCCGGTAGGCAAGAGCCAGCAGAACCTGCCCCAGCCATTCCTTGGCAATCCATGGCTGACCGGCAAACGTGTAGGAATAAGGGTCGACCGTCGGAAATGTCCGGTTTGCCAGGAAATCCAACCCGACCTTGACTTGCCACCAGCTGTCGGGATCCTGCAGGGTGGCACCGGCCTGGGCAGCCAGTGCCCCCGCCATCGCCAAGGCCGCGAGCAGGCAGAAGACCAGCCGGGTGCGCTGTGCGTCCTCGATCGACAGCGTGGCCGTCAAGATTGCCTCGGTCTGGTTCATGTCGCGGCTCCAGGTCACTTCGCGTTCATTCCGGTCAAGGAATCGGGATCATCGGGGCCGCCGACGAACACGAAACGAGCCGAGCCGACATAGAAGATGACCGAGTAAAGGCAGTTTCCCGCCAGATGGACAAACGGGTTTTCGATGTAGCCGGCAGACATGGCGGTGACCACGACGCCCAGGTTGGCACCGTAGGCGATAAGGAAGGTGATCGCGTATCGCACGATCGCGCCTGGGCGAAAGCCACCGGCACGGCTGAACGTCCATTGGCGGTTGAGGAAGAAACCGAGGGTGAGGCCGGCGGCATAGCCCGCCGCGTTGGAGGCGATATCGCCGAGGCCCAGCGCCAGCCCTGCCAGAATGAGCGTATATCCGAGCGCCGTGTTGAGGAGCCCGACGGCACCAAATCGCAGCATCCGCGAGAAATCAGACGGAAGAGCCGATCGCATCCTGCCCATGCCGTTCCCGCTACGCCCGGTCGACCTTCGCCTCAACCACGCGCGGCCCTCTTTGCCATCTCCTGCAGGCGATGGACGGGCAGTTCCTTGTCCCCGGTTGCCTGGCTGCGCGAAACGATCTCGTTGACGAAGTAGAGCGGCCGCCGCTTTGTCTCCATGTACATGCGCCCGAGATACTCGCCGAAGATGCCAAGCACCATAAGCTGGACGCTGCCGAGGATCAGCACGATCGCGGCAAGGCTGGTCCAGCCGGGCAACACGTTTCCGACCGACCACTCGAACAGGGTGTAGCCGAGCACGACCAGCCCCAGAAGCCCGAACGTCATTCCGAGCAGCGAGGCGAACCGCAAGGGTACGATGGAGAAGCTGGTCATCGCATCGACCGCCAGAAGAACCATTTTCTTCAGGGGATAGTGCGTGGTGCCGGCAAAGCGCCGGTGCCGTTCATAGGGGAGAGCCACCTGTTTCAGCCCGATCCAGCTCACCATGCCGCGAATGAACCTGTAGCGTTCGGGCATCTCGTTCAGATGGTCGAGCGCGCGGCGGCTCATCAGCCGGAAATCACCGGTATTCGGGGCTATGTCGACATCGACCAGCCGGCGCAGCAAGCGGTAGAACATCGAGGCGGAAGCGAGCTTGAACCAGCTTTCGCCGTCGCGCGTCAGCCTCTGGCCGTAAACGACATCGAAGCCTTCGTTCATCTTCGTCATCATCGCGCCGAGCAGCTCAGGCGGATCCTGCAGATCGGCATCGAGAATGAGAATGCGCTGGCCGCGACAGAATTCGAGCCCCGCGCTCAACGCGATCTGGTGGCCGTAATTGCGGGCAAGATCGATAGCGACGATATGGTCGTCCTTTTCGGCCAGCTGGAAAATGGCCTCGCGCGTGCCGTCCGTCGCGCCATCGATGACAAGGACGATCTCGTAGGAAGGACCCTGTTCCAGGCATGCGGCCGTCACCCGCCGATGCAGTTCGGCCACCCCGCCCAGCTCATTGTAGCATGGGACGACCACCGACAGCATGACGGCGCGTCGCGCGGTGTTTTTCTCCGTCTCCACCAAAAGCCTTGCTCCCGCTATTCGATTGGAAATAGCGGCAATTGGTTAGAAAACAGATAAGCCAGCGGGATCGGCCGCGGTCGTCGGCCCGCGGTCCGCTATGCGCTTGGGCCTGCTTGTGGCCACGCCATGCAATCGCTCGGTGGAGGCCTTCGGCATCCAGCAAACTGTCGGCTTGAAGCCGGCAACCCAAGTGCGTATGTCTGGGCCGTCGCCCTCGAGTCTGGGTACCTCAATCTGGAGACGGGCCTTGTCCGCACTGACGCGCTTTCTCGGCGACTCGCCGCTCAAGGTGATCCTGAAACTGCTGGTCGTGTCTTTCCTCGTCGGCCTGGTCATGAATGCCTTCGGCTGGTCGCCGATGGATGTGTTCTACGGCATCCAGAAGTTCTTCATTGACCTGTGGAATCTGGGCTTCCACGCCATCGACCGTTTCCTTGGCTATATCTTGCTGGGCGCGGCCATCGTCGTGCCGGCTTTCATCCTGCTCAGGATCGCCAACTACCGCAAGTAGCTATCGGGCGTGGCCCGAGGCCACCTCGAACAGGATGGCATGGCGCGCGGCAAGCGCGGGCACGTCCGTGGAATAACCACCGCCGATGACGCCGCAGACCGGAATGCCCTGCGTGCGAAAGTGGCGGATGACCGTTTCGTCGCGGGTGCGCAGGCCGTCATCCGATAGTGAGAGCCTGCCAAGCCGGTCCTCGGCATGGACGTCGACGCCGGCATTGTAGAACACGATGTCCCAATGGGCTTGGGCGGACAGGTCCGGCAGGATCGCGGCGAGCCTCTCCATGTAAGCGGCGTCAACCGTGCCATCGGGCAGCGCGACATCGAGGTCGGAGGCGATCTTGCGCACGGGGTAGTTGCGGTCGCCATGCATGGAAAAGGTGAACACGCGCGGATCATCAGCGAGAATATCCGCCGTGCCGTCGCCCTGATGCACGTCGAGATCGACGACCAGGATGTTTTGTGCCGAGCCTTCCGCGAGCAAGACCAGCGCGGCGACGGCGACATCGTTGAAGGTGCAGAAGCCCGCACCTTGCGCGCGCCGGGCATGATGGCTGCCGCCGGCGGTGTTGCACGCAATGCCGTGGCGCAAGGCAAGCCGCGCCGCCAGCACCGTGCCGCCGGTGGCAAACTGCGCGCGCAGCGAGACGCGGGGCTCGATCGGAAAACCGATCTCTCGCTCGATCCTTTCGGGCACGCAGCAGCTGATGACCTGGTCGACATAGTCCGCCGCATGGGCAAGGCTCAGCCATGACGCCGGCGCCGGCTCGGCGGTGTTGAGCGTGTCGGGCCCGGCAAGTCCGCGTGCGCGCAACGCGTCCATCAGCAGCGGATATTTGCTCATCGGAAAGCGATGGTTGGTGGGGAAGCCGGCGTCGTAGTCGGGATGATGGACGATCTGCAAGGGCATGAACTGGATCCGACGGCCTCGCGCCAGACCGGGGATTTCGGTTGGCCGTCACGGGATGAGTGATTGCGCGGTGGCCGGAAAATGGGGCACACCGGCTGTTCGATCAAGCCGCAAACAGCAAGGCAGCAATCCTTTGAACAAGGGTGCAATCCCAGCCGACGCCAGATCCTTTGTCGTCACCAACCGTTCCGTGCTCACCATCGCGGTGCCGATGACGCTTGCCTATCTGACGACGCCGATGCTCGGCCTGGTCGATACGGCTGTCGTTGGCCAGTTCGGCGATGCCGCCCTGCTCGGCGGCCTGGCGGCGGGGGCACTGATCTTCGACGTCGTCTTCACCACCTTCAATTTCCTGCGCTCAGGCACCACCGGGCTCGTCGCCCAAGCGTTCGGGCGCGGCGACGCCCTGGAGGAACAGGCGGTGTTCTGGCGCGCCGTGCTGATCGCGGTCGTCGCCGGCATCGTGCTCGCGGCGCTTGCGCCGCTGGTCGCCATTGCCGGGCAGAAGTTCATGGGCGCCGAACCGCGCGTCAGCGAGGCTATGGGCGTCTACATCAGGATCAGGCTGCTCGCTGCACCCTTTTCGCTGATCAACTACGCCATCCTTGGCTACGTTCTGGGGCGCGGCGAGGGCGGGCTCGGGCTGATGCTGCAGCTGGTGCTGAACGGCATCAACATCGCGCTCTGCTTTCTGCTTGGCCTAAAGCTTGGCTGGGGCGTCGCCGGCGTCGCCTGGGCAACCGTCACCGGCGAATTCCTTGCCATGCTGCTCGGCCTGGCGATCGTGATCCGCCGGTTCCGGGCGGCCCCGTCCTTGCCGCGCCATAGGCTGCTCGACATGGCCGCCTTCCTGCGCATGCTGTCGCTCAACCGCGACATCATGATCCGCTCGTTCTCGCTGCTCGCCGCCTTCGCGCTGTTCACCCGCCAGGGCGCGCAGTTCGGCACGGTGACGCTGGCCGCCAACGCCGTGCTGATGAATTTCTTTCTCGTCGCCGGCTATTTCCTCGACGGCTTCGCCACCGCCGCCGAACAGCTGGCGGGCCGTGCCGTCGGTGCGCGTGCCGCCGCACCGTTCCGGCAGGCGATACGGCTGACGCTGTTCTGGGGTTTTGGGCTGGCGGGCGCCGCCACCCTCGTGCTGCTGCTGGGCGGCGCCGGTCTGGTCGCCCTCGTGACGACGTCGCAGGAGGTCCGCTCGGTGGCCGACATCTACCTGCCGTGGGCGGCATTCACCGCGCTGAGCGGTGTGCTGGCGTTCCAGATGGATGGCGTCTTCATCGGCGCCACTTGGTCGCGCGATATGCGCAACATGATGCTTTTGTCGTTCCTCGCCTTCAGCGCCGCGCTGCTCACTTTGGCGCCCGCTTTCGGCAACAATGGTCTGTGGGCGGCGCTACACGTCTTCCTGCTGGTGCGAGGCTTCAGCCTGCTCACCATTCTGCGGCTGCGGATGCAAACGGCGTTCAGCTAAGCGGCCTCATTGCCCATCGATCGAGATGGCTGTCGCGCAGCTCGCGAATGGATCTGAGCCGTTCCGTGTCGGCAAAGCGTGCCATCCCGGCGACAATCCGGCCCGGCAGTGCCGGTCCGGCATAGATCATGCTGGTGTAGAGCTGGACGAGATCAGCGCCCGCGCGGATCTTTTCCAGTGCCGTGTCGGTGGAGTCGACGCCGCCGACGCCGATGATGGCGCGGTCCGGGCCAAGCAGCTTGCGCATCTTCGCCAGCACGATGGTTGAGCGTTCGAACAAGGGCTTGCCCGAGAGCCCGCCGGTCTCGCGCGCGGTGCTGCCGCTGCGCAGCGGCGGTCGGGAGATGGTGGTGTTGGAGACGATGACACCCTCGATCCGCTTCTCGGTGACCTCGGCGGCGATGTCCTCCAGCTCCGCCTCGACCAGATCCGGCGCGATCTTGAGGAAGACGGGCGGCTGTGCCGTTGTCGTGGCGCGCGCGGCCATGACACGCGACAAAAGTTCGCCAAGCTGCTCGCGCGCCTGCATGTTGCGCAGGCCCGGCGTGTTGGGCGAGGAGATATTGACGGTGAGATAGCTGGCGTATTGCGCAAACCGGGCGACACCGCGCTCATAGTCGCCGATGCGGTCGCTGCTGTCCTTGTTGGCGCCGATATTGACGCCGATGATGCCGGAGCGCCCCTTGCGTGCGGCCAGGCGCTTTTCGGCGGCCGCATGGCCTTCATTGTTGAAGCCCAGCCGGTTGATCACCGCTTCATCCGCCGTCAGCCGGAAAATGCGCGGCTTCGGATTGCCGGCCTGCGGCAGCGGCGTGATCGTGCCGACCTCGGCAAAGCCGAAACCAAGGCCAAGCAAAGCGTCGGGCACTTCGGCATTCTTGTCGTAGCCCGCCGCCATGCCGAGCGGGTTCGGAAACTCGAGGCCGCTGACCGTCACCTTAAGCAGTGCGTCGAACGTTTTCCGCGCGCCGACCGGCAGGCCGCATCGCAGCGCCGCGATCGACATGCCATGGGCGGTTTCCGGATCGAATGTGAACAGCAGCTTCTGGCCAAGCCGGTCGAGCACGCTCATTGCCCCTCCAGTGCGGGGAACTGGTGCACCCCATCGGCGCCAAGCGGCAGCGGTCGGACCCACAGCACCGCTTTCAGGTCCAGCACGCCATAGAGATGCGGAAACAGCGCGCCGCCGCGCGAGACCTCGTATTTCAGCGCGGCGCCCAGGCTGGTCCCGTCGATGGCGACCAACAGAAGGCCGGTCTGGCCGGCAAAGTGCTTTGCCGCGGTTTCCCTGACCTGCGCCTCCGTGGAGAAATGGATGAAGCCGTCGACGACATCAATCGGCGCACCGGTGAAGCGGCCATGTGTTTCGGCCTCGCGCCAAGGCGCTTGCGGGGTTATCTTGTAGATAATCTGAGACATGGTTGCGCTATAGTCCGAACCAGCCACGCGGGAAAGGTCACGCCAAGGGTCTTCCCCATTTCCGGCGCAAACATGCGATATTTCAGGCCTTGGCCATGGAGGACAACATGCGTCTGCAGCACATCTTGATCCCCGCCGCGCTCGTTTCGCTGGTCGCGGCTTCAGCCTATTCGGAAGAAACCGACCGCTATCGGCTGGAAAAGTCTGATAACGGCTATGTCCGGATGGATACGCAGACCGGCGCCATGTCGATCTGCGAGGAACGCTCCGGCCAACTCGTCTGCAAGATGGCGGCCGACGAACGCGCCGCTTTCCAGGATGAGGTCGACCGCCTCCAGACCTCGATGAAGGCAATGGACGAGCGCGTCACCAAGCTCGAGAATTCGCTCTCCGCCCGCCTTGAATCGAAATTGCCGAGCGAGGAGGATTTCAACAAGACGATGAGCTACATGGAGCGGTTCTTGCGTGGCTTCATGGGCATCGTCAAGGATATGGACAAGGACAACGGCGCCCAGCTCAATTCGCAGAAGACCTGAGCACCCAAAGTAGGGAAAACGCGGCGCGCTGGCTTTGCCGCTTGAAAACAGCGCGCAGCCCCTCATAATCGTCCAACTGATCCCGAAAAGAGCAAAAATCATCGGGGGATTCGGGGAGGGACATTTGCCGGCCGGCTATTCTTTCGTCATCGCCGACGATCACCCGCTGTTTCGCGGTGCGCTACGCGAAGCGCTCGCCGGCATCGGCAATGTCGCCGCCATCCACGAGGCCGGCGATTTCGAGAGCGCCAAGGCGCTGGTCGTGGCCAACGAGGATATCGATCTGGTGCTGCTCGACCTGTCGATGCCGGGCGCCAGCGGGCTCTCCGGCCTGATCTCGCTGCGTGGCATCCATCCGGCGGTGCCGCTGGTCGTGGTGTCGGCGCATGACGATCCGGCGACCATCAGGCGGGCGCTCGATCTCGGCGCTTCTGGCTTCATCTCCAAATCGGCCAGCATGGAGGAGATCCGCAGCGCCGTGCAGTCGGTGCTTGCCGGCGACATTGCAGCACCGGTCGGCGTCGATCTCGGCGTCGAACGCGATCCCGAAATATCCGACCTGATCAAGCGCCTGCAGGCGTTGACGCCGCAGCAGACCCGCGTGCTCGGCATGCTGGCCGAGGGCCTGCTCAACAAGCAGATCGCCTATGAACTCGGCGTCTCCGAGGCCACCATAAAGGCGCATGTCTCCGCCATCCTGCAGAAGCTCGGCGTCGACAGCCGCACCCAGGCGGTGATCCTCCTGTCCAAGATCGGCAGCGACCCGTTGCGGGCAGCGGGTTGAACTCTATTCGGCCGCCGATGCCAGCGGCCTGACCCTGGCCATCATCGAGCGCAGCACCGCTGGTTTGAGTGGCTTGTTGATCACCGCGATCTCGAGCCCGCCCGCGGCCGTGCGCACCTCGTTGGAGCGGTCGGCGGTGACCAGCACGGCTGGCAGATTGTCGCCATGGATCGCGCGCAGCCTGACGATGAGTTCGAGACCGGTTTCGCCGTCGAGATGATAGTCGGCAAGGACGATGTCCGGGCGATGCATCGCGCCACTCTCCAGATCCCTTGAGCCGGACACGGTGTCGACATCGCAGCCCCAGCCTTCGAGCAGGAGCCGCATGCCTTCGAGGATACGGGTGTCGTTGTCGATGCACAGCACGTGCAGCCCGGCCAGCGAGGCGGTCGCGCGGGCCGGAGTTTTGGTTTCGATCTCGCGCCGCGGCTCCTGTACTGCCGCGACCGGCAGGATGACGGAAAAGCGCGTGCCCTTGCCCGGATTGGAAAAGATCCGGATCTCCAGGCGCAACACCCGGGCGATGCGGTCGACGATGGAGAGGCCGAGACCGAGGCCCTCGGCCTCGCGCGCACCTTCGTCCAGCCGGGTGAATTCGTGAAAGACTGTGTTCAGCTTGTCGCCGGCGATGCCGATGCCGGTGTCGATCACCTGGATCTCGGCCAGTTCGCCGCGCCGCCTGACGCCAACCAGCACGCGGCCGTGGCGCGTGTATTTGATGGCGTTGGAGACGAGGTTCTGGATCAGGCGCCGCAACAGGTTGCGGTCGGTCGTCACCGTCAGCGATGACGGCATGATCGTCAGCTCGAGTTTCTTTTCGGCGGCCAGCGGCCGGAAGTCGTTGCCGATCTGGCGCAGCAGTCCGTCGAGATTGAAGGCGGTATCGTCCGGCTTCATCGCGCCGGCGTCGAGGCGGGAGATGTCGAGCACGGCGCCGAGAATGGTCTCGACCGATTCCAGCGAGGATTCGATGTTGACCGCCGCCTTGCCGGCAGGCCCCTTGCCGGCTTTCTCGATCAGCGACGAGCAATAGAGCCTGGCAGCGTTCAGCGGCTGCAGGATGTCGTGGCCGGCGGCGGCGAGGAACCGCGTCTTGCCGAGATTGGCCTCCTCGGCCAGCATCTGCGCCTGCGCCAGTTCCTCGTTGACGCGGGTCAGCTCGATGGTGCGAGTCTTGACGCGCTGCTCCAGCGATTCATTGGCCCGCTTCAGCGCCAGGTCCTGCTCGACGCGTCCGGAAATGTCGGCATAGGTGGCGACGATGCCGCCGTCTGGCATCGGGTTGGACCGCAGTTCCAGGATGCGTCCGCTGGTCTTCAGCTCCATCTGCCATGGGCTGACGAAGCTGGTCAGCCGGTTGAGCATGGCCACGCGCTGCTCCGCCGGAATGTCGCCGCGCTCCGAGAGATGGCGCAGGATGCTGTCGAGCGAGACGCCGACCTGGCCCATCTCGTCGGGCAGGTCGAACAGGGCCCGGTACTGGCGGTTCCAGCAGATCAGGCGGAAATCGCGATCAAAGACGGTGATGCCTTGCTCCATCTGGTCGAGCGCGATCTGCAGCAGGTCGCGGTTGTGCTGCAGCGCCTCGGTGGCGTCGTCGAGCAAGCGGAAGGCATCCCTGGATTCGCGGTCATGGCGCCGAAACAGCAGCGACAGGATCAACCGCGCCGAAGACGAACCGACGGCGCTGGCCAGCAATTGCTCGGAAAAGCGGATGACGTCCATGCTCGCCTGCTCGTTGCCGTGCAGCGAGGTGCCGTTGGTCTTTTCGAAAGACTGGAAAGAGCGCTCGGTGCGCTCGACGCCGAGATAGCGCCCGATCGTGTCCTTGAGGTCGTTGACGGTGATGGCGGTTCGGAAGCGGCGCAGGCTGGGCATCGGGCCGGCATCGCGCGGCACGAAGATCGACGCCTGGATGCGCTCCAACGGCACCGATGCGCGGGAGAGGGAACCGAGCACAAAGAACACCGCGTTGATCGACAGGCTCCACAACACGCCGTGGTTCAGCGGTTCGGCGGCGGTGCCGAACAGAGCCTGCGGCCGCAATGCCTCGAAGCCAAACAGCCCGTGCACGATGATTTCGGTATCGGGGGCGGCAAGCGATGGAAACAGCAGCGTGTAACCCCAGACGAGGATGCCGGCGACCATGCCGAGTGCTGCGCCCCGGCCATTGGCGCCGCGCCAGATCAGCCCGCCGATCAGGGCGGGCGCGAACTGCGCGATGGCGGCGAACGACATCAGGCCGATCGACGACAGGCGCGCGCTGTTGGTGCTCTCGCGGTAATAGAGGAAGGCGATGAACAAAAGGATGAAGATCGCTCCTCGCCGCACATTGAGGATGAGCGTCGACCAGTCTTGGTTCTCGGATGTCGAGGTCTTGAGCAGGCGGCGCACGAACAGCGGAATGACGAGGTCGTTGGAGATCATGATCGACAGCGCCACGCTCTCGACGATCACCATCGCCGTCGCCGCCGACAGCCCGCCGATGAAAGCCGCCATCGCCAGCACATCATGACCGCTGAACAAGGGCAGCGACAGCACGTAGAGATCGCTGCTGGTTCCGGTGCCGACCAGCGACAGGCCGGCAAAGGCGATCGGCAGCACGAACAGGTTGATCGCCACGAGGTAGAGCGGAAACACCCATGTCGCGGTGCGCAGTTCGGCCTCGCCACGGTTCTCGACGATGGTGACGTAGAACTGCCGCGGCAGCATGATGATGGCAAAGCCGCTGAGGCCGGTCAGCACCAGCCAGGTGGCGAGCGAGGTGTTGTAGCTCATCGCCTGCCGAACCTGTGCGTTCTGGGCGAGATTGTCGAACATGTCGCTCGGTCCGCCGAAGATCAGGAAGGTGACCATCAGGCCGATGGCCAGGAAGGCGGCAAGCTTGACCACGGTTTCGACGGCCACCGCCAGCACCAGCCCGTCCTGGTGTTCGGTGGCGTCGGCGTGGCGTGTGCCGAACAGCACCGCAAACAGCGCCAGCAGCATGGCGACGACCAGCGAGATGTCGCTGACGAAGGGATCGAAGGAGGGCGGCGATCCCGTATAGTGCTCGACCATCAGGCTGACCGAACCGGAGATCGCCTTCAACTGCAGCGCGATATAGGGCACCGCGCCAATGGTGGCGATGAGCGTGGCGATCGCCGCCACAGTGAAGCTCTTGCCGTAGCGGGCGCCAAGGAAGTCGGCGATCGAGGTGATCTTCTCGGTCTTGGCCAACCGCACGATGCGGTTGAGCAGCGGGAACCCGAACACGAAGACCAGCACCGGGCCGGTATAGATGCCGAGGAATTCGAGGCCGCGTTCGGAAGAGAGGCCGACCGAGCCGAAGAAGGTCCAGGACGTGCAATAGATCGCGAGGCTGAGCGCGTAGATGAAGGGCCGCCCTCGGCTCGGCTCGGATATAGCCGAGCGGCGGTCGCCCAGGCTGGCGATGGCGAACAGCAGCGTCACATAGGCGATCGCGATGATGACGATGAACAAGCCCTGCACGCCGGCAGTATCCTCCCTGTGCCGAATTTCAACCCGGCTTGTCCAGACGCAATCACAGCTTGGCTTCCGAGTCCATCACGGCTTTGGGCGCATGAAGGCCGCGATTTCTGATGCATGTCGCCCAAAAGTGCGCAGCGGTTTTGGGGCAACGACATGCGCAAAACAAAAGACCCAAAGCGCGGCGCGTGAATCCGTTTCAGCGTGACGCACTTTGGGGACTGCCGCCAGGTAAGGAGAAACCGGTTGCTTTCTCCTTTTTGCCGATGTTGCAACCGCAGGTTTCTGTTATGTTGCCTCAGGTCGATTGCCCGCAAGGACGGAAGCGGCAGTTCGGCCGGTCATGACAAGGAGGGTCGAATGCTGAAAGAATTCCAGGAATTCATTTCCAAGGGCAATGTGATGGACCTTGCGGTCGGCGTCATCATCGGCGCGGCCTTCGGCAAGATCGTCGATTCCCTTGTCAATGACATCATCATGCCGATCGTCGGCGCGATTTTCGGCGGCTTGGACTTCAACAACTATTTCCTGGGGCTCTCCTCGGCCGTCAACGCCACCTCGCTGGCGGACGCCAAAAAGCAAGGCGCTGTTTTCGCGTATGGCAGCTTCATCACTGTCGCGTTGAACTTCCTTATTCTCGCTTTCATCATCTTCCTGATGGTCAAGGCGGTGAACAATATGCGCAAGCGGCTTGAACGCGAGAAGCCGGCTGCACCAGCCGCTCCGCCGCCCGCCGACGTCGCGTTGCTCACCGAAATTCGCGACTTGCTCGCCAAGAGATAGACAGATCAGGTTCTTCTGGACCAAAACCCCGGTCGTTCGCGGCCGGGGTTTTCTGTTTTCGCATCTGGTAAGGAGCGCGGATCAATGCCCGAGATCGGAACGGACCGCCCATGACTTTGATCGACAGCTTGCGCGCCGAAGCCCGCGCCGCGCCCGAAAGCGGCATTGTCGCCGTCGTCAATTACGGCCGCCTGCGCGAAGGCATGATCCCGCTCTGGGCCGGCGAGGGCGACTTGCCGACGCCTTCGTTCATCACCGATGCCGCGTCGAAGGCGCTGGCCAGCGGCGAGACGTTCTACACCTGGCAGAAGGGCATCCCCGATCTCAGGCAAGCGCTTTCCCGCTACTATGCCAGGCATTTCGGCAAGACGTTTCCCGAGGAGCAATTCATCGTCACCGGTTCCGGCATGCATGCCATCCAACTGGCGCTCGACGCGCTCGCCGGTGCCGGCGACGAGGTTGTCTATCTGTCGCCGGCCTGGCCGAATTTCGATGCCGCAGCAGGGATATCGGGAGCCGTTCCGGTGGCGGTCACGCTCGATCATTCCGGCAATGGCTGGTCCTGTGACGTCGAGAAGATCGCGGCGGCGATCACGCCGCGCACAAAAGCGCTGTTTATCAACACGCCGTCGAACCCGACTGGCTGGACCGCCGATCACGAGACCTTGCAGGCGATTCTCGATCTTGCGCGTGCGAAGAACCTCTGGATCATCGCCGACGAGATCTATTCGCTGTTCCACTACAGCCATGGCCGTGCGCCGTCCTTCCTCGACATCGCCATGGCGGAAGACCGCATCCTGTTCGTCAATAGTTTTTCCAAGAACTGGGCGATGACTGGCTGGCGCGTCGGCTGGATCAAGACCCACCCCGCCCTGCAGCAGGTGTTTGAGAACCTGATCCAGTATTCCAACTCCGGCGTCGCCCAGTTCATGCAGCGCGGCGCCGTCGCCGCCCTTGATGAGGGTGACGCCTTCGTTGCCGAACAAGTGGAGCGGGCGCGCAAGGCACGCGATCTGGTCTGCGGCATTCTCGGCGCCACAGGCCGCGCCCGGTTCACCGTGCCGCAAGGTGCATTCTATCTTTTCTTCACCGTCGACGGCATTACCGATTCACGCACTGCCGCCTTCGACATCGTCGACAAGGCCAATGTCGGCCTGGCGCCCGGCACCGCCTTCGGTCCTGGCGGCGAAGCCTTCCTTAGGCTGTGCTTCCACCGCCGGCTCGACCAGATAGAGGAAGCGGCGCACCGGCTGGCGAAATGGATGAAGAATGTCTGAGTCGCTGACGAAGCCCGAATTGAAAATCGCTCCGGCGAGCAGCAGGCGTGGTTTCGAGAACCGAAGCGCAGCGGAAATTCAGGTCCATGAGCACCGGAAGCGCAGAAACCTACGTCAGATGGGCGTCGGAGTAGATTTTCAAACGGGCTTCAGCCGCCTGACTTAGGCACCAGCAGGGGAATGATCCGGTCGCTCTTGGCGACGGATGGCCGACCGGCGGAGCCATAGGGAATGCCGAGTGCATCCCAGGTCTCGACCAGCGCATCCTGCAACTCGGCGATCAGTGCATCGGAGTGGAACGGCGTCGGCGTGATGCGCAGCCGCTCGGTGCCGCGCGGCACCGTCGGGTAGTTGATCGGCTGG
>NZ_LMCP01000017.1 GCF_001425625.1 Mesorhizobium sp. Root102 | reverse complement strand
GTCTCGGCCCAGCCGTCATCTACAAGCGATTCGTGAGTCATCGCAGTGTAGAATCACAACCGATTCCCCACTGCAACACCTATCTTAGCGCATATGCCCACGAGGGGGAGATCGGCAGCTTGACGGTCCCTAGAGCAACCCCGCCTGCTCAGCCTCGCGGTGCAAATTGTGCCGCGGCCTGGGTCCGATCTGCTGGATCACCAATCCGGCCGCCAGTGAGCCAAGGTCGCCGCAGGTCTGCAGGTCGCGGCCTTGCGTGTACCCATGCAGGAACCCGGCGGCATAGAGATCGCCGGCGCCCGTCGTGTCGACAAGCTCCTTGATGGCGGTCGCCTTGATCACCACGGTCTCGTCGCCGCGCACGATCACCGAGCCTTTTTCCGAGCGGGTCACGGCGGCGATCCTGCAATCCTTGCGGATCTGCGCCAGCGCATCGTCGAACGACGACGTCTGGTAGAGCGACTTGATCTCGTGGCTGTTGGCAAAGACGATGTCGACCGTGCCCGAGCGCATAAGGTCGAGGAACTCGTCGCGGTAGCGATCGACGCAGAACGAATCCGACAGTGTCATGGACACTTCGCGGCCTGCCGCGTGCGCCAGCTTCGCCGTCTGTCGGATCGCTTCCTTGGCCCGCGGCGGGTCCCACAGATAACCTTCGAAATAGGTGACCTTGGCGCCGGAAGCCTTGTCGGCTTCGACATCCTCCGGTCCGAGCTCGACGCAGGCGCCGAGGTAGGTGTTCATCGAGCGCTCGCCGTCGGGGGTGACGAAGATCATCGAGCGCGCCGTCGGCGGCTCGCCCTTGAGCGGCCTGGTGTCGAAGGCGACGCCCTGCGCACGGATGTCGTGGGCGTAGATTTCGCCCAGCGCATCGTTGGAGACCTTGCCGAAGAAGGCGGCACGGCCGCCGAAGCTGGCGACGCCGGCCGCCGTGTTGCCGGCGCTGCCGCCGGAGGCTTCGATCGCCGGGCCCATGCGGCTGTAGAGCAGTTCGGCGCGTCGAGTGTCGATGAGGTTCATCGCGCCTTTGATGATGCCGTTGGTCTCGAGGAATTCCTCGTCGCACTGGGCGATGATGTCGACAATGGCATTGCCGATGCAAAGCACGTCATATTTCGGCATCAATGTCTCCGCCAAAAACCGAGCCGGCTTCTTGCCGCGCCCGGGCGGGTCTACAGCATGACCCCCGAAAATTGGCAACCGATTTTCTGTCATCGCCGGTGGGGCGGCGATGACCATCCCCGCATCGAGCAGGCATGTGGCGCCGCGGTCTTTTCAATTCAGGGTGCGCGTTGCTCATCGGCAACGAGGCGCTATGACAATTCGACCGTGGCCGAAACATTTCATCGCCGCATCGCCTACAAATCTGGGCCAGCCGATCCCGTTTCGAAGGCGAGTCAGCCCCCAATGTCTACAAAGAGCATATCGACAAAGAACGAGCCTGCAAAAAACGACATGACGACCGACCTGGCGCTGCTCGCCGTGCTGGCGGTGCTCTGGGGCGCCTCCTACACCTTCATCAAGATGGGCGTCGAGACGATCCCGCCGGTCACCTTCATCGCCGCCCGCACCCTGATCGCCGGTGGCATCCTGTTCGCCATCATCCGCTGGCGCGGGCTCGCCATGCCGGGCGACGCGGCAAGCTGGCGCCGCTTCGCCTTCCAGGCCTGCCTCAACAGCGTCATACCGTTCACCTTGATCGCCGCGGCCGAACGCTCGGTCGACGCGGGCCTCGCCACGATCCTGAACGCGACCTCGCCGATCTTCACCTTCCTTTTGACCGCGCTCATTACCCGCCACGAGCCGGTTACTTTGCGCAAACTGATTGGCGTCGGCGCCGGCATTGCCGGCATCTGCCTCATCATCGGCACCGAGGCGCTGGGTGGCCTTGGTCACGAGCTGTGGGCGCAGTTGGCAATCGTCGCGGCAACAATCTGCTATGCGGGTGCGGCCATTTTCGGCCGTGGCTTCAAGGGCCTCGATCCGATGCTGCCGGCCGCGGGTTCGATGCTGTGCGGCGCCGTCATTCTCGTGCCGCTCAGTCTTGTGTTCGACCAGCCGTGGACGCTGGCGCCATCGACGGCGTCGATCCTGGCCTTGCTCGGCCTGTCGGCGTTTTCCACCGCGCTGGCCTTCGTCATCTATTTCCGCCTCATCCATACGCTTGGTTCGGTCGGCACCACCTCGCAAGCCTATCTGCGCGTGCCGATCGGCGTCGGCATCGGCGCCGTCTTCCTTGGCGAAAGCCTCGGTTCGACGGCGTGGCTTGGCATGGCGTTTGTCGTGGTCGGGGTTGCAGCCATGACCGTCCCGGTTCGCAAGGCGGCGCTTGCCCGATAGGTGTCCGCGCTTGTGCTCGCGACCTCGGCTGCCTATCTCGGAAGCGTCCGCCTTTTCGGCGGCGTCCGTTGACCTGGGGTTGAAGCACGGTGATTTTCGACGCTGCCCGCACCGCGGCTCTTGAGCTGCTCTCGCCTCAGTTTCGTGCCGTGTTCATCAAGACGCTGGGCTTGACCGTGCTGGCGCTGCTGGCCTTGTGGTTCGGTCTGACCAGCCTTGTCGAGTGGCTGGCGCTGCCTTGGCTACAGACGCTGTTGCCCGGCATGCCATCCTGGGCCGGGTGGCTGGGCGGCATCGTCGCTGCCATTGCGCTTGCCTTCGGCATGGCACTGCTCATTGCGCCGGTGACGGCTGTTGTAGCCGGCCTGTTCCTCGACGACATCGCCGAGGTGGTCGAGCGCACCGACTATCCCGGCGATCCATCCGGCCGCGCCATGCCGGCGCTGCGCTCGCTGGTGCTGTCGATGCGATTTCTCGGCGTCGTCATTCTTGGCAACATCGTCGCCCTGCTGCTTCTGCTGGTGCCGGGCGTCAACATCGCCGCCTTCTTCATCGTCAACGGCTATCTGCTCGGGCGCGAGTTCTTCGAATTCGCCGCCATGCGCTTTCGCGGGGAAGAAGAGGCCAGGGCCTTGCGCAGGCACTATGCCGGCACGGTGTTTCTCGCCGGGCTGGTCATATCAGCCTTCCTCGCCGTGCCGCTGCTCAATCTGGTGACGCCGCTGTTCGCCGCCGCCATGATGGTGCATCTGCACAAGGCGATTTCGGCCCGCGCAAGCCGCCAGTGACCGCAAGCGTCACGCGACGGGTTTAGCGAAAAGCGCTTGCAATTTGCCGAACGGCATGGCGGCGCGGGTGAAGCCGAAGGTGCCGTCCTGCTGGATCTCGCGTGCCGCCGTTTCCAGCATGCCATAGGCGAAATTGGTCAGCCACGGCCCGAGCGAGATGCGCTTGACTCCGGCCATGGCAAGGTCGGCGATGGTGAAGCCGGGCCTCGCCATGACGTTGACCGGCTTGCTGACCGCCGAGCAGAGCGTGCGGATCATCTCGACGTCGCCAATGCCTGGCGCATAGAGCACGTCGGCACCGGCCTTCTCGAAGGCCTGCAGCCGCTTGATGGTGTCGTCGAGGTCGTGTTTGCCCCACAAAAAATTCTCGGCGCGTGCGGTGAAGACGAAATCCCGTTTGAGCGCGCGCGCCGCCTCCACGGCTGCCGCAACGCGCTCGACGGCGTGCGCAAAATCATAGATCGGCTTGTCCGGGTCGCCGGTGTGGTCTTCGATCGAGCAGCCGGCAAGACCGGCTGCTTCGGCCGCGAAGATGGTTTCGGCGGCCTGCTCGGCGCTGTCGCCCTTGCCCTTCTCGAGGTCGGCCGAGACTGGCAGGCTGGTCGCCGCCGTCACTTCGCGGCAATGGTGGATCATCTGGTCAAAGGTCACGTCGCCATCCGGCAGGCCGCGTGAAAAGGCAAAGCCGGCGCTGGTCGTCGCCAGCGCGGTGAAGCCGAACGAGCCCAACAGCTTCGTCGTGCCGATATCCCAGGGATTGGGCATGACGAAGGTTGAGGCATGCAGGTCGCGAAAGATCTTGCCCTTGTCCATGGTAGTTCCCCCATCATGTGCTGTGTGGCTAAGCGGATTTTATCCTGCCCCATTTGGCCGGGCAAACGAATGCGGTTGGTTCAGAAGCGTTTGGCGTTCTCTCCTGCCAATTTGTCCAGCGCGTCGGAATCCTTGGCGTAGCGCGATGTCTTCTTGTCCCAGCGATAGGTGACGGAAATCGCGTGAGACTCGGGCTTGGGTGGTTCGTCGTCGCAGCTTTCGCCGTTCAGCACAGTGGAGTCGGTCACCGTCACCTTGATGGCGGCATAAGGCTGGCCGTCGGCGACGGTCTGCAAAGCCACGTCCTGTTTGCGGCTGTAGGCGCAGAGGTTCTCATCGAACGTATAGATCATGTCGATCAGTTCGAACTTGTCGTCGCGGATCATGATCAGCGGCGTGATCACATAGTTCTGGCTCGAATTGAAATGCGCGCTCATGGTGACGAGGATGTCGTCGTTGGCGCCGACGGAAAGCTTGCCCGGCTCGCGGAAATAGGTACCGCGGTCGACTGCGACATTGACGGCGTCGAGCACTTTCGGCTTGGCCGTGATGTCGTAGAGCGCCAGCACCGCATAGCCTTCGGCGCTGTCGGGAGAATCGCCGAGGTCGAACAGCATGGTCAGCCGGTCCTTGCCGCCGGCCTTGATGGCAAGCACCGCGGCATTGGAAAAGCCCGACGTCTCGGGCGGCGAGCCGCCGCTGTCCGGTCCTTCGATATGGTGCATCTCGATTGGCAACCCGCCCCTATAGAAGCCGTCCTTGTCCGCGGTCAGATCGGGAATGACCATCCTGGCCAGGTCGAGATAGGTGATATCCTTGCGCCCGGGCAGCGCGCTGCCGAGTTCTGGGAAGCTGACGGCTTGCGCGCCGGCCGCGGCCCACAAAAACGGCAGCAGCATCAAGGCGAGGATGAAGCGAAGCAGGCTGGGTTTCATGCGTGGCCTCGAGTTGGCGGCGCCAAGCTAGCACGGACAATCGAGGCGTACAGCCGCGGCTGAAGATAGGTCAGTGAATCGGCACCAGCCCGGCCAGTTCGCGCATGTCGTCGAACAGGATGCCGCCGGCCTGGATCAGGCCGTCGCGGTCGGAATAGGGATCGCCATGATAGGAAAACACACGCATGCTGGCGGCGATGCCGGCCTGCGTGCCGGCGACGCTGTCCTCGATGACGATGCACTCGCTGGGCGAAAAGCCCATGGTCTTGGCCGCATGCAGGAACAGGTCGGGGAACGGCTTGCCGCGCTCGACCATGGTCGAGCTGAACATTGCGTGCTCGAACAGCGGCAACAGCCCGGTCTGGCCGAGCGTGATGTGCATTTTCGACACCCGGGCCGAAGTGGCGACGCAATAGGCGATTCCGGCGGAACGCACGGCTTCGACAAACTCGCGGACGTAGGGGATCGCCTCGACGCCGTGGGCGAACAGGTCCGGCAGGCCGGCATTCCAGCGATCGACGAAATCGGCGCCAAGCCTGACGCCGGTCTCTTCTTCGATCTCCTTTTGCACCGACGCCATGCTGCGGCCGGAAAAATTCTTGCGGCAATTTTCGAAGCTTGTCGGATAGCCGGCAGCGGCCAGCCATTCGGCGAGACGCCGATTGGCCAGGTTCTCCGTATCGACCAGGACACCGTCACAGTCAAAGATGACAAGTTTAGGCAGTTCAGACATCAGGCGGTGCCGGTCGATCCGAACCCACCTGCGCCACGCGCCGTGCCGCCGGCTAAAGTGCGCTCTTCCACCGCCGCTTGCGTCACCGCCGCGAAAACGATCTGGGCGATGCGCATGCCGCGCGTCACGGCAAAGTCCTCGTCGCCGAGGTTGATCAGCAGCACCTTCACTTCGCCGCGATAGTCGCTGTCGATGGTGCCGGGCGTGTTCAGAACGGTTAGGCCATGTTTGAACGCAAGGCCGGAGCGTGGCCGGACCTGACCTTCCATGCCTTCGGGAATTTCCAGAATCAGCCCGGTCGGCACCAAAGCGCGTTTTCCCGGTAGGATCAACAGCGGCCGGTCGTCCGGCACCGCGGCGCGCAAATCCATGCCGGCCGCACCGGTGCTTTCATAGGCAGGAAGGGGAAGTCCTTCACCATGCGGCAACCTGACGAAGCCGACGGTCGGACCGATGACGGAGGGAGTTTGAAGGGCTGCGCGCATAAAATCGATCCTATCGGCGCGAACGGCGATTCGGTCAACTCGACCGGAATGCTATCAACGGCTTTCTTTCAGGCATCACTATGACCAGGCCAGCGGAACGACCGTGGTTTCCTTGATCTCCTCCATCACGAACGAGGCGGAAACGTCCGACAGCGCCACCTTGGCGATCAGCCGCTGGTAGAGCCGGTCATAGGCCTTCACGTCGGCAACGCGGGCGCGCAAGACATAATCGAGGTCGCCGGACATGCGGTAGACACCGGTGATCTCGGGAAAGCCGGTCACCGCCACCCGGAATTTCTGCAGCCACTCCGGGTCGTGGTTGGACGTGCGGATCAGGATGAAGACGGAAAGCCCAAGTCCGAGCTTCTCGGCATCGACCAGTGCCACCCGGCCGGTGATGACGCCATCCTCCTCCAGCCGCTTCACGCGGCGCCAGCAGGCATTGCGCGACAGCGCCACACGTTCCGACAGCTGGTCGACCGACAGCGTGCCGTCGCGTTGCAACTCGGTGAGTAATTTTCGGTCGATTTCGTCGATTTGCGGAGCCATGTGGGATGTTTGTCCCATGACCTGGCCGATTACAAGGATATTTTGAGACCGATGAACCGGCGAAGCATGTCAGGATACTCATATCGGGAACTTCAAGCGCTGAAGGGGACCAGCATGTCGGTCGCAAGGATCTTCACCTCTCATCCGGCCAAGGTCGGCGAAACCTATCTCAGTCATATGGCCTTTGCCGGCTGGTTCTCGTCGCGGCTGTTGCTGGCGGCGGGCGCCGCGCTCGTTCACGCTTTCTTGCCATTTCTGTTTGAAACTACAGCCAGCCGAATCGTTCGCGAACTCTACGAGCGGACGCACAACAGAGGCACACACGCGGCCAAGGAGCCTGCGGCTCGTATGGATCGCGCCTAGAGGACGACAGAAGCGATGTGCCGGTGGGCGGCCTATCTTGGTGAAGCGGTCTTTCTCGAAGACCTCCTCACCGCGCCCTGTAACTCGCTGATTGCCCAGAGCCATTGCGCCCAGGAAGCGAAGTCGCCGACCAATGGCGACGGTTTTGGCCTTGCCTGGTATTGCGATCGCCAGGAGCCGGGTCTCTATCGCGATATCCTGCCGGCCTGGTCGGATCCCAATCTGAAGAGCCTGTGCCGGCAGATCAAATCCGGCCTGTTCCTCGCCCATGTGCGGGCGTCCACTGGCGGCGCCACCAGTCGCATGAACTGCCATCCGTTCATCTCCAGCGCCTGGTCGTTCATGCACAACGGCCAGATCGGCGGCTTCGAGAAGATCCGCCGTGCGCTGGAGAACTCGCTGTCCGACGCCGTCTTCGACCAGCGCGAAGGCAGCACCGATTCCGAACTGTTTTTCCTGCTGATGATCGACGAGGGATTGGCCACCGATCCACAAGGCGCCGTTTCCCGCGCCACCAGCCGCGTGCTCGAAGCCTCGCGCCGCGCCGGCCTCGAGCCGGCGCTGAAACTCACCGCCGCCTTCTCCGACGGGCAGGCGCTGCATGCGGTGCGCTATGCCACCGACGCTCATGCGCCGACGCTCTACACTTCTGTCCTGCGCAAGGGTGGCGGCCGCTGCATCGTCTCCGAACCATTCGACCGCGAGGGCGGCGACTGGCAGGCGATCCCGCCGTCGAGTTTCGTCACGATCACCGCCGATGGCATGGCCATCCGGCCATTTGCTCCGATTGCGGCGAAGCTGGCGCTGGTCGGGTAAGCGCAAATTGCGGCAACGCCGCGGGACAGCGCCCGCCTCTGTCCTGCCAGACATCTCCCGCACACGGGGAGAGATTGGCTATTATCGCGGCTTTCGCCAACATCCAACGCTGCAAGACCGAGCGCGGCGCTGAAGCTGCGGATCTCCCCACTTGTGGGGGAGATGGCCGGCAGGCCGGAGGGGGCACCGTAGACCACTGACATCGGCAGCACAATTTCGATCAAACGCAGCCAATCCTCGAATGCTCAACTCGACTGGAAGTCGCACCGCTGTCCGCCATCTTGACCAGGGCGAGCGCGGCCAAGCCGGAGCCTGATCATGGAGTTCGTCTTTTCCTCAACCTTCGAACTGGCCGCTGCGATCCGTGACTGCAAGATCTCCGCCGTCGAAGCACTCGATGCTCATCTGGCGCAGATCGATGCGCACAACCAGGCGGTCAACGCCGTCATTTCGCTCGACAGGGAAGGGGCTCGCAGCCAAGCCGAGAAGGCCGACGCGGCGCTGACGCGCGGCGACGCGCTCGGGCCGCTGCACGGCGTGCCGTTCACACTAAAGGACACCCATGAAACGGCTGGCGTGAAGACCACGGTCGGCTTCCCGCCCTTTGCCCACTATGTCGCCAGACAAGACAGCCCGGTCGTCACCCGGTTGAGGGCCGCAGGCGGTGTGCTGATGGCCAAGACCAATGTCGCGACCATGCTTTCGGACTGGCAGTCGAACAATCCGCTGTTCGGCCGTACCAGCAATCCCTGGAACCTCCAGCGCACGGCTGGCGGTTCCAGCGGCGGCGCTGCGGCTGCACTTTGCTCGGGAATGACGCCGTTCGATGTCGGCAGCGACATGCAGGCTTCGATTCGCCTGCCGGCCGCCTTTTGCGGTGTCTACGGCCTGAAGCCGACAGAGCATCGTGTCTCGCTGGCCGGCGCCTTTCCAGATCCCGGCGGTGCCGCGCGCAGCGTGCGGCTGATGTCCTGTCTTGGGCCGCTGGCGCGCAGTGTGGAAGATCTATCGCTGATCTACCAAATCATCGCTGGGCCGGACGGGCGCGACACTGATCTTGCGCCGGTGCCGGTCGGGGACATGCCGAAGCTCGACCCTAGGACGTTGCGCATCGCCTTCGCGCCGTCCTTTCCCGGGCTTCCGGTGGCCGGCGACATCAGCGCCGCGGTCGAAAGTCTCGCAAGGCAGCTGCAACGCGCCGGCGCCGTCATCGAAGAAGCAAAACTGCCAAAACTCGATCTGCATGACGATCTGGAGCAGGGCGGCGCGCTGATCGGCATCATGATGGAGGCCGCCCAGCCGGAGCCCCCGGAGGAACCGACACCGGTCTCGCGTTGGTTCGAGGCACTCGCCCGCCGTGACAGGTCCGTTCTCGCCTGGGACCGGTTTTTCGAAAGCCATGATGCGCTGCTCTGCCCGGTGGCCATGACCACGGCCTTCCCGCATTGCGAGCCGGGGGCACTGATCGAGGTCGACGGCAAGGAGCAGAGCTACTGGATGCTGCCGGCCTATGGCGCGGTGTTCAACTACAGCGGCCATCCAGCGCTTTCCATGCCGTGCGGACTGGACAGCGCCGGCCTGCCGGTCGGCCTGCAACTGGTCGGCAAACGCTGGTCGGAAGCGCAGCTGCTCGGCATCGCCAGGGCAATCGAACCACTAACCGGTGGCTTTCGCCGTCCGCCCGCCTATTGAGCGAAGCGCGACAATCCATAAGGGGCGAGCAGCGGGTCGCGCTCTCCGTCGAGGATTTCGCGGGCGGCGAACAGGCCGACGGCCGGCGCCAGCGTGATGCCGGAATGCATGACCGCGACATAGACACCGTCCACGCCCTCGGCGCGGCCGATGATCGGAAAGCCGTCGATCGGCGTCGGCCGGTAGCCGACCGTGTGGAAATCGAGCTCCAGTCCGTCGCCGTCGCGCAGCATGGCTTTCATGGCGGCAAACAGCGCGTGGGCGGTGGCTTCGGCATCCATGCCCGGGTCGGCGCCGCCAAAATCCGAGCCGGCGATGATGCGGCCTTCCGCGGTCTGGCGCATATGCAGTCGCTCGGCCAGCACCAGCCCGTTGAGCAGCTTTCTGTGAGGCCGCGAATGGACGATCAGGCCGGGCGGTGTTTCGATCGGCAAGTTGATCCCGGCCGTCGCGGCGATCTCCGGCGAACCGACGCCGGCCGCGATCACCACCTCGTCTGATGCAATCAGGCCATGGGATGTGTCGACACCGGTGATCTTGCCGTCGGTTTGAACCAGCGCCGTGACCGTGCTGGAGATGATGCGAGCGCCGCGTCCTTCGGCATCTGCCAGCAGAGCACGAGTGGCAGTCACCGGTTCGGCGACGCCTTCCTCAGCCACATGCAGGGCAAAATCCGGAAGCTCGACGAGATTGGGCTCGATGCGCGCAGCACCGACGCGATCGACGCGCTCGATGCCATAGCCCCAGGCGGAATGCTCGGTGGCATAGGTTTCCATGTCGGCCACCGACAAATCCCAGCACAGGCCGCCGCACCAGCTCAGCGGCACGCCGGGCAGGTCCCGCGCCAGCCGCGTCCATTCGGCCATGGCGCGGGCGCGCAGCCTGAAATACGGTTCCGGATTGCCCCAGCTGGCATTGATCCAGGCGAACGAATTTGGCGTCGCGACGCCACCTGAGCCGCTTTCGGAAACGACCGTCACCCGCGCCCCGGCCTTGGTCAGATGCCAGGCGATGGAGGCGCCGATGATGCCGGCCCCGATGATGATGATTTCTTTCGCACTGCTCATGCTGTGGCCTTTGATCGGAATTGTCCCGTCATGCCATCGCCTCGGTCCGATCTCAAGTGAAGTGAATGTGAAGCTTATTCCGGCTTCGGCGCTTGCGGCGGACCTGGCGAGCCACTTCGCAAGAATTATGCGTGGTCCAGCGGTTCTTTCGGCAGGTCGGCCAGCCGTTCCTTCAGCTCTTGGTGTCGCCGCAAGAGCCGTGACGAACCGACCTTCTCTGCAACCGCCAATGCGCTGCCTAGCTCCAGTTCGGCACCGGTGCGATCGCCGAGGCGGACAAGCAGCGCCGCGAGCGACAGGCGGACGTCGGCGGCATTGATTGATGAACCGATCTCGCCCCAGCGCGAGCACGCGACTTGCAGTTCGGAGGCAGCGTCGGCCAAACGGTCTTCGCGTGTGAAGAGTTCGGCCTTGGCTTCGGCCGTCAGCGCGCGGATCGATGCCATCGGCCAGCGCTGTGGCTGGCCCTCCAGTTCGGCGATAACCTCCTTGGCGCGCCCCATTCGGTCCGTCCGTGCTGCCACCTTGGCGAGCGTGGCGAGAACGAGGCCCTTGCGCTGAAGTGCCGGCCAGCCATTTCCGACAAGGGACCGCTCCAGCGCGGCGAAAGCAGCCTCGGCCTGGCCCTGCTCCAGTTGCAGCAGCGCAAGCCCGGGCTGTGGATCCCAACCTGCGGCATGGGACGCTCGATAGGCCACTTCTGCCTCGGCGAGATCTCCGGCGGCGAGATGAATGTCCCCAAGAACGCGCAATGCATCGCCCGTTGCCCAGGGCGCATCGAGGGCGAGCTGGTCAAGCGCGGCGCGCACCAGCGCCTCGGCCTCCTTCAGCGTGCCGTGGACACCCAGCACCTCGGCCCGGTGCAGCCGGCACGAGCCCGACAGGTCCTCGAGCCCATGTCCCTTACACCAGCTCTCATAGCCAAGCGTCCACTGGTTGGCTCTCGCCCAGTCGCCGAAGGTCCGGCAGGCCCAAAGAATGTTGCAATAGAGGATACCGCCAACGATCGGATCGATGTCGCTGGACAGGCCGAGGGCGGCTGCGAAGTCCTGGTCTTCTTCACCTGACTTGGTTTCGCCAAGGCAAAGCTTGAAGAAGCCGCGATAGATCAGACCGAGCGATTCAACGACAGGATCTTCGAGATGTTTGCCAACTTCGAAGGCCTGCTCGGCCAGCGCCAGCGCCTGCTCTGGCTCAGCTTCCGCTCCCATGATGCGCGCGCCCATCCAGCACCAGAGGCCGTGTTCCCTGCTGTCGGTGGCCGTATCGATCAACTGTGCAGCGCGCTTGTGCCAGCCTTTGGCCACCGCGAGCTCCCCTCTCTCAAGGTGGATCCTCGAAAGCGTGATGGCCGGAGAAGCCGCCCGCAGACGTTGTCCGGCTGTGTTGTATGCCGCGACCGCACGCGTCAGGGGCGGAATGGCTTCAGCCGGTCGTCCCATACATTCCAGCGCCAGCGCCCATTCCTCGAGATCGGCGGTGAGAAGCTGCTGGGCGGCATCCGCTGCGACGAAGAAGGTTGCGGCTTCCTGCCATTTCCTGGCCGTGGCTGCCTTTCTTGCATGCAGGATCTGTGATCCCGGGCTCGTAGGCGCGTCAGCCGGATCGGCTGGGCTCAAGCTCCGATCGGAAACTGTCGGCGGATCGAGGCAGATCCGGTAGCCGAACCGCGGCAGATTGCGCAGTGCCGTTTCCATGCCGCCTTGGCGCAAAATACTGCGGGCAAGGCTCGCAACACGCTGTAGCGAGGCTTCGGTCACTGTGACACCCGGCCACAGCTTTTCGAGCAACTCATCCTTGCTCAAGGCCCGGTCCTTGTGACGCAGAAGGATGGCAAGGAAATCGAAGACCAGAGGTTGTACGTCGATCTCCCTATCGGCGAGACGAAGGCCGCGAGAATTCTCGTTCAGCTCGAAATTGCCGAAGCAATAAACTCCCATCGGCAGAATTCCCTCCAGCGACAATGGCAAAGGATCAGAAGAAGATAAGAGCGGCGTAAGGACTGTCAGCCGCCCCTCCTGTCATTCTCCGTCTGCCTGGCGAGCCAAGTTGCACTTTAACGCAGCAACCCCAGGGATGTCACCGGCAGCGACATGGTCGCCCGTCCGGCGGCATTTGAACCCCAGACAAGGAGATTACGAAATGCAAAAGTACATCATCGAGCGGGAAATTCCCAAGGTAGGCACTTTCGAGCGCGAGCAGCTTCGCGAGGCGTCCAAGGCCTCGAACGCCGTTCTCGCCGAACTCGGCCCGGAAATTCAGTGGGTCGAGTCCTTCGTCGCCGACGACAAGACGTTCTGCGTCTATCTCGCCAAGGACGAGGCGATCATCCAGCGCCATGCCAAAATGAGCGGCTTCCCGGCCACGAAGATCACGCAGGTGAAGCGTCTGTTCGATCCAACGACGGCTCACGCCGGCGCCTGACGGGAGGGACGGGTCGTGAACCTCTTCGCAAATCTTGTTCTCGGTACCGCATTGTCGGCCGGCATTTGGGCCTCCGCGCTCGCCTGCGGCACCGCGGATGCCCATGATACGCCCGATCCGGTGCTCAACCGGTCCCGGGAGATGGCGGCCAAGTACATCAACATCGAGGTCGCCAAGGCAGAAGGCTACCAGCAGCTCTTCGAATGCACGACACATGACGAGCACGGCACGATGGGGGTTCACTTCATCCATCCCGGCCGCGCCGGCGACGGCAAGCTGGTGCTGGGCGAGCCGGATGTGCTCACCTACGAGCCGGAGACCGACGGTTCCATGCAACTGGTCGGCATGGAGTACATCGTCTTTGAGAAGGATTGGAAGGGCGAGGGTATTCCCGAGTTCCTCGGTCGGACCCTTCAGCGCAAGACGACGGTAGGCGTCCATCCGGTGGACCCCTATTACGAGCTTCACGTCTGGCACTGGCGGCATAATCCAGCAGGCATGTTCGCCGACTGGAACCCCTATGTAAGCTGCGCACACGACCAGTCCTGACGCGTCAATGCATCCCGGGAGGGTCATGCGATGGCCCTCCCAATTCCCGTCATCCAACAAAAGGAAATGTCACCATGCTTGTTCGTACAAGACTGGATCCGGTAGCAGATCCGTCCCTAATCGAGCGCTTCTATCCTGCGGCCATGGATATTTATCGTCGCGGTCGATCCAGCCTCGGGCGCATCCTGCGCGTTCGCAGGGACCGAGCGTGGCTGGACGATTTGCCGGATTATCTGCTACGCGATGTCGGCATCCAGCGTTCGGAGATATCGTCCGTTACCAGGCTCGGCAGGACCGACGGCCGCCGACCGCGTGTGTAGGAGAAAGGCTCGCTTGCCCAATGGCGAGCCATCCGCTTGCGTCGGCCGCGTCGCACCGATCTGTCCGAAACTGTCGACAGGCCGGGAAAGCGCTGCTAGAAGCCCGCGCCACAGACAGGATTCCATTAATTGGCAGAAGACATCGAACAAGCGGTATCGCGCCGCCGCACCTTCGCGATCATCGCGCACCCGGACGCCGGCAAGACGACGCTGACCGAAAAGCTGCTGCTGTTCGGCGGCGCCATTCAGCTTGCCGGCGAGGTCAAGGCCAAGAAGGACAAGATCCAGACGCGATCCGACTGGATGAAGATCGAGCGCGAGCGCGGCATCTCGGTCGTCACTTCGGTGATGACCTTCGAGTATGAGAACAATGTCTTCAACCTGCTCGACACGCCCGGCCACGAGGATTTTGCCGACGATACCTACCGCACGCTGTCGGCGGTCGACTCGGCCGTCATGGTCATCGACGCCGCCAAGGGCATCGAGCCGCGCACGCTGAAACTGTTCGAGGTCTGCCGGCTGCGCGACATTCCGATCATCACCTTCGTCAACAAGATGGACCGCGAAAGCCGCGACCCGTTCGAGATTCTCGACGAGATCGAGCAGAAGCTGGCGCTGGACACAGCGCCCATCACCTGGCCGATCGGCCGCGGCAAGACGTTCTCCGGCACCTATCACCTTGCGCTGAACGCCGTGCGCAAGGGCGACGATGAAAAGGAGCGCACCCCGGTCAACGGTCCCGATTCCAACCGCGTCGCCGGGCTGTTGCCGGAAAACGAGCGCGAGGCCTTCATCGAGGAGTTGGAACTGGCGCGCGAAGCCTGCCGTCCGCTCGACATCGACGCCTTCCGCGAAGGCCATCTGACGCCGGTCTATTTTGGCTCGGCGCTGCGCAACTATGGCGTCCGCGATCTGATCGAAGCGCTCGGCGCCTACGGGCCGCCGCCGCGCGCGCAGGAGGCTGATACCCGCAAGGTCGAGGCGACCGAGGAGAAGATGACGTCGTTCGTCTTCAAGATCCAGGCCAACATGGACCCCAACCACCGCGACCGCATCGCCTTCGTCCGTGTCTGCTCGGGCAAGCTCGAGCGCGGCATGAAGGCCAAGCTGGTGCGCACGGGGAAACCGATGTCGTTGTCGGCGCCGCAATTCTTCTTTGCCCGCACCCGCGTCACCGCAGACGAGGCCTTCGCCGGCGACGTCGTCGGCATCCCCAACCACGGCACGCTGCGCATCGGCGATACGCTGACCGAGGGTGAGGAAATTCTTTTCAGGGGCGTGCCGAATTTCGCCCCGGAAATCCTCCGTCGTGTGCGCCTCGGCGACGCGATGAAGGCGAAAAAACTCAAGGAGGCACTGCATCAGATGGCCGAGGAAGGCGTCGTGCAGCTGTTTTCGCCGGAGGACGGTTCACCGGCCATCGTCGGCGTCGTAGGCGCGCTGCAGCTCGATGTCTTGAAGGAGCGGCTGAACTTCGAATACACGCTGCCGGTCGAATTCGAGATGTCGCGGTTTTCAGTTTGCCGCTGGATCTCGGCCGACGACAAGGCCGAAGTGCTGCGCTTCATCGAGGCGCATCGCGGCGACATCGCCCGCGACCTCGACAACGACCCGGTGTTTCTGGCCCAGCACGCCTTTTCGCTGAATTACGAAGCGGAACGCTGGAAGGCGATCAAGTTTGCCACGATCAAGGACTATCAGGTCCGCGACAGAGCGGCGTGAGCGCCGCTGCCTTCCCTTCTCCCACAACAAGGGGAGAAGGGAAGATCGCTTCTCACCCCTTCGCCGCTTCTTCGATCTTGGCAATGTCGATCTTGCCCATCTGCATCATCGCCGACATGACCCGGCCGGCCTTGGCCCTGTCCGGATCCAGAAGCAACCTCGGCAATTGCTCCGGCACGACCTGCCAGGAGACGCCGAACTTGTCTTTCAGCCAGCTGCAGACGCCGGGCTCGCCGCCCTCCGTGAGCTTCTCCCAGAAATAATCGACCTCTTCCTGCGTCTTGCAGTCGATCGACTGCGACATCGCCTCGTTGAACTTGAAGTTCGGCCCACCATTGAGCGCCTGGAACGGCACGCCGTCGAGTTCGAACGAGGTCAGCAGCACTTTGCCTTCATCGGCGTGGCCCTTGGGCCAACGCATCACGCTCAGTACCTTCGAGTTCTTGAAGATGGATACGTAATGGTTCATCGCCTCCTCGGCCTGTCCATCGAACCACAGGCAGGTGGTGATCTTTTGCATGTCGTGCTCCTCGGGCTGTTTCGGTTGCTGTTACGTTGAAACGGCTGGCTCCGGGAATGGTGCCATTTCCATGCCGTTTGCCCAAGGACGGCCGTGCGGCACCCAATCCGACAGTGGCGCGCGATTTTTTCGGAAAATCCAACTTTTTGCGGCAAATCTGGCGCATTGCAAAATTGTGGCCAGACCGGGCTTGCGCGTCTATAACGCCTGCGGTCCGAATTCAGCTCTGCCGCGCCATTCCTGGGCTGCGGCCAGCCACCAAGGAAAAAACATGCCTGCCTATCGCTCCCGCACCACCACCCATGGCCGCAACATGGCCGGCGCTCGCGGCCTCTGGCGCGCCACCGGCATGAAAGACAGCGATTTCGGCAAGCCGATCATCGCGGTGGTCAATTCCTTCACACAGTTCGTGCCGGGCCACGTCCATCTCAAGGATCTCGGCCAGTTGGTCGCGCGCGAGATCGAGAAGGCCGGCGGCGTCGCCAAGGAATTCAACACCATCGCCGTCGATGACGGCATCGCCATGGGCCATGACGGCATGCTCTATTCGCTGCCGTCGCGCGAGCTGATCGCCGACTCGGTCGAATACATGGTCAACGCCCACTGCGCCGACGCCATGGTCTGCATCTCCAATTGCGACAAGATCACCCCCGGCATGCTGATGGCCAGCTTGCGCCTCAACATCCCGACCGTCTTCGTTTCCGGCGGTCCGATGGAAGCGGGCAAGGTGGTGCTTGCCGGCAAGACGCAGGCGCTCGATTTGGTCGACGCCATGGTCGCGGCCGCTGACGACATGATCTCCGACGAGGACGTCAAGGTCATCGAGCGTTCGGCCTGTCCGACCTGCGGCTCCTGCTCGGGCATGTTCACCGCCAATTCGATGAATTGCCTGACCGAGGCGCTGGGGCTTTCGCTGCCCGGCAACGGCTCGACGCTGGCCACCCATGCCGATCGCAAGCGGCTGTTCGTCGAGGCCGGCCATCTGATCGTCGATCTCGCCCAGCGCTACTACGAGCAGGACGACGAAACCGCTCTGCCGCGCAACATCGCCTCGAAGGGCGCTTTCGAAAACGCCATGACACTCGACATCGCCATGGGCGGCTCGACCAACACGGTGCTACACATCCTGGCCGCCGCCCATGAGGGCGAAATCGATTTCGACCAGGATGACATCGACGCGCTGTCGCGCAAGGTGCCCGTGCTGTGCAAGGTCGCTCCCGCCAAGTCCGACGTGCACATGGAAGACGTCCACCGCGCCGGCGGCATCATGGCGATCCTCGGCCAGCTCGACAATGCCGGCCTGATCAACCGCGACCTTCCGACGGTCCATACCTCAACGCTCGGCGAAGCGCTCGACCATTGGGATATTTCGCGCTCGACCAGCCAGAGCGTGCGCGATTTCTTCCTCGCCGCCCCTGGCGGGGTGCCGACGCAGGTCGCCTTCAGCCAGGACCGTCGCTGGGACGAGCTCGATCTCGACCGCGAGAAAGGCGTTATCCGTTCGGCCGAGCATCCTTTCTCCAAGGATGGCGGCCTTGCCGTGCTGAAAGGCAATCTGGCGCTCGACGGCTGCATTGTGAAGACAGCTGGCGTCGACGAGTCGATCCTGAAATTCACCGGCCCGGCCCGCGTGTTCGAAAGCCAGGATTCGAGCGTCAAGGCGATCCTGTCGAACGAGATCAAGGCCGGCGATGTCGTCGTCATCCGCTATGAGGGGCCGCGCGGCGGCCCCGGCATGCAGGAAATGCTCTATCCGACCAGCTATCTGAAGTCGAAAGGGCTGGGCAAGGCCTGCGCACTGGTCACCGACGGCCGCTTCTCCGGCGGCACGTCAGGCCTGTCGATCGGCCATGCGTCGCCTGAAGCCGCCGAAGGCGGACTTATCGGGCTGGTGCAGGAGGGCGACACTATCGAGATCGACATCCCGAACCGCAGCATCCGCCTTGCTGTCGATGATGCGGAACTCGCTGCGCGCCGGGCGGCGATGGAGGCAAAGGGCGCCCTGGCCTGGAAGCCCGAGGAAAAGCGCAAGCGCAAGGTGACGACCGCTTTGCGCGCCTATGCCGCCATGGCCACCAGCGCGGCCAAGGGCGCGGTCAGGTTCGTCCCGGAGTAAGGTTCGCGCCCAGGCCTTCTCATCCGGCCGCTACGCGGGCCTTCTCCCCGCTGGGGAGAAGAGGCAGGCGCCGGCGTTGACGATCTCTTCTCCCCTCGGGGAGTAGGTTGCCAGAAGGGCCGGATGAGGGCGCATGGCGCCAACATCCGGAACACCCTCACGGCATCAACTGATACTCATAAAGCTTCTGGTAAAGCCCGCCCTGCTTGAGCAATGCCCTGTGCGGGCCGCTTTCCACCACTCTGCCGGCTTCGAGCACCACGATCGTGTCGGCCTGGTGCACGGTCGACAGACGGTGCGCGATGACGATCGTCGTGCGGCCTTCCGTCAGCTGCTGCAGCGCGTCGCGGAACAGCGCTTCCGATTCGGCGTCGAGCGCGCTGGTCGCTTCGTCCAGCAGCAGGATCTCGGCATTGCGCAGCATGGCGCGTGCGATCGAGATCCGTTGGCGCTGGCCGCCCGACAGCAGGCCGCCATTCTCGCCGACATCCGTCTCGTAGCCTTTCGCCTGCGCGCTGATGAAGTCATGCGCGTTGGCCGCCTTGGCAGCGGCGATCACCTCTTCGTCGGTCGCGCCCTCGCGCCCAAGCCGGATGTTGTGCATGATGGTGCCGGCAAACAGGAACGTATCCTGGCTGACATAGGCAATCTTTTCCCGCACCGATGCGAGCGTCGCATGGGAAATATCCTGACCATCGAACAGTACCTTGCCGCTCTTCGGGTCGTACATGCGCATGATCAGGTTTAGAATCGTCGACTTGCCGCCGCCGGAAGGCCCGACCAGCGCCGTCATCTTGCCGGGCGCAAGGGTGAGGTCGAACCTGTCCAGCACCGGCGGCCCATTCTGATAGGCGAACTCGACGGCGTCGAACCGGATCTCGCCCGGTCCGCCCAGAAGCGGCTTCGCGTCCGGCTTCTCGACCAGAGTCAGCGGCTGGTCGGCGAGCTCGAACATCATGCGCACGCCGACAATGCCGCTTTCCAGTGAGATGCGCACGCGCGCAAGGCGCTTTGCCGGCTCATAGGCAAACAGGAGCGCGCCGATGAAGGCCATGATGTTTCCCGGCATCTGGCCGCCCTGCAAGACCAGGAAGCCGCTGACGAAGATGGCCCCGGCGATCGCCAATCCGGCCAGCGTCTCCATCACCGGGCTTGTCGCAGCCTCAAGCGTCGCGATGTTATTGGCCCGGCTCTCGACGTCCGACACGGCCTTGTACATGCGGCTGCGCATTGCGCCTTCGAGGTTGAAGGATTTGACGACGCGGACGCCGATTGCCGTTTCCTGCATCACCTGCACGATCTGGCCGACCGAGCGAAACTCCATCGCCGCGAACTTGCGAACACGTTTCAGGATGCGGTTGACCCCGTAGATAGCCAAGGGGCCGACCACGAAGCAGATTAGAGACAGTGCTGGCTGCTGCCAGACCATGACCCCTACCAGGACAACCAGCGATACCAGGTCGCGCACATAGGACGTGACAACGAGGTCGAGCACGTTGCGCGCCGCCTGCGCATTGTTGGTCATGCGGGTGATCAGGTCGGACGACGAGGTCGAATGGTAGAATTCGATGCCTTGCGCCAGGATGCGGTCGTAGATCTTGCGCTGACGGTCGGCGACGATGGCGTTGCCGACCCGGCTCATGAAATAGGCCTGGATGAAGTTGGCGAGGCCCTTGAGGATGAAGATCGTGGCGACCCCCGCCGCAATCAGATTGACGCGGTCCATCCGCTTGAAGACCACGAACTCGTCGGTGATCTCTTTGAGGATCCAGGCGCTGGCGCCGGTCGTGGCGGCCACCACAAGCATCGACAAGATCGCGGCGCCGTAGCCAAACCTGTGCTGGTAAAAGGATTCCCGGAGCAGCCTCGCAACGAGGCGCTGGTTTTCCGTCGAGCGGAAGAAACGAAACAAACGGCGGATCCTTGAAGCCGGGACAACGAAGCCGGCTTATAGAGGGAGTTGCGGCCGGATGGAACCATCCGCGGCCGCTGCGGACAAACCGCTGTTGCAAGCGGCATCGACAGGATGCGATTTTCAGCTTCGGCCACATCATATGATTCTTTTGACGGGATGACGACAGATGGATTTCGACCTTATCGTTCGCGGCGGCACACTGCCTGATGGCAGGGTTGCCGACATCGGCATCAGCGGTGAGACGATCGCGGTGATCGAGCCCATTCTGCAGGGTTCCGCGCTGACCGAGGTTGACGCCCGAGGCAATCTTGTCTCGCCGCCCTTCGTCGATCCGCATTTCCACATGGACGCGACGCTCTCCTACGGCATTCCGCGCATCAACGCGTCGGGCACGCTGCTCGAAGGCATTTCACTGTGGGGCGAACTGAAGCCGCTTTTGACGCATGAGGCGGTGCGCGACCGCGCGCTTGCCTATTGCGACTGGGCGGTGTCGATGGGCCTGCTCGCCATCCGCACCCATGTCGATGTCTGCGATGACCGCCTGCTGGCGGTCGAGGCGCTGCTCGAGGTCAAGAAAATGGTCGCCCCCTACATCGATCTGCAACTGGTCGCCTTCCCGCAGGACGGGTTCTACCGCTCGCCGACGGCACGGGAGAACACCATCCGCGCGCTGGACATGGGCGTCGATATTGTCGGCGGCATCCCGCATTTCGAGCGCACCATGGCCGACGGCACGCGCTCGGTAACGGAGCTGTGCGAGATCGCGGCCAGGCGCGGCCTGATGGTCGACCTGCATTGCGACGAGACCGATGATCCGCTGTCGCGTCACATCGAGCAGCTTGCCTATGAGACGCAGCGCCTCGGGCTGTACGGCAAGGTCGCCGGCTCGCACCTCACCTCGATGCATTCGATGGACAATTACTATGTCTCGAAGCTGCTGCCTCTGATCGCCGAGGCGGGAGTCTCAGTCATTCCCAATCCGCTGATCAACATCATGCTGCAAGGCCGCCACGACACCTTCCCGAAGCGCCGCGGCCTGACCCGGGTCAAGGAGATGCTGGCGCTCGGCATTCGCGTCGGCTGGGGCCAGGATTGCGTGCTCGATCCCTGGTATTCGCTGGGCACCGCCGACATGCTCGACGTCGCCTTCATGGGCCTGCATGTAGCGCAAATGTCGAGCCCGGCCGATATGGCGCGCTGCTTCGACATGGTCACCAACGTCAATGCCGCGATCATGGGCCTTGATCATCTCGGCCTCGCGGCCGGCAAGCGCGCCAGCCTTGTCGTCCTCGACGCCGGCAATCCGGTCGAGGCCTTGCGCCTGCGCGCCGAGCGCCTGTGCGTCATCGCCAGGGGCAAGGTGGTGGCAGAGCGGACGAAGCAGGAGACCAGGCTTTCGATCGATGGAAGGCCGGGAATGGTGAATCGGCGGCACATATCCGCCTAGACACAGCCGATTCCCGGCGCTGGTCTTACCCATTGCCCGAATTCTCCTCGTCAAAGCCGCCGCTTCCGTCTACGACGCGGCTACAGCAATTCCAGGAAAAGTGTGAAACGGTTTTCCGTCCGGAATTGCGTCAAAACAAAGAGGAATCGGGACCGGCATGACGCAGCCCGTGGCACAGAATTCGGTGATCAGGAACGTGCTTTTGGCCGGCATTCTGCTGATGCTGGCCGGCGACTTCCTGTTTGCGCTGAACGACGCCATGGGCAAGTGGCTGGTCGCCAGCTTCTCCGTCGGCCAGGTGGTGCTGATCCGGTCAATCGGCGCCTTCTTCGTGCTTGGCCCGATGATCGCCCATCAGGGCACGGCCAAGCTGTTTCGCATGGAACGCCTGGAACTGCAGTTGCTGCGCGTTGTGATGACCACGCTCGACACCGCGCTCTTCTATGCCGCGGTGGTCTATCTGCCGCTTGCTGATGTGATGAGTTTCTACATGGCCGGGCCGATCTACGTCGCGGCACTCTCGCACCTTTTGCTTGGCGAAAAGGTCGGCTGGCGCCGCTGGATGGCGATCCTGCTCGGCTTCTGCGGCGTGCTGATCATGCTCAAACCCTCCTCGGCGGCGTTCTCGCTGTCATCGGGCTTTGCGCTGGTGGGCAGCATCTCCTTCGCCTTCGCCATCATCCTCAACCGCCGGCTGCGCGGCACCAGCGACACCAATCTGGTGACATGGCAGACCATCGGCACGCTGATGGTCGGCGGTGTGCTGACCATCGGCGCCTGGCAGACGCCCTCGGCGCTCGACTTTGGCGCCATGCTGCTGCTCGGCATCGTCTCCTGCGGCGCGCATCTGATGATCACCAGGGCACTCAAGCTGGCGCCAGCCTCGACGCTGGCGCCGCTGCACTACACGCTGCTGCTGTGGGCGGTGGTGTTCGGACTGGTGTTCTTCGGCGACGTTCCCGGTCCGCGCATCCTGATCGGCTCGGGCATCGTCGTCCTGGCCGGTCTGTTCATCTTCCACCGCCAGAAAGTGGTCGAGACCACCGTGCCGCCGGAGAACGTGCCGAAGGGCGTGAATTAGTCCAGGCTCAGCCCCGACGTATGGCCGCCAGATGCCGTGAAAACTCTGGCGTCTCCATCAGTGCCTTGCAGCGGACGAACCGCCCGACGGCATAGGCGCGAAAATCGTCGACCGGATTGTTGTTGGCGAGCTGGATCAGGCCCCACAGCGTCCACAATAGGTCGCACATCGCCTTGTAGATGACGATGCGGCCGCGCTCCGCCTGCCTGGCCTCGCCGCCGAAATAGGCGCGCATCATCTCTTCATCCTGCGTCGTGTCGAATTTGCCTTCCACGGAGAGGTCGCCAAGGTCCCAGAGCGGATCGTTCATGCCCGAATATTCCCAGTCGACGATCCACATCCGCTCGCCGGTGTCGAGGAAGTTTTCGCACAGCGGATCACAGTGGCAGGCAACCAGCGGCAGCGGATGGGCGGCCAGCGCCGACCGCACGCTTCCCGCCTCGCGCACGACGTCGTGATAGCCGGCGGGCAGGGCGACATCCTTGGTCGACAGCACCTTGAGGTAGTCGTCGATCATCGCAAACAGTTCGAAGCGGAAAGGAAACACCGCGCCTGAATTGTGCAGCTTGCGGAAGGCCTCGCCGGCCCGTGCCGGGCTGCCAGATCGGGCCTTGAATTTTTCCGGCGACATCGTCTCGGCGCCGGCGATGAAACGCGTCACCATGACCCCGGTGCCGGGGTCGACATGCAGCACCTCGGGGCTGACCCCGGCCGTTGCCGCTTCGCGCGCTGCTACCGCTTCGTTGGCGCGGTTGATGTATTCTTCGGTGCCTTTGCCGGGAATGCGCAGGCAGAACTCGCCGGCCTTGAAGACCAGATTGGTGAGGCCACCGAGCCGTTCCAGCGGCCCGGTGTAGCCAGCCAGCATCGGAATGGCGTCCAGTGCCGCACGCGCCTCGTCCGTCACCATGCCTGCGCCCCCACGCTGTTATTTGTCGCAGCGACGGTTCCACAATTTTCGTGCTTTGGCTATCATCCGATTGAGGGTTCACAGATTGGCGGATAGGACAAAAGTGGCGGACAGCAAACATCAGGGCGCGCTTGGCGCTGCCTATGCAGCGAAGCGGCCAGAGGAAGTCGCCGCACTCTATGACCGCTGGTCGGAGACCTATGACGCCGACATGTCGGCTGCCGGCTATCGCCACCCAACAATCTGCCTCGCACTGCTGGCCCGCCATCTGCCGCGCGGCGCGGCACCGCTGCTCGATGCCGGGGCCGGCACCGGGCTGATCGGCGAATGGTTGAATATTGCCGGCTATCCCCAGGTCGAGGCGCTCGACATTTCTGAAGGCATGCTGGCCCAGGCCGCACGCAAGGACGTCTATTCGGCACTGCATTGCCTGGCGCTGGGCGGTCATCTGCCCTTTGCCGACGATGCTTATGCCGGAGTGATCTCGGCTGGCGTCTTCACCTCGGGTCATGTCGGAGTCGAGGGGCTGGACGAGCTGATCCGCATCTGCCGGCCGGGCGGAGTGATCGTGCTGACGGTCAAGAATACGCTGTGGGATCAGGGCTTTGCCGCGCGCATCACTGAGCTAGAAGCGCGAGGCCTCGTCACCCGCGTCGAGGAAACGCGTCCTTACGTCTCGATGCCGGGCGAGGCCGACACCGTCCCTAGCCGCGGTCTGGCCCTGCGGGTGAACTAGGCTTTTACTCTCTCCGCTGCCGGGTCGTACATCGGCTCGAGATGGATCTTGGCCGGTGTTCGTTCCATCGCGACCACCAGTTCATAGTCGCCCGAGGCGAGGAAATCGTCGCTCACCCCGTCGGCGTTGCGCACATAGCCGTAGCCGATGTTCCGGCCCACCGTGTAGCCATAACCGCCGCTGGTGAGATAACCGACAGGCTCGCCATTGCGCAGGATGGTTTCGCGGCCGAGCAGCACGATCTCGGGATCGTCGACCGTGAAGCCGGCAAAGCGCTTCTTCAATGCCGTGCTGCTGGCCGTCTCGAGCGCGCGCCGTCCAATGAAATCCGTGTTCTTGCGCAGCTTGACCGCCCAGCCGAGCCCGGCTTCCTGCGGCGTGTCGTTGGGCGTGATATCGGACCCCCAGGCGCGATAGCCCTTTTCCATCCGCAGCGATTCCAGTGCCCGGTAGCCGACAGGGCGGATATCATGCTCCTTGCCTGCCGCCATCAGCGCGTCGAAGACTTCGCCGGTGGCCGCGATCGGCACATGCAGTTCCCAGCCGAGCTCGCCGACATAGGTAACGCGCAGCGCCCGAATTGTGTGGCCGGCGATGGCAATCTCACGCACGTGGCCGAATGGGAATGCCGCGTTCGACACGTCCGCGTCGGTCACCGCCGAAAGCACGTCGCGCGCCCGAGGACCCATCAGCGACAGCGTGCCGAAGTCCTCGGTGACATCGACAAGTCTGGCATTGAGTCCTTCGCCGATATGGTCGCTGATCCACGAGGAATCATGCGTGCGGAAGCCTGTGCCGGTGACGATGTAGAATGTCTCTTCGGCCAGCCGCGCCACCGTCAGATCGGCCTCGATGCCGCCGCGCGTGTTGAGAAGCTGCGTGTAGGTCAGCCGGCCGACCGGCTTGCCGACGTCGTTGGCGCAGATCCAGTCCAGCGCCTTCAGCGCGTCGGGCCCGCTCAGTTCGTATTTGGCGAAGGAGGATTGATCGAAGATGCCGACCTTTTCGCGCACATGGCGGTGTTCGTCGCCGACCGCCGCGAACCAGTTCTGCCGGCCCATCGAATAGATATCCTGCGGCTCGACGCCTTCCGGCGCGAACCAGTTCGGCCGCTCCCAGCCGAGCTTCGAGCCGAACACCGCGCGCTGTTGTTTCAGCCTGTCGTAGAGCGGCGAGACGATGCGCGGTCGCCCGCTGGCATACTCCTCATGCGGGAAGCCGATCGAATAGTGCTTGCCATAGGCCTCCAGCGTACGGTCGCGGACCCACTGCCGGTCGCGGTGCAGGTTGGAGAAGCGCCTGATGTCGACCACCCACAGGTCGAGCGGCGCCTCGCCATCGACCACCCACTGCGCCAGCACCCAGCCGGCGCCGCCACCCGAGGCGATGCCGAAGGCGTTGAAACCGGCGCCGACGAACATGTTGGCGCATTCAGGCGCCGTGCCGAGGATGAAATTGCCGTCCGGCGTGAAGCTCTCCGGCCCGTTGATCATCTGCTTGACGCCGACGGTTTCCAGCGCCGGCACACGCGCGATCGCTTGCATCATGTGCTGCTCGAAATGGTCGTAGTCGTCGTCGAACAGCCGGAACTCCCAATCATTGGGTACGTCGCCCCCGGGGAGATCAGTCGTCCAGGCCTGCGGGTTCGGCTCGTAGCCGCCCATCACCAGCCCGCCGACCTCTTCCTTGAAATAGGTGCGCCGGTCCGGGTCGCGGATGGTCGGCGCGTCGGTCGCCAGTCCGTCGATCTTCTCGGTGATGATGTACTGGTGCTTCACCGGCTGCAGCGGCACGTTGATGCCGGCCATAGCCCCGACCTGCCGCGCCCATTGGCCGGCGCAGTTGACCACCTTGTCGCAAGCGATGTCGCCCTTGCTGGTCTTCACCACCGTGATGCGGCCATCCTTCATCTCGAAGCCGGCGACACGGACATCCTCGAACAGTTTGGCGCCATGCATGCGCGCGCCCTTGGCCAATGACTGCGTGATGTCGGAGGGGCTCGCCTGGCCGTCGGTCGGCAGCCAGGAGGCGCCGACAAGATCGCCGGTCTCCAGCAGTGGCCACATTGCCTTGACTTCCGCCGGCGACAGCAAATGCATGTCCATGCCGAAGCTTTTCGCCGTCGTCGCCAGCCTTTTGTACTCGGTCCAGCGGTCGGCATTGGTCGCGAGCCTGAGGCAGCCGGTCATCTTCCAGCCGGTGGCGAGGCCGGTCTCGGCCTCAAGTCCCTTGTAGAGGTCGACGGAGTATTTCAGCACGCGGGTGATCGAGGCCGATGAGCGCAATTGCCCGACAAGGCCGGCGGCATGCCAGGTCGAGCCCGAGGTCAACTTGCCCTGCTCAAGCAGCACCACGTCGGCCTTGTGGTCGCGCGCCAGATGATAGGCTGTCGAACAGCCGATGATGCCACCGCCGATGACGACGATGGCGGCCTGGCTCGGCAATGTCATGATTTTTGTATCCCGTACTTCGTTCTGTAGTTTTCCAGCGCGCCTTCGAGCCGCGTCAGGTTTTCCTCGGTGTAGGCGACGTAATCGATGCCGGGTGCGTCGAGATAGAGCTCGGACACCATGCTCCACATCGCCTCGCGCAGCAGCGAGGCGCATTGCATGGCCGCGTGCGAACGGCGGATCGCCTCATCCGGTTCCTTCATGAAATAGGCGGTCAGGAAGGCGAAGGATTCCTCGTCGCTCATGCCGGCGTTGGAGGCGACGCCGGCGAGGTCGAACATCGCCGTGTTGAAGCCGGCATATTCGAAGTCGATCAGCCACAGCCTGTTGCCGTCGTCGAGAATATTGGCCGGCAAAAGATCATTGTGGCCAAAGACTATCGGCAGCAGTTTCTGCGCGCGCTCCAGTTCGTCGGCCAGCGTCAGCAGGCGCGGCAAGTCGCTGCGCTTGCGGCTGCCGCCTTCTTCAAGCGTGCGCGCATAGTCGCGGATGACATGGAACGCCCAGAACATGAAGCCGGCGCCGGAGACGTGATTGGGCATCTCCCGGTGGAAGGCGCGCATCAGGGCCGCGACGCGGCCGAGATTGGCGCGCACGTCCTCGGCGAGATAGGTCTTGGCGCCGAGAAACTCCGTCACCAGGATGCCCGGTTCGGCATGGCGGACGGCTGGCGCGAAACCGGCGGCATGCGCCGCCCGCGCCGTCATCACCTCGCGCTCGCGAAAGACATGGTGGAACGGATAGTCCTTGCCGAAGCGCACGACATGTTTGCCGGCAGCGTCCTTGACGACATAGTTGGCGTTGCTCAAGCCTCCGGGCAGCGGTGCGATCTCGATGCTGCCGGTCCAACAGGGCAGGGCGCGGATGCGGTCTTCGGCGGTCATGGGTTGGACACCTGGCGATTGGTCTCTTGTCGGACACGGCATCGACCGGGCGGCACGGCAGAGAGAGCGTGCCGTTTCGACGAATGCTCGTTTTGGAGAAAACCTCGTCGGCGCGGCATCCAGGATCGGTATCCGGCGCCGCACCGACGAGTCCCATGTGCCGGGCTCTTCGAGGCCGGCATCCGCCCCCGCGGATTCGAAAAATTCCCTCGCCCTTGCGCCAGACAGTTTCCAGACCTTTTGGCACGCAAGTTTGGATACGGCTCTGCCATCGTTCTCCCGTGGCAGTCCGAGCCTGTCACCAGATCAGTGTCACGCCGCGCAATGCCTGATGTCAACGGGATTCTGTGGCATTTTCTGCCTTTATGACCGAATTCTTTCGAGTTTTCTTGTAATACCCAGCAGATTTGGCTTAGAAACGGTCATTTAAGCGACGATGCGACCGGAAACGACCCCAATGACCCATTCGAAACGACATGGCGAGATCCTGCGGCTGCTGCAGGAAGAGGGCACCGTCACAATCGCCAGTCTGGCCGACCGGCTGGGCGTGTCGCTCGAGACCGTGCGCCGCGACGTCAAGCCGCTCACCGGTGACGGCTCCGTCCTCAAGATGCATGGCGCCATCGGCCTGCCGTCGATGATCGGCGAAGCACCGTTCGAGCGACGCATGCGTGAGAATGCCGACGCCAAGCGCGTCATTGCCCGCATGGTCGCCGCCACCATCCGCGACGGGGAATCGATCATGCTCGACACCGGCACGACGACCTCGTTCCTTGCCCGTGAACTGCTCGGCCACCGGCGCCTGACGGTCGTCACCAACTCGTCGGACATCGCCCGCACGCTGGCCACCATCAACGGCAACAAGGTCTACATGGCCGGCGGCGAGCTGCGCAGCGATTCCGGCGCCGCCTTCGGCGCCTCGGCGATCGACTTCGTCAGCCGCTTCTCGGTCAGCCACGCCATCATTTCCACCGGCGCCATCGATGCGGTGATGGGCGTCATGGACTATGATCTGGAAGAGGCCGAGTTCGCCCGCATGGTGCTGTCGCGCGGCCAGCGTTCGCTCGTCATCACCGATCACTCGAAGTTCGGCCGCCTTGGTCTGGTCCAGGTCTGCGGCTTCGACAGCTTTTCCGAACTCGCCACCGACCGCTCGCCGCCGCGCGACATAGCCGCCGCCCTCGCGCAGGCCGGCGCACGGCTCAGCATCGCCGGCGAGGAAGCCGGGTTCTAGCCGAAGACCAGCGACTGATGGGCGCATACGCCCGCGAAGGTGCCAGCCGATACGGCAAAGGCGATGTTGTGCATCGAGCGTGCCGCGTCGCCGGCGGCGTAGACGCCGGGCACGGTCGTCTGCTGCCTGTCATCGACGGCGATTACCGGACCGAGAAGGCCTTCGGTGAAGGCGCAGCCGAGCTGTTCGGCCAGCGGGCTGGCCATGGTGTTGCGCGGCGCGGTGAACATCGCCCTGACCCCGGCCCTTCGGCTATCGTAGAGGTGGACGATCAATCCGCCGGCGCCGTCTTCCCGTAACTCGGCAACGGTGGCGGGCTCAAATCGCACCTTTCGGCTCTCGAGGGCGCGCATCTGTTCTGTGTCGGGTTCGAACAGGCCGTTGCCGAACAGCGTGACATCGCCCCAATCGGCGATCAATTGCGCCTGATGCAGGGACATCGGACCGGTTGCGAGCACGCCGAGCGGCCCGCCGGAAACCTCGTAGCCGTGGCAATAGGGGCAGTGCAGCACTTTTCTGCCCCAGAGTTCGGCAAGCCCGGCAACCTCAGGCAGGATATCGCGCACCCCGGTGGCCAGCACCAGCCGTGCGGCGGCGAATGTCTCGCCGCCATCGGTGGTGATTTCGAAATCGCTGCTGCCGGCAGCAACAGCCTTGTCCGCGCGCCCGTCGACAACGCTGGCTGTCGGATAGGCCAGCAACTGTTGCCTTGCGTCGTTGAGGATTGCGCCAGGCGCGCGCCCGTCCTGTCCGAGGAAGCCGTGAGAATGCTCGGCAAAGCGGTTGCGCGGCTGGCCGGAGTCGATCACCAGCACCTTGCGTCCTGCCCGCGCCACCTGGATGGCGGCGGACAGGCCCGCAAAGCTGCCGCCGACGATAGCAAGGTCATACTGCATGGCTGGACACTCCAATGAGATCAAAACGGCGGCGGAAATCGGCGGTCAGGTCGGCCAGCGTGATGCGGCTCAGCTTCTCCGCCAGCAGCCTTTCGGCGGCGATGCGAAAATCGTCGAGCACGGTGATCACCGCTTGCTCGACGAGGCAGCCGGGGCTTTCCGGCTCGGTGCTGAACGGCAGCAGCGTCTCGCCAAGGGCGACGCTGATCTCGGCCAGCGATATCTTTTCGGGCGCCCGCCCGAGCAGCCAGCCGCCACCATGCCCGCGCGACGAGGTGACGATGCCGGCATCACGCAGCCCGGCTATGGTGCGGCGGACCACGACCGGATTGGTGTGGATGAAGGTGGCAAGCTGCTCGGAGGTCAGCGCCTGTTCGGGCTTCTCGGCCATGTGGACGAGAATGTGCAAGGTCGAGGACAGTTTGCTGTTGCGTTTCATGTAACTTAGTTAGTTACAATTTACGCCGATGTCAAACACGCCTGCGCTCACGCGGCCGTCTACGGGAATGCCTAGAGCAATTCCATGAAAAGCGTGAAACGGTTTTCCCGGGAAAAACGGATAGCGCTTTCCCTTGGGAATTGCGTCAAAACGAAGAGTTAGAGCGGTTCGCCGTTTCCATGAAGCAGTGAACAGCTCTAGGCGGGCAAAGCGCGAAAACTCATCCTGAAGAAGGCGCCATTCGGCTTGCCGTCGAGGATCTCGATACGCCCGCCATGCAATTGCATGATCTCCTGCACGAGGTTGAGGCCGAGCCCGCACCGTGATCCTGCGGGCAAAGTCGGTAGAACGGTTCGAAGATGCGTTCCCGCTCGCTCAGTGGCACGCCGCCGCCTTCGTCCCGCACCTCGATGACGGCGGGAGCTGTAATGCTGATGGTGATCTAGCCCGATAGGCCGCCATGTTCAATGGGGTTCTGGACGAGATTGGTTACTGCGCGTTCGATCGCGGTGCGGTCACCGGAGGCGAAAACTGTTTCTCCTTCGGGTTCGAACGACACCTCGTATCCGGCCGAAAACGCCATTGGCGCGAGATCGACAATGACGCAGACCCACCGTGAACGAATCCTGCCCACTGCCGCGCAGCAGATAGCCGGTGACGAGAAAGCCCGCGTTCCAGGGCGTCGCGCCGAGCAGCGTCGCGGCCGCATCATTGTTGTCGTCGTGGGACGGCATTCATGCTTGCGCTGCGCTACGGTCCCGCATGCCGGCGGCGCATCAAATCGGCGCTCGGCTGACTACGCAGCGCCGAATCTTCGGTCATGGGATAAGCTCCGCCATAGGCTTTCCTTCGCTCGGCCGCCGGTGTTTAGTCCGGCCATGGCTTTCACCATCCGCCAGTTGCAGTTCTTCATCGCCGTGGCCGAGCAAGGCACTGTGTCTGGCGCCGCCCAGAACCTCTCCATCTCGCAATCTTCGGTCACCGAAGCGATCAAGGAACTCGAAAGCGATCTCGGCGTCGAACTGTTCGAACGCCATCCGCGCGGCCTGAACATCACCCACAAGGGTCACCAGTTCCTGCGTCACGCGACCAAGATCCTCGCTGATGTCTCCGACGCGCGCCGCTCTTTCTCCGGCGAGCAGGCGGTAGCGGGCGGTCGGCTGCAGCTCGGCGTCACCTCGCTGGTCGCCGGTTATGTGCTGTCGGATCTGCTCGCCCGCTACCGCCGCGCCTATCCCGGGGTCGAGGTCTCGGCCATCGAGGACAATGGCGACTACCTCGAGCATCTCTTGATCGGCGGCAAGCTCGACATTGCCGTCATGGTCACCTCCAATTTGCGCGACCGCACCGCGTTGCAGTCGGAAATCCTCGAAGTCTCGGCCTACCGGCTGTGGCTGCCGCTCGGCCATCCGCTTGCCAGCGCCGACATCATCAGCATTGGCGACATTGCCTCCGAAACGCTGATCATGCTGACCGTCGACGAGATCGAGGAGAACACCGGCAAGCTGCTGACGGCGATCGGCGCCAAGCCGCATGTCGCTTTCCGCACCCGTTCCGTGGAGGCCGTGCGCAGTCTCGTCGCCACCGGCGCCGGCGTGGCGCTGCTGCCCGACCTCGTCTACCGGCCCTGGTCGCTGGAAGGCGACCGCATCGAATCGCGTGATATTTCGGGCTCCTTGCCGGTGGTGCAGGTCGGCATGGTCTGGCGGCGTGGCTCCGGCCTGCCGCAGGCGGCGCGCGATTTCATCGGTCTTGCGCAATCGCAGCGGACGGTCCGCCAGCGTCCCTGAGAGATCGGCTGTCGACCTATCGGAAAAACCGATATCGTCGTTCTGATAAATGAATTTGCGAAACCGGAATTTTCCAAGCACCTTTCGGTTCAGGGACCAAAGCTGCCATCAGAGCGGCATCAAGCCCAGAGGACGACCGATAGTTTTCAGTCCGCGCATGACCCCTAGCGAAGACCGAAGCCGGCTTTCGGGGTCAAGCGCCAAAATGGGAGATCGATAATGAATTCATTCCTGAAGTCATGCACTGCACTGACGGTCGCGCTGACCTTTTCCGGTCAGGCCGTCGCCCAGGTCAAGGAACTTGGCAAGGCCGAAGGCCAGGTCAACATCGTTGCCTGGCCGGGCTATATCGAGCGCGGCGAAACCGACAAGGGCTATGACTGGGTGACCTCCTTCGAGAAGGAGACCGGCTGCAAGGTCAACGTCAAGACGGCCAACACCTCCGACGAGATGGTCTCGCTGATGAACGAGGGTGGTTTCGACCTCGTCACCGCCTCGGGTGATGCCTCGCTGCGCCTCGTTGCCGGCAAGCGCGTGCAGCCGATCAACACCGATCTCATCCCGAGCTGGAAGACGGTCGACGAGCGCCTCAAGGACGCGCCCTGGTTCACCGTCGGCGGCGCCCATTACGGCGTTCCTTACCAGTGGGGTCCCAACGTCCTGATGTACAACACCGACGTGTTCAAGGAGGCTCCCAAGAGCTGGAATATCGTCTTCGAGGAAATGAAACTGCCGGACGGCAAGTCCAACAAGGGCCGCGTCCAGGCCTATGACGGGCCGATCCACATCGCGGATGCCGCCAACTATCTGATGTTCCACAAACCAGAACTCGGCATCAAGGATCCCTACGAACTGAACGAGGACCAGTACAAGGCGGCGCTCGAATTGCTGCGCGTCCAGCGCACGCTGGTCGGCCGCTACTGGCACGACGCCGCCATCCAGGTGGACGATTTCCAGAACGAAGGCGTCGTCGCTTCCGGCTCGTGGCCGTATCAGGTCAACACGCTGGTCGCCGCCAAGAAGCCGATCGCGTCCACCATTCCCGAGGAGGGCGCGACCGGTTGGGCCGACACCACGATGATGGAAGCCGATTCGGCCAATCCCAATTGCGCCTATATGTGGATGGAACATTCGCTGTCGCCCAAGGTGCAGGGCGATGTCTCGGCCTGGTTCGGTTCGCTGCCCGTCGTGCCCGCCGCCTGCAAGGGCAATGAGCTTTTGACCGACGAGGGCTGCAAGACCAACGGCTACGAGAATTTCGACAAGATCAAGTTCTGGAAGACGCCGGTGTCGAAATGCACCACCCAGAACGATCAGTGCGTACCCTATTACCGCTGGGTGTCGGACTATATCGGCGTCATCGGCGGGCGGTGAGTTTTCTTACACTCCCCCTTGTGGGGAGGATCGACGCACAGCGTCGGGGTGGGGGTCTGCTCGGTATTTTTCGAGGCAGCCCCACCCGCGGCTTCGCCGCGACCTCCTCACAGGGGGGAAGTAGGACGTCGCGCGACATCAACACATCAAACCGGCAACGGATTGACAGCCCATGACCTCCGCCGTCTCCTTCCAGAAAGCGTCGCGCCATTTCGGCAGCGTGCGCGCTGTCGACGCGGTCGATCTCGACATCGCGCCGGGCGAGTTCTTCGCCATGCTCGGGCCGTCCGGTTCAGGCAAGACGACGTGCCTGCGCCTCATCGCCGGCTTCGAGCAGCCGACATCGGGCTCGATCTCAATCTTCGGCGAACGCGCCGAGGGCGTTCCGCCCTATCGCCGCAACGTCAACACCGTGTTCCAGGACTATGCGCTGTTCCCGCATCTGAACGTGCTCGACAACGTCGCCTACGGGCTGATGGTCAAGGGCGTTGGCAAAGCTGAACGGCACAAGGCGGCGGAAGAGGCGCTGTCGTTGGTGCGGCTGCCCGGCTACGGCGCTCGTCGCCCCGGCCAGCTTTCCGGCGGCCAGCGCCAGCGCGTCGCACTCGCCCGTGCGCTGGTCAACCAGCCAAAGGTGCTGTTGCTCGACGAGCCGCTCGGCGCGCTCGACCTCAAATTGCGCGAGAACATGCAGGAGGAGCTGAAGTCGCTGCAGAAGGCGCTCGGCATCACCTTCGTCTTCGTCACTCACGACCAGGGTGAAGCGCTGTCGATGGCCGACCGCGTCGCCGTCTTCAACGACGGCAAGATCATGCAGATCGGCACGCCGGAGGATATCTACCAGCGGCCGAAGACCCGCTTCGTTGCCGATTTCGTTGGCTCCTCCAACGTGCTGCCGCCAGATTTCGTCCAGCGCTATTCCGGCCAGCATCGCTGGGGGAGTCTCCGCCCCGAATCGATTCGCGTCGGCCGCGCGGCCAGCGGGGTCACAAGTGGCGAGGGCGTGTCCGCCCGCCTCGTCTCGACCAATTATCTCGGCGCCACGACGAAGCTGGCGCTCGACGCCGACGGGTTGCGGCTGCACGCCATCGCGCCGGCCGGCACGGCCTTGCCGGCAGAAGGCGAGGCGGTCGTGCTCACCTTCAACCGCGAGCACCTGCATCTGATGGACGAGCCGGCATGAGCCTCGACGCCGCCATGCCGCGTGCAAAGGCGCCCGCCATCCTGCCGGGCAGCGGCGGCTTGCGCGGCGCGCTGTCGGACCTTTTCTGGCGCAAGCCGAAGGTCCTGCTGCTGCTCATGCTGCTGCCGCCGGTGCTGTGGCTCGGCATCGTCTATATCGGCTCGCTGTTCGCGCTGCTGGCGCAGAGCTTTTTCTCCATCGACGAGTTTTCCGGCCTCATCAACCGCCAGTTCACGCTCAAGACCTATGGCGACCTGTTCCAGGCTGCCAATCTCGACATCATCCTGCGCACGGTGACGATGGCGGCTCTGGTCACGCTGGCTTCGGCGGTCATCGCCTTCCCCATCGCCTATTACGCGGCGCGCTATGCGCGCGGGCGCTGGAAGGCGCTGTTTTACCTCGGCATCATGCTGCCGCTGTGGTCGAGCTATCTTGTCAAGATCTACGCCTGGAAGCTGATCCTGGCCAAGGAAGGCATTCTCACCTGGCTGCTCGCCAAGCTGCATCTGTTGTGGGTGCTCGACGCATGGCTGTCGCTGCCGATCGTCGGCGGAAATTCGCTGTCGGTGTCGTTCACCGGCACCTTCATCGTCTTTGTCTATGTCTGGCTGCCGTTCATGATCCTGCCGGTGCAGGCGGCCCTCGAGCGCGTGCCCGGCAATCTGGTCGAAGCCTCGTCTGATTTGGGGGCCTCGCCTGGACAGACCTTCCGCAACGTGCTGTTTCCGCTAGCGCTGCCGGGCATCGTCGCCGGTTCGATCTTCACCTTCTCGCTGACGCTCGGCGACTACATCATCCCGCAGATCATCGGCACGTCGCGGCTGTTCATCGGCCAAGCAGTCTATTCTCAGCAAGGCACCGCGGGCAACATCCCTCTCGCCGCAGCCTTCACCGTCGTGCCGATCGTTATCATGGGCTTCTACCTCTGGGGCGCCAAGCGCATGGGGGCCTTCGATGCGCTCTGATGGTTCCCAGTCGGCTCCGCTCGGCCTGAAGATCGCCGCCACCTGTGGCCTGTTGTTCCTGCACCTGCCGATCCTGCTGATCTTCGTCTATGCCTTCACCACCGAGGAAAAGAGCTTCGTCTGGCCGCCGCCCGGCCTGACGACACAGTGGTTCGCCGTCACCTGGAACCGGCCGGATGTCTGGCAGGCGCTGTCGCTGTCGGTCAGGGTTGCGGCGATCTCGACGGCGATCGCGCTGGTCCTCGGTACGCTCTGTTCGGCGGCGGTGTCACGGACAAAATTCTTCGGCCGCGAAACCATCTCGCTGCTGGTCATCCTGCCGATCGCGTTGCCCGGCATCATCACCGGCATCGCGCTGCGCTCGGCCTTTTCGCTTGCGGACATCCCGTTCTCGTTCTGGACGATCGTGCTTGGCCACGCCACCTTCTGCGTGGTGGTCGTCTACAACAACGCCGTCGCCCGTTTCCGCCGCACGTCAGGTTCGATGATCGAGGCATCGATGGATCTCGGCGCCGACGGTTTTCAGACCTTCCGCCATGTCGTGCTGCCCAACATCGCCACGGCGCTGCTTGCCGGCGGCATGCTGGCCTTCGCGCTGTCCTTCGACGAGGTGATCGTCACCACCTTCACTGCCGGCCAGCAGCAGACGCTGCCGATCTGGATGCTGGAAGAGCTGATCCGCCCGCGTCAGCGCCCGGTCACCAATGTCGTCGCCATGGTCGTCATGCTGGTGACGTTGCTCCCCATCCTGGCCGCCTATTACCTCACCCGCGACGGTGACCAGATCGCCGGTTCGGGCAAATAGATCAAAAAATTCACAAGGGAGAGATGTCCATGGACACCCAGATGCTGATCGGCTCGAAATTCGAGAGGGGCACCGAGACCGAGGAGCCGATCCTCAATCCAAAGACCGGGGCGACCATCCTCAACCTGCCCGAGGCCAGCCAGGCACAGATCGAGGCGGCGGTCACTGCCGCCGAACAAGCGTTCGTCACGTGGTCGCGCACCACCCCGGCGCAGCGCTCGGGCTATTTGCTGAAGATCGCCGACCGCATCGAGGCCGCGGCACAAGAGTTCGCCATGCTCGAGGCGCTCAACTGCGGCAAGCCGATCAATGCCGTGCTCAATGACGAAATCCCGGCGATCGTCGACTGCTATCGCTTCTTCGCCGGCGCAGTCCGTTCGATGCCGGGCGTCGTCGCCGGCGAATACATTCCCGGCCACACCTCGATGGTTCGCCGCGATCCGATCGGCATCGTCGCTTCCATCGCGCCGTGGAACTATCCGTTGATGATGATGGCCTGGAAGCTGGCGCCGGCCATTGCCGGCGGCAACAGCGTCGTCTTCAAGCCGTCCGAGCAGACGCCACTGACGGCGCTGAAACTTGCCAAGATCCTGGCGGAAATCCTGCCCGAGGGCGTGGTCAATGTCGTGCTCGGCCGCGGCGACAGCGTCGGCAACACGCTGATCAACCATCCCAAGGTCAACATGATCTCGATCACCGGCGATGTCGCCACCGGCAAGAAGGTGCTGCAAGCGGCCGCCAAGTCGGTCAAGCGCACGCATCTCGAGCTCGGCGGCAAGGCACCGGTCATCGTCTTCGACGACGCCGACCTCGCCGCCGTGGTCAACGGCCTGCGCGCCTTCGGCTATTACAATGCCGGCCAGGACTGCACCGCCGCCTGCCGCATCTATGCTGGCAAGAAGATCTACGACAAGCTCGTCGCCGATCTGTCCTCGGCCGTCTCGACCATCAAGTACAACCGTCCCGACGACACCGAAAACGAGATCGGGCCGCTGATTTCGCGCCGCCAACGCGACCGCGTGTCTAGCTTCGTCGAGCGCGCCTCGGAACTGAAACACATCGAGATCACGACCGGCGGCAAGCCGGGCGAGGGTTCCGGCTTCTACTACCAGCCGACAGTCGTTGCCGGCGCGCTGCAGGAAGACGAGATCGTGCGCCGCGAAGTGTTCGGGCCGGTCGTCTCGGTCACCCGCTTCTCCGAGGTCGACGAGGCGGTCAACTGGGCCAACGACAGCGACTACGGCCTGGCGTCATCCGTGTGGACCAAGGACGTTTCGCGCGCCATGGCGACGGCCGCACGGCTGCAATATGGCTGCACCTGGATCAACACGCATTTCATGCTGACCAACGAAATGCCGCATGGCGGGTTGAAGCAGTCCGGCTACGGCAAGGACATGTCGCTCTATGCGCTGGAGGACTATACCGCCGTGCGGCATGTGATGGTGGCACACGGCTAGCGTAAGCACCTAAGCATTTCAAACCAGGGAGGAAAGAACCATGCATCGCCGCCAGTTTCTGACAACCGCAGCCGTCGCCGCTACGCTTTTAGCCACGGCGCCGTCCTTTGCCGCCGATACTTCGCAATCGGTGGTCGAAGCCTATCTCGCCGCCTGGAATGCCCATGATTCGACCAAGGCTGCGGGCTATTTCGCCGACGACGTCACCTACTACGACGCCTCGGTCGGCAAACCGGTCAAGGGCAAGGAAGCCGCCAAGACCGGCGTCATCGACAACTTCCTCAAGGCCGTTCCCGATGCCGTCTGGACGATGAAGGGCGCGCCTGTGGTGGAGGGCGACCGCGTCTCGTTCGAATGGGAGTTTTCCGGCACCAACACAGGCGCCTGGGCCGATGGCACGGCCGCCACCGGCAAGAAATTTTCCTTCACCGGCGCCTCGATGTTTTCGATCAAGGACGGCAAGATCGCGACCCAGAGCGACTACTATGACGCGCTCGGCTTCTACAAGCAGCTTGGCTTGATGTAGTCGCACCCTGCTTACCTGCTCTCCGTTCATGGGAGCAGGAAGAACCGAAGGACCGGATATAAGGCAGGGCCAACCTTTCGACGTTGGCCTCTGCCCCGATATGTCTGCCCGCACTTTCTTCCCCGTAGAAGAGAACGCTACTCGACGATGCGATAGATGTTCCACAGGCTGGTGCCCGACACGACATAGGGCTCCATCTCCTTGCCCCATTTGGCATGTGCGTCGATCTTGCCGATCTTGGCGAAGAACGCCTCCGACTGGGCCAGGCTTTCGACCTGGTGATGCAACTCGACCGTCGCCTCCCGCGCGCCGATCGAACCGGTCATGATCTGGAATTCCAGCTCGTCGATGCCGACCTGCGAGCCGATCTCGCGTTCCCATTTCTTCAACAGGTCGAGCACGGTCTGCTAGTGCCCGAACTTCGCGTCGATCTGCCATCTGGCGCTGAACGTCGTCTTCTCCTCCAAGTTTGCGGCCCAAGCCGCGGTTGATCCACCGGCTATTGACCTACTCGTCCCAGGCCTGCACGACGGTCTGCCGTGCGATCCGCCCGTTCTTCAGCTCCAGCATCGCCGCGCAGAACGCCTTGGTGCCGTCCGAATAGGCGCAGACCTGGGTGAAGGCCAGGTTATCGCCGTCGGCGATGGTGGTGTCGACCTTGTGGGTCATCGCGCGGCTGCAGATGTCGTCCCAGAATGTGGTGATCGCCGCGAGTTCGCGGATTTCGCGCGGCTTGCTCGGCGGGTTGTTGCGGTCGATCACTCGGACCAGCGCGTCGTCGGCATAGAAGCTCGACAGCATCTTGCCGTCACGGCCTTCGATGGCCTTCTTGATCGCCGCGAGAATGCCGAGAGCCGCTTCAGGAGCCTGGTATAGCCTTCGTCTTCCCAGTGCAGGTCGAGATTGGAAATGAAACCTGGGACGAGGACGAGATCGAACGAACCCTGGCCGACCACCTGATAGGCGATCCGCACATCGCCGCAATGGGCGTATCGGGTCTCGATCGGCCTCACGAGGTTTTCCGCCCGGCCTGACGATTTCTGATCGTCGACCATAGCAGAACAGCGCCGATTGCGGCAGCTTAAACTTTAGCCGCGACGAATATAGGCCTGCGCGGCCCGACGTCTATTTCTGCAAGACGGCGACGTCGCCCGGAAAGACCTTGAGCCCGAGTTTGAGGTCGGCCTCGGCTGGCGTGATCGGTCGCTTGATGCTGGCGGAGGCCGCCACAACCAACTCGTCGAAGTTCCCGGTGCCGTCATCCAGCATCTCGAACAGCTGCCGGCGCATCCTCGGCTCCCAGAACTTGTTGATGTGGTTGGCAACGCCGGCGATGCCTTCCTCGCGCGGCTTCGAATGGAAAAAATCGGCGATCTGGTTTGCCGTGCGCACCAGCTTCTCACCGGTGCTCATGATGTGTTCTTCGTCATGCGACATGCTTGGCAACTCCGCAAGCCACCCGATCGGGGTGGGTGAAAATATCAAAATCGTCGCCGCGAACCAGCGCCACCAGCGTCATGCCAGCCTCCTGCGCCGTGCGGACGGCAAGTGCGGTCGGCGCCGAAACGGCGATGATGAAGGCCGAGCCGATCGCCGCCGTCTTCTGCACCATTTCGACCGAAACGCGCGATGTGACGACGACGGCGCCTGACATGCCGCCGATGCCGGTCTTGGCCAAAGCCCCCGCCAGCTTGTCCAGCGCATTGTGACGGCCGACATCCTCGCGCGCCATGACGATGCCCTTGCCCGGCACATAGAAGCCGGCCGCGTGCACCGCTCCAGTCTCGATGTGCAGCGGCTGTAGCTTCGACAAACGCTTGACCGAGCGGACGATGTCATCGGCATCCAGCGTAAGCTTTGACGAACCTACCGCATCGACCGAGCGCATCGCCTCCTCGATCGATTCGATGCCGCAGAGCCCACAGCCAACCGGGCCGGCGAGCCTCCGCCGCCGCGCCTCGAAGCGCGTGTTGGCCCTGTCCTTCAGCCGGATCTGGATGTCGATGCCGGCGCCGTGATCCTCCACCTCGATCGCTTCGATCTCTCGCAGGTCGGCGATGATGCCTTCGGTCAGCGAGAAGCCGAGCGCGAAATCCTCGAGATCGGCGGGGCTTGCCATCATCACCGCATGCGTGGTGCCGCCAAAGGAGAGCGCCACCGGCGTCTCTTCCGGCACCATGCGGTTGGCAGTCGTCGTCCCGCCCGCGCGGCGCGCCAGCCGCGATATCTGCGTCGTGGCTTTGCGGCGCGCGCTCAAGACTACTCGGCCGCTTCCATTTTGGCGATGCGTCGGCTTTGTTTGGCCTGCTCGTCATATTCGCGCTGCCATTCCGACGGGCCGTTCGAGGCGCCGACCTGCACCGCCGTCACCTTGTATTCCGGGCAACTGGTCGCCCAGTCGGCGAAGTCTGTGGTGATCACGTTGGCCTGCGTATCCGGGTGGTGGAAGGTTGTGTAGACAACGCCGGGCGACACCCTGTCGGTGACCAGCGCGCGCAGCGTCGTCTCGCCCGAGCGGCTGGTCAGCCGCACCCAGTCGCCGTCGCGCAAGCCCCGGTTCTCGGCGTCGTGCGGGTGAATCTCCAGCCGGTCCTCCGAGTGCCACATGATGTTTTCGGTGCGCCTGGTCTGCGCGCCGACATTGTACTGGCTGAGGATGCGGCCGGTGGTGAGCAGCAGCGGAAAGCGCGGCCCGGTCCTCTCGTCCGTCGCCACATATTCGGTGCGGATGAACTTGCCCTTGCCGCGCACGAATCCATCGATATGCATGATCGGGGTGCCGAGCGGCGCCTTCTCGTTGCAGGGCCATTGCACGGATCCGACACGGTCGAGCAGTTCGAAGGAGACGCCGGCAAAGCTCGGCGTCGTCATCGCGATCTCGTCCATGATTTCCGAGGGATGCTGATAGTTCCAGTCCAGCCCGATCGCGCGCGCAATCTCCTGCGTTGCCTCCCAGTCGGCGTAGCGCGCCTTCGGCTCCAGAACCTTGCGCACCATGTTGATGCGGCGCTCTGCGTTGGTGAAGGTGCCGTCTTTCTCCAGGAACGTCGAGCCTGGCAGGAAGACATGCGCGTAGTTTGCCGTCTCGTTGAGAAAGAGGTCGTGCACGACGACGCATTCCATCGCGGCAAGACCGGCGGCGACATGCTTGGTGTCGGGATCGGACTGCAGGATGTCCTCGCCCTGGATGTAGATGCCCTTGAAAGTGCCGTCGACGGCGGCATCCAGCATGTTGGGGATGCGCAATCCGGGTTCGTCGTCCAGCTTCACGCCCCAAAGGCTCTCATAGATGTCGCGCACGGCTTCACCGGAGATGTGGCGATAGCCGGGCAGTTCGTGCGGGAAGGAACCCATATCGCACGAGCCCTGCACATTGTTCTGGCCGCGCAGCGGGTTCACGCCGACGCCGGGCCGGCCGATATTGCCGGTGGCCATGGCCAGATTGGCGATCGCCATCACCGTGGTTGAACCCTGGCTGTGTTCCGTCACGCCCAGGCCGTAATAGATCGCGCCGTTGCCGCCGGTGGCGTAAAGCCTCGCAGCACCCCGGATCACCTCGGGGTCGACGCCGGACAATTTGCCGACGGTTTCGGGGCTGTTTTCCGGCAAGGCGACGAACGATGCCCAATCCTGGAACTCCGTCCAGTCGCAGCGTTCGCGGATGAAGGCTTCGTTGAAAAGCCCCTCGGTGACGATCACATGCGCCAGCGCCGTCAGCACAGCCACATTGGTGCCGGGCTTCAGCGGCAGGTGATAATCCGCTTCAATGTGGGCCGACTTGACCATCTCGGTGCGACGCGGATCGATCACGATCAGCCTGGCGCCTTGGCGCAGCCGCTTCTTCAGCCGCGAGGCGAACACCGGGTGGGCCGAGGCGGGATTGGCACCGATGATGACGGCGACGTCGGTATAGTCGACGGAGTCGAAATCCTGCGTGCCGGCAGAGGTGCCATAGGTCTGGCCCAGTCCATAGCCCGTCGGTGAGTGGCAAACGCGCGCGCAGGTGTCGACATTGTTGTTGCGGAAGCCCTGCCGCACCATCTTCTGGACGAGGTAGGTTTCCTCGTTGGTGCAGCGTGATGAGGTGATGCCGCCGATCGCGGTGCGTCCATATTGGTACTGGATACGGCGGAATTCCTTGGCCGTGTGGGCGAGCGCCTCTTCCCAGCTCACCTCGCGCCAGGGATCGGTGATCTTTTCCCGGACCATAGGCGACAGGATGCGGTCCTTGTGGGTGGCGTAGCCATAGGCGAAACGGCCCTTCACGCAGGAATGGCCATGGTTCGCCTTGCCCTCCTTGTAGGGCATCATGCGAATGACCTCGTCGTCCTTCACTTCGGCCTTGAACGAGCAGCCGACGCCGCAATAAGCGCAGGTGGTGACCACCGAGCGCTCCGGCAGGCCCTTGGCAAGGACCGTTTTCTCACGCAGCGCATCGGTCGGACAAGCCTGCACGCAGGCGCCGCAGGACACGCATTCCGAATCGATGAACGCTTCGTGCATTCCCGCCGAAACCCGGGATTCGAAACCACGTCCCTCGATGGTCAGCGCAAACGTGCCCTGCACCTCTTCGCAGGCCCGCACGCAGCGCGAGCAGACAATGCATTGCGAGGCATCATAGGTGAAATAGGGGTTGGATTCGTCGCGGGCGATGTAATCCACCGCCAGCGAGCCATGGCCGGGCGCCACGCCGTTTTCCGGCTTGACGTGGTTGCGGCCCTCGATGCCGTAGCGGTTCTCGGTCAGGCCGATCGACTTCGCCACCGTATCGAACTCGCTGGCGCCGGTTCCAGCCTTTTCGTTCCAGCCGGTCGGATGGTCGGAGACGTAGAGTTCCATGACGCCACGGCGAATGGCGTCGAGCCGCTCCGACTGCGTACGCACCACCATGCCTTCCCCGACAGGTGTCGTGCAGGACGCCGGCGTGCCGCCGCGCCCTTCGATCTCGACAAGGCAGACACGGCACGACCCGAAGGAGTCAAGCATGTCGGTGGCGCAAAGCTTCGGAATCTCGACCCCGCCTTCCATCGCGGCACGCATGATCGAGGTGCCTTCCGGTACGGTGATGCTGCGCCCGTCGACGTTCAGCGTGACCTGCTTCTGCGCCTTCGATTGCGGGGTTCCGTAGTCGATTTCTTCGACGAGGGACGGGAAGTCGGCCTTGATGTTCATCTGCCAGCTCCTATTCGGCAGCCACGCGCACGGGCGCAGGCTTGAAGTCGTCGGGGAAATGGGTGATCGAGCTCATGACAGGGTAGGGTGTGAAGCCGCCCAGCGCACAGAGCGAGCCGAATTTCATCGTGTTGCAGAGGTCGGTGACCAGAGCGAGGTTCTTCTCCGGCTCGATGCCCGCGGCTATTTTGTCGATGGTCTCGACACCGCGCGTCGAGCCGATGCGGCAGGGCGTGCACTTGCCGCAACTTTCGATGGCGCAGAACTCCATGGCGAAGCGGGCCTGCTTCAGCATGTCGGCGGTGTCGTCGAACACCACGATACCGGCATGGCCGATCAGCCCGTCCTTGGCCGCGAAAGCTTCATAATCGAATGGCGTATCGAACAGCGCGCGCGGGAAATAGGCGCCGAGCGGTCCGCCGACCTGCACCGCCTTGACGGGACGCCCCGTGGCCGTGCCGCCGCCGATCTCATCGACGATCTCGCCCAGCGTCATGCCGAAAGCGGCTTCGAACAGCCCTGCATATTTGACGTTGCCGGCGATCTGGATCGGGATCGTGCCGCGCGAGCGGCCCATGCCGAAATCCTTGTAGAAGGCCGCACCCTTGTCCATGATGACAGGCACCGAGGCCAGCGAGATGACGTTGTTGATCACCGTCGGCTTGCCGAACAGCCCCTTGTGCGCCGGCAGCGGCGGCTTTGCCCGGACCACGCCGCGCTTGCCTTCGAGCGAGTCGAGCAGCGCCGTCTCCTCGCCGCAGACATAGGCGCCTGCGCCGACCCGGATCTCCATGTCGAAAGCATAGGGTGAACCCAGCACGCTGGCGCCAAGAACGCCGGCCTTGCGGGCGATCTCGACGGCTTTGTTCATCACCGCCACCGCATGAGGATATTCCGAGCGGACATAGACAAAGCCCTTGGTCGCGCCCGTGGCGATGCCGGCGATCGTCATGCCTTCGATCAGCACGAAGGGATCGCCCTCCATGATCATGCGGTCGGCGAAGGTGCCTGAATCGCCTTCGTCGGCGTTGCAGACGATGTATTTGCGGTCGCCAACGGTATCGAGCACCGTTTTCCACTTGATGCCGGTCGGGAAACCCGCGCCGCCGCGCCCGCGCAGTCCGGATTCGGTCACCTGGGCGACGATGGCGGCAGGCGGCAGTCCAAGCGCGTTCGTCAGGCCGCTCAACCCGCCATGTTTCTTGTAGGATTCGAGCGACAGCGGATCCGTGACGCCGCAGCGCGCGAAGGTCAGCCGCGTCTGCTTGGCCAGGAAGGGGATTTTGTCCGGTGCGCCCAGCCAGCGCTTGTGGTGGCCACCGGTGAGGAAGCCGCCGTCGAACAAGCTTTTGACATCGGATGGCTTGACCGGCCCATAGGCGACACGGCCGTTGGCTGTCGCCACTTCGACCATCGGCTCGAGGAAATAAGCGCCGCGCGAACCGTTGCGCACGATCTTGGCCTCGATGCCGCGCTCAGCCAGTTCACTTGCGATCGCCTTGGCGACCTTTTCGGCTCCAAGCGCCAGTGCGCCGGAATCGCCGGGAATGTAAATACGCGGAATCATGAGCGCACCTCGGCAACGATCTCGTCGAGCTTCTCGTCATCGAGCCGCCCGATCACCTGGCCATCGAGCATTGCGGCGGGCGAGCAGGCGCACAGGCCGAGACAATAGACCGGCTCCAGCGTGACCGAACCGTCGCGGGTCGTCTCATGGAAGTCGATGCCCAGCAACTGCTTCAGTTTGGCGGCGACCGCGTCCGAACCCATCGACTGGCAGGATTCCGCCTGGCAGAGCTTCAGCACATGCCGGCCGGCCGGATGGCTGCGGTAATCATGGTAAAAGGTGACGACGCCGTGCACCTCGGCCCTGGAAATGTTCAGGGCCTCGGCGATGACAGGCAGCGCATCGTGCGGCACATGGCCGAATTCTTCCTGGATGCCGTGAAGGATCGGCAGCAGTGGGCCTTCTAGGCCTTTCAGCTCCTGGATGATCGCGGCCGTCCGCGACGTGATCTCGGTACTTGCAGGCTGCATTGGCATGCAGCGCCCTCCCTATCGTAGCGGTCCATGCGTATCGCCCAAAAACACTAAGTGGTTTTGGAGCAACGACATACCTGTGCCGCTTTATCGCTAAGTGCTTAAGAAATCAGAGGAAACCTCCGAAATCAATAAAGCGGTTTCGTTGAACGATAGAAGTCTTCTATCGCTGGTCGTCAGTCATCCTTTTCTAGCTCAACGATGGGCGTGGAAATCGTCTGCCAGCGCCATCGCCTCGTCCAGCAGCGCCGAGACCAGCGGCGTGTGCGGTTCGCGCGGCGCCGCCACCAGGCCGACCGTGTGGCTGGCATCCGGTTCGACGATCGGAATGGCTCGTATAGGTTCGGAAAAACCAAATGTTTCCGCGAGGTTGAGCGGCATGATCGACGACCATTTGCCAGTGCGGATGTGGGAAAACAGCACGATCATTGAATTGGATTCCAGCGTCGGCCGCACCTGCACGCCGGCTTCGGCCAGATGTTGGTCGATGATGCGGCGGTTCTGCATGTCCGGCGTCAACAGACACAGCGGCAGGCTTGAGAGCTCCGCCCATGTCACTTTGTCGCGATCGGAATAGGGATTTCCCATCGCTGTGATCAGTTGATAGCGCTCGTCATAGAGCGGCACGCTGGTCACTCGCCCCAGCGGCTCGTTGTCGAGATAGGTGATGCCGGCATCGATGTCGAAATTGCCGAGCAGCGACAGCACTTCGATCGAGGTCCGCGACAGCACCGAGAAGGTGACGCCGGGGTGTTTTTCGCGGAACGGCGTCGTCAGCCGCGGCAGCATGGCCAGCGCCGTCGGAATGGCGGCGATGCGGATGCGGCCGGAAAGGCCATGCCGCGCCGCGCGCATCTCTTCGCGCATGGCGCGGGTGTCACCAACGATGCGCCGCGCCCATATCAGCACCTGTTTTCCCTCCGGCGTCAGCCCCTGGAAGCGCGAGCCGCGCAGAACCAGCATGACGCCAAGCTGACCCTCCAACTGCTTGATGCCGGCCGACAGCGTCGGCTGGGTGACACCGCACACTTCCGCTGCCCGGCCGAAATGCTCCTCCCTGGCGAGCGCAATGAAGAATTCCAGCTTGTCGATCATGCGATCTTTCCGGTCGTTCGGCGCAGGGTCGGGGAAATCGCGCTTTACCGCAAGCGCCATGCGCAATTGGCCTGCATCCACATCTTTAAGCCGGCTACCTGTTCCCCACGGCTGAATGCGGCGCTATGTGGATGAAACTGGGAGGTCGACCATGCTGGGCTGGTTCCGCAAGCTTCTGCCGCGCGAAGATCGCTTCTTCGAGTTGTTCGAACGACATTCCCGCGCCGTGGTCGGTGGCGCCGAGGCACTGGAGCAGCTTCTCCAGGGCAAGGACATCGATCGCTGGTGCCAGAAAATCATCGATCTCGAAGACGAGGCCGACCATATTACCGCGGAAGTCCTGCTGGCGGTGCGCCGCTCCTTCATCACGCCTTTCGATCGCGGCGACATCAAGGATTTGATCCAGTCGATGGACGATGCCATCGACATGATGCATAAGACCGTCAAGACGGTGAAGCTGTTCGAAAAGAAGGAATTCGACCCGCTGATGCAGGAAATGGGCGGCGTCATCGTCGCCGCCGCCAAGCTGGTCGCCGAGGCGATCCCGCTGCTCGCCAAGGTCGGCACCCATACGGTGCGCCTCAACGCCATCGCCGAAGAGGTGATGCGCGTCGAAAGCCGGGCCGACGATCTGCACGAGCAAGGACTGAAGGATCTCTTCAGGAAGCACGGCCGCAGCGAACCGATGGCCTACATCATCGGCAGCGAGATCTACGGCCAACTGGAAAAAGTGGTCGACCGCTTCGAGGACGTCGCCAACGAGATCAGCGGCATCGTCATTGAGAATGTTTAGGTGATGGAAGCCACCATTGCCTTTCCCGTGCTGGTCGGCCTCGTCGCCGTCGCGCTGTTCTTCGATTTTCTCAACGGCCTGCACGACGCAGCCAACTCCATCGCCACTATAGTCTCCACTCGCGTGCTGAGGCCGCAATATGCGGTGCTATGGGCGGCTTTCTTCAATTTCATCGCCTTCATGTTCTTCGGTCTCCACGTCGCCGAGACAGTGGGCAAGGGCATCGTCGACGTCAGCATCGTCACCCCGGCGGTGATCTTTGCAGCCCTTGTCGGCGCCATCGTCTGGAACATCGTGACCTGGATCGCCGGCATCCCGTCGAGCAGCTCGCATGCGTTGATCGGCGGCCTGGTCGGCGCCGGTGTGGCCAAGGGAGGCATGGGCGCCATCGTCTGGACAGGGCTCGGCAAGACGGTTGCGGCGATCGTCGTGTCGCCGGCGACCGGTTTTGTCCTGGCGCTCGTCCTGATCCTTGCCGTTTCCTGGCTCTTCGTGCGCCAGACGCCGTTTGCGGTCGACAGCACCTTCCGCGTCATGCAGTTCTTTTCCGCCTCGCTCTATTCGCTTGGGCACGGCGGCAATGACGCCCAGAAGACGATGGGCATCATCGCCGTGCTGCTCTATTCGCAAGGCATGCTCGGCGCAACTTTCTATGTGCCGCTCTGGGTCGTCCTCACCTGTCAGTCGGCGCTGGCGCTCGGCACCTTGTTCGGCGGCTGGCGCATCGTCCACACCATGGGCTCGAAAATCACCCGGCTGAACCCGATGCAGGGTTTTTGCGCCGAGACCGGCGGGGCCATCACCCTGTTTGCAGCCACCTGGCTCGGCGTTCCCGTTTCGACCACGCACACCATCACCGGCGCAATCATCGGCGTCGGCGCCGCCCGCCGCGTCTCGGCCGTGCGCTGGGGCATTGCGAGCAACATCGTCATTGCCTGGATTGTCACCTTGCCGGCCACCGCCGTGATTTCGGCGCTTACCTACCTCGCGATTGGCCTGGCGAGGTGAGGTGAAGAAATCTACCTGTCCACAAGGTTCAGGATGTTGCCGTCGGGATCCTTGAACCAGGCGACCTTCATGTCGTAACCGACGTGGACGTCGCCCTCCAGCGTCAGGCCGGGCATCTCATAGTGCTCGAAGGCGACGCCCTTCGACTTCAGCGCCTTGACGATGTGCCGATCTCGTCGCCAACCATCCAGGTCACCGCCGTTGCCTTGTTGGTTCCGGCAAATTGGGAACGATAGATGTTGAGGGTGGTATCGCCGCTTTTGTACACGATCAGTTCGCCGCCCTCATCGTGCACCTGTTTCAGGCCAAGTGTTCCCTCATAGAAGGCCTTGGCCCTTGCCAGGTCCTTTACCGCCAGATTGGCCGTTGCGTTGCTGTTTGCGAGCATGGTCGCCTCCTTCTCTGATTGCCGGTCCCGTGCTGGTCGTTGAATAGGTCTCCTCGATCGTTTGACGAGTGTCGGCTGGCCTGATTGCTGGCCGCACCGGCACTCGATCGTCTGGAAGACGTTTGATGCCGATGAAATCCGACAGGCCCCATCGTTTTCCCGGGCACGCCAAGGCAGCTATTGCTCCACGGCTTGGTTCTGTCCGGAAACTGCATTATCTCAGGCGCAAGCTGCGCAAGGAAAAACTGCCATGTCCGTCACCAAGGAAATCGTCACCGAGCGTCTGAAGACGGTCAACGGGCCGGATTTCACCGGCAACATTGTCGACCTCGGCATGGTTTCGGAGATTTTCATCGCCGACGGGAAGGTCTTCTTCTCGATTACCGTTCCAGCCGCCCGTGCCCAGGAAATGGAACCGCTGCGTGCCGCCGCCGAACGCGTCGTCAAGGCGATCCCCGGCGTCGCCGGCGCCGTCGTCGCGCTGACGGCCGAAAAGAAGGGCGGCGGCATGGAAGCGCCGGTTCCGGCGCGTCCCGCTCCCAGGCCCGCTCCGCCCGCGGCCGCGCCACGTGCCGCTCCCCATGCTCCCGCTTCACACAGTTCGGGCAAGCGTGGCGTACCCGGCATCGAGGCGATCATCGCGGTCGCCTCCGGCAAGGGCGGCGTCGGCAAGTCGACCACCGCCGTCAACATTGCGCTTGGCCTCGCCGCCAACGGCCTGCGCGTCGGCGTGCTCGATGCCGACATCTACGGCCCATCGATGCCACGGCTGCTCAACATTCATGGCAGGCCGCAGACCGTCGACGGCAAGATCTTGAAGCCGATGGAGAATTTCGGCCTGAAGGTAATGTCGATGGGCTTCCTCGTCGATGAGGAAACGCCGATGATCTGGCGCGGCCCGATGGTGATGTCGGCGCTGACGCAGATGCTGCGCGAGGTCGAGTGGGGCCGGCTCGACGTGCTCGTCGTCGACATGCCGCCCGGCACCGGCGACGCGCAGCTGACCATGGCCCAGCAGGTGCCGCTGGCGGGTGCCGTCATCGTCTCGACGCCGCAGGATCTGGCCCTGATCGACGCGCGAAAAGGCCTCAACATGTTCAAGAAGGTCGACGTGCCGTTGCTCGGCATCGTCGAGAACATGAGTTATTTCATCGCTCCGGACACCGGCAAGCGCTACGACATCTTTGGCCATGGCGGCGCCCGCCGCGAGGCCGAGCGTCTCGGCGTCACCTTCCTCGGTGAGGTGCCGCTCGAGATGGGCATTCGCGAAAGTTCGGACGCCGGCACGCCGGTTGTCGTCTCGAAGCCCGACGGCCCCGAAGCAAAAATCTACCGCGACATCGCTTCGAAGGTCTGGGACCGGGTCAATGAAGAGCGTGGTGCGGCTGCCGCCGCGGTGCCGAGTATCGTCTTCGAGTAGCGCGGATATCCCTCCCCTCAAGGGGGAGGGCTTAACCGCCGACCTTCTCACCGAAATTGGAAAAAAACTGTCCGGCCAGTTTCTTCGAGGTCGATTCGATCAGCCGGCTGCCAAGCTGGGCTATCTTGCCGCCGACGTCGGCCTTGGCGGCATATTTCAACACCGTGGTATCCGGTCCATCTTCGGTCAGCGTCACGTCGGCGCCGCCCTTGGCGAAGCCGGCAATGCCCCCCTTGCCTTCACCCTGGATGGTGTAGGAATGCGGCGGCTTCAGGTTCTTCAGCGTCACCTCGCCGTTGAACGTCGCCTTGATCGGCCCGATCTTCACCACCACGGTCGCCGCCATTTCGGTCGGCGACTTCATCTCCAGGCTCTGGCAGCCGGGAATGGTCGCCTTCAAGACCTCGGGATCGTTCAGCGCTTCCCACACTTTTTGCAGCGGTGCGGCAATGCGTTCCTCGCCTTCGATCACCAAAGCCATGAAAACCTCCCGGACAAGACTACCTGAAGCCCTAACGCACGGCTGGGTGCATGTCTATCGCACCAAAGTCCGGATGCGACCGCGCGCCCTCTTGCTTGCACTCGCGCGTTGTCATATCGATTTGTCATACAAATACGGAGACCACCATGGCCGGCGCCCCCACCACTAAGAAAAAATTTCGCTCGCAAGAGTGGTTCGACAATCCCGACAATCCGGGCATGACGGCGCTCTATCTCGAGCGCTACCTCAATTACGGCCTGACGCGCGCCGAACTGATGTCCGGCAAGCCGCTGATTGGCATCGCCCAGACCGGCTCCGATCTGTCGCCTTGCAACCGCCATCATATCGAACTGGCCAAGCGCGTCCGCGAAGGCATCGTCTCGATGGGCGGCATCCCTTTCGAGTTCCCCTGCCATCCGATCCAGGAGACCGGCAAGCGCCCGACCGCAGCACTCGACCGCAACCTTGCCTATCTCAGCCTGGTCGAGGTGCTCTACGGCTATCCGCTCGACGGCGTCGTGCTGACCATCGGTTGCGACAAGACCACGCCGGCCCTGCTGATGGCTGCGGCCACCGTCAACATCCCGGCGATCGCCCTGTCGGTCGGCCCGATGCTCAATGGCTGGCACAAGGGCAAGCGCACCGGCTCCGGCACCATCGTCTGGGAATCGCGCCAGCGGCTTTCGGCCGGCGAGATCGGCTATGACGAATTCATGGACATCGTCGCCTCATCGGCGCCGTCCACCGGCTATTGCAACACCATGGGCACCGCCACCACGATGAACTCGCTGGCCGAGGCGCTCGGCATGCAGTTGCCGGGTTCTGCCGCCATTCCCGCGCCCTACCGCGAGCGCGGCCAGATTTCCTATGAGACGGGAAAACGCATCGTCGAGATGGTGCATGAGGATTTGAAGCCGTCCGACATCATGACGAGAGAGGCTTTCGAGAATGCCATCGTCGTCAATTCGGCCATTGGCGGCTCGACCAATGCGCCTATCCATCTCAATGCCATCGCCCGCCACCTTGGAGTCAAGCTTGACAATGACGACTGGCAGACGGTCGGCCTCAATGTGCCGTTGCTGGTCAATTTGCAGCCGACGGGCGAATATCTCGGCGAGGACTACCATCGTGCCGGCGGCGTGCCGGCGGTCGTTGCCGAACTGATGAAGGGCGGGCTGTTGCCGCATCCCGGCGCACGCACCGTCAACGGCAAGTCGATCGGTGAGAATAGCGAGGGCGTCACCAACGAAAACCCCGACGTCATCCGCTCTGTCGCCAAGCCGCTGAAGGCCAATGCCGGCTTCATCAACCTCAGGGGCAATCTGTTCGATTCTGCGATCATGAAGACCAGCGGCATATCGCCGGAATTCCGCGAGCGCTATTTGTCCAATCCCAAGGATCCAGAGGCTTTCGAAGGCAACGCCATGGTTTTCGATGGGCCGGAGGATTACCACGCCCGCATCGACGATCCGGCGCAAGGCATCGACGAACACACCATCCTGTTCATGCGCGGCGCCGGTCCGATCGGCTATCCCGGCGGTGCCGAGGTCGTCAACATGCAGCCGCCGGCCTACCTCATCAAGAAAGGCATCCATGCGCTCGCCTGCATAGGCGACGGCCGCCAGTCGGGCACGTCGGGTTCGCCGTCGATCCTCAACGCCTCACCGGAAGCCGCGATCGGCGGTGGACTAGCACTGCTCAAGACCGGCGACCGTGTCCGCATCGACCTGCGCAAGGGCACGGCCGATATCCTCGTCACCGACGACGAGATCACCCGGCGCCGTGCCGAGCTGCAGAACAATGGCGGCTATCAATATCCCAAGCACCAGACGCCCTGGCAGGAGATACAGCGCGGCATGGTCGCGCAGTTCTCGGAGGGAATGGTTCTGAAGCCGGCGGTGAAATACCAGGATGTCGCGCACACCAGCGGTGTCCCCAGGGACAATCACTGATTCTGGATCGGCGGCTGGCGGCTTGATCAATCAGGCCGCCGGCCGTTTTTCCGTTCAGCGTGTTGCTTCCCCGGCCGGGAGGTCGAGAACGGTCACCATCCTTGACAAGCGCGCCCAACAAATCCACCATCAACACAAGGGGTGCATCGCGACGACCCCGTGAGGCGTCAGCCCAACGTTCGCGTCCAAGCTTCTCTTCCAGGAGGTGGACGCCATGCCGTCAACAACCGCTATCACTGTATCGCAACTATCCCGTCTGATCGGCCTGCCGGGTGCGCCGGTGGTCATCGATGTTCGCATCGATGACGATTTCGACGCCGATCCGCGCCTGTTGCCGGCCTCGTGCCGGCGCGATTTCAAAACCGTTTCGACCTGGGCCGTCGCATTCGCCGGCAAGCCGGTGGCGGTCGTTTGCCAGAAAGGGCGAAAACTCTCGCAAGGGGTAGCCGCATGGCTGCGCCATGAGGGGATTGCCGCCGAATCCCTTGAAGGCGGGTTTGAGGCCTGGCGCGATGCCGGGGCACTTTTGGTCCGCACCGCCAAGGTGCCGCCACGCAATGAAAAGGGCGCCACCGTCTGGGTGACGCGAGCACGCCCGAAGGTCGACCGCATCGCTTGCCCCTGGCTGATCAGGCGTTTCATCGATCCTCACGCGATCTTCCTGTTTGTCGAGACGGCCGAAGTGCCTGACGTGGCCGACCGCTTTCAGGCCGTGCCTTTCGACATCGACAATGTGTTCTGGAGCCATCGCGGCGAACGCTGCACCTTCGACACGATGATCGAGGAGTTCGGGTTGGAATCCGAGGCGCTCGATCGCCTCGCCGCAATCGTGCGCGCGGCCGACACCGCAAGCCTCGACCTGGTGCCCCAGGCGGCCGGCTTTCTGGCTGCCTCGCTCGGCCTGTCGCGTATGTTTCGCGACGATCTGGAACAACTGGAAGCGGGCATGCTGCTCTACGACGCGTTCTTCCGCTGGTGTCGCGACGCCACGGAAGAAACGCACAACTGGCCGGCCGCGAGCAAACCGATATGAGCGCTCTCGTCCCGGCAGATAAGGTGACGAGCGTCGAGGCGCCGGCTGCACCGACCTTCACCGAAGCCACGAAAGTCTGGGCGAAGATCGGACTGCTCAGTTTCGGCGGGCCGGCCGGGCAGATCGCCTTGATGCACAAGGAACTGGTCGAGGATCGGCGCTGGATCGGCGAGCAGCGTTTCCTGCATGCGCTAAACTACTGCATGCTGCTGCCTGGCCCGGAAGCCCAGCAACTCGCCATCTATATCGGCTGGCTGCTGCACAGGACGATCGGCGGCCTTGTCGCAGGCATCCTGTTCGTCGTACCGGGCGCGCTCGTCATGCTCGCCTTGAGCAGCCTCTACGTGCTCTATGGCGACATGCCGCTCGTCGCGGCGCTGTTTTTCGGGGTGAAGGCGGCGGTGCTTGCCATTGTCATCGAGGCGGTAATCCGGATCGGACGGCGCGCCCTGAAGAACCGCGTCATGGTATCGATCGCGGTCGCGGCTTTCATCGCCATCTATGCGTTGAATGTGCCGTTCCCACTCATCGTCCTGCTCGCCGGCCTGACCGGATGGATGGGAGACCGCGTTGCTCCGGCCCTGTTTTCCGGCTCCGCACGTGGCAAGGACGATGTTGCAGACTTCAAGGGAGCGGTCGACCTGATGTTCGAACGTGGCGAGCTCGCCCACGTCAAACCGACCAAGTGGCACGCGCCGCGCACCGTCGCCATCTGGCTGCCGCTCTGGCTCGGGCCTGTTCTTGCGATCTGGTGGTTCACCGGCTCCGCAAGCGTCTGGACCGAGATAGGCCGGTTCTTCAGTATCATGGCGGTCGTCACTTTCGGTGGCGCCTATGCTGTCCTCGCCTATGTCGCACAGGCAGCCGTCCAGTCCTTCGGCTGGCTGGCGCCTGGTGAAATGGTCGATGGTCTTGGGCTTGCCGAAACGACGCCAGGTCCGCTCATCCTGGTGTTGCAGTTCGTCGGCTTCATCGCCGCGTTCCGCCACGCCGGGTCGCTGGACCCGTTGCTTGCCGGATCGCTGGGGGCGTTGCTCACTCTGTGGGTGACCTTCACGCCCTGCTTCTTCTGGATATTCCTCGGCGCGCCCTATATCGAGGCCCTGCGCGGCAACAAGGCATTGTCGGCCGCGCTGGGCGCGATCACCGCCGCCGTTGTCGGGGTGATCATGAATCTGGCCCTGTGGTTTGCCTTGCACGTCATTTTCCATCAGGTCCGCAACCTAGGCCTCGGCATGAACGTGCCGGTGCTTTCGTCGATCGACTGGCGCGCAGCGCTGCTTTCCGTGGTCGCCATGATCGCCATCCTGAAACTGAAAATCGGCATGCTGCCGACGCTTGGCGCGTCCGCCCTGGCCGGTGTCTTGCTGTTGGCGGTAAGTTGGTAGTGGCGTGGGACAGTACGGGAGGAGACAATGGAAACTGTAAGTGTCCGCTACATCGTGAATGACGTCGACGAGGCCATAGCTTTCTACAGCGGACATCTCGGCTTCGCCGTCGCGCTGCATCCGGCGCCGTCCTTTGCCATGCTGGCGAAGGGCAATCTGCGGCTCCTGCTCAACGCGGTGGGGGGACCGGGCGGCGGATCGCAACCGATGCCCGACGGGAGTCGGCCTGAGCCCGGCGGCTGGAACCGCATCCAGATCGAGGTCAAGGACCTGGAAGCTCTCGTTGCCGCCCTGAGGCATGCGGGTCAAAGTTTCAGGAACGATATCGTCAAGGGCATGGGCGGCAGCCAGATCCTGTTGCAGGATCCTTCCGGTAATCTGGTGGAGCTGTTCGAGTCGGCGCGCAGGTAGGACTTTTTGCATGTCGCGGCCTCGAAACCGGTGCCACTTTTGGGCGACACGCACCAATTGGGTCGAACGGATCGGAACATCATGGCGGGACGGCGCTCTTCCCTCGGCTTCCTTGGAATGTTCGGCCGCTCGGGCGACTTGAGACAGCTCGACGCTGCATTGCGTGGCGCCGACCTTCACCCCGCCCTCGTGCCGGAGGGGGTGAAACTCACCATCGTCAATCTGATGAAGGATCACTGGTCCGACGAGTCGCCCACCCCAGCCTATGCAGAGGTGGCGCGGCTGTTCAGCTATTGCATCGCCGGACCCGAAACCTTCGAAAGCTCCCATGGCTTGCAGCAGCGTCAGGACGTAGAGCGCCGGATCGAGGCCGCGGTGCAGGCCGGCGACAGTTTCGATGCGCAAATCGTGCTGATGGCGTTGCACGCCAAACTGATCAATGCCGAGGTCGTGGAGCGCTACGGGCTGAGCGCCGAATAACTGTTCCGGCGAGCGTTCCTTATCCGCCCATGCTGCCGCGAGTCAGCTTGATCATCTCGCCAAAGCGGGCGCGCAGTCTGTCGTCGATCAGCTTCGGCACATGGCGCGGAAAGCGCTCGGCAAGCACGCGTTTCTTCTCGATGATTGCCCGCTGCAAGATGTCGGGTCGGCCCTTTTCGTTCCATTCCTTGGGCGAAAAGCGGTCGCCGACGGCGGGATAAAAATACTCCGTCTGCATCAGCCGCAGCGTCTGTTCATTGCCGAGATAGTGTCCCGGACCCTTCAGGCAGACATCGGCGATGGTGTCGATCGACAGCGCCTCGTCCGTCACCTCGATGCCGCGCACGCAGCGCAGGCAGTGGCCGAGCATGTCGTTGTCGATGATCAGGCTTTCCAGGCAGAAGCCGAGCAGCGAGGCATGCATGCCGGCCGACTCATAGACAAGATTGAGCCCGGCGAGGCCGGCCATCACATCGGTGATGCCCTTTTCGTAGCCGGACTGGATGTCGGGCAGTTTCGAATCCGTCATGCCCGCGGCAGAGCCGCCCGGCAGATCGTAGAATTGCGCCATCTGCGCGCAGGCCGCGGTCAGCACTGCCTGCTCGGCCGAACCGCCAGACATGGCGCCGGTGCGCAGATCCGAAACGAAAGGCCAGGTGCCGAAGATCGCCGGATGGCCCGGCTTGATGGCGTTGACATAGACCAGACCGGCCAGCACTTCGGCCACTGCCTGCACCACGGCACCGGCAATCGCCGCCGGCGCCGTGGCGCCTGCCTGGCCGGCCGAAAGCAGGAGGATCGGGATGCCGCCCTCGACGCAGGCCTCGAGCACGCCGCAGGCGTCCTCGGCGAACTTCATCGGCGGCACGACGAAGCAGTTGGAATTCGACACGAACGGCCGGGCGCGGAAATTCTCCTCGCCGCCGGCGATCGCATAGAGCATTTCGAGCGCCGGCTGCACGTTCTCGCGCACGGTGAACGAGGTGCCGACATGCTTGGACGTGCCCATCACGCAGGCATAGAGCGTGTTGAAGTCCATTTCGAGCGGATCGGGAATGTCGCGCGGCACCATCGGCCGCTGGAAGAAATGGATGTTGTCGAGCCCTTCGACGAGGCGGGCAGCGTCATAGATGTCTTGCAGCAGCGACTCGCGGTATTCGCGCTTTTCGACATCGACCAGATGCACGGCGGCACCCGCCGTGCCGTAGTGCACGCGCTTGCCCTTGATCAGCATGTCGTGCTTGGGATCCTGGCCGTGCAGGGTGAAATGCCGCGCCGCTTTCTTGATCGTGTCGAGCACGAGCGCCCGGGGGAAGCAGATGCGGCCATCGTCGCCATAGCTGGCGCCGGCCTCGGTCAAGGCTTCGATGCAGGAGGGAATGGCATTGGCAAAGCCAACCGTTTCCAGGAGCGTCAGCACCGCTTCGTGGATGCGTTCCTGGTCGTTCCGGGTCAGCGGTCCATAGCTGCCGCCTTCGAGGCCGGCACGCACCGGCTTGATGTCGTCGGCCAATGGGGCTGCCCGCATGGCGCGGCGCGCTTCGCGCCCGCCGGAGCGGCGCGAACGCTGATCCGCCGCCGCTTCCTGCTTTTCAAGAGCCGACATGGAGACACTCCGCCTTTCTGAGAAGCAGAGCGCGGCGGTTGGTCCACCATCGGCTGCTTCTTCCCCTTATGCCCCCGACTATGCCGCCGGCATTGGCACAGCCTAGGGGCCAGCCGGTCCGGTTGCATATGCCAGAGGGCTAAAGGACGGAGCCACGCTCGCGCGGCTCGTCCAAGGGGAAGGCGATGGATCAGGCAGCCGCGGGCCTGCGTCCGGCTGCGGTAGCCAGTTCGCGGATGCCTGGCTCGATGTGCTGCAGCGCGATCGACGAGATGCCCAGCCGCATGAAACGCGAAGGTTTTTCAGTGCGATCGAAGAAACGGTCGCCCGGTTCTATGATGACGCTGCGCGAGGCTGCTGCCTCGGCCAGGCCGCGCGCATCGGTGCCGCGCGGCCCTTCGAGCCACAGCGACGTGCCGCCGGCCGAATCGGTCGAGCGCCATTCCGGCAGGAAAGCGGAAATCGCATGGACCAGCCGCTTGCGCCGCTCGTCGAAGGCCGACGACAGCCGCCGCACCAGCGCCTCGTGATGGCCGAGCGACAGGAACAGCGCGACGGCGCGCTGGTTGTTGGCCGGCGGATGACGCAGCATGAAGCGGCGCAACGCCCTGAGTTCGGAGATTAGGCCAGCGGAAGCGACGATGTAGCCGAGCCGCAGGCCCGGAGCCAGCGTCTTCGACATCGAGCCGACATAGACGACGCGGCCGGAACGATCGAGGCTCTTCAACGCCTGCTGCGGTGCTTCGTCGAGAAGCTGGCTGTCATAACCGTCCTCGATGATGATCTGGTTGTAGCGGTTGGCCCGCGCTAGAAGATCCTGCCGCCGTTCCGCCGACAACGGCACCATGGTCGGGCAATGGTGGCTGGGCGTGACGAAGACGAAACCGGAATCGTTGGGAATAGAAGCGGTTACGATGCCGGACTGGTCGACCGGCACCGGCTGTATCTCGGCGCCGGCAAGGCGGAAGATCGAGCGGGCGTCGGGGTAGCCGGGGTCCTCCATCGCCACCTTCGAGCCCTTGGCCATCAGCAGCGTCGCCAGCATATAGAGCGCATTCTGGGCACCCAGCGTGACGATGATCTCGTCGGGATTGGCGAAAATCCCGCGCCGCGGCAACAGCCGCGCCTGGATCTGCTCGATCAGCAACGGATCGTCGCGGTCAACCATGTCGGACGCCCAGTTGCGGATCTCGAGCACGGCAAGTGCCATGCGGTTGCACTCGCGCCACTCGGCGGTCGGGAACAGCGCCGGATCGAACTGGCCGTAGACGAAGGGGTAGGACGACTTGATCCAGTTCTCGTGCTTGGCCGGCGGCGGCATGTCGCTGGCGGCGATCTTGCGGCGTGCCTTCCAGTCGATCTCATTGGCCTGGTCGGGTGCCTTCTGGTGCGGCTTGGCCGGCGTCGCCAGCACATCGGGATTGACGAAATGGCCACGCCGCTCGCGTGCCACCAGGAAACCCTGGTCGACAAGCTGCTGGAAGGCCAGCACGACGGTTCCGCGCGCAACGCCGAGTTTCTCGGCCAGGATCCGGCAGGAAGGAAGCGGCATCGAAGCGGCGATCTGGCGGTCGAGAATGGCGGCCACGATGGCTTGGCGGATCTGCGCCTGCAGGGTCTGGCCCGATTCCGCCGAAATCCGGAACAGGCCGGACCATATGGCCGTGTCGTTACGCTGTGGCATGGAAGATGTTCCTCGATGGCCAGCCTTTTTCGCTTGGCTGGACCAGCCGAACGTAACCGTGGCACAAGGGGTTGCGCCAATCAATTTTTCTGATCGTTGGGATTTATGCCAGTGATCCTTCACGCCATTTTGATGCTGCGCTGCGGCATAGCTGCGTGACTCCATGCGTCATCGCTGCGCATTGAAACGAGTGGAATTCGGCTCAATAGATTGTCGCGACGACACGCGCCGGAAACATCCGGTCCGTAATGATGGCTCGAGGTTTCGGAGTTCGGCAGTGGATCAATCGTCCTTTCAAAATCAGCTCGCCGCGTTGCGCGATCATCGCGCCGCGGCGCCCGCCAGCATGCGCCAGGCCTTCGCCGCCGATCCCAAGCGATTCGTGACATTCTCCGCCACCGACGGTGACCTTCTGCTCGACTGGTCGAAATGCGCGGTCGACACGACCACCATGGATCTGCTGGAAAAGCTCGCCGAGGCGGCGGATCTCGAAGGCCGCCGCGCCGCCATGTTCGCCGGCAAGAAGATCAATGTCACCGAGGACCGCGCCGTGCTGCACACGGCACTGCGCAACCTGACCGGCAAGGGCGTCACCGTCGATGGCCAGGACGTCAAGGCGGACGTTATTGCCGTGCTCGATGCCATGGGTGCCTTTGCAGATGCCGTGCGTTCCGGCAAGGCGGCTGGCGCCACCGGCAAAAAGATCACCGACATCGTCAACATCGGCATCGGCGGTTCCGATCTCGGCCCGGCCATGGCGACACTGGCGCTGGCGCCCTATCATGACGGGCCGCGCGCGCATTACGTCTCCAACATCGACGGCGCCCATATCCACGACACGCTGAAGGGGCTGTCCGCCGAAACCACGCTTTTCATCATCGCCTCCAAGACCTTCACCACCGTCGAGACGATGACCAATGCGCAGACGGCGCGTGACTGGGTGCAGAAGGCGCTCGGCAAGGAAGCGGTCGGCAAGCATTTCGCCGCTGTCTCGACCGCGCTCGACCTGGTGGCGAAGTTCGGCATTGAGCGGGATCGCGTCTTCGGTTTCTGGGACTGGGTAGGCGGGCGCTATTCGGTCTGGGGCGCGATCGGCTTGCCGGTGATGATCGCCATCGGCCCGAGGAATTTTCGTGCTTTCCTCGATGGTGCGCACGAGATGGACGAGCATTTCCGCACCGCGCCCGTAAAGGAGAATCTGCCGGCGCTGCTGGGGCTGGTCGGCTGGTGGCATCGCGTGATCTGCGGGTATCCAGCGCGCGCCGTCATCCCTTATGACCAGCGCCTGTCCAGGCTGCCTGCCTATCTGCAGCAACTCGACATGGAATCGAACGGCAAGAGCGTCACCCTCGAAGGCACGGCTGCGGCGACGCCGACCGGACCGCTGGTCTGGGGCGAGCCCGGCACCAACGGCCAGCATGCCTTCTTCCAGCTGCTGCACCAGGGCACCGATTTCATTCCGGTCGAGTTCCTCGCCGCGGCCGTCGGCCACGAGCCCGATCTCAAGCACCAGCATGATCTGCTGCTCGCCAACTGCCTGGCGCAGTCGGAAGCGCTGATGAAGGGCCGCACGCTGGAGGAGGCGCGCGCCCAGATGCTGGCCAAGGGCATGAAGCCGGCCGAGGTCGACAAAATAGCCCCACACCGCGTCTTCTCCGGCAACCGGCCCTCGGTGACCATCCTCTACCGCAAACTCGACCCGCGCACCTTCGGCCGGCTGATCGCGCTCTACGAGCACCGCGTCTTCGTCGAGGGCACGCTTTTCAACATCAACTCCTTCGACCAATGGGGCGTCGAGCTCGGCAAGGAACTGGCCACCGGCCTTTTGCCTGTCGTGGAGGGCAAGGAAAGTGCCGCCAACCGGGATTCATCGACCGCTGGTCTTGTGGGATTCATCCACCATTTGCGTGGCTCGGAGTGAAAAGCTTGGCAGACATCAAGGGAATATTGTTCGACAAGGACGGGACACTTGTCGACTTCAACGCGACCTGGCTCAGCATTGCCGATTTCATGGCCATGGATGCGTCCGAAGGCGACCGCTGGAAAGCCGACAGGTTGCTGGCGGCTGCCGGCTTCGATTTCGCCAACAAGCGTTTCAAGCCGGATTCCATCTTCGCGTCCGGCACCAATCTCGACGTCGTCGAATTGTGGTTCCCGCGCCTGTCCGAAGAGGATCAGATGCTTGCGGTTGCCCGCTTCAACGAGATCACCTCGATGCAGGGCTCGGCGATGGCGGTGGCGCTGCCCGGCATCGTCGACACGCTGACAGCGTTGCACAGGAAGTCCTACCGGCTTGGCGTCGCCACCAACGATTCCACCAGCGGCGCGGAAAAGACGCTGGTCACGCTTGGCGTGGCCCAGCTGTTCGACGCTGCCTATGGCTACGACGCGGTGGCCAATCCGAAGCCTGCGCCCGACACGATCCTGGCCTTCAGCGACCTCACCGGCCTTAGACCGGCGGAGATTGCCATGGTCGGAGACAACCGCCACGACCTCGAAATGGCGCGGGCCGGCGGCTGTGGGCTGGCGGTTGGCGTGCTCTCCGGCACCGGCAACCGCGAATCGCTGGCCGGCATCGCCGACGTTGTTCTTGATTCGGTCGCCGATCTGCCCGACTTCCTCTCGGCACGGGTCAAGGAGACGATCTGATCTCGTCGGTAGATGCGGGCGCCTCGTCAGCCTTCGAAACGAAAGACACCGCTCGGCTCCAGCGCGCTGTCTTTCGCCTGGCCGAAATCCGGCACCTTGTATTCGGCGAGCAAGCGCAGCCGTGATCGTGGCAGATAGGCGCGGCCGGGGTCGCCGACCAGGACCTCGATGCCGGCTTTCAGGCAGCGTTCGAGAAAAGGCATGACGCGCTCGGCGACGTCCTGTCCATAGAAGACATCGCCGGCAAGCACGAGGTCGACCGCGAGTGGTGAACCCCTGGTGATATCGTCTCCGATCACGGTGATGGCGACGCCGTTGGCCGCCGCGTTGAGAGCGAGAGCGGCAACGCCGTTGCGGTCGATCTCGGCGGCGATGACTTCGCGCGCCCCAGCCTTGGCGGCGGCAATGCCGACAAGGCCGGAACCGGCGCCAAGGTCGAGCACGCGGCGACCGGCCACCGTTTGCGGGTGATCCAGGATGTGGCGCGCAAGCACCGCGCCGCCGGCCCACACATAGGCCCAGTAAGGCGGCTGCGGCTCAGGTCCATCATCGTCCATCTCATCGTCGGCGTATTGGCGCGGATCGATAAGCCGCCTCAAGCCGCTGGCCGGATGCGGCGTGTATAGCCGGATCTCGGGGAGCGACGGCGCCGGGGCGAGGCGCATGTTCGCCCTGATGAATTCTGTCGGATCAGGACGACAATGTGCGTGTACGGCCTGCGGGCCGTCGGCTGCCGTCATTCGCGCAGCGCTCGCCGCAGGATCTTGCCGACCGGCGTCTTCGGCAGCTCGGTGCGGAATTCGATGTATTTGGGCCGCTTGTAGCCGGTCAGGTTCTCGCGGCAATAGGCGGTCAGCGTCTCAGCCGTCAGCGCCGGATCCTTCTTGACTACGAACAGTTTCGGGACCTCGCCCGAATGCTCGTCCGGCACGCCGATCGCCGCCACTTCGAGCACGCCAGGATGCATCGCCACGACTTCCTCGAGCTCGTTCGGATAGACGTTGAAGCCCGAGACCAGGATCATATCCTTCTTGCGGTCGACGATCTTGGTGTAGCCGCGCTCGTCCATGAAGCCCATGTCGCCGGATTTGAAGTAGCCGTCCTTGGTCATCACCCTGGCGGTTTCATCCGGCCGGTTCCAGTAGCCCGCCATCACTTGCGGTCCCCGGATGCAGATTTCGCCGACCTCGCCGAGCGGCAGGTTGTTGCCGTCGTCGTCGCGGATGGCGATCTCCGTCGAGGGCAGCGGCAGGCCGATCGTGCCGGTGAAATCGCCGGGGGTGAATTTGTTGGCGGTGGCCACCGGCGAGGTTTCCGAGAGGCCGTAGCCTTCGGTGACTGGGCAGCCGGTCAGCGTCTTCCAGCGTTCGGCGACGCCCTTCTGCACCGCCATGCCGCCGCCCAGCGTCAGCACCAGCGGCTTGAAGTCGAGCTTGCGGAAATCCTCATTGTTGAGCAGCGCGTTGAACAGCGTGTTGAGGCCCGGAAAGATGTGCACTGGATATTTCTGCAGTTCCTTGACGAAGCCGGGAATGTCGCGCGGGTTGGGAATGAGCACATTGCGAGCGCCCTGCTGCATGCCCATCAACGCGTTCACCGTCAGCGCGAAGATATGATAGAGCGGCAACGCGCAGATGAAGTTGGGGTGCGCCGGTTTCGGCTTGAACGTATAGGCGTCCTCCATCCACTGCGCGTTCTGCACGACATTGGCGAGCACGTTGCGGTGCAGCAGCGTGGCGCCTTTCGAGACGCCCGTGGTGCCGCCGGTGTATTGCAGGAAGGCGACATCGTCGGCTGACACCTTGGCCGGCTTGAAGGTCGCGCCGGCACCGGCCTTCACGGCGGCGTTGAACTTGATATGGCCGGGCAGCGACCAGGCCGGCACCATCTTCTTCACGCGGCGCACGACGAAATTGACGATGGTGCCTTTCAGGCCGCCGAGCATGTCGCCCATCGCGGCGACCACCACATTCTTGACCGCCGTCCTGGCGATCACCGCCTCCAAGGTGTTGGCAAAGTTCTCCAGGATGACGATGGCTTGCGCACCGGAGTCCTTCAGCTGGTGTTCGAGCTCGCGCGGCGTGTAGAGCGGATTGATGTTCACCACGACATAACCGGCGCGCAAGACGGCCATCATCGCTACCGGATATTGCAGCACGTTCGGCATCATCAGAGCGACGCGCGCGCCTTTCTGAAGGCCTTTCGATTGCAGGTAGGCGCCGAAGGCCGCCGACAGCCGCTCGACATCGGTGTAGCTGATGGACTTGTCCATGCAGGTGAAGGCCGGCTGCGCGGAAAATTGCTTGCAGGCGCCAACCAGGAAATCGCCGATCGAGCTATAGGGCAAGGGACCGATTTCGGCCGGCACGTTTTTCGGATAGCTCTTGAGCCACGGCTTTTCCGGCAGGCCCGCCGCCAGCGCCGTCAGCGCTTTCGGCAATCGTTTGGCGGCAGCCTCGGCAGGCTTCGCTGCCGGTGGAGCCTTTGTCGCTGCTGCCTTCGCCGCCGGCTTGACGGCGGCAGGCTTTGTCGTGGACGCCGTCTTTCCGGCAGCAGCCTTGGCCGGGGCTTTGGCCGCCGGCTTTGCGCTTGCCTTTACCGGCACGGTGGCCGCCTTCGGCTTGGCCGCAGCGGCTTTGGCAACTGGCGCTTTCGGCTTGACCGTGGCAGCAGCGGCTTTGGGAGCCGCCTTGGCTCCCGCTTTCACCGGCACCGGCGTCCTTGATGCTTTTGCCACCCGTTCCTCCCTCGACAATTCTTGTTGGTCCGCGTTGCGCTCGCCTCTGAGTTGACAGAGACGTCCTCCGCTGCTGCCGCTATGTCTTCTATGTATTGCCTCCATTGGTGACCGTGCAAGTCTTGCCCTTGCGGCAAGGCGGCGAAAGATTTGCTGTCGAAAATCTTTCCCGCCTCCGACACTTCCAACCGGTGTCCCGCTGCACCCTCGGCCGCCCGGAAAGCGCGCGCGGCATCGATATCGACAGATCGGCGATCAATAAAAAAATGCGGTCGTTAATAATCTTGTGAATGGAAAAAACTGCTAATTTTTTCTGCCTTTTTGCAAAATCGCGGATTTTTTTCCTGCTTCCCGCGGGGTAAGCAAACGGGGTGTTCCAAAGCCGGAAAAACGGTGCTTATATGCGCGCTTCGCGAGCCTGATAGAGGGGCTTGGAAGAACATCAGGGAGTGCTCAATGAAGAAGAAACTGACTTTTGCAGCCGCGTTGCTGGCTGCAAGCGTCCTGGGCGGCGTGGCCAACGCGAAAACTCTGGTCTATTGCGCGGAAGCTTCGCCGGAGGGTTTCGACCCGGCGCCGTATACCGCAGGCCAGACGTTCGACGCGTCGTCGCGCACCGTCTTCAACCGCCTTGTCGAATTCGATCACGGCAAAACAACGACCTCGCCGGGCCTGGCTGAAAGCTGGACGATCTCCGACGATGGCAAGGAATATGTCTTCAAGCTGCGCAAGGGCGTCAAGTTCGCCGCCACCGACTATTTCACCCCGACGCGCGACTTCAACGCCGACGACGTGGTGTTCTCATTCGAACGTCAGGTCGACAAGAACGGCCCGTGGTTCCAGTACATCCCAGGCATTGCCTACCAGTATTACAATGACCAGTTCGGCGACAACATCACCAAGGTCGAGAAGGTCGATGACCTGACGGTGAAGTTCACCCTCAAGGAACCGGCAATCACCTTCATTCCGACGCTGGGCATGGACTTCGCCTCGGTCGTCTCCAAGGAATATGCCGACAAGCTGCAGGCGGACAAGACACCTGAACTGTTCAACCAGAAGCCGATCGGCACCGGCCCATTCATCTTCGTCGACTACCAGACCGACGCGGCCATCCGCTACAAGGCCAACCCGGACTATTGGGGCGGCAAGCAGAAGATCGACGATCTGGTCTTCGCCATCACCACCGATCCGGCGGTGCGCGCGCAGAAGCTCAAGGCTGGCGAATGCAACATCATGTCATACCCGGCACCGGCCGACATCGCCGGCCTGCAGGCTGAAGCGAGCCTGAAGGTCGACGAGCAGGAAGGCCTCAATGTCGGCGCGCTGATGTACAACACGCAGCAGAAGCCGTTCGACGACGTGCGCGTCCGCAAGGCGCTCAACATGGCCATCAACAAGAAGGCCATCATCGACGCCGTCTTCCAGGGTGCCGGCCAGGTGGCGATCAATCCGATCCCGCCGACCATGTGGTCCTACAACAAGGAAGTGAAGGACGATCCGTACGATCCGGATGCGTCCAAGAAGCTGCTTGAAGAGGCCGGCGTCAAGGACCTCAAGATGAACGTCTGGGCCATGCCGGTATCGCGTCCGTACATGCCGAACGCGCGCCGCACCGCCGAACTGATCCAGGCGGACTTCGCCAAGGTCGGCGTCACCGTCAACATCGTCAGCTACGATTGGGGTGAATACCTCAAGCGTGCTTCCGCGGTCGATCACGACGGCGCCGTCATCGTCGGCTGGACCGGCGACAATGGCGATCCGGACAACTTTCTCGGCGTGCTCCTGAGCTGCGCTTCCGTCGGGTCGAACAACCGCGCGGAATGGTGCAACAAGGACTTCGACGCGCTCATCAACAAGGCCAAGACCGTTTCGGATCAGGCCGAGCGCACCAAGCTCTATGAACAGGCACAGGTCATCTTCAAGGAACAGGCACCCTGGGCGACGCTCGCTCACTCCAAGGTGTTCATGCCGATGCAGAAGACCGTCACCGGCTTTGCGATGGATCCGCTCGGTATCCATCGCTTCGACGGCGTCGATATCGCCGAATAAGGTTGCGAAACGGGGACGTCACCGCAGGGTGACGCCCCCAATCGCCCGCCATGCTGCGTTATATCCTCGGCAAGCTCGCCCTCATCATCCCGACCTTCATCGGGATAACCATCCTCGCCTTTGGCTTCGTGCGCATCCTGCCCGGTGATCCGGTGCTGGTGCTTGCGGGCGAACGCGGCCTGTCGCCCGAACGTCACACGGCGCTGATGCACCAGTTCGGTTTCGACCTGCCGATCTGGCAACAATATTTGACCTACTTGACCAACATCCTCAGCGGCGATTTCGGCACCTCGTTTTCCACCAAGACGCCGGTGCTCAAGGACTTCCTGGTGCGCTTTCCGGCAACGGTCGAGCTCGCCATCTGCGCCATGATCTTTGCCGTCCTCCTGGGTGTCGCCGCCGGTATCTTCGCCGCCATACGCCGTGGCTCCTGGTTCGATCAGCTGACCATGGGCACGGCGCTGGCAGGCTATTCCATGCCGATTTTCTGGTGGGGTCTGCTGCTGATCATCGTGTTCTCCGGCACGCTGCACTGGACGCCGGTTTCCGGCCGCATCGACCTTCTCTACTTCTTCAAGCCGGTGACCGGCTTCATGACCATCGATTCCCTGATCTCCGGACAGAAGGGTGCCTTCCGTTCGGCGCTGTCGCACCTCATCCTTCCAACCATCGTGCTCGGCACCATACCGCTGGCTGTCATCGCCAGGCAGACGCGTTCGGCCATGCTCGAGGTGCTCGGCGAAGACTATGTGCGCACCGCGCGCGCCAAGGGCCTGACCCCGTTCCGGGTCGTTGGCCTGCATGCCTTCCGCAATGCGCTGATCCCGGTCGTCACCACCATCGGCCTGCAGGTCGGCACGCTTTTGACCGGCGCCATCCTGACCGAGAGCATCTTCTCCTGGCCCGGCATCGGCAAATGGATGATCGACGCCATTTCCAAGCGCGACTATTTCACCGTGCAGGGCGGGTTGCTTTTGATCGCATTGATCGTCATGTCGGTGAACCTGATCGTCGACGTGCTCTACGCCGTCATCAACCCACGCATCCGGGCCAACTGACATGAGCAACGAAGGCCCAGCCACCATCGAAGCCGCGACCGTCGTCAAGCAGCAGGACGCGAGGCTGCAGATGTTCGGCGAGTTCTGGCACTACTTCTCCGTCAACAAGGGCGCGGTGATCGGGCTCTTCGTCTTTGCGCTGCTGATCCTGATCGCCATCTTCGCACCGCTGCTGGCGCCGCATTCGCCGGACGATCAGTTCCGCGACTTCTTCCTGACACCACCAGCCTGGCAGGAGGGCGGCAACGCGCAGTTCCTGCTCGGCACCGACGCGGTCGGTCGCGATATGCTGTCGCGGCTGATCTATGGCTCGCGCTTCTCGCTTGCCATCGGTTTCGTCGTCGTCACCACCGCACTGATCTCCGGCGTCATCCTGGGTCTGCTCGCCGGTTACTGCCGCGGCTGGGTCGACACGCTGATCATGCGCATCATGGACATCATCCTGGCCTTCCCGTCGCTGCTGCTGGCGCTGGTGCTGGTCGCTGTGCTCGGCCCCGGCCTCGTCAACGCCATGATCGCCATCGCCTTCGTGCTGCAGCCGCATTTCGCCCGGCTCACCCGTGCCGCCGTGATGGCCGAGAAGACCCGCGAATACGTCGTCTCCGCCAAGGTCGCCGGCGCCAGCCATCTGAGGCTGATGCTGGTCACCATCCTGCCCAACTGCATCGCGCCGCTGATCGTGCAGGCGACGCTATCCTTCTCCAACGCCATTCTCGAGGCGGCCGCCCTCGGCTTCCTCGGCATGGGCGCGCAGCCGCCGACGCCGGAATGGGGCACCATGCTGGCCGAAGCGCGCGAGTTCATCCTGCGCGCCTGGTGGGTGGTGACCTTCCCCGGCCTCGCCATCCTGATCACCGTCTTCGCCATCAATTTGATCGGCGACGGCCTGCGCGACGCGCTCGACCCCAAGCTGAAGAGGTCGTGAGCATGCCTCTGCTCGAGATCAAGAACCTCACCGTTTCCTTCGACACCGCGGCCGGACCGTTCATGGCCGTGCAAGGCATCGACCTGTCGATCGAGCCGCGCGAAGTGCTGGCGATCGTCGGCGAGTCCGGTTCCGGCAAGTCGGTGGCGATGCTGGCGGTGATGGGCCTGTTGCCCAACACGGCAACGGTCAAGGCAGACCGCATGGCCTTCGACGGCGTCGATCTCCTGGAGCTCAGCCCGTCCGAACGCCGCAAGATCGTCGGCAAGGACATCTCGATGATCTTCCAGGAGCCGATCGCCAGCCTCAACCCGTGCTTCACCGTCGGCTTCCAGATCGAAGAGGTGCTGCGCTTCCACATGGGCATGGATCGCGCCCAGCGCCGTGCGCGGGCCATCGAATTGATGAAGCTGGTCGGCATCGCCGACCCGGAAGAAAGGCTGAGCTCGTTTCCGCACCAGATGTCCGGCGGCCAGTGCCAGCGCGTCATGATCGCCATCGCCATTGCCTGCAATCCGAAACTGCTCATCGCCGACGAGCCGACCACGGCGCTCGACGTCACCATCCAGAAGCAGATCCTCGATCTCCTGGTTTCGCTGCAGGCCAAATACGGCATGGGCCTGATCATGATCACCCACAATATGGGCGTGGTGGCCGAGACCGCCGACCGCGTCATCGTCCAGTACAAGGGCCGCAAGATGGAAGAGGCCGACGTGCTGTCGCTGTTTGAATCGCCGAAGAGCAACTACACGCGTGCGCTGTTGTCGGCGCTGCCGGAAAACGCCGTCGGCGACCGGCTGCCGACCGTGTCCGACATGATGTTCGAGCCGGCCCCCTCTGCCGCGGGAGCCGCCTCATGAGCACCACGGTTCTCGAAGGCAAGAACATCGTCCGCGACTATCACATTGGCGGCGGCCTGTTCACCGGACCGCGCACCGTGCATGCGGTCAAGGGCGTATCCTTCAAGGTGGACAAGGGCAAGACGCTGGCCATCGTCGGCGAAAGCGGCTGCGGCAAGTCAACGCTCGCCCGCATCATCACGTTGATCGATCCGGCGACTGCGGGCGAGCTGTTCATCGACGGCAACAAGGTCGACATCGCCAGGAATGGGTTGACGAAGGAGATGCGCCGCAAGGTGCAGATTGTCTTCCAGAATCCCTATGGGTCGCTCAATCCGCGCCAGAAGATCGGCGACGTGCTGGGCGAGCCGTTGCTGATCAACACCGACAAGTCGGCGGCCGAACGGCGCGACCTGGCGATGAAGATGCTGAAGAAGGTCGGCCTCGGCCAGGAGCACTACAACCGCTATCCGCATATGTTCTCGGGCGGCCAGCGCCAGCGCATCGCCATTGCCCGCGCGCTGATGCTCAACCCAAGCCTGCTGGTGCTGGACGAGCCGGTCTCCGCGCTCGACCTGTCGGTGCAGGCGCAGGTGCTCAACCTGCTCGCCGACCTGCAGGACGAGTTCCAGCTGACCTATGTCTTCATCAGCCATGACCTGTCCGTCGTGCGCTACATCGCCGACGATGTGATGGTGATGTATTTCGGCGAAGCGGTCGAATACGGCTCGCGCGACGAGGTCTTTGCCGACCCCAAGCACAGCTACACCAGGACGCTGTTCGCCGCGACGCCGCGTGCCGACGTCGCCTCGATCAGGGCGAGACTGGCGAAGAAGAAGGCCGCCTGAGTCAAAACCCAATTACTCTGAGCGACTGAGTTTACCCGAAGACGACTTACGTCTGCCGCGAAGTGGACGGCAGCTTTGCGCCCAAGCCGGCCACCAGACTCTGTTTGCGCGATGCCTGAAAGCGGATAGCAAACCGATCGCGTTTATCTGAGGAAATCAGTGACTACTTTCACCGTGGCGGCCGGATTCTCCTCCATGATCCAATGTCCCGAACCGGGAATGACGCTCTCGGTAACGTTGTCTGCGGCGAAGCGCATCACCGTCGCCATTTGGGTACCGAACGACTTTTCTCCTCCGACCGCCAGCAAGGGCATCTTCAGCTTTCCTGACGTTTCCAGGAACGCCTTGTTATCGAGCGCGTCCTGGTCGAAGGCTGCGAACTGCGCGAAGCCGGAGTGCATCGCGCCCGGCAAAGCGTAGAGAGCGGCATAGTGCTCGCGGGACGCTTCGTCGAAATGTGATGGATCGGCAGAAAACTCGTTCCAAAATCGGTCGAGATAGATCCGCTCCCGACCTGCCACGAGCCGCTCCATATCCGGTCCACCGAACCTGAAATGCCAGAGAAGCGGGTTCTTGAGTATTTCTTCCCAAGGGCCGACGCCGGGAACAGGGGCGTCGATCAGCACAAATTTAGACACCTGATCCCGATGCTGCGCAGCAAAGGCAAAACCCACCATATTGCCAATGTCATGCGTGACGAGATCGATGCTTTGGATATTTAGGCTGCGCAGGACTGCCTCCATGTCGGCAGCCTGAGTTTTCTTGTCGTAGCCAGTCTCGGGGTGGGACGACAGACCCATGCCACGTAGATCCGGCACGATGACCATGTGATCCTTTGCCATTTCAACGGCGAGCGGTTCCCACATGTCTCCCGTCTCACCGTACCCGTGCAGCATTAGTACCGCAGGACCGGAACCGCCTACGCGCACGTGGATCGTCACACCGTCCGTCTTGACCTCGCGCGTCTCGAAGCTGGCCGGAAACGGTTTAACGTTGGCGCTGGCGGCCTGCGTGGCCAGCAACAGCGCAGTACAAAAGATCAACAGCTTCGACATCGCTTCACTTCCCCATTGTCTACCGATTGGTATATAAAAGGCGGATCGGTTCACGCGTCAAGCGATAATATACCAGTCAGTATAATAAAGAGAGTGAGTGACTATGGGCAGGCCGAGAGAGTTCGATACCGAGAAAGCACTCGTGCAGGCGATGCGGCTTTTCTGGCGCAAGGGCTACGAGGGCACGTCGCTGACTGACCTTACAGAAGAGCTAGGCATCACGCGCCCCAGCCTCTACGCGGCGTTCGGCAACAAGGAAGAGTTATTCCTGAAGGTGCTCGACCGCTATGACCGCGAGACGTCGCATTTCATCCAGAATGCCTTGGACGCGCCAACTGCACGCGCGCTTGCTGAGGGGCTGATATATGGCGCATGCGCGTTCCACTCCGACACGGGAAATCCGCCAGGTTGCCTTATGGTGCATGGTGCCCTGATAGGGAGCGACGACAGCGTGTCGGCCCGCAAGGAGACAAATCTTCGACGCGGACAACTTAGAAACCAGATAGCTAAACGTCTCGAACGTGCTCAGATGGACGGTGATGTTGGCAAGGACGCCGATACAGCTGCCCTCTCAGGATACCTGGTTGCAATCCTGCGCGGGATCGCTGTCGAGGCCGCGAGCGGAGCCCAGCCAGACGAACTCCACCGCATCGCTGATGTCGCGATGAGAGCCTGGCCGGCCATTAGCCATTCTGCCGATAAATGCTGACAGTTCGTTGTCGGCCCCGTTCCCACCGTTCCGAAATGCATATCCGAATGGCATCTTCTGCCGCGGTCCTAACGTCCATTTCTGACCAGCCATTTGCGGCTGCCAGCCGATCGAGTTTTGACCTGGAGCGTTTTCCCGCTAGGTGGAATAACTTGGCGGCGCACAAATGCGGCCAAAAGTAGATGGAGCCCACGCCGGTTCAACTTGACTGCATCTCGCTCTAGCAGGCTTCTCTGATTGGGGTTGTTGAGGTCAAGCTCCTGTTGCGTTTTTTTCGGACCGTGTCGCCCCGCGGGTCACTCGCTTCTCTTCGCGGTCGGCG
>NZ_LMCP01000016.1 GCF_001425625.1 Mesorhizobium sp. Root102 | reverse complement strand
CGACGACAATGGCCAGCGCCAGGCGATCGGCGACAAGCTCGCCAAACTGCCGTGCCCGGTGCTGCTCATCTGGGGCGACCAGGACCAGGTCGTGCCGGTTCCGCAGCCTTCCGACGTGCCAGACAACGCAACGCTCACCATCATCCCGCACGCAGGCCACATGCCACAGATGGAAACCGCATCAACCGTGAACCAGGCAATCCTCGACAATGTCAACGCACCAGGATGAGGCACACATCAGCGCACCGACGTTGGGCCGAAATGTAAACGTTAACATACGATGTAATCGATGAGATGGCCTCGCAATCACGATCGCTTCGTTGGTTGAAGCAAACAACGGGAAGAGCTCCCTGCTGACCTCGCGCGCTATCGATTGGCATAAGCAAACTGCAATTTTTGAATCAATGAGGAGAAGACAATGTCCGAACGGATGGCTGGAAAGCGGGTCCTGCTCACCGGTGGCGTCGCCAACATAGGCCTTGCCATTGTTGAGGCGTTCATAGCCGAGGGCGCGATCGTCTCCGTCGTCGATATCGACGTCAAGAAGGGCGCTGACCTTGAAGGACGATTCGGGGGCAAGGTGAAGTTTTTGCAGGCCGATATCTCCAAAGAGGAGGAGATCAGGGAATCGATTGCCAAGGCAGCAACATGGATGAATGGCATCGATACATTGTGCCTCAATGCCGGCATTCAGCTTTCGGGTAAAGCTGAGACTTTCTCGACCGCGGACTGGGACAGGGTCTTCGCCATCAATGTACGAGCGAACTTCGTTTTTGTGCGCGAATCGCTGAATTTCCTCAGGCAAGGCGGGAGGTCGTCAGTGGTGATGATGTCATCGCTGGCCGGCAAGCGTGGAGCGCCAGGCCTGACAGCCTATTCATCCTCCAAGGCTGCGGTCATAGGATTGGCAACAACTCTCGCACTCGAGTTGGCACCCGAAGGAATTCGCGTGAATGCCGTGTGTCCTGGCTGGATCGACACACCGTTCAACCAGCCAGCTATCAATTTTATGGGCGGCCGGGAGAAGCAGGAAGCGGCTGCCAAGGCCATCATCCCCCTCGGCCGGCAGGCGAGCGCCAACGAAGTCGCTCCGCTCTTTGTCTATCTCGCCTCAGACGAATCCTCCTACGTGACGGCTCAAGCAATCAACGTCGACGGCGGCGTCTACAACTAAGGCGCAACCCGCCCCACGGACCAACGCAAGGAACCATCATGAGCAAAGTGATTACGCATGAAGTGGCGTTTAAGGCACTTGAGGCCGGCGCGGCGAAGGCCAGAGAACTGTCAGAGCCGTCCTCGCTGGCGATCGTCGATCAGGGCGGCAATTTGCTGGCGTTCATGCGGGTGGACGATGCCGCGCTCGCAACAGTCGAAATCGCCCAGAGCAAGGCCTACACAGCGCTCGCGCTACGCTCCCCCTCCGGCAATTGGCTTGAGGCCGTCCAGCCGGGCGCCCCGCTTTATGGTCTCGATGCGTGTGGCGGCAAGAGACCTTTCGTGGTCTTCGGTGGCGGCTTGCCCGTTCGTGACGCAAAGACCGTTATCGGCGGCGTGGGCGTATCCGGCGGTCCGGTCGATGCCGATGTGGCGATCGCCGAGGTCATGGTCGCTACCCTTCAGCAGGCATAAGTGCATCCGCAGACCAACGAAAGGAAATCCAAATGTCAAAACACAAAGTTCGTCTTGAATGGGTTGCCAGTCCGCATCCTCAGCAGCCGACATACAGCCGAGATCACACAGCGATCATTAGCCCGCAGGTGACCATACCGGTATCCGCGGCTGCCGAATACCTCGGCACTCCTACGCTGGCTGACCCGGAACAATTGCTCGTGAATGCGTTGGCAAGCTGTCACATGCTCTACTTCCTGGCGATCTGCGAGGGCAGCGGCTACAAGGTTGCGAGCTATGTAGACGAAGCGGTGGGCGAAGTTTCCAAGAGCCCCGAAGGCGCCCAATGGGTATCGTCGATCACGCTCCACCCCCTCGTCACCTTTGGCACTGACAAACAGCCTGACCGCGCGGCGTTGGAGCGGCTTCATCATCGCGCTCACAAAGGTTGTTTCATCGCCAATTCGATCAAGTCGAGCGTGACCATCGACCTGGGCTGACATTGAGCCAAGAGGCTGTCCGTCGGTTCCGTCAAAAAGGGGGCCTGGGACCTGTAGGTCCAGACGGACGGAGACGGGAAAGCAACGGAAGTCAGTCGCGGCCGGCGTGAGTGCCCGCTGGTGTGCTTCTAGGGAGGTTAAGAAAATGAATGCCGAAATGAACTTCGGGGAGATGGAAATCGGTTTCGATGTACCGGCCCTTCCAGGCATGACAGTGGATGAAATTCAGACGCCATGCCTGATCCTCGATCTTGATGCACTCGAGCGCAATATCAAGAAAATGGGCGACTATGCAAAGGCCCACAAAATGCGCCACCGGGCCCACGGAAAGATGCACAAATCCGTGGATGTCTTGCGCCTGCAGCAGGAACTGGGCGGGGCCATCGGCGTCTGCTGTCAAAAAGTGTCCGAGGCGGAGGTTTTTGTCCGTGGCGGTATCAAGGACGTCTTGGTTTCGAACCAGGTTCGCGATCCCCTGAAGATCGATCGCCTGGCGCGTCTCCCGCGGCTCGGAGCTCGGATTATCGTTTGTGTGGATGATCTCCAAAACGTCGGAGAGTTGTCCGCTGCCGCTCAGAAGCACAACACCTTGCTCGAATGCTTTGTCGAGATCGACTGCGGCTCAGGGCGCTGTGGCGTCACGACAAGCGCGGCCGTTGTTGAGCTTGCCAAGGCCATCAATGCTGCCCCCGGCCTCAAGTTCACTGGCATTCAAGCCTATCAGGGCGCAATGCAACACATCGAAAAATACCAAGACCGACAAGCCAAGCTGGATATCGCGATTGCACAGGTCAGGGATGCCGTTCAGGCTCTCAATGCCGTTGCCCTTGAGCCCGATCTTGTCAGTGGCGGCGGGACCGGCAGCTACTATTTCGAGAGCAATTCCAGCGTCTACAACGAACTCCAGTGCGGTAGCTATGCATTTATGGACGCTGACTACGGTCGAATTCTCGATCAGGACGGAAAGCGAATTGATGAGGGGGAATGGCAGAACGCGCTTTTCATTCTCACCAGCGTAATGAGCCATACCAAACCAGACAAAGCGATCTGCGATGCCGGGCTGAAGGTGCAGTCGGTCGACTCTGGATTGCCTTTTGTCTACGGCCGCAGCGACGTCAAATATATCAAGGCGACTGACGAACACGGCGTCATCGACGATCCAAATGGTGTCCTCAAGGTCAACGACAAGCTGCACCTGGTTCCCGGTCACTGCGATCCAACCTGCAATGTGCACGATTGGTATGTCGGCGTGCGCAACGGCAAGGTCGAAACGCTGTGGCCGGTCTCCGCGCGAGGCAAGGCATATTGATAGGCAGATGGCTGTCCCTTCGGGAGTTGGCTGGTCGTGCTCGCAAGCATGGCGCATGCCCCCCGAAATTGGATGCCCCACTTCAACGGATATTTCCTTCAAGCTGAGCTTGAGCAACGGCCCCGGAGCAAATCATGCTTGATCCAACAAGTCCAAGCTGGGAGAAGATCGCCCAGACGATCGAAAACTTCATGACTCTCGATTTGACCGGCGTGGGGTTGATCGGCAAGCTTCATGATGCGCTTCAGAAGCGCCAGCCAGGTCCAGCGTGCATGAACGCCGCCAAGCTGATTTGTGACCGGACGCAGGAACACAAGGGCCCGGTCGTTATCGCCACAGGTTTTCCTGAAGGCGCCGGTATCCCGGAAACCGATGGTCCGGTTGGAGCGGCTCTCCTCGCACGCGCTCTGTTTCTGGCGTTCGGTATCGAGACCGTGATCCTGACCGACAATGACTGGGTCGAAATGATGATCGGCACCTGCCGCGGTGCAGGACTGTCTCCGCTTCCATTTCCCGCCGATGGCCTAATCAAATCGATAGATTTCATCCGCCCGGTGTATATCCGCAGCGTGCCGAAGGACGACGCCGGTTGCAGGGCCATCACGGATGCCTTGCTTGATGTGACGAAACCGTCGCTGGTGATCTCGATTGAACGACCCGGCCAGAACGACCGAGGTCTATATCATGGCCTCGGGGGCCGGCCTCTCGACCGTCTTGTAGCTGACCTCGATCAGTTCTTTCGCCGCGCCAAAGCTCAAAGCGTCCCCTTCATTGCCATTGGCGACGGCGGAAACGAACTGGGCATGGGCGTGATCGCTGAGGATCTCAGAACGTTCTCTCCCAAGGCCAGGGACAGCGGGCATCCAGGACGCGGAGGGGTTGCCGCGGCAACTGCGGCTGATCATCTTATCGTCTCCAACGTATCCAACTGGGGTGCCACAGGGCTTATCGCGGCGCTATCGGCGGTGCTCGAAAACCCTTCAGTCTTTCATGACGGCGAACTGGAGCGCAGATGCATCGAACAGTGCGTATCCTTCGGAGGCGTCGACGGCATGTTTATGGGACCCGAACCGGCGGTGGACGGCATTTCTGCGGCTGAGTGGGCGGGGCTTGTGACGAGCATGCGCAACACAATCGAACGGCTCAACGGTCGCGTCGTCGGTTGGAAGGGTCAAAGTGGCGACTGGCGCCAACTGAAGTAATTCAGATCAATTTTGCAAAGGATGCTGCCCATGTTCAGCCAAAATCCAGTCTTCATCCCCGGTCCAACCAACATACCCGATGTGTTACGCAAGGCTGTCGACATGCCAACCATCGATCACCGCAGTCCGCTCTTCGGCAAAATACTGCACCCGGCCTTGGAAGGTGTGAAGAAAATACTCAAGTCAGAACGATCCGCGATCTTCGTGTTCCCGTCGACGGGCACGGGCGGGTGGGAGACGGCCATCAGCAACACCCTTTCGCCCGGAGATAAGGTTCTCGCCACACGCAACGGTATGTTCAGTCATAAATGGATCGACATGTGCAAGCGCCATGGGCTCGAGGTCGAGGTGGTGGTGCAGGAATGGGGCGAGGGGGTCTCCGCCGACCGTTACGAGGAAATACTGACCGCTGACAAGGGGCACAGTATCAGAGCGGTTCTTGCCACCCATAACGAGACCGCGACCGGTGTTCGCTCCGACATAGCGGCGGTTCGGCGGGCCATGGATGCGGCTCGACATCCAGCGCTGCTGTTTGTCGATGGCGTAAGTTCGGTCGGCTCGATGGATTTTCGAATGGACGAATGGAGGGTCGATATCGCCGTCACAGGAAGCCAGAAAGGCTTCATGTTGCCGCCGGGCCTCGCGATCGTCGCCTTTTCACCGCGTGCACTCGATGCCGTCACGACCGCTCAGCTGCCACGGACGTTCTTCGATGTTCGGGATATGGCCAACGGTTACGCCAACAACGGGTATCCCTATACTCCGCCCGTCGGGCTTCTGAATGGGCTGAAAGTCGCAACAGAGATCCTGTTGGATGAGGGTATTGAGAACGTCTTTGCGCGGCATCGGCGCATTGCGGAGGGAGTTCGAAGGGCCGTGGATGCGTGGGGGCTGAGCCTTTGCGCCGCGCGCACCGAACTCTACTCAGACACAGTCAGTGCGATCCGCGTGCCGGAAGGTTTTGATGCAAATAGGATCGTGGCTCACGCGGCCGAGATCTACGGCGTCGCGTTTGGAACCGGACTTGGCGATGTTGCCGGTAAGGTCTTCCGCATCGGTCATCTGGGCAGCCTTACCGATGTGATGGCCCTCTCGGGCATTGCCACGGCAGAAATGACGATGCTCGACCTTGGCTTCAACGTGAAACTGGGCTCAGGCGTAGCCGCGGCCCAGGATCATTACCGCCGGAGCGCCGCTGGTACCCAACAGAAGGCGGCATGAAGTGGATGCGATGTACATCCCAACGCTCGATGACATGCTGTCTGCGCGTGAGCGGATTTCCCCGCATATTCACCGCACACCGGTTTTGACTTCGCGTATGCTCAACGAGCTGACCGGGGCACAGCTCTTCTTCAAATGCGAGAACCTCCAGAAAGCCGGAGCATTCAAGGCGCGGGGTGCCTCAAATGCCGTCTTCGGACTATCGGAAGGACAAGCAAAAAAGGGTGTCGCAACACATTCCAGCGGCAATCACGGCACATGTCTGTCCTACGCCGCCGGCCGTCGCGGCATACCCTGCACTGTGGTCATGCCGCGCACCGCGCCACAGGCCAAGAAGGATGCCGTCAAGGGGTACGGAGGTCATGTGGTGGAGTGCGAGCCGTCGACCTCCAGCCGCGAGGCAGTCTTTGCCGATGTGGTCGCAGAGACGGATGCCGAATTCGTCCACCCCTACAACGACCACCGCGTGATCGCCGGGCAGGCGACATGCGCAGCCGAGCTGATCGAGCAGGTCGAAGGGCTGGACGCAGTGGTCGCCCCCATTGGCGGGGGCGGAATGGTCTCGGGAACTTGTCTGACACTTTCAAACCTGGCGCCATATGTGAAGATCTATGCGGCGGAGCCTGAACAGGCCGATGACGCGTGCCGCAGCTTCAAGGCTGGACGCATCATCGCTGACGACGCGCCCGACACGATAGCGGACGGGCTCAAGGTTCCCCTCAAGGAACTCACCTGGCATTTCGTCAGCAGATACGTCAGCGATGTTCACACCGCCTCCGAACAAGAAATTGTCGATGCGATGAAGGTGATCTGGAAGCGTCTGAAGATCGTAATCGAGCCCTCAAGTGCCGTTCCGTTGGCGACGATCCTGAAATACCCCGAAGCCTTCGTCGGCAAGCGGGTCGGAGTCATCGTCACTGGCGGCAATGTCGACCTGGAAAGATTGCCATGGAACTGAGAAACGGCGCTAGGAAACACTTCGGCCGATCTCCGCAGGCAAGGATTTCTGCGGGTACTGCCACGCCACCTATCCACGCTGGCCGGGGCTGAGTCATGATCATCATTCCCGAACACGAAATCGCGGGGCTTGTCTCTCCCGCGGACTGCCTCGTGGCTGTCGAAGATGTCTTCGCTTCCATGGCAAACAAGTCGGCATACAATTTTCCCGTCGTACGCGAGGCGATCGGCCACGCTGGCGCGCTGTACGGTTTCAAATCGGGGTTTGACCGTGACCGGCTTGTCCTCGGTCTCAAATCGGGAGGGTTCTGGCCAAACAATACCCAACATGGTCTGTCAAACCACCAATCGACGGTTTTTCTCTTCGACGCAGACACCGGCCGGTGCCGCGCCGCGGTGGGCGGCAATCTGCTGACGGCCATGCGGACCGCCGCAGCTTCGGCCATTTCGATCAAGTACCTGGCACGCCCAAAATCAAAGGTGATTGGCGTGATCGGCGCCGGCCATCAGTCGGCCTTCCAACTACGGGCTGCTCTCGACCAGCGTCCGTTCGAAAAGATTGTCGCGTGGAACATCGATCCCACAATGCTGGTGCGCCTGGAAGAGGTTGCAAAGGAAAGAGACCTTCCATTTGAGTCTGTCGGCCTCGATCAACTCGGTCAGCAGGCTGACGTGATCATAACGATCACCTCCTCTTTCAAGCCTATTCTCAAGGCGTCGCAGGTGCGGCCGGGCACACATATTGCTTGCATGGGGACCGATACGAAAGGCAAACAGGAAGTGGAGGCCGAACTCGTCGCCGTGGCGACCGTTTTTGCGGACGACATCACACAGGCCGCGACAATTGGCGAGGCGCAGCATGCTGTCGAGCAACGTCTCATCCTCCCGGCCGATATTACCGAGATCGGCGCCGTCATACGTGGCGATCATTTCGGTCGTACCGACGCCGAAGAGATTACCCTGTTTGATGGAACGGGCCTGGGGCTGCAAGACTTGGCTGTCGCCTCTGCAGCCGTAGAGAGGGCAATCTTGACGGGCGTTGCCATCGAGGTGGAGTTTTAGGCAACTGCTTCCATTGGTGGCACGGCGCCAGGTTCTCGGCTCGATCCTGCGGCGCTGTCGCGCGGCTTGGGATCTCCGGGTCGCGCAGTTAGCGGAACAAGCGCCACTTCTACAGTTTTGATGCTGATCCCCTGCGGTGCAAGGTAAGATTGTCGTTATAGTTGATTACTATAGGCGAGATCGATGTTTCTGCCGGCTCGTTCCGGAACCGGTAATGTTGCGTGGACGGCAGTCATGGCGTCCAGCTTTTCTTTGACGTCTTGCGGAAAGGGAACCACTTTCGGTCCATTCAGGTCGACATGTAGCGACAGGATTTCCGTCGTGGCCGCCAGCCATCCTTCTACATGGTGGATCTCCTGGTACGATCGTATTCTCTTGTCATCACAATCGATAATCTGAAGGTTGACCAACACTTGGTCGCCAGTGTGCAGGGGGCGAATGAAGCAAACATGCGCTTCCGCCGTATAGTACGAGAGTCTGCGGAGTTCAGTGTAGGCTGAACCCATTCCCATCAATTCGAAGGCGCCCTCCGCGCCACGGTCGAAAACGACGCCATAGTGGGCAAGGGTAAGCCGGCCGTCGGCGTCACACCACTCGCTTTGGATATGGATGGGGTCGGAGATGAACGGTGAAGGTATCGACACAATTTTCCTCACTGTCTTTGAGCGGTCCAAGGCGGCTGACGCGCTTTCTTCAACGTGAATCGTTCACGTATCAGCGCCTCTCAACTGCGTGCCCAAGCCTTTGGGCCGTAGGATTGGCTTCCATCTGCGAAGGGCCCCTTCAAGGCAATCGGACATATAAGAGTTGATAGGGGTCCTCTTTCGCCGTGAGGTATCGACGTGCAGCATCAAGTGCTCTCCCGTCGCCACTGTCACATCGCGAGTGCGATCGATGACGTATTGGTAGATGTGCAGGCGGACAGGATCATATCCAATCATTTCTGAGAATACGCTCAATGGCGTTCCAACGCGGCATTCCTTCAGATTGCGCATCACTCCGTGCACCGAAAAGAAGCTGTAGCCTTGCAGGCGGTAGTCCTCGGTGAAACCGAGAGCCCTCAGGAGGTTCTCACCCGCGTCCGCCAGAACCTTGTAGTACTGCCATTCCGTCATATGGCCGTTGTAGTCGATCCAAATCGGATCGACAGTGGTTTCCAAGGTAAGCAACGCATTTGCCTGCGGCGTCTCGTCGGGGGCCTCCGCACTGAACGTAGCGACGGGCACTGTCAGTTGATCCCCATAATATCGGCGTCCATTTCAATGAATGACCCTTGGGCGACATTTATCGTGGCAACGACGCCGGCGACTTCGGCCACGACGGGCTGCTCCATTTTCATAGCCTCCATGATGGCGACCGTGTCGCCCAGGCTGATGGCGTCTCCTTCTTTCACACACAGCTCCATTATGACTCCCGACAGCGGTGCCTTGATGCCTACGCGGTAGGGCGGCGGCTCCGTTGCCGGGGAAGGAGATGTCTCCTGTTCGAACGAAACGACGTCCGTAAGTCGAACTTCAGGCGCCGCGGCTTCCGCAACAAATGACTTCGCTGTCTCCGCCAGTCGGTCCAATTCGGCGTCTATCCAACGGGTGTGTATTCCAAAGCCTTCGGCGTGAAGTGCAGAAAATTCGGGGGATATCAGGATGGCCCGATGGAGGGGGGCTATCGTCTTAAGGCCGGCAATCTGCAACTCGCCTAGCGCCCGTCGGGCACGAGCCAAGGCTTCCGGTCGATCACGGCCGGCAACAATCACCTTGCCGATCATCGAGTCATAGTAGGGCGGTACCGTGTCGCCACCGGCATAGCCGAAATCAGTGCGAACGCCTGGACCGGCCGGAAGATGCATCCGATCAATGTGGCCGGGAGTCGGGCGAAAATCGGACCATGGATCTTCGGCATTGATACGAAACTCGATTGCGTGCCCTCGTACCGCAGGAAAGTTCTCCGGCAAGCGGCCGCCCTCGGCGATCCTGAACATCTCACGAATGAGGTCGACCCCTGTCACTTCCTCCGTCACCGGATGTTCGACTTGAATTCGTGTATTTACCTCGAGGAAGAAAATGTCGCCTTCGCCGGTCAGCAGAAACTCGCAGGTTGCCGCGCCTTGATACTTGACCGCTGAGAGGACGGCCACTGAAGCCTCTGTCAGCCGCGCGGTTTGCTCCGGATTGAGGAAGGGAGCCGGGGCCTCCTCCACCAGTTTCTGATGTCGCCGTTGCAGTGTACAATCTCGCGTAGACACAACGATCACCCGACCGTAAGCATCTGCCAGGCATTGCGTTTCGACGTGTCGGGCGTGCTCGACGTACCGCTCGATAAAGCATTCGGGGCGCCCGAAAGCGAGTTCGGCTTCGCGGCGCGCGGCGGCGATCTGCCCTTCGAGATCAGCGTGTTGGCGAACGATCCGCATGCCCCGTCCGCCGCCGCCGTTCTGCGCCTTGACGATCACCGGCAGGCCGTGCTCCTCGACGAACACGCGCGCTTTCTCGGTGGTCAGGTCATCGCCCTCCCAAGAAGGAAGCAAAGGCGCTCCGGCGCGTCGCGCAATCGCTCGGGCCGCCACCTTGTCACCCAACTGTGCGATAGCCTCAGGTGAAGGCCCGATCCAAGTCAGACCGGCCGCCTGCACGGCTGCGGCGAATGTTTCATTTTCCGAGAGCAATCCATAGCCCGGATGCACAGCATCAGCCCCGACACGTGCCGCGACGGCAAGAATCGCTTTTTGATTCAGATACGTCTCGCGCGGGGCGGTGCCTTTCAGGATATGGGCTTCGTCAGCGCTTCGGGCATGCAGAGCCTGGCGATCGGCCTCGGAAGCAATGGCAACTGAAATGTAGCCGGCATCCTTGCAGGCGCGCACGATACGAAGTGCGATTTCTCCACGATTGGCGATCAGGATTTTCTTCATTGTGTCGGCCTATTGAGTTCGTCAGCTGTCGAGAAGAACAGTGGCCGCGCGGTCCCACGTAATCGAGACATCGTCGCCTGCTTTTGGGACGTCGGACTTGTTGCACTCGACCAGGATCTCACTGTCATCGGGCGCCAGGACTGTCACAAGGCACCGGCTGCCTAGAAAGAGGGTCCGACAGATTTTGACTTTTAGAGGCTGCGCGAGCGCTGCGTCAGCCGTCCGGCCCGGATTAAAAAGAATGTCCTCGGGTCGCACCAAAAGCGCTGGGCTGGTTGCTTTCCCGCGCTCGGCGGTCTGGCTGGAGAGGCTTACCGGGCCATAGGCGGTCAGGGCGGTATTGTCTTGCATCGACTGGACATCGATCAAATTTGCTTCACCCAGGAACCTCGCGACGAACCGCGATCGCGGCCGTGAATACAGATCGCTCGGCGTCGAGTATTGCAAAATCTCGCCTTGCGACATGACGGCAATCTTGTCGGAGAGGATGAAAGCTTCCTCCTGATCATGCGTCACGTAGACCGCGGTTATGCCGGTTCGCTGCTGCAGTTCGCGAAGATCTGCTCCGAGTTGCTGCCGCAGGCGGCGGTCCAATGCCCCCATGGGCTCGTCAAGAAGCAAAAGCGACGGACGATAGGCCAATGCGCGCCCAATCGCCACCCGCTGCTGCTGGCCGCCACTCAGTTGACCGACCGTATGCTCGCCGGCACGGGGCAACTCGATGAGGTCGAGGATCTCTTTGACGCGGGCTTCCCGGTCAGCGGCGCTCCAGTTGTGCAGCTTCAAGGGATAAGCGATGTTTTCTGCGACATTCATGTGCGGAAAAAGCGCGTAGTTCTGAAACACAAACCCGATGTTGCGCGCCTGGACCGGCAACGCGGTGACGTCGGTGTCGCCAATAAGAATACGTCCCCGGGTCGGAGCGATCAAACCGGCGAGGGCGCGCAGGAGTGTAGTCTTCCCCGAGCCGGAAGGCCCGAGCAGGGTGCAGAACTGGCCGCCCGTCACGTGCAACTTCGTGGACTTTAGGCCGACGAAGCCGTTTGGGAACTTCAACTCAAGCTCATCAATCGTGATGCTGTTCGCGGTCGTCGGCGATCCAGCGGGGTCAACAGTCTGGGAAGCTCGCATAGCAATCCATTTTATCACGTTCGTATGAAATAAGTTCGGCCTCGGCGCATTCGACTGGCGATCATAGCGCCTGCCATGCCACAAAATCAAGCGGACTCGCGCAACCCGGGCTGATTTTTCGTACTTGGCGGCTTGACGAGCCGTCTCAGCGGTGTTTTTAATATCACAGATGTAATAAAACCAAGGAAGGGGAATGGCATGACATCACTTAAGGCACTTGCATGCGCGCTGCTTTGCAGCGTTGGAGCACTGTCGGTTGCACTCGCGGCAGACGTTTTACCCAACGACCTGCGCGACAAAGTCAAAGGTGAGCTTGTCTGGCATGACGCATCTGGGGGCGCGACAACCCGGGCCCGAGACGAGACTACGAACAAGAACTTCGCAGCTGAGACCGGGGTCACAATCAAATCGGACTTCAATGCCGATACGACAAAGTTCTTCGCTGCGGAGGATTCCGGCGCTCAGATCCCCTGGAGCTTGATCGAGTTCCCGACCAAGGGCGATTTCATCCGCGCCCGCGATGCCGGGTTCGTCGAGAAGCTCGATCCTTCCATTGTGGACTTCTCCAAGCTGGATAAGGACGCTTACGACGATTACGGCGTTGACGTGATGCGCTACGGTATCGTGCTGACCTACAATACGGAAAAGTTTTCCGGAGCTAGTGCGCCGACAAGCCTGCGCGACCTGTATGACCTTGCCAAGTTTCCTGGAAAGCGCTGCATGTTCAAGTACCCGCAATTCGGAGCGGTTCTTGAGTCCGCACTTCTCGCCGACGGCGTTTCGCGCGAAAAGCTTTATCCGCTTGATCTCGACAAGGCTTTCGCCAAACTCGATTCAATCAAGTCAGACATCCTTTGGTGGAGCAATGGCGACGATGCGATCCGTCTCCTGTCGAGCGGTGAATGCTCGATCGGCGTAGCCTGGAGCGGTCGCGTCTACAATGCCGTGAAGAATGACAAATCGCCACTGGCGATCGCCTGGCAGGACTCGCTCTATTCGTCCGCCGTCTATGCGGTGCCAAAGGGCGCTCCGAACGCCATCGCGGGACAGGCAATGATCGCTCACTTCATTGCCGATACTGAAGGCCAGAAGGCTCTGGTGAAGAAAATCACCTACGCAACGGGCATCGCCGGCTTGTCGCCGGCCGACTACGGCGAGGATGTTGCAGCGTGGATCGTGGCGGGCGACAATGCCAAGAAGGCGATCCTGGAGAATGCCGACTACTACGCGAAGAATCTTCCAGACGTAGTTGATCGGTTCAATCGTTGGGTTGCCCTGAACTGATCTCAAGGGAGGCCTCTACGTCATGCCACGGATTGTGAACCACAACGACCGGCGACGCCAGATCTGCGATGTCCTTCTGGATATCGTGGCCGAGTCCGGGATGGCGGGGGTCACGATCCGTGCCGTGGCGGAACGCTCAGGCTGGTCGACTGGCGTCATTGGTCACTACTTCCATGGACGCCAAGACCTGTTGCTCGGCGGCTTGCGCCGGGCGGCGGAAATTCTCGCGGAGCACAATACACGCGTCCTCACGACGCTGGATGGCCTGCAGGCGCTCGAGCAAATCCTCGAGGGCAGTGTTCCGCTAGATAGCCGTCGGCTGGCCCTGAGCCGGATTTTCTTCTTCTTCTTCGTGGAAGCGATAACGGATAAGGGTTTGCGCGAGGAGGTCGAGACCTACCTTGTCGGCTGGCGCAAGTCAGTTGCCACCGCCTTGCGGCGGGCTCAAGAGCATGGCGATCTTCCAGACGACATCGACCGCAAGGCAATAGCGACAGACCTTGTTGGACTGGCAGATGGTCTTAGCCTGCATGCTCTTCTCGACGAGGATGTGATGGCCCGATTGCGCGAGCAATCGCCGGTGCGTTTCTGGATCCGACGCCTGACAACAGTTGCGGCTTCTGGCACCACCAGTGGTCCGCCCACGGCAGCGGAAATTCGCGCGACTGGCTAAGGGCCACTCGTCTTACTTATGGAAGCAACACTATGGTCAGCTCCAATCTGAGTGCGCTCGGCTGTGTCTCGTCAATCCTTGGCGATTACGGCCCCCAGGCATTGCAGCACCCCGGCAAAATTGCGCTGGTATGGGAAAATGGCTCCCGGACATATGGCCAGTTGCGGGAACGAGCTCTTCGGCTCGCCGGGGCGCTGCGCGAGATGGGTCTGCAGACTGGCGATCGGGTGGCGACGCTGCTGTTCAATCGCGGCGAGACATTTGAGCTTTATTTTGCGTGCGCCTATGCAGGGTTGACTTTCGTGCCTGTCAGCTTCCGGCTGACCTCTCCCGAGATCGCGTCGATCCTTGCCGACTGCGAAGCGACCGTGGTCTTCACTGAAGCTGATTTGATGGCCTCGCTCGAAGGCGCGTTGCCGTCCCTCGACCGACGACCTCGCATCGTGATGCTGGAGACTATTGCCGGCGGAGCCGAGTTTGAAGGCCTGGCCACGACAACCGCACCGATTGGGGCGCCCATCCCAAATGATGTGCATATGATCCTTTACACATCGGGCACAACCGGCCGCCCTAAAGGCGTCGCCATGCGGTCTCAGGCGATCGTGTGGTGCGCCATGCAGCAGGTCACGCAGTTCCGCCGCCTCGACCACAAATCCGTCATGCTGCTCAACGCGCCGATGTTCAACACGGCGGCGATGAACGAGAGTTCCATTCCCACCTTTTTCGTAGGTGGCACGGTGGCGATCATGCCCAGTCGCGGTTGGAGTGCCGGGCGTCTGATCGAGTTCATCGATCGGTGGCGGGTGAGCCATGTGCTGATGTTTCCTTCGATGTTTCGCGATCTAATCGCTGCGGACAACGAGCAGCGCGTGCCTCTCGATAGTATGTCGTGGTGGTACACCGGGGGCGAGAATTGTCCGCCGGCGCTGATGGCTGAAGTCCGCCGGCGCTGGCCGCATGTCAGCCTGACCATCTCATACGGCTCGACCGAATCCGGCATGGCGACGCTCATCGAAGGCGACGACATCGAAAAGCATCCCGGCTCCGTCGGCAGGGTCGCGCCGGGACAGTCGATCCGCCTTCTCGATCCAGAAGGGGCTGATGTGCCGGTCGGCGAGGTAGGTGAGGTCTGGACGGCAGGCCCCTCGGTGATGACGAACTATTGGCAAAGCCCTCAGCTCGACGCTGAAACGGTCCATGATGGTTGGCTCAAGATCGGCGATCTTGCTCGCATAGACGAGGGGGGCTGGATTTACATTGTCGGTCGCACCAAGGACCTGATCATCTCCAAAGGCCAGAATATTTACCCGGCCGAAATCGAGAACGCGTTGCGCCAGCATCCCGCAGTTCTCGATGTCGCGGTGGTCGGCGTGCCCGATCCAGAGTTCGGCGAAGCCGTGTGCGCCTGCGTGATGATGCGCAAGGGAGAGGCCGCAGGAAAAGACGAAATCCTCAGTCTCGCGCTGCAGCGGCTCGCCTCATACAAGAAGCCGCGTCACATGTTTTTCATGGACGCATTTCCGGTCCGCAACGCGACCAAGATCGATAAGGCCGAACTCGCGCGCATGTGTGCGACGATGCTTTCCGACAGCGTAGGAGCATGATCATGGCCAGCCTTCCCCATCCTGATTGGGCGCCGCTACTCGAAGAACTGGAGCGTCGCAGGGTCGTCGCCATGGCCTCAGGTGGCCCTGACCGTGTAGCGCGCGAGCACAAGAACGGCCGATCGACCGCGCGTGAACGCATCCTGAAGCTGGCCGACGACGGAAGCTTCCTGGAGATCGGGACTTTTGTGACCACTCCGACGAAAGACGGGTCATTGCTGGCGTCGACCTACGTCTGCGGGCTCTGTGAAATCGACGGACGTCCGGCCGCCATTGGTGCCGAGGACTTCAGCGTCGAGGGGGGAGGGACTGGCGTCCACCTGCCGCGGTACAAGGGCGGTTGGACGGGTTTCATAGAAGAATTCGCGCTCGGCTATCGTATTCCCCTGGTGTTGCTGATCAACGGCGTGGGCGGTTCCGTAATCCTACAGGAAGCGATCGGTTACCCCGAACTGCAGGCGGCTAAACCGACCTTTCCTATGTTCGATATCATGGAGCATGTGCCGGTTCTCACCGCCGTCCTCGGACCCACCGCGGGCAGTTCGGCCGCGCGTGCCCACATGTCGCATTTTTCGGTGATGACCAAGGATAACGGCTGCTTGTTTGCGGGCGGGCCGCCAGTCGTCAAGCAGGCGCTGGGTCTTGAAATTGATAAGTTCGCCCTGGGCGGCGTTGACGTGCATGTGCGTACCTCCGGCATCATCGACAATCAGGCCGCGAACGAAGACGATGCCTTGGCCATGTTGCGGCGGGTTTTTTCCTATCTCCCAAACAACGTGAGTGAGCGTCCTACTGTCCAGCCCACCTGGTCGGCTAATGACCAAGAGGAGATCCTGGCGATCGTCGCCCCCAGTGCCCGGCGTATTTATGACGCGCAGGCATTGATGCGCTGCGTTGCAGACACCGACAGCGTCTTCGAGATAGCGCCGGATTATGGCCGGTCAGTGCGCACCGGTCTCGGGCGTATCGAGGGGCATGTGGTTGGTTTGATTGCGTCGGACAATCGGTTCCTCGCCGGCTCGCTTGATGTGTCCTCGTCGCTCAAGCAAATGAAATTTGTTGAGTTATGCGACCGTTTCCACATTCCGATTGCCTACCTCGCGGATGTGCCGGGCTTTCTGGTTGGGCCGAAGGCGGAAGAAGCAGGCGTCCTCAGGTTTGGTGCAATGGCGCTGCGCGCGATCCAGAAGGCTGAGGTCCCCGTATACACCGTGCAGGTGCGTCGCTCCTATGGACTCGGCGGTGTGGCCACCGGCAGTGCCAACCCGATGAGCCTACGCTTGAGCTGGCCAAGTGCCGCCTGGGGCGACATGCCGATCGAGGGCGGAGTCGAAGCCGCATTCCGAGCTGACTTGAACGCCGTTTCCCCAGAGGACCGACCCGCGCTGAAGGAGAAGCTCACCAAGCGTTTTGAAGCGCAGGCTTCCGTCTGGCGCGCGATTGAGAATTTCTCTGCTGAAGAAATGATCGATCCCCGTCACACCCGCGGCCACTTGGCCCGGCTCGTCAAGTTGTTCTACGGCCGCCCGGCCACTAGTCCCGTCTCATGACGACCACAGCTGCAGTCGTTAGCGGGCGCCTTGCCATCCGCACCGGACGTCTCGCTTTGATGGCGCCGGTAGCTGTGCTGTTTGGCTTGATGCTGTTCTGGCCGCTCTACAGCATCCTGCTGCGCAGCCTGAACCAGCGTGGGCGGGCCGTCTTCGACAGTATCTATTGGGGCAACTACGTAGCGATCGCGAAGGACGATCTACTGCGGCAGGTCGTATTAGAAAGTCTGATGCTCGCGATCGTGGCGACGGCGATCACCGTCGTGTTGGCGTTCCCAACTGCCTACATCATTTCGCGTCTGTCGCGTCAGATGTCATCCCTTATGATGGTCGTGGTCTTGATGCCGTTTTGGGTATCCATCATCGTCAGGCTCTTTGCGTTTACGACAATCCTGGGGCAGCAGGGAATCATCAACGCGAGCCTTGCCGCCTTCGACCTCGGCCCGCTGCCGCTCCTTTACAACACCTTTGCCACCGTTACCGGCATGGTCGCGTATCTGCTCCCGTATTTGATACTGGTGCTGGTCTCTGCCATGCGATCGATTGACGTGTCGCTCCTGACGGCCGCTCGCACTATGGGCGCCGAGGAGCGCCGCGTCTTCCTGGATGTCTATTTCCCCCAGATACGACCGACCTTGCTGAGCGGGACGGTGCTGGTGTTCGTGCTGGCGCTAGGCTTTTTTCTCACCCCGGCGATTCTTGGCGGGCCGCACAACCTAACGATCCCGATCTTCATCCAACAGCAGATCCAGATTTATCAGTGGGGCAAGGCCGCCGCGATGGGCGTGGTTCTGCTGCTCGTTTCCACCCTGGGATACCTGGTCGCGTTGCGCGTCGGCGGCAAAGGAATATTGACACCCGTGCAGTCGGGCACGCGCGGTGCAGCGGCGGACGAGCCGCTTAGGCTTACCGCGACCACAGCGCTTTGCGCAGTGGCCCTCGCCACGGTTATGGTCATTCTGATCTTACCGCTTTTGATTGTCATCCCCACCGCCTTTACCGAAACCACTCAGATCCGCTTTCCGCCTGTCGGGTTTACCTGGAAGTGGTTCGCCGAGGTCGTGACGTCCGACACTTGGATCGAAGCATTCTTGAAAAGCGTGCGCGTTGGCATCGCTACCGCTGTGGTATCGACATTGTGCGGCTTGGCACTGGCGCGCGCCGGGTCGCGCTTGCGTTCCAGTTTCTGGCAAGGCGTGATCCAGGTCGTCGCCATCGCGCCGCTGATCGTGCCGGTGATCCTCCTTGCGATCGGCATTTTCGACGTTCAGGGCCGGCTTGGACTGATTGGCACAGACGCAGGACTCGTTCTCGCACATGCTGTGCTGTGCATTCCGCTTACGTTTTTGGTGCTGGCTAACGCCTTGTCCTTTGTCGACGTATCCATGGAGGAGGCGTCGTGGACCATGGGTGCTGGCAACATCAAGGCTTTCTGGTCGATTGTCGTGCCAAGCATCATTCCGTCCGTCATCGGCTCATTGATCATCTCCTTCGTGACCTCTTGGGACGAAGCGGTCATCGCGATGTTCCAGACCAGTTTCGACAAGACTTTGCCGGTCACCATCTATTCGCTCCTGCGCAGCGGCATCACGCCGGCTGTATCGGCCGTCGCGACGATTATTACCGCCCCGGTTCTTGTAGGCGCGCTGATTTACGGCGTTCGGTCCGCCAGAAAAGCCGGCTGAAAAGAAGAGGAACGCGAATGAGTTCATACGACAGCTTTCCCCGAGGTTCTGCCTGCATTGTCGGCGCGTATGAGTCGCCACGGCGAAAAGCACCCAACATCCATCCGTTCCAGATCCACGCAGAGGTCATCGCAGGGGCGCTGGCGGATGCAGGCCTGACCATCGCCGATGTCGACGGCTTTGCTACAGCCGCTTCGTTTCCAGCCGAAGCCGGCTGGCAGCTATCCGCCGTCGAGGTCGCGGAATATGTCGGCCTGCGCCCCTCGTGGCTGTGCAGCACGGACATCGGAGGAGCAATGACGTTGAGCCACGTCGGCAACGCCGTTGCTGCCATCCGGGCCGGCCTCTGCAAGGTGGCCGTCATCAGCTACGCTGCCTCAGGACGATCTTGGCGCCTGCCGGCAAGCGACTTCAACACAGGCCCAACGGGTCCAGGCCAATATGAGGTTCCGTACGGCGTTTCGACGATCTCGGCCTATGCGCTTGCCGCGACGCGCTATATGCACCAGTTCGGATTGAAGCCAGAGCAACTGGCGCAAATTGCGGTGCAGATGCGAGCATACGCCAGCCGCAATCCGCAGGCCATGTATCGCGACTTGATCACCGTCGACGATGTTTTGTCGTCGCCCATGATTTCCACACCCTTGCACAAGCTCGATTGCTGCGTGGTCACCGATTCCGGCGGTGCGATCATCGTGACATCGCGCGAACAAGCGCGGGATACACGACGCGGTGGCCCTGCGGTGCTCGGTTTTGGCGAAGCAATTAGCCACGGGCAGATAAACCAGATGGCTGACCTCACAACCACAGCCGCCGAATACTCCGGTCGCCGCGCCTTTGCCAGCGCTGGACTGGGACCGCAGGATATTCGCGTCGCCCAGATCTACGATTCCTTCACGATCACGGTGGCATTGACGCTGGAGGCCCTCGGATTTGTCAAACGCGGGGAGATTGGCGATTTTATCGCCAGTGGCCAGCTCGGCCCCGAGGGTCGGCTACCGATCAATACGGACGGCGGCGGTCTTTCTTCCAACCATTCCGGCCGGCGCGGCATGTATGCCGTGATTGAAGCAGTCCGCCAGCTGCGAGGTGAAAGCCCCGGACTGCAACTTCGTTCGCCCGAACTTTGCCTCGTCAACGGAACCGGTGGCTGGCTCTCCGCCACCGCCACGCTGATTTTGGGGAACGCAGCATGACCGAAATGGATTCGATCCTTCCCGTCCAGGACGCTGTGTCCACAGTCTGGTTCGAAGCCGCCAGGAACGGCACACTCCTCCTGCAACGCGATCCGGCCAGTGGACGCTTTCAGTATTATCCACGCGCCCACGTCGTTGGTGCACCCGACCGGGAGCCCGAATGGGTTGAGGCGTCGGGCGCGGCGACGCTGCATTCCTATACGATCGTGAAGCGCTCCGTTCATCCACAGTTCGTCAGCTTCGTACCCTTCACGCTGGCCGTCGTCGAATTGGCGGAAGGGCCACGCATGACGTCCTGGATCGTGGATGTTCCAGAGGAGGAACTCCGCTGCGACATGAGCCTCACAGTTGTTTTCCGCGAAATTCATCCTGGGCTGATCATGCCCTGCTTCACAAAGGTCTAGTATGGAAATCACATTCGACAGGATCGAGGTCGGTACCGAATACCGATCCGCAGGCCGCACGGTATGCGAAGCCGATATCGTCAACTTCGCCGGGGTCACGGGCGACTTCAATTCTCTCCACATGGACGAGCAATGGGTTCGCTCGAACACGCCATATCCAACCCGCATCGCGCACGGGCTTTTGGTTCACGCCATCGGCGAAGGTCTGCGCTGCGGAGAGTTGGACAGCTGGAAGATCCTCGCGTTCCTGGAGACGCAACGAAAGATGCTTGTGCCGGTGCTGCCGGGCGACCGGATCCAGCAGAACTACCGCGTTGCTTCCAAAAAGCCGACATCAAAGGACCCCTCGAAGGGTGTCGTCGAAGTTGAAGTCACTGTGACCAATCAAAAAGGCGAGACCGTGCAGTCCGGATACAACAGATACCTGATTGGTGGAGCGGCTTGATGCGTGGCCTGAAAGACAAAGTCGTAATCGTGACGGGCGCGGCGCAAGGCATCGGCAGAGCCACTTCACAACGCCTCGCGGAAGAGGGGATGATCGTCGCGGTGGCGGACCGCAATTTTGCGGGCGCTGAGCTGGTGGCCGAAACAATCTCCACCGCGGGCGGCCGGGGCCTGGCGTTGTCCCTGGACGTCGCAAGCCGTGCAAGCTGGAGCGAATGCGTCGCGCGTGTCGTCGACGCGTTCGGTGGCATAGACGGGCTCGTCAACAACGCGGGCATGACGCGCGACAGCTCGCTTTTGAAGATGAAGGATGCGGACTGGAATGACGTGATCGATGTCAATCTGCGAGGGCCTTGGCTGGGCTGCCAAATTGCGGTTCCACACATGACCGCCAAGGGCGGCTCGATTGTGAATCTTTCGTCGGAAGCGCGGTGGGGGGCGTTCGGACAGTCCAACTACTCGGCCGCCAAGTCTGGACTTGTGGGTCTGACCCGTACCGTCGCCTTCGAGCATGCGCGCCATCGCGTACGGGTGAACGCGGTCGCGCCAGGAACAGTGACGACGGCGATGGTCGAAGCGGTTCCGGCTGATGTCCGCAAAGGCTGGCTGCAGAACATTCCAATGCGCCGCGAGGGGGACCCATCGGAAATCGCTTCCGTGATCGCATTCCTTCTCTCCGACGACGCAAGCTATGTCACCGGCCAGATCATCGGTGTGAATGGCGGCTCGATCATCTGACACTCGCATCGTGCTGCCTGCCGGACCGGCGGGCCGAACGACAAATCAAAGGCATGAGTCATGAATATTCCTTCCAAGGCTGACGTCGTGATCGTTGGCGGTGGGGTCGCGGGGTGCTCGATCGCCTACCACCTCACAAAAATCGGCATCACGGATGTGGTGCTTTGCGAGCGCCGTCAATTGACGTGCGGGACCACTTGGCACGCTGCAGGCTTGGTCACTCAGCTGCGCGCCACGCAACGCATGACCGAGCTGGCGAAGTACACCGGCGAACTGTTCGCTCATCTTGAGGAAGAGACCGGTCAGGCGACCGGCTTCAAGCGAAACGGCTCTCTGCGCATTGCCACGACCCCCGCACGCTATGAAGAACTTGCCCGGGGCGCTTCCATGGGCCGCAACTTCGGCTTGCCCGTCGAGGCGGTGACAACAGGCGAAATCAAGGAACGTTGGGCTCCCGTCAACATCGAAGGGATCGTCGGCGGTTTCTGGTTCCCGCACGATGGCCAGGTCAACCCAGCCGATGTGACGATGGCTTACGCGAAAGGCGCACGCAGCGGAGGCGTGCGTATCATCGAGAACCTGCCGGTCACGCGCATCCTGGTTGAGAATGGCCGTGCTGTCGGGGTGATGACGGAGCAGGGCAGGATCGATGCGCGCACCGTGGTGATCTGCGGCGGAATGTGGTCGCGCGATCTGGCCGCCGAGATCGGGGTAACTGTGCCGCTTCACGCGGCTGAACATTTTTACGTGGTCACCGAGGCAATTCCCGATCTGCCACGCGATCTTCCAGTTATGTTCCTCGGCGACGAGTGGACCTACTACAAGGAAGATGCCGGAAAGCTCCTCGTCGGGTTTTTTGAGCCGGTTGCAAAACCGTGGGGTCAAAACGGCATCTCCAGGGACTTCTGCTTCGATGCCCTTCCAGATGACATCGACCATATCGCGCCGCATTTGGAGGCCGCGGCCAATCGGGTGCCGTTGCTGGCGCAAACCGGCATGCAGCTGTTTTTCAACGGGCCCGAAAGCTTCACCGCGGACGGCCGTTATCTGCTCGGCGAGACGGCCGAAGTCTCTGGCCTATTCTGCGCCACCGGCTTCAATTCGCTCGGAATCCTGTCGTCGGGCGGGGTGGGCAAGTCGCTTGCTGCCTGGATCCGGGATGGTCGGCCGCCGGTCGAACTGATTGATGTTGATGTACGTCGCACACAGAGCTTCCAGCGAAACCGCAAGTATCTCGAGCATCGCACTGTGGAGACCCTGGGCCTCAATTTTGACATGCATTGGCCGAGCCGGCAGTTCGTCTCCGCACGCGGCGTAAGGCGCTCGCCCTTCCATGACCGGCTGGTCACCGCCGGGGCGTTCATGACCGAATTGGCAGGCTGGGAGCGGCCTGGATTCTACGGCACTGCTGAGGAAGTTGCGAACATCGAATATTCCTATTATCGCCCAAGCTGGTTCGCCAACGTCAGTGCAGAATGCCGCAATACGGCAGACAACGTCACCTTATTCGACCACAGCTGTTTTGTGAAGTACAGGGTCGAAGGTCCGGACGCGCTCAAGACAATGAACTGGATCTGCGCTGGGGAATGCAACGTGGAGATCGGCCGCGTGGTTTATACGCAGTGGCTGAATGAGATCGGCGGCATCGAGGCAGACGTGACGGTCACGCGGCTTGCGGAAGACGCCTTCCTTCTTGTGACAGTTGCAGCATCTCAGCGACGGGACCTCGCTTGGTTCAAGCGACATGTGCCAGATGGTGCGCGTGTATTTATTTCGGACATTACCTCCGGCCTCCCCATGATCGCCCTCATGGGCCCGAAGGCACGCGAGCTCATGTCGCGCGTGTCACCTGATGATTTCAGCAACGAAGGCTTTCCCTTCGGTACAAGTCGAGAGATCGACCTTGGCTATGCTCGTGTTCGTGCAAGTCGGCTGACGTTCGTTGGCGAACTAGGCTACGAAATCTACCCGGAAAGCGAGTTTGCTGCCCATGTATACGACGTGGTCGTTGAGGCGGGACAGGACCTCGGTCTTAAGAATGGCGGTTTCTTCGCCTTGAATTCCTTGCGCATGGAAAAAGGTTACCGACATTGGGGGCATGATATCGGCGAGGAGGACACACCCTACAACGGTGGTCTAGGGTTTGCAGTGGCCTTGGATAAGTCTGGGGGGTTCTTCGGTCGCGACGCGTTGGTGAAGCAACGCGCAGAGGGCGCGATCAAGCGCCGCTTGGTGCAATTGAAGCTCGCGGGCGGAACTGACATGCCGATGGTGTACCATAACGAGCCGCTCGTGCGTGACGGTGCAATTGTTGGATCGGTGACGTCTGGAGCCTACGGTCATCGTGTTGGTGCATCGCTCGGCCTTGGCTATGTGTACAACGGCGAAGGCGTGACGAAGGACTGGCTCGCCGATGGCAAATGGGAGGTTGAGATTGCCATGGAGCGCTATCCAATCGAACTCCAATTTGGGCCGTGGTATGACCCGCAAAACACGAAAGTACGCAGCTAGTTTTTCGCCGGCTTTAATCCGGCCTCTGGTCGATGGCGGCCTTGTCGCCGGATGAGCATTACTAGGTACTCTCGCTTTCCTTTGCAGCGAGCAGCCAGTTGGCAAAGGTTTCGGTCACGGCGGAAAATGGCGCGTTTTTCCGCCAGACCAAATAGATGCCGCCATCAGCCTGAATCTTGTCATCAAACAACTCGATCAACTGGCCAGCGCACACAAACTCGGTCGCGGTGCCGATCCATCCGAGTGCGATGCCTTCTCCGGCTAAGGCCGCCTGCATCATCGTCAGATGATTGTCGAAGTGCGGTCCAGGCAAGGGGTTTGCTCGTATGCCATAATGGGCAAACCACTGCTCCCAGTCGAACCACGTCTTGTCGTCGGCCCTTGCGTGGAGCAATAGATGCCCGGCGGTAAGATCATGCGGGCTGGTTATTGTGGCGACGCGCGCCAGATAGGCGGGGCTTGCGACGGGTGTGATCAACTCTGATAAGAGCAATTCCGCATCGCAGTCCGGCCAGTTGCCCTTGCCGAAGCGGACAGAGATGTCAATTCTCTCGGAGAGCTCAGGAAAGCCTTGGTAGGCCGTCACCATGTTCACCGTAATTTCAGGATGAATCTCGTGGAACTCCTTCAGGCGGGGTAGCAGCCAAAAATTCGCATAAGCGAGGTTGCATGAAACGGTAAGGGTGTTTGCATTGCGTCCTCTTTGAAGCGCCTCGCCTTCGAGGCGAATAATATCGAGCCCCGACACAAGTGCGCTTACGTAGCGTCTACCTTCAGGCGTGACCCGCACGGGCCTGCTTTGCCTGTCGAAAAGCCTGACTGCCAGAAACTCTTCAGCTTGTGCGATAAGGTGGCTAACTGCCGACTGTGTCACATTAAGCTCGACTGCCGCTTTCGAAAGGCTCCCCAAGCGGGCGGTTGCTTCCACGGCGAGCATTACGCGCAACGGAGGGATATGCCGCCAGTACTTCATGAGCTGCTCTCATAGTTCCATGAAGGGGATGCACATATCCGTCTCCCCCCATCGGGCCTAGTCTAAGGATCTACCGCTTGCGGCGGCCTTCATTCACATGAAGAGTCTTAATATCAGCGTCAAGGACGTCCCAGACAATCATGTCTAGCCATCTCACTATCGAGATCCAATCCGGGATCATGCTCGTCACCATGAACAAGCCGCCCGCGAATGCGATTGACACGGAATTTTCCTACGAACTTTTCAGGGCCTTCAGGCTTCTCGAAGACGAAGACGACATCCGCGTTGCCGTCCTCATCGGCGGTGAGAATCGCAAACGCATCTTTTCGGCCGGATGGGATCTGAAAGCGGTTGCCCGGGGCGACGGCCGCGACGCCGAAAAAGGCTTCGACCTTGGTCCCGGCGGAATTGGCGGCTTGCCGGAATTCTTCGAGCGGACCAAACCCGTGATCGCAGCGGTCAACGGCGCGGCGGTCGGGGGCGGCTTCGAATTGGCGATGGCTGCCGACATCATTGTCGCCTCCGAAGGGGCTTACTTCTCGCTGCCGGAAATGCAACGCGGCTTTCTGCCCGACGGTGGTGCCGTGCAACGTCTACATCGGCTGGTGCCCTACAACGTCGCTGTCGACCTTATGCTGACTGGCCGCCGCATGTCAGCTCTGGAAGCCAAGCACTGGGGGTTTGTTCGGGACGTCGTCCCGCCTGACCGCATCCTCGATCACGCGCTGGAAATCGCCCGAGACATTGCGGCAGCGGCGCCATTGGTGGTTCGCGCTTTGAAGCAGTTCATGCGCGCGACAGCTCATCTCTCCGCCGAAGCCGCTCACGAAATCAGTAAGCAGGCATGGATAGGTAAGAGTGGTCTGCACCATTACGAACGCATGTTGGCGTCAAAGGATTTCGACGAAGGGGCAATAGCGTTCGCGGAAAAGCGTCAAGCGCGGTTCACAGGGCACTGAGCGTGGTTGCTATCGGTCTCCCGGACGTCCCGTTTAGCGTGCGTCATCGACTACTGCCTATGGTCGATGCCTGTTCCATCGCTGTGGCTGGCGTCTCTGAACGCGACGGATCCTTTGGCCGTCGACTTGCGCAAGCCGTCACTAGCACCGCCTACGCTGGCCGGATCCACTTCATTAATCCAAGGCGCGATGCCGTCCTGGGCCGGCGTTGCCGCAAGCACTTCGCTGATTTGGATGAAGCGCCTGACCTGGCGGTACTCGGCGTCGGGGGCCGCAATCTTGAACAGTTGCTGCTCGACGCTATCGATGCAGGCGCCAAGTCGGCGGTTATCTTCGACGCCTGTTTCGGTGAAACAGCGAGCGGAATATCGTTGTTGGCCAGGCTTCGTGAAATTGCTGACGAGCACAGGATCCCCGTGTGCGGCGGCGCGGGTATGGGGCTCATTAACGTACGGTCGGGTTGTGTTGCCAGCTTCTACGGGGCTGCACATCTCAAGCCTGGTGGGATCACGCTGATCGCCCATTCCGGGTCGGTTTTCACGACGCTCGCGATGAACGATCCGCGATATCGGTTCGACCTACTGGTATCACCGGGCCAAGAGATCGGGGCGACAATCGACGAGTACATCGACTGCGCCGCCACCCGAGAAAGCACGAAAGTTATCGCAGTTTTCATGGAAACTGCCCGCAACCCTGCTGGCTTTCGGGCCAGCCTCAGACGCGCGCGCGAGCGCGGAATCCCGGTGGTCGTGTGCAAGGTGGGTCGATCTGAGGAAGGCGCACGCATGGCGCGCTCACACACCGGAGCCTTGGCCGGTTCAAAGACCGCCTACGAGGCCGTATTCGAGGACACGGGGGCAATCTGTGTACAATCCATCGACGAACTAATGAACATCGCCTCGTTATGTTCGACGGGCCGATTGCCAGGCGAGGGGGGCGCCGCGCTCATCACCGACTCCGGCGGCCTTCGCGAACTCGCCATGGACCTTGCGGCCGAAACAGATGCAAGGCTGGCGCGGTTCTCGGATCGGACCATTCGAAGCCTGCGCGGGATCCTACCATCACAACTTGAGCCTTCGAATCCTTTGGACTGCGCGGCGGACCTGACTGAAAACTTCAGCAAGCCATTCGAAGACGCCATCGAGGTCCTGTCGAGCGCCGAGGAGGTGTCCATGATCGGACTTGAGGCAGACCTTAGAGACGACTACGTCTATGAAGACCGACTGCTGAACCTTGCGCTTGATCTGCCACAGCGTACCGGCAAACCGTGCTTCTTCTATTCAAGCTTCAGCCGCGCGAACAACTTCCAACTCGGAGAGAGATTGATTGACCGTGGAATCCCCTGCGTCAACGGTATTAGCGAGACGCTGAATGCCATCTCGAAGCTTCAAGCCTGGTCCGAACGCCCCAACCTAGCTGCCGAGCCAGGAATGCAGATTCCCAGCGGTAACGTCGCTTCATGGAGACAGCGTCTATCGGTCGGAAAACCCCTGGACGAATATGAGGCTTTGGCGCTCTTGTCCAGCTTTGGCGTTCCGGTAATAGGTAACGAAGTCCACGAAAAACCGGCTGGGCTGGCTGCAGCTGCAGAACGGTTAGGCTACCCGGTTGCCCTGAAAACCGCAGCCAATGGTGTCGACCACAAGAGCGACGTCGGCGGCGTTCTGCTCAACATACGGGACGGACACGAACTCGCACAGGCCTATGAGCGCCTGGCGACATCTCTGGGACCGCGTGTGATCGTCCAGGCTATGGCCCCGCAGGGTGTCGAGCTAGCCTTTGGTTGCATCCAGGACCCAGACTTCGGGCCACTGGTTATGGTATCGGCTGGCGGCATCCTGGTTGAACATTTCGGCGGGCAGCAGTTTGCGCTGGCTCCATTCGGCCTAAGCCGTGCACTGGACCTCATTAATCGGCTGCCCATCAAGCGTTTGCTTGCCGGGGTGCGTGGCGCCGCACCCGCCGACAAGATGGCGGCTGCAAAGGCTCTCTCTCATTTCTCAGTCATGTGCGCGGCACTGGGCGGCACATTGAGAGAAGCAGACGTCAATCCGGTCGTCGTCTCTCCCTGTGGGGCTCTTGCTGTCGACGGGCTCATTGTACCCGCTTCGACACTGGATAGCCGGTCATGAAGGTAGCTTTGTCGGCGGCTGTGTCATCGGCGGTGGTTGGGCAACCCCGTTCCTGATCCGCGGATGGAATGTCGCGATTCTTTACTGGCCGCCGACCGTCGGCCCAGCATTTGCGCATAGGCGAGCAATTCAACAATCTCGGAACGCATTTGCTCCAGCAGCTTGTCTCGCGCCTCACTATAGTTGAGAAAGTCGACCAAGTGGTCCCTCGATAAGGCAGCATCTTGTGGCGGGGACATCGATGCCCCCGCCAGCTTGACGAACAGATCAATATCCTCCCTTTCCCGCTGGGCGTACGAAAAACACCGTCAGGAGCCAGTACACGCCGCCGCTTACGATTGCCGTGGGAAGCGACGCCGTCAGATATTCATAAGGAAAGCGACTTTGGTAAGTGATTGGATTGAGAATATAGTTGTAGGTTACGAAGCCGCCCACCATTGCGATAATCGCAGCCGGATTGAAACCGCCCCAGTATCGATATGCAGCGTTGGGACCAGTCTCGAAAAGGCCACGAACAGTTACACGCCCGCGTCGGATAAAATAGTAATCCACAATTTGGATGCCACAAAGAGGAGCAAATCCGAGACCGATAAACGCTAGGAAAGTTCCGAAGTTCGCAAAAAACATTTCAGGTATTGTCAGCCCCACGACCGCGACAGGCGCCAGGGAGATGACAAGTAGCACCGGCCATGGCGATCTAGACAAGATGGGAATATGGCGAAGCCCTATGGAGGATGCGTAGACGCCGGCGACCGCGGTTCCAAGATTTGCCGCCGCGACGAAGACCAAGGCAACGACTCCGTAAACCGGTCCGCCGATTGTTCTCAACCACTGGGCGGGATCAGAAACCTGGAGAACCAAAATGCCCGCTATTCCGATCGCGCACAGAAGCGGGACCGGCATACCCATGCCCAGCATGATCGGAAGAGCGGCAGTGCGCCCATTGGGGGCCATCCGCACCATGGCGCCGATATAGGGCCACCAAGACAACAGCGAAACGATGCCAATTTCGATCCCAGTTACGTAGTTCCATTGAGAGTCGGCATTCGCGTAAGCCGGCAAGGCTGAATTGAGTTTATCCCACTCGTGGGTCAACAGCACGTAGAGCATCCAAAACCCGACAAACACGTGCGCCACCAGGACCTTGGCGACGCGATCGACGCCAGCCGAACCTTTCAACAGAAAAAAGAATGTGAGAGAGACGGCTATCAGAACGGTGATTGGCACTAACACTGCGCCTGAGCCTTCGCTGATCCAGCCAAGAGCGTAAAACAGTTGTGTGGTCGACCTGCCAAAAAATATCAGCAGTAGAGAGTTCCAGCCGACAATTGATATGAATTGCAAGACCGCCGGGATAATCCATCCAGCGGTTCCGAATTGGGGTTTTGCCGAGGCAATTGAATCGACACCGAAACGGATACAGACTGGAACTGCCGCAAGAGCAACAATGAGCATGCCGATCATACTTCCGGCGAAAAGTGTGGCAAAGCCTTTCCAGAAACCCAGGTAATAACCGACATACTCGCCGATAATGTAGCACCAGGTGGCAGCAGCGGCGGTGGCGAGAGAAATGCCCAACCGCCACCCTCCCCAGTTTCGCTCGGCTGGCAAAAGTGGCCAAGCGCTCTTGTCGGCCTCAACGAGGAAATCATCCGAAACGACCTTTGTCATGCCAAGCCTCCCAGCAGCAGCACGATGGCAGGTAGCACCACACCGAAAGCAAGCAGTGCAATCCAGGCCATCAAATCAAAATCGGCGGCCAGGCCATCCTGCGCCTCGATAGCGGCCAGGCGTCTTTCAAGCTCGGGCTCAAGCGTTTCGGATCGCATACGTATTCCCCTCCGTTATCGTTTTTGGTCAGTACTCTTTCGGTGCTCTTTGGAAGAGGCAATGCCCCTCTAGAGGCGTGCCGGCGCTGCCATTGTCGGCCGTGCCGGACCTATGCGTGTCAAATATTAAATCCATATTGGCATAATTTATTTAACAGGCAAGTGGCTTTTCTCGCAGCTTGACGCGCTTCTGCTCGCGTTGCATCCCTCCGGTATGGTTCGTTGTGGAGCATGAGACTTGGCACAAAGACAGTTATTGGACGGAGTTCGCGATCGGCGACGGGCAAAGCAGACTGACGAGGCGGCCGATCTGGCTGTGGGAGAACGCCTAAAAGTTCTCAGAGAAGCCGCGGGCATTTCCCAACGCGAGCTGGCCAAGCGATCTGGCGTGACGCACGCCACAATATCGCTTATCGAACAGGAAGCGCATGCGCCGTCGCTGGTTTCTCTGCATCGCATTCTTCAGGCTTTCCCCGTGACTTTGGCAGACTTTTTTGCTTTGCCGACCTCGCAGACAAACGTGGTATTCGCCGAAGCCCAGGAGTTCACGGTCGTCTCCCGCGGTGAAACGGATATCCGCATGTTGGCTGCGGAACGCCGCGACAAGCGGCTGCAGATGTTTTTCGAACACTACCACCCAGGGGCCGGAACTGGAGAAGAGCCGATCATTCACGAGGGCGAGACGGCAGCCGTGGTAATCCAGGGCATCGTTGAGGTGGAAGCTGGAGGCCTAACCCGCCGCATCGGGCCGGAGGGCGGATTTCAAGTCCTCAGCGGTGAACCGTACAAGCTTAGAAACATCGGAGACGAGATCGCCGTCGTCGTATGTGCATGCACTCCTCCAATGATCTGAGATGCGGCTGACAGGCTATTCCTCGGAAGTTTGACCGTCATTTCGATCCGTTGGCGCGTCCAACGGGAAGTAGTACCGTTGCGATGAAGGTTGGTTTCATATGCGCATGGCGCTGGCAATCGCCGCGGTCAGCACTGAATAGAGCTTCTTTGTTCTGCTGGTACGACTGTTCAAAACCCATTCGATTTGAAACGGATCAACCAGTGTCGCAAATCCTTCTCGTAGCCGCTCAAACGTCGCTCCTGCCTCCGACCGAAACACTATTCTGATGAAACACTTGGAGGGCTGGTCACTGTGGTTCCAGGAGGAATCCATGGTCCGGCATCCGCAGTCACATAGATATGAAGAGATCGCTGCGAGGATCTCTGTGCTCGGTCTACACCGGACCGTAAGAAGATATGTTGTTGTCATGCCTGCGATTTCACGGTCAGAAGCGGGAGACGAGCAAGTTCGTGGTAAACTTCGGCTTGTTGGATCCGGGCTTTCACGCGAATTGGCGAAGGCCCGGTCTCTTGGCGGTCAAAATGCGGGACTGAGGCGGCGGGATTGCTTGATGCTACCCCTTCACAGGCAAATGCCGGGTCAGGCGGTAAGCCAGCACTTCGACAGCGCGTAGCCCCCCATCAGTTCTTCGTTGCCGTTCGGTTTCCAGCCGCCGACCTTTGGACCGATAGCATCTATGAAGTCGTTGAACATCGGGACAATAACTCCACCCTCGTCGTGCACGATCGACCCCATGTCGGCATAGATCGTCTTGCGCTTGTCGTGGTCGAGCTCGGCGCGAGCCTGAAACAGCATCTTGTCGAACTTCTCATTGAAGAAGCGCGTGTCATTCCAGTCGGCCTTGGAATAATAGGCGGTGGAGAACATCTGATCCTGTGTCGGTCGGCCGCTCCAGTAGGAGGCGCAGAATGGCTGCTTGTTCCAGACGCTGGACCAGTAGCCGTCGCCGGGCTCGCGCCTGACTTCGATCTGGATGCCGCACTTGGCGGCGCTCTGCTGATAGAGTTGTGCCGCGTCCACCGCGCTCGGGAAGGCGACATCCGAACTGCGCAACTGCACCGGGCCGCTGTGGCCCGATTTCTTATAGTGGAAGGCCGCCTTGTCGGGATCGAATTTGCGTTGCTCGAGTTCAGTGTAGAGCGGGTAGGCCTTGTTGATGGGCGTGTCGTTGCCGACCGAGCCATATCCCATCAAGATTCTCTGGACCATTTCCTCGCGATCGAGCGCATATTTCAGTGCCAAACGCAGATCGTTGTTATCGAACGGCGCCGTGTTGCAGTGCATAATAAAGACGTAGTGGCCCCTGCCGGCCACGTTGTGGATGGTCACTCCTGGCACGCGCTTGAGCAAATTGACGATCTTTGGCTCGACCCGGTTAATTATGTCGACCTGTCCGCCTTGCAAGGCAGCGGTGCGGGCAGTCGTGTCGTTGATGACAATAATTTCAATCTGATCGGCGAAGCCGCGATCATCGCGCCAATAGTTGGCAAACTTCTCGCCGCCATGCCGGACACCGGGCTCGTTTACCGCAATCTGGTAAGGCCCGGTGCCTATGCCTTCAGTTGGATTGTCCTTGCCGCCATTGGGCTGGATCATCAGGTGGTAATCGTCCATCAGGAATGGCAGATCGGCATTGGGCTCCTTCAATGTGAATACGACAGTGTCGCTGTCTGCCTTGACGCTCGCGATACCACCCATGATGCCAAGCGCACCTGACTGGGACTTGGCGTCTGAGTGACGCTCGATCGTGGCAACTACGTCCTCCGGCGTCATTTCCTTGCCGTTGTGGAACTGCACACCCTTGCGGATTTTGAACGTCCAAATCTTGGCGTCTTTAGATGAGCCCCACTCGGTGGCCAACGCCGGCTGTGCTGCACCGGCGGCATCAATCTGGACCAGTTGCTCGCCCCATTGGCGTCCGAAGCAATACGGCACTTGGCTCGTCCAGATTGCCGGATCGAGGCTGTCCGTAGTGGCGCCACCCTGCATGCCGGCACGCAGGAATCCACCCTTTTGCGGCGTCTGCGCCTTCGCGGCGCTCGAACCCATGGAATTGGCAATGGCGGCTGTTAAGCCGATTGCCGCCGCGCTGCCAATGAATTCGCGTCGGTTCATTTTGCCGGCAATTGCCAGACAATTCGCAGACTCGGACTCAGTCAACATGCGCATTTCCTCCCCTTGCCGCTTTTGCGGCTACTAACAAACGTTAGGTTCCCGAGCCGGAGTAGTACCGTTGGCCACTAAACTGTCAAGATGAGATGTAGAGTTTGTTACGGGGAATGAGACGCCCCGTGGCCTGACCATTGGCAATAGGGAATGCTTTGGGCAGACGTGCGTGCTTGTTGGCGTGCAAGCCTGCTGAGAGATTCCGGCTAATGGTGGGTCGACAGGCTACACCCTTTCGTGGACGTGTGATTTCGGCTCACCGCCCCAGATGATCCAAGTCATTTGTAGTTTTTTTGACCCGAATGGCGCCGGAAAGTTTTCCAACCGATCTATGGCCAGTCTGCTCAGCACTAACACGAGCGCGAAGCTATTCACTTGCCCGTCCGCTCGATCATCCACACTAGATTTGCCACCCTGTCGTTTCTCGGAAGGAGGGGTAATCCGGTGCTTAGCGCCTCAGCATCTTGATCAATGCCAGCCTCGTTCGAGCAAGCTTCCGAGCTGCCGGGCAAAAGTGTTCAAAACCGGCTTCCACGACAAAGATCAGTGTCATGAAATCCAGGATGAAGTGGTCGATGGCCTCGGCCCTCGGCCCACCCGTTTCCCTGAGAGGATGCAGAAGCGCACTGGCCTCCTCGACAGCATTCAAACCTGGCGTATCGAGGAGCACTTCCAATTTCTGAAATGTTTCCAAATCGCCCTCCCGGACCCGCTACCGGTCTCTAGTGCCAGCTTGTATAGCGCTGGCGCAAGAAAGTCTCAGCAGGGTCGGAACCGAACTCACTGAGTTCCCGCCAGGCGCGAACAATGGGACTAGAAGGCCAAGCGTCAACGGGAGTCCTGCTGAAGCTTCTCGAAAACAAACCGCTTGCCTTTGCGCACGCTGTCTTCGAGTGGGCTCGCCTTCGCCAGATGCGCCGCGATCGCGCTGGCCAGCATGCATCCGGTCCCGCGCATCGATGTGGCAAGGCGGGGTGCGTCGAAGCGGACTGGTTCGTGATCGGAGCACAACAGGATATCGGTCGACCGGGCTCCCGACGCATGGCCACCCTTGATAAGCAGAGCCCGCGCGCCGGCTGCCAGCAATTCCCGGCCCTGCCTGACCGCGCTGTCCTCATCGACCGCCGGTTCCGAGCCAACAAGGAGCGCCAGCTCAATGAGATTGGGTGTGACGAGACGGCAAAGCGGCATCAGATTGCGCTTCATGACGGCGATGGCGCCTGCTTCCAGGAGTGCCCGACCTGACGTCGACGCCAGCACCGGGTCAAGTACTGCCGGCACCTGCGGATTTTCGCGCAGCACGGCGGCAACGGCAGCGACGATCTCGGCCTTGGCCAGCATGCCGATCTTGATGGCCGCTACCTCGTTTGCCTTTAGCGCGGCACGCATCTGATCGGCCACCAGGCTTGGTGGCGAATGATGGATTTGCATGACAGCTTCGTGCGTCTGCACCGTCAGCGCGGTGACGGCCAGGCAGGTTCGTGCACCAATTGACGCGATTGTCTCGATATCGCGTGCTATTCCGGCCCCGCCACTGGAGTCCGAACCGCCGACCACCAGCACATGCGTTTCTCGCCTCAGCGCCATGGTCTGGTCTTTTCGATCCATTCCCGTGTGCGCCCCTCGGGGTCGCAATTCAACGTTATGTCCGTGACGACCGCTGCGCTGTCGGCGCCGGCCTCGAAAACGCCGTCCAGCCGTTCGGGATTGAGGCCGCCGATAGCAACCAATGGGATGGGCGCGACCCTGCCTTTCCACGTGCGAACCCTTTCGAGCCCCTGCGGTGCCCACTTCATCTTCTTCAGGATCGTGGGGTAGATCGGACCGAGCGCGATATAGTCGGGGTCGGCTGCCATGGCCGTCATCAGTTCGAAATGATCATGCGTGCTGAGCCCGAGTCTTATGCCGGCCGCTCGTATCTGGGAAAGGTCGGCGAGTTGCATATCGTCTTGGCCCAGATGAACGAAATCGCAGCCTTCTTCGATTGCCAGGCGCCAGTAATCATTGATGATGAGCTGGCAATTGTTTCGAGCACACAAGGTCTTCGCCCTGCGAATCTCGGCGCGTAACCCGGCTTGACCCATGTGTTTGACACGCAGTTGCACCAGCCTGACGCCAAGCGGCACCAAACGCTCGATCCAGGCAGCGCTGTCGACGATCAGGTAGAAGGGATCTAGCTTCATGAAAAAACTGCCCTGCCGATCGTCGGTGTCGATGGCACGGCGACGTCGCGCGGCTCGAGCATTCCCGAGCTGAAGGCCTCACGACCGGCCTCGACAGCCTTGCCGAACGCACGCGCCATGCCGACCGGATCAGCCGCCCTGGCGACCGCCGTGTTCAAGAGCACGGCGTTAAAGCCGAGCTCCATGACGGTTGCCGCATGCGACGGCCGTCCGAGCCCAGCATCCACAATCAGCGGGACATCCGGGAAGTGTCCGCGCATCGAGCGCAACGCCATGATGTTGACCGGCCCGAGCGCGGAACCGATCGGTGCGCACCACGGCATCAAGACCTTGCAGCCCGCCCCAAGTAGCCGCTCGGCGACAACAAGGTCGTCGGTGGTATAGGGAAATACAGCAAAACCGTCCTCGCACAGGATGCGGGCCGCTTCGACGAGGCCGAACACGTCCGGCTGCAGCGTATCATGGTTGCCGATCACTTCGAGCTTGATCCAGTTGGTGCCGAAGACCTCGCGCGCCATGTTTGCGGTGGTGACAGCTTCCCTGACGGAGTGGCAGCCGGCAGTATTGGGCAGGATTCTGACGCCCAGCGAGCGGATCAACGACCAGAATTGTTCGCCGGCCCTGCCGCCTGCCATCTCGCGGCGTAACGAGACGGTCACCACCGAGGTGCCTGAAGCCTTGACTGCATCGGCAAGGATGGCCGGCGAAGGATATTGAGCGGTGCCGAGAAGCAGCCGCGAGGGAAGCGTCGTTCCAAGAAGATCGAACATGCTAGCCTCCCTGCATGGGCGAGAGGATTTCGATCCGGTCGCCGTCGCTCAATCGGAATTCCGCCCGGCTGGCTTTGTGCACCAGGTCGCTGTTGACGGCCGTTGCCAGCCAATCGCCCTCATAGTCGAGTGCGGCAAGCAACTCGGCCAGCGTGGTGGCAGCAACCTCATGCGCTTCGCCGTTGACCATCAGTTTCATGAGTAAGTTCCTTGGTTCCGTCTTGATTGAAAACCAGGTCGGCCGCCTGGCGCGCCATGGCGGGAGCGAGAAGAAAACCATGGCGATAGAGCCCGTTGATCGCGATAATCTCACCGCTCGTTTCGACGCGCGGCAGGTTGTCGGCAAAGGCCGGACGAACGCCGACACCGGTTTCAACGATCTCGGCCTCGCCAAAGGCCGGATGAAGGGCATAGGCGGCGCCTAGCAGTTCCATCATCGAACGCGCGGTGACCGGACCGACGGACCGGCTTTCAACCATCGTCGCGCCGATCATGAACTGCGTGTCGGCACGCGGTACCGCGTAGAGTGGAAAACGCGGATGAAGCAGCCGGACCGGGCGCGACAGCGAGATATCAGGCGTGCGCAGGATCAGCATTTCGCCGCGAACGCCGCGCAGCCTGTCATCGGCTGCTGCCATTCCCGTGCAGTCGATCTGGCGATCGAAACCGGAACCATGCTGGGCGTCGGCGCCGAAGCGGAACTCAGCACCCATGGCCGCGAGCTTGTCATGAAGTGCTGCCATCGCCAGGCGCGGATCGAGATGAGCCTCATCGAGGAACAGCAATCCACGCCGGAAGCGGCCGGCGAGGTCGGGCTCCAGCAACGCGATCTCATCCTCATCGACACGCCGATGACCCGACGTGCGGCTGGCGAACCGCTCGAGTTCGCCCGCATCGCGCGGCGCGGCCACGACCAGCGTGCCGGCCCGTATGACCTGGCCCGGCGTTGCCGCATCCCACCAGTCGGCGGCATCGCGTCCGAGATCCAGCACCGGCTGCTCGGCGCTTTCGCGCTCGCACCATGGCGCCAGCATGCCGCCCGCGAACCACGACGCATTACCACCGAGGGCATGTCTTGTCTCGGCAACTGCCACCGCCGCGCCGCGTGTGGCGAACTCGAAGGCGGCGGTGAGGCCGGCGACGCCGGCCCCTTTAACCAGCACCCTCATGATGGCCCATGCGCCTCCGGCATGAGCGGTGCGCCGGCCTCGTCCGCCGGCACATAGAGATCGCCGCCTTCGCGATATTTCGCCGCCATCGCCGCCATACCCTCCTTCTGTACCTCGGCGCGGATGTCGTGGGAGATGCGCATGGAGCAGAATTTCGGCCCGCACATCGAGCAGAAATGGGCCACCTTATGCGCCTCCTTGGGCAAGGTCTGGTCGTGGAAGGACCGCGCGGTTTCGGGGTCGAGCGACAGGTTGAACTGGTCCTCCCAGCGGAACTCGAAGCGCGCGCGGGAAAGGGCATCGTCCCTGACTTTTGCTGCCGGATGGCCCTTCGCCAGGTCGGCGGCATGGGCGGCGATCTTGTAGGTGATCACGCCGATCTTGACGTCGTTTCGATCGGGAAGGCCGAGATGCTCCTTGGGCGTGACGTAGCAAAGCATGGCGGTGCCGAACCAGCCGATCATGGCAGCACCAATGCCGGAGGTGATGTGGTCATAGCCCGGCGCGATGTCGGTCGTCAGCGGTCCAAGCGTGTAGAAGGGCGCCTCGCCGCAGACGGCGAGCTGCTTGTCCATGTTCTCCTTGATCTTGTGCATCGGCACGTGGCCAGGCCCCTCGATCATCACCTGGCAATCCTTCGCCCAGGCGATCTGCGTCAGCTCGCCCAGCGTTTCCAGTTCGGCGAATTGTGCCGCGTCGTTGGCATCGGCGATCGAGCCCGGGCGAAGGCCGTCGCCGAGCGAAAAGGACACGTCATAGGCGCGGCAGATGTCGCAGATTTCCGCGAAATGCTCGTAGAGGAAGCTTTCGCGGTGATGGTGCAGGCACCATTTGGCCATGATCGAGCCACCGCGCGAGACGATGCCGGTGACCCGGTCAACGGTCAGCGGGATGTAGTGCAGCCGCACGCCGGCGTGGATGGTGAAATAGTCGACGCCCTGCTCGGCCTGTTCGATCAGCGTGTCACGGTAGACCTCCCAGGTCAGGTCCTCGGCAATGCCGCCGACCTTCTCAAGCGCCTGGTAGAGTGGCACCGTGCCGATCGGCACTGGCGCGTTGCGCACGATCCAGTCGCGGATGTTGTGGATGTTGCGGCCGGTCGACAGGTCCATCACCGTATCGGCGCCCCAGCGGATCGCCCAGACCATCTTCTCGACCTCCTCGGCCATCGAGGAGGTGACGGCGGAGTTGCCGATATTGGCATTGATCTTCACCAGGAAATTGCGACCGATGATCATCGGCTCGCTCTCGGGATGATTGATGTTGGCAGGAATGATTGCCCGCCCGCGCGCCACCTCTTCGCGCACGAATTCGGGCGTGACGAAGTCGGGGAGCGCGGCGCCGAAGGATTCGCCGTCGCGCTCAAGCTTGCCGCGCAGGATCTCGCGGCCAAGGTTCTCGCGGATGGCGACGAACTCCATTTCGGGCGTGATGATGCCGGCGCGCGCATAGGCAAGCTGGGTCACCGCCTTGCCCTGCTTGGCCTTGAGCGGCCGGTTGCGAATGGGAAATTCCGGCGTCAGGCGCTCGCCCGCCGCAAATCCATTGTCTTCCGGCCGGACATGGCGGCCGTCATAGGCTTCGACATCGCCACGTGCCGTAATCCATTCATGGCGAAGTCGGGCGAGGCCCTTTTCGATGCTGGTGTCGACAGTCGGGTCGGTATACGGGCCGGACGGATCGTAGACAGTGACGGGCGGTTCACCCGCTGTCGGATGGACGGAGATTTCGCGCATCGGCACCCTGATCTGCGGGTGGATCGCACCAGGCTTGTGGATTTTCCGCGAGGCGGGCAGTGGTCCCGTCGACACGGCGGGGGTGAGGGCATTCATCTTGAGGCTCCTTTGCTCATTGCATTGGAGACCCAGTTCTGTGCCGGAAGGATGAAAAGACGCTTCTGCAGACCTGCTTGGAAACAGGTCTTCGGGCGTGAACTCCCGCAAAGCGCTTGCACCGTCCCTACGCCAGTATGAACTGGATCAGGTTCAACGGGTCACTGCGCCGCGAAAGCTAGCAGTATCTCAGCCCCTTGCCGGGACTCCCCTGGTGAATGCTCCGAGTTGCACGGGCCGGCGCTATCTTGTCAAGCGCATTCGGCCCGCGGCGTTGTTCGGCAGCCAATTAAACCGGGCAGAAAGCTCGCCCACGTATCGAGAGCAAGTCACGCCCCAGAGATCAGGGCAGGAGTGGGCAAAGCCTCGTTCGCCTCGTCAAGGATGGAGAAACCGTAACGGCCATATGCGTCAAGATCGACGGAGTAGCTCAAGCGGTCGAGTATGTGGTTGTCCTGGTCGAACGTGACGATCCGCGGCTTCAGCGAGGTGATGCGCGCCTCATCCAGGTAGATGGAGTTGCAGACAATGATCTGGTCGTCGGGCTGACAGGTGCGGGCCGCAGCTCCGTTGAGGATGCAGCATCGCGAGCCGCGCTCGCCGAGAATGACATAGGTCGAAATCCGCGCACCGGAATTCTTGTTCCATATCTCCACGAATTCCATGGGCAGGATCCCTGCTGCTTCGCAGTGGTCAGGGTCCAGCGTTATCGAACCATGGTAGTTGAGATTTGCTTCGGTGACGTAGATGCCGTGCAGCTTACCGGCGACTAGCTTTCGCATTGGTTCTGTTGTCCTATTCACCATACAAGGTCAATCTTGGCAGCCGGTTCGCGCCACTAAAATCCAACAACGAGCGCACCGCCGCTGAGACCCGCACCCGCTGCCGCCAAGAGGATCGTTTCACCCAGGCGAAAAGGCTCCATCTGGTGGGCTAGCGAGAGCGACAGCGGGATCGTCGCGGCGGAAGAGTTGCCGTAGTCGGCGATCGTCTTGACGATTGCTTGATCTGCCACGCCAAGGTTCCTGCCGACCGCATCGAAAATGCGGGCATTGGCCTGGTGCGGCACGAACCGATCGATGGCCTGCGGCTGCAACTGGGCCGCGGCGAGCGCGTCCTTTGAACATGCAGTCATCATGTCCACGGCCCTGGCGAACACCTCACGACCATCGCTCATCATCATTCGGGTCTGCTCAAGGTCGAGGTCGCCATGAAACGGCGTGTTGCTTCCGCCCGCCGGAATCTGGATCAGCCCGTAGCGTGAACCGTCCGAATCCACCGACGCGCCGAGAATGCCCCGATCCGGGTCGTCGCACGGACCAATCACCAGGGCGCCGGCGGCATCGGCGAAAAGGACCGAGCTCGCACGCTCGGCTGGATTGATGCGGCGGCTGAGGATGTTGGCGGCGATGACCAGCGCTGGTTTGCCGTGCAGGCGGGTGAATCCATCCGCAAACATCAGCGCATAGATGAAGCCGGCGCAGGCGCCCGTCAGATCGACCGCGCCTGCGCGGCCAAGGCCGAGCTTGTGCGCGACCAAGGGTGCACTGGGCGGCAGTAGGTGATCGGGCGTCGAGGTGGCAAGCAACAGCAGGCCGATGTCGCTGCGGTCAATACCGGCATTCGCCAGCGCCATGTCGCCGGCCTGCGTGGCAAGACCGGACAGCGTATCTTCGTCCGTTGCCCAGAAGCGGGAACGGATTCCGGTGCGCCTTTCGATCCAGCCCGGCTCGAGGCCGAGATTGGTCTCGATCTCGGCATTCGCCACTTTGCGGCCAGGCGCATGGTGGCCAAATCCGAGAATCCGCGACGACCTGCTCATGGCTTTGAGCCGAAGCGGTCGCCGGCCTCCTCGATGGCGCCATAGAGCCCGTCCAGTTCCTCGCCGGTGATGCAATAAGGCGGCAAAAGATAGAGGACATTGCCAAGCGGGCGCACAAGCAGGCCGCGCTCAAGGAAAAAGGCGCGCAGTTTCGGCCCGATCTCGGCCAGATAGCCGGCCGAGCCGGTGCGCAGATCGAGGGCCGCGATCGTGCCGGTCGTCCTCCTGTCGGTGAAGTTGGCATTGTTACGAAAGCGCCGAAGCCCGGCGGCCTGCATTGCACTCAACGCCGCGACCCGCTCGGCCACCGGCTCGTCGCGCCAGATCTCCACATTGGCGAGTGCTGCCGCGCAGGCAATCGGATTGGCGGTGTAGGAACTCGAATGGAAAAATGTCTTTTTCCGGTCCACCGAATAATGAGCCTGAAAGATCGCATCCGTGGCAAGCGTTGCGGCCAGCGGGACTACGCCGCCAGTCAGGCCCTTCGAGGTGCACAGGATGTCCGGAGAGATGGACGCCTGCTCGCAGGCAAACATGGTTCCGGTGCGCCCCCAGCCGGTCATCACCTCGTCGGCGATCAGCAGCGTGCCGGAGGCCTCGGCGATCTTCTTCAACTCGGTGAGAACCCAGGCCGGATACATCAGCATGCCGCCGGCGCCGAGCACCAGCGGCTCGACGATCAGTGCGGCCGCGCGCCGGTCGCGGCTGACGGCCTCGAACCGATCCAGCGTCTCCTGCTCTCGCCCGGCGGCCGGGAAGGAGATGGTGTCGACCTCGAACAGCAACGGCTCGTAGGCAGCGTTGAACACGCCGCGGGCGCCGACGCTCATCGTGCCGATCGTGTCGCCATGGTAGCTGTGCTCCATGACGACGATGCGCGAGCGCGGCGCGCCGATGTTGCGGAAATAGCCGAGCGCCATCTTCAGCGCGACCTCGACGGAGGTCGAGCCGCTGTCGGAATAGAACACCCAGTCGAGACCGGCGGGAGCGAGGCCGACAAGTGCCTTGGCCAGGCGTTCGGCCGGCTCGTGGGTGAAGCCGGCGAAGATGATCTGGTCGAGGCTCGCCGCGGTCGTCTCGATGGCCTTGATGATGCGGGGATGGCGGTGGCCGTGGGTGACGACCCACCAGGAAGAAATAGCATCCAGGATGCGCGTGCCGTCGGCCTTGTGGAGGTAGGCGCCTTCCGTCCGGACGATTTCAGGGATCGCGGTCTCGAGTGCGTGCTGCGTGAACGGATGCCACACATGGGACTGCGACATCATTCGCCTCCTGCGATCGCTGTGAGGTCGAAGCCGGCAACCATCGCGTCCCTCAGCGTTTCACCCGTCAGCGCGTCGAGGTGCGGCAGCCTGCCGAGTTGCGGCACGCCGCCGAATTCCGCGATCGTCCTTTGCGTATCGGCTACCTCGTCGCCGATGAAGGCGACGCCGATCAGCGGGATAGAGCGGGCTCGCAGGGCCTCGATCGACAGCAGCGTGTGGTTGATTGTGCCGAGCGCGGTGCGCGCGCAAAGGATGACTGGCAGTTGCCACTCCCGGAAGATATCGATGAACTTTGTCTGTCGATTGAGCGGCACCATCAGTCCGCCGGCGCCCTCGATGATGAGCGGACCGGGCAAGTCTGGGAGTGAGAGCTTGGCCGCCTCGATCGCAACGCCGTCGATTTCGGCTGATCGATGCGGCGACAGCGGCATCCTCAGACGGTAAACCTCTGGCAGGATGCGCCCGGCGGGCAAGCCGGAAAGCCGGGCAACGACCTCACTGTCAGTCTCCTCATCGAGGCCCGATTGAACCGGCTTCCAGTAGAAGCCGTCGAGCAGGCCGGCGAGCCCGGCCGAAAATACTGTCTTGCCAATTCCGGTATCCGTTCCGGTGATGACGATGCGCTTGGTCATGCCGAGGCCAACACTTCGACGAGCGCCTCGACCATGGCGGAAATGTCGGCTTCGCCGACATTGAGCGTCAGCGAAATGCGCAGCCGCGACGTGCCCTCGGGAACCGTCGGCGGACGAATGCCGCGAATGTCGAAACCGCGCGCCTGCAGTGCTGCCGCCACCGCCATGGTGCGCCTGTTGTCGCCGATAACAAAGGGCTGGATCTGCGAGCCGCTGGCCTTCACGCCGCAGCGCTCGGCCAATTGGCGGCCCGCCAAGGCAACGCGCTCCTGCAATTGGACACGGCGTTGCGGCTCATCGGACAGCATGGCAATCGCTTCGCGCGCTGCCACGGCCATCAGCGGCGACGGCGCTGTGGAATAGATGAATGGCCGGCAGCGGTTGACGAGATAGTCGCACAGCAGTCCCGGCCCGGTGACCAGCGCACCGGACGCGCCGAGCGCCTTGCCGCAGGTATGGAGCGCAATGATGTTGTCGCGGCCCTCGAAAGCGGCGGCAAGGCCGCGGCCGTCCGGTCCCCAGACGCCGGTAGCATGCGCCTCGTCGACGACGATGAACGCCTCGTGCCGATCGGCAAGCGCGACCAGGCCCTCCATCGGCGCGCGGTCGCCATCCATGCTGTAGAGGCTTTCGACCACGATCCAGACGCGCCCGGTGCCGCCCTCGGCGCGCCAGCGCGTGATTGCATCCTCGAAGGCATCGACATCGTTATGCGTTACCAGCTTGAACTCGGCGCGGCCAGCACGAGCCCCCTCATGCATGCTGGCATGAGCGAGTTCGTCGAGGACCAAAAGGTCGCCCTTCTGCGGCAGGGCGGTCAGCAGAGCGAAATTGGCGATGTAGCCGCTGCCGAAGAACAGCGCGCGGTCAGCTCCGAAGAACACCGCAGCGTCCGCCTCCAGGGCCTCGTGTTCCGGCGCATTGCCGCGCAACAGCCGCGACCCGGTGGCGCCGACCGGCGTGCCCTGCGCGATCGCCACTGCCACCGCATCGCCTAGCCTTCTCGAAGCGGCAAGCCCGAGATAGTCGTTCGACGAGAAGTCGAGCCCGGTACGCGGCGACAGTGTCCGCAGCCGGTCCTTGCGCGCCAGTCCCTGCAAGGTCGCGTCATACCGGGCAAGAAGTGCTTCGTTCATTGTGTGCCGATTTCCATCGGCTCGATACCGAGGCGCTGGAACAACAGAGTATCCTTGTCCTCGCCGGGATTATCCGCCGTCAGCAGCGTGTCGCCGACGAAGATCGAGTTGGCGCCGGCAAAGAAGCACAGTGCCTGCATCTCGTCGGTCATGGCGGTGCGGCCGGCGGAAAGACGCACATGCGATTTCGGCATCATAATGCGCGCCAGCGCGATCACACGCACGAATTCGATAGGCTCGATGGGCTTGGCTTCGGCAAGCGGGGTGCCGGCGATCGGGATCAGCATGTTGATCGGAACGCTTTGCGGATGCTCCGGCAGACTGGCCAGCGTCACCAGCATGTCGACCCGGTCCACCGGTTCTTCGCCCATGCCGACAATGCCGCCGCAACAGACCTTGATGCCGGCTTGGCGAACCTGCTCGAGCGTATCGAGCCGGTCAGCAAAGCTGCGCGTGCTGATGATCTCACTGTAGTAGCGTTCCGACGTATCGATGTTGTGGTTGTAATAGTCGAGACCAGCCTGCTTCAGACGAGTGGTCTGCTCAGGATCGAGCATGCCGAGGGTCATGCAGGTCTCCATGCCGAGCGCCTTGACGCCTTCGACCATCGCCACCACTGCATCCATGTCGCGCGTCTTGGGGTTTCGCCAGGCGGCTCCCATGCAATAACGTGTGGCGCCGGCGTCACGCGCCTTGGTCGCCTCGGCGATAACGCGCCTGACCTCCATCAGCTTCGACGCCTTCAGACCGGTTTCGTGATGCGCCGACTGGCTGCAATAGCCGCAATCTTCCGGACATCCGCCTGTCTTGATGCTGAGAAGCCGGCTGAGCTGGACCTTGTTGGGATCGAAATTCTGGCGGTGGACGGTCTGCGCCTGAAACAGCAGATCATTGAAGGGCGCGTCATGGAGCGCCCGAGCCTCTTCCAGAGTCCATATCCGGCCGCCGTCGAAGGATTGAACTTCAGGCTGGGTCTTTTCCGAAATCGCTGCGTGCATTTCCATGCTTCTTCCCCTTGCGTTGTGGCGGCGTAAGGTCAGATCCCACGATCAAAGTTCACGGTAATCGAGGCCGATATCGAGGATCGGCGCGCTGTGAGTCAACCAGCCGATAGAAATCAGATCGACACCTGTCGCGGCGATGGCAGGCGCGGTGGCGGCGGTGATCCTGCCGGACGCCTCGGTGATCACCCGGCCGGCCACCATGGCCACCGCCTGGCGCAGCTCGTCAACAGACATGTTGTCGAGCAGCACAGCGTCAGGAGCAAGCGCCAGGGCCTCTTCCAGCTGGGTAAGCGTATCAACCTCGACTTCGATCTTGACGAGATGGCCGACGCTCATTCGTGCCCGCTCGATTGCCGGGCGAATTCCGCCAGCGATCGCGATGTGGTTGTCCTTGATCAGGATCGCGTCGTCGAGACCGAAGCGGTGATTGGCACCACCGCCGGCGCGCACCGCATATTTTTCGACGGCTCGTAGACCAGGCGTCGTCTTGCGCGTGCAGACGATCTTTGCGCCGTGGGCGCGGACCGCCGCGACGACCGATGCCGTCGCCGTGGCGATGCCGCTCAGATGGCACAGGAAATTGAGCGCTGTCCGTTCCGCGGTGAGAATGGCCCGGGCCGGACCGCTCACCGTTGCAATAATCTCTCCTTGCGCGACACTACTTCCGTCCGCCCGCTCCACCGCGATTTCGACCTCAGGATCGATCAGCCTGAAAGCGAGCATTGCCAGATCGAGCCCGGCGACGGTTCCGGGCTGGCGGGCCGAAAGCACGGTCGTTGCCGGAAGGTCCTTCGGCACGATGGCATCGGTGGTCAGATCGCCGGCCCTGCCGAGGTCTTCCAGGAGAGCTGCCCGTACCAGAGGTTCGAGCATGATTGCGGGAAGTGGCGGCAGGTTCTTCACGGGACGCTTTCCAGCGTTGGGGAGGATGCGAGTTCCCGGGCCACGGCTATGGCCGCGTCAAGGGTGATCTGGGAGCGGCGGGCGACGGCCGCATGATGCGGAAAGTCCGTCCGGAAATGAGCGCCGCGGTTTTCGTGGCGCAGCAAGGCGGCAATCGCGATCATCAATCCAACAGCGGCGGGATCCGATGCCGCATCCTTACGCTCGGCGAGCGGCAACAAGGTGCGTGCGGCGGCCTTCAATGCCTCACCGTCCCGCAAGACGCCGAGCGCGCGCGATAGAAGGGGGCGCACGGTTGTCGGGTCGGGCGAAGGGCAGTCGCTTGCAATCGCCGGCTTTGTCCGGCGGGCAGGGGTTCCCGTCAGGCTTTCCGCGACCCAACGCGCGCAGACGACGGCCTCGGTCAAGGAATTGCTGGCCAGCCGGTTGGCGCCATGCAGCCCGGTCGAGGCGACTTCGCCGCAAGCCCACAGTCCCGGAACGGACGTGCGCCCGGCCAGATTCACGGCGACACCACCCATGTGATAGTGCTGCGCCGGCCTGATCGGAATGAGGCCACGCGCCGGGTCGATGCCGGCCTTGCCGCAGGCCGAGGCGATCGTCGGAAATTGCTGCGCGAACGTCGCGCCTGGCTTGTCGCGGACGTCGAGGAAAACGCGGTGGCCATTCGCAAGATGCCTCCATACAGCGCGCGCCACGATGTCTCGCGGTGCGAGTTCCGCACCTGGCAAGCCGTCCAGGATCCGTCGGCCTGTCTCGTCAACGATCACCGCACCTTCGCCGCGAACCGCTTCGCTGATGAGCGGCATCGGACGGCCTGGCCCGTCAAGCGCGGTCGGATGGAACTGGATGAACTCCAGGTCGGCAAGCACAGCACCGGCACGCGCTGCGAGCGCAAGGCCCTGTCCGCAACTGCCGAGCGGGTTTGTCGTGTCGTGGAACAAGCCACCGATCCCGCCAGTGGCGAGAACGACCCGTCCTGTGGCGAGGAACACCGGACCCGTCGAACAGTTCGCCAGCACCCCGGTGATCCTGCCGTCCTCCACCGCCAGCCGGCGCGCTTCGATGCCCTCGACAACTTCAACTGTCGGCGTCAAGCGGACGGCCGCGACTAGCGCGCGCATGACCTCCCGTCCGCTCCCGTCGCCCCCGGCATGGACGATACGCCGCCTGCTGTGCGCGGCTTCCAGCCCGAGACGAAGGGCGCCTGCAGGTTTGCGATCGAAGCGAACCCCAAGACGCGCCAGATCCTCCATTGCGGCGGGCGCCGCGTACACGATGCGCCTTGCCGCTTCCACATCGCAAAGACCGTCGCCTGCGGCAAGTGTATCGGCAAGATGGAGCGCCGGTTCATCATCCTCGCCCAGGCTGGCGGCAAGGCCGCCTTGCGCCCAGGTGCTCGACGCGTCCGCGCCAAGCGCGGATCTCGACAAGAGAAGCACCGGCTCGGGCGCCAGGTGCAGCGCTGTCATCAGTCCGGCTATGCCGCCGCCGATGATGACTGGCCGCTCAGCGAGATCGCGGACGTCCACGCTCATACGGCCAGCATCCGCTCGACGGCCAGCCGCGCGCGCCCGGCAATTTCCGGTTCGATGGTTACGACATGGCGGTTTTGTTCGAGTGCGGTGCGGATGTTGGCAAGCGTTATCCGCTTCATGTGCGGGCAGAGATTGCAGGGACGGATGAACTCGACATCGGGGTGTTCGACCGCGACATTGTCGCTCATCGAGCACTCCGTCATCAGCACGACCCGCGCCGGTTTCTGTTGTCCGACATAGTCGGACATGGCGGCCGTCGAGCCGGAGAAATCTGCTTCCGCGACCAATTCTGGCGGGCACTCGGGATGCGCCAGCACGGTCACGCCGGGATGACTTTCGCGCAACTCCCTGATGTCAGCAGGCGTGAAGCGCTCATGCACCTCGCAATGACCCTTCCAGGCGATGATCTCAACGTCGGTCTGGGCGGCGATGTTCTGGGCCAGATACTCGTCCGGCAGCATGATCACCCGGGCAACACCGAGAGACTCGACGACGGCTTTGGCATTGCCCGAGGTGCAGCAGATGTCGGACTCAGCCTTCACAGTGGCGGAAGTGTTGACGTAGGTGACAATGGGCACGCCCGGGTAGCGCTGCCGCATGAGACGGACATCTTCGGCGGTAATGGAATCGGCGAGCGAGCAACCGGCTGCCGTGTCCGGAATGAGCACCGTCTTGTCGGGGTTGAGCAGCTTCGCGGTCTCGGCCATGAAATGCACGCCGGCGAGCACGATGACATCGGCCTCGACCGTCATTGCCTTGCGGGCGAGCGCCAGGCTGTCACCGACGATGTCGGCGACACAGTGGAAGATCTCCGGCGTCTGGTAGTTGTGCGCCAGGATGACTGCGTTTCTTTGCGCCTTGAGGTCGAGAATGGCATCGATGTCGCCAGCGAAGGCTGGCCATTCGATAGGTGGGATGACTCTCCGAACGCGGTCATAAAGCGCAGCAGTGCGGGTCGAGGTCTTGAGCACCGTTAGCTCCTTATACTCAGGCTGTAGCCAGACTTATCCTTAACCTAAGTCCAGGGGATGCTAAGCACGTGAAAGTGGCAATCTTGGTCCTGCGACAGTTCGCCCCGCCAACCGGCGGACGCAGCGCTCCTCCATTCGATGAGGGCTACTGCTGTTCTGCTGCAGCGCATTCGCGTGAGCCGTTTCTTGCAGGAGGTGCAGCCGATCAATCGTGTGCGTGCAGCGCGGTCGCCTGGACTTGACCGCGATGCCGGGCGGCTGGTGAAATTTCCTCGTATGACCGGCACTGAGCCAGCGTGTCTGCGCTGGCAGGCAGGCCCTGCTCCCGGGACTGGACGCTGCAGGCAGCCAGCACTGCTTTTAGGCCAATTGGCCGATAGAGCGACAACAGGGGAGTACGAGTAAACTTCATAGGCGCTGCACATCCGCCAGGGGTCAACTTCGTATCTCCGTGAGCCATCGTTCCGTTCCAATCATTCGGCGACTAATCACCAATATTGCATGGCTAGCCGCCGATGTAAACGTTGACATTGGCTGTTTTTGTGATGTATGGGTATTTTCGGCATAGTTTTGGAGCTGGCTGGCAGGGGGGCGCATGGAACGCGGTGGCAAGCGGGCGAGGCTGTTAGCGTCGGCAACAATCCTTCTGCTGCTTGGGACGCTAGACGGCTTGGTGTTTGATTGGCGGGGCACCTTGGCCTTGAGCAGTGTGCTTAAGGCCAGCATCGAAAAGCAGGCCGAAACCGCCGAAACCAAGGTAGCGATTTACGATGCGCTTTGGGCCGGGCTGCTTGGGGTGCCGGAAAGAAAACGGTAGCGGGCCATCGCGGCTCGCTCCAAGTGGCCCGACAGCCGGGTAACGTTTCAGCAGAGTAGTCAATTTCAACACTGTTCGAGGCTGGCCGCGCCTCGCACGACACGATGCGATTCCAGTGGCCGCGCTAGCTTGCTCCTAGCCTCTATGCTGCATCGCGACCTGTTGAGCAATTTCGGCCACGATCGAGTTCAAAGGCATATCGGCCCGCTTGAAGAAGCTGGCGGTGAAGGTCAGCACAGGCATCTCATGCCCGGTGTCGACGACACGCAATTGGCCTGCAGCAAGATGCTCGGCAACAACATGAGTGGGAATAGCGGCGACGCCAATGCCGTCTAGGGTCATCCGGATAATTGAGGAAAGCGATGAATTGGCGAAAATGCGGACTTTGTGCAAATGCGCTTTCTCGAGAATTTCCAGCAATTGCCAATAGGGTCGAGTTCGACGGGCGAAGGTGATGATTGGAAAGGCTGCCAGATCATCGAGCGTCACAGGGTCCGGCTTTAAAGGCAATTGCGTCGGCACTATCCAGCTGATGGGATAGTCGCAAAGCGGCAGGTTTGTAGCATTGCCGACGTTAACGGGTCCAATCAGCAACGCCACGTTGATACTTCCTTCGACCAGCGCGGCGGTCAAATTTGCTGATCCGTCAACGCTGACTTCCAGAGTGATCGACGGATATTCCTTATTCAAGCGTTTGAGCAGATCGGGAAGCCAAGTATGCACAATGGTTTCGGAAACACCAAGTTGGACCGTGGTTCCAAGGCCGTCGCGGCCCGCGATCGCCAGAATCATTTCAGTGCGAAGAGCCATGATCCGCTCAACGTAACCCAATAGCTCCCGTCCCTTGACCGTTAGGTGACTGCCGCGTTTGTCTCGCTCGAGAACTCGCACTTTGAGTTGCTGTTCGAGTTGGGCGATCCTGGCTGAGACGGCTGGCTGCGTTGTATTGAGTTTTTCGGCTGCCCGATGAAATCCACCCGTCTGGGCCACCACGTAAAAAGTCTCGAGCGTCCGCAGGTCAATCATAGGCACCACCCCTTTGGACTAGTTAGCCCTAGAGACCGGAGAACCCAAGCCAAAAATGCACATGACGGGCGCTGCCCGATGCGCTCCCTAGGTGATCCGTTGCGCAATCTGCACTCAAGCCAGCCGCCCTAAATGAGTGAGGCCGGCTGGGAAGCTACGACGGGTTTGCAAAGCCTTCGGCCGGGCAGCGCCCTTCGGCCAAAACGCCCCCCTTTTTCGAGGCCTTGTCTGGAACGATTTGTAGGCGAAAGACCTAGGAGACTCCCATAGGTATTTCCGCGACTTGATGTCTGCCCAACCTCTCAAACCGAACCTGGCTCAAATTGGAATCGGCCGCTCAGCAGGTCTTCTTCCTGGATATCCGTAATGAGCATACAGCCGGGGCTGTGGGTAATGGCAATTGGCGGCTTTGCTTCAGCCAAGGCCACTTGCGGAGTTACCCCACAAGCCCAAAACAGCGGTATTTCACCTTCGTGTACCGGCACGGCATCGCCGTAGTCTGGTCGGGTGAGATCCTTGATGCCGATCGCCGCTGGATCCCCGAAATGCACTGGAGCTCCGTGGACCTGAGGCATTCGCGAGGTGATTTCAATCGCCCGGATCGCGGCCATCGCCTTCATCGGGCGCATCGATACGACAAGCTTTCCCGAGAAGCGGCCTGCCGGCGCGCAATCGATGTTCGTGCGGAACATTGGCACGTTGCGACCCAGATCAATGTGACGGACGGCAATCCCGGCGTTTTGCAGAGCCCATTCGAACGAGAAGGAACACCCAATCACGAAGGACACGAAATCATGGCGCCAATGGCCAGTGATATCTGGCGTTTCCTCGACAAGTTTGCCCTCGCGAAACACTCGATAGCTTGGCACATCCGAGCGAATGTCGATGCCCGAGCCGAGGCTCGGCAAAGCCGGATCCCCGGGCTTGCCGACGGCAAGCAAGGGGCAGGGCTTGGGATTGACCTGGCAAAAGCGCAGAAAATCCGCCGCCCAGAACTTCGGCAATATGACCAAGTTGCCTTGCGCAAAACCTGGAGCCATGCCCGAAGTTTGATGGGTCATGCGGCCGGCACGTATATCAGCGCGAATTGCCCGAACATCGCGTTTAGCAGTAGATTCCTCCGCTTTCAGCATGGCCCGTGTGGTCCTCTCCTGAGCTTTCTTTGGACGAGAGACTTTGTCGTCGAAGCAGACAGCGTCAAATCTCGATATTCGATGACCCCCGATAGAATTTCTTGATCACACAAGTTTCGGATCCTTGAGGCAGCATACCGCTAGGCGGCTAGTAACCGCACAACACGGTGTGACAGCGCCATCGCCGGCGATCTGAAACGGCACATGTCCAAGCGATATATGAGCTCCGCCAACTTTCAGAAGGGGAGAATTTCATCGCGGATCATATGATCCTCTTGACAGCAAGTTGGATCATGATGTTTAATCCCCTCAAGCGCGATTGGAATAAGTCAAGCGATGCCAACCTGCCGCCGGGTAGCACTCCGTTGGCGGTATTCAGGGTCCAGATATTCCGCGACAAAGTATTTGTGGGAGGGAGAGTGGTTCGAGGCGAACCTGTCGTATGCGCGTACGATGCTGCTGCGCCGAAAGGATTGCGCGACGTCGACCACGCCGCCGCTGCCGTCGCCGAACCCGCCTTTGTCGCCGACGACCACCATCTACAACGGCATGGCACTCCACGGCAGCGCCCGTCACGGTGCGCTCACTCCCGCAGGGAATTACAAGGATTCGATTAGATGACGAATGAAGATAGACCCACCGTCTACGACGTCGTGATCGTCGGCGCCGGCCCATCTGGGGCGGTGGCCGCAAAACGCCTTGCGGAAGAAGGAATGTCCGTCATCTGTCTTGAGCAGGGTGAGTACCCTGACTACACGAAACTTCGACACTCTGGCTTCGAATTCGAGCTGACCAAGAACCAGTATTTTGCGTCAAACCCAAATCGACGCAAGGCACCTTCGGACTATCCGATTAATGTCAATAGTTCAGATGTCGAGCCGTTGATGTGGAATGGGGTCGGCGGAAGTTCTGTACTCTATGCAGCTGCCTGGCATCGACTTAAGCCAAGCGATTTCCGGGTGCGGACCGTTGACGGGATCGCCGACGACTGGCCTCTGAACTATGCGGACCTCGAACCTTTTTACACGCGCGTCGAGAACGATTTCGCGGTTTCGGGCGTGGGGGGCGACCCAGCCTATCCGCCGGGGTTCGATATACCGCTGCCGCCGTTTCCTTTGTCAGAGATGGATCGGAAACTCGCGGCAGCCCATGATCGGCTTGGCTGGCATTGGTGGCCGGGCAGCAATTCAATCGCAACGGTGAAGCACAACGGACTCCTGCCCTGCGTGCGACGTGGGGCATGCACTTGGGGTTGCTTCGATGGCGCCAAGGCTTCGGTCGACCGTACGCACTGGCCGGCATGTATCAAGCTTGGGGTGAAACTCGTCCAGAATGCGCGCGCGTTGCGCGTCGAAACCGGATCCGACGGTTTAGCCACCGGCGTCACCTATGTCGATAGGGTAACGGGGCGTACACATTTTCAGCCAGGTCGCACCGTCATCGTTTCGGCCAACGGCGTGGGCACGCCAAGGCTCCTTCTAAATTCCGCTTCGAGCGATCATCCCAATGGATTAGCCAATTCGTCCGGCCTGGTTGGCAAACGATTGATGATGCACCCCTATGGCACTGTGAGCGGCCTGTTCGACGACTTTTTTGAAAACTGGCAAGGACCCTACGGCCAGCGTTCTTACTCCCTGGAGTTTGCCGAAACCCGGAAGGACACAAACTTCTACCGAGGCGCAAAGTGGCAATTGATGGGAATGGGTGGCCCGCTTGCAACGGTAGGCACGTGGCCATGGGGCGGCAACGGCGATGTGTGGGGTGAGAACTTCCATCCTACCGTCCAAAAGCGGTTTGGTCGTTCCGCATATTGGGGGATCATGGCCGAGGACCTTCCGAATGAGGAGAACATGGTTTCTCTTGATCCGGACCTGACCGACGCCGATGGTATGCCTGCCGCGAAAGTCACCTACAAGGCATCGCAAAATACCTGGGATCTTTTGCACTACAACCAGGAGCGCGCTGTCGAGTCCATGCGGGAGGCAGGCGCCTATGAAACTGTGGTGATGCCGCTTCAGAGGGAGACCGGTTGGCATATCCTGGGATCGGTCAGAATGGGCGACGATCCGCGCACCTCCGTCGTCGACTCTTTTGGCCGGTCGCACGACGTACCCAACCTTTTCGTCATGGACGGAAGCGTCATGCCAACGTCCGGAGCAGTAAATCCAACCGGAACGGTTGCTGCGCTGGCGCTGCGAAATTCCGAAGCCATCATTGAAAACAGGCGCTCACAGCCGGTCAGTAATGCTGCTGAAGCGCTAAGGGTTGGACCATAGGCCATGTACAACATCGATGACTTTCAAACCAGGATAGCGTGGGTCGCGGAGACCCTCATCCCCTCAGACGTCAAGTCCGGGATGCCGTCTGCCACAGAAGCCGGCGTGCCCGGACGTTTGTTGCCCCGCGCCCTGAAAGAGCGCGATGATTTGGCACCGTCGTTTTTCAAGGCATTGTTGCGCCTGCCGGAGACCCGCCCCAGAGATCCCTTGGATGCGATCCGCGCTTTGGGTGCTGATGACTTCCACACGATTTCGTTCCTGATTGCGGGAGCCTATTTCCTGGACGAGGCGATCAACCGAAAGCTACGTTATCCGGGGCAGGAAGCGCTTTACGAGACACCAGATTACGACGAGATCATGGAAGCCATAGAACGGGTCCAGGCAAGAGGCTCGGTCTATGTCGACGTTCCGGAAGGTCGCGGATCCGCTTAGACCTCTCAATACCGAGACGGCGTTCTCGCGACGCGGCTGGCAGCACAAGACCGGTTGAGCCCGTAACAGCCGCTTACGGGACGGAAGAGGCACCCATCGCTGAAGCCGATGGCACGTCGGCTTCAGCGGCCTTGCCCGTCGAGACGGCCGCCACCAGCCGTATCCTGCACGATAGAGTAGTCAGCTTCAGGTACTTTAGCATAAATCCAACATTCCGGGTGCTGGATAAAGAATTATAAGGAACATTACGATGAGTGAACCTAAGTTTCGCGTGCTGCACACGATGGTGCGCGTGAGAGATCTTGATCGGTCTGTCGATTTCTACACGCGTCTCCTGGGTATGCGTCTGTTGCGCAAGATGGACTTTCCCGAAGGCAAGTTCACCCTGGCTTTTGTCGGCTATGGTCCGGAAGAAACCCATGCGGTCATCGAGCTGACCCACAACTGGGATCAAGAAACTCCCTATGATCTTGGCAACGGCTATGGGCACATCGCACTCGGCGTGAGGAATATCTACAGCATCTGTGAAGAGCTGCAGGCAAGCGGCGCCCGGATTCCTCGCCCGGCCGGCCCCATGAAGCATGGCACCACTGTGATTGCCTTCGTGGAGGACCCCGACGGATACAAGATCGAGCTGATCGACCTCGATACGATGAGCTAACGGTCAGCCAGACCAGCCGGTTTGCGATCCGGTTTGTCAGCCTCGACAGCGGCCACCGCAGGCCACAGGCAGACGCCTCGCTTGCGCGGCCCCATGGAAGAGATCGCACTTAAACAGTGCTGTTAGAAGCGGAGAATTGGTAAGATGGCAATGGCAAACGAGCATGGGATTATCTTGATCGCTCCCCATCGCTTCCCGAACCTCAACAGGGAACGTGCATTGGCGGAAAGCTTCGGTCGCGAGATCGTGGCTGCAGAAGATCAGGCCTCATTTCGCAGTCGCATGGCTGAGGCGGAGGTGGTGATGGTCACGCCCTACGCAAAGATGACTGCCGATGAGTTTGCGCTGCTACGGCGCTGCAAAGCCGTCGTGCGGTATGGTGTGGGCTACGACAACATTGATGTCGCAGCGGCGACGCGGGCAGGGGTGCCGGTGACAATCGTTCCCGATACGGCGTCCGAGGAAGTGGCGTCGCATGCTCTGGCGATGGGCTTGAGTCTGGCTCGGCGGATTCCGCAGGGGCAATCTGCGGTCCGTGCGGGAGAGTGGGCAGGGATCATCGGTCTTGATGTGCCCAAGCTTTCGAAGCTGAAAATTGGCGTTGTCGGAATGGGCCGCATAGGACGATTGGTTGCGAAATGGTGGGCCGCCATCGGTGCTCAGGTGCACGCATTCGATCCGCTGGCAACGTTTTCGGATGTCCCGGCTGCGACGTTGAAACAAGTCCTGGAGGACTCTGATGTCGTGTCCCTTCACGTGCCTCTCGGTGAGGCGACACGCCACCTCATTTCAGCCGAGGTCCTGGAGCGTATGCGACCCACTGCGGTCATCGTGAACGTTTCTCGCGGTGGGCTTATCGATGAAGAAGCGTTAGCCGCCGCCCTTGGCGCCGGCAAGATTGCAGGCGCAGCGCTCGATACTTTCGAACAGGAGCCCTTGGCAGCTAATCACCCGCTCCGCGCGGCGCCGAATACAGTTTTCACGCCTCACGTTGCCTGGCGCTCCAGCACCTCCCTGGATGCTTTGCAAGAACAAGCTGTCGAAAGGGCCCGGCGCGCTCTGACAGGTGAACCGCTCCCGGATGTCGTTAACCGCTGAAGCTCATTCGGCCCCAGCGTTCATAACGACGGCGTGCCGGATGTTTTTGACAATTTCGATGGGGCGGTTGTCAGATCAGAAATAGACCTTCCCATCTTTGGGACGGTCATGGCGCTCCTAGCTTGACGCTGCTGCGATACCCTCCAAGTCGCAATAAAGGGATAGCCCCAATGGTTCGGATCGATCGTGTACTCTCCGGACTTCCTTCAGATATCGTGACGACAGATCAGGACATCATTTCCGGATATACCACTGACTTCCGGCGACAATATCACGGCAGCACCTTTGCACTGCTTCGGCCCCGAACGACTGAAGAAGTGCAGCAAATCGTTCGCGCCTGCGCAGCGCACCGCGTTGGGCTCGTGCCGCAAGGCGGCAATACGAGCTATTGCACCGGTGCTACGCCTAGCAACAACGGCGATGAACTCGTACTGAGCCTCGAGCGTATGACTACGCCACGAGAAATCGATGCTGCCAATCTATCTGTTACCGTCGATGCGGGAATGATCCTCAGCGAACTGCAGGAGCTCGCCGCTAGTGCCGATCTTATGCTGCCCCTCGTGCTTGGCTCGCAGCAATCATGCAGGATCGGCGGCAATCTTTCCACCAATGCAGGGGGGGTCAATGTTGTTCGTTATGGTGTCGCAAGAGATCTGGTGCTGGGCCTTGAGGTGGTTCTACCTGACGGTTCGCTATACAGCGAACTTAGCCCTCTAAGGAAAAATAATGCCGGCTATGACGTTAAGCAGCTCTTCTTGGGCGCGGAAGGGACTCTTGGTGTCATCACCGGTGTTTCTCTCAAGCTTGCCAGGAAGCCCAGACAGATAGTCACCGCTTTCGTCGCGATCCGTGATATTTCAGGTCTCACCTCCATCTTCAATCAGACTCAGGTTGAAACAGGTGAAGCTATCCTGTCGTTCGAATACATCTCGGGTTCCTCGCTGCAGTTGATCCTGCGAACAAACTCCAATCTAAGGCATCCTCTGGAGAACAGTAGTGAGCACTACCTTCTTCTGGAAGTTGCGACAGCGTCGCCTACGTTGAACCTGGAGGATACGGTCAGCGCGATGTTGGCGCGGTTCTTCGAGAACAATTTGATTATCGACGCCACTATCGCGGCCAGTGAAAGTCAACGCGCTGAGCTCTGGTATCTTCGCGAGAATATTCCTGAGGCTGAAGTGCTAAATGGAGGTTCATTGAAGCACGACATCGCTGTTCGGGTTTCGCGCTTGCCTGCTTTCATTGAGAGTGCAACGGCCATTGTGAAACGAGAGGCGGACGACGCTATTCTCTCGGTCTACGGGCACGTAGGGGACGGCAACGTGCACTTTAACGTCGTTCCCCCTCCCTCGTCCAAAAAGACAGGTTTCAAAGAGCGCTTCGAACGCGAAATCTCGCCCAAAATATATGATCTTGCCTTCAAGATGGGTGGCACGTTCAGCGCAGAGTACGGCATCGGCAGGGTTAAGCTCGATCTTCTCAGGCAATATGGCGCTACTGGGAAAATTGAATTGATGAGAGTCTTGAAGGAGGCTCTCGACCCGCTGTTGATTATGAACCCCGGGAAAGTTGTCCCTCGTCGCTGAAAACCGTTCTGATGACTCTTCTCGAGAGGAGCCCGCCACCGGGATGTGACCCGTGAGGCGAGGGAACCCCTTTGGCTGGACCTCGGAGATATTTCAATCCAATCCACCTGCCGGGCCAGTTGGCATCGATGACCTGGGTGTAGGTGAGTTCGATAGACCGCGGCAATCGTTCGGCTAACAAAGAAGCGATCGGCCAAGTCGATTTACTTAGCTCGATCGAGACGAAGATTGCGCCAAGATCGACACGAATACCGGCAAGGGCATCAGGTTGTTCAGCTGTCAAAAGCATGGGTGGCGCCGGGAGAGATTTATTGACAACCCACTTTGCCACGATGCGGGCCGCTTCCTTTCCCGAGCCACCTCTGAGTATGTGGCTCCCGCGCAGGGCCAATTGATACGGGCGTCCAGCTCCATAGGCGCTGGTTGATCGAAACCCCAGATTGGCTTGTTCAGCGTAGAGGTTGGCTTTTTGTCGAATGCTGGAGGCTAGGCAATCCCTCATCATGTCTGATCGGTCGCGGATGACCGGTCGCCACCCTGCCGCCCTGCCGCGCGCGAGGTTGCGTTTCGACAATCTGAGTTGCAGCAAACCCACGTATCCATTCGGTTAACTGAATAGATTGACTGCAAAAACGAAAGAGGAAGATAATGAAGAGCTACTTCGCAATCATCGGCTTTGCATTCGTTCTCTTGAATTCAACCAATCAGGTACGAGCGGATCAGATCGCTGTGCCAACTCAGTCCGAATGGGCGGGCGCCAAGAAATTCGTCGATCTACCCAATGGTATAAGGATGGCATACTCTGAGATGGGGGACCCCAATGGGAAACCCCTGTTGCTTATTCATGGCTTCACCGACAACAGCCGGGCCTGGTCGTTGATCGCGCCCTATCTCAGTGATCACCACATCTATGCCATCGACCTGCGCGGACATGGCAAGTCGAGTGCTCCGGAATGCTGTTACGCTTATACCGACCTTGCAAACGACGCCTATTATTTCCTTAGTGCAATGAAGATTGAAAAGGCCGACGTGGTTGGCCACTCCCTTGGGTCGGTCACGGCACAGGTGCTTGCGGCTCAGCATCCAGAACAAGTGAACAGGCTGGTGCTCATCTCCACAACTTTGAACACGGGTGTCGGGCCCGGCTCGTGGCTATGGGATAATGTTATGCAGCTGAAGCCCCCCATGGATCCTAACGGCAAATTCATGACAGACTGGTTCTGGAGTCCCAATCCGGTTGATATGGCATTCATCAAGCCTGAACGCGAAGAGAGCGCTGCTGTGCCGATCCAAGTGTGGAAAGGCGTTCTTTGGGGAGCCTCTATGGGAGATCTTTCGAAAATCTCAAGCTTGATAAAGGCGCCGATGATGATCTTGTGGGGGGATCAGGACCAGTTCTTCGACTCCCATCATCAAAAATTAGTGAAGGAGGCGTTCCCGAACGCTCGGTTTGAAACCTTCACGGGCGCTGGCCACAATATGTTTTGGGAGCAGCCACAAAAGGCTGCGGAAATAATCGAGAACTTCCTGCAATAGGTGATGCCGGGCGCGTTCGACGCGCGTCCGAGATGCCACAGGAACTCGGGTGCTCATGAGGCTCGCACACTGGGCGAGGCGGCGTGAACCGCCGCTTCGAACTGCGTGACGAGTCTTCGATATCCTTACGTGTTCAGTCGTTCACATCAGTTCATTGCCGTTGCATCCTGCGCAAGCAGAGCGAGGGCCGTAGAACTGCCCCCATTTCGGTCGGACAGTTGGAATAAGCCGCAATGGTCAGCACAGGTTTGAGGATAGGCGAGAGGTAGAATGCCGGGAAGGAGGCCACGATTGGTCTTTGGTTCGGACGCTCTATCGCCTTGAGGGGCATCGGCTTCTTCCCCGGCCCCGATTGCGGCGATGGCGGTCCCCAAGTCTTCCAGCGCCAGATCAAATTGGTCGGGATAGGCCTTCCCGGATTTGCGGCCGAAGGCGGCCTGATTGGAGCCTCCAACCGGTTTCTTCAGCCGTTCGATCGGCTCGTCTTTGCGAACCTGTCGCCACCATGATCCGCACACGGTTTGACGGAGAGATCATGACGAGGCCGCCAAAGCACGCTCAACCGCAATGATCCGAGCAGCAGATGCGCCTTCCTCGAAACGGATAACAGGGACCGACGACGATCTCGGCGCAGGAGAGGCCTGCCTGGCAGGCGGCCCAGGCGTCTCGACGACCATCGCTGCGAATTCCACCGCATCCTCGGGCGCAGGCACAACCACCTTGTCCTACCGTGCCGTCGTCGCCAGGACGATAGGTGGTTCGGCGTCAGACCGTAACGCTCCGCCACCTCCGTTGACCTTCACGCCCGGACGCGTGCTTTGACCGCATCCGGTCGTGAGAACCTTCAATGTAGTAGGAACTCCCTCTTCGCTCGTCCATGCAAAGCCGATCACAGATCATAGCGGGCAGTCCAACGTCGCGGCAGAACACCGGTTACCGGCTAACCCGTCAGAGGTCGAATGAAAGGTCAGATCGATAGACGATCCGTTCAAGATCGGCCGCTTTCCCGCCTAGCCTCCAGGCAGGCGGCATTTCTGGACAGCTTACGGATAAAAATCTCGCCTTGGATCAGATGATCCTATTGACACGGTGGTGGATCATAGTGTTCACTACCTGCACTCAAGAGGGTATGGAGCACAGGATGAGTCTCGTGGCAGGACAAAGCAGCGATGTCGGAGGTCCCGTCATTGGCAAGCACTCCGAGGCCGCGTTCTTGCGGGAGCGGAGAGTTGTCCCAGGCGGATCGATGCGTGCCGCGTCCTGGTTCCAGCCGAACCCGCCGTATGCTGCGCGTGGAGAAGGTTGCTGGGTCGTCGATATCGATGGGCGACGGCTTCTAGACTGCGCCAACAACTTCTTTTCGCTTATCCACGGCCATGCATTCGAACCGGTTCTCGATGCCGTGCGCGGCGCGATGGTGAAAGGAACTGCCTTCGGAATGCCCACCGAGAGCGAGATTCTGCTAGCCGAAGCGTTGGTTGCCAGAAGCCCGAGGATGGAGCAGACACGTTTCTGCAATTCCGGGACTGAAGCCGTGTTGGCCGCGATCAAAGGCGCGCGCGGCATAACCGGCCGGGAGAGAATTGCCAAATTCGAAGGCTGCTATCACGGAGCCTATGATTGGGTCGAAGTCAGCCTAGATCCCACGCCCGCCAACTGGAACGACAAAAACGGCGATCCCGCATCGGTGCGCTGCAACGCCGGGACACCCGACTCGGTGCTGCGCGAAACGGTGGTCCTGCCTTATGACGATCCTCAGCGTTGCGCCGACATCCTGCGTCGCGAAGGTCGTTCCCTGGCTGCAGTCATCGTCGATCCTCACGCCTCGCGGGCCGGGGCGGTGCCGATCTCGATGGAAACTGCTGCCGTCGTGCAGGAGGCCTGCCGTCGGGATGGAATTATCCTGATCGCCGACGAAGTGATCAGCTTCCGCCTGTCGTTCGAGGGTGCTTCGCCGCTTTTCGGCCTTGAACCTGATCTGATTACCACGGCCAAGATCATAGGCGGCGGGTTGCCTATCGGGGCGGTTTCAGGACTGGCCGATCGCATGTCGATCTTCGACCATTCCGCTGGGAAACCCAAGGTGTCGATGGGTGGGACCTTCAGCGCGAACCCGCTGAGCATGGCGGCGGGCCTGGCCTCGCTCGCGCACTACTCCCGACCGGCTGTGGATCGGATGAACGCTCTCGGCGACAGACTTCGGGCGGAGCTCCGGCAAGGCTTTGCCAACGCCGGCGTGTCGGCGACCGTGACCGGCATGGGATCGCTTTTCCGGGTTCACGTTGGGCCGGGCGAAGTTACTGGCTACCGGAGCGCGTTTGCCAACGCAGAAACAGCCAAGCTGATCCGCGGTATTCACTTGGCGATGGTGGATGAAAACGTCCTGCTGACGCCCAACTGCTCAGGAGCGCTTTCCACGCCAATGGACGAAGCTGAGGTTCTCTTGATAGCTGACAAACTCATACGCGTCGTTGGAAGAGAACTTGGCAGCCGCCCGGACGCGGTAGCTTAGAGGCTGTCGCCAAGGTTTTGGCGAAGAACAACGCACATAGCGAACCCGAAGCAAGGATAAGTAGGAAGCCAATGTTAGTTTCACCTTACCGCGTCGGAGTTGATATCGGCGGTACATTTACTGATCTGGTCATGGTCGACGCTCGAGGAGCCGTACGGGCATTCAAAGCCCCATCGGTGCCGTCCGATCCGACGGAAGGCGTCCTGTCCGCGGTCCGGCTGGCGGCCGAGACCTTGTCTATCGACGTCGGAACCTTCCTTTCCAATACCGAACTTTTTGTCCACGGCTCGACTATCGCCACCAACACTTTGCTCGAAAAGAAGGGCGCGAAGGTCGGGCTTCTCGTCACTGAAGGCTTTCGTGACTCGCTCGAAATCCGGAGATCGATCCGAGAGAACGTATGGGATCATCGAAAGCCGTTTCCGGAGGTTTTGGTTCCCCGCTATTTGCGCCTACCGGTGACTGAGCGCATCGAGCACGACGGCACAGTGCGGATCCCGTTCGATCCGAAGTCTGTCGCTGCTGCGGCCCGCGTCTTCGCTGAGGAAGGTGTCGAGGCAGTTGCTATTTGCTTTCTGCATTCGTACGCCAATCCAGAGCACGAGAGAGCAGCTAAGGCTGAGCTCAAGAAGCATCTTCCCGATGTCTGGGTTACCGCATCGTCAGAAATCTCGCCGACAATTGGTGAATATGAGCGGACGTCGACGACCGTAGTCAACGCATACGTCTCGCGTCGGGTCGTTCCTTATCTCGAGAGCTTGGCCGCACGGTTGGCGTCGCTGGGGCTGCCTCGCAAGCTGTTGATGATCCAGTCGAACGGCGGCGCGATCTCGATAGACGAGATCGGCTATGCACCCGCGAGCCTGGTTCTATCGGGACCCGCCGCCGGCGTCGGTTCGCTGAAGTTTTTCGGCGAGGACACCGGATCAGAACACCTGATCTCGATCGAGGTAGGCGGTACGAGCTGCGACGTAACCTTGATGCAGCACGGCATGGTCTCCATGACCGATCAGATCGTGGTCGACGGCTACCACCTCAACATCCCGTCCGTTGATATCTATACTGTCGGCGCTGGCGGCGGCACGATTGCATCGGTTGATGGCGCAGGCCTACTGAAGGCCGGGCCTGAAGGCGCGGGCTCAACGCCCGGACCTGCCTGCTATGGTCGTGGCGGCGAGCGTCCAACGGTGACGGACGCACAGCTTGTGCTGGGCCGGCTAAAGCCTGGCCCATACGCCGGCGGCGCGATCACCTTGAGCTTGGAAAAGGCCGTTGAGGCGATCGAGACCCATATCGCCAGGCCGCTGGGCCTCAGCGTCACGGATGCCGCGGCCGGCATCATTCAACTTGTCGAGCAGAACATCCTTCATGCGGTGGAGAGAGCCTCCTTGGAGAAGGGCTACAATCCAAGGACATTCACCCTGGTGGCCGCCGGCGGTGCGGGCCCCTTGCACGGTCCCTCGACGGCGCGCCTGCTCGGCAGCCCAAGTCTCTATATCCCGCGACTTGCCGGCGTTTTCTGCGCATTCGGAATGTGCAATTCCGACCTTCGCCACGACTTCGTGCGAAGCTGGCTCAAGGATCTTGATAAGACGGCAATCTCGGGTCCGGGTCAGCTCGAAGGCGCATTCGAGGCGATGCAGGCAGAAGCGCTTGAAGTTCTGGCTCGTGAAGGTTTCACAGGAAGCAAGGCGCAGCTGAGGCGAGCTTACGACCTACGCTATTTCGGTCAGCAATGGACCATCGCCGTTGAGAACTCTTCGACGGATGCCTCGACCATACGGGCGGCTTTCGAGCAGGCCTATCAACGCCTTTTCGGCTATGTACAACCGTCGGGCGCTATCGAGATCGTAAATCTGCGATTGGCCGCGATTGGCAAGCTGGATGCTTTGGATTTGGCGAAAGTTCCTCCCCGTGTCTCCGACCCGGTAGCACATTCACGCCGGCCGGTGTGGATCGACAAGAAAGTGGGTTTCGTCGATACCCCTGTTTACGACGGGACTGTCCTGACGTCGCACCAGCAGTTGGTCGGCCCAGCGATTATCGAGGAGGCGACCACGACGCTCATTCTTGGGATGGGTGATAAGCTCACGATGACTGATGCCAGCAACTACCACGTCGACATCGCGCATGGCGAGGCGGCATGAGCTGGCATTCCGCCTTTTGGCATTTTTCGGCAATCGCGACACCTGCGGCCCGACAGCAGCAGATATGGGGCCAGGCAAGTCGCTTGATGAAATGGGTTAAGGTGAAACCATGAGCACTGTTTCGTCTACCGAATACGATCCGGTTCTGATCGCCATCTTGCAGCGACAGCTGGATCACATCAGCTTGCAGATGGGAACGATTATGATCCGCACCGCGCGGAGCCCCATTTTTAGCCAGAGCCATGATTTTTCGTGCTTTTTGAGCAATGCGGATGGCGAGACGATCGCGCAGGCTGACGGCCTGCCAATTCACTCCGGCAGTGGTGGCTTCGCCGTGCGCGCGGTGTTGAGGGATTTCGCCGGCCGCATTGAGCCGGAGGACGTTTTCATCCTGAGCGATCCCTACGCGGCCGGCGGTAACCACCTGCCTGACTGGACCCTGATCCGCCCCGTTTTCGTAGATGGGGAGCTGATTGGATTCTGCAGCAACCGTGCTCACCAGTCCGACATTGGTGGCGGTGCTGCCGGCACCTACAACGCGAAGGCGACCGAAATCTTCCATGAGGGGATTCGGCTGCCTGTTCTCAAATTGATTGAGAAAGGCCAGCTGCGTGATGATCTGTGGCGCTTGCTGTTGCTTAACTCGCGGTGCCCTGATCTCTTGGAAGGCGATCTCGGCGCGATGATAGGCTCGACGCGTATCGGCGCGCAGCGCCTGGCCGACATCGTTGGCCAGCTCGGCGTGAAGAAGGGCAATGCCTACCTCGATGCTCTTCTCGACTATGGCGAACGGCGGATGCGCCAAGCGATCTCGGAACTTCCAAGCGGCACATGGGAGGGATCAGACGTAAGCGATACTGATTGCTTCAAAATCGTGGACGTCGAAACCCGCGTGAAGCTGACCATCGACGGCGATACGATGACCTTTGATTTTGCAGGGACCTCGCCCCAGATCAGAGGCTTCAAAAACAGCGGGATAGCCAACACGCATTCGGCTGTTTATTGCGCGCTCTCAGCGTTCCTGGACCCTGATATCCCCCACAACGAGGGCACCTATCGCTGCGTCAAGATCATAGCCCCGGAGGGGACGACCGTGAATGCGCTGGCGCCTGCGCCGATGACGATGAATACGGTCTACCCGGCAATCGACATTATGAACGCCTGCTGGGGTGCATTGGCGCAAGCCGATCCCGAGCGCGCTTGTGCGGGCTGGGGCAAATCCGTATTCGGTATTTCCTCCGGCAAGAAGCCATCTGGTGGCGTCTTTGTTCTCTACCACTGGCATGGCAGCTCGGGTGGCGGCGCGGTAAAAGGGCGAGATGGCTTTCCCACCACCAGCCACCAGATGACACTCGGCGGAATGTTCATACCGAACATCGAAACGTATGAACAATCCTATCCGATGCGCGTGCATCGCTATCAGATGCGAAGCGATACCGGCGGGGCTGGCCAGTACCGGGGCGGAACCGGAGTGGACTATGTGGTCGATGTGCTGGCAGGCGGCGAACATCTGTTGCGCGGAGAAGGCGCTCGCAAACCAACGGGCGCCGGCGTCAATGGCGGACAGTGGGGCGCCAAGGGATCGATAAAAGCATTCGATCTGGGAAGCGGTGAAGAACTTGCCTGTCCGCCCTACGGCGTCGAGGAAGTCGAACCGCTGCATCTTGTGATTGAAGCTTCGGCCGGCGGCGGCTGGGGGCATCCTCACCTGCGCGACCCAGATGCGGTTCTGCGCGACGTACGCGATGGCGTTGTCTCGCGACAGTCCGCGCTGCAGACCTATGGTGTCGAGATTTCGGCAGATGGAAAATCTGTTGCGTCGACCGAGACGCGAGGAAAGTCATTGGCGGCCACGCCTCATGTGCAATGAGCCTTCAAGCGTGTTCGGGTGCTTCGTTCGCGGGTCTGACGCGGCAGCTTCAAATGCCTTTGAAGCGCTTGCGTAGCGCTTTTCATTGGTAACAAGAGGTAGGATCAAGATGAGCAAGAAGCGGGCAAAGGATATCCTTCGCGATTACCACGATGCGTGGTCGAGTGGGGATGTCGAAAAGGGCTGCAGCTTTTACGCCGATAACTTGGTGGTCCACATGGGCGGATCGCATCCAGCCCTTTCCCGGGATTTTCACGGGGCGAAGGATTTTCTCGAAAACTGGGTCAACAAGGTCGCGGCCTACACCGACAAGTGGATTGTGGGGGGCGAGGCGGGCCATGACGAAGTCATCGCCGATTCGGACAACGCGATCCTGATCATGGTTCATGAAATCTGGTCCCGTGGCGATGAGCGGGTGCGCACTGACCGCCTTGCGGCTTATCGCTTCGAAAACGAAAAGATCGTCGAATGCTGGTTCTGCGACATGCGCCAGGCGGAAGTAGACAAGTTTTTTGCCGGGATCCGATAGGCACAGTATCCGCTTCGCGGGCCGAACCTCGAAGATGAGCGGGCGACCCGGCGCGAGGCGGTCAGCTCGATGGTCCTGATCGATGCATTCGTACCCGCTGTATGGGTTCGCGTGCAGTTTTGGCGCGGTAGATGGAAGGAAAGAAGGGGCCATGCCCGACTTTATCGTTGTAGGCGGGGGATCGGCAGGATGCGCAATAGCGGGCCGATTGAGCGAGGATCCGGACGCATCTGTCACATTGTTCGAGGCCGGCCCGAGAGATAGCAGCATCTGGATCCGCTTCCCGGTCACCTTCTACAAATCCTTCAAGAGCTCCCTGCTTCATTGGTACAAGGTCGAAACGCTAAAACATCAAAACAATCTTGAAACGCAAGTCGGGCAGGCGCGGGTCTTGGGCGGCGGCAGTTCGCTCAATGCAATGATCTATATGCGAGGAGCGCCCTCAGATTACGATCGCTGGGTGGCCCACGGAGCGGAGGGCTGGGGTTACAAGGATGTTCTTCCGTATTTTCGCAAAGCAGAAAACAATGAAGTCTATTCGAATGACGCGCACGGACAAGACGGGCCCTTAAGCGTTTCGAACCAGCAGCACACGCTTCCACTGACCAAGGCCTGGGTGAAAGCCTGCCAGGAGGCCGGAATCCCCTTCAATCCGGATTTCAATTCCGGAGAGCTCAAAGGGGCTGGATTGTATCAGCTGACCACCAAGAACGGTCGGCGATGCAGTTCAGCCGATGCCTACATTCACCCGGCTCGAAACCGCCGCAACCTGAACGTCGTGACCAACAAGCAGGTTACCAAGATCGTCGTGGAAGGCGGTCGAGCAATCGGTGTCCAGTATGTCGATAACGGCCGCCTGGTAACGATGCGTGCCGAACGCGAGGTGGTGATCTCCTCGGGAGCCATCGGATCGCCTCGCCTTTTGCTGCTTTCCGGCATCGGGCCAGCATCCGATCTTCAGCGCATTGGCGTTGACGTGGTTCATGACCTTCCAGGCGTCGGCCAGAACCTGCAAGATCATACGGATTGCTTCCTCATATATAACCTCAAGTCGAACACCAGCTACGACAAGTACAAGAAGCTGCGCTGGCAGGCGGCTGCGGGCTTGCAATATGCGTTGTTCGGTAACGGGCCGGTCACCTCGAATATCTGCGAAGGAGGTGCCTTCTGGTGGGGAGACAAGGCCGATCCCACTCCCGATCTTCAATATCACTTCTTCGCCGGTGCCGGCATCGAGGAAGGCGTTGAAACTACGGCTAGCGGAAATGGATGCACCCTCAACGTGTATGCCTGCCGCCCGAAATCGCGAGGGCGGATTGCGCTTCGATCGTCGGACCCGACCGTGCCGCCGCTTGTCGATCCGAACTACCTGAGCCACCCCTACGACGTGGACCGCATCGTTGACGGTATTCGGCTGGGTCAGGAGATCATGGCGCAACCGTCGATGCGGAAGTTCGTAAGTGAGGCACACCTTCCAGACAAGCCACTTACAACACGCGCCGAGTTCGAGGCCTTTGCTAGAAAGTATACGCAAGGGGCCTACCACCTCAGCGGCGCTTGCAAGATTGGGAACGACGAGATGGCCGTCGTGGATCCACAATTGCGCGTCCATGGCATCGACGGTCTGCGCGTCGCCGATACCTCGGTCATGCCATTCGTGACATCAGGTAACCTGAATGCTCCGGCGATCATGATCGGTGAGCGCGCTGCCGATTTTCTGAAGGGAAATCGGATTTGAACCGCGCAGGAAGGTGCGTGAGGCCGTCCGCCAACGACACAGCTTGTCATGCCTGCTTTGAATCAAGTGCACCCGAAGGGGTCCAGGAGAACCAATGAAACTCGTTTCCTATGATTTTTCTGGCTCTTGGCGGCCAGGCATTGTCGTCAATTCCTCAGTCTTTGATGTCGCGACACTTCTTGAAAGCGCTATCGGCGCCGATGCTCGTCCGGTCCCCTCCATGAGCGATCTGTTGCGCGAATACGGAGCAGCGTTGCCCGAGCTCTCAAAGCGGCTCATCGCGGCCGCCCACAAAAACCCGAAGACCGCGGTTGGCCCAGTTGAAACGACGCGGCTCGGCCCGCCTGTCATCGACCCCGCGAAAGTGCTTTGCATCGGCCTCAACTACAACGACCATGTTGCCGAAACGGGTCGGGCGCTCCCGTCTCATCCCGATATATTCGCGAAGTTCGCCAGCACGTTGATCGGTCCGTTTGACGAGATCCGTTGCTCCACCATCACCCAAAATCTGGATTTCGAAGGCGAACTCGCGGTTGTTATCGGCCGGGAATGTCGCGCCGTCGCCAAAGAAGAGGCGCTCGATTTCGTCGCTGGCGTGATGGTTCTGAATGATATCACGGCACGCGATCTTCAGTATCGGGGAACGCAGTGGTTGGCAGGCAAGGCCGTCGACGCTTCGACGCCTTGCGGCCCGGCGCTCGTCACATTGGACGAGGTAGGCGACCTGCAAAATCTCGACATTCGAACTCGTGTGAACGGTGTGCAGGTCCAGTCGTCCAATACGCGCCTTATGATATTTCCGGTGCGTGATTTGATCTCCTACATCTCATTCTTTTTGACCCTGTCCCCGGGTGATATCATCACGACGGGTACACCGCAGGGCATCGGAGCCAAGCGTCAGCCTCCAATGTGGCTGAAGCCTGGCGATACGGTCGAGGTAGAACTCCAGCAAGTCGGCTTGCTGCGCAACGTTGTCGGCTAAAGCGATATCAGGCGGCACGTCAAAGATGTCTCAGTGCGCAGGACCGAAATTAGCCGTCTTGCTTGCCGTGCCGCGTTTCAGGCCCTAACAGGCAATCCGACCTCACGTCGTTGATCGGGTAAAGCGGTCTTCAGGATTTCCTTCCGGAAAGGTGTCGCATCAGCGGCTTTCTGGAGCGCGCCGACCTTTCTTCGGAGCGGCCGCCAGCAGGTACTCGCCGGAGTTCACCAGAAACCGCTCATTCTCGCGGATCCTGTGTTGCGCCACCTCGCCGAGCTTGCTGATGGTCAAGGCAGCAAGGATGTTGGCGATAGCAATTGCCCCTAATGCGGATTCGGGAAACGCGTGACCGGAACTTTGCGCTACGAAATGCAATGGGTCCGCGAACTTGCTGATAGGTGCAGCGAAACTGTCAGTGATCGCAATAATTTTCGCACCCGAATGTGAAGCCTTCTCGGTCAACCTGTGGACCAGCCTGTTGAACGGCGCAAAGGTTACTCCCACAAAAGCGTCACCTGGTCGAACATCGTCCAGCGCGCCCTCGGGTGCTCCACCCGGCATATCCAACAGAACTATGTTGGGTCGAGCTTTTTGCAAAGTGTAGGCAAGAGTGAAAGCGGGAGTGAACGCGGTTCGCCTCCCTATGACATAGATTTTTGGGGCATGTACCAGCAGCTCGACGGCGCGCTCGAGTTTTTCTTCTGAGAGATGCGATCTTGCCTGCTCGACGACGGCTAGCTCGGTCGCAAAGAAGGCATCGACGAAAGCCTTGAGCCCACGGCTTTTGCCCATTTCGGTGATGAGTGTGCGTGCGCTGGACTCGTTGCGCCTGACGGACTGTCGATCGCGGTGATTGCGCTCCTGTGTCGCGTCGATAAACTGCTGCCGAAATTCGCCGTACCCAGAAAATCCCAACTTCTGGGCCAGCCTTACCAAGCTCACCGGTTGGATGCTCGCTCGGCGAGCGACTTCTCGCATCGTATAGAACGGGATTTCGTCCGCATTGTTTATTACATAGTGGGCAGCGTCCACCGTTTGCCCAGACAGATCGACGCATATCTTCTTAAGGCGTTCAAGCAGGTCGGTTTCGGCCAAAGCTCTCTCCGGCAATTCAAGGACAGGCAGTGTCCCAGCAGACTAAGCAGTGCATTCTTGACACATTTCAAACATCACTTGCAACAATTGATCCGTAAGATTGTCTTCTTGGTCGAGATAGCGAAGCTTTCATTTCGGTGCTTGGCCATTTTCGACGACGGGGCGCACCAGGCAGTGCGATGTCGTCAGCCCGGCGAGCCATTTGCTCCGGTGGCGGGAGGGCCAGCTGTGATTTTCGCCTTAAAACAGAAGCGGTTAGATGTCAAACCGGGGCACCGGTCTGAAGTCGGCCAATTGTTGCGAACACGCAGAACCGACAGCGGATGCCAGCTCCGATCGGAATTTCCAAACGCTTCCCGGGTCAGGATCAAAAACGCTGTTAGGATCACATGATCCTCTTGACAAGTAGCTGGATCATGATGTTCACTGTTGCCAACTAAGAGCATTGAAGGCGAGACAAAGCTGGGTCTTGGAGCTGATGGCGATCCCTGCGGCCTTCATCAGAAGGTGCATCGAGAGCAAGACTTCCCTGTGGCTCGCGCAGTTCGCAGAATTTGTTCATCCTCGCGACGGAGGTGGTGCCAAGGTTCGCAAGAGACTGGAAAGCAATCACATTCGCCAGTTCTGATAAAAATGGCTTATCTCCTCCCATCAACGATCAAAATTTGACAGTGGGGAGCCTCCGTCCGAAGGTAAATGAAAACAAGAAAGTAACTGCGGCTTGAAGGCTCTCCGGAGAACGGGCCTGGCTGGCAGGGGAACGACGAGATGAAAACGCCACCAGCAATAGGTCGCGGGCGCGGATAGACAACCGCTCGATATGAACGCTTTGCGCGCGTACCGGCTCGCAATCGCGTTCGCCAGACCAGGATGAAAACTTTCGTGCTGTCCCGGCCCCGGGGCAGCAATCGGAGAGCTATTGCACAATCGAATGCCTTGAGGCGAGCGAGTGTCAAGAAGTCAGAACTGCCGATGCAAGGAGCTGGCCGCGGATAGGGCTACTGCGCATACCGATACAGAAACAAGACAAAGAACCGCCGAGAGATAGCACGAAGTCATGGCATCAGTAACTTTCCAGAATGTGTGGAAGCGCTTCGGCGAATTGACGATCATACCTGATCTGAACCTCCAAATTAATGATGGGGAGTTCATCGTTTTCGTCGGTCCTTCCGGCTGCGGCAAAACCACAACGCTCCGGATGCTGGCAGGACTTGAGACTCCTACCTACGGAAAAATCTTTGTAGACGACGAGGATGTGACGCTCACACCGCCCGGTCGCCGCGACGCGGCAATGGTGTTCCAAAGCTACGCGCTCTATCCGCACATGACAGTTCGGAAGAACCTGGCATTTGGGCCAGCCATACGCGGGGAGGCCAAATCCGATATTGCCCGAAGCGTCGACAAGGTTGCCCAGTTGGTCGGGTTGGACAAGCTGCTGGACCGTCGGCCTGCGGAATTATCTGGGGGTCAGAGGCAGCGCGTGGCGCTTGCGCGGGCCATGATACGCCGGCCTCGTGTCTTCCTTCTCGACGAGCCGCTTTCGAATCTCGACGCCAGCTTGCGCACACAGATGAGGGCTGAAATCACGCAGTTGCAACGGCAACTCGGGGTCACGACGGTCTACGTCACCCACGACCAGGTGGAAGCCATGACGATGGGCGACAGGATCGCTGTTTTCGACAAGGGTCGCGTCCTCCAAGTCGCAACCCCGGCCGAATTGTACCGTTCGCCGGCCAGTAAGGCCGTGGGAACATTCATCGGGTCGCCCAACATGAACATATTGCCTGCTTCACTGCAGCACGAGGGGGAGACTGTTCGGTTTGACTGCCTCGGAACGTCATTTGGGGTAGCGGCACGCGAATTTTCGGGGAGCCTTCCTCAGGTTGTGGAGCTGGGTCTTCGGCCAGATGAGATTCACTGGACGAAAGACGCTCCCTCCCGTTGCTCGGAAAAGATAAGCGGTACCGTCACGGCAATTGAAACAACTGGATCTGAGACCTTCGTCCTGGTCGATGTGGCAGGGACACTCATCAATTCAAAATTCCCAAGCTTCGCGCCGATTCATCTGGGTGACCAAGTAAACTTGGTGTTCGACGCGAATGATCTTTACTTTTTCGATGGTGTCTCCGGAGTGAACTTGAGGCTCGGTTCAAAGGAGCCGTCGGTCGTCTGAAGAAGTACTGCTATCTCCGTTTGGCGGAGATCAGTCACGGGTAGAATGGAAAAACAGTGAGAGAGGAACCACGCGTGATGAACATCAATAAGGAGGAAAACTTGGATATCCAGAATCTGTTGCACCGCTTTGACCGGGCCCAGAATCGCCGGCTGCTTCCGAAGACGATCGCGACCGCCGCCTGGCGCAAGGCAAGCCGCGGATTGCTCAGTGCGGCTTTGATTGCTTTGGCTGCCGGCACTGCGGGCTTTGCGCAAGACGCTGAGGCTGCCAACGTCAAAGTCGCGTTCAGTCTGAACTGGACCTTTGCCGATCCCAAGCTCGCCGAGAAGTGGTTCGGTGGCGTCAAGACCCAGTTCGAGGCCGCCCATCCCGGCGATACGATGGAACTGATTCCGATCCCTGGTACCTACGACGATTTTATCACCAAGCTGAGCCTCCTCTACAACTCCCCTGACACAGCTCCCGATGTGGTGGAGTATTTCGACATCAATGTCGGGCAATTCGCCGGTAGCGGACTTATATCCCCTCTTGACGACAAGGTCGCCAACGCACCTTGGTGGCAAGAGACGCCGGATGCGGTGAAGGAATCGAGCAAGTACGATGGCAAAGTCTACTCGGTCGCCCAGGGTATCAATACCTACGCGGTCCTCTTTGACCGCACGTTGACCGACAAGGCGGGATTGCCGAAGGACTGGAAGCCGAAGACCTGGAACGAGATTCTTGACGGTGCGCGGGCAATCAAGAAATCCTCGCCCGATGCCTCGCCGCTCTATGTCATCACCGGTACGTCGCAAGGCACTTTCGGTGTCGTCGCCGGCCCGGGCATCCTGCTTTCCGCGTCCAGCACGCCGACGATTTATGACCAGGCAACGGACAAGTGGGTCGTCGACAGCAAGGGCATTCGTGAGGTCCTCGGCTTCTATAAGACGGCAGCCGCTGAAGGTCTGCTAGCGCCAACTTCGCAGATCATGGATCCGAACGGGGCGACCCATCCGGCCCAGGCATTGCACGATCACAAATTCGGCATCACCTTTGCCGGAAACTGGATACCGGTCTTCTGGAGCAAGGACATTTGCGCTCCCTGCTGGGACGACAAAGAAGAGACGATAGGCTTCACTCAGGTGCCAACTTCTGAAGGTCAAGCGCCAGGGACGGCGGCGAGCTTTAACGGAGTTGTGTTGTCGGTCTCGAAGAATGCTTCGAATCCCGACCTAGCCTGGGCCGCGATCGAGATCATGCAGCAGAAGGAGAACCTTCTGAAGATCGCCGCTTGGGTTCCGGTTGTTCCGGCGCCCACCTCGCTGCGAACCGAACCCAGCTATCTCGCTCTCAGCCGGGCGCCTTTCCAGGCGGGGTTCGCCGACCTCAGTTCGTCGGCCAAAAGCATGCCCTCCCATCCTGAATTCCCGATCTGGGGCAATGCATTCCAACAGGCAACGCAGGCCATGGTGCTGAAGCCGGAAACGACGATCGATGAAGGAGTGGAGATCTTGCGCTCCTACATGGCAAACCAGGTTGGGGCTGACCGCATAGAGACCTTGCCGTGAACTCAACCCGCTCTCCCGCGGTTAACCAGGCGCACGCGATGAGCGTGCGCCTGGATATTCCGCGCGTCGACCCGGTAAGTTTCGTTTTTCTTGCCCCGGCCGCCCTGCTTCTTTGTGCCCTTTTCATGGGGCCGGTGATTTACGCGATTTATCTCGGCTTCACCAATCTGCAGTTGATCGGAATACATGCCATAAATTACCGCTTCACCGGCATGAGCAACGTCGTCTTCCTCCTGCATGACGAGATCTTCTATCAGTCGTTGTGGTTGACGATCGTATTCGTGATCGGCTCGGGCGCGATCGGGGCAACCATGCTCGGCCTCGTCTTGGCCTTGGCCTTGCAAGGCTGCATGCCATTCGTAAGATGGATCAGCAGCGCTGCGGCCATACTGGCCTGGACGCTGCCGCCGACTACCATCGCTTTTGTCTGGATGGCGACAAGCACCCAGTCTGGTCTTATTTCGTTGCTGGCAGGAAACCGGCAGTTCGACCTTCTTTACAGTCACGCAATGCTGGTGGTTTCGCTCGCCAATGCCTGGTCCCTGGCTGGCATTGCCATGACGATGTTCTCCGCGGCCCTGCGCAACATTCCGGGCGACCTCATTGAGGCGGCCAAGCTCGAAGGTGCGTCCCTGCGGCAGATCTTAACATCGATCACACTTCCGCTGCTTAAATCGACCATCGTCACCTGCGCGCTTTTGATGATGCTGATGACTTTTGGCAATTTCACACTGATTTATCTGATGACTGGCGGAGGGCCGGCTAATGATACAAACATCCTCCCCGTCTATACATACTTGCAGGGCTTCAAGTTCCACAACTTGGGCTATGCAGCTCTTCTGGGAAATGTTGTGGTGATATTGTCAGCGGTCCTTGGTGGATTGTTCGTAAGCGTTACTAAGTCTCGCCGATAGAGGCATCGCCGGCTGGTACTGATCGCGACTCAAGCCGAGACTCGAATCGAAAGGTTGTTGCGTATGCAAACCTCCACTGAACTTTCTTATAACCTTCCGATGGATTTGAAGATCAACGAGCCACGGACCCTGACCGGAGGTCGGGTTATCAGCAACTTGACTGCGGCCCTGCTCGCCATATTCTTTGCACTGCCGATGGTGTGGATGGTGCTTGCTTCGGTCGACAGCGAAGCGACAAACCAGCTGAATCTGCCGCACTTGACCGCAGCCCACTATTGGGTCGCGGTACAGTCGGAGAATCTCAGCGCGCTTGGCAACAGCCTGATCATTTCGACAGTTGCAACGGTTGTGGGAACCATGGCCGCGTTCCTTGCGGCTTACGTTTTGTCGAAACAGCACATCCCCTTCAAGAATCCGCTTCTCCTGACGGTTCTTTTCCTTTCAGGTGTTCCGATCTCAATCTTGATCGTTCCCATCTATAAGATGTTCGCAGCGCTTGGATGGTTGTCCATCATCCCAACAGGCATCTTGCTCGGCGTAACCGCTCTTCCCTTTCAGATCTACCAACTGAAGAACTTCATCGACGCCATACCGGTCGAGCTTGAGGAGGCGGCCGTGCTGGAGCAGGCCAGCAGCTTCCAAATCCTGTGGAAGGTTATCTTCCCGCTTGCCAAGCCTGGTCTGGCCTCGGCGGCGATCTTCGGCTTCGTCAATGCCTGGGGCAATTTCTTGATGCCGGTCGTCCTCATCAATCGCCTGGCCGATCAGCCAGCCCCTGTCCGCCTATTCGGCTTCATGGGGTCGAATTCGATAAACTATGGTGTGATTGCGGCCTATTCGATCATCTACTCACTTCCGGTCATAGTGTTGTTCTTCGGCATGTCACGCCAGTTCAAGGCCGGATTTTCGCTTGGTGGGGCGGTGAAGTAGCCGTCTTGCAGCGGAAAAGCATTTTGTAGCGGTCCTAACAGCGGACCAGCTGGAGAGCCTTGTCCAGAAGCTGAGTGCCAATGGATTGAACGGTTGGGTTTGAGCGAGAGGAATCAATGTCAGCGCTACAATTGTCGCACGACGAACTTCTCAAGATCTATCGAACGATGCGGACGATCCGCCGGTTCGAGGAGCGGGTGATGGAGGAGATGGGGACCGGAGACATTCCGGGCAACACCCATCTCTATGCCGGCCAGGAGGCGAGCGCGGTTGGCGTCTGTTTCCAGCTTCGCGACGACGACTACATTTCGTCGACGCATCGCGGTCATGGCCACTGCATCTCCAAGGGCGTCGACATCGACGGCATGATGGCGGAGCTGTTTGGCCGCGCCAGCGGCACCTGCGGCGGCAAGGGCGGCTCGATGCACATTGCCGATCTTCGCAAGGGGATGCTTGGCGCGAACGGGATCGTGGCGGCGGGCGCGCCGATCACCTGCGGGGCGGCGTTGAGCATCAAGCTTTTGGGCAGCCGGCAGGTCGCGGTCGCCTTTGCCGGTGACGGGGCCATGAACGAAGGGGTGATGTCGGAGAGCTTCAACCTTGCCAAGATCTGGAACCTGCCGATCATCTTCGCGATCGAGGACAACGGCTTTGGCGAGGCRACGGCGAATG
>NZ_LMCP01000015.1 GCF_001425625.1 Mesorhizobium sp. Root102 | reverse complement strand
GGCGCGACATCCTCGCGCAACCTTCCGAATGGAGCCATCATGTATCGCACTCTCGTTCTCGCCGCTCTCGCCGGCATGATCGCAGGACCGGCGCTCGCTGCCGGCGGCAGCTGCAGCACCGCCCCGAAATCACAGTTCAAGCCCAAGGCAACGCTGGAGGCGCAGTTGACTGGCGAAGGCCTCACCGTCCGCCAGATCAAGGTCGAGAAGGGTTGCTACGAAGTCTATGCGGTCGACAAGGCCGGCAAGAAGGTGAACCTGGCCTACAATGCCGAGACCCTCGAAAAGCTCGACAATGCCGAAGCCGGCGAAAATTGATCCGAACGTTTCGATAGCCACGGACGCGCACCCATCGCCAGAAATGGTGCGCGTCTGGGACCGGGTCGTGCGAAGTTTTCACTGGGCGCTGGTGCTCAGCTTCGTCACGGCCTGGCTCACCTCGCATTCCTCGGAGGAYATCCATCATTGGGCTGGCTACGCCGCGGCCGCGCTGGTCGCGATGCGGCTCTTATGGGGCGTTCTGGGCACGCCCTATGCGCGCTTCTCGCAATTCGTGCGCGACCCGGCAACKGTGCTGCGCTATCTCTTGGCGATACTGAGCGGTAGCGAAGCCCGCTATGTCGGCCACAATCCGGCTGGCGGCGCGATGGTGATCGTGCTGATCGCGGTGATGGCGTCGACCGCGCTGACCGGATGGCTGATGACGACGGACGCCTATTTCGGTGTATCGTGGGTCGAAGCGGCGCACAGCTTGGCGGCGCATGGCCTGTTGCTGCTCGTCTTCTTTCACATTGGCGGCGTTGCGCTGGCAAGCTTTCRCCACCGCGAAAACCTTGTCAGGGCCATGATTACGGGGCGAAAACGCAAAGCCGAACCGGCCGATATCGCCTGACGATCTGTCAACGCACCTAGCGATTCTCGCCTNTCGGTGTATCGTGGGTCGAAGCGGCGCACAGCTTGGCGGCGCATGGCCTGTTGCTGCTCGTCTTCTTTCACATTGGCGGCGTTGCGCTGGCAAGCTTTCRCCACCGCGAAAACCTTGTCAGGGCCATGATTACGGGGCGAAAACGCAAAGCCGAACCGGCGGACATAGCCTGAAATTCCGTTGCGGACTGCGGCGGCCGCCAGATTCGATGGCATCGAGCGGGTTGCTCTATGGTTTCGGGCAGCCACGAGGTCCGAAGGCTTTTCGCGTCGAATCGGCTAAACCTTCGGGGCATGAACGAGACCTCACTCTATGCGCCGGTGAAGCGCTTCCTCGAAAGCCTAGACTTTATCGTCAAGGGCGAGATCGGCGGCTGCGATATCGTCGCGCTGCGTGAGGGGGAGCCGCCGGTCGTCGTCATCTGCGAGCTGAAGCTGCAGTTCAATCTGGAACTGGTGCTGCAAGGTGTCGATCGCGCGGCGGCCTGCGACGAGGTGTGGCTGGCCGCGCGCCTATCGGCCCGGGGCAAGGGACGAGAGAGCGATGCCAGGTTCCGCAATCTCTGCCGCCGGCTTGGCTTCGGTCTGCTTGGCGTGACCGCGACTGACCGGGTCGAGGTGCTTCTCAGCCCGATCGCCTTGGCGCCGCGCAGGAATGTGCGCCGGCGCTCGCGCCTGGTCGACGAGCACCAGCGCCGTCGCGGCGATCCCGTTGCGGGAGGAGGATCGCGCAATCCGATCATGACGGCCTATCGCCAAAGCGCCCTCGCCTGCGCTGCCGCCATGGTGGACGGCCCCAGGCGGCCGCGAGATCTGAAGGCGCTGACGCCGATCGCGCCGAAGATCCTGCGGCACAATGTCTATGGCTGGTTCGCGCGCGTCGACCGAGGCCTCTACGATCTCACCGATGCCGGCCGCGCCTCACTGGTCCGCTGGCCACAGGCATCGGACGATGAATCCCGACACGCAATTTTGAACGCATCGGCCATTTGATTGATGGTGCCGGCGGGGTCCGAGGCGGTCCCCTTGGTTGATTTCTCCGACAAAATATGTTGCTTGTCCCGCCCATGAAGAAGCTCTGCATGACCGCCTTGGCGTCTGTGACACTGAGTTTTCCAGCCAACGCAATGGACAGTGCATTACGCGCCGGCTTGATGAAACTCGATCCCCAAACCCGTCTTGAACAGCGTTGTGACGCCGAGGTGCTCGACCGGATCACCCATGACGATCGCAAGTTCAAAGCCGATCGCGTCGTCGCCTACGCCTTTGCGACGCCCGAGATGGGGGCGGATGCAATCAGGAGCCCGGGTGCTGCGTTTCGCAGCAAGGGGCAATGGTACCGGCTGAAATTCAAGTGCCAGACGGCGCCAGACCATATGGAAGTTCTGCAGCTCCGCTACCGGATCGGCGACGAGATTCCGGAAGCCGATTGGGCAAAGTACAATCTCTACGATTGATTTGTGATCGGCCGCCGCGGTTTTGCCCGGCTGCCGGCGAGTGCAACGCAGCCTTTGATCCGGCTTTGACCTAACGATGCTTCGGTGAGGTCGCCATGAGTGATCCCTTGACGCCAAGGGACCACCAAGTTAGGGCCGTCTGGATAATCGACGAACAATGGGCAAACCAGCAAGGGCTTCCGGTCGATGGACATTTTCAGCGCTGCCAGCCTGACCGCCCTGCTCCAGGTCATCGCCATTGACCTTGTGCTTGCCGGCGACAACGCGATCGTCATCGGCCTTGCCGCTGCCGGCCTGCCGGCCGAACAACGCAAGAAGGCGATCCTCATCGGCGTGCTGGCGGCAACGGTGCTGCGCATCGGTTTTGCCGCGGTAACCGTCAAGCTGCTGGCGATCGTCGGCCTGCTGCTCGCCGGCGGTATCTTGCTGCTGTGGGTCTGCTGGAAGATGTACCGCGAGCTGCGCACGTCCCATGCCGACGAGCTGGAAGCGACCGAGGCGCTGTCGAACACCGACCTGAACAGCGACAATTTGGTGGCCGGCAAGTCGAAGCGCAAGACACTCGGCCAGGCAGCATTGCAGATTGTCGTCGCCGACGTGTCGATGTCGCTCGACAACGTGCTGGCGGTCGCGGGTGCCGCGCGCGATCATTTCCCGGTGCTGGTCATCGGCCTCGTGCTGTCGATCGCGCTGATGGGCCTCGCCGCGACGTTCATCGCCAAGCTGCTGCATCGCCACCGCTGGATCGCCTATGTCGGCCTGCTGATCATTTTCTATGTCGCGTTGGACATGGTCTATCGTGGCGCGGTGGAAGTCTGGCCGCATCTAAACGGCGCGGTTAGCTGAGGCTGCCGGCCAGCCGCGTCTTCGATCCGCAAAGCAAGGTCCGCAGCGCAATCGCCGTGCGTTTTGCCGCATCGCAGGCGTGCCCATACCAATGCCGCAATAAGTGTGGTACTGCGCCGGCAATCCTGAAAAGCCCGGAAACCCTCTATGTCCGCTCCTCGCGTGAGTTTTGTCAGTCTTGGATGCCCGAAGGCCCTTGTGGATTCGGAACGCATCATCACGCGCCTGCGCGCCGAAGGCTACGAGATCGCCCGCAAGCATGACGGCGCCGACCTTGTCGTCGTCAACACCTGTGGCTTCCTCGATTCCGCCCGTGACGAGTCGCTCAACGCCATCGGCTCCGCGCTTTCGGAAAACGGCCGCGTCATCGTCACCGGTTGCCTCGGCGCCGAGCCGGATGTCATTCGCGAGAGGCACCCCAATGTGCTGGCGATCACCGGACCGCAGGCCTATGAGAGCGTGATGGCCGCCGTGCACGAGGCTGCACCGCCTTCGCACGACCCCTATATCGACCTGCTGCCGCCGCAGGGCGTCAAGCTGACGCCGCGCCACTACGCCTATCTCAAGATTTCGGAAGGCTGCAACAACCGCTGCACCTTCTGCATCATTCCCGCACTGCGTGGCGACCTCGTCTCGCGGCCCGCGGCCGATGTGCTGCGCGAAGCCGAGAAACTGGCCAATGCCGGCGTCAAGGAACTCCTGGTCATCTCGCAAGACACCAGCGCCTACGGCATCGACATCAAGTACCAGACGTCGATGTTCGGCGACCGCGAAGTGCGGGCGAAGTTCCTCGACCTTTCCGAGGAACTGGGCAAGCTCGGCATCTGGGTACGCATGCACTATGTCTACCCCTATCCGCATGTCGCCGACGTCATCCCGCTGATGGCCGAAGGCAAGATCCTCCCCTATCTGGATATCCCCTTCCAGCATGCTTCGCCGCAGGTGTTGAAGAACATGCGGCGGCCGGCGCATGGCGAAAAGACGCTCGAGCGCATTCGCGGCTGGCGCGAGGTCTGCCCGGATCTCGCCATCCGCTCGACCTTCATCGTCGGCTTCCCCGGCGAGACGGACGATGATTTCGAGATGCTGCTCGATTGGCTCGATGAGGCGAAGATCGATCGCGCCGGCTGCTTCAAATACGAGCCGGTCCGGGGCGCCCGTTCCAACGATCTCGGTCTGGAACAGGTTCCGCAGGAGATCAAGGAGGCGCGCTGGCACCGCTTCATGCAGCGCCAGCAGAAGATTTCGGCGACACAGCTGGCCAAGAAGGTCGGCAAGCGCCTGCCGGTGCTGATCGATGAGGCGCACGGCACATCGGCAAAGGGCCGCACCAAATACGACGCGCCCGAGATCGACGGCTCGGTCCATATCCAGTCTCGCCGCCCGCTACGCGCCGGCGAGATCGTCACAGTCAAGATCGACCGTGCCGATGCCTATGACCTCTACGGTTCGGCGGTCTGAAGGGGCCGTATTTACTACATCTAGCGATAATTCCGCCCGCTTAACCCATTCGATCGCGACCCGAAGTATGGGTTCTGGACCGTAAATGCGGGGAATTCGGGATGAACACCAGACCTGCCGGGCAGGATTACATCGCGACGCTGGACCTGCTCAGGCTCGCGGCTGCACTTGCCGTTGTGTTCTTTCACTATTTCTTCCGTGGCGCGGCCGCCGAAGGCTTTCTCGCCGAGGGCTATCCGCTTGCCGCACCGGGTGCCCTCTACGGCTATCTCGGCGTCAATTTGTTCTTCCTGATCAGCGGTTTCGTCATTGCCTGGTCGGCGGAAAATCGCAGTTGGGACCAGTTTGCGATCGCGCGGTTCGTTCGCCTCTATCCGGGATTCCTGCTCTGCATGACGATCACCTTCGCGGTTGTCGCCCTTGCCGGCTCACCGCTGCTTCCGATCTCTTTCGTCCAGTATGCCGCCAATCTGTCGATGTTCGCACCAGCCTTCGGCCAACCCTTCATGGACGGCGTCTACTGGTCGATCGTTCTGGAACTGGTTTTCTACGGTTGGGTGACGCTGGCCCTGTTCACCGGGCTCTTCCAGAAACGCAAGCTGGAATTGATCTTCATCTGGCTGGCGATTTCGGCCTTGAACGAATTCTTCGTCGGTAGCGGTGCCGCCAGGCTGCTGTTCATCACCGAGTTCGGGCCGTTCTTCGCCGCCGGCGTGCTCGTCCATCACATCCATGCGCATGGTCGTTCACTGTCGGCCTTGCTGCTGCTCGTCGCCGCGTTCTTGATCTCGTGCAGTACGCTATCGGTGACGCAGCACTGGATGCAGGGCCACTACGGCGTTGCCGTTTCGTCGGCCAATCTGGTCGTGGCCAATGTCGTCATGCATGGCGCGCTGATCGGTGCGGTTCTGCTGCGCGACCGTGTCAGGCCATCGGTGCTCACTCTGGCGTTGGGTGGGCTGACCTATCCGCTCTACCTGCTGCATCAGAACATCGGCTATCTCGCCATCAACGCGACAGCACCCTTGGTCGGCAAATGGTTTGCTGCCTTTGGCTGCGTCGCGCTCATGCTCTTCGTTTCGTGGGCGATCTGGCGCAGCTGCGAACGACCCGCGCAGCGGCTGCTCAGGATTTGGCTCGGCCGCGCGGTCGATGCTGGACGGGCGCGATTTCGTCGCGTCTCTCCCGGAGCGCAAGATTGATTACAAACCCCTCGGTTTTTGGCAGCGGTCAAAATCGAGGGGTTTTGATTCCGATTTGTTCATGGTCTGGATCTGTGACGTTCCGTGAATCTGACGGCGTTTTGACCTGGCCGGAGGTTTGTCAGCAGTCTGAAGGGCGCCTCGCGGCGCCCTCCTTATTTCGATCTCTTGCGCTGCTTACTGCGGCAGCTTGTCGTCGACGCCCTTGACGTAAAAATTCATGCCGAGCAGCGTGCCGTCGTCGGCAACTTCGCCGTCCTTCAGCCACGGCGTGCCGTCCTGCTTGGCGATCGGTCCGGTGAAGGGGTTCCAGCCGCCGGCGATCTTCTTCTCAGTGGCCTCGGCAAGCGCCTTCACATCGTCGGGCATGTTGGTGAAGGGGGCGAGCTTGACCGCGCCGTCCTTGATGCCGAGCCAGACATTGTCCGGCTTCCACGTGCCGTCGAGGGCTGCCTGGACCCGGCTGATGTAATAGGGACCCCATTCGTCGGTGAGCGAGGTCAGCTGCGCGTTCGGCGCGAACTTGATCATGTCGGAGGACTGGCCGAAGCCGTGCAGCTTGCGCTCCTCGGCTACCTGCAGGGCAGCGGTCGAATCGGTGTGCTGGACGATGATGTCGGCGCCCTGGTCGAACAGCGCTTTGGCTGCGTCGGCTTCCTTGCCTGGGTCGAACCACGAGTTCACCCAGACGATCTTGGCCTTGAAGTTCGGGTTGATCGACTGTGCGCCGAGCATGAAGGAATTGATGCCCATCACCACTTCGGGGATCGGGAAGGAAACGATGTAGCCGGCAACGCCGGCCTTCGATTCCTTCGCGGCGATCTGGCCGAGCACATAGCGGCCTTCATAGAAACGCGCATTGTAGATGCCGAGATTGTCGCCGGTCTTGTAGCCGGTTGCGTGCTCGAACATCACCTTCGGGAACTTCTTGGCGACCTTCACTTCCGGGTCCATGAAGCCGAAGGAGGTGCCGAAGATGATCTTGCAGCCTTCGCGCGCCAGGCGCTCGAAAGCGCGGTCGGCGTCGGGGCCTTCGGAGACGTTTTCGAGATAGGCTGTCTCGACCTTGTCGCCGAGCGCCTTCTCCACCTCGAGACGTCCCTGGTCGTGCTGGTAGGAATAGCCGAAGTCGCCGATCGGGCCGGTATAGACCCAGCAGGCCTTCAGCTTGTCCGCGGCCTCGGCGGTTGCCGCCAGCGATAGGGCGGCGGTCGTGGTCATCAGGGCAATAAGCAGTTTTTTCATTGTGTTACCTCTCTGAGTTTAGCCTTGGAGCTTCCCGTTTTTTTTGTTGTCAACGATCCGGAACGAATGGCTGCCCCAAGGAAGCCGGCGTGTTCATCATCGTCAGACGCTTGTTGCGCGAGATTAGAACGAGAACCACGACGGTTGCCAGATAGGGCAGCGAAGAAAGGAACTGTGAAGGCACTGGAATGCCAAAAGCCTGTGCATGAAGCTGGCCGATCCACACCGCGCCGAAGATGTAGGCGCCGGCCAGCACCCGCCATGGCCGCCACGAGGCGAACACCACCAGCGCCAGCGCGATCCAGCCGCGGCCGGCACTCATGTTCTCCACCCATTGCGGCGTGTAGACCAGCGACAGGTGACCGCCGGCAAGGCCGGCACAGGCGCCGCCGAAGATCACCGCGAGATAGCGGTAGCGGATGACCTTGATGCCCAGCGCATGCGCCGATGTATGGCTGTCGCCGATCGAGCGCAGCGTCAGTCCGGTCCGGGTCTTGAACAGGAACCACATGACGGCGGCGGTCAGTGCGATCGAGATGTAGAAAATCGGATCCTGGCCGAACAGCAACCTGCCGATGACAGGGATTGAGGTCAGGCCGGGAATGTCGAGGTTGGGCAGCCGTTCGCCGGGCTGGCCGACGAAGCTGGTGCCCATCATGCCGGACAGGCCGAGGCCGAGCAGCGTCAGCGACAGGCCGGTCGCCACCTGGTTGGTGGCCAGCGACAGCGTCATGACGGCAAACAGCAGCGAGAACACCGCGCCCATGGCGATTGCCGCCAGAAGGCCGATCCAGGGTGATCCCGTGAGGTAGCTGGCGCCGAAGCCGCCGACTGCGCCCATGATCATCATGCCTTCGACGCCGAGATTGAGCACGCCGGAGCGCTCGACCACCAGTTCACCGATTGCCGCGATCAGCAGCGGCGTTGCCGCCGTGGCGATGGTCAGAAGGATGTTTACGGTGATGTCCATCAACGGGCTTCCTTCAGCTTTGGCGCGGCTTCGAGTTTGGCGGCAGCCTCCGGCTTGGTCAGCGCCAGGCCGACCAGGCGGATGCGGTAGTGAATGAGCGTGTCGCAGCCGAGCACGAAGAACAGCAGCATGCCCTGGAACACCCGCGCCACCTTGTCGGAGATGCCGAGCGCGCTCTGCACCGCTTCGCCGCCGAGATAGGTCAGCGCCAGCACCAGACCGGCGGCAACGATGCCGAGCGGGTTGAGGCGGCCAAGGAACGCAACGATGATGGCGGTGAAGCCATAACCGGGCGAAATGACAGGCTGCAACTGGCCGATGGCGCCCGAGACTTCCGAGATGCCGGCAAGTCCCGCGAGCGCACCCGACAGCAGGAAGGCGAAGAAAACCATCCGGTTGAGCCCGAAGCCGGCGAAGCGCCCTGCCCGCGGGCTCGAGCCCAGCACGCGCACCTCGAAACCCTTCAGCATGCGGCTCATCAGGATCCAGACCAGCACCGCGGCGACCAGTGCGAAAACAAAACCCCAGTTTGCCCGCCCGGCATCCGGCATCAGTTCCGGTAACACGGCCGAGTCGTTGAACTGAATGGTCTGCGGGAAACCATGGCCCTGCGGATCACGCCAGGGTCCGCGCACCAGCCAGTCGAGGAAGAGTTGCGCGACATAGACCAGCATCAGGCTGGTCAGGATCTCGTTGGTGCCGAAGCGCGTCTTGAGCAGAGCCGGGATTGCCGCATAGGCCGCACCGCCGACCATGCCGAGCAATAGCATCAGCGGCAGCACCAGCGGACCTTCGAATTGCGGAAACAGCACCGGGATGATCGAACCGACAATGCCGCCCAGGATGAACTGGCCTTCAGCGCCGATGTTCCAGATGTTGGCCTTGTAGCAGACTGACAGGCCGACGGCGATCAGGATGAGCGGCGCTGCCTTGATCGCCAGTTCATGCAACTGCCAGACCTGGCTGATCGGCTCGATGAAGTAGATGCGGAACGCGGTCAGCGGATTGACGCCGAGCAGCGCGAACAGAACCGCACCGGCGATGATCGTCAGCGCGAAGGCGATGAATGGCGACAGGGCCGAAAACAGCGCCGAGCGCTGCGGGCGTTTGACGAGTTCGAGGCGCATCATGCCGTCTCCAGCGTGTGTTCGGCGTGGCCTGGCTCGGCGCCGCCCATCAGCAAGCCGACCTTCTCGAAGGTCGCCTCGGCGATCGGCAGCGGCTTCGACAACTCGCCATTGTGCATGACGGCGATCGCATCCGATATCTCGAACAGTTCGTCGAGATCCTGGCTGATCACCAAAACCGCCGAACCGCTGCGCGACAGCTCGATCAAGGCTTGGCGAATGTGGGCGGCAGCGCCCGCGTCGACACCCCAGGTCGGTTGGTTGACCACCATGACATCAGGCTGGCGATCGAGTTCGCGGCCGACGATGAATTTCTGCAGATTGCCGCCCGAAAGTGCGGCAGCCTCCGGATCCGGGGCGCTCTTGCGCACATCCATCGCCTCGATGATGCGTTGGGAGGCGGCGTAGATGGCTGCGCTCTTGACCATTCCCCCAGTGCCGACAAACGCCTTGCCGTCGGTTGCATGGCGCGACAGCAGCAGGTTCTCTGAAAGCTTCATGCGTGGCGCGGCACCGTGGCCGAGGCGCTCTTCCGGCACGAAGGCGGCACCCAGCAGGCGCCGTCCGGTGATGGTGAGGCCACCTGCGTCCTTGCCGCGAATGCGCACCGAGGCGGCATCCTGTTGCAACACCTCGCCGGAGACGGATTCAAAGAACTCGCCCTGGCCGTTGCCGGCGACGCCCGCGATGCCGATCACTTCGCCGGCCCGGACATTCAGGTTGATGCCCTTGAGCGGGATCGAGAACGGCGTTGCCGGCTTGCGGCTGAGATTTCGGATTTCGAGCAGCGGCTGCGCCGTGGCGATGCCCTCGACAGGTGCGCGCACCACGGCCTGCACCTCATTGCCCACCATCATGCGGGCCAGCGAAGAGGCTGTTTCCTCACGCGGGTTGCAGTGGCCGACAACCTTGCCGTGACGCAGCACGGTGGCGCGGTCGCAGATGCGTTTGACCTCTTCGAGCCGGTGCGAAATGTAGAGGATGGATTTGCCTTCCGAACGCAGACGCTCCAGCGTCTCGAACAGCTTGTCGGCTTCCTGCGGCGTCAGCACCGAGGTCGGCTCGTCGAGGATGATGAGCTGTGGCGTCTGCAGCAGGCAGCGGATGATCTCGATGCGCTGGCGCTCGCCCACCGACAGGTCGCCGACCAGCGATTCAGGATCGAGCGGCAGGCCATAGCTGAAGGAAAGCGCCCTCGCCTTCGCCGCGATGCTGCTGATCGGGGAGCCATCGTCCAGCGACAGCGCGATGTTTTCGGCCGCGGTCAGCGCTTCGAACAGCGAAAAATGCTGGAACACCATGCCGATGCCGAGTTTTTTGGCGACGCCGGGGCTGGAAATCCTGACGGCCTGGCCGCTCCAGAAGATCTCGCCGGAATTGGGCTCCAGCGAGCCGAACAGCATTTTGACCAGCGTCGACTTGCCGGCGCCGTTTTCGCCGAGCAAGGCGTGGATTTCACCTCTGGCGATGTCGAGATCGATATGATCGCACGCCGTCAGCGTCCCGAATATCTTGGTGAGGCCACGGACCTCGAGCAGGTTCGTGCCGTCCTGATTTGCACTCACAGTGCCTCCCATCTGGTTAGCCAGATATGTTCTGTGTTCCCGCAAGCATGGTAGGCGCGGCCGGCTCTCATCGGAAAGCGGCACGCGTCTTGAAAGAGCTTCAAGAATTTCAGCGGAAATTCAAGGGATAGCAAGGCAGAACGGACCAAGAGACTGTTTTGAAATTCGCTCTGGCGAGTCATATGGTGGTGTTTTCGAGAACCGGAGCGCAGCGGAGATTTGGGTCCGTGAGTACCGGAAGCGCAGAAAACGCCGTCAGACGGCCGCCAAAGCAGAGTTTCCAGCCAGTCTCTAAGGGATAAGAATGGTCGTTCCTGTCGTCCTGCGGCCCTCGAGGTCGGAATGCGCCTTGCCCGCGTCCTTAAGTGCATAGCGCTGGTTGATCTTGATCTTGACGGCGCCACTGAGCACGACTTCGAACAAGGCAGCGGCGGAGGCTTCGAGGTCCTCGCGTTTTGCGTTGTAGACGAACAGCGTCGGCCGTGTGGCGAACAACGAGCCCTTCTGTGCCAGCAACGACATGCTGAACGGCGGAATCGGTCCAGAGGACTGGCCGAAGCTGACGAACATCCCAAGCGGCCTCAGGCAGTCGAGCGAAGCCGGAAACGTGTCGTTGCCGACCGAATCGTAGACGACATCGCATTTCCTGCCGCCGGTGATGGCGGCGACGCCGGCGACGAAATCCTGTTCCTTGTAGTTGATGACATGGTCGAAACCATGCGCCTTGGCGAGCTCGATCTTGTCGGCCGAGCTGGCTGTGCCGATGACGGTGGCGCCAAGATGTTTTGCCCATTGGCCGAGGATCAGCCCGACGCCGCCTGCCGCGGCATGAAACAAGATCGTGTCGCCTGCCTTCACCTTGAACGTCCGGCGCAACAGGTACTCGGCGGTCATGCCTTTCAACATCATCGCGGCGGCCTGTTCGTCGCTGATGCCATCCGGAACCTTGACGACGCGGCTCGCGTCGATGACGCGCTCTTGCGCGTAAGCCCCTGTCGTCACGGCATAGGCGACGCGATCGCCCGGCTTCAGCCAGTCGACGCCCTGGCCAACCTCCAGCACCACGCCCGCGGCTTCGCTGCCAGCGACAAGCGGGAACCCGCCGGGCGGCGGATAAAGGCCCGAGCGATGATAGACATCGATGAAATTGAGGCCGATCGCCGTGTGCCGGATCAGGATCTGTCCCGATCCTGGCTGGCCGGGATCACTGTCCTCATAGGTCAGGACTTCCGGGCCGCCATGGGCGTGGATACGGATCGCTTTGGACATGGGCTGGGCTTCCTATGGGAGTGGCTGATCAGGCCTTTCTGGCACCGAGATTTGGAAAGAACTGCATGATGCCACCAATGCAGGCAAGGTAAAGCCCGGTGATGGTGATGCCGATCTTGGTGAATGTGCTGACCTGTTCGCCCAGCACGCCGATCTGATCGTAGAAGGCGGCGAGTGCCGCTTGCGCCAACGCAAGCGCGCCAAAAGCGCACCACAAAAGGGTCATCGCAAGATTGATGCGCCGCAGCCGCACCACCCGTACCGGATGGATGAAGTTGATCGGCACGAAGGTCAGAATGCCGGCCACCACCACCACCGCGAACGAAACCCATTGTCCGGGTTCGATAACGAACAGCGTGAACACCACCATGTTCCAGACCACGGGGAATCCCTTGAAGAAATTCTCCTTCGTCTTCATGCCGGTGTCGGCATAGTAGATGGCGCTGGAGACTACGATGATCGCCGCCGACAGGAATGACAGGCCCTCGCCCATGAAGCCGCGCTGATAGAGCGCGAAGGCCGGGATCAGCACGTAGGTCACGTAGTCGATGATGTTGTCGAGCATTTCGCCCGACCACGTCGGCAGGATTTCCTTGACCTCGAGCTTTCTGGCGATCGGCCCGTCAATGCCGTCGACGAACAACGCCAGCCCGAGCCACCAGAACATCGCCGTCCAGCGCTCTTCGCTCGCCGCCACCAGCGATAGGAAGGCCAGGAATGAGCCCGAGGCGGTCAAGAGATGGACCGAAAACGCACGCGCCTGCGGCCAGGTGACCTTCTTCTTCGGCCTGGGGATCCGGTCCGTGATCTTTTTGGCGGCTTTTCGGGCCGTTGTATTCTTGCTCACGGGCCCCGCCAATCCAGCTTGCAGATTTCGGCCGAACGGCCAGCGAAATTCCAGTTGCGGCCGAAAGCCCGCATCTTGCTCTTGTCGGACCTGGCGACGATGATCTCCGGCGCGATCCAGTATTCAGAATTGCTGATCACCGTATCCTTGTCGCGATCCTTGCCGGGGATGGGCGTCACCGCCCCGTCGATGATCTTCGGTATCTGGAAGATGCGCGTCTTGTCACGCGTCTCGTAGGTGATCGGTACCTGCTCGACGCCGAGGAATTTGCCGACGAGGATGGAGAGCAACGATGTGGTTCCGCCTGCCTTGCCGGTGAAGATCTTCGTCAGCGCCTTGACCGCGTAGACCGAGGCTCGCTTGTCGATGAACAGGCCGGCGGTCCAGTTGCCGCGGCTCATGTAACCGGGGATTTCCATGACCAGCCCGAGATTGAGACCGGACAGGTCGACCTCGCCGAAATGGCCGGCATCGATGCGAAACCCCGCCCAGGTCTGGCAATAGCCTTCGGTTGGCGGATGGTTGCCGAGCGACAGCACGCAAGGGCAAAAAACCGTGCAATTGCAGGAGAGTACGAGCTCTCCCTTCATTGCCCAGCCATGATCTGCCATCGATTTCCCCCCACTCACAGCGAGACTACTAGCAGCGCGGCTGCCCAGACAAGCAGTATCGCACCGGCCAGTCGGGTTGGAACCCTGCTGGCGGTTTGTTTTTCGATCAGGGTGAACAGCCCGATTAACGCCATCCAGAAGACGTTCATGACGCCGACGGCAAACATCACCAGCATCAATGCCCAGCAGCAGCCGAGGCACCACAGGCCCTGCCCGATCCCAAGCCGAAAGATGTTGGCGGGCCTGGCGCTCCAGTTCGCGAACAGGATCGAGAACGGGTTCCTGCACTTCTTCAGGCAGGCTTCCTTCAGGCCACTGAACTGGTAGAGGCCGGCAATCAGCAGAGCGAGCGCACCGGCAGTGCCGACGACCGGGTCGAGCATCTCGCCTGATGAGGCGAATGTATGGGCGGCCAGGGTCAGCGCCGCGAACATCACCGAAGCGGCGAGCCAGACGCCGAGGTAGCCGGCGACCAGCACCAGCGGGTGAGCGACCGGCGCGCCCTTGATGCGTGCCGTATCGGCGATTTCGCAATAGGTGCGGATCATCGGCGCGGCTGATGGCAGCATCGTCGCGAGCGCCATCAGGAACCACATCAAAACGAGCGCACCGGCCTGCAGGCCGGGGCTTGCGTCCAGCGGCGCCGGCGAGAGGCAGAGCACAAAGAACCGTTCCAGGAAATCGGGCAGCGGCAGTTGCGGCAGGTTGCGCAGAATCGTGTCGCCGGGGGCGCTGACGCCTGCAATCCGCCCTTCGGCGCCGCGGATTGCCATCGCGGCAAGGAACAGCCAGGCAAGCAGGATACAGGCGCCGATGACGACATTCACCGTGACGCGAGGATTGCGCGCGATATTGGCCATGGCACGGCCGGTGCGGTCGAGATGGCTGAAGTCGTCCTGCTGGCCGGTCATGTCATCCGAATGAGCCGAATCGCCGCGTTGATCAAGCGGCATGATCTGACCTATATGCTCATCGAACGGCAGGTCGGGTGGACCGCCTCGCACTGCAAGCCGGAAGCAGATCTTGGAGCATGAGCAAACTGCGCTGATACTGGTTGCTGGCACGGGGCCGGCAGGACTAATCGCTGCGGCCGGTTTTGCCACTGCCGGTTTCCCGGTGACGCTGGTCGGGCCGGAGGCCACAGTTCCCGATGGCCGCACGACGGCCCTGATGAACCCCGCCCTGAAAGTGCTCGATCGGCTGGGCGTGCTCGAAGACATCAAGTCCAAAGCGGCGCCGCTGAAGATCATGCGCATCGTCGACGCGACCAGCCGTCTGATCCGGAGCTCGGTCGTCACCTTTCGCGCCAGCGAGATCGATGAGGACCAGTTCGGGCTGAACCTGCCCAACAGCGTCCTCAATCCGGCACTGGTCAGCATTGTCGCTGCGCATGCCGGCATCGAATGGCGACGATCGATGGTGGAAAGCTGGCATCTCGATGCCGGGCGCGTGCGTGCCGTGCTCACCGACGGTAGCGCGGTGGAGGCATCATTGGCGGTCGCGGCCGATGGACGCTTGTCGCCGGCGCGCCAGGCGGCCGGCATCTCGACCTCGGCTCGCGCCTACCCACAGGCGGCTCTTGTCCTCAATTTCGGCCACAGCGTCGACCATGCCTTCACCTCGACGGAATTCCACACCGAGACCGGTCCGTTCACGCAGGTTCCGCTGCCTGGCAATCGCTCGAGCCTGGTCTGGGTGGTGAAGCCCGAGACCGCGACGGAACTCGCCGCACTGGACGATGCGACGCTTTCGATGCGGATCGAACAGCAGATGCAGTCGATGCTGGGCCGGGTGACGGTGGAGCCGGGCCGGCAAATCTATCCGCTTTCGGCGGTGACGCCGCTGCGTTTTGCGCGAGACCGGATAGCGCTGGTCGGGGAAGCCGCCCATGTATTTCCGCCGATCGGCGCGCAAGGTCTCAATCTCGGTATCAGGGATGTCGACGATCTGATTGGAATCGCTAGCGAAAATCGTAGCGATCCGGGCGCTGCCAAGGCCTTGGCGGCCTACGATTTCAAGCGTCGGCCTGACATTCTGGCGCGCAGCAGCGCGGTCAACCTGCTCAACATGTCGCTGCTTTCAGACATGCTGCCGGCGCAGATGGCTCGCGTTGCCGGGCTCGGCGTGCTCGGTGGCTTCGCGCCGCTTCGCGCATTTTTCATGCGTGAGGGGCTTCGTCCCGGAAGCGGCTTCGCGGCGCTGGCCGGCGGCCTGCGAAGGCCCGCACGCTGACAGCGAACTTCCGAACGTTTCAGCGTCATCGACGGTCATCGACATGGCCGCGTGCAGCAAAACCTTTGCACCGTGCCCTGCGTGGCTTAGAGGCGCCGTCAAACGCTACGGGATTGAATTGATGCGCAGTCTGCGCCAAATAAAGCGAAGGAATTCAGTGGTGAGTACGATGAAAACAGCCAAATTCGCAATCGGACAGGTGGTTCGCCACCGGCTGTTTCCATTCCGGGGCATCATTTTCGACGTCGATCCGCAATTCGCCAACACCGACGAATGGTACGAAGCTATCCCCGCCGATGTGCGGCCGCGCAAGGATCAGCCCTTCTACCATCTGCTCGCTGAGAATTCGGAGACCGAATACATCGCCTACGTCTCCGAGCAGAATCTGCTCGAGGATCAGTCGGGTGAGCCGGTCCGGCATCCGCAGATCAAGGAGATGTTCGACAAGAAGCCGGACGGAGGCTACCAGCCGAAACGACAGTCCAGGCACTAACCTATTGAGAGACGAGCACAAAAAAGCGGGGCATGACCCCGCTTTTTTGTTGGCTCGGCGAATTCGGCCGATCAGTTGGCGGTCTTGGCCTTGTCCTGCTCTTCCTTCAGCTTCTTGGCGAAATCCTGGTTGTTCTTGGCGACGAAGTCCTGAAGCTTCTTCTGCCGGTCCTCGATATCCGACTGCTGCAGCGCCGGGCCGTCATAGGCGCCGCTGAAGCCCTGCAGGGCAATCTTGATCGGATTGGGCTGATTCTGGAAATTGACGGAGGTCAGCGTGATCGCCTGGCCCTTCTTGAACGCGGCAACGAGTTGATCGGTCAGCGGCACTTCGGCCACGCAACGATCCGGGAAGCAGATCACATAATCGAGCTTCTGCGCCTTGCCGGTGTCGATCTGCAGGCCGATGCCGGGAGGCACCAGACGACCGGTCGGGACCGTCACCTGGAACACCTTACGGTTCACCTTGCCCTTGAGCTCGATCAGGCTGACGCCCGTGACCAGCTGGCCGTTGCCGGCGGTGGTGATGTTCTGGACGTTGCAGATGTCGACGTCTTCCTGCTTGGTGCAGGCCTTGAACCAGCCTTGCGGAATCTGCTGTTGCTGCTGTGCGGAAGCAGCGGGAAGTCCTGCGCCCAGAAAGCCGATCACGCCAGCGGCCATGACCGACAGGCGGTACGCGTTGCTGTTCAGGCTCGTCATGTCGTGCACTTCCTCTCAAATGATCCCGGGACCGGCTTCTTCGTGCCGTGTGGTCCAGCTACCTGTTGCCGAAATGAGGCAACAGAATGACTTCGGAGGGCGTGTTACACTGCAAGCGAGGCCGAATCCAGCCCGATGTCAGCAATTGTTGAACGCGCGGTTGGCCGGCGCGCAGCTGCCTCATGCTAGGGTGCGCACCGAATCATCAAGCCGATCTGTTAAGGAGACGGTCATGGGCCGCGTTCTTGTTTGGCTGATCACCGCGATATCGTTTCTCGCGCTTTCGCGTCAGCCGGCCGCATCGGAGCCGAAGCACGCGATCGCCATGCAGGGCGAACCGGCGCTGCCGTCCGACTACACGCATTTCAACTACGTCAATCCGGACGCGCCGAAGGGTGGCAACATCACTTATTGCGTCGTCGGCAGTTTCGACAACCTCAACCCTTTCATCCTCAAGAGCCTGCGCACGACGGCGCGCGGTATGATGGACACCATCTTCGGCAATCTGGTCTTCGAACCGCTGATGCAGCGCAATGCCGACGAGGCCTTCACGCTCTACGGGCTGCTGGCCGAAACAGCCGACATGGATCCCGAGCGCAAGAGCATCGAATTCCACCTCAATCCGAAAGCCAAGTGGTCGGACGGCCAGCCGGTGACGCCAGAGGACGTGCTGTTCAGCTATGACGTCTATACGGAGAAAGGTCGCCCGCCCTACAGCGACCGCATGGCCAGGGTCGCCAAGCTCGAAAAGACCGGCGACCACAGCGTGCGCTTCATCTTCAACGACAAGGCCGATCGCGAATTCCCGCTGATCATCGCGCTGACCCCGATCATCCCGAAGCACGCCTTCGACAAGGAGACCTTCGACAAGACGACGCTTAAGCCGGTGATCGGCAGTGGTCCCTATACGATCGCGCAGGTACAGCCCGGCCAGCGCATCGTCTTCAAGCGCAACGCAGATTACTGGGGCAAGGATGTCCCCGCCAAGCGCGGTTTCGACAATTACGACCAGATCACCATCGAGTATTTCCTCAACGCCAACGCCAAGCTCGAAGCGTTCAAGAAAGGCCTTTGTGCCATCGACGACGACAGCGATCCGGTCAAGCGCGAGCGCGATCTCGATTTTCCGGCCTTCCACAAGGGCGACGTGGTCGCCGAAACCTTCGACACCGGCATTCCGCCCGTGGTGACCGGCTTCCTGTTCAACACAAGGCTGCAGAAGTTCGCCAACCCGGTCGTGCGGCGCGCTCTCGGCATGCTCTACGACTTCGAATGGGCCAACAAGAACCTGTTTGGCGGCAAATACACCCGCACGATGAGTTACTGGCAGAATTCCGAGCTTTCCGCGATCGGTCATCCGGCCGACGACAGGGAGAAAGCACTTCTGGCGCCCTACCCCGGCCGCGTGCCGGCCGATGTCATGGACGGCACGTACCGGCCACCGGTGACTGACGGATCCGGCCAGGACCGCCGGATACTGAAGGCAGCCTTCGACTTGCTGAAGAGCGTCGGCTACCACGTGCAGGATGGGACGATGCTCGATGCCGACGGCAAACCTTTCGGCTTCGAGATACTGACCGCCTCCCAGGACGAGGAGCGTCTTGCCGGCATCTACCAGCGCACGCTGGAGAAGATCGGCATCGACGTCACCATTCGCAGCCTCGACGGCGATCAGATCCAGTCGCGCAAGCAGCGCTTCGATTTCGAGGTCCTGGTCGGATCGAGCGGCTTCAACAATTCGCTGTCGCCCGGCATCGAGCAGACCGGGCGATGGAGTTCGGCCGCGGCGAGGACGGAAGGCTCGTTCAACCTTGCCGGCGTCGCCGATCCCGCGGTGGATGCGGCAATCGAAGCGATGCTGCGCGCCCGCTCGAAGGAGGATTATGTCGCCGCCGTCCGCGTTCTCGACCGGCTGCTGATCTCCGGCAACTACATGGTGCCGATGCAGCACAACACGCAGCAATGGATTGCCTACTGGAACTATCTGGAACATCCGCAAAAGACGCCCATATTTGGGTATCAACTGCCGACCTGGTGGCGCAAGCCGAACTGAAGAGTCAGGAGATCGAGATGAGCGAGCTGAACGCCATCACCGTCGATGTGGTGTCCGATGTGGTCTGCCCATGGTGCTTCATCGGTCAGAAGCGGCTCGACAGAGCGATCGCCGCTGTCGAAGGGACCGAGGTGCATGTCCGTTGGCGGCCATTCCAGCTCGATCCGACCATTCCGCCGCAAGGCAAGGATCGCCACGACTACATGCTGGCCAAGTTCGGCAGCGACGAGCGCATCCGCGAGATTCATGCCCGCATCGAGCCGTTGGGCGAAGCCGAAGGCATCCCCTTCGCCTTCGACGCCATCAAGGTGGCGCCGAACACGCTCGATGCGCATCGCCTGATCCGCTGGGCTGGTGCTGCCGGCGAAGCCGTGCAGAACAGGCTTGTGCGCCGCCTGTTCCAGCTGAATTTCGAGGAAGGCGCCAACATCGGCGACCATGCCGTGCTGGTTGAAGCCGCGCGCGAGGCCGGCATGGACGCATCCGTGGCCGCCACGCTTTTGCCGACCGACGCCGATGTCGAGGCGGTTCGCACCGAGATCGCCACCGCGTCGCGCATGGGCATAACAGGCGTGCCGTGCTTCCTGCTCGAAGGTAAATACGCGGTCATGGGCGCGCAGGATGCCGATACACTGGCCGATGCCATTCGCCAGGTGGCGGCTGCCAAGGCGCGCGGCGAATTGGAAAAGGTCGGCTGAGGCCGGCACCCTCTCCGCGACAACAGCAAGCGTTACTTCACCGTCACCTTGGCCTTGCTGATAAAAAATCCATGGCCGTTTGTGGCCGTGCAGGTCAGTCCCTTGGTTGACGACTGGCACGAGAACGGCCCTGCGCTCCAGCTGTTCCCGTAGCCAAGCTTGTCGACATCGCTGCAGCAGCCTTGCTCGCCTGGGTTCTTGATCAGTGTCGCCGGCCCCTTCGGGCCGAGGATGATGGTGACGTAGCTCGGTTCGACGCGCGAGCAACTCAATTCCGGGCCGCCGTCCTGCGGCTCATAGGTGCTGGTGCCACCTTTTGCCGTGTAGATGCAGCCGATGTTGCCGGACGGCGTGTTGAACTCGATCTGGCCTTCGGCGCTAGCCGGGATGCTCTGCTCGGCGGAATGGGCCAAAGGTACCGAGACAAAGAGGGGCAGCCAGGCGATGAGGGACAGGACTGCGGCCGCGCGTGCAAGCATTGGGAACTTCCTTGTTGGAGAACCGGACATGCATGGGTGTCGACAATGCTGGCAAGGTTCAATCCCGAACGGATGAATTGTCAAACGCAGTTCCTGAGCTGACCCGACAAGACGAAACGCGCCGCTCAGACGATTTTCCGGTCACTTCCTGCCTCCGGCAATGACGATAGCGGCAAACCCGGCGAGGTCACGAACGGCAAATTTTCCGATGTGCGGGCCAGCCCGCTTTGAGAAAATCGCGCGGTCCGTACGATTTCGAGTACACGAAACCGTGTGAAAACCTTCCCTTAGGGAAGCTTCTTCGACGGCATGCCACCGCAGGTCAAGCGCTTGAAATCAATAACGATATCCTGATTTTTGCCGGCTGTTGCCGCCCTATTTCAGCGTGTCATCTGTTGCCTCTTGGCAACGGCCGTTGGGTGTAATCCGTTCGGCCAGCTTCAAAAATTAATGGAAAATGATCAATTGGTGTTACCATCCGTAACAAAAGAAAAAAGGTTTGGGCGGGATCGTGATTCGGGTCGGTAGACCATCGCAAGAGTCAGTACCGGAAAAAACACCTCGCGATGCCGCAGGGCGATCGCATCAGACGCCGGTATCGTCGATGCGCAGCTTCTGGGGCCTGATGCGGGCTTACTGGGTCTCGGACCGCTGGAAGGAAGCCTGGACACTGACGCTGGTGATCGCGCTGCTCACGGCGCTTTCCAGCAAGGCCGGTGTCTGGTTCGCCGAGGCCTCCGGCGAACTGGTCAACTCGATCGCCTTCTTCCATGACGCCGCCAACACCACGCCGCTTCGCTCGCTATTGGTCAATGCCGGCATCCTCGTGCTGCTGGTCGTGCTCAAGGACGCCGGCTTCACCGGCATCCGCAACCTTGTCTCGGCGACATTGCACCGCAAATGGCGCGGCTGGCTGGACAGCCGCTTCAACGAAGCGTTGCTGGATGGCAACCATACGCATTTCCATGCCCAGCATACGTCGACCGGCAGCGGCGCGCCGGCCCCCGACAACATCGACCAGCGCATCCAGGAATCCATCAAGGACATGACCGGCGGCGCCATCGGGCTCGCCATGGGCGTGCTGGCCGTCGCCACTTCGCTCTATTTCGTCGGCCAGAAGCTGCTCGAAAACTCCGTCGAGGTGAAGGGGCTGGAGTTCCTCGGCAGCTATGGCAGCGCTGTCCTCGCCTTCCTGGCCGTCGCCACCTACGTGCCGCTGAACACGTGGATCGCGGTCAAGCTCGGCAGCCTGCTCGAGCGCCTCAACGTCAGGATGCAGCAGGCCGAAGGCAGCTATCGCGGCGAACTGACCACGTTTCTGCGCCGCAGCTTCCATGTCGCGGCGTCTCAGGGGGAAGGCGTCCAGAAGACCATGCACGGCCGGCTCTATGTCGACATCGACGGCACCTGGACGCGGCTGAACATCGTCAACACCGTCTACATGTCGTTCGAGCTGATCTACAATTTCATCGGCGCCCGCATTGTCGCCTACGGACCAGGCCTGGTGCCGTTCATCCACAACGGCCTCGATCTCAAGGGCTACATAACCGGCTCCGAACTGGTCAATTCTCTGATCGGCCAGTGTTCGTGGTTCATCCACGTCATGCCCGCCATCGCCACGCTGCGTGCCAACAGCCAGCGTGTCACCGAGCTGGCCAACGCGATCGAGAATGTCCAGCATCCGCAGGAATTCTACAGCCAGACCGGCTGCTCCGACTTCCACTATACCAACCAGAACCCGGTTTTCGGTCTGACCATCCAGAAGCTCGAACTGGCGCATCAGGGCGAGGATGCCACGCCGTTCCTCAGTGCCGCCAATTTGCGCTTCCGGCGCGGCGAATGGACCTTCCTGAAAGGCGAGTCCGGTTGCGGCAAGACTTCGCTGATCAAGGCGATCAACGGCCTGTGGCCCTATGGCCGCGGCACCATTGTTTTCCCCGAAGGCGTCAAGAGTTTCTATGCCGCCCAGGAGGTCAAGCTGCAGCCGGTGTCGCTGAAACAGCTGGTCTGCCTGCCCGGCTCCGAGCACGACCATGGCGACGCGCAGGTCGCGTCCGCGCTGCACAAGGCCGGCCTGGGCGACTTTATCGAGCACATGGCCGACGAAAACCGCGAAGGCAAAAGCTGGGATCAGGTCCTGTCGGGCGGCCAGAAACAGAAGCTGGTGGTGGCCCGTATCGTGTTGCAGCAGCCGGGACTGCTGTTCCTCGACGAGGCAACCGGCGCGCTCGACCCCGATGGTAAAATTGCTTTCCACCAGGCCATCAAGGACAACTGCCCCGATGTCACGGTGATCAGCGTCATGCACGAGGCGGTGGCGCCGCGATCGATGACCGGCAGCGAATTCTATCACAGCATCGTCGCTATCGCCGACGGCGTCGCCACCAAGAAGCCGCTGGTTCCGACCCTGCCTGTCGAGCTCACCACCATTCTCGCGCAGCCAAGGCCGGTCGAGGACAAGTGGCTGCGTTTCTCGCGTCGGCTAAAGCAGAAATAAGACGCTTCGACCCGAGCCGGCCGTGTCATGCGGCGGCCTGCGATCACAGTCGCGCGATCTGTGCCACTCGCCGGCATTTCCCTCCCTCCCCGCGATTGACACGGCAAGGCGCGCTCCTATGTTGCGCCCGCTTGCAGACAGTCAAACTAGGAACCCGCAAACGGAAAGGTCACCGCGCCATGCCTGGCGACAGTCACAGTCGAACGCAACCGCCGTCCGCCTAGACGTGACCTCTCATGGTTCATGTCCTGCCGGATGGCAAGGAGTGAACCATGAACGAATTTACCGCCGTCGCGAGCGACGAAGCCGTCGCGATCGCCCGTATCCTAGCCAACGATCACGTCGCCGACATTGTCGAGGCCCTGAACAGGGAGCCGCGCGAAAGCGCGACGGAACTGCTTTGTGAAGTGACGTTCGAGCGGCTGGTCGAGATCTTCGATCAGCCTGAACTTGACGGCGCGTCCGAACTCATGGAGGCGCTGCCGCGCGCCAAGGCGGGCAAGCTGCTCACCGCCATGTCGGTCGACCGCGCCGCCGACATCCTGCGCGAGCTCGACGAGCCGGCCCGTTCCGAGCTGCTCGGCGGGCTTGCGCCGCCGCTGCGCGCAACACTGCTTTCCATTCTCGGCTATCCCGAAGGCAGTGCCGCTTCGATCATGACGACAGAGTTCGTCAGCGTGCCCTCGGACTGGACCGTCGGCCGCACGCTCGACTACATCCGCAAGGTCGAGCGGACGCGCGAAACCGTCTACGCGATCTATCTCGTCGATCCGGAAACGCACCTGCTTGTGCGCTCGACCGGCCTGCGCCGGTTGATCACCGGTGATCCTGATGACTCGATCATGACGGTGGCGCCGGACCGCGTCCCGGTGACGGTCAGCCCGCTGACCGATCGCGAAACCCTGGCACAGACGATCTCCAAATACGATCTGCTTGCCGTCCCGGTCGTCGACCACGGTAAGATCCTCGGCATCGTCACCATCGACGACATCGTCGACACGATGATCGAGGAGACGACCGAGGACGTGCACCGCTTCGGCGGCATGGAGGCCCTCGACGAGCCGTACATGAAGATGAGCTTTCTCGCCATGATCAAGAAGCGCGGCGGCTGGCTGTGCGCGCTGTTCATCTCAGAGATGCTGACGGCCAACGCCATGCAAAGCTATGAGGGCGAGCTGGAGAAGGCGATCGTGCTGACGCTGTTCATCCCGCTGATCATGAGCTCGGGCGGCAATTCCGGCTCGCAGGCGACGTCGCTCGTCATCCGGGCGATGGCGCTGCGCGAGATCGGTCTTGGCGACTGGTGGCGGGTGGCGCTGCGTGAGCTGCCGACCGGCCTCGTGCTCGGCGCAATGCTCGGCGTGGTCGGCATCTGCCGCGTCGCGCTCTGGCAATATATGGGGTTCTACGACTATGGCCCGCACTGGCCGCTGATCGCCACGACGGTCGGTGCGGCACTGGTCGGTATCGTCACCTTCGGTTCGCTGTCGGGGTCGATGCTGCCGTTCGCCTTGAAACGCATCGGCTTCGATCCAGCCAGCGCATCGGCCCCATTCGTCGCCACGCTGGTCGATGTCACCGGGTTGGTGATCTATTTCTCGGTGGCGCTGGTGATCCTGCGCGGAACGCTGCTGTAGCAGCTCCGGAGTGCAAATGGCCTTGCCGCGGCGGAGTTCAATCCACCCGCTCGCCGTCCTTCACGCGATAGGTCGGCTTGTACATGGTGACCAGTTCTTCCGCCGCTGTCGGATGCACCGCCATCGTGCGGTCGAAATCATCCTTGCTCAGGCCGGCTTTCAGCGGAATGGCGAGAAGCTGCGCCATCTCGCCGGCGTCCGGCCCCAGTATGTGGGCGCCAAGCACTTTCTTCGACGCTCCATCGACGACCAGCTTCATCAGCATCTTCTCGTCGCGCCCGGACAGCGTGTGCCGCATCGGCCGGAATGTCGCGCGGTAGATTTCGATGTCGGCGAAGCGTTTTACGGCATCATCCTCCGACAGGCCGACGGTGCCGATCTCCGGCTGTGAAAACACGGCGGTGGCGATCGTCTCATGGTCTGGCGCGGTCGGATTTCCCTTGAAGGCGGTCTCGATGAAGCACATCGCCTCGTGGATCGCCACCGGCGTCAACTGCACGCGGTTGGTGACGTCGCCGATCGCCCAGATGTTGTCGATGTTGGTGCGGGAGTATTGGTCGACGGCGATCGCACCGGTCTTGGTCATCTCCAGGCCGATGCCCTCCAGGCCCATATTCTCGGTGTTGGGAATGCGGCCGATGGCCAGCATCAGCTGGTCGACCGTCAGCACCTTGCCGCTGCTGAGAAGTGCGTCGAGCCGGCCGTCCGGCCGCTTGCGCACTGATTCGGACACGGAATGGCAGAGGATCTTTATCCCCTTCTTCTCCATCGTCTCGTGCAGCATGCGCCGCAGGTCCATGTCGAACCGGCTGAGTATCTCCTTGCCGCGATAGACCAGCGTGGTGTCGACGCCGAGACCGTGGAAGATGTTGGCGAACTCAACGGCGATGTAGCCGCCGCCTTCGATCATGATCGCCTTGGGCAGTTCCTTGAGGTCGAAAGCCTCGTTGGAAAAGATGCAATGTTCGTGACCGGGCAGCGCCGGATGCGGCGCCGGGCGACCACCGGTGGCGATCAGGATCTGGTCGGCGGTGACGGTGCGATCTTCGCCTAGAAGATGCACCACATGCGGATCGACGATCATGGCGCGCGAGTGAAAGGTCTCGCCGCCGGCGCCCTCGACGTTCCTCTTGTAGATCGCCTCCAGCCGGCTGATCTCGCGATCCTTGTTGGCAACCAGCGTCCCCCAGTCGAAACTGGCTTCCGGCACCGTCCAGCCATAGCCGGCGGCGTCGGCGAAATGCTCGGGAAATTGCGAGGCATAGACATAGAGTTTTTTCGGCACGCAGCCGCGGATGACGCAGGTGCCGCCATATCGGTATTCCTCGGCGATGCCGACACGCTTGCCGAGCGCGGCCGCCACGCGCGCCGCGCGCACCCCGCCCGAGCCGCCGCCGATGACGAAAAGATCGTAGTCGTGACCGGCCATGACGCGGCTCCCTCAAGCTTCAGAAATGTGAGAGACAGGTAGGCTGCCAGGCATCAAAAGAAAAGCCCGGACAAGCCGGGCTTTCGCAGATGGCCGCTATAGCATGATCCCGAAAAGTGGAATCCGGTTTTCTCGGACAAACGGAAACCGTTTGTCCAGAGATCATGCTCAAATAAAGAGCTAGAGCCCCATCCCGATTCCATCGGGGTGGGGCTCTAGGCCGTTTTGAAATGCAGGATCAGTTGTTGTCCGCGGGGGCCGCACCATCGGCGGGTGCTGCGCCATCCGCCGGAGCGGCTCCGTCAGCAGGCGCGGCTGGTGCTGCCTGCGCCTTGGCTTTGGCCGCAGCGGCCAGCGTTTCGCCAACCTGCTGGGCGAGATCGCGGCCGACGCCGTTTTGCCAGATGTCGGCTGCCTTGACCAGGTCGCGGGTCACCGTTGGGCCGCTATCGAGCAGCTTCTTGCCCGAATCGGAATTGTAGAAGGCGGCGATATCGGTCAGTTCCTTTTCGGAGAACACTTTTGCGTAGGCGAGTGCTGCTTCCTTCTCGAGGTCGGCGCGGCGCGAGGCAAGCGCCAGTGCCTTCTCGGCGATCGTCTTGCCGATCAGTTCCTGCATGTCCGGGTTCTTCTGGATAAGCTGCGACTCTAGCGCGGCGGCCGCCTGCGGCAGGATGTTGTCGAACGGGTCGGTCGCGTGGATCGCCGCGACCGCCGCGCGGGCGGCCTTCAGGTGCGATTCCGTGACATCCTGCGAAAATGCCGGCGAAGAGAAGGCAAGAACGGCCGAGGCCGCCAGAATGGCGCAAAGGCTGCGAACCCGGTTATGCAACATCATGATCGGTAGAACTCCCTGGTTTTCGGGCGGCATGGACGGTTTGGATACCGTCGCCGCCGGCGATGATGGCCGCTGAAGCCAGCCCGATGAAAAGACCATGCTCGACCACGCCCGGAATGGCGTGCAGAGCATTCGAAAGCGCTCTTGTATCCGGAATGCGGCCAAAAGATGCATCGAGGATAAAATGGCCGCCGTCTGTAACAAAAGCCTGGCCCCCCGTCATCCTCAATATGACCGGACCGGAAAGACCGAGCTTTTCAGCCGCGGCAGCAATCGCGATTTCGGTCGCGCGCAGGCCGAACTGGTTGACTTCGATCGGCAGCGGAAAACGGCCGAGCGTCTCGACCATCTTCGAGCGGTCGGCAATGACGATCATGCGCCGGGACGCCGCGGCGACGATCTTCTCACGCAGCAGCGCGCCGCCGCCGCCCTTGATCAGGGTCAGCTCCGGGTCGACTTCGTCGGCGCCGTCGATGGTGAGATCGAGCTCGGGTGTTTCCTCCAGCGTCGACAATGGCACGCCGAGCTCACGGCAGAGCAACGCCGTGCGCTCCGAGGTCGGCACGCCGACGATGGTCATGCCGGTGGCGACCTTTTCGGCAAGCAGCCGCACGAACTCTTCGGCCGTGGTGCCGGTGCCGATGCCGAGCCGCATGCCGTCCGTGACATGGGCGAGCGCCGCGCGTGCGGCTTCGACCTTCAATTGCCTTGCATCCATGCCGTTTGCTGCCCCGAAACCTGACGTTTTGGGCTCCTAGCATCTTTGCCGGTCTGGTCAAAGCCTTTGGCGGCGGCCTGCTGCCGTTGGCGCGTGGCATGTTGTGCACGCGCGGACAGAGAGCGATGCCCTACAGCTCCGATAGGAATTTTTTCTTGATCCGGTGGCGGCAGCTATGCTACATATTTTCCCATGGTGCTGATTTGCGCCAACGACCCGCCGCCTTGGCGGGTTTTTCATGTCTGGAAGTTCGCCGCGAAATGCCCGGCTCTTGGACCTGCCTGAGCGAGCTTTGCCAGGCCGGCTTGCCCCAGCCCGCTTGCCTTGACGCGTCGCAGCCTTTATCGCCTCCCCCTTATACAAATCTGCGCAGGACAGACCATGACCCGACCGATCATCGTGTTCGACCTCGACGGTACGCTGATCGATACAGCGCCGGACCTGCTCGACAGCTTGAACCACAGCCTTGCCGCCAGCGCGCTCGCGGCGGTCGACGAGGCCGGTTTCAGGCGCTTTGTCGGTCACGGCGGCCGGGTGATGATCGAGCGGGCGCATGCGGCCCAGCAGCGATCGCTCGATGTCGCGGAGCACGACCGGCTGCTGAAACTGTTCCTCGACCACTACACAATCAACATCCCCGGCAAATCGCGCCCCTACCCCGGTGTCGTCGAGGCGATCGCGCGCTTCGAGGAGGCCGGCTATCTCCTGGCCATCTGCACCAACAAATACGAAGCCAACTCGCTGGCGCTGATCGAGGCGCTCGGCCTGACCAGGCATTTCGCGGCCATCGCCGGGCAGGACACGTTCGCCTTCCGCAAGCCCGATCCGCGCCATCTGACCGAGACCATCAAGCTGGCCGGCGGCGACGCGCATCGCGCGCTGATGGTCGGCGATTCGCAAACCGACATCGACACCGCCAAGGCCGCCGGCATTCCGGTGGTGGCGGTCGATTTCGGCTACACCGACCGCCATGTGCGCGAGTTCGAACCTTCGGCGGTGATCTCGCATTTCGACGCGCTGACGCTCGATCTGGCGCAGAGGCTGATCGCCGCTGCGGGACAGTGAGGGGGAAGCGGCCAAGGCAATCGCAAAGGGCAAAGGCGTGCGCCCTACAAATACCCCCACCCCTAACCCCTCCCCACAAGGGGGAGGGAGATCCCGTCGGCGCTGATCTCAGCAAAATTGCCGACGTTTTGACCGCAAAGATGAAGAGCACGCGGCAGCTTCTCTCCCCCTTGTGGGGAGGGTTAGGGCGGGGGTCCTTCTTCGCAAGAATCCATATGCGATTGCCCTGGGGAAGCGACGGGCGTCTTGTCGGAGACAGGCCCGAGGGGGCCATAAATCGACCTTGTCAGAACGCCCGACACCGCCTTGACTTCCCGCACCTGCCTCCCTTATATCGCGGCTCGCTTGGCCTTTGGGCAACGAGCGGGCGATTAGCTCAGCGGGAGAGCACACCCTTCACACGGGTGGGGTCGCAGGTTCAATCCCTGCATCGCCCACCATTCCCAATGCACAATAAGGCCATGTTTTGCGCCGTTTTCGCGTAAACTTCGCGAACGAAATTGCATAAAGCTGCTCGGCATCACCCGACGAACGCAAGCGGAACTCGGCCCGGCATTCGGGAAAATCCGGGGAATCTGTTCCCGAGCCGTTCGCGGCCTAACACGCGCACCTCGATCCACCCGGAATTGAAACGCGCCTTCCTCGTCCTCGAGGTCTCTAGTATTGTACTGCCGTCCACGACTTGCCAGCCGCGGGCTGCGTAGCGAGGGCTTGACTTGGACGACTATCTGCCCCCAACGCTGCATCGGGAGGTGCCGTTGAGTGAAAAGGCCCAATCTTGCATGGAAGAACTGGCATTATTTGAGAGCAGCCAATGAAAGGAGGCGCCAACAGGCTCGCCACTTTCATGTTCCTACCCCAGTTGTTGGAAAGACTTATGACGCCAAGCCGAGGCTGCCACAGCCTCCCGCTGACGTTGCTCCGCCTGAAATGAAGATCAAAAGAGGGAGTCGACGTAAATCATATCTTTACATTCAGCCTCCTGCAAATTTTTCGCTTCGAGAAAACTACGAAGAAGTAGCTTCATTTTTTGCTCACCTTCGCTTTCAGATTTACCGTGACAAAATCCCGTCTGAACTTCCCAGAGGCGTTGATTTCGAGGCTTTCCAGCATGCGTCGCCAGGGGCATCGCTCGTTCTGGCGGCGGAGTTGTATCGCTGGCAGCAGTTTGTTGGACGAAGGCTTAAAATTGTGCGCGATAGGCTTTGGCGACCTGAAATTGCTTATTTGTTCCGCAGTCTTGGACTGTTCGATTTTCTGGATACGCCTGACAGACCCGCACCTGTCGACCTCCCGGCCAGCCATCCAGTTCAAATCCTGAAGTACCGCAGCGACACAGACGTTATCGGCGCCAAATGTGACGACCTGTTAGAGCATCTGGCCGAAATTTCGGGCCCGATAAACGCTGACAATTTCATCTACGACGGGCTCATTGAGGCCCTGAAAAACTCGAAGCAACACGCCTATTTGGAACCGGACGAATGGTTTGGCGTTGCGCCTGGGACTTGGTTTATGTCTGGCTCATACGACCGCGCTTCGAAATCGCTGACGGCAGCGGTGTATGACATGGGCGTCGGCATTCCACGCACCTTGCCACGAGCGACGATATGGGAAGGCATTCGTGGGGCGCTGGCGGCAATTGGCGGAACGACAGACGATGCTCAAATGATTCAGGCAGCGATGGAATACGGGCGGACGAGAACGACATTGCAAGGTCGCGGTAACGGCCTACCCACAATGATGAGGATTTTAGACCATCATCGCGGCTACCTGAGAATTATCAGCGGGACTGGCGAAGCGATATATGATAGCGTGCGCGGTGTTATCACGGCCACGAACCATAGGGTCGCCTTGGGCGGCACGCTGATTGAGTGGAGTATCTCGAAATGACCGTTGCGCAGAGGAACCGTGTGCGGACGATCAACATTCTCAATGAATTCTCCAGAACGCCTGGTGGCAGATATTACACCGATGGGCCCGCTTCTGGGCAGAAATTTAGAGAGGAAGTTCTCATTCCGGCCTTGGCCGAGAACGATCATCTCACAATAGAGATGGACGGTACGCGTGGCTACCCGTCCTCCTTTTTAGAGGAGGCATTCGGCGGGTTGGTACGGGAGATGAAGTGGTCGCGGGAAGAATTTCAGCGACGCATAACACTCAGAGCGTCACCCGACTTTTCCATATACATTTCTGACATCAATTTTCACGTCAGCAAAGCAAGCGATGGCGGACGGCGCTGAGACCTTTTTCATCTCGGTGCTTGGTGGCATCGCGTCGGGGTTAGTCGGCCTCGCTGGGCTGGCGATTCAACAGCGCTTTACCGCCAACACGCAGATGATAGATGCCACCCTAGCCGAACTTGAACAGATGACCGCAGAGTGCGTTTCCAAGGCGTCTTCCGTATGGATGCAACCCGGTGATCCGCTATCTCCAGAAGTCGACAGCACAATTAGCTCTTTGCACGACATCAACGTTTTTGCGAATTTTGTGACCTCGCGCGTCCATAATTCGAAGATGAGGATTGATAGCGCTTTTCTTAATTTTCGTCAGGCTGCAACAGGCGACAATTTTGACGTCAAAGATCGCGCGGCTGATCCGGCAAGAGTGGTAGAAATTAAATCCAAAGCCGCCAGCCTGAGAATCGCTTTTCGCGAACTGAATTATGAACGAAAAGCCTTTCATATACCTTTTTTGACCGTGTGAGTGCTCGTTTTTGCAGCGCGGAAGGCTAATCTGCTGCCCATCCCGCAGCGGTAAGAAAGCAAGAACCGTAGCTCTGGAACTGGCAGACGTTGGAGCCGCGCCGCACCGTCATCTGCTCGAGATCCCAGAACGAAACCTCGATACGGTCGTCGGCGCAACAGACCGTGTAGCGTTCCGGTTCCAGCGCCCTGGCTTGCTGCACACGGGATGGGGCTTCATCGAGCCTCACCTCCCATTTGCCCGCCAGGTCGCTGACCGCTTCGCACGTTAGCCACTGATGCGTAGTCGCAGTAATGGAAGGTGGCGAGATAGCCTGGAGTCCGCGCATGAACTCCTGTTGATGGGTCCAAGCTCTGCGCCGGTCGAGCCGCGATCAGCGCTTCATCGAGTGCAGGATGGCCTGCATGTGCTCTTCCAGGTCGAGTTCACCCCGAGCCTCAACGGTCAACAGGTAATCGGCCTTGGCCCGTCGGTCGCCTCGGCTGATCGCGGGATAGGAGCAGATGGCCAGCAATGCTTCCTGTTCAATCCGGTCTGCCCTCTTGCGTTCGTGGCTGCTGCTGCCCGCTTGATGAACAACCCTGTGAAGCCCGACATAGGTGGCTTCATGGGCTCCGATCAGCGCCCGCAATTCGGGTGAGGCACCTTCCGCCTCAGCAAACGTCGGTTCAACGACCGAGGCTACGGCGGCGGTGAACGCAAGAAGTGTACGGCGGGTGACTTCGGGCATGCCTCGTATCCCTGCTGTCTGATCATGCAGGCACATCATAGCACCGGCGCAACGGTTCGGAGAGATGCTCTGGGACGCGACCACGCTGTCTGCTGACAAAATGGTTTCGCTCCCGAAAAGTGCACAGCGCGTTGGGGGGCCCCACAAGCCACCCCCACCCCAACGGTATGTGTGGCCTTAAGTCGCAACAATTGGCTTCCGAAAGCAGGGCCTCGGGCTTCATTGACGCTGCGACCAACACCATATTGTGATCCACAGCCCTCCAAGACGAGAGAAGCTCGCCCTGACGCGGCCGCACAGCGGCCGTCAGCCGGCAATGGCCATGAACCAGGAACCTGAAAAACCATGCGTGAAAATATCAGACTAACTTCGAGAGACGTCCCCCTCATTCAGCTAGGCCTCTATCAGTGCCGCTTCCCGGTGAGCGAAGACCGGTCAGTACCCGGCGGCTATCGTTTTTGTGCCGGGCCAACCTCGACGGACCGCGTCTATTGCGATCACCACCACGGCATCGTGACCGCCGTCGACCCTCGTAGAACCCGTTCAGGTCTCCACCCCGCTCAACGACGCGCCGCGTAAGTTAAGCGGGCGGCCCCTCGAGCAGGTAGCAAGCGTGATGCGCTCCACATCAGTTGGGGACATCGTCGGGGTCATGCATTCCAGCTGCGGAACAAACCGGCACGCCTGCGAGTTTCTGTCCGACAAAACCTTGAGGGAAAGCCATGTCCAGATTTCTGCTGGCGACCAGCGTCGCCGTTCTTCTCGCCGGTGGGCCGGCTTTGGCCGCGGACGATGCTCCGTTGCCGCCGCCCAATGCCAAGAAATTGTCGGAGATCATCGCCAAGGTCGAGCGACGCGACGGCTTTCGCTATGTGAAAGAGGTCGACTGGGATAGTGGCGCCTACACCGTCACCTACTACACGTCGGACAAGGCGAAGGTCGAGATCACCTACGATCCCGTGACGGCCGAGCCAAAATAGGGGTCCCCACAGACGACGGGTTTAAAGGACGTCCAGGAAAAGTGTAAGACGGTTCCGTCCGGAATTGCCTCAAACAAGAGCTGCAGCGGTTCTGCGTTTCCATGAAACGAGAGCCGCTCCAGCCCGCTTCGTGTCCCGCGACTTGCCAAGGGGCACCTCCCCTTGCGTCAGTCTCGCTTTGATGGCTGACTGTCGCCTAGACGCCGCATTGGGGGATGGGCATGGCGACTGCGAAGCACATACTGAAGCGTATATTGATGATATTAGCCGGCTACTTTGTGTCGGTGCTGGCAGGTCTGATCGCCGTTGCGGCGATCTATGGCGCGCTCAGTTCCTTGCCCAACGCGCCCGACTATTTCGACGTCATGGGCGTTTCGCCGATCGCGGTCCTGGTGGTGCCGCCGCTCGGCATGTTCGTCTATTTCCTGACGATTGTGGTGACCGCCCTGCAGACGCTGATCTTCGCGCTGATCGCCGAGTTCTTCTCGTTGCGCAACTTCCTGCTGCATATGGTCTTCGGCGCCGCTGCCGCGGTCGGCGGCTTCGCTCTGATCTGGCCAAGCGCGCCGGAGGATATGGATCCGGAACGCTGGGCCGACATCGGCATTATTGCCGCTGCCGGCCTTGTCGCCGGGCTGATCTATTGGCTGATCGCCGGGCGAGACGCCGGCTTTCAACGGCCGCTGTTGGAGCGCTAGTGCGTGTCGCCCAAAAGTGCGCAGCGGTTTTGGGACAACGACACGCGCAAACCAAAGACTTTAAAGCGCGTCGACGCGAAGCGCTTTAATCAGCTCGAAGGCGAACGTACCGCTTCCGTGGCGTCCAGGGCCTGCTTGAGCCGTGAGTCGCGGTCGTAGATGTCGCCGAAATATTCGACCTTGCCGGACATGTCGGGCCAGGCGGTAAAATAGGCGACATAGACCGGGATCGTGCGTGTCACATTCTCGGTCGCGTGGCCGTGCTTCAGCTTCTCGGCGATGTCGTCCACCGAGGTGCCGAGCACCGCGGCCGCCATGCCGCGCGGGTCCTGCAGCCGCACGCAGCCATGGCTGAGCGCGCGCATATCACGCTGGAAGAATGATTTCTGCGGCGTGTCGTGCATGTAGATCGCGTGCTTGTTGGGGAACAGGATCTTCAGCTCGCCCAGCGCGTTCGCCTCGCTCGGCTGCTGGCGCACGCTGTAAGGAATGTTGGCGCCATAGGCGCCCCAGTTGACCGCCGACGAAGGAATGCGCTTGCCGCGCGAATCGGTCACCTCATAGCCGGCCCGGTCGAGATAGCCCGGATCGTTGCGCAGTCTGGGCAGCATCTCGTTGACGATGATCGACTGCGGCACGCCCCAATAGGGATGGAAATCGACCTGCTTGATCTCCTTGAAGAAGAAAGCGGTCTGATTGGTGGTCCGGCCTATGACGACACGCGTCTTCAGCTTCTCCTCGCCATTGTCGATGTAGCTAGCGGTGAACGCCGGCTGGTTGATGAAGACACGCGGGCTCCCGAGATCGGAGGGCAGCCAGCGCAGCTCTTCCAGCGCCACTTCCACCTTCAGCAGCTTGTCGGCCTTGGATGTGCCGGCCAGCGACGCAACGGTGCGCGGCCCGATGACGCCGTCGCCCTTCATGCCTGCCTTCTGCTGCACGGCCTTGACGACTGGAACCAGTTGCGGGTCATAGACTTCGCTGGTGGCCAGCCTCGACAGGACCTCGCCATAGGCGCCGCCCATCTCGTCATCAAGATTGCGCGCGATCAGGGTCAGCAGCTTCGGCAGTTCGGGGCTGATTTCGCCCGGCTTCAGCAGCAGCTTGGGGTCGACGACGATTTCGTTTTCCGCACTGGCCTGCAGCGATTCCAGTTCGACGCGCAGCGCCTGGTATTCCGCATTCTGCGGATGCCGCGACTCGAGATAGGTGCGCACTTCCTGGGTATGCGCCAGTGTCTTCAGCACGCCTTGCAAGTCGAGCGGCTTGGCCGGAAAATCATAGTAGCCGGTCATGCGGTTGGGCTCGACACGGCCGTTCTGGGCGTCATGGGCATAGCGCAGCACGCGTGCCGACAGCGCCATCTCGAACCGGACGAGCTCTTTCAGTTGCGCGTTGGCGTCGGCCGTCGATGTACCGGCGGCGGGCACTTCGACCGTATAGTCGGCCGGCGTGAGGCCATAGCTTGAAGCCTCGCCAAGGACGCGCACCGCGTCCTGCGCACGGCTGTTGAGGCTGGTTCCGGTCACCCAGATGAAATCCGGATTGGCCGAGTAATAGGCGATCAGCGCCTTGGCGATGTCGGGCTCGGCGAAGAGTTCGTAGTCGCCCAAGCTGGCAACCGCATCACGAAACGCGGCGCCCGTGGCCGACGGAACGAAAGCCGCGTCCTGCGGTGCCGCCGGCTCTGGTGTCGCGGCCAACGCCGAGAAGTCGACGCGAACCAGCCGGTCGGCCTTATAGGTGTAGTAGGACGGGCTGCTGATTCTCACACCGCCACCGCCGCCACTGGCCGGCGCCTTCGGCTTGTGTTTCGGTGGCGGGGGCGGAAACTCGCCTTGCGGCGGGCGCTTGACGCCACCGCCGAAAAGCATGTCGAAGAGCCCCTGCGCGCCTGCCTGAGGCACACCGAAAGCGAGCGTTGCCGTGATCGCCATCAGCGGCACCACGGTTGCTTTGTTTCCGAGGAATTTCATGGATCACCCGCTCCGGCCGCAACCGGTTCCCGTTCCGCACGCTAGATCGTCCCGCTCACCGCATGGCGGATGTACGGCGCGACTATACTGATTCATACCGATTTCGTTAAGCTTTCATAAATTTTGGAACGCCTGTTGCAGAACGGTTTCACAACATCGTGACGGCTGGAGCGGGTGTTTGCGCTCCAGCCGCGAAATGCCTTGCAATCAGGCGTTGGCGCCGCCATCGATGGTCAGCGCGGCGCCGGTGACGAAACGGCCCTCCGGGCCTGCCAGCCAGGCGACCATGCCGGCGATGTCCTCGGCCTTGCCGAAGCGCGGTGTCGCCATCTTCTGGCGCTGGTGTTCGGCATGCGGGCCGTTAGCCGGGTTCATGTCGGTGTCGGTCGAGCCGGGATGAACGACATTGGCGGTGATGCCGCGTGGACCGAGGTCGCGCGCCAGCGCCTTGGTCAGGCCGACCAGCGCCGCCTTGCTGGTTGAATAGGCGCCAAGACTGGTGTCGGTGACCCGCTCGGCAAGATTGCTGCCGATCGAGATGATCCTGCCGCCCTCGCCCATATGCGCGGCCGCCGCCTTCGAGGCGATGAACGGGGCTCTGAGATTAACCTCCATGGTTTCATCGAAATCGGCGAGCGACAGCGTATCGATCGGCGCGGCACGCCAGATGCCGGCGCTGTTGACCAGGATGTCGAGCTGGCCGAACGCCGTCACGGCGTCATCCACGGCCTTGTCTATGGCCACGGCATCGCGGTTGTCGGCCTTGATCGCGATGGCGCGGCCACCCTTGGCCTCTATCTCGGCGACAACAGAGCGGGCCTGCTCCTCGCCATGCACATAAGTCAGCGCGACGCTGGCGCCGTCGGCCGCGAGCCGTCGCGCGATCGCAGCACCGATGCCGCGACTGCCGCCGGTGACGAGCGCGGCCTTGCCCCCCAGTTGGTTGGATGACATCGATTTCTCCTTTTTGTAATGATCGATACATATATATCTCTCAGCCTTGCCCGCCGGCGTCAACTGAATTATGTATCGATCAACACAGAAAAGAGCATCATGTCGGAACGAGGCCGCCCCCGCACCTTCGATCGAACCTCGGCGCTGCGCTGCGCGATGGAGGTCTTTTGGGCCCGTGGCTACGAAGGCGCATCGATGAGCGAGTTGACCGCCGCCATGGGCATCAACTCGCCCAGCCTCTATGCCGCCTTCGGCAGCAAGGAGGCGCTGTTCCTCGAGGCGACGGAGCTTTATTCGCGCACCGAGGGGGCCGACATCTGGCTGGCGCTTGAGGAAGCACCGACCGCGCGGCTGGCGATCGAACAATTTCTGTGCCTGACGGCGAAAGCCTATGCGCAGACCGATCGCCCGCAGGGTTGCCTGATCGCGCTCGGCGCGCTGCATCAGGATTCGAGCCGCGGCGCCATCTGCGACGATCTGCGTCGCCGCCGCGCCGAAAACCACAGCGCCCTGCGGAAGCGTCTAGAGCGCGGCGTCGCCGAAGGCGAACTGCCGGCGGATTTCGACTGCGCCGCCGCCGCGACCTTCTTCGCCACGGTTCAGCACGGCATGTCGATCCAGGCGCGCGACGGTGCATCGCACGTTGCCCTGCTGGCAACCGTGGCCGGGGCCTTGGCTGCCTGGAAGACAATGGCCGGTATCAACGCGGCGTGACAAACGCCGGCCGGTGTGCTCGAAATCCGGACTTGCCAGCAACACTGGGGCCAACAAGGTCGGGAGGGACGAGAGCGTGAAAAAGGGTTATCGCGAACTGCTGGACGAGGCCAACGCCGAGATCGAGGTGGTTTCGCCGGAGGAAGCAGCCGGGCTGCTCGACGATGAAGACACCATCTTCGTCGATCTGCGCGACCCTCGCGAGGTCGAACGCGACGGCAGGATTCCCGGCGCCAAACATGTCACCCGCGGCATGCTGGAATTCTGGATCGATCCTGAAAGCCCTTACCACAAGCCATTCTTCGCCTCGGGAAAGAGCTTCGTCTTCTTCTGCGCCGGCGGCTGGCGCTCGGCCCTGGCCACCAAGACGGCGCAGGACATGGGGCTTTCGCCGGTCAAGCACATCCTTGGCGGTTACACCGCCTGGAAGGCGGCCGGACTGCCGGTCGAACCAGGCGAGAAGAAGAAATAGGTCGACCGCCGCTCAATGCAGCAGCGACGGCTCTCGATGCATCACGAAGCCGACCGCGCGTTCGACCACACCCTTGTCCGCAAGGATACGGCGGTGGCCGAGCCCATCGGCCCAGTAAAGCCGCACATGGCCGCCGGCACCGGCGTAGCGCCTTGCATGATCGGCCGATACCTCGCGGTCGTCCGGTGCGTGGATGACCAGGGTCGGCACCGGCGCGTGGGCAAGCTGGCGGTCGCCGGTGAATTCGTGCAGCGGCCGGCCGGAAAGATGTTCGACCCGGTCCGCCATGGCGGCTTGCGAGCGCGGGCCGACATTGAGCATGCGGCTGAAGTCGGCAAAGATTGCCGGCAGCGAACTGGGCGCCGCAATCAGCACCAGGCATCCGGCCGCCAGCGGCGGAATGTTCTTGACCGAGCCGGCGATGGCATTGGCGGCCACGGCGCCGCCGAAGGAATGACCGACCGCCGCCACGAAGGGACCGAACCACTCGCCGGCAACCCGCACCGCATCCACCGCATTGACCATGTTCAACCGCCGGCCCTGCGACTGGCCGTGGCCTGGCAGGTCAAGCGAAACAACCCTGTAGCCGGCGGCGCGATAGCCTTCGATCAATGCGCGCATATATTCGGTGCGCGAGCGCCAGCCATGGACGACCAGCACCGTGCCGGCGGCCGCCCTGCCCGACTCCGGCCGGAACTCGTGCACCATGACGCAGCCGGTCGCGGTCTTCAGCCGGTGATGACGCGCCTCGGTCATGAACTCGGCAGCACGGTCGATGGCGCGGCGTTCGCCATCGCTGAGCGCCTTGACGCTCGGCGTGCGGCAGAACAATTCGAACGCCGCGCGCCCGGTCAGGCGTGGCGCGACACGCTCGGCCGCACCAAACACGCCCCGGATGACCTTCAGCCCGAATGATGCCATAGTGAGAATCCATCCATACGTTCAAGCATGAACATAATAGTTCAAAGATGAACAATAAACAAGAGCTACCTTGGGACAACCCGCGTTTTCGCAACTGGGTCGCGGTGGCGCGTGCCTGCCATGTGCTGGAGCGCACGCTGGCGGTGAAGCTCGCGCCGCTCGACCTGAAGCCGGCGCAGCTCGACGTTCTGATGAACCTCTACCGCCATCCCGGCATGTCGCAGCACGACCTTGCCCGCAAGCTGCTTGTCGGCCGCTCCAACATCACCATGCTGCTGCCGCAGTTGGAGGCGCGTGGGCTGCTGCGCCGCGAAGGCGATGAAAAGGACAAGCGCATCTTGCGGCTTGCACTCACCGAGGCCGGCGAGGCGCTGCTGATGCAGGCGCTGAAAGTGCATATGGCGCTGATCGAGAAGGCGATGAGCCAGTCGACGCCGGAACAGTGCGACATGATCGGCGAGCAGATGCGCAAGATCTATGAGGTGCTGAAGGAGGCGTAACGGCCCTTCAGCTCAGACTTACCACATCGTCTTCTTCGCCCGCTCCGGCCATTCCTTGTCGTAGGTCTCGCCGTCGATATTCTTGCGGCTGGTGATTTCCAGGATCTGTCCGGGCGTCGGCAGCGACTTCGGGTCGACGTGCCTTGCCGGGTTCCAGAGTTCGGAACGGACAATGGCGCGGGCGCATTGGAAATAGACCGAATCGACGTCGACGACGGTCACTGAACGGGCCGCCTTGCCGTCCACCGTGAATGACGCGCACAGCGTTGTATCCGTGGTGATATGAGCGCGGCCATTGACGCGCAGCGTCGTGCCAGAGCCAGGCACCAGGAACAGCAGGCCGACGCGAGGGTCGCGGATGATGTTTCTGAGCGAATCGGCGCGGTTGTTGCCGCGACGATCCGGCATCATCAGCGTTTTCGGATCTTGGATGCGCACGAAGCCGGCGAGATCGCCGCGCGGCGAACAGTCCAGCCCCTCAGGGCCACTGGTTGCCAGCGCGACGAAGGGTGAGGCTTCGATGAAGGCGGCATACTCTGGAATGACGTGGTCGAGTTCCTTGACCAGGGAGGCCTCGCCTGGAACGCCATAGAGCGCCTCGAGCTGCTCGACCGTGGTGATGACGGACATGTTTTCGCCTCCGAACCTTTGCCGGCGCTACTCCACATCGATGACGCTTTGACGACGGCGTCGGGAGCATGATGCCGAAAAGTGTGAGCGGTTTTCGGACGACATCATGCTCTATCTCCTTACCCTAACGGTCCCGGCTCAAGCCCTTTTCCGCAAGCTCGGCCAGATAGGCGTCCCAGCGTGCATCCTTCTCGTGGCCGAGCGTGTGCAGGTAATTCCAGGTGAAGATGCCGGTGTCGTGGAAATCGTCGAAGGTGATGCGGACAGCATAGTTGCCGACCGGCTCGATCTTCAGGATCGCCACATTGCGCTTGCCGGGAACCGTCACCCGCTGTTCGGGCGAATGGCCTTGCACTTCGGCCGATGGCGAGGCGACCCGCAACAACTCCGCCGGCAGTTCGAACGGCTGATGATCGGGAAAGGTGACGGACAGCAGTTTGCGGTCCTTTGAGACCCGGAGTTCTTTCGGGGCGGTCATGATGTTCGATCCCGTGTCGTCCACCCTTCCCTACGCCGCTTCGCCAAACGGGAAAAGGCTCTTTGAGCCGACCGACATGCGATGTCGGCGCAGGAATGTTACCAAAGATCGAAAGGCGCTATCTTGAATGGCAGGCCGTATCGTATCACATAGCGGTATACAACGACGCCGTTCACGGCCACGGGAAGCGCTTGAAGCATGGACATGATCGATCCTTTCGGCCGCACGATCAGCTACCTCAGAGTGTCGGTCACCGACCGCTGCGATTTCCGTTGCACCTATTGCATGGCCGAGGACATGGCCTTTCTGCCGAAGAAAGACCTGCTGTCGCTGGAAGAACTCGACCGACTCTGCACGGTCTTCATCGAAAAGGGTGTCAGGAAGCTGCGGCTGACCGGCGGTGAGCCGCTGGTTCGCAAGAACATCATGCATCTGGTGCGCCAGCTGTCGCGGCATCTCGACAGCGGCGCGCTGGAAGAACTGACGCTGACCACCAACGGCTCGCAGCTGTCGCGCTTTGCCGCCGAACTCGCCGATCGCGGCGTCAAGCGCATCAACGTCTCACTCGATACGCTCGATGCCGACAAGTTCCACAAGATCACGCGCTGGGGCCATCTCGACAAGGTCATGCAAGGCATCGATGCCGCCCAGGCGGCCGGGCTGAAGGTCAAGCTCAACGCGGTGGCGCTGAAGGATTTCAACGACGCCGAGCTGCCTGAAATGATGCGCTGGGCGCATGGCCGTGACATGGACCTGACGGTCATCGAAACCATGCCGATGGGCGAGATCGAGGGCGACCGCACGGACCAGTACCTGCCACTGTCGCTGCTGCGCGCGTCGCTGGAACGCCAGTTCACGCTGACCGACATTCCCTTCAAGACCGGCGGCCCCGCCCGTTACGTCCATGTCGCCGAGACCGGCGGGCGCCTCGGTTTCATCACGCCGATGACACATAATTTCTGCGAAAGCTGCAACCGCGTCCGGCTGACCTGCACCGGCACGCTCTACATGTGCCTCGGCCAGGAGGACGCCGCCGACCTGCGCGCGCCCTTGCGAGCCTCCGAAGGCAACGAGCTGGTCGCCGCGGCAATAGACGAAGCGATCGGCCGCAAGCCGAAAGGCCATGACTTCATCATCGACCGCCGCACCAGCCGCCCATCGGTATCGCGCCATATGAGCGTCACTGGCGGCTGACCTTGCCGCCGATCTGCCCAAGAATTGCCGTGCGGTCATCGACTTGGGGGCAAGACATGCGGCGGTTCTTTTCAATCGGGACGTTTTTCGCTGCGCTCGCGGCGAGCACCGCAATTGCCGCGCCGTTCACCTATGTGAACGAGCGCTTCGGCACCGTCTGCACCTTTCCCGACGATGTCTTCACCGATCGCCAGCCTGAACCGGACAATGGCGACGGACAGGTGTGGCTGAGCGCCGATGGCGCCAGCCTGATCTGCTCGGGCATCCTCAACGTCGACGACGATACGCCGAAAGGCTTTGTCGCAGCGGAGAAGGCAAGCCAGGAACCGGGCTACAAGGTCACCTACGGCAAGGCCGCAAAGGACTGGGCGGTGCTGTCGGGCTTGAAGGATGGAAAGATCTTTTACGAGCGGCGCCTGTTCGGCAAAGATGGTGTCATCCGCACGGTGTGGGTCGACTACCCGCCGGCCCTGAAGTCGAAATACGACCCGCTGGTGGGTGCCATCGCCGGCAGTCTCAAGGGGCCGTGAGGTTTCGGGGCTCTATGAGCATTTTCGGCCACACGGCGAACAAATCTGTATCCGCGATGGTCACCTGATTTACCGTGCGCCCGTTCCGGCCTAGCGTTCGCTCTGGGACGGTTTTCATCCAACTGGGGGGAATATACATCATGCACAAACTCGTTCTTTCTCTTGCATTGCTTGGTCTCGCGGCCGTGCCCGCGGCAGCCCAGTCGATCGGCGGCACCTATACCGTCGCCGGCACCAACTTCGATGGATCACCCTATGGCGGCGAGGCAACCATCGCGCTGACCAGCGGAACGACCTGCACGATCCACTGGGAGACGGGCGGCTCATCTTCCGATGGCATCTGCATGCGCAACGATGACGCCTTCTCCGCCGGCTATGTCATGGACAAGGATATCGGCCTTGTCGTCTACAAGGTGATGGACGACGGCTCGCTGCATGGCCTGTGGACGATCGCCGGCAAGGAAGGCAATGGCACCGAGGTGCTGACGCCGAAGAAGTAAGCTCTGCCGCCATTGCAGGGAGTCTCTGGGCCACAAACAACCCTGTGGCCCAGCCCTTTGCTGTTGCTGTTTCATCTCCGGCTGTTACAGGCTTGCTGCGAAGCGGAACCGGTAGTCGTCTTGCCCCTGTCTCCAAATCTTCGCGGCGCGTTGTTCATGGTGGTGGCGATGGCCGGCTTCTGCCTCAACGACGCCATCACCAAATACTCGTCGCAGTCGATGAACATGGCGCAGGTCATGTTGATCCGTGGCGCTTTCGCTTCGCTTTTCGTCGGCTTGCTCGCCTGGCAGCGCGGCGCGCTCGCCCGTCCAGGCTCGATGCTGCAGCCTTTGGTGGCCTTGCGCGTGTTCGGCGAGGCCGGCGCCACGGTGAGTTTTCTCGTCGCCCTCGCCCATCTGCCGATCGCCAATGTTTCGGCGGTGCTGCAGGCGCTGCCGCTGGCGGTGACGATGGGGGCGGCACTTGTCTTCGGCGAGACTGTCGGATGGCGACGCTGGCTGGCCATCGCCATCGGATTTGCCGGCGTGCTGATCATCGTGCGGCCTGGTTTCGAAGGGTTCAGCATCTACTCGCTGTCGGCGCTGGCCAGCGTCGCCTGTTGTGCGGTGCGCGATCTTGCCACCAAGCGGATCCCCAAGGCCATTCCGACATTGCTGGTGTCGACCGCCACCGCGCTGGCCATGACAATTGTCGGTGCGGCGCTGTTGTCGCCGATGGGCGGCTGGACACCGATGACGGGTAATGGCACGGCTCTGCTGGCATTGGCTGCGGTGCTGGTGCTGATCGGCTACCAGTTCATCATCATGGCGATGCGGGCGGGCGACATCTCCTTCATCGCGCCGTTCCGCTACACGGCCCTGATCTGGTCGATCCTGCTTGGCCTATTCATCTTCGCCGATATTCCCGATCTGCCGATGATCGTCGGCGCCACGATCATCATCGGCTCCGGCCTCTACGCGCTCTACCGCGAGCGGATCGTCGGCCGGCGAAAGATCGTTGCCGAAAGCACGGGACCGACCATGGTGCCCGACGGAATCTAGCCAGGTCACTTGAAGGTTCTTGTGATTTCCGGCGGCTGGCGTACAGGCTTCATGGCATGAAGCGAGACATTGCGGGGATCATTCTGGCCGGTGGCCAATCAAGACGGATGGGCGGCGGCGACAAGAGCCTGTTGCCGCTTGGCAGCGGCTGCGTGCTTGACCAGGTCGTCTCGCGCCTCAGCCCACAGATCGCCCCCCTGGCGCTCAGCGCCAATGGCGACCCGGCACGGTTCTCGCGCTTTGGCCTGTCGGTGCTTGCCGACACGGTGACCGGCTTTGCCGGGCCGCTTGCCGGAATCCTGACTGGCCTGGACTGGGCTGTTGCCAACACGGCTTGCAAGGCGATTGTCACCGCTGCCGGCGACACGCCCTTCCTGCCGCCGGATCTCGTCGAACGGCTGGCTGCCGCCAAGGATCAACGCCCCGCTGCGATTGCCGTCGCTTGCTCGGCCGGCAAGCGGCACCCGACCTTCGCGCTCTGGCCGATGGACTGCCGCGACGCCTTGCGGCACTTTCTGGTCGACGAGGACAACAGGCGGGTGTCGGCTTTCATCGACCGGAACGGTTTTGTCGATGTCGAATTCCCGATTCTGCAATCGGCAGGCCACCCGATTGATCCTTTCTTCAACATCAACGAGCCTGACGACCTTGTCCGGGCCAAGCGTCTGTTGCAGAGCATGAAACCATGAACAGACGCGTCTTCGGCATCACCGGCTGGAAAAACTCCGGCAAGACGACATTGACCGAAAAACTGGTCACCGAACTTGTCTGGCGCGGCTGGAAAGTGTCGACGGTGAAACACGCCCATCATGACTTCGACATCGACAAGCCGGGCGCCGACAGCTTCCGCCATCGGCAGGCCGGCGCCACCGAAGTGGCGATCGTGTCCGGAAACCGCTGGGCTTTGATGCATGAGTTGCGCGGTGAGGATGAGCCGACGCTGGAGGCTATTCTGTCGCGGCTTGCGCCTTGCGATCTGGTGCTGGTCGAAGGCTACAAGCGCGAAACCCACAGCAAGGTCGAAACCCGCCGGCTGGAAGCGAAGGACCGCACGCCGCTTTCGGCGGGTGATCCCAACATCGTCGCCGTCGCCGCCGATTTTGCGGTTGAAGGCGAGCACCTGCCGGTGTTCGACCTCGACGATGCAAAGTCGATAGCCGACTTCATCGAGCGCACCACGGGGCTCGTTGCTTGAGCGTTGACGCAGCGGCAGAATAGCCTTGCCCATTTTTGTGGTTTTGCAGTTGCTTTTTTCTTGGAAAGAGTGGGAGTATCGCGCCAGCGGGCGGTCAAAAGCACCGCCCCATAGAGCCGTTCGGAACGACGGCCGGGATCATAAAGAGAGGACCATCATGCGTATTTCACTGCGTATCGCGCTTGCCGCATCGGCCGCGCTGCTGACGCTCGGCGTAGCCCAAGCCCAGGAAAAGACCCTGAAGATCGGCACCGAAGGCGCCTACCCGCCATTCAACAATTTGACGTCAGACGGCCAACTCGTGGGCTTCGACATCGACATTGCCAAGGCGCTTTGTGATGAGATGAAGGTCAAGTGCACCTTCGTCGCCCAGGACTGGGACGGCATCATTCCCGCCCTCCAGGCCGGCAAATTCGACGCCATCGTCGCCTCCATGTCGATCACGCCGGAGCGCAAGGAGAAGGTCGACTTCTCGAACAAATACTACAACACGCCGTCGGCGATCGCCGTGCCCAAGGACAGCACGCTGAAGGGCGTGACCAAGGAAGATCTCGCCGGCAAGACCATCGGCGTCGCCACCACCACCACGCATTTCAACTATGCCTCGAAGACCTACACCGACAGCACCGTCAAGGGCTATCCGAGCAGCCCCGAGGAGCAGGCAGATCTCGCCAATGGTCGCCTCGATGCCATCGAGGACGATATCGTCGTGCTGCAGCAGTTTCTGGATTCGCCTGATGGCGCCTGCTGCAAGATTCTCGGCCAGCCTTCGCCGCAACCGGTCGAGATCTTTGGGCCTGGCGCCGGCATTGCCGTGCGCAAGGGCGAGACCGACCTGGTCAACAAGCTCAATTCGGCGATCGACGCCATCCGCGCCAATGGAAAATACAAGGAAATCAACGACAAGTACTTCAAATTCGACGTCTACGGCGCCGAGTCCTGATAAACCAGGGTCAAGACGGCGGGGAATTTCCCCGCCGTCTTTTTATTCGTCTCGGGAACACGTGGAGATAAGACCGGTCAATGCCAGCCCAGAGCATATGGACACTTCTCAGTTGGGGACCCGAAGGCTGGCTTGACGATATTGCCTATGGCGCACTGATCACCGTTGCGCTTGCGCTTGCCACCCTGCCCATCGGATTGGCGATCGGCTTTTTCATTGCACTCGCCAAGCAGTCCGAAGAACCTTCGCTGCGCCTTGCCGCCAACATCTACACCACGGTCTTTCGCGGCCTGCCGGAGTTGGTGACGCTTTTCCTGTTCTTCTTCGGCATGCCGATCCTGCTGCAGCATCTCGTCAGGTATTTCCGGCCGGACGCCACCATCGACGTCAACAGCTTCGTTGCCGGCATGATCGTGCTTGCGCTGATCTTCTCGTCCTATGCCAGCGAGGTTTTCCTTTCCGCTTTCCGCGCCATTCCCAAAGGCCAGTATGAGGGTGGCTATGCCATCGGTCTTTCGAACTGGCTGACCATGCGCAAGGTGATCGTGCCGCAACTGCTGCGCATCGCGTTTCCCGGCCTGGAGAACTGCTGGCTCAGCCTGCTCAAGGACACGTCTCTGGTATCGGTCGTCGGCCTGGCCGAGACGCTGCGCAATGCCAGCATCGCCGCCCGCGTCACCAAGCACGCTTTTCTGTTCTTCGGCGTTGCCTCCCTGGTCTTTCTTGGCCTGGCCGTCATGTCGTCCTTCGCCACCAGCGCAATTCTGCGCTCGCTTGGCCGGCGGGAGGCCCAGCGATGAGCGCCACAGCCACCATGGTCGAACGGCCCCCGCCACGGGCGCGCGGCTGGCCGCGCAGGCGTATCGTCGGTTATGCGCTGGTCTGCCTGTGGATTTTGTTCGGCCTCGGCATCGTCAGCTATCTCTATTTTGCCTGGAACGCCGAGTTCTTCGCCAAATATGCGCCGGCCTATTTGCGCGGGCTTGGGGTAACGCTCTCGCTGGTTTCCATATCGATGGTGCTCGGCGCGATGCTGTCGGTGCCTGTTGCCTATGGACGTATGTCCAGCAACCGGATCCTGTCCGGCCTCGCCTATTGCTACGTCTATTTCTTCCGCGGCACGCCACTGCTGGTCCAGACCTATCTGGTCTACTACGGATTGGGCTCGTTCCGCATCGAACTCCAGTCGGTTGGCCTCTGGGATTTTTTCAAGGACGCGTTCAACTGCGGTGTCTTTGCCTTTGCGCTCAACACGGCCGCCTACCAGGCCGAGATCCTGCGCGGCGCCATAGAGAGCGTGCCACGAGGACAATGGGAAGGCGCGGCCTCGCTTGGCCTGCACAAATTGCAGACGTTGCGCAAGATCATCCTGCCGCAGGCCTTGATCGTCGCCTTGCGGCCCTACGGCAACGAACTGATCCTGATGGTCAAGGCGTCCGCCATCGTCGCCATCATCACGGTCTATGATCTGATGGGCAATGCAAAGCTCGCCTTCGCCAACTCCTTCGATATTCAGGCCTATATCTGGGTCGCCCTTGTCTATCTGGTGATGGTCGAGATCTTGCGCCATGGCATCGAATGGATCGAGCGGCGGATCACCATTCACCTGAAACGCTGACCATTTTCAGTTCGGCTGCACCAGTCGATCTGGCCATGCGCGTCTTGACGAATTGAGCGCAGAGCCTAGAACGGTTCGTCGATTTATAGAAACGCCGAACCGCTCTATCTTCTTGTTTTGACGCAATTCCGGATGGAAAACCGCTTCACACTTTTCCTGGAATTGCTCTGGAGCTTTCGCAGCAAATTTCGTTTCCATTCTGAAGGTTAGGCTCATGGCATCTGTTGCATTTCTCGGTCTTGGTGTGATGGGCTATCCGATGGCCGGGCACTTGAAGAACAAGGGCGGCCACGACGTCACCGTCTACAACCGCACCAAGGCTAAGGCTGAGCAATGGGTTGGCCAGCATGGCGGCAGTGTGGCGGTGACACCGGCGCAGGCCGCCGAGGGCAAGGACTTTGTCTTCTCCTGTGTCGGCAATGACGACGATTTGCGTTCGGTGACCACGGGTCCGGAAGGCGCCTTCAAATCGATGAAGAAGGGGGCGGTCTTCATCGACAACACCACGGCCTCGGCCGAGGTTGCGCGCGAACTGGCGGCGGCGGCGCAAGCTGGCGGTTTTTCGTTTCTCGACGCGCCGGTCTCCGGCGGCCAGGCCGGCGCCGAGAATGGCGTGCTGACCGTCATGGTCGGCGGCGAGCAGGACGCTTTCGACAGGGCCAGGCCCGTCATCGATGCCTTTGCCCGCATGGTCGGCCTGATGGGGTCGGCCGGTGCCGGCCAGCTCACCAAGATGATCAATCAGATCACCATCGCCGGCCTCGTGCAGGGTCTGGCCGAAGGCATCCATTTTGGCAAGAAGGCCGGGCTCGACATCGAGAAGGTGATCGAGGTGATTTCCAAGGGCGCCGCCGGTTCCTGGCAGATGGAGAACCGCCACAAGACGATGAATGCCGGCAAATATGATTTCGGCTTCGCCGTCGACTGGATGCGCAAGGACCTTGGCATCTGCCTGGCCGAAGCCGACCGCAACGGCGCCAAATTGCCGGTGACCGCACTTATCGACCAGTTCTACAAGGATGTGCAGGCGATGGGCGGCAAGCGCTGGGACACGTCTTCGCTGCTGGCGCGTCTCGAAAAATAGGTTTCTGCGGTGGCAGAACTCTCGCCTCAGTCCAGTGCCGGGGAAATTGTCGCCCACTTGTGCGCCATCGGCTCGGAGGAGAACCGCCTCGGCATGGTGCGTTACGGTATCAAGATCGACCGCGCGCTCGGTGTCTCGCACGGCGTGCAGCGACAGATTGCCAGGAAGATCAAGCGCAACCACGAGCGCGCCTTCGAGCTGTGGGCGACTGATATCATGGAGGCGCAGTTCATCGCTTCCGTCACGGCTGACCCGCAGCGGTTTTCTGCTGAAGATGCAAGAAGATGGGCGGCCAGTTTCGACTCCTGGGACATCGTCGATGGCGTCTCGGACCTCTTTGTCGATACGGACGCCTGGAAAGAACTGATCGCCGAATTCGCGGCCGACGAGCGGGAATTCGTTCGACGCACGGCCTTTGCCATGATGGCCTGGTCTGTCGTTCACCGGAAGAAGGAGCCGGACGTGACCTTTCTCGCCTTCCTGCCGATCATCGAAGCGCATGCCACCGACAGCCGCAATTTCGTGAAGAAAGCCGTGAACTGGGCGCTCCGGTCGATCGGCAAACGATCCATAAATATGCACGGCGCTGCCCTTGCTGTCGCCGAACGACTGGCGCAGTCGACCGACAGGACGGCGCGCTGGATCGGCAAGGACGCAGTGAGGGAACTGACCAATGCCAAGACGCTCGCGCGGATCGCCGCCAGGAAAAGCTGACGGACCGGAAATCCGCTTCTCGGAGGTGACGCGATCGACACGCGCCGATTTCGAAAACCTGTTCGAGCAGCCGGGCGGGCCGAAATATTGCTGGTGCATGGCCTGGCGCAACCTTCCCAGCCGCGAGCATGTCCCGAACGACGAAAAGAAACGGGCCATCATTTCGCTCATCGAGGCCGATACACCCGTCGGCATCCTCGCCCAGGTTGAAGGCAAAACCGTCGGCTGGTGCTCGGTTGCGCCGCGCCAGACCTATCGCCGGCTTTCCCGGCAGCAGGACGACAGCGAGACCGGCGTGTGGTCGATCGTTTGCTTTTATGTGCCGAGAGCCTTGCGCGGCGGCGGGTTGGCGTCGGCGCTGCTCGACGCGGCGATAGGCCACGCCTTCGCCAAGGGCGCCAGAACGATCGAGGCTTACCCGGTCGATCAGGCGTCGCCGGGTTACAGTTTCATGGGCTTTCGCGACATGTTCGCGGCTCGTGGGTTCCAAGAGACTGGGATGGCCGGCTCTCGCCGGCATGTGATGCGGCTCAAGCGTTGACGTCATTGGCAGCGGCGTCTTTACTCCAGATCCAAAGGAAGCGGCCAATGAGCAACCTCATCAGATCAACCATAGTGCTCGCGGCTGCGTTGTTTGTGTCCGCTACCGCCGATGCCTCGGCCGAGACCGCGCACATATTCTGGAAGGATCTGCGCCCGGCCACGCAATCCGCCGCCGAAAACGTCGGGCTGCCGATGATCGCGGCAAAATTGCCCGACCATGGCGAGACGCTGTCCCTCAATCTGCAGGACAAAAGCATTCAGTTGGCCGGCTATGCATTACCCGTCGATCGCGATGGTGATCTCGTCTATCAGTTCCTGCTGGTGCCGTGGACGGGGGCCTGCAGCCACATGCCGACGCCGCCGCCCAACCAGATCGTTCTGGTCACGCCGGCTCACCCCTACAAGATGTCGCAAGCCTACCAGCCGGTCGCCGTCACCGGGGCGCTGAAGCCGGACATGGAGAAGAGCCAGCTGTTCATTCTCGACGGCGTCAGCGTCATCCAATCCGGCTACACGGTGCGCAAGGCAGAGGTGGCCGCCGTCGACAGCGTGCCGGACACCATTACGCTGCCGGTGAACTCGCCCTGGAGTTTCCTCAACAAAAAGAAGAACTAAGCGGGACAACCTTGTGCAAGGCCAAGCTCAGGCAGCGTTGGCACCCGATTCCTTGTCCAGCACCATGTAGTCGAGCGGAATTTCCGTGGTGTACTTGATCTGCTCCATGGCGAAGGACGAAGACACGTCACGGATTTCGATCTTGGCGATCAGCCGCTTGTAGAAGGCGTCATAGGCAGCAATGTCGGGCACCACGACGCGTAGGAGATAGTCGACGTCGCCGCTCATGCGGTAGAACTCGACCACCTCGGGAAACTCCTGGATGACTTCCGAGAAACGCCGCAGCCATTCATGGCTGTGCGAATTGGTACGGATCGACACGAAGACAGTGACGCGCACATTGACCTTTTCATGGTCGAGAATGGCAACGCGCCGCTTGATGACGCCCTCTTCCTCGAGCTTCTGGATGCGCCTCCAGCAAGGCGTCGTCGACAGCCCGACTTTTTTGGCGACATCGGCGACCGCGAGTGTCGCGTCCTCCTGCAAGAGACGGAGAATTTTTCTATCGAGGCGATCCATATCGTGCTCCCAAGGGAATAGATTGCCTATACTCTGCCTTATCCAGGCCTTTCACAAGAAAGAAATTCTGCTGATCGGGCAAAAAGCGAGTGATTTCTTGCTGAAAGGTCAACTAAGGCGATAGCGGATTTCCGAACGCAGAAAAGGCAGCAAATCCATTTCAAACCATGGATTCTTCTTCAGCCAGCCGGTGTTGCGCCACGACGGATGCGGCAGCGGCAGCACTTTCAGGCCGACGGAATTCTCCCAGATGGCGCGCCAGTCCATCACCGTTTCCGTCAGTGAAGGCCGGCGCGCCGCACCCATGTGCCAGGATTGCGCGTAGATGCCGATCGTCAGCACCAGGTCGACCCGTGGCATCAAGGCCATCAAGGGCGCGCGCCAGGCCGGCGCGCATTCGCGCCTCGGCGGCAGGTCCCCGCCCTTGGCGTCCTGGCCGGGAAAACAGAAGCCCATCGGCACGATGGCGAACTTTTCGATGTCGTAGAATTCGCTACTCGTCACGCCCAGCCAGCTGCGCAGGCGGTCGCCGGAGGCATCGGTGAACGGCATACCCGATAGATGCACCTTGGTCCCCGGCGCCTGGCTGGCGATCAGGATTCGGGCGCTGGACGATGGTCGCAACACCGGGCGTGGTTCGTGCGGCAACGGCTTGCCGACCGGGTTCTCCACGCAGATGCGGCAAGCGCGGACCGTGGCAGTCAAGCTTTCGAGTTCGACAGTCATTCTCAGGCTGATGCGCTCGGACGGCTGGAGACGGCCTGATGCCAGCGCAACACATTCGCGCATTCATCCGGCACCTTGATGCGTGCCGGCTTCATGAAGTCGACGGCGATCAGGCCAGTGATGTCGGCGATCGAATAGCTGTCGCCGGCGATGAACTTCCGGCTGCCCAGTTCGCCGTCCAGCAGCCCGAGGAACTCCACGGCCTTCGGCTTGTTGGCCTCACCCCATTCGGGGATCTGCGGGATTTCCCATTCCTTCATGGCCGGATGGATGTGGCGAAAGGCCTGCGCGACACAACTGAGCAAATTGAACTCCATCCGTCTCTGCCACATCTCGACCTGCGCCTTGCCGAGCGCGCCGCGCCCGAACAAAGCGGGTTCCGGATGCAGCTCCTCGAAATAGCGGCAGATGGCGACGGATTCGGTGATGACGGTGCCGTCGTCGAGTTCCAGCACCGGAAGGCGTTGCAAGGGATTGCGCGAGCTAACCGCCTGTTGTCTGTGCTCCAGCGCGCCCATGTCGATGGGCACCTGTGGAACCTCGATGCCTTTCTCGGCCAGGAAAACGCGGACCCGCCTTGGGTTGGGCGCCCGCCCACCGTCGAAGAGTTTCATTCTATCCTCCGTTCGTTCTCGGTTCCAGTTCCAGGACGGGTATCACCAGAAGCGAAAAATCTCGCGCACGGCATCGCCGATCGACGCCAGCGTGCCGTGCTTTCTCTCTACGACTTCGCCGTGATGCCTGTCGCGCCAGTCTTGCGGCTGGTCGAATGTTCCCGCCCAGATTCCGGCCTTTCCCGTACGGGCGGTGGCTTCCTCGCTCTCGAAATCGCCATAGGCAACCGCCCAGCCCGCCTCGACCTGCGCGCGGTTGAGATCCTTGCCGCCGGCGGTGCAGTCGCCGAGCAGCCGGCCATAACGGTCACGCTGCCAGCCGGTACAGGAGACGGGCTTGCCGGCGATCAGGCGCACAAGCGACTGACGCGCAAGCGTGCCGCAGGGATAGTCGGCACCGTTCCTGCGGCAAGTCTGCGTATACTCCGGAGCATCAATGCCGCGCATGCGGATGCGCTCAGTGCCAAGCGTGATCGAATCGCCGTCATTGATGATTGCCACGCCCTGCGTCTTGCGGGTTTCAACCCGGTCGAGGCGGGCCGCCAGCAGGATCAGCAGCCCGAGAATGATTGATGTAAGCCCGTAATCCACCAGCCGGCGCCACAGGCTTCTGGGTGGCGCAACGTATCGCCGGCGCGGCCTCGGCGACCAGGATCGGCTCATATGGCAAACGGTTGGTTAATCATTCGAACGTAGCTTAACACTTGGAAACCGCTGCTCGTATAAATTGAAGTTTTGATGCCCTTGCAACGCTCGAACACAGCGGACAAGTTCATTGTGGACCGCAGGAAACCTCATCGCAACAGCGATGTGGCGCGCGCGGTGCGCAAGACGCGTGACCGTCTTTCGCAGCAGGCCGGCAATCCCGATTTCGATCGCGAACTGCTGAAGCTCCACGCCCGCGCAATGACAAGCGGCGCCATCGCCATCCCGCTTCTCATCCTGGCGATCGCGGCTGCTGGCCGGTTGGCCGGCGTCGGCAACGAGATCGGGCTCTGGGCGCTGTTCACACTGACCTGCTACACCGTCGTCGCCTTCATGGCGCGGCGCATTGAGCGCACTGAAGCTTCCGACCTCAACCCTTTGCAAACACGACGGGAATTCCTGATCTGCCATTTCCTTTGCGGCCTCGGCTGGGCCTGGTTCGTCTGGCTTGGCTGCGGCGCCTGCCAGATCGACCAGTTCCAGTTGGTCAAGGCCGTGGTGCTGCTCTTCGCCATGGCGGCGACCGCGGTGATGACCTCATCTCTGGGCGGGGCGCTGTTGGCGACGTTTGCCGTTCCGGTGGCGCTCTATGCCTATGTTGGGTTCAAACTGTGGATGCCGGTTGAGGTAATCATGGCCGGGTTGCTGGTAGTGTCGCTGCCCTTCTTTGCCTATGTGTCCCGCCACCTCAACCGCTCGTCCCTGATGGTGTTGTCGTTCCGCTCTGAAAAGGATGCGCTGATCGCCGAGCTGGAGACGGCGAAATCGATGTCCGACGAGGCGCGGCGGCGGGCGGAAGACGCCAATCTGGCGAAATCACGGTTCCTCGCTTCGATGAGCCACGAACTGCGCACGCCGCTCAATGCCATTCTTGGCTTTTCCGAGGTGATGTCGAACGAGGTGCTGGGGCCGATGAGCAATCCCACCTATCGCGACTACGCCCACGACGTGCATGAATCCGGCCAGCATCTGCTCGACCTGATCAATGAGATCCTCGACCTGTCGCGCATCGAGGCTGGCCGCTACCAGCTCAATGAAGAGCCGGTGATGCTGCTGAACATCGTCGAGGATTGCTGTCACATGATGGAACTGAGGGCGCGCAACAAGGACATCCGCGTCGTCCAGGATTTCGAGCATCAGTTGCCCCGCCTGTTCGCCGACGAGCGGGCGGTGCGGCAGATCACGCTCAACCTTCTGTCGAATGCGATAAAATTCACCGCCACCGGCGGCGAAATCCGCGTCCGCGTCGGCTGGACGGCGGGCGGCGGGCAATACATTTCGATCAAGGACAATGGCCCGGGCATACCGGAAGACGAAATCCCGGTAGTGCTCTCAGCCTTCGGCCAGGGTTCGATCGCCATCAAGAGCGCCGAGCAGGGCACCGGGCTTGGCCTGCCGATCGTGCAAGGCCTGCTTGCCATGCATGGCGGCGAGTTCGAGCTTCATTCCAAGCTGCGCGAAGGGACAGAGGCGATCGCCATCTTCCCGCTGAGCCGGGTGATGGAGGAATTGCCCGCACTGCCTACAGCAGCGGTTGCGGCGCGACGGCGGTAGGCGAAGTCGTTGAGATGCAAGTGTGCCAGGTGCTTAGCCGCGCGCAGCCGCAGCCATGCCCGAACTGGTCAGCGCGGCGGCCTTGACCAGGCCCGCGGCAAGAGCGGCCCCTACCCCTTCGCCATGGCCGATGCCCAGATCAAGCAACGGGCGCAGGCCTAGCCGTTCGGCGGCGCGGGCGTGTGCGGGCTCTGGCGACAGGCTGGCGAGCAGGCAATGCTCGAGCGCGGCAGGGTTGGCGGCGTGCAGCACCGCTGCGGCGGCCGTTGCAGCGAGCCCGTCGAGCAGCACCGGAATCTTCTGCATCCGCGCGGCAAGGATGGCGCCGGCGATTGCCGCGAACTCACGGCCACCGACCCGGCGCAGCGCCTCGAGCGGGTCGCCGAGATGGCCACCGTGAAAGGCCAGCGCCGCATCGACAACCGCCGCCTTGCGTAACTGCATCGCCGCATCGGCGCCCGACCCCTGGCCGACCCAGTCGACGCCCCTGCCCCCGAACAGCGCTGCAAACAGGGCTGCGGCGACGGTGGAGTTGCCGACGCCGAGATCGCCCAGGCACAAGAGATCGGTACCGCCCGCGATCGCTTCCATGCCAAAGGCCATGGTGGCGGCACAGCCGCGCTCATCCAGTGCGGCGTCTTCGGTGATGTCGGCGGTCGGGATGTGCAGGGCAAGATCGAAAACCTTCAGCCCGAGATCGTTGGCAATGCAGATCTGGTTGATCGCAGCACCTCCGGCAGCACAAAGCTCGACCGCATTGACGGTCGCCGCCACCGGCCGTGGCGAAATGCCGTGCCTGACAACACCATGATTGCCGGCAAAGACCGCCATCAGTGGTCTTGTCACCGCGGGCGGAGCCCGCCCGCTCCAGGCGGCCAGCCACGCGGCGATGTCTTCGATGCGGCCAAGCGAATTGCTTGATTTGTCGGCCTTGGCAAACAGCGTGCGCACGCGGGCCTTGGCTGTCGTATCGGCCGCCGGCAGATTGGCCAGCAGGTTGCGGAAATCGTCGAAAGGCAGCGCGCTGGTCATCTCGTTGTCAATCATTCCCTGGAGTTGATGAGCGGCATAGCCGCCTTGCGTGGTTGGCACAACCTCCTGGATCATGGTCCTGCATTTGACGCAAAGCTGGCCGCGAAGGGCGCAATCGCGGGGGCTTGCATTGGCTTTGCCGTTGCACCATGTGGTGATGGAACACGGGGTTCCGGTCGGAAGCCCAAGAGAAAGTCATGACGGCCATCGAATCTCCCTGCATCCTGGTCTGTTCGATCGACATGAAAACCGGCTTCTGTTTCGGGTGCGGCCGCACGCGCGAGGAAATCGGCGGCTGGATCGGGATGACGCCGGAAACGCGCCGCAGCGTCATGGCTGAATTGCCTGCCCGGCTGGAAACGGTCGAGCGCCGGCCGCGCCGGGAAACGCGCCGCGCCCGCATGGCGCGCGAACGCGACGCGCTTTCGTGAGGCGCGGATGAGCCGACTGTTCTGGATACTGATGGCCGCGATCGGGGTGGGAGCAGTCTTGCTGATGCTCAACGATTCCGCCGGCAGCACGTTTGGCGTCGAAAATTATGATTTCAGCCGGCTGATCTGGCTCGGCGCCTTTGGCGCCCTCATCGGCGCAGGCCTGCTTCGCTCGGGCAGGCCCCTGGGCGCCATGGCCCGCAACCTCGGCGCCTGGGTGGCGATCGTGCTCGCGCTGATCGCCGGCTACCAGTATCGTTATGAGTTGCAGGATGTGGCCAGCCGCGTGACCGCTGGCCTTGTTCCCGGCAGCCCGCTGGCCCTCGGCGTCGAAGACGGTCACGCCACGGTGACGCTCGACAAGGCGGACAATGGCCATTTCGAAGCGCGCATCCTGGTCAACGGCAACCCGATCCGAGCCGTGGTGGACACCGGCGCGACCAGCACCGTGCTGACGTCGCAGGATGCGCAAGCCGCCGGGTTCAATCCAGCGGCGCTCAATTACACAATACCGGTTTCGACCGCCAACGGCATGGCGCGCGCCGCGGCCGTCAAAACCGATGAGATTGCGATCGGCGGTATCGTGCGCAGGAACATGCCGGTCATGATCGCCGCACCCGGCATGCTCAGCCAGTCCCTGCTCGGCATGAACTTCATCAGTTCACTGTCGGGCTTCGACGTGCGCGGCGACCGCATGATCCTCAGGGATTGATTCTCGAAGCTCAAGCCGCTTCGGCTGCTGCTCCACCGAAATCGACGGCGGCGAAAGCCGCTTTAAGCACGTCCGGTCCGGCTCCGGGTCGGGTCGCGTCGGTGGACAGGATCTGGCGGTAGCGGCGCGCACCGGGCAAACCGTGGAACAGCCCGACCATATGACGCGTGACGTGGCCAAGCCGCCCGCCCTGCTCGATATGGCGTGCCGCATAGTCCGCCATCACATCGATCAGCGCGGCGAAATCGAACGGCTCGGACTGAGCACCGTAGAAAGCGGCATCGACGCCGGCCAGAATGCCGGGCGTGTGATAAGCGGCACGGCCAAGCATAGCGCCATCGACATGGTCGAGATGCGTCCGAGCCTCTTCAATCGACAGAATGCCGCCATTGATGCCAATGAACTCGTTGTGTTTTCTGGCCTTCAGCCGATAGACCCTGTTGTAATCGAGCGGCGGAATGTCGCGGTTCTCCTTGGGGCTCAGCCCTTCCAGCCACGCCTTGCGCGCATGCACCCACAGCGCGTCGGCGCCGGCGTCGAAAACACCATCCGCCAGCGCATCGAGGGCCGGTTCCGGATCCTGGTCGTCGACGCCGATGCGGCATTTGACGGTGACGGGAATTGTCACCGCCGCTTTCATCGCCGCGACGCAGCCGGCGACGAGGTCCGGCACCTTCATCAGGCAGGCGCCGAACGTACCCGACTGGACGCGGTCTGACGGACAGCCGACATTCAGGTTGATCTCGTCATAGCCAAAAGCCTCGCCGATGCGCGCCGCCTCGGCAAGTTTTTCGCGATCCGAGCCGCCGAGTTGCAGGGCGACCGGATGTTCCGCTGCATCGAAACCGAGCAGCCGCTCGCGCGCGCCATGGATGACCGCGTCGGCCACCACCATCTCGGTGTAGAGCAGCGCACGGCTCGTCAGCTGGCGGTGGAAGAATCGGCAATGCCGATCCGTCCAGTCCATCATGGGCGCTATGGCAAGCTTTGCTTCCCGCATGTCGTCCAATCGAGGTCGGCCAAATCGGGCCATTGCGGCGCCTATTTAGCCTATTTGCCGCTTCTTTCAACCGCCGCCTTTTGAGGCCGCCGATCGGTGGCAACGCTGATCCAGAAAATTCCGCGACCTGTCACGGACGGGGCGAAGGGTTTGCGTTAGGGTTTGGTTTGAAAGCGCAGCGGAGGTCAACATGGGCGACCCAGCAGACAGAAAGCCTGTCTACGATCCCCAGCAACTGTAGCCCCTGCTGGTTTCGCGGCAGCATGCGGGCGATGTCGACGGCATGACCGCCCTGTTCGAACCGGACGCGGTGATCGATTGGACGCGGTGATCGATGTGGAGACGGACCTTTGACCGGCCGAACTTTCGATGCCCACTATTTCCGGAGCGCATCGCAAAACACGACCCGCGCCGCCATGGCGCGAGACCTTGCAAGACCGTCAAGACAACAGGCGCCTACCGCCGCAGGGCGTGCACGCTTGCCATGCTTTCGCCAGCGACCGGCAACGCCATATCATCATCGAGAAGGCGCGTGATGCGGGCAAAGCCTGTGAACGCTTTTCTTGCTTCCTCCGCCGACATCTGGCCCGACAAGGCGGCCGAGCAGCAATTCAGCGCGCACTGATAGACCGGACCGCGCCGTCCCGTCGGCCATTTCCGCAAGAACACCATGGCCTCGGCAACACTATCGACTTCTTCAGCAGGATGACCCTGCCCGCGCGAAATCCTCACGGGCGAAAAGAACTGCAGATCCATCATTTCCTCCCGGTCGACCGCGATACCGCTTGATCGAACTCTACGAAACGCCCCTTCCGACGGTTTGTTCCACGCCGAAAACAGAATTATTGAAGAATCTTTGGTCGATGGATGCCGGCTAAACCGTCGGGAAGTGGCAGGCCACTTTGCGGCCGGGTCGATATTCCCTCAGCTGCGGTCGCTCGTTGCGGCAGCGCTCGACCGCGATCGGGCATCGGGGATGGAAACGGCAGCCGGATCGCGGCTTGAGCGGGCTCGGTACGTCGCCGGTCAGGATGACGCGCTTGCGCGTCGTCTCAACGACGGGAACCGCCGAGATCAGCGCCTGGCCGTAGGGATGGGCAGGTGCTGCAAACACTTCCTCCGCCGGCCCTTCCTCAACGATCGAGCCGAGATACATTACCGCGATGCGGGTCGACACCTGGCGTACGACAGGGAGATCGTGGGCGATGAAGATGTAGGTGAGCTGCAGCTTCTCCTACAGATCGGCTAGCAGGTTGACGATTTGCGCCCCACGACGAGATCGGGGTTCAATGCAATGGCCCGAGCGATGCCGACACCTTGGCGCTGTCCGCCGGAAAATTCATGCGGATGCCGCATGACATGATCCGGCAGCAACCCGACGAGGTCGAACAGTTCCGCGACGCGTTTGTTGATCTCGCTCGACGAAAGCTTGCTATGGATACGCAGCGGCTCGGCCACCAGGTTGCCGACGCGCCGGCGCGGATTGAGCGAAGCCGACGGGTCCTGGAAAACCATTGCAGGCGGCGCCGGAGCGGCCGGAGGTCGGACAGCGGCTTGGAAGTGATGTCGTCACCTTCGAACAGGAGCTGGCCGTCCGATATGTCGTAGAGCCTCACCAGGCAGCGCGCCAGCGTGGACTTGCCGCAGCCGGATTCGCCAACCAGCCCGACCTATCGCCGCGCCGCACGGTCAGGCGTCGAAATTCGAATCATCGGTGGTGACCCACCATTGGGTCGCATCGATAATCGCAGTTCTCATTGAATATCTTTAAGGCCAAAGCCGGCAAATAGGTTGCTTGTCCGTTCCCCAGCGTCAGGCTTACCCTGCATGCGGCCAACGCGTGAGGGCGCGTGCTGCAAAAGGGGAACATTGCAATGACAATACAGGGTGCTTCACCTGATCTATACAACGAGGATCTGGCCCCAGCCAAAGTTCGAAACTGGGGACCATTCTCGATCTTCAACGTCTGGACGTCGGACGTTCACAGCCTCTGGGGCTACTATCTGGCCGCCAGCCTGTTTCTGTTCTGCGGCGGCTTCGTCAACTTCATCATCGCCATCGGTATCGGCTCGCTGATCATCTATGCGCTGATGAACATGGTCGGTTATGCCGGCGTGAAGACCGGCGTGCCCTACCCCGTGCTTGCCCGCGCCTCTTTCGGCATCTGGGGCGCCAACATACCGGCGCTGGTGCGCGCCGTCGTCGCCTGCTTCTGGTACGGCGCACAGACGGCCGCCGCCTCCGGCGCGATCGTTGCGCTGCTGATCCGCTCGCAATGGTTCGCCGATTTCAACGCCAACACGCATTTCCTCGGCCACACCGGCCTGGAGGTGATCTGCTTCGTGGTCATCTGGGCGCTGCAACTGCTGATCATCCAGAACGGCATGGAAACGGTGCGCCGCTTCCAGGACTGGGCCGGCCCTGCCGTGTGGGTGATGATGCTGATCCTGGCGATCTATCTCTGCGTCAAATCCGGGAGATTTGCCTTCACCAGCGACATTCCGATGGACGTGCTGCTGGACAAGACCAAGGATGCAGGCGTGCCGGGCACGCCGGGATCGTGGACGTCGCTGTTTGCGGTGGCGGCGATCTGGGTCACCTACTTTTCCGCGCTTTATCTCAATTTCTGCGATTTCGCCCGTTACGCGCCGGACAAGGCATCGCTGCGCAAGGGCAACATCTGGGGCTTGCCGATCAACCTGATCCTGTTCTCGCTGGTCGCCGGCGTCACCACCATTGCCGCCTTTGACGTCTATGGCGAAGTGCTGCTGCATCCCGACCAGATCTCGGCGAAATTCGACAGCTGGTTCCTGGCAGCGCTCGCAGCCTTGACCTTTGCGATAGCAACCCTCGGCATCAACGTGGTGGCAAACTTCGTCTCGCCGGCCTTCGACTTCTCCAACGTCTTTCCCAGGCAGATCGACTTCAAGAAGGGGGGCTATATCGCAGCCGTGATCGCCCTGCTGCTCTATCCCTTCGCACCGTGGGAAGGCAGTGCCGCCTCCTTCGTCAACATCATCGGCGCGACGATGGGGCCGATCTTCGGGGTGATGATGGTCGACTACTATCTGATCCGCAAAGGCGAGGTCGACGTCGAGGCGCTCTATCGCGAGGACGGCGAGTTCCGCTTCCAGGGCGGCTGGCACGTCAATGCCTTCATCGCCGCCGGCATCGGCGCCATCTTCTCGTCGATCCTGCCGAACTTCACCAACTGGCTGCCGTCCTGGTGGGGAGTCTATGGCTGGTTCTTCGGCGTGGCGATTGCCGGCATCATCTACTATGTGCTGCGCACCGCCGCTTTGGGCGCTGGAGCGAAGACGGCAAAGGCTTGAAAATGACGCAGTAGGCAGTAGGTGTTAGGGAGCCTACTGCCTACTGTCCACCATCTCGGCCAGTCTGCGCACGGTGTTCCAGTTGCGCGAGGTGCCGATGCCCATGCGTTTGTGGTTGGTCGCCGCAAGAAGCCGCGAGCTTGGCCTCGCGCGCGAAAAGACGACCCAGATGTCGCCGCTGACCGACACAACCTTCTCGTCCTCGGCGACATAGGCCTGGAGCGCTGCTACGGCGTCCACGGGTGCAGGCTCGCGCATCACCCGTACCGCCACCTGGTCGCCCACCAAGGCTGATTCGGCCGGGAACGGATTGCCGGCGGCAAGCGTCAGCCAGTTCTGCGCATTGCGCACGATGATGTCGACATGGCGGCCGAAGGTCTTTTCGAAGGCTGCTTCCAGCCGCTGCTCCAGATCGGCGATATCAGTTGCCGGCGCCTCGAAGACCAGATTGCCGGTCGCCACCAAGGTCCGCGGGTTCTTCAGCCCGAGCTGTTCCGCCATGGCCTTGAGATCGGCCATGACGACCCGTCGCCCCTCGCCCAGGATGATGCTGTAGAGCAGCGCGACATAGGTCTGCATCGAGCGCGGCCGGCTACACCAGCCGGCTCTGCTCCACCGCCGCCTCGATGAAACTGGCGAACAGCGGATGCGGGTCGAGCGGCCGGCTTTTCAGTTCCGGGTGATACTGCACGCCGATGAACCAGGGATGGTCGGGATACTCGACCGTTTCCGGCAGCACGCCGTCTGGCGACATGCCGGCAAACACCAGGCCGCAATCCTCGAGCCGCTCCTTGTAGTCGACATTGACCTCGTAGCGGTGGCGGTGGCGCTCGGAAATCTGCGTGTCGCCATAGATCTCGGCGATCTTGGACCCCTTGGCGAGTTCGGCCTGATAGGCACCGAGCCGCATCGTGCCGCCGAGATCGCCGGTTTCCCGACGCTTCTCCAGCATGTTGCCTTTCAGCCATTCGGTCATCAGGCCGACGACCGGTTCCTCGGTCGGACCGAACTCGGTCGAAGACGCGTGCTCGATGCCGGCCAGCGACCGCGCCGCCTCGATGCAGGCCATCTGCATGCCGAAGCAGATGCCGAAATATGGCACCTTGCGCTCGCGTGCGAACTTCGCCGCCAGGATCTTGCCTTCGGAACCGCGCTCGCCAAAGCCGCCGGGAACCAGGATGCCATGCACCTTTTCGAGCCAGGGCGTCGGATCCTCCTTTTCGAATATCTCCGATTCAATCCAGTCGAGCTTGACCTTGACGTGATTGGCTAGGCCGCCATGCGACAGCGCCTCGATCAGCGATTTGTAGGCATCCTTGAGGCCGGTATATTTGCCGACTACGGCAATGGTGACCTCGCCTTCCGGATTGTGGATACGGTTGGATACCGCCTGCCAGGGCTCCATGCGTGGCTTCGGCGCCGGATCGATGCCGAAGGCGGCCAGCACTTCCGAATCGAGCCCTTCCTTGTGATAGGCCATCGGCACATCGTAGATATGCGGCACGTCGAGCGCCTGGATCACGGCACTTTCGCGCACGTTGCAGAACAGCGACAGCTTTCTGCGCTCTTCCTTGGGAATGGCGCGGTCGGCGCGGACCAGCAGGATGTCAGGCGCGATGCCGATGCCGCGCAGTTCCTTGACCGAATGCTGGGTCGGCTTGGTCTTCAGCTCGCCGGCCGTCGGAATGTAGGGCATCAGCGTCAGATGAACGTAGACGGCGTTGTTGCGCGGCAGGTCGTTGCCGAGCTGGCGGATCGCCTCGAGGAACGGCATCGCCTCGATGTCGCCGACCGTGCCGCCGATCTCGCACAGCACGAAATCATAGTCGTCATTGCCGTTGAGGACGAAATTCTTGATCTCGTCGGTGACGTGCGGAATGACTTGCACGGTGGCGCCGAGATAATCGCCGCGCCGCTCGCGCTCGATGATGTTCTTGTAGATGCGGCCTGTGGTGATGTTGTCCTGCTGATTGGCGGAGCGGCCTGTGAAGCGCTCGTAATGGCCAAGATCGAGATCGGTTTCCGCCCCATCGTCGGTCACGAAAACCTCGCCATGCTGATACGGCGACATCGTGCCCGGATCGACATTGAGGTAGGGATCGAGTTTTTTGATGCGTGCGCGATAGCCTCGCGCCTGCAGGAGAGCCCCAAGGGCCGCTGCGGCTATGCCTTTTCCAAGTGAGGAAACCACGCCGCCTGTGATGAATACATATCGCGCCATGGGAGTCATCGCTTAACGCGGCCGGATTGATTCCGCCAGAGAAAAAACCGCCGCGAAGGCTTTTTCCCAAGAAGGCGCTCGGGTCGTGAACAGGGCAAAACAAAAGGGCCGGCTGAGCCGGCCCTTTCGGCAGAATGATGGAAACGTCAGATGATAACGACCTTGGTGCCTACCCTGACGCGGCTGTAGAGGTCCATGACGTGCTCGTTGATCATGCGGAAGCAGCCATTCGAGGCGCTGGTTCCGATCGACTGCGGCGCGATGGTGCCGTGGATGCGCAGATGCGTGTCCTTCTTGCCGTCATAGAGATAGATGGCGCGCGCGCCGAGCGGATTCTGGCCACCGCCGGGCATGCCATCCTTGTACTGGCCGTAATGCTTCGGCTCGCGCTTCTGCATATCCAGCGTCGGGATCCAACGCGGCCATTCCTGCTTGTCGCCGACCGCGACCGTGCCCTTGAACTGCAGGCCCTCGCGGCCGACCGCAATGGCGTAGCGGCGCGCGGTGGAGGACGATTCGACGAGGTAGAGGCGTCGCGCGCTGGTGTCGATGACGATGGTGCCGGCATCGTAACCGCTGAATTCCACGTCCTGCGGCACGAATTCCGGCTTCACCTTGAACTGCTTCTTGGCTTCTCTCTTGGCGAGAGCCTGGTCGAGGGCCCGTGTCTCGGGGAGATATGAAATCGATGAAGAGGACGAGGTGCCGCCGAAGAGGCCGGCGAACAGACCGCCGCTGCTCGGCTGCTTCTGGCCGATGACCTCACTGCGCAGCTCGCCATTGTTGCCGGTCAAGGCGACGTTCATCGCCTCCGCCGGAAGCGGCTCTGCCGACTGGATCGGCGCGATCGGTTCGATTGGCTCGATGATCTTGGCAGCCTGTTTCTTGGCCGGCTTGGCATCGGCCACCTCGGTTGCCGGTGCGCTCTTGCCCTTCTTCGCCAGGAACGCCTGCCGTTCCGCGTCAGCCCTTGCCTTGGCCGCCTCGCGCATTGCCAGTTTCCTGGCTTCGAGTGCCTTGGCTTTGGCGGCCTCCTTGTCGGCAACGATCTTGGCCTCGATCTTCTTGATCTGGGCGAGGTCGTCCGGTGTCGGGTTTTTCTTCTTCTTGAGGAGCTTCAATTGCGACGCATCACTCTTGACGGCGACATTGATGGCGCCGGTTTTCTCAACTGAAGGTGCGGCCATATTTGCCGGCGCACCGGCGAAGGCTGGGGAACTCATGCCGAGTGCGGCGCAAAGTCCCAGGAAGATGAAGCTGCGAAGCTGCATGGCGAAGATCCGATCGTTCTATGCTTGTTGCCCACGGCGTCGCCCAGCGCCCCCCAAGGGCGCCGGAAATGCCGCGCGCAATCTATAGTCGAATAAGCGCGGACGCCTCAAGCGTGGGGCCGCGCCTCACCCAGTCGAATCTTCGTGATTTTGCTGCATTTGCCGCGACTGTGTTCAAACGACCACAGATCGCGGCTTAAGGCGCCGAAGACTACTGGTTCGGGACCTGCGGGGTCGCCGGCGCCGCGGGAGCGGCGCCATTGGTTGTCGGCGGCGTCGAACCAGCCGCAGGCGCCGTGGCCGGGGCAGTCGCCGGAGCCGCGGCATCATTGCCGGACGGCGGCGTCGGCGTGGTGGTGCCGGCAGGCGCCGGGGTGGTCGTGCCGGGCAATTGGTTGAGCACACCCTTGCCGGCACCATCCGATGTCGCCGGCACGCGGTCGAGGATGTCGATCGGCTTCTCGCCGTAGCGGGCAACGATCGACAGTGTCAGCGACGTGGCGAAGAAGGCGGCCGCCAGGATCGCCGTCGCACGCGTCAGCGCATTGGCCGCGCCACGCGCGGTCATGAAGCCGGATCCGCCACCGATGCCGAGGCCGCCGCCTTCGGAACGCTGCAGCAGCACCACGCCGACAAGGGCGAGCACGACCATGAGATGGATGACGATCAGTACGGTTTCCATAGTTTATCCTGGCAAGGCCTTGCCCGGCCGCGGACACGACCGGTGAATTGGAGGCGGCTCAATACAATGCTTTGACGGCATTTCCAAGCCCGTGGCCGGAATATGGGAAGCAACCCGCCCTTTGCAACGATTTCCGACACCGAAAGCCCTGTCCGGCGGGGCGAATGTCTTCAAGCAATATTGCGATACGCCTCGGCGATGGCGAGAAAGTCCGCTGCTTTCAGGCTGGCGCCGCCGACCAGCGCGCCGTCGACATTCCTGACGCCGAGCAGTTCGACCGCGTTGGAGGGTTTGACCGAGCCGCCATAGAGAATGCGCACCTTTGCCGCGACGCTGCCGAGTTTTTCCGACAGCCTTGCGCGGATATGTGCGTGTGCTTCGGCCACATCGGCGGCGGTCGGCGTCAGGCCGGTGCCGATCGCCCATACCGGCTCATAGGCGATGATGGTGTTGGACGGGGTGGCGCTTGGCGGCACCGAGCCGTCGACCTGCCGCGACAGCACGTCCAGCGCGGCGCCCGATTCACGCTGCTGCTGCGTCTCGCCAATGCAAATGATGGCCACAAGCCCGGCGCGCCAGGCGGCGGAGGCCTTGGCCTGGACCGTCGCGTCATCCTCGCCGCGTTGCTCGCGGCATTCGGAATGGCCAACAATGACATGGCTCGCGCCCGCATCTTTCAGCATTTCCGCCGAGATGCAACCGGTGTAGGCGCCGCTCTCCTTGGTGTGGCAATCCTCACCGCCGGCATGCACCGGCGTGCGCGAAAGGATCTCCGCGGCGTGGGCAAGCAGGGTCGCGGGAACGCAAACCAGCGCTTCGGTCTCCGCATCGAGCCCACTCATGAAACCGTTGCCGATCATCCTGAGCTCGTTGAGCGAGGCATTGGTGCCGTTCATTTTCCAGTTGCCGGCGACGAGCGGGCGAATTCCTGGTGTCATGGGTTTGCTTCTCCGGGCGATATCGGGCTCTGGCTCTCACTACCAAAATCAGGCCACAAAGCAATCGACAGTGGACCGGAAGGGCGCTATTGCGCTTGTTTCAGACTCGGCGCATGCGAAAATGCGCATAAATCGGAAGTAAAAATGCTTGGTATATTGAGAAGCGCGGCAGGCACCTGGGTCGCGAAGGGGCTGTTGGTGTTGCTGGTGCTCAGCTTTTTGGTCTGGGGCATTTCCGGACGGCTGATGGGCGGTTTCGCCGGCCATGATTCGGTCATAACCGCCGGCGGCACCAAAGTGTCGATCAACGAATACCGCCTCGCCTATGATCGCCAGCTCGCCGTCATGTCGCAGCAGTTCGGCCAGCGTCTCAGCCACGAACAGGCAAAGGCGCTCGGCGTCGACAACCAGGTGCTGGCCCAGCTCGTCTCGGGCGCCGTCCTCGATGAACAGGCCCGCAAGCTGGGCCTCGGACTGTCCAAGGACCGGCTGGCCGAGTTGACGCGCGAAGATCCGGCCTTCAAGGGGCCAGGCGGTCAGTTCGACCGCAAAACATTCGAATACATGCTGCGCCAGATTGGCATGCGGCCCGAGGATTATCTCAAGAACCGTGCCCAGGTGGCAGTGCGCCAGCAGATCGTCGAGGCGGTTTCGGATGGCCTCAAGGCTCCGGAAACTTTCTTCAAGGCGGTTGCGCTCTATCGCGGCGAAGACCGCACCATCGACTATTTGATACTGCCCAAGGCACTGGTCGAGCCGATCCAGGCGCCGTCCGACAGCGTGCTTTCGGCCTATTTCGAAGCAAACAAGAAGACATACGCGGCACCCGAATACCGCAAATTCTCCTATGTCAGGCTTGAACCGGTCGACATCATGGATACGACCGCCGTCACCGACCAACAAGTCAGCGACGACTACAACAAGAACAAGGCGCGTTACACCACGCCGGAACTGCGCACCATCGAGCAGCTTGTGTTCAAGACGCCGGATGCGGCCAAGGCTGCGCTCGATTCGCTCAAGGCCGGCGCCACCTTCGACAAGCTCGTCACTGCGGAAGGCAAGACCCCGGCCGATACGCTGCTCGGCACGCTGGCCAAGGACAAGATCGCCGACAAGGCTGTCGCCGACGCAGCCTTCGCGCTCAATGCCAATGAAGTCAGTCAGGTCGTGCAGGGCGCCTTTGGCCCGGTGCTGCTGCGCGTCACCGAAATCAAGCCCGAGGTGGTGAAGCCGCTGACCGAGGTGTCCGACCAGATCCGCAAGGACCTGGCGCTGGGCGAGGCAAGCCGCATCCTTCTGGACGTGCGTGACCGCTATGAAGATACCCGCGCCGCCGGCGGTTCGCTGGCCGACGCCGCCACCAAGCTGAAGCTGAAGCTCATCACCATCGACGCCATCGACCGTAGCGGCCTGCGGCCCGACGCAAGCATCGTCAAGGACCTGCCGCAATCGCCGGAGCTGATCAAGGCTGTCTTCGACGCCGAACCCGGCACGGAGAACGAACCTTTGACCACGGCGGACAATGGTTTTGTCTTCTACGAAGTGGCTTCTGTCACGCCGGCTCGCGACCGCACGCTGGACGAGGTTCGTCAGAAAGCCGTCGCCGACTGGACGGCGGCCGAGACCACCAAGCGGCTCGCCGCCAAGGCGGACGAGCTCGAAAAGCGGCTCAAGGCCGGTGCCACGCTCGACGTCATTGCCAGTGAGCTCAAGCTGGAGAAGCAGACCAAGCGCGGCGTCAAGCGCGAGGCCGACGATGTCGATTTCGGCAAGGAGGGTGCGGCAGCGATGTTCGGCGTCGGCGAAGGCGGCTCCGGCTTGATCCCCTCGCCCACCGGCGACGGGCAGATCCTGTACAAGGTCGCCGAAGTGTTCGAGCCCGCGGGGGCCGATGCCAGCTCGGTGCCGGACGATGCGCAGAAATCCTTCACTTCCGGCATGTCGGATGATCTGCTCGATCAACTGGTGGCGCAGTTGCAAACGCAGTACGACGTTCGCATCGATCAGGCCGCCGTTGCCCAAGCCTCGACAAGATGAGCGCGCTGAAAACCCATATCGCCAAAGTCGCGACCGGAAGCGCGCTTTCCTTCGAGGAAGCGCGCGAGGCCTTCGACATCATCATGTCGGGTGACGCCACGCCCGGCCAGATCGGCGGCTTCCTGATGGCGTTGCGCGTGCGCGGCGAGACGGTGAGCGAGATTTCCGGCGCCGTCGCCACTATGCGCGCCAAGATGCTGCGCGTCGACGCACCGGACGGCGCCATCGATATCGTCGGCACGGGCGGCGACAATTCCCACAGCGTCAACATTTCGACGGCATCGGCCTTCGTCATTGCCGGCAGCGGTGTACCGGTCGCCAAGCATGGCAATCGTGGTCTGTCGTCTCTGACAGGAGCCGCCGACGTGCTGGTTGCGCTCGGCGTCAAGATCGACATCTCGCCCGAATTCATCGGCCGCTGCATCCATGAGGCAGGCGTCGGTTTCATGTTCGCGCCCGCGCACCATCCGGCGATGAAGCATGTCGGTCCGACCCGCGTCGAACTCGGCACCCGCACCATCTTCAATCTGCTAGGGCCTCTTTCCAATCCTGCCGGTGTCAAGCGGCAGATGGTCGGCGTGTTCCTGCCGGAGTGGATCCTGCCGGTGGCCGAGACGCTGAAGGCGCTGGGCACCGAGCATGCCTGGGTTGTCCACGGCGACGGCTATGACGAGATCACCACCACCGGCGAGACGCAGGTGGCCGAACTGATCGGCGGCGAGATCCGCAGCTTCACGCTGACGCCCGAAGTGGTTGGGCTGGCGCGCCATACCAAGGATGAATTGCGCGGCGGTGACGCGGCCTACAACGCCAAGGCATTGCGCGACATGCTGGGCGGCGCTGCCGGCGCCTACCGGGACACCGTGCTGATGAATGCCGGCGCCGGGCTGGTGGTGGCCGGCAAGGCGACGACGCTAACCGACGGCATCGCGGCAGCCGTACAGGCCATCGACAGCGGCCGGGCCCTGCAAGTGCTCGACAGGCTGGTCGAGATTTCGAACGGATAAAACGTGTCTGACATTCTTCGCAAAATCGAGGCCTACAAGCGCGATGAGATCGCGGCGGCAAAAGCACGCGTGCCGCTCGCCGAAATCAAGGCGCGGGCGAAGGATGCGGACGCACCGCGCGGCTTTCTTGCCGCGCTCGAAGCGAAGCGCAAATCCGGCGCCTTTGCGCTGATCGCCGAGATCAAGAAGGCGAGCCCGTCCAAGGGCCTGATCCGTGCCGATTTCGACCCGCCGGCGCTGGCGCAGGCCTATGCCAAGGGTGGTGCTGCCTGTCTTTCAGTGCTGACCGACGCGCCGTCCTTCCAGGGCGCGCCGGAGTTTCTCACCAGGGCGCGAGCCGCCGTCGCCCTGCCCGCGCTGCGCAAGGATTTCCTGTTCGATCCGTATCAGGTCTTCGAAGCCCGCGCCTGGGGCGCGGATGCCATCCTGATCATCATGGCAAGCGTCGACGACGCCCTGGCCAGCGACCTCGAAACGACAGCGTTCGAACTCGGCATGGATGCGCTGATCGAAGTGCATGACGAGGCCGAGACACAGCGCGCGCTAAAACTGTCGTCGCGGCTGATCGGCATCAATAACCGCAATCTGCGCACATTCGAGACCAGCCTCGACACTTCGGTGCGGCTGGCGACGATGGTGCCGGCCGACCGCTTGCTGGTCAGCGAGAGCGGTATTTTCTCGCATAACGACTGCCTCAGACTGCAAAAGAGCGACATCGGCACGTTCCTTGTCGGCGAGAGCCTGATGCGGCAGCAGGACGTCACCACGGCGACGCACCTGCTGCTGACAGGCAAGGCGCCAGTCGAGGTTATCTGACAATGACTGCCACCCTCACCCATCTTGGCGCCCAGGGCGAGGCCAACATGGTCGATGTCGGCGACAAGGCAGAGACGACGCGCACGGCAATCGCCGAAGGCTTTGTCGCGATGCAGCCCGAGACCCTGAAGATGATCCTCGCCGGCAACGCCAAGAAGGGCGACGTGCTCGGCACCGCGCGGATCGCCGGCATCATGGCGGCTAAGAAGACCCATGAACTGATCCCGCTCTGCCATCCGCTGCTGCTGACCAAGGTTTCCGTCGACATCGAGCCGGACCATGCTTTGCCCGGCCTGAAAGTCACAGCACTTGCGCGTGTCACCGGCAAGACGGGCGTAGAGATGGAAGCTTTGACGGCCGCCTCTGTGGCTTGCCTGACCATCTACGACATGGCCAAGGCGGTGGATCGTGCGATGGTCATCTCCGGCATCCGGTTGGTCGAAAAAACCGGCGGCAAGTCGGGCGACTACAAGGCGAGTTCCTAATGGCGCTGGTTCCGGTCGCCGAGGCGCTCGAGCGCCTGCTGGAAGGCGCTGCGCCGCTGGCCGGTGAAAGCGTTCCGCTCTTCGAGGCCGCGGATCGCGTGCTGGCGGAACCGGTCGTCTCGCTGCGCACCCAACCGCCTTTCAATGCTTCCGCCATGGATGGCTACGCGGCCCGCGCCAAGGATGTGGCGTCGGTGCCGTCGCGGCTTTCAGTGATCGGCATGGCGCCGGCCGGGCGTGGTTTTGACGGCACGGTCGGCAAGGCACAGGCCGTGCGCATCTTCACCGGCGCGCCGCTGCCCGAAGGCGCCGATACCATCGTCATCCAGGAAAATGTCCGGGATCTCGGTGACGGCGACATCGAAGTGATCGAACCCACCGCTGAAGGACGCAACATCCGCCGCATCGGCCTCGACTTTTCGAAAGGCGACGCGCTGCTGGAACAAGGCCGCGTGCTCGACCCGGCGGCGCTCTCGTTGGCGGCATCGGCCAACCATCCCCGGGTCAGCGTGGTAAAACGGCCGCTGGTAGCCATCATCGCCACCGGCGACGAATTGTTGCCGCCCGGCAGCGATCTCGGGCCGGACCAGATCGTCTCCTCCAATGCCTATGGTGTCGCCGCGACAGCGCAATCGGTCGGCGCCCGCGCGCTCGATCTCGGCATTGCCGCCGATCGCAAGGAGGCCATCGCCGCGCTGGTCAGACAAGCGGTTGCGGCCGGTGCGGACGTCATCGTCACGCTTGGTGGCGCCTCGGTCGGCGATCACGACCTGATCCACGACGTACTGACCGGCGAAGGTATGACGCTCGGCTTCTGGAAGATCGCCATGCGCCCCGGCAAGCCGCTGATGTTCGGGCGCCTCGGCGATATCAGGTGCATCGGCCTGCCCGGCAACCCGGTGGCGAGCCTGGTCTGCTCGCAGCTGTTCCTGAAGCCGCTGCTGGCGCGGCTCGGCGGCCGCAATCATCGACAGGACATACGCCCGGCGCGATTGGGCACCGCAATGCCGGCCAACGACCTGCGCCAGGACTATGTGCGGGCCGTGGTCAGGGAAGATGACGGCGCGCTGGTGGCGACGCCGTTCGGAATCCAGGATTCCTCGATGCTGAGAATGCTGGCCGACGCCAACGGGCTGATCGTGCGGGCGCCGTTTGCCCCGGCAGCGGCTGCGGGCGAAGCTTGCAGCGTGCTGATGCTGCGCTGAGGAATCGCAGGCAAGCCATTAATAACAGAAGATAAAATGATCTTGGCTCTATTCCGAGATCAACGTCCGGGTCAGCGGATGCGCCGGATCGGCAAGGCCGTCGACAATATCGAAATGATGCCGATCGGGCACGACCACGGCGCTGGTGGTGGCGCCAAGGCCGGTCCAGATGTTGGCAAGCAACGCATTCTGGCGCAGGAACTCGGCGCGCTCGCCACCACCGGCCCAGCAAGTGATGCGGGTCCCATTCATGGGACGCAGCAGGGCCGGGCTTTCCGCCAGCGCCTCCTTCTCCTCGATGGCCAGTGTCGCGTTCATCTCGGTGCGCATGATCGGACGCAAATCATGAACGCCTGAGATTGAAACGACATGGCGTATGCGCCGCGCCACATCGGCCGTCAGAGGCGTGGTTGTCGTTATCATGCGGCTGGCAAGATGGCCGCCGGCCGAATGTCCGGTCAGCATCAGCGGTCCCCCGACCATTGCCGCTGCCTTGCCGATCGCCGCACCGATTTCGCTGACGATGCCGGCGATGCGTATGTCCGGGCACAGCGTGTAGGAGGGCATCGCCACGGCGAAGCCATTGCCGACCGCGCCATTGGCTAGGTGCGACCAGGTACTCTTGTCGGACTCCAGCCAGTAACCGCCATGGATGAACACCACGAGCCCCTTGGGAGCGGCCTTGGGAAGGAAAAGATCGAACCGATTGCGCGGTCCGTCACCATAGGCAATGTCGAGCCGTGCCCGGCCCTCTGCCGAAAGCGCATTGCGAAACGCTTGCGCCGGTTCCGCCCAGGCGGCTGGCCAGCGGTCGCTGCCGGCGATGTTCGCGCCGTTGGCATAGGCGCTGTCCCAATCGGCAATGTGACGTTCGAGCATCGGCACCCTCCCCCGGAATGGTATCGTTTCTGCGCTAGCAATGGCCACCGCCGTGCCGTGCGTCAATGCTCCAGAACAAAAACATTTTAGGCTTGAAACAAATTTCGACTGATGCGATCCTGCCCCGACGAACAGCCGACAATGGGAGGTCCGCTGTGCGGCCCAAAACCTGCAGATGTGCACTCTTTCTGGGGGGCATCCCGAGCAGGTGCGACGGTCTCACGAAGCCTCCTCAAAAGCAGGACCTTTAGATCCACCACATCCGGCCAGGCGCCTCGCGCACTGGCCGTCCAGCAGACGGGATAGCGGCGACATGCTTGGGCCTTCAGCGCATATCGACACGTTCACGCGCGATCACCTGCCGCCGCCGGAACAATGGCCGGATATCCTGCTCGATGGCTTTGACTATCCCGAACGCCTCAACGCCGGCGTCGAACTGACCGACCGGCTGGTCGAGAAAGGCTTGGGCGACCACACCGCGCTGATCGGCAACGGCCGCCGCCGCACCTACAAGGAACTGTCCGACTGGACGAACAGGCTGGCCCACGCGCTGGTCGAGAATTATGGCGTCAAGCCGGGCAACCGGGTGCTGATCCGTTCGGCCAACAACCCCGCCATGGTCGCCTGCTGGCTGGCAGCCACCAAGGTCGGCGCCGTGGTCGTCAACACCATGCCGATGCTGCGCGCCGGCGAACTCGCCAAGATCGTCGACAAGGGGGAGATCACCGTCGCGCTCTGCGACACCAGGCTGATGGACGAGATGACCGCCTGCGCCAAGGACAGCGCATTCCTCAAACAGGTCATCGGTTTCGACGGCACCGCCAACCATGATGCCGAACTCGATCGTGCCGCTCTCGACAAGCCGGTGACGTTCAGCGCCGTCGACACCGGCCGCGACGACGTCGCGCTGCTTGGCTTCACCTCGGGCACGACAGGCGTGCCGAAGGCGACGATGCATTTCCACCGCGACCTCCTGATCATCGCCGACGCCTACGCCCGCGAAATCCTCCAGGTGACGCCGGACGACATCTTCGTCGGCTCGCCGCCGCTGGCCTTCACCTTCGGTCTTGGCGGGCTCGCCATTTTCCCGCTGCGCTTCGGTGCGGCGGCGACGCTGCTGGAACAGGCGACGCCGCCCAACATGATCCACATCATCGAGACCTACAAAGCAACCATCTCCTTCACCGCGCCCACTGCCTACCGCGCAATGCTGAAGGCCATGGACGAAGGGGCCGACCTGTCGTCGCTGCGCGTCGCCGTTTCGGCCGGCGAAACCTTGCCCGCTCCCGTCTTCGAAGAGTGGACGCAAAAGACCGGCAAGCCGATCCTCGACGGCATCGGCGCCACCGAAATGCTGCACATATTCATCTCCAACCGTTTTGGCGACATGAAGCCTGCGTCGACCGGCAAGCCGGTGGGCGGCTACGAGGCGCGCATCGTCGACGACGAGATGCGCGAACTGCCGCGCGGTGCGACCGGCAGGCTGGCGGTGCGTGGCCCGACCGGCTGCCGCTACATGGCCGATGACAGGCAGAAGGACTACGTGCGCGAAGGCTGGAACCTCACCGGCGACACCTTCACGCAGGACGAGGACGGCTTCTTCCATTTCGCCGCGCGCTCAGACGATATGATCGTCAGCGCCGGCTACAACATCGCCGGCCCCGAGGTCGAGGCGGCACTGCTGTCGCATCCGGACGTCGCCGAATGCGCTGTCATCGGCGCCGGCGATGCCGAGCGCGGCCAGATTGTCGAGGCGCATGTCGTGTTGGCGCAGGGCGTGGCCCCTGACGCGTTGACCACCAAGCGCCTGCAGGACCACGTCAAGGCGACGATCGCCCCTTACAAATATCCACGGTCAGTGAAATTCATCGCCGCTCTGCCCAAGACCCAGACCGGCAAGATCCAGCGCTTCCGGCTGCGTACGGAGAAAATCAATTGAGCGAGCCCTACGATCCGGCGTCCGAAGGCGCGCAGATGTCGTTCAAGGAGCGCATGTCCTACAGCGACTATCTGCACCTGGAGAAAGTGCTGGAGGCCCAGACGCCGCTGTCGTCGGCGCATGACGAGATGCTGTTCATCATCCAGCATCAGACCTCCGAACTGTGGATGAAGCTCGCCCTGCATGAGATTGGCGCTGCGATCCGCTCCATCCGCGCCGACCGGCTCGAGCCGAGCTTCAAGATGCTGTCGCGCGTCGCGCGCATCTTCGAGCAACTGAACAATGCCTGGGACGTGCTGCGGACGATGACGCCCAGCGAGTACACCGAGTTCCGCGATGCGCTCGGCCAGTCCTCGGGTTTTCAGTCCTGGCAGTATCGCGCCATCGAATTCATGGCCGGCAACCGCAACCTGGCCATGCTCGGGCCGCATAAGCACCGGCCGGACCTCAGCGGGAAGCTGGAGGCGATCCTGGCCGAGCCTTCGCTCTATGACGAGGCACTGCTGCTTCTGGCGCGCAACGGGTTCGACATCGGCGCCGATGCCAGGCGCACGGACTGGCGTGAGACGCGAACCGAAAATGAAGAGGTCCTGGTCGCCTGGCAGACCATCTACCGCGATCCGCAGCGCTACTGGATGTTCTACGAACTGGCCGAGAAGCTGGTCGACTTCGAGGATTATTTCCGCCGCTGGCGCTTCAATCACGTTACCACGGTCGAGCGCATCATCGGCCTGAAGCGGGGCACCGGCGGCACGTCGGGTGCTTCGTATCTGAAGAAGATGCTCGAGGTCGTGCTGTTCCCGGAGCTGTGGACGGTCCGCACAAGGCTCTGACATCGAAATTCAGGCACACCGAGGGGACGCGTCTGTGGCGGAAAACCCTTCGCGAACAACCGAGGACTGACTGACCATGGGTGGAATTCCTGATCTGGCTGCAATCGAAGCGATGGATGCCACGGATCCGCTGCATGCCATGCGCGATCGTTTCATTTTGCCAGAGGGGGTGATCTATCTCGACGGCAATTCACTGGGGGCAGCGTCGCATGCCGTTCTTGGCGAGCTGCAGCAGGCGGCGACCCAGGAATGGGCCCAGGATCTCATCCGAGCCTGGAACACAGCCGGATGGTTCGACATGCCGATCGAACTCGGCGACCAGATCGGACGCCTGATCGGAGCCGCGGCCGGCCAGACCGTCGTCTGCGACACGACGTCGACCAACATCTACAAGGTGCTGCATGCGGCGCTGGAGATGCGGCCCGGCCGGTTGGCCATCGTCGCCGAGGGTGATAGTTTTCCCACCGACCTGTACATCGCCGAAGGCGTGGCCTCGACCCGGGATGGCGTCGTGCTGCGCCTCGCTGGCGTCGACGCGCCAACCATCGAAGAGCTGATCGACGAAAGCGTCGCGGTGGTGCTGGTCAACCACGTCAATTACAAATCGGGTGAACTGCGCGACATGGCGGCGCTGACGCGCAAGGCTCATGCGGCCGGAGCGCTGATCATCTGGGATCTCTGCCACACCGCGGGCGCTCTGCCGGTCGAGCTCGACCATGCAAATGCCGATTTCGCCATCGGCTGCACCTACAAGTACCTCAACGGCGGTCCGGGCGCGCCTGCCTTCATCTATGCCGCAAAGCGCCACCACGGCGATATCAGCCAGCCGCTCAGTGGCTGGTGGGGGCATGCGCGGCCCTTTGCCTTCGAACAGGGTTATGTTGCCGGCACCGGCATCCGCCGCTTTCTGTGCGGCACGCAGCCGGTCCTGTCGATGCGGGCGCTCAAAGGCGCGCTTGCCATCTGGAACGACGTCGACATGGCGGCATTGCGAAAGAAGAGCGTCGCGCTGACGGAACTGTTCATCCAGCTCGTCGAAGCGAAGTGCGGCGCCTATGGTCTCACGCTGGAGAGCACCCGCGACGCGACCAAGCGCGGCAGCCAAGTGTCGTTCCATAACGATCACGGCTATCAAATCATGCGGGCGCTGATCGAGCGTGGGGTGATCGGTGATTTCCGCGCGCCATCGACCATCCGTTTCGGCTTCACACCGCTCTATGTCGGCTACAAGGATGTGTGGCTGGCGGTCGAGGTGCTGGAAGACATTCTGCGCACGGGTGCATGGAAGGACCAGCGTTTCGCCGTCAAGGAGGCTGTCACCTGACGCAGCCCTTTCGACGATCTGTCGTCGCCGGCTCTCCCCAAGTCATATGACCGAGGGACGAATTTCCAGCTCGCAAATGCGTTCATTGCTGGGGGCCAGCGCCAGCCGCGATAATTAACCAAGGTTGGCATTTTGGCTTCGTTTCGTTCACTGCGAACGAACGCCCGAAAAGCTGAAATACCCACATTCGAGGGGCCTATCGACAGCTCATGCCAACACTGAGCTCGGCATGGACCACAGGCCATTAACCATAACAATTTCAATGCCAGAAAGCGCAACGTGACGGCAGACAGTCGTCAACGAGGCCCGTTTTCCAACACCGAAAAATTTCCGCCATCTTAACAAATTCATTAAACTTTAAACAGTTGCGGAACACAACTGGAACAGATAGTGTTTGTTCTGGGTTTGTTTTTCTGATTCTGATTTCCGGTACCTTGGGGGCCGCCATGCTGACGCGCAAGCAACACGAACTGCTGATGTTCATCCATGAACGCCTGAAGGAAAGCGGCATTCCGCCATCCTTCGACGAGATGAAGGAGGCGCTCAATCTTGCCTCCAAATCCGGGATTCACCGGCTAATCACAGCTCTAGAGGAGCGCGGCTTCATTCGGCGGCTGCCCAACCGGGCACGCGCGCTGGAAGTGTTGCGGCTGCCGGATTCGATCGCGCCCGGCCTCAACGCGGCAAAAAAGTTCTCGCCAAGCATTATCCAGGGCAGTCTTGGTCAAGGCGGCCTTGGCCGGCAGCTCAAGCCGGCGCCTTCGCGGATGTCTTCGGCCGGCAATGACGACGACGTGGTCTCCGCCATTTCGATCCCGGTGATGGGCCGCATCGCGGCAGGTGTGCCGATCGATGCCATCCAGCATCAGACGCATTCGATTTCTGTGCCGCCGGACATGATCATGGGCGGCGAGCACTATGCCCTTGAGGTCAAGGGCGACTCGATGATCGATGCCGGCATCTTCGACGGCGATACCGTCATAATCCGCAATGCCAATACGGCGAGCCCCGGCGAAATCATCGTGGCGCTGGTGGATGAAGAGGAAGCGACGCTGAAGCGGTTCCGCCGCAAGGGCGCCTCGATTGCTCTCGAAGCCGCCAATCCAGCCTATGAAACCCGTATTTTCGGCCCGGACAGGGTCAAGGTGCAAGGCAAGCTCGTCGGCCTGATCCGCCGCTACTGAGGTGGCTGCGGTTTAACCACTGGCTTCTCTGGTCCCTTGAAGGGCGGCAGTCCCCTCGCCTCGCGTGAGAATTTGCGTTGTACATGCCAGGGCCGGTAAGGCCTGTCCACCGCGAAGCTGACGGTTGCTGGCGTGGTCGCCGACTGGCGATCGAAGAAGATGGCAGCGCTGCCTTTGCGAGCCAGTTGTCGCTTGGTGATGACGAGAACCAGCGGATTGTGACAGGCGTCATAGGCCGTGGCGTCATTGACAACGATCAGCTCGGCAAAGCCGCAGGCTTTCCAGGTGTCTTTTCGGTCTTCGACATAGGCAATGATCGCACCGGACGTGTGCCTGGCCAGACAGACGCCCGAGGTGCAATAGAACGGCGATCCCGGCGGCAGTTCCGGGGCATCCGCGATCTCGAATTGCCCATCGCCCTTGTCGAACACCTCCGGCACGACGATGGTTTCGGATGTCAGTGCGCGTTTCCAGTTGTCGACGGTGAATTCGTTCGGCCGTGCGCGGCTGACGGCGAGCTCGCCGCCGCCGATCGGCAACGCAACCAGTCGGGCGTCCTCCGAGATCAGCACGTCGGGCGTGCGCGCATCCGAGACGGTCAGCAGGCCGGCAAGCGCAAAGGGAAGAGCCGCGAGCCGCAGCCGTGTCGTCGCCATCGTCGCGATGACCAGGGCAATCGCCACCAGCAGGACAGACTGCTGCGAAATCAATCCGACCCCATCGACAGGCGAACGCTCGGAGATCCACGCCGATATGGTGACCATCGCCGTCAGGCCCTCGCCCATCAGATACAAAAAAGGTCCATCGGCGCCAAAGGGCATCGTCAGTGCGCTGATCACGGCAAGCAGCATAACGACCGAGACAATCGGCATGATGGCCAGATTGGCAAACAGGCTGAGCGGCGACACGCGCTGAAAATGCCAGATGGCAAACAGCGCAGTGGCGCTGCCGGCGATGATCGAGGTCATGGCAAGGCCACCCGCCGCCAGCAGGAACTTTCGCGTCAGGAAGCCAGGTAAGGATCGCTTTGGCGGAGGCGGTCTGGTTTTCCCCGCGCGATGATCCGACCAGCCGGCATAGGCGCCGACCAGCGCGGCAGTCGCCGCGAACGACATCTGAAAACTTGGGCCGACCACTTCATGCGGCGACACCACGATGACGGCGATCGCCGAGATCGCCAGATTGCGCATGGTGAGTGCTGCCCGATCGAACAGCACGGCAATCAGCATCACTGCCAGCATGATGAAGCTGCGCTCGGCGGCAACCACGACGCCTGAGATGATGAGATAGGCGGCGATCGAGAGCAATGCCGCGGCGGCGGCATATTTCTTGACCGGACGGCGCGCGGAAAAGTCCGGGAACAAGGCGAAGGCACCGCGCAGCAAACCCATGATGGTGCCGGCGACCAGCGCCATGTGCAGCCCGGAGATGGAGATAATGTGGTAGATGCCGGTACGCCGCATCGCTTCATTGATTTCATCGGGAATGCCGGCGCGCACCCCGACGATCAGCGCAGCGGCGATCTCGCCTTCGGCGCCACCGACGCTGGCCCTGATATGATCGGCAATCGCTTCACGGGCATTTTCCACGCGAGAGGAAAGGCGGGCCGACAGCGGCATGTCGCCGTCATCAGTGACGACAAGCTTTGGATTGCCGAGAAAGAACCCGCTGCCGCCGATGCCTGCGAAATAACTGTCGAAGGAGAAGTCGTAGCTGTCCGGCCGCACCGGACCCGTCGGCGGCAACAGCTTGGCATATCCCGTGATCAGGGACCCGGCGGTTGTGTCTGCCGGGATCTTTCGTGCCGAAAGCCGCACCCGCTCCGGCGCATAGCGCAATTTCGGCCTTGCGGTCGACGTCACGTCGATGGTCAGCCGGACGCGACCGGTCTCCATCCGGTCGAGCGAGACAACCCGGCCGGTCACCTGCGTCGAGATTTCCGAACCCAGCATCTGTGTGCCTGCCCGCCATGTCTCGACCTTTGCAGCGAGCAGACCCAGCGCGCACAAAAGTGCCGCCATGAAGCACAGATGGGTCTTTGGCCAGGAACGCGAGACCCCCGCACATAGGGCGGCAAGGGCGACGACCGCGACGGGCTTGGCAAAGTCAGGCTCCGCCGCCAGCGAAAAGTAGCCGATCGCTCCGACTGCCAGACAGACCGGCACCAGCAGGAAAGCGATGCCTCGGTCGAGTTCCAGGCCAGCCGCAGTGGCTACGCTGTGGCGCAGGCGACGCAGTGAAATCCGGCCGATTCGCCGGCGCACGCGCACGACCCTGTCGGTTTCGGCAACTGGAATAGAGGCGGCGACATCCGCTTGTACGGGCGCTTTGCCGGGAGCCGGCACAAGGGGCGACGGCGGCGGCAGCGGGGCTGGCAGAGGCGCAAAGAGGGACCGTTCGCTGACGCCAATAGCGGCGTCCTCGCCCTGATCCGAGCCCCGGCTTCGTCCAGCCATCGGGTCTGCCCCTTGCGCCCTCGACACCCTATGCTACATGAACGCCGGGCGCGCGAAAGTCCGCGCGACAACACCCCGCTTCAGATGGTTTCCGAGAGTTCCATGTCCGACAAGGTCGTCACCCGTTTTGCCCCCTCGCCCACCGGCTACCTGCACATAGGCGGGGCGCGCACGGCGCTGTTCAACTGGCTGTATGCAAAGCACACCGGCGGCACGATGCTGCTGCGCATCGAGGACACCGACCGCGAACGCTCCAACGAAGCCGCCACCGCTGCCATTCTTGACGGACTTTCCTGGCTCGGCCTCAGCTGGGACGGCGAGCCGGTGTCGCAGTTCGAGCGTGCGCCGCGCCACCGCGAGGTAGCCGAGGAACTGGTGCGCATGGGCAAGGCCTATTATTGCTACGCGACGCCGGCCGAGTTGGAGGCAATGCGCGAGGCCGCCAGAGCCAAGGGCCTGCCGCCCCGCTATGATGGCCGCTGGCGTGACCGCGACCCCTCAGAGGCGCCTGCAGGCGCCAAGGGCGCCATCCGCATCAAGGCGCCGACCGAGGGCGAGACCATCGTCCATGACCGCGTCCAGGGCGAGGTGCGCTTTCCCAACAAGGATCTCGATGATTTCATCATCCTGCGTTCGGACGGCAACCCGACCTATATGCATGCCGTCGTCGTCGACGACCATGACATGGGCGTCACCCACATCATCCGTGGCGACGACCATCTGACCAATGCCGCCCGCCAGACTGTGATCTACAACGCCATGGGCTGGGAGGTGCCGTCCATGTCGCATATCCCGCTGATCCACGGCGCCGATGGCGCCAAGTTGTCGAAGCGGCACGGCGCGCTCGGCGTCGAGGCCTATCGCGCCATGGGCTACCTGCCGGAGGCGCTGCTCAACTACCTGGCGCGCCTCGGCTGGAGCCATGGCGACGACGAGATCATGTCGATCAAGGACATGATCTCCTGGTTCGACATCGGCGACGTCAACAAGGGCGCGGCCCGCTTCGACTTCGCCAAGCTCGAGGCGATCAACGGCGCGCATATGCGCCGTATGAGCGACGTCGAGCTGTTCGACATCTTCATCGCCACCTTGCCCTATCTCGAGGGTGGCCCGGCGATGGCTTCGCGCCTGAACGACAGCAACAAGGCGCAGTTGCTGGCAGCACTGCCGGGCCTGAAGGAGCGCGCCAAGACGCTGGTCGAACTCGTCGATGGCGCAGCCTTCCTGTTTGCCACGCGACCGCTGCCGATCGATGACAAGGCCGCCCTTCTGCTCAATGACGATGCCCGCAAGATCCTGCGCGGCGCTCACGAAGCTTTGAACGCGCTTGCAAGTGAGTGGACGGCCGCTGCAGCGGAGGCCGCGATCCGCGAGGTTGCAGTGGCTGGTGGCCACAAGCTCGGCGCCGTGGCCCAGCCTTTGCGCGCCGCTTTGACCGGCAAGAGCACCTCGCCGGGCGTGTTCGATGTGCTTGCCGTGCTCGGTCGCGAGGAAAGCCTGGCGCGCATAGAAGATCAAATCGATTAGGAGCAAACTGGCCCAAGAAGATTGGCATTGAAAGGCGGGTTTCGCAGTGCAACATTAGGCCTTGGCCCAATCTGGCACGCACCTCCTGAAATGCGGTGGCGAATACGCGCATAGCGGTGATTTCGACGTGTCGCTTTGCAGAATTTTGCCTTTGCCGGCATGAGGAAACAACAAGGAGTTTGCAATGACCGAAGCTGCGAAGAAACTGGATTTGGGCGGCAAGACCCAGGAGGCCACGGCAACGCTTGAATTCGCTGGCAAGACCCACGAATTCAAGGTGCGAAGCGGTTCGGTCGGGCCCGATGTCATCGACATCGCCTCGCTCTACTCCACCACCGGTGCCTTCACCTACGATCCCGGCTTCACCTCGACGGCAAGCTGCGAATCCGAAATCACCTTCATCGACGGCGACGCAGGCATCCTCTTGCACCGCGGCTATCCGATCGACCAATTGGCCGAACACGGCGACTTCCTCGAGGTCTGCTATCTCCTGCTCTACGGTGAATTGCCGACCAAGGCGCAGAAGGACGATTTCGATTACCGCGTGACGCGCCACACCATGGTGCACGAGCAGATGTCGCGCTTCTTCACCGGCTTCCGCCGTGACGCGCATCCGATGGCGGTGATGTGCGGCGTGGTCGGCGCACTGTCGGCCTTCTACCACGACTCCACCGACATCTCCGACCCTTACCAGCGCATGGTTGCCTCCATGCGGCTGATCGCCAAGATGCCGACGATCGCGGCGATGGCCTACAAATACCACATCGGCCAGCCCTTCATTTACCCGAAGAACGAGCTGAATTTCGCCGCCAACTTCCTGCACATGTGCTTTGCCGTGCCGTGTGAGGAATACAAGATCAACCCGGTGCTGGCGCGCGCCATGGAGCGCATCTTCATCCTGCACGCCGATCACGAGCAGAACGCCTCGACCTCGACCGTTCGTCTCGCCGGCTCNATCAACCCGGTGCTGGCGCGCGCCATGGAGCGCATCTTCATCCTGCACGCCGATCACGAGCAGAACGCCTCGACCTCGACCGTTCGTCTCGCCGGCTCTTCGGGCGCCAACCCGTTCGCGTGTATCGCAGCCGGCATCGCTTGCCTGTGGGGCCCGGCGCATGGCGGCGCCAATGAAGCGGCGCTCAACATGCTGGGCGAGATAGGCCATGTCGATCACATCCCTGAGTTCATCGCCCGCGCCAAGGACAAGGACGACCCGTTCCGGCTCATGGGCTTCGGCCACCGCGTCTACAAGAACTACGATCCGCGCGCCAAGATCATGCAGAAGACGGCGCATGAGGTCTTGGGCGAGCTCGGCATCAAGGACGATCCGCTGCTCGACATCGCCATGGAGCTGGAAAAGATCGCGCTGACCGATCCCTATTTCATCGAGAAGAAGCTCTACCCGAACGTCGACTTCTATTCCGGCATCACGCTGAAGGCGCTGGGCTTCCCCACCACCATGTTCACCGTGCTGTTCGCGGTCGCCCGTACCGTCGGCTGGATCGCGCAGTGGAAAGAAATGATCGAGGACCCGCACCAGAAGATCGGCCTCCACGGCAGCTCTATACNCCGCTGCTCGACATCGCCATGGGGCTGGAAAAGATCGCCCTCACCGATCCCTATTTCATCGAGAAGAAACTCTACCCGAATGTCGACTTCTATTCCGGCATCACGCTGAAGGCGCTGGGCTTCCCCACCACCATGTTCACCGTGCTGTTCGCGGTCGCCCGTACCGTCGGCTGGATCGCGCAGTGGAAAGAGATGATCGAGGATCCGCGCCAGAAGATCGGCCGCCCGCGCCAACTCTATACCGGTGCGCCGGAGCGTGACTACGTCCCGATTGCCAAGCGGTGATCGAGGCTATCTGGACTGAAAAGGCGCCCCTCAGGGCGCCTTTTTTATGTGACGAAGCACAACGCCCGCCGCAATCTCTCCAGATGGCTTGTTGGTCGCCATACGCCGCGTGATCTCGGCGAAGCCTTGCTTCTGCCAGGCACGCATCCCGCTATCCGCGAACAGCGCTTCCAGTTGTCGGGCCAGATTGTTCGGCTTGACATATTCGTTGTAGAATTCCGGCACCAGCGCGCGATCCGAGATCAGATTGGGCAGCAGTGCCGACCAGACCGACAGCAGGTAAGGTGCCACGGCGCGGGCGACGGGATCGAGCCTGTAGCAGGAGACCATCGGCACACCCGCCAGCGCCAGTTCCAGGGATACCGTCCCGGACGCGATCAGCGCGGCATCGGCCTTGCCGAAGGCCTGCCATTTGCGTTGGGGATCGACAATGATCTCAGGCTTCTCATCCCAGCGGTTGACCGAGGATTTGACCAGGTCGGCGACATGCGGAACCGTCGGCAGCAACAATCGCATGCGATGTCCGCGAGCGCGCAGCATCGACACCGTCTCGCCGAACGGGTCGAGCAGGCGCCGTACCTCACCGCGCCGCGACCCGGGCAGGACAAGCAGCGTCTTCAAGCGGTCCGCAGCAAGATCGCGCGGCAGGTCCTGCGCCTTGGCCGCGGCGAGCACGCCGGCGTCATGGGTCAGGCGATGCCCGACATAGGTGCCCGGTGGGCCGCCCAGCCGCTCGAGCTCCTTCACCTCGAACGGCAGGATGCAGAGGATATGGTCGACATAGGGTTTCATCGCCACCGCCCTGCCCGGCCGCCACGCCCAGACGCTCGGGCAGACATAGTGGATGATCGGGATCGATGGATTGGCCGCCCGCACCTTTTTGGCGACGCGCAATGAAAAGTCCGGGCTGTCGATGGTGACGAGGCAGTCCGGCTTTTCGTCCGCAACGGTCCTGGCCAGTTGTCTGATCCGCCGCATCAGGCGCGGCAGGTCGCGCAAGATTGCGCTGAATCCCATGAGGGCGATCTCCCCGGCATCGAATGGCGATGCCAGTCCCATCGCCTGCAAATGGCGGCCGCCGACGCCGACGAGTTGCACCTCGCGCCCGGTAGCCTGCTTGAGCGAACGCACGATGTCGGCGCCGAGCAGATCGCCGGACTCTTCTCCGGCAACGATCGCGATCTTCAATGCCCTGTCAGCCATTGTCCGGCTCCGTCGCGGCAGGCAGGCCAATGACGAACAGACCGAGTGCGTTGGCGCGCGCTATGGTTTCGGGGCCTTCGAGAACCAGCGAACGTCCCGCCTCGACGGCAATGCCGGCAAGCCCGGCCGCATGCACGGCTTCGACCGTTTGCGGGCCGATGGAAGGAAGATCCGCGCGCAGTTCCTGACCAGGCTTGGCGCACTTGACCAGCACGCCGCGGATCTTCCCCGCAATACGGCCATGGCCACGCAGCAGCTTCGCACGATCGAGTAACCCGGCCGTCCCCTCGATGCCTTCCAGCGCAATGGTCCGGCCCCCGACGGCGATTGCCGCCTGGCCGATATCCAGCGCTCCGATTGCCTTTGCCGCCGCAAGGCCTGCCTTGATGTCGAGCCAGTCCGATTTCCGTGGCTCGGCCTTCGTCAGGACGCCATCGGCGGCAACAAGGTTCGGCACGATTTCATGCGCCCCGACGACCTTTATTCCCCGCGCTTCGAGGCCTCGTGCCAAGACCTTCAGCAGGCCATCGTCGCCACGCGCCAGCGCCGCGACAACAACCGGTATCACTGCGAGCAGGCTGAGACTCGGCCGGAGCTGTGTCAGTCTTGGCCTGCGCTTGATCTCGCCGGCAAGCACCAGATGGGTGATCCGGTGCCGCCTCAGCAACGGTATCAGCGAGCCGATACCTTCCAGGGCGAGGCTTTCATGCTCATATCGGGAGAGCTCCGCCATGCGGTCGACCTCGCCTTCCATCAGGATGACGAAGGGCGGATAACCCTGTTCAGCCGAACCGGCCGCGACTTCGACCGGCAGACTGCCGCCGCCGGCGATGATGCCGACCCTGGAGCCCGGCGGAAGACCAAGACGCGCTGCCGCTGCCTCAGTCTTCGTCATCGACATCGTCGCCATCGCCGCCCTTGAGCGACGGCACAGCATAGTGCCGCTTGCCGCGACTGGTGATGAAATCGATGATCTTCATGGCGGTCGGCGACGACGCGAACTCCGCCTTGGCGAATTCGATGTTCTCGCCAACGGTGCGGGAACGATCGAAGATCATTCGGTAAGCCTTGCGCAGCACAAGGATTTCGGACCGTGGCTGGCCGGAGCGCTTCAGGCCGATGATGTTGAGGCCGCGCAGACTGGCGCGGTTGCCGACCGCGATGGCATAGGGGATGACATCGCCGACGATCGCGGAGCAGCCGCCCAGAAAGGCGTTGTCGCCGATGCGGACAAACTGATGCACGGCGGTCAGGCCGCCGATATAGACGTTGTTGCCGACCTCGCAGTGGCCGCCCAGTGTCGCGCCATTGGCGAACGTCGCGTTGTTGCCGACGACGCAATCATGGGCAATGTGGGCGTAGGCGAGGAAATTGCCATTGTCGCCGACCGTCGTCTCGCCGCGGCTGGAATCGGTGCCGAGATGCATGGTCACGCCTTCGCGGATCGTGCAGTTCTTGCCGATGACCAGGGTGGTGCGACCGCCCTTGTGCTTGGTGTTCTGCGGCGGTGCGCCCAATGTCGCCATCGGATAGACCTTGGTCGAGGCACCGATGGTGGTCGCACCCATCACCGAGACATGACTGACCAGTTCGACGTCATCGCCGATCACCACATCGGCGCCGACGTGGCAGAACGGTCCGATGCGCACACCTTGGCCGATTTGAGCGCCTTCCTCCACAACGGAGGAAGCATGGATGGATGTCTTGATTTTCATAAGCATTCGATCGTCAGTCGCTGGTGACCATCATGGCTGAAATCTCGGCCTCGGCCGCCTTGGCGCCGTCGACCATGGCTTCACAAGCGAATTTGAGCAGGTTGCCGCGTTTCTTGATTTTCTTGACATAGATCTTCAACTGGTCGCCGGGAACGACCGGTTTGCGGAATTTGGCATTGTCGATGGTCAGGAAATAGACCAGCGACGGCTTTTCAGTGCCCAGGCTGCGGATGCAGATGGCGCCGGCGGTCTGCGCCATCGCCTCAACGATAAGCACACCCGGCATGACCGGCTGCTCGGGGAAATGGCCCTGAAAATGCGGCTCGTTTATGGTCACATTCTTGATGCCGACGGCGGACTCGTCGCCGTCGATATCAACGATTCGATCGATCATCAGGAACGGATAGCGGTGCGGCAGGAGCTTCATAAGCCCCATGATGTCGACCGCTTCCAGCGTCGTCGACGCGATCATGTCAGCCATTGCCTCCCTCGCCCTGTTTGCGGGTCCTGGCGAGCTTGCGCAGCATGGCTATCTCCCGCATGGCTTCCGCCATCGGCTGTGCCGGATAACCGCCCCAGATCTCGCCTGCAGGGACATTGCTCATAAACCCACTTCTGGCGGCAAGCTTGGCCCCGGACCCGATGGTCAGGTGATCCGCAAGCCCGACGCCGCCGCCCATGGTGACATTGTCACCCACGACCACGGAACCCGAAATACCCGAAAGCCCGGCTATTATACAATTGCGGCCGATGCGAACGTTATGGGCGATCTGCACGAGATTGTCGATCTTGGTGCCCTGACCAATGATCGTATCCGACATGGCGCCGCGATCGACAGTGGTGTTGGAGCCGATCTCGACGTCGTCCTGAATGACGACACGGCCGATCTGCGGCACGCGTTCGGGCCCCTTGGCGCCGCCGACGAAGCCAAAACCATCCTGACCGATCCTGGCGCCGCCATGGATGATGACGCGGTTGCCGATCAAGGCGTACTGGATGCTGGTACCTGGACCGACATAGCCATCGCGGCCGATCTGGCAGGATTGTCCGATGACGGCATTGGGCGCGATGACGGTACCCCTACCGATCGAAGCACCCGGCCCGATGACCGCGCCGGCCTCGATGACGGCACCGGCTTCGACATGTGCGGTCGCATCGACATGAGCATGCGGCGAAACGCCGGTTTCACTGGTCATCGGCCCTGGCGTCGCCGCCCTCGGAAACAGCAGGCGCCCGAAAAACGCGAAGGCCTGTTGCGGACGCGGATGAACCAGAACGGCAACGCCGGCCGGCGCCTTGCCGGCAAATTCCGCCGGGCACAGGACCGCGGCCGCCCGCAACGACGGCATCAGCGCGGAATTGCGCTTGCCGTCGACAAAGACGAGCGCATTCTCGCCGCCCTCGCTGGCCGGCGCGAGCGCCTCGATCGAAATATCGGAGTGGCCGGAATCGACAAGCACCGAGCCGGTCAGATTCGCGACTTCGCCCGCCGTATACCGGCGTGATGGCGCGAAGAACACCGGATCGGTCATTCCAGAAGCTATATCCAGCTAGGTCGGTACATTTCCCCCGGGCCTGGTAGGACCCGGGAGCATCGTTGGCCGCCGATCAGAAGCGGGTCGATATGCCGAAGTTGAATTCCTGCACGTCGTCGCGCGCTTCCTTCTTGACCGGGATCGCATAGTCGATACGGATCGGCCCGAACGGCGAGGCCCACATCAGGCCGAGGCCGACCGAGGCACGCAACTCCAAGTTGGTCGACTCCTGAGCAACGCTCGTAATCTTGCTGCCATAAAGTGTGGCCGCGTCAGCAAAGACGGCGCCACGCAGACCGAAGCTTTCCGGAACGACAGGGAGCGGGAACTGAGCTTCCGCGGAGGCATTGAAATAGGTGGTGCCTCCGAGATGGTCCCCGGTGAGAGGATCCACAGGGCCAATGCCACCATAAGCAAAGCCGCGGATCATGCGATCGTTGCTCTGGAACTGATCGAAGATGCGCAGTTCGCCGTCGCTGCCATAACCCTGCACATGACCTGCGCCAGCCGAAATGAGCCCAACCAAGTCAAACTGTTCTGACAGCGTCTGGTAGATACTGCCGCGTCCGGTCACCTTCACATACTTGGCATCGCCGCCGAGACCTGCAAATTCGGCCGTTGTAGTGGCGTAGATGCCTTCGTGCGGGTTCTTCATGTCGTCAATGGTGTTGTAAACCAGCCCCAAGCTGACCGACGACTTGATCCAAGGGCTTTGCTTTATGCCGTCTAGAATAGCCGTGGAAACACTGCAGTCAGCGTCGGGAATCCCGTCGCCATTGGCGTCACAGCCGTCATCCAGCTCATACTTCTCTTGCGAGATGTTGTAGGCAAGCTGGGTCGAGATGCTGTTGGTGATCGGCAGGCCGAAACGCACCGTCGCACCCACAGTATCGCTGTCGTAGTTGTCGTAATTCCTCGTCTGCTTGAAGACGTCGAAGCCGGCGGCGATGCGCCGTCCGAGGAAATAAGGCTCTGTAAACGAAATGCTGTAGTCGCGCGAATTCTTGCCACCGCCAGCTGACAGCTTGATGAACTGGCCACGGCCGAGGAAATTGCGCTCGGTGATCGATCCTTCGACGGACGGACCTGCCGTGTCGCCACCGGTCGAATAGCCGGCACCGATCGAGAATTCACCGGTCGACTTCTCGACCACGTCGACCACCAGCACGACCTGGTCAGGCTGCGAGCCCGGCACCGTCGAGATATCGACTTTGTCAAAGTAATTCAGAGCCTCCAGACGCTTCTTCGCGCGCTGGATGAGCACCTGATTGAAGGCGTCACCTTCGCTGACGTCGAACTCCCGGCGAATGACATAGTCACGCGTGCGATCGTTGCCGCGGATCTCGATGCGCTCGATATAGGCCTTGGTGCCCTGGTCGACCGTATAGACCACCGAAATGGTGTGGTTCTCGAAATTACGGTCGCCGCGTGGCGTCACCTGCGCGAAGGCGTAGCCGGAACCGGCCACCTTCTCGGTCAGGGCGATGATGGAATCCTCGACGTCCTTGGCGTTGTAGACGTCGCCCTTGCGGGTCTCGACCACCGATTCCAGCGACTTGCTGTCGACTTCCGGGATCGTGCTTTCGACACTGACGTCGCCGAACGTATAGCGATCGCCCTCCTGGACGGTGATGGTGACCGTGTACTTGTTCGTCGCGCTGTCGAGTTCGCCGACAGCGGATACGACCTGGAAGTCGGCGTAGCCGTGATTGTAATAGAAGCGGCGCAGCAGTTCCTGGTCGGCGCGCAGCTTGTCGTCGTCATAGACGTCGTCGCGCAGAACGAAGGAAAGCCAGGTCGAACGCTTGGTATTGATGACATCCGACAGGCGGCGGCTGGAATAGGCGCTGTTGCCGACGAAATTGATCGCCGCGATCTGCGTGCGATCACCTTCAGCAATGTTGAAGACCACGTTCACGCGGTTGTCGCCAAGTTGCATGACCTGCGTGGTCACAGTCACATCGTCGCGGCCAATCCGCTTGTAGGCAGCCTTGATCGATTCGACGTCGGCATCGAGCGTCGCCTGCGAGAACGTTCCACGCGGCTTCAGCTGCACCGCCATCGCCAGCGCATTGTCCTTGAGCTTCTTGTTGTTCTGGAACAGCACCTGGTTGACGACCTGGTACTCGGCAACCTTGACCACCAGTGTCGAGCCGACCTGGTTGATCTGCACATCCGAGAACAGACCCGTGCCGAACAGCGCCTTGACCGCGCTGTCGATATCGGAGCTTGAGAACGCCTTGCCCGGCTTGATGGTGATGTAATTGCGGATGGTCTCAGCGTCGATACGCTGGTTGCCGCTCACTTCGACTCTGCTGACGACAGCGGCTTCGGCCGCCGATGTGGCAACGAACTGCACTGCGAGCGCGCCTGGCACGACAAGAGCCGCAGACAGGGTCACCGCGGACGCGGCGCTCAGAAACTTGGATGCTGCCTTCATCGGGCTTAATAACCTTTTCTCGTAGTCCCCACGGCGAGAAAACCGGACGTGCGGTAATTTCCCCTACCGTATTAACCGGATTTTCCCTACACGCAAGGCTTCTGGTTAATTTGTATTTACTTAACCCTGCGGCGTGGCTTTCGCGTCACTCATATCCCCGTGCATGGTAAACGGCGTCTCAACATCGTCCATGCAGAAGCCAAATTTCTTCATGATTTCAGCACCCAAACAGATCGTTCCAGAAAACGAACCCCATGAAGCACAGCACCAGAAGCAACCCGGCCCTATAGGCCATTTCGATCATCCGTTCCGACACCGGACGGCGAATGACGGCCTCCACCCCGTAGAACAAGAGATGGCCGCCGTCGAGGGGGGGAATCGGCAAAAGGTTCAGAAACCCGATGCCGACCGAGAGTAGCGCGACCAGTTGCACGAGCCATTCGAACCCTAGTTTCGCCGCCTTGCCGGCCATGTCGGCGATCTTCACCGGGCCGCCCAGCTGACATTTGTCCTCACGCCCGACAACAAAGCGCTGCAGGAACTGGCCCGTGCGCTGGATGACGTGACCGGTTTCCTCGACCGCCGCTGCAACCGCCCCCACCGGCGTGTAGGTGATGAGCCGCGGCTGGCCGAGTTCCTCGTTGTTGACGACACCGATCACGGCGACCTTGACCTTGTTGCCGAGGGCGTCTTCCTGTTCCATCAGCCGCGGCGCCGCGGTCACCGTGACCTCCTTGCCGTCGCGCAGCATGACGAAGGTGATGATGTCGTCGGCGCGGCCCGAAACCAGGCGTTGGACGTCACCAAAGGTTTCGACCTTGTTGCCGTCGACGCTGACGAATCGGTCGCCGGGCAGGATACCGGCCTGGGCCGCCGGGCTGCCGGCGGTCACCTCGGCCACCATGGGCTCCGCGACATAACGGCCATAGGCGGTGAACAGCACGGCAAAGACGACGATCGCCAGCAGGAAATTGAACAGCGGTCCGGCCACCACCGTAGCCGCGCGCTTCCAGATCGGCTGCGTATGAAAGGCGACCTTGCGCTCTTCCTCGGTCAGCGTTTCGAGCTCTTCCGACGTGAGCTGGCTCGACGTGGCATTCATGTCGCCGACGAATTTGACATAGCCGCCGAGCGGTATCGCGCACAGTTTCCAGCGCGTGCCGTGGCTGTCGTTGAGGCCGAAGAGTTCCGGGCCGAAGCCTATCGAGAAGACCTTGACGCCGATGCCGCACCAGCGCCCGACAAGGTAATGGCCCATTTCATGGACGAACACGACCACGGTCAGCACAAACACGAACGGCACGAGCGTTCCGAGGACAAAGCCTTCTGTGCTGAAAAGCGCGTGAAGAATCTCGTTCAAGACAAACCCTCAAATTCTTCCACGGCGCGGAGTGCACCGTGACTGTGACACCAATCCGGGCGAATCCAAGGCGCGCCGCGCACAGGACCCTGAAATGGCACCACTCAAACGGGAAACAGCCCCTGCGCCGGATTGTCGGCGGTCGCCGAAATCCAACCGATGACGTATAGGGCGAAAGCCGCGGCGACAAGCCCGTCGACACGATCCATGACGCCGCCATGGCCCGGGATGAGCGCACCCGAATCCTTGCGGCCGTGGCGGCGCTTGACCCAGGATTCAAACAGGTCGCCGGCTTGGGAGACAATCGACAGCACTAGCGCCACCAGGCCAAGCAACGCCAGATTGCCGACACCGGCGGCGGCCGCGAGGATCAGCCCGGCAACGACACCGCCGGCAGCGCCACCGAGCGCGCCGCTGCGTGTCTTGCCGGGCGAAATCGACGGCGCCAGTTTCGGACCCCCAACGGCACGGCCAACGAAATAGGCAAAGATATCGGTGGCCCAGACGACCGCGAACAGGAACAGGATGGCAATGAGGCCTGAACGGTCGCCATCGCGCAGCAAGGCGAGCGACAGGCCTGAGACCGCCGCATAGGCAAGGCCGCTCGCATCCCATTGTTCGGTCTTGCGAACCGAGGCGGCAATCGCCGTTGCGGCAACCATGACCACGACAAACGGCAGCAGCCACGAGGCGGCCAGGCCGCAGATCAAGGCGCCAATGAAGACAAGCAGCAACGCTTCCGGCAGGAAACCCAGGCCAGCGGCCTCTGTCGGGCGCGACATGCGGGTCCATTCATAGAAGATCGCCGCCACCATGACGGCGCACAGCAGCCGGAACGGCAAGCCGCCAAACCAGGTCAAGCCAAGGGTGATGGTGGCAAGCACGACAGCCGAAATGACCCGAAGTTGGAGGTTGCTCATCCCGCGGCCGGTCGCGAAGCAACGTCCTGGGCCCCAAGTCCGCCAAAACGGCGTTCGCGGCTGGCAAATTCGCGCAAGGCCTCGGCAAGGTGCTCGCGGCTGAAGTCGGGCCAGTAGCAAGGCAGGAAGACCAGCTCGCTATAGGCGGCCTGCCACAGAAGGAAGTTCGACAGCCGGAGTTCGCCACTGGTGCGGATGACCAGTTCCGGATCGGGAATGCCTTGCGTGTCGAGAGCGCCGGCAAAGCTTTCGGCTGATATCGCCTCGCTGTCGAGTTCGCCACGCGCCACGGCTGCGGCAAGCTTGCGCGCCGTGCGCACGATCTCGTCGCGTCCGCCATAGTTGAAGGCGATCACCAGCGTCAGTGATTCATTTGCGGCGGTCAGCGATTCGGCCTCGTCGAGCAGGCCCCTGATGTCGGACTGCAGCCCTGCCCTGTCGCCGATAATCCTGACCCGCACGCCGCTCTGGTGCAGTTCGGCGAGATCGCGGCGGATGAACATTTTCAGAAGGCCCATCAGGTCGCTGACCTCGGACTTCGGCCGCGACCAGTTTTCCGACGAGAAAGCGTAGACGGTCAGGTAGGAGATGCCGAGCCCGGGTGCTGCTCGCACCGTCTTGCGCAGCGCCTCGACCCCGGCACGATGGCCAGCAAGACGAGGCATGCCGCGCGCCTTGGCCCAGCGTCCGTTTCCGTCCATGATGATCGCGACATGCGCGGGCGTTGCCATGTTCTCGCTTTCGGGTCAGCCGCTGGCCAAGACCCTAAACCTGCATGATTTCAGCTTCCTTATCGGAAAGCAGGTGGTCGATGGTGCTGATCGTTTCGTCTGTGAGTTTCTGGACCTGGTCCGAGCGCTTGCGCTGATCGTCCTCGCTGATGTCGCCGTCCTTCTCCGCCTTCTTCAGGAAGTCCATGCCGTCGCGGCGCACATGGCGCGCGGCGACCCGGGCATTCTCGGCGTAGGTGTGCGAGATCTTGACCAGTTCCTTGCGGCGCTGCTCGTTGAGTTCAGGCAGTGGAATCCTGAGGTTGGTGCCGTCGACGATCGGATTGAAACCCAGATTGGATTCGCGGATGGCGCGGTCGACCGCGCCGACCATCGACTTGTCCCAGACCGATACCGAAATCATGCGCGGCTCCGGCACGGAGACGTTGGCGACCTGATTGATCGGCATGCTGGTGCCATAGGCCTGCACCTGGATCGCATCGAGCAGATTGCTGGAGGCGCGACCGGTCCGCAGCGAAGCCAGATCATGCTTGAACGCGGCGATCGCCCCATCCATGCGCCGCTTGAGATCGTCGTACTCACCACTCATCTTTATCTCCTCGACCCGTCTAACGCGGGTTCACTGCTTCGGGGCAAGGCCCCGTATTCGAGCCTGATTTTCGAAAGCCGGCTTCCCCTTCTTCGGGATCAGGCCCTGGATCAATCGTCCGCGACGACCGTGCAGCGGCCGCCGCCCCTCAGAATATCGCCGAAACCACCTTTTTCGTGGATCGAATAGACGATTATCGGAATGTTGTTTTCGCGCGCAAGTGCAATCGCTGCCGTATCCATGATGGAAAGGCCGCGATTTATGACTTCGCCATGGCTGATGCGCTCGAAACGCGTCGCATTCGGGTCCTTCTTCGGGTCCGCCGAGTAGACGCCGTCGACCTGAGTGCCCTTGAACAGCGCGTCGGCGCCGATTTCAGCCGCGCGAAGTGCGGCGGCCGAATCAGTGGTGAAGAACGGATTGCCGGTGCCGCCGGCAAAGATCACCACCTTGCCCTGGTTCATGTAGGCGGTCGCCTGGCGCTGCGAAAAGCTCTCGCAAAGTTCGGGCATTGCGATCGCCGAAAGCACCACGGCGTCGACACCGATCTTGTTCAATGACGTGCGCAGCGCCAGCGAATTGATCACCGTGGCAAGCATGCCCATGTGGTCGCCGGTGACACGGTCGCCGCCCTTGGAGGCAACGGCCACGCCGCGAAAGATGTTGCCGCCGCCGATGACGACGCCGACCTCGATGCCCAGCGCGCGAGCCTCGGCAATATCGGCGGCGATGCGATCCACCACCGAGACGTCGATGCCGAAATGCTGTTCGCCCATCAATGCTTCGCCCGACGCTTTCAACAAGACACGTCGGTAGAGGGGCTTCACCGTCATCTGGGCCTCGTCATTTTGCATGTGGCGCGTTCCGGGTGGCAACCCTCGCGCAGGCGCCGCTTCGAAACAATGGCGTTCCGATACACGAAGGGCGCCGCGATGTCACGCGGCGCCCTACCCGGAATTCTATCGCCTTTTGTCAACTTACGCCGGCAAAAGCACCTTCCATGAGCAGGTCCAGCGTCCATGGCGCCGAAGCTGCGCGTCTTTGTCGACATCGCACAAGAAATCGGCCGGACACCCTTGCGAGCGCCCGGCCGAGTTGCCTGAGCCGAAAAGCCGGTTGGCGGCTTACTTCTTGACCGCGGCCGCGACTTCCGCGGCGAAATCGGTCTCTTCCTTCTCGATGCCCTCGCCCAGCGCAAAGCGCAGGTAAGCGCTGATCTTGGCCGGCGCGCCGATGTCCTTCTCGGCATCCTTCAGCGCCTTCTCGACGGTGATGTCGGGATTGAGCACGAAGGCCTGCTTCAGGAGCACGACCTCTTCGTAGAACTTGCGCAGACGGCCTTCGACCATCTTCTCGATGATGGCTTCCGGCTTGCCGGACTGGCGCGCCTGGTCGGAGAAGATCGCCTTCTCGCGTTCGACCGCGGCCGGATCGATCTGCTCTGCGGTCAGCGCCATCGGGTTGGTGGCGGCAACATGCATGGCGACCTGACGGCCAAAGGCGTTGGCAGCATGCTCATTGCCCGTAGTCTCGATCGCGACCAGCACGCCGAGCTTGCCAAGGCCATCGGCAACCGCGTTGTGGACGTAGGTAGCGACTGCGCCGTGTGGAACAGTCAGCTTGGCAGAGCGGCGGAAGCCCATGTTCTCGCCAATGGTGCCGACAGCGTCCTTGATGGTGTCGGCAACCGACTTGTCCGAACCCGGATACTTTGCGGCAGCCACAGCGTCTGTCGTACCATAGGCCAGAGCAACCTTGGCAACGTTGGCGACGATTTCCTGAAACGCGGCATTGCGGGCAACGAAGTCAGTCTCGGAATTGACTTCTACGACGGCAGCCTCGCGCACCCCGTTGTCAACGCCGATCAGACCTTCAGCCGCGGTGCGGCCAGCTTTCTTGTCGGCCTTGGAAATACCCTTCTTGCGCAGCCAGTCGACGGCCTCTTCCATGTTGCCGTTGGTCTCGGTCAACGCCGCCTTGCAATCCATCATGCCCGCGCCGGTCAAGTCGCGGAGTTCTTTGACCTGTGCAGCCGAAATGCTCATTGTCGCCTCTTTGTTTTAAATGCACCGACGCACCATCGGTATTCGATGGTGCGTCTGTTTAGCGTGCCAAAATATGAGAAAGATGAAGGCCGCAACCGGCCTTCGATTGTCAAGCTTCGGGGGCTTCCGACGCCGGGGCCGGAGCCGGATCGAGGGCCGGCTCGACCGGAGCTTCGACCGAAGCGCCGATGTCGACGCCGAGCGCGCCCTGCTGACGGGCGATTCCGTCGATCGCAGCCTTGGCGATCAGGTCGCAATAGAGCTGGATGGCGCGGGCCGCGTCGTCGTTGCCGGGGATCGGGAAGTCGATCTTGTCCGGATCGCAGTTGGAATCGATGATGGCGACGACCGGAATGCCGAGACGCTTGGCCTCAAGGATGGCGATCGCTTCCTTGTTGGTGTCGATGACGAACATCAGGTCGGGCGTCGAGCCCATGTCCTTGATGCCGCCCAGCGCCTTGTCGAGCTTCTCGCGCTCGCGGTCGAGGTTGAGGCGCTCCTTCTTGGTCAGGCCCTGGGCCTCGCCGGCCAGCATCTCGTCGAGCTTGCGCAGCCGCTGGATCGAGTTCGAGATCGTCTTCCAGTTGGTCAGCATGCCGCCGAGCCAACGCGAGTTGACATAGTACTGGGCCGAACGCTGTGCCGCATCGGCGACGATGTCGGACGCCTGGCGCTTGGTGCCGACGAACAGCACGCGACCGCCCTTGGCGACGGTGTCGGAAACCTGCTTCAGCGCCTGGTGCAGCAAAGGCACCGTCTGCGACAGGTCGATAATGTGGATGTTGTTGCGGGCGCCATAGATGTAGGGCGCCATCTTCGGGTTCCAGCGGTGGGTCTGGTGGCCAAAGTGAATGCCAGCTTCCAAAAGCTGGCGCATGCTGAAATCAGGCAGTGCCATTCAAAGTTCCTTTCCGGTTAGCCTCCACGGACACAGGCATTTTTGGACTTTGTCCTCGAACGCCACCGGAGGTTTCAGCCGGATTTCTCCCGGGCAGACACCAAAGTCCGTGTGTGGAATGAGCGCGCATATAGAGGGGATGCGCGACAAACGCAAGCGGCGCGGGATCTGTGGTGCGGCGTGCGACGATCCGCGCCCTGCCGTCAGCGCTTTATCTTCCCGTTCGGCACCCGAACCCGCCGGAAGACCGTGACGATCTCCTCGCGGCTGCATTCGATTGCGCCGAGCCGCACCGCGCGGTCGCGCTCGAAGCCGGTTATGTCATAATGCGGCGCCGATGTCTTGGGCGGCCCCTGGTACGATGAACGCTTGACAGCCAGTTCTGCAGCGAAGCGATGCAGTTCGGCGGTGTCGTCGGCCAGCAGATGGCACCAGCGATGGCCGGCCCAGTTCCAGATCGCAGCGTCGACATAGACTGCCATGAAGCTTGCTGTCCGCCCTTCCATCCGTCACGATAGTCGACCACATGGCCCGTCCGGATGTCAGTGACGATAGAATGGATTCGGATAGAAAATGAAGCTGCCTTTGGCTGCAAGCTCGATCACTGTGCTGGTGACGGTGTCCTGCATGCGACGGTGCAACTCGGCAACCGCGTCGTCGATCGAGCCCGTATACTCATGCAGGCCGAGTGGATCGGGTAGCCGGATGTGGGCGCAACGCGGTCCGGCCGGCTGTGGAATGAACCGGTTCATCGTGTCACGCAGTCCGCCCCGGCAATAGTCGTTGCGGATCCGCTTCAGGTGTTCGGCGATCTCCTCTTGGGTGATGCGCGGGTTGGCCGAAGCCCAGCCCCCAACGCGATGCAGCCTCTGGACCGTATCGGCAAGCATGCGGACCTGCTTTTGCCCTTCGGCGTCGCCGGTGTTTTCGCGCTGCCAGCGACGCGCCCGCCGCAGAAGATCGGTGGTGTCGGTGCCCGCGGCGTCGGCTGAAATGCTTTCGCCGAGCCGGCGGCCGAGCTCGGTGACCAACGCCTGCTGGCGCTCGGCATAGGTCGCGCCATCGTCGGACGGCATGCCGCAGGCGGCTTCGTCGCGGGTCAGCAGCGCCGAATAGATATGGTGGATACGCTGCGGCAGCGTGTCGGTCGCGTGGCGTTCTATTTTCAAGCTTTTCTCGACATAGGCGCACTCCTTCGCCAGCGCCGCTTCGACATTCCTGGTGAAGGCAAGCTTCCAGACGACTGGCGCGATCCAGACCTTGAAATCGGGATCCGTGGCCCGACCGCGCTTGAGGGCCTCAAGCCCCATCTCGACGGCACCCGGCAGCAACGGCGCAACGATATTGCCGTGCCAGCCGACGCCGCCTTCTGGATGCAGCAGCACGCCATGGCCCTTCAAGGCCCAGGCGATGGAGTGTTCCTTGGCTGCCCCGCTGTTGCCGGGGATCTGGGCGATCAGATTGTTGGCCAGCCAGAATTTCTGCATCAGCCGGCCAAGACCGTTGACGACACCATTCGTCGCCCAGGAGGCAGTGAGCGGGCTGACCTGCGACACGATCTCCTTGTCGATCATCCAGTCGGTGAAGAACTCGGGATGGTTGGGTGTGATGAAGGTCGCCTTCCCTGCCCCGCAACTGGCCTTCAGCCGCTCGAGGTCGGGAAAGTCGATGTGACGGACATTGGCGACGCCGCGCAGACCGGCCAGGCGGTTGAACGGCAACAGATCACGAAATCCGGGGATGCCGTGCAGCATGACGATCCGGTTAACGGATGTCATGGCTCTGATCAGTGCCGGGTTGGGCCGCGGCGCCACGAAGACATCGATCTTGCTCAAGTTGCTCCCCCTTGCGCCTTGACGCCGGGGAAGAGGTTGAGAGACGATTGCGGCGCGTTCAAGTCGTTCCCCACGACCACGCCGTGTCGTGGTTAATGAACCGGCCGGATAAAACCCTATTTGGTCGGGCAGGCTTTCGTCTGGTCGAATAGCGTCAGGTTGACCAGCTTGCCGGTCATCGAGAAGTCGCCATAGTCCATGACGAGGTCTCGGGTGATGCCATTCTCATGCAGCTTGAAGCTGATGCGGTATTCCGGCACCTCTTCGCCTGTCTTGTCGGTGTCGCCGAAATAGGCGATGTCGACCGGCCAGTATTTGTCGGTGGCGAGGTTCGCCAGTGCCGGAGCCTCAGGGTCGGCCTTATCGGAATCGGTTTTCTTGCCGACGACGACAGTGGTGGTCATCACCTTGTTGGCGTCTTCGGAACCGTCGAACAGGTTGGTTTCGTAGAAATTCTCGCCCTTTTCGGCCTTGCCGATCAGTTCGACCAGATGCTGGGTCGGGAATTGGGTGGTCGCCAGCTCGACGCTGCTCTTTTCAGGCTTGTCGATATCGACCTTCAGGCCCTTGGTCCCTTTTGTGGCGACACCCTTGACCTCCTTGTCGAGGTTCTGGTCGACGAAGGATTTCGTCACGAATGAAAAGGTCTTGCCTTCGGCGTCCTCGAAAGTGGTCGTCTGCTGGTCGGTCAGTTTCGTGTTGTCGGCAGTGACGATCTGGGTGACGAAGCGGAATTTGACCGTATAGCCTTCGCAGGCAGAGCCGTTGAACTCATAGACCATGCGGCCGGATATGCCTGTGATGCCGGACTGATCGGACGCCTTCTTGAGGGTAAGGTCGTAGACGGCGCGATGGGCTTGCAGCGCCGGCACGGCCAAGGCAGGGCCTATCGAGAAGACCCCCGACAACAGGACGGCATGGAATGCGAGGCGCGTTGCGCGCATGAGGTACTCCGATCGTCGCGGCTGGTGGCAGGCCGCAGGGAAAGATGGTCCAGCTTAAAAAAAGTCGTGGCGGAAGCGAGGCAAAAATAGCAATTTCGGCCCGGCCCGCGCGGCGTCACCAAGCAATAGGGAAATACCATGAGTGAAACAATCGAAAAGCGGCTAAGCGATCTGGGCGTGGCGCTTCCTGTCGCCGCCGCGCCCGCCGCCAACTACGTGCCCTATTGCAGGACCGGCAACCTGCTGTTCACCGCCGGGCAATTGCCGCTCAAGGAAGGCAAGCTGCAGGCCAGCGGACTGCTTGGCCGCGATGTAGACACGGCAGGCGGTAGGGACGCGGCAAAATACTGCGCGATCAACATCCTGGCGCAGGCCAAGGCAGCGCTCGGCGACCTCGAGAAGATCCGCCGTCTGGTGAAAATCACCGTTTTCGTCGCCTCCACACCCGAATTTGTCGAACAGCATCTGGTTGCCAATGGCGCTTCCGATTTCCTGGTCGCGGCCCTTGGCGAGCGCGGCAAGCATGCTCGCTCCGCCGTCGGCACGGCCTGCCTGCCGCTTAATGCCGCAGTGGAAATCGAAGCCGTCTTCGAAATCGAATGAGCCAGGGGACAGATATGACCGACCTATCCTGGCTGACGGCCCGGCCCGTCGCCCATCGCGGCTTCCACGACATGAACAAGACGCGCTGGGAAAACACGCTTTCCGCCTTTGCGGCGGCAGCCGAGCGCGGCTATGCCATCGAATGCGACGTGCATCTGTCGTCCGACCGCGTTCCGGTCATCATCCATGACGGCGATCTCAAGCGCCTGACCGGCCAGGACGGCTTCGTCTGGCAGCGCACCGCGGCGGAACTGGCGACGCTCAGGATCGGTGGCTCGGCGGACTATGTGCCGACTCTGGAGGAAGCGCTCGCCCTGATCGACGGCCGCGTACCACTGGTCGTCGAACTGAAGGGCGTGCCCGGCTATGACGAAGGCCTGGTAGCGAGCGTCGGCAAGATGCTCAAGCGCTACAAGGGCAAGGCGGCGATCATGTCGTTCGACCACTGGCTGGTCCGCGATTTTCCGAAAGACGCGCCAGGCATTCCAGGTGGACTGACCGCCTACGGCAAGGACGTCAAGCTGATCGAGGCGCATTTCGCCATGCTTGCGCACGAGATCGCCTTCACCTCCTACGCCGCCGGCGACCTGCCGAACCGTTTCGTCAGCTTCGTGCGGGAAAAGCTGAAAATGCCGGTTATCACCTGGACCGTGCATGACCAGCCCGCGGTCGACCTGACCTTCAAATATGCCGATCAGATGACGTTCGAGGGTTTTGAACCCGATCTGGTCAAAGTCGCCTGAAGTCGAGTGTCTGAAACGTGACTTGTACCAAGCCGGACGGAGCTTAAATAAGCTTCATGGATCAAGGCGACGAGGGTGATGGCCAGACAGCGAATGCGGATTATTCGATCCGCGTCGCCGCTGGCATCGGCGCTTTCACCCCAGAGGAATGGAACAGCTTTGCCGGAACTGCGCGCGGCGATGCAGAAACCAATTACAATCCTTTGGTTTCCTTCGCTTTTCTGAGCGCACTTGAGGATTCCGGATGCGCCGTGCGGCGCACCGGTTGGCAGGGCCACCACCTCAGGCTGGAGGATGGGCAAGGCAGATTGCTGGGTGCGGTGCCCTGTTATCTCAAATCGCACAGCCAGGGCGAATATGTATTCGACCATGGCTGGTCGGATGCGTACGAGCGTGCCGGTGGCCGCTACTATCCAAAGCTGCAAAGTGCTGTGCCGTTCTCCCCGGTCACCGGCCCTCGCCTGCTGGTCACCAAGGGCGAGGATATCGTCACCGTCAAGGCCGGTTTGGCGGCAGGCCTGAAAGCGGTCACGCAAAAACTCGGCGTCTCTTCCGCGCATGTCACCTTCGCGCAGGAGAGCGACGTGGAGGTGCTTGAAGCGGCAGGTTTCCTGCACCGCACCGACCAGCAATTCCATTTCTTCAACGAAAGCTTTTCAACCTATGACGACTTCCTCGCTACCCTTGCCTCGCGCAAGCGCAAGGCGATGAAGAAGGAAAGGCGCGAGGCGCTTGCCGACGGCATTACGATCGACTGGCTGACCGGCAAGGACCTCACCGAAAAGGCCTGGGACGATTTCTTTGCCTTCTACATGGACACCGGCAGCCGCAAATGGGGCCGGCCCTATCTCAACCGCCAGTTCTTCTCGCTGATCGGCGAGCGCATGGCCGATGACATCCTGCTGGTGATGGCCAGGCGCAACGGGCGCTACATCGCCGGCGCCATCAATTTCATCGGCTCCGACGCACTCTATGGCCGCAACTGGGGCTGTATTGAGGATCATCCCTTCCTGCATTTCGAGGTTTGCTACCACCAGGCGATCGACTTCGCCATCGAACGCAAGCTGAAGGTGGTCGAGGCGGGCGCGCAGGGCGAGCACAAGCTGGCGCGTGGCTACCGGCCGGTGATCATGCATTCCGCGCACTACATCGCGCATCCCGGCCTGCGCAACGCCGTCGCCGACTATCTCAGGCGCGAGCGTCACGAGGTGGAGCGGATGAGCGAATATCTGGAAGAGCACACCCCGTTCCGCAAGGATCTGGAGGAATAGCAACAGGGCTGCCCTGATGAGCAGGGTCGACTTCGCCCGATCGTCTTGCCGACTTTCCACGGCTTCGCTACACGAAAGGCACAATCCGGAGCGTTCGCCATGGCTGAGGCCGCCTATGACACCGACAACATTTTCGCAAAGATCCTGCGCGGCGAAATTCCTTCGCACCGCGTCTACGAGGACGAAGCGGTCATAGCCTTCATGGATGTGATGCCGCAGGGCCCGGGCCATACGCTCGTGGTTCCGAAGGCGCCGTCGCGCAACCTGCTCGACGCCGACCCGTCAACATTCGGGCCGCTTTTCACCGTCGTTCAGAAAGTGGCGCTGGCGGTGAAAGAGGCCTTCGGCGCCGACGGCGTCACCGTCATGCAGTTCAATGAACCGGCATCGGGGCAGACCGTCTATCATCTGCATGTGCATGTCATCCCGCGGTTCGACGACATTCCCCTGAAGCCGCACACAGGCGGGATGGAGAAGCCGGAGATTCTGGCCGGCAACGCCGAAAAGATCCGCACTGCGCTCGGAAATTGAAGAGCGAGAGTCCGCCGACGTGCTGGACGGTCGAGGGTATCGAACCGACAAGCGCCGTTCGGTTCCAGAAGACGATTTTTCTAGTGCCCAGCCGGTCGCCTGCAGCGCGGATTCAACAGTTTGCAACTCTAGTCGTCTGATTAGGAAATATCGAACCATCTCACGGTAAAACGCTAAAGCGTGACGAGCTGGGGTTTCAAACCATGGAAAATTCGGTTGCGGCGTCGACCCCCTTGACGAGGGCAATTGTCGGGCGTGCTTTTCTTGGCACCCTGGCGGATGCCTTTTGGCGACACCGGCTGCTTCAGGCCATGGCTGCCGCTGCGCTGATTCTGGCAAGCGCGGTCGGGTGGCATACGGGAAACATGCCCGATTTCGGGGCACTAGAGGAATACGCTCAGTATCTTTTCATCGCCTTCTGGATTTGCGGCTCCGTCTTTGCACTTGGGATGTTTTTCCATCTTGCGCTGGTCAAGCGGGATACCGAGCCCCTCGGAACCTTCCTCCGATCGCTGGGCAGCTTCTTTGGCGACGCCGAACGCACTGCCAACAGCCTGAACGGCCTGGCCGCGAGTCTTGCCTTCATATCCGCCTTCGGCGTGTTGAAGGGAGCCATCGCGATCCTTTCCCCATTTGCATGGGACAAGGCACTGGCCCACGCCGATCGAATACTGCACTTCGGTCGAGCCCCGGACGAATGGCTATGGTTCATCGTCCAGTCGCCACTTGCAGTGAGAATGCTCAACATCGCCTACAATTTCTGGTTCATCGTGCTCATCACCACGGTTTTCACCGCGTGCATCACACGCAACGATACGAAGCTTCGTCACCAGTTCCTGCTGAGCTTCATGCTGGTATGGACGCTAGGCGGCTTTTTGCTGGCGATGGGGGTGTCGTCGGCAGGACCATGCTTTTACGAGCGGCTTGGGCTCGGCAGCGACTTTCATCCCCTCATGCAAGCCCTCGCCGCCGCCGATCGCATCTATCCGATCTGGGCGCTCAGCACGCAGGACATGCTGTGGAACGGCTATACCGGCGTGACCGACGGCAGCATCGGCATATCCGCCTTCCCGTCCATGCATGTGGCGATGGCGGTGCTTTTCTCTCTCTACGCAACGCGCCGTTCCCAGTTGGCTGGTCTTCTTATGTGGGCATTTGCCGGTGTCATCATGGTTAGCTCGGTCGTGCTTGGCTGGCATTATGCCCTGGACGGCTATGCGGGCGCGCTCATAGCAATCGCGATCTGGAAGGCGTGTGGGTATTTCCTGATCCGTTTCGACGCCCACACGGGCGGGATGGAAAAGCCCGACGTGCTGTTGCAGAACGCCGAAAAGACACCGGCGGCCCTGCAAAGCTGACGCCGCAATCGCCGACAACTGGAAAACGGTTCTAGTCGGCGGAGGTTTGAGCCAGTTGCTCGATTGCGCTCAGCCGGGCGATGCCCTGCTCCAGCTGCTGGCGGATCGTATCCGCGCATTGCTCAGGACCCAGAAGCGAGGTGTCGACTTCGAGATCGTAAACGCCTGGCCGGTGCACCTCTTCCTGCCACAGACGCACGGGCAATGGCGTGGGATCATCAGGCGAGCCGGTCACATATCCCTTGTCCGCCGGGCTGGCCGCACGCCTCTCCATGATGATTTCGATCGGGCAGCGAACGCCGACAAGCAGCACCGGCAGGCCAGCGAGCCGGCGGGCGCAATCGACGAGGCAGTTGAGGGGTCTCGAATAGGCATCGTGGTGGCCGACATCCGCCACGACATTCAGTTCCAGCCGGCTGTGGGCGGCTATCGATTCGTAGAGCGCGGCGTAGAGTTGCGGCACGAGGCCCTCGAGGTCCGGACGCTCGCCGCCGGGCCGCAATCCTATTCCAGACCGATAGCGCGCCGGCGTGGCCTGCTCGTAAACGTCGACACCGAGATTGATCCAGACACCATCGAAGCCCTCCTGAATAGCCTTGGCGACGCTTGATTTTCCCGATCGCGGCGCGCCGTTCAGGATGATGATCTGGCCGGCCATGCGTCACCTCATGTTCCAATGAAAAAAAGCCCCGTTTCCGGGGCTTTTTCGACTTTCGTAAGGCTCAGTTCTTTCGTGGCAGTTGCGGCACGAGGCTGCGCTTGCCGCCGTCCTTGCCCTTGGCCTCGGGCTTCTGCGCCACCAGCTTCTTGGCCACGGGCTTCTTCGCCACGGCCTTTCTGGGCTTCGGGGCTTCTTCCGGCTCTTCCTTCTTCGGCTTGACCGGCGCCTCGTCGGCGAGCGATTCGAGCTTCAGGCCAGTCTCGCCGGTTTCCTTCTTCTCGACGGTGACACGCACCGTACCGCCCTTCTTGAGCTTGCCGAACAGCACCTCGTCGGCCAACGGCTTCTTGATGTGCTCCTGGATGACCCGGCCGAGCGGCCGCGCTCCCATGCGCTCGTCATAGCCCTTGTCGGCGAGCCAGGCGATCGCATCCGCCGACAGGTCGAAGGTGACGCCACGCTCGGAAAGCTGGGCTTCGAGTTGCATGACGAACTTCTGCACCACCTGATGGATGACTGGCACCGGCAGCGAGCCGAACGGGATGATCGCATCGAGACGGTTGCGGAACTCCGGCGTGAACAGCCGGTTGATCGCCTCGACATCGTCGCCTTCGCGCTTGGTCGAGCCGAAGCCGATCGCCGCGCGCTGCGCATCCGACGCACCCGCATTGGTGGTCATGATCAGGATCACGTTGCGGAAGTCGATCTGCTTGCCGTTGTGGTCCGTCAGCTTGCCGTGGTCCATCACCTGCAACAGGATGTTGAACAGGTCCGGATGGGCCTTCTCGACTTCGTCCAGCAACAGCACGCAATGCGGATGCTGGTCGACGCCGTCGGTCAAAAGACCGCCCTGATCGAAGCCGACATAGCCGGGAGGAGCACCGATCAGCCGCGACACGGTGTGGCGTTCCATATACTCCGACATGTCGAAGCGGATCAGTTCGACGCCGAGTGAGGCGGCCAACTGCTTGGCCACTTCGGTCTTGCCGACACCGGTCGGCCCGGAGAACAGGTAGGAGCCGATCGGCTTCTCCGGTTCGCGCAGTCCGGCACGTGCCAGCTTGATCGCCGATGTCAGCGCGCTGATGGCGGTGTCCTGACCATAGACGACGCGCTTCAACTCGATATCGAGGCCTTGCAGCACCTTCTCGTCGTCGGCCGAAACCGTCTTCGGCGGGATGCGGGCCATGGTTGCGATCGTCGCCTCGATCTCCTTGATGCCGATCGTCTTCTTGCGCTTGGCTTCCGGCACCAGCATCTGCGAGGCGCCGGTCTCGTCGATCACGTCGATCGCCTTGTCCGGCAGCTTGCGGTCGTTGATGTAGCGTGCCGACAGCTCCACCGAGGCCTTGATCGCCTCATTGGTGAACTTCACCTTGTGGAACTCCTCATAATAGGGCTTCAGGCCCTTCATGATCTCGATGGCGTCCTCGATGGTCGGCTCATTGACGTCGATCTTCTGGAAGCGCCGCACCAAGGCACGGTCCTTCTCGAAGAACTGGCGGAATTCCTTGTAGGTGGTCGAGCCGATGCAGCGGATCGCACCCGACGACAAGGCCGGCTTCAACAGGTTGGACGCGTCCATGGCGCCGCCCGATGTGGCCCCTGCCCCGATCACCGTGTGGATCTCGTCGATGAACAGCACGGCACCTGGATAGTCCTCAAGCTCCTTGACGACCTGCTTCAGCCGCTCCTCGAAGTCGCCGCGATAGCGCGTGCCGGCAAGCAGCGTGCCCATGTCGAGCGCGAAGATGGTGGCATTGTGCAGCACTTCGGGAACGTCGCCCTCGACGATGCGCTTGGCCAGACCCTCGGCGATCGCCGTCTTGCCGACGCCGGGATCGCCGACATAGAGCGGGTTGTTCTTGGAGCGGCGGCACAGCACCTGGATGGTGCGGTTGATCTCGGATTCGCGGCCGATCAGCGGATCGATCTTGCCGGCCTTGGCCTTGTTGTTGAGGTTGACGCAATAAGCGGTCAGCGCATCCTGCTGCTTCTTCTTGCCGCCTTCCTCTTGTGGCTCGGCGCCGTTCTGGCCGCCCTGCTCGTCATCGGCGCCGCGCGGCGAGCGTGTCTCCGACGCGCCCGGACGCTTGGCAATGCCGTGCGAGATGTAGTTGACCGCATCGTAGCGGGTCATCTGCTGTTCCTGCAGGAAATAGGCCGCATGGCTCTCGCGCTCGGCGAAGATGGCGACGAGCACGTTGGCGCCCGACACTTCCTCGCGGCCAGACGACTGCACATGGATCACCGCGCGCTGGATGACACGCTGGAACCCGGCCGTCGGCTTGGAGTCCTCGTCGTAACCGGTGACGAGGTTGTCGAGCTCGGTGTCGATATAGGTGAGCACCGTGTGCTTCAGCTCATCGAGATCGACATTGCAGGCGCGCATGACGGCGGCCGCCTCGGTGTCGTCGATGAGTGCGAGCAGCAGATGTTCAAGGGTTGCGTATTCATGGTGCCGCTCATTGGCGAGCGTCAGCGCCTGGTGAAGCGCCTTTTCCAGGCCTTGGGAGAAAGCCGGCATGTTACCTCACTTCTTCTCCATCACGCATTGCAGCGGATGCTGATTCTGTCGGGCGAAATCCATGACCTGGGACACTTTGGTCTCGGCCACCTCGAATGTATAGACCCCGCACTCGCCCACTCCATGATTGTGAACATGAAGCATGATGCGTGTGGCGGCTTCGCGGTCCTTCTGGAAAAAACGCTCCAGCACGTGAACCACGAACTCCATGGGCGTGTAGTCGTCGTTGAGGATGAGGACCCGATAAAGACTGGGCTTCTTGGTTTTGGTTTTGGTCCGCGTGATGACGGCCGTCCCACGGCCGGCTTCATTGCCGTTGCCGTCGCCGTTTTGCATCCGCACCACGTGTCTCGTGGCAGTCAAACCGATCGTCACGTATTCCTGCCTCTTTCGAATCCCCATGCGAGTTCGACATGTAGGTGTTCGATGGACGATTTTAAGCCCTTCTGTTTAGCTGACAATATGGCTAGGTGGCCAAACTTGGACGATTTTCGCAATCGTGAAGGCGCGCGAGGCCCTGGAACGGCAATCGGCATGAAAAAACCCGGCCGCGTTTCCGCAGCCGGGCTTTGTCCCGGTCCCAAAGGGCCGGATTTGGGTCGCGTCAGGCGAAATGACTCCGCCCGGGCGGAATTACTTCGCCTTGGCAACGATCGATTCGAACGGCTTGTAGGCTTCCTTGGCGAGTTCGGCATAGAGGTCGCCAATCTTGGTGGCCTCGGCGACGAACGCCTCGTAGGACTGCTTGGCATAATCCGACTGGATCTCGATCGCCTTTTCCAGCGACTTGGCCGAAAACAGCTTCTCCACAGTGGCGCTGCCGGCTTCAAAACTCTTCTTGGTGTATTCGCCAGCCTCGGTCGCGATAGCCTGCGCGCCCTTGGAGAGCGACGCAAAGCTCTTCAATCCGGTGTCGGCGAACTCTTTGCCGTATTTGCTGAAGTCCTCATAGGTCTGGGTCATTTCACGATTCCCTTGACGGTTGAGGCGTCCTTCTTCAGGGCGCCCTTGTGCAATGCAAGATAATAATTGTGCGACGCACAAAAGTCAATATTTCACTGGCGTGCGGACCCGCCTGCGCACCCAATGGCTAAAAATCGAATAAAGAGAGCTTCAAGCCCGAAGAAAATGGTGAACGCGGCGGTTACCATAAACGGATTGGTAACGCTGCCCCAGTAGCTTGGCCGGAAGCGAGGCAGGACCCTTTGCCGCCTCCAGCGCAACGAAGAATCCAAGGGAAGTATCAGTGCGTAAGGCGTTGTTGGGCATCGTTTCCAAATCCACCTCCCCTCTCAAGACGATGATGATCATCGCCATGGCGATGGCTTTCGTTTGTGGCGACGTTGCCTCGTCACTGGCTGCCAAGCAGGCAGCCATTGTCGTGGATGCCAAGACTGGCAAGGTGCTCTACTCCGCGGATGCCAACGGCAGGCGCTACCCGGCCTCGCTGACCAAGATGATGACGCTCTATCTGACCTTCGAGGCGCTGGCGAAGGGCAAGATCAGCAGGAACTCGCAGGTTGTGTTTTCGGCCCATGCCGCGGCCGAGCCGCCGACAAAGCTCGGCGTGAAGGCAGGCGGTTCGGTTACGGTCGAGACCGCGATCCTGTCGATGGTTACCAAATCGGCAAACGACTCGGCAACCGCGCTCGGCGAATTGCTCGGCGGCAATGAAACAACCTTTGCCCGCATGATGACCGCCAAGGCGCGTGCGCTGGGCATGAACGGCACCGTGTTTCGCAACGCCAATGGCCTGCCCGACCCCGGCCAGTTCACCACCGCGCGCGACATGGCGACGCTCGGCATCGCGCTGAGGGAGCACTTCCCACAGTATTACGGCTATTTCTCGCAGCGCTCCTTTCTTTACGGGCGCCAGCGCATTAACGGCCACAACCGCCTGCTCGGACGCATCAAGGGCGTCGACGGCATCAAGACCGGCTACACCCGCGCCTCCGGCTTCAACCTCGTCTCGTCGGTTTCCGACGGCAATCGCCGCATCGTCGGCGTGGTCATGGGTGGCACCTCGGGCGGCAGCCGCGACAACCAGATGGCCAACTTGATCAACACCTATTTGCCGAGGGCATCGACCCGCGGCGGCGGCGACCTGGTGGCCAAGGCCAGCGGCAACAATCCGATCACCGCGCTTGCCAAGGTGTTGCTGCCCAAGCACGACGCGCCGACGCCGGACGACAAGCCGATGGTCGAAGACGATGCCATGGCGTCCAACGACGATCCAACAGCTACGGACGCTACCGACGAGCAGACAACGGCCGCGGTCGAGGAGACAGCGCCCGTCGTCAAGACCAGGAAGGTCAAGACCGTCATCGTGTCGGCCCCTCAAATTGCCACTGCCCAGGTCGTCGCTGCCTATGCCGAGCCAACGCCGGCGGCCGTCGACCCGGTCAACACGGCGTCGGTGCCGTCGGGCTGGGCTATCCAGGTTGCCTCGTCGCCAAAGCAGTCCGAAGCCCAGGCCTTCCTCGACAAGACCACCAAGCACGCACCCAAGGTGCTGGCCAATGCGTCCGGCTTCACCGTCGCCTTCGACAAGGATGGCGTCACCTACTACCGCGCCCGCTTCGGCGGCTTTGGTTCGAAGACCGCGGCCTGGAAGGCCTGCACCGCTTTGAAGAAGAAGAACATCGAGTGCTACGCCGTCCAGCAATAGGACGGCGTGGAAGTCATCTCCCGGAAAAGTTCTGCATCGAAGGAGACTAGTTGTGATTGGAGAGCAAGACGTCCTTGGCTTCGTTAATCCGCGCCGCCAGGAAAGACGTGCCGCCGATATCGGGGTGCAGGCGCTGCATCAGGCGGCGGTGCGCCTTGCGGACATCCGCCGCGGCGGCCCCCGCTTCAAGACCAAGGACCTTGTAGGCCTCCTCCTTAGTCATGGCGCCCGGACCTGGCGCAACACCCAGCCCTTCGCCACCGTTCGTCTCAGTGTTTTTGCGCCAGACGGGAAATCTGCCGTCAAGATACGTCTCTAGCAACTGCCGGCTCTCCGGATCTCCGGAAAGTTCCCGGTAGAGATGCTGCAACTCCGCCAGCCCCATCGCGCCAAGCATCTTGCCTTCGTGGCGGCCCGCCAGGACCAGTCCTTCGAGGCCGCCGGTATCGTGATCAAGCTCCATTTCCAATGCCGCGGTGCGCACCGTCGAACGCTTTCCCGGTGCCACCCCGGTTGGCTGGCGTTTCATGCGCATGGAACCATACCAGGCAAGTGCCGCGGTGAGGATCATGCCGCCGATGCCTTCACGGCCAACCACAAGCACGGCGACGCCGACAAGTGCCAGAAGCGCCGGCCCAAGCGTTCGCATCGTGCTCGCCAATTTCGCTGGCTCGGCGCGCAGAAAGATCGTCGCCGCGCCGAGAAGCAGCAGAAGCAACGCTACAAAACCGATGATTGCGCCCATTATTTTATTTTCCGCTGCCCCGCAGATGCTCGATCATCAGCCGGTCTTCCGGCCTGGCCCTGGCTTCGAGTGCCTTCAACCCGCCGGTCGCAAACACGGCGACGGCTGAAAGCAGTCCTGCCAGGGTCGCGGCAGCCTGCCGATCGAATCGGAACCAAGCCCCTTTGGACAGCCGCGCAACCTCCTTGAACGCCTTTTCTGCGCTGGAATCATGGCCCTCCTGAAAGACGAAGACAGGAACGCCATGCAGGCCGAGGCTGCCGGCCTTTTCGGCCAGATCGTCGATATCCTCTTCCACCGCATCGCCGATATAGACCAGCGCATTGACCTTGGCGGCCGCCGTCTGTTTCAGCGCATGCGCCAGCACCTTGCCGATCTGGGTGTGGCCGCTACGGCATTCGATCCGCGTCATCAGCTGCTTCAAGGCATTGGTGTCGCTCACGAAAGCGGACGAACGGCACTCGCCGAGACCGCGAAAATAAACCAGTTGCACGCTGAGGGTTCCAGCCTTGCCGACGGCGTCGAACATCTGGCCTTGCAGCGTGCAGGCCAGATCCCAGGTCGGCTGGCGGCTCATCGTCGCGTCGAGCGCAAGGATCAGCCTGCCCGAACCGGTCGCCGACGCGGCAAGTGTCTTCGCCTGACGAATGAAGGCGTCGATCTCGCCGGCGTTGGATTGAGGCTTGATCGGCGCAGGATTGGCCCTCGCAGGCACGGGCTGCTTCTTGTCGCTCATAAAAACAAGATGTGGCGTTGCCACATCGCTTGCAAGCCCCACATCGGGCGGCACAAAGGGCCAGACGGTGATGCCACCTGGGGTCAGAGCAGGCCGAGATCGGCAAGCTCGCGCCTGAGTTTCGGCGGCATCTCGATCAGCCCGGCCTTGCCCTTGCCAAGATCGAGCGGCGCGTCCGCCGGCTTCAGATAGCGCCAGCCCTGAAAAGCCCGGCGCGGCTGCCAGTCGGTTCGAACAACCTCGGGGTCGAGAATCAGGTGGCAGCGGCCGATGCCTTCACCATCGGTGAACGGCCGGATCTCGGTGATCAGCTGGCGGCACTGCACGTTACCCTTGATTACCCAGTAAAGCGAACCGCCATCGGTAACCTCGGCGCCGCGCGTCGGCATCATGCGGGTGGTGTGATACTGCTCGACCGGCTCACCGGCGCGCCGCCGCTCGTCGAGGCGGAAGGCAATCCACTCTTCGAGATCTTCGACGCTGTCGCAGCCGACACAGAGTTTTATGAGATTGAGAGACATCGCTTGAGGTTTAGTCCGGCACGCGGACGCGTCAACGGCCTGATCGACTTCTCCACAGTGGCAGTTTAGGCCAGCTCTCAGCACTCCACGACATTGACGGCTAGCCCGCCAAGGCTGGTTTCCTTGTACTTCTCGTTCATGTCGAGGCCGGTCTGGCGCATGGTCTCGATCGCCGCGTCGAGCGGCACGAAATGGATGCCGTCGCCCTTGATGGCCAGCGACGCGGCCGTCACTGCCTTGACCGCTCCCAGCGCATTGCGCTCGATGCATGGCACTTGCACCAGCCCGCCAACCGGATCACAGGTCATGCCGAGATGATGTTCGAGCGCGATCTCGGCGGCATTCTCGACCTGCTCGGGCGTACCGCCCATGACGGCGCACAGGCCAGCCGCGGCCATCGCCGACGCCGACCCTACCTCACCCTGGCAGCCGACCTCGGCGCCCGAGATCGAGGCATTGCTCTTGATGATGCCGCCGACGGCGGCGGCCGTCAGCAGGAAATCGCGGATGCTCGGCTGGTCGGCCTCGGGATGGAAGTGCAGCCAGTAGCGCAGCACCGCCGGCAGCGTGCCGGCAGCGCCATTGGTCGGCGCGGTGACGACGCGCCCGCCGGCCGCATTCTCCTCGTTCACCGCCATGGCGTAGATCGACAGCCAGTCGTTGGCGAGCAAGGGATTGGGCTTGTTCCGCTGCCATTGCTCCTGCAGCTTGTCATGCAGCATGCGCGCCCGCCGGCGCACCTTCAGCCCGCCCGGCATGATGCCGTCCTGCGACAGGCCACGGTCGATGCAGCCCTTCATGGCGCTCCAGATGCCGTCGAGGCCGGCGTCAAGCTCCTCGCGCGACATCTGCGTCTCCTCGTTGACGCGTTTCATGTCGGCGATGGAAAGGCCGCTTTTGCCGGCCATGGCCAGCATCTCGACCGCGTTCCTGAAGGGATAAGGAACTTTCTTGCCTTCTGATGTCACCGATCCTTTGGCCTTCATCCGCTGCAGCTCTTCTTCCGAAACCACGAAGCCACCGCCGATCGAATAATAGATGCGCTTGAGCAGCAGGCGGCCGCCAGCGTCATAGGCATAGAACGCCATGCCGTTCGCGTGACCGGTGAGCGGCGTCTTGCGGTCCAGCACCAGATCGGTGGCCGGATCGAAGCGATAGGAGGGATGGCCGGGCGGCGAAATGCGCTTTTCGGCGGTGATGCGGCCGGCAATGCCATCGGCCTGGTCGGGATCGACCGTCTGCGGCGTCAGACCTGCAAGGCCGAGCACGACCGCACGATCGCTGCCGTGGCCGATGCCGGTGTAGGCGAGCGAACCGTGCAGGCTGGCGCCGAGCCGATCGACCTTGACGCCGGCCGGCCGCGGCCAATCATTTCCCGCGACCTCGTCGAGAAACCGCGCAGCGGCGGTCATCGGCCCCATCGTATGAGAGCTCGAGGGTCCGATGCCGATCTTGAACAGGTCGAAAACCGAAAGGAACACGCGGCGTTGTCTCCTGGAGTCAGGTCGAGGACTACATATAGGAATTCCCAGGATGTTTCCGCTCTTTTGGAAATCGCGGCGCTGCACCCGCCGACCTTGTTTGCTCCGGCAGCGACATTGGTGCCGACCGCTGTATGCGGATATCGAAGCGATCGCGCTGAATGTGATAAATTCGGGCCATGGGCGATTCCCTCGATCTTTCGACAGCCGATCTCGCGGCGCTGGCTTTCTTCCTCGTCGCGTGGCTGCTGCACACGTTCGCCTCCGACGGCAAGCTGATCAGCCGCGTGTCGCTGACGACGGCGATGAATGCACAGCGGCAAGCCTGGATGCGGACCATGGCCGAGCGCGAGATCCGCATCGTCGACACCGCCATCATGAGCGGCCTGCAGCAAGGCACCGCCTTCTTCGCCTCCAGCTCCCTGATCGCGATCGGCGGCTGCTTTGCCCTGCTCGGCGCGTCCGACCGGGTTCTTGAAGTGCTGAGCGACCTGCCCCTGGGCGGCGCGCCGTCGCGCGCGGCCTTCCAGATAAAGGTGTTCGGGCTGGTGCTGATCCTGGCGTTTTCGTTCTTCAAATTCGGCTGGGCTTACCGGCTGTTCAACTATTGCACGATCCTGATCGGCGCCGTGCCGATCCCGCATGGCGAAGCGTCGCGCAATCCGGTCACCGAAACGGCGGTGTGGCGCGCGGCACAGATGAACATGCTGGCCGGAAAGCACTTCAACTCCGGCCTGCGCGGCGTGTTCTTCTCGATCGGTTATCTCGGCTGGTTCGTCGACCCCATGGTGTTCGTGTTGTCGACGCTGTTGCTGCTGGCGGTGCTGGTGCGGCGCCAATTCTTCTCGGCCGCCAGACAGGCGGTGATCGGTCAGCCTCCAGGAAAAGGCTGATCGATCCGCCCTGACAGCCAGTAGGCGATCAAACCGATCCATTCGCGGATGGCCGTGGTGGTGGCCTGCAGCGAATCGGCTGGATTGTCGCGGAACAGGCCGATGCCTTCCCGTCCCGAGGTGCGATAGTCGACGGGCCAGGGAACAGTCGCGAAGCCGGCCTTGTCGAACAGTGCCTTGGCGCGCGGCATATGGAAGGCCGAGGTCACCAGCAGCCAGGTCTCGCCGGGCTTGGGCGTTACCAGTTCCTTGGTGAAGACGGCATTCTCATAGGTGTTGCGGGATTTGTTCTCGAGGATCAGACGATCGGTCGTTATGCCAAGCGCGGTGAGCAGACGAGGCGCGGTGGCGGCGTCACCCTCGCCTTCGAGAAACAACTCGCCGGTGCCGCCGGAGACGACGACCTTGGCGGTGGAAAAGCGCCGGGCCAGAATCGCCGTCTCGACCATCCGATCGCCGCCGCTGTTCAGCTCATAGCCGCCGCGCACCAGATTGATGGCGCCCTCGAAGCCGCCGCCGAGCACGACGATGCCGTCGACCTTCTGCGGCAACGGCGGCTTGGGAAAACGCTCTTCGAGTGGATTGAGCATCGTCGCGCCAAGCGACGTCCAGGCTGACAGCGCAAGGATCAGAAATGCCAGCGCGCTGCCGGTGACCGCCAGCCGCCGGCGGCCGATCAGGGCCGAGAGCAGTCCCGCCAGCAGCAGGAAGATCGCCAGGTTGAGCGGCTGGATGAAGAACCAGAAGATCTTGGAAAGATAGAAGAACATCGCTCACCCCCCTCGGACGAGCGGCATCCTTACCACCATTTTTCCGGCTGAAATGTGCCGGCGGCCTGCTCGATGACGGCAGCGGTCTGGAACAGGGTTTCCTCATCGAACGGCCGGCCGATCAGCTGCAGCCCGAGCGGCAGGCCCTTTGAGTCGAGCCCAGCGGGCACAGCGATGCCCGGCAGGCCGGCCATGTTCACGGTGACCGTGAAGATATCGTTGAGGTACATCTTGACCGGATCGGCGGCCATGTCCTCGTCGGCGATGCCGAAGGCGGCGGACGGCGTTGCCGGGGTCAGGATGACATCGACGCCGGCGGCGAAGACAGTCTCGAAATCCCGCTTGATCAGATTGCGCACTTTCTGCGCCTGCAGATAGTAGGCGTCATAATAGCCGGCCGACAGCACATAGGTGCCGATCATGATGCGGCGCTTGACCTCGCGGCCGAAACCGGCGGCGCGGGTCTTCTCATACATGTCGACGATATCCTTGCCCGGCACGCGCAATCCGTAGCGGACGCCATCATAGCGGGCGAGGTTGGACGAAGCCTCTGCGGGCGCCACGATGTAATAAGCGGGCAGCGCGTATTTGGTATGCGGCAGGGAAATGTCGACGATCTCGGCGCCGGCGTCCTTCAGCCAGGCAATGCCCTTCTGCCACAGCGCCTCGATCTCTTCGGGCATGCCGTCGACGCGGTATTCCCTGGGAATGCCGACCTTCATGCCCTTGATAGGCTTGCCGATCACCGCCTCATAGTCCGGCACCGGCCGGTCGACCGACGTCGTGTCCTTGGGATCGACGGACGCCATCGATTTCAACAGGATCGCGGCATCGCGCACGTCGCGCGCGATCGGTCCGGCCTGGTCGAGCGACGAGGCGAAGGCGACGATGCCCCAGCGCGAGCAGCGGCCATAGGTCGGCTTGATGCCGACCGTACCGGTGAAGGCGGCCGGCTGGCGGATCGAGCCGCCAGTATCCGTCGCGGTCGCGCCAGCACACAGGAAGGCCGAGACTGCGGTTGCCGAACCGCCGGAAGAACCGCCCGGCACCAGCTGCGCATTGTCCAGGCTGCGCTCGGTCCTGGTGCCGCCGGCAGAGACGAAGCCGCCGTCGCCCTGATGCGTCGTTGGCATCACCACCGTGTCGAGGCGCGAACGCCGCCACGGATTGATGACCGGGCCATAGTAGGACGTCTCGTTGGACGAGCCCATGGCGAACTCGTCCATGTTGAGTTTGCCGAGCATGACGGCGCCGTCGGCCCACAGATTTGATGTAACGGTCGATTCGTAGCGCGGCTTGAAACCATCGAGCACATGGCTGCAGGCCTGGGTATGGACGCCTTCGGTGCCGAACAGGTCCTTGATGCCGAGCGGGATGCCTTCCAGCGCACCGCCCTCGCCCTTGACCAGCCTTGCGTCGGACGCCTTGGCCATGTCGCGCGCCTTGTCGCCGGTCACCGCGACATAGGCATTGAGCGCGGGATTGGCGCGATCGATGGCCAAGAGATAGGCCTCGGTGATCTCGGTCGCGGTGATTTCCTTTCCGCGCAGCTTTGCGCGGGCCCGTGAAATTGTCAGCTGGGTCAGATCGCTCATCAAAGGCTCTTTTCGTAAAACACCGACCACTCTGAATCGGGATAATCCAGCACCGGGCCGCAGCGCGAGAACCCGGCGCGTTGATAGACGGTCCACGCAGCGGGATGACGGTCGCCCGTCTCCAGCACCAGGCGCTTCAGCCCCTCATTGCGCGCCAGCGCCTCGACCCGCTCGACGATTTTCGCGCCGATCTTCTGCCCGCGATGCGACGGCCGCGTGTACATGCGCTTGACCTCGCCGACGGCGCCATCATGGCGTTTCAGGGCGCCGCAGCCGATCGCCAGGCCATTATCGCGGGCGATGAAAACGGTCGTATCCTCACTGGCCATCTGCTCGACCGTCAAATGGTAGCAATGCTCCGGCGGCGTCAGTTCGAGCAAGGTCTCGTTGAGTTCCTTGACCAGCCCGCGCACATCGTCCTGCAGTGGCGTTTCTATGGCGATCTCGATTGCCATCGGCCGGCTACTCCACGACCTTCGGCACGAGGAAGAAATTCTCTTCGGTCGCCGGTGCGTTGGCGACGATGTCGGCCGCCTTGCCGCCGTCGGTGACGACATCCCTACGCTTCTTCATCTCCATCGGCGTCACCGACGTCATCGGCTCGACGCCGGAAACATCGACCTCGTTCAGCTGTTCGACGAAGCCAAGAATGGCGTTCAGCTCGCCGGTCATGCGTTCGGCATCTTCTTCGCTCACCGCGATGCGGGCGAGACGCGCGACGCGCTTCACTGTTTGAAGATCTACGGACATATTTCTGCCTCGGGGAAAACCAGTTCGGGCTATAGCGGCGGCGCGCGCGGTGCGCAACATGCATCATGCGAGAGACCAGGCCGTGGCGGCCCGGCTCTTCGGCCATCGGTCCACGGACAAGGTGTGTCTATGGCAGGGCAACGCCCTCGCACAGATAGTAGCTGCCACTGTTGCCGCTTGCTTCGCTTTCGTCGTCGACCGGCCGGACCGATACGAGGTCGACTTGCTTCGAGTTCATTTGCGTCACCGAGAGGACATCGGGAAAGACATAGCCCGGTTCCTGGCAGATGGCCGTCACCGCCCAACTCGGCGAAGCCGTCGCCTTGCTGATCTGCAGAAACTCGCAATTGTATTCAACGCTCTGCAGGCCGTGCGCCGAAAGCACGATGTTGCCGGCATCGATCAGCGTTTGCAGCGCGTCCTTTTTGGCCTGTTTGCAAAGTTCCTCGGACTGAAGGTAGACGCCCTCGATGAAATCATCCGCGGCGAGCGCGGGTGACACCGCGACAAACATGGACACGCAAAGAGATCGCCCCAACACCATGGATTTATTCCGCTTTAGCTGCCTCTAAATTGTAATCGTCTCACCGATTTTCGGCAATGCCACCGTCACGCCGGATCCTTCCAGGCCGGCTTCGAACTTGTCGGCGGTCGGATCGATCATCGGAAATGTACCGAAGTGACAGGGAACCACGGTGTCGAACTTGAAGAAGCGGCGGCAGGCAAGTGCCGCCACCGCACCGCCCATGGTGAAGCGATCGCCGATCGGTACGATGCCGATCTTCGGTTCATGCAACTCGTTGATCAGCGCCATGTCGGAAAAGATGTCGGTGTCGCCCATGTGGTAGAGGGTTTTGTCTTCCGGGAAATGCAGGACGAGGCCGCCCGGATTGCCGAGATAGGTGTTCTGGCCCCCCTCGCCAGGGAACGAGGACGAGTGCAGCGCCTGGACGAAAGTGGTGGTGAAGCTGCCGCAATCGACGGTGCCGCCGATGTTGCCTGGATTGATCTTCTTGTCGCTGACACCCTTGCCGATCAGATACATGCAGATCTCGAAATTGGCGACCAGCTGGGCGCCACTCTTGCCGAGCACTTCCACGGCGCCGCTAATGTGATCGCTGTGGCCATGCGTCAGCAGCACATGCGTGATCCCCTCAGCCGGTCCCTCCCAGCCGCCCGTCCAGGACGGATTGCCGATCAGATAGGGATCGATGAGTATCTTGGCATCAGCCGTTTCGATCCGAAAGGCCGAGTGGCCGTACCAGGTCAGTTTCATGAATGCATTCCTCGATTTTTGTCTTGCCAAAGGATAGAACGTCGATAGCCCGGAGATCAAAGGGTTACAGTGTCCATTGCGTGTTTGACAAAACACGTGGTGGTGAAGGGCGAAGGACGGCCGGTGGGCATTATCGCGATCGAGGAATTGCCGGCGCGGCTAACCGGCGGCAAGACCCTGGCCGGGCTTGACCTTGGCGACAAGACGATCGGCGTCGCGGTCTCGGACCAGAGGTTTTCCTTCGCCCATCCGCGCCCGGTCATCATGCGAAGGAAATTCTCGCTCGATGCGGCGGTGCTGCTCGCCTTGCTGCAGAAGGAGAATGCCGGCGCGGTGGTGATTGGGCTGCCGATCAATATGGACGGTTCGGAAGGGCCGCGTGCGCAGAAATCGCGCGCCTTCGTCCGCAACATGGCACAGATGAGCGACCTGCCCTTCGTGCTTTGGGATGAAAGGCTATCGACGGTCGCAGCCGAAAGGACGCTGATCGAGATGGATTTCTCGCGCCGCAAGCGCGCCGGCAAAATCGATTCGGCGGCAGCCGCGTTTATTCTGCAGGGAGTTTTGGACCGGCTTCAGTCGCTCCACGCATCCGCTCGAACGCAACCGGACCCGCCCAGCGCTGTTTGACCCAGCCGGCGATTTCGCGGCGACGGCGGAATGCCCAAAGCGCCATCAGCAGAAACCCGTCAAAGATGCACGTCTTCGCCACCATGCCGGGGATGATCGCCGGGTCGATGCCGAGCATCTGACCATACAACTGGAAGAAGAAGTCGTGCATCTGTCGGCTGAGCATCGTGTAGCCGAAATTGATGTCATTGGCCGACAGATAGAACCAGCCCCAGAAAATCGCCATCGGGGCCGCCCAGAATGCGAAGATGTAACGCATCAGCGGCCTCCCCTGGGATTGGAGCCTGTCTTGGAGACCGTTCGGCCCGATATGAGTGAAAGCAGCGAATTGTGGGCCGCGGCCTTTGCCATGCCGTGCGCGACGGCGCGGACTTCGCCCTCGCCCGAAGCAACTGCCGCAACCACGGACCGCCGCTCGGCAAGCATGGCGACATAGGACGCCAGAAGTGCCGCCAACTGCACGGCGACAGCCATGAACAGCCCGTTGATGCCCTGTGCGGCGCCACCGATGACGATCAGCGACAACACGCCGGACGCGGAGATGAAGGCGATGCGGGCAACGCCGTCAGCGCCCTGGCTGGCTGCGTCGTTGATCAGGGCTTCGACAAAGGCCCAGAAGAACAGCACAGAGACGACGAGCAATGCGGTGGCAAGCGGCGCCACGACAACGACGTTGTCGAGGTCGACGAAGCGGGTGCCCTCGATTGTGGTACCCAATACGCCGAGCGCCGCCGCCACGCCGCGATTTCCATCGATGCAGATGAGCGCAAGCAGGGCGAAAACGATCGCCCAATGCAAGGCCAGAAAAGAGGTCAGTAGCTGTCGCATCGGTGTTCCTGCTTCGCCAAGCAAGGGACGGTCAATTTGAACCATTCCCTGCTTCGCCAGGACAGTGGGCTTTGCCGCTCGCGACCGCAACGGAAACCATTTGTTAAGGTTAACGGCGATTAGCCATGCGCATGAAGATTCCGGACCGCGTCTCAAAACGCCGGTTTTTGCGATGCTCGCGGTTCAATTCACCGGCGGATAGAGCGTGTCGATGATCATGCGCGCATCGTGGCGCGAATCGAGCATGCCATAGGTATTGCGCCATTGGCCCGCCAGGCGCGTCTCGACAAAAGCGTCGGCGATCCGCCCTGCCCCCAGCCGGCGCAATTCCGCCGCCGCCGCCGACAATGCCAGCTGTTCGGTCAGCAGCCGGGCCGAACCTTCGTCGGTTGAAGCGACCTGCATCGCCGCCTTCAGCACGCCGATCGTGCCGCGTCCGCCGGCGCCGAGATCGCGGTCGATGCCGGCCAGCACATCCTCGAACAGGCCGGGCGCGCGGCCAAGCACGCGCAGCACGTCGAGCGCCATGACATTGCCCGAGCCTTCCCAAATCGCGTTGACCGGGGCTTCTCGATAATAGCGAGCGAGTGGCGCCTCCTCGACATAGCCGTTGCCGCCGAGGCACTCCATCGCCTCATACAGCAGCGGCGGCGCGATCTTGCAGACCCAGTATTTGACGACCGGCGTCATGGCGCGGGCAAACGCCGCTTCGCCGCGATCGCTGGCCGCCTCGTCGAAGGACCGCGCCAGCCGGAACGACAGTGCGGTAGCGGCGGCGACGTCGAGCGCCATATCGGCCAGCACGCGCTGCATCAACGGTTGCTCGATCAAGGTTGAGCCGAACACCTGTCGGTGGCGCGCGTGATGAACGGCCTCGGCGAGGCCCGCGCGCATGATCGCCGACGAGGCGATGGCACAATCGAGCCGGGTCAGGGTAACCATGTCCATGATCGTCTTCACGCCAGCGCCCGGCTCGCCCACCATCTCGCCGATGGCGTTGACGAACTCCACTTCGGAGGACGCGTTGGAGCGGTTGCCGAGCTTGTCCTTCAGCCTCTGGAAGCGGAAGCCATTGCCCGAGCCGTCGCCGAGCACGCGCGGCACCAGGAAGCACGACAGTCCCTCCGGCGCCTGCGCCAGAACCAGGAACGCATCCGACATCGGCGCCGACATGAACCATTTGTGTCCGGTCAGGCGGTAAAACCCGCTGCCGGCGCGTTCCGCCCTTGTCACATTGGCGCGCACATCCGTGCCGCCCTGCTTCTCGGTCATGCCCATGCCGAGCGTCAGCCCGATCTTCTCGACCGGCGGCTTCTGGCTCTGGTCGTATTTGCGCGTGGTTACACGCGGCGCCCATTCGCGAAACAGTTTTGGGCTGGCCATCAAGGCAGCCAGCGACGCGTTGGTCATGGTGATGGGGCACAGATGCCCGGTCTCCAGCTCCGCCGTCAGATAGAACCGGGCAGCGCGAACCTGATGGCGGCGTCCGATCTCAGCATCGCCGTTTTCCCACACCGAGGAATGCAGCCCGTTGGCCACCGAGCGGCGCATCAAGGCGTGATAGGCGGGATGGAACTCGACCACGTCGATGCGCCGGCCCTGGCGATCATGCGTCCTGAGCTTCGGTGTCTCGACATTGGCGAGGCGCGCCAGTTCCTGTGCCTCCTGCGTCAGCACGAAACGGCCGAGCCCGTCCAGATCCTTGCGCACCGGATCGGAAAAACGCTCCGCGAGCTGGATCAGCAACGGATCGCCCCGCCAGGCGTTGCCGCCCGTCAGCGGCGGCGGCTGGTTGGTCACGTCGTCGGTCACGCCCAATCCTTCTATCGTCAGGAAGCCACGAATCCGAGGCCGTCGGTTAGATATAGCCAAGCCATGCAGCGCGCGCGATGAAAATACCGGGGAGAATTGCTCCAATCCAAAGCTGGCGCTTGCAGCCGCAATATCTCCACCCTATAGCAGCGCCTTGAGATGACCGACGCTTCGTCCCTGCCACTCTACCCTCACCGCCATCTTCTGGGCATCCGCGATCTTTCGCCCGCCGACATCGAGCTTCTACTCGACCGGGCGGATCGCGCGGTCGCGATCTCGCGGCAGTCCGAGAAAAAGACCTCGACGCTACGCGGCCGCACCCAGATCAACCTCTTCTATGAAGCCTCGACGCGCACGCAGTCGTCGTTCGAGCTTGCCGGAAAACGGCTTGGCGCCGATGTCATGAACATGTCAGTGGCGAGTTCTTCGGTGAAGAAGGGCGAAACGCTGATCGATACGGCGATGACGCTGAACGCGATGCGTCCCGATATATTGATCATCCGCCATCAGTCGGCGGGCGCGGCGGCGCTGCTGGCGCAGAAGGTCGGCTGCTCCGTCGTCAATGCCGGCGACGGCGCGCATGAGCACCCGACACAAGCGCTGCTCGACGCGCTGACCATCCGCCGCGCCAAGGGTCCGCTGTCGAAACTGATCGTGGCGATCTGCGGCGACATCCTGCATTCGCGCGTGGCGCGCTCGAACATCATGCTGCTCAACGCGCTCGGCGCGCAGGTGCGTGTCGTCGCCCCGTCGACGCTGCTGCCCACCGGCATCGAGAAGATGGGCGTCATCGTCACCCGATCGATGGCCGAAGGTCTCAAGGGCGCCGACGTGGTGATGATGCTGCGCCTGCAGCGCGAGCGCATGGAAGGCGCCTTCGTGCCGTCGGTGCGCGAATATTTCCGCTATTTTGGCCTCGATGCGGAGAAACTGAAGGCGGCCAAGGACGACGCGCTGGTGATGCACCCCGGGCCGATGAACCGCGGCGTCGAGATCGCCTCGGAAATCGCCGATGGTCCGCAAAGCGTCATCCAGGAACAGGTCGAGATGGGTGTTGCCGTGCGCATGGCCGTCATGGAGGCCCTGCTCGACCCGCGCCGCAATCATGAGGGCCGCGGCGCATGAGCATAACGGTCTTTGAGCGCGCCCGCATCGTCGACCCCTCGCGCGGCATCGACGAAGTCGGCGCCGTCATAGTCGACGGCCGCAAGGTCGTTGCCGCCGGCAAGGCAGCGCTGAACCAGGGCGCGCCTGAGGGCGCAACCGTCATCGACTGCGTCGGCAAGGCGATCATTCCCGGCCTGATCGACGGCCGCGTCTTCATCGGCGAGCCGGGCGGTGAACATCGCGAAACCATTGCGTCGGCAAGTGTCGCGGCGGCAGCTGGCGGCGTCACCTCGATCGTCATGATGCCCGATACCGACCCGGTGATCGACAATGTCGCGTTGGTCGAGTTCGTGCTGCGCACCGCCAAGGACACGGCAAGCGTCAACGTCTTTCCGGCTGCGGCAATCACCAAGGGCCTCGACGGGCGCGAAATGACCGAATTCGGCCTGCTGCGCGAGGCCGGCGCCGTCGCCTTCACCGATGGCCGCCACACCATATCGAGCGCGCTGGTGATGCGCCGTGCGCTGACCTATGCGCGCGACTTCGGCGCCACCATCGTGCATGAAACGCAGGATGCCGACCTCGGTTCGTCCGGCGTGATGAACGAAGGCCTCTACGCAAGCTGGCTCGGCCTTTCCGGCATTCCGCGCGAAGCCGAATCCATCCCGCTGGAGCGCGACCTTGCGCTGGCGCGGCTGACACGCGGTTCTTACCATGCGGCAAAGATCTCGACGGCGATGGCGGCAAACGCCGTGACGCGCGCGAAAACCGATGGCACGGCCGTCACATCAGGCGTCGCGATCCACAATCTGTCGCTGAATGAAAACGATGTCGGCGAATACCGCACCTTCTTTCGCCTGACGCCGCCTTTGCGCGCTGAGGAAGATCGGCTGGCGATGATCGAGGCGGTCAGGGACGGCACGATCGACATCATCGTCTCCTCGCACGACCCACAGGACGTCGACACCAAGCGCCTGCCCTTCGCCGATGCGGCGGCCGGCGCCATCGGGTTGGAGACCCTGCTGGGTGTGGCATTGCGGCTCTACCACAATGGCGACGTGCCGTTGCTCCGGCTGATCGAGACCTTGTCCACCGCTCCGGCAAAACTGTTCGGACTGCCCGGCGGCACGCTGAAGCCGGGTGCTGTCGCCGATCTTGCGCTTATCGATCTCGACGAACCCTGGATCGTCAGCGAAAGCGGCATTCGTTCGCGCTCGAAAAACACCTGTTTTGAAGGCGCGCGGCTGCAGGGCAAGGTCTTGCAAACGCTGGTTGCGGGCCGCACAGTGTTTTCCGTCTAAACCGGCCACCGCGCACCGCGCCAGATCCGGTCAAACTGGGGAAATGCGGGGGAAACAATGACTTACAGCCTCATCCCAGCGCTCGTGTTTGGCTATTTGCTTGGCTCGATTCCGTTCGGGCTCCTGCTGACGCGCGCGGCCGGCCTTGGCGATGTGCGCAAGATCGGCTCCGGCAACATCGGCGCCACCAATGTTCTGCGCACCGGCAACAAGGGCCTTGCCGCCGCGACGCTGCTGCTCGACGCGCTGAAGGGCACGGCTGCCGTGCTGATATCAGGCCATTTTGCCCCTGACCTGGCGATCTGGGCCGGTCTCGGCGCCTTTCTCGGCCATCTCTTCCCGGTCTGGCTCGGGTTCAAGGGCGGCAAGGGCGTCGCCACCTATCTCGGCGTGCTAATCGGCCTGGCCTGGCAGGTGGCGCTGATCTTCGCCGTCGTCTGGCTGGTGATCGCATTCCTGTTCCGTTACTCCTCGCTGGCGGCACTGACGGCGGCCGTCATCGTGCCGATCGCCCTCTATGTCCTGAGCACACCACAAATTGCCGCCCTGTTCGTGGTGATGAGCATCATCGTTTTCATCAAGCACCGGGAAAACATTTCCCGCCTGCTTGCCGGCACCGAGGGCAAGATCGGAGCCAAGGGGTGAGCGAGCGGGCCACCGAGGTGAGCGATCGCGCCACCGCGGTGAGCGAGCCGGCCGCCGGTCCGCGCCTCAGCGACCGGCAGCGGCTGAGCTGGCTGCGGCTGATCCGCACCCAGAATGTCGGCCCCGCCTCCTTTCGCGACCTGATCAATCGCTTCGGTTCGGCCGAGGTGGCGCTGGAAATGCTGCCGGAACTGATGATTTCGGGCGGCGCCAACCGCATCGCCCGCATCCCAGCGATTGCCGAAGCCGAGGCCGAACTGGAGACCGCCCGAAAGGCCGGCGCGCGCTTTGTCGGCATCGGCGAACCCGACTATCCGCCGCTGTTGCGCAACATGGATCATCCGCCGCCGCTGTTGGCGGTCAAGGGCAATGCCGCCGTCTTCCGACTGCCGGGGGTCGCCATCGTTGGCGCGCGCAACGCATCGCTGGCCGGCATCAAGATGGCGCGCATACTGGCGGCTGATCTCGGCCGCGACGGCTACGCAATCGTCTCCGGTCTGGCGCGCGGCATCGACACGGCGGCGCATCAGGGCAGTCTGGCGACCGGCACCATCGGGGTGCTGGCCGGCGGCCTCGACCTGCCCTACCCGCCTGAAAATGAAGGCTTGTGCGAGGAAATTGCCGAGCGCGGCGCCGTCATCTCGGAAATGCCGTTCGGCTGGCAGCCGCGCGCCCAGGATTTCCCGCGCCGCAACCGCCTTGTCGCGGGTGCTGCCCTTGGGCTGGTGGTGGTCGAGGCAGCGCAACGCTCTGGCTCACTGATCAGCGCCAGGCTTGCCGGCGAAATGGGGCGGCTGGTCTTCGCCGTACCGGGTTCACCGCTCGATCCGCGCGCCGCAGGCTGCAACGGCCTGCTCAAGGATGGCGCCACCCTGGTCACCGAGGCATCGGACATTTCGCGGGCGATCGCCCCGCTGACCGGCATGCGAGCGCCCGATGTGCCGCCGTTCGAAGAGCCGCCCGACTTCTCGGCCACACCACCGCCCGGCGAAAGCGACCGCGCCCGCGTCATCGAGGCGCTCGGCCCGACGCCAGTGTCGGTCGACGAGATCATACGTCACACCGGCCTGCATCCGGCCCAGGTTTTCATGGTGCTGCTGGAACTCGACCTCGCCGGGCGGCTCGAGCGCCACGCCGGAGGACATGTTTCGCTGGTGTTCGGAAGTTCTTCTATCTGATTTGCACCCGTCCGGTGGCTTTGAAAAAAACCACACCACCCAATTTACAACTGACATGTTAGTGAGGTATCACTGCCTGCGAACTTCTTTTCGGAGACTCCGGTGACATCACGCTTTGGCCTTTCAGCCGCCCTCGCCACGCCTTTTGATGCCTCCGGGCAGATCGCCATCGCCCTCATGGTCGCCCAGGCCAAGCGTTGCCTGGCCGAGGGGTGCGGCAGCGTTACGCTTTTCGGCACCACCGGCGAAGGTGCGTCGGTGGGCGCCGCGGAGCGGCGGTCGGTGACTGAAGCCATGCTGGCTGCCGGCATCTTGCCGCATCAGCTTGTTGCCGGCGTGCTGGTCGATGCAGCCGAAGATGCCGCCGAACAGGCACGGCATGCCTTGCAACGCGGCGCCCGCAACATTCTGCTTGCGCCGCCGAGCTACTTCAAGAATGTCGGCGAGGATGGTCTTTTCGGCTGGTTTTCCGCTGTCTTTGCCGCGCTTGGTCCCCTCGCCCGTGACGTGCTGCTCTACAACATCCCGTCGGTCACGATGGTGCAGCTGCCGCTTGGCCTGATCGGCCGGTTGCGCACCGCTTTTTCGGATGTCGTTGCCGGGGTCAAGGATTCCGGCGGAGACTGGGACTACAGCGAGGCCCTGCTCGGTGCCCATGGCGATCTGGTGATCCTCATCGGCGACGAGCGGCATCTGGCACGAGCGGTGCGACTTGGCGCCCAGGGCGCAATCTCCGGCATGGCCAATTTCGTCGCCGTCGAAATCCGCGCCATGGCCGAGGACGGGCGCGACGATGCGCGCGTCGAGAGCTTCGTGTTCGAACTGCTTAAATATCCGGTCACGCCGGCGGTGAAGGTCATGGTGGCGCGCAAGACCGGCGACGACCGCTGGCTGGCGGTCCGCCCACCGCTGGAGCCGATCGCTCCGCAGGGGCAGCAACAGCTTGCCGCCGCCTACGACAGGCTGTTTGCCAAGGAATCAGCCTGACCGGCAAAGGGATACGCGCTGAAATGGAAGACGGCAGCGAACCGACCACCCTTCGGGAAAAAGCCTATGCCAGCTTCACGCGGCATTTGCTGGCCCGCGATCTGTTGCCGGGCCAGTTCGTGTCGCAGCGCGAGCTGGTTGCCTTTACCGGCCTGCCGCTCGGCGCCATTCGCGAAATCGTGCCGCGTCTCGAGGCCGAAGGGCTTCTGACGACAATCCCGCAGCGCGGCATGCAGATCGCCCATATCGACATCAGCCTGATCCGCGAGGCTTTTCAGTTCCGCCTGTTCATGGAGCGCGAGGCGGTGGCGCTGTTCACCGCCAGCGCTTCCGATGACGAGCTTGCTCGTCTGCGGCGCGAACACGAGGAGATGCTGGCGCAGGCCCAGTCGCAGGCGCCGACCCCGGAAATGGAGGCCAAGGCCCAGAGCATCGACTGGGCGATGCACGACACCTTCATCGATGCGCTGGGCAACGAGATCATTGCCAAGGCCTATCTGGTCAACTCGGTGAAGATCCGGTTGATCCATCAGGAGCGCTTCCGCATCGACGGGCGCGTCGTGCCGGTCATGCGTGAGCACCTTGCCGTCATCGAAGCCATGGAGAGCCGCGACCCGCAGAAGGCGGTCGAGGCGATCAGCCTGCACATCGACAAGGCGCGCCGGCTGGCGCTGCAAATCTGAGGAAGCATGAGCCGCGCCGCGGTCGCGGCGCAACCGACAACGACAGCAACCGGGAGGAAGAAATGTCGTCCAATCTGTCTAACCCAACCAGAAGGCAACTCTTGCAAGGAACAGCGGCACTCGCTGCCGCCGGTATTGCTGGTATACGCCCAGGCTTTGCCGCCGCCGTCGACTGGAAGCGCTTCGCCGGCACGACGCTCGACGTCAACCTGGTGAAAAGCCCGCGCAGCGACACCCTCATAAAATATCTCGCCGAGTTCGAGGAACTGACCGGGATCAAGGTCAATGCCGAGGCGACGCCGGAACAGCAGCAGCGCCAGAAGACGGTGATCGAATTGAGCTCCGGCAAGCCGAGCTTCGACGTCGTGCATCTGAGCTACCATGTGCAGAAGCGGCAGTTCGAAAAGGCTGGCTGGCTGGCCGACATATCAGGCTATCTCGCCGACCCAGCCCTTACCGATCCGGGGCTGGTCGAAAACGATTTCGCCGATGCCGGCATGCTGTTCGCCAAGGACGGTCAGGGCGTGCTGCGCTCGCTGCCCTTCTCGGTCGACTACTGGATCGTCTACTGGAACAAGGAGTTGTTCGAGGCCAAGGGCCTCAAATATCCCGAAACCTTCGAGCAGATGGTGGCCGCCGCCGAAGCGTTGACCGATCCGTCGACCAACACTTATGGTTTCGTCGCCCGCGGCATCAAGAACGCCAACACGCCGGTGTGGACGTCGCTCATGCTCGGCTACGACATGACGCCACTCGACGACAAGGGCAAGCTGCGCACGACGTCGGCCGAGGCGATCGAGGCCGCCAGCCTCTACCAAAGGCTGATGACCAAATCCGCGCCTCCAGGCGTCACCGGCTTCAACTGGGCCGAAGCGCAGTCCGCCTTCCTGCAAGGCAAGATCGGCATGTGGTTCGACGGCGTCGGCTTTGCCCCGCCGATGGAAAATCCAGAAAAGTCGCGGGTGGTCGGCAAGGTCGGCTACGGCGTCATGCCCAAGGGTCCCAAGGCGCAAGCCTCGGGCACCTTCGGCGACGGCCTCGGCGTGACGGCGGCGAGCGAAAAGAAGGAGGCCGCCTATCTGTTCTGCCAGTGGGCGGTGTCGCCGGCCATGGGCGCGCGCCTGCTGCAGGCAGGCGCTGGCGTGCCGTTCCGCAAGTCGGTGCTGGAAGACCCCAAAGTGCGCGCAGGCGTCACCATGCCGGCGAGCTGGCTCGATGCGGTGGTCGGCTCCGGCAATATCAGCCGGCTGGCGCTGCCGGTCATCATCCCGGTCACCGAGTTCCGCGACATCTATGGCGTGGCGCTGACCAATTTGATCGCGGGCGCCGATCCGGCAGAGGAGCTGAAGAAGGCCACCGAACAATTCCAGCCGGTCCTCGACAGGAGCGAGCAAGGCTGATGTCCGCCACCACCCCAGAACGCACCGGGGTGATGACGCAAGCCATCGAAGGGAGCCAGACGATCCGGCTGGCTCCCAACTACTGGCCTTTCGTCGTTCCGGCACTCGTCGTCGTCGGCGCCGTCATCGTCTTCCCCTGGGCCTTTACGCTGTGGATGAGCGTCAACCGCTGGACGCTCGGCCAGTCGCGAAGCTTTGCCGGGATGGAGAATTACCTGCGGCTGGCGGTCGACCAGCGGTTCTGGGAATCGCTTCTCCATACTTTGAGCTACACCTTCCTTTCGGTTGCCGCGCCAATGCTGCTCGGCACGGTCGCCGCCCTGATCTTCGACGCCAGGTTTCCGCTGCGTGGCCTGTTGCGTGGCGTCTTTGTCATGCCGATGATGGCAACGCCCGTAGCCGTGGCGCTGGTTTGGACCATGATGTTCCACCCCCAGCTCGGCGTCCTCAACTATCTTCTGTCGCTGGTCGGCATCCCGGCGCAGGAATGGATATTCAACGCCAACACGGTCATCCCTTCGCTGGTTGCGGTCGAGACGTGGCAGTGGACGCCGCTGGTGATGCTGATCGTGCTGGGCGGCCTGGCGTCCGTGCCGCGCGAGCCGTTCGAGAGCGCCGAAATCGATGGCGCCAATGCCTGGCAGCAATTCCGCTATCTCACTTTACCGATGATCGCGCCGTTCCTGATGATCGCGGTGATCATCCGCACCATCGACGCACTGAAGAGCTTCGACATCATCTACGCGATGACCCAGGGCGGACCGGGCACTGCGTCGGAGACCATCAACATCTATCTCTACAACACCGCCTTCTCCTACTACGACATCGGCTATGGCTCGGCCATGGCCGTGGTGTTCTTCATCGTCATCGTCGCCCTGTCCTTCATCCTCTTGATGTTGCGCCAGCGCTCCCAGTGGATCGGCGTGGAGGGCAAATAGATGAGTTCACGGCTGCTCAACCAGATCGGGCTGTTCTTCGCGGCTCTGGTCTTCGTCTCGCCGGCGATCCTGTTCTTCCTCTGGATGATCTCGCTGTCGCTGAAATTCGAGATCGACAACGGCGCCTATCCGCCGATCCTGATCCCCGAACATCTCGCCTGGTCGAACTATGCAAAGGTGTTCGAGGAGAACAATTTCCTGCTCTATCTCTGGAATTCGGTTCTGGTGACCGGCACGGCGACGCTGCTGGCGCTGCTGATCGGCGTGCCGGCCGGCTATGGCATAGCACGGCTCAAGGCCGAACGATCGGCGGTCGTCATCATGATCGCCCGCATGACGCCGGGGCTTTCCTATCTCATTCCGCTGTTTCTGCTGTTCCAGTGGGTCGGCATTCTCGGCACGCTTTGGCCGCAGATCATCATCCATCTGGTGGTGACAGTGCCGATCGTGGTCTGGGTGATGATCGGCTATTTCGAAACCACGCCGATGGAACTGGAAGAAGCGGCCAACATCGACGGCGCCAGCTCCTGGCAGGTGTTCCGGCTGGTCGCCTTGCCCATCGCCAAGCCGGGCATCGTGGTCGCCTTCATCCTGTCCGTCATCTTCTCATGGAACAATTTCGTCTTCGGCGTGGTGCTAGCCAGCCGCGAAACGCGCACGCTGCCGGTCGCCGTCTACAACATGCTTTCCTACGAGCAGGTGAGCTGGGGGCCGCTCGCCGCCGCGGCACTGGTGGTGACGCTGCCGGTGCTGGTCCTGACCATGTTCGCACAAAGGCAGATCGTCGCGGGACTGACCGCAGGCGCCGTCAAGGGCGGCTGAGGCGCGGTCCGACATCACATTTTTTTCGAGGGAAACCCAATGGCATCGGTCACAATCAACAACGTGCAGAAGGCCTTCGGAACGGCCAGGATCATTCACGATGTCAGCGTCGATATCGCCGATGGCGAATTCGTCATCCTGGTCGGCCCGTCGGGCTGCGGAAAGTCGACGCTGCTGCGCATGATTGCCGGGCTTGAAACGATCTCGGGCGGCAAGATCGCCATTGGCGATCGCATCGTCAACAATCTGCGGGCGCGGGACCGCAACATCGCCATGGTGTTCCAGAACTACGCGCTCTATCCGCATATGACGGTGGCCGACAATATGGGCTTTGCCCTGAAGATCAAGAAAGCCGATCCTGCCGACACCGCCAGCCGCGTCGGCAGGGCCGCCAGCATCTTGGGCCTCGACAAGCTGCTTGACCGCTACCCGCGCCAGCTTTCCGGCGGCCAGCGCCAGCGCGTCGCCATGGGCCGCGCGATCGTGCGCGACCCGCAGGTTTTCCTGTTCGACGAGCCGCTGTCCAATCTCGACGCCAAATTGCGCGTCCAGATGCGCGGCGAGATCAAGGCGCTGCACCAGCGGCTGGGCACCACCACCATCTATGTCACGCATGACCAGATCGAGGCCATGACCATGGCCGACAAGATCGTCGTGCTGCATGACGGCCTTGTCGAGCAGATCGGCGCGCCGCTCGATCTTTATGACAGTCCGGCCAATCTGTTCGTTGCCGGCTTCATCGGCTCGCCCGCCATGAACTTCATTGCCGGCCATGTCGAGGAAGGCGTGTTCCGCAGCACCGGTGGGCTGACCTTGCCGCTGCCGGAAGGCGTCAATCTGGGAAGCGTTCCAGCGGGCGAACTCATCTACGGCATTCGTCCCGAACATATCCGAGCAACGACTTCTCAGGGTATTGCCGGCTCGATCATGCTTCTGGAAGCCACGGGTTCGGAAATCTTCGCCAGGGTCGACTGCGCCGGCGAAGAAATCTCCTGCCTTTTCCGGGAGCGGCTTGCGCTGAAGCAAGGCGCGCAGATGCGAATCGAGATCGACCGCGCCTGTGCTCATCTGTTCGACGCCAAGACCGGTCGGCGATTGTAGGGCAAAGGTCTGATATCCCAGCGCAAGGTCTCAAGCGACGGTTGGCCCTTGCCACTCGCTTCCCTTGGCGGCAATCTCGGCTCAAAGAGCCGCTCATCGGGTGGATGTCGGCGTGACAGGATCTTGCCATGACCCGCGATCAGATGCTCGCTCACCTCCGATCCGCCGGCGCCGTGGCGCACGAGGCGGCGGCGCATGGGCATCATCCGTTCGGTTGCGTGCTGGTCGGACCGGACGATTGCGTGCTGATGCGGCAGGGCAATCTCGACACGGTGCGCCATGCCGAGACAGAGCTCGCCCGGCGCGCCGCGGCGACCTACGAGCCGGAGTTTCTCTGGACCTGCACGCTGGTCTCAACCGGTGAACCCTGCGCGATGTGCACCGGAACGCTCTACTGGGCGAATATCGGCCGGCTGGTCTACGGCTTCGAGGAGGCCGAGCTCCTGGCGCTCACCGGGGATCACGCGGAGAATCCGACGATGAGCCTCTCTTCGCGCACCGTACTCGACTCCGGCCAGAAAAAGATCGAGGTCTTTGGCCCTTTTCCCGAAATCGCGGACGAGCTGCTCGCACCGCACCGCGATTTCTGGAAGCGCTGACGGCTTCTTGCCAGTCGGCAAACCCGATCAATGGCAACTGTCGGATCGATCGGAGCCGTAGTGTTGCCGCTGCGCGCGTGGGAAAGCCCCCGCTGGCTATGGTGGATTTATAGTGCCCTTCCCGAGAGATGGGTGACAGTTCATTCCGGATAGATGGGTTACACTTTCGGCCCTTTGCAAGGAGAGCAAGGTGCCTTGGAAGGAGTGTAACGTCATGGAGGAGCGGCTGAAGTTCGTTGCCCGGCTGCTGGACGGCGAGAAGATGGCGGTGCTTTGCCGGGAGTTCGATATCTCGCGCAAGACCGGCTACAAGATCCTATTATAGTGCCCTTCCCGAGAGATGGGTGACAGTTCATTCCGGATAGATGGGTTACACTTTCGGCCCTTTGCAAGGAGAGCAAGGTGCCTTGGAAGGAGTGTAACGTCATGGAAGAGCGGCTGAAGTTCGTTGCCCGGCTGCTGGACGGCGAGAAGATGGCGGTGCTTTGCCGGGAGTTCGATATCTCGCGCAAGACCGGCTACAAGATCCTCACGCGCTACAACGACAGCGGCTTGGAAGGACTGACGGACCGGTCTCGCCGGCCCTACCGCCACGCCAATCAGCTTCCGTTTCAAATCGAGAAGCTGATTGTGCGCCTGAAGCAGGACAAGCCGAACTGGKGAGCGCCGAAGATACGCGAGCGGCTGGCCCGGCTGTACCCGGATGTGCACAGGCCAGCGATCTCGACGGTGCATGCGGTTCTGGACCGCCACGGCCTGGTCGAGCGCCGCAAGCGGCGACGCAACAAGGCAACGGGGACAGCGCTTTCCCACTCCTGTCGACCCAATGAACTGTGGTGCGCCGACTACAAGGGCGAGTTCATGCTCGCCGATCGGCGCTATTGCTATCCGCTGACCATCACCGACTTCGCCAGCCGTTATCTCATCGCC
>NZ_LMCP01000014.1 GCF_001425625.1 Mesorhizobium sp. Root102 | reverse complement strand
CGCCGACCTCCAAATCAGTCGACAATCCATGAATCAGACTGGATTCGTCAGCGGAACCCCAAAACCTATGCCTGAGTCAATTCGTCCACACGGCCTAGCGTGCTGGGATTGGACGCAATTCGGTTTCGACCGAAGACCGCTAATCTCTCAGGTCTCCCTCAATCGCCCGATCCGGGTCGCGTTCGTGACTTCTGGCGCTGCGGGGCCGATTGCATTAGCATCGCGTCATGGGTCCTGAGGCACGGCTCCAGCGGCGCGCAGAACGCCGGGTGTTGGGCGGATCCGGACGGGCAGTCGATGCCTCGGAGGGAGACCAATGCAGAAATTGCAATCGCAGGGCGTTCATCACGTCACGCTGGTCGGCGCCGGGCGCCAGACCTCGATCGATTTCTGGGAGGGCGTGCTCGGCATGCCGTTCATCTTCGAGCAGCCCAACCTCGACAAGGCGAGCGAAAGCCATCTCTATTTCGATCCGGGCGACGGCCGGCTGATCACCATCTTCACTGATGAGAGCCGCACGCTGGAGAAGCGCCGCACGCCGACCGATCCGGGTTGCGTCCACCATATTGCCTTTTCGGTGTCGCGCGTCACCTTCTTGCAGGCGGTCGCCCGGCTTGACGAGCGCGGGATCAAGCACAGCGGCGTCAAGGATCGAGGCTTCATGGATTCGATCTATTTCGAGGATCCGCTCGGCCTGCTGATCGAACTCGCCTCCTACCGCTTCGAGCCGCCGGCGGGCTTCACCCATGCCGACGTGCTGATGGAAGCGCACCGACGGCGGGTCGCGCGCGGCGACTACAACATAGCGGAAGTGCATCTCGCCGATGCGATCCAGGCGCTCGTCGAGCGTTCCCGCGCAACCCTGTCGGATGACCGGGCAGCGAAGAACCCATACTGAAGAGACCAGAGGAGGAACACATGGCCAAGACAGCGACGAAGAGTGCTAGGAAACCAGCGGCCAAAGCAGCCGCCAAGCCTGCGGCGAAAGCCGCGGCAAAGCCGACGGCCAAGGCAGCCGCCAAGCCTGCCGCGAAGGCCAAGGCGAAGCCGGCGAAGAAACCTGCCGTGAAGCTCAGCATGCTGAAGCCCAGCGTCAACAACATGACTGTCCGGGTATTCGCGCGCGCGGCCGGGCTGGACACCGCCGAGACCGATGCCTGGGGCTACACCCGTTCGCCGGAATTCATGGCGCGAAACCCCGCCCATTTGACGCCGATGATCGAGGACAAGGGCCTTCCCAGAGGCGTGTTATGGGAAAGCTGCGCCATCATGCAATACCTCTCCAACAAGCATGGGCTGGGGAAATTCTATCCGAAGGCGCCGGCCAAGCGGGCGATGGTCGACAGCGCCATGTTCTACCTGGTCGGTACGCTCTACCCCTATGTGGCGCGGGCCACCTATCCGGCTCTCGGCTTCCCGCACTATGCCGGCGAGGTCGGCCACAGCGACGCCCACCCCGACAAGAAGTCGGAGGCCCAGAAGGCAGCCATGGCGGCGATTGCCGAGCCGCTGGAGGTGTTTCACAGCTTCTTCCGGGACGGCAAGCCGTTCATCGGCGGCACGCACCCGTCGATCGCCGATATCCGCCTGGCGGCGACGCTCGAATTCCTGGCGGTTATCGACTATCCCCTGCCCAAATGGGCGAAGGAGTATATGGCGGCGGTCGAGAAGAAGCTCGGCAACGCCTATAGCGAGCCGGCCGGCGACGTGCGCGGCTACATCGCCCATGTGAAGTCGCAGGCCAAGGCCTGAGCTTAAGGATTCGTTAACCTAAGCCCTGTCTACTGGAGGCAATTCGCTTTCGGGCCGCGACCACGGATGTACTGGCGCGGAACGTCGTAGCGATAGGAAAGGTCGGCGCTATGCCGGCCTTTTTGCTTTTCGCGCGCCACCTCTTTGTTTGACGCAATTCCGGGACGGAAAACCGTTTCACCTTTTCCTGGAATTGCTCTATCGCCGGGGCGGGGTCGAGCAGCGATCGGGCCACAGGCCTCGTCCGGTGTCGCCTTTTTTTGGCGTCAACTTTTGCCGAGAGAGATATTGTCATTGCCGGCATTGGCCCTACCATCCAGTTCGGCAAGGATGTCGGTCAGGCGTGAGACGAGGGCTGGCGATGAAAAGCGTTGCGAGGCGGGTTGCGGTTGCGGGCGTGATGCTGGCGGGCGCCGTTCATCCTTCAAATGCGGCCGAACTCAACACCATGAACGATGTCGGGGCCGCCATCCAGGCATGCTGGACACCGCCGGCGGACGCCGGAACTGCCAGCGTCACCTTGAGCTTCAGCTTCAAGCGGGACGGCACGCTGATTGGCCCGCCGAGGCCGACAGCCATCAAGGTGGATGGCGATGCCAAGGCGAAAAAATCGTTTGTCGACGCCGCGACAGCGACTTTGCAGAATTGCCTGCCCCTGACCTTCTCATCGAAGCTGGCGCAAGGGATCGCCGGCAACGTGTTCACGTTGCAATTCGCCTCTCCCAAATAACTCACGAGCGGCGCAAGCCGCATTGCCAAGGTGCGCTCGGCCCGTGCCGCACGGCTCAATGGTGACTGCGCCTTGCCTCGGCATGCCGGGCAAGGTCGGGCGTCTCGAAGACGTAGTCGTTCCAGGCCGATTCCGGAACCTGGCCAGCCAGATAGCATTCCAGCAACAGGCTTTGCTCGGGGTTGAGAGGCCGTGGCGCGCGCTCATGATCCAGCCCCAGCGAGTGAAAAAGGTTTCTTGTCAGGTCCGAGACCGTGAAGTGGATCGACATCTGTGTTCTCCTTTGGCCATTCAACGCCGGAGGCCGGGCAAAGGTTTCAAATGCGCCTGGCGGTAACGGGGGATTGATCCTGGGTTCGTCGCTGCGGACTCTCGACAATCGTCGTCGCATTGTTTTCGGGTTCGTCTCAATCTTGAAATAAAAATATAATATCGAATTTACAGGAGGCGACCTAATACACTATGTGAAGGTCTATTCAGGCTCAAAAGCTTGCAAAAATTAGACGTTACTCATTTGGTCTAAGCTCACCGAAGTCAAGGGTCGCAATTCCAGGTTCTCAGCAAGAAGGACCAAGTCGTCCCGATGATCCGTTTCTGGTCTCTCATGATGATCGCTCTGATATCGGTTCGGCGGTTTTGTTCGGCACGCTTTCGTCCTACGCGGACAGCTGCGGCGCAATCAGAAACCAGTTGCTTTCGGCCGGCCGCAGCGGCGGGGCGAGCCCGGAGCTTGCCCAGCTGCGCCGGCAACTCGCCGCTATCCAGAATATCGAGAGACAGCGACAGTGTACGGCGAAAAGTTCGCTCGGTGCCTCTTCAATGCCTACGCCGACCTCACTAGGAGCCGCACGGATGTGCAGCGCCGGATCGCTGCCGCGGCGAATTCGGGTGGGGATACAGCGGGCCTGCGAGCGCGGTTCGTCGCACTCGGCTGCGCGCCTTCGGCAAAGCAACAACGGCCCACACCCCCCACACCAGGGACCCAATCGGCGGGTGCGGCGCGCGGCGGCAATGCGATGCTGTTTAGCGTGCGCCTGTCGGACGGGTACTTCTTCCCTGCGCCAAAGTCGCAATTCGCCGCCAGCGGCGATCTGAAGGAGACGGCCGATCAGTGACGCTATATCTGCGATGATCCCAGCGTCGAGCTCTACACGTTGAGCGACGCCAGCCTCGAAACCGACCAGATGGTCGCGCTCGATACGCGCAAGCCCTATACCGAGCTGCCGGCCGCCTTCAGATACCGTGATGACGCGAATTTCAAGGCATGCGACGTCAAGCGCTACTACCAGCGGGTCACAGAACTGCGCGCCAGGACGGTGACGCCCGCCGACATGAGCAACGCCGACAGCAAAGCCGGATCTTGGCACCCCGGATCTCGGCAACCCAGATCTTGGCACCGTGGCAGCCGTTCCGGTGCCCGATGCCCAAGCCCCGAGCGCCGCCCAGCATCAGTCGATCGAGGCTGGCAAGCGGCCGGTGCGTGTGGTCGGCCCGGCCTTCTTCCCTGCCGACTGACCATCATTGACGGATGACCTGCTGCCGTAAGCCTTTTGCGATCCGGCTGGATCATGAAATCTGCCTGGAACAGAGAGGCGCTCACGGCGTTGTGATCGACATCAGCCAGGAGAAACGCCATGGCCACGTTCAGGGAAATGCGGGTGCTGGAGATCGTCGAAGACGGCTCCCTGACCGCCGAACAGAAAATCGCTGAACTGCGCGAGATTGAATCCGAGGCGCGCGGGCTTCAGCGGGCGGCCTCGGAGAGCCCGATGGCCGACGATGACGGCTGGCAGGACGATCTGCGTCGGGTTCGTCTCGCACTCGACAAGCTCGGTGCGAAAGAGCCGAAAAAGGGCGCCGCCTCGCTGTGAACGCAGGTTCACCGAAAGCTAGTTACGAAAGCTATTTACCGATCGTTTTCCTGTAATCTTATCCGAAGGCGGTTCCCACTTTTAGGGATCATGCTTCTAGTCGCAGATCATCCGAGCTCTCTTGCCGGGTTCGCTGACGTTCCTGCATGTGAGTGGTTTCGCCGGGGCGGACAGGGACGCTGACGCGGGCAACCTCGTCTGGTGCCGCCTGGGCGGCGCGGCGTGCGTCATGACCCGGCGCTCTGAATACCGCCCCGGCGGCTGTGGCGCCACCGGAAAGACGCCGTTTTCGACCTCGGATGGCCCATAGTCGACGTTCGGTGGCGGACGATCCCAAAAACGCCGGACATCGAGCGGTCTCGGGATGACGACGGTCCCGTCATAACTGCGCGAGCAGCCGCTGCCCAAAAGCAGCGCCAGCCCCATGAAAAAAGGCACAATCCGTCCACACATCAGCAATACCCCTGCCGTTGCTTATATAGCGGCTTTGCTCCCGCCGACAACGGGTCGGAACAACGCATGCCGCGCCGGGCGATCTGTCTAACCGGCCGTTAAGGTTAGCGGGTCGTTAATGCTTCTCGGGCACATTCCGCCGACGAACCGCGGGGGGAGGGTTCGGCCTTGGTTTTCGGGGTGGGGACGGCATGGCGGAAGCAGACGAAACAATCGGCGCGCGCGGCAAGCGGGGGCCTCGCAAACCCACAGCGCATGGCGATGATGCATCGTCGTCCGCGACTTGCATGGATTCGACCGATACGCTTCGCCAACTTGTCGAAGCCGGTTCGGACTGGGTCTGGGAGACCGACGCCGAACTGCGCTTCTCCTGGCTTTCGGAAAACTATCAGGCAGCCACCGGCATCGATCCGGCAAACGTGCTTGGCCGGTTCCGCTTCGACTTCCTCAACCAGGTCCTGAACGGTGACCGCACTGGCGCCGCGCATCTGGATGACCTGCAGGCGCACCGGCCTTTTCGCGACTTCGTCTATGAGTTCAAGGGTGGCAGCGTCGATTGCCGCTGGGTTTTGACATCGGGCTTTCCAAGGTTCGACGGCGAGGGAAGATTTGCCGGCTATCGCGGCATCGGGCGTAATGTCACCGCACTGGCCGGCGCCTTCAAAAGTCAGGAGCAGGGACCATCGGCGGATGGCGAACCCGACCAGCATCTGGCCGATCTCGAGCGGACGATGGACGCCATGCACATGGGCGTCGTGCTTCTCGACGCCAGGCTCGACACGCTGATCGTCAACAAGGCCTATCGCGACCTCTCCAGGATTCCGGACGGTGCCGTGACCGTCGGCGCACCGTTCAGCCTGTTGATGGAACTCAACCGCCGCAACGGTATCTATGGCGACATCGGCGAACAGCAATGGCAGCGCTACCTCGCCACCCGTACCGAGGAGATTCGCGCCGGCTCCGTCGCGCCGCGCGAGTTTGCACATGCCGACGGCCGGACGATGATGTTCTCGGTGACGGCGCTGTCCGGGGGCAAGCGGCTGTTGACCTATTATGAGGTCACCGAGATCAAGAATCGCGATGCCGAGATCGAGAGCGCCAACGCCAAAATCGCAGAGACCTTCGCCAATCTCCGCGCCATGGTCGACCAGATGCCGATCGGTGTCCTCGTCCTCGATGCCGATATGCGCGCCGAAGTCATCAACCGTGCGTTCTACGATTTCTGGCAGATCGACGCCCGGCGCGCCGAGATCGGCTGCAGCTTCCGCGATCTTATGGACGCCAGCCGCGATATCGACCCGTATGGTTCCGACGATGCGACATGGCAGCAGCACATAGCCGAGCGCGAGGCGGAAATCAGGGCCGGGACCACCGGATCGCGGCAGTTCCCGCGCAATGACGGCCGCACGCTGATCTCGTCGATGGCGCCGCTGGCCGGCGGCAGGCGGCTGATCTCCTATGTCGACGTCACCGATATGAAGGACCGCGAGGCCGAACTTGCCGACGCGCTGGAGAAAGCGCGACTGGCGGAAGCCGTGATCAACGCCGTCAAGGATCCGATCTTCGTCAAGGACGACCATCTGCGCTTCGTCTTCGTCAACGAGGCGTTCGCCGCCTTGTTTGGCCAGACGCCGCTAGCCATGCTCGGCAAGCCCGGCGGCGATTTCCTGTCAACGAACGACACCGCGCTTTTCGAGCAGAGCGAACGGGACGTGCTTGCCACCGGACGCGCTTACGAAGTGGAAGAGAATTTCGAGGCCGATGGCGCCAACCGCTCGCGTATCGTCAGGAAGAGCCGCGTCGGCATGGCCAGCGGCCGCAACTACGTTGCCGGTTTCCTGTTCGACATTTCCGAAATGAAGCGCCGCGAGACGGAAGCCGAGGATGCTCGTAAGAACCTTGCAACCGTGCTGGAATCCCTGCCGGCCGCCGTCATCATCTACGACCGCGACGATAAGTTCGTCTTCGCCAACCGCAAGCTGCAGGACACGCTGCCGGCGCTGAAGCCGTTCTGGCAGCCCGGCCGCACCTTCCGCGAAGCATTAGAGTTCGGCCATTCGGTCGGCTATTTCCGCTCGTGTGGCGATCCCGAGCTCGACAAGCTCTACGAGGTCGATGCCGAACGTTGGTCGGACGGCGTGCTGGCGCGCTACCGTCTGCCAAATTCGTCCTACGAGCGCCTCAATGCCGATGGGCGCTGGTACCAAGTCTACGACATGCGCACCGATGACGGCACGTTCATCGGCGTGCGCGTCGACATCACGGATATAAAGAGCCGCGAGGCGGCATTGCGCGACTCGATGCGCCAGATCGATCTGTTCCGGCACGTGCTGGACGAGTTGCCGGTGGCCGCCTTCATCAAGGCGCAAGACCTCAGCATCGAATTCGTCAACAAGGCCTGGTGCGCGATAACCGGCTTCGCCAAGGAGGATGTCATCGGCCGCACCGACCGCCAGCTATTCGGCGCGCAGGACGCCGATGGCTACAGTCAGGACGACACGCAAGTCGCCCTGACAGGCGCCGGCAAGGAGGTCGAGGAACCCGTCACCCATCTCGACGGCACGGTTCGGCAATTGATGACGCGCAAGAGCCGTCTGGTGGCGCTGGACGGGTCAGTGCATCTGGTCGGCTCCAGCACCGACATCACCGACGTCAAGGCGCGCGAGCGCGCGCTTGAAGAGAGCATGCGCGAGAACGAGGTGTTCCGCAGCCTGATCGACAATGTGCCGGTGTCGATCTACGCCAAGCGCTCCGACCTCAGGCAGTTCTACGTCAACAAGGGCTGGTGCGATCTCACCGGCTTCAGCAAGGAAGAGGCTATCGGCAAGACCGACATCGAGATCTTCGGGCCGGATGGCCAAGCCTTCGTCGACAGCGACCTTGCGGTCCTGCGCACCGGTGAAACGCAAGAAGTCGAAGAGACGGTGACGGCGGCCGACGGCAGCGTGCGACATCAGTTTGCTCGCAAGGGGGCGATGATCGCCTCCGATGGATCGCTCTACCTGATCGGCTCGACCACCGACATCACCGAGTTGAAGACGCGCGAGGCCGAACTGCGCGAGGCCCGGCAGCGCGCCGTGCTCGCCGATCGCGCCAAGTCGGAATTCCTCGCCAATATGAGCCACGAGATCCGCACGCCGATGAACGGGGTGCTCGGCATGGCCGAACTCCTGGCCAAATCGGACCTCGACCCGAAGCAGAAGACATTTACCGACATCATCGTGAAATCGGGCAACGCGCTGCTCACCATCATCAACGACATCCTGGACTTCTCCAAGATCGATGCCGGTCAGCTGGTGCTCGATCCGGCGCCCTTTAATCTTGCCGAGGCGATCGAGGACGTCGCGACGCTGGTATCGACACGCGCCAAGGAGAAGGACCTCGAGCTCATCGTGCGCGTCGAGCCCGGGCTTGGCGACCATTTCATCGGTGACGTCGGCCGCATCCGGCAGATCGTCACCAACCTGCTCGGCAATGCGGTGAAGTTCACCGACGAGGGCCATGTGCTGGTCGACGTGACCGGCGAACGGGTTCCGACGGGAACCAAGCTGACCATCTCGGTCACCGATACCGGCATAGGGATCCCCGCGGAGAAACTGAAACTGGTGTTCGAAAAATTCAGCCAGGTTGACACCTCCTCGACGAGGCGGCATGAGGGCACCGGACTTGGTCTTGCCATCACCTCGCGGCTGGTCGAACTGATGGGTGGCGACATCGGTGTCGAGAGCGCCGAAGGCAAGGGCTCGACCTTCTGGTTCACGGTGACGCTGCCCAAGGCCGGACAACAGAATGCGCAGCGCATCATGCCGGTGGACGTGACCGGCGCGCGCGTGCTGATCGTCGACGACAATGCCGTCAACCGGGCCATCCTGACCGAGCAGATGACATCGTGGACCTTCGATTCCTGCGCCGCAGAGAGCGGCGCCGAGGGCCTCAAGGTGCTCGTCGCCGCCGCCGCCTATGGCGTGCCGGTCGACTGCGTCGTGCTCGACTACCAGATGCCTGAGATGAGCGGCGCCGAAATGGCGCGGGTCGTGCGCAACACCGCCGGCCTCGCCGAGACGCCGATCATCATGCTGACCTCGGTCGATCAGTCGCTCGCCAACACCAGCTATCGCGATCTTGGCATCGATGCCCAGCTGATCAAGCCGGCGCGCTCTTCGGTGCTGCTGGAAACGCTGGTCGCCACCATCCAGCGGCATCGCCACAACACGAGCGGCAGCGACGCGCTGCCGCTCGCAGCCGACGTCGCTGCGAGCAATGTTGCGCGGTCACAGCCCTCGGCGCCGTCCGAACAGCGGGCACTGCTGCAACCGCCTTCGATTCGCCCCCGGCCACCCGTGACGGGGGGCGGCGACAGGCTGGATATCCTGGTGGCCGAGGACAATGAGGTGAACCAGATGGTGTTCACCCAGATTCTCGGCGAGACCGGCTATGGTTTCGAGATCGTCGGCAATGGCCGCAAGGCACTGGACGCCTTCGGCCGGCTCAATCCGTGCATGATCCTGATGGACGTCTCGATGCCCGAGATGAACGGGCTCGAGGCAACCGCCGCCATTCGCCGGCTGGAGGAAGAGACCGGCACGCATGTGCCGATCGTCGGCGTCACCGCGCATGCCCTGAAGGGTGATCGCGAGCGCTGCCTGGAGGCCGGCATGGACGATTATCTGCCCAAGCCGATCAGTCCCCGCGCCCTGCTCGAGAAGGTCGAGCGCTGGGTCGGCGTCAGCCGCCAGGCTCAGCGCAACGCCGGCTAAGGGCCGACGTCGCGCCGGTTCCGGCCGGTTGCGGGGAATGCGGCGAAGATTCGCGCCCCCGCCAGCGGCCAAGACTATGGCGCGATCGCACCATATCAAAGGCGGCAACCAGCCGAGACAATGGAGACATTCGAATTCCGCTCTTTCCAGTTACGGGCGGGAGCAGCGACCGCCGGCATGAGACAGCGTCAACCTACCCCAACGGACCTGTTTTCGGCGATGGCCCGGCCACGACACCGTCTGGCCGAGAGCAACGCGCTCCCGTCCGGATTTTCTTTGCCGAGGCGGCAGCCCCGAAACTTCAGGCCGGTCTCGGCCTGAAACGGCGCAAGTGCCTGATTCCGGGAGCAAAGCCGGGCTCAATCGGGAGTGCCGGCTGGCCGGCGTTTTCTCCACCCCGATGACGCGTTACCGGGGTGACATCAAACTGTCATGCGACTGTAATAATCGAAGGCTATTGGCCTCAGCGGGCGCCGAGAGGAATGGCGCCGAGAGACCATCTTCCGAACAGGAGCAGGCCACATGAGACATTTCATCCGCTCGGCGGCCGTTGCAATTGCAATGGCCGCGGCGTCCACTCTCACCCTTTCCGCTGCAATGGCCGCGGACATCTCCGGTGCTGGCGCTACTTTCCCCTATCCGATCTATGCGAAGTGGGCTGATGCCTACAAGAAAGAGACTGGCAACGGTCTCAACTACCAGTCGATCGGCTCTGGCGGCGGCATCAAGCAGATCAAGGCCAAGACTGTTACCTTCGGCGCCTCCGACGCGCCGCTGAAAGGCGAGGATCTCGAGTCTATCGGGCTTGTACAGTTTCCGATGGTGATGGGCGGTATCGTCCCCGTCGTCAATCTGGAAGGCATCAAGCCGGGCGAACTGGTTCTCGACGGCCCGACCCTCGGTGACATCTTCATGGGCAAGATCACGCAGTGGGACGACGCCGCGATCAAGAAGCTCAATCCGGATGCCAAGCTGCCTTCGCAGGCGATCGCGGTGGTGCATCGCTCCGACGGTTCGGGCACCACGTTCAACTTCAGCTACTATCTCGCCGACGCCAACGCCGACTGGAAGTCGAAGGTCGGCGTCAACACGGCTCTCGAGTGGCCGGTTGGCATCGGCGCCAAGGGCAATGAGGGCGTTGCAAACAACGTCTCGCAGACCGGCGGTGCGATCGGCTATGTCGAATACGCCTATGCCAAGCAGAACAAGCTCACCTACACTGACATGATGAACAAGGATGGCAAGAAGGTTGAGCCGACGGCGGCAGCGTTCTCGGCCGCAGCCGCCAATGCCGACTGGAGCTCGCAGCCGGGCTATGGCGTGATTCTCGCCAACCAGCCAGGTGCGGAATCCTGGCCGATGACGGCGGCGACATGGGTTCTTCTGTACAAGAAGCCCGATGATGCCGCTGCCACGGGTGAAGCGCTCAAGTTCTTCGCCTGGTCCTATGCCAAGGGCGACGAGATGGCCAGCGAACTCGACTACGTCCCGATGCCTGACAACGTGGTCAAGAGCATCGAGGACACCTGGGCCAAGGACGTCGTCGGCAGCGACGGCAAGCCGATCTACTCGGCCATGTAATCCTTGACGGGGAGGGCGCCTTCCAGGCGCCCTCCCGATTTTCTTTTGAACGCGAGGGCTAGATGACTACCGTTTCCGAAGCCATGCCATCGTTAGCCGCCATGCAGGCCAGGGAAGCAACGGTGCGGCGCTTCGCGCTCACGGATGCGATTTTCCGGGCGGCCACACGCTTCTCCGCCATTCTCGTTCTGCTGATCCTGGGTGGCGTCGCGATTTCGCTGTTCGTCGGATCATGGCAGGCGATGTCGACTTTTGGCGTGTCGTTTCTGACAACCGAGAGCTGGAATCCGGTTACCGAGAAGTTTGGCGCGCTGGCGCCGATCTACGGTACTGTCGTCACCGCAGCCATATCCATCCTGATTGCGGTGCCGATCGGCATCGGCATTGCGATATTCCTGACCGAGCTGTGCCCGCGGCCGCTGCGCCGGCCGATCGGCATCGCGGTGGAACTTCTGGCCGGCATCCCGTCGATCATCTATGGCATATGGGGCCTGTTCATCTTCGCTCCTTTCGTGCAGACCACGATCCAGCCTTTCTTCATCAACCTTTTCCATGACGTCCCGGTATTATCGAGCCTGTTTGCCGGCCCGCCCTACGGCATCGGCCTGCTGACATCGTCGATGATCCTTGCCATCATGGTGCTGCCCTTCATCACCTCGATCACCAAGGACGTCTTCGACACGGTGCCGGCGGTGCTGAAAGAGTCCGCCTACGGCATTGGCTGCACGACCTGGGAGGTTACGCGCCGCGTCGTCATTCCCTACACCCGCGTCGGCATCATGGGCGGTGTCATGCTGGGATTGGGCAGGGCGCTTGGCGAGACCATGGCGGTGACCTTCGTCATCGGCAACGCGCATCGCATCAGCGCCTCGCTGTTCGCGCCCGGCACGACGATTTCGGCGACCATCGCCAATGAATTCACCGAGGCCGATGGCGAGCTTTACACGTCATCGCTGATTGCTCTTGGCCTGATCCTTTTCGTCATCACCTTCCTGATCCTTGCCATCGCACGCTACATGCTGATGCGCATCGATCGCCGCACCGGAGCCTGACCGATGTCGACAGCCACATCGCTTCACCGCCGTCGCAAGACGACGAATTCCTTGATGATGACGCTTTGTCTGGTCGCGGCGGGCATCGGACTTGCCTGGCTGGCGCTCATTCTCGGCGCGCTTCTCTACAAGGGCCTCGCCGGCCTCTCGGTGTCGGTGTTCACCGAAATGACGCCGCCGCCCGGCGATGCCGGTGGCCTGCTCAACGCCATCTATGGCAGCGTGGTGATGACGGTCATCGCCGTCATCGTCGGCACGCCGATCGGCGTGCTGGCAGGGACCTATATGGCCGAGTATGGCCGCTTCTCACGCCTCACCACGATCGTGCGCTTCATCAACGACATCTTGTTGTCGGCGCCGTCGATCATCATCGGCCTGTTCGTCTACGAACTGCTGGTGCGGCCGATGGGGCATTTCTCGGCCCTTGCCGGTTCCGTCGCACTTGCCATCCTGGTCATCCCGGTTGTCGTGCGTACCACCGAGGACATGCTCAATTTGGTGCCGAACGCCTTGCGCGAGGCCGGCACCGCGATCGGCGCGCCGCGCTGGGTGGTCATCAAGTCGGTTGCTTACCGCGCCGCTCTTTCCGGTATCGTCACCGGCATATTGCTGTCGATCGCCCGCATCTCCGGCGAGACGGCACCGCTGCTCTTCACAGCGCTCAACAACCAATTCTGGTCTAGCAATCTCAACGCGCCGATGGCCAGCCTGCCTGTCACCATCTTCCAGTTCGCGCTCAGCCCTTACGAGGAATGGCAGCAACTGGCCTGGACCGGTGCACTCATCATCACATTGACGGTTCTCGCGCTCAGCATCGTTGCTCGCAGCCTGACCGGACGCAGAGAGGACAAATGAGCCAGATGTTGTCTCCAGACATGACGATCGCCGCCGAGGCCGCAGCCAAGGTCAAGATCGAGGTGAAGAACCTCAACTTCTACTACGGCCAGAGCAAGGCGCTGAAGGACATCACGCTGTCCTTGCCCGAGCGCAGCGTCACCGCCTTCATCGGGCCTTCGGGCTGCGGGAAGTCGACGCTGCTGCGCGTCTTCAACCGCATCTACGAACTCTATCCCAACCAGACCGCCGAGGGTCAGGTGCTGCTCGACGGCCAGAACGTTCTCGACCGCTCGCAGGATCTCAACCTGCTGCGGACCAAGATAGGCATGGTGTTCCAGAAGCCGACGCCGTTCCCGATGTCGATCTATGAAAACATCGCCTTCGGCATCAGGCTCTACGAGAAGCTCAGCAAGTCCGAGATGGACGGCCGTGTCGAGCAGGCGCTGAAGCGCGCGGCACTCTGGACCGAGGTCAAGGACAAGCTCAGCGCCAGCGGCCTCAGCCTCTCCGGTGGCCAGCAGCAGCGGCTCTGCATCGCCCGCACCGTGGCGGTGAAGCCGGAAGTCATCCTGCTCGACGAGCCGGCGTCGGCGCTCGATCCGCTGTCGACCGCCAAGATCGAGGAGCTGATCGACGAGTTGCAAGCCGACTACACGATCGTCATCGTCACCCACAACATGCAGCAGGCGGCGCGCGTGTCGAAGCAGACAGCCTTCATGTATCTGGGCGAACTGGTCGAGTTCGACCGCACCGAGAAGATCTTCACGTCGCCCCGCGAGAAGCGCACGCAGGACTACATCACCGGCCGCTTTGGCTGAGTTCAGGCATACGAGGGATAAGATCATGGGCGAACATACCGTCGCTTCTTTCGACGAAGATCTCGGTCAGATCAGCAGGCTCATCAGCGACATGGGCGATCTCGCCGGCTCGATGGTCGGCGGTGCGACCAAGGCGCTTTTGAATTCCGACAACGCCCTGGCACAGCGCGTCGTCTCCGACGATGCGATCATGGATGCGCGCCAGCGCGAGCTCGATGACCGCGCCATCACGTTGATCGCCAAGCGGCAGCCGATGGCCGACGATCTGCGCCATGTCGTCGGTTCGATCCGCATGGCCGGCGATCTCGAACGCATCGGCGACCTTGCCAAGAACATCGCCAAGCGCGTCGGTACCGTCGGCCTCAGCGTAACGCCGCGCGACCTGTCGCATTCGATCGACGGGATGGCGCAGCTGGTGCTGATCCAGGTGCAGGGCGTGATCGAGGAATATGCGGCGCGCGACGCCGCTGCCCTGGCGAAACTGCGTGCCGACGACGAACGCATCGACGTCAAGTACACTTCGGTGTTCCGCGAACTCCTGACCTACATGATGGAAGACCCGCGCAACATCACGGCCTGCACGCATCTGCTGTTCTGCGCCAAGAACCTCGAGCGCATCGGCGACCATGTGACCAACATCGCCGAAAATGCCTATTATGTTTTGACCGGTACGCAACTGCCCGCCAATCGTCCGAAGCAGGACGAAACGGCGATGTCCGCGCCGGCGGCATGACGACAGGGGTGACCAGTCGATGATCGCGCCACGCATCATGGTGGTGGAGGACGAGGAGCCGCTAGGCGTGCTGCTCCGCTACAATCTCGAATCCGAAGGCTACCAGGTCGAGGTGGTGACGCGCGGCGACGAGGCCGAGATCCGGCTGCAGGAGAACGTTCCCGACCTTCTCGTGCTCGACTGGATGGTTCCGGCGGTTTCCGGCATCGAACTCTGTCGTCGGCTGAGAATGCGCCCCGAGACCGAGCGGCTGCCGATCATCATGCTGACTGCGCGCGGCGAGGAGAGCGACCGCGTACGCGGCCTGTCGACCGGCGCCGACGACTATCTGGTCAAGCCGTTCTCGACGCCGGAATTCATGGCCAGGGTCAAGGCGCTGCTGCGCCGCGCCAAGCCGGAAGTGCTGTCCAGCGTGCTGAAGGTCGGCGACATCGTGCTCGATCGAGAATCGCACCGGGTCTATCGCAAGAAGAGCGAGATCCGACTCGGGCCGACCGAGTTCCGCCTGCTCGAGTTCATGATGCGCCATCCCGGCCGCGTGTTCTCGCGCAGCCAGTTGCTCGACAATGTCTGGGGCGAGACGATCTACATCGACGAGCGCACGGTCGACGTGCATGTCGGCCGGCTGCGCAAGGCGGTCAACAACGGCCGCATGCCCGACGTCATCCGCACCATTCGCGGGGCAGGTTACGCGATCCGCGAGGACTGAACCCGCCCGTCTGAATTCACGCCACGTTTTTGCCTACGACGCTTCCTCTCGCCTGCGCGCCCGGCGCGAAAATCTCCTGGTCGACGAAGGTCAGCGCGCGCATGGCGCAGCCTTCGCGGATCAGCGGCAGTTCGTTCGGCTCGGTGTCGAAGGAAATCGATTTCGAGTGCTGGCCGCCGGCGGTCTGGGCAATCGCCTCGCGCAATGCGGGCTCGATCAGGTCGAAGGCGGCGGCGCTGACGCCGACCATGGCAACGGGCGCCGGATCGATCAGCGCGAACAGGCTGCCGAGGCCGTAACCGAGCGCTTCGCCAGCCTTGCGATAGGCCTCGCGCTCGGGGCCATCCTTTTCGCGGGCCGCGGTCGCCAGGGCGCGCATGTCGGCGTCGCTGACGTCGGCGACAGGTTCTGCGTCCTCGCCCAGCTGCCTTGCATTGCGCCAGATGGCGTAGTTGCCGGCATAGGCCTCGACGCAGCCACGCCGTCCGCAGCGGCACAGAGCGCCGTTCGGCTGATGGATCATGTGGCCGAACTCGCCGCCCGAGGAATGGGTGCCGGTGAACAGCTCGCCTTTCAGCACCAGGCCCATGCCGATGCCGTGCGACAAGAGGATGGCGATGAAATCGTCGCGGTAGCGATCAGGATCGCGCCAGCGCAGCGCTATCGCCATCATGTTGCAGTCGTTCTCCACGGTGGCGGGAATGCCGAACTCGTCTTCGAGTATGTCGGCGAAGGCGATGTCGGTGTGCGGCGTGATCGGCGACCAAAGCATCGCGCGAGCATGGGTATCGGTGATGCCCTGGATCGCCAGCGCGATACGGGCGACGCTGCGGACGTCAAGATCGGGATCTTCGAGGCGGCGCCGCACGATGCCGACGCATTCGCCGATCAGCGCGTCGCGCGACATTGTCTGCGTGTCCAGCCGGCGCTGTTCCTCTGATATCACCTGGCCGGCGTAGTCGATGACGGCGACGGAGAGGAAATTCAGCGACAGCACCACGGTCATCACCGCCGCCGCTTCCGGATTGAGGCTGAGGCCGACCTGCGGCCGACCGCGTCTGAGTGAGCCGGCTTCGCTTGGCTTGCTTTCGGTCAGGATGCCTTCACCGATCAGGTCGGACGAGATCGCCGAGATGGTCGAATGGCTGAGGCCCGTGGTCGCCGCGATCTCGGTGCGGGACGGCTGTCCGGCGCGGCGCACGGCCGCAATCACCATCGCCCGGTTGCGCCGGCGCAAATCGTCGTGGCGGATTCCGACCGACATGTTTCTTCACATCCTCCGGGTCGCCGCGGTTCTTTCCTGCTCCTGGAACGCTGCCGTCAACGCGGTCAAATACTGGCAGAAGCGGTCGGCCCTGTCATTTATTTATTCCGAGGCTCGAAAAAAATTCGGAAGGACATCAAAATCCATCAGAATCGATGTTGACAGCGTTCGGGTGTTGGACCAGTATTTTTTCGAGGCTCGAAAAAATAGAGCCTCTGTGCCGGCCTTAGGGTCAGTCTGGTCGCGCCATACGCGGCGCAGGGAGGATATTATGAAAAGATTCACAGCCGCCATCCTGGCGGGTGTCGCCATGTCGCTGACGCTCGCGTCGGTCGCGCAGGCGAAGGACAAGGTCATCGGCGTCTCGTGGTCCAACTTCCAGGAAGAGCGCTGGAAGACCGACGAGGCTGCCATGAAGACGGCGATCGAGGCAGCTGGCGACAAGTACATCTCCGCCGATGCGCAGTCCAATCCCGGCAAGCAGCTTACCGATGTCGAAAGCCTGATCTCGCAGGGCGCCAACTCGCTGATCATCCTGGCGCAGGATGCCTCGGCCATCGGCCCGGCGGTGCAGAAGGCGCTGGACGAAGGCATTCCGGTCGTCGGCTATGACCGTCTGATCGAGAACAAGGACGTCTTCTATCTGACCTTCGATAATAAGGAAGTCGGCCGCATGCAGGCCCGCGAAGTGTTCAAGGTCAAGCCGGAAGGCAACTATGTCTTCATCAAGGGCTCGGGTGCCGATCCGAATGCCGACTTCCTGTTCTCGGGCTCGATGGAAGTGCTCAAGGAAGCCATCGACAGCGGCAAGATCAAGAATGTCGGCGAGGCCTATACGGACGGCTGGCTGCCCGCCAACGCCCAGAAGAACATGGAACAGTTCCTCACCGCCAACGACAACAAGGTCGATGCCGTGGTCGCGGCCAATGACGGCACCGCCGGCGGCGTCGTCGCGGCGTTGACGGCCCAAGGGTTGGCCGGCACCGTGCCGGTCTCGGGTCAGGACGGCGACCACGCCGCGCTGAACCGCATCGCGCTCGGCACACAGACCGTGTCGGTGTGGAAGGACGCGCGCGAACTCGGCAAGAACGCCGCCGAGATCGCCTCACAGCTCGCCGATGGCAAGAAGACGAGCGACATTGCCGGCGCCAAGGACTTCACGACGCCGGGCGGCAACACCGTCAAGTCGCTGTTCCTGACCCCGGTTGCCATCACCAAGGATAATCTCAACGTCGTCATCGACGCCGGCTGGATCAAGAAGGACGAAGTCTGCGCGGGCGTCGCCGCCGGCAGCGTCGCGGCCTGCAACTGATCTGGATCACTTCGAAATATCTGAACGCCGCGGCCCAAAAGCCGCGGCGTTTTCTCAAATAGATTTGTGTTTCCGCATCACGCAGATAGCTTCTAGGCTGGGTCCGGCATCCGCGTCAGACGGCCAGCCGGTGGGAGGAAATCATGACCGACACGACGTCCAACCCGCAGGCCGACACAGCGCGTGCCTCGGAGCTCGGCGCGGTCGCCCGGTTCCTGAAGGCGACCGAGATCGATACCCGCATGCTCGGGATGATCGGCGCCCTGCTGATCATCTGGATCGGGCTGCATGTCATTTCCAGCCTGCGCCTCGGCGTCAATCCTTTCGATTTCGACAGCCGCACCTTTCTCACGCCGCGCAATCTGTGGAACCTGTCGGTGCAGACATCGGCGGTCGCCATTATGGCCTGCGGCATGGTGCTGGTCATCGTCATGCGCAACATCGACCTGTCCGTCGGTTCCGCCGAGGGCCTGATCGGCATGGTGATGGGCTTTGCCCAGGTGCATTTCCTGGTGCGGTTTGTCGGGCTCGAACTCGGCAATCCGTGGATCTGGGTCCTGGCATTGGTCATCGGCCTGGCGCTCGGCCTGCTGATCGGAGCCTTTCAAGGCTTCGTCATCGCCTATCTCGAAGTGCCCGCCTTTATCGTGACGCTGGGCGGCCTGCTGGTCTGGCGCGGTGCCGCCTGGTGGGTCACGAGCGGCCAGACGGTGGCGCCGCTTGACGCCACCTTTCAGCTCATGGGCGGCGGGCCGGCGGGCTCGATCGGCGCGACCTGGAGCTGGGTCGTCGGGATCGTCGCCTGCCTTGCCGTGGTGTCTGCACTGTTCAACGGTCGAGTGCAGCGCAAGCGTTTCCGGTTTCCGCTACGTCCGATCTGGGCCGAAGCGCTGCTCGGCGTCGTCACCTGCGCCGTCATCATGGGCGCGGTCTGGCTCGCCAATTCCTATCCCTGGCCGATCGGCATCGTCAACAGGTATGCGGCCGCCAACAACATCACCGTTCCCGAAGGCGGCCTGTTCATCGCCCATGGCATCGCCATACCGGTGCTGATGGCGATCGCCGTCGGGCTGGTCATGACCTTCATCACAAACCGCACCCGGTTCGGCCGCTATGTCTTTGCCATCGGCGGCAATCCGGAGGCTGCCAATCTCGCCGGCATCAACACGCGCTGGGTCACCATGAAGGTGTTCATGATCATGGGCGTGCTGGCCACGATCGCCGCCGCGATCTCCTCGGCCCGGCAGAATTCGGCGACCAACGTGCTTGGAACGCTGGACGAGCTGCTGGTCATTGCAGCCGCCGTCATTGGCGGCACGTCGCTCGCCGGCGGCTCGGGAACGATCATCGGCGCCATGCTCGGCGCGCTGCTGATGCAGTCGCTGCAGTCCGGCATGGTGCTGCTCGGCGTCGATTCGCCGCTGCAGAGCATCGTCGTCGGCGCCGTGCTGGTTGTCGCCGTCTGGCTCGACACCGTCTATCGCAAGCGCGTCTAGGAGGCATGGCCATGACAGACAAGATTGCTCCTGCAGCCACCGCACTGATCGATATGCGCAACATCTCGATCGCGTTTGGCGGCATTCGCGCCGTCGACGACGCCTCGATCGATCTTTTCCCCGGCGAGGTCGTGGCGCTGCTCGGCCATAACGGCGCCGGCAAGTCGACGCTGATCAAGATCCTGTCCGGCGCCTACAAGCGCGACTCGGGCCAGATCTTCGTCAATGGCGAGGAGGCATCGATCTCCAACCCGCGCGACGCCAAGAAATACGGGATCGAGACGATCTACCAGACGCTGGCATTGGCCGACAATGTCGATGCCGCCGCCAATCTGTTCCTCGGCCGTGAGCTGATGACCGCCTGGGGCACGCTCGACGACGTCGCCATGGAGGCTGAGGCGCGCAAGGTTATGGGCCGGCTCAATCCCCGCTTCCAGCGCTTCAAGGAGCCGGTGATCAAGCTGTCGGGCGGACAGCGGCAATCGGTGGCGATCGCGCGCGCGATCCTGTTCAACGCACGCATCCTGATCATGGACGAGCCGACGGCAGCGCTTGGCCCGCAGGAAACGGCGCAGGTCGGCGAACTGGTCAAGCAGCTAAAGTCCGACGGCATCGGCATCTTCCTGATCAGCCACGATATCCACGATGTGTTCGAGCTTGCCGACCGGGTCTGCGTCATGAAGAACGGCCAGGTCGTCGGCACCGCGCGCACCACCGACGTGACCCAGGACGAAGTGCTCGGCATGATCATTCTGGGCAAATGCCCGCCCGGCGCCATTCCCGGACCAGGCGCGCTGAAGATCGCTGCCTGAAGCCTTCCGGCTGACGCCGCCCCTCTTGGCCAAACAGGGTGCAGGATCGCTGGTTGCCGCCCATGTGATATGCCAGCCGTCAGGATGGCTTGGCCTTGCCATTGTGTTGGCACGGCGAGTTGCTCATAAAGGCCCGACATGCTCAGGGACCGCATCATCCGTTGAAGAAGCTTTTTCCAATCGTCGCGTTCATTGCCGTTGCGCTGATCAGCATGACGATGGCCGGGTTCGCCTATTTTGCGACGCAGGAGGCCGCCCGCATCAAGTTCGATGCGACGGCCGACGACGCGCTCAACCGGATCGAGAGCCGCATCGACCTGCACTTGTCGCTGCTGCGCTCGATGCGAGCCCTGTTCGACGCCCGCAACGGCGATATTTCCGGCAACGAGTTCAAGGCGTTCTTCAAAGCGCTCGATGTCGACAACAATTTTGCCGGCTTGCGCGGTATCGGCTATCTCAGGCTTGCGAAGACCGGAGACGAGGCGGCGGTCGAGCGCGATATGCTGCACGACCATGGCGTCAACCATCCAATCTTTCCTGACACCACGCAGCCCTGGCGCGCGCCCATCGTGCTGTTCGAGCCGCTAGACCCGTCCAACCAGGGCTGCATCGGCTACGACATGTTCAGCGAACCGGTGCGGCGGGCGGCGATCGAAAAGGCAATGTCGGACGACGACCAGCACGCCAGCGGGCTGGTGCAGCTGGGCCAGGACACCGGTGCCGCGCAGACGTTCACCGGCTTCCTCGTCTTCGTGCGGCTCAATATTGAAACCGCACCCGACGTCATCAATGCGTCCAGATCCTCCACGGCCGGTTTTCTCTATGCGGCCTTTCGGGCTCGCGACCTTTTCCAGACCGCGCTCAGCCGGTCGCCGCTGCTGCCGGTCAACACCGAAATCTACGACGGCGACGGTGCGGTGAATGGCGATAATCTGTTGTTCCGGTCGGAGACGCCCCCGGCTTCGACCTTCGGGGACAGACTGCTGGTCACGCGCAAGATCATGGTGGCCGGCCGGCCATGGACTGTCCTGTTCCGGCCGACGAGCGCCTTCTCGCAGCCGTCGTCGCGCGCCGTTCCGGTGATGCTGGGGCTATTCGGCCTGTTGCTGGCGGGCGCCATCGCGCTGGTGGCACGGTATCAGGAGCGGGCCTATGAGGCGGCGTCGCGCTTGCACGAAACGACGGAAAAGAGCCTGCTCGAAAAAGACCTGATGCTGCAGGAGATGAAGCACCGCATCAAGAATTCGATCACCAGGGTCCTGGCGATCGCACGCCAGACGGCATCGCGTGCCACCGACGTCAATGAGTTTTCCGAATCTTTCTCGGCCAGGCTGCAGGCGATGGCGGCGTCCCAGGACATGCTGACACGCTCGCGGTGGCAGAAGGCCGATCTTGGCGATCTCCTGCGCATCGAGTTGGGTCAGGTGTTCGGCAAGGAGTTGCCCGAAGGGCTGTTGTCGGGACCACAAGTGCTGCTCGACGAAACCACGACGCAAGCGCTCGGCCTGACATTCCACGAGCTGGCGACGAATGCGCTGAAATACTGCGAACCCGGCGATTCGCTCAAGGGAGATTGGTCTCTGAAGGTGGACTGGTCGCTGGAAGGGCGTGGGCGCGACAGGACGCTGGCTCTCAACTGGCGCGAAACCGGACAGAAGAAACTCGAAGCGCCCGCCAAGACCGGATTCGGCACCAAGCTGATCGATCTCAACGTCACGCGCGAATTGCGCGGCACGATCAAGCGTGATTTCCGGGCCAATGGGCTGAATGTGGAAATCAGAATCCCTCTGGCAAACTGACGGCGATCGTCAGGCGGCCAGCATCAAACATCGAAAATCCGGAGACCGACGGACCGGTCTCCGGATCGACGTTTCGATTATCGCTCGAACTAGTTGCAGCGCGCCGTATAGATCCGGCCGCGATGATCGCGATACTGGCAATAGCCATTGCGCAGGTTGCGCACCAGCAGGCCGGAACCGGCACCGACTGCGGCGCCGATCAGCGCGCCCTTGCCGCCGCCGACCAGACCGCCGACACCGGCGCCGATCAGGCCGCCGCCAACCACGTCCTGTTCGGTCGAGGTGCAGCCACTGACCGCGACCACAGCAACCATGGCGATAAGTATCTTCCGCATAGAGTCACTCCTCACTTTTTGTCCTCACTTTAAATAAGCTCCGACCGCGATTTAGCATGAAATGGCGCCCTTTGCCCGCTCGAATTTATTGTTGGCTAAGATAGTCTTTTTCGGGGCGCGTCAAGTTCGACGCAACCACGATATTCGAAATCTCCAAGGATGCGTCGAGACTACCGTCCCGGCCGACCTTCCACACCACCTGATCGTAGTCGTCTTCGAGCGCCGGGTCGACCGCAAGGCATTTGGCGACGATGTGCTGAGCCTGTCCTTCAACGTCGCCCATGGCGAACGGGCGTTCGGCGACACATTGGTCGGCGGTTTCGAAAACGCTGACAGGGATCTGCAGCTCACGGCAATCGGCCATCGTGTTCGAGCAGCCGATGACCAGCAGCAATGCAGCAATGTGTTCCATGACGATAATGTCCTCTCGCCACGGTAACGGTCCACATTCCGCAAAGTTCCTGCGCTGCGAGACCTACCGGCGAATTAACATGGGATCGACCAAGGCCGCAGGTGGCGCGGACGTCAGTAAGCCAGTTGGAAGAGGACGACCGTGACGATAGCCGCGGCCAGACCCAGAGCGACAAGGTGCAACGAAGCGTGAGGAACAGGCGGCAGCGGTGGCGCGGATGCCTCGGAGTCTTCAAACTCGCCCATGGACATCCGAGCGGCCTGTTCCAGTCTGTTCATGCCGGCTACCGTCAAGGCATTCCTCCCGCACCATGCTGCAAGTCCTGCTGCGGAAATGTCCGAAGATGCAACAGGTTCCGGCGGTATTTGGGAAACACAGCATCGGCTTTTATGGTGAACCGCCGGTTAAGAAACTGGCGTAGATGCGGGTCGCTCAGTCCGTCTCGAAATTGCCGTGCGGAACGACAAGGCGGTATTCTAGGCGACCAGCCGCGATTTCAAGCGTCGCCTTACCATTCAGCGATGCCGGCACGACCCGTTCGAGTGTGACACTGCCAAAGCGCTTCTCGCTACGCCTGTTATCATTGGCTCCGATCGCTTCGGCCCATGTCAGAGACAGGGAGGTCCCAGTGTGGTCGGCGGTCAGGTTGGCTGTAACCTCGACGAATCCATCGGGCCGCGACAGGGCGCCATAGCTCACCGAGTTGACGGCGAGTTCATGCATGGCAAGGCCGATATGCAGGGCAGCGTTCGGATTGAGATAAGGGTTTGCCCCCTGAAAGCGCAGGCTTCTCACCGGATCCCCGCCGTAGCGGCCAACCTGGCCCGATACCAGTTCGCGAAGTGCGGCACCCCGCCAGTTGGAAGAGGTGACGAGATCCTGAGACGAAGCCAGCGATTGCAGCCGGCCGCGAAAGCGTGTCAGGAAATCACCAATGCCGTCGGAATAGCGCCCGGTCTGGGTGGCTATGCTTTGAATGATCGCCAGCAGGTTTTTCGAGCGATGGCTGACTTCGCGCAACAGCGTCGTCAGGGTCTGCTCACGACGTTTCTGCTCGGTCGTTTCGACCATCGTGGTGACGACGCCTTGCACCGTGCCGCCATCGCCATGGTCGGCATCGATCCAGACGTAAAACCAACGGATGCCATCCTCGACGGGAACGCTGATCTCGAGACGTTGCGGGTTGCCGGATGCGATGACGTCGCGCTTGGCTTCGCCAATGCGATCGGCCTGCGCCGCCGGCAGTATGCCGTTGCCGTCGGCAGTGTCGGAAACCCAGGGCGCGCGCATGTTGCGCGCCCATACGGTTTTCATCTCGCGATCCTGATAGAGAACAGAAATACCGGCATTGTGCAACGCATGGAGAAGAGCCCGTCCAAGCTGCATGCCGCTTTCGGCAGGATGCAGGGCGATGACTTCATCGCTTTGCACGTCGTCTTTCCTATCTCCGGTTCTGGAACGCATAGGCCAATCTGTCCACCCAACTCAGGCTGAACGGCTCACTGTTGAATGGGTTCCCAAAAGAGGTTTCCCGAAAATCAGCCGCCAAAAACGGTCCGCCGGACGGTGCCCTTTGCAGGATACCGCCCGGCGGTGGCTGGAAACCGTTTGAGGGGTGCGGCTTCCAGTGTTCGGTCGCCGTTCGTCCTCACGATGCCCGTTTGAACAGGCCCGCAAGAAGCGAAATGACCAGGAAAGCGAGAAAGATGAAAAACAATATCTGCGCTATGCCGGCAGACGTACCGGCGATGCCGCCGAAACCAAGCGCGCCGGCGATGATCGCCACGACGAGAAATACGAGCGCCCAGTAAAGCATGATCCATCTCCTTCGAATGGTGCGATGAAAACGTGAGTAGATGCGGTTTGTTCCACCCTTTGCGGAAAAAGACGATGCTTGCAAATCGTTCGGAGCAGGAGGGCGCATGAATTTCGCTGACGACGGTTCCGCTTTGCCAAAAGGCCGCCCGATGCATCGCATCAAGCGGCCTTCAATATCGTGTCGTGCTGTCAGGACGTACTGCGAGCCTATGCCGCGGCTTTGGCCTGACGGTCGAAGAACAGCGCCTGGCTGATCAGCGCCTTGACCATGTCGGGATTGAACGGCTTGGTAACCAGGAAGGCCGGCTCGGGACGCTCGCCAGTCAACAGACGCTCGGGAAAGGCGGTGATGAAGATGACCGGCACCGATGTCGACGACAGGATCTCGTTCACGGCCTCAATGCCCGAACTGCCGTCGGCAAGCTGGATGTCGGCGAGCACCATTTTCGGCCGTGTCTTGCCGAACATCATCACCGCCTCAGCATGGGTGCGCGCCGTTCCGACGACGCGGTGCCCGAGGCTCTCGACCATTTCTTCTATATCCATGGCGATCAGCGGTTCATCCTCGATGATCAGCACGTCGGTTGCCACCTGACGGGATATCTCGTTGCTTGCCTGGGCAAGCAACTCGGAAAACTCCTGGTCGCCGACGTCGAGAATTTCGGCCGCCTCGTCCTCGCTGAAGCCTTCGACGGCAACGAGCAGGAAGGCCTGGCGCGGGCGCGGCGCAATTGCATTCAGATTGGCCGCGGCGCGCTGTTCCCATGCCGATTGCGCGTGCTCCTGTGGGACGCGGATCGCCACCGATGTGAACAGCTTGGCAAAAACCTTGTACAGCGCGATGCGGTCGGTCGATGCCTCGGGAAAGATCTCGACATCGGCGATGATGGCTTCGAGCATTGCGGCGACCAGCGCATCGCCACTCTCCTGCGATCCGGAAACGGCCCGCGAGAAGCGGCGCAGGAATGGCAGGTTTGGTGCGATGGTGGCGGATAAACTCATGATAAGACGTCTCCCTCAGAATGACGTGATTGCATAGATTGCAGGTCAAGCTGATTGCAAGCCCGGTCAAACAACGCCGATCTTGAGAAAAAGTTCCGGCCTCGATGGAACTAATGCGTCGCGACTGCGTTTGAAGTCGGGATGGGCAACCAGACGAGGGTGTCGCTTGCGTTGTGTCGAGTAATATTGTGAGCGGCTTGGGCGCTGGGAATACAAGGGCAGAATGAAGGATATGACGAAAGATATTCTGGCTGGCGCCGAGAGCAGGCGCCGGAATGGTGCCGGTGACGCCCTTGGGCCGAACTCCGAAATCGGGCGCAAACTCAAACAATATTACGACGAGCTGGTCTCCGACGATGTGCCGGATCGCTTTTCCCAGTTGCTTAGCCAGCTGGAACAGGCCGAACCCACACAGAAGAAGGACTGAGGCATGGCAGCGGTCTCCCAAGGCTTCAAGACCGATCTGCTTGGGGCGATCCCAAGCCTGCGCGCCTTTGCGGTATCGCTGACGCAAAATGCCGACAAGGCCGACGACCTCGTCCAGGAAACGCTGGTCAAGGCGTGGGACAAGCATGAAAGCTTCCAGCCTGGCACCAATCTCAAGGCGTGGCTTTTCACCATCCTGCGCAATGAATTCTATTCGCAGATGCGCAAGCGTGGACGTGAAGTGCAAGATAGCGACGGCATCATGACGGCCAGGCTTGCCGTTCATCCGGCTCAGCATGGCCAGCTCGACCTGAAGGATTTTCGCGGGGCGCTGGAGCAATTGCCGGAGGACCAGCGCGAAGCCATCATCCTCATCGGTGCGTCGGGTTTCTCCTACGAGGAGGCCGCCGAGATTTGCGGTTGCGCGGTCGGGACGATCAAGAGCCGCGTCAGCCGAGCCCGCACACGCTTGCAGGAGATCCTGAAAATATCAGGCGAAGACGAGTATGGTCCGGATGCGATTTCGACCCAGGTAACGGGCTCGCCGGCCAGCTGACCTGCAATCGCCAGGCGCCATCCGCAATGATCGGGATCGCGCTCAACCGGGAGAAGCGCGTCCGCAGGCTGCCGCCACCGCTTGCACGAGGTCTTCACCCGAATAGGGTTTGCCGACCAGCCTGACGCCCGGAAAGGATGCCTTGATTTCATCGGCATCCGAATAGCCCGACGCAAACACGAAAGGTACGCCTGCCGCGCGCAGCCCCGAGGCGAAATCGAGTGTCGAGGTGCCTCCCAGCATGAGGTCGACAATGGCCGCGTCGAATTGCGTGGCGACTTCCCGGCCATCGACCTCGGTCAGATCGCGGGCGATGACCACCTCGCCGGCGCCGTGGTCACGGCAAAGCTGCTCGACATCCATGGCGATGAGAAATTCGTCCTCCAGGACGAGAATCCGCAATCCGTCAAGCAATGTGGGCACAGGCAAGGACTCCTTGAAACGTATGGAGTCATGATCGCTAATTGGCGTGCTGTCATTTAAAAAAGACATGTGGGCAGTGGCGGAACCTCAATCCTTGCAACGCGTTGAAACGCAGCTCCTCCAAAGAGCGGGCTTTCGAAGAGGGGTCGAAATGTCAGCCCAGAACAGTCGCGCCTTCTCCAGCCGCCAATATCCTTGCGAGAACTGCCCGTTGCGGCCGTTGCCGATTTTTCGCGACTTCGAAAAACAGGAGCTGGCCTTCATCAGTACATTCAAGAAGGGCGAACTCGCCGTCGACAAGGGGGCTACCGTGCTGGTCGAGGGTAGCCACAGCGCCCATCTCTACACCGTTCTCTCCGGCTGGGCATTCCGCTACAAGCTGTTGCGAGACGGTCGCCGACAGATCCTCAACTATCTCATGCCCGGCGATCTGATCGGCCTGCAGGGCAGTGTGATGGGCGAGATGCAGCATTCCGTAGAGGCCCTGTCGCCGATGCTACTGTGCGTTTTCGAGCGTGAGTATCTGCACGAGCTCTACCGCAATCATCCAGGGCTGGCCTACGACATCACCTGGATCGCCTCGCGCGAAGAGCGCATGCTGGATGAAAATCTGCTCAGCCTCGGGCGTCGCAGCGCGATCGAGCGCGCCGCCTATCTTATCGCCTTCATCGCCAGCCGGGCCAAGGTCGTCGGGCTGAACGGCAAGCAGTCCATCCAGATACCGATCACGCAACAACACATCGCCGACACCCTCGGCCTGTCGCTGGTTCATACAAACAAGACGATCCGCAAGCTGATGGATCGCAAGCTGATCGTCTGGCGCGACGGCGGTTGCGAGGTCACCGACATTGAAGGGCTCAAGCGGCTCGCTGGATGGGAAGGGCTGGGCGAGGCGCGCCGGCCGCTGATCTGACGAAGCGCGTTTTTGCCAGAGCCGTCGGATCGGGTGCGCGCGGATGCGTTTTCGGCTACTTTGTCCCCCAATGCCGGAACCTTGAGGCGCGCGGCGCGTTTGAAATCGAGCAATCACAAGGAGTTAAGCCATGGCAACTGCCGCAGGAAAGACCGCAAACGACGCCCGCGCAAATGCGGACCTGGAAGCCGACATCAGGCAATTGAAGGCCGACATCGACAAGCTCACCAAGCAATTGGCCAAGACCGGCGAGCATGGCTATGGCACTGCCCGTCGCGCGGCCACGGAAGGGGTCGAGCAGCTGCGCGCGCAGGGCGAAGCAGCCTTTGACAGTCTGCGCAGCAACGCCAAGGACATCGAAGCGCAGATGATGGCAAGCGTGCGTGAAAAGCCGGTGACGTCATTGGCGATCGCTGCCGGCGTCGGCTTCCTCTTCGCGCTCATCGCACGTCGCTAGTCGGTTCGCAGATGGGAATGCTCGCATCCCTACTTTCAGGTCTCGCCTCGGGCGAAACCGTTGCCGCCATGCGCCGGGCGCGCACGGCGGCAATCGTTTATGGGCTCGCCCTGTCGGCAGCGCTTTGTGGTCTCGGCTTTCTGGTCGGGGCAGCCTATATCTGGGCGGCGATGCGCTACGGGTCGCTTGCCGCCGCACTGGGCTTTGGCGCCGGTTTTCTGGTGCTTGCCGGGCTGATCCTGCTGATTTACCAGATATCCGCAGGCTCGCGCGCCCGGCGTCGGGCGCAACGCCGCAATGCCGACATGAAGGCGATCGGCATCACCGCCGCACTCGCCGTGCTGCCGACGCTGCTCAAGGGAAAAGGCGGTCTCGGCGTCATTCTGGGTCCAGCCGTAGCGCTCGCGGCTTATGCGATCTACCGCGAGAATGTGAAATCCGACGATCCGGATGAGAGCGAGCGGAAATAGACCTGTGTTTTCCTTTGACCATGATCTCTGGACAAACGGAACCCGTTTGTCCGCGAAAACCGGTTTCCACTTTTCGGGATCATGGTCTGTCACTTCGACAGATCTTCCAGCGGCATCGATATTTCGGCAAACACCCCTTCCGGCCGGAACTCATGGGTCACTTCGCTTGAAATGACCTTGGCAAGGCTGCGGCGGATGAGGATCGAGCCGAAGCCGTGCCGTTCCGGCGGGGCGACTTGCGGACCGCCGCTTTCGCGCCAGGTCAGCACAAGGCGCCGGGCACCCTTCCTGCCTTGCGTCTTCCAGCCGAGATCAACCTTGCCCGATACCACCGACAGCGATCCATATTGCAGTGCATTGCTGCCCAGTTCATGCAGGATCAGGCCAAGCCCGACGGCCTGGTCGGGCGACAGCAGCAAGTCGTCGCCGGAGATCGTCATGCGCGGCTGCTCGGCCGTTTCGAATGGCCTGACCTCAATCTGGACGAGTTCGCGGATGCCGATGCCGCGCCACTCGCGGTCCGACAACAGATTGTGGGCGATGCCCAGGGCCTGAAGCCGGGCGCCGAAGGCCTCGAGGAACTCGCTCGGCTGGCGGGCATGGCGCACGGTTTGCGTCGCCAGCGCCTGGACGGTCGCCAGCGTATTCTTGACGCGATGGTTGAGCTCACGCAGCAACAGCCGTTGCCGTTCGTCGCCAAGCTTGCGCTCCGAGATGTCGTAGTTGACGCCGAAGATCAGCGTCGGCTTGCCGTCGCCGTCACGCTCGATGACACGGCCGCGCGTGACGAGCCAGCGCGGCGGATGAAAGCCCTTCACCCGGTATTCGCCGAAATAGTCGTCGCTGCCGGTCAAGGCGTCGCGAAAGCGGGTTTCGGTCTGGTAGACGTCGCGCGGATCGATGGCGGTGAGGATGTCGCGCGCCCGCAGCCGGTTCGAGCGCGGCAAGTTGAACAGCTCCGACAGCAAGGTGTCGCATTCGATGATGTCGGTGCGGATGTCCCACGCCCAGCTGGCGAGCGACGCCGCGTCGAGCGCGATGGCGCGTCGTTTCTCCTCACGCGCCAGTGCGGCCTCGGCGATGGCGCCGCTGCGGGTCGCGTCCTTCAAGGTGAACAGGCTGGCGGCGAGGCTGGCGAGCGCCTTCAACTGGTCGAGCTCGGCGCGGGATGGAAAGGCATGCGGCTTGCGGTCGAGAACGCACAGCGTGCCGATGCGGGCACCTGCCACGACCATCGGCGCGCCGGCATAGAAGCGGACATGGTGCTTGCCGGTGACCAGCGGGTTGGCCTTGAAACGAGGGTCCGTCGTTGCATCCGCCACCACCATCGGCTCGTCGCCGGCGGCAATCGCATGAGCGCAAAAGGAGATGTCGGTCGCGGTTTCGGTCTCGTCCAGCCCGAAGCAGGATTTGAACCACTGCCGCTCGTGGTCGACGAGCGTGACCAGGGCGATTGGCACCTGCATCACCGCTGCGGCAAGGCTGCTGATGCGGTCGAAATCCGGGTCTGCCGCCGTATCCAGCATCTCCAGCCCATGTAGCACGGCCAGCCGGTCTTCGGCGCTAACCGCCCGCGCAACGTCAGCCGGCAGATCCGGCACTCTTTCCGCCTTATTATTCACCCAGGTCCCCGTTGCCCCGTCTTCGTAGTCGCTTCGCCGGTCTGTCTGTCCAGAACCAGCCGGCCGGCCGGAACCATCCTAGCGACGAACCGTTACCCGACCATGTTGTTTTGCCCGACGCATCAGCTGGCGCAAAACGATCCGAGGGCCGACCATGATCAAGATCATTCCTGAGGACAAAGCCCGTCAGGGGGGGTGGGGCCGGCATGGCCTGCGCATTCTGATCGCTGCGCTGCTGCTGGCCTTTGTCGCTTGGGGTGCTGCCGAGATTTATGGCGAATTGATCAAGAAGGACACGACCCAACAGGGCAGCGCTCCCGGCGGCTAGCTTGTCGGCTGCAATGGGTTCGAATCGCATCAAGCAGCCTTTGCCTCGGCGACGCTGGCCGGCACCAGAACATTGAGCGCGCCTGGCTGGATTTCGATCGTTGTTGCACGCTCAAGCCTGACCAGTTCGCCGTCCATGACGGCGCGGAACTTGCTGCTCCCAGAATGGATTTTCAGGACCGTCCTACCTGCCTGATGGATTTCGACATGTTCGTTGTCGCGCCATTTGCCGCGCGCCATGTTGAAGAAGAACTTGACCAGTTCGGCGCGCTGCTGCGCCACCGTGACATAGACGCCAAGCACGCCGCCCGCCGGGTTATCGGCGTACGGCAAGTGGCCTTCGCCGAACAAATTGTTGGTGATGCCGATGCCGGTAATGCGGGCCGCCATCTCGGCTTCGCCGATGCTGAGCGTCACGTGCATCGCCGGTGGATTGTTGATCGTCGCCCAAGCCGCCTTGGCCGAGGCACGGATCTTTCCCAGGCGAGAACCGAACTCCATCTTCTGGCGCAGTTGCACCATCTTCGCATGCATGCCGATCGAGAACTGGTGAACGAACGGCCGGCCGTTGGCCGTCGCGATGTCGACCGCGATGATTTCGCCGTCAGTGAAGGACTTCAGCGCGGCATCCAGGGACTGCGGAATGCCCAGCCCGCGCGCGAAGAGGTTCATGGTGCCGGCCGGCAATATGGCAAGCGTCTTCTTCGTCCCCATCAGCCGGGCGGCCGCGGCGGAAATGGTTCCGTCGCCGCCACCGGCCAGCACGACGTCGACGGAGCGGCGTGAAGCCACGCGGTCGAGCGTTTCCACCACATCCTTGCCGGCAACAATCTCGATGCTGAGAGAGTGACCTGCAGTCTCCAGCGCCTGACGCATCCTTTCGGAGAAAGCTGCAAGATCAGTGGTCCGCAAGGTGCCGCCGTCCCGGTTCAGCACCGCTGCGAATTTCATACCCCACTCCGTTATTCGACCATAGTCGGACCGGGACGAACCCAGCCGCAGGCTGCAACGCGGCGAGACCGGAAAGGTTCCGTGTGCGGCGAAACGCGCGATCGGTCTTACGGCTGCGGCGGAGACGCTTGTTGATTGCCACGGACTCCCGCGCTTTTGTCGGAACAACAGCATGGTCGCGACGTTGTGAACATGTAGATGCCGCGTCCGATCTCCCCAGCGACGGTTCAACCGGGCGCGGCGTGCATGAGATCACGCACGAGGAGAGACTATCATGATCCGCAATCTTTTAGCCACGACCGCACTCGCAACACTGATCGCAACTGGCGCTTATGCACAGAGCGCGACAACCCCAGCACCTGCCGATGCCCCTGTCGTGCAGGAGCCCGCCGCAGCTCCGGTAACACGCGCCGAGGGCAGCATTGTCACCAACATCATCGGTGAGTCCGTCTACAACGGCACTGGCGGTGATGCCGAGAACATCGGCAAGGTCAGCGACGTGGTCTTCGACAAGGATGGCCAGGCGAAATCAGTGGTCATCGGCGTCGGTGGCTTCCTGGGCGTCGGAGCGAAGAACGTCGCTTTCGACTATGACAAGCTGAAATGGGCCGAGAAGAACGGCGACCGCTGGCTGATCGCCCTGACGACCAAGGACGAGCTGACGGCGCTTCCGGAGTTCGACAGTAAGCCTTATGGCCCGGCTCCAGCCCCTGCAGCATCGACCGACGCAGCAGCTCCGACGGCACCCGCGACGACGGATACGGCGCAGAAGCCTGTCGATCTAAACGCCGCTCCGGCGGAACCCGTGAAGCGCGCAGATGGCAATCTCGCCACCAACATAATCGGCGAAACCGTCTACAATGGCACCGGCGATGACGCGCAGAACATCGGCAGCGTCAACGACATCGTTCTGACCAAGGAAGGCAAGGCCGAGTCGCTGGTCATCGGGGTCGGTGGTTTCCTTGGCCTAGGTGCCAAGAATGTCGCCTATGATTTCTCCAAGGCGCAATGGGCCGAGAAGAATGGCGACCGCTGGCTGGTGGCCCAGACCACCAAGGAAGAATTGCAGACGCAGCCGGATTTCAACCGCAAGGCCTATGATGCGGTACCCGCGACAACGGCATCTAATGAGCCCGCTGCAACCGTCCCGACCGCTGTGCCGTCCGATGCGACGGCTCCTGCTGTCGCAGACAAGACGACCGAGGCTCCCGCAGCGACGACCCCTGATGCCTCGGCTCCCGACCAGACGCAGACGGCAGCTATCGACAAGTCGACGCTGACGGAAATGCCGGTTGGCGAGATCCGTGCCGACGATCTGAAGGGCACCATTGTCTACGGCGCCAACGACGCCAAGGTCGGCGAAATCGGCGATGTCGTGCTCGCGCCCGACAACAAGACGGACGCGGTGATCGTCGATGTCGGCGGCTTCCTCGGCATCGGCGAGAAGGAGGTCGCGGTTGGCATGGATAATCTCAAATTCATGACCGACAAGGACGGCAAGAAGTACCTGTACACGACCTTCACCAAGGAACAGCTCGAGGCTCAAACCGCCTATGAAAAGGGCAGTTATGCCGAGAAGCGGGATCAGCAGCGCTTGATTGTGAAGTAGGCAGTAGGCAGTAGGCAGTAGGCAGTAGGCAGTAGGCAGTAGGCAGTAGGCAGTAGGCAGTAGGCAGTAGGGTCGGCCCGTCGTAGTACCGGTTCGGTGTTCCCCTACTGCCTTATTCGCTTGCGGCCCTGGCGACGTGGCCGACAACGCCGTGCTCCGTCAGTTCAGCCAGCGCCAGCGACTGGTCAAGATGCTCAGCCCGCCAGGCGAGAAGCCGCTCGGCGAACTCCAGCCGCACGCCCAGATAAGCCGGGTGCTTGGCCAGGTTGTTCAATTCACCCGGATCTGTTTCCAGGTCGAACAGCAGTGGAGGCAAGCCGCCGCTGAAATGCACATATTTGAGTTTTTCCGTGCGGATGACGGCGAGGTTGCATTGGCGTGAGTTGATGCCGAAATGGCGTTCGGCCTCGCCTTCGGCAATCGAGCGGAAATCGAACTCCCAATGGACGGCATCGCGCCAGTCTGCAGGGCTCCCTCCGCTCAGGAACGGCTTCAGCGAGGTGCCGTCGAGGTGTGGCGCGGCATCGCCGCCGAGCAGGTCGAGTAGCGTCGGCACAATGTCCACCGCCTCGGTGAAGCGATCGACGCTGTCGCCGGCCGCCTGGCCGTGGCGCGGGTCGCGGATGATCAGCGGAATGTGGTAGCTGCCGTCGAAGTAGCCGCCCTTGCCCAGCATGAAATGGTCGCCCATCATCTCGGCGTGATCTGACGTCAGCACGATGATGGTGTCGTCCCATGCGCCCGCGGCCTTGACCGCTTGCCAGACGCGGCCGAGCTGCGCGTCGACCTCGGAGATCATGCCGTAATAGATCGCCCGGATGCGGCGGAAGTCGTCATCGCTCCAGTCGTGCACCTTGCCCCTGGCGTCGGGACGGAATTTGGCCTGCTTCTGCTGGCCGATGTCATAGGCGAGGTAAGGATGGCTTTGCGCCTCTTCCTGCCAGCTTGCCGCACGGTGGAACGCGGGGCCGTCAGCCGGATCATAGAGGGTGTTGTATGGCGCCGGGACGATGAAAGGCGGGTGCGGGCTGATGAAGGACAGATGCGCGAACCACGGTGCATCCTGCTCCTGCTCGCCGAGCCAGCGAGTGAATTCGCTGGTCAGGAAGGCAGTGGGCGTTTCGTCCCTGGAATAAATGGGTGGGGAGTAGCTGACGGCACCGGCCGCGCCGCCATCGTTCACCGGGCGATGAATATCTGGAGATCCGGCGCTGACATCGATACCCCGCAGCTTCAGCCAGGACAACCACTGTTTCTGATGTTCGGGCAGCAACTGGCGCACCGTAAAGCCCGGCAGCACGCCCTCATAGCTTTGCAGCCGTGGGTCGCCCGGCGCCAGCAGGCGCGGGTCGAGCGAGACGTCGGTGTAGCCAAACAGCGTCGGATCATAGCCCAGGCCGCGCGCGTGCAGCGCGATGTTGCCGTGACGGGCATCGAGCGGTGTGCCATTGCGGCAGACGCGGTTGTTCATCTGGTAGAGGCCGGTGTAGAGGCAGGCCCGGGCCGGCGAGCAGGGCGCCGCAGCGCCATAATGCCGCTTGAACAGCACACCCTCCGCGGCCAGCGCGTCGGCATTCGGCGTCTTCACAACCGGATGGCCCGCGGACGACAGACAATCACCGCGCCACTGGTCGCATGTGATCAGCAAAATGTTAGGTCGCCTGGCTTTTCCAGTCACACGCGATACCCTTGTCCTGGGATGGTCGAACGCCCCTCATGGAACCGAATTCTGGGGCTGGCGCAAGCCTGTCATGCGAGGCGATTGGTGAACAAACCGCTTTCTATTGTTCATTTTTGTAGCACAGTCCATTCTGTGTTTGCCGCCTTTGCCTAGAGCGCTCGCGTCCTCATATTGGCGTGGACAGCGGCGAGGGCCGCACAAGCACCAAGGGAAGGAGCAAAGACAATGCTCGACCAGATCAAAGGCCTGCATCACGTCACATCGATGGCAAGGAATGCCCGCCAGAACAATGAGTTCTTCACCAAAAAGCTCGGCCAGCGCCGGGTCAAGAAGACCGTCAATTTCGACGCGCCTGATGTTTACCACCTCTACTATGGCGACGAGGCCGGGACGCCCGGTTCGGTGATGACCTATTTCCCGTTCCCCGACATCGGCAAGGGCCGGCATGGCGTCGGCGAAGTCGGTACCACGGTCTACTCGGTGCCGGAAGGCACGCTCGCCTACTGGGAAAAGCGTTTTGCCGATGAGGGTGTTACCGGCCTGTCGCGCGAAGAGACATTCGGCGAGAATCGCCTGGCCTTTGCCGGACCGGACGGCGACGGTTTCGCGCTGGTCGAGGATAAGGGTGACAGCAGAGCGCCATGGGCGAAAGGCGGTGTCCCTGTTGATGAGGCGATCCGCGGCTTTCATTCCGTGTCGCTCCGGTTGAAGGATGGCGGCGCCACCGAGGAGCTGCTGAAGTTCATGGGCTATGAGGAAGTCGACAGGTCCGGCCCTGTCAGGCGGCTGGCGCTGAAGAACGGCAACGGCGCCGATGTCGTCGACATCGAATCCCTACCGGCTGCTGCCTTCGCCGATCTCGGCGCCGGCTCCGTCCACCACGTCGCCTTCGCCGTCGAGAATCGCGCCAAGCAGCTCGAAGTGCGCAAGGCGTTGATGGATACCGGCTATGGCGTGACGCCGGTGATCGACCGCGACTATTTCTGGGCGATCTATTTCCGCACGCCGGGTGGCGTGCTGTTCGAAGTCGCCACCAACGAGCCGGGTTTCGATCGCGATGAGGACACCGCTCATCTCGGCGAGGCGCTGAAGCTGCCGACGCAGCACCAGCACCTGCGGCCCTATCTTGAACAGCATCTGCAGAAGCTGGAAGGCTGAGGCCATGAGCAAGGACGCTTACATCCACAAGCTGCTGCCCGGTTCGCCTGATGGCCCATTGCTGTTCGTCTTCCATGGCACGGGAGCCGATGAGAACCAGCTTCTGTCGCTGGGGCGCGATCTCGTGCCCCAGGCAACCATCATCTCGCCGCGCGGCGATGTGTCGGAACAAGGTGCCGCGCGCTTCTTTCGCCGCACCGGCGAGGGCGTCTACGACATGGACGATCTGGCACGGGCGACGGACAAGATGGCGGGCTTCGTCAAGGCCCATGTCGAGGCGGCGAAGCCGTCAGCCGTGCTGGGTCTCGGCTACTCCAACGGCGCCAACGTGCTGGCCTCGGTGGTATTTGTAGCACCGCTGCTGTTCGACGCCTCGGTGCTGATGCATCCGCTGATCCCGTTCGAACCGGAGGTGAAGGGCAGTCTCGCCGGCCGCCATATCCTGCTGACCGCCGGCCAGCGCGATCCGATCTGTCCGCCGAACCTGACCACGCGGCTCGAAGCCTATTTGCGTGCCGACGGCGCCGATGTCACAGTGGAATGGCATGAAGGCGGGCACGAGGTGCGGCCGAACGAAATCGAGGCGGCGCGGCGGTTCTTTGCCGATGCTGCCCAAGGAGCATAGCGATGCCTGACCAACTGCCTGAGATCGAACTTGAGGACCGCGGTTCCAAGGGTCGCTATGTCCTGCGCGGACCCGGCGGCGCCGAGGCCGAGATGACCTTCACCAAGATCGGCGAGCACCAGATCATCATCGACCATACCGAGGTGCCGGACGCGTTTCGTGGCCAGGGTGCCGGGCTTCGGCTCGTCACCCGCGCCGTCGAGGATGCGCGGGCGGCGGGCAAGAAGATCATCCCGCTCTGCCCCTTCGCCAACGCCCAGTTCCGCCGCCATCAGGAATGGGCCGACGTGCTGAAGCAGTAGGATTTTCGTCGTCAGGAAGCGGCGCGGCAAGTGGCTGCCATCCACCGGGATGGCTTTGGCATTTGCGCGGGTGGCACATCCTGCCTAAGTAGGTATGGTGTATCTCAGCCCCTTGCCGACAAACGAACCGAATGATCCCCGTATGACCGAAACCGACCTCGTTCCCGTCTTCGACGGCCACAACGATACGTTGCTCAGACTCTACCAGTCGAAAGACACGGACGTCGAAAAGCTGTTCATCGAGGGGAAATCGGGCGGTCATATCGACCTGCCGCGTGCCAAAGCCGGTGGCTTTGCCGGCGGCATGTTCGCTATCTTCCCGCCGCCGGTCGAGAAATCCAGGCGCAGCGCCGTGCCCCTGGCGCCGAGCGCTGCCGAGCCGCTGCCGCCCGAGGTTCCGCGCAATGATGCGCTGACCTCGACGATCGCGATGGCCTCGATCCTGTTTCGGCTGGAACGGGCCGGAGCGCTCACCCTCTGCCGCAGTGCCGGCGATGTGCGCAACGCCATGGCGCAAGGGTCGATCGCAGCTGTGTTCCACATCGAAGGGGTCGAGGCGATCGACACCGAGCTCACCATGCTCGACGTGCTGCATGCCGCCGGCCTGCGCTCGCTCGGCATCGTCTGGAGCCGGCCGAATGCTTTCGGCCACGGCGTGCCGTTCCGCTTTCCGTCCTCGCCCGACACCGGGCCCGGCCTGACCGATGCGGGCAAGGCGCTGGTCAAGATCTGCAACCAGTTGAAGATCATGATTGACCTCTCGCATCTCAACGAGAAGGGTTTTCGTGATGTCGCCGCGCTCAGCGATGCGCCGCTGGTCGCCACCCATTCCAATGTGCATGCGATTTGCGGCCATTCGCGCAATCTCACCGACTGGCAGCTCGGCGCGATCCGCGAGTCAGGCGGCATGGTCGGGCTGAACTTCGCCACCGGCTTCCTGCGTGAGGACGGGCGCATGAATGCCGACACCAGCCTCGATATCATGGTGCGCCATGTCGATTCGCTGCTGCAGGCTTTGGGTGAAGACGGTGTCGGCCTCGGCTCCGATTTCGACGGCGCCATGATCCCGGCCGTCATCGGCGACGTTGCCGGCCTGCCGAAGCTGATCGATGCCTTGGCGGCGCGTGGCTTTGGCCGCGCGCTGATCGAAAAGATCGCCTATCGCAACTGGCTGGGCATGCTCGAGAAAACGATAGGTTAGAACGGCTTATTGGAAGCCCATGCGTTTCAACCAGTCCTTACCGATACCGCGATCGCGGATGATCGGCAGCGGATCTTCGGAATCGAGCCGCGCGCAGATGCGGTAGACTTCGAGCGTCTCCGAGGTCATCTCGTCGCGCTTGTAGAAGAACATGGCGGCGGCATAGCGCGTGCGGCCCGACCATTTCTCGCCAAGCGGCGTGTTGACCAGCTCCCACTGTTCGGCGGCTTCCTCATCGTCTTGCTGTTTGTCGGCTTCGTCGGTCATGATCAGAAGTCCGCCGGCGGATTGGCCGTGCGGCGGTCGAGATTGATGAACGGTCGCGCCACCACCTTGGCCCGCTTCATCAGCTTCTGATACTGCAGCTCGCGCATGGCGTAGATCTCAACCCAGAGGTCCTCGACCATTGTATCACCGTATGGCCGCGCCAGTGAGGCGATGGCTATGTTGCGCTTGGCCATCGGCGACCACATGGCGGCGCTGACCAGGCCAACCTCCTGGGCTTTCTTGTGGTAGACGATGGCGTGTTCGGCCGGGACGTTGCCGTCGATCTCCAGCCCGACCAGCACATGGCGTAACTTGCGTTTCGCTCTCGCCTCGAGGATGGCACGGCGGCCGTTGAAATGGCCCTTTTCCAGATCGATCATGAAGCCGAGCCCGATTTCGTCGGGCATGCGCAGGCGGTCGGCGCGGATGGCGTGCTCGGCGGTTGTGAAATCCGCATTGGCAACCATCAGCCCGGCCTCGAGCCGCGCGCGGTTGAGCGCGGTGTAGCCGATGGCGCGGATGCCGCGCAGTTCGCCTGATGTCATCAGCCGGTCCCACAGGCTCAGCGCCTTGTCGGCCGGCACGAACAACTCGTAGCCGAGATCACCGGTGAAGCCGGTGCGCGATATGCTGACGGTGCCGCCGCCATGCGGGAAGTCGGCAAGGTCGAATATTCTCAGCCTCTCGATGCCGGCGAAGCCGGCATCGCGCAGCACGGCGAAGGAGGTCGGGCCTTGCAAGGCGAGCCCGGCGACAGCTTCGGTTTCCTCCTCAACCTTGACATCGAAACCGACGGCGCTGTCGAGCAGCCAGGGCAGATGCCGCTCCTGCGAACACAGCCGGAAGCGGGTCTGCGACAGACGGAACAGTGTGCCGTCATCGAGGACGAAACCCTTGTCGTCGCACCACGCGGTGTAGTGGACGCGGCTGGGCCTGAGCTTGGTGACATCGCGCAAAGTGACGCGATTGAGCAAGGCTTCGGCGTCCGGTCCCTCGATCCGATATTTGGTCATCGGTGAAATGTCGAACAGCGCCGCCTGGCTGCGGATGGCGAAATATTCGAGCTCCTCGTCCCACAGCGAGTGGGGGGCGCGGTAGCCGGCCCAATTGTACCAGTCCTGGGTTTTGGCCAGCGCGTCGATGCGCGGCTGGAACGGTGTGCCCAGACGCAGCGTCTGGAAATGAGATTGGGCGGCGATGCGGGCGGAAACGGTCGCGCCGGCTGCCTTTGCAACAGGTTTCCTTCTGGTTGCCTGGGCCATGGCCTATCCCTTCATCGCGATGATGCGCCGCGCGGCGTTGAGGCCAGGCGCGCCGGAGACGCCACCGCCGGGATGCGAGCCGGCGCCGGCCAGGAACAACCCTTCGACCGGCGTATCGTAGCCTGACCAGCCCGAGACCGGGCGCGAGACCAGCATCTGGTCGGCCTGCAATTCGCCATGATGCCAATGGCCGCCCGGCATGCGATAGCGCGTCTCGATATCGGCTGGCGTCAGGAGCTCGGCGCGGACCACGCTCTTGCCGATGCCAGGCGTGTAAGCTTCGAGCTGCTCCATGATCGCCCTCAGGAATTTCGGCTTGCCGGCATCCCAACCCTCCTTCAGCGCATAGGGAGCGTATTGCACGACCGCGGACAGCACGCAGGCGCCGGCGGGGGCGAGCGATGGATCGGCGAGGCTTGGCAGCGTAACCTCCATCACCGGCTCGGGCGACAACTCTCCATATTTGCAGGGATTGAAGGCGCGCTCGACGTGATCGGGCGAGGGGGCGATGACCAGCCGGCCCTTGTGGCTGGCTGCATCGACACCGGTGAATTGCGGCGGCCGGTCGAGCGCCAGATTGAGCTTGGCGGCATCGCCCTTCATGCGGATGTTTTTCACCTTGCGCATGAAGCCGGTGTCGATCTCGCGCGGTCCGACGAGGTCGAGGAAAGTCGTCGCTGGGTTGATGGCGGAGACGATCGTGTTCGCGCGCAGCACTTCGCCATTGTCGAGCGCGACACCGACGGCGCGGCTTTTCTCGACGATGATTTTTGCTACGGGCGCCGATGTGCGGATTTCAACGCCAGCCTTCTCCGCCGAGGCACGAATGGCGGCGACGACCGCGCCCATGCCGCCTTGCGGCAGGACTTGAGCGCCGGCCGTACCACCGGTCTCGCCCGCCAGCCGATAGTAGAGGCCGAGCAGCGAGGTCGGCGAGCGCGGGCCGAGGTGACTGCCCAGCGTCGCATCGAAGGCGAGCAGGCCTTTCAGCCGATCATCTTCAAGCTGTTCGTCCAGCAAGTCGGCGACATTCATCAACAGCACACGCAGGAAGTCGCGCATGTCTTCCTTGCCGAGCTTCTTCAGCGCCAGTGCGGTCTGGCCGAGGGAAGCGGTCTCCAGCAGCGACATGCCGGCAAGATCGGGCGGCCGGCGAGAGAGGAAGGGCTTCAGGATGCCGGCATAGCGCAGCAGCTGCGCGCGCAGGTCCTTCCAGGCCGATTGCTCGGAGGAACTGGCGCCGGTCAGCACCTCGCCATAGGCTCCATGCAGGACAAGCGGCGGGCTGTCCTTCGACAAAGCCACCGACGGCACGAAGTCGGCGCGAGCAAATTGCAGTCCGTGCCTTTCCAGCTCCAGCGTCTTCACCACATCGGGATGCAGACGGTTCAGCAGATGAGCGACTGAGGAGGCGCGAAAGCCCGGCGCGAATTCTTCGGTGCGCGCGGCGCCGCCGATTTCGCCTCCGGCTTCCAGCACAAGCACCTTGCGACCGGCTTTCGCCAGCGTGGCCGCAGCGACGAGGCCATTGTGGCCGCCGCCAATGACGATTGTTTCAAATGACGTCATGGGCCGGGCTCATGTGGGAGGTCGACTTGGCAAGATCGCGCAGGATTTCCGCCGCGGCGTTGCGGCCGGGCGCACCCATGACGCCGCCGCCAGGGTGAGTCGAGGAGCCGCACATATAGAGGCCGCCTACCGGTGAGCGGTACTGCGCGTAGCCCGGTACCGGCCGGTTGAACAAAAGCTGGTCGAAGGTCAGTTCGCCCTGGAAGATGTTGCCTTCGGTGAGGCCGACCTCGGCCTCGATCTCGCGCGGCGTGCGCACCTCCATATGGACGATGCGGTCGCGGAAGCCAGGCGAGTATTCCGCGATCTGCGCAATCACGCTTTCGGCGAAGCCGTCGCGATCGGCATCGGTCCATTCGCGACCGCCGATCTTGGGCGGTGCGTATTGCACGAAGCAGCTCATGAAATGCTTGCCCGGCGGTGCCATCGTCGGGTCGAGCGTCGTCGGGATGACCATGTCGAGGAAGGGATCGGCCGACCAGCGGCCAGCTTTCCAGTCGTCATAGGCGCGCTCCATGCGCTCCATCGAATCGGTGAAATGCATGTCGCCGCGATAAACCGGCGAATCCTTCGGCAACGCCGGGAATTCCGGCAGCGAATTGAGCGCGATGTTGACCTTGCCGGAGGAGCCTCGGATCTTGAAGTTCCTGACCCGGCGCAGGAAGATGTCGGGCAGTTCCTTCTCCTCGACCAGCTTGAGGAAGGTGCGCTTCACATCTGCGTTGGAGACGACGAGCCTGCCGTAAATCTCCTCGCCACCGACCAGCACCACGCCTTTGGCCTTGCCGCGTTGGATGAGCACATGGTCGACCTCGGCGCCGGTGCGGATGGTTCCGCCCGACGCCTTGAAGGATGCGGCCAGTGCCTTGGTCACCGCGCCCATGCCGCCACGCGCGTAGCCCCAGGCGCCGACCGAGCCGTCGACCTCGCCCATATAGTGGTGCAGAAGAACGTAAGCCGTGCCCGGCGACATCGGCCCGAGCGCGGTGCCGATGATGCCGGACAAAGCGAAGTTCGCCTTGATGACGTCGGTCTCGAAATATTCGTCGAGGAACTCCGAGATCGACATGGTCCAGAAGCGCAGCGTCAGCGCCATTTCCTCAGCCGACAGGCCGGCGAATTTCTTGCCGAGATAGAGCAGCTCGCCGAGGTCGCGGGGCCGCAGGCTGGTCGGGTCGGGTGCGGTGCGCATCAACAACGGCTGGATGAAGCGGCACTGCCGAGTCACGTCGCGGGCGTAGCGGTCATAGGCTTCGGCGTCGCGCTTGGAGAAGCGGGCGAATTCGCGCCGGTGCGCATCGTGATCGCGGTAGTTGGCGAGGTAGTCGCCGTCGCGCGTGAACACCGCGCCGCCCTCGTAGGAGATGACCTGCAGGCCGAAGCGCGGCAGCTCGAGGTCGCGCATGATCTCGGGGCGGAACAGCGAGCAGACATAGGAGCAGTTGGAGTAGAGGAAGCCCGGCGTCAGTTCCCTGCTGGTGGCGGCACCGCCGACCCAGTCGTTCTTCTCGACCACCAGCACGTCAAGACCGGCGCGCTGCAAGTAGCAGGCGTTGACCAGTCCGTTGTGTCCGCCGCCGATGATGATCGCATCCCAAGCTTTCATTTTGGCCCAGTCTTCCCGTACGACCGCTCTTCATTTTTGCGTGATCTGTTCCCGAATGCGGAGAATTTGGCACGGCATCAGTCATTCTGTCCAGCCATACTGAATGAATGTTCAACAAATGGTGTTGCGTTTTCTCATCCTTGAGATACGCTTTGCCGGCATTCTAAGGTGCTTAAATCGGCTGACGGGGACGACATCCGATGATTGAGACGGCAGGTGCCGAGCCGGAGTATGACGATACTGCCATCCGCTTCCTCGAGGCGCTGTGGGGCGACGGCTATCTGTCGCCGGGCGGGCCCGACGAGGTCGACCGGGTGGTCGAAGGACTTTCACTCAAGGGCAAGGTGATACTCGATATCGGTTGCGGCTCCGGCGGCATCACGCTGCATCTGGTCGAGCGCCACGGTGCCGCCCACGCCACCGGCTTCGATGTCGAACAGCCGGTGGTCGAGACGGCGAGGCAGCGAGCCGCTGCGCGAGGGCTCGCGGATCGTGTCAGCTTCATCCAGGCGCCACCGGGATCACTGCCTTTCGCCGATCGCGCCTTCGATGTCGTCTTCTCCAAGGATGCGCTGCTGCACGTGCCGGACAAGGACGCGCTGTTTGCCGAGATTTTTCGCGTGCTCAGGCCGGGGGGCGTCTTTGCCGCCTCCAACTGGATGATCTCGCATGACGGCGAACCATCGCCCGAGATGAAGGCCTATATCGCGGCGGAAGGGTTGTCCTTCGCCATGGCTTCACCGGTGCGCTATGCGCAGGCGATGCGTAGCGCCGGCTTTACCGATGTCGCCGTTAGGGACCGCAATCCCTGGTACCGCGACGTCGCGCGCGGCGAACTGGAAAGGCTGAAGGGGCCACTCTACCCGACGGTCGCGGCCGCAGTCGGCGCGGCATATGTCGACAAGAACATACGAACTTGGGAAGCCATGCAGAAGGTGCTTGACAGTGGCGAACACCGTCCCACTCATCTTCGCGGTCGAAAGCCGGTTGGATAGCCGGCGATGCTGGAGACCATCAGACCCATGAAGACAGCAGTCGTCAAGGAAGCCCTCCTTGAATCGGTGCGGAAAAGCGAGGCCGAGAAGCGTGGACGCAAGGCCTCGAAGGAGGTCAGGCAGCTTCAGCTCATCGAGGCGACGATCGATTCGCTCGCCAAGCGCGGCTATTCGGAAACGACGATGGCCGATGTCGCCGACGGCGCCGGCCTGTCGCGCGGCATCGTCAACTTCCATTTCGAAAGCAAGGAAAAGCTGCTCATCGCGACCTTGCAGCATATGTATGACGAGTACTCGGCGCATTGGCGCAACGCCTTGTATAAGGCAGGCGATGACCCCGCCGATCAGCTTCACGCGCTTGTCTCCGCCGATTTCGACCGGTCGATCTGCAACAAGCGCAAGCTGGCCGCCTGGTGCGCCTTCTGGGGCGAGGCCAAGTCGCGGCCAACCTACCAAGCGCTGAGCAGCGCGCGCGACGCCGTCTATCAAACCATCTTCATCGACCTGTGCGCGACGCTGAAGCTGAGTGGCTCCTATGCCTATGAGCCACAGGTCATGGCGCTGGCGCTCAGTGCGATGCTGGAAGGGCTGTGGCTGCGGTTGATGATGGGGACCGAGGACACCACCCGTGAGACCGCCTTGCAGGCGGCCAATGAATTCCTGTCGGTGGCCTTCCCGAAACACTATCCGTCGAAGGCCGGCGGCGCGACAAAACCATAAGAACACCAGAACGGACAGAGGATGGAACAATGAAGAAACTGACCCGACACCTGACATTGACCCTGGCGCTGACTGGCGCGCTGGCGGCTTCGGCCGCGGCACTTGCGGTCGCCGCCGACAAGGACCTGATCGTGTTCGACTGGTCCGGCTACGAGGACCCCAGCTTCCACCCGAAATATGTCGAGAAGAACGGCGACTCGCCGACCTTCGCCTTCTTTGGCGACGAGGACGAGGCGTTCGAGAAGGTGCGCTCCGGCTTCAAGGCCGATCTCGGCCACCCCTGCTCGCAAAGCGTGGTCAAATGGCGCGAAGCCGGTTTGTTGCAGCCGCTCGACACGTCGAAGATCACGGGCTGGAAAGACCTCAATCCCGGCATCATGGCGATGAAGGATCTTGCCACCACGCCGGATGGCAAGGCGTGGTTCATGCCCTGGGACTGGGGCAACACCCAGCTCACCTATAACACCTCCAAGATCGACCCCAAGGACGTGCAATCGTTGAAGGCTTTTGCCGACCCCAAGTTCAAGGGCAGGGTGTCGATCGGCGACAATGTCGACGATGCCTATGCGCTGGCCAGCCTCGCCATCGGCCTCAAGGACTGGACCAAGATGACCGACGACCAGTTCAAGCAGGCGTCCGACTTCCTGCGCCAGGTGCACAAGAACATCCGCTCCTACTGGACCGACACCACCGATGTCGTGCAACTGCTGAGCGGCGGCGAGGTCGACCTCGCGTGGGCCTGGAATGACGCCACCGTGCAATCGGTCGCCGCCGGCGTGCCGATCATGGCGAAGAAGGACACCGACGAAGGCATCTCGACCTGGGTCTGCGGCTATGTGCTGTTCAAGGACGCGCCCGGCAATATCGACAAGGCCTATGACTACCTGAACGCCGTCAACGATCCCGAGACCGCCAAGGTGCTGGTCAAGGACTGGGGCTATGGCCAGGCCAATGCCAAGGGCATGGCCGGCGTCGACCAGGCGGTGCTGAAGGAAAAGGGCTATGACGACGTGCAGAAATTCGTCGACAAGACGCTGTTCCAGTCGCCGGTGCCGTCCGACCTCAAGCTCAAGATGATTGCCGAGTTTGAGAAGATCAAAGCAGGGTACTGAGTATGATCCCGAAAAGTGGACTCCGGTTTTCGGAAGAGATCATGCTCAAATAAATTTGAGTCCTGTTTCGACTGCCCGCCCGCCGCCTAGATGGCGGTGGACGGGCTCGCCAATCGAGCCGAATTCTCCTAACCTCACCGCATTTTTTCGCGACCCGGGGGAATTCTCAGCCATGAAATCGATGCTACGCCGCCTTACCCTTGCCGCCGCATGCACGATCGGCGCAGGCGCGATCCACGCCTTGGCCGAAGGCGGCGGTGATCTCGTCGTGTTCGATTGGTCGGGCTATGAGGATCCGCTGCTGCATCCCGCCTACACCGCCAAATACGGCGCCGAGCCCACCTTCGCTTTCTTCGGCGACGAGGACGAAGCCTTTGAGAAGATGCGGGCTGGCTTCAAGGCCGACATCGCCCACCCCTGCTCGCAAAGCGTGGTCAAATGGCGCGAGGCCGACATGCTGCAGCCGCTCGACACCTCCAGGATATCAGGCTGGAAGGACCTCAATCCCGGCATCATGGCGATGAAGGATCTCGCTACCACAGCCGACGGCAAGGCCTGGTTCATGCCGTTCGACTGGGGCAACACATCGCTGCTCTACCGCACCGACAAGGTGACGGCTGAAGAGGCGCAGTCGCTCAGGATCTTCGCCGATCCCAAGTTCAAGGGCCGTGTCACCATCGGCGACAATGTCGATGACGCCTATGCGCTGGCAAGCCTGGTGGTCGGCCTCAAGGACTGGACCAAGATGACCGACGCGCAGTTCCAGGAGGCGTCCGCCTTCCTGCGCGACGTGCACAAGAACATCCGCTTCTACTGGACCGACGACACCGACCTCAACCAGGCTTTTATCGGTAATGAGGTCGATCTCGTCTGGGGCTGGAACGAGACCTTTGTGACGCTCAAGGGGCAAGGCATGCCGATCGCCATGAACCGCGACACCAAGGAAGGCATTTCGACCTGGGTGTGCGGCTACGTGCTGATGAAGGACGCGCCTGATAAGCTCGATGAAGCCTATGAATTCCTGAGTGCCGTCAATGCACCCGGCGTCTCGGACTACATGGTCAAGACCTTCGGCTATGGCCATGGCAATGGCGCCGGCATGGCAGCGATCGACCTGAAGGTGCTGGTCGAGCGCGGCTTCGACAATCTCGACACATTCCTCGACAAGACCCTGTTCCAGCAGCCGGTGGCGCCAGAACTCAAGCAGCGGATGGTGGCCGAGTTCGAGAAGATCAAGGCTGGCTATTGACGGGTGAACCGGAAAAAACCGATGTCGTCATAGTCGGCGCCGGCTTCACCGGCCTGTCGGCAGCGCTTGAGCTGAAGGCAGCCGGCATCGACTTTCTGTTGCTTGAAGCGCGCGACCGCGTCGGCGGGCGGGTGGAGGCCGTTCTGGACGGGCTTGGTGAGCGGCTCGATAGCGGCGGTCAGTTCTTCTGCGAAGACATGCCCGAGGTGATGGTGCTGGCCGAGGCGCGCGGCAAGACCTTCGTTGAGACCTATGTGAATGGCGATTTCATCACCCATCCATCGATGTCGGTCGAACAGGCCGAGCGGACCTATCATGGCGCGATGGCAATCCGCGAGCGCATGAACAGGATCGAGCCGGACGATCCCTCGATAGCAGGGTTGACCGTCAAGGTCTGGCTCGATCGTCAGAAGGACGCAACCGATGCCAAGGCGGCCTTCCGGTCGATGATCGAAGGCCTGTGGTGCCTGGCGCTCGACAAGGTGCCGCTGTGGCACCTGATCGACAATGACCGGCGCATCACCAACGAGGTGCCGGAGCTGCAATACTTCCTGCGCGACACCATGCAGTCGCTGGCCGAGGATCTGGCCGGGGAACTCGTTGGCCGGGTGCGGCTGAACGAACCGGTCACGCACATCGAACATGGACAATATGGTGTTCGCACCGTCTCGCTCAACGGCATTGTCGAAGCACGGGCGGCGTTGATTGCCGTGCCGCCGGCAACGGCCGCGAAACTCGATTTCGCACCTGCCTTGCCGGCGCTGCTTAGGAAAGCACTTGGCGTGTGGGAAAGCGGAGCGGTGATCAAGATCCAGGTGCGCTATGCTAGGCAGTTCTGGCGCGATCGCGACTTGTGCGGCATGGTGATGTGGCTCGATCTGCCTGGCCTGTTTGCCTGCGATGCCAGCAAGGATGTGGACCATGCCGCGCTTGTCGTCTTCGTCGGTGGGCCGCTGGCGCTGCGTTGGCATGCGCTTGACGAAACGGCGCTGCGCGCCGAAGTGACGGCAAGGCTGAAGGACGCCCTTGGCCAGGAGGCGGCGGACGTCCTGGATTTCAGCTATCGGGACTGGACGGATGATCGCTGGAGTGGCGGCGCCTACAGCGACCTCATCGTCGATGTGACGGCTGTCGATGCCGAGTCGACAATCCGGGCCGGCTCACCACCCCTGCATTTCGCCAGTTCGGAACTGTCGCCGTCATTTCCGGGCTATGTCGAAGGCGCCATCGTCGCCGGGCGCATCGCGGCGCGCAAGATGATCGCCGCGCTTCAGATTCTTAGCTGAGCATGATCTCTGCACAAAACGGTTCCCGTTTGTCCGAGAAAACCGGTTTCCACTTTTCGGGATCATGCTCTAGTCGGCCATCGCCACCAAAGCCTCGGGATCGTAGGCGAGGCGGATCGAGGTGCCGACCGGGATGTCGTCGGCGCCGAAATCGTTGGTTTCGGTCACCGACAGCGGTTTTTCCAGCCCCGGTATCTCGACGATCAGATGAGTGATCTCGCCGAAATAGTGGCGTTCGACCACCTTGCCGGCGACCTCGAACTTGGCCGTCGCATTGTCCCACAGCACGCGCAGCCGCTCCGGCCTGATGCCGAGGGTCGCGCCGCCGCCATTGCGGACGAAAGCCTTCGGCTTGTCAGTCTTGATGCGGCCGAAGCCAAGCGTGTCGACGACCAGCGAGGCGCCATCCTCCTCGACGATCTGCGCCTTGACGAAATTCATGCCGCCGAGGAAGTCGGCGACCTGGCGGGTGACCGGCCGCTGGTAGATTTCCTTGGGCGAGGCGACCTGCGCGATCCTGCCGCCGAACATCACGGCGATGCGGTCGGACATGGCGAGCGCTTCATATTGGTCGTGCGTGACCAGCACGAAGGTGATGCCAACAGCCTGTTGCAGACGGCGCAATTCGACCTGCATCTGCTCGCGCAGCTTCTTGTCCAGCGCCGACAGCGGTTCATCGAGGAGCAGCACCTTGGGCCGCATCACCAGCGCGCGGGCGAGCGCCACGCGCTGCCGCTGGCCGCCGGAGAGTTCGGTGGCTAGGCGCTTGCCGAGGCCCGTGAGTGACACCTGCGCCAGCGCCTCCTCGACACGGCGCTTTTCCTCACCGCCCTGCAGCTTCAGCCGCTTCAGTCCATAGGCGACGTTCTGTTCAACATTGAGATGCGGGAAGATCGCATAGCTCTGGAAGACCATGTTGGTCGGCCGGCGATTGGCCGGGATGCCCTCCATCGGCTGACCGCCGACAGAGATCGAGCCGCTGGTCGGATTGTCGAAGCCGGCGATCATGCGCAGCAGCGTGGTCTTGCCGCAGCCGGACGGGCCGAGCAACGAGAAGAACTCGCCTTCCCGGATGGTTAAGGAGGCGTCGTCGAGCGCCTTGAACGCCCCATAGCTGCGGGTGACATTCTTGATCTCGATCATGGATCGGTCGGATTGGGGGCGCAAGATTTGGGGCTGCTCAGGCATAGAGGCCTCCCTCGTTCTGGGTGCGTCCGGCCGCGCGGCGACGCAGGATTTCAGCGACGGTCATCAGCAGGAAGGAGGCGACCAGCAGCAGCGTGCCCAGCGCCAGCACGCCGGGCAGCTTGGCCGCGAAGCGCAATTGGCCCCAGATGTAGATCGGCAGCGTCGCCTCGGTGCCGGTCAGGAAGAAGGCGATGATGAACTCGTCGAGCGAGATGGTGAAGCAGACCAGCAGGCTGGAGATGATGGCCGGCGCCACCATCGGCAACGTCACCCGCCGGAAGGTGCCGAAGGCGCTTTCGCCGAGGTCGGCGGATGCCTCTTCCAGGCTGCGGTCGAAGCCCTCGAAGCCGGAGGTCAGCACCGTCATCGAATAGGGAATGCAGACCAGCACATGGCCGAGCACGACCGTGAACAGCGATAGGCTGAGGCCAAGCTGCAGCATCACCAGCAGCATCGAGATGGCGACGATCACCTCCGGAAGCACCAGCGGCGCCATGATCAGCCCATGGATGGTGCTGCGGCCGGGATAGCGATAGCGGGTGATCGAACGGGCGGCGAGGATGCCGAGCAGGGTGGACAGGACAGCGGCCGAGACGCCGACGATCAGGCTGTTCCAGGCGGCGTCGAGCAAAGCCGGCGTGCGCGGCAGGTCCTGGTACCAATGCAAGGTGAAGCCGGTGAGCGGAAATTTCGGTGTCGCCGCCGTGTTGACCGAGAAGATCGGCAGGAAGATGACGGGCAGATAGAGGAAGACGACGTAGAGAAACGCATAGGCCCTCAGCCAGCCGCCGGACAGGAAGCGTCGCAGCGCGATCATCGCGCCAGCCTCTGCAGGGCACGGATGATCAGCACCGTAGCGCCCGCCATCAGCGTCACGACCAGCATGGTGGTGACGGAAAGTGCGGCACCCAGCGGCCAGTTGGAGGCCTTGCCGAACTGCGCCTGGATGGCGTTGGCGATCATTACGCCATCCTTGCCGCCAACCAGCTTCGGCGTGACATAATCGCCGACGGTCGGGATCATGACGATCAGAGACGCCGAGATGATGCCTGGCGCCGAAAGCGGCAAGGTCACGCGCAGGAACGAGCGCAGCGGGCCGTCGCCGAGATCGGTGGCCGCTTCGACCAGCGTGCGGTCGACCTTTTCCAGCGAGACGAAGATCGGCAGGATGGCGAAGGCCGCCCAGGCATGGGTGAGCGTGATGATGACGGCGCTCGAGTTGTAGAGCAGCGCGGTCGACGGTTCGTCGATGACGCCGAGGCCCATCAGGCCGGAATTGAGCACGCCATTATAGCCGAGGATGACCTTCCATGACATCACGCGCAGCAGGTAGCTGGTCCAGAACGGGATGGTGATGAGGAACAGCCACAGGCTCTTGTGGCGGCCGCCGTGGAAGGAAATGAAATAGGCAATTGGATAGGCCAAAAGGACGGTGAGCAGGCTGACCGTCAGGGAAATGTAGAGCGAACGCCACAGGAGATCGCGGTAGATCGGCTCGGTCAGCGCGACGCGGTAGTTTTCCAGCGTGAAGGTGCGGTCGATGGTGAGATAGTGCTGCGTCCAGAAGGAATGCGCGATGACCACCAGGATCGGCAGAACCAGAAGGATGAGCGCGTAGATGAAGGTCGGGCTGATCAGGGCAAGACCCTGTACGGGTTCGGACTGCAGAAGGGCATTTCGTCTGGCCCGCGTCATGCGCAACGAGGGCGACCCTTCCACGGCCGCCGTCATTGCAGGGCTCCGGGTGTGATCTCGGTTGCTGGCCTGGACTGTCCCGCCATGCGGTATCCCATTGTGCTGGCGCCAGCTGCTTGTTCCCCTTGCCGGCTTTCTTTCATCATGCGCGCATCCTTGGATTGAAATCAAGCGCTAATTCTGTAATATTGATTGAACGGACATTCAAAATGAAGTGAAGAAAGCCGCTGTTTCCGGTGCTTGGCATCGCACTTCATGTCCGATGGAATTTGTGAAGCAATGTGAGGCGATGATGGCTGCGGCAAGAGACCTGAAGGCGACCGAGATGGGCGGCGCGGAGTCCGGCGACGATGCCGTCGAACTGGCCAAGCGCCATCTTATCCAGCCCTGGCCGTTCGCCGGTTCGGTCGGTGCCGAAGCACGCGCGCTGATCGGCGAGGGCGACGGCATCTACATCACCGACAGCACCGGCAAGCGGCTGATCGACGGCCCGGCCGGCATGTGGTGCGTCAATGTCGGCCATCGCCGCGAGGAGCTCGCCAAGGTAATGTACGATCAGGCGATAGCGCTGTCCTACAACACGCCGTGGTACACGATGAACGCGCCGTCGGCCGAACTCGCCAAGCGCATCGCCGGCCATGCGCCGGGCGATCTCAGCCATGTCTTCTACACGACCGGCGGCTCTTCGGCCGTCGAGACGGCGCTGCGCTTCATGCAGTTCTACAACAATGTGCGCGGCCGGCCGGAAAAGAAGCTGATCCTGAGCCGAGGCGGCGCCTATCACGGCTCGACCTACCTGTCGGCCTCGCTCAACGGCCGTCCGCGCGACCGCGACTGGATGGACGGTGCCGACGAGCTGGTCATCAAGCTGTCTTCGCCCGATCCGTTCCGCCGCCCGCGCGGCATGGGCCTTACAGCCTTCACCGATTTCCTCGTCGATCAGTTCCGCGACACGATCGCCCGTGTCGGCGCTGAGCGGATCGGTGCTTTCGTCGGCGAGCCGGTGCAGGCATCCGGTGGCGTCGTCGTGCCGCCCGATGGCTACCTCAAGCGCATCCGCGAGATCTGCCGCGACAACGACATCCTCTATGTCTCCGATGAGGTGGTGACGGCATTCGGTCGGCTTGGCCATGTCTTCGCCTCGGGCGACGTGTTCGGCATCGATCCCGACATGATCACCTTCGCCAAGGGCGTCACCTCAGGCTATTTCCCGCTCGGCGGCGTCATAATTTCGGAGCGGCTGCTGGAAGAGCTACGCCGGTCGAACCATCCCGATGCGATGTTCGGCCATGGCCTGACCTACACCAGCCATCCGGTCGGCTGCGCCGTGGCGTTGAAAAACCTCGACCTGCTGGAGGGGGGCGTGCTTGCCCACACGCAGGCGGTCGCGCCCTATTTCCAGACGCAGCTGAAGACGTTGGAGGAGCTGCCGCTGGTCGGCGAGGTGCGCGGGATGGGGTTGATGGGCTGCGTCGAATGTGTGGCGGACCGCGAAAACAAGAACCCTCTGCAACTCGACAAGGACGTCGGCAAGCGCATCGACGCCCATTGCCACGAACTTGGCCTGCTGGTCCGGCCGCTGATCAATATGTGCGTGATGTCGCCGCCGCTGATCATCACGCGCGAGCAGATCGACGACATGGTCGGCATCCTGCGCGAAGGCATTTCAAGGACGATGGATGATTTGCGGAAAGAAGGGGTGTGGCGGGGATGACAGTCAATCTCCCCCACGAGGGCAGGGGAATCGCATATGGCGATTTTGAGCTTGAAGTTGGTTTGAGAACGGATTCTTTGGGAAGGCAGTCCACCGAAGGAGTGACTGCCATTTCCAGCCTTGAGAGCTATTTCGGCGCGTCCCTGATCCGCGCGCGGCCAATGCCACACACCGGCTTGGCGACCTGATCGTGATGATGATCGCTGCGAGCTTATGTGGCGCGACCAGCGCAACGGAGTTCTCGTTGTTCGCGCAAGAGCGCAAGCAGGCGCTGTCGCGCTTGATCGACTATGAGGAGGCGCCCAGTCACGACACCTTCTCGCGGCTGTTGCGCCTGCTCGATCCGGAGGCCTTCGGACGTGCGTTCGCCGCCTTTGCCGCAGGCTTTGCCCAGGCACGCCACGGTGTGGTCTCGCTTGATGGCAAGGCGCTGCGGCGGGCCTATGAGAAAGGCTTTGCGGCCAGCCCACCCCTGACGGTGTCGGCCTTTGCCAGCCAGACGCGGCTGTGTTTGGCGGCGGTCTCGCCCGGCGATGAAGACAATGAAGTCGAGGCTGCCCTCAAAGTCGTCGAACTCATTGATCTTACTGGCCGATTGGTCACGGCTGATGCGCTCCATTGCCACACGCGCATGGCCCAGGCCATCATTCAGCGCGGCGGCGACTATCTGCTCGCGCTCAAGGGAAACCGCCGGCATTGGCTGGCTCGGGCCAAACAACATCTGGCCCAGACCATTCCCGCCGTCACTGAGCGGACCGAGACCAGCCATGGCCGCAAGGAATGGCGGCAGACAGAGGTTGTGGCGGCTGCCGAACCGCTAATGCCCGCTCACAAGGCCTTTATCCGCATCACCAGTCGGCGCGATCAAGCCGAGCCGCTGACGCGCCTGTTCATGACCTCAACGCTGCTGTCGCCACAGCAGGCGATCGATCTTACAAGAGCTCATTGGCAGATCGAGAACGGACTGCATTGGATGCTCGACGTTCATCTGCATGAAGACCTCAGCCGTGCCCGCAAGGACAACGCCCCAGCCAACACCGCGCTCATTAACCGCATCGCCAGAAATATCCTTCAGGCCGCCGACATCGACAAAGTCCCCATCAGCCACCGCATCAAGAAATGCGCTTGGAATGACGACTATCTCATCCAGGCAATCGCTCATATGCGATAGCCCTGCCCTCGTGGGGGAGACCGCTAGCTTCAAGGTCCTAAGACCGCGACCTCAGCGCGTCGTTCAAATTCCACATGTCCTTCTCTTCGGGTGCGGTCTCCAGGCCCAGCACCGGCAGCATCTTGCGCAGATGGTCGTGGTGGGTGCGTACGCCATATTCGAGGTCCGAGAGATAGAAGCCCTCGAAGGCTTCGGACAGCATGGATTCGTTCGACCACACCGAGAGCTGGACATCTTCCGACATGGTGTCGCGGTCGATGCGGAAGGAGAGGTAGCGGGCAGCGGCCTGCTCGCGGCTTTCGTCGCGGTAGCGATAGATGGCGCCGCGCAGCAGTGTCTCACCCGTCGACAGCGGAAACTCCTGATAGAACTGCACCGATTCCGGCATCACCGAAATGACCGCATTGGGGAAGATGCCGTAATAGACCCAGGCCTTCTTCAGATAGTCCGGCAGATGCGCCGGCTCCGGCGCGATCTTGACGTAGTTCCTGACGCTCCACCGCCGGCCGGCATGCGGGTTGTAGGTGGCGAATGAGCGCGACACGCCGTTGATGAAGGGCTCGTCGAAATAGGTGGCGCCGTAAAGATCCTGCAAGGCGGGATGCGCCATGGCGACGTGATAGCCCTCATTGTCGACGTCGCGCACCGACTTCCAATTGACCGGCGTCTTCTGGTTCCAGATGCCCCAGGAAGGCACCATGTCGGCGGCGTTGTAATGCGCGAATTCGGGCTCGATCGGCTTCATCAATTCTGCCACCGAGGGCTGCGGCCCGCCATTTCGGAAGCGGATGAAGATGAAGCCCATCCAGACTTCCAGATCGAGCGGCATCAGGCCGAACTCGGTCTTGTCGAGGTCGGGGAAGGAACGCGGACGTGCGGCACCGCGCAGCGTGCCGTCGAGATTGTAGACCCAGCCGTGGAACGGGCACACGAGCGCATTCTTGCAATTGCCCTGGCTGTCGGCGACGACGCGGCTGCCGCGGTGGCGGCACATGTTGTTGAAACCGCGCACGACTCCATCCTTGCCGCGCACGATCAAGGCGCGCTCGCCGACGACGTCCATGGTCAGGTAGTCGCCGGCGTCAGGGACGTCTGAGACATGCCCGACGATCTGCCAGTGGTTGCGGAAGACGTGCTCCTTCTCGAGATCGAGAAGGGCATCGGAGTGGTAACTCCAGCCCGGTAGTCCCCGCCGGTCCCAATCGTTGGGGATCGCCACGTCACGGAGGTGCGGGTTCATAAAACGTCTCTTCTTTTTATTGAATACTCATTCAATAAAATCATATTTTTCATTGAAATGCAATGGCTTGTGAAAGTATCGTATTTCTGTTCATCCGTGCCGAAGTCGATTTTCGACCGAAGCAACCGAGGAAAATACGGGAAATTCCGAGCCTTAACATGGCTTGTGGAACGAGCGTCTTGGGCGAGGGGCAGCGCTCGTTCCGAGAAAATCTCGCCCGTTTTCTCGCAAAAAATACTGCTTCCCTGTCCGGAGTGTGAGGTTGCTCATAGTTCGCCGGCTGAGGTTGGGCTTTGCTGCCGGATATCGACGTTCCAGCAATATCCTGATCGCGCGCATGAAACAGCTTCGCAAAACAGACCAGCGTATCCGGCCGTGGCCGGTTTTGCCCGATTATGCCCGTTACCAGTGTTGCGATGCTGTTACACGGGCAAGCTCTCCGTATCATTCGCCCGTTACCAAGTGCGATTAAATTCGTTTTATCACCAAAGGAAACTCAGCGAAGGGGAAGGCAATGCATGCGAAAGTCCAGACGATCCGCGGCGAGGGCCGCCTTCAGGCTCCAGTGCGCAATGACCGCCGTCCGAAACTGGCGCTGCGCCAGCGGGCCAGTGACCACCCCATGGCGATGTTCATGGTGCTGGCTGCTTGCGCCCTCATCGGAATGGCGTTCACGCCGACAATCGGGCCAGCCTTCGCTTCGCTGAATCCACCGGCCAACCTCGTCGAGGGTGCGCAGACGACGACCAGGACCGCGCGTCTGCCGATGCCGCTGACCGACTTTGCCTGCAGGGGGCAGGCCTGGGGCGCCGAGAGCATCGATTGCCTGCGCGCCATTGCGGAGCAGTCCGGAGCACACAAGAGCCGCGCAATCCGCATGATCGCCAATGCTGCGCCGTTGACCGGCACGCCGAACATTTTCTGACTTCTGTCGAAGCATGATCCCGAAAACCGGTTCCCTCTTTGGGGATCGTGCTCTGACCTCCCCGAGCGCTCCTCCAGCGCTCCTTTCGGCTCCCGCCGCGATGTCGGTTGGGGGCCTCTTTTTTATCCTTTTATTGCCGCCTGTTCGGCAATGGCGGACAGCACACTGCGCACATCCAGCGTGCTGAACGGCTTTTCCAGGATCTGCGGCCGCTGCTGTGCGGGCAGGGCCTCGATTTCGGCCTTCGCGCCGATCAGGTCGCCGGTAACCAGCACGAAACGCCGCGCCAGGTCAGGCTTTTGGGCGAGCAGCTCGCGATAGATCGATATGCCGCTGACGCCAGGCATGCGCAAATCCGAAAAGACGATGTCCGGCGGCATGTGACCGCTCAAGGTGGCGGCGCCCGATTCCCAGACCGGCACGATCCGCGACTTGATGCCCATCAATTCGAGAATGTCGGAGAGCGAGCCGGCAACATCCGGCTCGTCGTCGATGATCAAGGCGTGGCGCAGGCCGCTCGATCGCGGCTGGTTCTCGCCGGCTGTGGCAAGGCCGGCTACGATGGCGGGCAGCTGGACGACAAAACGCGCTCCTCGCGGCAGCACTTCCTCGAACCAGACATTGCCATTGTGCCGCTCGATGATCGATTTCGAGATCGACAGGCCAATGCCGGTGCCGACGCCGACCGGCTTGGTGGTGAAATAGGATTCGAAGATGCGGCTGCGGATCGCTTCCGGCACGCCGGGCCCGTTGTCCTCGACCGAGAAGCAGGGGTGACCCCGGTCGCTGCGGAACGTCCGCACCTTGATCAGCCGGTCGCCGGCAATGCCGGCCAGAGCGTGCTGGCTGTTGATGAGGAAATTGGCCGCCACCTGCGTCACGTGGTCGGCGTCGGCCATGGCCAGCAGCGGGCCGGCGGCGAAGTCGGTGTCGATGATGATGCCGCTTGAGCGCGCGCCATAGGCGGTCACTTCCAACGCTGCACGGATCACCTGGTTGAGGTCGGTTTCGGCTTGCGCCGCGGGATGAAGGCGCACCATGGACAGGAAGCTCTTGACGATGCGGCCGCAGCGCTCGGCGGCGGCACGGACTTTCTCTGCGCGCACCTTGGTCTGCGGATCGGAGGCGAACTCGTGCAGCAGCGTCGATTGCGCCACCACCACGGCCAGCGGGTTGTTGAGCTCATGCGACACGCCGGCCAGCAACGAACCCATCGCCGCCATCTTCTCATTCTGGTGCAGCTTCTCGCGCTGGCGGCCGATCTCCTCCTCGGCGCGAAGCTTGTCGCGCAGGTCGCGGATGGAGCCGAAGATCAGGCGGCGGTCGGCGACCCGCATCTCGGTTGCCGTCAGCTCGATCGGGAACACCTCGCCGGCGGCGTTCTGGGTCACCGTCTCGAGCCGCTGGCCGACCATCGGCGCGCCGCGGCCAGACATGTATTCGGCTCCCGAAGCATAGCCCTTTCGGTAATAGATCGGCACGATGGTATCGAGCAGATCCTTGCCGAGGATGTCGCTGCGCTGGAAGCCGAACATCTTCTCGGCGGCCGGATTGAATTCGATGATAGAGCCGGTCTCATCGATGACGACGATAGCGTCGAGCGAGGCCTGCAGCATGGTGCGGCGAATGACCTCGCTGGCATGGGCTTCGGACAGCGAGCGTTCGATGGCATCGCCGATGGCCAGCGCGATGATGTGCAGTGTCGCCTCTTCCTCGTCGGTCCACTCGCGCTCGTTGACGCAGTCATTGACCGCTAGCGTGCCCCAGAGATGGCCGTGCGCGAAGACCGACACCGACAGGAACGACTTGATGTTCTGCTTTTCGAAATCGGTTCTCAGAAAGCCATCGAGATTGCGCGTGTGGCCGGCGAAGATCTTGCCTTGCCGCTCGTCCTCGGCCAGCCGCTCCAGCAGCGGGTCCGAATTGACGATCGACTGCATGATGACAGTCGGCGACGCCAGTTCGCCGCCAAAGAGAGGGTCGATCCAATAGGCGGCGACGGATTGGGCGAAGCCCTGGCCGGGCAGTTCGCGCAAGCGAAACAGGATGCCGCGCTGGGAATCCATGGCCCGGCAGAGCGTTTCCAGGATACCTTCCATCTCGCGCTGCCAGTCGCCGGCCTCACGCAGCCGGCGAACGATACGCACGGCCGCCATCGCAGCGCCCTGCCTGAAACCCTGCATCTCCGAGCTTGCTGCTTCAGCGGTCATTATCAGCCGTCATTCCAGAGGTCATGCCAATTCGATCGACGAGCAACGGCCCGAGCCTGAAACCCTCTGGCCTCGCTGCTCAGTTGCCGTCGCCGGTCGGCAGCGAGAAGATATAGCCTTCGCCGCGCACCGTGCGCAGGAATTTCGGATTGGCCGGGTCGGTCTCGATCTTCTTGCGCAGCCGCATGATGCGAATGTCGACGGCGCGCGACGATTCCGGATCTTCGGTGAAGCCGATCGCCTCGGAGATCGCGGCGCGGGTCAAAAGCCGGTTGGCGCGGGTCAGGAAAACCTCCAGCACGTCGAATTCGCTCTTGGCCATGTCGACCACCGCGCCATTGGCGCCGGTGACCAGCCTGCCGTCGAGATCGGCCTGGAAAGGGCCGAAAGCAACGGAACGGCGATCGGTCCTGGCCTTTTTGTCTTGAAGCTCCTGAGGCTGGGGAACCCGGCGCAACACGCTGCGGACCCTCGCCAGCACTTCGCGCAATTCGTATGGCTTGACGATGTAGTCGTCGGCACCAAGCTCCAGTCCGACGATGCGGTCGAGCGCGGTACCGGCGGCGGTGGCGTAGATGATGCCGATCGGCAGCTTCGAGCGCAGCCAGCGGCCGAGCGACAGGCCATCCTCGCCGGGCATCGCGATGTCGAGAATGGCGAGGTGGAACGACTGCGTTTCAACGAGGCTGCGCGCGGCGATAGCACTTTCAGCGGTGACCGCCTCATAGCCGGCGGCTTCGAGATATTCGGCAACCGCGTCCCTCAGGTCGGGCTCATCCTCGACGATGATAATTCTTGCCCGCACGATGCTTTCGCTCCCACTTTCAGTGGAAAGTAGATTGGGTATAAACATGATGTCCAGCACTCATCTCGGGATGTCTGTTGCAGGGTGGGAAAACATGGCCGCACGATCGATCATCGCGCTTGTTTCCGTTGCCGAAGTGGTCGCGACCGAACTCGCCGACCATCTCGAGCGACGCGGTCACGATGTGCGCCAGGCGCGGCAGCCCTGGGAGGCCGAATCGCTGCTGTCGGGAAAGGGCATCGACGTCGTCGTCGTCGGCGACAGCCTCAGCCAGGCTGAGGGGCGCGACCTGCTCCGGCGTTATGGCGGCCAAGGCGGGGGCGGCGAGGGCGGACCGGAGTTCATCCTGATCTGCCGGCCGGCCGATCTCGTCGACAAGGTGCTGGCGCTCGAGTTGGGTGCGGCCGACGTCGTCGAGAGCCCGCTCAATGTCAGGGAGCTGGCAGCCCGGGTTGGCGGCCTGCTTTCGCGGCGCGGCAGGGGCACCCAGGAACTGATCGTGCTGGAGAACGCGACCGTCGATCTGCGGTCGGCCATGGTCATGCATCGCTCCGGCACGGAGGAACAGCTCTCGCCCGGTCAGGTGGCCCTGCTCAGGCTGTTCCTGGCCAGTCCACGCAAGGTGCTGACGCGTGACGACATCATTGCCGCAGCACCCGCCGAAAACGCCGACGCGTTCGATCGCTCGATCGATTCGCGCATCGTGCGGCTGCGCCGCAAGCTCGACACCGAAACCATCACCACCATACGTGGCGCCGGCTACAGGTTCGATCCGCCGCAGCAATTCGCCAGTTGATTGCCGGACACCCAGACAATTTGTTTGGCTGAGCATCGGATTTTCCATCTCTGGGCCCGATACTCTTGAGGCTCAGCGTACCAGCAGAAGTGATGGGCCGACCGGCATGTCACTGCCCATGGTCAGTTCGCTTGCATGGGCGCGGTCCCTCAGCAGCACGGTGGCAAGGCCCGCAAAACCGAGCAGGCCCTGTGCGTAGAGCAGTGCGGACAGCACCGAAGCGGCAAATTTCGTTTTCATCGTACCAATTCCCCAAAAAAATGAACGTGTTGCGGGTCGCTTCAGGACACCCCCGAAGTGCCCGCGCCGCCCACGGAGCCCCCCGTCGCGGCGCGGGCCCTCGGTCCTCTCGGCAGCAAGTTGCCGGAGGCGCCGCGCAAACCCGTCAGCCTAAGGCCGACCCGCCAGAGGGCCTTTAGCCGGGCGATGCGCAGGCTGGAAACAATCCAGACCGTGGCGAAAAACAGTGCGGCATGCAGCGTCGAAATCTCGCCTGAAGTCATCCCGCCGAGGCTTGTCAGCGGGGTGCCGGCAACCGTGCCGCCGCCGCCGATGACCGCTGCCGCGATGCTGATCCTGAAAAGCCAGGACAGCGCGTTCGATCTCGTTCCCATGTTTCGTTACCGGCTGTTTTCGTTGCGTCAACTTTGCTTGCGGCCCGTATCCGGATGATGCCGCTTGAAGCCTCGCTTCGTTTCAGTTCGGTTTCGAGGTCGCCGACCTTTCTTTCGTATGACGCTAATTCGCACTTTCGTTTAGAGGCAGATACTCATGTTCCTGACTTTGGTCCTGCCGGCCGGATGCGGAGCCGACTCTCATTCGCTCCCATGAAACGTCTGCACTTGTTAACCGGAGGAAACAGATTCGAAACACAAATGAGCATTTTGCGAAATACCCTCGAAACATGACGCTGGGATAAGCAGTCATCGAATTGGAGCCGGCCGGACCGGCAGAGAGAGGGGACTTCATCATGCGTACCGCCATTTCCGCCAAGCTCATCAACATCACCGCAGCCGCGCTGACGGGCGTCGCACTGCTGTTCGGCGCTGGCTCGGGCGCAGCGCACGCCGCCAACAAGATCGTGGCACGCGTTTCGCTCTCACAGCAGATCATGGAAGTCTCGGTCGACGGCCGGCCGACCTTCGCCTGGAAGGTTTCCACCGGCGATCGGGCTCATGTGACGCCGACCGGCTCGTTCAAGCCGACCCGCATGCATGAGATGTGGTATTCGAAGAAATACGACAACGCGCCGATGCCGCACTCGGTCTTCTTCAGCGGCGGCTATGCGGTGCATGCGACTTACGCGATCAAGCGTCTAGGCCAGCCGGCTTCACATGGCTGCGTGCGACTGCATCCCGACAACGCCGCCGATTTCTACCAGCTCGTCGAAACATTCGGGGCGACCAACACCAGCATCGTCATCGTCAAGTAGCAGGCTGGAAACGATGGCGTGGCAGCATGCTGCCGCGCCTCAAAGCTCCCACCGGAAAACGCTGCAGCATTGAGTACAGCTCAAACCGGCGGTATCGAGCCCAGCCAAAAAGAAAAGAGGTCGGAAATTTCTGGCCTCTTTTCTTTTGTTTCCAACGTGTCTTGAGCAATTCCGAGCGGAAAACCGTTACAGACTTTTCCTGGAATTGCTCTATTAGCTCGGCAGCGCCGGCATCAGCTTGGGATCCGGTTTCTCGGCCAGGTGAGGCAGGTCCTTGCTGGCGATGAAGGTGTAGAACATGGGCACGACGAAGAGCGTGAACATGGTTCCGACCAGGATGCCGGTGAAGATGACCAGGCCCATCGAATAGCGGGCCGCGGCACCAGCGCCGCTGGACGTGATCAGCGGCACAACGCCGAGCGCCATCGCCGCCGTCGTCATGAGGATCGGCCGCAGGCGCACCTTGGCCGAGGCGATGATGGCGTCGCGCCGCCGCATTCCATGCTTTTCGCGCTGCTGGTTGGCGAACTCGACCAGCAGGATGCCGTGCTTGGTGATCAGACCGATCAGTGTGATCAGGCCAACCTGCGTGTAGATGTTGAGTGTGCCGAGGCCCAGATTGAGCGGCACGATCGCGCCGAAGATGGACAGCGGCACCGCCATCATGATGATCAGCGGGTCGCGGAAACTTTCAAACTGTGCCGCCAGCACCAGATAGATGACGACAACGGCGGCCGCGAAAGCGATCAGGATGGTGTTGCCCTGTTCCTTTTCCTGTCGCGATTGACCGGAATAGTCGACGAAGAAGGTGTCGGGCAGGCTCTCGTTGGCGATGTCCTCCAGCGCTTTCAGCCCGTCGCCGGTAGTGACGCCGGGCAGCGGAAGCGCCGAAATCGTCGACGAATTCAGCTGGTTGAACTGTTCGATGGCGGCCGGCGCCGCATTGGTCGAAATCTTGACCACCGCCGACAGCGGCACCATCTCGCCCGTCACGCTGCGTACGAAGTATTCGCCGAGCTTGTCGGGGTTGTCGCGAAATTCCTGCGGCACCTGCGGGATGATGTCGTAGCTGTTGGAGTCGCGGTCGAACTGCGCCACTTCGGCGCCACCGACCAGCAATGTCAGCGTGCGGCCGATATCGGCGATCGGCAGGTTCAGCGCCGCGGCGCGGTCACGGTCGATGGTCACTGTCACCTCCGGTGCGTCATAGGCCATCGAATTCTGCACGACGATGAAGCGGCCGGAGGCTTGCGCCTTGTTCTTGATCTGCTCGGCCACCTCGTACACTTCCGAGGAATCGCCGGTCGATCGCACCACCATGGAGATGGGCAGGCCGCCGCCGGAGCCCGGCAGCGTCGGCGGCGCGAAGACGAAGGCCTGGACACCTGCCACTTTGGCGATACGAGCCGTAATGTCGGCCTGCAGTTCCTTCGAATTGCGCTTGCGTTCCGCCCAGTCCTTGAAGGCAAAGCCGACGAAGGCGCTGTTTGTCGTGCCGCCGAAGGCGACGGCCGAGAATTGCGCCCGTGTTTCGGGAATATCCTTCACCAGACCGAGAATCTGGTTGACGTATGTCTCGGTGTAGTCGGAGGTCGCATAACGCGGCGCTGTCACAAGCGAGAGCAGAAAGCCCTGGTCCTCTTCCGGCGCCAGTTCGCTCGAGGTCTTGGTGAACATGAAGCCGGTGACGCCGACAAGCGCAAGCACGATGATCAGCGTCAATGGGCGATAGTTCAGCGACCCGGTGACGGCGCGCTCATAGACATGTTCGACCCGCGCGAAGGTGCCGTCGACGATGCGCTGGAAACGGCCCGGCGTGCCGGACTTCAGGAGGCGTGCCGACATCATCGGGGTGATGGTGATGGCGATGACGCCCGACAGCACCACCGAGCCGGCGAGCGTGACCGCGAATTCACGGAACAGCGCGCCGGTCAGGCCGCCGGTGAAAGCCAGCGGCGCGAACACGGCGGCCAGCGTCATGGTCATGGCAACGATGGCTGACGCTATTTCGCGCATACCGCTGAACGCGGCCTGCATCGGCGACATGTGGTCTTCTTCCATATGGCGATGGATGTTCTCCACCACCACGATGGCGTCGTCGACGACTAGGCCGATCGCCAGCACCATGGCCAGCAGCGACAGGAGGTTGATCGAATAGCCGACCGCAAACAAAAGGAAACAGACGCCGATCAGCGACAGCGGGATGGTGATGATCGGCATCAGCACCGAACGGAAGGAGCCAAGGAACAAAAGGATGACGACGACGACGATGGCAACCGCCTCGGCAATGGTCTTGAACACTTCGTAGATCGAGGCGCTGATCTGCCCGGTCGCGTCGTAGACGACCTCGATCGTCATGCCTTTCGGCAGTGTCTCCTGAATCTGCGGCACCAGCTTGGTGAGCGCCGCCGCCGTGGTCAGCGGATTGGCCGCCGGGGTCGGGAAGATGGCGAGGAAGGTGCCGGGCTTGCCGTTGAAGGAGACCCTGGTGTCGGTGTTCGCGGCGGCGAGTTCGACGCGAGCCACGTCGCGCAACCGAACCACATTGCCATCGGTCGAGCGCAGCGGCAGTTCGGCGAACGCCTCCGGCGTCTGCAATGTCGAGCGCACGGTGATCGACGAGACGACATACTCGTTCTGGGTGTTGCCAGGTGCCGACAGGAAGTTGGAATTGTTGATCGCCGTCAGCACTTCGGAGGCCGTCACGCCGCGCGCGGCGAGCTTGATCGGATCGATCCAGACGCGCATCGAGTATTCCTGCGCGCCGAAGATCTGCACATCGGCGACGCCTTCGACGGTCGACATGCGCGGCCTGATGACGCGCTCGATATACTCCGTCAGCTGCTCCTTCGTCATGTTCGGATTCTGCATCGAGATGTACATCATCGCGAACTGCTGACCGGTGCCCTTGACGATGACAGGGTCCTTGGAGGCGTCGGGCAAGGTGCCACGCACGCCCTGGACCTTGGACAGCACTTCGGTCAGCGCGACATCGGGGTTGGAGCCGAGCTTCATCTGCACAGTCACGGTGCTGGACGACGGCCGGCTGGACGAGGTGACGTAGTCAATGTTCTCGGTCGAGGCAACGGCGCGGGCGATGGGGGCGGAAATGAATCCCTGGATCAGATCGGCGCTGGCGCCTGGATAGGCCGTCGTGATGGTGATGGCCGTTTCGTCGACCTTCGGATACTGCCGGATCGACAGGTTGAAGATGCCCTGGAAACCCAGGAGCAAGATCATGCAGGCAAGGACCGTCGAAAGGACAGGCCGGCGAATGAAGAGATCGGAAAAGCTCATTGCTGGTCGGCCTGCTTGTTCGCCGATTTGGTCGGATCAATGGTGTTGTCCACAGCGACGGACATGCCGTTGAAGAGACGGTTCTGACCGGCAGTGACGACCTCGTCGCCGGCCTTCAGCCCCTCGACGATCTCGACCATGCCTTGATTGCGGCGGCCTGGCTTGACGAACACCTGCGACAACACCAGCGCAGGCTTGTCACCTTCCGCAGCCGGCTTGGCCGCATCGGCAGCCTTGTCCGCTGGCTTTGCCGCATCGGCGGCGGGCTTCGTTGCATCAGCCGCCGGCTTCATGGCATCGGCTCGCTTGGCGTCAGCCGGTTTGTCGGTGGCCGCCGCGGCTGGTTTTTCTTCCGGCTTGGCTGCCTGCGCCGGGGCCGCCTCGGCAGGCTTCGCTGGCTGCACCACGAAGATGTAGTCGCCATAGAGGCTTGTCGTCAGTGCCGTCTGCGGTAGCGTCAGCACGTTCTGCTCTTCAGGCAGTTCGACGCGCACCTGCACGAACTGGCCAGGGGTCAGCTTGCCGTCGGGATTGGCGACTTCCGCCCTGACATTCACCAGCCGGCTGGACGAGTCGATCTTCGGGTCGATGCCGCGAATGGCGCCGGCAAACGGCCTGTCCTCGCCGCCGAAGCCCAATCGAACCGTCTGGCCGATCTTGAGCAGCGGGAGTTGCTGTTCGGGAACCGAGAAATCGACCCGCATGGTGTCGAGATCCTGCAGCGTCACTACAGCGGTGCCGGGCGCCAGGTACTGGCCGAGGTCGATTTTCGGGATACCCACCATGCCGCTGAAAGGCGCCGTCAGCTGCTTCTGGTCGAGCACCGCCTGCAGTTTGCTCACTTGCGCAGCGGTTGCCGTTGCGGTTGCCCGCGCCGTGTCGAGCGTAGCGTCCGCATTAACGCCGCGCCTCTGCAGTTCAATGGCGCGCGTCAGCGCCATCTGGACGACCGCCACTTGCGCCTTCGTCGCTTCTAGATCTGCGCGCTCGACCGCATCGTCGAGCTGCAGCAGGACCGCGCCGTCCGCAACCTTCTGGTTGGCATGGAAAAGGATGTCCTTGACGACACCGGTGGTCTCTACCGTCAGGTCAACACCGCGCACCGCCTTGACCGTACCGATCGCCTCGACGCCCGGCGTCCAGGTCGACGGCTTGGCGATCGTCGTCGACACGGTTGCCGCCGGCGGCTTCATCGAGGCGAAATACTGCTTGATGCCGTTGTCGCGCAGGAAGTTGAAGCCGACGATACCGCCGACCACGACGACGAGCACGGCCAGAACCAGAACGATGATAAAGATACGGAGTATGCGCTTGAACAAGGAAGTCCCCTCAGTCGAAATCCGGCGCGAAGCGCGGACATCGGGACACATATCGACTGCGGGTCCCGATTTCAAATAGTGGCGGTCTTACTGTACCGTCTGGACGGTCTTGTCAATTGGGCCTAAGCTCGCGAAGGGAGGCGCCATGAGAGCCCAGAGAACGAACTCGCGCGAGAAGATTCTCGCTGCGGCGGCCGAAGTCGCACGGGAATCCGGGCCCGGAAGCCTGTCGCTGGAAGCGGTCGCCAGCCGCGCCGGTGTATCGAAGGGCGGGCTTCTCTATAATTTCCCGACCAAGGCCAAATTGATGCAGGGTTTGGTCGAAGGCTATCTGCGTGAATTCGAGCACGCGCTGGAATCCGCCCGCGCGAATGACAAGGACGAAAATCCGCTGGCCGTCTACATCAGGCTGTCGGCCAATGATTGCGAGGACAAGCAGCCGTCCGCCTCCTGGATCTTCTCGGCGATCGCCGAGGACCCCGATTTCATGACGCCGATAAAGACATTCAAGCGGCAGCTTTTCGAGCGGCTGAAGGGCGAGACGCCGGACCTCAAATCGCTGCTGGTCTGCTACCTCGCCATCGAGGGGTTGCGCAGCATGAACCTCTTCGATGCGGATGTCCTGTCGAAAGACGAGCGAGAGCTGCTGGTATCGTCCTTGCTTGAGATTGCCAAATAGGCGCTTGGTCGGAGCGCTCAATCCACCGCGCGCTCGATATCGCGGCGCAGGACGATCGCGGTTGTGAGGTCCTCGACACCGCCATGACTGGCGATCAGATCGCGCAGTGTGTTCAGCCTGTCGATGGACGGCACCTCGACCTCGACAATCAGATCGAGCTGGCCGCTGACCGATGATACCCGCCGGACTTCCGGATAGCGTGCCAGCTGGTCGAGAATGCCGATCGACGGCGTGCGTATCAGTGTGACGAGCAGGAAGGCGCAGACCAGTCCCTTGTCCATCTGACCGATATCGGCGCGGTAGCCACGGATGACGCCGCTTTTTTCCAGCGATGCCACCCGCTCGCTCGTCGCGCTGCGCGACAGGCCGATGCGCCCCGCAAGCGTCTTCAGCGGGATGCGAGCCTCCTTCGACAGGATGCCGAGAATGTCCCTGTCCTTGGCGTCCAGTTCCCTCATCACAGCCGCTCCCATCCGCTTCCGTTAATGTGCCGGCCAATGCAGTCATTGTGACGGCGCAACCGACGCTTTGCCGGATGCCCGATTTTCAAGCCCATGCCAAGCTTTGAGAAAGCAGATGCGGATTGCCGATGACCAATGTTTCCCACCCAGCGCCTCAGTTCTCGCAAAGCGAGGCCATTGATATCGCCGCGCGGCATTTCGGCATTGCCGGCAGCGTCACATCGCTGGACAGCGAGCGCGACCAGAATTTCAAGCTGACCGCATCCGACCATTCGTTGTGGATCCTCAAGATCGTCAACGCCAGCGAGCCGCTCGGTGAGAGCGAGTTCCAGACGGCGCTGTTCGACCACCTCGAGCGCAACAGTCCTCATCTCGCAGTACCGCGTCTCAGGATGACGGCGCGGGGAACATCTCTCGCTCGCGCCACCGGCGCCGGTGGCGAAGACCATGCCGTGCGCCTGGTCTCCTGGCTTGCCGGCCGGCCGCTGGCTGAGAGCCCGTCCACTCCGGAGCTGCTTGAAAGCCTCGGCGGCGCGCTCGGCCGGTTGGACCGCGCACTGCAAGGCTTCATCCACCCCGGCGCGCTGCGCACGTTCGACTGGGACATTCGCCGGGCCGGTGCTGCGCGGCAACGCCTTCACCACATCGACGATGAGCAGGATCGCGCCTTGCTGGAGCGGTTCCTCGATCATTTCGATGCCGCGATCGCGCCCCGACTGCAGGCGCTGCGGGCGCAGGTGATCCACAACGACGCCAATGACTGGAACGTGCTCGTCGATCCGGAGCGGCCAGAGCATGTCGCCGGGCTGATCGATTTCGGCGATGCCTTGCACAGCGTGCTGATCGCCGAGGTTGCGGTCGCCTGTGCTTATGCCATCCTCGATGCCGAAGATCCGATCGGCGCTGCCGCCCGTCTTGCCGGCGGGTTCCATGCCGAGTATCCGCTGCGTGAAGAGGAGCTCGATCTGCTCTTCGATCTCATTGCGATGCGTCTCGTCACCTCGGTGACGCTGTCGGCGGCGCGCAAGGAGCGGACCACCGACAATCCCTATCTGTCCATTTCGGAAGCGCCGGCCTGGCGCCTGCTGCGGCGCTTGGGAGCGATGAACCGGCGCTTCGCGACGGCGATCCTGCGCCACGCCTGCGGCTTCGAGGCCGCGCCCGGAGCGCGCGCCATCACGCGCTGGATCACTGCGAACCGCGCGCAACTTGCGCCAATTCTCGACCGCCATCCGGCGACGCTTGCCAAGGCGATCGTGCCGTACGGCGATCCGCAAAGTCCAATGACGGTGACATCGGCCGCTCAGCAGCCCGACCAGGCGACCGCATGGTGGGATGCCTATTGCGCCGAGCATGGCATTGCGCTCGGCATCGGCCCGTGGGGCGAGGCACGCACGGTCTACACCAGCGACATCTTCCGCTCGCGGTTCGTCGAAGGCGCCCGCCGTGCCAATCATCTGGGCCTCGATCTGTTCATGCCGGCGGGTACGCGGCTCTACACGCCACTGGCCGCCACCGTCAGAAGCGTCGAGATCGAGGAGGATCCGCTCGGCTATGGCTGCCTGGTGGCGCTGGAACATGCGCCGCCGGGATGCCCACCCTTCGTCACCCTGTGGGGGCATATGGCGCATGAGGCAGGACGGCGGCTGAAGGCCGGCGACCACCTGGAAGCAGGCGCGCTCGTTGGCGAAATGGGCACGGCCGCGGAGAATGGCGGCTGGGCGCCGCATCTGCATTTCCAGATATCGACGGATGCAAGCCTGGCCGCGCGCGACATCCTTGGCGTCGGCGAAGAACGCTATCTTGCCGTCTGGCAAGAGCTGTTTCCGGACGCCGCTGAGCTGGCCGGCATTCCGCCCGAAACCTTCCATAAAAGCGGTCGTTCCCGTCCGCAGATCGTTGCCGCGCGCAAGGCGTCGTTGCTGCCCAATCTCTCGATCTCCTATTCCGAGCCGATCAAGTTCGTGCGCGGAGAAGGCGTCTGGCTGATCGACGATACTGGGCGCGCCTATCTCGATTGCTTCAACAATGTCTGCCACCTCGGTCATGCCCATCCCGATGTGGTCGAAGCGATCGCCAGGCAGGCGGCGAAACTCAACACCAACACACGCTATCTGCACGACGCCATCGTCACTTATGCGGAACGGCTGACGGCGACCTTGCCCGCAGGCCTGTCGGTGGCGTCCTTCGCCTGTTCGGGCAGCGAGGCCAACAGCCTGATGCTGCGCATGGCGCGAGCCCATACCGGCCGCAGCGAGGCGATCGTGCTCGACTGGGGATATCACGGCACGACGCAGGAACTGATCGAACTCAGCCCTTACAAATACAAGCGCAAGGGCGGCAAGGGGCGCCCGCCGCATGTGTTCGAGGCGATCATCCCCGACAGCTACCATGCCCCGGCCGAATGGCCGCTGGCGGAGCAAGCAAAACGCTTTGCCGAGAGTGTCGCCGAGCAGATCGCTGATATGGCGAGACAAGGCCGGGCGCCTGGCCTGTTCCTGGCGGAATCTATCCCCAGCGTCGCCGGCCAGGTGTTCCTGCCGGACGGCTATCTCACGGAAGTCTATGCGATGGTGCGGGCCGCCGGCGGCATTTGTGCGGCCGACGAGGTGCAGGTCGGCTTCGGCCGCGTCGGCAGCCATTGGTGGGCTTTCGAGACGCAAGGGGTGACGCCCGACATCGTCACCATGGGCAAGCCGATCGGCAACGGCCATCCGATGGCGGCCTTGGTGACGACCACCGAGATCGCCGCCTCGTTCAACAACGGCATGGAATATTTCAACACTTTCGGTGGCAATCCGGTGTCCTGTGCGGCCGGGCTTGCGGTGCTCGACGTCATCGAGCGCGACGGCCTCAGGCGCAATGCGCTGGAGATCGGCGACTATCTTATAGCCAGGTTCAAGGCCTTGCAGTCCCGCTACGACATCATCGGCGACGTGCGCGGCCAAGGGCTCTTCCTCGGTATCGAACTGGTCGAGGACCGCAAAAGCAAGGCGCCGGCGACCGCCCTAGCGCGCCACGTCAATGACGGGGTCAGGGCACGCGGCGTGCTGATCGGCACCGAAGGGCCGCACGACAACGTGCTGAAGATGCGCCCGCCGATGATCTTCAGCCGGGCCAACGCCGATCATCTGGTCGGCGTTCTCGATGAGACGCTGGCGGCGGTTCTGGCGGAAGGGACGTAGGGCGGATCCGCACGCCCAGGCGGCGCGCGGACAGAGTTTTAGGGACAGCGATTTTCACGAACTTCCGGCGCTCCACGTGCCGGCGGCAGGAGAGGCTTTGCCTCATCAAGGGAGGAAACAGATCATGAGACATGCAGTCATCACCGCGCTCTTGCTTGCATCGGTCACGATGCCGGCGCGGGCGGATACGTTCGACATCGTCAAGCAGAGGGGTTCGATCCTGTGCGGCGTCAGCCAGGGCGTCGCCGGTTTTTCGTCACCCGACGACCAAGGGAAATGGGGTGGTTTCGACATCGATTTCTGCCGCGCTGTCTCGGCCGCCGTTTTCGGCGACCCCGACAAGGTGAGCTATGTGGCGCTGTCGACCAAGGAACGCTTCACCGCCCTGCAAGCGGGTACCGTCGATATTCTGTCGCGGCAGTCGACGTGGACGCTGTCGCGTGACACGGGCATGGGCATCCACTTCGCCGGCGCCGCCTATTATGACGGCCAGGGCTTCATGGTGCGCAAGGACCTCGGTGTCGACAGCGCGCTCAAGCTCACCGGCGCGACGGTCTGCGCGGAGCAGGGCACGACCACAGAGCAGAATGTCGCCGACTATTTCAGCGCCAACAAGATGAAGTACGAGGCGGTGGTCATCGATTCCGCCGACAGCATCATCAAGGCATTCGATAGCGGCCGCTGCGATGTCTACACCACGGACGCATCGGCGCTCTATGCGCAGCGCCTGAAGCTGACCGACCCCGCCGCCTTCACAGTGCTGCCCGAGATCATTTCGAAGGAACCGCTCGGCCCGGCCGTTCGCAAGGGCGACGACAAGTGGTTCGACATTGTGCGCTGGACACTGTTCTCGCTGATCGAGGCGGAAGAGGAAGGCATCACCCGGGCCAATGCGGAAGCCTCGCTGAAGTCACAGAATCCGACGATCCGCCGCTTCCTCGGCGTCGACGGTGACAATGGCCAGCAGCTTGGGCTCGAGCCTACCTTCGCCTACAACATCGTCGCCAAGGTTGGCAATTACGGCGAGATGTTCGAGCGCAATCTCGGTCAGTCCAGCCAGCTGAAGATAGCGCGCGGCATCAATGCGCTGTGGAACGCCGGCGGCCTGATGTACGCGCCGCCGGCGCGCTGATATCCTAGCCGGGCCGCGTGCGTTTCGGTGACGCGCGCGGCCCTGTTTCGGCGATCCTGGAGACGCAATCCAGCGACGCGTGACGGCGTCGGTCGCCAGGCTTTTCGCCTGAAATATCCGCGGACATTGTGTTCGTCATCGTCCCACAGGGTTCATTGTGCGTACATAGCGTCCATCCCGGTTCTTTGCTGCCATGCAATAGGAGTGGGACATGGTGGATATAGTTTATAGCGAGGCGGGTATTCCGAGACCGGATCATCCGCTGGATTAATGGGGTGGCGCGAAGTGGTTCCTGCCGGCCGTCGGCGTGCTGGTGCTCGTCGGCATTTTCTATGTCGGCTATGCGCTCATCCAGGATCAGGCGGTGGCCAAGACCGTGCCGTGGATCCTGCTCGGCATCGCTTTGCTGATCGCGCTCGGCTTCGAGTTCATCAACGGCTTCCATGACACCGCCAACGCGGTGGCGACGGTCATCTACACACGCTCCATGCCGGCCGAATTCGCCGTAATGTGGTCGGGCGCCTTCAATTTCCTCGGGGTTCTCACTTCCAGCGGCGCGGTCGCCTTCGGCATCCTGTCGCTGCTGCCGGTGGAACTGATCCTGCAGGTCGGCTTGTCCTCCGGCTTTGCCATAGTGTTCGCGCTGCTCGTCGCGGCGATCCTGTGGAATCTCGGCTCAGGACTGACCAAGACGGTGGCGCTGGAAGCAGCGATCGACGGCGTCACCGTCAACGCCATCGCGCCGGGTTACGTCTGGACGCCGCTGGTCGAAAGGCAGATCCCGGACACGATGAAGACGCGCGGCATGACCGAGGAACAGGTCAAGCATGATGTGCTGCTCGCCGCCCAGCCGACCAAGGAATTCGTCACCGTCGACGAGCTTGCCGCGCTGACGCTGTTCCTGTGCTCGGACTCCGCCAATCAGATCACCGACACGACCTTGCCGATGGACGGCGGCTGGCAGGGTTGGTTCCGCCCTGCCGGCTGATGCTCGGCAACCATGACGACCGGATGCTGTTTGTCGAGATGTTCCCGGAAGCGGTTGCGGAAAACGGTTTCGTCCAAAGCGTCGTCGACAGAAGCGAGGGCCGCCTGGTCCTGCTTGACACACTGGACAGCGGCCATGTCGAGGGCAGGCTGTGCGAGGCGCGCCTGCGTTGGCTAGGCGAGAGACTGGAAGAGGCGCGCGACCGGCCGGTCTTCCTGTTCATGCATCATCCGCCGTTCAGGATTCATATCCCCGAGCTTGACCGTGTCATGCTCACCGACGCCAATGCGTTGCACGATGTCCTACTGCGCCACGGCAATGTCCGTCATATCTTCGCTGGGCATGTCCATCGGCTGATCGCCGGCAGCTGGCGCGGTATTCCGGTGAGCACGCTGCGCAGCACCAATCATCAGACCGCGCTCGATTTTTCGGACAGCTGGAGCCTTGGCCACGAGCCTCCCGCGTATGCCGTGATCCTGATCGACGCTGACGGGGTGGTCGTCCACTTCCACGACTTTCCCGCCGCGCGGCCGGGTAGCGCTATCGTTGTCGGCAGCACCGGCTAGGTAATGCTGTGGGCACGACTTGTCGTGGGTGACCGCTGCCGTCGATCGCTCATCCCGCGCCGCAATCGACCTCGACAATTATCTGATACCCGTACCGTCCCCCGCCGAAAATCAATTCCGATTTCCGGAGCCATAGGCTAGAACGATTTTCGGGTTTTGTACGGGGTCTATATGTTCGCTACGGTCTTTGGTGCTTTCCGCGTCCTTTCCTTCCTCGTTGCCGGCCTCGCCTTCGCGCTGTGCACGCCGGCGCACGCGGTTGAATTTAAGACAATCACGATCAACGTCGGTTACGGTGCTGGCGGGGGCTATGACCAGACGTCGCGGCTGATCGCACGCCACCTTGGCCAATTTCTGCCCGGTAATCCGAACATCGTGGTTCAGAATGTGCCGGGGGGCGGAAGCCTCAAACTCGTAAAGATGATGGTGGGCAGCGAGCCCGCCGATGGCAGCGTTCTCGCCTCGATCGGCGAGGCTATGGCCTATGCCCCTATCCTAGATCCGAAGAACGCGAATTTCGATCCGCTCGCCCTGCAGTGGATCGGCTCGCTCATCGACGATCCGGCCTATTGCATGACGACCAAGAGCTCCGGCATCGACACGATGGAGAAGTTCCTGCGGTCCGATTTCCTGATCGGGGCATCGGGCCGGAGCAGTTCGACCTACATCTATCCGGCCCTGGTCAAGAACGGGTTGAAGGCGAAGTTCAACATCGTGACCGGCTTCGAAGGCACGGCGGACATTCAATTGGCCATGCAGCGTGGTGAAATCGCCGGCTTGTGCGGCGTTTCAAGTTATGTCCTCACCGTCAATCGCGATACGATCAACATCATCGGGACATTCGGAGAAGGCACCATCGCGAGTGGAGAAAAGCTGGAGAGTTTTTCCGAGAAGATAAAGGACCCGACGATTCGACAGGCCGTCAGCCTTATCGAATCGAGCTTGCATTTCCATCACCCGCTAGTGGTGCCGCCGGGAACACCCGGTGAGACGGTCGATGCTCTGCGCAAAGCCTATCTGGAGATGGCCAGGGATCCGGAATTCCTGGCTGACGCCAACAGGATGGGCGAAACCAAGGTGAAGGTTACCAGTGGCGAAGAGATCAGCCGAATTATCGCGCAGCACCTCAAATCGGACCCGGTAGTCTTCGAGGCCGCCAGAGATCTCATAGAATAGGGCTTTGCCCGGCGTTTTCGTCGCTCGCTCATTCCATGGTGCTGTCCAGTCTTCCTGCGACGGCATTCGGATACACCATCACCCCTGCTGAAAACCGATTCCGATTTCCGAGGTCATGGGTTAGAACGGCTGCGGGTTTTATGCGGGGTTTATACGGTGGCTACGATCTTTCGCGCATTGCGCGTCCTTGAAGGGGCCGCCGACATCATCGTCGCAAGCCAGCGTGGCGAGCTCGCGGGCCTGTGCGCGCTTGCCTACCACAATGTTGCCGACAAGCTCGACGAGTTCAATGTCATCGGGACGTTCGGGCCCGGCACCATCCCGCAGGCGCCGACGCTGCCGCGCTTTTCCGACCAGATCAAGGATCCGGTGATCCGCCAGGCGGCGCAGTTGATCGAATCTTCGCGAGAGTTTCACCTGCCGCTGATCGCGCCGCCCGGAACGCCGAAGGAGACGCTCGATGCCTTGCGCAAGGCCTATGTCGACATGAGCAGGGATCCGGATTTTCTCGCCGATGCCGCCAAGCTCGGCGACCTGTCCATCAAGATCACAACGGGCGAGGAAATCACGGCACTGGTCGCCCGCAAGCTCAAGGCCGATCCGACAGTGTTCGAGGCGGCCAGGAATCTCGTGAAGTAGGCGTCTGACAGGAACTTCGGTTTGGATCTGATCCTCACGGCCATCGTCGAGATGGCGCAGCCCTTTCGTTTGCTGATGCTGATGGCCGGCGTCTTCGCCGGCCTCATCGTCGGCGCGGTGCCGGGCATTGGCGGCCTGTTCGGCATGGCCCTGCTCATCCCGATGACCTACAACATGGATGCCTACGCGGCTTTCGCGCTGCTGCTCGGCATGGGCTCGGTCAACACCACATCGGACACGATACCGGCGATCCTGTTCGGTGTTCCGGGCTCGGTCGGCGCCGCCGCGACGGTGCTCGACGGCCATGCCATGGCCAAGAAAGGCGAGGCGGCGCGGGCGTTCGGCGCTTCCTACTCGGCCTCGATGATCGGCGGTGTCTTTGGCGCGCTGGTGCTTGCCGCGGCCATTCCGATCATGCGGCCGGTGGTTCTCTACCTGAGGACGCCCGATTTCTTCGCCATCTGCGCCTTTGGCCTGTCCATCGTCGCGCTGCTCGCCGGCAGCCAGCCGCTGAAGGGGCTCGCGGCGGCGATGCTCGGCATGCTGGCGTCCTTCGTCGGCCTCGATCACATTGCCGGCGCCGACCGCTGGACCTTTGGCCAGATCTATCTGTGGAACGGCCTGCCCATCGTTGTGGTGTTCCTGGGCCTGTTCGGCCTGCCCGAACTCGCTTCGCTGCTGATGCGAGGCTCAATCCAGGGCGACTCGGCAATCCCGACCTATTCCGGCATGCGGCAAGGCATGATGGATACGCTGCGGGAGTGGCCGCTGGTCTTGCGCTGCAGCGCCATCGGTTCCCTGCTGGGCGCGGTTCCGGGGGTCGGCATCGCCGTGCTGGACTGGATCGCCTATGGCCATGCCGCGCGGCGGCCGGGACCTGGACCGAAATTCGGCGAGGGCAATGTGCGCGGCGTCATCGCGCCGGAAGCCGCCAACAACGCCAAGGAAGGCGGCTCGCTGATCCCGACCATCGCCTTCGGCGTGCCCGGATCGGCCTCGATGAGCATCCTGCTCGGCGCCTTTGTCGTGCACGGCCTGGTTCCGGGGCCCGACATGCTGGGCAAGAACGCTGCGGTCACCATGTCGATGGTGTTCAGCATCGCCGTCGCCAACATCATCGGCGCCGTCACCTGTCTGTTCCTGACCAGGCCGCTGGCGCGTATCGCACGCGTCTCCGCGGCCGTGCTGGTGCCCCTGGTCGTCACTTTCATCGTCGTCGGTGCCTTCCAGACCAATATGAGCGCGCTCGATTTCGTGCTGCTTATCCTGATCGGCATCATCGGCATGGCGATGAAGGAGCTCAACTGGCCGCGCTCTGCCTTCTCGCTGGGTTTCGTGCTCGGGCCGAGCCTGGAAAACTACTTTTTCCTCGCCTACCAGATATCGGGCTGGTCATGGCTGAAGCAGCCATTGGTGCTGGTCCTGCTCGGCCTTTCCGTCGCCGGCGTGATCCGGCAATCGGTATCCTGGGTCAAGACGCGAAACAGCACCGGGGCGCTGCCGCCGCCATTGCCCGACCTGATCGCCAGCAGCGTGATGACCCTGCTTGCCCTGGCGGCCTTTGTCAGCGCTGCGGCATGGTTTCCGTTCGAAGCCGGCATCTTCCCGATGATCACGGCTGGCCTGCTGGCGCTCTTGTCGCTGGCAATATCCGTACAGACGGCGCTGCGGCTGCTGCGGCAGACGCGAGACGGCCAGGCGCCCTTCGCACCGGCCACCACCAGCGGTGAATGGGCGCCCTCCGGCGATGGCGCCATGAAAGGCAATCTTGCCGTGATCGGGCTTTGCCTGGCGCTTGCGGTGCTCATTCTCTCGATCGGACATCTGGCAGCCACATTCATCTTCGTGGCGGGCGCGATCTTTGGGCTCGGCTCGATCTCGCCGCGCTCGCCCATCCTGGTTGCCGCGGGCACGACATGCATCGTCTTTGCCGTGTTCGACATCCTTGTGTCGCAGCCCTGGCCGACACCATGGCTGGCGAAGATCCCGGACCTCTTTTAGATCTTGGTCGAGAGCGTCTCGACAAGGCGGCGGCGCAACAGCTTGCCGTTGTCGCTGTAGGGCAGCGACGCCACCAGCCTGATCTCACGCGGCCGCCGGTCCGGCGCGACGTTGGCGCGCAGGAATGCCCGGAATTCCTCGACAGTGCCATGCTCGGCTACGATGAAGGCGGCAATCTCCTGTCCCATCGTGTCGTCGGGAAAACCGGCGACGGCGACGTCTCGAATCTTGGGATGGCCCCGTAACAGCTTCTCCAATTCCTGCGGCGCGACGTTGACGCCGCCACGCACGATCATGTCGGACTCGCGGTCGACGATCGTCAGGAAACCATCGTCGTCGACAAAGCCGATGTCGCCCGGAATACCCCAGTCCGGGCCCATGACGTCCGGGTCGACGAACAATCGGTTGCCCGGCAGCAGCGCCGCCGAAACCATGGTGGAGGTCCAGGCCTTGATCCGTCCGGGCTCGCCCTTGCCGAGCAATTCTCCGTTCGGCCCCAGCACATCGATGCGCACGCTGGCGAATGGCTTGCCGGTGGTCTCGGGCTTGGCCAGAACGTCAGACCCCTTCAAAGTCGTGATGTTGCCGGTAAGGCTCGTGGCGTAGCCGATCTGATAGCCGGGAGACAGGTTCCGGTAAGCGGCAATCTTGTCTTCCGCCCGTGCCGGTCCGCCGATGCTGAAAAGCACGTCGAGATCCGGCAAAATGCGGGTCGATCGCTCGCCCACTTCGCGCACCAGCCGTGAAATCACAGGCGGCGGCAAGGCGGTTGCGCTGGCCTTGAACGACAAAAGGGCCTCAATCAGCTCGGATGGCGTGAACAGCGGCGGGAACAAGCTGACCGTGCCGCCATAGAACAGGTATCCCAACATTTGGTGGCGTGTTGCCGAATAGGACAGTGCCATGGGCGTCAGCAGGCGCTTTGCAGTTCCTTCGAGCGTGCTCCGGCGTGCCGCGACCCGACGTCCGAGCGCCCCATGAGACTGGATATAGGCCTTGGGATCGCCGGTGGTGCCGGACGAAAACATCAGGAAGGCCGGATGTACTTCGCCATCGTCGGCATCGATCGGATCGACGGGCGCCGAGGTGGCCTTCCAGTCGGTCTGGAAAATGGCATTCGGATAGGAGTCGTCCCCGGGCGGGCTGCGGCTCTCGAAAATCAGGGCGAGTCCGAAGTCGTGGGCGTAGCGCGCACGCTGAATTCTTGGCGCCCGGAAATCGATCACGGCCGGCGTGGCGCCGATCTTCCAGCAGGCGAGGATCGAGAGCACGACGTCGATGTTATCGATCATGGAGAGGCCGACGCGGTCGCCAGGCCGCAGCCCCGATGTCCTGAAATTGGTGGCGAGATGGCCGATCTGCGCCAGGCATTGGCCGTATGTTATCTGCTGACGGCCGCTGACTATTGCCACGCGGTCGCCATGGGCGGCGAAGGCCTCCAGTATGTCTCGGCCAAAACTCATTGCCGGTGCTGAACGTCGCGCGCTGCCGTGTCTCTTGCGGCGAGGAAAGCGATGATCTCCGCGTCGATCGCATCCATGTTGGCCGCACGGAACTTGTCATGCGCGCCCGGCATGACGACGGTTTTCATGGTGGCCATGTCGGATGCCCAGTCCCTGTATTGCTCCACTGTCGTGGCGCCCCATTCGGAACTGGCGAGAATGAGGATGTCGCAGGGATAGGACGAGGGCACGAAACCGGCCGCTGCCTGCAAGAGCGCGCTCTTGAACGCCTTCTTGCGCAGGTGTCGCCCAAGGCGTGACTGTCCTAGGCCGACCGCGCTGAGCCCATCGCGCAACAGGCGCCAGTAGATCACCTTGCGGGCGATCTGGCGACGCCTGCTCTCGGTCATGCGATCGTCCGGCATCGGTTTCAGCCAGGCGGAGCCGGGCGAGGGCGGATCGATGAGAACAAGCGCCGGCCGCTTGCCGGTCGCTTCATGGCTCAGCCGGCCGACCTCGATCGCCAGCAGGCCGCCCGCGCATATGCCGCCGATGATGTCGGGATGCTGGCCGGTCACCGAAGTGAGCGCTTCAAAATAGTTGGAGCTGAATTCGGCCATGCTGGAATAGGGCGTCTCGCCGGGCTCGAGCCCCATGCCGCGCACGGCCATGACAGCGTATTTCTGCTTCAGTCGCTTGCCGAAGCGATTGGCGAACAGGGCCGAGCCGGAAATGCCGTGGATCATGGCGATCGGCTCATGGCCGACATTGCCCGCCACCGGCACGATCAACTGACCGGCAGGATGGACCGGCACCAGCGATGCAATCAGCCGGCCGAACTCACGCGGCGTCTGCGCCCCGAGCAGGGCGGAGGTCTGCAACTTGACGCCGAACCGCTTCTGCACGGCCAGCACCAAAGTCTCGGCCGTCAGCGAGTCGCCGCCGAGATCGAAGAAGTTGTCGTCGAGCTGAACCGCCGATATCTGCAGTTCCGCGGCGAAAATGCCGGCGATCGCATGCGCCGGGCCATCGCCCGGCAGCGCGGCAGGCCGCACCCATTGTTGAACGTTCATCGGAAAGCCCCCAACCGATGCCTCTATGCGCCTTTTACGCACACACAGTCCAGCGAACAAGCCCCGGCTTCCTTTTGCCGGAAGAAGGGGCGACATCTGATTCTTATGGGGTCATCCGGGCCTGCTGTGAACCGTTTGACTGCGCGATATCAGGCCTTCCCTCTCTCCTTTTCGCTCCCGGGAAAGTGCCCTAAAAGAGTATCGATTTGGACATTAGTCTTGACAGAAATACATATGTTCAATACCCGTCAGGCAATTGAACAAGCCTGCAATGTGGGAGGAATAAGCGGTATGGCTTCCAATGTTTCGTTGACGGGTCTTGCCCGCGATCTTCAGGAACGCGCCAAATCGGGCAAGCCTATCCGCATCGGCCTGATCGGCTCCGGCGAGATGGGAACCGACATCGTCACCCGCGTCGCCCATATGTCGGGCATCGAGATCGGCGCCATTTCCGAACTGAACCTGCCCGCGGCGAGCAAGGCGGTGGATATAGCCTTCCAGGAAACCGGGCATGCGCGCGAAGTCTCGAACGATTCGGCGATGACCGCGGCGATGGAGGCCGGCAAGGTGGCGGTCACCAACGATGCCAGCCTTGTCATCAACAATGATCTGATCGACGTCGTTATCGATGCCACCGGGGTTCCCGCCGTCGGCGCCGAGATCGGGCTGCGCGCCATGGAACATGGCAAGCATCTGGTGATGATGAATGTCGAGGCCGATGTCACCATCGGCGCCTATCTGAAAAGCGAGGCAGACCGCCTCGGCGTTACCTATTCGCTGGGCGCCGGCGATGAGCCATCTTCCTGCATGGAGCTGATCGAGTTCGTTTCGGCGATGGGTCATCCGATCGTTGCAGCTGGCAAGGGAAAGAACAATCCGCTCAACATCGACGCCATTCCCCCCGACTATGAGGAGGAAGCCAAGCGCCGGCACATGAATGTGCGCATGCTGGTCGAATTCGTTGACGGCTCGAAGACCATGGTCGAGATGGCGGCGATCGCCAATGCCACCGGGCTGGTTCCCGACAAGGCCGGCATGCACGGCCCGTCGGCGACGCTTGGCGAATTGTCCAAGGTACTAGTACCGCAGAGGGATGGCGGCGTGCTGTCGAAGGTCGGCGTCGTCGACTATTCGATCGGCAAGGGTGTCGCGCCCGGCGTCTTCGTCGTCGCCGACATGTCGCATCCGCGTATCTCGGAGCGCATGGAAGATCTCAAGATGGGCAAGGGCCCGTACTTCACCTTCCACCGTCCCTATCACCTGACCTCGCTCGAAGTGCCGCTGACCTGCGCCCGCGTGGTGCTCTACGGCAAGGCCGACATGGTGCCGCTGGCCAAACCGGTGGCCGAGGTCTGCGCGGTGGCCAAGAAGGACATGAAGCCGGGCGAGAAGCTGGATGCGATCGGCGAATATTGCTACCGCGCCTGGATCATGACGACGCCGGAGGCGCGCGCCGCCAAGGCCATTCCCTGCGGCCTGCTGCAGGGCGGCTCGGTCACCGCGCCGATCAGGAAGGGCGAGCTCATCACCTATGCGAATGCCGCTCCCGCGGCGGGCTCCAAGATCGCCGAACTGCGCGCGCGCCAGGACAAGCTCGTCTACGGGTCCGTGGGAGCGTGATCATGACCAGAGCCAGCAAAGCCGTCACTGATAGTCGCGCCAATCTGCCCTTCGTCTACCGCCAGTACAGCGCAGCGCAGCTCAGGGAGGTGCTCTACAAGATGTACCTCATCCGCCGCTTCGAAGAGGGTGCGGAGGAGTGCTACACGCGCGGCCTCATCCACGGCACCATGCACCTGTCGATCGGCCAGGAGGCCAGCGCCATGGGCATCTGCATGCCGCTCGCCCAGGATGACCAGATCACCTCGACGCATCGCGGCCATGGCCACTGCATCGCCAAGGGCGCCGAGGTTAAGCGCATGTTCGCCGAGTTCTTCGGCAAGACCACCGGCTACTGCAAGGGCCGTGGCGGCTCGATGCACATCGCCGATGTCGGCAAGGGCAATCTCGGCGCCAACGGCATCGTCGGCGGCGGCATCCCGATCGCCGTCGGGGCGGCATTGTCCGCCAAGATGATGAAGACCGGCAAGGTCGTGGTCTCCTTCTTCGGCGATGGCGCCAACAATGAAGGCGCCTTCCATGAGGCGCTGAACATGGCCGCGATCTGGAAGCTGCCGGTGATCTTCGTCTGCGAGAACAATGGCTACGGCATGTCGACATCGACGGCCCGCTCGACCGCCGTCAAGAACATTGCCGAGCGCGCCGCCGCCTATTCGATGCCGGGCGTCATCGTCAACGGCAACATCTTCTCCGAGGTCGCCGAGGCTTCGCACCAAGCTGTTGCCCGGGCCCGCGCGGGCGAGGGGCCGACGCTGATCGAATCCAAGACCTATCGCCATCGCGGCCATTCCAAGAGCGACCGCAACCGCTATCGCACCAAGGAGGAGATCGAGGACTGGATGTCGAATCGCGACCCGATCACCCTGTTCGAAAGCGAGCTCAGGGAATTCGGCTTCATCGACAACAAGGGCATCGAGGCCATTCGCGACGCGGTGGCGCAAGAGATCGCCGACGGCATCGAGTTCGCCAAGGCGAGCCCGTCGCCTGACGTTCGCGACACCGGCAACTATGTCTATACGGAGCAGGCGTGATGGACGCGATGGTGCGTGAACTGAGCTACGCCCAGGCGATCCAGGAAGCCATGGCGATCGCCATGGACATGGACGAGCGCGTCTTTCTGATGGGTGAGGATATCGGCGTCTATGGCGGCGCTTTCCAGGTGACCGGCGATCTGGTCGAGCGCTTCGGCACCGAGCGTGTAATCGACACGCCCATTTCCGAACTGGGCGGGGCCGGTGTCGCCGTCGGCGCCGCGCTCACCGGCATGCGGCCGATCTTCGAATTCCAGTTTTCCGATTTCGCCACGCTCGCGATGGAGCAGATCGTCAACCAGGCGGCCAAGATACGCTTCATGCTGGGCGGCGAGGTTTCGGTTCCCGTGGTGATGCGCTTTCCCGCCGGTTCCGGCACGGGTGCGGCGGCCCAGCACAGCCAGAGTCTCGAGGCCTGGCTCGGCCATGTGCCGGGTCTGAAAGTCATCCAGCCGGCGACGCCCTATGATGCCAAGGGCATGCTGTTGGCGGCGGTCGCCGATCCCGATCCGGTGATGATCTTCGAGCACAAGTTGCTCTACAAGATGAAGGGCCCGGTGCCCGAAGGCTATTACACCGTGCCGATCGGCAAGGCAGATATTCGCCGCGAGGGCCGGGATCTCACCGTCGTCGCCACCTCGATCATGGTGCAGAAGGCGCTCGACGCCGCTGTCGTTCTCGAGGCCGAAGGCATCGACGTCGAAGTCGTCGATCTCCGGACTATCCGGCCGATGGACAAGCAGACCGTCATCGACAGCGTCAAGAAAACGTCGCGGCTGATGTGCGTCTACGAAGCGGTCAAGACGCTGGGCATCGGCGCCGAAGTCAGCGCCATGATCGCCGAGAGCGAAGCGTTCGACTATCTCGATGCGCCGATTGTGCGGCTGGGCGGCGCCGAAACGCCGATCCCCTACAATCCGGAACTCGAGAAAGCGACGGTGCCGCAAATTCCCGACATCATCACCGCCGCGCGCGACCTCGTGAGAGGGGCTCGCTGACCCATGCCGACTGAAGTCATTCTTCCCAAGGTCGACATGGACATGGCGACCGGACAGATCTCGCGCTGGTTTGCCGAGGAAGGTGCCAGGGTCAAGAAGGGCGATGTGCTGTTCGAGATCGAAACCGACAAGGCGGCGATGGAGATCGACGCGCCGGCCAGCGGCGTCCTGCGCGACGTCACCGGCAAGGAGGGGGTCGATATCCCCGTTGGCGCGGCTGTGGCGTGGATTTATGCCGAGGATGAAAGCTATGCGCCAATCTCCCCCCTTGAGGGGGAGATGTCGATGAAGTCGACAGAGGGGGTCGCCTCAGGAGGCACCTCCCTTGAGCCGCATCCGGTCGAACCGACCCCACCCGACCGGCCTGCGGCCCGCCCCCTTCCGCTCGAGGGGGAGGGGAGAACCCGCGCGACACCTTTGGCTCGTCGCTTGGCTCGAGAAGCAGGCCTGAACCTTTCCGGCATATCCGGCACAGGCCCGTACGGCCGCGTTGTAAAAGCCGATATCGACGCGGCACTTTCCTCCCCCCTCGAGGGGGAGGTGTCCGCGAAGCGGACGGAGGGGGTCGCCTCAGAAGGCACCGCCCAGTCCAGCACCGCCCTAGCGTCGAGCACTGCCGAGACGACCCCAGCCGACCGGCCCTTGGCCGGCCATCCTCCCCTCAAGGGGGAGGGGGACGTCCTGCGCTTGTTCGAGGATGGCTCCTACGACCTCGTCCCGCATGACAACATGCGCAAGACCATCGCGCGCCGTCTGGTCGAGGCCAAGACCACCATCCCGCATTTCTACCTGACGCTCGACTGCGAACTCGATGCGCTGCTGGCGTTGCGTACGCAGATCAATGCGGCAGCCCCAGTGAAGAAGACCGATAAGGGCGACGCNTGTTCGAGGATGGCTCCTACGACCTCGTCCCGCATGACAACATGCGCAAGACCATCGCGCGCCGTCTGGTCGAGGCCAAGACCACCATCCCGCATTTCTACCTGACGCTCGACTGCGAACTCGATGCGCTGCTGGCGTTGCGTACGCAGATCAATGCGGCAGCCCCGGTGAAGAACACCGATAAGGGCGACGCACCCGCCTACAAGCTGTCGGTCAACGACATGGTCATCAAGGCGATGGCGCTGGCGCTGAAGGCGGTGCCGGATGCCAATGCCTCATGGACCGAAAGCGCCATGGTCAAGCACAAGCATGCCGATGTCGGCGTCGCCGTGTCGATCCCCGGCGGCCTGATCACGCCGATCATCCGCAAGGCCGACGAAAAGACGCTGTCCACCATCTCCAACGAGATGAAGGATCTGGCCAGCCGCGCCCGCAGCCGCAAGCTGAAGCCGGAAGAGTATCAGGGCGGNGCCGACGAAAAGACGCTGTCCACCATCTCCAACGAGATGAAGGATCTGGCCAGCCGCGCCCGCAGCCGCAAGCTGAAGCCGGAAGAGTATCAGGGCGGTACAACCGCGGTGTCCAATCTCGGCATGTTCGGCATCAAGGACTTTGCCGCTGTCATCAACCCGCCGCATGCGACGATCCTGGCGGTCGGTGCCGGCGAGGAGCGGGCGGTGGTCAAGAATGGCGAGATCAGAATAGCCACCGTGATGTCGGTGACGCTGTCGACCGATCATCGCGCCGTCGATGGTGCGCTGGGTGCCGAACTGCTCGTAGCCTTCAAGCGGCTGATCGAGAACCCGATGGGCATGCTGGTCTAGGTCCTGTCGGAACCGGCGCGCCAGATGATGCGCCGGCTTACATCAGAAACGACTTGTCAGGCGCCGACCCTTGACCCATGTTCCATCTGGATTGCGATCCAGGGAGGCCAAAAATGCCTGCATTCGACCCATCTGACGTCAAAACGCTGTTCGGCAAGGTCATGGGCGCGTCGCCGTCCGATATCAAGCTGGTGGCGCAGCGCTTGCACGACCACGCTTTTGAGCCACGCATGTCGGCGAAGGAGACCAAGCAGCTTGTTGCGAGCCTCGGCTATGACAGCCTGGATGCGTTCTGTGCCGACATCGGGCTGCCCATGCACATCGCCGAGCGGTGGAGCCGTTTTGGCGTTTCCGGCGAGATGAAGCAGGTGTTCACGCTGCTGGCGGCGCAGCGCAGGCGGGTGGCCGAAGCGATCGCCGAATTCGAATCCATGACCCATGTCGGCGTCGAGGATTTTTTGCGCGAGCGCGGGCTTATTTAAACCGAAAGCCGGCTCAGCCGCCCTTCGCCAGCAGCGCCGTCGCCGTATCGCTGTCGGTGATCAGCACATTGGTGCTGACGGCTTTCAGCGCGGCGAGGATCGCCGCGACCTTGCGCTTGCCGCCCGCGGCCAGCACGACATTGGGCACCTGGCCGACCACATCGAGCTCGATTGCCATGACGCGGCGGTTGACCTCGTGATCGACCAGCCCGCCGGCGGCGTCGACGAAATAGCACAGCATGTTGGCGACCGCGCCCTTCGCTTTCAGCGGCGCGATCAGCGATGACGGCACGATACCGTGCCGGAAGATGGTGGCATCGGGCGACATGTCGCCGACCGTCAGCAGCGCGATGTCGGCAGTGGCTGCGCGTCGGCGTACATCCTGCAGGGTTGGCTGCGCCCAGAGGAGATCGCGTAACGAGGAATCGTCCACCATCACCGGCGCGGTGATCTGGTAGCTGTCGACCTCGAACACATCGGCGACCTTGGCAGCAACGATGGAAGGATTGATCCATTGCGAGTGCGGCAGGCTGCCGACGAGCGCCACCACCGAGGCGCGCTTCAGTTGCCGGCGGGCAAGAAAGCCGAGGCTGGCATGCAGCGTCGCGCCGCCGCCGATCGCCAGCGTCATGTCATCCTGCATCTGCTCGCCGAGATAGGCAGCGACGGCATGGCCGATGGCCTTTTCCAGATGGTCATGCGCCGAAGGCGTCGGGATGACGATGGCGGCGTTGAGACCCCAGCGCTTTTCCAGTTCCCGCTCGAGAGCCACCTGCGCGGCGGTCGGCGCGTTGATCATGGTGACGACGATGCCGTCGGCGGTGCAGGCGGCCAGCGTGCGCATGACCTTCACCCTGGAGACATCGAGCTTTTCGGCGATCTGCTCCTGCGTGAAGCCTTCAACATAGTAGAGCCATGCCGTCTTGACGTTGAGGTCCGACGAGACCATCGGCAGTCGAGCCGGTCTGGGTTTTTCCGTGGGCATCGGTCCTCGTCCTCATAAGCCATGGCCTGGCCAGGTTGCTCTCTTCGGAGAAACGGCCGCCGGATGTCAACTGATGCCGGATTTCCGGCGTGTCGATTATCGCACAATCCTGTTCATTTGTAATTGACATTGTACATATGAACATATTTTGTGGGTTTCACGCGCTGTGTCATCCACCAGTCATATGCGCCGTGCAGGGAGGAAGAGACGGGGATCTGGCCAAGGGCCGGACCGGTCATGCACAGACAAGACAGGAGGTCTCATGAAGACGCACATCATCAAGCTGCTGGCCAGCCAACTAGCGCTCGCGGCAACTTTGTTTGCCGGTGTGGCAAGCGCCGAAACACTGACGCTCTACACATCCCAGCCGGAAGCCGACGCCGCCAAGACCGTGGATGCGTTCAAGAAGGCGCAGCCCGGCATCGACGTGACCATCTATCGTTCGGGAACGAGCGACATCCTGACCAAGATGGCGGCCGAATTCGCCGCCGGCAGCCCGCAGCCCGATGTGCTTTTGATCGCCGACGCGGTCTCGATGGAGCTGCTGAAGAAGGACGACCGGCTGCTGCCTTATCCCGAGGCCAAGCTCGATGGCATCGAGGCTGATGCCTACGACGCCGACAAGACCTATTTCGGCAGCAAGCTGATCACAACCGGCATCGTCTACAACACAGCGGCCGCCGAGAAGCCGGAACATTGGGCCGATCTCGCCAAGCCGGCCTATGCCGATGGCCTGGTCATGCCAAGCCCGCTCTATTCGGGTGCAGCGGCCTACCTGCTTTCGGGCTTTGTCGGCGACAGCAATTATGGCTGGGATTTCTTCCAGAAGCTGAAGACCAACAACACCGTCAGCGTGCGCGGCAACGGTGCGGTGCTGAAGTCGGTGGCATCAGGCGAGAAGCCTTATGGGATCCTGGTCGACTTCATGGCGATGAACGCCAAGAAGAAGGGCTCGCCGGTCGAGTTCGTGTTCCCCAGCGAAGGCGTGCCGGCGGTGACCGAACCGGTCGCCATCATGAAGACAGCCAAGAATGTCGACGGCGCCAAGAAGTTCGTCGACTTCATTCTTTCCGATGACGGCCAGAAGCTTGCGCTGTCGATGGGCTATCTGCCGGCGCGCGCCTCGGTCGGCCGCCCCGAATGGCTGCCGGAAGGCGTCAAGGTCAAGGTGATGCCGTTCGACACCAAAGCAATCGTTGCCACGACCGACGCCGACAAGGCGAAGTTCTCGGAACTGTTCGGCGGCTGAGCCGACAATCCCGGCGGGATGCCGTTCAAGCGGCATCCCCAACGGGCGAACCTGATCGCATCGGCTGATCGACCCCAGGAAACGCAATCATGTCAACACGGATCAGGGAAAGCCGGGGCCAGGAAATGGCCCTGACGGCGGCGGTAGCCATCGTCATCGTCCTGCTGTCCCTGCTGCCGATGCTGCGTCTCATCAAGGAGATCGTGGCACCCGGCGGCACGCTGTCGACCGTCGCGATAAAGGCCGGGCTCGCCAACCCGGCGACCTGGATCGCGACCTGGCACACGCTGGTCGTCGGCGTCGGCGGTACCCTGCTTGCGGTGCTGTCGGGAACGCTGGTGGCCGTCCTCATCACGTTGACCGACATCCGTCGCCGCAGCGCCCTGGTGCTTTGCTACGTCATGCCATTGATGATCGCGCCGCAGGTGACGGCGCTGGCCTGGCTGCAATTGTTCGGCCCGGCAAGTCCGTTCCTCAAGCTCTTCGGCGCGGCACCGCCGCTCGGTACCAAAAACCCGCTCTACTCCACCTCAGGCATCATCCTGCTGCTAGGCGTGCAATATGGCCCGCTGGTCTTCCTGCTGGTGCGCGCCGGCCTGCGCAAACTGCCGCGCGAACTGGTCGAAGCGGCGCGGGCCGGCGGCGCCGGCTGGTTCACCGTGTTGGTCACCATTGTGCTGCCGCTGATGACACCATCGATTATGGCGGCGGCGGCACTCGCCTTTGTCTCCTGCGTCGGCAATTTCGGCATTCCAGCCTTTCTCGGCATTCCCGCCAATTATCTCGTGCTGCCAACCTTGATCTATCAACGGCTGGCCGGCGGCGGTCCTGCCGTGCTCGGCGAAACCGCGTTCCTGTCGGTGCTGATCGGCGTCATCGCCATGGCGGGCATTCTCGCCCAGGAGGTTATGAGCCGCCGCCGCGACTATCGCATCAGTTCCACCTCGCTGGCGGCCGAACCCTACGAGCTGGGCCGCTGGCGGCCTGTGGTCCAGGCCGGCATGTCGCTGCTGATCGTGGTGGTGCTGGTCCTGCCGCTGTTCGGGCTGGTGCTGACATCGCTGGTGCCGGGCTACGGCATTGCGCTCACCGCCAAGACGGCGACGCTCGACAATTATCGCTTTGTGCTGTTCGAGCATGATGCGGCCAGCCGTGCCTTCTTCAACAGCTTCTGGCTGTCGATCGCGGCGGCCTTCTTCGCGGTCCTGGTCGCAGTGCCGATCGGCTATCTGATCGCCTGGGGCAAGCAGCGCTGGGTACGGCTGCTCAATTTGTCGGTCGAACTGCCCTATGCCTTGCCCGGCGTGGTGCTGGCGATTGCCGCGCTGCTGCTGTTCCTGCGGCCGATCCCGCTGACCGGCATCCAGCTCTACAACACCGTCTGGATCATCCTCTACGCCTATCTCGCCCGCTTCCTGGTGCTGGCGCTGCGGCCGACCATCAGCGGCTATCACCAGATCGACCGGGCGCTGGAGGAAGCAGCGCAAGTGGCGGGCGCCGGACTGTTCACGCGCATGCGCACGATCATCTTTCCCTTGGTGGCACCGGCAGCGATCGCCGGCGGCCTGCTGATCTTCATGACGGCGCTCAGCGAGCTCACCGTGTCGGCGCTGCTGTGGTCTTCGGGGTCGGAAACGATCGGCGTTGTGATGTTTTCCTTCGAACAAGGCGGCGATTCCAACTACGCGGCGGCGATGTCGGTCATCACCGTAGCGGTCACCTTCGTGCTGATGCTGGTGACCAATCTGCTTGCCCCCTACCTTCCCAGCGGAGTGCTGCCATGGCGCGATTGAGCCTGGACAATGTGACCAAGAGCTTCGCCAACTTCGACGCGGTGAAGGATGTTTCGATCGACGTCGGCGATGGCGAGTTCCTGGCAGTGCTTGGGCCTTCCGGCTGCGGCAAGACGACGTTGCTGCGGCTGGTGGCCGGTTTCGAGAAGGTGACGTCAGGCGAAATCCGCATCGGCAGCGATGTCGTGTCGGGCAAGGGCGGCAGCGTCGCGCCGGAAAAGCGGCGCGTCGGCATCGTCTTCCAGAATTATGCGCTGTGGCCGCACATGACTGTGGCCGAGAACATCGGCTATTCGCTGAAGGTCGCGAAGCTGGACAAGGTGGTCGCGCGCCAGAAGGTTGAGGACGCACTCGCCCTGGTCAATCTGCAAGCACTGGGCGACCGCAGGCCGGCTAATCTTTCCGGCGGCCAGCGCCAGCGCGTGGCGCTAGCGCGTTGTCTTGTCGCCGCGCCCTCGCTGGTGCTGTTCGATGAGCCGCTCGCCAATCTCGACGTGCATCTGAGGGCCTCGATGGAGGACGAATTCGCGTCCTTCCACAAGCGCACCGGCACGACCATCGTCTACATCACCCATGATCAGGCCGAAGCGATGGCGCTGGCCGATCGTATCGCGGTGATGGATGGAGGGCGCCTTGCCCAGCTGGCGACGCCGCGTGAGCTCTATCATGAGCCGGCAAATGAAATGGTCGCATCCTTCATTTCGCAAGGCATTTTGCTGCCCGCCGACGTACTGAGTGCGGAGCAGGCGGGCCGCTGTAAGGTCCGGGTTCTCGGCGCTGAGCTGGTTGTCCGCTGCCGGCCAGGCGAGCGGCCGCGAACCGGGGCAAAGATCTGCTGCCGGTCGGCCGATCTCGACGTGTCGCCGGACGGCCCCGGCTTCGATGGCATGGTCAAGCGGGTGATCTATCAGGGTGGCTCGGCGCGCATCGAATTCACGCCTTCGACCAATCCCGACCTCACCTTGCATTTCGAACAGCCCGACCCGGTCGTGCTGGAGAGCGGAGCCCAGGCGCGTCTGCGGATACGATCCGGCTGGCTCATCCCGGCTGCAGGGGCAGCAGCGTGATGATGCTCGACCTGCTCGGCGGCTTTGGCGAAAAGGGCCGCACCAGTCTTGCTGTCAGCAGCGGCAACGATCGCATCCTGCTCGACATCGGCATCAAGGTTGGTGCCTCCGGTGCGGACTATTATCCGGCGCTGAACGGGTCGATCGCCGACATTGACGCGCTGTTCGTCTCGCATGCCCATGAGGATCATGTCGGCGCGCTGAGCTGGCTGTTGTCGCGCGGCTATGCCGGTCCGATTTTCATGACGGCCGAGACTCGCAACGAGGCTCCGGCCACGCTTGCCGGTTATGCCGATCCCGGGGATCTCAGGCAGTTTCCCTTTCCAGTAGATCGCATCGAGCTTTTCGAGCCCGGCGACACGCTGAAGAGCGGCAATCTCGCCGTCAGGACTGGACGGTCGGGGCACGTCGTGGGCGGCGTCTGGTTTGCCGTCGACGACGGCGAGCGCCGCATTGCCTATTCGGCCGATGTGGTGCCGGACAGCAATGTCTTCGTGATGGACGCGATCCCGCACTGCGACCTGCTTGTTCTCGATGCCTCCTATGGCGCCGATCCGGTGCCGGGGACGGCGCGCGCGCGCCAAATTTCGCAGTGGGTGGCGAGCCATTCAGACGGATGTCTTTTGCCGACCCCGCTCTCGGGGCGGTCGCTGGAGCTGATCGCCGCCTTGCCGGGGCCGTTTGCCATCCATGCCGGCATGCGTTCGTCCCTGGAAGCGCAGATCGGCGCCACCGCAGCCTTGTTGCCGGGTGTTTCCAAGCTCTTGCTTGCCCGCCTGCAAGGTGCAGCTGATTGGACCGATGCCGATCCTCTGCCGTCAATGCCGTTGCTGGCGGATGATGGCATGGGTGAGGCTGGCCCGTCGTCGCGCCTCTTGCCGCGTGCCGACCAGGCGGGTTTTCCGGTGCTGCTTACCGGGCATCTGCCGTCAAGTTCCCCGGGCGATCTGTTGCACAAGGCTGGCCGCGCGGACTGGGTGCGCATGCCGACCCATCCGACGCTGTCGGGCAATGTCGACATCTGGGAGAAGGCCGGGCGTCCCGTGGCGCTAGGCCATTCCTGCGCGCCGGACCTTCTCGGCGATCTCAAAAGCCACATCCCGCCGCTGCGCACGCAATGCCGCACCGGCCAGCGCATCACGGTGCCGGAGGCAAGAAGACGATGAGAATTCTGATCTGCAACGATGACGGCATCGAAGCGCCGGGGCTCGCCCGTCTCGTCAAGGCCGCAAGTGCGTTGAGCGAGGATGTCTGGGTGGTCGCGCCTGATAGCAAACGCACTGCTGCAGGCTCGTCGCTGACGATTGCCAACCCGTTGACGATGCGGCGCGCGAGGCCGGGCTGGTATTCCTGTTCCGGCACGCCCGCCGATTGCGTGGTCAGCGCGATGACGTGGCTGTTTGCCGATGCGCGGAGACCGGACCTGGTGCTGTCGGGTGTCAATGACGGGCGCAATGTCGCCGAGGACCTTGCCTATTCCGGCACGCTTGGCATTGCACGGGAAGCGACCTTCTGGGGCGTGCCGGCGATCGGCTTTTCGCGTGTGAAGAATCCTGATTTCACCGATGCCGATGACCAGTGGCTTGGCGCGCTGATCGCCTCGTTGTGGCAATCGCGCGCCGACTGGGCGACGGAGGGCCATTGGCTCAGCATCAACCTGCCGACCACGCTGCCGGCCGAAATCCGCCAGCCGCGCATCGGTCGTGACAAGATTGGCCGCAAGGCCGAGATTGTGCAGAGCGATGGCGATCGTACCGTCATCACCGTCCCGCGCGGCCGGGCTCATGCAAGTGAACCCGGCGACGAGAATGAGGCGATCGATGCCGGCTTCGTAAGTATCAATCGGCTGAACTGGTTTGGCGAAACGCGGCTGGGCGAGCGGTTGCTAGATGGAATTCATCCCCTGCAGCAAAGCTAGCTCATCTCAGGTCGGAATCGTGGAGCCGCTTAAAGCGTACCAGCGCTTTGGCGACGATTGCCCGCGCGACCGCAGATCACCAACCTGTCAGCGGTCAAATTGCGTCAATCCCGTGCCTATGCTTGAAGCCGCCGTTATTTCATTCCACATCGGGCGCAATGAACGGCAAGATACGAGAATGGTTTCGCAGCTGGCGATGGGCCTTAGCCGCATCGCTGATCCTGCATGCCTTGATCGCAGCGTTCTTGTTCTTTGGCCTGCCGAGACCCGAGCAGCCGGATCAGCTGGAACAGCCCGTCAATGTCGCGATCGTGCCGCCGCCCGAGAAGCCTAAGCCGAAACCTGCTCCAAAGCCACCGGAGCCGACACCTGAAAAGAAGGCTGAAAAGCCGCCTCCGGAACCGCCGAAACCGCCAGACGACCAGATTCTGAAGCGCGTTTTCCAGTACAGCCAGAAAGATACCGGGCCGGAGAAATCGCTCGACGGAAGCAGCGCTAAGCCCAACGCGCCGTCGCCGGCCAAGGATGAGGCGGCGAAGCCGCCTGTAGCACCGACACCCGCGCCGACCCAGCCCGCCCCGGCTGCAGCGCCACAGCAAAGGGCAGAGCCCAGCAAGCCTGACGAGAAGCCGGCCGCCGTTGCGCCGGAAGAAAAGCCCGCCCAAGGCGAGGAAAAGCAGGCGGTCGCCGCGCCTGACGCCAAACCTGCGCAAAACGAGGAGAAGCAGGCGGCCGAGGACACTGACAAACAGCAGCCGGACAAACAGGGCCTCGCACCCCAACCCGCCGAACAGCAAGCGGTCGTGACGCCAAAGCCATTGGCGGCTGAGACCGGTGGTAAGCCGGCGCCTCCGGCCTCAACTGGGAAGGCAAAGCCCAAACCTGCCAAGACAATGACGTTCAAACCCGCAAGAGCTTTCAAAGCGCCGATCGGAAATACTGGAAGGTCAAATCCCACCAACAATGAGGTTGCAGGATCACCGATCTATTCCGGCCTTCCGGGCGTCAGAAAGCTTTACTCGCAGGGAGCAACCGGCAATGCGTTCGCTACAAGCTCCATGGAGAATGTGCCGCGCGGTCAGCGCGTGGCCACCCTTTGCGGCAATGTTCTAAGCCAGGAACTGCAAAGTGCCGACTATGCGGTCAAATGGGTGCCAACCATTACGCTGGACAAAGGCAATGTTCTCAATCCTGCTAAGGCGGCCTTCAGTACCAGAAACACCTGGTACAATCTAAACTTCCGGTGTGAAGTCGATCCCGATGCGACGAGGGTTCTATCCTTCAACTTCCGTGTGGGGTCATTGGTCCCGCCTGGCGAATGGGCCAGCCGTGGATTCACCAAGTACCCGCTAAATTAGGCCGGCACACCGAGCCCGGCCAATTGCCGGCTGACTTCATGCCAGTCGGCGCAGACGAAATCGGCACCCGCCGATGTCAGCCGTGCGGCGTGCTCGCGATAGGTGTGACCGCCGCCTGTGTAACCGATCGCCGTCATGCCGGCAGCGGCCGCGCCCTGGATGCCGAAGGGCGAATCCTCGATGACGATGCAGTCAGCGGGGTTAGCGCCCATCTTGTCGGCCGCAAACAGGAAGATGTCCGGCGCCGGCTTACCGTTCTTGACCATCGAGGAGCTGTAGATCGCATCGCCGAAAAACCCTGCCAGTCCGGTCACGGCAAGGCTGTGGTTTATGCGCTCGACGGAGGAGGACGAGGCAACGCAGCGGTCGCCCGCAAGCGTCTGCAGAAACGCGGCGATCCCCGGTGTCGGCTTCAATTCTTCGGAGAACAGCGCCTTGGTCTCGGCCCAGATATCGCCATCCGCCGCCGCCGGAAACTGGTGGCCGGTCAAATCCCTGATCTTGACGATGATATCTGACTGCTTCATGCCGATGCATTGGGCGATGATGCTGGTGTTGACGCCGGGCATGCCGTGCTTTTCATAGACGCGCTCATAGGCCCGGGCGGCCAGCGGCTCGCTGTCGACAAGAACGCCGTCGCAATCGAAAATGATAGGCCTTGCTCGCGCCACGCGCTTCTCCAACGAGTCAATTTCGCACATCGCTATCGGCAAAAAGTCAAATGTTCAATAGCGCGGGTGCTTTTGACGGTTTGCGTGTCTGGGGTGCGAAACCCGGCGCGCAGTCAGAGCTGGCGCAGCGCATCGCTCGCTCGCGCGGATCCGAGAGCCCTTTGCATGGCTTGCCGGGACTGTGCGCGATCCGGCGTGATCCAGTTCGGTTCGGCGCCCAGGAAGCGGTCGAGGAAGGCCACGGCATAGGCCGGCATCTCGGTCACGTTCTCGCGATAGGACCACCATGTGCGCAGATCGTCGGCACATTTGTCGATGTTCGGTGCGCTGCCGAATTCCTGCTCGTGGATCGCCGAAATTACCGAGACGCAGTAGTTGGTGTAGAGGAAACCCTCCGGCCAGAAACGGACGATTTCCAGCGTGCCGGCATTCGTTTCCGTCTCGATCAGCTGAGTGAGGCCGGAGATTTCCCTGGCCGGCGCCTGTTTGATCAGCTCGCGCAGCACTAGGCCGGCGGCAAAGACGATGAAGTCGGCGCGGTCGATCGCGGCGAAGCGCTTCTGCGCCTCCATGATCTCGACCCAGTCGAGAAAGGCCCTGGTGAGCTTGGCCTCATCGATCTCGAAGCGCACGCCGAACGTGTCCGAGACCACCTTGGCGCTGCCGCGAAAGGTGGCGCGGAACCAGCGCAACTGCCGCAACCGATGGCGAAGGTCGGGCATCAAGGCCAGTTCGTCCCTGAAGGGCAGATCCATGTTCCTCGTATCCTGTTCCCGGTCAGGCTAGCACAATGGCGCCGCCGCCGAAATCTGTCAGTGTCCCTGTGGATGACGACAGCTGAGGCCAATATCATACATATTGACATTCTCGGAAACAAATGTTCTCACTTTGCCGTTGTCACGCGCCGGTCCAAGGTGCGGTTCAACTGAGGCTTCGGGAGGAGAACCGAATGGCGATTTGGCAGTGGGGACTGCTTCTGCTGGTTATCGTGTGGGCGCTGCAGTCGCTCGGCGTCTGGCTGCAAATGCGGCACTATTCGGATGTCTTCAGGGGCGTCACCGACCAGTACAAGGATGGCTTCGTCGGAGCCGGCAATTTTCGCGGTCGATTGGCCAAGGGCACCATCGCGCTCGTCGTGGTGACACCCGATCTGGTCGTGCGCCGCCTGATGGTGATGAGCGGCCGTTCCGTCTTCACCAAATTCAAAAGACATGAAGAGTTCGAGGGCGTTCCCCTCGATCGACTCCGGTCCAACCCTGCAATCATGGGGGAGGGGGAATCCGGTGTGGCCGAGGCCGTGAAGCGGGCGATCGAGCAGATCGACAAAACACGGTCGGAGCCGGGGAAGAAGCCGGGTCTGTCCGGCTTGAACATAGCAAGGGCCTAGAGGACGCCGCGCACCGACTGGGATCAACCGGCGGGCGGCATAAGGAGGAGAAATGTCTGTATTTTCGTTGTTGGCGCAGCATGCCGACATGGCCGTGCATAATCTGCATGTGGCAGGTGCAATGGTCTCGGATGCTGCATTGCCTGGCAAGCTCGCCGTCGAGCATGCCTCGGACCATCTCGTTGTCCTCGCGCAAGCGGACAGCGGACCGATCACCGTCGATCAGTTCAAGGAAAAGCTGAAGGACGTGCAGCAGGAAGAGCAGCTCGGCTGGCTGACCGCCATCGGCAAGTACTTCATCGGTATCTTCCAGAAGGGCGGCGAGGTTTTTGCCGGCTTCGTCACCGGCATCATTCCGACGCTGGTGGTGCTGATGACGGCCTTCTACGCCGTCACCGAACTGGTCGGAGAAGAGCGCGTGCATGGTCTGGCGCGCGGCGCCGGCCGTATCGCGCTGACGCGCTATACGCTCTTGCCGCTGCTGGCGGTGTTCTTCCTCACCAATCCGATGGCCTATACGTTCGGATCGTTCCTGGAAGAAAAGCATAAGCCGGCCTTCTATGACGCGGCCGTGTCCTATGTTCACCCGCCGCTGGGCCTGTTCCCGCACATCAATCCCGGCGAGTATTTCGTCTGGGGCGGCATTCTCGTCGCGCTGCTGGAGCTGGAGAAGAAGGGCGTCGTCGTCGCCGGCTACCACGTCAAGGTGGCGATCTGGTACGCCATCGTCGGTCTCGTCGTCATCCTGCTCAAGGGCATGCTGACCGAACGCATCACCGCCATCATGGCACGCCGCCAGGGCGTCGAGCTGTAAGGGCGGGGAGGACATCATGGCCAAGACATACAAAGCCGTAAGGATATCCCAGGGCAAAACCGGCTGGGGTGGCCCGCTGGTCATCGAGCCGACCGAACAGCGCAGCAAGGTTGTTTCCGTCACCGGTGGCGGCATTCACCCGGTGGCGCAGCTCATCGCCGACATGACCGGTGCCGAAGCCGTCGACGGCTTCAGGGCGCCGCCGATCGAAAGCGAGATGGCGGTTGTCGTCGTCGATTGCGGCGGCACCGCACGATGCGGCGTCTATCCGCGCAAGCGCATCCCGACCGTCAATCTGACGCCGGTCGGTCAGTCCGGGCCGCTGGCCCAGTTCATCACCGAGGACATCTACGTTTCGGGCGTGAAGCCGGCCAACATCACAATGGCGGACGGATCCGAAACGGTCACGACTGCAGGGGGAGCAGCAGCGATGAGTTCAAGCAACAATGCGGCCGCGGCACCACAGCCGCTGCCAAGCGAGGGTGGGTTGATCGGCCTCATCAGCACGATCGGCCGCGTCATGGGGCGTATCGTCGGCATCTTCTTCAATGCCGGCCGCCGTACCATTGACCAGGTTATCCGCAACGTGCTGCCGTTCATGGCCTTCGTGACCATGCTCATCGGTCTGATCCTGTATACCGGCATCGGCGATGTGCTGGCGCAGCCGATGGGTCCGCTGGCCAACAACATCGTTGGCCTGCTGATCATCTCGGCTATCTGCGGCCTGCCGTTCCTGTCGCCCATCCTCGGGCCAGGCGCTGTCATCGCGCAGGTCATCGGCGTCGCCATCATCGGCCCGCAGATCGCCAACGGCACGATTTCGCCGGCAATGGCACTGCCGGCGCTGTTTGCCTACAATACCCAGGTGGGCTGCGACTTCGTCCCGGTCGGCCTCGCGCTCGGGGAGGCCAAGCCAAAGACGATCGAAATCGGCGTTCCGGCGGTGCTCATCAGCCGCCAGATCATGGGACCGGTCTCGGTGCTGATCGCGTGGGTCGTCAGCCTGATCGTATTCTAAGGAAAGCATGAAATGAGGTTCGCCATATGACGGTTCTGCTGAGAACACGGGTCACTGCCATCGGACCCGAAGTGGCGGACCTTGCCGAAGGGGGCGTGGTCATCCTGTTTGCGGATGGCTCGCCACCGGAGCTTGCCGAGGTGTCGGTGCTCCACAAGGCGGAGGAGGGACCAAGTGACGGAGCGCCCGCCAAGGGCGCTTCGATCACACTCGGCCCGGTTGTCGCCGTTATAACGGCGGTCGGCTCCAGCGCCTGGAGCAAGGTTCTTGAAATGGGCCATGTCGTCATCTCGTTCAACGGGGCCACCGAGGCCGAAAGGCCGGGCGAAATCTGTGCGTCGCAAGTCGACCCGCAAGCGCTCGTGGCCGCCCTTAAGGCGGGCGCGATCATCACCATCGCCGCCTGACAGCATTCGCGCCGCAGTCCATGTTGGAGCGGCGCCCAAAACCAGAGTATTTGCCATGGAACGCTCGACCATCGTCAGAGTGCATGAAGGTCTGCACGCCCGTCCCGCGACGCGGTTCGTCAAGCTCGCCAAGGGTTTCGAATCCGATGTCGAGCTGGTCAAGGACGGCAAGGCGGTCAGCGCCAAGAGCTCAGTCAAGCTGATGCTGCTGGCGGTCAAGGAGAACCAGGAAGTCACGGTGCGGGCGAATGGCGCTGATGCCATCGAGGCGATCGAGGCGCTGATCGGCTATCTCGAAAATCCGAGAGCAGGCCTGGATGACGAAGCTGACACGCAGAGTCCGGCGAATGATGCCGGGCAGGAAGTGGCACCCGCGCCAGTGCCCGAATCAGCGCCGGCAGCACTTGATCGAGCAAACGGCTTGCGCGGCGTGGCGGCAAGCGAAGGTTTTGCCATCGGCCCGGCCTTTGCGCATTTCCCGGCTGACATCGCCGGGCAAGGTCGCATGTTGCAGGCCGAGGAGATCGGCGGCGAGATCGACAGGTTCCGCACTGCTGTCCGCGCGGTCCAGGCACGCATGGACGATGCGCTGGCGCAGGACAGCCTGTCGGCTGGAGACCGCGGCATCGTCGCCGCACTCAGGGATATCGCCGCCGACGACAGCCTGACCTGTGAAGCCGAGAGCTTGATCAGGGGCGGCAACGACGCGATTTCGGCTGTCATCACCGCAGCCTCTACCATCGCCGCCGATTTCAGCGCCGTCGACGATCACTATCTCAACGCGCGGGCGGACGACGTTCATGCGGTCGGACGGCAGATCTGCCTCGCGCTGCTCGGGCAGGACGATGTCAGCCTCGAAAACATTCCCGAAGGCGCTATCCTGATTGCCGACGACATCGGCGCCTGGGATCTGGCGCGTGCGCCGCTGAAGCGGATCGGCGGCGTGGTTTGCGGCCATGGCGGCGCCACCTCGCACATCGCCATCATTGCCCGCTCGCACGGCATTCCGGCGGTGCTCGGCCTCGGCGACCAGGTCAACGCCTTGCGCACCGCGCGAGACGTCGCACTCGACGGCAATGCCGGCCATGTGATCATCGACCCCGACGCGGCGACCCGCGCCGATTTCGTCGGCCGTGTCGAAGCGGCGGCAAAGGAGCGCGCCGGGCTGACCGTCTTCAAGGCGGTGACGCCGAAGTTGGCCGACGGCAGGATCATCGAAGTCGCGGCCAATATAGGCTCGCTCGAGGAAATCGAGGCGGCGCAAGAGGCAGGCGCCATGGGCGTCGGCCTGTTCCGCACCGAGCTTCTGTTCATGCGTCACCTGCATCTGCCCTCGGAAGACATGCAGGCGGAAACCTACGCGGCGCTGGCCAAGGCCTTCGCGCCGTATCCGGTCATCGTGCGCACGCTCGACATCGGCGGCGACAAGCCGATCGCCGGCATCGAATTTCCCGATGAGGAAAACCCCTTCCTCGGCTGGCGCGGCATTCGCATGTGCCTCGACCGGCCCGATATCTTCAAGCGTCAGCTCAGGGCGCTGCTGCGGGCCGCCGTGCACGGCCACATCAAGGTGATGCTGCCGATGGTTTCCGATATCGGCGAAGTCAGGCAGACTCGGGTTTTAGTCGAGGAATGCGCCGCCGAACTGAAAGCCGAGGGCGTGCCGCATGCAACGTTCGATCTCGGCGTGATGATCGAAACTCCGGCTGCCGTGCTGATTGCCCCGGCGCTGGCCAAGGAGGTCGCTTTCTTCTCGATCGGCACCAATGATCTTACCCAGTACATCATGGCCGCCGACCGGCTCAATCCGACCGTGGCGAAGCTCAACGATGTCACCAATCCAGCCGTCATGTCGGCGATTGAAATGACGGCAAAAGCCGGCGTCGCCGCCGGCATCATGGTCGGCATGTGCGGTGAGGCGGCCGGCCGTCCCGACCTCATTGCGACCTTCGTGAAGATGGGGCTGACCGAACTCTCGATGAGCCCGGCCTCGATCCAGCGCGCCAAAAAGACGATCATGGCCATGGCCGCTGCAGACTAAATCTGAGTGCCCTCTACCGGCAAGCTATGGCAAATGGGCCAGCAAGGTGGCGAAAACGGGTGTCAATTCACTGATCGGGCTCGCCTTGGCGCAGGCCTGAACGATGCGGTCGTGACGGATGTCGGCGGCCAGGATCGCGATCTCCAGCATATCAGGTTCCGGCGAACCGTCCCTGCCGGTGGTGGCCAGGCCGCAGGCCAAAGCGAGCGGCGCCAGGCAGCTTATGTCGAGTGCCCGGCCACCCACCACCGCCGGCGCTTCCGGCGCGGTCTCGGCAAAGCGAACGGGATGCTGGTTGAGGCACTCGACCAGCAGCGCCGAACAGGTGGCCGCGATTGCCTGCAGTCCAGCACCCGGCGCCGCCAATGCGGCCAAAAGATCACCATGCCGCTTGCGCATCGTGGCATGGACGGCCGCGAAATCGGCTTCGTGGATGCGGGCATTGTCGATGTTCAGGCCGGCAAGTACCGCCTTGGTCAGATAATACATATCGCGCCGGAACAGGCGCTCCGCGCTCAGCTGGCGATCCTCGTTACCGACCGGGAAATAGGTGCCGAGGCCCTTTACCGTCGTGCCGTCCACCTTTATCGGGCGCTCATGCGGGACGAAAGATTCAGCAATCGACAGCGCTTCGTCGACGGCACTCGCAGCATGGCTGAGCAGGCCTTCGATGCCCTTGCCCGGAAACGGCGGCAGATGGCTGGTTGCTTCGCGCAGGACACTGGCGTCGCCGCTGCCGTCGTGCCGGCTCTGGCGGATGATTTCACGGACTTCCCGCAACCGGTCCTTCAGGTTGACGCGGACGTCTTCGGAGATTTGTCGGAGCATCGCGGATCGCCTCGAAATTGCTGCGGATGGCCACCAACTGGGGGCGGCCGCCCCCTCTACATTGTTCCTATCGATTGGTAGATCAATAGGCGATACTAGACCAGCATGCAGAATCGGCGACGGCGCGCTCGTCCGTCGCCGCAGGGGGAGAGATAGGCGTGGGCAGGCGACGACAGGGCGAAAGCAAAGACGGCCGAGCCGAGGCAACCGAGCAGGTCGCCAGCGAAAGCCGGACGGATCGGCTCAGGATTCGCGCCGCATGGATGTATTTCGTCGAGCAGATGACGCAGAACGAGATCGCCGATGTGCTCGGCGTCGGCCGCGTCACCATCGTGCGCATGCTGGCGGACGCCCGCGCGCGTAACGAGGTCAAGATCAGCATCGAGAGCGAATTGTCAGAGATCGTGCGGCTGGAGCGCGCGCTGGAAAAGACGTTCGGGTTGCAGCAGGCGCTGGTGGCGCCGCTTTCCACGCCCGACGCCGATCCGATACCGGCAATCAGTGCCAAGACCGGCAGTTTCCTGTCGGACACGATGAAATCCGGCATGCGTGTGGGTGTCGGCTGGGGTCAGACGCTGTTCTCGAGCCTGCCCTTCATCAGCGCCAAGTCGCTCACCGACTTCAAGGTCATTTCGCTGCTTGGCGGTGTCGGCGTCGTGCGCCGATACAACCCGGCCGAATTCGCCTGGCGCTTCGCCCAAATCTTCCAGGGCGACGGCTATTTGATCCCGACGCCGGCCGTCGTCGACAGCGTCGAGACCAAGATCGCGCTGGTCGAGCGCTGCGGCCTGCAGGAGGTTTTTCAAATGGCCAACGTGCTCGATGCCGTTCTGCTGAGCGTCGGCGGCATCGCCTCGGCCACCACCTTCTCTCGCGGCGGCTTTCTCAAGGAAGCGGATCGGGAGGCCCTGCTTGCGCGTGGCGCCGTTGGCGACCTTCTGTTCCATTTCTTCGACCGCAATGGCGATCTGGTCGACCATCCCGTCAACAGCCACGTGATGTCGGTGGATGTCGACCGTCTGCGCAGGGCGCCGATCCGCATCCTCACCTCCGGCGGTGCGGAGAAGACCGAGGCGCTGCTCGGCGCCATGACCCTGATCGCGCCGACGATCCTGATCACCGACGAGGAAAGTGCAAGGCGCATGCTGGAAGCGGTCAGCGGAAGCTGAAGCTATCCGTGATATAGTCCGGCCAGGCCTGCTGTTCGTTGAAAACAGCGGCGAGATCTGATGTGTCCGTCAGTATCCCACTCAGAACCAGCGCCGTGGCGATGCCGACACCATTGCCGCCTGATATATCGTGTTCGACACTGTCGCCGACGCAGACCACGATGCCACGGTCCGGCTTGCCGGCCAGAGCCAGTGCTGCGTCGAAAATCGCCTTGTAGGGCTTGCCGATGCGGGTGACGCTGCCGCCAAGGCTTTCGTAGAGATCGGCGATCTCGCCGGCGCCGAAGCGGGGGCCGACAGCCGTCAGCATGATCCTGTCGGGATTGGTGCAGAAGCACGGTACCCGTCGCGCCGCTGCCGGAGCAAGCAGCCGGCGGTAATGGTCGAGGTCGTAGCGATCGCCCTCGCTGGCTGAGATCAGCACCAGTTCGGCGTCTTCACCGACCGCCGTCAGCACGAGGGGTAGGCCTTCGATCGCGGTGCGGTCGCTGTCGCGGCTGATCAGCAGGCATTTTGTCCCCGGGCGCAGCTTCCCCGATGCCGTCATGTCACTAAAGGATCGCCACGCCACCTCGCCGGAAGAGACGAAATGGTCCCAGCTTCCCGGTTCGAAGCCGAGTTTCATGAGCCGGCTTTCATTGGGTTGTGCCCGCTTGCCGGAATTGGAAATCAGCACCACGGTCTTGCCGGCGCGCTTCAGCGCCGACAATGCCGCCACCGCGCCCGGATAGGGCTGCTGGCCGTCATGCAGAACACCGAACTGGTCCAGCAAGAAAACCTGGTAGCGCTCGGCCAGCGGGCCGATGCCGTCGAGACGCTCCACGTTCTTCGTGTTCATAGCAGCCCCGCCTCACTTGCACCCTGCAGCGCCAGCCGTGCCGTGCCGGCGGCGGCCTCATCGGAAAGCGCGGGCAGGAAGGTGACGCCGAGCTTGCGCTGCCGGATTGCCGTCCAGACCGCGTTTGCGGCGCCGCCACCGACGCTCCTGACCGATGTCAGTGCAGGCGCGCCAAGCTCGGCAAGCCTGTCATAGCCAAGCGCTTCGATCGCGGCGATGCCCTCGAACATCGCTTTCAGATAGTTTGCGTCATCCGCTGGCCGGGGCATGAGGCGTGGCGGTAGCGCCGGATCGGCGATCGGGAAGCGTTCGCCGATGGCGGGAAGCGGATAGTAGTCGAGGCCGGTCGTGGTGGTGGGGTCGATAGCCGCGCTGAGTTCAATGATTTGCGCGAGCGGAAAATGCTGCGCCAGCACCTTGCCGCCGGAATTCGAAGCGCCGCCCGCCAGCCAGGAGTCGCCGAGCCGATGGCTGTAGATGCCGAAGCGCGGCGCCGAGATCGGGCGCTCGGACAGGATCTTAATGGTCAGCGATGATCCCAGCGCCGTGACGCCGTCGCCGACGGCCGCGGCACCGGTCGCCAGGAACGAGGCGCAGCCGTCCGTCGTTCCGGCGACAACGGCCACATCCCGGGGCAAGCCGAACAGCTCCGCGGCGGCCGCGGTGAGATTGCCGGTGACATCGCCCGGCTCGACGACGCGCGGCAGCAACTCCATGCGCATCCCGGCAGCCGCGATCCAGTCCGGCCAGCGGCGGGCTTCGACGTCATAGCCGGTCTTCAGCGCATTGTTCTCGTCGCTGACATCGAAGCGACCTGAGAGATTTCCGGCGATCCAGTCGGCTTGGTGCAGCACCATTGCAATGCCGGGCACGCTCTGGAAGTGCAGGGCCTTGGCGAGACCGGATGTCGCTCCGTGCGTAGCACTTGCAGCCGGCGCCTCGCGGGCGATCGCCGCCAGGATGTCACCGTCGGCGACCTTCTCGTTGTACATCAGCGGCTCGGCGAGCGGCCGCCCGGCAGGATCGATCGGCAGCAGTGTGCCCGACGTGCCGTCGATGGCGATCGCGCGGACTGCGGCGCGGTCGATGCCGGAAAGCAGCTCTGTCAGCGCCGCCTTGACCGCTTGCCACCATGCCTTGGGGTCGCGGCCTTCGCGACCAAATCTGTCGAGCGGAACAGCCGAATGCCCGGCAATGGAAAAATCCGGGCGCATCGCGACGGCACGCGCACCTGAGGTGCCGATGTCGATGCCGATGACAAGTGGCATCATGTCGTCTGTCCTTGCTAGTTACCGGCCGCGTTGAGCTTCTGGCGATACTGCTCGGCGTCCCAATTGACCAGCTCGTCATTCTCGGCGGCGGTGAGATAGTTCAGCCGCGCGGCGATGTCGATGCGCGCCGTCACGTCGGCAAGGCAGCGTTGCATGGCGTCGGCGCCGGCACTGGCGTCGCCGCGCATCAGCACGCCGGTGGCGGGAAACAGGATCGCCGCCGGCGGCGTGCCCAGCCGCGCGATGACATCGGCCACGGTCTCGCCGAGCCCCGCCACGACGGAGCCCTGGCCGAGGAAGATGACGTGGTCCGGATAGAGGCTGCCGGCCTCCGCCATGCGACGGCTTTCCGGGTCGAGCGCAACCGCATGCGCTTCGACATCGGCCGGCAATCTGTAGAAGCTGTCGCCGGCAAGCACCGTCAAAGCGGCAAGGTCGGGCTCGGCAGTAGCGCGCGCCGGCCGGGCCAGCAGCGACCGGACGCGGTACAGCAGAAGCTCCGCCCCGGCGACGGTTTCGGCGGCGACGACCAGCCCGTGATTGCCAAGGATCAGCACGTCGACATCAGGCCGGAGCTTTTCAGCAATGCCGTGGGCAAGCGGCAGGCCTGGCCGGAAATAGGGCACATAGGCCCATTCGATGCCATCGAGCCGCCTGGCGACCTCGGCCTCGCCATTGGCCTGCACGGCAAGCGAGATCGTGTCGACGCAATGGACGTGCAGAACGACGCGCTGCGGCATCAGGGCGTGCACCGTGGTCTCGATCGACGGACGCAGGCCGCGCGGGTTGAGGGCCGCAATGGTAAAACCCTGCGGCTGGTCGGCGGCGCGGTCGCGCTGTTCGACCGCCCTGAGCAGCGGCGCCATTGCCACCGGCACCATGATGTCGTCGGTGAGCGCATCCTTCAACCAGGTGCCGGAGGCCTTGATCCACAAAGTGTCGCCGGCTTTCAGCGAAGTGTTGCCGCCCGCCGCCTGGGTCAGATGCGGGCTCTGCCCGATGCTGGCCGAAAGCGCCCGCAAGGCCGCCAGCTCCTGTGCGTCAGCTTGGGTTGCCATGGCGCTTTTCCTCCAACGGCTCGGCCGTGTCCCGCGCGAAATCCCGTTACCAGGATCGAATTGGCGCTGATATCGCAGATACGAGTGATCTACGTCAACAGTGATCTACTATCATCAAAACCCGCTTGCAATCTGGCTAATGTTGAGTAAGTTGCACCAACTGCCGTGAAAAATGGCACTCGGGAGGAAAGAGTTGAGCGACTCCGGCCGCCAACGTCAGATCGTCGAACTGCTGCGGGATCGCCCGTTCGCCTCGGTGCGCGAACTGCAGGAGCGGCTCGGCGTTTCGGCCGCGACGGTCAGACGCGACATCGACAGGATCGACGAGGCCGGCGAAGCGCGGAAGGTCTATGGCGGCATCTCGGCGCTCGATGGGGCTTCCCAGGCCGGTGTCGCCTATGCCAGGCCCTATGACGAGAACCGCGACCTTGCGGTCGAGGCCAAGCGGCAGATCGCCGCTCTTGCGGCGACCATGGTGCGTGACGGCGATGCGGTCATCGTGCATGGTGGTTCGACCTGCTTCCATCTCGGGGTCAAGCTCGCCGAGCGCAACATCCGGCTCTACACAAACTCGATGCCGCTCGCGGCCTACCTCAGCGACCACGGCCATTGCAGCCTGACGGTTGCCGGCGGCGACCTGCATCGCGAACCCGGCATCATCCATTCGCTCGCACAGGCCGCGCCCTTCTATGCCTCGAAATTCTTTCTCGGCGCGCAAGGCCTTGGCCAGGAAGGCGTGATGGAATCGCATCCGCTGCTGGTGCGCTCGATCATCGACCTCAGCCTGTGCGCCGACCAGATCGTGGTGCTGGCCGACAGCCGCAAACTGTCGATCCACGCGCGCAATGTCGCGCTGCCGCTTTCCCGCATCGGCACGCTGGTCACCGATGACGGCCTCTCCGACACCGATGCGCGCATGCTGGAAGATGCCGGCGTCATGGTGCGGATAGCCTCATCCTCGGGAGCCATCCAGTGAAGGTGGCGGTCCTCGATTTCGGCAAGACCAATTCGAAACTGTTCGTCTTCGGGCAGGACGGGCGCATTCTCGACGAGCGTCGGACGCAGCCGAAATGGGTGCGCCAAGGCGGCTTCAGCGTGCTCGACGAGACAGCGCTCCACGATTGGACTCTCAGTGCCGTAAACGATGCGGTCGAAAGCCACGGCGTCGAGGGGCTGATGGTGTCGGGCCATGGCTGCACCTTCGCCTTGATCGACGAGGCGGCGCTGACGCATCCGATCCTCGACTATGAGCAAGAGCCGCCGGCCGAGATTGCCGCGCGGATCGATCGCCGCATTCCGGATTTTGCCGAGACGTTCTCGCCGCGACTGCCGCTCGGCTTCAATTATGGCCGCCACATGCTGTGGCTGCAGGAGGTCGATACCGACGCGTTCGCCGTGTCGAAATCGATCCTCGGCTATCCGCAATACTGGAGCTGGCGCCTTGGCGGGCGGGCGGTCTCGGAAGTGTCCTATCTTGGCTGTCATTCGCATCTGTGGGCGCCGCGCCAGCGCGACTTTTCCTCGTTGGTCGACGCGCAGGGCTGGCGTGACCGGATGCCTGCCTTCGAGCGCGCCGGCGCCTTGACCGGCGAGCGGCGCCTCGGCGATACGGCGAGGCCGATCGCTATTCACAACGGCGTCCACGACTCGAATGCGGCGCTGCATGCCTATCGCCGGCAGGAGCTAGGCCCAGTCACCGTCGTTTCGACCGGCACCTGGGTCATCGTGCTTAATCCGGACTGCCCGCTCGACGTGCTCGACCGGGACCGCGATATGCTGGTCAATGTCGATGTCGACGGCGGTCCGGTGCCGACCATCCGCTTCATGGGTGGGCGCGAATTCGCGACCATCAGCGGCGGCTGGCAAGGCGAGATCGCCGGCCCGACGGTGCAGCGGGTGATCGACGCCGGCATCATGGCGCTGCCGAGCTTCGCGCCGGGCGGACCGATGTCCGGCCATTCCGGCCGGCTCGTCGGGCGTACGCCCGATGCCGAGGAGCGGGCGGCGGTGGCCCTGCTCTATGTCGCGCTGATGGTCGATCTCTGCCTCGACCTCATCCATTCGAACAACAGCGTGATCGTCGATGGCGGGCTGAACACGGGTGGTCTGCTCGCCGGCCTGCTGGCGCAGTTGCGTCCTGGCCAGACGTTCCTGCAGGGTGCCACGCTGGAGGGCAGCGCCACGGGCGCCGCGGCGCTCGCCTTCGAGAGCGTCGGGCGCGAATTTGCAGCCGAAGTGCCGGTGCCGGTGCGCGCTTCGCGTTTCACCGGATTAGCCCTCTATCGTGATGACTGGCGTGCGCTGGCCATGGACCGTGGCATCGCTGGTGCCGCGGTGGGAGGCGCGCGATGAGTGCGGCTGCCAAGGTTGAGACGGGGCGCCAGCCGGTTCTTGAAATGCGTCACATCTCCAAGACGTTCGGCGCCATCCGCGCCCTGCAGGATGTCTCGCTCAGCGTCCATGCTGGCGAGTTGCACGCATTGATGGGCGAAAACGGCGCCGGCAAGTCGACATTGATGAAGGTGCTTTCAGGCGCCTATCGGCCGGATGCGGGCGGCGAGATCCTGATCGAGGGCATGCCCGCCGCGACCGGCGATCCGATCAAGGCGCGCGCCAGCGGCGTCGCGGTGATCTATCAGGAGCTGTCGCTGGCGCCCAATCTGACGGTGGCGCAGAACATCTTCCTTGGCAACGAGCCGCGACGCTTCGGCATCGTCGACCGCGACCAGTGCACCCGGCGCGCCAGGGAGATCATTGCCCGTCTCGGCGTCTCCTTCTCGGCCCGCGACATGGTCTCCAGCCTGTCGCTCGGTGAGCGTCAATTGGTCGAGATCGCCCGTGCGCTGTCGACCAATGCGCGCATCATCGTGATGGACGAGCCGACGACGTCGCTGACCTCGCGCGAGACCGACCGGCTGTTCGAGGTTATTGCGACGCTGAAATCGCAAGGCATCGCCATCATCTACATCAGCCACCGCATGGAAGAGGTCTACCAGCTTGCCGACCGCGTCAGCGTGCTGCGCGACAGCGGCTATGTCGGCACGATCGAGCGCGCTGAGCTCAGCGCCTCGCGCCTGGTGTCGATGATGGTCGGCCGCGATCTGTCCGCCTTCTACAAGAAGGACCATCGGCCGCCGGACGCAAAGCGCGCGGTGGCACTCTCGGTGCGCGGCATGTCCGACGGCCGTCTGCTGAAGAACTGCTCGTTCGACCTGCACAAGGGGGAGGTGCTGGCGCTGGCGGGCCTGGTCGGCTCCGGCCGCACCGAACTTGCGCGGCTGATCTTCGGCGCCGATAGGCGCACGTCCGGCACGCTGGAACTCGACGGCAAGCCCGTAACCATCGGCTCGCCACGCGAGGCGCTGGATGCCGGCATCGCCTATCTGACCGAGGACCGCAAGGAACTCGGCCTGTTCCTCGACATGTCGATTTCTGACAACATCAGCATGGGCGTGCTGGCAAGGGATTCCCTCGCCGGCGGCTTGCGTGATTTCGCCGCCGCCGAAAGGCGCGCTTCCAAGGCTGTTGCCGATCTGTCCATCCGCACCAGTTCGGTGCAGGCCAATGCCGGCTCGCTGTCGGGCGGCAACCAGCAAAAGGTGCTGCTCGCCCGCCTGCTCGAAACCGAGCCGAGGGTCGTGATCCTCGACGAGCCGACGCGCGGCGTCGATGTCGGAGCGAAGTCGGAAATCTACCGGCTGATCGACAATCTCGCCAAGCAAGGCATCGCCATCCTGATGATCTCCAGCGAATTGCCGGAGGTGATCGGCGTCGCCGACCGCGTGCTGGTGATGCGCGACGGCACGATATCGGGCGAGGTGACGGCATCCGAAGGCGTGCCGCTCAGCCAGGAGAAAATCATGGAACTTGCAACGGGAGCGGCTCAGCAATGACCGACAAGGCGACCGAGATCAGCGCAGGCGGCCAGGCCACCGGCACGAGCCGGCGGTTGCGCACCGCAATCGCTGCCCTTGGCATGCTGCCGGTCCTGATCCTGCTGGCGGCCGGCTTCCAGTTCATGAACCCGCGCTTCCTGACCGAGACAAATTTGCTGATCGTCACCCAGCAGTCGTCGATCAACATCGTGCTGGCGGCCGGCATGACCTTCGTCATCCTGACCGGCGGCATCGACCTGTCCGTCGGCGCCATCCTTGCGGCATCGGCGATGGTGGCGGTGATGGTGTCGCTGGTGCCGGACTGGGGCCTGCTCGGCGTGCCGGCGGCCATTCTGGTCGGCCTCGCCTTTGGCCTGATCAACGGGCTGCTCATCGCCTACATCAAGCTGCCGCCCTTCATCGTCACGCTGGGTTCGCTGACCGCGGTGCGCGGCGTCGCCCGCCTGCTCGGCCAGGACACGACGGTGTTCAATTCGGACCTGCCGTTCGATTTCATCGGCAACGGTTCGCTGTTCGGCATTCCCTGGCTGGTCATCATTGCGCTGTCGGTCGTGGTGCTGTCCTGGCTGGTACTCAAGCGGACCGTGCTCGGCACCTGGATCTATGCCGTCGGCGGCAATGCCGAGGCAGCCCGGCTGACCGGCATCAAGGTGCCGCTGGTGCTGCTCTTCGTCTATGGCGTATCCGGCATGCTGGCAGGCCTTGGCGGCGCGATGTCGGCGGCCCGGCTCTACGCTGCCAATGGCCTGCAGCTCGGACAATCCTACGAGCTCGACGCCATTGCCGCGGTCATTCTCGGCGGCACCAGCTTCGTCGGCGGTGTCGGTTCGATCTGGGGCACGCTGATCGGCGGGCTGATCATCGCGGTGCTCTCCAACGGACTCATCTTGGCCGGTGTGTCGGACATCTGGCAGTACATCATCAAGGGATTGGTCATCATCGTGGCGGTCGCCCTCGACCGCTACAGGCTCCAGGCAGGAGCAAGAACGTGATTGACCTTAGTCGCCGGCGTAAACGACCGGTTTGTGTAACGCACCGTGAGAGGCGCGGGGCAATCGGAGGAAAGCAATGAAGACCATCGCCAAACTGCTCTGCGGCGTCGCACTCGCGTCGCTCGCCATCGCGCCTGCTTCGGCCAAGGACCTTAACAAGGTCGGCATCTCGGTCGGCCTGCTCGGGAACCCCTTCTTCGTCGCCACCATCAAGGGCATCGAGGACGCGGCCAGGAAGATCAACCCGAAGGTCGAGGTGACGTCGGTGTCGGCCGACTATGACCTTAACAAGCAGGTCTCGCAGGTCGATTCGTTCATCGCCGCCGGCGTCGATGTGATCATGCTCAATGCAGTCGACGCCAAGGCGATCGCACCGGCGGTGAAGAAGGCGCAAGCCGCGGGCATCGTCGTTGCCGCCTTCGACGTTTCGGCGCCGGGCGCCGACGTCACTGTCATGACCAACAACGTCAAGGCCGGCGAAGAGGCCTGCCAGTACCTGGTCGACCATACCGGGGGCAAGGGCGACTACGTCATCCTCAACGGGCCTGCATCGTCGTCGATCCTGGAGCGGGTGAAGGGCTGCAAGAACGTGTTGGCACAGCATCCCGACATCAAGATCCTCTCCGACGACCAGAATGCCGAAGGCTCGCGCGACGGCGGCCTGAAGGTATTCCAGTCGCTGCTCACGCGTTTCGACAAGATCGATGCGGTGTTCGCCATCAACGATCCGACGGCGATCGGCGCCCAGCTCGCGGCCAAGCAGCTCAACCGCTCGGAGTTCATCTTCACCGCCGTCGACGGCGCGCCCGATATCGAGAAGGAACTCTCCTCCGGCACCTCGATGATCAAGGCTTCGGCCTCGCAGGATCCTTACGTGATGGCTGGCCAGTCGCTGACGATGGCAGCCGAATTGCTTGCCGGCAAAAAGCCGGCGGAGCCGACCGTGCTGCTCGACCCGAAGCTGATCACGGCCGAGAACCTGAAGGACTACAAGGGCTGGACCGCGGCCCGCTAAACGTCCCTCAGCAGCGTGCGGCCGGGATCACCGGCCGCACGTCTTGTCCAGGCATCGGCTCCGCTTCTGGGTCCGATGCGCAGAAGCCGGAGACGATGATGTCGCGTATTGGAATCCATTCTTTCGTCTGGTCGGCGAGCTCGGCACAGGCCGATCTCGAGCGGACGTTGGCCAACACCAAAGAGGCCGGCTTCGACCTCATCGAATTCTCCTATCTCGACCCGGCCGATGTCGACATTGGCGGACTTGCCAGGCGCATCGCCGATCTCGGCCTTGGCGTCGCGATCAGCATCGGATTGCCTGGTGATGGCGACATTTCGAGCGCCGACAAGGCGATTGCCGCGCGCGGCGTCGAAATCCTCAATGACACCATCGCGCTGACGCGCGATCTTGGCGGCCGGAAGGTCGCCGGCATTCTCTCGACCAGCCACGGATTGCAGGTCGAGGCGCCCACGCGCGATCAATGGCAGCGCAGCGCCGGCACGCTGGCGAAGGTCGCCGAGACGGCCAAGGCGGCCGGCGTCACGCTCAACCTCGAGATCGTCAACCGCTTCGAAAGCAACCTGCTCAACACCGCCGCGCAAGGGCTGGCCTTCATCGAGGATACAGGCTCGGACAACATCTTCCTGCATCTCGACACCTTCCACATGAACATCGAGGAAGCCGATGTCGGGCTGGCCATCCGCCATGCCGCAAGCAAGATCGGCTATGTCCATATCGGCGAAAGCCATCGCGGGTTCCTCGGCACCGGCAACATCGACTTCGCGGCGATCTTCGATGCGCTGACGGCGATCGGCTACAGCGATGACCTCAGCTTCGAATCCTTCTCGTCGGAAATCGTCGACGAGAACCTGTCGAAAAAAACCGCCATCTGGCGCAATCTGTGGACAGACAATGTGGCGCTCGCCAAACACGCTCGCGCCTTCATCGGGCTTGGACTGGAGACGGCGCGGCGCAAGGCCGAGCTGGTCTCGGCACGGCACAAACCCTGAATCTGCCCGTTGACCCGATACGCGAGTGCGTCATGCACCGCATGGCGCCGGCATTGCTCGCGGCAGGGGCATCGGCTATCTGACCGTCCAGGCAAATGACGCCGGCACAACGGACCAGACGGAGCCCAGGACATGACACGCAACACGATCCTCAAATTTGGCGCCGTCGAAAACGCGGAAGCCGGTGATCTGACCGGCTGGGTCGTGATCGAGGGCAAACCGACCATGAAAACCGCCGTCCAGCACACGACCGAGGACGGCAAGGTGTTGTCGGGCACATGGCAGGCGACGCCCGGCACCTATCACGCGACATACACCGACTATGAGTTCGTGCACATGATCGCCGGCCGCATCATCATCACGCCCGACGGCGGCACGCCTGTCGAAGTCGGCCCCGGCGACGCCTTCGTGGTGGAAGCCGATTTCAAGGGAACGTGGAAGATCGTCGAGCCGGTGACGAAGCATTTTGTCGTTCGGGTTGGCTGAACGGGCTGTTTCCATTTTGCGTGAAAATCACCCGCCATGGTTCGCCATGGCGGGTTTTTCATGTTGGCGGCGACGCCTTAGAAATTTGACTTTGCATGGTGATCCCGACAGGAATCGAACCTGTGACGTACAGACTAGGAATCTGTCAGACGACCTTTCCTGATATTTCCCAATGCCTGTCATTGTACGATTGCGAGGTCTCTAATGATTTGAAATTATGCTGGTTTTCGTACTGCGCGGCTATTGTAGCGTAGACAAACCATCAGATCGAACACCACGCAATCGCCGTACTAATTTCATGACAGACCTACGACTGCCCCTCATCGACCGCGCCGTCGCAAACCTTGAGCCGGCGTCTTCGGGTCAATATTTTGCTCGAGACACCGATCTGCCGGGTTTCATGGTGCTTGTGGGCAAACGGCTCCCACTACCATTGCTCCTAACCAAATGCCGGCCACCCTCAGGGCTTTCGACGGCGCGGCAATTCAGGGATCAGCGCCCATCATCTAGCGGAGACGCATTTGCGGTGAATCAAAGCTAGCCTCGTCCCTTGTGACTACAAATGTCACGAACGATGGCCATCCGCGGCCGCACCGAGGCGAAATCCGATGAAGCTTATGGCATCTCTCTGTCTGGCGNGCCTCGTCCCTTGTGACTACAAATGTCACGAACGATGGCCATCCGCGGCCGCACCGAGGCGAAATCCGATGAAGCTTATGGCATCTCTCTGTCTGGCGACCTATCCAGACGCAAACTCCCCGAAGATTGCAGAGAATGCGGTTGCGCTCGTCAAGCAGATCGACGCGGCGCTCCATGCCGTTGCCATCAATGTCGACATTCCCGACGTCTCGAACGCGCTGTCGAGCTACTTGCTCGATCTTCCCCACAAGATACGAGAGGTCGAGGCGACCAGCCGCAAATGCGGCAGTGTCCTGCTGGAGGCGATTGCGAAAGCAGCAGCGCATGGCGGTGTGACCCTCACCACGCAGCTGCTGACCGCACCACCGGCCTTGATGGGCGACGTTGCCGCAGAGCAGTCCCGCTATTTCGATGTCTGTCTGGCCGGCTGGGCGCCGGGCAACCAGACGGCGCGGATGATAGCCGAGGCGATCCTGTTCGGTTCGGGTCGACCGGCCCTGCTTCTTCCCGACTCCACGGACGTTGGGGTYCTTGACCATGTCGTCATCGCCTGGGATGGCAGCCGAGTGGCAGCAAGGGCTGTTGCCGACGCGCGGGCGTTTCTCGAACATGCCTCCATGATCACCGTTGTGACCGTGACCGACGAAAAGCCGCTTCCGGGACAGGACATCGACGAACGCCTTGCGCAGGGCTTGAGGACGCGTGGTCTGGTGGCCGAGGCCGCCTCGATCCAGGCAGGGGATCGGTCGATCGGAACCGCTCTCCAGGAACACGCTCTCAAGATCGGCGGCAAACTGCTTGTCATGGGCGGATATGGTCACTCCCGCGTCAGGGACTTCGTGCTTGGCGGCGCCACCGAAGGCATTCTCGCGGACCTGCGCCTGCCTGTCCTCCTGTCGCATTAGGTCGTCCCGAGATGAGACGCGACACGGATCCTATCCTGCGTTTCCATGGCGCGGCCCATGGCGTCACCGGCTCATGTTATGAGATCGAGACGCCGCATTCGCGCATCCTTATCGACTGCGGCCTGTTCCAGGGGTCGAAGTCCGAGCGGGAATTGAACTACGGTCCATTCCCGTTTCCACCTGACGCGATTGACGCTGTCATCCTGACGCATGCGCACATCGACCACAGCGGCCTTTTGCCGAAACTGGTTAAACAGGGCTTTTCTGGTCCCATCCATACGACCCGCGCCACCATCGATCTTTGCTCGGTCATGCTGCCGGATTCGGCGCATATCCAGGAAATGGAGGTCGAGCACCTGAATCGCCGCAATGCGCAGCGCGGTCGGCCGCCGGTCGAACCGATCTACCGCCTGCAGGATGCCG
>NZ_LMCP01000013.1 GCF_001425625.1 Mesorhizobium sp. Root102 | reverse complement strand
TTCCTTCATGGACTATGATTTGGGATATTTCGATGATGAGACATGCAGGCTCGAACCACTCCAAAACCCCTTCGGGCCAAAAGTGTTACCCATGTCTCCGGTATAAACCGTAACCTATGTGTCCGGAACGGACCCAATAATGCCAACACCAAGACGGCGCGGGTGAAGTGGGGCGGCGCGCCAACGACGGTTGCGGGCATCTCGCTTCCGTCTGTAGCCGCGATCAGGGACCAGCGGGAAATACGCAATGCTGGCGCCACCAACAGCCAGAAAGCGTTTCAAGGTACAACGGGCGGCCTTGGTTCAACGACAGGCGCAATCCTCACAGCCACTGACGACACGCAAGCTGACGTGACAATCACCATCACGGGACAGCTTGGCACAACGACGGATACCCTCACCTTGGAGAACGCGCTGGTCGAAGTGCTCTATGCTGCCTGATCGGCAAAGCGCACCGCCGGCCGCGTCCGCCAAAGGTTTATTATCTTCCGGTGGATGGAGGCTTCCCAGACCCCATAGGCGATCGAAAGACCCAGAGACACGCCCGAGATGAGAATGAACATTGTCCAACTCGGGCGGTTGACCAGCATGAAGAACGTGCTCACGAATTGAGCATGGATCAGATAGAACCCGTAGGAAGCATCACCCGCCCGTTTTAATAGCCCATGCTCGGCAAACATGGTCGCGCGCGTCGCGGCCAACACCATCAGCGTAGCGGATATCCCGATGCCGATCTGAAATGGAAGCCACGCGAGCCCGAGATGACTGCGGCAGAGCGCAAGCAAGGCGACCGCTGCCAGAAAGGCCGGCACGCCGCGATATTCGATGTAATCTCGATACCAGTAGGCGAACATGCCGAAAATGAAGGCAAGGTTGATCTGCGAGAGCGCAATCTCAATTACGCCGCCCTGCTGGCTCCAGTGACCGAAACAAAGGATGATCAGCCCCCAGGCCGCCACCAGTAGCTGGCGGGCGGCGATGCTCGGCACGAAGCAAAGCAGCGCGACGACGACATAGAAGAATATCTCGAAAACGAGCGTCCATTCGACAGCCAGCAAGTAAGGGATTTTGCCTGCCGGGTAGAGCAACAGCGCGCCGGGCCAATCGTAGGAGCGCTGAAGGCTCCCAATCAGGATCAAGCGCATGGGGATGGTGATTGCCACCGCCAGCCAGAAGCCCGGGTAGATTCGAAGTGCGCGTCTCAGGATAAATTCTCCGGGCGTAGCTTTCGCCGAGAGCATGGCCATAAGGTAGCCTGATAACGCGAAGAACACCGCCACGCCGCTCGCTCCGTATCTAGCAACGGCAAGGCTCCCTTCGGGGATGACATGGTGCATTTGGGCGTAAGCGACGGCATGATGGGCGAAAACGCCGAAGGCCGCTAGAAATCGAAGAGCCTGCAACCCCGCCATCGTCTGCCGCTGGTTTTGATTGGCAGACATTGCGCCCCATTGCTGCGGTTTGCCGCGCGGCTTATGACCAGGTCGAATTCGGACTTTTATCGTCATTCCATATCTCACGCAATCTGTCACCGCGCGCAAGCTCGCCCCCGCAAGGGCGGGCTTGACGATTTCAGCCCCGGCAGCGACACGGCGCCGAGCCTATGGCTCGCTACAGGGCCAATCTTCAGGCCTCGTCAAGCCAGAAGGCAACTCGGTCCGGGCGTCTCCGCAAGCCATGTTGAGCTGCCACTGGGATAGACCCGCCGAATTGGAAAGATCGAGGCCCTCGATACGGGTCAGAAAGAAAAAAGCGCGGTCAAAGTCTATCGGCGCGGTGAACGTCGCTCCTCGGAAGTCCGCCCGCGCGAGATTGGCAAACGAAAAGCGGCTGCCGCTGATATCGGCGTCATGGAACTGCGCTCGCCCCAATTCCGCCTTTGTGAAATCAACATTGGTCAGATTGGCGTCCTGGAAATTCGAGCGCTGCACTTCCGCGCTCGTAAACACAGCGCCCTGCGCGTCCATATGGCTGAAGTCGGTCCTGTAGGCCTCGATTTTGTCGAACCGGGCGCCTTTGGCGGTCGAGTCGGCCAGGGAAGCACGCACAAGCGTTGCCTTCTCAAAATTTGCCGCAAGGAGATTGCTGTTCCTGAGGTCGGTCGAAGTGAAATCAACACCGATCAGGTTCGCCCCGCTCAGGTCCTGTCCTTTTAGGATGAGAAGCTTTTTGTCACAGTCCTGCCAATTGACGCCAGGCGTCGCGGCTGCGTCGCAATTTTGAGCGGCAGTGGCGTTCTGCCACGCAAATACAATGCAAACCGCTAGAACCAAGCCGGATGTGCCGTAAGCTCTGGTTCGTCTCAAAGTCATTGTTGCTGGACCTCTGCTACTCGCCGACAATCAACCTTACCACATCTGCTGACACTCGAAAGCGACGGCATTTTGCCCGCTAATCCCGCTAGTCCCCACCGCCAAATGAAAAGCCCGCCACAGGAAGGCAGCGGGCTTTTAACAGGCACCGTCCTGGCCACCCTTCCGCAGCCTGACGCCAGCGCCACCGCCGTTCTCGGGGATGAACTCGACGCCGGCAGATGCCTATCCCCCTTAATCGAGATCGGCAGCGTTTGTTAGTGCGGCTTGGGCCTTCATCTCGGCAAGATCGGCTGATTTCTGTGCGGCAATGGCCTTCACCTTGGCAAGACGTTGGCTACGTGTCTCGCGGGCTACATACCACTCTTCAAACAGCATCTCGATCAATTCAATCAGCGCCTGAGCCTCTCCTGGTTCGACTTCGACGATCATGTCGATGTCGCTCTCCATATGTGCCCCTATGTTGCCAACCTCGCGGATTGCGTCAATTGCATCAACCGTTTCAGCGGCAACGCCAGGGGGCGCAGTCCCCTCATCAAGGGCCAAGCGAAGGGCTTTAATCTCGTCGATAAGGCGCTTCTTCGTTATCCCACAGAAGTCTCGAATCATGCCCTGTAGGCATCGCCTTGCAAGTGTGGCGGCTGCCTTTGGACTGAGGTCTCTGATGGCGCAGGCCTCGCGATAGTCGGCGGTCAACGGTGCTGGAACGTAATCCGGTTGTGGTTTAGCGAACGACGAAGGGCGCAATTTCCAAGACTCGATTGCATCCTTTAGAGCCACCCGATTGCCTGCAGCATTGAGAACCGTGAGCCTCAGATCAGCTTTGATGCTAGGCTGATTACATAGAGCATTGAGACACCTGGTTGCTTCAATGACAATCCCGATCCGGCCGAGTGCTGTGTCTCCAATCGGCAAATCGAACAGCCCAAATCGCGTGTTATTGCCTCGTATTTGATGGCGCTGGCAAAATGGACATGTCCATTCGTTCATTGTTGTCCCTTTCTCAGCCGGACCCCGGGACCCTCGCCGTTTTCGTCCACGAAGATGACTCCAGCGGCTTCAATTGCTTTGCAGATAGCTTCGACGGAATAACCCGGGCCTGTGCTTTCGGTCTCAATCCTCGTGATCGTGTTTCGATGCACACCCGACTTCTCGGCCAGGTCCCGAACCGTCCAGTTCAGTAGGCCGCGAGCCGCTCTAACTTGTGCACTTGTCACCATGTAATGTTCCTGTATAGTGCATCTGTCACCATAAAGGTGCACATAGCACAATATTGGGAGAATACCAAATGCCAAACACCTCTAGTCGGGCAGCCGCAGAAGGCTTGCCCAATGTCAACCGCCGCCGGCTGCTCAATCTGACCGGGGCGGGGCTTGCTCTCGCCGCAACCGCAATGGCTACGAAGCCATCTGTGGCCGCACCTACCAGCCGGGTTGCCGAACTCGAAGCCGCATTCCATGCCGAATGGGCAGCGCTCCGTGCCATGGAACCAGACCTGAATGCGGCCGAGCTGCGCTATATGCAGATCAAAGGCAGGCGTCCCGTCTTGGGTGAAATGACACCGGAGGAAAACGAAAGGCTCCGCAAAACGGCTGGGGCAGATCTCTCAAAGCTGCCGCCAAGTCGCGCCAGCGTCGAACATGTCGAGGCCATGCGCGCCTATACAAAGGCGGATGCGGCCGCTCGCCGCAAGTCGGGCTTTGGTAAGCTCGATAGAGCATACGCGGAGGCCACACACCGCACGGGGGACGCGGCCAACGCGCTCCTTCGCTACCCTGCCGCGACGCTTGACGACCTCGCCGCCAAGGTGCGGGTGCATCGCGTCTGGGAATACGACGGGGAAGACTTCAACTTCATCATGAACGACATAGCGCGTGTCGCCGGGAATGGGGGTGTCGTATGAACGCCGCTGTCGCTTCGGATCGGGGCCTAATCACCGAGGCTGATATCGATCGCGGCTATGACGCATGCGCGATAGTCCGCGTTTGCGAACTGGCGATGGAGACAATTCCCGGGCTAGGCCAAGACGCTCTTGTCAACGAAGCCGTTGGCGACATCGTGAGGTTGTTGCGGATGGTGGGACAGATGACCGGGGCATCGCTTAATGCCCTGGAGCTGGCAAAAACGAGACAGGCAGACCCCAAAGCCTGATCATTCCGCCCCCCGAAACGATTGAGCCCGCTGCCTCACGGTGGCGGGCATTTTACGAGGCCGACTGCGTGAACCCGCCAAGCAAGCCGCCCACAAAAGAACCGATTTTGCCATAGGTATCTGGCCCGAGGCTCCCATCGGGCTTCGATTCCACCGTCTCTCGAATCGAGGCCTTTGGGCCGTTAAACGTGCCCTTTTCGATCGCGGCGACGCCTTTCGAAGTCAATTGAACACCCCAGGCTCTACCATCCGAGTAGATGCCGCCTGCGGTAATCAACCCCTCCAATCTTAACCAATGCGTCGCTGCCAGGAAATGCTGCGAGCCGCCCTCTATGGCGGCTTCCTGCGGCATCACATCGCGGGCCTCAATTTCCTGACTTCGGAGCCCGCCGAGCACCAGTTTTGCTAAGATACGGCCGATCAGCTCGTAAGACTCATCTAGCGCGGTCAAAATCGGGCCTTTCCATGTCGCATCCATGTCGCGTGGACTCGCCGATAGTGGCAGGAAACCGTTGGAAATCAACGGGCGGCGTTCCTTGGCTTTGTTACCCTATCTGTTACCCAGCGCCTGAGTTTGGTCTAATTCTGTGCTCTCAGAATTCAGCTAAATTATTGAATTTATTGGCGATCCCGACAGGATTCGAACCTGTGACCATCGGCTTAGAAGGCCGGTGCTCTATCCAGCTGAGCTACGGGACCGCTGACCGGCCGCTGGGCCGGCTGAATATTTGACGCTGGCCGCCGTTCAATGCGTCCAGGGCGTCCTGCGGTCATAGCGGAAATTCTCCGCATAGGAAATCTGGCGGCGCTTGGTCTCTTTCGGCTCCTCGACGCGATAGGCGAGCGCTTCCTTTTCGGCGTAGGCCACCGCCTCTTCCCTGGTGTCGAAGGTGAGCCGGATCTGGCTTCTCATGTCGCCCGACGTGGTGTAGCCCATCAGCGGGTCGATCTTCTTGCGCATCTCGGGGTCGAATTCCAGCACCCAGTAGCCGGTCTTGGCCTTGCCGGATTGCATCGCTGTTTTGGCTGGGCTGAAAATGCGCGCGGACATGGCCACCTCGTTATTGTGCAAGGCAGCATCGCTACCCTTCGCCCGTCATTACTGCGCAATGCGCACGGCGGCAAGGTTTTTGCACTTGCCATGCAACGCCGAAATGAATAGGCAACAGACCGTTCGGAGTGTAGCGCAGCCTGGTAGCGCATCTGGTTTGGGACCAGAGGGTCGGGAGTTCGAATCTCTCCACTCCGACCATCCTCTCCCGAAATGCAATATGGATGGTGATCGGCGCGGCCGTACGGTCACCTTGCTGGGCTTCCCGGCGTGGGCCTTGCCGTGACAGTCTTCCGGTGCCAGTCCGGGGGCGCACGGGGCGCTTCAAAAAATGGCAGCAAACGACAGGCCGGTGATCACCCGGAAGGCTGGCAGAGCAACAAGACCAGCCAGTCGGGCTGCATGGTGCTGGGGCCGCAACACACGTCGGCGACCAAGCTGTGGTTCGGCAAGGCCAGTAACGCGCCGACTTCAGATCGCTGCCACACCACAATGGCGAGGCGGAAACCGGCGCCTATCTGCTGTCCGGCAACGCCCGCATCTATTTTGGTGAGGACTAAGAGGAGTTCGTCGAATTGTCGGCCGGCGACTTCATGTTCGTGCCGCCGTTCCTGCCGCATCTCGAAGCCAATATGAGCAACGGAGCAACTGTGGTGGTTGGCCTGCCGCGCCCGGGAAAACATCGTAGTCAATTTGCCCGACGTCGACGACGCCCAACTCGCCGGCTATCGCCGCGCCTGAGCGCCGGGAACACAATTGACGGCAAGCTCGCCGGGTGACAACCCCAACGCCATCTCCCGGCGAGCCTACACCTGATTTGGAACGCAATCAGGACCGGGGTCAGCCGGCAATCTCCCGCAGCAAGATGGATGCCAGCTGCTATTTCCCGAAATGGCACAGTGACGGGAGTAGTCGACCCTCGGGGCCACGGATCGGAAGCTTGGGCTGGCTGTATGGCCGAGCAAGGTTTCGTCTCTCGCTAAGCGCAAGAGGCCTCCGTCTAGATCTCGAACTCACCTTGCCCTTCATCCATGGCGTTGACGGTTTCAGCGGCGAGCGTGCGCGTGATCGGCGTCTTGCGCTCGAGCGCAGTGCGATCCAGCCTTTCCACCACGCGCATGGCCGTCGCCAGCGAGCGCTCGATGCGGCGCACGAGATACTGCACGACATGCGGCTCGACCTCGACCTGTCGGTCGGCGAACAGCTTGGTGATAACGCCGGCGAGCAGGAGATCGTCGGGCTCATGGATCTCGACTGTCGCCGCCGCCTTCAGCCGCGAAGCGAGATCAGGCAGCCTGACGCCCCATGCCGATGGGAAGCGGCGCGCCGTCAGGAGCAGCGTGGATCCGGCACCCCGCACCGCATTGATCAAATGGAACAGGCCTTGTTCATCAACCGCCCCGGTATCGACATCGTCGATCAGCGCCGGCCGGGCGCCGAGACTGGCGATGCTGTCACCAATGCGCCTGGCGTCGACCGCCACCGCGCTGGCGCGCGCGCGCCAGATCGAGGCCAGATGTGTCTTGCCGGAGCCGGCGGGACCTGCCAGCACGACCACCGGTGAAGGCCAGTCCGGCCAGCGGTCGACCAAGGCCACAGCCTGATTGTTGGTGCCCGAGACGACGAGGTCGTCGCGCGAATAGCCGGTGCCATGGCCGAGATCGAGCGGCAACTGGCGCGGCGGGTCGGCTTTCTGGTCGCTCATGCGGCTCAGCTGTGCGGGCCGGCAAGGCACTTGGTCATCGGCCAGATCATGGCTTGATGGCCCTGCGACGAGCGGCAGGGGTTTGCGGCTCAACGCCGTGGCCCTTGTAGAGCGGCGATTCGAGATAGCGGGCTATGGCAAACCGCACCAGCACGGCAACGGCAGCTGAAGCCGGCACCGCGATCAACAAGCCGACGAAGCCGAACAGCGCACCGAAGGCAAACAATGAAAACATCAGCCATACCGGGTGCAGGCCGACGCTTTTGCCGACCAGCCGCGGCTGCAGGATGTTGCCCTCGATGAACTGGCCGATGAAGAACACGACGGCGACGGCGACGATCATGGTCCAGTCCGGCCAGAACTGGACGAAGGCAACGCCGACGGCCAGCACCAGCCCGGTCAGCGATCCGACATAGGGAATGAAGGAGATGAGCCCGGCGAACAGGCCGATGAGGATGGCGAAATTCAAGCCGGTCAGCGTCAGCCCGGTGGCGTACATGGCACCCAGCACCAGGCACAGCGTGCCCTGGCCGCGAACGAAGCCGGCTGTCGCGGTGTTGATGTCGCGGGCGATGGCGCGCACGGTCGCGACGTTGTCGCGCGGCACCCAGCTGTCGATGACCGCCACCATGCGGTCCCAGTCGAGCAGCATGTAGAAGGCGACCACCGGCGTCACCACGAACAGGCTGACCACCGATACCAGCGCCATGCCGGAACTCCACAGCGAGGTAAAGACGGTGGTGATGAGACCGAAGCCGGAGGTCAGCAGCGAATTCAGGCCGTCGCGCAGGCCATTGGCGTTGACGCCGAATTTCTGCTCCAGCCATTTCGGGTCAAACGACGTGATCAGGCTCTGCAGCCGGGTCAAATACTCCGGCAGCTTTCCGGCGAAATCGGCCATTTGCGTGGCCAGAACCGGAATGAGGATGACGAAGGCCAGCACCAGCACGATGAGGAAGGTGATGAGGATGACCACCGTCGCCATGAAACGGGACAGGCCGAGCCGCTGCAGCCGGTCGGCGACGGGATCGAGAAAGTAGGCGAGCACCATGCCGGCGACGAAGGGCAACAGGATGGCGCTGAAGACATAGAGAAAAAACGCCAGGATGGCCGCGCCGGCCAGCCAGAAGAAGATCTGGCGGCGGAAGGCGGCGGACGCGGCAATGTCGGCGGCCGCAGCCTCTATCGCCACCGCTTCTGTCTCAGATGTCCGGAGTGGAGCCTTCGCCATAGCCGCTCATGTGCCTCAGCCAAGCCACGAGATAGGCCGCGGCCGAAGCCACGGTCAAGACCCCGGACAGCAATATGAGGGCTGGCCTCAGCGGGTCGAGGTGAACGACAATGGCCAGTTCGCCCAGCACAACCGCGGCCAGCACGATCTGGATGGCGGTGTTGGCCTTCGACACGAACAGCGGTTTCATCTCGACCGGATGGGCCATGACGGTGGACAACACAACGGCGCAGACGATCAACGCGTCGCGCGACACCATGGTGACGACCAGCCAGAGCGGCAATTGCCCGATGAAACCCATGACAACGAACACCGAAACCAGCAGCAGCTTGTCGGCCATCGGATCGAGATAGGCGCCAAGCCTTGACTGCTGGTTGAAGCGGCGGGCGATGAAGCCGTCGACGCCGTCGGAAATGCCGGCGATGAGGAAACCGGCAAAGGCCCAGTCCCAGCGCGCCTGCAGCATCGCCAGCACTACGGCGGGCACCAGCACGAAGCGCATGATCGTGATCATGTTGGGGAAGGTCAAACACGTATCCCGTCGCTTTTCTTCTGCTGATACATGATGGAGACTGGGGCTGGGCGCAACAGAGAAGCGCCACACAGCCGGCCATCTCAGGCCGCAGACGCCTCAAGGATGGAAATGGGTCCCCGGGTCTGAATCACTCGTTCAAGGTGTAGCCCGGCGGCTTCGAACAAGCTTGCATACTGGCCCTGCGTTCTCTCCAGGCCGCCGGTGACGGCGAGCATGACCACGTCGATACCCTTGATCTGGTTCGGTTCGTCACCTGGAGGCACGAGCGTCTCGGCCACGAGCACCCTCCCGTTCGGCAGCATTGCCTTGCGGCAATTTCGCAGGATCACCGCGGCACGCTCATCATCCCAATCGTGAACGACCTTCTTGATGACGTAGGCATCGCCGGTGGGAACACTTTCAAAAAAATCGCCGGCGACAAATTCGGTGCGCGGCAGGTCGCCTCCGGCACCCTGGCGTGCCGCCGCAAGGCCCGAAGGCAGATCGAAAAGCACGCCGCTCAAATGAGGGTTGCAGGCCAGAATCGCCGAGAGAAGCTGACCATGCCCGCCGCCGACGTCGACGATGCGCGTGAACGGCTTGAAATCATAAGCTTCGGCAACAGCCTCGTTGCTGCCTTGGCTCAAGGCGACCATGGCACGCTGAAACAAGGCAGCCTGCACCGGGTGTTCCGACAGCCACTCAAACCTTGGGCTCCCGAACACCTTGTCGAAGGCCGGCTTTCCAGTGCGCACAGAATGCAGCAGCTGCTCGAAGGCAAGATAGGCCTCGCTGTTGATCATACGGACGAAGTCACGGGGACCCGGCCGATCGGAGCGCAGCACGGCGCCAACCTCCGTTAACTCGAAATGACGGGGTAGTACTTCCCTAAAGACCCCTTCAGGCGCCAGAAGTCGCATTACACGATAAAGCGGGTCAGCATCTGATTGAGTGGCAGCTGCTAGTTCATCTACCGACCGCTCGCCGGCAGCCAGGAGATCGGGGATGCCGAGTTCGATAATGACGCGCAGTGCCTGTGACACGGCGAATCCGAATCCCAGCCTCATGATCTGTTGCGATGGGTTGAGCATGGCTTGTCCCCGGATGCCTGATGCGTGGCAAACAGAGCACCAACAACAGCTAGACACAAGGATGCAAAGGGGTGAAGGCGAAGATGGACACGCGGGTTTTGCCTCCGATAAGAAGCGAGAACAGGGGGGATTTTACACAAGGGACCGCTACCGCCGCCGAAAAACCACCGCCACGCTTTTATCGGGGGGCGAAAGCCCTCCATTCCGCCGTTATCCTTGCGAGCCGAGGCGGTTCATGCGAAGAGCCCGCAAACGAGTGGAAACAGCGATGAGCAAGCGCCAGAAATGAGCAAGCGCAAGAACGGGCTCACCTATGCCGAAGCTGGCGTCGATATCGATGCCGGCAATCTCATGGTTGAGAAGATCAAGCCGCTGGTGCGCGCGACGCGCCGGCCGGGCGCCGATGGCGAAATCGGCGGGTTTGGCGGCCTGTTCGACCTCAAGGCCGCCGGCTTCACCGATCCGGTGCTGGTGGCCGCCAATGACGGCGTCGGCACCAAGCTCAAGATCGCGATCGATGCCGGCAAGCACGATACGATCGGCATCGATCTCGTCGCTATGTGCGTCAACGACATCGTCGTGCAAGGTGCGGAACCGCTGTTCTTCCTCGACTATTTCGCCACCGGCAAGCTCGATCCCGACCAGGGCGCCGCGATCGTCGGCGGCATTGCCGAGGGCTGCCGCCTGGCCGGCTGCGCGCTGATCGGTGGCGAGACGGCGGAAATGCCCGGCATGTATCATGGCAACGACTACGACCTCGCCGGCTTTGCGGTGGGCGCGGCCGAACGCGGGCAACTGTTGCCCACCGACGACATCGTCGAGGGCGACGTGCTGCTTGGGCTCGCCTCCTCGGGTCTGCATTCGAACGGATTTTCGCTGGTGCGCCGCATCGTCGCCGTCAGCGGCCTGGCTTGGGGCGATTCGGCGCCGTTCAACGACGAGGCGACGCTCGCCGAGGCGCTGCTCGAGCCGACCCGCATCTACGTCAAGTCGATCCTCAAGGCGATCCGCAACACGCATGGCATCAAGGCGCTCGCCCACATCACCGGCGGCGGCTTCCCGGAAAACATTCCGCGCGTGCTGCCCAAGGATTTTTCGGCCGAGCTTGACCTCGAGGCGATCGACGTCCCTCGCGTGTTCTCGTGGCTGGCCAAGACCGGTGGCGTGGCGCCGGAAGAAATGATGCGCACCTTCAATTGCGGCATCGGCATGATCCTGGCGGTCGCATCCGGCCAGGCAGCGCAGGTCGCGGCCGTGCTGCAGGAGGCCGGCGAGACGGTGACGCCGATCGGCCGCATCGTGCCGCGCCGCGATGCCGGCGTCATCTATCGGGGCTCGATCGGCCTATGAGCGCGCAGAGGAAACGCACCGTTGTCCTGATCTCCGGGCGCGGCTCCAACATGACCGCGCTGATCGCCGCGGCCAGTGACCCGGCCTTCCCGGCCGAGATCGTCGGCGTCATTTCCGACAAGGCCGACGCCGCCGGCCTCGGCATCGCCAGGGCGCGCGGCATCGCCACACAGGTCATCTCCCGTGCCGACCATGGCAGCAAGCAGGCACATGACGCCGCCATCGACGCAGCGCTCGCGGCATTCAATGCCGAAATCGTGGCGCTGGCCGGCTACATGCGCATCCTTACCCCCGGCTTCGTCCAGAAATGGCAGGGCCGCATGATCAACATTCACCCTGCCCTGCTGCCGGCTTTCAAGGGGCTCGACACCCATGCGCGCGCACTGGCCGCCGGCATGCGCATCCATGGCTGTACGGTGCATTTCGTCACTTCCGAGATGGATGACGGTCCGATCATCGCCCAGGCGGCCGTGCCGGTGATGGTCGGCGACACTGTGGATACATTGGCTGCCCGCGTGCTGAAGACCGAACACCGGCTCTATCCGCTGGCGCTGGGGCTGGTCGCCGAAGGCAAGGCGCGCATGGAGGCCGGCCGCACAGTGCTCGCCCACTTTGCCGACGATGCCGATAACGGCACATCGGTGGTGATGGCCCCCGACCCGCGGCGTGAGGAAGCCGACCTCGAGCATCTGGCGCGCATTACGCCGTAAGCCGGGAGCGGCGATGAAGCAGCTACTCCTCCTTCGCCACGCCAAATCGAGCTGGGACGACCCTGGTCTCGATGATTTCGACCGACCCCTGGCCGAACGCGGAGTGAAGGCAGCGCGCTTGATGGGTCGCGAACTTACGGCGCGTGACTGGCTGCCGGAACTGGCGCTGGTGTCGCCGACGCTGCGCACCCGCGACACCTGGCGGCTGGTGGCGGCTGAGCTGCCCGTACTTCCCGAGATCACGTTCGTTGAGGCGCTCTATGATGCTTCAGCCGCGGATATTCTGAGCCAGATTCGTAAAACAGACGGGTCGCGCCGATGCCTGGTCGTGATCGGCCACAATCCGGGCCTGGAGGATTTGGCCAAGCAGCTTGCCGGACCAGGGTCGGAGGCCAAAGCGCGCAAGCGGCTCGATGAAAAATTCCCGACTGCCGCCCTTGCGCGCGTTGTCTTCGAAGGCGACTGGTCCGGCCTGTCCTCTGCCCAGCTGACACATTGTCTGCGGCCGAAGGATCTGGGCTAGAGTGTCGAGCGGGCGCGGCAGGTCAAACCCGCCGCGCCTAAGATATCAGTTGCCCCAGATGCCCTGGCCGGGTTCCGGCCAATCGGTGGTGACCTTCGTCCTGGTACCGGCAGCCTTGTGCTCAGCCATATCCGTGTTCTTGACCGCCCCGGTGACGGCATGATCGACGCCGGCAACCGGAACAACCGGCTGGCCGGCATTGTTGGAGCCGTAGTGGTCGCTGCCGGCAAAGGCGCTGCTCGCGGCAACGATGATGGCGGTGACGGTGAGAGCGATCTTGTGCATTTTCAAGTCTCCTGGTTCTTTCGTTAGGCGGCGTCTTGGGAGGACGGTTCCGCTCACGACAAGACCAGATGCCGTCCGGTTTTATTCCCGGAAGCGCGATACTTTGTGGATCATCGGTGGAATTCGGCGGTCGGTCGCCGACTGGGCATCGGCATCGTCATGCGCAAAAAACAAGAGCGGCGGGCCAAGCCCACCGCTCTTTGTAGTCAAGGAATCAAGGCCTGCGTTGTTCAGTGGCCCCAGATGCCCTGGCCCGACGGAGCCGGTACGTTGGCATTGGCGTCACCCTGTGCCTTCAAGGACTTCGCGATCGAGCCGGTGTGCGAGTTGTCGATGCTGAAAATCGACTGGCTCGAAGACTGGTTAGCGACCGGCTGGTTGGCATTGTAAGAGCCGTAATTGTCGCTGCCATGGGCAAAGGCGCTGGCCGTGGCAACAAGCAGGGCGGCAGCGGTGAGTGCGATCTTGGTCATTTTAAGTACTCCTGATTTTGGGATTGGAATGACTGAGACTGGGTCGGAGAAGGCGATTAGCGGTTGCCGAACAGGTTGCGGTCGGAACCCTGCGTGACCGGCTTCTCGACGGTCGAGTTCGACTTCTGGACCGAGCCCGTGAACGAGTGGTCAATGGCGACGGCAGGCTGATTGGCGTTGGCCGAGCCATAGTGGTCGCTGCCAGCAAAAGCAGTGCCCGTGGCAACGAGGATGGCGGCGGCGGTAAGTGCGATCTTGGTCATTTTATTTACTCCAGTGTTTATTCTGTCCGTGTAGTGGCGTGCCCTTGGGAGGAATTTCGCGTCGCTCTGACCACCCCGAGGTGGGTTTGCCCTTCCGTTGATTCCAATCACGAAGATGTTCCTCCGCAGCTGGAATCCAGGCCTTGAAAATTGACACAGGGCCTCGCGGTCAGAATTTTATACATCAAAATCAGATGGTTATGGGAAATTACCCCGTGCATGACGCCGCCATTCATTGAGCCGACGTTCACCAAACATGGACGGTCCGTCATCATAATCGAACCGAACGGTTCGGTTTTATCGAAGGTGAGTGAATTCAGGCTGATCAAAGGCGGCGGCAGCAGGCTAGTCTGCTATTTGCCTTGCGGCTGGATCGATATTATCGGTTGTTCCCTGAGTATGCATTTGTACGCTGCTAGCCGCATACTCCGAGATGCGAGATGGCAGCCTCCCAGGACAGCGATAGAGATGCGGCTGCTGCTCGTCGAAGACAATCGCGAATTGGCCGACTGGCTGGGCAAGACCTTGCGGCAGGCGAACTATGTCGTCGACGTCGTCCATGACGGCGAGGATGTCGAGCACGCGCTGGCCGCCGGTGACCACGCACTTGTCATCCTTGACCTGGCCTTGCCGCGCATGAGCGGAATGGAGGTGCTGCGCATGTTGCGGTCGCGCGGCAACCGGGTGCCGGTCATCGTGCTGACCGCCAATGCCAGCCTCGACGGCCGGGTCAAGGGCCTCAACGAAGGCGCCGACGACTATCTGGCGAAGCCCTTCCAGATCGAGGAACTCGAAGCGCGCATTCGCGCGCAATTGCGCCGTGCCAATGACCGCACCGCGCCGGTCGTTGCCTGCGGTGATCTCGCCTTCGACACAAACACGCGGCTGTTTTTGCTCGCCGGTGAGACTCTGGCGCTGACACCGCGCGAGCATGCGGTGCTGGAACAACTGATGGTCAAGGCCGGGCGCACGGTGAGCAAGGCGGCATTATCGGCCGCGATCTATGATTTCGAGACCGACGCCGACCCCAGCGCCATCGAGATCTATGTGCACCGTGTGCGCAAGAAGCTGGAAGGGGCGCGGGTCCGTATCGTCACGCTACGCGGCCTCGGCTATCTCCTGCGCCATGAAGATTAACAGTCTGCGCTTGCAGCTTCTCGCGTGGGTGGTGCTGCCGCTCGTCGGGCTCGCCACCATCAATCTGTGGACCAGCCACGGCAACGCGCTGGCAACCGCGGACCTCGTCACCGATCGCATGCTGATGGGCTCGGCACGCGCTATCGCGGAACGTGTCGCCATGACCGACGGCGTGCTCGACGCCACGATACCGCCGGCGGCGATCGAGATGTTCGACACGGGCGATCACGACAGCGTCTACTACCATGTCAAGACTGCCGGAGGGCGGCTGCTGACCGGCTATCCGGATCTGCCGGAGGCACCGAAGTCCCAGGACACAGAAGCAAACTATCGCGACCACCGGCTGCGGTTGCTCACCTTCAGCCACACGGTGGTCGGCGCCGGAGGCGATTCGCCGATCACCGTTACGATCGGCGTCACGCTTGCCGGACACGACGCCATGGTGCGGCGTCTCTGGTTTGGCGCCTTTGCCCAACAACTGGCGCTGGTGGCGATTGCCGGTCTGTTCGTCCTGCTGGGCTTGCATCGCGGCCTAGCGCCCTTGATCCGGTTGCGCGACGCAGTGCGCTCGCCAAGCCGCAGCGAGTTGGATCCGGTCGAAGTGCCAGGGGCGCAAAGCGAAATCCGTCCACTGATCGATGCGCTGAACGCCTATATGGAGCGCGTGCGGGCGCAGATGGCGGCGCAACGCCGCTTCATCGCCAATGCGGCGCACCAGTTGCGGACGCCTCTGGCGCTGCTGTCGACACAGGCAAGCTACGCGCTGCGCGAAAGTGCCTCCGACGCACGCCAGGAAGCGCTGATGGCGCTGCAGGCCAGCTCCGGCCGGCTGGCGCGGTTGGCCGAACAGCTCCTGACCCTGTCACGGGCGGAGCCGGGCAGCCGGCGGCCGCGCGCCGACCGCATCGACCTTACCGAAGCCGCCCGCCACGTGCTGGAAACGCAGGCGCCGACAGCGATCGGCCGCAATATCGATCTCGGCCTCGAGGAGACCGGTCCGGTGCCGGTCATCGGCGATGGCACCATGTTGCGCGAGATGATCGTCAACCTCGTCGACAACGCGCTGCGCTACTCCCGGGCCGGCGCCAGCGTCACGGTGAAATTGGCGGCCATCGACGACGAAGCCGTGCTGACGGTCGCCGACGATGGGCCCGGCATCCCGTTGGATGAGCGAGACCATGTGTTTGAACGCTTCTACCGCATTGCCCGGTCGACCGAGGAAGGCAGCGGGCTTGGCCTGGCCATTGTGCGCGAGGTCGTCGACAATGCCGGCGGCCGCGTCACCCTTGGGGATGGCGCGGCCGGCGGTCTGGTGGTCGAGGTAAGGCTGCCGCTGGCAAGCAGCTAAGGGTCTGTCGCCGCTCACTGCGTCTCATGCAGGGGCTGGGGACGCCATTTCGCCAGGCGATCCTCGACCATGGTCATCAAATATTCAGCACCCAGCGCCACCACCATCACGATGACGATGGCGGCGTACATGCCGGCGGCGTCGAAGGATCCCTTGGCGATGTTGATCAGCAGGCCGATACCGTAGCGCGAGCCGACAAACTCGCCAACGATCGCGCCGATGATGGCAAAGCCGAAGCTGACATGCAGGCTGGCGAAGATCCAACTCATCGCCGAAGGGACAATCACCGAACGGGTCAGCTGCCAGTTGGACGCGCCGAGGATGCGGGCGTTCGCAATCATTGCCCTGTCGGCTTCCCGCACGCCCTGAAAGGCATTGTGGAAGACAACGAAGAAAACCATCACGAAGGCAAGCGCCACTTTCGAAGCGAGGCCAAGGCCGAGGATCATGATGAAGATCGGCGCCAGGACCACGCGCGGAATGGAATTGATCACCTTGATGTAGATCGAGAAAATGTCGGCGGCCATGCGGTTGCGGCCGAGCGCGACGCCGATGATGATACCGATAACCGAGCCGGTGACGAAGCCGATGACCGCCTCCTCCATGGTGACATAGAGATGATACCAGAGGGGGCCCTCGGATGTTCCTTCCGTCGTCCATTCATAGAGCCGCTGCGCGATCGTACTCGGCATTGCATAGAAGAACGGGTCGATCCAGGCTTGGCGGGCGGCAATTTCCCACATGCCCAGAAAGGCGACGAGAATGGCGACCCGCCAGAATATCACGGTGCGGCGCCGATGCCGCGCCGCTTTCGCGGCGGCCGCTTCTATTTCCGCGTCGGAGGTTCCTGGCCTGAAAGCTCCTGCGCTGATGTCGATGGCAGCATCGGTCATGGCGTTCCTCCTCAGGCCGCGGCACGTGCATAGCTGGTCTCGACCTCTTCCTTGAGATCAGCCCAGATCGTGCGCGAGTAATCGATGAAGCTCTGCTCGTAGCGGATATCGGCGACCACGCGCGGCCGCGGCAGATCGATCGTGTAGACCGACTTTACCGTGGCCGGTCCGGCGGTCAGGACATAGACCTTGTCGGCGAGCGCGATCGCCTCTTCGAGATCATGCGTTACGAAGACCACGGAAGCTTTTGCCTCAGACCACAGGCGCAGCAATTCCTCGTGCATCAGCACGCGCGTCTGTACGTCAAGTGCCGAAAACGGCTCGTCCATCAAAAGGATCTCGGGGCCGTTGATGAAGGTCTGGGCCAGCGCCACACGTTTGCGCATGCCGCCGGAAAGCTGATGAGGATAGTGCTGCTCGAAACGCGACAGGCCGACGCGCGCCAGCCAGTCGCGCGCCGCGGCGGTGGCATCCGAGTTCGCCCTGCCGCGAAAGAGCGGGCCAGCCATCACATTCTCGATCACATTTCGCCAGGGAAACAAGGCATCGCTTTGGAAAACAAACCCGATGCGCGGGTCTATTCCCTTGACGGGCGCGCCCATGACACGAACCTCGCCGGCGCTTGGACTGGCCAACCCGGTGACGAGGTTGAGGGTGGTGGACTTTCCGCAACCGGTTGGACCGACAACGGCGACGAATTCGCCGCGCTCGACGGTCATGGTGAAATCGCGCAGCGCCGTCAGTGATTTGCCGGTGGGTGTGAGGAACCGCCGGCTGACATTGATCAGTTCAATTGCTGGTGTGGTCTTTTCATGGGTCATGATGGAACTCCGGGTTCGAGCGGAAGCCCGCCGTCGGCTAGAGCCGCCGGACGTGAAAAACCGACGGTTGCCGGCGCGGCGACGCGCATCGCGCCGGCATGGTCTGCTACTTGGCGTTCTTGACGAATTCCGAGGTGTAAGTCTTGGAGAGGTCGATCTGCTTGCCCTGCAGTTCCTTCTTGAAGGCTGAAAGGACCGTCAGCACGGTCTCTGGGCCGCCTTCGGGCATGATCCCGTCGGGGGTGAACATTGCCTTGCCCGCGTCAAGGGCCTTCACGTAGCCTTCCTTGTCGCCGACATAATAGTCTTGCGGCATCTTGTCGGCGATCTCGGCGCCGCTATGCGTGTTGATGAATTTCTGCGTCTTGACGAAGGCGTTGGCCAGCTTCTGCACGATGTCCTTGTGCGCTTCGACCCAATCGGTCTGCATATAGAGGGATGCGGCCGGATAAGTGCCGCCGAGAGCAGCCTTGGTGCCTTCCATCGTTCGCATGTCGATGAGAACCGACGCTTCGCCGGTCTTCAACAGTCGGCTGATCGTCGGCTCGGTCGTCATGCCTGCCTGGATCTTGTCCTGCTGCATGGCGGCGATGAAGGTGGTGCCGGCGCCGACCGGAACCGAGGTGAAGTCACCGAGCTTCAAACCGTTCTTGACGGCGAGATACTCCGTAAGAAAATTCGTCGATGAGCCCAGACCGGTCACGCCCAGGCTCATGCCCTTGAAGTCCGAAGGTGATTTGATCTCGGGGTGTTTCGTTGAAACAAGCTCAACCTCGCCCGGCGCCTGGCTGAACTGGACAATGGATTCGACGAATTTGCCCTTCGCCTGCAGATCGATGCAGTGGTCGTAGAAACCGACAACGCCCTGCACGGCACCGGCCAGCATCTCGTTTTCGGCATCGACGCCGGCCGGTTCATTCAGCAACTCGACGTCGAGACCCTCGTCCTTGAAGTAGCCGAGCGCTTCGGTCAGCTTGGCGGGCAGATAGATCTGTTTTTCATAGCCGCCGACCATGATGGAAACTTTATCGTCGGCGCGTGCGGACGGCGCCGACAAGGCCATGGTGGCGACAAGTGCGGTTGTGGCAGCTGAATCAAGCAGTATTCGCGCGAACGACATGGCCTCTTCCCTTTGTTCGTTTCCCGCGCCCCTCTCTCTCCCATCGCGTTCCGCGACAATATGGGGGCGCCTTCCAACAGTTATGGCACCAACCTTTCATCCAGCTTTCAAGGAGAAGCCGAAAATAACCGCAGACCTTACGGAGCGGTAAGGCGCGGCTGGTGGCCGCCACGATGCCATGACGATGCTTGCCGCGTGCCTTGTCAGGTGTTCAGACCCAGCACGTCGCGCATGTCATATTCGCCGGGCGGGCGTCCCGCGACCCAGAGTGCGGCGGCGATGGCGCCACGCGCGAACATGACGCGATCGCCGGCCGCATGCGACAATCTCACGGTCTCGCCCTCGGCGCAGAAGCTGACGCTGTGCTCGCCGATGATGCTGCCGCCACGCATCACCGCAAAGCCGATCTCGCCGGCCGGCCGGGCGCCGATGACGCCGTCGCGTGCACGCCTTGCGACCGTCTCCAGATCGATGCCGCGCCCGCCGGCCGCGGTTTGCCCCAGTATCAACGCAGTCCCTGATGGCGCGTCGATCTTGTGGCGATGATGCGCCTCGACAATCTCGAGATCCCAGTCGTCGGGGTCGAGCGCTCTCGCCGCCCGCTCGACCAATCCGACCGCCATCCCCCGCGACTATTTCCACATGCCGCGCATGCGCGCGCCGATGTCAACGCGCACCTCCGGCCGGGCCGCCCTGCCATGTGCCGCCTGCGCGCTCGGCCATGATACCTGCTGGAACGCGGCGAGGATCGAAGCCGGGATGAAGCGGGTGCGCGAGGCATAGAGATGGCGGTCGCCGCGCGCCGCCTGGCCGTGCGGAAAGAAGCGCTGCGGCATGACCAGGTTGAGATTGTCCTTGGCCCGCGTCATCGCCACGTAGAGCAGCCGTCGCTCCTCCTCGATGTCTTCCTTGGTGCCTACGCCGAGATCGGCCGGGATGCAGCCATCGACCGTGTTGAGCACGAAGACATTCTTCCATTCCTGGCCCTTGGCCGAATGGATGGTCGACAGGATCAGATAGTCCTCGTCCCGATGCGGCGGCCCGGCCTGGTCGCTGGTGGCGTCCGGCGGGTCGAGCGTCAGTTCGGTGAGGAACCGTTCGCGCGAGGCATAGCCCGAGCCGATCTGCTCGAGCTGCAACAGGTCGGCCCGACGCGTCGTCGCATCCTCGTGGATGCGCTCCAGATGCGGCTCGTACCACAGCCTGATCTGTTCGAGATCGGCCGGCCATTTGGCGCCGGCCCGCAGGCCGGAATAGAGAGAGACGAAGCTCGGCCAGTCATCCGCTGCGCGTTGCGGCGGGCGCCAACCGGCCAGCCCCATTGCTTCGTCGAGCGCCGTCGTCATCGTCTCGACGATCTGCGCGGCAGCCGAAGGGCCGATGCCCGGCATCAGTTGCAGCACGCGGAAACCGGCGACCCGGTCGCGCGGGTTTTCGGCAAAGCGCAGCACCGCCAGCACATCCTTGACGTGCGCGGCATCGAGGAATTTCAGGCCGCCGAACTTGACGAAGGGAATATTGCGCCGCGTCAGCTCGATCTCCAGCGGCCCGCTGTGATGCGAGGCGCGAAACAGCACCGCCTGGGATTTCAACGCCGTGCCGGCTTCGCGTTCGGCCAGGATGGTGTCGCAGACGAAATTGGCCTGCTCGACCTCGTCGCGCACGGTCACCAGTCTCGGTCTGTCGGTGGACTTGCGCTCCGACCACAGGTTCTTGGTGAAACGCTCCGACGCTTCGCCGATCACCGCATTGGCGGCGGCAAGAATGGTTTCGGTCGAGCGGTAATTGCGCTCCAGCATCACCACGTCGGCGGCTTGCGCAAACTGGTTTGGAAAATCGAGGATGTTGCGCACTTCGGCTGCACGGAACGAATAGATCGACTGTGCATCGTCGCCCACCACCGTCAGCCCGGCGCCGTCGGGTTTCAGCGCCATGAGGATCGACGCCTGCAAACGGTTGGTGTCCTGGTATTCGTCGACCAGCACATGGTCGAAACGTCCACCCAGATGCGCCGCTATTTCGGGCTCGGCCGCCATTTGCGCCCAGTAGAGCAGCAAATCATCGTAATCGAGCACGTTCTGTGCCTGCTTGGCTTCGACATAACCGGCGAACAATTGCTTCAGTTGCTCCGCCCAGCCGGCACACCAGGGAAAGGCAGACCCCAACACCTCGTTGAGCGGCGCCTGCGCGTTGACGGCGCGCGAATAGATGGCAAGGCAGGTGCCCTTGGTGGGGAAACGCGCTTCCGTCTTCGAGAAGCCGAGTTCGTGGCGCACCAGATTCATCAGGTCGGCGGAATCCTCGCGGTCATGGATGGTGAAGGCCGGATCGAGGCCGATCTCCAGCGCGTAGTCGCGCAATAATCGTGCACCGATGCCATGGAAGGTGCCGGCCCAGGTCAGCGCGTCGGTGATGACAGCTGCATCGCGGCCGAGCACCTCGCCGGCGATGCGCTCGACACGCCTGGCCATTTCGGACGCGGCGCGGCGCGAAAAGGTCATCAGCAGGATGCGGCGCGGGTCGGCCCCCTTCACGATCAGATGGGCGACACGATGCGCCAGCGTGTTGGTCTTGCCCGAACCGGCGCCGGCAATGACCAGCAGCGGGCCGGCAATCTTGCCGTCGCCATGCTCGACGGCCTGGCGCTGGGCGTCATTCAGCCGGGCGAGATAGGCAGGCTGGGCGGTCGGGTCCCGAAAGGTCGAATCAGCGGTGGCGAGGTTCATCGCCCATCAAGCATCGTTTCTGCTTTGTTCGCAACGGCGATGCGATGATGACTCGCGCGGACCGAGGGCTGACAGATCGCCCCTAGCGTTGCCGATCGATACCCATCGCGGCCGACTGCCGGCGCAAGGCTTCACGATCATATTGCGACGGCGGCAGCAGCAGCGGGTCGACCGTGTCAGGCACGTCGTCGATCATCTGCCGGGTGATGCGGTAGGTGACATAGGCCAAAGCGCCGGCGATAAGCAGACGGAACATGGTTCATACTCCATTGGAACAGAACCAACCCGAGGAGACGGCATTTGGTTCCCTCGCCGATTATCCAGGCCAGGTCATCAAGAGCAGCGATCACTTCCGCTAACGCCCAGCCCGTTCCGGTATTTCGGCGATGCACTCCTCGAGACGCTCCAGGCGGAACTTGGCATTGCGAAGTTCGTGTCCTGCCTCATGCCGCCTATTGCGGCCCTGCGGAGAGGTCGCCATCAGGTCGCGCTCCAGTTCGGCAATGTGCGCACGCACCTGCCGGGCCTCGCCCCTCACGTAACGCCTTGATCCATCCACGCCCGCGCATCGGTCTTCCCGCCAGAACCCCCGAAAGGCATGCCAGACCTATGCCGGAGAGACCCCAATTCCAGGCAAGCCGGAACGCGCTAAATTTAACTTTCGCTAATTAGCGCCGACAGGGAGGTTTTTGGCGAAGAAGGCCGGCGCCGCTTGGGAGGAGAAATGAAGCGCCGGCCAAGCGGATAATTAGGTCCGCCGCACAGCAGAAGGTAGCTGAGTCTTTCCCTGGCGTCATCGGGCGATTGTCTTCGTTGAAAGCGTACCCTCGCCGCCCGTCACCCGCGTGTCTTGACCATCATCCCGGCAATCTCCTTGAGCAGCTTTGCCGCAACGCCGGCGGTCAGGTTGGCAACGTCACGAGCGGGATTTAACTCAACAATATCAGCCACCACGATCGGCTGGTCGACCGACTGAATCAAATTGATGACCTGACGGGTGGTCAAGCCGCCGGGTTCGCGATGCGAGACACCCGGCGCAAAAGCCGGGTCGAGCCCGTCGAGATCCATCGAGATATAGACCGGCGTCGTGAGGTCGAGCCGCAGATCATCGTTGAAGTGCGCGGCCTCGATGACCTCGACACCGAACCGCTTGAACTGGTCGCGATGATGGTCGTTGACGGTGCGTAATCCAACCTGGATCAGGCGGTCGGCAAGCCTCTCTTCCATGATGCGGGCAAAGGGCGAGGTGTGGGAGCGCGGATTGCCCTATAAGCATCGTACATGTCAGGGTGCGCGTCGATGTGCAGAATGGTCAGGCTGGAGTGCCGGCGGCGCACCGCGCGCAGCACCGGCCAGGAGATGGCATGGCCGCAGGCATGCATGATGCCGGGATTGCCGGAACGGTAAGGTGCGTTGGACTGCTCGGTGATGCGCAATGCATCCATGTCGGCCCTGAGCGCAATTGCTCGGTTGCCGCTGCCGCGCTTCAACGTGCCGACGACGCCGGTGCCGCCAACGCCCTCGGTGACATCATCGAGGCCGAACTCACGCAGCTTGGCGGCGACGAAGGCGGCTGTACGCTTCTCCTCGAAGCCGATTCCGGATGCGCGTGCAGATCGCGCCGCCAGAAAATCATCTCCTGCTTCAGCGCATCGCGATCGAGTTCAGACATTTTCCGCCCCTCCTGACCTAGTTTGCCAGTTGCGCGGCCACATCAAGCAGGATGTTAGCGCCGGCAACAAGCTCGGTATCTTCGGTGTGCTCGCGCGGATTGTGACTGATGCCGCCAGCGCTCGGCACGAAGATCATCGCGGCCGGGGCGATCCGCGCCATCATCTGCGCATCATGACCGGCGCCGGACGTCATCCGTTTGACGCCAAGACCACAGGCCCTCGCGGCGGCCTCGATCCGTTCGACGATGCGGAGGTCGAAGATCACCGGCTCGAAGCGGGCCAGTTGCTCGACCGAGATCGTCACGTTCTCGGCGGCGGCAAGCTGCTCGATATAGGCGGCAAGTGCCGTCTCCTCAGCCTGCAGACGCTGTTCGTCGGGATCGCGCAGATCGACGGTGAAGACGGCGCGCGAAGGAATGACGTTGATGGCATTCGGCTCGAAGCGGATCGTGCCGACGGTGGCGACGGTCGGCGCGTTCGAGGCCTTGGTCCGGTCGAGCAGGAAGGTGATGACCCGGGCGGCGGCGTGGCCGGCATCGCTGCGCATCGACATCGGCGTGGTGCCGGCATGGTTGGCGACGCCGTCAATGGTGACGCGTTGCCAGGAGATGCCTTGCAGATTCTCCACTGCGCCGATCGGGACACCCTCACGCTCCAGCACCGGCCCCTGTTCGATATGCAGTTCGAGATAGGCATGCGGTTTGAGGAGGCCGGGTTCCCGGTCGCCGGCATAGCCGATGCGTGCGAGTTCCTGCCCCAGCACGCTGCCGTCGGTGCCGACAGCCGCCAGCACCGTTTCGGCACCGACCCCGCCGGCATGGACCAGCGAGCCCATCATGTCGGGAGTGTAGTGCACGCCCTCTTCATTGGTGAAAGCGGCGACCGCGATCGGGCGCGACGGCGAAAAGCCGGATGCCCTGAGCGTCTCGATCACCTCCAGCCCGGCAAGCACGCCGTAGCAGCCGTCATAAATGCCGGCATCGATGACGGTGTCGATGTGCGAGCCGATGAGCAGCGGCGCCTGCCCGGTATTTTCCGGGCTTTGCCAGATGCCGAAAATGTTGCCGACCCGGTCAATGGCGACATCGAGCCCGGCCTGCCGCAGCCAGCCGACGAAGAGGTCGCGGCCCTGCTTGTCGGTGTCGGAGGCGGCCAGCCGGGTCAGCCTGCCCTCGCCATCACGGCCAACAGCACCGAGTTCGCGGATACGGCCGAGCAGGCGCTTTGCATCGATCGCGGTCATGCCGTTGCCTCTGCAGTCAACTTGCCGGCCAGCACCTCGGCCGGGCTCATGCCAACCAGTTCGGCATAGCAACGCAGGTCAGTGGCGCCTTCGGTGTTGATCACCAGCACCCGGGATTTGCCGTCGAGTCCAAGCTCGGCCTTGTTCTCGGCCGCCGCCCGGATGAGCCCGGCAAGACCGACGCCGCCGCTTTCGCCGGCGACGATCACCGGATCGCCGGCGGCCGGCCGCGCCAGCCGCCGCATCACCGCGACGGCGTCGGCCTCATCCACCGTCATGAAGGCATCCGCGGCGCGTGCCAGCACCCGCCAGGCGAGCGGAGAGGCCTCGTAGCATTCAAGCATGGCCATCACCGTCGGCTGGCCGTGCGCGACCTTGACCGGGCGCCCGACCTGGGCGGCTGCAAAAACACAAGCGGCACGCGCCGGCTCGACCACGATGAAGGTCGGCCTGGCATCAGCGAGCACGATGGCGAGATGGCCGGCCAGCGCTGCGGCAATGCCACCGACGCCGGCCTGCACGAAGACATGGGTTGGCGTCCGAGGGAGCTGACGCAAGGCCTCGCGCACGATCGCCGTATAGCCTTGCATGACCAGGCCAGGAATCCGTTCATAACCCGGCCACGAGGTGTCGGACACAACGGTCCAGCCTTTCTCGGCCGAAACCTGGGCGGCTTGCCTGACCGAATCGTCATAATTGCCGTCGACGCGGATCATTTCGGCACCATAGCGGACGATCGCCGCTATGCGCGCCTCGCTGACGCCGGCGTGGACGAAGATCGCCGCCCTGGCACCGACGAGCTGCGCGCCTTGCGCGACGGAGCGGCCATGATTGCCGTCGGTCGCACAGGCGACCGTCATCGCCGCGGCGATGGCGCGCACATCAGGCCGATCGAGATCGGACACGTCGACCGGCCGACCAAGCCGGCTGCTTGCCTCCTCCAGCACCAGGCGGAAGACAGCATAGGCGCCGCCCAGCGCCTTGAAGCTGCCGAGGCCGAGGCGAAAGCCCTCATCCTTGATATGAATGGCGCCAAGTCCGAGTTCGGCGGCGAGCGCCGGCAGCGCATGCAGCGGCGTCATCAGGTGATTGTCGCGGTGGGAAAGAAAGCGCTCGACCGTGTCGGCTCCGGCAACGCCAAGGGTTTCAGTATCAGCCGGCTCGAGCGGCTGGCGGTGCGATGCGTTGCGGTTGAGCAGGAACATTGGCGGCCTCCTTAGAGCCGGATGATTTCGGGTCGAATCGACCCGAAATCTGAATCCGTCTCTAAATCAAAGAGATAGAGAGCATGATGTCTTCCGAAAACCGCTTCACACTTTTCGGCATCATGCTCTGGCGTTCAGCGAGAACATATTGCAGGACGGGCGCAATGAGCGCTGTAATATGACCTCCCAAATGCAAGTTTGTTTCGCCAGGGATATCTCCATTGCCTGTATTGCCACCCTCGCTCGACAGTTTCGATCTCGCCATCCTTGCCATCCTGCAGCGGGACAACACGACGCCCCAGCGCCTGATCGGCGAGGCGGTGAACCTGTCGGCGCCGGCGGTGCAGCGCCGCATCAAGCGGATGGAGCAGACCGGCGTCATTGCCGGCAATGTCGCGGTCATCGAGCCGGCGGCGGTCGGCCAGCCCATCACCATCTTCGTCGAAGTGGAGCTCGAGAGCGAACGCGCCGAACTGATCGACGCGGCCAAGCGGCAATTCTCGGCGACCCCTGAAGTCCAGCAATGCTACTACGTCACCGGCGAAGCCGATTTCATCCTGGTCATCACCGTGGCCGACATGGGCGCCTATGAGGCGCTCACGCGAAAACTGTTCTTCGACAGCAACAATGTCCGGAAGTTCCGTACTTTCGTTGCCATGGACCGGGTCAAGGTCGGACTGACGGTGCCATTGCCCGGCTGAGCGTTGCTGGCATGGCAGGCTCCGGCTGCCATGCTTCCGCCATTCTCCGGAAGCGAATTTGTCGGCGGAGGCCCGCTTGGACGACACCACCCCAGTTGCAATCATCGGTGCCGGGCCGGCGGGCCTGGCCATTGCCGCGTGCCTGAGGCAGGCCGGGCAGGATTTCGTCCTCCTTGAAAAAGAGCAGCAGGCCGCACCCGCCTGGCGACGCCACTATGAGCGCGTCCATTTGCACACGACCAAACGCTATTCCTCGCTGCCCTTCGTGCCCTTTCCAAGGGATTATCCGCGCTATGTGCCGCGCGATCTCTTCGCCGCATATCTCGATGCCTATGTGCAACGCTTCGACCTGCGGCCCCGATTTGGAGAAACCGTACGGGCGGTCACCCGGCAAGGCAGACGCTGGCTCGTGGACACGACGACAGGCCCCCTGCACGCTTCACACGTGGTGATCGCGTCAGGCAACAACGCAGAGCCGCTGATGCCGGGATTTGCCGGCGCAGATACCTTCGTGGGCAAAAAGCTGCATAGCGCCGACTATCGCAACGCCACGCCCTTTGCCGGCCAGTCGGTGCTGATCGTCGGCATGGGCAATACCGGCGCCGAGATTGCGCTCGATCTGGTGGAAGGCGGTGCGCGACCGACGATTTCGGTGCGCGGCGGCGTTCATATCGTGCCGCGCGAGCTGCTTGGCGTGCCCATCCAGATGATCGGCATGGCGGCGCGCCTGATGCCGCAACGCATCAATGATGCCTTGTTCCCCATCATCCTCGATCTGGCGCTGGGCAGGCTGGGAAAATACGGGCTCAAGCGGCCGCGGCAGGGAATGCTGCAGCAGATCGCGCTCTCGTCGCGCATTCCAACGATCGACGTCGGCACGGTCCGCAAGATCCGCGAGGGCGCAATCAAGGTCGCACCCGATATTGCCGAGATCACCGAACAAGGCGCCCGTTTTGCCGACGGCAGGCATGGCGCGTTCGATGCGATCATCTTCGCCACCGGCTTCAGGCCCGGCTACGCCAAATTGCTGGAGCCCGGCGTCCAGCCAGGGGGCAGCGGCGTCAACGCGCGCGCTTCGGACCTCGGCCTTTATCTCATCGGCTTTCACAATCCAGTCACCGGATTGCTGCGCGAAATCTCGATCGAGGCACAGCAGATCGCCGACGACATCCGCCTTGGGCGAAACCGGAAAAAGGCGGCTGAAATCCTGCCGGTGTGATCGGCGGTCTGCCTTATCCTAGTACAGTCCTCAGCATCATGCCGGCGATCTCCTTCGTCAGCTGGCGGCGACAAGCGCCGTCAAAGCCCCCTAAAGGGTGTTGCAAAGCTCAGGTGCAAAATCGTAGCTTTAACTTAGGAATTTATGCGAGACCTCGTATTTCGCAAATGGGACCAAGCAGCGCTTCATGGAACCTCTCAAATATAGCAATTTCCTAAGAATTTTGGCCTTCCCAAGAATGGTTGGGAATTTTAAATACGAGACATCAGAAAAAGATATATTTTTTAGATTTTCTGATACGAAGGAGAAACGTAGCAATATAATAAATCTAGTGGCTGTAGACAAAATTAATAAGAAATTCTGGATTGAAGCTGGGGTATACAGGAACATAACGACCTTTAAAGCACATTTTATAGAAAGTGAAGGAGTTAAATTTATCCGGGGATCATTTGTTAATAGCGGGACGTGGATATCGTATCCGGTTTTAATTTTAGCTTTTTTTGGATGGATATATTTATTGGCGTCCAATAAAAATTCGCCCGATATGGTTTTCTACCTCATGTTTTTTGCGGTTTTTCACCTAATCATTTCGATTTCATTCAACAGCCATATAAAAAATATTTTGAAATTTCTTGCAAACGAACTTGACGTGCATCCGTCCAAAACCGAAATCATTTCGAACAACTCCTGACTTTCGCGATACATATTCGCCACTGAAATCTATGCGTGGCGCGCAATATTTTTGCTGTTGTTGCTGCATCACCAGATGCACGATTAGGAGATCCCCGGCCGGCTATGCCGCCAGCAACCTCGTCTTGCGCAACCACACCTTGTTGTCGTGGAAGGCAGCACCGCCATAGGGCGCCGGCGCGTCGGCGCCAGTCAAAACGTTGATACCTTCACCGCGCTCGTGCGCGCTGTTTGGCCAGATGCCTTCGGCGATGACGACGCCGCGCTTGATGCCGTCGAACAGCTTTGCATGCAGCACGACTTCGCCGCGCGCATTGCCGACCTCGACACGATCGCCGTCGGCCAGCCCAAGTGCTGCGGCATCGTCGGGATGCAAAAGCAGTTCCGGGCGACCTTCCCTGGCCTTCGACACCGGTGTCTCGGCAAAGGTTGAATTGAGAAAATTGCGCGCCGGCGACGTCGTCAGCCGGAACGGGTGCGCCTCATCGGCGACCTCGATCAGATCGACATGGTCGGGAAATTCCGGGAGCTGATCCACCGGGCCGAACAGACCCATGCTTTTCGGCGGCCGATTGGGCGCCGCCTGCCCGGTCCAGTCGGCGCGGAAACGGAATTTTCCATCCGCATGGCCAAATCCCCTGATGAAATGCGCGGTTTCGAAATCCGGCTGCAGGTCGACCCACTTGTCTTCCTTCAAGCTGTCAAAGCTGCCCAGCCCGCGCTTGCCCAGGATGATGTCGATATGCTGCTGTTCGGTCAGGCCGAAGCCAGGGCGATCGGCGACGCCGAGGCGCTCAGCCAATTGCTCGATGACGAAATGGTTGGTGCGCGGCCCTTCCGGCGGCTCGATCAGCTTGGGACCGAGCGTGATGTGCTGGTTGCCGCCGCCCTTGTAGACGTCGTCATGCTCCAGGAACATCGTCGCCGGCAGCACGACATCGGCGAGCTTGGCCGTGTCGGTCATGAACTGCTCATGCACGCAGGTAAACAGGTCGTCGCGCAGGAAGCCCTGCGTCACCAGTCGCTGCTCCGGCGCGACATTCACCGGGTTGGTGTTCTGGATCAGCATCGCCGTCACCGGCGGGCCGCCATAAAGCGCGTCGCTGGCACCTGTCAGCACCGGCCCGATGCGCGAATGGTCGAGATAGCGGATCGAGGGATCGCGCATCTTGGTGCCTTCCAGCACATCCTGGTTGAGCTTGAAGATACCGGAATTGGAATGGAAGGCGCCGCCGCCCTCATATTGCCAGCTGCCGGTGACAGCCGCGATGCACGACGCAGCATGCATGTTGACGGCGCCATTGCGCTGGCGCGCGAAGCCATAGCCGAGCCGAAAATAGGTTTTCTTGGTCGTGCCGGCGAGCCTGGCGAAGGCCTCGATCTCGGCGACCATCAAGCCAGTGATATCAGCCGCCCACTCCGGCGTGCGCGTCCTCAGATGCTCTTCCAGCCCCTTCGGGTCGTCGGTGTATTTTTCGAGATAGGCCCGGTCGGCCATGCCTTCCCTGAACAGCACATGCATGACCGCGCAGGCCAGTGCGCCGTCGGTGCCTGGTCTCAGCACCAGGCCGAGATCGGCCTGCTTCATCGTCGCGTTTTCATAGACGTCGATGACGACGATCTTCGCGCCGCGCTCCTTGCGCGCCTTGATGGCGTGGGTCATGACGTTGACCTGGGTGACCACGGCATTGGTGCCCCAGATCACCACGCAGTCGGATTTAGCCATCTCACGTGGATCCGGCCCGCGTAGCGCGCCTGCCCCCATCATCCAGCCGGTCCAGGCGAGATTGGTGCAGATCGAGCCGAAGAAGCCGGAATATTTCTTGGCGTGGCGCAGCCGGTCGATGCCGTCGCGCTGCACCAGCCCCATCGTGCCGGCATAGTAGTAGGGCCAGACCGTCTCCGAGCCGTATTTCGCCTCGGCCGCGATGAACTTTTCGGCGACGAGGTCGAGTGCTGCCTCCCAGCTCGCTTCCTTCCAGACGCCCTCGCCCTTGGCACCAGCGCGGATCAACGGCTTCAGCAAGCGGTCGGGATGGTGGACGCGGTCGGCATAGCGCGCGACCTTGGCGCACACGACGCCGGCCGTATAGCTGTTGGACTTGGCGCCATGGACGCGGCCGATGCGGTTGCCGTCAAGCAGCTCGACCTCAAGCGCGCAGGTCGACGGACAATCATGCGGACAGGCCGAATGGCCGATGCGGAGCTTGGCGTGCTGGTTCATGGGGAGCAGACTAGTCATTTGGGATGGCGGCGTGTAGGGCCAGATAGCGCCTTCCCTTCTCCCCCTGTGGGAGAAGGGAAGAACGCTCCCCTACTCCGCCGTGCCTTCCTCATACTCCGCCGACATGGTCAGCCACTTCTCCTCGTGGCCGGCCAGCGTCTGGGCCAGTTGCGAGCGCTCCTTGGCCAGCCGTGTCGCCGTCGAGGGATCCTTTTCGTAGACCGCCGGATTGGACAGTTCGTCCTCGATGCCGTCGATACGCTTGCGGATGCGGTCCATCAGCGCTTCGGTGGCGCGGATCTCCTTGGCCAGCGGCTCGAAGGCGGCGCGGCGCGCCGCCGCATCACGGCGTCGATCGGCCTTTGACGCCTTGTCGGCCTCGCGCTTGCCACGGCGGTCGCCGGACACGCCGGTGACCAGCGTCTTGTAGTCTTCAAGGTCGCCATCATACGGGTTGACCGCGCCGTCCTTGACCAGCCACAGCCGGTCGGCGGTCGCCTCGAGCAGATGACGATCATGCGAGATCAGGATCACCGCGCCGGGAAATTCGTTCAGCGCGTGGATCAGCGATTCGCGGCTGTCGATGTCGAGATGGTTGGTCGGTTCGTCGAGGATGAACAGGTTCGGACCCTCGAAGGCCGACAGGCCCATCAACAGCCGCGCCTTCTCGCCGCCCGACAGATCCTTGGCGGCGGTGTTCATCTTCTCGGTCGTGAGGCCGAACTGGGCGACGCGGCCGCGCACCTTCGATTCCGGCGCCTCCGGCATCAGCCGGCGGACATGCTCGTAGGCGTTCTCCTCAGGCCGGAGATCATCGAGCTGATGCTGGGCGAAGATCGCCACTTTCAGCCCGGGCGCCACCGTCATGGTGCCACTCTCCTGCTTGAGCCGGCCGGACAGCAATTTGGCGAAGGTCGACTTGCCGTTGCCGTTGGCGCCGAGCAGCGCGATGCGGTCGTCGGCGTCGATGCGCAACGTCATCTTCTTGAGGATCGGCTGCCCCTCTGTGTAGCCGACATTCACGTTGTTCAGAGCCACGATCGGCGATGCCACCGTCTTCACCGGTTCAGGGAACGAAAACGGCCGCACCGAATCGTTCACGATGGCCGCGATCGGCTTCATCTTTTCCAGCGCCTTGATGCGCGACTGTGCCTGTCTCGCCTTGGAGGCCTTGGCGCGGAAGCGTTCGACGAAGGATTCCATGTGCTTGCGGGCGGCTTCCTGCTTGACCCGGCCCTTCTCCTGCAATTCCTTCTGCTCGGTGTACTGGCGCTCGAACTGGTCGTAGCCGCCGCGCCAGAAGGTCAGCTTCTTCTGGTCGAGATGCACGATCGAGTTGACGGCGCGGTTGAGCAGGTCGCGATCGTGCGAGATCAAAAGCACTGTGTGCGGGTATTTCGACACATAGTTTTCCAGCCACAGCGTGCCTTCGAGGTCGAGATAGTTGGTCGGCTCGTCGAGCAGCAGAAGGTCGGGCTCGGCAAACAGCACCGCGGCGAGTGCCACGCGCATGCGCCAGCCGCCGGAGAAGGACGAGGCCGGACGCCTCTGCGCAGCGTCATCGAAGCCGAGGCCGGCGAGAATGGTGGCGGCGCGGGACTCGGCTGAGTGCGCGTCAATGTCGGCCAGCCGCATGTGGATATCGGCGATGCGGTGCGGATCGGTCGCCGTCTTTTCTTCTTCGAGCAGCGCCGTGCGTTCGAGATCGGCCTTGAGCACGATCTCGATCAGTGGGTCCTCGGTGCCTGGCGCTTCCTGCGCCACCTGGCCGATGCGGGTGCTCTTCGGCAGGCTGATCGAGCCTGTCTCGGATGGAAAATCACCGGTGATGGCCTTGAACAGCGTCGTCTTGCCGGTGCCGTTGCGGCCGACAAGGCCGGCCTTGGTGCCGGCCGGCAAGGTCAGCGAGGCATGGTCGAGAAGCAAACGTCCGGCCATGCGGAGCGATAGGTCGTTGATGATCAGCATGGCCGCGCTTTTGCACCGGACATCGACGCTTCGCAAGACCTTGTGGGCCAGTTGGCCGCACAAGGCCTCGAAACGACGCCCGCGAGGGCGCCGTCAAAGCAGTCGGTCAGTGGCTCTCGCCTATCGGCCAGGCAGCGCTCAGGCAGTCGCCTTGCGCTTCGTCGCCTTGGCTACAGTGGCCGGCGCTGCTACCGGCTTGCGGCCAAGTCCTGTCGACTTTGCCAGCGCCGATCGTGTCGCCGAGTAGTTTGGCGCAACCATCGGATAGTCCGGCGGCAAGCCCCATTTGGCCCGATAGTCGTCCGGGCTAAGGCCGTAGTCGGTCCGCAGATGCCGCTTGAGCGACTTGAACTTCTTTCCGTCCTCAAGGCAGACGATGTAGTCGGGAAACACCGACTTCTTCGGATTGACTGCCGGAACCAGGTTTGGGGTTTCAGCGACAGCTGCACCAGCGAGCTTGCGGACCGAAGCACTGACGCTGGCAATCAACTCGGGCAGACCGGAAGCCGGAAGAGGATTGTTGCCTACATAGGCCGAGACAATATCGGCCGTCAGCTCGATAACGGTCTTATCATCGATATTTGACAATTCTTTCACCTTATTTGCGACAAAATCATCCACCCCAGCGAAGACTTGTGTCGATGTATCTCTTTAACCGCGTCCCCCAACGGACCGCCAAGTCTCAAAAAGGAATCAAGAATCGGCAAAAGTAGCTTTCATGCGAAATCGGCGCTATGCAAATTAGAAAATCTAATACTTGGAACTAGCAGACTTCGCAGCAGGACTGTCGGCCAATATCTCCAGAATACGCTTCCAGCGGGCACAGCGCCCGAAATCCTTTTGCTCTATCGCCTTTTCGGCCTTCATCGCGGCATAAAGCGGCGCCTCGGCGCCAAATTCCTTGATCAGCCAATGCGCTTCCTGAATGGCCAGAGTTTCATTTTCGTCAAACATGGTTTTCGGCCTCCGAACGTTCCACACCGACCGCGACGCAACTGCCGATGACGAGGACGGCGCCGACAATGGCCGTCATCGTCAGCCGTTCACCGGACAGGGTCAAAAGCAGGGTCGAAGCGATCGGCGTGAGATAGGCGACGACCGCGACCTTGCCGCTGCCTTCGAGCTTCAAGGCGCGTGACCAGAAATAGTAGCCCAACCCCATCGGGCCGGCGCCCAGATAGAGGCCAAGCGCCAGGTCCGTGCCGACGGGCCAGGTGAAACCGTCGCGAACGCACCACAGAAACGTCAAGGCGACGCCGATCAGCGCCGATGGCAGCAACAGACGATCCGGCGAGGTGGCAACCCGTCCCACCATGATCGAATAGAAAGCCATGCAAAGTGCTGACCCGAATGCGCTGAGATAGCCGACGAGATCGCCCTGGAGCCAGGATTGGTTGCGGCCTCCCGAAATCACCAATGCAACGCCAATGAAGCCCACCACCGCGGCAAGGCCCAGCAGCGCCGGGCGCCGCGGATTCTGCAAGGCGATGACCGCCGCCGCGACCATCAACGGCCAGGTGTAGGCCATCAGATTGGCCTCGATCACCGGCATCGAAGCGAAGGCTATGTATTGCAGCACCATGGTGCCGACCAGACCGATGAAGCCGACCGCGAGAGAGATGAGCGCCGCCCCGGCCGTGACCGGCGCGGCTCTTTCCCGGCTCATCAGCCGGATCGCGGCGAAGACGAGTGCGGCGCCCGCAAATTGCAGAAACTGCACCTGCGACACCGGGTGGCTGGCCAGCAAGGATTTGCCGACTAGCGCATTGGTTGACCACAGCGCTACCGCGCCGGCAGCGAAGACCAGCGCGGATATCGAGCCTGATCCATGCCGAAGCAACCGGCCTGGGACTCTATCTTGCTGTTCGACCATGATCCTGTCCGAAAACCGGTTCCCACTTTTCGGGATCATGGTTCCTTACCATGATTCCCTGGCTCCGCCCGGAACCGGCGCATCGACGGGGGCCGGCACCGGATGCTCTGCCTCGAACCGGCGATAGGCCGGCAGCTGGTTGGTCCAGACATCTTCGGCCAGCTCATTGACCCACTCACGGTCGTGGTCGTTGTCGGCGGCGAGATAGAACATTCTGTTATCGTCGACATAGGGTTTGGCCACCGAGCGCTGGTTGAGCACCAGCGTGACGCGCTCGCCGAACCGGATCGGGGCGGTGCGATGCAAGACCCCCAGGAACTGCCCGAGCGTCGCGTAATTCATCTTGTGATCGATGCGCATGACACGGTTGCGCGGGATTTCGCGGCCGGATTCGAGGATGGCGCGGCCGGTTTCGGAGTCGTCACAATAGATTTCGAGGTGGCCGCCGACCAGCGGATTGCTGATCGACAGCGGGATGAGTTCGGTGACCGGAACGCCATCGCAATGCCATTCCACGGCGCCGTCCTTGGGGTTCATGAAGGTGACCGTCGAGCCGACGATCGACAGCGGATAGGGCTCCAGCTTGGTGCCCATCATGTCGGACAGCCGTTCCAGGCGCAGCTTGTCATGCAGCAATTCCTTGATCTCGGGGATGAAACGGTCGGCCCCGGTGATGAAGGTCAGATCGAGGTGCTTGTGCACGGCATGGCTGGCCTTGAGCTTCAGAGCAGCCACCTCGATCGCGGCAAGCAGTGCCGGGTCATAGCCGTGCAGATATTGCGCGACGCCGAAACTGGACACTTTCCAGGCCGTCTCATGGCCGATGATGGCTTCACGGCTCATCGCGTAGCGCAGTTCGGGAATTGTATGGGCGTTCATTCTACTTCTCCAGGAGGGGGCAACACTTGGTGAACAGTCGATTAATTCACCCACCCCTGTAAAATTAGGAATGCTGGTGCTAGTGTAAGCCAAGCTTAAGGTCGAAACCGTGCGTCTGCTCAGTCAGGTCAACCTCAATTCGCTTAAAATCGTGGAGAGTGCTGCGAGGCACGGGAATTTCACGCGCGCCGGCGAAGAACAGTTTATCACCGCTTCAGCGGTCAGCCAGCGCGTGAAAAGCCTTGAGGATCAGCTGCGCTTCAAGATCTTCCAGCGCGGCGGCAATGCGGTGTCGCTGACGCCGGAGGGCGAGACCTATGTCTCGCGCGTTCGCGAGGCGCTGGAGCGAATCGTCGCCGCCAGCATGGAAGCGACCGGGCAATCACAGGAGCATGTGTTGAAGATTTCCGTGTTGCCGACTTTTGCCGCACGCTGGCTGTTTCCGCGTCTGCCGCTGTTCCAGCGGCAATACCCGGACATCGAGATGCGCGTTTCGACCTCCTACGCGACGCATGAGTTCACGACTTCCGAATTCGATCTTGAAATCCGCTACGGCGACGGTCACTTTCACGGGCTGCAATCCGATCTGCTGTTTCGGGAAGACCTGACGCCGGTGTGCAGCCGCAAGCTGTTCCATGAAGTCCTCGGCGATAGGCAGCTGTCGAAGGTGACACCGGACGACCTCAAGCACTTCACCCTGCTGCATTCCGATACCTGCACCCAGAACTGGCAATCCTGGCTTGGTTTCGCCGGCGCCAGCTTCGTGCTCAGCGAGACCAAAAGCATCTATTTCGACTCGTGCATGATGTCCTACGAGGCAGCCAATTCCGGGATGGGTTTTGCGGTGGCCAACCGTGCCTATATGGCCAGCGATATCCGAGCCGAAAGGCTGGTGGCTCCATTCGCCGTCCACCATCCGAACACGGCTGGTTGGTATTTTGTCTCCCCCCCAAAGAGCCTTGCCGCTCGCAAGGTCCAGCTGTTCAAACAGTGGGTGATGGCGGAAGCGGCTCTGACGCAGTGCCAGATGGACAGCGAAATCAGCGGCGAGGCTTCGGCCGCTATCTGAATTTCAGGCAGGCATTTGGTTGTCTGCCGATGAGATTAGACCGGCAAGAGCAAGTTGAGGGCCACCGGTTAATGGACGTCCAATCCATACAGCCTGCCTTGGTCGGCAAGACCGTTGAACTCACGCCGCTTCAGCAGGACCATTCCTTGGGGCTTCTGAGCGCGGCGGCGGATGGTGTGCTGTGGAACCTGAAGTCCACGGTGGTCCCCGGGCCAGACACGATCGATGCATATATTGAAGGCGCCCTGGCCGGACGACAGGTCGGCACTGTCATGCCTTATGCAGTCGTCCTGCGCAGCACGGGGCTGATTTGCGGAAGTACGCGCTTTTGGAAGATCGATCACGCGAATAGAAAGCTGGAGATCGGGCATAGCTGGCTAAGCAGCTCGGTTCAGCGGTCCGGGGTCAATACCGAGGCGAAGTATCTTCTCCTGACCCATGCCTTCGAGGTCATGGGATGTGTCCGGGTGCAATTCACGACAGACGAACAGAACGACACGTCAAGGGCAGCCATTCTGCGAATTGGGGCCAAGCAGGAAGGGATCGTTCGCAACGAGCGGATCATGCCGGACGGACGGAAGCGCAATTCAGTCCGGTTCAGTATCATCGATTCCGAATGGCCTGACGTAAAGACGATGCTGCGGCACAAAATGCAGCGATAGTGAGCGCGGGACCTCAAACCTTCGGAACCACAACCGCAAAACGTCGCAGGGATCAGGCGAAAGCCCTGCCCTCTTCGGTGCGCTGGAAGAGCATCAGATCCAACCCCAGGCTTGGTCGTCCCAGGATGGTCAGAATCGTATGCGCCTGGCCGCGGTGGTGGGTCTGGTGGTTGAAGACATGGTCCAGCGCCGGCGCCAGCCTTTGCGAGACCGTGCGCATGTCCGAGACGGTCATGTAGGTGAAGCGGCCCGTCAACGCCTTGTCGCTGAGGCCACCGACCCAATCGATGATCCTCCTGTCCTCGGCTTCACGCGCCATCCGCAGACCGGCCAACCCCCGATGCAGGACGGCGTCCAGCGTCGTCGGCGCGTCGCCCTCACCGGTGAATCGCTTCATCCAGATGCGGTCGGCTGTCAGCAGGTGGTTGAGCGTGCCCATCATCGAGCCGAAGAAGGCGCCGACATCGCGATTGAATTCCTCTTCGTCGAGTTCGGCGGCGGCATCATAGATGCGGCCATTGGCCCATTGATTATAGGCCGCAAACATCATGAAATGCTGTCTCATGGCTTCCCCTCGGCTCGCGTCGATGCGGGGCCTACCTAACCCGCAGGAACGCCGCCGCCAATGACCATTCTGCTCTATGACCTCGTCGGACGCGACACCACACGTCCGTTCAGCCCGCACTGCTGGAAGGTGGCGATGGCGCTTGCCCACAAGGGGCTCGACATATCAACCGCGCCGACGCGCTTTCTCGAGGTGCCCAATGTTGAGGGCGGCGTTTCGAGAACCGTTCCGGTGATCCGGGATGGCGAGACGGTCGTCGCGGATTCCTTCGCCATCGCGCTCTATCTCGATGAAGCCTATCCGGACCGGCCGACGCTGTTTGGCGGCGAAGGCGGCAAGGCGATGGCGCGCTTCATCGAACGCTGGTCGCAACTGACCATCCATCCCTATGTGACCACCGCGGCAATCATGGACCTTCATGCCATGCAGGACGCGGAAAACGCCGTCTATTTCCGCCAGAACCGGGAGCAGCGTCTCGGCAAGCGGCTGGAAGACGTGATGGCAGCCCGAGACGCCGGGCGCGGCGCCTTCAGGGCCTCGCTGGAACCCTTGCGTTCAATGCTCGGCTATCAGCCATTCATCGGTGGCGGTTCGCCGCTGTTTGCCGACTATATCGTCTTCGGCGCGCTGCAATGGGCGCGCATAGCCTCGCCTTACCAACTGCTCGACGACGGGGATGTGGTGGCGCAGTGGTTCGCCCGCTGCCTCGACCTGCATGGCGGGCTGGGACGAAAAGTGGCCGCGGCAGCGTGACGCCGCAACGCCTGACCTTGCCGCAAGGCAGCACGTGGGCCGTCAATGTCCCGCAAAAAAGGTCAGCCGCGAGGCGATAGCCCGGCCTTACTTGGCCGCTACCTTCCTTGGCTTGCTGGCCTTCGTGGCAGCTTTTGCTTCCTTGGGGGCGGCTTTTGCCTTGCCGGCGCCAGATGCCTTCTTGGCTGCCGACTTCCCCACGGCATCCTCCTGGTCGACATCGGCTGCCGCCTGATGCCAATGGCGCTCATGGTGTCCAGCCGGCTGTCCCTCTTGCAGCCAGATCTGATGCGCGCGGTTGCGAATGCGTTCCTGACGATCATCTGCCATGGTCATGTTGTCTCCATGCGGGCCGACTTCAGCGCGGCGCCGACGCGAGAGTATAGCAAGCAACGCGTTGCTGTGCAGCTGTCTGGTCTCGGCGGTGGTCTACCTCATCGGCGCTGGCCCTATACAGAACGCACGCTTGATCTGGCCCTTCGCTATCGCTCCGGGCATTAGCCACTCGGAAAGCCAAGCAATTGGCTTTCCGTCCGCCTCGCGGACCGTTCCTCACCCCTTGGCAATGAGCCGGGCGGCTTGTATAGAGCCCGCCACTCTCAATTCCATTCACAGACAAGGACGACCCATGGCGCTCGAACGCACATTTTCCATGATCAAGCCGGACGCAACCCGGCGCAACCTCACCGGCGCCATCACCAGGATGCTGGAAGAGGCCGGCCTGCGCGTCATCGCCTCGCGCCGGGTCTGGATGAGCCGCCGCGAAGCTGAAGGCTTCTATGCCGTCCACAAGGATCGCCCGTTCTTCGGCGAGCTGGTTGAATTCATGTCGTCCGCACCGACCGTCGTGCAGGTGCTGGAAGGCGAGAATGCCATTGCCAGGAACCGCGAAGTGATGGGCGCCACCAACCCGGCCAACGCCGCCGAAGGCACCATCCGCAAGGTGCATGCGCTATCGATCGGCGAAAACTCGGTGCACGGCTCCGATGCGCCGGAGACCGCGGCAGAAGAGATCAAGTACTGGTTCTCGGACACCGAGATCGTCGGCTGAGCCGATAGTCCAGACCTTGGATCCCGTAAAAAGGCCGGTGTTTTCGCCGGCCTTTCTCATTGACGGTCAGCTCGCGGCGCTAAGGCGCAGGATCTCGCGGCCGTCCTTGTCTGATATAACGAGCTTGCCGGCATCGACACTGTATGACGCGGCCTTGGCCAATGCATCGAACATCGCCTTTTCCTCAGCCATCACCTCCGGCGCGCAGGCCTTGTAGGTCGAGCCGATGTCGCTGACCGCTATTGTTTGGCCATCGACCTTGGCGGTGGCGAAATAGGTGTTGCAGGGGCCGCTGCCGCCTGCCTTGCCGGCCCCGCTGACCCTGAACGTCGCTTGCGGGGCGGCAATGGCACCGATGCCGTCGACATAGTCGACCAGCCAGAGCTGGTCAAAGACCGAAACCGCCGGCTCGGCGCTCGGCGTCACCATCTTCAGCATGATGGTCTGCGGCACGTCGGTCAGCGGATCGACCTGATGGCGCATGTCGGAGATGAACAGGAGCTTGTCATCGACGGTAATCCTGGCTTGCAGCGCATAAGTCATCTGCGACCGGATGAGGGAAGGGTCGAATTTGATCTCGAAGCTGATCGGCACCTGGCCGGTCGGATTCACTTTCTGCTCGCCGATAATAGTGGCCGGCGCATCGGCCAGTGACACATCCGCAAGCTGGACGGAGAGCACGGCACTGGGCGGCAAGGCGATGCGCTCGCGATAGATCACCTCGCCTCTCACGGAATCTTCGGCGGCAACAGACAGTTCCGGCACGGCCAATATGCCGACGACCAGAGGCACGAAACCGAAGACGAAGAACTCAGCGATCCTGTCCAGCATGACCATCTCCATTGCCCCGGGCCGCCAAGTGCCCAGGCTGGACAGTGCCCCGGGGCTGCCAATGTCCCGGCTGTCAACGCCCAGGCTGACCAGCCGCGCTCAATTAGCCAAAGGATTGCGGTCAATGCATGGCTGCGGCGGTATTTTAGTCTGACGATTTCCAGCGGCCGGCCGCCTCGTCGTCGGCCTCCTTGGCCTCGACCCAGCCGCCCTCCGAGCCGTCAGCGCGATGCTCCTTCTTCCAGAAGGGCGCGCGCGATTTCAAATAGTCCATGAGGAAGCTCGCCGCCTCGAACGCCGCCTGGCGATGCGCCGAGGCGGTCACCACCAGCACGATGTTCTCGCCGGGCGCGACCTTGCCGTGGCGGTGGACGGCGGTGAGGCCCTGCAACGGCCAGCGCTCGACCGCCTCGGCAGCGATGCGGGCGATTTCTGCTTCGGCCATACCGGGATAGTGCTCGAGCTCGAGCGCCGACAAGGTGCCCTGCTCGTCCCGGCAAAGGCCGGAGAAAGAAACCACCGCGCCGATATCGGCGCGGCCTTGCGTCAGTCTGGCGATCTCGGCGGCGACGTCAAAATCCTGCGCCTGAATGCGCACGACGGGTACGACCGCACCGGTCATGTCAGCCTCCGGTCATCGGCGGGAACAGCGCAATCTCGCGCGCGCCTGCGATCTTCTCGCCGTGCTCGACATGTTCCCGGTTGATGGCGACGCGGATCACGTCGGGATATTGCAGCGCATGCTCGTATTCTTCGCCGCGCGATTTCAGCCAGCGCAGGAGATCGGCGACCGTCTCGATGCCAGCAGGCAAGTCGATGTCTTCCTCAGCCACGCCGATGCGTTCGCGCACCCAGGCAAAATAGATGAGCCGGGTCGTCATCTCACTCGTCCATGATGTGCTTGAGGCCGGCACGGAAATAATCGTAGCCGGTGTAGAGCGTGACCAGGGCCGCGATCCACAGCAGCACCAGCCCGGTCTGGGTGGTCAGCGGGAAGATCTTGTCGCCGGCAGGCCCCGCAAGCAGGAAGGCGATGGCGACCATCTGGATCGCGGTCTTCCATTTTGCCAGCTGCGTCACCGGCACCGAGACCTTCAGCGCCGCCAGATATTCGCGCAGGCCCGAGACGAGGATTTCGCGGCAAAGGATGATGATCGCCGCCCACAGCGACCATCCGGCGATGCCGGCATGACGGTCGGTGTCGGCGGCCAGCAGCAGCAGGCAGGTGGCGACCAGCAGCTTGTCGGCGATCGGGTCAAGCATCTTGCCGATGTTGGAGGTCTGCTGCCAGGCGCGCGCCAGGTAGCCATCCAGATAATCGGTGATCGAGGCTAGCAGGAAGATGATCAGTGCCGACCAGCGGGCGAAGTCGCTCGACTTCAGATGTCCTTCGAGAAAAAAGCACAGCACCACCAGCGGCACCGCGACGATGCGGGCATAGGTGAGCATGTTGGGAAGGTTGAACGCGCGCTTGGCCATATCCGGGGGACTCTTTCTGCCTGCGTACTCAAATCAGATGCGAATGTGGGGGGTCAACAGGCCAGAATCGATTGGCCAGTCGAAAATACCCCGAATCCTTCTCAAAAGCGTGATGCATGTCGTTACCCCAAAACCGCTGCGCACTTTTGGGCGACGTGCATCAGCTCTCGTGGAAATGATTGTAGACCAGTTTGGCGACCTGTTCGGAAATACCGTCGACTTTCCTCAAATCCTCGATAGCCGCGCGGCTGACCGCCTTGGCGGTGCCGAATGCCAGCAGCAAAGCCCGCTTGCGGCCTGGGCCGATGCCGGCGATCTCATCGAGTGGGCTCTTGACCATTTCCTTCTTGCGCCGCGCACGGTGCGAGCCGATGGCGAAACGGTGAACCTCGTCGCGCAGGCGCTGGACGAAATAGAGCACGGGATCGCGCACCGGCAGCGAAAAAGAGTCCCTGTCCCTGACGAAAAAGCGCTCGCGGCCGGCATCGCGGTCCTGCCCCTTGGCGATGCCGATCGCAACGACGCGATCCTCGATGCCGAGATCGGCGAGAATCTTGCGCACCGCCGTCATCTGGCCCTGGCCACCGTCGATCAGGATGACGTCGGGCCAGGCCGGGAAGCTGCCGGAGATATCGTCTTCGATATCCTCGCCAGCTTCGGCTGCCGCCGCATCGTGGGCCACGGCAACATCGCCATGCTCCTTGAGCAGCCGCGAAAACCGCCGCTCCATCACCTCGCGCATCATGCCGAAATCGTCGCCAGGCGTGATCTCGGTCGAGCGGATGTTGAATTTCCGGTACTGGTTCTTCACGAAACCTTCCGGTCCCGCGACGACCATGGCGCCGACCGCATTGGTGCCCATAATGTGTGAGTTATCATAGACCTCTATGCGCACCGGCGGCTTAGGCAGGCCGAAGGTCTCAGCAAAGCCGGCAAGCAGGCGTCCCTGTGTGGAGGTTTCAGCCAGCCGGCGTCCGAGCGCCTCGCGGGCATTTTGCAGCGCGTTGTCGATCAGGTCCTTCTTCTCGCCACGCTGCGGCACGGAGATCGCGACCTTGCGGCCGGCGCGGGTGGAGAGCGCCTCGGCCAGCAACTCCTGATCCTCGACGCCATGCGACAAAAGAACGGTCCGCGGCGTCGGCTTGTCGTCATAGAACTGCGCCAGGAACGAGCCCAACACCTCCGCCGCTTCCAACGCCGGATCGGCCTTGGGGAAATAGGCGCGGTTGCCCCAGTTCTGGCCGGTGCGAAAGAAGAACACCTGGATACAGACCTGGCCGCCTTCCTGATGGATGGCGAAGACATCGGCCTCGTCGACGGTCGCCGGATTGATGCCCTGATGGCTCTGCACATGCGACAGGGCGGCAAGTCGATCGCGATAGATGGCGGCGCGCTCGAAATCGAGAGCTTCCGACGCTTGCTGCATGGCGGCCGAGATTTCCGTCTTCACCTTCTGGCTGCGGCCGGACAAAAAGTCCTTCGCCTCGCCGACCAGCTCGGCATAGTCCTGGTGCGAGACCTCGCCGGTACAGGGGCCGGCGCAGCGCTTGATCTGGTACAATAGGCACGGCCGCGTGCGGTTCTCGTAAAAAGAATTGGTGCAACTGCGCAGCAGGAAGGCGCGCTGCAGCGAGTTGATGGTGCGGCCGACGGCGCCAGCCGAAGCGAAAGGGCCGAAATAGTCGCCTTTGCGCGAGCGCGCGCCGCGATGCTTGTAGATGCCCGGCGAGACATGGTCGCCGGTCAAAAGAATATAGGGAAAAGACTTGTCGTCCCGCATCAGCACATTGAATCGCGGCCGCAAGCGCTTGATAAGATTGGCTTCGAGCAGCAGCGCTTCGATCTCGGTGCGGGTGACGACGAACTCCATCGTCGACGTCTCGCGCACCATGCGGCCGATGCGGGTAGTGTGGAAGCGGCCTTGCGCATAGTTGGTGACGCGCTTCTTCAGGCTGCGCGCCTTGCCGACATAGAGCACATCGCCGGCGGCGTTCATCATGCGATAGACGCCGGGCGCGTTGGGCAGCCGCTTGACGAGTGTCTGGATCACCTCGGCGCCGACCATGCCTTCGGCGTCGCCAGCATGCGGCGTCCAGTCAATAGCGGTGAAGGCGACACCAGGACCGGCTGGTTCGACGATCTCCTCGACCGCCTCGTCCTCGAGGTCGATATCGGGGGGCAGATCGTCGGTGCCACCGCGCAGCTTGTTTTTGTGGTCTACAGGACTCATTCCGCCATGCCTGTCACATCGGGCGTCTGCCACGCAAGATGCTGGCCACCATCCAGCGCAATCATCTGGCCGGTGACCGAGCGCGCTTCCCAGAGATAGCGGATTGTGGCGCCGAATTCCGGCAATTCCGGGCCGCGCTTGAGGATCAAGCCGTCAACCTGCGCGGCGAAATCGCTGTCGTCCTGGCGCGCGTTCTTCAAGGTCGGCCCCGGACCGATGGCATTGACGCGGATGCGAGGGCCGAGCGCCTGCGCCATCATCTGGGTGGCTGTCCACAGTGTCGACTTGGAAAGCGCGTAGGAGAAATATCGCGGTGTCGGCCGCCAGACGCGCTGATCGATCATATTGACGATCAGGCCCTCCTGCCCTTCCGGCAACGCCCGGGCGAAGTTCTGCGCCAGGAGCGCCGGCGCCTTCACATGAACGGCAAAGTGCCGATCCCAGGCCCGCCAGTCTAAGTCCAGAACCGAATCGTCCTCGAACAGCGACGCATTGTTGACCAGCAGCGAGAGCGGTCCGAGCGCTGCTTGCGCCTGGCCGACGAGATCGCCGACGGCATCCATATCAGTCAGGTCGGCCGCGATCACCACAGCGCGGCCGCCGCTGGCGATGATTGCGGCAGCCAACACATCGGCCTCGACACGCGAGCGGTTGCAATGGATGGCGACGGCAAAACCGTGTGCGGCGAGATCCTCGACGATCGCCCTGCCGACCCGTTTGGCCCCGCCCGTCACCAGCGCGGTGGCAGTGGCTCTGCTCATATGGTGTCAATCCTCAATTTCGGCCCGAAAACACGGTGCCGGCGAAATATGGCCCGGCATGCGTTAAATGGCGTTCGCACCTTGGGCAGCATTGTGGCGAAATGGCCGGTTGGGCGTCCCGACTCGTCTTTGACTCAAAGCCACCGAGCGGAATATAGGACGCTGGACTCCTTGCACCAAGCGGTGTGCGGCGCAGCATGGAACGGCTCCTGCCATTTCGCTGTTGCGAAGATGCAACGTCAAGGTTCCGCCTCATTCGCGCCGGGTAATGACCCAAGTTCAGGTTCGCTTCAGCCGCATTTTGACACGACATTTGGAACCGACGAACGCCAGATCCGTTTCACCCCCCGGACGGGTAGATGGCGATCGTGAGAAACAAGCCTGTGTCCTGTGGCTTAAGGAGTAAAGAACAATGCAAGCCAATCTCAAATTCGCACGGCCGTTGGCCGTCGCGCTCGGGCTCTTCGCCCTCAGCGGAACCGCTTATGCCGCGGACGTCGTTTCCGAAGAGCCCCCGGCACCCGCGCCGATTGCTGAACTTCCTGTCGCGTCGTGGGCCGGCCCCTATGCCGGTCTCAACGTCGGCTATGGCTTCAGCGGCCATACCAAAGAAAAGGATCTGGGTGTCGACAACGTTGACGTCGGCACCAAGGGCTTCGTTGGCAGCGTCTTCGGCGGCTATCAGTGGCAGCAGGAGAACTTCGTTTACGGTGCTGAAGCCGAACTCGGCTACAACGGCGTCAAGGGCGACGATTCCGGCGTCAATTCCAAGGCCGGCTTCGAAGGCTCGCTGCGGGCCCGTCTTGGCTATGCCGTGACCCCGGAAATCCTGCTCTATGGCACCGGCGGTCTCGCCGGCAGGAGCCTGAAGGTGGAAGATTCCACATACGGCACAGACCGCGCCACGATGATCGGCTGGACGGCTGGTCTCGGCACCGACATCAAGCTGACCGACAATGTCTTCGGCCGTGTCGAGTACCGCTACACCGACTTCGGCAGCAAGAGCTTCGATGGTATCGGCAAGGTCAAGGCCACCGACAATCGCGTCACCTTCGGCGTTGGTATGAAGTTCTAAGTCGTTCAAGCCACGACACGAAAAAGCCGGGCCTCGCGCCCGGCTTTTTTTGTGCCCGAGTGATCACGCGGGGAATCCGATCGGTCACCCCAGGTGATCAATCGATCACCCGGGAATGCACGGCCTCAACTCTGGAAACTTCTCGTCGAAGCGCGCTGCCCACCGTGTCAGTCGGGCGCGACCCTTCTCCCATTTCCCGGCAAAGCGCAGCGAGAGATAGCCAAGGCAGGCGCGCAGCGCCATTTGGCCGGCAGTGATCTTCTTCGGCAGTTTTGGCGGGTTGGCGTTGAGCAGATCGAGTGCCGCCGTGATCTTTGACCACTGGCGATCGAGCCAGGGCTGGTAGACCATCTCCTCAGGCCGCGTGCGCCGTTCATAGACCATCGACAGCGCGCAGTCGCAAATGCCGTCCGCCAACGCCTCCAGCACTTCCGCCTCGAGCCGCTTGTCGGGATTGCGCGGGAAAAGCGCGCTCTTCGAAACCCGGTTGAGGTGCTGGGTGATGGCGCGGCTGTCGTGGATCGAGCGGCCGTCGTCGAGCACCAGAACCGGGATCTTGCCGAGCGGGTTGGCGATCATCAAGTCGGCCGGCTTCTCCTCGGTCTTGATCGGCACCAGATCGACGGCGATGCCGGCATAGGCTGCTGCCATTCGTACCTTGGAACTGTAGGGAGAAGACGACGCATAGAGCAGTCTGGGCATGATAGGGTTCCTGTTTTGCAGGCGGGCAGTGTTGACCGATCAGGCGCGATCGAGCAATGGCCAGAAGCGGAAAACCCGGCCGCCAGCGAGCGACATGTATCAGCGTCGTTGACCAGGGGCCGTTTAGCGAACGCTCCATGATGATGGCGCGTTCATCACCATGGTAGCTGTCGCGAACCGGCTTGTATCCAAGCCCGGCGTAAAATGGCTCTGCCGTCACCGAGGACGGCACGGTCAGCACGGTGACACCACCCCGCGTGCGCCGCTTCCTCAACCTCCGCCATAAGTCATTTGCCGATACCATGGCCTCGCAGTTCAGTATCCACAAAGACGGATCGAACAATGCTTCCATCGAGGCTGGCTGTTCCAACGATCCTGCCACGCACAACCGCGACAGAAACCCTCCGCTTCCTCAAAAGCACAGAGACAGCGGATGGGCTGAAGCTCTGCTCCACACGAGCGATGATGTCTTGCGAGTAGTCTTTCGCATTGGTCTGTCGCAGAGCTGCCAGGATCACGCGGCTCACGGCTTCCGCATCATCCTCGTTTGCTCCGCGAATCGTGAGCTCCAAAGTCACTTCACCATCAGGCAGCCGACCCGGAGTCCTTGCCGCGCAGACAGTGGCGGCACGCGGATCGCTGGTCGACAACAAAGACTGAAAAAGCTTCGCGCCGAGATTTGATCCGCCATCGTTGACGCGGACCAAGCCCCACCGGACTTCGCCCTATGGCGAAGTCCTGGGAGCTGCGAAAAGATATCCTCCATCCGCCTCTGTTCTCGCCTTCCAAGTGACCAAACAGCGAGTGCGGCGCCTGTCAGGCACCCGCCCTTGACTGTCTCGGCACGCCCCCAGCGAGGGAAGACGCGACTACTTCTTGCCGGCCTTCGCGGGTGCTGCCTTCGGCTTGGCCGCAGGTGCCGCTTTCTTCACCGGTGCTGAAGACTTCGCTGCCGCCGCCTTCTTTGCCGGTGCAGCCTTCGCTGCCGGTTTCTTGGCAGGTGCAGCTTTCGCAGCCGGCTTCTTGGCGGGTGCTGCCTTCTTCACTGCGGGTTTTGCCGCAGCCTTCGCAGCTGGCTTCTTGGCCGGTGCCGCCTTCGCAGCCGGCTTTGCCGCTGCCTTGGCAGGTGCCGCCTTCTTCACTGCCGGTTTTGCAGCGGCCTTTGCTGCCGGCTTCTTTGCCGGTGCTGCTTTTGCCTTCGGCGCGGCCGCCTTCGGCTTGGCAGCAGGTGCTGCTTTCTTCACTGCAGCTGCGACCTTCGCCGTTGCTGCTTTTACGGGTGCTTTCTTTGCCGGTGCCTTGGACGCCGGCGCTTTGGATGACTGCTTAGCCATGCGATGCCCCTTCCGTTGTGCCGATGGCCGTAATGACCCGGCGCGCTCATGCATATCTGACTCGCGGCTTGCTAGCCAGCGAAGCAACAGACTGATTTCTGCAGCTTAAATTTTGGTTACGGATCGCACACGATCGTGCTGATCGTCGCAAAGATCCGCTGCTGATCTTCGACCATTGCCTAGAGTGTGCCACAGACATTCTCTACACCCTGCGAGACCGTTCCTCCGGTGAAGCTCTGAAGATCAGTCAGCAGCTTGCGCATCGATCTTCGGCCGATGACATCGTGACCCGCTGCTTCATCGGCGCGATCATCTCGTGCAAGCAGACGATCTATACTGCCATCCGATGGCCGATCGCTGCATCACCTTGTCAAGCACGATCGCACCACCCGTTTGCGCGCGAATTGACAGACAACTCTACATCGCAGAGTATTCTGCACGGGATACTGGAGTGCTTCGATGTCGATCGCACAGGATCAAGCAGCGCTGTCGCCGTTCGAGATTGCCGAGCCCCCACGGCAGCGACCTCGGCCGCATCGGAGTTGACTGATGAGTGCCGATGAAATCATCCATCAGAGCACACGGCTCAGGATCATGGCCGCCCTGAACATGCTGGAAAGGCGGCAAACGCTGGACTTCAGCCAGTTGAAGGCCATCATGGACGTCACCGACGGCAATCTCGGCGCGCATCTCGATACGCTGGCTAGGGCCGGCTATGTCGATATCGAGAAGCTGTTCGTTGGGCGCCGACCGCAGACGCGCGTCAGGGCGACGACGAGCGGCCGGCGCGCGTTCCGCGGCCACGCCGCGTTCCTGCGCAAAGTTCTCGATCAGGCTGACGCGGCGCCGCGCAGAAAATAGCAGAACCGGCTCCATCTCTTTGGTCTGACGCAATTCCAGGGGAAAGCGCTATGCGCTTTTCCCGGGAAAACCGGCTCACACCTTTCCTGGAACTGCTAGCGTGTGGCGACCACGGCAACGCCGGCACCGATCATCACACCGCCCGCCGCGCGGTTCACCCGGCGCACGATCTTCGGCGTGCGCAACAGGCCGCGGGCGCGACCGGCGAGGATGACATGGCCGCCAATCACCACAACCTCGACGGCCAGGATCACCGTCATCGGCACACCGAGATGACCAGCGTTGAGCGATGCGCCGACCAGGTTCGGCAGCAGCGCAACGTAGAACAACGGCATTTTCGGATTGCCGAGATTGGGCGCGATGCCGGTGGCAAAAATCGTCAGCAGCCCGCGCCGTCCGGAGACGGGTTGCAGTTCCGGCACGACGGGCACGGCGGTCCACAGCCTGATGCCCATCCAGATCAGATAGGCCGCTCCGCCATAACGAAGTACCGTCATGACGATCGCCATCTTGGCGGCGATGATCGACAGGCCGAAGGCGGCGAGGATCAGGAAGATGAGTATGCCAACCACCGTGCCTGCGCCATGGGCGATACCCGAGGCGGCGCCGCTGGAGATCGTGCGCGCGACAATCGTCATGTTGTCCGGTCCGGGGCTGGCAGCGAACACGAAGAAGGCAGCCGCGAAGGCAAGGATGGTGGCAAGGTCCATAAAGACTCCCGAAAGTGATTTGTTACTCTCGGGCGTTCAGATTAGCCAGTTTGCCTGTCGGCGGTATCAGGAAAATTCAGGATCTTCGTGATGCGCATTTTCGTCACGGCTGATAGCCGAGGCAGACGGCGCCGAGCGCGACGATGGCGCAGGCGCCGACCCGCCGCGGCGTCAGCATCTCGCCCAGGAACAGGCGCCCGACGAAGGCCGCGAAGGCGACGCTGGTTTCGCGGATCGCGGTGATCGGGCCGGCCGGTCCAAGCGCGAAGGCCGCGACCACGACGCCGTAGGCCAAGATCGCGAACAGGCCGCCGCCCAGCGCCTTCCAAGTTTCCGGCGCCCGCGGCTCGACAGTTAGCCGGCCGCGGCAGGCGACGAAGGTCGCCGGCAGCAAGGCGCCGTAGATCAGCAGAACCCCGGCAGTATAGGCGCCGGCATTTCCCGCCGCGCGAACGCCGATCGCATCGACGGTCGCATAGGCGGCGATGATCGCTCCCGTTGCCAGCGCATAGAGGATCGGTGTGGTGGAGGCTCTTCCCCTTCCCAGCGAGAGACCCATGATGCCGCGGGCGACCAGCGCGACGCCGACGGTCTGCGGATGGTGAGCTGCTGGTTGGCGAGGAAAAATCCGCCAAGCGTGACAAGCACCGGCACGCTGCCGCGAACGATCGGATAGACCTGTCCCAGCTCGCCATATCCGTAGGCGACCACCAGAAACACGCTGTAGCCGACCTGCAGGCAGGCCGCCTGTGCGGCCGGAAGGGCGTGAAACATGGCGAAGGGAATGGCAAGCGCCGTACTGGAAAAGCTCATGACTGTGACGGTCCACAGCCTGTCGACTCCCGTTCGCAGGAAGGCGTTCCAGGTTGCGTGCAGGATCGCCGCAAACAGCGCGAGCCCGATGACCAACGGGCTCATTGCGGCCTGCGCGAGGCGGCGATGATGCCCAGGGCCGCCTTGCGGGCGTCGCGAATGGCGATGTCCGCCTGCCCCATCTGTGCCAGCAAGGTCGCACCTTCGATGAGCATCAGCAGTGTCGCCGCCACACTCTCGGCGCGGCCGCGCGGCATCACCTCTTCGAGGATCGACCGCATATGCCGCTTGAGGCCGTTCTTCTGCCTCGCCACAGCCTTGAAAACCGGATGCCGGGAACACCGAACTCGGCCAGCGCATCCGCGAACAGGCAGCCACGGAAATCCGGGCTGCGGAACCAACGTTCATGCCAGTCGAAAATCTCTCCAATTTTCTGCTCTGGCGTGGTGCCCTGTTGGGCGAGGCGGTCAAGCTGGCTTTCAAAACGCCTGGCGCGATAGTCGAGCACCTCGACGATCAGCTCGTCCTTGCTGGGAAAGTGGCGAACATTGTCATCTTGGCCACCTCGGCCTCTGCGATGATCCGGTCGATTCCGGTGGCATGGAAGCCTGCGCGCTTGAACAACGCGTAGGCCGTTTCGACGACGTGCTGACGCTTGTCGGAAGCAGGCGATGATGTCACGACGGATGGCATCTTCTGTCAACACAACACGGAAAGGCGCCTGCGGCCGATCAGGCCGCAGGCGCGAAAAAGGATCGGAACGGGAAAGCTGCGTTTTAGCGCAGGACGCGGCAACGGCCGTTGTAGACCATCCAGCGGTCGAAACCCGAGACGCAGAATTCGACGTTGTCGCCGATCGAGGCAAAACCCTGGCCTTCCTCGATCAGGTACCAGATGGCGCGATCGCGGCCGTCGGAGAGACTGACGGTGGCGCCGCAGTAGCGGCGGCCGATCGGCCAGCTGTCGTTGGCCGGCAGGTAGCGGTGCTGGTGGATGCGCTGGAAATCGGTGATCTGGACGTTCGGCAGATGCGGCACGTGATGCACCTGGTAAGAGAAGCGGCTGGTGATCTTGTTCAGCACCCAGGCTTCACCACAGACGCCGCTGTCCTCATCGGAATAGACCGTAAGATCGGCGGCCTGCACGGCCTGGGTGACGCCGAGAGGCGCGGCGAGTGGAGTGCAGAGCGAAATCAGGGCGGCAAGGGCGGATTTGGCGAAGCGAGTCATGGCAGCCTCTCAAGGTCGATTGCGCGCACTGTGCGGATTCGCTTGGCGGCGGTCAAGCGGTTGCGGAAACAATGGTTTCCCAGTTTGAAACTGCCTTGGCCAAAGCCGGACTTGCGTGGAACCGGAATGGCTCCGGCACGTTGATACCTGGATCCAGAGAGCGCGAGCCTTGGGTCGTTAAAGAGCCCGCCTTCCCGACCCCTCAGGAACGCGGGCTTTTTCGCGCCTGGTACCGAAATGGCGACTCCCGAACACCTTGCGTCAAGCCTGCTCGCCGGCCAGCCATTCCAACGACCAGTGCGCCGGCCTCCCCACCGCAAGCAGTCTGTGCAAAGCCGGCAGCAATGCACGCAGTTCACCCTCCAGCGTGAATGGCGGGTTGACCACCAGCAGGCCACTGCCGTCGAGGCTGGGCTCCGATGAAGCGGGCCTGATCTCGAATTCGATGTCGAGCAGCTTCGGGATGCCGGATTGCTTCAGCGCCTTGCGGAAGGCGATGATCGCCTTGCGGTCCTTGATCGGATACCACAGCGCATAGATGCCGCCGGGCCACCGCTTGTGCGCCCTTGTGAGCCCGTCAACGAGGCGCTCGAACTCGCCCGCCTCCTCGAACGGCGGATCGATGAGAACCAGGCCGCGCTTTTCCTTCGGCGGCAGATGCGCGCCGAGCGCCAGCCAGCCATCGAGTTCGATGATCCGGGCCTGGAAATCACCGGCAAAGAGCGTCCTCAGCTTCGCAACATCCTTGGGGTGCAGCTCGATTGCTGTCAGCCGGTCCTGCTTGCGGATGAGATGACGCGCGATCAGCGGCGAGCCAGGATATTTCTGGATGCCACCCTCGGGGTTGAGCGCCCGCACCGTCTCCAGATAAGGCGCAAGCAGTGCCGCCACCGGTGCGGCAAACGGGGCATCGATCAGCCTGCCGATGCCGCCTTGCCACTCACCGGTCTTCTGCGCTTCGACCGACGACAGATCATAGCGGCCGATGCCAGCATGGGTATCGATGACGCGAAACGCCTTGTCCTTTTGCTTCAGATATTCGAGCAGTCGCGTCAGCACGACGTGTTTGACGACGTCGGCGAAATTTCCCGCATGATAGGCGTGGCGGTAGTTCACGTGGAGCCCCTGCCCCAGCGCGGCGGTGGCGGTTGCGAGTTCGGATTTTCCGGCCGGCCGCCGCCAGAACGCAGGGTCAGCAAAAACCCGATCAACCCGATCGCCATCAACGAGAAGCCGATCGGCCGCGCACGGCTGTCGATCTCGCCGACACCGGAGCGCAGGATGAGATCGACCGCTCGCATCGGTATGTCGTCGGCATCACCCGGTCCGACGGTGAAGATATAGGGGCCCGGGCTGACGGCCGCGATCACGCCGGCCTCGTCGCGAAAGATCTTGTCGGGCAGCTGCGGGCTGGCTTGGCGCGGGTTGTCGGAATGGTTGAACTGCAGCGTCGAGGCCAGCACCGTGCGGCCGTTGCTGGCGGCGGTCAGCGTCAGCACGGTGCGCTGCTGCGAAACGATGCGCTCGGCTCTTGCCGTCAAGTCGACCAGCACCCGCACCGGTGCGTCGCGGGCGGCGAGCGACACCGTCAGCGGCTTGAAGCGGCCCTGCTCATAGACCCGCCAGGTGCCGATCTCGTGGCCGGAGAAATTGCTCATCGCCCAAGGATAGATGACACCGATACTAGTGCCGGCGAGCAGGATCAGGACAAACAGAAAGCGCATTCACATCACCACAGAATATCGTGACCTTGCCAATAGCGCCCCGACGGTCAAAAGGCGATGGCCAGTTGCCGCAGCCATTCAGGAGGTGGATCAGGGATAGGGGAGCAACTCGGTTGGCGGCGTGGCCCCGCAACGATGCAGACAAGGTTCTACCTATGCGCTCAAAAGCCATTGCTAAGATGATCGGCACTCCCCTATGAAATGAACGTGCGCCCCTGAATTGCGCCACGCGGCTCATTCTTGGCGCTCCTCGCTGCCAAGTTTTGATTCTGCCTTGCGAACAGCTTGCCGCGTCCGATTGCATATTTTTCAGTGGCCGCCTCAATACGCTGATTCACAATGAGGATCCCCCCTTGGACTCCCATGGCTCGGCCTCGCGCGGCCTCGGCCGACCTCATGGTTAACCATTCGCAAACAGATATGATTAAGGAATTGCTAATTTAGTTGACTATGATTTCCACAGGTATATTTTCGATGTGTTGGGATGTGCAATTTGGGCGAGCAATCGACGATGATGGCACGAGGCGTGTTATCGCGGTTTCGGGGCGCAGAAAATGCTGAACGGCAACGCTTAAGTCGTGTCGTAGCATCAGTTCCGTGAACCCAAAGAACAATTGACGCACATCAGTGATGGCGATTCCGCGGCTGCGGAGGTTTGCCACGTTCTCAAGGACGTGGCCGGGCAATGCTTTGTCCCGGCCCGGCGGTAGCGTGTGCGGTGCGTGCGAGGTAAGTATGGGTAAGCTTGTCAAGGTTCTGAACCTGGAATCCGGCAGTCAAAGGGGCGCCACACAAAGCCGAAGCCGCGCCCTGGTCGCCGGAGGTGCGGGGTTCTTGGGATCGCATCTGTGCGAACGTCTCTTGCGGGACGGATACGAGGTTGTCGCACTCGACAATTTCCACACCGGCAAGAGATACAATCTCAATGCCCTTCTGCGTAATCCGAGATTCACGTGCATCGAGCACGATATCGTCGATGCACTGCCTTCAGGCCTTCAGTGCGATGAGATCTACAATCTCGCTTGCCCAGCCTCTCCGCCGCACTACCAGGCAGACCCGATCCATACCTTCAAGACAAGCGTGCTTGGTTCGCTGAACCTCCTGGAACTCGCGCGACAGAACAAGGCCAAGATATTCCAGGCCTCCACGTCCGAAGTCTATGGCGACCCCTTCGTGCACCCACAGCCCGAGAGCTACTTCGGCAACGTCAATACGCACGGACCGCGGTCCTGCTATGATGAGGGCAAGCGCTCGGCCGAAACGCTGTTCTTCGACTATTCGAGAACCTATGGCCTCGATATCCGCGTTGCCCGTATTTTCAACACCTACGGCCGCCACATGCAGCCCGATGACGGGCGCGTGGTTTCGAACTTCATCGTCCAGGCGTTGCGCGGCAAGGACCTGACCGTCTATGGCAGTGGCCTGCAGACGCGCTCCTTCTGCTATGCCGACGACCTGATCGAGGGCTTTATCCGGCTGATGAACGCGCCGAGCGCGCCCGCGCACCCGGTCAACCTTGGCAACCCTGCCGAGTTCACCATCATGGAACTGGCGACGCTGGTCGTCGATTACACCAACGCCCGATCGAAGATCGTGCATCGGCCGCTGCCGGTCGACGATCCCAGACAGCGCAGGCCGGACATCTCCTTTGCCAGGGCCAATCTCGGTTGGGAGCCCAAGATCAGCTTGAGCCAGGGGCTCGCGCGTACCGTCGAGTATTTTGACGCCCTGCTCTACGGAAGTCACATGGCCAAAGGAGCAGCGGCTTCATGACCCGTGCGGCAATCCTGGTGACGGGTGGGGCCGGCTTCATCGGCAGCCACACCTGCAAGCTGCTGGCCGCGGCCGGTTATGTGCCGGTGGTCTTCGACAATCTGAGCCGCGGCAACGCGAAGTCCGTTGCCTGGGGTCCGCTTGTTGTCGGCGATATCCGGGATCGGGATGCACTGCGGGGGGCGATGGAAACGTACCGGCCGACAGCAGTGATCCACTTTGCGGCGCTGGCCTATGTCGGCGAGTCCGTTCACGAGCCGGCCGAATACTACTCGACCAATGTAACAGGCACCATCGCGGTGCTCGATGCGGCGCGCGCGTGTTCCATCGAGAACATCATCTTCTCCAGCAGTTGCGCAACCTACGGCGTGCCGGAAGCGTTGCCCGTTCGCGAGACCTCCTCGCAAAATCCGATCAGCCCTTACGGGCGCACCAAGCTGATGGGCGAACAGATCATCGGCGACTATGCGTCAGCATACGGAATGAAATTCGCGGTCCTGCGCTATTTCAACGCTTGCGGCGCCGATCCCGACGGCGAACTTGGGGAATGGCATTCGCCAGAGACGCATCTGGTTCCCAGAGTGCTCATGGCCGCATCAGGTATCATCGACGAGATCGAGGTTTTCGGCACGGATTACGACACGTCGGACGGCACCTGCGTACGCGACTATATCCATGTCAGCGATCTGGCCCGCGCCCATCTGAAAGCCCTCATGCATCTCGAGCGCGGCGGACAAAACCTGGCGGTCAACCTCGGCACCGGGCGGGGCGTGTCCATCAAGGAGATTGTCCAGGCGGTCAGCCGAATGACGTCAAGATCGGTTCCAGCCGTCTTCAGGAGCAGGCGCCCGGGAGATCCGGCAGAGCTCTACGCCGATCCGGGAAGCGCACGCGAACAGCTTGGCTTCGTGCCGGAGCTTTCCGACATCGACACGATCGTCAGGACGGCTGCCCCGTTTTTTGGGCTGAAGACGAAACCGATGAAACTGCCGCCAACCGAGGCGGCAGCATCCATCGCCGCCCGACAGATCAGAGATAACGGGGCCGGCAGCTCGCGCGCTGGCCAAATCCGCTAGGGCTGCAGATAAAGGGCGAACCGCCCAGGACCGGGCCGCCATCGCCCGGATTGAAAGAGACTTTCACCGGCGCCGGCGTGCGGACTGTGATCCGCTGCGGCGATGCAAAGGCGTAATCTCTTTCAGTCGTGCGCACTGTGCTGATCATCTGGATCGTCGGCTCGGCTCTGAGCGAACGCACGAAGAATCCAGGCTGGACCGCGGGCTGGCTGCCGACCGCGTGGACCACGGGCTTGATGAGGACCGAATTGGTTTCGGTCGCATCCATACCCTGACAACCTGCAACCACAGAGCTCATCGCTACAGCTGCAACAATAGATCGTATTTTTTTGCTTGAGCGAAATCCGCCCATTGCGGAATTGTTCATCATGTGTCCCTTGCTATCAAGTATAAGCCAAGAGCGTGGCGCGACATACTATGTCTTCGCCGCTTGCACGCCGCATGAGCAACCACTCGCACATCACGCAGAAACATTAGACATCACTAATTATTAATTTTAATCAAAACCGTATGGTAGGCTCATCGTCTCGTCGTTCTGTCAGATAAAAATGCGATTAAATGCGATCAATCGGAGATCGGCGCCGGCGGTTCCAACCGAACCGCTTGATGCTTCAGCATAATCGATTCGTCAGCTCCTTGACAGTCGCCCGGCAAGAGCCGCCTGCTCTCAAAACACGACGGATTTCGGTGGTTGTTCAAGACGGGTCCCACGGGATTCGACAGGTCGTGTCCCAGCGCGCGGCTGAAATACGGCCTAACTCTTGGGATCGACCAGCTTTCGGGTCGCTTCGAACTGAGCGCCTTTTGTGTTGCCCACTTCGAATTTCCGGTATTCGTCGGAAACATCCTTGGGAGATCCCTTGAAACCGTACCATTCCCCATCCGGATCCTTGCGTTTCTCGATGTTCCCGTTCTGAATCCGGTGGCTGTAGCAGGTGCGATTTTGCTTGCCGGTGTAGCCCTTCGACCGCCAGGCGAGCTCCATGCACATCTTGCCGTCCTTGGTGACCAGCCATCTGCCCGCCGCGAAAGACGCCGTGTCCGGCCCGGACGTCCAGGCATCGAGGCGTCGATTGCCCTGTGCGAAATAGGCCGCTCCATTTTTCCACACCCATGTGCGGTCGGCGTAAAGAAGCGACAGCTCGTAGGCAGTTGGAACAGTGGCGGCAACCGCTTCCGCAGGCCCACTGTCTTTGGCGGCAGCCGCGTGCGCCGTTCCCGCAAGCGCCGTCTGGCCGCAGAGAGCCAGGAGGAACACAAGTCGCGTGCAACTTGCTGACCGACGGCGTTGCCGACAGCTGTCATCAAGCGGCGGCAATCTGGTCCGACTTGTCGGTGTAATCGGCGTTCGCATGCCTGTTTGGCCCAAGGTAGCACTATCAGCGCTCTGACAGCCGTGCGAACTATAACAGTCGCGAGAACGGTGATGTCAACCTTCCGAAGCGGATGAACAACAACTATTCGAGATGCGGGCACAGGCTGCAATCGTCAAAATTAAGAATTGCGTCGTATATTCCTCCACCTCTGACAATCGCGCCCAAAAGCAACATCCGCAGACGTCAGGAGGACGCGGCTTCAAATGACGGACGACCCGGAGTTGAACCAGACCGAAGGTCAGCAAAGCCAGCCGCAGTCGACCGACCGGCATATGGCTGCTAGCGACCACCTGAGCCCCAACGCGGCGATCTTGCTGGGGATCCTGTTCATTGCGGTCGTGTTCAGGTTCCACAACATCACCTTGCCTCTCGTCGATGCCTTCAGCTGGCGCGAAACAAGCACGGCCATGATGGCCGACAATTTCCAGCAGCGTAGCTGGAACATCTTCTTTCCGGAGGTCAGCTGGACCGGGCCCGGGCCGAGTTATCAGGGCCGCGAGTTCCAGATCGTCAGCTATCTGACCGCCCTGCTCTACCAGATCTTCGGCTGGCACGACTGGTTCGGCCGCATGGTTGCAGCCTTCTTTGGCCTGGTGACGGTGTTTTCGCTGCACAGACTAACGGCGCTATGCTGGGACGAGACCCACGCCCACGCCGCGGCGCTTGCCTACGCGCTGATGCCGGCGGCGATCATGATCGACAGCTCGTTTCTTCCCGATCCCTCGATGCTGGCCCTGGTGACGCTCGGCGTCTGGCTGTTCGCGAAATACTGGGCCGGCGGCGGCGGCTGGCTCTTGCCGCTCGCCACGGCCAGCTTCTCGCTCGGCGCACTGTCGAAGCCGCCGGGCCTCGCAGCCGGCGCCGTCATCTTCTACCTGATGGTCTGCTGGATGCTGGAGAAGAAGCGAAAGCAGGCGGCCAAGGTCTTGCTGTCTGGGCTTTTGAGCCTGGCCATCATTGGTGCCTATTTCAGCTGGGCCATCTATCTCGGTCGCAGCTATCCGCCGTTTCATGTCGCGGGCAGCGGCTATATCTGGGATTCCGGTTTCTGGGCATTCTTCAGGAACAGCTTCTACTTCAAATCCGTATGGAACACCTCTGTCTGGTGGTTCTACGGCTATCCGTTCATGGTGCTGATCGCGGTCGGCTTCTGGCTGCCACCCAGACCCGTCGGGGACCCAAAGCAACGCACTCTTTCTGCCATCCCCTATGTCTGGCTGGCTGCGGCCATGGTCGTCTATCTGGCGGCGGCGCGCGAGATCACCAGCAATCCCTGGAATTATCACATCTTCCATGTACCGTTCGCGATGTTCTGCGGCCGCGGTGCGTTTCTCCTGGCAACGCTTGCATCGGGAGCCGTTCTGTCGCCGGCGGTCGTGTTGCGCGCGATCTGCATCGCTGCCGTCACGCTCGTCTGGTCGACTTTTCCCCTTGTCAGGACAATGAAGACGCCGATCGCCATGAACGGCAAGCTGCTTGGCGACGAACTGGCGCGGTTGGCGCAACCGGGCGACCTCGTTGTCGCCATCGCGCCCGAGGTCGGCGATCCCGTCGCCGTGTATTACAGCAGGGCGCGCGGTTGGGTGTTCCCGCCTGGCGGCGGCGATGTCGAATGGTCGAACTTCGTCGCGGACGACGCCACCGCGATCGCGCAGCTCGAGACGTTGCGCGCGCAAGGCGCGGACCTGTTTGGCGTCGCCAAGAACGCGGCCGACAAGAAGGACCGACTGTTCGTTGAGCATCATGACGGGGTCATCGACTATCTGGACAAGACCGGAACCAAGCTTGTGGATTCGGACGATTTGCTGGTCTATAGGATCAGCCGTCCGTGAGAACCGCGACGGGCTGGGGCTGTGGGCTTTGGACAGGATACAGCCCCAACGGTTCAGCGGCCCCGCATTCGCCTGCCGAAGGCCGGCAAGGCGGTGGCCCAGGCGAACCGTATCCCGGATGGCGCTAGGGATATTCGGACACCACGGATGCTGCCACTTGAACTCGACGGTGGAAACCGGCGGAGAATTGGTTGAAAAGAGCAATCTCGATAATCGTGACGCTGGCTCTCCTAGCCTGGCTCGCCAGCGACTCGCGCTGGCGGATGGTCGGCGACGCCTTCGCCCGTATCACGCCCGGCGTATTCGCGGTGGCGACGGTCGCGTTTTTCGTCACCTATGTCTTGCGTGCACTGCGTGTCTGCGATGAGTTCCGCGACGAGGTGCATGGCCGCTTCGGCGCCTGTCTGCGCGTCATTCTGATCCACAACGCGATGATCAACGTCGTACCCTTCCGCGGCGGCGAGACGGCCTTTCCCCTGCTCCTGCGCCAGGTCTTCGGCATACCGATCATGCGCGCGAGCGCCTCGCTGCTGTGGTTCAGGCTGCAGGACGCCTTCGTCGTCGGCGTGCTGGCTCTGGCGGTGTGGCCGGGCCTGCATCCGGCGATAAGGGTCGCTGGCGTGGTCGTCTTGATCGCCGCCGCCTGGTACCTGCCGCGCTGGGCGCGCGCGCCGCATGACTGGGCCGAGCGCAGCAGGGTCGTCGCGAAGCTCGGCCTGCTGCGCGATACCTTCACCGAGGCGACCGGGCGCTCGCGCTACGGGTGGTGGTGGACGATCGCCAACTGGTCGCTGAAGCTCGCAGTACAGGGATGGCTGTTGGCAATGCTGCTGGGAACATCCTTTTCAACCGCTTTTCCGGGCGTCGTCGGGGCCGAAGGCGCCGCCATACTGCCAGTGCAAGGCGTCGCCGGTTTCGGCACCTATGAAGCGGGAGCGGCGGCGGCGCTGCTCACGTCCGGAATCACGATGAAGAATGGCCTGCAGGCGGCGCTGGCGCTGCACCTGTTCATCTTCTGCTCGGCTGTCGTCACTGGAGCGATCGCCTGGTTGTTTCCCTCGAAATCGACGCTGCCGGGGAACCCGGCTGTCGGACCTGCAAGGAAGCCATCCCAATGAACGTATTGCCCATCCCTGCTTCGGGACTGCCTGACGGCGCGGTGATGCCGAACCATACGCTGTCCATCGTCGTGCCCATGTACAACGAGGCCGAAAACGTCGAGCCGCTGCTGGCACGGATTCACCAGGCGATGGAACGCTACGACCAGCCGTGGGAAGTCGTGCTGGTCGATGACGGCAGCACCGACGCGACGGTGAGCGAGATCAGGCGCCTGGCGGCGCATTACGGCCCGCATGTGCAAGCGGTCGAGCTGGTGCGCAACTACAAGCAGACCGCCGCGATGCAAGCCGGCATCGACGCGGCACGCGGCGACGTCATCGCCACGATCGACGGCGACCTGCAAAACGATCCCTACGACATCCCACGCATGGTCTACCGCCTGCTGAGCGAGGATCTCGACCTGGTGGTCGGCTGGCGCAAGGACCGCCAAGAAGGGTTTTTCATGCGCAGGCTGCCCTCGCGCATCGCCAACGCACTGATCGCGCGCGTCACCGGCGTGCGCCTCAAGGACTATGGCTGCAGCCTCAAGGTCTATCGCGGCAACGTCATCCGCAGCGTCAAGCTCTATGGTGAGATGCACCGCTTCATCCCGGCATGGCTGGCCACGGTGACGACCCCGAGACGCATCGCGCAGGAGGTGGTGACACATCATGCCCGCATCCACGGCCAGTCCAAATACGGCATTTCACGCACCTTCAGGGTCGTGCTCGATCTGGTGTTCATGTATTTCTTCATGCGCTATCGCACACGGCCCGGGCATTTCTTCGGCGGCATCGGCATCGTGCTTGGCGCGCTGGGCTCGCTGATCCTTGCCTATCTGCTTTGCCTGAAGCTGCTTTTCGCCGAAGACATCGGAACACGCCCGATGCTGTTCACCGGCTTCTTCCTGCTCATCGCCGGGGTGCAGATGGTGACGTCGGGCGTGCTGGCGGAAATGCTGGCACGTGTCTATCACGAGGCGAACGGAGCATCGGCCTATGTCGCGCGGCCGCGGCCGGCATCCGGTGACAATGACAGTTGGCGTCGTCCCGGGCGGCCATCGTGACCTGACCGGGACGTCATGGGAGTTTTGCACCCGTAGGGTTGACCGGAGCAGAGGGCTTCATCGGCAGCGCGCTAGAGAGAAATTTCGGTTTCAGGCCGACGGCGCCGATTGAGGAAGAAGCTCGTCGACTCGTATCGCCAGGAATGGCGTTCGGAGGGCAAGAGGTAAGGCGCAATGCCTGCGCCAAGCTCTCACCCTCCGCTCTCGCCCCCCGGCGAAGACCGAGGCGGCGGACTCTTCAGTACAATCCCGCCGCCACTTTTGGTCTGATGTTCTAATTTAGTAACGCGAACGGCAACTGGCGCGTTGCCCGAAGCCGCTCGGGCCACATATCCAGGGTGAATGACCCAGCAACGGGCCGCCATTGCCCAGCCGGTAGGAGACCTTCACCGGCGCCGGCTTGCCGATACGTTGCGGTCGCACGAAGGCCGCATAGGCCTCCTCCCTCGTGCGCGTCACGCTGGTCATCTGTGTGAGCGGTTTGCGGTTGATCAGATGCAGCCGCTTCCTCTTGACGTAATGCACCCTCTTGCCGAGCGTATGAACCGCGGGCTTGTTGCCGATCGAGCTGGTCTTGGTCGCGTCCATGCTCTGGCAACCTGACAGTATCGAGATCAATGCAACGGCGGCAAATGCACAGGCATATTTCTTACCCATCCTTGCCCCTCTTTTCATAAAATTGTTCATCGCCATCCCCTGCCACGAATATAAGTCGCTGGAGCGCGGAGATCTATTTGCTGTTGTTGGCTGTCCGCGCCACGTGAGCAGCCTGTCGCCACTCACATCATGGATTGAATATTAGGGGAGACTTATTAAAGATCATGCAAACGACATGATGAACTAGGCCTTTCGGCACTCGATCGAATATAACTAAAATTTGATGCTTTTTGGGCTCGTGCCCGCAGCCGTTCCCAGGGTGCCGGCCGGTTATGAAGGTCCGCTATCGAGACCGATGCGGTTCAGGAGAACTCGTTGTGCGCGGACGCTTCCCGGCGCTCAGCGCCGCGTTTCCCAACCTGGATCGAAGTAGAAATTGCGGGCACCGATGTTGCCCTGGCCGGCACCGGAAACCACATAGGCGATGCGGACGATGCGCAAGCCGCCGGCGCCCTGCTGCAGCCCGTAGACGCCTTCCATGCCACGATCGTAGAAGCCTGCGGCCGGCACGATCAGCGCCAGCACGGCAAGCGACGCCTGAAAGGCGACTTTCGCGGCATTGGCGCGCAACGGAATCCTGTTTTCGATGACGTGCCTTACCACAATGACGAGCACCAGAAGCCCGTAGAGGAAGGCATTGAAGGCGGCGAACCAGTAGAAGCCGGTGGCATCGAAGGGGTGCTCAACGAGCAGGACTGGCAGTGCAGCACCGATCGCCAGAGCCACATAGGGAGCGAGGGCGCGGGCCGGCAGAAGGTGCTTGGGGCCACTGCCCTTGGGCGTGACGCGGAAATCGACGAACGATTTGGTCAGATAGTCGCGGATCGACGACAGCGTACCGGCGAGCACCCAGGGCCAACGCGCGAAGAAAAGGAACAGCGTGCCTTCCCAGCTGATTGTCTTGGCCGTCATCGGGCGCGAAAGGCCGAACGCCTTCAGCATCATCACCAGGCCAACCAGCGCGACCGCGTTCGGCAGATAATAGAACAGAAAGTCGAGATACATGACATTGGCGAAGTTGCGCCCGGTCGACAGCGCATAGATCGGCATGATGTACATCAGCAACGCAAAGACGGCGAACAGCGGATACCAGAGCTGGCAAAAGAGGAACTGGAATCTCAGCCGCGGCGACAGCTTGGGAAGGTAGCTCGGCGAATATTCGAGCAGGATCGTCATCAGGCTGCGCGACCACTGGAATTCCTGGGTGATGAGATCGGCGAAGGTCTGCGGGCCATCGCCATGGGCGATGGCGTCGAGCGCATGCACGCCGCGCCATCCGGCCGCGTTGATCAGCATAGAGGTAGAATGATCCTCCGCCAGTTCCGGACCGAGACCGCCTGCCTGCTTCAGCGCCTTGGTCCGCACGGCATAGTGCGAGCCGATGCAGAGCGGAGCTCCACCCCCCGTATGGCCGGACTGCAGGGGCCCGTGAAACATCCCTTCCGGAAACAGCCTGCCGCGCGCCGCCCAGCTCTCGGCAGCATTGTTGTCGCAAATGCTCGGCGCCGAGACATAGCCAACCGAGGGGTCGGCGAAGGGTAACAGGATCTCCCTCAGATAGGTTGGCGTCGGCACATGGTCGGCATCCATCTGAGCAACGAAATCATAGCGTTCATAGCCATAGTGATCGTAGAAAAACGCCAGGTTCCCCTCTTTGCAGCGCGTCCGGCGTGGCCACACCTTGCGATGATAATCTTCCCTGCCGCGTCGCGTCGAAATCATGATGTTGTGAGCATCGCACCAGGCGATCGTCTCGTTTGATGGGTCCTCGTCGGCCAGCCAGGTATCGTGCGGATAATCCTGCGCCAGCATCGCTTCCAGCGTGCGCGCAACGACGGCAAACGGTTCGGACGGGGCCTTGGTGACCACCATCGCGACCCGCGAACGCTTCGGGATCGTGTGAAGCTTGGACGGTTTTTTCGACGCATGCACGTTCAAGAGAAAGTACAACGGCATGAGCGTGAGCCACACCAGAATGAGTGTGGCGAATGTGTACGGCCCGAGATGTTCGACATGCTCCGGCTTCAGCCACCAGATCCAGAAAAACCCGAGTGTGCAGAACCAGAAAGCCAACGCCAGTCTCAGGATCCATTGCTGAGCGGCCGACAGCACGGGCACCAAAAAAGGCCCCTTCTGTGCAGTGACGGCCAGAGCCGCCTCAGATCGATGCGCCCGTCTGTTCGTACGACCGGCGACGCCTGCATGCACGGAAATACTCATACACTCACTCGCGCCACCTTGGGCTTTCGCCGACAGATGGCTGAAAGCTCTCAATCCCGGCGATAGAATCAGCTTGCTCTTTCTTAGAGTCAACTAAATTAATGGTTGCTTAACTATGATTGTTGAGATCTGGTTAACCTAACGCCTTGAATCGGGCCGAATAACTTCCACCGGCTAGCCCGTGGCGGTGAGGCGGAAATTCTTCGGCGTTGGAAATTCGCTGACGGGGGCTGAAGCTGTTCGGGGGATCCGGCCCGAGTGCAGCGTTAACCATGTTTGCGAGCAACAAGGTTAAGCAAGCGTTAATTGTGCTTGACTCTTGGCTGAGACCGGCTCTTAAATTAGCTAGGGATGATATATCGGGTTATTGACGCGAATTTGTGAGTATCGCGGCGAATTTCTTTCGATCGCCTTCTGTGTAGGGCCTTGAGAGATAACTTTTGGGTGGCTCTGTGCCGAGGTTTGCACATCTGCCAATGGTCGCTCCGAAATCCCGCAGATTCTGCCAATAGAGCCGATCGGTTTTTGGGTAGTCGTGTCGATCAATCATCGATGCGCACGGGCGAAGCCTTAACTTCCGCAAGAGGTTGGGGCCATGGGAGATCAATATGAAACACTCCGCAAAAGCAGTTGCAATCGCGTTGGCATTGGGCGGAAGCGCCGCTTTCCCCACTGCAGGAGGCGCTGGCTCCGTGGCTCCGACGGACCCCGTCCAGACGAGCAGTGCCGCCTCGGCGTTCGGATCCTATGATCCCTACGGGGACTTCAGCGCCGACAAGAGTGCCAGCATCGAAGAGCTGTTCCTGCCTTGGGAAGACGTCGACCTGGCAACGCTGCCACTGGCCGACGCCTACGCGCTGCAACGCGGCCGTTCGCTGCTGATCACGGTTGAGCCGTGGACCTGGTCGAAGGACTGGCGCATCACCCCACCCGAATTGCGCGACGGCATATTGAGCGGCAAATATGACGCCAACATGCAGGCAATCTGTGGTCTGGTGGGCCAGATGAAGAGCCCGGTGACCATTCGCTGGGCGCAGGAAATGGAAGACAAGAATGGTCGCTTCACCTGGGCCAACTGGGCTCCCAAGGACTGGATCTCCGCCTACAAGCGCGAAGTCGATATTTGCCGCAAGGCTGCCCCCGCCGCCAAGTACATGTGGTCACCCAAAGGCGAAGAGGGTCTGGAAAAATACTACCCTGGCGACGACTACGTCGATGTCATCGGCCTGTCTGTATTCGGTCTGCAGAAAAAGGATAATGACGAGGCCGGTCGAGACCGTACCTTCGCCGAGATGCTGAAGCCTGGGTATGACCGCGTTGCGGGTTTCAACAAGCCGATCGTGGTGGCGGAGCTCGGCTATGTCGGAAAGCAGGACTATGTGTCGAAGTGGCAAGACGATAGCCGCAAGTCCTATGCGGAGTTCCCGGCGCTGACCTCGGTCGTCTACTTCAACCAGAAGGAAGTATGGCCGTGGCTGGGTGGCTATGGTCTGCCCGACTGGAGGGTGACCCAGCACGTCCTGCCGTAGACGCATCGTAGCTGATCCATCCCGACGCGATCGGGTTGGATTTCCAATCTCCTTGTTTGTTCGTGACCCATCCCAAACCAGCGGTGCGGGATGATGGTCGAGGTGTGGCGCAAATCAGTCTGTGGAGTAGTTTCGTGAAACGAGTAGTGGGGAATTGTCTCGGAGCGGCATTCGCCTGCTCCGTTCTTGTTCTTGCCTTCCAAGTCCCTGCGACAGCCAAGACGGCGACGAAAATCGCCGAGCAGGCGCAAGAGGCCACGGTGGTTCCTGACGAAGGCGTCTACCGGATCTATCAGAACCATTCGTGGCTGTGGGGCAAGAAGGGCGCCGGGTTCTTTGCGGTCAAGCAGAGACAGTTCGACGCCTGGACCCACGACAAAGGCAGGTCGGGCTATGGCAACGGCATGTGGTTCATTCCCGGCGGCGGCAAGCTCTGCTACCGCGCGCAATGGCACGGCTCCTGGGGTGTGAAGGGCTCGATGACCTGCTTCGAGCATCGTCAGGTGGGCAAGGTTATCTAAAAGCGTAAATCACCTGATGGCGAATGGTACGTTTTCAAGAGCTCGCATCGCAACCGGTCGGACGAGTCGATGAAATTGAAATATGGCGACTACGTCACAAGGAAAATGAACCGGATCAAGGCAAAGCAGTAGATAAAGCAGTAGATACTTGTCTTCTGCGACAAGCCACTGGCCTAAAGCGGGTCGACTGAACGGTTCAGGCGACCTGCTTCAGACTTTTTGCTTTTATAATTCCGTTCGCCCAAAACCGAGATCACTTTTGGGCGGACATGCCTTAATTTAGGCCTTGCGCTCCCAACGGCGGTCTGGCGTCTGCTGCCAGTAAGTTACGGCATGGCCGGCGTCCTTCATCACTTTCCAGTGTCCCCGCGCCGCCTCGACCTGGGCGGCGTCGTGGCCGTCGAACAGGAACACGGCACGCTCGTAGCCGCCAAGGTCAGGCGGCACAGCGCCGTCAACGAGGAACCTTATCTTGGCCTGGTTGGGATTGCCGTCGCCGGTGGTCAACAGGATCGGCTGTTCGCCGGGATGAGCCTCACGATCGGTTGCGTGCGCGAGGAACGAATCGTCGCGGAAGGTCCAAAGATGCTGGTCGAGCGAATCGCGGCGTTCCTCGGTGCCGGTCTGCACCACGGCGCGCCAGCCACGGTCGACGCTGCGCTCCAGGAGGCCTGGCAGTGCATCCTCCAGCGTCGATTCGGTCAGGTGGTAGAACAGGACGTCGGCCATCGCTTCAGTCTATAGTGATTGAATCCGCTCACTGCTCATAATTGTCGCGCACCAGCCGGTCGAGCAGCCTGACGCCGAAACCCGAACCCCAGGATTGGTTGATCTCGTTCGACGGCGAGCCCATCGCGGTGCCGGCAATGTCGAGATGCGCCCAAGGCGTGTCCTTGACGAAGCGCTGCAGGAATTGCGCGGCGATAATGGCGCCGCCATAGCGGCCGCCGATGTTCTTCATGTCGGCGTTCTTGGAATCGATCAGCTTGTCGTATTCGGCGCCGAGCGGCATGCGCCACAGCCGCTCCTGCGTTGCCTGCCCCGCCGCCGTCAGCCTTTCGGACAGTTCGTCATTGTTGGAAAACAGGCCGGCATAGTGCTGGCCGAGCGCGACCATGACGGCGCCGGTCAGCGTCGCCAGATTGACCATGAATTTCGGCTGGAAGCGGTCGTTGCAGTACCATAGCGCATCGGCCAGCACGAGGCGGCCTTCCGCGTCGGTGTTGAGCACCTCGATGGTCTGGCCCGACATCGAGGTGACGATGTCACCGGGGCGCTGGGCGTGGCCGTCGACGGCGTTTTCGACCAGGCCGATGACGCCGACGACGTTGGCCTTCGCCTTGCGCGCGGCCAGCGCATGCATCAGGCCAGTCACTGCAGCGGCACCCCCCATGTCGCCCTTCATGTCCTCCATGCCGGACGCCGGCTTCATCGAATTGCCGCCGGTGTCAAAGGTGACGCCCTTGCCGACGAAGGCAACCGGGCTGTCCTTTGGCTTGCCGCCGTTCCACTGCATGATCGCCATGCGGGCGCCGCGCGGCGAGCCTTGCGCGACACCGAGCAGCGAGCCCATGCCGAGCTTCTTCATCTCCTTCTCGGCCAAGATCTCGACCTTGACGCCGAGCGCCTCGAGTTCCTTGGCGCGGGCGGCGAACTCGACCGGCCCGAGCACGTTTGCCGGTTCGTTGACCAGGTCGCGCGCCAGAAGGACGCCGTCGATCACCGCCTCGGCGTCGGTGAAGGCTTTTTTCGCCGCGGCCGGATCTGCCGTGTGGATGGTCACCTTGACCGGCTTTTTCGGCTCTGCCTTGCCGTCGTCCTTGTCCTTCCTGGTCTTGTACTTGTCGAAGGAATAGCTGCGCAAAAGAATGCCCGCTGCAAGGCTCGCCGCATCCTTGCCGCTTGGCGACGCGCCGACGAGATCGAGCACCACCACCACCTCGGTCGCCTTGCGCAGCGACGCGGCAATGGTGCCGCCAAGCTTCAGCCACGCATAGTCGTCGAGCCCCGACACCTTGCCTGCGCCTATCGCCACCAGCCTGTCGAGCGACGCGCCCTGCGGCGCCAGAACTTCCACCGTGCCGGCGAACTTGCCCGTAAACTCGGCCACCGGAAAGGCCCGCTCCAGCGTCTTGCCGGGATCGCAAGCCTTGGCGGCGTCGCTCAGGCCACCCTCATCCGCCAACAGCACGAAGACTGTGCCCTTCTTGTTCGCCGCGGTCTGGGGTGCGGAAAATTTGGCGAAGGCGATCGACGGTCTTGGATTCATCATGTCCTGCTTTCAGAGAATGCGCAGCTTTTGGGGAAGCGGTTCGAAACGATGCGCGACATTTGGTCGTTTTCCGGCATTTGGCAAGACTTTGCCAAATTCACACCCCATATCACCAATGGAATCGATGGTGATTCTTCGCGGCACGGCCCCGCTTTTTGCCGCAACCTATTGTTAACCATCGATGTTCTCCCTTTCTTATCCATTCCCGCCGACACTCCGGCCCGCCGGGGCGGGTGACTTGGAACGGGAACCGGATCGACCATCTGTTGGAGCCAGTTGTGCAGGCGCTGCCGGACAGCTACCCTTGTGCGGTGGCATGATGCCGTTCGAGAAAATCGAGAAAAGCCTTCATGAAGGTCGTTGAACGCTACATCATGCGCCGCGCTTTCGTGGTTTTCTTGGCCGCGCTTGTCTGGACGCTGGCCATCGTGTGGACGACGCAGGTGCTGGCAAAGATCGACCTGGTCACCGACAGCGGCCAGTCGGCGCTGACCTTCTTCGAAGTCGCTGCCCTCATTCTTCCGTCCATCATCCCGATCGTGGTGCCGTTTGCGCTGGTGGTGGCGGTCGCACAGACACTCAGTGCCATGAATTCGGATTCGGAACTCGCCGTCGTCAACGCCGCGGGCGCCTCGCGCTGGACGATCGTGCGGCCGATCATGCTTTTGGCGCTGGTAGCCGCCGTCTTTTCCTTTGCCGTCGACAACGGCATCGACCCCTATGCTCGGCAGAAGAACCGGGCCCTGGTGGCGTCGTCACGCGCGGATCTGTTGTCGCTGATCATCCAGGAAGGCACCTTCCGCAAGATCGAGGACGGGCTGTTCCTGCAGATCGGCGAGCGGCTTCCAGACAATCGGCTGGGCGGCATTTTCGTCGCCGATTCGCGCGAAGAAGGCGTCAACCTCGTCTACTACGCCAAGACCGGCAGCATCGTCGAACGCGGCGGCGAAAAGGTGCTGATGATGAATGACGGCGTCATCCATCGCAAAACGCTGACCGGCGATCTCTCCGTCATCCGCTTCACCTCCTATGCCTTCGACATGTCGGCCTTCATGGCGGCGGCTTCGGCGGTGACGCTCCTGCCGAAGGACCAGACGACCCAGTACCTGCTCAACCCGAGTGCCAACGACAAAAATTATCAGCAGAACCCCTACGAATACCAGGCCGAGGTCAACCAGCGGTTTTCGGAATGGACGTATTCCATGGTCTTCGCGCTCATCGCGCTGGCGGTCGCCGGAGACGCGCGCTCGCATCGTGAGGCGCGCGTCAATCCGCTGATCACGGCCATCGGGATATCGCTGTTCGTGCGTTGGCTGGGCTTTTTTGCCGCCAGCAAGGCCGATGAGATCCCGCAATATGCCTATATGGTGTATGGCGTACCGATCGCGGCTTCCGCGGTGGCGATCTGGTTCATCGTCTCCAACCGGACCATGGAACTGCCGGTGGCCTGGGCTGACTGGATGACAAACTTCGCCACGCGCACCGGTGACAGCTGGAACGCTCTCAAACTGCGTTTGTCCAGACGCGGCACTTCAGGGCAAGGGGTCAGCTGATGGGCTGGACGCTGGGCCGCTATTTCTTCTTCCGCTATGTGACGATCACCATCTGGTTCTTCATCGGCCTCCTGGCACTGGTGTTCCTGATCGATTTCACCGAACTCTCCGGCCGCACCACCGGCCTGCCCGGCTTCACCTACGGAACGGCAGTGGCCATTTCGGGGCTCCGAATGCCGATGATCATGCTGCAGACGGTGCCGTTTGTCGGTCTGTTCTCGGCGATGGCGACGCTGGTGTCGCTTAACCGGCGCTACGAACTGGTCATCGCGCGTTCCGCCGGCGTTTCCGCCTGGCAGTTCCTGTTGCCATGCTGCATCGGAGCCTTGCTGTTCGGCGTCTTGTCGGTTGGCGTCATCAATCCGCTCGCCGCGCACGCATTCTCCTGGTCCGAGCAGATCGAAACCCAGTTGCGTTCCGGCAAATCGAATACGGTTTCGGCCGATGCCGCACCCTGGATTCGGCAGAAAACCAGTTCGGGGGACACCATCATCGGTGCGCGAGCCATCCTGAACCAGGGCCTGGAGATGGCCGATGTCGTCTTTTTCATTCTCGACCCGCAAGGCAACATCGTCGAGCGCAAGGACGCTGCGCGCGCCCTCCTGCGCGACGGCTATTGGGAATTGCAGAACGTCAAGACGCTCCAGAACGGCACGATCCAGGCATCGGCAAGCGATCGCGTGCCGACCAATCTGAAGCCCGAATTCGTGCAAGAGCGACTGGCGCGCCCCGAAACCATCCCTTTCTATGACCTGCCTGGAAAGATCGAGGTTGCCCGCTCCTTCGGCCTCAAGGCAAATGCCTTTGCCATGCAGTTTGATTCGCTGGTGGCGTTGCCGTTCCTTCTCGTCGCCATGACGCTGATTGCGGCAACGGTTTCAATGCAATTTGCTAGGATGGGGCAATCGGCAACGATGATTCTGGGTGGCATCGTCGCCGGCTTTCTGCTTTATGTCGTTTCGGTGCTGGTGAAGGCATTCGGCGTGGCGGGATTTGTGCCGACTGTCGTAGCCGCATGGGTGCCAGTCGTAGTGGCTATGTTCTTCGGGGTGACTTTCCTGCTATACAAGGAAGACGGCTAGTGAGGGAGGCGTTTTTGCCCAGCAACAGGCAGGCCCGTTTGGCGCGCCTCTATGCGGCGACCGCCTTGGCGTGCGTGCTTGCCTGCGTCGTCCCGATGCCGGCGTTCGCGCAGGATGTCGGCGACATGGCGACATCGGTTCCGTCCGGCTCGCAGATGCTGCTGGCGGCCGATACGCTGGTCTACAACAACGACAACCAGACGGTGACCGCCGTCGGTGGCGTGCAGATCGATTATGGTGGCAATCGCCTTGTTGCCCAGCGGGTCGAATACAACCGCAACACCAAGCGGATGGTCGCGAGCGGCAACGTCGAAGTCATCAACAGCGACGGCACCAAGATCAATTCGGAACATATCGACATCACCGATGATTTCGCAGACGGCTTCGTCAACGCGTTGCGCGTCGAAACCATCGACAAGGCCTATTTCGCCGCCGAAAGCGCCGAGCGCATGGGCGGCGTCCTGACCACGTTCCACAATGGCGTCTACACCGCCTGCGAACCGTGCGAGGACAAGCCCGACAAAGCGCCGACTTGGCGCGTCAAGGCCAAGAAGATCATCTGGAACGGCGAGAAGAAGACGGTTCGCTTCGAGAATGCGAATTTCGAGTTCTTCGGTTTCCCGCTCGCCTATCTGCCTGCATTCGAGATTGCGGACCCGACGGTGAAGCGTAAGAGCGGCTTCCTGATTCCCGGCATCGTCTACAACGACGATCTAGGCGTCGGCGTGAAAATTCCCTATTATTTCGCCTTGTCGCCGACCTATGACCTGACCGTCACCGGCACCGGCTACACCAAGCAGGGCTTCCTCGGTGAGGCCGAGTGGCGCCAGCGCTTCAACAATGGCCAGTACAGTTTGAAGATCGCCGGGATTCGGCAGAACGATCCCGACGCCTTCATCGACGCCGCCGGTCGCAATGTCGATTCGGGTGCGGCGGGCGATCCCAACAAATTCCGCGGCATGATGGGAACCCAAGGCCAGTTCGCCATCAATCCGCGCTGGGATTTCGGCTGGGATGTGCTGCTGCAGACCGACAAGAACTTCTCGAACACCTACAACATCGACAAGTACAATGCTTCCGTCCACCAGTCGTCGGTCTACCTGACGGGCCTCAACGGCCGCAACTATTTCGACGTGCGCGCCATGCACTTCGAAGTGCAGGAAGATACGCCCGACGACAACATCTCCGCGCGAAGCGGACAACAGCCCTGGGTGCTGCCGTCGCTCGACTACGCCTATATCCCCGACGTATCGGTGGCCGGCGGCCAGTTGTCCCTCAATGTGAATGCGCGAGTCATCCGTCGTGATGATCTCGATAAGACACGCTTCGTCCCCACGCAGCGTGTCCCTGGCATCGAAGGCGACTCGGGCCGTCTCACTGCCGAGGCCGAGTGGAAGCGGAGCTTCGTCACCGATGGCGGGCTGGTGCTGACGCCGTTGCTTGCGCTGCAGGGTGACGTTGACTACCTGAACGCATCATCGGCTTCACTCAACGCCATCAACGATATGGCAACGAATTTGGGCGAGCAGGCCGATATGCGCTCGTCGTTTGCTCGTTACATGGCAACCGCAGGCCTTGAGATGCGTTGGCCGGTGCTGTTTTCCATGGCCAGCGGGTCCAGCCACGTTATCGAACCAATGGCGCAGGTCTTCATGCGCCCGAACGAACAATATGTCGGCGGTCTGGCCGTTCCCAACGAAGATGCGCAAAGCATGGTGTTCGACGCAACCACCTTGTTCGAACGCGACAAATTCTCCGGTTATGACCGCGTCGAAGGCGGTTCGCGCGCCAATGTCGGCTTCCGCTATTCCGGGTCCTACAACAATGGCTGGGGCACCAATGCCATTTTCGGCCAATCCTATCAGATCGGCGGCGAGAACTCCTTCGCCGTGCCGGATCTGGTCAATGTCGGCGCCAATTCCGGCCTCGACACGACCAAGTCCGACTATGTCGGCCTGTTTGGCATCAACAGCCCCAACGGCTTCGCCGCCTCGGTCGGCGGCCGTTTCGACGAACAGAGCTTTGAGATCCGCCGCGCCGAGGTGAAGGCCGCCTATTCCGGCCTGCCGGTGTCGCTGAGCGCCAAATACGCCTTCATCCAGGCCCAGCCACTATACGGCTTCACAGAAGACCGCCATGAAGTCACGCTCGGTGCATCGACGCATCTCGCCGAAAACTGGCGCGTCTTCGGCACCGGAACCTACGACCTGCAGGAGAGCCTGCTGGTCAAGGATGGCGTCGGCTTCGCCTACAACGATTCCTGCTTCACCTATTTGATGACCTACTCGCAGTCGCGCGACATAAACACCAGGGAGGTGTCGCAGACCATCGGCTTCAATCTGTCGTTCCGCACTCTCGGCGATTTCGGCTCGTCGACCAGCGCCATCGACTCGATCCAGTAACAATCGGCGACATCGTTTCGCCGCATAGGGCTGGCACGGATTTCGCGCATCTGGACAAGATGAAATTGGGCGGAACCGGGATAGAATTGGGATGCCAAGGATGAGGAAATACCTCTTTTCAGCAGGTTTCGCGTTGCTTGTGGCAGCGACGTGCGTGTCGATCACCGCGATGACGCCACCGGCTTTCGCCAGCGAGATCAAATACGTCGTCAACGACATTCCGGTCACCACCGGCGACATTGCCCATCGCGCCGCCTTTCTGAAGCTGCAGCGCAAGAAGGGTGATGCCGGCCAGGAAATGATCGACCAGACGCTGCGCATGGCCGAGGCCAAGCGGCTTGGCATCCGCATCAGCGACGCTCAGGTCGAGGCGGCGTATCAGCGCTTTGCGTCAAGCAACAAGATGCAGCTCAGCCAGCTCGACGGCGTCATGGAGAAGTCGGGCGTCACCAAGAGCCACTTCAAGGAATTCATCCGCGCCCAGATGGCCTGGAACCAGGCGTTGAGCGCGCGCTACCGTTCCGGCGACGGCACCGGTGCCGTCAGCGAACAGGATCTTGTCAGGAAGATGCTCGAAAAAGGCGGATCCAAGCCGAGCGCCACCGAGTACATGCTGCAGCAGGTCATCTTCGTGGTTCCGGCGGCCGAACGCAGCGCGACGCTGGGCAAGCGCAAGCGCGAGGCCGATGCCATGCGCGCCCGCTTCAACGGCTGCAACACGACGCGCGAATTCGCCAAGGGCCTGGTCGACGTCACCGTTCGCGATCTGGGCCGGGTGCTGGCGCCGCAACTGCCACCGGACTGGGCCGAGCAGATCAAGGCTACCAAGGTCGGCGGCGCCACCGTCACGCGCGAAACCGAACGCGGCGTCGAATTCATCGGCATCTGCTCATCGCGCGAAGTGTCCGACGACAAGGTCGCGCAGATGGTGTTCCAGAACGAAGGCTCCGGCGACAAGAACGCCGACGAGCTCAGCAAGAAATATGTCGACGAGCTGAAGGCGAAAGCCCGCATCGTCAAGCGCTGACGTGGGCACCACCGTGGCTGCGCTTGCGTTGAGCGCCGGCGATCCGTCCGGCATCGGGCCGGAGATCGCCATCGCAGCCTTCATGGCGCGCGAGGCTGCCGCCGTGCCCGCCTTCTATCTGCTCGCCGATCCGGCGCTGATCGCCTCGCGGGCGCGCCTCCTCGGCATTTCGCTGCCGATCGTCGAAACGACACCAGCGCAAGCGGCGCAAGTCTTTGCCCGCGCCTTGCCGATCGTTCCAGTGACTGCCCGCTGCATCGACAGCCCCGGCCGGCCCGACCTGGCCAATGCGGCCGCCACCATCGAAGCCATCGACCGCGCCGTCGCCGACTGCCTTGCCGGCGAAGCCTCGGCCGTCGTCACCTGCCCCATCGCCAAGAAGCCGCTCTACGATGCCGGCTTTCGCTTCCCAGGCCACACCGAATATCTGGCGCATCTGGCGGCCCGGCACAGCGGCGTTGAAGCGATGCCGGTGATGATGCTGGCAGGCCCCGACCTGCGCACCGTTCCCGTCACCATCCACATCGCGCTGGCTGAGGTGCCGAAGGCACTGACCACCGAACTGATCGTCGCCACCGCGCGCATCACCGCCGCCGACCTCACCGGCCGCTTCGGCATCGCCCGGCCGAGGCTCGCCATTGCCGGGCTCAATCCGCATGCGGGCGAAGGCGGCGCCATGGGACTCGAGGACGAGCTGATCGTGCGCCCGGCGGTCGATATCCTGCGTGCCGAAGGGATCGACGCTTTCGGCCCGCTGCCAGCCGACACGCTGTTCCACGCCCGGGCACGGGCCGGCTACGACGCGGCCCTCTGCATGTATCACGACCAAGCGCTGATCCCGGCCAAGGCGCTGGCCTTCGACGAGGCGGTCAATGTCACGCTCGGCCTGCCCTTCATCCGCACCTCACCCGACCACGGCACGGCGTTCGACATCGCCGGCAAGGGCGTGGCGCGGCCCGACAGCCTGATGGCGGCGCTGAAGCTTGCCCGGCGGCTGGCCGACACAAACACGAAGGCAGTTGCCGAATGAGACCGCAGGCATGAGCATCGACGGTCTGCCGCCGCTGCGCGAGGTGATCGAGCGTCATGGCCTGCAGGCGAAGAAGGCGCTCGGCCAGAATTTCCTGCTCGACCTCAACCTCACCGGCAAGATCGCCCGAACCGCCGGCGACTTGTCCGATGCAACCGTGATCGAGGTCGGTCCCGGTCCCGGCGGGCTGACCCGCGCCTTGCTTTCCAACGGAGCGCGCCACGTCATTGCCATCGAGCGTGACGAACGCTGCCTGGCTGCCCTTGCCGAACTGTCCGATCATTATCCCGGCCGGCTGGAGGTTGTTTCCGGCGATGCGCTGAAGACGGATTTCGCGGCACTTGCCAGTCGGGCGACCGGGAACGGTGGCCCGGTAAAGATCGTGGCCAACCTGCCCTACAACATCGGCACGGAGCTGCTGGTGCGCTGGTTGACGGTCAGCGACTGGCCGCCCTTCTACAGCTCGATGACTTTGATGTTCCAGCGCGAGGTGGCCGAGCGCATCGTCGCGCCCGCCGGCAGCGACAGCTACGGCCGGCTGGGAGTTCTTGCCGGCTGGCGGACGGAGGCGAGGATCGCCTTCGACGTGCCGCCACAGGCATTCACGCCGCCGCCAAAGGTCACCTCCTCGGTGGTGCATCTGGTGCCGCGCCTGATTCCTCTGCGCGCCGAGGTGAAAAAACTCGGTCGCGTCACCGAAGCCGCCTTCGGCCAACGTCGCAAGATGCTGCGACAGAGCGTGAAGAGTCTCGGCGGCGAGGCCCTGCTCGAGCGCGCCGGCATCGATCCGACACGCCGCGCCGAGACGCTCAGCGTCGAGGAATTCGTGCGACTGACCAATGCGGTGTAGGAAGCGCTGTCTCTGCGTTCTCCCCTTGTTTGTGGGAGAAGGGAAAAGGCCTCAGCCCGTCTTCTCGTCCAACAATCCCGAGACGAAATCGAACAGGCCGGGCCGGCGGTCGCGTCTTAGCCGCTCGGCGACGACAATGCCGCGCACTTCGGCGAAGGCTCGGTCGAGGTCGTCATTGACGATGACGAAATCATATTCCTTCCAGTGCTCGATCTCATTGCGGGCGTTTTTCAACCGGGTCTCGATCACAGCTTCCTGGTCCTCGGCGCGGCGCTTCAGCCGCGCCTTCAATTCCTTCATCGATGGCGGCAGGATGAAGATCGAGACAATGTCGGCGCGCATCTTCTCCTTGAGCTGCTGGGCACCTTGCCAGTCGATGTCGAACAGCATGTCGCGCCCTTCAGACAGCGCCAATTCGGCCGGTTCGCGCGGAGTCGCATAGCAATTGCCGTGCACCTCGGCCCATTCCAGCAGCGCGTCGGAATCGCGCAGCCGCTCAAACTCGCGCATCGTCCGAAAATGGTAGTGGACGCCCTCGATCTCGCTGCCTCGGCGCGGTCTGGTGGTGACCGAGACCGACAGTTCGAGGCTGGAATCGCTTTCCAGAAGATTGCGCGCGATCGTCGACTTGCCGGCGCCGGATGGCGACGACAGGACGAGCATCAGGCCCCGGCGGCGAATGCGGGAACCCAAATCCTTGGCAACCATCGGCTACTCCAGATTCTGGATCTGTTCACGAAACTGGTCGACCACCGCCTTCAGTTCCAGCCCGATCGCGGTGACGGCGGCGGCATTCGACTTCGAACACAGCGTATTCGATTCGCGGTTAAATTCCTGTGCCAGAAAATCGAGCTTGCGGCCAACGGCGCCGCCGCCCTCCAGCAGTGCCCGACCGGATGCGACATGCGTTTTCAGCCGGTCGATCTCTTCGCGAATATCGGCTTTGGTGGCCAGGAACGCCGCCTCCATGTGCAGCCGGGTCGCGTCCAGATTGGCGGAAGCGTCCATCAGCAGCCTGACCTGCTCGGCGATGCGCTCGCGGATCGCCACCGTCTCGCGTGACGGATCCACTTCTGCCCGCAGCGTCAGCACCTCGATTGTGTCGATATGCCCCGACAACAGCAAAGCCAGCGCGTTGCCTTCGCTTTGTCGTGCCTGTTCGAGCCCTTTCAAGGCCACCTCGAGCGCGGCCATGATCGCGGCATCGAGCGCGGCCCTCGCCTCTTCGGTTTCGACAGTTTCGGGAATGTCGAGCACGCCGCGCAGCGACAGCAATCCGTCTGATGTCGCGGGGGCAGCGCCGAATTGCTCCTGCAGCCGCTTGGCGAGCCCGGCCAGGTCCTTCAGGAAGGCTTCGTTGACGACCGGCTGCGCCTGCGCGCCGGCGGCGCGGCCGATGGTCAGCGTCGCCTGGAAATTGCCGCGCGCAAAACGCTTCTGAAGCAACTGCCGGACGGCTGGTTCCAGCCGCTCGAAGCCTTGCGGCAGTCGCAACCGTACCTCGACGCTCTTGCCGTTGACGGACTTGACCTCCCAGGCGATCGAGGTGCCCTCATGCTCGGCGACGGCACGTGCAAAACCGGTCATGCTCTGCAAATTCATATCGCCCACACATCCCTGGTGCACCACCCCGAAACCGGCTTTCCGGAGAGGAGCAAGTGCGGCTTGAAAATGACTGCGCCGCAGGCGCGTCGAAATCGGACGCGCGGCGCTCTTCCAAATGTCAGGGCATCGCCTGGTGAGCAATGCCCCTTCTTTATTCTACTGGGCAGCGCCCGCATCACCGCCGCTGTCGTCGCCACCCTCAGCCGGCGCGCTGTCAGCCGGCTTGTCGGCATTGCTGTCGTCGGCGCCAGTGGTGTTGGCGGCCTTGGCGGCCTCATCCGCCTGCTTCTTCTGCAAGGCGCGATAGCGGGCGACATTCTCGTTGTGCTCGTCCAACGTCGCGGCAAAGACGTGCCCGCCGGTGCCATCGGCAACGAAATAGAGGTCGTCGGTCTTCGACGGATTGGCCACCGCCTCCAGCGCTGCACGGCCCGGATTGGCGATCGGCGTCGGTGGCAAACCGTTGATCACATAGGTGTTGTAGGGCGTCTGCTTCTGGATGTCCGACTGATAGATCGGCCGGTCCGCCGGCTTGCCCTTGCCGCCGAACAGCCCGTAGATGATCGTTGGATCGGATTGCAGGCGCATGCCCTTGGCAAGCCGGTTCAGGAAGACGGCGGCCACCCGTGAGCGCTCGTCACCCTTGCCCGTTTCCTTCTCGACGATCGAAGCCAGCGTAACGAACTCTTCGATGTTTGCCAGCGGCAGGTCCGGCGCGCGCCGCTGCCAGACATCGTCAACCAGCTTCTTTTGATCCGCCAGCAGCTTGTCGACCATCTGCTGGCGCGTCGCGCCGCGCGTGAAACGCAGTGTGTCTGTGGCGAGGCTGCCCTCCGGCGGCGTGGTCGCCGGCATATCGCCGCTCAAGGCAGTCTCGTCGGCGATGCGCTGCAGCGCCTGCTCGACCGTCAGCCCCTCTGGAATGGTCAGCGAATACATCACCGACTTGCCGCTCTTCAAAAGCTCCATGATGTCGCGCATGGAAGCCCTGGGCTTGATCTCGTACTCGCCGGCCTTCAGCGCGGAATCATTGCCGAAGGCCCGCACGCCAAGGCGGAATATCCGGGCATCGCTGATCAGTCCTCGGCGTTCGAGCTGGTCGGCGATATCCTGGACGCCGGTGTTCGGCTTGACCAGGAAGGTGTCGCCATTGGCCGAGGGGCCGGGCTCGGTGAATTCCTGCTTGCCGAAATAGACCGCGACGCCGGCGGCCAGAACCATCAGCATCACCGAAGAGATGACGAAGTTCATGAACACGACGACCTGGCTGCGTGAAGCACGCGAGCGCTTCGGCGGCGGCGTTCCGGCCTCCGGCCGCAACGCCTCGCTGGCCGTTTTCGGCACGATCGGTCCGGATGTCGCCGGCCGTTGCCCGAATTCTCCGTTGCCTGCCGGATTTGTGTTCATTTCGCCCTACCGTTTGATCGCCCAACGAATCCCCAGCGGCAGAGTAGGGGCGAATATGGCAAAATTGACGGCACGCCAAAGCGTCGCCCGATAGCCGGGCGATCAGCCATTGTAGCGCTGGAAGACCAGCGACGCGTTGGTACCACCAAAGCCGAAGGAATTGGACAGCGCCACGTCGATCTGTCGGGCACGCGGCTTGTTCGGCACCAGGTCGATCGCGGTTTCGCGCTCCGGGTTGTCGAGGTTGATGGTCGGCGGCGCGACATTGTCTCTGATGGCAAGGATCGAAAAGATCGCTTCGGCGGCACCGGCCGCCCCAAGCAGGTGCCCGATCGACGACTTGGTCGACGACATCGAAATCTTCGACGCGGCATTGCCGACAAGCCGCTCGACAGCGCCGAGCTCAATCGTGTCGGCCATGGTCGAGGTGCCGTGGGCGTTGATGTAGTCAACATCGGCGGGTGTCAGCTTGGCCCGGTTCAGCGCCGCCGTCATGCAGCGGAAGGCACCATCGCCATCCTCGGCGGGCGCCGTGATGTGATGCGCGTCGCCAGTGAGACCATAACCCGTCACCTCGGCATAGATCTTGGCGCCGCGCGCCTTGGCATGCTCGAGCTCCTCGAGCACGACAACGCCGGCGCCCTCGCCCATGACGAAGCCGTCACGGTCGCGATCATAGGGACGCGACGCCGTTTGCGGTGAATCATTGCGCTCTGTCGACAGCGCCCGGCACGCTGCGAAGCCGGCGATCGACAGCCGCGTCACGGGCGCTTCGGCGCCACCGGCGACCATCACGTCGGCATCGCCCCACATGATCAACCGGGCCGCATCGCCAATGGCGTGCGCGCCAGTCGAACAGGCCGTGACCACGGCATGGTTCGGGCCTTTCAGCCCGTGCCGGATCGAAACCTGCCCGGAGACGAGATTGATGATCTGGCCCGGGATGAAGAAAGGGCTGATGCGGCGCGGGCCGCGTTCCTTGAGGATCATCGCGTTCTCGGCGATCCCCTCGATGCCGCCAATACCGGAGCCGATCAGGACGCCGGTAGCGCATTGCTCTTCATGAGTCTTGGGTTCCCAGCCGGAATCCTTCAGCGCCTCGTCGGCGGCGGCAATCCCGTACAGGATGAAGTCGCCGATCTTGCGCAATTCCTTCGGCTCGAGCACGGCCTCGGGATTGAAGGTGGCATTGCTGCCGTCGCCACGCGGAATGACGTGGGCGATCTTGCAAGCAAGATCCTCCACCTCGAACTCGGTGATGCGCTTGGCAGCGCTGCGGCCAGTCAGAAGTTCCTTCCAGCTGTGCTCAAAGCCCATGCCGAACGGCGACAGCAACCCAAGGCCCGTGACGACGACACGCCTCATCGCAGGTCCTCCCCGGTGATGACTGCAGAAAGCGTCAGGCCGAAGCCTTGTCGATGTACTTCACGGCATCGCCGACGGTCAGGATGGTCTCGGCTGCATCGTCGGGAATCTCGACGCCGAATTCTTCTTCGAACGCCATGACGAGTTCGACCGTATCGAGGCTGTCGGCGCCCAGATCATCGATGAAGCTCGCCTGCTCCGTCACTTTGTCGGCATCGACGCCAAGGTGCTCGATGACGATCTTCTTGACGCGCTCTGCGGTGTCACTCATTTGGGCATCCTCGTCTTTTGTTTGTCTGTCTTCGTTAGCGGGCAGAATGCCGCTAATCAAGCTGAAAGATGGTCCTGCCGGAAACGCAACGGCTACAGACCGGTTTTTGCCCGAACCGCCGGGTTGCGGGCCGCATTACACGAAAAATAGCTGAGGTCCAAGCCGAAATGGTCTCTTTTCACAGCCCCGCCGGACCTTGTTCCGAATTCGCCCTGCCGAGTGATATGGTGCGGTTTTCGAGAACCGGAGCGGTGCGTACTTGGAGTACGCGAGCACCGGAAGCGCGAACAACCGCGGCAGATGGCTGGCAGGGTAGAATTATCAACAAGGTCCGTCAGATCATCGCCATGCCGCCATTCACATGGATGGTCTGGCCGGTGACGTAGGCGGCTTCATTGGAGGCGAGATAGGCGACGGCGGACGCGACTTCAGCGCTGGTGCCCATGCGGCGCGTCGGTATCGCCGCCATGATCGCCTCTTTCTGCTTGTCGTTGAGCTTTTCGGTCATCGCCGATTCGATGAAGCCCGGGGCAACGCAGTTGACGGTGATGTTGCGGGTGGCGATCTCCTGCGCCAGCGACTTGGAAAAGCCGATCATGCCGGCCTTGGAGGCGCAGTAGTTGGTCTGGCCGGGATTGCCGGTGACACCGACGACCGAGGTGATGTTGATGATGCGGCCATGGCGGCGGCGCATCATCGGGTGGGTGAGTTCGCGTGTCAGCCTGAACACGGCGGTCAGGTTGACCTCGAGCACGGTGTCCCAGTCGGCATCCGACATGCGCACGAACAGCCCGTCCTTGGTGATGCCGGCATTGTTGACCAGGATGTCGACGCCTTCGAGATCTGCCTCCGCCTTCTGGCCGAGCGCCTTGACCTCGTCGCGGTTCGAGAGATTGGCCGGAAACAGCTTGACCCTGTCGCCAAGCTCAGCGGCCAGGGTCTCCAATTTCTCGACGCGGGTGCCGTGCAGGCCGACGATCGCGCCTTGCGCATGCAGCACCCTGGCGATCGCTTCGCCGATGCCCCCCGATGCGCCGGTGACGAGCGCCTTGCGGCCAGTCAATTCGAACATTTTTGTCTCCTGATTGAGAAGAGAACACCCCTTTACAGGGATGGGATCAAATGATGCTTTATGCAAGCGCTGCCAATGCAGCTTCGACCTCAGCGGCGGAGCCGACCGACGCGGTCGCGATGTCGCGGTTGATACGGCGTGCCAATCCCGAAAGCACCTTGCCGGCGCCAATTTCGTAAAGCGTGGTGACGCCGTTCGCGCCGAACCATTCCACCGTCTCGCGCCAGCGCACGCGGCCGGTTATCTGTTCGACCAGGCGGCGGGCGATCTCGTCCGGATCGCTCGACGGCGTCACCGACACGTTGGAGACGACCGGAACGACCGGCGCGTTCCTTGTCACGCCGTCGAGCGCGTCGCGCATGACGTTCGCGGCCGGCGCCATCAGCGCCGAATGGAAGGGCGCGGACACCTGCAGCAACAGCGCGCGCTTGGCGCCCTTTTCCGTGCACAGTTTTGCGGCCAGTTCGACCGCGGCCTTAGCGCCGGAAATGACCAGTTGGCCGCCGCCATTGTCGTTGGCGATCTGGCAAACAGAGCCTTTGCCTGCCTCGGCGCAAGCAGCTTCGACATCGGCCTGCTCCAGTCCGATGATCGCCGCCATTGCCCCCTCGCCGGCCGGCACCGCCGCCTGCATGGCATTGCCGCGGATGCGCAGCAGCCTGGCGGCATCGGCAACCGAAACGAAGCCTGCGGCCGCGAGTGCCGAATATTCGCCCAGCGAATGGCCGGCTACATACGCGACCTTGCCTTTCAGCGATAAGCCGCGCGATTCCAGCGCCCGGATCGCGGCCAGCGACACTGCCATCAGCGCCGGCTGAGCGTTGGCGGTCAGCGTCAACGTCTCTTCCGGCCCTTCCCAGATCAGCTTCGACAGGCTTTCGCCGAGCGCCTCGTCGACTTCCTGGAATATCCTGCGCGCCTCGGGAAAGGCGTCGGCTAGATCCTTGCCCATGCCGACTGCCTGGCTGCCTTGTCCGGGAAAGGTTAATGCAACGGCCATGCGAGGACTCCCAAGGGCTGGTTTTGCTTGCCTGATAGACGGGTTTTTCTTGCCTGTGACGCAAGGCAGGCCGCCAAGTCAAGCCCGGTTCGACCCTGCCCGGCGGCAGCTTCGTCCGCCGAGTGCCTGTTCCGAAAGGCTTTTTGGCGATCACTCCTGATGAAAACCGCTCACGATTCGTTTGCTGGCTCTTCTTATTTTCGCTACAGGCGCTAGCTTTGCGTGACAATTCTATGACAATCGAGTGACGTGTTTGTCGCTGGGTGGGGAAGTTAAGGTGGCAAAGAGTTACAAACGCGCCGGCAAGGCCGCGCCACAGTTTCTGGAAGACGACCCCTCCACCGGCTATCTGCCGGGGAGGAGATGGCCGGTGGTGCGCTATGGGCTGATCAGCCTGGCAATCGCTGCCGTCCTGGTGTTTGCCATCGAGTTGATCGTGCGCGGCGACTTTGCCGGCACCGTCTCCTTCTTCCTCCAGCCGCTCAAGCCTGGCTGGACCACCATTGTCGTGTTTGCGCTGATCCTGATCGGGCTCGATGCGGTGCTTGGCCGCAGCCACCAGAGCCTGATGATCGTCGCGCCGCTGACCTTGTCGCTTGCCTTCGTCGGTCACCAGAAGTCGCACTATCTCGGCGATCCGCTCTATCCGACCGATTTCCTCTATGCCCGCCAGATCTTCGCGCTGCTGCCGCTTTTGGTGCGCGACCGGCCGATGACCGCGCTTGCCATGGTCGTCGGCATCGTCGCCGGCCTGTCGCTGCTCGTCTATGGCTGGCGGCTGTGGCGCCGCAAGGTTCCCGCACTCAGCCGCAAGGGCCGCCTTGCCCGGCTGACGCTGGCGGTGCCGCTGCTTGCCTTCTTCGTTTCGATCATGGACTACGCCACCTTCTCCTGGACCAGGGACCGGCTGCAGATCATCCCGATCATGTGGGACCAGAAGGAAAACTATGCCTCCAACGGCTTTGCACTGGCCTTTGCCCTCAACGTGCCGATGGCGCATGTCTCGGCGCCGCCAGGCTATTCCGACAAGGCAATCGCGGCGATCGGCAGGTCCGATGTGACCGCCTCAGTGCCAGCCGAGAAACCTGACATCATCATCGTCATGAGCGAATCCTTCTGGGATCCGACCAAGCTGCCCGGCGTCACCATCACGCCCGATCCGATCCCCAATGTGCGGGCTCTGCGCTCGGGCTCGATGTTCTCGCCGGAATTCGGCGGCATGACAGCCAACATCGAGTTCGAGGCGCTGACCGGCTTTTCCAACGCATTCCTGCCTGCCGGCAGCATCCCCTACCAGCAATATGTGCGCACGCCGACGCCTTCACTGGCGACCTTCCTCAAGAGCCAGGGTTACCGGGCACGCGCTATCCATCCCGGCACCAACTGGTTCTGGAACCGTGGCGCGGTCTATGCTGATTTCGGCTTCAACGATTTCAAGTCGGAAGAAACGCTGCCGCCGATGCAAAAGCGCGGGCCGCTGGCATCGGATGCGGCGATGACCGACGAGATCATCAGCGAGGCCGACGCCAGCGACGAACCGGCGTTCTTCTTTGCGGTCAGCCTGCAAAACCACGGTCCCTACGAGCCGAACCGCTATTACAATCCCACTCATACGGTGCAGTCGCCGATCAGCCAGTGGGCGCGCGAATCGTTGCTCAGCTATGCGGAGGGCTCAGCCGATGCCGATCGCGGCCTTGAACGCCTAGTCGAATGGGCAAAGAAGCGCTCCCGCCCCACGGTGATCGCCTTCTTTGGCGACCATCTGCCACCGCTGGGGCCGGTCTACGTCGAAACCGGTTTCCTGAAGGACAATGTCGCGCCGCGCAAGGAAGCGTCGCCCGAGGCCGCCCTTGAACACCACGAGACGCCGCTGGTCATCTGGTCGAACCGCACCGGGCCGGCTGAAGACATGGGCGCCGTCAGTCCTGCCTTCCTGCCCTATCATATCCTGAAGAAGGCCGGCATCAGCCATCCCTACTACACCGGCTTCCTGGGCCAGATGAGCGAACGCTACCGCGTCGTCGACCGCAACCTGTTGCTGACGCCGGCTGGCGACGCCACGCCCGATTGGGCGCGGCAGAAGGAGATCGACCCGGCGATCCGCGATTTCCGCCTGTTGCAGTACGATATGATGTTCGGCAAACGCCACGCGGCGCCCGACTTCTTCCCCGAAACGGTCGACAAGGTTGTCGCCCATACGAGTTGAGCAGACCCCGTCAGGAGCCGGCCCGTCTCTCGGGGTCGAGCTTTCAGTTCGTCAATTGCAGCTTCGTGAACTTGTTGGCGATCTGCAGGAACACGTTCGGCAGTTTAGTCGGGTCGCTGACGGCATAATAGACGCCGTGCCTTCCTCCTCGATCAGGAAGGCCGAATAGATCGTGCTCGTCGCATCGTCGTCACGATCAGATCCAGCATCGGCCCAACCGCCAGCCATTGGTGACGGCTGCCATCCTAATGCAGCATCATCCCCTCACAAGGCTTCCTTTCCCGTTTGCGCCGGTGAGCACCGCGCCGCTTGGCCCGTTCCACCAGCCCAGCCGCATGAAGCTGTGTCGAGATGAAGGTGTAGCCCCAGCTGAAATCGTGATCGCGCAGCAGGTGCTCGTGGAAATGCTTCACGTTCCAGCCAAGATAGCGATGACGATAAAGCTCCAGCATCTCCTCAATCGCCTCCGCCGGCACCCGACGCGTCGAAATCTTGCCCAAGCGATGGTCCACCACCTTCCCCGGCCTCTTCGTAACGGTCGCGGTGGCGCCGGAATGCCGCTCCGACATGCCCAGCAGTTCGCCTGCCTCCATCATCGATAGATCGCCGCCATTCCAGCGGCTCAAAACGTCCCGAAACTTCTGCGTTCTCCGGTCCTGTAGCCATGCCGTCAGTTTCATCCCCAGCCTCCGTTCGCTGGAAATCAAACCGGACAACTCACGTGCTACCTAATCCGGACAACTCATCTTCTTACGACACAGGACGCCGCCCGCCCTTGCCTTCCAGCCGGATTGCTGTATAGACGCCCGCAATCTGCCGGTCCTTGCTGGGGGCTGAACGGAGGGCCGGAGGTTTTTTCGAAAGCCTTCGTGTGAAGCCAGAAGTGCTCCCGCCTCCCGTGTCTCCGCTCTCGACCGTCTCGTCATGCTCCTTTCTTCCCCGCGCCCTTCGAGGGTTTGTGGGTCAGAGAAGTTGCAGAGGCTTTTGCCGCCGGGAACCGGGAGAGAAACGAAGAAAGGCATAAGACATAATGGCTCTATACGAACATGTGTTTCTTGCCCGGCAGGACCTCTCGCAGCAGCAGGTCGATGCGCTTGTCGAACAGTACAAGGGCGTCATCTCCGCAAATGGCGGGTCCGTCGGCCGGGTCGAGAACTGGGGACTGAAGTCCCTCACCTACCGGGTCAACAAGAACCGGAAGGCTTATTACACGCTGATGGACCTGAATTGCCCCGCGGCCGCGCTCAACGAGATGGAGCGCCAGATGGGCCTGTCCGAAGACGTGCTGCGTTTCCTGACCATCAAGGTCGAGGCGCATGAGGAAGGCCCGTCGGCCATGATGCAGAAGCGCGAAGAGCGCTCGGAACGCGGCGGCTTCGGCGACCGCGACCGTGGCGATCGTGGTCCGCGCTCGTTCGGCGATCGTGATCGCGGCGACCGTGGCGATCGTCCGCCGCGCTCGTTCGGCGACGCCGGTGCCGATCGTGGTCCGCGCCGTCCGCGCGAAGGCTTTGAAGGGGGTGCAGAATAATGGTCGACATCAATCAGATCCCGACCCGGCGCCCGTTCCATCGCCGCCGCAAGACCTGCCCATTCTCCGGCGCCAACGCGCCCAAGATCGACTACAAGGACGTGCGTCTGCTGCAGCGCTATATTTCAGAGCGCGGCAAGATCGTGCCGTCGCGCATCACCGCCGTCAGCCAGAAGAAGCAGCGCGAACTCGCCAAGGCGATCAAGCGCGCCCGCTTCCTCGGCCTGCTGCCCTACGTGGTTCGCTAATTTCTCTGACGCGGGCGGTTCGCCGCCCGCTCTTCTCCCACGGCGACGGGCGCCGCAGGGTTGAACATCAAATCCCGGGTTGAGGTCAAAACCTCTAACTGCCGCGACAGGCAGGACAGCGACACCAGCGCCCCAGGCGCCCAAGCTTCCTGACCTGTTCCAGAGACATTCGGCGTCGATCTCCTCGATCGATTGGCGCCAACCGAAGGAACAAAACCATGGAAGTCATTCTTCTCGAACGCGTTTCCCGCCTCGGCCAGATGGGCGATACCGTCAAGGTCAAGGACGGCTTTGCCCGTAACTTCCTGCTGCCGCAGGGCAAGGCGCTGCGCGCCAACGAAGCCAACAAGAAGAAGTTCGAAGGCCAGCGCGCCCAGCTCGAAGCCCGCAACCTCGAGCGCAAGTCGGAAGCCAGTCAGGTCGCCGAAAAGCTCGACGGCAAGAGCTTCATCGCCGTGCGCTCAGCCGGTGAAACCGGACAGCTTTACGGTTCCGTTTCGACCCGCGACATCGCCGATCTGCTGACGGTGGAAGGTTTCTCGGTCAACCGCAACCAGATCCTGCTCAACCAGCCGATCAAGACCATCGGCCTCACCAATGTGGCGATCGCGCTGCATCCGGAAGTCGAAGTCACAATCACGCTCAACATCGCCCGCACGGCCGACGAGGCCGAACGCCAGGCCAAGGGCGAGACGCTGACCACCGCCGAAGCCATCTATGGCGACGACATCAACGACAACGCCCGGCCGGAAAACTTCTTCGACCCGAACACCGAGTTCGAGGGCGGCGAAGACAACGCCTGATCATACGTCGCAAGGCGATCGGAGCTACGCTTCGATCAGGATTAGAGCTGTGCTCTGATCACTTTGCCGGCATCCAGCCACACTGGACCAACGCCCGGGCCTCGCGCCCGGGCTTTTTTATGCCAAATGGAACTTTTCGAACCCCTATATATTGTTGCAGACTACAGCGTCGCGCGTCCTTTGGCCGCGCAAATGACGCCGTGGAGCTTTGGGCGCAAGATCCCCGATGAAAATCTAGTCCGATTTTCGGGTCGCGCGCCAAGACAGCCTGTCTGGCCGAGAGGGGACATTTGGTCATGAATATTCTGTTGAAGCGCGTTCTCGACCGCCTGGTGCGCACCGGCAATCTCAAGGTCACCGGCCCCAAGGGCACGACAGTGGTTTTCGGCGACGGCAGCGGCGAACCGGTGCACATGCATATCAAGACTGCGCATGCCGAACGCGCCATCACCTTCGACCCGATGCTGGCCGTGCCTGAAGCCTACATGGACGGCGAACTCGACATTCTCGAAGGTGGCGTGCTGGGCGTGATGCGCATCGCCTTCCAGAACATGGGGAGCGGCGGCATCGACGCCACATGGTCGAAGGCCATCGAAGGCCTGCGCCACGCCTTCCGCCGCCTGCAGCAGATCAACACCGCCTCGCGCTCGCGCCGCAACGTGCAGCGTCACTACGATTTGTCGGGTGATCTCTACCGGCTCTTCCTCGACGAGGACATGCAGTATTCCTGCGCCTATTTCGAGCAGCCGGATATGACGCTCGACGAAGCGCAGGCCGCCAAGAAGCGCCACATCGCCGCCAAGCTCCGGCTGAAGGCCGGCCAGACCGTACTCGACATCGGCTCCGGCTGGGGCGGGCTCGGCCTCTATCTCGCCAAGGCGTTCGACGTCGACGTGCAGGGCGTAACGCTGTCGACAGAGCAGCATGGCGTCGCCACCGACCGGGCGCATGCGCAAGGTTTGGAAAGCCGCGTGCATTTCGAGCTCAAGGACTACCGCGAGCTCAACGAGCGTTTCGACCGTATTGTCTCGGTCGGCATGTTCGAGCATGTCGGCGTCAACCATTACCGCACATTCTTCGACAAGAGCGCGACGCTGCTCAAGCCGGACGGCGTCATGCTGCTGCACACGATCGGCCGTTCCGGCGTGCCGTGGGCAACCAGCGCCTTCATCCGCAAATACATCTTCCCGGGCGGCTATATCCCCGCGCTCTCGGAAGTCATGCCGGCGATCGAGAAATCGGGCCTGGTCGTCACCGATGTCGAAATTCTCAGGCTCCACTATGCCGATACGCTGAAGCATTGGGGCCAGCGCTTCGCCGCCAACCGCGACAAGGCCAAGGCGATCTATGACGAGCGCTTCTGCCGCATGTGGGAGTTCTACCTGGCTGCCTCGGAAGCCGCCTTCCGCTGGCAGGACTTGGTGATCTTCCAGATCCAGATCACCAAGAAGAACGACACGCTGCCGGTGTCGCGCGACTACATGGCCAAGTGCGAGAAGGCGCTTGAGATGCGCGACATGGGGCATCGTGAAACGGCACCGGTCAAAAAAAGCCCTGTCGCCAAGCCGGCTCGCCGCCGCAAGGTTGCGGACCAGGAATAAGCATTGCCGCTTGCCATTGCCGGCCCCTGCACTGAAAAAGGTCCCGTGATCGTCACGGGACCTTTTTCATGACCTACGTGCTCTATGCCGCTGCCGCCCTGGCCGAGATCGCCGGCTGCTTCTCGTTCTGGGCCTGGTGGCGGCTGGGGAAGTCGCCGCTGTGGCTGCTCCCCGGTCTCGCCTCGCTCGCCCTGTTCGGCTTCCTGCTGGCACTGGTCGACACGTCAGCCGCCGGTCGAGCCTACGCCGCCTACGGCGGCATCTACATTGCGGCGTCGCTTGGCTGGCTGTGGCTGGTGGAGGGCGTGCGCCCCGACCGCTGGGATTTTGCCGGTGCCGCACTTTGTATTGCCGGCGCTTCGGTGATCCTTCTCGTCCCGCGGGGCGCATGAAGATGGAGTTGCCGGCATCCCTTCGCCAAGGCGTGGAGCGCCTGCTCGAAAACGTTCCTCTGACGGCACTCAAACAAGCGGCAAAAACGCTGTCCGACCGTTACCGTGCCGAGTTGCGCGACGGCCGTCTGCACATGGCCGAGGATCTGGCGGTGAAGGCCTATCTGGCGACGCGGCTGCCGGCGACCTATGCCGCGATCCGCGCCAGCCTCGACGCGCTGAGCGACGCCAAGCCCGGCCTTCAACCCAAGAGCCTGCTCGATGTCGGCGCCGGCCCTGGTACGGTGCTCTGGGCCACGACCGATCGGTGGCCCGATCTCGAACAGGCTGTGCTGCTGGAAGCGAGCGCGGCGGTACGCAAGGTGGGCGAGGCGCTTGCCGGCGACGCAATTGCCGCCCAGACCAGATGGTTGGCGGGTGATGCCACCATCGACCTTGCCGACCTCGAGCCGGCCGATCTGGTCACATGCGCCTATGTGCTGGACGAAATCGCCCCAGCATCGCTGCCAAAGCTCATCGGCCGGCTCTGGCAGCTCACCGCCGACACGCTGTTGATCGTCGAGCCCGGCACCCCGGCCGGCTGGCAGCGCATCCTTGCCGGGCGCCGGCAGCTGATCGAGGCGGGCGCGCATGTGCTTGCGCCTTGCCCGCATCAGGCGCCCTGCCCGCTCGCCCCGCCCGACTGGTGCCATTTTTCCCGCCGCGTCGCCCGCTCACGCCTGCACCGGCTGGCAAAGGACGCCGACGTGCCGTGGGAGGACGAGAAGTTCATCTATGTCGCAGCGTCCCGCGACGGACCAACTTCACACCAGGCACGGGTTCTTGCACCGCCGAAATCCGGCTCCGGCAAGGTTCTGCTCAAGCTTTGCCAGGACGACGGCACTGCCACCGAGCGCCTGTTCACCAAGCGCGACGGCGCCGACTTCAAGCTGGCCCGGCGGGTGGACTGGGGCGACAGGCTGGACAACACCGCAAAATGAACAGCGCAATGTTCTTGCTTCGTTCCGACGAGTCAGGTAGGAATCAATGCCCTGTCGAGTCAACCGGAATCGGGGCACGGGAATACTCTCCTGTGGACGATTGGTCGTTCCTGTGAACAACGGGCATCAAGGTTCGTTGGTCGCGTAGTGATGCAGAAAGGTCAGCATCGACTCGTCACGTTCTGATATCGAAGGTCGGGATCGAAATCGGGGATATCATGGCAGAGGCAGCGCGAAAATTCGGCGTGGCGGAAACACCGCTTTATCGTGAAGCACCAAACAACATCGAGGCCGAGCAGGCGCTGCTCGGCGCCATCCTCGTCAACAACGACGCCTTCTACCGCGTCTCGGACTTCCTCAAGGCCAGCCATTTCTACGAGCCGCTGCACCGCAAGATCTTTGAGGTGGCGTCCGAGTTCATCCGCATGGGCAAGGTGGCGACGCCGATCACGCTGAAGACTTTCCTGCCGGCCGACGAGAAGGTTGGCGACATGACGATGGCGCAATATGTCGTGCGGCTGGCGGTGGAGGCCGTGACAGTCGTCAACGCCACCGACTATGGCCGCGCCATCTACGATCTTGCGACACGCCGCGCGCTGATCACCGTCGGCGAGGACATGGTCAACATCGCCTATGACGCGCCGGTCGACATGGCGCCCACCGAGCAGATCGAGGATGCCGAGCGGCGGCTGTTCGAACTGGCTGAAAACGGCCGCTACGACGGTGGTTTCGAGAGTTTTTCCGATGCGTTGAAGAACGCCGTCGACATGGCAAGCGCGGCCTATATGCGCGATGGTCACCTGTCCGGCATTGCCACCGGCCTGCGCGATCTCGACCACCGCATGGGCGGCCTGCAGCCATCGGATTTGATCATCATCGCCGGCCGCCCGGGCATGGGCAAGACGTCGCTGGCCACCAACATCGCCTACAACATCGCGGCCGCTTATGAGCCCGCCCAGCAGGCCGACGGCTCCGTAAAGGCGGCCAATGGCGGCGTCGTCGGCTTCTTCTCGCTCGAAATGTCGTCGGAGCAGCTGGCCACCCGCATCATCTCCGAGCAGACCGAGATCCCGTCATCGAAAATCAGGCGCGGCGACCTGACCGAAGCCGATTTCGGCAAGCTGGTCGCGTATACGCAGGAGAACCACAAGCGGCCGCTCTACATCGACCAGACGGGCGGTATTTCGATCGCCCAGCTTGCGGCGCGCGCCCGCCGCCTCAAGCGCCAGCGCGGGCTGGATCTGATGGTCATCGACTATATCCAGCTGATGCAGGGTTCGTCGGCCAAGGCGTCGCAGAACCGCGTCCAGGAAATCACCGAGATCACCACCGGACTGAAGGCACTCGGCAAGGAGCTTGGCGTGCCGATCATCGCCCTCTCACAGCTCTCGCGTCAGGTCGAAAGCCGCGACGACAAGCATCCGCAGCTGTCCGACCTGCGCGAGTCGGGCTCGATCGAGCAGGACGCCGACGTCGTGCTCTTCGTGTATCGCGAGGAATATTACATCAAGAACAAGGAGCCGGAGAAAGGCACGCCGGAGCACCTCGCCTGGGAAACGAAGATGATCGAGGTCCAGGGCAAGGCCGAAGTGATCATCGCCAAGCAGCGCCACGGACCGACCGGCACGGTCAGCCTTGCCTTCCAGGGCGAGTTCACCCGCTTCTCCGACCTTGCCGAGGAGCACCACCTGCCGGAAAGGTTCGAGTAGCTTTTTGACCTACCGTCGCCACCACGCCCAAGCCATTTTCAAGCAGCAGCCATCTGATGGCTAAATCGCGCGTGCAATTCATCTGCCAAAATTGCGGATCGGTGCATCAGCGCTGGGCCGGCAAATGCGATGCCTGCGGCGAGTGGAACACGCTGGTCGAGGAAGGCACGTCCGGCGGCATCGGCTCAGGGCCAGCCAACACGCGCAACGCCCGCAAAGGCCGCGCGGTGGTGCTGACCACGCTGTCCGGCGACATCGAGGACGCGCCGCGCATCATCTCGGGCATCGGCGAACTCGATCGCGCCACCGGTGGTGGTTTCGTGCGTGGCTCGGCGCTGCTGGTCGGCGGCGATCCCGGCATCGGCAAATCGACGCTGCTCACCCAGGCGGCCGCCGCACTGGCGTCAAAGGGCCACCGCATCGTCTATGTCTCGGGCGAAGAGGCGGTCGCGCAGATCAGGCTGCGGGCGCAGCGGCTTGGCGTCGCCTTCTCTCCGGTGGAACTTGCCGCCGAGACCAATGTCGAGGACATCCTGGCGACAATAGCCGACGGCAAGCGGCCTGACCTGGTCATCCTGGATTCGATCCAGACGCTGTGGACCGACCTTGCCGATTCGGCGCCGGGGACCGTCACCCAGGTGCGCGCCGCCGCCCAGGCGATGATCCGTTATGCGAAATCCACAGGGGCGGCGATCGTGTTGGTCGGCCATGTCACCAAGGAAGGCCAGATCGCCGGGCCGCGTGTCGTCGAGCACATGGTCGACGCCGTGCTCTACTTCGAAGGCGAAGGCGGCCATCATTACCGCATCCTGCGCACGGTGAAGAACCGTTTTGGACCGACCGACGAGATCGGTGTCTTCGAAATGTCGGACAAGGGCCTGCGCGAGGTCGCCAACCCGTCCGAGCTTTTCCTTGGCGAACGCCATGCCAAATCGCCGGGTGCGGCGGTTTTCGCCGGCATGGAGGGGACGAGGCCGGTGCTGGTCGAGATCCAGGCGCTGGTCGCGCCCTCCTCTCTCGGCACGCCGCGCCGCGCCGTCGTCGGCTGGGATGGCGCCCGGCTGTCGATGATCCTGGCGGTTCTCGAAGCCCATTGTGGCGTGCGCTTCGGCAGCCACGATGTCTATCTCAACGTCGCCGGCGGCTACCGCATCTCGGAGCCCGCGGCCGATCTCGCGGTGGCGGCGGCCCTGGTTTCCTCGCTCACCGGTCTTGCCCTTCCCGCCGATTGCGTCTATTTCGGCGAAATCAGCCTTTCGGGCGCCGTGAGGCCGGTTGCGCATGCGCAACAGCGCCTCAAGGAAGCCGAAAAGCTGGGTTTTGGAAGCGCGGTTCTGCCCTCGGGCAGCGGGGAATTGGCCGGGGGGATCGGGGCTGGTTCTTTCCAGCCGACCGAGCTTGCCGACCTCGTGGCACGCATAGCCGGCTCACGCCGAAGCCGCGTGGACGAACAAGATTAGAGCATCGGACCCGAAAGCGGAAACCGGTTTTGGGAAAACCCGATGCTCCGCGCTATAATGCGGCTCATGGAGTGGGGCGAAAGACATGCCGATTACGCTGCTTGACGGAATTCTCGTCGGCTTCACTCTGGTCTCGGCGATGCTCGCCATGGTTCGCGGCTTCTCGCGCGAAGTCCTGTCCGTTGTCTCCTGGGCAGCAGCGGCGGCGGCGGCTTTCTTCTTCTACAAGCCGGTCCTGCCTTACCTGAAGCCCTACATCGAGAATGAAAAGATCGCCATGGCGGCCTCCGCCGGCGTCGTCTTCATCGTCGCGCTGATCGTCGTCTCGGTCATCACCATGAAGCTCGCCGACTGGATCATCGATTCCCGAATCGGCGCGCTCGACCGCACGTTGGGCTTCCTCTACGGCGCCGCGCGCGGCATACTGGTCGTTGCCGTGGCCCTGCTGTTCTTCAACTGGCTGGCCGGCGCCAAGGCTCCCGCCTGGGTCACGGATGCCAAGTCGCGGCCGCTGCTCGAGCAGATAGGCGCCAAGCTCGAAAGCCTGCTGCCCGAGGATCCGGAAAACGCCATCCTCAAGAAGCTCAACCCGAATCAGCCGGCCGCGGAGACGCCCGCGGCTCCGGACGCCCCGGCGGCGGATGCTCCCGCGGGTGGCGACGATGTCAACACGCCGGCGCCTGACGATGAACCCGCAACACCGCCGACGGACAACGCACCGGCCAATCCGGCCCCGGCTGCACCGGCAAACTGACGCCAAAAACGGCGTCAGGACCTGACGATGGTGTGAACGGCTGCACGGCGCGCGTTGCTTTCGACGCGAACCCGCACTATATGGCGATTTTAGCGGAGCTTAAGATGGCAGACGCAGACGACGTGCTTTCCGCCGAGGCCGACGACCATTTCCACGACGAATGCGGCGTGTTCGGCATTTTCGGCCGGCAGGATGCCGCGGCCATCGTCACGTTGGGCCTGCATGCGCTCCAGCATCGCGGCCAGGAAGCGGCCGGCATCGTTTCCTATGACGGCAGCCAGTTCCATGTCGAACACCATGTCGGCCTGATCGGCGACACCTTCACCAAGCAGCGCGTCATCGACAGCTTGCAAGGCAACCGCGCCATCGGCCACACACGCTATGCTACCACGGGCGGCGCCGGTATGCGCAACATCCAGCCCTTCTTCGCCGAGTTGGCCGATGGCGGCTTTGCCGTCGCCCACAACGGCAATCTGACCAATGCCATGACCGTGCAGCGCGCGCTGCAGAAACAAGGCGCGATCTTCTCCTCCACCTCCGATACCGAGACGCTTTTGCACCTCGTCGCCACCAGCAAGGAGCGCGATTTGAACTCGCGTTTCATCGATGCGGTGCGGCAAGTCGAGGGCGCCTTCTCGCTGGTGGCGATGACGGCCAAGAAGATGATCGGCTGCCGCGACCCGCTCGGCATCCGGCCGCTGGTGCTGGGCGATCTCGACGGCGCCTGGATCCTGGCCTCCGAAACCTGCGCGCTCGACATCATCGGAGCGCGTTTCGTGCGCGACCTGAAGCCCGGCGAAATGGTCGTCGTCACGTCCAAGGGCATTGAAAGCCTGTTCCCCTTCGAGCCGCAGAAGACCCGCTTCTGCATCTTCGAATATGTCTATTTCGCGCGGCCGGATTCCTCGGTCGAAGGCCGCAACGTCTATGAGGTGCGCAAGCGGATTGGCGCCGAGCTTGCGGTTGAAAGCCCGGTCGAGGCCGACATCGTCGTGCCGGTGCCGGATTCGGGCACGCCGGCGGCGATCGGCTTCAGCCAGGCCGCCGGCATCCCCTTCGAACTCGGCATCATCCGCAACCACTATGTCGGCCGCACCTTCATCCAGCCCGGCGATTCGATCCGCCACATGGGCGTCAAGCTGAAGCACAACGCCAACCGCCGCATGATCGAGGGCAAGCGCGTGGTGCTGGTCGACGACAGCATCGTGCGCGGCACCACCAGCCAGAAGATCGTGCAGATGGTGCGCGACGCCGGTGCCAAGGAAGTCCATATGCGCATCGCCTCGCCGCCGACACGCGCCTCCTGCTTCTACGGCGTCGACACGCCGGAGAAGTCGAAGCTTTTGGCATCGCGCATGTCGGTGGAGGAGATGGCCGAGTTCATCCGCGTCGATTCGCTCGGCTTCCTCTCCATCGACGGGCTCTACCGCGCCGTCGGTGAGACCAGCCGCGACAACGACCAGCCGCAATTCTGCGACGCCTGCTTCACCGGCCAGTATCCGACCCGCCTGCTCGACTTCGAAGGCCACGACAATGTGCGCACGCTGTCGCTGCTGGCGACGAGCGGGACGTAGGGTTGCCGGATCGTTACTTTTTTAGCCAGATTTCCGGAATCCATCGCATGACCCTCGACCTTACCGGCCGCGTTGCGGTCGTCACCGGCGCTTCGCGCGGCATCGGCTATTTCATCGCCAAGGAATTGGCTGCCGCCGGCGCGCATGTCATCGCGGTCGCGCGCACTGTCGGCGGCCTGGAAGAGCTCGACGATCAGATCAAGGCGGCCGGCGGCCAGGCGACACTGGTGCCGCTCGACCTCGCCGACATGGCCGGCATCGACCGGCTGGGCGGCGCCATCCACGAACGCTGGGGCAAGCTCGACATTCTCGTCGCCAATGCCGGCGTGCTCGGCGTGATCTCTCCGATCGGCCATGTCGAAGCAAAGACCTTCGAGAAGGTGATGACCATCAACGTCACCTCGACCTGGCGGCTGATCCGCTCGGTCGACCCGCTGCTGCGGCTCTCGGACGCTGGCCGCGCGATCATCCTGACTTCCAACGCAGCGCACTCGGCACGCGCCTTCTGGGCGCCCTACGCGGCATCCAAGGCGGCGGTCGAGACGATGATGCGCTCCTGGGCGCATGAGACACAAAGCCTGCCGCTGCGCGTCAATGCCGCCGACCCCGGCGCCACCCGCACCGCCATGCGGGCGCAGGCTGTGCCGGGCGAAGATCCCGAGACGCTGCCGCACCCCTCCGAGATCGCCAAGCGCATCGTGCCGCTGGCCAGTCCGGAGCTGAAAGAGACCGGATTGATCTTCCAGGCCAAGCACAATCGCTTCGTCGCCTACCGGCAGCCGGAATAAAACTTGACTGCGAGGCGGATTAAATAGGCCTCCGGCAACGTTTCTTCGAATGTACTCATTCGAAGACCAACCGGAGGACCATAATGCGCAAACTGCTTCTCGCCACCGCCGCCACCCTGATCGCAGCTGCGGGCGCCGCCTATTCGCAAGACGCAACGATGAGTTTCTTCGTCACCAGTGCCGGTTCGGGCAAGGGCGCCGATCTCGGCGGCCTCAAGGGTGCCGACGCGCATTGCGCCTCGCTGGCGGAAGCCGCCGGCGTCACCGGCAAGACCTGGGCTGCCTATCTTTCGACCAGCGACACCGATGCGCGCGACCGTATCGGCAAGGGGCCGTGGGTGAACGCCAAGGGCGTCAAGATCGCAGACGACGTCGCCTCTCTGCACAGTGACGCCAACGGCATCACCAAACAAACTGCGCTGAACGAGAAGGGCGAAATGGTCAACGGACGCGGCGACAAACCGAACCGCCACGACATGCTGACCGGCTCCAAGCCCGATGGCACCAAGATCGCCGACCAGACCTGCGGCGACTGGACGATGAGCGGGGCTGAGGGAGCCGCGATGATGGGCCATCATGACCGCACCGGCCTCGACGAATCGGCTGCCGCCAAATCCTGGAATTCCTCGCATGCCTCGCGCGGCGGCTGCAGCCAAGAGGCGCTGAAGGGCACCGGCGGCGACGGCCTTTTCTATTGTTTCGCAACCAACTGAGCCAATCGGCCTTCAAAAATTGGGGCTGAAACCCACCGCCACATCACGCGCCTGTGATGCGGCGGTGGAAGGCTGCGTCGCGGTCATGCTTTCGTCATTTCCGTGGAGTTGGTAGGATTGCAGCGACTCCCACAACAGGCGCCCAACTGGCAGAGGAAATCCCCATGGCTACGACCGCAGCAGCGTTGGTCTGGTATCTGGTAATCGCCGGCCCGCAGGGCGGCATGGTCGTGCTGCCCAGCACCTTCGACAAACGCGAACAGTGCACCGCCGCCATCACCGAATATCAGAAGCAGCCGACACCGGCCGGCTGGTCGGTACAATGCGTGCCCAGCGCCTCGCCCTTCACCGACGAAGGCGACGCCGAAGAGCCGGCAGCACAGTAATGAGCGTAATCTCCCCCTCGAGGGCATATGCGCTAAGATAGGTGTTGCAGTGGGGAATCGGTTGTGATTCTACACTGCGATGACTCACGAATCGCTTGTAGATGACGGCTGGGCCGAGACGATTGAGCTCCTCGGCGGTGAAGAGTTGATTGCGGGGAGTGCCCGCGAGACG
>NZ_LMCP01000012.1 GCF_001425625.1 Mesorhizobium sp. Root102 | reverse complement strand
CTAGGCCGTGTGGACGAATTGACTCAGGCATAGGTTTTGGGGTTCCGCTGACGAATCCAGTCTGATTCATGGATTGTCGACTGATTTGGAGGTCGGCGATGTCCACGAGGATGACGGAAACGGATTGGGCGAACACGCTGGAGGTTTTCCGCGCTTGCCTGCCACGGCGAGGCCGCAAGGCTGCGGACGACCGGCTGTTTCTRGAAGCCATGCACTTCTTCACGGTGGAGAATGTGCGCTGGCGTGCGCTGCCGGGACGCTTCGGCCACTGGAACTCAGTATGGAAGCGCTTTGACCGGCTGAGCAAGGCCGGCGTGTTCGAAGCCTTCTTCGACACGTTGGCCGAGATGAGCGCATCGGCCCATCTGATCCAGATGTTCGATTCCACCATTGTGCGCGCCCATGTCTCAGCAGCGGGCGCAAAGGGGGGCAACAAGGCCAGGCGCTCGGCCGCTCGCGCGGCGGGTTCACAACGAAAATCCACGCCAAAGCGGACAATTCGGGCGACATCATCGCGTTCGATCTGACCGGTGGCCAGGTTGCCGACACAACCCGCTTCGAGACCCTGCTCGACATAGGGCCGGACATCACCCCACGCGCCGCGCTGGGCGACAAAGGCTATTCCAGCAAGGCCAATCGCGCCGCCGCGAGGACACGCGGCATCGCCCCGGTGATCCCTCACAAGGCCAACGAGAAAAACAGGCCAGCCTTCTTCGCCAAGACGCTCTACAAGGCGCGCGCCCGTATCGAACAAGGCTTCGGGCGGCTCAAGCGCTTCAAACGCGTCGCCCTGCGATGCGAAAAGACCGCACGAAACTTCCGCTCAATCGTAAGCTTCGCCGCAGGCCTATGCTTGATCAAATTCGTCCACACGGCCTAGCGTCATCATCACCACAAACCTCAGCTTCAGTGAGTGGGCCAGTGTCTTCGGCGATGCCAAGATGACAACGGCGCTCCTCGACCGACTAACCCATCACGCGTCGCCCTGCGATGCGAAAAGACCGCACGAAACTTCCGCTCAATCGTAAGCTTCGCCGCAGGCCTATGCTTGATCAAATTCGTCCACACGGCCTAGTCGAGAAATTTGATTTTCTTGAAGGCCATCATCTCTCCCATGACGTTGCCGCTGTCATCGATCTGCTGTCCCTGCCCGACTGTAACCGTCACGCTTTTTCCCTTGTAGCGGGACGGCATCACGGTTTGCTCGTTCCAGCTTTCGCACTCGGGCGCGGCACACAGGCCCACTTGCTCGGCCTTCTTGCGGTCGACGATGGTAAGGTAGCAATTGTCGCCGCATTCGAAGCCACGGATTGTGCCCGTGATCTTCCTGTCCTTGGAGAAGGACGGACCACACTGGGCAATCAGAGACACGGAGACGAGGAGGGCCAAGGCCAGTTGCTTCATGCAGCCAACTTGCTGCAACATGCCGTGCGGCGCAAGCACTGCAGGCCGAAATACGCCTTGTGATTGCGGACGATCAGTGCGCGTAGACTTCCAAAACGCCAGTGGCTATATGGGTCATATGCCGAGATTTCCCGCCGACCAAGTCTATGTGCGCGTTTGCCACGTCAAGAAGGGCTATGAGGACCGAGAACAGCACATCGCGAAGCAGGTCGATCGCCATGGCATCCCCGCCACTTGGTATCTTAACTGGGATATTTCGGATATTACTGATGAAGACGTCGAAAAGCTTACCACGCCAGGTGCTCTCAAGATGGCGGAACTGTCCTGCTCCTTGAAACACATTGGGATCTGGCGTGATTTTCTGAAGACCGACAAGCCCTACTGTCTGGTCTTAGAGGACGACGTGTTCCTGGCGACCAATTTCAATACAAAATTCAACGCGGCTCTGGCAGAGCTCGGCGATCCAAATCGCAAAGCCGCCATCTATATCGGCAACGCTGGCACCTACTATATTTCGGCGTTCAGGTTGAAACGCGGAAAGCATCTCTATCCGGCCCCTCACGGCAAAGCCACCGATTCCTATATCATCACCCGCTCCGTGGCAGAGGCAAGATGTGCATGGTTTGACGCCCGCAAGATGACTGGTCCTATCGGCCACGAGATCGACCGCGCCGACGCGGCTCTAGGCGTTGAAGTGCTTTGGTTCGAAAGACCCTTTGTCGAGCAGGGCACCCACACGGGAGCCTTCCTAACGTCCATCAACCCCGACAAGCAGAGACCGCTTTGGTATAAGCGCTTGGAGTGGCTCTATAAGAAATATCGCCGGCAGCTGGTTGGCCATATCTAGAGACTCGCTGCGACCCGGCGAGCCTGGAAGTGGCTACTTTAAGAGCTGAATGTGGGGGTTTGTATGTCGAGATTAGCCATATGGCTTCGGGGAAAAGGGATTCTAGGGCCGAAAGTCCCGCTGCCTCCATTTGTAACGCTGGGCCGATACTCGCATGGAGTCCATAGCGGGTCTTTCCTCTTCCTCTCCGACAAATCCCCCGTGAATATAGGCGCATTCTGCGCCATCGCGGCGGAGGTTCTGTTCATATGCCATGCCGACCATCCAACCGAGACAGCGTCAAACTTTGGCTTGCAGGACCAGATACTCAAGACAAAGAAGACGATGGAATACCTGCGGACCAAGGGTCCGATTGTTCTCGGAAACGATGTCTGGATAGGGGCACGAGCGACGATCATGTCGGGCGTCACTATTGGTGATGGCGCCGTGGTTGCGGCATGCAGTGTGGTCACGAAGGACGTGCCGCCCTACGCGATAGTCGCCGGCAACCCTGCGCGGGTTATCAAACATCGTTTTTCCGAAGATACTATCGCGGCCATGCTGAAAATTCGTTGGTGGGAATGGCCGATCGAACGGATCAAACATGAAGAGGCCGCTTTCGACCTACCCGCCGAGCAATTCGTTAGCCGTTTCAGCCAGGCGGCCTAACTTGCTCCCACGCTGAACAAGTCGGGAGCGAAATGAACTTCGCGGGCCTAGGGAGGGCAAGTCGCCATCGGCTATTAACCGCTCCCAGCGGCGGCTTATTTGACCTTTAGTCGATAGTTTTTGGATCTGTGCGACTAAGTCGTTGAAATCCTTGGTACGCCCAAGGGGAATCGAACCCCTGTTCCCGCCGTGAGAGGGCGGTGTCCTGACCGCTAGACGATGGGCGCGTTCAAGAACCGGCGATATAGGCTGACGGCTGGGAAAAAGCAACTGGGGTTCGGCCGCTTTCCCTTGTCGGGGAAAAGCCGGCCGCAGGCCTACCGTTTCGGCTCGATCAGGTCCCAGAGATTGCCATGCAGATCGGCGAAAACCGCCACCGTGCCATAGGGCTCGAAGCGCGGTGCTTCACGGAATTCGACGCCCTTTTCCAGCATTGCCGCATGGTCGCGGGCAAAGTCGTCAGTCTCGAGGAACAGAAACACCCGGCCGCCGGTCTGGTTGCCGATGCTTTTGCCCTGTGCCTCGTCGGAAGCCTCGGCCAGCAGCAGCCTGGCGCCTTGGCCGTCGGCCGGCGCGACGGTGACCCAGCGCTTGCCGCCGCCGAGATCGACATCCTCGACGAGCAGGAAACCCAGCCGCTCGACATACCAGGCAATCGCCTCGTCATAGCTGGCGACGACCAGGGCCACGGTCGCGACACGGCGGTGTTCGGCGAACCCGGTCATGCCTCAGGCTTGTTCATTTCTGCGACAAACTTGTTTGTTGCATTGTTGCCGACTGCTCATTTGTTGCGGATCGCAAAACGGCCGATCAGGCGGCGCTCGGCGATATCGTAGACGAAGATCGTGCGGCTGCCGTCGGCAAGCTCGGCATCGATGGAGAGGCGATTGCCGGACAGCGACTGGCTGACCACCTTGGCGCCGACCGGCAGCACGATATCGCCGCTGACCGGTTCGCCGGCGGGTGTCTGGATATCGCCTGCCAGTTGCGGGTTCGCCGGCGGTGCGTTGCGCGCTTTGTAGACAAGGGCGCCGATCACCACCATAAGGGCGAGGAACAGCAGGCCGAGATTGATCCCGACGAAGCGGACGAGTTTCCTGCGCACCTTTTCGACCTCGGGGTCGAGCGGCTTTTCCTGGTCTTCCTCGGCAATTGGGCTGGCCATGGCAAATAATCCGGAACGGTTTTTCAATGAGCGCTCATAGCGAAGAGGCCCCTGAATTGATAGAGCACCAGTTCATGGAGCCCACCATGCTGGTGGCGGGCGCGGATGCGGCCGGTCAGCGCCTCGACCAATGGCTGGCGGCCAGCCTCGGCCCGGACATGTCGCGCAGCCGCGTGCAGATGCTGATCAGGCAGGGCGCGGTCAGCGTCAACGGCGAGCCGGTCGATGAGACCAAGCGCAAGATGAGGCCAGGCGAAAGCGTGTCGGTTGTCATGCCGGAGCCCGAGCCGGCGGCACCACAGGGCGAAAACATCGCGCTCGATGTGCTCTATGAGGACGCCGAGCTGATCGTCATCAACAAGCCGGCGGGGCTTGTCGTTCACCCCGGCGCCGGCAACTGGACCGGCACGCTGGTCAACGCGCTGATCCATCATTGCGGCGACAGTCTTTCAGGCATCGGCGGCGTGCGCCGGCCGGGCATCGTGCACCGCCTAGACAAGGAGACCAGCGGCGTCATGGTCGTCGCCAAGACCGACCGCGCCCACAAGTCGCTGTCCGAAGCCTTTGCCGATCACGGCCTGACCGGCGATCTCGAACGCGCCTATCTGGCGCTGGTCTGGGGCATACCGCAGAGGCCTACCGGAAGGGTCGACGCGCCGCTTGGCCGCGCCGCCGACCGTGTGCGCCGTGCCGTGGTGCCGGAAGGACGCGACGACGCCCGCCATGCGATCACGCATTTCGCCGTGCAGGAGCGCTTCGGCGAGAACCAACAGGAGTTCGCCACCGCCAGCCTGATCGAATGCCGGCTGGAAACCGGCCGCACCCATCAGATCCGTGTCCACATGGCGCATATCGGCCATCCGGTGATCGGCGACCCCGACTACGGCCAGGCCTTCCGCACCAAGGCCAACCGGCTGCCCGAACCGCTGAAAAGTCAGGTCAAGGCATTTCCCCGACAAGCTTTGCATGCTTGGCTACTTGCATTTCGCCACCCGGTTACCCATTTAACGATGAGGTTCGAGGCGCCGTTGCCGGGGGATATGGAGGAACTCGTCGGCGGCTTTCGTAAGCTCTGAACCTGCCACAGAAAAACCTGAGCGGCATTGTTCACTTCAGCGTGACACACTGTTTCGTGTTGAACAAATGCCTGTCTTTTCTGGTTTTGTTCCTGTATAAGATCCGATGTCGCGGGCGAGCCTTTTGGTGCTCGCGTCACATGCCCGCCGCGTTTCGGGGGCATCACTCCAATAGAGAGGGGGCGCTATCATGGCCCAGTCATTACCCAGTATCGTTTCCGGCGAAGGCGGCCTCAGCCGCTACCTGGAAGAAATCCGCCGCTTTCCCATGCTGCAGCCGCAGGAAGAGTACATGCTCGCCAAGCGTTACGCCGAGCATGAAGACACCTCCGCCGCGCACAAGCTCGTCACCAGCCACCTCAGGCTCGTCGCCAAGATCGCCATGGGCTATCGCGGCTATGGCCTGCCGATCGGCGAAGTGATCTCGGAAGGCAATGTCGGCCTGATGCAGGCCGTCAAGAAATTCGAACCCGAGCGCGGCTTCCGCCTCGCGACCTACGCCATGTGGTGGATCAAGGCCTCGATCCAGGAGTACATCCTGCGCTCGTGGAGCCTGGTCAAGATGGGCACGACCGCCAACCAGAAGCGGCTGTTCTTCAACCTGCGCAAGGTGAAGGGCAAGATCCAGGCGCTGGACGACGGCGACTTGAAGCCCGACCAGATCGCCGAGATCGCCACCAGGCTGAACGTTTCCGAAGCCGAAGTGGTATCGATGAACCGCCGCCTGTCCGGCGACGCCTCGCTCAACGCTCCGATCCGGGCGAGCGAAGGCGAATCCGGCGAATGGCAGGACTGGCTGGTCGACGACCACGAAAGCCAGGAAGAGATGCTGATCGAGCAGGACGAGCTGGAAAACCGGCGCGGCATGCTGTCGGGCGCTCTTGCCGTGCTCAATGAGCGCGAGCGGCGCATCTTCGAGGCCCGTCGCCTCGCCGAGGAGCCGCTGACGCTGGAAGAGCTGTCGTCCGAGTTCGACATCAGCCGCGAGCGCGTGCGTCAGATCGAGGTGCGTGCCTTCGAGAAGGTGCAGGATGCGGTCAAGGCCGCCGCCAAGCGCCAGACCCAGGCGCTGCGCACCATCGAGGCCCAGCCCGCGGCGTAAAGCCGGCATCAACATCAAGGCGGCGTCAGGAAACTGACGCCGCCTTTTTTCTTTGGCAGGTCTGCCTTTGCGATTGGCGCTTCCTCGCTCCCTCAAAGCGGGGGAGAGGAACCCAGGTTCTGAAAGGCGCCGGGGCGAGCAAAGCACCTCAAAGCCCATCCAGCGGAAACTTCAGGTACCGCCGGCCATTCGCCTCGGGTTCCGGCAGCCTCCCGCCATTCATGTTGACCTGCAACGCATGCAAGATCAGCCGCGGCATCGGCAGCGTCCTGTCGCGTGCCTCGCGCAAGGCGACGAACTCGGCCTCGCTGCGGGCGGCGGCAAGATGGATGTTGGTGGCCCTCTGCACTGCCACCGTGCTTTCCCACAAGGGCTCGCGGCCACCGGCCTGATAGTCATGGCCGACGAAGACGCGCGTCTCGTCCGGCAATGCCAGGATGTCCTGGATCGAGCGCCAGAGCCGAGCGGCACTGCCGCCGGGAAAGTCCGTCCTAGCCGTGCCGCTGTCGGGCATGAACAGCGTATCGTGGACGAAGGCGGCATCGCCGACCACATAGGTGATCGAGGCCAGCGTGTGTCCGGGCGAGAACAGCACCTTGACCGGAAGTGTGCCCACCTGGAAGGTTTCGCCTTCCGCGAACAGCCTGTCCCACTGCGAACCGTCGGCGGGAAAATCCGGCCAGTTGTAGATCGCCTTCCATAGTTTCTGGACGTCGACGACCCTGTCGCCGATCGCTGTCGGCGCGCCGGTCTTCTCTCTCAGGTAATGCGCCGCCGAGAAATGGTCGGCATGCGGATGGGTGTCGAGGATCCACTCCAACTCCAGCGCGTTTTCCCGGATGAAATCGAGCAGGACATCGGCATTCGTCGTCGCCGTGGCGCCGGATTTCTCGTCGAAATCGAAGATCGGATCGATGATGGCACAGCGCTTCGTCCCCTGGTCGGCGACGACATACTGGATGGCCCCGGTCGCCTTGTCATAGAAGCCGCTGACCTGCGGCTTGGCCAAAGCTACGTCCAATTCCGGCCTCCCCACCACCGCTTAGCCGGCAGGAATGATTTTCTCTGACGGCATCCGAGAGGAGCATGTTTCTCCACTCGGACGCCTCCGTCAAGCATCACTTGGCTCGCAGCGGCGAGAAAGGCAAAAACCGTTCCGAAGCGCCTGGGGTCAGGCGGATGGCTGCTTGGTCTTCCTGAGATACGGCAGGATGGTCTCGTAGGCGCCGAAGCGCTTGATCGCATCCTCGTTGGAGACGGCGGCAGTGATGATGACGTCCTCGCCCTGCTTCCAGTTCGCCGGCGTCGCCACCTGGTGCTTGGCGGTCAGCTGCATGGAATCGACCGCGCGCAGGATCTCGTCGAAGTTGCGGCCCGTGGTCATCGGGTAGGTCAGCACCAGCTTGATCTTCTTGTCCGGTCCGATGACGTAGACCGAGCGCACCGTGGCGTTGTCGGCGGGCGTGCGGCCCTCCGATGTCTCGCCGGCACCGCCTGGCAGCATGTCGTAGAGCTTGGCGACCTTGAGGTCCTTGTCGCCGATCAGCGGGTAGTTCACCGTGTGGCCGGTCGCCGTCTTGATGTCGGCCTGCCACTTGTCATGGCTCGCGACCGGATCGACGGAAATACCGATGATCTTGACGTTGCGCTTCTTGAATTCGCCTTCCAGCCCGGCCATCGTGCCAAGCTCGGTCGTGCAGACCGGCGTGAAGTTCTTCGGGTGGCTGAACAGGATCGCCCAGCCGTCACCGATCCATTCATGGAATTTGATTGTCCCTTGCGTGGTCTCGGCACTGAAGTCCGGCGCAATGTCGTTGATACGAAGGCTCATGGCACATCTCCCCTGCAACAGATTCCGCCAGGAGCAAGGGCCGCGGCAAATCATGCCGCCATCAAGGCATCCACGCTCCGGTCGCTGCATCTTAGCGCAAAAATCGCGACCGCGAGATAATATGAAACTCTTTTCGGCGGCGAAGCGAGCATTTTTACGCTGCCGTCGAGCCAAAAGCGCAGGAGCCTTTGGCTGAGCGGAGGGCCGCGCAGCTTCAGGTCTTGTTGACCGCGAGCGTCGCCGTCAGGTCTTCCATGCGCTGTGCCAGCGCGCCAAGCGCGTTGGTCAGCACGCTGTCGTTCTTGTCGGCCTTGATCAGCGCATCGTCGCGCGTCTTGCGCAAGGTCAGCACTTCGCTTTCCATGCCCTTGACGCGTTTCTGCAACTCCGAGAGTTCGTCCATCACCATGATGCCGGCCATCACGGTCAGCCGCTGGTCGCCGATCTCGCCAAAAGAGTCCTTCAGATGCGAGACATAGCGGTCGAAACGTTCGGCAAGGTCGATCAGATGCTCTTCCTGACCTTCGTCGCAGGCCATCCGATACTGTTTGCCGTCGATGGAAACCGTGACTTGAGCCATGAGCCTACCTGTCCAACACAGCGCGGATGGTTTCCATGGCGGTCACCAGCCGTCGCGACACTTCCTTGTTGGCGTCTTCCAGACGTTCGGCGCGCGCTTCGGAATTGTCGAGTTCCTGCGCCAGCCTGGAGCGATCGGCATTCATCCGCTGCACTTCGGCCTCGGCTTCCGAGTAATCGCGTTCATGCTCGAGCTTGGCCGCGACCGCGTTTTCCAGCCCCTCGATGGCCTTGCCCAGCCTGGCGATGACTTCCTTGAGTGTGGCTTCCCCGGTCATGGCTTCGTCCTGTGCCCTGCCCATCACCGAATCGTTCGCGTTCAGAACGCGTTATCCGCGAAACATTAGGCACCGGGTGAAGGCAACGTCAACAAAGCTCTCGCGACTGTCCCCTGCTAACGCTAATGTAGACCCGCCGCCGGCATCACAAGGCCGGCAAATGTGCACCCGATTTGTTGACTAAAGGCGCGCGCCTGCTATGTGTCGCGCACCCTTTTCAAGGGCTCTCCCAAGCCCCCAAACCCCCACTTCTGGAGGAACCATGACGTCGCGTGAACAACATGACCGGATGGCCAATGCGATCCGCTTTCTCTCCATGGATGCCGTCGAGAAGGCGAATTCCGGCCATCCCGGCCTGCCCATGGGCTGCGCCGACATCGCCACGGTGTTGTTCACACGCTTCCTGAAATATGATCCCAAGGCACCGCACTGGGCCGACCGCGACCGTTTCATCCTGTCTGCCGGCCATGGTTCGATGTTGCTTTATTCGCTGCTGCATCTGACCGGCTACGAAGACATGACCATCGACCAGATCAAGCACTTCCGCCAGTTGGGCTCGAAGACCGCCGGTCACCCGGAATACGGGCACGCCACCGGCATCGAGACGACGACCGGCCCGCTTGGCCAGGGGCTCGCAAATTCGGTTGGCTTCGCGCTCGGCGAGCGCATCATGAACGCCGCCTTCGGCAATGACCTCGTCGACCACTACACCTATGTGCTTGCCGGCGACGGCTGCCTGATGGAAGGGGTGTCCCAGGAAGCCATCGCGCTTGCCGGACATCTCAAGCTGAACAAGCTGATCGTGTTCTGGGACAACAACGACATTTCGATCGACGGTCCGGTCTCGCTGTCCGACAACACCGATCAGGTCGCTCGCTTCCAGGCCTCCGGCTGGAACGCCAGCCACATCGACGGCACCGATCCGGAAGCCATCGCCTATGCCATCGAAGCCGCCCGCCATTCCGACAAGCCGACCATGATCGCCTGCAAGACGACCATCGGCTTCGGCGCGCCGACCAAGGCCGGCACCAACAAGGCACACGGTTCGCCGCTCGGCGCCGACGAGATCGCCGGCGCACGCAAGTTCTTCAACTGGGATTCGCCGCCCTTCGAGATTCCGTCCGACATCCTCGACGCCTGGCGCACCGCCGGCAAGGCCGGCGTCAAGGCGCGCACCGACTGGGAGGGCCGCCTGGCCAAGGCCGACGCCAAGCTTAAGGCCGAGTTCGAGCGCCGCCTCAGTGGCAAGCTGCCGTCCAATTTCGATGCCGTCATTGCCGACTACAAGAAGAAGCTCTCGGCCGACAAGCCGAAGGTCGCCACCCGCAAATCATCCGAGATGGCGCTGGAAGTCATCAACGGCGCCGTGCCCGAGACTATCGGCGGCTCTGCCGACCTGACCGGCTCCAACAACACCAAGACCAGCCAGACCAAGAACATCACGTCGGACGACTATGGCCAGCGCTATGTCCACTACGGCATCCGCGAGCACGGCATGGCCGCCGCCATCAACGGCCTGACGCTGCATGGCGGCCTCATCGCCTATGGCGGCACCTTCATGTGCTTCTCCGACTACGCCCGTCCGTCGATGCGGCTGGCCTCGCTGATGGGCATCCGCTCTATCTTCGTCATGACCCATGATTCCATCGGTCTGGGCGAAGACGGCCCGACCCACCAGCCGGTCGAGCATCTGGCCGCACTACGCGCCATTCCCAACCACAATGTCTTCCGCCCGGCCGACGCCGTGGAAACCGCCGAATGCTGGCAGTTGGCCCTCGAGTCGGAAAAGACGCCGTCGACCTTGGCGCTGACCCGCCAGAACCTGCCGACGGTGCGCAACGAATTCGTTGCCAAGAACCTGAGCAGCCAGGGTGCCTATGAGCTGGTTGCCGCCAGCGGCGAGGCAGCGGTGACGATCTTCGCCACCGGTTCGGAGGTCGAGATCGCGCTCGGCGCGCGCGACCTGCTGGAAAAGCATGGCCACCCGACCCGCGTCGTCTCGGTGCCTTGCTTCGAGCTGTTCGACCAGCAGAGTGACGACTACCGCAAGAAAACGATCGGCAACGCGCCGATCAAGATGGCGATCGAAGCCGGCATCCGCCAGGGCTGGGATCATCTGATCGGCTCCGACGGCATCTTCATCGGCATGACCGGCTTTGGCGCCTCGGGCACGATCGAGCAGCTCTATCCGCATTTCGGCATCACCGCCGAAGCCGCGGCCAAGGCGGCGGAAACCCGCCTGCATGCCAAGTAGGTTCAAAGTCCGGCGAAACCGCGCGAAGCGGTTTCGCCGGACTGGCCTAACCTAATCGATTTAAATCCACGTCGCTGCGGCTGGATTCTTTCCGCTTCCGCCGCTATGAAACTGCGGACCCATCGTCTGCCCTCCAACTCCCAGGGAGAGAATAATGACCGTCAGAGTTGCCATCAACGGATTCGGCCGCATCGGCCGCAACATCCTGCGCGCCATCCACGAATCCGGCCGCAGGGACATCGAGGTCGTCGCCGTCAACGACCTCGGCCCGGTCGAGACCAACGCGCACCTCTTGCGCTACGACAGCGTGCACGGCCGCTTCCCGCACGAGGTGTCGGTTTCCGGCGACCAGATCACCGTTGGCAAGGAGACGTTCAAGGTCACCGCGATCAAGGATCCCACGCAGTTGCCGTGGAAGGAACTCGGCATCGACATCGCGCTCGAATGCACCGGCATCTTCACCGCCCGCGACAAGGCTGCCGCGCATCTGACCGCCGGCGCCAAGCGCGTCATCGTCTCGGCCCCGGCCGAAGGCGCCGACCTCACCGTCGTCTACGGCATCAACCACGACCAGTTGACCAAGGACCACATCGTCATCTCGAATGCCTCCTGCACCACCAACTGCCTGGCGCCGCTGGCAGCCGTGCTGCACGAGACGGTCGGCATCGAAAAGGGAATGATGACGACGATCCATTCCTACACCGGCGACCAGCCGACGCTGGACACCATGCACAAGGATCTCTACCGCAGCCGCGCCGCGGCCCTGTCGCAGATCCCGACCTCGACCGGTGCCGCCAAGGCGATCGGCCTGGTGCTGCCCGACCTCAAGGGCAAGCTCGACGGCATCTCGATCCGTGTGCCGACCCCGAACGTCTCGGTCGTCGACTTCAAGTTCATCGCCAAGCGGTCGACCACGGTGCAGGAGATCAACGACGCGGTGATCGCCGCCTCCAACGGCAAGCTCAAGGGCATCCTCGGCGTCACCCATCATCCGAATGTGTCGATCGATTTCAACCATGATCCGCGTTCCTCGATCATGGCGCTCGACCAGACCAAGGTGATGGACGGCAATTTCGTTTCGGTGCTGTCCTGGTACGACAATGAATGGGGTTTTTCCAATCGCATGGGCGACACCGCGGTCGCCTTCGGCAAGACCATCGCCTGATCGCAAAGCTCTCTTTTCGAGACCTGAAACGCCCGGCTTTGTCCGGGCGTTTTTCATGCGGGCGGCTTGCGCCTTCCCGATTTGTGTCCTGAGCGCCAAAACATCCGAAAATCAGCGGCATAAGCCAAAAAGCCACCCCGCCGCCTTGCACTGGTCACGTCTTCGCCCCACTCTCTCGCAAAGCAGGAGACAGACGAATTTGAGGGGCTGATTTCAGGATGGAGCATGCGATCTATCTCGTCACGCTGGTCGGCACAGCTCTTGTCGTCGCCGCCGCGTTTTCGAGCCTGATCGCCTTCCGCTTCGGCGCCCCTCTTCTGCTCCTGTTTCTCTGTATTGGCCTCGCCAGCGGCACCGACGGCCTCGGCATCCAGTTCGACAACGCCCGCATCGCTTATTTTGCCGGCTCACTGGCGCTGGCCGTCATCCTGTTCGATTCCGGTTTCGGCACGCCGCTCAATGCCTTGCGGCAGGCTGCGGGCCCGGCTCTATCGCTGGCGACCTTCGGCGTGCTTGTAACCACCGGCCTGTTCGGCGCCGCCGCACACTATCTGCTCGACCTCACCTGGCTGGAATCCTTCCTGCTCGGCGCAGCCGTCGCCTCCACCGATGCCGCGGCCGTATTCTTCCTGCTGCGCGCCGGCGAGATCAACCTGCGCGAACGCGTGCGCTCGACGCTTGAGGTGGAATCCGGCACCAACGACCCGATCGCCATCTTTCTGACCATCACGCTGGTCGAGATCATCGCCGCCCACGCCAACCCGGAGACCAATGTCCTGGTCACCAGCCTGTTCCTCGGCTTCCTCCTCAACATGGGCCTCGGCGCGGTTGTCGGCGTGCTCGGTGGCCTCGCCATCGTGCGCCTCGTCGACCGGCTCAATCTCGATCACGGCCTGCTGCCGATCTTCGTGCTGACCTTGTCGCTGATGGTCTTTGCCGCCGCTGGCGCCATTGGCGGCTCGGGCTTCCTGGCGGTCTACATCGCCGGCCTCATTGCCGGCAATTCCGATATCCGCGCCGTCACCATCCTCAAGCGTTTCCAGGACGGCATGTCGTGGCTGGCGCAGATCATCATGTTCCTCATCCTCGGTCTCTTCGCGACGCCGTCGCAGTTTCCGGCAATCATGGCGCCGGCGGTAGCGCTCGGCCTGTTCCTGATGTTCATCGCCCGCCCGATCGCGGTCTGGCTCTGCCTGATCCCATTCCGTCTGCCACGCCCCGAAGTCGCTTTCGTCTCCTGGGTCGGCCTGCGCGGCGCGGTGTCGATCCTGCTCGCCATCACCCCGCTGCTCGGCGGGCTGGAAAACGGCCGTGTCATCTTCAACACCGCCTTCATCATCGTGCTGGTGTCGCTGGTCATCCAGGGCTGGACGGTTGGACCGCTGGCGCGCCGCCTCGGCCTGATAGTGCCGGCGCGGCTTGGGCCGCTGGACAAGGTCGAGCTGGAATTGCCGGGCTCGGCCCATCACGAACTTCTCGCCTATCGCGTCGCACACGGCAGCCCGGTGGCCCGCGGCGAGCGCATCCCACGCTGGGCACGGCCCTCGCTGGTGCTGCGCGACGGCCGCTCGATGCGCTTCCAGGACATGGGCCGGCTCGCTGCCGGCGACCAGGTCTACATCTTCGTGCCGGACCGCTATCCGCGCCTGCTCGACAAGCTGTTCGCCAGCCGCGCCGTGGTCGATCCCGAGGATGCCGATTTCTTCGGCGCCTTCGCTGTCGACCCGGCGCGCTCCGCCGCTGAACTGGAAGCGGCCTATACGCCAGGACTGACCGAAGCAGAGCAAAAGCTCACCGTCGGCGCACTGGTCACCACGCGGCTCGGCGGCCATGCCGAATATGCCGACCGCGTGCTGCTCGGTCCGATCGAGCTGATCGTTCGCGACGTCGATGACAAGGGCAAGATCACGGGCCTCGGCCTTTCCTTCGAGCCGACCGCTCCGGTGGCGCGGGTGCCGGTTTTCCTGAGCGCCGGCGAAATCAGCGATCGTGTCTCCGCCTTCATCCGCAACTGGCGCAAGCCGACCGAGACGCAGATGGCAGAGGCGCGGGCGGACGAGAAGCCAGCCTCCGAGCCGACAGAGGAGAAGGCAACGATCGAGAGCTGACAACTTCGATTGTGGGTGCTGCCCTTCATCCGCCCGCCGGCACAGAATCGTGCCAACTTCAAAATTTCGTTTCGAATCCGGCCTAAGCCTTGCATCGTCGTCGGCGCGGGGTATGTTCCCGGCGATTTTTCGCGAAAGGGAACCCGCATGGCCGCCTTCAAGACCCTCGACGATATCGGCAACATCAGCGGCAAGCGCGTGCTGGTACGCGTCGACCTCAACGTGCCCGTTGCGGACGGCAAGGTCACCGACGCCACCCGCATCGAACGCATCGCGCCGACCATCGCCGAACTGTCGGGCAAGGGCGCCAAGGTCATCCTGCTTGCCCATTTCGGCCGACCCAAGGATGGCCCGTCGGCCGAATTCTCGCTGGAGCCGATCGCCAGGGCGACGGCGGAGGTGCTCGGCCGCCCCGTCGGCTTCGCCAGCGATTGCGTCGGCGACATAGCGGGAAGCGCCATCGCCGCCATGAACAAGGGCGACGTAGTGCTTCTCGAAAACACCCGTTTCTACAAGGCCGAGGAGAAGAACGATCCGGTCTTCACCGAAAAGCTCGCCGCCAATGGCGACATCTTCGTCAACGACGCCTTTTCCGCCGCGCACCGCGCCCATTCTTCGACCGAGGGGCTGGCGCATCTGTTGCCGGCTTTTGCCGGCCGCACCATGCAGGCCGAACTCGAAGCGCTCGAGAAGGGTCTGGGAAAACCGGTCCGTCCGGTCGTCGCCATTGTCGGCGGCGCCAAGGTCTCGACCAAGATCGACCTGCTGATGAACCTGGTGAAGAAGGTCGATGCACTCGTCATCGGCGGCGGCATGGCCAACACCTTCCTTGCCGCGCGCGGCACCGATGTCGGCAAATCGCTGTGCGAGCATGATCTCGCCACGACCGCCAAGCAGATCATGATCGAGGCGGCCGAAGCCGGCTGCGCCATCATCCTGCCGGTCGACGGCGTCGTCGCGAGGGAGTTCAAGGCGGGCGCGGCCTGCGAGACCGTCGCCATCTCGGATGTTCCGGCCGACGGCATGATCCTCGATGTCGGCGCCAAAACCGTGACGACCATCGGCGAATGGATCGACCGCGCCGCGACGCTGGTTTGGAACGGCCCGCTCGGCGCCTTCGAGATCGCGCCCTTCGACCATGCGACGGTGGCAGCGGCCAAGCACGCGGCGGCGCGCACCAAGGCCGGCAAGCTGGTCTCGGTCGCCGGTGGCGGCGATACGGTGGCGGCACTCAACCATGCCGGAGTTGCCGATGACTTCACCTATGTCTCGACCGCCGGCGGCGCTTTCCTGGAATGGATGGAAGGCAAGCCGCTGCCCGGCGTCGATGTGTTGAAGAGGTAACTTGACGGGATTGGTGGTGCCAAAAGGGCGCTGGGAAGTTTCAATCGATTCGAGCTTTCCGATGCCATTCCTTTGGCGGTAGACTTCCGTTAAGCGCGGAACGAACCCCTTCAGGAGAAGCAGAATGAGCGAACGTCTCGAAGACATTGCCGCCGCGATCGTCGCCGATGGCAAGGGCCTGCTGGCCGCTGACGAAAGTTCCGGCACCATCAAGAAGCGCTTCGACGTCATTGGCGTTGAATCGACAGCCGACAGCCGCCGCGACTACCGCGAGATGATGTTTCGCGCCAGGGAAGCGATGACCCGCTTCATTTCCGGCGTCATCCTCTACGACGAGACGATCCGCCAGAAGGCCGCCGACGGCACGCCGCTGGTCGACATCATCAAGGCGGCGGGCGCCATCCCCGGCATCAAGGTCGATGCCGGCGCCAAGCCGCTGGCCGGCTTTCCCGGTGACACCATCACCGAGGGCCTCGACGGCCTGCGCGAGCGCCTTGCCGACTATTACAAGCTTGGCGCCCGCTTCGCCAAATGGCGCGCGGTGATCGACATCGACCAGGCCAAGGGCGTGCCCTCGGCCAATTCGATCGCCTCGAACGCCCATGCACTTGCCCGCTATGCCGCCCTTTGCCAGGAGGCCGGCATCGTGCCTATCGTCGAGCCGGAAGTGCTGATGGACGGCGCCCACGACATCGACACCTGCTACGATATCTCGAAGGCAACGCTGATCAAGCTCTATGACGAGCTCCATGCGGCGCGCGTCGTGCTGGAGGGCACCATCCTGAAGCCCAACATGGTGCTGGCCGGCAGGAAATCGGGCAAGGTGAGCAGCCCGGAAGAGGTCGCGGAAAAGACCATAAAACTGTTCCGCGAAACCGTGCCGGCAGCGGTGCCGGGCATCGCCTTCCTCTCCGGCGGTCAGGAGGACGAGGAAGCGACAGCCAACCTCAACGCCATCAACGCCATCGGGCCGCACCCGTGGAAGCTGACCTTCTCCTACGGCCGCGCGCTGCAGGCCGCGCCGCAGAAAGCCTGGAGCGGCAAGGCCTCGAACGTCGCCGCCGGCCAGGCCGCCTTCACCCATCGCGCCCATATGAACCATCTGGCGGCGCTTGGAAAATGGAAGGCGAGCCTGGAACAGGCCGCCTGATCACTGTTCTTTCTTCCTCCTTCGAACCCGGGCCGATGCGCCCGGGTTTTTTGTTTGTGACGTGCCGGGCTTGGGACGGAGTGTCCGCGTCCTTATTCCCCTTCGGCAAAATCCGGCAGCAATGTCGGGTTGGGCTCATCCCAAACGTCCTTGGGATGACATTCAGGGAGAGGTTCATGCATCGCAACAAGATTGTTTCGCGTGAGGACTGGTTCCAGGCGCACAAGGCGCATCTGGCCCGTGAGAAGGAACTGACGCGGCTTCGCGAGCGGATCGCTGCTGAACGGCGTGAACTGCCCTGGCTGAAGATCAGGAAGGACTATGTCTTCGAGACCGAGCACGGGCCAAAGAAACTGACCGACCTGTTCGCCGACAACAGCCAGTTGATCGTCTATCACTTCATGTTCGGGCCGGGCTGCGTCAATCATTGCGAGGGCTGCTCATTCCTTGCCGACCATATCGACGGCGCCAATCAGCATCTGCGGCATCACGACGTGTCGCTGATCGTGGTTTCGCGTGCGCCGCTGGCGGAACTTCTGCCCTACAAGCAGCGCATGGGCTGGAAGTTCGACTGGGTGTCGTCCTATGCCTCGGATTTCAACTTCGACATGCAGGTCTCCTTCACCGACAGGCAGATCGCCGCTGGTGACACCACGTACAATTTCGAGACCCGTCCCCGGACGTCGAAGGAGCTTCCCGGCAGCAGTGTTTTCTACAGGGACGAGACCGGCGACCTCTTCCTCACCTTCATGTCCCGCGCCCGTGGCGGCGAGGCACTGATCGGCACGTATGACTATCTCGACATGACGCCGAAGGGCCGCAACGAAACCGGCCCCTATCACGGCCTGATGGACTGGGTGCGCCTGCACGATGAATACGGCGACAGATCTGGAGCACAGGAGACTTGTTGCGACTAGAGCAATTCCAGGAAAAGTGTGAAGCGGTTTTCCCGGGAAAAGCGCATAGCGCTTTCCCTTGGGAATTGCGTCAAAACAAGAAGGCAGCACGACAACCGATCGTTCACGTCGGGCGCAACATGCGCTAAAGGGTGCGCATGCAGCGCCTTCTCGCCCTCCTCACCTGGCTCGCCTTCCCGGTCTATATCTGGCAGGGCCTCGGCGTGCGACGCCGCACCACGCGCATGCTGCCGGCGCAGGGGCCGGTCATGCACGAAATATCAGGCAAGGCGCCGGCGATCTCGCTTCTGGTGCTGGGTGATTCCTCCGCCGCTTCGGTCGGCATCGGCAATTCGGAAGATGGGCTTGCCGCGCAGCTCGCCGTGCTGATTGCGCAGAATACCGGCCGCGCCGTGCGCTGGCGGGCCGCCGGCTTCAATTCGGCGACCTCGGGCCAGATCCGCGACCATGTCCTGCCCAATCTGTCGGCCGATCCATGGACGCATATCGTGCTGGCCATCGGCACCAACGACACCAAGAATTTTCACTCGGTGCCGCGCTTCAAGAAGGAGTTCGGCGGGCTGCTCTACGGCCTACGCGCCAAATGGCCGGAAGCGCGCGTGGTGTGGTCGCCGGTGCTGGAGTTCACGCGGGCGCCGGCCATGCCGCCGCTGCTCGGAAAAATCCTTGAAATCCGCGCCACCGAAATGAACCGGATGGGAGAACGCCTTTGCCTGGAGCGCGGCGCGGTGCCGGCGCCGCGCCTGCCGATCACCAATCCCGAGGTCGGCTTCGCCTCCGACGGCTTTCATGCCTCGGAAGCGGGTTATCGAGCCTGGGCGGAACATCTCGTCGACCTGGTGCTCGCCAGCTAAATGGCCGGCACGGGCCAGCTTGCCAGGTCCTGGTCTATGTCCAATGCCCAAGCACGGCTGTTATCGAAATCGCCGCCATCGCCAGCAGCGCCAGCTTCCAGAAGTCGCTGCGCCGTTTCAGCCCCGGCCAGCCGAGCGGCTTGATCAGCTGGATGACCATGATGCCAACAATGACGAGCGCGAGAAGTTTCGACATGCCGCCTTTGACCAGCAACGTGGCCTGCTGTCAAAGCACGTCCTTCGTTGCCTGAGAGAGTTCGCTGCCTGAGAGAGAATGGGCGCCGCGATCCCGAACCGGAACGGCACCCGCCTTTGACCGGCGCGCGATCTACTTCAGCGGCTTGAGTCCGGCCTCGATCGAAGCGCGCTTCGGTTCGAGGAACGGAGGCAAGGCCAGGCTTTCACCCAGCGTTTCCAGCGGCTCGTCGGCTGTGAACCCCGGCCCGTCGGTGGCGATCTCGAACAAAATGCCATTCGGCTCGCGGAAATAGAGCGAGCGGAAGTAATAGCGTTCGACCTCGCCGCTCGACGGCAGCCTGAACTCGGCCAGCCGCGCCGTCCATTGATGCAGCGTCTCCTGGTCCGGCGCTCTGAAGGCGACATGGTGAACCGCACCCGCACCTTGGTGTGCCGGCGCCAGTCCCGGCTGCACCAGGACATGCAATTCCGCCGCCGGCCCGCCCTCGCCCATTTCGAAGACGTGGACCTGGCCATCCGGCGAGGCATGGTCGCGGGCCTTGCGCATGTTCATCACCTTGGTCACCACCGCCTCGGTGTTGGTGATGTCGGGAACGCTGATGACGATCGGCCCAAGCCCGCGGATCTGGTGCTCGGCCGGCACCGGGCTTTGCGCCCAGGGATGGCTGCCGCCTTTACCGCCATCGCTGACCAGGCGCAGACGCTGGCCCTCGGGGTCTTCGAAATCCAGGCAGGGATAGCCGCCGATGTCGGCGATCTCTCCCGTCACGATGTTTTCGTCGGTCAGGTGCTGCTTCCACCAGGCAAGGCTCTCCTTGCTGCCGACCCTGAGGCTGGTCCGCACGATGCTGTGCGTACCACGCCGCTCGCGGCCAACCGGCCAGTCGAAGAAAGTAAGGTCGGTGCCCGGTGTGGCTTCGCCATCGGCATAGAACAGGTGGTAGGCCGAGGTATCGTCCTGGTTCACTGTCTTCTTGACCAGCCGCAGGCCCAGCACCCTCGTATAGAAATGAAGATTGCCAGGCGCGTTGGCAGTGATGGCGGTCAGATGGTGGATTCCTGTCAGTTGCAGGCTCATGGTCGTCTCCCTGGTTTTGGGGAAGAATTTTCTCCTTCCATATCAGAACTGCGGCCACGTCGCTGAAGGCCGCGTATTCCGACAGTCCGTCGCCGGAAGCTGAACAGCGGCGCCTGACCCGGGTCGTTGCGGTGAACAGTCGGCATGAGCAAGCCTGTGACAATCACGGTTTGATGTCGCGAAAGCAAGGTTCCCTTCCTGGCAAATGCACCGGTCGGAATTATCGTCGCCGTCCCGCCATCCTCCTGACAGACTGCTGTCAGGAGGGGTGTGCGATAGTGTCTCCATCAGAGAGAGGAGACTAGCTATGAACGGTTCCATCATTCTGCGCGGCGTGCAGCACTATGTCGGCAAGATCCGCACGATGCGCAATGAGATCCGCACCCAGCGGTTCATGAACTCGCTGCCGGCGGACATTCGCAAGGATGTCGGCTGGCCGGACATGTATGCGGAACGTCGCTTCCATGGCAATTGAGACGAATCTTTCGACACAGCGGTTGGATGTGGGCGCCCCAACGCCCAGATAAGAACTCCGGCGCGCGAGGGATGGAGCGAGCTTATGCCCGAACAGAAGACAATCGGCTTTCTTTTCATCGAAGGCTTTGCCGACTGGGAATATGGGCTGCTGGCGGCCTCGGCGGTCGAATGGTTCGGCGCCCGCGCCGTATCGCTGGCGCCTGACGGCAAGCCGGTGACCGGGATCAGTGGTTTCCGGCTGACGCCTGACCGTTCGGCCGAGGCGGATGAGAACAACGATCTCGACGCCATCGCCGTCATCGGCTCCGACGAGTGGGTCGGCAAGGCGCCGCCGGATGTCGCCGGCCTGCTCAATGCCGTCGCGTCGCGCGGCGGCGTGGTCGGCGGTATCTGCGCCGGAACGCTGGCGCTGGCCCGCGTCGGCCTGTTCGAGAAAGCCAGACACACCAGCAATGGCCGTGACTGGATCAATGGTCATGAAGCCGGTTATGCCGGCGACAGCAATTATCAGGATGTGCCGCATGCCGTGGCTGACGGCAAGATTGTTTCCGCGCCCGGTTCGGGACCAGGCACCTTCGCGCTTGCTTTTCTGAAGACGCTTTATCCCGAAAGAGGCAATGATCTCGCGCAGATGCGGACACTGTTCGCCAAGGAATATGCTGAAGCTTCCTGACAGTACGCTGTCAGGAGGGGCATGCAATGGTGCGAGCCTCGGACACTACGCATCGGCGGTCGAAAGGACGATCGATGAAGAGTTGGAACGACCGATTGAACACACCAGGCATCAACGGCGTGAAGCCGACGCCGCGCACTGTGGCCGATGTCATCGAGGGTCAGCCGATGCTGGTGCCGACAGCGCGTCAGGTCGATGATTTCATCCGCTCGATTCCCGAAGGCGTCGAGATGGACGTGCGTGCGCTGCGCACCGCGCTTGCCATCGAGCACGGCGCCGAAGTGACATGCCCGGTCACAACAGGCTACCATCTGCGCACCGTTGCCGAAGCCGCCAAAGAGGATTTGGAGCGCGGCATGACATTGAGCGACGTGGCACCGTTTTGGCGCGTGCTCGATGCGAAAACGCCGACGACGAAGAAACTGTCCTTCGGCGCGGAGTTCGTCGCCGCGCAGCGCAAGCGCGAAGGGCTGAAACCATGATGTATGCCACCCAAAAGCGTTCTGCGGTTTTGGGATAACGGCATGCGCAAAAAACACGATGCGCACCGCCCAAAGGTGGACACCGGTTTTGGGCGACATGCATAGAGACAACGCCGAGGGACCATATGATGCGCCGCGCCGACAGGCTCTTCCAGATCGTGCAGCATCTGCGCGGTGGCCGTTTGGTCACCGCCCAGAAGCTCGGCACATGGCTCGAGGTTTCCGAGCGAACCATCTACCGCGACATTGCCGACCTGCAGTCGACCGGGGTGCCGATCGACGGCGAGGCTGGTGTTGGCTACATGATGAGGGAGGGTTTCGACCTTCCGCCGCTGATGTTCACGCGTGACGAGATCGTCGCGCTGGTAGCCGGCGCGCGCATGGTGCGCGCCTTTGGCGGTGCCGCCATGGCGCGTGCCGCCGACGAGGCGCTGGTCAAGATCGGCGCCGTCCTGCCCGATACCGAAAAAGACCGCATCGCGCGCACCGAGATACACACGCCGATGTGGGTGGTCAGCGACGCCGCGCGCGAGGCGATCGACCTGATCGAGCGCGCTGTCGAAAAGCGTCAGGTGCTGACCATCGACTACTCCGACGAGGCCGGGCGCGGCACCGCCCGCGATATCCGTCCGCTTGGCCTGTGGTTCTGGGGCAAGGTGTGGACGCTGGTCGCCTGGTGCGAGATGCGCGATGATTTTCGCGCGTTCCGCATCGATCGCATCGCCTCCGTGGTCATCGCAGGCCGTATCTTCAAACCGGAGCGTGGCAAGCAGCTTGCCGACTTCTACCGGGCGGTGGAGCGCAGCGAAGATTATGGCATGGCGCCGGATCGCGCCGCGCGGACCTGATACCTGACGCACCCCATAAAAAAACCCGCTCGAAGCGGGCTTTTTTATTGGAATGTCGGACAATCTCACTCGTCGTCGTCGTTGTCCGTGTTCTTCGACTTCAAGGCCGAGAGCTTGGCGAACACGGCGTTGGCATCGAGTTCGGCATCCTCGTCCTTCGGCTTCTCGGGAGCAGGCACCAACCGCTCGGTCAGGGCCGCCGGCAGCAGCGTGTCACCGACCGGCTGCGCCTGTTCGCGACCGCGCGAGGCGCGGTTGACTTCCATGTCGAGGTCGATCTGCGAGGAAAGGCCCAACGTCACCGGGTCCATCGGCTGCAAATTGGCCGAGTTCCAGTGCTTGCGTTCGCGGATCTGCTCGATCGTCGACTTGGTGGTGCCGACGAGGCGCGAGATCTGCGCATCCTTGAGTTCGGGATGGTTGCGCACCAGCCAGAGAATGGCATTCGGCCGGTCCTGACGCTTCGACAGCGGAGTGTAGCGCGGCCCCTTGCGCTTGGATTCAGGCACCCGCACCTTGGGGTCCGAAAGCTTCAGGCGCTGGTTCGAATCCTTCTCGGCGCGCGCGATCTCGTCGCGGGTAAGCTGGCCGGTCATGATCGGGTCCATGCCCTTGATGCCTTGCGCCGATTCGCCGTCGGCGATCGCCTTGACCTCGAGCGGATGCAGCCCGCAGAATTGCGCAATCTGCTCGAAAGAAAGCGCGGTATTGTCGACCAGCCAGACGGCGGTCGCCTTGGGCATCAGCAGCGTATTGGCCATTTAAAAATCCTTCTCGTTCGCCCGCGTTCCCGCGCGGGCGGTGGTTTAGGCCACCAAAAAATGGGAAATTCGCGGTCTGTATAACCGCTCTCTTGCCGTTTCGCAACGCTTTTGGAAGCAATCGCCGGAAGCCGTGGGGCCTTACCGAAACGGTTCCGCGCTCTTGAGCAGAACGACAAGCTGGCTTTGCTGGCGGGTTCCGGTCTTGGCAATAATCCGTTCGAGACAATGGCGCCCGGTCTCGACGGTGATGTTGGAGCCTGCCACCGCATCCAACAGGATTCGCCCATGTGAGAGCGCCGAGGCAAGATGCCATGCCGAAAACTGAGGTCAATCCTGCTCGATGACTGGCATCGGTTGAGACGGTCGTCGATCATCCCGGCCCTAAAACGACAAAACCCGCCGGACTGGGTCCAGCGGGCTCGGAACCGCGACGAAAGTCGTCTGATGCGGCTCTGGCTTCCACGGTCTGGTCCGCCGGAGCGGACCAGACCTGACTTCAGATGGCCCTGCGGGCGATCTTTTCGATGTCGGCGCGGTTGATGCCGAGATCGCTGAGCTGACGTGCGTTGAGACGGTTCAGTTCGCGGACGGTCTCGGTGTACATACGCCAGTTACGGTAAGCGCGGATCGGGTTCATGGCAGTCCTCCAGAATGATGTTCGTTTCGATGGTGCTCAAATAGGCGTCATCGATGAGGACTTGAATGGCTGATTTTGCATAGCAATAATGCAAATGCTGCATTGCAGCATTAAGCTTCTGTTCATCTTGTAGGCAGCCGCCGGTACGGACCTCGCTCGCTCGGCCTGCAGGCCGAGCGAGGCAATGCCGCTGTCAGCCGACGTCGAGCACGATCTTGCCGATATGCTCGCCGTCTTCCATGCGCTCATGCGCCCGCCAGGCTTCGCTGAGCGGGAAGATCATGTCCATCACCGGTGCCACTTTGCGGGTGCCGAGCAGCGGCCACACCTGCGCTTCCAGCGCCGCAGCTATCGCCGCCTTGAACTCGACGGTTCGCGGCCTCAGAGTCGAACCGGTGTGGGTAAGCCGCTTCACCATGATCTTCGAAAAGTCCGCGCTTGCGACAGAACCGGCCTGCACGGCAATCTGGACGATACGGCCCTCAACCGCCGCGGCCTCGTAATTGCGCGCCACATAGTCACCGCCGACCATGTCGAGGATGACATTGGCGCCCTTGCCACCCGTTGCCTCCTTCACCGCCGCGACGAAATCCGCCTCGCGATAATTGATGGCGCGGTCGGCGCCGAGCTTCAGGCAGGCATCGCATTTCTCCTTGCTTCCGGCGGTGGTGATGACATAGGCGCCGAAAGCCGAGGCAAGCTGGATCGCCGTCGTGCCGATGCCGGACGAGCCGCCATGGACGAGCAGCGTCTCGCCACGCTTCAGGCCGCCGCGCTCGAACACATTGTGCCAGACGGTAAAATAGTTTTCCGGCACGGCCGCAGCTTCCGTGTGGGTAAAGCCGGCCGGCAGCGGCAGCACACTGCCGGCATGAACCTTGACGTATTCGGCGTAGCCGCCGCCGGGCGTCAGCGCGCAAACGCGGTCGCCGATGCGCCAGCGCGATATGTCGTCGCCAACGGCCGCCACTTCGCCCGACGCCTCGAGGCCCGGCAGGTCCGACGCGCCGGGCGGCGGCGGATAGGCGCCCTTGCGCTGCTGGATATCGGGCCGGTTGACGCCGGCGGCATGCACCTTGATCAGTATCTCGCCGGGACCGGGCAGCGGCACGTCGCGCGTTTCCGGTTTCAGCACCCGTGGGCCACCCGGCTCCGAGATCGCGATGGCCGTCATTCTTGCCGGAATTTTCTGTCCGCTCGCCATGAGATTTCCCGTCTTTTCTCGCCGTTATCCGACCGGCTGTTTGCATCGACGCCCCTGCCCTATGTATGCTGATTGCCAAATCAGGCAAATGGCCAATCTGGTCTTGGCGGAGGAGGAGCGACGATGGCGATCTTCGACGACGAACCCAAGAAGAAGGCACGCCCGCACGAGATCGGGCAGGATCTGTCCTTGCTTTCCGTTGGCGAGCTGTCGGAACGCATCGGCATCCTGCGCGACGAGATCGCCAGGCTGGAGGCCGAGCTCAAGGCCAAGGACAGCACCAAATCGGCGGCCGAAGCACTGTTCCGTCGCGGATAGGTGCGCGGGCGCAAAGAGCCCGCCGCCGAAAAGCCCGAATGCGACTGTCTTCAGACCCAGCGCCCCTGTCAAACACGAGCCGGATCAAACAATGTTCGCAACCTACCGACCGATCCTCTCGCTGCTTCGCGGCACCGCCTTCCTGCTCGCGGCGTCCGGATTGCACGGGCTGCTCTTGCCCCTGCGCGGCCAGTTGGAAGGCTTCTCGACCGCATCGCTCGGCCTGATGGGCACGGCCTGGGCCGGCGGCTTCGTCACCGGCTGCTTCTTCGCGCCGCGCATCGTGCGCCGCGCCGGCCATGTGCGCGCCTTCGGCGCCTTTGCCGCATCCGGTGCCATCGTGGCGCTGCTCACCGGGCTGATCATCGACGAATATGTCTGGATCCTGCTGCGCGCCTTCACCGGCTTCACCATGGCCGGCGCCTTCATGGTCATCGAAAGCTGGCTGAACGAGAAGGCCAGCAACGAGAACCGCGGCACCGTCTTTGGCCTCTACATGATGGTCACCTATGCCTCGATCATGGGCGGGCAGATGATCGTCGCCGGCGGCGACGTGAAGTCGGCCTCGCTGTTCATGATCACCGGTATCCTGTTTTGCCTGTCGCTCATTCCGACCGCGGTTTCGAGTGCCTCCCACCCCAAGCCGTTGCAGGACGTCACGCTCGACGTCAAAGGCCTTTATGCCAACTCGCCGGTGTCGGCGGTCGCTTGCGTGTTGATCGGCATCGCCAACGGCGCCTGGGGCACGCTTGGCGCGGTCTACGGTGCTCGCATCGGCATTTCCACGGCAGAGATCGCCCTGATGATGAGCCTTGTGGTTGTTGCCGGCGCCGCCATGCAGCTTCCGGCCGGGCGCCTGTCCGACAAGACCGACCGGCGTTTCGTGCTGGCGGGGGCAGCTTTCGGCGCGGCTCTGTTCGCGCTCTTGATCTTCCTGTTCGAGCCACGCTCCGGCGTCTTCATCATCGTCTTCACCGCAGCCTATGGCGCCTTCGCCTACACGCTCTATTCGATCGCCGTAGCGCATGCCAACGACCACGCGCGCTCGGAGGATTTCGTCAAGGTGTCGGGCGGCCTGTTGCTGCTCTACGGCTTCGGCACGATGATCGGACCCTTGCTGGCCGCAGCCCTGATGGGCTGGATGCGCCCGGAAGGCCTGTTCCTGGCGACCGCCTTCGCGCATCTTTGTCTGGCCGGCTACACGCTGCTGCGCATCAGCCGCCGCGCGCCGGTGCCGATCGGCGACCGTGACGCCTTCAAGACGCAGCCGGCCGACCGCTCGGTCACTCCCGAAGCATTGCGGCTTGATCCCAGAAGAAAAGCAGAAGCAGACGGTTGAGATTCGAAAGGCTTTGCCTCACTAATACAGACATGATGTTTTCCGACGCCTTCATGGCAATTGCCGATCCCAACCGGCGCCATCTTCTGGAAGAACTTCGCCGCGGCCCGAAAACCGTCAACGAGTTGGCCGCAGGTTTGCCCGTATCGCGCCCGGCCGTTTCGCAACATCTTAAAGTCCTGCTCGACGCCGGGCTGGTCCACGCCAAGCCGGAAGGAACAAGGCGCGTCTATACGGTGAGCAACACCGGCTTCCTCAAACTCAACATCTGGCTCGATCAGTTCTGGGAAGCCTGACCCCGATCAGCCGTTGTTGTAAGGGAAGAACTTGAAGTAGGGCTCCGCCTCCTCGATCACGCGGGCGAAGGAAGGCCGCTGCAGCAGGCGATCGTGATAGCGCTTCACGGCCGGATATTTGTCGCCGAACGGCTCGACCTTGTTGGCATAGAACAGCGCGGGGGACGCCGCGCAATCGGCCAAGGTGAAGCTGTCGCCCATCGCCCAGGTCTTCGAGCCCATGTCCTGCTCGATGATGGCATAGGAGCCGCGCAGCTGGGCGCGCGCCTGCTCGACGCCGAACGGATCGGTCTTGTCCTGTGGCCGCAACCGGTCGCCGACGATCTTCTGCATCGGCTCCTGCACATAGAAATCATAGAAGCGGTCGGCCTGGCGAACTGCCAGCGCCATGTCAATGTCGGCGGGAACGAGGTCGACCGGCCCCGGATAATGCGCGGCCAGATATTCGACGACGATGGTCGATTCCAGCACCGTGCGGTCGCGCGCATCGTCGCGCAGCGCCGGCATCTTGCCGATCGGCGAAATCTTCAGGAAGACCTCGCGCGACTCGGCATTGCCGAGATCGACGATATGAGGCGTGAACGGGATGCCGTTTTCATAGAGCGCGATCAGCGGCTTCCAACAGAAGGAGGCCAGCGGGTGGAAATGAAGCGTCAGGGACATTTTTCGCTCGTTTGTTTCGTGGATTGTCGGTGGCCGCTCCGTGCGGCATGCCTATTGCGGTTGGCCTTATTCGTCAAAGCCAGCCTATGCTGCCTCAACCGGCTTGGACATGCGCGACGATTGCTGCGGATATCTCGGTCCAATCGTCGGGATGCAGCTCATGGCCGCCGCCTTCGATGCGGACAATTCTCGCGCCAGTGGCCGCCTCGGCCTGCGCCTCGCCATGCTCGATCGGAAAGATCGGATCCGCCGTACCATGGATGACCAGCAGCGGCGCCGCCATCTCATGCAGGCGGCCCTTCCACGCGTCGCCGCCCTTGAGCATGAAATGGTTGGTCGCGCTCAGCAAGCCGCCGGAGCGGTCGTAATCCTGCTCGATGAAAGCCCGCATCCGGGTTTCGTCGAATGGGTGCGCGATGCTGGCGATCGCCCGCGCATCCCTGACGATGAAATCGACCACCTGGCCACGGTCCGACCAGTCGACTTTGGCGCCCTCGGCCGAATGCTTGATATAAGCATCGCTGGTTTGCGGCAGATGCGAGGTGTCGGTTCCCACGGGCGAGCTGCTGATGACGGTCAGCGATGCGACGCGGGATGGGTGCTTGAGCGCCACAAGCTGTGCGATCATGCCGCCCATCGACATGCCGGCGACATGTGCCTTGACGACGTTGTGCTCGTCGAGAACATGCATCGCATCGCCGGCCATGTCGTCGAATGTGTAAGGCGGCTCTCCCGGTCCATATTTGGTCGACCGGCCGGTATCGCGATTGTCATAACGGATCACGAACAGGCCGGCATCGGCCAGTTTCCGGCACAGCGCCTGCGGCCACCAGAGCATGGAGGCCATCGCTCCCATGATTAGCAACAGTGGCGGGTTCCCCGGGTCGCCAAAGGCTTCGGATATGATTTCGGGGCGTTCGATCGCCGTCATTGCGCGGTCTCTTCTCTGCAATACTGATTGCATTTTGCAATCGGTTGCACGATAATAAAACTGATACGATAATGCAACCGGTTTGTTGGAGAAATCTCATGAGCATCGATCGCCGGTCCGGGTGCCCGATCAACCTGTCGCTGGAAGTGTTCGGCGACCGTTGGAGCCTGATCATCCTTCGCGACATGATCTTCGGCGGCAGGCGCCATTTTCGCGAGATGCTCAACGGATCGATCGAAGGCATCGCCTCCAACATTCTCGCCGACCGGCTGAAGCGGCTGATGGAATTGGGCATGCTGACCAAGGCCGACGATCCCTCGCACAAGCAGAAGGCGATCTACAGCCTGACCGAGATGGCGATCACGCTGGTGCCGATCCTGGCCCATCTCGGCGCCTGGGGCCGCGTCTGGCTGCCGGTCAGCGACGAACTGTCGATCCGCGCCGAACTTCTGGAAAAGGGCGGACAGCCGATGTGGGACAAATTCATGGACGAGTTGCGCCACGAGCACCTCGGCATGCCGCTCGATACAATGTCTGGCCCTTCTGTCCACGCGACCTTGCAGGCCGCCTATGAGGCGGTGGTTGCCAGCAAGGCCCTCGCCGCCAGCCCGGCCGCGTAACCAACTTATTTTCCCGTTTGGGGGTCGGCTCTGCTAGAAGAGGCGGAAAGCCATAATTCACGGGATTGGATAAGGTCTTGGTTGAGAACTCTCGGGATGCTGCCCGCGCGCGCGCCGACCTGCGTTTCAAGAAGCAGGAAGAGGCGGCAACCGTCCGCCAGAAGGCAATGGCCGAATACGTCGCGGAGAGTGACGCCCGTCAGGCCAAGACCAACAAGCTGCGGGCACTGCGTCTCGCCAAGGAAGCGGAAGATCTCGCCAACGCGCCGGCGGCACCCGCCAAGAAGCCGGCCCGCGCCAAGAAGAAATAGCCATCCCCCGGGCACGTCTGGCGCCATACAAACGGCAACGCCGTACCCGGATGGTGTCGGCGAACGCCGATTTCCATCCCGCCTCTTCACGCGAAGCACTTTCAACCGAAACCGGGATGTTATCTCGCCCGCCGACCGTCAATGATCGACGCGTTTTCAAACAGGAGACTGCCATGACCGCACTGCCGCTCGAAAAAGCCAGGCAAATCATCGATGCCGCCTTTGCCAAGGGCGCCGATCTCAAGCTCAAGCCGCTCGGCGTCTCGGTGCTTGATGCCGGCGGACATCTGGTCGCCTTCCAGCGCCAGGACGGCGCCTCGTTCCTGCGTCCGCAAATGTCGGCCGGCAAGGCCTATGGCGCGCTCGCCATCGGCATGGGCTCGCGCAAAGTCGAGGCCTTCGCCAAGGAGCGCCCGCATCTCGTCGCCGGCATCTCGGACGTATCGGGCGGACGCGTGCTGCCGGTCGTCGGCGGCGTGCTGATCCGCGACAAGGCCGGCGCCATCATCGGCGCCGTCGGCATTTCAGGCGACACGTCGGACAATGACGAAGCCGCGGCAATCGCCGGCATCGAGGCCACCGGTTTCACCGCCGATCCGGGCTGAGCATCCTTCGACATTGAGGCGAGGCTGCGTTGAGATTCAGGTCAGGCCGAGTCGAAAATGGTGGCCTCCGAGAACCGGAGCGGAGCGTACTTTTGGGTACGTGAGCACCGGAAGCGCAGGAGGCCGCCATTTGCAGGCCGGCATCACCTGAATATCAATGCAGCCTTAGTTGAGATTGATGTCCCGGCTCGCCGACCGCATCGACACCGCGAATCCGGCCAGCACATCGAACAGCGCGATGACCATCAGCGTGAAGAAGACGGAGTGGGCGGCGCCCTTTACCAGCAGGAACTCGACCAGGAACGCCACGAAGACCAGCGTCGACAGAAGGTGGTCCATGATCGAGGCATTGGTGGTGCGCACCGATTTCGCCATTTCGAGGAACAGGAAGATCAGCCCGATCAGCACCATCAGATCGCCAAGCGTCATCGAGAACACGCCGCCCGACATCATGCTGAAGGAGAAGACTTCGCTCGCCCACGGATCGTCACCGCTGCCGAATATTCCCAGCAATCCGAGATTGTAGAGCACGAAAGGCACGATCAGCAGCGGAATGGCACCGAACATCTGGCGTCTCCATTTGGGGGCAATCCTTTGTAGAATGCGCCACAGGCACGCCGTCAAGATGTTTCGGTGGCCGCGCTGAACACGGTCGAAGACCGCGCGCAACAACCATGTCAGCCCGTTGCCCAGTTGGAGAACTGCAACGATTGCCGCCCGCGCTTCGAGATGCGCGCCACCCCGCCCCCAAACGCAAAAAAACCGGCCACTGGCCGGTCCTTTTGTAATTCAAACCTTTGGAAAAGCTGGTCTCAGCTTTCCTTGGGCGTCAACACCTGGCGACCGCGATACATGCCGGTCTTCAGGTCGATATGATGCGGGCGGCGCATTTCGCCGGAATTCTTGTCCTCGACATAAGTCGGGGCCTTGAGAGCGTCGGCCGAGCGGCGCATGCCGCGCTTGGACGGAGAGGTTTTTCGTTTCGGAACGGCCATGGATATGCTCCATTACATGGTCAAAAAGCCCCGCCCGCCCTCGTGAAAGGGCCGTGTCGGGGCCGGAATCTGAGAAAGTCGGGTGCCTATACACGCCCTGCGCCGTTTTGGCCAGCACTGGCGCGAATTTTTTTGAGTCGGCTAGCGGAGACAGCCGACATAGGCGCCGGAGCGGCCGGCGCGCCGCTCGATCAGATTGGCCAGCCGTCTCAGGCCCGGTCCGGGTTTGGCCGGATTGCGGGCGATGGGATTTGGCAAGGAGACGGCAAGCAGGGCGGCCTGTCGTCGCGACAACTGTTTTGCCGAAACGCCGAAATGGTGCTGTGCCGCGGCCTCGACACCGTAGATGCCCGGCCCCCACTCGGCGATGTTGAGATAGATCTCCATGATGCGCCGTTTCGACATCACCGCATCGAAATAGACGGCCAGCGGCAGTTCGACCACCTTGCGCACCGAACCCAGCGGCCGTGACCAGAGAAACAGGTTCTTCACCGTCTGCATGGTGATGGTCGAGGCGCCACGCGTTGCTTCACCGGCCAACGCGTCGTCGACGACGCCCCGCAATTCGCCGAGATCGACGCCACGGTGGAAGCAGAACTGCCCGTCCTCCGACATGATGACGGAATTGGCCAGCACCGGCGACACGTCGTCAATCGACACCCAGCGGCGGTCATAACCGGAGAACGTCGCCAGGTCCTTCAGCATAAGCGTCGAGACCGGATGCACGAAGGATGGCAGATAGAGGAACGTCAGCACGACCGGAATCAAAGCCAGCACCGCGGCCACGACGATGCCGCGCCGGACCCAGCGCTTGAGACCACGGCGGTTTACGCCTCGCGATCTCGTCGCCATGTCCAGCTTTTCGGTTTCATGATCGACGATCGGTTCCGCCAAGCCGCCCAACCCGTGCCAGAGAGCTCGTTTTGAAACTCGCTCCTGTGAGTCATATGACGGTGTTTTCGAGAACCGGAGCGGAGCGTACATTCGAGTACGTGAGCACCGGAAGCGCAGAAAACGCCTTCAGATGACCGCAGGAGTAGAGTTTCCAAACGGGCTCTTACTGCTCCGGCATAATGGCGCTTGCCTTCTTGCGCAACGTCTGAGTGTCGGCTACCGGTCCCGGCCATGACGAATGACGACGAAATGGCGTTCGAAATGGCGCTCATCCGACGCGCTGCCGCCGTCGAGGTGCTGCTGCGCCGGCTGCTCGACGACCGCGCGCTTTCGGGCGAGATCGCCCGGCCCGGTCGGCTGATGGCGGCGATGCGCCACGGCGTCTTGAACGGCGGCAAGCGCCTGCGCCCCTTCCTGGTCATGGAAAGTGCCGCACTTTTTTCCGCCGACGGCGAGGCGGCGCTGCGCGTCGCGGCAGCGCTTGAATGTGTGCATTGCTATTCGCTGATCCACGACGATCTGCCGGCCATGGACGACGATGATCTGCGCCGTGGCCAGCCGACCGTGCACAAGGCCTTCGACGTGGCGACCGCCATCCTGGCCGGCGATGCCTTGCTGACGCTTGCCTTCGACATCATCGCCGGCGAGGCGACCACCCTGCCGGCAGAGCGGCGGGCAGCATTGGTGCTGGCGCTTGCCCGCGCGGCCGGGGCGGGCGGCATGGTCGGCGGCCAGAAGCTCGACCTCGAAGCCGAACAGGCGCCACCGGACGAGGCCGGCATCATCCGGCTGCAGGCGATGAAGACCGGCGCGCTCATCCGTTTCGCTTGCGAGGCCGGCGCCCTTATCGCCGGCGCTGCCGCTGAGGATCGCGAGCGGCTGGCCGAATTCGGTTCCGCGATCGGCCTTGCCTTCCAGCTTGCCGACGACCTGCTCGACCTGACCGCCGATGCCAGCCAGATGGGCAAGGCGACGGGCAAGGACGCTGCCGCGGGCAAGGCGACGCTGGTCGCGCTGCATGGCGCGAATTGGGCGCGCAGCCAGCTGCACGGCCTCGTCGAACAGGCGCATGCACTGCTCGAGCCCTATGGCGACGACGCCCAGTTGCTGAAGGACGCGGCGACATTCGTGGCGGCGCGTAACAGCTGAGGTTGGGGCCAACCAAGACATCGAGTTGATCAAAGCTCGCTCGTCCTCGGCGGCCGGTTCAGAGATTGAACTTGAACGGAAGCCTGCCGAAGCAGAGGATCGACATCGCTTTGCCATCCGCACGGCAACCACGCGGTGCGGACAGAGTTGGAGGGATGCCATGTCGACCACCGACAAGCTGTTCAGCGGTTCCATTGCCGAGGTCTACGACCGGGCGATGGTGCCGCTGATCTTCGAGCCATATGCGCGGGACCTGGCGGAGCGGGTGTCGAAGCTCGGGCCGCAGTCGGTGCTCGAAGTGGCGGCGGGCACCGGTGTGGTGACACGTGCGCTCGCAGCGAGGCTGCCGGCGCAAACACGCATCGTGGCTACCGACCTCAACCAGCCCATGCTCGACCACGCGCGCACGCGGATGACGGACGATCCTCGTATCGTCTGGCAGCAGGCCGACGCCCAGGCGCTGCCCTTCGAGGACGCACGGTTTGATGCCGTGGTCTGCCAATTTGGCGCGATGTTCTTCCCCGATCGGGTGGGAGCCTACTGGCAAGCCCGGCGGGTGATGCGGCCGGGCGGGCATTTCCTGTTCAACGTCTGGAGTGCCATCGAAGAGAACGAGTTCGCCGAGGAAGCGACGCGGGCGCTCGGCCATTTCTTTCCCGCCGATCCACCGCGCTTCATGGCGAGGACACCGCACGGCTACCACAATGCCGACGCCATCCGCGCCGACCTGCGTGCGGCCGGATTCCACGACGTCGCCATAGAGCCTCTGGATGCCGTGAGTGCCGCTCCGTCGCCTTATGATGCGGCCGCGGCCTATTGCCAGGGCACACCCCTGCGTGCCGAGATCGAGGCGCGCGGCGGCTCGCTGGAAGAGGCGACGCGATACGTGGCGAATGCCATGGGGAAGCGGTTCGGGGAAGGCCCGGTGAGTGGCCGCATCCGCGCCCTCGTCGTGGCGGCGGCCTGATGCATGTCGCCAGAGTGACCTCGGTTTGGGGAGAATGGCGGCCTTGGGAACAGAGACTAAAGCGGGTCGTCTGAATTCGTTCAGACGCCACGCTTTCCTTGCGAAAGGATTGTCAGGGTCAAAAAGCTGTCATCCATCCAGAGATTCGTATGGTTGGCCTATCCACACGAAATTTTAATGTAAATGAAGCGTAATCCCGACCATTAAAATGATGCGTATGTGTTGGGGTTGCGCATGCCGGAATATTCGTCCTTCATCCGGTCAGTCCGGATTCGCTATATTTCAGGTTTGCTGATCTTCGCGTTGGCTTCCGCAGGCATCGTGATTGCGCTCGATCGTGTCAATTCCTTTCGCCGTGACATCGATGCGCTGAGCAGCAACCTCGTCGTCTTCACCCGCGATCTGCGCAACGCGACCAGCTTTGCCGAGACGACCGGCACAGCCTGGCGGGCGGAGACACGCGATGCGCTGACCACATCGGCGCGCGGCCATTCGGAACGCCTGACCGGCGAGATCGAGACGCTGACCGCCCAGCTTGCGGCGATCAAGCCGCGCCTGTCGACCAAGACCGTCAACGAGCTCCAATCCGCTTCCGTCAACGGCGACCTGTTCTGGTCGCCGCGCGACATGGTGCGCAACTTCAACCTGATGTCGATGGCGCAGAAGGTCGACGAATGGAGCTATCGCGAGATCCGCAACCAGAACGACCTGTTTGCCCAACCCATGCTGGTCCGCGTCCGCACCGCCATGGACGATGAGCGTCACCTGGCCGATGCCTCCAGCGACAGGCTGTTGTTGTGGGCGAGCGGCATCCTGTTCGCAGCCCTTGCCATCGTCGCCTTCTGGATCTTCCGCCCGATGGAAGTGGCGATCCGCCGCGCCTTTGCCGAATCCGCCGAATCCCTGTTCAAGGCCGAGGCCGCCGACCGCGCCAAATCGGAATTCCTGGCCAATATGAGCCACGAAATCCGTACGCCGATGAATGGCGTGCTCGGCATGGCCGAACTGCTGGCCAAGACCGATTTGACGGCGCGCCAGAAGACCTTCACCGACGTCATCGTCAAATCCGGCAATGCGCTGCTCACCATCATCAACGACATCCTCGATTTCTCGAAGATCAATGCCGGCCAGCTCACCCTCGACCCCGCTCCCTTCCGCCTTTCCGAGGCGGTCGAGGATGTGGCGACGCTGGTCTCGGCGCGCGTCGCCGAAAAGAACCTCGAACTGATCGTGCGCGTCGACCCGCGCCTGCCGGCCCATGTCGTCGGCGACGCCGGCCGGTTCCGGCAGATCATCACCAACCTCCTCGGCAACGCGGTGAAGTTCACCGAAAAGGGTCATGTGCTGATCGATGTCGGCGGCGAGATCGTCAACGACGTGGTCCAGCTCAAGGTTCGCGTCGAAGACACCGGCATCGGCATACCGGCCGAGAAACTGCAGAACGTGTTCGAGAAATTCGCGCAGGTCGACGGCTCGTCCACCCGCCGCCATGAGGGCACGGGGCTGGGCCTCGCCATCGCCGCGCGTCTCGTCGACCTCATGGCAGGCAAGATCGGCGTCGAAAGCGAGATCGGCCGCGGTTCCGTGTTCTGGTTCGCCGTGCCGCTGCCCGCGCATCATGCCGCGGCGCGTGACGAGATCGTGCCGGTCGACGTCACCGGCGCGCGCGTGCTGGTCATCGACGACAATCCGGTCAACCGCGAAATCCTGCTCGAGCAGCTCAGGAGCTGGAGCTTCGATTGTGCCGCCGCCGAAAGCGGCGCCGTGGGCCTGGCCTTCCTCGACCGCGCCTTTCAGCTGGGCGCCGCCGTCGACTGCATCATCCTCGACTACCAGATGCCGGGCATGAACGGCGCCGACGTCGCCAGAGCTATTGCTTCCGACAGCCGGCTGTCCTCCATCCCGGTGGTGTTGCTGACCTCCGTCGACCAGGTCGATTTCGGTAAGATGATCATCGACTTCGGCATTGCCGCGCACCTGACCAAGCCGGCGCGCTCCGCCGTCCTGCTCGGCACCGTCATTTCGGTTGTGCAGAAAGCCCGTTCGCAGGTCGGCAAGGCGCAGTTCGTCCGCGAGCCGATCGTGCAGGCTCCCCCGGCAGCACCACCTGCCTTTACCGTCATCCGCGGCCCGGCGATGCCGGCCACGACAGTGCCGGAATCGGCAACCACGCCGAACGGACCGATCGACATCCTCATTGCCGAGGACAATGACGTGAACCAACTGGTGTTCGGTCAGATCCTCAATGGGCTGGGACTCAGCTATCGCATCGCCGGCAATGGCCGCACGGCGGTCGAGATGTATCGGGCGCTGCGCCCCAAGCTGATCCTGATGGATGTCTCGATGCCGGAGATGAATGGCTACGAAGCGACCCGCGCGATCCGGGCCATGGAGACCTCGACGGGCGCGCACATACCGATCATCGGCGTCACCGCGCATGCGCTGAAGGGCGATCGCGACAAGTGCATCGAATCGGGCATGGACGACTATCTGCCGAAGCCCGTTTCGCCCGACCGCCTCGGCACCAAGATCGGCACTTGGCTCAGCGAGACGGTGGTGGCCAAGACCGCCTAGCCTGCATCCGCGGATGCGTCAGACGGATGCGTCCAGAAGATAGCGGCGCATCCAGTCGAGGCTCGTGTCGTCGGAGAGCTTTGCAACGCCGGGGCTTACATCCCCGGCGTCAGGTGCTCGGACCCCCAGGGCTTCGCAGATGCCTAGCAACGTCGCGGCCGGGTTCGCGGCAAGACGCTCATAGCCGACCCGCAGCGGGGATATGCCTTGCTCAGTGAACCAAATGTTCCAGGCTGCATCATAGGTCTCGAGTTCCGTCACCTCACGCCTGATCCGCTTAAAATCATATTGGGGCGCTTTCGGCGGCGCGGCCCTTTCGATCTCGGTGCCGTCGGGAGCGATATGCCAAAGACCGGTCTGCTCGGCTTTGATCAAAGAGACAGCCTGCGCAAGCTTGTCCTCCCGGGAGAGATGTATGTAGACAATACGGCCAAAGGCCTTTTCAAGACGCGCTCTGTCGGATGGCAGTTCTGGGAAAATCTGGTCGAGGATTGCCGAGAGCTCATCCAGATTTTCGCGCATCAAGCGAAGGCCGAAGAGGCCGGTCCCACCCTTGCCGGCAGCGATCGCCGCGTTGAGATAGGCGACATTGAAGTCGAGCTCGCTCATCGTGTCGCGATCAGGCAGCTTCCACTCTTCGGCCCACTCCGACACGTCCTGCCGCCGATAGAATGAGTGGGGCGTGCCGGCCGTCTTCGTGGACTCCAGAAGCTTGCACAGCAAAGTGCTTCCGGTCCGCGGCGTGCCGCAGACAATGTATCCATCGAACATGTCGCGGCCCATGCTGCTCGTCAAAGGCAGCGCTGTCGCCCCTGGTAAAGATGGCCGCCGCTATAGCTGAAATCTTTGCTGGATGCGACAGGCGCATTCGAGTGGCGTGAGGACGCTGGTGTCGACTTCGAGGTCGTAGTCCATGTTCTCGTGCACGCGTTCATATTGCCAGCGCGCCAGCCCTGGCATTCGGTCGCCCCGCAGGGCCTCACGCGCTTCCAACACTTCCAGCGGCGCCCGGACACCAACGACATGGAGATCGAAGGCCGATAGCAGTTCGAGATAGTCCGGCAGTTCGCCATTGCAAAGCACGTCGTCGACGATGAGGTTGTTGCCGTGCCCGGCCATCGCGGCGATGGCGTGGCGCATGGCGCGCAGGGTTCGCGCCCCAACCGGTCCGGTCCTGATCACGACCGAAGGCTTGCCGTCCCGTTGGATGGTTTCATAGGAAAAACCATCCGCATGGTCCTGCATGGCGTCGGGCAGCATCGCGATGAAAGTGTCCATCTGGACATGCAGGAAGGGCTCGGCGGTGATTGTCTGCAACGCCTTGGCGATCGAGCTCTTGCCGGCACTGCCGACACCGTTGAGCAAAATGATCCTGGCTTTCACCTTCAGACGCCTCTCTCAGACAAAACATCGTGCCGGCAGGGGTCAAATTACCGGTTGCGCACCACCACGCACGCCCCGCCGATGCTTTGCAATTTCTGGCAGATGACATTGGCGGCGGCACGGTCGTCGACCCCGATTCTGACCGCGTAGATGCCGCGCCGGCCGATTGGCGTGCGCACCCGGCTGACCACCGGATCGTGCCCGTTGAGCAGGGCCGGGAACCGGCTCCTTACCCTGAGCCACTGGTTGATCGCGGCACTGCGGCGAAAATTGCCGGCCACCTGGATGCCCCACGGCTTTATGTTGATCGAGGCCATCGCCACGGTCCGCGACATGATCACCGGCAGCCTGCGGCAGGCGACGGCAAAATCCGTCTTTACGTCGAGCGGCTCGATCTTTCCGGCATAGGCCCGGTCGGTGAACTTGTCGGCCGGCTCGCCCATGATGTCGAAGACATAGCTTTCGGTTTCCATCGGCAGGAAGCCGCCGGAGCTGAGCCAGCGCGACACCCGGCTCTCACCAGCATTGTAGGCCGCCGCCGCCAGGCCGAGATTGCCATAGCCGGTTTTCATTTCGGCGAGATACTTTGCCGACGCCGGGATCGCCTGGTTGATGTCGAAGGAATTGGTGAGCCCGCGCATCTTGGCGGTGCCCGGCATGAACTGGGCGATGCCTTCGGCGCCGACCGGACTAACAGCGTTGGGATCGAAACGGCTCTCCTTCCAGATCAGCCGGGCGAAGAAATCCCTGGGCAGGCCGTTCTGGTCGGCATGGGCCTTGATCAGGGCGCAAACCTTGTCAATCAGCCGCTGTTTGGCGGATTGCGGCGGATCGGCTTGAACAGCTGTCGAGCAGACCAGGGCGCAAAGCAAAACGAGCGTCGCCCTGAGGAAACGCTGCATCGCGCCTACTCCGCCGCGGCCTTGCCGCGACCAAACCGTTGCTCGATATAGTCGGCGACCATTTTCTCGAAATCCGCCGCGATCGACGGCCCGCGCAGAGTCGCCGCCTTCTTGCCGTCGACGAAGACAGGCGCCGTCGGCGTCTCGCCGGTGCCGGGCAGCGAAATGCCGATGTCGGCATGCTTGGACTCGCCCGGGCCGTTGACGATGCAACCCATCACCGCGACCTTGAGGTTCTCGACGCCGGGATATTTTTCGCGCCACACCGGCATGTTCTTCCTGAGATCGGCCTGGATGTTCTGGGCCAGCTCCTGGAAGACGGTGGAGGTGGTGCGGCCGCAGCCGGGACAGGCGGCGACGATCGGCACGAACTGCCTGAACCCCATGGTCTGCAGCAATTCCTGCGACACCTGCACCTCACGTGTGCGGTCGCCATTCGGCTCCGGCGTCAGCGAGATGCGAATGGTGTCGCCAATCCCTTGCTGTAGCAGGATGCCCATGGCAGCCGAAGAAGCAACGATGCCTTTCGAGCCCATGCCGGCCTCGGTGAGGCCAAGATGCAGCGCATGGTTGGAGCGGGTGGCAAGCTCGGTATAGACGGCGATCAGATCCTGCACGCCGCTGACTTTGGCCGACAGGATGATTTTCTCGCGGCCAAGCCCGATCTCTTCCGCCATCTCGGCCGACAGGATCGCCGACTGCACGATCGCCTCGCGCGTCACCTCTTGCGCGGTCAGCGGAAAACCCTTGTCCTGGTTGTCGTCCATCAACCGGGTCAAAAGCTCCTGGTCGAGCGAGCCCCAGTTGACGCCGATGCGCACCGGCTTGTCGTGTTTGATCGCCATCTCGACGATCGCGGCGAACTGCCGGTCTTTCTTGTCCTTGAAGCCGACATTGCCCGGATTGATGCGATATTTGGCCAGCGCCTCGGCACAGGCCGGATGATCGGCCAAAAGCTTGTGGCCGATATAGTGGAAATCGCCGACCAGCGGTACGTTGATGCCAAGCCGCTGAAGCCGCTCATGAATGCGTGGCACGGCGGCGGCACTCTCGTCGCGATCGACGGTGATGCGCACGATCTCGGAGCCGGCCCGGTGGAGTGCTGCGACTTGCGCAACAGTCTGGTCGACATCGGCCGTGTCGGTGTTGGTCATCGACTGCACGACAACGGGCGCGCCGCCGCCGACGACCACGCCGCCGACATCGACGCCAACCGAGGTGCGGCGGGGAAAAGGAGAGGAAAAATATCCGGTCATGCCGGCAGCCTTTTGTCTCTGGAGCGCCATGCGTCCACTTGAACGCACAAAGTGCGCTCCGGGCCGATGCGCTAAAGTCCGGGCATGAGGTGGAGGAGCAAAGATGGCTTGTCAATGGCGACAGGTCGCCACTGGCCGGAATCGGCCCGCCGCCAGAGGCCAGAAACAATCGATGATCTGGCGAAAACGGGCGACGGCCGAAGCTGAAATTAGCCCTGTGGGAGTCCAGCTTAGGCTGATGCCCGATGCTGGAAATCAAAAACCACCATGCCGGCGGCAGGCACCGCCGGGAAAAGAGGCCGCGGATCGCAAGCGGCTAGGTCAGCAGGGCATCAATGCGTGGTCGGTTTCCCTCTTAGTTTTTCAATCGCATCCTTGAGTGCCAGCTTGCGTCGCTTGAGATTCACGATTTCGAGGTCGTCGACCGATGGATGGTTCATCGCGTCATCGATTTCACGTTCGATGTCGCCGTGTTTCCGCTGCAACTCATCAAGATGGGATGCAAGAGACATGATTGGTTCTCCCTTTCATGGTTTCCTCGATTGCAGCCGTCACGGCGCGTCCACCGCAGGTTCGCTTTCTGTGACGGCACGGTGACAGTGTGCCACCTTCCGGCAACGATGTCGAATGATCCGTGGTAGCATTCCACGACAATGTGAAATGTGATATGGGCTGCGCGCCGGTTGCAAAATCCCGCCGGCCCCGCCCAATCAGGCCCATTTTTGGGCGCCGCAGACGTGCAGACGGTAGATAATGTCCGATCAGGAACAGGCTGATATCCGCCTCGAATATTCCCGGCTGAAGCAGGAGCACGCGGATTTCGATGCGGCCATCAACGCGATGATCGCCATGGGCTGCGATCCGCTGCAGATCCAGCGCATGAAGAAGAAAAAGCTGTTCCTCAAGGACCGGCTGATGGCGCTGGAAGACAAGATCATTCCCGACATCATTGCCTGAACCAGCATTCGATCGTTGGCGCGCCTAGGCCGCGATCGAAAGCCTCGCGGCACGATCACGCAGCAGGCCGATGAGTTCGCCGGTCCGCTCCTCGGACGTATCGATGGGAACCACCAGGCACATCGTCGCTTCGACCTTGCCCGGCGCTGAAAGGACCGGCGCGGCAAGGCATTTCGTATAGGCATCGACAAGGCCCGAGGTGACGCAATAGCCGGTGACCTGCGCTTTTGCGATGTCGGCGACGAAATCGTCGAGCCGCAGTTTGCGCCCGTCGGGCAGCACCAGATCGTCGTCCGACACCATGCCTTCGATCTCAGCCTTCTCCAGCCCCGCCAGAAGCAGCCGCCCCGAGGCCGTCCAGGGCAGCGGTATCTGCAAGCCGGTGGCGGAACTGATGCGGAACGGCCTGGTGCCGGGACTCGCGTGGACGATCGTATAGCGCCCGCTTTGCAGCATGCACAGTTCGGAAGTCTCGCCGGTCTCGCGCGACAGATTGTCGACCTCCTGACGCCCCCGCCTCAAGAGGTCGTTGCCTCGCACATAGTCCATTCCATAGAGATAGAGTTTCTTGCCGAAATAGACGCGATTGCCGTCGCTTTCCATTTCCAGCAGTCCCGCATCGACCAGCGACCGCACCAGCGTGTAGGTCGTCGAGCGGGGCGCGTTCACGCCCTTGGCAAGGTCGCCAATGCCGATCGCCCGCTGGGTCGTGTGAAGAAACTCCAGAATCTCGAGCACCCGGTTGAGCCCTTTTTCACGGGAGCCCGAAATCTTCTCGCCGGCTGAAACTGCCGAGGCATTGCCATCTTGCATTGTCGATTCCCGGTGTTAATATCTGTCTTGTACAGGATACACTCGTCTCTTGTAAGAGACAAAATCACCGACGCGTGTCCTGCCTGTGCACAAGGGGAACACAACACGAAAGGAGGTCGCCGTGAACGACACATCCGGAAGACGTGATTTTCTGAAATTGGGAATGGCAGGGCTGGCCACGGCTGGCGTGCTGGCAACCATCGATGCCCAGAAGGCCGCTGCCCAGGCAGCACCCGACAGCCTGCTGCGCACCGTGCTCGATCGCGGCAAGCTGATCGTCGGCACCGGCAGCACCAACGCGCCCTGGCACTTCGAGAACGATGCCGGCGAACTCGTCGGCATGGACATCACCATGGGACGCATTCTCGCCAAGGGCCTTTTCGACGATCCGACCAAGGTCGAATTCGTCATGCAGGATCCGGCTCAGCGCATTCCCAACGTGACCACCAACAAGGTCGACATCACCATCCAGTTCATGACGATGAGCGCCCAGCGCTCGCAGCTGGTCAATTTTTCCCGGCCTTACTATGTCGAGGGCGTCGCCCTGCTGAGCCTTCCGACCGCCGAGAACAAGACCTTCGACAAGCTGCTTGCCGGTGGCGCGGCGACACGTATCTCCATCCTGCAGAATGTCGATGCCGAGGCGCAGGTGCATTCGGTCCTGCCCGAGTGCCAGGTCATGCAGATTGATACCCAGGCCAACGTGCTGCAGGCGCTGGAATCGAAACGCGTCGATGCCGCTGCCGTCGATCTGTCCACGGTGCGTTGGCTCGCCTCGCGCAATCCGGACAAATATTTCGACGCCGGCAAGAGCTGGCTGAGCATGCTTTATGGCGCGGCACTGCGGCAAGGTGACCTCGACTGGCTGGCCTTCGTCAACGCGACCTTCACCATCGCCATGTTCGGTCACGAAAACGCACTCTACGATGCCGCCTTCAAGGACTATTTCGGACAGGAGCCGCCGGCGCGCCATCCCGGCTTCCCGACCATTTGATCTGCATCGGGGGGAAGGGCGTATCCAGCGCCCTTCCGCCTCCCTAGAGCAATTCCAGGAAAAGTGTGAAACGGTTTTCCGTCCGGAATTGCGTCAAAACAAAGAGTTAGAGCGGTTTGCCGTTTCCGTGAAACGGTGAACTGCTCTAAAGCCTGCGGCACTGAGGCGGACGCATGGGCTATGCCCTCAATTTCAACCTGATCTGGCGGCACTTCGACAAGCTGTGGGGCGGCCTGCTGCTCAGTCTCGAGCTCGCCGTCATATCGATCGCCATCGGCATCGTCATCGGCCTGGTTCTGGCGGTCTGGTACGTGTCTGCCGGGCGCATCGTGCGCACCATCATCGCCGCCTATGTCGAATTCATCCGCAACGTGCCGCTGATCCTGCTCGTCTACCTCGTCTTCTACGGCCTGCCGACGGTGGTCGATATCGCCTACAGCGCGCCGACCTCGTTTGTCGTCACGCTGTCGCTCTACAGCGGCGCCTATCTGGTCGAGGTGTTCCGCTCCGGGCTCGAAGCCGTCCCGCGCGGACAGCTGGATGCCGGCAAGGCAATCGGCCTGACTCCATGGCAAAGGCTGCTCAATGTGCGCCTGCCGACCATGCTGCGCATCACGCTGCCGGCACTGTCCAATACCTTCATATCGCTGTTCAAGGATACGTCCGTCGCGTCGGTCATCTCGGTGCCGGAACTGACCTACGGCGCCCAGTGGATCAACTTCAACACCTTCCGCATCGTCGAGGTCTATCTCGTGGTCACCGCGATGTATCTGGTGACCGGCTACATCATGCTTTTTGCGCTTCGGCTTGTCGAGCGCCGGTTCAGGGCGGCGCGCTGACATGCTCATCCAGATCGCCTATGCCTTGCCTTTCCTCGCCCAGGGCTTTGCCCTGACACTGTGGGTATCCCTGCTGGTCGTGGTGTTTTCCCTGATTGCCGGCGTGATCATGGGCGTCGGCCTCGTCTATGGCCCTGTACCGTTGCAATGGGCCGTGCGCATCTTCAGCGACACCATCCGCGGCATCCCTATCCTGGTGCTCATCTTCTTTGTCTATTACGGCCTGCCGGCCGTCGGGCTTCATCTGCCATCCTTCTGGGCAGCCGTGCTGGCGCTCACCCTGTTCAAGACGGCGCAGGTCGTCGAATACCTCAGGGGTGCGGTCGGCTCCATCCCGAGGGGGCAATCCGAGGCGGCAATGGCGATCGGACTGACCTTTCGCCAGCGGCTCGCCTACGTCATCTTCCCGCAAGCGTTCAGGCGCTTCCTGCCGCCCTGGATCAACGGTGTCACCGACGCGGTCAAGGGCAGCGCGCTGGTGTCGCTGCTCGGCATCACCGATCTGATGCAGGCCATCAACCAGGTCATCGGCCGCACCTACGAAGCCATGCCGCTCTATGTTCTCGGCGCGCTCATCTACTTCGCGGTCAACTACGCGCTTTCGCTGGCCAGCCGGCGGCTCGAGCGGCGTTTCTCCTTTATCCGGGAATAGCAAGATGTCCACCAGCTCGACCACCGTCCCGGCCCTTCTCGATGTCACCGATGTTTCCAAATCCTTTGGAACCGTCCAGGTCCTGCGTTCGGTCAGCCTGCAGGTGGCGCGTGGTGAAGTGGTGACGGTCATCGGCCCCTCCGGCAGCGGCAAGACCACGCTGCTGCGTTGCGTCAACTTCCTCGAAAGCTACGACAGCGGCTCGATCCGCATCGACGGCAAGGAGGTCGGCTTTCGCGAAACCGGAGCCCGCCAGCGCCGTAGCGAACGCGACCTCGCCGCGATGCGCGCCGAAACCGGCATGGTGTTCCAGAGCTTCAACCTCTTTCCGCACCTGACAGCCGCCGGCAACATCATGCTTGGTCTCACCAAGGTGCGCGGCAAGAGCCGTGCGGAGGCCCGCACCATCGCCGAGCACTGGCTCGGCCGGGTCGGTCTCGCCCACAAGGCCGACAGCCTGCCCGCCGAGCTGTCCGGCGGCCAGCAGCAGCGTGTCGGCATTGCCCGTGCCGTGGCCATGGGGCCCAAGATCCTGCTTCTCGACGAGATAACCTCCGCGCTCGACCCGGAACTGGTCGGCGAGGTGCTCGAGGTTGTGCGCAGCCTGGCCGAGGACGGCATGACGATGGTGATGGTCACGCACGAAATGGCCTTTGCCCGCGATGCATCGAGCCGCATCATCTTCATGGCCGATGGCGGCGTCAGCGCGGCGGGTCCACCCGCCGAAATCCTGGCGGCGGACACCGACAACGAGCGCCTGCGCACCTTCCTGGCACGCTTCCGCGCCTCGCATTTCTAGAACGGGACAGCGAACGCTGTCGCAAGGAGCCTTTTTTGATGACGCCTTATATCCGGCTCGCCGAGTTGGGCTTGACGCTGCCCGAGCCGCCGACCCCGATCGCCAACTTCGTCACCCATGCCGAAAGCGGCCGGTTGATCTTCCTGTCCGGCCAGGGGCCGCTGCGGACCGACGGCACGCTGTTCACCGGCAAGGTGGGAGACGACGTCACCGTCGAAGAGGCCTATGGCCATGCCCGCCTCACCGGCCTCAATCTGCTCGCCGTCATGCACGCAGCCACTGGCGACCTTGGCCGTATCGTGCGCATCGTCAAGCTGCTCGGCTTCGTCAATGCGACACCGACCTTCAGCGACCACCCGAAGGTGGTCAATGGCTGTTCCGACCTGTTCGCCGATGTGTTCGACAGTATCGGCGGCCATGCCCGCTCGGCGATCGGCGTCGGTTCCTTGCCCGGAAACATCACCGTCGAAATCGAGGCGGTCGTCGAGATCGCCGCCTGACCTTTTAGAAAATGGGATATCGCAGAGATGAAAACCTATTCCGCCAACGGCTCCAACACCACGATCCGTGAACGGCTCGGCCTTCGCCCGATCATCAATGTCTCCGGCACGATGACGGCGCTCGGCGCATCGATCATCGTCCCGGAAGCGATCAGCGCGATGGCGGAAATGGCCTCGCAATGGGTGGAGATGGACGATCTGCAGCGAGCCGCAAGCACGATCGTCGCACGCCTCACCGGCGGCGAGGCCGGTTTCATCACCGCTTGCTGCGCCAGCGGCATCACCATGGCGATCGCTGGCGCGATGACGGGAACCAACCTGCTCGCCATCGAACGCCTGCCTGACAACACCGAGGACCTCAAGTCGGAGGTGATCGTCCAGCTCGGCCACATCGTCAACTATGGCGCCCCGATCGACCAGTCGGTCCGGCTGGCGGGCGCCAAGGTCGTGCCGGCCGGCACGGTCAGCGTGACGCAGGACTATCACGTGCGCGACGCAATCCGTGACCGCACGGCGGCGGGCCTCTATGTCGTCGCCCACCACACCGTGCAGTATGGCATGCTGTCGCTGGAGGAATTCTGCGAGATCTGCCACGCCAGGGGCGTCCCGGTGATTGTCGACGCGGCTTCCGAATATGACCTGCGCGGCTTCCTCGCGCGCGGCGCCGATATTGTCATCTACAGCGGCCACAAATTCCTGAGCGGGCCGACCAGCGGCATCGTCACCGGGCGCAAGGATCTGGTTCGAGCCGCCTATCTGCAGAACCGCGGCGTCGCCCGCGCCATGAAGGTCGGCAAGGAAAGCATTGCCGGCACCATGGCCGCACTGGAAGCCTGGGAAAAGCGCGACCATGCCGGCATCCGCCGCCGCGAAGAGACGGCACTCACCCTGTGGAAGGACACATTGCAGGGCCTGCCGGGCATTGTCGCGCAGATCATCCCCGACCCGACCGCCAATCCTCTGGACCGGTTGCAGATTTTTGTATTGCCCGAAAGCCGGTTCACGGCAGCCGGTCTCACCTCGGAGCTCGCCGCCGGCTCGCCGCCGATCATCGTGCGCAACCACGAGGCGGAGCGCGGGCATTTCTTCCTCGACCCCTGCAATCTTCATCCCGGCGAGGCCGAGATCGTCGCCGAACGGCTGCGCTCCATACTGACCGCGAAGGACCGTCCCGCCGATGCCATGAAGCCAGTCCGCAAGGAATCGTCTGGCGCCTTGCGCTGGCCGGATTGAAACACCGGGCTTGCCTGAAAATGCGCCGGTCACGATCGGCACACGCCATCACGCGACCGTGAACGGCTGAATCCGCGCCAGCCGGGAATAAACCGCCGCCGCCCCGGGTCTCCTCAGCATACGCCACTCCTGGCGTTGAGGAGATCGACATGACCCATCATCACGACGACGACAACGGGCACATCAGCCGCCGCCATGCGCTGGAGTGCATGATCTGGGCCGGCACCGGCGTGCTGTGGACGATTTCAGGCGGCATACCGGTGTCGCTCAACCTGCTCGGCGCCGCACAAGCTGCCGAAGCCATGGCCACGGGCTTCACCTTCCTGCAGATATCCGACAGCCATATCGGCTTCGACAAGGCGGCTAACCCGCACGCCATCGACACGCTGAAGGAAGCGATGGGAAAGATCCAGGCGCTGCCGCAAAAGCCGGCCTTCATGATCCACACCGGCGACATCACCCATCTGTCCAAGCCCGCACAGTTCGACAATGCCGCTGAGATCATCGGCGGCGCCGGCTTCGACGTGCATTATGTGCCAGGCGAGCACGATCTGATCGACGACGGCAACGGCAAGGCCTATCTCGACCGCTACGGCAAGGGCACCAGGGGCGCCGGCTGGTATTCGTTCGACCAGAACGGCGTACATTTCGTGGCGCTGGTCAATGTCGTTAACCTCAAAGCCGGCGGGCTCGGCAATCTCGGCGCCGAACAGCTGGCGTGGCTGGCCGACGATCTGAAAGCGCTCAGCGCCTCGACGCCGATCGTCGTCTTCGCCCACATCCCGCTATGGGCCGTCTATCCCGAATGGGGCTGGGGCACCGACGACGCGGCCCAGGCGCTCGGCCTGCTCAAGCGTTTCGGCTCGGTCACGGTGCTCAATGGCCACATCCACCAGATCATGCAGAAAGTGGAAGGTAACGTCACCTTCCACACCGCGCGCTCGACCGCCTTCCCGCAGCCGGCGCCGGGCACCGCCGCCTCGCCAGGACCGATGACGGTGCCGGCCGGACAGCTGCGCGGCCTGCTCGGCACCAGCAGCGTCACCGTGAAGCAAGGCGGGCAGGATCTCGCCATCATCGATTCAACGCTGGCTTGAGCCTGAACAGCAAGGGAAATCACCATGCTCTGCATACGCCTTCCGGCCCGGCACATGGCCGCGATCCTCACCGCCTTCACCTTGACCACGGCGACCTGCCAGCCGCTGCGCGCGGCAGATGCGCCGATGGTCAAAATCGAGAACTTCGCCTTCACCCCGCCCGAACTGAGGGTCAAGCCCGGCACCACCGTGATCTTCAGAAACGACGACGACATCCCGCATCAGGTCGTTGCCAACGATTCCTCCTTCCGTTCCAAGGCGCTTGACACCGGTGACACTTATGAATTCACCTTCACCAAAGCAGGCGACTTTGCCTATTTCTGCGGGCTTCACCCGCATATGCAGGGCAAAATCACCGTCGCCCCCTGAAGGAGCGTGGCAGACCCTGCCCGGAGTGCTGGATCATGGTGCTGACTTGAGCGAGAAGGCCCTGGCCGAGCGCTTCGGCGAGGTGGTGCTGCCCCATCTCGGTGATGCGCTTACGCTGGCTCGCTGGCTGACCGGCAACGCCGCCGACGCCGAGGATGTGGTGCAGGAGGCCTGCGTGAAGGCGCATGCCGGCATATCAGGCTATGCCGGTGGCAATGCCCGCGCCTGGCTGCTGACCATCGTGCGCAACACCGCCTACACCTGGATGTCGCGCAACCGGCCGCGCGGCATGCTCGCCGTCGGTGACCTCGGCGATCTCGACCAGATGGCGGCAGCGCACGGCACCAGCCTGCCCGACGAAGACGGACCGGAAGCGAGCCTGATCGCCAGGGCCGATACGGCGGCACTCGAAGTGGCGATCGCAGCACTGCCGCAGCCGTTTCGCGAGACGCTGGTGCTGCGCGACATCAACGGCCTCAGCTACCGCGAGATAGCGGCCATGCTGGGGGTACCGATGGGCACGGTAATGTCGCGGCTAGCCCGCGCCCGCAGCCTGCTTGTGTCCAAACTGGGGAGAGCGCCATGACCAACCATGACGACGGACTGCCCAACGATCCCGAGGGCATTAGCCTGATGATCCATGCCCTCATTGATGGCGAACTCGACGCGGCGGCTGCACTTGCGGTGGAGCGGCGCATCGCCGCCGACCCACAGCTTGCCGCCGAACACGCCCGCATCATTGCCTTGCAGGGTGCGCTCAGCCGCTTGCCACGCCCCCATGTCAGCGATGTCTTTCAGGCACGCATCGCGGCACTTGGTGCGACAGCCACGCCACATCCGGCGCAAGACGTGCCGACGCAGGACGAAGCGGCCGGGCCGCAGCGGGGGACGCTGTCGCCGCAACCGGATCAAATAGGTGTAGGCCAGCTTCACGGAACCTCGAGACGAGCCACAGAGACACGTCCGTCGCAGACGCGGATCCTGCCAAGGGCGCGCCGCTTCGGCTCGTTCGACTGGCGCGCTCTTGCCGCGTCCATCGTGATCAGCGCGGTACTGGCCAGCGGAGCCACGCAGTGGGTGATGGTCGACAACACGTCCGACAGTTTCGCAGCTGGAGTCGCCAGCGGCCACCGCCGCAGCCTGCTTGCGGCGAGCCCAATCGATATCGTCTCATCCGATCGCCATACGGTGAAGCCGTGGCTCGACGCCCGGATCGGCGTGTCGCCGCCGGCGCCCGACCTTGCGCAGGACGGTTTCGCGCTCATCGGCGGCCGGGTAGAGGTGATATCAGGCCGACCGGTCCCGGCGCTGGTCTACCGCCATCGCGAGCACCTGATCACGCTGGTCGCCGAACCTCAACAGGGCGGGACCACCACTGAGCCCGAGGATCTCTCGTCGAGCGGCTTCTCGCTGGTACAATGGAGCGACGGCGCCTTCTCCTACTGGGCGATCTCCGACATGGAGCGGCCCGAACTGGACGACTTCGTCGCCCGCTTCCGCAAGGCGGCGGTGTGAAGACTGCCCTGCCTCGTTCCTGATCCCACCGCGCTGACAGGCTTCTCCAACCTGCAACGTCAGCCAGGAAATCGCCGGTTCTTAGCGCGCCTTTGCACGGCTCTGCCCGGCCGCCGCAGCCGGCAGCGACTCGTCGTCCTCTCAAAACAATAACTTTACAAACATTCGTACTGATGTAAAGTTATAACTATTGAAGGATCGATCATGCCTGCCCATCGTTTCGCCACGCGCCTGAATTCCTTTGCCTCGCGGCCGCAGGCCGAATGGCCGGACCTTGTCGGCAAGCCCTCGCTGCTGCAGATGGCGGCGCGCGCCGCCAGGGTTGCCGGGCTGACCGACCTTGATCTGAATTTCCCCGACCATGTCGGTGAAAAGCCTGCCGAGATCGCCCGCAAGCTCAACGACCTTGGCCTTTCCATCAATGGCTTCGCCATGCGCTACTACTCCAATCCGGCCTTCAAGCTTGGCGCCTTCACCAATCCGGATCCGGCGGTGCGCCGTGAAGCCATCGACCTGACCAAGGCCGGCATCGATGCCGCGCGCGAGGCAGGCGCCAGCCTGATGACGCTGTGGCTCGGCCAGGATGGCTTCGATTACGCCTTCCAGGCCGACTACGCGACGCTTTGGCAACACGAAATCGATGGGATTCGTGAAGTTGCAGCTCATGATCCGGATTGCCAGATCAGCCTTGAATACAAACCAAACGAACCGCGCTCCTACAGCCTGATGCCGGATGCGGCGACGACGTTGCTGGCGATCCGCGATGTCGGCTTGGCCAATCTCGGTGTCACGCTCGATTTCGCTCATGTGCTCTATGCCGACGAACAGCCGGCCTTTGCCGCTGCCCTGGTGGCGCGCCACAGCAAGCTGCTCGGCGTGCACCTCAACGACGGCTACGCCAGGCGCGACGACGGCCTGATGGTCGGCGCGGTGCATACGTTGCAGACCATCGAGCTGCTCAAGCAGATCCGCCGGGACGGCTACGCCGGCGCCATCTATTTCGACACGTTCCCGGACATGACCGGGCTCGATCCGGTGCGTGAGTGCGAAGTCAACATCGCCACCGTCAAGCGCATGCTACGCGTCGTCGACCGGCTGGAGCAGGACAACCGCCTGTCCGCCGCCATGGACAGCCAGGATGCGGTGACGTCGCAGGCCATCATCCAGGAAATCATGCTTGGGCCGGACGTGTGACGAGGGGGCGTGGATGACCTTGAGCGGGCTGGACCTGAAAGCGGTAGGACCGCGCATCCGCATGATGATGCCGCATCTCACCCCGCTGGAGGCGAAGGTGGTGGAAACCGTCTTCGGCCGGCGCGGCTTCGACGAGAGCATTCCGCTGAAGCAGATCGCCCAGGAGGCTGGGGTGTCTGAGGCGATGGTGGTCAAGATCGCCAAGAAACTAGGCTTCTCCGGCTATCGCGACTTCCGCACCGCTGTCTATGAATACAGCCGCCTGCCGACCGCCGAGATGCATCAGGAGCTGTCGTCGGACGACAGTTCCGCCGAGATCGTACAGAAGGTTTTCCGCACCTCCATCCAGGCACTGGAGGAGACACTGGCGATCCTCGACATCGAGGATTTCGACCGCGCCGCCGATCTTCTCTACCGTGCGAAGAACCGGGATTTCTATGGCGTCGGCGGCTCGGCACAGATCGCCCGCGACGTCTCGCACAAATTCCTGCGCATCGGCATCCGCGCATCCGTCTATGACGATTCGCACATGATGCTGATGTCGGCCTCGCTGCTTGGCGGCGACGACATCGCCGTCGGCTTCTCGCATTCGGGCAACACGTCGGCCGTCGTTGACGCCATCCAGCTGGCCCGTAAGAACGGTGCCCGCACGCTGGCCATCACCAACTACGACAACTCACCGCTGGCCGCGGTCGCCGACATCGTGTTGTGCTCGACCGCGCAGGGCTCGCCACTGATGGGCGAGAATGCGGCGGCGCGCATTGCCCAGCTCAACATCCTCGACGCGTTGTTCGTGGCGGTGGCGCAGCGCGACTACCAGGCGGCGGAGCGCAATCTCGGCCGCACCATGTCGGCGGTGACATCGAAACGAAAAGACCGGGGCTCATGAGGACATCGCCGCTGGTCACCGTGTTCGGCAGCCTGCATTACGACATCATGGTCGATGCCCCAGACCGCCCGCGCAAGGGCGAGACGGTGACCGGCCATGCCTGGCATCCCAAATGCGGCGGCAAGGGGGGCAACCAGGCCGTCTCGGCGGCACGGGCCGGCGTCCGCGCGGCGATGATCGGCGCGGTCGGCGACGATGATTTCGGGCGGGCGCTGCTGGCCAACCTCGATCGCGCTGGCGTCGACCGCCGCTTCGTGCGGGTGGCGCCCGGCGTCGGCTCTGGCATTAGCGTGGCGATCTTCGACGCAGGCGGCGACTATGGCGCGGTGATCGTCTCGGGCAGTAATCTGACGCTGTACGATGCCGACATTGCCTCGGCTTCAGCAGTGGTGGCACAAACGGCGGTGCTCTTGTTGCAGAACGAAGTGCCGGAAGCCGCCAACATTACCGCCGCACGCGCGGTGAAGGCGCAGGGCGGGCGCGTCGTGCTCAACGCAGCCCCCGCGCGCAAGCTCTCCGGCGAGTTGACCGCGCTGGTCGACATCCTCGTCGTCAACGCCGTCGAGGCGGAGTTCCTGGCCGGCATGGCGGTGGTCGAAACGCTTGACGGGGCCGCGCAAGCCGCACGGCTGCTGGCCGATCTCTATCGGGTGGCGATCGTCACGGCTGGCGGTGAGGGCGTTGCCTGTTGCGATCGGACTGGCGATGCCTTTGCGCTGCCGGCCATCCCGATCAAGGTCGTCAGCACGCATGGCGCAGGCGATGAATTCGTCGGCGCGCTGGCCGCGGGGCTTGCCCGTGGGGAGACCGTGCGGGCGGCCATCACCGCCGCCAACGCGGCTTCGGCCTTGCTGGTCTCGACGCCAGAGGCCGAGCGCGACGGCATCTGACTGGCTGGTTTGCGTCTTGCCAAACCGCTGCGGCGGCCGCCTATCCTTGCGGCTTCGCGCGAATTCCGCTAAGGCGCGCCTTTGTCGCCGGGGAACACAGACTTGGACGATCAACGCGCCGACGTCGCCATCATCATGGGCAGCCAGTCCGACTGGGCGACGATGCGCCATGCGGCCGAAACGCTGGAAGCACTCGGCATACCGCACAAGCGGCTGATCGTCTCCGCGCATCGCACACCGGACCGGCTCTATGATTTCGCCAAGGGCGCCAAGGCGGCCGGCTACAAGGTGATCATCGCCGGGGCCGGCGGCGCCGCGCACCTGCCCGGCATGACCGCAGCGATGACGCCGTTGCCGGTGTTCGGCGTGCCGGTCGAATCGAAGGCGCTTTCCGGGCAGGATTCGCTGCTGTCCATCGTCCAGATGCCGGCCGGTATTCCCGTGGGAACGCTGGCCATCGGCAAGGCCGGTGCGACCAACGCAGCCCTTCTGGCCGCTGCCGTGCTGGCGCTGAACGATGACAAGCTTGCCGTCCGTCTGGATGCCTGGCGCGCCGCGCAGACCGCCAAGGTCGCGACCGAACCGACGGATACGCCGTGAGCCTGCCCGCCGGATCGACCATCGGCATCATTGGGGGCGGCCAGCTCGGCCGCATGCTGGCGATATCAGCCGCCCGCCTCGGCTATCGCACGGTGGTGCTGGAGCCGCAGCCGGACTGCCCGGCGGCACAGGTCGCCAACCGGCAGATAACGGCCGCCTATGACGACCCGGCGGCCCTTGCCGAACTGGCAGCGTCGAGTTCCGTCGTCACCTACGAGTTCGAGAACGTGCCAGTCACGGCGGCCAGTGCGCTGGCCGCCAAGGTCCCGATCTATCCGCCGGCGCGAGCGCTGGAAGTGGCGCAAGACCGGGTGAGCGAAAAAACATTCCTCAACGGCATCGGCATTGCAACCGCGGATTTCCACGCCGTCGACGATGATGACCAGCTGACGGCGGCGCTGAAGGCGTTCGAAGGCAGCGGCATCCTGAAGACGCGCCGCATGGGCTATGACGGCAAAGGCCAGCGCGTCTTCCGCAACTTGGAAGCCGGCGGTTTTGCCGGCACCTGCGAGGCGATGGGCAATGTGCCGTTGATCCTGGAGTCCTTCGTGCCGTTCGAGCGCGAGATTTCGGTGATCGCGGCGCGTGGGCTGGACGGCGCGGTCGTCGCCTACGATCCGGCCGAGAATGTCCACCGCAACGGCATTCTCCACACATCGATCCTGCCGGCCGCCATTATGCCCGAGACGGCGCAAGCGGCGCGAACGGCCACATCGAAGATCTTGTCGGCGCTGAACTATGTCGGTGTCATCGGCGTCGAGTTCTTCGTGCTGGCCGACGGCTCCCCGCTGGCCAACGAAATCGCACCGCGCGTCCACAATTCCGGCCATTGGACGGAAGCAGCCTGCATCGTTTCGCAGTTCGAGCAGCACATCCGCGCCGTCGCCGGCCTGCCGCTCGGCCACCCGGACCGCCATTCCGATTGCGTGATGGAGAACCTGATCGGCGACGATGTGCTGCGTGTTCCGGAGCTTCTCGCCGAGCCCGATCTGATGCTGCATCTCTACGGCAAGGCCGAGGCACGCCCCGGCCGCAAGATGGGTCATTTCACTCGGATTAAAGCAATTCCAGGAAAAGTGTGAAGCGGTTTTCCCGGGAAAAGCGCGTAGCGCTTTCCCTGGGGAATTGCGTCAAACAAAGAGATAGAGCGGTTCAGCGTTTCCGTGAAACGATGAGCTGCTCTAGCCGTCGCAGCTGACCTGAGAAACGCGCTTCACTGTATGTCGTCGCTCTCGTCTTCGTCGGGACTGGCGCAACTCGCATCGCCTTCCTCGCAATTGGCCGAGGCAGCGAGCTGCTTGACGCGATCATTGGTCAATCTGGTCAGGCATTGCGAAACTTCCATCGGATGTATCGATCCGCCTTCACTGGCAGCGGTGGAATGCGCGCACTCGGCATCGCGAAAAGTGATCCAGGCGCGTTGCGCCACCTGCAGCAATCTCTTGCCGTCGGCATCATCTGAGCTGATGAGGTCCTGGTAGGCCTTGTTGAGCCTGGCGTCGGCCGCCTGGTAATCCTCGCCGGCGCAGATGTTCATCATCTGCTGGCTGTCGTCGCTGCGGTCGCACTCCTGCGCGCGGGCAACCGAGCCTCCCGCCGACAGGGCAAGGCAGGCAAACAGGAACATTCGGCGCATATTCATCCCCAAATCACTTCATGGCGGCCGCATCATCCCAGCCGGTCCGAGGCCGCGCAATGCCGCAGGGCCGACATGGCGGATATTTGATGATAGGGATGATTCACATCCGCTATGGAGCGCTTGCGGTTGACACGGACAAGGCTCCTCGTTTATGAGCCTCCCACAGTTCAAAGGCGCGTCTTCTGGCGCGCCTTAAAATTTCGACCCGAAGCGGGTCCACACCGACAGGCAAGACCATGAAGATCAAGAATTCGCTCAAGGCGCTGAAGGCGCGTCACCGCGACAACCAGCTGGTTCGCCGCAAGGGCCGCGTCTACATCATCAACAAGACCGCCCCGCGCTACAAGGCACGCCAGGGCTGAGTTTTCGGGCCGGAGGCGCGTTGCCTCCGCCCAATTGATGCTTGTTGCCGGTCTGCCGGCCTTTTCACGCCAAATTCAGTTTGACGTTCCGCCCCCCGGGACTAGAGTCCGGCGATGCGGGTTCTTTTTGCATTTTTGACATCTCTGCTCGTTTCCGGCGTCATTTGTGGCGCGGCATGGGCGGATGATGCTGTCGTGCCGCCGGCCATCCAGGACGCGCCGCCGGTGGCAACGACAAAACAAGCCCGTCTCGACCAGTTGTTCAGCGACCTGAAACGCGAGCGCAACGAAAAGGCGGCCGAGCGCATTGCCGGCAACATCTGGAATGAGTGGTCGCAATCCGGCAGCGCCTCGATCGATCTGATGATGCAATGGTCGCAAAAGGCCGTAGAAGGCCAGAAATTTGACGTCGCGCTCGATTTCCTCGACCAGGTGGTGATCTTGCAGCCGACCTATGCCGAAGGCTGGAACCGGCGCGCCACGGTGCATTTCATGATGAAGAACTACGGTAAGTCGATGTCCGACATCGACCATACGCTGCAGCTCGAGCCGCGCCATTTCGGTGCGCTGTCCGGTCTGGCGCAGATCATGGCGCTGACCGGCCACAAGCAATCGGCACTCGAGGCCTGGCAGAAGGTGCTGGCCATCTATCCGATGATGCGCAGCGCCCAGGATCAGGTCGGCACGATTTCGGAAGAGCTTGCCGGCGAAGGGATTTAAGGGAATAGACAGTAGGGATTAGGCAGTAGGCGCAGATCGCGTGCGGAACACACTGCCTATTCCAGAACTTATCCCCCTCCACGCCCGTATATCTTCCCATGAACCTGATCTACGCCGTCCTCGCCTTCCTGATGGCGCTTGTCTTCAGCCTTGTCGGCGTCACCCGCGTCGGCTCATGGCTGATCGAGCGCCGCAATCCGCCGATCGGCGAATTCGCCGAAATCAACGGCGCCCCCATCCACTATGTCCATGTTCCCGCGCCCGCCAATCCCGACCTGCCGCCGATCGTCTTCATCCACGGCGCCAGCGCCAATCTCAGGGACCAGATGCTGCCGCTGCGCCCGCTGTTGGAAGGGCGTGCCGAAATGCTGTTCTTCGATCGGCCAGGCCACGGCTGGTCGGGGCGCGGCCCCGGCAACAACGAGGACCCGTCGACGCAGGCCAACACCATTGCCGCGCTGATGGACCGTCTCGGCATGAAAAAAGCCGTCATCGTCGGCCATTCCTTCGGCGGTGTGGTGACATCGGCCTTCGGCCGCGAGCATCCAGACAAGACACTCGGGCTGGTCTTTCTCGCGCCGGCGACCCATCCTTGGCCGGGCGGCGCAACCTCTTGGTATTACAATCTGACCACCATGCCGGTAGTCGGCCGGTTGTTTTCCGAAACGCTGACCTACCCGGCCGGAACGCTGCAGATGGCAGAGGCCACCATCTGCGTCTTCGCGCCAAACAAGGTGCCGGACAACTATGCCGGCGAGGTTTCGATTCCGCTGGTGCTCAGGCCCAATGCCTTTCGCGCCAACGCCACCGATGTCGCGGGGCTTTACCGCTATGCGGTCGACGCCTCGCCGCACTACCGCGAGATCAAGGCGCCGACAATTGTCATCTCCGGTGACCGCGACAAGGTGGTCTATGCCACGATCCATTCGGTCGGCCTCGTGCGCGATATCCCCCGTGCCGAACTGGTCTGGGTGCACAATCTTGGCCACAAGCCGGACTGGATCGCATCCGATCTCGTCGTCGGCGCGATCGGAAAAATTGCCGGCAAGGATATCGACCTGCAGGCGATGACGAAGGCGGTGGAAGCACGGCTTGCCAACGACGCCTTCGGTGCCGGCAAATGCGCCGACATCAAGGTGCCGGACGCCGAACTGGCGCCGACCTAACGGTTAGCGGCTGGCTTGCGTGTCCGACCCGATATAAGCGATGCGCAGCATGTTGGTCGAGCCCGGCGTCCTCAGCGGCACACCCGCGGTGATGATGACGCGGTCGCCGGGCTTGCCGAAGCCTTCGTCGAAGGCGATGCGGCAGGCGCGGTCGACCATGTCGTCAAGATCGATTGCATCGGGTGAGACGACGCAATGCGTGCCCCACAAAAGCGACAGCCGTCGCGCCGTGTTGAGGATCGGCGACAGGGCGATGATCGGCACCTGCGGCCGCTCACGGGCGGCGCGCAGGCCGGTGGTGCCGGATGCCGTGTAGGTGATGATCGCCGACAGCTTCAGCGTTTCGGCGATCTCGCGCGCGGCCAGCGAAATGGCGTCGGCGCCGGTCGCTTCCGGCTCGGAGCGCTGGGCATTGATGATGCCGGCATAGGTCGGATCGGTTTCGACCTTGGTGGCGATACGGTTCATCATCGCCACCGCCTCGACCGGATAGGCGCCGGCTGCTGATTCCGCCGACAGCATGATGGCATCGGCGCCTTCGAAGACGGCGATCGAAACATCGGACACCTCGGCGCGGGTCGGCACCGGTGCAGTGATCATCGATTCCAGCATCTGCGTTGCAACCACCACCGGCTTGCCGGCGCGGCGTGCGGCGCGCGTGATCTGCTTCTGGATGCCGGGCACCGCCTCGAGCGGCATCTCGACGCCGAGATCGCCGCGGGCGACCATCAGCGCGTCGGACAGTTCGATGATCTCGGCCAGCCGCGCTACGGCCTGCGGCTTTTCGATCTTGGCCATGATCAGCGCCCGGCCGCGTGCGATCTTGCGCGCCTCGGCCAGATCCTCCGGCCGCTGCACGAAGGACAGCGCGACCCAGTCGACGCCTGTCGCCAGCACGGCATCGAGATCCTTGCGGTCCTTTTCGGTCAGCGCACCGACCGGCAGGTCGGTGTCGGGCAGGCTGACGCCTTTCTTGTCGGAGATCGTGGTGCCGGCGACGACGGTGCAGACGATCGACTTGCCGTCGCTTCTCACCGCCTTCAGCTCGAGCTTGCCGTCGTCGATCAGCAGGCGATGGCCGGCTTCGACCGAGGTCAGGATTTCCGGATGCGGCAGATAGACCCTGGTCGACGTGCCGGGCTCGGGATTGTCGTCGAGCGTGAAGGTCTGGCCGACGGTCAGCACTTCCCTGCCATTGGCGAACTTGCCGACGCGCAGCTTGGGACCCTGCAGATCGGCCAGGATGCCGATCGGCCGACCGACTGCTTCCTCGACAGCGCGGATGCGCGCGACCAGCGTGCGCATCAGTTCGTGATCGGTATGGCTCATATTGATGCGGAACACATCGGCGCCCGCTTCGAACAGTTTCTTCAGCATCTCCTCCGACGAGGAGGCCGGACCGATGGTGGCTAGGATCTTGACCTTGCGGCTACGTCTCATTGACTGTTTGTTCCCGGGGCGGCTGGAGCGCCCCCCGTTGTGGACTCATCGGTCAGCTGGACCATCCAGCTTGCCTGTTCGCCCGTGTCATATTCCTGGAATCCGGCGCGCTGGAAGCCCCGTGCGACGCAGTCGGTTACGCCGGCGATCTTGAACTCTTTTTCAGCCACGCACATGTTGATCGGGCCGTCCCAGCGTCCACCGCGCTCGGCGTCTTCTGCATAAAGATAGTAAAACCTTGATGACAGCGGCCCTTCGATCAGCGTCTTGCAGCTCGATCCCTCGATGTGCCACCAGCCCTCGGTGATCCAGCCGGCCTTGGCGCGATAGCCGATACCGACGCCGACCAGGTTCTGCGTGGCGTTGCAGACGCGGAAATCGGCGCGCGCCGGCGAGGCCATGGCCACCGCCGACAGGCCCACGGCAAGGCTCAGGAGCGGCATGGCAAAGGCAGAGCGCATGCGCTGCCTGCCGGCGGAACTCATCCGAAAACCCCTCAAGAACCACATCAGCATCTCTCTGCGCCCCTTTTCGGAAAAGTCCGGGCGCATGTCAACGCACCGTTTTGTTCAATTCCAATCGATTTAGAAAGGCTCCGGCGCACAATTCGCCGACTCCTGCCAGATTTCCCGGGAAACCTTGGCCAAACAACGGCATTGCGCAAGCGTCGTCTTCGTGAAATGACGATAGCACCCTCCCCGGAAGCCAGCGAACAGACCATTTCCCACCAATGACCCGATCCACAGTTTTCGCGCCTTTCGATGTTGTCGAAGGCGACCGCAAGCGAGGCATCGTGCTCCTGGGCGATCATGCCCGCCGCGACCTGCCCGACGACTATGGCAGCCTCGGCCTCCCCTTGGCGGAGTTCGACCGCCACATAGCCTATGACATCGGCGTCGAGGCGGTGACGCGCGAACTGGCCGCTCTGCTTGGTGTGCCGGCGGTGCTCGCCAATTTTTCGCGGCTGCTGATCGATCCCAATCGTGGCGAGGACGATCCGACGCTCATTCGCCAGCTCTATGACGGCACCGTCGTGCCCGGGAATTACCCCATCGCTCCAGAGCAGCGCGAAAGACGGCTCGACCGCTTCTACCGGCCCTATCACGACGCCGTCGGCGCCATGATCGCCTCGGTCGCGCAGGCCTCTGCCCAGGCGCCCTTCATCTTCTCCGTGCATTCCTTCACCCCAACCATGCAAGGAATCCAGCGTCCCTGGCATGTCGGCATCCTGTGGGACCTCGACGACCGCGTGGCACGGCCGCTGATCGACATGCTGGCAGAGGATAAAAACCTCGTCGTCGGCGACAACGAGCCCTATGACGGCGCGCTGCGTGGCGACACCATGTACAAGCATGCCATCGTCAACGGTTTCGCCCATGCGCTGATCGAGATCCGCCAGGACCTGATCGCTGACCAGAAGGGCGCGCTCGCCTGGGCCGAACGCCTGGCGCCGATCGTTGACGCCATCGACCGCCGTCCCGATATACATGTGGTCAAGCAATTCGGCTCCCGCACCGGGCCGCTATGACGGAGGCTGTGACCATGACCGAACTCAGTGACGAGCAGCAACGCGATTTCGAGGCTGCCGCCTTTCGCCGGCTGGTCGAGCATCTGCGCGAGCGCAACGACGTGCAGAACATCGACCTGATGAACCTCGCCGGCTTCTGCCGCAACTGCCTGTCGAACTGGTATCGCGAGGCGGCCAATGCCGACGGCATCGATCTCACCAAGGACCAGTCGCGCGAGATCGTCTACGGCATGCCTTACGCGCAATGGCAGGCGCTCAACCAGACCGAGGCCTCGGACGCCAAGAAGGCCGAATTCGAGGCAAGGCGACCCAAGGACCACTAGGTCAACCGTCGACACTCTCGATCGCCTCGTTTGGTCCAAATGCTTTCCCGAAACAGTGCTTGACTGAAAATTGAATCGATCTAATTTGCCGCGCGAAGCCATTTTCTGACCGGATTCGCCTTATGAACGCTTCGAACGCCATGCAGACTGCCATTCGTGGACGATGGGCCGTGGCGGCCATTTTCCTCGCCAACGGCTTCCTGACCGGCAGCTGGGCGCCGCAGATCCCGGTGTTCCTGGCCCGGCTCGACATCTCGAAGTTCACGCTCGGCCTGCTGATCCTGCTGTTCGGCGCGGGCGCCGTCGCCGCCATGACCTGGTGCGGTCATTTGATCTCCAGACATGGTTCGCGCACCGTGCTGCGCTGGTTCGGCCTTTGCGGCAGCCTCGGCCTGCTGGTCGTGGCATTGGCACCCAACGTGCCGCTGGCAGCCATCGCCATGTTCATCTTTGGTGGCTCGATCGGCGGCATGGACGTCGCCATGAACGCCAATGCCGTGGTGGTCGAACGACGGCTCTCCCGCGCCATCATGTCGTCGTCGCACGGCTTCTGGAGCCTCGGCGGATTCGCCGGCGGCGGCCTCGGCGGATTCGCCATCCAGACTTTCGGCCATCTCGCTCATGCGGCGGTGGTCACCGCACTCGCCTTGGCGGTAATCGCGGTGGCGGTTCGCCATCTGGTCGGCGAGGGCAGGCCGCAGGCGGCGGGGCATCACAAATTTACGCTGCCGGCAAACCCGCTGGTCTATCTGGTTGGCCTGATGGCCCTGCTGACGATGATCTCCGAGGGCGCGGTGCTCGACTGGGCAGCGCTGTATCTCAGGCAGGAACTCGGCGCCGACCTTGCCATCGCCGGCCTCGCATACGCGGCCTTTTCCGGTGTCATGGCAATCATGCGCTTCTTCGGCGACGGCGTGCGCAACCGCTTCGGCGCGGTGGCGACGCTGCGCGGCTCGGCGGTTGTCGCGGCCGCCGGCATGCTGATCGCCGGACTGTCGCCCTCGCCCTGGCTTGCGATCGCCGCCTTTGCCTTGTGCGGCTTCGGCATCGCCAACATGGTGCCGATCATCTTCTCGGCCGGCGGCAACCAGGAAGGCATGTCGTCGGGCACCGGCATGAGCGTCGTCACCACCATGGGGTACTCAGGCATCCTGGTGGCGCCATCAGCGATCGGCTTCGTTGCCGAGCACTCCAGCTTCGGCCCGATCTTCGTCGCTATGTCAGGGCTGCTGATCGTCGTGTTGCTGATGGCCGGACTCGCTCAGCGCGCCGAATTCGCGGCAGCGCCCGCCGAATAGCGTTTCAGTTCCTCGTAGAGGAAATCCACTACCCGGCGGATGCGCACGCTGGTACGGACGTCGCGATGCATGGCCAGCCACACCGGCAGAACGGGCAGTGGCAGATCAGGCAGCAGCTTCTCCACCAATGGGTCGCGATCCACCAGCGGCTCCTGGCCGAGACCGATGCCGTTTCCCGCCCGCACCGCTTCCCACAAAACGATCTGGTTGTCGGCCCGGAAGCGAAAACTGCCGCGGGTGACCGGGATGCCATTCTGGGTAAAGCCTCTGATGATGTCGTCGCTGCGGTCGAAGCCGACCAAATCGTGGTCGACAAGGTCGACGGGATTCAGCGGATGGCCGCGCCGGTCGAGATAGGATCTGGCGGCGCAGGCGCAGAGCGGAATATCGCAGATCTTGCGCGCCGTCAGCTCATTCTGCGCCGGCTTGACCATGCGGATGGCGATGTCGGCATCCCTGCGCAACAGGTTCTCGACCTGGTTTGAAGCAACGATCTCGACCTCGATGCCGGGTTCCTCGATCCCCAATCGCATCGTCATCTCGGGCAGCACATAGGCCGCCACCACCTCGCTGGCGGCGATGCGCACCGTACCTTCGATGGCCTCGACCGAACCCAGCGCCAGCAGTGAGAAGGCGCTTGCCTGCTCGCTGACCGCCTTGCCGCGTTCGAACAGCGTGCTGCCGGCCTCCGTCAGTTCATAGCCGCGCCGTCCACGCCGGAACAGCGCGACGCCGAGCGCCTGTTCGAGCTCGCCGATGTGACGGCCAAGCGTCGGCTGGCTTGCCGAGAGCTTTCGCGCGGCAGCCGACAGGCTGCCGGTTTCCGCCACGGTAACAAAGCTCTTGATCAGGTTCCAGTCGATTTCAGCCATTCATTTCTGAATATCAAAACCCCATTCATAGTCAATTTCAATTCACCTGAGAGGCCATCATATTCGGGCTGCAAACACCAACAAGGAGACCAGAAATGAAAAAGATCGCTCTCACGCCGCCGCCATCCTCATCGCTACGGCCACCGCTTATGCCGGCAGCGACAGGTTTGGCTCGAACAACGCCAGCCAGCCGGCTGCCCCCGTCATCAGCGCCGACAGCACGATCACCACCTCGATCCGCAAGCCGGATGCGGCCGTCCACAAGCCGGTCCCGCAGGGCAGCAACCGCAACCTCTTCGGCAATCGCTGATCCCGATCGTGCTTGTCGCTGATCGCGCCTCCAACCGACCACGCAAATCCGAACCCAGGAGTACTTCCAATGACCAAGATCGCAATTCTCGGTGCCAATGGCCGGCTCGGCCGCGTGGCCGCCAAGGCCTTCATCGACGCCGGCTACGAGGTCCGCGCCGTCACCCGCAGCGGTAAGGTGCCGGCCGGACTCAAGGGTGCCACGGCCGTTGCCGGTGACGGGCTCGACCGCGATGCGCTTATCCGCGCCACGGAAGGTGTTGACATAATCTTCAACGGCCTAAACCCGATCTACACCGAATGGGTCAAGTGCATGCCGATGGCCGAGAATGTCATGGCTGCCTGCCGGGCGAACGGCGCTTTGCACCTTGCTCCGGGCAACGTCTACAATTTCGGTTCGCCGATTCCGGCGGTGATATCAGAAGACACGCCCTTCCACCCGACGACCGAAAAGGGTCGCATCCGCGTCGCCATGGAAGACCTGTTTCGCCGCGAGGCCGACGCCGGGCGCGTCCGCACCATTCTTCTGCGGGCCGGCGACTTCTTCGGCGGCACCGGCAGCGGCTCGTGGTTCGATCTGGTCGTGGCCGCCAAGATGAACAAGGGCATCTATACCGCGCCCGGCCCGGTCGATCTGGTGCATGAATGGGCCTACCTGCCGGATCTGGCCAAGGCTTTCGTCGGGCTGGTGCAAAACCTGGACAAGCTCGGCTCCTTCGAAGCGTTGAACTTTCCGGGCCATGCCGTCACCGACCTGGAGATCAAGGCAGCAGCAGAAAAGGCGCTTGGTCGCCCGCTCAAGATGACCTCGATGGCCTGGTGGGTGCTGCGCGCCGGCAGCCCGTTCGTGGCGATGTGGCGCGAGATCGTCTCGATGTCCTACCTGCGCTTCGAGCCGCACCAACTGGTTTCGGCAAGGCTGGAAGGCATCATCGGTGCGATCCCGCATACGCCGCTGGATCAGGCGGTCACCGAGGCGCTCAAGGATATCGGCATCGCCACCGTGAATCGCGCTGCGAAGGCTGCCTGACAGGCAAGGCGGGCGCACGGCTACGAGCCTGCCGCCCCCGTCCCTTCAGACTGAAAAGTCTCTCTACGGACCGAAAGGGCGGCTCAGAGCCGCCCCATCAGCAGCAACACCAGAAGCACCACCAGCACCACGCCGACAATGCCCGACGGCCCATACCCCCAGGAGCGCGAATGCGGCCAGGCCGGCACCGCGCCGATGAGGACAAGGATAAGGACGATAATGAGAATGGTGGTGATCGGCATAGGAACCCCGCGCTTTGACGTTGCCACGGGACAATGCTTTCGCATCGCCCTTGGGGGGACAATGCAAAAGGCCGCCCGGTTGTTCCGGGCGGCCTTTGCCGGTCAAATCGGCAATGGTCTATTCTGCGGCTTTCGGAAAGGCGATCTCCGGCTCGGCTCCGACATCCTGCCCCGGCTCATCGGTCGACGAAATCTCGCCCTTGCCGCGGCGGAACAGCCGGCTGAACCAGCCGCGCCGTGCACCCGGCTTGACCTTTGCGCGGGTGAACACCATCAGCATCGACGGCGTCACCACCAGCGTCAGCACGGTGGCGAAGGACAGGCCGAAGACGATCGCCGAGGACAGCGAAATCCACCACTGCGTCGACGGCGCGTTGATCGTCGTCTCGTGATGGAAGATTTCGAGGCCGAGGCCGAAGGCGATCGGCAGCACGCCGAGAATGGCCGACACCGCGGTCAGCACCACCGGGCGGGCACGTTCCCTGCAGGTCTGCAGCACCGCTTCTACCTTGTCCCAGCCCTCTTCGCGCAGCCGGTCATAGGTGTCGATCAGCACGATGTTGTTGTTCACCACCACGCCTGCCAGCGCGATGACGCCGATGCCCGACATGACGATACCGAACGTCTCGCCTGTTATCAGCAGGCCGAGGAACACGCCGATCGTCGCCATGACCACGCAGGACAGCACCAGCCAGACGCTGGTGAACTTGTTGAACTGCGCGAGCAGCACCAGGAAGATCAGGAAAATCGCCGCTCCGAATGCCTTGCTGAGGAAGGCGCTGGCTTCGGCGCTGTCCTCGTTCGAGCCGGCCAGCTTCCAGCGGATGCCGCTGCCCAGATCCATATCGGAGACGGCTTTGGTGACCTGCTCCTGCACGACCGCGACCTGCGCGCCGGCGGCGACATTGGCCTGGACGACCACCGTACGCGCGCCGTCGATGCGGTTGAGGATGCCGACTGTCGGTTCGGGCTTGCGCACGACGAAGTTCGAGATCGGCACCGAGCCTTGCGAGGTCTGTACCCGCAGCTCGTCGAGCGTCGACAACGTGCGCCGGTCCTCGGGCAGGCGCAGACGGATGTCGACGGCGTCATCGGCTCCGGCCGGTCGATATTCCGAGAGCTTCAACCCGTTGGTCACCAGTTGCACCACGGTGCCGACCGAGGTCGGGCTGATGCCATACTGCGCCGCCTTGGCGCGGTCGACCTCGAGCGCCCAGTCGACGCCGGGGGGCGGCAGACCGTCGGAAATGTCGATGACGCCAGGCACCTTGCCGATGCGCGCCGCGACGGCCCGAGCCTTGTCGTCGAGCCCCTTGGGGTCGATGGCCGAAAGCCTGATCTGGATCGGCTTGCCGGTCGGTGGACCGGCCTCCGGCACGCGCACCTCGACATCGACGCCGGGAATGCCGGCCATGACGCCGCGCAAATCGTCCAGGATGTGGTTCGCCGACTTGCGCTCGCGCCAGTCGATGAACTCATACTGGATGACGCCAACAACGTCTTCGGGAACATCCTGGCCGCCGCCTTGCGTCTTGCCGACGCGGGTGTAAACCGACTTCACGCCCGGCCAGCCGAGCAGCCTGTTTTCCGCGATCTTGGTTGCGGTATCCATTTCGGCCAGCGAGAGATTGCCGCGCGCATGCACGTAGAGCAGGCCGTAATCCGGCTCGACATTCGGGAAGAACTCGACGCCGGCGCCATATTTCGAATAGGCAAAGCCGACGCCGAACAGCAGCGCGACGGTCAGCACCAGCACGGTGACGGGGAAGCGCACCGCCTGCTTGACGATTGCCATGTACCAGCCGTCGCGATTGTCACCCTCGTGATGCGGCGGCGCCTTGGCGAAGATCGCACCCAGCGTCGGTGCAAAGACCAGCGCGTAGAGCATCGAGGCCGAGAGTGTTACGATCAGCGTGATCGGCATGTATTTCATGAAATCGCCAATGATGCCCGGCCAGAAGAGCAGCGGTGAGAAGGCGGCGATACGCGTCATCGTCGCGGCGATGACCGGACCAGCCATGCGCTTGGCGGCAAGCGCGAAGGCTTCCTCCTTGGGCATGCCTTCGCTCATCCGTCGCTCGGCGAACTCGGTGACGATGATGGCATCGTCGACCAGCATGCCGACGGCCAGGATCAGGCTGAACAGCACGATCATGTTGATCGTGTAGCCCATCATCGCCAGCAGCAGGATGCCGATCAGGAAGGACGATGGAATGGCCAGGCCAATGAGCAGCGAGGCGCGGCCGGACAGCGCGTAGAGAATGACGATGAACACCAGGATGACGGCGATCATGACGTGGTTCTGCAGATCGCCCAGCAGCTGGTTGACGAAGACCGACTTGTCCTGCGTGTAGGTGACATTCATGCCCTCGGGCATGGACTTGACGAACTCGTCGGACACCGTCCGCACCTTGGCGATGGTGTCGATCAGGTTGGAGCCGATGCGCTTCTTGACTTCGATGGCGATGGCCGGCTTGCCGTTGAGGCGGGTCACCGTCTCGGCATCCTTGAAGGTCGAGCGGATCGTCGCGATATCCTTGGCCTGCACCACGGCATTGGGGCCGGAGACCACCGGCAGCGCCGCGACATCCTCCGGCGTTTCGATCAGCGACGGCACCTTGACCGCGTATTTGCCTTCCGAGCCTTCGATGTTGCCGGCGGCGACCAGGCTGTTGGAGTTGCCGACCGCACCGATCAGTTGATCGAGCTGCAAACCATAGGAAGACAGCTTCATCGGATCGATGACGACCTCGACGAGGTCGTCGCGCGCACCCTGCAGCGAGCCTTCGAGAACGCCGGGCACCTCTTCGATGCGGTCGCGCAGTTCGCGCGCGGCGGCGGTCAGCACGCGTTCGGGCAATTCACCCGACAGCGTGACGACGAGCACCGGAAACTCGGAAATGTTGACTTCGTTGACCGTCGGTTCCTCGGCCGCTTGCGGCAGGTCGGCCTTGGCGTCCTGCACCTTGCTGCGCGTGTCCTGCAGCGCGGTGGCAAGGTTCGTCTGCGGCTGGAATTCGACCAGCACGTAGCCGCCGCCCTGGAAGGCGGCCGAACGCATTTCCTTGAGGCCCTTCAGGCTCTTCAGCTTGCTTTCCATCGGCCGCAACAGCAGCCGTTCCGAATCCTCGGGCGAAATACCCTGATAGATCAGGCTGATATACATCATCGGAATCGGAACATCGGGCTCCGCTTCCTTCGGCGTCGACTGGTAGGCGACCGCGCCGGCTAGGATGAGGAAGACCAGGACCGAGATGGTCAGGCGGGCATTGTTGATTGCGAGTCTGACGATATCCATGGCTAACGCCTGTTCTTGAATTTCAGGAGCTGCGTCGCAGCCGATTGTCCCCGCCCAGGGCTAGTCCGCCGCGACCTCTTGCTACTGCGTGCCGGCAGTCGCCTCGCCGAGCAGCTTCTTGATGGTCGCCTGGTCGGCCTCGACCGGATTGACCAGATCGCCTTCCTTCACCAGTTCCTGGCCGGCGACGATGATGCGCGCATCGGCCGGGATGCCGCCAAGCACGAGTCCGGTCGGCGTGTCGTCGACGAGATCGATCGGGAAGAACGCCACCTTGTTGTCCTTGCCCACGGCACGGATGCCGAGGTCGCCCTTGTCGCCGAGCGTCACCACCGAGCGCGGCAGCAGGACCGCGTCGGTCGGTTGCGCGTAGAGCGCGATTTCCGCCGTCATGCCGGCCGGCACGGAGCCATCGCCATTGGGGATCGCCACCTCGACGCGGAAGGTGCGGGTCGCCGACGACGCGTCGCGGCTGATGTAGCGCACTGTGCCCTCGACCGTCTGGCCGCTGACCAGCCGGACATTGGCCTTGTCGCCCAGCTTGAGGTAGCCGAGGTCGCGCTCGCTGACTTCGCCGCGGGCAATCACCGGATCAAGCTTGAGGATGGTTGCCACCTCGCCGCCCTCCCTGATGGAACTGCCAAGTTCCACCGGCACCCGGTCGATCACGCCGTCGAAAGGCGCCCTCACCTCGTTGCGCTCGAGTAGGGCCTGTGCCGTTTCCAGCAGCGACTGCGCCGAGGTCAGGTTCGAGCGCGCGGTGTCGAGCTGCAGCTTGGGCAGGTTGCCGGTTTTCATCAGTCGCAGGGCGGCGTCCAGCTCGGCCTGGCGCTGCACCACAAGCTGCTTGGCGTTGTCGACCATGGAGATCTTTTCTTCCGCCGCAAGCATCAGCACCAGATCGCCGGTCTTGACGTGCTGGCCCTGCTTGACCGGCAGCTTGTCGATGACACCGGCAACGCGCGCCCCCAGCACCGCTCGTTTATCGGCTTCGGTCAATCCGGAAACGCGGATGGCGCGTGCATAGGTCTTGCGCGGCGGCGTCACCACCGCGACGGTGCGCAGCGGTGCCTTCGGCTCGGCTTCCGCCGTCTTGGGCTTGGCCGCGTCCGGCGCCTTGGCCTGCTCGACTTCGGCTGCCTTGGCCTTGTTGGCGGCTACGCTGCCGACCGACGAAAACTCGCCAGTCGCCATCCAGGCCGCGAAACCAATGAGCACAACAATGGCTGCAAGCTTGTGAAACCTGATTCTCGGCATCGTCGTTTTTTCCACTGCGGGTTCGGCCAGCGTCCTCATGACGCGGGCGCGTCGCCGATATGGGTGCGCGCAGGGCCGTGTTCAATTTGCCGTGATCGGCGAAGCGCGCTTCTACATCAAAGTTGCACCGCAATATAGTGCGAAAGTTGCAAGTTCATTGCGCCACCGGACAAGAAGCGCCCGCCGCAACCCAGTTTTCGATCGCTTGATAGGTTGCTTCGGCGGAGCCCGGAGCCGGCTCACGATCCGACCCCGGCGCCCAGCCCCAGGCGACCAATTTGTCGTCGCTAACATGCAGCGCGATGTCCTTCAAGCTGCGGTTGCCATTGCGCAGGGGATCCTTGATCTGGGCGCAGATTTCCGCCGAGGATTTGCCGAACCAGGCCATTTCGGCTGGCGCCAGATGCCAGTTCTCGGCTCCGGGCGGCCCGTACAATGCATTGGAATTGCTTGAGAAATGGCAGGTCGTGCAGCGCAGGCCCGGATTGCCGAAGCCCGAACCGTCAGCACCGCGCTGGACATTGAAGGCGTGAACGCGGGTGCCGCCATAATGCGCGCCGGACCAGCGCGGCCGGTCGTCCGCGACATGACAGTCGGCGCAGCGCGGATGCGAGAACACCGCATAGATCTTGTCCCATTCGGAGAGGCCTTTTGCCGCGTCGAGCGTCACCGGCGCCGGCGTCTGGCTCTCTTGCGCGATCGCGAACGGCACTGCCAGGACAAGCATGGCAGCAGGCGTCAGCATGATGAGGAGCTTCTTCATACGAAGGCCACCGTTTTCGACAGCGGCAGCGTGCGGATGCGCTTGCCGGTGAGCGCGAAGATGGCGTTGGCAAGCGCCGGAGCCGCCGGCGGCGTACCGACCTCGCCGACGCCGCCCATCTTGTGGAAGTTCTCCAGGATGGCCACTTCGAAGACCGGGCACTGGAAGATGCGCATGGCATCGAAGTCGTGGAAGTTCGACTGTTCGACCATGCCGTCGGCGAAGGTGATTTCCTGACCCATCGCCGCCGACAGGCCGAAGATGGCGGCGGAAACCAACTGCGCCTCGATGATGCCGGGATCGAGCGCGGTGCCGACATCGGCGGCGATCCACACCTTCTCGATACGGATACCGGCCGGCGTGTCCGCCACCTGGACAATCTCGCCGACCCAGCTGCCGAAGGACAGCGTAAAGGCCATGCCCTTGGCCTTGCCTGCGGGCAGCGCCTCGCCCCATTTCGCCATCGCGGCGACTTTCTCCACCACCTTCACCGCCGAGGGATAGGCGGCCATCAGTCTCTTGCGCATCTCGACCGGATCGATTTTGCCGGCGACGGCGATCTCATCCATGAAGCCCTCATGGAAGAAGCCGTTGACCGAACTGCCGACCGAACGCCAGGAGCCGACAGGGATCGAGACCGGCGCCGCGACACCACTGACCCGGTAGTTCGGGATGGTGTAGGGCTGGTCATAGGCGCCATCGACAATGGTCTTGTCGGGACCGAGCGGCGATATAGAGGGGAACAGCCGGCGCAGCATACCGGCAGTTATCGATGGCGCGGCCATCTTCATGTCGACGGCGACCGGCATGCCATCGTCGCCGAGCCGCGCCTGGAACTTGCCGATAGCGGCCGGTCGATAGGCGTCGTGGCGCATATCTTCTTCACGCGTCCAGGTCACCTTGACCGGACGCCCGCCTGTCTCCTTGGCCATCAGCGCGGCGCACAGCGCGTAATCCATCTCGACGCGCCGGCCGAAACCGCCGCCCATGAAGGTGGTGTGCACGGTGATCTTGTCCTGCTCGATGCCGACCGCGTTGGCGCAGAGCTGCCGCACCAGGGTCGGCGCCTGGTTGCCGCACCAGATGTCGAGCGCGCCGCCCCTGAGCTGCGCCGTGGCGTTCATCGGCTCCATCGTCGCATGCGCCAGATAGGGCACCCCATAGTCGGCCTCGACGATCCTTTCGCGCGGCGCGTCGGCGAAGGCGGTGTCGACATCGCCATTGTCGCGCATCACCGAGCCCTTGGTGCCAAGCGCCTGCTTCAGCACATCGGAAATGGCAGCACTGCTGGGCGGATACTCGGGATCGGACCACTGGGCGTCGATCGCCTGGGCCGCATTGAACGCTGCCCATGTGTTTTCGGCGATGATGCCGAAGCCATGGCCGTAATTCGTCTCGAGCGGCACGATCTTGATCACGCCGGGCATTTTCTCGGCCTTGGAGAGGTCCGCCTTGACCGGCCTCGACCAGAAGCGCGGGCTCATCTTGACCGTGCCGTAGAGCATGTCCGGCAGCCGGACATCGATGCCGAAGATCGGCGCCCCGGTGACCTTGGCCAGCATGTCGATGCGCTTTTGCGGCTTTCCCAGCAGTTTCCAGTCGGTCCGATCCTTGAGCCTGACTTCGGCCGGCGGCGCCATCGCGGCAGCGGCCGCCGCGACCGCGCCATAGGTCAGCGACTTGCCCGACGCTTTATGCAGGATCGAACCATCAGCCGTTTCCAGATCGGCCGCGGCAACGCCCAGTTTCTGCGCCGCCGCCGCGATCAGCATCTGCCGGGCGGCTGCGCCCGCTTGCCGCATCTTGTCAAAACCATCGCGTGTCGAAGTCGAACCACCAGTGCCCTGCAGGGCAAGGAACTTGCCCACAACACCCAGGCCGGAGCGCACCGCCTGCGCGGTCATGCTCTCGTCGAAGAAGGCGAACGGACCGCCCTCTTCGAGAATCACCGCGTTGTAATAGGCATGGGAGGCCGGTCCGTGCTCGACCTTGACCCGATCGAGGCCGACATCGAGCTCTTCGGCAACCATGACGGCGAGTGTCGTCGAAATGCCTTGCCCCATCTCGGCGCGCGGCGCGACGATGGTGATGGTGTTGTCGGCGCCGATCTTCACATAGGGATTGAACGTCACCTCGCCCTGGGCCAGATCTCCTTCAAGTGGATTGGGGAAAGGCTTGCGGTAATAGTAATAGCCGACGGCGACGCCGCCCGCGACAGCGGCAGCGCCAATCAGAAACGTGCGGCGGGCGATCTTTCCGACACTGGCCATGGTCAGAGCCCCGCCGTCTTGAGCGCCGCGGCCTTCTTGATGGCCGAGCGAATCCTGGGATAGGTGCCGCAGCGGCAGAGATTGCCGCCCATGGCGTTGTCGATATCGGCGTCGCTCGGGTCTGCCACCTCGTCGAGCAGCGCCACCGCGCTCATGATCTGGCCGGCCTGGCAGTAGCCGCATTGCGCGACCTGTTCCTCCAGCCATGCCTGCTGCACCGGATGCAGTCTGCCCGCCGTGCCGATGCCTTCGATTGTGGTGACGGCGCCGCTGACCTTGCCGACCGGAAGCGAGCAGGAACGCACCGGCTGACCGTCGACATGAACCGTGCAGGCGCCGCAGGCGGCGATGCCGCAGCCGAACTTCGGCCCTGTCTTGCCAATGAGATCGCGCAGCGCCCACAGCAGCGGCATGTCTGGAACGGCATCGATATCGAATGACTGACCGTCGACGGTGAGGCGCATGGGGATACCCTTTGTTGTCGTCCACTGCCCAAGGACGAAACGTCCTCCTTGGGTCGCTCCGCCCTTAAACAGATTGACAAATTACGTCATTTTGTCAATTAAGATTTTGCAGAGTAGAATTGCTTCATGAATCAGATCGAGGACATCGCCGCCGCCGACCCCAAACGCGTCCGTATCCTGGATGGGGCGCTGAAGGTGTTTTTGGCCTATGGCTTCTCCCGCACCACCATGGACGACATCGCCCGCGCCGCCGACATGTCGCGACCGGCGCTCTATCTCCTGTTCAAGAACAAGACCGACATTTTCCGCGCCATCGCCATGATGATCCTGTCGCGCTCGGTCGAGGCGGCACAAATGGCTCTGGCCGGTGACGGCGCCTTCACCGAACGCATGATGCGCGCCATCGACGAGGCATTCATCTCGATGATGGGCGCCGTCGTTGCCTCGCCGCACGGCGCCGAATTGCTGGACATGAAGTCGAGCCTTGGCGATCTGGTGGGCTGCTGGCGCGGCGGACTTGGCAAACATATCGCCGCCGCGATCGAGGGCGAAGCAGCCAGGAACGGCGTCGATCTGGCGGCCCGGGGCCTGTCGACGCAACTGCTTGCCGACATGCTGCTCGACGGGCTGGAAGGCATGAAGACGCGGATCAGCGATCCGGAGGGGCAGCGGCAGGCCGCCGCCGCCCTGATCAGGGTGATCGACCTGACCTTGAAGGCTCGATGAAACCAGCTGTGCCGGGTTTCAGCTCAGGCCCGACGGCGAACCACTTCGGGTTTCTTGCGCACAGCGAGGAATTCCTTGACCCGCCGGCCAGGTGCCGGACCGCGTACCGGCTTGAAGCCGTCGTCCAGTTCCCCAGAAAGATCGAGCGTCGGACGTTTGCCGACGGCGTCGTAATTCTCTTCCAGCCAGTCGCTGGCTGCGGTGCGGCCGAGATCACGCAGATAGGTCAGGAACGCCCATTCGGCATTGACCTTCGATGACGCCGACAGGTCCTTGAACGCCTCGTCGGCATCGATGCGGTGCATGCGGATGTCGCGATACTCGCCATGCGGCAGACGGCCGGCGGCGATCAGCTCCTTGACGAAGGCGATCGAGCGGAATTCTCGCAACAGCCCGGCGTTGAAGGTGATCTCGTCGATGCGGTTCTGGATCTCGTTGGCGCTCCTTGGTGTTCCCTCCCGCACCACCGGATTGATCTGCACCAGAAGCACGTCCTCGGTCGCCGCCGTCTTGAAGAACGGATAAAGCGCCGGGTTGCCGCCATAGCCGCCGTCCCAATAGGGCACGCCCTTGATCTCGACGGCGCGGAACAGCTGCGGCAGGCAGGCCGAGGCCATCACCGTGTCGAGGTCGATCTCGCCGTCGGAAAAGACGCGCAACTGTCCGGTCTCGACATTGGTCGCCGAGATGAACAGTTCCATCGACTTGCAGGCGCGAACATTCTCGAAATCGATCTCCTGCTGCACAACGTCGCGCAGCGGATTGAGGCCGAGCGGGTTGGCGACGTAGGGCGAGAACACCCGCGACATGGTGTCGAAGAAGAGATAGCCTGGTGTGTTCTCGATCGACCAGTTGCCCCAGGCGACATCCCACGGCATGCGTCGCACCGGGCTGAACCGACCTTTGACCGCCACCGCGCGCCAGAAATCGTCGAGTTTTTGCCGCGCGCCTTCAACACCGCCACGGACAAAACCGTCAGCCAGCGCCACCGAGTTCATCGCGCCGGCGCTGGTGCCGGACACTGCTGATATCTCCAGCCGTCCGTCCTCCAGCAGCCGGTCGAGCACACCCCAGGAAAACGCCCCGTGCGAGCCGCCGCCCTGAAGCGCTACGTTGATCTTCTTCGTCTCCTCCGCCTTGCCGTTTTTGGTCATGGCGTCGTCCTTGATCCGTCTGTTTGGGTCGATGAGAAAATTTTGCGCCTCACGCGGCGGTCCAGCCGCCATCGACCGAGAGATGCGTGCCATTGACCTGCGCTGCCGCGTCCGAGCACAGGAACACCGCCGCCGCCGCGATCTGCTCGACCGTGACGAATTCCTTGGTCGGCTGCTTGTCCAGCATGACCTCGCGGATGACGGTCTCGCGGTCCATGTTGTGGGCTTTCATCTGGTCGGGGATCTGCGCCTCGACCAGCGGCGTCAGCACGTAGCCCGGGCAGATGGCGTTGCAGGTGATCTTTTCACGCGCCAGTTCGAGCGCGACGGTCTTGGTCAATCCCATGATGCCGTGCTTGGCCGAGACATAGGCCGACTTGAATGGCGACGCGACCAGGCCGTGCGCCGATGCGATGTTGACGATCCGGCCGCCACCGGCGTTTTTCATCACCGGAATTGCGGCTGCGATGGTATGGAACGCCGACGACAGGTTGATAGCAATGATGGCGTCCCATTTCTCGATCGGGAACTCTTCCACCGGCGCGACATGCTGGATGCCGGCATTGTTGACCAGGATATCGACCGACCCGAATTTCTCGGCCGCCTTGGCGATCAGCGCGCGGCATTCAGCCGGCTTCGACATGTCCGCCTTGATGTAGGCAGTGTTCACCTTGTGCTGGCTGGCGATCGCATCGGCGACGGCGTGGTCGGCGGCCGTGTCGGAGAAAGAGTTGACGACGACATTGTGGCCTTTGGCCGCCAACGCCTGAGCGATGGCCAGGCCAATGCCTGATGTGGAGCCGGTGATAACTGCGGTTTTCCTGGTGGCCAAGGGCGGAATCCTCTGGTTGCGTCGAGAGCGAGCTTATGTTGCAGTGCAGCATATATACTCAATGCGACGCAATAACAGCGGCCAGAATTTTGCGGCGAGATGAAATTTTCGTCATGAGCGGCCGCACAGCCGCCGCTCTCCCCAGCGAAAGCTAAAAAAGCTTCAGGCAACCAAGTCCGGCACGGGCCCGACATAGCGCGACTGCGGCCGGATCAGCCGTCCAGTCGTCTGCTGTTCACGCGCATGCGCAATCCAGCCGGCGACACGCCCGGCGGCAAAGACATTGCTGAAAGCTTGCGGCGGAAAGCCCGCCGCCTCCAGCAGCAGCGCGGTATAGAACTCGACATTGGTCTGCAGCGAGCGCTGCGGCTTGGCGACCCGAAGCACGTCGAGCGCGGCCTGTTCCACTGTCTCCGCGAAGGCCAGCCGGCGGCCGGTTTCGCCCCCGCCGCCGAGTTGCCGCACCACCGCCTTCAGGACATCGGCGCGCGGATCGCGCACGCGGTAGATGCGGTGACCGAAGCCCATGATGCGCTCACCATGCGCGACCTCGTCGCGCAGCCAGCCAGCGGCATCGCCATGCTCCGCGATCGCATCCAGCATCTCGACCACCGGGCCTGGCGCGCCGCCATGCAGCGGTCCCTTGAGCGCGCCAAGTCCGGCCAGCACGGACGATGTCAGGCCGGCCAGTGTCGAGGCGACGACGCGGGTGGCGAAGGTCGATGCGTTGAGGCCATGGTCGCAGACGGTCACCAGATAGGTGTCGAGCGCTTTCGCCAGACCCGGTGAAGCGACGCTGCCGTTGAGCATCCTCAGCATGTCGGCGGCATGATCGGCCCGGCGGTCCGGCGCGATCGGCTCCTCGCCGCGCTTCAGGCGCAGCAGGGCTGGAGTCAGCACGGCGGGCGCCGCGATCAGCAGCAAGGCGTCCCTCAGCGTGTCGCCGTCCGGCAGCAGCGCCATGCCGGCGCGCATCGCGCTGTAGATATCGAGCGATGCCGGCAAGGGCAGTGAGGGCAAAAGCCGTTCGAACACGTCCTCGCGTGCCTGGCCTAGCGCTCGCGTCAGTTCCGCATCGTCGGGAAGGTCGTCGAAAAAGCCATTCAGCAGCAGGCGCACCACCTGGGCATAGTTCCGGCGGCCGGCCAGTTCCGGCAGCGAGTGACCTCGGATCGTCAGACGGCCGCCAAGACCATCCACGTCGGACAGCACAGTTTCCGCCGCCACCACGTCATCGAGCCCATTTGCCATAGCCTTGTCTCCTTGAAGCATTTTCAGATCGGAGATAAGGCTGGGCAACATGTGCATCAATCTTGATCAATAGAATCAATATCAGAGCCCGATATGTCCGAGTGGTTGTCACGGGAAGAGGCGCTGGAAAGGCTCAAGGTGCGGGCGCAGACGCTCTACGCCTATGTCAGCCGTGGGCGCATCGGCATGCGGCCCGACCGCGCCGATCCGCGCCGCAGCCAGTATCGCGCCGATGACATAGAAGCGCTGGCAATGCGGAGGGCGCGCGGACGCAGCCCGTCAGTCATCGCTGAAAGCGCCATTGCCTGGGGCGAGCCCTCGATCGCAACGGCGATTTCGACCGTCTCGCACGGTCGGCTCATCTATCGTGGGCAGGACGCCGCAGCGCTTTCTGCATATGCCACATTGGAAGAGACGGCCGCAGTGCTCTGGGCTTTGCCGGAACCGGTGGCTTTTGAAGCACCGTCGCCAGATGCGCCCCATCAGACTGGCCGGGCCGCGGCCTTTGCGCAACTTGCCGTGCTTGCCGGCCAGGGGCGCCCATCGCTTGGGCGCAGCGCCGCCTCGCTGCATGCCGATGCCGCGCACGCGATCGGCATGCTGGCCGGCGCGCTGGGCGCACCGGTAGGACCGGATCCGGTCCATCAGCGGCTGGCGCAGGACTGGTCGGTGGATGCTGGCGGCGCGGAAGCGATCCGCCGCGCGCTTGTCCTGCTTGCCGATCATGAGCTGAATGCGTCGACCTTCGCCGCGCGCGTCGCGGCCTCGACCGGCGCGCCGCTGGCCGCCTGCCTGCTCGCCGGGCTCGCGACACTATCGGGACCGCGCCATGGCGGCGCCGGCGAGGCGGTGATGCAACTGGCCGAGGATGCGGCGCGACATGGCGCCGATGCGACGATCCGGCGCTGGCTCAGCCATGACCGGCCGCTGCCGGGGTTCGGCCATCCACTCTATCCCGACGGCGATCCCCGAGGGGCGGCGCTGCTCTCGGTGATCGAGGTTGACGGCACACTGTCGTCGCTGCGCGACGCTGCCCTTGCGGCGACCGGCGCGCTTCCCAACATCGATTTTGGGCTGGCCGCCCTGACGCGCAGCCTTGGCTTGCCGCGCGATGCACCGTTCCGCCTGTTCGCGCTCGCACGCAGCGTCGGCTGGGCCGCGCACACGGTCGAACAGATAACGAGCGCAAGTGTAATCAGGCCGCGCGGCCGCTATGAGGGCGTGCTGCCGTAAGATCAAGAGAGCGCCAATCGCTCACGACATCGTGTCGAGCTTGCGCTGCATGGCCGCGATCTGATCCTTCAGTTCCTGAAGGTCGTCGGGTTTTTCTGGCGTTTCCTTCCTGGCCGGCTCGGGCGTTGGCGCGGCGGCTGGCGCGGAGCCAGCGGGCGGGAACGGCGTGAACAGTCGCATCGCATTCTGGAACATTTCCATGTTGCGGCGTGTCTGCTCCTCCAGCGCCTTGATCGGCGTGGTGATCTTCATCATGTCGAGCGGCGACTTGCCGATCGCCCCCTTCATCTGCTCGCGAAAGCGTTCCTGCTCCTTGGAGAAGGCGAGCATCGACTGTTCGAGGAAGCTCGGCACGATCATCTGCATCTGGTCACCATAATAGGCGATCAGCTGGCGCAGGAATGGGATCGGCAGCATGTTCTGCCCGTCCTTGTTCTCCAGTTCGAAGATGATCTGTGTCAGCACCGGATGCGTGATGTCGTCGCCGGTCTTGGCGTCCTGGACGGTGAACTCCTCGCCCTTCTTGACCATCTCTGCGAGGTCTTCGAGCGTCACATAGGTGCTGGTGCCGGTGTTGTAGAGGCGGCGATTGGCGTATTTCTTGATGATGATCGGATCGTCTTTAGCGGCCATCTACATCCTCCCGGGGACACCGGCGCGCCTCTGAGTAAGCCGCCGATAACGATTGTGCCTTTTTTGAGGATATGCGCAAAAGCCTCACAATTCCAAGCAGTTTGTGCAGTGCGGGATCACTAAATGCTGCATAGCGGGCAAAATATGCTGCGCAGCAATGGACGAATGGCCGCCATGGCAAGGCATGACCTGCTTGCCGCGGATGGGCGCCATGCCCATTTCCGGTTTGACTTGGGGTTGGGAAAGGGCAAGAAAAGTCCTCAACGACAGAACAACACCCTTGAAGTCTGGAGAAGAAAATGTCCGCTTCCATCGTCATTGCCAGTGCGGCGCGCACGCCGGTCGGCTCCTTCAACGGCGCCTTCGCCGCCACCCCCGCGCATGAGCTCGGTGCCGTCGTCATCAGGGAATTGCTATCGCGTGCCGGTGTCGAACCAGGCGAGGTCGACGAGGTCATCCTCGGTCAGGTGCTGACCGCCGCTCAGGGTCAGAACCCGGCCCGCCAGGCATCGATCAATGCCGGCTTGCCCAAGGAGACCACCGCCTGGGGCCTCAATCAGGTTTGCGGCTCGGGCCTGCGCGCCATTGCACTCGGCATGCAGCAGATCGCCACCGGCGATGCCAAGGTGATCATCGCCGGCGGCCAGGAATCGATGTCGCTTTCGACGCATGCCCAGCACCTGCGCGCCGGCGTCAAGATGGGCGACTTCAAGCTGATCGACACCATGATCAAGGACGGGCTGTGGGATGCCTTCAACGGCTATCACATGGGCAACACCGCCGAAAACGTCGCACGTCAGTTCCAGATCACCCGCGACGATCAGGACCAGTTCGCGTTGGCCTCGCAGAACAAGGCCGAGGCCGCGCAGAAGGCCGGCAAGTTCAAGGACGAGATCGTCGCCGTCACCCTCAAGGGCAAGAAGGGCGACACCATTGTCGACCAGGACGAATACATCCGCCACGGCGCCACGATCGACGCCATGACCAAGCTGAAGCCGGCCTTCGACAAGGACGGCACGGTGACCGCCGCCAACGCCTCCGGCATCAATGACGGCGCCGCCGGCGCGTTGCTGATGAGCGAAACGGAAGCGGTGAGGCGCGGCATCACCCCGCTGGCGCGCATCGTGTCCTGGGCTACCGCCGGCGTCGATCCGCAGATCATGGGCACCGGACCTATTCCCGCCTCGCGCAAGGCCTTGGAAAAGGCCGGCTGGTCGGTCGGCGATCTCGACCTGGTCGAGGCCAACGAGGCCTTTGCCGCCCAGGCCTGCGCCGTCAACAAGGACATGGGCTGGGATCCCTCGATCGTCAACGTCAATGGCGGCGCCATCGCCATCGGCCACCCGATCGGCGCTTCAGGCGCCCGGATTTTCAACACGCTGGTCTTCGAAATGCGCCGGCGCGGCGCCAAGAAGGGGCTGGCCACCCTATGCATTGGCGGCGGCATGGGCGTCGCCATGTGCGTGGAAGCGCTCTAAAGAGAAGTGAATAGCGAATAGGGAGTAGCGAATAGGGAAGAATGGCGTCAGCGCAACGGGACATCAATCCCTACTCGCTATTCGCTACTCCCTATTCGCTCCAAAAAGGGAGGAGCGCATATGACCAAGGTAGCAATCGTCACAGGCGGATCGCGCGGTATCGGCGCGGCGATCTCGATCGCATTGAAGACCGTCGGCTATTCGGTTGCCGCGAACTATGCCGGCAATGACGAAGCGGCGGCGAAATTCAACGCCGAGACCGGCATTCCGGTCTACAAATGGTCGGTGGCCGACTATGATGCCTGCGCCGCCGGCATCAGCCAAGTCGAGGCCGATCTCGGCCCGGTCTCGGTGCTGGTCAACAATGCCGGCATCACCCGTGACGCCATGTTCCACAAGATCACCCGCGAGCAGTGGAAAGAGGTCATCGACACCAACCTGTCCGGCGTCTTCAACATGACGCATCCGCTGTGGAGCGGCATGCGCGACCGCAAGTTCGGCCGCGTCATCACCATCTCCTCGATCAACGGCCAGAAAGGCCAGGCCGGCCAGGTCAACTATTCCGCCGCCAAGGCCGGCGACATCGGTTTCAGCAAAGCTCTCGCTCAGGAGGGGGCTCGCGCCGGCATCACCGTCAACGTCATCTGCCCCGGCTACATCGCCACCGAGATGGTCAAGGCAATCGACGAGAAGGTGCTCAACGAGCGCATCATTCCGCAGATCCCTGTCGGCCGGCTCGGCGAACCCGAAGAAATCGCGCGCTGCGTCGTCTTCCTCGCATCCGAAGATGCCGGCTTCATCACCGGCTCGACCATCACAGCCAATGGCGGCCAATACTTCGCCTGACGACGCGGCGGCGTAGGCGGAGAGATCGACGGGCCGGCACACCCGGCCCGTCTTTCGTTGCCGGTCAGTCTTTTCGACGTGACCCAATCCGGCACGCAGAGGTTAACAGCCACCCGCTGCCCTGTGCGAAAGCTACTTCGTAACCTGTGGATTCTCGGTGGATAAGCTGTTCACAACACAAGATATTGGGTGAACAAACCAAGAAAATTCTGACATCGCTGATTCGTCGCCGATTCGTTCCGGCTTTGAGCGGAACGTTAACGGCGACAGCCGGAATCGCCTGCCAATTCCTTAACGCGGGTTAAGAAAGGTCAACAATTTCATAATCTTGGCTGAGGCACGCCAAGCCACTGTGATCGTTCATCGGCAAAGATTAACGGCAAGGCCCTCTTAGCATGAAACGGGCCAGTTCAGCGATTCAGCATGTGGTGAGAACCGCGGTCGCAAAATCCACATGTAGCCGTGAACAAAAGCTGAATCTGCAGGAGTCACTGATTCGTCGCTGATTCGTTCCAGACTCGTTCTATCTGTTAATTCGCAGCCGGTTGAGAGCTTGACAAAACCACCTTCTGGCCGTCAGCGGAACATTCCGCTTTCGCTTCGCGCCCGAAATCCCTATGTGTCGCCTGTCATACGCGCCACTTTGAGGCACGCTCCCGACAACCAGAGGCCAGAAGCCTTATTTCCAGGTCCCAGAAGCCTTATTCTAGGTCAATGAACATCCAGCCCAAACACACCGAGCCGCTGATCCTGTCGGGCCGCGACGTGACCGCCGTGCTTGGGCCGACCAACACCGGCAAGACCCATCTCGCCATCGAACGCATGGTGGCGCATGAGAGCGGCATCATCGGCCTGCCGCTCAGGCTGCTGGCACGTGAGGTCTACGCCCGTGTCTGCGAAAAGGTCGGCGCCCACAAGGTCGCGCTGATCACCGGCGAAGAAAAGATCCAGCCACCGGGCGCCAAATATTCGGTCTGCACGGTCGAGGCCATGCCGCGCGAGACCGACGCCGCCTTCGTCGCCATCGACGAGGTGCAGCTCGCCGGCGACCTCGAGCGCGGCCACATCTTCACCGACCGCATCCTGCATCTGCGCGGCCGCCAGGAAACGTTGCTGCTGGGTGCGGCCACCATGCACGGCATCCTGCAGCGCCTGCTGAGGGGGGTCTCGGTGGTGACGCGGCCGAGGCTGTCGCATCTTGCCTATGCCGGCTCCAAGAAGCTGACCCGCCTGCCGCGGCGCACGGCAATCGTCGCCTTCTCCGCCGACGAGGTCTACGCCATCGCCGAGCTCATCCGCCGCCAGCAAGGCGGTGCCGCCGTCGTGCTCGGCGCGCTCTCGCCGCGCACCCGCAACGCCCAGGTGGCACTGTTCCAGTCCGGCGATGTCGACTATCTCATCGCCACCGACGCCATCGGCATGGGCCTCAACCTCGATCTCGACCACGTCGCCTTCGCCCAGAACCGCAAGTTCGATGGCTTCCAGTACCGCAACCTGACGGCGGCCGAGCTTGGCCAGATCGCCGGCCGCGCCGGCCGGCATCTGCGCGACGGCACCTTTGGCGTCACCGGCCAGGTCGACCCGCTGGACGAGGAGCTGATCAAGAAGATCGAAGGCCATGATTTCGATCCGGTGAAGGTGCTGCAGTGGCGCACCGCGCATTTCGACTTTGCCAGCCTCGACGCGCTGAAGCGCTCGATCGAGACCAACGCCCCGGTCGAGGGACTGACGCGGGCATTGCCTGCCGTCGACGCACAGGCGCTCGAGCATCTGTCGCGCGACGAGGACATCCGTGCACTCGCCACCAATGCCAAGCGCGTGGCGCTGTTGTGGGAAGCCTGCGCGCTGCCCGACTACCGCAAGATCGCGCCGGCCCAGCATGCCGACCTCATTGCCTCGATCTACACGGACCTCGCACGCCACGGCCATGTCGACGAGAATTACATGGCCGAGCAGGTGCGCCGCGCCGACACCACCGAGGGCGATATCGACACGCTGTCGCATCGCATTGCCCAGATCCGCACCTGGACATTCGTGTCGAACCGGCCCGGCTGGCTGGCCGATCAGGCACACTGGCAGGAAAAGACGCGCGAAATCGAAGACAGATTGTCGGATGCGCTGCATGAGCGGTTGACGAAACGCTTCGTAGACCGCAGGACTTCCGTCCTCATGCGGCGCCTTAGAGAAAATACCATGCCTGAAGCCGAAATTAGTCCTACCGGAACCGTCCTTGTCGAAGGCCACCATGTCGGCGAGTTGCAAGGGTTCCGCTTCACCGCAGACCAGACCGCCGGCGGCGAAGACGCCAAGGCTGTGCGCACCGCCGCGCAGAAGGCGCTGGCCGCCGAGTTCGAGGCGCGCGCCGAACGCTTCGGTGCCTCGGCCAATGGCGACATCGCGCTTGGCTCGGACGGCACGCTGCGCTGGATCGGCGCGCCGATCGGCACGCTGGTATCAGGCGAAGACGCGCTGAAGCCGCGCCTGGTGCTGCTGGCCGACGAACAGCTGACCGGCCCAGCGCGCGACAAGGTCGCCGCGCGTGCCGAACGTTTCGTCAATTTCCAGATCGAGTCGCTGCTGAAGCCGCTGATCGACCTGAAGAACGCCGATCAGATTTCCGGCATCGGCCGTGGCATCGCCTTCCAGCTGGTCGAGAATTTCGGCCTCATCAACCGACGCGACATCGCCGAGGAGATGAAGTCGCTCGACCAGGAAGGCCGCGCCGCTCTTCGCCGGCTTGGCGTGCGCTTCGGCGCTTACCATGTCTTCGTGCCGGCGCTGATCAAGCCGGCGCCTGCCGGACTGGTGACGCTGCTGTGGGCGCTGAAGAACGATGGCAAGGACAAGCCCGGCTTTGGCGACGTGGTCCATGCTCTCGCCTCCGGACGCACCTCTGTGGTCATCGATCCGGCTTTCGACAAGACCTTCTACAAGCTTGCCGGCTACCGCAATCTCGGCCGTCGCGCCGTGCGCATCGACATTCTGGAACGGCTGGCCGATCTGATCCGTCCGGCGACCAACTGGAAGCCCGGCCTCGGCCAGCGCCCGGACGGCGCCTATGACGGCCAATCCTTCATGGTGACGCCGCCGATGATGTCGATCCTCGGCGCCACCGCCGACGACATGGAAGAAATCCTGAAAGGCTTGGGCTATCGTGCCGAGCCGAAGCCGGCCGTCGAGGTCAAGGCGCGGCTCGAAGCGCAGGACAATGCCGCGCGCGAAGCGGCGATGGCGAAGTTTGCGGCGGAAGAGGCTGCACGAGCCGAGCAGGCCAAGGCGGCCGAAGCCGCGGCAACGGATGCCGCGGCAGAGGCAGCAATCGAAGGGGCGGAGCCGGCGTCGGACACAGTGGCCCTTTCGGAAACCGTCGCCGAAATCCCCGCCGAAATCATCGCGGACGCCGCGGCGGAACCTGCTGTGCCTGCAGTCGAACAGGCGGACGCTCCGATCGAAACCGCTCAGGACGAAGCGCCGGTAGCCGAGGCTGCGGCCGAAGCCGCAGAACCGGCACTGGTTGAACCGCAGGCAGAGGCTGAAGCCGCGGCGGCAGAGGAAGCCGCACCGGCCGAGCTGGTGTCGGATGCCGCGCCCGCAACGGACGCCGCGCCGGAAGAGCCTGCAGCGGTGGCTGAAGCAGCTGCCGGCGAACCCGCTCCGGAAGCCGAAACGCCAAAACCCATCCTGTTGTGGCGCCAGGGTCGTTTCGAACAGCGCCCGCGCAACCGCGACGACAATCGCAAGAACAATCGTGCACGCAACGGACAAGCGCGCGGCCGAAGCGATGCGCCTGCGGATGCCGCCGGCGCAGCGGCCGCAACTGCATCCGGAGAGCGTCCGGCCCAGGAAGGACGGCGCGATGGAGCCGGCAAGGCGCGCTTCGACCGCTCGAAGTTCAAACCCAAGCCGCAGACCGAAGGCGAACAGCGGCGTGACGGCCGGCCGCAAGGCGAGCGTCCCGACCGCCGCGAAGGCCGTCCCGACTGGAAGGGCGGCAGGCCGGATGGCAAGGGTGGTCCGCAAGGCGGCAAGCCCGCCTTCCAGCCGAAGCCGCGCGAGGAGCGCCCGGTGCGCTTCGATCCGGACTCGCCCTTCGCCAAGCTCGCTGCTCTGCGCGACCAGCTGAAGAAGTAGGCCAGAGCCGGATGATTTCGGGTCGAATCGACCTGAAATCTGAATCCGCTCTAAACTTAAGAGATAGAGCATGATGTCGTCCGAAAGCCGCTTCGCACTTTTCGGCATCATGCTCTAGGCGCTTCGATGGTTGCTGAAGGCCGCCAGCGTATCGACAAATGGCTGTTCTTCTCGCGCGCCGTGAAATCGCGCTCGCTGGCGGCAAAGCTGGTCGTGTCCGGCCGGGTTCGCATCAATCGCGACAAAGCAGCGCAGGCCTCCGATCAGGTCAAGTCAGGCGACGTGCTGACCATCACGCTTGAGCGGCGCATCTTCATCTGGAAGGTACTCGGCGCCGGTACGCGACGCGGTCCGGCCGAGGAGGCCCGCACGCTCTACGAGGATATGTCGCCACCGCCCGCGCCGAAGGGCGAAGCCCCTCCCGATGCAATTCCGGGGCTGCGCGAGGCCGGCAGCGGCCGCCCGACCAAGAAGGAACGCCGCCAGACCGACCGATTGCTCGGCGAAGATTGATGCCTGGCGTCCAAAATCACGCAGCGGTTCTGGGATAGCGACACGCCTGAGGCAAAGACTGACCCCCGCAAAAGACGCCGCGCGGAACATGACTGACTTCCGCCGGGCCTGTCGTCTGGAATTCCATTCCGGAAACACCGGCACCTCCCGCAATGGCTACCCTTGCAAGCGGCCGATAAAGGCGTTACCTGACGGAAAAAGCCCAACAAAAATGGGACGTCCCGGAGCCGACCGATGACCTATGTCGTGACCGACAATTGCATCAAATGCAAATACATGGACTGCATCGAGGTCTGTCCGGTCGACTGTTTCTACGAAGGCGAGAACATGCTCGTCATCCATCCCGACGAGTGCATCGACTGCGGCGTCTGCGAGCCGGAATGCCCGGCCGACGCGATCAAGCCCGACACCGAGCCCGGCCTCGACAAATGGCTGCAGGTCAATACCGAATACGCCGATAAATGGCCCAACATCACCGCCAAGAAGGAGCCTCCGGCAGACGCCAAATCCTTCGACGGCGAGGCTGGCAAGTTCGAGAAGTACTTCTCGGCAGAGCCCGGCGAAGGCGATTGACAACACGGCCGCAAAGGCCGGTATTACGCTAGGTAAGAGGCATGTCACATTAACCGGCTTGACAGCCGGCGCCGGGTTGTGGCCTTCGCGTATGCAGCAAAACCTTGATTCTTCCGACTTTTTGTGTTACATTAACAAAACATGCCGGTGACACAACGTCGATTTATGGCGCAGACGCCCAAAATCACTGAAAGGTGAAAATCCCATTCCGGACCAGAGCGATCTGGGGCCAGGCGGCCGCAATGTTGCGTTTGCCGGCCCGGCTTTTCCGATGGGTCATCTGTTGTGCGGCTAACGATCGGTTTCCCCGATCGAGCGAGTTCGGGCCGGCAGGACGCCGGTACCACAACAAGGAGTTCAGGGCGTAATGGCAACGATCACCCCGCAGAAGAAGTCCACCGCTGCGCGTCACGGTTTCAAGACCGGCGAATACATCGTCTATCCGGCGCATGGCGTCGGCCAGATCGTCTCGATCGACGAGCAGGAAGTTGCTGGACACAAGCTGGAACTGTTCGTGATCGACTTCTCGAAGGACAAGATGCGCCTGAAGGTGCCGGTCGCCAAGGCGACCTCCATCGGCATGCGCAAGCTGTCGGAAGAGGATTATGTCGAGCGCGCGCTGAAGGTCGTGCAGGGCCGCGCCCGCGTCAAGCGCACCATGTGGTCGCGCCGCGCCCAGGAATATGATGCGAAGATCAATTCCGGCGACCTGATCTCGATTTCGGAAGTTGTGCGCGATCTCTACCGCGCCGACAACCAGCCGGAGCAGTCCTATTCCGAGCGTCAGCTCTACGAGGCGGCGCTCGATCGCATGGCCCGCGAGATCGCTGCCGTCAACCGCATGTCGGAAACCGAAGCCGTGCGCCTGATCGAGGTCAACCTCAACAAGGGCCCTAAGCGTGGCGCCAAGGCCGACAATGAAGAAGCCGAGCAGGAAGAAGCTGCCTGACCTTCGTCACCTCTGAATTCATGGAAAACCCGGCCTTGCGCCGGGTTTTTTGCTTTCTGGAAGTGGCGCTGAACCGAAGGCAGCGCTTACACCTCGCCGCCGCCTTCCTTCATCGCCTCCTGCTTCAGCGTCGCAATGAAGCGCTTGGTCCGCTGCTGCTCAGGATTGCCGAACAGCACTGCGGCCGGCCCCTTCTCGACGATAACGCCGGCATCGAGGAACACCACTTCCTGGGCGATCTTGGAGGCGAGGCGCAGATCATGCGTCGCCATCACCATGGTCGTGCCTTCGCTGGCGAGCTTGCCGAGCACGTCGACCACCTCTTGCGCCAGTTCCGGGTCGAGCGCCGAGGTCGGTTCGTCGCAAAGCAGCACTTTCGGCGACGGCGCCAGGGCGCGGGCGATCGCCACGCGCTGCTGCTGGCCGCCGGACAGCGTCGCCGGCCAGGCATCGGCCTTGTGCGCCATGCCCACCTTCTCCAGCAAAGCCAGCGCCCGCTCCCGCGCCCGCTCAGGCGGCCATTTCAGCACCGTCACCAGCCCCTCCATGACATTCTCGATCGCAGTGCGATGCGGAAACAGCTGGAAGTTCTGGAACACCATGCCGGTCTGCAGCCGCAAGCGCTGGATATCCCTGGCCGGAACCCGGCCGCCCGGGTGGAATTCGAGCGTCTCATCGCCGATCCGCACCGTGCCCGAGGTCGGGATCTCCAAGAGGTTGATGCAGCGCAGAAGGGTGCTTTTTCCCCCGCCTGACGGGCCGACCAGCGCCGTGACGCTGCCTTTGGCAATGGCGACTGTCACGCCCTTCAGCACGAGATTGTCGCCGAAGCGCTTTTCGATGTTGCCGAGGCCGATCATGAGCGTGCCTCCAGGAAGCCGCCATAGCGGTTGAGGCGGGTTTCCAGCCGCCTCTGCAAGGCCGACAGCACCGAACTCAGCGCCAGATAGAGGATCGCTGCCTCGACATAGAGGATCAGCGGCTCGTAAGTGGTGGCGACGATGCGCTGCGCCGCCTGGAACATCTCCGGCACGGTGATGGCGGCGGCCAGCGAGGTGTCCTTGACCAGCGAGATGAAGGTGTTGGAGAGCGGCGGCACCGCGACCCGGCCGGCCTGCGGCAGGATCGTGCGCCGCATCGCCTGGCTCCAGGTCATGCCGATCGAATAGGCGGCTTCCCACTGGCCTTTCGGCACCGAACCTATGGCGGCGCGGATGATTTCCGAGGTGTAGGCGCCGATGTTGAGCGTGAAGCCGATCAACGCCGCCGTGAAGGCGTCTAGCAGGATGCCGACCGACGGCAGGCCGTAGAAGATCAGGAACAACTGCACTAGGAGCGGCGTGCCGCGGAAGATCCAGACGTAGAAGCGCACAAACGCAACCAGCGGCTTCGCCCCGAACAGCCGGGCGAGCGCGGCACCCAGGCCGACCGACAAGCCAAGAACAAAGGACAACAGCGTCAGCGGCACGGTGAAGATCAGCGCCGCCCACAGGAGCGAAGGCAGCGACTCCAGCATCAGTTGCAGCCAGTGCGGCACGTAAGACCCTCCAAGTGGTCGAGGTGGCTTCGTCAAGGCGCGAATGCGTCAGCCATATCACGGTAAGAGCGGCGGGCCGTCAAAGACGGCTCGCCGCTCGATAGTCTCATGGGCCGGAGACCGGCCCACTCACCAGATTACTTCGAAACGTCCTGCCCGAAATAGGTGTCGGCGATCTTCTTGTAGGTGCCGTCGGCCTTGATGTCGGCCAGCGCCTTGTTGATCGCCGCGACCAGTTCCGGATCGCCCTTGCGCACGATGACGCCGGAATAGTCGGCGTTTTCCTCTTGCGCGGCGATCTTCACATTGGCGTCGGGCTTGTGCTTCTTGAAGTCGAGGAATGACAGGCTGTCATTGATGGTGGCGTCGGCGCGGCCTGTCAAAAGCAGCTGGATCGACTGGTCGAAGCCATCGGTGCCGACCAGCTCGGCGCCATTCGTCTCGGCCAGCTTGCCGAAATTCGAGGTCAGCGACTGTGCCGACTTCTTGCCCTTGAGATCGGCGAAACTCTTGATGTCGGTGTTGTCGCCGCGCACGATCAGCACTGCCTTGGAGGCAATGTAAGGATCGGAGAAATCGTACTTGGCCTTGCGGGCGTCAGTGATGCCGACTTCGTTGATGACGGCGTCATAGCGATTGGCGTCGAGACCGGCGATCAGCCCATCCCACTTGCCTTCGAGGAACTCGGCCTTGACGCCGAGCTTGTCGGCGATCGCCTTGGCTATTTCGACGTCGAAGCCGACCAGCGCGCCGGAAGTGTCATGATAGGTGAATGGCGCATAGGTGCCTTCCGTGCCGACCTTGATGATCCCGGCCTGCTTGATCTGGTCGAGATTGGCGCCGGCATGGCCTGCGGTGACAGCCAGAGCCTGCAGCGTTCCGGCGATGATGAGCGACTTGAGCCATTTCATTTTTCTGTGATCCCGTCCTTGGCCGGATATCCGGCATGTTTGAGCGCTGGAAACTGGCAGATGCGAGGCAGGAAAATAAGGAATGAAATTTCAAAGACAATCCGTTCTTGAAATCAGATGCTCAAAATTCCGTTTTCAACGAGAGTCGGCGCTATTCCAGACTATCCCGGAAGCCGTCTGGACAGCGTGTCAGGCGCGACGCCGGCCAGGGAACCATTCCCGTGCATGGCACGTTCTGGCTGTTCTAGGGCACGACGCCGCCATTTCAACCCGGGCGCCAGCCATGTTTGCAACGTCATCCGCATCGCCTGAACCAGGGAGCGCCTCATGATGGAAGACACGGCAGGACGGATCATGGTCCGCGCGGCAATGAGGGCCCCTTACCTCGAACGTGACGAGGAGCATAGGCTGGCATTGCTCTGGAAAGAGGACAACGACCAGAACGCTCTGCACAGCATCACCGTCGCCCATATGCGGCTGGTCATTTCCATGGCTTCGAAATTCCGCCACTACGGCCTGCCGCTCGGCGATCTGATCCAGGAGGGTCATGTCGGCCTGCTTGAGGCCGCCGCCCGCTTCGAGCCGGAGCGCGAGGTGCGGTTCTCTACCTATGCGACGTGGTGGATTCGCGCCTCGATGCAGGACTACATCCTGCGCAACTGGTCGATCGTGCGCGGCGGCACCAGCTCGGCGCAGAAGGCGCTGTTCTTCAACCTGCGACGCCTTCGCGCGCGGCTGGCGAATGGCGCCGAGCCGCTGTCCAACGCAACGCTCTATCGCGAAGTGTCGGAGGCGCTCGGCGTCTCCGAAGCCGATGTGGCGATGATGGATTCGCGGCTGTCGGCGCCCGACTCCTCCCTCAACATGCCGATAGCCGACGATGCGGGTTCGACCGAGCGCATGGATTTCCTGGTCTCGGATGATCCGCTGCCCGACGAGATCGTCGGCGACAAGATCGATGTCGCGCGCCGCTCGCTCTGGCTGAGGGAGGCGCTTCGCGCGCTCAACGCGCGTGAGCTGAGGATCATCGAGGAACGCCGGTTGAACGACGAGGGCGCGACACTCGAAGCGCTCGGCGAGACGCTCGGCATTTCCAAGGAACGTGTCCGCCAGATCGAAGCCCGCGCCATGGAAAAGCTAAAGGTCGCGTTGTTGAAGCAGAACCCGGAGTTCATGGCGACCGCCGCCTGATCCGCAGCAGACGTCCCGCGGATAGACCGCGATCTTACTTGTCAGTGACGATCTTGACCTTGTCGCCGGCCGAAACCGCGGCCCCCGGCGACAGCGCATTGAGCACGCGAAACAGGTCGAGCTTGCGGTCGACGCCGACCATCTGGGCCGAAAGAGAACCCATCGTCTGCCCTGGCTGGACAGTGACCACGCGGATATGCAGCGGCTTCAAAGCCGCCTTTTCGGCAGCGCTGAGGATCCGGAACGAGCCGCTGACCGAACGCGCCACTGTGTCCAGCGAGGTGCTGGCCGAAGGAGCAGCGGTCAGCAGCCGGTAGACCTGGCCACCGGCGCGGATCACAGCGATGTCGAACTGCCAGCCTTCGGCGCCCGCATGCGCGGTCGCCGCCTCATTGCCGTTGATGGTTTCCTGTTTGACGGTGCTGTCGTCGAGACCGGCCACCCAGCCGCTGCGGATATAGTCTGTCAGCGAGCGGTTCTTGTCGATCGAGACGCCGTCGAAGCGGATGGCCATGTCACCGGGACCGGTTGCGGTCACTGCCGCCGCCGAATTGTCGATGATGAAGCCCTGCGGCACCGAGAAGGACACGCCAAGGCCCGGATGCAGGAAGGTTTCGCCGCGCACATAGCCTTCCTCAGGTGTGTCCCCATAGAGCAGGCCGTCTATGCCGGCGAGGAAGGAATCGCGGTCGCGCGTGCCGAAGCCTGGCGCACCGAACTGGCGGGCATGGCGCTGCGCCAGATCGATGCGCTGCGGCGTGTTGGGGTGCGTGGCCAGGAAGTCTAGGCTGGCATCGGTGGCGCCGCTGATCGAACGGAAATCGGTATAGGCCGACATCGACTGCAGGAAGCGGCCGGCGGCGAAAGGATCGTAGCCGGCTTCGCCGATCGATTTGATGCCGATGGCGTCGGCTTCCAGCTCCTGGTTGCGCGAGAATTGCGCCAGCCTCAGCTTGCCGCGGATCAGCGCCGCCTTGGCGGTCGGGCTGTCGCCGAGCACGTCAGAAACCACCTTGGTCGCCAGGCCTTCCTCGGCCTCGAGTTGCTGGCGCTGCAGGCCGTGATTGGCCGTGACGTGGCCCATCTCATGCGCGATGACCGCGGCAAGCTCGGCCGAATCATTGGCCAGTGCCAGCAGGCCGCGTGTGATGTAGAGATAGCCACCCGGCAGCGCGAAGGCGTTGACGTTGGGCGAATTCAGGATGGTGATGCGATAGGTCTGCGTCGGGTTGGCCGAGACCACCGTCAGATTGCCGACCACCTTGGCGACCATGCGCTCAAGCTTGGGATCGGAATATTCGCCGCCATAGGTCGCCAGGATGCGCGGATGCTGCGCCTTGGCCAATTCAGCGAGCTTGTTGTTGGCGCCGACATTGTCGACGGTGATCGGCTTGTCGGATGGCTGGAAGCCGGATTCCTGAACCGCCGGCGGCGTGAGCATCTGGCAGCTCGCCAGCGCCACGGCAAAGCCAGCCAGCGCAAGAAAGCGCGCCAGCGGTTTCATTCCTAGTGTGTTAGCGCCGATCGCCAGAACGGCTTCCTTTCGGGTCCCGGCGCATGATCACGAAAATCGGGGGCGATCTTCGGAATGTGTCATGCGCTATATATCTCAAACTGCTGCAGCATCCGTTGCCCGTCCCACAGGGGCGAGCGGCGGATACTGCAGGCAAATCACGTCCTGTGCCGGACCAGTAGGGCGGACCTAGCCACACTCCTCCAGTCATGGCAAGCAAGCGCCACATCGCCTGGAACCGGTTTGACCGTAAATTATGTCCGCTTCCGGGCAACATCTCGTGATACGGCACCCCCGGTACCTGCGCCGATATAGCGCCGGAACGCTTCCGGACCAGCCCCGGCAAAGAAATCATCCGCCTTGCCGGTTGCGGCAACCAAACCATTGTCCAGAAACACCATGTGTTCGCCGATACGGCGGGCGTCTTCGGGCTGGTGGGTGACGAACAGCACCGTCATGCCCCGCTCGGCATGAACGGCGGCAACCAGATCCAGCATGTCGTCGCGCAGCGCCGGACCGAGCGAGGCGAAGGGTTCGTCGAGCAGCAGAACAGGCCGATCGCGCACCAGCACCCGGGCCAGGGCGACGCGTTGACGTTCCCCGCCGGAAAGTTCGCGCGGCAGGCGTCGTTCCTTGCCGGCAAGACCGGTGCGCGCAAGCGCCTCGGCGATCGCGGCGCGGTCCGCCTCGGTCAGCCGCAAGGATGGCGAGCGCCCGAGCCCGACATTCTGCTCGACGGAAAGATGGGCAAAGAGATTGTTCTCCTGGAACACCATCGACACAGGCCGAGCTGAAGGAGGCTCGGCGCTGACATCGGCCCCGCCGATCAGCACGCGGCCGGACTGCGGGGTCTCGAAGCCGGCGACCAGATTGAGCAGCGTCGACTTGCCCGAACCGCTCGGCCCCATGATGGCGGTGATCTTCGCCGTGACAAACTCGACGTCGAAGACCAGCGGTGCTTCGCCATAGCTGAACGACACGTTATCCAGCCGCACCGGAGCGCCCTTTTCAAGCCTGCTGGCCGCTCCGTCACGCATCCCGGACCTTCTCTCTTCCCAGCCAGTGCGCCGCCACGATCAATGCGAGGCAGACGAGGCCGAGCAGCAGTGCCAGGCCGGCGGCGTCCTCGGTGCGGTAGCTGCCCATCCGCGCCAGGAGAAGGTAGGGCAATGTCTGCACGGAATCACTGCCGAACAAGGCAATGACGCCGAGATCACCGAGCGACAGCGCCATGGCGAAAGCGAAAGCCGTGGCGAGCGGTCGCCGCAGCGACGGCCAGTCGACCAGCATTAACCGGTTCCAGCCGGCAATGCCGAGCTGTGCACACAGCCGCTCGTGACGCTCGCTGGCCGCATCATAGGCGGGACGGATGGCGCGCAGGGCGAACGGCATGGCCATCACCGCATTGACGGTGACGACCATGACCGGGGCAATGGCGAAGACATCGCCGACATGGCGCAGCAACAGGAACCAGCCGGCGCCGACGACGATCGGCGGCACGACCAGGACAAAGCCGGCGCCTGTATCGGTGGCGTGTTCGAGCAGTGTCTTTGCGCCGGTCCGGCGGTTCAGCGCCAGGGCCCGCCGCGCCATGGTCAGCGCCAGCGACAACGTCACTGAGAGCAGCGCCGACAGGTACGCGAGCACCACGCTGGTCAGCGTCGCCTGCCGGACAGTGGCCTCACCGGCCAGCCGGCCGAGATCGGCGCCGAGCCCGGCCATCACCGTGGCGGCCATCGGCCCGACGACGAACAGCAGCGCCAGGACGATGAGCATGGCGTTCAACCAGGTTTCGCTCCCGTTGACCGAGAGATAGCGGCGTTGCGCGACTGGCAGGTTGGTGTCGCCGACCACATTGGCACCAAGCCGTGTCAGCGCCAGCACCACGACAAAGGTCAAGGCGATCTGCAGCAGCGTCAGCGTGACGGCGCGCGCGGGATCGAAATCGAAGCGAAGCGCCTGATAGATACCGACCTCCAGCGTCGTCGCGGCCGGCCCGCCGCCCAGTATCAGCACGATCGTGAAGGATGTGATGCAGAGCATGAAGACCAGCCCGGCGACCCCTGGCAATGCCGCACGCAGCGTTGGCCATTCGATCAGCCGGAACGCCGGCTGCGCCGCCATGCCGAGCTGGCTCGCCAGCCGCCATTGATCGGACGGTATGGTCTGCAGCGCCTCGAGAAACAGTCGCGTCGCCAGCGGCAGGTTGAAGAAGACATGGGCGACGAGAATGCCGGACAGGCCATAGATCCCCGGCCAGCTTCCACCGCCGATCATGGCGAGCACGCCGGCGAAATAGCCGGCGCGGCCATAAAGCGCCAGGATGCCGAGGGCCGCAACGATGGCCGGCAGCGCCAACGGTACGGCGAAGAGCTGCAGGATGAAGGCGCGGCCAAAGAAGCGCGGATGCCGCGACAGAGCGCGCGCCACAAACAGCGCCGGGCCGACGGAAAGCAGCGTCGACAGCGCTGCTTGCCAGAGCGTGAAGCGAATGACGCGAAACAGATAGGGGTCGAAGGCTGCCCATGCGCCCGAAAGATCGTGAGCGCCCTCGAAAAGCAGGCCTGCAAACGCACCACCGATCAGCAGCCCGATTGCAGCAAGCGCGATAATGCCGGCGCTGACGCGGGAATTCGTGGAATGCGCCGGCGTCATCGCGCTGCCTACTTGCTCATCACCGCCAGCCATTCATCGACCCAAGCCTTGCGGTTGGCGGCGACTTCCTCGGGGCTGAATAGCAAGGTTTTGGTCGGCTTGACCAGTTTGTCGAATGCCGGATTGAGCGGCTTGTCGGTCTTGCCTGCCGGGAACATCCAGTTGGTCTCGGGAATGGCATCCTGGAATTTCGGCCCGGTCATGAAGGCCATGAACTTTGCCGCCAGCGGATTCTTGGCTCCCGCCGTGGTGATGCCCGCCACCTCGATCTGCAGATATTCGCCCTCCTCGAAGGAGGCCGCCTGGTAGCGCTCGGTGTTCTCGGCGACCATGTGGTAGGCCGGCGACGTCGTGTAGGACAACACCATCGGCGCCTCGCCCTTGGTGAACAGGCCATAGGCCTCGCTCCAGCCCGGCGTCACGGTCAGCACCTTCGCCTTGAGCTTGGCCCAGGCCTCCGGCGCCTTGTCGCCATAGACCGACTTGACCCACAGAAGCAGGCCGAGGCCCGGTGTCGAGGTGCGCGGATCCTGGATGACGATCTTGTCGTCGGCACTGCCTTCGACCAGCTCTTTCAGGCTTTTCGGTGGGCTCTTCAGCTTCTCGGTGTCGTAGACGACGGCAAAATAGCCGTAGTCAAAGGGGACGAAAGTGTCGTCGCTCCAGCCGCCCGGCACATTGACGTCGGTCACCGCGCCATGCGGTGCGAACAGGCCTGACGCCTTGGCATCGGCGGTGAGATTGGTGTCGAGGCCAAGCACGATATCGGCCTTGGTCGATGCGCCTTCCAGCTTGACCCGGTTGAGCAGCGCGACGCCGTCGGCGACCGAGACGAACTCGACATCGCAGCCGCATTCGGCCTCGAATTCCTTCTTCACCACGGGACCCGGACCCCAGTCGGCGGTGAAACTCTCATAGGTGTAGACGGTGAGCTTGTCCTTGGCCAAGGCCGGGTCGGACAGGACCACGGCCATTGCTGAGACAAGAGCGTATAAAAGCGTGCGCATCGGCGCCTCCTTCGTTCGAGTTAAAAGGAATTGAGGCGTCGGACTGTCCGAAACGTCTAATCCCTCCGCCGGTACAAACCGGATCAGGTTCAGCGGGTTGGCGAGATTGCCTCTCAGCCGGTCCGCGAAGATCGCATCCGGCACCCCGTTAGAGCGTTTCGACACATAGGCCGGGCCGATCCCCCACGCAAGTGGGAGTTTGCCGCCTTCCGTTTGCCGTGCCGGGCTGGTAAGGGCCACACGATATGAGCACATTCACCATCCTGCTTGGCGGCGATCTCATCCGCACGCCACGGCTCGACCGCCAGGTCGAAGGCTCCCGCGTGATCGCCGCCGATGCTGGCATCGGCCATGCGCGGCTGCTGGGTCTCGTGCCGGAGCTGTGGGTGGGTGATTTCGATTCGGTGCCGGCCAACCTGCCTGACGATCTCGCTTCCGTGCCGCGCCGGACCTTCCCGGCGGAAAAGGACCAGACCGACGGCGAACTGGCCGTCGCCGCCGCACTGGAGCGCGGTGCGACCAGCCTGGTGCTCGTCGGCGCCTTCGGCGGCAAGCGCGCCGACCACGCTTTCCTGCATCTGGCGCTTGCCCTGCGGCTGGCCGAGGCCGGGACTGATGTGCTTTTGACAAGCGGCGCCCAGGAAGGCGTTCCCCTGTTGCACGGAACGGCTGGCTTCGACTATACCGACCGCACGCTGTTTTCGGTGCTCGGCTTTTCCGAGCTTGCCGGCCTGACCGTCACCGGTGCCAAATGGCCGCTCGATCACGTCAAGGTGGCATTCGGTTCGTCGCTGACCATTTCCAACGAGGTCATGGGCCACCTCGAAATCGCGCTGGACCATGGCAGCGCGATGCTGCTCGCTCATCCCTATCCCTTACCTGAAAGCTGACATGGCCCCGCCCCTTCTCAACCTCGACGGGATAAAACTGACCTTCGGCGGTACGCCGCTGCTCGATGGCGCCGCCTTGACCGCTTCGGCCGGCGACAAGATCGCATTGGTCGGGCGCAACGGATCAGGCAAGTCGACGCTGCTGAAGATCGCCGCCGGCCTGATCGAGCCGCAGGACGGCGAGGTGTTCCGCCAGCCCTCGGCAACCATTCGATACCTGCCGCAGATGCCCGACATGGAAGGTTTTGCCAGTGTCCGCGCGTATGTCGAGGCAGGACTAGGCCCCGCCGACGATCCCTACCGCGCCACCTATCTGATGGAGCATCTCGGCCTGTCGGGCGAAGAGCGGCCGAACGATCTGTCAGGCGGCGAGGCGAGGCGCGCCGCCCTTGCCCGCGTCATGGCGCCCGAGCCCGACATTCTGCTGCTCGATGAGCCGACCAACCATCTCGATCTCTCTGTCATCGAATGGCTGGAAGAGGAGCTTAGCCGCACCTCCTCCGCACTCGTCGTCATCTCGCACGACCGTCGCTTTCTCGAACGCGTGTCGCGCGCCACGATCTGGCTCGATCGCGGCCAGACCCGTCGCCTGGACAAGGGATTTGGCCATTTCGAGGAATGGCGCGACCTGGTGCTGGAGGAAGAAGAGCGCGAGCAACACAAGCTCGGCCGCCAGATCGTGCGTGAGGAACACTGGCTGCGCTACGGCGTGACGGCGCGGCGCAAGCGCAACATGCGCCGTCTCGGCGAATTGCAGACGATGCGCCAGCGTTTTCGCGGCCATCGCGGCGCCGAAGGGTCGGCCACCATGGTGGCCAGCGACGCCGCCGAATCCGGTAAGCTGGTGATCGAGGCCAAGAACATCGAGAAGAGCTTTGGCGATCTCACCGTGGTCAAGGGGTTTTCAACCCGCATCCAGCGCGGCGACCGCGTTGGTCTGGTCGGGCCGAACGGCGCCGGCAAGACGACGCTGTTGAAGATGCTGACCGGCGAGATGAAGCCCGACGCCGGCTCGGTACGGCTCGGCACCAATCTGGAGATCGCCACCCTCGACCAGAAGCGCGAGGCGGTCGACCCGCAGGAGACGCTGGCGCAATATCTCACCGACGGGCGCGGCGAAAACCTCGTCATCAATGGCGAGCAGCGCCACGTCGTCTCCTACATGAAGGATTTCCTGTTCAAGCCGGAGCAGGCGCGCACGCCGGTGCGCGAGCTGTCCGGCGGTGAGCGGGCGCGGCTCTTGCTGGCGCGCGTGCTGGCGCGGCCGGCAAACCTTCTGGTGCTGGATGAGCCGACCAACGATCTCGACATGGAGACGCTGGAACTGCTGCAGGAACTGGTTGCCGGTTTTGCCGGAACGGTCATCCTGGTCAGCCACGACCGCGATTTCCTCGACCGCACAGTGACCAGCCTGATCGCGCCCGACGGTGACGGCCGCTGGATCGAATATGCCGGCGGCTATTCCGACATGCTGGCGCAGCGCGGCGGCACCAGGCTGGATGACCGCAAGGCGCGCGCGAGGGCCGAAAACGGCGAAGCGCCCGCATCAAGCAAGAGCGAGGCCACAGCGCCAAAGGGGCCGGCGAAGAAACTGTCGTTCAAGCAGAAATTCGCGCTGGAATCCCTGCCTAAGAAAATCGAAGCCGTGACGGCATCGATCTCAAGGCTTGAGAACAACATCGCCGATCCGGCCTATTACGAGCGCGATCCGGCCTCCTTCCAGAAGACCATCGCCGCCCTCGACAAGGAGCGCGCCACGCTGGCCGCGCTTGAAGAAGAGTGGCTGGAGCTGGAGATGCTGCGCGAAGAGATGGAGGGGTAGCTTCACCGCAATCAGCATTGCCTGATTATTGCAGTGACACGGAAATGCGCATACATTATGCGCATGTTACGGAGGCTACTATGCGCAAGGTTGCCTTGAATGCGATCCGTCAGCCAGCAAATCTGTCGATCGATTCGAACCTCATGAGGGAAGCCAAGGGGCTTGACGTGAATGTCTCGCGCGCCGCGGAAGCAGGCATCGCGGAGGCGGTGGCTGCTGAAAAAACGCGGCTGTGGAAGCTTGAGAACCGCGCCACGATAGATGCGTGGAACGACTATATCGAGAAGCACGGCATTCCGCTGGAAGAGTACCGGCAGTTCTGATGCCCCGCTATGATGTCTTCGCCGGTCGCATCGAAGGCAGCTACTTGCTCGACGTCCAGTCCGAACTGCTCGACAATTTCAAGACGCGGGTAGTCGTTCCGCTTCTGCCGGTCGCAACGGTGCCGCCGCCGATGCGAAAGCTTCATCCGATCTTCGAGATCAACGGCCGAAAGGTGGTTATGGCAACACACCTGATCGCCACCGTTCCGGCCAGTGAATTAGGCGAAAGTCGACTGAACCTGATGAGGCACCACGACGACATCGTCGCGGCACTCGACATGCTGTTCCAAGGCTTCTGAACAAAGGCGACAGTTACGGCGTTTCTCAGCCAGCCGTTTTCGCTTGCCAGGCCTTGATCGCCTCGTCGAACACCTTCTCGCCGGGAATGCCCTTTTCCATGGTCAGCAGCGCCCGCCGTCCGGTCTTGTAGACGACCGGCACGTCGATCCAATCCTGGCCGCGAAGCAAGGTCATGTTGGCGTCCTCGTCCGCCTTGGTGTCGTTGAGCGCGACGAGGAAGAAACCGTCGGCGATCTTGGCCGGAATGCCGATCAGCGGGCTGCCGGCATCCTGTTCCGAACTCTTCATGGCGACGCGCAGGATGTTGTCGACGCCGCCGCCTTCGAAACCGTCGGGGGTCAGGAAGATCATCTCGATGATATGGCTGGCCGGCAAGGTCTGGTCGGTGTTGCGGCGGATGGTCATGCGCAACTGGATGTCCTTGCCGGGAATGGTTGCCTCGGCGCGGATCGCCGGCTCCGGCGGCAGGTCGCCTCCGGGCGATTCCTGCACCAGCGACCAGACGATGTTGCCGGGCTCCGCCGAACCCGGGGCGGTGCTGGTGCGCTCTTCATAGAAGATCGCCTTCTGGCCAACCGGCAGAGCGGTTTCCGCGGGCGCGGCTGCCGGCGCCGCTGGCGTGGCGCCTGCCGGCGTTGGCGGAGTGGCGGCGGCATCGGCCGGCGCAGCTCCCGTAGCAGGCGGCGTCGCGGGCGCGGTGCCCGGTGCCGGCGTTGTGGCAGGTGCGGCCGCAGCCGGGGTGCCGGCGGCCGGTGCGGAAATTGCCGGCGCGTTGGTCGCCGAGGGCGGCGTGGTCAGCGCGGCGACCGATTCGCCCTCGCCGATGCCACTTTGGCCGCCGGCCGGGCCGGGGTCGACTTCACTGCCCTGCGGCGTCAGCCGCTGGGTGAATTTCGTGCTTTCGGCTTCCGTGCCGCCGGCTGCAGGCGCCGGCGGCGTTGCCGCCGCATCGGTTGCCGGCTTGGCAGGTGCTGGTTTCACCGATTCGGTCTTCGCGACCTGGTTGCCGCCAAGCCCCAGCATCTTGCCGAAGGCGTCCTTGTTCAGCCAGATGCCGTAGCCGCCGCCGGCAACGACCAGCAGCGCGACGACGGCGGCGATCAGCCCGCCATAGCTGCGCTTGCGTTCCGCCGGGCGCAGGCGCTGAAAGGTCTCCGACACCGGCTCTTCGTTGCTGGAAAAGACATCGGCCCCGTCGTCCGCCTCATCGGCGTCCATACCTGCAGCGTCCATGCCTGGGAGAGGCGTGTCGGCGCGAGCTGACTGGGAAGGTGCGGCTGCGGGCTTCCAGCTTGGCTCGACCTTGGCGGCAGGGGGCGGCGGGGGTTGATAAGGTTCAGGCTTGGCGGCGGGCGGTGCCGGCCAGGCTGATTCCGCCTTCGCCGGTTGCCGTGTATGGCTCGGCTGGTTCTTGTTGCGATCGATTGAGGAAAAGATGTGTTCCAGTTCCGCGAGCGGGTCGGTCTCCCGCACGCCGTTGGCATAATCCCGCTCGACGCTCGCGATGGCGTCTTCCAGGGAGCGTTTCTGCTTGGCTATGACCTCCGCGGACAGCGGCGGCGAGAATTCCGCAAGTTTTCTTTCAAGTGCGGAACGAGCGCCATCGTAGGTCCGCGTGCGCGTTTCCGGTGTGGGCTCGCCGTACTTGTCGAGCGCCTTTTTCAGAACAGCAACGAAATCTGCCATGCTTCAGTCGACCTGTATTTTGTTTCCGCGCCGGCCCCCTCAAATCAGCCGCGATGCCCGGAAAGGCTTCAGAAACTAGTCTTGAAACGGATCGGTCACAAGTATCGTGTCGTCGCGTTCCGGGCTGGTGGAAAGGAGCGCGACCGGAGCGCCGATGAGCTCCTCGATGTAACGGACATACTTGACGGCCTGGGCCGGCAGATCGTTCCAACTGCGCGCGCCGGCAGTGGTGCCTTTCCAGCCCTCGAGCGTCTCGTAGACCGGCTCGACGCGTGCCTGCGCGCCCTGGCTGGCCGGCAGATAGTCGATCATCTCGCCGTCAAGGCGGTAGCCGGTGCAGACCTTGATCTCGTCCAGCCCGTCGAGCACGTCGAGCTTGGTCAGCGCGATACCCTTGATGCCGTTGACGGCGACGGCCTGGCGCACCAGTACCGCGTCGAACCAGCCGCAGCGGCGCTTGCGCCCGGTGACGACGCCGAATTCATGGCCGCGCGTGCCGAGGAATTCACCGATCTCGTTCTTCTGCTCGGTCGGGAACGGACCTTCGCCGACGCGCGTCGTATAGGCCTTGGTGATGCCGAGCACATAACCGATGGCGCCCGGGCCGACGCCGGAGCCGGCGGCCGCCTGTCCGGCGACGGTGTTCGACGAGGTGACGAACGGATAGGTGCCGTGGTCGATATCGAGCAGCGTGCCTTGCGCGCCCTCGAACAGGATGCGCTCGCCGGCCCGGCGCTTGTCGTCGAGGATTTTCCAGACCCGATCCATGTAGGGCAGGATCTCGTGCGCAACCGAGGTCAGCTCATGCATGATCGCATCATGCGTGACTTCGGCATGGCCAAGCCCGCGACGCAGCGCATTGTGGTGCGTCAGCAGCCTGTCTACCTTCAAGGGCAGCGTTTCCAAATCCGCCAAATCCATCACCCTGACCGCGCGCCGGCCCACCTTGTCCTCGTAGGCGGGGCCGATGCCACGACGGGTCGTGCCAATCTTCGTTCCGGAATTGGAGGCGGCGTCTTCGCGGAATCCGTCCAGTTCCCGATGCAGGGACAGGATAAGCGCCGTGTTTTCGGCTATTTTCAGGCGATCTGGCGTCACCTCGACGCCTTGCGCCATGAGCTTGGCCACTTCGGCGACGAAAGCGTGCGGGTCGAAAACAACGCCATTGCCGATGATGGACAGCTTGCCCTGGCGCACGACGCCCGACGGAAGCAACGACAATTTGTAGACCTTCCCGTCGACGACCAGCGTGTGGCCGGCATTGTGGCCGCCCTGAAAACGCACCACGACATCGGCCCGCTCCGACAGCCAGTCGACGATCTTGCCCTTGCCTTCGTCGCCCCACTGCGAGCCGACGACCACCACATTGGCCATGTTTCTTTTCCCTTGAGACGCCGCCAAGCGGCTTGAATATGGTTCGAAACGACAGGCCTCTATAACGTCAAGACCTCGCGAGCGCGACCATTCTTTGCCGTCGAAAATGCCTTGAGGCACAACAATTTTCGGCTTTGACATCATTTACTTGGGCACACGGGGGCAATAGGCCGGCAAACACCGCGTCCCCGCGGCCGGAATCCGCGATGCATCGAAGCGCCTACATATTCCTGCTGCTCACCACCTTGCTGTGGGGCGGCAACTCGGTGGCCGGCAAGCTGGCTGTCGATCACGTCTCGCCAATGACGCTGGTCTTCCTGCGCTGGGTGCTGGCCGTGGCAATCATGCTGCCGATAGGCTGGAAGACGATCCAAAAGGACTGGCCGGTGGTGCGCAAGCACTGGCTCGTGCTGGCGGCGCTCGGCGCCAGCGGCTTCACTCTGTTCAATACCATCTTCTACACGGCGCTCAACTACACGACGGCGATCAACGTCTCGATCGAACAGGCGGCGATGCCGATCCTGATCATCGTCGCCAATTTCGTCTTCTTCCGCCTGCGCGTGAACTGGGCGCAGATTGTCGGTGTCGTGCTGACCGTCGCCGGCGTGATCCTGACTGCCTGCCACGGCGATCCGCGCCGGCTGTTGACGCTGGAGCTCAATTTCGGCGACGCCATCATGCTAGTCGCCGTGTTTCTCTACAGCGGCTATTCGGTCGGGCTGAGGCTGAAGCCGATTATGCATTGGCAGAGCCTGATGCTGGCCCTGTCGGTTGCGGCACTCGTCACCTCGCTGCCGTTCTTCCTGTGGGAGGTCGCTGCCGGCAAGGTCATTGTGCCCGACGCGCGCGGCTGGACGGTTATCTTCTATACCGCGATCGGCGCCTCGGTCATCTCGCAGATATTCTACATCAGGGGAAACGAACTGATCGGTGCCAACCGCGCCGGCCTGTTCATCAATCTGGTGCCGATCTTCGGCACGCTGCTGTCGGTGCTGATCGTCGGCGAGACGTTCCAGCTTTACCAGGCACTGGCTTTGGTACTCGTGCTGGGCGGCATCGGGCTTGCCGAATACAGCGGACGCAAGATGGCGGCTCTGCCGTCAGCCAGGACACGCTGAACAGGAAAGGCGCGGTCCAGGCCGCGCCTTTTGATCTCTCATAACGAGTGCAGATCACATCGCGTTGACGTCGAACTGCAGCCTCTTGGCCGAGTCGATCGACTTGTGCGCCCGCACCTGTTCCAGCACTTTTTCCGGGAACGGCGCATCGAGGTAGAGCAGCGCGATGGCATCGCCGCCCGGCCGGTTGCGGCCGAGCTGGAAGTTGGCGATGTTGACGCCGTTCTCGCCGCAGACCGTGCCGAGCAGGCCGATAATGCCCGGCGCATCGGCATTGGTCGTGTAGAGCATGTGCTGGCCGACCTCGGCGTCGAGATTGATGCCCTTGATCTGGATGAAACGCGGCTTGCCGTCCGAGAAGCAGGTGCCGGCGATCGAGCGGGTCTTGTGCTCGGTCGTCACCGTCAGCTTGATGTAGCCGTCGAACACGCCCGACTTGTCGCGCTTGACCTCGGCAACAATGATGCCGCGCTCCTTCACCATGATCGGCGCCGACACCATGTTGACGTCGGAGACCTGCGGCCGGATCAGCCCGGCAAGCGCGGCGCTGATCAGTGCGCGTGTGTTCATCGTCGCGGTCGCGCCGTCGAACAGGATCTCGACCTCCTTGATCGGATCCTCGGTGACCTGGCCGACAAAGGCGCCGAGCACTTCGGCGAGCTTGACGAAGGGCTTCAGCCTCGGTGCTTCCTCGGCGGTGATCGACGGCATGTTGATGGCGTTGGAAACCGCGCCCTTGATCAGATAATCGGCCATCTGCTCGGCAACCTGCAGCGCGACATTCTCTTGCGCTTCCGCTGTCGAGGCGCCGAGATGCGGCGTCGCCACCACGTTCTCCATGCCGAACAGTTCATTGTTCTCGGCCGGTTCGACCTCGAACACGTCGACGCCAGCGCCCGCCACCTTGCCGCTCTTCAGCGCCGCGACCAGATCGGCCTCGACGATGAGCCCGCCGCGCGCGCAGTTGATGATGCGCACACCTTTCTTCATCTTGGCGATAGCGGCCGCATCGATGATGCTGCGCGTCTTGTCGGTCAGCGGCGTGTGCAGCGTGATGAAGTCGGCACGGGCGAACAGTTCGTCCAACTCGACCTTGTCGACGCCGAGTTCCTCGGCACGGCTGTCCGACAGGAACGGATCGAAGGCGATGACATGCATCTTCAGCCCGACGCCGCGCGTCGCCACGATCGAGCCGATGTTGCCGCAGCCGATGACGCCCAGCGTCTTGCCGGTGATCTCGACCCCCATGAAGCGGTTCTTTTCCCATTTGCCGGCATGGGTTGAAGCGTTGGCTTCCGGGATCTGGCGGGCAAGCGCGAAGATCATCGCCACCGCATGTTCGGCTGTCGTGATCGAATTGCCGAAGGGCGTGTTCATCACGATGATGCCCTTGCGGCTCGCCGCCGGGATATCGACATTGTCGACGCCGATGCCGGCACGGCCGATGACTTTGAGATTGGTGGCGGCGTTGATCAGCTTTTCGGTGACCTTGGTCGCCGAGCGGATGGCGAGGCCATCATACTGGCCGATCACTTCGGCGAGCTTTTCCTTGTCCTTGCCGAGATCGGGCAGATAGTCGACCTCGACGCCACGATCCTTGAAGATCTGCACGGCGGTGGGAGAAAGTTTGTCTGAGACGAGAACGCGGGGCGCCATGGCGGCCTCCTTGAAATGGATTTGATCCTGATGGGAATGGGCGGCCCGAAGGCCGCTACCGGAGAATGTCAGGCCGCCGCTTTGAGCGACGCCTTCTGTGCGGCGAAGGCCCAGTCGAGCCAGGGGAGCAGCGCTTCGAGATCTGACGTCTCGACCGTCGCACCGCACCAGATACGCAGGCCGGGCGGTGCGTCGCGATAGGCGCCGATATCGTAGGCGACACCTTCCTTGTCGAGCACCGACACCAGTCCCTTGGCGAAAGCCGCCTGCCCGTCGGCGTCGAGCGCCGACACATCCGGGTCGGTGAAGGACAGGCAGACCGAGGTGTTCGACCGCGTCGCCGGGAGGGCGGCGAGATGACCGAGCCATGAGGACTTGCCGACAAAGCCATCCAGGACGGCCGCATTGGCATCCGCCCTCGCGATCAGCGCATCGAGGCCACCGATCGACTTCGCCCAGTTGAGCGCATCGAGATAGTCTTCGACGCACAGCATTGAGGGCGTGTTGATGGTCTCGCCCTTGAAGATGCCCTCGATTAGCTTGCCGCCCGAGGTCAGGCGGAAGATTTTCGGCAGCGGCCACGAAGGCTTGTAGGTCTCCAGTCGCTCCACGGCGCGTGGGCTGAGTATGAGCATGCCGTGTGCGCCCTCGCCGCCCAGCACCTTCTGCCAGGAGAAGGTGACGACATCGAGTTTTTCGAAATCGAGCCTCTGTGCGAAGGCGGCCGAAGTCGCGTCGCAGATGGTCAGGCCCTTGCGGTCCGCGGGAATGAAATCGCTGTTCGGCACGCGCACGCCGGACGTGGTGCCGTTCCAGGTGAAGACCACATCGCGGTCGAAATCGATCTTTGCGAGGTCCGGCAGTTCGCCATAGCCGGCTTCGATCTTGCGCACGTCGGCGAGCTTCAATTGCTTGGCCACGTCGGTGACCCAGCCGGAGCCAAAGCTCTCCCAGGCGACCATGTCGACGCCGCGCTCACCGAGCAGCGACCACAGCGCCATCTCGACGGCGCCGGTGTCCGACGCCGGCACGATGCCGATGCGGTAACCCGCCGGGACCTGGAGAATTTCCCTCGTCAGCTCGATCGCCTGTTCGAGCTTGGTCTTGCCGATCTTGGCGCGATGGGAACGACCGAGCGCGGCATTGTTCAGCACCTCGACCGACCAGCCGGGGCGTTTTGCGCAGGGACCTGAGGAAAAATTGGGGTTTGCCGGACGGAGTCCGGGCTTCGTATGCGTCGTCATCGTGGTCTATCCTTCCAGATAGTGGCCCCTCGTTGGGGAGGGGTGGCCCACGGACGGCGATATGCGTTCAGGCTTCGGGCGTCAAGAGGAAAGTTTTTGTCGCTGGCGGGATACCGGCGATCTGTGATCAGGATGTCGTGACTTCAAACGCAGACGGCGGACCCGAAGATCCGCCGTCCTGATCCTTAGCTCGCGGCGCCTACCAGAGATCGTAGCGCAGCCCGAGCTTGACCTGATGATTGCTGATCCCCTTGCGGATCGAATAGGAATCCAAAGCATTCGCGGTGGCGTATTCGGCATCGGGTGCGGAGAAATACTGATAGCCCAGATCGACGGAGACGTTCTTGCTCACCTGATAGGCAAGACCCGCATTCAACGTATAGGCGAGCGAGTACTTCGTCCCGTTGTCGTGCAGGGAGAAATCGTCGGTGGCGTCGCCATTGTCGGTGAAGTAGCTCGCCGAGAGCTGATGTTTGCTCCGGACGACACCAATACCCGCGCCCAGATAGGGGGTGATTCCTACATAAGTGCCAAGGTCAACATAGCCGTTGAGCATGCCCGAGAAGGCATAGTTCTTCAGGGATGCTGATGCCACGGTCGCGGTATCCGGGGCTATCACGATCGCTGAATCATCATAGGCGACGCTGAACCTGTTGCCGGGCAAATAGCCGAGATTGAGATCCGCGCGCAGATAGTCGTTGAAATGATAGCCGAAGCCGATGCTGGCAAAGATCGGATCTTCCTTGTCGCTGAAGCTTGCAGGTGGCGAAGGCGTGAAGGAGAAATCCTCATTTTTGAAGCTCTTCTGCGCCAGATAGGAGACATCACCGCGCAGATACCAGCCCGAGCCGACCTCGACCGGCACATAGTCGGGCGCCTGGTCGACATAGATCGGGGGATCGTAGTCGGCCGCGTGCACGGGTGTTAGCGGTGCGAGGGCGAGTGCGACAAGCGCCATACGCAATGTGAGTTTCATGGTCCCCGACTCCCGAATTTGGCGCCGCAAGCAATTGCAACGGCAGCCATCGTTTCAAGGAGCATTGTTAACCATAGTGGTTAAGTGTCGGTTAAGGCTAACGGAGCGTTAGCAAATTGATTCTCAAGAATTTCATCCGAAACGTACAAACGAAAACCGCCCGGTCGATGCCGGGCGGTTCGCAGACTTCAGGCAGTGAAGGTGTTACTTGGTGTAGATCGGCTCGGGTTCGGGCTGGTAGGCGACCACCGGCGCGGCGCAACCATTGTTGCCACCGAACTGATAGCGCAGGCCACCGCGCACTTCGTGCGTGTTGATGCCACGGTCGAAGCCGGGGCCGGAGCTGCTCACGTCCCATTCGAACATGCGGCCGCCTTGGATGTGGCTGAAGCGGTAGCCTGCATCGAGGATGATTTTGTCCGTCAGGCAGTAGGAAGCGCCGGCCATCAGAGCGTAGGCGAAACGCCAGTTGGACGCTCCCGGATTGGTCTCGGTGGTGTTCGGGTCGTAGACAGTATCCCACTTGACGCGCGCACCGCCGATGCCGGCACCGACATAGGGCGTGATGCCGTGATAGGTGCCGAGATCGACATAGGCATTGGCCAGCAGCAGCAGGGCGCTCATCTTCGACACTTCGGTCGATGTTCCGTTGATATCTGAGGTGCCGCCGTTGAAGTTCGACTTGAACCAGTAGTCGGCGGTCAGATCGGTACGGAAGTGGTCGTTGATCTTGTAGCCGACGCCGGCACCGAGCGAGAAGCCGCCTTTGAGCTTACCGAAATCGAAACTTCTGGTGCCGGGCGTGACCGAACAGTTACAGGGATCGACGGTGTAGGTCATATAGTCGATGCCGCGCACGGTAGACTTGTGATAGTCGATGTCGCCGCGGATGTACCAGCCGCCGACTTCGACCGGCTGCTCGTAGACGGCTTGAGGCGGAGCCTCTTCCACCATCGGTTCCGCCATGTCGGCTGCGAACACCGGTCCTGCCAGGCTCGCGAACAGTAAGGCGAGCAGAGCCTTTCTTGCTGTATTGAACATGCTTGTCACCCCTGAAAAGCTCGGAACGGCGAACCCGCCCGAAATGCGATTGGCTTTCAGTCGTGGATAATGAGTTGCAAAGGTTAAAAGGCGTTTAACCCTGTTGCTTAACCACGAATCTCGAAACTTCGAGGAGTTGAGCGCGATTTCCGGAGGTTGGAATCAACCGCCGGACCAACGAAAAAGCCCGCCGGAAGGGCGGGCTTTGAGCTGGCGAAGCTGTGCGGCGCGACGCCCTCCCGGGAACGCCGGGGATCAGGCGGCGCTGCGCGTTTCCGAGATAACGTCGACGATGCCGTTGACGACGGACTCGACCAGTTGCGGGTCGTCGCCCTCGGCCATGACGCGGATCAGCGGCTCTGTGCCGGAGGGCCGGATAACCAGCCGCCCGGCCTTGCCGAGGCGGTGACGGGCATCTTCGATGGCTGCCTTGACCGGCGCTTCCTCGAGCGGCTTACCGCCGGAAATATGGACGTTCTTGAGAAGCTGCGGCACTGGTTCGAATTTCTTCGACAATTCGCTGACCGGCCGCCCCTGCCGCTTGATGCAGGCCAGCACCTGCAGCGCCGAAACGAGGCCGTCGCCGGTGGTCGAAAAGTCCGACAGCACGATATGGCCCGATTGTTCGCCGCCGACATTCAGCCCATGCGCGCGCATGTGCTCGACGACATAACGGTCGCCGACCTTGGTGCGGTGCAATTGCAGCTTCATGCCGCCGAGGAAGCGCTCGAGGCCGAGATTGGACATGACGGTCGAAACGACACCGCCGCCCGCAAGCCGCCCGCTCTGGTGCCAGGACTCGGCGATGAGCGCCATGATCTGGTCGCCATCGACGATCGCGCCGTTCTCATCGACAATGACGACGCGATCGGCATCGCCATCGAGTGCGATGCCGATGTCGGCGCGGACTTCGTGCACTTTCTTCTGCAGGCCGGCGGGATGCGTCGAGCCGCATTCCTTGTTGATGTTGAAGCCGTTGGGTTCGACATTGATGGCGACGACCTCGGCGCCCAGCTCCCACAGCGCCTCGGGCGCCACCTTGTAGGCCGCGCCGTTGGCGCAATCGACGACGATCCTCAAGCCGGAGAGCGACATTGAACGCGGCAAGGTGCGCTTGGCGAATTCGATGTAGCGGTCATGCACGCCGTCGACGCGCTTGGCCCGGCCAAGCCCGTCGGAATCGGCCAGCGCCAGTTCGATATCCTTGTCGAGCATGCTCTCGATGCGCTCCTCGATCTCGTCGGAGAGCTTGTAGCCGTCGGGTCCGAACAGCTTGATGCCGTTGTCGTAGTAGGGATTGTGCGAGGCCGAGATCATGACGCCGATATCAGCGCGCAGCGAACGCACCAGCATGGCGACCGCCGGCGTTGGGATCGGGCCGAGCAAGAACACGTCCATGCCGGCGGCGCAGAGACCGGCGACCATGGCATTCTCGATCATATAGCCGGAAAGCCTGGTGTCCTTGCCGAGCACGACGCGGTGGCGATGGCTGCCGCGCTGGAAGGAGAGGCCGGCGGCCATGCCGACCCGCATCGCGATTTCCGCGGTCATCGGAAACTTGTTGGCGCGCCCGCGAATGCCGTCCGTGCCGAAATAATTCCCTGCCATGCTAGCCCGCTTCCTCGACGTTTCTTCCCCGGCACGTCATGCCACAATTGGCCAGGGCGCTACGATCACATTGTGTGATTATATGTTACCAATCCTTAGAAAACCATTGTCGTGCAGGGCACACAACCTGCCTGCAACCTAACACACCGCGACTGCCATATTGCAATACACCATTCGTGCGAGCCTTTCAGCGCAGAAGCACCTGGAAAGTCTTGCTCTGAATCCGACAACGGGCAACGATTTCATCACCTTATCGGGAGAAGTCGGCTTTCGGCGATATATATGCCACTTAGTATCTGGCGCAACCGACCGTTGAGCGTTATTGATTCGCAGGGACGTATCATGGGCTGCTGCAACGGAGAAACGCTATGCTCATCCACCGACTTGCCACTTTGACCGGCCTCGCCGTCGCGACCTTGTTCCTAGTTGCGCCTGCCAACGCACTGACGATGGCCGAATGCAGCACGAAGTACAACGCCGCCAAGGATGCGGGGACACTCGCCGGGGCGACCTGGAACCAGTTCCGCAAGGCCCAGTGCGGCACCGACGCCGCAGCCACGACCGACACCAAGCCAGCCGACACTAAGAAAGCCGCCGACACCAAGAAGGCTGCCGAGACCAAGAAGGCTGCCGAAACGAAACCGGCCAAGCCAGCCGCTGCTGCGGACAACAGCCAGGCCAAGGGCCTGACGGCGAAGGAATGCAGCACCAAGTACCAGGCGGCGAAGGCTGCCGGGACGCTGAACGGCATGAAGTGGAACGACTTCCGCAAGACCGAATGCGCCGCCGGTGCATCCGCCGCAGCCACCGCAAAGCCGGCAACCACCAAGGCTGCCGCGGCTCCCGCCGATAATGCCGCCAAGGGTCTGAGCATGGCCGAATGCAGCACCAAATATCAGGCTGCCAAGACGGCCAACACGCTGAAGGGCATGAAGTGGAACGACTTCCGCAAGAACGAATGCGGCGCCAGCGCATCCGATGACGACACCGTGCCGGCCGCCGACGAGGCAAACTACACCAAGGAGCCGGCGAAGCCGACGACGGCTGCGCCCAAGGGAGTCACTTTCCCGTCCGCGATCTCGCCGAAATATGCCAGCGAGACCCCCGGAAAAGGCCGCATGCATACTTGCCTCGACCAGTACTATGCCCTCAAGGACGCCAACGCGCTTGGCGGCCTGAAATGGATCCAGAAGGGCGGCGGCTTCTACAGCCTGTGCAACGCCAAGCTGAAGAGCTGAACGACAACAACATCTGAACAAGAAAAGGCCCGCGACCCGCAAGGCTCGCGGGCTTTTTGTTGCCACGACGGAAGCCCTGCAGGCGCTGCCGGCGACACTGCTGATCTCCCCCCACGTGGGGGATGCCCGGCAGGGCAGAGGGGGGCGCGAAGGATCGCGGCCTTGCTCTAATTAGTCTGGTTTCCTTGCATTCACGACAGCTGGGAGAGGGTGGCTCAAGGAATCGAACGGCAAGAGGGATCGTCCGCCGCCGGAAGGCCTAAACTCGATTTGTCGGCGGGACAGCGCCCCCTCTGTCCTGCCGGACATCTCCCCCACACGGCGGGAGATTGGCTGCCACGCCGGCTTTCGCCAATCGCAAAACAATCTTTTGCAGACGCCAAACAAAAACGCCGCGGACATGCCGCGGCGTTTCTAAATCAACCTGCTTGGTCGAACTCAGCTCGACGGCTGCGGCTCCATGCCGCCTTCGGGCTCTGGACCCTTCTTGCGCCGGCCGCCGGACTTCGGCACGGCCGAGCCACGGCTCGGCGGCGTGTCGTCGCCAAGGTCGCGCGCGGGCTTGTGGCCGGCGATCAGCTGCTTGATCTCCTCGCCGGACAGCGTCTCGTACTCCAGCAGGCCCTGCGCCAGCGCGATCCATTCCTTCTTCTTCTTGGTCAGGATGGACTTCGCCGACGAATAGGCCTCGTCGATCAGACGACGCACTTCGGCATCGATGATCTGCGCCGTCTCTTCCGAGACGTTCTGCGTGCGCGCCACCGAATGGCCGAGGAACACTTCCTCCTGGTTGTCGCCGTAAGCGACATGGCCGAGCTTGTCGGAAAAACCCCAGCGCGTAACCATGGCGCGGGCCAGCTTGGTCGCCTGCTCGATGTCGGAAGAGGCGCCGGAGGTGATATTCTCCTTGCCGAACTTGAACTCCTCGGCGACACGACCGCCCATCATGATGGCGAGCCGCGAGATCATGTATTTGTAGCTCATCGAATAGCGGTCGCCTTCGGGCAACTGCATGACCATGCCGAGCGCGCGGCCGCGCGGGATGATGGTGGCCTTGTGCAGCGGATCGGCCGACGGCACGTTGAGCGCGAGGATGGCGTGGCCGGCCTCGTGGTAGGCGGTGAGCTCCTTCTCGGCCTGCGTCATGGCCGACGAACGACGCTCGGCCCCCATCATGATCTTGTCCTTGGCGTCCTCGAATTCAGCCATGGTGACGAGACGCTTGTTGCGGCGTGCCGCCATAAGCGCGGATTCGTTGACGAGGTTCATCAAGTCGGCGCCGGAGAAGCCCGGCGTACCGCGCGCGATCACCTTGAGGTCGACATTGGGCGCCAGCGGCACGTTGCGCACATGCACCTTGAGGATCTTCTCGCGGCCGACGATATCGGGGTTCGGCACCACAACCTGGCGGTCGAAGCGGCCTGGCCTGAGCAATGCCGGATCGAGCACGTCGGGCCGGTTGGTGGCAGCAATCAGGATGATGCTTTCGTTGGACTCGAAGCCGTCCATCTCGACCAGCAACTGGTTCAGCGTCTGCTCGCGTTCGTCATTGCCGCCGCCGAGGCCGGCGCCGCGATGACGGCCGACAGCATCGATTTCGTCGATGAAGATAATGCAGGGCGCGTTCTTCTTGGCCTGGTCAAACATGTCGCGGACGCGGCTGGCGCCGACGCCCACGAACATCTCGACGAAGTCCGAACCGGAAATGGTGAAGAACGGCACATTGGCTTCGCCGGCAACCGAACGGGCGAGCAGCGTCTTGCCGGTTCCCGGAGGGCCAACAAGCAGCACGCCGCGCGGGATCTTGCCGCCGAGCCGCTGGAACTTCTGCGGATCGCGCAGGAACTCGACGATCTCTTCCAGATCTTCCTTGGCTTCGTCGACGCCGGCAACGTCCTGGAAGGTGACGCGGCCATGCGCTTCGGTGAGCAGCTTGGCCTTGGACTTGCCGAAACCCATGGCGCGCCCGGAGCCGGACTGCATCTGGCGCATGAAGAATATCCAGACGCCGAGGATGAGGATCATCGGCAGCCACGAGATCAGATAGCCGAACAGCGAATTGGAACCGTCTGTTTCAGGCCGCGCGTTGATGGTGACGTTCTTGTCCTGCAGCCGCGAGACCAGCGACGGATCGCCGGGCGAATAGGTCTGGAAGCCGCTGGCATTGTCGGTGTAGGTGCCGCTGATGCGAGCGCCTGCGATGGTCACCGTCTTGACCCGGCCCGCCGCGACGTCCTGCAGGAACTGCGAATATGGCACATCGCTGGAAGCCCCTCGCGTCTGCGGCGTCTGGAACAGATTGAACAGGGCAATGAGCAGGACCGCTATGATCGCCCAGAGCGCGAGGTTGCGATAGTTCGGATTCATCAATTGTCCCGTTGGCGTCCGCAAGGCGGACACGCGTCATGAGAGGAAACTTGCGCCTAACATAGGGAGAGCGCCTCCCCTTGCCAAGCATAACAGCACGTCTGGGTTAAGCTTTCGCGCAACCATCAACCGGCACTGTGGCCGCTGAAAGGCAAGGGCGACACCGGGGCCGCACCAATCAGGTCGGCGACGGCCCGCGCCGGCGCCAGATCGAAGGACGGCAGGAAGCGGGCAAAGGGCGCAACGACCGGCCGCACCTCAACCATCGCGGACACCCCTCCATGTCCAGGCAAACCAAGGCATTCACCGGCTTGCCACAACGCCGGCTCGGCGGCGAGCGCGGCGCGCATCAGGCTCGGCGGGGTTTTTCCTTCGCCCATCGCCAGTCGCTTCGCCGCTGTCCCGAACGGGGCGATCAACAATCCGCCGCTGCTGTCGTTCAATGTGATGCGGCGGCGGCCGTCCCAGAGAGTGTCGCCGGTGGCAGTGATGGCGGCGGGCAAGCTTCGCGCCTCGCGGCGCAGGAAGATGCCGGCGCGCCGGGAATCGACAACCGCCCGCGACAATGTGGCGCAAAGAAATCCGGCCTTCAGCCGGCCGAACAGCGCCTCGCTGCGGGCCTGATCCGGCAGGAAGGCAATCCCGCCGGTCGTGGCCAGCAGGATGCGCAACGCGTAGACGGCCGCCTGCGCGTCACCGGCGCTCAGCAAGCCCGGATCGAGACGAATGAGCCCGCCGGCCGGCTGGGTTGCGAAATCGCCGATCAAGCTTGCGGCGGTGAGACCGAGTTGACTGCGCGCACGGCCCTCATGCGCGGCCAGCGCCAGTGCATCGTCGATGCGCCGCGCACCGTTGCCCTCGGCAAGGGCTGCCCGCATGCGCGGCCGCTCGAAAGCCTCGTCGGCATTGGTCGGGTCGTCGGCCCAGCCGACATTTTGACGGCGCAGGACATCGCGCAACCCCGTGCGCCGCATGCCGAGAAGCGGCCGCACGATCCAGCCGCGCCAGTCATACAAGGTGGCCGGCGCCATGCCGGCAAGTCCCCGGCCTGCCATTTCGACAAACTCTCGGCCACCATCCCGCGCGTGCCGCATCAGCACGGTCTCCGCCTGGTCGTCGGCGGTATGGCCGGTGAGGATCAGGCCGATGCCTTCCGCTTGTGCCGCCTCGGCCAACAGCCGGTAGCGCGCCTCTCGCGCGGCGGCGGGCAGGCCGGTCGACGGCTTGGGGCCCGACCATGCCAGGATGCGGTGTGAAATTGCATATGTGGCGCACAGCTTCGCCACCGCTTGCGCTTCCGCTGCCGAACCGGGTCGCAAACCGTGGTCGATCGTCACCGCCAGCAGCTTCGTTGCCGGCGCCGTGCGGTCGAGATGGTGTTTGAGAAGAAGGAGCAGGGCGGTCGAGTCGCTGCCGCCGGATACGGCCGCAACAGCGCCGCTGGTAAAATCGATATGCGAAAAAAGGCTGGTCGAAAGATTAGGCTCGATGTCGAGCATCAATGCGTGTCGCCCAAAAGTGGCCCCGGTCTTGGGACAACGACATGCATCAGAAGGATCAGCACGCGGCCAGAGCCTTCTCCTGCTTGACGCGTTCCTTGAGGGCACTGGAAATATCAGGGTAGCGCTTGCCGACCTCGCTGAAGGTGGCGCAGGCAACGTCATGCTGCTTGAGGCCGACCAGCGACACGCCGAGCTTCAGCAACATGTCGGGCGCCTTCTTGGCCTTGGGATAGTCCTTGCTGGCGGCAAGGAAAGTCTCGGCGGCGTCGCGGTATTTCTGCTGGCCAAGCAGCGACTCGCCCAGCCAGTAATGCGCGTCCGCCGCCTTCGCGTCCTTGGGGAAGCGGGCGATGTGGTCGCGAAAGCCCTGCTCGGCGGTGCCGTAGTCGCCCGAGAGGATGAACTGGTAGGAATTGCGGTAGAGTTCCTCCGGGTCGTTGGTGGCGGGCAATGCCGCGATCACCGTGTCGGATTTGCCGGCCTTGGCCGGCGCACCGGTGGCTGGCGCGGTGTCCTGCGCCGGCGCGGTCGCCTGGGTGTTGCCGCCGGCATCGATGACATTGCCGTTCTTGTCGACGGTGATGGTTCCAAATGTCTTTTCCGGCGCTCCCGTACCGGGAATAACCTTGCCAGGGTCGCCTTCGGGCGATTCGACAATGACGTCCTGGACCGTCTTGCCGCCTGCTGCCTGATCGGTGCCGGGTGCGGCGCCGGCATCGGCCGGCGCCTGTGTTGCCGGGGCCGCAGCCACGTCGGTGTCGGTGCCGGTTGTGGCATCCGATTTCTTCTGTGCTGGCGGCTGTCCGCCTTGCGTGCCGCCGCCTTCAAGCTGCTGGAAGCGGAATTCATTATCTTCCTGCTGCTTGCGGATCTGCTCCTGCATCTGCAGGACCTGGAAATTGAGTTCCTCGATCTTGCCGTTCATCTGCCGCAGCTGCTCTTCGAGGCTGGTGACGGCGGCAGGATCGGACTGCACTATCTGGACCTGATCCGGCTTCTTCTTCTGGCCGAAAAGGCTGGGCAGTTCGATGCTGGGCAGATGGAAGGAAAAGCCGCTGTCGGTTGATTGCCCTGTGCCGCTCGCCTCCAAGCCGCTAGCCAAGGCGGTGACGCCTGATAGGAGCAGCAGCGCAAGCGTGCCGCTCAGAACCGATCTCAAATGCATGTGCCTCTCGCCGTGATTTCGTTAGCTTGTTCGCGCCTTCCAATCAGAATGGGACCAGCCAAGCGCCCTCGGCTCATAGCAGGAGCCGAGACTTCGGCCAAATTTTGTTTCGGGCATCCGGATATGAAAAAGGCGGCCCCAGGGCCGCCTTTCGCATAGGTATGTTGCATTTTTACCGCTACACCGCCGCGCGTTCTTTTGACGCGCCGGTCGGCTGCGCGATGCCTCAGGAACCAGCGCCGCTGAGCGTGGTGACCGCACGGCGGTTCTGCGACCAGCAGGAGATGTCGTCGCACACCGCGACCGGACGTTCCTTGCCGTAGGAAATGGTCTTGAGACGGCTGGCCGAGACACCCTTGGCGACGAGGAAGTCGCGGGTGGCGGCGGCACGGCGGGCGCCGAGCGCCAGATTGTACTCACGTGTGCCACGTTCGTCGGCATGGCCTTCGATGACGATGGCATACTGCTTGTACTGGTTCAGCCACTGAGCCTGGCGAGCCAGGGTCGTCTGCGCGTCGGCACGGATCGAGGTCGAGTCCGTATCGAAGAAGATGCGGTCGCCGATGTTGACGGTGAAGTCCTGCGCCGATCCGGGTGTTGCAGCACCCGCGCCGTTAAGGCCAAGATCGGCCGCGTTGTTCGGCGTCTTCTTCGAGGCGCAACCGGCGATGGCGAGCATCGCCACCAGCGCGATCATGACCGGGTTTCTGGTAAGTGCTGCGATACGGCCCATGCCGCCTCTCCTTCGCATTTCGAGTGATCGTATTCGAGTGATTTCGTTGATCACCCAGTAACCACGTTTGGGTTAACCGGCATTCAAGAAACACGGTTAAAATTTGGTTTAGGCTGCCCGTCCGCAGCCGTTTGGCCTGAAGCCACATTTCACGCGGACCCTAGGCGTAAATACGGCCAAAACGCGACCAAGGCATGGAAAAGGGGCCGAAACGGCCCCTTTTCAGCATGTGTGGCAATTCAGCCGAACCTATTCCAGCAGCGGCGACCAGGCCGGGTCCGAAGCGAAATTCGCGGTCGGGATCGATTGCTCGTTGCGGCCGGTAAGATCGACGGAAACCAGCTTTGGCCCCCCTGCCGAATCGCGGAAGAACATCAGCACGCGGCCGTTTGGCGCCCAGGTCGGCCCCTCCTGCTGGAAGCCGGAGGAGAGGATGCGCTCGCCCGAGCCGTCGGTCTTCATGACGCCGATCTGGAATTCGCCGCCGGTCTGCTTGGTGAAGGCGATGAGGTCGCCGCGCGGCGACCATACCGGCGTCGAATAGACGCCGTCGCCGAAGGAGATGCGGGTCTGACCCGAGCCGTCGGCGCCCATCACGTAGATCTGCGCACGGCCGCCACGGTCGGAGGTGAACACCACCTTGCTGCCGTCGGGCGAATAGGAGGGCGAGGTGTCGATGGCGGTCGAATTGGTCAGCCGCGTCGTCGAGCGGCTGCGCAAATCCATGGCGAAGATGTTGGAATTGCCGTCGTCGCGCAGCAGGCTCATGATCACCTTCTGGCCGTCGGGCGAAAAGCGCGGCGCAAAGGTCATGCCGGGGAAATTGCCGACCAGTTCGCGCTGCCCGGTCTCGATCTGCAGCAGGTAGACCCGCGGTTGACCGCTTTCGTAGGACATATAGGTGATTTCCTGCCGGTTCGGCGAGAAACGCGGCGTCAGCACGATCGACCTGCCGTCCGAGAGATAGCGGACGTTGGCGCCGTCCTGGTCCATGATGGCGAGGCGCTTCTTTCGCGCGTTCTTGGCGCCGGATTCGTCGATGAAGACGACGCGGGTGTCGAAATAACCCTTCTCGCCGGTCAGCCGCTCATAGATCGCGTCGGCGATGATGTGGGCGACGCGCCGCTGATTGGCGTCGTTGGCGAAGAACTGCTCGCCGGACATCTGCTGGCCGGCAAAGGTATCCCACAACCGGTACTGGGCGCGGATGCGGCCGTCGGCTTCCTTGCTGACGCTACCGGTGACCAGCGCCTGCGCGTTGATCACCTTCCAGTCGTCGAAACGGGGCGCTGCATCGGGGTTGGTGATTTTCTCGATGAAGGCGCTCTTGTCGATCGGCGCGAACAGGCCCGAACGCTTCAGGTCGGCGGTGATGATCTGCGAAATCTGCGCCCCAAGCGCGTCGCCGCCCTGGAAATCCGTGATGGCGATCGGCAGCGGCTCGACATTGCCCTTGTTGACGTTGAGCTCGACGAGCGCCAGCGCCGGCAACGTGCTGACCGCGGTCATGCCCGTCGCCATTGCTGCGACCATCAGGAGCGGCTTGAGGATTGATTTCATGTCTTCTCGCTTCTCATACTGATTTTCGGACACTCAGGCGTTAGAGGCCGAGCATCTCCCTTGGATCGAAGGTGACGCGGACGTCGGCCCAGATGTCCTGCTTGCCGGCCGGAACCTGCAGGCCGGTGACATCGCATTTTTGCACCGCGCGAACGGCACTCTCGTCGAACTGGCGGCTTCCGCTCGACTTCTCGACCGCCGGGCGCCCGGCCAGCTTGCCGGAGGCATCCAGGTTGAACCGCACCACGACGACGAAGTTCTCGGAACCTTCAAGGCCGACAGGAAGGGTCCAGCAGCCGCCAAGCTGGCTTTCCAGGGCGCCCATTTCGGACCTGGAAAGCTTCTGACCCTGGTCCTTGTCGCCGCCGAGCGACGCCTGCTGGGTCGAGCGCTTGGCGCCGCCGCCGGATGGCTTCTGCTTGTCAAGGAGAGCTGAGATCTCGTCGGCGTTGAATTGCTTGTCGTCGGACTTAGGCTTCGACGTCGCCTCCTTGACCGGCTTGTCGGCATCCTTGCGCTCCGGCGCCTTGGCGCTTTCGGCTTGCGCCGGCTGCGGCTTCGGCCGGGCTTCCGGCGCGGGCGCCGAGTCGGGCAGCTGCGTCGCCTCGGCAGGCGGCTCCTGCGCTATGGCTTCGGCGACGGCGTCAGGCTTGACCTCGGGCGTCGGATCGATGGCCGCGGTCTTGTCTTGCGGCGGCGGGGTCGGCGCCGGCTTGGCCGGTGTCGGCTTGGGGTCTGCCTGCTTGACCGGCTCGGGCTTGACCTCTTCCTTGGGCGTCGGCGCCGGCGCCACTTCGGTTGCCGGAATAGGCTTGGGCTTTTCCTGCGGCTTCGGCACGTCCTCGGGCTTCGGCTTCTCGATCGGGGTCGGCGCGGGCGGGGGAGCCGAGGTCATGTCGACGGGCTTCGGCTTGGCTTCCGGCGTTATCGGCTTGTCGGTATCGACGCTGTTCTCGCCGACCTTCTGCGCATCCGGCACGATGTCCGGGCGCTGCGTCGGCACAGGTGCCGGCTTTTCATGCATCACGGCCTTCTTGTCGCCCTGCAACGTTTGCGCAATGGCTTCCATCGGCACGATGTCGACCGCGACCGACTCGACGTCGGAGGACGGAAGCGCGGCCGGCGCCGTCAGCGTGAACAGGCCGAAGGTCAGCGCCGCCGCATGCAAGATCACCGATGTGGTGAGGCCGGTCTTCATCTTCTTGTCTACTGATCCTGTTCCTGCAGTGAAACCAGGCCGATGTTCTTGTAGCCGGCGGCCGAAATGCGGGCCATCACCTTCATCGCCGTGCCATAGTCGGTGGACTTGTCGCCACGGATGAAGATGCGCTCCTCATAGCCGGTCTTCGAGATTGCCTGCAGCTTGGCCACCAACTCCTCGATCGGGATCTCGGTTTCCTGCAGATAGATTTGGCCGGCGGCGTTGATCGAGACGGTGATTGGCTGCGTGTCGGCATTCATCGCCTTGGCCTGCGTATCCGGCAGGTCGATCGGCACGCCGACCGTCAGCATCGGCGCCGCGACCATGAAGATGATCAGCAGCACCAGCATCACGTCGACCATCGGCGTGACGTTGATCTCGGACATCAGTGCATGGTGACGGCCGCGCCGCCTGTGGCCGCGCGCGCCGCGTCCTCCCATGCCCATGGACATACCCATCTGCTACTCCTCAGGCCTTGGGGGCCACTTTTTCATCGATTTGGCGCGAGAGTATGGCGGAGAACTCGTCCGAGAACCCTTCCATGCGCACGGCTATCTTGCTCGCGTCGGACGACAGCTTGTTGTAGGCGATGACGGCGGGAATGGCGGCGAGCAGGCCGATGGCCGTCGCCAGCAGCGCTTCGGCGATGCCGGGCGCAACCACCGCGAGACTGGTGTTCTTGGAGCCGGCGATCGCCTGGAACGACGTCATGATGCCGATGACTGTGCCGAAAAGGCCGATGAAGGGTGCGGCCGAGCCGGTGGTGGCGAGGAAGCCGAGGCGGCCCTCCAGCTTCTCCATTTCGCGGGTCAGCGCCAGGTCCATCGCCTTGTCGATGCGGGTCTGCAGGCCGAGTGGCGTTTTCGCGCCCTTCTCGAAGCTCTTCTTCCACTCGCGCATCGCAGCCACGAAAATTGCGCCCATGCCGGTGGTCTTGCGGTCGGCGAGCGTGCGGTAAAGCTCCTCCAGCGACTGCCCCGACCAGAACACCTGCTCGAACCGGTTGAGCGCCAGCCGCATGCGGGCGTAGGAAACCAGCTTGTCGACGATGATCGCCCAGGTCCAGACCGAGGCGCAGAGCAAGCCGATCATGACCAGCTTGACCACCCAGCTGGCCGAAATGAACAGCGACCAAACCGACAATTGCGCGCCCGGGTCGGCGAGTGCGATATTTTCCATCGTTACGTCCTTAAGATTTTCCGGGCGAAGCTGGCGGCTGGCCCCTGGCATCCCTTGTGGTCGGTTCGCACGAAGCTACCGGAACAACCCCAAACCGTGCCGTTCTCGGCCTTTTCAGGGCAAATATTGGTGAAAGGAAGGCGCTCCGATAACGCCAATCTTCACCAATCTCTTCATGAACCGTTATGGTTAAGGATGGGTTAGTATATAAGGCGCGGCGCATTGCCACGCCCAGTGAACAATGCGCAAGCCGTCGCCGTTGATCGCAATGGGGCTAATCGGCCGCGGGTAAGGCCTTGGGCATGAATGCGGCCACCCATTCCCTGGGAAAGCGCCTTGGGCGGCCATTCTCGCCGATGATCGCCGCCTCGACCCTGGCCTCGACCAGCACCTCTTCGCCGCGCTTAAGCTGCTGCGCCATGAAGATGCGCGCCCCGGAAATGTCCTCGGTGCGTGTGTCGACCGTCAGGATGTCGTCGATGCGGGCCGGGCCGCGAAAGTCGATCTCCATGCGCCGCACCACCCAGACTATTCTTTCGCCATGCTTGCCGTCGGCAAGCTCGGTGTGGTGCACGCCGGTCAGTCTCAGATAGTCGGAGCGGCCGCGTTCGAAGAATTCGAGATAGCGTGCATGGTAGACGACGCCGGAGAAATCGGTGTCGGCGTAATAGACCCGCGCCATCAGCCGGTGGCCGAACGCGGTCAGCGCGCCGGAAAGTCCGGCCAGCAGCGTCGCCGATTCACCATGATCGCCCATTGCGCTTCCTTTTTCAGCCCCGGCGAGGCACCTGTTCCCCGCGTGACATAACATCGGATGGCACTGTTGACGGCGATGATCAAGACCTTGACGGCGGCGCTGCTTGTGCTCGCGGCGTTGGCGTGGCCCAGCCACGCGGCAACCTTCTTGATGAAGCGCGGCCTCAACCTCGACCAGTGGGTTACGTGGCCGGGCGAGGACCAGTGGAGCGACGCCAAGGCCATCCTGCCCTATCCGGAATGGCGGAAATTCCTTGGGGAGAACGATCTCAAGGCACTGAAGGACGCGGGCTTCGATTTCCTGCGCATGCCGGTCGACCCGTCGCCTTTCCTGTCCGGCCAGACCGTGGCGTTGCGGGACGACCTCTATGCCAGCGTGCTGGATTCGGTGCGCATGATCAACCGCGCCGGCCTGAAGGTGATCGTCGACATGCACCTGATCCCCGCCGGCGGCAGCCGCAAGATCGGCATGGCGCAAGTGATGGAAGACCCGCGGACCTTCGATCTCTATGTCGGGATGGTGCGCAGGATAGCCCGCACGCTGGCTGGCGAAGATCCGGCTCAAGTCGCTTTCGAGCCGATGAACGAACCGATCGTCGATTGCGACAGCGACGGCACCAGCCTGTGGCCGGACCGCCAGCGCAAACTGTTCGCCGCGGCGCGGTCCTCGGCGACGAAACTGACCCTGGTGCTGACGGGTGCCTGCTATTCCGCCGCGAGCTCGCTTGAGAAGATCGACCCGAAGACGATCCCGGACGACAACGTCATCTGGACCTTCCATTCCTACGATCCGTTCCTGCTCACTCATCAGGGCGCGACCTGGGCCGGCGACTTCATCCCCTATGTGACTGGCCTGCCCTATCCGCTGACCGCGGTGCCGCGGACACAGCTCGAGGTGACGCTCGACACCATCCGCGCCAGGATCAAGGCCGAGGCGCCGTGGACTCGGCAGAGCGGCCTGCTTGCCTATCTCGACGAACAGGCCGCCAGCATGGACAGCCCCGACAAGCTGCTCGGCTTGATGGATGCGCCGTTCAAAAAGGTCGAGGCGTGGGCGAAGGCCAACGGTGTCAAGCCTGAGAACGTCACGCTGGGCGAGTTCGGCATGATCCGCCAGGAATATGGCAACGCCTATGTGATGCCCGCCGAGTTCCGGGCAGCCTATGTCAGGGACATGATCGCGCGCGCCGAGGCGCACGGCTTCTCTTGGTCGGTGTGGAGCTATGGCGGCGCTTTTGGCATCATCGATGCCTTCAACGGCGACAAGGCGGAGCCTGACGTAATGGACGTGATCCGCGGGCTGCGTTGACCGTTCAGGCAAGATCGATCGAGAAGATTCCGGGAGCATTCCAAACGCATCGGCGCAATGCTGAAAGCCAGGCTCGCCCGAGACAACGTAGCGGCGCGCTTGAAAATTACTCTTCCTGGAACAGGTTGATCTGCTGCTGCGCCAGATCCTTCGGCGCGTCGAGGCCGAGATGGCGCCAGGCATTGGCCGTCAGCATGCGGCCGCGCGGCGTGCGCTGGATGAAGCCCTGCTGGATCAGATAGGGCTCGATGATGTCCTCGATGGCGTCGCGCGGCTCGGACAAGCCGGCGGCGATCGTCTCGATACCGACTGGCCCGCCGCCGAAATTGCGCGCGATCATCGACAGATACCGTCGGTCGAGCGCGTCGAGGCCGAGCGCGTCGACCTCCAGCCGGGTCAACGCCTCGTCGGCGATCTTGCGGTCGACATGGCCGTCGCCGGCGACCGAAGCGAAATCGCGCACGCGGCGTAGCAGCCGGCCGGCGATGCGTGGCGTGCCGCGCGCACGGCGCGCGATCTCCAGTGCGCCATCGTCGCCGAGCGGCATTTGCAGGATGCGCGCGCCGCGCCGCACGATCAGCTCCAGCTCCTCGACGGTGTAGAAATTGAGCCGCACGGGAATGCCGAAACGGTCGCGCAGCGGGTTGGTGAGCAGACCAAGCCGCGTGGTGGCGGCGACAAGAGTGAAACGGGCGAGGTCGATCTTGACCGAGCGCGCCGCCGGTCCCTCGCCGATGATCAGGTCGAGCTGGAAATCCTCCATCGCCGGATAGAGGATTTCCTCCACCGCCGGGCTCAGCCGGTGGATCTCGTCGATGAACAGCACATCGCCTTCCTCGAGATTGGTCAGCAGCGCGGCGAGATCGCCGGCCTTGGCGATGACTGGGCCGGAGGTCGAGCGGAAATTGACGCCGAGCTCGCGCGCCATGATCTGCGCCAGCGTCGTCTTGCCGAGGCCCGGCGGCCCGACGAACAGCACATGGTCGAGCGCCTCGTTACGGCCCTTGGCCGCCTCGATGAACACTTTGAGGTTGGCCCGCACCGCGGCCTGGCCGACGAAATCGTCGAGTGTCTGCGGCCGCAAGGTCTGCTCGGCATCCTCGCCGCGTTTTTCGGGAGCAATAAGGCGAGGCGACAGGCTCATGTTGCCTTCCTTGCACAGCGTTGAGTGCTGAACAAGCAGGGGTTCACCGCGCCAGTTCCTTCAGCCCAAAGCGGATCAGCTTCGGCGCATCGGCATCCTCGCCCGCCGTCTTCAGCGCGGCCGCCACCGCATTGGCGGCGGTATCGCGCGAATAGCCGAGATTGACCAGCGCCGACACGGCATCGGTGATCGGCGCGGATGCCACGCCGTCGCCGAGCTCCTGCTTCAGGCCGATGGTGCCCGAGGCAGTGCCGGCATAGGCCGGCGCCTTGTTCTTCAGCTCGGTGACGATGCGCTCGGCCACCTTCTTGCCGACGCCGGGTGCGCGAGAAACCATGGCGATGTCGCGTAGCGCAATGGCATTGGCGAGATCGGCCGGCGCCAGCGTCGACAGGATGGCCAGCGCCACCTTGGCGCCAACGCCCGGCACATTGTTCATCAGCAGCCGGAACCACTCGCGCTCGAGCTGCGACTGGAAGCCGTAGAGGCGCAGCATGTCCTCGCGCACATAGGTCTCGATGAACAGCACCACCGCTTCGCCGGGCGAAGGCAGCGCGGCCAGCGTGCGCGCCGAGCAATAGGCGACGTAGCCGACGCCATGGATATCGACGAGGCAATGATCGTCGTCGACCTCGTCGAGCGTGCCCTTGAGCTTGCCGATCATGCTTGATGACCCCTCACGCCAGCATTGCCATCCGGTAGGCCACGCTCTGCCGGTGATGCGCATGGCAGATGGCGATGGCCAGCGCGTCGGCGGCATGTTCGGTATCGAAAGTGGCTTTCGGCAACAGCACTTTCACCATCATGTGGATCTGCTTCTTGTCGCCATGGCCGACGCCGATCACCGCCTTCTTGACTGCATTGGGCGCATATTCGGCAACGACGAGGCCCGCACGCGCCGGCACAAGCATGGCGATGCCGCGTGCCTGGCCGAGCTTCAGTGTCGCCACGGCGTCCTTGTTGACGAAGGTCTGCTCGACGGCTGCCTCTTGCGGCATGGCGGTGTGCAGGATCTCGGCGAGCCCGTCATGCAATTGGCACAGCCGCGTCGCCAGTGCCGCCTTGTCGTCGGACTTCACGGTGCCGGACGCAATGAAGCGCAGCGAATTGCCGAGGCTTTCGACGATGCCCCAGCCGGTGCGCCTGAGCCCCGGATCAATACCGATGATGCGAATCGCTTCCCCCATCCGCCAACTTTACCTCCGGCGGACAGCGATGCCAGCGAAATGTGAACAAACCAGAAACAGAAGGGTGACCGAGGTTTAACCGCGGGCGAAAGCCGTGTTCAGCAGGCTGATCTGGTCCGAAACCGGATTGGAGCGGCGAGCCATCGGTTGCATGTCGACCACGGCGCCGGAGCCATAAATCTCCTCGTCCATGCGGCGCACCAGTGCCTGCAGGCGCAGCGAGCGGGTGACGAGGTCCAGGAAATCCTCGGGCAGTTCGGCCCAGCCGGCGGCTTCGTCATGGGCGGAAGCGGTGTCGAGACGCACCTTGGACTTTTCCGACGCGACCTGGTCGCGGGTCATCTCGCCGGAATTCGCGGCGCGCTGCAAAAGCAGCCAGGAGGCAACCTGCATCAGCCTGGTGGTCAGCCGCATCGATTCGGCGGCATAGAGCGTGGCCGCCAGCCTGGACAGTTTCTTCGCCTCGGCCCGGCCCTTGCCGTCGAGATATTCCGCCGCCTGTTCGACCAGGCCCATGCCTTCCTGATAAAGCGGCTTGAAGGATTGCGAGAAAACCCGGCGCTCCGCCAGTTTGACGGTTTTCGCACTGCCCTTCGAAGGCTCGTTCATTGATACGCCCCTGCACTTGCAACCGGCTGATTCGGCTCCCTGCCGATACACCCGGAACCCTATCTGACTGAAGCTTGAAAATGCGCTTCGTCACCGGTGAAGGCAAGCACATGTTTAACAGAAGGTTAACGGCGAGCCGACGTCGGGCGCTTCTGAAATGCGGACAAAAAAAGAGCCGCGGATAAGGCGGCTCTCAGGAGTTTAACAGGGAGGCGTCAAACAAAGTGGCTCCAACCACTCGGTAAGAATCCAGATCACTGGATGAACATAGTAAACACCTGTAAAGCTTAATGAAGCCTTAACGGCGCGGATGTTTTTGACCGAACGTCGCCATCCTGTGCCGTAACAGTACAGCCTCACTGCCTCTGGTTTAGCTCAGGCCGTCTTCCAGACCGCCGGCAAAGCGATGAAGGCAAACAGCAGCATGCCCGCATAGAACCCTATCGAGGAAATCCCGAGCAGCGGTTCTATCCCCGGATTGCCGGCGAGCAGAATGTAGAGGCCGATCATGAGCCCGATGCCGCTGATGGCAGTCAGCCAGAAATGAACCTTGGCCAGGACCTTCTGCCCGACGGCCGGAAACAGATGGTAGAAGAACGCGAAGACCGCTGACATCAGCCACCCGGCGACCATCGTGTGGGCGTGGGTTGGCATCTGGCCATGGTCTTCGCTGATCGCCATGTGGATGCCGAGCGCCATGCCGCACAACGCATAGATGATGGCCAGCGTGAAGAAATTCCGTGCTACCCCTTGCATAATGTCCCCTCGAAGTGCCTTTTCCCGGTTGCGGGAATGGGTTGATCGTCAGGCGACTGCTGTCGCCGCCGGGCTCCCGGCGTTAGCGCACTAGCATCGGCTATGTTTCCGGACGATGTCGCGCCAACCCCCTCCCGACGATTCGTATATTAGCAGGAAATCAGATAGCTCAGTATCTCAGCCGCTTCTTCATTGCGCTGAAACAGAGCTGGTTTTCTCGCGACATCGTTCCGAAACACGCGCCGCGCTAAAGGCCCGCTCCTCCGACGGCCGGTGCAAATCCGAGCCGTCGCAAACCTGACCGGAACACTGCAGGAGCAAATCATGGACTGGTACTCGATTGTTAAATTCCTCCACGTCATCTCGGCCATTCTCTGGGTTGGTGGCGGCTTCGTGCTGTTCCTGCTCGGCGTGCTTGCCGAGCGGGCGGGCAACATCGAGGACAAGCTGCAGGCGATGCGCGCCAGCGGCCAACTGGGCGGCAGGTTTTTTGCACCGATGTCGATGCTGACGCTGATTTTCGGCCTCATCATGTGCTGGTTCTGGGTTGGCTTCTCCGATCTGTGGATCCTGATCGGCCTGACCGGCTACGCCACGACCTTTTCGATCGGCATGTTGATCTTCAAGCCGACCGGCGAGCGCATGGGCGCGATGATCGCCAAGGAGGGCGTCACACCGGCCGTTCTTGCCATCGGTGAGCGCATGATGAGCGCGGCACGCTTCGACTATGCGGTGATGCTGGTGATCATCGCTGATATGGTGCTCAAGCCGACCGTGCATGACATCGGCATCCTCGCCGGCATGGTGCTGGTCGTTGTGGTGGGCGCCGCGCTGGCCTTTGGTGGCAGCCGTCGCCTCGTGCCAAGCCCCGCGTGACTCCTGATGGTGAGAGAAAGGCTGCGCGGCGGCCTTTTCTACATCAGGCCAGCGATGCCATCCCAAAGCAGCTTCAGCGCCACGACTGCGACCGTTGCGTAGGTGAAGGGATAGAATGTTTCCGGCCGCATGCGGCGCACCAGCCACGCTCCGGCGATGGTCGACAGAGGCGCCAGCGGCATCAGAACCGCCGATGCCGTCAGATTGGCGGTGTCGAACTGGCCGAGTGCGAAATAGGGCACCAGCTTCAGCGCATTGGTGGCGGCAAAGAAGATCGCGGCGGTGCCCGACAGAACTTTCGGATCGAGCCGGATCGGCAAGGCATAGACCTGGAAGGGCGGGCCGCCGACATGGGCGACGAAGCTGGTGAAGCCGGCAACCGTGCCCCAGACGGCGGCGGCGACGCGGTTGGGCGCGGCAGCGTGGTCGGGGCCGTGGCGGAACTGCAGATAGAGCCAGCGCAGGACGAAAATGATGGCGACGGCGCCTACGATCAGCCGCACGGCCTCTTCGGTCACCAGTGCCGCCGTCAGCCAGCCAAGGCCGATGCCGATGACGGCGCCCGGCATCATGTCGACCAGCATCTTGCGGTCATAGACGCTCCACCATGCCCACACCGAGACGATGTCCATCACGCACAGGATCGGCAACAGGATGGCCGCCGCCTGCACCGGCGGCATGGTCAGCGCCATCAGCGGCACGCCGACAAAGCCGACTGCGCCGCCAAAGCCGCCCTTGGACAGGCCGACTAGAATGACCGCCGGAATGGCAGCCGCGTAGAACCACGGATCGAGAAGCAGGCCTGACATGGGAGGGGACTGGTCCGAAAGGAAAGCGTGTCGACGTTTGAATAGCCCAGAATGTCGGGGGGAGCGACAGCAAATATGAGCGTGGCGGCCGCACATCCGGCCCACCGGCTGCCGGCTTTCCACCCGCTGCGATCAGCCCTCTGAAACCAGGGCGTGGCCGGTCCGGCTCAGGACGCCTGCAAGGCTTGTGCCCTATCACGAGGCGATGCTGCGTCGAGCGGCGGCGGCCGGCGACGGATCGGCTGCGCCTTGATAATGGCGGTGCTTGTCTCGGCCTTGTCGGCGATACGGTCGAGAATCCCGTCGAGATCGCCTATCGAACGCACGAACAGACGGGCGACGAAACAATCATCGCCCGTCACCTTGTCGCATTCGCCGAATTCGGGAATCTCCTCGATCAGCTTCTGGACGATGTGCAGCTTGCCTGGCAGCGGCCGGATGCGCACTATGGCCTGCAAGGTATAGCCGAGCGCCAGCGGATCGATCTCGACGGTGAACGCCCGGATGACGCCGCGCTCCTCGAGCCGTCGAAGCCGCTCCGAAACGCTTGGCGACGACAGCCCGACTTGGGCGGCCAGTTCCTTCAGCGAGGTCCGCGCATCCTTGACCAGGATTTCAAGGAGATTTCGGTCGAGATCGTCCAGCATCTTACATTTCTCGATGATTTGGAACCATGGCCTAATATAATTAGGTAATTTACCCATATCTCCTTTCTCGTCCGATGGAAAGCTTCGCGACCGCATGAGATTATGCTGGCCCAACTGATGCGGAGGTTTGTTGTGAACGAGACAGCGCGTGGCACGGTCGAAATGTCCGCCGCGATGGCGATCCTGGGAACGATCGGATGGTTCGTCGTCCTGTCCGGCCAGCCGATCATGGATGTGGTGTTCTGGCGTTGCGCTTTCGGCGCGCTGACGCTGCTCATCATCTGCACCGCGCTGGGCTTGCTGCGCAACAGGCTGTCGCTGCGCATCATCGGCATCGCCGCGCTCGGCGGCGTCGCCATCGTCGTCAACTGGCTGCTGCTGTTCAGCGCTTTCTCGCGCGCCTCGATTTCGATCGCCACCGCTGTGTACAACACGCAGCCCTTCATGCTGGTCGGCTTCGGTGCGCTCTTCTTCGCCGAACGCCTGACCCTGACCAGGCTGACCTGGCTGGCCATCGCCTTCGCCGGCATGGTGCTGATCGTGCAGTCGGCCCCCGATGCCGGCCCCAATGCCGGCATGGCCGGCACGGATTATTTTACCGGCATCGTCATGGCGCTGGGCGCGGCCTTCTTCTGGGCCGTTGCCGCCATCGTTACCAAGAAGCTCAAGGGCACGCCGCCGCACCTCATCGCGCTGATCCAGGTCTGCGTCGGCGTCGTCATGCTGGCACCTTTCGCCAATCTTTCCCAGCTTCCGGCCGATGCCTGGAGCTGGGCCATGCTGGCGACGCTCGGCATCGTCCATACCGGCCTGATGTACATACTGATGTACGGCGCCATCCAGAAGCTGCCGACGCATCTGCAGGGATCGCTGTCCTTCATCTATCCCGTCGTCGCCATTCTGGTCGATGTCGTGGCCTTCGGCCATCGGCTGCATCTGAGCCAGATCGTCGGCGCCACCGCCATCCTGATCGCCGCCGCCGGCATGAATCTCGGCTGGACGCTGTGGAAGGGCAAACCGCCCGTCGTAAGCCCGCACCCCATCAAGTGAAGCGGCCGCCGGCTGGCCGGCGGGTCAAACATCGCGATCCCGGCTGCCCGCCTGTTCAAGGCGGGCACTTTGCTCTATGCCGCAATCCAACCATCTTCGCCCGGCATAGGCGAAACGCGGGACCCGAAGAACCATGAATGACGCAACGCCCCCCAACCGCTGTCGCATCGTACTGATCGCGCCGCCCGGCGTGCCGGCGGCCCGTATCGCCGCGGCATTCGAAGGCGGCGACGTCGCTTCGCTGATCCTGCCCGAGAACGGCATGGACGAGGCCTCCTTCCAGGCTTTCGCCGAACAGATCGTGCCGGCAGCGCAAGCCGCCGGCGTTGCTGTCATCATCGCCGGCGACACCCGCATAGCCGGCCGCGTCCAGGCCGACGGCATCCATGTCGAAGTCTCCAAGGCCGAACTCGCCGAGACGATCGAGCATTTCCAGGCAAAGATGATGGTCGGCACCGGCGGCGCCAAGACGCGCGACGACGCGCTCGAGCTTGGCGAGACACGGCCCGATTACATCTTCTTTGGCCGCTTCGGTTACGACAACAAGCCCGAACCGCATCCGCGCAATCTGTCGCTCGGCAGATGGTGGGCCGACATGATCCAGATCCCGTGCATTGTCATGGCCGGGTCCGACATCGCCTCGGTGGAAGCAGTGGGCGCCACAGGTGCTGAATTCGTGGCGCTGTCGAGCGCCGTGTTCGCCGACGGCACCGATCCCAAGACAGCGGTCGCCACCGCCAACGCGCTGCTCGACGAGACCGCGCCGCGCTTCGAGGACTGACGTGCCCTCGGCGAGGCTTCCCCTCCAGGCTCTGCTTGCGGTGCTGATGGTCCAGGCGGCGGCCGCGGAGAGCATCCCGCTGCCGCAACCCAAGCCGGAAATCGGCATCCACAGCGACAAGCCTATCGACAAGCCGCTGCCACAGCCCGCCACCACTGCGGAACCGGCGCCGCTGCCGTCGGCCGACACAATAAACCCCGATCGCTTCGGCGCAAAACCCGCGGATGCTGCCTATGGCGCCTTCCAGCGCGGTCTCTACAAGACAGCCTACAATCTCGCGCTGGTCCGGGCGCAAAACGGCGACCCGGCGGCGCAGACGCTGGTGGCCGAGATCCTGTCGCGCGGGCTCGGTGTGCCGCTCAATTCGGCGGAAGCAGCGAAATGGTACGCGCTGGCCGCCGAACAGGGCGTGCCGGAATCGCAGTTCCAGTATGCGCTCATGCTGCTCGATGGCCGCTACGTGAAGAAGGACGAAAAGGGGGCCTATGCACTGATGCAGGCCGCCGCCGAAGCCGGCAACCGGCTGGCGCAGTTCAATTTCGCGCAGATGCTGGTCGAGCAGGACCCCGGCGACGCCGGCATAGCCAAGGCGGTCTCCTACTACGAGCGCGCCGCCGCGACCGGCCTCGCCGACGCGCAATATGCGATGTCGCAGATCTACGCGAACGGCGTCGGCGGCAAGCAACGAGACGATGTGCAGGCAAGGCGCCTGCTGGCGCAGGCGGCACGGCAGAATTACGACACCGCGCAGATCGATCTCGCCGCCTGGATGATCGAAGGCCGTGGCGGTGCGCGCGACCTGAAATCCGCCTTCGGCTGGATGAAGCAGGCGGCGGAGGGCGGTAATGTCGCCGCCCAGAACCGCCTCGCAAAACTCTATATGCAAGGCATTGGCACCGATCCGGACCTTGTCCTGGCCGGTGCCTGGTACATCGTCGCCCGCCGGGCCGGTCTCATCGATCCGCAGATGGACGACTTCCTGCAAGGGCTGAGCGATGACGAAACCAAGCAGGCCCTGCAGAAGGCAAACCGCCTGCCCTGACGGCCTCTCCGGTTCGGCGCCGACTTGGCGCTCCCTTGCCTCTTCTGACGATTTGTGGTCTTGGGAGCCCGAAATCGCTTTCCCAGCGAACATCCCATATCAACGGCCAGGCCGTTGGTATCCATTCCGGATCACCTCATCATGGCCAAAATCAATGGCAACGAAATCCGTCCGGGCTATGTCATCGAGCATGATGGCGGCCTTTGGGTGGCGGTCAGGACCAACACCGTCAAGCCCGGCAAGGGCGGCGCCTACAATCAGGTCGAACTGAAGAACCTCATCAACGGCACCAAGCTCAACGAGCGCTTCCGCTCGGCCGAGACGGTCGAACAGATTCGGCTCGACCTGAAGGACTTTTCCTTCCTCTATGCGCAGGAAGACGCGCTGGTGTTCATGGACACCCAGAGCTACGAGCAACTCGAATTGAACAAGGACTTCGTCGGCGATCGCGCTGCGTTCCTGCAGGACGGCATGATGGTGACGGTCCAGCTCTACGAAGAGAGGCCGATTGGCATTTCGCTGCCCGACTATGTGACGCTGACCATCACCGAGGCGGACCCGGTGGTGAAGGGCCAGACGGCGGCCTCGTCCTACAAGCCGGCGATCCTGGAAAACGGCATCCGTGTGCTGGTGCCACCATTCATCGGCGCCGGCGAGCGCATCATCGTCGACACCAACGAAATCACTTACGTGCGCCGCGCGGACTGATGCATGTCGCCCAAAAGTGGCCTCGGTTTTGGGTCACCGACATGCATCAAGCCAGAGCTTAAGTGCAGCACCAGGAAGATCCACTATGGCACGCTCAGCCCTTCTCAACGTCATGGTCCAGGCCGCAATGAAAGCCGGCCGCTCGCTGTCGCGCGACTTCGGCGAGGTGCAGAACCTTCAGGTCTCGATGAAAGGTCCCGGCGACTATGTCAGCCAGGCCGACCGCAAGGCCGAGGATATCGTCTTTGCCGAGCTGTCCAAGGCACGGCCAGGCTATGCCTTCCTGATGGAAGAGCGCGGCGCAGTGGAAGGCGACGACGGCCAGCATCGCTGGATCGTCGACCCGCTCGACGGCACCACCAATTTCCTGCATGGCATCCCGCTCTTCGCCGTTTCGATCGCGCTGGAGCGGCAGGGGCAGATTGTTGCCGGCGTCATCTACAATCCGGCGATGGACGAGCTTTACACCTGCGAACGTGGCGGCGGCGCCTTCATGAACGATCGCCGCCTGCGCGTCGCCGGCCGCATCAAGCTGGTCGATACGGTGATCGGCTGCGGCATGCCGCATCTCGGCCGCGGCCACCATGGCAATTTCCTCGTCGAGCTGCGCAATGTCATGGCCGAGGTTTCCGGCGTCCGCCGCCTCGGCTCCGCCTCGCTCGATCTCGCCTATGTCGCTGCCGGCCGCATGGACGGCTTCTGGGAAACCGGCCTGTCCGCCTGGGACATCGCCGCCGGGCTTCTGCTGATCCGCGAGGCGGGCGGCTTCGTCTCCGACATGGATGGCGGCCAGGACATGCTCGACAACGGCTCGGTTGTCGCCGGCAACGAGGTCATCCAACGCGCTTTGCTCAAGGTCGTCAAGAAGCCGCTCCCTTCTCGTTGACAGGCAAGCCGCGCTGACATGACGGCGCGCTGAAGCGCCGCAGTCGTAAAACCGCAAACAAGACTTGAAATACTGCTCGGTGAGCGCACAGATTTGTGGTGCGCGGCGCAGGAAACCCGGCAGTGAACGACATCAAGCCCATCCCCGACATCCCGTTCATCGGACGCTGGCACTATTCGCGCGCCGAGATGATCGCCGACGGCATCGTCCACGCGGTCGGCATCGTGCTGGCGATATCGGCCGGTTCCGCACTGCTGGCGCTGGCGGCTTTTCGTGTCGGACCGGGCGAATACATCGCCGCCACCTTCTACGTGGTTTCGCTGCTCACCGTGCTGTCGGTGTCAATGACCTACAACCTATGGCCGGTGTCGTCGCCGGCGAAATGGGTCTTGCGGCGTTTCGACCACGCCGCGATCTATCTCCTGATCGCCGCGACCTACACGCCTTTCCTGGCCCAGCTCGGAGGCTCGCCGCTGGCGCGCTGGATGATCGTCCTCGTCTGGACCGCAGCCGTGCTGGGCATTACCATCAAGGTGTTTTTTCCCGGCCGTTTCGATCGGCTGGCCATCGGCTTCTATCTCGCCATCGGCTGGAGCGGGATCGTCCTGGTCAGGCCACTTGTCCAAACACTGCCGACGACATCGATCGCGCTCATCGTCGCAGGTGGCATCGTCTACTCCTGCGGCGTCATCTTCTTCGCCTGGAAAGGCCTGCGCTTCCACAATGCACTGTGGCACGGTTTCGTTGTCACCGGCGCCGGCCTGCATCTGGCCGCCATGGTTGACTGTCTGGTCATCAATCGCCTCTGACACAGACTATCGACGCGGCAATATTGCCAAGCGCCATTCAATTTGGTCACAATTCCGTTTAGAGTCGCGGTTTACGTGATCGGCGGCGGCATCGGAAACGGGGCACGGATGGCTTTTCTCAGATCCTTCGGCATGGGCAGACGTTCTGATGTCCTGATCTACGACCCCCACAAACTGTCGAGCCCGCAGGTCTTTCTGCTGACCATGGTGATCTTCCTGGTCATCGTCGCCTTCATCGCCGCTATCCTGACCCGCCAGATTTCGACCGCCTTCGGCAGCAATCCCGGTCTCAACGGCCTGATCGTCGGCGTGCTGGTGGTCGGCATCCTGCTGGCCTTCGCCCAGGTCGGGCGGCTGTTTCGCGAAGTGCGCTGGGTCAACTCCTTCCGTGCCGGCTCGGAGACCACCGAACCGGTGCTGCTGGCGCCGATGAAGGCGATGATCGGCCGCTCCTCGGCGACGGCCTTCTCGACCAGTTCGATGCGTACCATGCTCGATTCCATTGCCACCCGCCTCGACGAAAGCCGCGACACCTCGCGTTATCTCGTCGGCCTGCTGGTGTTTCTCGGCCTGCTCGGCACCTTCTGGGGCCTGTTGAACACCATCGGGTCGATCCGCGAGACCATAGAATCGCTCGATCCTGGCACGGGTGACGCCGCCGCGGTGCTCGATTCCCTGAAGCAGGGGCTTTCGGCGCCGCTGGCCGGCATGGGCACGGCCTTCTCGTCCTCGCTGTTCGGCCTGTCCGGCTCGCTGGTGCTCGGCTTCCTCGACCTGCAGGCCGGCCGCGCCCAGACGCGCTTCTACACCGAGCTGGAAAACTGGCTGTCCTCGGTCACCGATCTGTCGTCCGACATCGTCGTCTCCGACCCGGCCAAAACCGAATCCTCCGACGAGATCCGGGTGCTGTCCGAACGGCTGCGCAGCATGCAGGAGAATGGCGGCGGTTCCAATCCGCGCGTCGCCACGGCGATGGCCAATCTCGCCGACGGCATTTCCGGCCTGGTCAAGAACATGCGCTCGGAACAGCAGATCATGCGCGACTGGGTCGAGGCCCAATCCGACGAGCAGAAGGCGATGCGCAACACGCTGGAAAAGATCGCCGACGCGCTGAAGAAGCCCGGGGTCCACTAACATGGCACTTGCCAGGGGCCGGCGCACCGATCGCCGCATCGACTACTGGCCGGGCTTCGTCGACGCGCTGTCGACGCTGCTGCTGGCGATCATGTTCCTGCTCACGGTCTTCGTGCTGGCGCAGTTCCTGCTGGGACGCGAAATCTCCGGCAAGGATACGGCGCTCTCGCGCCTCAACTCGCAGATCAACGAGCTGACCCAGTTGTTGGCGCTGGAGCGCTCTACGGCGCAGGACAAGGATGATTCGCTGGCCAATCTGCAGGCGTCCCTGTCGGCAACGGAAGCGGAGAAGAGCCGGCTCGAACAATTGCTGGCGCAAGGTGCTGGTGCCGGCGACGCCGCCAACCAGCGCGCCGCGGCGCTCGGCGGCGAACTCGACAGCCAGCGCCAGATCAGTCAGCAGGCGCTGAGCCAGGTCGAGATCCTCAACCAGCAGATCGCGGCTCTGCGCAAGCAGATCGGCGCGCTCGAGGATGCGCTCAACGTCTCCGAAACCCGCGACCGCGATTCCAACACCAAGATCGCCGATCTCGGCCGCCGCCTGAACGTCGCACTTGCACAGCGTGTGCAGGAATTGAACCGCTACCGCTCCGACTTCTTCGGCCGCTTGCGCGAGATTCTCGCCGACCGCGAGAACATCCGCATCGTCGGCGACCGCTTCGTCTTCCAGTCGGAAGTGCTGTTCCCTACCGGCTCCGAGGTGATCAACGATGCCGGCAAGGTCGAGATGAAGAAACTCGCCGACGCCATCATCGAGCTGCAGAAGGAAATCCCGCCCGAGATCAACTGGGTGCTGCGCGTCGACGGCCATACCGACAACAAGCCGCTCTCCGGCACCGGCCGCTACCGCGACAACTGGGAGCTGTCTACGGCGCGTTCGACCTCGGTGGTGAAATTCCTGATCGAGAACGGCGTGCCGGCCAACCGCCTGGTCGCCGCCGGTTTCGGCGAGTTCCAGCCGCTCGATCCCGCCGACACCGAAGAGGCGCGCAACAAGAACCGCCGTATTGAACTGAAGCTCACCGAACGTTGATCCATCATCACGCGAACCCACGCGAATTTGTTCGCCGGCTCAACTCTAGGGCGCAGAATGGAGCCGGAAAGGCCAGAAAAGATTATCTTTTTCTAATTACACATTGTCGCAGAGCGGTCCTAGCTTCCCGCCTGGGCCGAGAACCGCCGGCGATGAATCCCCCTCATCGCGACGCGACGGAACCGGACGGCCCACGGCCAGAAGGCAGGCGGAACGACCACCGCCTTCCTCTACAAGAGGAGACGGGTGATGAGCTCTTTCACTCCCAAGACCTCGCTTAGAAGTGCAACACTCACAGCGTTCCTCATCGCCGTTCCGCTTGCTGACGCCTATGCTGCGGCCATCACAACAAGGGCGCTCTCGACGCGACCGACCCGACCGATTTCACGGACCTGCGCGTCGAGGGTCTCATCCAACAGGTCCAGGGCATGCGCGAAGGCATAGTCGCCGCCAAGCAGGCCAACAACATCACGCCGGCCGTGGCCAAGCGGCTGGAAATGCGCACGGCGCACATTAGCCAGGCAGCCGAGAAGATCGCGGCGTCGGATCATGGCAGGATACCGGCCGCGCAATACCATGATCTGCAGCGCCGCCTCGACAATGTCGACCAGCAGCTGAGGCTTAATACCGGCAGTGTTTCCTGATGGGCGACGGTGCCGACGGCGGTAACTACCCGAGCGGCTGAAATCGCAGCGCCTGAGACGGTCCAACAGGAAGGGACCGCCTGACGCCTTCGGGAGTCAAATCCGCAGGCGTCCTTCTTTGCTTACCAGCCAAGCCAGACCGCGATCAGGGCAATCACCGCCGGCACGGTCTGGATGAACAGGATCTTCCGGCCGACCGTGGCCGCGCCATAGAGGCCGGCAACAGCCACGCACGACAGGAAGAACAGCTTGACCTGGAAACCGGCCGTACCGAGGTAAAGCCCCCAGATCAGGCCGGCGGCAAGGAAGCCGTTGTAGAGCCCCTGATTGGCGGCGAGCACCTTCGAAGCGCTGGCGAATTCGGGCGTCAGATTGAAAGCCTTGTGCCCGCGCGGCGTGTCCCACAGCACCATCTCCAGGTAGACGACGTAGACATGGATCAAGGCCACCAGCCCGACCAGGATGTTGCCGATCATGTTGTTCGCCCCTTCATGTGTCGCCGGCAGCATTTCACGCGTGACCTTACCTGCGCAAGATGCATCCGCCGCCTGGTGCCTGAGGGTTGCAAACGCCTTTGCGTTGGTATCTTTTCGCGCCGTCCCCAATCACGGAAGCCGCCATGTCCTTTCAGAAACTCGATGACCTCGGCCACAAACTCGAAGCGCTCGAGCATGCGCTGGCCATCCTCGGCGCCGACGAAGCGACCCACATGGCCGTCGGCGGTGGCGAGAAGCGCGCCGAGGCGATGTCGGCACTGGCCGGCATGTATCACACCAGGGCAACGGCGCCGGAGATAGCGGACTGGATCGCTGTGGCCGAACAGGAAGCGTTGGGTGAAGAGCAGCGCGCCGCCGTCGCCGAACTGCGGCGGCAATACACCAACCTGACCTGCCTGCCGGTCGAATTCGTCGAACGCCAGACGACCGCGCGCATGCGTTGTGAGCAGCTGTGGCGCGACCTGCGTGCCAAGAACGACTGGGCTGGCTTCCAGCCGGCGCTGGAGGGCGTGGTGGCGCTGGTGCGCGAGGAGGCGGGGCTGCGTGCCGACGTGCTCGGCCTTGCCCCCTATGACGCGCTGATGGAGCAATACGATCCCGGCAACCGCACCGCCGACATCACGCCTGTGTTCACCGATCTCAAGGCTTTCCTGAAAAGCTTTGTGCCGGAGGCGCTGGCGATCCAGGACGCGCGGCTGCGCAAGCGCCCGTTGAAACCGCTTTCGGGCACCTATGCGATCGACCGGCAGCGCGAGCTCGGCCTTGCCATGATGGCGGCGGTCGGCTTCGACCTGACGCACGGGTCGCTGTCGGTGTCGCATCATCCTTTCTGCGGCGGCGTGCCGAGCGACGTGCGCATCACCACCCGCTACAAGACGTCTGATTTCCTGTCGGCGCTGATGGGCGTGCTGCACGAGACCGGCCATGCGCTCTACGAACAGAACCTGCCGAAGGCATGGTCGCACTGGCCGCTCGGCAAGGCGCGCGGCATGGCCGTGCATGAAAGCCAGAGCCTGTTCGTCGAAAAGCAGCTCGGCCGCAACCCGGCCTTCTGGCGCTGGGCGCTGCCGGTGGTCGAAAAGCATCTCGGCGAAGCCTGGTCGCTCGACGACATCCTGCCGCATGTGCATCGCGTCGAGCGCGGCCTGATCCGTGTCGATGCCGACGAGGTGACTTATCCCCTGCATGTCATCCTGCGCTACGAACTGGAGCAGGAGCTCGTCGCGGGCAGGCTTGAAGTGGCCGACCTGCCCGAAGCCTGGGACGCCAAGATGCGCGACTATCTCGGCCTTTCCACCATCGACAACCCCGCCGACGGGCCGATGCAGGACGTGCATTGGCCGGGGGCCGCCTTCGGCTATTTCCCGTCCTACACGCTGGGCGCGATGATGGCGGCACAGCAATGGGCGGCGCTGACGCGGGCACATCCTGCCGCCGATGAGGATCTCGCCAAGGGCAATTTCGAGGCGATCAACCATTGGCGGCGCCAAAAGATCTGGTCGCAGGGGTCACGCTGGTCGACGCCGGACCTACTCGAGCGCGCCACCGGCGAAAAGCTCAACGCGGCATATTTCGTCAACCATTTGAAGCAGCGCTATGGAGCCTCATAGCGGCGGTCGGCGCAGCAGCAGATGTTTCTGACTACTCTGCCGCGCCCCTGAAGGCGCTGGCGCCGGTTTCGAACTGCAGCTTGGCCAGCCGCGCATAGATTCCGCCCTTGGCGACCAAGCTCTGATGCGTGCCTTCCTCGACGATCGAGCCGCCATCCATGACCAGGATCCTGTCGGCCTTCAGCACCGTTGCCAGGCGATGGGCGATGACGATGGTGGTGCGGCCCTGCATCAGGCGTTCCAGCGCCATCTGCACCAGCGTCTCGCTTTCGGCGTCGAGCGCCGAGGTGGCCTCGTCGAGCAGCAGGATCGGCGCGTCGCGCAGGATGGCGCGGGCGATCGCCACCCGCTGGCGCTGGCCGCCGGACAGCGTCACGCCGCGCTCGCCGACCTGACTGTCATAGCCGTTTTCGAGCTTGAGGATGAATTCGTCGGCAAGCGCATCTTTCGCCGCCGTCTCGATCTCGGCCTTGCTGGCTCCCGGCCGGCCGAAACCGATATTGTCCCGCGCGCTTGCCGCAAAGATGGTGACGTCCTGCGGCACGATGGCGATGCGCTCGCGGACGGAAACAGGATCGGCCTCGCGCACATCGACGCCGTCGATCAGGATCTTGCCGGTTTCGGGATCGTAGAAACGCAGGATCAGCGAAAAGACCGTGCTCTTGCCGGCCCCTGACGGGCCGACGATCGCCACCGTCTCGCCGGGCATGACCTGAAAGCTCAAGCCATGGACGGCAGCGCGGTCGGGCCTTGCCGGGTATGAGAAGGAGACATTGTCGAAGACGATCGCACCCTTGGCGACCGCAGGCAGCGGCTTCGGATCGGCCGGAGCCAGGATCGCCGGCTTCTCTGCCAGGATCTCGGTCAGCCGTTCGGCAGCGCCCGCCGCCTGCGCAAGCTCGCCCCAGACTTCCGATAGGGCGCCCAGCGCGCCGGCGGCAAACACCGAATAGAGCAGGAACTGACCGAGCGTGCCCGGCGATATCGAGCCTTCGAGCACGTCGCGCGAACCGAACCACAGCACCGCCACGACGGACGAGAAGATGGTGAAAATGGCAAAGAAGGTGAGGAAGGAGCGCGCGAAGATCGAGGAGCGCGCCGCTTCGAAGGCAGCTTCCACCGCGGCCGAGAAATGCCCGGTGACCAGCTTCTCATTGGTGAAGGCCTGCAAGGTGCGCACCGCGCCTATCTGCTCGCTGGCATAGGCGGTGGCATCGGCAAGCGTATCCTGCGCCTGTCGCGACTTGCGCCGCACCGAGCGGCCAAAGGCGACCAGCGGCAGCACGATGACGGGTATGGCGGCAATGACCAGGCCGGACAGTTTCGGGCTGGTGATGACCATCATCCCCACCGCGCCGAGGCCGAGGATGAGGTTGCGCAGCGCCACCGAGGCCGTCGCCCCGACCGCCGACTTGACCTGCGTCGTGTCGGCGGSGAGCCGCGACACGATTTCGCCCGACTGGGCGGTGTCGAAGAAGGACGGCGACAGCGTCGTGACATGGGCAAAGACATCGCGGCGGATGTCGGCGACGACGCGCTCGCCGAGCGTGATGACGAAATAGTAGCGTCCGGCCGATGCCGCCGCCAGCAGGGCGGCCATCGCCACCAACGCGGCGAAATATTCGGCGATGAAGGTTGGGCTGGACGACGAGAAGCCATGATCGATCATGCGTCGCACCGCCAGCGGCAGCGCCAGTGTCGTCGTCGCGGCGATGACCAGCGAGATGATGGCGCCGATGACCAGCCTGCGATACTGCGTGATGTAAGGAAACAGGCGCCTGAGCGGCTTGAGCGAGCGCCTGCGCTCGTCTGCGCTGCTGATTTGCGCCATCCCGATGTTCCTCTAGCCGCCCTTGGGGTCCGCGCCTCAATATGCGCTTGCCGCAGCCTTGTGATTCAATTCCGGCTGATGTATAGGCTCGCCGACCGTTTTAGAAGCCGTGGCTCCTCAATAGCTGCGGCTTCGAGTTTTAAAAAGGGGCGCATCGACGCAGGCTTATGCCCGTCGCCAGCGCCGGCAAGCCAGGAACCGAGCCCATGAAGACCGACATTCATCCCGATTACCACACCATCAAGGTCGTCATGACCGACGGCACCGAATACATGACCCGTTCGACCTGGGGCAAGGAAGGCGATACGATGAACCTCGATATCGACCCGACTACCCACCCGGCCTGGACCGGCGGCCAGCAGACCCTGCTCGACCGTGGCGGCCGCCTGTCGAAGTTCAAGAAGCGTTTCGAAGGTTTCGGCCTCTAAACCAAACAGCGCTCCGCAATCAGAAACCCGCTCACGAGGCGGGTTTTTTGTTGCGATTTTAAGCCTGTGACACGGTTCCACGGCCCTATTCAGCCAGCAATTCCCTGAGCGCCATGCGCTTGTAGGCGGCGACCAGCCTGTCGCCCTCCTGCCGCTCGACGGAAATCGCCAGCCGCATGGCGGCTTCGCCCATTTGCCAGACGAGGAACGCCGTGGTTTCCAGCGCCGCCGGATCGGCTGCCGGCCGCAGCCGTTTCAGCACCGCGGTGAGGAATTCGGCATTGGCCCGGCTGTCGGCGAGTTCCAGCTGGCGCAGTGCCTTGTCGGCCTGCGTGCCTGACCAGATGTCACGCATCACCGGCTCCGCCAGGAACAATCCGTAGTAGATATCGACCAGTCCCGAAAACGCTTGGCCCAGCCCTTCTGCGTCGCTGACGTCAGCCAGTGCTGCGGCGATGCAGGCCTGGCTCTCGGCGGTGTAGCGCTCGGCCAGGGCCCAGATGATCGCCCGCTTGTCCGGAAAGAACTGGTAGAGCGAACCGATCGACACCCCTGCCCGTTCCGCCACCTCACCCCATGCGCATGGCATCGCTGCCTTGCTCGGCAATCAGCGCCGAGGCCGCGGCCAGCATGCGTTCGACCCGCTCGCGGCTGCGCTGCCGGCTGGGCGCCCACGATACACAAAAGACCCCGCTCAGGCGGGGTCCTTCTGCGTCTGGTCTTTTGACGTGTGACCCTTGCGGCCGGCATGGCCGAGATCGCGATCCGGGTCGATGACATCACGGACCAGCTGCTTGAGCTTGGCCGCGTCCGGAAAGCCGCCATCGCGCTTGCGGTCCCAGATCAGCGTTTCATTGCAGGAAATAGTGAAGATGCCGCCAGTGCCGGGCACCAGCGTCACCTCGCCGAGATCGGTGCCGAAAGTCGACAGCAGCTCCTGCGCCATCCAGCCTGCACGCAGCAGCCACTGGCACTGCGTGCAATAAGTGATGCGGATGGCGGGAAGCGCTTTTTCGCTCATGTCAGACCAAGCTCCGCTTATGTCTCTAGCTGAGCTCCGCTCATGCCAGGCTGAGCTTCGCTCATGCCGCGCTGAGCTTGGCCATGGTCTCGTCGTCGACTTCGAAGTTGGCGTAGACGCTCTGCACGTCATCGTCATCCTCGAGCGTGGCAACCAGCTTCATCAGCGACTGTGCTCGCTCCTCGTCAACCGGAACATTGTTTTGCGGCCGCCAGATCGGTTTCACCGATTCAGCCTCGCCGAGCGCGCCTTCCAGCGCCTTCGACACTTCGCCGAGATTTTCGAAGGCACAGTAGATTGTATGGCCTTCCTCATCCGACTCCACATCATCGGCGCCGGCTTCGATCGCCGCATCCATGATCTTGTCGGCGCTGCCGGCCGATGCCGGATAGTAGATCTCGCCGGCGCGGTCCCACATGAACGACACCGAGCCGGTTTCGCCCATCGCCCCGCCGGCTTTGGTGAAGGCGGCGCGCACGTTCGAGGCCGAACGGTTGCGGTTGTCGGTCAGCGCTTCGACGATGACGGCGACGCCGCCTGGACCATAGCCCTCGTAGCGCACGGCTTCGTAGTTCTCGGCATCGCCCATCGAGGCCTTGTTGATAGCGCGCTGGATGTTGTCCTTCGGCATCGACACCGCCTTGGCGTTCTGCACGGCCAGGCGCAGGCGTGGGTTCATCGATGGATCGGGCGTCCCGCTCTTGGCGGCGACGGTGATTTCGCGCGCCAGCTTGGAAAACATTTTCGACCGCACCGCATCCTGGCGGCCCTTGCGGTGCATGATGTTCTTGAACTGTGAATGGCCAGCCATGGCACCCCTGTCGTCTTCTCGGCTAGAGCATCCCGAAGCGAAGTGATCTCACCTCGTCTTCTGCAATGCCCGAATTCAAAATTTCAGAGCGTCCCAGGTGCAACTCGTGGAAGCACGGCGTTCTCTGTCGGAATGGCCGGCTTATAGATAAATCGGCTCAATTCGTCCAGCCGTCGCGACCTCAGTGCCCACCGCCCGACTTCGCTTTCCTTCGCCGCCGCGCCAGCATGTTGAGCCCTTCGACCAGCGCCGAAAAACCCATCGCCGCGTAAATATAGCCCTTGGGCACATGGTAGCCCATGCCGTCGGCGATCAGCGTCATGCCGATCATCAGCAGGAAGCCCAGCGCCAACATGACGATGCTCGGGTTCTTGGCGATGAAATTGGCAAGCGGCCCGGCCGCCAGCATCATCACGCTCACCGCGACGATCACGGCGATGTACATGATGGCGATCTCGTCGGTCATGCCGACGGCGGTGATGATCGAATCGATCGAGAAGACCAGGTCGAGCAGCAGGATCTGGAAGATCGCGCCGGCAAGGCTGATCTGCAGCGTCTCGCCCAACATCGAGTCCTTGTGATCGTCGGGATCGACCGTGTGATGGATCTCCTTGGTCGCCTTCCAGACCAGGAACAGGCCGCCGGCGATCAGGATCAGGTCGCGCCAGGAAAAGCCATGGCCGAAGGCCGTGAACACCGGCGCCGTCAACTGGACGATGATCGAAATGGTGGCCAGCAGCACCAGCCGCATGATCAGCGCCGCCGAGATGCCGAGGCGGCGGGCGCGGGCCCTTTGCGCTTCCGGCAGCTTGTTGGTCAGGATCGAGATGAAGATCAGGTTGTCGATGCCAAGCACGATCTCCAGCACCACCAGCGTCAGCAACGCGACCCATGCCGTTGGGTCGGACACGAATTGGAAATGCGGCGCCAGGAATTCGATGAGCTGCATGGAGGTCGTCCCCTACGATCTAGAGCAGTGTCGCCGGCAATTAGGTACTGCGCGCGCCTATATCAATGTCACGACCAGAAGGATGGCGCGGTTTCCTCCAGCCGCGGGCCGCGACGAAACGGCGCGATCCGCTCGGCCAGCCCCGTGCGGTCGGAAATGTCGACGCCGACCCCGCACAATGTCGCCGGTCCGGTGGCTGCCTCGAAACGCCCTTTCGGCACTTTCGACAGGAACCGGTTGAGCGGTTCCTCCTTGTCCATGCCGAGCGAGGAATCATAGTCGCCGCACATGCCTGCGTCGGAAATATAACCGGTGCCGCCATTGAGGATCTGGTGATCGCCGGTCGGCTGGTGGGTGTGGGTGCCGACGACGAGACTGGCGCGGCCGTCGACGAAATGCGCAAAGCACATCTTTTCCGAGGTCGCCTCGGCGTGGAAGTCGATAATCACGGCATCCGCCTGCTCGCCTAGCGGGCAGGCGGCAAGCTCGCGTTCGCCGGCCTGGAACGGATCGTCGAGCTCGGGATGCATGAACACCCGGCCCATGATGTTGGCGACCAGCACGCGCGCGCCGCTCCTGGCGATGTAGACCCCGGAGCCGCGCCCGGGCGTGCCCTTGGGAAAGTTGGAGGGGCGCAGAAAGCGCTCTTCGCGCGGCGCGAAGGCGAGAGCGTCGCGCTGGTCCCAGACATGGTTTCCGGTGGTGACGACATCAGCACCGGCCGCGATGGTTTCGCGAAATATCTCTTCGGTGATGCCGAATCCGCCGGCGGCGTTCTCGCCGTTGACGATGACGAAATCGAGTTTGAAGTCGGAGATCAGGCCAGGCAGCTGTTCCCACACCGCCGTGCGTCCCGTCTTTCCAACCATGTCACCGAGGAAGAGAAGTCTCATATGATCCCGCACCGAAGGTCAGCGAAAGCTGCGTGACGCCAGTGAAAGATCATGCGTCCCTTGTACTTATCTACAATTTTGGCGCGAAGCGACGCAACCCGCTCTCGGTCAGTATTTCCGGAATGATGACGTCGTGGTTCTCATCCGGTACCAGCGCCACTTCCTGGCAGTCGAAGGCAATGCCGATCAGCCGCGGCGGCTTTCCCTTGTCGATCAGCCTGGCGATGGCCCGGTCGTAGTAGCCGGCGCCATAGCCGATGCGATGGCCGCGCGCATCGAAAGCGGCAAGCGGCACCAGCATCACCGCGGGATCGAGCACCTCGGCTTCTTCGTGCGGACCGACCGTGCCGAAGCCCATTTCGACCATCGGCGCGCCGCGCACCAGTTCGCGAAAAACGATGGTGGTCTTGTCGAGAATGGCCGGCAGGCAAAGCCGTGCGCCCTTTTCGCGCAAGGCGAACATCAGCGGCCGAACGTCGACTTCGGAACGCATCGGCCAGAAACCGGAAACGATCTGGCCCGGCTCGACGACGAGGTGATCGCGCGCCGTCTCGGCCATTTCAAGTGCGACCTCCACCCGCCAGAATTCATCGAGCGCATCGCGGCGCCCGAGGGCCTCGCGTCGAAGCTGCTTTTTCAGATCTTTCGAGGATGTCATGCGCCGACGATAGAAAAGGTCAGATTTGGATGGAGTTTTAGGAGCGACGTTTTGGAGGAGCGGAGCGAACTTTTCGTTCGTGAGCACCGCACAAAGCGGCGCGACGACGAAATCCGCCAAATATGGCTTTTTCGATAAGTGACGATCCACACAACCGGTGGAGAGAGCGATCCCGGGAACCTACAAAGTAGGTGGGCGCCGTGTGAGAAAACCCACGGGTCTTCCCAGGGACAGCTCCCTAAGGATCGTTAAGGCCCCGGGGAAAATGTTCTCCTGCCGGGAAGCACAGACCGTCCCAGCCAATATAGGCTCCCGGTCGACCAAGCGCCAGTGAGACGGGCATTCTTTCCGTATCGGGTTCAGGCCCTCGCCGCCGCCAACACCTCACCCTTGCACAGGCTGAGCCGCGTCCTTACGGTCGCGATGACCAACCAAGGAGCAAAAATGCGTTTCGAAGGCACGGCAGCCTATGTCGCCGACAAGGATCTGATGGTGGCCGTCAACGCCGCGATCGCACTGGAGCGGCCCTTGCTGGTCAAGGGCGAGCCCGGCACCGGCAAGACGGAACTCGCGCGCCAGGTGGCGGCCGCCCTTGGCCTCTACCTCATCGAATGGCACGTCAAGTCGACCACCAGGGCGCAGCAGGGCCTTTACGAATATGACGCCGTCTCGCGCCTGCGCGACAGCCAGCTTGGCGATATCAGGTTCAACGACATCAAGAACTACATCAAGCGCGGCAAATTGTGGGAGGCGTTCGCGGCGGGCAGGAAGGTCGTGCTTCTGATCGACGAGATCGACAAGGCCGACATCGAATTCCCCAACGACCTCCTGCAGGAACTCGATCGGATGGAGTTCTTCGTCTACGAGACCGGCGAGACGATCCGTGCTGCCGTCAGGCCGATCGTCATCATCACCTCCAACAACGAAAAGGAACTGCCGGACGCCTTCCTGCGGCGCTGCTTCTTCCACTACATCCGCTTTCCCGACGTCGAGACGCTGCACAAGATCGTCGACGTCCACTATCCCGGCATCAAGCAGAACCTGGTGCGCGCGGCCCTCACCCAGTTCTACGAGATCCGCGATGTGCCGGGGCTGAAGAAGAAGCCGTCGACCTCCGAGGCGCTCGACTGGATAAGGCTGCTGGTCGCCGACGACATCGCGCCGGAGGATTTGCGTGCCGATCCGAAGAACGCGCTGCCCAAGCTGCATGGGGCGCTCTTGAAGAACGAACAGGACGTGCACCTGTTCGAGCGGCTGGCCTTCATGGCCAGGCGGCAGCAATAGGGTAGCAGCAGCGCTTTCCCTTCTGTGGACCGTTGCTGCCGGCCAAACAGGCAGGCAGCTTCGGCCAACGCCCTTCGGAGGAAATGAAATGACCGAGATTGTTGTCCGCCCGCTCGCGCAGTCCGACCACGCCGACTGGCGGCGCCTGTGGACCGACTACCTCACCTTCTATGAGACGAAACTGCCGGAAGAGGTCTACGCCGTCACCTGGAAGCGGCTGTTCACGGCGGGCGAGTTCGAACCCAAGGGTTTCATTGCGACCCTCGACGGCAAGGCCGTCGGCCTCACCCACTATCTCTACCATCGCTCCGGCTGGTCGGAGCACAACAACTGCTATCTTCAGGACCTGTTCGCCGACCCGGATGTGCGCGGCAAGGGTGTCGGTGCAGCACTGATCAAGGCGGTGAAGCAGGCGGCAGAAAAGGTCGGCGTCAAGAACGTCTACTGGATGACGCACGAAACCAACGCCACAGCACGCAAGCTCTATGATCATGTGGCGCGACGGACTGGCTTCATCGAGTATGATCTGCTGTAGATAGACCATGTTCATCCCCTTCTTCCTCGAACTGAAGGCAGCACGTGTTCCCGTCTCGCTGCGGGAATATCTGTCGCTGCTGGAAGGGCTGGAAGCCGGGCTGGTCGATTATGACGTCGAAGGTTTTTATTACCTCGCCCGTGCGGCGCTGGTGAAGGACGAGCGCCATATCGACCGCTTCGACCAGGTGTTTGCGCATGTCTTCAAGGGCATCGAAGCGCTGGGCGGGCCGGATGCCGTCGATGTCGCCAACATCCCCGAGGAATGGTTGCGCCGCCTCGCCGAAAAGCACCTGACCGACGAGGAGAAAAAGCTGGTCGAGGCGCTCGGCGGTTTCGAGAAACTGATGGAGACCCTGAAGCAGCGACTCGAGGAGCAAAAAGGCCGTCACCAGGGCGGCTCGAAATGGATCGGTACCGGCGGCACCTCGCCCTTCGGCGCCTATGGCTACAATCCCGAAGGGGTGCGCATCGGCCAGCATGAAAGCCGCAACCGCCGCGCGGTCAAAGTCTGGGACAAGCGGGAATTCAAAAATTTCGACGATGCGGTCGAGCTCGGCACCCGCAACATCAAGATCGCACTGAAGCGCCTGCGCCGCTGGGTGCGCGAGGGCGCCGAGGAGGAGTTCGACCTGCCCGGCACCATCCACGCCACCGCCGAGCACGGCTATCTCGACGTGCAGACCCGGCCGGAACGGCGCAACGCCGTGAAGCTCCTGATGTTCTTCGATGTCGGCGGCTCGATGGATGACCACGTCAAGAGCGTCGAGGAGCTGTTTTCGGCCGCCCGCGCCGAGTTCCGCCAGCTCGAATATTTCTATTTCCACAATTGCCTCTATGAGGGCGTGTGGAAGGACAATCGCCGCAGGCATGCCGAGGTGATTCCGACCTTCGACCTGCTCCGCAAATACGGGCCGGACTACAAGGTGATCGTCGTCGGCGACGCCTCGATGAGCCCCTACGAGATCGCCCATCCCGGCGGTTCGGTCGAGCACTGGAATCCGGAGGCCGGAGCCGTCTGGCTCGGTCGCCTGCTGCGGCAATGGCCGAACGCGGTATGGCTGAACCCAGAAAACCCTAAGAATTGGGGCTTTACCCATTCGATCGTGATGATCCGCGACATCTTTGGCGGCCGCATGTTCCCGCTGACCTTGACTGGGCTGGAAGGCGCGACGAAGCAGCTTTCAAGGAAGCATTGAATGGATCGTCAGGAATGACCTGCTTTCTCTGCCTGCAATGCGGCGTCCAATTCGCGGCGACCGAGACGCCGCCGGAGCACTGCCCGATCTGCGAGGACGAGCGGCAATATGTGCGCTGGGATGGGCAGGCTTGGATCAGGCCGCAGGAACTTGCTGAAGGGCATCGGCTTGTGATGAAGGACGATGCCGGCGTGCTCGCCTTCGGCATCGAGCCGCGCTTCGCCATCGGCCAGCGGGCGCTGCTGGCGCAGACGCCGCACGGTAATGTGCTGTGGGACTGCATCTCGATGGTGGCCGACGAGGCGGTGGCCGAGATCAACCGCCGCGGCGGCCTGACAGCGATCGCCATCTCGCACTGTCATTATTATTCGGTGCTGGCCTGTTGGAGCAAGGCGTTTGGCGGTGTGCCTATCTATCTCCACGCCGACGACCGCCGGTGGATCATGCGGCCTCACAAGGCGATCGTCAGTTGGGAGGGCGGGACGCTGGCCAGAAACTCTTCGCTAAAGCTCATCCGCTGCGGCGGCCACTTCGCCGGCGGCCAGGTTCTGCATTGGAAACGCGATGGCGGCAACGCCTTGCTATCCGGCGACATATTGCAGGTGACGCCGACCCGCCGCCATGTCAGCTTCATGTACAGCTACCCGAACCAGATTCCGCTCAACGCGACAGCGGTGTGCCGCATCGCGGCGGCACTGGAGTCGTTCCAGTTCAACCATGTCTACGGCGCATGGTGGAGCCAGAATGTCATTGGGGATGCAAAAGCGGCATTAGGCACATCGGTCGCCCGTTATCTCGCAGCTATCGGATAAGGTCACGATCGAAAATGCGGGCAAATGCCGTAACAAATGCCTATCTTGGTGCGAATATGAGGTTGCAATCAACAACGAGCCGGCAAGGCTGAGGAGATCAGATGGACACCCACACCTACCCCGTAACCCGTACCGACGCCGAATGGCGCGCCCGGCTGACGCCGGAGCAATATGCCGTCATGCGCGGCCACGGCACCGAGCGGCCGGGAAGCTGCGCCTTGCTCTACGAGAAGCGCACCGGCACTTTTTCCTGCGTCGGCTGCGACCAGCCCTTGTTTGAATCCAAGCTGAAGTTCGAGAGCGGCACCGGCTGGCCGAGCTTCAACGACCCGGTGCCGGGCTCGGTCGAAAACACCGTCGATCGCAGCTACGGCATGGTCCGTACCGAATGCCACTGCGCCCGCTGCGGCAGCCATCTCGGCCATGTCTTCGAGGACGGCCCGCCGCCGACCGGCCTACGCTATTGCATCAACGGCGTGGCGCTGAAATTCGAGCCGGCGGCTTGAGCCATCCGGGTTCGGCAATACGAGAGGGCGGCTTCGGCCGCCCTTTTTTGTTGGAATATCCGTCGCGCCTCGGGCAGACGATCAGACCAGGATCATCGCCACCAGCCACAGCGTGGCGCCCAGCGTCATTATCCAGGCCTTGGCACCGGTAATCTTTTCGGTGGTTCGCCACACGGCCATGGTCAGGAACAGGCTGTAGGGCACCGACGCGAAATGCACCGCCAGCACAAGGCCGAGCGGCAACTTCAACCCGAGCAGGCCGAGCGCCAGCGCTGATGCGGCGAGGCTGATCGCCGTGCCTACAAGGACAAGATCGCGCCAGAACAGCCGGTCGAGCGGCACCAGCCCTTGCCAGCGTGAGCGAAAGAAAGATCCGACGCCTTTTGGCAACACCTGATATCTACCCCTGTCCCAGGACTTCTGTCACCGCGTGCTCGATACGCGAGCATTCGGTCACCAGCCAGTCGGCCATGGCGGGCCAATTGTCCTCGGCATAACAATTCACCCGCCACATCGAATTGATGCCGAGGCCCTCGCAACTCTGTTCCGGCTTGAGCTTCAGCCTGGCTTCGATCGCCGGCTGGAACGGCTTCAACCGCGACCAGGCTTGCGTGGCGCCGAACTTCTCGTTGCGGCCGAAGAAGACGCCGACATGGTTCTGCGCCGGCGCGACATACATGGAAAGGACCAAGGCGAAGTCGGGCAGCCCGCGCTGCCAGAACCAGGGGCCGCGCCTCGCCATCAGAGCCCTTTCTTCCGGATGCCGCTCGGCGAACAGCGTCCAGAAGCCGCGCTGGCGGAATTCAGAGGCGCGGCGGGCGCCGAAATCGAATTCGCTCATGGCTCAAACCGTATCTCCGGCACCCGCTTCGGTGCCGGGGCCGGCTAGTCTTACACCATGCCGAGTGCGGCCTTGTACAGATCGAGGATGGTTTCCTCTTCCTGGCGCTCGGCCTGGTCCTTCTTGCGCAGCATCAGCAATCGGTAAAATGATATTACAACCCCCCGCCCCCGGAGGACCTCATCGGAGCAGCCATCATTCGCCATAAATCGTAGCAACCCGCGCAGGGCATCGCTCGGCTATTTGCGCAGCCAATTGCACATTCAGTGCGAGACGAACACCGGCAGCGAGAATTGCTCGAGCAGGGATTTGGTCATTCCGCCGAACAAGGCCTCACGAATTCGCGAATGGCTATATGCGCCGGCCACGATCAGGTCGGCGTCCTCCGCAGCGCGCGAAGCGAACAGCGCCTCGATTGCCGACAGGTCGCCGCTGTCCGTCCACCGGTCGGTCTCGGCTTTGACGCCATGGGCAAGCAGATGATCGCGCAGCAATTCGATATCCGTATCCTTTATATCGGCCGGCGGAGCGAACGCGAACACCGTCACTTTCCGCGCTCGGGTCAAAAGGGGCATCGCATCATGCACCGCACGGGAGGCTTGCCCGCTCGGTGACCAGGCAATCACGACTTCTTCCCCGACGGGTCTCGGCCGCCAGTCGCGTGGCAGCAGGATCATCGGCACACCTGCCGACGTCAACAAATCCCCGGGCACCTCAGGCAGGATCATGTCGGCGACCTCACGGTGGGGCTGGGTGGCAATCACCAGGTCTGCATAGGGTGTATAGTAGTTCTTCCATTCCTGGGAGGTACGATCCGCGACCTTGAAGCGAACGTCGACACCAAATCGGTTCGCACTGGCGTGAAATGTCTCTTCAAGCGATTTCGCGCGTTCAGACCACTCGCCGGCGAAAGCTGCAGCGGAGTCGACGTCGACGCCAGTCAATCTTGCGCCGTGTGCTTTTGCCAGCGAGAGAGCAAAGTCCACCCGCGCCACGTTTCCGACGGAACCGTCGAGGAACACCAGGATATCTTTGTAGCCCATGTGACACCTTCTCCCGTTTGCCGGCTGTTTCCGAGCAAGTCCCATCTAAGCGCGATGGGCGCAGCCGCGCTTTGAGGCGGATCAAACCGGCCGCACGTTTCGTGTTACTCTCGCCGCGGCAAAAACGTCACCCAGACGCCGACAGTCGCAGGCAGAATTGATCTGGCACAAGGTGACCGGCGTGGCGCCCCCATAATGAATTCTGAGATTTCAGTCTTCGAGGCCGCCATGCTGCAGACCAACACCGATTTGCGTCCCGAGATGTCACACAAGCCGAACATATCGGCGGCCAGACATTTCGTCTGGCTTCACAAATGGTTGCTTGGCGGGCTGGTCCTGCTGGCAGTCGCCCTTGCTCTGGCGCTGGCCCGCTGGCTGGTCGGTCCTGAAGTCGTCGTCTATCCTGTGATCCGTGGCGACCTCCTAAGAACCGTCGTGGCAAGTGGCCACGTCGAGACACCCTACCGCGTCAATATTGGAAGCCAGGTTACCGGTACGGTTGAAGATGTGCTCGTCGAAGAAGGGCAAGCGGTCAATCAAGGTCAGCCGCTCATTGTGCTCGAGTCGAGCGAATTGAAGTCCGCGGTCGTTGAAGCGCAGGGCGCAGCTGAACAGGCGGAGGCCCGGATGCGGCAGATGCGCGAGTTCACGTTGCCGGCAGCGCAGGAGGCGCTGAAGCAGGCGCAGGCGACGCTGGTCAATGCCCAAGCCGCCTATCAAAGAGCTGAGCAACTTTCCAAGACAGGTTTCGGCACACGCGAGTCGCTGGACGCGGCAACCAGGGATCTCGATGTCGCGCGCACCCAGGTCCGCACGGCCGAGCTCGGAGTCTATACCGCCCAGCCTGGTGGCAGCGACTACGTGATGGCACAGACCCAGCTTAACCAAGCGCGGGCCAATATCGTCACGGCGCAAGCGCGCCTTGGCTATGCCACCATCACCGCGCCGCGAGGCGGAACCCTCATCACACGCAATGTCGAACGGGGCGCCGTGGTTCAGCCCGCAAATGTGCTCCTCGTGCTCGCGCCCGCCGGTGATATCCAGCTGGTGCTTCAGATCGATGAGAAGAACCTGGGGTTGCTTCGGGTGGGTCAGGACGCATTGGTTTCAGCGGACGCCTATCCCGACCAGCGCTTCAATGCCCAGGTGTCCTACATCAACCCATCGGTCGACATCACACGTGCATCGGTGGAGGTGAAACTCACCGCCGCGTCCCCGCCAACCTATCTGCGCCAGGACATGACCGTCTCGGTGGATGTCGAGATCGACGAGCGCGCATCGACCCTGATCGTTCCGGCGCGAGTGGTGCATGATCCCACATCCGCTTCACCTTGGGTTCTTGTCGTCCGCGACGGCCGGCCGCGCGAACAGCCGGTTCGAACCGGCCTGCGCACGAGTGACCGGATAGAGGTCCTAGACGGACTTTCGCAGGGAGAACTCGTTGTTCCCGTCGCCGCCGGCGTCAGGGCTGGCCAGCGCATCAGGCCGGTGGCATCATGAAGCCCTGGCTGACATTTGCGTGGATCGCGGCACTCCGGTTCCTCGCTGAAGGACGAATGCAATCGGGATTCATCCTCAGCGGCATCGCCATCGGCGTCGGTGTGATCGTGTTCATGTCGGCCATGCTGACGAGCGTCCAGACCAATTTCACCAACCGTGTGCTCACCTCGCAGCCACAGATCCAGCTTCTGGCACCACAGGAGGTCGCCCGGCCGCTGAGATTGCACGATGATGGAGTAATCGAGGCCGCAATCGTTCAGCAACCGACGCAACGCATCCTCTCCATCGATCAGTGGCAAACGATCCTCGCCACGATGAGGGCGCGACCGGATGTGGTGATCGCATCGCCTACCGTGTCGGGTTCCGCGCTTGCGGTGCGCGGCGACGCCAGCCGCAGTGTCGGCATCTTTGGAATGGAGCCGGACAGCTATTTCCGCATAGTGCGTGTGCCGGACTATATCGTCGCCGGCAATTCAGACCTTGGCTCCGACGACATTCTCGTCGGCCTCGAACTCGCCAAGGATATCGGCGCCACGATCGGTGACAAGGTCAACGTAGCCACCGCCGCGGGCGGCAGCCGAACCCTGACAATCAGAGGGATATTCGATCTCGGCAACAAGGGTGCGAACGAGCGCAACGCGTATGTGGCACTTCGGACAGCTCAAAGCCTGCTCGGCCTGCTTGGCGGCGTGACGACAATCGATCTCACCGTCACCGACGTCTATGCGGCGGAGACCATCGCACAGGACATTCAGGCGACGCTGCCGGTAGAGGCCGACAGCTGGATCAAGACCAACGCCCAATTCTTCACCGCGATCCGCGCCCAGAACCTCTCCAGTGCGCTGATCCGCATCTTTGTCGGGCTCTCGGTGGCATTCGGCATTGCGGCCGTGCTGGTGGTGTCCGTGCTTCAGCGGTCCAAGGACATCGGCATTCTTCGCGCCATGGGATGCGGACGCGGACAGATACTGAGGGTCTTCCTGATCCAGGGCGGCGTCCTCGGATTCGTCGGCTCGCTTGCCGGATCAGCCATTGGTGCAGCCGCTCTCATGGTGTGGCATCGCTATGCACGCCAGGCCGACGGCTCCGAACTGTTCCCGCTTTATATCGAGCCAAGCCTGTTCGTATCTTCGGCGGCACTTGCGACGATTACGGGGGTGATCGCCGGCATCGTGCCGGCGCTGCGCGCCGCGAGCCTTGATCCGGTGGATGCCATCCATGGCTGATCTGCTTGCTCTCGAGGGCATTCGCAAATCGTACAATGTAGGCACCCCGGTCGAGACCGAAGTGCTACACGGCATAGACGTCACCATACGACCGGGCGAGTTCGTGGCGCTGATGGGGCCTTCCGGATCGGGCAAAAGCACGCTGCTCAACATCATTGGGCTGCTCGATCGCCCGACCTCCGGCCGGCTGTCGATCCACGGCGAGGACACGACACAGCTGTCGGAAGCGTCCTTGACCAGCCTGCGTGGCCATACGATCGGCTTCGTGTTCCAGTACCATTATCTGATCTCCGCCTTCACCGCACGGGAGAACGTGATGATGCCGATGCTGGTGGACCATGGCCGGCCAGACGCCGCGATGGAACAGCGCGCCGACGAACTGCTGGATTGGGTCGACCTCGGTAAGTGGCGCAACAATCGAGCATTGAACATGTCGGGCGGTCAGCAGCAACGCGTAGCCATCGCACGTGCGTTGGCGATGGATCCTGCGCTGCTGCTCGCCGATGAACCGACCGGCAATCTCGACACCGTCTCGGCCGATGCCGTCTTCGATTTGATGCGGCGCTTCAACACGGAGCGTGGGACGACCTTCCTTATCGTCACCCACAATCACGATCTCGCTGGCCGTTGCGACCGCATCATCCAGGTCGTCGACGGCAGGATTACGCAAGACCAGGATCGTCGGGTGAAGGCCAAATGAGACCAAGGCACAGAGCACGCGATACGTACGGTGAGATGACAATTGGCTGTCGTGGGATTTTGCATGCCTCGTAACCACCCGCCCGCCACAAATGGTCTTATGGCCTGATGGTTATTTCGGCCGCGCCCTTGCCATACAGTCTGACCAGTTCGAAGAGGCGACGCGCATTAGCGGGGTGAAGCCGCACGCAACCGTGAGATACGGGACGCCCAAGTTTGCCGATCTCGTTCGTGCCGTGGATGGCATATCCGCCGCGAAAGAAAATCGAATATGGCATCGGCGATAAATCATACCGCGTTGAAAACCACATCCGCTCAAGCCTTACCGGGTGAAAGAGCCCGATTGGCGTCCGGTAGCCTCGCCGCGCCGTGGAGACAAGCCAGCTGTAGCGATTTTCGCCGCCCACTTCGACCATCATTCTTTGCTCTGAAAGGTCGATCAGAACTTCGACTTTTGCGGCAAATGCATCCGTAGCGGGGAAAAATCCAAACAACAGGGCCGCGAGGGCAAACCTAATGCGCAATGTCTTTCCTCTGCAGAAGACGACACAATCATGGAACTCTCTTCTTATTGATTTTCCTGCGCGAACGATTTGATCTACATCACGGCCATGTTCAGAGGCCCGTTTGCACTGAACTTGGGAACGCTATGCCAGCTTCGTTTCGATTGACGTCGGCTAGTACCGTGGCACTGCGAACGCCTCCCTGTCAGTTGTCGAGGTGGTCTGGGGATGCCTGGCTGAGCAACACCCCGTAAGAATGTGGCGTGTCGGCTAGGATGCAACCTCGCCTTTGACTCTTATGGGGATGTCGGCGTGTTGAGTACCCATTGGCCAATAAACCCTGCGGAGTAGCCCCTCTTCGTCGTCGATGATCCAAGCTCGTCCATATGATGCCGATCAATGCGGCGATGGATCAGCAGCGCTAGGTGGATCGGTGACAAATCTCCCGGGGACTGCGGCTTCGATGAATATATTGATGCTCACGAATACCTTCACCCCTTATATTGGCGGCGTAGCCAATAGTGTCACTTGGCTTGCCGAAAATCTGCGGGCGGCCGGCCATCGGGTTCTGATCATCGCGCCCGAGTCGCTTCGGAGGCAGCGATTTCTCGGTGCCGATCCCGCTCAGTCGCTCGCTCGACGAGGCCTTGGGCGTCTTCCAACCCGACATCGTGCATTCCCATCACCCATTCCTTCTGGGCGACACGGCTCTTCGCGTATCGGCCACGCGCGACCTGCCGATCGTATACACGTACCATACCCGGTACGAACTCTATGGGCATTACGTTGCGCAGGATTCGCCAGCTCTCAAACGGCTCGTTCTTAGCCTGGCTCTCGGCTATTGCGATCTTTGTGACGCCGTCATCGCGCCAAGCCAAAGCATGGCGCAGTTTCTCACAGAACATGGCGTCAAGACACCTGTAACCGTGGTGCCCACAGGAATTGATGCTACCCGGTTCGACCGTGGCGACGGCAAGCGCCTGCGGTCTGCCAGCGGGATTCCGAGCGATGCCTTTGTTGTTGGTCACGTCGGGCGCCTGGCGCCTGAGAAAAATCTCGAATACCTGACTGAAGCCGTGAAACAATTCCTGACCTCTCACGCAGGTGCTCATTTCCTTGTTGTGGGCTGCGGAGAGACAATGGCGCACATCCAGGACACTTTGACCGGAGCAGGCTTAGGCAGCCGGGTCCATCTGGTGGGCGCGTTTACGGGGACAGAACTTGCCGACGCATATGCGGCAATGGATGTCTTTGCATTCTCCTCGCATTCCGAAACGCAAGGCCTCGTCCTCGTCGAGGCGATGGCGGCTGGTATCCCCGTTGTAGCGCTGGACGCCCCTGGTGCTCGTGAGGTTGTGACCGACAGCCGCAACGGACGGCTCCTTCCAGCCAACTCGCCCGCCGATCATTTTGCGCATGCGCTCCATTGGGTGGTCGGTCGCAGTGTCGCCGAACGAAAGACGCTACGAGAAGCGGCAATCCAGACGTCGAAGCGCTTTTCCAACGATGCAACCACAAAAATGGCGTTGACCCTTTATGCATCCGTGCTGAAGGCGCACAGGGCAGCGAGAGCGAGCAAAGACAACAACTGGCAGGCCGCAAAGCGCGGCCTTGGCGAGGAATACAAAATTCTTCGAAACCTCGCGCACGCGATCGGTGAGGCTGTCCTGACATCGGCGTCGTAATGGCGGACGCTGCATTCATAAGCAAATGAGCACTCCGTTGCATCGTGAAAAGCCTGATCAGGAACGGCGGTCCCGCAGGATAATGCGCGCTTGTCGCGATGCGGCCACAAGCATCGGTGCAGAGGTGATCCTGAGAGTGTGGTCTGCCTTATGGCGAAAGAATGCCGAGCAGATTCTACTCCTCGACCGGCTGTTGGCAGAAGGGGCCCCAGTGCTGGCTCTGTTTTGGCATGGCAAATACTTCCCCCTGTTTGCTCTGGCTGAGGGGCGCCACGCGACAGTTTTCGTTGGTCAGTCATTTCGGGGAGAAGTCATCGCTCGGCACATTCTCATAGGGGTGACGCTTGCAAATTTATGGCTGAACACCTCTCGACAACAAAATTCGGGGTGATTGCAGTGGACGGACCACTGGGCCCTTGTCACGAGGTGAAGCCAGGCACGGTCCGATTGGCGTCGCAACTTCAGTTCTTGATCGTTCCGGTCTAAGTTGCGAGTGATCCCAAATGCGTCATGGCGAGCCGATGGGACCAGCGAGAATTGCCTCACCCGCTTGCGACCGTAGGGCATGTCCGTCGGTGAGCCAATGTGGATACCAAAGGGGCTCGATAGGAAAGGACTGTTGGAATGGTCCGTTTTGATACGAACCAGACTGGAAGCCGTTGATGCGGACGCCGAAGCGCGAACTCTCCGCCGTCGGCCTTCGGGGGCGAAGAGTGGCACAGGCTGATAGACGTACGTTGCGCTTATTGGCGCGAAAGTACCGCTCGTCACCTGCATCAAACCGTGGTCAAGGAACCATGATGACGACGCATGGAGCGAGGGTCGCTACCTTCTGCGACACGCTTCCGAGGAGCAATCCCGCAAGGCGTCCCTGGCCTCGTCGACCTATCACGATTGCATCGGCCTGCTCTCGTCGAGCCGTTTCGATGATCACCTCCGCAGGATCACCCCACCCAATTTGCACACGGACATCCGGGACACCGGCCCCCTCTGCTCGCTCCTTGGCCTGACGCAACGCCTGGTTCGAGAGTTCTTCAAGCGCATCGGCGGCATTTCCCTCGGCGCGTGCAAGCTGCCTCACCTCGTCGCCGGAAACATTTCCGCCAACGGTCAGGATGGACAAGCGACTTCCCGTAACCCGAGCCAGCTCTGCCGCCACCTCAGTCGCGCGACGGGCTCCCGTCGAACCATCCGTGGCAAGCAATATGCGCCGCATCGCGCTCCTCCATTCAAAAACAGACCTCGGCACTAAATCGCTAATTCAGGCAGCATGCCTCTCGATTGCATCGAGCAGTTTGCACGTGCTGTCTTGATTTTGGGTCAATCAGTCAGCGCCTAAGTCATTTGGCTGTGTACCCACCGTCCACGAGATGGTAGCTGCCGGTGATGAAGCTGGCATTGGTGGACAACAGGAAGCACGTCAGTGCCGAGACTTCCTCAGGTGTCCCCAGGCGGCCTACTGGATGCAAGGCCGCCAGCTGCCCGATCGTTTCGGCATCCAGGTTCTTCGTCAGCAATGGTGTATCGATGAAGCCGGGCCCAACGGCGTTGATACGAATGTTGTGGCCGGCATATTCCATGGCGGCTGTCTTCGTCAGCCCGATGAGCGCATGCTTGGTCGAGACATAGGCACAGGCATTCTCCCAACCAACGGAGCCGAGAATGGACGACATGTTGATGATCGCGCCTCCGCCGGATTTCAGCATCGCGGCTATTTCATATTTCAGACCGTAGAAGACGCCATTGAGATTGACGTCGATGATTTTCTGCCAGTCCTCAAGGGGATAATTGGCCGTCGTCTCGCTTGGCCCGCCGATGCCGGCATTGTTCACGGCGAACTGGAGCCCGCCAAAAATCTCGACTGCGAACACCACCATCTGCTCGACCGAGCGCGGATCTGCGACATCGACCCGACAGGCACGCGCATTGCCAAGCGTCGAAGCGATTTTGGTCACCGTTGTTTCTGCAGCCACCATATCTATGTCGGCGGCAACGACATGCGCACCGCGTGCCGCCAGTTCAATGGCGATTGCCGCGCCGATGCCTGATCCAGCCCCGGTCACGATCGCGGTCTTCCCTTCGAAATCTCTCATCACGTCACTCCATTGCGTGCCACTCTAGCGGCATGCGCAAAATGACGACTTGATCGTCGTCAAAACTGCGGCCGCAGGGAACGCCAATGGCCCCAAAGCGATCCCAGGAGATTTTCCACTTGCGAAAGTAGCGGTAAGCCGCTTGGCAAGCGTCTAAACAGAATCTCGCAATGCCGGTGATACATTCAGCACGCATGCTTTCGTGCGTCGAACAGCGCGCTCATACTGCGATCGTGCGCGTGGTGCGGCAGTGCCTTCACCAACCAAATCAATGATGCCAAGAATGTCATGACCGGGGTCGAGCGGCAGTTCCGATGAAGCAGATCACTGTCGACGACGTGCAGATTGGTCCGGCAGACAGCGCATGCCTCGACGTTCAACCTAATCTTGCCTACCCTGGAATTGGATCGAGACTGTCGATCACATTCAAAGGAGTTGTGATCATTTCGAGCACCATCGCTTTAACGACACCTGCCAAGCTTCCCAAAAAAAGGGGAGCAGACATGATCCGCCTCGCTCTAACGTCCAAACACATCAGGCGATCATAATGCGGTCATCGACCATATGGACCCCAGGCGCGGCCCAGGCGGCCCTCACTGTCGCACTCCGCTCGGCCCAGGTGTGTACCTTGCCATCGAGCGTGACCTTGCCGTCGGACACCTTGACTTCTATTGCCTTGGCTTCAACTTCGGCGTTGCGTTTCAATGCGTCTTCGATGCGCTTTTTTACATCCGACACTGACGCGCGGGGCCTTACCTCAATGTTGTTGTAGACGCCAAGCACGCCAGCCAGATACCTTATGGCGGCGAACGCTGCGACCCTCTGGTACTGCCAGTCCACCTTGCCAGTGAGTGTCACCCAGCCATTCTGGACCTTGACCTGCACCGCTCCGTCGGGAACCACCGTGTTCCAGCTGATTGTATGCAGAGCACGCCTAGCGATCTCGTCATCAGCGGTTACATTGGCGCCGAAGGGCCGCACTTCGATTTCCTGGGCGAGACCTTTTACGCCCTTGACAGAGAGTGTCGCATTTTCCGCTGCGGCCTTCTGCCCAAAGGTCGAGACATGGCCAGTCAGTGTGACCACACCGTTGTCGACGGCGACGCCGATGTCGGCCGCATCGATGCTGGGCTCGAACTCCAACTCATCGATAATGTTCTGTCGCAAGATATTGTCGTTCATGTTGCACCTCCACCAGCGGGTCGCACCCACTCACTTGACAATGTCAAAATGCAGAAAGGAGCGGCCGCCGCTTTGATGAGGATCAAAAGGGCAATGTGTTTCCAAATCGGAAAATCGATGGAACGCGAATGAACTCCTCAACTGGTAAATTCTGGACGCTCGCGACAATCTGTATCCGCGCCGTCTTACCGCGATACGCGTCAAACACGATTCTTCTGCCTGCTCGGACTCTTTGCGAGGCAGTTCAGATGCCGCGGGTGCAAAGATTTCCTTTTGACCCGCATCAAAGCTGCCGGCCCGGTCTTCCTGTTCATTGCCTCCCATCAGAGCCTTCAAATTGGGGAGAGCATCATGACTACGGTCGGCATCCACATTCCTGTTCGGAAAGTCGCGACCACGCCAACAGAACTTCGACTGGGTTCCCTGACCGCATTGGTGATTGGTTGAAGCATCCCTAGCGGGAACCCTGGATGTGGACTGGCGCCATCAGCGCGCTGTGAAGGGATTGGTTCAATGATGAATCTGCAACGTCGAAAACGACCTGGAATGGTGGTGGTTGCGACAAGATCTATCTGCTGACAGGGAAGGCATGGAACACTTCGAGACGTCAGAGAATGCCCCCACCCGCCTTCGGACCATCCCTGCAGGGATCTGGGCATTGGGCTTCGTCTCGCTGTTGATGGACGTCTCGTCGGAGATGATCCATGCTCTACTGCCGATCTACCTCGTGACCATCATGGGGGCATCGATGGTGACGGTCGGGGCTATCGAAGGCGTTGCTGAAGCGACGGCCGCCATCACCAAGGTCTTCTCCGGTGCGCTGTCTGATTGGCTGGGAAAGCGCAAGCTGCTGGCCGTCATCGGTTACGGCCTCGCCGCCGTCACGAAGCCGGTTTTCCCGCTGGCTTCGTCAGTCGGCTGGGTTATGGCGGCGCGCTTTGTCGACCGGATCGGTAAGGGAATCCGCGACGCACCCCGTGACGCTCTGATTGCAGATATTGCTCCGCCCGACTTGCGAGGCGCCAGTTTCGGTCTTCGTCAGTCGCTCGACACGGTTGGCGCATTCGTCGGGCCGCTGCTGGCGATTGGCTTCATGTGGCTGACCTCCAATCAGTTTCGGATCGTGTTCTGGGTCGCGATCCTACCTGGCGCGCTGGCGGTGGCCTTGCTGCTCGTTGTGGTCCAAGAGCCAGCGCGACCTGCAGGTCTGCGCGAGGTGCGCGCGCCCTTGAGTCTGCCTGAGTTGCGGAGCCTTGGCTCTTCCTTCTGGCTCGTCGTTTGCGTCGCCACGGTGTTCACTCTGGCCAGATTCAGCGAGGCCTTTCTCATACTGCGCGCGCAAGCAATGGGCTTGCCGATCGTTCTCATTCCCCTGGTCCTCGTGGTCATGAACGTGATCTACTCACTCGCGGCTTATCCGGCGGGCGCGCTCTCCGATCGAGTCAATCGCCTGACAATGCTAATTCTCGGCTTTTTGATTCTGATTGCTGCGGACCTTGTCCTGGCGCGCCCGGGAAACCTTGCCGGTGTCGCGCTCGGCGTCGCTCTCTGGGGCCTCCATCTTGGGTTTACACAAGGGCTTCTGGCAACGCTGGTCGCCGATACGGCGCCGCCGGAACTGAGAGGCACAGCCTTCGGAATGTTCAATCTGTCGGGCGGGCTCGCACTGCTAGGGGCCAGCCTGCTGGCAGGCACGCTCTGGGAGACTTTTGGGCCGCAAATGACCTTCCTGGCGGGCGCGGGTTTCACCACGCTGGCGCTCCTTGGTCTTGGCCTGGTTCGTTGGCATTTTCCAACCCTTGGGCGCGATCAGAAGACTGAGACCGAAGAAGGCGCAATGTCCAGTCAATCCGAAACCCGGCCCTAACGCACGTTATCCGATGAACCAATTTGGCGGCGATAAAGTCGCATTGACACGGATCAAGGCCGAATTGCTTGACCGGTGTATAATTCAAAACAAATGGTTGGAACGAGGCTATCATGAAATCGCGGAGGATTTGGGTTCTGGTCGCAGATGGAGCACGAGCGCGAATTCTGCGCGATGTCCTGTCGACTGGGAAGACGCCTGACAAACAAGAGGATCTGGTGTTCCATTCGGAACCACGGCAATTGCGCGAGATCATGGCCGACAAGCCGGGTCGCAGCTTCGCTTCGACAGGGGCGCGACGATCGGCGATGGAATATCATTCCGAGCCTGTGCGCGAGCAGGACCGGGCCTTTGCTGCGATGCTGGCTCACACCTTGCACAGTCATCATGTTGCCGGAGATTTCGACCAGCTCGTGGTCGCTGCGGCTCCCCAGATGTTAGGCGACCTTCGCCAAGCCTTTCCGGAGAGTCTTCTTAAGATCACGACGGCGGAAATAGCCAAGGATTTCACCAAGCTGCCGTCACATGAGCTTCGGGACGCGATCCGGAAGCTCGAGATCAAGCACCTGTCCGTGGATTGACGACCAGTGGCTAGCAGGCTTCTCGTCGTCCACCGAGTTCGCCCTATTCTCTCCGCGGATCGATCTGGCAACCGACTGTGCCTATGCGAATTCCAAGCTTCTTGACCCTACCGGGTGATAGACGATGTTGATACGCACCCTAAGTGTGGCCGAATGTGCAAAGGTGCTGGCCGGGCACAATTTGGCCCGCTTGGCCTGCGCCAAGGACGGGCGCCCCTATGTAGTTCCCATCTATTACGCGTACGCGGATGAAGTACTTTATGCCTTCTCCATTCCGGGCAAGAAGATCGACTGGATGCGTGCCAATCCGCATGTGTCGGTGCTCGTCGAAAGTCCGCGACAAAGAGGTCAGTGGAAGAGCGTCATCGCGGACGGACGCTATGAGGAGCTGCCCGAGAGGATTGGGCACAAGCGGGAGCGGGATCATGCTTGGTCGTTGCTCAGCACTCATTCGAATTGGTGGGAGCCGGGCGCCCTGAAGCCGGCCACGCCTCCCTTGGCCGACGATGCTCGGCACATATTCTTTCGTATAGTTCTCGATGAGGTTTCGGGGCGCGAAGCGAAGGAGTAACGAGCGGGCGGCCAAGGGCGTAATTGGGGCCTTCGCCGGCGCCATAATCTTCGGCAGCGTTGTCAGGATACTGGAGACGGCTTTTATTGCGCCCCGAGGGACACTCACGTATCGCCCGCTGAAGGGGTGACAACGCGGATGTTGTCTACCACGCGGACAGCGCCCGACGTGTTTTCGGCTGCGACGCGTATCGCTGCGCGCACATTTTCATCCGCGACCGTGCCATTGAGATGGACAACACCGTCGTGAACGACGACGTCGATCGCGACGTCAAGCATCCAGGCCTTGTTTTCAACTTCCTCCATAATGCGCTTGCGGATTTCCAAGTCGCTGACGACCGATAAAGGGATTTCACCAGCATGGCGCGACAGCGCCGACAATAGGTTGGAGCGGCTGACGATGCCGATCACTTTGCCATCGCTGACGACCGGCAGCCGCTTGATGCCACGCTTTTCCATCAGGTCGACGATCTCGCTGACCGGCGCATCCGGGCCAACGCTTGCGACGTCGCGGCTCATGACGTGCTCGACCTCCCGTCCATGCTCCTGAGCATACTCCTGCGCCAGCTGGCTCCTACTCAGCCAGATTTCGAGCCATTTTGGGCGGTGACGCGCGGTTCCGATCTCCTCCCTACGCAACAGGTCGCGCTCGGTAACAATGCCCAGCAGCTTGCCTTGTGCGTTGACGACCGGCAGGCCGCTGATGCGATGCTCAAGCATGACGCGCGCGGCATGTTCTATCGTTGTGTCGGGACGGACGGTCGTCGCCCCCATGGTCATGATGTCGCTGGCTCTCATTGTCTTACCTCACTGTTTTTGGCCGCCGCTTCCGCCATGGCGACCTTGCGCTTCACCGCGATGAAGCTGTCGGGACTGACCGAGATCGAGTCGATGCCGCAGTCGACGAGGAATGTCGCGAATTCGGGATGATCGCTTGGCGCTTGCCCACACAGGCCAATCTTGGCGCCGGACTTGCGGGCCGCACTGATGACGCTTGAGATCATCCATTTGACCGCGGCATCCTGTTCGTCGAACAGGCTCGCGAGCTCGGCAGAGTCCCGATCGACGCCAAGAGTAAGCTGCGTAAGGTCGTTCGATCCGATCGAGAAGCCATCGAAGCGTTTTGCGAATTCCGCCGCGAGAATGACGTTTGACGGGATTTCGCACATGACGAAAACCTCCAGGCCATCTTCACCGCGCCTCAGTCCGTTCGCTGCCATGGCCTCGAGCACCTGGTCGGCCTCATGCGTCGACCGGCAAAACGGGATCATCACGATGACGTTCCGAAATCCCATTTCGTTCCGCAGCCGGCGGATGGCTCGGCACTCCAGCGCGAAGCCCTCTCGGTAACGTGGGGAGTAGTAGCGGGACGCGCCTCGGAACCCGACCATCGGGTTTTCCTCCTTTGGCTCGAACTGCGCGCCACCGATCAGCCCAGCATATTCATTGGTCTTGAAATCGCTCATGCGCACGATGACGGGCTTCGGGTAAAGCGCCGCCGCAATGCGCGACAGCCCGCGCGCCAGCCGGTCGACAAAATAGTCCGTCTTGTCCGCATAGCCGACCGTCAATTCCGCAATCTCGCGCTTGGCACCCTCGTCCTTGAGCTGCTCATAGTGCACCAGCGCCATCGGATGGACGCGGATGTGGTTGCTCACCACGAACTCCATGCGTGCGAGACCTACGCCGTCTGCAGGAAGACGCCACCAGTGCAGCGCGGCGGCCGGATTTGCCAGATTGAGCATAATCTGGGTGTGCGTTTCTGGAAGGTTGGTCATGTCGACCATTTCCGTTTCGAAGTCGGCCGTCCCTTCGTAGACAAACCCCTGGTCACCTTCGGCGCAGGACACCGTTACCACCTGCTCGCCATGCAGCAATTCGGTCGCGTTGCCGGCACCGACGATTGCTGGCAAGCCGAGTTCGCGACTGACGATGGCGGCATGTGATGTGCGCCCGCCGTGATCGGTGACGATCGCCACTGCCCGCTTCATGATCGGTACCCAGTCCGGATCGGTGGTTCCGGTGACGAGGATTGCACCGTCGACGAAGTTGGCGATATCGCGGGCATTTTCGATCAAGCAGACGCGGCCTGCGACGACCGCATCGCCGATAGCAAGGCCAGTAATGAGCTTCCTGCCCTTTCGCGTGATCGTGTAAGACCTGAATGCTGCCACTTCGCGACGGGACTGGACTGTCTCTGGCCGCGCCTGGACGATGAAGGTCTCGCCTGTCTCGCCGTCCTTTGCCCATTCCATGTCCATCGGACAGCCGTAATGGGCCTCGATCGCAGTAGCCCATCTGGCAAGCACCAGGATATCCTGATCCTCAAGCACGAAAGCCGTGCGCTCGATCTTCGAGGTTGGCACGTTGCGGGTTGGCTTCTCGCCGGTGGCGTAGATCATCTTCTGCGCCTTGCCGCCGCACTTCTTGCCGATGATGGGGACAAGAGCGGGAGCGGAGAGCAGGGGCTTGAAGACTTGATATTCGTCGGGATCGACGGCGCCCTGCACAACATTTTCGCCCAGCCCCCAGGCGGCGTCGATGACGACCACATCCTTGAAGCCGGTTTCCGTGTCGATCGAGAACATGACGCCCGATCCGCCAAGATCCGAACGGACCATCTGCTGCACGCCGATTGAAAGGGCGACGCTCATGTGGTCGAAGCCTTTTGCCTGGCGATAGCTGATGGCTCGATCGGTAAAGAGCGAGGCGTAGCAGCGGCGGCATGCCACCAATAGCGCCTTGTCGCCGCGAATGTTCAAGAAGGTTTCCTGCTGGCCGGCGAAGCTCGCGTCGGGCAGATCCTCGGCGGTCGCGCTCGAACGCACGGCGACATCGACCTCTGCTTTTCCAATGCGCTGGCAAAGCTCGCGATAGGCGGTAGTGATTGCGGTCGCGGTTTCCTCGGGCCAATCACCATGCAGAAACAATTCCCGAATCGCCCGGCCTGTTTCCGCAAGAGAAGCCTTACCTGCACCCAGTGCGCCAAGCAGCTCTTGGATGCGCCCCTTTAGCCGGTTCGCTTGTATGAAATCCCAGTAGGCATCAGCCGTGGTCGCAAAACCAGGCGGGACACGAATGCCTTTTGGCGCCAGAGCCTGCACCATCTCGCCGAGCGAAGCATTCTTGCCACCGACACGGCCGACATCACCGCGTCCGATCTCTTCAAATCGGACTGCTAGCTTGTCGGCTCGTGAAGACCGCCCACTCATTCGACTCTCCTCTGACGTTGTTGTCAGTCTGCCAACTTCGCGGTCAGAAGCTTTGATCCCAGTCAAGAATTTCAAAGAGGGGCGTCCGTCCGAATGCCCTTGTCGATCTACTGCCATCGGTATGTCGGCATGGACAGCGCGCCGCACTGGCCAGCAACCGGTCTATGTCATGCGTCGGCCATGGCGAGTTCGGAGCGAGCGCCTCGCGGGTTTCGTTCTCGTCGGGTTGGAGTGACTGCTCCAGCAGCGCCACCGCGGAGATGACCATGCCGCTGGTTCAGGCACCGCGCTGCATCGCGTCCTCATCAAGGAAGGCCTGCTGAGCCGGGCGCAGAACCTCTCCCTTTGCCACCCCTCGTTCGGGACGAGCTCTTTGCCGACGACATGATCGAGGCCCGTGACACGGGCCGGGACGGCCTTATGGTTGACCAGCGTATAGCAGGCACCGCACGCGCCGTGACCGCAGCCGAAGTGCTCCCCCCTCAGTCCCAGATCGTCGCCGCAGCGGGCTGAGGAGCGAATATCCGGGCGGCGCGTTCAGGTTCCGCACCATTGATCGTTGTGTACATATGCGTCACCGGCTCCATACGATTCTGGCTTTCCCGCGCGGGGTCGGTGGTGGCAGCGTACCGCGATGGCCGAGAATGATCGGTGCGACCGCGTGCCAGCGTGCTGGGATGCCGAGCTTGGCCTTCACTGCCGGATCGTTCAGCCACGGTCGCGAAAGACCGATCCAGCACGTCCCAAGACCTCTTGCATGCGCAGCCAGCATGAAATTCTCGCCGGCCAGGCAGCAGTCCTCGGATGACTGGCTCTCATCATTGATGGCACAGATGACCACAAGCGCGGCCGCGCCGTGAAAGATCGCGAAGGCCGGGTCGGCAGCATGAATGGCAAGCGGTGAGCCGGGGGGCAGGTGTGCCTGCACATGGTGCTTGGCTTCCGCCGAAAGCCCATGCAGGCGCTCGACTCCCTGGACGACGGCGAAGCCCCATGGCTGAAGGTTGACGGCACTCGGCGCCAGGATGGCGGCCCCTATCAGTTCTTCGATTACGTCTTCTTCTACAGGAACGCCCGTGAACTCGCGCACGGCACGCCGAGTGCGCAATGCTTCCATCAGTTCCATCACACGCTCCAAAGCTGGCTTCGCGTCAGTCTACCGTGACGACACGGGCCACGGTTTGATGCATCTCAATGCGGGGGCTTTTGCATTCGTTATGCTGCGGCGCGGCGGCGAAGGCTGAGTAGTCGATTTGCGCCCACATCCCAATTTGACGCAAATCAACGACGTCACCACGCATCCGTCGCAGGCTTGTTTTAAGTCGGACCGTTCCGACCTGATGGGAGGATAAAATGAAACTGTTCATTGGCGTGGCGATCGCGTTTGGGCTTGGACTGGCGATGGCATCCACCGCCGCGCGAGCGGACGGCACCGTGGAGGTGCTTCACTGGTGGACATCGGGCGGTGAGGCAAAAGCCGTCGGCGAACTGAAGAAATCATTTGAGGCCCAGGGAGGCACCTGGATCGACTCACCGATCGCCGGCGGCGGCGGCGACGCCGCCAGAAGGTCCTGGCAAGCCTGATCATGTCGCCTGCTTTCCAGGAGACTTTCAACCTTGCCAAAGGCTCGATCCCCGCGCGCACCGACGTGCCGCTGAACAAGTTCGATTCCTGCGCGCTGAAGTCGCACGAAGACCTGTTGGCGGCGATCAAGGACAACTCGCTGGTGCCTTCCATGGCTCATGAGATGGCGGTCTCGCGCACCGTGCGTGGCGAGTTCCTCGACCTCGTGACGAACTTCTTCAACTCCGACATGAGTTCGGCAGATGCTGTCAATGCGCTTGCCAAAGCGGTGAAGCGCGCGCAGCAGCCGTGAGCTGAATCGTTGCGGGACCGCCCTCCGCGGTCCCGTCCCGGCGAAGGTGAAGTCCTGGGGAGCGAAGGGCACGCTCATTCGACCGCTATCCTCCGACGGGACTGAGACGGGACTGAGACGGGATTGAAATGACGCCCCGCGATCGTCTGCTCGCGTCCTTGCGACGCATGTCGTCAACGCCGCCTAAATGAATTCTGCCGTGCAGCACATTTGATCCGAGGAACGCCATCAAAATGGACCGGGGCCGATCCGAGGATCGCAAATCGAAACGCAAACAGCAGGCGACCGTGGATATTCATCCTGTTCCTTCGCCACCCCACCCATCGCAGAGGCAGCTGCCGTTGCCCTGGCAAACCCCCAAGCCTCCCGAAGACGATCCCGGGGCAGCGCGCCGGCTTGAGGCCATTCTAGCCAGTCCCAGTTATCGGCTGCCCGTCGAGGATCCCGCCTTTCTCGAGAACGATGACACCCGTGGCCCGCGGCTTGAGATTGACTATCTGAAGCCAGAAATGCTGCTGCGCCAGCACGGCATTCGCGGAACGATTGTCGTTTTCGGTAGCACCCGCATCTGCGAGCCTACTGCCGCGCAGCGTAACCTCCGGGCACTTCGTGACAGGGAGATCGCGCAACCGGACGCTGACGCGAGCTTACGCCTCGGCGCGGCCGAACGCATCGCAGCAAAGGCCCACTTCTACGATGTCGCACGTCAGTTCGGCAGATTGGTCAGCCGTGCCAACCATGATCAGCAAGATCGCCGCATCGTCATCATGACCGGTTCCGGACCAGGGATCATGGAGGCCGCCAATCGCGGCGCCTTCGATCTCGGCGCGCCATCGGTGGGCCTCAACATCAGCCTACCGCACGAGCAATACCCCAATCCGTATGTCAGCCCGGAACTATGCTTTCGGGTGCACTATTTTGCCATCCGGAAGCTTCATTTCCTGCTGCGGGCCAAGGCTCTCATCGCCTTCCCCGGCGGATTTGGAACGTTCGACGAGCTGTTCGAAACTCTGACCCTCGTTCAGACCCGCAAGATCAAGCCGATCCCAATCATCCTCGTGGGTGAGAAATTCTGGCGCCGCGCAATCGACATCGATTTCTTGGTCGAGGAAGGGGTCATCGATCCCGAGGATCGCGATCTCTTCTGGTTTGCCGAAACCGCGGAGGAAATCTGGGAGGGCATTCTTCGGTGGCATGCGGCAGCTGGAGAGCCGCTCTATCCTGTTGGGGGCGCCGGCACATGAGGATTTCTATCCATGGCGCGCGCTGTGGTGTCACGGGCTCCTGTCATTTCTCGAATGCACCGGTCGGCGCATCCTGACTGACTGCGGATTCTTTCAGACCGTCAATCAAGTTCGAGCTGCCGCATGTAGAGTGCGTGCTGGCGTCAGTACCCGCAGATGAACTGCTTCGGCGCCTTGAGACAGGACAAAGTGCCCGTAGGAACGATGTTCCGGTTCGAGGTCAACATGAACCGCGCAAAGATTTTCGATCCCGCAACCGGCCTTCACCTCTGACGTTATGCTTCTCGATGAGGCCCATCAGGAACCTAATTTTTTGCGAGCCTCGGGACAGGGCGCATTTCAACCAGCCGACGCCGAACTCCTTGGCCTGGCGGCAATAGATGTTGTCGAGGTCAAGGTGTATTCGTGTTGATGTTTGCGCTAGGTCAAGGCGGCGACAGGCCGGGTCCGAGCAAGCTGTTTTTAAGATAGCCAGTCCCAATTGGCGCACGCGATACATAAGCGCGTCAGTTGCTGCACCGGTTGGGTGTGAAGGATTGCCGAACAGCTCGTGAAACGGATCCTAACCATAACGCTCAACCCGGCGGTCGACGTTTCAAGCGAAACGGAAGCCGTGCGCCCGACCCGCAAGGTGCGAACCACCGACACAAGGTTTGATCCCGGCGGTGGCGGTATCAATGTCGCCCGCGTCATCACGGCGTTAGGAGGAGAAGCCGAAGCCTACTTCCTTGCAGGAGGAGAGACAGGCTCGCTACTGGCGCGCCTGCTGCAAAAGGAAGGAGTGCTCGGTCACCTGGTGCCGATCAGGGGCGATACCAGGATCAGCTTCATGGTTCGCGAACGCAGCACGGGCCTCGAATATCGCTTTGTTCCCGAAGGGCCCTCAGTGCGGCCCGGAGAATTGAAGCCGTGTCTGGATATAATTGCGTCCCACACAGGGCAGTACGTTATTGCGAGCGGAAGTCTCCCCAAGAACACAGCTTCCGACATTTACGGCCGAATGGCCAAGTTGGCAGCAGCGCGCGGTGCGAAATTCGTTCTCGACAGTTCCGGCACCGGTCTCGGTACGACGCTCAAGCATTCTCGTGTCTTCCTGGTGAAACCGAGCCTTGGGGAGTTGGAGCAGTTTGTCGGCCACAAACTTGATGAAATGGGTGTCCGCCAAGCTGCGTCCGACATCGTGGCCGGCGGTGCGGCAGAGTTGGTCGCGGTTACCATGGGCGCAGACGGCGCACTCCTTGCCAGCGCTCAGGGTGTACTGCGCGTACCTGCGATCCCTGTGCGCGCGCGCTCTACCGTCGGCGCGGGAGACAGCTTCCTCGGAGCAATGATCTGGGCACTCTCCGAAGGTAAGGCCCCTGGGGAGGCGCTCAGATTGGGCGTTGCGGCCGGTGCCGCTGCAATAATGAGGCCCGGATTTCAACTTTGCCGTCAAAAGGACGTGTTCGACCTGAGCGCGGCTGCACTGTCAAAATAGCGGATGCACCAATGCGCTGAGCGAGCTTCTCTGGCGTCGAGATCTGGTGGCAGGCTCGTCGGACAAGACCTGGACGCGGACCTCCCGCGAAATGCTTCCCAATGTGTCAGGACAAAAATTCCGCTTGGGACAGCGCTACTGCCGCACCTCGCAATCCCGCGTCCAGCGCCTTGATCACAAAGATCGGGATCGGCTCAAGAAAGGACGACAGGCGCCCCTTGTATTGAAACTCCCTGTGGAAAAACGCCAAACGGAAAGCGGTGGCTTCTGAAGGGTCGAAAACCCTCGCGGGGATGCCGCCGCCGAGATAGACGCCGCCCCGAGCGCCGTAGACAAGGGCCATGTCGCCCGCGAAACGACCTAGCCATCTCTCAAGATATCCGAGCGCCTCGAGCGCGAGGCGATTCTCACCGTGCAGCGCCTGTTCTACGATCTCGGGTGCCGACGCTAAACCCGCCGCGCCCCCCTGCATCGACGCCAGCGCCTGGTAGATCTGCACGAGCCCAGGACCCGAAATCAAGCGCTCCGCCGACACGTGCTTTTCGTTTTTTGCGATGAGCTTGATGAGTGAGAGTTCATCGGCATCTTCGGCCGCGAAGGAAATGTGGCCGCCTTCGCTGGGTAATGCGATCCAGCCTGACGGAGAAGAGACAAGACCCGCAACACCTAGACCCGTGCCCGGTCCCAGCACGACTTTCGGCGCACGATCCACCGGGTCTCCTCCGCCGATCTTGTGGAGGTCGTGTGGCCCCAAGAAGGGCAAAGACATGGCGAGCGCCTCGAAATCATTGACCAAATGAACGTACTTCGCGCCGCTTGCTAAGCACAGATCCTTGCGCGAGAAGGACCATGGGAGATTCGTCATGCGGACAGTCTGTTCCGTAACCGGACCGGCAATAGCGAAACCAGCGATCGAAGGCCGATGCGGGATGCAATCCATGTAGGCTTTGATCGCGGTCTGGAGCGATGGGAACATGTCGCAGCGAAAACTGGCGAAATGTTTGATTGTGAGTTCATCGATGTCCGCAATCGCAAACCGCGCGTTGGTTCCGCCTATGTCAGCCACAAGAGCGATGCGAGATTTGTCCGTTAGGGTCATGATTCCAGCGCTCACTTCAAAGGGATAGATTCAACGCAACAGGATGCTCCGTTGAATTCCAACTGATCATTCGCAAAGGCAGGCAGGCGTTGTCGCCACACCTAGACGTTTGAATGCTAGCACAGGCACTCAAAGGCATTTTGATTCACGTCAACAGACAATCCGGGTCTCTGCTCGAGCTTCAACAGTGAGCGTCTCGCATAAAATCCTGGACCTGCGCGGATAGGTCGTGGCAGCGCTACAGCCCCATGTCCTGGCTTTCACGGAAATCGTCGGCCGCTTCCAGCGCTGATCTCAATCATGGGCGCGGTCCACGCAACGGTCAGGAATATGGCTGAGCCACTATTTATCGACCGCAGGGGGCGTTCCCGCGGACACCCTTGCCTGTGCGGCGTCCATCAAGGCGATCACGTCCTGATCTCTCAATTGATGGAAATCGCGATAATAAAGACCGATCGCCTGAAAGAATTCGGGCTCTTCAAGACAGACGACATCGTCGGCCTCTTTCCTCAGCGCCTCGATCGTCTCAGGCGGGGCCACCGGAACCGCCACTACGATGCTGCAGGGCTTGCGTCGCCGTAAGCCACGGATCGCAGCCCGAACGGTCGCGCCTGTTGCTATCCCGTCGTCGACAATGATGGCAATCCGGCTCTTGACATCGAGAGGGTGGCGATTGCCAGCATAAAGGCGACGTCGACGTTCGATTTCAGCGAGTTCCCTCTCGCATGACTTGTCAAACTCTGCCGCCGACACCCAGGCAAGGCGAATGACATCTGCGTTGCGCACAACGATGGGATCATCGCCGTCGATGATCGCGCCCATGGCAAGTTCGGGGTGGGTTGGTACCCCGATCTTACGCACCAGAAGCAGGTCAAGAGGAGCCTCCAGATAGGAGGCAACCTCCGCCGCCACCGGTACGCCGCCGCGAGGCAAGGCCAGTACCACGACATTGTCGCCTCGATAGCGATCAAGGGCCTTGCCCAGCCGTTTTCCTGCCTCGGAGCGATCTGCGAACGGCATGGGATCAACCTTCTCTCGCATGGCGGGCTGCCGGCGAGAGGTGGCGCGTGAACCACGCGCTTGCCTCGGCGACAACAGCATCGAGCGCACCAGATTCTGAAAAAAGATGGCTCGCGCCCGGAATAACCTTCAACTCCTTGGGACAGGTGAGACGCGCCAGCGCCGATCTGTTCAGCGCAAGAACATCCTGGTCGTTGCCGCCGACAATCAGCAATGTCGGCGCACGCACCTCTTCGAGTGCAGCCGCCGCCATATCTGGTCGTCCGCCGCGCGACACGACCGCGCCTATCCTGTCTCCGAGCGCCGCGGCCGAAACGAGGGCGGCTGCGGCACCAGTGCTTGCGCCAAACAATCCCACTGGCAATTTATCCGTCCGCGGGTCCGCGAAGGTCCAATTCAAGGTCATAGTCAGGCGTTCTGCGAGCAGCGGGATGTCGAAAACATTGGATCTGTCCGCCTCTTCGTCCTTCGTCAGCAAATCAAACAGCAAAGTGGCAAATCCGGCATGATTGAGGGCTTCCGCCACATAGGTGTTGCGCGGGCTGAACCGGCTTGAACCGCTGCCGTGAGCGAAGGCAATGATGCCACGTGACTGTTGCGGAATGCGCAGCGATCCGACCAATCCAATCGGAGGGATCAAAACCTCGGCGACTTCCGCGCGATCGCTGGGGTACGATTTGGGACTCCTGCTCACCGCTTCGCTCCAGGTCGGTCTAATTTCGGGACCGTGACAGAGCTTTGCGGTTGGCCGTGCTGCTTCGAGGGCGCACGATGTTCGACATCAATGGGGCCGGCGAGGGTTCCAAGTGCGACCAGAACTTGACGCAGCACGTCAGTCTCTTCGCCAGGCATGCCTTCCTCGAGAGCGACGGCCTCTTCTTCCGCATTGTACTGCCAGCGACGGAGGATCTCGAACTTCTGTTCCTTTGATAGCGTTGTTGGCGCCAAGACATTCTCCGGCTGACCAAAAACCGATGCTGGGTCGTTCAAGGCCTCTTCGAAATCAATCGCTGCCATCGAATTCAATCCCTAGGCTTGCGGGACGACGCCTGTCGGTCCGATGCAAAGTCCATAGTAGTGCCTACACGCTGCACCTATTCATGAGACGCCGAGCGCGGCATTGATGCCGATCAATGAATGTGAATGCTGCCTGCAAGACTTGGCGAACAAGGTGACGAAAGTTGACGATCGACCTCGCTGCGATCACAAGGCCGCCCCTTCCGTGGGTTACTCGACATTCGTTCCCCAACGCCGGTGAAGAAATCGCTCCCAAGGCGAAAACAGAATTCTGTCGGCCAACGACCCGATGATCACGATCATCGCCATGGCGCCGATTACCTGATCCATCGCCTGCAGCTCCCGCCCATAGTGCAGCAGTTGACCAAGGCCAAATCCCGTCAGGATGGTCACATAAATCTCTGCCGCCATCAGCGAACGCCACGCGAAAGCCCAACCTTGCTTCATGCCGCTCACCAGGAACGGCAAGGATGCAGGCAGCATCACCCTGGTCCACAGATGCAGCCCCTGCGATCCCATGGTTCGCGCCGCGCGGGCATAGATCGGCGGAATTGTGCGTGCGCCATGGTCGGTGGCGATGATAACGGACCAAACAGTTCCCATGACGACCACGAACAGCATCGCGCCTTCGGTCTGGCCGAACCACAGAAGTGCGAGGGGTACCCAACATACACTCGGCAACGTCTGGAGCCCGAGCGCTAGCGCTCCAATCGTGTCCTCCAGCATTTGTGAAGAACTGGTGAGCAACCCTAGCGGCAAACCGATCAGCAAGCCGATCGCATAGCCAGCCAGAAGCCGCTTCATCGTGACAAAAATCGCCTCGACAAGAGTCCCATCCAACAGAGCTCCCCAAAGATACTCAGCAACGCTCCATGGCGATGGAAACAGAACGGGCGACCACCGCCCACTGCCAGCAGCGATGCCCCAAATTCCCAGCAAGGCCATGAAAAAGAGTGAGGGGACAACAATACGCCTCATTCAGGCACCCCTCCTCCTACTGTGCCGCGAAGGGCATCGGCGATGCGCGCGGCGTACCCAACCAGTTCGACGTCATAGATGCTTCGCGGCCGCGGCAACGGAATGTCAAACGCCTGGATAATCTTTCCCGGCGCCTGCGACATGAGCAGTACCCGATCACCCAGGCAGACTGCCTCACGCATGTTGTGAGTGACAAAAACAATCGTCTTGCCGGCGTCGCGCCAGATGCGCTGAACGTCGTCGTAGAGATGCTCCCGGGTCATCGCATCGAGCGCGCCAAACGGCTCATCCATAAGAAGCACTTGTGGATCAGCGGCAAGGGCGCGCGCCAAAGCCACGCGCTGTTTCATGCCACCCGACAATTCGTGAACATGCACCCGCTCGAATTTCTCCAGTCCGACCAAGCCAAGGAACCGGTGTGCAATCTCGCGCCGCCCATCATTGGTGAGCTCGGGGCAGAGTTTCAGGCCGAACATGACGTTGCCGAACACGTCCAGCCACGGAAACAGCGACGGCTCCTGGAACACGACCAACCGCTGCCGCCCGGGACCAGTGACCAGGTGACCGTCGGCAAGCACGTGTCCAGAGTCCGGCTTGGTCAGCCCGGCAATGATATCGAGGAGCGTTGACTTGCCACAACCGCTCGGCCCGACAAGGCAAACGACTTCGCCCGCCGCGACCTGCATCGAAATGCTGTCGAGTGCGTGTACGGTTGCCCGCGGAGTGCGGAACCACTTCGACACGCTTTCAACGATGAGCTTGCTTGATGCTCCAGAGGCATGCTCGGGCATCACGCCCTGCCATTGCGCTTCAGCCATGTTCATGGAACGTCAAGAAGACGAGATAAGTCGGGTACGGCATGCAGGAAGCCGACTTGCTGAGCGCTGCTGACAAATCTCTGCAAAGCTTCAAGCGAGATGTCGCTGGTCACCGTCAAACGCGACCACGCACGTGCTATAAGCTCCGGCGCCATGTCGGTCCTGAACTGGAGCCTGAGTTCCTCCCTGACCATGCGCTGGGCTTCGGCAGGATTCTGGTTGATCCAGTCAGTCAGATCCCGGTGGGCGGCTGCGAAGCGAGCTACAGTCTTCCGATGCGACGATAGAAACTCAGCACGCGACACGAGGATGGTCGTAACTGCATTCTTCTCCTCCACCAACACCTTGCCACCGGCTTCTTGCTCAAGGCGCGTTACCCACGGCTCAACGGTCCAAACGGCATCGAGTTGTCTGGTCTTGAATAGCGCCAGCTGATCAGGATTGGCCGTCGGTAAGACCAGCGCGTCGCCGCCAGTCTGCGTGATCCGCAGTCCACCTAACATGAGCCAAGCCCGCGCAGCGACATCCTGCGTATTTCCGAACTGAGGGGTGCCGATCCGTTTACCGCGAAAGTCCGATGGGGCGGCGAGGTTCGAATCGGGCTGCACAACGAGTGCCGATCCTCCGTTTACCGCTCCGGCGATCACGCGAATTTCCTGCCCGTCAGAGCGTGCATAAGCATTGATAGCCGGATTCGGTCCAACATAGGCAAGGTCGAGGCTTCCAGCAAAGATCGCTTCCATGGCGCTTGGACCGGCATTGTAAGCGTACCATTCGACCTTGACATCCTGGCCGATGCGCGGCGCAAACCAGCTCCGGCCCTGCCGCTCAAAATTTCTGGCGACCAGCGCCTGAACATGGGTGATGTTCGGAAAATGACCAACTCGCAGCGTGATGCCCTCCCCGCAAGCCGTCGATGTTGCAAACGCCAACACGCCCACGGCCGTCAGCGCCAACAACCGCCGAGGCTGAAGGTGCGAGGGGGACAACGAAATGCGTCGACCCGTGTGGATTTCTATCCGGCCAATCAATGGGCGCGGCGTCCGGCGGAGGATCCTGAGGACAGCCCAAAGCACGCTCTCAACGCGCCGGTGCAGGTCTCCGAGCACGATTTCCCTCCAATGCTTTGAGCCCTATGACATGTAGGCGCCAATCCATAGGGACCGACCCTGTCGACGCATTGATACCGATCAACTCTTGGCCAGTGCACAGCCGGATCATCAGAAACCTCGATCGCGTTCCCACGTAAGCAATGCATTGTCACGAGCGTGCTTCTTATGCCATCTCGGTCCTGGCCCGCGCATATAGTAAAGCTCGGGCCGGTACGGGTCGAACAGATCTGTCACAAGCCCTTGCAGTGCACTTGCAATGAGTGGCCCTCTGCAAAAAGAGGCTGCGATTGCGATAGCTTTGGATGTCAGGTGTGCGCAGAACATCAGACCACTCCCATGTCGGCCTATCGTTGAGTTGACGTCCGACAACCATCAGGCACTTCAATTGAAGATGGGGACGTCGTTGCGCCTTGAACTTCAGCGCAAAAGCGCCTGCCCAACAATTCGGTTGTACCCTTAGGGGATTCTACGAAGTGCCGCCGTCGGGTCCGATGGTCTTCCATTCGATCTGTGCCGATTTGTTTCCGGCGGTGTCGCGACGGACCACAAAGTGCGGGCTCGGTCGTCAAAGACCTGTCCATTCGCATTCGCATCCTGTTGGGATCAAGCGAAAAGCAACTGGCCGCCCCTGCCACCGACGCTTTGCGGAGCGAGCGACGCTGTTCGATCCCTTACATGTCACAACACTCATCGCGATGACTCTTGACGTGGATCAACGACGCATTCGACTTCAGCCGGTACCGTTGTTCAAACAAAGGGAGCGGGCCGATGTTTCACGAAGCAATTCGCTTTCCATCAAGGCAGGCCAAAATAAACTTGAAATGGCACCTGTCGAACGAGCCACCGCAACTCCGCACCTCGGATGAAGGACTGGTTTGGCATTTGAAACATGCCGTGCATTGTGGTTGCCGGCCATTGCCGAATGACGTCAACGAAGAGTTGGAGAATCGTGGTATTTTTGCCGTTGTGCAATTACCGCATCTGACTTGAGAAATAATCTGAGCTAATCCCTGTCGCAAAAAATGAGTTGAAGCTCGACGGGACCAACTTCCAAGGACCGGGCTGGCTCGCCTACCGCGCGTCAAAGAGGACAACCAATTGCCGCTCCTTTGCATACTGCACGACGCATGCGGTCAATTCATCGTCGTTTTCGTTGCAGTCCGGCCAACCCCATCGCACGGCTTCGATCGTGGATTTGGTTGAAATCGTTTCGCCGGCGTGATGCGTCGAGAGCGCCGCGGCGACCAGTTTGAGACCCGAGCGAAACGCGCTTTCCTCTGATGCTTCGAGAACCAGGAGCCTTAGCTCTTCCTTTGCAAGCAGACCCTCAACGACATGCGGCTGTTCCGGGCTTAGTTCGTGAGAAAGCATCTCGTGAAAGCGAGCGACGTTGGCATGTGCCACATAGCGATCAACGATCTGGTCCCTAAAAGTGCTCTTTTTTGGTCTGAATGTTCCCGACCGAAAAATACTAGGCCGTATATCCCCTGCTGTCCAATCCAATTCCGGCGCCTGTGGCGGTGCCACTGAAGCACAGCTGATTTCAATTTGATCCAGAACAAAGACGACAATGGAAACTAGGACGAGTTTTGGCTTTAGGCTGCCTTAGAAGTGTTTTTCGAACTTGATTTCCTGGTCGGCTCTATTTTGAGGTCCCTCTTTGGCACAACCGTGAGTTGGAGAATGCTATGGAACCCTTGCCTTTCCTCCGAGCTCTGACGCCCTGTGATCGATGCGCCGTGCGCAAAACCTCGCTCTGCAGCAGGGTCAATGTCGACTTACAGAGGGACCTCGCCAGGCTGTCCCATCACCGGACCTATCGACTCGGCGAAACGGTGCTTGCCGAGATGGAGGCTACATCATTTGTCGGCATCGTCGTGTCCGGCGTGTTGCGCATGCAGAAGTCGTTGGAAGACGGACGCCAGCAACTCGTCGGCCTGCTGTTTCGCTCAGACTTCTTCGGCCGCGTCTTCGGAGGCCTTTCCGACTACGCCATTGAGGCGGCGTCCGATGTGATCCTTTGTTGTTATGAGCGGCGCGCCTTTGAGAGATTGACGGAGCGTTTTCCTGAACTCGAGCATCAACTGATGCTGAACACACTGGATGAACTGGACGCAGCGCGCGATTGGATGCTGCTGCTTGGCTGCCAGACGATGCCGGAGCGAGTTGCGAGTTTCTTGTTGATGCTTTGTCGTCGTGGCGAACCAGACGAATGGGTCTCTGGTGCGAACCTCTCGATCCACTTACCTATCAGTCGCCGTGACATGGCCAGCTATCTTGGGACAACCGGGGAAAGCATCAGTCGCGTCATTCACGAGATGAGCCGCCGCGGCATCATCAAAATCCGCAATGCGCAGGATTTTGAGATCCTCAACAAGAGACAACTCGTCAGGATGTCGGGTCGCGACGACCTTTCGATCCGGCCAGCAATAGCAGCTCAATCAAGTCGATCTCCCTATGAGAGGCTAGCGGCCGCGAATGGACTTCCAAGAAGTACGGGATTTCATTGATCCGAATCACTGGTCTGTGTGACGACCTCCGGCAGGTCTTTTCGCCAAGCCTCAGCGGGTGGTCGTCGCGGAAGTTGCCAAGCCTTAAGCTGCCCGCGCCCGAACCACGAGAGCAACCGCAACGATCCCAAGTTCGCGAGCGGACGATAGGACACTGCCAAGCTCACCGCCAGCACTGAAGCGGGAAGAGCTCGTCGAGAATTGCATGCTGAACATCCGCGTTTGGCAATTTGCAGCCACGAATTTCACCCTCATTGATAGGGATCAACGCTGCCGTTCATTTTTCTGAGAGACTGAAAATCTTGGGGTCGATCATTCAATCAAAGGGAGAAGATCCATGAAAGACCGGATTTTCGACCGTCCCATTTTCGTCAAGAACGGGAAGGTCAGGGAAGAAATCAGCAGCATGATCGACGCATTAAACTTCTTGGGAGAATGGCCCAAGGGCCGCAGAGGGCCGATTTACGACACGGTCGTTCGTGCGTGCGACTGTGCTTCCAACGGTCAAATACGCGTTTCAATCGCCCACGATGCTTTCGTCAGTTTCGCCAAATCGGTGAAGATTCTTGAGAACGTCGCGACGCCTCCGCCTTTGGGGAAAGACACTAAAGCTGGCCCCGGCGGTGTGCTGCGAAAGACAGTCAAGAACGAGAGAGCGAAACTTCGATCAGAGGGTTCGCCGGAATCCCTGCGACGAACTTGAGCTGACGTTACTGCGTCAGTGCGGCGGCCGAGGCGGTCATCGTCCGTTATACGCTATCGAGCACCTCGGCTTCCGCCGCCATCACCTTCACTGTGATCGCCCGCCCCGATCCTTCGAGGACCCCGAAGCACGGCCAACGCCTCTTTCAGCCGATGCAGCGTCAGATCAGAGGTCCGATTGATCCTCTCCACGATGGAAGGTTCGAGGAGCTTCCAGAACACGCTTGCGGTGCCCACCCATCTTGCCAGGCGCCATCGACCCTGTGGAACGGTACCGCTGCGACCAATTCACCCCGAGGAAACAGCAACGCAACAGCGAGATGCCTTCACACGGCAGCTCTCGCCTGCGCCCACTGCGCTAACTTCAAGTCGCGAAGATCGTTCTATGGGGCTCGCGCCTTCAGATGCTGGCTCCGTTCAACCAGCATCTTGAACCACAAACCAGCAGCTGTGAGAATCCTACGCCGCACAGAATGGCGCGACAAGATCGCTCCACAGATGAGTGAAACTTACACCATTCCGAGTGCGGCCTTGTACAGATCGAGGATAGTTTCCTCTTCCTGCCGCTCGGCCTGGTCCTTCTTGCGCAGCCGGATGATCGTGCGCATCGCCTTGGTGTCGAAGCCGGTGCCCTTGGCCTCGGCGAACACTTCCTTGATGTCGTCTGAAATGGTCTTCTTCTCTTCCTCGAGCCGCTCTATGCGCTCGATGAAGGCACGCAGCTGGCCGGCGGCAACAGTCTGGCTGGTCTCGGTGATATCGTCGGCCATGTTTTTCTCCACATCGTTACTGCGCCGCGACTCGGGAACTGCTGCGGCAAATTTGAGCCGGTTCGATGCCCGACCGGCGACGGCGGGTCAAGCTGTTATCGACCAAGTCACAAGGGCTGCCGCCAGAAGTCGACAGCCAGTCCGTTTTGCGAGCTCTCAATTGAAGGCGATCAGCAAATCCTTGGCATCGATCTGGTCGCCGGCCTTGACCAGCACCTCGGCGACCGTGCCGTCACGCTCGGCATGCAACGCCGTCTCCATCTTCATCGCTTCGATGGAAAGCAGCACGTCACCGGCCTTGACCGCCTGGCCGGCGGCTACCGAAAGCCCCGAGACGACGCCCGGCATGGGTGCACCGACATGCGCCTCGTTGCCAGGCTCGGCCTTGCGGCGGGCCTTGGCGGCGGACGCGCCGTGCGCCCGGTCGGGCACCTTCACACGGCGCGGCTGGCCGTTGAGTTCGAAGAACACGGTGGCCATGCCCTTCTCGTCGACATCGCCGATGCCAAGGCACCGCACCACCAGCGTCTTGCCCTTCTCGATGTCGACGAAGATCTCGTCTTCCGGTTTCATGCCGTAGAAATAGGTCGGCGTCGGCAGGACGCTGACCGGACCGTAGGTTTCCTGCGCGCCGGCGAAATCCGTAAACACTTTCGGATACATCAGCCACGAGGCGAATTCGAACTCCGAAAGCTTGCGCTCGAGCTTCTCCTCGATCTCCTTGCGGCTGGCCTTGAGGTCGGCTGCCTTGAGCAGCGACCCGGGCCGCACCGTGATCGGCCTGTCGCCCTTCAGCGCCTTCTTCTGCAGCGCCGCCGGCCAGCCGCCGGGCGACTGGCCGAGATCGCCGCGCAGCATCGAGACGACCGAGTCCGGGAAGGCTATATCCCTGTCGGGATTTTCGACATCGGCGACGGTCAGATCCTGGCTGACCATCATCAATGCCATGTCACCGACAACCTTGGACGACGGTGTCACCTTGACGATGTCGCCGAACATCAGATTGACGTCGTGATAGGTCTGCGCCACTTCGTGCCAACGCGTCTCCAACCCGAGCGAGCGCGCCTGTTCCTTCAGGTTGGTGAACTGTCCGCCCGGCATCTCGTGCAGATAGACTTCCGAGGCCGGCCCTTTGAGGTCGCTTTCAAAGGCAGCGTACTGGTTGCGCACCGCCTCCCAGTAGAACGAAATTTTCCTGATCCATTGCGGGTCGAGACCCGGGTCGCGTTGGGTGCCCTTCAGCGCCTCGACGATGGAGCCGAGACATGGCTGCGAGGTGTTGCCCGACAGCGAATCCATCGCCGCGTCGATGGCATCGACGCCGCTGTCGACCGCCGCCAACACCGTCGCCGCCGACAGGCCTGACGTGTCATGCGTGTGGAAATGGATCGGCAGGTCGGTCGCCTCGCGCAGCGCCTTGAACAGCACCCGAGCCGCGGCAGGCTTCAATAGCCCGGCCATATCCTTGACGGCGATGATGTGGGCGCCGGCCGCCTGCAGTTCCCTGGTCAGGCCGACATAATATTTGAGGTCGTATTTCGCCCGCGCCGGATCGAGGATATCGCCGGTATAGCAGATCGCCGCTTCGATCAGCTTGCCCTCGGCGCCGACCGCATCCATGGCGACGCGCATGTTCTCGACCCAGTTCAGGCAGTCGAAGACGCGGAACAGGTCGATGCCGCCGGCCGCTGCTTGGCTGACAAAATGCTGCACGACATTGTCGGGATAATTGGTGTAGCCGACACCGTTGGCGCCGCGCAGCAGCATCTGCAGCAAAAGATTGGGCGCAGCCTCGCGCACCAGCGACAGCCGCTCCCATGGATCCTCGGTGAGAAAGCGCATGGCGACGTCGAAGGTCGCGCCGCCCCAGCATTCGAGTGACAGAAGCTGCGGCAGGGCACGCGCATAGGTCCCCGCTATGCCGGCAATGTCATGCGTGCGCATGCGCGTCGCCAGCAGCGATTGATGGCCGTCGCGCATCGTCGTGTCAGTGACCAGCACCTCTTTGCGATCTCGCATCCAGGCGGCGAATTTCTGCGGGCCCAGCACGTCGAGCTTCTGCTTGCTGCCGCCCGGTACGTTGCCGTTGAGATAGGGCACCACGGGTGCGGCCGCATCGGCCTTCGGCTGCGGCCGGCCGCGCGTCTCGGGATGACCGTTGACCGACACGTCGGCCAGGTAGTTGAGCAGCTTGGTCGCACGGTCCTGCCGCTTGACCTGCTGGAACAGCTCCGGCGTCGTGTCAATGAACTTGGTCGTGTAGGAATTGTCGGCGAAGCTCGGGTGGTTGATGATCGCTTCGAGGAAGGTCAAATTGGTGGCGACGCCGCGGATGCGGAATTCGCGCAGTGCCCGGTTCATGCGGGCGATGGTCTCAGCCGGCGTCGGCGCCCACGCCGTCACCTTCTCCAGCAGCGGATCGTAGAAGCGGGTGATGACCGCGCCCGAATAGGCGGTGCCGCCGTCGAGGCGGATGCCGAAACCCGTCGCGCCGCGATAGGCGGTGATGCGGCCGTAGTCCGGGATGAAGTTGTGTTCGGGGTCTTCCGTGGTGATGCGGCACTGCAAGGCGTGGCCGTTCAGCCTGATGTCCTTCTGTGCCGGCACGCCCGATTCCGGCGTGCCGATGGCAAAGCCGTCGAGGATATGGATCTGCGCCTTGACGATGTCGATGCCGGTCACCTGCTCGGTGACGGTGTGCTCGACCTGGATGCGCGGGTTGACCTCGATGAAGTAGAATTTGCCGGTGTCGGCGTCCTGCAGGAACTCGACCGTGCCGGCGCCGATATAGCTGGTCTCGCGGGCGATCTTCAGCGCATGGCCGCAGAGCTCCTCGCGCTGCGACATTTCAAGATATGGCGCCGGCGCCCGTTCGACGACCTTCTGGTTGCGGCGCTGGATCGAGCAGTCGCGCTCGAACAGGTGCACGGCATTGCCATGCGTGTCGCCCAGCACCTGCACCTCGACATGTCGGGCGCGCTCGATCAGCTTTTCGAGATAGACCTCGTCCTTGCCGAAGGCCGCTTTCGCCTCACGCTTGCCTTCCGTAACCTCGCGGGCAAGGTCGGCTTCGGCGCGGATGGCGCGCATGCCACGGCCGCCGCCACCCCATGATGCCTTCAACATCACGGGGTAGCCGATTTCCTTGGCCAGTTTCTTGACCGCGTCCATGTCATCCGGCAACGGATCGGTGGCGGGGATCACCGGCACGCCGACCTCGATGGCGAGATTGCGTGCCGCGACCTTGTTGCCGAGCCGGCGCATCGTGTCCGGCTTCGGCCCGATGAAGGTGATGCCGGCCTCGGCACAGGCGTCGGCGAATTCGGGGCTTTCCGACAACAGCCCGTAGCCGGGATGAATGGCATCGGCGCCCGAAAGCCTGGCGACGCGGATCACCTCCTCGATCGACAGATAGCTTTCGATCGGTCCCATGTCCCGGGTCAGATGTGGCCCACGTCCGACCTGGTAGCTCTCGTCGGCCTTGAAGCGGTGCAGGGAGTACTTGTCCTCCTCCGCCCAGATCGCCACGGTCTTGAGGCCGAGCTCGTTGGCCGCGCGAAAAACGCGAATGGCGATTTCGGACCGGTTGGCGACGAGGATCTTCGTGATGGCCAAGGACTGGGCTCCAGCAACGGAAGGATGAGAAATCGGCGCAATGATTAGCGTGAAAATGCTGCAGTGCAAACAAAATTGACGCACGTTTAAACCGGTTGAAATGGAATCTTTGCGACAACACTCGGTCGCATTCATCCGAACACGCAAAGAAGGCGGCCGGCACTGCCGTTCAAGGCATGATCATTTTCCGGCTTAAAGACCCGGCCGTATCGGCTTTCGGACCCTCTGAACGCAAACGCGGCTCAAAGAAAAATGCCCGGCGCGAGGCGCCGGGCATTCTGTAGAAATCGAGACTGACGAGCTTACATCTTCTGGATGTAGGTGTACTTGCCGTCGTCGCCCTTCTTCCATTCGTACATGACGTAGCCGGGCAGCGTCGGATCGCCCTTGGCGTCATAGGACAGGTCGCCGAGCACGGTCTTGAACGGGCCGTTTTCATGCAGCGCCTTGGCAACTGCCTGCGGGTCGTTTGACTTGGCAGCGGTCGCTGCTTCGGCGATCGCCTGAACGGCAGCGTAGGAGTAGAGCGTATAGGCTTCCGGCTCGAAGCCTTGCGCGCGGAACTTCTCGACGAGTTCCTTGTTGGCGGGGATCAGGCGCGGATCCGGGCCGAACGTGTTGAGCGTGCCCGCAACCGCGTCACCCGCGATCGAAGCCAGCTCGTTCGACACGATGCCATCGCCGGAAACCAGCGTCGCCTTGAGGCCCTGGTCGGCCGCCTGACGGATGATCAGGCCGGCTTCGGTGTGCAGGCCGCCCCAATAGATGATGGAAACGCCGGCTTCCTTCATCTTGGCGATCAGTGCCGAGAAGTCCTTGTCGCCGACGTTGATGCCTTCATACATGACTTCCGTCACGCCGGCGGCATTCATCGCCTTCTTGGTTTCGTCGGCGAGGCCCTGACCATAGGTGGTCTTGTCGTGCACGACGGCGATCTTGGCGTCCTTGAAGTTCGCGGCGAGATAGGCGCCGGCGATGCTGCCCTGCTGGTCATCGCGTCCGCAGGTGCGGAACACGTTCCACAGGCCGCGCTCGGTGAATTGCGGGTTGGTCGCGGCCGGCGTCACTTCGACGATGCCGTTTTCCGCATAGACTTCCGATGCCGGAATCGAGACGCCGGAGTTGAAGTGGCCGACCACGAACTTGACGCCGTCACCGACGAACTTGTTGGCGACCGAGATGCCCTGCTTCGGATCGGAGACGTCGTCGCCGACTTCGAGCTTGATCTGCTCGCCGTTGATGCCGCCCTTGGCATTGATGTCGGCGACAGCCGCTTCCGCACCCTTCTGCAGCTGCGCGCCGAAGGCCGCGTTCGGGCCGGTGATCGGGCCGGCGACGCCCATCATTACGTCAGCCCACGCGGCACCATTGAACGCGACGAGCGCGGTCAGGGCGACGGCGGACAAAAGTGACTTTTTCATTTAAACGCTCCCATTTACGGAGTGGGCGTGGATGAAGCTTTCATGCGATGCCCACCCTTATCGCAGAAAGCATAGTTTGCCGATTTTCAGGCACTTGTCACGCCGATTCAATTCCGAAGCGACGTTAATGATGAACGTCAACCTTTCGGTTTCCAGCTCAAGATTGAAGCTCTTTCGTAGAGCCAATTATACTGTGTCACCATCTGGTTGGTGCGCGTGTATTGATAGCCGACGAAGCCGAGGATCATCAGTACGATGGTGTCGACGATGTAGTAGTGCAGCGAGAACATCGTGCCGCCGAACAGCGCGTGATGGATGAATCGGATGCCGATGCCGAGGCCCAGCATGTAGGCGAACAGCTGGATGAAGCTGCGCCATGTCTGGGCACTGGCCTTGCCCGTCATCCACGCCGCCCAGCCGCCCAGCAGACAGGTGACGAAGAAGAACTGCCAGATCGACGGCTCCTCGTAGAGTATGCCCTGCATGGTGAAGTCTCCTTAGCATGATCCCGAAAAGTTGCAGACTTTTCGGACAAAGATCATGCGACAAACAAACAACTTGGAGCGGAATACCGCATGCACACATTCCGCTGCAAACTCAGTGATGTCCGCCTTCGAGATAGGCGGCGCGCACTTCCGGATTGGCGAGCAGTTCCTTGCCGGTGCCGCTCATCGTCACATTGCCGTTGACCATGACATAGCCGCGCGCGGCGAGTTTCAGCGCGCCGAAGGCGTTCTGCTCGACCAGGAACACGGTCAGCCCCTGGGTGCGGTTCAGTTCGCGGATGGCGTCGAAGATCTGCTTGACGATCAGCGGCGCCAGACCCAGCGATGGTTCGTCGAGCAAAAGCAGCTTCGGCCGCGCCATCAGCGCGCGTCCGATCGACAGCATCTGCTGCTCGCCGCCCGACAGCGTGCCGCCGCGCTGGGCGATGCGCTCCTTCAGCCGCGGAAACAGGGCAAACACCTTCTCGACGTCCTCATCATAGTGCTTGAGGTTGTCGAGGCTGGCGCCCATCTGCAGGTTTTCCATCACCGTCATGCGCGGGAAAATACGGCGCCCCTCCGGCGACTGGGCAATGCGCAAGCGGGCGATCTCGTGCGTCGGCATCTGAGTGATGTCGGTGCCGGCAAAGGTGATGGTGCCGGCGCGAGCGCGCGGCGCGCCGAAAATGGTCATCATCAGCGTCGACTTGCCGGCGCCATTGGCGCCGATCAGCGCCACGATCTCACCCTGGTTGACGGTGACATCGACACCGTTCAACGCCCGGATGTTGCCGTAATAGGTCTGCACGCCCTTGATATCGAGCAGCGTTGTCGCGGCCATCACTTGCCCCCTCCACGCTTGCCTGCCACAGGCTTGGCAGCGGTCGTACTCTTCCCGGAAGCATGGCTGGTCGCCACCTTGCCCGCATCGACGCGGCGCGAGAATTCCGTTTTCTTGCCCTGGGCGAGCAGCTTGGCCTGCTTGACCCATTCCTCACGTGCGATGCGTCCGTCAAAGGCGAGATAGGCTTCGGCGGCCTCGACGTCGGCCTTTTTCCAGGCGCCGATCTGGTCGAAGTGGAAGATGCCGTGATGGTTGAGCTTCTTCTCGTTGACCGTACCGATGCCCTTGATGCGGGTCAGGTTGTCGGCCTTGCCGCCGCGAGGCGCTGCCAACCGATTGGAGATTCCCCCAGCCGTCGCCGCCGGAGCCTTGGCTGCCGGTTTGGCCGGTGCGGTCGACTTCGCCGCCGTGCCGGTTGCCGCTTTTGACGCCGCTTTCGGAGCAGGCTTTGCCTTCGCCGCCGGAACCGGGGTCGCAGCCGGCGAGGCCGCCTTGTTTACTGCGGCGAGCGACCTTGCGTCGACCTGACCGGCCTTTGATGCGCCCTTGGCCACCGTGACCCGCTCGCCCGAACTGTGGCCGACCGTGTCGGTCACCGGCCCGGCGAGATACGAAGACGATGTCCCCGGACCATGCGCGGCATCCGGCCCTGTATCGAGCTGTTCGATGACGTCTTCGTCGCCGACTTCGGTGAGAACCGCCTCGACTTCCTCGTCGTCGACGCCGAGATACGCGGCGATGACGCGCGGATCGGTGCGCACAGATTGCGGGCTTCCGTCGGAGATCTTGCGGCCATATTCCAGCACCACGACATGGTCGGATATCTGCATGACCACCGACATGTCGTGTTCGATCAACAGGATCGAGGTGCCCGTGGTGCTCTTGATGTCGATCAGCAGTTCGTTGAGCGCCGCCGATTCCTTCGGATTGAGACCGGCCGCCGGCTCGTCCAGGCACAGAAGCTCCGGACCCGTGCACATGGCGCGGGCGATCTCGAGGCGGCGCTGCGCACCATAGGGCAGGTCGCCGGCCGGATCGTCGGCACGGTCGACAAGATCGGCCTTCTCCAGCCAGTGCTTGGCAAGCTCGACCGATTCGGCCGAGGCCTTGCGGTAGCTGCTGAAGCCGAACAGGCCAAGGATCGTATAGCCCGATGCCTTCATCAGCTTGTTGTGCTGGGCAACCAAAAGGTTCTCCAGGAGCGTCATGCCCGAGAACAGGCGGATGTTCTGGAAGGTGCGCGCCACCTTGGCGCGCGCCGGGATCTCATGGTTGGGCAGACGTTCGAGCAAATAGCTCGATCCGTCGTTGCGGTTGAGCGTGATCATGCCTTCAGACGGCTTGTAGAAGCCGGTGATGCAGTTGAACACGGTGGTCTTGCCGGCGCCGTTGGGTCCGATCAGTGCGGTGATCTCGCCGCGCCTGGCGGTAAAGGACAGGTCGCCGATGGCGACCAGGCCGCCGAACTTCATCGACAGGTGATCGACCTGCAGGATGGCCTCGTTCATGGATGTGCTCGCATTCATCAGCCGTGCCCTTCCTTAGTGAAGGAGCCAGAGACAGCTCTTCGCACCTTGAGGAAGGCGGTCGGTTCGCGACTGCCGACGAAGCCGCGCGGCTTCCACAGCATGACGATGACCATGGCCATGCCGAACAGAAGCATGCGGTAGAGTTCCGGGGTGAAGTCTGGCCCGAAGATCTGCTTGAGGAAGTCGAGTTCACGCAGCGCCTCGGTGCCGCCGATCATCACCATTGCGGCAACCGCTATACCGACCAGCGAGCCCATGCCGCCGAGCACGACGATGGCGAGGATAATGGCCGATTCCAGGAAGACGAAGGATTCCGGGCTGACGAAGCCTTGCCGCGCGGCGAAGAAGGAGCCGGCGAAGCCACCGAACATGGCGCCTGTGGCAAAAGCCGTGAGTTTGGTTGTCGTCGTGTTGATGCCCAGAGACCGGCAGGCGATCTCGTCCTCGCGCAGCGCTTCCCATGCGCGGCCGACCGGCAGGCGCCGCAGCCGGATGGTGACGAAGGCGGTAAGCAGGCACAGGCCCAGGATCAGGTAATAGAGGAAAATCTTGTAATACGCACCCGACTGGGCGATGCCCAACACCTTGGCGATGTAGTTCGGGTCCGACACGTTGAACGACATCAGGCCGAAGAAGCTCACCTTGGGAATGCCGGAAATGCCGGCCGACCCGTTGGTGACCTCGCGCCAGTTGATCAGCACCAACCGGATGATCTCGCCGAAAGCCAGCGTGACGATCGCCAGATAGTCGCCGCGCAGGCGCAGCACCGGGAAGCCGAGCAGCACCCCCCAGAAGGCGGCCATGGCACCCGCTGCCGGCAGCAGGATCCAGAACGACAGGCCGTATTGGGTGCCGAGCAACGCATACGCGTAGGCGCCAATCGCATAAAAGGCGACGTAGCCGAGATCGAGCAGGCCGGCGAGGCCGACGACGATGTTCAGGCCCCAGGCCAGCATCACATAGATCAGGATCTGGATGCCGAAATTATCGACCCATTTCAGCGAACCCTGCAGCCCTCCGACAATCGACCAGGCACTCAGCGACAGCACCGCGACCACGAGGATCGGGTACAGCACAAGCGCGGCAATGCCGAGTTTGGTGAAGTTGGCATGGATGAAGGCCCTGAAATAATAGATCACGCAAGCCAGCACATAGATGACAGCCAAAGCGCGCAGGAATTGCAGATAGCCGGCCGGCTCAGCTCCCACCCATCCGGCGAGAGAGCTGTTGAACACGAATAGCAGTACCGCGGCGATGATGGCCACGAAGAAGGCAGGCAACTGGAAGAAGCGTGACGCCACACTGGCCGGCAGCAGGCCGGTGGCGACGTCGGTGATCTTCTGGTTGGCCATGAAGGGCTGGCCATAAGCGACATAAAGAAACCGCCCGACAGCCGTGGCGATCACCACTGCGGCAAGCAGGCCCCAGCGCGTCGTCAGGACCAGTTCATTGGAAATGTTCTGGCCCGTCTTCAGGCCGATGAACAGCACGAAAAGGCCGAACGATATGGCGCCGGCATAAAGCGCCTCGCGCGTGGCGCGCTGCACGGGGGTGGCGACGCTGTCGCGCTCCGGAGAAACGGTGACGGCCATGGTCTCAGACCTTTTCGACTTCTGGCCGGCCCAATATGCCGGAAGGCAGGAAGATCAGCACGATCGCCAGGATCGAGAACGCCGCGACGTCCTTGTAGTCGATCGAGAAATAGGCCGACCACATGCTCTCGATGAAGCCGATCATCAGCCCGCCGAGTACTGCACCCGGCAGCGAACCGATGCCACCCAGCACCGCCGCCGTGAAGGCTTTCACGCCAGGCGTGAAGCCGTCCGAGAAGGCAATGACGCCGTAATACATCAGGAACAAAGTGCCGGCGACCGCGGCAAGGGCCGCACCCATGATGAAGGTGATCGAGATGGTGCGGTCGACATCGATGCCGAGCAGCGCCGCCATCTTGCGGTCCTGCTCGCAGGCCCGTTGCGCCCGCCCAAGCGAAGTCCTGTTGACCAGATACCAGAACAGCGCCAAGAGCAGCGCCGTGACGACGACGATGATGATCTGCTTTAGCGACACGCTGATGCCGTTGATGTTGTAAACCTGCGAAACCATCGGCGGGATCGGCTTGTTGCGCGGCCCTTGCGTCACCTGGACGAAGTTCGACAGCGCGATCGACATGCCGATGGCGGTGATCAGCGGCGCCAGCCGGAACGAACCGCGCAGCGGCCGGTATGCCACCTTCTCGATCGTCCAATTGTAAAGGCTGGTGAGCAGCATCGCCACGATCATCATGACCAGCAGCGCCACCACAACCGGCACCGAATAGAACAGCGCGCCAAGGATCAGGAAAACGATCAGCGCCGTGAAGGCGCCCACCATGAAGATATCGCCATGGGCGAAATTGATCATGCCGATGATGCCGTAGACCATCGTGTAGCCGATCGCGATCAGCCCATAGATCGATCCCAGCGTCAGCCCGTTGATAAGCTGCTGGACAAAGTACTGCATGTGTACATGGCTCCCCTGGAATGTCGCCCATGCAGACGCATTCCTTTTCGTATTTCCCCTAGTCGTAAAGTTTCGAGCCCGGATTGCAACGTCATTTTTCAATCGTCATGCGTGTTTTCGCGGCACGCCGTTCGATTGCCCGTTTTCTCCTATCCGACCCCTGGACTATCGCGGACCCTACCATTGGCATAACGCAATGTCTTTGACGATTCGGTCGCATCATGCGCCCAATTTCGAAGAAATCGCCGTAAAAATTAGGTGATGAGAAGAATCGTTGCGCTACTGACACGCTCCGTTTTTCGTTCCGTTTCTTTCCCCTGGGTCAGGTTTCCCTTCACTTGACCACAAAACCATACGCGAACGGATCGCGGTCGTCGATGAAGATGGTGTTCAATCCGATCATCCGCGCCCAGCCGCCGATCGAGGGAATGATGGCCGGTTTGCCGGCGACGGTGACATCCTTTTCGACCTTGCCCTTGAACAGCGAACCGATGATTGATTCATGGACGAAGCTGTCGCCGGCCTTGAGTTTGCCCTTGGCATGAAGCTGCGCCATGCGCGCCGAGGTACCGGTGCCGCATGGTGAGCGGTCGATCGCCTTGTCGCCATAGAACACGGCATTGCGCGCGTCGGCCCCGGCCACGGTCGGCTTGCCGGTCCACAGCATGTGCGACAGCCGGTTGATGCCCGGGTTCTCGGGATGCACGAAGGAATATTTTTCGTTGAGCCGTTGCCGCACCACCGGACTCCAGGCGATGAAGTCTCCCGCCGAATAGTCGGCCATGTCGCGATAATTCTTCTGCGGCTCGACGATTGCGTAGAAATTGCCGCCATAGGCGACATCGACGGTGATTTCGCCGAGGTGAGGGCATTCGACCGTCAAGCCCTCGGCGTAGAGGAAGGATGGCACATTGGTGATGCGCACCTCTTCGACATAGTCGCCGACCTGCTTGTATTCGGCAATGACCAGGCCGGCCGGCGTGTCGAGCCTGAGCACGCCCGGCGTCTTCGGTTTGATCAGCCCGTGCTCGATCGCCATCGTCACCGTGCCGATGGTGCCATGTCCGCACATCGGCAGACAGCCGGAGGTTTCGATGAACAGGATGGCGATATCGCAATCCTCGCGCGTCGGCGGATAGAGGATGGAGCCGGACATGACGTCATGGCCGCGCGGTTCGAACATCAGCCCGGTGCGGATCCAGTCATACTCGGCCAGAAAATGCGCCCGCCGCTCCATCATCGTCGAGCCCTGAAGCAACGGGCCGCCGCCGGCGACTAGGCGCACCGGATTGCCGCAGGTGTGGCCGTCTATGCAGAAGAAGGATTTCTTGGCCATGACGCTCCTCGAAAATCAAAATCGTTGTGGACTGAAGGAAGCCAGATCGATGGGCGGAGTCTGCCCCAGGACAAGATCTCTGATCAACCGTCCGGTGGCCGCGGCCTGGGTCAGGCCGAGATGGCCGTGGCCGAACGCATAGATCACCGACCGCTTTCCTGGCGCGCCGCCGATGACGGGCACGGAATCCGGCAGCGACGGACGAAAACCCATCCATTCGCGCCCGCCCGTGGGATCGAGCCCCGGCAGGAATTTCTGCGCCTTCTGCAGCAGTGCTTTCGACCTGTTGTAATTGGGCGGCCGCTCGATGCCGCCGAGTTCAACGGCGCCGCCGACGCGCAGGCCCGTTTCGAGCGGCGTGATGACGAAGCCATGGCCGGAGAAGATCAGCATCCGCTTCACGTCGAAGGCGGTCGTTGGCAACGTCGTGTTGTAGCCGCGCTCGGTTTCCAGGGGAATGCGATCGCCGAGCTGCCTCGCCAGCAGATGCGACCAGGCGCCGGCGGCGACGACAAGATGTCGGGCCTGCCTTGTCGTGCCGTCCGCCAACGTCAGTGTCGCACCATCCTGATCCGCCGCGACTTGGCTGACCCGAGCCAGCTCAAAGCGGGCGCCTTTGGCCTGCGCATAGGCCCACACCGCCTTGCCGAGCAGTTTCGGGTCGGCGACCGTCTTCCATCCCGGCACGAACGTGCCCTTGATAAAGCGCGGCGAAAGCCCCGGCTGCAAACGCGCCAGCTCCTCGCCTTCGACATGACGAAAGCCGATGTCGAAACGCTCACGCGCCGCCCAGCCGGGCAGCCCGGCCTGAAACTCGGCCTCGCTCTCGTAAAGCTCGAGCGAGCCGTCCTCGCGCAGCATCGACCGCGTGCCGGAGCGATCGAGCAGGCCCATCCATTCCGCTTCGGCGAGCTTCATCATGCCGGCTTGAGCGGCAAGGCTCGCCTCGTATTTTCCCGGCGTACCGGCGCGCCAGAAGCGGATCAGCCAGGGCAAAAGCTTCGGCAGATAGGCGGGCGGGATGCTGAGCGGGCCGAGCGGATCGGCCAGCCATTTCGGCAGCTGCCGCATCATGCTCTTATGGGCCAGCGGCAGCACGTCGGAAAAGGCAAAGGCGGCGGCGTTGCCGGAGCTCGTCTCCTCGCAAATGCCAGTGCGATCGAAGATCGTGACCTTGCGCCCCGCCTCGGCCAGAGACGCGGCAGCGCAGATGCCGATGATGCCGCCACCGACGATGGCGATGTCGATTGCAGCATCGTTGCTCATGACCGCGCGCCGCGCTGCATGTCCCGACCTTCGCATCGATCCTTGCAGCCAGCCCCCTCATCCGACCCTTCGGGCCACCTTCTCCCCGGTTGGGAGAAGAGGCTGACGCCGGCGTTGGCGACCTCTTCTCCCCTCGGGGAGAAGGTGGCCGCGTAGCGGTCGGATGACGGGGACTGCGGCATTGCGACCCTTAGAACTGCGGCAGCTTCGGCCGCACGGCGAGCGCATCCTTGACGATCTTCTCGACTGCCTTGCGGCGCTCGCCCGTCAGCGGCTGGCGCGGCATGCGCACGCGGTCATTTGTGTTGATCGCGAACACTTCGGCAAGCTTGATGTTTTGTACCAGATAGGTCGAGACATCGAGATCGAGCAGCGGCCGGAACCAGCGGTAGATGGAGAGCGCCTCCTCGCGACGGCCCTGCTTCATCAGCTGGTAGATGGCGACGGTCTCGCGGGGGAACGCGGTGACCAGTCCGGCCACCCAGCCGATGGCGCCGACCGACAGCGCCTCGAAGGCCAGGTTGTCGACACCGGTGAACAGGTCGTAGCGGCTGCCCAGGCGATTGATGATCTCGGTCGAACGACGGATGTCGTCCGAGGATTCCTTGATCGCGACAAAGCGCTTGTCCGACGCCAGTTCCTCCATCTGGTCGACGGTGACGTCGACGCGGTAGGCGAGCCGGTTGGAGTAGATCATGACCGGCAGGTCGCCGGCCTGCGCGACGGCGCGCAGGGCCGCGACCGTCTCTTCCGCATTGGTGTGATAGATTGGGCTCGGCACCACCATCAGGCCGTTGGCACCTTCCTTGGCGGCGCGCTTCGCGATGCTGGCGGCCTCGCGGGTGCCGGCCTCGTTGACGGTCAGCAGCACCGGCTTCTTGCCTGCAACTTTCTGCGCGGTCTTCAGCACCTCGATCTTCTCGTCGGGCGACAGCATCGGCCCTTCGCCAAGCGACCCACAGACGATGATGCCGTCGCAGCCGGCCTCCATCTGCAGGTTAAAGCAGCGCTCCATCTCGGCATGATCGAGACGATCATCCGCGGTGAATTTGGTCGTGACGGCAGGAAAAACTCCGGTCCACATGATCATTGCTCCATCTGATATATCAGCCATATATCTGTTAAGAAACGGTCTGTCAATACGGATTCCGTTATGATATATTCAAGATATATCAGGAGAGCGCGTTTGATATCCGTGGAAGCAAGCATCCCAACCGAGCCGGCCGCGACCAGAGCCTACCATGTGCTCGAGCACATGATCGTCACGCTCGAACTGGCGCCGGCGAGCTTCGTCACCGAGGGCGCCCTGATCGACAGGCTCGGGCTTGGCAGGACGCCGGTGCGCGAAGCGATCCAGCGGCTGGCCTGGGAAGGGCTGCTCGACGTGCGGCCGCGCGCCGGCATCGCGATCGCTCCACTCCATCCCGGCGACTGGCTGCGCGTGCTCGATGCGCGCCGCGGCGTCGAGGTGGTCCTGGCCCGTTCGGCCGCCCGCTTCGTCACCCGCGAGGCCGCCGACCTGTTTCACGAAGCAGCGCTCGCCATGCAGAAGGCGGTCATCTCGGGCAACGTGCTTGCCTTCATCCAGGCCGACAAGGCACTCGACGAAGCACTGGCGCTGGCCGCTGACAATCCGTTCGCCGCCCGTTTGGCCGCCCCCTTGCAGACCCACAGCCGCCGTTTCTGGTTCCGCTACAAGGCCGACACTGGTCTTGCCGAATCCGCCGAGCACCATGTCGCGCTGATCCGCTCGATCCTCGACGGCGACGAGGAGGCCGCGGCCAAGGACGCCAAGCGCCTGATGGCGCTGCTGCGCGGCCACGCCGAGGTGGCCGCAACGCGCTGATCAAACGGTTCAGATCCCTTGCGCCGTGACGGTGACGGTATTCTCCCATCCGTCACCGGTCGCGAAGATGCAGCTTCGGCCCTGCACGTCGGTCGCCAGCATGGTCCATGTCCCGCTTGCCGAAACATAGACCTCGGCAATGGCGGCTTGCCCGACCACACCGTGGCCGATCTGCTTGTGTTGAAAGGCCTGCGCCAATCCCGCGACAAGATACTATGGCCCCCGCAGATGAATAGCGCCCGCGCGGATAGAGTCGACAGCGCCAGTGTGGCGCCGATCACGGCTCCTGATCCATCGAAACGAAAATTTGTGTGCCATCTGGCACCCCTTTCGCCTTGACGTTCCGGCAAAGGGGGCACATGGGCAGCCTTAATATGCCGGGACGTTCCAGGTGAGGTCTCGATGCGAAAACAAGCATCCTTGCCGCGCGTTGCGAGGCGCAATCCGCGTCAGGCTTCCGGCTCGCGAAGTGCTGCCCATTTCAGCAGTGCGTCGAGAGCCGGACATAGCGCCTGCCCCCAGTCGGTCAGGCAATATTCGACCTTCGGTGGCACCTGATGATGGACGATGCGGCGGACAATTCCGTCGGCCTCCATCTGCCGCAGCTGCTGGATCAGCATCTTCTGCGAGATCGCCGAGATCGCCCGTTCGAGATCGGAAAAGCGCAGCACCTTGCCGCCGAACAGGTGAAACAGGATCACCAGCTTCCAGCGGCCTTCGAGGATGCGCAGCACATTCTCGACGCCGCTCGCCGCCGACAACGGCGTCAACGCTTCGCCCTTGCTTTCAGACCCAACCTTACTTTCAGGTAAGTACCTTACTTTTACGTCGGTTCTTGTCATTTTTTCAGTTTATCTCATTTTAGGAGCCGAACAAGGCCGCAGACCTTCCAGAACTGGGACCGGAGATGAAATGATGACCGCAAAACTTCCTCAGCCGCTGACCGACTATTTCGCCGCCAAGAACAGGCATGACATCGACGCCATGCTCGTCTCTTTCTCATCGGACGCCAGGGTCAGGGACGAAGGCGAAACCCATCGGGGTCCGGCCGCCATCCGCAGCTGGATGGAAGCAACGACAAGCAAATACCGGGTGACCGTCGAGGTCGTCGACGCGACAGTCAATGGTGATGCATGGCGGATCGCCGGCATCGTCTCAGGCAATTTCCCCGGCAGCCCGGCGACGCTCCATTACAATTTCACCCTGGCCGATGACCGGATCACACGGCTGGAGATCGGCGCATGACCATCGCGCAGAAATTCACCGTCGACGATCGGGAATTTGCCGGCAAGCGCATTCTGGTCACCGGCGGCACCAAGGGTGCCGGCGAGGCCATCGTTGCCAGGCTTTCGGCGGCGGGCGCGGCCGTCCTTACCACTGCCCGCTCGGCGCTTCCCGATGCGCTATCGCCAAAGCTGTTTGTGCAGGCCGATGTGAGCACTTTGGCAGGTACCGAAACAGTGGCCGCAGAGGTCATGGAGCGGCTTGGTGGCGTCGACATCATCGTGCACAGCGTCGGCGGGTCGAAGAGCCCCGGTGGCGGATTTGCCGGACTGACCGATCAGCTCTGGCAGGACGAACTCAGCCTCAACCTGCTGGCGGCGGTGCGGCTCGACCGCCTGCTTGTCCCGCACATGATCGAGCAAGGCTCAGGCGCGATCGTCCACATATCGTCGATCCAGCGCCGTCTGCCGCTGCACGAATCCACCATCGCCTATGCGGCGGCGAAGGCAGCCCTTTCCACCTACAGCAAGGCGCTGTCCAAGGACCTCGGCCCAAAGGGTATCCGCGTCAACACCGTGGCGCCGGGCTGGATCCACACCTCCGCTTCGGAAGCCATGGTGAAGCGGCTGGCCGCCCATTCCGGTTCGGATGAGGAAACCGCGCGCCAAGGCATCATGGATGCGCTGGGCGGCATCCCGATCGGCCGGCCGGCATGGCCGCACGAGGTCGCCGAGCTGGTGGCATTCCTTGTTTCGGACCGCGCCTCGGCAATCCACGGCGCCGAATACGTCATCGATGGCGGCACGATCCCAATCGTGTGAGGAAGATGGCGGGCACTCAGAAACGAAAAAGGCGGGATGAACCCGCCTTTCCGCTATTCGAATGTTTTTCGGGCTCAGTTCATCGTCGGGATGACGAATTCCGCACCGTCCTTGATACCGGACGGCCAGCGTGAGGTCACCGTCTTGGTCTTGGTGTAGAAGCGGAAGGCGTCCGGACCGTGCTGGTTGAGGTCGCCGAAGGAGGACGCCTTCCAGCCGCCGAAGGTGTAATAGGCGATCGGCACCGGGATCGGCACGTTGATGCCGACCATGCCGACCTGAACCCGCGAGGCGAAGTCGCGCGCGGCATCGCCGTCACGGGTGAAGATGGCGACACCATTGCCCATCTCGTGGTCGTTGGCGAGCTTGATCGCGCTCTCATAGGTCGGCGCGCGCACCACCGAGAGCACCGGCCCAAAGATCTCTTCCTTGTAGATGCGCATGTCAGCGGTGACGTTGTCGAACAGGCAGCCGCCCATATAGTAGCCGTCTTCATAGCCCTGCATGGAGAAGCCGCGGCCGTCGACCACCAGCTTGGCGCCTTCCTTGACGCCGGTGTCGACATAGCCCTTGACCCGCTCCAGGGCCTGCGCAGTGACCAGAGGGCCGAAATCGGCGGAAGAGTCGGTCGAAGGACCGACCTTCAGGCCTTCGACGCGCGGGATCAGCTTTTCCATCAGCCGGTTGGCGGTGTCGTTGCCGACCGGGACCGCCACCGAGATCGCCATGCAGCGTTCGCCGGCCGAGCCGTAGCCGGCGCCGATCAGCGCGTCGACGGTCTGGTCCATGTCGGCATCGGGCATGATGATCATGTGGTTCTTGGCGCCGCCGAAGCACTGCACGCGCTTGCCGGCGGCGGTGCCGCGCGAATAGATGTAATGGGCGATCGGCGTCGAGCCGACAAAGCCGATGGCCTTGATATCGGGATCGTCGAGGATGGCGTCGACCACGTCCTTGTCGCCGTTGACGACGTTGAGGATACCTGCCGGCAGGCCGGCCTCGAGGAACAGTTCGGCGATGCGCATCGGCACGCCGGGGTCGCGCTCCGACGGCTTCAGGATGTAGGCATTGCCGCAAGCGATGGCAGGCGCGATCTTCCACAGCGGGATCATCGCCGGGAAGTTGAACGGCGTGATGCCGGCAACGACGCCGAGCGGCTGACGCATCGAATAGACGTCGATGCCGGGGCCGGCGCCGTCGGTGAATTCACCCTTCATCATATGCGGCGCGCCGATGCAGACTTCGACAACTTCGAGGCCGCGCTGGATGTCGCCCTTGGCGTCTGAGATCGTCTTGCCGTGCTCACGCGCCAGGATGTCGGCCAGTTCGTCATAGTCACGGGCGACCAGTTCGAGGAATTTCATCAGCACGCGCACGCGGCGCTGCGGGTTCGTTGCCGCCCATTTGGGCTGTGCTGCCTTGGCATTCTCGACAGCCGCGCGCAGTTCCGCCTGCGAAGCCAGTGCCACCGTGCCGCGCACGGAGCCGTCCATCGGCTGCATGACATCCTGCTTGCGGCCGCTGGTCCCGGCGACATGCTTGCCGCCGATGAAATGACCGTAGTCGATCATGATTTCTCTCCCTTTGTTTGTGATGCCGTATTGTCCGCCTTTGCCCGGCGGATGGCAACGCGACGGAGAACGTAACCGTTGTGCGGAAAATAGATAACGATTGACGGATGAGCATCAATTCCCGCAAATGACGGGATGCAATTGCTGCCACGGATTGAGAGATTGAGTTCCTTCACAGAACGCAGCGTCGGCGATTGTCATCCGGACCATTCCCATGAACTGGGATGACGTCCGCATCTTCCTTGCCGTGGCGCGCGCGGGCCAGATTCTTGGCGCGGCCAAACGGCTGGAACTCAACCACGCCACCGTCTCGCGCCGCATCGCCGCGCTCGAGGACGCGCTGCGGACAACGCTGTTTCGCCGACTGACCACCGGCAGCGAGCTGACGCCGGCCGGCGAGCGCTTTCTCGACATTGCCGAGCGGATGGAGGGCGACATGATCGCCGCGCGCTCGACCGTTGCCGGCGAAGGCGACGATGTCTCCGGCACGGTGCGTATCGGCGCGCCGGACGGTTTTGGCGTTGCCTTCCTGGCCAAGCGCCTCGGCGCATTGACCGCCCTGCACCGCGAACTGACGATCCAGTTAGTGCCGGTACCGCGCTCCTTCTCCCTGTCGCGCCGCGAGGCCGACATTGCCATCACTGTCGAGCGGCCGACGGAGGGCCGGCTGGTGGCGGGTAAGCTGGTCGACTACTCGCTCGGGCTGTTTGCCTCGCGCGCCTATGCCGAGGCGCATGGCTTGCCCCAAACCGCCGCCGGGCTTGGCCAGCACACACTGATCGGTTACGTGCCGGACCTCATCGTCAGCCCCTCACTCGACTACGCGGCCGAATTCAGCGCGGACTGGCGCACCAACTTCGCCATCTCCTCTGCGCTCGGCCAGGCCGAAGCGGTGCGTTCGGGCGCCGGCATTGGCATCCTGCACGCCTTCGTCGCCCGCTCGATGCCGGAGCTGATCCCCGTCGACATCGTGGCACCGATCCGCCGCGCCTACTGGCTGGTCTATCATGAATCGGTCAGACCCCTGCGCCGCGTCCAAATCGTCGCCAGCTTCATCATCAAGGCGGTGGAGCGGGAGCGGGGCCTGTTCACCTGATTTCGTAAAGCAAATCCGCCATTTAAGGCGGGTCGAGCACAAACGAATTCACCACACGCTCAACCTTGTCTGCCAATGGCGCCCATCTCTGCGCCACCTCTTCGGCGCTTCCGGCTATCAACGAGCAATTGACGTAACCGTAGCGAGCGCCCCGAATTGAAAACGCAATCCTGGAATGGCCGTGCAGGCTGACAGTCTCATAGCTAACCGTGTAGTCCAAATCGGCAACGCGCACAGGGTAGCCGTCCGGAAACCTTGCAGCCTGTCATTGCTGAAATCGGCAGTGCTGAACGATTTGCCCATCATCGTCTTCCAGGTGTCCATCGACCAGCCCTCGATGAACTTACGCGGATCGGATGGCGAACCCGGTGCGAACGGGTTGTAAAGCGAGCTAGATACCATGCAGGTAAGGCCCTGATTGTCGGGTTTTATGGTCAGCCGCAGCGCTTCGTCGGAAGACCGCTCGTTGAACCAACCCTCGGGAAAAGTCAGCGAAAACCCGATATCCTGATCATGGATCGTTTTGTCGGCGGCGTTGGCCACCGAGGCGGCGGACACCAATCCAACAATCGCGAGGAGAAGGCAGATGCGCATCGCTGGTACTCGCAAATGCCCGGCGAGGGTGGCGCCTTCCAGGCAGGTTGTGCCGACACGACAATAGCTCAGGCGGATCAGCAACGCCGCCTTTCCTTGCCACAGAACCGGCCAACGTGTCATCAGGCATGCTGCGCCGGCCTGAGCGGGGTCGCCGACGGCGCCCGCCCCTCAGGCACGGCGCGGCACTTCATTTCGGTGCCCTACGACCATGGCCATGCGCTGGAAGATTATTTCGTTGAGCTGGTCGACGCCGCCCACCATATCCACATCGTCAATCCCTACCTCAACCTGACGCCCAAGCTTGCCCAGGCTGTCGACCGGGCGCTCACCCGCGGCATCAGGATCGACATTGTCGGCCGCATCGATCTCAAGGGCGATATCGGCGGCAGGTTCCTCACGGCGCTCAACAAGCTGTTCGTCGAAAAATATGGCGACCGCATCACCATCCGCGAGTTCAAGGCGCCGGATGTCGTGCTGCATTCCAAGATCATGATGATCGACGAAAGGCTGGTGGCCATCTCGTCGGTCAATCTCAACAACCGCAGCTTCTTCCACGATTCGGAGAACGGCATGATGGTGCTGGACCCGGCCTTCTACGCCAGAATGAAGCCGATCTATGACGACTATGTCGCCCACTCGAACCCGGTCGCCGCCAATGTGACGATCCCGTGGCCTATCGGCTGCTGTTCGACGAGGATTGGGTCAGGCAAGCGTTCTGACCAACGCACGCCCTATCGCAGATAGCGCTCCTGCGCGAGGTCGCGGACATCGATGTCCGGCACCCGGCTGGAGATGATGTCGGCCAGCACCTTGCCCGAGCCGCAAGCCATGGTCCAGCCGAGCGTGCCGTGGCCGGTGTTGAGATAGAGATTGGAAAGCTCGGTGCGGCCGATCAGCGGCGGACCATCCGGCGTCATCGGCCGCAGCCCGCACCAGAACGTCGCGTCCCGCATCGCGCCGGCGCCCGGAAAAAGATCGCCGACCGAGTGTTCCAGCGTGCGGCGCCGCGATTCATGCAGCCGCAGGTCGAAGCCGGAAATCTCTGCCGTGCCGCCAACCCGGATGCGGTTCCCGAGCCGGGTGATCGCCACCTTGTAGGTCTCGTCCATCACCGTCGACACGGGTGCCGCGGCGGCGTCCTTGATCGGCACGGTGATCGAATAGCCCTTGACCGGATAGACCGGGATCGGCCGTTTCACCCGTCGCATGAACCCTGCCGAATAACTCCCCAGCGCCATCACATAGGCGTCGGCGGCTTTCCAACCCTTGCTGGTGCTCAGATTGGTAATGCGGTTGCGGCTGCGGATGATACGCCAGATCGTCACGTCGTATTCGAACTTGACGCCGCGCGCCACACAGAGTTCGGCCAGCCTGTCGGTGAACATCTTGCAGTCGCCGGTCTCGTCGTGCGGCAGCCTAAGGCCGCCGACGAACTTTTCGCGCACCCCGGCCAGGCCCGGCTCCGCCGCGATGCAGCCGTCCTGATCGAGGATCTCGTAAGGCACACCATACTTCTTCAGCACCTCGACATCGCCACCGGTGCCGTCGAGCTGCTTTTGCGTGCGGAACAGTTGCAGTGTGCCCTGCGTCCGCTCGTCATAGGCGATGCCGGTCGCCTCGCGCAGCGCCTTCAGCCTGTCACGGCTGTATTCTGCCAGCGGCACCATGCGCGCCTTGTTGATGGCGTAGCGCTCGGCCGTGCAGTTGCGCAGCATCTTGATGAGCCATGTCCACATATGCGGATCGAAGGCCGGCCGCACCACAAGCGGGCCATGCTTCATCAGCAGCCATTTGATCGCCTTCAGTGGAATGCCGGGCCCGGCCCATGGCGAGGCGTAGCCGGGCGATATCTCGCCGGCATTGGCGAAGCTGGTTTCCAGCGCCGGGCCTTTCTGGCGGTCGAGAACCGTCACCTCGTGGCCGGCCTCGGCAAGAAAGTACGCCGTGGTCACCCCGATGACGCCACCGCCCAGCACCATGATCTTCATCGTTCACTCCTTGCCGCCGCGCGTCCTTCAGGACGCCTTGGCCGCGACCGCATTTCCGATTTGCGCATGATCCTCGGCGAAAATCGATGCCGATTTCGAGATCATGCACTGTTGCCGTTTACGCCGCCGTGGGACCGGGGTCGTCATCCCCCTCTGTCTGCCGCATTCCGGCGCTCTCGCCAAGAGGCCGCCAATCGGCCGCGGCGCTGTAGACGAGGGCGAGCCCATGCGGTCGTCGTCCCTCGGCCTGGGATTTCTCCCTGATGGCCCGCTGCGCGGCCTCCGGCTGGTAGAGCACGGCCGCGATCAGGATCGACTCCCGTCTGCCGTCGGCCTGTTCGATCAATGCCGTCTGGCCCTCGGCCATGCCGAGCATGCAGAGCCCCCGCCGCGTTACGATCGACAGGCTGGAGCCGACCGGTCCGCGCACCTCGTTCTGCACCAGGGTTCGGGTCTCGGCAGCGCCGGCATCGATACGAAACACCACTCTGCTGTTTAGCGTCACGATATCGGCTTCGACCGAATCGATCGAAACGACTTCGGCTTTGGAGAGCTTGTCTGCAAGCATAGGAACGATCGGATCCGCGAAAGCCCGCCGACGCTCCAGCATCATCTCGAGGACGGCGAAGTCCTTCGTCGTCAGCCAGCAATTCGTGCCTGTCATCACCGCCTCCATGATCAGGACCGCTCCCGGCCATAGGCGAGCGTGCCGACGGCCTCAACGATCAACGACAGTTCCCGGCCGCCACGACTGCTCCAGCGCACTGTCTCCCCGACCGATGCACCGATAAGCGCCGTCCCCATCGGCGTCAGCACCGAGATCCTGTTTTCGCTGATGTCGGCAGCGCCAGGATAGACCAAGGTGATGCGCTGGGTATCCCCGCCATCGTTGCGGATTGTCACGGTGGAACCCATCCGCACCACGTTGGCCGGCATGGAAGCCGCCGCCGTGACGACGGCCCGGTCCATCTCCGAAAGCAGCTCTTCGGCCGTCTCGGGCACGCGGTCGAGCGACGCCCGCGCCAGGCCCGTCAGCCTGTCATGGTCGGCATCGCTGACCAAAAGCCGGCTCGGTGGACGCAATCCCGTTGCATGTTGCATGGCAAACCTCATGAATTGGCACATCGAACAGATGCGCGCCTGTCGCCGTACTGACGGCGGCTTGATGAAGCCGGCAGCCACGAGGGGCTGTCTGGCTTGAGAATGATGATGTCAGGTAGAAATGCCCCGGTTCGGACGGGCGCCAAAAGGCGACCGCGCCGGGGCTACGATCCCGCGATCGGGCAGACCCTGAACAAGGTTCTGATATGGGCGAGGTTGCTCATGCCCGAAGCCTTGCCGACAGGCGTCCGCTTGTCAAGCGCGGCCAAACCGCTCAACCGCCGACATACCGCCGATGGAAGCGCGGGCCGAGGCTGGTCAGGATCTCGTAGCCGATGGTGCCGGCATGGCCGGCAGCGTCATCGACGCTTTGTGAGGGACCGAGCAGTTCGACGAGATCACCCTCGCGGAGCTTGCCGGGCGGCAAGGCGGAGATGTCGAGAATGATCGAATCCATCGACACCCGCCCGAGGAAGGGCAGGCGCGCGCCCTCGAACCAGGCCGCGGACGCCGCGCGTCGATGCCAGCCATCGGCATAGCCCAGCGAGATCGTCGCGGCAGCGAGCGGAGCCGTCGTGTGGAATGTGTGGCCGTAGCCGACACCGGCGCCGGCCTCCAGCATGCGTGTCTGAACGACCTTGGCCTCCAGCCGTACCACCGGCAGCATCGGGTTCGGCCTGGCCGGTGTCGGATTGATGCCGTAGAGGGCGGCGCCGGGGCGGGCGAGATCGTAGTGGAAGCGTGCCCCAAGAAAGATGCCGGACGAATTGGTGAGCGAGGCCGGCGCCTCCAGCAACATCTCGCGCAGCCGCTCGAATGCCAGCTGCTGCCGCTCATTGGCCGGATGCTCCGGCTCGTCGGCGCAGGCCAGATGGCTCATCACCAAGCGTATGTCGATGCCGTCGAAGGCATGCGGATCAACGGCAATGCGCTCTACATCCCCGGGCGCCATGCCGAGCCGCGACATACCGCTGTCGACCTGGATCGCAGCCGGCAGTTTTCGGCCGGCGCACCGGGCCGCCTCACGCCAGGCCGCCAATTGCCCCACGCTGTTGATGACGGCGCAAAGGTCTGCCGCCACGGCGTCCGGCTCGGCGCCAGGTGGAATGCCGTTTAACACGAAAATGGCAGGGCCCGGCCCGATCGAGCGGCGCAAGGCGACGCCTTCGCCCAGAAGCGCAACGAAGAAGGTATCGCAACCTTCGCGCAGCAGCGCCGCCGCGACCTGGCCGGCGCCAACGCCGTAGCCGTCCGCCTTGAGCACACCAGCGCAGCGAACATTGCCCAACCGCGCTTTCAGCCGCCGGTAGTTTTCACGGATCGCACCGAGATCGACGGTGAGGATAGCACCAGCCGCCACTTCACTTGTGGCGGTGACCTCTTCGGGCAGCGACCTTTTGGGGGCGTCGTTCATGGCGACCCTTCTTGTGGCGGATGAACTGGTCAGTAGTCAGTAGAAATTGGCACAGATCGCATCGGAACATTCACTCCCTACTCCCGCTTATTGCACCAGATGCCGGAACGCCGCCACCACGTCCTCATAGACATGGCGCTTGAACGGCACGATCAGGTCGGGCAGATCCTGCATCGGCCGCCATGCCCATTCGTCGAACTCGGCGGTGTGGCCGCCCGGCGGCGGGTTGATCTGGATCTCGCTGACATCGCCGTGGAAGCGAAAGGCGAACCATTTCTGCGTCTGGCCGCGATACCGCCCCTTGAAGGCAATGCCGACGAGGTGGTCCGGCAAATCATAGTTGATCCAGTTGGGCGCCTCGGCCAGCAGCGAGACGCCGCGCATGCCGGTCTCTTCATAGAGCTCGCGCTCGGCCGCCTGCAACGGCTCCTCGCCCTTGTCGATGCCGCCCTGCGGCATCTGCCAAAGCTGCGTCGTGCCGGCAAATTCGCTGTCCGGTTCGGCAATGCGATGACCGACCCAGACCAGGCCTTCGGCATTGAGGATCACCAGCCCTACACAGGGCCGATAGGGCAGCGCCTCGCGATCAGTCTTTTTTGGCATCAGTCTGTCTTCCCAGCCGTTTTCCGATGGCTAGCCTTTTTGCGGATCGATGGCCACCGCCGAAATCGGCACGATCTCGATGCCGCGCTTCTTGGCCTCGGCCACCCAGGACGCCACCGTGTCGACCGTCAGGTCGAAGGCCGAGCCAATGCCGACGGCAGTGCCTTTGGCCCGCGCGGTCGCTTCGAGACTGTCCAGTTTCTTCAGGATTTCGCCGCGATCCTGCACGGCGTCGATCGCCGTGTCGCCGGAGACGAAGGGCACGCCATCCTTCAGCGCCAGGTCCGGCGCCAGGCTGCGCGCCGACGAGCCGTCATCGATATAAGCGAGGCCGCGTTTGCCGAGCTCGGCCATGAACGGTTCCATCGCCGCCGCGTCGGCGGAAAAGCGGGCGCCCATGTAGTTCATGACGCCGGTATAATTCGTCGTCCGCGACAGCGCCCAGTGCAGGTTCTTCAGGTTCTCGTCCGCGCTCGCCGCCACCGTCAACGTGTTGCGGCCAGGGTTGACTTTCGGGTAGTCGAACGGCTCGAGCGGCACCTGCATGACGATCTCATGCCCGCTTTGCCTGGCTGCCTGCATCCAGCGGCCAATGCTGTTGCCTTGCGGCGCGAAGGCCAGCGTCACTTCCGCCGGCAGCTTGGCGATGGCCGCCTGTGTGCCTGTCTGCGAAACCGAAAGCCCGCCGATGACGATCGCCACACGCGCGCCGCGCCCGCCCGACCAGGGCCGCGCGTAAACGTCGAACGGCCGCCTTCCATCCGCGGCGCGCACGGGCAATGGCCCGGTTTCACTGGCTTCGATCAGCGCCTTGTCGGGAATATGCGCGATCTTCAGGTTCTGGCCGATGGTCGAGGGGTCGCGAATGACGATCGCTGCCCTGGGCGGGCCATCGCCCTCTTCCGTCTGCACATGGATGATCTGCGGCCCACCTGTTTTGGCCGGTGCTTCCGGCTTTGGCGCCGCCACCGGGCCCAAAGCCGGCGGCGCGGCGGCAGTCTCGGCTGCCGCTGTCACTTTCGGTGTTGAAATGGCAACCTCTTGCGGCTTTCGAAACGGCCTTTCCCTGAGCGCGATCGCGCCGGAGACGCCGACCACCGCCAGCACAACCACGGTCGCCATGATCGCACCGCCGCTGACCTTGCCGCCGGCGCGCGGCGACCGGACAGCCTGTCCGAGCGGGCGTTCGATGTCCTTGCCGATATCAGCCAAGCCTAATCCCCGGCGCATGGGTCCGAAGCCGAAACCGCTTCGAAAGACCTGCGCGAATTCATCGATCCTGGCGCACCCCTGGCGCCCTGTTTTGAGGGCTTCGCCTTGCCCCCGAATCAAACTGCCGGAACCTTTCGGTCCCGGCAGCATCGCATTGCTTCCATCAGGCGGCCAGACCTGTTGTCGGTCGCAACCCTTACTGGTTGAGAACGGCCTTTTGCGGATTGGGCGGGAAGGACGGATCAGTCTTCTGGCCGCGCAGCAGCTGCTCGGCATAGATGAGCTGCAGGTCGTCCTTCGGATCCGGCGGCACATAGGCCGCCGACCCCGAACCGGTCGTGCTCTCGTCGGCGCCCTTGATATGGCCCTTGAGGTCGGATTCACCGCGCGTCAGGTCCCTGCCCTGCAGTTCCGGCGGCAGCGGCTGGTCGACCTTGATGTCGGGCGTGATGCCCTTGCCCTGGATCGACTTGCCGGACGGCGTGTAATAGAGCGCCGTCGTCAGCCGCAATGCACCATTCTCACCGAGCGGAATGATGGTCTGCACCGAACCCTTGCCGAAGGACTGTGTGCCGACCACCGTGACACGGCGCAAATCCTGCAGCGCGCCGGCGACGATTTCGGATGCACTGGCCGAGCCGCCATTGACCAGAACGATCATCGGCTTGCCGTTGATGTCGTCAACCTGCTTGGGCTTGGCGTCGAACCGGGTGACGTCCTTGGGATCGCGGCCGCGCGTCGAGACGATCTCGCCGCGATTGAGGAAGGCATCGGACACGCTCACCGCCTGGTCGAGCAGACCACCCGGATTGAGGCGCAGATCGAGAACGTAGCCCTTGAGCTTGTCGTCCGGCACCTGCTTCTTGATGGTGTCGATGGCGTTCTCGAGGTCGTCATAGGTTTTTTCGGTGAAGGAGGTGATCTTCATGTAACCGATGTCGTTCTCGACCCGGAACTTGACCGCCTTGACCTTGATGATGTCGCGCACGACCGTCAGTTCGATCGGCTTGTCGGCGCCCTGGCGCAGGATGGTGAGCTTGATCGGCGTGTTGACCAGGCCGCGCATCTTGTCGACCGCGTCGTTGAGGGTCAGGCCGCGAACCTCCTCGCCGTCGATCTTGGCGATATAGTCGCCGGCCAGCACACCTGCCTTGGCGGCCGGCGTGTCGTCGATGGGCGTGATCACCTTGACCAGGTCGTTCTCCATGGTGACCTCGATGCCGAGGCCGCCGAACTCGCCCTTGGTCTGGACGCGCATATCCTGCGCCTGCTCGGCGTTCATGTAGGAGGAGTGCGGATCAAGCGAGGCAAGCATGCCGTTGATGGCGTTCTCGACCAGCGACTTGTCGTCTGGCGGTGTCACATATTGTGCCCGCACCCGCTCGAAGATATCGCCGAAGATCGCCAGTTGCTTGTAGGTCTCCGACCCTGCAGCGTTCGCCGCCGAGCCGGGTGTGCCATAGACAAGGCTCATGGCGGACGCGCCCATCAGCGCACCGGCAAACAGAAGCGACAGTTTCCGCATTATTCACGTCCTTCCAGAAAAACGGTCCGCCCACCATGGGGCCGGATCGACGGGTTTTCCATCCTTGCGGAACTCGACATAGAGTTCCGGCGTGGCATTTCCATTCTTCGAAGCCGAGGTGCTCGCCACCCGGGCCTCTCCCATCGCTCCGATCGGCTCTCCTGCGAGCACTGACTGACCGGTCGCGACGCTGATTCTGCTCATCCCCGCCAAAACGACATGATAGCCGTCGCCTGCGTTAAGGATCAAGAGTTGACCATAAGAGCGAAACGGCCCCGCATAAAGCACATTCCCATCCGCCGGCGCGGTGACGATGGCTCCCGATTGTGTCGCAACCATGTCGCCAAGCATCACCGCGCCGTTACCGTCATCGGCGCCGAATCGCCGCTTGATGCGGCCGGTCACCGGCAGCGCGATCTGTCCCTGCAGCGCCGAAAAGGGTGCCGCGGCGGCAAGTTGGTTCCCTTCCGGCACCGGCAACGACGCCAGTTCCGCTGGGGCCGATGTCTTGTCGCCGTCCGCGGCGGCCTTGGCGGCATCGGCAGCCTTGCGGCTCTTGTCGGCCTGCGCTTCGAGCGAGGCGATCAATTCCTTTAGGCTGCCGGCCTTGGCCGCCAGCGCCTCGGATCGCTGCTTTTCAGCGGCCATTTGCGTTTGCGTGTCGGCTTCGAGCTTCTGCTTGGCCTCCAGTAGCATGCCGAGTCGCTTCTTTTCCGCCGCCTGGTCGCCGACCGCCGCCGTCAGCCGCGCCCGTTCGGCCTCGATCGAGGCCGTGACCCGCGACTGCTCCTTGAGATCGGCGAGTAGGGTATCTGTCTGCTGACGCAGTTCCGGCACCACGGCACCGAGCAGGATGGCGCTGCGCACCGACGACAGCGCGTCCTCCGGCTTGACCAGGATCGCCGGCGGCGGGTTCAGCCCCATGCGTTGCAGCGCGCCCAGCACTTCAGCCAGCACGTCGCGCCGCGCCACCAGCGAGGCGCGTATCTTCTGTTCCTGGCCCTTCAGCCCTTCCAGCTTGGCGCCGATGTCCTCGATGTCCTGGCCGAGCTTCTGCTCGGTCATCGCCGACTGGATCAATGCGGCGGTGATCGAAGCATGATCCTTCTTGATCGTCGCGATATCGGCGGAGAGCTTGGCCAACCGTTCGGACGACAGCGTGATCTCCTTCGAGACCCGTTCGTATTCGGCGCGGCTCTGGTCCGGATCGGGAGCCATATCGAGCGTGTTTTCGGCCCGTCCCGCATGCAGCGACAGCATAAGCAGCGCCGCCGCGATGCCGCAACGCGCGCGCCATGAGCCCGTTCTCGATTTCCAGCCTTCAGACATCCAGCGTCGACTCTATCTGCGGCTTCGTTAACGAACCATCAACCATGTTTGAAAGGCCCGTTCCCGAATGCATGTCGCCCAGAAGAGGTCCCGATTCTGGAAAAACGACAGGCATAAGACCAAAGGTCCAATCTGGCGCGGCATTGGGGCGGAAATCCGGGCAGGTCGCACCAATTCACAGGTTTACGAACGATGGTAGGGATGTCCCGAAAGGATGGTGGCCGCCCGATAGAGCTGCTCTCCCAGCATCACGCGCACCAGCTGGTGCGGCCAGGTCAGCAATCCGAACGACATCACCAGTTCGGCCTGATCGCGCAGCGACTGATCGTGGCCGTCGGCGCCGCCGATGGCGATGACCAGCGCCTTGCGGCCACCGTCACGCAACAGGCCGAGGCGCCCGGCGAAATCTTCCGAGGAAAAGCTTTTGCCGCGTTCGTCGAGCAGGATCAGCGCGGTGCCGGCTTGCAACTGCATCTGCAGTTTCTGGCCTTCCTCGCGCCGGCGCTCGCTTGCGGTCTGGGCGCGCCCCTCGGCAATCTCGGCAATGCCGGCAAATTCGAGCCCCACTGCCGGGCCGCTCTTGGCGAAGCGCTCGAAATAACGGTCGGCGAGCAGCTTCTCGGGGCCGGCTTTCATCCGGCCCACGGCATGAACTGATATCTTCATCCTCGCCCCTGTAAGCCGCTAATGCATGTCACCAAAAATGGAACCGATCGTGGGCAACGACATGCATCAAAAGAAAGGCGGCTTAGTGAAGGGTCTCTTCCTCGAGATCCGGCGCCTGCCACATCTTTTCAAGATTGTAGAATTCGCGGACTTCAGGGCGGAAGACATGGACGATGATGTCGCCCGAATCGATCAGAACCCAGTCGGCGCCTGCCAACCCCTCAACGCGCGCCATGCCGAGCCCGGCATCCTTGAGCGCTTTGAGAAGATGATCGGCGACAGCCGCGACGTGACGGTGCGATCGGCCCGAAGCGACGACCATGTAGTCGCCGAGGCTCGATTTCCCCTGGATGTCGATTGAGACAATATTCTCGGCCTTGGAGTCTTCCAGACTGGCAAGGACTGTCTTGATGGCGCGGGACACGGCGTCGTCTACGCTGATCCTGGCCGGCGAAGGCATGATATCGGCCTTCTTCCGCAGTGCTGTTCTCAGTGTATTTCCTTTCGCAGCAAGAACAACCAAATCACCCCCAAAAGCAGGTGACACCACTTAGATAGGCAGAGTTCCCTGACAGTTTCAAGACGGGACCCTGCCTCGCACGAACGTATTCTCGGTTCTGTGGTTCCGCCGCACGCTGGAAAAGATCGGAACCCATGTCGCCTGCATGGGTTATCGGCTCACCGACCGACCGGAATTTTTGTCATGGCGATCGACCCGCAAAACGCCCTCCTCACCGTCCGGGCCGGCCTCGCGCAGTTGAGCACGCTGATCGTTTCCTACTCTTTCTCGGCCATCGGTGCCGTCATCCTCTTGGTTGTCGGCTACATCATCGCCGGCCTTGCCGAGCGTTCGATCTTCGCTGGCCTCGGCCATATCCATGGTTTCGACGCGACGTTGCGGCATTTCTTCTCCAAGATCGTCCGCTACGCCATCCTGATCCTCGTCACCATCATGGTGCTCGGCCAATTCGGCGTGCAGACGGCGTCGATCATCGCCGCAATCGGCGCCATTGGCCTTGCCATCGGCCTGGCGCTGCAAGGCACGCTGCAGAACATTGCCGCCGGTGTCATGCTTCTGGCGCTGCGGCCATTTCGCATCGGCGAGTCCGTCGAGGTCGGTTCGATTGCCGGCTCGATCGAGGAGATCGGCCTGTTCGCGACCAAGCTCAGGAGCGCCGACCGCGTCTACATCCTGGCGCCCAATTCGACGCTGTGGAACCAGCCGGTGCGCAACTTCTCGCGCAACGGCGTGCGCCGCAGCGACATCGCGCTCAACATCGGCTCATGGAACGACATCGACCGCGCCCAGAAGACTTTGCTTGCCATTGCCGCCGCCGAGCGGCGGCTGAAGCGTGAGCCGGGACCGATCGCTTTCGTCGCGACTTGGGGCGAAAGCAGCGTTTCAATTGCCTTGTGCTACTGGACATCGTCGGCGGATTTCTTCGCCACCCAGACCGATCTCACCAAGCACGCCAAGCAGGAATTCGACTCGGAAGACATCTCCATCCCATTGCCGCCGCCGGAAGCGCCGCAACCGGAAGCCCGCCGGCAATAATCAGCTGGCTCTGTGCCGGTCCTGCTCGTCCGGCGCGAAAGCAAGCTCCACCGGCAGCGGCGCCTGCGCCGTCATCGGTGCGAAACTGCCGGTTTCCGCGGTAGGAACAGCCTGCGTCGTGAACACGCGCAGAAGTACGAACAGGCAGAAGGCTGCGGCGATGAGGATCGCCACATAGATGAACGCCTGCGTGCCAAAGACGGCCGAAAGCGCCGTTACGATGCCGGGCACGACGAAGCCCGACAGCGACCAGGCAAACAGCAGCGAACTGGACAGCGCCACCATGTCGTCCTTGCCGGCACGATCGGCGGCATGCGCGCTGGCCAGCGAATAGATCGATTCCGAGGCGCCGTCCCACACGATATAGATGACCACCAGCGCCGCCAGCGCGCCGCCGTCGAAACCGAGCGCAAACAGGCCGGCGACCATGGCGAGCGCGGATGCGGCGATCAGCACATAGCGGCGGTCGGTGCGGTCGGAAATCCAGCCAAGCGGGATCTGCAGGATCAGCGTGCCGACCGGCATCGCCGAAAGCAGCAGCGCCACGTCAGCCTGGCTGTAGCCCTTGGCCGTGGCGTGGATCGGCGCGAAACCCGCAATCGACATCGACAGGCCGCCAACCGCCAGCATACCGGCAACCCCGACCGGCGAAATCCGCCAGGCCCGGCGCAGCGCCACCGAGGCCGCCTGCGGTGCCGGCGGCTGAGCCAGCCGCGTCATCCCCACGGGAAGGATCGACAGCGCCGTGAAGACGATACCGATCAGCGGCGCATCCGCCGTCCTGATGTCGACCAGCGCCAGCGTCGCGTAGCCGACGCCGAGCCCGGCGACATAAGCAACGTAGAAGAACGCCATCACCCGGCCGCGAATGGCATTGGCAACGGCATCGTTGAGCCAGCTCTGCGCAACGATGAACAGGCCCACGATAGCAAAGCCGTAGAGTGAGCGGGCGGCGATCCACAGCAGCGGATGGACTCCGGCGCCGACAGCGGCATTGGCCAGCGCGATCAGCGCCGACAGCACCATGAACGCGCGGGCATGGCCAACCCTTCGCACCAGCGGGCCGGTCAGAATGCAGCCGGCGAGGCCGCCGGCCGAAAGTCCGGTGATGATCAGCCCGGCCCAGGTCGGATCAAAACCCTCGGCGCCGAGCCGCACCGGGATATAGGCAAACATCAGCCCGTTGCCGACGGCGATCAGCGCCATCGACACGATGACGCTGGCAATCGCGATCAGCGGCGTAGGCTCGGCTTCGCTGCGGTTTTTCCTGGGAATCGACATGCCTGCTCAGGATTGCCCATGAAACGGGCAAAGGGAGCGATAAAAGCGACATGGCCAGGCGAGCGGGCTCACCCCTTTGCCAGCTTGCGGATCGCGCTCGACGACAGCGACGAACGCGGGCCGTGGATGAAAGTCCAGGCCGGCGCCTTCATGCGGGCAAGCCGCGGCGCATCGCCCTCGTCGACGCGGGCATAGTCGAAGGTCTTGGCGACGACCGACGACAGGAACGACAGCGTCGCGCCCGGACGGTCGATGACGGCGATCGGGAAGGTCATGACGATCTCGCGCCAGCGCTGCCAGTGATGGAAATCGCGCAAACTATCCGCACCCATGATCCAGACGAAGTCGACACCGGGATTGCGCGTCTTGACCAGCGCCAGCGCGTCGGCAGTGTAGCGGACGTGGTGGGCCGCCTCGAAGGCGGTGACCTTGATCTTCGGGTTCTTGGCGATCTGCTCGGACAGGTGCAGCCGCTCGCTGAGCGGCGCCAATTCCCTGGTGCTCTTCAGCGGATTGCCCGGCGTCACCATCCACCACAGTTGATCAAGCGCCAGGCGTCGCAGCGCAATCTCGGCAACCAGCGCGTGGCCGGCATGCGGCGGATTGAACGAGCCGCCGAACAGACCAACGGCCAGCCCTTTCTCGGCATGTGGCATCTTCAGGTAACGGGAGGGTACCGCCGGTTCGGAAGATGCCAGCATGGCCTCAGGCTCTAACGACGAACGGCTTCAAGGCCTCACCTGTCCCGATCCGCGCACGCGGTATTTGAACGAAGTCAGTTGCTCGACGCCGACCGGTCCACGCGCATGCATCTTGCCGGTGGCGATGCCGATCTCGGCGCCCATGCCGAACTCGCCGCCATCGGCGAACTGCGTCGAGGCGTTGTGCAGCAGGATCGCCGAATCGATCTCGTTGAAGAACCGCTCGACCGCATGCGCATCCTCGGCGACGATCGCCTCGGTGTGATGCGAGGAAAACGTCTCGATGTGTTCGATCGCACCACCGACACCATCGACCAGCTTCACCGCGATGATGGCATCGAGATATTCGGTCACCCAGTCGGCATCGGTCGCCGGCCTGGCGTCGAAAAACACTTTCAGCACTTCGGCATCGGCATGGATTTCGCAGCCATCGGCGCGAAGTGCGTCCAGGATCGGCACCAGATGCGTGGAGGCAACCGCCCGGTCGACCAGCAGCGTCTCGGCGGCGCCGCAGACGCCGGTGCGCCGCATCTTGGCGTTGACCGCAATCCGCACCGCCATGTCGAGATCGGCCGAGCGGTCGATGTAGAGATGGCAGATGCCTTCGAGATGCGCGAAGACCGGCACCCGCGCCTCGTTCTGCACCCGCCCGACAAGGCTTTTGCCACCGCGTGGGATGATGACGTCGAGCGTACCGCTTAAGCCCTTCAGCATCTCGCCGACGGCAGCGCGATCGGTGGTCGGCACCAGCTGGATGGCGTCTCCCGGCAGGCCGGTTTCCTGCAGCCCTTCGACCAGGCAGGCATGGATGGCGGCCGAAGAATTGAGCGAATCCGAGCCGCCGCGCAGGATCACCGGATTGCCGGCCTTGAGGCACAGCGCGCCGGCATCGGCCGTGACGTTCGGACGGCTCTCATAGATGACGCCGACGACGCCAAGCGGCGTGCGCACGCGCTCGATATGCAGGCCGTTTGGCCTGTCCCATTGCGCGATGACATCGCCGACCGGATCGCGCAGCGCGGCGATCTCCCTGATGCCTTCGGCCATGGCACGGATGCGCACCGGATCGAGCTTCAGCCGGTCCATGAAGGAGGCGGAAAGACCGGATTCCTGACCATTTGAGACGTCGATGGCGTTGGCGTCGAGGATGTCCCGCTCACGCGCGACGATCGCCTTGGCCATGGCGAGGAGTGCGGCGTTCTTGGCGGCGGTCGTGGCAATGGCCAGCGGCCGGGCGGCAGCGCGGGCGCGGCGGCCGATATCGGCCATCGTTGCCACGGTGTCATCCCCGGATTTTTCATGCAGTTTCAGCATGGCTCATCCTCCGCTGGTTGCTTGGTCACCCGCCCCTACTTGGTCACCCGCCCCTACTTGGTCGCTGGCCCGTACTTGATCGCTGGAATGACTCACCACAAGGTCGTCGCGGTGGATCATCGCCGAACGCGCCTCGTAGCCAAGCACGGTTTCGATCTCGGCCGTCTTCAGGCCTGCGATCCTTACGGCATCGGCGGCATCATAGGCAACCAGCCCGCGCGCGATCTCGCGGCCCTCGGGCGACAGGATCGCCACCGTGTCGCCGCGCGAGAAATTGCCGCTGACCAGCTTGACGCCGGCCGGCAGCAGCGACTTGCCCGATAGAAGCGCACCAATGGCGCCGGCATCGACCGTCAGCCGGCCGGCAGGTTCGAGCTGGCCCGCGATCCAGGTCTTGTAGCCCTTGACCGGGTTGCTGCTCGGCCGAAAGAAGGTAGCGCGTTCGCCGCGTTCGATCGCCATCAGCGGCGACAGCCGCGTGCCCGACGTGATGATCATCGCGGTGCCGGCAGCGGTGGCGATCTTGCCGGCATCGAGCTTGGTGCGCATGCCGCCGCGCGAAAGTTCCGAAGCAGCGGCGCCCGCCATCGCCTCGATATCAGGCGTGATCCGATCGACCACCGGAATGAACTCTGCATCAGGGTCCCGCGCCGGCGGCGCCGTGTAGAGCCCGTCAATGTCGGAGAGCAGCACCAAAAGGTCGGCGCCCATCATGGTGGCGACGCGCGCCGCCAGCCGGTCATTGTCGCCATAGCGGATTTCCGAAGTCGCCACCGTGTCGTTCTCGTTGATGACCGGCACCGCCTTCATCTTGAGCAGCGTCGAGATCGTCGCCCGCGCATTGAGGTAGCGTCGGCGCTCCTCCGTGTCGCCGAGCGTCAGCAGGATCTGGCCCGATTTCAGGCTGCCCTTGCCGAGCGCATCCGACCAGGCCCCGGCCAATGCGATCTGCCCGACGGCTGCCGCGGCCTGGCTCTCCTCGAGCTTCAAAGCCCGCTTGCCGAGGCCAAGGATGGTGCGGCCAAGTGCGATGGCGCCGGACGAGACGACGAGGATCTCAGCGCCGCCCTGGGCCAGCACGGCAATGTCGTCGGCGAGCGAAGCCAGCCAGTCGCGCTTCAGGCCCGTCGTGCGGTCGACAAGCAGCGCCGAGCCGATCTTGACGGTGATGCGCCGATATTTTTTCAGCGACTGCATCGTCCTATCTGTCCCAGCGTGTCTCGACCGGCGCCGCGATCTGCGCCCGCGCCTCGGCCACGACAGACATCAGCGCCCGCAGCACCGCCTCGACGCCTTCGCCGGTGACCGCCGACAACAGCATCGGCGCGCGTCCGGCGGCGCGCTTCAGCGAGGCGGCCTTCTTCTTGCGTTGATCGGCATCGAGCGTGTCGACCTGGGAAAGTGCCACGATCTCGACCTTGTCGGTCAGGCCGTGGCCATAGGCCTCGAGTTCGGCGCGCACGGTCTTGTACGCCTTGCCCGGATTTTCCTCCTGCGCCGAAACCAGATGCAGCAGCACGCGCGTACGCTCGACATGGCCAAGGAAGCGGTCGCCGATGCCGACGCCCTCATGCGCGCCTTCGATGAGGCCCGGAATGTCGGCGATGACGAATTCGCGCGCGTCGATGCGGGCAACGCCGAGACCGGGATGCAGCGTCGTGAACGGATAATCGGCGATCTTCGGCTTGGCCGCGGTGACGGCGGCGAGGAATGTCGACTTGCCGGCATTGGGCAGCCCGACCAGCCCGGCATCTGCAATCAGCTTCAGCCGCAGCCAGATGTTGAGCTCTTCGCCTGGCAGGCCGGGGTTGGCGCGACGCGGCGCCTGGTTGGTCGAGGTCTTGAAATGCTGGTTGCCGAAGCCGCCATTGCCGCCCTTGGCCAGGAGAAAGCGCTGGCCGACCACGGTCAGGTCGCAGATCAGCGTCTCGTTGTCTTCTTGGAATACCTGCGTTCCCGCCGGCACTTTCAGCGTGACATCGGCGCCCTTGGCGCCGGTCATGTTGCGGCCCATGCCGTGGACGCCCGTCTTGGCCTTGAAATGCTGCTGGTAGCGATAGTCGATCAGCGTGTTCAGCCCGTCGACCGCCTCCAGCCAGACATCGCCGCCACGACCTCCATCGCCGCCGTCCGGCCCGCCGAACTCGATGAATTTTTCGCGCCGGAACGACACCGAACCGGCGCCGCCGTCACCGGAGCGTATGTAGACCTTGGCCTGATCGAGAAATTTCATGGGATTGTACAGTTTCTACTAGTGGCCTTGCGGCATTGCTCTAAACCTTGGGCTTTGCTCTAAACCAAGGCGCGGCGAAGGGCGAGGCCGTTTTATGACAATGGCCCTTTGAGATTGGCCGGAAAGATGCCGGAATGAAGCTTGTAACCTACAACATCCAATACGGCATCGGTCTCGACGGACAGTATGATGTCGGGCGCATCACCGACGCCGTGCGCGGCGCCGACGTGGTCGCTCTGCAGGAGGTGACCCGCAACAATCCCAGGAACGGCGGCCGCGACATGGTCGCCGAGATCGGCGAGGCGCTGCCCGATTATTTCGCCGTCTACGGCAGCAATTTCGAAGCCAATATTGGCTCCCAGGTCGAGAACGGCCGCGCCATCACGAAAACCTTCCAACTCGGCAACATGGTGCTGTCGAAGACCCCCATTCATCTGTCGCGCAACCTGCTTTTGCCGCGCAGCCGCAGCTTCGAGATGATGAACTTCCAGCGTGGCGCGCTGGAGGCGCTGATCGAGACGCCGCTTGGTTTCATCCGCTTCTATTCCATCCATCTCGATCACCGCAGCCCTGTCGAGCGCGCCAGCCAGATCCAGTTCCTGCGTCAACGCATGCTGAACTATGCGCTCGAAGGCGGCGCGCTGTCCGGCGTCGCCGAGATCGGCCTGCCGGAATTGCCGCATCCCGAAGCCTTTGTCGGCATGGGCGATTTCAACATGCTGGCCGGATCGCCCGAATATGTCGAACTCGCCGGCCGGCCGGACCACGAATTCGGCATGCCGCTGACCGCCGACTTTGCCGTCGATGCCGCCTTGCGCCTGAACGCCGCCGGCGACGATCTCGTCAGTTGGGTTGATCCCAAGCAACCCACTGATCCCAACCGCCACAAGCGCATCGACTACATCTTCACCAGCGCTTCGCTTGCCAAATCCCTGCAGCGCCTGTGGGTCGACCGAAAGGCAGTCGGTTCGGACCACCTGCCGGTCTGGGTCGAACTGGGTTGATGGCCAGTCATCCGACGGCGTTTTCACGTTCGACGATCGCCATCATGATCGCATCGCGATATTCCCCGTCGATATGGACGGCGTCACGCTGCACGCCCTCCCTGACAAACCCGACCTTGTCGTAGAGAGAGATGGCGCGAGCATTGTCGGAATGCACGGAAAGCTCGACGCGGACGAAGCCGGTCTTGCGTGCTTGCGCCAAAGTCGCATTGATGAGCCGCAGTCCGAGGCCACGCCCCCGATAGGAAGGAATGATCCCCATTCCGAGGGTGCCGCGATGAGCATGGATGAGCCGATCATGGCGTGAGATGTCGCACCAGCCGACGACCTCGCCACGAACAACGGCCACGAACCCCGGATCGCCTCTACCGATACGGTCCATTGCGAAACTTCGCGTTTGATCCAGCGGTGGCACCTCGAGGAAGGACAAGTACTTTCGCTCACGCGCTACGACATCGAGCGCGCGATGAAAGCTTTCGACATCCGCAGGCGTCATCGGCGCGATCGCGGCCGTTTCAATATCGCTGCTGTCGACCATTGGCCTGACCGTCGTCATCCATCAAAAATGCACCCAGTTCCGCAAGCTGGTCCACGTCTTCCTGTCGAGCCGGTAGCGCTCGACCGGCACCTGGCCGGCGACGATCGAGTTCAGCATGCCCTGGCCGGCATACTGGAACCCACATTTGTGGATGACGCGGCGCGAGGCCGGATTGATGACCCGCGTCGAGGCATGCAGCACCTGGATCGACGTCCTCTGGAAGGCGAGATCGACCAGCGCATGGGCTGCTTCGGTCGCATAGCCCTTCTTCCAGTAGGGCTCGCCGATCCAATAGCCGAGCTCCAGCCCGCGATCGGTGGTGTTGAGACCCGCGCAACCGACGAAAGTGTCGGTGCCGGCCAGCGTCAGGGCATAGGCGATGCCTGCGTGGCGCGACTTGGTCATGGCGAGGAAGGCACGCGCCTCGGCCTCACCATAGGGGTGCGGCATGCGTGCCAGCATTTCAGCGATATGGCGGTTGTCGGCTAGCTCGACCAGTTGCGCTATATCCCCTTCGTGGGGCGCCCGCATCACCAGCCGCTCGGTGACCAGCTCCGGGCAGTCTATCGCGTAACTTTCGTCTTCTGAGTCTTCCGCTTCGGCAACCATTTGAAGTCCTCCAGGCACAAGAAAAAGGGGAGATGGAAACCCATCTCCCCTGATCCTTTTCCTGGCTTTGCCAGACACCGGTTCCCGAGATGGGCGCCGGTGTTCTAGTGCGGAACCGGCTACTCCGCGGCTTTGGTAATCGGGTTGACCGATACGTAGGTTCGGCCGTTGGCTTTTTTGTTGAACGTCACGGCGCCGGTCTCAAGCGCAAAAAGGGTATGATCCGTGCCCATGCCGACATTGACGCCGGGATGCCACGTGGTGCCGCGTTGACGAATGATGATGTTGCCCGGGATGACGGCTTCGCCGCCGAACTTCTTCACGCCCAGACGCTTGGAATGCGAGTCGCGACCGTTGCGCGACGAGCCGCCAGCTTTCTTGTGTGCCATCTAACTAACTCCGTTGCGCCGCAAGGCGCCTAAAAGGCCTTATGAACGCGTTCGCGTTCCGTTTCAAGTCCGATCCGGCGACCCAATCGCCAGAAAAATTACTTCGCCGCCAATTCCTTGGCCTGCTCGCGCCAGTCCTTGATCTGGTCGGCGCTGAAGGGCATGTGCTCGTCGATCTTGGCGACATCCTTGTCGGTCAGCTTGGCGAGCTGGGCGAAGGTGATGATGCCCTGCTCGTTGAGATCCTTGGCTGCGACCGGGCCGATGCCCTTGATTACGGTCAGGTCGTCTGGCTCGCCCTTGGGCGCCTTGAACAGCGGCGCTGCCGCGGTCTCGGCTGCCTTTGTCTCGGCTGCCTTGGCCTTGGGCTCCTTCTTCGGCGCGGCTTCCGCCTTCGCTTCGGTGGCGGCCTCCGCCTTGGCTTCCTTCTTAGGTGCCTTGACCGCTGCCGTCTTTGTCGGCTTGGCGCCCCCCAGCAGGATCTCGGAGATCCGCACGGTGGTCAAAAGCTGGCGATGGCCGATCTTGCGGCGCGAATTCTGCCGACGGCGCTTCTTGAAGGCGATGACGGTGCGGTTCTTGCCCTGCTCGACGACTTCGGCGGTGACCACCGCGCCGTCGACGAACGGCGCGCCGAACGTGACATTCTCGCCCTCGCCATGCGCGAGAACATGGCCGATCTCGACCATATCGCCGACATTGGCTTCGACTTTTTCGATCTTCAGGAGATCGTTGGCGGCAACGCGATACTGCTTGCCACCCGTTTTAATGACTGCGAACATTTTTTGCCTTTCGCTGTTCGGTCGGCCTTGATGAACCGCCTCTGGCGGTTCAGCCGTCTTTTTGTCAGTCTGCGGGTTCAAAAAACAAGCGGCGCGGAAGAACCCTCCACGCCGATTGCGCGCTGTCCCTAGCCGAAGGTTGGATGCGAGTCAAGGCAAACAGCCGCGCCATTGCCGAGACTGTCATTGCCGGGCACGGCCCAGCCGTGTCGACATGCCCGGAGCATTGCCGCCTTCTGGCACGACGATGCGTGACCGGTCGGCAATTTGCCTGCGTCTGCCTGCACCAGACCCGCCATGAATCCGCCGCTTGCCGGGCAGGCCAAATAACTCACGGATTTGGCCTTGTAACCTGCCCGTTCAGCCGTTATCTAGTGCGCCGCGCCGGCAACGGCCGACCATGACCGCGGAGAGGTGGCAGAGTGGTCGAATGCACCGCACTCGAAATGCGGCATGGGTGCAAGCCCATCGGGGGTTCGAATCCCTCCCTCTCCGCCATAAATAGTTGATTTAATTTGGTTATTTGGTCTTTCTGCGGGCGAAGACGAGCGCCGCACTATGTAAGGCCGGTGATCGGCCTCGTCTTGCCGCTGATATGCGCACCCAGTGTCAGCGATTTCGGGAAAATCCGAACAGCCGCCCCCATCAGTGCCGCGCCGCCGGGGCCGATGGCCATTCGGGCGATGGCTGCAGCTGCGTAGACCCGCATCGAAAACAGTTTTCGCCAGGCGGCTTGATAGCGTCTACCGGCAGCTTCACGCCCCGCTCGGCCGCTTGGCGCACCCGCAAGTTCCGTGGCTAGCAGCCAACCGGACTGGAGCGCCATCGAGATCCCTTCGGCGATAATCGGATGAGACTCCCCGGCGGCATTGCCGACGCGGAAGATATCCTCTTCATAGCAGGCGCGAATGCCAGGCCGGATCGGGCCGGCTGCAAGCCACGGACCGTCGCGGCGGGCTCCATCCAGAGCGTCGCTCACGCCCCGGCAAGAAGCCATGAGATGGCGAAGCACCGCGTCGGCGGCCGACGCTTGGCCATCCTGTTTGGGGCCATCCCGGCTGGAGCCATGGTTCCCGCGCAGCCGCGCGAGCATGTCGCGACGTATGCAGCATGAGATCGACAGCCGGCCATGATCGGCCAGGACCATGCCGCCATAGCCGCCGGGAAACGCCAGCAGCGGCATCAGATCGGGCACGAGCGACGACCCGGTGAAATGCGCCTTGAAACCGAGCAGGTCCCACGGGCGGTTGGTCTTTTCGATCTGGCTTGGCAGCGGTCCCGGTTCCCAGGAACCGTGCGCGGCGACGATCACCGGCGCACGCAAGGTCGTCTCATCGGCGGAATTGTCGTCCCTCGCCTGAATGTGCACGCTTTGCATATCTCCATCCCGGTCGATGGCGACCGCCCGGCAAGGCTGGAAGATCTCGACGCCTGCCGACCGCGCCGCCTGCAAGAGCAGAGCGTCGAGAACGTCACGGCCCAGCGCCCGGCCGAAGCCGTCTTTTGCGGGAGGCCCATATTTTGCGCCCGGCATCGGCGCCTCGACGCAGGTCTCACCGGAGAAGAAGCCGACGCGGCGGATTTCGGGACCGGCATTTGCGCGCCAGGCATCGCCGATCTCCAGATGGTCGAGCAGCGCGATGTTGCTGGCCGAGACGTATTCCCCGCAGACTTTGCGGCGCGGGAATGCACTCTTTTCCACGATCGCCACGGCCCATCCACGCCGGGCCAGCGTCAGCGCGGCGGACGAACCGGCCGGGCCGGCCCCTATGATGACCGCATCGTGGGTGGACAATCGCCTCATGAGTCACGACCGCCGTCGGCGCTGGCGCCGACGAAGATGTGGGAAAAGAGACCGGCACGCCGCTCCTCGAGCGGCCTGCCATTCGCCGCAAGCCAGAGAACGGAAAGCTCGCTGTCGCGAAAGCCGGCGCGCACGCTCTGCGCCGCATCATGTCGGGTAACGTCGTTGGCGCCGATCACCGGCAGAAGTCGGGTCGCGGCCAGTGCCGGCATCGCCCTCAGCGGTTCGGTCGCCAGGAGCAACGGGGCTTTCGGCGCCAGCAACGAAAACAGATGCACCAGTTGGGCATCGCGGAAATGATGCAGGAACAGATTGACGGTGATTGCATCGAAGTGCCTGCCCTCGGCCCTTTCCGCCCAATCGAAGACGTCGCAGGTGATGGTCTCGATCTGCCATCCCAGCCTACCGAAATCGGCGGACAGCGCAGCGGTGACAAGGCCTGTGCGATCGAGCAGCGTCAGCTCGACCTGAGGCCAATGCTTGGCGATGCGCCGCGCCACGGCGAGCATGAAGGTGCCGTCGCCGGCTCCGATCTCCAGAATGCGGCGTGGCGGCCTCGGCACGAATTTTCGCAGCAATGATGCCATGATCCGCGCCTGGAACATCAGCACGTTGATGTGGCGGAGGTCTCGGCGCGAAGTGAGCGCGCGCGGATCGTCGGCCGCAAGCCCGTCGAGGATTTCCGGGACGAGGCTGCGGTGGCTGAGCGCCTTCATGACACGGTTCGGAAAAGCATGGTTTCGGCCGTCAATCCAGGTCCGAACGACATACCGCAGCCGAGCAGACCCGCTGGCGCCTTCAGCATCTTTTCCAGCACGAACATGACGGTGGCCGACGACATGTTGCCGTATCGACGCAGCACCTCGCGCGACGGCGCGAGTGCAGCGGGCGCAAGGTTCAGCGCCCTTTCGACGGCGTCGAGAACCGAACGTCCGCCGGGGTGTACGGCCCAGAGATCGATCGCTTCGGTTGGCCGGTCGTGGAGGATAGCGTCCAGGTTGCTCCGCAAGGTTTCATGAACCGCCGCCGGTACCTGGCCGGAGAGAACCATGTTAAAGCCGTGGTCGCCAACGTCCCAGCTCATCAGGCCGCGCCGCTCATCCGCGACAGCGCAGTGGAAGCTCTCAAGCTCGATGCCGGGCGGCTCGGCGGTGACAAGTGCGGCAGCGCACCCATCGCCCCAGAGGCAGAAAGACAGCAGCTTTTCCAGCTCGGTGGTTTCCCGGAGATGCAAGGTGCAGACTTCGATGTTGACAACCAGGACCCTTGCCTTCGGGTCGGATCGAACGATGTGGCGGGCAAGCTTGAGCGCGTTGATCGCCGCGTAGCAGCCCATGAACCCGATCATCGTGCGTTCGACCCTGTCCGACAGGCCGCAGCGCCGAACCAGGTCCAGATCGATACCTGGCGCGGAAAACCCTGTGCAGGTGGCAACGATGAGATGGGTAATGCGTGTCGCTTCGTCGCCAAGCCGCAATCCGTCGACGCCTTTTTGTGCCAGTACAGGGGCGGCTTCGCAAAACATCGTCATTCTCGCGGCCGTTCCGGGAAACGCGCCGCGGATGAAGCTTCCCTGAAGATCGACGGACGGCCCCTCGGGATCCAGGGCGGGTGCGAAACAGGAATAGCGGCTCTCGATGTCGGCAAGGCCGGCCATGCGTTCGAAAATCCTCCGGTGGCTGGCAGCGAGCATGGAAGCCGCGAACCGCAGATAGAATTGATGAACCTCATGTTCCGGGACCGCTGTCGCGATCCGGTTGATATAGGCGTTCGCGGACATTTCCGGTCTCCATGGGGTCATGCGCGGCTTCGCTCCGCTGCCGGAGCAGTTTTTGCTCACTGACGCCGGTGTTGGAACGCCAGGTCTTGCGCTGCCTGTTCCATGAACGTTTCGCAAACGGGTTTCGTCCCGGGCCATCTGTAGCGGCGCTTCATGCCAGTCCGGCTGGCCGAACCGCCATCCGGGAGCTGGTGGCCGGGCATCCCGTGCACACGCACGATCTCGTTGTCTCGCTGCGCAACTTCATCCGCGAGGCCCTCGACCTTGCGCCGATCCCGTCCGACCTCATGATCCCGCAACAAGGTCCGACCAGGCCATCGGCTTCGGGCGCACGCGGCAAGAGCGACCGTGGCAACGAGCCTTCCAGCGGCGGTTGGAAAGGCGGCATGGGTGGTGGAGGGCACAGTTGGAGCATAGCTTCCGCTCACCTCTGGAAGCGCGTAGGAAGGGAGCGCTCCGTGACACGGCCTGACCTGACCCCATTCGTGGGCTCAATAGGAACTCTGCGCCTCGCCTGAAAATAGGACTTTTCCGCATTGGCCCCGACGGAGGCAAAGGGATGCCGGCGCGTCCGCTTGGGGAGTTGGGGGGCTGGGACGGACGCGCCGAGTCGCCGACAACCGCCGCGCCATCTTGCTGACGCACACAACTGGGACTCTGCAGGCAGTCGTGCAGTTGCCGTACCGAGATGGTCTTACGGTTGTAGGGCCGGTCTGGGGGGTCTAGACCGACATTAAAACATAGCACGAGTGCAAGTGGCTTGGCTGTTCCATACAGAACAGGTTCCTCAAAGGTCCCTGCCCCTGAGGTGAGGATTGTCGTGGAGGACCACATTCAGCAGAGAGTTGTGAACCTCCAAATCTCCGTTGTACTTAATGAACCCGAGCTTGCGGAACTTGTTCATGAAGGTGCTAACGCGCGACCTCGTGGTGCCGACCATCTCAGCCAGCGTCTCCTGGCTTATCTTCGCAATGACGGGCTGCGGGGCTCCCTCCTTGCCAAAATTTGCCATCAGCAGGAGCAACCTCGCCAGGCGCTTCTCGCTCGAATTGAAAAGCTGGTCCACCAAATCCTCTTCGACGCGGGCGTTCCTGGCCAGCAAGTATGACATGAATACCTCTGAGAACTGCGGCTCCTCTTTGAGCACCCGCGAGATCGATGCTTTATCAAGCCGCATAATGACGCTGTCCACCATCGCAGAGACCGAGGCAAGGCGTAGGGGCTGGCCGGACAAGCAGCCTTCGCCGAAGAAGTCCCCGCTGTCGTGGAGAGCGACGATTGCTTCCTTGCCCTGCTCCGATAGGATGCAGACCTTGACCTTGCCCTTCTGGATGTAGAAGACGGAATCCGCCGGGTCGCCCTGCGAATAGACAGTCTCATTCTTGCGATACGCCGCTACGGTCCGTCCGCCGTCCACGGTATTGAGGAAGACGTTCACGTCGAATAGGCGTTTGTTGGCCTTCGCCACGACGGGGCTCCGATTTGGTAATCGTGACATTCTAACGCAGGCTGTGCATCAGGAAAACCACCCACAGTCGACGGAAGCCCGCTTCGGCGAACAGCCGTGAGCGTTGTGCCATGGTGTGATCTGGTCGTTCTGGCAAATGAGCCGAACGACAACTTGCCACACCCGTTGAAGCCGCTTTATTGAGGCCGCCGCCGTTGCCGCATTAGAACAGCGAGCCCCGAGCATTCAAGGCTGATAGCTGAATAAAAAACCTCGCCGCTCCATTTGCGAAGCGGCGAGGGCCCCACCGCCCCATGCCGGGTCCCATGGTCCCAGCACCCGGCATTGCCGACGTTGCAATTGTGATGCCAGCGGCAAATGACCCATTGTGGGGCAGGCTAACCGGCGCCTTGGCTAGCGTCCCGTCCCAGAGCGTGCGTTGTGGCGGATTGCGAGCGCCGATGACGACGTCATAGGCGCCGCCAGTAACACATACCACGGGCATGCATCCTCCGCCCCCTCAAGGTTGCCCCGAGGCCCTGGCCCGCGCCAGGCACTGCAGCGCCCCGCAAGAGCATAACCCAACCCGGCCACGCCTGCCGGTGGCTTTGGCCAGCAGCGCGCACCTGGTAGCTGGATAAATACCGCCCTGCTGGATTGGTCGTCGGCCAACAATCAGTGCATTGCCGGCAACAAGTCCGCCTGTACTACCCGGACCCAACTTGGGGCTCGGCTAAGGGCCGCCGGCGTCAATCCGACGCCGATCTGAGTTCCCTCAATATCGAGACCGGAAGTCGTAGAAGGCATGTCAGGGTTTAGGTATTCTCTGCAAGGGGAGAAAAGGCGTGAGCGAGATCGACCACGTCGACAATCGATACGATCGCCGAAAGTACGGCGGAAGCCGTCGTTCCGGTAGCTTGTTTTACCGGGTGAAGATTGTTGCGGCCATTGCAGTGATCGGTGGTCTCTTAGCCCTCCAAGTCGTGGCGTTGTTGGACTGCAGTGTCAATCTCTGATCAATTTGTTGAAACGCGAGTGCTGGTTCTGCAGCGAGGGCGCCTCGCAAGCGGCCTCCGCAACGCAATTGGACCGCGTTGGCCGGCTAGCCGCGCGGGAACGCTTGAGGGAGGCTGCACCACGCCGGGCTGATCCTTTACCGGGACAAATGACCAGCCGTGCCCGATCCGGGCCGATCTCCATGGCCTGACTTTAGGCAGAGCCACCCGACTGGTGCGCGGCGATTGCGGCGAGAAAAACCTGGCCGAATTCCTTGAGCTTGGCAGCGCCAACGCCATTCACTTCGGCGAAGGCGTCGAGGTCATGCGGGCAGCGCTCGGCCATATCGATCAGCGTGCGATCGGAAAACACCACATAGGCCGGCACCTGGCGTTCCTTGGCGAGGCGCAGCCTCAGCGCCTTGAGCGCGGCCAGCAGCCCGGTGTCCACATCAGCCTGCCCGAGATCCTGCCCGGAACGCGTCTTGCCGCGCAAGGCGCGGCTGCGCACCTCGACCCGATAGTGGAACGGCATCTCGCCACGGCCAAGCGCATGGCCTTTTTCGGCGATGGCGAGGCCGCCATGGCCGGCCGGATCCGGCATCAGAAACCCGCCTACGACGAGTTGCCGGATCAGCGACAGCCAGAAATCCTTCTTGTGCGCCAGTCCGCTGCCGAAGCTGGCGAGCCTCTGATGGCTCCTGGCGAGGATCTTCTCGGTTTCATGGCCGAGCAGAATGTCGATGACATGGCCGGCACCGAAACGCTCGCCGCTCTGCGCGATGGCCGCCAGGATGATCCGCGCCTCCGCTCCGCCGTCAGCGCGCGGCGCCTGGTCGAGGCAGGTGTCGCAATTGCCGCAGGGCTGCGCTTCCTCGCCGAAATAGCCGAGCAGCACCTGGCGGCGGCACTGCGCCGTCTCGCAATAGCCGATCAGCGTGTCGAGCCGGCCATGCGAGCGCCTCTTGTGCTCGGCCGGCGCGTCCTCGTCGTCGATGAACATCCGCCGCATGCGGATATCGCCAAGGCCGAACAGCATATGCGCCTCAGCGTCCCGCCCATCGCGGCCGGCGCGGCCGATCTCCTGGTAGTAGGCCTCCAGGCTGCCCGGCATGTCGGTGTGGAAGACATAGGCAACGTCAGGCTTGTCGATGCCCATGCCGAAGGCGATGGTCGCCACCATGACGACACCAGACAGGGTCATGAAACTGTTCTGGTTGGCGTCACGCGCCTCCTTGCTCATGCCGGCATGATAGGCGAGCGCGGTGACGCCGTTCCTCTCGAGGAACGCCGCCATCTCCTCCGTCTTCTTGCGCGATAGGCAGTAGACGATGCCGCTGCGGCCGGGATGGCGCTCGACGAAGCGCAGCAATTGCCGTTTGCTGTCCTGCTTGGCCTCGATGGCAAGCTTGATGTTCGGCCGGTCGAAGCCCAGCACCAGCGTTTCGACACGCTCGGCGAACAGCCGGGCTTCGATGTCCGTGCGCGTGCTCTCGTCCGCCGTCGCCGTCAACGCGATGATCGGCACGTTTGGGAAAATACCGCGCAGCCGCGACAGGTCCTCGTATTCGCGCCGGAACGCCGGGCCCCACTGGGAAATGCAATGCGCCTCGTCGACAGCGATCAGGCTGATCTCGAGCCGGGCCAGTGCATCGAGCATCCGCTCGGTCATCAGCCGCTCCGGCGCGAGATAGAGCAGGCGCGTCTGGCCCGAAGCAACGCGCCGCCATGCGGCGATATTGGCATCGCGGTCGATCGAGGAATTGATCGTGTCTGCGGCGACGCCGGCAAGACGCAAGGCGGCGACCTGATCCTGCATCAGCGCGACCAGCGGCGACACGACTATGGTCAGCCCGCCCAGAACCAGCGCCGGAACCTGGTAGCAAAGCGATTTGCCCGCACCCGTCGGCATGACGGCCAGCACATGACGCCCGGCCAGCAGCGCGTCCATGACATCGGCCTGGCCGGGGCGAAAATCATCGAAGCCGAACACGTCCTTCAGGACGCGCCGCTTGGGATCCCCCGCCCGAACGCTCGCTGCCTGTGCCGGCATCAGGCGGACACCGGACTGGAATATCGTGGATTGGAGAGGATGTGGAAACCGGTCAAAACGACTCTCTGCGTGGGCACCTTGCCTTAGCGCAGCTGTCATCACGCCACAACAGGAACAGGTCGTTCGCAGCCTGCGCCTTCCCCGGGGACACCCGCACCCCCGCTGGATTCCCTCACACACCACGATGTAAGCTCGGCCCGACAAGCCAGGGAGGGCGCGATGCTGCAGACCAGACAGGACGTTCTCGGCGAGCGGCTCCGGCTGCAACGCGCCGCCTTCGAGGCGCAGCCTTTCCCAGACATTGCCATCCGCAAGGACCGCCTGAAGCGCCTGCTGGCGCTGACCGAGCGGCACGAGGCCGACATCTGCACGGAGATCGACGCCGACTTTGGCGGCCGCTCGGCACACGAGACGCGGCTTGCGGAACTGTTTGTCGTGCGCGCCGGCATCCGCCACGCGCTGTCCCATCTCAGGGGCTGGATGCGGGAGCGCCGTGTCGCCACCACCATGCCGTTCTTGCCGGGCCGAAATCGCCTCATTCCACAGCCGCTCGGCGTCGTCGGCATCGTGTCGCCCTGGAATTATCCTTTCCAGCTCGCTGTCGCGCCGGTGACTGCAGCCCTTGCCGCAGGCAACCGCGTGCTCATAAAACCTTCCGAGCTGACGCCGGCATTTTCGGCGCTGCTGGCCAAACTCGTTGCCGAGCATTTCTCACCTGATGAGCTAAGCGTCATCACCGGCGATGCGGAGATGGGAAAGGCGTTCGTATCGATGCCTTTCGACCACCTGCTCTTCACCGGCTCAACGGCGGTGGGCCGCCAGGTCGCGATCGCGGCGGCCGCCAACCTGACCCCGGTCACGCTGGAACTCGGCGGCAAGTCGCCGGCAATCTTCGATCCGTCATGCGACCTCGATGCGGCGGTATCCAGCATTGCCTATGGCAAGCTGTTGAATGCCGGGCAGACCTGCATCGCGCCGGATTATCTGCTGGTGCCGAAGGGACAGGCAGGCACGGTCGCAGCCAAGCTCGCAACGGCGATCGCGAAGCTCTACCCGACCTTGCGCGACAACCCCGATTATACCGCCATCATCAGCGACCGGCATTACCAACGCCTGCGCGACATGATCATCGAGTCGCGTGATGCCGGCGCCGATATCACCGAGATCAACCCGGCCGGCGAGCAACTCAGCGCCACCAGCCGGAAATTGCTGCCGACGCTGGTCCGCAATGCCAGCGCAAACCTGCGGCTGATGCGCGAAGAGATTTTCGGGCCGGTGCTGCCGATCGTCGAATATGCCGGGATCGACAAGGCGATCGCCCATGTCAACGGGGCGGATCGGCCGCTGGCGCTCTACTGGTTCGGCCGCGACAGCGGCAATCGTCAGCGCATCCTGCGCGAGACCGTCGCTGGCGGTGTCACCATCAACGACTGCATGCTGCATCTGGTGCAGGAGAACCAGCCCTTCGGCGGTGTTGGCGCCAGCGGCATGGGCGCCTATCACGGCGAATGGGGCTTTCGCACCTTCAGCAAGGAGAAGCCGGTTTTCCTGCAGTCGCGGCTGAGCGCGGGAGCCATGTTGCGTCCGCCCTACGGCAAGACATTCGAGCGGCTTTTCAGCCTGCTCCGGCACATCACCTGACAGAGGACAGCCCTCGGCTGTACGGCGCATTAAGCCTATGTTCACCATGATGCGGCAGGCTTCACATCCTGCGGTCATGTCTTGCGTACCGCGGCGCCATAAGCGCCCAGGCAACAACCCGCGTCTCTTTTGGGGCGCGGGTTTTCCCTCGATCCCCTACCCTTGGCTAGGCGAGGAAATCGGCCCGGTGCGGCGTGAAGCTGTCGACCAGCCGCCCCGCTTCCAGCGCCTTGACGCCGTGCACCAGACCGGACGGCACGATGAAGCTGCCGCCGGCTTCGATGGTTTCGGTCCGGCCGTCGATGGTCACCTCGAAGCGGCCTTCGGCGACGTAGCTCGCCTGGACATGCGGGTGCGAATGCAGGGCTCCGACGCCCCCCTCGTCGAAGCCGAATTCGACCAACATCAATTCATCGGTGTGCAGGAGAACGCGTCGCCTGTTGCCATCCGGCGTCGTCGTCCACGCGCCTTCGCCGGCATGCGCGAAAATCTTTGCGGTCATCGTCATCTCCTCATCGCGCCAGCCAGCCGCCATCCACCGGCACCACCGCGCCATGCATGTAGTTCGACGCCGGCGCTAGCAGGAAGACGGCGGCGTCGCCAATGTCGCCCGCCTCGCCCCAGCGGCCGGCCGGGATGCGCGCCAGAATGGCCGCACTGCGGTCGGGATCGGCACGCAACGCCTGCGTGTTGTTGGTCTCGATATAGCCCGGCGCGATGGCGTTGACGTTGATGCCCTTTGCCGCCCATTCGCAGGCGAGCAACCGGGTGATGCCGAGCACGCCATGCTTCGAGGCAGTGTAGGACGCAACACGGATGCCGCCCTGGAAGCTCAGCACCGAAGCGATGTTGACAATCTTGCCCTGGCGTCCGCCGGCAAGCGTCCGCCTGGCGAAGGATTGGCAGAGCCGGAAAATCGTCTTCAAATTGACGTCCATGACGTCGTCCCAATCGGCCTCGCTGAGATCGACGGCATCGGCGCGCCGGATGATGCCGGCATTGTTGACCAGCCCGTCGAGCGGCCCGCTTTCGTCCCAGATCCGGCCGAGCAACGGACCGGCGGCCGACGTGTCGGCAAGGTCGGCACTCACCGCCTCGAATTGCCCGCCCACTGCGGCAACCTTGTCAGCCGTGTCGTCCATCGACGAGCGGCCGACACCGATCACCGCACCGCCGGCGCGTGCGACCGAGACCGCAATGCCCTGGCCGATACCGGTGTTGGCGCCGGTCACCAGGATACGCTTCCCGGCGAGGCTGAAGGCGGAGAGATCGCTCACCGCAATTCGTCCAAGGCCACCGGATCGACATCGGTATAATCGACATTGTCGCCGGCCATCGCCCAGATGAAAGCATAGTTCGACGTGCCGGCGCCCGAATGGATCGACCATCCCGGCGACAGCACCGCCTCCTCATTGCCCATCACGATATGGCGCGTTTCGTCCGGCTCGCCCATGAAGTGGAAGACGCGTGCCGTCTCGGCCAGGTCGAAATAGAGATAGGCCTCCATGCGCCGGTCGTGCACATGGCACGGCATGGTGTTCCACACCGAGCCCGGCGCCAGCTGCGTCATGCCGACCACCAGCTGGCAGGTCTTCACGCCCTCGGCATGGATGAACTGGAAGATCGAACGCTCGTTGCAGGTGTCCTTGCTGCCGAGATCGAGGCGCTTGGCATCGCCGATGCGGATCAGCCGGCTGAGCCAGGCCTGATGCGCCGGCGCGCTGAGCAGATAGAACTTCGCCGGCGCGCCCTTGTCCGCCGTGGCGAAGGACACGTCGGTGGTGCCCATGCCGAGATAGAGCATGTCGCGCGCCTGCAATTCGAAGGACTGGCCCCCGGCCTTGATGACGCCCGCGCCACCGATGTTGACGGCGATCATCTCGCGGCGGTCGAGAAAACCTTTGGTCCCGGTCGGCTTGATCGCTTCCAGCGGCAGTGGCGCGTCGGTCGGCATGGCGCCGCCGACGATCATGCGGTCGTAATGGGTGTAGGTCAGGCTGATGCGGCCCGGCTGGAACAGGTCGTCAATGTGGAAGTTGTGACGCAGTTCATCTGTTCCCATCGCCGCGGCGGCGACCGGGTCGATGGCAAAGCGCGATGTATAGTCGGTATGATTCTGGCTCATGGCTGTCCTGACTTCAAATGGGTCATCCGCTGGCCGCGGCTTTGACCGAACTGGCATAAAAAGCCTGACGCGCATGCAGGCGCTCACGGTAACGCTGCTGGCTGGCGGTGAGATGTGCACGCATCGCCTCGCGCGCGGCCTCGGCATCGCCAGAGATAATGGCGTTGAGGATCACCAGATGCTCGCGCTGCAGCCCGCGCTGATAGCTGTCGGATTGCACCAGCTCGGTCGACCAGGGCGAGGTCACGTCGCACGGAATGGCGCGCCGGCCGAGCACGTCGAGCATCTCGACATAGAACGGGTTGTTGGTGGCGCTGGCGATCGCGCGATGGAAGGCAAGGTCGGCCGGACCGGTCGGCTCGCTGGCAAGCAGCAGCCGTTCGAACTCGAAGAAGGCTTCCTGGATTGCCGCCTCCTGCGCGGCATTGCGGCGGATGGCGGCGAGCCCGGCCGATTCGATCTCGATCGCCAGGCGCACCTCGAGCACGTTGAGCGCGATCGAATCCTTGCTGCCAATGTCGGCGGCCAGCGCGCCGAACATCGTCGAGATGTGCTCGGTGACGAAGACGCCGGCGCCCTGGCGCGGCTCGACCTGACCGTCGGCGGCAAGCTTGGCCAGCGCCTCGCGGATGACGGTGCGGCTGACGCCGAAAGTTTCGGTCAACTGGCCTTCGGTCGGCAATTTGTGGCCGGGCAGGATCTCGCCCGCCTGCAGCTGCTTGCGGATCGCCGCGACCACGGTTTCCGACAGCTTGGGTTTTCTTTCGACCCTGAGGTCCGTTGATGCAGCGGACACGTGATGGTCTCCTAAAGCAATTCCAGGAAAAGTGTGAAACGGTTTTCCGTCCGGAATTGCGTCAAAACAAAGGATTAGAGCAGTTCGCCGCTTGCGCGAACTGCTCTAGTGGAACAGGCGCGGCAGCCACAATGAAATCTCCGGCACGTAGGTGACAAGCATCAGCACGACGAATGCGGCGCCATAGAATGGCCAGATCGAACGCATCGCCGTCCAGATCGGGATGCGGCCTATGGCGCAGCTGACGAACAGCACGGCCCCCACCGGTGGTGTGCACAGGCCAATGCCGAGATTGAGAATGAGGATCACACCGAAATGCACTGGATCGACGCCATAGGCCATGACCACAGGCAGGAAGATCGGCGTCGTGATGATGATCAACGGCGACATGTCCATGAACGTGCCGAGGATGAGCAGGACAATGTTGATCAACAGCAGGATCACCAGCCTGTTGTCGGACACGGACTGCAGAAAGGCGACCAGCGCGGCCGGGACCCTGAGATAGGCGAGGAGCCAGCCAAAGGCGGCGGCGCAGCCGATGATCATCAGCACCATTGCGGTCGTGCGCACCGCAGCGGTGGTGGCGGTGACGAAGTCGTTCCAGCTCATCGAACGATAGACCAGCAGCGTCACCAGGAAGGCATAGACGATGGCGATGCAGGAGCTTTCGGTGGCGGTGAAGACGCCTGAGCGGACGCCGCCGAAGATGATGCCGATCAGGATCAGGCCGGGAATGGCAGCAACAAGCAATTGCAGCGCCCGGCCGAAGCCGGCGAAGGGCTCGGTCGGATAGCCGCGGCGGCTGGCGACCCAATAGGCCGTGATCATGAGAGACAGCGCCAATAGCAGGCCTGGTATGATGCCGGCGGTGAACAGGTCGGCGATCGAAATCCGCCCACCCGCCGAGATCGAATAGATGATCATGTTGTGCGAAGGCGGTATCAGCAGCGCAATGATGGCGCCGACCGAAGTGATGTTGACGGCATAGTCTATGCCATAGCCGCGCGCCTTCATCTGCGGGATCATCAGCCCGCCGACCGCCGAGGCGTCGGCCACCGCCGAGCCGGAAATGCCGCCGAACAGTGTCGAGGCGGCGATGTTGACCTGCCCCAGCCCGCCGCGCAGATGACCGACCAGCGAACCGGCCAGCGCCACCAGACGGGCGGCAATGCCACCGCGCACCATCAGGTCGCCGGCGAAGATGAAAAACGGGATGGCCATCAGTGAGAACACGCTGACGCCGGAGTTGAGACGCTGGAACACTACAAGCGGCGGCAGGCCCAGCACCAGGACCGTCGCGAAGCTGGCGACGCCGAGGCAGAACGCGATCGGCGTGCCGATGATCAGCAGGAAGACGAAGGTACCGAACAGAACCGTCAGGGCCATTACAGATCTTCCTCGCCCGTGGCGTACTGATCGGCGTCGACCGGCAGTCCGGCAAATCGCCCGGCCAGCCGCTCCAGAGAAAACAGGCAGACAAGCGCGCCGCCCAGGATGACCGGCAGGAAGCTGACGCCGCCGGGGAAAGCCAGAGACGGCATCACCGTGTTCCAGGTCAGCCTGGTAAGCTGGACGCCGTAGACGATCATGCCGGCACCGAAGGCGAGCACGACGACATCCGAAATGCTGCGCAGCACCGCCTTGGCGGCGGACGGCAGGAAATAGAGCAGCACATCGAAGCCCAGATGCGTGCGCTCGCGGACACCGACCGCGGCACCCAGGAAGATGAACCAGCCCATCAAAAGCACCGAGAAGGGTTCCGTCCAGCTTGGCGAGCTGTTGAGCACATAGCGCGAGAACACCTGCCAGAAGATGATCGCAGTCATCAGGGTCAGCCCGATGCCGCTGACCCACAGCGCAAGCCTCGCCAGCCGTGACAGCAGCCGTTCTATCGCCAGCCAGAATGGTTTCATATGCGCGCCTCCCCTGGATGGTGGCGCGGAAGATCGCGCCACCATTGCCGCGAACGGATTACTTGGTCGCCTGGATGCGTGCGGCGAGATCCTTGAGTTCGGGCGTCGACAGATACTTGTCGTAGACCGGCTTCATCGCATCGATCAGTGGCTGCTTGTCGATCTCGCTGACCTTGACGCCGGCTTTCTCGACGATGTCGCGCGACTTCTTCTCTTGCGCGTCCCACAGTTCGCGCATCTTGACGACGCTGTCCTTGGCCGCTTGCCGGACGATCGCCTGGTCTTCCGGCGAGAGCTTGTCCCAGCTCGCCTTCGACATCACGAGAACCTCGGGCACGATCTGGTGCTGGTCGAGCGTGTAGTGCTTGGCGACCTCGAAGTGCTTGGCGGATTCGAAGCTCGGCCAGTTGTTCTCGGCGCCGTCGATGACGCCTGTCTGCAAGGCCGAATAGACCTCGCCATAGGCCATCGGCGTGGCGTTGGCGCCCAGCGCATTGACCATGTCGACGAAAACGTCCGACTGGATGACGCGGAACTTCATCCCCTTCATGTCGGCCATCGAGGTGATGTCCATCTTGGTGTTGTAGAACGAGCGCGCGCCGGAATCATAGAAGGCGAGGCCGACGAGGTTATGTGCTTCGAATGCCTTCAGGATCTGATCGCCGATCGGGCCATCCATCACATGGCGCATGTGTTCGACCGAGCGGAAGATGTAGGGTAGCGATGGAACCGCCGTCTCCGGCACGATGCCGTTGAACGGTCCCATCGAGACGCGGTTGAGATCGATGACGCCGGTCTGCGTCTGTTCGATCGTGTCCTTCTCCTCGCCGAGCTGCGCCGAATGATAGACCTCGACGGAATAGCGGCCATTGGTGCGCTGCTTGATCAGGTCGCCCATATATTTGACCGCTTCGACCGTTGGATAGCCGTCGGGATGGGTATCCGACGACCGCAGCACGGTCTCGGCGTTGGCTATGCCGATCAGCAGCGAGCCGAAAGCGAACGTGGCTGCCGTCAATTTCGAGAAATGCAACATGACTTCCTCCCTTTTATAACCAAAGCGCCCGGCTCAGAGCCGGTACGCCTTCTTCGCCAGCGTGTAGGCAAGCTCCCGCGCCAGCTCATGCGCCTCGTCCTCGCGCAGCCTGTGTTCGGCAACGAGACGCGCGAGGAACGCGCAGTCGACCCGCCGCGCCACGTCGTGGCGCGCCGGGATCGATGGAAAGGCACGGGTATCGTCGTTGAAGCCGACGGTGTTGTAGAAGCCGGCCGTCTCGGTGGTCATCTCGCGGAAGCGCCGCATGCCTTCCGGGCTGTCGTGGAACCACCAGGCCGGGCCGAGCTTCAGCGCCGGATAGACGCCGGCCAGCGGCGCCAGCTCGCGCGCATAGCTGGTTTCGTCGAGCGTGAAGAGAATAATCGTGAGGTCGCGCTCCAGCCCGACACAGTCGAGCAGCGGCTTCAGCGCCGTCACATAGTCCGTCCGGGTCGGGATATCGAAACCCTTGTCGCGGCCGAACTTTTGGAAAACAGCCGGCGAATGATTGCGCCAGGAGCCGGGATGGATCTGCAGCACCAGCCCGTCGTCGAGGCTCATCTTGGCCATCTCGGTCAGCATCTGGGCACGAAACAGTTTTCGTTCGCGCTCGTCGTCGGAACCGCGGCGAACACGATTGAACAGCTCTTGCGCCGCCGCATCCGAAAGATTGGCGGTCTCGGCCGTTGGATGGCCATGGTCGGACGAGGTCGCGCCGAAGCTTTTGAAGAAGGCGCGCCGCCGGCGGTGCGCATCGAGATAGCCGGCCCAGTTGCCGGTGTCGCAGCCGGTGATCTCGCCGAGCCGGTCGAGATTGGTCGAGAAACCCTCGAAATCGGGATCGACGACGGCATCCGGCCGATAGGCGGTGACGACGCGGCCCTGCCAGCCGCTGTTGCGGATCATCTGGTGCCATTGGAGATCGTCGAGCGCGCCTTCCGTCGTCGCGATGACCTCGATGTTGAAGCGCTCGAACAGTGCACGCGGACGGAAATTCTCCCACTGCAGCAGCGTCGCGATGGTGTCGTAATGGCGGTCGGCGGTCGCCGCGTTCAGCGGATCGTCGATGCCGAACAGATCGGCGAGCACATGATCGAACCACAGCCGGGTCGGCGTGCCCCGAAACAGATAATAGTGTTCGGCAAAACGCCGCCAGATCGTCCTGCCGTCGGTCTCGACAGGCGCGCCGTCCAGCGTCGTCACGCCGAGATCCTCGAGGCGGACGCCTTGGCTGAACAGCATGCGGAAGATGTAGTGGTCCGGGACGATGAGCAGTTGCGCCGGATCCGGGAAGGGCTCGTTCAGCGCATACCAGCGCGGATCGGTGTGACCATGCGGGCTGACCAGAGGCAGATCCTTGACCACGGCATAGAGTTCGCGGGCGATCGAGCGCGACTGCGCCTCGGCGGGAAATAGCAAATCCGCATCGGTCAGTGCCACGGTGATCCTCCCAGGGCCGCTATCGGTAGGGTCGGCAAGAAATAATGTCAACATACAAAAATTGGATTGTTGTATGATGACTTTTCGTGCCATTGTGTGGCATGAGATCGGATGTTACGCCGCTTGCCGACCACTCCCCGAGGCGATTTCATGTCATCCGTCCAGACCAGCCCCACCACGACGATCAAACGCCTTTCCTGGAAAACGGCGCGGGCATTGCCGGCTTCGATCGCAACGCCTTCGTATGATCGCAGCCGCGTCGTCCCGGGCATCGTCCATCTCGGCGTCGGTGCGTTCCATCGCGCCCATCAGGCCGCCTATGTCGACGACTGCCTGGCGGCTGGAGAGACCGGCTGGGGCATAACAGGCGTTTCGCTACGCAGCGCCGACACGCGCGATGCGCTCACGCCGCAGGATGGGCTCTACACGCTGGCGATCAGAAGCAGCGGCCAAGAGAAGCTTCGCGTCATCGGCTCGATCGGCTCCATGCTGGTGGCCCCGGAAGACCCCAGCGCGGTGCTGGCCGCGCTGACCGACCCTCGCTCCCGCATCGTGACGCTGACCATCACCGAGAAGGCCTATTTGAGGGCGGCGGGCGGCGGGCTGGACGTCGCCCATCCCGACATCGTCCACGATCTGGCAAACCCCGAATTGCCTAAGACGGCGCATGGTTTCCTGACTGAGTCGCTTGCCCGGCGACGCGCCGCCGGCGTGCCACCCTTCACCGTGCTGTGCTGCGACAACCTGCCGGCCAACGGCGCCACGCTGCACCGCCTGCTGACCGAATTCGCCGAATTGCGCGACGCCAGGCTTGACGTGAAGAGCGACGCTGGAATCGCCGGCCACATAGCCCATCAGGTCGCGTTTCCCTCCAGCATGGTCGACCGCATCGTGCCGGCAACCACCGACACCGACCGGTCGCGGATCGCAGAAGAACTCGGCGTCGAGGACGCCTGGCCGGTCATGACCGAACCGTTCTGCCAGTGGGTGATCGAAGACAATTTTCCACAAGGCAGGCCAGCCTGGGAACAATTCGGCGTCACCATGGTCAGCGATGTCCGCCCCTTCGAGGACATGAAGCTGCGCCTGCTCAACGGCGCGCATTCGGCCATCGCCTATCTCGGCCTGCTCGGCGGTCACGTCACCGTCGACCGCGCCTTCGCCGATCCGGCGATACGAGCCTTTGTCGATGCGCTCTGGGCCGAGGCCATCCCGACACTGCCCAGGAATGCCGGGCTCGACACGGCAAGCTATACGGCTGAACTGGCCGAGCGGTTTTCGAATACCGCGCTTGCCCACCGCACGGCACAGATCGCCAATGACGGCAGTCAGAAACTGCCACAGCGCATTGTAGCCTCCGCCTTGGAGTGCCTCGAAGCCGGGACCCGGCCCGAGCACCTGACGCTGGTGATCGCCGCCTGGATCGCGGCCTGCGAGGCACGCGGCAAGACCTTGCCGGAAAGTCATTTCGCCGATCCGCTCGATGTACCATTGGCGGCACTTTTTGGCCGAGGCCTGCCAACGGGAGAGACAGTAGAGTCGGTTTTTGATCTGGCTGGCTTCGCCAAGGGAGAGCCGGGGCGCGGAAAGTTGATGGACCTAACGACCGCCCACCTCGAACAGCTGCGCCGTGGTAGGCCGGCAGCTGCCTTCGCGACCTTGCGTATCTAAACAAAAAAGCGAGGCAAGGCCCCGCTTTTTCATCAAATCATCGGAAGCGAACCTTAAGCCGGCAGGATGGCGCCTTCCAGCGTGGTGAGCTGGCTAAGGAACTGTTCCGCCTTGCTGCGCGCCTGGTCGTCCTTGGCGTCTACGGCGTCTTCCCTAGCTTCCTTGATGCGGCGCGCGAGATCCGCGCGGTCGACATCCTTCACCGCAACAGCCGATTCCGCCAGCAGCGTGCAACCGGCTGGAACGATGTCGGCAAAGCCGCCGAACACCACGTAGCGCTCTTCCCCGCCCGAAGCCGTCTTCACCGTGACGACGCCCGGCTTGATCGTGGTCATGACCGGGGCGTGATGCGCCATCACCGTCATCTCGCCCTCGGCGCCTGGAATGACGACCGATTCGACCTGCTCGGAAACCAGCAGGCGCTCCGGAGAAACCAGTTCGAATTTGAAAGCTTCAGCCATGATCGTATCCGTTCAACCCACTCGGGCGGCACCCACACAAAATGTATGGTTTCCGATTGGCTCAGAGAGTTGGAAATCTCCAACTGGCCGAGTTTTTCGTGCCATTCCTCCACAGTCCACTCTCGACCGATGAGAGTGTTCAGCTCTGCGACGTCTTCCTCTGGAAAATCCGAAAGGAACTCATCGCTCAGCTGAAGTAACCGGACCCGATCGCCTTGAGCGTATTCGGGTCCGCTATCTTTCATCAGGCCGCTTCGGCCGCCAGGCGCTGTGCCTTCTCGACCGCTTCGTCGATGCCGCCGACCATGTAGAAGGCAGCTTCCGGAAGGTGATCATAGTCGCCGTTGCAGAGGCCCTTGAAGCCCTTGATGGTGTCGGCGAGGTCGACCAGCTTGCCCGGCGCGCCGGTGAACACTTCGGCGACGAAGAAGGGCTGAGACAGGAAGCGCTCGATCTTGCGGGCGCGGGCCACGGTCTGCTTGTCCTCTTCCGACAGCTCGTCCATGCCCAGGATGGCGATGATGTCCTGCAGCGACTTGTAGCGCTGGAGGATCGACTGCACCTGGCGCGCGACGCCATAGTGCTCGTCGCCGACGACAAGCGGGTCGAGCATGCGCGAGGTCGAATCCAGCGGATCGACGGCCGGGTAAATGCCCTTTTCGGCAATGGCACGGTTGAGCGTCGTCGTCGCGTCAAGGTGGGCGAACGAGGTCGCCGGCGCCGGATCGGTCAAGTCGTCGGCGGGCACGTAGATGGCCTGCACGGACGTGATCGAGCCCTTGGTGGTTGTGGTGATACGTTCCTGCAGCGCGCCCATGTCGGTGGCGAGCGTCGGCTGATAGCCCACGGCCGACGGGATACGGCCGAGCAGAGCCGACACTTCCGAACCCGCCTGCGTGAAGCGGAAGATGTTGTCGACGAAGAACAGCACGTCCTGGCCCTGGTCGCGGAAATATTCGGCAACCGTCAGGCCGGTCAGACCGACGCGGGCGCGCGCGCCCGGCGGCTCGTTCATCTGGCCGTAGACGAGTGCCGCCTTGGAGCCTTCGCCGCCGCCCTTCTTGTTGACGCCGGATTCGATGAACTCGTGATAGAGATCGTTGCCTTCGCGGGTGCGCTCGCCGACGCCGGCGAACACCGAATAGCCGCCATGCGCCTTGGCGATGTTGTTGATCAGTTCCTGGATCAGCACGGTCTTGCCAACGCCGGCGCCGCCGAACAGGCCGATCTTGCCACCCTTGGCATAGGGAGCCAGAAGGTCGAGCACCTTGATGCCGGTGATCAGGATCTGTGCTTCCGTCGACTGCTCGACATAGGTCGGAGCCGGCTGGTGGATGGAGCGCATTTCGGTGGCGTCGACCGGGCCCTCTTCGTCGACCGGCTCGCCGATGACGTTGATGATGCGGCCGAGCATGCCCGGGCCGACCGGCACGGTGATCGGCGCGCCGGTGTCCCGCACTTCCTGGCCGCGAACCAGACCTTCGGTCGAGTCCATGGCGATGCAGCGCACGGTGTTTTCACCCAGATGCTGGGCAACTTCGAGCACCAGGCGGTTGCCGACATTGGTCGTCTCGAGCGCGTTCAGGATCGCCGGCAGGTGATCGCCGAACTGCACGTCGACGACTGCGCCGATGACCTGGCGAACCTTGCCGACAACGCCGGTTGCCTTGCTGGCCACGGCCGATGTCTTGGCAGCTGCGGCCTTCGCCGGTGCTGCCGCCTTGGCCGGGGCCGCCTTCGCGGCTGCTGCTGGAGCCTTTGCCGCCGCTTTCACGGGGGTTGCGGTCTTCGCGGCTGAGGCCTTGGGGGCTGCCTTCTGGGGGGTCGCTGCTTTCGCCATCGTCTTTACCCTTTTTCGTCCTTTGTTTCTCACGCGGTCCGGTCGCGGGTCGACAACCCGCGAACCGCGCCTAGAGCGCCTCGGCGCCCGAAATGATTTCGATAAGTTCCTTGGTGATCTGCGCCTGCCGCTGGCGGTTGTAGGTGATCGACAGCTTGTTGATCATCTCGCCGGCGTTGCGCGTTGCATTGTCCATGGCGCTCATCTTGGCGCCCATTTCGCCGGCCGCGTTTTCGAGCAGCGCCCGGAAAACCTGCACGGAGATGTTGCGCGGAATGAGATCGGAGAGGATTTCTCCCGGCTCCGGTTCGTATTCATAGACGGCGTTGCCGCCTTCGATCGCCTCGGCAGGAGCCGAAGCCAGGCCGGCCGGGATGATCTGCTGCGCGGTCGGGATCTGGCTGATCACCGACTTGAACTGCGAATAGAACAGCGTGCAGATGTCGAAGCCGCCCTCGTTGAAAAGGTGGATGACCTTCTTGGCGATCGCATCGGCATTGACGAAGCCGAGTGTCTTGACCTCGCGCAGATCGACGCGGTCGATGATCATCGCTGCATAGTCGCGGCGCAGGATGTCGAAACCCTTCTTGCCGACGCAGATGATCTTGACCTGCTTGCCGTCGGCCAGCAGCCTGCGGATGTGGTCGCGGGCAAGGCGGGCGATCTGCGAGTTGAAGCCGCCGCACAGGCCGCGCTCGGCGGTGCAGACGACGAGCAGATGCACGTCATCCTTGCCGGTGCCGGTCATCAGCGCCGGGGCATCGCCGCCGCCGCCGATTGCCTGGGTGATGTTGGCCAGCACGGAACCCATGCGCTCCGAATAGGGGCGCGCCGCTTCCGCAGCCTCTTGCGCACGGCGCAGCTTCGCCGCAGCGACCATCTGCATCGCCTTGGTGATCTTCTGCGTCGCCTTGACCGAGGCGATACGGTTACGAAGGTCTTTTAACGAAGGCATGCTTCAAACCTGATCCCGTCTTGCGCTTCGCTCAGGCGAAGGTCTTGGCGAAAGCGTCGATCTCGGCCTTCAGCTTGGCGCGCAGATCGTCCGACAGCGCCTTTTCCTTGCGGATGGCTTCGAGAACGTCCTTGCCGGCCGAACGCATGTGGCTGAGCAGGCCGTGCTCGAACTTGCCGACCTGGTTGACCGGCAGCTTGTCGAGGTAGCCGTTGACGCCGGCGAAGATCACCGCGACCTGCTCTTCTGTCTTCAGCGGCGAGAACTGCGGCTGCTTCAGGAGTTCGGTCAGGCGCGATCCGCGGTTGAGCAGGCGCTGCGTGGCGGCATCGAGATCCGAACCGAACTGCGCGAAGGCCGCCATTTCGCGGTACTGCGCGAGCTCACCCTTGATCGAGCCGGCAACCTGCTTCATCGCCTTGATCTGCGCGGCCGAGCCGACGCGGCTGACTGACAGGCCGACGTTCACCGCGGGACGGATGCCCTGGAAGAACAGGTTGGTCTCGAGGAAGATCTGGCCGTCGGTGATCGAGATCACGTTGGTCGGGATGTAGGCCGACACGTCGTTGGCCTGCGTCTCGATGATCGGCAGAGCGGTCAACGAACCACCGCCCAGATCGTCGTTGAGCTTGGCGGCGCGCTCGAGCAGGCGCGAGTGCAGGTAGAAGACGTCGCCCGGATAGGCTTCGCGGCCAGGCGGGCGGCGCAGCAGCAGCGACATCTGGCGGTAGGCGACAGCCTGCTTCGACAGATCGTCATAGCTGATCAGCGCGTGCATGCCGTTGTCGCGGAAATATTCACCCATGGTGCAGCCGGCGAACGGCGCCAGGAACTGCATCGGTGCCGGATCGGAAGCGGTGGCGGCGACGATGATCGAATATTCGAGCGCGCCGCGCTCTTCCAGCACCTTGACGAACTGCGCGACGGTCGAACGCTTCTGGCCGACGGCGACGTAGACGCAGTAGAGCTTTTCCTTCTCGGGGCCGTTGTCGTGCACCGACTTCTGGTTGAGCATCGTGTCGAGGATGATGGCGGTCTTGCCGGTCTGGCGATCGCCGATGACCAGCTCGCGCTGGCCGCGGCCGACCGGGATCAGTGCATCGATGGCCTTGAGGCCGGTCGACATCGGCTCGTTCACCGACTTGCGCGGAATGATGCCGGGCGCCTTGACGTCGACGCGCTTGCGTTCGGTCGCCTTGATCGGACCCTTGCCGTCGATCGGATTGCCGAGCGCGTCGACGACGCGGCCGAGCAGGCCCGGACCAACGGGGACGTCGACGATGGCGCCGGTGCGCTTGACGATATCGCCTTCCTTGATGTCGCGGTCGGCGCCGAAGATGACGACGCCGACATTGTCGGCTTCGAGGTTGAGCGCCATGCCGCGGATGCCGCCGGGGAATTCGACCATCTCGCCGGCCTGGACATTGTCGAGGCCATAGACGCGGGCGATACCGTCACCGACGGACAGCACCTGTCCGACTTCGGAGACCTCGGCCTCCTTGCCGAAATTCTTGATCTGGTCTTTCAGAATTGCGGAAATTTCCGCGGCGCGGATGTCCATCAGCCGACCTCTTTCAGTGCAAGCTTGAGCGAATTGAGTTTGGTTTTGAGCGACGTATCGATCTGGCGCGAGCCCATCTTGACCACCAGCCCGCCGAGCAGCGACGGATCGACGGTGACGGAGATGGCCACGTCCTTGCCGGCAACGCTCTTCAGCGCCGCCTTGAGTTCGGTCTGCTGGGCAGCGGTCAGCTCATGCGCCGACGTCACTTCAGCAGCGGTTTCGCCACGATGTTCGGCGGCGATCTGGCGGAATGCCCTGATCATGCCGGGAATGGCGAACAGCCGGCGGTTGCGGGCGACGACGCGCAGGAAATTGCCGGTGAGGCCGGCGATCCCGGCCTTGTCGGCGATCGCCGCGATGGCCTTCGCCTGGTCCTCGCTGGAGAACACCGGACTGTTGATCAGCCGGGTAAGATCAGCGCTGCCCGCGAGCATGGCTTCGAAACTGTTGAGGTCGGCTTCGACCTTGGCCACGGAATTTGCCTGCAGGGCGAGTTCGAACAGCGAACCCGCATAGCGTTCTGCGACACCTGAGATTGGCGATGACGATTGAGCCACGGACCGTCTTTTCTCTTGTCTGACAGGCCGCAGATTGTTGGCGCGAGCAAAAACTCTGGCTAAATCTTTGACCTTACTGCATTTTTTCGAGCACGGAGGCGCGGCTTCCGCTATCCCCGGCCGAAAGTCGATTGCCGTCTAGCACAGGCATTTTAAGACCGCAATGCGTCGTCCCGCATGGTTTTCAGGCACTATTGTCGCATCCGGCGAAAGTCACCCGCCTTCCATCGCGGAATACCCAACGATTCAAGGCAGAAAGCCGAAGGCGAAGGCGAGCGGCAATGCCGCCAGCACCAATTCCACCACGATGGAAACCCAATTGAAAGGCGTGTTGGCACCATCCGACATCATCGACAGCAGCCGGCCGAAGGCGGTGAACAGCCAGGAGAATCCGAGCGCCATGTAGATCAGCGGCTGCGCCAAGAGGATGCAGCACAGGCCGACGCCGAGATAGAAGCCCGACATCCGGCCGCGTCCCTCGGCGATCGCCGCAGCCTTCTCGGGCTTGACTTGCAAGCGCAGGGCACGGAAGGCGAGGCTAGGTGCCAGAAAGAACAAAAGCCCGAGCAGCACGGTGCATAGGGCGCTCGACCACGCCAGCCATTCGCCCTGGCTCGTCGGCCACGGAAGCGCAAAATCCATACTGTCCCCTCGAAATGCCTGCTTTGAAATTCCGGGCATTCTAGCGGAGGAAAAACGCCGCGCCAGATGACTCCCGGCACTTTCAAAGCAATACCAGGAAAAGTGGGAAGCGGCTTTCCCGGGAAAAGCGCATAGCGCTTTCCCTTGGGAATTGCGTCAGAACAAAGGGCTGGAAGCGCATCAACCGAGCGTGAATTCCACTGCCGCCTCGGCATGGATGCGCGTCGTGTCGAAGACCGGAATGTCGAAATCCGGCTGGCCGATGAGCATGGTGATCTCGGTGCAGCCCATGATGACGCTGTCGGCGGCCTCTTCGCGGCGCAGGCGCTCCGTCTCGGCGATATAGGCCGCCTTCGAGATTTCGGTGACGATGCCTTGGCACAATTCCTCGTAGATGACGCGATGGACCATGTCGCGCCCGGCGGCATCGGGCACGACGGGGCTCAAGCCATATTTCTCGGCGAGCCGACCCTTGTAGAAATCCTGCTCCATCGTGAAGCGCGTCGCCAGCAGCGCCGGGCGCCGCATGCCGGCGCGCTTGACCGCCACCGCGGTGGCATCGGCGATGTGGATCAGCGGAATCGAAACCGACGCCTGCACCTGGTCGGCCAGTTTGTGCATGGTGTTGGTGCACAAAAGCAGACCTTCCGCGCCGCCGGCCTCGAGCTTGCGCGCCGCTTCGACGAGAAGCACGCCGGCGCCGTCCCAGTCGCCATGATGCTGCCGCTCGGAGATTTCGGCGAAGTCGAAGGACCACAGCAGAAGCCTGGCCGAATGCAGGCCGCCCAGCCGCTCGCGCACGATCTCGTTGAGCAGGCGGTAGTAGATGGCCGTCGATTCCCAGCTCATGCCGCCCAGAAGGCCAAGGGTTTTCATATGATCTTCCATTCCTCGCTGGCTTGCGGGCAGCCTATCGCTGAAAGCGCAACCTTACAAAAAGCTCTGCGGGTCGATATCGACCTGCACTCTGATCGATCCGCGCTGCTTCGGTCCGTTGGCCAGCATGGCGCGGATGAAGCCTTGCATGTCGGCGCGCCGTTCGCCCTGGATCAGCAGGCGGAAACGGTGACGGCCGCCGAGCAAGGACAGCGGCGCCTCGGCTGGCCCCAGCACGAACAGATCGCTGGCCTCTGGCGCGGCGCGGCGCAGGCCGCGTGCATGGCCCTCGGCTTCCGCCCGCGTCACCGCGCTGACGATGACACCGGCGAGCCGGCCGAAAGGCGGCAGGGCAGCCCGTTCGCGCTCGGCGATCTCGCGCTCGTAAAAAGCCTCGGCGTCGCCGGAGACGATCGCCCGCATCACCGGATGGTCGGGCTGGAAGGTCTGCAGCAGGCCAAGGCTCTTCTTGCCGGTGCGGCCGGCGCGGCCGGTGACCTGGCTAAGCAGCTGGAAGGTGCGCTCGGCGGCGCGCGGATCACCATTGGCAAGGCCGAGATCGGCATCGACGACGCCGACAAGGGTCATGTTGGGGAAGTTGTGGCCCTTGGCGACAAGCTGCGTGCCAATGACGATGTCGGCCTCGCCATCAGCGATCGCCTCCAGTTCCAGCCGCAGCCGCCGTACACCGCCCATCAAGTCGGATGACAGCACAATGGTGCGCGCGTCCGGGAAATGCGTGACGACCTCTTCGGCGATGCGCTCGACACCAGGTCCGCAGGCGACCAGATGATCCAGCGTGCCACATTCCGGGCAGGCTTCGGGACGGCGCTCGTTGTGCCCGCAATGATGGCAGACCAGTTGGCCGCGAAAACGGTGCTCGACCAGCCAGGCCGAGCAGACTGGGCAGCCGAAGCGGTGGCCGCAGACCCGGCACAGCGTCAACGGCGCATAGCCGCGCCGGTTGAGAAACAGCAGCGACTGCTCCTTCCTCTCCAGCGTCTGGCGCATCTGGTCGAGCAGCGCCGGCGACAGGAAGCCGCCGCGCGCTGGCGGTGCGCGTCGCATGTCGACCGCCTTCAGATGGGGAAGAGCAGCCTCGGCGAAGCGGGCGGAAAGAACGGCCCTGTTGTAGCGACCCTGGCTGGCGTTGACCCGGCTTTCGACCGACGGCGTCGCCGACGCCAGCACCACCGGAAAGCTGCCGATATGGCCGCGCACCACGGCCATGTCGCGCGCATTGTAGAAGACGCGATCCTCCTGCTTGTAGGCAGGGTCGTGCTCCTCGTCGACGACGATCAGGCCGAGTTCCTTGAACGGCAGGAACAGCGCCGAGCGCGCGCCGGCGACGACGCGCACGCCGCCCTCCGCCACTTGCCGCCAGACTTTTTCGCGCATCCGCGGCGGCAGGTCGGAATGCCATTCGCCGGGCTTGGCGCCGAAGCGCTGCTGGAAGCGCTCGAGAAAGGCATGCGTCAGCGCGATCTCCGGCAGCAGGATCAGCACCTGCTTGCCCTGGTCGAGCGCGGCCGCCACCGCCTCGAAATAGACCTCCGTCTTGCCCGAACCGGTGACGCCGTCGAGCAGCGCGACATTGAACACGCCGGCTGCGACATTGGCGCGCAGCATCAGAGCGGCGTCGCTCTGGTCCGGCATCAGCTCCGGTATGGCGTAGCTGGAATCGGGCGCGGCCACCACCGGGCGCGGCGGGATCATCACCGTCTCGAACACGCCTTGCGCCCTCAGGCCGTCGATCACCGTCGACGACACGCCTGCGGCGTGGGCGAGGCCGGATCGCGTCCAGGCAAGCCCGCCCTCGGCCGTCTCCAGCACGCGTTCCCTGGCGCCCGTCATCCGGTCGGGTGCGAGAAGCGTGCGCTGCAGCCCCTCGATCCACGGTTCGGGGTCGAATGCTTCCGGCGCCCGAAGCAGCATGCGCGCCACCATGCCCGGCGGCGACAGCGTGTATTGCGCCACCCAGTCGACGAAACGGCGCATGGCGCGGTCGATCGGCGGGCAGTCGAAGACCTGTTCGATGGGGCGCAGCTTCTTCGCGTCGACCTTCTCGACCGCGCCGTCCCAGACGATGCCGGCGACCTGGCGCGGACCGAGCGGCACGCGCACGATCGAGCCCGGCACCACGCGCATGCCGGCCGGCACGGCATAGGTGTAGGGGCGTTCGGTGGGCATCGGCACCAGCACCGGTGCGGCTGCGACAAAGGGCGAATCTTCGATCATGAGGCGTGACCTTGCCCTGACTTTGGTCTAGATCAAAGTCCGACCCCGAATGTGCATGGCATGCACATAAGAATCTTCAGGAGACCCGCCATGAAATTTTTTGTCGACACCGCCGACATCAAGGATATCCATGAACTGAACGATCTGGGACTGCTCGACGGCGTTACCACCAATCCGTCGCTGATCCTCAAATCGGGCGGCAAGATCGCCGACGTCACCAAGCAGATCTGCGATATCGTCGAAGGTCCGGTCTCGGCGGAGGTCGTGGCGACCGAATTCAAGGACATGATGGCGGAGGCCGAGGTGCTGGCCAAGATCGCGCCCAATGTCTGCATCAAGGTGCCGCTGACGCTCGACGGACTGAAGGCCTGCAAGACGATCCGCACGCAGATGAACCGTATGGTCAACGTCACGCTGTGCTTTTCGGCCAATCAGGCGCTGCTGGCGGCCAAGGCCGGCGCCTCGTTCATCTCGCCCTTCGTCGGCCGCGTCGACGACACTGGCTCGGACGGCATGGAACTGATCCAGGAGATTCGGCAGATCTACGACAATTACGATTTCCAGACCGAAATCCTGGTCGCTTCGGTTCGCACCGTGAACCACGTCAAGCAGGCAGCGCTCATCGGCGCCGATGTCGTGACCGCGCCGCCGGCGACCCTGAAGGCATTGGTCAAGCACCCGCTGACCGACAAGGGCCTGGAACAGTTCCTCGCCGACTGGGCCAAGACCGGCCAGAAGATCGGCTGAAGCCGCGCCACTTTCAACCAAAAAGGCCGGGCAACCGGCCTTTTTTAATGCGCTTTAGACGAAGCCACCCCGCCAAGGGGCCTACCGGTCAATCCGCGCTGTCTTGGTCAGGCGCGGTCGCCTGCTGACGCCGGCCCATGATGATTTCGCGTTTGCCGACATGGTTGGGGGCGCCGACCAATCCTTCCTTTTCCATGCGCTCGACGAGGGATGCGGCGCGGTTGTAGCCGATGCCGAGGCGGCGCTGGATGTAGGACGTCGAACACTTCTTGTCGCGCACCACCACCTTGACCGCCTCATCGTAGATGGCATCGCTGTCTTCGGCTGCAACGGATCCTTTGTCGAAGACCGCGCCCTGGTCGTCTTCGATTTCTTCCTCATCCTCGTCGGCCGTAATGGTTTCCAGATATTCGGGGCGGCCCTGCGCCTTCAGATGCGCGACGACATGCTCGACCTCCGCGTCGGAAACAAAGGGACCATGAACGCGGGAAATGCGCCCGCCACCCATCATGTGCAACATGTCGCCCTGGCCAAGCAGTTGTTCGGCGCCCTGCTCGCCCAGGATGGTGCGGCTGTCGATCTTAGATGTCACCTGGAAGGAAATCCGGGTCGGGAAATTGGCCTTGATCGTGCCCGTGATGACATCGACCGAGGGGCGCTGCGTTGCCATGATCAGGTGAATGCCGGCAGCGCGCGCCATCTGCGCCAGACGCTGGATCGCGCCTTCGATCTCCTTGCCGGCAACCATCATCAGGTCGGCCATCTCGTCGACGATGACGACGATGTAGGGCATCGGCGCAAGGTCGATTTCCTGCTGTTCGAAAAGCGGCTCTCCGGTGCCCTTTTCAAAGCCGGTCTGTACGGTCATGACGACGGTTTCGCCCTTGTCGCGGGCAGCGGCGGCGCGCTCGTTGTAGCCATCTATGTTGCGCACACCGAGCCGCGCCATCTTGCGATAACGGTCCTCCATTTCGCGCACCGCCCATTTGAGCGCGGTGACGGCTTTCTTGGGGTCCGTGACGACGGGCGTCAGAAGATGCGGGATGCCGTCATAGACCGAGAGTTCAAGCATCTTGGGATCGACCATGATCAGCCGGCATTCTTCCGGCTTCAGCCGGTAGAGCAACGACAGGATCATGGTGTTGATGGCAACCGACTTGCCGGAGCCGGTGGTTCCGGCGACGAGCAAATGAGGCATCTTTGCCAGCTCGGCGATGACAGGCTCGCCCCCGATCGTCTTGCCGAGACAAAGCGCCAGCTTGCAGTTGGTCTTGCGGAAGCCCTCCGATTCGATCAGCTCCCGGAAATAGACGGTTTCGCGCGTCTCGTTCGGAAGCTCGATACCGATGACATTGCGGCCAGGCACGACGGCGACGCGCGCCGAAATCGCCGACATGGAGCGGGCGATATCATCGGCAAGCCCGATGACACGGGAGGATTTGACGCCCGGCGCCGGCTCGAATTCATAGAGCGTGACGACCGGGCCGGGGCGAACATGAATGATCTCGCCGCGCACACCGAAATCCTCGAGCACGCTTTCCAACAGATCGGCGTTCTGCTCGAGCCGCTCCTGCGACATGTAGAAGCCTTGTCCCTCCGGTGGCTGCTGCAACAGGTCTTCCGGGGGAAGCTCGTAGAGATCGCCCGACGTTGATGGCACAGTCTTGCCGGTCCGAGGCAGGCGTGAAGAAGGTCGCGCGGCCGCAACCCTGACGGTGGCGTCTACATTTGCCAGGGCGGGAGCGGCATCGCGCGCCGCAGCGGGTATTGCAGCGGGCTGGGCCTGCGGTGACGCGTTGCTCGCTGGTACTTCAGGCTGAGCGAGAGCCTCGTTCGAATTAGCCGGCAAAACGTCTGGCAACGGTTTCGAGGCCTGGCCCGGAAGGCACTCGATGACACGAAACAGTGAGGTGGCATCGGTCACTGTTGGCGAGCGGATGTCGGCCCGCGCAACGGCGACAGGCACTGCCGCGACCGGTGCAGGTGAGGCTGGGCTGGTCTGACGGGCCTGGGACGAAACATCGACCAGATAGGGCGCCATGGCCTCGAAGAAGGCGTGATCAGAAAGATAGGGCCAGCGCAGCTTTTCGGGAGTGGCTGGTTTGATCGAGGCGCCCGGAGCGGCAACCGCGCGCGTGGACGCTCGTCCCGTTGCGATCGTCATTGGCGCAACGACTGGCGCCTTCTCTCTGGCGCGCCCCGGGGGAACGAAAGCCGCAGCGGGCGGTGACGGCCTTTGTGTTGGGACTCCGCGGCCGGCCAGCGGCTGGGAGGCAGGGCTTTTCACCGACGCCGGCAATGCCAGGAGCGAGGGTACGCCGACCACGGATTGCGCGGTTGCTTGCTGCGTTGGGAGCGCGTCTGCGTCGCCTTGCTCGACGACGCGCTCGTGCTGCGGACGATTCTTCTTGGCCTCATAGTCTGGTGTGCGGGTAAACCGCACGTTGGGCGCGAGGAAGAAATATTCTTGCCAGGCAGGACTTTCAATATCGCCGATTTTCGAAGGCGCGTTGCTCGCCGCCGAGCTACCCCTCGGCTCCATATAGGGTCGCTTGTTGCCGCCGAGATCGACAACCGGCCCGGAATAGCCGGCCTGGTGCGTCCCGGGCTGCCGGCCATCCAGTCTCTTGTGCGCCGGGCGATCAAGAGTGCCTGTCGGGGTCGAAGAAATTCGCTGACCGCCCTTGTCGTTGATGCCGTCGAAACGCTTCCCCTCGGGATCATCGGGCGATGCTGCCTTCAACAAATTGACCCGGGAAAAACGCCTGGCTTCCATTCTCAAGACTCACTCTGCAATGTCTGCCGAGCAATAGGGAGCGAGTGGTTAACAGTTGCTTCCCGGATGGATCGCCGACGATCATTGGGCAGCAAAATCGGCGTGACAGCCTCTGCGAGCGACGCGGCCGGATCGTCATCTCACAGCCCACCCGCCGGTGGCGCGCTCGCTGTGCTGGGGACTGATGGCGTATCTTCGCGGCGATGCCGGACGATCTCGATTCGGGAATCTGATCGTGGTCTCACGATCATCCCATAAGGCTTGGGGCCCAGGCCGTTTCCGTGAAACGATGAGCCGTGCTAGCCAGCCGTCTTGCTGTGCCTGACCAGATCCTGGGCAATGGACAGTTGCAGCGCCTCCGCCAATTCGCGCGCGGCGCGATTCTCGGCGTCGATCTGCGCCCGGTATGCGGCGAATTCCTGACGCGGCCTGTCGAACGACGAGGTGATTGAACGCTTGCCGGATGCGATCACCACACCGGCCTTCGCATCGGTCAGCGTATAGGTGCCGGTCAGCGTCACGGAACCGGCGGTCGGCTCGTCCTGGTCAGTCCCCACCTGCACAAGTGCCGAGGACTCGACGGCTTCGGTCACGCCCAGAGTGAGCGAATAGGCCGGTGAGGCCGGCTCGCCGGCGCCTCGTCCAAACCCAAAAATCAAATTGTTGCGCACCTGCTGGCCGGAACGCGAGCCGACCGGCTTGACGGCGATCGACGCCAGTTCGGCACTGGCGCTGGCCTGCGAACCCGACAGCGGCGCACTCGAATAGAGCGGCCGCACCGTACAGGCGGAGACAAGCGCGAGCGAGCCGACCAGGCCGGCAAGCGCGATGCGGCGCAGCAAACGGCTCAACTCTGTCTTTTCCGGCTCAGGCAACGACATTGACGATCCTCTGCGGCACGATGATCACCTTGCGCGGAGCCTTGCCTTCGAGTGCTTTCTGCACGAAGTCGAGAGCCAATACCGCTTTTTCGACCGCACCTTGGTCCGCGTCGCGGGCAATTGTCAAATCCCCCCGCTTCTTGCCGTTGACCTGTACCGGATAGGTGACTTCGTTGTCGACGACCAGCGCCGGATCGAAGACCGGCCACGGCCGTTCGGCGACCAGATCGGTGCCGCCGAGCGTTTCCCAGCACTCCTCGGCCAGATGCGGCATGACCGGCGCGATCAGATGCACGAGAACCTCCACCGCCTGCCGGCAGGCGCCTTTCAGCGCTGCATCGGCCTTGCCTTCGGCCACCTCGTTGAGCGGCGTGGTCAGCGCGTTGGCCAGTTCGTACATGCGGGCAATGGCGCGGTTGAAAGCGAGCTTCTCGATATCCTCACCGACCGCCTTCAGGATCTTGTGCGCGGCCTTGGAAACCACCGCGGCCTCGCCACTGCCAGCCGCCGCGGGCTTGATGCCGGCCAGCGTCTCGGCCGCCGTCGACACCAGGCGCCAGATGCGCTGGATGAAGCGATGCGCGCCGGCGGCACCATCGTCGGTCCATTCGACATCGCGCTCGGGCGGCGAATCCGACAGCATGAACCAGCGCGCCGTATCGGCGCCGTAGCCATCGGTGATGTCTTCCGGACTCACCGTGTTCTTCTTCGATTTCGACATTTTTTCGAGCGGGCCAATGGTGACGGCCTCACCGGTGGCGATGTCGATGGCGCTGCGCTTGCCGTCGATATCCTCCAGCCGCACCTCGGTGGGCGCCAACCAGCGGCCGTTCGATGCCGAGCCGACGCGATAGGTTTCGTGCACCACCATGCCTTGCGTGAACAGGCCCTTGAACGGCTCGGCCAGATCGACATGGCCGGTCTCACGCATGGCGCGGGTGAAGAAGCGCGAATAGAGCAGGTGCAGGATCGCGTGCTCGATGCCGCCAATATACTGGTCGACCGGCAGCCATTCATTCGCCGCCTTGGGATCGGTCGGTTCATGCGCCCACGGTGCCGTGAAGCGGGCAAAATACCAGGACGAATCGACGAACGTGTCCATCGTGTCGGTTTCGCGCCGCGCGTCCCTGCCGCATCGCGGGCATTTCACATGCCGCCATGTCGAATGCCGGTCGAGCGGATTGCCCGGCCGGTCGAAATCGACATCGTCGGGCAGCTTGACCGGCAGGTCGGCCTTCGGCACCGGCACCACGCCGCAATCCTCGCAATGGATCATTGGGATCGGGCAGCCCCAGTAGCGCTGGCGCGAAATACCCCAGTCGCGCAGGCGGAAATTCACCTTGCGCTCGGCCATCGGCCGGTTGCCGATGGTCTTCTGCTCCAGCAGTTTCGCCACCTCGCCGAAAGCCTGATCCGGCTTCATGCCGTCGAGGAAGCGCGAATTGATCATCACGCCGTCGTCGACATAGGCCTCATCGATGATCTGGAACGTCGCCGGATTCTCGCCTTCCGGCATCACCACCGGAATCACCGGCAGGCCGTATTTGTTGGCGAAGTCGAGGTCGCGCTGGTCACCGGATGGGCAGCCGAAGATGGCGCCGGTGCCGTATTCCATCAAAACAAAATTGGCGACATAGACAGGCAGCGTCCATGAGTCGTCAAACGGATGGACGACGCGGATGCCGGTGTCAAAGCCCTTCTTCTCAGCCGTCTCCAGCGCCGCCACCGAGGTGCCCATATGACGGACTTCCTCGATGAACTTCGCCAGCGCCGGATTGCTCTCGGCGGCTTTTTTGGCCAACGGATGATCGGCGGCGACAGCCATGAAGGAAGCGCCGAAAATGGTGTCGGGCCTTGTCGTATAGACTTCCAGTTCATGCTCGCCGTTGCCAATTTTGCCAGCGTCTGGAACAGCCAGAGGCCAGCGGATCAGCAGGCCTTCCGAGCGGCCGATCCAGTTCTGCTGCATCAGCTTCACTTTTTCCGGCCATTCGTCGAGGCCGTCGAGCGAATCCAGCAGGTCCTGTGCAAAGTCGGTGATCTTGAAGAACCACTGCGTCAGTTCGCGCTGTTCGACCAGCGCACCCGAGCGCCAGCCGCGCCCGTCGATGACCTGCTCGTTGGCGAGCACGGTCATGTCCTCCGGATCCCAGTTGACCTTGGAGGATTTGCGGGTCACCAGCCCCTTCTCGACGAAATCGAGGAACAGCATCTGCTGGCGGTGATAATAGTCGACGTCGCAGGTGGCGAATTCGCGCGCCCAGTCCAGCGACAGACCCATGACCTTGAGCTGCTCGCGCATGGTGGCGATGTTCTGATAGGTCCATTCCTTGGGGTGGACCTTGTTCTGCATCGCCGCGTTTTCGGCCGGCATGCCGAAGGCATCCCAGCCCATCGGGTGCAACACGTTGAAACCCTTGGCCCGCTTGTAGCGCGCCACCACGTCGCCCATCGTGTAGTTGCGGGTGTGGCCGATATGGATGCGCCCCGACGGATAGGGGAACATCTCCAGCACGTAGTATTTCGGGCGCGGATCGTCATTGTGCGCTTCGAACAGCTTCTTGGCGTCCCAAGCCTTCTGCCATTTGGGCTCTGACGCGCGCGGATTGTATCGTTCGGTTGCCATGGGACGTTTTTCACTTAAAAGCATGCGCGAACCGCGGGCGAGAGCTCGGCAGTTCAGGGAATGTGGTCCGGGTGTTCACCATGGTTTGGCAAACCCGTCAACCATATGGGTATCGCGTCTGACAAAAACGCCGGACAAAACAGCAGGATTTGCATATGGGCGATGTCGTTCAGCAGTTTTTCGCGGTCAAGGCGAAGATCGCCGCAGCGGAGCAGGAGGCCGGGCGGGATGCTGGCGCGGTGACGCTGGTCGCGGTTTCCAAGACCTTTGACGCCGCCGAGATAAGCCCCGTCATCGAGGCCGGCCAGCGCATTTTTGGCGAGAATCGCGTGCAGGAAGCGCAAGGCAAATGGCCTGATCTGAAGGACGCATTTCCGGATATCGAACTTCATCTGATCGGCCCGCTGCAATCCAACAAGGCCAGGGAAGCGGTAGCGCTGTTCGACGTCATCGAAACGGTCGATCGCGAGAAGATCGCCGCCGAACTCGCCAAGGAGATCGCCAGGCAGGGCCGCGCACCAAGACTCTACGTCCAGGTCAACACCGGTTCCGAACCGCAGAAAGCCGGCATCGAGCCCCGCGAGGCGGTGGCTTTCGTCGCCCGCTGCCGCGATGTGCATGGCCTCGCCATCGAAGGCCTGATGTGCATCCCGCCGGCCGACGAGAACCCCGGCCCCCACTTCGCCCTGCTGGAAAAGCTTGGGCATGAGGCCGGCGTCGCCAAACTGTCGATGGGCATGTCCGGCGACTACGAGACGGCGATCGCCTTCGGCGCCACCAGCGTCCGGGTTGGGTCGGCGATCTTCGGCAGTCGCTGAGAGGCAACGGCCTTTAGGCCAACTCGGCGGGCTCTTTGCTCCAGGACTAGAAACGAAACGTACCGTTCCTATTTGCTTTGTGCCATCACAAACTCTCTGGAGCCTCCACCATGCGTTACAACCAGCTTGGAAATACGGGGATGTTCGTCTCCGAACTCTGCCTCGGCACCATGACCTTCGGCGCCGCCGGCCAGAATGCCCAATGGGGCCTGATCGCCAGCCTCGACCAGAAGGGCGTCAACGAGATCGTTGCCCATTCGCTCGCCGCCGGCGTCAACTTCTTCGACACGGCTGACGTCTACTCCTTTGGCGAATCTGAGCGCCTGCTCGGCCAGTCGCTCAGGGATCTCGACGTCAACAGGCAGAACGTGGTCATCGCCACCAAGGCGCATGGCGCCATGGGCGAAGGCCCCAACCAGCGCGGCTCGTCACGCGGCCACATCATGGACTCGGTCGACGCCAGCTTGGAGCGGCTGCAACTCGACCATATCGATCTCTATCAGCTGCACGGCACCGACGCGGTGACGCCGATCGACGAGACGCTGCGGGCGCTGGACGATCTGGTTGCCAGCGGCAAGGTCCGCTATGTCGGCGTCTCCAACTGGGCTGCATGGCGCATCGCCAAGGCGCTCGGCATCGCCGAGCGCAAGGGCTTTGCCCGATTCGAGACCGTGCAATCCTACTATTCGATCGCCGGCCGCGACCTCGAGCGCGAAATCGTGCCTTTGCTTAACGAGGAGAAGCTCGGCCTGATGGTGTGGTCGCCGATGGCCGGCGGCTTGCTGTCCGGCAAATATGGCCCCGGCGCTCCGGGTAATGGCGAAGGCCGTCGCGCCAGCTTCAACTTCCCACCGGTCAATGAGGATCGCGCCTGGGCGGCCGTTGCCGTCATGCGCGAAATCGCCAAAAAGCATGATGTGAGCGTCGCCACGGTGGCGCTCGGCTATGTCCTGGCCAAGCCCTTCGTGATGAGCGTCATCATCGGCGCCAGCCGCATGGAGCAGCTGGAGCAGAACCTTGCCGCGACCCAGCTGAAGCTCGACACCGACGATCTGGTTCGTCTGGACGAGGTCAGCGCCCTGCCGTCCGAATATCCCGGCTGGATGCTGGAGCGTCAGGCAGCGGGCCGACGCCCGGCGCCGTTCACGCCGAAAGCATAAACACAGCCCACACTGACATCTCGGGAATCCGTGACTCCCGAGATGTCAGGTCAGTCGTACACTCTCCCCCAGAAAATCAAGAAAGGCGCGCACCCGCGCCGGCAGATGCCGGCCCTGGCCGACATAGACGGCGTGGGTGGGCTCCTCGTCGCCGGGATTGAATGCCTCCAGCAGCGACACCAGCCGGCCGGTGGCGATATCGGACGCAACATGCCAACGGGCCAGCCGGGCGATGCCCGCGCCCGCCAGCGCCATCAGCCGCATCGCCTCGCCATCGCTGACCAGAGTGTTGCCGGTGATCGGAACCATGATGGGGTTGCCGGCCGCGTCGACGAACGGCCAGCCATCGACATGCCGAACAAAACCGAAGCCCATCCGGTTGTGCCTGTCGAGATTGGCTGGCGTCAGCGGTATGCCGTGCGTCTCGAGGTAAGAAGGTGCCGCAACGACCACCACCGGGCTTTGCCCGAGCTTGCGCGCCACCAGCCGTGACTCACTCAGCGGGCCGGCACGGATGGCGACATCGGCGCGTTCCGCCATCAGGTCGATGACGCTGTCGGTCAGCACCAGATCGACCGAAATTTCCGGGTAGCGTTCGAGGAAGCCCGGCAGAAGCGGGATCAGCCGGTGCACCCCGAAGGGCACGTAGGTGTTGACGCGCAGCCGCCCGCGCGGTGCCGCGCCCGCCGCTGCCTCCTGCTCGGCCGCCGCCATGTCGGCGAGGATGCGCAGGCTGCTCTCGTAGAACGCCGTGCCTTCCGGGGTCAGTTGCAGCTTTCGCGTCGAACGGCTGACCAGCCGCGTGCCAAGCCTGGCCTCCAGCCGCGCGATCAGCTTGCTCACCGCCGACGGCGTCATCCGCAACGCGCGTGCGGCGGAGGAAAAACTGCCTTCCTCGACGACGCGCACGAACACTTCGATCTCGCCGGAGCGATTGATGTCGGGTCTGGCCATTTGTGAATCTATTTCACAGAAAATGTGCCCAAGGCAAGTCTGGTTCACAATGCATGGCCGCACGATCTTTTGGGTCGGGGCGCGGGACGGCGCTCTTCGACATCGAAGTGGAAACCGCCATGCCTCTTGCTCTCTACGCGCTTGCCGCCGGTGCCTTCGGCATTGGCGTCACCGAATTTGTCATCATGGGTCTGCTGCTCGATGTCAGCAAGGATCTCGGCGTTTCGATCTCGGCCGCCGGCCAGCTCATTTCGGGCTATGCGCTCGGCGTCGTCATCGGCGCCCCCTTGCTGACCATCGCCACCGGCAACTGGCCACGCAAGACCGTGCTTCTGGCGCTGATGGCGATCTTCACGCTTGGCAATCTCGCCTGTGCGCTGGCGCCCGACTACTGGACGCTGATGGGCGCCCGCATCATCACCGCTTTTGCCCACGGCACCTTCTTCGGCGTCGGCTCTGTCGTCGCCACCGGGCTGGTCGCACCCAACAAGAAGGCCTCGGCGATCGCGCTGATGTTCACCGGCCTGACCATCGCCAACATCCTCGGCGTGCCCTTCGGCACCTGGCTCGGCCAAGCTTTCGGCTGGCGGACGACCTTCTGGGTGGTGACCGCGGTCGGCCTGGCGGCCTTCGCCGTCATCCTGGCTCTGGTACCACGCAGCCAGACGGCGCCCGAAAAGAGCGACCTGCGCGCCGATCTCGCCGTTCTGCGCCGCATGCCCGTCCTGCTTGGTCTTGCCACCACCGTGCTCGGCTACGCCGGTGTCTTCGCCGTCTTCACCTACATCGCTCCGGTGTTGACGCGGATCAGCGGCTTCCAGGAAGCGGCCGTGTCGCCGATCCTGCTCGTCTTCGGCGGCGGTCTCATCGCCGGCAATCTCGCCGGCGGCAAGGTCGCCGACCGCTGGCTGGTGCCGGCCGTGCTGGGCAGTCTCGTGGTGCTCGCACTGGTGCTCGCAACCATGACCTTCGCCATCCACAGCCAGGTGATGGCCGTCATCTATGTCGGCCTGCTCGGCGCCGCCGCCTTCGCCACCGTGGCGCCGCTGCAGATGTGGGTGCTGGACAAGGCGCAAGGTGCGGGCCAGAGCCTCGCCTCGTCCTTCAACATCGCCGCTTTCAATCTCGGCAATGCGGCAGGCGCCTGGCTTGGCGGCGCGGTCATTGCCCATGGGCTTGGTCTGGGTTCACTCACCTGGGTCGCCGCCCTGCTGCCGCTCGCGGCACTCGGTGTGGCGGGACTGGCGCTGCGTCTCGATCGCACCGCCGCGCTCGGCGCGCCTGCCTCCGTCCGGTCGTAGCCGTCCTCGGCAAAACCGCTTTCAACACCCACACAACCAGGAGTAAAAAGATGGACTATCGACGTCTCGGCGCATCGGGCCTGAAAGTGCCCGCACTCTCATTCGGCGCGGGAACCTTTGGCGGTTCCGGCCCGCTGTTCGGCGCCTGGGGCAACAGCGACGCCAGGGAAGCGCGGCGGCTGATCGATATCTGCCTGGAGGCCGGCGTCAATTTGTTCGACACCGCCGACGTCTATTCGAACGGGGCTTCGGAACAGGTGCTTGGCGAAGCGATAAAAGGCCGCCGCGGCGCCGTGCTGATCTCGACCAAGACCTCGCTGCCGATGGGCGACGGCCCGGCCGATTACGGCTCGTCGCGTTCGCGGCTGATCAGGTCGGTCGACGCCGCGTTGAAGCGTCTCGGCACCGATTATATCGACCTTTTGCAGCTGCATGCCTTCGATGCCGGCACACCGATCGAGGAGGTTCTGTCGACGCTGGACGAGCTCGTGCGCGCCGGCAAGCTGCGCTATGTCGGCATCTCCAACTTCTCCGGCTGGCAAGTGATGAAGTCGTTGGCGCAAGCCGACAGCCAAGGCTATCCGCGCTATGTCGCCCATCAGGTCTATTATTCGCTGGTCGGCCGCGACTATGAGTGGGAGCTGATGCCGCTCGGCCTCGACCAGGGCGTCGGCGCGCTGGTGTGGAGCCCGCTCGGCTGGGGCCGCCTGACTGGCAAGATCCGCCGTGGCCAGCCCTTGCCGGAAAAGAGCCGGCTGCACGACACAGCTGATTTCGGGCCGCCGGTCGAGGACGAGCATCTCTACCGGGTCATGGATGCCCTCGACGCGGTGGCTGAGGAAACCGGCAAGACCGTGCCGCAGATCGCGATCAACTGGCTGCTGCAGCGCCCGACCGTGTCGTCGGTCATCATCGGCGCCCGCAACGAGGAACAGCTACGGCAGAATCTCGGCGCCGTCGGCTGGACGTTGACGCCGGAGCAGATCAGGACACTCGATGCGGCAAGCGAAGTCACCGCGCCCTACCCGTATTTCCCGTACTGGCGGCAGGAAGGTTTCGCCCGGCTCAACCCGCCGGCGGTCTGAAACTTGCAATCGAACTGAACGGCGGCCTTGCCGCCGTTCAATGAACCACGAACTCGCCGTCGACCTTGCGCCATTCATTCGGCGCGATCAGCTTATGGTGCGTGTAGCTGATCGAATGCAGCGGCCCGTCCAGCTTGGCCTTCCAGAACTCGATGAACTTGATCAGCACCGGAAATTGCGGCGCCAGATCATAGTCCTGCCAGATGAAGCTCTGCAGGAGATGCGGGTGATCGGGGAAATGATAAAGAATCTTGGCCGTGGTCAAGCCATAGCCTTTGAGCATCAGGTCCATTTCGGAATGGTCGCGCATGGCAGTCCCCTCGGGCGGTCCCTGGTTGAGTCTCCTTTCCTCCCAACGTCAGAGTGTGCGCGCCGTTGCTTAACTGTCTATTGATTTTTCCTGATCGAAAACAGGTTTTCCGCGCGAAAACATGCAGTTAGCAGCAAGCTTGTCCGAGTGCTGACAGCCCCGGAGAAACCACCTGCGGCATCCCGCCGCGCGAATCCAACGTCTAATATTGCGATGACAGACGAACTGGTAATAATGCCGCCGAATTCGCGGCAGCCTAGTCGCGATCCCCGCCGGCGTTTCAAGCCGGCGGATTGGTTCGGGAGGAAAGTCAGAAATGTCCGAGGTTCATGTCCATCGCGTCCAGCCGGCGTGGAAGAAAAACGCGCTGATCGACAATGACACCTACCTGAAATGGTATGCCGACAGCGTCAAGAACCCGGACAAGTTCTGGGGCAAGCACGGCAAGCGCATCGACTGGTTCAAGCCCTTCAGCAAGGTCAAGAACACCTCCTTCGACGGCAAGGTCTCGATCAAATGGTTTGAGGACGGGCTGACCAACGTCTCGGTCAACTGCATCGACCGGCACCTGAAGAAACGCGGCAACCAGACCGCCATCATCTGGGAAGGCGACAATCCCTACGACGACAAGAAGATCACCTACAACGAGCTTTACGAGCATGTCTGCCGGCTCGCAAATGTGATGAAGAAGCACGGCGTCAAGAAGGGTGATCGAGTCACCATCTACATGCCGATGATCCCGGAAGCCGCCTGTGCGATGCTGGCCTGCACCCGCATCGGCGCCATCCACTCGATCGTCTTCGGCGGCTTTTCGCCGGATGCGCTGGCCGGCCGCATCGTCGATTGCGAATCGACCTTCGTCATCACTGCCGACGAAGGCCTGCGCGGCGGCAAGGCCATTCCGCTTAAGGAAAACACCGACAAGGCGATCGACATCGCCGCCAAGAATTTCGTCATGGTCAAGAACGTCGTCGTCGTGCGCCGCACCGGCGGCAAGGTCGGCTGGGCGCCGGGACGCGACGTCTGGTATCACGACGAAGTCGCGACGGTGAAGGCCGAATGCAAGCCGGAGAAGATGAAAGCCGAGGATCCGCTGTTCATCCTCTACACCTCCGGCTCGACCGGCAAGCCGAAGGGTGTGCTGCACACCACCGCCGGCTACCTTGTCTACGTCTCGATGACGCACCAATATGTCTTCGACTACCATGACGGTGACATCTACTGGTGCACCGCCGATGTCGGCTGGGTGACCGGCCACAGCTACATCATCTACGGCCCGCTCGCCAACGGCGCCACCACGCTGATGTTCGAAGGCGTGCCGAACTATCCGTCGCAGTCGCGCTTCTGGGACGTCATCGACAAGCACAAGGTCAACATCTTCTACACCGCGCCGACGGCTCTGCGCGCGCTGATGGGCGCTGGCGATGCGCATGTCACCAAGACATCGCGCAGATCGCTGCGCGTGCTGGGTTCGGTGGGCGAGCCGATCAACCCGGAAGCCTGGGAGTGGTATTTCAACATCGTCGGCAACGGCAAGGTGCCGATCGTCGACACCTGGTGGCAGACCGAGACCGGCGGCATCCTGATCACGCCGCTGCCGGGTGCCACCGACCTCAAGCCAGGTTCGGCGACGCGGCCCTTCTTCGGCGTCAAGCCGCAGCTGGTCGACGGCGAGGGGAAGGTGCTGGAGGGGGCGGCCGACGGCAATCTGTGCATCACCGATTCCTGGCCCGGCCAGATGCGCACCGTCTACGGCGATCACGAGCGCTTCATCCAGACCTATTTTTCCACCTACAAGGGCAAGTACTTCACCGGCGATGGCTGCCGCCGTGACGCCGACGGCTATTACTGGATCACCGGCCGCGTCGACGATGTCATCAACGTCTCCGGCCATCGCATGGGCACGGCCGAAGTCGAATCCGCACTGGTCAGCCACGACAAGATTTCCGAAGCCGCCGTCGTCGGCTACCCGCACGACATCAAGGGCCAGGGCATCTACTGCTACGTCACGCTGATGGCCGGCGAGCAGCCCGGCGAGGAATTGCGCAAGGAGCTGATCGCTCATGTCCGCAAGGAGATCGGCGCCATCGCTTCGCCCGACAAGATCCAGTTCGCGCCTAGCCTGCCGAAGACGCGCTCGGGCAAGATCATGCGCCGAATTCTGCGCAAGATCGCCGAGGACGACTTTTCAGCCCTCGGCGACACCTCGACACTGGCCGACCCGGCCGTCGTCGAAGACCTGATCGCCAACCGGCAGAACAAGAAGGCTTGATGCAAACCGGGACTGCACTGGGTTCCGTCACCGAGCTTTGGCGCTATCCGGCGAGCTCGCTCGCCGGCGAACGGCTCGATGCGATCCTTGTCGGTTCGGAAAGCATCGACGGCGACCGCCTGTTCGGTCTGGTCGATGCCACCGACAACGAGATCGCACGACCGGACCGCGAGGCGAAATGGCACAAGGTGCCGCGCATCCGCACCCGGCTGTCGCCGGCCCGCGAACTCGAGATCGCCGTTCCGGGCGGCGGCTGGCTGGCTGCGCCGGGGATCGAGAGCGACCGCGCGGTGTCGGCCTATCTTGGCTTCGAGGCCTCGATCCGGCCGTTTCGCTGGGAGAATGCCGCGCCTGACTATTCCGGCCCGCTGACGGCGGAGCGTTATCGCAAGGCGCCGATCCATCTGTTGACCACGGCGTCGCTGGCACGCCTGAAGGCATTGCATCCGGAAGGCACCCCCGATCCGCGCCGTTTTCGCCCCAACATCGTCGTCGACATGGCGGCAATCGAAGGGGCGTTTCCCGAGACGGAATGGATCGGCCGCAAGCTGGCGATCGGCGACCTGTTGCTGACCATCTCGGAACCCTGCCGCCGCTGCGGTTTCACCATCATCGCCCAGGATGGCTTCGAAAACGATCCGGCGATCCTGCGCAATCTGGTTCGCCACAACGCGCACAATCTCGGCGTCTATTGCACGGTGGATCGACCGGCCAGCATCGAGGTCGGCGACACGATACGCTTCCTGTAAGCTACCGATACAGATCCGCCCGCGTCGGCGGCAGCCCGCTCGGGCCACGCGCGCGCTTGGTGACGACGGTCTGGAAAATCTGTGCCGAGGCGCGTTCGAAGGTGATCGAACAGCCGGTCAGATAAAGCAGCCAGAGGCGCGCCTTGGCTTCTCCTACCTCGGCGATCGCCTCGTCGAACCGCGCGTGCAGACGCTCGGCCCATAGGCGGCAGGTGCGGGCATAATGCTCACGCAGATTCTCGACATCGTAGACGAGGAAGCCGTGGGCTTCGAGATTGCCGAGCGTCATGCCGATCGTGTCGAGTTCGCCGCCGGGGAAGATGTATTTGATCAGCGCCTTGAACTCCGGACCCTTGCGCAAGGTCTTTTTCATGTCGCCCTTGCTGCGCCTGGTGATGGCGTGGTGCAGGTAGATGCCGCCGGGTTTGAGCAGGCGGTGAACGGTCGAAAAGTAGGCGGCGTGGTTGGCGAGGCCTAGATGCTCGAACATGCCGATCGACGATATCTTGTCGAAGCTACCGGTAAGCTCGGCGTAGGATTTTATTTCAATCGTGATCTTGTCCTCCAGCCCCTCGGCGCGAATGCGCTCACGGGCGAGTTGCGTCTGGGCTTCCGACAACGAGACACCGTGGCCGACGACGCCGTAGTTCTTCGCGGCATGGATCAGCATCGCTCCCCAGCCGCAGCCGATGTCGAGCAGCCTCTCGCCGGGCTTCAGCCGCAGCTTGCGGCAGATATGGTCGAGCTTGTCGATCTGCGCCTGGTCGATGCTGTTGGCGAAATCCTTGAAGTAGCCGCAGCTGTAGACCATGCGCTCGTCGAGGAAGAGCCGATAGAAGGCGTTCGAAATGTCATAGTGATGCTGGATCGCTTCCTGGCTCGAACCGCTGACATAAGGATTGCGCCCCGAAAGATCGGTCCGCGCCGTCATCTGTTTCCTTGAAAACAGCACGGCTGGCAGATCACGCAGGATCGCCATCTTCGGCAGCGACTTGATCTTGGTTCTGAGCCTGCCTTGCGACGGCAGGGCGTAGAAATCGAAAATCGTCCCGTCTTCGATGTCTATCGTCTTGGAAATCCACATCTCGATCAGCGTCGACAGGGACGGTCGCTTCACCATCTGCCAGACGATGTCCTGATCGTTGACAGTGAGCACAGGGCCGGTGGCGGGGCCAATGCGCTCGCCGGTCCAGAGCTTGACAGCAAAGCCCGGCTTCAGCGTTTCAACAACCGTTCGAACGATCCGCGCGGCCTTGTCGTTGGCGTCCATGCTTCCTCCCCAAAGCCAGAGCGCCAATGTTGTCTGTTTGCCCCTGGACTGCAAGCCGCCCGTCTGGCCAGCCTGTCTGGAAAGACACACACCCTGCTTTTTGAGGGTGGCACCTTGCCATTTCTCAAATGAGACCCCATCATCTCAGTGTGTTCAACAGATCGAAAGGAGGTGATCCGATGTCGAGTGATTTCGTTTTCCAGAACGTGGCCTCAGCGGATTGCACTTTCGGGAAGCAGTCTTCCCGTTAAGGCGCGAGATGCGCGGCGGAGGACCTCTTGGGTCATCGCCTAGGGCCGCGCCACGGACGGAAACACGGAAGGCCGCCAGCTTCGAAAGAAGCGGCGGCCTTTTACGTTTGCGGATTACTGGGTCAATGCGACCTTTTCGGTGTTGCGGATGATTTCCTGAAAGGCGTCGTTCAATTCGGCCCCGGTGGACACCTCGAAGAAATGTCTCTTGGCGGCGGAGGCGTCTTTCGATGAACAGCCTTTCAGCACCGCCTTTGCCTGGTCCCGCTCGGTTGCCGACATGTCCTTGTTGTTCAGATCGAAGCCGATGGTGAAAATCTCGATGCCGTCATTTTTCATGTTGCCGCACAGCGTTTCGGCGTTGCCGCGCGCAAGGTTGCCCTGGCTGTTGTAGCTGCCCCCGGCACCAGCGAAGGCGGTGTTGAATTGGCCATCGGTCATCAGGATCGCGACCTTGGCGATCTTCTTCGCGTCGGCATCCGAGGCGCCTTTGCCGAGACCGGCATTCTTGATCGCAGTGCGCCATTGCGGCGACAGCATGTAGTAGGTCCACTGAATGGCGATCGCGCCGGCCGTATAACCATCGGCCTGGAAGTCGTCGATCGAACCAAGCAATGCTTCGGAATCGGCAGTCAACGGAATCACTTCCGCATCAGGGCACCTGTTCATTCCTCCGCCATCGAGATGATCATCCCGATTGACCAAGGCATAATATTTCTTGCCGTTCCTGTCTGTGCGAACAGTGTCTGGGCCATCGGCGCTCATATCCGCGTTGCCGTTCTTGTCCTTGCGCTCCGTGGTGCAGTTGTCGGGATGTGACATCGCCGCGCCGACGATGGAGGTGTAGTCGCTGAAGGAGGGCAGCAGATTTTTGCCCGTCTTGGCGACGAGAAGCGGACTGCCGGCGACGGGTGGCAGCTCAGAGCTCCCTTGCTTCTCGGCATAGACGTTTTCCGCCAGCTTGCCGGCGTTCACCCCTGATGCGTAAGGCACAATCGCGACGCGGATGCGGGGGTTCTTCGGATCCTGGTTCTGCAGCATCGTCAGAACGGCGTTTTTTGCAGCTGCTCTGAGATCGCGGATTTTGTCGACCTTGCCGCGCTTCCTCATCGATCCTGTTATGTCGAGCATCATCGCCACTTCGACGGTCTTGTCCGAATAGAGCGCCGTCGTTGAAGCGGTGACGCGCTTCATGTCACCCATGCCAAGAATCGGGAAATACAGGGCGACGTCGACATGGGCGTCCGCCTGGACCGTCTTGGCGGTCTTGCTGACAATCAGGCTGTCGAGCACGATCTGATCGATCCGCAGGATGCCGGCCTGGCTGTTGGCGTCGAGAAAGGCCTGCACCGATTTGTTGGCGTCGGCTTCCTTGATGACGCCAGTCGTCAGGTCGCGCGCCGTCGACGTGACCGCGGCGTCGACCACGCCCTGAAGGCTCGATCTGGCATTGTACAGCTGCGAGACGTTGACGGAAAAGCCGACGCTCAGCGCCAAGACCGAGGCAGCAAGGCCGAACAGGACTGCGAAATTTCCACCGCGATCCCTGGCGAACCCGCCGACCGCGTGAACAAGACCCCCGTAATTCCGCATCCTACAGCCTCCACTCGCCTCGGCCTCGTCGCCGCAGGAAGGACAATGCAGGATTCCAGCCGGATGACGCCGCCGCGCCCTGGAGGGCTGGCTGCTCAACACCAACGCATTGTTTTTGTTTGGTTTCGAGCTTCACAAAGGTGAACGATTGGTAAACAAAAAGACACGGCCGCGGCTTCGTTTACAAACCGCTTACCATCATCTGACCTAAGATCGCAGGAATGCCCGATGACGTCCTGTTGCGGCACAGGGCTTGTGTGCCGAAGCGGACCAGATGTTCCGAGACCGTAGAACGTGTTTAGGCCAGCATCCGTGCGCTGACCGTCCTGTCGATGCCGTGATAGGGCGGGTTGAACAAATTGCCTTCCTGTTCGTAGGTCCACACCTTGAACAGGCTGAGCCGGTGCGGGCCGAAGCTGTGCAGCAGCGGCACGTCGGTGGCGTCACGGCCGCGCGCGATGACGACGCGGCCGGTCCTCGGCGTGTTGTGGCGGGCATCGAACGTGTACCATTTGCCGTCGAGGAACACTTCCAGCCAAGCCGAGAAGTCCATCGGCGCCGGATCGACCGGCACGCCGATGTCGCCGAGATAGCCGTTCACATAGCGCGCCGGAATGTTCATGCAGCGGCACAGCGTGATCGCCAGATGGGCGAAGTCACGGCAGACGCCGACCCGTTCCTCATGCGCCTGCGCCGCGGTGCGGGTCGAGCGTGCATAGCCGTAGCCGAAGGACAGCCGGTTGTGGACATAATCGACGATAGCCTGCACGCGGGCCCAGCCCGGCGGGACATGGCCAAAGAGCTGCCAGGCCAGGCCGCTCAGATGATCCGTCTCGCAATAGCGGCTGCCCAGCAGATAACCAAGCACCTCGTCGGGCAATTCCGCCACCGGCACTTCCCTGGCCAGCGTGTTGACCTCGTCAGTGTCGCCGCTGTCCTCGACGACCGCATCGTAAAGGATGCGAAAGCCGCCGGCGGGGGCGGTGAAGCGGCGGCAGGCATTGCCGTACAGATCGTGGTAGAGCTTGGTCGGCACCGACGGCGAGGTCAGCACGCGCGTCTGCCGCTTGATGTCGGCCTGGCGGTCCTTGTGGATCTCAAGCAGCGAAATCACCGGGGTGGCCTCGGTGCATTCGATGGCGATTTCGTAGCCGAGCCGGATCAGCATCGCAGTCCCCCTTCGATCGTCGCGAAAAACAGTTTTGCTCAAACGCGAAAAGACTGGCGTGGTTCCCTGGGCCGATCGAAAAGCCCGGCCCATGTCTTCCCCTGCCGTGGCCGAGACGTTAGGTTCGGGAACGCCACAAGCGCTCCCCCGGACTCAAGGAAAATCATGTATTCAGGCAGAAAATTCGCGGCCTTCCTCTTCGATATGGACGGCACGCTCATCAATTCCATCGCCTCGGCGGAACGGGTGTGGAGCGATTGGGCAAGCCGCCAGGGCCTCGACGTTGCCGCCTTCCTGCCGACTATCCATGGCGTACGGGCGATCGAGACCATCACCGGCCTGGCACTCCCGGGCGTAGACCCGGCGCATGAGGCTGATCTGCTGCTGAAGGCCGAGGCAGCCGATCTGGACGGCATTCTCCAGATCGTCGGCGCGGCGGCGTTTCTCAATTCGCTGCCGCCCGAGCGCTGGGCGATCGTGACCTCAGCGCCGCGTGAACTGGCGCTGTTGCGCATGCAGGCCGCCGGCATCCCTGTCCCTTCCGTCCTCGTCGCGGCGGAAGATGTCTCCCGCGGCAAGCCGGCGCCCGATTGCTTCCGGCTTGGCGCGGAACGGCTGGGCTTCGATGCGCGCGACTGCCTCGTGTTCGAGGATGCTCCGGCTGGCATCACCGCAGCCGAGGCGGCGGGCGCGGCGGTCATGGTCATCAACGCCACGCACAAGCATCCCTTGCCAACGCAGCATGCCGCGATCGCAGGCTACGACACGGTTGGCATCACCATCGACGAGCATGGCTGGATCGCGCTGGAACCGCAGCGCAGCGCCGCCTAAAGATGTAGCGCAACGCCGTCTAAAGGTGTGTTGAGATTCAGGTCAGGCTGAGACGAAAGCGTTGGTTTCCGAGAACCGGAGCAGAGCGTACTAAAGTACGTGAGCACCGGTAGCGCAGGAAACCAACGCTTGCAGGCCAGCATCACCTGAATATCAACATACCTTAGAAGTCGCTGGTCAGGCCCTTGACCTCCCAGTCGCCATAGCGGCCGGGCTCCTTGCCGCCACGGCCGCCGATTTCCTTCGGCGCTGCCGCTTCTTTCTCCAAATATTTTACACGCCTTGCTTCGGCCTCCGCGAGCGCCCGTCTGGCTGCCGGCGTCAGCGCCTTTGGCGAGGGATCATGGCCAAGGTCGGCATCGATTTTACTGGTTTCGTCGTTCACGCGATACTTCCAACGGATTGAAACAGGAACTGGCGTTTCCCATCATATAGCGATGAACGCACGACTATCGACCCCCTTTCACCACCAGTTGGACAGGAGCAGACGATGAACACCATCCGCACCGCCATGCTTCTTGCCGCGATGACCGCACTGTTCATGGGCGTCGGCTTCTTGATCGGCGGATCGGGCGGCATGATGATCGCTTTCCTGTTCGCCGCCGGCACCAATCTGTTCAGCTACTGGAACGCCGACAAGATGGTGCTGTCGATGAACCGCGCTGTCGAGGTCGACGAAAGGAACGCGCCCGAATATTACGCCATCGTCCAGTCGCTGGCCAAACAGGCCGACCTGCCGATGCCGAAGACCTATCTGATCGACAATCCGCAGCCGAACGCCTTCGCCACCGGCCGCAACCCGCAGAACGCCGCAGTCGCCGCCTCCACCGGCCTTTTGCAGGCGCTGACGCCTGAAGAGGTCGCCGCCGTGATGGCGCACGAGCTCGCCCATGTGCAGCACCGCGACACGCTGACCATGACGATCGTCGCCACCTTTGCCGGCGCCATCTCGATGCTCGGCAATTTCGCCTTCTTCTTCGGCGGCAATCGCGACAACGACGACAACAACAACAACCCGTTCGGCTTTGTCGGCGTGCTGGCGGCGATGATCGTGGCGCCCTTTGCCGCGATGGTCGTGCAGATGGCGGTCAGCCGCACCCGCGAATACGAGGCCGACCGACGCGGTGCCGAAATCTGTGGACACCCGCTCTGGCTGGCATCGGCCCTTGACAAGATCGCCCGCGGCGCCGAACGCATCCGCAACCCCGATGCCGAGCGCAATCCGGCAACCGCGCATCTCTTCATCATCAATCCTCTTTCCGGCGAGCGCATGGACAGTCTGTTTTCCACCCACCCAAGCACAGAAAACCGCATCGCCGCCTTGCAGGCGATGGCGCAGCAGATGCAAGGCAGCGAAACCCAGGCCGCTCCGCGCCAGGCGCCACGGCAGGCGGACGAACAGCGGCCATCCGGCCCGTGGGGCGAGGCCGCGCAGCCCGAGCAGCCGGCGGAGCCCGCCAGGCCGAAATCCAACCCGTGGGGCCGCAACCCGACCGGACCCAAGGGCCGGTGGTCGTGAGCGTGGCGGACAGAGGACCTCGACGCACGGTTTCAGGTGATCAGGAACACAACAAGGACGGCGGCGACTTCGTTGCCGGCCTCGCCGCACGCAAGGCGGCGGCGCGCCTGCTTGCCGCCGTCATCGACGCCAGGACGCCGCTCGACGGCCTGACCGATCACGAAAACGGCCACCCGCAATACAAGGCGCTCGATTTGCGCGATCGCGGCCTCGTGCGCGCCATTCTGGTCACCGCGCTACGCTATCGCATGACCATATCAGGGCTGCTGGCGCGACGCCTGGAGAAGCCGCTGCCGCCCAATGCCACTGCTTTGTCGCACATCTTGCATGTGGCGGCGGCCCAGATCCTGTTCCTCGACATCCCCGACAGCGCCGCAGTCGACCTGGCCGTGACCCACGCCAAGTCCGATCCGCGCACGGTGCGCTTCTCCGGCCTCGTCAATGGCGTGCTGCGCACGCTCGCGCGCGCCAAGGAAACGGAATTGCCTGCCGCCCTTGCCGCCACCGACGAAGCGCCCAAATGGTTTTCCGACCGGCTGAAGTCCACCTATGGCCCTGAGAAGGCCAGGCAGATCCTGGCAGCCCACCGCGTTGAGGCGCCGGTCGATTTCTCGGTCAAGGCCGATCCCGAGCTTTGGGCCGAAAAGCTCGGCGGCATCGTTCTGCCGACCGGCACGGTCCGGGTGGAAAAGCTTGTTGGACCCGTCATCGAATTGCCCGGCTTTGCCGAGGGCGCCTGGTGGGTCCAGGATGCCGCGGCCAGTCTGCCGGCCCGGCTGTTCGGCGATGTCAGGGGGCTTCGTGTCGCCGATCTCTGCGCAGCTCCCGGCGGCAAGACCGCGCAGCTCATTCTCGCCGGCGCCAAGGTCACCGCCGTCGACACCTCGAAAAACCGGCTAATGCGGCTGACGCAGAACCTCGACCGCCTCGGCCTGTCCGCCGAGATCGTCCCGGCCGACCTGCTCAAATACGAGCCGAAGGAATTGTTCGACGCCGTTCTCCTCGACGCGCCCTGCTCGTCGACCGGCACGGTGCGGAGGCATCCCGACGTGCCATGGACCAAGACGGCGGCCGATGTCGAGAAACTCGCCGACCTGCAACGCAGGCTGCTCGCCCGCACTGTTACGCTGGTGAAACCCGGCGGCAGGATCGTCTTTTCCAACTGCTCGCTCGACCCGCTCGAAGGCGAGGACCTCCATCGCGCCTTTCTGGCCGGCAGGGCTGACATAGCCAACGATCCGCTGCGGCAAGGTGAGATTGCCGGCATCGATCCGTTCCTGACGCCGCAAGGCACGCTGCGCACCACGCCCGCCGACCTGGACCTCGGCGCGCCGAAGCGCTCGGGCCTCGACGGCTTCTTCGCCGCCCGGATGCGTCGAGCCGGCTAATGTATGCCGCAGCGGTTTTGGGGCAACGACATATGTGAAACACAACCCTGAGGTGCTTCGCATCGGATTACAGCGGCGCGCTTTGGGATTTAACTGACTGGATTTAATGACTTTTTTAGGGAGGCTCGGGGGCAAAACCGGGTGAACCGGCACGGTCCCGTGGAATTCGCCTTCGCACGAGTCGTTCAATCATGTAAACTCGGCGCCGGGGTAGAGGACGATCAGGAGGGGTTTTGGCACTTGCTGCCAGCAGCACGACGCGTCTGTGGACGCTTGTCGCGAAGGAGTTCTGGCGCAAGACGCGCCGACGCCTGCGTGCCGGGCCTGTCTATCGCTGGCGCTATTCCGGCCGCACGCCCGAACGTGTGCTCATAGCGCCGCCTGACCTGCGCCTCGCCGACCCGCAGATTGCACTCGAGATTTATTACGGCCGCTATCCCCTGTCGGGACATCTGGTCGAGACCGGGGGCAAGTCGCCTTTCCAGATCACCGTACCCAATCACGGCTGGCAGAAGACGCTGCACGGTTTTCGCTGGCTGCGCCATATGCGCGCCGCCGGCACCGAGCTTGCAGCCGCCAATGCCCGCGCCCTGGTCTCCGACTGGATCGCCATGCATGGCAGCCATATTTCCGGCATCGCCTGGGAGCCAGGCACTACGGCCAAGCGCATCATCGCCTGGCTGCAGCACTCCTCCGTCGTGCTGCAGGGGGCCGAGTTCCCCTTCTACCGCGCTTTCCTGAAGTCGCTCGCCATCCAGATCCGCTACCTCCGGTCGATGGCGCGCGAAATGCCCGACGGCAAGGACAGGCTGCGGGCCCGCATCGCGCTCGCCTTCGCCGCGTTGTCCCTGCCGGCGCCGGCATCGGCACTGCGCGGCGCAACCCGAAACCTTGCCGAGGAACTCGACCGCCAGATCCTCGCCGACGGCGGGCACATTTCGCGCAATCCGATGGTCGTCCTGGAAATCCTCGCCGACCTTCTGCCGCTGCGCCAGACCTATGCCAACCAGGCGGAGACGCCGCCGCAGGCACTGATCGGCGCCATCGACCGCATGCTGCCGGCGCTGCGCTTCTTCCGCCATCAGGACGGCAGCCTCGCCCGCTTCAACGGTATGGGCGCCACCATCCACGACCGCATCGCCACCATCCTGCGCCACGACGATACCGCTGGCGCGCCCCTGCTGCATGCGCCGCATTCCGGCTATGAGCGCCTGTCGATGGGTGGCAGCACGGTCATCGCCGACACCGGCCTGCCGCCGCCGGTCGACGTGTCCAACGCAGCACATGCCAGCTGCCTCGCCTTCGAACTGTCGTCCGGCCGCCAGCACTACATCGTCAACGCCGGCATCGACACCTATGGCGCAGCTGAATTCCGGCCGCTGGCGCGCGCCACCGCCGCGCACTCGACCGCCACCATCAACGACACCTCGTCGGCACGCTTCAGCCATTCGCTGCGCGTCAACGACCTGCTCGGTTCGCCGTTGATCGGCGGCCCGCAGCATGTGCAGTGCAAGCGTACCGACCAGAAGGGCGTTCAGGGGTTCATCGCCCGCCACGACGGCTATGTCCCGCGCTTCGGCTTCCTGCATGAGCGCGAGCTGAAACTGTCGGCGAACGGCAATGTGCTGGCCGGCAGGGACCGTTTCCAGCGCCCCGGCAACGCTGCAATCCGCAACAACGGACGCGACTTCGTCACCATCCGCTTCCACGTCCACCCCGACATCAACCTCCTGCAGGACGAGCATGATCGCCTGGTGCTGGCCGCAGATCAGGCCGACACCTGGGTGTTCACATCAGCCGAAGTGGTGCCGGAGGTCGAGGAATCGATCTATTTCGCCGGTCTCGGCGGCCCCCGCCGCAGCCGCCAGATCGTGCTAGCCTTCAAGGCCTCGGAAGTCGCCGAAGTCCACTGGCAGCTGACGCGCACCCGCATAGCCGGTTACCCGGAAAACAACTGAGCTTGCCTGACCGCCGGTTTGATTTCCGGGCGGCATGTGCTACGGGCGCGGGCATCCATCACACAAGCCGTGAAAGGCCGCCAGCCCATGGCCGTCGCCGCCAAGAACATTCCCGCACCTGACCTCGTTCCCGTGCGTCGCGCCCTGCTCTCCGTCTTCGACAAGACCGGCCTCATCGATTTCGCCACGGCGCTGGCAGCAGCTGGTGTCGAACTGGTCTCGACCGGCGGCACGGCAAAGGCGATCGCTGAAGCGGGCCTGGCGGTGCGCGACGTCTCCGAGCTCACCGGTTTTCCCGAGATCATGGATGGCCGCGTCAAGACCTTGCATCCCAGCGTGCATGGCGCGCTGCTGGGCGTGCGCGACGACCCGGAGCATTCCGCGGCAATGCGCAAATACGGCATCGAGCCGATCGATCTCGTCGTCTCCAATCTCTATCCGTTCGAGGAGGTCCGCCGCTCCGGCGCCGACTACGCATCGATCGTCGAGAACATCGATATTGGCGGGCCGGCGATGATCCGCGCCTCGGCCAAGAACCACGCCTATGTCGCCATCGTCACCGATCCCGGCGACTACGCCTCGGTGCTGAACGCGCTGGAGATGAACATCGGCTCGCTGTCGCTGGATTTCCGCAAGAAGCTGGCGGCCAAGGCCTTTGCCCGCACCGCCACCTATGACGCTGCGATCTCCGGTTGGTTCGCCGAAGCGCTCGAGATCGAGCATCCGACATGGCGCGCCTTTGGCGGCAGGCTTGTCGAGGTGATGCGCTACGGCGAGAACCCGCATCAGAGCGCCGGCTTCTACGTCAACGGCGACAAGCGGCCGGGCGTCGCCACGGCGCGCCAGCTGCAGGGCAAGCAGCTGTCCTACAACAACATCAACGACACCGACGCCGCCTTCGAACTGGTCGGCGAATTCGATCCGGCACGCTCCGCCGCCGTCGCCATTATCAAGCACGCCAACCCGTGCGGTGTCGCCGAAGGCACCTCGCTAAAGGCGGCCTACGCCAAGGCGCTCGCCTGCGACCCGGTCTCGGCCTTCGGCGGCATCGTCGCCATGAATCGCGTCCTCGACGCCGAAGCCGCCGAAGAAATCGTCAAGACCTTCACCGAGGTGATCATCGCGCCCGGCGCAACCGGCGAGGCAGCGGCGATCGTCGCGGCGAAGAAGAACCTGCGCCTGCTGGTCGCCGGCGGCCTGCCGGACCCGCGCACATCAGGCACGACGGTCAAATCCGTCGCCGGCGGCATGCTCGTCCAGGGCCGGGACAATGCCGTGGTCGACGACCTCGAGCTGAAAGTGGTGACCAAGCGCGCGCCGACGCCCGCCGAAATGGCCGACCTCAAATTCGCCTTCCGCATCGCCAAGCACGTCAAGTCGAACGCCATCGTCTACGTCAAGGACGGCGCCACCGTCGGCATCGGCGCCGGCCAGATGAGCCGGGTCGATTCCTCACGAATCGCCGCCCGCAAGGCGCTCGACGCCGCCGAGGCCGCGGGCCTTGCCGAACCGCTGACCAAGGGTTCGGTCGTCGCCTCCGACGCTTTCTTCCCCTTCGCCGATGGATTGCTGTCGGCGATCGCCGCCGGCGCCACCGCCGTCATCCAGCCCGGCGGCTCGATGAACGACAAGGACGTCATCGCCGCCGCCGACGAGCACGGCATCGCCATGGTGTTTACGGGTGTGAGGCATTTCAGGCATTAGCGCCCTTTCCTTCTCCCTTGGGAGAGAAGGGAAGAGCGGCTATTCGCTTGGCCGGTCCGCCGGATAGGGCGTCTTGATCAGGATCGCCATGCCGACCCCAAGGAACAGCACGATCACCGCCATGCCGAGCCGCGCCGAGCCGCTGGCCAGGGTGACGGATGCGACCATGAACGGCGCCAGGAAACTGGTCGCCCGCCCGGCCAGCGCATAAATGCCGAAATAGCGGCCGGATTCTGCCGCCGTGACGCTGCGCGCCATGTAGGACCGCGACGACGCCTGCACCGGCCCGAAAGCCACGCCGATCAGCAGGCCGAAGAAGATGTAGGCCTTTTCCGCCGCCGTGCCGAACAGGCCGCCACTGTCCGGTCCAGGCATCATCCAGAGGCCGAACAAAGTGTAGCCCGGTCCGGTCGAGACGATGCCGATCGTGGCGATGCTGAGCAGGACCAGCGAAATCATCACGATGGTTTTTGAGCCAAGCGCCATGTCGAGACGGGCTGCAACCAGGCAGCCGAAGATGGCGACGACGTTGAGAATGATGCCGAAAATACCGATCTCCGTGATCGACCAATGGAACATTGCAGCCGCAAAAGTGCCACCCAGCGCCAGCAGCGCATTGACTCCGTCCTGATAGATCATGCGGGCGACAAGGAAGCGGAAGATGCCGCTGCGCTTGCGCACCTCACCCAGTGTTACTTTCAGCTCCGCCAATCCCTCTCGCACCGCCGGACCGATCGGCAGTCCCTTGATGGCATCGGGGGTGAAGAAGAACATCGGCAGGATGAACAGGAAGTACCAGCCGGCCGACAAAGGCCCGGTGGCGCGTGCATCCTCGCCGAGCTTCGGGTCGAGCCCGAACAGCGGCTCGATGCCGATGATCGTCTTGCCGGTCTCCGGCGAACCGGCCATGCAGGCGACGACGAAGATCAGCGCAATCATGCCGCCGAGATAACCAAGGCCCCAGGCCATGTTGGAAATCCGGCCGATCTCGCTCTTCGGCACCAGCCGCGGCATCATCGAATCGTTGAACACGGTCGAAAACTCGGCCGCGACCGATGCCAGCGAGAACAACAGCACGACCAGGAAAAGGTTAGAGCCGGGGGCCGCGAACCACAACAGGCAAAGGCTTGTGATCTTGACCGCGGCGAAAAACGCGATCCACGGCTTGCGCGGTCCGGTCTGGTCGGCGATCGAGCCGAGGATCGGCGACAGCACGGCGATGACAAGGCCGGCCGCGGCGATGCCGTAGCCCCAGGCCGCCTGGCCGGTTTCCGGATTGCTGGCCATGCGCGAGACGAAGTAGGGCCCGAAGATAAAAGTGGTGACGACCGTGAAGAACGGCTGCGCCGCCCAGTCGAACAGCATCCATCCCCAGATGCCGCGCCCGGACGCGCGCTGCACTGCTACCTCGGTCATGTCCCCTCCGATCGCCTCATGTCGCTGGCGGCTCGCGCCATGTCTGCATGTTTTCCGATGGGCACGCAAACGAACAAGCGTCGCGCCGCCGTTCATTGGCTTGTCCCCTTGATTTCCGAGTGAACGGGGCATGGGCGCCAACCCCGACCTCCCCCTTGTAGGTCGGACCGAGGGTCCGGGTGGGTCCGGCGCCACCCCCCACCCCGCTGCTTCGCAGCGACCTCCCCACAAGCGGGAGGGTAACGCCAGGCTTCGAGACTACATCCCCGTCAGATCGCTGATCAGCCCCGACGCGACCGACAGCCGCGACACGGTGATGTCGCCGCCCTCGGTCAGCGCCTGCAGCCTCTCGCGGATGCGCGCCACCCGCTCGCCACCGGCTTCCAGCCAGGCCGCCACCGGATCGGCCGTCTTGGCGTGGCCGGTGAGTGCCGCCACCGCGATGCCGCGCCGTGCCGCGCCGATCGTATCGGTGGCGCGCGAAAGCGCCATCTGATCGTAGTAGTCCGAGGGCGTTATCGAGCGTGCCGCGTCCTCGACACGCGGGATGCGGAAGGCATCGCTGACCGCGAAGAACGCCTTGGCAGCGGCGACGATGTCGGCGCCGGCGGTGCGTGCCGTCAGCGCGATGTCGGGGATGAGTTCCGCCACCTCGCTCAGCGCCAGCTGTTCGGCCAGCCTTTCTGGCGCGCCGCTCTTGAACAGCCCGTGGCGTTTCTCTTCGATCCGCTCGCGCGAGAAGGCCGGCAGCAGCGAAACGAGCTTGGGTTCCAGCGCCTTGCGGGCTTCCTGCAGCTCAGTGATGCGCTGGCCAAGGGGTGCCGTGCCGGCATCGTTCTTCAGGTACCAGCCGCTGGTCACGTAGATCAGCCGGCTGACCATCTGATAGAGATCGAGCTGCACCTGGCCGTCGATCTGGTTGTCGAGCGCGTCGATCTCGCGATAGAGCGCCGGCAGCGCAAAACCGTCGCGCACGACGGCGAAAGTACGCACCACGTCGGCGGCGGTGCACCCCGTGGCTTCCTGCAGCCGGTCGACGAAGGACGGGCCGCCGCGATTGACCAGATCGTTGGCGACGACCCGGGTGATGATCTCGCGGCGCAGCCTGTGGCCATGGATCTCAGTGGCGTATTTCTTCGCCATCCGGTCCGGGAAATAGCCCATCAGGTCGCGGTCGAAATGCGCATCGTCCGGCACGTCGCTGGCGACGACGTCGGAAAACAGCACGATCTTGGCATAGGCGAGCAGAACGCCGAGCTCGGCCCGTGTCAGCGGTTCGCCGCGCGCTTCGCGCTCGGCAAGTGCCGCAGGCGACGGCAGCGTCTCCACGGCGCGGTCGAGCAGGCCGCGTGCCTCCAGCGCCGTCATGAAACGGCTTTGGTGCGCGATGTCGGCAAGGCCGCGCTTGCGGGCGATCGAAAGCGCCAGCGTCTGCTGGTAGTTGTTGGACAGCACCAGCGAGCCGACCTCCTCGGTCATCTCGGCCAGCAGCTTGTTGCGTGCCGGCCGCGTCAACGATCCCTTGCGCATGGCGGACGCCAGCGCGATCTTGATGTTGACCTCGACGTCGGAGCAGTTGACGCCGCCAGAATTGTCGATGGCGTCGGAGTTGCAGCGGCCGCCATTCAGGCCGAACTCGATGCGCGCCCGCTGCGTGACGCCGAGATTGGCGCCCTCGCCGATGACCTTGGCGCGCACGTCGAGCGCGGTGATGCGGATAGCGTCATTGGCTCGGTCGCCGACCTCGGCATTGGTTTCGGTGGATGCCCGCAAATATGTGCCGATGCCGCCGAACCAGAGAAGATCGACCGGCGCCTTGAGGATGGCGGTCATGATCTCGACCGGCGTGGCGGTGGTTTTGCCCAGGCCGATCGCCGCCGCTGCTGCCGCCGGCAAGGTGATCGACTTCTGGTTGCGCGAGACGATGATGCCGCCTTCCGACAGTTTCGTCTTGTCGTAGTCCTGCCAGCTCGAACGCGGCAAAGCGAACATGCGCTCGCGCTCGGCCATCGAAGCCGCCATGTCGGGATCGGGATCGATGAAGATATCGCGATGGTCGAAGGCGGCGATCAGCCTGGTCTTCGGCGACAACAGCATGCCGTTGCCGAACACGTCCCCCGACATGTCGCCGACACCGACGACGGTGAAGGGCGAGGTCTGGATGTCGCGGTTGATCTCGCGGAAATGCCGCTTGACCGCCTCCCAGGCGCCCTTGGCGGTGATGCCCATCTTCTTGTGGTCATAACCGGCCGAGCCGCCGCTGGCGAAGGCGTCGTCGAGCCAGAAGCCATGCTTCTCGCTAATCGCGTTGGCGGTGTCGGAGAAAGTCGCCGTGCCCTTGTCGGCGGCAACGACGAAATAAGGATCGTCCGGGTCGCGGCGCACGACACCGGCCGGCGGGATGACACCGTCGAGGCCGATATTGTCGGTGATCGATAGCAGGCTGGAGACGAAGTTCTTGTAGGCCGATGTGCCGGCCTCGAAGATCGCATCGCGGCTGCCGCCCACCGGCAGGCGCTTGGGGAAGAAGCCGCCCTTTGCGCCTACCGGCACGATGACGGCATTCTTGACCTGCTGCGCCTTGACCAGGCCGAGCACCTCGGTGCGGTAGTCCTGGGCGCGGTCCGACCAGCGCAGGCCGCCGCGGGCCACCGGGCCGAAGCGAAGATGCACGCCCTCGACCTCGGAGCCATAGACGAAGATCTCCCGCCACGGCCGCGGCGCCGGCAAACCGTCGACCGCATGCGAATCGAGCTTGATCGCCAGCGATTGGCCTTTAGCCCTCGTATCGGCAACGAAATGATTGGTGCGCAGCGAGGCTTCGATCAGGTTGAGGTAGCGCCGGATGATGGTGTCGTCGTCGATATTCGGCACATCTTCCAGCGCCTCCTTGATCTTGGCCTTGAGATGCTTTGCCGCCACGACGCCTTCCCCTTCGGCCTTCGGACCAAGCCGGGCGATGAACAGCGCATGCAGGCCGCGCGCGATTTCGGGATAGCGATTGAGCGCGGCGGCGATGAAATCTTGGCTTTGCGGGATGCCGACCTGCTGCAGGTAGCGGCCATAGGCCCGCAGGATGGTGATCTCGCCCGACCACAGGCCGGCGGTCTGGGCGAGGCCGTTATAGCCGTCATTGTCGACGTCGCCGCGCCAGACGGACAGGAAGGCGTCCTCGAACAGGGCGCCGCTGTCCGTCAAGTCGATCGGCTTGCCGTAGCTGTTTTCCAGCTCCATGTCGTGGATGAAGACCATGCCGGGCTGATCACTATTGATCATGCCGGACTGGTCGTCGCCGACCTCGAAAGTGCGTTCGCTGATGACGCGAAAGCCGATGTTTTCCAGCACCGGCACCCGACGCGACAGCGCCACCGGACTGCCATGGTGATAGATCTTCAGCGCCGCCTGGTGCGGCTTCTGCTCGGCATGGCGATAATAGTCGATGGCGATCGGATTGCTGGCGCTGATTTTGGCAATGCGCCCGGCATCGGCCAGCGCCACCGCCGCGCTGAACGAATCGCGGTAGCTTTCCGGCAGCCGCGCGGCGATGCGCTTCAACGCCTGGTCGGCGCCACTGGCCTCCGCCGCATCGGAAAGGGCATCTTCCCAGGTGCGCACGATGTCGCGGATCGCCGCCTCGATCGTCGCTTGCTCGACCTTGGGCGTCTTGCCGCCGGAACGGCCGATGATGAAATGCACGCGCGCCAGCCCGCCTTCGGGGAAGGCCGGGTAGTAGGCCGACAACCGGCCTTCGAACACGGTCTTCAGATAGCTGCCGATCTTCTCGCGCACGACGCTGTCGTAACGGTCGCGCGGCACGAAGACGAGGATCGAGACGAAGCGGTCGAACTGGTCGGCGCGCACCAGCGCCCGCACGCGCGGCCGCTCGACCAGGCCGAGAATGGCGGCGGCGTGCTTCCTCAGGATCGGCACCGGCACCTGGAACAATTCGTCGCGCGGATAGCTCTCCAAAACGTTGATCAGCGCCTTGCCGGAGTGATCGTGCCGGTCGAAGCCGGACTTGGCGATGATGGTTTCGGCCTTTGATCGAAGATATGGGATCTTCATCACCGAACGCGTGTAGGCGGTCGAGGTGAACAGGCCGACGATGCGCAATTCGCCCGCCAGCGTGCCCTTTGCAGTGTAGGTCTTGATGCCGATGTAATCGAGATAGATGCGGCGATGCACGGAAGACTTTGCGTTTGCCTTGGTGACGATCAGCGGCTCTGGCCCATGCAGGAAGGCGCGGATCTCCGGCGTTGTCGTCACCGCTTCGGTGCCGCGCCTGAGCACGAGCACATCGGGGTCGGTGAGGATGCCGAGGCCGGGCTTGTCTGCGCGCTCCAGCGTGCCGCTTTCCTCGCCGCCGGTGTATTTGAACTCGCGCATGCCGAGGAAGGTGAAATTGTCGTCGCGCAGCCACTCGAGGAAGGCGATGGCCTCGGCAACGCTCTTCTTGTCGAGTGGCACGGCCGAGTAGCGGAACTCGGAAATCGCCTGATCGAGGCGGGCCAGCATCGGCTTCCAGTCGTGCACGGCGGCGTGAACCTGGCCGAGCATCTTGCGCAGCCGCTCTGTCAATCCGCTGGCCTGCTCGGCGGTCAGCCGCGGGATATGGACATGGATGACGCTCAGCCGGTCGTGGTTGCCGTCGTCCTTGGCGAAATTGCCGTCGCCGAGGATTTCATCCACACCGCCTTTGCCGTGGCGCACGACGATGACCGGATGGGTGACCAGCGTCGGTTCGCCTGATGTCTCGGTGATCTCGCCGAGGATGGAATCGAACAGGAATGGCATGTTGTCGTTGACGACGGTGATGACCGTCACCGGGCGGCCGTCTCGCACAACGCCGGAATCGGCATCGACGGCGACGACACACTCGCCTTTTTTGTGAACGGCAATCGCCCGGCCGGCGAGATCTGCGGCGCGTTCGAGGTCGGCCGCTTCATAGGTGGCGATGTCTTCAGCCGGCGCTCGGGCGAGCAGATAGTCGGCAAGCCTGGCTGGCCTTTCCTCCGCTTTTGTCGCTGCCGTGGCTTTTTTCTTCGGCTTGCTCGCGGATTTCACGCTGGCCATGACGCACTTCCCTCCCGTCAATGCTTTTACCACTATGGTAGCAGATGACCGCTGTTTGGCGACAAAGGTTTGACGGCTTGCAAAGAAATATCGGAATTCGGCAACAAGGCATCGCCCAACGAGGAGAAATGACCCATGACCGGCAAAATCACCGCGCTTGACCTTGGCCAGGCGGAGCTGAGTGAGGCGACAAAAGCCTATTTCGCCAAATGCGAAGAGAAGCTCGGCCTGGTTCCCAACGTGTTGCGCGCCTACGCCTTCGACGAGAAGAAGCTGCGTGCTTTCACCGACATGTACAATGATCTGATGCTGGGTGATTCCGGCCTGTCGAAGCTGGAACGCGAGATGATCGCGGTCGCCGTCTCCTCGATCAACCACTGCTATTATTGCCTGACCGCGCATGGCGCTGCGGTGCGTCAGCTGTCCGGCGACCCGGCGCTCGGTGAAATGATGGTGATGAATTTCCGCGCCGCCGAGCTTTCGCCGAAGCAGGCGGCGATGCTCGAATTCGCCGCCAAGCTGACGGAGGAGCCGGCGAAGGTCGTCGAGGCCGACCGGGCGGCACTGCGCAAGGCCGGTTTCACCGACCGCGACATCTGGGACATCGCCTCGACCGCGGCCTTCTTCAACATGTCGAACCGGGTGGCCGCGGCAATCGATATGCGGCCGAACGACGAATACCATGCCATGGCTCGGTGAGGCTCGGCAGCTGGAATCCAGCCAGGCCTTATATTAGCAATTTCGCATTCTCGTTACTTGTTTGCCGGTTTGGTCCGATGATCGGCAGGCGGCGTGACCGCAAGCCGGCAGTCGAAGACCGTCTTGCCGAAGGCAAGATCGAGAACATGGCGGCAGCAACCCGACCGGCGGCTATTCGATCATCGAGGCAAAGGACATCGATGACGCTGCCAGCAAGACTAGGGACTGTCCGATTCTGATGGAGCCGAACTGCAACGTCGAGATCGCGCCGATCATCAATATGATGGGCGGACGCTTCGGCTCAGGACCGCGCCGCGATGGCCGCTGCCGCGCCGGCCATGGTCGTGGCGCTGAGGCGGTTGGCGATCTTCATGGCGCGCTTGCTCTTCAAAAGCTTGCGCGCCTGTGATGCAGCGAGCACCCAGGCGAGATCGATGGCGACCAGCACCACGGCCATTGTCGCCGTCAGCTCGACCCAGCCGACGATGCTGACCGAAGCAAGGTCGATGATGGTCGGCAGCAGCGCCAGGTAGAACATCATGATCTTGGGATTGCCGAGCGTCACCGCCATGCCGGCGAAGAACAGCTTTGTCGGAGAATCCTCGCGCGGCATCTCGCCCTCTTTCGCATCGACGGGGGCGGTCCACATCTTCCAGGCGAGGTAAGCGAGATAGGCAACGCCGACCCATTTCACGACTACGAAGGCGAAATGGAAGGTCTGCGCTACGACGGCCAGCCCTAACACCGCCAGCGACAGCCAGATGCCCTCGCCGATCCACATGGCGAGCAGAAACGGGAACACGTCGCGAAAGCCTTTCGCGATAACGCGCGCGACGAGGGCCGCGATCGACGGACCGGGTGAACCGGCGGCAACGAACAAAGCGCCGGCGAAGATGAGGAGCGAGGTGTGGTGCATGGCCAGGGTCTCTGGTTGAAAACCTTCGATATCAGACATTAGCGCAAGTGGCTCGGCTGCGGTAGCACCGACAAAAAGGCGCTTGTCGGTCCGGCATCCCGCGGCTAGAGAGGTCGCCGCGAAACAATTTTGAGCTTCACTTTGCCTACGTAATCGCCGGTCTCGTCAACTCCCCCGACACACTGCACAACACCGCATTCGCGGTGTCTGTTTTCATGTTCATGTGTTCTTCTGGGCGGCGGTTCGAGACCGGTTTGGCACTGCTGAACCGCTGTCGCGCGCTTTCCGCCCGTGACACCTGATTTCCAAGAACCGCAGCCTCTCGCCACGCCGTGCCCGCATGGGCATCTCGACATCGCCGACCTGGCGAACTTCCCGACGGGAAGGGCTTATCGGCATGTCTGGAATTCTGCGTATCCATTGGGCAATCGCGCCCAAGACCGCACCTCGACCGCTCATCAACTGCAATCGCTGCGGCACTGTGAAGGCCTATTGCAGCAGCGGAAAATTCCGCGTCAACGCCAATGGCAAGCGTATTGATGTGTGGCTGATCTATCGCTGCACCGACTGCAACAATTCCTGGAATTTCGACATTTTCGAGCGCTGCAACCGCCGCGACATCGAGCCTGCCTTGCTACAGGCGCTCGAAAACAACGATCCGGCACTCTCCCGCCGCCATGCTTTCGACGTGGTTGCGCTGCGCAGCCGGGTGGGACATGTCGAGGAATTCCCCGACGTCGCCGTGCACAAGCGCAGGCTCGGCGACACCAGGGAAGCCGCGACCGTGCTGGAACTCCAGCTTGGACTCGAAATGCCGACGTCGCTCCGGCTCGATCGTTTGCTCGCCGGCGAACTCGGCATCTCGCGATCACGGCTTCAAGCGCTGGAAGAGAAACGATTGCTGATCCTTGGCCGGGACGGGGCGAAGGCCCTGCGCAAGCCGGCCCGCGAGGGCATGACGATCCACATCGATCTGTCCGGCGAGGTCGATCGGCAGACCATCATCGCGGCTGCCGGTGGGTGAACGAAAAGGGGCGGAGCACTGGTTTGCTCCGCCCCTCTCGGCTGTTGGAAAAATAGCGAGCTTACGCCGCGCCGACCGCCTTGGCTGACTTCTCGAAGCGCTTGCGCTCGTTCGGATCGAGATAGAGCTTGCGCAGACGGATGGTCTTCGGCGTCACCTCGACCAGCTCGTCGTCCTGGATCCAGGCCAAGGCCTTCTCCAGCGTCATGCGAATCGGCGGGGTCAGCTTGACCGCCTCATCCTTGCCGGCGGCGCGGATGTTGGTCAGCTTCTTGCCTTTCAGCACATTCACTTCGAGATCGTTGTCTCTGGAATGGATGCCGATGATCATGCCCTGATAGACCTTGACGCCGGGATCGATGACCATCGGACCACGGTCTTCAAGGTTCCACATGGCATAGGCCACCGCCTCGCCCTGCTCGTTGGAGATCAGCACGCCATTGGTGCGGCCCGGCAATTCGCCCTTGTAAGGCTCATAGGCATGGAACAGCCGGTTCATCACGGCGGTGCCGCGCGTGTCGGTCAACAGTTCCGACTGGTAGCCGATCAGGCCGCGCGTCGGCGCGTGGAAGACGATGCGCTGGCGGTTGCCGCCGGACGGACGCAGCTCGACCATCTCGGCCTTGCGCTCCGACATCTTCTGCACGACGATGCCGGCATGTTCCTCGTCGACGTCGATGACGACTTCCTCGACCGGCTCGAGCAGGTCGCCGTTCTCACCCTTCTGCATGACGACGCGCGGACGCGACACGGCGATCTCGAAACCTTCGCGGCGCATCGTCTCGATCAGCACGGCCAGCTGCAATTCGCCGCGGCCGGAGACGAAGAACGAATCCTTGTCCGGCGATTCCTCGATCTTCAGCGCGACATTGCCTTCGGCCTCGCGCAACAGACGGTCGCGGATGACGCGGCTGGTCACCTTGTCGCCTTCGGTACCGGCCAGTGGCGAATCGTTGACCAGGAACGACATGGTCACGGTCGGCGGATCGATCGGCTGCGCATGCAGCGGCTCGCTCACCGCCGGATCGCAGAAGGTGTCGGCGACGGTGCCTTTCGACAGGCCGGCAATGGCGACGATGTCGCCCGCCTGGGCTTCCTCGATCGGCTGGCGTTCGAGGCCGCGGAAAGCGAGTATCTTGGAAATACGGCCGGTTTCGACCAGCGTGCCGTCATGGTGCAGCACCTTGACGGGCTGGTTGGACTTCAGCGTGCCGCTCTCGATGCGGCCGGTGATGATGCGGCCGAGGAACGGATTGGCTTCCAGGATGGTGCCGATCATGCGGAACGGTCCGGGATGCACGGTCGGCGCCGGCACATGCTTGATGACCAGGTCGAACAGCGGCGCCAGGCCCTGATCCTTGGGGCCTTCCGGATTTTCCGAAACCCAGCCGTCACGGCCTGAACCGTACAGAATCGGGAAGTCGAGCTGGTCGTCGGTGGCGTCGAGCGCTGCAAACAGGTCGAACACTTCGTTGACCACCTCGACATGGCGGGCGTCCGGGCGGTCGATCTTGTTGATGACGACGATCGGCTTCAGGCCGACCTTGAGTGCCTTGCCGACGACGAATTTGGTCTGCGGCATCGGCCCTTCTGCGGCGTCGACCAGCACGATGGCCGAATCGACCATCGACAGGATGCGTTCGACCTCGCCACCGAAATCGGCGTGGCCAGGGGTGTCGACGATGTTGATGCGGGTATCCTTCCAGTCGACCGAGGTCGCCTTGGCAAGGATGGTGATGCCGCGTTCCTTTTCGAGGTCGTTGGAATCCATGGCGCGCTCGGCGACGCGCTGATTGTCGCGAAAGGAGCCGGATTGCCGGAGCAATTGGTCGACAAGGGTGGTTTTTCCATGGTCGACGTGCGCGATGATCGCGATATTACGGATTTTCATGTTCTGGTCTCGGAAGCGTTGCAGGCAGCAGGCCAAAAGGCGCTGCCTCTTTCGGTTGCGCGGCTCATACAGGGTTTTTCGCAGTTGCGAAAGAGGAGGCGCGACACCAAATACTCATCAAATCTTAAGCATCTGCGTGTGAGATGGTTTTGTTAACCAAGGCGGGAACCTTTCAGGGCCCGGGCAGTTCGAACGTCATGACCGATAGACTCAACCGATTCTGGCCGCTCATCGCGTCCGTTGCCTTCGCCGTCCTGCTGGCCGCAAACGCCGCGCAGTCGGCCGCGACGCAGAAGGGCGCGCGCGCAGTTGTGCAGTCCGACACGCAGACCGCCGAGCAGATCTTTGCCGATGCACCGGACGGCGTAGACCCGATGGTGACCGGCCCGGTCAGCGCCGCCTTCAAGCAGAGGCAGGTCAGCGCCAACTGCGACAGCGCCGTGTGGCCTAATATTCCGATGGTCTGCTACCCGGACTAAGACGCCGCGCGCCCTGGACGCGCGACACCTTTCCAACAGAGCGCGCGCTTACGCCGACCGCACCGGGTCGAGCGTTACCTTGTAGAGCTCGTTGTCGTCGCGATCCATCAACCGCACGGTCATCTGCTCACTGGCACCGTTGATGTCGACAAGCCCGAAGAACTGCAGGCCGGCCGATGGCGGCAGGTTCTGGCCTTGCTCGGCGCTCGGCGCCTTGATGAACTTCAGCTCCGGGCCGAACGTCGTGTCGAAATCGTTCGGGCCGAACGTGCCGGCATGGATGGGACCTGAGACGAATTCCCAGAACGGATTGAAATCCTGGAACTGCGCCTTGTCCGGGTTGTAGTAGTGCGCAGCCGTATAATGCACGTCGGCGGTCAGCCAGACGGTGTTGCTGATGCCGGCATTCTTGATGAAGCGCAGCAGGTCGGCGATCTCGAGCTCGCGCCCTTTTGGCAAGCCATTGTCGCCATTGCTGACCGCTTCGGCGCCGGCCTTCTTGGCGCCATCGTCCCAGACGACGAGGCCGAGCGGCATGTCGGCGGCGATGATTTTCCAGGTCGCCTTCGAATTCGCCAGTTCGCGCTTCAGCCATTTCGTCTGCTGTTCGCCCAGCATGCGCGATTGCGGCGTCATCTCATCCTGCATGCCAGGACCGTTGGGGCCGCGATAGGAGCGCATGTCGAGGAAGAACACGTCGAGCAGCGGCCCATAGGCAATTTTGCGATAGACGCGGCCGGGCTCGGACGGTTCGTAGCGGATCGTCGTCATTTCATGGAAGGCGCGCGCCGCGCGGGCCGCCAGCACGTTGATGGATTTCTCCGTGTAGCGATTGTCGGCGCTGAGATCCTTCGAATCCGACCAGTTGTTCAGCACTTCGTGGTCGTCCCACTGGTAGAAGGTCGGGCAGATGGCGCTCAGGCCAAGCACGTTCCTGTCCATCATGTTGTATTTCCACTGGTCTCGGTATTCGTCCAGCGTCTCGGCGACCTTGCGCTTGCCGTTGATCAGCACGACGTTCTTCCACTTGCCGCCGCCGGGCAGGTCGACCTCGTCCTTCATGGCGCCGTCGGCATAGATGGTGTCACCAGAATGCAGGAAGAAGTCGGGCGTGTGCTTGCCGATCGTGGCGTAGGTCTTCATGCCGGTCTCGTCGATGCCCCAGCCCTGGCCGGCGGTGTCGCCTGACCAGGCGAAGCGGATGTCGCGCTTCGAAGCCGGCGCCGTCCTGAAGCGCCCGGTGATCGGCTCGGAAACGGCATTGATGTCGGCGAGATCGGCTGATGTCATGCGGTAGAAGATGTCCTGATCGGAAGCGAGGTCGGTGAGCAGCCGCTTGACCGTGTAGTCGCTGGCCGGCGAGGTATCGAGCGGCGCCAGGCGTGTCGCATTGGCGAAATTCTCCGTCGACGACACCTCGAACATGACGCGCGACGGGCGGTCGGTGCGCGTCCACACCATGCCGCTGGTTGCGTCGACATCGCCTGACTGGACGCCATGGGTGAAGGCCGGCCGCTGGTTGGCACGCGAATAGTAGGGCAGCGCCAGGCTCGAAACGCCGGCCAGGCCGACGGCGCTGGCGGAGGTGACGAAGGCGCGTCGGGTCATCGAGAGCTTGTTCACGGCTGTCTCCTGGATCGCTTGAACGGTGCCACCAAGGTCCAGCGTCAATGTTTCAGGCGTATCTCGGGATGATGAAGTTTTTCTGACGATTAACAGGCGGGTGATCTCCCCCTCGAGGGGGGAGATTAGCGCTCGACCGCCGCGCCTACGCCGCCTGCGGCTCCGCCTCGAATGCCGGCTTGCTGGTGTTGATCAGCAGCGAGATACACGCCGCGGCAATCGCCGTCATGCCGGCAATCAGGAAGGCCAGCTCGTAATTGCCCTGCAACTCGCGCATGGTGCCGCCGAAGGCGGCGGCGGTGGCCGCACCGATCTGGTGGCCGGCGACGATCCAGCCGAACACGATCGGCCCGCTGCGATCGCCGAACGCCTCATTGGCGAGCCTCAGCGTCGGCGGCACGGTGGCGATCCAGTCGAGGCCGTAGAGCACGGCGAAGATGATCAGGCTGGTCGCCGAGAAACCGGAATAGGGCAGATAGATCAGCGACAGGCCACGGATGCCGTAATAGACGCCGAGCAGCTTGCGCGGGTCGAAACGGTCGGTGAGCCAGCCCGACAATGTGGTGCCGATCAGATCGAAAATGCCCATCATCGACAGAAGGCCGGCGGCCTGCACCTCGCCGATGCCCATGTCGCCGCAGAAGGCGATCAGGTGCGTGCCGACCAGACCGTTGGTGGTGAAGCCGCAGACGAAGAAGGTGGCGAACAGATACCAGAACACCCTTGTGCCGGCGGCGCGGCGCAGCGTCGAGAACGTATGCGCGAGGAAATTGCCCTGTGAAGCGGGCGGGGCCGGCGGCACGTCGTCGGCCTGGGCGCCATAGCGCACCATGCCGATCGAAGCCGGCCGCTCCGGCACCAGCAGCCAGACCAGCGGTATCAGGGCCGCGGTGGCGATCGCCACCGCAACGACGACAGGTTGCCAGCCGCCCGACTGCGCCAGCGCGGCGATCAGCGGCAGGAACACCAGCATGCCGGAGGCGCTGGAGGCCGACATCAATCCCATGACAAGGCCGCGATTGGTCTTGAACCAGCGATTGACGATGGTGGCGCCGAGTACGCTGGCGACAGCGCCGGAACCAATGCCCGAGAACACGCCCCAGGTGATGAACAGGTGCCAGGGCTTGGTCATCAGCAGGCTGAGCGCGGTAGAGCCCGACATCACCACCAGCGAGGCCAGCAGCGTGCGGCGCAGCCCGATCCGCTCCATCAGGGCTGCGGCAAATGGCCCCGTCAGGCCGTAAAGCAGGATGCCGACACCGGCGGCCAGCGAGATGATGTCGCGCCGCCAGCCAAAACTGTTCTCGAGCGGCAGCATCATGACGGCGGGAGCGGACCGCAGGCCGGCCGCGACCAGCAGGCAGAGGAAGATGACGCCAACCACGACGAAAGCGTAGCGCTGGCCAAATGGGCGGGATTGAGCTATCATGTTACTGACCGGTACGTTGCAGGGTGGGAGCATGTATACGTACCGATCGGTAACATTGTCAATCGAGTCACGCGATGCCAACGGACAAAAATATTGATCTGACCATCAGCGACGGTCATGCATCGGCGCCGCCGAAGGCCGCCAAGAAGATTCTCGATGTGGCCTATGACTTGTTCTACCGGCGCGGCATCAGGGCGATCGGCGTCGACGAGATCGTCAAACGGGCCGGCGTCACCAAGCCCAGCCTCTATCGCAGCTTTCCCTCCAAGGACGAGTTGGCCGCTTCCTATCTCAGGCAATACGATCTTGAATACTGGGAGCGTTTCGACGAGGCGGTCGCCGCTCATCCCGGCGACCCGCGCGCGCAGATTAAGGCGTTCCTGACCCGCATCGGCAAGCGCACCCAAGTGGCGGACTATCGCGGCTGCGGCATGACCAATGCGGCGGTCGAATATCCCGACCACAACCATCCCGCCCGCGTGGTCAGCGAGGCCAACAAGCAGGAATTGCGCCGCCGGTTGCGCGGGATGGCCGTTGCGATGGGCGCACAAGACCCTGACACGCTCGGCGACGGCCTGCTGCTCCTGATCGAAGGGGCCTATATCAGCGGTCAGTTGTTCGGGCTCGGCGGCCCGGCACAAGCGGTCGCCCGCAACGCCGATCTGCTGATTGAAGCCAGTTTGAAGAAATAGCGTTTGGCGCTACGCTGCAATGGCCTGCAACGGAGACGTCCCGCGATGCGTAGCCTGCTGATTCCGCTCATTCTCGCCGGCTTCTGCCAGACTGCACACGCCGATGGCATTGCAAGCGCCTATACCGAACTCGACTCGAAGAAGGACTGCGTGACCTACGCGCAGGCCGAGGAAGGCGACGGCGACTGGGCCGAACTCGCCTGTTCGGGCTATCGCGGCTATCCCGTGCTGATTGCCTATGACGACGCGCGTGAACCGCTGTTCTACGGGTTTCCGCCCGGCGGCGACATGACGACGGTGTGGGAGAGCTTTTCCGGTTTCAATTCATCCGGAGCCAAGATCGAATGGCGCATCGAGACCAAAGGCGACAAGGCCGTGCCCTTTGCCGCGATCCATCGCCGCTCGATCAGCAATCCCGAGGGTGAGAACAAGCCGACCGAAGTACTGCTCGTCGCCAAGGTCGGCCAGATGGAAGCTCGCGACGGCTGCACGATCGGCCTGGTTCTGGCCACCGGCAATCCCGCCGCCAACGATCAGGCACGCAAGCTTGCCGACGACAAGGCGCGAACCTTCGCCTGCGGCAAGGACAGGCACACCGTCATCGGCAACGTGCCGGCCTTCGGCCGGGTCGATAACTGACCGGTCCGGCTACTTGCTCGCCTTGGCCCGCGCGATCGCGTCGACGATCATCTTCTTGGCATATTTGGAATCGTGCCAGCCTTCGATCTTGACCCATTTGCCGGGCTCGAGATCCTTGTAGTGCTCGAAGAAGTGCTGCACCTGCTGGCGTGTGATGTCGGGCAGTTGCGTGTATTCGGTGACGTTCTCATAGCGCAGCGTCAGTTTCGGTGACGGCACGGCGATGATCTTCTCGTCCTGGCCGGCATTGTCTTCCATGATCAGCACGCCGATCGGCCTCACATTGATGACGCAACCCGGCACCAGCGCGCGCGTGTTGCAGACCAGAACGTCGATCGGATCGCCGTCGCCCGACAGCGTGTGCGGCACGAAGCCGTAATTGCCGGGGTAGCGCATCGAGGTGTGCAGGAAGCGGTCGACGAACAGCGTGCCGGCCTCCTTGTCCATCTCATACTTGATCGGCTCGCCGCCGATCGGCACCTCGATGATGACGTTGACGTCCTCAGGCGGATTCTTTCCGCTGGCTATGGCTTCGATGCGCATGGCTTTGTCCCTCTTTTGATGAGAGATCGATAGCGGGCGCTGCCGCGCGGCGCAATGCGGCGAATGGTGCTGGGTGCGATCGGAAGACGCGAGTGGCCGAAAGGCCGGTCTGTCATTCCCAGACGAAAGCGACCTTCTTCAGCGCCTTCTGCTCGAAGATCTCGACGCCCTCGGCGACATCGCGGCCGCCGGCGCCGGCGTAGAAGGCAAGCGCGTTCTGGTTGTCTTCCAGCGCCCAGACCACCATGCCTTTCAGCCCGTGATCGGCCAGACGCGCCCTAGCTGCCGCAAACAGCCGGCTGCCTAGCCCGATGCCCTGATATTCAGGGCGCAGGTACAATTCGTAGATTTCGCCTTGCTGGCGCAGTTCGCGGGCGCGGTTCTTGCCGATCGTCGCATAGCCGGCGATCTTGCCGCCGATTTCGACCACCAGAACGGTGGCGGCGCGGCGAATCGCGTTCGCCCACCAGTCGGCGCCGCGACGGTTGATCATCGATGTCAGCGTACGGTGCGGAATGATGCCGGAATAGGCGCCGCGCCAGGCCTCCAGATGCACCTCGGCGATGGCACTGGCATCGCGCGGGTCGGCCTTCCGGATGTCGATGGTCAGCGTATTCATGATTTGTTAACCATAAACCCGCATCGCCCGATTGCAAGAGTCCGGGCGGCCTGCCGACCGCTTTCTCACAGGCGATCACCGCCTCGGTGAGATGCCTTCAATACCTCTTCGGAAGGGCTTAGATTTCGACGAGATGATCGTCCACCTCGTTGCTGTCGCCCGCCGTGACCGGGAAATGCTCGGTCAGCACCGCGCCCACCTGCTCGATCGCCTTGACGAAGCCGTCGGCAAGCCGGTCGTCGCCGGCATGCGCGGTAAGGTCGCGCACGACGCCGTCCCAGACATCCTGGCCGACCTTGGCATCGATGCCCGAGTCGGCGACCACTTCGGCATAGCGTTCGGCGATCGAGACGAAGATCAGCACACCGGTGCGCGCCGTGGTGCGGTGGACATTGCGGGCGAGGAATTGCTTGATCGCATTGGCGTGCGCGGCCTGATAGCGCAGCCGCCCCGGCACCAGATGGATGCGCAGGCCGGGCTGCACCCACAACAAGGCCAGCACGCAGGCCAGTGCCAGGAGTTGGGCGAGGACGAAATGCGGCAGCCGGATCGACAGCCACCAGGCCTCCAGCCCATAGCCGACGGCCAGGCTGACGATCAGCATGCCTACGGTCGCCATGAAAGCGGCCGGGAAGAAATACCCGTCGCTGGCATGCGCCACGACGCAGTAGATCTCGCCGTCGGTTTTCGATTCGGCGGAGCGGATCGCGGCTGCGATGCGCTCATGATCCTGCGGGCTGATTGGTCGTGTTGCCATGATCTGTCTCACCAGCTTCCTGAAGAACCGCCACCACCGGATGAGCCGCCGCCACCGGAAAACCCGCCACCGCTGCTTGACCCCGAAGACCAGCCACCACCGGAGCTTCCCGACGACCAGCCGCTGCCTGACGACGAACCCGTTGTCCAGCTGCTGCTGCCCGACCTGCTCGGCCCGCGGCCGTAGCGAAATGTCATCCCCAACCATTTGTACACGCCTGGCGACAGCTTTGTGCCGAACATCGGCGGCAGGAATGCCATCGCCATGCCGCCGAAGAACATCGTCGCCCACAGGATCAGGAACACGGCGACGATTGGGTCGATGGACGTGCTGTCATCGGCGGGATTGCGCTTGCCCCGCGCTTCCAGTTCTTCCGGATTGCCTTCCAGCACCATGACCATGTCGTCGACGGCCTTGGCTATGCCGCCGGAGAAATCGCCGGCGCGGAACGCCGGCACCATGTCGTTTTCAATGATCAGCTTGGTGTGCAGGTCGGTCAGCGTGCCTTCCAGCCCGTAGCCGACCTCGATGCGCATCTTGCGATCGTTCGGTGCCACCAGCAGCAGGACGCCGTTGTTTTCGCCAGCCTGGCCGAGCTTCCAGAAGCGGAACAGCCGGTTGGCGTAAGGTTCGATCTCCTCGCCATCGAGACTGGGGATCGTCGCGACGACGATCTGGTCGGAGCCTTTGGTCTCGAAGTCAGCAAGCTTTTGCGTCAGCGCTGCCTTGGTCGCGGCGTCGATGATGCCGGCATTGTCGACGACACGGCCGGTCAGGGCCGGCAAGTCGGCGGCGTAGGCCATGAAGCAGGAGAACAGCACGGCCACGGCCATCAGGACAGCTGTGGCGAAGCGGCGAGGTCTCATCAAGCTGATGGTGCGTAACGTCATGCCATCACCAGCTTCCCGACGAGCCGCCGCCACCGGACGAACCGCCGCCGCCGGAAAAGCCGCCACCGCCGCCGCCCGAAGACCAGCCGCCGCCAGAGCTTCCCGACGACCAGCCGCCACGGGGCGACCGCCGGTTTGGCTCGAAGGTCATGCCGAGCCAGCGATAGCGGCCGGGACCGAGCTTCTGGCCGAAGATCGGCGGCAGGACGGAGACCGCGATGCTGCCGAAGAAGATGATCGCCCAGATGCTGATGAAGACGGCGAAGAACAGGTCGTCGGAATTGAAGGGGGCCTGCTGGTTGCGCTCGCCGCGCGCCTCCAGCTCCTCCGGATTGCCTTCCAGCACCATGATCATGTCGTCGACGGCCTTTTCTATGCCGCCGGAGAAATCGCCGGCGCGGAAGGCCGGCACCATGTCGTTTTCGATGATCAGCTTGGTGTGCAGGTCGGTCAGCGTCCCCTCAAGACCATAACCGACCTCGATGCGCATCTTGCGGTCGTTTGGTGCAACCAGCAGCAGGACGCCGTTGTTTTCCTTCGCCTGACCGAGTTTCCAGAAGCGGAACAGTCGGTTGGCGTAAGGCTCGATCTCTTCGCCGTCGAGGCTGGGGATCGTCGCGACGACGATCTGGTCGGAGCCTTTTGTCTCGAAGTCGGCGAGCTTTTGCGTCAGGACTGTCTTGGTCGCCGCATCGATGATGCCGGCATTGTCGACGACACGACCGGTCAGCTCCGGGAGATCGGCGGCGAGGGCCGAGAACGGCAGCACAAGGATGAGGAGCACGACGGCGACAAGACGAATGACGCGTCGCCCCCTATCGGCCTGCAAGATCACGACGTTTGGCCCCGACGATCACCCGCCCTGCTTCGTGCCGAAATCGACCTTCGGCGGCTGCATCTTGTCTTCATCGACGGTGAAATTGGCGAACGGCTCGTTGCTGCGGAACCAGAATGTCGCCCACAGCACCGACGGGAACGTCTTCAGCGTCAGATTGTAGTCCCTGACCGCCTGGATGTAGTCGCGCCGCGCCACCGCGATGCGGTTCTCGGTGCCTTCGAGCTGCGCCTGCAGCGCCAGGAAATTCTGGTTGGCCTTGAGGTCGGGATAGGCTTCCGAGACCGCGATCAGCCGCGACAGCGCGCTGGTCAACCCTGCCTGGGCGTCCTGGAACTTCTTGAGGGCTTCGGGATCCTTCAGCGTTTCCGGCGTCACTGTGATCTGTGTGGCCTTGGCGCGGGCTTCGACCACCGCGTCGAGTGTGTCCTTTTCGTGCGAGGCATAGCCCTTGACCGTCTCGACCAGGTTGGGGATGAGGTCGGCGCGGCGCTGATACTGGTTCAGCACCTCGCTCCATGCCGCCCTGGCGTTTTCCTCCGCCGTCGGGATGGTGTTGTAGCCGCAGCCGGCCAGCAGCGGCAGCACGATCGCCATCACCAGGAAGGCGGGCAGCGTGCGGAACATGGACGGTGAGGCAAGGCGCTGGGCAAACATGATGGGGTTCCTCGGTAGAAGTTGCGTGGCAAGCATTACCACAATCAGCGCGCAAGAAAACCGCCCGACCGGCAGCCGTTTGCCTGGCACGCCCGATGCCGTTGCAAGGCCCTGTGATTGGCCGCGCGAACGCGATAAGGTCCGGGCAAAACGGGACATCATCATGGCGGAACGCCAGGACAGCGAGAAGGAATCGCGCCGTATCCTCGAGCGCGTTGCGCGCGAGACGGATCCGGCCGGCAACTCGCTTGTGGCGCGGGCCACGAAAGGCCTGCACGATCACGTCACCGCGGCCGATGCCGATCGTGCTGATCCGATCGAAGTCTGGGGCACTCGCATTGGCCGGACACTCGGCCTGCTGCTGGCGCTGGGCCTGATGATCTGGCTCGTGCTTTACGTCATCCGGGGCAGTTAGGAATCAAGCAACAATGAGCGCCGAACAAACCGACGCGCCGCGTGCGGTCATCGTCATTTCCAGCCATGTCGCGCGCGGCTCGGTCGGCAATCGTGCCGCCGTCTTTGCCTTGGAGACCCTGGGCTTCCCGGTCTGGGCGGTGCCGACGGTCATCCTGCCCTGGCATCCCGGCCATGGGCGGGCGACGCGCATCGTACCACCGCTCGATCAGTTCAAGGCGTTGATGGCCGATCTCGAGCGCGCGCCATGGCTGGGCGAGGTCGGCGCCGTGCTGTCCGGATACCTCGGCGAGGCCGGTCAGGCCGAGGCCGTCGCCTCGCTGGTCGCCGCAGTGAAGGCAAGGACACCTGACGCCATCTATATCTGCGATCCGGTGATGGGTGATTCGGGCGGCCTCTATGTGCCGGAGCCGACCGCCATCGCCATGCGCGACCGGCTGATGCCGATCGCCGACATCGCCACCCCCAACCGCTACGAGCTGGAATGGATGGCCGGCGCCCCGTTGCCCGACCTGAAATCGGTGATCGCGGCGGCGCTCCATGCCGGGCCATCGACCATGCTGGTCACCTCGGCGCCGTCGATGGTGTCAGGCGGCACCGGCAACCTGCTGATCGACGGCAACCAGGCGCTACTCGCCGAGCACCGCCTGATCGACAAGCCACCGAAGGGCCTGGGCGATCTGACGGCGGCCGTCTACCTGGCACGCATCCTGTCGGGCCAGCCGGCGATCAAGGCGCTGCAGTCGACCACGGCGGCGGTCTACGAGATCCTGGCGCGCACAGCCAAGCGCGGCGGTGACGAACTGCAGCTTGAAACCGATGCCCCGAGCCTGTCGCACCCGATGGCGATGGTCCAGCTGCGCCACCTCACGCATCCGGGGCGGGACCGCCGGGCGTGACATCGACCGAGACCGTGCTGGTCGGCGTCGACGGCTGCAAAGCCGGCTGGATTGCCGTGCGGCGCGAACCCGGTTCGACACTTCGTAACCCCGGTTCGACACCTCGTAACCCAGGTTCGACACCCTCCGTCGCTGTCTTTGCCAGCTTCGCCGCTCTGCTTGCGGCACTTCCGATGACGCGGTTGTTGCCGTCGACATGCCGATCGGCTTGCCCGAGTTTTCGAGCAAAGGCGGGCGCGGCCCGGAGGCGCTGGTGCGGCCGTTGCTTGGGGCACGCCAATCCAGTGTCTTCTCGATCCCCTCCCGCGCCGCGCTCTATGCCGACACCAACGACTTCACCACCATCGAAGCCTGGTATGCCGCGCACATCAGGGCAAGCGAGGTGGCCAAAACCACATCCGACCCGCCGCGCGGCGTTTCGATCCAGGCATTCGGTATTTTTGCCAAGATCCGCGAGACCGACGCCCTGCTGATCGCGCGACCCGATCTACGCGGCCGTGTGTTCGAATCGCATCCGGAAGTCGCCTTCTGCCGGCTGAACGGCGACCAGGCCATGCAACTGCCGAAGAAGATCAAGGGCAGCGTCAATCCGGCCGGCATGGCGGAACGCAAGGCGCTGCTCTGCCGGCATGGCTACGAGAAGGGCTTTCTCGACCAGCCGCCGCGCGGTGCCGCCGCCGATGATTTCCTTGACGCAGCCGCAATGATGCTGATCGCCGGTCGCATCGCCAGCGGTGAGGCACGGCCGTTTCCCGACCCGCCGGCCCGCGACGGTTTTGGCATTCCCATTGCCATCTGGGCGTGAGCATGGCCAAGGCTGCGCCTGATGCATGGCATTTATAGCCAGCCCTCATAATTCTGCATTGCTCGCAACGGGCTTTTACGGTTAGAGGCTCTTTTGACCGCAACGAGCTGCCGCCTCCAACCCGGAAAGGCTCCAGACGCCACCCATGTCCCACCTCCCAGAACATCTTCTCACCGGCTACCGCAATTTCATGAGCGGCCGCTATCTCACCGAGAGCGGACGCTACCGCGAGCTTGCCCGCGAAGGCCAAGCCCCGGAAACGATGATCGTTGCCTGCTGCGATTCCCGTTCGGCGCCCGAAGCGATCTTCGATGCGGGGCCGGGCGAACTCTTCGTGCTGCGCAATGTCGGCAATCTGGTGCCGCCCTACGCGCCGGACGGCGAATTCCATTCGACCTCGGCGGCGCTTGAATTCGCCGTGCAGAGCCTCAAGGTCAAGAACATCGTCGTCATGGGCCATGGCCGCTGTGGCGGCATCCGCGCCGCGCTCGACACCAATTCCGCGCCGCTGTCGCCCGGCGACTTCATCGGCAAGTGGATGAGCCTGATCGCACCGGCCGCCGAAACCGTGTCCTCCAGCACCTTCATGACGGCGACGGAGCGCCAGACCGCGCTGGAGCGCATCTCGATCCGCTATTCCATCGCCAATCTCCGGACCTTTCCCTGCGTCTCGATCCTCGAAGGCAAGGGACGGCTGTCGCTGCACGGCGCCTGGTTCGACATTTCGACCGGTGAACTCTGGACGATGAACAAGGAGACCGGCGATTTCGAACGGCCGGAGCTGGGATGAACACAGCGGCGCGCAAGGTGGCGAACATCCGGTCGATCGTTTTCACGGCGGCCGCGCTGCTGGTCGCGATTATTGCCGCCCGCGCCGATGACCGCGCCATCATCAGCCGCTGGTATTCGGCACTGCTGGTCGCCGACCGCACCGAACTGTCCGACCTGCTCTCCGATGATGTCCGCATCAAGCTGGACGACCTCGGCATCGTGCAAAGCAAGCAGGAATTCATCGCTTCTATCGACGAATGGAAAGGTGCCGTTGCGGGTGCTGCGATCCGGCACCGGATCGAGAAGAGCGAAGGCGGCGTCACCACGGTGGTCGCCTGTTACGATTTCCCCAACAACGACATGCTGATGCAGGAAACCTTCGCGGTGACCGACAACCGCATCACCGCCAGTTCGCAAGCGGCAATCGCAGAGAACTGCGACGGCTTCTGAGGCGGATATCGGCCAACCGCGATATTGCGAGTCCGCCGGCCGCGCCCTACATCGGTGGCGGCCCACCCCTGCCTTCTCCAGCGAAAGACTGTCCATGCCTTCCACAAAAGCCGTCGACCTATCCACCCATCCGCTGACCGCGTGGCGTGGGCCGCTCGGCCTGCCCGATTTTGCCAGCATTGGCGACGGCGACTTCTCCCCGGTCTTCGATGCGGCGCTGAAGGCGCATGAGGCCGAGATCGAGGCGATCGCCGGCAACAAGGATGCGCCGACGATCGAGAACACGCTTGCCGCGCTGGAGCTCGGCGGCGAAGCACTCGATCGTGTCTCGTCGATCTTCTGGTGCCGCGCCGGCGCCTACACCAATGACACGATCCAGGCGCTAGAGCGCGACATCTCGCCGAAAATGTCCAGGCATTTCTCGGCGATTTCGATGAATGAGCAGCTGTTTGCCCGTATCGACGATCTCTACCAGCGCCGTGAGAGCCTGAAGCTCGATGCCGAGACCCTGCGGGTGCTGGAAAAGACCTGGAAGGGCTTTGTCCGATCTGGCGCCAAACTCGACGCCGACGGCAAGAAGCGGCTGGCCAAGATCAGCGAGGAGCTGTCTTCGCTCGGCACCAGCTTTGGCCAGAATGTGCTGGCCGACGAGCGCGACTGGGCGCTGTATCTCGACGAGGCCGACCTTGTCGGTCTGCCGGATTTCCTGAAAAGCTCGATGGCCGAAGCCGCCGAAATGCGCGGCCAGAAGGGCCGCTATGCCGTGACCCTGTCGCGCTCGATCTATGAGCCGTTCTCGACCTTCTCCGAACGTCGCGATCTGCGCGAGATCGCCTTCCGCGCCTTCACCATGCGCGGCCAGAATGGCGGCGCCACCGACAACACATCCGTCGTGCGCGACATGCTGCGCCTGCGCGCCGAAAAGGCAAAGCTGCTCGGTTACGCCTCCTTCGCCGCGCTGAAGCTCGACGACACCATGGCCAAGACACCGAAGGCGGTGCACGCGCTGCTTGATCCGGTGTGGGAGAAAGCGCTGGAGAAGGCGGCCGCCGACCAGACCGACCTGCAGCGGTTGGCCACCGCAGCCGGCAGCAATGAAAAATTCGCCGCCTGGGACTGGCGCTTCTACCAGGAGAAACTGCGCGCGGAGAAATTCGCCTTCGACGAGGCGGAGCTGAAACCCTATTTGCAGCTCGACCGGATCATCGACGCCTGCTTCGATGTGGCGACACGGTTGTTCGGCATCACCTTCGAGGAGAAAAAAGGCATCGCCGCCTGGCATCCGGATGCCCGCGTCTTCGTGGTGAAAAATGCCGACGGCAGCGAGCGCGGCCTGTTCCTTGCCGACTATTTCGCGCGGCCGTCAAAACGCTCCGGCGCCTGGATGAGCGCGCTGCAGTCCGGCTATAGGTTGGGCCACGGCTCGAAACCGGTGATCTACAACATCATGAACTTCGCCAAGCCGCCGGTGGGCGAGCCGGCTTTGCTGTCGGTCGACGAGGCGAAGACGCTGTTCCACGAGTTCGGCCATGCGCTGCACGGCATGCTGACCGACGTCACCTGGCCGTCGGTCGCGGGCACCTCGGTCAGCCGCGATTTCGTCGAACTTCCCTCGCAGCTCTACGAGCATTGGCTGACGGTGCCGGCGGTGCTGGAAAAGCATGCTTTGCATGTGAAGACGGGCAAGCCGATGCCCAAGGCGCTGCTCGACAAGATGCTGGCGGCGCGCACGTTTGGCGCCGGCTTCGCCACCGTCGAATTCACCGCCTCGGCGCTGATCGACATGGCCTATCACGCCCGGCCGGATGCACCGGAGGCGCCGCTTCGTTTCGAAGCCGAAACGCTTGCGAAGCTGTACATGCCGGACACAATCGCGATGCGCCATCGCACCCCGCATTTCGGCCATGTCTTTTCCGGCGACGGCTATTCGGCCGGCTACTATTCCTACATGTGGTCGGAAGTACTCGATGCCGACGCTTTCGCCGCCTTCGAGGAAACCGGCGACCCCTTCAATCCGGCGCTGGCCGAGCGGCTGCGCAAGAACATCTACGCCGCCGGCGGCTCGAAGGACCCGGAAGAACTCTACACCGCCTTCCGCGGCAAGATGCCGTCGCCCGAAGCGATGATGGCCAAGCGCGGGCTGGTGTAGGGCCAGCCTTTCCCTTCCTCCCCTGTGGGAGAAGGGAAAGCCCTACACCTTCCATGGATCAGCCACCCGCGGCCAGATCGGCCGCTTCAGCTTGGTGTAGTTGGTCACCGCCGGATTGCTGGGATACGAACTCGGCGCCGAGACATAGATGATCTCGGCGGCGATCGGCTCGAAGCCGGCATAGAAATGGTTGGTCGACTTGATCAGCAGGATATCCTTGCTCATCGGATCGACGCCGATGTTGGAAAAGATATCCGGCTCGAAGGTCTGCGTGCGATTGGTGTTGAGGATGATGTCGACCTCGGTGCCTTCGAGGCGGACCAGCGCCGTCGGCCCGAGCGTCACCCGGCTTGGCCCGAAACTTTGCCAACCCTCCGGAACCGCCTTGAGCACGCGCACGCGCGCGTCGATCGGCTCGCCTGCCTGCGGCCCGGCCTTGCCGCCGAAGCGCAGGTCGATGATGGCACCCTCGCCCGCGGCCAGGCAGAAGGTGACCGCGATCGGATCCCAGATCGTCGCAACGCCGAATTTGTCCAGGCCACGCGCCAGCATATGGCGCAGCACAAAGGTGCCGTCGCCGGGGACACCGCCGCCGGGATTGTCCCAGATATCGGCGATGACCACCGGCTTGCCCGGATTTTGCGCGCGCACGGCCAGCGCCCGATCGATGCCGTCGGCGGCGCTCAACATGGTCATCGCCGTCTTTTCGCGCAGCGCGTAAAGCTCCCGCCCCAGCCGTTCCGCCAGCGCGGCGCCCTTGGCCTTGTCATTGTCGGTGACGACCAGGATGCGCGTGCCCATCTCGGGCACGTCGGCCGCCATGAAGCCATGGATGACCGAGACCGACAGCACCCCGTCCTTGCCGTGCAACGCCTTGATGCGGTCGACGAAGGAGCGCATCGGCTCGCGGCTGGTCGGCAGCACCTGGATCATGCGGCAGTCGAAGGTCGAGATGACCGGCTTGATCTCGCCGCGCGCCGCGGCGAGGCCAAGCGCGACGACATGCTCGCCGCGCTCGTAGAAATCGGTGTGCGGGAATTCGAGGAAGTAGGCGAGGATGTCAGAGGCCGCCACGCGCTTCGGCGTCAGATGGCTGTGCGGATCGAGTTCAACCGCGATCACCACGTCCGGCCCAATCATTGCGCGAACCCGTTCGAGCAGGTCGCCTTCGCAATCGTCATAGCCTTGCGCCACCATCGCGCCATGCAGGCCGAGGATGACGGCATCGACTGGCAGCGCTGCCTTCAGCTGGCCGAGAATCTCATCGCGCAGCGCCTCATAGGTCTGCCGCTGCACCAGGCCGCCCGGCTCCGCCCAGGTGGCGGTGCCCTCGATGACGTCAAGCCCTTCGGCCACGGCACGCCGGCGCAGCGCCACCATTGGCGAGGAGCACAGCGTCGGCGTTTCCGGATGCTTGCCTGGCCCGGCATAGAAAGCCATCTCGAACGAGGCCCTATCGGTCGGCACCGGCGAGAAGGTGTTGGTTTCTGTCGCCAGCGAGGCGGTGAAGATGCGCATGAAAGCTCCGTCGTGAATAGGCGCTATTTGACCGCCCCGAGCGCCAGCCCGCGAACGAGGTAGCGCTGCAGCCAGATAAACAGGATGGCCACCGGCAAGGTCGCGAGCAGCGTCGCGGCCATGACGTGATGCCATTCGATGGTGTAGCGGCCGGCGACCAGCGAAAATACCTGGATCGGCAGCGTGTAGCTTTCCTGGCTGCGCAGCATGGTGAGCGCCACGACGAATTCGTTCCAGGCATTGATGAAGGTGAAGATCGCGGTCACCGCGATCGCCGGCAGGCAGAGCGGCAGGAACACCTTGCGCAAGGTCAGCCAGCGGCCGGCGCCTTCCATCCAGGCCGCCTCCTCGAGATCGCGCGGAATGGTGTCGAAATAGCTCTGCAGCATCCACACCGTGAAGGCGACGTTGAAGGCCATGTAGATGAAGCCCAGCGCCGTCGTGCTCTCGACCAGGCCCCATGCCGCCATCAGCCGGAACAGGCCGAGCACCAGCACGATCGGCGAAATCATCTGCGAGATCAGCAGGAACTGGCGCAAGGCGCCGTAGCCGGCAAAGCGGAAGCGCGACATCGCATAGGCCGCCGGAACCGAGATCAGGATGGCGCCGACGGTGGCGATCACAGACACGTAGAGCGAATTGAGCAGCGCCTGGCCGAAGCCGGTCGCCACCCACATGTCGGAAAAATTCGACCAACGGAATTCGCTCGGCCACCAGGTCGGCGACAGCACTTCCTGTCTTGGCTTGACCGCAGTCAGGAACATCACCGCAAAGGGAAAGATCGTCACCACGATCAGCGGCGCCAGCAGCAGCCAGGCGATGATCGAACGCTTCAGCTTGCCCGTCATGAGCTTATTTGTCACGCGCGTTGCTCCCGCATCGCCAGCCGCACATAGATCATGGTGAAGGCCAGCAATATGGCGAACATCACCAGCGACACCGCCGATGCTTCGCCGAGTTTGCCGATGCGGAAGGCCAGCTTGTAGAGGTGGGTGACCAGGATATCGGTCGAGTTGGCCGGCCCGCCTTGTGTCATCACCCAGATGATCGGGAAGGAATTGAAGACATAGATGGTGTTGAGCACGATGGCGATGTTGATGAACGGTTTTAAGAGCGGAAAGGTTATCTCGCGGAACTGCTGCAGCGGCGTCGCCCCTTCGAGCGCCGCCGCCTCGTAAAGGTCGTCGGGGATCGACGACAGCCCGCCGAGGAAGATCGTCGTCGTGAACGGCACCGTCACCAGGATGCCGATCAGCACCTGCATGGGAAAGGCGGTCTCGGCGCTCGCCAGCCACTGGATGTTGTGGTCGATGAGGCCGAGGCCGATCAGCGCCGAGTTCAGCATGCCGCTTTCGCCGCTCAGTGCCCAACGCCAGACCACCGCGGTCATGGTCAGCGACACCGCCCAGGGCAGCATGATGATGACGCGGGCAATACCCCGGCCATAGAAATCGGTGTTGAGGATCATTGCCACCGGGACAGACAAAAGCAGCGCACCACCGACGACCATCACCGTCCACTGGCCGGTGCGCCAGAGCGCGGCCATGAAATCGGGATCGGCAGTGAGCGTGGCGAAATTGGCAAAGTCGTTGAAGTCGCGAAGCTGGCCGAAGCGGCTGACGTCATGCGTCGAGATCTGGATCAGGTCCCAGACCGGCCAGAAGATGACGATCGCCGCCAGGAACAGGCTGGGCAAGGTCAGGAGATAGGGCAAGAAACGGTTTTGCATCGGCTGGCCTGCAACCTCGGGGCGCTGGATCAGAAGGTTCTGCTTATGCGAATTTCGGATCCGCCGCACCTTGCCGGGAATCAAGGGGTGGCGCGCCCCGCCTGAGTGGAGCGCGCCACGGGCGCAGGGAGATACGCCCTATTTCTTCAGCACCGCGTTGGCCTTGGCGGCTGCGTCTTTCAATCCTGCCTCGGGGTCGCCGCCGAGATAGATCTTCTGCATGGCGTCGGAGGTGATCTGGGCGACCTCCTCCCAGCCTGGGATGACCGGCGCGAAGCGGGCGTCGGGCAGCAGCGCGGTGAACGCCGCCAGATCGGCATTGTTGACGTAGTAATCCATCTTGGCTTCTTCCTTGTTCACCGGCAGGAAGCCTTCGCCTTGCGTGAACTTGGCGCGCTGTTCCGTGGTGAACAGGAAGTCGAGCAGCTTCCAGGCCTCGTCCTTATTCTTGGAGTTCTTGAACATGATGATGGAATCGGTGACGCCATAGGTGCCGCGCGCGCCGGTTGGCCCGGCGGGAATGGCAGCCACGCCATATTTCAGGTTCGGCGCCTCGTCCTTGATCTGGTTGGACAGGAAGGGTGCCGTGATCATCATCCCGACCTTGCCCTGCTTGAACAGGTTCTGCACGTCCTCGCGGTTGTTGGAGGTGACACCCGGCTCGGTCAGGCCTTCGTCGATCATCGACTTGTAGAGCTTGGCGGCTTCAAGCGCGCCGGGCGTGCCAAGGCCCGAAGTGCCATCCTTGTTGAGAATCTCGGTGCCCTGGGACCACATCGCATAATAGTAGTAGACGTCGGTCTCGATCTCCTTGCCCTGCAGGCCGAAACCGAAAGTGCCTGACCCCAGCGCCTTGATCTTGCGCGCATCTTCCTGCAGCTCGGTCCAGGTTGCCGGCGGCTTGGCGATGCCGGCCTTCTCGAACAGCTCCTTATTGTAATACATGGCGCGCGCCGAGGCCGCGATCGGCAGGCCATAGGTCTTGCCTTCCATGATCGACGGCGACAGGAAGGTGTCGATGAAGCGGTCCTTGAAGTCGGGCTTGATGTAGCCGTCGAGCGGCTCGGCGACGTCCTGCTGGACAAAGTCGATCAACCAGCGCGTGCCGATGATCGACAGATCGGCATTGGTGCCGGCGGTGATGTCGGTAGTCAGCTTCTGCAGCAGCACATCCCACGGCACCACCTCGAACTTGACGGTGATACCGGGGTTCGCCGCCTCGAATTCCTTCTTGACGTCGGCGAAATAGGGAGCAGTCTTGGCGCTGTACTCGGCGACGGTGACGCGCACCTCGCCCGCATCCGCCTGCGCCGCGATTGCCAGCATGCTCATTCCGGCCGTCAGGCCGACAGTCCATTTTGCAAGGCTCATTTGATCTCTCCCATTTTGATTTTGCGCCTGCGCGCCTCTTCGTTGCCGGAGCAGAAGATTTATGTGACTTTCCTACATTATCCATGATTTGAAGGCTTGCAAGCAGATTATTCTGTTGCTTAATTACATTTATAAGCTTAGGCCTTGCATGATCTGTCAGAACTCCCGGAGGATGACGCACGGTGGTTTCGCAAGTCGAGTTCGAAGGCAGGGCCGAGTTCGATGGCAAGACTGTCGTGGTGACAGGTGCTGGCGGCGGCCTCGGCACGGCCATCGTCGCGCTGCTGGCGCAAAGGGGTGCCAGGGTCATCGGCTGCGACCAGTCCAGCGAGGCGCTGAAGAGCCCGCACCTTGCCTCCCGTCACGTTTTCGATCTTCTCGACAAGGCGTCGTTAGCGGCGGCGATCGCCGCGATCCTCGACCGGGATGGCGTGCCCGACATTCTCGTCAACAATGCCGGCTGGACGCGAGCCGAGACGATTTCGGGGCTCAATCCCGACACAATAGAGCAGGAACTCGACCTCAACCTGACCGGCGTGATGAACTTCGCCGATCCGCTGGTCAAGGCGATGGCCGGCCGAGGCTCCGGCAGCGTCGTCTTCATCTCGTCGGTCAACGCCATCGCGCATTTCGGCAATCCCGCCTATGCCGCGGCCAAGGCCGGCATCAACGCCTATGCCAAGGCGGTCGCCGTCGAGCTCGGCCGCAGCGGCCTGCGCGCCAATGTCGTCTGCCCCGGATCGATCCGCACCGCCGCCTGGGACCACCGCCTTGCCAAGGATCCGGAAATCCTCGGCAAGCTGCAGCGGCTCTATCCGCTTGGCCGCATCGTCAACGCTTCGGAAGTGGCGGAAGCCGTCGCCTTCCTTGCGTCCGATCGCGCATCTGGAATAACAGGCGTGGTGTTGCCCGTTGACGCGGGGCTGACCGCCGGTTGCCTGCCCTTCATCGACGACATTTTGGGGGCGTGAGCATGACCGACGTCGAGTTTCGCGACCTGTCGAAATCCTTCGGGCAGCACAAGATCCTCGAGAACATCAGCCTCGATATCAAGAGCGGCGAGTTCGTCGTGCTGGTCGGCCCCTCCGGCTGCGGCAAGTCGACCTTGCTGCGGATGCTGGCCGGGCTGGAGACGATCACCTCCGGCGACCTCTTGATCGGCGGTGTGCGCGCCAACACGCTGCCGCCGCAGCAGCGCAACATTGCCATGGTGTTCCAGTCCTATGCGCTGTTTCCGCATCTGAAGGCAGCCGACAATATCGGCTTTGGCCCGAGGATACGCGGCGAGGCGCGCGAGGCGGTCGACACGAAGGTCAAGAAGGCGTCCGGCGTCCTCAATCTCTTCTCCTATCTCGACCGCTACCCCCGCCAATTGTCCGGCGGCCAGCGCCAGCGCGTCGCCATGGGCCGCGCCATCGTGCGCGAGCCGTCGGTGTTCCTGTTCGACGAGCCCCTGTCCAACCTCGACGCGCAATTGCGCGTGCAGATGCGCGTCGAGATCAAGGCGCTGCATCAGCGGCTGAAATCGACGATCGTCTATGTCACCCACGACCAGATCGAAGCCATGACCATGGCCGACCGCATCGTGGTGATGGACCGCGGCAGGATCCAGCAGGTCGGGGCGCCGCTGGAACTCTATGACAGGCCGGCCAACAAGTTCGTCGCCAGCTTCCTCGGCTCGCCGTCGATGAGCTTTGTGTCGGGTTCACTCAAGACGACAGCTGAGAAAACCTGGTTCGAGTCGGGCGGTGGCGGGCGGCTTGCACTTGCCGGCAAACAGGTGCCGGCGGGCAGCGCGGTGGAGGCCGGCATCCGGCCCGAGCACTTTGTCATCGGCGAGGCTGTCGACGCGATGGCGATCAAAGTGGATGTCGTCGAGCCGACCGGCTCCGAGACCCATGTCTATGGCGCCATCGGCACTGACACGGTGCGCGCCGTGTTCCGCGACAGGGTGCCGGTCAGGCCGGGCGACCTGCTGCCGGTGAGCGTCGATCCCGGCAACATCCATCTGTTCGACAAGGCGACGGGCCTGCCTCTATGAAAATATCAGCATGAAGACGCCGGCCGACATCATCACGCGCCTGCAACTGATCTTGCAGGACGGAACGAAGTCGGATCGCAAGCTGGCCGGCTTCGTCCTGGCCGACCTCGACTTCGTCTCCAAGGCGGCTATTTCGGAAATTGCCGCGCGCGTTGGCGTCAGCGAACCGACGGTGACACGGTTCTGCCGCAACCTCGGTTGCGAGGGCCTGCGCGATTTCAAATTCTATCTCGCGCAGGCCATCGCCATTGGCGGCCAGTATCTGTCGCCGGAGCCGTTGAGCCGCGATGCCCGCGAACAGCGCATCGCTTCCGCCATCACCGAAGCGGCGATATCGGCCATCCAGCGCGCCAGCGAAAACCTCGACATGACGACGCTGGTCGCCGTCGCCGCGCGCATCGCCGTCTCGGGCAATGTGCTGTGCATCGGTTCCGGCGGTATTTCGTCGATGATGGCGACCGAGATGCAGAACCGGCTGTTCAGGCTGGGCGTGTCGGTGCTGGCGCAGATCGACGGACAGCTGCAGCGCATGTACGCCGCCGTCGCCACGCCCGACACCACGCTGATCGCCTTCTCAGTCTCCGGCTACGCGCGATCGGTCATCGATGCGGTGCAGGTCGCCCAGCAATATGGCGCCACCACAATCGCCATCACCCCGCCGGATTCGGCACTCGCCAAGGCCGCCGACACGGTCCTCCATTTCCAGTCTCTGGAAGACGGCAACATCTACAAGCCGACATCGTCGCGCTACGCGCTGCTGTCGATCGTCGACATGATCGTCACCTCGGTCGCCGAGACGCGCGGACCGCGGGTTCTCGAAAATCTGCGCCGCATCAAGCAGAGCGTGAACACGTTGAAAGTCGACGATCCCCGTCTGCCGCTGGGAGATTGAACGTCACACCGAACGGCGTCAGGACTGGCGGCCGAGCCCCTCGATGCTCTTCGTCAACATCGCCGGGTCGCCTAAAATGCGCACGGTCTTCAGCCGGGCGGTACCGCCGGCGACAACCCAGACGGCGGACCCCGGCACGCCCAGCGACTTGGCGATCAGCTTTTCAAGCGCATGATTGGCGGCGCCGTTTTCCGGCACGGCGCGGACGCGCGCCTTGAGGTGGCTTCGCCCGTCCGCTGTCGTCTCAACGCCTTCGAGTCTGTCCAGCGCGGCCTTCGGCGTCAGCCGGACAAACAGGTCGACGCCACCATCGCGCATGCGGAACGGCGCGCTCATGCAGGCGTCGGGCTCACAGGACCAGAGGCGCCACCGTGGTGAGCAGGAACTGCCGCAGGAAGAACAAAATCAGAAGCAGGATGATGGGCGAGATGTCGATGCCGCCAAGGTCCGGCATAAAGCGGCGGATCGGCCGCAACGCCGGCTCGGTCAGCCGGTAGAGCATGTTGCCGATGCTGCCGACGAACTGATTGCGGGAGTTGACGACATTGAAGGCGTAGAGCCAGGAAAAGATCGCCGACGCGACGATGATCCACCAGTAGAGGTCAAGCGCCATGACGATTGTTTGAATGAGGGCGAGCATGCCGGTCTCCAATTGTTGCCGACATGTAGCCATTGCGCGCGAAACCGGCAAGGGCCGCCTTCCTTCCACGCTGGTCTGACACGCAGCGGCAGGGGATTTCGGCAAAACGCCGCCTTGACAGGAAACCGCGGCGCCCGATAAATGCGCCATCCGCTGGACGGGGCTGTAGCTCAGCTGGGAGAGCGCGTCGTTCGCAATGACGAGGTCAGGAGTTCGATCCTCCTCAGCTCCACCAGCGGAATAATCGATCTCCTGCTCTCCATGACAAGAGAAAAGCACGACCCTCGTCCTGGCATGTCTGCGGGCGATATTTGTTGTGCCAAGGCGCCATCGAAGGCCGCGCGCAATACTGCGCCTCCGTCTCGCGATATCTGACGAAACTGTTATCAATTGGACTTATGGCGGAAGCCGCTCACGGATTGTTTGCGTTCTTTTGAAAGCCGCTATTAGATTGGCGCTACCAAATCAGTTTTTTCTGTGCGTTGTGACAAGGGCGTTTCGGCGGGGGGCGACCGAAGACGTTATATGGCTTTTGAGCCGAAATGAAAAATCCGCCTGCGGAAGCAAAGACGTGTCAATTCGCGAGAATCTCGCTGCAAACCTCAGACGACTCTGCAAGGACCATGCCTCCGTAAGCGCGGTATGCCGCGAACTCGGGATCAACCGCACGCAGTTCGAACGCTACCTGCAAGGACAGACGGTTCCGAACAAGGCCACCGCCAAACTGATATGCGACTACTTCCGGATCGACGAAGCTGAACTGTACCGGGATCCCGGTGTCCCCGAACCCAGGGTCGGCGGACTGCCGCCGATTTCCGAGAGCCTGTTCAATCAGATGATCCGCCCGCCCAGCCCATCGATCGCGGGAGGCATCTATTTCACCTATTTTTCGATTCCGGCCCGGCCCGACCTTTTGATGCGAACGGTGACCTTCGTGCGGCGCGAAGCCGAGCTGGTCACCTTCAGAAGGGTCACCGGATGGTCGGAACGCCGGGGATCGACATGGGCGCGGGCGCGCGGCAACCACTATGGGGTGGCGATCTCGCGCCTGAACTGGATCTATTTCAGCGGCATCAATCGCCGCCAGACCGGTGAGCCGTCGCTGATCTCCGTGCAATGGGCGCCCATCTCTGAACCGGTGCTGATGGGCAAGGCCATGCTTCTGACGGAGGCCGGGCCAGCATTCGTGTCCGTCATCATGCGGCGCGACATTGCCAACATCCACCCAAGAGATGCCATCAGCATGGCGCATGTCATCACGCTCGACGATCCGAGCATCGACCAACTGGTGGTCAGCCTCACCCGGGACGGGCTGGGCTAATCCCTTCGATCACCGTGGCCTACGCTAAATAAGAATAAGCATACACCGAAAAAGCGTATGCTAACGATTGTCTACTCTGTATCTGAATAAAATCGATATTTTACACTTTGGTACCGGGGAAGATAATTCATCCGGCTGTCTTTGGCGCGCGGATTTACTGCAATTTTAACATACCATTAACTCTTTCGACCTTACCTTTCTTGCCGTGGCTCCCGTTTTGGGGGGTCTTTCAACGGATCCCAATGGGGTCAGGAAAGGGATGAAAATGGCCAAGAAAGTAACCACCGCTCCGAAGCTGACGATTGCCGCCGGCACGCAGACCGTCTTCTTTTCGCAGGGCATGCACTACAACAAGCGCTGAAGCCGTTCTGCGCCGGCGAGCGGTTCGCTTGTCGGCGCTCCGGCTCCGCACATGGCATTCAGCATCATGAAAATGCGCTCTTCAAAAACGCTTGTTTTCTACCCCGGACCAAACAAGGTCACGGCCTGCAACTTCCTGACCAGAAGCGTGTTTGAATGCAGCCCGGAGATGGTCGGTCTTCTTGCATCGTGGGACAAATGGGCGTCGACGGCCGATATCGCCCGTGCCCATGGGTGGTCGAAGTCCGAGCTGAAGGCTGTCGTTCCCCAGTTGCTCGATTTTTCCGCCCTGGTGACCGCCGGATCGCCGCTCGCCGAGCAGGAGGAGCAGTTTTCCGGACAATGGAGCTGGGGCCTTCCGACCGCGCTGATGCATTTCTGCGTCCAGGACAGTGCATACATGACCATCGAGCAAGCGGAAGAACGGCAGATCGAACGCGCCGGCCACACGCCGCAGCCGGACCTGGTGCTGAAAAATTCTGCCGGCGCCATTAAGCTGCCAAACGCACTGGAAGACAATGAACTTCTCGCCCTGATGGCACGGCGCCGCACCAACCGCACGGCTCGGCCCACCATCACGGCCAAACAACTTTCCGATTGCCTGTTCGCAGGGCTCGGCATCACCGGCGAGACCGCCAACTGCGTTGGCGCCCTGCCGCTTGGCATGACCCCTTCCGGCGGCGCGAGAAATCCCTATGAAGCCTATGTGGTCGCGCTCGGCGTCGACGGCCTCGAGCCCGGCGTCTACCACTATTGCGCCGCCGATCACGACCTTGGCAGGATTTCCGCGAACCATATGCCCAAGATCTCCGAACTGGTCGGCGGGCAGGAGTGGGCGGACGCCATGCCGTGCATTGTCCTGCTTTGCGCGAAGCTCGATCGCACGATGTGGAAATACGAGGACGCCAACGCCTATCGTGTCGTGCTGATCGAGGCTGGCCACATCGGCCAGAACATCATGCTGGCGGCGACCAATCATGGCCTGTCGGCCTGCCCGACGGCGGCGCTCAGTCATTTGGCGATCAAGCGTCTGCTCGGCCTCGATCGCCTCACCGACGCGCCCATCTATGCTTTGACTCTCTCGGCCCCGGAACCGTGCCCGTCTTCGGTGGGCCAATTCATAAATTAGTCGGCTCAGTATATTCGTAACGCGTTCCCTAGGTTCACCAGAGACAGGAGCAGCACGTGCCAAACCAATCTTTACGCCAGTCGGAAATCGATAGTCTCCAATATATTTCGTCGATGACCAATGAGCTCGTGCAAATGGCCGAAGCAAGCCGTTTTCCCATGATCTCCTATCTGCTGGGCATGGCCTATGCGGAAGCCTTCGACGTGCTTCGCGGCGCACGGCCGACGAGGCACGCGCAGCTCAGCGGCAATCCGCTGCACCCCAAGGCGCAGGGAAAAGACAATCGTGCTGCCCAGCCTCGGAGAGCGTAGCGACATGCAATTGTCAGCCGCATGCGCGCTGACAGGCTCGACCTCCCGGCCAAACCGCTGGGAGACGCTATGCGCGTTGCAAAACCTACTGCCGCTGCTGAAAAAGACCGCCACGGATCTGAACCGTGCTAACATGGTCTACTGGTTCGAACAGGCCGATGCCGAGGTCGCCAACATCATCAGGGGCCACCCCTCCGATGCGGCCGCAATCCCGGCCTTGATCGCATCCTGCCCGCAGAACCGGCACCCGGTCGCTCAAGCCTAGAGTGGTTCGGCATCAACTGAACCTGCTCTAACCATTTGTTTTCAAGCCATTCCAGGCGGGAAGCCTTTGCGCGCCTGGAATTGCGAAGGGGGACCTGCACATGAACATGATTGCCAACATCAGACGCGTCGACGCCAGGGAAAGCATTTTCAGCCGGCTTGACGCCTTGATCGCCAGGCGACCATCATCAACCGACGCCGCTCGGGTCGAGGCCCGCCAACTCGTCTCGATGGCAATTGTCGATGGCTGCCAGGCTGACAGTCTCTGGGGCGCGGTGGACGCCTTCCACGCCCATTTCGACTTCATGATGCAGACCATCGAGATCAACGGCGCCGATGACCCAGGCCTCAAGATCCTGCGCACGAAATGCCGCTTCTATCTCGAAGAGGTCGAGGCCCTGTGCCTGTCGCTGGGCTATTGATCGACTGCAGTTCGCGCAAACGATAGCATCCGTTCAATCGGATCGAGACTATTCTAATTGCGAAGGCTGAATACGAACGGTGCTGTTCGGCTCAGGCGCGAGCCGAGCTCCGGCGGCGGTGCCGGCACAGTGGCACCTTGCAGCACGGCGAGTGCCGCACGGTCCAAATCCGAATCACCAGAGGAACGAGAAAGCCTGGCAGACAGGACCCGGCCGGACGAGTCGACCGTGAAGGCGACATACGGCCTGCCTTCCGCGCCTCGGGCCTTGGCCGAACTGGGATAGCGCGTGTGCCGCTTGATCCAGGCGCCCAAACGGGAGTCCCATTTGCTGGAGTCGCCGGATCTCGACGCCGATCGTGCCGACTTCGGCGCGGCTGTCCTGGCGGCAGGTCTCGCATCGGCGCTGGCGGCGGCTACCGTCTTCGGCGGCGCCACCCTCTCCTTCTTCGGCCGCGGCTTGGGCTTATCGACAGGCTTTTTCGCCTTGGCCTCGACCGGTTTCGGCTGCGGCAAGGGAATGACGACCTCGGGTGCGACCGCCTCGACAACATCCGGGACGACCTCATCCGGCGGCGGCTGGTCGACCGGTTCAGCCACTTCGGTCTGGGTGGGTTCGGCCTCGTCAGGGGGATCGGCTTCCGGCCCTCCGGCAACCGGCTCCGCCTTCTCGACCGGTTCTTCGGGCGTCGGCTCGGTCGTCGGCGTCGGCTCGCTCTGATCCGGCATAACCGCGTCCAGCGCGGCAATTTGCTCCTCCACTGCCAGCATCACCACCATCGGCGCCATCTCGATCACCTGGGCCGGTGGCGGACCGCCATCTGCTTCGATGACCGTCGTGAAGTTTTGCACGGCATAGGCGACCGCGACATGGCCGCCAAGGACCAGCGCGGCCGCACCGGCCCACAAGCCAAGGTCACGCCAGCCGAAGCGCGACAACTGGACCGAGGGCAAGGCGGCCGCTTGCATCATGGCGCCGCTGCGCCAGTGGCGGCCGGCGCCGTCTCCAGGCCGACCAGCGCGATCTTCAGATAGCCGGCGCCGCGCAGCAGGTTCATCGCCTCCATCAGGTCGCCATAGGCGACCGCCTTGTCGGCGCGCAGGAAGATGCGCGTCTGCTTGTCGCTTTTTGTCCTGCTGTCCAGCGTCGCGGCGAAAGCTGGGCGCGGCACGCTATCGTTGCCGATCGCCAGCGTCAGATCGTCCTTCAGCGTCAGGAACAGCGGCGTTTCGGGCCGTGGCGCGGGCGTTGCGGTCGAGCCCGGCAGGTCGACATTGACATCCACCGTCGCCACCGGTGCCACGACCATGAAGATGATCAGCAGCACCAGGATGACATCGATGAAGGGGGTGACGTTGATCTCGTGGCTTTCCTCGAGATCGTCATCCATGGTCTGCCGGATTCTGCTTGCCATGACGCTACTCCGCCGTCGGCGACGCGACGGCGCGGAAGTCGAGGTCGCGGCTGACCAGCCGTTCGACGCCCGCCGAGGCATCGGCGAGGATCTGCCGGTAGCCGACTATCGAGCGGGCAAAGACGTTGTAGATGACGACGGCCGGTATCGCCGCGACAAGGCCCATCGCCGTGGCCAACAGCGCTTCGGCGATGCCGGGCGCGACCACGGCGAGATTGGTGGTCTGCGCCTGCGAGATGCCGATGAAAGCGTTCATGATGCCCCAGACGGTGCCGAACAGGCCGACAAAGGGCGCGGTCGAGCCGATCGTCGCCAGCACGCCGGTGCCGCGCGACATGCGCCGCGATGCCGCCGCCTCGATGCGAGACAGGCGCGACGTGACCCGTTCCTTGAGGCCGTCACCGGAGACATGATCGAGCGCGCCGGCCGAAAGCGCGGTCTCCTCCTCGGCCGCCCGCACCAGCAGCGCGCCGGGGCCGCCGCTGCGGTCAAGCGCACGGCTGGCTTGCTTCAATGTGGCGGCATCACCGATCGCCCGCACGGCGCGACGGATGCGCAGCTTGCCGCCAAAAATCTCCAGCGATTTGGCCAGCCATATCGTCCAGGTGACGAGGGAGGCAAAGGCCAGCCCGATCATCACCGCCTTGACGATGATATCGGCGGCCATGAACATGCCCCATGGCGACAGATCATGCGGCAAGGTCAGCTCCATCGCCGTCGAAGTCCCCGCCTCGGCTGATGCTCTCGGCTGGCTGGCCGGCTGGGCAGGCGCCATCGTGGCCGGGGGGACGACTCCCGGTGCCGCGGGCGCCTCGATCGCGGGGGCGGCACCAGCCGGTTGCTCCTGGGCGGTCGCGCTACCTACCGACAGGATGACTGATGCGACCAACGCCGCCAACAAACCACTTCTCGACAACAGCTTCTTCCTTGTTCTCAGAGCGGTCGGCCGCTTTCTATTTTCCACCGCCGCATCAAATCTCGTCACTGCACATAGCCAACAGGCTGGCCGGTGACGGGGTGCGCGAACACGCCCATCTCCACGCCGAAAATGCCCTTCAGCACATCGCCGCGCATGATTTCGCCGGGCGTGCCGCGCGTCAGCAGCTTGCCATCCTTGAGTGCGATCAGCTCGTCGCAGTAGCGCGCCGCCATATTGGGATCGTGCAGCACGACGACGACGCAGAGATCGCGCTTGCGGCTGAGGTCCCTGACCAGCCCGAGCACCTCGACCCGATGGGCGATGTCGAGCGCCGAGATCGGCTCGTCGAGCAGCATGACGCCGGCGTTCTGCGCCACCGGCATGGCCAGCCAGGCGCGCTGACGTTCACCGCCGGACAATTCGTCCACCAGCCGATCCGCAAAACCGTCCATGTCGGTCAGGGCCAGCGCCTCGTCGACATGCTGCCTGTCCTCGGCGCGAAAGCGGCCAAGCGCGCCATGCCAGGGATAGGACCCAAGCGTCGCCAGTTCGCGCACGGTGAGACCGGTCGCCGCCGGCGTCGTCTGCGGCAGATAGGCAAGCGCGCGGGCAAGTTCGCGGGCGCCCCACTGCGGCAGCTGGCGCCTGGCGAAGGTGATGGCGCCTGAGCTTGCCGGCTGCTGGCCCGCCATCAGCTTGATCAGCGTCGACTTGCCCGAACCATTGTGGCCGATCAGCCCGTAGACGCGCGAGCGCTGCAGTTCGAGCGAAACCGCACCGAGCAGCGTCCGCTCGCCGACGGCGAAGTGCGCCGCGTCGATATGGAAGGCAGTCTGGGCATCAATTCCAGACATGGTCATGGCTTTTCTCCAGTGCGGCCGCCGCCCGCATTTCGAGATTCCGGCTTTCGGCAGGCGATGCCCGGTTGACTATGAAACATGACCTTATTAGTCAACATTGAAGATGACTGCAACACTCAACAAATCGTCGGACGTAACCGTGACAGGTCGGACAACGGTGGCGACCTCATCGTCGTCGTGTCGGAGGGCAAACGTCGTCGAATAGGGTTTGCACGGAGAACTGTCGTCGCCGGCGGGCTGCTACCCGGGTGGACGGCTGCAACTTCGCCGGTCAGGATGGACCTCACAATCGGCGAGGAGAGAACCGCGGATGATCAAGGCAACACCATTCGACTTCCCCTATGACGGCAGGCTGGTGGCCGAAACCACCGCGCTGATCGTCATCGACCTGCAGCAGGATTTCCTGTCGACGACGGGCTACTTCGCTAGGCAGGGATATGACCCTTCGCCGCTCAGGGCGATCCTGCCGACCGTGAGCCAGCTAATATCAGCCGCCCGCAAGGCTGGCGTCAGGATCATCCACACAAGGCAGGGATATCGGGCCGACATGGCCGACATGACGCCCTACGAAAAATGGCGCCGCAAGCGCGCCGGGCTCGACGGCACCGAAATCCTGCTACGCTCGGGTCCGGGGTTCCAGATCGTTCCGGAAATCGACGTCGCGCAGCACGACATCATCGTCGATAAAACCTGCAACAGCGCCTTCACCTATACGGACTTCGAGCTCGTCCTGCGTGCGCAAGGCATCGCCCATCTCATGTTTTCCGGATGCACGACGGATGTCTGCGTCCACACCACGCTGCGGGAAGCCTGCGACCGCAACTTTCAATGCCTGACGATTTCCGATGCCTGTGCCAGCGGTGACAGACAAGCCCACGAAGCCGCGCTTCACATGGTGACGGTCGAAGACGGCGTCTTCGGCGCGCTGACGGATTCAGCAGCCGTCATCGAAGGCCTGTCACGGCTTGGCAACAGGCCTGAAGCAACAAAAGGCTGAAGGACCTCAGCCTGCTGCACGCGTCTCCAGTCCCGCTCGAGGCGCATGCGCCCCGGGCTGGAATGCATCGCTTTCGCGGCGTGCCAGCGAATTGCGCAACAGCGCGATCGTTTCCCGGCCGGTCGTGGCGATCTCGCGCGGCGTGTCGACGCCGACAATCATGAATTCATCGATCCCGAGAGCCGCATAGGCAAGCAACGACAGGGTGGCCTGGGCCGGCGGCCCGGCAACGTGGACCGCCTTGGGGCCGGAGGCGGAAGCACCCTGGTGAATCCTGACCGGAAGCGCAAAGCGCAGCTTGCCGGCGCGGCCGTGCTCGGCGGCGGCACCGCGCACACGCTCCATCAGCCGCCGAACCTCGTCGATCGAGCCCGGCGCCAGTTCGAAGACATCGGCATGCCGGCCGGCCACCTTGAGCGCCGTTCCGGATTGCCCGCCCATACGGATGATCAGGTCGGCGCCGTGCGGACCCTTGCGCGGCACGTAGCCGCCTTTGATGCTGTAGAATGCGCCCTCATGGTCGAAGGGCCGGTCGTTCGACCACAGTCGCTTGAGCAGCACCAGATATTCATCGATGCGCTGCCAGATGACGGTATGCCCGACCGGGCGCGTTTCGGCATCGGCGTCGCGCAGCGGCTCGCCGATCATCCTCAACGCCAGACGCCCGCCGCTTTTCCTGTCGATCGACGCCAGCTGGCGGGCCGCCACGGTCGGTTCGACCACGCCTGCCCAGTGGGTGAGGACGACTCCCAGCGACGAGGTGCGATCCAGCACCTGGGTGGCAAGATCCATGTTGGTCAGCAGTCCGGCCGAATCGTCGACGACGATCTTGCGGAAGCCGCCATCCTCGATCAGCCCGAGCTTGGTCGCGGTCTCGGCAAAGTCGTAGAAAAAGGGAACTGCGGCGTCGGCGGTCTTGCCGGGAATATGCGTGAACTCGATCGGCATTGCCATCTCCTCCGTTGTGTCGGGCGCGCGAAAGCGCACCGAGGATTCGGTTCATTCAACTCCGATTGCCTGGAAACGGTGGGGCAGCTAACCCCGGTCGATCTGACGACTCAGGGAATAAGGCCCAGAACGACTGCCCCGGTGAACACAAACGCAAGGGAAAAGACGAGATATGCGAAGGCACCGGCATAGGCCGGGCGAAAGGCCTGGGCATTTGCCAGCTTCTGGCCGTCGCGATCCGTCTGGGCGTTCTGAATATAGGACATATCGGCCTCCGTCTCGCCTTTTAATCTATAAAACTTGTAGACTTTGTCGATTGCTATTTTCTGGCCTTGGGCAGAATAATTTTCTCCTGGATAGCTACAAATTGGTAGCTGCTTGCTGAGGGAGCCCGTCCGCGCGATCGATCGCATGACACGCCCGTTTCGCCTCTGCGTCTGAATGGACCTATGGTCCTGTCCCCGCTGCACCCAATTCATGGATTGGCCGCCCGGAGCGCGCGAGATAGCATCGCCCAATCAGCAAACACGAAATAGTCTAACTGGGGAGCAGAAAAATGGGCACGAGACTGGCCGGCAAGGTCGCCATCATTTCGGGCGGCGCGACGGGAATGGGTGGGGCGGCCTCGGAGCTGTTCGCCGCTGAAGGCGCCAAGGTGGCGATCATCGACCGCAACGGCGAGGCGGCCGCCGCAACCGCAGCGACAATCAGGGCACGCGGCCATGTCGCCGAGCATTTCGTCGCCGACGTCTCCGACGAAGCCCAGGTCGAAGCGGCGGTGAAAGGGGCGACGGAAAAGCTCGGCCCGGTCACCGTGCTGTTCAACCACGCCGGCACCATCGTGATCAAACCTTTCCTGGAGACGACGGTCCAGGAATGGGACTGGCTGCATGCCGTCAATGTGCGCTCGATGTTCCTGATGACGCGCGCCGTGCTGCCCGGCATGATTGCGGCGGGCGGCGGCTCGATCGTCTGTACCTCGTCTATCTCGGCGGTGGCAGCGACGCCGATGGAGGTGCTCTACGACACCACCAAGGGCGCCTGCCACATGTTCGCGCGCGCCATCGCCGTCGAGTTTCGCGATCGCAACATTCGCTGCAACGCGGTCTGCCCAGGCTTCATCCGCACGCCGCATGGCCTGCGCGAGGTCGCCGACCTCGGCAGGCTCGGCGTCGATGTCTCGGACGCGGCGCTGGCCGCGCAGCAGGGCCGCATCGGCGAGCCGGAAGAGGTGGCGAGGGCAGCGCTCTACCTCGCCAGCGACGAGTCGAGCTTCGTCAACGGCACGCATCTGTTCGTCGACAACGGTTTTACCGCGATGTGATGCTTTCCAGGATCTAGGTGTTTAGTCCCAGGGACAGCTTGGGGCCCTTCCTCTACCCCGTCGATCGGGGGAGAGGAAAGGACACCAAGTCCTACTCGCCTACCGCTCCTCGCGCCTGAATGGCTTCAGCAGCGCCGAGGGCGCCACCGCGTTGCGCGACATCACCGCCATGGCGACGATGGTGAAGATGAACGGCAGCATCAGGAACGCCTCATAGGGGATATGTCCGAGCCCGCTGGCCTGCATGCGCAGCTGCAAGGCATCGACGAAGGCGAACAGCAGCGCTGCCCCCGCCGAGCGCCATGGATCCCAGCGGCCGAACACGACCAGCGCGATCGCCACCCAGCCGCGCCCGGAGACGACGCCGAAGGTGAAGGCGTTGAACTGCGCCATCGACAGGAAGGCGCCGGCCAACCCCATCAGCGCGCCGCCGAGGACAACCGCCTGGAAGCGCGTGGCGATGACGCTGACGCCGGCCGAATCGGCGGCGCGCGGGTTTTCGCCGACCATGCGCACCGACAGGCCCCATGGCGTGCGGTAGAGCACGAACGCGGCCAGCGGAATGGCGAGAATCGCCATGTAGACCAGCGCAAACTGGTTGAACACCGCCGGCCCGAGCACCGGAATGTCGGAGAGGACCGGGATCGGCAGTGTCTGAAAACCCTTGATGTTGGGCGGCACCGACTGCTGGCCGAAGATCAGCCGGTAGAGGAAATAGGCGAGGCCCGACGAGAACAGCGTCACGCCGATGCCGCAGACATGCTGGCTGAGGCCGAGCACCACCGTGAACAGCGCATGCAGCGCGCCCATCAGCATGCCGGTCAGCACAGCCGCCAGCACGCCGAGCCACAGGCTGCCGCTGAGGCTGGCGGCGGTGAAGCCGGTCATCGCCGACAAAAGCATGGTGCCTTCGATGCCAAGATTGAGCACGCCTGCGCGCTCGGAGAACATTTCGCCGAGCGTCGCGAAAGCCAGCGGTGTCGCGATGCGGATGATCGCGGCTAGGAAGCCGACCTGAAAGATCTGTTCGAACACCGCGCTCATCGGGCGGCTCCGACGCGACGGATGCGATAGGCGGTGAACAGCAGCGCCACCAGCATGGCAAGCAATGCGGTGCCCTGGATCACATCGCTGAGGAAGGCCGGCACGCCGGTCGCCCGCGACATAGCCTCGGCGCCGGTCATCACGGCGGCCAGGAAGATCGCTGCCGGCACGACGCCAAGCGGGTTGAGCCGCGCCAGCATGGCAACGACGATGCCGGAATAGCCGTAGCCCGGCGAGATGTCGCTCATCACCTGAAAATGCACGCCGCCGACCTCGCCGACGCCGGCCAGCCCGGCCAGCGTACCGGACAGCAGCGCCGTCGAGATCAGCACCCGTTCGACGTTGATGCCGCCATAGCGCGCCGCTTCCGGGTTTTCGCCGGTGACCCTGATTCGGAAGCCCAGCGTCGTGCGCACGATCAGGAACCAGATCAGCGGTGCCGTCAGCAGCGCCACGACGACGCCGAGATGCAGCCTTGTGCCTTCGAGCAGCACCGGGAAATTGGCCGAATCCTCGATCGGCGGCGAGATCGGATAACCGCTGAAACTGTCCTTCCACGGTCCTTCGATCAGCGCCATCAGCGCGTAGTAGATGACCGAGTTGAGCAGCAGCGAACTGACGACATCGTCGACCTTGAATTTTACTCTGAGCGTGGCCGGCACCAGCGCGACCGCGGCTCCGGCCGCAGCTCCGGCCATCGCCATCAACACCATGGCGAGCGGCCCCGGCATCGGAATGGCGCCGACAAAGCAGCTGGCCACCGCGCCGGCCAGCAATTGCCCCTCCGCGCCGATGTTCCAGAATTTCGCACGGAAGGCGACCGCGACCGCCAGTCCGGTAAAAATCATCGGTGCGGCGCGCACCATGGTTTCGGTGATCGCATAGCTGTCGCCGAGCGAGGCGGTGAACATCACGCCATAGGCCTCGAGCACGCCGGCGCCGGCCAGCGCGATGAGGCCGCTGCACAGGACGAGCGTGGCGCCGATTGCCAGCAGCGGCAAAGCCAGATTGAACCAGGCGGGCGTCGACGTGCGGACTTCCAGGCGAAACATCAGCTGTGCCCCTCCGCCCCGGTCATCATCAGCCCAAGCCGCGCGATCGTCGCATCGGCGCTGTCGAGCGTGCCGACGATGCGGCCCTCATACATCACCGCGATGCGGTCGCAGAGCACCAGCAGTTCTTCGAGATCTTCGCCAATGACGACGATGCCGCAACCCTTGGCCCGCATGGCGAGGAACTTTTCATGGATGAAACGGGCGGCGCCGATGTCGAGGCCGCGCGTCGGCTGAGACACGATCAGCACCTTCGGATCGAAGGCGAGTTCGCGCGCCAGAAGTGCCTTCTGCAGATTGCCGCCGGACAGCGCGCCGGCGCGGGTCATCGGCCCGGGGCACCTGATATCATAGGCCTTGATCTGCGCTTCGGCAAAGGCGCGGATCGCATCCGGCTTGAGCAGGCCCTTGCTGCTGAACGCGGTGGTACCGATGCGCGGCAGCACCATCGAATCGGCGAGCGGCAGGTTGGTCACCAGCCCCGTCGTCATGCGGTCTTCCGGGATGCGGCCAAGACCGAGCGCCTGCACTTCGCGCGGCGAAAACCGCGACACTTTCTGGCCGGCAATCGTCATCTGGCCGGCATCGGGCACGCGTGTCCCGGAGATCACCTCGGCCAGCGCCCGCTGGCCATTGCCCGACACTCCGGCAATGCCTAGGATCTCGCCGGTGCGCACGGCAAGCGATACATCACGCAGCGGCGTGCCCGAATGCTTCGACGTGGAAATGCCGTCTAGGGTGAGCACATCAGCACCAGGTGTCGATGGGCCCCGCGCCGGCGGCACGATCTCATGGCCGCACATCAGTGTTGCCATCTCCGAGGATGTCGTGTTGGCCGGGTCATCGACGCGGCCGGCAACGCGGCCATGCCGCAGCACCGTGCAGCGATGCGTCAGCGCTCGCACCTCGTTGAGCTTGTGCGAGATGAAGATGATGCCGAGACCCTGCGCGGCCATCGATCGCAAAGCCGAAAACAGCCCATCGACCTCGCTTGGCGCCAGCACCGCCGTCGGCTCGTCGAGGATGAGCAGCCTGGCGCCGCGAAACAGCGCCTTGACGATCTCCAGCCGCTGCTGCTCGCCGACCGACAGTGCCGAGACCGGAAGATCGGGATCAAGTGTGAGCCCATGCTGGCGGCCGATCTCGGCGAGCCGCGCCAGCCCGCCGGCGCGGTCGATCCGGCCCGTCTTGCCGGGAATGCCTATCAAAAGGTTTTCCAGCACAGTCAGCCGCGGCGCGAGGTGAAAATGCTGGTGCACCATGCCGATCCCGGCGGCAAGCGCATCCGCCGAACTGGTGATCCGCACCTTCTGACCCTGGATGAGGATCTCGCCGGCGTCGGGCGCATAGGCGCCGAACAGCACGTTCATCAGCGTCGTCTTACCGGCGCCGTTCTCGCCCAGCAGCCCGAGGATCTCACCGGGCGCAACACTGAGATCGACGGCCTCGTTCGCCTTGACAGCGCCGAAGTGTTTGGTGATGCCGCGCATTTCGATGAGTGGGGCGGGCAAGGACAAGGCGGTATCCTGATGGCGTTGGCGCGGCTCTTCACACTCCCCCTTGTGGGGGTGAGAAGCGGTCCGCGCAGCGGACAAAAAGCCAATTGCTTGGCTTTTCGAGTTTCGAACGCCCTGAGCCTGCGAAGGGTTGGGCGGCAAATGGCCGGGCTCCCGCTGCCGCGCAACGTCCCAGCGTTCACCGGCCTTTCATCGTGCCACTAGCACGATGAGAGGCTTCGCGAACCGGCTGCTCACCCCCACACGAGGGAGGGTGAAGAACTCAATCCGAAACCGGCGTGTTCTCGTCCACGTCGACGCGGAAATTGCCTTCCAGAATCTCGGCCTTCTTCTTTTCGACCAGCTCCTTGACGTCCGCGGGCAGCGTCTTGTCGAACTTGTGGTAGGGCGCCAGATGCGAGCCGCCCTTGGCCATGCGCGAGAAGTCGCCATAGTCCTGCGCGGTGAAGACGCCGGCCTTGACCAGCTTGATCGCCTGCTCGACCGTCGGATACATGTCCCAGACCGGGCCGGTGATCACCGTGTCGGGGCCGAGGCTCGACTGGTCGGACATGTTGGAGATGGCGAGGATCTTCTTGTCCACCGCCGCTTCGATGACGCCGAAGCGCTCGGCGTAGATGACGTCGACACCGGCGTCGATCTGCGCGACCGCCGCTTCCTTGGCCTTTGGCGGATCGAAGAAGGAACCGATGAAGGCGACCTTCTTCTTGATGTTGGGATTGACCTCCTTGGCGCCGGCGAAGAAGGCGTTGACCAGCCGGTTGACCTCCGGGATGCCCATCGCCGCGACGGCACCAATCGTGCCCGACTTCGACATCTTGCCGGCGATCATGCCCGAGAGATAGGCCGGCTCGTGGATCCAGTTGTCGAAGACGCCGAAATTCGGTTCCGCCGGGCCGGCGCCGGAGCCGAACAGGAAGGCGGTCTTCGGGAATTGCTTGGCCGTGCGGCGCGATTCACGTTCGGCGGCGAAGGCATCGCCCAACACCAGCTGGTAGCCGCCTTGCGCATATTCGCGCATGACGCGGCTGAAATCGGCCGTCTGCACCTTCTCGGACCATTTGTACTCGATGCCGAGTTCCTTCTCGGCCTTTTGCAAGGCGACGTGGATCTGGTTGTCCCACGGCTCCTCGATCGGCGTGGCGAAGATCGCCGCCACCTTCAGCTTCTTGTCCTTGCCGAAGGCGGCGCCCGGCAGCATGGCTGCGGCAAGGCCAAGTGCGCCCAGCTCCAGCACATTGCGTCGCGAAAGGCCTTCGCGCTTTATCTGGAATCCGTTCTTGCGATTTTCCATTGCATTCCCCTCTGTTCGACAGCCGTGTCGAGCCGGCTGTTCGTGAAAATTTCAGACGGGGAACTATGGAACGACGATAGACTTTTGTCCACATGGTCAAATTTAACCGCGCACCGGATTCTTGATCTTAGCCGGTCAGGCGAGGGCCGCCGATCATACCCGTTCGAGCGCGAGCGCGATGCCCTGGCCGACACCGATGCACATGGTTGCCAGGCCGTAGCGGCCGCCGCGTTCACGCAGCTCCAACGCCGCGGTGCCGGATATGCGGGCGCCCGACATGCCCAACGGATGGCCGAGTGCAATGGCGCCGCCATTCGGGTTGACGTGTTCCGCGTCCTCGGCAATGCCGAGCTGGCGCAGCACGGCGATGCCTTGCGAGGCAAAGGCTTCGTTGAGCTCGATGACATCGAACTGTTTTGGCGTCAGGCCGAGCCGCGCGCACAGTTTTTGCGTCGCTGGCGCCGGGCCGATGCCCATGATGCGCGGCGCGACACCGGCGGCGGCACCGCCGAGGATGCGGGCGATCGGCGTCAGACCGTATTTCTTGACCGCCGCCTCGGAAGCAACGATCAACGCCGCCGCCCCATCATTGACGCCGGACGCATTGCCGGCCGTCACCGTGCCGCCTTGCCGGAACGGCGTTGGCAGCTTGGCCAACGCCTCGACTGTTGTGCCAGCGCGCGGATGCTCGTCCTTGGAGACGACAACCGCATCGCCCTTGCGCTGCGGGATCGTCACCGGGACGATCTCCTTCGCCAGCCTTCCATTGGCCTGTGCCGCGACAGCCTTGTCCTGGCTGCGCACGGCAAAGGCGTCCTGGTCCGCGCGGGAGATGGCGAACTCTTTCGCCACGTTCTCGCCGGTTTCCGGCATCGAATCGACGCCATATTGCTTCTTCATCAGCGGGTTGACGAAACGCCATCCGATGGTGGTGTCGTAAATCTCGGCGTTGCGCGAGAACGCCGTGTCGGCCTTGGGCATGACGAAGGGCGCCCGGCTCATCGATTCCACACCGCCCGCGATCAACAGCTCCGCTTCGCCGGCCCTGATGGCCCTAGCTGCGATGGTCAGCGCATCCATGCCGGAGCCGCACAGGCGATTGACGGTCGAGCCCGGGATCTCCTTGGGCAGCCCTGCCAGCAGCAGCGCCATGCGTGCCACGTTGCGGTTGTCCTCGCCAGCCTGGTTGGCGCAGCCATAGACGACATCGTCGACAGCCTGCCAGTCGATGCCGGGATTGCGTTCGACCAATGCCCTCAGCGGTATCGCGCCGAGATCGTCGGCGCGCACGGAAGAGAGCGAACCGCCGAAGCGGCCGATCGGCGTGCGGATGTAATCGCAGATAAAGGCCTCGGCCATGTCATGCAGCCTTTGCTTTTCCGGTTCCCTCATGCGCCGCCTTGGTGCGGGCCTGCAGGTCGCGCAATGTCTTGAGTTCGAGTTCGCTTGGCGCCGGCGTTTCGTCAAGCGCCTCGGCGAACTTAACGATCCAGCCACAGCTCTCCTGTACCTGCTGGCGGGTCACGCCAGGATGCAGCGACACGACGGTGAATTCCTTGCTCACCGGATCCGGCTTCCAGATGGCAAGGTCGGTGATCAGCAGCGTCGGGCCTGCCGTGTCGATGCCAAGGCGCTTGCGATGGTCGCCCCCCTCGCCATGGCCGAAGGAGGTGAAGAAGTCGATCTTTTCGACCATGCCGCGTTTGGTCTGCGCCATGGTGATGTAGATCTCCTTCGACGAAGTCGCGATCTCCGGCGCGCCGCCGCCGCCAGGCAGTCTGGTCTTGGGATGGAAATAGTCGCCAATGACGGTGGTGTTGATGTTGCCGAACTTGTCGAGCTGCGCCGCACCAAGGAAGCCGATCGAGATGCGACCGCCCTGCAGCCAGTAGCGGAACATCTCCGGCACCGCGACGGTGGTGATAGCGGTCTCGCACAATTCGCCATCGCCGATCGACAGCGGCAGCACGTCGGGCGCGGTGCCGATCGTGCCGCTCTCGTAGATCAAGGTGATGTCAGGCGCATGCGTCAGCCGCGCCACATTGCAGGCCGCGGATGGCGCGCCGATGCCGACAAAGCAGACATCGTCATTCCGCAGCGCGCGGCTGGCGGCGATGGTCATCATCTCGTTGGGAGTAAAGTCCTGATTGTCGCTCATGCCGCTTTCCTCAGATGCTCTACACGGGCCTCGAAATCGTCGGCGCTCTTCTCGATGACGTTGGCCTGCATCCAGGCCTGGAATTTCTCGCGGTCGGCGGCGATGTCGTCCCATTCCAGATAGGCGGCATTGTCACGCGCGTAGTAGCCATGCGCATAGGACGGATGCGAACCGCCGGGCACGACGGATATCGCCGCGATCGTCCAGCGCGGCAGCACGGTCAAATTGGGGTGCAGATCGTCGAAATTGTCGACCACTTCCTCGATCGTCACCACCGCGCGTTTGGCCGCCAGCACGGCTTCCTTCTGGATGCCGATGATGCCTTCGACCAGCACATTGCCTTTTCTGTCGGCCTTCTGCGCATGGATGAAGGTGACATCAGGCCTGATCGAAGGAACAGCCGCCAGCACCTCGCCGGTGAACGGACAGGTGACAGACTTGATGTTCGGATTGACCACCGCAAGCCCAGCCCCACGATAGCCGCGAAACACCGCGCAGGGCAGACCGGCCGCGCCTGCCTCATAGGCGTTGGCCATGCCGGCATGGCTGTGCTCCTCGATCTCGATCGACCGGGGAAAGCCGTTCTCGATGGCATCACGGGCGCGCCGCAGCAGGCCGACGCCGGGATTGCCGACATAGGAGAAGACGATCTTCTTCGCCATGCCCATGCCGATCATCTGGTCGTAGATCAGGTCCGGAGTCATGCGGATCAATGTCAGGTCGCGAAACCCCTGGCGGATCGCCTCATGCGCCGCCGCCGTCGGGATGAGATGGGTAAAACCCTCGAAGGCGACCGTGTCACCATCGTTCAAATTCTCCGCAACGGCCTGTTTGAGCGGCAGGAACTTGACCATCGCATCGGCTCCGGATTCGATAAAGTTCGTATTGCGAACATGTGTTTCGCATGCGATACTTTCTACGCTGAGCGAGAGCGTGGAGTCAATCCCGACGCCGATGCCGTTCCGTGGAGACAAGATGGACGAAGAGGCCCCCTCCCGTGATCACGTCGGCTCGCTGGAGCGCGGCCTTGCCGTCATGGAGATCCTAGCCCGGCACCCCTCGGGGATGACGCTGACCGAAATGGCCGAGGCGGCGGGCCTGACCCGCGCCGGCGCCCGCCGTTTTCTGCTGACGCTTGTCGCCACCGGCTATGCGACACAGGCTGGTCGCGTGTTTTCGCTGTCGCCACGCCTGCTGACGCTCGCCCGCACCTGGCTCGGTGGCGCCTCGCTATGGACCTTCGCCGCCCCCATCATGCGCGCGGTGGCAACGCAACTGAACGAGGCCTGCTCGGCAGCGATCCTGTCTGGCGAGGATGTCGTCTATGTCGCCCGTATTCCCGGCCGCCGCATCCTCAGCGTGTCGCTCGATGTCGGCACCGGGCTGCCGGCCTATTGCACCTCGATGGGGCGTATCCTGCTTGCCGGCCTGGCGCCTCAGGAATTGGACGCATTCCTCGGCCAGGCGACCTTCGAGAGGCGGACGCCGAAGACGATCACCGACATCAGACTGCTGGCCGGTGCCATCGGCAAGGCGAAGGCCGACGGCTTTGCCATCGTCGACGAGGAACTGGAACTCGGCCTGCGCTCGATCGCCGTGCCGATCCGCGACCGGGCAGAACGCACGGTCGCGGCGATCAACGTCTCGACCCAGTCCGCCCGCTTCTCCGTCGCGGAGATGGAGCGGGAAATCCTGCCCGCGCTGCTTGGCGCCAGGCAGCGCATCGAGGATTTCTTCGTCGTCTAACCACCCTTCGTCATCAATGCTTGATGCGGTCGCGCATCGCGTACCAAAGCATGCCGAGCACATAGAGCGGGCCGCGCAGCGCCGTGCCGCCCGGGAACGGCATCGGAGTCAGCGTCGAGAACAGGTCGAGCCGCGTGGCGTCACCCGTGATCGCTTCGGCCAGGAGCTTGCCAGACAGCGTCGACAGGATGACGCCCTTGCCGGAATAGCCATGCGCGAAATAGACCTCGCCATAGTGCCCGACATGCGGCAGCCGCGACGTCGTCACCGACACCAGCCCGCCCCAGGCATGATCGATACGGCAGCCCTGCAGCTGCGGAAAGGTGGCTTCCATGTGCGGCCGCACGAAGCCGGCAATGTCGGCCGGCGGTGACGGCGTGTAGCGCTCGCCGCCGCCGAACAGCAGCCGCCCATCCGCCGACATGCGGTAATAGTTGACGACGAAGCGGGTGTCGGACACCGCGACATTGGCCGGAATGACGTTGCGTTTGCCCTCCAGCGGCTCGGTGGCGACGATGTAGTTGCCGACCGGCATGATGCGGCTGTTGACGCGCGGTTCCAGCCCATTGAGCAGTGCATCGCCGGCCAGCACGACATGTTTTGCCCGGACCGAACCCTTTGATGTCGAGACGTGGATCGAAGGCTCGCGTTCCAGCCGCACGGCGACCGAATTCTCATGGATGGTGACGCCGGCAGCAGCCGCGGCGCGGGCGAGGCCGAGCGTGTAGTTGAGCGGGTGCATGTGGCCGCCGAGCGGCTCGTACATCGCCCCATGATAGGGCGTGTCGACCTTGCCGCGGGCTTCCGCTGCCGACAGGATTTCGGCATGCGGGAACTTCATCACCGCGGCCAGGCACTCGGCCTCTTCCTCGAGGTCTCTGAGGTCGGAGCCGTTGACCGCGCCGACCAGATGGCCGGTCAGCCTGAGATCGCAATCGATGGCGTGGCGCTCGATGATGTCGAGCACCAGCCCGCGTGCCTCGAAGGCGAGATCGAACAGCGCCTTTGCCCGTTCGGGACCGTAGAGCTTGACCAGGCCCTTGGCGCCCTTGCGCAGGCCGGGAATCATCTGGCCGCCATTGCGGCCCGAAGCACCCCAGCCGATCTTGCCACCTTCGAGCAGCACCACCTTCAACCCACGCTCTGCAGCGTGAAGGGCGGCGGACAACCCCGTGCAGCCGCCTCCGACCACCACCAGATCGGCTTCGACATCGCCGACGAGCGACGGATGGTCCGGCGCCGGATTGGCGGTGGCGACATAATAGGATTTGCCGATGTCGAGGCCCGAATTGAAACCCGTAGAACTGGAAGCCATGATCACACCTTCAGCAGCAGGTGGTCGCGTTCCCAGCTCGTCACCACACCCTGGAACAGGTCGAGCTCGACGCTCTTGACGCGCAGATAGGTCTGGAAGAAATCCTCGCCGAGCAGTTCCCGCACCGGGTCGCAAGCCTCGAAGCGATCGAGCGCCTCCTCCATGGTTTTCGGCAGCGTGCTCTTGATCTTGTAGGCGTTGCCCGAGGCTTCCGGCGACCGAGCCAGCCTCTGTTCGACGCCGAGATAGCCGGCGAGAAGCGAGCCGGCGATCGCCAGGTAAGGATTGGAATCCGCACCCGGAAGCCGGTTCTCCACCCGCCGAGCGGCGCGGCCACCGGCCGGCACGCGCAGGCCGCAGGAACGGTTGTCGTGCGACCACTCGATGTTGGCCGGCGCACTGTGGTTCGGCCTTATGCGGCGGAACGAGTTCACGTTCGGCGCAAACAGCGGCATTATTTCGGGGACATACTTTTGCAGGCCGCCGATGAAATGGCCGAACATCTCGGTGTCGGCATCGTCGCTGCCGGCAAACAGCGTCTTGCCCGCCTCGTCGATGACCGACATGTGCAGATGCATCGAGCTTCCCGCCTGGGCGGCGATCGGTTTGGCCATGAAGGTGGCATGCATGCCGCTTTGCTGCGCAGCCTGGCGCGTCAGCCGCTTGAACAGCAGCACCTTGTCGGCCAGCGGCAGCGCGTCGCCATGCAGGAAATTGATCTCCAGCTGCGCCGTGCCCGATTCGTGGATCAGCGTATCGAGCGGCAATCCGGCCGCCGCCGCGTAGTCATAGATGCGGCGGATCACCGGCTCGAACTCCTCGAGCGCGGCCATGTCATAGGGATGCTGCACGGTCTCGGCTCGGCCATTGGCGCCGACCGGCGCGGTCAGCGGCTGGTCCGGATCGGGATTGGGCGCGGTCAGATAGAACTCCACCTCGGGCGCCACCACCGCTCGCCAGCCGCGCTTGGCGTAGAGATCGAGCACGGCGCGCAGGACATGGCGCGGCGAGGCCATCCATGGCCGGTCGTCCGTATGGAAGGCATCGGCAAAGACATAGGCCTTGTCAGCAGCAGCGCCAGGCGCCAGGCAGAGCGCCGAAACGTCGGGCACCATGCGCATGTCCGGGTCCGAATAGGCAAAACCCTCGTCGACCGAGCCGGAATAACGGCCGTCGATACTGACCAGGAAAGCGCTGCTCGGCAGATAGAGCGCGCGGTCTTCCAGCGCCTTGATGAACTTGGCCGTCGGCAAGGCCTTGCCGCGCAGCACGCCGTTCATGTCGGGCACCAGGCACTCGACCTCGTTGATGCCGTGCTGGGCCAGCCAGCTCCTGGGATCGTTGCTGCTGGAGAGCGAGGTGTTCGTCGTGATTTTGTCAGGCATTTCGTTCATGTCCGTATCAGAGAGAGTATGGCTTGCGCGGCCACATCCGTTCCGGGTTTCAGCGCCATTTGGATTGCATTGTCCCTGAGGCGGGCGCGCATGGCTTCGTCGGCCAGCAGGCCGAGAATGGCTTTCTCCAATACTCCTTCGGTCCAGGCGTCACGGCCGATATGGTCACCGACGCCGGTCTCCACGGCGCGGCGCGCATTGTCGTGTCCATCCCAGCAATACGGCATGATCAGCGACGGCACGCCGAAGCGCAGCGCTTCACAAAAGCTGTTGTTGCCGCCGTGATGGATGAACAGGTCGGATTTCGCCACCACCGAAGGCTGCGGAAACCATGCGTCGAGGTAGACGTTGTCGGGCACCGCGCGGTAGGCGTCGCGCAGGCCGCCGGCGTTGACGATGAACCGCGCCGGAAGCCTGTCGAACACCGCCAGCATCCGCTCGATCAGGCCGACATCCATGGCGCCCAGGCTGCCGAAGCTGACATAGACCAGCGGCCCGCCATTGCGCGGAAAAACAGGCACCTCGAACGGCCCTTCCGAACGCACGCAGCCTTCGAGATAGACGAAGCGGTCCGGGTCGAGCGGTTCGGCGCGCTTGCGGCGCACGATCGAAGGCGTCAGCAGCAGATTAAGGTCGGCTGACGTCTCCAGGAACAGGCCCTTCGGCAGCGGCGCCAGGCCGGCATCCATCCGAAAGCGGTTGAAGCGGTCATGCGCCGGTGCCGAGGCCGTGAGATAGCGGGCCTCGAACGCGGCGCGTTGCGGGTCATCCACGCCAAGGCCCGACAGATAGGGCGGCACCTGCGCGTCCGGCAGCTCGGTCTCGGCGCAGGAGACGACGCGCACCCAAGGGCAGCCGGCGGCGGCGATCGCCGGGAACATGATGACATTGTCGAGCACCACCGCGTCCGGCTTCAGCCGAGCCAGCAATTGGCGCAGCGGCGCCTCGGCATTGACCGCGGTGTCGACAATCGCTTGCCAGGTCGGCGCGACATAGGTTTCCAGCTGGTCGATCGGGCTCAGCCTGAAATGCGGTAGATGGCGGCGCACGAAGGCCTGCCAATAGCTCTGCCGTTCGCTGTCGCTCAGCGGCTCGTCGGTCGGCAGCTGGTATTCCTGGAAACCATAGTCGGCAAAGACGCCGGAGAAGCCGGCATGACAGATGAAGACAGGCCGGGCTCCCTTGGCACGCAATGCCTGCGCGATGCCGACGCAATTCAACGCCGCGCCGAAACTGGCTTCGGGGAACAGCGCGATGGTCGGGCTGGCTTTACGCGTCAATTAATCCTCGTCAATCCGGCCGGCTGATCATGCCGAACAGGGCGGGAGCCCCCCGACTGGCCGCTTGCGGTCGCTGGTTGCGGGAGAGCCGCAGGTGGATGCGAAGCAGATCGGCCGCCACCTCATACTGCCGGCTTTCAAGATGGTCGAGTATATTCAGGTGCTCGCGCAGCGATTGCCGCAACCGGAAGACGTTGACGCCGGCATAGATGCCGGGCAATCGGCGCAGCCTGAGGTGATCGGCCAGCGCGTCGGCTACGAAGCGGTTGGCGCAGCCCTCGGCGAGCATGCCGTGAAAATCAATGTCCAGCCTTTGGAACTCGCGGGTGTCGAATGCGGCGTCAGGCAGCGCCACCAGCGCTTCCATACCCTGGCGCAACGTCGCCGCCCGTGCGCCGCCCAGCCGGAAGCCCGGCGTCAGGATGGCCGCGGGCTCCAGCAGCAAGCGGAACTCATAGCTGTCGCCTTGCGCCTCCGGATCGTCGGGCGTGCGCCGAAACAACCAGGACTGGCCAGGCGCACGGTCCAGCAGATTCTCCTCGGTCAGTTTATTGAGCGCTTTTAGTACCGTCTTGCGCTCAGCACTGTAGCGCCGCATCAGCCCCGCGACGGTCACCGTCTGGTCCAGCCGCCGGGCAGATCGATCACGCAGGATCGCCTCGGCCAGCTCGTCCTCCTCGGTAGCGGGCAATTCAGTGGCGATCGAAGCCTGCGCCGTGAGGTCGATCGCCAGGTGATACCCGGAATCCGCCTCCCAGCGCACGACGCCCCGCTCCGCGAGCAGGCCGAGTGCCGCCCGTACCGGCGTGCGAGAAACATTGCACAGCGAGGCGATCTGCTGCTCAGGCAAGCGTGCACCGGGCTCAAAACCGCGCTGCCGCGCCACGTCCAGGATGCGCTGCGCCAGATCGAGATGGTTGGTGCGGGGTCGTCGGGGTGCGGCTTGCATGACTGGTCTCGTGGAAAACGACATGACCGCATTGATTTGACCGATCGCCAGCACGGACGCAATCGGCCAGATTCCACGGTCGCTTGACAAATTATGGATTGACGTACTTTTTTCTGCAATAGTACTGTCAGGACAATCGGCGACAAAAAGACCGAGGGAACAGGATCGAGGCAGCGACACGGGTCGCAAGCGTTGGTCCGGCGAATGAAATTCGACGATCAACCGGAATGGGAGTCTGTCATGACCGCTACCAGCCTGCGGCGCCGTGCGCTGAAAACATCTTCGATCGCACTTGGCCTGGCCTTGGCACTGTCCGCGCCGGCGCTGGCTGCCGATCTCGTCATTTCCAACTGGGACGGCTACATGGCATCAGACGCGATGGCCGCCTTCAAGACCGCGACCGGCGTTTCGGGCGAAGTGGTGGTGCACGCCACCAATGAAGAGATCATGGGCAAGCTCATCGCCGCCGGCGGCAAGGGCTATGACGTGGTCTTTGTTTCCTCGCCCTTCGCCGAGGTGCTGAACAAGCTCGGCCTGACCGAGACGATCGACCACGCCAAGATCCCGAACCTCGCCAATCTCTATCCCGAGGCGACCAAGCTGCCGCACGATGTCGGCAATGCCTTCTCCGTGCCCTACACCTGGGGCACGACAGGTCTTTGCTACCGCTCGGACCTGGTCAAGGTGGCGCCGACCAGCTGGAGCGACCTGCTTGCTCCTTCCGACGAATTGAAGGGCAAGACCACCATGCTGGCGACCGACCGCTGGCTGCTGGCCGCCGGCCAGCTCGACAAGGGCTATTCGGTCAACGAAACCGACCCGGTCAAGATGGCCGAGGTCAAGGACCTGCTGATCTCGGCCAAGAAAACCCTGCTCGCCTATGACGACACCACCTTCTATTCCAAGCTGGTGTCCGGTGAGGCGCTGATGGTGCAGGCATGGGACGGCTGGTGCAATTACGGCATCGCCGAAAAGCCCGAGATCAAGTACGTCATTCCCAAGGAAGGCTCCGACCTGTGGGTCGACACGATGGTTGTGATGAAGGCCTCCGCCAACAAGGACGCCGCCTTCCAGTTCATCAACTTCATGCTCGACGCCAAGAACCACGCCTGGGCAGCGCAGAACATCGACTACAAGGTGCCGAACAAGCCGGCCATGGAAAGCCTGCCGGCCGACTTCCTGGCAAAATTCCCCAACATGGCGATGCCGGTGGCCGATCTCGTCAAGTTCGAACAGCTGCGCGACGTCGGTGATGCCCAGCGCGACTATTCGAAGATCGTCAGCGAGATCAAGGCCGCGCAGTAGGCGGCGTCAACCTGAGATCACGGCCGGCGGCGTTTCTGCCGCCGGCCCTGAGCGGTACCCGAAAATTGTCCCAGACCCGACTTCGTTCCCTCTTGCTGATGGCCCCGGCGCTGGTCTGGCTGACTGCGCTGATGGTGGTGCCGTGCGCACTGGTGCTGGCGCTCGCCTTCTTCCGGCGCGGCATCTATGGTGGCATCGACTACAGTTTCACGCTGGAGAATTTCGGGCTGGTCTTCGACCCGCTCTATGCCGGCATTTTCCTCAACTCGGCGCGCATTGCCGGCACGGCAACGCTGATCGCTGTGGTGATCGGCTATGCGGCCGCCTATGCGATTGCGGCCGCACCGCGTCGGTGGCAGCCGGTGTTCCTGTTCTTCGCGGTGCTGCCGTTCTGGTCCAACTATCTGATCCGCACTTATGCCTGGATCGTGCTGCTCAACCGTGAGGGCCTGATCACGCAGCTCTTGCGCTGGTTCGGCTATACCGGCGAACCGCCATCGATGCTCTACACGGAAGGCGCCGTCATCGCCGGCCTCGTCTACAACTATCTGCCCTTCGTCATCCTCGCCTGCTACGCGCCACTGTCGCGCCTCAACCCGGAACTGGCCGAGGCCTCGCGTGACCTCGGCGCCTCGGCCACCACCACATTCCGCCGTGTCATCCTGCCGCTGACAGTGCCGGGCATTGCCGCCGGCGCGGTGTTTGTCTTCGTGCTGTCGATCGGCAATTTCGTCACGCCGGCGCTGCTTGGCGGCGGCCGCTTCCAGATGATCGGCAACCTCGTCTACGACCAGTTCCTGACCGCCAATGACTGGCCTTTCGGGGCGGCACTCGCCATGGCGCTGATCGCCATCATGCTTCTTGTGCTGATGGCACAGGCGCTGGCCGCCAATCGCGCCTCGGGCCACACCGTGCAATCCGGCGGAGACACCGATGGCTGAGCGCTCCCCCGCGACGCGCCACACGCTCTGGGTCGTGCTCAGCCTGGTCTTCGCTTTCCTCTACATCCCGATCGCCGTTCTGGTGGCGCTCTCCTTCAACGAAGGCGGGCTGCCGACGGCGTGGTCGGGCTTCTCGCTGAAATGGTATGCCTCGCTGGCCTCGAACAGCGCCATTCTCTCCGCCGCGCTCAACACGCTGATCGTGGCGCTGGTCTCGACCGCAATCGCCACGCTGCTCGGCACGCTGCTGGCGATCGGCGTCGAGATGCGCCGGCAATATGGCAAGGGCCTCGAAGCGCTGATCTTCGCGCCGATGATCATCCCCGACATCGTGTTGGCCATCGCGCTGCTGAGTTTCTTCTCCATGCTCAACCTGACCATGGGGCTGCACACCATCATCCTCGCCCATGTCGTCTTCAACCTCGCCTTCGTCTGCTCGGTGGTGCGCGCGCGGTTGAAGAGTTTCGACTGGTCGATTGTCGAGGCATCGGCCGATCTCGGCGCGTCGGCCATCACCACCTTCAGGCGGGTGACATTGCCGGTCATCGCGCCTGCGGTGATCGCCGGCGCACTGCTTGCCTTCACGCTCTCGGTCGACGAATTCATCATCGCTTTCTTCACCGCCGGCGCCGGGCGCGCCTCGACGACGCTGCCGATGCAGATCTACGCCATGATCCGCTTCGGCATCACGCCGGAGATCAACGCGCTGGCGACCATCGTCATGGCGGTCTCGATCACCGCGCTGACCCTGTCGCAGCGGCTTAACAGGGGAATCATCGGCCAATGAGCGAACCGCGCACGCTGCTGGCCATCGACAAGGTGTCTAAGAATTTCGGCTGGGTGAGGGCTGTCGACGGCGTCTCGCTCGATATCAGAGAGAACGAGTTCTTCGCGCTGCTCGGCCCATCGGGCTGCGGCAAGACCACGCTGCTGCGCATGCTGGCCGGCTTCGAGACGCCCAATGACGGGCGCATCCTGCTCGACGGCCGCGACATCGCCAGGATCCCGCCCAACAAGCGGCCGGTCAATCTGATGTTCCAGTCCTACGCGCTGTTCCCGCATATGAGCGTCAGGGCCAACGTGTCCTACGGCCTTGAGATGGAACGTTTGCCGGCGTCAGAAATCCGCTCCCGCGTCGACGCCATCCTGGCAACCACCGAACTCGTCGCCTTCGCCGACCGCAAACCGGAGCAATTGTCGGGCGGCCAGAAGCAGCGCGTCGCGCTCGCCCGGGCGCTGGTCAAGCGGCCCCGGCTGCTGCTGCTCGACGAGCCGCTTGGCGCGCTCGACAAGAAGCTGCGCGGTGCCATGCAGCTGGAATTGAAGCGCCTGCAGCACGAGGTCGGCATCACCTTTGTCATCGTCACCCATGACCAGGAGGAATCGCTCGTCATGGCCGACCGCATGGCGGTGCTCAAGGATGGCAGACTGCTGCAATGCGACACCCCGCACGCGATCTACGAGCACCCCGCCGACCGCTTCGTCGCCGACTTCATCGGCGTGATGAATTTTGTACCGGGCAAGGCCGGCGCCGATGGCGTGGTGGCCGCCAATGGCGCTCGGATATCGGGCAAGGTCCCCGCCACACTCACGACCGGTGCGTCCGCTGTCGCCTCGGTTCGGCCTGAGCGCATCCGGCTGTTTCCATCAGTGGAAACCACGAACCGCACCGCCGGCACGGTCGAAGCGCTGGCCTATCAGGGGCTCGACCTGCAACTGCATGTCCGCACGCCCCTGTCGCCAAAACCGTTCCTTGTGCGTGTCACCGCCGACGCCGCCGACCGCCGGCCGGTTTCGTCGGGCGACCAGGTCGAACTCGGCTGGGATGCCGCCGATGTCAGAATTTTCGCAGAATGACAGGAGAAGCTTGATGGCGCAGAAGACGATCGCGTTTTTTCCCGAAGCGGCCTACGGGCCGGCGCTCAATTCCGTCGGCATCGCCCAGGCGGTCGAGGCGCGTGGCCACAAGGCCGTTTTCCTGTCCGATCCAGGCTTCGTCGATGTCTACAAGGGCTACGGCTTCGAGGCTCATCCGGTAAACCTGTCCGAGCCGATGCCACCCGAGCAGATGGCTAAGTTCTGGGAAGATTTCATCAACGGCCACATCCCGAACTTCCGCAAATCGCCCTACGATCAGGTCGACAATTACGTGAAGGATTGCTGGACGGCGATCGTCGATAGCGCAAAGTGGGCGCAGAAGGATCTGCCGCGCGTTCTCTCAGCCATCAAGCCGGATGTCATCTGCGTCGACAACGTCATCCTGTTCCCCGCCATCAAGCAGTTCGGCAAGCCATGGGTGCGCGTCATTTCCTGCTCGGAAAACGAGATCGAGGATGAGGACATCCCGCCGCATCTGTCGGGCTGCGGCGAGAACGATCATGCCGGACACCAGCGCTACCGAGACCACTTCAACGCCGTCATCAAGCCGATCCATGACGACTTCAACGCCTTCCTGACCGCCAACGACGAGGCGCCTTATCCGATCGGTCAGTTCTTCGAGGCCTCGCCCTATTTGAACCTGCTGCTCTACCCCGAAGCGGCAAAGTTCAAGCGCCGCCATCCGCTCGATCCGGCGAAATTCCAGTATCTTGAAGGCTGCGTGCGGCAGGAAAGGCCCTACACGGTGCCGACCTTCGCCAGGAATAATGACGGGCCGCTGCTCTATGTCTCCTTCGGCAGCCTCGGCGCCGGCGATGTCGAGCTGCTGAAGCGCATCATCGCGACGCTCGGCAAGACGCGCTACCGGGCGCTGGTCAATGTCGGCGGCTACAAGGACCAGTATACGGACGTGCCCGGCAACGTGATCGTCGATGGCTGGTTCCCGCAGCCCTCGGTCATCCCGCAGGTCGACGCGGTGATCCACCATGGCGGCAACAACTCGTTCACCGAGTGCCTCTATTTCGGCAAGCCGGCCATCATCATGCCCTATGTCTGGGACGGCCACGACAACGCCACCCGCGTCGAGGAAACCGGCCACGGCTTCGGCATGCCGCGCTACGACTGGACCGATGCCGAGCTAATCGCAAAGATCGAAGCCTGCCTGACCGACCCGAAGATGAAGGCCAAGCTGGCGAAGACATCGGCGCAGATGCACGCGCAGAATGGGCCTGAGAAGGCGGCCGGGTTGCTGGAGGCGCTGCTGTGACCTCCTCCGCACCTCATCTCCACCAGGCCACCACTCGCACCGATCTCGTCGACTGGGGTGCCCAGCCGGATGCGCTGGAGGGTGCTTCGCACTCCACCGGCAAACTCGTGCATAAGGGTCCAAACAACCAGCCGGAATCCGGCATCTGGGTCTGCACGCCAGGCCGCTGGCGCCTGAGCATCCCGCGCGATGAATTGTGCCATTTCGTCACCGGCCGCGCGACCTACCGGTCGGATGTCGGCGAAGTGATAGAAGTCTCCGCTGGGACGGTAGTCATGTTCCCCGCCGGCTGGACGGGCGAATGCACGGTGCATGAGACCATGCGCAACGTCTACATGCTGGCCTGAAAGCATGATCCCGAAAAGTGGGAACCGTTTTCTCGGACAAACGGTTTCCGTTTGTCCAGAGATCATGCTCAAGCAAGGTATGGAGCTTGACGACATGCCGACACCGCACTGGCCGAAGGCCTCGAGCGTGGAACTGGAGGATTGGGGCGCGGGCACCAACACGCTCGCCGGTTCGCCGCGCGCCTCGGGCAAGGTCCTATCGCAAAATCTGGACGGATCGGGTGAATGCGGCCTGTGGTCGTGCACGCCGGGCACGCGCAAGGTCACCTTCGCCGCCGACGAGTTCTGCCACTTCCTGTCGGGACGCGGCAGCTATATCCATGACGACGGCGAGCAGATTCCGGTCGAGGCCGGCACGCTGGTGTTCTTCCCCGCCGGCTGGACCGGCATCTCCATCATCACGCAAACGCTGACCAAGGCCTTCATGCGCCGGTGAGCCCCATTTCAAGGAAATCGATATGACCACACCCATCATGCAATCTCCGCTCACTATTACCGACCTCGTCGACTGGGGCGTCATCCCGACGATGATCGAGGGCGAATCCCACACCTCGGGGAAGCTGCTGCACAAGGGGCCGGAGGGCCGTTCCGAATGTGGCCTGTGGGTGTGCACACCCGGCAAATGGCACTGCCATGTCACCCGCGACGAGTTCTGCCACTTCCTCGAAGGGCGCTGCACCTATGTGCATGAATCCGGCGAGGTCATCGAGATCGAGCCGGACACGGCAGCCTTCTTTCCGCAGGACTGGAAGGGTGTCTGCACCGTCCATGAGACCATCAAGAAGGTCTACATGATCCGCTGAGCGGATCCGAGAGGATGCCCATGGATTTCTCCCCCGACCGGCCGGCTTTCTTCGTCAACCCGGATTACCGGCCGATGACTGGCGCGAACAAACCGGTGAACGATCCCGCGACTCTGGAAACGGTCGGCGCCATCGCCGCAGCCAGCGACGGCGAGATCGACGCCGTGCTCACCGCCGCGACCAAGGCGCAGGCCGCCTGGAAAAAACTCGACGCCAAGAGCCGGGCAAAACACCTGCATGCCGTCGCCAACGCCATCGAGGCAGCCGACTTCACCCGCTGCGCCGAGCTGATGGTGCGCGAGATGGGCAAGCCCTATCCCGAAGCGATCGGCGAGATCGCCAATTGCGCGCCTATTTTCCGCTACTATGCCGAGATGGCGCGCGACGATGCCGGCAAGATCGCCGGCACGACGCAGGCCGGTTCGTTCCAGTACGCCCGTTACGAACCCTACGGCGTCTCTGTCCACATCATGCCCTACAACTTCCCGATCCTGCTGATGTGCTGGACGGTTGCCGCCTCGCTCGCCGCCGGCAATGCCTGCATCATCAAGCCGGCCGAGGCGACGACGCTGTCGACGCTGGACTACATGACCGTGTTCCGCTCGCTGCCGGAGGGCCTGGTTTCCTGCCTGCCCGGCGGCGCGGCGACAGCGCAGGCGCTGATCGCGTCCGACCGCACTCACGCGGTTGCCTTCACCGGCTCGGTCGCCGCCGGCAAGGCGGTTGCCGTGGCCTGCGCCGAACGCATGAAACCGTGCGTCATCGAGGCCGGCGGCAGCGACCCGCTGATCATCAGCGAACACGCCCCGCTGGAGATCGCGGCGGCCGGTAGCGTCACCGCCGCCTTCCACCTTACCGGCCAGGTCTGCACCTCGGCCGAGCGCTTCTTCGTGGTCGATGCCGTGCACGACCGCTTCGTCGAGCTGTTCGCCGAAAGGACGCGGGCGCTGCGCATCGGCAACGGCATGGACAAGACCGAGATCGGGCCGCTGGTCAGCGAGGCGGCACGGGCCAAGGTCATGCGGCTGGTCGATGATGCCATTGCGCATGGCGCCAAGGCGGTCACCGGCGGCCGCATCCCGCCGGCACACAACACCGGCTGGTTCTACGAGCCGACCATCCTGACCGGCGTCACATCAGACATGGCGATCGTACGCGAAGAATGCTTTGGACCGGTCGCCGCCATCGGCCGGGTCAAGGATTTCGACGAGGCGATCCGGCTTGCCAATGACAGCCCGTTCGGGCTCGGCGCCTCCGTCTTCACCACCGATCTGGCCGAGGCGCACGAGGCAGCGGAACGGCTGGAGGCCGGCATGGTCTGGGTCAACAACCCGCTGATCGACAATGACGCGCTGCCCTTCGGCGGCTGGAAGGCATCAGGCCTCGGCCGCGAACTTGGCCGCCAGGGACTCGATGCCTTCCGCCGCTCGAAGATGGTGATCATCGACCACAAACCAGCGATCCAGGAATGGTGGTACCCCTACCCCGACAGCTGGTTCCGCGAGACCGGCGGCCGCAAGCACGTATGAGAAGCAGCGCGGCGAGCCGCGCCGCTTGATATGAACTTACGCTTCGATCGCTTCGACCAGAACGCGCGAGACGGAGGCAATCACCGCGTTGCGTTTGGCCAGACCCTGTTTCGTGCCGGTCAGGTAGACCGACATCAAGATCGGATTGCCGGAAGCCGGCCAGATGACCGCCGCGTCATTGGTGCTGCCACGGTCACCGGTGCCAGTCTTGTCGCCGCACCTCCAGCCCTTCGGCAGTCCAGCCCGGATGCGCTCATCGCCGGTCTTGTTGGCCACCAGCCAATCGACGAGCTGCGCCCGGCTCTTGTCCGACAGGCTGTTGCCTAGAGCGAGACGCCCGTAGTCCTCAACCATGGCCAGCGGCGAGGTCGTGTCGCGCTCGTCGCCCGGCAAAGACTCGTTCAGCTCCGGCTCGATCCTGTCCAGCCTGCTCACACTGTCGCCGATCGAACGCAGATAGGCCGTCAGCTGCGGCGGTCCGCCAAAGGACTCCAGCAGCAGATTGGCCGCGCCATTGTCGCTGACCGTAACGGCTGCCTCGCAAAGCTGCGCCACCGTCATCTCGCCGCCGGCAAACTTCCTGGTCGTCGGCGAGTTGGCGATGACGGCGTTGTGCGGGATCTTGATGCTGCGCTCGAGCTGCTCGATGCCGCCGTCGACGCGATGCAGGATGAGCGCCGCCGCCAGCGTCTTGAAGGTGCTGCACATTGGAAACAGCTCGTTTTCGCGATAGCCGAATTGCGCGCTCGTTCCGGCGATCTGGCAGGCCACGCCAAGCCGGCCGCCGCTTTTCGCCTCGATCCGCCTTATTTTCGGCAAGACCCCATCAAATTTTGTCGGGCTCGTTGCCGCCTTCGCGATCGCGCCAAGGGTGACGGGGGCCGTCAGAACCACCGCGAGACCACTGATGAAACTGCGTCTGCTTGTCATGTCCACACTCTCTGTTGCCCCGCGCCGCAGAACTGGACCGGATCCGACGCCGCCGCAAACGAGTAAACATCGCCCCCGCCACGAGAAAAACTAGGGCTCGACCAATGAAGCGATCGCACCTCCCGCTGAACGGCTTGCGCGCCTTCGAGGCCGCCGCGCGGCACCTCAGCTTCACCGGCGCCGGGCTCGAACTGCGCGTCACCCAGGCGGCCGTCAGCCATCAGGTCAAGGGCCTTGAAGAGCTGCTTGGCGTCCGGCTCTTTCGCCGGCTGCCGCACGGGCTCGCCTTGAGCGAGGAAGGCGAGGCCTTGCTGCCGGTGCTGAGCGACGCCTTCAACAGGATCGGCGTCACGCTCGACCGCTTCGAGGGCGGCCGCTTCCACGACATCGTCACCGTCGGTGTCGTCGGCACCTTCGCCTCGGGGTGGCTGATCCCCAGATTGCGGCTGTTCCACCAGGCCTATCCGGATATCGAACTGCGCATCTCGACCAACAACAACCGGGTCAATCTCGCCGCCGACGGCCTCGACTTTGCCATCCGCTTCGGCGACGGTTCCTGGCAGGGAACCGACAACACGCCGCTGATGCCTGGCTCCTTCTCGCCGGCCTGCGCCGCCGACATCGCGGCGCGTCTGCGCGATCCCTCGGATCTCGCGCGTGAAACGCTGCTATGCTCTTACCGGGAAGACGAATGGTTGCGCTGGTTCGAGGCGGCGGGACGCCATTGCCCACCCATCAAGGGCATCGTCTTCGACTCGTCCGTCACCATGGCCAACGCCGCGGTCCAGGGTGCCGGCGTGGCGCTGCTGCCGGTTTCGATGTTCAGCCGCGAGCTCCGCTCCGCTGAATTGGTCCAGCCTTTCGGCTGCACGGCCGATGTCGGCAAGTACTGGCTCTCAGCGCGGCGCCGGCGGCAGAACTCGCACGCGATGACGATCTTTGCCGATTGGCTGAAGGCTGAGACGGCCGCTCCTACGAAGCCAGCCTGACCACGGCTGGTAAAGCGATGCCGCCGGGCAAGACCCGGCGGCATCTTTCTTTGATTAGCTACTGCCGTTTCGACAGCGATTCGCTACGGCGTCGTTTCTGCTTCCATCGCGGCCGCCGTCTGGTCGATCTTGCCGGCAAGGACGCCCTGGGCCCAGGCCGTGACCTCGGCGTCGACGGGCTTGTTGGCCATGTCCGTCAGCGCCGCGTCGAGCGATGCGTCATCGGTGCCCTCCGCTGCCGCGGCAGCCGCCTCGTTGGCGGCGGCGACCTCTGCCTCCTGGGCAGTGATTTCGGCCTGCAGATCCGTTATCTTCCCAGGCAAGGCCGCCTGATCTTCGGGCGTCATGGCCGCAATCTGATCGGGCGTCAGCGACGTCAGCGCGGTCAACTGAGAATTCAGCGCATCCAGCTTATCCGCGGCTGCCTCAGCGGCGGCCTGGGCAACCTTGGCTTTGGCGGACTGCGTCACGAATGCCTGTATGGCAGCGAACTTCTTGCTCTTCGAGTTCATGTAAGCGTTGATGTTGCGCTGCAGCGAGTTCAGCCGGCCGAGCTTGGCGTGGATGTTCTTCTCCTTGGGCACGGCCGAGACCTTTGTGGTCGTGTCGACCGTGGTGTCGTCCGCTTTGGCCTTTGCCACCTGCCCCCGAGCCGACGACGACTTGCCGTGCGAAGCGCCGCTCTTGCCATTGCCATTGCCGCCATGGCCATTGCCGCCAGCATTGCCACCGCCGTTGCCGTGCCCGTTGCCACCGCCGTTGCCGTGCCCGTTGCCACCACCGTGCCCGTTGCCGCCGGCTCCGGCGAGCGCCGGAGACGCCAGAAGCGCCAATGCGGCAAGCGCCGCGAACAGAGTTTTTCGGTTCGTCATGGTAACCTCCTCGGTGAACAGCCACCCTCGCCCGACCGCTAGGCGACCGTCGTATGAGAAATCGCTAATTGTACAGAGTAAACTTTAGACAAATGCCGTCTCAATACGCGAGCTGGCAACCAGCAGGGCCATAACCATCTGATATCAAATACAAATCAACGCCCTTGGACGGCCATGGCACTGAAGTCCCATGCCGGCCAGACCATGGTCCTACCTGCAGACCGGCGGCATGTTGACGGCCGTAGAATAGTGTATCGGAAAGGCCTCGAAGGCCGGCGCTGCCTCAGCCGATGCTTTCGCCCCCATCGATCACCAGCGCCTGGCCGGTCATGAAGGATGAGCGGTCGGAGACGAGGAACAGTATTGCTTCGGCGATCTCTTCGGCACGGGCCCAGCGCCCCATCGGGATTTTGGTGCGGACATAGTTTTCGATCGCCTCGCGTCCACCCATCTGGGCGATGAACGGTTCGTTGAACGGCGTGTCGACCCAGCCTGGGCAGAGTGCGTTGACGCGGACATTGTGCCCGGCATAGTCGAGCGACATCTGCCGCGTCATCGCCACCACCGCATGTTTGGAGGTTGCGTAGGCGATCATCTCGCGGTCGTAGAACACGCCCGAATTGGAGGCGGTGTTGAGGATGACGCCGCCGCCTTGTGCGACCATCGATGGCATGACTATCCTGGCCGCCAGGAACTGCGCCCGCACATTGACCCGCCACGAGGCATCCATGCCGTCGACCCCCACTTCGGTCAGCGTGCCGCCGACCTGGATACCGGCGTGATTGTGCAGGATGTCGATGCGCCCATGCCTGTCGAGCGTGCCGGCAATGAGTTGCTCGACGGCCGCGTCATCAGCGACATCGGTGGCGATCGCCTCGGCCTGCCCGCCCACTGCCCGGATGTCCGAAGCCGTTGCTTCGCCAGTGGCCTGATCCCTGTCGGCGATGACGACCACCGCGCCTTCCCTGGCCATGATCATGGCGCCGGCGCGGCCGATGCCGGAGCCGGCGCCTGTCACCACGGCGATGCGGTCTTTGAGGATCATGATGCGACTTTCAGTTTGACGGTTTGCGTTGGCGCAATTGCCATTGGGCGAGCACCACAAGCAGCACGGAGGCGACGAGGACGATCGTCGCGATGGCGTTGATTTCCGGCGTCACACCACGCCGGATCGACGCAAAGACATAGATCGGCAGCGTCGTCTGCGCACCGGCGACGAAGAAGGCGATGATGAAATCGTCGAAGGAGAAGGTGAAGGCGAGCAGGAAGCCGGCAACGACCGCCGGCAGGATTTGCGGCAGGACGATGCTGCGGAACGTCGTCAGCGGCGTGGCGTAGAGATCGCTCGACGCCTCGACCAGATTGCGGTCGAGACTGCCGAGCCGCGTCCCGACGATCATCGTCACTAGCGCCATCGAAAACAGCCCGTGCGCCGCGATGATCGAACCATAGCCGAGCGCAAGGCGCGGCGGCTGGTCGTCAGGCCAGATCGAGGCGAGAAACGGATTGACGACGCCAAAGAGCTGGACGAGCGCGACCAGCGTCGAAATGCCGATGACGACACCCGGAACGACGATCGCAGCCCCCAGAAGGGCATCGAAAACCGCGCGGGTTCTGACGCTGACGCGCGCCAGGCCGAGTGCGGCTGCCGTGCCGCACAGTGCCGCCAGCAGAGCGCTGGTGGTGGCGATCAACAGGCTGTTCTTCAGCGCTTCGACCAGGAATGGGTTCGCCAGCGCCTTGCCGTACCATTGCACCGAAAAGCCGGTGAACTCGCTCGCATGGTGGCCGGCGTTGAAGGAGAACAGCACCACCAGCGCGATCGGCAGATAGAGGAACGCGAATACCGCAATGACGAAGGCGCGCATCAGATCAGGTCCACCCGGCGCGCACCCGAAACCCGGGTCGAGATGCGGTTGGCGGCAATCAGCACCACCACCGAGACCAGCACCAACGTGATCGCGATGGCCGATCCGAATGGCCAGTTGCGCGACTGCAGGAACAGGTCGACCAGCGCGTTGCCGATGAAGAACACCTTGCCGCCGCCGAGCAGCGTCGGGATCAGATATTCGCCAAGCAGGAGGATCATCACCAGCGAGAAGCCGGTCATCACGCCCGGCAGCGACAGTTTCAAGGTCACGCCGAGGAAAGTCGAAATCGGCGTCGCGCCGAGATCGGCCGAGGCCTCCAGCAGCCGGCGGTCGAGCCGCTCGAGGCTGACATAGATCGGTAGGATCATCAGCGGCAGATAGCCGTAGACGATGCCGAGCAGGACGGCGCCCGGCGTGTTGATCAGCCTGACATCCTCGAAGCCGATATAGGCCAGCAGGGCCGGGATGCCGCGCCCGCCCAGCACATACATCCAGGCATAGGTCCGCATCAGAAGGCTGGTCCAGAACGGGATGACGACCAGCGCAAGCAGGATCAGCCGCCAGCGCTGCGGCGCTTGCAAGGCGAGGTAGTAGGCGACCGGATAAGCGACGAGCAGACAGGCAAGCGCTCCCACCGGCGCCAGCACCATCGTGTTCCAGAAGGCGGTCGCCCGCGCCGGAAGGTTAGCGTACTGCGCGAACGTGAAAGCGGCCTGATAGCCGCCTTCCGGCGCCCGTTCGCCGACGCTGAACACGGCGATGGCTATGAATGGCAGCACCAGAAACACCACCAGCCACGCGGTCGCCGGACCGAGCAGCATGGCGGTCAGAAGAGTCTTGCGAAGACGGCTGCCGTGCATGGAGAGATTGCCCCGGTGCCGGCGGGTATGAACCCGCCGGTCAAGTTGTCTGCGTCGAATTTGAGGCCGCGCGGCTCAGGCCGACTTGAAGCGCGCCATCAACTCGGCACGGCCGGGGTCTGTCAGCGTCGCCGCCGCGCCGAATTCCAGCGGCGTCAAGAGGTCCGCCGCCGGATAGAGGATCGGATTGTCGAGCACCTCCTTCGGCAGCAGCTTGTTGACCCGCGCGTCGGTCGAGGGCGCACCATTCGCCAAATGCTCCTTCACCGCGACCTGCGGATTCATCAAATAGTTGAGCAGGGCGTAGCCGGCCGGCTTGTTCGGCGCGTCCTTCGGGATGGCGTAGAAGTCGGTCCAGATCTCGCCGCCTTCCTTGCCCAGCACATAGGCGATCTCGGGAATGTCGCGATGCAGCTGCGCACCATCGTTTGTCCAACACATGGTCATCCAGGCGTCGCCGGCGCGCATTCCCGGCTGATAGTCGGATGAGACCGCGAACAGATGCGGCTTGACCTTCAACAGTAGTTCCTCCGCCTTGGCGAGTTCGTCCGGCTTGAGCGAGTTGAACGAGTAGCCGAAATATTTCAGCGCATTGCCGATCGTGGTCAGCTGGTAGTCGTGCACCATGGTGCGGCTGTCGCCTTCCGCCATGGCGGTGTCCCAGAACTCCTTCCAGCTGGTCATCGGCTTGGTCAGCTTCTTGGTGTTGACGGCAAAGCCGGTGGTGCCCCAGTTCTTCGGCACCGCATAGATTGTGCCGTCGATCGTGCCTTCCCCAGTGAAGCGTGGATCCTCCTGCGAGCCGTCGAAGTTCGGCAGCTTCGCCATCTCCAGCGGCTCGATGATGCCGAGCTTCTTGTAGGTCGAGATCGTGTAGTTGGTCGGCACGAAAAGGCTCCAGCCCGAGGCACCGGCCTGCAGCTTGGCCAGCATCTCCTCGTTCGAGCCGAACACATTGACCTCGACGGCAACGCCCGTGTCCTTCTTGAAGTTCTCGAAGGTCTGGGGATCATGATAGTTCGGCCAGGTGGCGATCGACATCCGATCGCCAAGACTTTCCGCGGCAAAGGCCGGCGTCGGCATGATGCCGATCTCGCGCGCCATCACCGCCGTGGCAATGCCAAGGCCGGTGAGGCCAAGGAAATCGCGGCGGCCGATCGAGCCGCGCTTGAGGCGCATCAGCTGGTCGACAAAACTCTCGGGGCTTATCGGCAGTCCGTCACGATATGATTTCGACATGTTTATCTACCCTCTGGTTGGTCCCGTTGTTCTTGGTTTCCGGAAACGCCAGCGGCGTCCCAGTGGCGAAGCCGATGGCGACGGGTTCACCCGGCTTGAAGAGATTGCCTTGGCCGATCAGATGATCGGCCTTGGCCAGCAATGTTCCGATGCCCTGGACCTCGATCGCATATTCCGCCGTCGAGCCCAGGAAAATCCGGTTGCGAACGATGCCCTTGAAGGGACCGCTCGTCGGCGCGCCGAGACTGAGCGATTCGGGGCGAAGGCTGACCGAAACGGTCTCGCCTTGCTGCAAGGCGGTCCGCTTGCGCGCCGCAATCACGGTGCCGTCCGCTAGAGCTATCTCCACCAGATCGCCCGAATGCCCGGCGACGGTGCCGCTCAAGAGATTGGTCTTGCCGACGAAATCGGCGACAAACAGGTCGGCCGGCTCGTCATAGATCTCGCTCGGCTGTCCAAGCTGGACGATACGGCCGCCATTCATGACGCAGACGAAATCGCTCATCGACAGCGCTTCCTCCTGGTCGTGGGTGACCAGCACGAAAGTGATGCCGATCTCGCGCTGCAGGTTCTGCAGCTCGATCTGCATGTCGGTGCGCAGCTTCTTGTCGAGCGCCGCCAGCGGTTCGTCGAGCAACAGCACCGCCGGCTTGTTGACCAGGGCGCGGGCGAGCGCGACACGCTGCTGCTGGCCGCCCGACAGTTCGTGGATTTTGCGGCGGCCATAGCCGGCGAGCCGCACCATTTCGAGCGCCTCGCCCGCCCTTGAGGCGATCTCGCGCGACGACAGCCTTGGCCGCGCCTGGCGCAGCCCGTAGGCGACGTTGTCCTCGACATCGAGATGCGGGAACAGCGCATATTGCTGGAACACCATGTTGACCGGCCGCCGGTAGGGCGGCGTGCCGGCCATGTCCTGGCCGCGAATGAACACGTGGCCTTCGCTCGGCTGTTCGAAGCCACCGATCATGCGCAGGCAGGTCGTCTTGCCGCAGCCGGATGGTCCAAGCAGGGCAACAAAGGCGGATGGTGGGACAGCAAGATCGATGCCGCTCACAGCCGTCACGCTGCCATAGCGCTTGGTGACGCCGCGAAACTCGATGTCGGGCACTGCGGTCAAAGGCTGCGGGCTCCAGCAACAAGGCAATTCCGGGATGCTACCAGAGCCAATGCCGGCTGGTATATACCTCGCAGGTGGTATATCTGACCTATTTTCTCATTTAAGGGGGTATGGATTGTCCCGCAGCGACGAATACAGCCAGCTCGCCACGCTCGTCGCGGCGACGCGGGAGACGAGCGGCGACCTCTTCGGCAAGGCGCTGGTCGATTGGCTGCGGCTCCATGTCAGTTTCGATCACTGCGTGGTCTTCGGCTATCGCGGCGCCTCGCGCCCACCGTTGCTGTTCGAGACCTTCTCGCCGGCCGAAAGCCACGTCTTCGTTGCGCTCTACCAGGAGGGCCCTTATCTGCTCGACCCGTTTCACCACGCGGCGGTCGAGCGCAAGGAAGGGTTCTGGCGCATGCGCGAACTGGCGCCGGACCGCTTCTACGCCAGCGAGTATTTTCGTTCCTACTACAGCCAGACAAGACTGGCCGAGGAGGTTGGCTTCTTCGTGCCGCTGCCGGGCAAGGATGCGCTGGTGCTGTCGCTGATGCGGCTGCGCGCTTCCGGCCCGTTCGGCACTGCCGATGCCAGGCTGCTGCGCGATATGGCTCCGACGGTGATCAACTTCGCCAGATTGCGTTGGCCTGCCCTTCCGGCCGACGAACCAGCAGAATTGAAGCAGGACGAGACGATAGCGCCGGTCAACGAATTCGACCGTGCCCATATCTGGCAGAGCCTGTCGCTGACGCCGCGCGAAAAGCATGTCGTCGACCTGGTGCTGCAGGGACACTCCACCGAATCGATCGCCAGGGCCATGCGCATCGTGCCGGGCACCGTGAAGGTTCATCGCCGCAACATCTACCGCAAGCTCAAGATCAAGTCGCAGGCCGGTCTGTTCGCGCGCTTCGTCGAGATCATCGATGCGCGGATCCGGTAAGTCTCCTAACCGCCGGCCCCCCACGACCCGGTCTCGGCCATCCGCTTCAGCAACGGTGCCGGCTCGAACACATCCTTGCCCGTCCGCTGATGCCAGTGGTCGAGCCGCTCGATGATCCTGGCCGCCCCTTCGAAGCCAGCCCAGAACATCGGCCCGCCCTTGCCGATGGGAAAGCCGTAGCCGTTGACCCAGACGACATCGATGTCCGAGGCACGGGCGGCGATCCCTTGCTCCAGAATCTTGGCGCCCTCGTTGATCAGGGGATAGAGCGTGCGCTCTATGATTTCTTCCGCGCTGATCGCGCGCGGCGCGATTCCCTTCTCGGCAGCCTTGTCGCGGATCAGCACTTCAACCTCGGGATCCGGCACTGGTGTGCGCGCGCCAGCCTCGTAGAGATAGAAACCTCTGCCGGTCTTCTGACCGAAACGTCCTTGTTCGCACAGCGTGTCGGCGATCACGGCCGTGAGGCCGCGTGCCTTGCGGTTGCGCCAGCCAATGTCGAGGCCGGCGAGATCGCCCATCTGGAACGGCCCCATCGGCCAGCCGAAATCAGTGAATGCCTTGTCGATCTGGCTGGGTGTCGCACCCTCCAGCAACAGCGCTTCGGATTCCGAGCCACGCGCCGCCAGCATGCGGTTGCCTACGAAGCCATGGCACACGCCGACGACGACGGCCACCTTGCCGATCCGTCGCGCCATATCGACGACAGTCGCCAGCGCATCGGGCGCAGTCTTGTCGGCCCGCACGATCTCCAGCAGCTTCATGACATTGGCCGGCGAGAAGAAATGCAGGCCGAGCACATCCTGCGGCCGCGAGGTCGAGGCGGCGATTTCGTTGATGTCGAGATAGGAGGTGTTGGTGGCCAGGATCGCACCCGGCTTGGCCACCGCTCCGAGCTTGCCAAAAACCTCCTTCTTGACCGCCATATCCTCGAACACCGCCTCGACGATCAGGTCGCAATCGGTGAGATCGGCATAGTCGGTGGAGCCCTTGAATTGTGCGAAGCGCTGCCGCCTTGCGTCTTCGGTCAAGGAGCCGCGTGCGACGGAAACGGCATAGTTCTTGTCGATGGTCGCCAGCCCGCGCTGCAATGCCTCATGGCTGGTTTCCAGCAAGGTCACGGGATAGCCGCCATTGGCGAAAGCCATGGCGATGCCGCCGCCCATCGCGCCGGCGCCGATGACGCCGACACGCGCGATCCTGCGCTTGACGATGTCTTTTCCGGGAATCTTTGCCGCCTCACGTTCGGCGAAGAACAAATGCCGCTGCGCCCGCGACTGGTCGCTGGCAACGAGCTTCACGAACAGCGCGCGTTCCGCCGCCAGCGCCTCATCGAAGGGCAGCGTGATGGCATTGCGCACCGATTGCGCACAAGCGATCGGCGCTTCGAGGCCGCGCGCCTTCCTGGCGAGGTCCGCTGCCTCGGCGTCTAAAGCCGCGAGGTCGGTTTCCCCAAGCCGGTCGTCGCGGTCGCGCACCGGCGTGAACGGCCCACCCTTGCGGGCTATTTCCCTGGCAAAGTTCACCGCATGGGTGGTCAGATCGCCTTCGAAGACAGCGTCGACGAGGCCCGCTTCATGCGCCTCAACCGCACCGATCGGCGTACCGGAGACGATCATCTTCAAGGCCTTCAGCGCGCCGACCAGGCGCGGCAGCCGCACCGTGCCACCGCCGCCCGGCAGCAGGCCCAGCTTCACTTCAGGCAGGCCGAGCTTGGCGCCGGGGTCGGCGACGCGGAAATGGCAACCGAGCGTCAATTCCAGGCCGCCACCGAGCGCGGTGCCGTGGATGGCGGCCACCGTTGGCTTGGCGATGGTTTCCAGCGTCGCCAAGATGGCGCGCAGCTCCGGCTGCTGCATCGGCTTGCCGAACTCGGTGATGTCGGCCCCGGCAACAAAGGTCCGGCCGGCGCAAGCAATGACGATGGCCGCGACCGATGGTTCGTCGCGCATGGAGGTGAGCGCCTGCATCAGCGGTTCGCGAACTTGGAAGCTCAGCGCGTTGACGGGCGGATTGTCGATGGTGACGATGGCGACGTCGCCGTCGCGGCTGATCTTCACAAAATCGGACACGCAAAACCTCCCAGCGATGGTGCACGGCCGTGGCCGCGGGAACCGGATTTACAGCGCCATGACGCGGATGGGAACCGGATGCCGGCCTGGCACAACGATTACAGGCCCTAAAAGTGCCTGGCGCTGGCCGGTATAACGAAGGTGGAGGCTAGCGCAGCGCCTTCTGTCCGCCCGCCGCCGTGATCACCCCGACAATGATCAACCCCGTGAGCAGCAATCGCACGCCGGCGCTGACGCCGAATGTGTTGAGCATGGTCAAAAGCAGCACCAGGAACAGCGCCGCGCCCCAGACGCCGGGCACGTTGGCCTTGCCGCCGGCCACCGAGGTGCCGCCGATGACGACGACGGCGATCGAGGCGAGCAGATATTCATTGCCGATATCGACATTGGCGCCGCGGAAATAGCCGGCGAGCAGCGCGCCGTCGATGCCGCCGAGCGCGCCGGACAGCGTATAGGTGAGGAAGCGGATGCGGCCGACATTGACACCGGCAAGCCACGCCGCGCGAATGTTCTGGCCGATCGCCAGCACCGAGCGGCCATAGATCATGCGCTGCAGCGCGATGGCCGCTCCGATGGTGAACAGCACCGTGAGGATCGCCAGCACCGGAATGCCCAGGATCTGCCAGTTGGCGAAATCGGCGAAGCCGGGCGGCGGCTTGATCTGCAGCCCGCGGCCGTAGCTGATGTCGATCGACTGGATGATGAAGCTGGCCGACAAAGTGGCGATGATCGGCGGAATGCGCAGCGCCCAGATCAGCAGGTAGTTGGCGGCGCCGACCGCCGCGCCACAGGCGAGCGCAGCCAGCAGCCCGACCACGATCATGGAATCGTTGCCGTCCATCACCTTCATGGCGACGGCGCTGGCAAGGCCGATATTGGCCGGCAGCGACAGATCGACATTGCCCGGGCCGAGCGTAATGACGAACATCTGGCCGACACCGACGATGACCGTGAACACCGCCAGCGACAGCGCGGCGGTCACCATGCCGCCGGCGCCATAACCGCCGGTGAAGGCGATCGTCGCCAACCACACCAGCAGCGCGCCGAGGAACGACCAGATCCAGGGTTTGGTCAGCAGCGACTTCACCGATGTCATCGCTCACCTCTCCTTGCGGCTGATCAGCACCCGCGCCGCCAGCACGATGATGAGGATGGCTCCGTTGGCGGCCACCTGCCAGTCGGGCGGGATGTGCATGAAGGTGAGCAGCGGCGAGGCGGCCAGCGCCAATGTCAGGGCGCCGATCACCGCCCCGATCGGCGACACCCGCCCACCGACGAACTCACCGCCGCCGAGGATGACGCCGGCGATCGCCAGCAGCGTGTAGCCATTGCCGATATTGGCATCGGCCGAAGTGGTGATGCCGATCAGCGCCATGCCGGACAGCACGCCGAACAGGCCGGCGAGCGCGAACAGCACGATCTTGGTCTTGAGCAGCGACCAGCCGGCGCGGCCGAGTGCCGCCGGATTGCCGCCCGAGCCGCGCAGGATCACGCCGTAGGAGGTGCGCATCAGCCCGAAATGAACGATGAGGCCGATCAGCAGCGCCGCGATGATCGGGAACGGAATGAAGGGCGGCTTGAACGCCATCAGCCCAAGCAGCCAGTCCGGCGCTTTGCCGCCGGGTTTGGGCAGGACGAGAATGGCCAGCCCCTGCCAGACGAAGCTCATGCCCAGCGTCACCACGATGGAAGGCAGGTTGCGCAGATGGATCAGCGCCCCGAGCAGCGCATAGACACCGATCGACCCGAGCAGGATGACGACACCGATGAGCGGCGCATCCTTCAGCCAGGTCGCGGTGACGCAGCCGACGAAGCCGACGAAAGTGCCGATCGAGAGGTCGAGCTCATTACCGGCAATAACAAACATCTGCGCGATCGTCGCCAGTGCGATCGGGATCGCCAGGTTGAGCATCAGGCTGAAGCCGAAATAGCTGATGGCGCGCGGATTGAGCCAGGCGATGGCGAGCAACACCAGCGCCAGCGACAGCGCCGGCAGCAGCCCGCGCAGCAACCGCGCGCGGGCCAGTGCGCCGCGCTCGGCGGAAGTCTTGGCGGTAGTGTCGAGGCTGGCGGCTGTCATATCAGGCCGCGTCGCCGAAGGAGGACTGGATGATCTTCTCTTCGGTCAACTCGTCGCGGCGCAGATTGGCGACGATGCGGCCATTCTTGAAGACATAGATGTGGTCGCAATTGTCGAGCTCTTCGGTTTCCGTGGTGTACCAGAGGAAGGTGCGGCCGCGGCCGGCCTCCTCGCGCACGAGGTCGTAGACCTCCAGCTTGGTGCCGATATCGACGCCGCGCATCGGGTCGTCCATCAGCACGATCTGCGCGTCCGAGCCGAGTGCGCGGGCAAACAGTGCCTTCTGCTGGTTGCCCCCCGATAGCGAAAAGATGTTGTTGTTCATGTCCGGCGTGCGGATGCCGATCTTCTTTTGCCAGAACTGGGCAAGCTCGGCCTCGCGCTGCGGCGAGATCAACAGCCCGTTGCGCAAGCGGGCCAGCGAGCGGATGCCGATATTCTGCGCGATCGACCATTGCGGGAAGATGCCGTCCGACTGGCGGTCGCCCGCCACCAGCGCCACCGGTGCCGTCACCTCGATGCCGGTCCGGGCGCGCGACGCCGCAGCGAAGATCGCCAGCAGCAGATCAGTCTGGCCATGTCCCGCCAGCCCGGCAAGGCCGATGATCTCGCCGGCGCAGGCGACGAGGTCGGTTCCGTCCTTTTGCGCTGTGGGCCGCGCCCGGACCCGCAGCGGACTGGCGCCGGGCTTGGCGGCAGCGACTTCAGCGGCGATCTTCTGGCGCGCTTCCGCTCCTCCCATTGCCGTCACCAGCCGGTCGCGATCGAAAGCATCAGCCGCGTCGGTGACAACCACCTTGCCGTCGCGCATCACCACGATGCGGTCGGCGTTCCGCAGCACCTCGCCCAGCACATGCGAGATCAGGATGCAGCTTTTGCCGCCGGCAACGAAGCGGCGCACGAAGGCCAGCAGCTGGCCGGCCGTGTGCGCGTCGAGCGACGATGTCGGCTCGTCGAGGATGACGAGGTCGAGCCGATCCTGGATGACGGTGAAGGCGCGCGCCACTTCCACCATCTGGCGCCGACCGATGGACAGGTCACCGACAATGTCGGACGCCGAAATGCTGTGGCCTGGAAAGATCTCGTCGAGCTTGGCGGCGATCAGCTCGGCCGCCTTGCGCCGCCAGCCGAGCCCACGCAGCGAAGCATGGTTGATGCGTGTGTTCTCGGCAACACTGAGATTGGGACACAGCGACAGTTCCTGGAACACGCAGCGTATGCCGAGCTGCTGCGCCCGCGACACCGAGTACTTGTCCTCGACTTTGCCATGCACACCGATCTGCCCGCTGTCGGGCGTCGAGGTGCCCGCCACCATGTGCATGAGCGTCGACTTGCCGGCGCCATTGTGGCCGACGAGGCCGACGCACTCGCCGGGCCCGACGTGAAAATCGACGCCGCCCAGTGCGCGAACGGCGCCGAAATGCTTTTCGGCGCCGTTCAGTCTGATGATGTCAGCGTTCCCTTCAGGCATGCTCAACGATATCCGCTCGGCGATACGGATGGCAACGCTGTCGCGACACTCACTTGATGTTGGCTTTGATGGCCGCGATGGCATCTGCCTGCGTGTATTCGTGGCTGGCGACACCGCCCTTGACGATCTTAGGCAGCTCGGCCTCGAAATTGTCCTGGGTGAAGGCCAGATACGGCACCAGCAGGTCGTGCGGAATGTCGGTGCGGCCGTCGAGCACCTGCTGCGCCACCCAGAAAGCGAGCGACGACACGCCGGGCGCGATCGAGGCCGACCATGTCTGGTAGCCGTCCTTTTCCTTCTGTTCCTTCCACCACTGCAACTCGTCCTGGCGGTTGCCCATGATGATGGTCGGGCGCGGCTTGCCGGCAGCGGCGAAAGCCTGTGCGGCGCCATAGCCGTCACCGCCCTGGTCGACGATGCCGACGACATCCGGCAGCGACGGCAGAATGGTCGCCACTGCCTTCTGTGCCGTCGTCTGGTCCCAGTCGCCGGTCACCGAACCGACGATCTTGAACTCGGGATGGGCGGCCACGCCCTCGAGGATGCCGGCATGGATGGCATCGTCGATCGACGTGCCGGCAAGGCCACGGATTTCCAGTAGATTGCCGCCCTTGGGCTGGAACTTGGCCATCTGTTCCACTTCCTGCTTGCCCATGTCCTTGTAGTCGACCACGACGCGGTAGGCGCAAGGTTCGGTGACGACGCCATCGAAAGAGACGACGACGATGCCGGCATCGCAGGCCTGCTTGATGGCGCCGTTGAGCGCATCGGGCGAGGCAGCGTTGATGACGATGGCGTCATAACCCTGCAGAATCAGGTTCTGCACCTGCGCTGCCTGCGTCGGCACTTCCTTGTCGGCGGTGGTGAAGATATCGGCCGCGCCGACCACCTTGTCGGCGACTGCCTTCTTGGTGACGGCGCCATAGCTGTCGAGCATCGCCTGCCGCCAGGAATTGCCGGCATAGTTGTTGGAGAAGGCTATCTTCTTGCCACTGGTGTCGGCGAGTGCCGTGCCAGAGGCGAGCATCGCCGCCAGGGCGCCCAAGACGAACAGTTTCTTCATGTCGTAATCCTCCCAGATGTTGACTGCTGCATTTCCCGCCGGCTTTGACCCCGGCCTCACTCCCAATCTGATTTGAGCACGGATCGTCGTGGGCTCAAAACAGTCTCAATCCCGGCACGCGCACCCGGAGCCGGTACAATGACGTCGACGCCGTGATGTAGAGGCTCTGCAGGTCGTCGTCGCCGAAGGTGAAATTCGCGCAATCTTCGGGCGTCCGGATGACGCCGAGAATGGCGCCCGAGGCGTCGAAGACGTGTATGCCGCCCGGGCCGGTACAATAGACATTGCCGCGGCTGTCGATCTTCATGCCGTCGGGTGCGCCCGGCCCATCGCCCTCGGTCACGGCCCACACCGCCCCACCGTTGAGGTCGCCATTCGCTTCGACGCCGAACACCCTGATGTGTCCGCGTTCGGTGTCATTGACGAACAGCCGCGATTCGTCCAGCGAAAAGCAGAGTCCGTTCGGCTGCACGAAATCGTCGGCCAGCAATGTCAGCCGGGTGCCGTCGCCATCGATGCGGTAGACGCCCTGGAACGGCAGTTCCTGAGGGCGTGGCACGCCATAGAATTCCACCCGGCCATAGCCGGGATCGCTGAAGTAGATCGATCCGCCGGTGGCAACGACGATATCGTTCGGGCTGTTGAGCTGCTTGCCCTGATGATGCGTGGCAAGCACCGTCACGCTGCCATTGGGCTCGGCGCGGGTAACCCGGCTCGTCGCGTGCTCGCAGGTGACCAGCCGCCCGTGGCGGTCCAGTGTGTTGCCATTGGCCTTATGGCTCGGCTCGCGGAACAGCTCGATCTCGCCCTCGGCACTGCGGCGATACATGCGGCTTTCCGGAATGTCGGAGAAGACCAGCCATTTCTCGTAGGGGTGCCAGACCGGCCCTTCGAGGAAGCCGAAGCCGCTCGCCAGCCTTTCGATCGTCGCATCGCCGACGACGTCGTCCAGGCCGGAATGGCGGGCGCGCGCCGGCACCGACATCACAGGCTCCCGGCGGCGCGAATCCGCATGGTGACGAATGGCATGAACGCTTCCCCGGTATAGATCTTGTTGTTGGGGTAGAGCGTAGTTGCGGCGCCGGCGTGGCGATACGGGTCAAAGCGCAAGGCCGACTGTGCGTTTGCACAGTCGCAAACGGCTGCAATCAGTGGCCCGGCGGCACCTGGGCCAGCCAGGCATCGAGCCGGTCCTGCTCTCGGCGCAGCGCGTCGATGTTGATCAGGCCGCGCGCCATGGCGAGATAGATCGCCCGCGTCCGCGAGTTGAACACCGAAGCATCGCCGGCACCTTCCTCCGCCGGAACGATGCCGAGCTTGTCATAGACATGCTTGATGCGGCTCTGCGCGCCCCGGATCGACAGGCCGCGGCGTGCCGCTATCGCCCGGTCGGTCAGGCCGAGCGCGATGTCGATCAGGCTTTCATACTCGCCGTCGGTGATGCCCTCGAACTTGTCCTGCACGCGGTGCTGGATGCCGCGTATCTCGCGGTCGATAATGCAATGGCCTTCGCGGAAAACGCCGCGCAAGGCGGACCGCATGCCTTCCTCTGTCGCCGATTTGAGCACATAGCCGTAGACCGAGCCGGGCGGCACGATGCGCGCCACGCCGCGCACATAGGCCTCATCGGCGAAATTCGACCAGAACAGGATGTGCGTGCCGGCACGGCGGTTCCAGATTGCCCTGGCGACCTCGATCCCGGTCGCCTTCGGCATCTGCAGGTCGAGCACGACATGCGGCGGCTCGCGTTCGGCCGCCAGGTTGATGGCGTCCTCGCCGTCACTCGCTTCGATCACCTCGACGTCGCCGGGCCACAATTGCTCCACCGTCCGCCGTGCGAAGGTGCGGTGCAGTCCGTCATTCTCGGCGATCATCACTAGCATCACATGGCCTCCGACACGGCGAGCTCGCCGGGCATTGTTGCAGCCGCCGCAGCCGGCAGTTCCGGCGACGATTGGCGGTCGATCTCGACGACGACACGGGTGCCGCCGCTCTTGCGGCCGACCTGCCCGATGCGCAGCCGCGCCCCGATGAGGGCGGCCCGCGTGTGCATATGGCCAATGCCGCCATGGGCGGCCGGATCGACAGCGCCGCAGCCCTGGCCGTCATCGGTGACGACCACCCGCAGCACGCTCGCGGTCGACGCCAGCAGCACGTCGATGCGGCGCGGCGTGGCGTGGCGAACGGCATTGTTGATCGCCTCCTGCACGATCCTATAGAGCGCGGTGCGCACGGGCTCGGCCAAGCTGTCGGCGCCGCCGTCGCTGGTGTCGGCGATGCGCACGGCGATCGGCGGCTTGGCTCTGGCGACGCTGCGGTTGAGATGCGCCTCGACCGCATCGCGCAGGCCGAACAGTTCGAGCACGCTCGGCCGCATATCGTCGACGATGTGGCGCAGTTCCGTGAGACAGCCGGCGACCTCCTGCTCGAGATCGGCAAGCTGCGCCGCCCGCGCCACGCCCTGGCCGCGCAAGGCCGAAAGCTGGCGCGCGATGCGGGCGAGGTCGGCAAGCGTCTGGTCGTGCAGGTCCATGGCCATGCGCCGGCGTTCGCGCTCCATGCCTTCGGTCAATTGCGAGGCGCCAACCCGCAGCAGTTCGACGCGGTTGCGCGCCTCGCTCTCGGCCAGCATGGCGCGCCGTGCCTCCTCGGTCTGGATCAGCGCGAAGATGTAGGGCGCGATGAGATCGGCGCATTGCTGGGCGACCGCGACATCGGCAAGCGTGTAGCAGTCAACCTCGTGTCGGCTGATATTAAGCGCGCCGATGATGCCGCCGCGCGCCCTGAGCGGCACGACGATGCGGCTGCGCAGTCGGGCGGCGAAGATCGGCCCATCGATGGCGGTGGCGAAATGGAAGCGCTCGTCGCTCAACGCGTCGTCGGCGAGCAGATAGGGCACTTCGCCCCACAGCACCGAGCGGATCGGGCTGACTTCGGTTGGCAGCGGATGCTCGGCAAGCTCGCTCCAGCTGGTGTGGAAGCCGGCTTCATAACAGGCGTGCCGGCGCCCATCATGCGACAGCACCGCCAGATCCATGTGGTCGTGCGGAATGAGCGAGCCGATCTCGATGGCTGTCGCGCGGAACGCCGTGCCGGGATCGATATGGCCGGCAAGCGCCCGCGAGATCGCAAGCAGCCGGTCGATCAGGACCAGGGACACTTCCGGCATTGGCTTTCACGATCCTCCCGTGCCTGGAAATAGTGGACGCATGCCGGCGCCGCTGTCAACGACAGCGCTATTGGCGTGGCCGATCAACTTGCGGTGCAATGATTGTAAAGGGTTCGCGTCCTGGTCTAGGGAGGGGGCCAGGAGACCGAAAAAGAATGCCAGTGACGCCAACCGTTGCTCCGGGCGCCCCGGGAATTCCGGCGCGCTGGACGTCAAGCGCCAAGAGCGGCGTCGGAACGTCGCTTTCGCCGGCCGGCCAGATCTGGTTCACGATCAGCCACGGCATCCTCAACGAAATCTACTACCCGCGCGTCGACAGCGCGTGCACGCGCGACCTCGGCCTGATCGTCACCGGCCCCGGCGGTTATTTCTCGGAAGAGAAGCGCGATGCCGCGCACATCATCGAACCATTCGAGGACGGCGTACCCGCCTACAGGCTGGTCAACACCGCCGCCGACGGCGCCTGGCGGATCGAAAAGCGCATCGTTGCCGACCCGGCCCGCCCCACACTGCTGCAGGAAATCACCTTCACGCCGCTCAAGGGTGCGCCCGGCGACTACCGCGTCCATGCGCTTCTGGCGCCGCATCTGGTCAATGCCGGCATGGGCAACACCGCCTGGGTCGGCGACCACAGGGGAAAGCCCGTGCTGTTTGCCTCGGGGCGCGGCACCTGCCTGGCGCTGGCCTCGTCGCTGCCCTGGCGGAGCGGCTCGGCCGGCTATGTCGGCGTCTCCGACGGCTGGCAGCAACTGCACAACACCGGCCAGCTCGATCCCGCTTGCCAGCGGGCCGAGGACGGCAATGTCGCGCTGACCGGCGAGATCGGTCTTTCCGCCGCAAAGACCAAGGCCTTGCTCGCGCTGGGGTTTGGCGCAACGCCCGACGAGGCGGCTGAAAATGCCTTCGCCAGCCTGAAACGAGGTTTTGAACCCGCCGCGAAATCCTACCTCCAGAACTGGCGCAGATGGCAAAAGGGCCTGCTGCCGCTGGACCGGGATGGCGTATCCGGGATCAACTTCTATCGTGTCTCGACCGCGGTTCTGGCGACGCACCGGTCGATCACCATACCGGGCGCGGCGGTCGCCAGCCTGTCCATCCCATGGGGCTTCGACAAGGGTGACGACGACCTCGGCGGCTACCATCTGGTTTGGCCGCGCGATCTGGTCGAAACGGCTGGCGGCTTTCTCGCTGCCGGCGATGCCGCCTCGGCGCTGCAAATCCTCGACTATCTCGGCTCCATCCAGCAGCCGGATGGCCATTGGCCGCAAAACGCCTGGCTCGACGGATCGGCCTATTGGCCTGGCATCCAGATGGATGAATGCGCCTTCCCGCTGCTGCTGGCCGATGCTTTGCACCGTGCCGGCCATTTGCCGCGCGCCAGACTCGCGGCCTTCCTGCAGATGATCGAGCGCGCCGCCGGCTATGTCGTGCGCAAGGGCCCGGTCACCGGCGAAGACCGCTGGGAAGAGGATGCCGGCTACAGCCCGTTCACGCTCGCCGTCGAGATCGCCGCACTGCTTGCCGCGGCCGATCTGCTCGACGCCTGTGGCAGGCAAGACGCTGCGACCTATCTGCGCGAGACCGCCGATGGCTGGAACGACCAGGCCGAGCGCTGGACCTACGTCACCGGCACGGCGATCTGCAGGCAGGTAGGCGTTGAAGGCTACTACGTGCGCATCGCGCCCCCCGACAGCGCCGAGGCGGGTTCGCCGAAGGACGGCTATGTTCCGATCAAGAACCGGCCGCCCGGCGATAGCGACCGGCCCGCCGAGGCAATCGTCAGCCCGGATGCGCTGGCGCTGGTGCGCTTCGGCCTGCGGGCGGCCGATGATCCGCGCATCGTCGACACGGTCAAGATCATCGACGCGCAATTGCGTTGCGAGCTGCCGCAAGGGCCGCTCTGGTATCGCTACAATGGCGACGGCTATGGCGAGCACGAAGACGGCGCTCCCTTCGATGGAACCGGCCAGGGCCGTCCGTGGCCATTGCTGGCCGGCGAACGCGCCCATTATGAGCTGGCGGCAGGGCGCAAGGACGAGGCGACCAGCCTGCTGGCGACGCTTGAAAGGTCCGCTGGGCCAGGCGGCCTGTTGCCGGAGCAAGTCTGGGACGGCGCTGATATGCCGGAGCGCGAATTGCTGCATGGCAGACCCTCGGGCAGCGCCATGCCGCTGGTCTGGGCGCATTCGGAGCATATCAAGCTGTTGCGCTCGCTGCGCGACGGCGCGGTCTTCGACATGCCGCCTCAGGGCGTCAAGCGCTATATCGAGGACAAGACCGTATCGCCGTTCAGGACATGGCGGTTCAACAACAAGATCCGCACGATGCTGGCGGGCAAGATGCTGCGTATCGAATTGTTGGACCGGGCTACAGTCCATTGGAGCACCGACAACTGGACGACCGCCCATGACAGCGAGACGGCAGAGAACGCTTTCGGCATCCATCTTGCCGACCTGCCCGTCGCTGGCCTGCCCAGGGGAAGCACGCTGAGATTCACTTTTTTCTGGCCCGCAACCGGCGATTGGGAGAATGTCGACTTCTCCGTCATGTCAGGCGACCAAGGATAGCCAGCACATCCTTTCTCGACAAACCCCGTAAATCTTTCAGGAAACAGGGACGAAACCATGCAGATCGGAATGATGGGACTGGGCCGGATGGGCGCCAACATGGTCCGGCGCCTGATGCGCGACGGCCACGAATGCGTTGTCTACGACATCAATCCCGCCAGTGTCGCGGCTCTGGTGACTGACGGCGCGCTAGGGGCGACTTCAATGGAAGAATTCGTCGGCAAGCTCGCCAAGCCACGTTGTGTGTGGCTGATGCTGCCGGCGGCCATCACCGGCAAGATCATCGATCAGGTGGCGGCCCTGATGGAGCCCGGCGACATCGTCATCGACGGAGGCAATTCCTACTATCACGACGCCGTCGACCAGGCCGCGAAACTGGCTGGTAAGGGTATCCATCTTGTCGATGTCGGCACCAGCGGCGGTGTCTGGGGCCTCGAGCGTGGTTACTGCCTGATGATCGGCGGTCCCGATGTGGCGGTGCAACACCTCGATTCGGTCTTCGCCATGCTTGCGCCGGGCGCCGACGCCGGCTCCAATCCGTCCAAGGATGCCGGGACCGCGCCCTTTGGCTATCTGCATTGCGGACCGAGCGGCGCCGGCCACTTCGTCAAGATGGTGCACAACGGCATCGAATATGGCGTCATGGCCGCCTATGCCGAAGGCATGAACATCCTGAAATCGGCCAATGCCGGCAAGCGGCAACGGACGGCGGACGCCGAGACCAGCCCGCTGGAAAACCCGCAATACTACCAGTTCGATATCGACCTTCCCCAGGTGGCCGAGGTCTGGCGGCATGGCAGCGTCATCGGCTCCTGGCTGCTCGACCTGACGGCCGGCGCATTGAAAGGCGACCCGGGCCTGGCGAATTTCGGTGGCCGCGTCTCGGATTCCGGCGAGGGCCGCTGGACGCTGAAGGCGGCGATCGACACTGGCGTGCCGGCACCGGTTTTGTCCTCGGCGCTGTTCGACCGCTTCTCCTCGCAAGGCGAATCCGAATTCGCCGACAAGCTGTTGTCCGCCATGCGCTATGCCTTCGGCGGCCATGTCGAGAAGCCGAAGGCAAGCAAGTGACGGCGATAGGGGAGACACGCTGATGAGCCCGGAACGGTCCGACACGCTGGTGCTCTTCGGAGCGACCGGCGACCTCGCCCACAAGAAGATATTTCCAGCGCTTTACCAGATGGTCGCCAAGGGCACGCTCACCGAACCGGTGATCGGCGTCGCTTTCGACGCCTGGGACCTCAAGCAATTGCAGGCGCGCGCACACGATGGCATCGTCAATGCGCTCGGCAAGATCGACGAAAAGGTGTTCGCCAAGTTCGCATCGCTGCTGCGCTATGTCAGCGGCGACTACCGCGATGGAGCGACATTCGAGAAACTGAAAAGCGCGCTCGGCACGGCGCAGCGGCCGCTGCACTACATGGCGGTGCCGCCGACCATGTTCGAGACCGTCGTCCAGGGCCTGGAGCAATCGGGCACGGCGCATGGCGCGCGATTGATGGTGGAAAAGCCCTTCGGTCACGATCTGCAATCGGCGCGCTGGCTGAATCGGGTTCTGCACCTGGTGTTCGACGAACAGTCGATCTTCCGCATCGACCACTATCTCGGCAAGGAAGCGATCCAGAACCTGCTCTATTTCCGCTTCGCCAATTCCTTCCTCGAGCCGATCTGGAACCGCAACTTCGTCGAGAGCGTGCAGATCACCATGGCCGAGGATTTCGGCGTCGAGGGACGTGGCCGCTTCTATGACGATGTCGGCTGCATCAGGGACGTCATCGAGAACCATCTGCTCAATATCCTGTTGCTTCTTGCCATGGAGCCGCCTATCGGCCGTTCCGCCGACGATCTGATCGATGAGAAGGTGCAGGTGCTGCGCGCGATCAGGACGCTGACAAAGGACGATGTCGTGCGCGGCCAGTTCACCGGCTATCTCGCCGAGCCGGGCGTGGCGCCCAACTCGCCGGTCGAGACCTTCGCGGCGGTGCGTTTCTTCGTCGACACCTGGCGCTGGCAGGACGTGCCGTTCTTCATTCGCGCCGGCAAGAACATGCCGGTGCATGTCACCGAGGTGGTGGTGCGGCTGAAGCGGCCGCCGCTCGACGTTTTCGACCCGATCAAGCCCGCCGACCAGAACTACGTCCGCTTCCGTATCGACCCACAGGTGGTGATCGCCATCGGCGCCCAGCGCAAGGCGCCGGGCGATGACATGATCGGCGAGCAGGTTGAACTGACGGCGCTCGACAACAGCAAGGGCGACATGCCGCCCTATGAGCGGCTGATCGGTGATGCCATGAACGGTAACGGTCAGCTGTTCACCCGCCAGGACGCCAGCGAACTGGCCTGGCGCATCGTCGGCCCGGTACTCGGCGACACCACGCCGCCGCACCTCTACGAGCCGGGAACATGGGGACCGGCGGACGTCATGGCCGGGTTCGGGCCGCCCAACGGCTGGATTGATCCGGTGAAATGAGAGGGTGACACGGTGAAACAACCCGCATCGGGACCTGAGAAGATCGTGCTGGCGATCGACATCGGCGGCACGCACGTCAAGATCCTCACCAGCGCTGGCGGCGAGGAGCGCCGGGCCGACTCCGGACCTCGCCTGACACCGCAGCAGATGATCGATGCGGTGAAGGAGCTCGCCGAGGGCCTGTCCTACGATGTCGTCTCGATGGGCTACCCCGGCCCGGTCAATCACAACAGGCCGCTGACCGATCCCGCCAATCTCGGCAAGGGCTGGGCTGGATTTGATTTCGCTGGTGCGTTCGGCAAACCGGTAAAGGTGGTCAACGATGCACTGATGCAGGCCATCGGCAGCTATGAGGGCGGGCGCATGCTGTTCCTAGGGCTCGGCACCGGTCTCGGTGCGGCGATGATTGCCGACAACATCGCCCAGCCGATGGAACTTGCGCACCTGCCCTACAAGAAGGGCAAGAGCTTCGAGGACTATGTCGGCGAGCGCGGCCTCGAAAAACGCGGCAAGAAGAAATGGCGCAAACATGTCTTCGACGTCGTCGACCGGCTTCGCGCCGCACTGCAGCCTGACTATGTCGTCATTGGCGGCGGCAATGTCGACAAGCTCGATGAATTGCCCGCCGACTCCAGGCGCGGCGACAACACGCGCGCCTTCGAAGGCGGATTTCGTTTGTGGCGCGACAAGGCGCTGATAGTCTGATATTGTTATTGTTTAATATAGTTGGTCAAAATAACGTGTGAAGTGACATCAAGTCATTGCATTACGCAGATTTGCCGACTAGGAATTCCGCGCCACAACAACGCCGCTCGTCCCTTGGATGCACAAAGGGTGCCGTAGCATTTTGATTTCGCGCATGATCCTTTCCGGGAATCGAATCCGATTTTCAGGTCATTCGCTTTAGACGGAGAAATAGAGTGACCGACGATAGCAACAGCGCCCGTAAAGACATCGACCTGCTCGAGCTGACCGCTCACATCGTGTCCGCTTATGTCGAAAAGAACCGCTTGCCCGCCTCCGGCCTGGCCGACCTCATCGCCAGCGTCAGCACCTCGATAAGCGGGCTCGGCAAGCCGGTGGTCCCGGTAGCTGCCCCCCTGGTCCCCGCAGTCAATCCCAAGAAGTCGGTGACGCCCGATTTCATCATCTGCCTCGAGGACGGCAAGAAGTTCAAATCGCTGAAGCGTCACCTCGGCGTGCATTTCGGCCTGACGCCGGACGCCTATCGCGCCAAGTGGGGCTTGCCGTCGGACTATCCGATGGTCGCCCCCAACTACGCGGCCTCGCGCTCGCTGCTGGCGAAGTCGATCGGTCTCGGCCGCAAGGCCGCCCCCGTGAAGGCACCTGTCAAGGGCAGGAAGGCCAAGGTTTCAGCCTGAGGCATGTCGCCCAAAAGCATGCCCTCGGGCTTGACCCAAGGGTGCGCAGCGGTTTTGGGACAACGACCTGCCTGAAGCGAAGACCCAATTCGGCCTTGAGCCAATAGATTGATTGAAGCCTGCCGGCGAATCCGCCTTGGCAGGCTTCATGTTTTTATGGCTTGGATGGGTCGGACAAGGTCTTTGGGGGGAAGCCATGAACTACACCAGGATGGTGATCGAGAAAGAGGCGCCGGAAGAGTACGGCTACGACCGTATCCGCTACAATCTTTCCGAAAGTTCGATCGCCGACCAGAAGCTCTCCGACATCGGCCTGTCACTGCCTGATCTCACGCTTTTCTATGGCGAGCATCGCGGCGACAAGGATTTGCGCGCGCTGATATCCGCGCAGGACTCCGGCGTTTCATCAGAAGATGTCCTGGTCACGGCCGGTGCCGCCGGCGCGCTGTTCATCATCTCGACCTCGCTCTTGTCGGCGAACGACCATCTCGTCGTCATCAGGCCCAACTACGCCACCAACATCGAAACCCCAAGGGCGATCGGCTGCGCCATCAGCTTCGTCGACCTAGCCTTCGAGGATGGCTTCGCCATCGATGTCGAACGCGTCAAGGCGGCGATACAGCCGAACACGAAGCTGATCAGCGTCACCTGCCCGCACAACCCGACCGGCACGATGATGAGCCGGGCCGAACTCGATGCGCTGGTGGCGCTCGCGGAAAGCAGGAACTGCCATCTGCTGGTCGACGAGACCTATCGTGATCTTTCCTATGGCAGGCGGCTGCCGTCGGCGGCCTCGCTGAGCAGGAAGGCCATCAGTGTCTCGTCGCTATCGAAAGCCTTCGGCATTCCCGGCATCCGCATCGGCTGGCTAATCACCAGGGATACCGCGCTTCAGGAGACATTCCTCGCCGCCAAGGAGCAGATCGGCATTTGCGGCAGCGTCATCGACGAAGGCATCGCGCGCGGCATGCTTGAGCGCCGGGACGCCTTCCTGACGACGTTGCTGCCCGAAATGGCGAGGCGTCGCGACATCGTCCAGTCCTGGATCGATCGCGAGCCACTGGTCGACTGGGTTCGGCCCGAAGGGGGCGTCGTCGGCTTCCCCCGCCTGAACGTCGATCCCGGCTTCGACCTCAACCGGTTCTATGTGAACCTGCTGGAAAACCACGGCACCTATGTCGGGCCCGGCCACTGGTTCGAAATGGAAAAGCGCTTCTTCCGCGTCGGCTTTGGCTGGCCGACCGAAGCCGAGTTGAGCGGCGGCCTCGACGCTATCTCCGCCGCGCTGCGGCAGTAACTTCCCCGTACGGTCGATGGAGCAGGCCGAAAATTCCTTGATCCAGCACTGATTTTAACGCACATCCCGCCGCGAACTTTGTTAGACGTTCCATTGGTCGGACCAGCGCCCATCCGGGAAGTGCCCCGCCGACCAATGCCATCGCAACGGGGCCTCTCTCCATGACATCAGTACAAACTTCGCCGGAGCAGCGTTACGCCGCCTTCCGGCACAAAGCCTTCCTCAGTTACTGGTCGGCGCGTTTCCTCACCACCTTCGCCACCATGATCGTGTCCGTCGCCGTCGGCTGGCAGATCTATGATCTGACGCGCGATCCCTTCGATCTCGGCATTGTCGGTATCGTCCAGTTCCTGCCGTCGCTGCTCTTGGTCCTGGTCACCGGCGTCGTCGCCGACCGATTCGGCCGCCGCCTGATCATGGCACTGGCAACGGTGGTCGAGGCAGGCTGCACGCTCGTTCTGCTCTACTTCACGCTGCGCGGCCTGGTCAGTCCGCTGCCGATCTTCGTCGTTCTGGCGCTGTTCGGCATGGCGCGCGCCTTTTACGGACCGGCCTCGTCATCGCTGTTCGCCAATCTGGTACCGCCAGAGGATTTCGGCAATGCGATTGCCTGGAACTCGTCCGCCTGGCAGACGGCGACCATCGTTGGCCCGGTCGCCGGCGGCCTGCTCTACGGCGTTTCACCGGAGGCTGCATACGCCGTCGCCTCTGTGCTGATGCTGGTGGCTGGCCTGCTGATCTTCACCATTCCAAAGCCTGCCCAGCAGAGCGCAACCGACAAGCCGACGATGGAAACGCTGTTTGCCGGCTTCCGCAACATCTGGAGCGAGAAGATCGTACTGGGCGCCATCTCGCTCGACCTCTTCGCCGTGCTCCTGTCCGGCGCCTCGGCGCTGCTGCCAGTCTATGCGCGCGATATTCTGGAACTCGGCCCCTGGGGCCTCGGCCTGCTGCGCTCGGCGCCCGGCATCGGCGCCATCTGCGTTGCGGTATGGCTGGCCGGGCACCCGCTTCGCGACAATGCCGGCAAGATTATGCTCGGCTTCGTCGCGGCATTCGGCGCCTGCACCGTATTGTTTGGCCTGTCTACCGTCACCTGGCTGTCGATCGTGGCATTGGCGCTCCTCGGCGCCACCGACATGTTCAGTGTTTACATCAGGGAGACCCTGATCCAGTTGTGGACGCCGGACGAGGTGCGTGGCCGTGTCAACGCCGTCAACCAGGTTTTCGTCGGCGCCTCCAATGAAGTCGGCGAATTCCGCGCCGGCACCATGGCGGCGCTGATCGGCACCGTGCCGGCGGTGGTGATTGGCGGCGTTGGCGCCATCGCGGTCGCTGGGCTATGGGCCTACCTGTTTCCGCAGTTGCGCAGGGTGCGGCATCTCAACGGGCGAAACTGACGTTTTTTCGCTGCGGTCAGCAAGCTACATCACCCCTATCACAGGAATTCCCATGATCACTTGTTACCTGAAATATGTCATTGACCCGTACAAGCTTGCCGAGTTCGAAGAATATGGCCGTCGCTGGATCGGTCTGGTCAATCGCCTCGGCGGAAACCATCATGGCTATTTCCTTCCGAGTGAAGGAGCGAACAATATCGCTTATGCCATGTTCAGCTTCCCGAGCCTCGCCGACTACGACGACTATCGCAAGCGCATGGCTGCCGACCCGGAATGCCAAGATGTGTTTGAAATGGAAAAGCGCAATCGGAGCATTCTCAGCTATGAGCGCAGCTTCCTGCGGCCGGTGCTCGAAACCTAAGTGCGAAACGTTTCCGTCCGGAATTCTGAAAAAACAAAGAGATAGAGTTATCGCGCCGCCGGCTTGCCGAAAATCATCCGCAGGAACTCGTCCAGCCAGCGCTTGAGATGCATGTCCCAGATCAGCCGGCCGCCGAGATGATCGCGGCCGGGTTGCGCGCCCGGCAACTCGAAACGATGCGCGCCGCGCACCACCCAGCGCTGCATCATCGCCCTGGTCAGCTCGCCATGGAACTGGATGCCCCAGGCATTGTCGCCATAGCGGAAGGCCTGGTTGGGATAGGTCTCGGCCGTCGCCAGCAGCGTTGCGTCCCTGGGCAGCGAAAAACCCTCGCGGTGGAACTGATAGACCATCTCAGGCCAGTGCATCAGTTGCCTGCCGGCTTCGGTCGGCTTCAGCTTGTACCAGCCGATCTCGACCAGCCCTTCGCCATGACCCTCGACCTTGCCGCCGAGATGGTTGACCAGCATCTGCGCGCCAAGGCAGATGCCGAGTAACGGCCGGTTCTCCTTGAGCGGGATCTCCAGCCAGCTGGTCTCGCGGCGGACGAACTCGTCCTCGTCATTGGCGCTCATCGGCCCGCCGAACACCACCGTGCCGGCGTGGCCGTCCAGTGTCTCCGGCAAGGTGTCGCCCAGCGGCGGCCGGCGGATGTCGAGATCGAAACCTTCTTCCAGCAGCATGTGGCCGACGCGTCCGGGGCTCGAATTCTCCTGATGCAGCACGATCAGGATTTTTGGCTTCGAACTCGTTTGGCGCGGCATGGGCAGGCGAAAATCCTATTCGTCGCTCGATATTCCGGTGGCGCCGGGCGCGCGCGCCGCCGCCTTGCGGCGCGCCTCGACGCGGTCGCGGCGTTCGACGCCGATCAGTTCGGCGACGCGCCAGACGGTGTTGTCCTCCAGCTCGTGCAGTTCGCCATCGGCATAGACGATCTCCCACATCAGGCCGATGAAGGCCTTGCGCGCATCGGCATCGAGATGGCGCTTCAAGACACTGGTGAAGGCATAGAGATCGATCGCCTCATTGTCGGCCCGCTCGCCTGCGGCGGCGAGCGCTTCGAGTTCGGCGCCGCTGATCGAGTAGCTCTCCCCCAGCACCGCCTTGAACCGCTCCCACTCGACATCCTGGCGGACGCCATCGGCATTCATCACATGGTAGAGAAGCGCCGAGGCCGCGATGCGCGGATCGTCCGTGCTGGCATGCGTGCCGGCGGCGGCCGGCAAATCCCTGAGAAACGACAGAACGCGTTCAAACATAAGTCCATACCTCAGAGCATGATGGCGAAAAGTGTGAAGCGGTTTTCGGACGACATCATGCTCTATTTCCTTGAGTCAGAGGGGGCCTGACGGCCGGCATGGTTCAAAACAGCCGGAACCGGCGCGGCGATTTTTCCGCTTCCTCGTCCGGATCGACGCCGGGATCGTCCGGCAGCCGCGCGAGCTCCTCGGCCGGCTCGACGGCCTCGGCATCGGTCGGCACCGCGGCGAAGGTCGCCGCTGTGATCGGCCTGACATGATTCTCATGGCTCTCGGCGTCCTTGCCCGCCGCCTCGCCCTGACCGGCGTCATCGATCACCTCGGCCGGCTTTTTCTCGCTCGTCGGCTTTGCCAGTGCTTCAATGACCGGCGCCGCGCTGGCTGGTGCATCGTCGTGGCTGTCGATCAACTGGCCGAGACGCTCCATCGGCGCGCGCCATTCGAAGGCGTCGAGCCGGCCGGTAATCGGTGACACCGGCGCCCAACGTTCGGACACCACGCCGTCGGCGACCCAGGCCGGATCGCGCGGCGCCCGCACCGCCCTCGACAAAAGCTGCCGCACCTTGCCCTGGTCGCCGGTCTCGGCCTCCTCGATATCGGCGAGCAGCAGATAGGCGCCCTCGCGGCGATCCATCCGGATCGCGGCCTCGGCCTCGCGGCGAGCGGTCGCGAAATCGTGCGCGTCGAGCGCGGCGCGCGCCACCGTCATCGACGACTCGGCGTGGTTCTTCTTCATCTCCTGCAGCTTCTTCGCCCGGTTGAGGCGGTCGAGCACGGCGTCGCCCGGTCTGGCATGGGTATAGAGTTCGGCGATCTCTGGATGCGGCTCGGCCTTCCACGCCGCCTCGAGGATCTTTGAGCCCTTGCGCACATCGTTCTGCTTGAACAGCGCCGCGGCGGCGGCAACGGCAGCGGGCGCAAAGTCCGGCCGCAGCCGGTTGGCCTCGATCGCCGCGGTTCTGGCGGCAGCGGGATCGCTGTCGGCAAGCGCCTGCGCCTTGGCGGTCAGCAGCACGGCGCGGCGGCGGGTGGCGGCATCGCGTTCGATCTGCCGTGTCGACTTCTGCGCGTCGACCAGTTTCAAGGCGCCGTCCCAGTCGCCGCGAGCGGTCAGCTCTTCCAGCGTCGATTCGGCCGCCCAGGCCAGCTGCGGCGCCACAGCGGCAGCACGGCCGGCATAGTGCCTGGCGGCATTGCGGTCGCCGAGCCGTTCGGCTTCGAGATAGAGCCCGCGCAGGCCAAGCAACCGCATTTCGGGATCGTCCAGCATGCTCTCGAATTTCTGCCGCGCCCCTTCATGATCGCCTTCGAGCAGCGACGCCTGCGCCTCGAGCAGATGGATCAGCGGTTCCTGGTCGGAGCGGATCAGCTTGGTGGCTTCCTTGGTCTTCTTGCGGGCCAGCGCGCCGTCGCCGGCGCCGGCAGCGATCATGCCGGCCGACAGCGCCTGATAGCCGCGGTCGCGGCGACGGACACGGAAATAGCGCGAGATGGTGTAGGGGCTGTTCCACAGCGACTTAAGCAGCCACCACAGGATCATCAACGCGGCGACCACGGCAACGACAGCCACAGCAGCCACCATCAGGCTGACCTGGTACTGATAACCGTTGAAGGTGACGACCATGTCGCCCGGCCGGTCGGCCAGCCAGGCAAAGCCCAGCCCGAGCGCGAAAACGACGATGAGGAAGGCGAGCAGCCGGATCATTGTGTTGCCCTCATGCCTTCATCGCGCTGGAGATCAGCGCGTCGACCTGGGTTTCGACCTCGATGCGTGCCTTCAGTTTGCCGGCAAAGTCGGCGCCGGCAGCCTTGGCGGCTTCGGGAAGCGTGTCGTATTCACTGAGCGCCTTGGCGTAGTCGCCCTGGTTGACCGCCGCCTCCATGCGCGCGACGGTTTCCGGCGCACCGGCGCCCTCGACGGCGCCAATCGGCCTGACCTTGACCAGCGATTCGGCACTCGACAAAAGGTTCTGCAGGAAGCCGGCATTCTCATCGACAGGCGTCGCCGCAGTCACCATGGCGCTGGCGGCGGCATCCGCTTGCGCTGCGATCTCGGCGCGGGTGGGCACGCCCTTTTCGGCATAGGTGCGCAAGGTCGCAAGCTGCGGCGCGTCCGGCGAAATCGCGGCAAAGGTTTCGAGTTCGGCCGAGAACGGCGCGCCACGCTCAAGCGCCGCCTTGAGCGCAGAGGCCGCAATGGCGAGCGCGATCTTCGGTTGTCCTGCCGCGGCCTCGACCTTGCCGGAAAGCTGCGACACCGACTGCTCCAGCGCGGTGAGCCGGCCATCCTGCGCCGTCGTCGCCTCGCCGACCGACTTGACCTGCGCGTCGAGACCAGCCAGTTTTTCGTTGAGCGGGCCGAGATCGACCGGGGCCGTGCTGCCGGCCTTGCCGAGCGCGGCGACCGCCGTTTCGATCTGCGCGACCTTGTCGACCAGTGCGGCGAGCCCAGCCGTGTCGCCTGCTCCACCTTTCTCGATCGCCGATTTCAGCGACGCGACATCGGCCTTGACCTGCTCCAGGCCCGAGGACAGCCCGACCACCTTGGCCGCTGCATCGCTGTTGCCGCCAGAGTCCTTCAAGCCGGCGATTTCGGTCTTCAGCGAGGCGATGTCGCCGTTGATGCCATCGAGCGAGACACTGGCGCCGGAGCCCGGCGCACCGAGCAGGCCGGCAAATTGCAGCCCGCCGGCGCCGACCAGCGCGATGACACCGCCGATGATGCCGGCAGCAATGCCGTTGATGCCGCCGCGCTTTTCAAGGGGAGGGGTCGGCGCCATTCTGTCATCCCGTGTCTCGGTCTTGGCCTTGCTGCTGTCGGTCTGTGTGCGCTTTGCCGACGCATCCTCGAAACTGTAGTCGAAGGCTTTGGCGCGGTTGGGCGGAGCATCCGAACCGGGATAAGGGAGCTCTGGTTCGGCGGCTTTGGCTCCGGCACCCGCCGGCGCTTGCGCCTCCGCTGCCCCTGCGGCGGCATCGGCATGCTCCCAGGGCTCGAGATCGGTCTGGTCGGCATGAACCGGCTCGTCGGGAACTTCGGATTGAGAGGTTTCCGTGGCCTCCACGGGAGCTTCATCGGCGCTGGCTTGCGTCTTGGCGGCGTCCTCGTCGGCGATACGTGAGACGGCGCCCGGCTCCAGATCGATGGTCACCGGCTCGCGGCGGCTTTTCGAGTGTCGCATCTTCGGCGTCTTGACCATGCCTGGGCTCCGCACAATTCGCTTCGTCTCAACGCCTTGCGGCGCGTGATGGTTCAGAAAGGGTCTAGCACATCACCAAGCGGTGAAAAGGGGCGGTGTGATGACGCGGCTCAGCTCACGTCTCGCAAAAGCGCCAGCAGCGCTTTCTCGTCGGGCTGTGCGGCAATGCGGATTCTTTCGTTGGCGGTATCGTCGAGGGCTGCCGCGATGCGGGCGGAAAGAGCGAAAAACCGTGTTCTTTCAAACAGGCCTTGCAGAGCGGGCCGTCTGGCCAAGACCTGCATCGCGCCAGCCGCCTTGGTTGAATAAAGCAGCACCGCGTCGACAGGTTGGCCCGACAACAGCGCAACAATGGCCTTGTCCGAATGGCGCACCGCAAGCGTGTCATATGTCTCGACGGCGTGGACCTGAACGCCTGCCGTCTTGAGCTCCTGTTCGAAGGCCGGAAAGCGCACGCGCCCACAGAGATAGACAATGGTCTTGCCCGAGAGGCCGCCAGCAAGTCTGTCGGCGAGACCTTCGGCATTGCCTGGGCCTTCGCTGACCGACAAGAATCCCGCTTTGCGTGCGGCCTCCGCCGTCCTTTTGCCGACGGCATGGCAGGGCAAGGCGGCGAGCGCCGCTATAATTGCTTCCGGCGCATGGCGCACGGCATTGGCGCTGGTGACGGCAACGGCGATGGCTTCGTCTGGAACCAGTCCGGCATCGACCGGCAACGCCACCGTTTCGGTCAGAGGCAGAAGGATCGGCTGAAACCCTGTCTCCCGAAGCTGCCGCGCTGTGCGCGCGGCGCCCGGTTCCGGTCTCGTCACCAGAACGCGAAGCATTTTCAGAGCCAGCCGTCGAAGAACTTTTCGCCGGCCCTGGCTCGCACCGTCCTGGCTGATTCGGCGCCGATACGGGCGGCGTCCTGCGCCGGTCCCTGCAGCTCGACCGCATGCGACTGCGTGCCGTCGGGCGAGATGATCAGCCCGGCAAAAGAAAGCATCCCGGCCACGATCGCCGCATAGCCGGCGATCGGGGTGCGGCAGGAACCATCCAGCGCTGCGAGGAAGGCGCGCTCGCAGGCCAGCGCCTGACCGGTCGGAACATCATGGATTGCCACCAGCATCTTTTCGACATCGCTGTCGCCGATGCGGGTCTCGATGCCGATCGCGCCTTGCCCCGGCGCCGGCGGAAAGATGTCGAGCGGTATCAGGTCGGTGAGGACATGTTCGAGCCCGAGCCGCTTCAGCCCGGCATAGGCGAGGATCGTGCCGGCGGCGACACCTTCGTCGAGCTTGCGCAGTCGTGTCTGCACATTGCCGCGGAACATCACCACGTCGAGATCCGGCCGCATGCGACGGATCAGCGCCTGCCGCCGCAGCGACGACGAGCCGACTTTCGCTCCCTGCGGCAAGTCGGCAATCGTCTTCGCCGCCCTGCCGACAAAAGCGTCGCGCGCGTCCTCGCGCGGCAGGAAGGCCGAGAGTTCGAGACCGTCGGGCAGTTGCGTCGGCATGTCCTTCGACGAATGCACGGCGATATCGATCCGGCCCGCCAGCAGCGCCTCCTCGATCTCCTTGGTGAACAGGCCCTTGCCGCCGGCTTCCGACAGCGGCCGGTCCTGGATGCGGTCGCCGCTGGTCGAGATGACGACGATCTCAAAGGCCTCCGCCGGCATGCCATGCGCGGCCATCAGCCGCGCCTGCGTCTCCTGCGCCTGTGCCAACGCCAGCGGGCTGCCGCGTGTTCCAATTCTCAAGATTGTTTGCATGGCGCGCGGTCCGTGATAACCCCCGGCCTGAGCATTTTGCAGCCAAGTGGAACCACTTGGCGTCGCAGGAATGCGGCTAAAATAACCGAGGCCTTTCCGGCCTTTCTCCTAACGGGGAAAGGCCCGACAGACAATCTCTTGGGATAGCGACGAATTGATCCGCGTGCTGGGCATAGAGACGAGTTGTGACGAGACCGCCGCAAGTGTCGTGGCGCTGGACGGCGACGCCGCGCCAAAAATCCTCTCCAACATCGTGCTCAGCCAGATCGAGGAACATGCCGCATTCGGTGGTGTCGTGCCGGAGATCGCGGCGCGCGCCCATGTCGAGGCGCTGGACGGCATCATCGAGGCGGCCCTTGCCGATTCGGGCGTGTCGCTCGCCGACATCGACGCGATTGCCGCCACCGCCGGTCCCGGCCTGGTCGGCGGGCTGATCGTCGGGCTGATGACGGCCAAGGCGATCGCCGCGGCGGCAAACAAGCCGCTGATCGCCATCAACCACCTCGAAGGCCATGCCTTGACCGCACGGCTGACCGACGGCCTCGACTTTCCCTATCTGCTGCTGCTGGTCTCGGGCGGTCACACGCAGATCCTCGCCGTGCGTGGCGTCGGCGACTATCAGCGCTGGGCAACGACCATTGACGATGCGCTCGGCGAAGCCTTCGACAAGACGGCCAAGATGCTCGGCCTGCCCTATCCTGGCGGACCGAATGTCGAGAAGGCGGCACGGGCCGGCAATGCCTCACGCTTTGCCTTTCCGCGTCCGATGAAGGGCTCGGCGCAGCCCGACTTCTCCTTCTCCGGCCTCAAGACCGCCGTGCGCCAGGCAGCGACTGCCATTGAGCCCTTGAGCGACCAGGATGTCGCCGACATCTGCGCCTCGTTCCAGGCGGCGGTCGCCGATGCGCTGGCCGACCGCGTTTCTCGCGCGCTGACGCGCTTTCGCGAGACATTTCCCGGCACCAGGAACCCGGCGCTGGTCGTTGCCGGCGGTGTCGCCGCCAACCGCACGATCAAGGCGATGCTGGAGCGACTCTGCGGCGAGACCGGCTTCACCTTTATTGCGCCGCCGCTGAAACTTTGCACCGACAATGCAGCGATGATCGCCTGGGCGGGCGTCGAGCGGCTACGCGCCGGCATGACGCAGGAGAACGGCTTCGATTTCGTGCCGCGCTCGCGCTGGCCGCTGGACAGCATCTCGACACCGATGGTCGGTTCCGGCCGGCGCGGGGCCAAGGCATGACTGACCAGGATATGAACAGTCCAGACAAGAGCGGCTGGTGTGTCAGCGTGCTCGGCGGCGGCGCCTGGGGCACCGCGCTGGCGCTGGCGATGCTGCGCGCCGGTCATTCGGTCCGGTTGTTCGCGCGCGACCCGGAAACCGTCGCTTCGATCGGGCGTGGCGAGAACCCTCGCTATCTGCCCGGCATCACTATTGCGCCCGGCATCGAGGCGACGAGCGACATCAAGGTGGCACTTGCCGGCGCCGATTGCGTGCTGGCGGTGACGCCGGCGCAAGCGCTTCGGGCAACGCTGGCGGTCGCCAAAGCCCATATGCCGACCGGTATCCCGCTGGTTCTCTGCGCCAAGGGCATCGAGCGCGACACGGGCGCCTTGTTGTCGGCAATCGTCGAAGAGATCCTGCCGCAAAATCCGGTCGCCGCTTTGTCCGGCCCGAGCTTCGCCACCGATGTCGCCCGCGGCCTGCCGACGGCCGTTGTGGTCGCCGCCCGCGACGAGGCATTGGCTGCCGATCTCGCTGCCCGCTTTTCCGCCGAGAACCTGCGCTGCTATTCGAGCGACGACCTGATCGGCGTCGAAATCGGCGGCGCCTTGAAGAACGTCTTCGCCATCGCCGCAGGTGCTGTCACCGGCGCCGGTCTCGGCGCCAGCGCCCAGGCCGCCATGGTGACGCGCGGCTTTGTCGAACTGCGCCGCATCGGCGCCGCCTTCGGCGCCAGGCCGGAGACCTTGATGGGGCTTTCCGGCCTTGGCGACCTGTTGCTGACCTGCTCGTCGACCCAGTCGCGCAATTTCGCCTACGGGCTGGCGCTCGGGCAAGGCAAACCGCTGGCCGGATTGCCGCTGGCCGAGGGCGTGCCGACGGCGGCGATTGCTGCCCGCATCGCCACCGAGCGCCACATCGACGCGCCGATCATTGCCGCCGTCGCCGCGATACTGGACGGCACCATCACCATCCGGCAGGCAGTGACGGCTCTGATGACCCGGCCGCTGAAGACCGAAACCAACGATTGATCCCCACGACTTGATTCAACGACCAGGAGAACGATCATGCTGTTTGCTTTGATCTGCAAGGACAAGCCAGGAAACCTGCAGGTACGCCTCGACACCCGGCCCGCCCATGTCGTCTTCATCGAAGGCCTGAACAGCGAAGGGAAGCTGGCCTTCGCCGGTCCTTTCCTCGACGCCGACGGCAAGCCGAACGGCACTCTCGCCGTCATCGAGGCTCCGGATATGGCAGCGGCTCGGGCCCTGGCGGCTGCCGACCCCTACGCCAAGGCCGGGCTGTTCGAAAGTGTCGAAATCCGCCCGTGGAACTGGACGTTCAACAAGCCGGCGGCTAGTTAATCCCGGTCGTCGGCGCGCGAACGCTAAAGCAATTCCAGGAAAAGTGTGAAACGGTTTTCCGTCCGGAATTGCGTTAAACAAAGAGCCTAGGAGGAGCAAGGACATGAACTACTGGCTGTTCAAATCGGAGCCATTCAAGTTCTCCTTCGAGATGCTGAAGGCCAAGGGCAAGGCCGGCACGCAATGGGACGGCGTGCGCAACTACGCCGCACGCAACAACATGAAGGCGATGCAGGTCGGCGATCTCGGCTTCTTCTATCATTCCAACGAGGGACTGAACGTGGTCGGCATCGCCGAAGTCTGCGCGCTGGCCCATCCCGACACCACGTCGGATGACCCGCGCTGGGAATGCGTCGACATCCGCGCGGTCCAGGATGTGCCCAACCCGCCGACGCTGGAAGAGGTCAAGGCCAATCCAAAGCTTGCCGACATGGCGCTGGTGCGGCTCGGGCGGCTTTCCGTGCAGCCGGTGACGCCGGCCGAATGGAAGGAAGTCTGCCGCATGGGCGGCTTGACGCCGGCTCCGTGACGGCGCTGACGCCCAACAGCGCGAAGCAGTTCATTCTCGACAACACGGCGCTGATGACGTCGCCGCACGTGCCCGAAATCCTGCTTCATCTTGCCGACGAGGCGCATGATCTGTGGCAGCGGACCGAGGACGAGCTGGTCGAGATCGGCCTGCCGCCGCCCTTCTGGGCCTTTGCCTGGGCCGGCGGCCAGGGCCTTGCCCGCTATGTCCTGGACAATCCCGGCACGGTGCGGGGCAAGCGCGTGCTCGACTTCGCCTCCGGCTCAGGCCTCGTCGCCATCGCCGCCGCCAAGGCAGGTGCTGCCAGGGCGATAGCCACCGACATCGACCCGTTCTGCGCGACCGCGATCCGCCTCAACAGCGAGGCCAACGATGTCGCGATCGAATTTCTCGGCACGGATTGTATCGGCACCGATGGGGGTTGGGACGTGATCCTGGCCGGCGACGTTTTCTATGACAAATCCTTCGCCGACCGGCTGATGCCGTGGTTCGCAACCCTGAAGGCGCGTGGCGCCGAAATCCTCGTCGGCGATCCCGGCCGGTCATATATGCCGAAGGCGGGGCTGGAGCCGCTTGCGGTCTATGAAGTGGCAGTCACGCGGGCACTGGAGGATTCCCTGGTCAAGCGCACGACTGTCTGGCGGTTTGCTTGACGCCAACGCCGAACAGGCGTTCCATCACAGCCGCATCGGAGGGGGAAGCTGATGGATTTTCGGCAGTAAACTGGCTGGCCGTGAGCCCTGGCTGAAGGCCGCAAAGCTTGACCCGGCCACGATGAAGAAATCGCCGCTGCCCTTCGTCATCAGCTTCATCGCCGAACTGGTCATGGCCTACATCATGGCCCTGGTTGTCGGCGCGATGACGGGTGGCGAGCCGACACTGCTTGCCGACCTGGTCATCGGTTTCGTGCTTTGGCTGGGCTTCGTCGCCACGACGCTCTCGGTCAACCATCGCTACGAGAATTTCGGCTGGGACCTGACCCTCATCGACAGCGGCCACTGGCTTGGCGTACTGCTGATCATCGGCGCCGTGATCGGCTGGTTCGGCGCCGCGGCAAGCTGACCGCTTCCCGCGATCGTCAGGTCCGCGTCTTGGCGACTTCCTCGAGAATCCATTCGCGGAAGGCGACGATACGCGGATCGTCGGCCGCACTCTCTGGATAGACCAGGAAATAGGCGAACTCGGGAGCTATCCGCAGGCCGAGTTCAAAAGGCTGCACCAGCCTTCCTTGGGAAAGGTCGTTCGCCACCATGGCGAAATCGGCGAGCGCGACGGCATTGCCGTCGAGCGCTGCCTGGACGGCGTCCGTGGAGTTTCCGAACACGACGGTCCGGCTGTCGTCGAAATCGTTGACGCCGACCGCCGCCATCCACATCCGCCAGTTCGGCCATGTCACGCCTTGTCGCGACCATTCGATATGTGCAAGCGTGTGATTGAAAAGATCGCGCGGCTCGCGCAGCGGCGGACCGGAGGTCAAGAGGCTCGGGCTGCACACCGGAATGAGGATGTTGTCGAACAGCCGGTGGGCGCGCAGGCCCGGATATTTGCCGGCGCCGAAACGGATGCCGACATCGACGTCATCGAGTTCGAAATCCCGCACTTCATAGGCGATGTCGAATCGCAACTCGATAGCGGGGTGATGCTTGCGAAAATCGTCGACGCGCCGCATCAGCCATTTTGACGCGAACTGTGCATCCAGCGTCACTTTCAGCAGCGCGGTGCCGCGCGTCAGCTTTTGCGCCCGCGAAACGGCCCGGCCAAGCAGGTCGAGCGCGTCGATCGAGGCCTCGAACAGCACCGTGCCAGCCTCGGTCAGCCGGATGGTGCGGCTGGTGCGCGTAAACAGCACCAGTCCGAGCTGATCCTCGATTTCCTTGATCTGGTGGCTGACGGCGGCTGGCGTCAAGCCCAGCTCGTCGGCGGCACGGGTGAAATTGAGGTGCCGGGCCGCTGCTTCCAGCGTCCTCAAGGCGCGAGTTCCTGGCAGAAGGCGGGCCACGCTATCCTCAAATAAAACTTGATGATCCAGAGAAAACTACTCGTTTCTCGCAGGGATTTCAATCTGGCATGATCCAGTCATCGATACATCAACAAGCCGGATTTGATATCCGGAGAGCGCGGATCACACCATGTCCATCATCGCTTTGAATTCGTCCAAACCCCGTCCGAACTGGCTGGCCGAGAGCCTCGACTGGCTGCGTCACGCCCGGGTCGCGATCAATCTCCCGCACCAGAATGTCGAAGACCTTTCGGACCGGCAACTGCGCGACGTCGGCGCCAGGCGCAAGGACATCGCACGCGCCATGGACCGTGAGATGGGCCGCCTCGGCCTTCTCGACATCGGCTGGCAGCAGCCGCGAAGGTCAGGGAATAGGCAGTGGGAAAATTAAGTCAGCGCCCCTACTGCCTACTGCCTACCTCACCACCCTCACCACAGTCCGATCCGACAGCAGCGGCAGCAGCCGCGCCATTGTTTGCGCCGTGACGGCCACACAGCCTTGCGTCGGCGTGAAGCCGGGGCGCGCCAGATGGAAAAAGATGGCGCTGCCGCGCCCGCGCCGGCGTGGCGACAGGTTCCAGTCGAGCACTAGGCAGGCGTCGTAGAGCCGGTCGTCGCGCCGCATGCGTTCGTGGCTGGCGCCATAGGGAATCTTGACCGGCCTGTTGTAATTGCGATCGTCGGGCACTTCGCACCAGCCCAGGTCGGGTCCGATCGGCGTCATCGCCAATCGGGTCTTGCGGCCGCTGGAGAACTGGTCTCCCCGGAAATATCCTGACAGTATCCGCATCGAGGCCAGCGGCGTGGCGCCGTCGCCTTCGCGCTTGTCCGCCGAGATGCCGCCCCGCCCCAGCGCACACGCAAACACCGTTTTGCCGGCCTGCAGCAGACCTTGGCTTGGATGGCCGGGCCGGGCCCGCACGGTCAGCACGCGCAGCCCTTTTCGCAAAATTGCGCCGGCTGCATTGCGATCGTGTTTTTTCTTGTATGATCGTGCCACGGAACAAATCACTGTGATCGGCTGTTGTGCCGGTCAGCTTCCGCATAAACAGGCAGCGGTCAACTGAATTTTCTTTTCAAAACAACGGATTGATCCATGACTTCACGCACCATTCTGATCGTCGACGACGATGACGACCTGCGCGGCACGCTGGTCGAGCAATTATCCCTTTATGAGGAATTCGATGTGCTGCAGGAATCGACCGCGGCAAAAGGTGTCGCCGCGGCGCGCGGCGGCCTCATCGATCTGCTCATCATGGATGTCGGGCTGCCCGACATGGACGGCCGCGAAGCGGTGAAGATCCTGCGCAAGGGCGGCTACAAGGCGCCCATCATCATGCTGACCGGCCACGACACCGATTCGGATACGATCCTCGGTCTCGAGGCCGGCGCCAACGACTATGTGACGAAGCCGTTCCGCTTCGCCGTGCTGCTTGCGCGCATTCGGGCGCAATTGCGCCAGCATGAGCAGAGCGAGGACGCCACATTCTCGGTCGGGCCCTACACCTTCAAGCCCAGCCAGAAACTGTTGCTCGACCCGCGCGGAGGCAAGGTGCGACTGACAGAGAAGGAGGCCTCGATCATCAAATATCTTTATCGCGCCGACCAGAAAGTGGTGACGCGCGATGTGCTGCTCGAGGAAGTGTGGGGCTACAATTCCGGCGTCACCACGCACACGCTGGAAACCCATGTCTATCGGCTGCGTCAGAAGATTGAGCGCGATCCTTCCAATGCGGAAATTCTTGTGACAGAAAGCGGTGGCTACAAGCTGGTTCCTTAAACATTTCATTATCCAATGAGCGGCCGGGGCGGGGCCGCTTTCGGGTACGATCCAGTTGGAGGGGGGTTTGGATCGACCCGCAGAGGAGGGATTGGACTGACCGTTCGGGGACACAGCTAGATGGCGTTGGATGACGACATCCGCATCCTGTCCGCCGTGAGGCTCTTCGAGGGCTTCACGCAGGAACAGTTGCGCCTGCTCGCCTTCGGCGCCGAGAACACCAGGCTGAGCGCCAACCACAAGCTATACCGCGAGGACGACGAGGCCGATTCGGCCTATATCGTCGTCAGCGGACGCATCGTGCTCTACCGGGAGCACGATGGCGAACGCATCCCGATAGGCACGGCCGGCCCCGGCACGATCCTGAGCGAGCTGGCATTGATCGCCGATACCAACCGGCTGACCAGCGCGTCGGCCGAGATCGATTCGGAAGTGATCCGGCTCAGCCGCAAGATGTTCCGCCGCATCCTGGAGGAATACCCCGAGGTCGCGGTCAAGCTCCACCAGCGCATCTCCGAGGAATTTCAGGCGATGATCCGCCGCATCGAGGAACTGGCGCCACGCTTCTCGGGCTAAGGCGCACATAGACTTTCAGCTTGTACGCGCTACCGAAAATGACCTGCCCTTCGTCATGGCGACCGAACGGCGCGAGGGCTACGACGCCCTTGTCGGGCGCTGGGACGAAACGCGTCATCGCGAGACCCTTTTCGACGACAGTCATGCCTATTTTGTCGGCGTCGACGGTTCAGCGCCGATCGGCTTCGTCATCCTTCGCCAATGGGCCTCTGCCGAGCGCGTGACGCTGGTCAAGCGCATCGCCGTCGGTGCACCAGGACAAGGCCACCGCAGAATGCTGCTGGCGGCGACGGTTGATCGGGTTTTCGTCGAGACCGACGCCTATCGGCTCTGCATTGGCCTTTTCCCGGACAATCATCGCGCCCGGCGCGCCTACGAAGCTGTCGGCTTCACGGCTGAGGGCATTTCGCGCGGCAGCGCCTTTTTCAAAGGCGTGCACCGCGACGAGCTGGTCATGGCGCAACTGCGGCCGGAGTGGGAGGATCGCCGACGGGTTGGTCATCCCACTGCCCGGACCTGAGCGGCGAGGTTCCGTTGACAGGCTAGAGGTGAAATCCTACAGAACCTCGAAGGCGGGCGGCCTAGCAGGCACCGCCACCACCAAGCTCCTGGGGGGAGCGAGGCATGCTGTCAGCTCGGTACGAGACGATTATCTTGTATTCCCGCAACGACGCGTTCGGCGACGGACTGGTCCGGATTCCGGCTTTGCGCGCCGCCAGAACGGCTTTCCCCGACAGTTTTATCGTCTACGGAACCACCGGGTCATCAACCCTTGAGCATGTGCTCAATCGCCATGTCCACCACCTGGTCGATGCGATCAATGTTCGGACGCCTCTGATGCAATTGGTGGCCAGCCACCGTAAGGGCAAGGAGCGGTTGGCCGTCGTCGATTTCCGCATCTCGGGGCGCTGGCTGATCCAGACCTGGGCCTCGCTGCTCGGCCGCGGCATCGCCTATGAAGCGAACTTCCCGGGCTTCGCTCTTTCCTGGCGCCCCGGTCAGAAACCCGAAGCACGGCCCGAGCGCAATGCATGGCGCTACCACCGCCTCATTGAGCGTCTTGCCGGCAGACGGTTGCCTTTCGACCATCGGCTGGAACCCATCCCGGCCGCGCGGGCGGCGGCCAGGACCCTGGCGGGCGGCAAGCATGCTCCATTGATCGTCATCGCGGCGCATGGCGATGGCGGCAAGCGATTGACCGCGGATCAGGTTGTCGCGGTATCCGCCAGCATGATCGCCGACGGGGCAAACCTCATCTATGTGAAAACACCTGGTGATGGCCCCGATATGGCTGAACTGGCCCAACGCGTGCCGAAGTTGCGGCTTGTCGATTCCACTACGGTCGAGGGCGTCAATGTCAGCGACGTTCTACTTGCGCTCGGAGAGTTTGCCGATCTCTACATTGGCGCCGAAGGCGGTACGGCGCATCTGATGGCTACGGTGATGACACCGATGATAATCGTCAGTGGCGGTGCCAGCATGGCGCGCTGGCGGCCGCTTTCGAACTGCGTGGACGTAGTCGAATCCCGCCATGCAAGTCCAACCGGCCTGGTCGCAAATGTCCCAGCGCCCAAAATCATCGAAGCGGCGCAACGGATGTTGGCGACGCGCCACCGCGACCACCCCCATCTGCTGGATCACGCGAACAAGACAGGACCCCTGTCCGCGCAGCCGTCTTGGGACAACGACCTGCACAAAGACTTGAAGCGCGTCGTTTGAACCCCTTTGGACCCAGCGCAGCTTAAGGTGTGTTGAGATTCAGGTCAGGCCGAGCCGAAAATGGCTGATACAGAGAACCGGAGCGGAGCGTACTTTTGGGTATGTGAGCACAGTTCTACCGCGACGCGGTAGAACGAGGAAGCGCAGGAGGCCGTCATTTGCAGGCCGGCCTCACCTGAATATCGACAGACCTAATCCAGATCGAACCGCGCGATAACAGGCACATGGTCCGACGGGCGCTCCCAGCCGCGCGCCAGGCGCAGAATCTCGTAGCCGGCAAAATCGGGAACCAGATTCGGCGACGACCAAACATGGTCGAGCCGCCGGCCGCGGTCCGACGCTTGCCAATCCTGCGCGCGGTAACTCCACCAAGTGTAGAGCTTCTGCTCATGCGGCACATTGAGCCGCATCAGGTCGACCCAGTTGCCGGCGAGGCGCATCGCCTCGAAATTTTCCGTCTCGACCGGCGTATGGCTGACCACGTTGAGCAATTGCTTGTGCGACCAGACGTCGTGTTCGAGTGGGGCAATGTTGAGGTCGCCGACCAGCACCGAGCCGGACACATCGTCATGCTCCGCCCGGATGGCATTCATCTCGGCGACGAAATCGAGCTTGTGCTTGAACTTCCTGTTGATGACGGGATCCGGTTCGTCGCCGCCCGCCGGAACGTAGAAATTGTGCAGCAGGATCGCCTTGCCGCCGGCCCGCACGTTCACCGAGAGGTGCCGGCTGTCCTCGATCTCGCAGAAACGCCGCTTCTCAACCACCGCGATCGGCCGCCGCGCCACCGTCGCGACGCCGTGGTAGCCCTTCTGGCCATGGAAGGCGATGTGCTCGTAGCCGAGTTTGCGGAAGGCCTTTTCGGGAAACAGTTCGTCGGGAACCTTGGTTTCCTGCAGGCAGAGCACGTCAGGCGCATGCTCGACAAGCAGGCGCTCGACGATCGGCATGCGCAGCCGAACGGAGTTGATGTTCCAGGTGGCGATGGAGAAGGGCATTGGCAATCCAGGACAGCGTGCGGCCGGCCAGAACCGATGGGCCCTGACGGGGAAGACGCCTTTTGACGGAGTCAGTCCGGGAAACTGCCAGCCGCAAGCCGCAAAGACAAGCCGGCCAACGCGCGACGAGGCGCGGCCCGGTGCTTTCCACAGCTATAACGGCAGGGTTAGCGCGACTTGTTGGTGTTGAGCTCGCGATTCGCCGTGTAGTCGATGGCGAAAGTATCGGGGGCGAAGCTGACGCCTTCCTTGGTGTTGAAGATCATCACCGTTGTGTCCTTGCCCTGCGCGTCGGTGATCGTCCACTGTCGCAAATCAAAGGTTTTAGGGTCGAACATCATCGTGATCTTCGAATTGCCGAACACCGATTTGTCGGCGAGCTGGATGGTGGTGAGGTCATCCTCCTGCTTGACGCTTTTGACGCGGTCGCCAGAGAGGTCGATCCTGGTGTCGAGCAGCAGCTTCAGAGGCGTCTTCGACAGCGGATAGAGATCGGACGTGTTGAGCTTCTTGTTCAGGATGACCACCGACTCACCGTCTGAAATCACCCGGAAGTTCGAAGAGCCGTCATAGTTGAAGCGGATCTTGCCCGGCCGTTCGAGGAAGAACTTACCGCCGGTCTGCTCGCCCTTGGGGCCGAACTGCACGAATTCGCCGCTCATCGATTTCACCGAGGAAAAATGGTCGGCGATCTTCTGTGCCGCGGCCGGCACGGCCGCCTGCGCCGAAGCCAGCACCTGGAAGCCGGGCACCGCGTTGAAGGCTGCCGCCCCTGCAAACGCCAGGCCGAGGCCCAGCAACTGACGCCGGGAGGGAGCAAATTTGCTGAGCGCTGAAGGATCATTTTTCATGTCGGTCACTCTCATCTGATTCCTGAGTTGTTCTGTGCTTGGACCCCCAGTTAGGCTGAAGTTTGGCGGGTCAGGCGTTCCTCAGTCGCTTCAACGTCTTGAAAGGTTCAAGGTTGCCAGACCGGGATGTCACAAGTGTCAGGCCTTCTGGTCAGAACTTGTCCTCTTCGGTCGGCACCAGGATCTCGCGCTTGCCGGCATGGTTGGCCGGGCCGACGATACCTTCCTTCTCCATCTTCTCGATGATCGAGGCGGCGCGGTTGTAGCCGATGCCCAGCCGGCGCTGGATATAGCTGGTCGAGGCCTTGCCGTCGCGCAGCACCACGGAAACCGCCTGATCGTAAGGATCGTCGGAATCCTCGAAATTGCTGTTGCCGCCACCGCCACTGGCTCCACCCTTGCCTGACGGTTCGTCGTCGTCCTCGCCGTCATCCTCGGTGATGGCATCGAGATATTCGGGCACGCCCTGCAGCTTCAGATGCGCGACGATCTTCTCGACTTCTTCGTCGGCGACGAACGGGCCGTGCACGCGCTGGATACGGCCGCCGCCGGCCATGTAGAGCATGTCGCCCATGCCGAGCAGCTGCTCGGCGCCCTGCTCGCCCAAAATGGTGCGGCTGTCGATCTTCGACGTCACCTGGAAGGAGATGCGGGTCGGGAAATTGGCCTTGATGGTACCGGTGATGACGTCGACCGACGGGCGCTGCGTGGCCATGATGACATGGATGCCGGCGGCGCGCGCCATCTGCGCCAGGCGCTGCACGGCACCCTCGATGTCCTTGCCGGCGACCATCATCAGGTCGGCCATCTCGTCGATGATGACGACAATATAGGGCATCGGCTCGAGATCGAGGTTCTCGGTCTCGTAGATCGCCTCGCCGGTCTGGCGGTCGAAGCCGGTCTGCACGGTGCGCGATATCTTTTCGCCCTTCTTGTCAGCCTGGGTGACACGGGCATTGAAACCGTCGATGTTGCGCACGCCGACCTTGGACATCTTGCGGTAGCGATCCTCCATCTCGCGCACGGTCCATTTCAGCGCCACCACCGCCTTCTTCGGATCGGTGACGACAGGCGTGAGCAGATGCGGGATGCCGTCATAGACCGAGAGTTCCAGCATCTTCGGATCGATCATGATCAGCCGGCAATCCTGCGGCGTCAGCCGGTAGAGCAGTGACAGGATCATGGTGTTGATGGCGACCGACTTGCCCGAGCCGGTGGTGCCGGCGACCAGCACGTGCGGCATCTTGGCGATGTCGACGATGACCGCCTCGCCATTGATGGTCTTGCCCAGCGCCAGCGCCAGCTTGGCCTTCGTCGTCTCGAAGTCGCGGCTGGCCAGGATCTCGCGCAGATATACGGTTTCGCGCTTGGCGTTCGGCAGTTCGATGCCGATGGCGTTGCGGCCCGGCACCACGGCGACGCGGCAGGCGATGGCGCTCATTGAGCGGGCGATGTCGTCGGACAGGCCGATGACCCGCGACGACTTGATACCAGGCGCCGGTTCGAGCTCATAGAGGGTGACCACCGGACCCGGACGGACGGCGATGATCTCGCCCTTGACGCCGAAATCCTCCAAAACGCCTTCGAGCAGGCGGGCATTCTGCTCCAGCGCATCCTTGGACAGGCTGGCGTCGCGCACCACGTTCTTCGGTTCCGACAGGAAATGCAGCGACGGCATTTCGAACTTTTCCGAGCCGATCAGCGATGTCTGCGCCTCGCGCTGCACGCGGGCGCCCGGCACGGGGCGCGCCGCCGGCGCCTCGACACGGGTGGCGGCATCGGAGCGGAACGGCTGGACCTTGGCGGTCGGCGCCGCGCGTCGCTGGATGGCGGGCTCCTCCTGCTCGAAATCCATGTCGTCGTCGACGTCGAAGATATCGGCATCGTCGGGGTCGAGCGAAGCGCTGCGGTCATTGACCATGGCGGCGAAGAATTCGGGCTCGACGCGGGCGCGGCCATCCTGGCTCATCCGCTGCTCGGCGAACTCGGCCGATTCGACCCGTTCGGCGGCGCGCCGCCAGGCAGTGGAGCGCTGCTCCATCTCCGGTTCGTACTCGTCCCGCTCCTGCCTGCGGCGCACGGCGTGGCGGTGCATCCACGCGCGGAACGAGAGCCACCAATGAGTAATTGCCCCGAGCGCCAGGATGCCCTCGTCGCCTTCATCCTCGTCATTGTCGAACAAAAGGTCGTCCTCGCGCGGATCGGCGGCAGGCTCGTCCTCCATGACGGCGAAGCCGTTCTTGCGTCCGATCAGCGCCGAGCCAAGGGCAAAGAGCCACAGCGCGGGTGCGGCCAGCAGAACAGCGATGATGCTGGCGATCAGCCCGGTTGGATAGCCGCCGATGATGACGCTGGGGATCTTCAGCACCATGTCGCCGAACACGCCGCCGAGGCCGGTGGGCAACGGCCAGGTCTTGGGCGGCACAACGCAGCCGGCCATTGCAGCCGCCAGCAGCGCGAAGCCGAACCAGGACAGCCCGCGTTTGGGCAGCCTGTCGACGCCGCGCGCGGAAAACAGCAGGAAGCCCCAGATGACGGCCGGAACCAGGGCCGCGACAGCGGCGAGGCCGAAGAACTGCATGGCCAGGTCGGAGAACACAGCACCCGCATAGCCCATGGCGTTGGTGACGGTGTTGTTCGTCGCGTGCGAGAAGCTCGGATCGGCGACGTTCCAGGTGGCAAGGCTGGCCACGCCAAAGGCGGCCAGCACAAACAGGCCGGCGCCGACCAGCCGCCCGACCTGACGCCGCGCAAACGCCTGGATGCCGTGCCCCGTATCGGCCAGCGCAAGCGGTGCTGAAGCCCCTGAACGCATGCTCTTCCCCGTCTGTCATGGACTCGCCGGGTGCGTGGCGCACTTCGGCAGATTCGGGTGTCAGACTATCGGCGGGAAGGTTAAGGGCGCATTAACTATAAGAGGTTGAGATGATCAAACCTCGTTACCGCCGGTTGAGCCGCTTGCTGCCCGAGGAATAGCCGAGAGCGGGCCGCAGGGGTCACCAATTTGGGGAGAGGCATGCAATCCGTCGTCCTTCGCGTGGCGGCTCTGGCCTGGGCGGTGCTCAGTCTCCTGCTCGCCCTGCACTGGTTTGTCGAACTGGGCATGGTGGGCTTCCCGGATGGCTACGTGACGCCCTTTGCCAGAGCGACCGGCCCGCTCCTGCACATCCTCGCCACAGCCTGCCTGGCACAAGGCCTGTATTTTCTGTGCAAAGGTCTTTTCGGCAAGGGATTTGGAGTGCCGGGCCTCGGCCTGCAGATTCTGATCGCCGCAGTCCTGACGGTGGCGCCCGTGCTGATTGTCAGGAATTGCCTCAGTCCCGGACGTGCAGCAGTGCCTATGAGGCGCTGACAGGCACCATGATGGACGACGGTGCCGGCGGATAGAGCTGCCGCTGAACCAAACAATGGCGAGCCTGCGAGCCCGCCATTGGTCGTTTGGCAACAAAGATCGGGCCTCGGCCCGATCACGGCAAGATCAGTTGGCGCCGCCGAGCGCCTGGACATTCGCGCAGAATTCGGCGTGCGGCTTGCTCATCGCCGCGTCGTTGCATTCCTTCTTCATCGCTTCCTGCTTTTCCATCGGCATGGCCATGAAAGCTGTCTTGAAGTCCGCCATCGGCTTCATGGTTTTCATGCTGGAATCCGTGAAGAACGGCGCCATGTTGTCGGGCTCATCGAGAGCACCGGCAAATGCCGTGCCGCTGACCATGGCAAGAGCGAGCGCTCCGAGGCAGATGGTCTTGAGGTTCATGAGATGGTTTCCTTCCCTGTTGTTTGGCACGAGCATCAAAACGACGATCGTCCCCACAGTTCGGAACCAGAGCGGTCGATGTTTCCTCAAAAATCTTGATCACACGAACGTGATTGTCCGTATCCCGGCATTGGCAGGGTGATTGTACCAAAAAAAGAGGCCCGGACGTGATCCGGGCCTCAATGCGTGAACTCCTTTCGGGAGTGTCACGACGGGATTCTTGGGGCCGGCGGGAGGAGGGTTCCGCCGGCCCCGTGGCCAAGCTGGCCTTACGGCACCACTTCGCCATGCTGGGAGATGTCGAGGCCTTCGACCTCTTCCTGTGTCGTCGGACGCAGACCGACCAGCGCCTTGACGATGTAGAGGATCACGAAGGTGGCAATGCCCGTCCACACGATGGTGACGGCAACGCCGTAGATCTGCTTGCCGAGCGAAGCGCCTGCACCGAGGCTGTTGATCGCCGGGTCGGCGAGCACGCCGGTGAGCAGGGCGCCGATGATACCGCCGACGCCATGCACGCCGAAGGCATCGAGCGAGTCGTCATAGCCGAACATGTGCTTGACCTTGACCGCCGAGAGGTAGCAGACGACGCCGGCAACGATGCCGACGATGAAGGCGCCGGTCGGGTTGACGAAGCCGGAAGCCGGCGTCACCGCGACCAAGCCGGCGACGGCGCCCGAGATGATGCCGAGCACGGAAGGCTTCTTGGCGACAATCCATTCGGCGAACATCCAGGCCAGAGCCGCCGCGGCGGTGGCAACCTGGGTGTTGAGCATGGCAGCGCCGGCAAGGCCGTCGGCAGCCAGTTCCGAGCCGGCATTGAAGCCGAACCAGCCGACCCACAGCAGCGAAGCGCCGATCACCGAATAGACCAGGTTGTGCGGCGCCATGTTGGTGGTGCCGTAGCCTTCGCGCTTGCCGAGAACCAGTGCGCAGACGAGACCGGCGACACCGGCGTTGATGTGGACGACCGTGCCGCCGGCAAAGTCGAGCACGCCAGCCGTGCCGAGGAAGCCGCCGCCCCAGACCCAATGCGCGATCGGCACGTAGACGACCAGCAGCCACACCGCCATGAAGATCAGCAGCGCCGAGAACTTCATGCGCTCGGCGAAGGCACCGGCAATCAGTGCCGGGGTGATGATGGCGAAGGTCATCTGGAACATCGAGAAGACGAATTCAGGAATATTCGCGACGCCCGGCAGCCACAGCGAGGCAGTGGTGATGCCGTGATGGAAGAATTTCGAGGTGCCGCCGATATAGCTGTTCACGCCGCCGCCGTCCGAGAAGGCCAGCGAATAGCCGAACATGAACCACAGCACCGTCACCAGGCAGGTGATGGCAAAGCTCTGCATGATGGTGGCGAGCACGTTCTTCTTGCGCACCATGCCGCCGTAGAACAGCGCAAGGCCCGGAATGGTCATCATCAGCACGAGCGCCGTCGAGGTCAGCATCCAGGCGGTGTTGCCGGTGTCGAGCACCGGGATCGGGGCAGCAGCCGGCGCGGCCGCGGCTGCGGCAGGAGCCGCTTCCTGCGCGAAGGCGGCGACCGTGCCCAATGCTGCGAGAACGAGCGAACCCAAAAAGGCGGCCCGTCCCGTCGTCTTCAAGGTGGAAGGAATATTCATTGAACTCTCCATTGGAATACGTGATCGCCGCTCAGAGCGCGTCGGTGTCTGTTTCGCCGGTGCGGATGCGCACCGCCTGATCGATGCCGAAAACGAAGATCTTGCCGTCGCCGATCTGGCCTGTCTTGGCGGCGGCGGTGATGGCTTCGACGGCCTTGTCGACCATGTCGGTACTGACCGCGACTTCGATCTTGATCTTCGGCAGGAAGCTGACCGCGTATTCCGCCCCGCGATAGATTTCCGTATGCCCTTTCTGACGCCCGTAGCCTTTGACTTCGGTGACGGTCAGGCCCTGGATGCCGACGGCGGTAAGCGCTTCGCGTACCTCGTCGAGCTTGAACGGCTTGATGATTGCCATCACGATTTTCATAAGGTTTCACCCTTTGCTGTTGCGGTCCCCCGCGTTTGCACACCTTCACCGATCCCAAAGAGCCGGAGAGTGCCCACGAGGATTCAAGCTCCGTGCCAAGTGCCGAAGCTGGGTGTTAACTCGTTGTAAACAAAGAGATTGAGGAGCGTTCCGACGCAACCTGCTCACAGCTGCGGCGATCCATATGCTTAAAAATTAGGCAATTTTCCGAAAATGCCTACTCTGGAGGCGATCGCTTGAGCCGGATCAGCCCTTCCTGCGCAACCGAGGCGATCAGCCTGCCGTCGCGGGCAAACAGTGACCCGCGCGTAAAGCCGCGCGACCCCTGCGTCGACGGGCTGTCCTGCGTGTAGAGCATCCAGTCGTCGAGCGCATGGCTGCGATGGAACCACATGGCGTGGTCGAGGCTCGCCGCCTGGATATCGCGGTCAAAAATGGCGCGGCCATGCGCGAAAGTAGATGTGTCGAGCAGTGTCATGTCGGAAAGATAGGCAAGCACCGCTGCCTGGATGGCGCGATCCGCCGGCACCGGACCGGTGGTGCGGATCCAGATGTTCTGTTTCGGCTCCAGCTTCTCGCGGCTCGTGTAATGCTTCAGCATCACTGGCTTCATCTCGATCGGCCGGTCGCGCACCCAGTAGCGTTTGATGCCTTCGGGCACCGCCTCGCCGAACTTGCCCAGCAATTCGCGCTGCGACAGCAACGTGTCCGGCCCCGGAACGTCCTGCGGCATCGGCACCTGGTGCTCGAGGCCGACCTCGTCCTGCTGGAACGAGGCTTCCAGCGAAAAAATCGCTTGGCCGTGCTGGATCGCCACCACGCGTCGCGTTGTGAAGGAGCCGCCATCGCGGATGCGGTCGACCTCGTAGACGATCGGCACCTTGGTGTCACCGGGCCGCATGAAATAGCCGTGCAGCGAATGCACATGGCGATCGGGATCGACGGTTCGCTGCGCCGCCACCAGCGCCTGGGCAATGGTCTGGCCGCCGAAGACGCGCTGCCAGTCGAGCTGGGGGCTGCGACCACGATACAGATTGTGTTCCAGCTTCTCGAGGTCGAGAATGCCGAGAAGCTCGTCCATGGCTGCCGTCATATTTCGCGCCCTCGCCGCAGAAGTGGTATGGCGGTTTCCGACAGGACGGACAGGCAGTCAAGGGCGCAAGACCCGGCCGGCGCGCAAGGAGCGAAGATGATGGAACGCAAGGCGGACGCGAAAACCAGGCCAAGCGCGAAAACCAGGTCTGGGCTCGATGTTCTGGTTGCCGGCGCCGGCTATGTCGGCTTGGCCGCCGCCGTGTCCCTGAAGCAGGCGCGCCCGGGCCTCGCCATCGCGCTCGTTGATGCCGCGCCCGCTGGCGTCTGGCAAAGGGATGGCCGCGCGTCGGCCATTGCCGCCGCCGCCTGCCGCATGCTCGACCAGCTCGGCGTGTGGGGCGAGATCGCACCGCAGGCGCAGGCGATCACCGAGATGATCATTACCGATTCGCGCACCTCCGATCCGGTGCGTCCGGTGTTCCTGACCTTCGACGGCGAAGTGGCGCCGGGCGAGCCCTTTGCGCATATGGTCGCCAACAGGGTGCTGAACGGCGCCTTGCGGGCCAATGCGGAAAAGCTCGGCATCGACATCATCGAAGGCGTCGCCGTGCAGGGCTTCGAGACCAACGGCAGTGGCATCACCGTGCATCTCGCCGACGGTGCGACGCTGAAGGCGCGGCTGCTGGTCGCCGCCGACGGCGTCAACTCCAAGCTGCGCGACATGGCCGGCATCAAGACGGTGAAGTGGGAATATGGCCAGTCCGGCATCGTCTGCACCGTGGCGCATGAACGCCCGCACCATGGCCGCGCCGAGGAGCATTTCCTGCCGGCGGGGCCCTTCGCCACACTGCCGCTCAAACCCGGCGAGGACGGCACCAATCGCTCGTCGATCGTTTGGGTCGAACGCACGCAGGATGCCGACAAGCTGGTGGCCGGTGACGATCTCGTCTTCGAACACGAACTCGAACAGCGCTTTGGCCTGAAGCTTGGCGAGCTCCGCGTCGCTGACAAGCCGCGCGCCTGGCCGCTCGGCCTGACCATTGCGCGTGCCTTCGTCGCGCCGCGCATCGCGCTCGCCGGCGATGCCGCCCACGGTATCCACCCGATCGCCGGCCAGGGCCTCAATCTCGGCTTCAAGGATGTTGCGGCCCTTGCCGAGGTGATCGTCGAGGCCGACCGGCTCGGCCAGGACATCGGTGCGCTCGACGTGCTCGAACGCTACCAGCAGTGGCGGCGTTTCGACACGGTACAGATGGGCGTCACGACAGATGTGCTGAACCGGCTGTTTTCCAACGACATCGGCCCGCTGCGTACCGTCCGCGACATCGGCCTCGGGCTGGTCGAACGCATGCCGCGCCTGAAGGAGTTTTTTATCCGGCAGGCGTCAGGATTGTCCGCAGGAACGCCAAGGCTGCTGAAAGGCGAGGCGATCTGAGCGCTGTCGCTCAGTTCACCTCAAAACCGAGCTTCTGCCGCAGCCGCAATATCCTTTGGTCGGATATCTGCAGGCGTTTCTCGCCGCCCTGGGCGGCGCGGTTGACCATCTGCAGCAGATCGTTTCGCTCGGTGACATCGAGACGTTCGCGCAGGAACGGCGCCAGCTTGTCGATGACAACAGTGGTGTCGTCGATCTGTGACGCCGCCCATTTGGCATAGACCACCGCTTCGTCCGTTTTCTTCTTGTCGGCAATCTCGGAAATCACCGCGCGAATGACAGCCTCGCGCTGCGGCAGGATGGGCCCATTCTCGGAGACGATGGCGGTGATCAGCGTTGCCGCCGCTACGACCGGATCATCGATCGCCGTCAGCGGCGACAGGGCCGCCTGATTGCGCAGCTTCTTGCGGCGGATGTTGCCTTGCACGCGCCCGACGACGTCCGCAACCTCGCGAGCCGCGTCGTTCATCGCCTTCATCCGGTACCACCAGAACGCCGCCGCGCCCAACACGCCAAGGATAGCAATCAAGAATGGCATGCCGACATCCCCCAAAATCCCGGCGACGATAGGAGAACTCTTGGCAGGCTTCAACACGCAAAAGTTGCGCACGAAACCGAACCCAGAACGTCGGCTCAGCCAGACGCCCTGGTTCGAAGCGGCCGCAACGCGTGGCAGGCTCTATGACCCCGGTATGTCGTAGATGGCCCGGACCTCGATCGTGCCGAGTTCGGCCAGCGGAATATCGGCGGCAATATCCAGCGCCTCTTCGAGATTCTTTGCCTCGATCATGACGAACCCAAGCAGTTGCTCCTTTGTTTCGGCGAAGGGGCCGTCGATGACCAGCCGCTTGCCCTTGCGCCGCCGCACGGTCTTGGCTGTCGTCACCGATTGCAGCGCCTGCGCGACGATCAGCAGGCCCCTCTCCTCCAGCGATCGGTCGTAGGCCAGCGAATCGGCGTCGAGCTTGGCCGCCCCCGCCGGGGTCAGCGCGTGAAGATCCTTTTCCTCGCCATAGACCAGACAGACATATTTCATTTCCAGCTCCCTTGCTGCGACGACCCATACGATGCGGTGACGAGGGTGTCAGCGTTGTCCTTTACCGCGGCTGCATGGTCGAGAAGGCATGCCGCGATGCCGATAATGGCAACCGCCGCCAGCAGCCGCCCAAAGCCGGACGCCGGCGGATGCAGCCAGAAGTCTTCTCGCCGCCCGGCCTTGCAGCCTGCGCCTTTCCACAGTGCGAAAAACAGATTGTCCATGTGAATCTCCATTCGGCCACAAACCCGTGGCCGCCCGCAGGACGGGCGAGGGGAACTAAAGTCGACATTTTTGCATCGGCATTTTCAGAAAAAATTTGAACCCCATCGCCGACACCGTGCTGTGGTTCAAAGTGCGCAGTGGCCTTCGCGCCCGAGCGCGCTATAGTTGACCGGAAGCCAGGCTCAGCCCGACAACAAGTCACCACAACCCCAGCCACGACAACCAAGGAGAAATTCATGGACCGCACCGCAAACGCCGTCTGGAAAGGCAATCTGAAAGAGGGCAAGGGCACGCTCGACACCCAGAGCGGAACCCTGAAGGGCACGCCCTATTCGTTCAAGGCGCGCTTCGAGGACGAGAGCGGCAAATCCGGCACCAACCCGGAAGAGCTGATCGCAGCCGCGCATGCCGGCTGCTATGCCATGCAGCTGTCGCATTTCCTGGCCGAAAACGGCACGCCCGCCACCGAGCTCGACGCCAAGGCGGTGGTGACGCTGGTTCCCGGCACCGGCATCACCGGCAGCGCCATCACACTGGTTGGCAAGGTGCCTGGCATCGACGAGGCAAAATTCAAGGAACTGGCGGATAAAGCCAAGGCCGAATGTCCGGTTTCGAAGGCACTTGGCGCGATCAAGGTGTCGCTCGACGCCAGGCTTGGCTGAACCGAAACGGGTGAGCTGAGTAACGAACGCCGGCCCGAACGCCGGCGTTTTCATTTCGGATAGCAGGGACCCTGGGCGATAACGCGTTGAATGACCGCTGACGGCGTCAGCCGCCCAGCGCGTCAAGCCGGGCGCGCAGTGCAGCGACTTCCTGCTCCAGCGCCTCCAATCTCGCTTCGAGGTCGGATTGAGGCATGGCTGGCGCACTGCGTTGCGCCGACAGAGCCGCAACGTCGACAGCTCCGGCGAGGAGGTGCACGTAGCGGTCCTCGCGCTGCCCCGGGCCGCGCGGAATTTCCTGGATCAGCGGTGGTCGGCGGCCGATGAGCATATCGAGTTCGGCGCGCAGGTCTTCGATCGACGAAAACCGCGCCATGCGCTCGGCCCGTGCCAGAAGCTCATGCGCCGTCTGCGGCCCGCGCAACAGGAGCAGACCGAGCAAGGCGGTCTGCGGCGTGGTCAGCGAGAAACGCTGCGCCATCTGGTGCTCGTAGCGCTCGACACGCGAACCGAACATCTGCCGCACCAACCCCTTTTGTTCGAGCAGCTTCAGCCCCCGGTGCACCTCGACCTGTTCCAGCGCCATCACCGGCTCGCGCGCCGTCTTCTGGTTGGCGGCGGCCAGTGCTGCATTGAGCGTCAGCGGATAGACATCCGGCGTCAGCTCCTTCTTCTCGATCAGGCAGCCGAGTACGCGTGCCTCGACAGGGGAAAGGACGGGTAGGTCATCGCTCATTGACGCTCAGCCTCCTGGCGGTAGAACTCTGTTGCGAGCGCATTGGCGCGCGCCTGGCGAACCTTATCGCGCACCACGCCGGCAAGGTTCATCTGGTGATGGCCATAGCGCGCTTCGAGATAGTGCGCGATTGCGGTCGGGATGAGACCGGACCCCATCTCCCGCGTCCGGCTTTTCCGCTCGATCAGGTGACGGATTTCCGTGCTTGCCGGCGCGGGAATCTCGGTCTGATCGAGACATTCGCCAAGGTTCATCGGCGGCAGGCCGGTGAACTCGCGCTGCTCCATCCAGTCGAGTGCCACCAGCGGGCGGATCAGGTAGAACAGCTTCTTCAGCTTCACCTCGCCGGAGAAACTGCCGATCTTGGCGACATGCGAGCGCGCGAGCCCAAGATAGTCATGCGTCACCTTTGCCGGATCGACGATTTGAGCCAGAACGTCGAGAAGGCGCCCGCGAAACCCGGCGACTTCCTCATAGACGATTGGTGACTTTGCCCATTCCACGATGACGGCATTGCCGCCGAGCGCCAGGCGCAGGGCTTTGCGTAGATCCCAACCGCCAGCGTCGATCTCGCCTTCGATCGGAAACTCGATTACGTCGCGCGCCTGCTCCAGCACGAGATGGTCCGCAACAGGCCTGACATAGACAAAGCGGCAGTCGTAGTCGCTGTCGGGGGACGGGAAACCCCAGGCGCGGCTGCCGCTTTCGATGGCGAACAGGATCGTCACCCCGTGGGTCCGCGCCAGATCGAGTCGCGTCCGGATTGCCGCGACGGCCTCAGGCGAAAAATCAGCAGGCAGGGGCCATTCCATCCAGTGCCTATAGCCGTGGCTGGACCAGCCGTTCAACCCTCATCTTGGCGGCCGCGGCGACATTCGTCACTGCCTGTCGTCGCTTGGCAAACCGGCTGTCACGGCGGATGCCGACGGGATCAGAGGCGTCACCATCCGGCCTTCCTCCGCCTTGTAGAAATACTGGCTGGCCACCAGCCATCCCTTCAGCGGCCGCAATGGCGGGATGCACGTCAGCAGCATGAACGGCAAGGTCGTGACGAGATGCATCCAGTAGGGCGCTTCGAAGCGCACCTCGATCCAGAGTGCCAGCACCACGCTCGGCACGCATGCAAAGCAGATCACGAAGAAAGCCGGACCGTCGGCCGGATCGGCGAAGGAATAATCGAGGCCGCAGACTTCGCAGCCCTTGCGCAGCTTCAGGAAGCCTTCGAACAGATGTCCTTCGCCACAGCGCGGACAACGCCCCCTTATGCCCGTTTCAATCGGCGAGAGGGGAGCCCATTCACGATCCGGAGTCATCTTGACCAGTCCTTGTCTGTGACGCCCAGGGAACGCTACGGGGGTCGCGCCCGGCTGTCTGCGTGTGATGGCGCAGTCTGCTCATCTCCACGCGCGTCATTGATTGCACAATGTATGCGATATGAATACATACATTGTCAAGAGCAATCCCTACAAGATCAAACCACCATCGACGATACGGAAGGCGACTGCGACAGGAGATCCGCGACGATGCACAGGCTGTCGCGCAGATCGTCGCGGTTCGCGGCCGCGCCGAGACCCAGGCGGACGGCCTCGGGAGGCGACGTGAAGGCGAAGGCATCGCTTGCCACCGCGCCGATGCCGGCCGAGCGCAGCCGAGCGGTGAATTCGCCTCGCGTCCAGGGTCCGGCCAGCCGCAGCCAGGCATGGAAACCCTGCGGATCGGCTTGGCAGGAGCCGGGTGGCAAGATGGCCGTGGCGATGGCCTGCCGGCGGCGCGACTCCTCGCGGATCGCGGCAAGAACCGCATCGGCGGTTCCGTCCTCGATCCAGCGGGTCGCGATGGCGGCCGTCAGCGGCGAGGCCATGGAAGCGGTCGCCCTTATGGCGCCCGCCACCCTGGCGGCCGAGCGGCCGTCCGGAAGCACGAGATAGGCGATCCGCAACGCAGGGGACAGGCATTTCGCCAGCCCCGCGACATGGTAGACGAGGTCCGGCGCGAGGGCGGCCAGCGGCGGCACCGGGGCGGTCGGCAAGGCTCCATAGGCATCGTCCTCGATGATCGGCACCTGATGGCGGCGGGCAATCCCGATCAAGGCCTCGCGACGGTCGAGGGGCAAGGTCGCAGTCGTCGGATTGTGCAGGGTCGGCGTGCAATAGAGCGCTTTTGGCTTGTATTCCCTGCAGGCGGATTCGAATCCCTCGGGAACAAGTCCATGCTCGTCGATTGGAACCCCGACGAGATTGATCCTGAGATGCGCGGCTAGCGACCGGAAACCGGGGTAGGTCAGGGCTTCGGTGCAGATCGTCTCCCCGGGCCCGGCCAGCACGCCGGCGAGCGCCAGCAGCGCTCCCTGCGCTCCGGGGCAGACCAGAAGCCGCTCCGCCGGAATGACCCCAAGCCTCGGCGAAAGCCAGCGCGCGCCGGCGGCCCGGTCGCGCCCGGTTCCACCGGCCTCCTGGTAGCGCAGGAGCAGGTCCAGCCCGTCATCCGCCCGCAGATCGGCAATTCCGTCCCACATCCGTGCGACCAGCACGGCATCCTCGAAGCGGGGCGGCAGGTTCATGCTCATGTCGACAAGGCCGGTCGAAACATTTCGTCCTTCGGCCGGTCGTCGTGCTCGGACATAGGTGCCCTGCCCGACCCGTCCATCGATCAGCCCGCGCTTGCGCGCCTCGGCATAGGCGCGGCTGACCGTTGTGAAATCGATGCCGAGCGCATCCGCGAGCGTGCGCTGCGGCGGCAGCCTGAACCCTCCGGCCAGCCGGCCCGAGACGATGTCGGCCGACAGGGCGTCGGCAATGGCGAGATAGACCGGTCCGTCGCTTTTGCGGATGACCGGCGTCCATGAAGCCTGATTGTCGTCCATCGTCTTCGCCCCCCCGCTATCCAGATGTATGGATATTGTATGTCGCGGTAGCCAAATGCAAGGGGCTCGGTAGCGGGCTTACGGCGGAACATCGCCAGAGGTTGAACTATCCGCGCTTGCCGATATGCCAGCCCCGTTCTGAAGCGCGCAAAAGCAGCGAACTTAGACGTGCCGTTGGGCCATCATCTTCTTCATGTCGGCAGCCGTGTCGTCGAAGGCGCAAAAGAAAAAACGAGTGCCGTCAGACGCGCCGCTCCACCATCATCTTCTTGATCTCGGCGATCGCCTTGGCCGGGTTGAGGCCCTTGGGGCAGGTCTGCGTGCAGTTCATGATGGTGTGGCAGCGATAGAGCCGGAACGGGTCTTCGAGATTGTCGAGCCGCTCGCCCTTGGCCTCATCGCGGCTATCGATCAGCCAGCGATAGGCCTGCAGCAGCGTTGCAGGGCCGAGATAGCGGTCGCCGTTCCACCAGTAGCTTGGGCACGAGGTCGAGCAGCAGGCGCATAATATGCATTCGTAGAGCCCGTCGAGCTTCTCGCGGTCCTCATGGCTTTGCAGCCATTCCTTGGCCGGCTCCGGCGACACCGTCTTCAGCCATGGCTGGATCGAGGCATGCTGGGCGTAGAAATTGGTGAGGTCGGGCACCAGGTCCTTGACCACCTGCATATGCGGCAGCGGGTAGACCTTGACGGCGCCGGAAATGTCGTCGCAGCCCTTGGTGCAGGCGAGGGTGTTGGAACCGTCGATGTTCATGGCGCAGGAGCCGCAAATGCCTTCGCGGCAGGAGCGCCGCAAGGTCAGCGTCGGGTCGATCTTGTTCTTGATCCAAAGCAGCGCGTCGAGCACCATCGGCCCGCAATCGTCCATGTCGACGAAATAGGTGTCGATGCGCGGGTTCTCGTCGTCGTCCGGCGACCAGCGGTAGATGCGATACTCGCGCAGATTGGTGGCGCCTTCCGGCTTTGGCCAGGTCTTTCCGGCCTTGATCTGCGAGTTCTTGGGGAGCGTGAGTTCAACCATGTTTGATCCTCAATACACCCTGGCCTTCGGCGCGATCTTGGCGAGGCTGATGCCGCCGTCCTTTTCCGCCAGCTGCGGCTCGGTGTGCACCGGCCGATAGGAGAGCGTCACCTTGCCGTCTTCGCTGAGCCGCGCCAGCGTGTGCTTGCGCCAGTTGGCGTCGTCGCGGGCGGAAAAATCTTCCCGCGCGTGCGCGCCACGGCTCTCCTTGCGCGCCGCCGCGCCATAGACCGTGGTGATGGCGTTGGCCATCAGGTTTTCCAACTCCAGCGTCTCGACCAGGTCGGAGTTCCAGATCATCGAGCGGTCGAACACTTTTATGTCCTTGAGCTCGCCCCAGATCTGCGAAATGCGCTTGCAGCCACTGTCCAGCGATTCCTGCGTACGGAACACCGCCGCATCTTCCTGCATAGCCTTCTGCATCTTCTCACGCAGCACCGCCGTCGGCGTCGAGCCGTTGGCGTGGCGCAGCCGGTCGAAGCGGTCCATGATCTTTTCGACCGAGGCCTCGTTGGGCGAAGGGATCGCCGAACTGCGGTCGATCACCTGGCCGGCCCGGATCGCCGCCGCGCGGCCGAACACCACCAGATCGATCAGCGAATTCGAGCCGAGCCGGTTGGCGCCGTGCACGGAGGCGCAGCCGGCTTCGCCGACCGCCATCAGTCCGGGCGATACCCTGTCCGGGCTTCGCGCCGTCGGGTTGAGCACCTCGCCCCAGTAATTGGTCGGCACGCCGCCCATATTGTAGTGCACCGTCGGCAGCACCGGGATCGGCTCCTTGGTCAGGTCGACGCCGGCAAAGATCTTGGCCGATTCCGAAATGCCCGGCAGCCGCTCATGCAGGACGGCCGGATCGAGGTGGTCGAGATGCAGGAAGATGTGGTCCTTCTTCGGGCCGACGCCGCGGCCCTCGCGGATTTCCAGCGTCATGCAACGCGAAACGACGTCGCGCGAGGCAAGGTCCTTGGCCGACGGCGCGTAGCGCTCCATGAAGCGCTCACCCTCCGAATTGACGAGATAGCCGCCCTCGCCGCGCGCGCCCTCGGTGATCAGGCAGCCGGCGCCATAGATGCCGGTCGGGTGGAACTGCACGAACTCCATGTCCTGAAGGGGGAACCCCGCCCGCGCGGCCATGCCGCCGCCGTCGCCGGTGCAGGTATGCGCCGAAGTGGCCGAGAAATAGGTCCGGCCATAGCCGCCCGTCGCCAGCACCACCATCTTGGCCGAGAAGCGGTGGATGGTGCCGTCGTCGAGATTCCAGGCGACGACGCCGGTGCAAGTGCCGTCCGGCTCCATGATCAGGTCAAGCGCGAAATACTCGATGAAGAACTGCGCATTGTGCTTCAGCGACTGGCCGTAGAGCGTGTGCAGCATGGCATGGCCGGTGCGGTCGGCGGCGGCGCATGTGCGCTGCACGGGCGGGCCTTCACCGAAATTCATCATCATGCCGCCGAACGGCCGTTGATAGATCTTGCCCTCTTCGGTGCGCGAGAACGGCACGCCGTAATGTTCGAGTTCATAAACCGCGGCGGGTGCCTGCTGGACCATGTATTCCTGCGCGTCGATGTCGCCCAGCCAGTCCGAACCCTTGACTGTATCGAAGAGATGCCATTGCCAATTGTCGGGACCCATATTGGCAAGCGAAGCGGCAATGCCACCTTGCGCCGCCACGGTGTGCGAGCGGGTCGGGAACACCTTGGTGATGCAGGCGGTGCGCAGGCCCTGTTCGGCCATGCCGAGCGTGGCGCGCAGGCCGGCGCCGCCGGCGCCGACGACCACGACGTCGAACTTGTGGTCGACAAAGGTATAGCCCGCCGTGTTGGCTTGTTTTGCGTCCTTGGCCAACTCAGCCTCCGAATGTCAGCTTGAGCAGGGCGAAGATCGAGGCGACGCCGACCGCTATGGTGAAAAATGTGTTGAGCGCTATCAGCGCCAGCTTCATGCCCTCGCCATGCACGTAATCCTCGATGATCACCTGCATGCCGAGCCGCATATGGGTGAGCCCGGAGACGAGCACCAGGGCCATCACCAGCGCAACGAACGGATTGGCAAGGGCTGCCCGCACATGCTCATAACCGGCGCCGTTGAGCGCGATCAGGAAACCGACGAAGAACAGCGTCAGCGGGATGTTGGCGATCGCGGTCAGGCGCTGGCGCCAGAAATGTCCGGTGCCCTCGCGGGCCGAACCCAGGCCGCGAACCTTCGCCAGCGGCGTGCGCATGTCGGAGTTGTTGCCGCTCATGATCAGGCCCCCCGCGCCATATAGCCGGCGATCCAGATCAGCAATGTGAGCAGGATCGAGCCAACCAGCGTCGCCCAGGCGATCTTCGAGGCCGTGTGCTTCTCGAGGCCGGCGCCGGTATCCCAGACCAGATGGCGCACGCCACCCAGCATGTGATGCATCAGCGCCCAGGTGTAGCCGAACAGGATCAACCGGCCGAGCCAGGTGCCGAAGGCCCAGTTGACCCAGTCGAAGGTCGCCTGTGAGCTTGCCGCCGCCATCAGCCACAGAGCGACCAGCAGCGTGCCGAAATACAGCGCGCCGCCTGTGATGCGATGGATGATCGACATCGTCATCGTGATCGGCGGCCGGTACACGCTCAGATGCGGCGAAAGCGGCCGTTCACGTCTGGCAAATTCGCGGGTGGCTGGTGATTTGCTCATGGCTCCCCCAGTTCGGCGTCTCTGGAGCCTCAGGTGGAAATGCGGCATTGCCGCTTCCGGTTGCGACTTCGGACAGCCGGTTTCTAATGCTCTTTTTGCACCGCGTCAAAGCCAGAAAACCGTTTTGAAAACGTAATTTAGTCTGACTAAAAGGCGGGCTCGGGCTTCAATCGATTAGGGACTCATGGCCCGAAGCCGGCTCGACGTCGCTGCAGTGCAGCATGTTTAGCCGTATTGAGATTGGCGTTAGCGTTTGCAGGTCTGCGGCGTCGACCCCTTCTTCATCACCAGCGCCTCGCGTCCGTCGATCACGATTGCGTCATGCGTGACCGCCTGGTAGCGGCTGCTCTGGTTGGCCGGCGACGCCGCAAACTCCTCGGTCGCGCCGTCGGACCCGACCACACGCAACGACCTGCCGAGATTTTGGATGGTAATCATACCGTTATTGCCGCATCTGTAGGTGGCCGTGCCTATGCCCAATCGCGGCGCAGTAAGGTCGGTGATGATCTTGGTTGCATCTGCCGGCGCCGCCGCGGCTGTGATGGACCGCCGAGCCGGCGCAGGCGAGACGACGGTATTGGCCGCCTCCGGCGCGCTGCCCTGTGGCACACAGGCAGCAACGATAACGAGCAACGGGAAAACGGACACCCAAATCGGCCGGCGTAGCGCCATATGCTGTCCTCCCGCGCGGCAAGTCAGCCGCGATGCTTTGCCAAGATCAAGGTCATCCCGACGTCGAGACGGATACGGCGCGATGGTGCGGTCAAGCATGGCCGAATGATGGCCACCGGGTTTTCCATCCAGTCGGATATTAATGGATATTAACCATGTTTACCGAGACATCGCCGCGAAGCACGTCAGCCTCTTAACAAAGATTAAGAAAACGTTAATTTCCGATTCGAGGAGGCTTTCCTCAAGACACGGAGGACGCCATGCGTTCGAATTCGGGCAGATCGCGCCTTGCGGCGCTCATAGTGGCGGCTTCGGTCGTTGGCCTGGCAGCGCCAGCGGTCGCCGGCGCGCGGCATCAGGATCGCGTCTACGCCGATTCCTTTGGCAATCTCGTCATCGACAGCGCCGCCGGCTACAAGCGCATCCTCGTCGGCGAAGGCAGGCTGGCCAAGCAACTGTCCGACTACACCAGCGCCGGCCAGCCCAAGGTGATCTACGAGAACGAGGCCGACGAGATATCGGGATACGGCGATTGCTACCGGCCGCCCGTGCTGGTGAAGGGCCGCTCCTATATGTACGGTCTCTCCGACGGCGAGATGCCCGAACTCAGCCCCTGCCGCTAGCTTCCATTCCGGCTGACGACCAGTTGCCGGCCGGCCCGGCGGAGACGCGCACGCAATCGCGCCCGGCATTCTTGGCCTGATAGAGCGCCTGGTCGGCGCGCCGCATCAGATCGGCAAAGTCTTCGCTCGGATGAAGTTCGGCGACGCCGAAGCTCGCGGTGCAGCGGTTGCCCGCCGGCAATCCGTCGATTGGCAGCGCGCCGAAAGCGCTACGCGTGCCCTCCGCGAACAGCCGCGCGGCGGCAAGGTTGGTTCCCGGCAGGATGATGGCGAACTCCTCGCCGCCGATGCGGCCGGCGACATGATGCCCGGTGGCGGCTTCGCGCAGGAAGCCTGCAAAAGTTTCGATCACCCGGTCGCCGGACGCATGGCCAAAACTGTCGTTGACGCTCTTGAAATGATCGAGGTCAGCGATGACCAGCGCGACTGGCACGCCTTGCCGCATCGCGCCAAGCACCGCCAGCTCGGCATGGCGGGTGAAGCCGCCGCGGTTGAGCAGGCGCGAAAGCGTGTCCATCTCCGATTTCGACGTTACTTCGGCGAGCACGTCGCGAACCAGGATGGCCAGCATCAGCAGCGCCAGCGCCAGCGCAAAGACAGTGCCGAGCGACTGCGACACCAGCGCGTAGTTGCTTTGCAGATAGGCCTGCGGATTGGCGCCCCAGCCGCCAAGCGCATGCGCGATGAACGGCTTGGAGGCAAACTGCAGGCCGCTGGCCGCCAGCACTGCCATCAGGATGCGGTCAAGACGGGCGAGCCTTTGCCTAGATGACCAGACGATGGCCAGCCCGACGAACTGCATGACGGCATAGGGAAGCTGGTAGGCCATCATGCGGACCAGCGACTGGCGCGGCAGATCCTGCACGAAATACACAGCGACAGTGGTGACGACCAGGAACAACAGCATCGGCTTCCAGGGCGGTGCCACGCCGTATTTACGGGCAAGCCCGCCATTGAATGCAATGGTGGCGCCAAGGAAGACCGCGAAGGCGGCAACGACCGGGAGCCGCGCGTCGGTGAAAGCGGGAATGCTGAATTCGATGGCCGAATAGGCCATGCCCAGCAGATAGCCAAATCCCAGCCAGCGCGCCGGCGCGCGGCCGACATCGTGGAAAGCGACCGCCATGAAGGATGCCGCCAGCAGGCCGGCGACCGACAAATTGATCAACAGGATGAAGTTGGCACCGCTCATATTCTTCCCGCACCCACGCTGACAGCTAAGCATCGACGGGCGAAGAAGACGTTAACGCCGTCCCGACCCGATCGGATCAGCCGGTCTTGAGCGGCTCCGGCACGAACGCCGTTTCCGGCCGCTCATAGGACAGGCGCACGCTGTCGCGGCCGTTCTTCTTGGCTTTGTAGAGCGCGTCGTCGGCACGGCGCATCAGCGGCTCCAGGGCCTCGTCGCCGCTGCGAGCCGCCACGCCGAAGCTGGCTGTCACCTTCGTCCCGGCGGGAAGCCCGTCGACATGGCCGGCCGAATAGAGCGTGCGCACCGCCTCGGCAAACAGCCGCGCGGCGGCGAGATCGCTGAGCGGCAGCAGCACGGCGAACTCCTCGCCGCCGATGCGCCCGGCAACACCGCGCGCGCCGGCCGCCGACCGAAGCTTCGCGGCGAAGTCGGCGATCACGCGATCGCCCGCCGCATGCCCGTGCACATCGTTGAGCGCCTTGAAATGATCGAGGTCCGCCAGCACCAGCGCGACCGGGAACCGGGCCGAGGCGCAGTGCCGCAGCAGCAGCATGCCGCGCTCCTCGAAGCCACGCCGGTTGAGCAGGCCCGACAGCGGGTCGGTATAGGTCTCGGTCTTCAACGCTTTCATCACGTCGAGTGCCGCGGCGGAGAACAGGCACAGCGCGATGAGCAGCGACAGCAATGCCTGCGAGAGAAGCGCTGTCGTCCAGTAGGACGAGCCATAGAAGCCGTCATAGCTGGTGAAGGGTCCGTGCGCGATGACGACGACCAAAGTGCGTACGAAGAAATTCAAGCCCGACAGCAGCGACAGCACGAACAGGATTTTCTCGGTCGGACCGTTGTTGCGCACCGGGCGCAGTTCGGCAGCGACCAGAACGCTGATGCCGCCGAAAGCGAAATTCATCGCCAGGATGCGCCAGGTGAGATCCGGCGCGACGAACAGGAACCAGCACAACGACGCCAGGCCGCCGCCCCCGAGCACGCCGATCCCCATATAGGGCACCTTGCGGCCATAGCGGTGGACGATGGCGCTGGACAGGCAGCAGCCGGCGATGGTGAAGCAGATGTTCGACGCCAGCTTGGTCAGCTGCATGCCGATCGGCAAGGTGAAATACTGCAGCAGGAAGCCGATTGCCGAGAGACTGTAGCTGATCGCCAGCACGGCCAGATAGGGGCGGTGGCGTTGATAGGACCATAGCACGAGGAACGCGGCGCCGAGCGCCAACGCGATCGTCGGGTTGAGCAGCGCTATGAGCAGACCCGTATCCAAACGACTGTAATTTCCCCGCTTACGTCAGGGAAGACCTTAGAGCGCAAGCGCAAACAAGCGGTTAAGCGAAAGCGAATATGTCGACGAACCGGATGAAAAAGGCCCCGGAGCCGCAAAGCGGTCCGGGGCCTGGCATGTGTTCGAAGCTCGGCGCTCCAGAGTTACTTCCACTCGCGGATGTCGACGAAATGCCCGGCGATCGCCGCAGCCGCCGCCATCGCTGGCGACACCAGATGGGTGCGGCCCTTGAAACCTTGGCGTCCCTCGAAATTGCGGTTCGAGGTCGAGGCGCAGCGCTCATGTGGCTTCAGCCGGTCATCGTTCATGGCCAGGCACATCGAACAGCCCGGCTCGCGCCAGTCGAAGCCGGCGGCGACAAAGATCTTGTCGAGGCCTTCGGCTTCGGCCTGTTCCTTGACCAGGCCGGAGCCCGGCACGATCATCGCATCGACATGCGGGCTGACCGTCTTGCCTTCGACCACCTTGGCGACGGCGCGCAGATCCTCGATACGGCCATTGGTGCAGGAACCGATGAAGACGCGGTCGAGCGTGATGTCGGTGATCTTGGTGCCCGGCGTCAGCCCCATATAGTCGAGCGCGCGCTGCTTGGAGGTACGCTTGTTTTCGTCAGTGATGTCTTCCGGGTTCGGCACGATGCCTTGCACCGACACGACGTCCTCGGGCGAGGAACCCCAGGAGACGATCGGCGGCAGCTTGGCCGCGTCGAGCACGATCACCTTGTCGAAATGCGCGCCCTCGTCGGACTGCAGCGTCTTCCAGTATTCGAGTGCCGCATCCCAGGCCGCACCCTTCGGGGCGCGCGGCTTGTCCTTGACATAGGCGAATGTCGTCTCGTCCGCGGCGATCAGCCCGGCACGCGCGCCGCCCTCGATCGACATGTTGCAGATCGTCATGCGGCCTTCCATCGACAGCGCACGGATCGCCTCGCCGGCATATTCGATGACATAGCCGGTACCGCCGGCGGTGCCGATCTCGCCGATGATGGCCAGGATGATGTCCTTGGCGGTAACGCCTTCCGGCAACTGGCCGTCGACACGCACCAGCATGTTCTTGGCCTTGCGCTGGATCAGCGTCTGCGTCGCCAGCACATGCTCGACCTCGGACGTGCCGATGCCATGCGCCAGTGCGCCGAAAGCGCCATGGGTCGAGGTGTGGCTGTCGCCGCAGACGATGGTCATGCCGGGCAGGGTAAAGCCCTGCTCCGGACCGATGATATGAACGATGCCCTGGCGGATATCGTTCTCGGAATAATATTCGACGCCGAAATCCTTGGCGTTCTTGGCCAACGCCTCGACCTGGATGCGGCTTTCCTCGTTCTTGATGCCGAACTTGCGCTCGGGCGAGGTCGAAACATTGTGATCGACCACGGCCAGCGTCTTTTCCGGATGCCGGACCTTGCGGCCGGTCATGCGCAGGCCTTCGAAGGCCTGCGGGCTGGTCACTTCATGGACGAGGTGACGGTCGATGTAGAGCAGGCAGGTGCCGTCGTCCTGGCGGTCGACGACATGGTCGTCGAAAATCTTGTCGTAGAGGGTGCGCGGTGCGCTCATGTGCGTAAATCCGTCGATATGAGAATGGGAAAGAGCAGACGCCTGACTTTCGGCCCGGCGAAACGACCTGGACAGGTCGGCCTAGGATAGTCGGCTGGTCAACGCGCCGGACACGCGCGCGGAGAAGCGCGACGGCAGGCGTTTCCTGTCCTGCAGCACGAACCCCTTGTAGGCCGGATCGCCAAAAAGCTCTTCCATGGCGTGGCTCATACCAATGTTTTGGCTTGCCGGCAATTGCGGCGTGTCTTAGCAGAATCCAAGCCTCTCTACTCAGATCACTTCAAACACAAACGTCTTCACCAGCGCATCTGGCTCCGCGATCGCATAGCAGCGGAACCAGGGACTCTCCTCGACCGGTCGCCATCTCTCCGCTTGCGCCAGATCGTCGAACACGGCCTGAAAGCCGCCGCTTTCGAACACCTGGTCCCGCACGGTAAAGATGGCATGGCCGCCCTTGCGGGTTATGCGCACCAGTTCGTGCAGGCCGGAGGCCGGCGCATGGCTGATGGTGAACACGCCGGTCGAGAAGAAAGCGCGGAAATGACCATCCGACCATGGCAGATTCCTGCCGAGCATCGCCTGTTTCAACTCGCTATAGGCATTGCGGCTGCCGGCGATCTTCAGCATGTCGTCCGAGAGATCGAGCCCGGCAATGTCGCGGTAGCCGAGCGCCTTCAGCGACGGACCCGACAGGCCGGTGCCGCAGCCGGCATCGAGCAAGGGGCCATCGCCCGCCGGCACATGGCGCGCTACCCAGGCGGTGATCAGGAACGGCAGGAGATAACCGAGCGAGGCGGTCTCGCTGTCGTAGGTCGCGGCCCATGCCGCATAGGCCTCTTCAAGCGCTTCCGGCGTGTCGGCCGTATAGACGGAATCCAGCGCTGCATTGGCTTTGTCGACGATCATGGGACCTCCTTCACGAGAATACCGAGGATCGTAGCGCTGTCTTCGCCGAAAAACTATTCCTCGTGCTGACGGCGCAGCCGCCGTTCCAGCGCCCGCAAGGCCAGGGACAGGCCTACCGTCAGGATCAGATAGACATAGGCGACGATCGAATAGGTCTCGAAGAAGCGGAACGAGCCGGCGGCATAGACCTTGCCCATCTGGGTGATGTCGGCGACGCCGAGCACCGAGACCAGCGAGGAATCCTTGACCAAAGCGACGAAATCGTTCCCGAGCGGCGGCAGGATGGTACGGATCGCTTGCGGGAACACGATCAGCCGGAAGCGCTGTGCCCGGCTGAGCCCCAGTGCCTTCGCCGCTTCGATCTGGCCTTTCTCCACCGCCTGGATGCCGGCTCGAAACACCTCCGAGATGAAGGCTGAATAGCCGATGGTCAGCGCCATGATGGCGCGCCACAACAGCGACACGTCGCGCACCAGCAGCTCGCCGAACAGGCCGGCGCTTTGCAGCGGCGCGGTCAGCGCGTTCCAGGCCGCGACGAAGGCCGGTGCCCCGGCAAAGGCGATCCAGAACAGCAGCACAAGGATCGGCACGCCGCGGATGATCTCGACATAGAAGCGCGCGATCTGGCGCATGAAGCGCGAACCGGACATTCCCATCAGCGCGATGCCGAGCCCGATGGCCGACGCCAGCACAAAGGCGATCACGGTGACGAAGATGGTGATACCGATGCCCTTGGCGACGGTGGCGAACACCTGGGCATAGAGGTTGCTGGTGGCCACGAAGACGGCCACCGCAATCGCGATGGTTACGGCAACGACAAGCCACCAGGGGAAGTCGGCCTTGGAGGAAGAGGCAGGCGTTGCCATCAGGCGAGGCCGGCCAAGCAGATGTCGGAGCGTTCCAAGGCGGCAGGACAGAGGGGGGTGTGCGAGCGCAGGGTCAGCGCAAATTCCTGTCCGTCACGCAACCCTCGCGACAAGACGAACTACTGCCCCATCTTGTAGTCAAGAAACCACTTCTTGTTGAGCGCATCGAGCGTTCCATCCGCCTTGAGCGCGGCGATCGCCGCGTTGACCGGCTTCACCAAGTCCGAACCCTTCGGGAAGATGAAGCCAAAATCCTCTGTGCCGAGCGGTCCGCCGATCAGCTTCAGCTTGCCCTCGGAGGCGTCGACATAGCCCTTGCCGGCGGTGCCGTCGGTCAGCACGACATCGACGTCGCCGGATTTCAGCGCCTGCACCGTCGCGCCGAAGGTCTCGAAGAGTTTGATGCGCGGGTTCTGCTCATTGCCGTCGAGCACGCTGTAGACGGCGGTATAGAATGGCGTGGTGCCGGCCTGCGCGCCGATCAGTCCGTCCTTGAAGGCGCCGAAGGTCTTGGCATCGGTGAAGCGGCTTTCATCGCCACGCACCAGCATGAACTGTTCCGAGCGCATATAGGGGTCGGAGAAATCGACCTTCTCCTTGCGGTCGTCCTTGATGGTGATGCCGGTCATGCCGATGTTGTACTGGTTGTCGGAAACCGCCTGGATCATCGCGTCCCAGGAGGTGTTCTGGTACTCGACGGTGAAATTCAGCCGCTTGGCGATCTCATTCATCGCATCATATTCCCAGCCGATCTGCTTGCCGGTCTTGGCGTCGATGAACTGCAGCGGCGGATAGGCGTTTTCGGTCACCACCACCACCTTCTTGCCGCCGAGGTCGGGCAAAGCCTGCGCGAAGGCGGCAACGGGTGCCAAGACGAGGGCAAGCAGGCCTGCCAGAAGCAGTTTCGATTTGGTCATGACACACTCCCCGGAAAATTGAAGGACCCGGGCATGGCCGGGCTTGCAGGAAAATCCGGCGCCGACTTTAGCTTTCCGCAAGCGTCATGCAAGACGGTCCGCTGCGTCAGCGCATGCGAAAACGGATTCCTGTGCCGCCAATTCCGGGATTCCAGGACGATCCTTGCGATCCGCCGTCAATCTCGGTCCGGCGCCGCGGCGCTGGCTTCACGCAAGCCATCGATCAGCCGGGTCAAGGTGTGATGCAGGGATTTCAACTCGTCGCCATCGAGCGGCGAGTGGCAGCGCATCGCGGCCGACACCGCCTTGGCGCCCTCGCGTAGCGCCCGGCCCTGCTGTGTCGGTTCGACCAGCACCCGGCGTTCGTCGGCGGCGTCACGCCGGCGCGTCACCAGGCCATTGCCTTCCAGGCGCTTCAGCAATGGCGTCAGCGTTGCCGAATCGAGCCCCAGCGCATCGCCGAGTTCGCCGACGGTGCGCGGCGCATGCTCCCACAGCGCCAGCATGGTCAGATATTGCGGATAGGTCAGGCCGAGCGGCTCGAGCAGCGGTCGATAGAGCCGTGTCATCAGCCCGCTTGCCGAATAGAGCGCGAAGCACAGATGCTGGTCGAGCTTCGGTATCCCGGCGAAACCCGCCGGGACGTCGATGACATCGCTTGTCTGCTTCGTGGTCATGCTGCCTTTGCCGGAAGTGCCCTGGCCGATAGCGTCACTTCGATGTTGCCCTTGATGGCGTTGGAATAGGGGCAAATCTGGTGCGCCGCCGATAAAAGCGCTTCCGTCGCCGCCTGATCAAGACCTTTCGTTTCTGCCGCCAGGGAAACGCCAAGCACAAATCCGCCCTGCGCAATGCTGTGCAGGCTGACATTGGCCGTCACCGAAGCATCCTGCAGCGGCAGTTTCTGCTTGCCGGCGATGAAACGCATGGCGCTTTCGAAACAGGCGGCATAACCGGCGGCGAACAGCTGCTCGGGATTGGTGGCGCCACCCTTGCCGCCCAGTTCCTTCGGCATGGCAAGGTCGAGGCTGAGCAGGCCATCATCACTCTGGACATGGCCGGCGCGGCCGCCGACGGCGCGGGCTTGGGTGGAATACAATGCAGGCATCTCGCTTCTCCATTTAAATCGTTCACGATTTTTTAGTACACGATGCAAATCGAGTCAATTCAGATTTCCTTCCCAAGCCTTTTCCGGAAACGAAAAAAGGCGGCCGAAGCCGCCTTTTTGAACATGCTGGTCGAAAACCTTATTCGGCGGTGGCTGCTTCCGCTGCCTTGGCGGCTTCGGCTGCCTCGGCGGCGGCCTTCTTCTCGGCGGCGTCCTGGGCGGCCTTCTCGGCGGCCAGAGCCTCGGCGGCTGCCACCTTCTCGGCCTCGATGCGGGCCTTCTCGGCGTTCAGCGCATCGCGCTCCTCGTCGTTCAGCTTGCGGGCGCGCACGCCGGTGTTTTCCGAAATACGGGCCGACTTGCCGCGACGATCGCGCAGATAGTAGAGCTTGGCGCGGCGCACCTTGCCGCGGCGAACGATCTCGACGCCTTCGACCATCGGCGAATAGACCGGGAACACGCGCTCGACGCCTTCGCCGTAGGAAATCTTGCGAACGGTGAAGTTCTCCTGGAAGCCGGCGCCGGCGCGGGCGATGACGACGCCCTCATAAGCCTGGACGCGGGTGCGGGTGCCTTCGGTCACGCGGACCATGACGCGCACGGTGTCGCCGGGCTGGAATTCAGGAAGCTTGCGCTTGGCTTCGATCTTGGCGGCCTGTTCGGCCTCGAGCTGACGGAGGATATCCATCTCAAAAATCCACTTCTTGTTCTTCCGACAGTCAGAGCGTCCGACACTCGCCTTGCAGTTCCAATGACCGCTCGACTATGCCCTTTGTCTCTGAGACATTTGTCTTTGAAACATCGGGCAGGGGCGACTACACCGTCATTGTTGACGGGTCCGGCAGATTCTTTCTGGCCGGTACGGGCGGGCACATACAGCTATTTCGCCGCTTTGTCACGCCTTGGCCGCGCATTTTCTGCTTGCATGGCACCATCGTAATCCTGCCGTGCCGGGTTGCGTCGGTCCTGCAGGCTTCCTAAGCCTGATATAACACAGTTTTGAGCGGCCACATCCCATGTCTGTCTTCGATGCCATCCTGCTGTTTCTGGCGGGCTTTCTGTCAGGCGCCGCCAATGCGGTCGCCGGTGGCGGTACCTTCATCACCTTCGGCGCCATGACGCTGGTCGGCCTGCCGCCGATCGTCGCCAACGCCACCTCCTCGGTGACGCAATTTCCAGGCTACATAACCTCGACGCTCGCCTACTCGGCCGACATCAGGCATTTCTGGCGCGGCGCGCTGCTGCTGTGCCTGATCTCGGCGGCAGGCGCGCTGGCCGGTGCGCTGATCCTGCTGGCGCTCGACAATCCGTCGTTTCGCGCCCTGGTGCCGTGGCTGTTGCTGGCCGCGACAGCGCTGTTTGCCGCCGGCCCCTGGCTGAAGCCGGCGCCAAAACCGGGACACGAAGCTTCCGTCGGCTCACTCGCCGGTTCGCTCGCGCAGTTCGTCACCGCCATCTATGGCGGCTTCTTCGGTGCCGGCATGGGGGTGATGATGCTGGCGACGCTCGGCCTCACGCAAGCCGGCGACTACCACCGGCTGAACGCTTTGAAGAACATGCTGGCCATGGTCATCGCCGCTGTCGCGATCGTCGTCTTCGTCTCGGGTGGCGTCGTCGCCTGGCCACAGGCGATCATCATGATCCCGGGCGGCGCGCTGGGCGGCTATGCCGGCGTCTGGATCGCCAAGCGCGTGCCGCAAAACGCGGTGCGCGGCTTTGTCGTTGCCGTCGGCCTGTTCCTCGCCTTCTACTATTTTGCCAAGGGCTGAGCAGCGGCTAGCAGGTCCGGACGCCTCTCGGCTGTCAGTCTTTCTGACTCCGCCCGCCGCCATGCAGCGATCTTCTTGTGATTGCCGGAAATCAGCACCTCGGGAATCTCGCGCCCCTCGAATTCCTGCGGCCGCGTATAGTGCGGATGTTCGAGCAGGCCGTTTTCGAAACTCTCTTCCTCGCCCGACACCGCGTTGCCCATCACGCCGGGCAACAGCCGCACCACCGCGTCGAGCAGCACAAGCGCCGCCGGCTCACCACCTGAGAGGACGAAATCGCCGATGGAGACTTCCTCCAATCCCCGCGCCTCGATCACCCGCTGGTCGACGCCTTCGAAGCGGCCGCACAGGATGACAGCGCCCGGCCCGGCGGCCAGTTCCCGCACACGCGCCTGGGTCAGCGGTTTGCCGCGCGGGCTCATCAGCAGCCGAGGCCTCACATCGCCCTCCGGCGAAGCATGGTCTATGGCTTTCGCCAGAACATCGGCGCGCATCACCATACCGGCGCCGCCGCCGGCCGGCGTGTCGTCGACGGTGCGATGGCGGTCAGTGGCGAAGTCACGGATCTGGATCGCCTCCAGTGACCACGTGCCGGCCTCGAGCGCCCGCCCGGCCAACGACAGGCCGAGCGCGCCGGGAAACATTTCCGGGTAAAGCGTCAGCACCGAGGCCTTGAACGTCACCGGTTGCCCCCGGCATCGCTCGGTCCGCGCGGCCTGCCCTTCGGGTCGAAGTCTTCCTCGCGCGGGCCATCGCCGTCCTCGTCTTCGACCAGCCCGGCCGCCGCCGGGTCGACACGTACGAAGCCTTCGGCGATCGACACTTGTGGCACCGCGGCCTGTGTGAACGGGATCAGCACGCCCTTGCGCCCACCCAATGTCACGTCGAGAATGTCGCCGCCGCCGAAATTGTGCACCGCGACGACCTTGCCGAGCGCAGCACCCGTGTCGTCCCGGACTTCGAGACCGACGAGGTCGGCATGATAGAATTCATCCTCCTCGCCGTCGTCCGGCAGCATCGAACGGTCGACGAACAGCTCCGTGCCGGCCAGCGCCTCGGCGGCGTTGCGGTCGGCAACGCCCTTGAAGCGGACCACGACGACGGTGTTGGCCGGCCTGATGTCGATGATCTGGAAGGCGCGGCCGTCCCTGGCGTAGAGCGGGCCGTAATCGGCCAGCGCCAGCGGCTCACCGGTGAAGGTCTTCACCCGCAATTCGCCCTTGATGCCATGGGCGGCGCCGATCACGGCCATCTGGACAGGGTTCTGGGGCTTGCTCATGGCGGGACATCCTTTGGCTTTGCTCTAACGCTCCCCGATTGTCATTTCAATGACGCGCTCTTCACCGCTTCCTAACCCGGCTGCCGGAAAATGGCCGGGCATGCAGGAAACGAAGATCGGAGGCACGCCATGCAGGAATTCCTCATCCCGGCCAAACCCGATCTGCAGGCGGCACGCGAAAGCTGGCTGAAGATGCTCGCCCGCGAGCGCCGGCTGTCGCCGGAAACCGTCGAGGCCTACGAGCGGGACACGCGCCAGTTCCTGCATTTCCTCACCGGCCATTGCGGCGGCTCGCCCGGCATTTCGGACATCGCCAATCTGCGCCCGGCCGACCTGCGCGGCTTCCTCGCGGCGCGGCGCAACGACGGTGCCGGCGCCCGCACGCTCGGCCGCGGCCTGGCCGGCATCCGCTCGCTGCTGCGTTTCCTCGAGCGGCGCGGCCTTGCCAATGCGGCGGGTGCGGCAGCCCTTCGCGCGCCGCGCCAGCCCAAATCGCTGCCCAAGCCGCTGACGGCGAGCGATGCAAAACATGTCGTTTCGATCGAGGGCCAACTGGCGGAAGAACCCTGGATCGCGGCCCGCAACGCCGCCGTGCTGACGCTGCTCTACGGATCGGGCCTGCGCATTTCCGAAGCACTTGGTCTGGCCGGCGCCGATCTGGCATCGGCGGCCGATACCGTGCTACGCGTCACCGGCAAGGGCGGCAAGACGCGGCTGGTGCCGGTGCTGCCAGTGGCGCTGCGGGCAATTGCCGAATACCGCCGGCTCTGCCCCTATCATCTCGAGCCGAAGGGCCTGTTGTTTCGTGGCGCGCGCGGCGGCCCGCTCAACCCGGCCATCGTCCAGCGCGACATGGCCAAGCTGCGCTCGGCGCTCAACCTGCCCGATACCGCGACGCCGCATGCGTTGCGCCATTCCTTCGCCACGCATCTGCTCGGCCGCGGCGGCGATTTGCGCACCATCCAGGAGCTGCTCGGCCATGCCAGCCTGTCGACGACCCAGATCTACACCGGCGTCGACACCGCGAGGCTGCTCGAAATCTACGAATCCGCCCATCCGCGGGCATGAAGCCTTCAATTTCGCAGTGCCGGTTAACCGTTTTGCCGCTTTTCGGTCCTAAGAAAGGGTCATGAAGCGCATCATTGCCATCGCCGACCGCGCAGCGTCCGTATCGCTGAAGCTGCTTGTTGCGCTCAACGTCCTGTTTTTCCTGTCGTTCCTCGCCGTCTTGCTGTTCGCGGCCGGCAGGGCGCATGCCGAAATCCCGACCTGCACCGGCGCCGACATGCTGTCAGCCTTGCAGAAGGACGACCCGGCGGCCTACCGCAAGATCGAGACGGAAGCGGCCGCAACACCGAACGGCAAGGGCCTGTTGTGGAAGCTGGAAAAGCCAGGCGAAAAGCCATCCTTCCTGTTCGGCACCATGCACATGACCGACCCGCGCGTCACCACGCTGCCGCCGGACGCGCAGAAGGCCTATGACGCTGCCGGCACCATTGTCATCGAAACCACCGACGTGCTCGACAAGCAGAAGATGATGGTCGCGATGCTCAAGGAGCCGGACCTGATGATGTTCACCGATAGCACGACGCTGGCGTCGTTGCTGTCGCCCGACGATGCGGCGGCCATGAACTCAGCGCTCGACGCGCGCGGCATCCCGCCGGCGACCGTTGCCAAGATGAAGCCGTGGATGCTGTCGGCCATGATGGCACTGCCGGCCTGCGAACTGGCCCGTCAGTCCGGTGGCGCACCAGTGCTCGACGTCAAGCTGGCGGAGGGTGCAAAGGCTGCCGGCAAGCCGGTAGAAGGATTGGAGACGGCCGAAAGCCAGCTGCGCGCGATGGCCTCGCTGCCGCTGGCCTTTCACATGAAGGGCCTCGTCGACACGCTGAAGCTCGGCGACAAGGTCAACGACATCAACGAAACCATGATCGTACTCTACCAGCGCGGCGACACCGGCATGTTCTGGCCGCTGTTTCGTGCGGCTATGCCGGAAGGGCAGGACGACCCCGCGGGCTATGCGGCGTTCGAGGAAACCATGATCACCAGCCGCAACAAGGTGATGGTTGAGCATGCCGGGCCGATCCTTGCCAGGGGCAATGCCTTCATGGCGGTCGGCGCCCTCCACCTTCCCGGCCCCGAAGGCCTGGTCGAGGATTTTCGCAAGGCAGGTTACACCGTCACGCCTGTTGGGCTTTAGCTACTTCAGCTTACTTCGCCAGGATCTGAGCCAGCATCGCCGGAACGACGATCCGGTGAAACGGTATGACGATCGCGAGATAGGCGCGTCCGAGCCAATTGTGCGTTTTTACGATCGTCGACGCGGCCACTTCCTGCCGGCCCATGCCGAGATCCCTGACTTCGACCAAGACCCGGAAATCGAGATGCCGGTCATCGAGGCCAAGCACGACCTTGCCGGGAAACTGGCTGATGAGCGGAAATATCCCGAACCGTCCAGCCGGCAACACCGCAGGTTCCAGGCCCGTCTTCAGCCGGAATGGCCTGACGGCAAGGTTGGCAGCGCCACGAGCCTGCCGACCCAGCGCGGCGTTCGCCCCAAAGCCCGTTCTGCCGCGCCGAGTGCGGTCAACGAAAGACCTTCGGTGACCAGCACATAGCTGTCGGCGAACTGGGCGCCGGCAAGAGCGTCGTGAGGGTTGGGGACAATCTGCGCTGTGGAGTTCATAACGGCAAAATCCTCTGAATCGGCATAGCAGGCGCGCATCTGGCGCGCTGCATGGCGAAACGACGCCATTCCGGCTACGGAAAGGCAGGATTTTCCTTGTTTTTGGCGTTTTCCAACCCTAGCGTGAAACCAGTTCAATGATTGCGCGTTGAATGGTGTTGATTGATATTTTTCATCCACGGAGGACACTTTTATGGCGAACGCACCGAATCCAAACGATCCGTTCAATCCCAACACCACCAACACCACCATCAAGCAGAGTGGCGGCGGCGGTAGTGGCTGGCTGATTGCACTGGTCGTCGTTATTCTGGCGGTTGTCGCGTATTATGTTTTTGGAAGAAGTGGTGAGCATCCGGCACCTGCCGAGCCGCCGGCGGCCAGCACACCGGCCCCCGCGCCCGCACCGGCAGAACCGATGAAACCCGCCGAACCTGCACCTGCAGAACCGGCGCCCGCGCCCGCGCCCGCACCGGCCCCTGCACCTGCGCCCGCACCGGCCCCTGCACCTGCGCCCGCACCGGCCCCTGCGCCGGCACCCGCACCGGCCAACTGATCGGCTCGATATCAAATACGAACGGCCCGCCGAAAAGCGGGCCGTTTTGTTTTGGGCAATGTCCCCTGAAAGGCCTTCCAGAAACTCGCTCCGGTGAGTCAGCTGGTGTGGTTTTCGAGAACCGGAGCGCAGCGGACATTTGGGTCCGTGAGCCGCGCATGACCCCGAAAATCAGTCCGATTTTCGGAAAGGATCATGCGCCAATCAAAAAGTGTCACAGCGTCCTTTGCGCGTCCAAGAGAGACGCGCGGCGCTGTGAAAGCGGGCAAAACCTCGCCAGATGGCCGCCGGAGTTTATGAAAGGGCTTTAGATGTGGATTGGCTTGAAGAACGTCGCCAGCGCCGCCTCCTTCACCGCTTCCGACATCGTCGGATGCGCGTGGCAGGTGCGGGCGAGATCCTCGGACGAACCGCCGAACTCCATCAGCACCGCCGCCTCGTGGATCATCTCGCCGGCACCGAAGCCGACGATATGCACGCCGAGCACGCGGTCGCTCGTCTTGTCGGCGAGGATCTTCACAAAGCCGTCGGTGTGCAGCATGGCGCGCGCCCGGCCATTGGCGCTGAACGGGAACTTTCCCGCCTTGTAGTCGATGCCGGCCTTCTTCAGCTCTTCCTCGGTCTTGCCCACCGAGGCGATTTCCGGGCTGGTGTAGACGACGCTGGGAATGACGTCATAGTTCACATGGCCGGCCTGGCCGGCAATGGTTTCCGCCACCGCCACGCCCTCGTCCTCGGCCTTGTGCGCCAGCATCGGCCCGGCGATGACATCGCCGATGGCAAAGATGCCGGGGACGTTGGTCCTGAGATGACCGTCGGTCTTCACCCGGCCGCGCTCGTCGACCTCGACGCCGGCTTCCTTCAGGCCAAGACTGTCCGCATAGGCGCGGCGGCCGGTCGCGATCAGCACGGCATCGGCCTCGATCGTTTCGGCGGCACCGCCCTTGACCGGTTCGAAGGTGACGGCGGCACCTTTCTTGGCCTTGGCGACGCCGGTGACCTTGGCACCGAGCTTGAACTCGAAACCCTGTTTGCCCAAAAGCCGCTGGAACTGCTTGGAGACCTCGCCGTCCATGCCGCCCAGGATGGTGTCGAGGAACTCGACCACGGTGACCTTGGCGCCGAGCCGCGCCCACACCGAGCCGAGTTCAAGCCCGATGACACCGCCGCCGACCACCACCAGGTGGCCAGGCACCTTGTCCAGCGACAATGCGCCGGTCGACGACACGATCACCTTCTCGTCGATATCGACCTTGACGCCGGGAATGCCGGCGACATCCGAGCCGGTGGCGATGACGATGTTCTTGGTCTCGATCTCCTCGACCTTGCCGTCCTCGCCGGTCACCGAGACCTTGCCGGCGGCGATCACCTTGCCGGCGCCGCGGAACGCGTCGATCTTGTTCTTCTTGAACAGGAAGGCGACGCCGTTGACGTTCGACGACACCGTCGCATCCTTATGCGCCATCATCTTCTTCAGGTTCAGCTTCGGTGCCGATATCTCGACGCCGAGTGTGTCGAAGGAATGGCTTGCCTCGGCGAACATCTCGGAGGCATGGAGCAGTGCCTTGGACGGGATACAGCCGATATTCAGGCAGGTGCCGCCGAAGGTCGCGTTCTTCTCGACCACCGCAACCTTTAGCCCGAGTTGCGCTGCCTTGATGGCGCAAACATAGCCGCCCGGTCCCGATCCGATGATAACGACGTCATAAGCCATGATACTGTCCTTCTTGATTGGGGCTCAGCGGCCGCCGCTTACATTCAGGATCGCGCCCGTCGTATAGGACGCGGCGTCGGAGAGAAGATAGAGAACCGCGCCCGCGACTTCATCAGCCTTGCCCGCTCTTTTCATCGGCAGCAGGTCGCGAAACCGCTCTACCCGCTCCGGCTGCCCGCCGGAGGCGTGGATGTCCGTGTCGATGATGCCTGGCCGCACCGCATTGACGCGGATGCCTTCCAGCGCCACCTCGCGGGCGAGCCCGATGGTGAACGTATCGATGGCGCCCTTGGAGGCGGCATAGTCGACATACTCGCCCGGCGAGCCCAATGTCGCTGCCGCCGACGAGATGTTGACGATCGATCCGCCCGACCCGCCATAACGGGTCGACATGCGCTTCACCGCCTCACGGGCGCAGAGGAACGAGCCGACCACATTGATGCGCATCATGCGCTCCAGCCGCGCGACATCCATTTCGTCGACGCGCGCCTTGACGTCGACGATGCCGGCATTGTTGACGAAGGCGTCGAGCCGGCCATAGGCGCTGTCGACAGCCTCGAACATGGCCACGACATCGGACTCAGCGCCGACATCGCCCTTGACGGCAAAGGCCTCGCCCCCGGCGGCCTTGATCTCGGCGACCAGTGCATTGGCGGCGTCCTGGTTCGAAGCGTAGTTTACCGCGACGCGATAGCCTGCCTTCGACCCGAGCCGGCAGATCGCGGCGCCGATGCCGCGGCTGCCGCCGGTGACCAGCAACACCTTTTGGGTCCCGCTCATTCCTGGCATCCCTTCAAGGCAAACACATCCCACGGCACTTTCGAAAATCCGATGCCGCCATAGGCGCTGGACTGCCGCAGCGACGGGCCGAGGTCCGGCAGGATCAGCATCTTCGGCGCCTCGACGCCTTCGGCCGGCAGCAGCCCGATGTTGCCCTTGTCATCCGACGTGTAGATGACGCCGTGCCAGGGCGTACAGGCGGCAAGCTCCTCGCCGGTGACGTCGCCCTCGGGGCATTTGGACATCAGCGCGCCGTTCGGCCGCGACACGCCCTCGTTCCACATGACGATGCCGTTCAGCACCACATTGTTGTCGAGGATCATGCGGAAGGTGTTGGTGACGGTCGCCGAGGTGCCGGTCGGCGTGAAATCGATCTCGCTGCCGCTCTGGGCGTCGCCATAGACGGCAAGCTCGATCGGGCAGGCAGCAAAGGCGCCGGTCGCGGCCAGCATCGCGCCAACAACGATCGATGCCGTCGAAAGCAGCCTGGAAAAGCCAAGGGAACGGGTCGTCATCCTGCCGCACAGATCCCTTCTTCCGGCACGCATTCCAACAGCCGGATCAGCACCAACCTTAGAGATCGAGCACCAGCCGCTCCGGATCCTCCAGGCTTTCCTTGACGCGGACCAGGAAGGTCACCGCTTCCTTGCCGTCGACGATGCGGTGATCGTAGCTGAGCGCCAGATACATCATCGGCCGGATCACGATCTGCCCGCCGACCACCACAGGCCGGTCCTGGATCTTGTGCATGCCCAGAATGCCCGACTGCGGCGCATTGAGGATCGGCGTCGACATCAGCGAGCCGTAAACGCCGCCGTTGGAAATCGTGAACGTCCCGCCCTGCATGTCGGCGACCGACAGCTTGCCGTCACGCGCGGCGATGCCCAGCCGGCCGATGTCCTTCTCGATCTCGGCGATCGACATCTGGTCGGCATCGCGCACGACCGGCACGACGAGGCCCTTTTCGGTACCGACGGCGACGCCGATATGGGCGTAGTTCTTGAAGATGATGTCGGTGCCGTCGATCTCGGCATTGACCGAGGGGATTTCCTTCAACGCGTGGGTGACGGCCTTGGTGAAGAAGCCCATGAAGCCGAGCTTCACGCCGTGCTTCTTCTCGAACACGTCCTTGTACTTGGTCCGCAGCGCCATCACCGCTGACATGTCGACCTCGTTGAAAGTGGTCAGCATGGCGGCGGTCGACTGCGCTTCCTTGAGGCGGCGCGCGATGGTCTGTCGCAATTTGGTCATGCGCACGCGCTCCTCGCGCGACGCATCGTCGCCCGAGGACGGTGCGCGGACGGCAACCGATGCAGGTGCCGGCGCGGCTTTGGGCGTCTCGGCCGGCTGCGACGGCGCGCCCTTGGAGATGGCGTCGAGCACGTCGCCCTTCAGCACCTGGCCGCGCTTGCCGGAACCGGAAACCTGGTCGACCGAGAGATTGCTTTCGGCGATCAGCTTGGCCGCGGCTGGCGCCGGCGGCATGCTGCGCGGCTCGACCGCGCCGGCGTCGCCGGCAATCTTGGCGGTCTCGGCCGCGGCCTGCTTGCCGGTCGATGCCGCATCCGGCGACGAGGCCTGCGATACCGCTTGCGGCTTGGTCGCGGGAGCGGCGGCCGCGCCACCTGCCGAAATCGACCCCAGCAAAGCGCCGACGCCGACAGTCTCGCCTTCCTTGACCGCGATCTCCGAAAGGATACCCGCGGCGGCGGCGGGCACTTCAACCGTCACCTTGTCGGTCTCGAGTTCGACCAGTGGCTCGTCGGCGGCGATCGCGTCGCCAACCTTCTTGAACCATTTGCCGATGGTCGCTTCGGTGACGGATTCGCCGAGAGTGGGAACGCGGATTTCGGTAGCCATTGTGCCTGTCCGTTTCTTGTCGGTTCTGTTTTGTCAGCCGAGTTCTGTTCTATTCACCAAGCGCGTCTTCAAGCAAGGCGGCGAGTTGGGCGAGATGCTTCGACATCAGTCCGGTCGCCGGCGAGGCGGCCGCCGGACGGCCAGTGTAGCGCACCCGCTGATGCTTGGCGTCGATATGCGCCAGCACCCATTCCAGATAGGGGTCGATGAACGACCAGGCGCCCATGTTCTTGGGCTCCTCCTGGCACCAGACCATCTCGGCATTGCGGAAGCGCGACAGTTCGGTGATCAGCGCCTTGGCCGGGAACGGATAGAGCTGTTCGACGCGCAGCAGATAGATGTCGTTGATGCCGCGCTTCTCGCGCTCCTCGTAAAGGTCGTAATAGACCTTGCCCGAGCACAGCACGACGCGGCGGATCTTTGAATCCTTGGTGAGCTTGATCGCCTGGTTGGGGAGCAGCTGGGCGTCGTCCCACAGCAGACGGTGGAACGAGCTTTCGCCCGAAATTTCCGGCAGCGTCGACACCGCCCGCTTGTGGCGCAGCAACGACTTCGGCGTCATCAGGATCAGCGGCTTGCGGAAGTCTCGCTTCAGCTGCCGGCGCAGGATGTGGAAGTAGTTGGCCGGCGTCGTGCAGTTGGCCACTTGCATGTTGTCTTCGGCGCAAAGCTGCAGGAAGCGTTCGAGCCGGGCCGAGGAATGTTCCGGACCCTGGCCTTCATAGCCATGCGGCAAGAGACAGACGAGGCCCGACATTCTGAGCCACTTGCGTTCTCCGCTGGAGATGAACTGGTCGAACACCACCTGGGCGCCGTTGGCGAAGTCGCCGAACTGCGCTTCCCACAGTGTCAGTGCCTTCGGCTCGGCCAGGCTGTAGCCATACTCGAAGCCGAGCACCGCCTCTTCCGACAGCATCGAGTTGATGACTTCATAGCCGGCCTGAGCGGCCGAGAGATTGTTGAGCGGGATGTAGCGGGTCTCGTCGCGCTGGTCGTAGAGCACGGAATGGCGCTGCGAGAAGGTGCCGCGTTCGGAATCCTGCCCCGACAGGCGGATCGGATTGCCGTCGAGCAGGATGGCGCCGAAGGCCAGCGCCTCGGCCGTCGACCAGTCGATGCCTTCGCCCGACTCGATCGCCTGGCGGCGGTTCTCGAGGAAGCGGATGATCGTCTTGTGCGCCTCGAAATCCTTCGGCACCTCGGTCAGCTTCTTGCCGATTTCCTTCAGCGTCTTGACCGGCACGGCGGTCTTGCCGCGCCGCTGTTCGTCCTGGTTGTCGGCCGTGCGCAGGCCAGACCAGGCGCCGTCGAGCCAGTCGGCCTTGTTGGGCTTGTAGTGCTGGCCGACTTCCCATTCGGATTCGAGATGCGCGCGCCAGTCGGCCTTCATCTGGTCGAACTCGGCCTGGGTGATGTGGCCTTCGGCAATCAGGCGGTCGGCATAGATCTGCACCGTCGTCTTGTGGGTGCGGATGTTGCGATACATGATCGGCTGGGTGAAGGCTGGTTCGTCGCCCTCATTGTGGCCGAAGCGGCGGTAGCAGAACATGTCGACCACAACAGGCTTGTGGAACTTCATGCGGAATTCGATCGCCACCTTGGTGGCGTGCACCACGGCTTCCGGGTCGTCGCCATTGACGTGGAAGATCGGCGCCTCGATCATCTTGGCGACGTCGGACGGATATGGCGACGAGCGCGAGAAGCGCGGATTGGTGGTGAAGCCGATCTGGTTGTTGATGATGAAATGCAGCGTGCCGGCGACGCGGTGGCCGCGCAGGCCCGACAGGCCGAGGATCTCGGCAATCACGCCCTGGCCGGCAAAGGCGGCATCGCCGTGCAGCAGCAGCGGCAGCACCTTGGCGCGCTCTTCCAGCGGCACGATTTCCTCGCGGCTGCGGCCGAACAGATAATCCTGCTTGGCGCGCGCCTTGCCCATCACCACCGGATCGACGATTTCCAGATGCGAGGGATTTGCGGTCAAGGACAGATGCACCTTGTTGCCGTCGAATTCGCGGTCCGACGAGGCGCCGAGATGGTACTTGACGTCGCCCGAGCCCTCGACCTCGTCGGGTGCGGCAGAGCCGCCCTTGAACTCATGGAAGATGGCGCGGTGCGGCTTGGCCATCACCTGGGAGAGCACGTTCAGCCGGCCGCGATGCGCCATGCCCAGCACGATCTCCTTCATGCCGAGCTGGCCGCCGCGCTTGACGATCTGCTCCAGCGCCGGGATCAGCGCTTCACTGCCATCGAGGCCGAAGCGCTTGGTGCCCTTGTACTTGACGTCGATGAACTGCTCGAAGCCTTCGGCCTCGACCAGCTTCTGCAGGATCGCCTTCTTGCCGGTGGCGGTGAAGGTGATCTCCTTGTCGGCGCCCTCGATGCGCGCCTGGATCCAGGCCTTTTCCTCGGGATCGGAAATATGCATGAACTCGACGCCGAGCGTCGAGCAATAGGTGCGCGTCAGGATTTCCAGCATCTGCCGGATGCTGCCGAATTCGAGTCCGAGCACATTGTCGAGGAAGATCGGCCGGTCGTAATCGGCTTCGGTGAAGCCGTAGTTTTCCGGCGACAGCTCGTTGTAGTCCTCGAGCGGCTTGGCGATGCCGAGCGGGTCGAGATTGGCGTGCAGATGGCCGCGCATGCGGTAGGCGCGGATCATCATGATGGCGCGCACGGAATCGCGCGTCGCCTGGTGCACGTCGGCATCGGAGAGGACGATGCCGTTGGTAACCGCCTTGTCCTTGACCTTCTTTTCCAGATGCTTCTCGACGATGCCCCAATTGCCGTCGAGCGCCGACACCAGTTCGCCATTGGCCTGCAGCGGCCAGGAGGGCTTCGCCCAGGAGGCGCCCTTGGCGTTCTTGCGCACATCGCCGGCGTCGTCCTTCAGCCCGGCGAAGAACTCCTGCCATTCGGGATTGACCGAGGCTGGATCGTCCTCATAGGCGGCGTAGAGCGCATCGATGTAATCGGCGTTGCCGCCATAAAGGAAAGAGGTGAGCGAAAACTGGTCGTTGGCCTGATCTTGTCTTGCCATTTTTGTCCGCGGAGCCTGGCTCCGTCTCCTTGTCAGAGCGAATAGTGAGTAGCGAATAGGAATTTTCCCTGTGGTCGCGCCGCTACTCTTTTTTCCCTATTCGCTATTCATTACTCGCTACTCACTTTAACCCTTGATCGCCTCGACCAAGGTCGTGCCCAGCCTTGCCGGCGAGGGCGATACCTTGATTCCAGCCGATTCCATCGCCGCGATCTTGTCTTCCGCGCCGCCCTTGCCGCCCGAAATCACCGCGCCCGCATGACCCATGGTACGGCCGGCCGGCGCTGTGCGCCCGGCGATGAAGCCGGCCATCGGCTTCTTGCGGCCACGCTTGGCTTCGTCCTTGAGGAACTGCGCGGCGTCTTCCTCGGCCGAACCGCCGATCTCGCCGATCATGATGATCGACTTGGTCTCGTCATCGGCGAGGAACATCTCGAGCACGTCGATGAACTCGGTGCCTTTGACGGGGTCGCCGCCAATTCCGACGGCGGTGGTCTGGCCGAGGCCGACATTGGTGGTCTGGAACACGGCCTCATAGGTAAGTGTTCCCGAGCGCGAAACAACGCCGACCGAACCCTTGCGGAAGATGTTTCCGGGCATGATGCCGATCTTGCATTCATTGGGGGTGAGCACGCCCGGGCAGTTAGGGCCGATCAGCCGCGAGGTCGAGCGGTCGAGCCGCGCCTTGACCTTGATCATGTCCATCACCGGTATGCCTTCGGTGATGCAGATGATTAGCGGGATCTCGGCCTCGATCGCTTCGAGGATGGCTTCGGCGGCACCCGCCGGCGGCACATAGACGACCGAAGCGTTGGCGCCGGTTTTTTCCTTGCCCTCGGCGACGGTGGCGAAGATCGGCAGGCTCTCGCCCTTCGAGCCGGCCCACGTCTCGCCACCCTTCTTCGGGTGGATGCCGCCGACCATTTTCGTGCCGTGATAGGCCAGCGCCTGCTCGGTGTGGAACGTGCCGGTCTTGCCTGTCAGGCCCTGCACCAGCACCTTGGTGTTCTTGTCGACGAGGATGGACATGTGAGCCCTTTTCTAAAAGCCGTTGATCGAGGAAGGCTGTGCGGTCATGGTCAGAGCCGCTTCAGATCGGCGACGGTGAGGTCGCTCTTGGCGTTGCCGGTGTTGAGCGTCGTCGCCGGCTCGAACATCAGCACGACAGGCTCTTCGCTGAGCGAGCGCGGCCGATGCTCGACGGCGCGCGGCACGACGATGAACTCGCCGCTCGAGAGTTCCACCGTGCCGTCGCGAAAATCGATGGCGATGCGCCCGCGCAGCACGAGGAAGGCTTCGTCCTCATTGTCATGCGCATGCCAGTCGAAGACGTCGCCGAACTTGGCGATCTTGACCTGAGAATCGTTGACGTCGCCGGCGATATGCGGATCGAAGACCTTCTTGATCTTCTGATCCGCCGCCTCGACCAGGTTTATCTTGTGCGGAGGCACCAGATCAGCCCTTCACCGCCGCCACGATCTTCTTGGCCGCGTCGTCGAGATCATCGGCCGACACCACGTTGAGGCCGCTATCGTTGATGATCTTCTTGCCGAGCTCGGCATTGGTGCCTTCCAGGCGCACCACCAGCGGCACTTTCAGACCGACTTCCTTGACCGCGGCAATGACGCCCTCGGCAATGATGTCGCACTTCATGATGCCGCCAAAAATGTTGATCAGGATGCCCTTGACCGCCGGATCCTTGGTGATGATCTTGAACGCGGCCGTCACCTTCTCCTTCGACGCGCCACCGCCGACATCGAGAAAGTTGGCGGGTTCGGCGCCATAGAGCTTGATGATGTCCATCGTCGCCATGGCAAGGCCGGCGCCGTTGACCATGCAGCCGATATTGCCGTCGAGCGCGACATAGGCGAGGTCGTATTTCGACGCCTCGATCTCCTTCTCGTCCTCTTCGGTGGTGTCGCGCAGTTCGAGCACGTCGGGGTGGCGGAACAGCGCGTTGTTATCGAACGACACTTTTGCGTCGAGCACGCGCAGCCGGCCGTTCTTCATGACGATTAGCGGGTTGACCTCGAGCAGGCTCATGTCCTTCTCGACGAACGCCTTGTAGAGAATCGGGAACAGCGCATCGCCGTCCTTGGCGGCATTGCCGTCGAGCTTCAGAGCGCCGTTGAGCGCCTTCAGATCGGCTGCGGTGACGCCCTTTTCCGGATCAATGGCGACGGTGATGATCTTTTCTGGCGTGTCATGAGCGACCGCCTCGATATCCATACCGCCCTCGGTCGAGACGACGAAGGCAACACGGCCGACCGAGCGATCGACCAGGATCGACAGATAGAGCTCGCGTTCGATGTCGGCACCGTCCTCGATGTAGAGGCGGTTGACCTGCTTGCCGGCCGGGCCGGTCTGCTTGGTCACCAGCGTGTTGCCAAGCATCTCGTTGGCGTTGGCGACAACATCGGCCACCGACTTGGCCAGCCGCACACCGCCCTTGGCGTCCGGGCCAAGCTCCTTGAATTTGCCCTTGCCGCGGCCACCGGCATGGATCTGGCTCTTCACAACATAGAGCGGGCCGGGCAGCGCTTGTGCCGCGGCTTCCGCCTCGCTCGCCTTGAACACCGGCACGCCTTCGGCCACCGGCGCGCCGAAAGACTTCAGCAGCGCCTTGCCCTGATACTCATGGATGTTCATCTGGATTTGCTCCGGTTCACTTCGAGGCCAGCTGCGGCGCGATCTTGACGCAGGCCTCGGTCAGGCCCTGCACCGTCGCCACCGAACTGTCGAACATCTTCTGCTCGCTCTTGTTGAGGTCGATCTCGATGATGCGTTCGACGCCGCCGGCGCCGATCACCACGGGAACGCCGACATAGGTGTTCTTGACGCCATACTGGCCGGAGAGATACGCGGCGCACGGCAGCACGCGCTTCTTGTCCTTGAGATAGGCTTCAGCCATCTGGATCGCCGAGGCGGCCGGCGCATAGTAGGCCGAGCCGGTCTTGAGCAGGCCGACGATCTCGGCGCCGCCATCACGGGTGCGCTGCACGATCTGGTCGAGCTTTTCCTTCGAGGTCCAGCCCATCTTGATGAGGTCGGGCAGCGGAATGCCGGAAACCGTCGAATAACGGATCATCGGCACCATGGAATCGCCGTGGCCGCCGAGCACGAAGGCGGTGACATCCTCGACCGAGACCTTGAATTCCTCGGCCAGGAAATAGCGGAAGCGCGCGCTGTCGAGCACGCCGGCCATGCCGACGACATGGCTCTTGGGCAGGCCGGAAAACTTCTGCAGCGCCCAAACCATGGCGTCGAGCGGATTGGTGATGCAGATGACGAAGGCCTTCGGCGCGTATTTCTTCAGGCCGGCGCCTACCTGTTCCATGACCTTGAGGTTGATGCCCAAAAGGTCGTCGCGGCTCATGCCCGGCTTGCGCGGCACGCCGGCGGTGACGATGCAGACATCGGCACCCTCGATGCCGGCATAGTCGTTGACGCCGGTGAGGCGGCTGTCGAAGCCATCGACCGGCGACGACTGCGCTATATCGAGCCCCTTGCCCTGCGGGGTACCCTCGGCAATATCGAACAGCACCACGTCGCCGAGGTCCTTGAGGCCGATCATGTGGGCGAGCGTGCCGCCAATCATGCCAGAGCCGATGAGCGCTATCTTGTTGCGTGCCATGTGAGGATGTTTTCCCTTTGTCGGTAACGGCGCCATACGGCGTCGAGGAAGAGGCCGGAATGCTGCGGGGAAACCGCGAATTTTCGCCGCACCCAATAGCGTTGGTGCAGGATAAATTCAAACGATTATTTCGAAGCCAGCATTTTCAATCGGTTAGAGTGATTGGGATTTACGTAAACGTCAAAGTTTGTAAGTTGAATTGAGAGAATTTACACAATGAAGATGGAAATCGTAAGGCTGGAAGCGGGCGATGACGTCCTTGTGATGTGGGTGGCCGAGGATGTGAGTTGAAGACGTCAGCGGGACAGCGCCCCCCTTCGCGCCCCGCTCTGTCCCGCCGGACATCTTCCCCACGAGGGGGGGAGATCGGCCGTCATCTCGGCTTTCGCCAATCGCTGACGTTGCAAGTGGGAGCGGAGTGCTCTCTGAGCCTAAGCCTGCGCCTGCTGCGCTTCTGGCGCCGCCTTCACCTTCTGCCGCTCGGCCCAATCCTCCAGCCAGTCGCGGCTCTGCATCTCGATCAGCCGCGATGCCGTGCGCTCGAATTCGAAGACCTCGACGCCGCGCTTGGCCACATAAAGCTGCGGTGGCGGCGCTTCGGCACTCACCACCAGCCGAACGTGATGGTCGTAGAGCGTGTCGATCAGAAGGATGAAACGCTTGGCCTCGTTGCGCTTGCCTTCGCCGAGCACCGGGATATGGTCGATGAAGACAGTCGAAAAGCGCCCGGCGATCGCCAGGAAATCGCGGGCTCCGAGCGGCTTTTCGCAGAGATCGGCGAAGGAGAACCGCGCCGCGTCACCGGCCGCTTGCGGCACGATCACGTGCCGGCCTTTGAGCGCCAGCGACGTCTGCGCCTCTGGCGCCCCGCGCGTCATGGCTTGCCAGGCCTCGTCGAGCACCTGGTCGGCCGCCGCATCGGCCGGCGTGACATAGACCGGCGTGCGGGCGAGCTTCTCCACCCGGTAGTCCTTGTCGGCATCGAGCGCCAACACCTGTGCATGCCGCTCCAGAATGCCAATGAACGGCCGGAAAAGCTGGCGGTTCAGCCCATCGCCGTAAAGATTTTCCGGCGCCACGTTCGAGGTGGCGACCAGCACCACGCCGCCGGCAAACAGCGCCGAAAACAATCGCGACAGGATCATCGCGTCGGCAATGTCGGTGACCGAGAACTCGTCGAAGCACAGCACCCAGGCCTCCTCGGCAAGCGCCTTGGCCACCGGCGGAATCGGATCGTCTTCCTTCACGTCGCCATTCTTGCGCGCCTGCCGGTGCTTCTGGATACGGTCCTGCACGTCGGCCATGAAGTCGTTGAAGTGGACGCGGCGCTTGCGCCGCACCGGCAGCAAGTCGAAGAACATGTCCATCAGCATGGTCTTGCCACGGCCGACGCCGCCATGGATGTAAAGGCCCTTGACGCCCTCATGCGTCTCGCGCTTGCGGGCAAACAGCCAGCCCAGCGCACTCGACTTGTGCGCCAGCCGTTTGGCCGAGATCTCATCGATCAGCCGATCGAGCGCAGCCGCGATCCGCTCCTGCGCCGGATCGCGTTCGATCGCGCCGGTTTCCACCAGATGGTTGTAGCGCTGCCTGACGGTCGCATGGGTCTGGAGGCCGTCACGCAGATGCATCGGTCACGTCATTTGTTTTTATGCATGTCGCTGTCCCACAACCGGGGCCACTTCTTCTGGGCGACATGCATTCGGAAGGACTGGCCTACCTTGTAAGCGAAATCGGCTGGCCGTTGGAAGTCTGGCCGTCGAATTTCGAGCCGCCCGAGGAATAGAGTCGCGCCAGCGCACCGCCACTCTCGTCATAGAGCGTCAACTGCTTGCCGGCGACGTTCCATGACTTGATGCCGTCGATCGGTGCCGGGCAATGCAGCGGCCCGGCACGGAAGCCGGCGCCGAATTTGGTCTGCGGTGTCGCCACCTTGCAGCTCTGGCCGGAAACGCTGACGTTCCAGACACCGGCGACGCTGGCGGCGGTCACGTCCGAAGCGCCGGCCGGCGCCGCGCCGTCCGGCGGCAGCGAGGCGACCTGCGTGTTCGCCGGCGCGGTGGGGAATTGCGACGGGTCGGTGGTGCCGGGCGATGCCGGCGGCGGCAACTGGTTCGCGGTCACCTTGCCGGCGGGGGCGGCCTCCAGCGGTGCAGGCTGCTGATCATCCATCGACGAGAAACGTGAGGTTGAACAGCCGCTCGCAACGAGCGCGGCCAGCGATACGGCCACCAGACCGGTTTTCGAAAAAGTCATTCCAACCTCCGTCGGATCCGGCTGGGGGGAAGCCGTCCGCACAATCTCACCTCCACCAAGATGGAGAAGGTGGCGAAATTTCAACCCGATATGGTTAAAATACGGTTTGCGGCAAGATTTGTTGCAAATTTATCGCAATCGCGATGGCATGGGCCGCCCGTCGCGCGTCGCCCTCCGATCCCAGTCGGCACGGTGCTGCCCTGGCATTCCCGCAGTCAGAAGCTTGCGTGCGTCGGCACAGCCCCTATGTCAGGGAGACGAAACCCTCCTGGAGCCGCAAAATTGGCCGCGAGAAAGAAAGCCGCCAATCGCTACTACAGCGGCCCGCCCAGCGGCCATTTCGACGGCACCTTGTTCTTCAATCCCGACGGCCAGCCGCCAGGCCGTTTCGCCGACCTGCTGAAATGGCAGTTGAATGGCAAGCGCTCGAAATGGCCGGCGACCAATCCAAGCCCCTTTCCGCAGGCAAAACCGGCCGCGAAGATCGAGGGCGCGGCGCTGGATGTGACGATGGTCGGCCATTCCACCTTGCTGATCCAGACGGCCGGTCTGAACATCCTCACCGACCCAGTGTGGTCGCTGCGCGCGTCGCCGCTTTCCTTCACTGGGCCAAAACGCATCAATCCGCCAGGCATCGCCTTTGCCGACCTGCCGCCGATCGACCTCGTGCTGGTCAGCCACAATCATTACGACCATCTCGACCTCGCCACGCTGAAGCGGCTGAAGGCCGGCCACGACCCGCTGGTGCTCACCCCGCTCGGCAACGATGCCCTGATCGGCAATGCGGTTCCCGGCATGCGGCTGTCGGCCCATGACTGGGGCGACAGGATCGAGGTGGGCAATGGAGTCGCCGTCCATGTCGAACCGGTGCATCACTGGTCGGCGCGTGGCACCCGCGACCGGCGCATGGCGCTGTGGGCCGGTTTCGTCATCGAAACGCGTGATAGCAAGCTTTATTTCGCCGGTGACACCGGCTTCCACAATGGCATCAACTACCGGCTGATGGCTGAGAAACATGGCGGTTTCCGCTTCGCCATCCTGCCGATCGGCGCCTATGAACCGCGCTGGTTCATGGCGCCGCAGCACCAAAACCCGAAGGAAGCGGTGCAAGGCATGACGCTGTGCAACGCCGCTTTCGCCGCCGGCTGCCACTGGGGCACCTTCCAGCTCACCGACGAACCGATCGACGAGCCGGCGCGGAAATTGACCGAGGCGCTCGAGGATCAAGGTGTCCCGCGCGAACGCTTTCGCGCCTTGCGGCCCGGCGAGGTCTGGACCGTGCCTGAGATCGGACGCGGCTGACGTCTGATTGGCCATTTACGGCCCGGTCATTTTCGCAGATGGTCCGCCCCCAGCAGGCAAAGGGGAATACAGATGAAATCAATCATGGCAGTTCTGACGGCGTTGGCGATCTCGACGCCGTGCGCTTTCGCAGGCGAAATCAGCGATCGCGCCGCGGAAGCCGAAAAGCTGCTGCAATCGGGCAACGGCGCCGGCGCGCTGGACAAATTCCGCGGCGTCGAGGAAGCCTTTTGGCAAGCGATGCCGCTGGCCGTCCAGAACGTCAAACAAGTCGATTCCGCAAGCGGTTTCGGCATCTACAGCGAGCGTGCCAATCACATCTACAAGCCCGGCGAGAAGATCGTGCTGTACATGGAGCCCATTGGCTATGGCTACGGCTCGGACGGCCTCGGTAACAGCATGATCGCGCTTTCCGTCGACATCACGGTGGTTTCCGCGGCCGGCGAGACGCTCGGTACGAGTGAGAAGGTCGGACGCGTCCAGGTCGCGTCCCGCTCGCACAACCGCGAACTGTTCTTCAAGCTGGATCTCTCCCTCGACGGCCTGCCGGCCGGCAAATACCGCTGCGACTTCCTCATGCATGACGAGAATTCGAGCAAGACGGCGCCCTTCACGACCGATATCGAGATCGCCGGCTAGGTTAGCCCGGCTATCGGCCTCGCAGCCCGACGGGAACCCAAGCGCGGCAGCCGCGTTTTCATGCGTTTTCAAGATCAGTCGCTTTGCGAGGCATTCCCATGCTCAAATGGATCATCATTCTCCTCATCGTCGCCGCGGCGGCGAGCCTGCTCGGCATGCCGGCTCTGGCAGGCGCTGCCGCCACCGGCGCGCGCATCCTCATCGGCATCGTCCTGGTCATCTTCCTGCTGGTGGTGCTGGGCATCTTCGCCGTCACGTAAGTCCGGCGCCTTCGCCGCGACTAAGCGGCTGCGCACTGGTAATTCCTGCCCGTTTCCGCCATATAGCGCCAAACGGACACGGAATTTTCGGAGCAATGGCCAGCACTGCCCCTTTCGCCAAGATGAACGGCATCGGCAATGAGATCATCGTTGCCGACATGCGTAGCCGTGCCGATCGGGTGACCGCGGCGGCGGCGATCGCGCTGAACGCCGATGCCGCCACCAGCTTCGACCAGATCATGGCGATCCACGATGCCAGGACGCCGGGCACCGCCTTTTTCATCGACATCTTGAATTCCGACGGAACCGGCGCGCAAGCCTGCGGCAACGGCATGCGCTGCGTCGTCCAGGCGCTTGCCGCCGAGACCGGCCAGAAGACCTTCACCTTCGAGACCGTTGCCGGCATCCTCAACGCACGCGAACATGCCGACGGGTCGATCTCGATCGACATGGGCACGCCGCGTTTCGGCTGGCGGGACATTCCGCTGGCCGAGGAATTCCGCGACACCCGCATGATCGAACTGCAGATAGGCCCGATCGACGCGCCGGTGCTGCATTCGCCCTCTGTCGTCTCGATGGGCAATCCGCACGCCATCTTCTGGGTCGACAACGACGTCTGGTCCTATGAGCTCGACCGCTTCGGCCCGCTGCTCGAGAACCACCCGATGTTCCCCGAGCGCGCCAACATAACCATCGCTCAGGTCACCTCGCCCGAGACCATGGTCATCCGCACCTGGGAGCGTGGCGCCGGCCTGACCAAGGCCTGTGGCTCAGCCTCCTGTGCCGCCGTGGTTGCCGCGGCTCGCACCAACCGGACCGGCCGCAGCGTCAGCCTGTTGACCCCCGGCGGCGGCACGCTGCATGTCGAATGGCGCGACGATGACCACGTCATCCTCACCGGCGCCGCCGAATGGGAATTTTCCGGCAGATTCGATCCGTCGACCGGAACATGGGCCCGCGACACCGAAAGCGCGGCCTGATGTCCGCTCTCACCAAGGGCCCAATCTCCGGGGGCATCGATGTGGTGACCTTCGGCTGCCGGCTGAACACCTATGAATCGCAGGTGATGCGTCGCGAGGCTGAAACCGCCGGTCTCGGCGCGCTGGAAGGCGGCGCCGTGATCTTCAACACCTGCGCCGTCACCGGCGAGGCGGTGCGCCAGGCCAAACAGGCGATCCGCAAGGCGCGCCGCGACAACCCGCGGGCGCGCATCATCGTCACCGGCTGCGCCGCGCAGACCGAGCCTGAAAAATTCGCCGCCATGGACGAGGTCGATCTCGTGCTTGGCAATGAGGAGAAGCTGAAGGCCAACTCCTATCGCGCACTGCCGGATTTCGGCGTCAACGACACCGAGAAGGCACGCGTCAACGACATCTTTTCCGTGCGTGAGACGGCGGGCCATATGGTCGACGCCATCGAGGGCCGGGCACGCGCCTTCGTCCAGGTGCAAAACGGCTGCGACCACCGCTGCACCTTCTGCATCATTCCCTATGGCCGCGGCAATTCGCGTTCGGTGCCGATGGGCGCCGTGGTCGAGCAGGTCAAGCGGCTCGCCGGAAACGGCTATGCCGAGATCGTGCTGACCGGCGTCGACATGACCAGTTTTGGGGCCGACCTTCCCGGCACGCCGAAGCTTGGCAGGCTGGTAAAGACGATCCTGAAGCAGGTGCCCGATGTGAAGCGCCTGCGGCTGTCTTCCATCGATTCGATCGAGGCCGACGACGATCTGCTCGACACGATTGCCACCGAGCCGCGGCTGATGCCGCATCTGCATCTGTCGCTGCAATCGGGCGACGACATGATCCTGAAGCGGATGAAGCGCCGCCATCTGCGCGATCAGTCGATCCGCTTCTGCGAGGATGTTCGCAAGCTGCGCCCCGGCATTGTCTTCGGCGCCGACATCATCGCCGGCTTCCCGACCGAAACCGACGAGATGTTCGAGAACTCGGAAAAAATCGTTGAGGAGTGTGGCCTGACCCATCTCCACGTCTTCCCGTTCAGCCCACGCGAAGGCACGCCCGCCGCGCGCATGCCGCAGCTCCGCCGCGAGGTGGTCAAGCAGCGCGCCGCCCGGCTGCGCGTCGCCGGTGAGGCTGCGTATACCAGGCATCTGTCGTCGCTCACCGGTACGCGTCAGTCGATCCTGATCGAACGCGACGGCCTTGGCCGCACCGAGGGTTTTACGCTTGCCGCACTCGGCACGGGCGCACCGGGTGAGATCATCGAGGCTGATATATCCGGCCATGATGGCAGCAGGCTGATCGCGGCGCCCCTTGCCGCCCGCGCCGCCTGAGAACGCAAAGCATGGCTGGTTTTTTCAAGAAGATATTTTCGTTCGGCAAGAAAGAGGTGGTCGAGGAGCGAATCGACGAGACCGCCCCGCTGCCGCCGATCAAATGGGAAGCGCTCGATGCGCTGAAGCCTGCGGCCGAGCAGGTCGTTCCGGAGTTCTTGAAGCGCGACGAGCCGCGGCCCGAGGCGGAAACGACGCCGACGCCGGTGGTCGAGCCGGAGGTAATTCCTGCGCCGGAACCGGCGCCCGTCGAGGAACCTGCGCCCGAGCCGGCACCGACCATACCGCCAGCACCGGAGCCGACTGTTCCCTCCCAGCCGGAACCTCTGCCCGAGCCCGAGCCGGAAGAAGAGCCCGAGCCAGAGACGCCTGCCGAGCCGCCGGCGCCCGAGGAGATACCAATACCACCCGCTGTTCCGGAGCCTGCTCCGGAACCGCAGCCGCAAGAAGTACCGCCACCTGCGCCGACGGAGCCGGAGATCGTCCCGTCACGCCCGGAAAAGCAGCCAGAACCTGCGCCTGTCGAAGTGCCGGCGCCGCCGGTCGAGGCTCCACCGGCAAAGCCGGAACCCGAGATTCCACCGGCGGAAATCCCAGCCCCTATTCGCCAGCCTCCACCGGTAGAACCGCAGCCGATCCTCGCCGAGATCGCGCCTGAACCGCAGGCCACGCCGACGCCCCACCATCCCCTCGATGGGGAGGGTCGACGCGAAGCGGCGGGGTGGGGTGACAGCGCCGACGCCAGTCGCCCCCACCGCCGAGTTGCGCTCGAGAACGCCCCCATCGAGGGGGAGGTAGAGCCCACGCGGCCCGAAGCCCCGCCAGCCGAAGTCCTCGCGCCCATTCGCCAGCCGTCGCCTGTTGAAGCACAGCCGGTCATGGCCGAGATCGCGCCCGAACCGCAGGCCGTTCCTCAACCTCCGCCGAAACCCGCTCCCGGTAAGGTGACCGTCACCAAGAAGGTCGAGCAGAAAGCCGAGCCGCAGAAGGCGCCGGAACCGGCGCCGAGGCGTTCATGGTTCCAGCGCATGAAGGACGGGCTTGCCCGTTCATCCAAGGAACTCACCGGCAACATTGCCGGCGTCTTCACCAAGCGCAAGTTGGACGAGGAGACGCTGCAGGACCTCGAGGATGTGCTGATCCGCGCCGATCTCGGCATGGAAACCGCCTTGCGCGTCACCGATGCGCTGGCCGCCAGCCGCTACGGCAAGGATGTCTCGGACACCGAGGTTCGCGCCATCATGGCGGCCGAGGTGGAAAAGGTGCTGACCCACGTCGCCATGCCGCTGGAGCTCGATCTCTCGCACAAGCCGCATGTCATCCTGGTGGTCGGCGTCAACGGCACCGGCAAGACCACCACCATCGGCAAGCTGGCAGCCAAGCTCACCGATGGCGGCCTGTCGGTGATGCTCGCCGCCGGCGATACGTTCCGCGCTGCCGCGATCGAGCAGCTGAAGATCTGGGGCGAGCGGACGAAATCGCCTGTGATCGCCTCCAAGATCGGCGCCGATGCCGCAGGGCTGGCCTATGACGCCTTCGAGAAGGCCAGGGAAGCCGGCTCCGACGTGCTGATCATCGACACTGCCGGCCGCCTGCAAAACAAGACCGAACTGATGGCCGAACTCGAAAAGATCGTTCGCGTGCTCGGCAAGCTCGATCCGGAAGCACCGCACACCGTGCTGCAGACGGTCGACGCCACCACCGGCCAGAACGCGCTCAACCAGGTCGAGATCTTCCGCAATATTGCCGGCGTCAACGGCCTGGTGATGACCAAGCTGGACGGCACGGCGCGCGGCGGTATTCTGGTGGCGATCGCGGCAAAGCACAAACTGCCGGTCTATTTCATCGGCGTCGGCGAACAGGTCGACGACCTCGAACCGTTCTCAGCAAGCGAATTCGCCAGGGCGATCGCTGGAGTGGCGTAGCAAGCATGTCCCAAAAAGTTGCAGACTTTTTGGATCGGATCATGCGTAAGAAAGAGATTCCATGAACCCACCCATTCTCGAACGCGATCCGTCGGACCCGCAAAAACAGAAGAAGGAAGGCGTCAATCCGCTGCTCAAGCTGGTGCTGGAACTGGGGCCGTTGATGGTGTTCTTCTTCGCCAATGCGCGCGGTGGATGGCTGGTGCAGAAATTCCCCGCCCTGGCCGAATTCGGCGGTCCGATCTTCGTCGCCACCGGCCTGTTCATGGCCGCCACGGCCATCGCGCTGATCGCTTCATGGCTTTTGATGCGCACCTTGCCGATCATGCCGATGGTGTCGGGCGTCGTCGTCTTCATCTTCGGTGCGCTGACGCTCTATCTGCAGGACGACATCTTCATCAAGATGAAGCCGACCATCGTCAACACGCTGTTCGGCGGCGTCCTGCTCGGTGGCCTCTACTTCGGCAAGTCGCTGCTTGGCTATGTCTTCGATTCGGCCTTCAGCCTCGACGCCGAAGGCTGGCGCAAGCTGACGTTCCGCTGGGGCCTGTTCTTCCTGTTCTTGGCTCTTGCCAATGAAGTGGTGTGGCGGAATTTTTCCACCGACGCCTGGGTTACCTTCAAGGTCTGGGGCATCATGCCGATCACGCTCCTGTTCACCTTCAGCCAGATGCCGCTGATCCTGCGCCACTCGCTCGACGACAAGACAGGGAAAGAAGAGAAGGCCGGGAAATAGGCAAGTAGGGAGGGGGCCATGGAATTCGTCACCACGCACGATCAGCTGAGGACGATCTACAAGACGCCGCGGCCGACCGACGGCTCGATCCGCAAGGAATTGAAGGCGCTCGACGGCCATTGCCGTTCCTTCATCGGCAAAAGCCCGTTCGTGCTGATCGGCTCGTCCGACGGCGACGGCAATGCCGACGTGACGCCGAAGGGCGACAAACCGGGCTTTGCCGCCGTGCTCGACGACACCACCATCGCCATCCCAGACCGGCCCGGCAACAACCGGCTCGACACGCTGGAAAATATCCTCGTTAATCCCTCGATCGGGCTGCTCTTCCTCATTCCCGGCATGAACGAGACGCTGCGTGTCAACGGCGAGGCCCGCATAACCGTCGATGCAAATTTACGCGAGCGGCTCGCCGTCGACGGCAAGGAACCGCAAAGCGTTATCGTGGTCGGCGTCAAGGCCGCCTACATGCATTGCGCCAAGGCCTTCATGCGTTCCGATCTGTGGAAGCCGGAAACCTGGTGCGACCGCGCGACGCTGCCGACGCTCGGCCAGATCCTGCGTGACCAGCTGGTTGTTGCCGATTCCGCCGAGTCGACCGACCGCTGGCTCGACGACGAATACAGGAAGACGATGTGGTAGGCTTTCGGGGCGTCGATTCGTCCTGACCGGTTCCATACCTTGCTGAACATCCTTGCCATCTCCGGTAGCCTGCGGGCGGCCTCCACCAATTCGGCGCTGATCGCCGCACTGGCGCGCAACGCGCCGCCCGGCTGCCGCGTCACTGTCTATGACGGGCTCGGGCGTCTGCCGATCTTCAATCCCGACGATGAAGGCGAGCGGACGCCGCTCGAAGCCTCCGCGCTGATCGATGCCGTCACCCAAGCCGACGGCGTGATCATCTCCTGTCCGGAATATGCCCATGGCGTGCCGGGCGGGCTGAAGAACGGGCTCGACTGGCTGGTCTCGCGCGACGCCGCTGTCGCCAAGCCCGCCATGCTGGTGCACGCCTCGCCGCGCTCGCTGTTTGCCCGCGCCGCACTGACCGAGATCATGCGCACCATGTCGTTCTCGCTTTGCGACGATGTGCTGGAGATCGCCCTGCTCGGCAAGAAGCCGCCTGATGTGGAGGCCATCCTGGCCGAGCCGGATAACCGGCTGGCACTGCATGATGCGCTGGCCGCCTTCGCCGGGTTTATCCACTCGCGCTGAGGCTGGGCATCGGCGTTCTGCTTTTCTCCCTTGCTTGCGGGAGAAGGAAGAAGCGCCTACCCCTTTCTCAGCGTCTCCACGTCGGTCTTGCCGACATACCAGTCGCGGGCATTGACCTCCTCGAAAACCACCCAGACATCGTCATTGCCGAGGCCGGTGGCGTCCATGATGGCCGCCGTGACCTTTTTGGCGATATCCGCCTTCTTGCCAGCCGGATCGGCGGCGATCACTTCCTTGACGATGCGGATGTTGACGAATGGCATTCTTTGTCCTCCCGGGATGTTCGTGTTCGCGACCCGCTTCGACGAAACTGTCGAACGGTCGCCAGTGCTCTGGTCTCAGTATGTCTTGGCGCCGTTGACCATCAGCCGCACCATGTAGAGCGACGTAGTGCCGGCGATGTAGAGGCAATTCAGCTTGTTGCCGCCGAACACGCAATTGGCGGTCACTTCCGGCACCTTGACCTTGCCGATCAGCGTGCCGTCCGGATCGTAGCAATGGATGCCGTCGGCCGCACTGGTCCAGATGCGTCCGTCCTCGTCGAGCCGGAAGCCGTCGAACAGGCCCGCCGTGCAGTCGGCGAAGATTTTTTCGCCAGAGACCTTCTTGCCGCCCTTGCCGACATTGAACACCCGCATATGCGCCGGATTCTGCGCCCCATGCGTGCGGCCGGTGTCGACGACATAGAGCTTGCTCTCGTCGAGCGAGAAGGCGAGCCCGTTGGGTCTGACCATGTCGGTGATGACGGCTTCGACCTCGCCGGTGCCGGGATCGACCCGGTAGACATGGCAGGCGCCGATTTCGCTCTCGGCCTTGTCGCCTTCATAGTCGGTATCGATGCCGTAGCTCGGATCGGTGAACCAGATCGAGCCGTCCGACTTCACCACCGCGTCGTTGGGCGAATTCAGCCGTTTGCCCTTCCATTTGGCGGCGATGGTGGTGACCGAGCCGTCGAACTCGGTGCGGCTGACGCGGCGGCCGGAATGCTCGCAGGTGACCAGCCGGCCCTGGCGGTCGACAGTGTTGCCGTTGGAGTTGCCGGATGGCTGACGGAAGACGCTGACATTGCCGTCGGTCTCGTCGTAGCGCAGCATGCGGTTGTTGGGGATATCAGACCAGACGACATAGCGGCCGGCGGCGAACCAGGCCGGGCCTTCCGCCCACTGGCATCCGGTGAACAGCTTCTCGACCTGCGCATTGCCGTTGAAAAGGCGCGCGAAGCGTGGATCGAGAATTTCATAGTAGTCTGCAGCTGCCATGCTTTTCCTCCCGGCATCAATGACACCGGATCAAGCCAGCCGGCGAGGCAGAAGGCAATGTGGGTCCGCACAGTGTCATACAAAAAGCACAACAAAGACAGATCGCTTGCCGGCGCCGCGCATGATGTCAGCGCCGCATTAACCGGCTATGCGTCCAGCGCAATGGTGCATTGCAACATCTTCTTTTTGCGACGCATCATTACTATGTCATGCTTCGTATCGATCAAGGGAGGAAGAAACGGCCGCCGAAATGCGGCGTCAAAAGGAACCTTGCTATGATCCTCGACAGTCTCATGACCCGCGCTCGCAACAGCATTGCCAAGCGCAAGCACTACAACCGCCTTGTCGCCGAAATCGACAGCTTTTCCAGCCGCGATCTGGCCGACATGCGCGCCGACCGCTCGGAAATGCTCTACCAGGTCCACAAGCAGATATACGGCTGATCTCAAATCTCGTGACACGCGCCGCCAAGGTGCGTTGAGACTCAGGTCAGGCCGAGTCGAGAACGGTGGCGCAGGAAGCCGCCGTTCGCACGCCGGCATCATCTGAATATCAACGTGCCGCCAGTGCCTTATCGATCTGTGGCAGCAAGAGATCTCTCGCCGTCTCGGGCGTCAGCGGACCGACATGCTTGTAGGCGATCTTGCCGTCCTTGCCGATGACGAAGGTTTCCGGCACGCCATAAACACCCCAGTCAATCGCCGTGCGGCCGGCTTCGTCGACGCCTATCGCCTGGAACGGATTGCCGAGATCGCCGAGGAATCGGCGGGCGTTTTCCGGCCGGTCCTTGTAATTCAACGCCGCCATGGAGAAACGCTTGTCCTGCGACAGCGCCAGCAGCACCGGGTGCTCTTCGCGGCAGGGCGCGCACCACGACGCGAAGACGTTGACCAATGTGACCTTGCCGGCGAAGGATTTCGAATCGAGTCCCGGCAGATTTGAGCCCTCCAGCGCCGGCAGGTTGGTTTGCGGCGCCGGCAGGCCGATCAGAGCCGACGGCACTTCCGAAACATCGCGCCCCGACAACAGCTGCGACAGGAACAGTCCGGCCAGGCCGAGGAAGATCAACAGCGGCAAAAGCACGAACAGGCGACGCGAGGGTGGCGTCGGCGTTTCCGTTTCGGCATTCATGGCTTGGCCGCCTTGTCGGAGCGCCGTCGCACGCCAGCCGCTTCCAGTTCGGCGAGTTCGCGCTTGCGCGCCCGCTGGTCGAGCAGAATCCAGCCGATCAGCCCGATCAGCACCACGGCGGTGATGCCATAGGCGGCGGTCACGTAAAGTGCGTGCGCGCTCATGCGACAGGCCCCGCCAAGGTGCGGCTTTCCAAACCGATCGTTTCACCCCGTCTAAACATGCCTTCCCTTAGCCTCGCCTCGTCGGCTTCGCAATCGGTCGCCGCGCCGCGGCCTTCGCGCTCATGCCGCCGCTTCAATCCGTGCCATGGCGCAACGCCAGCGCCGCCGAGACCGGACCCAGCACGGCAAGAAACAAGGTCAGCGCGGCAAGAATGAGGAAGGGCTGCAGAAACGGATCGGGATTGGCAGTGGCGCCATAGCTCGCCGAAACGCCGAAGATCAGCACCGGGATGGTCAGCGGCAGCACCAGCACCGAGATCAGCAGCCCGCCACGCGGCAGGGCCACCGCCACCGCGGCACCGGCGGCGCCGATGAAGGTGATTGCCGGCGTGCCGACCAGAAGGGTCAGCGCCGTGGCGCCGATGCCGAGCGGCTCCATGTTCATGAGCAGGCCTAGCAAGGGAGCCGCGATGACCAGCGGCAGCACGCTGCCCGCCCAATGCGCCAGGCATTTCGTCAGCACCGTCAGCGCCAGCATATGGCGGTCATTGCCGAGCACCAGCAGGTCGAGCGAGCCGTCCTCGCGGTCGGCCTGGAACAGCCGGTCGAGCCCAAGCAGACAAGACAGCAGCGCGCCGATCCACAGGATTGCCGGCCCGATGCGAGCCAGCAGCTTCAGGTCCGGCCCGACACCGAACGGGATGGTGGCAATGACCGCGAGGAAGAAAATCACGCCGGTCAGCGCCCCGCCGCCGGCACGGATGTTGAGGCGGATGTCGCGCAGGAAGAGGGCCCACATTAGGATGCGGTCCCTTGTTGAGGCAGGAGTTCCCCCATCACCAACCCCTTCGCCCCATCCAACCCAAGCGGCAGATGCGTCGCCGCGACAATCATCCCGCCTTCCGCGCAATGTCTCGCCATCAACCCCGCGAACCGCCCTTCCGAAGCCTTGTCCAGCCCCGCCGTCGGCTCGTCGACCAGCCATAATGGCCGGTGGCTGACCAGAAGCTTGGCGATCGCCGCGCGGCGTCGCTGCCCGGTCGACAGATAGCCGAACGGCAGGTGGCCAATGCCGCCAAGCCCGACCGTTTCAAGTCCCTCTTCGACGCCGAGCTGTCCATCACCGTTGAAGTCTCGCCAGAAGCGCAGGTTCTCCGCGACGCTGAGCGCTGGCTTCATCGCGTTCTGGTGGCCGAGATAGTGACAGGCCGACGCGACCGACGGAAACGCTTCACCGCCGCCTTCGATCTTCACGCTGCCTTCCGCCACCGGAAGCAGCCCGGCGATGACCCGCAGCAAGGTCGACTTGCCTGATCCGTTCGGCCCGGTGACGACGAGCGCCTGACCCTCCTCCAAGGCAAAGCCGATGTCGGAAAACACCGTGTCGCCGCCGCGTTCGCCGCCCAGATTTTCGGCGATCAGCCGCATCCCTCGCCTGCCCTGAAAACCATGTGTCGCGGCAGCTGCCGCATCGCACAAAATTGCTTTGCAACTGTCTAGAACTATTCCAGAAAATTCTCTATATGCGGTGCATCCGTGCCAGCGGTCGGCACGGGAACATAATTAGCGCCGAACCAGCGCACGCGCCGCCTAGAACGGCTCGGGTTGCTTGGGAACGGACAGCGGAAATGGCCGTACCCGCACCTTTGCGCGTGATTGCATGCCATCGGCGTCCGTTCCCTTTCAGGCTGAACAGACAAGGATCGCACGTGTCAAAATCCCTCGACAGTTTCAATTGCCGCCGCACGCTGACCGCAAGCGGCACCGAGTATGCCTATTTCGACCTCATCGAGGCCGAGAAGAACGGCCTTACCGGCATCGCCCAGCTGCCCTATTCGATGAAGGTGCTCCTGGAGAACCTGCTGCGCAACGAGGACGGCCGCTCCGTCACCAAGGAATCGATCCAGGCGGTGGCCGGCTGGCTGACCGACAAGGGCACCGCGGGCGTCGAGATCGCCTATCGCCCGGCCCGCGTGCTGATGCAGGATTTTACCGGCGTTCCTGCCGTGGTCGACCTTGCCGCCATGCGCGACGCCATGGCCTCGCTCGGCGGCGACCCGCAGAAGATCAACCCGCTGGTGCCCGTCGACCTCGTCATCGACCATTCCGTCATCGTCGATGAATTCGGCACGCCGATGGCCTTCGCCCGCAATGTCGAACTCGAATACGAGCGCAACGAGGAACGCTACAAATTCCTGAAATGGGGCCAGCAGGCGTTCCGCAACTTCCGCGTCGTGCCGCCCGGCACCGGCATCTGCCACCAGGTCAACCTCGAATATCTCGGCCAGGTGGTGTGGACCAACACCGAGGACGGCGAAACCACCGCCTATCCCGACACCTGCGTCGGCACCGATTCGCACACCACTATGATCAACGGCCTTGGCGTGCTCGGCTGGGGCGTCGGCGGCATCGAGGCCGAGGCGGCCATGCTCGGCCAGCCCGTCTCCATGCTTTTGCCGGAAGTCATCGGCTTCCGCCTGACCGGCAAGCTCAAGGAAGGCGTCACCGCCACCGACCTCGTGCTCACCGTCACCCAGATGCTGCGCAAGAAGGGTGTCGTCGGCAAGTTCGTCGAGTTCTTTGGACCCGGCCTCTCCAACATGACGCTGGCCGATCGCGCCACCATCGGCAACATGGCGCCTGAATATGGTGCCACCTGCGGCTTCTTCCCGGTCGACTCGGAAACCATCCGCTACCTCACAATGTCCGGTCGCAGCGAGGACCGCATTGCGCTGGTCGAGGCCTATGCCAAGGCGCAAGGCATGTGGCGCGACACCGGCTCGGCCGACCCTGTCTTCACCGATCTGCTCGAGCTGGAACTTGGCTCCGTCGTGCCATCGATGGCCGGCCCCAAACGGCCCGAAGGCCGCGTCGCCCTAGAAGGCATTCCGGAAGGCTTCGCCAAGGCGATGGAGACCGAATACAAGAAGGCCGCCGAAATTCACCAGCGCTACGCCGTCGAAGGCACCGACCATGATCTCGGTCACGGCGATGTCGTCATTGCCGCCATCACCTCCTGCACCAACACCTCGAACCCGAGCGTGCTGATCGGCGCCGGCCTCCTGGCGCGCAACGCCAACCGCCTCGGCCTCAAGCAGAAGCCATGGGTGAAGACCTCGCTGGCACCGGGCAGCCAGGTGGTGGCCGAATATCTGGAGAAATCCGGCCTGCAGAAAGAACTCGATCAGATCGGCTTCAACCTGGTCGGCTTCGGCTGCACCACCTGCATCGGCAATTCCGGGCCGCTGCCGGCGCCGATCTCCAAGACCATCAACGACAAGGGCTTGATTGCCGCCGCGGTGCTCTCCGGCAACCGCAACTTCGAAGGCCGTGTCTCGCCAGACGTGCAGGCGAACTACCTGGCGTCGCCGCCGCTGGTCGTCGCGCACGCGCTGGCTGGCACCGTCACCAAGGACCTCACGACAGAGCCGCTCGGCGAGGACAAGAACGGCAATCCGGTCTACCTCAAGGATATCTGGCCAAGCTCGGCCGAGATCCAGGAGTTCATCGAGAAGAACGTCACCCGCGAGCTGTTCGCCCGCAAATATGCCGACGTCTTCAAGGGTGACGAACACTGGCAGAAGGTCCAGGCGCCGGAAGGCCAGACCTATGCCTGGGACGACAATTCGACCTATGTGCAGAACCCGCCCTATTTCGCCGGCATGACCGCTGGTTTCGGCAAGATCGGCGATATCAAGGGCGCCCGCGTGCTCGGCCTGTTCGGCGACAAGATCACCACCGACCACATCTCGCCGGCCGGATCGATCAAGGCGGCCTCGCCGGCTGGTCAATACCTCACCGACCACGGCGTCGGCGTCGCCGACTTCAACCAGTACGGCACGCGGCGCGGCAATCACGAGGTGATGATGCGCGGCACCTTCGCCAATATCCGCATCCGCAACCACATGCTGGGCGAGAACGGCCGCGAGGGTGGCTACACCATCCACTACCCGTCGAAGGAAGAGGAATCGATCTACGACGCGGCGATGGAATACAAGAAGGAAGGCGTGCCGCTGGTGATCTTCGCCGGCGTCGAATACGGCAACGGCTCGTCGCGCGACTGGGCGGCCAAGGGAACGAATCTCCTTGGCGTCCGCGCGGTCATCGCCCAGTCCTTCGAGCGCATCCACCGCTCGAACCTGGTCGGCATGGGCGTCATCCCCTTCGTCTTCGAGGACGGCACGTCATGGGCCACGCTCAATCTCAAGGGCGATGAGCTGGTCGAGATCGACGGACTGAGCACGATCAAGCCGCGCCAGACGATGATCGCCAAGGTCACCTATGGCGACGGCACGGTGAAGAACGTGCCGATCATCTGCCGCATCGATACGCTGGACGAGCTCGACTACTTCAAGAACGGCGGCATCCTGCAATACGTGCTGCGCGATCTGGCAGCATAGTAAGGGAATAGGGACTAGGCAGTAGGGAATAGATACTCCTACTGCCTACTGCCTACTGCCCTGTCTTCGGCGCCCCAAAGCGCGCCGCCGCCGCCAGAAGCACGCCGAACATCAGGCCGTTGAAGATGTGCCAGAGGAAGTGCGTGCCGAGCGGGAAGCTGCCGCAGACCAGCGGATCGATCATCCGGCAGATGACGGAGATGATGAAGATCACCGAACCCGCCAGATTGTACCAGCCGGCGCGATTGCCGCTGGCCATTACCAGCGCACCAAAGAAGGCAAGCGCCAGGAACGGCGGCAGGTAGCCCGTCGTGCCGTTCGAGGCCTGGCGCAGCCAGTCCGGCACGGCCAGGGTTAGCGTCCCCACAATCACATAGAAGACAAGGAAGATGGCGATGGTCTTGCCCCATCGCAGGCCGAGGAAGCGGCGCAGGTTGAACAGCGTGTAGGCCAGCGTGAAGCCGGCGATCGGCAGCACGTCGGCCCAGACCGTACCCTTGGTGGCAAAGGTGTGGAAGATCGTCGAGCCGATGCCGATCGCCACCACCCACCAGGCCAGCACCTCGGCGAACGTCCCGCTGCCCACCCTTCGCACCTCGCGCACGCCCCACAGGCCGGCGGCGATGAAGGCGAGGTTCGTCAGGGCATTGACCGGCTCGGACCAGAATTCCGGCCCGGTCCGCTCGCAATAGAGGTCGACCGGCGCCAAAAGAGTTTGCCACATCGTGATTGCCGCCCGAATCGGTTTCTATCCTGAAGCGCGGACCCTCCTCCTATTGCGCCGTTGCGGTCGGCTGCAATGGCACAATTTCACCGCAACGTGACTTCCCGTTGACTTCCGCTTCTGCCACATATTTTAGCAATCAAGACAAAGCCGGCATCACCGGCGGGAATCGGAATGGCCATGGCCTCGCGAAAATCATTGTGGCTGGCAGCCTGTGTGCTGGCCTTCTCGGCGTTTGCCGGCACGGGCCATGCCGGCGAGTCCGACAAGCCACAACTCGAAAAACCATTGGGCGTGGTCGAGCTGTTCACCAGCCAGGGCTGCAATTCCTGTCCGCCGGCCGATGCGTTGTTCGCCGAACTCGCCGCCAAGGAAGACATCGTCGCGCTCGCCTACCATGTCGACTACTGGGACTATCTCGGCTGGCAGGACACGCTGAGCCGCAAGGAGAACACCGAGCGGCAATATGACTATATGCGCGCCTTCGGCAGCCGCTCCGTCTATACGCCGCAGGCCGTCATCAACGGCCGCGTCCACGTCAACGGCGCCAGCCGCGGCGAGGTCGATGGCGCGCTCGCCCGCATGGCCAAGAGCGGCGAAGGCATGCGCGTCGCCATCAAGGTCAGCCGCACCAGCGACCGGGTGATGATCGACGCCGGCGATGCCGGTAACGGCCCCAGCGACGCCCATGTCGTCATCGTCTATTTCGATCCGCCGCAGACGGTCAAGATCGGCGAGGGCGAGAACACCGGCCGCAAGATGACCTACTGGAATGCGGTCACCGGCATCCAGACCGCCGGCATGTGGCATGGCAAGGCGCAGCGCTACGAACTGCCGATGAGCGAGATTGCCAAGAAGGGCGGCTGCGCCGTGCTGTTGCAGTCGGTCGGCAAGGACGGCATGCCCGGTCCCATTCTTGGCGCTGCCTTCATTCGCAAGCCGTAATGCCCCTCTTGCCTTTTCCCCCTGAGGGAGAAGGCAAGCACCGCGCTAACCACCCAATCTCCAAACATGAAAAAACCGACGTCAGCTTGCTTCTGACGTCGGTCATTTAGGTTTTGGGATCGTCGCACCCGGTTCTTCCGAGGAAGAGCCGAGGTTGGTTCGATCCGACGCAGACCCGTGGGCGGGGGGCTTGGGGTTTACGAGCCGGTGCCGGACCGAACCGTCTCAGGCAACGCCGGTAAATTCGTCGGACATTGGGGCATGAGCGCGGATAAAAAAAGGCGGAAATGTGGCAAAGCATCACCAATTCCAACACGGCGTTTCATAAAAGTGACTGGACGTGGCGGAAACAGCGCGGCACCGCCGTGCTTCGCCGGGTCTTGCAATTCAGCCGCGAACACGCCAACTTTGGTTGGCAAAGATTCATTTGAAGGATCGAGGCATGATCGATGACAGCGGCGGGACGGGGGATGGGGACGCATCCGCAATATTGATCCCGCTGCACGAGGCGCGACGCGAGCGCCTTGATCAGCCGGTGCGATTCGACCGGCGCGAGCTGGATCAGATCCTAAGGCTCTACGGACGCATGGTCGCCGCCAATGAATGGCGCGACTACGCCATCGATCATCTCACGGACCGCGCTGTGTTTTCCGTGTTCCGCCGCACCAGCGAAGTGCCGCTGTTCCAGATCGTCAAGGATCCGAAACTGGCCCGCAAGCAGGGCGCCTTTGCCGTCATTGCCGCCGGCGGCCGCATCTTGAAGCGCGGTCAGGAGCTAGGCCGCGTGCTTGGGATATTCGACAGCAAATTGAAGCTGGTCGAGGCCTGAGCTGGGAATTTGAGCAGGGGAATTGAAGAACTGGAGAATTGATGGGTTGAAGAAAAGGCCCTCAGCGTCAAATTTAGCCGCTGTTTCTTTTATTCTTCAGTTCATCAATTCTCCAATTCCTCAATTCAGTTCCCTCTAAGGCCCTCGCGGAACTTCCGCTCCGGCAGCGATTCGGGATCGGGCGGCGCCGATGCCCCGCCATTCAGCGACAGCTGCATGAACACCGTGTCCAGCCAGCGCCCGTGCTTGTAACCGGAGCCTTCCAGGCGGCCTGAATGGCGAAAGCCGAGCTTTTCGTGCAGCCGCACCGAGGCGCTGTCGGGACGGCCATCGCCGATCACCGCGATGACCTGGCGAAAGCCCGCCGTCCGCACCGTCTCGATCAGTCTCTGCATCAGTTTGAGCCCGACGCCCTGGCCCTTCGCTTCCGGCGCAACATAGACCGAATCCTCGACGATGAAGCGGTAGGCCGGGCGCGGCCGGAAGGCGCCGGCATAGGCGTAGCCGAGAACGGCGCCATCCTTCTGCGCCACCAGGTAAGGAAATCCGCCGGCCATCAAACTGTCGAATCGAGTGCCCATCTCGGCGCGGCTGGGCGGCTCCAGCTCATAGCTCGCCGTGCCTTGCGTCACCGCGTCGGCATAGATGTTCGTGATCCGGTCGAGGTCGGCCGCAGTCGCGGGTCGAATCGTAACAGTGCTCATTCTTTACGCAGGCCCTTTGTCTGCCTCTGATAACAGCAAAGCCCGGCGCAAAAGGAAAGGGCGGCCGTTGGGCCGCCCTTCTGGTACTCGATGGTCCACGCTGCCAGATTAGCGACGGTCGCCCATGAACTGCAGCAGGAACATGAACAGGTTGATGAAGTCGAGGTAGAGCCTCAGGGCGCCCATGATCGCCTTGCGGCCGGCGACATCCGAAGCGTCGCCATCGAAATACATCTCCTTGATCTTCTGCGTGTCATAGGCGGTTAGCCCCGAGAAGATCAGCACGCCGATCGCCGAAACTGCGAAGGACAGGGCCGATGACTGCAGGAAGATGTTGATCACCATTGCGATGATCAGACCGAATACGCCCATGATCAGGAACGAGCCCATCGCGGTCAGGTCGCGCTTGGTCGTGTAGCCGTAGAGCGACAGAGCGCCGAAGGCCGCCGCGGTGGCGAAGAAGGTCTGCGAAATGCTGGCCGTCGTGTAGACCAGGAAGATCGACGACAGGGACAGGCCGACCAGGCCGGCATAGACCCAGAACGTTGTCTGCGCCGCCGCAACACTCATCGACTGAACACGGAACGACAGGAACAGCACCGCGGCCAGCGGGGCAAAGATCACCACCCAGCGCAACGGCGAGCCGAAGATCGCGTAGCCGAACGAGGTCAGCATCTCGCCGCTTGGCAGCGTCGCGACAGCCGAAGCCGGATCGGTGGTGGTGGCCAGCATGATCGTACCGACAGCGGCAAGACCGGTGATGAGGAGGCCAAGCCCCATCAGATTGTAAACCTTGATCATGTAGGCGCGCAGGCCCTGATCGATGTCAGCACCGACGCTGACGCCGGGCACGGCGCGCGCCTGGTAGTTGCGAATGGGATCAGCCATTGTAGTCCTCTATTGCTTCTGCCCCGTCCGGTGTCAGGTCCTTCCGGACCCAGGCGCCGCTGGCAGGGCTCCAGCATGCCTGTGGCGAAATATGATGGTTATTCGCGTCAAGAACAAGACCGTAACCGGATGTAACGGTTCGTGAGACAACGAAATGCCGATTCCTCGGCTTTCCGGACGGCATTCTTACCAAGATTTAATCCAGGCCAAGATCCGGGATGGCCGTTGCGGGCCTGAGATCACAGGTTGCGCAGCACCGGTGCTGCCTTCTGGCCAAGCACCCGCCAGGTGCCGGCGAGACCGATGCCGACCGTGATCACCAGCGAGAACAGAATGGTCGCCACCGCCACTTCGGGCATGAAATGCGACGGCAATGTCATGATGCGGGCAACGACGAACCAGGCAGCTGCACCGCCTGCCGCCAGCGCGAAGATCGCGGTGGCGAGCCCGATCAGCATGTATTCGAGCGAGAAGGCCGTGATCAACGTCCTGCGCGTCGCACCCAGCGTCTTCAGCACCACCGCGTCATGGATGCGCGCCCGGTTGCCGGCGGCAAGCGCACCGGCCAGCACCAGCACCGAAGCGATCAGCGCCACGCCGGCCGCCGCCCGGATCGCCGTGCCGAGCTGCCCGACCAGCCGGTTGACGACATCGAGCGCATCTTTGACCCGGACCGACGTCACCGCCGGGAAGGCTCGGGTGACGGCATTAAGGATGCGGGCATCGTCCGCCGTCGAGGCATTCTTTTCGGTCAGCGTCGCCATCCAGCCATGCGGGGCGCCGGCGAATGTGTTGGGCGAGAACACCATGACGAAATTGATGCCCATCGTCTCCCATTCGACCTGGCGGAAATTGGCGATCCTGGCCGTGACATTGCGGCCGAGCACATTGACGGTGATGGTGTCGCCGAGCTTCAGGCCGATCTCCTTGCCTTCTTGCGCCGAAAACGAGACCAGCGGCTCGCCGCTATACTTATCTGGCCACCAGCTGCCCTCCGTCAGCGTCGTGTTTTCCGGCTGCTTGGCGTCATAGGTCAGCCCACGATCACCCTTCAGGACCCAGGCGCCTTCCGCCGGTACCTTCACCTTGTCGGCATCGACGCCGTTCAGCGCCATCACCCGGCCGCGCAGCATCGGCACCTTGGCCAGCGTTCCCCGAGGTGCCTCCTTGCCGATCAGCGCGGAGAAGGAATCGACATCGCTGCTCTGGATGTCGACGAAGAAGAAGTTCGGCGCCCGCTCCGGCAGGCTGCCGGAGATCTGGCGCCTGAGATTGCCGTCGATCAGCGCCAGCGTCACCAGCAGCGTCAGGCCGAGCCCCAGCGACAGCACCACCGACGGCGTCAGTGCGCCGGGCCGATGGATGTTGCCGACGGCGAGCCGCAGCGCCACGAAGCGCACACGCGGGCTCTTCCTGGCCGCCCATTGCACCAGCGCGCCAACCAGGCGCAGCACCAGGAAAGCGAAGATGGTGGCGCCGACGAAGATCGAGGCGATGCGCTGGTCGCCCGAGAACAGAATTGCCAGCGCCGCCAGCAACAGCGCAATGCCGACAGCCGTCGCGACATAGACCGGACGCGGGAAACCGCGGCCTTCCAGCCCCATCTCGCGAAACAGCGCGGTGGCCGGCACGTCGCGGGCGCGGCCGAGCGGCAGCAGCGCGAAGGCCAGCGTCACCAGCAGGCCGAACAGCGCCGCCATGCCGAGTGCACCGGGATAGAAGCCGCCTTCCGCCGGCACCGGAATAACGGACTGAAGTGCGGCACTCGCCGCGAACGGCATCAGTGCGCCCAGCACCAGCCCCAGGACGATGCCGAGCGCTGCGATGATCAGGATCTGCACGAGGTAGACGGCAAAGACGAAGCCGCCCGAAGCGCCCAGACTCTTGAAGGTGGCGATGACGCCGCGCTTGCCGTCGAGATAGGCACGCACCGCATTGGCGACGCCGACGCCGCCGACCACCAGCGCCGTCAGCCCGACCAGGGTCAGGAATTGCGAGAAACGTTCGATGTTGGACGACAGCGCCGGGGCGGCATTGCTGCGCGTACGGATCGACCAGCCGGCCTCGGGAAAATCCCTGGCCGCCTGATACTGGATGGCCTTCAGCTTTGCCTCGTCGGCGTCTGCTGGCAGCCGGATCTTGTAAGCATTCTCGACCAGGCTGCCCGGCTGGATCAGTCCGGTGGCCGCCAGCCCTTCTGTCGAAATCATCAGCCTTGGCGCGAAGCCGAAACCGTCGGACACAGCGTCCGGTTCGGTGACCAGCCTGGCGCGCAGTTCGAAGGTGGCGGTACCGAGCTTCAGCCGGTCGCCGAGCTTAAGATGCAGCCGCTCGAACAGCAGATCGGGGGCCGCGGCGCCGAAAACACCGAACTCTTCGCCGAACAGTTCATGCTTCGACAGCGCCGGCTCGGTTTCCAGCGTGCCATAGAGCGGGTAGGCATGGTCGACCGCCTTTGCCTCGACCAGCGCCTGGTCGGTTCCGTCGGCCAGACGCGCCATCGAGCGCATGCTGGCGGTCCGCGAAACTGTGCCGAGCCCGTCAAGGAAGGCGCGTTCAGTCTGGCTGGCGTCACGCTGGCTGATTTGGAAGCGAAGATCGCCGCCAAGCAGCGTCTGGCCCTGATTGGCGACACCGGCGGTGATCGAACGCGCCACCGAGTTGACGCCGCCAATGGCCGCGACGCCGAGCGCGATACAGGCGAGGAAGATCAGGAAGCCGGACAGGCCGCCGCGCATCTCGCGCAGCGAAAAGCGAACCGCGAGCTTCAGCGTCTGCGACAATGGCATCAGGCCGTCACCTTGACGGGCGCCGGCGCTTCGATCCGGCCGGACCGCATCGAAACCTGGCGCGAACAGCGTGCCGCAAGGGCCGGATCATGGGTGACCAGCACCAGCGTCATGCCGCGCTCGGCCGCCTTGGCGAACAGGAGGTCGGCGACCTGCCGCCCGGTCGCCTGGTCGAGATTGCCGGTCGGCTCGTCGGCGATCAAAATGCGCGGCGACGGCGCCAGCGCCCGGGCGATCGCCACGCGCTGCTGCTCGCCGCCCGACAATTCGCCGGGATAGTGGGTGACACGGTCGCTGAGGCCAACCGCCGCCAGCTCGCGCGCCGCCACCGAAAACGGATCGGCATGGCCGGCCAGTTCCAGCGGCACCGCGACATTTTCGAGCGCCGTCATGTTGGGAATGAGATGGAAGGACTGGAACACGATGCCAATGTTTCGGCCACGAAACGAAGCAGTCTGATCCTCGCTCTTGCCGTTGAGCAACTCGCCGGCGATTCGAACCGTACCCGAATCGACCCTTTCCAGGCCTGCCAGAACCATCAGCAATGTCGACTTGCCGGAGCCCGAGGGGCCCACGATGCCGGTCGCTTCGCCAGCCGCCACGTCGAGGCTGACGCCCTTCAGCACATGGACCGATGAAGCCCCCTCGCCGAGGGTCAGGGAAACGTCTTTCAGCGCGATGACGGCTTCTGTCAAAATGAAAGCGTCCTATATCAAGGGATGAAGGCTCTGCTAGTCTGGAAGCCGTCGCCGGAAGAATTCCTTGTTCATATGGGGCCTGCCGCATGTCTTTCAAACGCCTGATCGCCGCAGGCCTCATGGTTTTCCTCGCCATTTGCGGCGCCATGTCGTCGGCGCGTGCCGAGCCGTTCAAGATCGTCGGCTTCGGTGACAGTCTGATGGCGGGCTTCGGCCTTGGGCCGGACCAGGGCTTTACCGACAGGTTGCAGGCAGCGCTTGGCGCCAAGGGCCGGGATGTGACCGTCGCCAATGCCGGCGTCTCCGGCGATACGACGAGCGGCGGCCTGGCGCGGCTCGACTGGTCGGTGCCGGACGGCACGCAACTGGTCATCCTCGAACTCGGCGCCAACGACATGCTGCGCGGCGTCTCGCCCGACATCACCAAAAAGAACCTCGACGAGATGCTGGGCAAGCTGAAAGAGCGCAAGATTGCCGTGCTTTTGGCCGGCATGCGCGCCGCACCCAATCTCGGCCCCGATTATCAGAACGCCTTCGACGCCATCTTTCCGGACCTTGCCAAGAAATATGGCGTTGCGCTCTACCCGTTCTTTCTCGACGGCGTCGCCGGCCAGCCCGGCATGCAGCTCGAGGACGGCCTGCATCCGAACGCGCAGGGCGTCAGCCAGATGGTCGAACGCATCCTGCCCACCGTCGAGAAGGCCATCGCGGCGGTGTCGGGCGGTTCGTGAGGCGGGACTGCGGCTGTTTCCGCCGGGGAAGCTTTTTAACAAAGACTGTGACCAACAAACATCTTGCCCCGTTTGACTATCGATGATTCGCTATGGGTACAGTTCGATTCGAGGAAGGGAGGCTCTTCATGCCGCGTCTTTTCACCGCCCTCGAAATACCGCGTGACGCCGCCCTTTCGCTGTCCCTGCTGCGGGGCGGCCTGCCAGGAGCCCGCTGGATCGACGTCGAGAACTACCATCTGACGCTGCGCTTCATCGGCGATGTTCCAGGCCATGTCGCCGACGAGATCGCCAACGCGCTCGACCGTGTCCATCGCCCCTCTTTCTCGCTGGCGCTGTCCGGCGTCGGTGCTTTCGGCCAGAAGAAGCCGCATGCGGTGTGGGCCGGCGCTTCCGCCTCGCCCGATCTTGCCGCCCTTCAGGGCGAAATCGACCGCATCTGCCAGCGGCTCGGCATCCCCGCCGACCCGCGCAAGTTCATGCCGCATATCACACTTGCAAGGCTACGCAATTCGACCCCGCTGGACGTCGCCCAATATCTGTCGGCACGCGGCAATTTCTCGACGCTGCCGTTCCGCATCGGCCGTTTCGTGCTGATGTCGTCGCGCGATTCGGTCGGCGGCGGCCCCTACATCGTCGAGGAAGCCTGGCCGCTGTCAGGCACGGACGCCCGTGCCTCCAGCCTTGTCGCCAGCGCCTCCGACGCCTCGCGGATCATGCGGTAGACCGAAGCGAAGGCTTCCGCCCCGTCATAATAGGGGTCCGGCACGTCGCCTGTCTTGCCATGCGCGAATTCCAGGAACAGTTGCACCCGCTCGCGCATGGCTGCCGGCGCCAGCGCTTTCAGGTCGGCGACATTCGACCGGTCCATGCCGAGGATGAGGTCGAAGCGGTGAAAATCCAGCGGCGTGATCTTGCGCGCCTTCTGCCTGGAGATGTCGACGCCGTGGCGCACCGCCACAGCGATCGAGCGTGGATCGGGGGCGGAGCCGACCTCCCAGCCACTGGTTGCCGCTGAATCGAGCAGCATATTCCGGCCCGACGCGCGCTCCGCCCAAACGGCGCGAAAGACGCCTTCCGCCAGCGGCGACCGGCAGATGTTGCCGAGGCAGACGAAGAGAATGGAATTTATGGGCTTCGCGCTCATCGATCCGGATTTGTCCTTGTGCATATCGTTGTCCCAAAACCACAACGCACTTTTGGGCGACATGCACTATGGTGAGAGTCATTTTGGAAATAGCACGGGAGGCTGACATGACGAGAGAGAAACTGGGCAAGGACGCAATCGCCGCCGCGCTGGTCGGGCTCGAAGGCTGGGCACCGGCGGCGGACGGTGCCTCCATCAAGCGCACCTTCATCTTCGCGAATTTCTCCGAGGCTTTCGCCTTCATGACCCGCGTCGCACTCGCAGCCGAGAAGATGGACCACCATCCCGACTGGTCGAATGTCTACAAGACCGTCGACGTGACGCTCAACACCCACGATGCCGGCGGCGTCACCGCGCTTGATATCGATCTGGCGAAGAAGATGAACCGCTTCGTTAACGGCTGATGTCGGTGTCGCCCCAGGTATCGCAACGTCCACGATACGGCGGCAAACCCAAATCGGCGCCGGCATCTTGTAGCCGGGGTCGGGTTTCACCACATTTTCGCTCGCGGGCACGCGCCGGGATACGCATGAACCCTGCAAGGAGAGACTGATGGCGCGACAATCCGGTTTTGATTTCTTCGGCCTTGGCGGCAAGCTCGGCGACGAGAACGAAGTGCGCGAGAAATTCTGGCGCACGGCCAAGAAGGCCGCGCGGCAGATCCCCTTCATGGAAGAGGTCGTGGCCGCCTATTACTGCGCCATGGACAAGAACACGCCGTTGCGCGCCAAGGGCATTCTGCTGGCCGCGCTCGGCTATTTCGTGCTGCCTGTGGATGTCATCCCCGACTTCGTCCTCGGGCTTGGCTTCACCGACGACATCGCCGTGCTCACCGCCGCGATCACCGCCGTCAGCGCCCACATCACCCCGGCGCACCGGCAGGCCGCCAAGGACGCCATCGCCGACAAGGGCTGAACACGCACGCGAAACGCCGTTCAAGCCGGCTTTCGGCGGCAGCGCAAAAAGTCAAACTCTTGCCGCTTTCGTGGCCTCCAAGTCGCCGAAGGGACGTCGCGCCGCCCGCTGAGAGGCGGCGGCGCGGGAATGGCGGCGGTTTCCTCGGGTGAGGGTCCTTTTCTCAAAGGAAGTTCACCGTTTGGTAACCCAGATTAAATCAAAATGAAGCGACGGGCAGGACGCCGAGCCGGCCTGCCTCCGCACCAGTTGGAATACGGGAAAAGCGATGCGCGGATTGATTGCACTAGTTTCGAGCCTGGTCCTGGTGGCCGTGGCAGCGCCGGCACTGGCGCAGTCGGCGACCAAGATCGGCCAGCACAATGCCTGGGGCACCTACAGCTACCAGGCATCGGGCGGCAAGGTCTGCTATGTCCTGACCGTGCCGACCGACAAGCAGCCGCCGACGCTCGACCATGGCGACATGTTCTTCTTCGTCAGCCAGCGGCCCGGCCAGCAAGTGTCCTATGAGCCGCAATTCATCGCCGGCTACAATTTCCAGGAAGGCTCGAAGGCCACTGTCACCATCGACAAGAAGACCTTCTCGATGTTCACGCGCGGCAAGTCCGCCTGGGTCGAGAACGCCGCCGAGGAGCCGGTGCTGATCGCCGCCATGAAGACCGGCACCGACATGAAGGTGACGGCGAAGTCCGGTCGCGGCAACCCGACCAGCTATGTCTTCTCGCTGAAGGGCATCTCGGCGGCGCTGACATCGATCGCCAAGTGCAAATAGGCGAAGCTTCGTTTTGAGGAACAGGCCGGGCCGCAAAGCCCGGCCTTCTGTTTTTGGGTCTGTTGTTGGATCTCTGACGAGGCTGCGTCACCGCACTCCGCATGACTCTGCCCTCAACCTGTGCTATGCGCCGCGCTTCCTTTCCGGCACGATGCGTGAAATCAGCCGCAAACCGCTTATATCAGTGCAACCATGACCCTTTCATTCGACCTCACCATTGACGGCGCCCGTGACGCGTTGCGCGCCCGCGCGGCACAGCCCGAAAAGCCGTCGCTGATCGGCCTGACGCGGGTCGAACTCGCCGAGGCTCTGGTTGCATCAGGCACCGTACCCGAGCGCCAGGCCAAGATGCGCGCCCAGCAACTCTGGCACTGGATGTATGTGCGCGGCGTCTCCGACTTCGCCGGCATGTTCAACATCTCCAAGGATCTGCGCGCCGAACTCGACAAGCATTTCACCGTCGCCAGGCCGGAGATCGTAGAGGAGCAGATCTCCTCCGACGGCACGCGCAAATGGCTGTTCCGTTTTCCGCCGCGCGGCGCCGGCCGGCCCGTCGAGATCGAAACCGTCTACATTCCCGAGGAAGGCCGCGGCACGCTGTGCATCTCCTCGCAGGTCGGCTGCACGCTGACCTGCTCGTTCTGCCACACCGGCACGCAGAAGCTGGTCCGCAACCTGACGGCCGAGGAAATCCTCGCCCAGTTGCTCACCGCCCGCGACCGGCTCGGCGATTTCCCAGACCGCGACACGCCCGACGGCGCCATCGTGCCAGCCGAAGGCCGCAAGGTCTCCAACATCGTCATGATGGGCATGGGCGAGCCGCTCTACAATTTCGAGGCGGTGAAGAAGGCGCTGCTGATCGCCTCCGACGGCGATGGTCTTTCCTTGTCGAAGCGGCGCATCACGCTGTCGACCTCCGGCGTCGTGCCGGAGATCTTCCGCACCGGCGAGGAGATCGGCGTCATGCTGGCGATCTCGCTGCATGCAACCAATGACGATCTGCGCGACTTGCTGGTGCCGATCAACAAGAAGTATCCGCTCAAGGAGCTGATCGCCGCCTGCCGCGCCTATCCCGGCCTGTCGAACGCCAAGCGCATCACCTTCGAATATGTGATGCTGAAGGACGTCAACGATTCCATCGAGGACGCCAAGGGGCTGATCAAGCTGCTCAAGGGCATTCCGGCGAAGATCAACCTGATCCCGTTCAACCCATGGCCAGGCACCAACTACCAGTGCTCGGACTGGGAGACGATCGAGAAATTCGCCGACTACATCAACAATGCCGGCTATGCCTCGCCGATCCGCACGCCGCGCGGCCGCGACATCCTGGCCGCCTGCGGCCAGCTCAAGTCGGATTCCGAGCGCATGCGCAAGGTCGACCGGCTGGCCCTTGAAGCGATGATGATTGCGGGGCACGGCGAGGCGTGAGCCGCCTCGTCGCCTGGCTGAAGCGCCTCACCATGATGGCAGTAGGCTATGTCGCCGCTGTGCTGACCTCGATCCTGGTCCCCGTGCTGCTGATCGCTCTTCTGGAAGGTCTGGAAGACGGCAACTGGTCCATCATTTTCGCCTTCGACTGGCTGGATTCTTTCCCGCTCGCCGTGTTGACCGTGATGGTCGGCGCGCTGTTGATCGTCGGCCCCGCACTCTTTGTCGCCGAACGGTTTTTGCTTCGGGGATGGTTCTACTTTGCCGCCACGGGTGCGATCACGTCTATCGCCTTTGGCGTATCCATGCCGCGCTCGGCAGGCAGCTTTGTTTTCAACCCGGGCTTTCTCGGTTTTCTGGCCACGGCCGGCATTGCCGCCGGTTCGGTCTACTGGCTTCTGGCAGGGCGCAGGTCTGGCATGCGCCGGGATTTGGGCCGGGATTTGGGATGACCCGTCTCGTCGGCTACCTCGTCCGTTTCACTGTTATCCTGTTCGGCTATGCCGTCGCCTCGCTGGCGGCGAGCGCCTTCCTCAACGTCCTGTTCCTGGCGTCACTTGGCTACGCGCCGGAGCACGCGCATCCGACAGCGACGGCTTCCCTGTATTTCTCAATTCCCTTTGTCGCCCTGTTCGTCGCTTATTTCGCCCTGATGCCGGCTTCCGTCGTCATCCTGCTTGCCGAAATCCTCGGCCGGCGCGACTGGCTGTACTATGCGCTGGCGGGCGCGGTGGTTGCGGCCGTCTTCCTCGGCCTTGTCGACCACAATGGTGACACGACCTTCGCGGTCAGGGACACCAGCGCCATCATGGCGGTGATCGGCGGCGGCATGGTCGGCGGCATCTTCTACTGGCTCAGCGCCGGGCGCTGGGCCGGAAGCTGGTGGCAGGGCGAGCCAAATTCCGAAGATGATGGCCGAACAGGATGACGCCCCTACTTCGCCTGCGCGGTCAGGATCTTGAGCGCGAAGGCGGAGAACACGCCGGCAAAGAGATAGTCGACCACCCGCGTGACGCGTGGGCTGGCCTTCATCGCCGCAGAGAACTTTTCCGCCGCCAGCACCATCGGCACGGTCACTGGAATCGACAGCACGATGAACATGAGCCCAAGGAAAAACAGCTTTCCCGGTGCGCTCGGATCATGCGCGGACACGAACTGCGGCAGGAAGGTCATGAAGAACAGGATGATCTTCGGGTTGAGCAGATTGACGCCGAGCCCCGCCGCCCAGCTGCGCAACAGCGAAATTTCGGGGCCGGTTTTCTTCTCCGGCGAAAAGGCCGAGCCCCTGGCGATCGCCTGCCAGGCCAGGAAGACGAGATAGCCGGCGCCAAAGATCTTCAGCACGAAGAAGGCCATCGGCGAAGCGACGATCAGCGCCGAGACACCGACCACCACCAGCGTGGTGTGGATCAGCGTGCCGCACAGCGCGCCGGCCATCGAGGCAAAGCCGATGGCGCGGCCCTGGCTCAGCGTGCGCGAGACGAACAAGGTCATGTCCGGCCCGGGCGTGATCGCCAGGATAATTGTGGCGATGGCGAACTGGATCAGCGTGGTGGTGTCTGGAATGAACGACATGGGCGGCCCCGGCGGATTGCAGGCGCCTATACAGGATGCGTCGCGACGGTGCCAGACGCAGGAGCGATCCGATGGTCGATCCAGCAGGCACGCAAACCAGGGCGTCAGCGGGCGGCCACCGCCGCAATCGCCGCTCGCCATGCGCTGGACCAGAAGCCTTGCACGCGCGCGTGCTTGCTCGCTTTGCTGTTCCTGCTAAAAGGCCCTCCGACAATCCGTGACGCCTCGGCTGGGGCGTCCGCCATCGACGGAGCAGAAATGTCCAAGGCCAAAGACGTCAAGAAAGTCGTGCTCGCCTATTCCGGCGGCCTCGACACATCCATCATCCTGAAATGGCTGCAGACCGAGCTCGGCGCCGAAGTCGTGACCTTCACCGCCGATCTCGGCCAGGGCGGCGAACTCGAGCCGGCGCGCCGCAAGGCGGAGATGATGGGCATCAAGGACATCCGCGTCGTTGACGTGCGCGAGGAATTCGTTTCCGACTTCGTCTTCCCGATGTTCCGTGCCAATGCCGTCTATGAAGGCACCTATCTGCTCGGCACCTCGATCGCGCGGCCGCTGATCTCCAAGCATCTGGTCGAGATCGCCAAGGAGACGGGCGCCGACGCGATTGCGCATGGCGCCACCGGCAAGGGCAACGACCAGGTTCGCTTCGAGCTTTCGGCTTACGCGCTGAACCCCGACATCAAGGTCATCGCGCCGTGGCGCGACTGGTCGTTCAAGTCGCGTACCGACCTGATCAATTTCGCCGAGCAGCACCAGATCCCGGTGCCGAAGGACAAGAAGGGCGACGCGCCGTTCTCGGTCGATGCCAACCTTCTGCATTCGTCCTCCGAGGGCAAGGTGCTGGAAGACCCGTGGAGCGAGCCGCCGGAATTCGTCCACCAGCGCACCGTTTCGCCGATGGATGCGCCTGATACCGTCACCGAGATCGAGATCGATTTCCTCAAGGGCGATCCGATCGCGCTCAACGGCAAGAGACTGTCGCCGGCAACCATGCTGGCGGCACTCAACGATCTCGGCCGCGACAATGGCATCGGCCGGCTCGACCTGGTCGAGAACCGCTTCGTCGGCATGAAATCGCGCGGCGTCTACGAGACGCCCGGCGGCACCATCCTGATCGCCGCGCACCGCGCGATCGAATCGATCACGCTCGACCGCGGTGCCGCCCACCTCAAGGACGAGTTCATGCCGCGCTACGCCGAGCTGATCTACAACGGCTTCTGGTTCGCGCCCGAGCGCCTGATGCTGCAGGCGATGATCGACAAGAGCCAGGAAGACGTCGAGGGCACGGTGCGGCTGAAGCTCTACAAGGGCAACGTCATCGTCACCGGCCGCAAGTCGAAAAAGACGCTCTATTCCGACGCGCTGGTCACCTTCGAGGACGACCGTGGCGCCTACGACCAGAAGGACGCCGCCGGCTTCATCCGCCTCAACGCGCTGAGGCTGAGGACACTGGCCGCGCGCAACCGCAACAAGTAACGCGGATGCGCGGTCTCGGTCGCTGCCTGGCGCCGCTGGTTCTTCTGGCGACGCCTACGGCCGGCCAGGAGTTCGACCCCGCCTCTCTCGACCTTGCCGCGCTGATCGAGTGCAAGGCAAGCGTCTCCGCCTACAATAATTTTGCCTTCTGGATCAGCGACGGCCCGGTTGCGCTGGAAAAGCTCGGTTGGAAGGAAGCCACGTCCGGCAACCTCTTTCTCAAGCAGTACGACTTGCCGGAGCCGGTTCGTACGTTCGGGCGCGAAGCAAGCTCGATCGTCTTTACCGCGACCGGGCCGATGGCGGTCCTTGACGGGATTTCGGCACCGGATCTGGGGCATGAATTGGGAATAGTTCCAACGGTGTCGACTGCGGAAAAATTCCTGGGCGAGAAAGCCGTCGTCGGAAGCACCGAGGACGCCAACGGCATTAAGACCGAAACGCGCATAGCGCTCAACGTCTCAACTGTTGATTCACATCCGGGCAAGACGCTGGCCGGCTGCTCCTATGCACTCAATGTGACCGTAAATTGAGACGGGGCCTCGCACAGCTTGGCGCGAGGCAAGTCTTGCTCATCTAAAACCAAAACCCTGCATCCGCGCCGCTTTCAGGACATCAACAAAAAGCCCGGCGCATGGCCGGGCTTCCCGTCGAATAGTCTGGAGATTTCTATCAGTCGCCGTCGATCGCGGTGGCGATGCGGGCGATGGCCTGCTGATAGACGCTCGCGGAATTCCAGCCGGCAATTGCGCCCATATTCGCGCTGGCGCTCGCACCCGCACGCCAGCCATGCCCCTTGAGGAAGTTGGCGGTGGAAGCCAACGCAGTGCCCTTGTCGCGCAGGTTTCCGCCGCCGACGCCATATTTCAAGACATTTCCGGGCAGGAACTGCGTGTGGCCAATCTCGCCATGCGCGGCCCCGACCGACGAGGCTGTCAACGCCCCGCGGTCGACCAGCTTCAGGGCTGCAATGGCATGAGGGTAAAAGAATCCCGGGCGGCGGCAATCATAGGCAAGCGTCAGAATGGCTGAGACCGTATTCTGGTTGCCCATGGCGGAACCGAAGCCGGTTTCCATGCCCCAGATGGCGAGCAACACACCCGGCGACACGCCGTAGTTCGCTTCGATCTTGGCGAACAGTGCCGCGTTCGACTTCTTCAGCGACCGGCCCTTGGAAATGATCGCGGCCCCGCCACGGCGCTTCATGAAATCATCCACCGAGCCGCTGAAGGCCTTGTGAATGCCGCGGTCGACGGAGATCGTCTTTGTCGCGTAGTTCGCCCCAGCCAGAGCGGCCAGACCCTTGGGGCCTACACCTTCAGACTGGGCCTGCGCGGCAAAATCCTGCTTCCAGGCCTCGAAGCCGGCGCCGGTCTTGCCGCAGCTGGCCGCCGCCTGCGCGCCCGTCACCAGCGCAAGCACCGCCACCACGGTCGCTGCAAACATCTTTCCCTTGGCAAGAAATGCCATGTCTTTCTCCTGGTTGCCTGAATCACGTCCCAATTACGAACTTGCCAGCGAAACGCGCACTTGTCACTGTCGCTGCTGCAATGCTGGCGAATGCCGTGGAATTTGCCTACGATCAAGTGATTATTGTGGCAGGGGACTCCATGCAAGACGTTGACGTCGTCATCATCGGCGCCGGCTCGGCCGGTCTCGCCGCGGCCAGGACCTTGCAGGCGGCGGGCCTCTCCTTCACCCTGCTCGAAGCGATGGACCGCATCGGCGGCCGTGCCTGGACCAGCGACCAGCATTTCGGCGTGCCCTTCGACATCGGCTGCGCCTGGCTGCATGCCTCCGACCGCAACCCGTATTTTCCTGAAGCCCAGGCGGCTGGCTGGGCGCTGCATCATCACGACATGAATGTCGACCATCTCTATTATCGCGAGCGCAAGGCGAGCGAAGCGGAAGAAGCCGAGATGAAGGCCGCCGACGCGCGGTTGTTCGAACTGCTCGCCAGGCATGAGGTGAAGGACGGTGATGATGATCGCCTGTCGGCGCTGCTCGCCAAGGGCCACGCGCCACGTGCGGCGGCCACCTTCGCCGGCCCGATGGATTTCGGCGCCGACGAGGACGAGATTTCGATCCGCGACTTTCAGGCCGCGGCCGATCTCGACCCGAATTATTTCAGCAAGGAGGGCTTTGGCACCCTGGTCGCGCGTTTCGGCGCCGGGGTGCCGGTCGAACTGTCGACGCCGGTGCGCAAGATCCTTTGGGACGTGCCAGGCGTGGCGTGCGTCACCGATCGCGGCACCATCCGCGCCAGGGCGGTGATCGTCACCGCTTCGCCGGCGGTGCTCGCCTTCGAGGAGATCGCGTTTTCGCCGGTCCTGCCGGACACGCATTTCGGCGCGTTCTTCGACCTGCCGATGGGCATGCTGACCAAACTGCCGGTCGAAATATCCGGCACAAGGCTTGGGTTGCAGCCCTTCGACGACCTGCTGATCGAGCGGATGGCCCGGCACGACATCTATTTCCTCTGTTTCCCATTCGACCTCGACCTGATGGTTGGTTTCGTCGGCGGCGATTTCGCCTGGGAGATGTCGGCGGCCGGCGAGGCGGCCGGCATCGACTTCGTTGTCGATCGGCTGTGCGGCATCTTCGGCGGCGATACGCGCAAGCATGTCGGGCGCGCCATGATGACCAACTGGGGCGGCGAGCGCTTCGTGCGCGGCGCCTATGCGGCCGCCCGCCCCGGCCGTTCGCAGGCGCGTGCGGCCCTGATGCAGCCTGTGGCCGACAAGATCTTCTTTGCTGGCGAGCACCTGGCCGGCCCACTGATCCAGACCTGCGGCGGCGCGCGACTGTCCGGCGAAGCGGTGGCGAGACAGGTCGTCGCCCAGCTGGCGGCGAAATAGCTTCGAAAAATGCGCAAACGCGGTGGGCGGTTGGCGTTGGGCACGTGCCGCCCCACATATGCTGGCTCTGAAGGTTAGAGACCGACATGAAACTCTTCGACTGCCCGCATTGCAGCCACCGCATCTATTTCGAGAACGCCCAGTGCCTGAACTGCAGCAGTCTCGTGCTCTACGATCCCGAGCACGCCCGCTTTGCGCTGGCGGGCGCCGACGGCATCTTCCAGTGCACCAATGCCGACGAATGCGCCTGCAACTGGATGACCGAGCCGGGGCAGGTTTTTTGCCGCGCCTGCGTGCTGAACCAGCTGATTCCTGACCTCTCCGTCGACGGCAACCGCCGCCGCTGGATCCGCGTCGAGGCGGCGAAGAAGCGGGCCATCTATTCGCTGCTCGCCTTCGGGCTGCCGGTGGCGCCCAAGCAGAGCCCTGCCGACGAGATCGGCCTGGCCTTCGACTTCCTCGCCGATCCGATCGGCGGCGGCCCCGGCGGCGAGCGCATCCTGACCGGCCACGACAATGGCCTGATCACGCTCAACGTCGCCGAGGCCGACTCGGCGGAGCGCGAGAAGCGGCGCGTCGAGATGGGCGAGAACTATCGCACCTTGCTCGGCCATTTCCGCCATGAGCTCGGCCATTACTACTGGGACCGCCTGATCCGTGACGATCCGCGAAGGCTGGAGGCTTTCCGCGCGCTATTCGGCGACGATCGCGCCGACTACGAGCAGGCGCTGAAGACCTATTACGCCAATGGTGCCGCGCCCGACTGGCAGCAAGGCCACATCTCGGCCTATGCCACCGCGCATCCGTGGGAGGACTGGGCCGAGACCTGGGCGCACCACCTGCACATCACCGACACGCTGGAAATGGTCCACGCGTTGAACTTTCCGCTCGGCCGGCTGGAGACGGTGGAGGCCAACGACTTGCCGCGGGGCGACACCGGCGGCGGGGCGCAGGCCGCACCCTCGGAGCCGGCGACCGCGCCCGAGCCTTTCGAAACGATCCTTGCCCGCTGGCTGGTGCTGTCTGAAGCCTCCAATTCGATCAACCGCTGCATGGGCCTGCCCGACCTCTACCCCTTCGTCATTTCGGACGTCACCGCGCGGAAATTGGCCTTCGTTCACGAACTTCTGACCGGTTTGCCTGGAGAACCGGGAACAAATCGTGAGTTGGCGCAGGCGTTTTAGCGGGAACGCATACGCCACTGACCCGTTTTTGCTGGCGAGGGCCCATGAAAACGGAGAGAAACCATGAAATCCCTGTTGTTTCCGGCGGTCGCTGGAATGCTGACCGTGATGTCGGGCGCCGCCTTTGCCGACACCGCCGTCTCCGCCGTCACTGATCTCAACGTCCGCGCCGGGCCGGGCCCGCAATATCCTGTCATCGGCGTACTTGCCGCCGGCCAGTCGGCGACGCTCAATGGCTGCATCGAAAACAGCAAATGGTGCACCATCGCCGAGGCTGGCGGCCAGGGCTGGGTCTATTCCGACTATGTGACGGCCGATTTCAGCGGCACCCGGGTGGTTCTGACGCAGCGGCCGCACGGTTCCAGCATCGCGGTCGTCTCGCCGCCGGACGACATCGGTAACTACTCGACCGACTATACCGGCGCGATCGTTGCCGGCGAGCCTGTCGAGGACGCGTTTCCGCCACCGCCGCCCGAAATCAGAACCTATGTCGACACGCATCGCCTCGACCCCGTCTATCTCGACGGCGAGGTGGTGACCGGCGCCACCTTGCCCGACACCGTCGAGTTGCGCGAAATTCCGGACTACAACTACCGCTATGTCTATGTGAACGGCCAACCGGCGCTGATCGATCCGCAGACGCGGCGCATCATGTACGTCGTGCGCTGACCTGGATTTTAGCCAGGCGGCCGCGACAGCAGCGGCCGCCCGGTAACAGGCAGGCGGCAGTGCTGCATCCGCTGGACGTGCGGCGGCGCTCATCCGTGCGTGAATCCTTTGCGAAAATCGATTCCGATTTTCCGGACCATCGGCTAGATCAAAAGGCGATGAATTCGACAAAGGGGCCAGCGTGACGATCGATTCGGCCGCATTCGAGCGCTACCGGCAGTCACCGAACGCCAGGACGACCTTGCCGCGCCTTTTCCTCGGAACGGCGATCGTGGTCCTGTTCTGGGCCGCCACGACCGCGGCCGTGCTGTTCGGCGGCACCTATGTCTTCTTCGCCTGGCAGGCACCAGCGGGTCCGCCGCCCGAGGGAGTGATGCAGGGCTTCCTAGCTTCGCCCATCGGCATCCTCACCGCGCTCGTCTCTTTTGCCGGTATCTGGATCGGCCTGTGGGTCGCGATGCGCTGGGTGCATGGCGAGAAGCTGTCGGCGCTGATCGGCAACAGCCGTCGTATTTCGTGGTCGGACTTCCTCAAGGGGCTGATCGCGGTGCTGATCACCTCGCTCATATCCGAGATCCTGCTCTATCTCTTGCAGCCACAGATCGCGCGCGGCCCGATCAGCCTGTCGTCCTGGCTGCTGTTCCTGATCCCGATCGCCGCGCTCACTTTGTTGCAGACCTCGTCGGAAGAGGTGCTGTTTCGCGGCTATCTGCTGCGCGGCCTGGCCAACCGGTTCAGGAGCCCGTTCATCTGGGCGCTGTTGCCGACCCTGTTGTTCACCTCGCTGCATTGGAGTGCAAGCGCGGCGCCCGCCATCAACGCCTGCGTGCTCGTCTCGATCGCCGCTTTTGCGCTGCTGCTGACGCTTGTGGTCTATGCCACCGGCAATCTTGGCGCCGCCCTGGGTGCTCATCTCGGCAACAATCTGACCGGGTTTCTCCTGATCTCGCATCAGCAAAGCTACAATTCCTTTGCTCTGTTCACCGCCAGGCCGCTCGAAGGGCCGGGCTGGACGACATATGATGCCGTTCTCATCGCCTTTATCGGCATCGCCTGCAGCTTGCTGACGATCGTGCTGCTTTTGCATCCGCGTTCGCCGCTCAGGGTTGCCGCCGAGTTGCCCGACCAGTCGAGCACGGGCTGAATGCAGCCTGGAGACGGCCCAACATGGGCCTCGTCTTGACTCTGCGGCCGATTTCCTGTCTACACGCCCCGAATTCCGCGACGAGTATCCCTCCGAGCAAGCCGACCAGGACGCCGAAACCTCTTTGAGGTGGAGTGCTGTAAATCGATCCTGGAGGCCAACACCCGGCAGCGCTGAGCGCCCCCGGGTGCGTTTTGGTTTTGGGCTTTTGCTTGGACACTTGGCGCGAACGCATTACCTCTCGGGTCGAATGAACCGAGATTGAAGGAAGATCGATGTTTGAATCGCTTCAGGAGCGCCTTGGCTCCATCCTGAACGGCCTGACCGGCCGCGGTGCCCTGTCCGAGGCTGATGTCTCGGCGGCGCTGCGCGAGGTGCGCCGTGCGCTGCTCGAGGCAGACGTGGCGCTGGAAGTGGTGCGCTCGTTCACCGACAAGGTGCGCGAGAAGGCCGTCGGCGCCGCCGTGGTCAAGTCGATCAAGCCCGGCCAGATGGTCGTCAAGATCGTCCATGACGAGCTGGTCGAGATGCTCGGCGCCGAAGGCGTCGCCATCGATCTCAATGCCCCGGCCCCGGTCGTCATCATGATGGTCGGCCTGCAGGGCTCCGGCAAGACGACCACTTCGGCCAAGATCGCCAAGCGCCTTTCCGAGCGTCAGAACAAGAAGGTTCTGATGGCCTCGCTCGACACGCGCCGCCCGGCCGCGCAGGAGCAGCTGCGCCAGCTCGGCGAACAGGTCAAGGTCGCCACGCTGCCGATCGTCGACGGCCAGTCGCCGGTCGACATCGCGCGCCGCGCCGTGCAGGCGGCCAAGCTCGGCGGCCACGACGTCGTCATCCTCGACACCGCCGGCCGTACCCATATCGACGAGCCGCTGATGGTCGAGATGGCCGACATCAAGAAGGTATCGAGCCCACACGAAATCCTGCTGGTCGCCGATTCGCTGACCGGCCAGGACGCCGTCAACCTGGCCAAGAGCTTCGACGAGCGCGTCGGCATCACCGGTCTCGTTCTGACCCGCATGGACGGCGACGGCCGCGGTGGTGCCGCGCTTTCGATGCGCGCCGTCACTGGCAAGCCGATCAAGCTGATCGGCACCGGCGAGAAGATGGACGGGCTGGAGGAATTCCATCCCAAGCGCATCGCCGACCGCATCCTTGGCATGGGCGACATTGTCTCGCTCGTCGAAAAGGCTGCAGAAAACATCGACGCCGAACAGGCGGCGGCGATGGCCAAGAAGATGCAGTCGGGCAAGTTCGACCTGAACGACCTCGCCAGCCAGCTTCAGCAGATGTCGAAGATGGGCGGCATGGGCGGCATCATGGGCATGATGCCCGGCATGGGCAAGATGAAGGACCAGATGGCCGCCGCCGGTCTCGACGACAAGATGTTCGGCCGCCAGCTCGCCATCATCTCGTCGATGACCAAGGCCGAGCGCGCCAACCCGGATTTGCTGAAGCATTCGCGCAAGAAGCGCATCGCCGCCGGTTCCGGTACCGATGCGGCCGAAATCAACAAGCTGCTCAAGATGCATCGCGGCATGGCCGACATGATGAAGGCGATGGGCGGCAAGGGCAAAGGCGGCGGCCTCATGCGCGGCATGATGGGCGGCCTCGCCTCCAAGATGGGCCTCGGCGGCATGATGCCTGGCGGCATGGGCGGCATGATGGGCGGCGGCATGCCTGACCTGTCGAAGATGGACCCCAAGCAGCTCGAAGCGTTGCAGAAACAGGCCCAGGCAGCCGGCCTCGGCGGTGGCATGAAAGGCCTTCCCGGCGGCGGTGGCCTGCCCGGCCTGCCCGGCGGCATGAAACTTCCGGGGCTTCCCGGCCTCGGCGGTGGCGGACTGCCCGGCCTTGGCAAGAAGAAGTGAGGACACGGATGAACGAAGAAAAGGACATGGCCGACGCACGCACCATCCTGGCCGACTACCGCGCCTCGATCGACAACATCGACGCAGCCCTCATCCATATGCTGGCCGAGCGCTTCCGCTGCACCAAGGCGGTTGGCGTGCTGAAGGCGACGCATGGCCTGCCGCCGGCCGACCCGGCACGCGAGCAGCAGCAGATCGCCCGGCTTCGCCAGCTGGCGAAGGATGCCCATCTCGACCCGGATTTCGCTGAAAAATTCCTCAACTTCGTCGTCCGCGAAGTGATCCGCCACCATGAACAGATCGCCGCTTCCAACGGCGTGACGAAAACCAACTGAAACCCAATCAACGAACTTAGAGTTTTAGGAGAAAAGAAATGCCCTTGAAGATCCGACTGGCCCGTGCGGGCTCGAAGAAGCGTCCTTACTACCACGTCGTCATCGCCGACGCCCGTTCGCCGCGCGACGGCCGGTTCATCGAGTCGATCGGCTCGTGGAACCCGCTGCTGCCCAAGGATGGCGAACGCGTCAAGGTCGATGCCGACCGCGTCAAGCATTGGCTGGCGCATGGCGCCCAGCCGACCGACCGCGTGCTGCGCTTCCTTGACGAGGCCGGCCTCGTCAAGCGCGACGCCCGCTCCAACCCGAAGAAGGCCGAGCCGGGCAAGAAGGCGCAGGAACGCGCTGCCCTTCTGAAGAAGGCGCAGGAAGACGCCGCAGCCGCTGTTGCCGCTGCCGCAGCAGCACCGGCCGAGGCCGAAGCCGCTACCGCCGAATAGATATTGCTCTATCGCATCCAGGAAAACGGCGGGCCCCAGGCCCGCCGTTTTGCTATGTGGACTTCATTCTCGAATGCGGCCCGATCAATAGCCGCTCGGGCAGCGGTCGATGTAGACGCGGCCACGGCGATCACGGTAGCGGCATTCGCCACTCTCGCTCGCCCGGCCGATCAGCGCACCAGCAACAGCGCCGACAGCGCCGCCAACGACGGCACCCTCAATCGGATCGCCGGCGACGGCAGCGCCGACCGCCGCCCCGCCCAGTCCGCCGACAGCAGCGCCTTTTTCCGTTTGTGAACAAGCGGCGAGGGGCACCAGCAGGGCCATCAAAAGCATCGTTCTCTTCATTGTCGTTCCTCTCCGATAGGGAAACGCCTCCGCCGCCAAGCGAATCTCTAACTCGCAACTCGGCGATTTGATCCCAAAGACATTGCCGGCAAAGGGATTGAGGTCCCAGCAGGGGGCACTGGCTGGAGCGTTTGAATGTCCATGGTATCGCGGACGGGCGCCGATCCTCAGCCTCGCTGGTGTGTGGTGCGACAAGCCGGCAAGTCCAGCCGCCAGGGACATCGCCATGTCGTGGGTACAGCGCGCGGACTATCGGCACGCGCCGGTCGCGGATATTGAGGAGCATGTGGGCTGCGGCCCGTTTCTGCGGCCGAGAGAAGACGAATGACCGGCGAAACCGATCTGAAGACACTGCTCGCATCGATGACGCCGCAACTGCTCGCCGGCACCTATGTCTTCGCCACGCTGGCGCGTGGCGTCGCTCAGCCGGACGGCCTCGAACCGGTGATGGTGTTTCGTGAGCGCGAGGGCGTGACGCTGATCGTGACCGAGGAGGCGGCCAGCGCAGCTGCACTGACAGCTTCCTTCCGCTGCCGGATGGTGACGCTGAACATCCATTCGTCGCTGGAAGCCGTCGGCTTCCTCGCCGCCATCACCACGCGGCTCGCCGCCGCCGGCATGGGCGTCAATCCGGTCTCGGCCTTCTACCACGACCATCTGTTCGTCCCCGCCGACCGGGCGGAGGAAGCGCTGGAGCTGTTGATGGAGTTGGCCGAGAAGAACAGAGCGTAGCGCATCGGCGAAGCTGCCGATCTCCCCCTTCGTGGGGGAGATGCCCGGCAGGGCAGAGGGGGGCGTCAAGGAACGCCAACTTCGCTCATCTACGGCCAGTAAAATGGGTCTGCGAGTGCAACTGAGATCAATTGAGAGGACAGCGGGACAGCGCCCCCCTCTGTCCTGCCGGACATCTCCCCCACAAGGGGGGAGATTGGCTCCCGGCCGAAGGCCGAGCCCGCGACCGCGGCCGCCGGTGATCCGGCGCCCTCGCGGAGGGCCAGCCGCGCTAGCGGCGGTGCGGCCCGTGAGCGAAAATCAGGTCGGCCGCAGGCAGAGCCCGTGAGCGAAAACTAAGCCGCCTTCTTTTTCGGCTGGATCAGGCCGCGCTCGACCAAAAGCTCGGCGATCTGCACCGCGTTGAGGGCCGCACCCTTGCGCAGGTTGTCGGAGACGATCCACATCGACAGGCCGTTGTCGATGGTCGAATCCTCGCGGATGCGCGAGATGAAGGTGGCGTCCTCGCCGGCCGATTCCAGCGGCGTGATGTAGCCGCCGTCCTCGCGCTTATCCAAGACCTGGCAGCCCGGAGCCTCGCGCAGGATATCGCGCGCCTCATCGGCTGTGATCGGCTTTTCGAACTCGATGTTGACCGCTTCCGAATGGCCGATGAACACCGGCACGCGCACGCAGGTCGCCGTCAGCTTGATCTTGGGATCGAGCATCTTCTTGGTCTCGGCGACCATCTTCCACTCTTCCTTGGTGGAGCCGTCGTCGAGGAAGACGTCGATATGCGGGATGACGTTGAAGGCGATGCGCTTGGTGAACTTCTTGACCTCGACGCCATCGGCGACGAAGACCGCGCGCGTCTGCGTGAACAGCTCGTCCATGCCTTCCTTGCCGGCGCCCGACACCGACTGGTAGGTGGCGACGACGACGCGCTTGATGGTGGCGAAGTCATGCAGTGGCTTCAATGCCACCACCAGCTGCGCCGTCGAGCAATTCGGATTGGCGATGATGTTCTTGCGCGTGAACAGCGAGATCGCGTCCGGGTTCACTTCCGGCACGATCAACGGCACATCCTGGTCGTAGCGGAAGGCCGACGAATTATCGATGACGACGCAGCCCTGCTTGCCGATCTTCGGCGACCATTCCTTGGAGACGTTGCCGCCGGCCGACATGATGCAGATGTCGGTGTCGGAAAAATCATACTGGTCGAGCGTCCTGACCTTCAGCGTGCGGTCGCCGAACGACACTTCAGTGCCCTGGCTGCGCCGCGAGGCCAGCGCCACGACTTCGCTCACCGGAAAGCCGCGCTCTTCCAGTATGTTGAGCATTTCCCGGCCCACATTGCCCGTGGCGCCGACGACTGCAACCTTGAAACTCATCGAAAAATCTCCTGTCCCTCTCCGCTTGGTTTTTGGAGAAACCCGCTGGCCGATGCGGGTTCCGTCCCCCGGGCCGAACCCGGGAGAGGGTGGTTAGGCCAAGGGAATCACACCGTTTTGGTGGTGGTTTTGGCCATGGTTTTGCTGGAACGAGGAGACGCGCCGACGCGCCCGGCCCAATGATCTGCATTGAGGCTGGGGAAATCGAATGCAAGAAGAGCCATCGAAAGGCCGCGCATCGAAAAACGATCCCGTTCGAAGCGGGCTTTTACGCGGTTTGCGTCAAGAGTCAATTGCGATGAGCGCCCTGTTGCCCTGTACAATGGCGGCGGCACGAAGTACGAACGGCATGACTATCCGGCTCATGGAGCGTCCCGACGCCCGCCGAAGACAGACCCATTGCTGGGCATATAAGAATCCGAATTCCGAAAGAGTAAGATGTCCAACTTCGATGCACTCGTTCCCGCGCTGGCAAAGGCGCTGGAAAAACGCGGCTATTCCGAACTGACGCCGGTACAGAAGGCGGTTGTGGCGCCCGAACTCGGTGAGGCCGATGCGTTGGTTTCGGCGCAGACCGGCTCCGGCAAGACGGTGGCCTTCGGCCTCGCCTTGGCGCCAACCTTGCTCGGAGGCGCCGAGCGCTTCGGCCACGCGGCGGCACCGCTGGCGCTGGCGGTGGCACCGACGCGCGAACTGGCGTTGCAGGTGACGCGCGAGCTGGAGTGGCTCTACGAACTGACCGGCGCCACGGTGGCGTCCTGCGTCGGTGGCATGGACATGCGCTCGGAGCGGCGTGTGCTGGAGCGTGGCGCCCACATCGTCGTCGGCACACCCGGCCGGCTGCGCGACCATATCACCCGGCACTCGCTCGACATGTCCGCGCTCAAGGCGGTGGTGCTCGACGAGGCCGACGAGATGCTCGATCTCGGCTTTCGCGAGGACCTCGAATTCATCCTCGACGCGGCCCCCGCCGAACGCCGAACGCTGATGTTCTCGGCCACCGTGCCGCGCTCCATCGCAACGCTCGCGCAAGGCTACCAGCGCGATGCCGTGCGCATTTCGGCCGCCGGCGAGGAAAAACAGCATCTCGACATCGAATACCGGGCGCTGAGCGTTGCCCAGCCCGACCGGGAAAACGCCATCATCAATGTGCTGCGCTATTACGAGGCCAAGAACGCGCTGGTGTTCTGCAACACGCGTGCCGCCGTCAATCATCTGACCGCGCGCTTCAACAACCGCAACTTCTCCGTCGTCGCACTCTCCGGCGAACTCAGCCAGAACGAGCGCAGCCATGCCTTGCAGGCGATGCGCGACGGCCGCGCAAAAGTTTGCATCGCCACCGATGTGGCGGCACGCGGCATCGACCTGCCCAACCTCGAACTGGTCATCCACGCCGATTTGCCGACCAACCCGGAAACGCTGCTGCACCGCAGCGGCCGCACCGGCCGCGCCGGGCGCAAGGGCGTCAGCGCGCTGATCGTGCCCAACAGCGCCCGCAAGCGCACCGAGCGGCTGTTGCAGAACGCTGGCCTCAAGGCGACATGGGCGAGCCCGCCCTCGGCCGACGACGTGATCCGGCGCGACGACGAACGCATCCTTGCCGATCCGGTTTTCGACGAGCCGGTGAAGGATGACGAGCGCGGTTTCATCGACGCGCTGCTCGCCAGGCATGGCGCCGAACAGGTGGCCGCCGCCTTCGTGCGCCAGTGCCGCGCCAGCCGCTCGGCGCCCGAGGACCTCATGGAAATCGCGCCCTTCACGCCGTCGCGTGAAAGACCGGCGGGCGAAAACTTCGCGCGTCGCGACGAGGCACCCAGCCGCCGCGACGATTTCGGCGCCAGCGTCTGGTTCTCGCTGTCGATCGGGCGCCGGCAGAATGCCGAGCCGCGCTGGCTCATCCCGATGCTGTGCCGCACTGGCAGCATCAGCAAGCGCGAGATCGGCGCCATCAAGATGCAGCCCGATGAGACCTTCGTGCAGATCGCCGCGGACTGGGCCGACCGCTTCCTGGCCGCGATCGGTCCCGATCGCAAACTGCAAAACAACATCCTGGTGAAGCGGCTCGACGGCCAGCCCGATTTGTCGCGCGCCGGCTACCAGCCGCCAAGCCCCGACAAGAAACCGCACCGCGGCAAGGCGTCGTTCGACCCCAACGCCCCGAAGCGCAAATTCGAGAAACGCGCACCGGCATCAGCCGACCAGCGCCCGGCAGCCGAGCATGAGGCAAAGCCGTGGGCGAAGCCGGGCAAGCCGAAATTCGAAAACACCGGCGCGCCGAAGCACAAGAAGGCGAAGAAGCGCCCATCGTAGGGCTGGACCTGCCGGCAAGGCGCTCAACGTTCGGCGCGCGGGCGGGACGCACTTTCCTTCAGGCCTGCCTTGATGGCGGCCCAGCTTGCCGCCGCAGGCGTTGGCCGATACTTCTCTGCGATGCGCTCGACCAGAGAGGATCGCCACGCATGGTCCTGCGCCATCCTGCGGATCGCCTTGTACCAGCCTTGCTGGTCCTGCGCATCGACCGCCGGCATCAGGCCGCCGGTCGCCTCGATCAGCGACGGCGCTGTCGAGACGATGACCGGAACGCCGAAATCGAGACATTCCGACGCGCCGTAGCCCCAGCCCTCGATATGCGAGGGAAAGACGCCGAAGGAAGCGCTGCGATAGTAGCCGATGAGTTCCTCGTCGCTGACCAGCCCGGTGAACGTGACCCGCTCGAGCAGCCTGGGATGGGCCTTGAGATAGGCGCGCAGCGGATCGATCATCCAGCCCCAGCGCCCGACGCAGACGAGCCTCGGCAGCTTGACGCCCTCGTCAAGCGCCTGCTGCCAGATCCGCGCCAAGAGGATGTGGTTCTTGCGCACTTCGATGGTCGAGCAGTAGAGCACGAACGGCTCGTCGGTCTCGATGCGCGAGGTCGTGCCAGCGCGCGATGCGTTTGCATGCAGGATGGAGGGCATCGGAAAGCGATACACGACCGGCGCGGCGACGCCGGCTTTGCGCATATGATCGGCGAGTGTGGCGCCAACCTCGTCGGAGGCGCAAAACGCCGGAGCACCGGAGCGGACGAGGTGCTCGAGATAGGACCCGAAACGGGTCTCGCGAGGGCCTGCACCGAGCAGGTCCGGACGCAATGCCGGGATGAGATCGTGGCAAAGGAAAGCAAGATCACCCGCACCGCCCGAGACGGCGGATCGGTCTTCCTCGGTCAGGATATGATGGCTGATGAGCACCAGACCCGGCTCCGCCTGCGCGGCAAGGGGTGCAGCTTCCTGGCGCAAGCCCAACAGGGCCTGCCGGTACAGACGATAGGCACGGATCAGCAGCCTCGTCACCTGATAGGCAATCCCTTTGCGGCCATTGGTCACCGTCCTGGCGAGATGGCGGTCAGCGTCGCGCTTGCCCCACGGCTGCTGCCTGACTGCCTCGAGGGCCTGCGAAAGCGCCGTGCATCTCCCCGGCCATCGTTTGACATGATGCGGTGAAATCTCGCCCGCCGCGACATGGTCCTGCTCGTAGGGGGCAAGCGCGCGGAACCGGCCTTCATCGGCTCTGAACGCCACCACCTCCACGCATGGGTCGGGATCCGCCAACGCCGCGTTGATGAGAAAGCTTTCTACCCGTGGGATGCCGGCCAGGCCCTCGCCGGGCGGCCACAACATCAGGCCGGTGGCGTCGATGGCCAGCCTCGGAGGCCTTGCGGCCTCTCTGCCCTCTATCACGGCGCTGGTGTCGGAACGCTCGGCTGTCATTGTCTGCTTGTGGGTCTGCTTTTGGCAAAGGCGGTTGATGCCTTATGCTTCATTTGCCGCCAACACGGTAGCCATGCGGCCCGGTATTGCCCATCGGCTCGGCCCTGTGTCACACCTTCGGGCAGGGACGTGGCGAGAGGGGTGGCATATGCGCGGCGAAGTGCTTCACTATGACGAGGACCAGGGTTTTGGCTTCATCACCGGAGCCGACGGCAACCGCTATACCTTCACCCGCGAGAACCTGCGCCGGCAATCCGCCATGCCCAACGGCACGGCCGTCGAGTTCCAGCCGGGCGGCGGCCAGGCGCGCGACGTCTTTTCGATCGCCGCCCCGGCCGCCGCACACCCCGGCACCAAGGCCGCACTGGCCCAGGTCAGCGTTCCACCTGCAACAGCGCCTCCCGCGCAGCATTTCGGCCGGTCTTCCGAGACAGCCGAGCCCAGCGATCTCTGGGGCTATTTCTGGCGTGGCGTGACGCAGAACTATTTCAATTTCGCCGGGCGCGCGCGTCGCAAGGAATATTGGGGCTACTGCCTGTTCTGGACGGTTTGCCTGCTGATCATCGGCGGCACCGGCCTGTACACCGATATGGATATGGGCGGCTTCGACAGCGATATCTCGGGCGCGATAACGGTCGGGCTGTGCGGCACCTTCCTGCTGGCGACAATTCTTCCCAGCCTCGGCATGATCGTGCGCCGGCTGCATGACATCGGCCTGTCAGGCTGGTTCTGCCTGCTGATCCTGATCCCGACCATCGGCAGCCTGATCATCCTGGTCTTCGCGCTGATCCCGACGCAGGCTCGCGAAAACCAGTGGGGGCCGGTGCCGGCGGGCGTCCGGGTTTGACAGCCCCCAAGCCGTTTCAGCGTCGCGGACAATTTCGGTCGTCGCCCGGCGGACGATGACCGCCGCGATTATCCCAGGAACTTGGCGATGATCGCGTCGCCCATCTCGACCGTGCCGACCTCGGTCATGCCCGCGGACAGGATGTCCTTGGTGCGCAGGCCGTCGTCGAGCACGGCGGCGATGGCGCCCTCGAGACGGTCGGCTTCCGCCACCATGCCGAAGGAATAGCGCAGGCACATGGCGAAGGACGCGATCATGGCGATCGGGTTGGCAATGCCCTTGCCGGCAATGTCCGGCGCCGAGCCGTGCACCGGCTCGTAGAGCGCCTTGCGCTTCTTGGTCTTCACGTCAGGCGCGCCGAGCGAGGCCGACGGCAGCATGCCGATGGAGCCGGTCAGCATGGCGGCGATGTCGGACAGCATGTCGCCGAACAGATTGTCGGTGACGATGACGTCGAATTGTTTTGGCCAGCGCACCAGCTGCATACCGCCGGCATCGGCCAGCATGTGGTCGAGCTTGACGTCCGGATAGCGCGCCTTGTGGGTCTGGGTTACGACCTCGTTCCACAGCACGCCCGACTTCATCACATTGCGCTTTTCCATCGAAGTGACGTGGTTCTTGCGCGTCCGCGCCAGCTCGAAGGCGACGCCGGAAATGCGCTCGATCTCGAACGTGTCGTAGACCTGCGTGTCGATGCCGCGCTTCTGGCCGTTGCCGAGATCGATGATCTGCTTGGGCTCTCCGAAATAGACGCCGCCGGTCAGCTCGCGCACGATGAGGATGTCGAGACCCTCGACCACCTCCTGCTTGAGCGAGGAGGACGCCGCCAGTGCCGGATAGCAGATGGCCGGGCGCAGATTGGCGAACAGCTCCATGTCCTTACGCAGCCGCAGCAGGCCGGCCTCAGGGCGTACCTCGTAGGGCACCGCGTCCCATTTCGGACCGCCGACGGCGCCGAACAGCACCGCGTCGGCCGCCATCGCCTTTTCCATGTCGGCATCGGAGATCGCCGCGCCATGCGCGTCATAGGCGCAGCCGCCGACCAGACCGTCCTCGGTGGTAAAACCGCTGCCGAGCTTGTCGTTCATGGCTGATATCAATTTCTTGACCTCGGCCATGGCCTCCGGACCGATGCCGTCGCCGGGGAGCAGGAAAAGATGTTTCGTTGCCATGGAGAAACCGTCCCAGAAAGAATTTGAACCGCGGCCTTGCTAAACGCCGAACGGCCGACGCGCAAGCAGGAACGCGGGGATGAAATATGAGCAACGTTCTTTTGGCGATCCCTGGCCGCCGACATCTCAAGATCAGCACTCGCCTTGGCGCTTACAGACCTATGCCATCACCGATGCGAGAGAATGTTGACCAGCCGGCCGAACGGATCGCGCACATAGAAGCGCCGCACGCCCCAGGGCTCGTCGGCCGGTCCGTATTCGATGGCGAAGCCGGCGGTCTTCATGGCATCGAGCGCTGCATCGACATCGTCGACCTCGATCGACAGATCCGGCACCGGCGTGCCGGAGCCGCCATGTGCCATGAAACTGATCTGGACATCCATCTTTGCTTGGGAGCCGTAGGTGGCGATCCAGCCAAGGTCCATCAGCACGTCGAGGCCGAGTACGTCCTGGTAGAAGCGTTTTGCCGCCACGATGTCTTGCGTGGCGATGTTGGCAACGATGCGCTGGACTTTCATCGCTTGACCGCCTTCAAGCCGTGCGCCGCAGCGCGGTGACTTCGATCTCGATCTTCATTTCCGGCTTGTTGAGCTGGCAGACGATCATCGTCGCCGCCGGCCTGATGTCGCCGAACGTCTCGCCCAGGATCGGAAAGACGATGTCCACGAAGGCCTGGTCGGTGATGTAATAATGCGCCCGCACCACGTCGGCCATCTCGAAGCCGCCATCCTTGAGCGCCTTGCCGATCGTGGCCAGGCAATGGCGCGTCTGCGCCTCGACCGTCTCCGGCATCGTCATCGTCGCATAGTCGTAGCCGGTCGTGCCGGACACGAAGCACCAGTCGCCCTGCACCACGGCACGCGAATAGCCGGCGGTCTTTTCGAACGGGGAACCGGTGGAGATCAGTTTTCGCATATGAGGGGCCTTGCTTGGGTTGTCGGCCAGCATTAGCAGGCGGAACGGCGCGGGTCGTGGGCCAAGCCAGGCGAACTGTTATCCCGGAAGCGAAGCGCGAACCTCCTAGATTGGCTGAAGCATCCCTTCCGTCGTCATCCTATGGCGGAGCAAGGAGCGTAGCGACACGGCGCAGACCCCTGGATGACGAAAGCGCGGGGGGCGCCGCGCAACGCTAATGCCTTAATTTGCAGTCCCCAGCGCCTTGTCCAGCGCCTCCTTGACATCGGCCGGCCATGTCGTCACCGCCGGCCAGGCGTCGGGCTCGGGCTTGTCGCCGCGACGGGCGAAGTAGAGCTTGTGCTGGGCCGGGTCGACCGCCATGAAGCCGTCATTGCCGCCGCAGTCATGCGGTACGCAGCCGCTGGCGTAGAAGACGCCCGAAGCGGTCTTTTCCGTGCCGCCGCCGACCAGCAGGCTGGTCGCCATGTCGGGCATGTCCTTGCCGAGCAGCTTTTCCGCTTCCTTGTAGACGGCCTCGTTGTGGAAAGCGTCGATGATGTTCTGGTACTTTTCCGGATCGATGTCCTTCCAGTCGGTGCCGGGTTCCGGCATGTAGGTCAGGTTGCCCGAGATCGTCAGTCCGTCGGTCGGCGACCACTGCAAGGCCGGCTTCTCATCCCCCGGCAACAGATAGGGCACGAAATAGATGGCGTTGTCGGACACCGCCGAGGGCGGCGCGCCGCAGTCGTCCTGCTCGACGGTGGTGCTCTGGATGGTGCCGCCTTCCGGCTTCCAGACGATCACCGTGGCCGGTCCGCATTGGTTGCCGCCATCGCCGACATCGAACAGCGCCACCTTGACGCCGCCGACCTCGACTATTCTGTCGAAGAAGACGTCATAGTTGGTGGCCAGTTGCTTGCCGTCATAGGCAAGCACCTTCTCACCGTCCTGTTCCGGTTGGGTGATGGTCAGCGTGCCGCCCTCGAAGGGTACAGGCGCTTGGCTGTCGTCATCGGAAGCGTCGGCGGCGTCTGTCCCTTGGTCCGTAGCAGACTTTTCGGCCGCAGACGGCGCGGTGGGCGTCTGCGTCTGGGCATGGCTCAAAGTGGCAGCCATCAAAAGAAACGCCAGCCCGCAGGTGCCAGCAAGAAGCGAACGAGTCATGACTGTCCTCCGCTGAGTCGCCACGAACCCGGCCTGTGGCGGCCGGGTCAGATCCTACCACTCAGGCCCAGGGGCGCTGTTCGGCGTTGCGCTTCTCGAACGAAGCGATGGCGTCGGCCTTCTCCATGGTCAGGCCGATATCATCGAGACCATTGAGCAGGCAGTGCCGCTTGAAGTCGTCGAGGTCGAATTTGACCACGCCGCCATCCGGCCCGCGGATTTCCTTGGCCTCGAGGTCGACCGACACCGTGGCGTTGGAGCCGCGCGACGCATCGTCCATCAGCTTCTCGAGATCCTCGGGGCTGACGGTGATCGGCAGGATGCCGTTCTTGAAGCAGTTGTTGTAGAAGATGTCGGCGAACGAGGTCGAGATGACGCAGCGAATGCCGAAGTCGAGCAGCGCCCACGGCGCGTGCTCCCTGCTCGAGCCGCAGCCGAAATTATCGCCGGCAACCAGGATCTGCGCCTTGCGGTAGGCCGGCTTGTTGAGCACGAAATCCGGATTTTCCGAACCGTCGTCCTTGTAGCGCATTTCGGCGAACAGGCCGGTGCCAAGCCCGGTGCGCTTGATCGTCTTCAGATAATCCTTGGGGATGATCATGTCGGTGTCGACATTGACGATCGGCATCGGAGCGGCGACGCCGGTGAGCTTGGTGAATTTTTCCATGGCTTTTGCCCGTGTTTTCGTTGCGGGAGGATTTGCTGACGCCGGTTTACACAAAGCCGGCGGCAAATAAAAGGCAACTGTTTGTGCGGGACGCATCGCCTATAGCAGGCAAGGCCAGTTTGAAAATCTGGCGACGACCCGCCCCGTCTCGACCGGGGGCCTCCAGCATGTAGCTGGCGCTCTTCCCCTGAGCTACGGGCCGCCGTAGTGGCTGTATCATGCCACCCGCTGAAACTGAACCACCTCAAAAATGGCTTCGAGATCCTGGCCAGCTGATGCAATCTGGCCGTCATGGCAGAAAACTCTCACGTCCTCTATGCACGCGAACCAGCACTCGACGTCGCCGAATTCCGTCGCGTGCTGGTCGAATCCGGCCTCGGCGGGACACGCCCCGTCGATGACGACATCAGGCTGCAGGCGATGCTATCGGGCGCCAATCTGGTGCTGACCGCGCGTCTCGACGTGGAGGGCAAGCCGCTGATTGGCGTTATCAGGGCGCTCACCGACTTCTCCTGGGTCTGCTACATCTCCGAACTCGCCGTTTCCCAATCGGCGCAAGGGCTCGGCATCGGCAAGGGCCTGATGGCCGAGGCGCGCCGGCAACTCGGCCCGTCCGTCGCCATCAGCCTGATCTCCATGCCCGGCGCCGTCGGCTTCTACGAACGCATCGGCATGAAGCGCATGGCCGACGCCTTCTGGTTCTCCCGCAAGGGCTGACCTTCCTCACAAAGCCGTGACGTTTCTGATGACCTTGGTCGCTTGACATGCAACCAAATGGTTGCATATTAAAGCTATGAGCATGGATGCCGTCTTTCGCGCCTTGGCCGACCCGACCCGTCGGCAGTTGCTGGACAGCCTCCATGCCAGGAACGGGCAGACGCTGAACGCGCTGTGTGAACAGATGGACATGACGCGCCAGGCGGTGACCAAGCATTTGGCGATCCTGGAGGAGGCCAACCTCGTCACCACCATCCGCAAGGGGCGCGAGAAGGAGCACTATCTCAACCCCGTTCCCATCAACGAGATCGCCGACCGCTGGATCGGCAAATTCGAGCGGGGGCGGCTGACCGCTCTCGGCGACTTGAAGAAACGCCTCGAAAGGGAAGACTGATGAGCAACAAGTTCGTCTACGTGACCTACATCCGCACCACGCCCGAAAAGCTCTGGGAGGCGCTGACCGAGCCGGAATTCAACCGGCAGTTCTTTCTCTGCTCCTATCAGGAGAGCGATTGGAAAGTGGGCTCCAGCTGGAATCTGATGTTCCCGGACGGGCGCGTTGCCGACAGCGGCGAAATCCTCGAGATCGATCCGCCCAGACGCCTGGTCATCAAATGGCGCAATGAATGGATGCCGGAGGTGAAGGCCGATGGCTACACGCGCTGCACCTTCATCATCGAGCAGGACGGCGAGCTTATGAAGCTTGCCGTCACCCATGAAGCGGACGGGCCGCACAGCCTGATCGGGAACGTCGCCAAGGGGTGGCCGCTGGTACTGGCCAGCTTGAAGAGCCTGCTCGAGACCGGCAAGGGTTTTGAGCGTCCGCCATCAAAAGGATGAAACCTCGTTTCGAGAGCGAAACAAATTTGATGTGGAGGCATCCATGATGCAAATTGCCAGAGTGCACAGCATGACCAACGGCGAGACGATCATGGCATCCGCCGAGATCGAAGCGCCTCCGGAACGCATCTTCAGAGCGCTGGTCGGCAAGGAAGTCGAGCAATGGTGGGGATCTGCCGCTACCTACCGGATGGTCGACTGGTCGGCCGACCTCCGCGTCGGTGGCCATTGGACCGTTGTTGTCCGGACGGCTGGCGGCAGGGACCTGCCGGCCAGCGGCGAATTCCTCGAGCTCGAGGCGCAGCGCCGGATCGTGCAGACGCGGGTCTATGCATGGGACCATCCAACACTTGGCCGACGGCAAACGACGATTGCCTGGCTGCTGGAGCCGACCGCCAAGGGCACGCGCCTCACCATCTGCCATGGTGGTTTTTCTGGGGTGAGCGAAGCGGCCACCGAGCATGCCGAGGGTTGGGGTCGCGTGCTGGCCTGGCTGCAGGCCTATGTCGAGGCTGAAAGACTGGCGGCGGCCTGAGCAGCGGGTCAGTGGCAGCGGCCCTTCACGCACCCTCGCCTTGACCTACACCTGATCTGGTCCACATCCCATGCATGGAAAAGCAGGGATGTTTCATAGGTACGGCCGGCTGGGGAATTCCGACGCGATACAAGGATGATTTCCCGCAACCCGGTTCTCACCTCGAACGCTATGCCAAGCGCCTTCCTATCGTCGAGATCGACACCTCCTTCTACAAGACGCATCGCCGCGAGACCTATGAACGCTGGGCGGGCTCCGTGTCGGATCATTTCCGCTTTGCCGTCAAGACACCAAAGGCGATGACCCATGAGCAGCGTCTCGTCGGCTGCGAGATGCTCTCTGAGGCCTTTCTCCAGCAGGTTGAAGGTCTCGGCGAAAAGCTAAGCGTGCTTCTGGTGCAGCTGCCGCCAAGTTTGCCCTTCGAGGCAGGCGTCGCAGGTGGTTTCTTCGACATGTTGGGGAGGCGAACCCCGGCAAGGCTGGTATGCGAGCCGCGCCATTCAAGCTGGTTCGATGCGGAGGCCGATACGCTTCTGACTAGCCGCCAGGTTGCGCGTGTTGCGGCCGACCCGGCTCCGGTGCCTGCAGCGGCGATCCCGGGCGGCTGGCCCGCCCTTGCCTATTTCCGCTGGCATGGCGTGCCGCGCGTCTATTATTCGGACTACGATGCCGAAAGTCTCGACGGGTTTGCGCGGCAAGTGGAAGGGGTGGTGGCTTTAGGCGCCGAGGCCTGGTGCATTTTCGACAACACGGCATCGGGGCACGCGCTCGGCAACGCTCTCGCCATCGATGCGATGCTTCGCTAAATCACATTCAATTCCCGAAACGCCCGCCCTTCCGCAACACGGCCATAGCCAAACGCCGAGCAGTCCACCGTGCGGTAGCCGCCATGCACGATCAACTCGGCCAGCGCCTTGCCGACCGCCGGCGCCTGCTGCAGGCCGTGGCCGGAGAATCCGTTGGCGAAGATGAAATTGCCGACTTCAGGATGCGGGCCGATCACCGCGTTCTGGTCGAGCGTGTTGTAATCGTAGTGCCCGGCCCAGGCACGCGTCGGCTTGATCGCTTCGAAAGCCGGAATGCGGGTCGCCAGCACCGGCCAGATCACCTCTTCGAACAGCGGCCAATCGACGTCGAAATCCCCGGGGGCGGCGGGACCGTCGCCCTCTTCCGGCTCGGCGCCGCCGGTGAGATAGACCGAGCCTTCCGGCCTGACATAAATGCCGGAGGGATCGACCAGCAGCGGCATGTCGGCATATTTCTCGCGCGCCTCGAAGACGAAGACGTTGCGCTTGCGCGGCTCGACCGGCAGCGCCAGCCCTGCAAGAGCTGCCACCTTGCCGGCATTCGGCCCGGCGGCGTTGATGATGGTGCCGGCTTCCAGCACCTCGCCATTGTCGAGGCTCACACCGATGACACGGTTGCCGTCGCGCGCAATACCGGTGACATCAGCGGTGATGAAATCGATCTTCTTCTGCCGCAGCGCCTTGCGGAACAGCATCAGCATCGCATGCGCGTCGAACCAACCCTCGCCGCTGCGGCCATAGGCGCCGGCGGCGATGCCCTCGGCCGACAGCCACGGGAACCGACGGACCAGCTGATCCACGTCCTCCAGCACGATGTCGGCGCCCTCGGCCATCTGCGCCTCGTGATTGCTCTTGAGGATCGGCAAGCCGTCCTCGCCGGCAAGAATGAGATAGCCGCCTTCGCGAAAGCCGATATCGGCATCCGCGCCGAACTCTTCCTTCAGCCGCCGGAACAGTTTCAGCGTGAACTGCGACAGGCGGATGTTTTCCGGGATCGAGAATTGCTGGCGGATCGAGGCCATGGACAGCGTCGTTGCCGCGTGGGCGAATTGCGGGTCGCGCTCGACCAGCGCGATCGAACCGGAAAACCCTTCCTCGCGCAGATAATAGGCAACCGAGGAGCCGACGATGGCCCCGCCGATGATGACGATGTCGTAGCGCACGCTTTCTCGCCTTTCCGATTCGAGCCGCTGATCAAATTACGCGGCGGGCAAAATGATCTCGAAGCGCGTGCCGCGTTCGGAGTCAACCAGGCGGATCATACCATCATGCGCTTTCAAGAGGGCCAGCACGATGCCGAGGCCCATGCCGGTGCCGCCCGAATCGCGGCGCGTGGTGAAGAACGGTTCGAAAATGCGCGCCCGGTTGCTCGGCGAAATGCCGGCGCCATCGTCGCTGACCAGAATGGTCGCCTTGCCACCGGCGCTCGCCGCCGTGACCGAAACCAGCGTCGCGCCATGTCGGGCCGAATTGTCGATGAGATTGGCAAGCACGATCGCCGCGTTCTCGGCCGATATGCGCAAGGCCAGATCGCCGCCGGCCTCGACGCGAACCGTCAGCCTGTTGTCGACGGGCAGCAGCGCCAGTGCCGCACCGGTCGAGGTGCTTTCGCCGCTCGGCGCCAGGTTTTCGGCGCGTGCCAGGTCAAGCAGGCGCCGCACCAGCAGATTAAGCCGCCCGGCATCGGTGACGATATTGTTGGAGAAACGCCGCCGCTCCGTATCATCCATCGCACTGCCGGAATCGCGCAGCAATTCGGCCGCGCCCTGGATCGCCGTCAACGGCGATTTGAGCTCGTGCGAGACATGGGTGGCGAAAGTCTGGATCGAGTCCGATCGCGCCTGCAGTTTTTCGGCCATGTCGAGGAAAGCGGCGGACAGCTCCGCCATCTCATATGTGCCGTGGTGGTCGAGCGGCCTGATCGCCGCGCGATCGCCGGCGGCGATGCGCTGGGTGCGATCGATCAGCGCATAGATCGGCCGGCTGACGGTGCGCAGGAAGACGAGGCCGATGAGCAGCGTACCGCCGATTATGGCGATGGCCGCCAACGTCACCTTGCCGCGCTCGCCATAGAGATGTTTGATGATGTTGTTGGGCGTCCGCGACACATAGACCACGCCGGCGACCTTGCCCTCGACAGCGGCCGGCAAGGCGACGAAGACACGCACCTTGGTGCCCCTGCTGACCGAATAGAGCGGTGGCGCCGGCTGGTCGGGGATACGCAGCCTGAGCGCGCTGGCATAGCGGCCGGCGAGTGCGGCTCGCACCTCTTCAACGTCAGCGAGCGATTGTCCAACCTCGCCGCGTCCGGCAATGACAACGCCCCGGGGATCGAGCAGGCGGAAGCCGGCCAGCGTGGTTTTCTGCGTGGTGTCGAGAATGCCGGACAGGCGCGCGCCGAACGCCGCGAAGGCTGGATCGATGGTCGCAGCGACCGCCGCCGGTCGGGTTGGAAGCACATGATCCGAGGCGAGATCGAGTTGCGGCTCGACCGGCCTGTACAGCGGGTCAGGATTCGCGCTTCGGCTTGAATCCCCGCTTGGCCCCGGCATCGGCGCGCCGAGTTTTTCCGCCGGAATGCCGGCGTCGCTCACATCCTGCGCATAGATGGCGGCTATGGCCGCGCCTTGCGCGATCAGCTCCGCCTCGGTCTGGCGGATCAGCTGGTTCTCGTAGAGCCGGAAGAAGAACAGGCCGACCAGCGGCAGGGCCATCACCAGGATCAGGATGGCGACGACGACCATGGCGAGGCGAGGTCGCCATTTGCGGCCGATCCATTTGCTGGAAGTCGTCAGCCGCATCGGCCGAGCCGGAAGCCGACGCCATGCACGGTCTCGATAACATCCGGGCAACCCACTGCCGCCAGCTTGGCGCGGATGTTGCGGATATGGCTGTCGACGGTGCGGCCGGCGACATGGATCTTGCCGGCATAGGCGCTGGCCATCACCGCGTCGCGGTCGAGCACATGCGTCGGCCGCGCCAGAAACCCCTTCAGGATCGAGAATTCTATCCCCGTCAGGGCAAGCGGCTGGCCGTCGAAGCTGGCGGCATGGCTGGCCGGCGCCAAGGTGAGTTTGCCATGCGCGAACTGCCTGTCGTCGGCCGGTTCGGGCGGTGCCGGGCGAGCGCGCCGCAGGATGACGTTGACGCGGGCGACCAGCTCGCGCGGGCTGAACGGTTTCGTCACATAGTCGTCGCCGCCCATTTCGAGCCCGAGGATGCGGTCGATCTCCTCGTCGCGCGCGGACAGGAACAGCACCGGCACATCGGATGTGTGCCGCAGCCGGCGGCAGACCTCCAGCCCATCCATTTCCGGCATGCCGATGTCGAGCACGACCAGGTCAGGTGTGCGCCGTCCGATCGCTTGCAGGGCAGCCGCGCCGTCGGCCACACCTTGCGTCTTCATGCCGGCCTTCTCCAGCGCAAAGCAGATCACTTCGCGGATATGCGGATCATCGTCGGCGACGAGGATGTGATGCGGCATGGATCAGCGGCCCGGCACGTAAGGTTCGGCAGCGGAGGGAATCACGAGCGGGCCTCTCCTGTCGAGATAACGATTGAGCCGCCAGTCGCGAAAGCTCCAGGCTCGCCAGTTTTGCTGGATGATGCGATACCAGCCTTCGTCGATCCCACGCAATCTGGCAAGTTCGCGAACCGCGCCGGCGGCAGCCGTCTTTTCCTGGTGATCGAAGAAACGATCAAGCGCCGGAAACGCGCCCGGACCGAGCGAGCGCAGATACCAGGCGTCGAGTGAAATACCCTGGCCGGTCATTTCGAGGGAATGGTCGACATTGTAATTGGCGATCAGCGCAGCGAAGTTGATGAAACAGCAGGCATAAAGCGTCAGAGATAACGTCAGAAGATTGGCGGACAGCAGCCATTCATTGGATTTTCCAAGCGCGATGCGGGCGATGATCAGGGCAAGGCCTGATACCACCAGCCCCATCCAGACGAAGGCGGCGACGCGCCAGTAGGTCAGCGCATAGATGCCGATATAGAGGTCGAGCCGCAGGATCGACGAGATGACCAGCATGATGTTCTGCGCCACCCAGGCATAGACCAGCCGGCGGATGACCGGATCGGCTGATGCAGCACTTCCGGGCCGCAGCGCCGCCAGCACGAAGCCGGCGGCAAGCAGCGCGGTGACGATCAAGGGATAGGCGCCGCGATGCGCGTAGGCGGCGTAGCTCAGCCCGTCGGGAAGGGCGGCCCCGCCCCACAGATAGGTGGCGTCGAGCCCGGTCTGCAGCGCAAACAGCATGTTGAACATAACAAGCGCGCGAAGGATGGCCGCCTTGCCGAACAGCATGTCCTCCATGGTGGTGATGGTTCCCTCGGATTGAGCGCTGATATCAGCCACCGGCGTCGCGCGCGGGAGACGGCGGAGCAGACGTGGCAGGCGTGGCCGCAGAAAAGCCCAGACGCCGGCGAGCACGAACAGCCAGAAGGCAAGCCGAGCCAGTTGGATGAGATCGAGCAGCTTCAGCAGGTCGATCAGCGACAGCCAGTAGTCGATGACCGGGTTGGCGGCGCCGAACAGCGCCAGGAAGACTGCGCCCAAGGTCAGCGGCATGACCCAGACGGCGATCGCCGCCAGGCGTACGCGGCGCCGGCCAAAGCGCCGCGCCGTCTTGCGCCAACGGATGAAATCGCCAACGAGCCGGAAAGGCGCCGCCAGCAGGAACAGCGCGATCTGGCCGGCAATGCGGGCGATGCTATGTCGCAGACGGCCGCTGAGCGAAAGCGCGAAGACGACCAGCCCCGCCAGCGCGGTCGAGACCGACAGGGCGCTGACGGTCTCGGCCAGCGGCAGCAGCGCGACAAGCAGGGCGATGGGCTTGAGCCAGACCCTGCCGTCGCTGAAGGCCGCCGGGTGCACGGCGACGACCGCGGCGGCAATCAGGAGGGCGAACAGGAAAACCGTGATCCCGGCGGGCTGGCCGTAGAACAGAAAATCCGCCAGCCCGACCAGCAGGGCGGCAACGCCAAGGCGGCTGCAATAGCTCGGCGCGGCGGAAAACAACGCTGTCACGACCTGGCTTTCCTGATGGCGTCCCGCCGAATTGCCGGCGGGCTCTTGCGGACAAAGGGAATGAGGATCGCCGTCATGCGCGGCGGATCGGCCAGCCACCAGCCTTCGCTGCGCAACCGATGAGGCAGACGGGGTTTTGCTCGCTTTTGCATGCCGCCTGTCTCGCAGGCCGGCAGGGAGATCGCAGGGCGGATCCGAGGAGGTTTTCGGCAAGCGTGTGCAGTTTTTGTGCAGACAGGGGCGCCGAGCGTCTACCTCCCCCTTGTGGGGAGGTCGGACCGAAGGTCCGGGTGGGGGTCCGGCGCCGCACCCCCACCCCGCTGCTTCGCAGCGACCCTCCCCACAAGGGGGAGGATGGGCGCAAAGCCCTGCGCGCTTGCCTCCACCAACCGCACGCGGCATAGATCACGCATGGAAACCTATCGCCCGCGCCGCTCGGTGCTCTACGTCCCGGCCTCCAACGACAAGGCGCTGGCCAAGATCGCACAGCTTTCCTGCGACGCCGTCATCATCGACCTGGAGGACGCCGTCGCTCCAGCCGACAAGATCGCCGCGCGCAAAAAACTGGCCGGCATTTTCGCCAACCGTGACGGCCGTCGCTGCGAGATGGTGGTGCGCATCAATGCGCTGGCCAGCGAATGGGGTGCCGACGACCTGCTGGCCGCCGCAGGCTGCGAACCCGACGGCATCCTGTTGCCCAAGGTCGACACGCCGCGCGACCTGCTCGAGGCCGGCGATGTGCTCGACGACAATTTTGCTCCCGACAGCGTGAAACTGTGGGCGATGATCGAGACGCCCAAGGCGCTGCTCAACATCGGCGCCATCGCCGAATTGGGCCGCGACCCGGCCTCACGTTTGGCTTGTTTCGTTGCCGGAACGAATGATCTCGTCAAGGAGACCGGCGTGCTGGCGACGCCTGACCGGCGCTACCTCGTGCTATGGCTGATGCAGATGGTGCTGGCCGCGCGCGCCGGCGGCATCGACATGCTCGACGGCGTCTCCAACGATTTTCGCGACCTCGACGCCTTCGCCCATGAATGCACCGAGGCGGCCGCCATGGGGTTCGACGGCAAGAGCCTCATCCACCCGGCCCAGATCGAAGCCGCGAACCACGCCTTTGCGCCATCCACTGAGGCAGTGGCCGATGCGCGGCAGGTGAGAGATGCCTTCGCGCTCACCGAGAACGCCGGCAAGGGCGTGATCGCGCTGAACGGCAAGATGGTCGAACGGTTGCACCTGGCGCAGGCCGAAAAACTGCTGGCGAAGGCCGCCGCCATCGGGGCATGATATCGGCTAAGGTTATTCACGACAGGACTTGAGACATGAAACTCTACCGCTTTCTGACCGGCCCGGACGATGCCAGCTTTTGCCACAAGGTGACGGCGGCGCTGAACAAGGGCTGGCACCTGTTCGGCTCGCCGACCTATGCCTACGACAAGAAAGCCAAGGCCATGCGCTGCGGCCAGGCCGTCGTGAAGGATATCGACGGTCAGGAATACGGGCCGGACACCAAGCTCAGCGACTGGTAGGCTTTTCGCTGAAGCACCCCGCTATTCCGCTGCCTCTTCGATCTTCTCCATATCATCGTCCGACAGGCCGAAATGGTGGCCGATCTCGTGGATCAGCACGTGGGTGACGATGTCGCCCAGCGTCTCTTCGTTCTCGGACCAGTAGTCGAGGATGGCGCGGCGGTAGAGCGTGATGCGGTTCGGGCCTTCGCCGGTCTGCGGGTTCCAGCGCTCGGCGATGCCGCGCCCCTCGAACAGGCCGAGCAGGTCGAAGGGCGTTTCCAGCGACAGATCGTCCATGATCTCGTCGGTCGGGAATTCGGCGATCTGGATGACGATCTCGCCGGTCAGCTTGCGAAAATCCTCCGGCAGATGGGCGTACGCCTCCAGCGCCAGGAACTCCATTTCGTCCATCGAGGGCGAGAGTTCGTCGTGCCAGGTGCGGGTCTTGTAGATGCGAGCCATGCTTTGTCCTTTAATCCCGGCATATAGGCTTTCGCACCGGAATCGGCAAACAAACGGGCTGATGCGCCTACGCCATCCTTGCGGAGAGGAATAAATTCCCCATGACTCCGCTTGACTCTTCCGGGTCCCTCTGGAATCTATAAGAACATAACAGGAACAATTGTGAATGGAAGCTGACCGTCATGGCGATGACCGCCGTGGCGCGGGAGACTGTTTTTGCCCTGCGCCGCCAGATCGCGAAAATCGAGGGAACGCTGCCCGAGCGCTTGGCTGCCGCGACCTCCGATGCTGACGTCAACACCGATCTCACAATCGTCCGGCGCGGCATTGCCGCGGCGTTGCCGGATGCTTTCCTGCCCATCGGCGTCGAGCGTCTCGATGCCGCCCTGAGTGGCGGTCTGCCGAAGGCCGCCTTGAGCGAAATCCATGGCACGCAAACCCGCGATGCCGGGGCCGTCGCCGGTTTCGCCCTGTCGCTGACAAGCCTGATCCTCAAGCAGGCGCCGGGGCTGCCGGTGCTGTGGATCGGCACCACGGAGATTTTCCGCGAGGCCGGTTTTCCCTATGCCCGGGGGCTTCGCGCCTCCTTCGGCATCGGGCCGGAGCAATTGCTGTTTTCCGAGGCGCCCCGACTTGTCGATGCGCTGTGGGTCGCCGAGGAGGCGGCCCGGATGACGGCGCTTGCCGCGGTCATCCTGGAAATCCGCGGCAATCCGCAGCGGCTGGACCTGACCGCGACACGCCGGCTGCATGCAAGGGCGCAAGGTGCCGGCCGGCCGGTGTTCCTGCTGCGGCAGGCGGCCGAGCCCGAACCGACGGCGGCGCCCCTCCGCCTCATCGTCGCCTCGGCGCCGGCAGCGCCGCGCGACACCATCGCCGGGCCGCTCGCCGGCTCGATCGGCCGCCCGGCCTTCACCCTCACCATCGGCAAGAGCCGCACGGCCCTGCCTGGACAATTCACACTGGAGTGGAACCCCGATGAACGCGCATTCGACGAAAGAGCAAGCGGGGAAAGAGGGGGGGAGGAAAGACAACGGGCAAAGAATTCTGTCCCTGTGGTTTCCCTATCTGGCCGTGGAAAGGATCCTGCGGCAGCGCCTGGGGCGGTCCTGGCGTTCCCGGCCGTCGGATCACCTGCCGCCATCTCACCCACCGCTCGTGATCAGCCATCGCGACCGCAACGCGCAGCGCATCTCGGCCCTCGACGAGCGGGCTGAAGCACTGCACCTGAAGCGCGACATGGGCATCGCCGATGCGCGCGCCATGCATCCGTCGATCGACGTCGTCGAGGCCGATCCGGAAGCCGACCGCCGCCTGCTCGAAGGCCTTGCCGACTGGTGCGACCGCTACACCCCGCTGGTGGCGCTGGACGGGGCGGACGGCCTGTTTCTCGACGTCACCGGCTGCACCCATCTGTTCGGCGGCGAACGCGCCATGCTGGACGACATCCTGTCGCGTTTCTTCCACCAGGGCTTCGATGTCCGCGCCGGGCTTGCCGCGACACCGGGTGCTGCCTGGGCGGCGGCACGGTTTGCCGGCGACCGCATCGTGCCTTGCGGCGAGGAAGAGGCGCTGCTTGCCCCCCTGCCGCTGGCCGCACTGCGCATCGAGCCGGCGACCCGCGCCAGCCTGGAAAGCGTCGGCCTGCGCACGGCGGGCGCCGTCATGGCGGCACCGCGCGCGCCGCTTGCCCGCCGCTTCGGCGCCTTGCTGCTCCTGCGCCTCGACCAGGCGCTTGGCCGCCTCGACGAAGCGGTGTCGCCACGCCTGCCCGTCGCGCCGCTTTCGGTCGAACGTCATCTGGCCGAACCCGTCACCTTGACCGAGGACATCGAACGGCTGGTGGGCATGCTGGCGGCGACCTTGAAAACCGATCTCGAGCGCCGCGGCGAGGGCGCCAGGACGCTGGCGCTGCTGCTCTTTCGCGTCGACGGCGCCGTCAGCCGCATCGCCATCGGCACCTCGCGGCCGATGCGCGAACCCCGGCTGATCCAGCGCTTGTTCCATGAGCGGCTGGCCGCCCTCGAACAGGATATCGATGCCGGCTACGGCTTCGATCTGGTGCGGCTCTCGGTGCTGACATCAGCCGCCTTCGACATGCAGCAGGCCGACCTTGCCGGCGAGGTGATCGATGACGGCGCCGATATCGCGCTGTTTGCCGACCGCATCCGCGCCCGGCTCGGCGAGGGCGCGGTGCTGCAGCCGGTCACTGTGGAAAGCCATCTGCCGGAGCGCGCCGTCGTCACGATCCCCTTCACCGAAGCGCCGCGCCGGACCACGCCGCCGAAGAAGCCGGACAGGCTGCAGGCGCCAAAAACCATCTTCCCGCCGGAACGGCCGATCCGGCTGTTCCGCTCGCCCGAGCCCATCGACGTGCCGGCCACTGAGATGCCGGAGGGACCGCCGCTGAACTTCCGCTGGCGGCGCGCGCTCTACCGCGTCACCCGGGCCGAGGGGCCGGAACGCATCGCCGCCGAATGGTGGCGGGAAGTGCCAAGCGACGAGGCGGCATCGACGCGCGACTATTTCCGCATCGAGGATGCCGATGGCCGCCGCTACTGGCTCTACCGGCAAGGCCTTTACGGCGGCGGCTCGCAAGTGCCGCCGCGCTGGTTCCTGCATGGGGTCTTCGCATGAACGCGCTGACCGTCATTCCCTATGCCGAGTTCGGCATCCAGTCGAATTTCTCCTTCCTGCGCGGCGCCTCCAAGCCGGAGGAACTGGTGGTCGCGGCCAAGCTCCTCGGCTTCTCCGCGATCGGGCTTGCCGACCGCAACACGGTGGCCGGCGTGGTACGCGCCTGGCAGCAGGCCAAGGTCGAAAAGCTTTCCTATCACCCCGGCTGCCGGCTGGTTTTTGGCGACGGCACGCCGGACATTCTCGCCTATCCCAGGGACCGCAAGGGCTGGGGGCATCTCTGCCGCATGCTCACCCAGGCCAATCTGCGCGACGAGAACGAAAAGGGCGCCACCCTTCTCCAGCGCAGCGACCTCCTCGAATGGGGGGATCTGATGTCCCTGGCGGTGCTGCCCGATCTGTCGGCGGGAGCGCAAGATAGTCTTACCCTGCTTGGTGAGCTCAAGGGCCGCTTCGGCAAAAGCCTGCGGCTTGGCGTTTCGCCTGACTATGCCGGAAATGACCGTTTCCGGATCGAGCAGGCAGCGGCGATGGCCGATAGCGCCGGCATTCCGCTGATGGCGACCAACGATGTCCTCTACCACACGGCCGAACGGCGCCCGCTACAGGACGTGCTGACCGCGATCCGCCTCAACACGCCCGTCGCCGAGGTCGGGCTGCAACTGGCGGCCAATGCTGAACGCCATCTGAAGCCGCCGATGGAAATGGCCCGCCTGTTCCGCCGGCATCCGCAGGCGATGGCCGAGACCTTGCGGTTTGCGGAAGAACTGACTTTTTCGCTGAGCGACCTCCAGTACAATTACCCCGATGAGCCGACGGAATCGGGCCTCGGGCCGCAGGCCGAACTGGAACGGCTGGCGCGGGAGGGAGCGGCAGACCGTTATCCGGCGGGTGTGCCGGCTTCCGTGATCAAGCGCATCGAGGAAGAGCTCGCTCTGATCGAACGCCTCAACTACGCCCGGTATTTCCTGACCGTCCACGACATCGTGAAGTTCGCTCGCAGCCAGGACATTCTCTGCCAGGGCCGGGGTTCGGCCGCCAACTCGATCGTCTGCTTCTGCATCGGCATCACCGAAGTCGGGCCGGACAGGATCGACACACTTTTCGAGCGCTTCATTTCCGAGGAGAGGAACGAACCGCCAGATATCGATGTCGATTTCGAGCATGAAAAGCGCGAAATCGTCATGCAGTACATCTACAAGAAATACAGCGGCAAACGGACCGCACTTGCCGCCGCTGTGATCAGCTATCGCGGCCGCTCGGCGCTGCGCGAAGTGTCGAAGGCAATGGGGCTGTCGGAAGACGTCAGGGGGTCATTGTCCGGTTCGATCTGGGGCTGGTCGACCTCTGAACTCGGCGAGAAGGAAGCCCGCGCCGGCGGCCTCGACCGCACCGATCCGGTGTCGCGGCATGTGATGGAACGCGCCAACGAGATCATGGGCTTTCCCCGTCACCTTTCCCAGCATGTCGGCGGTTTCGTCATCACCCGGGATCGGCTCGACGAGATCGTGCCCATCGTCAAGACGGCGATGGACGAGCGCAAGATGGTCGAATGGGACAAGGACGATCTCGACTCGGTGAAGATCCTCAAGGTCGACATCCTGGCGCTCGGCATGCTGACCTGCCTCCAGCGCGCCTTCACCTTGCTTACTGACCACTATCCGAAGGCAAGGGACTCATACGGGCAACCCTATGTGTTGGCCACCCTGCCGGCAGAAGACGCCCGGGTCTACGACATGATCTGCCGCGCCGATACGCTCGGCGTCTTCCAGATTGAATCGCGCGCCCAGATGTCGATGCTGCCACGTCTCAGGCCGCGCGAGTTCTACGATCTCGTCATCGAGGTGGCTATCGTGCGCCCGGGTCCGATCCAGGGCGACATGGTGCATCCCTATCTGCGCCGCCGGCAAGGCAAGGAGGAGGCGGAATACCCCAAGCCGGAGCTGAAAGAAATTCTTGGCAAGACACTCGGCGTACCGCTGTTCCAGGAGCAGGCGATGAAGATCGCCATCGTCGCCGGCGGCTTCAGGCCCGGCGAAGCCGATGAACTGCGCCGTGCCATGGCCACCTTCAAGCGCACTGGCACCATCGGCAATTACCGCCAGCGCATGATCGACGGCATGGTTGGCAAGGGATACACGAAGGACTTCGCCGAGCGCTGCTTCAAGCAGATCGAGGGCTTCGGCGAATACGGCTTTCCCGAAAGCCATGCCGCCTCCTTCGCCCTGCTCGTCTATGCTTCCTGCTGGTTCAAGACCTTCTACCCCGACGTGTTCTGCGCCGCGATCCTGAATTCGCAGCCGATGGGGTTTTACCAGCCGGCCCAGCTCGTCCGCGACGCAAGCGACCATGGCGTCGATATCCGCGACGTCGACGTCAATTTCTCGGTCTGGGACTGCACGCTGGAGGAATTCCCTTTCGATCCGGCCCGCATCCTCCCTCGCCACGCCGAAATGCGCGGCGTCATCGAGACAAATCATGCGCTGCGGCTCGGCTTCCGGCAGATCAAGGGTCTGTCGAAGGACCGCATGGAGGCTTTCGTCGAGCGGCGCGGCTCAGGCTACTTATCCGTGAGGGATGTCTGGCTGCGCTCCGGCCTCGATGTCCACGAGATCGAAAGGCTGGCGCAGGCCGACGCTTTCCGTTCGCTTGGCCTCGACCGCCGCGAGGCGCTGTGGGCGGTGCGCGCGCTCGACGGCAAGAGCGCCGCCGAAAGGCTGCCGCTGTTCGACCAGCCTGCGCTCCACCTGCGCGAGCTGGAACCCGAGACGAAGCTGCCGAAAATGCCGCTTGGCGAGCATGTCATCCACGACTACCGCTCGCTCGGCCTGTCGCTGAAGGCACATCCGGTCGCCTTCCTGCGCGAACGGCTGGACAGGGCCGGAGTAACGCCCAATGCGAACCTGCCTTCCGTGCGCGACGGCAGGCGTGTCTCCGTTGCCGGCCTCGTGCTGGTGCGGCAGCGCCCCGGCAAGGGCAACGCGATCTTCCTGACGCTGGAGGACGACAAGGCCGTCGCCAACGTCATCTTCTGGCAAAGAACCTTTGACCGATACCGGCCGATTGTCATGGGCGCGCGGTTCGTACGGGTCACCGGCAAATTGCAGTCGGAATCGGGTGTGGTCCACATCGTCGCCGAAAAGATCGAGGACCTGACGCCCTGGCTGACCGTGCTTCTGGAGAAGGTCAGCGAGGCCGCACCAGCGACCGCCGGTCCTCCGGAACGCGCTCCCAGGGCGCGCGATCGCTCCAGCCGTCCCGCGATACAAGACAAGCCGATCCGACAGGATCTCGCAACGCTGTCGGAAGAGGCGGAAAGGGTCATGCCCAAGGGGCGTAATTTTCAGTAGGCATGGCCATGCCAAGAGCGGAATGAAAGCGGACGTCGGCGATCCTTCGCCCCCTCAGCCCGGCCCGCTCTGGCGCGGCGGCGGGGCCAGCACATCCTCAACAGACAGCGTCCGCGCTTCCGACGGAAGCATGATCGGGATGCCGTCGCGCACCGGATAGGCGAGCTTGGCGACCCGCGAGACCAGCTCGCCGCGCTCCGGATCCCAGGCCAGCGGCCCCTTGGTCAGCGGGCAGGCCAGCAGTTCCAGCAGCTTGGGGTCGACATTGGCCTTCTTTCCGTCACGCCCATCCGCGGCCATAAGATTCTCTTCCCAGCCCGTTGCAGGCCCAAGATGTGTTGAGGTTCAGGTTAGGTCGAGTCGAAAATGGTGGCATCCGAGAACCGGAGCGGAGCATACGTTTCGTACGTGAGCACCGGAAGCACCGGAAGCCGTCATTTGCAGGCCGGCATCACCTGAATGTCGGCACATCCTACTGCAAACTCGAACCAAAGTCCTCATTCTCGCGCGCCAGCGCCATTTCGGTGATGGCGATCAGCGTCTCGGCCCGTGTCTTCAGGTCGGCTGCTTCGAGCAGCGCCTGTTTCTCGGCCGGCCCGTAGGGCGCCATCATCGACAGCGCGTTGACCAGCATGGCATTTTCGGCCCGGCTGACGCTTTCCCAGTCGGCCTCCAGGTCGTTGGCCTGCAGATAGGCGCGAAATGCCTTGAGCAGCGATGGCCGGTCGATCTCGTTCGCCGCCTGATCTTCATCGAGATCGGCAAGAAAGGGCGCCAGCTTGCCCTGGCGAAACGGCGTCTTGACCGTCAATTCGTGGGCGATGCGGAACCGGCACACGCCCTGCAGCGAAATCAGATAGCGGCCGTCGCCGGTCTCGGAAAAGGCAATGATTCGCCCGGCGCAGCCCACACTGCAGAGCTCCGGCTCGCCGTCATCGCGCAAGGCTCCGTCGAGACTGGGCTGGATGACGCCGATGAGCCGCGAGCCGGAGATGGCCTCGTCCACCATCTGCAGATAGCGCGGCTCGAAGATGTTGAGCGGCATGCGGCCTCCCGGCAGCAAGAGCGCACCCTCGAGCGGAAAGATCGGGATCGTCGACGGCAAATCCTTGGCGAGCCGGTAATGCGCGTTTCCCGCTTGCACCTCATTCCTCCGATCGCGCCACCAGGAAGCGCGTCAATTCCATCCTAAAGCGCGTCGCGCGCTTTAGTCTTTGTTTATGCATGTCGCTCTCCCAAAACCGGGACCCACTTTTGGGCGACATGCATTAATCTGGCGCGGTCATCGCCGACGCCAAGCCCGTGCGGCAAAACAACCGCTCAGGAAAACAGCAACGCCGACAGTTTGCGGCGCGCGCTAAGCGTCGCCTCGTCGGTCATGCCCCAGGCCTCGAACAGCTGCAGCAATTGCGTCCTGGCGCCGTCCTCGTTCCACGTCCGGTCCGCCTTGATGATGGCCAGCAGATTGTCGGCGGCCGCCGTGCGGTCGCCGTTGGCGTTCTGGATCATGGCCAGGTCGAAGCGCGCCTGATGGTCCTTGGGATTTTCCGCCAGCCGCCGCTCGAACTCGGCCGGATTGCCAAGGGCGGCCGCTTGGGCTGCCAGCGCCATCTTGGCGCGCAGGGCGGCCAGCGGCGGTGCATCCTTCTTGGCTTCCGGCGCTGTTGCCAAAAGCGCCTCTGCGCCTTCCGTGTCGCCGGCCTCGAACAGCAGTTCGCCCAGCCCGGCGATTGCCTCGATCGTCTCCGGCGCCTGCGCCAGGACGGCGTCATAAATGTCGGCCGCGGTCTGCATGTCGCCGGCGTCGCGCGCCTCGGTAGCCGCGGCCAGGGCCTCGGCCACCGGCGGCGCGCCATCGCCCTTGCCGCCGACCTTGGTGATGAATTCGTTGATCTGGCTCTCCGGGATGGCGCCCATGAAGCCGTCGACCGGCTGGCCGTCCTTGAAGGCGATGACCGCGGGAATCGACTGGATGCCGAGCTGGCCGGCGATCGAGGGATGGTCGTCGATGTTCATCTTGACCAGCTTGACCTTGCCGCCGGCGGCCTTCACCGCCTTCTCCAGCTGCGGCGTCAGCTGCTTGCAAGGTCCGCACCAGGGCGCCCAGAAATCGACCAGCACCGGCTGGCGGCGCGATTCCTGGATGACGTCGGCGGCAAATGCGGCTGTCGTCGTGTCCTTGATGACATCGGCCGGAGCTGCGGGCACATCGCCAAGCGCGACTTTCGCCGGCGCCGGCGCGGTTCCGCCATATTGCACGGAAGTGGTGTACTGACCGCCATTGCCGCCAAAGGGGCCGCCAAACGGATTGTTGTCGCTCATCTCTTTACCCTTCCATGACGCGGCCGGCCGGCAGCCAGGCGCCACATGCTTCAGACCATCGGTTTCAAGCCATCCATGTGGCGATCACGCGGAGACTTTCAAGATAGCAGCATCGTGCCCGGTTGCCTCGACGAATTTGATCAGGTCGCCCGCCGCGATCGATGTCGTCGCCTCATTGGTCAGCGGATGCCCATTGATCACCGCATGCTCCATCAAATCCTTGTCGAGCACGAGCTTGACCCTGTTTGTCGTATCGTTGATGACGCCAAAGACCGTGACCGCGCCCGGCGTGACGCCGAGAAGCTCCATCAGCATCTCCGGTTTGCCGAAGGAAACGCGGCCGGCGGCGCCGATCACCTGGTGGATCTGCTTCAGGTCGACAACCGCGTCCTCGCCGACGGTGACCAGGAAGAAATTGTCCTTCTTGTCCTTCAGGAAGAGGTTTTTCGTGTGCCCGCCGGCGATTTCGCCACGCAGCGCCTGCGAATCGGCGACCGTGTAGAGCGGCGGATGGCGTTTCGTCGACACGGCGATGCCGAGATCGGCGAGAAAGGCAAAAAGGTCGGCTTCGGTCTTCGGCATCGGTCTCGTCTTCGTCCCGTTTCTCAAGCCAATGCCGTTTACGGCCAATCGGGCGGCCGACACAAGACCGTCATGCGACATCACGGTGAGCGGCACCGCCTTCGCGGTGGCGCGCCCGCCGCCCGCCACTCGCGCCCGCAACAGTGCCGGCGGCTTGCGGACATCGCCCGCCGCTTCGCAAAAAAAGCCTGCGATTTCCCTGTTGCAATCGCCGCGCTCTTCAGCCATATAGGCCCGGCTTGCGGCCAAGACGCCGTGCGAGCGGGTGTAGCTCAGGGGTAGAGCACAACCTTGCCAAGGTTGGGGTCGAGCGTTCGAATCGCTTCACCCGCTCCAATTTCCTTATGGGAAATCAAGCATCGAAAAGCCGCGGTCCGCCGCGGCTTTTTCGTTTCTGGGCGGCTCAGGCGATAGGCACCATTGCGGAGACGGTTTAATGGCCCCGCTGCCTCAGCACATTCGAGACGTTATAAATCTAGCGCTTCTCGATATGCACCTTACCGAGATCGACCACGCTTGCACCGCTGCCGTGTCGTCCCTGAAAGATACACGCGAAACGACAGAGATGCTTTTCGCCGCGCCCTCGGTATCGGCCCGAACGAGCCGGTGCCGGAGCCCGAGACGACTCGACCAGCCGGCCGATTGCGATGCGGCTGGAACACCTGCGGCCGCTAATGCATGTCGCCCAAAAGTGACCTCAGTTTGGGGAGAACGACATGCATAAAGGCAAGGACTTAAAGCGGGTCGCTTGAATCCGTTCAGACGCGATACGCTTTAGCTCTGTATCCAGCGATTACCCGGTATTCGCCCCTTGAACGTCGCTGCCCGGAATGCTCCGTTACCACTTCGGACGTCCGGAGAAGATTGATGACAGGCTTTGTCTGCCGCGAGCGCGCGGCTCAACTGATGGACCGCGCCGGCATCGAGGCGCTGGTGCTGTGCGCGCCCGAGGCCTTCCACTATGCGACCGGGGCCTCGATCGGCCCGGCCGGGCTGTTCCGGCGCGCCGGCGCTGGCTTCGTCGTCATCCCGGCTGGCCAAGACCTGCCGATCGGCGTCGTGGTGGCGGATTTCAATGCTGCACAGTTGCAAAGGGCTCTGCCGGACGCTGTCATCCGCAGCCATCCGATCTGGATCGAAACCGCCACGCTTGACGCCTCGACGTCAGGGCAAGGGCTGGCGCAACGCGTTGAGGCCGGCCTTGCCTCGTCCGGCCGGGCGCCTGGTTTTTCGCGACCGGCTACATTCGAGCTCGCCCATTCCGTTCGCGAGCTGCAGCATATCCTGACCGGGTTCGGACTGGAGCACGCAATGATCGGCGTCGATCTCGATTTCATCGCCGCCGCCGATTTCTCGGCCATGCAGGCGCTGCTGCCGGGCTGCACGATGGTCGACGGCTCGTCGGTGCTCGACAGGTTGCGGGCCATCAAGTCGCAACGCGAGATCGCCCTGCTGCAGCAAGGCATCATCCTGTCGGAAGCCGGGCTGGACCGGCTGCAGGTGGATGCCATGGCCGGCATGCGCCAGGCCGATTTGATTGCCCTGTACCGGGAAGGTGTCGCCACGGCCGCGGCCGGACTGTCGTATCCGGTCGCCACGGCCGAGTATGTCACGCTGGGCGCTCGGGCCAAGGATGCCGATGCGAAAGCCATGCCGGGCGATCCGCTGAAGTGCGACATGGTCTGCACGGTCGGCGGCTACGCCTCCGACATGTCGCGCAATTTCACCTTCGGGCCGTCATCCGCCGAGCAGGCCGAGCTGCATGCAATCGCCGAGCGGGCCTTTGACGACGGGCTGGCATCCCTTGTTCCGGGAACCAGGCTCGCCCACGTGCATCGCGTCGCCACCGACAGCCTGGCGCGGCAAGGGCTGCGCTCCTATCGCCGCGGTCATTTCGGCCATGGCGTCGGCCAGTCGGTCTTCTCAGAACAATGGCCGTTCATTGCGGCCGACAGCGATGTCGTGATCGAAGCCGGGATGGTGCTGGCCTTCGAGATCCCGCTCTACATCGACGGTCTCGCCAGCTTCAATCTCGAGGACCAGTTCCTGATTACGCCGGACGGACCTGTTGCCATGAACCTCATGCCGAGACGGCTGGAGACAATAGGTTAGCCGGCTTATGCAGTCACCGGCGGCCGCCTCTCCTTCCATGGCATCTCGTGTTCCAGCTGCGCCGACGCGGCCAGCACGGTCGCCTCGTCGCCGTAGCGGCCGACCAGTTGCACGCCGATCGGCACGCCGCCTTTCGACCAGCCGAGCGGCAGCGAGATCGCCGGCTGGCCGGAAATGTTGAAGGGGAAGGCAAACACCGAGTCCGCCCATTTGGCGTTGTAGCGGTCGATGTCCGTCTCCGACATGTCGTAATAGCCGAGGAGGCGCGGCAGCTGTGTCAGCGTCGGGGTTATGAAGAGATCGTAGGCGCCGAGGTCGCCGACGATGTCGCGGCCGATCTGCCGCAATTGCTCGACGTCGGAGATGTGCCTGGTACCGCTGGTCGCGCGGCCGCGCTCGATGATCGCCCAGGTCACCGCCTCCACGTCGTTTGGCGTCACCGGCCGGCCGATCACCGTTTCAAGATAATCGAAGGTCGCCGCCGTCTGCACGCAGGTCATGTTGGTGTAGGTCTTCCACACAGCATTGGCGTCGAGCGGCATGTCGTGCTCTTCGACATGGTGCCCGAGACGCTCGAGCGCCGCCACGGTCGCCAGCACCGCCGCCTTCACCTCCGTATCGATGGCCGTGCCATTGGGCGGCGTGACGGAAAAGCCGATGCGCAGTTTCTTCGGTGCCCGCGCCGACAGGCTGAGCCACGAACCGTCCGGGACCGGCGGCGTATAGGGATCACCCGGCAGCGCGCCGGCGACCGCATCGAGATAGGCCGCGGTGTCGCGCACGGTGCGCGAGCAGCACAGGAAATAGGCGCCGCCATACCAGTAGTCGCCGAACGGCGCGAGGCTGACGCGGCCGCGCGACGGCTTCAGCCCGACGATACCGCAGCAGGAGGCCGGGATGCGGATCGAGCCGGCGCCATCGCTGGCCTCGGCGATCGGCACCATGCGCGAAGCGATGGCCGCGGCAGCGCCACCGCTTGAGCCGCCGGGTGTGATGCCTTCCTTCCACGGATTCTTGGTCACACCATAGAGCTTTGGTTCCGTGGTGATCGACCAGCCATTCTCCGGCGCGTTCGACTTGCCGATGAGCACCAACCCGGCCGCCTTCATGCGGCGAACGACTTCGGTGTCGAAGTCGGCGACGACGTCTTTCAGGTAGAATGAGGAGTTGGTGTTCGGCGCCCCCGTCCAGGACGAGGCCAACTCCTTGAGCAGGAACGGCACGCCGGCGAAGGGTGCTGATCTGTCGACCGTCTGGGCCTGGGCGCGCGCCATGTCGTAGAGGCGGTGGATGACCGCGTTGAGCGCCGGGTTGAGCCGCTCGACTGTGGTGATCGCCGCCTCGACCAGTTCCGCCGGCGAAACCTGGCCGCCGCGCACCAGTCCGGCCAGGTCGAGTGCGTCGGACTCGGCATAGGTTTTCAGCAGACTGTCGGTGACCATGTCTCTCTCCCAGTTTTTCAACGTCGTTCGTTGATCTTGCCAACGTTGACGCCGCCCCTCATCTGCCTGCCGGCACCTTCTCCCCGTAAGCGAGGGGGGAGAAGGGACGCGCTCCAACGCTTACGATCCCCTCTCCCCGTTCTTTGCGGGAAGAGGGTAAGGGTGAGGGGCAGCGCCGACCTGAAGCGATTGCCTGCCAGCCCTCGGATTGCGTCAGGCCAGATCGATGGTCCGTCCCAGCGCGATGCTCTGTTCGGCGGCGAGCACGATTCGCAGGCTGTTGACCGCCGCATCCATCTGCTCGGTTAGGTCGAGGTCCTCGCGGATGGCGCGCAGGAAGAAGGCCTGCTCGCGGTCGCAGAGTTCCTGATGACCGGGCTCGTCCTCCATGCTGACGATCTCGTCGGGCTTTGAGAAATTCTTGTCGGCGTCGACCTGTGCGTAATGGATCTTCAGCGCATCGGTCTTGGTGTGGCGGTCGATGTCGGCGGAATTCGATACTTCGGCCAGCTCGGAGGCGCTGCTTGCCTGCTGGCCGGCAACGATCGACACCGCGCCCTTGGGGCCGACCACATCCTTCACGAAATAGGCCGTCTCGCTCATCATCGGTCCCCAGCCGGCTTCGTACCAGCCGACCGAGCCGTCATCGAAGGTGACGTGCAGATGGCCGTAATTCTGCTTGTCGGCCTCCGCCCACAATTTGGCGCCGATGCCGTGCACGCGCACCGGCTTGGCGCCGGTCAGCTGGCACATGACGTCGACATAGTGCACGCCGCAGTCGACGATCGGGATCAGCGAATCGATCAGGTTCTTGTGCCAGTGCCAGGCGCTGCCGCTGCTCTGCTGGTTGAGGTTGAGCCGCATCACCAGCGGCTTGCCGAGCGTCTTGCCTACTTCGATGAACTTGATCCACGACGGATGGACGCGCAGGATATAGCCGAGCACCAGCTTGCGGTTCTTGGCGCGCGCCGCCGCGACCACCTTCTCGGCGTCCTCGTTGTTGGTGGCCAGCGGCTTTTCCATGAACACATGGCAGTTGGCGGCGATTGCCTTCAGCGCATATTCGGCATGGGTGTTCGGCCAGCTGTTAATCGAGACGGCGTCGGGCGCGGTCTCCTTCAGCGCCTGGTCGAAATCCTCATAGAGCGGATAGGCGCCCAGTTCGGCCGGGATCTTCGTGTTGCTCTTGATCGAGCGGCTCATGATGCCGACGATCTCAAAACCGTCGGAGCGGTGATAGGCGCTGGCATGCGACGCACCCATATTGCCGAGACCCACCACCAGCACTTTCACTCTGTCGGACACCGCTACCTCCCACGCTTTCATTCAATGGATTGCGGGCGGCAATCGTGTCGCCGCCCGGTCTTGCCGTCGCCGGACCTACTTGATCGCCGAATCGAACAGATGCGCCTTGATCTTCTCGACATCGAGCGCGGCAAAGCCTTCCGACAGCTTGACGCCGTCGGCATCGGCCTTGACCTTGGCCTTGTCGAAATCATTGGCCGGGCCGATCAGATCGTTGGTGCAGACGTCTTCGGCCTTCACCGGAGCGGTGATCTGGCCGATCTTGTGGATCTCGTCGAAGAAGCCCTGCCAGCTCGCCATGTCGTGCGAGCCCCAGCCGCCACGCTTGTCCATGTCGCCACGGAAGACGTTGATCTGCTGCAGGATCGAGGTGGTGCCGAGTTCTGGGCCGAGATTCTTAGCCAGCGTCGGGAACTGCTCGAACACCGCTTCGACGGCCGCGCGGGGATTTTGATACCCAAACTCCAGGCCCATCGCCCAGCCGCGCAGGTACTTTTCCAGGAACGCCTTGCGGTCGGGATCCTCGAGGTCGGCGGCGCGCACGACGAAGGTGTTGGCCGGCAGCTTGGAATTCTGCACGCCGAGCCAATATTCGAAGTCGAGCCCCTTGGCGATCCATTCGGCGCGCAGGCCTTCCCACGCCAAAGCGGCGTCGCCCTGGCCGCCGGCGAGCGCCGTGCCCCAGGTCGGCCAGCCGGCCTCGACATATTTGACCTTCTTGATGTCGACGCCTTGCGCCGCCAGCAGCGGGTCGGTGATCGACTGCCAGGCGGCGGAACCGAGCAGGATGGTCTTGCCTTCCAGCTTCTTCAGGTCGTTCGATCCCTCGCCCTTGCGGAAGGCGATGCTGAACGTGTCGCGGGCGCCCATATGGAACACCGACTTCAGCTTCATGCCGTTCTGGATGGCGAAGGAGAACACGCCGGGCGACGGGAAGCCCATGTCAGCCTGGCCGACATCGACGAACTTCACCGTCGCGGTGCCGTCCGACGGCCCCGGCTGCATGTCGGTGTCCAGCCCATCGAAATAGCCGGCCTTCTTGGCCGCCCAGTAGGGATAGTCGTCGAGCACTTCGAGCGTGCCGCGCGGCGAAATCCAGGTGAATTTTCCGTAAGGTTCGGCCCTGGCCTTGAGGCCCGTGGCGCCAAGCGCCGTGGCTGTCACCAGCCCGGCGCCGGTCACCTGCAGGAAATAGCGGCGGCTGATCCCCGCCGGATTGATCGAGTTGTCTTTGGTCATGGCATTCCCCTTTTTTGTTTGACGTCAGTCTCTTGCCGCCCGCCTCCCGGGAGTCTTCCTACCTATGTGTTCAAGCCTCCCAGCTCGCCCATTTCTTGCCGATCAGGAAGAACAGTACGTAGATCAGGATGCCGAGCGTCGACAGGATCAGCACCACCGCGAAGAACTGCGGCATCTGGATCATCGACGAATAGGTGGTCAGCCGGTTGCCGAGGCCAAAGCCGCCGCCGACCATCTCGGCGCCGACCGCGGTCAACAGGCCGAAGATGGCGCCGATCATCAGCCCGACCAGGATCATCGGCAGCGCCATCGGCGCGCGGATCTTCCAGAAGATCTGCAAGGTGCTGGCACCGTAGGAGCGCGCCAGCGCGATCTTGGCGCTGTCGACGCGGCGAAAGCCTGTCGCCGCATTGATCATCACCATCGGCCCGGCGGCCAGCGCCACCGCGATGATGCGCGGCGTGTAGCCGAAGCCGAAGCGCAGGATCAAAAGCGGCACAAGCGCCAGCATCGGCGTGGTGACCAAAAGCAGGATGTAAGGCGCGACGATCTTCTCGGCGAACGGGAACTGGGTGATGACGGCGGCCAGCACCAGGCCGATGATGGCGCCGATGGTGAAGCCGGACACCAGCTCGACCAGCGTGTAGCCGAGATGCGGCGCGATCAGCGGAAACTCGTCGAACAGCGCATAGGCGATCGAGCTCGGCGGCGGCATGATGTAGAGCGGCACGTGGAACAGCCGCAGCGCCAGCTCGATGCCGCCGATGATGATCACCGCGACGGCAAGAATGGCCGCCACCTCCTTGCCCGACTTGATGCCGGGGCCGCTGGCGAAGGCCGACAGATTGGTCAGGCTGACCTCGTGGCCGTCGCCGGACTTGGATTTGGAGAATTCCGGAATGGCGTCGCCCCCGCTCACGGCCTGATCCTCACGATCTCTGCGCTCGGGCGCTCCAGCGCTTTTGGCCGCGTGCGCTCGCCGACTATGTCCATCTTGATCCGGTTGGTGAGGTCGAAGACCTCCTTCGTCGCCATGATCTCCAGCGAGCGTGGCCGCGCAAACGGCACGCGATACTCCTTGGCGACGCGGCCCGGCCGTGCGCTCAGCACCACCACCCGGTCGGAAAGGAAGATCGCTTCCTCGATGCTGTGGGTGATGAAGACGATGGTTGTCTTGGTGTCGAGCCAGATCTCCTCGACCAGCCGGTTCATCTCCTCGCGGGTAAAACTGTCGAGCGCACCGAACGGCTCGTCCATCAGCAGCACCGAGGGTTTCAGCGCCAGCGCCCGCACGATCGCCGCGCGCTGCTGCATGCCGCCCGACAGCTCGCGTGGAAACTTGCCGCCGAAGCCGTCGAGCCCGACGCGGTTGAGCAGATGCGCGATCCACGCCCGGTCTGGCTTCTCGCCCTTGATCTCGAAGGGAAAGCGGATGTTGGCGTCGAGATTGCGCCACGGCAGGAGGTTCGCTTCCTGGAAGACGATGCCGATATCGGGATGCGGGCCGGTGATCTTGATACCGTCCAGCCGGATTTCGCCGCTGGTCAGGCCGTGCAGGCCCGACATCGACCACAGAAGGGTCGTCTTGCCGCAACCGGAAGGCCCGACGATCGAGACGATTTCATTGGCGCTGACATCGAGGCTGCAGCGGTCCAGCGCCAGCAGGTCGCCGGAGGCCGTGTGATAGATCTTGGTGGCTGCCTGCACGCCAAGCTTCGGGTTTCTTGCATCGCCCGTATTCATCTGCCCCCCGGGAAGATTTCGCGATGATCCACTGGCTCACCCGACCGATAAAATCAGTCTGTAACTATCCTACTTTCCTGTCAAGCACGAGCATTGGTACGCGTATCACAAAAGTGGGCATGCATATCTATCTAATTGTTTTCATAGTATTTTCATGACCTTGAAATACGTGTTGCTTTCCTACATACTTCCGAATTCGCGCGAACTGGAAGGAAGCGGAGAAGGTGAGGTTTTCCCGACGACACGCTCCGGTTGCGATGCCGTCAGGCGCGTGGAGCCATGGCGTGCAAACATGCTAAGACGGCAGCCTCGCAACCCAGGGAAAGACCAGGACCCCATGACCGAAGCTGGCAGCCAGGACGAACCTGATCCGGGCCACGATACCGAGGGGCGCGATCCTGTCCGGCGCATCCCCGACATCATCTCGCTGGTCAAGGATTCCTACAGCGAATTGCGCCCGGCCGAACGACGTGTCGCCGATATCGTGCTCGACGATGTCAAATATGCCGTCGGCGCCTCCAACGCCGCCCTTGCCCAGCGCGCCGGGGTCAGCGAACCAACGGTGACCCGGTTCTGCCGCGCCATCGGCTGCGAGGGCGTGCGCGACTTCAAGCTGAAGCTGGCGCAAAGCCTCGTCGTCGGTGCGCTCTATCTGGCCAAGTCACCGACCGTCAGCAATGACAATGGCATGCCGTTCTGGAACGCCGTGTTCGGCGAGGCGCGCCGGGCGCTGCAGGAGGCCGAGCGGCAGCTCGACCCGGCGCAGCTGCAGAAGGCGGCCGACCTGATCGCCAAGGCGCGCCAGGTTACGGTCTTCGGCCTCGGCGGCAGCTCCTCGGCGCTGGCGCAGGAAACCCAGTACCGGCTGTTCCGCTATGGCATCACCGTCAGCGCCCAGTGCGACCCCTATCTGATGCGCATGACCGCCTCGACGCTCAAGCCCGGCGATCTGGTGATCGCCATTTCGGCGACGGGACGCACCCGCGAGGTGATCGAAGCCGTCGAGCTCGCCAAGCATTACCGCGCCAATGCGATCGCGGTGACCGCGCCCGACACCGAACTGGCGCGCGCCTGCGACGTCAGGCTGACGGTGGCGGTGCCGGAATATCCCGACACGCTGAAGCCGACGGCGTCGCGCTTCGCCTTCCTGGCGGCGGTCGACCTTTTGGCGGTGGCCTCGGCCTACAAGCTCGACGGCTCCGCCCGCGAGACGGTGCGCCGCATCAAATACAACGCCCAGATCCATCGTACCGGCAAGGAGATGGAGCCGCTCGGAGATTAGGGCCCGTGCCAAGTCCGATGATTGAGTTTGCGCCATGTTCGGCGCATTGCAGCAAGAGGGAAAGAAATGCTTGAGATAGCACCATCGAAACAGGCAGCCGCATGGCTCGGGTCCTTTGCCAAGGCGCTCGAAGCGGGCGATGGGGCGGCTGCGAGCAACCTGTTCGTCGACGATTGCTACTGGCGCGATCTCCTGACCTTCACGTGGAACATCATCACCATGGAAGGCCGCGAGGCGATCGCCGGCATGCTGGCGGCGGCGCTGGCGACGACCAAGCCGACGGCATGGCGCCTTTCCGACGAGGCGACCTCGGACGAGGGCACCATCGAGGCCTGGTTCAGCTTCGAAACCGCGGTGGCGTCAGGAGAGGGCATCATGCGGCTGCGCGACGGCCGTTGCCGGACATTGTTCACGGCGATGACCGACCTCAAAGGGTTCGAGGAGCGCAAGGGGGCGGAGCGGCCGCTGGGCGTGCGCCACAAGGCCGATCCCAAGCGCGAGACCTGGTCGGAGGCGCGGGCGCGCGAGACGCGCGAGCTTGGCGCTGACGAGCAGCCCTACTGCCTGGTCGTCGGCGGCGGCCAGGGCGGCATCATGCTGGGCGCGCGGCTGCGCCAGCTCGGCGTGCCCACCATCGTCATCGAGAAGAATGCAAGGCCGGGCGACTCCTGGCGCAACCGCTACCGCACCCTCGTGCTGCACGACCCGGTCTGGTACGACCATCTGCCTTACATTCCCTTCCCCGAAAACTGGCCGGTATTCACGCCCAAGGACAAGATGGGCGACTGGCTGGAAATGTACACGCGCGTCATGGAGCTCAATTACTGGGTTGCCAGCAAGTGCCTGAGCGCCTCCTATGACGACGTCGAAAAGGTCTGGACCGTGGTGGTCGACCGTGTCGGCCGGCACATTACGCTCAAGCCGAAGCACATCGTCTTTGCCACCGGCGCCTATGGCCCGCCACGGCGGATCGATCTGGCCGGCGCGGATCAGTTCAAGGGCGAGCTGCTGCATTCCAGCCAGTATTCCAGCGGCGAGAAATTTCGCGGCAAAAAGGTCGCCGTCATCGGCGCGGCAAGCTCGGGGCACGATGTCTGCGTCGATCTCTGGGAGAGCGGCGCCGAGGTCACCATGATCCAGCGTTCGCCGACCACCGTGGTCAAGTCGGACACGTTGATGGAAGTCGGCTTCGAGATCTTTTCGGAGACAGCACTGGCACGCGGCATCACCACCGAGAAGGCCGACATGATCGTCGCCTCGACGCCGTTCGCGCTGGTGCCCAAGGGCCAGCGGGCGCTCTACGAGGTGATCAAGGCGCGCGACGCGGCGTTCTACGACCGCTTGCGCGCCGCCGGCTTCGCCATCGATTTCGGCGACGACGAGACCGGCCTGTTGATGAAGGCCTACCGCACCGGCTCCGGCTACTACATCGATGTCGGCGCTTCCGACCTGATCATCGACGGCGAGATCGGCGTTCGCAGCGGCGTCGCCATCAAGTCGCTGACCCCGAACGGCATTCTGTTCGAGGACGGCAGCGAACTCGCCGCCGACGCCATCATCGCCTGCACCGGCTATCAGTCGATGAACGAGACGGTGGCGGCCATCGTTTCGCGCGAGGTCGCCGACAAGGTCGGCCCCTGCTGGGGGCTTGGCTCGGGTGTCAAGGGCGACCCTGGACCATGGCAGGGCGAGCTGCGCAACATGTGGAAGCCGACCGCGCAGGAAGCGCTCTGGTTCCACGGCGGCAATCTGGCGCTGTCGCGGTTTTACTCGAAATATGTGGCGCTGCAGATCAAGGCACGGATGGAGGGAGTAGCGACGCCGGTTTACGGAAGGCCGAGCAATTCCGGGCATTGCTGATCTCCCCCCTCGAGGGGGAGATGGCCGGCAGGCCAGAGGGGGTCGGTTCGACTGGATGCGACCTCCTTGCGGCAAGAGGAGGTTGGCGCTCCATGCGCGGCGACCCCCTCTGTCGCCTTCGGCGACATCTCCCCCTCAAGGGGGAAGATTTGGCTAATCGTGCCGATGCCCAAAGTGCCTCGCGGCCGCCTCGACATGCGTATGCGACGCATGCGGCTCGAATCGCTCGGTCTCGCTGACGTCGTTGACCGCCTCGTTCGGCCACCAGGTACCGCCGATGGCGATGCCCTCGCAGACCAGCCGCTGGTCGGCGACCAGCGAGGCGCCGACCGCGTCGACGAAGGTGAAGCGGCCCGGGCGCTGCCGCAGCACCGCGACGTCGCCGACGGTGCCGACCGCCAGCGTGCCCAGATCAGGCCTGGCGATCGCCCGCGCTGGCGCTTGCGTGGCGGCGCGCAGAACCTCGACCAGCGGCATGCCGAGCGCCAAGAGCTTCGACATGCAGACCAGGATGTCGAAGGCCGGCCCGTCGACGCAGTAGAGATGCACGTCGCTCGAGATCACGTCCGGCGCCAGGCCTTCCGCGAGCATGGCGCGGGCAACGGCGAAATCGAACGAGCCCATGCCATGGCCGATATCGAAGATGACGCCGCGCTCGCGTGCCAGCCGCATGTCGGGCCGCACCGCGCCGGAGGCAAAGACCGGCGCGTTCGGAAACGGACGGAAGCAGTGGGTGAGGATGTCGCCCTTGCGCAGGCGCGGCAGCACTTCCGAGCGGCCCGGCGGCGGCTCGTCGATATGCGCCATCAGCGGCAGGCCGGCCTGGTCGGCGGCCTCCAGCGCAAGATCAACCGGCGCGATGCCGCTGGTACCGCCGGCATGCTTGCCGGAGCGGACCTTGACGCCGACCACGACATCGCGGTGTTCGCGCGCTGCCGCCACCACCTCGCGCGGCTCGCAGAGTCTCAGATCGCTGCATTCGCCCACCGACACCGTCTGCGAGAAGCCGAAGATGCCGGCGAAGGAAATGTTGACATAGGCCAGGATACGGACCTTCGAGCGCTCCATGACGTGGCGGCGGAAGCCAAGGAAATTGCCGGCGCCCGCACTGCCCGCATCGATGAAGGTGGTGGTGCCGCTCTTGGCGGCCAGCCTGTCGGCATCGACGCCCAGCGAGGTGCCGCCCCAATAGACGTGGCTGTGCAGGTCGACGAGGCCTGGTGTGACGATGCAGCCGCCAGCATCGACGACCTGCGCGGCGCGGTCGGCCGGGATATCGGCGTCGACCGCCGCTATACGGCCATTGGCGATGGCGACATCGCGCGGCGCATCGAGCCCGGACGCCGGATCGATCAGCCGTCCGCCCTTCAGCAGGAGGTCGAATTGCATTGGGGTAACCTCCGCTTCGTTGCCTTGTCGTCTCAAACCGGCCGGTAGGCGACCGCCTCGACCTCGATCTTGATGTCGATCATCAGCCGCGATTCGACCGTAGTGCGGGCCGGCGGGTTCTTCGGGAAGTGCCTGGCGTAGACCGCGTTGAAGGCGCCGAAATCGCGCGCGTCCTCCAGCCAGACCGTTGTCTTGACGACATCGTCCAGGGTGCAGCCGGCGAGCGCCAGTGCGGCCTTGATGTTGGCGAGCACCTGCTCGGTCTGTTCAGATATGCCGCCCTTGACCACGATGCCGTCGCTGCCGACGGGCACCTGGCCGGAGACATAGACGAGATCGCCGGCCCGCACGGCGGGCGACAGCGGCACATGCGACGTTCCAAAACACTGCTTTGGCAATGAGGCCTCCTCTGATGACAGGACGGGATGCCATGGCGGCGCCCGCTTCAAACGACATTTACCCCGATCGGTTCGATCCTCATAGAGGCCTTGTTGGAAAGCAACATTCCCCGGAATTCATGTTGCTTTATTACAGAAGCGCTTGCATCGTGCGCGCTATCGGCCTGCCTTTGAAGCCGCACCAGACAGACGCATTTGCCAGACCGGAGACAACAGCAATGACGTACGACAAGAACCCTTTTCCGGCTGGCGATGCCGATCGCCACGCACTCTGGGAAATGCTGGTGCGGCGCGACATCGATGCTTTCATCGGCCAGGACTGGTCCATGGTCGAGGATGATTTCGTCGCCGAGAGCTTCTTCGGCATGCACGCGCATTTCCTCCACAACGCCGACGCCTGGCGGCTGCAGTTTCCTCGGCTGGAAGTCTATCGCGACGAGTGGCTGCGCCAGGCCAAGGATACCGCCGCGACCAAATTCGCCGAGCCGCTGCGCGAGGCGCTGTTTCGCGTCACCAACATGCGCGACATCGATGTCGACGGCGACCGCGCCGTGCTGCACAAGAAATTCGACGGCTCGGTCGCCAAGGCGGATGGCAGCGTCGACAGGCTGAAATGGCAGACGCTGTATTTCTGCACCAGGGTCGGCGGACGCTGGAAGATCGCGGGTTTTGTCGGCTACATGCCGCATCCGCTTGGAAGCTAATGCATGTCGCCCAAAAGTGGCCCCGGTTTTGGGAGAACGATATGCATAATAACAAAGATCGGCGGCTGGAAGCCGCTGATCAGTAGAGCGTGACGAAGGCTGGGAACAGCAGGCCGGTCGCCCTGAAATGCTCGACCAGTTCGATGGCCGGGAAGATGGCGAGGAAATAGAGCCCGTCGAAAAACGTGCGCTTGAGCGCCCGCGTCGAGAACTTCAGTTCGTCATCGTCGTGGTACAGAAAGGGGTTCGGCCAGAACCGGGGCGTGTTCTTGGTATAGGCAAGATAGGCCGCGCCGAACTTGCCGAGCAGGAATGCGGCTTCCTTGCGGGCCGTGACGCGAAAGATGAAAAAGCTGGCGAGGCCCAGCGCCAGCGCAGCCACCATCGAGCCAAAGACCAATCCGACGCCGACCGCGCCGACCGTCGAAAAGAAATAGAGCGGGTTCTGGGTTGTGGAGAACGGTCCCGTCGAGACCAGTTCCTCGTTCTTCTTGCCGCCGACATAGAGGATGCTCCAGAGCCGTCCGACGACACAGGCGAGCACCAGGCACAGGCCGAGGAGTTCGAGCGTTTCGTGCCCGTCCGAGCCCTCGGTCAGGGCCGGCTTCGCGAGAAACAGCATCATCACCGCCAGCACCGCCGCGACCCGCACGAAGATCAGCCGTTTGCGCTGGTCGAAGGCCCGTGAAACCGGCTTGAGGGAAGCGTAGGTCATTCGTGTTTTCCTTGGGCTTCTACAAGCGGCGTTGAGCAGGTTCGGGCCACTGGTCACCATATTGATGGCAGATGCAAGGCATCCGCGTCCCATCAGCGCATCGCGAGGCATTCGTAAAGCCCTTTTGCGCGCCAAACACCCATTCTTACGAATTTGTATACTGCCGGCCAGGCTGATGTGAACTCTGCTGCCTACCGTGCGGATGCCGGCTCGCTTCTGCTGTTCCGTAATCGAAGACCTCGGGATATCCGCCATGCCCTCGCCCAACAGGCAAAAACACGCCGCACCGAGCCACAACAGGGTTCCGGACGTCACCCTCGATTTCTGGCTGATCAAGCTGATGGCGGTCACCACAGGCGAAACCGCGGCGGATTATCTTGCCGACACAATCGGACTTGGGCTGACCGTCACCTCGATGATCATGACCGGCATCCTGATCGTAGCCCTTGTCCTGCAGCTCGCGCAGAAACGCTATGTGCCGTGGGCCTACTGGCTGGCGGTGGTGCTGATCAGCGTCGTCGGCACGCTGGTCACCGACAACCTCGTCGACACTTTCGGCGTGCGCCTGCAGACGACGACGATTGCCTTCTCGGTGGCGCTCGCCGCGACATTCGCGGTCTGGTTCGCCAGCGAAAGAACGCTGTCGATCCACACCATCTTCACCACCAGGCGCGAGATCTTCTACTGGCTGGCAATCCTGCTGACCTTCTCGCTCGGCACCGCCGCCGGCGATCTCGTCGCCGAAAGCTTCGACATGGGCTACCTCACGTCAGGCCTGCTGTTCGGCGGCGTCATCGCGCTGATCGCGCTCGCCTACTGGCTGCTGCATCTCGACGGCATCCTGGCCTTCTGGCTCGCCTATATCCTGACGCGCCCGCTCGGCGCCTCCTTCGGGGACCTGCTGTCGCAGCCGGTCGAATATGGCGGTCTCGGCTTCGGCACCACCTTCACCAGCCTGATCTTCCTCGGCTGCATCTTTGCCCTCGTCCTCTACATGACGTTGAAGAAAACAGCAGACGATGCCGATGAGATCCTGCTGGAGTCGGACTGAACTTCCGGCTGGCGCCATAGGGGCTTGGCCACCCTCACGACCATCCTAGGAACAGACCCGTGCCGGTGGTAGCCTGCCAATCTCGGCAACGGACCGGACCTTTCATGCGACTTCTTATTGTCGAGGACGACCACAGGACGGCCGACTACATCGTCAGGGGACTGACCGAGGCCGGCCATGTCTGTGACCTCTTGCGCAACGGACATGACGCGCTTTTCGCGGCAACCAGCGGCAGCTATGACGTGATCGTCGCCGACCGCATGATCCCCGGCCTCGACGGCCTGTCGATGGTCAAGGCGATCCGCGCCGCGGGCGTGCGAACGCCGGTGATCTTTCTCACTTCGGTCGGCGGCATCGACGACCGCGTCGAGGGGCTCGAGGCCGGCGGCGACGACTATCTGGTCAAGCCCTTCGCCTTTTCCGAACTTCTCGCCCGCATCAACGCGCTAGGCCGGCGGCCGGCGGCACTGGAGCAGAAGACTGTATTGCGGGTTGCCGACCTGGAGATGGACCTGATCATGCGGCGCGTTGTCAGGCAGGGCCAGCCGATCGACCTGCAGCCGCGGGAGTTCAGCCTCCTGGAAGTGCTGATGCGCGGCGAAGGCCGCGTCATCACCCGCACCATGCTGCTGGAACGCGTCTGGGATTTTCATTTCGATCCCAGGACCAGCGTCGTCGAGACCCATATCAGCCGGCTGCGGGCCAAGATCGACAAGCCCTTCGAAACCCAGCTCATCCACACGGTCCGCAACACCGGCTACAGCCTGCACGCGCCGCCATGACAGGAACGCGGTCCCGCCTGCTGCGCAGCACGCCGTTCCGGCTTGCCTTGACCTTCGCCTTCCTGTTCGTGCTGGCCTTCGTCCTGTCGGGCGCCATCGTCTACCAGATGATGAGCGCCGACCTTGCCGAGCGCCTCGACGACACCATCAAGGAAACCTACGCGGTCGTCGCCGCGACCTATGCCGACAACGATCTCAAGGAGCTGGTCGAGACTGTCGGCAGCCACTCCATGCGAAGCCTCAAGAAGGAACAGCTGTTTTCGCTGACCGACGCGGCCGGCAATCGCTTGGCCGGCAATTTCACCGCGGCTGGGCTTCCCGACGGCTTCTCGATGTTCGATGCCGAAATGCCCGGCGTGCCGCCGGGGGCCGAATACCGCGCCTATTCCGGCTCGTTCGGCGGCAACACCTTGACCGTCGCCTTCAGCCTTTCCGAGACGGAGGAGCTGGAAGAGGTGGTGCTGATGAGCTTCGGCTGGGGAACGCTGATCATCACCGGGCTGGCGGTTGCCGGCGGCGCCCTGCTGGCCTCGCGCGTCCAGCGCCGTCTCGACGGCATCGCCGCCACCATGGTGGATGTCTCGCATGGACGGCTGGACACCCGCATCCCGCTGACCGGCAAGGGCGACGATATCGACATCGTCTCCAATCAGGTCAATGCCGCGCTCGACCGCCTATCAGCGCTGGTCGAAGGCATGAAACAGGTCAGCGCCAACATTGCCCACGATCTGAAGACGCCGCTCAACCGGCTGCAGATGATCCTCGACACCGCGTCGGAAAAGAACCTGTCGGGCCAAAAGATCGCCGGTGAACTGGCGGAGGCACGTGCTGAGAGTCTGCAGATCAACGAGACCTTCGATGCGCTGCTGCGCATCGCGCAGATCGAGGCCGGCGCCCGCCGGGCGCGGTTCACCGATGTCGATCTGGGCGAGGTGCTGACGACCATCGCCGAGATCTATGCCGACGTTGCCGAGGACGACGGAAAATCGCTGTCGTTGGCGCAACTGCAGGAAACGACGGACCGGATCCACGGCGATCGCGAGCTGCTGACGCAGATGTTCGCCAATCTGGTCGAGAACGCGCTGCGCCATTGTCCATCAGGCACATCCATCACACTGTCGGTGACGCGCCAGGGCGAACGCGTCGTCGCCAGCGTCGCCGACAACGGTCCCGGCATTCCGGTCGACGAGCGGGAAAAAGTGTTCCAGCGGCTTTACCGGTTGGACCACAGCCGGTCGACTCCGGGCAGCGGCCTCGGCCTCAGCCTTGTCAGGGCCATTGCCGATCTGCATGGCGCCTCGATTACGCTCGACGATTGCCGGCCCGGCCTAGCGGTGGCGGTGAGTTTTCTCCCCGCTTGAGGGGAGATGTCGTCAAAGGCGGCAGAGGGGGCCGCCTCGCGTGAAGCGCTAACCTCCATCTGTCGCAAGGAGGTCGAACCAACCCCCTCTGGCCTTCCCCCGCAAGGGGGGAGATCAGCAGCCTCACCGAGCCCCGCCCTAGCGGTCGATGCGTGTCGATAGGATGATCGACGACAGGGTCCGCTCGACCCCGTCCATGGCGCCGATCTGGTCGAGCAGCATGTCGAGGTCGCGGATCGACGGCGCGTCGACGATGACGATCATGTCGAAATTGCCGCTGACCGAATGCAGCGTCCTGACCGGCGCCAGAGCGCGCAGGCCGCGCACCACCTTGTCGGCGAGCTTGGGCGTCACGGTGAGCAGCACATGCGCCCGCACCAGCCCCTGTTCATAGTCCGGCGCCAGCCTGACACCATAGCCGGTGATGATGCCGCGCTGTTCCAGCCGCTCGATGCGGCTCTGCACCGTCGTGCGGGAAACGCCAAGCCGCCGCGCGAGCTCGGCGGTCGAGGCACGCGCATTCTCGCGCAGCAGGGAAAGCAGGGCCTGTTCGGCGTCAGTGAGCATTTCGACGATTCCTATCGGCGGATTGCACAATCGGATGTTTCGTTTCGAACAATTCCACGCTTCCTTTCGACGGGCAAGCTGCGATTCTGCCGACAAGAACAAGCTTTTGCGCGAGGGAATCGGTCATGAAGAAAATTGTTGTTGTCGGCGCCGGCAAGATCGGCTCGACCATTGCCGAGATGCTCTCCGCCACCGGAGATTACCAGGTCACGCTCGTCGACCGCTCGTCGGCGCAACTTGCTGCCGCCGAACTGTCGGCCACGGTCGCGACGCTGGAGCTCGACATCGAAGCCGCCGGCACCCTGGAAGCCGCGCTCGCTGGAAAATTCGCGGTGCTCAGCGCCGCCCCCTTCCATTTGACCACGCGCATCGCCGAGGCGGCGGCCAGTGCAGGCGTGCACTATCTCGACCTCACCGAGGACGTCGTCTCGACCCGCCGGGTCAAGGAATTGGCGCGTTCGGGCAAGAGCGCCTTCATTCCGCAATGCGGCCTGGCGCCGGGCTTCATCTCGATCGTCGCCAACGATCTCGCCAGCCGCTTTGACTCCCTGGAAAGCGTGCGCATGCGCGTCGGCGCCCTGCCGCAATATCCCTCCAACGCGCTGAACTACAATCTGACCTGGAGCACCGACGGCGTCATCAACGAATATTGCGAACCCTGCGAAGCGATCGTCGAGGGCGAGCTGGTCGAAGTGCCGCCGCTGGAAGAGCGCGAGGAATTCTCGCTCGACGGTGTCACCTACGAGGCCTTCAACACGTCCGGTGGGCTCGGCACGCTGGCCGAGACGCTGAAGGGCAGAGTGCGCACGCTCAACTACCGCACCATCCGATACCCCGGCCACGCCGCGATCATGAAGGCGCTGCTCAACGACCTTGGCCTGCGCCACCGTCGCGACGTGCTGAAGGACATTTTTGAAAGCGCCCTGCCGGCGACGCTGCAGGATGTGGTCATCGTCTTCGTCACAGTCTCCGGCCGCAAGAATGGCCGCCTGCTGCAGGAGACCTACGCCAACAAGGTCTATTCCCAGCGGTTTGGCCAGGTGGTGCGCAGCGCCATCCAGATCACCACGGCCTCCGGCATCTGCGCCGTGCTCGACATGCTGGCCGACGGCAGCCTGCCGGCGACCGGCTTCATCAGGCAGGAAGACATCGCACTCGACACCTTCCTCGCCAACCGTTTCGGCCGCGCATACGCCCAGCACGAAATGGTGAGCCGGCTAGCGAGCTGAAGCGGCCGAGCGTAATCTCCCCCCTTGAGGGGGTGATTGGCCGTCGACTTACTTCCGCAAGACTATCGGCCGCCCGAGCAGAAACCGAATTAAATTGCCGGCGTTGCGCGAGACCTTGGCCGAGGTCTGCGGCATCTGCTTTTGCGCAGGCGCTTTTCGGGCTGGTGCGCGCGTTTCTGTCTCGGCACCGGGGCGGCCCACCGTGAAAGCCGGCTCCGCGACCGGCTTGCCGCGCAAGACATTGGCTGCGTTGTTGTCATGGATGACGATGCACCATTGAACCTCCTTCGCGGCCGCCCCGACCATGTTGAAACGCATCGCCATCCTGGTGTGCTCGTCGCAATAGACCCCGTTCATGGTTGGCGATCGCTTTTCGACCAAAGTGCCGAAGGCCGACGTCGGATATTCATGGTGGGTGTAGCGGTTGGTTGCCGCATCGAAATTCTAGCCGTGCGGAAAGGCGATATAGAGCGGTTGCTGGTCCACCTCGCCCTTGGCGATTTCCCGGCGTGCGTAAAAGTCGACACGCTCCATGAAGGTCGGCGCCAGCGCATCATCGCTGTCGAGCCGCGTCAGCGAAACAAATTCGGCGTCCGTGTCGCTTTGGACAAACGCATTGAAGGCAACATTGTGGTTCTGGCCGGCGCAGATGAGGACCGGCCTCACGTCAATCCCGATCGCACAGTCGCAGACGGTGCGGATGTAATTCTCGTGTGTCTCGGAGTCGAACCCGACCAGGACCGTAAAGTCCGTCAGCGACTGGCCCTCGAGCGAAGGCGCGCAATAGGTGTCAAACAGCGCCAGCCGCTCGACCAGCCACACAGGATCGAGATTGGCTCTGCCCTTTCCTTTCCATTGGCTCGGCATGAAGCCGGTGGCGGTGTTGTAGCGAATCGCCACGTATTTCTTCAGGTCGGAGCTCATTGGCTGAGACTAGAACATGATGCTGAAAGGTGGAATTCGGTTCTCGGAAATGCCCGCGTGGACCGACGTTCCCATCCTAGATATGCAGCGCGTGGCCCAGCGCTTTCAGCGCTGCTTCCTGGAACCCTTCGCCTTGTGTCGGATGCGCATGGATGGTGCCGGCAATGTCCTCCAGCCTCGCGCTCATTTCGAGCGCCAGTCCAAAGGCCGCCGCCAGTTCCGACACGCCCTGCCCGACCGCCTGGATGCCGAGCACCAGATGGTTGTCCGCGCGCGCGATGACGCGGACAAAGCCGTCCTCGCCGAGCTTCGTCATCGCCCGGCCGTTGGCGGCGAACGGGAACATGCCGATCTTGATCTCGCCGCCGAGCGCCTTGGCCTCTTCCGGTGACAGGCCAGCGGTGACGAGTTCCGGATCGGTGAAGCAAACGGCGGGAATGGCGCGCTTGTCCCAGCTGCGCTTGTGGCCGGCAACGATCTCGGCGACCATCTCACCTTGCGCCATCGCCCGATGCGCCAGCATCGGCTCGCCGGTGACGTCGCCAATGGCGAAGATGCCGCGCATCGAGGTGCGGCACTGCTCGTCGATGCGGATGAATTTGCCCGTCCTGTCGAGGTCGATCTGCTCGAGCCCCCAGCCTTCGGTCACCGGCTTGCGCCCGACCGTCACCAGGATCTTGTCGGCGGCGACCTTGGCGCTCTTGCCGTCCGAGGTCTCGACCAGCAGCGCGTCACCCTTGGTTGACAGTCCCTTGGCCTTGGCGCCCAGCATCACCTCGATGCCGAGTGCGGTGAGCCGCTTGACGACCGGCCGGGTCAGCTCGGCATCATACTGCGCCAGCACGCGCGGCAAGGCCTCGACCACGGTGACTTTGGCCCCCATTTTGGCAAAGGCCATACCGAGTTCCAGTCCGATATAGCCGCCACCGACGACCGCAAGCTTCTTCGGCACTTCGCTTAGCGCCAGCGCCTCCGTGGAGGAAATCACCGGACCGCCAAACGGCAGGAACGAAAGGTCGACCGGCGCGGAACCGGTGGCGATGACGATGGTTTCGGCCCGGATCACCTGACTTCCCGTCTCGGTCTCGACCGCGACGGTCTTGCCGTCGCGAAACGTTGCCCATCCATGCACGGTCTTGACGCCCGCCTTCTTGAGCAGGCCGGCGACGCCGCTGTTGAGCCGGCTCACAATGCCGTCCTTCCAGGCGACGGTCCGGGCAAGGTCGAGCGTGGGTGCGGTGACCGAAATGCCGAGCGGGCTGTTGCCGCCGGCCATATCAGACACCTTCTCGAACTCCTCGGCCGCATGGATCAGCGCCTTGGACGGAATGCAGCCGACATTGAGGCAGGTGCCGCCCGGTTTGCCAGCTTCCACGATCACCGTATCGACGCCGAGCTGTCCGGCACGGATGGCGCAGACGTAGCCACCAGGACCCGCACCGATAACGAGCAGCTTGCAGGAGATTTCCTTCATCTTGGCATCCTAACTCTTTGTCGCGCCAGCTCGAAGAGAGCGCTCTGTAGCGATCCTTCGCGCCCCCCGCTATCCCGCCGGCATCTCGATCGTTTCCCTCAATCCACGAAAATCAGCGCCGGCGTCTCCAGCAGCGCCTTTATGCGCTGGATGAACACCGCCGCGTTCCAGCCGTCGATGACACGATGGTCGAAGCTGGAGGACAGGTTCATCATCTTGCGCGGGATGAACTGGGTGCCGTCCCACACCGGCCGCACCATCATCTTGTTGACGCCGATGATCGCCACTTCCGGATGGTTGATGACCGGCGTCGTCGCCACGCCGCCCATGGCGCCGAGCGAGGTGATGGTGATGGTCGAGCCGGACAGCTCGTCGCGTGTCGCGGTGCCGGACTTGGCCGCCTCGGCCAGCCTTACGATTTCGGCGCCGCAATCCCAGATGTCGCGCGCCTCGGCATGCTTGACCACCGGCACCACCAGCCCCGACGGCGTCTGCGCGGCGATGCCGATATGGATGCCGCCATGCTGGTGGATGATGCCGGCCTCGTCGTCGAACAGCGAATTGAGATTGGGCTGGTCTGAAATCGCCTTGACCATCGCCCGCATCAGGAACGGCAGCAGCGTCAGCTTCGGCCGCTCCATGCCTGGGCGCTTCTCCTTGTTGAGCGCGGCGCGCAGATCCTCGAGCGCGGTGACGTCGATCTCCTCGACATAGGTGATGTGCGGGATGCGCGACTTGGACAGCGACATCTTCTCCGCGATCTTGCGCCTCAAGCCCACCACCTTGATGTCCTGTATCGCATCGTTGCGGGCGAGACCCGATGCCTTGGCGACCTGCGGTCCGCGCGAAAGGAACGCCTCGATGTCCTCATGACCGATGCGACCGGCCGGGCCAGATCCCGCAACCTGCCTGAGATCGATGCCGGCCTCTTTTGCACGCAGGCGAACAGCCGGCGAGGCCAGCGGTTTTTCGCCTTCGGGGCGGGGTGCGCCGGAGACGGAGGTCTGACCGGAACTTTTCGAAATGACCGGGGCGGGTTTCACCTCCGCCACACTGGCCTTTGGTGAGGTCTTTGCGGTCGGCCCAGCAGCCTCGGGTTTCGGGGTCGGAAGCTTTGCCGGCGGCTCGGCGGCCACCGCTTCCACTTCGCCACCCTGCGGCTTGGCATTGCCCTCGCCCGCCACCTTCAGCCGCACGATGGGCGAACCGATCGCCACCGTGTCGCCGATCTCGGCGCCCAGCCACAGGATTTCGCCGTCGACCGGAGACGGGATTTCGACCGTCGCCTTGTCGGTCATGACGGCCGCGAGCACCGTGTCCTCGCGCACGATGTCGCCGATCTTGACGTGCCACTCGACCAGTTCGGCCTCGGCGACACCTTCGCCGACATCGGGCAGCTTGATGATGTGCTCGCCCATCTCAGGCCTCCATGGTTTCGATAAGAGCGCGGCCGACCCGGGCGGGACCGGGGAAATAGTCCCACTCCTGCGCATGCGGATAGGGCGTGTCCCAGCCGGCGACCCGTGCCACCGGCGCCTCCAGATGGTAGAAGCAGTTTTCCTGCACCAGCGCCGACAGCTCCGCGCCGAAGCCCGACGTCAGCGTCGCCTCGTGCACGATGACGCAGCGCCCGGTCTTCCTGACCGAGGCGACGATCGTATCGAGGTCGAGCGGCAGCAGGGTCCTGAGATCGATGATCTCGGCATCGATGCCGGTCTCCTCGACGGCGGCCTGCGCGACATAGACCATGGTGCCGTAGGCGAGCACGGTGAGGGCGGAGCCGGCCCGGCGGATCGCCGCCTTGCCGAGCGGCACGGTGTAGTGGCCGTCGGCGACCTCGCCCAGCTCATGTTTCGACCATGGCGTCACCGGCCGGTCGTGATGGCCGTCGAAGGGACCGTTGTAGAGCCGCTTCGGCTCCAAAAAGATCACCGGATCGGGATCCTCGATCGCTGCAATGAGCAGCCCCTTGGCGTCATGCGGGTTGGACGGCACCACCGTCTTCAGCCCCGACACATGGGTGAACAAAGCTTCCGGGCTCTGGCTGTGCGTCTGGCCGCCGAAGATACCGCCGCCGGTCGGCATGCGCACCACGATCGGGCAGGTGAAGTCGCCGTTCGAGCGGTAGCGCAGCCGTGCCGCTTCCTGGGTCAGCTGGTCGTAGGCCGGAAACATGTAGTCGGCAAACTGAATTTCCACGCATGGCTTCAAACCATAGGCGGCCATGCCGATGGCCGAGCCGACAATGCCGGATTCGTTGATCGGCGCATCGAAGCAGCGGCTCTTGCCGTATTTGGCCTGCAGGCCCTGCGTACAGCGGAAGACGCCGCCGAAGAAGCCGACGTCCTCCCCGAACACGACGACTTTGCTGTCGCGCCCCATCGACACATCCATGGCGTCGCGGATCGCCTCGATCATGGTCCGTCTCGGCATGGCTCAGACTCCCGCCTGCTGGCGCTGACGCCGCAGATGCGGCGGCATCTCGGCATAGAGCCCTTCGAACATGTCGCGCGTCGACGGCTTGCCGCCGGCATGCAGGGTGCCGTGGCTTTCGGCCTCCTTCTGCGCAGCGATCACCGTGTCGAGGATTTCCGCCTCGGCCTGCGCGTGCCGCTCATCCGACCAGACACCGAGCTGAATGAGATGGTTCTTCAGCCGCACGATCGGGTCGCCGAGCGGCCAGGCGTCGGATTCGGTCTTTGGCCGGTAGGCGGAGGGGTCGTCCGAGCTCGAATGCGCGCCGGCGCGGTAGGTGACATATTCGACAAGCGTCGGCCCGAGATTGTTGCGCGCCCGCTCCGCCGCCCATTTGGCCACGGCGTGGACGGCGAGATAGTCGTTGCCGTCGACGCGCAGCGACGGGATGCCGAAACCGAGGCCGCGGGCAGCGAACGTGCCCGAGCCGCCGCGCGCGATGCCCTGGAAGGTCGAGATCGCCCACTGGTTGTTGACAACGTTGAGCACCACCGGCGCCTTGTAGGTAGAGGCGAACACCAGCGCCGAATGGAAGTCGGATTCGGCCGTCGAGCCGTCGCCGATCCAGGCCGCGGCAATCTTCGAATCATTGCTGATTGCCGAGGCCATCGCCCAGCCGACCGCCTGGATGTACTGCGTTGCCAGATTGCCGGAGATCGAGAAGAAGCCGTGCTCCTTCGACGAATACATGACCGGCAATTGCCGGCCCTTCAGCGGGTCGGCCTCGTTGGAATAGATCTGGTTCATCATCGTGACCATCGGGTAGCCGTCGGCGATGAGCAGCCCCGCCTGCCGATAGGTCGGAAAGTTCATGTCGCCGGGTTCGAGCGCCTTGCGGAAGGCGCAAGCCACCGCCTCTTCGCCCAGATGCTGCATATAGAACGAGGTCTTGCCCTGGCGCTGCGCCATCTGCATGCGGGCATCGAAGGTTCGCAGCGTCATCATGTGACGCAGACCGGCCAGAAGCTCGTCGCTGGACAGCAGGCCGGCCCAGGGACCGACGGCTTCGCCATTGCGGTTCAGCACCCGGATGATCGAGAAGGCATGATCGCGGATGGTGCGCGGATCGACATCGATGTCCGGACGCGGCACCGAGCCGGCCTTGGGGATCTGCACATTGGAAAAGTCAGGCGTCCCGCCCGGCCGCACTTCCGGCTCCGGAACGTGAAAACGCAACATCCCAGCATCGGCCATGACCTTTGTCCTCCAATGTTGCCTGGAGCCGATATTTGCATATCTGCGCGGCCAGACCAGTGCGAATTCGTCGGGGCAAGCCTCCGGTCGTCGATCCCGGCCGCGCCGGCCGATCCAGCCTCCCCAGCACCAAGATGAAGATATGTCCGCGAAATTTCTTGTCGATGTTGGGCGGTCGCGCGCAATTTGGGAGAAGGTTGGGCTGGGTTTGCTGCCAGATAAGGTAAGTCGGTGGGTGGATGCTCACCTTGCAGCGCGGCGGAGTGCGGAATCTCCCCCCTCGAGGGGGGAGATGACGCACTCCACCATTTCATCCCACGCCCACATCATGCTAACCAACCCGCCATGGCACAGAAGAAAGCTTACGAGGTCGATGGGTGGCTGGCGCGGCCGGACCAGCGCGTCTCGATCGTCCTGCTTTACGGCCCCGATCGCGGCCTCGTTTCCGAGCGCGCGAAGGCCTTTGCCGAAAAGACCGGCCTGCCGCTGGACGATCCGTTCTCGGTGGTCAGGCTGGAGGGTTCAGAGGTCGACCGCGACGAGGGCCGCCTTCTCGACGAAGCCCTCACCGTGCCGATGTTTTCCGACCGGCGCCTGCTGTGGGTGCGCAATGCCAGCGGCCAGAAGGCGCTGGCCGACGACGTCAAGGCGCTGACCGCGGAGCCCGCGCGAGACGCGATCATTCTCATCGAGGCCGGGGATCTCAAGAAGGGCGTCGGGCTGCGCGCCATCGTCGAGGCGGCCGACAATGCCATGGCGCTTCCATGCTATGCCGATGAAGCCCGCGACATCGACGCCGTCATCGACGATGAACTGCGCAAGGCCGGCATGTCGATGACGATGGAGGCGAGACAGGCGCTGCGCCGCAATCTCGGCGGCGACCGGCTGGCCTCGCGCGGCGAAATCGAGAAGCTCGTGCTCTATGCCCATGGCCAGAACGAGATCGGATTGGAGGAGGTCAAGGCGATGTCGGGCGACGTCTCCGGCGCCTCTTTCGATGACGCGGTCGATGCGCTTCTCGAAGGCAAGATCGGCGACTTCGACACCGCCTTCACCCGCCATTGCCAGTCCGGCGGCCAGCCCTTCCTGGTGCTGTCCTCGGCGATGCGGCAGTTGCAGCAAATCCAGGCCATGCGCGGCCAGATGGACTCCGGCAATCGCAATGCCGCCTCGGTCGTCGCCGCCGCGCGCCCGCCGGTGTTTTTCTCGCGCCGCAAGCTGGTCGAGAAAGCGCTGGAGCGCTGGAGCACCGACGCGCTCAGCCGCGCGCTGACCCGGCTGCAGACGGCGGTGCTGCAGACGAGGCGGCGGCCGGATCTTTCCGTGGCGCTGGCACGGCAGGCGCTGCTTGGAATTGCGGTCGAGAGCAGCCGACTGGCGCAGCGGTAGGAGAGCGATCCTCCTCTTTCGGCGCCGAGCTCTGCCTCCATCGGTCAATTCATTATCATGGCGCCCGCCGGCTGGAAGGTTGGCAGCGCCTGTGGAAAGACTAGCACCGCCGCGCCATAAAGAAGCAGGGCGACACCCGACACCTTTGCGATCCCACCTCCTGACGGGAGGGTCTTTTCCGCGAAGATCAACAAGGTGACCACGGCCATTGCGGCGACGTTCATGATCCCGAGAGGAAAGAGGGCGAGAAACAAAAGCCAGCAGCAGCCCAGGCAAAAAAGTCCATGCTCCAGGCCCATGCGAACCGCACCCCAATAACCATCGCGCCATGAGGTCAGGATGAAGCCAATCGGCGTGCGGCATTTGGCCAGACACAGATCTTTCAGTGGGGAGAGTTGATAGGCGCCCCCAATCATCAGCAGCGCGCCGCCGATACGCGCGGCCGTCGCCGTGGACAATCCCACATGCCCGGCGAACATCTCCGCACCCGCCGCACCGGCAAAGGCGATGACGCCCATCACGCCCCAAACCAGCATGTACCCGGCCACGAACACCCAGCTCGAGACAAAGGTCTCGCCCCGGCCCTGTTTGCCGGCCTGGACCTGGTGAAACGTCAGGATCATGGGCGCGGCCGTCGGAAACATCATGGCAATCATCATGATCATCCAGACGGCAAGAAACAGCGGCGCCTTCATACCCATGGTGAGTGCGTACATTGCCGTGCGCATGTCCGCGTCCATGCCCATCTGCTGCCAGACAAGCAGGGTCCACGCCGCCGCAGCGATAGCGATCAGCAGCGCGAGAATGATGTATCGCTGCAACGTCGGCGCCATGGACGAGGTCGTCCGTACTATGCGGCCAACGGCTACTGCTGGCCGGACCAATTGATCGGGGCGTAATGTCCGTTTCGGCGGGAATTGTCCCAGCTCATGCCATGGTCGCTGAATGTACTGCCTTCCGCCCCCATCGCCAGGGCGAGCCAATCGGGATTGACAGGATGGCCGGTGGCCGCCCACATCTGCCCGTCCTCGCGCATTGTCGGCAGCGGCTCAACCGCCATCTGCATGACGCCCGCAATCTCCGCCGACCGCTTCTTGCCGTCTATCCGGTAGCTTATCGGCACCTTCTTGGCGCCAAGGTTCGTGCCAATCATGGGTGCCAGCACCGCCATGGGGCCGCCCGCGGCGCCGGTGAAGATGGCACCTAGCGCCTCTGTCTGCCTGTCATCGGCCCGTTCGTCGATATAGGCGGCGGCCGTCCAATTGCCGTTTGCCATCGGACCTGGCGTGTGAGCAACCATCGCGACACTGAGCCCATCCAATCGAACGTCGCCGTAGTTGCCCGTATCGATATGAAAGACCAAACCGACGTCGCAAACACCTCTCGTCGGCTTCGATGTCAGCTGCGCGTTGGTGGATAGCAGGCAAGGACATACGACATCGCAGCTACAATTTTCGAAGTAACTTCCGGACAATTGCCAACGGACTGCCATTTGCACCTCCCACTTGCGCCAGGCGCGTCGACATATCGCTTTGGCGAGGCGGTGCCATTTCACGACTATTGTAGGAACGGCAAATAGCCCTCGCCTCGACTGACCGGCACGCTAGGGCACATACTTTAAGCCATATCTAATATAGATTACGCCGTTGCCTGGCACTGTCAAGCCGCGAGCGCCAGGGCTGGCGACAGGCGCTGCTCGGGATCGCGGTTGAGAGCGCGAGGCTGGGGCGGCGCGCCTGATCTCCCCCCTCGAGGGGAGATGCGCGGCTTCGCCGATTTTCGCCAATCGCCAAAAAAGGAAGGGCCGGACCTACGGCCAGCCCCTTTCCATATACGCCAAATCAATCTCCAGCTTGAAGATAATTCGCCGGCTAACTACCGCTCCTGCTTCAGCCTGCGGCACAGCTCATCAAGCTGCTCCAGCGACCGATAGGACACGCGCAAAGTGCCGCCTTTGCCCTTGTGGTCCACCGACACAATCATGCCGATCGTGTCGGTCAACAGCTTTTCCAGCGCCAGCGTGTCGGCGTCCTTTTGCTCCGGACCTGGCGCGGGCTTGGCTTCCCTGGCGCTGCTGCTGCCGGCCGGCATCTGCGCCAGGGATTCGGCCTGGCGCACGGAAAGTCCTTCTTCGACGATGCGCTTGGCAAGGCCGGCCGGATCGTCCGCCGTCACCAGCGTACGAGCATGGCCCGCCGACAGGGCGCCGTCGACCAGCATGTCGCGGATCACATCCGGCAGCTTCAGGAGCCGCAATGTGTTGGCGACATGGCTGCGGCTCTTGCCGATCACCTGGCCGAGATCGGCCTGGGTATAGCCGTGATCGTCGATCAGCTGCTGATAACCAAGCGCTTCCTCGACCGCATTGAGGTCGGTGCGCTGGACGTTCTCGATGATCGCCAGTTCCAGCGCGGTGCGGTCGTTGACCTCGCGGATGATGACCGGGATCTCGGACAGCCCGGCGCGCTGCGCCGCGCGCCAGCGCCGCTCGCCGGCGATGATCTCGTAGCGGCCGGCCTGTGTCGGCGACGGCCGCGCCACCACCGGCTGGACGACGCCGTGCTCGCGGATTGACTGGGCGAGATCGGTCAACTCGGCGTCGCCGAAATGACGGCGCGGATTTTTCGGATTTGGCGTCAGGAACTCGATCGGCACCTTGCCGTCGGCACTCATACCCGGCTTTTCGGGTGCTGCCGGACGATCGATCTCGCCGATCAGCGCTGCCAGCCCACGGCCCAGTCTCTTTCTCGAAAGGTCTTCGCTCATTTTTATTCCAGTTGGCTATTCCAAATCGTTTCGGTATCGAATCGGCTCTTGACTATGCATCCGACCTTATCAAGCGGCACGTAACTTGCGCTCGCGACGGATCACTTCCGACGCCAACTGCAAATAGGCCTGGCTGCCCGAGCATTTCAGGTCGTAGAGGATCGCCGGCTTGCCGTACGAAGGCGCCTCGGACACCCGCACATTGCGCGGAATGACGGTCTCGTAGACCTTGTCGCCCATATGCGCCCGCACATCCTGCACCACCTGGTTGGCGAGATTGTTGCGCCCGTCATACATGGTCAGCACGATGCCCTGGATGGTGAGATCCGGATTGATCGAGCGACGCACCTGCTCGACCGTTTCCAGCAACTGGCTGAGACCTTCCAGCGCGAAGAACTCGCACTGCAGCGGCACAAGCACAGAATCGGCTGCCGCCATGGAATTCAAGGTCAAAAGGTTAAGCGAAGGCGGGCAATCGATCAGCACATAACCGAACGGTGCGCCGCGCTCGCTCGCGGCGCGAAGCGCATTGCGCAGCTTGAGCACGCGGTCGGGTGCGGACGCGATCTCCATTTCGATGCCGAGCAGATCGAGCGTCGACGGCACGATCGACAGGCCAGGCACCGCCGTCGGAATGGCCGCTGCTTCCAGTTCGAGCTCGCCAGTCAGCACGTCATAGGACGAGACCGTGCGGTCCTTGCGGTCGATTCCAAGGCCGGTGCTGGCATTGCCTTGTGGATCGAGATCGACGATCAGCACCTTTTCGCCGATCGCGGCCAGCGCGGTCGCCAGATTGATGGCGGTGGTGGTCTTGCCGACGCCGCCCTTCTGGTTTGCTACGGTGATGATTCGGGGGCCATTCTTCATCATGGGTCTATGCCAGAAGTTCATTTTTGGTCGCCAAATGGTCTGAAAGTCGTGGGTCAGACAGGTCGCAGGTTCGACAATTCAAGGATGACCCCATGAGGGTCGGTCACACTTGGATGTTCTACCAGATCGAAAGACCATCGGTGAACGCTTTCTTGCACTTCGGCGCGATAATCCCGGCCTTTGTGGAACAGGCCGCGCGCGCCTGACGTCAGCCAGGGCGCCGACAGGTCCAGCAACGTCGAAAGCGAGGCCAGCGCCCGCGCCGTGACGATTTGCGGTGTCGAAACAAGCGCATGGCTGTCATCGATGCGGCGCGCCACGACCCGCGCCGGCAGGCTGAATTGCCCGACCACGGTCTGCAGGAAGGATGCTTTTTTCCGATTGCTTTCAACCAGATCGATGCTGGCGCCGTCGCGCTCGGCAAGCAGGAAAGCCATGACAAGGCCCGGAAATCCGCCGCCCGAGCCGAGATCTACCCAGCGCGTGGCGGCCGGCTCAATACGCCCGAGCTGCGCGCTGTCCAATATATGGCGCTGCCAGACATCGCCCGACGTCGATTGCGCCACGAGATTGATGCTGCGATTCCATTTCTGGAACATCTGCTCGAACGTCACCAGCCGATCGAATGTTTCACGTGAAACCGGGCCTGCCGCGTCCTGCAGGCTCTTCCAGGACATAGAACTCACGCAACAACCCTTTGTGGGCGCTGGGCGCTCTCCGCATGGCGGACGTGCGCGACAATGATCGCCAGCGCCGCCGGCGTCATGCCTTCCATGCGCTGGGCATCGGCGATCGAACGCGGCCGCCGCGCCTGCATCTTCTGCTTCAATTCGTTGGACAGCCCAGGCACGCCGGCGAAATCGACCGTCTCGGGGATCAAGCGGCTCTCTTCGTGCCGAATCTGAGCCACATCCGTCTTCTGGCGATCGAGATAGACAGAATATTTCGCTTCCGTTTCGAGACGTTCCGCCGTCTTGCCGTCGATTGCCGCAAAGCGCGAATCGACACGAGCCAGCCAGGCCACATCGACGTCGGGATAGGACAGCAATTCATACCCGGACCGGCGCACGCCATCCCGGTTGATCTCCAGCCCGTGACGCGCCGCCTCATTGGGCGTCCAGGTGAGCGACTTCGCCAGCTGACGTGCTGCATCGAGGCACTGCATGACAGTCTCGTAGCGCCGCATCCGCTGCGTTGAGGCAATTCCCAGCCTGGACGCCAACGGCGTCAGCCGTTCATCGGCATTGTCGGCACGCAGCGACAGCCGGAACTCGGCTCGCGAGGTGAACATCCGGTAGGGTTCGCTGATGCCGCGGCTGGTCAGATCGTCGACCATCACGCCGATATAGGCTTCGGTGCGGCTGAGCACGATCTGCTCATCGTCCGACGCCCGGCGCGCCGCATTGAGGCCGGCGAGCAGGCCTTGCCCGGCCGCTTCTTCGTAGCCGGTCGTGCCATTGATCTGCCCGGCGAGGAAGAGGCCGCCAACCCGCTTCGTCTCCAGTGTCTGATGCAATTCGCGCGGATCGACATGATCATATTCAATGGCATAGCCGGGCTGCAGCATGATTGCGCGCTCAAGCCCGGGGATGGTTTTCAGGATTTCGAGCTGCACATCCTCAGGCAGTGAGGTCGAAATGCCATTGGGATAAACGGTGTCGTCGTCGAGCCCTTCCGGCTCGAGAAAGATCTGGTGTCCGTCCCTGTCGCCGAACTTGACGATCTTGTCCTCGATCGACGGGCAATAGCGTGGCCCGACGCCTTCGATCGAGCCGGAATACATGGCCGAGCGGCCGAGATTGGCGCGGATCAGCTCGTGCGTGGCCGCGGTCGTGCGCGTGATGCCGCAATCGATCTGCGGCGTCTCGATACGGTCGGTCATCAGAGAGAACGGCACCGGATCCTCATCCGCGGCCTGCCTTTCCAGCGACGCCCAATCGATGGTACGGCCATCGAGCCGAGGCGGCGTGCCGGTCTTGAGCCGGCCGAGCTTGAAGCCCGCACGGTCCATCGTCGCCGAGAGCCCAAGACTGGCCTGCTCGTTCATGCGGCCGGCGACAAGCTTCTTCTCGCCGATATGAATAAGCCCGCGCAGGAAGGTCCCGGTGGTCAGAACGACGGCGCCACAGGCAAGCCGCCTGCCGTCGGCCAGCAGAACAGCCGCGATCCGTCCATTGGCGATCTCGAAGTCCAAAACCTCGCCTTCAACCACGTCGAGATCGTTCTGCTGCCGAATCGCTTCTTGCATGGCAAGGCGATAGAGCTTCCTGTCGGCCTGCGTGCGGGGGCCGCGCACCGCTGGGCCCTTGCGGCGATTGAGCAGCCGGAACTGAATGCCGGCGGCATCCGCCACCCGGCCCATCAGCCCGTCCATGGCATCGATCTCGCGCACCAGATGACCCTTGCCGAGCCCGCCGATCGCCGGATTACACGACATGACGCCGATCGTATCAAAGCGGAGCGTCACGAGTGCAGTCCTCGCACCGGCGCGCGCGGCAGCGCTGGCCGCCTCGCAACCCGCGTGGCCGCCGCCCACCACAACCACATCATAGTGATTGGTCATCACAAACTTCCCAGACTCAATGATGGGGGACACATGTCCCTGCCAAGCAGTGCTGTCAAGGAAACTCCGCAGATCGTTTCACGTGAAACAGCGTTGCACTTGCCATCGAGCGTGTTTCACGTGAGTCATCAGGGCCACCGATGTTTCACGTGAGTCACGCCAGACTGGAGCGAAAACTTCAACGTTTCGTCATCTTAGGGCGAAGCTCCGTCGCGGAGACCCTAGGATCCATGCCGCGAACTTAACCTCTGAGTGTAGCGGAGCAGAATTCCGCACTGCGGCAACGCTCCGAAGTCGCGGCATGGATCCTCGGGTCTGCGCTGCGTCGCTGCGCTCCTTGCTCCGCCCGTGGATGACGAAGCGATAGGCGTCGCACTGTTTCACGTGAGTCATTTCCCGATGCAGAACTGCGAAAAAATCACGTCCAGCATGTCCTCGGCGTCAATGGCGCCGACGATCCGGCCCAAGCGGTCGGCAGCGAGCCGCAACTCCTCGGCGCGCAATTCCTGCCCGGCAGTCCTATCGTCAATGGCACGAAGCAGGTGGCTATTCGCTGCGCCAAGCAATTCGACGTGGCGCAGGCGTGACGGCAGAACATCGCCGACGCTACCGGTCGCCTCCGTCGCCCGCCGGCCGATTTCCGCCAGCAGTGCCTCCACGCCGGTACCGTCTCTCACCGAAATACCAATGTCATAATCACCGGCCGAGCCACTTTCCAGCAGATCAAGCTTGGTACCGACGCGCAAGGCTGGCGTCCCAGTGGGCAGCGGGCCAATGTCCCTGGGGTCTGCAACATCCCTAAGCAGCAGCAAGAGATCAGCGCCATGCGCCTTGGCCTTCGCCTTCTCGATGCCGATCGCCTCGACCTTGCCAGGCGCATCGCGCAGGCCGGCCGTATCCGTAAGCCTGACGCGCAGCCCCTGAAGATCAAGTGTCACTTCAAGCAGGTCCCGCGTCGTGCCGGGCTCATCCGTTACTATAGCAGCATCCCGCCGCGCCAGGGCGTTGAACAGACTCGACTTACCGGCATTGGGCGCACCGAGGATGACAACTTCGAAGCCGTCGCGAATGATCTCGGCAGTGCGAAATCCGGCGATGTGCCGATCGATCTCGCCGATCATTGATTGAACGTCCGACCAGACCGTATCCGAAACGGAACCAGGGACATCGTCTTCATCGGCGAAATCGATCTCGGCCTCGATCATCGCGCGTGCATGGAGCAGCCTGCGGCGCCAACCGAGATAGACTTCGCTCTGGACGCCTTCGGCATTTTGGACCGCAAAACGCCGCTGCGCCTCGGTTTCGGCATTGACGAGATCCGCCAGCGCCTCGGTCTCGACCAGATCGACCTTGCCATTGAGAAAGGCGCGGCGGGTGAATTCGCCTGGTTCCGCATGCCTGACGCCGTCAAAACCGGTGATCGTCTCCAGCATCCTGGTCACCACGGCACGTCCGCCATGAACGTGGAATTCCGCCACATCCTCGCCCGTAAAACTGGCCGGACCGGGAAAGAAGACAACCAGGCCATTGTCGAGCGCCGTTCCATCGGGCGCCCTGAACCTGCGCAGAATCGCAGCGCGGTCCTTAACCATACTACCGGCGATCGTTTCGACTACGAATCGAGTCCGTGGGCCGGAAATGCGGATGACGGCGACGCCGGCCGGAAGCCGGCCGCTCGACAGTGCAACGATCGAACCGCCTGAAATCATTTGCCCGCTCCACCGAACCACCCTAGCTTCGCGCCCATACGACAATTCCTAACCGAGTTTGCCCATCGTGACGCTACCCGCGCAAAATCTGCTTGCCCAGGAGGCCAGCCCCTATCTGCAGCAGCACAGCGGCAATCCGGTGCATTGGCGGGCCTGGTCGCCGGCTTCGCTTGAGGAGGCAAAGGCGCTGGACAGGCCGATCCTGCTTTCGGTCGGCTATGCCGCCTGCCATTGGTGCCATGTCATGGCGCACGAAAGCTTCGAGAACGCTGACGTCGCCGCCGTCATGAACCGTCTGTTCGTCAATATCAAGGTCGACCGCGAAGAGCGCCCCGACATCGACCAGATCTACATGGCAGCGCTCTCCGCGATGGGCGAGCAGGGCGGCTGGCCGCTCACCATGTTCCTGACGCCGGACGGCAAGCCGTTCTGGGGCGGCACTTATTTTCCGCGCGAGCCGCGCTATGGCCGCCCCGGTTTCATCCAGGTGATGGAGGCGGTGGACAAGGCCTGGCGCGAGAAGAGAGCGAGCCTGAACCAGAGCGCCGACGGCATGACGACCCATGTCGAGGCGCGCCTCGCCGCTTCGCATGCGAAAACAGGGCTCGATCGCGACACGTTGGCGGAACTTGCCAAGGGCATCGACGGCATGGTCGACCGCGATCTCGGCGGCCTGCGCGGCGCGCCGAAATTCCCCAATGCGCCGTTCATGCTCACACTCTGGCTGTCCTGGCTGCGCGACGCTAATGCCAGCCATCGCGACGACGTCCTGCTCAGCCTCGAACAGATGGTGAGCGGCGGTATCTACGATCATATCGGCGGCGGGCTCAGCCGCTACTCGACCGATGCAGAGTGGCTGGTGCCGCATTTCGAAAAAATGCTCTACGACAACGCGCAGCTCATCCGGTTCTGCAATTGGGCCCATGCGGCGAGCGGTAATGAACTGTTCCGGGTGCGAATCGAAGAGACTGTCGACTGGCTGCTGCGCGAAATGCGCGTCGACGGCGGCGCCTTTGCCGCCAGCCTCGACGCCGACAGCGACGGCGAGGAAGGGCTGTTCTACACCTGGAGCCGGGACGAGATCGAAGCCGCCCTCGGCGACGATTCCGCGTTGTTTCTCAAACACTTCACGCTCTCCAGCCCGCATGGTTGGGAAGGCAAGCCGGTTGTCCACCAAACAAGGTCCCAGCAATCGCAAGGTGTGATCGACCGCGAACAGCTCAGCCCGCTGAAGGCGAGGCTTCTTACTGTGCGGGAAGAGCGGGTCAGGCCAGGCCTGGACGCAAAGGCCCTCACCGACTGGAACGGCCAGATGATAGCAGCGCTCGCCGAGGCCGGCCGGTCACTGGCGCGGCCGGACTGGATCGACGCCGCGGCAAAAGCCTTTGCCCATATCAGCTCCGCCCGCCGCGACGGCCGCTTGCCGCATTCGATGCTCGGCGCCAGGACATTGTTCCCTGCTTTGTCCAGCGACTACGCCGCCATGGCCAATGCAGCGATCTCGCTGTTCGAAGCCACTGGGGATTGGAGCTATGTCGGCAAAGCCGGCCAGTTCATCGGGCAGCTCGACCATTGGCACGCCGACGCCGAGAAGACAGGCTACTATTTGACCGCTTCGGACAGCGCCGACGTTCCGATCCGCATCAGGGGCGATGTCGACGAAGCCATTTCCTCCGCCACCGGCCAGATCATCGAGGCACTGGTCCGCCTCGCCTCTGTCACCGGCGATCTCGAGCTGCAGGAAAGAGCCTGGCAAGTCGCCGAGCATGCCGCCGGACGTGCTGCGCACCAGGCATATGGCCAGGCCGGCATCGTCAACGCCTGCGCGCTGGCGATCGAGCCGCTCAAACTGGTCATCGTGGATGCGCTGGACGATCCACAGCTCGTTCCGGTTGCGAATCGAATCCCGGACCCGCGCCGCGTCGACATTGTCGTGGCGATCGATACGGTAGCGAATCGACCCTTGTTGCCCGGCGGAATCCTGCCACCGACCAACCGCTCCAGTGCCTGGCTCTGCACCGGGCAGGTTTGCCTTCCTGCCGTGGCGGATCCGGAAGAGCTGGAACGCCTCCTGCACCGCCAATAGGTCAGGCGCCTTGCGCCGGCTCGGGGACCGCGGTCGAAGACGCAGCCAGCAGGGGCTTGAACAGCAGATCCTTGGCGGCGATCACCGCGCCGATGGTGATCAGCACACAAGCGAGCGCCACCGACCAGTGGAACACACCAAACCCTGCCAGCAGCAGCACAATCACCGAAAACAGTGGTGCGGCGTAGGACAGGGCGCCAAGAATCATGATGTCCCCGTGCTTGCAGCCATGGTCCCAGGCGTAGAAGCCGGCGCCGAGCGGTATCGTGCCTAGGATGACGATAGCCGTCCACTGGGTCGGCGTCTGCGGCCAGACCGTGGTCTCGAGCGCCAGGTGCAGCGCGAAGGCGACGATCGCGGTGATAAAGCAATAACCGGCCACGACATCGGTCGGCACCTGGCCGAAGCGGCGCGACAGCACGGAATAGCCGGCCCAGATGAAGGCGCAGAACAGGGCAATGACATGCCCCTTCATCACTCCGTTGGCGAGGCCGACGTTGCCGCCCTTGGTGATCACAACGATGGCGCCGGCAAGCCCGAGAGCGACGCCAACGACGTGATGAACCTTCAGCCTTTCACCGGGCAGGAAAGCGGCGAAGACGACGATCAGCAGCGGCCAGAGATAGGCGATCAGACTGACCTCGACCGGCGGCGCCGACTGGATCGCGAAGAAGTAGGCGCAGTGGTAGATGCACAGTCCCGCGGTTCCGATCGCCCAGACCGGCCATGGCTGCCGCAGCGTCCGGATCGCGGCCGGGCGAAAAATCCAGCTGCTCGCGCCGACGAGTGCTCCGAGCAGGAAGGTCATGGCCGCCAGCTGAAAAGGCGGAATCGGGCCGGCGGCAGTCGAAAGCAATGCCAGGAATGACCAGGTCAGGATGGCCGAAAAGCCGATCAGGGTCGGAATTGTCTTCTTCACGTCGCTGCTTCCAGTTCGAAGACGCCAGCCTTGCATGAAGGCGAAATCATCTGCCCCCGCATACGGCCGCTCGATACCAAGAAAGCGACTTGCCACAGGGTCATGAAAAACCCCATCCCGGTTTCCCGGAATGGGGTTTCAATGCATAGGCCGGAAAGTCTCGGCCTGGCCGTTACGTGTTCATCGAATCGAAGAAATCCGCATTGGTCTTGGTCTGCTTCAGCTTGTCGATCAGGAACTCGATCGCGTCGGTGGTTCCCATCGGCGCCAGGATGCGGCGCAGCACGAAGATTTTCTGCAGGTCCTGGCGGGGGACCAGCAGGTCTTCCTTGCGGGTGCCGGACTTGAGGATATCCATGGCCGGATAGATGCGCTTGTCGGCCACCTTGCGGTCGAGCACGATTTCCGAATTGCCGGTGCCCTTGAACTCTTCGAAAATGACTTCGTCCATGCGGCTGCCCGTATCGATCAACGCGGTGGCGATGATGGTCAGCGAACCGCCTTCCTCGATGTTACGGGCGGCGCCGAAGAAGCGCTTCGGGCGCTGCAGTGCGTTGGCGTCGACACCGCCGGTCAGCACCTTGCCGGAGGACGGCACCACTGTGTTGTAGGCGCGGCCGAGGCGGGTGATCGAATCGAGCAGGATGACCACGTCGCGGCCATGCTCGACCAGGCGCTTGGCCTTCTCGATGACCATTTCGGCGACCTGCACGTGGCGCACCGCCGGCTCGTCGAAGGTCGAGGAGACGACCTCGCCCTTCACCGAGCGCTGCATGTCGGTCACTTCTTCCGGCCGTTCGTCGATCAGAAGCACGATCAGATAGCATTCGGGATGGTTGGTGGTGATCGAATGGGCGATGTTCTGCAACAGCACCGTCTTGCCGGTGCGCGGCTGCGCCACGATCAAAGCGCGCTGGCCCTTCCCGAGCGGCGCCACCAGATCGATGACGCGGGCCGAGATGTCCTTGGAGGTCGGAACCTCCATTTCCATCTTTAGCCTCGAGGTCGGATAAAGCGGCGTCAGATTGTCGAAGTGGATCTTGTGGCGGATCTTTTCGGGATCGTCGAAATTGATCGTGTTGACCTTGAGCAGCGCGAAATAACGCTCGCCCTCTTTCGGGCTGCGGATCGGCCCTTCGACCGTATCGCCGGTCTTCAGCGAAAAGCGCCGGATCTGCGACGGCGAAATATAAATGTCGTCGGGACCTGGCAGATAGTTTGCGTTGGCAGAGCGCAGGAAACCAAAACCGTCCTGCAGCACCTCGACCACGCCGTCGCCGATGATCTCGACGTCCTGCGCGGCCAGTTTCTTCAGGATCGCGAACATCAGCTCCTGCTTGCGCATGACGCTGGCGTTTTCGACCTCGAGCGATTCGGCGTAAGCGATCAGCTCTGGTGGTTTCTTGTTTTTGAACTCGGCGAGTTTCATTTCTTGCATAGACGGACCTTGAATAGATGGAGTCTGGGTAAGCTTTGGGAAAATATCGGCGGGATGCGACAAATGCCGGGCGCGGCCGAAAGCAATGAGGGGCGGCGCATGACGGGAAGGAAGACCCGTCTTTTATCGTCGGTCGGGGGAAAGAGCAAGCTGCGTTTTGCGGCCCAGACAGGCCTAGAACGGCTTGACGACAACCAGGATCACGATTGCGATCATCAGCAATGTGGGGATCTCGTTGACCATTCGCCAGTGCCTGGCGGGCTTTTCATTCCGATCCTCGGCGAATTTGCGCACCGCGCCGGCCAGATAGCCGTGAACGGCGGACAGCAAAAGCACCGCGCCGATCTTGGCGTGCAGCCAGCCGCCCTCGAAACCAAAGCCCTTCCAGGCCAGCCACAGGCCGAACACCCAGGCGACGATCATCGCCGGATTGATGATGCCGCGCAGCAGGCGCCGCTCCATCACCTTGAAGGTCTCCGACTGCACCGAGCCTTTCTCGGCATCGGCGTGGTAGACCAGCAGCCGCGGCAGATAGAGCATGCCGGCCATCCACGAGATGACGGCGAGGATGTGGATCGCCTTGGCCCACGGATAAAAACTGTCGGGCGCGGCGAAATACAAAAGCGCGGTGAGAACGACCAGCACGGCGATACTGATCGTCATGCGCATCATCGCCTGGCCAGTGCTGTTCGTGTTGTTCATCTGAGCCATCAGCGTGTCGCGCTCCGTACCTGTTTCGCCATCGCCTCGACATGGGCGATCGGCGTCTCCGGCGTGATGCCGTGGCCGAGATTGAAAATCAGCGGTCCGTCTCCCAGCGCTCTCAGGATCGCCTCGATGCCATCGGACAATGCCTTGCCGCCAGCCACGAGGCGCAAGGGATCGAGGTTGCCCTGAACCGCACCTGAGCGCTGCAACTCCTTCGCCGCCTCCAGGGGCACCGTCCAGTCGATCCCCAGACCCGTCACACCGGTCTTCTGGCGATAGGTCTGGTAGCGCGCGCCGGCACCCTTGGGAAAACCGATGATCGGCACATCGGGATGGACGGCTCGAACCTGGCGCACGATCTCGGCCACCGGCTGGACGCAGAACAGGTCGAAAGAAGCGTCATCGAGCACGCCGGACCAGGAATCGAAAATCTGCACCACATCCGCACCCGCCTCGATCTGGCGGATGAGGTAGGCGGCCGAATGATCGGCAAGCACTTTCAGCAGGTGCTGGAATGCCGCCGGCTCGCGATAGGCGAACAGCCGCGCCGGCGCCTGGTCGGGCGTGCCATGGCCGGCAATCATGTAGGTCGCCACCGTCCACGGTGCGCCGCAGAAGCCGATCAGGGTCGTCTCGTCCGGAAGTTTTGCCCGCAAGCGGCGAACCGTCTCATAGACTGGTTCGAGATTCACGTGAAACACCTTGCCTTCCAGAGCCAGAATCTCCGGCACCGTGATCGGCGTCAGCAGCGGTCCTCGCCCCTCTTCGAAGCGGACATCGCGGCCAAGCGCATGCGGAACGACAAGGATATCGGAAAACAGGATCGAGGCATCGAAGCCGAAGCGCTCGATCGGCTGCAAGGTCACCTCGACGGCAAGGTCGGGATCATAGCAGAGATCGAGGAACGACCCGGCTCGCCTGCGCGTTTCACGGTACTCCGGCAGATAGCGCCCCGCCTGTCGCATCATCCAGAGCGGAGGCGGAAAATGAGCCTTGCCCTTCAGGACGTCCAGCATGATCCGGTTCTGGGGCATCGAGCGCTCGCTTCTCCCAGCCTCTTCTATAATCAAAGATTCTTATATCTAAGATTCTTCTGATTCTAAGAGTCTGTTGGTTCTGGTGGTTGCCACCTGTCCCGCTTTGCCCCGGAAAACACCAGCCAACATATTGTCGCGTGCTTCTTTTTCCAAACTGCAGGGTTCTGGGGACGGACAGGAATCCGTCACTGGAGTCAAAACGTTACGAGACGCCTGGAAATACCCGCCCTGTGGACAGACGAAAGGCAAGGGAAGCCGTCCCCAAACTTGTCCCCAGCCGCCCGACGAAGCTGACAGCGCATCGAATTGTGGACAAACTGGCATCTGATACAGTCGCCTCCGATCGCCCCGTCTTTTCATCCCGCTTTATCCACAGAAGCCCACAGCCCCAGGTGACCCCCTGTGAACAAACCCCAGAGCTTCTTCCACCTGCACCTGATTTCCGACGCGACCGGCGAAACGCTGCTCGCCGCCGGCCGGGCGGCTTCGGCGCAGTACAAGAATGCGCGCGCCATCGAGCACATCTATCCGCTCATCCGCACCGAAAAGCAGGTGGCGAAAGTGTTCGAGGACATCGAGGAGGAGCCGGGCATCATCCTCTATACGGTCGTTGACCAGAAGCTGGCGCGCGGCATCGACGAACGCTGCGCGACCATGGGCCTGCCCTGTGTGTCGGTGCTGGAGCCTGTGCTGACCGTGTTCCAGTCCTATCTCGGCACTCCGGCCGGCCGTCGCGTCGGCGCCCAGCATGTGCTCGATGCCGAATATTTCCGTCGCATCGACGCGCTCAATTTCACCATGGACCATGATGACGGCCAGCTGCCGCTCAATATGGACGATGCCGATGTCGTGCTGATCGGCATTTCGCGCACGTCGAAGACGCCGACCAGCATCTATCTCGCCAACCGAGGCATCAAGACCGCCAACATCCCGATCGTGCTCGGCGTGCCGGTGCCGGAAAGCCTGGTCAACGCCAGCAAGCCGCTGATCGTTGGGCTGATCGCCACCGCCGAGCGCATCTCGCACGTCCGGCAAAACCGCATCCTCGGCAACAGCAGCTCGTACGAGGCGACAGACTATGTCGACCGCGCCGCCATCACCGAAGAGCTCGCCTACGCCCGCCAGATCTGCACGCGCCACGGCTGGCCGATGATCGACGTCAGCCGTCGCTCGATCGAGGAAACGGCGGCGGCCATCGTTGCCCTACGGGGGAAGAACAGATAATTGGAGCCGTGCGGCGCGTCGCCAACGCCCACCGCTGCAAAGCTCGAAGTTCACGGCATGGATCCTAGGGTCTGCGCAGCGTCGCTTCGCTCCTTGCTTCGCCCTAGGATGACGAAGGGACGATTGTCTCGGCCAATTTCGAAGGTTTGCGATTGCCACCAGCCTCACTTTGACGACGCGGATGCCAAATCCGACATCCGCGATTGGCCAAAAAGCCACCACGCCTTCGTCATCCTAGGGCGGAGCAGGAGCGAAGCGACGTTGCGGAGACCCTAGGATCCATGCCGTGACGATGGTCGAAGGTGCAGCGGAGCCAGAATCTCAACAACGGTTAGACAATTGATCAGGCGCTTAGAATCATGACCGAAAAACTCATCCTCGCTTCCGGCAGTCCGTTCCGCAAGGCGATGCTCGTCAGTGCTGGTGTCGATGTCGAAGCCGTCCCGGCTGACGTCGACGAGCGGGCGCTCGAGTCGCCCTTGCAGGGCAGCGGTGTCTCGCCCGAGGATGTTGCCCTGGTGCTGGCCGAGGCCAAGGCCAGCGAAGTCAGCGAGCGCCGGCCGGGCGCGCTGGTGCTTGGCTGCGACCAGACGCTGTCGCTCGGCGACGAGGTGTTCCACAAGCCGGCCGACATGGAAGGCGCGCGCCGTCATCTCCTGGCGCTGTCGGGCAAGACCCATCAGTTGAACAGCGCCGCGGTGCTGGTCCGCGACGGACAGGTGCTGTGGCGGCATGTCGGCATCGCCGGCATGACCATGCGCAAGCTCGACCCGGTCTTCATCGGTCGCCACCTCGCCCGCGTCGGCGCCAAAGCGTTGTCGAGCGTAGGCGCCTACCAGATCGAAGGCGAAGGCATTCAATTGTTCGAGAAAATCGAAGGCGATCATTTCACCATTGTCGGCCTGCCGCTTTTGCCGCTGCTGGCCGAACTGCGAACACTGGGAGCGATCGATGGCTGAAGCGTCGAAGAAAGCGTTCGTCACCGGCCATCCGGTCAAGCACTCGCGCTCGCCGAAGATCCATGGCCACTGGCTGGCCAGACACGGCATCGACGGCAGCTACCAGGCCATTGATGTCGCGCCAGAAAACTTTGCCGATTTCGTGAAGACCCTGCGGGCCAAAGGCTACCGCGGCGGCAACGTCACCATCCCGCACAAGGAGGCGGCCTTCGCGCTGGCCGAGCGCCGCGACCAGGCGGCGCAGGAGATCGGCGCCGTCAACACGCTGTGGTTCGAGGACGGCATCTTGTGGGGCGGCAACACCGACGCGCACGGCTTTGCCGCCAACCTCGACGATTATGCGCCGGGCTGGGCAAGCAAGGGCCCGGCGGTGGTGCTCGGCGCCGGCGGTGCGTCGCGCGCGGTCATCCATGCGCTGAAGGAGCGTGGCGTTGCCGACATCCGCATCGTCAACCGCACGCTGGCCCGGGCTGTGGAATTGCGCGATCGTTTCGGCGCCGGCATTTCGGCGCATGGCATGGCCGCGACCAACGAACTGCTTGGCGATGCCGGCCTGCTGGTCAACACCACCGCGCTCGGCATGCATGGCAATGAAGGCCTGTCGGCCGATCCTGCCTTGCTGCCGGACCACGCCATCGTCACCGACATCGTCTATGTGCCGCTGGAAACGCCGCTGCTTGCGGCGGCCCGCGCGAGAAAGCTGAAGACGGTCGACGGCCTCGGCATGCTGCTGCATCAGGCCGTGCCCGGCTTCGAACGATGGTTCGGTGTCAGGCCGCGAGTTACAGCTGAACTCCGGGCGATCATCGTTGCCGATCTGGTGCCGAAGCCATGATCGTGCTTGGCCTCACAGGCTCCATAGGCATGGGCAAGTCGACGACGGCCAAGATGTTCGCCGAAGCCGGTGTGCCGGTTCATGATTCCGACGAGGCGGTGCATCGCCTCTATGCCGGCAAGGCAGCACCCCTGGTGGAAATGGCCTTTCCCGGCACCACATTTGCCGGAGTGGTCGATCGCGCAAAGCTTGGCACTCGTGTGCTCGGCGATGCCGCCGCTCTGAAGCGGCTCGAGGCGGTCATCCATCCGCTGGTGCGCGCCGACGCCGATGCCTTTCTGGCCAAGCATCGTAAATCAGGCGAACCGATAGCCGTCCTCGATATTCCCCTGCTGTTCGAAACCGGCGGCCGCAACCGCGTCGACAAGGTCGTCGTCGTCACCGCGCCGGCCGAGATCCAGCGAGAGCGCGTGCTGGCGCGGCCGGGCATGACGGAAGAAAAACTGGCTTCGATCCTGGCCAGGCAGGTGCCGGACGCTGAAAAGCGCCGCCAAGCCGATTTCATCGTCGACACCGGCCAGGGGTTCGACGCCGCCCGCGCGGCGGTCAAAGCCATCATTGCCGAACTCTCCGGGGATAAGCCCGGCAAGGCAGGCTCCTGACACTACAGCGCCGCGCGTCCGTTTGGACGCGCAAAGGACGCTGTAGCACTTTGATTTTGCGCATGTCCTTTCCGAAAATCGGTACCGATTTTCGGGGACATGCGGCAGGCCGTCAGCATTGCCCATTGCCATTTTGTTCCGGTCTCATGATTCTGCTCCTTTGGAGCGACTGATTCGATGCGTGAGATCATCTTCGACACGGAAACCACCGGCCTCGATTCGCGCGATGACCGCGTGATCGAGCTGGGTGGCGTCGAGCTGGTCAATCGTTTCCCGACCGGAAAGACCTTCCACCACTACATCAACCCGCAAGGGCGCGCGATCCATGCCGAGGCGCAGGCCGTGCACGGCATCAGCGCGGCGGACCTCGCGGGCAAGCCGACCTTTGCCGAAATCGTCGAGGAGTGGCTGGCTTTCACCGACGGCGCCAAGCTGGTCGCCCACAACGCCACCTTCGATATCGGTTTCCTCAATGTCGAATTCGGCCGGCTCGGTCACCCCGTCATCGACAATGGCCTTGTCGTCGACACGCTGGCGCTGGCGCGCCGCAAGCATCCAATGGGTCCCAATTCGCTCGACGCGCTCTGCCGGCGCTACGGCATCGACAACACAAGGCGCACCAAGCACGGCGCCCTGCTCGATTCCGAACTGCTGGCCGAGGTCTATATCGAGCTGATCGGCGGCAAGCAGGCGGCCCTCGTCCTCGACAGCGCCACCGCGCCGGCCAGGGGCAACGAAAATGTCCGCCAGATCGAGATCGTGGTCAGCCAGCGGCCGGCACCCTTGCCGTCGCGCCTCACCGACGCCGAGCGCGACGCGCATGCCGGCATGGTCGCGACGCTGGGGGAAAAGGCGTTGTGGCTGAAGGTTGCGACGGGGTGACGGCAAACTGCCAGCCGAAAACCTTCGCGTCTTCGTCATCCTAGGGCGGAGCAAGGAGCGAAGCGACGCGGCGCAGACCCTAGGATCCATGCCGTGAAGTCTGCCGAAGAATGCAGCGGATCAGGACGTTCTCCCGACGCATTGCACGGTAGCCCTAATCTATGACCGGCTATGTCTACATGACCGCAAGCCAGAAGCGCGGCACCATCTATATAGGCGTCACCAATGATCTCGGCCGCCGCATGCCGGAGCACAAATCTGGCGAGGGTTCGGGTTTCACCAGCCGCTCCGGCGTGCAACGGCTGGTCTGGTATGATAGACCGGGAGGCGGAACTGGCCCCACGACTCTCCAAAACAAAAAAACCCGGCGCGAGGCCGGGCTTTTCACAATCCGTGGCTGGCAGGCCTCAGCTCACCTTGACCTTCGACGCCGCCTGATCCTCCGCCAGCTTCTGCTGGAACATCTGCGCGAAATCGATCGGGTCGAGCATCAGCGGTGGGAAGCCGCCATTGCGGGTTGCCTCGGCGATGATCTGCCGGGCGAACGGGAACAAAAGGCGCGGGCATTCGATGAACAGGATCGGCAGCATGTGTTCCTGTGGGAAGCCGCTGATCGCGAACACGCCGCCATAGACCAGCTCGACATTGAACAGCACTTCCTGGTCGAACGACGCCTTGGCGTTCAGCGTCAGGTTGACGTCGAACTGCTTGTCGGAGAGCGGGTTGGCGTTGACGTTGACGTTGATGGCGATGCCGGGCGCCTTGTCGCGGCCGCGCAGCGAATTCGGGGCGCCGGGGCTTTCGAAGGATAGGTCCTTCACATATTGCGCCAGCACGTTGAGCGACGGCTGCGCCGCATTGCCGTTTCCGTTGGCTGCGCCGACCGGCGCGTCATCTTTGCTGGCCATAAGCCTTGTCCTCTTGCCTGGGCAGCGTCGCTGACCGAATTGAAATCGGGCGTTCGCTACCATGGCGGGGATGACAAGACAAGGTTTGCCGCCTTGCTTCCCGGGCCTGGATGTAGAAGGGCCGGCGCCCTAATCGTCCTTCAGGCGGCGCCAGGGCGAGTTGTGGTCCGGACCGCGCTTCAGATCGTCCTCGCGCGAATAGTCGCCGTTTTCGAGGTCGATGACCTTGTCGCGCTGGCGGCCGCGAAAACCATCGGTCGAGAAATTGGTGGCGACGACAATGCGGCCCTTGAACCGGCTCCAGGCAAAGTCGCGCACCGGCGGCAGGAACAGCAGCAGGCCGATGATGTCGGTGATGAAGCCGGGGATGATCAGGAGGATCGCCGCAACCACGATCATGGCGCCGTGCGCAAGGTGGCGGCTAGGGTTCTGGCCGGCGGCCATCTCGGTGCGGATGCGGGCCATCACGCCAAAGCCCTGATACCGAAGCAAAAGCACGCCGGCGATGCTCGAGGCCAGCACAAGGCCGACCGTCGCCAGCGCGCCGATCTCACGGCCGACGATGACGAAACCGGCGATTTCCAGCAGCGGAAGCGCGAGGAGAAAGAAGGGAAGCAGCGAAATGCGCAAGTCTTGACCGATCGTTTCGATTGTTTTGGCCGCCAGCGAGCAATCGCCGCTGGCCCTGAGGCTGTTACATAGGTATGCCTGCCTTTGATTTGAATGATTGCGCCTTGCGTTCTATATGCTTTGAATGTTGAACGCTATGCGACCGTCGCCTTACTGGGCGGGCGGTCCGGCCACGGGCAGGGATTGATTGGCGGAAGATATGGGATTCTTCGACTTCGGCACGATTTTCTTCCTGATTGCGGCGGTGGTCATCTTTTTCCAGCTGCGCAATGTGCTGGGCCGTCGCACTGGCAGCGAACGGCCGCCCTTCGATCCCTATACGGCTGCCCGCGCCGACAAGGATGCCGCGCAGAAATCCGAAAATGTCGTTTCGCTGCCGCGCAAGCGTCCGCCGGGCGAACCGGCGGCCGACACCTATGCGGCGATCGACGCCTTCGCCAAGCCCGACACCGACCTCAACAAGGGCCTGCGCACGATCAAGGACAACGACCCGTCCTTCGAGCCGAAGGGTTTTGTCGACGGCGCCAAGATGGCTTACGAGATGATCGTCATGGCCTATGCCGACGGCGACCGCAAAACGCTGAAGAACCTGTTGTCGCGCGAGGTCTATGACGGCTTTGTCGCGGCCATTGGCGAGCGCGAGGCCAAGGCGGAAAAGATCCAGTCCTCTTTCGTCGGCATCGACAAGGCCGACATCGTCTCGGCCGAGATGAAGGGTGGCGAGGCGCATGTCACGCTGCGCATCATCAGCGAGCTGATCTCGGCGACCCGCGACAAGGCCGGGGCCGTCATCGACGGCGACCCGGAAACCGTGGCCGAGGTCAAGGATGTCTGGACCTTCGCCCGCGACACCCGCTCGCGCGATCCGAACTGGAAGCTCGTCGCCACCGAGGAAGAAGACTAGTTCGGAACACGCGGCGAGGCTCCGGTGTCGCTATCGCCTCTCTTTGTCGGAAAATCTTTCGCTGACCTCCCTGGCTGGGAGGAGGACGACCATTTGGCGGCTTTTGCTGCCTTTCGCCGCTCGGCCTTTCATGTCCTGACCAAACCCTATCGCAGCGGTGCGCTCGGCGTCGACTTCGACGCCTTTGCCGAAGCCTATGCCGAGGCCCGCATTGTTTCGCCGGCGAATCGGTCGCCATTTCTGGATCGGAAGGAAGCCCGGGCCTTCTTCGAGCGCCATTTTGTCCCGGCGCTTGTCCGCGCCGCGACTGGCGGCGCCGGCCTCGTCACCGGCTTCTACGAACCCGTGGTCGAAGCCTCGCCGGTGCGAACGGACCGCTTTTCGGTGGCGCTGCTGTCACGTCCGGCCGATCTCGTCGATATCGACGACGCCACCAGGCCGTCTGGAATGGATTCGTATCTCGCCTTCGCGCGGCAGGCGCCGGACGGGCCGGTCGAATATTTAGATCGCGGCGAGATCGAGCGCGGGGCGCTTGATGGCAAGGGCCTGGAAATCGCCTGGCTGGCCGACAAGGTCGATGCCTTCTTCATTCACGTGCAGGGTGCCGCACGCCTCGCCATGACCGACGGCCGGCTTGCCCGCGTCACCTATGCCGCCAAATCCGGCCAGCGCTTTACCGGGCCCGGCAAGATCCTGAGCGAGATCGGCGAAATCCCGCTCGAGAAAGTGACGATGCAGTCGATCCGCGCCTGGTTCAAGGCGCATCCCGACCGCATCGACGAGATCCTGTGGCGGAACCGCTCCTACATCTTCTTCCGCGAGGCAGCGGTGGATGATGCGGCCCTCGGTCCGATCGCCGCCGCCAAGGTGCCGCTGACGCCGGGCCGCTCCATTGCCGTCGACCGCCTGCTGCACACATTCGGCACGCCTTTCTACATTGACGCACCGACGCTCACCGCTTTCGACGCAAAGCCGTTCCGGCGCCTGATGATCGCGCAGGACACCGGCTCGGCCATCACCGGGCCGGAGCGCGGAGATCTCTTTGCCGGTTCCGGCGATGCCGCCGGCGAGATCGCTGGCGTGGTCCGCAATGCGGCCGATTTTTATGCGCTGGTGCCGCGCGCGCTCGTTCCGGGTGCGAATCGATGACCCGGCGCCCAGACAGACTCAGCGAAGCGAAACTGAGCGAGGACGACCGGGTTCTGTGGAACCTGGTCGCGCGCACCGCCAAGCCGCTCAAGGGAAGGATCGCCGGCGACGTCCCCGAAATTGCTGCCGAGCCTAGGCCAGGTCAGTCGCAGCCGGTGCTGGCTGCTGCCAATGCCGCAGGGATCGCAAAGCCGAAGGCTCAGCATGTCACGCACCGCCTCGACGAGCCGACGCTGGACAAACTGTCGAAAGGCCGGCTGCCGATCGAGGGCCGCGTCGACCTGCACGGCATGACGCAGGACGAGGCCTATTCGCTGCTGTTCTCATTCCTGCACCGGGCGCATGCCGGCGGCATCCGCTATGTCCTGGTCATTACCGGCAAGGGCTCGTCCTCCGGTGGCGACGGCGTGTTGCGGCGCGCGGTACCCGCCTGGCTGTCGACGCCCGCCTTCCGGCCGCTTGTCTCCAGCCACGACCATGCCGCCCGCAACCATGGCGGTTCAGGCGCCCTTTATATCCGGCTGCGGCGGCTGCGGTCGTGAGGGCTCAAGCCGGAAGGCCGGGCGCATGACCCCGTTCGGCGAGAAGTTGCGAGCGCTACGGGGCGAACGCGGTGTCAGCCAGAAGGACATGGCGGCCGCAATCGGCGTCAGCGCCGCCTATCTGTCGGCGCTCGAGCATGGCAGGCGCGGTGCGCCGACGTGGACGCTGATCCAGAAGATCATCGGCTATTTCAACATCATCTGGGACGATGCCGAGGAGCTGGCGCGGCTGGCCGAAGCCTCACATCCGCGGGTCAGGCTCGACACGTCGGGTCTTTCCCCCGCCGCCACCGAGCTCGCCAATCTCCTGGCCGAGAACATCGAAAAGCTCGACGAGGCGGAGCTTCGCCGCATCACCGCATCGATCCGCGCGGCGCTCGGCCGACGGCCGTAGAGCAATTCCAGGAAGAGTGTGAAACGGTTTTCCCGGGAAAAGCGCATAGCGCTTTCCCTTGGGAATTGCGTCAAAACAAGGAGTCTGGATCAGACGGTTTGCGCAATAGGGCGCGAGCCCGCTGCTGGCGCCGGCGTTCGCTTCACTTGAAGAGCCCGCCGGCGGTCAACAGTGATGAGATTATTTCTTGCCGGCCGTGCCGCCATTATTTCCCCGGCCGCCATTGTCGTTGTGGTCGTGGCCATTGTTTCCGCCGCCCAGGCAGCTCGAGTCGCCGGCCCCGCAACAGCGGCCGCTCCACAAATCATTGGTCTGCGACGTGGCGCAGCTTGTAACGGTCTGATCGGCCAAGGCGGGTCCGGCCAAAGCCGATACCGCCACGGCGGCGAGGAAGGCATTTCGCAAAAGTGCGGTCATCTGAAGTCTCCATGATTGGTTACCGTCTACGGCCATGTGTCGCTGGCCGGGAGGAAATGGTTCACGGAGAAAAATCGCTCTCGTCATCCACGGGCGGAGCGGAAGCGAAGCGGACGCGCAGACCCGAGGATCCATGCCGCGAATTACCAGCGTCGCGGCGGTGCAAAAGATTTGGAGATGCCGGCATGATGATCGCTGGCGCCTGTACCTGCGCCGCAGCGTTCTTCATCTGCCTCACGGCATGGATCCCAGGGTCTTTGCGACGGAGCTCCGCTCCTGCTCCGCCCTGGGATGACGAAGCGTTGGATGCCAGGCAGCCGCCGTTGCTGATGCCTACTGGACCGCGCCGACCAGCACCTGCTGGCCACCGCGGATCGAGACCCAGCGGCCGGTGTTGTCGACCGCCTGCCGCTTGAGGAAGCGGTAGCCGGTCGCGTCCCATGGCTTGACCTTGTCGGTCAGATTGTCGAGCACATAGTCGCCCTTGTCGGTGCGCACCGTGAGCACCGCATGGCCCTCGCCGTCGGGCTTGCGCACCACGGTGATCAGAAGATCGGCAAGCGAGATGCTCATGCGCGAAAGCTGGCGCCGCTTTTCCAGCACGTAGTCCTCGCAATCGCCGACGTCCTTGTCGGGATAGGCCCAGACTTCGTCCTTGCCGTAGATGTCCATGTCGCTCATCGGCTTGACGGCGGCGTTGACCCTGGCGGTGACATTGAGAAGCTTGCGCATCAACCCGTCGGTCATCGGGGCCGGCGCGAGATTGGTCGGACGGACAGAGCATTCGCCCGGGTTCAGCTTGCAGAAATCATAGTGGCCGATCGGCTGCGAGGTGAGCCCCCCGGTCGCCATCGCTCCTGCCGCCAAAGCCGGTGCCACCCAGCCTCCCGTTACTGCCAGCCCGGCCGCAACATACACGCGCAGCCTTCGCGCCATTGGTGAGGATATCATTGTCCCCGCTCGCCCTTTGTTATTAACGAAAGGTTAAGGGGGATTTACAGTCCGTGTCAATTACGACGACGGTCGGATTGTCGGCATGGTTACCCGGGGGGCAGCACCGCGTCTATTGTGCAACAGAATCGGCCAGCCGGCCGGTTTTTGCCGGATTGGCGCCGTTAAGCCTTGTTCCAGGCACGTCATTTCTCAAAATCGCTACGCCCTCGGGTCGGCCCGAGGCCATGCTTTTGGGCGATGCGCATTATCTTTTGGCGGTACGGACAAGCTTCGGCTTCACCGCGACACGCTCCTGGCGGCCATAGCTGGTGATGAAGTCGACGATGCGCGGCACGATCTCGGAGCGGAAACGCGAGCCGTTGAATACGCCGTAATGGCCGACCGCCGGCTGCATGTAGTGGGCATGCCGCTCAGCAGGAATGTTGGGGCACAGATCATGCGCCGCCTTGGTCTGGCCAAGGCCGGAAATGTCGTCATTCTCGCCCTCGACCGTGAACAGCGCGACGTTGCGGATCGCTGACGGATCGATCCTGGTGCCGCGATGCGTCATCTCGCCCTTGGGCAAGGCCTGGCGCACGAAGACGGTGTCGACCGTCTGCAGGTAGAACTCCGCCGTCAGGTCCATGACCGCCAGATACTCGTCGTAGAAATCGCGGTGCTTCTCGGCATTGTCGCCATCATGCTTCACCAGGTGCATGAAGAAGTCCTTGTGGGCGATGATGTGGCGGTCGAGGTTCATGCTCATGAAGCCGGAAAGCTGCAGGAAGCCTGGATAGACCTCGCGGCCGAAGCCCGGTACCGGCCAGGGCGCAACCATGACGACATTGTCGCGGAACCAGTCGATGCCCTTTTCCTGCGCCAGCAAATTGACCGCGGTCGGATTGCTGCGGGTGTCGATCGGCCCGCCCATCAAGGTCATCGTGGAGGGCACGAAGGGATCGCCCTTCGTTTCCATCAGCGCCACGGCGGCCAGCACCGGCACGGAAGGCTGGCACACCGCCATCACATGCGTGTCGGGTCCGAGCGCATGCAGCATGTCGATGACGTAGTCGATATAGTCGTCGAGATCGAAACTGCCGTCGGCCAGCGGCACCATGCGGGCATCGACCCAGTCGGTGATGTGCACGTCGGCATGGGGCAGCATGGCTTCCACCGTGCCGCGCAGCAGCGTCGCATAGTGGCCCGACATCGGCGCCACGATCAAAAGCTTCGGATCCGGCCTGCGCCCGGCAGGAATGGCGCGTTCAAAGCGGACGACTTTGCAGAACGGCTTCGACCAGACGGTCCTTTCGGTGACCTCGACGCTCTTCCAGTCGACCACTGTCTTGTCGAGGCCGAAGGTCGGCTTGCCGTAGCGGCGCGTGGTGCGCTCGAACAATTCGGCGGTCGCCGCGACCGAACGGCCCCAGGGCGTATGGGAAAACGGATTGAGCGGATTGGTGTAGAACAGCCGCACCGCGTCGGCATAGAGACGCGCCGGCTGCAAGGCAGCGTGGTTCATTTCATAGAGCTGGTAGAACATCGAGAACCCCGCTGCTGCCTGCGACCGAAGGGACGACGAGCAGCGCCGAGCCTTGAATGTCTCGCGGCGAAGTTAACAACTAATTGCTGCGATGCAATACGTCACGCGGCGTGACCAATGTTTCTTTGGGTCAAGGCAGTGGGAATCGGCCCTGAACGGCGCCAGCCGGCTCAGTGTGCGGCTGCGAAATGTGTAAGTAATGTGTCCGGCCCCTCTTGCCGGACACTCGACCATGATCCCGAGAAGTGGATTCGGGTTTTCGGCAGAGATCATGGTCCAGGAAATAGTCGCATCAGACGCGCGCCATGCACACGGCGGTGTGGCCGGAGCCGATGAAGCCGAGCTGGCCGGCCGCACCCTTCGACAGGTCGAGCACGCGACCCTTGATGAACGGGCCGCGATCGTTGATGCGCACGATGACGCTGCGACCGTTGTTCTTGTTGGTGACCCTGAGCTTGGTGCCGAAGGGCAAAGTGCGGTGGGCGGCGGTCATCGCCGACGGGTTCATGCGCTCGCCCGATGCGGTCTTGGAGTGCAGGGCATACCACGAGGCACGGCCGCACTGGGCGGCGGCGGTTGCCGAAGAAGCGCCGACCATTAGGCCAGCAGCGATCGTTACCGCGACAAGCACGGTCTGTTTTGAGTTCTTCATGTTGAGGGATGGCTCCGTTCTTTGACAGACCCCAGCCGTTAGGTGCCAAATAAGGCAGGAAATGCGGCAATGATCTGGCGGTTCCGTGGCAGCGGCACACGTTTAGAGTCATTGGGTAACAGTCTGTCAGGGATTTTCCGGCAAGAAGAGATCAATTGATGATGATCTTCGCGCCGATATCCGGAATTTGTTTGACAAGATCGAGCATAGATATCCAAGTAAATGTCGACGCAATCGCGCCGCTTCCTTTGGCTCTTTCATCGCGGCCATGGCGCCGCAATCGATCGACTTCGAAAGCGAGATCCGGCAATGAGACTGACCAAAAATCTGCTGGCGTTGATTGTGCTTGCCATCGGCGCGCTGTGGTCGCTGCAAGGCATCGGCGTGATTGGCGGCAGCTTCATGACCGGCCAGTCGCAATGGCTCTATATCGGCATCGTCACCATGCTGGTTGGCCTGGTGGGGCTGGTCTGGGCGAACCGGTAGGGTGTGAGCTTCGATGAAAGGTCGACCCCTACTCCGTCGAGCTTCGCTCGACACCTCTACCCCGTTCGACGGGGGAGAGGAAAGGCGCGAGCTCATGCGCTGGCGATCCGACGCGCGGCCAGCGCCTTGCTTCGCCCATACGTGACGAAGCAGGGGGAAGCCTCGGCCAACTCCGAATGCCCTGTCCCCGACAGACCTACCCGAACAGCCGATCCAGTATCTTGCCCTCCACGCGGGCAAGCTCGACCGAACCGCGCCGCCGCGGCCGTTCGACGGGCACATCCAGATCAAGCGCGATTTTGCCGGCGCTGATCATCACGACCCAGTCGGCGAGCGCAACCGCCTCGGCGACTTCATGCGTGACCAGCACTGTGGTGAACTTCTGCGCCAGCCAGATGCGTTCCAGCAATTGCTGCATCTCGATGCGGGTCAAGGCAACTGCCCGCAGGACAAAGAGACGCGAAGGTTCGCTGCATCGCCAAGCCACCCGCGAACGAGAATTCCCCCTCTGGACCCCCGCCAGGCAAATCCATGCCTCAAACAGGTGCGGATTTGAAAATGCGTTCCGCGTGTTTGGGGGTAAGTATAGTAATCTTATCGATATGAGGGAGTTTGAGCCGGCGATGAGCGGTCACCACATCACCATGATAGCTCGCGGCATGGATCGGCTTTTGCCGTCGCGTGAGTCGATGCAAGCTACATCCGGCTCTGGAGGACCATTTGCCATCCCGCTGCCATCAAAGCGCATTTTTGCGCTCTCAAGGGCACAGAGGCCCGACAAAACGGCTACTGCGGCTTGAAAACGAAGTAAAATCAACAGTCTTCGGCTTGTACATTATGACGCTAGAATTTATGTATTATAGTAGCCTTGACGCGGCGGGGACGCACGCCGGGCATTGCGCAACCGATGGTTCCATGCCGTCGCATGACAGAGAAATCTTGATTTCATGCTCACAAAAAAGGGTAAGTACGGCCTCAAGGCGCTTGTCCACCTCGCGCGATTGCCGGCCGGACAGCTCGCCTTCGTCAACGACGTCGCCACCGGCAACAACATCCCGAAGAAATTTCTCGACGCCATCCTGGGCGAGCTGCGCAATGCCGGTTTCGTCCAGAGCCGCAAGGGCAAGGATGGTGGCTATCGCCTGGCGCGCCCTGCCGACGAGATCAAGGTCGGCCATGTCGTGCGCGTCCTCGACGGACCGCTGGCGCCGATCCCTTGCGCCAGCCGCACCCAATACCAGCGCTGTGAAGATTGCGACGAGGCGACATGCCAAGTCCGACATCTGATGCTCGAGGTTCGGCAGGCGATCGCCGAGGTGCTCGATCAGCGCAGCCTCGCCGAAATGCGCGACATGGTCCTCGACGACCTTTCGGTCGCGAGGGACATCGACGACCTGCCGGTCGCCATGAAGGTCCAGGCCTGAGTCTGGCACTGCTGGTGCGCGCATGACCGGGCGCGCCAACTCGATCATCATTGTCGGCGGCGGCGCCAGCGGCGTCGTGCTGGCCGCACATCTCCTAAAATCGACCAATCCCGACCTGCGCGTCACGCTGATCGAAAAGCGCCCGCATTTCGGCCAGGGCATCGCCTATTCGACGCTGCTGTCGGCACATGTGCTGAACGTCAGCGCCGCCGGCATGAGCGCCTATGCCGACGATCCCGGTAATTTCTGGCGCTGGCTGCTGGAGCGCGGCTTTGCAACCCCCGAACAGGCACCGGTCTACGCGCCACGCAGCATCTATGCCCGTTACCTCGGCGAGTTGCTGGACGATCTGGAAGCGCGGGAAAAGCAGACAGGGCGGCTTCGCCTGGTCCGCGAGGAAAGCCTCTCGATCACCCCCACAGCGTCCGGCGTCGAGGTGGCGCTGGCCAACGGCACCAGCGTGGTTGCGCATCTGGCCGTGCTGGCTACCGGTCATGACGAGGAGCCGGCGCAAGGCCATGCCATCAGGATGGGCTCGGAAGCCGATACAGCGCTTGATCCCGACAGAAGCGTCATGGTGCTCGGCACCGGCCTCAGCATGGTCGACGCGTTCCTGGCGCTGGAACAGCGCGGCCATCGCGGCGACATCATCGCGGTGTCGCGGCGTGGCCTGCTGCCCTCGCCGCATCGCAAGGGCAATCCGATCAAGCTCGACGTCGCCGACATTCCGCTCGGCACCCAATTGTCCTATTTCGTCGGCTGGTTCCGCGACCTGATCAAGGAGAACCAGAAGGCCGGCATCGACTGGCGCGACGTCGTCGACGGCCTGCGGCCGTTCAACCAGAAGATCTGGCAGAACTGGCCCGCTTCCGCCAAGCGCCGCTTTGTCGAACACACCAAGGCCTGGTGGGACATCCACCGCCATCGCATGGCGCCCGAGGTCTACGCCCGCGTCACGGAGGCCGTCCAATCCGGCCGCATCCGCCTGGTCGCCGGGCGCGTCGTCGACATCGCCAAGGGTGGTGAATTCACCGTCCAGGTCCAGTCACGCCACACCCAGCGCCTCGAGACCTTCGAGGTCGCCCGCATCTACGATTGCTCGGGCATCGTCAGGGACATCTCGACCTCGTCGAACAGCGTCGTGCGCTCGCTGGTCGACCGCGGCCTGGCCCGGCCGGACCCGCTGCGCATCGGCCTCGACGTCTCGGCCAATTGCGAGACCATCGCCAGCGATGGCGCGGTTTCCGCCAAGATCCTCGCCGTCGGCCCGCTGACGCGCGGCACCTTTTTCGAGATCGACGCCATTCCGGATATCCGGGTGCAGTGTGCCAGGCTGAGCAAGCAGCTGCTGGGGTGAAGCGGTTGCGGGTAGCGCTCTACGGCGCCCCCCTCTGGCCTGCCGGCCATCTCCCCCACGGGTGGGGAGATTGGCAGCTTCAGCGCTCCGCCCGCCTCCCAACGTCAAAAAATTGACGAAAGCCGTGGTGACAGCCAATCTCCCTCCTTGTGGAGGAGATGGCCGGCAGGCCAGAGGGGGGCGTGCCCCACTGACCGGGCCAACCCCGGAATTTCATTCCTCATCTGGCCAGTTCATTGGCACGATCTGTCTTCTTTCCGACTGCAAAGGACTGGAAAAGAGGATACGCTGCCGCTCTGCCACGAGGCGGTCGCTTGGTCATGGAGCATCGATATGAGCGAGCACGAGATCGCAGCACCCGACGAATTGTCCCGCCTGCGTCCGCCCTACAAATCGGTTCTCGACCTGATCGGCCAGACGCCGGTCGTCGAGCTGACCAAGTTCGACACCGGCAAATGCCGGCTGTTCATCAAGCTCGAAAGCCAGAATCCCGGCGGCTCGATCAAGGACCGCATCGCGCTGTCGATGATTGCGGCGGCCGAGCGGAAGGGAAAGCTCAGGCGCGGCGGCACCATTGTCGAGGCGACCGCGGGCAACACCGGCCTTGGCCTTGCCCAGGTCGGCATCCCCAAGGGCTATCGCATCGTGCTGGTCGTGCCAGACAAGATGTCGCGCGAAAAGATCCAGCATCTGCGCGCGCTCGGCGCCGAGGTGCGCATGACGCGTTCCGATGTCGGCAAGGGCCATGCCGAATACTATCAGGACATGGCCGAGAAGATCGCGGCGGAAACGCCCGGCGCCTTCTATGCCAACCAGTTCGCCAACCCGGCCAACCCGCTGGCGCACGAAACCACGACCGGTCCGGAAATCTTTTCGCAGCTCGACGGCGATGTCGACGCGGTGGTCGTCGGCGTCGGCTCCGGCGGCACGCTGACCGGGCTTGGCCGTTACTTCGCGAAAGTGTCGCCGAAGACCGAGATGATCCTGGCCGATCCGGTAGGCTCGGTGCTGGCGCCGCTGATCAAGACCGGCAAGATGGAAGAGGCCGGCAGCTGGACCGTGGAAGGCATCGGCGAGGATTTCGTACCGCCCAATGCCGACCTGTCGCTGGTCAAGAAGGCCTATTCCATCCCGGACAAGCAAAGCATGCTGGCGGTGCGCGACCTGCTGTCCAAGGAAGGCATCCTGGCCGGCTCGTCGTCGGGCACGCTGCTGTCGGCGGCTTTGCGCTATTGCCGCGAGCAGACGGTGCCTAGGCGCGTCGTCACCTTTGTCTGCGACAGCGGCAACAAATATCTGTCGAAGGTGTTCGACGATTTCTGGCTGGCCGAGCAGGGCCTGGCCGAACAGGAGCAGCATGGCGATCTGCGCGATCTGGTGATGCGCTCGCACCGCACCGGCGACACGGTCTCCGTCGGCCCGGACGAAAGCCTGCTCAACGCCTATGGCCGCATGCGCCGCTCCGATGTCTCGCAGTTGCCGGTGCTCGACAATGGCAAGCTTGTCGGCATCGTCGACGAAAGCGATATCCTTGCTCATGTCGACGGTCCTTATGAAGGCCGCTGGGAGCGCTTCAACGGACCGGTGCGCACGGCGATGACCTCCAATCTGCACACGCTGCAGGCCAGCCAGACGCTTGACGCGCTGCTGCCGGTGTTCGACCGCAACGAGGTCGCCATCATCTTCGACGGCGACGAGTTCGTCGGCCTGATAACCCGCATCGACCTGATCAACCATTTGAGGCGCGCACGATGAACACCAAGACTTCACAGTCGGGCAAGAACCGCCTTGCCTTCTCGACGCGCACCATCCATGGCGGCCAGAGCCACGACCCGCTGACCGGCGCGGTAATGGTGCCGATCTACGCCACCTCGACCTTTGCCCAGCAGTCGCCCGGCGTGCACAAGGGCTTTGAATATGCGCGCAGCCAGAACCCGACGCGCTTTGCCTTCGAGCGCGCCGTGGCCGACCTCGAAAGCGGCTCGGCCGCTTTCGCCTTCGCCTCCGGCCTGGCCTCGATCGCCACCGTCCTCGAACTGCTCGATTCCGGCGCCCATATCGTTGCCACCGACGACATCTATGGCGGCTCCTTCCGGCTGATGGAGCGGGTGCGGAAACGCTCCGCCAATCTGCAGGTCTCGTTCGTCGATTTCACCGATCTGGCCGCCGTGGAAGCCGCGATCCGCCCCGAGACGAAAATGCTCTGGGTCGAGACCCCGACCAACCCGCTGTTGCGCATCGTCGACCTCGAAGGCGTCGCGGCCCTCGCCAAGCGCCATGGGATTTTGTCGGTCGCCGACAACACCTTCTGCAGCCCCTATATCCAGCGGCCGCTGGAACTCGGCATCGACATCGTCGTGCACTCGACGACCAAATATCTCAACGGCCACTCCGACATGGTCGGCGGCGTGGCGATAGTCGGCGACAACAAGGATTTGGCCACGCAGCTGAAATTCCTGCAGAACGCCATCGGCGCCATTTCGGGCCCGTTCGACAGTTTTCTGGCGCTGCGCGGTCTCAAGACTTTGGCGCTGCGCATGGAGCGTCATTCCGCCAATGGTCTCAAGATCGCGCAGTGGCTGGAAGCGCGCCCCGACGTGCGCCGCGTCATCTATCCCGGCCTCGCCAGCCACCCGCAGCACGATATCGCCAAGCGCCAGATGCATGCCTTCGGCGGCATGATCACGGCGGTGCTCGACCGCGACCTCGCCGGCACCAAACGTTTCCTCGAACGCACGCAGCTGTTCACGCTCGCCGAAAGCCTCGGCGGGGTGGAAAGCCTGATCGAGCACCCGGCGCTGATGACGCATGGCTCGATTCCGGCCGAGAAGCGGGCGGAGATCGGCATATCGGATTCACTGGTGCGTCTGTCGGCGGGGATCGAGGATGGCGATGATCTGATCGCGGATCTGGACCAGGCGCTGGGGGGTTAGAAGCTCAAATCAACTTGCTGACTTCGCATGATGAACTGACCGGCCAACGACCGAATTGACGCCGAACCCCATCTGCCCGAAGTTCAGCGCCCATGGCCACGCGCGAACCACCCAAACCGACCGAAACACCCCTCACCTTCGCGGTGCTGGTGTTCCCCGGCTTTCCGATGATGGCGTTCAGTTCCGTCATCGAGCCGCTGCGCGCCGCCAATATCCTGGCCAAGCGGCAGTGCTATCGCTGGATCATCGTCGGCGGCACGAAGGGATCGGTCGAGGCCTCGAACGGCGTCGTCATCCAGCCGGGCTTCTATGCCGAGGATGCTCCCAAGGTCGACCGCATCGTCGTCTGCTCGGGCGGCGATGCCGATCACCTCGTCGCCGAGGATGCGGCAAGCTGGATCCGCAAGAGCCTGCGGGGTGGCGCCCATATCGGCGCGGTGGCGGATGCGGCGTTCTTCCTGGCGCGGGCCGGCCTGCTCGACGGCCATGCCTGCACCTTGCACTGGACCAGCCAGGCGGCCTTCACCGAGGCCTTCCCCAACATCGAGCTCCGGCGCGACCTCTATGTCATCGACCGCAAGCGCTTCACCTCGGCCGGCGGCGTCGGCAGCCTCGACATGATGCTGGAGATCGTCACCCGCGACTACGGCGCCGAGCTTGCCGCCGGTGTCGCCGAATGGTTCGTGCACAGCCAGCTGCGTTCCAGCATCGACCGCAAGATGATGCCGCTTCGCCTGCGCACCGGCGTCCAGAACGAACTGGTGCTGTCGGCCATCGCCATCATGGAGGAAGCGGTGGAAGAACGGCTCGGCATGGCCGAGCTGACCGCGAAGCTCGGCGTCTCCTCCGACAAGCTCGAACGCTCCTTTCGCTCCGAACTCGACATCTCGCCCAATGGCTACTACCGGCGGCTCAGGTTGAAACGCGCCGCGGATCTCCTGGCGCACTCGACACTCGCCGTGCGCGACGTCGCGCTCGCCTGCGGCTTCGCCTCGATGTCGAGTTTTGCCCGGGCCTTTCGCGAGGAGCATGGGCATCCGCCGAAGCTGGCGAGGAGGCATTAGCTTGCGCTCGCTGACGGGTGGGACGTTGGCGGGACAGCGCCCCCCCTCTGTCCTGCCGATCTCCCCCACATGGGGGGAGATCGGCTGTCACCGGCGCTTTCGCCAATCGCCAGAATTGAAGAGTGAAGCGTGGCGGGCGACGCTGCCAATCTCCCCCCTCGTGGGGGAGATGCCCGGCAGGGCAGAGGGGGGCGCGAAGGATCGCGGCGCAACCGACTTGCCAGCGGCATCCCGCACAACACACGCGGTTTTCCGCACAATGCTTCCGCGTCTCCTGCGCCATGCTCCGGCCTCGCAACCCAGCCAAGGCCGCACACCCATGAGCATCGTCGTTTTCGACCCCGACAGCACCGAGGACGTGGACTTCAAGGACCGCATGCGCCATCCGGCCGCCGCGGACCCGGCCGGCGGCATGTGGCTGTCGGACACCGAGCCGTCCTTCATCGACCCGGATGCCTTGCGCAAGGGCCGGCTGGCCAAGCTGCGCGGCTGGATGCGCGAGGCCGGCTATGGCGGCGTCGTGCTGTTCGATCCCTACAACCAGCGCTACGCCACCGGCTCGCGCAACATGTTCGGCTACTTCCTGCGCAACTCGACCCGCTATTTCTTCATTCCGACCGACGGCCCGATCGTGCTGTTCGAATACCCGCAGAGCTACCATGTCTCGATGGTGCTCGACACGATCGACGAGGCGCGGCCTTCCAAGCTCGTGTGGTCGTCGGTGTCAGGCCGCGACGACGAAACCGCCGGCCCCTTTGCCGACGAGATCGCCGAGCTTTTGAAGCAGCACGGCGGCGGCTCGATGAAGCTCGGCCTCGACCGCTGCAGCCATCTGCAGGCGCTGGCCCTGGAAAAGCGCGGCTGCGAGGTCAAGGATTGCCAGGGCGAAATCCTGGCCGTGCGCGCGGTCAAGACGCCGGAGGAAGTCAAATGCCTGCAGGTATCGATGGCCGGCGCCGAGGCCGCCGTCTACGCCGTGCGCGAGGCGATCAAGCCCGGCGTGTCCGAAAACGACCTGTTCGCCATCATGTATGGCGAGGTGATCCGCCAGGGCGGCGAGTTCATCGAGACGCGGCTCTTGACCTCCGGCCAGCGCACCAACCCATGGTTCAACGAGGCCAGCGGCCGCAAGATCCGGCCCGGCGAACTTTTGGCGCTCGATACCGACACCATCGGCTGCTACGGCTACTATTCCGATTTCTCGCGCACCTTCCGCTGCGGGCCGGGCAAGCCGACGCCTTACCAGAAATCGCTCTACCGCATGGCGCATGACCAGGTTCAGCACAACATATCCATCGTCAAACCCGGCATGGCCTTCCGCGAAATTGCCGAGAAGGCCTGGAAAATCCCGGATCGCTTCGTCGACCAGCGCTACACCTCGGTCATGCACGGCGTCGGCATGCATGGCGAAACGCCGTTCATCGCGCATGCCATGGATTACGAGACCTATGGCCGCGACGGCCATATCGTGCCAGGCATGGTGGTGAGCGTCGAAAGCTATATCGGCGAAAAGGGCGGCCGCGAGGGCGTCAAGCTGGAGGACGAGATCCTGATCACCGACACCGGCACCGAACTCCTGTCGCGCTTTCCCTATGAGGACGAGTTTCTCGCGTGAAGGCTCCCATCGCTATCAAGCGCGGCACGGTGGCCGCTGTTTTCATCGACCTGCAGGAGGAGCACCGGCAGGACAAGCGCTACCTTGTCGACGGCTTTGCCGGCGTCCTCGCCCACGTCCAGCGCCTGCAGGCGGCGGCGCGGCAAAACCATGTGCCGCTCTATCACTGGGCCTACATCGTCGATCTCGACAGCCAGGACCGGCCGTTTCATCCTGTCGGCGAGGACGGCAAGTCGGTCTTTTCCGACAAGAGCGATCCGCTGACCGAGATCTGCCCTGAGGTGGCGCCGATCAAGGGCGAGGCGCTGCTGGTCAAGGCCGAGGCCAGCGCCTTCCGCTCCGGCCCGGCGGCCCGCGACATCAAGTCGGCCGGCATCGAATGGCTGGTTGTATCAGGCGTGTGGACCGAGGCCTGCATCGACGCCACGGTCAAGGATGCGGTGGCCAAGGGCTTTCGCGTGCTGCTGGTCAAGGATGCCTGCGGCAGCGGCAGCGCCGCCATGCACCAGACCGGCATCCTCAACCTCGCCAACCGGCTCTATGGCGGCGCCGTCACCGACACCGACGGCGCCTGCCGGCTGCTGGCCGGCGAGACCGTCAGCGTCTGGCAGGTCGAAGGCTCGGTGCCGCTGCGCTTCAGCTTCGACAACGCGGCCGCGCTCTACGCCGATCTATGACCGCCGAAAGCATGACTCGCGGCAAATACGAAACAAGGCTCGACCCCGCTCTGTGGGCCTATATCGACGCCGTCAACGCCTGGTATCCGCCCGAAATCCTCGGCCTGCCGATCGACAAGCAGCGTGCCGTCTATGACAGGATGAGCCGGGCCTTCCACCAGGGCCGCCCGCCCGGCGTCAAGGCCAGCGACGGCCTGATCGCCGCCGCCGGCCGCGACATCCCGGTGCGGCGCTACCAGCTTGCCGGCGGGGCCGCGAGGGCCTTGGTGCTCTATTTCCACGGCGGCGGTTTCATCCTTGGCGGGCTGGAGAGCCATGACGACATCTGCGCCGAGCTCTGCGCCGGCACCGGTTTCGACGTGCTGTCGGTCGACTACCGTCTGGCGCCCGAGCATCTGCATCCGGCCGCCTTCGACGATGCCGTCACCGCCTTCGAATGGGCAGCCGCGACCACCGATCTGCCGCTGGTGCTGTGCGGCGAAAGCGCCGGCGGCAATCTGGCGGCTGGTGTGGCGCAGGCGACGCGCCGCCATGTCAGCGCCGCCATCGGCCAGGTGCTGATCTATCCCGGCCTGGGCGGCGACGAGACCGCCGGCTCCTACATCGAGCATGCCGAGGCGCCGCTGCTGTCCGTGGCCGACATCGCCTTCTACCGCGACGTCCGCTCGGCCAAGCGGCAATCACTGGACGACCCGACCTTCTCGCCTTTGCGCGACACCGACTTCTCCGGCCTGCCCCCAACGGTGATCGTCACCGCCGAATGCGACCGCTGTCGTCGGACGGCGAGGCCTATCGCGACCGCATTCTGGCCGCCGGCGGCAAGGCCTGGTGGCACGAGGAAAAGCGCCTCGTGCACAGCTTCCTGCGCGCCCGCACGACCCTGCCGGCGGCGGCGGAAGCGTTTGCGCGGATCGTGGCGGCGGTGGCAGCGCTGGGCCGGGGTGAGTGGCCTTACTGAGGTGCCGCCGGCGGAGCGCCGCACAATCACTGCGGAAAACCGAACACTCCCCACCGTCACGCCGCTTTATCATCGCCCCAGGCAATGGCGTCCCGGCGGTCGCGTCCGCCCCCGCGTCTGTCGATCGGCCGGGGCGCCCAACAACAGGGGAACGACGATGAAATTCATGCTGACCGACCGCAAACTGCACCCGAAGGCCAAGCCCGTCGCCGACGATTTCAAGACCGGCGGCATCAACCGCCGCGAGTATCTCGCTTTGATGGCCGGCCTCGGCGTCAGCGCTGCCGGCGCGCTGGCGCTGGGCGGCCTCGGCCCCACCCCTGCCCGCGCGGCGGAACCGAAGAAGGGCGGCGTCTTGCGCGTCGCCATGAACGTCAAGGGTTTCAAGGACCCGCGCACCTTCGACGGCGTCGAAATGTCCAACGTCGCCCGCCACTGCAACGAATATCTGGTGCGCTGGAACACCGACTTCTCCTTCGAGCCCTGGCTGCTCGAGAGCTGGGAGGCGAGCGACGACGCCAGGACGCTCACCTTGCATGTGCGCAAGGGCATCTCCTGGTCGAACGGCGATGCCTTCAACGCCGACGATGTCATCCACAACCTCACCCGCTGGTGCGATGCCTCGGTGCCCGGCAATTCGGTCGCCGCGCGCATGGGCGCGCTGGTCAATGCCGACACCAAGAAGGTCGTCGACGGCGGCATCGCCAGGGTCGACGACTTCACCATCAAGCTGAACCTGCCAAAGCCCGACATTTCGCTGATCGCCGGCATGGCCGACTATCCGGCGCTGATCATGCACCGCTCCTACGAGGGCGACGGCGATCCCCTGAAGGCGCTGGCCATCACCACCGGCCCCTGCGAGCTGGTCAGCTGGGATGCCGAGACCGGCGCCGAGGTGAAGCGCAAGGACAAGCCCTGGTGGAAGGGCGAATTCCACCTCGACGGCATCAAATGGGTCGACTACGGCTCCGACCCCAACGCCATGCTGTCGGCCTTCGAATCCGGCGAGATCGACACCGACCACGAGACCGCCTCCGATGCCGTCTCGCAGACCGAGCAGATGGGGCTGATGAATTCCGAGATCGCCACCGGCTCGACCATCGTCGCCCGCTTCAATGTCGGCAACGCGCCCTATGACGACGCCAGGGTGCGCCGCGCCGCCCAGCTCGCCGTCGACAATTCCGCCGTGCTGGCTCTCGGCCTCGGCGGCCGCGGCAAGCCCGCCGACAACCACCATGTCGGCCCCATGCACCCCGAATATGCCGATATCGGCCCGGCCAGGCGCGACGTCGACCAGTCTAAGAAGCTTCTCGCGGAGGCCGGCAAGGCCGACCACGAATTCGAGCTCATCTCCGTCGATGTCGAATGGCAGAAGAGCACCGGCGACGCCATCGGCGCGCAGATGCGCGAGGCCGGCCTCAAGATCAAGCGCACCGTGCTGCCCGCCGCCACCTTCTGGAACGACTGGAGCAAATACCCCTTCTCCTGCACCGAATGGCTCGGCCGCCCGCTCGGCGTCCAGGTGCTGGCGCTGGCGTATAAATCGGGCGCTGCCTGGAACGAGAGCGCCTACGCCAACAAGGAGTTCGACGGGCTGCTCGACAAGGCGCTGGCCATGCCCGACGCCAAGGCGCGCAAGGAGATCATGGCCAGGATCGAACAGAATCTGCGCGACTCAGGCATCATCATCCAACCCTACTGGCGCTCGGTCTACCGGACGTACCGCAAAGGCGTCGAAGGCTGCGAACAACACCAGGCGCTGGAGCAGCACTTTGAGAAGGTGTGGATTGAAAGCTGAAGCGCCGGCGCTTTAGACCTTCCCACAAGGGGAGAAGGCAACGCGCGTCAGCGCCCGGGGGCGGCGCGGGACGCGCCGGCATCTGCCGCCCGCGCGCTTCGCCAGATCCCACATTTCATGTACGGCGCAAAACGTGCGGCGCCGGGCGGTGGACCACTGCGGCCACAGGGCGCATGGTTCCGCTGTCGCTGGCCACTGTATGGGCGATGGTCAGCGTGCTCCCGCCCCCGTTGGGAGCAATGCAATGGAGTACCCCAGCGGGCCGCCGCTTACCTTCATGCGTTGCGAAGGGCATTCAAGACATCCATCGCCGAACGCCTCATCCCCGAGGCGCAATGGGGTCGGCACGCCACGTCCATGGTCCGTGAGCTTACCGACAAGGCGCATGTCGACTCAGGCCTCGTCGCCTGGATCATTCGCAGGTGAAGCAAAAATGGCCGACGCGAATGCCGGTGAGGCAGTTGCCTGAGCCCGCGCCGGCCACTGGCGAACTGATTAAGGTCCGCCGCCCGAGTTTTCTACCGCTCCGAGTCTGCGCGATCAACCAACTCAGGGTTGGTGCGGACCGTATTAACCCGTCCCGTTGCGTCATTGAAAAAGGCGCCGTCCGGCGACAACGCCTGTCAATGCACGCGTCCTATCCAGCTCACCGGGCAGGCCTCAGCAGCGTCCAGATCCAGCCGACGAAGGTCAGCACCAGGAACGGATAGCCGGCGGCGGGCAGCGGCGACGAGGTCGGCAGCAAGGGCGCGCCCCACAGGATCATGCAAGCTGAGACGACAAACAGCCCGGCGGCAACGAGCGCGGTGAGCCGCATCCACAGGGCAAAAGTGTTCGGCACGCTGACCATGACCAGCGCTGCCGCCCAAAGCGAGATGCCGCCGACATAGGAAGGCACGCTGGCCTCCAGCCCCGCGGCATTGCCGGCCAGCAGCAGGCTCTCGCCGGCAAGGAAGGTCAGGAATCCGGCCGCCACGCAGTCATTGCCCAGCCGCTGATACTTCATCGTCAGCAGCGCGGTCGCCACCACCAGTGCCACGCCGTCGATCGTCCAGAGTGTTTCGCGCAGCGGAGCGCTGGCGACGAAGGTGCCGGCGAGGCCGAAAGCGCCACCGATGGCTAGGCCGATCGCGGCGATGGTGTCTGAAGTGGAGCGCATTTGATGTCTCCCCAAGCCGCGGAGGATACTCCCAGGCGGGGCGTTCTCAAGGGGGGCGCGAGCGGAAAGCGGCGGAGGTGTCGAGAGACCACAAGCCCTCTGCGCTGCCGTCCGAAACTGGGCGAATTTAATTTGCTCGTGTAGTGAACAGTAGACTTGTCAATGGTTGCCCAGGCACGTTGATCGTTGGCGTTTTTTGAACGTCGTATTCAATGCCAGCCGCCTGCAGAGCTGCGATAAGGGTTTTTGCGTCCTCAGTAAGTGTATCTCCAGCATGCGATTGGACGGCTATTCCGGTGGGCGGTGGATTGCCCAAACCCAAAACGCTGCCCTCCATCAAGTTCCAACCCAACCTTCTAAGTAAAACGCCAAACTGGGCGTAGATTTTACCGCTCTCGGAGCTACCCATGTCCTTGATCAACTGGATAGAGCCCGACTTGTTGCTGAGTTGGGCGGAAAGGATTCTCGATTGCTCTGGATCAAGAATTCTTGGTTCCAGCGCGGCAAGTCGCCTCTCTAAGGCAGAAATCAGGTTCCGAGCTTCGTCAGGCGTTGCGCCATTCAACTTAGATTGGTAGTCGGCGATCTTTTCGTCTTTTGCAATATGCCGACTTTCCAATGTGGCAATGTCACTTCGCAGATTTGAGATCGTCCTATTCAGCCATGCCCGCCCGATAGCTATACCGCCGCCGCCGATAATGATGACCATAGTGACGAACACCCAAGGCGCTTGCGTCACCACGGCCCAGTTATCTTTGAGAAATTGAACCGGATCGCCCATGCACAATTTATATCAGTGCAGCTATGATTCGTCACCGCGTCCTCGACCTGGCCACAGAGTACGTGATTTGCGCTGCGAATCGCGATACGTTCACCATCTGTTCAAAGGAGGCCACGATGGCTAAGAACACAGGTGACGACTACCGTAGGGGTGCGGTGACTGGCAGAACTCAATTCCAGCATGAGAATGGTGATTGGCAAAAACGTGACGAGCGAAACGGTCAGTTCATGGAGCGTAAGTCCACGGAAGGGCCCTTCAAAGGTGTTGCAAAAGAACCTGACGGTCGGGATACCAAGAATTCTTGATTTCTGACGCGGCTAACCTCCACCGCGCAGCGTCAGCGCCGCGCTGGCGGGGGGCCCGCTGCCTCCGGCAGCTCCCCCGCTTTCGAAGCCTGCCATCGATCCACCGGATCGATGACTTGGCGCGCTTTGCGCGCCAACCGGCTTCTCAATCGCCCATCTTAAGCGCCTGGATAAACGCCTCCTGCGGGATATCCACCTTGCCGAACTGCCGCATCCGCTTCTTGCCTTCTTTCTGCTTGTCCAGCAGCTTGCGCTTGCGTGAGACGTCGCCGCCGTAGCATTTGGCGGTGACATCCTTGCGCAGCGCCGAGATGGTTTCGCGGGCGATGACCTTGCCGCCGATCGCGGCCTGGATCGGGATCTTGAACAGATGGTTCGGGATCAGCTCCTTCAGCTTCTCGCACATCTGCCGGCCGCGCTTTTCCGCCGCCGTGCGGTGCACCAGCATGGACAGCGCGTCCACCGGCTCCTCATTGACCAGGATCGACATCTTGACGAGGTCGCCTTCCTTGTAGTCGGTGAGGTGATAGTCGAACGAGGCGTAGCCCTTGGAGATCGACTTCAGCCGGTCGTAGAAATCGAAGACGACTTCGTTGAGCGGCAAATCGTAGATCAGCATGGCGCGCTTGCCGACATAGGAGAGGTCCGCCTGGATGCCGCGCCGGTCCTGGCAAAGCTTCAATATGCCGCCGAGATAGTCGTCGGGCGTCAGGATGGTGGCGCGGATCCACGGCTCCTCGATGGCCGAGATCTTGACCACGTCGGGCATGTCGGCCGGGTTGTGCAATTCCTTCATCGAGCCGTCGGTTAGAGCCAGCCGGTAGACGACTGATGGTGCCGTGGCGATCAGGTCGAGGTTGAACTCGCGCTCCAGCCGCTCCTGGATGATTTCCAGATGAAGCAAGCCAAGGAAGCCGCAGCGATAGCCGAAGCCGAGCGCGGCGCTGGTTTCCATTTCAAAAGAGAAAGAAGCGTCGTTGAGGCGCAATTTGCCGACCGCGGCGCGCAGGTCCTCGAAATCGGCGGCGTCGACCGGGAACAGGCCGCAGAACACCACCGGCTGCGCCGGCTTGAAGCCGGGCAGCGCCTTGGCCGTCTGGCGCTTGTCCTCGGTGATGGTGTCGCCGACGCGGGTGTCGGCCACTTCCTTGATCGAGCCGGTGAAGAAGCCGAACTCGCCGGGGCCGAGCTCGTCGACATTGATGCGGGCAGGGGTGAACACGCCGGTGCGCTCGACCAGGTGCTTGGCGCCGGTGCCCATCATGCGGATGGTCTGGCCCTTTTTCAAAACACCGTCGATGACGCGCACCAGCACGATGACGCCGAGATAGGCGTCGTACCAGCTGTCGACCAGCATCGCCTTCAACGGAGCCGAAGCGTCGCCTTCGCGCGGCGGCGGCAATTGGTGGACGATGGCCTCCAGCACGTCGGGAATGCCAAGCCCGGTCTTGGCCGAGATCAGGACGGCGTTGGAAGCGTCGATGCCGATCACCTCCTCGACCTGCTCGCGGATGCGCTCGGGCTCGGCGGCCGGCAGGTCGACCTTGTTCAGCACCACGACGATCTCGTGGTTGTTGTCGATCGCCTGGTAGACATTGGCCAGCGTCTGCGCCTCGACGCCCTGAGAGGCGTCGACGACCAGCAGCGAGCCTTCGCAGGCGGCGAGCGAGCGCGACACTTCATAGGCGAAGTCGACATGGCCGGGCGTGTCGATCAGATTGAGGATATAGTCCTCGCCATTGTTGGCGTGGTACTTCAGCCGCACCGTCTGCGCCTTGATGGTGATGCCGCGCTCGCGCTCGATGTCCATCGAGTCCAGCACCTGCTCCTTCATGTCGCGCAGCTCCAGCCCGCCGGTCAGCTGGATCAGCCGGTCGGCAAGCGTGGATTTGCCATGGTCGATATGGGCGACGATGGAGAAATTGCGGATGTGGTCGAGGGGCGTGCTCATGGCGCGCGTTTAGCAGGGGCGGCTTGCTGCGGCAAGCGGTGCGCCTTTGCCGGAGCAAGCGCCGCCGGCGCTTGTCGCGTATTTCGCGCTTTTCGCGAAAAGTCGATAAATTTTAAACAAGTCCATTAGAGCATAATTGGGGAGTGCCATGTTAGCCGGTAGTGATAGTCGGCTATAAGGATCAAGGCATGCGGGGGCTTGCAGGCAGGTTTATCGACTCGAGGAGCGGTGCATTTGCGCCGATCCTCATCGTCATCATGATTCCGCTGATCACCGCGGTCGGCTTTTCGGTCGACTACACCTCGGCGGTCCAGACCAGGTCGGCCGAGCAGGCGGCACTCGATGCCGCGATCCTGTCGATCACCACGATGGACACGGCCTCGACGAAGCCGCAGCGCCAGGTGGTGCTGCAGAATACCTACAAAGAAAACGGTGGTCGGGGCAACGCGACGCTGAACAGTTTCGACGTCAGCGCCAACGGCACCGCTACCGCGCAGGCCACGGCGAGTTTCGACATGCCGACCGTGTTCATGCAGATCGCCAGGATTCCCACGGTGTCGGTCGGCGTCTCGTCGGCGGTGAGCAAGACGCCGGCGCTGGTGGAGGCGACCTTCAAGGTCACCGGCGTGTCGGGTTACTGGAACAAGAAAATGACCCTCTACGGCACGATGTTCGGTGCGGCGGCGGGCAAGCCGCTGATGACGATCGATTATACATATGGCAAAACCGGCGATCCGAAAGGCTACGGCACCACCACCGTCAACGTCATCACCACCGATTCAGCCGGCAAGACCGTCACCACGTTGGCCCAGAAGCAGGTCTGCAAGCTCGTCGACTCGAACACGCCCGCCGGAGCGGTGATCCAGACCGACAAATTCCTTACGAAATATTACTGTGTTGACACGATGTCTGCTGGCAACGCCGCCGGTGCGTCAGTCAACGTCAGCCAGATGGCCGGCCTCTATCTGCAGATGGACGTTCCGTCCGCCGCCACGGCAAAACCACCCCAGCCAACGAAACTCATGTCGAACGATCCAGCCACGTCCAATCGGCTCTACAGCTCGATAAGCAAGGACGTCGCTCCGGCCGAGGTCGCGACCGGCCAGATCGTTGATATTTTCGGCCTCGTGCCTTGCGGCGCGACAGGCTACCAGGCCTGGGAAGACGGCGGCAACAAGGTCCCGGCGCCTGTCAGCAACGCCGACTTCTTCTACAACGTGACCGGCAGGTGCGACTTCAACAAGCGGCCCAACAACACACGGCTGACGCAGTAGACGCTGAAGCGGCCGATCTCCCCACATGTGGGGGAGATGGCCGGCAGGCCAGAGGGGGGCGCTGCCCCGCCGGCTTTGCCATATCCGTCTCCCACTTTCTCTGACCGATCTGACCATCATTCTATCGTTGCTCGACGGCCCCTACAGCGGCTTTGTTGGTGCTCTACGGCGCCCCCTCTGTCCTGCCGGACATCTCTCACCCCTCGAGGGGTGAGATTAGCCTGTCGCGACGGCTGGTGCCGATCTCCACCGCTGCAAAGCGACGAACCCGATCACAAACCGGTGAGCGCTGTAACGAAGCAGCGGGCGGCGGCGAAGTGGGGACATGAGCGGTGCATCCAGGCGCCGCCGCCCACGGAGCAAGCCATGTCCTGCAAACTCGTCACAGTGTCCAGCCTTTGCGCGCTTGCGCTGGCAGTGTCGCTCGGTGCGGCGGCCGCCCAGCCGCTCACCGTGGTCGAGCTGTTCACCAGCCAGGGCTGCTCGTCCTGCCCGCCGGCCAACGCCAATCTGATCAAGGTCAAGGACCAGCCCGGCGTGCTGGCGCTGTCGTTCAACGTCACCTACTGGGACTATCTCGGCTGGAAGGACATTTTCGGCCGCCAGGAATTCACCCAGCGCCAGGTTACTTACGAGCCGCCGCTCGGCCATGACGGCCCGTTCACGCCGCAGGTGGTGGTCAACGGCCATGCCGATGTCGTCGGCGCCGCACCCGGCGAGATCCAGAACCTGATCGCAAGCACTGGCCGCACCAGCGGCCCGTCGCTGTCGCTCGATGGCGGCAAGGTCAGCATCGGCGCCGGCGCCGCACCTGGCGGTAAGGCTGATGTCTGGCTGGTGCGCTACGCCAAGGGCGTCGTCGAGGTGCCGGTGGCACGCGGCGAGAACTCCGGCCGCACCCTGCCGCACGCCAATGTCGTGCATGCGCTCAAGAAACTCGGCAGCTGGACCGGCGACGCCACGGCGCTGGATCTGCCGTCAGCTTCGGACGGCCTGAGCACGGCCGTGCTCGTCCAGTCGCCCAGTGGCGGACCGATCCTGGCCGCCGCGACAAACTAGATCACGCTTCAACAAGAGATTGCGCAACGCCGCACGCGCGGCACCGCATAGCACGGCCGCCAAGAGGGCGCGCCTTCAACGACCAACCCCAAGGAGACCATCATGACTATACTGTCCCGCCTGACGCTGCCGGCACTCGCTCTCGCTCTGTGCTCGACGGCGCTGCTTGCCGGCGGCATCGCCCGTGCCGACGATGCGACCAATGCGATGAAGCCCGCTGCCAATGCCATGAAACCGGCCGCCGATGCGATGAAGCCTGCCGCAGACGCCATGAAGCCGGCGACCGACGCGATGAAGCCTGCCGACCCGATGGCCACCAATTCCATGAAGCCGGCGGCTGACGCCATGAAACCGGCGGCTGACGCGATGAAACCGGCAACGGATGCCATGAAACCGGCAAACTAGGCTGGCTGCCCGCGACGCACGCGAATGTGAGCCCGTGCCGCAACTCGTGCGTCGCGCCGCCGTAGCTGATGCAATAGACTGATCCCAATGGAAGCCACAGGAGTGCAGCCATGACCGACATCAAGATTCCAAACCGTTCGTTCGGCTTTGTCAAAGGCGCTCTCGCCGCGCTTGCGCTTGCCGCAGCGGGCGCCGCCTTCTGGTTGACGCCGGCGGTTTCGGCCGAGGACGCGGTGAAGATCCCGCCGCCGGCTTTGGACGAAAAGGCGGCTGCCGGCAGCGAAAAGGCAATCTTCGCCGGCGGCTGCTTCTGGGGCGTGCAGGGCGTCTTTCAGCACGTCAAGGGCGTGACCAGGGCCGTCTCCGGCTACACCGGCGGCGACAAGGACACCGCCGTCTACGAGACGGTCGGCTCGGGCCGCACCGGGCATGCCGAATCCGTCGAGATCACCTACGATCCGTCGAAAGTCACTTATGGCCAGCTGCTGCAGGTCTATTTCTCGGTCGCCCACAACCCGACCCAGCTGAATTTCCAGGGTCCGGACTCCGGCACGCAGTACCGCTCGACGATCTTTGCCGAAAACGATGCGCAAAAGAAGATCGCGCAGAGCTACATCGCCCAGCTCGACAAGGCCAAGGTGTTCCCGGAGCCGATCGTCACCACGCTGGAAACCGGCAAGACCTTCTATCCGGCCGAGAATTATCATCAGGATTTCCTGACGCTGAACCCGACCTATCCCTACATCGTCTACAATGACCTGCCCAAGGTGGCGAACCTGAAAGCGCTGTTCCCGGCGCTGTACAGCGAAAAGCCGGTGCTGGTGCTGGCGGCGAGCAACTGAGCTGAGTGCGAGGAGCGGGGGTGGGGGTGTGCGAAGGGCGACGACGCCCCATCGAAGGAACCGTAGCTGCTGCCGTCCCCACCTGACCTTTTCTCAATCATACGTCAAATCCGTCGCCTTCCCGCCAAACACCCGGTAGGCATAGAACGAATAGAAGATGATGACGGGCAGCACGACGACGGTGCCGGCCAGGATGATGGCCAGGCTTTCGGTCGCCGAGGCCGCCTGCCAGATGGTCAGCTTGTTCGGCACCACGAACGGATAGAACGACCACGCCAGTCCGGCAAAGCCGAGCGCGAAGATGGCGGCCAGCGTCAGGAACGGCGTCAGCGAATGGCGGTCGCCGGGTTTCGGCAGGTGGAAGGTCTGCCGCCACAGCCAGCCGAACAGCAGCGCCGACAGGATCGGCAGCGGCGACAGATAGAGCATTTGAGGCCAGACGAACCATTTGTCGAAGATGCGCGGGCTGGCGAACGGCGTCGCCAGCGACACCGCCGCCATGCCGAGCGCGGTCAGCACAAGTGCGGTGCGCAGCCAGCGCACCGCCTTCTTCTGCAACTCGCCTTCGGTCTTGTAGATCACCCAGGCCGCGCCCATCGCCGCGTAGGCGGCGGCAAGGCAGAACGCCACCAGCACGCCGAACGCCATGCCGCCGAAGCCGACATCGAGGCCGAGCACATAGACGCCCAGCATGTAGCCCTGCGCCAGCGAAGCGATGATGGAACCGAGGAAGAAAATGCGGTTCCAGCGGTGTTTGCGCTCGGTCGGCACCTTGGCGCGGAAATCGAAGGCGACGCCGCGCAGGATCAGCCCGACCAGCAGCACGAAGACTGGAATGTAGAGCGCGGTCAGGATGACGCCGTGCGCCAGCGGGAAGGCGACCAGGAGCAGACCGACGGCCAGCACCAGCCAGGTTTCGTTGGCGTCCCAGAACGGACCGATCGCGGCAATCATCGTGTCCTGTTCGGCATCTTCGGCGGCGGCGAACAGGATGCCGATGCCGAGATCGAAACCGTCGAGAATGACGTAGATCAGGATGGCGAGGCCCATCAGGCCGGCGAAGATGAGGGGGAGTGCGGTCGGCCAGTCGAAGCTCATTTTTCTTCTCCTACTCGCCAGCTGCCGGTTGCGACATGGCCGTCTTCATCACGCCCGGCAGCGGCGATGAATCGCCGTCCTTCGCCGCCTTCAGCGCCAGGTGCACCAACACGCCGAGATAGGCGATCAGCAAAAGCACGTAGAGAATGAGATAGATGGCCAGCGTCAGCGCGACATGGCTGCCGGCCACCGGGCCGACCGCGTCGGCGGTTTTCAGCACGCCCGTCACCAGCCAGGGCTGGCGCCCGATTTCGGTGGTGTACCAGCCGGCCAGCGTCGCCAGCCAGCCCGACAGCGCCATCGGCACCATCAGCAAGGCGAGCGGCTTCGGCAGGCTGTGCCGGCGCTTGAGGAAGTAGGCCGCCGACCATGAGACGATCAGCATCAGGATGCCGGTGCCGACCATGATGCGGAAACCCCAGAACACCGGGAAGACAGGCGGATGGTTGCCGGGGTAGTCGTTCAGCCCCGGCACCACCCCGCTGGTCGAATGCCGCAGCACCAGGCTGGCGCCGTCGGGAATGGCGATCTCGAACCTGTTTTCCTTGGCCGCCTCGTCGGGGAGGGCGAAGAGCACGAGCGGCACGTTGGGGCCGGTGTTCCAGTTGGCCTCCATCGCGGCGATCTTCTGCGGCTGATGCTCCAGCGTGTTAAGACCATGCTGGTCGCCGGCAAAGATCTGGATCGGGATCAGGATCGCCGCGGTGAAGACGCCGGTGCGCAGCGCCTTCCACATCGATTCCGAGCGGTCGCCGGTGAGATAGCGCAGCGCCGACAGCCCGGCGATCAGGAACGACACCGTGAGGCCGGAGGCCAGCAGCATATGGACCAACCGGTAGGGCATCGACGGGTTGAAGACGATCGCCCACCAGTCGACGGCATGCGCCACGCCGTCGCGGATCTCGAAGCCGGCCGGTGTCTGCATCCAGGAATTGAGCGCGATGATCCAGAAGGCCGAGACGGTCGTGCCGCCGGCGACCAGCACCGTCGCCAGCGTGTGGATGCGGTTGGAGACGCGGCGGAAGCCGAACAGCATGATGCCTAGGAAGGCGGCTTCGAGGAAGAAGGCGGTGAGGATCTCGTAGGCCAGCAGCGGCCCGGCGATGTTGCCGACCTTTTCCATGTAACCCGGCCAGTTGGTGCCGAACTGGAAGCTCATGGTGACGCCGGTAACCACGCCCATGGCGAAGGACAGTGCGAACACCTTCACCCAGGTGAAATACGCACGTATCCAGGCGGAATCGCCGGTGGCGTTGTAGCGCAGCTTGAAGAACAGCAGCACCCAGCCAAGCGCAATGGTGATCGTCGGAAACAATATATGGAACGAAATATTCGCGCCGAATTGCATGCGCGACAGGATGAGCGGGTCCATGGTGGGCTCCAGCTGCTTCTTATGGTTGAAGGATAGGGCGCAAGCCGGGTCTGGTCAAAGCGGCGTCCCGCCGCGAGGCGGAACGCCGCAGCGCCCTGCCAATATGACGCCAGCGTGATGTGCTCAGCCTCTGCGCCGGTGTCCGGCACGTCGCCACGGGTGTCCGCGAATGCGCCCCAGATCTTCGATCTCCTGCGCGTCCCCACGATTGTCGAGAACTGTCAGCAGCGGCATTGACTTGCGGTTGCATGCACTGACATTCGGCCTATATCAGGGGACCTCTTTCAAGCAGCCGTTTTCAGCCATGCCCTCCATCCTGTCCATTTCTGGGGTCTCCAAGACCTACGCCACCGGCTTCACCGCGCTCAAGGAGGTCAATCTTGACATCCAGCGCGGCGAGATCTTTGCGCTGCTCGGGCCCAACGGCGCCGGCAAGACGACGCTGATCTCGATCGTCTGCGGCATCGTCAACCGCTCGTCGGGCACCGTCACCGTCGACGGCCACGACATCAACAAGGATTATCGCGCCGCGCGCAGCCTGATCGGCTTGGTGCCGCAGGAACTGACCATCGACGCCTTCGAGAGCGTCTGGGCGACGGTCAATTACAGCCGTGGCCTGTTCGGCAAGCCGGCTAATCATGGCTTTGTCGAGAAGGTGCTTCGCGACCTGTCGCTGTGGGACAAGAAGGACGCCAAGGCGATCACCCTGTCGGGCGGCATGAAGCGCCGGCTGATGATCGCCAAGGCGCTGTCGCATGAGCCGCGCATCCTGTTCCTCGACGAGCCGACCGCCGGCGTCGATGTCGAACTGCGCCAGGACATGTGGGCGATGGTGCGCCGGCTGCGCGAGGATGGCGTCACCATCATCCTCACCACGCACTATATCGAGGAAGCCGAGGCGATGGCCGACCGCGTCGGCGTCATCAACCGCGGCGAGATCATCCTGGTCGAGAACAAGGCCGAGCTGATGCGCAAGCTCGGTCGCAAGCGGCTGGTGCTGGAACTGCGCAACCCGTTGACGTCTATTCCGGAAGCGCTCTCGCGTTACGCGCTGGAGCTGTCGCCGGATGGCGGGCAGCTGACCTACACCTATGACAACCAGGCCGAGCGGCCCGGCGTCGCCTCGCTGATGCGCGATCTCGAGGCCGGCGGCATCCAGTTCCGCGACATCGACACGCAAAACAGCTCGCTCGAGGAGATCTTCGTCAATCTGGTGAGGAGAGAGCCATGAACCTGCGCGCAGTCTGGGCGATCTACCGGATGGAAATGGCGCGTGCCTTCCGCACCGTGCTGCAGAGCATCGTCTCGCCCGTCATCTCGACATCGCTGTATTTCGTCGTCTTCGGCTCGGCAATAGGCTCGCGCATCACCGAGATCGACGGCATCAGCTACGGCGCCTTCATCGTGCCGGGGCTGATCATGCTGTCGCTTTTGACGCAGTCGATCTCCAACGCCTCCTTTGCCATCTACTTCCCTAAATTCGTCGGCTCGATCTACGAGCTTCTGTCGGCGCCGGTCTCCTATCTGGAGATCGTCATCGCCTATGTCGGCGGCGCCGCGACCAAGTCGATCATCCTCGGCCTGATCATCCTGGCGACAGCGTCGCTGTTCGTGCCGCTCACCATCCTGCATCCGTTCTGGATGCTTGCCTTCCTGGTGCTGACGGCTGTGACCTTCAGCCTGTTCGGCTTCATCATCGGCATCTGGGCGAAGAGTTTTGAGCAACTGCAGCTGGTGCCGCTCTTGATCATCACGCCGCTGACCTTCCTCGGCGGCAGCTTCTATTCGATCAACATGCTGCCCGAAGTCTGGCGCACGGTGACGCTGTTCAACCCGGTCGTCTATTTGATCAGCGGCTTCCGCTGGAGCTTCTACGGCAAATCCGATGTTTCGGTCGGCGTCAGCCTTGGCATGACCGTCGTCTTCCTGCTGGTCTGCATAACCATCGTCGCCTGGATCTTCAGGACAGGTTATCGGCTAAGGAGCTGACCCTGACGAACCCAGGTCTGTAGGCCACCTCAAATCGCCTTGACCAGCCGCAGCAGCCCCAGCATCTCGACATACGTCCCTTTGCGGAAGGCGATGTAGACCGGCTCCTCGACACCATGGAAGCGGCGCTTGAATGCAGCCTGGCCCTGCAGGTTGAACCTGCGCCGGTTGACCCATGGCGAGTCGTAGGCGCGCTGGAAGGTGTTGCGCCAGAAATCGCTTTCGGAAAAGCCGCTTGGGTCGATGTCGACGAGCGGCGACAGGCCGAGCGTGACAGCCGAGATGCCCTCTTCGCGAAAACGGTCGACGGCGAATTTGGTCAGGCCGATTTCGGCATGCGGCGAGGCATCGATGTGCTTGCGCTTGAAGGCGGTGGTGTAGCCGATGACCTTGCCGTCGGCAAACAGCGGATCGAAGTCAAGCAAAGCGACCAGCTCGCCATCGGGGCCATGCAGCACGAAACGGCGCATGTCGATGCCGAGATGATCGGCGAACGGGCGGTTGAGAAAGCCCATCTCCCAGCGCTTGACGATGCGGTCGCCGCGCCAGTTTTGGGAAAGCCGGGCGATCTCGTCGAGGTGGATCGTGCGCCTGTCCTCTTCGAACGAAAAGCCCTTCTTCAACAGCCAGCGCTCGGAGTAGCGCACGGTTTCGTTGCGCTTTCCGGAAAAATCATGCTCAGGCAGGGTGAGACGGGTATCGATACCGAAGCGATTGACCTTGTAGCCGAGCCCGGCCAGCACGCGTGCGGACTCCTCGCCGATCTGCACGAACCACGGGCTGCCGGCGGCCTCGACGAAGCGTCTGATATAGTCGGCTCGATGCGCAGGAGCCGCCACCGGATCGCCGAGCGCGAAATGATGCTTCATCTTGGTGCCGAAGGCGATGTAGCCGTCGGCGTCGCCGAAGTAGGAAAGCTTGTTCTGCACGGCGGTGGAGTAGGCAAGCGAGAAGTCGCCATGGCGGCGAACAAGCGCCAGGCGTTCGACATGGGTCAGCGCCTGCCGCTCGACCTTGGGCGCGGCGCCCTCAAGGACTTTGTCGAAATAGATCCGCAAGGAGGGCATGGTCGAGATTCCGCGTGCCGGCTACAACGCCGCGCGTCCAGGACGCGCAAAGGTGCTGTATCACTTTGATTCTGCGCATGGCTTTGAAAATCGAACGCGATTTCGGGCATGCGCGTGGGGGATAACAGAGACCCGCCAGCCCCCCAGGGCCTCGAATCAATCACATTGCCGCGACCTGATTACCGTTGATATCGCGCATATGCCATATAGAGCGCAACCGCGGTACAGTGGCTCGAAAATCGCATGGCCCGAAAATCGGCGGCGGCTTGCGGGTATGGGTCCTGCGCGGGATCAAACGGTTACATCGTCATGCGAGCCTTGTGGGCGGTCGAATGGGATTCGAGAGTGAATGACTGATACGACAATCAGATCGGTTGCGGACCTGCCGATAACGGTGGAGCCGGCAATCGTCGTCGGCGCCGGCGCTGCAGGTCTGGCTGTCGCGCATGCCTTGATGAACGCAGGCGTTCCGACGGCGATCCTGGAAAAGGAAAGCCGGCTGGCCGAACCCTGGCACCGGCGGCACCAGCAGCTGCGTCTCAACACCCACCGCGATCTTTCTTCGTTGCCTGGTCTCGCCTATCCCCCGGGCACCCCTGCCTTTCCGCAAAGGATGGTCGTCATCCGCCATATGAATGATTTCAGGGAGGAGAACCGGCTGCCGGTGCAGTTTGGCGTCGCCGTCGAAGAAATCACCTTCAACGGCGATCATTGGGTGCTGCGGACCAGCGCGGGGCCGCGCCTGGCCCGCAATGTCGTCATCGCCACCGGCCGCGACAGGCAGCCTTTCACTCCCGAATGGAAAGGCATGAAGGATTTCGCCGGCCGCATCATCCATTCGGCGGATTTCGGCGACGCGCAGGACTATGCGGGCCAAAAAGTGCTGGTCGTCGGCGCCGGCAATTCGGGCTTCGACGCGCTCAATCACCTGGCCGACATAGACACGGCCGCCATCTGGCTGTCGGCCCGCAACGGCCCCGCCCTCCTGCCCAAGCGGATCGCCAAGATCGCCGTGCATCGGCTCTCGCCGTTCATGGCGCGCTTGCCCTTGAGGGTCGCCGATGTGGTGATGGCGGCAACGCAGCGCCTGGTTTTTGGCGACCTGACCAAATTCGGCATGCCGCCTGCGCCGTCGGGGGGCGCCAGCCGCCTGACCTCGGACTATACCGCGATCGCCGCCGACGATGGCGCCGTTCACGCCATCAAGACCGGCAAGATCACCGTCGTGCCGGCCATACGGGAATTCACCCGCGACGGCGTGATCCTGGCCAATGGCAGCCTGATCGACCCCGACATCGTCATCGCCGCGACAGGCTATCGCACCGGGCTGGAGCCGATGGTCGGCAAGCTCGGCGTGCTCGACAGCAAGGGCGTTCCACTCTTCAACGGCGGGCAAGCCGTTCCGAAACTGCCCGGCCTATGGTTTACCGGCATGCGGCCAAGCATCCGCGGCTGCTTCGCCAATGCCGGCATCCTGGCCAAGGCGATCGCAAAACGGATCGCAGCTTCCGCTGGCGTGTCCCACCGATCCGGTGCTTCACGCTGATTTGACCGGAGACGCCGGAACGCCGGCTTGATCCGTTATTTGCCATGTTATATAACATGTTATCATTTATTGGCAGGCCGATCATGGAAGACGTCATACGATCTCTTGGCTACCTCTGCCTGGGCAGCAGGTTGAAGCGCATTGGCGAGCAGTTGCAGGCCGACGCGCAGCGTCTGCTCGACGGCTTGGAGGTTCCACTTCAATCGAGTCAGTACCCGCTGCTTGCAGCACTCGACAAACTGGGACCCTTGGCTGTCGGCGAACTGGCGCGATCGCTGGGGCTGACACAACCGGGTGTGACAAGAAGCGTGTCGCTTTTGGCCGAACTGGGGCTGGTCGAAGCCATGCAGTCGGATGGTGACCAGCGGCGGCGGGTGGTCTCGCTGTCTGGGAGAGGTCAACGCCTGGTCGATGTCGCGAAGCGGGACGTGTGGCCGCGCATAGAGAGCGCCGTTGCGGATTTGTGCCGGGATCTTTCAGGGCCGCTTCTCGATCAACTCGCTGCCATCGAGGACGGTCTGGCTGCGGCCCCGCTCGATCGCCGCGTCGAAGAAGGCGCCAGGCAATGAAACATGTTCTTGATCGCCCCGTCTGGAGCGCGCTGGAGACGAGGCATCAGGCCTTCGCGGAAGGTGGCAAGCTTGCCAGGCGCTATTCACCGTCAATCGCCCTCTTTGCCGCGACCGCTACCGACGATGCCGAAAGCCTGCGGGCGTTCGGGAAGCTTGTATCCTTGGGCGAGAGCGTGATCATGGCTCAGGCCGATGCCATTGCGCTGCCAGCCGGCCTGTCGGCGATGTCGACTGCCACTGCCGTGCAGATGGTTGCCGAGGCGCCGATGCAGACCGTGTCGGACGAGCGTGTGCAACGTCTGACGCAAGAGGATGCGGCCGGGATGCTGGCCTTGGCGTCACTCACCAAACCCGGCCCGTTCACATCAGGGGCGCTGAGCCTCGGCGACTTCTGGGGTGTGAAAATCAAGGGTCGGCTGGTGGCGATGGCCGGCGAGCGCATGAAGCAACCCGGCTATAGCGAACTCAGCGGCGTCTGTTCGCACCCGGAATTCCGTGGCCTCGGCCTCGGCCGGCTGCTGTCGCTGTTCGTGGCAAACCAGATTTTTGCACGGGGCGAGATACCGTACCTCCATGCCTATGCCGCAAACACTGCTGCCATAGGATTGTACGAGTCCATCGGCTTCCGATTGAGAAGCATGATCAATGTGGCCGTGGTTCAGCGGGCTGAATAAGATAAGCCGCCGCCGGGCTTCACGCCGATTTCGGCTCGAGCCGCCGGAACCCGACGGCCTCCATCAACATGTCCTCTTCGACCATGCCGGCATTGTGCAGGGCTAGCAGGTTAAGCGCGATTTCGCGCGCATCGGCGGAATCGGGATGCGCTTCGCGCCGCCGGCAGGCCTCATCGAACACGCGCTGCAGCTTGGCTATATCGGCTGGCTTGAGCAAGCCACGGTCATAGACGGACTTCGACACGGCGATCTCCTGGTAAAGACCTAGGGCGCCACGTTTAAATTGCCAATCTTTCCCGAGGCTTGAATGATTTCACGAAAAAGGGAGGGGCTTCGGGTCACCGAAGTCCCTCCCTTGAGATTGCAAACCAGCGCCGGATATCAGACCGCGATCTTGCCGCCACCCTGTTTGGTGATGGCGACCACCGACGGCCGCACCGGCATGTCGGGCTTGAAGTCGGGCCAGCGTGTCGACAGGTCCTCATAGTAGGACGGGCGGCCGAACGCCTCCCAGTCCTCGCCGCCGTCGCCCGGATGCTGGACGGCGACGAAGGCGGTCTGGTCGTCGGGCGCAAACAGCGGGCCGCACATTTCGGCGCCGATCGGCACGCGGAAGAACAGTTTCGAGGTCGCCCGCGCCGACCCTTCGGTGTCCACTGCCCACAGGCCATCGGTGCGGCCGGTGGCTTTCGGACCCTGGCCGTCGGTGGCGACCCACAGGCGACCGGCCGAATCGACAGCGCAATTGTCGGGCATGCCGAACCAGCCATTGGCCGTCGTTGCCGTCGAGAAGGTGGCGCCGACATCGGCCACCGAAGGATCGCCGCATTTCAAAAGCACTTCCCACTTGCCCTTGGCGGCAGTGAAATCGCCACCGTCCTCCGATATCTCGATGATATGGCCGAAGGCGTTTTCGGCGCGCGGGTTGGCGGCATCGATCTGATCGGCCTTGCGCTTGGAATTGTTGGTCAGCATGACATAGACCTTGCCGTTGACGGCATTGGGCTGGATGTCTTCCGGGCGGTCCATCTTGGTGGCGCCGAGCAGGTCGGCGGCGCGGCGTGTTTCGATCAGCACGTCGGCCTGGCCAGCGAAGCCGTTTTCAGCCGTCAGCGGCCCCTGGCCGAAGACAATCGGCAGCCATTCGACCGTGCCGTCCTCGGCGAACTTGGCGACATGCAGCGTGCCGTCGTCGAGCAGGTCCTTGTTGGCGGCATGGTCGTTCGGATTGAACGCGGCCTTGGTGACGAACTTGTAGACATAGTCGAAGCGCTCGTCGTCGCCGAGATAGAAGACGACGCGGCCGTCCTTGGCGACGATCGATTCGGCGCCTTCATGCTTGAAGCGGCCCATGGCGGTGCGCTTCCTCGGCGTCGAGGTCGGATCGTTGACATCAACCTCGACGATCCAGCCGAAGCGGTTGGCCTCGTTGGGCTCCTTGGCGAGGTCGAAACGGTCGTAATGCGCCGCCCATTCATAGGCGCCTTCGGGAATGCCGAGGCGCTTGTAGTTGGCGGCTTCCTTGTGACCTTCCGGCAAGCCGCCGGAGAAATAGCCGTGGATGTTTTCCTCAGCCATCACATAGGTGCCCCAGGGCGTGACGCCGCCGGCGCAGTTGTTGAATGTGCCGAAAACCTTGGTGCCGGATGGATCGGCATTGGTCTTGACGCGGTCATGGCCGGCGACCGGGCCGGACAGCACCATATCGGTGTTGGAGGTGATGCGGCGATTGAGCTTGCCGTCGCGCACCACCTGCCATTTACCAGCGTCCTTGCGGATCTCGACGATGGTGCCGCCATGGGCTGCCATCTCGACATCGACCTGCTCCTTCGAAAGGGGTGCGACTTCTGCCGACTTCTTGCCGTCCTTTTCGACGATCTTGACGATGCCCGGGAACATCAGATGCGGGTTGGTGTATTCGTGGTTGACCACCAGCAGGCCGTGTTCGGCCGAACCGTCGATCGGGAGATAGCCGACATAGTCGTTGTTGTAGCCGAACTGCCTGGACTGCGCCTGCGCCGACTGTTTCGTCGGGTCGAAGTCCGGCGAATCGGCAAACAGCGGGTCGCCCCAGCGCAACAGCACATCGGCGTCGTAGCCCGCCGCGACATGATGCTTGTCGTCGATGCCAGCCTCCAGCTCGTCGAACACGAAGGCCGAGCCTTCCGCGGCCCGGGCTTCGTCGGCGCTGACAAGCGCCAGCGGGCTCACGGTGGCGGCGATGGCCGAGACGGCCAGCGAGCCCTTCAGGAACCCGCGGCGCGAGAACCGCGCGGCGATGATCTCGCCCATGGTGCGGTTGTCCGTGGGGTTGGTGGCCGGGCCGTCGTTTTCCTCGAGCAGGCTGGTGCGGAATCGGGCGTCGGGGGAGCGATGGTCAGTCATGGTGGCTTGCCTCTGGCTGCGTGGATGGCTGGAGCATGGGTAGCTGTTTGACCCTTATAATCGCCGGATCACATTTTCGTGACATCAAGAGGTCTTTCAGACGCAACAGGCACTGCATGCACCGTTGGCCGGCATTCTCGGAGTTGCCGCAAGGCGCATGCCAGGGATGGCGGCGGCGGGAATGGCGACGGCAGCAGCACAAACGCGGCGATGATGGCGGCAACTGTGGCGCCGTCAATGTGGCAACCGACGACAGGATCGAAGTGGACGGCAACAAGACCGAGCATCCCTACCGCACCAGAAAGACGGCACCAGGGAAGCGATCGAGAACGGTCGCTTCGAGATGAAGGAGCCCCTCGGCCGCGCCATCGTCGAACGTCCGGCGCCGGCGGACGATATCAGTCGTCTTCAGGCCTTGTGAAACAGGTCAACCAAGCAAAGGCCAGCGTTACAAGTCACCTCCGCCGCCCCCGGCGGAGGTGACTTGATGTCCGGCGTCTCCGTCGTCAGGTATCGGGAAAGCCAGTCTCCCGTTCAGCGATGGTTGTCGCGGCGCCGTTCATACAAAGCTAATATAGCACAAGCCCAGGACTTTAGTCCAATCTTGCGCTTGCAAAGGTCCTGGGTGACAACCGCAACGGTCGGAGGTCGCTTCCGGGAACCACGTCTTTCAGCGATGTTGGTTGCTGCTGCGACGTTGAGGGTGGGCGCCGGCTCAATCGACGGAGATCAGAATGCGCAGATCGGTCACGACCCGTTGTTGCCGGCTGGCGCTCAGATCGGCGGCCGCGTTGGCGCTGACCATCGCTCCCTATCAGATTGTCCTCCACGGCTCCGCTCCCGGGATCTATGCCGCCAGCGCACAGGCGGGCAAGGGCGGCAATGGCGGCGGCAACAGCGGTGGTGGAAACGGCAACGGTGGCGGAAACAGCAGCGGCGGCAATTCCGGCAACAGCAGCGGCGGCAACAGCGGAAATAGCGGCAGTAGCAGCGGGAATGGCAACAGCGGTAACGCCGGCAAATCGGGATCCAACAGGGGCAAGAGCGGCAACAGCACGAGTCATGTGAATGCCGTGACCGGTGACAAGGTCGACGTGACAGGCAACAAGATCACGGTCCGGCATCCCGACGGCATAACGGAAGAGATCGAGAACGGTCGTTTCAGGATGGAGGATGCACTCGGGCGCACGATCATCGACCGCCGGGTCACGCCGGCCGATGTCGGCCGCCTCAAGGCCTTGTGAAGCTTGCCAACAGGCAACGGTCGGCTTTCACATGTCACCTCCGCCGCCCCCCGGCGGAGGTGACCTCGTTTTGGGCCGGCGCCGCGATGACTGAAGCCCCTGGAACGGTTCCGGTTTTGTAGATGCGCTGAACTGTTAAGGATGGTTCCTGTCGCGGTCGCGCGCCTCACGCATCATCAAGGCTGCTTCGGTACGGTTTCGCACATTGAGTTTCGACAGCACGCCGGTCATATGATGCTTGACGGTCTTCTCCTGAAGCTCCAGCCGCAAGGCGACTTCCTTGTTGCTTAGCCCCTCAGCCACCAGCCGCAGGATTTCCGTCTGCCGCTCGGTGAGTTGGCGCAGCCGGTCCGCTATGGCGTTGGCGGGTTTCTGGGACTGGAGATCCGAAAGCAGCCGGGCCGACAGCGTCGGCGAAAGATAGCTCTCGCCAGCCGCCACGTTGCGCAGGATGTCGGCAAGCGCGCGCGATCCGATACCTTTTAGGACATAGCCGCGCACCCCTGCGTTCAGGGCTGTGGTCACATCGGCATTGGCCTCCGAGACGGTCAGCATGACGATCTTCTGGGCGGGATGGTTGGCGAGGATGCCTGCAACCGCGGCCAGACCGCCGCCCGGCATGGAGATGTCGAGCAGCAATATGTCGGGCCGCACCGTCGAGGCGATGCGTTCGGCATCCTGCGCCGTGGCACCCTCGCCAGCCATCTCGAAACCTCCGATCTCCGACAGGCTGCGCGTCACACCTTCGCGAAAGAGGGGATGATCGTCGACAATGGCGATGCGAATGACATCAGTCATGCTTGCTCCTCAACCGATAGACGGATCACCAATCGCGTGCCTTGCGGCCCGGTCAAGGTTTCGAACTGGCCACCAATGCTTTCGACCCGCTCTCTGAGACCGGCGAGCCCGAGGCCCTCGACCTGTGCCGGATCGAAGCCTGGCCCGGCGTCCGATACTTCAACACAAAGCCTGCCACCTTTCATCCCGGCACTCACCGCTTGATCCTTGCCTCGCCCGTGGCGGTAGGCGTTGTTCAGCCCTTCCTGCACAAAACGATAGATGCTGATCTTCTCGGAGGCCCCGGGCTCCGGCAACTGTCCGGCCAGCGTGAGTGTCACCGACGTTCCCGTCCTCAGTTCGTGTTCGTTGACGGCCAGCCGCAGAATGTCCGGCGCGGCAGCCGTCTCTATCTGCGGCAGGACGAGGCCGGTGCAGATACCGCGTATTTCGCGTAGCGCATCCTCCAGCGTCTTGCGGATCATCGCGACCTCGGTCGAGCGGCTTTCGCCCGAATGGCCGTCGCCGGAAAATATCGGACTGTCCATGCGCAGTGCCGCCAGGGCCACGAGTTGGGCCGGGCCGTCATGGAGGTCGGCGCCGATACGGCGCAAATATCTTTCGTTGAGCGCGGTGGCGCGGCGGGAGGCCCGCTGCACGCGCATTCGCAGGGCGCTGTTTTGCGTCACCAGACCCTGCAGCTCCGACACCTGGCGGCGTAGCGCCCCGCGCTGATCGTCGATGGTGCGGCTGCCGCGAAGGACGATGCCCGACAGGAGCAGGAATGCCGCCAGGGTCGCGCCGGCCACGATCAGCCAGCTAGACCACAGAGCGGAAGCCAGGGTGGCTTTGAACTCGTCGGCGATCTCGTAGAATTCGGTCACCGCCACCACTTCGCCGGACCAGGGCTCGCGCACGGGATTGTAGATCTCCAGCAAAGGCACGCCGAACGCCTCTTCCTTGCTTTCGGTCTCGTCGAACGTGTCGAGCTGGGCGGCGACATTGCCCTGGAAGGCAGAGCGCAGGCCGCTGCTCGGTTCGAAACGGCGGCCTATCAGCTCCGTCTCCTTCGCATAGAGAACCGTGCCGTCGCGGCTCCAGAGCCTGAACGAGACGAGGCGCTTGCCGAGCGCGCCCTGGCCCAGCGTCTCGTCGAGCGCCTGCTTGACGGAGTCGCTGAGCTCCTGGTCCTTGCGCAGGTCGGGAAGCAGCGGCGCAATCACACTGTCGACATAAAGGGCCGTCGTGGCGGCTGAATTGCGGATGACGCCCTCCCGGATCTGCGCCGTCACCCAGGCGCCCACCACCAGCATGACGGCCAGCAGGCCAAAGCCGCCGGCAACGACGAATTGCAGGGCAAGAGAAAGTTCGCTCCAGCGTCGCACCAGGTTTTGCAGAATGCGTATCATGAACCCCTGACCGCCCTTGAATCGACAGACGGGGCGATATCCGCACATTGACCCTCCCTCTTGCCGTTGCCAAGAGCTACGTTTGATCGAGGTCGCTTGACGTCCCGGCGCGCTTCGGAACAACGTCCGCGACACACGCGGCCGATGCCGCTTCGAGAGGGGACGGGCGTTGAGTTTTTCGGGATTGCTGCAGCTTGGCTTTTCGACTGTCATTTTCCTGCTGGCGGCGACGGCGGCCAAGCAATGGGGCCTGGCGCCGAGCCTGGGCAAGATCCTGCTGACGCTGGCGCTCTATTCGCTGGGCAATCTGATCATGCTGCGGCTGATCCGCGAGTTCGGCATGTCGGTGTCGTTCAGCCTGTCGGCCGTCATCCAGCTGGTCTCGGTGAATGTCGTCGCGCTGGTGTTCTTCGGCGAGCGCGTCAACGCGCTGCAGGCGACCGGCATCATGCTGGCGATCGCCGCCGTGGCGCTGATCACACTCGGACCCTATCTGCAAGGCCGGTTGTAACGGGTGAATTTGCCGATGAAGAACGCCGCGAACGCGCTGCTCAACCGGGTCGAATTCCCGGTCCTGCTGGCCGGCCTGGTCATCGCCGCCGGCCTTTGGGGCTTCGAGGAGTTGATGGAGGTGGCGCGGGCCACCACGCCGCACGCCTTCGACACCGAAATCCTGCTCGCCTTCCGCAAGGCGGGCCAGCCCGACAGCCCGATCGGCCCGCTCTGGCTGGAAGGAGCGATGCGCGATATCACCAGCCTCGGCAGCGGCAGCGTGCTGGTGCTGATCACGGCGGCGGTAATCGTCTATCTCCTGCTCATTCGCAGGCTGGCAACCGCCCTTTTCATCTTCGTGGCGGTTGCCGGTGGTCAGGTGCTGTCGAGCCTGCTGAAAGCCGGCATCGACCGGCCGCGCCCCGAACTCGTCTCGCATCTCGTCAACGAAACGACGCTGTCTTTTCCGAGCGGCCACGCCATGCTGTCGGCAGTGACCTATCTGACGCTCGGCGCGCTGGCAGCGCGCTTCCTGCCGGGGCGAACGACGAAGATCTATGTGCTGTCGCTGGCGGTGATGACGACGCTGCTGGTCGGCATCAGCCGCATCTATCTGGGTGTGCACTGGCCGTCGGATGTGCTGGCCGGCTGGTGCGCCGGCTTCGTCTGGGCGATGCTTTGCTGGCTCACTGCCCGGGCGTGGCAGCGATGGCGCGGTCAGCGCCTGAACGGCGACAGCGAGACCGGAGATTAGATTAGCCGGTTAATCAGCCCGTGCCCGCAACCCGCCAACAGCAAAACCGCCGACAGCAAGGCTGCCGACGTCATCAAAGCCCTGGAAATCTTCAACTGCTTACCCCCCTGTCGATGCTGAAAAGGGAAGGCTGCGTCGATATCTTCCCGGCAATACCAGTCTAGCATGCCTGTCTTGCTCCCCGCCATCCGGTTTCACGAGAGGGCACATGTGTCATATATGCATTATGATGGTTGAAACGTCGGAGACGGCGGAGATGGTGCGGCGCGAGGCGCAGGAGCTGGCCGACCGCGCCAAACTGCTGGCCCATCACGACCAGCAGTCGACGCCGGAGGTTGGGCTGGTCGGCTACAAATGGACGTTTGCCTTTGGCGCGACGCCATTTCCGGCGATCATGCCGATCGGCCCACACCCGCGCGATGCCGGCGCGTTCGATCGGCCCGCCGCTCCTGCAAGGGGACGCCGCCCGTTACCGGCCTGACACGGCCAAATGATCTTTTATCCGGACATTCTTGCTCTTTGCAGCCGCGGTTCAAAAATGAAATCACATTCATGATAGGATTCGCGCACTGATTTGCCAGACCGTAGAGGGCGGGTTTGCCGAAGAAATCGAAGTGATCCTATGTCGACCGCGCCAACACTTGAACTTCGCCGCTATTCGCGCCTGAAAAATTTGCGGGCGCGTGCAGAACGCCAGGGTGCTGCATTGCAGTTCTGGGCCCGTACGGCATCGCTCGCTGTGATCTCCTGCTTCTTTTCATTGATCAGCCGCTGGGATGCTTCGCTGCTCTTCGTGCTGGCGGGCCTCGTGCTGTTCCAGCTCGTCGGCCTGATCCAGTTTCTCTTTGCGCGCCGCCGCACGGCGCGATGGTGGATCGGCTACGTCGTCGGTACGCTGGACATCATTCTGTTGACCGTCCTGCTGGTAATGCCCAACCCGTTTTCCCTGGAGGTCGCGCCGGCCGCAATGCAACTGCGCGAGGGCAGCTTCAAATTCTTGCTGATTTTCGTATGCCTTGGCGCGCTGACCCTTTCGACACGATTGGCGCTCTATCTCGGCGCGCTCGCGGCCTTGACATGGGCGATCGGGGTGGGATGGGTGATTTCTTATCCTGGAACCGTCATTCCGGCGACGAACCTCTATTCGCTGCCGATGACAGAGCGACTGAACCTCTATCTCAACCCCAATTTCGTCGATACATTTTCGCAGGCGACCAACGTGTTGGTTGTGCTGATTATCGGCGCGATCATGGCGCTGGTCGTCTATCGTTCCCGACTTCTGTCGGAAGACTACGTCAAGGCAGAGCGCGCCCGCGCCAATCTCGCCCGGCATTTTTCGCCCAATGTCGTCGACCAGCTCGCCACCGATGACGAGCCCTTCGGCCCGGTCCGCCGGCAGGATATCGCGGTGCTGTTCGCCGACATTGTCGGCTTCACACACTATTCCGAGGATCATCCGGCCGAAGCAGTGTTCGAACTTCTGCGTCAGTTCCACCGTCGCATGGAACAGGTCGTTTTCGATCACCATGGCACCGTCGATAACTATATCGGCGATTGCATCATGGCGACATTCGGGGTTCCGCAAGCCAGCCATGACGACGCGACGCGGGCCATCCAGTGCGCTGAAGCGATGGTCGCCGCTCTCGAAGACTGGAATGTACAGCGGGTGTCCAGGGGGTACCCGCCGCTGGACGTTCGGATCGGTGCACAATATGGAGCAGTGGTCATCGGCGCGGTCGGCAGCGAGCGCAATCTGTCCTTCGCGGTGGTGGGCGACACCGTCAACGTCGCCAGCCGTTTGCAGTCGCTGTGCCGTGAGCTTCAGGCGAATATTTGCTTTGGGTCACGACTGATTGAGGCCGCGAAGGCGGAATCGCCCACGACACAGTCGAATGCGCGCGATCATGGACCGGTGAGCATCCGCGGCCGGGACGAACCGGTCCATGTCTGGGTAGAACACAGAGCCGAAAACCAGGGTGCTATTGCGGTTTCGGCGTGATACAGGCCGCCATGTGAAACGCCCGCATCTCGGCTGGATAGCGGTAGGCCGCGCCATAGGGACATGTCCTGACCCAGGCCGAAAGCCATTACGCGTCTGAGGCGATTTCGCCAGCCTTTACGGCTGCGGCGTCTGTGCTTGCCTTGTCGTCCCAGACCATCTGCCGGTAGTCGAAACCATATTCCAGCGTCGGCTTGACGATGCGGAAATAGGGCGACAGGTCGAAATCGCGCGGTGTGTACAGCGAGTGGTGGCGGATGTGCAGGATTTCCTTGCGCGAGTAATTCGACTGCGCCGAAGCGCGGCCGGGCGCACGGGTGATCTCGGGCAGGATCGGATAGCGGATCTGGCCATAGGCCTCGGCGATCAGCGTCGAGCAGATCGCCCGTGTCGGGTCGCCGGAGCCGAAGGCCAGCATGCGGCGGCGCCAGCGCACCGGCACCGGCGGTGTCGGGAAGAAAAAACGCAGCATGTCGAAAATGTTCTTGAGGTCGTATTTCAGGCCGAGCTTGCCGATCATGAAGGCGACGACCCTGTCGCGATCCTCCGGCGCCAGCCCGCTCGCCCGGCAGATACGGGTGTTGTAGGTGCGATAGCGCGACAACGGCACGGCGACGCAGCCTTCGCCGAGCGTGACCTCGATCAGCCGCTGCCGTTCCGTTCCGTCTTCCTGTTCGGCCAGCGCATCGCCCACATAGAAGGCCGCATGCGACCAGGTCGACTGGGTCAGGTATTTGATCGCCGCCGAGATCTTCTGGTTGCCCTCGATCAGCAGGATGTCGCCGGGCTCAAGCGTGCGACGCAGCGTCTCGGCATCGGACGGCGTATAGGGCTCGTAGCCGGAAGATTCATCCTGCAGCCGGCCGGCAAGCCAGCGGCCAAGTCGATCCAGAAGCGTGTCGCCGGGCTTGGTCATGCCCCATGGCGATTAGCATAGGCGGGCGGCTGTGCGCCAGCCACACGTGGTCAGCTGGTGGTCGCCGCGGCCTCTTCCGGCGCCGCAGCCAGATCGTCGCGCGCCTTGCGGGCCAGTTTGCGTGTCGAGCGTTTGGGACTGTCGCCGAACAGCTCGGCCGCCTCGGCAAGACAGCTCTTTTTCAGCTGCTTCTCCGACCGCTTCAGCAGCTTGGCCAGAAGCTTCGTGTCCTCGGGCGGCCCGAGCGGTCGGTCATCGGTTTCGAGCAGCGCGCGCATCACCAGCACATCGTGCAGGTCGCCCAGCCGCTCGCCCAGTTCGTCGACCGCCTTGCGCCTTGCCCTGATCGGCGTCGGCCACAGCCTGCCGAGCAGCGACAGATGCATGCCGTGGGTCTTGGCCGCCTTGCGCAGATCATGGAAATCATTGGCCTCGCCGCGCGACCCGGCCTTGTCCAGCGCTTTCCTGGCACGACGCAGCGTGGCACGGGCGCCTTCGGCAAGCACGTCGGCCGCCTGTTCCGGCTGGTCGGGCAAGGCAAGGCTTTCGATCCGCTTGAGGCCTTCCTCGCAAGCGGTGGTCGCCGCCCCGATCGCCGCTTCGAGCCCGCTGCCCTCGTGCAATTCATGCTGGCGCGCGATCAGCCTGTCGCGCGCCGCGCTTAGCCCGTCGTCGGCGCTCTCCTTGGGAGAACTTGCCGCCAGCCGGTCGATGGTCTCGATCAGCGCCGTCGCCTCGCGCGGTCCGGCAAGCAGGCCGGCCACGTTGCGATAGCACTGGTTTTCGGTCTCACAGAATGTTTCGTCTCCGGAACGAACTAGGCGAAGCAAGGCGCGCGCGTTCTTCAGCCGCTTGCGGCATTTGTGCAGCGCCTGTTCCGGGCGACTCCGCGCGGCGTCAAGATGATGGAGCGCCTTGCCGATTTCCTCGGCGAGGATACGCCTGACCTCGTCGGTCAGCGGCAGGCGCGGATCGATGCGAAAGCTCATGCGGCGATCTCCGGTATCCCCCCGAGGGCGAGCGACGCGTTGTAGAATTTCGGCTCACCGGTGACTTCACGGCCGAGCCAGTCAGGCAGCATTTCGTCCGGCACGTCCTCCGGTGTCTCAAGTTCAGCGACCACAAGTCCGGCAAGCGGTCCGCCAAAGACATCGACTTCATAGAGATAGCCGCGGTGCCTAACATGGTGACGTGTCTTCTCGATGACACGTCCGATGGCGAAACCCATCATCTCCACCGCCTCCGGCAGCGGGATCGGATATTCGAATTCGTCGCGCTCGCGCGCCTTGCTGCCGAACTTGAGCGTCAGCTTGGCGGACGTGCCATCGCTGATGCGCACGCGCACCGTTCGCCCCGGGCTGGCAGCAAGATAGAACTGGAGGATACGGATACGCGCCTCGGCCAAATCCCGCCATGCGGTGCCGGAGACCAGGAACTTGCGCTCGACTTCCTTGCCCATGGCCGCGCACTAAAGCGGTTGCCGTCGGCGATGGCAAGACAGTGGCATGCACAAGTTAGCGTTCACGAATTGACTTTAATCAATCGTTTGATTAAATACCTCATATGATCAAGCAGCCCCCCACCAAAATCCTTCGCCGCGAAGCATCTCCCGCCGAGATGACGCGTGCGGCCCTCGTCCAGGCGGCGCTGAAACTGTTTGGGCGGCAGGGTTTTGACGGCACCTCGACGCGCGAGATCGCTGCCGAGGCGCAAGCCAATATCGGCTCGATCGCCTATCATTTCGGCGGCAAGGAGGGCCTTCGCACTGCTGCCGCCGACTTTATCGTCGAGACCATCCAGACGGTCGCCGGCCAGGCGCTCGGCAATGCGCAGGCGCCGATACCGGGCGGTCCGGAGGGGGCGCAAGCGCAGTTGTTCGCGGCGCTGGAGCGGATGGTCGGCTTTGTCGTGGCAAGCCCGCAGGCCGGCGAGATCGTGCAGTTCGTATTGCGCGAGCTTTCCCATCCGACGGCAGCCCTCGACCGCATCTATGACGGTGTCTTCGAGCCGACGCATCGCCGGCTGTGCCAACTCTGGGAACAGGCGACCGGCGAGCCGGCCGAAAGTGAGGCCACAAGGCTCACCGTGTTCACGCTGATCGGCCAGGTCATCTATTTCCGCATCGGCCGCGAGGCGGTGATGCGCCGCATGGGCTGGAACGACATCGGCGCGGCCGAGGCGGCCAAGGTGGTGGCGGCCACATCGGGCAATCTCGAGGCCATATTGGCTTCCAGAAAAGGGGCAAGGATAAAGGGGCAAAGACCATGAGCTTTCTGTGTTCGCTGCCGCTCGCCGCGCAGCTTTTCAGCGCCTGTGCCCCGGCTGCCCCGCTGGCCGTCGGCTATGTCGAAGGCGACTATGTGCTGCTGGCGCCGATCGAGGTGGCGCAGGTCGAGACCGTCGCGGTGAAGCGCGGCGACCGCGTGGTGCCCGGCATGACCGTGGTGACGCTGGAAAGTGCCGACGCAAAAATCGCGGTGGCGCAGGCGCAGGCCGGCCTTGCCCAGGCGCAGGCGCAATTGGCCGACCTGCAGATCGGCAAGCGGCCGGAAGAGATCGCCGTGCTGAAGGCCGAGGTCGACATGGCCAGCGCCCAGGCCGCCGACGCCAAGCGCAAATTCGACCGCGCCGCCGATCTGTTCAAGCGCGGCGCCGGCACGCAGGCTGATTTCGACACCGCGTCGGCCACACTGGAAACCGCAAACGCGCAGGTCGGCCAGGCCACCGCCAATCTCGCCGTCGGCGGCCTGCCGGCACGGCCGGAGACCATCAAGGCCGCCGACAACCAGGTCAAGCAGGCGCAAGCGACGCTGGAGCAGGCGCAGTGGCGGTTGTCGAAGCGGGTGCTGGCAGCACCCTCGCCAGGCCGCGTCAACGACGTCATCCGCAATCCGGGCGACACCGCGGGTCCGACCGCGCCGGTCATTTCGATCCTGCCCGACGGCGCGGTGAAGCTCAGCGTCTACATTCCAGAGAGCGCCTTCTCCTCGGTCAAGGTCGGCACCTTGCTCGGCGTCCATTGCGACGGCTGCGGGCCGGATGTGAAGGCGCGCGTCAGCTACGTCTCGCCCGATCCCGAGTTCACACCACCGGTGATCTATTCCCTCGAGAACCGACAGAAGCTGGTCTACCTGGTCGAGGCACGGCCGGAGGGCGATGCCGGCCCGCTGCAGCCGGGCCAGATCGTCGATGTCGATCTGGCGGGCAGCGCAAAATGAACGTCGTCGACGTCCATGGCCTGGTCAAGCGTTTTGGCGACAAGACCGTCGTCGACCATGTGACGATGACGGTCGCGGAAGGCGAGATCGTCGGCTTTCTCGGGCCCAACGGTTCGGGCAAGACCACCACCATCCGCATCATGTGCGGCCTGCTGACGCCCGACGAGGGCGAAGGCACGGTGCTCGGCTTCAACATCCGCACCGACAGCCTGCGCATCAAGCGCGAAGTCGGCTACATGACGCAGAAATTCTCGTTCTACGAGGATCTGACGATCGGCGAGAACCTCGAATTCGTGGCGCGGCTCTACCGGCTGAAGCCGGTCGAAGAATATGTCGCCGGGACGCTTGAAGACCTCGGCCTGACCACGCGCCGCAACCAGCTGGCCGGCACCTTGTCGGGCGGCTGGAAGCAGCGGCTGGCGCTGGCCGCCTGCATCATGCACAAGCCGAAATTGCTGCTGCTCGACGAGCCGACGGCCGGTGTCGATCCGAAGGCGCGGCGCGAGTTCTGGGACGAGATCCATCGCCTTGCCAGCGGTGGGCTGACCGTGCTGGTCTCCACTCACTACATGGACGAGGCCGAGCGCTGCCACCGCATCAGCTACATCTCCTACGGCAAGATGCTGGCCACCGGCACCGTCGCCGAAGTGGTCAAGAATGCTGGTCTGACCACGTTCGTCGTGCAGGGCCCGCACCTAGATCGGGTCGCTGCGGAGCTTCACGGCCGCCCTGGCGTCGACCAGGTGGCGCCGTTCGGCGCGACGCTGCATGTCGTCGGCTCCGACAGGAAGAAGCTTGAGGCGGCACTCGCCGATGTCGAGAAAGAGCACAAGGGCGTGACGGTGACGCCCGGCGAAACCAGCCTCGAGGACGTCTTCATCCAGTTCATGTCTGGTTCGAAGGACAACATGGCATGAACAGCGTCTTTTCCTTCGCCCGGCTTGGCGCCCTGCTGATCAAGGAATTCATCCAGATGCGGCGCGACCGCATCACCTTCGCCATGATGCTGGGCGTGCCGCTGATGCAGCTGGTGCTGTTCGGCTACGCCATCAACAACGATCCGAAAAGCCTGCCGGCAGCACTCGTGGCGACCAGCAGCGACCCCTATACGCGCGCCATGGTCTCGGCGCTGCAGACCACCGGCTACTACCGCTTCGACCATGTCTCGCAAAGTGCTGCCGATGCGGAGTTCCTGATGTCGCGCGGCGATGTCGCCTTCGTCGTCACCATCCCCGCCGATTTCGCCCGGCGGGTCGAGCGGGGCGACAGCCCGCAGATCCTGATCGAGGCCGACGCCACCGACCCGGCCGTCGCCAGCGGCGCCATCTCGACGCTGAGCACCGTCGCCAGCCAGGCGCTGCTTCGGGCGCGCGGCATGCAGGAGGCCGCTGCCGAAGCTGCCAAGGGCCAGCTCGAAGTGGTGGTGCATCGGCGCTACAATCCCGAAGGCATCTCGCAATACAACATCGTGCCCGGCCTGCTCGGCGTCATCCTGCAGATGACGATGGTGATGATGACTTCGATCGCGCTGACACGCGAGACCGAACGCGGCACGATGGAAAACCTTTTGGCGATGCCGTCGAGCCCGCTCGAGATCATGCTCGGCAAGGTCCTGCCCTATCTGGCGGTCGGCGGCGTGCAGGTGGTGGTGGTGCTGGCGGCGGCCAAGCTTCTGTTCGCCATCCCCTTTACCGGATCGATGTCGCTGCTCTTGACCGCCGTGCTGATCTTCGTGCTGGCGCTGGTGCTGCTCGGCTACACGATCTCGACCATCGCTCGCACGCAGATGCAGGCGCTGCAGCTCACCTTCTTCTTCTTCCTGCCGTCGATCATGCTGTCCGGCTTCATGTTCCCCTATCGCGGCATGCCGGACTGGGCGCAGGTCTTCGGCGAGATCCTGCCGCTGACGCACTTCCTGCGCATCATCCGCGCGGTGATGCTGAAGGGCGCCGAACTGCCGGCGGTGGCAACGGAGATCGGCTGGCTGGTGGTGTTCGTGGCGTTGTTTGCCGGCGTCGCGCTGGTGCGGTTCAGGCGGACGCTGGATTAGGCGCCGGGCCTGTTTATTCGGTCGCCTTACCGCCGATTGCTATACAACGCGCGAAAGAAACTATTTTCATATCGGTCGAATTTGACACGTGCCCATGCAGCGATGGTAATCTCTTCGTCGGTGACCGGTCGTCTATATTCCTTTATTTTTCTCACGCCTCCACCCTCCAAGGTCTCGTCGAGGTGGGTCATTTTGGGGGTTCCGTCAGAGAAACGCATATACATATAGGCGAAAATTGCTACCTGCCGTTTTCCAATAGATTTTGCATAAGTCTCAATGGCACAAACCGCCGCCTGAACGGCTTCAAAGCATTTCGACCGTCGCGCTCTTTCGAGTCTAACGAACAGCAGGAATAGCCTCTTATCAGTAAGAGTAAGGTTGCCATCCTCTGTGTTTTTCACTCCGTGAGTGAGCAATTTTTGTTTCGTGGCGTGATAGATCGAAAGGCTCATGATGTACTCATGTTTCACGCGAACGAAACTACGCGCACTTGCCCGTTTTGCAATAGAGCCGTACCCGTCTGCGTCGCGCTGGCCAGCCTGAAATTGGCCTGAGCATCGTGCATCGCCATTGTGGCTGACGAGCTCTCAACGGTTGAGCGAAGCTGGACCGCTGACGAACGGGCTCTTCCTGACATAAAATCGCAGCAGCCGGCTCGCATCCTTCGAGATGCCGATCCTGACGCTCTGCCCGATTTCGCCGGGCTCATGGGCATCGCGTGCGAGCCACAGCGAGCCTTCGCGGCAAAGGTCGAGCCCGTCGAGCGAACGATCGATCCGCAACGCCTGGGCGAGCCTTCCCGGCCCCCGCGCCAGGTCGCGCAGGCGCTCGATGCCGCGATTGAGCCGCATGATCGCGATGCCTTCAAGTGGCTCGAGCGCCCTGATCAGCACACCGGTTCCAATCCCCGGCATCTCGCTAGAGACGTTGAGCATGTAGGAGATGCCGTAGGCGAGATAGACGTAGGCGTGCCCTCGATCGAGAAACAGCGAACGGTTGCGCGGGGTCATCCCCCTGTAGCCGTGCCCGGCGGCGTCGCCGGCCACATAGGCCTCGGTCTCGACGATGCGGCCGCTGGCAATGCCTTCAGGCAGCTCGCGCACCACGAGCTTGCCGATGAGGGTGCGGGCCAGCGATGCCGTGTCATCTGGCAGTTCGGAGCGCGTGAGCGGGCGATACATGACCATCCTCAGCGCGGCCAGGGTTCACGGCATCCGCTCGACCCATTGCGCGCGCGAAGGTCCTGGCTCGAACGGATCGGCGAAATACTGGGTCTCGCGGGCGACCTTGCCATCGAGGAACTCCATGATGCTCACGGTGTAGGACGGCCGCCCGTCATAGGCGAGGACAAATTCAGTGACCCAGAGATCGCCAGCCCCGACGATCCGCCGCACCGTGAAGCGCTTTTGATTGGGCTGCGCGGCGCGGGACGACTGGATGTTTCGCCGCCCGCTTATGCGCTCGCCCGATTGCGGATAGTCGAGCACTGCGTCCTCCCGGTAGATCCGATGTTCCGCCTCGAAGTCGCTGGCATCCGAGGCGGCCCAGTGGCGATCCAGAGCCGCTCTTGTCTCCTGGTCTCCCATGCCGGATCTCCTCGGACATCGACTTCGTGATCGGACCTTTCGCTACCCTACGCCGCCATGATCTCGGCATAGGTGCCGAAATCGACATTGCCGCCGGACAGCACTACGGCAACGCATTTGCCCGACAGTTCGATCTCGCCCGATGACAGTGCCGCCAGCGCGACGCAGCCGCCGGGCTCGACCACCAGCTTGAGATAGGCCATGGCGTCGCGCATCGCCATTGCCGTCGCCTTGTCGGAGACGGCAATGGCACCGGCAAGGTTCCTGCGGTTGATCTCGAAAGTGATCAGGCCGGGCTCGGCGGTCAGGATCGCGTCGCAGATCGAGGCATGGCCGGGCTCGTTCGAAACCCTGGCTCCCGCGGCCAGCGAACGGCGGGTGTCGTCGAAATGCTCTGGCTCCACCGCCCAGACCGCGGTGTCGGGCGAGGCGTCCTTGACCGCAACCGAGATGCCGCTGGTCAGGCCGCCGCCGCCGCAGGGAATGACGATCGCGTCGAGGCTGACGCCAAGCGCTTTTGCCTGGCGCATCAATTCGAGGCCGATCGTGCCCTGGCCGGCGATGATGGCTGGGTCGTCGAAGGGCGGAACCAGCACCATGCCTCTCTCCATGTAAGGACGGATCACGGTCATGCGGTCGTCGCGAAAACGGTCGAACGGTACCACGTCAGCCCCCATCTTGCGGACATTGGCGATCTTCATCGCCGGCGCATCGGCGGGCATGGCGATGACCGCCTTGACGCCGAACATCGCCGCCGACGCCGCGACGCCTTGCGCATGATTTCCCGACGAGAAGGCGACGACGCCTCGGCTGCGTTCTTCTTCACTGAGCGACGACAGCTTGTTGTAGGCGCCACGAAACTTGAACGAACCGGTGCGCTGCAGCGTTTCCGGCTTGAACAGGATGCGAGCACCGAAGCGCTTGTTCAGTTCTTGCGATTCGATCAAGGGGGTTTCGACGATCAGGCCGGAGAGACGCGCGGCGGCGGCATGGATGTCGGCGATGCCGGGAGGGGTGGTTGCGGTCATGTGAGGTCCAGTGGGCAGGGGTCTTTCCATGATGCCCGCAAACAGATGCGGCGCACCAATGAAAAAATGTGACCGTTACAAAGTTTGGCGGGGCGGCCGCCAACGCCACGGCTGCACACCCCCCCTCTGGACTGCCGGCCATCGCCGCGATTTCCGCACTACGCTCGAGTGCGCCAACCGGGGGCACGCTGCCGGCACGTCCCCGGTTCGAGTCCTTGAAAGGTCCCCCGGAACTTTCAATTCGCCTGCGCGAACCGGGTTCTCACCCCAACAGCGTCCTCTGCCTCTTGGTCCCACCCAGCTTGCGCCAGTTGTTGAACCGGTGGCTGGCGGCGGCAAAGGAGATCTTCATCTGCTGGGCGACCGAATAGCGCGACTTGCCCTCGTCGAACATGCGGTAGCAGCACTCGACGCCTTCCTCCGTCAATTTGCCGTCCGGCGCCTTGTTGTGCGGATTGGCGGGGTCGAATTTCTCGACCTGCTGCTCGACCAGGCCTTTCAGGCGCTGCAAATCGGCCTCGATGCTGGCGATGAGATCGAGAACGGGCTTGGGATCATAGGGGTGCGGAGGCTGTTTTGCTGTCATCTCATGACTCCTTGTACTTGGCTCGAGCTCAGCTATATAGGTGAACATTCACTGATAATGAAGGGCCGCCGTGCGCACGGGGCTTCCACAATTCTTGACCGCGACCCAAGCGCGCAATTGACCAAAGGCGTTCAAAACCCTAGTTTAGAACTATTCTAAACTAGGGTGAATTCCTCATGCTTTCCCGTGTTTTCGGCTTCGGCCGCCGTCCCTTCGAATCGCTGTCCGAACAGGAGATCCTGGCGCTGGCCATTTCGTCCGAGGAGGATGACGGACGCATCTACCGGGCCTATGCCGACGGGCTGGCGGACACCTTCCCGCAATCGGCAAAAGTGTTCGAGGAGATGGCCGAGGAAGAGGATGGCCATCGCGATGCGCTGATCGAGCTTTTCCGAAATCGGTTCGGCGAGCGCATCCCGCTGATCCGGCGCGAACATGTGAAGGGTTACTACGAGCGCAAGCCCGACTGGCTGGTGAGACCCCTTGGCATCGAGCACGTGCGCAGCCAGGCCGAGGCGATGGAGCGGCAGGCCTATCTGTTCTATGTCGAGGCCGCCAAGCGCACCACGGATGCCTCGACCAGAAAACTGCTCGACGATCTGGCGCTGGCCGAGCAGGGGCACGAGACGCTGGCGCAGCGCCTGGAGCAAAAGCACGTGCCGGGCGAAGTGAAGGACGAAGAGGCCGCTGCCGAGCAGCGCCAGTTCATCCTCACCTATGTGCAGCCGGGGCTTGCAGGATTGATGGACGGATCGGTGTCGACGCTGGCGCCGATCTTCGCCGCGGCGTTTGCCACGCATGACACCTGGCAGACCTTTCTGGTCGGGCTTGCCGCCTCGATCGGCGCCGGCATCTCGATGGGCTTCACCGAAGTGGCTTCCGACGACGGCAAGCTATCGGGCCGTGGTTCGCCGATAAAACGCGGCATCACCACCGGCGTCATGACGTCGGCGGGCGGCCTTGGCCATGCATTGCCCTATCTCATCCCGCATTTCTGGACGGCGACAGCCGTCGCTGCGGTTGTGGTGTTCTTCGAACTGTGGACGATTGCCTTCGTCCAGAACCGCTACATGCAGACGCCCTTCCTGCGTGCCGCCTTCCAGGTGGTTCTGGGCGGCGCCCTGGTGTTCGCGGCCGGTGTGCTGATCGGGAATGCGTGAGTAGCCTCACTCACCCATTCACCGCCCGACTGTCCTGCGGCGCTTCGTCCCTCTCCGTCAGCCCATAATCACGCACGACATGGGCGATGCGCAGTCGGTAGCCGGCAAAGATACCGCCACGGCCGGCCTTCTGCGCCTGCCGGTGTTCTTCGGTGTTGCGCCAGGCCTTCACCGCTTCCTCGTCGCGCCAGAACGACAAGGACAGGATGCGATTCGAATCGACCAGGCTCTGGAAACGCTCGATGGAGAGAAAGCCGTCGATGCCGTCGAGCAGAGGACGCAAGTCGGCGGCGATGCTCAGATAGGCGTCGCGCCTGCCCGCCGCCGGCTCGACCTCGAAGATGACGGCGATCACGGCAGCACCAGTTTCGCGTGCGGTCCCGAGACGTGTTTCAGGAACATGCGGTCCTCCTTCAGGATGAATCTTTCACGCTTGGCAAACTCGTAGTTTGCCTTGCCGGCGGGATCGGTGGCAAGCCGGGCGCGATAGGCTTCGTAGGCCGCCAGGCTGTCGATGTTGTAGGCGGCATAGGCGGTCGTTGCCGAGCCCTCATGCGGGGCGTAGTAGCCGATCAAATCGGCGCCGCAGCGCGGAATGGCCTGGCCCCAGTTGCGGGCGTACTCCTCGAAGGCCGCCTTGCCGAACGGGTCGATCTCGTAGCGGATGAAGCAGGTGATGGTCATGATGGTCTCCTTGGGTTTCCGCGTCGATAGTTCGAGCGGCGTCGAAACGTCGTGCCGCCTGGTCTGCTAGGCAATTCCTTTGCGGGTCATTCCTGCCAGAAGGATTTCGCGCATTCGTGGCGCACGTCTTGCCGAGTCAGGCCAAGGTCGCGCAGCAGATGGTCGTCGACCTCGGCAAGGTCGAGACGCTGCAAATGGCGGTCATACCAGCGGGCCTTGAGCCGCGAGCGAAGCCAGGTGACGAACGGGAACGATTGGCGGCTGGGCTGCGGTGCCGAGGGGAAAGCGGTTCGTGCGGTCATCGTCGTCTCCTTGATCCGATCGGAGAATAGTGGTTATCTGACAGGGATGCTTCGATGAGGAACGAACTATGCGCGAAGGACCCGACATCGCCCGCATCGCCAGCCTGGTCGGCGACCCGGCGCGGGCAAACATGCTGAATGCCCTGATGGGCGGCACGGCGCTGACGGCGAGCGAACTGGCGCTCGAGGCCGGCGTCTCGCTGCCGACAGCCAGCTCGCATCTGGGCAAACTGATGGAAGGCGGGCTGTTGACGGTGGCGAGCCAGGGCCGCCATCGCTATTACGGCCTCGCCGGCCCACAGGTGGCGGGCATGATCGAAGCCATCACCGGTGTCGCGGAAGCCGTTGGGCCAAAGCGCGTGCGGCCGGGCCCGCGCGACGGAGCGATGCGCGTGGCGCGCGTCTGCTACGATCACCTCGCCGGCGAGCAGGCGGTGGCGATGCTCGATCGCCTCGTCGATAAAAACGTGTTGGTCCGCGACGAACAGGAGATCAGGCTCGGGCCATCGGCCGCTTCGCATTTCGCTGCCATCGGCATCGATCTCTACACCAGGCCGCGCCGGCCGGTCTGCCGCGCCTGCCTCGACTGGAGCGTGCGCCGCTCGCACCTCGCCGGCACGCTGGGCGCCGCCATCCTCGACAAGATCCTTGCCGAGAAATGGGCGCGCCGCGAGACGGACAGCCGCGCGGTCATTTTCTCGCCGCCGGGCAAGCAAGCGTTTGAGAGGGTGTTTTTGGCTTGAGAGGAAGCCCTAGCCCCGCTTCAGCACCTTCCCCTGCCTGAAGAAATCCGCCCAAGGATCTGCCTGCGCCAGTTGCTTCAGCGTCGTCTTGTCGCCGATCGGGAAAGCGTTCGGCGCCAGGCCGGCCTCGATCTCCGCCCAGGTCACCGGCATCGACACGGTGGCGCCCTTCTTGGCGCGTGACGAATAGGGCGCGACCGTCGTCGAGCCCCTGCCATTGCGCAGGTAGTCGACGAAGATCTTTCCCGTGCGCGCCTTCTTCGACAGCGTCGCCGTGTAGCGATCCGGAGCGCCTTGTTCGAGCGCTTTGGCGAAATCATGGGCGAAGGTCTTCACCGCCTCCCAATCCGCCGATGGCTTCAGCGGCACCAGCACATGAAAACCCTTGCCGCCTGAGGTCTTGACGAAATTCGGCAGCGACAGCTCGTCGAGCTTGCCCCTGATGTCGAGTGCCGCCTCGCGCACCGCTTTGACGTCGACGCCTTCATCGGGGTCGAGATCGAAGATGATCTGGTCCGGCTGTTCAAGCTTCTCGACGGTACAGCCCCAGATGTGGATCTCGACCACGCCGTACTGGACCAGTGCTGCAACACCGTCGAAATCCCGGATGAACAGGATCTCCTCGCCGTCGGTCGGGTCTTTCATGCGGGCGATCTTGTCGCTCATGCCGGCCGAGGCGTGTTTCTGGAAGAAGCGCGGCCCGCCGACACCGTCCGGCGCCCGCACCAGGCTGAGTGGCCGGTTGACGACGAACTCTTCCATGCGCGGCCAGACCTGCGCGTAGTGGTCGAGCAGGCCCTGCTTGGATATTTTTTCGTCCGGCCACAACAGCTTGTCGGGGTGGGAGAGTTTTACCGTGGTCGTCATCGACCCGGCAGTCTTGGCGGCGCTGCTGGCCGCTGGCTTCGCCTTGCCTGTCGCTGCCGTCGGCGCCTTGGGCTTTTCCTGCACGACTTCCTCCGCCGGCTTGTCCTCGCGCAATCCCTGGAACGAGGCGTGGCGTATTATACGGTCCGACGTCCAGCTGCGAAACTCCACTTCGCCGACAAGTTCCGGCTTGACCCAGACCAGGCCTTTGCCCTTCGGCACGGTAGTGTCGAAGGGCGATGAGATTGCCTTCAGCGCATCGAGTTTCTTCTTGAGATCGGTTGCGCCCTTGACCGAGAAGCCGGTGCCGACGCGCCCCGCATAGCGCAGCTTGCCGCCTTCAAAATAGCCGACCAGCAGCGAACGCAGTCCGCGCCCGGTCTTCTCCGACGGCAGATAGCCGCCGATGACGAATTCCTGCCGCGCCGTGCATTTCGACTTCACCCAGGTGGGGCCGCGGCCGCTGCGATAGGGCGCATCGGCGCGCTTGGAGACGACACCTTCCAGCCCCATGCGGCAGGCATGCTCCAGCATGATCTTACCAGGCTCGAAAAAGTGGTCGCTGAAACGGACGGCCGCATTCTCCGGCTGCTTGCCGAGCAAGTCCTGCAACGCCTGCTTGCGCTCGACCAATGGCTCGCGGCGCAAATCCTTCCCGTCGAGGTGCATGAGGTCGAAGACATAGTAGATGAAGCGGTTGGTTCGATTGGCAGACAGATCCTGCTGCAGCAGCGAGAAGGAAGACACCCCGCTGTCGGCCAGCACGACGATCTCGCCGTCGATGATGGCATCGCTGCACTTCAGTCCGGCCAGTTCCGCGACGATCTCGCCGCCGAATTTCTCCGTCCAGTCGAGGCCGGTGCGGGTCAGCAGCCGCACCTCGGTGCCGGCGATCTGTGCCTGCATGCGATAGCCGTCGAACTTCACCTCGTGCAGCCAATCCTTGCCCGACGGGGCTTCCCGCTCCAGCGTGGCGAGCTGCGGTTCGACAAAGTCGAGGCGCTTGCCGGCCTTCGCCTTGGCGGCGGCCGGTTTGTTGGAATGCCATACTTTTGGCTTGTCGCCCTTGGCCGTCTTGCCCTCGCCGACCTCCTCGATCGTCAGGCCCGACTTCACCGATTCCGGCGCTTCCTTGAGAATGTCCTCCCCCGGCCGCGCGGCGGCATCGTCGGACTTGATCAGCAGCCAGTTGTCGCGTTTTTCACCCGCGCGCGGCTTCAGCCTGACCAGATGCCAGAGACCGTGCAGCTTGTGGCCTTTCAGCTCGAAGCTGATATGGCCTTTTTTCATCGCCTTGGCGGGATCGATCTCGGGTGTCCAGGTGCCCTCGTCCCAGACGATGACCGAACCGCCGCCATATTCGCCCTTGGGGATGGTGCCCTCGAACGGCGCATAGTCGATCGGGTGGTCCTCGACATGCACGGCAAGCCGCTTCTCATGCGGGTCGAGGCTCGGGCCGCGCGTCACCGCCCAGCTCCACAGCACGCCGTCATGCTCAAGCCGCAGATCGTAATGCAACCGCGTCGCCGCATGCTTGTGGATGACGAAGATACCGCCGGCCTTGGCTTTCTTGTCGCGAGAAACCTTGCCGGCCGGCTCGGCGGTCTTCTTGAAATCGCGCTTGGCGTGATATTGTTCGAGGCTTGCCATCCCTGATGTCCTCAGGCCGATTTGCGCTTGGGCGCGCCGGCTTTCGGCCTGGCGCTTCGGGCTTTCGCCGATGAAGCCTTCGTTGAGCCGCTATCCGACGACAGGCTCTTCTTCAGCGCATCGAACAGATTGACGACATTGGAAGGCTTGGGCGCCGCCTTGGCCGTGGGCGCCTTCTTGCCGGCCTTCTTGGCACGGATCAGCTCCAGCAGTGCATCCTCGTATTTGTCATCGAACTTCGAGGGGTCGAACTTGGCCTTCTTCTTGTCGATGATCAGTTCGGCCAGATCGGTCATCTCCTGGTCGGTCTTCACCGCCTTGATGTCGCCGAACACCGTGTCCGGCTGGCGCACCGTGTTGTCGTAGCGCAGCGTCGTCAGCACCATGCCCTTGCCCAGCGGTTCGATGACCACCGGGCGTTCGCGGCTGTAGAGCACGATGCGGGCCAGCCCGGCCATCTTCTTGCCCGCCATCGCATCGCGAATGACGGCAAACGCCTCCTCCGACACCTTGTCGGCCGGCGCCACATAATAGGGCGTGTCGAGGTAGATTTGCTGGATAGAGGCTTTGTCGACGAACCCGTCGAGCGCCAACGTGTGCGAGGACTCGATCTGCACCGCCTCGATCTCGTCTTCCTCGATATGGACGAAATCGCCGTCGCTGACTTCGTAGCCCTTGATCTCGTCGCCGTCACCGAGCGGCTTGCCGGTTTCGGAATCGACATAGATGCGTTTCACCGTGTTGCCGGTCTTGCGGTTCAGCACCCGGAACGAAACCTTCTCGGTGTGGGTTACGACATTGGTCAGCTCGACGGCGCAGGTGACCAGCGACAGCTTCAAATAACCCTTCCAGGCAGGACGCGGCGCCATGATATCTTCCCTTCCAGAAACAGATGAAGGTGAGAACGGACAGAGCCCGCTCCAGTTCCGTGCTCCAGCATTGATCCCGATGCCAAGCGCCCCCGAGGCGTTCTGGCCGCCGGCACGGAAATTTCACGGGCGCGGCAAAAGTTGAAACAGAACCGCACGCAGGCGACATTCAAACGAAACATATGTGATGCAAAAGTCACATTGGGCGCAATGCCGACCAACTGCACGGAAAGACCCCGAATCAGCCGCATTCCGGCCACGAAGCGAGGCATTTTCGACCAGATATTAACATCACGTTCACCGACTATTCACGCCTCGACGCTATGATGACCGCAATTCGGAAGGGACATCCGAAAATCGGGACAGGGACAAGGTAATGAACTTCCTCGCGCACCTCATCGGCTATGCCGCCGCCATCCGCGAATTCGTTGCGCCGACCTATCGGCCCGAGCGCTATTACATGCGCGGCCCCGGCCCGGCTTGCGCCCGTCGAGGCAACTCGCTCGGTGTGAGCGCGCACTGATCATGGCATTCGAAAATCGCCACGACAGCCGGATCTGCAGGCCGGCCGCGGAGTCCCGCGCCACCACCTATCGCGCCGAGCGTCCCGCTCTTGCCGACAGGCGGCGTGCGACATCGCCACGGCTTTGATACCGCCTTCGGCTGGCTTAGTGTCCTAAGGGCACAAGCAGCCGAGGCCAGCGTGACCGACCTTCCCCAGCCAAGCCGTCCCTCCGAAACATCCTTCGATGCACGCCATCCGCTAATCGTCTTCGATGGCGTCTGCGTGCTGTGCTCCGGCTTCGTGCGCATGGTGGTCAGGCTCGACCGCCAAAGCCGCTTCCGCTTCGCCACCGCGCAGTCGCCATTCGGCGAAGCGCTGTTCAGGAAGCACGGGCTGCGCCCGGACAGCTATGAAACCAATCTCGTCCCGATCGATGGCGTCGCTTTCACGCGGCTCGACAGTTTTGTCGCCGTCATGTCGGAACTCGGCTGGCAGTGGCGGGCGACGAAGGCTCTGATGTTGCTGCCGCGCCCGCTGCGCGACTGGCTCTACGATCGCATTGCTAAAAACCGCTACGCGCTGTTCGGCAGGAAGGACAGTTGCGAGGTCCCTTCCGCCGAACTGCGGGAGCGGTTCCTTGGCTAGAAAGCGGAGCTCTGGGGGAGCAGCGGGATTCGACGCCGACAAGGCGGAAGAAACCTGGACGCGGACATTCGGCACGCACAGTTTATCCAGCCGCCAGTTCGAAGGACGAGGCCACTCAGGGCGCCTGCTGGGGATGCCCGCTTCCATGTCGAGATTTCCCATCCGCTCACCAACTTGATCGTGTGCTATCGCGGCTGGCTCGTGCCATCCAACCCGCATGGCTCCAGCACAATGGAGCTACCGGCCGCCTTGCCCAGTTCACGGCAGCCCTGAACCGAACACAGCGTCCAGCCGTCGCCGGTGGCGCCGGAGGCGGCGAGCACGACGCGCCGCTGCGGGCCGACATCAGGCGCGTAGATCCACCAGCCGTCGCGCAGCATCGCGCCTTCCGGCGGCTCCATGCCGGCGCCCGACCCCTTGATCCGGGCTTCGATCACCTGCAGGCCGGAAGGCATCACCTTCCAGTCCTCTTCCCAGCGCGTCCGTTCCACCGAATGCGTCCACGATAGGGTGAAGGCGGCAACCGTCAGCGTCACCGTCTTGCCGGCGGCCAGGATGCACAGGCTCATGCAGTGGCCGGCCGCGCTCGCCAGCAATGCCAGCCGATCCAGGCAAGCGACAGCGCCCAGCCGGCCTCGTCGGTGAGCGGCACCGCGGCGACCAAGAGCACGCCGGCGGCGAAGGCGACGAGTCGCTCCCACCATGCCATGCGCCTGACAAGGAAGCCGACGGCGGCGGCACCCCACAGCACGATGCCCATGCACGCCTTGGCGACGATGTAGGCGACCTCGACGGGATAGCCGAACTGGGCGGCGATCGGCCCGGCGTCCTGCAACATCAGCGCCGGGGTGTAGACCGCCATGAACGGCACGACGAAGCCCGCAATGGCGAGCTTGGTCGCCTGGATGCCGATCTTGAGGCCGCTTTCCTTGGCCATCGGCGCGGCGGCAAACGCGGCCAGCGCCACCGGTGGCGTCAAATCGGCCATGATGCCGAAATAGAAGACGAACATGTGGCTGACCAGCAGCGGCACGCCGAGCGACAGCAGCGCCGGCCCGGCCAGCGACGAGGTGATGATGTAGTTGGGAATGGTCGGGATGCCCATGCCGAGCACCAGGCAGGTGAGCATGGTCAGCACCAGCGACAGGAACAGATTGTCTTCGCCGATCGAGATGATCCAGCCGATGAAGGTCGAGGCGATGCCGGTCAGCGTCAGCGTGCCGATGACGATGCCGACGATGGCGCAGGCGATGCCGACCGGCAGCGCGTTCTTGGCGCCTTCGGCAAGCGAGTCGACGCAGATACGCAGCGTTTCGCGGCCGCCCTTGAAGGTGAAGCAAGCGACAACCAGTGCGACGATGACCAGGCCGAGGAGGTTGACGCCGAACTTCATGAACGAAGCAGCGGCAAATCCGAGCGCCAGCCAGAAGACGACGCGGAAGGCGAGCGGCCCGATCGCCGCCGCCAGTGGTGTGCCGAGGATGAGCACGATGGTCAGCGCCAGGCCCATCGTGCCGGCGAAGATCGGCGTATAGCCGGCAAACAGCAGGTAGATCAGGGCTGCCAGTGGCAGCACCAGCGGCCAGTGTTGCCGCACCGCGTCCCACGGGTTGGGCAGGTCCGCCTTGGCCATGCCGGTGAGCCCGGCCTTGCCGGCTTCCAGATGCACTTGCCAGAAGCAGGCTCCGAAATAGAGCAGCGCCGGGATGATCGCCGCCTTGACCACGTCGGCATAAGGCACGTTCAGCGTCTCGGCCATGATGAAGGCGACCGCGCCCATCACCGGCGGCATGATCTGGCCGCCCATCGAGGACGTCGCCTCGACGGCGCCGGCGAAAGCCGAGCGGAAGCCGAAGCGCTTCATCAGCGGGATGGTGAACTGCCCGCTGGCCACCACATTGGCCACGCCCGAGCCGGAAATGGTGCCCATCAGCGCCGACGACAGCACGCAGACCTGTGCCGGGCCGCCTCGCCATGTGCCGACAAGGCCAAGCGCGAAATCGTTGAACAGCGCGATCATGCCGGCGCGTTCGAGAAAGGCGGCGAAGACGACGAAGATGAAGATATAGGCGGCCGAGACATAGATCGGCGTGCCGTATATGCCTTCGGTGCCGTAGGCGAAGGTGTCGACGAGTTGGGCGAAATCATAGCCGCGATGGATGAACGGCGGCGGCAGATGGTTGCCGACGAAGCAGTAGGCGAGGAAGAGGAGGGCGATGACCGCCAGCGGCAGGCCCATCAGCCGCCGCGCCGCCTCGAAGACCAGCACCACCAGAACCGCGCCGACGATCAGGTCCGGCGTCGTCAGGAAGCCGGAGCGCCGGATGAGATCGGCATAGAAAACCCAATTGTACAGGCCGGTGCCGAAGCCGAGCACACCGAGCGTCCAGAACGCGGCTTTCGCCGGCATGCTTTTGGCGCGCAAATTGGCGATCAGGCCGAAGCCGAGCAGCAGCAGGAAGCCGACATGCATGGCCCGAACCACCTGGCTCGGAATGCTGCCATAGGCGGCGACATAGATCTGGAACACGGAAAAGGCGACGGCGATGAGAAAGGCAGCCTTGCCGGCGATGCCGTCGCCGAAGCCCGGCGGGAGGCCTTCGACCTGCTCTTCGACGGGTTTAGTAGCGGTCATTGGCGGTTCCTGGCGCTGGTTCCCCTCCCCCTTGAGGGGATGGTGGACGGCCGCCGAAGGCGGATGGACGGGTGGGGTCGTTGCGGCAGTGTGCGGCCTGACCAGCCTCGACCTATGATTTAAGTAAGAAGGTAGAACGCTTGACCGAGGACCCACCCGGCCCTGCGGGCCACCCTCCTCTCGAGGGGGGACGCCTTACTTGATGAGTCCCTTCTCCTTGTAATACCGCTCAGCACCGGGATGCAGCGGCACCGGCATGCCGTCGAGTGCCTTGGCCGGATCGATCGCCTTGGCGGCGGCATGCGCCGCGGCAAGCTGGTCGAGATGGTCGAACATCAGCTTGGTCATCTGGTAGGCGGTCTCGTCGGAGACATCGGCGCGGGTGATGAGGAAATTACCGACTGCGGCGGTCGCGACATCCTCGCTCTGGCCCTCATAGGTGCCCTTGGGAATGACCACCGAAAGATAGGGCGAGCCGATCTTGGCGACGTCCTCGGCGGGAACCGCAACGACATTGATCGGCACGGAGGTTGCGAGGTCGCGGATCGAGGCGACGCCAAGCCCGGCCGATTGCAGCGTGGCGTCGAGCTGGCGGTTCTTGATAAGCTCGACCGATTCGGCGAAGGGCAGGTATTCGACCCGACCAAGATCCTCGTATTTGAGCCCGGCGGCGGCGAAGATGGCGCGTGCGTTGAGTTCGGTGCCGGAGGCCGGCGCGCCGACCGACAGGCTCTTGCCCTTGAGGTCGGCCAGCGTCTTGATGCCGGACTCCTGGCTGGCGACGATCTGGATGTAGTTGGGATAGATGGCGGCGATGCCGCGCAATTTGTCGAGCTTGCCGGGGAAACCGGCCTCGGTGTTGCCTTCGGCGGCCATCTTGACGGAATCGCCGAGCGCAAAGGCGATCTCGCCCTTGCCCTGCTGCAGCAGATTGAGGTTTTCGACCGAAGCCTTGGTCGCCTGCACCTGGGTGCGCGCGCCCTCGATGCCCTTGCCGTAGATTTCCGACAGCGCCACGCCGAGCGGATAATAGACACCGGACGTGCCGCCGGTCAGCACGTTGATGAATTCCTGCGCTCCTGCCGGCATCGCGCCGAAACCGAGTGACAGCGCCATTGCGCCAACAGCAACAAGTTTCGTCCTGAAATTGAGCATCGTGATTTCCTCCCTGAAATAGTGGCGCCGCACTGCCCTCCTCGGCATGAGCGGCGCGAGTTTAGACGGCAGACGGGAAATGCCAACCCGCAATTGCACCCATTAGACGAACGGCTGAGCGCTGCCGCGGTGGGCGCCGGCTTGCGCATCATGCGACCAAGGCCGAAAGATTTTTCCAGCGCCTGTCGAAATCGGCCGAGACCGCACGACATAGGGTCGGCCCGCACGGAGCGGCCGTTCGACAAAACGGGAGAAGACCATGCGATACATGCTTTTGATCTACAATGACGAGGCCGCGACGGCGAATGCGCCGCGCGACAAGACCGAGCAGGTCCTCGCGGCCTATGGCGCCTATACCGAAGCGTTGAAGAAATCCGGCGCATGGCTGGCCGGCGATCGGCTACGCCCGACCCAGACGGCCGCCTCGGTGCGGATGGCCAACGGCAACACCAACGTGCTCGATGGCCCCTATGCCGACACCAAGGAGCAACTTGCCGGCTTCTACATGATCGAGGCGACCGACATCGACACGGCCATCGAATGGGGTGGACGCTGTCCGGCAGCCAGCACCGGCACGGTCGAGGTGCGCCCGATCTGGGAAATGACCGAGTACCTGTCCGAGAAATGACCGAAACGCCCCGACGCCGCCGAATGATTTTTCGCGGCGCTTGTCGAAATCGGTCTAGGCCACCCGACATAGGGTCGGCCAGCAACGAAGCGGCCTTCGAGAAAATGGGAGAAGACCATGCGATACATGCTTTTGATCTACGTCAACGAAGCCGCCATGGCGGCCGCGCCGACCGATAAGACCTACGAGATCAGCGCAGCCTATGGCGCCTATACCGAGGCGTTGAAGAAATCCGGCGCCTGGCTGGCCGGCGACCGGCTGAAGCCGACCCAGGCCGCCACTTCAGTGCGGATGGCCAACGGCAAGACCAACGTGCTCGACGGCCCCTATGCCGACACCAAGGAGCAGCTCGCCGGCTTCTACATGATCGAGGCTGAGGACGCCGATGCCGCTATCGCCTGGGCGGCGCGCTGCCCCGCCGCCAGTGCCGGCACGGTCGAGCTGCGGCCGATCTGGGAACAGACCATGTGATGGAGAATGGCCTGGAGATCGCGCGGGCGGCGGCGGAAGTCGCCGCCCGGCAAAGCTACGGCAGGCTTGTCGCCTGGCTCGCGGCGCGCACGCGCGACGTGGCCGGCGCCGAGGATGCACTGGCCGATGCTTTCGCTGCCGCATTGGAGCGATGGCCTCGAACCGGCGTACCCAAGAAACCGGAAGCCTGGCTGCTGGCGGTGGCAAGGCGGCGCCGTGTCGATGCGGTGCGGCGGCGGCTGACCAGCGAAGCCGGCCGCGAGCATCTCAAGCTGATTGCCGAGGAGGCGGAGGCGCACATGACCGACGAAGACCTGCCCGACGAACGGCTGCGGCTGATGTTCGCCTGCGCCCATCCGGCGATCGAATCGAGCGTGCGTTCGCCGCTCATCCTGCAGACGGTGCTGGGGTTCGACGCCGCGACGATCGCCTCTGCCTTCCTGGTCTCGCCGGCAACCATGGGCCAGCGCCTGGTGCGCGCCAAGACCCGTATCCGTGAGGCCGGCATTCCGTTCCGCGTGCCGGAGCGGGCCGAACTCGGCGAAAGGCTGGACGCGGTGCTGGAAGCGATCTACGCCGCCTTCGCCGAAGGCTGGTCCGACCCCGCGGGCACCGAGACGCAGCGCCGCAACCTGGCGACCGAAGGCATCTGGCTTGGCCGGCTGGTGGCTTCGCAGATGCCGGAGGAGCCCGAGGCGCTGGGCCTCTTGTCGCTGATGCTGTTTGCCGAGGCGCGCCGCGCCGCACGGCGCAGCGCCGAAGGTGACTTCGTGCCGCTGGCGGAGCAGGATTGCCTTCTATGGGACCGCGCCCTCATCAATGAGGCGGAGGCGCTGCTTTCCCACGCCGCGGCCATGGGCGTCATTGGTCGCTATCAGCTTGAGGCGGCCGTGCAGTCCGCACATGTGGCACGACGGCTGACCGGCCGCACCGACTGGGTGGCGATCCGCGAGCTCTACGACGCGCTGCTTTCGATCGCAGGATCGCCGGTGGTGGCGATCAACCGTGCGGTGGCGATTGCCGAGGCCAAGGGCGCCGTGGCCGGATTGGCGGCCCTCTATGTACTGGGCGACGACAAGCGGCTTGATGACTATCAGCCCTATTGGGCAGCCCGCGCCGGTCTGCTGGCCAGGCTCGGTCAGGTGCCACAGGCAATCGAGGCCTATGATCGGGCGATCGGCCTCGAACGCGACCCGGCGGTGCGCCGGTTCCTGCAGGGGAAACGGGCAGTGCTCAGAAATTGAGCCTCGCCACCGGCCGTCCGTTCAGCCTGGCCACATCTCATGCGATGTGTTGAGCGTCCTCATCAGAGGGTTCTCGCGCAGTTTCGACCACAGGCGCTCGATATCAGGCCAGGTCGCGCGCGCCCTGTCGACGTCGGGATGCCACGCCACCAGCATGGCCAGATAGATGTCGGCCAGCGACAGCTGGTCGCCGACCAGCCAGTCGCGGCCTTCGAGAGCGGCATCAAGAACGGCAAAGCCGCGATCCATCTCGGCGACGGCCGCCTGCTTGACCGCCTTGGTGCCGTCGGGATCGGCCGTGTATCGATACGCGTAGTAGAAACGCAGTACCGCCGGATAGAGCACCGACGACATGAATGCCATCCAGCGCAGGAAGTCGGCGCGGGCAGGCGCGTCGATCGCCGGCGCCAGGCCGGCATTGGGGTGACGCTCGGCAAGCAGGATGCAGATCGCCGCCGATTCGGTCATCGAGCTTCCGTCCGGCAAGGTCAGCACCGGAACCTGATTCAAGGGACTGATGCCGAGGAAGGCCGGATCGGGCCGGTCCGTCTTCGGCACGTCGATCTGCTCGAACGGTGCGTTGGCCAGCGCCAGCGCCGCCTCGACGACGAAGCCGCCGCTGCCCGGACGGGTGTAGAGCTTGTACATGAAAACCTCCCCGGCCCGCGCAAAGCAGGCTGGGGGCGATATGAACCGGAAGCGGTGTCGCGCTCAAGCCGCTGACGCGGCCACGGGCGGTTTTTCAGCGGGCCAGCTTGGTCACGAAGAAGCGTTGGACTACGATCCCAATCCCTCGAACAGGATGGTCGACAGATAGCGCTCGGCGAAGGATGGGATGATCACCACAAGGTTCTTGCCCTTGTTCTCCGGCCGCGAGCCGACGACGATGGCCGCCTGCAGGGCGGCGCCCGACGAGATGCCGACCGGCACGCCTTCGAGGCGGGCGACGAGGCGGGCATTGGCGACCGAATCCTCGTTCGACACCTTGACGATCTCGTCATAGACCGTGGTGTCGAGGATTTTGGGCGCGAAGCCGGCGCCGAGGCCCTGGATCTTGTGCGGGCCGGGCTGGCCGCCCGACAGAACCGCCGAGGATTCCGGCTCGACAGCGACGACATGCACCGAAGGCTTGCGCTTCTTCAGCACCTGGCCGACGCCGGTGATGGTGCCGCCGGTGCCGATGCCGGCGACGAAGATATCGACCTCGCCAAGCGTGTCGTTCCAGATTTCCTCAGCCGTCGTCGTGCGATGGATTTCCGGGTTGGCCGGATTCTCGAACTGCTGCGGAATGATCGCATTGGGGATCGTCGCTGCCAGTTCGTCGGCCTTGGCGATAGCGCCCTTCATGCCTTTCGGGCCCTCGGTCAGCACCAGCTCGGCACCGAGCAGCGCCAGCATTTTCCTGCGCTCGATCGACATCGTTTCCGGCATCGTCAGGATCAGCTTGTAGCCCTTGGCGGCAGCGGCGAAGGCAAGCGCGATGCCGGTGTTGCCGGACGTCGGTTCGATCAGCGTGGTCTTGCCGGGAGAAATCTTGCCGGATGCCTCCAGTGCCTCGATCATCGCCACGCCGATACGGTCCTTGACCGAAGCGATCGGATTGAAGAATTCGAGCTTGCCGATGAGATTGGCGACGATGCCCTTTTCCTTAGCGAACTTGTCGAGCCGCACCAGCGGCGTGTCGCCGATCGTGTCGGTGATGGAATCGTAGACGCGGCCGCGGCCGGGCACGCGGGCTGATGTGGCGGGCTTGTTCATTGGTTTCGCTCCCAGAATTTCAGGCAGTGGCATTGCAGCCGGCAAGATAGGGCCTTCAGCCGCGCAACATAAGCTGTCAGCCGAAAATATCCGAGTGGGGCCTGTGTCTAAAACGCCCTCGTCCCGGAAAATCATTTCCCGAAAAAGCCTGTTTGCAAAATGCTTTGGCCAAAAGCCCTCTACTGGCGGGCGGCAATCGCCGCAGCAGCACCGACCATGAAGCCGGCGGCCGTGCGGTTCAGCGCCTTGAGCGCGCGCGGCGATTTCAGAAACCAGCGCGCCTTGGCGGCCAGCGCCAGATATGGCACCAGCACCACCAGAAGCACGACGACCGTCAGCGCGACGAGAATGCCGTAATCGGCCAGCGTGATGGTCTTCAGGTCGACGATGGTCGGCGTGATGGCGAGATAGAAGATCATCGTCTTCGGATTGCCGAGCGTGACGGTCAGGCCGGCGACGAAGCTCGACAGCAGCCCGCTTTTGCCTTTCCTGGCCTCGACGGTCTCGGGCGTGATGCCGCTGTTCCAGAAGCGCCAGCCGAGGAAGGCGAGATAGGCGACGCCGAGCCATTTGATGGCGAGAAAAACCATGCCGAAACTCTGCGCGACGAAGGCGAGACCGAGCACCACGGCGGTCAGATAGGTGATGTCGCCAACCATCAGGCCAAACGACATCGCCAGCGACGTGCGAAAGCCGGAGCCGAGCGCCCGCGCGACAAGCGCGGTGATGCCGGGACCAGGAATCGCGGCGGCGATGCCGAGAGCGGCACTGTAGGCGAGGAATCCGGTGAGGATCATGGTTGCGGCCTTGCGCGCGGCGCTGTTGTGACACCGTCCGCACAAGTCCGCCCGGCGTGAATTCCCTGGCGTCGGATTCGATTGCACCACGCCGATGCGCGGATTTGCGGTCAGGACCGACCGTTGCCATGGGTGACGCGCCAGATGGTGCCGTTGCCGTCCTCGGTCACGATCAGCGCGCCGTCGTTCGCCACCGCAACGCCGACCGGTCGGCCCCAGACCTCGTCGTTGGAGACGACGAAGCCGGTGATGAAATCCTCATATTCGCCGGTTGGCTTGCCGTCCCTGAACAGCAACCGCACCACCTTGTAGCCGGTCCTGTTGCCGCGGTTCCATGAACCATGCAAAGCGACGAAGGCGTCGCCTTGGTATTCGGCCGGAAAGGTCTTCCCGTCGTAGAAGGCGATATTGAGCGGCGCCGAATGCGCCTGCATCAGCACATCGGGAGTGGTCGCCTTACCGGCAAGGTCGGGGCGCTCGCCCTTGCTGCGCGGATCCTCGTTGTTGCCGATATAGTACCAGGGCCAGCCATAGAAGGCGCCGTCCTTGACCACGGTTGCATATTCGGACGGCACATTGTCGCCGAGCCCATCGCGCTCATTGACGACACACCACAGCGCGCCGGTCGCCGGCTGCACGGTCATGCCCGAACAGTTGCGCAGCCCGGTGGCGACGATGCGACCGTTCTTGCCGTTGGGGTCGAAGGCCAGCACATCGGCGCGGCCGTCCTCGGACCCCCATGTGGCGCCGAGCGGCTGAGACTTCGCCCAGGCGTCGAGGCCGCCCTTCGGTTCCTTGCCCATATCCTGCGCGACGTTCGATCCCGAGCCGACCGACAGATAGAGCGTCTTGCCGTCCGGCGAGAAGGCAATGTCGCGCGTCCAGTGATGACTGGCAGGGATGTTGTCGACGATGGTTTCAGCTTCGCCGGCGGCTTTCAGGTCGCCCTTGCGGTAGGCAAAGCGCACGACGCTGTCGCTGTTGGCGACATAGACCCATTGCGGGTCATTGCCCGGGGGATAGAAGGCAATGCCATAGGGCTGGTTGAGGTTGCCGGCAAAGATGCCGTCCTGCGCCGGCTTCGCGCTGCCCTCGGCCAGGCGATAGACGCGGACCTGGTTGGCCTCGCTGTCGGCGACGAACAGGTCGCCATTCGGCGCCACACGCACGACGCGCGGATTGTCGATGCCCGACGCGATCAGCTCTGCCGAGAAGCCCGGCGGCAACTTGGGCTTGGCACCCGCCGGCCTTTCGGCGAGGCCGGCGCTGTTCGAGGCGGATTTGGTGACGTAAGGTTTTGGCAGATCGTTCGGCCTGATCAGACGGCGCACTCCTGGCCTGTCGGCACGCCAGTCGCCAAAAGCGGCCGCACCTTTCAGCACCGGCTCGTCCGCCTGCTGGGCGAATGCTGTTGCGGTGACAAACAGGGCGGCGGAAATAGCCAGACCGGCGAAACGGATCATCCTGCCCTCCCATATTTAGCCGTGAAGACAGGAACGGGCGGTTTCGCCGATCGTTCCGCAGCCCACGATGAGTTGAAGGAAGCGAAGGTCCGATTTCCGGTTCAGGTTCCGGCAGCGTAGAAATCGTCGTCGAGGCGTTTTTCGAGTGCGACGAGATCGGCCGGCAGCGGCAGGCCCATGGCGCGCATTTCCCGCAGTTTTTCGCGCAGCTGCTCCTGGATCTCGTGCTGGTCTTCCGGCTGGTTGACCATCTCCTCCAGCAACAGGCTGATCCGGGCCTTGAGTTCTTCGAGCGCCATTCTTTTTCTCCTCAGCAGCCTTAGGTTTGGATCCAAGGTGTTCAGATTCAGGTCAGGCCGGCATCACCTGAATATCAACACCTTAGCGCAGCATGCGGGAAATCAGCTGCGCCGTATAGTCGACCATTGGCACGATGCGGGCATAGTTCAGCCGGGTCGGGCCGATGACGCCGAGCGCGCCGATGACGCGGGCTTCCTTGTCGCGATAAGGCGCAACCACCAGCGACGAGCCCGACAGCGAGAACAGCTTGTTTTCCGAGCCGATGAAAATGCGCACGCCCGAGCCTTCCTCGGCAAGGTCGAGCAGCTGGATCAGCCCGTCCTGCGTCTCCATGTCCTCGAACAAATGCCGCAGCAATTCGATGTCGGCCTGGGCGGTGACGTTTTCGAGCAGATTGGCGCGGCCGCGCACGATAAGCCGCGCCGGCAGGCCGCTGTCGGCGCCGGCCCACACCGCCAGCCCTTTCTCGACCAGGTCCTGCGACAGCGTGTCGAGTGCGGCCCTGGTTTCTTCCTTGATGCGGGCGATCTCGATCCGCGCCTCGGCCAGCGTGCGGCCGCGGATATGGGCGTTGAGGAAATTCGAGGCCTCGTGCAGTTGCGAGACGGTGATGCCGGCGGGCAGCTCGACGACGCGGTTTTCGACGTCGCCGTTCTGCGACACCAGCACCGCCAGCGCCTTGGTCGGCTCAAGCTGGATGAATTCGATGTGCTTCAGCGCCACCTCGTTCTTGGCGGCCAGCACCAGGCCGGCGCCGCGCGACATGCCCGACAGCATCTGGCTGGCCTCGGTCAGCATGTGCTCGAGCGTCGCGCCGGAGCCGGACGCGCGAACCTGTGCCTCGATGGCGCGGCGCTCCTCGTCGGAGAGGTCGCCAAGCTCCATGAAGGCATCGACGAAGAAACGCAGGCCGGCTTGCGTCGGCAGCCGGCCGGCCGAGATGTGCGGCGCGTAGATCAGGCCGAGATGCTCGAGGTCGCTCATCACGTTGCGGATGGTCGCCGGCGACAGCGAGGACGGCAGGATGCGCGACAGGCTGCGTGATCCGACTGGTTCACCGTCCCTGAGATAGGAATCGACGATGCGCCGGAAGATGTCGCGGGAACGCATGTCGAGCGACTGAAGCGCGGGCGACTGCGAACCGGGATCGACTGCCTTGGTCATACGGCCAAAAACCTCCGGCCCAAGGATATAGACTTCACTACGGCCGGCGCAACCCGGTGTCTTTGTGAGATGACCCGATGTCTGTGTCAGATCGTCAGGCCATTTTCCTTTGCGCCACGCCTCCCATGTGGTTACAAGCCGGCCAAGATTCCGAAAAAATGACAAGAAAGCAGCCAGAATGCGCCCCTCCAAACGCCAATTCGACGAAATGCGCGCCATCTCCTTCGAGCGCGGCGTCTCCAAGCATGCCGAAGGCTCATGCCTGGTGAAGTTCGGCGACACGCATGTCCTGTGCACGGCCAGCCTCGAGGAAAAAGTGCCGGGCTGGATGCGCAATTCCGGCAAGGGCTGGGTGACGGCGGAATACGGCATGCTGCCGCGCTCGACCGGCGAACGCATGCGCCGCGAGGCTTCAGCCGGCAAGCAGGGCGGCCGCACGCTGGAAATCCAGCGGCTGATCGGCCGCTCCTTGCGCGCCGTGGTCGACTTGCAGGCGTTGGGCGAGCAGCAGATCACCGTCGACTGCGACGTTATCCAGGCCGATGGCGGCACCCGCACCGCCTCGATCACCGGCGGCTGGGTGGCGCTGTATGACTGCCTGCGCTGGATGGAAGCCCGCCAGATGGCCAGCGTCGCCAAGGTGCTGAAGGACCATGTCGCGGCGATCTCCTGCGGCATCCATGACGGCCAGCCGGTCATCGATCTCGACTATATCGAGGATTCTTCGGCCGGCACCGACGCCAATTTCGTCATGACCGGCAAGGGCGGGATCGTCGAGATCCAGGGCACCGCCGAGGGCGAACCTTTCTCGGAAGAGCAGTTCGCGGACTTGATGGGCCTGGCCAAGAAAGGCATCCAGCGCCTGGTCAGCCTGCAGCAGATGGCAGTGGCTTGACGGCTTTCTGGTGACTCCCTCCGCCATCCTGGAATCCGCCCTCTACGTGACCGATCTTGCGGCGGCGGAGGAATTCTATGTCGGCATCCTCGGCCTAAACCTGCTCGGCAAGGTCGACGGCAGGCACCTCTTCTTCCGCTGCGGACCGGGCGTGCTGCTCATCTTCAATGCCGAGGCAACGAAAATCCCGCCGGCGCCCGACGCCAAGCTGCCGGTGCCGCCGCACGGCACGGTCGGCCAGGGCCATCTCTGCTTTGCGGCCAGCGCCGACGAAATTATGCGCTGGAAAGCGCATCTCGAGGCGAAGAAGGTCGCCATCGAAAGCGAATTCGAGTGGCGGCAGGGCGGCCGTTCGATCTATATACGCGACCCCTCGGGCAATTCGATCGAATTTGCCGAGCCAAGAATCTGGGGCCTTTGATGCATTCTCTTGATGGCAAGAAGATCGTCGTCGCCAGCCACAATGCCGGCAAGCTGCGCGAATTCGCCGACCTGATGGGGCCGTTCGGCTTCGAAGCGAAATCGGCCAAGGAGTATGGCCTGCCGGAGCCGGATGAAACCGGCACCACCTTCGAGGAGAACGCCTACATCAAGGCGTTCGCCGCCGCCAAGGCGACCGGCCTGCCGGCATTGTCGGACGATTCCGGCCTGTGCGTCGAAGCGCTCGACGGCGCGCCCGGCGTCTACACCGCCAACTGGGCCGAAACCCCCGACGGTTCGCGCGATTTCGCCATGGCCATGCAGCGCACCGAAGTGGCGTTGCAGGAAGTCGGCGCGGCCTTGCCGCAACAGCGCAAGGGCCGCTTTGTCGCCGTCATCTGCCTGGCGTTTCCCGACGGCGAGGCGGAATATTATCGCGGCGAGGCCGAAGGCACGCTGGTCTGGCCGCCGCGTGGCGAGCTCGGCTTCGGCTATGATCCGGTGTTTTTGCCCGATGGCTTCGAAAAAACTTTTGGCGAGATGAGCGCCGAGGAAAAGCATGGCTGGAAACCTGGCCAGCCGACGGCGCTGTCGCACCGCGCCCGCGCCTTCCAGAAATTCGCCAAAGCGAGATTGGGCTCGGCATGAGCATGCTGCTCGACCGGACGCCCGGCTTCGGCGTCTATGTCCATTGGCCGTTCTGCGCGGCCAAGTGCCCCTATTGCGACTTCAACAGCCATGTCCGCCACCAGCCGGTCGACCAGGACCGCTTCGCCAGTGCCTTCGAGGCCGAGCTGGCGACGATGCGCGAGCGCACCGGGCCGCGCGAGGTGACCAGCATTTTTCTCGGCGGCGGCACGCCGTCGCTGATGAAGCCTGAAACGGTGGCCAGGGTTCTGGACGCGGTGGCGAAGAACTGGACAGTGCCTGACGGCATCGAAGTGACGCTGGAGGCCAATCCGTCCTCGGTCGAAGCCGAACGATTTCGCGGCTACCGGGCGGCTGGCGTCAATCGCGTGTCGCTTGGCGTGCAGGCGCTGAACGACAAGGATTTGCGCTTCCTCGGCCGGCTGCACAATGTCGGTGAGGCCCTGCACGCCATCGGGCTGGCGCGGGAAATATTCCCAAGGCTTTCCTTTGATCTCATCTATGCGCGGCCCGGCCAGACGCCGGAGGCTTGGGCATCGGAACTCGAACAGGCGATCGGCCATGCGGCTGACCACCTCTCGCTCTACCAGCTGACCATCGAGGAAGGCACACCCTTCCACGCTTTGCACGCGGCGAAGAAATTCATCATTCCCGACAACGACCATGCCGCCGATCTCTATGCGCTGACGCAGGAGATCACGTCGGCGCACGGCCTGCCGGCCTATGAGATTTCCAACCACGCCAGGCAGGGCGCCGAAAGCCGGCACAATCTCACCTACTGGCGCTACGGCGAATATGTCGGCGTTGGCCCCGGCGCGCATGGCCGCTTCGTCGAGAACGGCCGCCGCACAGTGACGATCGCCGAGCGGATGCCGGAAACCTGGGCCAATCTGGTCGAGGCCAAGGGCCATGGCGTCACCGGCGGGGAAATCCTGACGCGTTCGGAAGAGGCCGATGAATTCCTGCTGATGGGCCTACGGCTTGCCGAAGGCATCGATCTCGCCCGCTACGAGGCGTTCTCCGGACGCGGCCTGTCGAGCGCGCGGCTGTCGATGCTGCAGGGCGAAGGGCTGGTGGCGCCGATCGGCAACGCCCGCCTGCGCGCCACGCCAGCCGGCATGATCGTGCTCGACGCCGTGGTGGCCGATCTGGCGCGATAGGCCCTTGAAAAACATCCTCTTCGTCTGCAGCCAGAACCGCTTGCGCAGCCCAACCGCCGAACAGGTGTTTTCCAAGCGGAGGGATATCGAGGTCGCATCGGCGGGAACAAACCACGATGCGGATACGCCGCTAACGCATGAATTGGTCGCTTGGGCCGACATCATCTTTGTCATGGAAAAGGCGCACCTCGCCAAGCTGCAGAAGAAATTCAAGGCCAGCCTGAAGAAGCCCCGTGTCATCTGCCTCGATATATCGGATAACTATGAATTCATGGACCTGGAGCTGATTGGCCTCCTGGAGGCGCGGGTTTCACGGTATCTCGGTTGACACGCCATCCGCGAAGGCCACCCGCATGAACCTGACCGTATCCTCCTGGCAATTCTGGGCATTGCTGTCGGCTGCATTCGCTGCCTTGACGGCGATCTTCGCCAAGGTCGGCATCGAGAACATAGATTCCGATTTCGCCACCTTCATCCGCACGGTCATCATCCTGATCGTGCTCGGTGCCATCCTGCTGGCCAGCGGCCAGTTCCAGTCGCCGGCGACGATCTCGGGAAAGACTTGGGCTTTCCTCGGCCTGTCCGGTCTGGCGACCGGCGCCTCATGGCTCTGCTACTTTCGCGCCCTGAAGATCGGCAATGCGGCGCAGGTGGCGCCGATCGACAAGCTAAGCGTCGTGCTTGTGGCGGTGTTTGGCGCGGTCTTTCTCGGCGAGCGACTCACCGGAGCGAACTGGCTTGGCGTCGCCCTTATCGCGGCGGGCGCGGTGCTGGTCGCCTATCGGGGGTAGCTGCACGGCATTGCCAGCGCTTTTTGTTTCAAGACGGGTGATGAAGATATCGAAGCGATTGGGCATCGTCCGGTCAGTGCTCCGTCGTGCTGTCGGGTTTGTTATCGGAAAGCCTGACGTTCGTAGGCAAGGCGGCCTGCTCGGTCAGGCTGGCGTCGGTCTTGGCAGGCAGGCGCTTGTCCCCGCGTACGACAACGCGGCTGCGGTCGGCATAATAGGGCTCGAAAGCGTCCTGTATCTTCAGGCTATCCATCCTGTCCTCCTCCGGAATCAGGGGGCTAATCTGCCAATACCGGTTTCGTTCCCCACTGTGGCAAAGGAATGGCGAGTTCCTTACATCGGCGTCAGCTTTTGCAAGCCCGCGCCAGCCGTGCCAAACAGGGCTGAATGGAGAAGGCATCAGTGACCGGCGAGACGGGCAAGCAAAGCTATGTGATCGGCCAGACCGAGATCGCGGCCCGGCCGCTCGAGCCGGCGCTCTATCTGGTGGCGACGCCGATCGGCAATCTCGCCGACATCACGCTGCGCGCGCTGGAGACGCTGGCCGCCGCCGACATCGTCGCCTGCGAGGACACGCGGGTCTCGCGCGTGCTGCTCGACCGCTACGGCATCCGCCGCCGAACCACCGCCTATCACGAGCACAATGCCGGCGAGGCCGGGCCGAAGCTGATCGCGGCGCTCCAGGCTGGACAGAGCGTGGCGCTGATCTCCGATGCCGGCACGCCGCTGGTGTCCGATCCCGGCTACCGGCTGGTCGGCGAGGCGCTTGACCACGGTATTCGCGTCGTGCCGATCCCCGGCCCGTCGGCGCCGCTCGCGGCGTTGACCGCATCCGGCCTACCCTCAGATGCCTTCATGTTCGCCGGATTCCTGCCGGTGAAGACCGGGCAGCGGCTGACGCGGCTGGAAGCACTGAAAGCCGTGCCGGCGACGCTGATCTTCTTCGAATCGCCGCGCCGGCTGGCCGACTCACTTCTCGCTATGGTCGAAGCGCTCGGCGGCGAGCGCAAGGCCGCGATCGGCCGTGAATTGACCAAGACCTTCGAGGAGATGCGCACCGGCACGCTGCGGGTGCTCGCCGACCACTATGCGACGGCCGATACACCGAAGGGCGAGATCGTCGTCTGCGTCGGTCCGGCCGAGGCCAAGGCCGACGAACCAGCCGATATCGACCGCCTGCTTTTGTCGCTCGCCGCCGAAATGCCGGCTTCCAAGGCGGCGGCGGAAGCCGCGAAGATGACGGGCGGCCAGAAACAGGCGCTCTACCGGCGGTTGCTGGAGCTCAAGGATGCCGCCGAGGACGCTATTGCGGAAGGCGACGGTGGCTGAGCGCCCGAGCGCCAGCCGCCAAAAGGCCTATCGGCGCGGCCATCGCGGTGAATGGCTGGCGGCTGCAGTGCTGATGCTGAAGGGTTACCGGATACTCGCACGCCGCCATCGCACGCGCTTCGGCGAGATCGACCTGATCGCGCGGCGCGGCGACCTGGTGCTGTTCGTCGAGGTCAAGGCGCGCCGCACGCTGATGGAGGCCATGGAGGCGATCGGCCACGAATCGGAACGCCGCATCGAGGCGGCCGCCGACATCTGGCTGTCGCGCCAGTCGGACTACGGCAAACTGTCGATGCGCTTCGACATGGTCGCGGTGCTGCCTTGGCGCTGGCCGGTGCATGTCGAAAACGCGTTTTATGGAAGGAGTTGAAGGGCCATTGACGGGCGTTGCTCGCCCTTCGCGCTACGCCGACCACTCCTCACCCCCAGATCATCAACGCCACCAGCCCGACACCGCCGACCACCAGCCGCCACCAGCCGAACAGCGCGTAGCCTTTGCGCGAGACGTAGTCGAGCAGGAAGCGCACGACGATGAGCGCGGTGACGAAGGCGGCGACGAAGCCGACGGCGATGATCGGCAGGTCGGCGCTGCTCAGCACATCGCGGTTCTTGAACAGGTCGAAGGCGAAGGCGCCGACCATGGTCGGGATCGCAAGGAAGAAAGAAAATTCTGCCGCCGCGCGCTTGTCGACGCCCAAAAGCAGCGCGCCGACGATCGTCGAACCCGAGCGCGACGTGCCGGGAATCAGCGACAGGCACTGGAAAAGCCCGATCTGCAGGTAAAGCCGGGTCGGGAACCGCTCCACGTCGCGGTAGACCGGTTTGAGGTTCATGCGGTCCACCGCCAGCAGCACGACGCCGCCGATGATCAGCATGATGCAGATCAGCCTCGGCGATTCGAACAGCACCGTCTTGATGAAATCATGCGCTAGCGCGCCGATGATCGCCGCCGGCAGGAACGCGATCAGGATGCCGATGACGAAGTGCCGCGTCAGCCGGTCATGCGGCAGGTCGAGCAGCATTTGCCACAGGCGGCGGAAATAGACACTCAGGATCGCCAGGATGGCGCCGAGCTGGATCAGGATCTCGAAGGCCTTGCCGGTCGAATGGAAGCCGAGGAAATGGCCGGCGAGCAGGATATGGCCGGTCGACGACACCGGGATGAACTCGGTCAGCCCCTCCAGCAGGCCGAGCAGCAGGGCTTCGACGATGGTCTGGCTTTCCATGGCTACCTCGGCATTGGCGTGACGGCTGACAGAACGGCTTGCTTGTCATGGCGTGCAAGTCCCCCTATAGGTCGCAACACCCTGACGGCCCGCTAACCGGGCGGCCAAGACTTACCGGTGCGCCCTGCGATTCGCCAGTGCGCTTTATCATCGCGGAACCATGCTGACGCTTTTCCACCATCCCATGTTCGCCACCTGTCGCTTCGTTCGCCTCGCTTTTGGCGAGTATGGCGAGGAGCTGGCCCTGATCGAGGAGAAGCCGTGGACCCGGCGCAAGGAGTTCCTGGCGCTGAACCCGGCCGGCACGCTGCCGATCCTGCTGGCCGAAGGCGACGTGCCGATCGTCGGTGCGACGGTCATCGCCGAGTATCTCGATGAGACGCGTGGCGTGCTGAAGCGCGACAAGCGGCTGTTCGCCGAGGATCCGATGCAGCGCGCAGAAATCCGCCGGCTGATCGACTGGTACCTCAACAAGGCCGAAGGCGAAGTCACCCGCCATCTGGTGCGCGAGCGCGTGCTGAAGCCGGTGATGCCGGAAACGGCCGGCGGCGGTTCGCCCGATTCGGGCGCCATCCGTGCGGCGCGCGCCAACATCCGCCAGCACATGAAATACACCAACTGGCTGGCCGGCACCCGCCATTGGCTGGCCGGCTCGAGGGTCACCTATGCCGATCTCGCGGCCGCGGCAACGCTGTCGGTGCTCGATTATCTCGGTGAGATCGACTGGCGTGAACACGCCGCGGCGCGCGAATGGTACACGCGGGTCAAATCGCGGCCCTCCTTCCGGCCGCTTTTGACCGACCGCGTGCGCGGCCTGTCGCCGGTTTCGCATTATGCGGACCTCGACTTCTGACGCCGCAAAACTGCGCGCGCTGATCGACGCGGAGGCGCGCCGCGCCGGCTTCGATGCCGTCGCCGTCACCACCCCCGATGCAATCCCGCTGGCGCCGGCGCGACTGGCCGAGTTCGTCGCCGACGGCTTTCACGGCTCGATGGGCTGGATCGCCGAGACGCTGCAACGCCGCGCCGAACCGACGGCACTGTGGCCGCAGGTGCGCTCGATCATCGTGCTGGCGATGAACTACGGCCCCGACCATGATCCGCGCGGTGTACTGGCCAAGCGCGACCGCGGCGCCATCTCGGTCTATGCGCAAAACCGCGACTATCACGATGTGATGAAGGGCCGGCTGAAGGAAATCGCCGGCAAGATCGTGGCGCGCGCCGGCGGTGATGTGAAGGTGTTCGTCGACACCGCGCCGGTGATGGAAAAGCCGCTGGCCGAGGCCGCCGGGCTTGGCTGGCAAGGCAAGCACACCAATCTGGTAAGCCGCGAGCACGGCTCCTGGCTGTTCCTCGGCACCATTTTCACCACAGCCGAGCTTGCGCCCGACCGGGCGGAGATCGACCATTGCGGCTCCTGCCGCGCCTGCCTCGACGCCTGCCCGACCGATGCCTTCCCGGCGCCCTACCGGCTCGATGCTAGGCGCTGCATCTCCTATCTCACCATCGAGAATAAGGGGCCGATCCCGCATGAATTCCGCGAAAAGATCGGCAACCGCATCTATGGCTGCGACGATTGTTTAGCTGCGTGCCCGTGGAACAAGTTCGCCCGGGCTGCTTCCGAAGCAAAACTCGCCGCGCGAGACGATCTGCGCGAGCCGCCGCTCGCCGACCTTCTGGGTCTCGATGACGCGGCATTCCGTGTCTTTTTCTCGGGTTCGCCGATAAAACGCATCGGCCGCGATCGTTTTGTCCGCAACGTGCTGGTCGCGGCCGGCAATTCCGGCGATGCCTCCCTTGCCGGCAGCGTGCGTACCTTGCTCGGCGATCCGTCGCCGCTGGTGCGGGGCGCGGCAATATGGGCGCTGGCGCGGCTGGTGCCCGATGCCGAATACTTGCAACGGGCAGCTGTCGGCCTGAAAACCGAGAGTGACGAAGCCGTGCGCGACGAATGGCGTCTGGCGCGGCCAACCAGGGCGCATGCATGAGCGAAAAACAGGTCTTCATCTTCGGCGCCGGCTATTCCGGCAAGGCTTTTGCCCGAGCCAGCAAAGCCTCTGCCCGCGCCGGCAAAGGTGCTGCGACGATCTTGGGCACGACGCGCTCGGCGGACAAATTCGAGGCGCTGCGGCAGGCCGGCATCGCGCCGCTGCTGTTCGACGGCGCGCTGACCGAGCAAATCGGCGATGCGCTGAAGAAGACGACGCATCTGCTGATTTCGGTTGCCCCGGAAGAGGTCGGCGATCCCGTGCTGAATGCCGCCCGAGAGGCAATCGCTCAAATGCCAGCGGTTGAGTGGATCGGTTATCTCTCCACCGTCGGGGTCTATGGCAATTATGACGGCGCTTGGGTCGATGAAACGGCCGAATGCCGGCCGGTGTCGAAGCGCTCGGTGATGCGGGTGGCGGCCGAGCAGGACTGGCTGCAATTGGGCACGGACATAGGCCGACCGGTGGCGATCCTGCGGCTTTCCGGCATTTACGGGCCGGGCCGCAACGCCCTGGTCAATCTGGAAAACGGCAGCGCAAGGCGGCTGGTCAAACCAGACCAGGTGTTCAACCGGATCCATTGCGACGACATTGCAGGCGCGCTTTGGCGACTGATCGAAGGCAATACAGGTGGCATCTTCAACGTCACCGACGATCTGCCGGCGCCGCCGCAGGATGTCGTCGCCTATGCCGCTTCCCTGATGGGCATCGAACCGCCGCCCGAAATTCCCTTCGACGCCGCCCAACTTTCGCCCATGGCGCGGTCCTTCTATGGCGAGAACAAGCGTGTCGCCAATGCGGCGATCAAGGCGGCGGGCTATTCCCTGCGTTTTCCGGACTACCGCACCGCCTTCGACCATATGTGGGCAAGCGGCAACTGGCGCGACGGCGAGGCGCGCAGCCCGATGAAGCGCTGACGATCGAACCGCGGTGCGTTGCGTGCTATGATTTGGGCTTGGATTGCGGTGGGGATTCGGTTTCATGAAGACAGTGATGCTGCCATTTCTCGGCAAAACGCCCCTGTTGGCCGCCGCGCTCGGTCTGTTTGCCCTCGTCGGCTTCGCCACGCAGCCGGCAGCGGCCGAGGAACGGGCGAAGGACCTGTTCGGCGCCAAGAAGCTGCCGGCCGCGACATCAGCACAGTCGATCGGTTTCTATTCCAAGGGCTGTTTTGCCGGCGGCGTCGCCATTCCCATGGATGGTCCGACCTGGGAGGTGATGCGACCGTCACGCAACCGCCGCTGGGGCCATCCGACGATGATCGCGGTGATCGAGAAATTGTCGCGCGATGCCGCGGCCGATGGTTGGCCAGGGCTTTTGATCGGCGACATCTCGCAGCCGCGCGGCGGCCCGATGATGACCGGCCACGCGTCGCACCAGATCGGGCTCGACGCCGACATCTGGCTGACGCCGATGCCCAGCCACCCGCTGTCGATGGCGCAGCGCGAAAGCATGAGCGCCACCTTGATGGTCGACGAGAAGACCCATCTGGTGAAGGACGCGCTGTGGACGCCGGCGCACACAAGGCTCCTGAAGCGGGCAGCGAGCTACAGCCAAGTCGAGCGCATCCTGGTCAATCCGGGCATCAAGAAAAAGCTCTGCGACACCGTCAAGGGCGACCGCAGCTGGCTGCGCAAGGTCAGGCCGTTCTGGGGCCACGACTATCATTTCCACATGCGCATCGGCTGCCAGCCGGGATCGCCCGGCTGCAAGGCGCAGGAAGCGACGCCGGACGATGACGGCTGCGGCAAGCCGCTGGCCTGGTGGTTCACGCAGGAGCCGTGGCGCCCCAACAAGAACCCGGATGCGCCCAAGGCCCGCGACCTGATGACGATGGCGAACCTGCCCCGCGAATGCCGCGCCGTGCTCGATGCGCCGGCGCCGGCCTCCGCCGAGGCCGCGACTTATCATGGCGGCGGCGCGCCGGTTGCGGTGGCGCCTGAACCCGAAGCGCCGTCACTGCCCGCCACCGCGGCCAGCGGCACGGCAGGACTGCCAAGTGCGGTGAACGCCTTCACCGCGACCCCCGAGATCGGCGCCCCGCTGCCGCGGCCACGGCCGCCGGGAAACTGACGGTCGCGGCACCAATCGGCAGGCTCAATCGGTTTAGGATCTCATTTCTGCGAAACAGTGGCCGTTTGGCCGCAGAGCCGGCCTCAGCGCGCTGCCGGGTTCGAAAACCGTTTCCCTTTTCAAACTCATGCGCTAGTCAACGGGAGAACGGCTAGATGCCGTCGGGGGCGCCGGGGACGGACGAGAGCATGCCAGGCACAGGCGATGACGATACTTTGTTGCGGTTTCCGATCCTGATCGGCGACATCGGCGGCACCAATGCGCGCTTTTCGATCGTGCTCGACGCCAATTCCGAGGCCGGCGAGCCGACCGTCGTCCAGACCGCCAATTACAACACCATCGACGAGGCGATCCAGGCGGCCGTGCTCGACCGCTCATCGGTCCGCCCCAATTCGGCGGTGCTGGCGGTGGCCGGCCCGGTCGATAGCGATGAGATCGAGCTCACCAACTGCCCATGGATCGTCAAGCCAAGAAAAATGTTCGCCAGCCTTGGCTTGAGCGACATCGTCGTGCTCAATGATTTCGAGGCGCAGGCGCTCGCCGTCGTCGCGCTCGGCGAGGAGCACATGGAGAAGATCGGCGGCGGCACGCCGGAGCCAAATGCCGGCCGCGTGGTGCTCGGTCCGGGAACCGGGCTCGGCGTCGCCGGGCTGGTTTATGCGCTTCACCACTGGATCCCGGTGCCGGGCGAGGGCGGCCATATGGACATCGGCCCGCGCACACCGCGCGATTTCGAGGTTTTCCCGCATATCGAGAAGCTCGAGGGCCGCATTTCGGGCGAGCAGATCCTGTGTGGGCGGGGTCTGGTCAATGTCTATCGGGCGGTGGCCAAGGCGGACGGCAAGCCGTCGCCCTTCACCACGCCGGCGGAAGTCACGGCCGCCGCACTGGCGAAAACCGATCCGGTTGCCGAGGAAGCGCTGGAGACTTTCGTCACCTGCCTCGGGCGCACCGCCGGCGATCTTGCTTTGGTGTTCATGAGCCGTGGTGGCGTGTTCCTCACCGGCGGCATTGCGCAAAAGATCGTGCCGGCGCTGAAAGCCGGCAATTTCCGCGCCGCCTTCGAGGACAAGGCGCCGCACAGCGCGCTGATGCGCACCATGCCGGTCTATGTCATCACCCATCCGCTGGCAGCACTTCTGGGCCTTGCCGCTTATGCCCGCAACCCCTCGCTCTTCGGCGTCCAGACGGAAGGGCGGCGGTGGCGCGACGAAGTTAGTCACCCCAAGGCATAGGCAAGCCGGCCCCTTGGCGTTAAGAGGGGTGCCGAATTGCCCGGCCGCGGGAAGCGGAAACCTACGAAGCGCTCCGATTTGACATTTCAGCCCCCCAATTTGTCGAAACCCCGTGCGGGCGAGATCGTGGCGGTCATCCGCCGCATTCTCCAGGAAAACGGCCGCGAGTACCGCGGCGCGTATATTTTCACGATCCTCTGCCTGCTGACCGTGTCGGCGACGACGGCGCTTGCCGCCTGGATCATGAGTCCGGTCGTCAATCAGATCTTCTATGAACGGCGTGGTGACCTGATCCCCTGGATCTGCGCCGCACTGCTCGGCGCTTTCATCCTGCGCGGCCTTGCCGGCTACGGCCAGGCGGTGACGATGGCCAGGATCGGCAACAATCTGGTGGCGCGCTACCAGCAGCGCATCTTCAACCATCTGATGAAGCTCGGCGTCAGCTTCTTTAACGACACAAGGTCCGGGCGGCTTGCCGCGCAGGTCAACGAGAACGTCAACGGCATTCGAGACCTGTTGTCGATGACGGTGACCTCGACCGCGCGTGACGCCGTCTCGCTGGTCGGCCTGGTCGGCGTCATGCTCTACCAGGATCCGGTCCTTTCGCTGAGTTCGCTGCTGATCGGGCCGCCGCTGATCTGGACCGTTACCTACCTGATGCGTCGGGTGCGGCGCATCACGCGTGAATCGGTGCAGATCAACTCGCGGCTGATCGGCGCCATGCAGGAGGCGACGCAAGGCATCGCCATCGTCAAGGCCTTCACCATGGAGGATGAGCTGTCGCGCCGCATCAGCAAGCTCGCCGAGGACGCGGAACAGCGGTCGAACAAGATCGCCCGCGTCTCCGAGCGGCTGACGCCGGTTTCCGAGCTGCTGGCCGGCATCGCCTTCGCCAGCGTCATCGCCTATTCCGGATATCGGGCCACCGTTCTCGGCCAGCCGCCCGGCGCGGTGTTTTCCTTCATCACGGCGCTGACGCTCGCCTATGATCCGGCCCGCCGGTTGGCGCGCATGCAGGTCGGCATGGAACGCGCGCTGGTCAATGCGCGCATGATCTACGAGCTTCTCGACATCGAGCCGCAGCAAAGCGATGCGCAGGGCGCAGCCGAGGCGAAGTTCACCTCCGGCGAAGTGCGCTTCAACAACGTCTCCTTCCACTATGTCGAGGAGGCGCCGGTCCTGCACGATCTGAGCTTCACCGCGGCCGCCGGCAAGGTGACGGCCATCGTCGGCGCTTCGGGCGCCGGCAAGACGACATTGGTGGCGCTGCTGCAGCGCTTCTACGACGTCGAAGCAGGCAGCATCGAGATCGACGGCCAGGACATCTCCAAGGTCACCAAACAGTCGCTGCGCGGCTCCATCGCCTATGTCTCGCAGCAGCCCTATCTGTTCGAAGGCACCATCCGCGACAATATCCGCTACGGCCGGCTGGGCGCCACCGACGCCGAGATCGAACAGGCCGCAAGGCAGGCCGCGGCCGATGATTTCATCCGCCAGCAGCCGCAGGGCTATGACACGCCGGTCGGCGAGAACGGCGTGACGCTTTCTGGCGGGCAGCGCCAGCGCGTATCGATCGCGCGGGCCATTGTGCGCCAGGCACCGATCCTGTTGCTCGACGAAGCGACATCGGCGCTCGACAACGAGGCCGAGGCGCGCGTGCAGCAGGCACTCACCCAGGTCATGGAAGGCCGCACCACCATCGTCATCGCGCACCGGCTGTCGACGGTGGTCAACGCCGACCACATCATCGTCATGGAACAGGGCCGGCTGGTCGAGGAAGGCACGCACGCTTCGCTGATGGCCGATCCGCACAGCGTCTATGCCCGGTTCCACCGCATCCAGGGCATCAAGGGCCTGGGGCTTGTCGATGACAGCGCGCCGATCCAGACTTCGGCCCAAGGCCCAATTCGCAACACCGAGACGCAGAGCATCGCCGGGAGCAAGACATGAGCGAGACGCCCGCAACCGACAAGCCAGCAAGTGGTATGGGTCTGGTGGTGGTCGGCGCTGCTGGCCGCATGGGCCAGACGCTGATCCGCGCCATCCACACCATCCCCGGCGCGCGGGTCATCGGCGCGGTCGAGCGGGCGGGTTCGCCCTATCTGGGCAAGGACGCCGGCGAGCTCGCCGGCGTCGGCCGCATCGATGTGGCGATCGGCGACGATCCGCTGCCGGTCTTCGCCAAGGCCGATGGCGTGCTCGATTTCACCACCCCGGCCTCATCAGTCGAATTCGCCGGCTACGCGGCGCAGGCGCGCATCGTCCACGTCATCGGCACGACCGGCTGCAAGGCCGACGACAATGCCAGGATCGCGGCGGCGGCGCGCCATGCGACGATCGTCAAGTCGGGCAATATGAGCCTCGGCGTCAATCTTCTGGCAGTGCTGGTGGAACAGGCGGCACGCGCGCTCGACGCCGACGATTTCGACATCGAGATCCTCGAAATGCACCACAAGCACAAGGTCGACGCCCCGTCGGGCACCGCTTTGCTGCTCGGCGAGGCCGCCGCCGCCGGGCGCGGTATCGAGCTGGCCGGCAATGATGTGCGCGTCCGCGACGGTCACACCGGCGTGCGCAAGACGGGCTCGATCGGCTTTGCCACGCTGCGCGGCGGCTCGGTGGTCGGTGACCACAGCGTGCTGCTGGCCGGTACCGGCGAGCGCATCACGCTGTCCCATCACGCCGAGGACCGCGCCATCTTCGCTCGCGGCGCCGTCAAGGCGGCGCTTTGGGCGCGTGGCCGCAAACCGGGACTGTATTCGATGCGGGACGTGCTCGGCCTCAGCTGAGACGGACCATCCATACCTCTTTGTTTTAACGCAATTCCGGACGGAAAACCGCTTCACACTTTCCTGGAATTGCTCTTGAAGGGAGCAAACATGTCGAGAACCCTCGTGCTCGTGCGCCACGGCCAGAGCGAATGGAATTTGAAGAACCTGTTCACCGGCTGGCGCGACGTCGACCTGACCGAACAGGGCCACGCCGAGGCCAAGGCCGCCGGCCAGAAACTCAAGGCGCGTGGCATGAAATTCGACATCGCCTTCACCTCAGCGCTGATCCGGGCGCAAAAAACCTGTCAGCACATACTCGACGCGGTCGGCCAGAGCGACCTGAAGACCATCCGCGACCAGGCGCTCAACGAGCGCGACTATGGCGACCTCTCGGGCCTCAACAAGGACGACGCCCGCAAGAAATGGGGCGAGGAGCAGGTGCATGTCTGGCGCCGCTCCTACGACGTGCCGCCGCCCGCCGGCGAAAGCCTGAAGGACACCGGCGCCCGCGTCTGGCCCTATTACCTGCACGATCTGCAGCCGCACGTGCTGCGCGGCGGCACGGTGCTGGTCGCCGCGCACGGCAACTCGCTGCGCGCGCTGATCATGGCGCTGGACGGCAAGTCGGGCGAGGAGATCGTCAAGCTGGAACTCGGCACCGGCGTGCCGGTCATCTACCAGCTCAACGCCGATTCGACCGTGGCTTCCAAGGAAGTGCTGGACGACTGACGGTCCTTGAGCCGGCAAGCGGTAAACGGCTTTGAAAAAAGCGCGTTGACACACATCGCTTGCCCGCTTACATGAGCCCGCACCAGCCCAGATGGCGGAATTGGTAGACGCGCACGGTTCAGGTCCGTGTTCCGCAAGGAGTGGAGGTTCGAGTCCTCTTCTGGGCACCAATCCCTTTGTAAGCTCTTGATTTCCCGGAAACCTTAGGTTTCCGGGTCATCGACTGCTACACAAAGGTGCTGCACATGGCCTTACGAATGACCTCCCCAACTAAGCGACCCAACTCGACGTCGCATCAGTTCATTAGGCGAGTCCCGGCCGATATTTTGAAGGTCGCGCGAAACGAGCGCGTCATATTGCATTTTCCGAAGAGCAAGGTGGGCCCGCCTCTGTTCATTCAACCCAAGCTAGGCGACGTCGTCAGCTTTTCGCTAGACACAAGCGACAAACTCCTCGCGAAGGTCCGTACCAGCATAGCGGTAACCCAGCTCGAACGAGCTTACGAAGCCCTGCGGCTCGGTCCAAAAAATCTATCTCAACGACAAATCATAGCACTGTCAGGAGAGATTTATCGGTTGTACGTCGACGCGTTTCAGGAGAACCCCGGCACACCGAAAGACTGGGCATCATTCAAAGCTCTAAATCGAGCAGCACGCGAAGGCCGATTGGATAATCTTCCGTCTATTGGATTTTCGTTTCCCGACGAAAACGATATTGCGGCGTCCGTTTTTGGGGAGGATCTTACCGAAGGCGTGAACGCGCTGCAGCCCTCGAACAACCCGGCCGCGATTGAGCGGCGGTTTGGTGGTCTCGTTTCTTGGGTCTTAGGGCTTCATGCCATCATCGTGGACTCAGAGGCCCGAGGAAGACTTCTAACAGCAGTTGATCAGGCGGTAACCGACGCTGCTTTTGCGCTTAAGCGAAATGCGGATGGTGACTACTCACCGGATCCGAAAGCAGCGCGTTTCCCTGCTTTCGTCCAAACGGGTGTGGTTGCTCTGCAGAGCCTGTTCGAGAAATGGGCTTCGGAACGCTCCCCTGCGGCCAGTACGCAAACGACCTGGCGTACGGCAATTAAATCGTTGCAAACCCACGTTGGCCATGAAGACGCGCGCCGCATTAGAGACACCGATCTGGTTTCATGGAAGGATGAGCTGGTAGCCGAGGGCTTAGCGGCCAAGACTATCAACGGCTCGTACCTAGCGGCGGTGAACGTCCTTTACCGTTTCGCTATCGATAACAAACTTCTTAGTGAAAACCCGGCTATCGGCATTCGTGCCGCCACGATGAACAAGGCTGGCACGAGAATGTTGCCTTATTCGACGGAAGAGGTCGGTCGTCTTTTATCGATGGCGGAACAGAAAGGCACACCTCGAAGACGCTGGCTGGTTTGGCTTGCCGCGACCAGCGGCGCTCGGATCGGCGAAATCGCTCAACTTTGGGGAAGTTCGATAGGCCGCGAAGACGGTATCGACGTAATGCGCATAATGCCTGCTCCTGACGGAGGCTCATTAAAGAACGAGGGCTCGGAACGTACCGTTCCAATTCATTCCGCCGTGGTTGCAGCCGGCTTCCTAGAGTTCGTCAAGCAACGAGGTGATGGACCCCTCTTTTATCGGCGCTCTTCGGGCAAGCCGGCAAAGACGCACGCCTCCAAGGGCGTTACAAACCATCTTGCATCGTGGATCCGCGAGCAAGGCTTTGTGGATCCGCGCAAGGCGCCGAACCACGCCCTTCGCCATTGGTGGAAATCACAAGCCGTTGAAGCCGAAGTTCAGGACAGCGTAGCAGACCATATCCAGGGACATGCCTTCAAGTCCGTGGCCGGCGGGTATCGCCACTTTGGTATTGAAACGGTCGCGAAGGCCGTTGAGAAAATTCGGCTTCCCAGGCCTCCACAACCCGTCGTCACTTGAGCAGTTTGGTAGCTTTCCAGGCCGCCTTTTGCAGATCGGTGCCGCCCGTCCGACTCGCTCAGTCTAGTCGCAGTCGTTCGGAACCAATGGCTCTGAGGCACTGGGCAAGAAAGACAGCGCTAAATCGGCCGCGAGAGAGTTTATTGCCGATGTTGGCTTCTTTCTCGTGAACCCCGAGATCCTCCAATTTTTCGGCAAGCTGCGCATACGTGACACCCTTCGTTTTCAATTCCGCCTTTAGGAAATTGCTGAGCAGGTTTTCCCAGTCTGTCGTTGGCATTCGGGCCTCCAAGAATAAATTTACGCTCGCGTCTTGAACGAGGGGTCCATAGTGCTATCTATCGTATACAGTATAAAGATACTGAATGTGATATATAGGCATCTCCATCGTCTTTTACCTGAGCCTCGGCCAAGCCGATAGCCAAACGCGGGAATTACAGAATGAAAATCGACCCCACGACAGCGACCGCGCTGAACGAACTTTTGCGCGAACTCGCCTCGGAGCTAGATCTTCACTATGACGACGACGCCTTCCACGCAATCGAACCCACGATTAATGCGATGAAACGCGCTGCCAAATTAGTGACGGACGCCGGCTACACAGCGCCGGACTCATACCAGCATATCGTTCGGCGTTTTGAACGAAACGTTCATCCCAACAGATAGTGGTCGCTCACCGACAAATCCACGCCAGCAGTTTCCGCTCTCCAAAGCGAGCCTAATGACCGCTCGCTTTGCCGGGCATCCAAGGATTTCAAACAATGCCTCAAAAATTCGATCCTACAGTTTCGAGTACCGACTACCTGGTAATCGCCCGCAAGCGACATAGAGCCGGACGCTCCAAGATTTATCCCGAGCTGAAGTGGATGCTGGTCAACGCCGCATTCGACTTTGGTATCCAGCCCCGACACGTTGATCTGCTCCTTGATCCTCTCGGTTGGAGTGAACTCGTCGTCCAACAAAAAAGGACACCTCGCGTTTTCTTGGACGCACGTGTCAACCAGAGTGGCAACGCAGAAATCGTGTGGGCGAGAGGCGACAAAGGAATTCTCTACGAAGAGGATTTCGTGCGCCCGTATTTGAACGCAGCACAGTCTCCCAACCAAGGTTCTGGCCGCGGCATCGGGGAGGTCATGTGGGCCAAAGGTTTTGAGATGCTCGTCGCCAATGTTGCCACGCGTCAGTGCCCTGCGGCGACAGCATTGCTGTTCGGGTTTGCCGCCCGACTGAATGAACTCGCTGCTGTAATCGCCAACGGCGTGGACCTTGTGGGCGCCATGAAGATGGAGTTCCGTTATCTGCGTGGCAATCTGACGTCGGTTGAATTCGTCCCGACTGTTTCATTGGATCGCCTGGACGAGCTGAGGGCAGATGGCCGTGAACAACGTAGGCCGCGATTGCAGGCCGCAATAAAGAAGCTTGAGGAGATGCATCCCTTAGACATGAAGCTGCCGGATAGCGCGGATGGTGCCGATTAAGCGGACAAAAATCCTGCATGGCCGTTTCCTGAGTCAGACAGGCGCCTCACAGCGCCATGTTGCAGCGCCGAGTCCCTGCTAGCCTCAGGCGGACGGAAGCCCTGCAGGGTGCCTCCCTGACGCCGTATGACCCAAAGGCGAAGCGCCACCAACTCACGTTCGCTCGTTGCCTCGCTTAAAGGCTAAGTGGGTGCAGGTGAATACGTGGGCGAACTGACCCTTGATCCAATGTCTAGGGTCAGCGATGCGGGCACGGGAGGCGATCAGCTTTTCGCGGAGCGAGGACATAGAGTATCTCCCTCACGCCGGCCTCAAGCTTTCAAAGCTAGTGCCTGCGTGGTGATGTGAGTTAGGTTGAGAGTGTAGGACGTACCGGCTGTGGCGCTGGCAGGCCATTGCAACCGGAAGGTGGTGGAGACGCGGCCTCTACAACACACGTTTTTTGGGTCCATCGAAGACCCCGACTTTATTTTAGTCTATGGTTATTCCCTAGATTACCATAGACTAAAAATTCCATGGCGTTTCAATGATCGGAAAAAACGCCGACCATACACTGTATAACCTTTTCCTCTTTAACCCTCCTTTTCCTCCTAACGTGTAAGCCAAGGAAGGAAAAAGAAAGAGTATATATTATACAGGAAAAAACCCTTTAAAATCAATGACTTAGCAAAAACAGCATTGATTTCATTGCGTTATTTGGAGCACTCTGCGCCCCGCAACCCTTGCGGCCTGAGCGGCCTTTTTCAGGAACGCTGTGATTTCCTCGCGAAACTCGCGCCGCTGTCTGGCATCCTCGCTTGCCTTGCGGGAAACGGTTCCAATGCCGACCTCTGGCATGGGGCGCCCCCGCCCACAATCCACCTCAACACTCCCGGCTTATCTTGGGGTTCCATCGCATTTGACCGGACCAGCGGCCTGAAAGGCGACCGGTTGTCCCGCCGACCATCTGGGCATTTTGGCGATGGCGCACAACCGCTCACATTGCTTTTGGAAAAGAAAATAGCGCCAAGCGGATTTTTGAATTGCGCTCTCGGCGCGGATCATCGGTTTTGCCACGCGAACAATGCACTCCGATCCGGCCGAAGGAGTACACCCTTTTTCAAGGGGCGTTTGGGACAGGGCCGACTATGGCTTGCAACTTCCCGCGAAAAAAATTTTGAATTAGATCGCGATATCATATCTCCGACGATCAAAACGGTCGCGCGTTGTCTGCTACGCCAAGCGCGGTTCGCCCGGCGCGATAAGGGTTGATTTCTGGATTGCCGTCTATCGGATGGGTCGGTCGCATTTCGGCACCAAACATTCTCCCTAGGAGTTGCGGTCGTTAACCCGATGCGGTGTATTCCTTCCGGATCATCAGGGGCATCGCAAATTGAACCAGCAGGCACTTTCATCCTTCATCTGGTCCGTCGCGGATCTATTGCGCGGCGACTACAAGCAGGCCGATTACGGCAAGGTCATTCTTCCTTTTACCGTTCTGCGGCGTCTGGACTGTGTGCTGGAGCCGACCAAGGAAGCCGTGCTGGCCGAACATGCCGCAAAGGTTGCTCAGGGCATGAACCCGGAACCCTTCGTTCTGCGCAAGGCCGGTCAGACCTTCTACAACACGTCAAAGCTCGACATGCGCAAGCTGATGGGCGATCAGGACAACATCGCCCAGAACCTGTTCGCCTACATCCAGGCCTTCTCGCCCGATGTGCGCGACGTCTTTGAGCGGTTCGAGTTCGCGGTACAGGTGGAGCGGCTGGCCAAGGCCGGGCTGCTCTATCAGGTCACCGAGAAATTCACCCGGATCGACCTACATCCCGGCAAGGTCGACAACCACCAGATGGGGCTGATCTTCGAGGAACTGATCCGCAAGTTCTCGGAACTCTCCAACGAAACCGCCGGTGAACACTTCACGCCGCGCGAAGTCATCCGCCTGATGGTGAACCTGTTGTTCGTCGAGGATGACGCCATCCTGTCGAAACCCGGCGTGGTGCGAACCATCTACGACCCGACAGCGGGAACCGGCGGGATGCTGTCGGTCGCCGGTGAGCATCTGGTCGAACACAACGACAAGGCCTCGTTGGTCATGTACGGGCAGGAGTTGAACCCGGAGTCCTATGCCATCTGCAAGGCAGACATGCTCATCAAGGGGCAGGATGTCGCCAACATCATCTTCGGCAACACGCTCTCTGACGATGGCCATCCGCACGAAAAATTCGACTACATGCTGTCCAATCCGCCCTTCGGCGTCGAATGGAAGAAGGTCGAGAAGGCCGTCCGCACCGAACACGAGAGCCAAGGCTTCAACGGCAGGTTCGGCCCCGGGTTGCCCAGGGTCTCCGATGGCTCGCTGCTGTTCCTCATGCATCTCCTCTCCAAGATGAGACCGGCGGTCGATGGCGGCAGCCGCTTCGGCATCGTGCTGAACGGCTCGCCTTTGTTCACCGGCGGGGCTGGCAGCGGCGAGAGCGAGATTAGGCGTTATGTGTGTTGATTTTCACTGAGAACTGACCCGGCATTTCCACCGAGAAGTGACCCGCCTTTCATGTATGTTTCGGTTCGGTGTTGAGGGTCAAGGTTCTGGCTTNTGTTGATTTTCACTGAGAACTGACCCGGCATTTCCACCGAGAAGTGACCCGCCTTTCATGTATGTTTCGGTTCGGTGTTGAGGGTCAAGGTTCTGGCTTTCTCCTTTGCTTTTTTAGGCTCGTGGGCTGAGCTGTTCTTGAACCGGAAGCTGTCGTTTCCGGTTTCGAGGATGTGGCAATGATGGGTTAGTCGGTCGAGGAGCGCCGTTGTCATCTTGGCATCGCCGAAGACACTGGCCCACTCACTGAAGCTGAGGTTTGTGGTGATGATGACGCTAGGCCGTGTGGACGAATTTGANGATGGGTTAGTCGGTCGAGGAGCGCCGTTGTCATCTTGGCATCGCCGAAGACACTGGCCCACTCACTGAAGCTGAGGTTTGTGGTGATGATGACGCTAGTGCGTTCGTAGAGCTTGCTCAGCAGATGGAAGAGCAATGCTCCACCTGATGCACTGAACGGCAGATAGCCAAGCTCATCCAGAATCACGAGATCGGAATGGACGAGGCGATTGGCGATCTGGCCGGATCTCCCCTGTGCCTTCTCCTGTTCGAGCGCATTGACCAGCTCGACCGTCGAGAAGAAGCGAACCCGCTTGTGGTGATGCTCGATGGCCTGCACGCCGAGAGCGGTCGCAATATGGGTCTTGCCTGTTCCGGGGCCGCCGACGAGCACGATGTTGTTGGCGTCCTCGATGAACTCGCCGCGATGAAGCTGCCGCACGAGTGCCTCGTTGATCTCGCTGCTGGCGAAGTCGAAGCCGTTGAGATCGCGATAGGCTGGAAAGCGTGCGATCTTGAGCTGGTATGCTGTGGACCTGACCTCACGTTCTGCCGTCTCGGCCTTGAGCAGTTGCGACAGGATCGGAATGGTAGCTTCAAACGCTGGCGCTCCCTGTTCGGTGAGTTCGCCCACAGCTTGCGCCATGCCGTGCATCTTCAGGCTCCGGAGCATGATGACGATTGCGCCGCTGGCAGGGTTATGACGCATGGCGCACCTCCAGGGCGTTCCTCAAAGCATCGTAGCGTTCGACATTTGCTTTCGGCTCATTGGTGAGCGTTAAAGCCTGGGGAGCGCTGATGGTCGGGGGCGTGAGCGATTTGCCGTCGACGAGCCGATGGAGAAGGTTGAGCACATGGGTTTTGGTTGGAACACCGGCTTCCAACGCCATTTCAACGGCCAGGAGCACGGCCTCCTCGTCGTGTTGCAGGACAAGTGCCAGGATGTCGACCATCTCGCGATCGCCGCCCGGCTTCTTGAGCAAATGCTGCTGCAACGACCTGAATGCATCGGGAAGTTCGGCAAAGGGTGCTCCGTTGCGTAGGGCGCCTGGCTTGCGCTGAACGACAGCGAGATAGTGCCGCCAGTCATAGATCGTCTGCCCTGGTCGATCATGCGAACGATCGATGATGCGGCGATGCTCACAGACAATCAGACCCTCCGCAGCGACAACGACACGATCCGGATAGACCCGAAGGCTCACGGGCCGATTGGCAAAGGACGCCGGAACGCTGTAGCGGTTGCGCTCCAGATGCACGAGGCAGGTTGGGGAGACCCGCTTGGTGTATTCGACAAAGCCGTCGAAGAGACGGGACGCTGGCATGAGAGCCTGGGCTTCCTCGGCCCAGATATCGGCAATGGTGCCGCGCATTTTTCCATGCGGGGTCTTGTGCCAAAACTCTTGGCATCGAAGCTCCAGCCAGTCGTTCAGGGCTTCCAGTGATGGAAAGCGTGGAATCGGTTGAAAGAACCGGTGACGCGCATCCTGCACATTCTTCTCGACCTGTCCCTTCTCCCAGCCAGAGGCCGGATTGCAGAACTCAGGCTCGTAGAGATAGTGGCTGGCCATGGCCATGAAGCGGACATTGACGTCGCGCTCCTTGCCGCGGCCGACCTTGTCGATCGCTGTCCGCATATTGTCGTAGATGCCGCGCCGGGGAACGCCGCCAAAGACACGGAAGGCATGATTATGGGCGTCGAACAGCATCTCATGCGTCTGCAGCAGATAGGCCCGGACGATGAAGGCCCTGGAGTAGCTTAGCTTGCTATGGGCCACCTGCAGCTTGGTACGTTCATGGCCGATGATCGCCCAGTCCTCGGACCAGTCGAACTGGAACGCTTCACCAGGATCGAACGAAAGCGGCACGAATGTTCCGCGCCCTGTCGTCTGTAACTCCCTCTGCAGATCAGCCTTCCACTCCCGAGCGAAAGCCGCAACACGACCGTATGACCCCTCATAGCCAAGGCTCAGCAAATCGGCATGAAGCTGCTTGATCGTGCGTTTCTGTTTGCGGTTCTTTTTGGCCTCCGTCCTCAGCCAGGCTGACAAGCGGTCGGCAAATGCGTCAAGCCTGCTCGGCCGCTCTGGAACCTTGAACTTCGGCTCCACCTCGTCTACCCGCAGGTATTTGCGCACCGTATTCCGAGACAGGCCGCTCCTACGGCTAATCTCTCGGATCGATAAATGTTCTCGATAATGCCAGCGTCGCATCACGCTCAATAATGCCATGTCGATCACTCCGTAATCCCCGCTGAAAAAACGCAGGGTAAGGGTCAAACATGGGTCAATTCTCGATGGAAATATCCTGGGTTGCCGGGTCAGTTCTCAGTGGCAATCAACA
>NZ_LMCP01000011.1 GCF_001425625.1 Mesorhizobium sp. Root102 | reverse complement strand
ACCGGCACGACCTGGTCCTGGTCGCCCCAGATGAGCAGCACCGGGCACGGCAGTTTGGCGAGCTTGTCGCCGATCGCCTGGCGCTGGCCATTGTCGTCGGCAATGATGTCGGCGATGGCGGTGAGCGCTTCCGGCACGCTTTCGAGGCGCTTGAAGCGCAGCGTGCCCTCGACCATGTCGCTGGTGATCTTGGAGGGATCGGCAAACAGGCGCTCGAGCACGCTCTGGAGCGGACGCCGGCGCTCGGCGGCGATGAAGTCGGTGAGGAAGTCGCGGCTCATCGTCTTGCCAAGGCCGATCGGCGCGATCAGCGTCAGCGAGGCGACGCGGGCCGGCTGATTGGCGGCGATGGCTGCCGCGACGGCGCCGCCGAAGGAATGCGCCACCAGATGGATCCTGCCGGGCGCCACCGCCTGCAGCGCACCCTCGACGGCGGCAACGATCCTGGCCAGAAGGTCATCGCCCACGATCGGCGAAGAGCCGCCATGGCCAGGCAGGTCGACGGCGATGGTGTGCAGCGTTTCCGAGACTGCCGCCTGGTTGAACAGCCAGGTCGACAGATCGCCGCCGAAGCCATGCAGGAAGACGACCGCCTCCTCGCCCGCCAGTCCCGCCTCCAGCACATTGACCACGCCCTCGCCCACGCTGATGGCGCGGGGCGCGACAGCGCCCTGACCATCCTCGGACGAGACGAGCCGGTCGGCATAGCTGGCGATGAAGGCATCGATCTCTTCTTGCGTGGCGGTCTCGTCGGTGATGACGCCGGCAAGCGCGCCAACCGGCGCGGTCGTTCCCTCCTGCAGCACGATCTGCCTCAGGATCCCGCTTGCCGCCGCCTCGACAACATTGGTGACTTTGGTGGTTTCGATCTCGAGCAGTTCCTGGCCGTGGGCGATGCTGTCGCCTTCCTTGGCCATCCATTGGGTGATGGTGCCCTCGATCATCGTCATGCCCCACTTGGGCACGGTCACGGCCTCGATCAGCGACATCTGAACCTACCTCCTGACGATCGAAGTCGCCGCCTTCGCCACGGCCGCGGCCGTGGGGATGTAGGCGTCTTCCAGATTGGGTGCGTAAGGGACCGGCGAATGGGGGGCGGTGACCAGCTTGATCGGCGCCTTGAGCGCATCGAAGCATTTGTCGGCAAGCAGCGCCGAGATGTCGGTGGCCACGCTGCAGCGCGGGTTTGCCTCATCGACGATGACGACGCGCCCGATCTTCTCGGCGAAGTCCAGCAACGTATCCTCATCGAGCGGAGAGGTGGTGCGCGGATCGATGATGCAGGCCGAGATGCCCTCCGCGGCGAGCTTGCGGGCGGCCTCCTCGGCGACGCTGACCATGCGGCCGAGTGCGATGATCAGCACATCCTTGCCATCGCGCGCCACCCGCGCTTCGCCGAAAGGAATGGTGTAGGCGCCGTCCGGCACCTCCCCCATCGTGTCGTAGAGCATCTTGTGCTCGAGGAAGATGACGGGATCGTCGTCCCGGATCGCCTGCAGCAGAAGCCCCTTGGCATCATAGGGCGTCGACGGCATGACCACCTTGAGGCCGGGGATGTGGGTGAAGATCGAATGCAGCGCCTGGGTGTGCTGCGAGCCGGAGCGGCTGCCGGCGCCATAGGTGGCGCGGATGACCATCGGCGTCCTGGCGCGGCCGCCGAACATGTAGCGGAACTTCGCTGCCTGGTTCATGATCTGGTCGAGGCACACGCCGGCAAAGTCGACGAACATGATCTCGGCGATCGGCCGAAGCCCGGTCAGCGCAGCACCCGCGGCCGCGCCGATGAAGGCGGCCTCGCTGATCGGGGTGTCGCGGATGCGCTCCGGCCCGAACGCGCCCAGCAGTCCCTTGGTGACCCCGAACGCACCGCCCCAGGCATCCTTCACACCGGTGGCGCCGGCGCCGCCGGTCAGATCCTCACCCATCATGATGACGCGCGGGTCGCGCGCCATCTCGAAATGCAGCGCTTCGTTGAGGGCTTGCCGAAAGGATTTTTGTGCCATTGTCCGCAGCCCTCACAAATACTTCACGTAGACATCCGCCGTCAGCGCCGACAGCGGCGGGAACGGGGCTGCCCTTGCCGCGCTGACGGCGTTGTCGATTGCGGCTTCAACGTCCTTGTCGACCGCGTCGAGCTCGGCCGCCTCAAGCAGCGACACCTCATTCACGCGCCTGCGGAAATTGACCAGGCAGTCGCGCTCCTGGCGCATGGCCTTCTTCTCTTCGGGCGTGCGATAGGTGTCGGGGTCGCCGCTGTAGTGGCCATAGTAGCGCGGCACATGGATATGCAGCATCGTCGGGCCGCCGCCCGCGCGAGCCCGCTCCACCGCCTCACCTGCCGCGCTGTAGACGGCAAACACATCCGTTCCGTCCACCTCGATGCTGGGGATGTCATAGCTTTCGGCGCGCCGGGTGAAGCTGCCCGCCGAGACAWGYKCATTCGCCGTYGCCTCGCCAAAGCCGTTGTCCTCGATCGCGAAGATGATCGGCAGGTTCCAGATCTTGGCAAGGTTGAAGCTCTCCGACATCACCCCTTCGTTCATGGCCCCGTCACCGGCAAAGGCGACCGCGACCTGCCGGCTGCATTCGCCGTCGCCTCGCCAAAGCCGTTGTCCTCGATCGCGAAGATGATCGGCAGGTTCCAGATCTTGGCAAGGTTGAAGCTCTCCGACATCACCCCTTCGTTCATGGCCCCGTCACCGGCAAAGGCGACCGCGACCTGCCGGCTCCCCAAAAGCTTGATGCTCAGCGCCGCCCCGCAGGTGATCGGCGCGCCCGCCGCCACGATCCCGTTCGCGCCAAGCATCCCCTTGCGAAGATCGGCAATGTGTTGAGATCCACCCTTGCCGCCGCAGGTGCCGCTGGCGCGGCCAAACAGCTCCGCCATCATGCCGTCGATGTCGACGCCCTTGGCAATGCTGTGACCGTGGCCACGATGTGTCGAGGAGATATAGTCATCATCCTTGAGCTGGAAACAGATGCCAACCGCGCTCGCCTCCTGGCCGGCATAGAGATGGGTGCTGCCCGGAATGTCTCCGGTCCCCATCTCATCCATCACCCGCCATCACCCGCTCCTCGAACCGGCGGATCGTCCGCATCGTTCGATAGATCTTGAGAAGTTCGTCGTGCGACAATTGTAGCGCTGACATTGATTCCTCGCCGATAGTGTTTCGATAAAAATGAATTCAGGCCTTGGTCTTTCGCGAGCGTCGATATTGGTCGACGGCGACCGCAAGCACGATGATGGCTCCCTTGATGACCTCCTGGTAATAGGAGCCTACCTTCAGGAAGGTGAAGCCAGACATCATGACGCCGAGGATGATCGTGCCGATCACGGTGCCGGTCATGCGTCCAACACCTCCCGCCAGCGATGTGCCGCCAATCACCGCGGCCGCGATCGCATCAAGTTCGTAGCTCGTTCCCATCGCAGCCTGGGCCGAGGCTGCGCGGGCTGCGGTCACAACCCCAGCAAGCCCCGATAGCAGCCCGCATACGATGTAGACCTTGATGAGATGGGCTCCGATGTTGATGCCCGATACGCGCGCCGCCTGCGGATTGGCCCCAATCGCGTATGTGAACTTGCCGTATCGGGTGTATCGAAGGGCGATGTGACCCAAAAAAGCGACGACAAGAAAAATGATGACCGGCAACGGTAACGGGAAGCCCAAGATATTGAAGCTGCGGCCGAGCCAGGTGAACTCGGGCGTGAGCAACGCAATCGGCTGTCCATTTGTGTACCACTTGGCCAGGCCCCGAGCTGCGACCATCGTACCGAGCGTTGCAATGAACGGCGGAATGTTCGTTTTGGCGATGAGCAGTCCGTTGATGGTGCCGATAAGCAATCCCACGAAAAGCCCGGCCAAGATCGGCCAAATTGGCCACAGGTCCGTAAGTGCCGGATAAACGGCACGCATGTCCGTGGAGCTCTGCGCGAGAGAAGCAGATGCCATGGCCGCGAGACCAACGACTGAACCTGCCGACAAGTCGATGCCGCTGGTGATAATCACCTGAGTCATTCCGACCGCGATGATGCCAATCACCGAAACCTGCAGGATGATGATCGATAGCCGTTGCTGGTTGGCAAGAAACGACGAGCCAACGAAAATCCAGCCCAAGACCTCGAAGATTAGGGCGATACCAACAAGCACGCCCAAGATCGAGAGCTCGCTTGACAGTTTGCGCCTTTTGGGAGCTTTCGCCGGTGAGGTGGCGTCCTGTAGCAAAGTCATTGTGCTGCCATCTCCATAATCTTGACTTGGTTGGCTTCTGCGCGCTCGAGCATGCCTGACATGCGGCCCTGACGAACGGTCATGATACGATCGCTCATCCCCAGGATCTCGGGCATCTCAGACGAGATCATGATCACCGCCACGCCTTGGCCGGCGAGGTCGGAGATCATTCGGTGGATCTCCGCCTTGGCACCCACGTCGATGCCGCGTGTTGGCTCATCGAGGATCAGAATACGGGGCTTTGTCAGAAGCCAACGGGCGATCAATACCTTCTGTTGGTTGCCTCCAGAAAGGTTCAATATCGGCTCGCTCATATCCGGGGTCTTGACGCGCAATGCCTGCGTCATTGCCTCGCAATCGCGAGAAAGCCGATCTTCCTCCACGAAACCATAGCGGACGTAGCCACTGCGCAGCGACGCCACTTGAGCGTTCTCCTGGATGTCCAGGAGCAGGAAGCAGCCCGTTTCCTTGCGATCTTCGGTCAGAAAGGCCAGCCCATGCTGCATGGCAATTGCTGGAGAGGTCACGGAGACTGTCTTGCCTTGGATTTCGATGGTGCCGGAACTCGCTGGCGTAACACCAAAGATGGTTTCCGCTATATTGGACCGGCCTGCGCCTACCAGGCCTGCTATCCCGAGTATCTCGCCGGCCTTCAGATCGAAACTGATGCCTTCGAATACACCTTTGAGAGCAAGATCACGCACACGCAGAACAACCCCGCCAATTGGCACCGTCTGCTTGGGGAACATCTGCGAAATTTCACGACCGACCATCATACGAATGATGTCGTCGCGCGTCAGGTCACTGGCAGGTTTCGTTGCGATATATTTGCCGTCTCGGAACACCGAAACCTCGTCGGCGATCTCGAACAGCTCATTCATTTTATGCGTGATGTAGATGATGCCCTTGCCTTGGGCTTTAAGGGTGCGGATGATTTCAAAAAGGTGCTCGACTTCACGCTCGGTGAGCGCGGACGTAGGCTCGTCCATGATCAACACGTCGGACTCATAGGAAACCGCCTTGGCGATTTCCACCATCTGGCGATTGGCCACGCTGAGTTTGCCGACTTCGACCTCGGGATCGATTGGGATATTCAGTTGCTTGAACAATGCATCGGTCCTGCGTCGCAGCTCACGATGGTCGATGAATCCGAAAGCGGTCCTCGGTTCGCGGCGGATCCAGATGTTCTCGGCAACTGTCATCGGATTCATCAGGTTGAGTTCCTGATGGATCATGGCAATTCCGTTCTCCAGCGCGTCGAGCGGCGATGAGAGGCGGATCTCCTGGTTGCGCAGTTTGAATGAGCCCGCGTCAGGCGTGTAAATCCCGGCAATGATTTTCATCAAAGTGGATTTGCCGGCTCCATTTTCCCCCATCAGGGCATGAACCGTGCCCGGCCTTAGACGCAGCTCGACGTTGTCGAGAGCAAGTACACCAGGGAACTCCTTGCGAACCCCTGTGACGTCTAGAAGGTATTCCGAACCTGGAACAGCGTCGCTTTCGCGAATCGCCTGAACCGTGGATGGACTAAGCATCGAAGTCTCCTCCTCAAACTCCGGGTGACAAAAGTGTCGCGCTAGCAAGCGAACCGACTATTCCACCTTTTCCGAAAGCTCCCGCAAAAAACATAACCTTCAAAGACATCTTCTATCGTTTGCAGTTATTCTATTTTAGCATTACCATTCGGCTCAGAATCGGACAATAGCCGATTTATATTTATGCTCTAAGCTGAAAGACGAATTTGTAACTTAAACGGCAAGATTACGCTCTTGCCTCGCGCGCCTTCATTCGGCTTCTCGATCAGCCTCGCAATTGCCGGCCCGAAGTCAAAGGCCGGTACTTTGACGGTGCTAAGCCAAGGCGCGAGCCATTCATTGAGCCTGTTGTCGTCAAATCCAAAGATGACAAGATCTTCGGGAACGCGAATTTTCATCTCCGCAGCGGCGCGATAGACACCGTAGGCGATCATGTCATTTCCGCAAAAAACCGAGTAGCGGCGACTGCGGTCGGACAGAAAATTCTTAGCCTGCTGATAGCCGGCTTCCATCTTGTACGAACTCTCAAGCTGGAGAACACTTGATCCGCTCAGCCCGGCGAGAAAGCCTTGCAGACGTTCCATGCTGCCCGACGATGGGCGAGGACCGTGGATAGCAACAGGGTTCTGGTATCCACGCTCGGAGAAATAGCGTCCGACGGCAACGCCTGCGGCGTAGTTGTCAATTCCAACATAAGGCACCGAGATGTCTTCGGCCGGCCGCCGGTTGACAAAGATGAGATTGTTGCGGCGCGCGGCCATCTCGCGCAACCGCGGCGTGTCAATCGCACCTTGTAGTATCACTGCTCGTGCACGTAGTCCCTCGGCGTCGGCCAACAAGCGATCCTGCTGGTCTCCATTCTCCGATGCATTGGCGAGCACCATCGAAAGCCCAAGGCCATTGAGCGATTGCTCAACGGATGCCGCAACGTCAGCCGTAAATGGATTGGTTGCATCTGGCACCAGCATCATCACAACGCTGGTGCGGGCCAGGCGCAGAGATCGCCCGATCTCGGAGGGTGTGTAACCTAACGCCTGCGCAGCCTGACGCACGCTCTCGATAGTCTCGGGAGCAAGCACGCCCTCCTTTCCCGAGAAGAACCGGGAGACGGTCGCCGTCGACAGGCCTGACAGGCGTGCCACGTCGCGTATCGTAGGAGGCTTTTTGGTCATCCCGATGAACTCGACCTCAGAGCAATTCCGCAATGCGTTGCATGGTTCTAGAAGCAACGATTACACGTGACGCGATGAAGCACTGCCGTTGCCAGACGTGATCGATTTGTTAGCAGCATCCACGAGTGGCTTAAGATATTCCAGCGACACCCGCGCCACCCAGTCAGGTTCGATTCCGCGCTGATGGAAGCCGCATTCCATCGACAGATATCCGTCGAAGCCAGTTTCATGCAGCGCCTGGATCAGTGCGGGAAAGTCGCCCCGTCCTTTGCCTGGCGGCAGGCGATTGTTGTCCGAGGCATGGATGTGGACCAGGTCTTTGCCCATGGCGTAGACGTAGTCAGTCATCACTTCCTTTTCGGTGATGACGTGATGGCTATCGAACATCAAACGGACATTTGGTTCGCCGACGTCTTTCATCATGTCGATCGTGTTGTCACATGTGTTGACAATGTTGCTGTCTTCCGGCGTGGGTTCGATGACAATCTCGACGCCAAGATCCCTTGAAAACTTAGCTATCTCGCGGATCGCTTCGGCAGCCCAATCCCATGCCTGACGATATGTTGTGCCGAAAATGTACCATCCCGGCAGACAAATCAGACGCTTGCCACCCCAGTCCGCGGTAAGCTGAGCCATTTCCTTATAGTGATCGATCGCCCAACGACGCTCCTCGGGGATCGGTGACGCAACATTGTTGCCTGGCCCCCCACCATGAGCTGGCAGCATTGCAGCCAACTCCATTTCGTAGTCCTTGAGCATCTGCCCGAGATCCTTTCGGCGTTGCTTGCTCAGCGTCGGGGGAAAGACGTGAGGGCTCGCCGCGCCAATCTCGATCGCGTCATAACCAATCTTCTTGACGCGTTTGATGGTCTCTTCGAGCGTGTAGGCGGGCAACCATGTTGGGTTGCTCGCATAAGGCCAGGTGTGCATCGCAAGCTTGATCGTCATGTAAGTCTCCGATCTTTAAAGAAGGGCCGCCCGGCATCCCTGCACAGAGACCCGAAATCGCGGAAATGCGGATTAGCTGGCTGTCGGTTGGGGCACCTGTTCCCAAGCGCCGCTTTCGCCTGAAGCGAGGATAGCCTCAGCTACGCGTTCGATTTGCAGTCCATCTTCGAAGTTCGGTGCCGCCGGCTTCTTTTCGGCAATGGCCTTGAGGAAGTTATACCATTCGATTGACTTGATATCGATATAGCCTTGGCCCATACCCGCTACCGGCCACAGCAAATCTCCGTAAGGCTGATTGGGGCCAGAATAGATGGTCCGGAAGCCGAATGCATCGGGAGCGTCGTCGGCGAAGGCGACACGAAGCTCGTTGAGCCGCTGATAGTCGAATGCGATCGTGCCGCGCGTACCAACGATCTCGAAGCCCAGTTGGTTGTGATGGCCGTAGGCGTTTCGCGTCACTTCGATGGTGCCGAACACGCCATTGGTGAACTTGACCATCGTCAGCGCGTGATCATCAACGTCCACTTTGCCCATTTCCTTTGACGCTTCGCCGCGCTGACCAAAGAAATGGCCGGCCGGCAGGGGACGCTCGGACACGAAAGTCTTGACGATCGAGTTGACTGCCTCGACCTCGCCCACCAGGAGGCGGGCCGCGTCAATCACGTGCGTGCCAATATCACCAAGCGTGCCCGAACCCGCCTTCGCCTTGTTGAAGCGCCAGGAAAGCGGGGCCTTGGGATCCGCACCCCAATCCTGCAGGTAGTAGCCGCGGAAGGTCAGCAATTTGCCAATACGGCCCTCGTCGATCAGCCGCTTGGCCATCTGGAGTGCCGGCGTATGCCGGTAGTTGTATGACACCATGGTCACAACACCAGACTTCTTGGCCTCGGCCAACATTTCCTCCGCTTCGGCGACACTCATCGCCATCGGCTTTTCACACATAACGTGCTTGCCGGCCTTGACCGCCGCAATTGCAATTGCCGCATGCGTGTCGTTCGGAGTGCAGATGTCCACTATGTCGATATCAGGACGCGCCACCACTTCGCGCCAATTGGTGCTGAATTCAGAAAATCCATATTGTTTGGCGGCGTTTTTGGCGAGCGTCTCCTCGACATCAACAATTATGCGGCGCTCGATCTCCACTGGAGCCCCAAACAGCATTGGCACCACCGCGGTGGCGATGGAATGGGCCTTGCCCATGAACCCTGTGCCGATCAACGCAACGTTTAGCTTTTCCAACGCAAGTCCCCTGTCTGTTCGGCCGCAATCGCCATCAACTATGCCATATGGTGAGACGCCTCCCAGATCGATCGATCCTCTCTCCAGAAGCCGTGTAAACGTATACATCACCAAAAAGTCGCTAATGTCAACGATTACATTTGCTGCGCCGCATCATCAGAGTTTGGGCCAGTGACGGGCCTGTACCCCGCTCCAAGCGGTTCAGTCTGGCGGCTTTGGCAAGGGTATTCACGCCGTTCGGGGCTCGCCGAGGGCTCCCGCATCACGGCCACTAGCAACACCTCCGGCGGCTTCAGGAGAATGGCCTAGCATCGAGCATCTTTGGCCTTCGGCAGCTCACACCGTCGCTACCGGCGTCAACGGCGAACCAAAGGAACCCGGCAGCCTCAGCGGAGGCGCAGTCAGAAGGAACCGCGATCGACCATTTGCACGAAGCCATGAGTTCAGTGGCGAGAGCAGCCACAGCTCGCCCAGATGAATACCGAGCTCCACGATGCAACGCCTATGGAGTGGAAGCGCGGGAAAGCGTGTGCTTCCATCTGAACTGCTCGTCTGAAAGCCTTCGACGGCGAAGTTGTCGGCAATGATTGCGGAGATTCCGCTTGAGTCGATCCATTGAAGAAGCCGCTCGTCCGCGCCATCGAGGACACTGTGGGATTCGTGAAGCAGGTGCGTATCCAAACTGTCTTTGCGGTCCACCACCGCCGTGCTCCAGCCGGTGTGTATGCAAAGCATGTCACCTTGTTCCACAACCACCTTGTCCCGGTCCATAATCCGCATCAGATCATCATAGCCGACGAACTTGCGATTCGACCCAAAGCGGGAAAACAGGTCGACCATTACACCGCGGCCCTGCACGCATGTCTCCGCCATGTTCTCGATCCCGAGGCGCCGAGCCCCTGCGCCGCCTTCCGCATTTGGTCCTACGATATCAAAGCCGCCCCGATATCCGTTGTAATAGATGACTTCGGCAATGCCATCGTCATCAGCATCGAACTCATAGCCAATATGCCCGAGCGCATCCCATTGCGTTGAATACTGCGTGAAGAGCGTTACCGCGTCATCGCTGCCGATATCGTTCCAATCGGGGTTGTCGCAACAGAAGGGAAAGTTAACGAAGGGGCGCCCTCCTTTGTTAGCGATTGTGCGTGAAGGAGGAAGCCTGTTCGAAACCAGTAGATTGCCACCTGGCAGATCGAGAGGCACACTGAGGCAGAATGCCAAGCCTTCAATCACCTCCCTGGCTGCCATCCGTCGACACTGGGGTGTAATAAGATTAAGCCGGCCAATCTGATCATCTTCGCCAAAATCACCCCAGTTTGAATTCTCAGGGCGCACTTTCCAGCGTTTTACCATGCTATCCTCGATAGAGCGGTCAACATTAAAAGATCATTCACCGGTCGCGGCGGCGTAAAGCGCCAAACAACGGCACGTAGCCCTTGCATCTAAGCTTCCCAATCAGATCGATGTCGCACTGCTCGCTAACGACAACAAAAGGCGAGTTACTTGTCCGGTGGGCGAACCGGCAGAGATGCCTAATTCATGAAATTCCACCCCTGGTCTGCGCGTCATTGGTACAAGATTTCGATACGACGCTTTTCTACAAGCGACTGACGCGCAGCATCCAAAATGACCGCGGCGTCATATGCGTCGTCAAGCGTCGACAATGGTTGCCGGCCTTTTCCCAGGCACTCGTTCAAGAAGTAAGTCTGCACCTGCAGGAAACTGTCCAAGTAGGTGGCGTCGTCCCAAAACGGCAGCTCCGGTTCACCCAATTTCGTGACATCCCAAGGGACAACACCGCTTCCTTCCATGCCGATAATCTTGAAGTAGCACGACCACGGCTCCCGGCTTCGATCATCCGCCGAGAAGCTCCCCCACAGATTTGCTATTTTTCCGTCCGCATACTCGGCCGTGACCATGAGCTGGTCGTGAGCGGATGGGTCTTCGAAATGGACGCTCGTCCCGGTCGCGTAGACGTGGGTAGGGCGGCCCAGGAAGTAAAGCATGCAATACGCATGATGGATCATGAGCTCACGCATCGTCAGATCGGGCGCCCCGATCGAGGAATCGTGCCGCTTGTTGTAAATCGCCCAGAAGTTGACGATCTTGCCCAGCCGGCCATTCTCGATATGGGCGTGCAAACGCCGCATAGTCTCTGCATAGATGTAGTTGTGTGAGGGCATGCAGACGCGCGAATTGGCACTTGCAATTTCAGCAAGCTCGCGAATCTCCGACGATCTTTCGCAAAGCGGCTTTTCCAACAGGACATGCTTGCCCGCCTCCAACGCTCGCTTTGCGAATTCAAAGTGGGAAGCCGTGCTTGTCGCAACGAGCACCGCATCAACCTCTTTGTCGGCCAACAAGTCATCGATGCTGGCGTATGCAACGCCGCCAAAGCGGCTGCAGAACGTCTGCGCCCGCGAGGAGGAACGGTTCCACCCGCCCGCAAATATTTCAGGGCTGATCTGCTTCAATGCGTGAACGTGAAGCTCGGCGACCCGCCCGAGCCCTATGATCCCCATTTTCATCTGGCAGGTTCCCTCGTTTGACAGCATGTCATCGTCTCGGCAGCTCAACTGGCCAATGACGGGACCTCGATTGGACGCCCCTCTGCCTGGGACTGCGTGGCCGCGTCGGCTATCAATTGGGCTCTCAAGCCATCTTGGGCATCAGGCTTCGGTTTACGGCCTGCGAGGATTGCTTCGACAAAGTGCTGCATTTCAGCCAGATACGCCGCCCCAAATCGCTCAAGGAAAAAGGCCTCTGCCCTCGCAGTCGTAAACCCTCTGCTTGTGGCACTCTCCACGCCATTCTCTAAGACATTCGCGGCGCGTAGCATGCCCTTCGAGCCGTGGACCTCCAATCGCTTGTCATATCCGTACGTCGCCCTGCGGGAATTGCTGATCTGGCAAATACGACCCGAGGCAGTTGTTAAAATGACTGCGGCGGTGTCGACATCGCCGACGTCCTTGATCGCGGGATCCACCAGGGTTGATCCAACAGCAAACACCTTTGTTGGCTCTTCCCCGAGTACAAATCGCGCCATGTCGAGGTCATGGATCATCATGTCCCGGAACAGGCCTCCCGATCCTTTCAAATAGGAGATCGGTGGGGGAGCCGGATCGCGTGAAATGATAGAGACTGTTTCCACATCGCCAATTTCGCCCTCGGCGATGCGTCGTTGGAGGGCCCCAAAATGTGGGTCGAAGCGTTGGTTGAACGCCGTCATAAACGGAACGTCGGCATCTTCCACCGTCTTGATGCAAATGCGCACCTTTTCCGATGAAAGATCTATAGGCTTCTCGCAAAAGATTGCCTTCCGGCCGCCTGCAGCCAAGTGGACCATGTCGTAATGCGTATTTGTCGACGTGGCGATCACTACGGCGTCGACGTCGTCCGCAGAGAAGATGGCCGATACATCGCGCACTTCTACCCCGAAGCGCTCACCCAATGCTCGCGCTGCTTCAGAGGAAACATCTGCAACCGCAACAAGTCTGGCGTTAGCTATGCGCTGAATGGAGTTGGCATGAATCTGGCCGATTCGCCCGCACCCCAGAACTCCCAAGCGTAGCATGAGCAACCTCATCCACATAAAACAACCGACGCACACCCTGAATGATAACGTTTACATCCGCCATGTCAACGTTTGCATATCGAATGATTGGGGCAAAAAGGGACCAAGTGCGTCGACACCTGGTCGGCATTCAAATATGATCTCGCAACTCCCGCGTTAGTGCCCAAATGATTCACCAACGCAATCACCTCTCAAATGCTTCAATGTCGCGAGTCGCTTGGCGGCGTTTAGGAAATTCAACTAAGCTCATTTCGCGGAAATAATCCTCATGTCGAGCCTTGTGTCGAAGCCACCAACAGTTCACGACGTTGCGCGACTTTCGGGTGTTTCTACAGCTACGGTTTCTCGTTATTTTGGAGGCAAGGCGGACGCCTTGGCTCCGAAAACGCTCGAGAGCGTGCGCAAGGCCGCAGAAGCTCTTGGCTACACGCCATCCGAAGTCGGACGTTCACTCCGGCTTGCGCGAAGTCGCGTTGTCATGATGATGGTCCCAGACGCTACGAACACGTTTACGATCGACGTAGCCGCGTCAGCTGAACAGGCCCTGAAACGTTTCGAACTGTCCATGGTGCTCGCCAATTCTGCTGAAGATCCCGATCAGCAGGACCGGCTTCTGATGGATGCGTACGGGCTTCGCGCAAGGGCAATCATCCTACAGGGCGCCATAGATACACCCCAACTTCGCTCAATGGCTGCACGGCACGACAACATAATATTCGTCAATCGCCGCCCCCCGCCTGGAATCGTTGCTCCTTATGTTGGTATCGACAACTACGCTGCCGGCTTGGCAGTTGGTCGTTACTTTATCGAGCAAGGGTACGAAAATTGCGTGGCGATTTCCGGACCCCACTACTATTCCGGCAGCAGCGAGCGGCTTGAAGGTTTTCTTGCCGGCCTCGGGAAGAAGAAGCCGCTGTTCAAATTTGAAAGCCAGTTCACCATGGAAGGAGGCTATCAGTGCGGCAAGAAACTGCTTGCAGGTCGCCAGCGACGTTACGCGGTCTTTTGTGGAAACGATATGATTGCCTACGGCCTACATCGAGCCGCGATGGAGCGTGGACTGGATGTACCTGAAGACCTGATCATATTTGGATTTGACGATAACAGGATGAACGATTGGTTGGCTCCCTGGCTGTCCACGGTACAGGTCTCAGCTACCGATTTTGGTCCGGCCATCGCCAATCTTGTTGGCTCTCCCTCTTTGGAAAACAGGGGTGCGAGTTTCATTTTGCCCTTCAGATTGAAGGTTCGAACATCGGGATAATCGCTTACGGCTGCGGAAACAGCCGGCGCGCTGGCACGCATCTTACTCCCTACGTATTGACCTGCCATTGAACTTTCATCCCGCGGCGATTAGAGCGAACCGATGACAGCACAGTTGTCCATGCTGCCCACATGCATCACGCTGGTCTCGGCATGGTTCGGCAGGGGGTTGGCCAAACATCTCTATGACCCCCGGGGCGTTCGGCTGTTAGTTACTTGACGCGAGAGCTTCCCAACGCGATCCCTCGGGTTCCATGGCTTGGCGACAACACCGGAACCCAAAACGAGTCATTCATCCAGGAGAGCAGGGAATGTGATTTACGTGCGGGGATCAAGCTGCTTTTTGTCGCTTGGATAGTCGTTACACTTAGTCCGATAGTGGGCAGCATTCGATATACTGCAACTTCATTTCCGGTCAGCAGCCATGAACAGCCGTAACCTCTACAACTTGTTCTCTCGTCTTCGTCAGCCAGCTAGCAACCTAGCCATCTTTGGCTTTATTATTATTGTCATTATCTATCTAGCAATCAATATATTTTTAGCCCCCTAACCAACAGCACAGATCTGAGCTGGCGACCCATAGGGTTTGAGCAGAAGACACAGCGCCAAAGGATCAGGATCCTCCGCGAGCCCGACGTGATGGAGGCATCGAAATGGAGCACCTCGCTCGGCGGGGAGCAGGGTTGCTAATCATGAGCCGGGCAAACCCGATGGGCGTCGGCCATGGTCACCGAGAGGATGACGTGCTGCAGGCTGGCACCCTTAGGGTCGAGACTCAATCAAAGCCAGAACGCTATTATGGTAGCGAGGGTGAGCCGATTCGCTTGGAGAGAGTGTATGATCGCGACGGACCGGCTGAAGCTCAGGCCCTGGCGAGAGGCGGATAAGCCCCTGTTGGGCGTTATCCACGCCGATCCGGAGGTGATGCAGTTCCTCGGCGGCACGAAGACCGCCTCTGAGACCAGCGACGTCGTTGAACAACTGATGCGGCTTTCCGAAGTCGGCGAGCCGATTTTCTGGGCTGCCGAGCGTATCGGCGACGGGGCGTTGCTCGGCGCGGTCGGCCTGCATCGCCTCGGGACCGATTTTCCTTTCGGCCCGGCCCTGGAGGTGGGCTGGCGGCTTGCTCGCGACCATTGGGGCAAGGGTTATGCGACCGAAGCCGCTCGCGCAGCCCTCGACTATGCATTCGGCAGCCTGGATGCGCCGCGCGTGTACGCATTCACCGCATTGGCGAACAAGCGGTCCGAAACCGTCATGCAGCGGTTGGGGATGAAGAAAGTCGAGGGCGGCGAATTCGCTCATCCTGACCTGTTGCCGATCGATCCGAGCTCGATGCACATGCTGTATGTCGCCGAAAGGACAGTGTGGCAGTCGGGTATCTAGCGCCACCAAGGCAATAGCCAAGGTAAAGAGCGCGGGATTGCCATGAAGCCGGGGGGACATCTCAGTGCGCGTCGCTGATCAACTGCCTCGGCACCTCGTACGCCACCGAAGCTCAACGCATAACTCTAGACGGAAATGATCCGCGAAGGGCCGAAGGGATGCCGCGTGCGGTTCCGATGGAACCACACGCAACACGCATTAACCATCTCCCAGGTGGTTCCGAGCGGCAGTTTTGTGCTGTTAGGCGCAATGAACAACTGCCGCATTCCTCCACCTAGTTCTTGCTCAGATACTTCTCAACGTTGGTGGGATTCACCAGTTCAAAAGGTATCCATACGGGAGACGAAACTTTTTCACCTTTGGCAAGCTTGATAGCCGCATCCACCGAGCCGGCTCCTTGCCCAATAGCATCCTGGAAAACGGTGACGTCAAGATCGCCACTCTGCATGTAGTGCATGGCTTCCTGTGTAGCGTCGATCCCGCCCACAACAACGTCTTTCATGTCCCATCCGGCGGCCTTCATGGAATTGATTGCGCCCAAAGCCATTTCGTCATTGTTGGCGAGAACTGCCGCTGGTTTGTATCCAGCTGTAATCCAATTGCTCATCAGGTCCTGCGCCTTGACCGGGTCCCAATTCGCAGTCTGCTCATCGATGACCTTCATGAAGTTGCAATCTGGCGTAGCAATAACATCGTGAATGGCTTTGCTGCGCATCACTGCGGCGTGCTGAGCCAAAATTCCCTGGATAATGAGAATTCCTGCGTCTTTAGTCTTTCCCTCATCTTTCAGGATGCGACAAATCTCTTTCGTTTCAATCGTTCCGGCCTCAATTTCGGCAGACCCAATAAATGCCGCTTTGGGACCGAGGGCTTCGAGATCGTCGGGCGTATTGTTTACGTAGACCAACGGGATCCCGGCATCTGCCGCCATTTTTGTAATCGCCGGTGAAGAAGAGCTCTCCACGACGTTGACAACTATCGCATCGACCTTTGCAGCGATGAAATTCTGCACCTGGGACAGCTGCTTATTAACGTCAGCTTCCGCGAATTCGATCTGAAGTGGCTGATTGGTCTTGGCTGCTTCGCTTTTCATTCCCTCGACCATGACGGCCAGAAAAGAGTCGGTGTGAGAAATGGCCACACCGATATCGCCAGCCAGTGCAGGCGACGCCCCGACTACCATCGCCGCGGCTCCAATGATCATTTGCTTCATTTGTTTCATTTGTTTCTCCCCTTCTTCACGGGCGTCCGGTAGCACCCGAGGTTTAGTCCGGACCGTCCACCTGTTGGAGGACATTTGCATGCCGACGAACAAAAGTGCCCGTCTCGCGGCGCCAGCGTTTAGGAGGCTCGCGAAAGGATGTTAACGTATACAACACAACTTTGTGATCGATGTCAACGATTACATCGCCGAAAGAATGGTCGGGTGGCCAGGAGAAGATTCGACCATCATGCCGGATCTTGCCGTCGAACTGGCTGCTGTTGCAGGTGCCCAGATCGCTCCCGGTTCGATCTCGCGCTGGGTCATCAGGAACGGTTACCGCTTCAAAAGAAGCGCTCGCGGATCGTCGCGTGCGTTTTGGAATGCTGGAATTCTCGAACGGACAGAGATACGGTTGCTTGTAATGGAGATTTACAACGAGAAATTCCGCCTGGTCCGGTCCGTCCGCTTCGCCCGGAAGACGCAAACCGCCTCTGAAAGGATCCGCGTCCGTCGTCTCGCGCACGCCTTCGGCGAGTGCGGAACAAAGCGTTTCACCGCCTTGCAGCTCTCCGCAACGATCCGCGCCTTCTCCTCGAGAGGCCACTCGCGTCGCCGGCCAGAGCCTGTGAACACCTCGAACCGGCGCACCGGCTCCAAGTCGCTCGACTTAAGCGTAAGCGCTGAAATCCTCATATGTCGAAGCCTTCAAGGGCTCCGAACATCCTTTTTCACGCCGAAAAGGTGCCGTTGGCACAGCGCTTTCGAAGCACAGACGTCGGGCACCCCTGTTCCCAAGTGGCAATTTCATGCCGTTGGGACGCCTCGCGCGTAAAAGAACGGCATTCTTACAATACGGAAGCTCGCTCCCGCCGCGTTGACGATGGACGCGGTCTCGAGGATTTCATCGTTCGAACAAGTTTGTTCACATGACTCGATGCAATAACCTCATTTCGTTCAGCGAAAGCTTCATGATTAGTTTCGATTCCGTAAAGGTCGTATAAGTAATTCACCATGACGCCATAAGACTCGCTCAAGCCTCGTTCCGACCTGTTGGCGTCTACGTTTATCCTTTCAAGCCTTGCGCCATTTCCCAAATGGAAACGCGCCACAGGGTCGATGATAGTTCCGGTGTCGGATCGTGCCCCAACCAGATAATATGCGGCAAGGCGCGCCAGTAAATCGTTGCGCCGGGATTTGCCGCCTTGGTTGCCGCGATATCGTGCTACGTTCAGACTGAGCAGATCCGCCTGATCTTCGGCAGACAATTGGATACAATCGGACCCCGTGTCCAATGACTGAAGCCAGCGCGCGAAACCCGGAAGAGGAGAAAGCGTCACGAACGTTTCAAGTCCGGGAAGCTCGTGCTTCAGGTTCTCCGCGACAGCCTTGATCAGGAAGTTACCGAAAGAGACGCCGCGCAAGCCTTCCTGACAGTTCGATATGGAGTAAAAAACAGCGGTTTTGGCCGCCGATGGCGGCAATACACTCCGGTCAGCGCTGAGCAGGCTGTCGATGCGACTTGGTATATCCACTGTAAGCGCAACCTCTACAAAGATGAGCGGTTCATCCACCAATTGGGGATGGAAGAACGCGAAACAGCGTCGATCGGCTGGTTCGAGCCTCCGACGCAAATCCTCCCATCCATCAATTTCATGAACGGCTTCGTATCGAATGATTTTCTCCAAAACGTTTGCAGGGGAACGCCAGTCTATGCGCTCCATTGTTAGAAAACCGCGATTAAACCATGAGGCAAAAAGGTACTTGAAAGCGCTATCTAACTCCTCGAGTTCGCGATCTCCTTTCATTGCCTCGAAAAGTGCCTCGCGCATCCGCACCAGCAAGAGTGTGCCGCCAGGAGCAAGGTTGAGACGTTGCAACAATTCCTGGATCCGGGGCTGTGACGCGCGATGGAGAGCAGCCGTATTTGCCAGATCTGGGCGCTCCCGATAGGCATCGATAGCCCTGGCGCAATGCGCCTGATCAGCTCCAAATTGGTGTTGAAGCATCTTGAAGAATGCTTGGCGGCCCGGGGCATCCAAGCGTTCCCAGTCGGCAAGAATAGCCTGCGCGAGTGCTATTCCCGATGCTTGCCCTCGACCGGACAAGAGATCTCTGCAGAGGCCTTCGGTTGACCTGGCGCTGCTACCTGGAACGGCGTCGAGGCCAATCAGCGCGCGGCCGCGTTCAGCAACACCATTGAGCAAACTGGACAGAAAATCCATACTGGAGGGCTCCTGGTCGATCACGGCTTGTGCCCTAAACCGGGCGGAGGTCACGAATGCTGCGCCTGCGTCCAAGGCGTGTCCCCGAGCCGAAGGACGCTACGTCTCCAACCGGGATCGCTCTTTACCCAAGAGAACGAAACCCGGAATATGCACGTCATCCGACAAACGGACCGGCTTGAATTTCATTGTCATGTCGCACTGAAGCTCTTCAACTGAAGTATCGGCATCTAGAGAGCCTAGCATTCGAACGCCCTCCTCAATCTCGACCATCAGAACCGTATAGGGCGACGCCAAGGGATATCCAGGATAATAGCTTCTATGAAACGTTACCCACGACCACAGCCTTCCCGTCCCACTTGCCCTGTGCCAGCTGTACGCGGCAGTGCATTGCGGGCACGTTTCCTCCACTGGCGGATAAACAAAACTGCCGCAGGGCTCGCATTTTTGTATGTGCAGTTCGCCGCGGTGCAGCCCGCTCCATAACGGTTCTGCCCAACTCTCGGTTTGCGGCAGAAACTGTTTCGAAATGTCGAGTTCGGCGGTGTCTGTCTCGTTTAGCGCCATAGGACACAGCCTCCAGCGGTTGGTGCGGCATACATGAAAGCAGCGACATTGGCCTGACTTACCTGCAGGGCTCCGGCTTCGTTGCGTAGCTGCCTTACCGCGTTCGCCAGAAGGTTCATTCCCTGCATGTAGGATTCGGAAGTGTGCCCGCCCCCTGTGTTTAGCGGAAGGCTGCCATCGCGCCGGATCTGGCCGTCACGAACGAAATCTGCCGCCTCGCCTCGCCCTACAAAGCCGAACCCCTCCAACGCAAAGAGAACTGAGGGCGTATAGTTGTCGTAGACTTCCGCGATATCAACGTCCTTCGCTGTCACGCCGGCCATCGCAAACATCGATGTTGCTGCGGATCTGCATTGCTGGAAGTAAAAATCCTCGGCGCTATAATGAACCGTAGGATAAGTCGATGAAGCAAAACCGCCAACGACCACGCCGCGATTGCCGGAAACGTCGGACGTTCTCCGGATCACAATAGCAACTGCGCCGTCATTCACCATACAATAATCAAACAGGCGCAGCGGTTCAGCGATCAGTTTGGATGCGAAATATCCATTTTCTGTCAAAGGCTTACGAAAGACCGCAACGGGATTGAGAGTGGCATTGGCTCGATTAGAGATGGCGACACTCGACAGCGCGGTCGAGCAATCGCCGTATTCGTAACTGTATCGACGTACCATCATTGCCGAGTGAGACGCTGGCCCACCCATTGCATGCATCATTTCGAATGCGGAGTGCCCTCCTGGTGCTCCGGAATCCGAATAGGTTGCCAACTTGGAAAGTGCCAGGACGACGACAATGGTGTTTGCTGAGTTTGAATGAAGGTACTGTGCGGATAGTTCAAGCGCAGGCGCGATGTACCTGCCGCCATAGGGATAGTCCATCGTGAGCCTGAGATCACTCAACCCCATACGCAATGCAACTGACTCAGCCGAAACGCTCATCGCTATCAGGCCATCGATCTCACCAGCCTCGGTGTCTGCATCCTCCAACGCCATCTTGATGGCGTGTGTCGCGAGCTCCGTTGGGGATCGCTTATTTCCCAATTCCTTGAGTTCGTTAAAGTTTGACGTCGCAACTCCAGCAATTGAAGCCACGCCGCTCAGTCTGTTCCGGCTCTCGGCAGACATTCGACTAACTTCTCTCCTTCCTGGAAAGAAGCTGCTCCCGGACCTCATTTGTATGCTCACCCAGTTGAGGCGCTCGCGTGTGACCGTCGATTGGTGTTCCCAGAAACCTCACCGGCGTGCCGGCAACCGAAACCTTCTTTGATGATCCTGGATGTTCGAGTTCGACGATCATGTTGCGGGTCCGCAGATGTGGATCCTCGAAAAGGTCATGCGCCATCTGGACGGGTCCCACAGATATCAAATGAGAAAGAGCCGCGACAATTTCGGCGCGAGTCCGAGTCTTGGTCCATTCAGTGACGACGTCGATTGCCGCCTGGTCGTTGGCCAGCCGTGCATCGGCCGTCGCGAACCTCGGGTCAGATGCGAGTTCCGGCTGGCCCATGGTCTTTGCAAGCGTTTGCCATTCATGATCAAAGGTCGCGGAAATGCAAATATAGCCGTCCTTGGTCGGCAGCGTATTATAGAGAGACCAAAGCGGATGGCTGTTCCCCGTCGATGTCGGAGTAACCCCAGTGTAGCCGTATTGGTATACAATTCTCTCGTTCAGCGAAACAATTGCATCGTACATGGCGACGTCGACATATTGACCTTTGCCCGTCATCTTTGCTGACAAGAGAGCACTCACAACACCAAATGCGGCCATGGCGCCGGGGAAAATATCACCAACGCCGGGGCCGGCCTTCATTGGCGGACCGCCCTGAGGACCGGTGATGCTCATGAGTCCACCCATGGCTTGCACTACGTAATCCATGGCCGGCCGGTTGTTGAGCGGCGTTTCGCCGCTTCTCGGATCCCCAAATCCACGCACTGACGCATAAACGATGGCGGGATTGATAGCCTGGATGATCTCATAGCTGAGGCCAAGACGATCCATCACGCCTGCCCTGAAGTTCTCGACAATCGCATCGCTTTGCTTGATAAGTTCAAAGAAATCCTCTTTCCCCTCAGGGGTTTTCAGATTGAGAACAAGGCTTCTCTTGTTTCGATTCACGCTTTGAAAATAGCCGCCATATGACTTAATTGCATCATCGTCAGGATGGGGACCAATCTTGCGGACCGGATCGCCAGTCGGATTTTCGACCTTTATGACATCTGCACCAAGATCAGCGAGCAGCATGGTGCAGTACGGACCTGCAAGCATCCATGTCATATCGAGGATACGAAGACCCTTAAGAGGGCCTCCCGATTTTACAGTGTCGTTCACAGGGCTATCTCACATTGTCGGTGTAGCGGTTGGAGTGACCCGGAAGTGCACCCAAAGCGCACCCCCGAAAGGCCATGATCAGGTCTTGAACCACCATTTGCGCGTGAGGCGGGCATCGTCCAGACGACGTTGAGCGCCGATCGGGCCATGTCCCATCCGGTCGGTGGAGCCGATCAGGAAGTTTGCAAAAGCCAACACGGTATTGCCCGCACCGTCGCGGACGATCCTTTGTGCCTCGTAATACATCTGGCGACGCTTCTGATCGTCTGCCTCTCCACGGGCGGAAGAAAGCAGCTTGTCCAAGGCTGGGCTGTTGAATCCGGAGTCATTAAACGGAGATTTCGAAGAGTATCCGTTCGTCAAGATCCAATCTGCCGTCGGCCGCGGATTCTGATAGGACGCACACCATGGTGTCTTCAGCCATACGTTCGAAAAGTACCCATCCGCAGGGACGGTCTTGACTTCGACATTTATGCCGACATCACGCAGTGTTGCCTGCATAAGCTGACCGTAAGCAACCGATCCGCTGACGATGCCATCACTGACCTTCAGTTCCAATACGCCACCACCGTAACCAGACTTTTTCGCATGGAATCGAGCCTTCTCGGGATCGAATTCTCTCTGCTCAAGATCGGGGTTATAGTATTGGTAATTTTTTCCGATGGGGTGATCGTTTCCAACGTATCCGTACCCGTACAATACCTTATCGACGATCTCCTGTCGCTTGATGCCGTACTTTATCGCCAGCCGCAGATCTTCGTTTGTAAACGGGTCCGCGTCGCAACGCATAGCCGTCAAGAAATGCTGTCCAGATGGAACGACCTCCAATACTTTTCCGCCAACTTTCGAAAGGCGCTTCGCAGTCTTCGGCTCGGGATTGCCGATCACGTCGGCAGCTCCGGTCATAAGGGCATTCGTTCGCGTTGCAGACTCGAGGACGCAGCCAACGTCGACGGAATCGAACCAGCCCTGATCTTCTCGATGGAAGTTCTGGAACTTCTTACCAATGAACCGGACACCAGGCTCGAAGCTTTCGATCATGTAAGGACCCGTGCCTCGACCCGGCTCGTTCCAGTTTGCAGTTCCCTCCGGTGCAACGAGCAGCGCGTAAGCGCTCAACTGGATTGGAAGGTCGCGATTGGCCTCCTTTTGGACGATAATCACCGTGTTACTGTCATCAGCGCGAATGGACTCGAAGTTCCCGACAATATTTCGTCCGTCACCATTCTTTGCGCCGGGCACCGCATGCTGGCTCAATGACCAGACAACATCACTTGCGGTCAGCGATTTGCCATTGTGGAATTCCACTCCTTTCTTGAGTTTGAACTCCCATGTGCGCCCATCACTCGATGAACTCCAGCTTTCCGCCAGATTAGATTGAACAGATCCCTCGGCGGTCGGAAAAACAAGCGTGTCATAGACAGAGCTCTGGACACAGGTGATATGGTCGGCGCCCGAAGACGCCTTCCCCTCCATTGTGTCGGTCGCACCGCCGCCGTCGCAGACAAGCCTCAACGTTCCTCCCTTACGTGGCGTCGACGCTACCTGTTGCGCCCAAAGCTGATCGGAAGCGTAGAGCGACATTCCTGCAGCCAGTGCGGTCTGCATAAATGTTCGACGAGAAAGTCCCGAGCCGAGAAACTGATCGCTTGATTTGCGGTCGCCTGCTGACTTTTCCATGATGTCAATCTCCGGAATTAAAGGGAACGCGAGGTAAAACGACGCCAGACTGTCTGAGAATGTGGCGGCCAAATTGGTGCGATAATCATGCCAGAGTGTAAAGTTTTTTCAACAACAATCGCGAAATTATTTACACTCTTTTGATGCTCAGAAAACGGCAGACACGGTTATTCGCGTTTCATTCGCATCCTCAAGATGCGGCGAAACTGGTGTTTTCGAACAAAATAGCGCCATTTGGCCGCAGAAAGCGGATGCGGTTAGCCTACCGCATTCGCGTCCAGTACTCGGGTAAGCCAGTTGGGATCCATTTCCGGCACAGACGAAAGAAGCTTCTTCGAATAGTCAGCCGATGGACCATTGAGAACAGCGTCGCGAGAGCCCTGCTCAACGACCACGCCCTTCTCCATCACCACGACGTGATCGGCGATGGCTCTTACCGTCGAAAGATCATGAGTGATATACATGTAGGTAAGATTTCGTTTTCGCTGTAGCTCGACCAGCATTTTCAGCATACCTTCCGCTACTAGCTGATCCAGGGCGCTGGTCACCTCATCGCAGATTATGAACTCGGGGTCGGCGGCGAGCGCCCGGGCGATCCCGATGCGTTGTTTCTGTCCACCAGACAATTCGGATGGAAAACGGTCTATGAACTTGTCTGGATCCAATTCGATGTCGGTCATGATCTCCCGAATTTTGAGATCCTTCTCACGCCCACGTAGACCCTGGTAAAATCTTAGCGGCCTGCCAACTATCTCCCTGATCCTTTGGCGCGGATTAAGTGCGGTGTCGGCCATCTGATAGATAATCTGGATGCTGCGTAGTTGATCCGCCGATCTGTGACGATAGTGGTCTGGTAACGGGGAACCAGACATCTGTACTTTTCCAGCTGTTGGCTTGAGAAGACCCGAGACAACCCGACCCAGGGTCGATTTTCCAGATCCGGATTCCCCGACAATAGCAACTGTCCTGCCTTTCGGAAAATCAATGTTTATGCCGGAAAGAACCTGGACCGAACCATAGTACGCGTCAATGTTCTTCACCCTGATCAGCGGCACTTGCCCGGGTGGTACAGCCGGCTTCGTCTCGGTTCGAAACGCTCTTACGGCCCAAAGTGACTTGGTGTATTGCTCCTGCGGCGCGGAGAGCATTTGACGGGTATCAGCCTCTTCCACTAGCTTTCCGTGACGTAGCACCATAATGCGGTGAGCCATCTGAGCCACAACAGCTAGGTCGTGAGTGATATATATCGCGGCTGTTCCCAGGGACGAAACGGCATCTCTTATGGAAGCCAAAACCTCGATTTGCGTCGTTACGTCTAACGCCGTTGTTGGTTCATCGAAAACAATTACGTCCGGCTTGCAGATCATTGCCATGGCCGTTATCACGCGCTGCAGCTGCCCGCCGGAAACCTGGTGCGGGAACCGCAATCCGATGCGCTTCGGGTCTGTTAGCCTCAGCGCCTGGTACAGCGTTTCGGCAGCATCCTTTGCCGTCTCAGACGTCATCATTCGCGCTACGACCGCGGTTTCGATGGTTTGGTCAAGCAGCCGATGAGCAGGATTGAAGGCTGCGGATGCGCTTTGCGCGACGTATGCGACGCGTAGTCCGCGCAACGACCTCAAGACGTTTTCATCCGAGGCAGTGAGCTCGATGCCCCCGAGATGGACACTGCCGCCCGCAAATCTGCAACCAGGGCGAACAAATCCGAGCGCCGCCAAACCCAGTGTCGACTTGCCGGCGCCGCTTTCTCCGATCAGGCCCAGCACTTCACCCCGGCGAAGGTATAGGTCAATCCCATCAACAACGCGCGTCCATCCTGAACCGGTCGTCGCCTCGATCTTCAAATCCTTCATCTGCAGGATGATATCGGACGTATTTGCTTCATCCATCATTTTTCAGCCCGCTGCTCAGATGTAAAACCCAGTCGACAACGAAATTCACCGCGATGCTCAAAGCAGCGATCGCAAGCGCTGGCATTAGTGGCATGGCCGCGGCCTGGAAATCGTCTCGTGCGAACGAGATCATGGAAGCACTCTCGCGAACCATCGATCCCCAGTCTGCGGCCGGCGGCTGTATGCCGACGCCGAGGAACGACAATGCTGCGATATTGAGGAAAACAAAACAGAACCGTAGACCGAATTCGGCCAGCAGAGGCGCAACGATGTTCGGAAGAACCTCGCGCATCATCAGCCAGCCTATCTTTTCGCCGCGCAATTTCGCGAACTCAACGTACTCCATTACGACGATGTTCATGGCCACCGAGCGTGCCAGACGAAATACGCGCGTGGAATAAATGACTGAAATTATAAGAATGATGTTGGTTACGCTTGAGCCAAGGATCGACATCAGCATCAACGAGAAGATAAGCCCAGGGATCGCCATCATCACGTCGACGATACGGCTTAGAATTTCGTCCCCCCACCCCCCGACGATCGCGGCGGCAATCCCCAGCGAGCCACCAAGGGTAAAGGCGATGACGGTCGCGCTGAATGCTATTCCAAGTGTGTTTTGTGCCCCGTAGATGAGCCTTGAATAGACGTCACGGCCAAGATCGTCGGTGCCCAACCAGTTCACACTCGACCAGGGCGCTAGCCCATCGCCGATAATCTGGTCCTGCGCATAAGGTGCGAGATATTGAGCAAAGACAGCAACAACGACATAGGCTGCGATAACGAGCAGGCTTACTTTTACCGAAATTGGCGCAGCTCGTAGTTTTCCACTGAATCTCATCGATTTTTCCAATATGGTTTCAGCGGGGATACAGCAGCCTTGGATTGCTCACGATCGACGCAATGTCGGCGAGCAGGTTCAACCCGATATAGGCTGCCGCAAATATCAAGGCGCATGCCTGCACGACCGGGATGTCTCTCGCCATAACCGAGTCGACCATAAGTTGTCCGACGCCCGGATAGACAAAAACCGACTCCACGACCACGACCCCGGCAACCAGGTAGGCGAGGTTAAATGCTACGACCGTTACTATGGGCGCGATTGCGTTGGGCAAGGCGTGAACGATGATAATCCGCCACTTCGACTGCCCCTTCAGTGTAGCCATTTCGATAAAAGGAGCCGACAAAACGCCGATAATTGCGGCACGCGTCATCCTTAGCATTTGAGCCATGATCACAAACGTCAATGTCATTGATGGCAGTACACTTGCAGTTAGCCTGCCTGAAAATGGCATCGATGGCGAGATATTCGCAATAGCCGGAAACAGGGGCCAGATTACTGAGAACAAGAGTACAAGAACGTAGGCAATGAAAAATTCGGGAAGCGAGACCGCTCCAAGCGACATGAAATTGACGGTCCGATCAAAAACCGTGTTTCGATATAGAGCCGTAAGCACGCCGAGAACCACTGCAATAGGGACAGCTGTCACTGCTGTCACAGTGGCCAGAAACGCCGTATTGCTCAATCTTGGCAGGATCAATGCGGCAACCGGCCGACTATCGCCTGAGCCCAAACCGGCAAACGAAGTGCCGAAGTCACCTCGAATGACGCCGGTCAGCCAGTGCCAATAGGCCATGATCGCCGGCTGGTCCAGACCCAGCGCGGTTCGCAGCTCAGCGGCTACCTGGGGGGTCACATTTTGCCCAAGCGTAGCTTCGGCGAAGTCGCCCGGTAGAAGCTTTATCCCGGAAAAAATAACGATCGACACAGCTAGCAGCGTCAGCAAGCCCATGCCGAACCGGGCGATCAACAGCCGCACGACAGGATGTAATGATTTTAGAGCTTTTCGCATCGGCACCACAGCTGCGCGAATGAATATCTCTCAGCCCCGCATTATTGAAAACGGCAGGGCGCCCGGCATTACTGCACCGCATCTGAATTCAATATTGCAAGGCGGCAGTCACTCGCCACGCCCCTCTTTGTTGTGATTAATCAAACGCTATGTCAAAAATCTTTTACATACAAGTGGCATTGCGATAAAATTTCGATAGGCTCTGGTCGGCTGTTTAGCATGCCGATCATTCAGGCTCTCTCGTGTCAGAGCAGCCTGCCACTCAGCAGACAAAGACGAGGTGACCGTCTCGGCGCGCATGCCCTCGGTCGCGATCTGCGGCGACAGCGGCACGGGCAAGACGATGGTCATGGAGCGGTTCCGGGACGAGCACCCACCGAGCTTCAATATTGGACGAGCAGACTGAAGAAGCCGGTCTTGGCCATGGGAATGACCAACCGTCCATGAGAGCACGGTTCTACGCCAAGCGTGCAGCGGGCTTACGAAGAAAGATTGCCAATGCAGGAATATTTCAACTCCAGGAACTCGTTCATGCCGTGATGTGAGCCTTCGCGCGAATTGCCGCTTTCTTTGACGCCGCCGAACGGCGCGAGCTCGGTCGAAATCAGGCCGGTATTGACGCCAACCATGCCGTATTCCAGCCGCTCCATGACGCGGAAGATACGGGCGGCGTCCCTCGAGTAGAAATAGGCGGCAAGGCCAGTCTCTACGGCGTTCGCGGCCTCAATGACCTCGCTTTCATGCTCGAAGCGGAAAACCGGCGCCAAGGGCCCAAAAGTCTCCTCGCGCGCCACGGCCATGTCACCGTTGACGCCTGTGAGCACTGTCGGCTCGAAGAAGGTTCGGCCGAGCGCGTGCCGTTTGCCGCCCAGCACAATGGACGCCCCCCCAGCCACGGCATCGTCGATGTGGCTTTCGACCTTGCGCACCGCATCCTCGGTGATCAGGGGGCCTTGAGTGACCCCCTTATCGAACCCGTTGCCGACGATGAGCTTCTGAACTTCGACGACCAGTTTCTCGACAAAAGCGTCATGGATGCCCGACTGCAGGTAGATGCGGTTGGTGCAGACGCAGGTCTGGCCCATGTTGCGGAACTTCGACTGAATGGCGCCAACAACCGCTGCGTCAAGATCGCCGTCGTCGAAGACGATGAAGGGCGCGTTGCCGCCCAGTTCCAGCGCCATCTTCTTCAGCGTACCAGCGCCTTGGCGCGCCAACAGCTTCCCGACCTCGGTCGAACCAGTGAAACTGACGACCCGCACCTTAGGATGAGAGGTCAGCACGCCGCCGATCGCGACTGCGTCGCCAGTGAGAACGTTGAAGACACCCGCAGGGAAGCCAGCGCGCCTTGCCAATTCAGCAAGTGCCAGGGCCGTCAACGGCGTCTCGGGCGCCGGCTTCACAACCACGCTGCAGCCAGCAGCCAGAGCCGGCGCGATCTTTCGTGTGATCATGGCAGCCGGAAAATTCCAAGGCGTGATCGCTGCAACCACGCCGATGGGTTGGCGCAGGACAAGCAGGCGGGCGTCGGCCCGGTGAGAGGCGAGAATCTCGCCGGAAACCCTTTTAGCTTCTTCTGCGTAAAACTCGATATAAGACGCAGCGTAGTCGATCTCGCCCAGCGACTCGGCAAGCGGCTTTCCCTGCTCACTGGTTAGGATGGCTGCCAGACCCGTCCTGTTTTCGACGATGAGGTCGAACCAGCGCCGCAGGAACCAACTGCGCTCCTTCGCGGTGAGCCGAGCCCAAGGGTGAAAAGCCTTCGCGGCTGCCTCAACAGCTGCAACGGCTTCTGCCGCCCCAAAGTTAGGCACCAGGCCCACCGTCTCTCCGGTGGCTGGATTCACCACGGGCGTCTGGCCGACGCCGACGAACTCCCCGTCCAGGAAAGCCTGGAACTTCAGCAAGCCGCTATGATTAAGGTCCTGCATTTCAGCTGCCTAGGCGTTGGCCGCCACAAGCGCCTTTTCAAGCGAGACCAGGCCCTCATGGAGCACAGCTTCAGGAACGTTGAGAGGCACCAGAATGCGGATGGTGTTGCCGTGTACGCCGCAAGAAAGCAGAACAAGTCCGTCGGCGATCGCCGCCTGGATCACCCTCTTGGTGGCGTCGGCGTCCGGCTCGTCGCTGCCGCGCGCTTTGACAATGTCGAAGGCAACCATGGCGCCGGGGCCGCGAAGACCTGCAATCGCCACCGTATCATTGCGTTGGGCGGCCTTGGCCACCGCGGCCTTGATCGTCTGGCCGACGGCGTTGGAACGGTCAATCAGCTTTTCTTCCGCAATCACGTCCAACACGGCGAGTGCGGCCGCGCAAGCTATCGGGCTGCCGGCGTAGGTGCCACCGAGTCCACCGGCCTCGGCAGCATCCATGATTTCCGATTTGCCGATAACGCCGGACAACGGAAAGCCACCGGCGAGAGACTTCGCCACGGTGATGAGGTCGGGTTCGACGCCAGTGTTCTCGATGCCGAACATCTTTCCGGTGCGGGCAAAACCGGTCTGAATCTCGTCTGCAATCAGGACAATGCCGTGCTGGTCGCAGAGCCTGCGCAACGCCTCCATGAGTTCGTTCGGCACGGGGTGGAAACCACCCTCGCCCTGCACTGGCTCGATTATGATTGCCGCGACCTGCGTGGGCTCGATGTCAGCGCGAAACAGAAATTCCAACGCTCGCAGGGTCTCATTCACGGAAACGCCCTGCGACGGGAAGGGCAAGTGGTAGACGCCAGGCACACCAATTCCGAATTTCTTGCGATAGGGAGCCACTTTGCCGGTGAGCGACATGGTCAGCATGGTGCGCCCGTGAAATGCGCCGGTAAAGGCGATGACGCCGGGGCGGCCGGTATGCGCACGAGCGATCTTGATAGCGTTCTCGACTGCCTCCGCGCCTGTCGAGAATAATATGGTCTTGGCTTCGTTTTCGAATGGCGCGAGCGCATTGAGCCGCTCGGCCAGCTCGATATAGGGCTCGTAAGGCATCACCTGAAAAGCGGTGTGGGTGTAGTTGTCGAGCTGATCACGGACCGCCGCTATAACTTTCGGATGCCGGTGACCGGTGTTGACCACCGCGATACCGCCGGCAAAATCGACGTAACGCTTGCCTTCCACGTCCCAGATCTCCGAGCCCTCAGCGCGAGCCGCGAAGATCGGAAACGCGTTTCCCACGCCCCGCGGCACGGCCGACATGCGCCGCTGCAGCAGCGAATCGTTACTGGTCATTGAGCGCTCCAATCCTGGTCGAATACGCTGCAATTTACCCGTTGCGCAGCAGGTCAGGGTATTTGATTATCTTGCCCACAGCGGTGCAATTTCGTATCCACGACTTGAGCGGAAATTGGTCGAACTTGGAATCTGGCGTGACGGGCATGATACGAAAGAAGGCGGCGCGCTTGCCTCCCCTCGGGATGGTCAGGGCGTTCGAAGCCGTCGCCCGAATGGGGAGCATGCGAAAGGCCGGGCAGGACATTGGGCTCAGTCACACGGTGGTGAGCCGGCACATGAAGAACCTGGAAGCCTGGCTTGGAGTGAAACTTGTTTTGGCAGGGCCGCGCGGAATCTCCCTCACGCGAGATGGGCATCATTTTCAGGGGGCGGTGACGCAGGCTTTCGGCCTGATCTCGGGTGCAGCTGACAATCTGCGCGCTACCTCGCGAAGGGGCACTTTGCGTATCTGGTGCATGCCTGGTCTTGCGACACGATGGCTTACGCCGCGCCTTTCCCAGATTGAAAGCCTGTTGCCTGGCGTCGAAATTGTACTGCGTGCCTCCGACAAGGCGCCGGATCTCGCGCGATCGGAGGCAGACGTCATGATCGGGTTTGGGAACATGGAGGATTTGCCCGTCGGTGCCGTCCCGCTCGTTCAACCCCGGATGTTTCCTGTTGCCAGCCCGGCGTGGATTTCAAGCAATCCCACTGTCCGATCTCCCGCAGATCTCTCCCGGGTTCCTCTGATACACGAAGAAAGCCGGCAGCAATGGCTGGACTGGTTCGCGGCGGTTGGACACGATCCAAAAAATCAGCTCTCCGGCCCCAGACTTTGGAACGCTAATCTGGGGCTCGATGCCGCGCTTACCGATCAGGGCGTCGCTTTGGCGACGCCTCTCAATGCAGGTGCTGACATTGCGGCGGGCCGACTGGTGGAGCTTTTTGCCACCAACATCAGTCTCGGTGGCTACTATCTTCTGGCGTTGCCCAATCGTTGGAGCGAGACAAACCTTTCGGCCTTCAGAACATGGATCAAGGCGAGCATGATGCCCAGTCGCCCCGATGCATAGCTGCACAAGCTCTCACAATAGGGTTTTCGGCGAAACCATCGCCTCGACGAGCCCACCTCACCATCTATGCGGGACAGCAACGTTCTTGCGCTCAGCGGCGAAGAGCGCAACCGCCATGGCGCGATTGCGAACGCTAAGTTTGTCATAAAGATTCTTAAGATGGTATTTGACCGTGTTTTCGGAAATTCCCGTGCGCGTGGCTATTTGCAGGTTGGTCCATCCGTCGGATAGCACGGCCAACAACTCGACCTCACGGACCGTCAACTTCGAGAGCGGCGTCTCATTTATGCGAGTGAGATCAATTCGTGGAATACAGATCCGATCGTTGGCAACGGCAAGCAGGGTGTCAAACAGAACCCCTGGGTCATCGAACTGGTAGCAGAACCCCTGTGCACCGAGGCGAACACACCTTTTGAGGATATGCGCGTCATTTTCGTTGCAGAGAACCACGATGCGTGCCGCCAGTTGTCGGCGCTGAAGTTCAAGAAGAACTTCGCCGGCATCCATATCAATCAGTTGCCAGCCGACCAGGGCGACGTCGAAGCTGATGCGCTCCGTCATCAACCTTTCAACAAACATTTCGCCAGCTGGCAGGCTTTCGACAAGTTCGAAGCGATGGTCGCGACCGATCAAGTCGCGCAACGCTGAAACGATCAGCGCGCTGCGCTCGACGAGCACTATCTTCAGCTTCTCTTCTTTCGCCATCGACCTTTCATCGCTTCTGGCATCGCGCCGCGACGCATTCGATATCAGGTCCACGATGATGGACCGCCCTTTCGCCGCAGGATTCACCGCGACGCAGAACAGTTAGGGCTGGCTCTGTACTCTCTCTGGTCGCCTTTCGTCCCTGCCGCCATAGCCGGCCCCACAATCTTGGCAGGCCGCACACCCGCTATGCGGCTGAGCGGCGCGCAAGTTCAACGAACGTCGCTCGCGTCTTGCTCGGAGGCAACCGAAAGTGATCCTTGAAGCATTTCGCAAAATGTGACGACGAGACAAAGCCGCATGCGACGGCCACATCGACCACCGGCATGCTTGTCATCTCGAGGAGCTGCCTGGCTTTCCGCAATCGAAGCGACAGGTAATGTTGCAAGGGCGTGGTGTTCAGATGTTTCTCGAACAATCGCTCGACCTGGCGACGCGACAGGGACACCCGTCGTGCAAGATCTTCGAGGGAGAGCGGCTCTTCGAGATTCCTTTCCATAAGTTTCGCAATTTGTATCACCTTCGCAGCGGCCCCCACGTATCTCAGTCCCGGAGGGATCGACTGCCAGCTTCCGCCGGCTCGCCGGCGGTCTGCAGTCAGTTGCTCACAGACGAACCGTGCCATATCGCCTCCAAGGCGATGTTCAATAATCTCAACTGCAAGGTCGAAGGCTGCGAACTCGCCGGCGCACGTTGTCAGGTTTCCGTGCCGAACGAACAAGACATCCTCTGCTACCAGATCCCGATATTTCTCAGAGAGAGCAGCAAGCTTGCTCCAATGGATGGTACATCGTGCTCCGCTGTGCAAAAGTCCTGCCTCCGCTAATAGCCAGGTCGCGGTGCCAAGGGCATAAATCGGGACATTGCGACGGGACTGGTTGCGCAAAAAGGCGTTCAATCGCGGCGATGTCTGCTGCTCAATATGGTCGCCGCCAATCAAGACCAAGGCGGCATGCTCGCCCCCGGCATCCCAAATATCGAGAGACCCATCGACCTCCATGGTCATACCGCTCGAACTGACGACGGGTTTCCCATCGGCCTCAAGAATCCGCCAATCGAACGATCTTTCCTTCGCTAGCAAGTTGGCACAGCGAAGTGGATCGACAAACGATGAAAGGGTCAGTTGCGAAAAGCCTGGTGACAACAGCAGGTGCATTTTTGCCGGTGCTTTTCCGCTTCCATCCAAATGGGAAAATCGCATTCCAAAGTGCGAAGGGCGTTGCAACTCTTCGCCTATAGATGTTTCACGATCATAGCGGTCGATTGGCCAGGTTTCTGTCATCTGCAAGCCTCAACGCACAAGTTCACATGTCTGCCGGCAATGGCCACTCCTTGCCCTGTTGAGACCGGAACGTCGATATTCGACAACGCCCCCGCCTATGAGCGGATGCGGATATTGTCGGGATCGTAGAATGGTCTCGACTGACAAATCGCCGTATGGCGGACCCCCGCGAGTTCCACCTCGAAGCGCCCGTCCGATAGCCAGGATTTCCAATCCGATGCCGGCACGTCCACATAGCCCTGAGCCACCGAACTGCCGACTGTGTACCCATAGGCAGCCGAAGTTGTCCTGCCGACGATTTGATCATTGCGCAGGATCGGCTCGTCGTGGAGGAGGATAGGCTCCGGACTTTCCAGGCGAAGGAAAACAACGCGGCGCTTGAGCCCTTCAGCCTTCTGCTTTTCCAACGCTGCACGGCCGATGAAATCTTCACTCTTCTTCAGCGATACCGCAAAGGCGAGACCGGCCTCCAAAGGCGTATCGCCGGGCGTCACGTCATGGCCGAAATGGCGATATCCCTTCTCGCTTCGCAGCGAATCCAGCGCATGGTATCCGGCCAAGCGAAGCCCTAGCGGCTCGCCTTCTTTGAGTAGGAGATCGAACACCGGGCCAGCGAACTCTGTCGGTAGATACAATTCCCAGCCCAGTTCCCCCACATAGGTAACCCTGAGCGCATGCGCCTTAGCATAACCGATTTCGATTTCCTGCGCGGTACCGAACGGAAAGGCTTCATTGGAGAAATCGGCATTGGACACGGCTTCAAGAAGCGCGCGTGCGCGCGGCCCCATCACCGATAGTACCGCAAATCCAGACGTTACGTCAGTGACCGTTACCTGCGCCCCTTCCCGCAAATTGCGTCTAACCCAGTTCATGTCCTGGGCCTGGCTCGCCGCGGCCGTCACCATCATGTAGCGCTGTTCGGACATCCGCGTGAACGTAACATCAGCGACAATGCCGCCTCGAGAGTTCAGCATTTGAGTATAGACGATCTTGTCGGTCGCGACCGCCATATCGTTGGCGCAGATGCGCTGCAATTCCGTCTCTGCATCAGGACCTTCAATAAAGGTCTTTCCAAACGAAGACAGGTCGAAGAGCGCGACGGCTTCCCGTGCTGCGCGGTGCTCTTCCGCGACCGCGTCAAACCAATTCTGCCTGCCATAAGAATAGATGTATTCGCGACGTTCCCCCTCTGGTGCGAACCAGTTTGCCCGCTCCCACCCGGCCGCGGTTCCGAAAACCGCGTTCCGGGCCTTGAGCCTCGCATACAAGGGCGTCTCGCGCACGGGTCGCGCTGTTTCGAACTGGCGATGCGGCCAGTGCATCGCGTAAAGAAGGCCCAAGCTTTCCGATATCCGCTCCTGCAGATATTTGCGGTTGCCCTGAAATTTGTGGAAGCGGGCGATATCGACTTCGGACAAGTCGATCGTGGGCTCGCCGGCGACGATCCATTCGGACAATGCCTTTCCAACGCCGGCGGCGCTGAGAATCCCTTGCGAGTTGAATCCGGCGGCGACATAAAACCCTTTGACCTCGGGCGTTTCGCCGATGATGAACTTGTTGTCAGGCGTAAAGCTCTCGGGTCCGTTCATGAAGTGACGAATGCCAAGAGACTGCAGCAGAGGCACAACCTCCATCGCCTTGGACATCGGCAATTCGAACTGCGCCCAATCCTCGGGTAACTCGCCGAATTCGAAGCGATGCGGCAGCTGCTCCATGGGCAGCGATTTTGCCAGCGGCTCGAATGCGCCTACCAGGAGCTTTCCCGCATCTTCCTTGATGTAGATATAGCCATCGGTGTCGCGCAACACAGGCAGGTTCTTCGGGATCGCAGCGTCAGCTTCCGTGGTTATGTACATGTGTTCGGCGGCGTAGAGAGGCACGTTGACGCCAGCTAGCCTTCCGAGATCCCGCGACCATGCGCCTGCGCACAAGACTGCAACGTCGCATTTTATGACGCCTTGATCCGTAACAACGCCCTTGACTTGATCTCGCTCGATCTCGAAGCCTGTCACCGACACATTCTCGAAGATGCGCGCGCCACCGGCGCGCGCGCCCTTGGCAAGTGCCTGTGTCGAATCGACCGGGTTGGTCTGACCATCGCCCGGAATGAATGCGCCGCCGACAATGTGGGATTCATCGAGCAGAGGGTAAAGATCCTTGATCTCTCGCGGAGAGAGCATGTGGGCTTCGACGTCGAAGCTTTTCCCCAGGGATACCAGCCGGGCTATCTCAATAAGGCGATCAGGCGTTCTTGCAATCGGCAAGCTACCGGTGCGACGAAAACCCGTGTCTTGACCAGTCTCCTTTTTCAACTCGTCAAACAGCCGTGTTCCGTATCGGCAAAGCTCAGTCATTGTATGCGTCGTACGCAGCTGCATTACCAGCCCGGCAGCATGCCAGGTCGTACCGCAAGTCAGCTGGCCCCGCTCGAGCAGCACCACATCGCGCCACCCCAGTTTTGTCAGGTGATAGGCGATGCTGACTCCGATGATGCCGCCACCAACGATGACAACCTGGGCGTGCTTGGGATGGGTCATTTGTTACCTCGGACTTTTGGCATGGTCGGGCCACATTTTGTCATGACCCGGCGCCGGCACCTCACAAAACCTTATACATTATGACAAACTCGTCAATAGGCTTGTAGAGTTTTTTACCCGCCGAGCATGACTCTTGCCGCAGGCTGCGGCATCCGATGTGGGTGAAGGATAGGAAGCGACAACGGCCTGCGCAGTCACCGAGACTGTCGGAGGCTGAAAGCGAGAGCCCCCGAGATCAAGCACATCCCCAAGCCGGCGACGATTGCCGGCCTATAGTCGCCGAATGCGCCGTAAAGCGCACCGGTTCCCCAAGGCGCGACGAGCCCTGCCAAGCCGTAGGAAATCATCAGGCGGCCATAGATTTCACCAATTCTTTCAACCCCGTAGAGCTGCCCGACAAGCGTCGGCATAAGTGACGCCGATGACCCAAAAGTTGTCCCGATCAACGCCGCCCCAATCAGGACGAGCGCGGGTAGCCTGAAATCAAGGAACACCAGGCCAACTGCAGTGACGAGACTAGCCAGTAGCAGCGTTTTCCAACCGCCAAGCCTGTGCACCACCTGTCCTCCTAAGAGCGATCCCAACAGATATCCGAGCGTGAAAATCGAGAGGCTGTAGCCAACAAAGGCATCAAGGCCGTGCGCCGACACCATCCCTGCAAGTTGCGAGACCGTCATTAAACCTACAAAGCATATGCAGAAAAAAATTATCGCAAGCTGGATAAAGTTCCAGCCCGATGTCTCGATGGATGTGACATGCGGTTGGTACGATTTGACCCGATCGGTTCGCTCTTCTCGCTCCGTCCAGAGCAGCGTGATTGAACAACCGCCGATTGCCAGGATCGCCACGCCAAGCAATCCGAAGACATAAGCAGGTCCATAGGACTGGACGATACCCGTCAGCGCTAGCGGCAAAACGATGCCGTTGGAGGAGAATGCCGCCATCGTTATTCCAATGGCCAGTGCCCGTTTATGCGGAGCGGTTTGGGAAGTCAGAGCAAGGGCCAGACCATATCCCAGCCCTGACCCAAAACCGAAAAGACCGCCATAGCCGACGAGCAAAGACCAATAGGCAGGTATTGCCGCGAATAGGAGATGTCCGCCACCCGCAAGGGCAAACGCCAACACACAGAACCGGCGACGGCCTAGTGTCCGAAGCAGGCGATCGTGCAGGACCATGCCTGCCGTGAAAAAGATGAGAGCAACTGTGGGACAGGTGCTGAGTTCGCCCCGTGAGATCGACAAATAGTTTTCGAGGGGGAGGAGGAAGACGCCCCACGCGTATATGGCACCCATTGCCACGTTGATGAGAATAGCCGCACCAAGCAGACGACCTATGCGACCTTGTCTTGCGCTCGCTGTCTGATCGTTGGCCATAGCAACCTTCCGGCATGACTGTTCGTTGCGCCACACAGCGTGTTTGCAGCCAGAGGAGTGACCCGCGGCGCGATTCAAATTCCGAGATACGTCTCCATCAGCTCCCGGCGACTGCTCAGTTCACCAGAATTGCCACTCCACACGGTGCGGCCGCGGTTCAGTATGCTCAAATGGTCGGCCACTGATGCAATGCGGCTTACATTCTCCTCGACAATGAGGATCGTGAGGCCCACCTGTCTCAATCTCTGGATCGTGCCGTATATGGCTTCGATTACAATCGGGGCCAGGCCCAGCGACGGTTCATCAAGCATCAAGAGCTTTGCTTCGGCCATCATCAGTCCACGCCCGATGCCCAGCATGCGTCGTTCGCCCCCCGATAGCGAACTTGCCGTTTGTCCTGTCCGTTGCTCCAGCTTTGGAAAGAGCTCGAAGACAAAGTCGAGCCGGCTGCGTGTCTGCTCGGATGAGGCGTTGGCATACCCGCCGACCAGAAGGTTTTCGAGTACCGACATGTCCTTGTAGACAAGGTCGCCCTGCGGCACATGTACGACACCACGCGTTGCAATCGTCTCTGGCGCCAACCCGTCGATTGCGTGGCCGTTGAAACGCACGATCCCTCGCTGACGGGGCAACAGACCGGAAATCGCCCTCAGAAGCGTGGTCTTGCCATGGCCGTTGGGGCCAACGAGACCGAAAACCTCCCCCTCTGCCATCTGCAGGGAAATGTCCTCAATCACATCTCCGCCGCCGTAAGAGCCACATAGCCCTTCGATTTCAAGCAACGCCATGTGAAAGCCTCTCCGTTGCGGCCGCTCTCACCGCACTCGCGCCGGCAGTTCCGAGATAGACTTCGACCACCTCCTTGTCGTCGGCCAGTCCCTTGGCCGATCCTTCATAGAGCTTGCGGCCATGGTGCAGGATAATGACGTTGTCGGAGAGTGCGGTCATGAAGCTCATGATGTGCTCGATCAGCACGATGGTCATGCCGTGGTAGTCGCGCAGCCGCCGAAAGACGCCAGCACAATGATCGATTTCTTTGCTATTGAGGCCGCCGACTGGCTCGTCGAGCAGGAGCAGCTTTGGCCGACTGGCGATCGCGGATGCGGTCATCAAAAGCTTGCGCTGCAGGATCGGGAGCGACGCCGCAACAGTCCCGGCGAGCTCTTGCAGTCCAGTGACTTCCATCGCTTCGTCTGCTTGCTCCTTGGCCTCCTTATCAAATCGCAGCGATGGCACGATCCGGTTCCTGGTACCGAAGTAAGCGGAGCTCTGCAGGTTCTCCCGCACGGTCATGGTGTCAAAGACGGCATTGAGCTGAAACGTCCTAGCTATGCCGAGATGGCAGATCTGCGCCGCAGAAAGGTTCGATATGTCGTTCCCGTCGAAGATCACTGTGCCTGCGCTAGCCCTGGAAACTCCCGAGATGGTGTCGAAAAGCGTCGTCTTGCCCGCGCCATTGGGCCCACCAATGCCAAGAACTTCGCCTGGCTTGACGTTGAAGGTGAGATCGCTGACTGCCGCCATTGCGCCGTAGCGCTTGGTAAGGCCTTCAACGCTCAGGATATTGCCATGGGTCGCGGAGGCGTTCATGGCTGCCCCCACGTGCTCTTGCGCGTGCCGAACAGGCCGCCGAACCTGGAAGGCAGGTCCGTTAGCAGCCAACCGAGACGACCTGCCAGGCCTTCAGGCATGAACAGCAGAATAAGTATAAGCACGAGGGCATATGAAGTGTTTCGCCACTGAGCCAGGTCGCGGAAGGATTCATCCACGACAGCCAAAGCGATCGTTCCGAGGATCGGCCCCCACACCCTGCCCCGCCCTCCGACGACCATCATCGAGAGCAGGAAGAGAAGCGTCGGCAACTCCAGCACTTGAGGGCCGAAAGTCTTCATGACGCCGGCATAGACGCCGCCGGCCAGACCCGTGAAAAAGCCGGCAGCGGCAAAAACGATCAGCTGATACTTGGCAACCCCTATGCCTCGCGCTGCGGCACAAACCTCGTTGTCGCGCATCGCCTGGAATGCGCGTCCATAAGGGCTGTGCACGACGACGATGGCAAACAGCGTTCCAAGTGCCAAACACGCAAGCGCCAGCAAATAGTCAGCGGTTGCGACGAGCTTGTAGCCGAAGAGTTTCGTGAACCCGAAATCACCGAAACGAGCCAGACCCCTTGCCCCGCCGGTTAGCGAGTAGCAAGCAATTTCGAGCTTTCGGAAGCACTCAACATCCGTGACGATCAACTGGTACATGACCATGGCGATCGCCAGGGTGACCACCACGACGTATGCCCCTCGTAACCTCAGTGTCGCGCTTCCCATCAGCAGGCTAACGGCCATCCCAGCGAGGCCTGCGATCGGCAACGACCACCAAGGCGAGATCGAAAAATAGAGGCCCAGCAGGGCAACCGCATACCCGCCAGCTGCAAAGAGCGCCATTTGTCCGATCGACAGGATGCCGGCGACGCCAAGCACCAGATTCCACTGCGTCACCACCGCTGCCCAGATGAGGAACAGCGTAGCCTGCCCCAGGACATAGCTGCTCGGGGCGGCAAGCGGAAGGACCGCCAGCCCAGCGAACACGGCAACCGCAACAAAGATATCTTTTCGAAGCCGGTCATTCGACATGGTTAGTTCCTGACCTGGGCGCTTTGGCCAAACAGACCATTGGGACGAAGGATGAGGACGAAGACCACCGCGACAAGCAGCGCTGGGAAACCCCATTTGGTTCCCAGCCCGTATTGAACGAGCACCTCGACCAGGGCGAGCATGAATGCGGCGATGAGCGCCCCTGGGATGCTGCCCAGCCCGCCGACGACGCAAATGATCAGCGCCTTGAGCAGGGGGTCGAGACCGACCGTGGGATAGACGGTGGTGAAGGCCGTCAGGAGCACACCTGAGGTGCCAGCGACGAAGCCGGCAAGCAACATCACCTTCAAAACGACAGTCTGCAGCGGAATTCCGTTCAGTCGCGCCGCCGTTGGCTCCTGAGAGACTGCACGGATCGCCCGCCCCAGCTTGGTCTTTTTCATGACCAGCTGCAGCACCACGATCATGACGGCGCACCCGGCAACGATAAGCAGGGTTTGATATGCGATCCCCGATCCGCCGATGTCGATGCGGCCGTCGAGATTGAATGGTTGTCGGGCCGATGTCGGCCCGATCAAATTGTTGATCATATCGATGACGATTGTCGAAAGAGCCATCGTCAAGATGATGATGTTGATCTCGAAATTGGGCTTGGCAAATACCCAGCGCAGAAGGAGCACATGGGTTATCAGGCCCATGAGCATTCCGCCGGCGGCACCGCCGATCACACCCGCCCACCAGGGAAAGCCCAACCAGTTGACCAGGATGAGGGAGCCATAGGCGCCTACCGCGAGGTAGGCGCCGTGGGCGAGATTGAGCATTCCTACGCTGCCCCAGATCAACGACAAGGCAACTGAACTGGCGGCATAGAGCGCTCCCAGCGTGAGCGCGCTAAGCAGAATGTCTCTTAGAATAAGCATTGCCGCTTCTAGCTCCCTGCAACGGTTGTAGGACGACGCGTGACGCCTCCTATTTGAACCACGGCGGCAGTTCGAAGTCGGCTTCGTTATAGGGCTCCGGATAGATCAGCTTCTTGGGTACGTCAGCTTTCGGATCCTTGATCTGATACAGCAGATGCGGCATGGCGATCGACGGGTCTGCTGACACCGTTGGATATGGAATTGCGGCGTTGATGGTCGGGTCGTAGCGCAGGATGCCGAACGGCGCCCGGTACACGAACCTTTGCAGGTTCGCCGCGATCTTCCGGTTCTGGTCGGCGTTGCCGGGTTCACCTGTTCCGCCGGCAAGAGTGGCTGCGATGGCGTAGTGAAAAGTCTCTGAATAGGTTGACGCACCGGGGTCAGCTTCGGCCTTGGGGCCGAACTTGGCCCAATATGTCTTGCGGAACGAATTGCCGATTTCGTCGGGGAGAATACCGATAACGGTAGAGGTGAGAACGCCGCGCGCGGCTTCGCCCGCGATGTCGGAGAACGCTTTGAGCAGCGGGCCGTATTGATAGTAGAACAGGCTGTTGGTCGGCTGCTGCAGAAACTGGACCTGGCACTGAGCCAGATCACCCGGGAAGAAATGCGTGTTGGCGATGACAGCCGGCGGATCTGCCCGGACCTTGTTCAGCACCGCGCCCCATTCTGTTGTCGGCACTGGCACCACTTCTTCGAAGGAAACTTCGAAACCGTATTTTGGCGCGGTTTCCCGGATGGCGTTCGAGATAACGATCGAATAGGGCAGCGAGCCGGTAACCAGGGCGATCTTGTTGTTCGTGGGCTTCCACACGCCGGCCTTGCGGATCCGGTCCAGCATGACCGGAAGGCCAACGCCGTAATAGTATTCGGCCGGGTCGGCCATGAACACGCCGAAATAGCGTTGCGGGTCGCTCTTGAAGGCCTCGTGGTGGCCGATCGAGGTATTGTAGTGGATGTAGATGATGCCGGCGTCAGCAATAGGATCGTATTCCGCCTGGTTGGCGCCCACGTTGTAGCCGTTGATGATCGCATGGACGCCATGGCGGTCGATCAGCAGACGGGCGGCCGCGGTCACTTCCTCCGCCGTCTGGTTTTTGCTGTCCACGGTCACCGGCGCCAGCTTCTTGCCAAGAATGCCGCCGGCGGCATTGATCTCTTCGCAAGCCATTTCGAGACCGTTCTTGTGCTCGATGCCATCGACAGCCAGGGGGCCGGTAAGCGAAGCCATCTGACCAATCGGAATGACCTCATCCGACTGCGCGCGCCCCTCGTTCAGGCTCGCCAGGAGCCCACTGCCGAACGCTGCGCTTGCCACCGACGCGCTCATAAAACGCCGGCGGTTGGTGTTTATCATTGGAAAATCGGTTTTCTGCCCAGTCATGACATGCTCCTCTTGTCGGCTCTTTGGCCGCGTTCCCACTCAAAGATCTTGGACTGCAGAATTACGTTTCGCAGGCATGCAGGATCGCTCCGGCGCTGAGAGCCGGCGAAACCGTAATTTTTGAGAGATGTTTCGTCGGCCGCATTGCGGCCGAAGACGAACGTTCGATCAGGCTGCGCGAAGGCGCGCTGTTGCCGTCTGGTCGACGGTCATGGTCTTGGGGTCAATGACGACCCTGTAGGTTTCCTTTGCGGCTGCAATGGAAATGTAGTCATCGAGAACGTCCGAAAGCACTCTTTCTGCTGCGCGTTCCCCGGGATTTCCCCACCCGCCGCCGCCAGTGCTCTCGAATTTGAAAACTTCCTCGTTTGAGAACTGATGGCCCGACAGCAGCGGACTCGTCCAGGCGCCGTTTGGCGAATAGCCACCGATGACCAATTCCTTGCCGTCTGGATAGAGATGTGTAGAGCGTTGCACCGCGCTACGGCCGCCGCCGTTGACGCCGGGGCTGCCTTCACGCGTTCGAGACGTCTCCATGTTCAGTTCACCGTCGCAAAGATAGCGAACCTTAAACACAGCACCCAGCCCGCCCCGGAATTTCCCGGCGCCGGCGGAGTCCTGGCGCAGTTCGAAGGCCTCATACTCGATCGGGAAGAACAGTTCCGCCGTTTCCGCCGCCATGTTCATGCAGTTGCCGAGCGGATCCATGGTCACGCTCATACCGTCATTGAAAGGCGTGCCGCCCCAGCCACCGGCTGGCAAATCGGAGAAGACGTCTGCTCGGCCGCTGTCCTTGTCCACTGCCGTGGAAACAAACCAGTTGCATTCCGAACAGGTTGAACCCGTCACGCGCTCGGGGATCGCCTGTGCCAGCGCCTGCCATATGGCGCTGGTAATCTTTGAAGACGCAAGTGTGGTGCAGCCAATGGTAGGCGCCGGCCACTTGGCGTTGAGCCAGCAATTGTCGGGCAATACGATCTTGATTGGCGCGAACATGCCGGCATTGGATGGCGCATGGGGAGCAAGGAAGAACTGCAGCGAGTAGTATGCCGCCGAGGCGGTGTTCGCGAAGGGCGAGTTGATCGAACCCTTGCAGATTGGATTACTGCCCGTGAAGTCGACGGTGATGTCGGATCCACTCACTGTCAGCGTCACTTTGACCTTGATGGGTTCGAGCGAGAACCCATCGGTGTCGGCAAAGTCTTCGGCGCAATAAATGCCGTCTGGAATTGCTTCGATGCTCTTGCGCACGATCCGTTCGGTGTAGCCGATCAGTTCATTCATCGCCGCCTTCAGGGTGTCGATGCCATAGCGCGCCGCTGCGCGCTGCAGTTCGCTTTCGGCGCTCTTGAGCGCGCCGAGATGCGCCTGAAGATCGCCGCGGATGTAGTGCGGTGTGCGTGTGTTGTTCATGATGATCGCGAGGTAGTCGCGATTGATCTCGTAGTTCTCGTAGAGCTTGATTGGGGGCAGCCGCAGTCCCTCCGCAGCGATATGGGTGCTGAACGACATGCCGCCTGCGGCCCCGCCACCCAGATCCATCCAATGGCCGCGGCTTACTGCGAAACCCAGCAGTTCGTCTTCATAGAAGACGGGCATCGTGAAGGTGATGTCGTTGATGTGAGTGCCGCCCTGATAGGGATCATTGAGCGCAATCACATCGCCGGGCTTCAGCGTCTCGATAGGAAACCGGCTGATCGCCGCGTCGGCGCTGTACTGCATCGCCGCCAGATGAACTGGACAGTTCGCAGCCTGCGCAAGAAGCCTCACCTTCGGATCGTATATGGCGTTGGAGAAGTCGAGAATGTCGGCAAGAATCGGCGAGAAAGAAGTCCGCTGCATGATTGTTGTCATGCGGTTGCATGCATATTCGAAGCTGTTGCGGAGAACCTCGAAGGTCACCGGGTCCATTCGGTCTGAGATGTCGAGCTTTTCGACTTTTGCGCTATTGGAAGACATACCCGTTCCCTCGTTTAGCTGGCTATCGACACAATGAGATTGCCGCTTTGATCGACTTGCCCGATACAACCAGGCGGCAGAACTGCAATTGAATCCGGATATTCGACGATGCCCGGGCCGGAAACGATGGCACCCGCCTGGAGTTCTTTGCTGTTGTGAAGCACCGACGAAACCCACTTGCCGTCGAAGTACACGTCCCGCTTCGACCCGCTGCCGTTTGACGATGACGCACCGAAGTTGAAATGCGGTGGTTCCGTGAGTTGACCGACAGCCGTCACGCTCAACGAAACGAATGCAATGGGAAAGTCATCGGTACTGACGCCGTATTCGAGCATATGGGCCTTGTGGAAAGCGCCGGCGATCCCACCGACCTGTTCCTGCTTGATGTGGCCATTTGGAATGTCGGTATCGACCTCATAGGTCTGCCCGACATACCGCATTTGCGCCGTGCGCGTGATTTTCATGTTGGACGCGTCGATGCCGTCCGCAACAAGGCGGTGCTTTGCCTTCTCCTCGAGATCAGCATAGATGCGGTTGAGTTCGTCGGTATTGACCTCGTCCAGCGATGCATAGTGGAAAGCTTCGATGTCATGGCGGATGTTCATGGCAGTCGCGCCGAACGCCGACGCAACGCCTGCCTGCCCTGGAATGATGACCTTAGGGATGTTCATGGCCTGGGCAACGAAACACGCGTGCATGGGGCCTGCGCCGCCAAAACTCGCAAGTACGAAATCGCGCGGGTCCCGAGCCCGTGCCACGACCACACCCTTCACGGCCTGTGCCATTGTCTCACAGGAAATTTTGATCATGCCTTCTGCGGTTTCCAGGCGCGAAAGGCCGATCTTGGCGGCTAGCCCATCGATGGCCTTTTGAGCCGCGGCGACGTCGAGCTCGAATTTGTCGGAAAGCGAGGGGTTGAGCCTACCGAGGATCAAATTAGCGTCCGTGATCGTCGGCTCGGTGCCGCCGCGGCGGTAACATGCTGGGCCGGGCTCAGAGCCGGCACTCCGGGGCCCGACACGCAGTGATCCGCCCTCGTCGACCCAGCCGATCGAGCCGCCGCCGGCGCCCACCGAATGGATATCGAGCATGGGGACGCTGACCGGAACCTCCCACTCCAGCTCATAGCTGCGGGTAACGAGTCCTTTTCCGTGCTCGACGATGGAGGCATCGAAGCTGGTGCCTCCGACATCGGTATGAATGATGTTGTCGAAATCGGTCGTACGGCTCAGATAGGATGCATAAGCGACCCCGCCGGCAGGACCTGATTCGATGAGCTCCTCAGGTCGCTCCTTGGCGTTTTTGGCGCCCATGACACCGCCATTACTCTTCAGGATGAGCAACGAGCCGCGAAAGCCCTTGGCCTTCAGCGCCTCCTCCAGGCGGTCGAAATAGGACGTCATCACTGGCATCATGCAGGCACGAATGGCGGTCGTTGTGAATCGTCCGTGTTCGCGGAAAATCGGTCTCGTCTCGGCCGAGATGACGATGTGCGCGTCCGGGTTGGACTCGCGAACGATGTCGCGCATCCGCTGTTCATGAGCCGGGTTTGCGTAGGAATTGATGAACCCGATCCCCACGGACTGGATGCCGCGCCCGGCGATCGTTTCGGCTACCTGGCAGGCGATCTCCTCATCGAGGGGACGGCGGGTCTCGCCCTTTGCCGACATGCGTTCAGGAATGGCGAAACGATTGCGACGGCGGATCAGGGGCTCCGGCTTCGATTGATAGGGATCATAGAGGGCCTTCCGGTGCTGGCGGCCAATCTCGATCGTGTCGCGAAAACCTTCCGTCGTGATGAACGCAGCGTCGGGATAGTTGCGTTCGATGAGTGAATTGGTGGCGGTTGTGGTGCCATGCATCAAAAACGAAATCTGATCGAACGGAATGCCGGCGACCTCGATCGACTGAACGACGCCTCGCGAACGATCATCCTTTGTCGTCAAGACTTTCGATGTCTTGTAGGATTTGTTGGTTTCTTCCCATGCGAAAAGGTCGGTGAACGTGCCACCGACGTCAATCCCAACGCGCCACATATGTTGTGTTCCCTCGATTTTTTATCAGTTTGCGGGCATAGGCTGCGCTGCCCTTTGACGCCAAGAAACCCTATATGTGAGTTGTAGATTGTCAATAGGTGATTTGTAGAGTTATTTCTGCTCGGATAACGGGTGCGAGTTGGTAATCCGGTCGTGAGATTTTGGGCCTTGCCGCGATAGCGGCCATGGAGACGAGGATGGGACAGCAGCCGCCGTCAAATTCGGGAACTGAGCTGAAGATATCGGATTTGAGCCGCCTCACGGGCGTGCCCGTCTCAACTCTGAGAGTTTGGGGGGAGCGTGGCTTGCTTGCGCCGCGTGTCACATCAGCGGGTTATCGCATCTACAACGAAGATCACGTAAAGCAGGTGTCGGACATTAAGCGCTTGCGCACGTTGCAGGGGTTGAGCATTGCCGCCATCAAGGCCGCGCTTCCAGGTGAAGACAGAGAGCCACCTAGGGACACCCATCCCGCGCCACACGAACAAGATGTCAACGCGCAGAACTCCGTGGGCGCGAAGCTAAGGTCACTTCGACAAGCCCGCAAGTTGACCATTCGCGAAGTTGCAAATCAGACAGGTATTGCGCAGTCGGTCCTGGCTTCCATAGAGCGGACGTCGTTGGGTGTGCAGATTCCCGAGGCCAAGACGCTTGCCTCTTTGTATGGAGTTACGCTCACGTCCCTCATGGCCACTCAACTGACCGAGCATAACAAGGAAGTAACCTCGGCTTCGGGTGGCGGCCAAATCCTGCCAACTCTTGGAAAGGGGCTGCGGATCGAACAATTGGCAACCGGCACCGACATGATGGATTGCCAACGTTGGTTTATCGAGCCGGGGGTCAACAGTCACGGCGCCTATAGCCATGACGGCGAGGAGTTTGTCTATGTGCTTTTTGGTGAGTTCAAAATCATTATTGAAGAGAGCCGCATTCATCACTTGCGCCAAGGCGACAGCATCTACTTCAAGAGCAACTGGAAGCATTCCTGGTCCAATCCCGGTCAAACGATAACTGTTCTTGTTTGGGTAAACACCCCTCCAAGCTTCTGAACCAGATGGCTCCTCGAATGTAGGACGCCTCAGGATTTGAATGCTCCAGATGATGCCAATTACATTGGTAGCCACCAAAGTGACTTGTGGCCAATGGCCGATAAAGAACAATTCGGACTGGCCGCTGTCGATACCGTTCCACTGATGGAGAAGGTCTATCTGGAGCTAGTGCGGGCGCAGGTGTCGGGCCACCTCCAAGGAACCGGCACCAGCGACATGCCGGTGCGCAGCGCTTTCATGCGACTCCAGGCACTGCAAGTGTTGAGCCCGATGCCAACGGTAGCTTCGAGGTGCCACTGATCTCGGCCGATCTATTCCAGCAATTTGACGCCGTGCGCCCGATCCTGGCAGGCTCGGTCACCGAGCTCGCTACGAAACTCGTCAACGTTGACAATCTGCGCGCCATCCGCCGTCATTGCCCGGAGCTCACCCCAAGCGGCAAGCAGCGGCGACATCGACGGCTATTTAAGCAAGAATCCCGACTTCAAATTCTCGATCTACCGCCACCGCGGCAACGAACTGATCGAGACGGTTGGGATGCAGGTGGCCCCTTCCTATGGCACCTGCGCATCGACCCGGCCGGCACTCTCGGCATCGACTGAACAGGTCGTCGCGGCGATCGAGACCTGCGGCGGCCAGCGGGCGCGCAAGGCCGCACGACTAAGTATGGGTTCGAGCTTGCGGGGATGGCACAAGCTGAACCGATCGACAACCGCGGCCCGGAACGGACGCGCTTTCAGGGCGGGGAGCATTCTTGGCGACCTTTCAACTGCCTCGCCGCCGCTCGGAACAATACTAGAGAGGCAGGTGCTCGCAACACCAGCAAGGTCTCCCCTCAATTCAACTGAGCATCTTTCTCACCGCGCATCGCCAAGGCAGCCGTTGTGCGTGCCCGGGAATACCAACGAGTTAATCGGGCGACCAAGTGTTTGCAGCGTCCATGACATCCGCCAACTCGGACCGACTATCACAGGAAATGAATTCTGCTTCTCCATCTAGCAAACCGCGAAGTTCGCCGACAGCCTTGCGGATAAAAGACGTTTTCAGCGTCGCCAAATCCACATCCCTAGTCTGCAAGGCGTCGAAACTTGACGGAATGCAAATCACATTTCCCGGCGAGTCCTCTTCGCCGCCATATCTGACGTCGACCCCCATCGAACGCGCGAACGCGAGCTGGGAATTCGGCACCTTGCCGGCTCCGGTGTACTCGGTTTCGGTGACCACGAGCACCCGGTCCCGATCCATGGTCCGCGCCAGCACCAAAGCGGCCGCAAGTGAGGTGTTTCCCGCCGGTCCTCGTTCAAGTCCCTCCAGCCGCGCCAAGAGCTCCGTCGCGTAGAAAACTTGACCTTGCGAAACGAGCAAAAAGCGATCGAGGTATCGCAAAGGCCTGGCAGCATTTCGCGGCACATCCACACGGTCCGGCCAGGTCGTGAAAGGAACGGAAAAACCGGTATGCCCGGTCGTGAAGGATTTGCGATTGAAGTCTTTGTCTGAGGCCATATGCAGGCCCTGCAGGTCGACGCTGACCCCAATGATTTCCGTGTCGGCCGCACCTGCGGCCCGAAGACCCCTTGCAGTTCCGGTTACCATTCCGCCGCCGGCGTGGGTCGCCAGGACCGCGTCTGGGAAGCGACCCGTTGCCTCGCGTGTCTGTTGCGCGATCTCAAAGCCGAGGGTTTCGATACCTGCTATACTGAACGGGGTATAAAGCGAAGCATTGAAGTAACCGGTTTCTTCGAGGACACGAAGCAGCATATAAAAAAGTTCCGGACCAACGGTAGTCTGAAGAACCTCAGCACCCAAGGCCTCGCATTTGCGACCCTTTTCGAGGATTTCGGGTTGGCCACGACCTGCACTATCGAAAACCTCCTGTACTACTATCGCCTTGAGGCCATAAGCCGCCGACTGAGCGGCCACGGCAGCGCCGTAATTGCCGCTGGTTGCGGCAACCAGACCGGGATAGCCTTTCAGTTTAGCGTGGTACGCCGATAGTGCTGCCCTGCGATCCTTGAAGCTCCCTGACGGGTTGGCAGCTTCGTCCTTCACAAAAATACGTGCCCCTTTACCTGGCAAGGCGCGACGCCGAACGAGCTCGGTCACATTGCGCAGCTCGAGCAACGGAGTATTCCCTACGCCCGTCTGACGTTGAATTTCGGCTATGCGATGCAAATCATAGCCGATGTTGGCCATGAGGTTATCATAGTCGAATGCAAGCCGGCCCCGGCTGACGCGCGCGTAATCAATCCCTGTTGCCTTTAGGAGGATCTCGGACCGACGGCTCATGACACTGGTATAGTCATTCTCCATGGACGAGTTCCTCTTTAAGCAAGGTAATTTCGCTTATAGCCGCCGCCAAGGCGGGGTCCGGTTGACCGAAGCCGTGACCGGTCACGGGTTGCACCTCGGTCAGTTTGCCCGTGATTTGTCGGCCCGCGACGGTCCGGATGACCACCAAGTCACCTATCAAGGCCTTCTCCAGGAGATAGCCATTGCAGCGGACGACATATGGTGTGGCAGCAGTGTCCGAAACCAGACCTGGAGCACGCTGATCGGGCTCAAGCAACGTAAACATGATTCGAACAAAGGTCTTCGGGGGGACTTCTAAACTCGTCAATTCATGCCTCCATTGCGCCTGCAGGCCGACGCCGCATGCGCAGCAAATGCCAGACGCTCTCCGTTGTTACGTCCTTGGGATCATGGCGTGCCGTCATTTTGGGCTTGCAAGTCGGCTAGGCAGCGCAAGTTCGTGCCCGCCCATGAGGCCGCTCGGACGCGCCCTCAGCACGAAAAGCATAATCAGCGCGAGAGCAATCTCGCGCATGCCCGGCATTGGCGGGATGGCGATACCGCCCACAGTGCCGCCACCCGCGCCGACCCTTAGCAGCTCTCCGACGGTCGCAATAAGCAGAGTTCCCATGACAGCACCCGAAATGCTGCGCATTCCCCCTATGACCAGCATCGCCAATGTGAGGAAAGTGAACTCCAGGTAAAATTGTCCCACGGACAACATACCAAGAAAATGGCCTTGCAAAACACCACCGAGCGCAACCACTGCGCCCGACAGAACAAATGCCACCAGGCGCAATCGATGGACCGCGATACCAGCGGCCAAGGCTGCTGCCTCATCCTCGCGCGATGCTTCAAGCATCAACCCGATGGGGGAATATTTGAAAAAAAACGCGACGGCGAGGGCGATCAACGCGCAGATAGCTGCCGTGCCGGCACCAACATCTAGCGGCAGGCCGACGAGCGAACTGCTTCCTTTGGTCAACGAGTCGGCATTGGCAAGTATGGTGTTGATGATGACAAGCCAAGCGAGGGTAGCGATACTGGCCGCAATACCTGAGAGCCTGACAACGGCGATGCCGACGATCAAAGCGAGGGTGGATGCGAAGACAATGCCAATTGTCGCGCCGGCAGTGAGGCCGTATTGAGTGGCGAGGACGAATGCCGGCAACTTAGGCAGAAACAACTTCTTTGCAACGATCGGCATCGTGAACCAAGCGGCGCCATAAGCGCCGAGCGCCGCGAAGCTCGCATGTCCGAACGATAGCACGCCCGAATTGCCGATGAAGATCGAAAGACCGAGCACGACCACGAGCTTGATGAGCATGTCGGTCACAACACGCTGCACAACCGGATTGCCCAACGCGCCAATGGCTGCAACAAGCAACACGATAAGCGACAGTATGACCAGGGTGGACCAATGCGCGCGCATTACACACGCTCCCTTTCAGCCGCGCTGCGAAAAAGTCCCTGCGGCCTCAACAGCAGCACTGCGATCACCGCGGCATATACGAAGGCTTCGCGGAACACCCTGAGATCGGGGGGCAAGACCGCTTGAAGCAATACACTGATCGCACCGACTGCTAGACCTCCCAGCACAGCACCCGGAAGATTGCCCATGCCCCCGATGACCGTGGCGACAAAGCCGACCAAGGCTAGTTGCAGACCCATGGCTGGCGAGGCCGTTCCTGTCTGAGCAGCGTATAGAATTGAGACCACCGCCGACATGATGCCGGCAAGGCCGAAGCCGACTGCGATTACCCTGTCAGCCTTGACGCCCATGAGACGCGCCATTCGGAAATCCACAGCTGCGGCACGCATCTCGATACCAGTGCGCGTGAGGCGCAAAAAGAGGCCTACACCCAAGAGCAGGGTGCTTGTTGCGGCGATCGTCACGATATTGAGCAGCGGGATGCGCACCGTTTCGACCTGGATAGCCTGACCCAACCCCGGCAGCACATCAAAGCCAATCGGGCGCGCACCGAAAAGCAGAACGAGCCCATTCTGAAGAAAATAGCTGACCGCGAAACTCGCAATCAGCAGCGTGGCTGGATCGGCGTTCCGCACAGGACGAAAGGCCAGTCGTTCGACCGTGAGCGCAAGTAGCACGACGACGACGACGGCCGCCAACGCCGCCAGTGGGAACCACGCATTCGCCAACATCATGAGCGTATAGACGCCGACGGTGACGAACTCGCTCTGGGCAAAATTGACAAGCCGCATGATCCCGAAAAGCAACCCGATACCCAGGGCCGAGATCGCATACAATGCCCCGACACTTATAGCGTCTATCAAAGTTTGGATCGCGAACGTCATGCGCAAACCTCATGTTCCTCGGCGCCCAAATAGGCCCTGCTCAACAGATCCGAAGAAAGTACATCGGCAGACGCGCCGGAAAGCCGAACCGCTCCGTTGGCCAATACAACGGTCCGATCCGCGACTTCAGCAATCCTGGCGGGGTTCTGCTCCACCAGGAGCAGCGCCACGCCTTGCTGGCGCAAGTCCCTAAGTATCTTGTAGACCTTATCGACCATAATCGGCGCGAGGCCGAGCGACGGCTCGTCCAGGATCAAAAGGCGCGGGTTCATGAGCAGCGCACGCGCTATGGCCAGCTGCTGTTGTTCGCCGCCCGACAGTCTTGTGCCGAAACCCGTCCGGCGCTGGCGAAGGATTGGAAAAGCATCGTATATACGTTCGAGCGCATCGCGCCTTGCTTGCCTGCCGACAGCGCCATTCAGGCCAATGAGCAGATTCTCCTCAACGGTGAGGCCCTCAAATATGTGGCGGCCCTCAGGAACGAGAGCTACGCCAAGCCGTGCGATGGTCTCGGGGAGCAACCCAGCAAGTGACATGCCGTCGAAAAATATGTCCCCTGACGATGGACGCACGATTCCAGCTATTGCCAGGGTGAGCGTCGACTTCCCGGCTCCATTGGCTCCCACGACGCCAAGCGTTTCTCCCTCCCCCAAGGATAACCCGACATTCCGCAGCGCCGGAACGGGGCCGTAGGCCGCACTGAGGCCGTCAATTCGAAGCAAGGTCATTGTTTTTCCCCGGAGACTTCGCCTAGATACGATGCTCTGACGGCCGGATCGCGCCGCACTGCCTGAGGCGATCCGCGCGCGATCACACGCCCGCTGTCGAGCACGACGAGCCGCTCGCATGTCGACATGACAAGTGACATATTGTGCTCCACGAGCAGCATTCCGGTTCCGGTATTCTCCCGCACCTCAAGGAGGATGGCCTTGATGTCCGCAACTTCAGCGGGCGTCATGCCTGCTGCCGGTTCGTCAAGCAGCAGAAACCTGGGTTTGAGCGCCAGACTGCGCGCTATCGCCAAACGCCGCTGGTGGGCATAGGAGAGCGATCCAGCCCGCTGATCGCGAAGATCCGAAAGACCGAGCATCTCGATGAGAGTGTTCGCAGTTGACAAAGACCCACCCAGCGCCGCCGCCGCAGCCGCTACATTGTTGACGACCGACAAGTCCTGAAAAAGACGCACGGCCTGGAAAGTACGCACAATTCCGGCCCTGGCCACAAGATGCGGGGACAGGCCGCCTATTGGACGGTCGCCCAGCTTCACGGCCCCAGCCGTGGGCCTCTGGAAACCGGAGAGCACATTGATCAGCGTGCTCTTTCCTGCTCCGTTCGACCCGATCAGCCCCACTATCTCGCCAGGGCCGATCGCGAGATCGACCGCCCTCAGCGCCTCCAGGCCGCCAAATCTGACACTAATGGCTTCCGCGACGAGATGCTGAGAGGCGGTGTTCATGGACAAATGCCGATCCCTGAGCGACTAAAAGCTCACTTTGGGCAACTTGGTCGTGATGAACCGCTCGATCGGCTCGTGCTTGCCGTTGACAATCTTCATGATGAGCATCGGTCGGTCGACGTTGATATGCAGTTCCGGCGTGAAGGTCGTCTTACCCACCATAAGCGGCTCAGCAGTGAATTTATCCAGTTCGGCACGCACGGCATCAGTATCGAAAGTTCCAGCACGCTCGACCGCTTTTGCCCAGGCTTCGACTACTGAATAGCCCGTCAGTGCGTGCCCCGTAACCGGCGCCACCCCATATTTCGCGCTAAAGCTTTTTACGAAGTCATTGACCTTGGGATCGGGATCATTTCCGAAAGCTGACCCGTAGACCGCCACATAGAAGTCGGAAAGGTTAGGAATGGCAGCAAGCCAATAGGCGCCGTCCATCGATTCGCTGGATAGCAGTGGCAGATCGATGCCGGCGGCGCGAATTTGGCGCACTGCCGAACCGCCATTGACGGCTCCGCAGAACATCACGAAGTCCGGCTGCGGAGAGTTGGCCTTGATCCTGGAAATCTGGCTCGCAATAGAGGTGTCGTTCACACCGTGAAATGTGTCGCGACCGACGATGCTTTCTGCAGAGCTGAGTTCTGTCCAACGTGCTTCGAACGAGTCGCAAACTGACTTGGTATACTCGACCATCGTGTCTTTCAGTATGTAGACGGTCTTGAAGCCCTTCTCGTTGTGAGCCCATTCAGCGAGCGTAGCGCCCTGGGAAATCGATGCGGTCGACATCGTATAGGCATTCTTGCCAATTCCCTGAACGCCAAACTTCGGATCCGCCGCGCAGGACGAAAAGGCGATGACGTTCTGCGATTCGGCAACCAGGGCCGCCGGCGCGCCGAAATCGAAATCACAAGTGACCATGATCATCTTGGCGGCCTTGCCTAGAACGTCGGTAGCGGCAGTGGCCCCTTGAGCGGGGTCCGACTTGGTATCGGACTCAACGGAGATGATCTTCTCCCCCAACAACCCGCCCCTGCTGTTGATGTCGTCGATGGCCAGCAGAGCGGCTTTCAGAGGTCCGTCGTCATAGGGCGCTACGAAGCCCGACAGGGCAAGTGGAAAACCAACCGTCACTGCGTCATCTTGAGCAGACGCAGGCAAAACTGAAACGGCTACGGCGGCAAGTGCAGTCAACATTAGGATTTTCATGTCCAAGTTCCCCTTTTGGTTCTTTCTTCCTTGACTAATTGTGGTGGTGGTCTGACCTGAGTGCTACGGTAGCTTCAAGATCGACCCGGTCTCCTGCGACCGCGACACGATAGACGTTGCGTGCACGCTCCGGGGTAATCCAACCCTCGGCAACGTCGCGAGCGACGGCGTCGGGATCCCGTTCTTCCGGAAACCCGTAGCCCCCGCCCCCGCAGGAGATCGAAAGCAGCCTTTCCCCGTCGCGGAGCGTGACTTGTGCGCAACTGTCGAGTTGGGCCTTGCGGCCTTCGGAAGTCAGGCGAAACTGGTTGGCGTTACCGCCGTTCCCACCGCCGCGTACGCCCCTTGCCGCATTGATGGCGCCGTCACTCACATAGCCAACGGAAATGCAACAACCGACTGGACCGAACTCGACGGCCACGGAGGGCGCACCGCGATAGCGGCCCGCGCCCTCGGTATCCGGAACGAGTTCGCGCGAATATACGTGGATCGGCTGGCGCAACTCGTCGAGTTCAACGGAATCGACGTTACACAATCCGCCATTGCCAACGTGGCAGATGGTTATCCAGGCATCTGCACCTGGTGCCGCAGCTCCGCCGGTCATGCCAAGGCAAAGCTGGTTCACGAAGTGCGCTCCGGTGGTTGGCTTCACACCCGAAATCACGCCCGCGGCAGGCGGGATCACTGCGCCGCATTCGGCCAAACCATACCCGTCGGCAATGTCGGCTATTGCTGCCTGCACGACATTGGCGACGCGATCGGCGATGTTGGTCGTTGCGACCGACGTCGAGGTCGGATGGCGTGGGATCCCCACGACGCAGTTCTCGCGCAGGGACAGCTCGATGCGGCGAAAGGCGCCTGCGTTCTTTGGCACGGAATGATCGATTGAATTGAAGATTCCGACCATCGCAGCGGTCCGTGCGCAGGCTTCCGACAGATTGAGGCCGCATGGTAGGCAGTCGATGTTGTCCGTTAGATCGACCTGAATACGCGCTTCGCCCGGATCAATCGAAACCGTTGCGTTTACGGTTACGCCTTCGGCTGGTGTCCCTGGAAAGGGGTCGTGCGTGCTGGACCGTTTTGCCGATCCGACCGGCATCCTGCGAATGGCGTCCTCCATCCGGCGTTCTGAGTAGTTGAGCCATTCACGTGAAAATGCCGTCAGGAGGTCCCATCCGACTTCGGCGGCCATTGCCATGATCTCCTGCTCGCCGATGCGCGCGGATCCAATCGCAGCAAGGAAATCACCCCACCATTGATCGGGCACCCGGATGCGCATACGGCACATCCGGACAATGTCTTGGTTTGTCTCGTAGTTTTCCTGAACCTTGGTGGAGGGGAAAATGAGAGCCCCTTCTTCGTAAACGTCGCGCGCGGAGCCGTGATAAGTCGTTGGAATGGAATTTCCGACGTCTGCCTGATGCGCTTTCGCCAATACCGTAAAGCGATGGACGCCTTTGTCGTCGATCACCGGCACAAGGATCGTGTGATCGGCTGCATGGCTGCAGCCGTGATAGGGTGAGTTGTTCAGGAAGGCATCGCCGCGCTTCAACATCGGTGCGACTTCCTTCATTATCCGGGCCATGATATCGGGGCCCGAGAGGACGTGGATCGGAAGACCTTCATTAGCGACCAGCAACTCGCAATCTGCGGTAACGATGCAGCATGAAAAGTCTCGGGCGATGTTCAGCACACCAGACCGCCCCGTGCGCAGGAGCGTGTTGGCCATCTTGCGCGCAACGCCCTCAAAGCGATGGTTAAGGAGCGCCAAGGTGACGCTGTCCAACTTGGCAGTATTCTCCTTCAGAGCAGTCATTGGCTTTGTTCCACCTCGATCAAAAGGCTGCCGGACTGCTGTCGTGTGGCCACCGCTCCGGGATCGACAACAATCGTGGTGAACGAACTCTCGACGATCGCGGGCCCGCTCACAGCTTCGCCGATAACCAGGTTGTTGAACTGTCGGACCGGTACATCGACCCAATCGGTCGAATGGAAATAAGCCGCCCGGTTCGGGCGCTCTGCGAGAGTCGCCGCGGATGTGAGCCGCAAGCCGGATTGTTCACGAAAGCGGCAGTTGACCTCGGCTGTCCACGCAATGATCTCGATGGGAGAGATGGGGTCCGAAAAGCCGAAGAGATTCTCATGCGTCAGATGGAAATCCTGAACGAAACTGGCAAGCTCCGCCTCGGAAGCAAGTTTGCCGCGCAATAGCACCTCGATCTCCCACACCTGCGTGTCGTAGCGCGCATCGACCTTGAAGGTGATCGCAGTTTCAACGGCGCCGGCACCAGGTCCATCGATAAAAGCGCGGCAGCGCGAGGAAAGGCGGTCGAGAGTCCTTTTCACGCCATCAAAATCGAGGGAAGACGTAGAGACGAAGAAGGCGGCGTGAAAATCCGCCTTGAGACTGGACATCATCGCCCCGGCAGCGGACAATGCTGCGCCGGTGTCGGGGATGATCAGAGTGCGGCAGCCAAGGCGGCTCGCGATACGCACGGAATTGAGTCCAGCCGCGCCACCGCCACCGACCAGCACGGCCTGTCGTGGATCCACCCCTTGGTTGACAGTGATATCTACGATAGCCTGCACCATGTTTTCCGTGGCTATGCTGATTATGGCGTTCGCTGCCTCGGCAACACCCAACTTGAGCGGATCCGCAATCTGGCGGATTGCGGCAACGGCCAGATCGCGGTTAAGCTTGATCGCGCCGCCAAGAAAATAGTCCGGGTCGAGGTGACCGAGTGCGATCGAGGCGTCGGTTACCGTGGGCTCCACACCGCCGCGACCGTACGCAGCCGGTCCAGGCACTGCGCCTGCGCTTTTGGGACCGACCCGCAAAAGACCGCCCGAATCGATCCACGCGATGGAACCGCCGCCTGCCCCGACGCTTTTCACGTCGACCCACGGAAATCCGATCATCGTGCCGCGATACGGCTCGCCGATCCAAGTCTCACGCGAGGTCGGAATGTGCCCTTTACGCACAAGGCTGACATCGTAGGTTGTCCCCCCGGTGTCCGCCACGATCGCTGTGTGGGATCCACTTTCCATCAACGCATAGTGACGGCCTGCGAGTGGCGCCATGGAAGGTCCGGAGTTGACGATATGGATCGGGGCTTCCGCCGCATCGCGCGCATCTATGACACCTGCGCCGGACGTCACCACCAACGTTCGTCCCGCAAAGCCCGCCTCATGGAGCCGGCTTTCAAGCGTACGCATGTAGGTTCCCATGGTTGGCTTGAGGGAAGCATCCACCGCCGCAGACGAGGCGCGGCGGAACTCGCGGATTGTCGGATTGAGCGCGTGCGACAGTGTGAAGGGCACACCTGGCAGGCATTCCGCCAATAACTCTCCGATCCGCATCTCGTGTGCAGGATTGATTATCGACCACAGCAAACAGACCGCCACTGCTTCGATTTTCCGCGAGGCCAATTCGGCCGCGGCTGCGCGTACCGCAGCCTCGTCAAGCGGGACCATGACCGAGCCATCGGCGCGAACGCGCTCAGGAATCTCGAATGTCAGGCTGCGCGGGACATAGGGTTGCGGATATGGGTCTGTGAAATTGAAGGGATCTGAGCGACCTCCTTCACGCAACACCAAAACATCCCTGTGGCCGCGCGTGACCAGGAGGGCCGTTCGTGCTGTACGGCCCGTGATAATCGCATTGATAGCGCGGGTGGTTCCGTGGACCAGGATCTCACCGCGACGAAGCAATTCGCCTAACGTCATGCCGTACGCGTCGGCTGCCAAGGTCAACGCGTTCAGCAATCCCGTGATCGGATCGTCGGGCGTCGTACGGGCCTTGAACATCCGGCACTCACCCTCGTCGTCCTCGACGATGAGGTCAGTGAAAGTGCCCCCTGTATCTATCGCGAAACGCATCAATCCCGTATCCCGTCTATCAGCCCGGCTTACCCTGCATCACGGCTCATCAGCTTACCGACCACATGCCTTCGGACATGGTCACTGGATGCGCACGAAAGGGGTCAGAATGCCACCCGGTCGCCCCCCTTCAGATTCAGCATGTCGCGCGCCTCTTCGGGCGTGGCGATTTCCATGCCCAAGTCCTCGACGATGCCCCTGATCTTGCGCACCTGCTGAGCATTAGAATTGGCGAGCTGGCCGTGCCCTATGTAGAGGGAATCTTCCAACCCCACTCGCACATTGCCGCCCAAGAGCGCGGCCATCGTTAGAAACGCCATTTGCGCCTTGCCGATGCCGAACGCGGAGAGTCGGTAGTTGGACCCGAACAGGCGGTCAGCGGTCTGTTTAAAATACATCAGGTTCTCAAGGTCGGCACCCATACCGCCCGCTACGCCGAATATGCCCTGAATAAAGAAGGGGGGCTGAACCAAGCCGCGGTCAGCAAAAATCTTCAAGTTGTAAAGATGGCCGATGTCATAACACTCGAACTCGAAACGAGTCCCATAGGCTTGACCAATATCAACCATTATTCTTTCGATCATCTCGAAGCTATTTGGATAGAATGACTTCCAGCTGGACTCGACATATGCCTTTTCCCAGTCATGCTTCCACTCAGAGTATTTGGAGGCGAGTTGGGCGAAGGAGAAGTTCATTGAGCCCATGTTGAGACTGGTTACCTCGGGTCTCGCCGCGTGGGCCGGCGCCAGCCGTTCCTCGAGCGTCATACCCAGGGCGCCACCCGTGGTCAGATTGAGCACTGCCTTTGTCGACTGCTTGATGCGCGGCAGGAACTCCATGAAAAGGTCGGAGTTCTGCGTCGGCCTTCCCGTCTCGGGGTTGCGCGCATGTAGATGAATGATCGCGGCGCCCGCCTCCGCCGCCTCAATCGCCGACGCGGCAATCTCGTTCGGTGTTATCGGAAGATGCGGCGACATGGTCGGCGTATGGACGCTACCGGTGACGGCACAGGTGATGATGACTTTGTTACCGAACATAATTCCGGCCCCTTACTGATCTGATGTTGCGCTTGCGGCGACAGCCGGACCGGCGTAGCGGTCCATTCGCCTCGTCCCTAGATCTACAACGTTACTCGTGGCTGCGACGCAGTGGATCGTCGCCCGCTCACCCGCAGAAAGGAGCGCGACACGTCGTGCGTGCTCGAAAGGTCAAGCAGCACGGCCAACCCCTCATTCATTCTTCCCACTCCATGTTGCCGTCGACACCGATCAGCTGTCCGGTGACCCGGCTTCCGCCGGGCGAAGCCAGAAACAGGATCATCGCCGCGATGTCATCCGGCTCCACCATGGTGCGCAGTGAGACATAGCGGAGCACGGACCGCTCATGCTCCTTGGGATCGATGCCGAGCGCCTCTGCCTTGGCTTGAATCACACGGTCCAGTCGCGGGCCGCGGATGGCTCCGGGCAAAATCGCATTGACGCGGATACCGAAGGGCCCGAGCTCGCGGGCAAGGTTGGTCGTGAGCGCGAGCACGGCCCCCTTGGAAACGACGTAGGGCAAGCGGAGCGGCAACCCAACCTTGGCACTGCCCGACGATATGTTGACGATAAGTCCGCTCTGCGCGTCTTTCATTAGAGGGATTGCCGCACGGGCGAAGAGAAAGTGGCTGGTCAGGTTGACGCGAATCGATTGGTTCCACTCATCCAGCGTGACCTTCTCGGCCGGCGCCGTAGGCCCGCTTATGCCAACGTTGTTCACCAATACATCGATGCCGCCGAGCTTTTCTCGGACCACTGCAAAAACCTGCTCCACGCCTTCTTCGTTGCCTGCATCGGATTCCACGCCGACCAGTCTTGGACAGTCCTGTTCCAAGTCGCGGAGTCCTTTGCGATCCAAATCGCAGGCTACGACATGAGCGCCCGCTCTATGGAAGCGTGCGGCGATAACCCGTCCGGCCCCACCACCTGCGGCCGTAACGACCACACGCAACCCATCAAGCCCATCAAATTGCATGGTAATTTCCGTTCCCGTGCCAAACCATTGGCATTACTGCTATATCAGTATTAGATATCGATGGCCCCGCAAATGTCAATCTGCTATTTCAGAAATAGATGACACTGGAGATTGGAATGGATTGGGCAGCTGGAACCAAACGCAGGCGTGGCAAGCCATCCGTGCCGGCACCGCCGCTCTCGCCCATCGATTCGACACTGGCCGATCCGGTGGAACGGCAAGTCTACCGGAGCATTCGAAAAGCGTTGATGAGCGGGCTAATTGCCCCCGGAGCCACGCTGTCCGCCCGCTCGCTCGCGACCGAATTGCTGGTCAGCGCTCAGCCTGTCCGCGACGCGTTGAAACGACTTGAAGCCGATGGTGTGTTACTCGGAAAACCGCAGAGCGGTTTCTTCCTCCACAATCTTACGGTTTCCGAGTACCGCGAGATAGCGCAGATACGAATGCGCCTTGAAGGCCTCGCGGTGCGAAGGGCCATTGAGCACATAGCGCCCGCGAAGATCATCAAGCTTAAGGAGATTAACGAGAGGATCGGGCGGTCCGATAAGCCCCAAGACTATCTTTCCGAGAACTACCGCTTCCATTTCTCAATCTATGAAGAAGCTCGAATGCCTGCGCTTCTCGCCATTATTGAGAACCTTTGGATGCGGGTTGGGCCGGCATGGCATCATCATCCTTACGACTACAATCTAGCCGAGACTCGACGCAAGCATGAGGCAATTATCGACGCATTGGAGCGCCGCGACGCAGACGCGGCGGAGGCTTCGCTGGCCTATGACATTAGTGACGCAACGGAAAAGGTCGTCGTCAAATTGCCGCCGGGATAGGGTCTTGAAGATGTGCTACCTGCGTGACGCTCTGAGACGTTATGCCATGTGGACCCACCGCCGATCACGCCGGACTGGGCCAACGATTCCTGGGCGCGGGGCGCTGCTGCCCTCGCTACCCAGAGGCTTTTCGACTTCGAAGCTCTCTCCGGCGCCACGCGAATGATACCTCTAACTAGGCCGTGAACTCATAAATGTTGGCGTCAGCAAGCAGCAGCAATCCCTGATCGGAGCAGAACGTTCGGTGATCACTGGAGGGGGAGAAACCTCAGCCGAGAAGTTTCTGTTCGCGAATGTTGCTAGCCATCGGGTAAGCCTCGCATCAACAAGGACGTCCCGAACGCCAAACACCGATTGACCCGCCGATCTCGTATTAAGGGCGGCACGATTTTTCGTGCCGCCCTAGGACGTTTGTGCCTTCCGAGGCGCTATCCGGCTCGGTCACATTAGTGGGAACGGTCAAGCAGTACGTCGAGCCGAGACAGGCGCCAAATGCCTTCGTCACAGACGAAATCGGCCTCGCATTTGCCGGCGCTGACGATTGAGCAGCTATCGCCTGTTGTCGAGTTCAGGGCGAGGTAGAACCTTGCAGACGCAGAGGAGTCAGTTTGTTTCGTGAAAAGAAAATTGGTGATGATATGCCTGGGCTGATCCGATTGGCCCTTACGCATCGCGCTCAATACGGACACGATTTCATCGCGTCCACGCATCGGTCCCCAAGCCACGTCGCCAGTCGACCAGACACCCTTGCTGGTAGCGTCCTTAGTGAATGCCTCGCCAATCATCTTGAACCCGGCCTCGTCATAGCCGAAAGCATATCGTGAAACGACCTCCAAGATGAGCTGGCGATCAACGGCATTGTAGGTCATGTAATCTCTCCTCCGGTCTACATTTCAGGATTTGCTGTGAAGTGAGCTTCGGCGGATAACCACGTCTGTGTCTGCCGCCTCGGCAGGAAGGGTCGGGCACAAGCGTTCACTTTTGACGGTCCCCTACGGCCGAGCTGTCACCCGGCGCCGGAGCCAGGCGCTTGGGCGATCGTCTCTCTGTTGTCCGCCTCGAAGCAGTATCAAACCGACGCAGAAGACGCGCATCGACGCGTGTCAAAGTGTGTTTCGAATGAGCCATCTTGAGCTGTGCTGGTGACAACTGTCGCCCATCGCAGAGCAGACCGCGCATCGGCCAGCGGTTCTTTTCCTGCGGAATGCCGGCTTTGATCGCCGCCTGACGCGCCGGGTTGGCCCTCGCCGGCGCGCTCCAGAACCCCTTTGACGGCGGCAGCGCCGATTTCGTGAGGCGGCGTAGTGCCAAAGAGCCGACAGCTGTGCAGGCGGCGCTCGCGATCACGATTGAGCCGGAAGCATGCTGCCAACCCTCGCAGACAATGCTGGCAACCTTGCAAATGTTACTATCGGTTTTATCCTGCCTTCACACCACAATTGGAAGCAAATCGCTTACCGATTTCTTGGCATCGCCATAGTACATGCGTGTGTTTTCCTTGTAGAAAAGGGGGTTTTCAATGCCAGAGTAACCAGTTCCTTGGCCGCGCTTCGACACGAAGACTTGCTTGGCCTTCCATACTTCAAGAACCGGCATGCCGGCAATTGGGGAGTTGGGGTCTTCCTGGGCAGCTGGGTTCACGATGTCGTTCGAGCCGATGACGATGACGACATCCGTTTCGTGAAAGTCGTCGTTGATCTCGTCCATCTCGAGCACGATGTCGTAGGGCACCTTGGCTTCAGCGAGAAGTACGTTCATGTGGCCTGGAAGGCGACCGGCGACCGGATGGATGGCGAAGCGCACGTTCTTGCCGGCGGCGCGCAGCTTGCGGGTAAGTTCGGAGACCGCCTGTTGCGCCTGGGCCACGGCCATTCCGTAGCCCGGAACGATGACCACGCTGTCGGCTTCGTTGAGAGCGGCTGCCACGCCTTCCGCATCGATTGCGATCTGCTCGCCGATGATCTCCATCTGCGGCCCTGTAGTGGCGCCGAAACCACCGAGGATGACCGAGACGAAGGAGCGGTTCATTGCCTTGCACATAATGTAAGAGAGGATCGCACCCGACGAGCCGACCAGGGCGCCGATGACGATCAGAAGATCGTTGCCGAGCGTAAAACCAATCGCGGCTGCCGCCCAGCCCGAATAGGAATTGAGCATCGACACAACCACCGGCATATCGGCACCGCCGATGCCCATGATCAGATGGTAACCGATAAAGAAGGCAAGAGCGGTCATTAGGATCAGCGTCCAGGCGCCTTCGCCATTCACGTACATGACAAGCAGGATCAATGAGAAGATCGCCGAACCGGCGTTGAGGAAATGACCACCCGGGAGCTTCTTCGCCTTGCCGTCGACCTTGCCGGCAAGCTTGCCGAAGGCGACGATCGAGCCGGTGAAGGTGACCGCGCCGATGAAGACGCCGAGAAAGACCTCGACGTTCATGATCGCCAGCTCGACCGGCGTCTTGTGGGCGAGGATGCCGGCAAAGCCTGACAGTGCGTCCTTGCCGGTCCCATCGAGCATAGCCACACCGGCAGCCTCGATATGAGCGTTGAAACCTATGAAAACTGCGGCAAGGCCGACGAAGGAATGCAGCGCCGCAACAAGCTGCGGCATCTCGGTCATTTGCACCCGGCTTGCCACAAAGGTGCCGAGCACGGCACCGCCGGCGATCATCAAAAGAATGATGAACCAGTTGCCGATACCAGGGCCCAACACGGTGCCGATCACCGCGAGCGCCATTCCGACGATGCCATACCAGACGGCGCGTTTGGAGCTTTCCTGGCCGGATAGTCCGCCAAGCGATAGGATGAAAAGAACTGCGGCTGCGATATAGGCGGCCGATACGATGCCGATTATCATTTTGAGTGCCCTACCCGCTCAGGACTTCTGGAACATGGCGAGCATGCGTCGGGTCACCAGGAAGCCGCCGACGATGTTGACAGTGGCGATCAGAACCGAAAGGGCCGCCAGCGTCACCACCAGCCAGTTGCCGGAACCAATCTGCAAGAGCGCACCTAAGATGACGATGCCGGAAACGGCGTTGGTCACCGACATCAGCGGCGTGTGCAGTGAATGCGAGACGTTCCAGATCACCTGGAAGCCCACAAAGCACGCCAGCATGAAGACGACGAAATGGCTCATGAAGCTTGCCGGCGCATAGACGCCGACTAACAGAAGAAGAGCGGTGCCGCCGGCTAACAGGATCCCCTGGTTCTTGGTCTGTGCCTTGAAGGCGGCAATTTCCTGCGCCCGCTTTTCCTCTGGCGTCAGTTCCTTCGCCTTTTCCTTGGGCTTCTGGGCGGCGATTGCCTTCACCTTTGGTGGCGGTGGCGGATAGGTGATCTCGCCCTGATAGGTGACGGTCGCGCCACGGATGACGTCGTCTTCCATATTGTGGACGATCACCCCATCCTTGGCGGGTGTCAGGTCCGTCAACATGTGGCGGACGTTGGTGGCATAGAGCGTCGAGGCCTGCGCTGCCATACGGCTGGGGAAATCCGTGTAGCCAACGACGATCACGCCGTTGTCGGAGACGACCCTCTGGTCGGCGATGGTGAGGTCACAATTGCCACCGCGCTCGGCGGCGAGATCAATAATCACCGAACCGGGCTTCATGGCTGCGACCATGTCGGCCAGCCACAGTTTTGGCGCGTCGCGACCGGGGATCAGCGCGGTGGTGATGACGATGTCGATCTGGGGCGCCAGTTCGCGGAACTTCTCAAGCTGCTTCTCCCGGAATTCCGGCGACGAAGGCGCGGCATAGCCGCCGGTCGCCGCCCCATCCTGGCTCTGGTCGGCAAAGTCGAGATAAACGAACTCGGCGCCCATCGACTCGATCTGTTCGGCCACTTCCGGCCGCACGTCAAACGCGTAGGTGATTGCGCCAAGCGAGGTCGCCGTACCGATCGCTGCAAGGCCAGCAACGCCGGCACCGATCACGAGCACTCTGGCCGGCGGCACCTTGCCGGCCGCAGTCACCTGGCCGGTAAAGAACCGCCCGAAATTGTTGCCCGCTTCGATGACCGCACGATAGCCGACGATATTGGCCATGGAGGATAGGGCGTCCATCTTTTGTGCGCGGGAAATGCGCGGCACCATGTCTATCGCGATGACATTGGCGCCCCTGTCTCTTGCCTGTTCCAGAGACTCCTTGTTTTGCGCCGGGTAGAAGAACGAGATCAGCGTCTGGCCGGCAGCTAGCCGGCCGATCTCACCCAATTCCGGCGGGCGGACCTTGGCGATAACGTCAGACAAGGCCCACAGGGCTTCGGACGTCGGCACAATTTCGACCCCGGCACTGCGATAGACGTCGTCGGAAAACCCCGCGCCTAGACCAGCACCGGTTTCCACAAAGCAATGATAGCCGAGCTTCTGCAATTGCAGCGCCGAGTCCGGCGTCAAAGCCGCACGCTTTTCCCCCGGGAAAATCTCTTTTGGCACCCCTATCTTCATGTTCGCTTTCCATTCAAATTCGTGGACTGCGTTGCCTGTGGGATCACTAGTCGACGATGGCTGCCTCCGTCGCACTGCGAAACTGCTCCTTGGAAACACCTTCAGCGAGTTCGACGATCTTCAATCCGCCAGGCACAACATCAAGGACGCCAAGGTTCGTTATGACCCTGTCGACGACTGCCTTGCCGGTCAAAGGAAGCGTACACCGTTTCAGAACCTTCGATTCCCCAGCCTTGTTCGTGTGGTCCATCACGACGACCACGCGACCCACCCCCGCAACAAGGTCCATTGCTCCGCCCATGCCCTTGACGAGCTTGCCTGGGATCATCCAGTTGGCAAGGTCACCTTCTTCGCTGACCTCCATGGCGCCGAGAATTGCCATGTTGATTTTGCCACCGCGGATCATCGCGAAGCTGGTAGCGGAATCGAAATATGCCGAATTGGGAAGCTCTGTGATTGTCTGCTTTCCCGCATTGATAAGGTCGGCATCCTCCTCACCAGCAAACGGGAAGGGTCCCATTCCAAGCATTCCGTTCTCAGACTGAAGAGTGACGGAAACGCCGGGAGGAATATGATTTGAAACAAGAGTCGGTATGCCAATCCCAAGATTGACATACCATCCGTCCTGAGCCTCGCGGGCGGCGATAGCTGCCATCTGGTTGCGATCCCACGACATCAGGCTGTCTCCTTGGCTCTTACGGTTCGTTGTTCAATCCGCTTCTGATGAGTTCCCGTAATCAGCCGGTGAACGTAGATCCCAGGCAGATGGATACCATCGGCAGGGATCGCGCCAACGGGGACGATTTCCTCGACCTCGACGACGCAAACCTTTCCGCATGTCGCAGCGGGAACGTTGAAGTTGCGCGCGGTCTTCCGGAATATCAGGTTTCCGGATTCATCGGCCTTCCACGCCTTTACGATTGAAAGATCTGCGTTGATGGCCCGTTCAAGGATGTATGTGCGGCCATCGAAATCCTGATGCTCTTTGCCTTCGGCTACGACCGTGCCTACGCCGGTGGCCGTGAAAAACGCGGGAATTCCGGCCCCACCCGCTCGCATTCGCTCCGCAAGCGTTCCCTGCGGATTGAATTCCAGTTCCAGCTCTCCAGACAGGTATTGGCGCATAAACTCGGCGTTTTCACCCACATAGGATGAGCTCATTTTCTTGATCTGGCGCGATTGCAGCAGGAGACCCAAGCCGAAATCATCGACACCGGCGTTGTTTGAAGCGACCCTTAGATTCTTGACGCCGCTCTCGCGGAGCGCGTCGATCAGCAATTCCGGGATGCCACACAATCCGAACCCACCGGCCGCGATCATCATGCCATCAAAAAGCAGACCATCGAGCGCGGCTGTAGCGTCCGAGTAGACCTTGCTCATCCTGTTCCCCTCCATAAGTCACGCGACGAAGCCTTCGGCGCGGCAGGGTCGGCGGCCTGCGCCATGAGATCCTGGCACAGCCCGAAGCAGAGACCCTTCCGGCTTCCTTCTTGATGGTCTTTCGCGCCCGCTCTGGTGATACACTCACCGGAGCGGGCGCCTTGAGTGTCGTACGCTCGACGCCCCGTTTTGCAGAGTCTCGTTCAGAGGTTCGCGAGGGTCTCCTTGAGCCACTGTGCCGAGGCTCTACCGATCTTCTCGAGGTGGTCCGGCTTTGTGTAGAGGCTCATGTGATCGACCCCACCTACTGACACGAACGACTTGTTCGGATTGGGGATGGCGTTGAACATCTCGATTTCGAGGTCTGCGGACGTGATGTTGTCGCCCTTTGCGATCGCCACCAAAATTGGCGTTTCATAGATCCGTTCGGCATAGGGCTTTGCCTGGTAGCGCAGCAACCATTCCACGGATTCGATCGTGTTCCAGTGTTCGTGCAGCGGGGCGGACTCTTCCTTGATCGCCATGAAGCCGGAATAGATATGGGGGAACGGCCAGGAGGTGAGCTCTTTGCTCGGATCCTCTTTCGGCGATTGCGCGATCTTGCCGCTGGGCTTGCCTTGGTATCGGTTCTTGCGATCTTCCGCCACGACCTCGAGCAGCTCCGCAAAGCGCGTTTCGCCGTGGCAGCGGCGAAGCGTAAGATAGCCGTCGATCACGGGCACCGCGGAAATGACGAAAGCGAGGCGCGGTTCGATCGCAGCCGTGATGATCGCGTGACCTCCCGCATAGGAAATACCCATCAGACCGATGCGGTTGTGATCGACGCCCTCGAGGGTTTCTGCGAATGAGATCGCGTTCCTGATATCCTCGATCTGCTCCCAAGGGTTGAGATCTTGGCGAATGTCGCCTTCGCTTTCGCCGAAGTTCCGATAGTCAAATGCCAGGGTCGCGCACCCGATGTCGACAAATTTCTTCGCATAGTTGGGAAGGACGATCTCCTTTGTATAGCACCAGCCGCCAGCCATAACCACGAGCGGAACATTGCTCTTGCCTGCTGGTCGTGTAAGCACCCCTTTCAGAGTGTAGCCACCGCTTTTGAATTCGACTTTCTGTTCCAAGTTGGATCCTCCGCTGGGCCATATCTCGCCGACGCAATCCGTCCGGCGCGTCGCTGAAGACGTGACCATAGCGGCGCGGTGTCTCCCCTGCCCTTTCCTTCAAGCCAACTTTTACGCAGGAAAGGCCATTCTTTGCCGCCACTCATCATCGCGAAGAGAATGACAGCTGGGTTCGCCTCGTCTTGTCACAAGGATCATCAAACCATTGAATTTGTGATATCATCTGGCCCTAGTTGGCCGGCCTGGGATCTAGGCACTATCGCTAGGGCGACGCCCATTTTGGTCGCACGAACGACACTTTCGATGATAGAAACCCGGTCGCCTTGGGAGGGATCGGCCCCGAGTGTCCTTCAGGCGTCCACCTTTGCCGTGCGCAACGCTTGCGGCCGTTGGGTCGCCTCCGAAGTCAGTACGCCACGAGAGAACGCAACAGCTTTCGTAAGTGTCGCGGTCTGGACTTTCGGATCAGTGGACCAATCGCACCAGATGACCGCGCAATCCAACAGAGACATGACTGCACGGGCTTTTTCCATCGAGTTGGAGAACCCAAGCGCTTCAGCGACCGCGGCATAAAGTCGAATGAACAGATTAAGCCGCTCATGCATATCATGGCGGAGGGGCGGCGGCAGGAATTTGCCAACGCGGTCCGACGCAACAATCATGTCCCATAAGCTGTTGTTGGGGTTTATCAATTGTTGTTTGCAGTGGTTTCGGACCAGAGCGTCCCACAATTCATCATGATTTCGGGCAGTCTGGACTGTCGCAAGGACGGACTCGGCATAGTCTCGAGACTGCCAGCGAAGGCAATATTCGGTGATCTCTTCCCGGCCGTTCGGAAAATGGGAATAGATGCTCGGGGCCTTGATCTTAAGTTCAGCGCCGATCGACCGCATCGTGACCGCTGCATAGCCGCGAGCTGCTGCGAGCCGCATGAAAACGTTGAGAATTCCAAGCCTCTTGCTGCCAACATCCGAGAAATCAAAAGTCGAGACGCTGGCTCGAAGCTCCTCAAGTATCGCCTCGATCTTGTCCGAAAATGCCACAATTCGCTCCTTCAACAAGAAAGACGTTTACACTCGACGGTCCCGGTCCACAACATTTGTTCCTCCATGCTAACAGGCAGGAATAGCCATCATATCGCTCCGGGGAGTCGGAGAATTCGCGACATATCCGCTCGGCGTCACTCCCGTCACGCGTCTGAACATTGCTGAAAACGCGGCGGGCGTCTCGTATCCCAAATCACATGCAACGATGGTGACTGGCTCGCCTTGGTCGAGCCGGGTTGAAGCGGCTGCGACACGGACCTGCTGTCTCCATGCCAGGAACGACAGGCCGAACTCGGACTGAAAACGCCGAGCCAGGGTCCGTTTCGATGCGCCAACCAGATCCGCCCATTCGTCCAGGCTTCTATGGCAGCCCGGATCTTCCAGAAGTGCTGTACATACCTTGCTCAGCCTGCGATCCTGGCATTGCGGCAATGCAAGCTCGAGCGGAATCGCTCGCTCGCTCTCGCGCAGAAGAGCGCCCATTTCGTCGACAATGAGCGATAATATTTGGTTCTTGAGCCCGTAGCTGTCGTGATTGTTCGGCGAGTCGACACTCCGCAGTACGAGCTCGCGCAAGAGGCTGCTTACGGAGACCAGGATCGGAGCAGACGGAAATGTGTGAGGAATAGCGTCGGGCGACAGATATACCGTCCTCAGCTCGACGGTACCGCGAGCGCGCATTTGGTGGACAACGCCGGGAGGCATCCAGACCCCGCGCTGCGGCGGGACGAGCCAGAGTTTGTTTCCGACGATCACCTCCATAACGCCTGCGATAGCGTAGATGAGCTGGCCGCGCCGATGAGAATGAGGCTCGACGAATTGCGCGTTCCGATAGCTCACTTCGCGCGTAACGATATACTTTACGGCGTCAATACAATGCGGCATTTGAGCTCCTCCCTTTTGTAGACCTCGACCGCTACTGCTCACCAGAAGCACGGTCAGATTCTCTCGAGCTCCTCTCCCATGGAGCCCGAAACCTTGGCGGGGTTTGCCACCAAGACTAGTGTGCCGCGTGGGATACTTTGGCTGGCAAGGCCACATACGCTCGAGAGCGGTCAGTCACGTCGTATGTTGGCTCACCTGCAAGCTCGATCCGTTCCACACGATCGCTGATAACCCGGAAGATTGTATCCGCCCCGGCGCGGCTAATGACTTGGCCGGCACACGCATGAGGGCCAATTCCGAAGCTGAGGTTCTGAGCGGCCTCGGGAGGCCTCGAAGGATCGAGCTTGTCGGGTTCGGGGAATACTTCAGGATCGCGGTTGGCGGCATCGAGAAGAAAACGAACCCGTTCACCCGCCTTGATGTGCGTACCGCGGATCTCAACATCCTCGGTCGGATAGCGCACGAAGGAAAGTTCCGGCGGATTGAGCCGCAGAATTTCGTTCTGTATTCCCGCGCGGGACTCAGGTTGTTTGCGATAGAGCTCGTAAATTTCGGGGTGCCGGGCAAAATACTCGATGCCCGCGCCAACAAAGAACGAGGGGTTATGCCCTCCAGAACCCCAAAAGAGCGAGATGGTCTGAATGACTTCGTCCTCTGTCATTTCTCCGCTTTTCTCGGCCTCGAGAAGAGCGTCGGCCAGGCCGTCGCCAGGATTCTGGCGCTTATAGGCCACCAGCTCAACGGAGCGAGACCGCAGATACTTAAAGGCTTCGGCCGCTCGCTGATCATCTTCCTTGTCGGCTATGGCGCTGAGAGCGGCCATGGCTTTCAGCATGGCAGCGTGTACCGGCTCAACATTGTCGGTCTGCAATTGCAGCGCGCTGCACATCGCCGCATGTGTTGGGATAACGCCAAGTTCGAGGTTCGCTTCGAACACGGCACCAGGCTGCAGGCGATCCAGGGCCTCGTTTACCGCACTTTCCGCTGCCTTGACCCACTCCTGAACAAGCTTTGGGGTAAACCAGCGATTGGTCCGGCGCCGCAGCGCAGTGTGTGCGGGTGGGTCGAACCCAAGAACGGTCTTCGAGAGGGCCGCCCACGGACCTTTCGGAACCCATTCAGGGTCGACGATACTCATGATTGGCAATTTGCCGAACTTCATAATGTCGTCGTAGCGAGAGACGACATAGGTGCCATCGGCCATCTTGTAGACGGGGTGTTCAACTCGAACCCGAGCATACCAAGGGTACGGATTCTTCCGATAGTTTGCATCCCCCCAAGGAAGATATTCATCTTGAGCTATTGCCGCAGCTTCCATCGATACGATCCCTTACGCGTGATTGGGATGTCAAATGCTGATAGGGTCCCTCGCCGTATTAATCGGCGAAGTCGCCGCCGGTTTAGCAGCAGCGACGATCAGTCGAGCAAAAGTGAAAACGTTGCGCTGGCTGCATCCCAGCCGTCTGCCGCACACTCGCGCTCCCTCGCCGACAGCGGTCCACGACGACCCCCCGGGCAATCGCGCACTTGCCGCTGCACGGCCTTGAGTGCGATCCTGTCCGACGTTCCGGACAATTGTCTGGTTTCGAGTCCCGAGCCGTAGCGCTGCGGTCGAGGCTTTGCGCCAATAAGAACTCGACGGCGAAACTCGAACAAGAGCGCCACCTATTTCTCGGAAATCGCGCGGCCCCGAGATGCTTGGTTGGATCGCATGCATACTTCGTATTCCCCTTGGTTTTTTGTACGAAGTAACGGAATGACCCATACTAACGTTTGTTAGCTAAAAGTCAAGCGAGCTTTGCAATTCTGTCACACAAAGCGTCGACAGAGCGCAGCTGGCAAACGATCAAGTGTTTGAAAGTCAATAAAAAAAGCCGTTCTGTCGTACAATTCGATTTGCCGGCGGAATTAGGCCTACTTGCCTTGGTGAGGCGACCTCAGCTCTGAAAGGTACATACCTGTCCCAATGGCGACCCCCTGGATTACCAGTTGCCACGAGGTCGGCAGCCCGACCATTTTGAGCGACTGGTCGAGCTGGATCAAAAAGATCGATGCAACGGCAACTGACAGCATATTTCCAACGCCGCCACTCATTGCAACGCCGCCCAACACCGCCGCAGCGATCGGACTCATAAAATAGGGCGCGCCAACGTCTAGGGTGGGGTTTCTAATAAAGCCGGCGAGCAACATTGCGGCAATGCCATACATCATGCTCGCAGTCACATATGCTCCAGCCTGATAGATCCGGACCCGCATGCCGATGACATGGGCAGCTTCCGGATTTGTCCCCACAGCCTCAAACCGGCGACCCGCCACAGTTTTTGTCAGAAAGAGCCCCGCCAGGCACGTCACTAAAAAGGCAATCGCGACAGACGTCGGAATCCCGAGCAGCCGGCCGTTTCCGAACTCGGCAAGGCTCGGCGGGACAGGTGACTCTGCTCCCACGCTTTGGCGGTACCATATCGTAACGCCGGTCACGATTGCGCCTACCGCCAAGGTGACGATCAAGGCGTTCAATCTGAGAAACGCAATCAAGACCCCATTTACCGCCCCGACCAGAACCGCCGCCAGGATCGCGGCACCAACCGCGCTGAAAAGGTAGGCGTCGTTCCCAGCCGAGAACCCGATCAAAATGGCGCATGAAAGGGACATGATCGCAGGAACGGAGAGATCTATTCCGCGAGCCATGATCACGATCGCTTGCCCGATCGCCGTGATTGCCAAGAATGCAGCGAACGGCGAAACTGCCAGCAGTGTTGATCTTTGAAGGCTCCTCGGAAGAAAGACGGCATCAATGAGGACCAGAGTCCCAAGCGCGATCCAAATGGCCAGGAAGCGGATTTCCACCTTGGCGACTCGCGAGAAACGGGGCTTCAAGGTTGTGAGTATCTCTTGGGTCCCGGACGGCGTGGATTGGGGTTCTGAAACGAGATTGGGGTAGCTTTTTGAACGTTCGGTCATGATGCCGCGCCTTCCGCTTCTCGTCTTGACCTTGTGAAGAACCGAACCAAGCGGTCGAAGCCGGCGACGCCTGAGTAAAGTACGATCGCGACAAGGGTCATTGTCCCCGACGCTATGACCCCAAAGGCGGAGTTCAGTCCGAGTACCGAAATCACGTTCGACATCAAAGTGAAGAAGAATGCCCCCAACAGGGCACCGGAGAACGAGCCGCGTCCACCTGTCAAAGCAGCTCCACCAAGAACCGCGGCCGCTATGCTGGCCAGCGCGTAATTCTGGCCGACGGACGGATGTCCCACGCCAACTTGCGCGCCGAGAAACATACCTGCAATCGCTGCACCCACGCCGGCCAGGATATAAGCGCGAAGATGAATCCAGGTGACGGGCGCACCGCTTCTACGTGCAGCTTCTTCTCTGAAGCCAGTAGCCTTGACGAGCAGTCCTGATCGAGTGTGATGCAGCCAGTAATCGCCGACTAGCGCAGCAATGACGACGAATATCGTTGCCGCAGGTAGAACACCGATACAGGTGCGCAAAAGCGAAGTGACGCGTCCATCGATAATTCCGGCTGGTGTCGGTCGACCAACAAGTGCGAATCCCTGCAAGATGCTCAATGTGGCGATGGTCGTAATGACCGGGTTGATCCGGCCGAACCGCACAAGGGCACCATTTGCAAGCCCAGTCCCAACTCCAAGAAGGAGGCAAGCGGCGGTTCCTCCCGCAATCATCAGAGGGCTCGCTCCTGATACGACAAGAAACGACATCGCAACGACAACGGTGCTCATGAGGGAGCCGACGGAAACATCGATACCTTTTATGAGAAGCGTATGAAGCTGCGCCATTGCGACGATCGCCACTGGAGTGAGGGCAAGCAGCAGATGACGGAAGTTGATGGGTTTGAGGAAGACGCTGCTGTTCGTCGTAGCATAGGCAGCAACGATCGCGACGAGTCCAAGCAGAAAGAGTAGTGGAACCCACCAACTTGCGCTCCCGCCTGTTAGCTGCTGGAGGAAGGTGGCGGTTGCCGTTGCAGCGTCAGCGTTTGTCGTTTGCCTGTCATCGCGAGCCGTGAGGAAACCACCAACGATGTTCTCTTCCGTAATCGCGTCGCCTACAAGTTCATGGACAATTCGGCCGCGCGAAAACACGAGGACTCGGTCGCATATGCCTGCAAGTTCCTGAGCGTCCGAGGAATTGACGATGCACGTACCATCGCTTTGGATGTTCTCTCGGATGGCCTTGTAGATTTCGAAGCGAGCACCCGCATCGACGCCCTGTGTCGGTTCATCGATCAGAAACGCCTTTGCACCCGATCTGAAGCTGCGGGCCAGAACGGCTTTTTGCTGATTGCCGCCCGAAAGCTGGATCACCGGGACGGACAAATCGGCAGCAGCGACCCCGAAGTCGCGTTTCATTGCTGCAGCTGTCGCCTGTTCCTTCTTACGCGACAGCAGACCCAGAGTGGTCAGCTTGCCGAGAAGAGGGAAGATCATATTCTTGCCAACGCTTAGCTCGGGGAAAATAGCTTCTCCCTTGCGGTCGGAGCTCAGAAACAGCAAGCCGCTTTCGAATGCAGATCTGGGCGACGCGGTCGAGACTTGCTGGCCGGCGCATTCAACGGTCCCATGCGCCTCTTCAAGCCCGACAAGGGCACGCAGGACTTCACGTTGACCGTTCCCCTCGGCACCTGCGAAACCAAGGATTTCTCCTCTTCGGGACGAAAAAGAGATGTCTTGGAAGGCTTTGCCGGAGAGCTTTTTTACAACAAGCACCGGGTGCTCGTCGATGATGGTCGCCTTCGCGGCATACTCAACATCGATATCCCGGCCGACCATCAATGTAATGAGGTCGTGCTCAGAAAGGCTCTTGGTTACAGCGAAGGTGCCTTGGTGCATGCCATCGCGCAAGACAGTGACGCGGTCGGCGAGCGCCAGAATTTCAGGCAGGCGGTGGCTCACATAAATGATGCCGGTCCCACGCGCGGTGAGGTCGCGGATGATGCTGGCGAGTTTGCGCACGCCATCTGCATCGAGTGTGGAGGTTGGCTCATCGAGCAGGAGCGCCTTTGGCTCAGACTGCAAGGCCTTCACGATTTCCACGAACTGCCGCTGAGCAGGCGAGAGATCCGCGATCAGGGCGTCCGGAGCGATATTCACGCCGTAGGCCGCAAGCCGTTCGGCGGCCCATACGTTCATATCGTCGAACCGCACAGAACCCGGTCTACTCGCCATGAACAGGTTTTGAGCCACGGTTAACTCTAGAACGAGCGAATCGTCCTGGTAAACCGTCGAAAGGCCAAGTGCTGATGCTGTCCGAGGATCGACACTCGCTGAGCGCTGTCCGGCAATTTCGACAACACCGCTGTCGGGTCTGACGACGCCGCTTGCGATCTTCATCAGGGTACTTTTCCCCGAACCATTCTCTCCGATGATTGCGTGGACTTCTCCCGGCAAGCAATCAATGCTTACCTGATCCAGTGCCCGAACACCGGGGTATGTTTTGGACACGCCCTCGAGTTTTAAGACAGGCATGCTCATTGGGGCTCCGACGTTTTCAATGCGGTCGTGCCGGCTAGCGCCGCGGCGCCAGCCGGCTCTGGGAGGAGCACTAGTTCGGGAACATCGCCTTCAATGTCTTCGCATTGACGAGCGTTGAGACCGGTGTTTCCAGCGGGAGGTTTTTGTCGCAGAGACCCTTCTTCACGGCTTTCATGGAGAAGGGCACCTTGATCCAAGGCGATACCGTTTCACCAGCCTGAGCCATCATCGCAGCCGATACCGCGAAGCGCGCTGTGACCGTCGTGCCGGAAGCCGAATAGTAGATACGAAATTTGGGGTTGTTGGCCGCTTCCCAATCGCAGAACAGACCCTGCTCGTCGGTGCGCAACGCCGCGACAGTGTCTACCTCCTTGCCGGCTGCTTGATATGCACGCATTGCGGCCCTGAATCCGTCCGCGTACTCGTAGATCCAGCCATCAAAGTCACCGTATTGCGCCAGAGCCGCCGACACAGCTGTGAACGTGCCTTCTTGCGTCCAGTTCGTATCGAGTTTTGCGAGGATCTTGATGGACGATGCATCGGCCTGCTCTTGCGCGCACTTCTGCCAAGTTGCGCTGAGCGAATTGCCGGGCGTGCCGCCAAGTGCGACCAAAGCTTTGGCGCTTGGCTTGTCAGCGACGACAGCCTTCACCATGTCCTGCCCGAGAGCGCACAGATCCTCGTGCACGGTGCTGACGTAGTCCTCGCCCGCGGTGCCGACCTCTTGGCCGTTGTTCAGCACGACGGTGATGCCCGCTTCTTTTGCTTCGCGAACGGTCGCGAGAAGTGCTGGACCGGCATCAGCGTATAGAACGATGATGTTCACGCCCTGGGCGATATTTGCATTGAGATCTGCGATCGCTTTCGAGACATCGCCCCGAGCCGACGAGTACTGGATCTTGCCGATTTCCGGATAGGCAAGCGCCTGCTGGATGAACTCCATCTTGGTGACGCGGCGCCAGACATTTTCTCCGAAACCGTCGGCGTACGCGATCGTCAGTTTTCCGCCCGTGCCGGTTTCACAAACGTCGTTCTTCCAACACTCAAGCGCTTTCGCCTCCAGTTCCGGCGTAAGTGGCTTCGCGGCGATCTCAATCGCCTTCGCGATGGCAGGGTCGACGTCGGTTGTGCCAAGACGGCTTTTCAGAATTTCCTCTGCCGTTTCGGCAAAGGCAAGGTTTGCACTCAAGCAAAAAGCTCCAGCGACAATGGCTGTGGTCATTGTGGACCGAAATAGGTTCATAGACGCCTCCCGTTAGTGTTGGCTCACCTCCCCGGATGAGACAAGCGTTGAAGTTTCAGATCAGGACCATGCCGCCATCGACCATGATGGTCTGGCCGGTGATATAGTCCGAGGCATCGGATGCGAGGAACGTCGTCGTGCCGACGATATCCTTTGGAACTGACACACGGCCCAAGAGAATGTTTGCCGAAAATTCCGTGATCAACTGCTCCGGCTTGGAGGTGATCCCGTGTTGCAGAGCTTCGTCGTCAAGCTGCTTCCACAGCTCCGTGGCAACGACACCCGGGCTGAAGCAGTTGACCGTGATACGGTGCTTTGCGAAGGAACGCGCAGCGGATTGTGTCAGCGAAACCACTGCAAACTTCGATGCGCAGTAATGGGCGTAGTCTGGCCACCCCTGCTTTCCTGCGATCGAGCTCGTGTTGATGATCTTGCCGCCATGACCCTGGTTGATCATCTGCCGGACGGCCTCCTGGGTGCCGATCAGCACACCGAGGCCGTTGATCTTCATGATGCGGTTGAAGTCATCTTCGGTGACTTCCATGAATGGGCAAGTTTGGCTGATGCCGGCGTTATTGAAGAGAACGTCGAGGCGGCCGAACTTTTCCACGACCTTTGCGATCATCGCCTTGATTTGTTGACGGTCGGAAACGTCTACCGCGACCGACATTGCCTCGCCACCGGCCTGCTTGATCTGCTCGGCAACCGTCGCAGCATTCTCGGCATTGACATCCGCAATGGCTACACGGGCTCCGTTGCGCGCCAGATCGCCAGCGATGGCGGTACCAAGGCCACGGCCTGCTCCTGTGACGATAACGACCTTATCTTTTACTGATCCTGACACGAAAGGACTCCTCCATTTTTCAATGATGCTATTGAAGCAACAGCTGTCGCTGCTGCGCGGAATTTGTGTGTTTCGGAAGGGCACGATCTATGAAGCATGGAGCTGCTTGGCGAGCTCCCTTACATCGGCTTTCTGAACCTTTCCGTTTTGGTTCCTTGGGACCGGTTCGTCTCCAACAAGCCAAAAATCTGGAACCTTGTAGTCAGCAATGTTGGCCCGAAGGTAAGCGCGCAACGTCTCGCCATTCAGCTCCGCAGTTCGACGTTTGACAAAGGCAAATGTCCTTTCACCCAGGACCGGGTCGGGGACGCCGACCACCGCGCATTCCTCGATATCGGGATGTTCCATCAGCGAGTTTTCCACTTCCGCGCTGAAGACCTTGAAACCGCCGCGATTGATCATGTCCTTGAGCCGATCGTGGACGTAAATCAGGCCGCAGATGTCCCGCTTTCCGATGTCGCCACTCTTCCAGAACCCATTGTTGAACGACTGGCGGGTTGCCTCCTCGTTGTTCCAGTAACCAGGGCTGACGTTTGGTCCCCTGATCCAGAGTTCTCCGGATTCCCCGTCAGGAACCGGCTTTCCATTGGGGTCCACGATGAGGATCTCGTCGCACTCCAGGGAGAAGCCGACGCTGGTCGGAGCTGATGACGTCAGCTCGGGCGGGATGATCGTGCATACGGCGCAGGTTTCTGTGGCCCCGTACGCATTGATCATCCGGAGCCCAGGCGTGATCTGGCTGAACCGCTCAATAACAGCGGGCGGCATTATCGCACCGCCATAGATCCCGTATTTCCATGCCGACAGATCGTAGTCCTGGATATTCGGCGCCATTGCCAACAACTGGTACATCGAAGGCACCAGGACGGCATAGGTAACTTGTTCGCGAACCATGAGTTCAAGGACAGGGGCGACTTTAAATTCTCGCGCCATGACAAGCGTGCCACCGGAGGCCAAGGTTACCGACGCTAGAGGACCAAAACCTGCAATGTGGGTTGCGGGTACGGCCAACAGACTCCTCTGCGGGCGGTCGATAGCGAGTGCGTAAAGGTAATGAAGGCAGGTGTGCACGAAATTAGTGTGCGTAAGGCAAGCCCCCTTTGGCTTACCCGTGGTTCCGGACGTAAAGACGATCATCATGAGACCTTCTTTGTCCAGAACAGGAAGAGCGACCGGCGAGGCCTGAGCCAAAGTGGCGAACGTGTCCGCCGCACCTGGGTCGCCGTCAACTACGAAAACCCGTTGAAGGCTACTCCCCGAAGCCGGAAACTTCTCCAACCATTGCGACCCGGTAACGGCAAGAACCGGTGTCGCGTCGCCAACAATGTAGCTGACGTCCGAAGGGCCAAGCCGCGTTCCGAGTGGGACGGCAATCCCTCCGGCCCTCACCGCAGCCAGGATCGCGACGAGGTATTCGAGCCGGTTGTCGAGCATGATGGCGATACGGTCGCCCTTCTTGAGCCCTGCGTTGATCAGACCGAATGCGGTTTTTTCCACCACGCTGTCGAGTTCCCGATAGGAAACTCGACGATCTCCGCAAACCACAGCCTCCTGGTTGGGAAAACGCAGGGTGGTCGCGCGAAACATTTCGTCATATGTTTTTGGGCGAGCGGCGTAACGGACATGAAGACGCTCGGGCTCTGTGATCGTCTTGTTGATTTCAGCATCGACATTCCACCGACCGCCGCGGAATGCGCCCAAGGGCGCACCCCAGCTATCTCGGTACGCGGTCCGGTCGAATGCCCCCTGTGCGGGGACACCGTCTCCTTCGTTGTTCTTGTCCTTCATGGCACTTCGCCTCACTCGGCTGCAGCGGAGGTGCTGGCTCTTGCAGAAATTCCGCACATCTGACGGAACTCCTCGGCAGTCATAAGTTCGCGACCAAGGCTTTCGACCATCGTTCGTGTGATGCGGAACGCATCGACGTTGCGCTCGATCAGGTCGTCACGATGCGGCCACTTCCACACGGTGTCTTCCATACCGACGCGAACGTGGAGACCCATCAGCAATGCGAGGTTTGCGAGGTGAAGGCTTGCCCGGCCGCCGGCGCAGACGATGATGTTTGCCCCCGGATCAACTTGCCGGATGAGCCCAACCTGGCGAACCAGACCGTCGATCATGCTCTGCGGCGAGTACATTGGCGTGCAACCCGGAAGACCGGCAAGCAGCAACCAGGTCAAAGGGCCCTTCACCAGACCGCTGTCGATGAGGAGCCGGCGCGCGTTATCGACGTCGCCGTCGGTGTAGACGGCGAGCTGTGGGACCAGCCCGGCCTCGAGGACCATGCGCGTCTTTTCGATAATGGCGTGCGGCGGCTTTACGAAGAGGTTATCGCCGAGGATCAACGCCGTGGTGTTCACGGGAACAGCGTTCACGAGCATTCGGTCGATGACCTCCTGCATGGCCTTGCATTCAGTGTCGTTGACGGCCACAAGGCAAGCGTCGAGCGCGATGCCCGGGTGATCGGACTTCAGACGCCCAAGGACATCGGCGAAACGGTCGACATCAAGGACGTTGTGGCCACCGTCATCGCGAACGTGAATGTGTATGATCTGGGCGCCTTCAGCGATGCAGTCCTTCGCGGACCGAATGATCTCCTCGGGCGTCTGCGCTTGGTTTGGGTTCTCGGCCTTGGTGAAAAACGCGCCGTTGATCGCAACAGAAACGGCAGCTTTCGGGGGCGCATCCCACCGCGGCATTTGTGGTGCGCCTGAGATCAGACTATCGCCGGCCGACATAATGGTCGGTGCCGCATACGGTCTCCAATAGGTCCGTATGCCCTCCTTGGCGACTTTGTTGCGGACGCGTTCCCAATTGATCGTGTTGCTGCTCATGGATTTCCTCCGATCAGTTTGACGTGTCAGGCAGACTTTGACCGATCAGTCCAAGTCCTTTTGTTGGACTGAGCTTATCCAGTCAGATCGGGGTTGGCTCGGCGCCGGTTGACAACTGCTACGCCAAACCTGCCAAAATGGAGCTTGAAGCCCCAGGCAACATCATTGGAAGCGCTCTATACGAGGACAAGCCCATACGAATGCCAGACGTGTCGACTAAGTGTGGCCTTGCTACTTTTGAGCAATCGCAGCCACCGATTGGCCGGTTCGCAGTAGTCAGTGTCCGATACTGCCCTTCTGCCGCAGCCAGTTCCCCGTAGCCACAAAATGACCAACGCAGATATGTTCTATAGTTGCTGTTTGAATCTGCTGGACAAGATCAGCCCGAGGACTGTCCCACTGGGGCAAGCCTATCGAGGGAAGCCATATGAATCGGCATAAATGGTGACACATGCTGCGCGGATCATTGGCAGAGTTGAGATCCGCGCAGTGTGCCCACTCGGGCGAAAAGACGACTCCGCAAACTCGGGAAGAGAGGAAAGTGCGACGACGCTGGCGCTAGCCGCACCTGAAAAACGGGCTATTGAGCGGTGAAGCCGCCGTCGATCACATGTTCTGCGCCGGTAATGTAAGCCGACTCATCTGAGACAAGGAACAGAGCGAGTGAGGCAATCTCCTCGGGGCGGGCGAACCGCTTCAATGGGACGTGGTCAGCATTGTAGCCTCTGCCTTCGATCATGGGGGTTTCCGTGTCCCCCGGATGAATGCTGTTGACGCGAATATTCGAGGGTGCCAGATCCAGTGCGGCAGCCTTAGTCATCCCACGAACCGCCCATTTTGTGGCAGTGTAAGCAAAGAACCCGGGGTAACCCACGATGCCAGCCGTCGAAGAGACAGTTATGATCGACCCTCCACCCGCGCTTTTCATCGAGGGGATGACAGCTTTCATCCCGAGAAAAGCACCGACCTGCATGACATCGACCAAAAAGCGATAGGTCTCCAGACTCGTCTGCTCGATCCCTTCCTCAACCAAGATGCCTGCATTGTTGACCAATGCGTGGATGGGTCCGTCAAAATGCCTCTCGGCTTGACTGACGACATTAGCCCAACCCTCTTCGCACCGCACATCGAGTTCGACGAACGCAGCCGCGTCGCCGATCTCCTTGACGAGCGTCGCGCCCTGAACACCACTTCTATTGGCGATCAAGACTCGAGCCCCTTCCGAAGTGAACCGCCTCACCTGGGCAAGCCCCATCCCGCTCGTCCCGCCGATGACGATGATATTCTTACCTTTTACTCTTCCAGTCACGTTGCTGTTCCTTCCAATCGCTGCTGCATCCCGATCTTCCTCGGATTACGACGGACCTACGCCATTCTTCTTCGCGGTCCAGGTGGCGATGTAGTCCATCAGGGCCGGGTTGAGGCAGTCATAGGGTTCCAGGCCAATTGACTTCAGCTGCGCGCGGATGCCGTCCATGCGCTTCGGATCGACACCGGATTCGATGATCGACGAGACGAAGGCGGTGAAGCCCGGCGGCGACCAGCCGTCCTCGACGAAGCGCTCGGGATGGATGAAGGACAGGCCCTTGAACGGATGGTCGCGCTCGACCGGGCCGTGCATGTGGACGCCGCAACCGGTGCAGACGTGGCGCTGGATCAGCGCTGCCGGATCGACCACTTTCAGCTTGTCGCCGTTCTCGACGACGGTGACGTCGCCGGTACCGGCGACGGCAACGACCGAGAAGATCGCGCCATCAGGCTTCCAGCACTTGGTGCAGCCGCAGGCATGGTTGTGGGCGATCTTGCCCTTCACCTTCACCTTCACAGGCTTGCTGGTGCAGGCGCAGACCAGTGTGCCGCCGGCGAAGCTTGCGCTTTCCCTGGGCAGGCCATTGTCGATGCTGTGATGCAGTTTCTCGTTCATGAAATTCCTCCCTTGTTGAACCTGTACAACGTCCATGTGTATCCGCGGTGGATAGCTTTCTTCGTCAATAGACCACGACGCTACGAATGCTCTTGCCCTCATGCATGAGGTCGAAGCCCTTGTTGATGTCCTCGAGCTTGAGCGTGTGGGTGATCATCGGGTCGATCTGGATCTTGCCGTCCATGTACCAGTCGACAATCTTGGGCACATCGGTGCGGCCGCGCGCGCCACCGAACGCGGTGCCCATCCAGGTGCGACCGGTGACCAGCTGGAACGGCCGCGTCGAGATCTCCTGGCCGGCACCCGCCACGCCGATGACGACCGACTTGCCCCAGCCGCGATGCGACGCTTCCAGCGCCTGGCGCATCACCTTGGTGCTGCCGGTGCAGTCGAATGTGTAGTCGGCGCCGCCGATCTGGTCGGCGCCGCGCTTGGTCATGTTGACGAGGTGCGGGACGACGTCGCCGTCGATCTCCTTGGGATTGACGAAATGCGTCATGCCGAATTTCTCGCCCCAGGCTTTCTTGTCGTTGTTCAAATCGACACCGATGATCATGTCGGCGCCGGCAAGCCGCAGGCCCTGGATGACGTTGAGGCCGATGCCGCCGAGGCCGAAGACCACCGCTGTGGCGCCTTGCTCGACCTTGGCGGTGTTGATGACCGCACCGATGCCGGTGGTGACGCCGCAGCCGATGTAGCAGATCTTGTCGAAGGGGGCGTCCGGGTTGACCTTGGCCAGCGCGATCTCGGGCAGCACGGTGAAATTCGAGAAGGTCGAGCAGCCCATATAGTGAAAGATCTTGTCCTTGCCGATCGAGAAGCGCGACGAGCCGTCCGGCATCAGGCCTTGCCCCTGCGTGGCGCGGATCGCCGTGCACAGATTGGTTTTTCTGGACAGGCAGGACGGGCACTGCCGGCATTCCGGCGTGTAAAGCGGGATGACATGGTCGCCCTTCTTCACCGAGGTGACGCCCTTGCCGACATCGACGACGATGCCTGCGCCCTCATGGCCGAGGATGGCTGGAAACAGGCCTTCGGGATCGGCGCCCGACAGCGTGAACTCATCGGTGTGGCAGATGCCGGTCGCCTTGATCTCGACTAGCACTTCGCCGGCACGTGGGCCTTCGAGCTGGACCGTCATGATTTGCAAAGGCTTGCCGGCTTGAACAGCAACAGCGGCGCGTACGTCCATGTTTTCCCCTAGGTAGTTGTTCGTTTTCAACTTGGAAGGCGCGGTCGCCTTCACATTGCAGGCTCGAACGGACGCTAAAACGCATCTCGAGCGGCGGTCAGCCAACCGCCATCAATGACGAACGAACTGCCGTGTACAAAATCGCCCTCGTCGCCTGAAAGAAAGGCCGTCAAGCGAGCGATCTCCTCCGGACGGCACCAACGTTGAGCCGGGGTTTTCATGATGCCTTCGTTCATATCCGGAAGAGCGTCGGTTCCGCCATGCAGTGCCATCGGCGTTGCCGTGGCTCCGGGGCAGATGGCATTCACACGGATGCCCTTGGCCCCGTACTCGAAGCACAACTGCCTGGTCAGACCCAGGAGCCCATGTTTGGAAGCCGTATAGGCCGATCCTCCACCGGCGGCACTGAATGAAGAGAGCGAAGCGATGTTGACGATCGAACCCTTCTCCTGCCGCAGCATGTGGGGAATGACGTACTTCGACATCAGAAACGGGCCAGTCAAATTGATTGAAAGGACCCTTTCCCAGTCCTCAAGACTGACCGTATGGGCCGGCTCATAGGTATCGAGGACGCCGGCGTTGTTGACAAGAACATCAATGCGACCCCAGTGCCCAACGATCTGCTCGATCGTTTTGGCAACGCTGCTTTCAACTGAGACGTCTGCACGGAAGGTCTTGGCTCTTTCCGGGTTACTTAGGAGCCGAACGCTTTCGTCGATTTTCGACTGTGTACGGCCGATCGCCGCAACAAAAGCGCCGCGGCCCGCGAATTCTTGCACCATCGCACGGCCCATCCCGGATCCGGCGCCGGTGATAGCTACAACTTTGTTCTCATAGTCCATGCTAAGATACCTTTTGCGCAGGTCGGATCCCAAGAATGAGCCTAGGTTTGTCCACGGCTACACGAATGAAACTGCGTCACCCACCGCGACCTCTCCGGAGCAGCGAACTTCCGCATAGGAAGCAAATCCCGGTGTGGCGTAGTCAACCATCAGCCCGTCCGGTAGATTCACACTTTGTCGGAATCCCATCAAAGCGGGGATCGTACGGGCGTTGTTGACCCCTGTGTCCGGATCGAGTTGCGTTACGACACAGCGCGGAACCGAGCTGCGAATTCGCAGAACAGCGGAACCGATCCGCATCGTTTTGCCGTCCCAGCCGTCCTCGGCAAAAGGCTCCTCATGCTCGATCACTAAATTCGCCCTAAAGCGACGGTAGTCAACGAGAGAGCCCATCCGCTTGCTGAGGTCATCCAAGGAGCCCGTCGTAACAAGGGTGATCGGCAGCACATCGATCCCGTCTCCATCCCTAACGACTCTCACAATCGTCACCGCCTTGCCGGAAAACTTTCCCAAGCGATTGTTCCACTCCCCCTCGACCTTGCGGACTGCGATGTTGCGCATTCCGAGGAAGTCGAGATCGAACGTTTCCTCGCTCAACAAACAGTCCTCGGCCACCCAACTTCCGTCCGGATATGTCAACATCAGAGCGTTCTTCTCTTCGTCGAAGTCGAACTTGAGCGGCAGGTAATGCCGGTGATGACCAGGGGGTAGCGGGCTTCCGGACTCATCGAGCAAAACGAACTGACGATCGCCCGCGATGCCTCGGGCCGTCACGGATGCCCGTTCGAGTTCGAGCAATCGTGTGGCCTTCACGTGAGCCATTCCAATATGTTTGACCTTCATGAATCGGAACCTGTCATAGCAACCAAAATTGGCTTTCGCCTGACGCCGCAACGCTTCGGTGCGACCAGATCGCTAATGAAGAGGCTCCCATGCGCTGCCGCTGAGAAACTCCATGATATCCTTTGCCGCCATCTCGGGACTTTCCCAGATTACGGAATGACCATAGTCGACGTAGGTTTTGTACTTCGCTTCTGGAAGGACTTTCTTTACGTCTTCCTGATCTTCCGCATTGAAAAATTGGTCCTTGTCTCCCCACATAACGAAGACCGGCGCCTTGATATTTTGCGCCACCATCGACCAGTTCGTGACCCGGAAAGCGACAAGGCATCCGAGCCAAGTCTCGTAGGGAACCTCTGAGGCTTCCTGCTTGAGGTACCTCATGATGATCGGATTGATCGGATGTGGATTCCAGGTCCATTCCTCAAGGAATTTGTCATTTACATCGAGCGGATAGGTTTGTTTCTCGATTGTTTCGACAAGCCAATCGGCCACGGCCGATCCAGGCTGCAGCGCTGTGGCTAGCAAAACGACTTTGTTGACTTTGTGACCGTACAAGGCAGCAAAGATTACCGCGGTCATCGACCCCATCGAGTGGCCGACGAGATCCGCTTTTTCGATACCAAGCTTATCCATGAACTCACCTAGATCCGCGGCGAAGCTCAAAAGATTGATATCCCTCTTGACCTTCTCGCTGTCTCCGTGACCGCGAAGGTCGATCGTAATGAAGCGCCGTGACTTCAGGTAAGGCGGAGGGGCACTCAAGTCTCCCCATTCGACATAGGCAAGTTCAATGCCACTTTGGATCGTTACCTTTTTCTTTGCCTGGACCCAATCGTCCTGGCTGGGAGGTAGGATCTCGCTGCTTTCCACCGTTGGCATTCCAGTACTCCAACTTTTGCCGGAACCGTATCGACAAATGTTGGGCTTAAGCGGCCCGGCGACCAAGCTCTGGCAGGTATTTACTGACCCAATCGACGGCAACTTGCGACAATGCCAGCCCCTTGGCTGCATCGTGACGGCCGGTATCTCCGATCTGCTGGGCTCCAAGATTGCGCAGCAAACCAGATACGACATCAATCCCGTTGCCATAGGTCTCGTAGGTGCTATCACCCAGACCAAATGCAGCGAATTTGAGAGCAGACAAATCGGGGCGGATCTCTGCCAAGGCGTCATGAAAGGGCTTGGTTGTTTCGGGCAACTCACCTTCACCGTAGGTCGAGGTGATCACGATTGCGAACCCTGTCGCGGCCAAGTCCGACACGTCGCAGTCCTCCATCGGGATGACCTGGGCGCTTTCGCCATTGTCGCGAATATACTGCGCAATATCGTCCGCAGCCATTTCAGAGTTGCCGCTTTCTGTCCCAAAAAGCACCTTGATCATTCATCAGTTCCCTTTTTTATTCGGTCAGATTGCTCAGATCATCCGGATTATGTTGCCAGGTTTGGTTTGTTGAGCGAATTTTTCAGGGGCCGCGACGGACAGCATTTGCGGTAAGTCCGTAATTTTTCTGCGGCACCGATCTGGGCCCGCAGTCGCCAACGTTGGATTCACTAACGCCCTGCACATTGATCCGGCAGACACCGAGACGGCGCACGTTTGTTTTGCTTGGCCCCCTCCTGCTCAGCGCTTTTGCAAGCACGCTCCATGATCCACGACAATAGGATTAATTGGCGCCATTGGCAGATGGGTTCTTGCCAAGAATTACGCCGAAGGGGACAAACTTCCTGCGGCAACGCGCCGACGCCCGCGGGAACAATCGGTGGCTCCTGGGACATGTACAGCAAGGCGAATTACTGCTCCTTGCGTCTGCTGGCGGTATGTTGCCGATAGGCTCTAAAGCTTCCGGAGGTGAGCCAATCTGCCCATTCCAGGGGGTCGAATTCGGTACCAAAAAAGTTTGCAGGAAGAGCGTGCTGCTCACTTAGACGTACGACCGGGCATCGGGCAGCGGCATGGCGATGAGGCTGTGTTGATAGGCTGCGCCGAGATAGGCATGTGAATTGCGTCGTTGCTAACTATCGTTAGTTTGTGCTTAATACTCAAGGAACCCGGCTGAGGACACCGCACATAATCCGCGCAGCGTCCAGAACTGAACTACCTAACGGAAATTCCGCAAATGAGAGGAGGAAGACATGAACCTGATGACAACGGTAAATTCCATGGAAGCGCGCGACATCAATTATGTCCTGCATTGCCATACTAACCACGTCAAACACAAAGAAGTCGGCCCGACGATTATCGTGCGCGGCGAAGGCGTCTTTGTTTACGACAACGACGGCAACCGCTTTCTCGAAGGCATGTCCGGCATGTGGTCGGCGGGACTTGGCTTCAGCGAGAAACGGCTAGCTGACGCAGCAATGCGACAGTTCGATACTCTTCCATTCTACCATACATTTTGGCACCGCTCGACGCCGCCGACCATCGACCTTGCGGAGAAGTTGGTCGAAATGGCACCGGTCCCCATGAGCAAGGCGTTTTTCAACGCATCTGGCTCGGAAGCGATTGACACCGTGATCAAGCTGCTATGGCATCGCTCGAACGCGATGGAACAGCCGAAGCGCAAGAAAATTCTTTCGCGCAAGCGCGCTTACCACGGCGCAACCATCGCGACCAACAATCTGACGGGGCTCGATGGCAACCATATTGGCCATGACTTGCTTATGCCCGTAGTGCGCTTAAGTTGCCCCCATTTCTACAGTGAAGGTTTGCCAGGCGAAACAGAAGAAGACTTCGCGACACGTCTTGCTGTCGAGATGGAAGATGCGATCATTGCCGAAGGGCCGGAAACGATCTGCTGCTTCATCGCTGAACCCGTCAACGGCGGCGGCGGGGTCATTGTACCACCGGCGACCTATTGGGAAAAAATCCAGTCTGTCCTAAAGAAATATGACATTCTGTTCGTGGCCGACGAGGTCATTTGCGGTTTCGGTCGCACCGGCAAGATGTTCGGCACCCAGACTTTCAACCTTGAACCTGACGTTCTCGTCTATTCCAAACAGCTAACCTCATCCTACATTCCTTTCGCGGCTTTCCTCTTCAACGAGAAGGTTATGGGTCCGATCTATGACGCGAGCGAAAAGTATGGCGGCATGTGGCACGGGTTCACGACTTGTGGCCATCCGGTAGCCTGCGCATTGGCATTGGAGACCATTCGTATCATCGAGGAAGAAAAGCTCGCTGACAACGCAGCGGTCATGGGTGAACGTCTGCGCGCGGGTTTTCGGAAGTTCCTGAACCACCCGCTTGTCGGAGAGGTTCGTGGCGTTGGTCTTTTGGCCGGTGTTGAACTCGTCCTCGACAAGGAAAAGAAAACCGCACTCGGAACTGTTGGAGAGCTTGGCGCCATGATGGCTGATCGGATGCAGGCCAATGGGGTGATCACCCGGCCGACCTATGATGCCGTTCTGTTTGCTCCGCCGATGATCATTAAATCTGAAGAGATCGACATGATCGTCGACGCCTTTGGCAAATCTTTGGACGAAGTTCTTGAGCAAGTGACACTTCTAAAGCGTTAACCCAATAGAACTGAACTGGGCTTGCTGGCCCAGTTCAGTTCCTGCAGCTGCTCGAAAGCGATCGCTACCAGCATCCGGGTCATGCGTGCCCGCCATGCTCACCTGGCGGGCAATCTCTGGTCAAGGAGTCAAAAACCCATTGATCTCCTTCGCGGCTTTCTCTGGTTGCTCCCAGAAGAAATTATGCCCAAGTCCGGTGAAAGTTTTGTATTCTGCGGCAGGCAGCAACTCTTTCAGACGGGTTTGGCTGGCGGCATCGAACAGCGGATCCTGATCGCCCCAGATGACTAACGTCGGAGCGGTGATGCGCGAGGTAATCGAACTCCAATCCGTCGGGGTGAGCGCCCTGAGTACACCCATCCAGACCTGAGCAGGAACAGCGGCACTTTCGCCGCGTTCTCGGGTTATGAAATCTTCATTCACCGGCGTTGGGTTCGCATACCATGCCTTCATAAATTCCGAATTGGGATCGATCGGATATTTCAGTTTCGGTACATTGTCCCACAGCCAGTCAGCTGTGCCTTTCGGAACATTGGTGGCGGTTGACAGCAGCACCAGCTGATCGACACGTTCGGGGTAATAGGCGGCCAGAGTGGCGGCTGTCATAGAACCCAGCGAATGGCCAACGACATCAGCCTTGTCAATATGCATCACCTCCATAAAGGCGTTCACGTCATGGGCAAACGAGTCGAGCCCATAGCAGCAGTCAGGTGCTGCGCTGCCGCCATGGCCGCGCAAGTCAAGGGCGATCAAACGCCTCCCTGTAAGAAGCGGTGCAAGCATCGACCAGGCGCGGCTGTTGTCGGTATAGCCATGCAACAGCAGCACCGGTTGACCATCGGCGGCGCCCATCTCGACATAGCTAAGCATCTGCCCGTCCGCAGTGGTCACCGTCTTGCGGGCGGCGTTCCAGTCTGCCTGCGAAGGCACAGGTGTATCGGCAGCCGCCGGCGCGGCGAATGATAGAAAAACTGCAAGCAATCCTTGGCTGACCATCATTTTAAACATAGTGCCATCCTCGTTATATTGTTGAGTTATAGGTATGTTCCCTTTGCGCTAGCGGGCAAGGAACCGATTGATTACCTTCGCGGCTTTCATGGGTTGCTCCCAGATGAAATTGTGGCCAAGCCCCGGGAAGGTTTCGTACTGTGCGGCGGGCAGCACCTCTCTCACGCGGCTCTGGCTGGCAGCACCAAATAAGGCATCCTGATCGGCCCACATGACAAGCGTCGGGGCGGTGATGCGCGTGGCGAGCAGGCTCCAATCGAGCACGGTAAACGCCTTGAGGACACCCATCCAGACCGGCGCGGCAACCGAGGCGCTTTCCGCGCGGTCGCGGGTCAGAAAGTCTTCTTCCATCGGCGTCGGGTTCGAGAACCAGGCAAGCATGAATTCCGAATTCGGGTCGAGCGGATGGCTAAGGTTGGGCACGTTGTCCCAAAGCCAATCGATGGCTTCTTTCGGAAAGCTTACCGCTGTGGAAAGGAGGGCCAGCCGATCGACGCGTTCGGGGTAAAAGCCGGCAAGCGCGGCCGCAGTCATTGAGCCGAGCGAATGGCCGACGACATCGGCCCTATCGATGCCCAGCGCCTCCATAAAGCCATTCACGTCATGGGCCAACGTGTCGATGCCGGTAGCTGCCGGCTGGGATTGCGCTACCACCATGGCCGCGCAGGTCCAGCGCGATCAGCCGCCGTCCCGCCAGATAGGGGGCCAAAGGCGACCAGGCGCGGCTATTGTCGGTATAGCCATGCAGCAGCAGTATCGGCAGACCATCGCGGGCGCCCATCTCGACAAAGCTAAGTCTCTGCCCATCAGCCGTGGTCACCGTCCTGCGTGCTGCGTTCCAGCCGGCTTGCGAAGGCACGGACGTATTGGCGCACCCGGTAACATTGTCTGGCTGGCCCTCTTTTGGTGTTGGTTCGCACATGTCATCAACCGCCGGGGATCGACAGTTCGGCCCAAGCGTCGAAGCCGTCGGCAAGAGAGCCGGTCGAAACCAGCGTTATTGGCTTGATGTCAACGCCACCGTTAGGACCCTCTGTGCGTACCTGCCGGGTCGCACGACCAGCGAAAGCACCGAGTTTGGCGTTCCAGTCGCCCAGAACCGGCATGATCTCGACTTGCCGTATCCCGAGGTGATTGATGGTGGGGCAAAAGGTTAAAAGCGCCTCGATTTTGTGGCCATCTGGGAAAGTTAGACTCATCTGCGCCTCATACGCATGGATTCAAGCGGTAGATAAGCCCGTGCTTGCTCGGGGAAATCAGACAATCCTGGCCATCGAGCAGCACAAACCTGCGATCACCCGCAATGCCGGTTGATGTGATCATCGTGCTGTTGATGTTGAAAAAACGAGTGCACTTAACATGCACCATTCCAAGGCTGTGAACCTGCAAGAGATAAAATCTCTCAATCAGGGCCATGGTAGTACGGGGGCGGATGCGCGGGGTGCGCAGCCGCCCCCGTCTACTCATGTCCGGGCGATAGCGTCGAAAATGCGTTCAGCGCGACCGAGTTTCTCGTAGAGGTCATTGCGATTGAACTTGTAATGGGCCGCAAGACCTGCACCCAGCACAAAGACCCCGATCAGCACGAAAATGATCCAGTTGTTTGCATCCGGTTCTCCGCCAACAATGAAGTGGAGGTGCAGCGCGGTGAAGATCGCGACACTGAGAAGTGCCGCCCCAGCGATTGCCGGCGCGATAAACACTTTGAAGGCGTTCTCGCCCTTCGGAACTCCGGTCTGGGCAAACCAGCCGATCACAGCGACGCAGACCAACCCCATCAAGAAGATGACGCCAATCGAGCCAATGCCGACCACCATGCCGTAGAGCAGGCTGCCGCTGATGCCAGTCAAGTAACAGCCAAGCAACAGCAGACCAACGATGGCGCCGGCAGCTGTCGAAGAACGGTGAGGCGAATGGTGCCGACTGTGAACCGCCGCCAGTGATGACGGCAGCGCTTTGTCAATGGCAAGGTTGAAGATGTAGCGCGCAAGCACGTTATGGATGGACACAATCGCGGCGAAGGTGGACAGCGCGACCGAGCAGCGGGCGATCTTGCTGAAAAGTGGGGAGACGAAAATGCTGCTCGAGGCTGTGAACATTCCTGTGGGATCATTTTTGGCCGCATCCCAGGCTCCGGCGCCAAACGCCGAGGTCATCGCATAGCAAGCCAATGTGTAGAGCAGGCCGATGAGGATCACCGCACCATAAGTAGCGCGCGGGATCGTCTTGTCAGGATCGCGGACTTCGTCGCGAAACAATGCAGTCGCCTCAAATCCCATGAAGACGAGGATCGCGTAAAGCATCGTTACAGCCATATCACCTTCAGAGAAGGCCTTTAAGGTGAAAGGCACGGAACTTAGCCCTTCCTTGCCGCCTGCAGCCAGCGTGCAAAGGCTGTAGACCACCACGATGATCACCTCAATCACCATCGCCCAGGTCAGGACTTTTGCAGAAATCTCGATATGCAAATAGCCCAAGGCCGACACCGCCAACCAAGCTGCGATTGCCCATGGCACCCATGAGGTTTCCGGCCCCCCAAAAGCCGTGATCACTGAGGCCACGCTTATTCCGCAGAATATGGTACTGCCTGTCAACACGCAGAGATAGGAGAAGACGGCAAGGAATGCAGCGCCGAGGCCCGTGATGCGGCCCAGCCCGGAACTGATGAATGCATAAAAATCGCCTGGTTTAGGAACATTGCGCGCCATGGTCACGTAGCCGATTGCAAAGAGGCCCAGAACGATCGACGCAAACACAAAAGCAAGCGTCGCCCCTGGCCCCCCGAAATAGATTGTGAATGGGATGAACCCATCGACAACCGCCATAGGCGCCGAAAAGGCAAGAACCGTCAGCATTAGCGAGAGGGTGGTCATCTTCCCCGTCAGGCGTATGTCACGGCTGGGTGGAGATTCGATCACTCCGGAACCGATTGTTGTGTCTGTCATTTACGTTCCCCTGTTGTTTTCTTCGAAACGAGTTTGGTTAGTCGTTTTCAACAAAGCGCGGTCCTTCTCCACATTCTGCGAACCCGACTGGCACTGCGGAAGTTACTGCTCGTTCAGCATTTTTCTTTTTGGCCGAAATCTCGCATTTCGGCAGATCCCTATAACTAACATTCGTTAGTTACATCAAGGCATATGAGACTTCTTCAGCGGCTGGATTGAGCGGCTGCTTGCGTCCCCCTTCGGGCTTCACAAGCTTAACAGACCCGGCCCCGCAACTAAGTCATCCTGCCTCGCTAAAAGTTGCGGCCCGCCCGTTTGCTTTTTCGTTATTGCTTCAAGGCGAAGTCAGTTCCCATTCCAAAGAACTGTGACAAGCATTTCCACTTTCCATCAGCTTTTGTCCAAATGAGTTGGATCTTGTAGGCGAGTGTTTCTTCAGTTGTGTCAACAGGGACGATTGTGCCGATCAAAAACTCTGACACGACATTGTCTGATAACTGGATAAGGCTCTCGCGATCGTTTTTCCAGCGATACTTGCCAACGATATCGCGGTAGAGTGAGACCATCCCGCTCCGGTCACGCCAGGTCATATCGGCACCGCCAACAACCCAAGCATCATCGGTAAAAAATTCATCTCCGAGTAGGGCCGCGTCGGCGTTTTCATACGCCAGACGCATCAACTCATGCTGTGCATCAATAGCTGCGACGGTTTCTTTGCTGATAGTCTGATTTGACGTGGTCATCGCTTATTCCCATTGGGGCTTGCTTCAGCTTAATTTAGGCCATCTCAACTGACGAGCCGCAGTGGCAATCGGAGGTAGCGCGCTGAACGGTCATCATGTCCGTAGATTGGCGCACCGCCGAGCTCAATCCGCTGAACGCGCGCAGCCAGCGTGTTGAACACCGCTGTCGCTTCCGCCTGTGCAATGACAGTTCCCGGGCAGGAATGCGGACCTGCCCCAAAGCTGATATGCGGCACGGTGTCGGCTGGGCGGTCCACCCGGAACTCATGAGGGTTATCAAATGCCTCTGGATCGCGATTCGCGCTCGCAATCAGGAAACGGATATGGCTATCCACAGGGATAGTCACGCCAGCGATTTCAAGCGGCTCGGTGGTGAACCGCTCAAAGGACATTTCTGCAGTGTGAAGACGCGCAAGCTCATTCAGAATGGCATGGTGCTTTTCAGGAGCATCGCGCCACATGGTGAAGAACTCGGGCCGACGCGCAAATAGTTCCAGGCCACCCGCGATAAGATAGGCCGCGTTTGGCGTACCAGTCGCCCAGAAGAGGATCAGCGCTTCGTTTAACTGGACTTCAGTCATCTCACCAGCAACGACCAGCTCAATCCAATTGGAAAGTGCGCCGGGCTGTGGGTTCGTGCGTGCATTGGCAATATGGTGCTCGACCCGATCCTGTAGGAAAGCAAAGGCAGCCACACAACGCTCTTCCTCTGCATCGGTCACCGCCGCGCCAAGTCCGATCATCGCGTCACGCATGTATGCCGAGCCCGCATCGTAACCGTCGTTGGGCACACCCAGGGCTTTGCACATGGCATGGTGCGCGGGCATCAGGGCAAGATCGCGAAAGCCTTCCACCATGCCATTGGGACCGAGATCATCTATCACCCGATTGACTTCGGCTATGCTGGCTTCGATCCATTGCGCCGCCATTTTGGGTGTGAACCATTTGTTCGACAGCCGACGCAGCGCAGTATGTTCAGGGGGATCCGTGACGATTATCGAATCCTTGAATCTGCCCCAGGCCCCTTTCACGATCCAAGCCGGCGCGTGCGACGTCAGAGAAGAGTGCTTACCGAATTTTGCTACATCGGCGTATCGAGAGACATTGTAGGTGTTCGATCCGTTGGGATCGAGATAGACGGGCGCCTGTTGGCGCAAGACATCGTACCACGGGTAAGGATTGGCTCGAAATTGCGGGTCAGTCCAAGGCAACAGCGTTTCAAGCGCGGTTGAGATTTGCATGTTCATCATTGATCCCTCGATCTTGGCGTCAGCTGGCAAGAGCTGGTATCAGCGCGCCAGTCCAGCGCACCGCGACATCACAATCGCCGCGTCGTGGTGGCCCGTTACGCCAATTTGTTTGGCACCCAGCACGGTCATCGACTCAGATGCCTGATCGATGCCATTCCATTCGGTTTGAAAGGTGCCGTCACCTAAACAACGCATGCTATTTTGCACAGCTGTCGCCATCCGTAGACATCGCCCCTCGCCCAGTGCTTTGATGCGATCGATCCTCCATGACGCATCCAAGCACGCCACATGGTGCGAGAACATGCCAAATCCTGCCAAGAAATACGTCGAAGAAGACAAAGTTCCTGCGCTAGACGCACCGACACAAACCGGCCTTTGGACGGACCTGATAACCGAGCGTAACGCGAACGCCATGGGACATCGGGGCCATCTCACGCCGTGATTCCGCCTCGACAAGGTGTGTGTGCCCGAGCAGAACCTGGTCGGTGCCGACGGGGCGGAAGAGACATCGTAATGGCAAGTTTTGTCGCCACACACCGCTCTTGTCGATGTCATGTCCACGGGTGTCATGCGGGCATTCGATTGCGCCCTCAGATACGCAAAGACCGAGCGGCGGGGTGGGGCCGCCCCAATTGTCGAGCACCAGGCGGTTGGATATGCGCTGGCCGACGCCAAGGCTTCGCTGGAATCCGCCCGTCTCTCAGTTGGCGTGCTTGTTGGCGGCCGACGCTCAGGTCGCGAGGGCGGCCGAGCTTGCCCCATGGCGCGCACCAACTAGATGCCGCTGCCGTCCGAATCCAGCTTTGACCGTATTGTGTTGATGGCGTCCACGATGGCATCGGCAGTCTGCTGGTCTAGAGCGATATCCAGCAGGCCTTCAGTTGTCAGGATAGAGAGGATGCCAAGAGCGCCTCTCTCGTCCCTGACTGTGCTGACATGGATTTCGGTCGGCACGAAAGGCAGCGCCTTTTTTCCGGTACGCGTCATTGGTACTCTTTGCCCATTTTTAGGCCGCGCGGTGACGATCGCGTAACCCAGCAATGATTTCAAACTGAGACGCGATCCAATCGTCAGTTCCCTTTTGTGTATCCAGAATTCTCAGATCATCCTGATTATGTTATCGGGCGTCGTCTGCTGGGCGAATCTGCCGGGGGCTGCGATGGATAGCATCCGCGGAATGTCCGTAATTTTCCTGCGGCATCGATCCGGATTCGCAGTCGCCAACTCGTGTGAATCGATGTTTTTCCAACCTCGGAAGTCGACGGCGTAGGGTTCGATTGTCTTTTCGATCGCAGTGAAGCCCTTGGCATCTACGGACAGGTCGCCGGCTTTGAATTGCGCTATGATAGCTTCGACACCGGCCTTGGCCACTCGCCGGTTCTCGGCAACTGTCCCTTTACCGTCTCGACTTAACCAACCCGTGCGGAAAACATTTTTTCCAACCCAGTGTTCGACGTCGCCCGTAGCGGCTTCGCTAAATCTATTTGCAAATCCGATCGCAGTAATGATGGAGTCGACCTCGAACTCCGAAGGAAGCTCTTGTGTGTGACGACGGACCGTCAACAGGCTTCTGTCGCTGCTTTTGGCAACCCTGAGCGGATCGGCCTCAAAATGGAACGTCACACGGATGCGGCTGTCCAAGACGCCATTGCCGGGATCTGTCCCAGGGTTTGCATCGAGGTGCTGTGAAAGAAGTCGGTAACGCTGGCAGCCTTCCTGTGCCTCTCTCAGGCCAGTCACGGCAATGGTTACAGACGGTAGATGCAATATCTCCTTCAGCATTGACAGGTCGAACTTGGCGCTGGAGACCGACGAGCGGCCAAAAACGTCGATAGAGCGAATTCGTTCTGCCCGAAGCTCCGAGAGACGTTTGTCATCAACGTCGGACCCTTGGAAATTGTGAATGGACTTTGACAGAATGCGGATAACGTCCATTGCGACATTTCCGTTTCCGACAACGGCCAGCCGCTCGCCAAGCGGCGCCAATGCTCCGTTCGAAAGGAGCGGTAAATGAACTTCCGGGTGGCCATTCAGCGCTTTTAAAATTGAGCCTGCCCCAAGGACTCGGCTGCGATGGTCAACCTCTGCAGTCAGTCCACGATCGCTGTTCAAACCGGTCGCAAGAACGACGATATCAAAATTAGATGCAAGGTTCTCGAAAGCGAGATTTTTCCCGACCGTGACGTTTCCCGCGAAACGAACGTTTTCACGTTCGAACAGCCGATCAAATTGGGCCGCGACGGCCTTTGTCCCTTGATGGTCGGCGGCGACTCCATAACGAAGAAGGCCGTATGGCACAGGTAAAGCTTCGAAGACGCAGATCTCGGCGTGCGGCCATTCCTTTCGAAGGAATTGAGCCGTGTAACAACCCGCAGGGCCGCTTCCGATGACTGCGATACTGGGCTGGGGCTCGACCAACACTGCCTCCTCCGACAGATAACTAACGTACGTTAGTTTAATAAATACAAGCGACTTCCATGCCAAGCCCTGATCGCTTGCATCCTGGGTGGAATTGGCGTTTTTTCAGCTGCGCCCCGCACACCAATCCGGCAGATGCCAAGCTATGTCTATTTAACTTGCCGGCCGTCAATACCCACCAGGAATAGCTGATTGCACGGCGCTTTTGCGCGTCGCAAGGTTAGCTCCGTAGGCAGAATGCCGTGAAAGTGTTGCAGCACGGGCTCCTCGTCCGATGCATACTTGATGCGATCGATCCTCATCGAGGCATCGAAGCGTTCATTGTCCAATATAGAACTAAATAGTGCCAGATGCGTGCCGGATCTTGCCAAGAAATACGTCGAAGGAGACATCCTTTCTACGGATGAACGCCTAAACCGCGCGTGCTTCCAGCAATCTGCTGCTCCAGCCTTCCGGTCGAGCCCTGCTCTCGCTCGCTCTCATCGCGCGGCGTCAGACACCCTGGACCTACCGCGTCGATCCGGCTGTCGCCAGGAGCAGCAGAAAATTCAGCCGGCTTTGCTGAGGCTGCCAGCTGAGGACTTGCCAGTGCGGGGGTCCTGTTCGATTTCATAGTTGATCTTCTGGCCATCAGTGAGAGTCGAGAGGCCCGCTCGTTCAACGGCGGAAATGTGGACAAAAACATCCTGACCGCCATTGTCGGGCTGGATAAATCCAAATCCCTTTGTGCTGTTGAACCACTTCACCGTTCCGGTCGCCATATGCGTTTTCCTTTGTAACAATTGCAACGTGGGTAGGCCGTCAGGCCAGTCCCGATTCATAACCGAAACGTCTGCGTTCGGCCCAGCAAAAACGAGAAATTTGCAAGCCCCGGTTTGACCGGCGGCTTAACCCCTCATGGACCGTCCAGCATCCGCCCGTTGGGCTCACGTTACGACACGTTTTATGTCCGCAATGCGATACCCGAGACGGACGGGCTATAAGGCAAGCGCTACCAGCCAGGGCGACGAGACGTTGATGATGGCTTGGGGACAAATGGGGCTGTGAACGACGCCGCCGGCGGAGGTTTGGGGCTTGCCAATGTCGACGGAAGCTGGCCGTCAGCCTTCCCCCGCGGCGGGTCCCCCCGGCCCCAAGGGACGCACGACTTTTCGTGAGAGGTGGTCCTATGCAAAAGCCATCCGTGCGCAGTAGATGTCCACCCGGCCGGACAGGCCAGGGCCTTTAAGGAACCGACATTGCCGCTGCTCCCGTCTTTGATCCGCCACCTCAAATCTCCTGACCTGTTTGGCAGCCTTGACCGCCTGCCGGCGCTTGGCAAACCAGTTAACGAGCGCACATTCATGGTCCTCAACCCATCGACGGGGAAGTGCTGGCAGAGCTTCCCGACATGGGCGTCGAGGAGACGCGCGCTGCGATCGCCAAAGCCTATAGCGCGCAACCTGGATGGGCGGCATTGACGGCCCGTGAACGCAGCGACGTTCTGTGGCGCTGGCATCAGCTCATTATCGACTACGCCGATGACCTTGCCGCGATATTGACCGCGGAGATGGGCAAGCCCCTTGCCGAGGCCAAATCGGAAGTGTCGCATGCGGCGGCGTACCTGCAATGGTACGCTGAAGAAGCCAACCGCATCTATGGCGAGACGATCTCCGCACCATCGACAGACCGTCGCTTGCTGGTGATCAAGCAGCCGATCGGCGTCGTCGGCACGATCACGCCATTGAATTTCCCGGCTTCCATGGTGGCGCGTAAGATTTCGCCGGCCTTGGCGGCGGGCTGCACGATCGTGCTGAAACCCGCTGAACAGACACCGCTCGTGGCGGGGGCAATGTTCGCCCTTGCGCATCAGGCTGGCTTTCCCGAAGGCGTGGTCAACCTGATCTACGCGATGCCGTCGGCCATGAACTCTGCACAAACCCCAAGGTCCGCAAGATCAGCTTCACTGGTTCCACCGAGGTCGGACGGCTGCTCATGCGCAAGTGCTCGGACCAGATCAAGAAGGTCAGCCTCGAGCTGGGCGGCAATGCGCCTTTCATCGTCTTCGACGATGCAGACGTCGATGCTGCGGTTGAGGGGGCGATCCAGGCGAAGTTCCGCAATGCCGGCCAGACCTGCGTTTCCGCGAACCGCCTTTACGTACAATCGGTCGTTCACGACGAATTTGTCGACAAATTCGTGGAGCGGGTTCGCCAACTTCAGGTTGGTGACGGTTTCGATCCAGGTGTGGCCGTCGGCCCGCTGATCGACAGGCAGGCCCTGGCCAAAATTGAATTGCATATTTCCGATGCCGTCGCAAAAGGCGGCGTAATTCGATGCGGGGGCAAACGCATTGGCAAGGACGGCACATTCTTCCAGCCGACGGTCCTCACTCAGGTCTCCAGCGAGATGACGATTGCGCGAGAGGAGACATTTGGGCCGCTGGCCCCGACCATTCGCTTCGACGATGCGGATCAGGTCGTGCACGAGGCAAATGACACGATCTACGGTCTGGCCGCCTACTTCTACGCCTCGAACTTGCAGCGTGTCTGGCGTGTGGCCGAGGCCTTGGAATATGGCATGGTGGGCATCAACACGGGACGCATGTCATCGGAAGCGGCACCCTTCGGCGGGATTAAGCAGTCCGGAATCGGGCGGGAGGGCTCCCGCCACGGGCTCGAGGACTACCTCGAAATGAAATACCTCTGCATGGGCGGCATCTGAAGCATCTGCTTGCGAAATTGTGGAGCGGCCCGCGCGGGGCTGCTGCTGCCGTAACACATCTCCCTAGTCTGGGGGGGTTCTCGATCTTGCCTTTCAGGTCGCCTAGTGCATCCATATGCGACGCATCATTGCACGTTCCAAGAAGCTCAATCGCCTCGTTCACGTTGCTGCTGGCATACGTCAGGTATTTCGTTTCCCTTGACCCACCCAACTTGACTCGACCCCTATTAGGCTGATCGTCCGAGAGAGCATGGCTGTCGTGCCGCGTCGGCTAGCCACAAGCAGCTAATGTAAACCTAGCGACGGGTGCACCAGATTGCCCTAACCCAAGACCATGAGCATCGGGACTTTCGGTACGGATGCCTGAAGATTCTCAGGAAATCCCGCCCAGTCGATTTGGTGGAAACCAAACCGACTGGCTGGCAATGCCGGCATGTCATCAAGCGGTTCTGCCGTGCCTGGCTTTCTCATTAGCATCAAAAAGGGTCGGGAAAGTCGACGATGTGCCCACGCAGTTAGAGCACTGCCGCGATGCGGCGTCTATTGTCCCGACGGTCTGGGTTTCTTCGCTTTTCCCAGGACCCAGCGGTTGCTTCGTCCGCCCGGCGCCGACACTAGCCCATCTCCGCGCCAACGGGCATAGCTTGCGGTCAGGCTAATTCCTCCCTATTTTCGGGACGAATTGTGAAGGAGATTTAGATATGGAAACCCTCACTGTAGCCCAGGCGGCGTTCGTGGTCGGGGAGTCCGTGGCCTCTTTCCGGAAAACGGTCGAGAAAGCTCCGATCCGGCCATCATCCCACGGTCCGAGAAAACGATGGACATTCGAGGTCAACGATCTGGTCTTTTTCCACGCCTATTCGGAGCTTAAGCTGGCGCTCACCGATGCCGGTCGGCAGGATCTTTATTCCGCACTGCGCGAAATACCTGCCGGACGCGAGGTTCGGATCGTTGCGTTCGGCAAACAGAAATATGACTTGAGCGACCATTATCGAGCAGTGGTTCGCCAACTGAAGAGACTGCGGGCTCTTCATGCCGAGATTGACGATTCAGGTGATGAGCCGCTGATAAAGGGCACAGGCATTGAGGCGCACCGCGTCGCTGCACTTCTCGCGGGCGGGGCTAGCCTTGAGCGAATTCTGGCTGATTATCCATCGCTTGATGAGGATAAGGTTCACGCCGCTGAATTATACGCCGCGGCCCACCCCAAGTTAGGACGGCCTTATCCGAAAACAACGGCGAAGAAGGCTATGGAAAGCGTCGACTTCAGCGCATTGGACGATCTTGCTTGAGATACTTGCTTGACACCAATGTCCTCAAGGAAGTTGGAAAACCTGACGCGCACCAGAACGTGAGGCGCTGGCTCGATTCGGTTGATGACAATGAGTTGGCAATCAGTGTGCTGAGCATCAAGGAAATCTTCAAGGGTATCGAGAAGCTCCGCGCCAAAAAGCCCGATGTCGCAGAAGCTCTGGAGATCGGTACGAGTGGCCTGGTGGCCGCGTTTTCTGGACGACTGATTGTGATCAACGACGACGTCGCCCGGGTTTGGGGAACCTATCTGGGAAGAAGCGACAAGCATGTTGTTGACAAAGGACTCGCCGCGTCGGCCCAGGTTCACGAGCTGGTCCTCGTGACACGCAACACTGCTGACTTCCAAGGCCTAGGCATCGCCGTACTTGACCCCTTTAAAGCCAGCCCGGTGAGATACACTGCCTGACTGAACGGGCGTTTCGCGGAACATGGCGCGTTCCCGCCCATGCTTTCATATCGCCGGGTCGAACGACGTAGGGCCTAGACACGAAGCTTGCTCATGGCGAGCCGCTGAAGCTGTGACAGCCTTTGCCCTATTCAATTGGTTTCAATTGGTTTCAATTGGATCTGAGCTCGGTCGCAGCCCTTCGCACAGCATTATACTCATCCCGGCTCATCGCCATCAGTCTCGACGACGGTTCTGAGCCTCCGTCGTGCTCACTGTACCATGCACCTCCTTAGGACCGCCGCGCCAAAGCGATCAGGAATCCCTCCCGATCGCTCGGTGGAATTCCTTTTTGACCCAGCGCCTGGCCGATGAGGGCGACGACGACGCGCCTCGCCAACTTCCGGGCGCGGAAGCGATCGGTGCTCGAGATCGAAGCCATTGGCCTGCCATGGACATAGGCGCTGCGCAAGTCAAACAGGGCCTTGAACTCGACAGCGGCGCCTCGATCATCGAGGATACGTGCGACCCGATCCATCATGATCTCCGTAACTTTGCGCCCCTTTCTTGGGTCCAATGCGGCCTTTCCACCATAGTCGGACTGGAGGCCGAGTGCCGCCTCGAGAACCGTCAAATGCGCGATGAACTCGTCGATGCCGGATGAATAGAAAGCCCGAACGAGGAAGTGTCGGACGGGCGTTTCGAACAGCGGTGATTTCGAGGCCCGCTCAAGTTCCGACCAAGCTTCCTCGTTGGCATATGTTGTCAAATCGGACGCCTCAGTCGCCAATTTGTAGTGGGCGGGCTCCTCAATCTCGACCGGCTCGCCGTATGAGTCCGTATAGATCTGCGGCAGCCAGGTGAGGCTGCTATCGACCGGCGGCGCCATCAGCCGAACGCACAAATCATCGCTAAGCGAATAGATCCAAGGAATTCGGAAGCCGCGCCAATCGACCTCCATGGCCTCCGACCAATCCTCCCATGGCGCGAGCAGCAGCAGGAACAGCGCCTGCTCCACTGCGCGGGGGAAACGATCCTCATGTGCGGTGATCGCACCGTAGTCGCGCGTGATCTCGTACATGAACGGGCTGGTTCGCGCACCGGGCTCGACGTCAATGGGTAGGTTTTCTTCGACAACGAGCCAGTAGAACTCGGATAGCCGTTCCCAATCGGGCCGCGCATTGGGAAAAGCCCGTGCAAGGCGGCGTCCGTCGACAACCTCCTGGAGCTCGCGCGCTGAGAAGCGACCTAGCCGGCTGCCGCCGAACACAACCGATGGCGGCCGGTCGGCCCAGTCGAGGGGGCAGAGGTGAACAACCTTGGCCGTCGTTGCCGTCAAAGCCTGGTGCAACTTTTCGGCAGCGACCTCGGCTGTGAGGGCCAAGTCTTTCTTGTCAGTTGGCAGCAGCATAGGGCACCCCAGTGATCTGAGGATTTCCCAGAGTGACGTGGTGAACCAGAACGCGGCACCGATCGGGTATGACGCGACACACGCCTGCTTGAGGCCGACGAACTCGGGAGTCTCGAAAGTGTTGTCGGGTCGAGGATCACGCCGCCGCCATAAAGCTGCGATGGCGTCGGTAACCTCTTCAGGTACAGGATTGTTCATACGCGCCCCTCGATTCGTCACTTTGCGAGCAAGCTGTAGATGCCGCAACAACAAAGGGAACGAACCACGCCTTCAAATCATCGTTCCAGCGGGCGCGAAGAAAGGTCTCTCGAAACAGCTCGACCGTCGTGCGATCATATGGAAATGCCGCCGTCGCGCCGGGACGATCGTTGCCGTTCGCGCTTTCCTTGCTACCGTTCATGTTTGATCAACACGCTGCGACCGGCAATCGCTTTTGTTCGACAACGTTCGAACCAGGTGCTCGGTTCTTGGGGACCCTCGATTCGGCCTTCACGTCGGCATCCCGTTGTTCATGCCGGCCCGGCTGGCGCTTGTTTCGGAAGGGCACCAAGCCAATGCTCTTTCTGGGGCACACCTTGCTCGTCCATGTGGCGGTCGTGCAGACGGGTTGATGCGGGGGGCTTTGTACGAAGTCTGTGGTCCTATTTCGGGCGAGGTGACGGTTGAGAAATAGCTACGAATTTCGGGACAAGCCTCACACACAAGGCATTTCCATAGCACAACATAGAGCCAATCGATTCCTACCACCGGCCGTTCAGTGCCCTTAGCGTACGATTTCGCACTGCTCTTGTTCCGACCCCTATGATGAAACAACAGGTGTCACGGCGGTGTTCGTCGGCCTCAGGACCGACGCAGCCGAACCTCGCACCTGGTACGCCAAGAAAGCCTCACGCCAAGAGAACTGAGCCCGACCTCGCAAACCAAGGCATGCTGATGCCTTCATTCGCGGAAGCTTGAACGTCCTCTAGCGATGCTCGCTGTCCAATTCTCCCCAGGCCGCGTCCCACAAGTCCTCGCTCTCGACCGCAACCACAGCCGTCGTTTTTCGATATTCGGCGAGCACCTCCGCTGCCGGCCGTCGCCGGTCCGTCACCGCATCCGCGTAACCTGTGTGTTCATGGCCGTCAGGTTCGAACCATTCCATGCGTTCGACGCTCGCCATGGAATCGCCCTTCGTCCCGCGCGAAATCCTGATGATAGCCGAGCCGCCGAAATCCATAATGTCCGCATCCATAGCGACGCGTCGCCACCGCCTAGCCATCTAACTCTCCACACCCATCTTGTTCCACGGTGGCTGGATCATTTTGATCAGCCCGGCTTCTAGCCCAGCGGCCGTGATCACCGGCAAGCCGTTCCACTCGAGCGCAGGGGGCATCGCGATGTAGATCTCGACGACTGTGCCTGCTGATACGTGTTCGTTGATGATCTGGTTTACGCGGGCGCTGGTTTTTTGCCCGGCCTGCCCGAGCCGGTAGTTTGACATACGGCTGCGGATGCCAGCCCGACTCACCCCGATGTACTTGATGAGACCGTCGACCACGAACACGTAGACGCCGGCGTCGCGTGGTGCGGAGGTGTCGAGCCCGATGCCGCCTGCGCCGTCGGCCACCCACATACCCAGACGCTCGAATCCGGCGTCCGCGAGCACGTCGATCGCGACATCGGCGCGAACCTTCGGGATAGGCTTTGACCTGGGAACAACGACGAGGCCACGCTGGAGGCCGCCTTCGATGCCGGCGTCGACGGCCACCTTGCGGACGTGTTGGTACCGGATGTTGAGGAAGTCCGCGACCTCCGTCCGCATGTAGCCTTCGTGCAACAGCGCGCGGATCTTCTCGCTCTTGGTCTCCAGCCCTGCGATGACGACAGTCATTTCACGCTTCATTGGCGAAGAAGCTGCGAGATCAGCTTATCGATGTCAACTGCTTCCACGGACGGCGTTGGCGGCGCCTTGTATCCAGGGCATGCCCAGTTCCTCAAGCCTTTGGCTTCGCGCGCACCCGCGCATTCGTCCTCCCTGCGAGCCATTGGCCGGCGGCTCTACCCGCAGTTAGCCCTGTGTAGCAGCGCCCGATACGACGCGACGCGTTCGTGCACAGCGTGAGGTCGCTTCCGTGACGTGTCGGTCACGCTGAAAGAGCCTCGTCATCGCCTTCTCCATCCTCGTCGGTCGTCGCGCCGATCAGCATCGCATCCGCTGTGGGGCTGTGTCGGTTCAACAAGCCAGCGTCTTCGAGGGCCTCCAGCTCAGGCAGGTCGCGAAGGGTCTCGAGCCCGAACTGCAACAGGAACTCTTTGGTCGTGACATAGGTATAGGGAGCGCCCGGTGTCGGACTGCGCGGACCGGAGGTTATCATGCCGGAACCGCGGAGATGGCCGATCAGGTCGCGAGAAATCTCCTTGCCGAAGAACGACGACAGTTCTCCACGCGTGATCGGCTGGAAATAGGCGATGTACATCAACACGAGCACTTCGGATTGTGTCAGGTCAACGGCTCGCTCGTTGCCACCGACCGCGGTCTGGATGGCGTCGGAATAGGCGGGCCGCGTCAGATGCTTCCAGCCGCCGGCGACGGCGACTAGGTCGTAAGGCCGGCCGCGCAGCTCCTCACGGATGTCGTCGATCAAAAGGTCGATGCTGCAGCTTTTCCCCACGATGCGCGCAAGCGTCTCGCGACCGACCGGCTCGCTGGCGGCGAAAATCGTCGCCTCGACACGGTTCATCCATTCCCGCCAGCGCACCGCCGGCGGCAAATGGTCCAGTTCCCGGTCGAAGAGATGGTCATCCGATCTCCCCTTCCCCGTTCGCGCGCGATCCGTCTCGGCCATCGTTCTCACAGCCCGAAAATGCGGAACGTGCTACGGCCGGACAGCTCGCGCACTGCCCCGAACTCTACCAGCCGATCGAACAGGCGGCGCAGGCCGCGGTCGCTCATCCCGATGTTTCTGTCTCCGCGCGATGCCATGATAGCATCCTCCGACAGCAATCTGTCGACGATGGCGTCTGCCCCTTTCGCCCGCAGCTTCGGCGCGACGGCGAGCAGCTTTTCCGCGCGGCGTCCAAGGTCCGCCGACAAGTCGATCGCGCGCAACGCTGCGCGCGCCTGGGCGGCGAGCAAACCCTTTGCAAGCCCCTGCCCTGACTCGACACCTTTTGTGGCAGCGACGAGGGTCAGTCGGTGGGACCCGCCGCGACCGATGCCCCAGCCAGGCTCGGCGCCGAGAAGCGGTACCGCATGTGCCCAGCCCAGGCGCTGCGCCAGCAGGGCGTCGGCGATCCAAGGTGCGAGCGTGCGCCCCAAGCCCCGGCGCTCGGCGGCTGCGATAGCGCCGGTCAGCATTCCGACGGTCCCGGCACTAGCGCCAAGCTGCAGAAGTTCGTCCACCAGATCGCCGACCGATTCATCATCGCGGTGACCGAATTCCGCCAGCACCGCCGCAAGATTATCTTCGGTCAGAAGATCTTCCACAGGCCGGGTTGCCAGGCGCCGCCAGGCGACGAGCAAAAGACCGGCAGGCCCGACGTTATCACCCGGTCGAGTGAGTAGTACGGCGTCGCGAAGGGCCGCTCCGTCCTCGACGCGGCCGGCTTGCTTTGCAGTGATCGCAGCAGTCGAAAGAGCCAGGCGCTGTCGCCAGGCCCCGGCCCATCGTTCCTGCTGGCGGACGACCGCATCGAGTGCGCCGATCACGGCGCCCGCCGCGATCGCCACGTCTTCAATGTCCTGTCCGGCAAGGCTTTGCGCGTCTGGGACCGCGCGGCGCATCCAGCTCGGCGCCGATGCCAACGGGGCGCCTCCAGCAACGCCTGCGGGTATGCCGTGATGGCGCGAGGAAGGTTTTGGACGCAGAATCATCGACAACACGATGAATCATGGCGGCGCTTTTGGCAATTTATTTGCACAAAATCCGCCGCGCTTGTCGCGATCTAATAACGAATGATAATGTTGCATTATCGTTCGTTTTGCGATCTGTATGAGAAATGGCCATTGTCGTTCGTTTTTCACCGGCGGACAGCCTCGTTTAGGCGTC
>NZ_LMCP01000010.1 GCF_001425625.1 Mesorhizobium sp. Root102 | reverse complement strand
CGAAAGCTGTCGGGCCGCTGCGCGCGCCCGATCTATCCAGGTGTCGGGAGCCTCGCCCTCGGCAACGATGCGATCATTGACGATCGAAAGTCGTACTGTATCCGGCGGATACAGCGACGCCGTCAGCCGCTTCAACACGAACTCCGGATCAAGGCTCTGATAGAATTGCCACTGTGAATGAACGCGGGCAGGATCAACCTCCGTTCCGGACAGCAGAGCTTGCGGGTCGGCGGCAAGCGGGTNGGCCTGCGCCCGGTTGATCCAGGTGGCAGGAGCCTCACCCACGACAATGATGCGACCCTGGACGATCGAAAGCCGGACCGATTTCGGCGGGGTCAGCGACGCCGTCAGTCGCTTCACCACGAACTYCGGATCAAGGCTCTGATAGAATTGCCACTGTGAATGAACGCGGGCAGGATCAACCTCCGTTCCGGACAGCAGAGCTTGCGGGTCGGCGGCAAGCGGGTCTCTCAGGCCGGCAATATAGAATTGGCCATCGCTCATCTTTTGTTCTGCAACAATGATGCCCGGCTGGGTCTCCACTCGTGACACATAGGCCTGCCAGCGCTCCGCCTCGCGTGCTTGGGGGCTTACATCGCGAACCTTGGAGATGTCGAATTCCGGTCCGCCTGCCGAAAGCTGTCGGGCCGCTGCGCGCGCCCGATCTATCCAGGTGTCGGGAGCCTCGCCCTCGGCAACGATGCGATCATTTGACGATCGAAAGTCGTACTGAATNGAACCTTGGAGATGTCGAATTCCGGTCCGCCTGCCGAAAGCTGTCGGGCCGCTGCGCGCGCCCGATCTATCCAGGTGTCGGGAGCCTCGCCCTCGGCAACGATGCGATCATTGACGATCGAAAGTCGTACTGAATCCGGCGGAGCCAGCGACGCCGTCAGCCGCTTCAACACGAACTCGGGTTCAAGGCTCTGGTAGAATTGCCACTGCGAATGAACCTGGGCGGGATCCACCTCAGTTCCAGACAACAGCGACTGCGGGTCGGCGGCAAGCGGGTCTCTCAGGCCGGCAATATAGAATTGGCCATCGCGTACCTGTTGTTCGGCAACGATGATGCCCGGCTGGGCCTCCAGTCCCGACACGTAAGCCTGCCAGCGCGACACATAAGCCTGCCAACGCTGCCCGGATTGCCAGGAAAGAAAGAACCAACCGCCTGCCAGACTCAAAAACAGCAGGGCCACGGCCGCCACCAGCCACGGAAATCCCTCGTTTGATTCCTCCTGCTTCAGCTCGACACAGGTCTGCAACTGCGCCTCTACGCCGGCCAACTGCGAACCGTCGCCGTCAAACTGCTCTAAAGCCTGTGAGGATTCCTCATGGATGCGAAGCAACACATCCCGAACTATTTCATGCAATTCCTCTGGCGGATTTCCCCGGATCACCGAAACCAGGGTCGCAAACGGTCCAACTTCTGACCAGAGACGAAGGTCGCCGAAACGAATAGTGTCCAGGCCGCTTTGCTCTTTCTCGTTAAACGAATCTTTCACAAAATCTTGAATTGCACTAAGCATCGAAGAAATGAGTTGAGGATCTTCGCTCGTTGCATTTTCGGCAGTTACGTGTGCTATCAAAAGACCGGAATTCCGGTGAATGAGAAAGGCATGTTCTACGCGGTAAACAAGAGAGTGCTTAAGAACAACTTCCGAGAAGCTTGCACCTGTTCTCCAAGCTTCAAATCTCCACTTGAGCCCATGCCAGGTGAATATATGTCTTAAAGTTTCATTCAGCGACTGAAAGGTCTGGTCGATCTTTTCCCCGATCGACTTGCGAATTGCCGGCAGAAACACCGGGTATAATATATCCGTCAGGGTGCGCGGGCTCTTCTGGATCGACCGTTGCACAGCCCTTTCGACAGCTGGCGCAAGCGCCTCGCCCAGTTGCGCATGAGACGCTCGTGCAGCCGCACTGGGAAGAACGCCGCCCACGGCTGCCGCAAGCTGCTCCGGTTCGTCCAGCAGATGCGTAACTCGTGAAAGCTCCGAGATTTCGCGACTGACCAGCAACTGGCGCAGCGTTTCCATGCGAGGATCGGCGGTTGGAACTCCTTCGAAACGCGCACGGTAATCCGGATCAACATTCCGGGCAATTTCGATCAAAAGACGAGCCAGAGCCTCGCGATCAATCTCTGTATCGTTCGAGGCTGTTCTTTGCGCAAGGTTGAATGGGTCGACGGTTGACGTCAAGGTCCCATCAACTCACTTTCCAGCTACGATCCGGGTTGCTCTTGCTGCCAACCGGATCCTGATTCAGACATTTTGCAACCTCGACAAACAGACCAGCCAAAAGATTTCGGTCGGTCTTGACGTTGCTGAGATCAGCAAACATTTTTTCTATCAGCATCTGAACGCCTTCATTCTTCTGCTTGATTTCCTCACGCAGCAAATGATCGTTTCGATTTATCCGGTCCGAAACGTCTCGCTCAAGCGCGCTCAATTGATCCGACAACGCGCGCACCTGCTTTTCAAGTGCCTGGTTTTGCTCGCGAAGATTCCGGTCAATCTCCTTGTCGGCATCGGCTCGTGAATCTTTTTCGTTCCGCAATTGCGCCGCAAGTGAATCAACCTGCTTCTTTGCATTTGACTCGTACATGTCAAGATTGCGCTTGGCTTCCGATTCGACATCCTTGAAGCGCTGCAACACCCGTTCTTCAAGCTTGGAAAAGCGGCGGTCATAGTCCTGCATCTGGTTGCCGAACAGCAGATCACGTATCTTGTCGACACCTACGGCGTCGCCGGCGCCCCCGTTCTCGCGAGCCTGGGCCGCCATGAAGTTCAGCCCATTTCCTTCTGGGTTACCTATCAGATTTGCGTCCGCCCTATTTGCGGAAGAAGCGGTACTCGAAGTACCCGAAGATTCCTTAGCCATCCTTATGCCCCTCTATTTGAACACCTGCCACAGTGCAGAAATCCATAAACAGGCAAACATGTCAGCAAAATACCCGGCCCGCAAGCCGGACTTTTGGCGTATGCCGATTTCGTGCGTCCCTTTTACATCTCTTGGACTAGCAGCAAAAGAACGAGGCCCGATTGGTGTCGCTCTCGCGGCCCTTTGTGATAGCAGCCATAACCGGCTAATCTAATCGACCGTTGGACGCAATCTACGATAGAAATGAGTAATACAATGTCAGGATACAGCTTACTGGCCCGAAATTAAGTAACGTATTCTTTATTAGAAACATCTAAATTAGCTAATCCGGCGGCCAGCATACTGTCTCGCGCCCGGCTGTATACTACGACCATCGACCTTAGTTACCGGCGGGAACGAGCAAGCCGATCATTTTCATGATCCCTCGGATCTGGTTGGAAAGCTTTCGCGATCTTCTCGAGGGCGGCGGTCATGCGGTGTCACCGTCAACGCCCGCGTCAGTACAAGCCTTCTGCAAGCCAGGTCAGGCTTGTTCATAAGGCGGAATGGCGGGGACCAGATGATCCTCACGCGAGTGGTGAAGAAATGCGCGAACGGAAATGCTCCGGCGCATCGACCTCAACTCTAAGCCGTCGGGCATGAGCGCTTGCCATTCAAGCCTGTCTTCAAGTCTTTTTGCCTGCCTCCAATTCGCCCCGATCCCGAGAGAGCAGTGCTGCCATCCGATGCCGTCATCCGTTTTAACATTCGCCGACTCTTGCCGAAGAAAACGAAAGCTCGATGATCCAGGACAATGCTACTGGAGGCGTTGTGATGCCGATGTTCCATGCCGAGCAAACCATCAAGGCTCGTGACGGGACTTTTCGTCTAAACGGTTGAAGATAAAGAGTATCCCTGCCACGGGCGACCGCCAAGCCGCGCTGTGACCGGCAGGTGTCACAGCTTTCCTACTCTGTTGTGCTAGCTTTTTTTCTGCGTCGATTGGTGTGCGACTGCGCGACGGCCATTTTTAACTCGGGTGTGATCTCCAACGGCGCATTCTCTGCCCCATGGTGGTTTTGTAGCCCCTCGACATGGACTGTCGGAAATGGGAGTTCGATGCCCTGCTCCTTGAAGACTTGGCGGAGGCGTACATAGAACTTGCGTTTCATGCCGAAGGCGCCTCCGGGTCTGGTCATGGCCTTCACCCTCAATACGATGCCGTACTCGCCGAACTCCTGTACGCCCTGCATCTTGATCGGGTCGAGCACCCAGTTTTTGAATTCGGGATCTTCCGCAAGTTCGAGACCGATCCGCTTGATCAGCTTGCGAGCGAAGTCGATATCGGTGTCATAGCCGACAGTAATGTTGAATTTGTCGACAACCCAGTCACGGCTCTGGTTCTGGACTGCCCCGAGTTCACCGAAAGGTATGGTGAAGAGCGGACCACGATGGTGGCGCAGCTTCACCGAGCGCAGCGAGAAGCTTTCCACAGTACCCTTGTAATTGCCCGAGGAAATATATTCGCCGACACGAAACGCATCATCGAGCAGGAAAAACACGCCTGAAATAACGTCCTTGACGACGGTTTGTGCGCCAAAGCCCACCGCGACACCGACGACGCCGGCGCCGGCGATCAGTGGGCCGATCTGGATACCCATAGAGGCGAGCATCATCAGCACGGCCATCACGACGATCAGTGCGAGCAGCATGTTCTGGAGGATTGGCAAAAGCGTGTGCAGCCGCGCCTGCTGCGGATCGAGGATCGGGACGTCCTCGTCGCTGATCACAGGGTGTGGTATTTCGATGCCCAGCTTTCGTTCGATCAAAGCCCTGATGATCGACCAGCCGAGATCGGCTGCGAGGGCAATGACCACGACATTGATCAAGCCGCGCAATATGAACATCGTCGTGGTATCGCTGTCCCGCATGGATTGCATGTTCAGACCCCAGACACGCGCGAGAAAGTAAGCCGCCGCCAGGATCAAGATCATCCGGATTCCGCGATCGATGACAGCGATCGTCACCGCCGGGATCGTAGGCCGGCCGACACCTTCCGAACCCGGCCGCAGCACGAAATTAACCCCGCGCTGCATCAGCACGATTGCCAAAGGCAGGAAGAATGCGGCGAAGGTAAACCAGAAGTATGTATAAAGGCCGGCGATACGCTGCAGGAACAGGACGACGAAATAAGCAGTCAATAACCATGTCGCTTCCGCGTGACCGCTGTGGCGCGCACCACCTCGCTGCGTTCTTGGCCGACGCCAGATGGCACTCAGCAAGAGCAACAGCAGCACGAAATCGGCGCCCAGTGACAGGACCATCATTCCGTCCTGATCGATGCCGAGACCCGGCAAAAGGATAAACGCGGCGCCGAAGAAGGCGAAGACCCCGACGATCCGGGGTAGCCAATAGGACCAATGGTCAGCCACTTCGTTGGTGATCGGCAAACCGCGAACCTCGACGGCGTTCTCGACGTTCATGAAGGAAGGGACGAGCATGGCCATGACGTACAGGCGCACACCCCATGTAACGACCGCCGCCATCAGAAAGGTCAGCACAATCTCGCGGATAAGCATTGGCCAGTCGAACAACATGAACGCGCCGGCGCTGCCCAGTGCGAACGAGACGATCAGCATGCTGGAATAAAGCGCGCGCCCACCAATCTTCTTGGCTCGCCCAATGGGCGTATCCTTCGGTTGCGCGATAACCCAAAGACGAAATGGACGGGTGACTTTGTATGTCGCCCAAGTGAGCGCCAGGCCGGCAGCGATGAACATCGCAATCAGAATAAATACGCTGGCAGACCCCTTGCTGGACATGTCCTCCATGGTCTCTGCCCGAACGCGCGCGAACTGGCCTGGCAGCAGGGGCAAAGTTCGCACGATTCTCTCGATATGATGCCTGATCCGATCGAGCGTCGAGGATGCCATCGTATTCATCTGGCCGGGTGGGGCCGCGGCGCCGGACGATGCGTCGGTCGGCGAAGCTCCTGCCTCGGCAGGCGCTCCCGTGGACCCGGCGTTCTGATTTCGTTGTTCGGCCACCCAGGCCTTCACTGACGGATCGTCGAGAAGCTCGAATAGCTGTTTGACCCTTTCAGGTGGGACGGTCGCCTGCGCCTGCGCCGGACCGGCCAACAAGAGTGCGATCCCAAAGAGGAGCGGCCTGGCAATCAGGACAAACATCGCCGTCAGATCCCCGAGACGTCGTGCCAGGCGCGCCAGATTCCTGGCTCCCAATCGTCGAATCATGAGTGGCATCGTGCTGTTAACCTTCCGGTCAAATCGGCAAGCAACGACATCTATATGTCCGTTGTTGCCCTACCTTGAAGAAACCGGTGTTGCGGTGCAAGACGTCATCGTTCCGACCCAGACCGTTTGCGCCGTGTACTTGGCGGTGTTTGTTTAGCCGCCAGAGGCAGGACATTCCGACCTCGGCCCAGGCCTCCGGCCGTTCTATGAACCGGGCATCCGTGATGTTGGGCGCAGAACGCCCGGGACCAGGATCACAGGCCCATGCAACGAGGGCATGCGCGCTATTCAGCCTGTCTTCGAGTCTTTTTTGCCTGCCTCTAATTCGCCCCGATCTTGACAGGGCAGTGCTGCCATCCGATGCCGTCACCCGTTTTTGACATTCGCCGACTCTTGCCGAAGAAAACGAAAGCTCGATGATCCAAGACAATGCTACCGTAGGCGATGGGGTACCAATGTTCAATGCCGAACAAACCATCGGCGCAACGCTTGCCAGCATCCGCTGGCAGACCTATCAGGCACTGGATATAGTCGTGGTGGACGATGGGTCGACGGACGGATCAGCGTCGAACAGCGTCCCTGAGGATCGTTTCCTTTGGCAGGAAATCGCCGGCCATGTTTCGGGACTTTTGTTCTACCTTCGAACCAGGCACGGGTAAGACGGCGTGGCGCATAATCCCTTGGTTTCAATCGTGGTTCCTGCGCACAATGCGGAGGCAACGCTGGCGCGCGCACTCGATTGCCTTCTCGATCAGGAAATAGTGGATTGGGAGGCGATCATCGTCGACGACGCCTCCACGGACCGCACCCCCGCGATCATCGCGGGTTATGTGGAGCGCGATGCCCGCTTTCGAACGTTGAGCTCCTGCGCGCACAGCGCCGCCGGCGCCCGCAACAGCGGGATTTCAACAGCGCGCGGGCACTGGCTGATGTTTCTGGATGCGGACGATTGGGTGGATGCCGGGTTCCTTGCGAAAATGCTGGCCGCGCTGAAAACCGCTCCCGCTGCAGTGGCCGCCTATTGCGGTTCCCGGCGCGCGATGCCCGATGACGAACTCACCCCGCCGAGCATCTCGACGGAGGTTGCGACCCAGCCCTTCGAAACATTCGCCCGCCAGTGTGCCATCGCCACTCACGCGCTGCTGGTCGACCGGGAGACAATTGTCGGGTTGGGCGGTTTCGATGTGTCGCTGCGCACCTGCGAGGACTGGGATCTATGGCAGCGCCTCGCGCGTCTGGGCAAAAATTGGGTGATGGTCGACGAGCCGCTCGCTTTCTATCGTATCAGCCCCGAGGCGCTCTCCCGCAATTCGACGCAGATGCTGGCAGATGCGGAAATCGTCATCGCCCGCGGCTTTTCTCCTGATCCCAGGGTCAAACACCCGGCATCGGCTCACGCAAATGGAGCGATCGAGGCGAACGGCGGCACCGCCTCCGAGGCACTCGCGTGGTTCGCGTTGTGGAATGCCGCGTCGGATTGCGGCAGCGGCTCAGGCTCGATCGACCCGCAGCTCCTGCGCGCGCTTCCGGCAGGACGCAAATGGGCACGTGAGATCGCCAAGGTGGCCGTCGATGGTCTTGCGGTAGGAAGCCTGTCGGTGCCGGCGCAATTGGCCGCTAGGTGGGACAGGTTCGGCGGCGCCATCACCGGGTTGATTACCGAACTGGGCAATGTCTGGGACAATCTCGCAGCGGCTCGCCGCGTTCAGTATCATCTTGAGCAAATGCTTCTCGACGTCGACGATCTTGCCGCGCCGCGCAGGCTGGCGAGGACACTTGGAATTCGCGTCGACGCTCGAAATCCGACCTCGACCGAACTGCCGCAAGGTGTCGATCAAATCTATGCCTACCTGATGGTGGATGGCCAGATCGAAACTATCGTGCAGTTCGGCGTACTCGGGACAGTGACAAGGGATCATTGGATTGAACTGATCGAACCGCAAAAGGACGCCGGTGCCGACACGTCAAACACGCTTGCAGCCGAGGCACTGTTGACCACAGCGGAGCGCCAGCCTGATCCGGACAGCCACTTCGGCAAACTCGCGCGATTGGCCACGCAAGCGTGGGAGCTGGTTCGGTCGAGCGCCGAACCTGCGGAGCCTCCTGCGGCGCCCCGCCGCGCACGGGCCAGGCACGACAAGGATCGCACGTCGTTCTGGAATGGCTATTTCGCGACCGAGGATCCCTGGAACTACGGTTCGTCCTATGAGCAGGAAAAATACGAGCGGCAGCTCGAGATTCTGCCTGCCGGTCCCATCGGACGGGTGCTTGAGCTGGCCTGCGCGGAGGGCCACTTCACGCGGCAGCTGGCGCCGCGAGTGGGCCATTTGACCGCAACCGACATCTCCGCCATAGCCGTCGGACGGGCCCGCGCGCGATGCAGCGATCAGCCGAATATTGAGTTCGGCGTACTGGATTTCTCCGCCGACACGCTGCCGGGAGAGATGGATCTGATCTTCTGTTCGGAAGTGCTCTACTACCTGGATGATCTCGCCGAGTTGCGGCGCATTGCCAAAAAATTCGCTGAGGCGTTGGCGCCTGGCGGCAGTTTCATCAGCGCACACGCATTCGTGCTGCGTGACAATGTTGAAAGGACTGGCTTCGATTGGAACACATTCGGTGCACAAGCGATCGCAGAGACGCTGGCAGCGACGGAAGGTCTCGTCCTCGAGCAATCGATCCAGACCGAGCTCTATCGCATAGACCGCTTCCGCCGCCTGTCACCGGACGATGTGGCGACGGAACCGATGATAGATCATGTGCCGATCCGCGCGCCCATCGGAATCGGGGTCGCGCGAAATATCGTCTGGGGCGGGGCGCGGGCCTTGCGCCGCGACGTCGCGCGTAGCGAGCGGCGGCAGCGTATTCCTGTCCTCATGTATCACAGCGTCGCCGATGAAGGTCCGGCCGCGCTCGCCCGTTTTCGGCTCACGCCCGCCGCATTCGCCAGCCAGATGGCATGGCTGCGCGCCAATGGCTTTCACGCCGTTAGGTCCGAGCAGCTGGAAGAGTCCATCGCCAACCGTCAGCCTTTCGTTGGCCGCCCGGTTCTCATCACCTTCGATGACGGCTTCCAGAACTTTGCCGACCATGCCTGGCCGACCTTGCGCGCGAACGACCTGACCGCGGAAGTGTTCCTGGTGACGGACCTGGTGGGTGAAAGTGCACAGTGGGACGCCGACAGCGGTCCGCCGACGCAGCTTATGGACGCCGGGACGGTGCGACGCCTTTCCGCCGAAGGTGCGCTCTTCGGAAGCCATCTGGCGACGCATCGCGCGATCGATGGTCTGTCGAGTTCTGACCTGGCCTCCGAGCTCCTGCGCTCTCGTATGTTCATCGAACGGTGGACTGGTCGGCCAACCACGGCGCTCGCGGCACCCTTCTCCGTCACCGACCGACGGCTTGGCCGGCTGGCCAGGGAGTGCGGCTATCGCGTGGGCTTCGGCGGCAGACACGGGCCCGCCGACCTCGACTGCGATCCCCTCGATCTTCCGCGCATCGAGATTCGTGGGGACCGATCGCTCGATGACTTTGTTGCCGTTGTCGAGGCCGTGCTCGATTAAACGGTGAACTTGGTCAGTGTCATTATTTCCGCTCACAATGCGCAAGATCGACGAGATGCTTCGCGGCGTGACCTTGCGGTCCTTTGGAGCGCTAGAGATATTGCTGTTGCCGATGGCTCACGCGACCAGACTGCGGCGATCGCCCGATTTCCGCGGAGATCGACACGCGCGTGCGGCTGATCGAGCAAGATGCGGCCGCCGCCGCCCGTAATACAGATACCAAGAACTAAACTTAGGGACGCCTGCTTTGGAATGGGAACCCCGTCGCAAGACCGCGAGCAACAGATCATTTCGGAGTGAATGAACCAACATGGTATCCAGGACCACCCCCAACCCCTCCACATGAGACCCTTCAGCTCGGTTCTATTCCGCGCCAGGCGTGAGCGAGCTGCTTGCCGGCCGAGGCATCGTCGCGTTTGATGCGCCTCTTCGAGGTGTAGAGGGCGATGCGACTGTCTATCGTATTATGCAGGGATAGACGGGACTGCGTTCCGCAAACTATCAGCCGTTGCCTCGGCCCCCTTCCGGTCAAAAAACATAGCTGCATCGCCGGAACATACTCCTGCAGGGGTCTCTATTGGGCGACTTGGGACACGGCTGACATCAGCTCCTGCGGGCTTGGCGCCCCAAACATGTATCGCCCACCCTCTGGAACCTCCGTGAAGCTCCAGCGGACGATCCCCTGCCGGTCCAGTAGGAACTGACCTATCAGTTGTCCGTGTCCCGTTGCCATCATCTGCTCGTCGGCTTCGGTCACTTCATAATTGTCCTTCTTGTCGAGGAATTCGCTGGCCGCAAAAGGATCCATTGGACCGGGCAACTCGCCTGGTACGTCGACCCGCATATCCTTTGCCGCTGCGATCGAGACCTTGTACGGCCAGTTCGTCTCGTTTTGGGTGAATTCGAGATTGGGCAGTCCAAAGGCACGATGTGAAGCGCGTTCAGGGTCGGAGGCCGCAAGCAGATTCGGCATCGGGTGGTAGCGGAAATAGAGACGCGCCCGTTCGATCGGCGTGTTGACCACCGTCAGGCTCTGCACGCCCTTTTCACGCAGCTCCGGATCAAGCCGCGCCTGGGCGGCGATATGGCGCCGGCAAAACGCACAATGCAGACCTCGAAACAGGCCGACCAGCACCGGTTTTTGTCCGCGAAAGTCGTCAAGCGCGATCTTGCCTTCCTGGGTTATGGCGTCGAGTATCAGGTTGGGCGCACGGTCGCCCGGTTGAAGTGGCACCAAGTCAATACGCGCGGACATTTCCAACCTCCAACCCGGCTAGTCGAGAAAAGGCAGCACCACAAGCGCTTCCGGGTCGAGCCCGTGCTGGGCGCATATATCCTGCGCCAAGGAAAAGTAGCGTTCGGCCTCGGCCAGATTGTCGAGGTCGAGATTAAGCGTTGCAAGACCATCATAGCACGGAAACAGCAGTTGGGGTTCGCCCGTTTCGCGGGCTACGTCCAGTGCTTCGTGGAACAACCCAACCGCCAGTTCCGGACGGCCGTTGCACTGGTGGATCTGCCCAAGCACGATCAACGGCACCGGCAGGTGCTCGCGCTGGTCGAGCGCCCGGTCGATCTCGATGGCCTTCTCGGCAGCAGGCACGCCCTCCGTTGGACAGCGATCCGTGAAAGTGCAACAAGCGACCGCCAGATTGGCGAGGAGGCGCGCCTGGAAACCCAAATCACCAATACGGCGCGCTACTTCAAGACCGCGCCGACAGACCTCCATCGCCTGTGCCGGATCGATGGTCGTGTAAAGCACGCCGAGATTGGTGTAGCCGCGGCAGGCCGCGCCCAGTAGACCGGCGGCTTCGGCCAATTCAATGCTATGCTCAACCTGACGCACGGCTTCACGGTTTCGCCCAAGGCGAGCCAGCGCGACAGCCTTGGTATTGAGTGCCTCGGCGGTCACAAGAGTGGCATCACGCCCTACTTCGGAGACATGCTCCGTTGTCAGAGTGCGTACGCAATCCAGCGCCGCGTCTGCCCATTTTGCCGCGAGAGCGTGATCTCCGCTACGGAACGCCTGTCGGCCACGTTCTTGCCAGAGATGCGCCTGCTCGATCGGGGCATCCGCTCCATCGAGGAGCGCTGCCGCCTCAGCATAGCGGGGTTCTGCCTTGTCCCGCTTGCCGACGTCCCAGAGCAGCCGACCGATCTTACGCAAAACTCGCGCCGACGCGACGCGATTGGCCGACTCGCGGTATACCTGCAACACCGTCTCGTAGTGGTGGTGCGCGATCTCGCGGCGGCCTGCCGGGCCGCTCAAATCGGCTATGCGCTCTGCAATTGCCAGTTTGAGCGGTGTTTGCCCGGTCGCGTCCAACGCAGTCAGTGCTCGCTCGTAGAAACGAAGGGCGTCGTCATTGGCGTATATCATGCGAGCGCGATCTCCTGCCGCCTGCAGGTAATGCGCGCCCTTCTCCCGCTCGGCGCTCTGTGCGAAATGATGACCAAGCACGGTCAAATCCTCGAGCCGTTCCGGCTTGTCGCCGCACAGTTGCTCCAAGGCAGCACCGATCCGCCCGTGGATTTCGGTCCGGCGTTGCAGGAGCAGATTCTGGTAGATCACGTCCTGCAGCAATGTTTGCGTAAAGCGGTAGCTTTGCGACGAGACCGATCCTGATCCGGCAACTTCCTCGATGATTTCCGCATCGCAAAGTAGTTCGCAGCCGGCTTCTAGCCGGGCGGGGTCGGCTGTCACGGTTTTCAGAAGTGTGGCATCGAAGCGCGGGCCGATTACCGCGGCTTCCTGGGCCAACCGGCGCACCTCTTGTGGCAGCCGGTCGACGCGAGCAAGCAACATTGCCTGGATAGTGGCGGGAATGCCGGTTGCGACTTCGCCTGTCGCAGTCCGCCATCGCTGGCCCTCGCGCATCAGTACACCGCGATCGATAAGGCCGCGAACGATCTCCTCTACAAAAAGGGGGTTGCCGCCCGCGCGCTCGAGGATCTGGCCGAGAAGCCCTCCTGCGGAGTTTACCCAGCTCTCGCCGAAAAGCGCCGCCAGCAGGCTGCGTCCGTCATCACTGTTGAGCGGCGAAAGCCTCAGCGCTGTGTGACTGACCCGACTTGAGTCGAGCTGGCCGTTGTCCGGCGCCGGGCGATGCGTGACCAGCAACATCAACCGCGTGCGTTCCAACCTGTCCATCACGAAACGCAGTGCCTCGAGCGACACGGCGTCGGCCCAGTGCAGGTCTTCGACGACAATCAATAGCGGCGACAGCGCAAGCCGCCGTTCGATGATTGTGCGGACTGCGTAGAGAATTTGCCGCCGCAGCTGCTCGGGCTCTATATGCTGCAAGGTGGCATCGGGGTCGCCAAGGCCAAGCACATGGTAGAGCAAAGGCATCAGCCGCTTCGCCTCGTCGCCCTGCAGGCCGAGATCGGCAAGCAAGCCTGCGAGCTTCCCCCGCATTTCGTCCCCATTGTCGTTTTGCATCATCCCGGCAGCGCTGCGCACCACTGCACCCAAGGCGCCGAATGATTGTTCGCCCAGCGGTGAGCACGTGGCCTGCCGCACGGCGACGTTGCGAAAACGATCCTCGTCGCCGACGCGGGCGACGAACTCCTTCACCAGCCGCGATTTCCCGATACCGGCTTCTCCGACGAGGCGGACAAGTTGGGCCGAGCCGCCGCACGCCTGGTCAAGGCTCGCCAGCATTCTATTGAGCTCCGCACCACGACCTATCATTGGGGCACTGAGGCCGAGCGCCTCGAGCCCACGCGCTGCGCGCGGCGCCGCTAGCGGTGCGTCCAGTCGATGGACGAGCACACTGCCAGCCTTGCCGCGAAGCACGACATCACCCATCGACTCGTAAGAGAAGGCATGCCGGGTCAGCCTGTGAGTGAGCTCGCCTACCAGCACCTCACCCGGTGCGGCCAGCGATTGCAGGCGTTGCGCCGTATTCACGGTGTCGCCGGTCACCGAATAGGATTTGGCGGTGCCGATGCCCAATCCGCCAGTAACGACCGGACCAGTGTTTATGCCGATGTGGAGTAACAGAGGCGAGCCGGAGTGGGAGGTGCTTTTGCCGAGCCGCGCCGTCCGGGCGATCATGTCGAGAGCGGCGCGAAGCGCACGTTCCGGATCGTCCTCATGCGCAACCGGCGCTCCGAACAAAGCGAGCAGTGCATCGCCGATGAATTTGTCGACGAAACCACCGAAGTTTCGCACGGCCGCCGTCAATTCCTTGAACAGTTCGTTCTGCAGCGTTTGCATGACCTCGGGGTCGAGCTGCTCGCTGAGCGTCGTGAAGCCACAAAGGTCGGCGAACAGGACCGTTACCGTCCGGCGATCGGCGTCAGAGACGGGATGCAGCCCTTCTTCGCTTTCGATGTTCGCAAGCAGCGACGGAGTTCGAGAAGGCGGCACAATGGTTCGGCTTGGTGTCGGAGCAGGCCGTTCGACGGCTTTTGCGGGCGCACCGACGCTTGCCCCACATTTCGGACAGAACTCGAAATCAGGTGCGCAGAGGTAGCCGCAGCTGGCGCATGGCACGGGCTGGCGCCTGCCACACTTCGGACAGAAGGCATAACCGCCCTCAATCTCGAAACCGCAGCCCGAGCAGTCCATGGACACCTCACCCGAGCATGATCCCGAAAAGTGTGAAGCGGTTTTCGGACGACATCATGCTCTATCTCTTTGACCTAGAGACGGATTCAGATTTCAGGTCGATTCGACCTGAAATCATCCGGCTCTTGGGGCCATGACGCGTGATCTCGCCACGCTCTTCACGGCCAGGGTATTCACAAGGATGAACCGATAGCCGTCAACCGGCAAGCGGCAGCGCAAATGGGCATCCGTGGGTCCGGTGGCGGAGCGCTGCCGATTCGGGCTGCTGCGTGGCCGTCGTTTGCGAAAGTTCTCTCGTACCCCTCCGTCTTCCTGCTATCATGGAGATGAGGAGACGGACCCTTGAGCGAGAATCGCAGGCTAGTCGCAATCCTGGCTGCAGATGTAGTTGGATACAGCCGGCTCGCCAGCGCGGACGAAGACCGTACTTTGGCGAGGTTGCGCGCGCTGCGCAGCGACCTGATCGATCCGACCATCGCCGTGCACCACGGGCGGGTGATCAAGCGCACCGGGGATGGGGCGCTGGTTGAGTTCCGCAGTGTGGTGGATGCCGTGCGCTGCGCCGTTGAGATTCAGAACGTTATGGTCGAGCGCAATGCCGGCGTGCCGCAGGACCGTCGCATCGAGTTCAGGATCGGCATCCATCTGGGGGATGTGGTCGAAGAGAGCGACGGCGACCTGATGGGCGACGGCGTCAACATCGCCTCGCGTCTGGAGGGCGTCGCGGCGCCCGGCGCCATCTGCCTGTCCGAGGACGCCTATCGCCAGGTCAAAGCGCGGCTCGACCTCTCGGTCAGCGATCTCGGCAGCACGCAGCTCAAGAACATAGCCGAGCCGATCCGGGTCTATTCGCTGCAAGTCGGCAGCGCCGAGACCAAGGCGGCCGCGACCTCGCAAACCGCGACGAGCCGGCCGGCGACGGCAGCGCCGCCGAAGCTGTCGATCGCCGTCCTGCCGTTCGCCAACATGAGCGGTGATGCCGAACAGGACTACTTCGCTGACGGCATCTCTGAAGACATCATCACGGCGCTGTCCAAACTGTCGCAGCTCTTCGTCATCGCACGCAATTCCTCGTTCACCTTCAAGGGCCAGAACGTCCATGTGCAGGAGGTGGGCACGAAGCTCGGCGTGCGGCATGTACTCGAGGGCAGCGTACGCAAGTCGGGGAACAGGGTGCGCATCACCGCGCAGCTCATCGATGCAATTTCGGGCGGCCATCTTTGGGCGGAGCGGTTCGATCGTGACCTGACCGATATATTCGCCGTGCAGGACGACGTGACGCAGCAGATCGTCGGTGCGCTAGCGCTCAACCTGACTGAGGATGCCCCTCAGCGGCGGGCGCCCGAGCACCCGCGCAACTCGGAGGCGTATGACTGTTTCCTGCGAGGCCGGGAGCTGTGGCACCGGCTGACGAAGGACACGAACGTCGCCGCCCGCGAACTCTTGCAACGTGCCACCGAACTGGACCCGAAGTTTGCCTCTGCCTACGCTTTCCTCGCTCTCACTCACGGAATCGACTACCTGAACAGGTGGGTTGCGTCGCCGCCGGAATCGATGGCGCAAGCGGAAGAAGCCGCGACACGAGCGGTAACGCTGGATGACAGCGATCCCTGGGCGCACTGGGCGCTGGCGATAGCCAAGCTGTACACACGACGGCACGATGAGGCCATCGACGAGGTCGAGCGCGCACTGGTCCTCAATCCTAACTTCGCCGAAGCGCACGTCTGCCTCGGCGAGGCGATGTACTATTCGGGCAGATCCGAGGAAGCCCTCGATAGTTTCGCCCGGGGAAAGACCTTGAACCCATATTTTCCGGATGTGCTTCTGCACTTCCAGGCTTTGGCGTCGTTTCAACTGGAAAGGTACGAAGAGGCCGTTGACCTCTTGCTGCAACGGCTGGCTCGCAATGCCGCCACCGACGTCTCGCGCGCGCTTCTGGCCGCCAGCTACGGCCATCTGGGCCGTTTGGAGGAAGCCCGCGCGGCATGGCAGGAGGTGCTTCGCGTCAATCCCGACTATTCGCTGGAATACCGTCGCAAAGTCTTGCCTTACAAGAACCCTGCCGATTTCGAACTCATGGTCGCCGGGCTCCGCAAGGCCGGTGTGGTGCAATGACCGGGTAGCGGCCGGATCAGAGGCCGGAGGCCCGGCCTATCTTGCGCCACCGGGCGTTTTCGCGAACCAGTTTCAGGTCGTCGGTCGTCTCGGCAAATGTCCGCAAACGGTATTGCCGGAGCAGGTCCGGGAACAGCGCCCCTTCCGGCAGGCCGGCAAGCTGGTCGCGAACCGACATCTTTTGATCGATGACCCGCATGCCCCAGGCATTTTCCCGAACCTGCAGCTCCGCAGCCAGATCGCGCTCTTCCGGCGCGTCTTCATCCAGCGCAGCCAGCAGGATCGAGTGGAAGAGCGCTACATAGCCAATCTGCCTCAGGCCGCCCACAATCCGCACGCGCGGCAATATGGCAAGGACGAGGACCATCAGGAACAGGTTCGGCAACAGCACGCCGTCCAGCAGCGCCTGCTTGAGATGCGGCCGCTCGAACGGGATGGAAAGACCATGCGGCCGGTCAGGCTCGATCAGCTGCCCGTTCTCGAGGACGAGCTTGCGCACACGTTCCTCGCGGATGCCCCAGAAATAGGCCGTGGCGTTGGGCAGGAACCTGCCAAATGGGCCCGACGCAGCCTCTTGCAAGGCATGTTCGAGACGCCGGCGCCTTGCGGGCTCAAGGAGCAGCCTGGAAAGAAGGCTGCTGTCATGTTCCAGATGCCGCGCCACTGCAGAAGCGGCGAGCCGATCGTCTATGAAGATCGGCAGGGCCATGCCGGAACGATCCCAATCGGCGACCAGGTCTTCGTTGAGTTCTGTCAGCGCATCGGCGGCGGTTCCAAACACCTTATCCTGGCTGGCGAGCAGTGTGTCCAGCCAGCGGCTGGCGTCCGTTTCGTCGCCCACGGCTTCGAGCGCGCGCCTGTTGAGGGTGACGGGACCGGCCGCGCAGACGCTTTTGCGGCACAGTTTGTGGCGCCCCATGCCAAACAGGTTGACCTTGTCGTCGCCGACATCGAGCCATCCCGGTCCCTCCTGGCCCACGGTCTCCATGGTCATCGTCGTTCCCATGAAGCCGAAGAAGGCCGACAGCCCGTTTTCGACCGCGCCGAGCCAGGCAAGCAGCAGGGCATCGAAGGTAATCCGGTCCATCAGCAGCAGGCAGTGCAGGCCGGACTGGATCACCGGTCTGTGCTCGAATTCGTCGAGCGCCTTGCCGATCTCTTCGGGCTGCATGATCGCAGCAAGGCGCTGATGCAGAACGTCGCGCAGGATCGAGCGGGCGGCGATCGCCGCGCCCGATGCAGGCCTTGCCACCGGCCGCCACAGATGGCGGGCGTATTCGGAAACCGGCGCATTCCAGTTCTGCTCGATGTCATGCACCACTTCCGGGCAGAGCAGCGACAGCACGGCCAGAATTTCCGCCGGAGGCGCAGGGGCTGGGGCAAGGATGGCGGTCATCAGAACCGCAGCCGCGCCATGCTCAGGAGGTCGTGGTACTGCCCGTCGGTAAAGCCGGCCTTCACATGCCGGCCTTCGACCTCGAAGCCGTGGCTGGTGTAGAGGCGGATGGCCGGTTCGTTGTCGGCATAGACGGTCAATTCGACCCGCTTCAGGGCGCGCCAGTTGTCGGCCACATCAAGCAGCGCGGCGAGTATCGCAGAGCCGATGCCCTTGCCGACAAAGCCATCGTCAAGGCCGATGTTGATCTCGCCTATATGCGAACGGCGCGGCGAACCCTGCACGACCAGGCTGCCATGGCCGACCACCTTGCCGTCCATCTCGGCAACGATCCAGGTGGTTTCCGGACCGGACTTGGCGATGCGCCGCTCCACCTGCTCCACCATCTCGAACGGCATCCTGAGCGTGCCCCAGCGAAAGCCGGGCATGTTGAAGATGGCGCAAAGCGCCTCCGCATCGTTTGGCCGGACGGCCCGGAGCTGCGGCTGGATTTTTTCGTAGGAGGTCGTGCTGGTCATGGCGGCTCTGGCGGATGCAATCGGTCCGGCACGATGCACCGGACATCACCTGAAAATCCAGCCGTCTCTATACCCTATGATGCCGATTGCGCGCTGAAATACCGGGAAGCGGCGGTAAGTTTGACGCCGCCACTGACGCCGATCCAGCCGAAAAGGGCGAGCCAGCACAATGTCTTGGTCGCCGTCCAGTCGATCCGGTGCACCGCAGCGTCGGTGATGATAAGGCCAAGAATGGCGAGCAGGCCAACCAGAAACTGCGCCAGGCCGAGCACCAGCAGCTCCTCGCGCGGTGCGCTTTTCCAGACGAGATAGGTGCCGCCAGCGCCAGCGAGGAAGATGGCGCTGTAGACTTGGGCGTGAAAGGGATCGACCGGCCATGGCCAGGTGCTGCTGACCATCAGGGGAAACAGCAACATGCCGACGCCATAGAGCCCAAGGATCGCCGTTTCTGCCAACATGTAGCCGCGCCATGCGGGGTTCAGGGTCACGCCTTTTGCTGAAGGTCGGCCCCTGGCCCGCCACAGGAACAGCCCGGATATCGCGGCCGAGGCAAGATAGACCAGGAACCACAGCCATGTCGCTTTGCGCTCGAAGTTGAAATAGCCGAGATTGATGAACGAAGCCGCCGACACGATGACGGTGAAGATGAAGGCCATGACGAGCACCAGCCGGCCGGGCGACCAGCGATTCCAGAACAAGAGCGCCGCCATCACCGCCATTTCGGCGGTGTAGAAGCCGCCAAGGAAGCGGGCACTGAATGGCGTGACAGGCCAGGGCCAACGCGGCTTGACCAGTGCCGGCGCGAAAAACAGGCCGGCACCTACGATCAGGACGATGATGACCCCTAAGGAGAAAATGCGCAGGGCCGCCGGAAATGGCGGGTTGTCGGATGTCGGCATGGAGACCCCCCAAAATGCATGCCCAATGTACCATCATAGTGCCGCTTGCGGCCGGTGAAAATCGGCGGACGGAAATTGAACTGTCACCAGGCTTGTCTATTCGAATGGCCGTACGGCCCGTTTCGGCGTAAAATGACGGACTCGGACCAAGGAGCGGTCCGGTCAACCCGCCTCGGGTGGCGCATTTTCCGGAGCCTGCACGATGAACGAAGCTCAGGATCTGTTCTCGCTTCTGCGGCAATCGACCGACGTCGATCCGCGGGCAATCGACGCGATCCGGCAAACCATCGCGGAAGGCAAGGACCGCGAACTTTGCCGCATCAACGCGCTGGCCTTCGCCAGCAAGCATGGGCTCGACGAGGAACGCGCCATCAGCGCCTTTCTCCATGCGGCGCGGGTGGGCATCTTCGACATTTCCTGGAATGTTCTGTGCCCCGGCTGTGGCGGCGTGCTCGACACCAACGCCACGCTGAAAACGATGCAGAGGGACGAATACACCTGCGCGCTGTGCTCCCAGGACTATTCGCCGACCCTCGACGAGATGGTCGAGGTGACATTCACCGTCAGTCCCCGCGTGCGCAGGATTGCCGCCCACAGTCCACATGAACTGCCGTTGGCGGAATATTACCGGCAGATCTACTGGGGGTCCGGCGCCGATCTTCCGGAAGACGATCTGGCCAAACAGATGGAATCGTTCTCGCTGGAGGATCTCGAGCTTGCGCCCGGTGAAAAGGCGGTTCTGCACATACAGCTCCCGTCCCAATTCGTCATCGTCTTCGAGCCGGTCACCCATTCGGCGCAGTTCATCGACGTGAAGGGGGAGCCGGTGACAGAGCGACGAAGCCTCTCACTGGTCTTCGACCGCGACCATGTCCAGAACCAGACGCTGGAGATGCAACCCGGCCCGTTGCGCATTTCGCTGGAAAACAGGACCGACACCCGCGTGCTTCCGGCGGTCTTCATCGCCGGCCATGCATTGCATGATTTCCTCGGCAAGCGCCGGCCCTTCGTGACCGCCAAGCGCCTGCTCACCAACCAGACGTTCCGCGATCTCTATCGCACGGATACGCTCGACATCAACCAACGACTGAAGATCACCAGCCTGACCTTCCTGTTCACCGACCTGCGCGGATCGACCGAGCTCTACGAGCGGGTGGGCGATCTTTCAGCCTTCGATCTCGTGCGCGAGCACTTCCAGGTTCTGCACGAGATCGTCGCGGCGGAGGCAGGCGCGGTTGTGAAGACGATCGGGGATGCGGTGATGGCCACCTTCGCGACGCCTGATCGTGCGATTGCCGCGGCCCTCAGGATGCGCGATGCCATGCGTGCGCTCAATGACAAAAGCGGGCGCGAGGATCTGCTGCTCAAGATCGGAGTTCATGCCGGCCCCTGCATTGCCGTGTCCATGAACGAGCGGCAGGACTATTTCGGCCAGACGGTCAACATTGCATCGCGGGTCCAGAACCTTGCCAACGCTCAGGCGATCTTCGCCACGCGTGCGGTGGTCGACGACAATCTCACCGCCGATCTGTTGCACAGAAACGCGCTGACGCCCGTGCCCCACGAGGTCTCGCTGCGCGGCATTGAGCGGGAGATAGCGGTGTATACGATCCCCTGAGGGTTTTGGCCCCTGAAGGATTGGGTCGCCTTCGCCCCTCAAACGCGCCTGCAGATAAAATACCGATCGGCGGGCACAGAAGGCGGCGGCGGGAGGCGCTGCAACTGCGGGTGATCGAGCGGCGTGCCGCTGACCGCGATGCCGCCGACGCGAAGCAGGCGCGCGATCAGATCGGGAAGCCAGGTAGCGGTCACTGCATCGCGATCTTCATAGCCGGTGCCGATGTCGGCATGAACAAGAGCGGCGTCGATCCCAATGAACCTCTTCGCCGTCTCGCGTATTTCGCCGAGCACGAGGTTTTCAGCTTCGGGAATTGAGCTGGCGTGTGCGGCAAGTGCGCGGTCGAACGCCACGATCCGGCGTCCGGGCAGGCGCTCGCGCAGATGGTGGAACGTCCGGCCATTACCAAGGCCGAGCTCGACCACAGGCCCCTCCATCTTCGCCACCTCGGCGCAGACAAGATCGAGAATGTCGCGCTGTGCGGTCATCCTGCGGATGAAACTGTCGAGGCGGCTCATATGCGATTATTCGTCCTGAACCCAGTCGGCGATGCCCCGACCCCGATCGAAAGTCTTGCCGCGTATAGAGGCGAACAATGAACACTGCGATAATCGAACCGGCAGCCGATGAGCACGGCGGCACGGCGCGCGGCGGAACAGCGATCTCACTTGTAGGGGTCTGCGGCGTCCCGCAAGCCGTCGCCGAGGAAGTTGAACGCCATGATGACGAGAATGACAGGGAGCATCGGCAAAAGCAGCCATGGATAGAATGCGATCACGTTGACGCTACGCGCCTCGGTGAGCAGGATGCCCCAGCTGGTTATCGGCGCCCTCAGCCCGAGCCCGAGGAAGCTCAGCGCCGTCTCGCCCAGGATCATGCCGGGAATGGAGAGCGTCGCCGTCGCGATTAGATGCGACATGAAGCCGGGAATGAGGTGCCGCCCGATGATGCGGCTGCTCCCGGCGCCCATTAACTGCGCGGCCAGAACGTAATCCTCCTCGCGCAAGGCCAGAAGCTTCGAACGCACGGCCCGCGCCAGTCCGGTCCAGTCGAGCACTCCGAGGATGACGGTGATGCCGAAATAGATCAGAATCGGACTCCAGGTTATCGGCATGATCGCCGCCAGGGCCAGCCATAGCGGAATGCTGGGAATCGATTGCAGAACTTCGATTATTCGTTGAACGATCAGGTCGAAGATACCGCCGTGATAACCGGCCAGTCCGCCGATGACGATGCCGAGCAGGAAGCTGAAACTGATGCCGACGAGGCCGATTGTCAGTGAAATGCGTGCGCCATAGATCATGCGCGAGAGCACGTCGCGCCCCAGCCTGTCGGTGCCGGCCAGAAAGAGCTGGCCGTTTTCGGCAGGGCAGACAAAATGCCTGTCACCTTCGATCAGGCCCCAGAACCGGTAACTGTCGCCCTTGCAGAAGAAACGGAGCCGCTGAACATCGTCCTGGTTGTCGATGTAGTTCCGCTTGAGCGTGTCCATGTCCAGCGTCATCTGGCGGCCATAGACGAACGGCCCGACGAACTCGCCGTTGTGGAACAGGTGCACCTGCTGCGGCGGCGAATAGATGTAGTCCATGTTGCGCGTGTGCAGATTGTAGGGCGCCAGGAACTCGCAGATCAGTATCCCGGAATAAAGCACTACCAGGAATATGCCGGATACAAGGGCAAGCCGGTGCATGCGGAATTTCCACCACATCAGCCGCAACTGCGACGCCTGAAAGACCTTCGACTGCTCCACCGTCATCGCCTCGACCGACTGCAGGTCAAAGGGCGCGCTGGAAATGTAGTGTTCTAGTGGAGCACCTGGAGCGGGGAGCGGCGAATCCGTCATCATTTGGTGCTGCCGCCCTGCAAACGAATTCGTGGATCAAGCACCGCCAGCGCCAGGTCGGAAATCAGGACACCAATGACTGTCAGGAAGGCGAGGAACATCAGGAACGACCCCGCCAGATACATGTCCTGGCTCTGCAACGCCGTGATCAGCATCGGCCCGGTCGTTTCCAAAGACAGCACGATCGCCGTGATTTCGGCGCCGGAGATGATGGCCGGCAGGATGGAGCCGATGTCGGAAATAAAGAAATTGAGCGCCATGCGCAGCGGATATTTGACCAGCGTCTTGAATGGATGAAGGCCTTTGGCGCGCGCGGTCACCACATATTGCTTGTGCAGCTCATCGAGCAGATTGGCGCGCAGCCGCCGGATCATGCTTGCCGTGCCCCCGGTGCCGATGATCAAGACCGGGATCCAGAGATGGGCGAGGATCGACTTCGCCTTGGCCCAGCTCATCGGCTCACTGAGATATTGCGGGTCCATGAGATGGCCGATGGACGTGCCGAACCAGATGTTGGCGAAATACATGAGGATCAGCGCCAGCATGAAGTTCGGAATGGCAAGGCCCAGGAGGCCTAAGAAAGTCAGGCCGTAATCGCCCCAACTGTATTGATGCGTCGCGGAGTACATGCCGATCGGAAAGGCGATGAGCCAGGTGAAGATGATCGTGACGAAGGAAACCAGCACGGTTAGCCACATTCGGTCCCCGACGACGTCGCGAACCGGCAGCTCATATTCGAAGGAATAGCCGAAATCGCCGTGCAGCATCCCGCCGACCCAGTAGAAGTAGCGAATGATCGGCGGCTTGTCGAAACCATATTCCTTGCGCATCATCTCGATGCGATCGGAATCCACCCCTTCGCCCTGAGCCCGAAGCTCGGCGACATAACTGTCGAAATAGTCGCCGGGGGGAAGTTCGATGATCGTGAACACCAGCGCTGATATGACCAGCAGCGTTGGAACCATCACGGTAATGCGCCAGACGATATATCGAAGCACGCTCAGGACTCTCCAAGCCAGAATGTATCCGGCATGTAGACACCGAAATAGGCAGTCGGGTCGAAGCCGTAGAGCGCCTTGTCAGGCAGATTGCGCAGCCGCGAGGACGCCAGAACCGGCTGATACGTTCCGTTCACCGTGCCGATGGAAAACACCTGATCGGTGTAGATCGACAGCATCGAATTCCAGATTTCGGCGCGCTCCGTCGCTTCGGTCGATGCGTTCCAGCGTTTGAGCAAAGCCATCAACTCGACCACTTCAGGAAGATCGGGCGCCTCACCCATCTTGCCATGAGACAGGTAGTGAGCACCCCAGAGCGGCCATTGCAGCTGATCGTCGATGGTGGGGGCCAACTGGCTCGGGTTCATGTCGGCGGTCGGCACGCCATTGTCGATGCCCGACCACATCGACATCATGATCTGGCCACCAAGCGCGCGGCTGCGGAAGATGTCGCGCTGCGAAGTCCGGATGAACAGGGCGACGCCGATCTTGCGCCAGTGATCGGTGATGAGTTCGAGCGCGTCGGTTTCCAGCGTGCTTTCGCCGGCCGTTTCCACGATGATCTGCGCCGGGCGTCCATCGGCAAGGATCCGCAGGCCGTCATCGTCACGCGCCTGAAGCCCGACCTCGTCGAGCAGGGCATTGGCCTGGTCGGGATCATGGGTCACCCAGGCTTTCGCGAATTCCGGCCGGTAGAGCGGGCTCTCCGGCAGGACCGTATCGGCACTTTCCTGGGCCAATCCGTAGAACACGGCCATGTTGATCTCGCGCCTGTCCACAGCGAGCGAAAGTGCGCGGCGCACGCGCACGTCACGAAAAAGGCCACGCCACACCTGGTCGGCACAATTCAGATTGGGCAGCAGCGCTAACCGCGAACCCTGTGTGCGTTTCCACAGATGAATCTTCACCGGGTAGCGCTTCTCCGCATCCTTCAGGAAGGAGTAGTCGGTAAAGTCAATTCCCATGCATTGCAGGTCGCTCTCGCCCGCACCGGTCTTGGCGGAAATGATCGCCGACGAGCTGACATTCATGACAATCCGGTCGACATAGGGCAGTTGCCGCCCATTCTCGTCTATTCTATGAAAGAATGGGTTTCGCTCGAAGATGAACTGCTCGGCCGGCGGCTTGGTCCGGTTCTGCCAGGGATCAAGCGTGGGCAGATCCGGGTTCTCCGGGCGATACTGCCGCGACATGCGGATATGCAGGAGCGTCCATTTCTGGACCCGGTTCTCCTTCATTAGGCCTCCGAGCCGGAATGGATCCTGGTATTTCTTGTGGAACTGCTTGAGATAGGCGGCCGGCAGAACAAGCGATAGCGGCGAGGCGGCAGCGAGCTTGGGCAGGAAGTCGGGATTTGGCGCCTCCCAACTATAGCGGACCGTCAACGGATCGACGATCTCGAAGCGCGGCGGCTTGCCGTCCGCCATCAGGACCGGGGGGAGCCCGCCCTGCGAAAGCTCTTCGTTTAGCCAGACATCTTCCCAGCAATAGCGAAAATCCTCCGACGTCAGCAGGCTGCCGTCAGACCATTTGTGCCCTTCCCGTATCTTGAAGGTGAAGACGCGATCATCCGCTACGTCGAAACCTTCGAGAATGTCGGGGTGCATGTTAAGCTTTTCGTCATAGCCGACCAGGCGAGCATACCCATAGATCGTCATCAGCCGGATGTCCTTTTGGCTGCCGATGATCGTCCGCAGCGTGCCGCCATACTGGCCGGGCTGTCGGCCCATCGCGGCGAGATTCACCACGCGCGGGCTCTTGGGCAGGCGTTCGGCGAGTGCCGGCAGCGCCAGTGCCTTCAGCCGCGGCTGAAGAAATTCCGGCTCCAGATCGCCTGCGTGCAACGTGCCCGGCAGAAACACCGAAGTCATGAGCCCAAGGACGGTGCGCCGGCTGATCAAGGGCGTAGCTCGCTGACATCGGCCGAACGTCGGGCCAGCACGAGGTGGCCGCCGCCAAGATCGAGCGGCGACAGCATATCCTCGTCGCCCTCGTCGCGGAATTGCGGTCCCCATGCGCTGGTGTCGGAAGCGCCGCTGAGCTTCAGCGTCTTGAAATCCATCGGCCTGTCGAGATCGGGGAAAGGCACTGCGGCGACCAGCGAGCGCGTGTAGGGGTGGATCGGTTTCCTGAGCAGAATTTCGCGCGGCGCCAGCTCCACGATACGCCCGCCGCACATCACCGCGATGCGGTCTGCCATGTAGTCCACCACCGCGAGATTGTGGGATATGAACAGGTAGGTCAGGCCCAGTTCCTTCTGCAAGTCCTTCAGAAGATTCAGGATCTGCGCCTGGACAGAGACATCGAGCGCCGAAACCGGCTCGTCGCAGATCAGGAGTTCGGGCCCCAGCGCCAACGCACGCGCGATGCCGATACGCTGACGTTGCCCGCCGGAGAAACTGTGCGGATAGCGCTTTATGAAGCGCGGATCGAGCCCGATTGCCTGCATCAGGCTCTTGACCGTGGCGAGTCGGGACGCGGCATTGCCACGTTGATGGATCTCCAGCGGCTCGCTCAAGATGTTCTCCACCGTCATGCGAGGTGAAAGCGACGAAACCGGGTCCTGGAAGACCATCTGGATTTTCGCGCGCAGCATGCGCAGGGCGTCTCCCTCGGCGCCCAGGACGTCGGTCGGTCCATCGCGGCCGTTGAAGATCACGGAACCGCCGCTGGGGGTGATGGCCCGCATGAGTATCTTGCTGACAGTGGTTTTGCCACAGCCGCTTTCGCCGACCAGACCCAGACACTCACCACGCCTGATGTCGAAGCTCACGCCGTCCACGGCGCGAACAGAGGTTTGATGCCCCCCGCTGAACCATCCGGACTTGCGGATGGTGAAGGTCTTTGTCAGATCCCTCACCGACAGCAGGATGTCGTCCGGCCCCTTCGATACCGGCGCAGTCTGCTTGCCGAGCAGGTTCCCGACATTCACCGGCACCTCGCGGAGCGCCTTTAGCCTTTCACCAGGCTTCAGGTCGAAATGCGGAACGGCTGCCATCAGGCCCTTCAGGTAAGGGTGGCCCGGCCGGCGGAATATCGCCTCGACGGGCCCCATTTCCATGATCTCGCCATGGTACATGACCACCACCTCGTCGGCGACATTGGCGACCACGCCGAGGTCGTGCGTGATCAGCAGCATCGCCATGTTCAGCTTGGTCTGAAGCCCCCGCAGCAATTGCAGGATTTGCGCCTGGATGGTGACGTCCAACGCCGTCGTCGGCTCGTCGGCGATCAACAATGCAGGCCGGCAGATAAGCGCCATTGCGATCATGGCGCGTTGCCGCAATCCTCCCGAAAGTTCAAAGGGATACATGTCATAGGCGCGCTTGGGATTGGGAAAGCCGACAAGACCGAGCATTTCCTCGGTCCGCGCCTTGCGCTCCGCCCGAGCCATGGGCGTATGAATCTGCAGGGATTCGCTGACCTGGTTGCCGATCGTGTGCAGCGGCGACAGCGATGTCATCGGCTCCTGAAAGATCTTGCCGATGCGGCTGCCTCTCAATGCCCGGATTTCGGCTCCGTCACGCGGCATCTGCAGGATATCCTGCGTGGTGCCGGGCTTTTCTGGATCGGAAAACAGGATACGGCCGCGAACATGGGCTGTGTTCGGCAAAATGCCCATTACTGCCTGGCTGAGAACCGATTTTCCGGAACCGGACTCGCCCACCAGCGCGGTAACCTTGCCGGGAAGGACGCGAAGATTTGCACGCCTGACGGCATGCAACGGTCCCCCGATAATGGCAAAAGAGATGCCAAGATCCTCTATCCGCAGCAGATCGACGCCCGAATTCATTCTAACACCAGCCCCACTCTGGCAGTCTGCCGGGCGGCAGACCCAAAAAGCAAGACTAGCGCATTGCCAGCCCAGAGCAACTTGGATTCGAAACGAATTCCGCGACGGAACCGGTGACCGGACTGCATACAGGCGTTCGGAACGGATCGTGTCGGTTACTGGAGCTTCCTCCGGTCGCTCGCCGACAGCCGCGCGGCATCGCGATGAAGCAGCATGACCTGCTCGGCGTCCGATATCCGGTCGTGAATCGGCGCAGCGTCTTCATCGAGTGCGAGAGCACCCGACAGATCGGGTGAAAGCACCGTCAGCTTCTGCTTGATACCCGCCAGTTCCTCCGTGCCGAGCGTCAGCCAGCTGTTGGCGCCGCAATAGCTGGCGAAGTCCTTGCTGGCGAGAACGCTGTGCGGATATTTCTTGGTCAGGGTCTGGAGACGCTGGACCTCGTTTACAGCCGAGCCGAAGACAGAGAATGTCAGCCGGTCGGTAAGCCCGACATTGCCGAACATCACATTGCCGACATGCAGGCCAATACCAAATTTTATGTCGCCCAACCCCTGCTCCTTTCTGCGCAGATTGAGCTCCATCATGCGCGCGCTGGCCTTGTGCGCTGCCGCAAGAGCAGCCTGGCAGGCGATCTCGGACTGCGAGCGATGCCTTTCGCAGGGGTAGACGGCAATGAAGCCATCACCCAGGAAACTCATAATCTGCCCGCCTTTGCGATTGAAAGGTGCAGCAATGGCATCGAAAAACTGGTTCAGCGTATCGATATAGATTTCGCGACCGGAGGTTTCGGCAAGCCTTGTCGATCCGCGCATATCGCCCATGACCAGTGCGGCCCGGATTGTGTCCCCCTCGCCGCGCTTGATCTGACCATCCAGCACGCGCCTGCCGGCGTCGCCGCCAAGATAAGTGGTCATCATGTTGTCGGCGAGCTTGGTGAGCACCGCCATCTTGGTTGCGATAGCGAGATAGTTCTGGATACGCAATAGCGCCGAAATCATGCCGTCGCTGAAGCCTGAAGCACTGTCGGTCGACCAGGACCCCATCATGCCCTGACTGGTATCGCCGTTGAAGGGATGCACGAAAGCCATGTAATCGGTGACGCCCATACGCCCGAGGTCATCGAAAACAGGAAACTCCGACCGCACCGACGGGTCGAGCCGTCGCCGCAGGTGGTCGAGCTTGTTGCTGAGCAGATGGTAGTATGGGCTGGTCAGGAATCTGTCGGAATGAACGCCGTTCTCGCTGCGGAAGCCCTCCACTTCCAGGCCCTGGCCGCGAAGCCAGGTGAAGCCAAGCGCGTCATAAAGCGGATGAAGCATCGAAAAACTCAAATGCACCCGCTTCAGCGGCAGGCCGGCAGCAGCCAGCCGTTCACAAAAGCCCTTTACCAATGTTTCCAGGTCGTTGCCCGCCAGCGCCGATTGCGTCAGCCAGTCGGCAACCTTATCCATGAGAATGGTGGAAATTTCTGCTTGCGCTGTGCTCATGCTATCTCGAACCCGTCGAAGACGAGCCATCTCCTTTGATCCGCCACACAATCGAAGTCAGTGAAGCCGGCTTCGGCGACAAAAGCCGGCGAAGAATTTCCCGAATGACTGTCCTTGCAGGAAGGAAGCAGGCGTAAATTGCATCTATCACCTGGGACGCTATGTGGCGAGGCAGCCGGTGGAGTGCAATCCCGATCCTGACATCGGGCAAAGAATTCGCCGTCTCAGACACCGTCAGGCCTTCACCACCGTCTCTCGGGCCAGCCCGAGGCGGCCAAAAACATTGCGTGTGTCGACGATCAGAGGAGCGTGATCGGCGATCGCCTGATAGTCGATCGCGTCGTGGTCGGTTGCCACGACGACAGCATCGAAATCCTTCAAGGCCGCCTCGGTCAATTCGACCGAGCGACGCCCCTTAATCGCCATATGCTCGCGCGTGGTCGGGATCTCGGTGACATGCGGATCGTGGAATTCCGCCTTGCCGCCCCACTCCTCGATGAGTTCGATGAGTCGCAATGAGGGGCTTTCGCGGATGTCGGGCACATTCTTCTTATAGGCGAGCCCGATGATGAGAATGCGCGAGCGGCTGAGCGCCTTGCCGCAGCGCCGGTCCAGCGCCTTCGCCAGTTCATCGACCACATGACGCGGCATCGCCGTGTTGATCTCTGCCGCCAGCTCTATGAAGCGGGTCGGCAGTTCGTATTCGCGCGCCTTCCACGTCAGGTAGAAGGGATCGATCGGAACGCAGTGCCCGCCAAGCCCGGGACCAGGATAGAAAGGCATGTAGCCGAAGGGCTTGCTCTTTGCCGCCTCGATCACCTCCCAGATGTCGATGCCCATCGCACCGAGCACGACCTTCAACTCGTTGACGAGGGCTATGTTGACCGAGCGGAAGATGTTCTCGGTCAGCTTGACCGCCTCGGCGGTCGCCGTGCTGGAAACCGGAACGACGGTCTCGACCACGCTTTGGTAGAAAGCCTGCACGAGCGTCGCTGCTTCGATGCCGTCGCCTGCCACGACCTTGGGGATCGTCGCGACTTCAAAGCTGCGATTGCCGGGATCCTCGCGTTCGGGTGAGAAGCCGAGGTAGAAGTCTACCGTCGATTGCAAGCCGGTTTCTTCCAGTATGGGCTTGATCACATCATCGGTGGTGCCAGGATAGGTGGTCGATTCCAGCACGATCAGCTGGCCGAGACGCAGGTGCTTGGCGGTGGTGGCTGCCGTGTTCCTGACAAAGGAGAGGTCGGGCTCACGGTGTTTCGTCAGCGGCGTCGGAACGCAGATGATGATGACATCGCAGACGGCCAGTTCGGCAAAATCCGCGGTGGCGCGGAATCGTCCGCTCGCCACATGGCCGGCAAGGGCCGTCGACGTCACTGCCTCGATGTAGGATTGGCCGTTGTTCAGGCTCTCAACCTTCTGGACTTCGATGTCGAAGCCGGAAACCGGAAAGCCGGCGCGTGCGATCGCAACCGACAGCGGCAACCCGACATAGCCCAATCCGATCACGCCGACTTGCGCGGCGCGCGTCGAAATCCGGTTCAAAAGACGGTCATATGTCGATCGTGAGGCGTCCAAAAATCTGCTTTCCCGTCAATTCGGACAGACTATCCGCTCCATGGTGAGGCTCACCTGGTCCCAAGAACCGTGGCCGAGGCATATTGCGGAAAGTCGATTTCCGCAAGCCGTCATTGGACCGGCACCTTCGCCTTCAGGCTGGCGGCAGCCATCGCATAGCCGCCATCGGCGCCATCGATGAAATGAACGTGATCGGGCTGCAGCGGCGAGATGACAAGGCAGGTCATCAAGGCCGACTTCTGGCGGTGCAGGCCATAGCTGCAAATTCCCGCCTCTTCCGCCTGTTTCAGCCGGTTCTCGATCCGTTGTAAGACATCCGCGTCAACGTCGATGGTCATCTTCAAGCCGTCGTCGAACTTCCGGAAATCCGAATTGCTGGCCACCTCGCGTTTGTAGACCTTCGGATCGAAACGGCCGATCGTCCAGCCAAATCTGTCGGCGACAGCCGTAAGCGTCATCAGGAACATCACCCACAGCTTCGCCAGCCACCGCCACCCTGGCGGCGCCGTGGCCCGCGCCTCGACATCGAGGCCGGCGGGCAGCAGACTGTAGGCCGGCCCGTCCACCGGCACCGGGTGGCCATCGCGCTCCTGCCTACCGGCAAGGGCGATGATGTCGGAAGCCAGAAACTGAAAACCGCGCAAGTCTCGCGAAGCCCCCGGTATGGCTATGATCGAGACGATTTCGCCGTGCCGGGCATCGATTGGGTTCCAGCGGCAGGAGAGGCCGGTCAGATCCGGCCGCGCGCCGGCCGGCGCAGGATCGATGCGGTAGCGCCCTGCTTTCATCTCGGCTTCCGCCCAACTGCCGCCACCGCCTGCGAACATGGCATAGAACGCCGCTTTGGAGGCCTGGAACCTCGCCACGCGAACATCGAAGCCTTGCGCCCTTATGTCCTTTATCGGCACGATTGCCGCACGCAAGGTCAGATCCAGTTCATCCGCCACCCATCTCTGGACAGAAGCCAGCGCGTTGCGGGCGATCTCCAACGCTGAGCCGGGAAACGCCACGAGTGCGCCGTCGCCGCCGAACACATAGGGAAGATCTTGCCGGCCCAGCGCATTGAGGAGCGCCGAAATGACGCTGGCGCCGGCCATATTGACGGTTTTATAGCGCCCCGCCTCGATCGCCTTGGTCGAGCCGACGATGTCGGCGGTGGCCAGCGCCCAGCCATCGGGGAGAGGCCGATAATTGTCGATATCGGCAACGCTTTCGAACTTTGCGAAGACCGGCAACGAAGCGACAAACGGGTCGGACGCGACAGCTGTTTCCATGAGCATTAGATAGCACATTCCAACGCTTGAAGGTGAAGTCGATCGTGCTTCGAAATTGACTTGCGCAGGCTTTCCGATGATAGGGTCGCGCGATGCGAATTGCCTTTTACGCGCCGCTGAAGTCACCCAATCATCCGGTCGTCTCCGGCGACCGCCAGATGGCACGGATGCTGGTCAAGGCGCTCGAGCACGGAGGGCATAGCGTCGAACTGGCATCTGAGTTGCGCTTCTATCTACGCCAGCCGGAGTCGAAAAGTTTCGATGCGCTCAAGATCGAGGCCCGAGAGGAAGCCGCGCGGCTGACCAGGCTTTGGGATCGTGACGGCAAGCCCGATCTCTGGTTCACCTACCATCCCTATTACAAGGCGCCCGACTTGATCGGACCCGAACTGGCGTCGGCCTTTGCTGTCCCCTATGTGACAGCGGAAGCCTCCTATTCCAAGCGACGCAACGCCGGATTGTGGGCCGATAGCCAAGCGTTGGTGGCGCGAGCCATCGAACAGGCGGCGCTGAACATCTGCTTCACCCAAAGGGATCGCCAGGGGCTGACAGATGCGATTCCCGACGCCGCTTTCGGCATGCTTTTGCCCTTCATCGACACCTCGGCATTCCGCGAAATGCCGGCAGGGGGTTGTCCGACGCGCCTCATAACCGTCGCCATGATGCGCCCGGGTGACAAAGTCGAAAGCTATCGCATGCTGGCGCAAGCGCTCGGCGCGATCGGCCATCTGCCCTGGACCATGTCGGTCGTCGGCGACGGGCCTGCCCGTGACGAGGTCAAAGCGCAATTCGCCGGCTTGCCCGCCGACCGTATCGAATGGCTTGGCGCGATCGAGCCGGCCGCCGTGCCGGATGTCCTCTACACTGGGGGAATCTACGTCTGGCCGGGTTACGGCGAGGCCTATGGCGTTGCCTATCTTGAAGCACAGGCCGCCGGCCTTCCGGTGGTGGCTCAGGACATTGCCGGCGTACCGGAGGTCGTGCGGGATGGCCGGACCGGGTTTCTGACCCCGCCGGGCGATGGCGCGGCGTTCGCTTCCTCCATTGAAAGGCTTCTGGCCCGAAACGACGAAAGAACCATGATGGCCGCAGAAGCCAGACGTTTCGTTCTCGAAGAACGTTCCATCGGTTGTGCAGCGGCGCGTCTGGCCGAACTTCTCAAGAAGATCCCGGTCTCATGACAACCGATCCGATCTGGCAGCCCTTGGTGGAAGAACTGGCGCGCCGGCAACGGGCGGGCCGCAAGGCAGAATTCTGGCTGCGCGACGATGACGCCGTGGATCCGACGCCTGCGCTTGATCGGCTGCTCGACCTCACCGGTGAATTCGCGGTTCCTGTCACTCTGGCCGTCATTCCGGCCGAGACCGACGAGAAGCTTGTCGTCCGGCTTGGCACGGCGCCGCATGCCACGGTCGCCATCCATGGCTGGGCGCACCGAAATCATGCGCCCGAGGACCAGAAAAAGCAGGAACTCGGCGCGCATCGGCCACGCAAGGTGGTGCTCGACGATCTGGCTGGCGGACTGTCGCACATAACCGGACTGCACGGCGCGCGTGCCGTTCCGATGCTGGTGCCGCCCTGGAACAGGATCGACGCCGCCGTGGTATCCGACCTTGGATCGATAGGATTTGCGGCATTGTCGGTCTATGGACCGCCGAAGCCGGCTTCATTGGCGGTGATCAACAGCAATGTCGACATCATGGATTGGCATGGCACGCGCGGCTGCCGCGATCATGGCCTATTGGTCCAGGCTATCATCGCGCACTTGCAGCATGCATTCGACGACGAACCGGTCGGCCTGCTCACGCATCATCTCGTACATGATGAATCGGCCTGGCTTTTCCTCGAACGGCTGTTCGCAGTCACAGCGCGGACTGAACCCTGCGCATGGCGCCCGATCAGGACATTGATCGGGCGCAGCGCCAGGAGAGGAAAATAGCTCAGCGCTTTTTGTGCAATGAGACTGGAAATTTGAGCGTCTGGCCATCCCGCGCGGCAAAAGCGCCGGCAAACCTGTCTTTGGCCAGTTTCTCGATCTCGTCCAGTTGCTCGTCGGTGCGTGTCGGATCGTGGTGAAACAGCGCAAGCCCCCGCGCACCGGCCGCCTCACAGAGCTTGACGCCGTGGTGCCATGTCGAGTGCCCGTCACCGCGGTGGCGTTCCATTTCCTCCTCGGTGTAAGTGCAGTCGTAAATGACGAGGTCGGCATCTTCGATCAGGCCAAGCACCGCCTGATCGAGTTTGCCCGGCTCGTGCTCGGTGTCTGTGATCACTGCCACGACACGGCCGCCCCACTCCACCCGGTAGCCTATGCAGCCGCCCGGATGGATAAGACTGCCGGTTCGGACTACCACCCCTTCGCGTGGCCGAAGCACGTCTCCGGATACGAAATCACGGAAGTCGAGGCTTGCCTTGCAGATATCCAGTTTCACCGGAAACCACGGCGGCCGCATGAACTCGTCGACCATCTGCCGAGTCGTCATGCGTCCTGCAAGATGCCCGGACCAAAGGGTAACCTTGACGCTCCGATCATAGATCGGCGCAAAAAACGGCAGCCCTATGATGTGATCATAATGGCAATGGGTGAAAAGCAGGTCGAAATCGGTCACGCCCGACGCCCGAAGCGCCCGGCCGGCTGACCGTAGGCCAGAGCCCGCGTCGAACAGAAGCGTGTGCTTGCCGCATCGCATCTCAATGCAGATCGTGTTGCCGCCATAGCGCGAGAATTCTGGGCCCGATACCGCAATGCTGCCGCGCACGCCCCAAAACCTGACCAGGAAAACGTCGTCGTCCATGCAAACCCTTCGCAGTCCCCTTCGCCCATCGTAGCCAAAGAACTGCCGCCAGGGCAATTCCAGGAAAAGGGTGAACCGGTTTTCCCAGGAAAAGCGCGTAACGCTTTCCCTGGGGAATTGCGTCAAAACAAAGAGGCGAGACAGGTTTCTCCGGGTGACGTTCTCAGCAAGAGGCCAGTGCCGTCACGACGGCGAGGATTGAGCGTCATTCGTTATCTGGCGCTTCGTGCGTCGATCAGATCCGCGGTTGTATGGCTTAGGCGATCGGCAAGAACCCGCAATATCTCGATGGTCATTTCCGGAAACTCCTTCATAAGCCTCAGGAAATGATCCTTGCGGATTCTCAGGGCTTCCAGTGAACTTGTCGCTCTGACGGTGGCAGTGCGGGAGCTGTTGCACAATATGGCGATCTCGCCAACAATCGAATTTGGCAGCAGTTCGGCAACTTTTATCGGCCCGCTGTCGGAATCGACCAGAATATCCGCCCTGCCGGAAAGGATGACATAGGCGGCGTCTGCCTCGTCGCCCTGCCGGAAAAGAATCTCGCCGGCGCTGTAGCTCACGCGATCGGATGTGAACGCAAGCAGCTTGAGCTTTGCCGGCTCAATGCCAGAGAACAAGGGAACGCGTTGCAGCATTCCAACTTCATCCTTGAGCAGCATTGTCGCAAACCTTCCTAAATTCGCGTTTGCCAGACTATGACAGAAGTTCCTTGAAGATACCGTTCCCTGCCAAAAGTGTCTCGTGTGTTCCGTCTTCCACCAAACGACCCGAGTCGAAGACGACAACGCGATCGAACATCATCCCCATTGCCGGATTCGTCACGACCCACACAATTGCCGGCGAATGGCCGTCGCGTCTGGCTTCCTCGAGCACGTTTCGCAGCACTTTGTCCTGCATACGCTGGTCTAGCGCCTCCAGCGGCCGGTTGAGAATGAGAAAATCGGGGCGCTTGAGCAGGGCCCGGGCAACATCGAGCTTCTGTCGCTGTCCACTGGTCAGCCGCCTGCCACCGGAGCCGACGTTGAAGTCCAGGCCGACATTCAGAAGTTCGGCATAGAGCCCCAGTTCGTCAAGAATGTCATAGACGATGGAGCGTATGCGGTCCGGCGCGTCGGGATGGTTGTTGCCCACACGCCCGAACAGGACATTATCCATGACGGTAGCCGCGGCAATGTATTTGGCAGGATCGTACCGTTCGACCGCATTTTGCAGCTCGGGCGGCAGGTTTTCATAGAACAGGTTGCGTGCGGCGACGATCTTGCTCATCAGCTCGTCGCTCAGCAGGCCGAAGCGGTGGCGTGGCTCGATATAGGCAAAGCTCAAGGTGACCATCATGGCGCGGTCGTTCTCCGAAACTGCCTCGTAGGGACGGTTCTTGAGCCGTTGCAGCAAGGTTTCGTAGGCAGGTATCTCCTCGGCGCTCATGAAGGCGAGCTGCTGGAAGAACTGGTGATCGGGCGGCAGGTCGGCAAACAGCTCGATCGCCTGTTCCGCGATCTCCATACCCATTTCGTAGAGCGCGCGGTCGAGGCCGGATTGCCTCAGCACAGAAGCAAAATAGGGATTGGCCGCCAGAGCCCTGTCGGCCAGTTCGGGACCGGCGGCAGCGCCGAAGAGCAGGTTTTGACCGATCGTTGCTTCCTTGTTGTAGGCGCCCGGTTCGAAAGGAACCACCAGTCCGCTCAGCCCTTCGTGTTCCAGCCGGGTTCGCAGCGCCGCACGCAGTTCGACGATCCGCCCGGCAAGCTTCGTGTGGCGCGTGAGGTCTGCCGAAGAGCGCAAGCCAAGATCCAGAATGTCGCGCGACAGAACAACCGCGTCGAGCACCCGGCGCACGGCTTCAAAGAGGTCGTACGGGCCGGTAGCGCCGGCGGAAGCATAGTCGATCCAGTCGCTGTGGATATCAAGATCCGGATTGCCCGACCGGCGCGCCTCCTCGATGTCCCAGCCGCGCTGGTCTGCCGCAGCACCGTCATAAGTCACCGATGTCAGCGGCGCATGCTTCAACCCGTAGAGCAGGTTATCGCGGAGGCTTGCCTGGAACAGGAAAACATCCGACGAGGCATAGGACATGCGCCGGCCGGTCACTGCTTCGGGGAGTTCAAGCAGGTCGTCGGCGCCCGAAGCGACCCTTCCGCTGGTCGGCCAGACCAGCCGCGCGAAGGCTTCTGCAAGTGCGTTCGCTCCACCTGTTGCGGTCCCGACCAGCGCCACCGTCTCACCCGGCTTGACCTGGAGGGAGATACGGTCGAGGAGCACTGCACCGCCATCGTCTGCTATGGAGAGACTGATCGCTGACAGCGGGTCGGTAATCGGAGGGGGATCGTCGATCGTCAATGCCTCGATTTTCGGCGCGATGATACCCTCGACTGTGAACTGTTCAACGACCTGCTGATATTTGACCTGGACATCCTGCCGATCCTGATCCCAGTCGATCAGTTCCTTCATCGGTCCGGGCAGGTCCTTGTAGGCGCCGATCACGGCCACGAGCTGGCCGACGTCCAGCCGCCCCTGGATGGCCAGATATCCGCCGATCATGTAAAACAGAAACGGCGTGATCTGCGCGAGAAAATTGTTCAGGAACTTCACCATGAATTTCCATTGGTAGAGATCGAAGCGAATCTTGAAGATGCGCCCGAGCCGGGCAGCTATGTCGGCGCGCTCGTAGTTTGATGTATCGTGGACGTGAACCGCGCCGATGCCGTCGACGATTTCGCCAACTCGGCCCGAAAGCGCGCGCGCCGTCAACTGCCGTTCGCGCCCGAGCACGATCAGCCGCCGCCGCATTCGCGGGATGAGCACGATCTGGATCACCACGATCACGGCCGCTATCATTCCGAGCCAGACGTTCTGGACCACGATGAACAGCATGGCCGTCAGCGCCTGACCGCCGAGCAGCACCGGCTGCAGGAAGGCATCGCCGATGAAGCCGCCCAGCGGCTCCACCTCGTCCTTCACCATGGTCGCCACTTCGGCGGATTTCACCCGCTTGAAGTAAATCGGCGGAAACCGCAGCACACGATCGACCAGATTGAAGCGGATACGCCGCAGCATGCGTTCGCCGAGGCGGCCCTTGTAGGTGTTGATGTAGAATTTGAACAGGCCGTTGACGACGACCAGCGAGAGGAACACAAGGCTCAGGGCAAACAGCGTCGCCTTGCGGCCGAGCTGAAAACCGGAGAAGACCAGGACCTCGCCGATGAACGGCAGGTTATAGTGTAGCCTCATGAATGGCTGGGTCGCGCCCGGTTGCTCGAAGCCCCTACCTTGGATCGGGCCGTTGACGATCAGCTTCGGCAGGTCGAAGGACATGAAATACGGGATCATCGAAAGCACGACGATCATCAATATCCAGAGCTGCTGCTTCTTGGTGTGCGTCCAGATATAGCGGGCTAGGCTGGGTTCCATATGCGACTGTGGACCCTTCAGTTGGAAGGATGCAGGATGTAAAAGCACCTGCTGGCGAATGGCGTACCGGCAATTTCTTCTTCGCCAACGACAGTCTCGAAGCTGCGGTGCACGGAGGACGCCAACGGTCCGGACAGATGCAGCCGGCTCTCTCCGGCACCGGGTAATGGCAAAGCGGCTAGCAGCATAGTCATATCCGCGGATCAAACAGCCTTGCGGGGGGCAAGATTGCATTGTGTCGCCCGAAATCCCGCCATACAAGACGACTATGATGGATGTCACGCAACCACGCAATGCCGGCACGGACTGGCACGAGCAAGCCCTGGACCTCACGCGAGGAATTGCTGCCTATGTCAACCGCCCTCTCGTGGCAGGGTTGGCGCGCGTCGTCGCCAAGCATCCGACGGCCGATATCGCCAACGCCTTCAACCACAAGCAGGTCGCCTGCAAGATGTGGGCGCTCGACAAGCTGTTCGAAAGCGGCGGCGGCCGGTTCAGGCGCATATGGGTTCTGGGTGGATGGTACGGCGTATTGCCGGCAATGCTTTTCAACGACGCCCGCTTCGACATCGCGGCGGTCGATAGCATCGACATCGATCCCGAAGTCGCGCCGGTCGCGCTGACCCTCAACCGGGAAGCTGGCGAACGATTCCTGGCGTTGACGGCAGATATGTACGCTCTCGACTATGCGGCCGGGCGTCCCGACCTGGTCGTCAATACGAGCTGCGAACACATAGCCGATCTGCGCGCCTGGCTTGCCCTGCTTCCGCGGGGCACGAATGTGCTGCTGCAATCGAACGATTATTTCAGCGAGCCGACACACATCAGCTGCGTGGCTTCACTCGCAGCCTTCGAAGCAATGGCCGCGCTGCGGGAGGTGCGGTTCTCCGGCGAACTGCCGACAAAAAATTATACGCGCTTCATGCTGATTGGAACTGTCTAGACTAGAGCAGTTCAGCGCTTCGTAGGTGCGCTGAACTGCTCTAAGTGTTTGTTTTGACGCAATTCCGGACGGAAAGCCGCTTCACACTTTTGCTCGAATTGCTCTAAGATCCATCGTCTGTTTGATCATGAGCTTTTCCGAAACGGGGCCCCATCTTTAGGGACCATGTTCGATACCGCTCGCGCAGGATTTGCGCGGAGTGACGCGCACCTTCTAGATCGAGACGATGCGCGGATGGTGTCGGTGCCCCAAGCGCCTGTTCGACCGCTTGCGCCAAACCTTCCGGCGTTAGGTCCTTTTCCATCAGCACCGTTGCAAGACCGAGTTGTTCGAGCATCAGGGCGCGAAACGTCTGTTCGGTTTCCCCGCCGGCTGCAAATGGCACGAGCAGGGAGCGACAACCCGCGCGCAGGACATCGCAGACCGTGTTGTAACCCGCCTGCGAGACTGACAGGCGGGCGCCGGTCAGCAGGCTGGCGAAATCCTCGCGGAACCGGAAGATGGACAGGCCCGGCGTGGCATCGCCTGCGATCGCGTCAAACTCGTCTTTGGGCAGGTTTGGGCCGGTGATCAAACACCATTTCCAAGCATTGTTGGCATTCCGCGCCGCTGCGATGGTGGATCTGACAAGGCTCTTTCCGGCAGCCCCGCCGCCAACCGACACCAGAACGTCGAAGCGCTCGGAAGCCGCGGGCGATGGCGGCGCGGCAACGAGCCCTGTGTAGGTGATCTCAGCTCTGATCGCCCCAGCCAGTGGAAATGTCTTGTCGATGGTTACGAAAGCCGGGTCGCCGTGGACCATGACCAGGTCGAAATGCCTGTTGATGAGATCGACCGTTTCCTCGTCTCGGCCCGGCTTGAGGCGCTCCTGAAGGATATCGCGGACGGACGTCGCCAGCAGCGGCCTGGGCGACGCCGCGTCGATGGCCTCGATCAGCGGCAGGAGTTCGAAACGCATCTGCCGGCGTCCAAATGGAAACGCCTCGACAATGACGATATCAGGCCTGCAATCCCGAAATGCCTGGAGCAGCATCTCTGAACGCGATTTCTTGAAATCATCGTCGATGGGTTTACCCTGCAGGTCGACAAGTCCGGAAAATCCTTCATTACCGGAGGTGACAGGTGGCAGGGTTACAGATTTTACCCCCGGTCCCGGAAACCCCGCGACCGGCGCTCCGCCGGTTACGACGGTTACGTCAAACCCGTCATCGACCAGAGCCGCCGCAATGCGGCTGGCGCGCGCCAGATGGCCGATACCGAGCAGGTGCTGGACATAGAAGAAAATGCGCAGCCGCTTCAATCGGCGGCCCGCCACTCGCGCTCGAACAGTTCCTTGAGCTGTCCAATGCTTGCCATATGATCGAAATTGCCCCGCACGCGCCGCTCTGCGGCGTCGCCGAGGCGGGCGCGCAGCACGGGATCACGGATCAGGCGCTCCAGCGCCTGTGCCAGGGCAATTGGGTTTTCCGTCGGAACCAGCAGCCCCGTTTCATCCGGCGATAAAAGCTCCGGCACGCCGGAAATATCGGTCGACACGCAGGCAAGCCGCTGGCTGGCCGCCTCCACCAGAACATTCGGCAGGCCGTCCCGGTCGCCATTTGCGGTGATCCTGCAGGCCAGGGCGAAGATGTCGGCGCAGCGGTAGTGCTCAAGCACCTCCTCGTGCGCAAGCGCGCCTTTCCAAGAGACGCGACCATCAAGTCCGAGCTTTTGCGCCAGCGCCTTGAGCCGTTTCAGTTCCTCGCCGTCGCCGATATGCTCGAAACGCCACGCTAAATCGCCAGGCAAGAGGGCAAGGGCCTCCAGCAATGTATCGAAACCTTTCTTTTCAACGGCGCGCCCGACACTCAGAACGATAACCGGCTCGTCCGGCGCCGAGCCGTCATGCTGTTTTCGCGCCTCGCCGAAACTGCCAAAGCGATGAAGGTCGAGCCCATGGTAGCTCAGATGCACGGACGAGTTGCCGTTAGCGAGTTCTTTCAGACGGTCGAAGCCGGTCTTCGTGCAGGTGACCGTCCAGCGCGCCGAAGAAAGCTTGCCAGCCAGATCCCAGTCCGCCGAAGTCCAGATGTCCTTGGCATGGGCCGAGCAGCTCCAGGGCAGACCACGAAGCTGGCTGGCATAGCGCGTCACCGATGCCGGCGTGTGGGCGAAATGTGCATGCAACCATCCCGCGCCTTCCGGCCATTCGGCCGCCAGCACGAGCGCCTGCCCGAAGCGGCGCGCGCGATTGCGCGTAAAGTCGCGGGGGATATCGGCAGCCAGCGATCCGAGCGCGCGCCAGAAGCCCGGCCGCAGCAGATAAGCAAACAGCGAGCGAAGCACGCGCAAAGGCTCTTCATGCAGATATTCCGGCAGATAATGGACGGGCGCTTTGATCTCGTCATGCACGGGGTGGCGTTTTGCGTCGGTCGGCCGCCTGAGCGCGAAGAGTATCAGGTCGAACCCCGCACGCTCCAGACCGAGCAGTTCCTGTGCGATAAAGGTTTCCGACAGCCGCGGATAGCCCTTCAGAACCACGACGATCTTGCGATTTTGCAAGTCAGTTCATTCCTTCAACAACCGACAGGTGATGGCCGGCCCGCCGGTCGAGCAGTTCCGCGACGATTTCGGAAATATGAGGCAGCCCTTCCAGCGTCAGATGCGGATTGCTCTGTGATGGGCGGGGCCAGTCCGGCAGTGCCATCAGTGCATCGGCAAACCGCTGGGAATCCTTGGCTTCTTCCGGCAAAAGCATCGCGATGAGGCCGAGTTCGGCTGCGCGCCGAGCGCGGATCAGTTGTTCCTCGCGGGGCTCGACGCGCGGCACGATCAGCGCCGGCTTGTCGAAAGACAGTATCTCGCAATAGGTGTTGTAACCGCCCATCGCCACAACCGCCTTGGCGCCGGCAATCAGGTCTTCCATGCGGTTGTCGAACTCGATGATCTTGATGTAGGGGATCTTGGACCCCTTCTTGAGCAGCTTGTTGCGCTTGCGCGCCGGCATGTAAGGCCCAAGCACGATCAGCGCCCTGTGTTGCAATTTCGGATCCTGCTGATAGGCATCGATGACGTCGTGGATCAGTTCGGCGCCGTCGCCTCCGCCGCCGGTGGTAACCAGGATATAGTCGCCCTCGGGCCGGTGGCCGGGCAACTCGTTCCGCTGCAGGCTCCGTTGCAGGAAACCGACGAACCTCATCTTTGCCCTGACGGCCGGCGGCACATCCAAGCCGGTCAACGGATCGTAGAAATCCGGCGGACCATAGGCCCAGACCTTGTCGTAGAACAGGCCTATCTTGCGCATCACATCCCTGCGTGCCCATTCTGCTTCGAGCAGATGCGGCGCATCCATCACCTCGCGCAGGCCAAGCACCAGCGTGGTGCCCCGCGTCTTGAGGTAGGACAGAGTGTCCTCAATCTCACCGCGCAGGCCGAGCGGTTCCTTGTCGACGATGAAGATATCCGGCCGGAAGGTCTCGGCTGTATGGCGGATGATCGACTGGCGCATCCTTAGCGTCTCATGCAGATCGATATCCTTTTCCAGCGAGGTGTACTCGCCGTTGCGCAACTTGATGACGCTGGGGATCTTCACGAAGTCGACACGGGCGCGGTAGTCGAAGGCGCCAGCGATAGGCGCACCCGAAATGATAAGCACCTGAAGTCCGCGGAAATCCTCGACCAGCGAATGCGCGATCGTCCGGCAGCGCTGCAAGTGGCCGAGCCCGAACGTGTCGTGGCTGTACATAAGAATTCGAGCATCTTGTACGTGATGGGTCATTGTTGAACGTCTTTTCGAATTCTCGCCTTGAGGACCATGGGCGCCCCCCCGTTTCGAAACCATCCTGGGTCTACCGACCTGTTGTGAAACATGAGGGCGCAATTTTCAATTTGTATTACCAAAAAACCGCAGATCGCCTAATGATCCGCGAACTCATCGACTTTGCCCTTCATCCGAAGGCTTCCAAGCGGTGGCCATACGCCCATCACCTTAAGTGGCGTGACACCGCGCTCGCCACTTAACCACGACATACCCTGATGTGCCCGCGGTGTTCGTCTTGGTCCTAAGATAAAATCCACGCCCGAACCGTGCTAGGATGGGCCGCGCGGCGCGACTTGTCGTGCTTCAAAGCGGTCGGGAACGATTGTCATGCTCAATCCAATCTCCATCATGGCCGACCGGCTCGGCGACTATCTGTCAGAACTCTATCTCCAGTATTTCTCGCATCGCAATTCGGAATATGCGAGCTACATAGGCGGGGCGGCCCGCCTTGTCCTGGAGCGCATCGGCAATTCGAACGCGCTCTATCACAACATCGAGCATACACTGATGGTCACGCTCGCTGGCCAGCAGATCATCCGCGGCCGGCTGCTTTCGGAATCCCTGACCCCCGATGACTGGCTGCATTATACCTGCGCGCTGCTTGTCCACGACATTGGCATGGTGCACGGCGTGTGCCAGGGCGACACCGAGGACAGCTTTGTCATTAACGAGGTCGGCGACCGCTATACGCCACCGCGCGGCGCCTCCGACGCGGTGCTTGCGCCCTATCATATCGAGCGCGCCAAGATCTATGCGCGCCAACGTTTTGCTTCCTCGATGTTCATCAACGAGGAGCGCATTGTCGAGGCGATCGAGATGACACGCTTTCCGGTGCCGAACGATCCGGCCTACCAGGTCACCAACACCGAACCGGCGCTGGTCAGGGCCGCGGACCTGATCGGCCAGCTCGCTGATCCCTTCTACCACCGCAAGCTGCCGGCGCTGTTTGCCGAGTTCTCTGAGATCGGGATGGTGGAAAAGCTCGGCTGCAAGACCGCCGCTGATCTCGGCGCCATTTTCACCGATTTCTTCACGCTGCAGGTCGAGCCCTATATCGGCGACGCGATCCGCTATCTTGAGCTGACGACGGAAGGCAAGCAGTGGATCGCCAACCTCCACAGCAACCTCTTCCAGTCCGGGCATCGCCCGGCCAGGATCGGGCCGTTCCCCGGCGTCTTGCAGCCGACCTCGGCGAGCGTCTCGGTGGTAACTTAAGTGCTGGGAATTGTTTCCTTTTTCCGCCGGTTCCAAGCCGGCAGAGGTTGCATGCGGCGGCTGTCGACGAAGATGAACGCCGGGGTCGAGGTGCCTTACCCCGATCGCGAGAATTACGTCGCTCGCAAGCCCCCAATCATCGTTGCCGCACAAAGAAGCCGATGAATTTTCTTTCCTGTCAGGCCCGGTGGGGACACATGTCACCGAGTAGGCACGCGGTTGATATCCCAGCGAAGCTTCGGCTTGCCGAGATACCTGCTAGACGGCAAGTGCACGCGATCTTTCGTTAGGGGAGCAGAAGAGATGCGCCAGAAGTGGCCTCTCGTTTTGCCTTTTCGAGAACGGCGACTCTTGGCGCTGCTTGCTGGCTCGAAGCGGCCGGACATCAACGCGCCGCACGTCTGCCGTTTTCAACTTACCTCCGACCAAGAGCGGACATTTGCCCGTGATCGTGCTAGAGGTCGCGGCTGCGCCATTGACGGAAGTTCGACAATTAGAGCGAGATGGTCCGCTTCGCGCGCTGATTGCTGGTGTACATCGTTGCTGCCTGATTGTCGCATCTCCACTAAGCCTTATTCTGCTCTGCGACGTCACCAACTCGATCCGTGATCATAATGAACCCTCGTTGTCCGCTCAGCAAGCGGTCGCTGCCGATGCAAGCGGTCTTATGGTCCGGTCCCGGCAACGAAACCATTTCGGCTTCGTCGGTGCCCGAATTTTGCACGATTCTATTGCCTGAGCCGATTGGTGCTACACTGACAGCCAGTTAGCGTGACGGACCTGTGTTCGGTGATATGACCAAAGTAACCGCTTTACCCGACAGAGTGGATTTCGACGTGGCCGCGGATGAGACCTTGCTCGAGGCTGCTCTCAGATCGGGCGTGCCATTTGCCCACGCATGCGGCGGCAGGGCGAAATGCTCGACATGCCGCGTTTGGGTTCTCGACGGCATTGAGGCTTGCCCGGACCGGAATCCGGACGAAACCCTGATGGCGAACCGGTTGAGATTGGCCGATCAGGTTCGGCTGGCCTGTCAGCTCAGGCCGGAAGGCGAGCTTCGCGTCCGACGCCTGGTGCTAGACGAAACCGACATGATGATCACCAGCCAGCTTGGCGCTTCTGCCGCGACGCGTTGCGGCGAAGCAAGGCATGTTGCGGTCTTCTTCAGCGACATTGTAGATTTCACAGCGCTGTCAGAGCGGCTTTCCCCCTACGACGTGATGTATCTGCTCAATCGCTACTTCGCCCAGGTCGGCGACATCATCGAGCAGAATGGCGGTTTCATAGACAAACTGATCGGCGATGGGCTCATGGCAATATTCGGTATCGACGACCAGCCAGACGCTCCGCTCCGCGCCTTGAACGCCGCACTTCAGACCCTCGCCACAGTCGATCGTCTGAAGCCGTTCTTTGCCTCGATGTATGGCATCGATTTCGATATTCGTATCGGCCTCAACTATGGCGAAGCCGTCATCGGCACATTGGGTTTTGCTGGACACGAACGTCTCACGGCCATCGGCGACGTTGTAAATCTGGCCAGCCGGATCGAGGCCGCCAATAAAGATGCCGGTACGCGCTTGCTGATATCCGAGGCCCTTCGCGACCAGATCGCCGAAAAGGTGGAAATCGGCGACTTCGTCAGGGTACGCCTTCGCGGTACCGGCGAGCGCACGAGCCTGTTCGAAATCGTCAGGCTGAAGCCCGAAATTGACGCCGAGCTCAATGCCAAGGGGCTTCGCGAAACCATCCGCCACGGCGGCAGGAGGTGGATTCGCGCTTTTGCCGAAGACGAGCTACAGCCCTACGAACGCCGGATTCTCGATTTTGAGCACTACGATATCGTCGTCGTTCGCGGATCCGACAGCTATTGCGCCTTCAACAATGCCTGCCCGCATCTTCATCTGCCGCTCTACGAACGCCGAAGTTCCGCTCAGGCCGAAGTGCTGAAGCTCCCGCACATGGAGAGCACGATCACCGCAGATCTTGGCCTGGTCTGCCGCTGGCATCAGAGTTGTTTCGACCTGCTTACCGGCGAAATCAGGGAGTGGGCGAAGTTGCAGCAGGATGGTACTGCGCCGGGCTATGAATTCGCGGGTGACATTTCGAAAAACCGCGCAAAACTGATCGTATACCCCTGCCGAAAGCAGGACGGCTTTGTGTGGATCGGGCTCGATTGAAAACGACTGTCCGATATTTCAGTTTTCCGTCGCGATCCCATGTCGCCTTTTCACCGAAGCTGACCTTCGCGGAACCTGTTGCAATTGTCCGGATTGGATCATTCTCGTCGGTTGTGGCCTGTCTGTTCACGTCCGGTCACGAAGTAATCCCGGACATCTGAGTTCACTGTCGGTGATGCGCATCGCAGCGACAGCAAGCACCTTTACGCTTGCCTTGAAGGCAGCCTACTTTGGCGGATAGTTGTCGCTCGTGGGTATGGAATGTCGGTACTGCCTTTCCTGAGAATTTACGCGCCGCTCAACGCGCTGCTGGCTGCGCCTGGGCTTCTGGCGGTGGCTGCGCTCACGACACCGAACCTGTCCGGACGAAGCAGACTGGCTCTGACCGCCCTGCTCGCGGTCATTTGGGGCGCCTATCTCCTGCAGATGGCCGCGACGCTGCTCAAGCGCCGGGCGGGAGACCTTCGGGACAGGACGCCGGCAATCACCATCGACGCGCTCGCGGTTTTGGTTCCACTCGCCGCATTTCTGCTCGACGGCACACCCGACTGGAGCCTCTACTGTGGTATCTGGCTGCTGAAACCGCTGCGCGACTCGACCTTCTTCCCCGTCCTGGGCAGGGTGCTGGCCAACGAAGCGCGCAACCTGATCGGCGTCACCACGCTCTTCGGCGTCGTTCTGTTCGGTGTCGCACTCGCCGCCTATGTCATCGAGCGCGACATCCAACCGGAAAAGTTTGGCAGCATCCCCCAGGCAATGTGGTGGGCGGTGGTCACGCTGTCCACCACCGGTTATGGCGACGACATCCCGCAAACCTTGGCCGGCCGCGTCCTTGCCGGGGCGGTCATGATGACTGGCATCGGCATCTTCGCGCTCTGGGCCGGCATTCTTGCCTCCGGCTTCTATCAAGAAATCCGTCGCGAGGATTTCGTCCGCAATTGGCAATTGGTCGCCGGCGTGCCGTTGTTTCAGAAGCTCGGCCCGGCCGCGCTGGTAGAGATCGTGCGCGCGCTAAGACCTCGTAATTTGCCGGCGGGCGCCGTGATCTGTCGCATTGGCGAGACAGGGGATCGGATGTTCTTCGTCGTGGAGGGGCGGGTCAGCGTCGCGACGCCGAACCCGGTGGAGCTTGGCCCTGGCGCCTTCTTCGGCGAGATGGCGCTGATCAGCGGCGAACCGCGATCGGCGACCGTCAGCGCCGCGACGGCGGTCTCACTCCTGTCCCTTCACTCGGCGGATTTCCAGATGCTGTGCAGCAGCAGCCCGGAGATCGCGGAAATCATCCGCAAGACCGCGCTCGAGCGAGGCGGCGCTGGCGGCCGGTGACAGTGACCGGGTACAGGACGCGGCCGAGATCCTCCTTGCTGCTCTCGAACAAGGAGCGATACACGCACCTGCCAACAAGGTTACCATCGTCACCGATGAAAATCGCTCAACCCGGCACTTCGACTGGCTGCGGAGTGCTCATGATCTTGGAAAAGGCTTGCACCATGGCCGCCGAATCCAGATCGCCATGGCCTTGCGCGACCGCGTCCTGCATCAACTCGATCAAGGCATCCGAGAAAAGGTTCTGCATCCCGGCATTCGCGGTTGCGTTCGCAAGCAACCGGGCGCCGGCCAGATCCGTTTTCAAGGCCGATTGAACATCCGTGTAATCACCAGCAACGATCATCTTCCTGAACGATTGCGAGCGCGCGTTGATCTCGTCGAGGAAGCATGGGATCAGACCGAAGAACTGTTCGATATTCAGTCCCGAGTTTCTCAAAAAAGCCGCGCCATGCAGGATTCCGATCGTGCTGGCAAAATAGACGCTGAGAAAGGCGAAGTCGCCCAGCACGGCCCCATCAATGCGCTGTCCCATGAGCGTGGCCCGTCCCGCCAGCGCCCTAAGGACAGGTTCGACCCGCAAGAAGAGGGCTTGTGGTCCGGCGAAGAAGATCACTGCCGTCGGCGCGCCGATCTGGGCCGGCGTGACGGCGATCTTGGCGTCCAGATAGTCGATGCCGGATGCCTGTGCGAACCGCTGGAAGCCATGGACTTCGTCCGGAGTGGCGGTGGACATCGGCACCAGGGCCTTGCCCTGGAGCGCTCCGACCACGCCCGGCTGCTTCAGGACGTCATACGTCGCCGGTAGATTCGAAAAGCATGTGAACGTGATCTCCGCGTCGCGACAGGCCTCGACGGCTGTCTCCGCCACGAAACATCCCGTCAGCCCCGCCAGCCGCTCCCTCGATCGATTCCAGACCGTGACGTGGTGCCCCGCCTCGATCAGCGCCTTGGCTATCGCCGTTCCCATGCTGCCGATGCCAAGCACGGCAACGGGGCGCCCGATTGTCGGTGACGACGGCATGTAGCACTGCTCCTCAGTGTTGAGCCGGAGTCCTTCGGGGCCGCTCATGTCTCGACGGCGCGGCGTCGCGCGATGACCTGGCCGATCAATACCGTCGACAGCGCGAACAGCCCAAGCAGGGTGAACACCGCGTTGACCGACGGGGTGAAGCCGAACCGCATTTGGTTGAAGACCCAGATCGGCAATGTCTGGGACGGGCCGGCGAGGAACAATGTCACCATCACCTCGTCCGCCGACAGGGTCAGGCCAAGCAGCATGCCGCCGATCGCGGCGCCGCGTATTAGCGGCAACACGATCAGCAAGAAGCTCTGCAGGCGGCTCGCGCCCAGATCGAGAGAGGCCTCGAGAAGGGAGGGATCGAGGCGCCGGAGCCGCGTCAGCACCAGGAGCATGGTGATGGGCATGATGAAGCTTGCCTGGCCGATGACGACACGGGCCAGGCCCGGCGGAACCCCCACGATTTCCGTGCCGAGCACCATGACGATGCCCAGGACGACCGAAGGCATCGCGAGCGGCAGGGTCAGCAGCAGTTCAATAGCGCGCGAAGCGAGCAGGTTGCGATAGTGGAGCACCAGCGCGAACGCTGTCCCGACGATGCTGGAGATGACGACGACGCAGACCGCGACAATCAGCGAACGCTGTCCGGCGGCGATCAATCCCGAATTGCCGGCGAGCTCGGCATACCATTTGAAGGTCAGGGCCTGCAGCGGGAAGGCCTGCAAGGTCGAATCGTTGAACGAGAACACCACCATCAGCAGCAAGGGGGCGTAGAGGAAGGCGACGACCAGGCCATAAAGCATGGCACCGCCGATGAAACCGAGCCGCGGTCCCTCACCGGCCGCCGGCGGCGGCCCCGAGGATGGCGCCTCGTCGCCCGAAAAGATCCCTCGCTGCGGGCAGGACCACAATACCAACGCGACGACAATGGAAACGGCGACAATGAGCGCGATAGACAGCGCCGCCCCGAACGGCCAGTTGCTGGCGATGCCGAACTGCGAGGAGATCAGCACGCCAAGCGTGGTTCCATTGATCCCTCCGACCATGGACGGCGTCACATAGTCGCCGACCGTGACCAGGAAGGCGAGGCTGAAGCCGATGGCAAGGCTGCGCCGGGTGAGCGGCCAGATGACGTGGCAGAAAGTCTGGAACGTGGTCGCGTCGAGGTCCTGAGAGGCTTCGATCAGAGATTGCGGAATCTTCTCGAACGCGTTGAGCGTCGAGACGAAGATGAACGGAATGGATATGTAGGCGAATGTCAGCACCACCGACGAGCCGGTGTACAGGAAGGCCGAGGACGGGCCGTCCAGGAGTCCGCTCGACACCAGGGAGGAATTCAGCACGCCGTTCTGGCCCAGGATGAGGCGCCAGGAAAACACCCTCATCAGCAGGCTGATCCACAAGGGCACCAGCACCAGGACGGTAAGGATGGAGCGGTTGTTCCTGACCACCCGGCCGACGAAATAGGCCATGGGATAGGCGACCAGCGCGCCCAGGAATGCGCCGAGCAGGCTGAACAGGAAGGTCTGCTCGAGCAGCCGCCAGAATCCGGCCGAGTGCCACAGGCGCACGTAGTTGGCCAGCGTCGGTTCGAACTTGATGCGTCCTCCGGCCACCGACAGGAAACTCGTCCCGATCAGCAGGAGGTTCGGGATCAGCACGATCAGCGCCAGCCAGCCATAGACCGGCACTTGTGGCCAATCGATGCGGAACCTGAAGCGCGCGGGTACGGCTGGGGCGGCGAACAGCGCCATGTCGGCCGATCTAGACATGAAAGATGTTTGCCTCCGCCAGATCGAGGCCGACGGAGACGGCCTGGCCGGCAACCAGGCTGTCGGCACGGCTGGCCGGCACGCTGCCCATGATCCGCAGGTCGCCACAGCGGATGCCGACCTCGATGTTGGTGCCCAGGAAGAGCACGTTTTCGACAATGCCGGATAGCCGGCTTGTCGCGGAACTTTCCTTGTCGGGATAGATCCTGACATTGTCGTAACGCACCGCGACGCGCGCCCTGCCGGACCTGTCGCCGCGTATCTCCGGGAACGCCACCCCGCCGATCGATCCGACATACACGCCATGATTGGCCGTGAATTCCACCGGCAGCATGTTGGAGTTGCCGACAAACTCGGCGACGAATTCCGATCGCGGCTTGAAATAGAGGTCCTGCGGTCTTCCCAGCTGCGCGATCCGTCCCTCGCGCATCACCAGCACGCGGTTGGACATGGAAAGCGCTTCGCCCTGGTCGTGGGTGACGTAGACGAAGGCGATGCCGAGCTCCTTTTGCAGTGAGACGAGCGTATGCTGCATCTGCTGGCGCAGGCGCAGGTCGAGTGCGCCCAGCGGTTCGTCGAGAAGCAGCAATTGCGGTCTCGACACGATGGCGCGTGCGAGCGCGGCGCGCTGCCTCTGGCCGCCGGAAAGCAGATGCGGCAAGCGGCCCGCCAGCGATTCCATGGCGACGAGTTCCAGCGCCTGCATGGCCTTCCTGGTCCGCTCGGGCTTTGCCATGCCGGCCATTCGCAACGGGTATTGAACGTTCTCGCTGATCGTCAGGTGCGGGAACAGGGCATAGCTCTGGAACACCGTGCGAAGGTCGCGCTTGTTCGGCGGCAGATGCGTGACATCGCCGCCGGCCATCATAACGCGACCTTCGTCGGGCTTCTCGAAGCCCGCGATCGTGCGCAGGATCGTCGTCTTTCCGGAGCCGCTCGGACCGAGGATCGAGAAGAACTCGCCCGCGGCCACCTCGAACGACACTCTGTCGAGCGCTCGCTTGGTGTTGCCTGGATAGGTCTTGGAGACACTTTCCAGGCTAAGCACATGGTTGCCGACCGATTGCTGCATCGCAGTGGCTCCGGTTCTAGTTGCCTGCCGCGGGGCTTAGAGAATCCCCGATTTGAAATCGTTCCAGATCTGCAGGCGACGCTCGAGGTCTTCCGGTTTCTGGAAGACGACCAGCTTGTCCCAGAAACCGGGAGTGGCGGAGTCGACGATGTTGGTGATCTTCAATGCATCCTCGCTCAGCCCGGCGGCACGCGCGGATTCCGCGCTGAGCACGCCGTTGTTGGTGGACTTGGTGATGAAGCGCGACTGCCACTGAGTGCTCAGATTGTCATTCAGGAATTTGTAGACGATCGGGCGGTCGCCCTGCGGTGAAATCGAGGCGCAGTCGATCCAGGTCGGCGTACCTTCCTTGGGCAGCGAATATTTGAAGTTCTTGCCCTTGGCCTGGAGGGATGTGACCACGGCGACATTCTGGCAATAGCCGATCACGGCCTCGTCCGCGGCGTAGATCGTCGACGCGTCGTCGAAGCCCCGGGCGATGACCCGGATCTGCCCGTGCAGCGCTCGCAAGGCGTCCGTGCACTTGCCGAATTCCTCTTCCGTCAGGTTGAAAGGATCCTTGGCTCCGACATAAAGCGCGATCATCGGGAAGCTGATCGTGCAGTCGTCGAACATGTTCACCTTGCCCTTGTACTTCTCGTTCCAGAGCGTCGCCCATGTATCGGTCTCGGCCGTCGGGACGACATCGGCATTGTACATCAGGGGCTGCGTGCCCCAATTGTAGGGAACCCCAACCAATTCGCCGTCGACGGTTGTGAACTTCTGCCATGGCAGGTGGGACGATATGTTGGATGCGTTCGGCAGTTTGGAGACGTCGATCTTCTTGATCAGTCCCGCGCCCTTGAAGCGCGACAAGGAGCCTGTCTCGACATAGAGCACGTCCGGCTGGATCGCCCCCGAGAACGGCTGCGAGTAGAGCTCATCCTCAGAGCCGATGCGAACCGCGCGGACTTCGGTGTCGTTGGCCCGGCCCCATTCCTGAATCCAGTCGTCGTCGTGATATGTTTCCCAGGTCAGCAGCAGGATCTGCTCGGAGGCATTCGCCGGACGGATGATGTTCGGTGCAAACAGCGAACCGGCGATTGCCGCGCCACCGGCCTTGAGGATCGTGCGACGGCTGACGGCTTCATTCAGAAGTTTTTTCATGCCCAGGTCCTTTCCCATTTTCATGTCAGGAAGTGAGCAATCGCCGTGCCAGACGTCGGCGGCGCCTCGGCCGGATTGTCGCCGAGACTCGAGGCCGCCGCAAGTGGTTGATTCGATAGGCTGTTCACAGGCGCAGCCGTGCCGTGCATCATTCTGGCCGTTTCGCCGCCGATTTGCAGCCGTCGCATCGGTGACGAACCAGTCTCTCGCGTGAGACACGGACTGGGGGTTGTCCGCTGGCATCAGCCGAACCGTCGCGGGGAAAAAGCCTCGATCGGCACGCGCGGTGGCTTGCCGGCAATCAAATCCGTAACGAGATGACCGGTGGTCGCGCCGGCCGCCATGCCGACATGGCCATGACCAAAGGCATAGACGATGTCACGCACGCGTCGCGAGTATCCGATCACGGGCAGCGAGTCCGGCATGCTTGGCCGGAAGCCCATCCACACGGACAGCCGATCCTCCGAATAGCTCTCCCTGAGGCCGGGGAACAATCGTTTTCCAAGCTTGAGCAAGTTGCGTGCCCGCCTCCAGTCGGGAGCAGCCTCCAGCCCGGCGAATTCCACGGTGCCCGCGAGCCTGAGGCCCGTTTCCATCGGCGTCGCCACGAACTTGCCGGAGGTGTCCATGATCGGCAGGCCTGGCCTTGCCTCGGGACTGCTGACGATAATGTGGTAACCCCGTTCTGTATCCAGCGGAACGGAATCGCCGAGCTGCTTTGCGAACTGTTTCGAATAGGCCCCGGCGGCAACCACGGCCTGGTCGGCGGCCAGGAATCCAGCATCGGTACGCAGCCCGGATAGCCTGTCGCCCGTGAGATCGAAGCCCTCGACCTTGGCGCGCTTGATCTGTCCGCCGTCGCGCAGAAAGGCGTCGGCAAGGGCGTTGACGAAGCGTTGCGGGTTGACCGTATGACCGTTCCCCGGCAGGAAAACCCCCAATTGGTAGTCGCGCGACAAGGTCGGCTCCAGCTGCCAGAGGGCATCGCGCTCCAGCACCGTGTATTCGATGCCGTTTCTTTCCCGCAATTGCCAGGAGAATGCGTCGGCTTCGAAGTCCGCCCGCGTCAGATAGGCCATGAGATGTCCGTCGCGCCGCAGCAGGTCGAGGGCCCCCGCATTCTCCACCAGCGGCCGGTAGGCGCCAGGCGAATCCCGCAACAGGCCGGCGAGCGCCGCCGCCTGCTTCTCGACTCGCTCGCGCGAGCCTGCCTGCAGGAACCGCAGCAGCCACGGCGCGATGCTGGGCAAATAGGGCCACCGGATCGACAACGGTCCGAGCGGATCGAGCAGCCAGCCCGGCACCTTGGCCAAATTGCCAGGCATCGACATCGGAACGACCGATGATGGATTGAAGCAGCCGGCGTTGCCGAACGACGAACCGCCGGCGATTTCGCCCGGTTCGACGATGGTGACGGCGAAGCCTTCGCGCAGCAGCCAGCTCGCCGAGCAGACGCCGATCACGCCGCCGCCGATCACCGCCACATGGGTCTTGGAACCAGCGGCACCCCTCGCCTCGCTCATGGGGTTGCACCAGTGGTCGGCGGACAACGGAGCCCGCCGAAGCGTCCATCGATATAGACCAGCGGATGAAGGTCGTCGTCGATCAGCCGGGTTTCCACCACCTCGCCGAAAACCACCGTATGCGTCTGCACTTCCATCGCACGGTGGATACGGCAGTCGAAGCTCGCCAGCGCTCCGGTCAGCGCCGGGGCGCCGGTCGACAAGGTCTCCCATTTGCAAAGTTCGAACCGGCGATGGCGGTCCTTGGACGAACTGAACAGCCGCGCCGTTTCCATGTCGGCTTCGGCGAGGACATTCACGCAGAACCGGCCGGATGCCAGCATCAGATCGTGGCAGGAGACGGATTTGTTCACGCAGACCAGCAGCAACGGCGACGGGTCGGCTGAAACAGAAGTAACCGACGTCGCGGCAAAGCCATGCGGCTGCTCGCCGTCGATCGTGGTGACGATTGAGACGCCGGCGGCCAGGCGGCGCATGGCGAGCTTGAACTCGGCCAGTTTCAACTCGATTGGATCAGGCATGTCGGTCTCCTTCAGACCCACGCGGGCGCTGCGCCGGCAAGCCGGCGACGTTCGGGTGGGTTAAAAGAAGCAACGCAAGTCACGTGCCAGCCTGACGCGCGCGTCAATACAGCGGAAAGTCAGCCGCCGCGTTTCGGCGGCCCGACGTCGGGGATCAACCGCGCACGACCTTCTGGGCGACGATGCCATGCGCGCGCATCTTGCGATAGAGCGTGGCCCGGCTCATGTCGAGCGCCTCGGCCGTCCGGCTCACATCGCTGTCCAGCCTGCCCAGCGTCGACACGATCATCCGACGTTCGGCATCGTGCAGGGCCTGGCGGGGATGCGACGCCGGGGCCGACATTTCGGCGGCGCCCGACCCCGGCGACGCGAAGTCGGTAAGCAGGAGATCGTCGACCTCGATGACGCCATGTTCGCAGACGCGGCGCGCCCGCTGCAGGACGTAGCGCATCTCCCGAATATTGCCGGGCCAGGCATAGGTCTGAAGCGCGGCGATCACACCGTCGCTGAGTTGGGCGGGTGGACCGGTCCTGTCGGATGCGAGCAGGCGAAGGGCGATGTCGAGAATGTCCTTTCGCTCCCGAAGTGGCTGCATGTCCACGACCACGCCCGCCAGGCGATAGTAGAGGTCGCGCCGGAAGCGGCCTTCGGCGACGGCGGTCGAAAGATCGTTGTTGGTGGCGGCGATTATGTTGATATCGACCGTCTGGGTCTTGGCCGAGCCGAGCGGGCTGACTTCCCCGGTTTCCAGGACCCTGAGCAGTCGCGTCTGCAACGACAGCGGCATGTCTCCGATTTCGTCGAGGAAAAGCGTGCCGCCATCCGCCTGCTTCAGGCGCCCGACATTGCCTTCCCGCTTGGCGCCCGTGAAGGCGCCGGCGCCATAGCCGAACAATTCGCTGTCGATCAGCGTCTCTGGAATGGCCGCGCAATTGAAGGCGACCAGCGGCTTGTCGCAGCGATCGCATTCCCGATGAAGCGCGCCCGCCAATGTGTCCTTGCCGACACCGGTCTCGCCAAGCAGAAGGATCGGCAAACCGCTGCCGGAAACGCGCCGCAACAACCTGGAAAGAACCGTCAGGCGAGGATGGGATCCAAGGCACTGTTCGATCGTGGGGCCCTGGGAGGGGGCGATTTCGATCGCGGGTTCGACGCCGGGGCGGGCGGCGGGCTGCGCCGCTTTGGCGATCGCGCGCCTGCCCGGCACCCGCCTCGGCGTGATGACTTCCGCTTCGTACAGCGCTTCGGAATCGATCCGCCTCAGGCCAAGCTGCCCGCCGTCCCTCGTGATGCTGTCGCGCGCCTCCGGCGTGCCCTGGAACAACTCCCATAGCGTCGCCCGGTTGAGGCGCTCGGCGATCGATCCGAACACATGGCGCGCCTGCCTGTTGGCGCCGACAATGCGCTGCTCTTCATCCAGGGCCAGCAGGACGGTCGAGCCGTCGCCGCGGATCTTCAGGATCGAGCTGCCGGGGAAGTGATTGAGAAAGAGCTGGTTGCTCAGCCGTTCGGCCGTATTCATCGTCAGGCCGGCGGCCAGCGCGAATGTGTCGGAGGTGATGCGCGGATCGCCCGTCGCAACATTGAGAACGCCGATCATTTCCGCGTCGGCCGACATCACCGGCGCGGCGATGCAGGACACCGAAGAGTAGGCACGGAAATAGTGATGCCGGCCCAGCACCATCACCGGCCGCCGCTCGATGATGCAGGTTCCCACGCCGTTCGTGCCGACCGCGCCTTCCGCCCAGATCGTGCCCGGTCGCTCGAGCTTCAAATCCTCGTCGTTCTGGGAATCGCCGCGGTAGCGCAGGATGATGCCGGCCATGTTGGAGAAGCTGGCGCAGAAATTCGAACCGCGCAAAGTCGACTGCACGAACTCCAGCTCATTCTTGATGGCTTCCAGGCTGGGATCGAATGGCTCGCAAAGCTGCACGACCTCGCGGTCGCTCAGCGAGGACAGGCGTGGGTTCGCATTGGGGTCGAAGTGATAGCGTTCCTGGCAGCGCTGCCAGGAGCTGTCGAGGCTGGCCAGACCGCCGATCGCCGTTGACTGCGCGACTACACGGCCCAATGTGTCCATGCGGAGCCTGTCCTCTCTAACGGATCGGTCCGAAAATCAGGATCGGTCTTCGAAAAGCACGACGAAGATTCAAGGTAGCCGAGCATTTTTCGCGCGTCAAAGTGGACGCAACCTCGCTCATATGTTCGCAAACTATGCAGCTTTGAAATCTGCCGTCAAGCTAGGCAGCAAGCCCGTGGGGCTTTAACGCATTCTTCAATGCCCGCCGGGAGCCGCTGCGCGGCATCAGAAATGAGACGAGTTTCGCTGCCGCGAGACGGTCCCCCCGGAAGATCGCGCGGTTCCCCTGCCGATTGCGCGGAAATCCGCCGCGCGCGCCACGTCGGCGACACTGGCACGGGCCTTGCTCAGCCCTCCCTGCTTGAAACGAGTAAGGAGATTGCGATGAAACTCGCGTTTTTCATGATGCCAATGCATAATTTGAACCGCGATTACCACACGACCTTGATGGAGGATGTCGAGTCTGTCGTGCTGGCCGAAAAACTCGGTTTCGAGGAGTGCTGGGTCGGCGAACACTATACGTGCGAAATCGAGCAGATCTCGTCCCCCATCACGTTCCTTGCGTTCCTTGCAAGCAAGACGAAGACCATCAAGCTCGGCACCGGGGTTCTTCCCTTGCCGCTCTATCACCCGGTCATGGCCGCCTCGCATGTTGCCTTGCTCGACCATCTGACCGAGGGCAGGCTCATCCTCGGCGTCGGCACGGGCGCCTTGGGATCCGACTTCGAGGCCTTCGGCATGCCCGACGCGAACCGCCCCGAAATGATGATGGATTCGCTCGACATCATCCAGCAGATCTGGGCCGGCAGCGCGCCGTACGAGATCAAGGGCAAGTATTGGAACGTCACGCTGAAGGACAATGTCTGGCCCGATCTCGGCGTCGGCTCCTTCGGCAAGCCCTATCAACTGCCACACCCACCGCTCGCGCTGTCCGTCAGCAGCCCCAACTCGAATTCCATACGCATCGCAGCACAGCGCGGCATGATGCCGATTTCCGCGAACTTCGTCGCCTCCTGGGTGGTGAAGACCCATTGGGACACCTATGCCGACGAGTTGAAGAAGCTCGGAAAGAAGCCGGACGGGAACCAGTGGCGCGTGGCGCGCTCGATCTTTGTGGCCGACACCGACGAAGCGGCCGAAGCCTATGTGAAGACTCCGAACGGCGCCTATGACTGGTATTACGACTACATGTTCACGGTCTACCAGCGGCTGGGGGCGGCCAAACTGCTGGCGCCGACGCCAGACACGGCCGAGGCCGACATCACCTACGAGAAGGTGCGCGACAGCTTTGTCATCTTCGGCAGCGTCGAGACCGTGACCCGCAAGATCCTCGAGCTGCGCGACGAGGTTGGGCCCTTCGGCACGCTGTTGATGACGGCGCACGATTGCAAGGACAAGGCCGTGATGCACAAATCCATGGAGCTTCTTGCCACGCAGGTGATGCCAGCGGTCAATGCCGAGCTGGAGAGCAGCCGCGTCAAGCTCATCGCCTGACGCAATCAAGATCGGAGACGAGCATGCGACACGCCGAAACGGACGTCCTGGAGCCGGGCAAGCTGTGGTGGAACTGGTTCGGCGAGCACTATTTCGTGCCCGCCAACACGGTTCTGCCGCGCAGCGAAGAGGATGTGCGCCAGGCCGTCCTTGCGGCGGCGCGGCTTGGATTGCCTGTCCGTTCGTCCGGCAGGGGGCACGCCAACACAGCCGCCGTGCCGACGCCGGGTGTCCACATCGACTTCCGCGCCTTCAACGAGGTCCTGTCTGTCGACAGGGAGCTGATGCGCGTCACCGTGCAGCCGGGCATCAGCGTCGGCGAACTGAGCCGCTATCTGAGAACGCAGGGCATGTCGCTCAACAACCAGGGCGACATCGACACGCAATCCGTCTGCGGCGCGATCATGACGGCGACTCATGGTGCCGGGATAACCTTGCCGTGCATGTCGATGCAGATGATCGCCGCGCGGATCGTCACCGCCGACGGCAGCTTGCTGGACCTTTCGGCCGAGGCCGACGGCGAGCTGTTCAAGGCGTTTCGGGCCTCGATCGGCATGTTCGGCGTCGTGGTCTCCATCACGCTGCAGGCGGTTGCGTCCTACAACCTCCTCAAACGCTCCTGGAACGCCGACATCGAGGATTGCCTCGGCGGGCTTCGTCAGCGGCTGCAGGACAACAGGACGTTCTGGTTCTTCTGGTTGCCAAGGCGCGAATCCGCCGACCTGTTCGTCCTCCCGAGCGGAGTCCCGAACCTGGCCAGCCGCGACCACGACATCTGTCATATGCGCAGCTACAACGCCGTGCCGGTCGACCAAGCCGTCCCCGAACCCGAACCCGGTTCCCAATTCGACCATTCCTCGGTGATCTTCCCGAACCTTTACGAGCCGAATTTCCGCGAGATCGAATACGCGGTGCCGTTCGAGGATTTCGAGGCGACCTTCGACGAGGTCCGCCATCTGTTCCTCGACAAGCACAAGGACTTCACCTTTCCGGTCGAATGCCGGCCGGTCAAGGCGGATGATTCCTATCTCAGCGCCTATGCCGAACGCGACGGCTACGCGCTCTCGGTTTCCGGACCGATGGAACCACCGACCTGGGCGATGCTCAGGGACGTCGACGCCATTTTCGATCGGCACGGCGGACGGCCGCACTGGGGCAAGCATCATTTCATGACCCCGGCCAGACTGGAAAAGCTGTACCCGCGCTACGACGCCTTCAAGAAGATGCGTCGAGAGCTGGATCCCGCCGGCATGTTTCTCAACGACCATCTGCGGGCATTGTTTGCCTGAAACGTCAACGCCGCGCAGGACCTGAAGGACACTTTGCCATGAACCAGCACAATCTCGGACGGACCGATGTCGTCCGCAAACTGATCATCGACGGGCGGTTCGTGATGCCCGTCGAAGGCCGGACATTCGGAACATACAATCCGTCCACCGGCGAACTCCTCGCCACCGTTGCCGAGGGCGACGCGCGCGACATCGACCTGGCGGTGGCAGCGGCACGTCGCGCCTTCGAGGGACCGTGGTCGAAATTCACGCCGTTCCAGCGCCAGGAAGTCATCCTGAAATTCGCCGACCTCGTCGATCGGCATTTCGAGGAATTCAGCCAGCTCGACACGCTCGACATGGGCATGCCGATCACCATGACGCGGGGCCGTCGGCAACGCGCCATCGGCATGCTGCGCATGTATGCCTCGATGTGCGTGACGATCGGCGGCCGCACCCTGCCCAATTCCCTGCCCGGCGACGTTTTCGCTTACACGTTGAAGGAACCGGTGGGCGTCGTCGGTGCGATCACGCCATGGAACGCGCCGCTGACGGGCACAATCTGGAAGATCGGACCCGTCCTCGCAACCGGCTGCACCATGGTCCTGAAGCCGGCGGAGGACGCGCCGCTGACCGCGCTGCGGCTCGGCGAATTGGCTCTGGAAGCCGGCGTTCCGCCCGGCGTCGTCAACGTGGTCCCCGGTCTAGGCACCGTGGCCGGCGCGGCGCTCGCCGCCCACATGGATGTCGACAAGATTGCCTTCACGGGATCGGACGCGACCGGCCGCCGGATCATCGAAGCCTCCAAGGGCAATATCAAGCGGCTGATGCTGGAACTCGGCGGCAAATCGCCCGACATCGTCTTCGCCGACGCCGACCTGGACAAGGCGGTCGCCGGAACGGCGATGGGCATCTTCGGCAACAGCGGCCAGATCTGCAGCGCCGGGTCCCGGCTGCTGGTCGAACGGTCGATCTACGACAGTTTCGTCGAGAGAGTGGCCGATTTCGCCAAGGCGCTCAAGGTGGGCAACGGCATCGAGCCCGACACGCAGATCGGCCCGGTCGTCTCAAGCAAGCAGATGGAGCGCGTCCAGTCCTATCTCGGCCTTGGCGTCGGCGAAGGTGCCGAGGTCGTTGCCGGCGGCAACCGTCTTGTCGACGGTCAGCTTGCCCAGGGGTATTTCCTCGCACCGACGGTGATGAAGAACGTCCGGCAGACCATGCGTATAGCCCAGGAGGAGATATTCGGGCCGGTGGTCACGGCCATCCCCTTCGACGACGTCGGCGAGGCGCTGCGCATCGCGAACTCGACCGTCTACGGACTGGGGAGCGGCGTCTGGACCCGCGACGTGGCCAAGGCGCACGGGGTGGCAAAGGGCATCCGCTCAGGCACCGTGTGGGTGAATTGCTACGGGGTGCTCGACCCGGTGATCCCCTTCGGCGGCTACAAGATGAGCGGCTACGGGCGCGAATCCGGGATCGACCATGTCGAGGAATATCTCGCGACCAAGGCGGTGGTGCTCCAGAACGGCTGATGCATGTCGCCCCGGACTGGCGCCGGGCCATAACGAGCGTTCGGGCGGTACGCGCCAATCGACGGATATTTCAGGAGAGAGCATTGACCATCAAGCGCACGGATTTCACGGGTCGTTTCCATCGAATCGTCGAGGTCGGCAACACTGTCTATCTGGCGGGCGTCACCGCCCGGAACGCCGGCGCGGACGTCGGCCAGCAGACGGCGGATGTGCTGGCGCAGATCGATGATCTTCTCGCCAGGGCCGGTGCCTCCAAGCGCGATGTCGTCACCGCGAATATCTGGCTGGCGGACATTGGTGATTTCGCCGGCATGAACGCCGCCTGGGATGCGTGGCTGGACAAGGAGCACGCCCCGGTGCGCGCGACCGTGGAATCGAAGCTCGCCCGCCCCGACCTGAAGGTCGAAATCCAGGTCCAGGCCGCTAGGCAGGGCTGAGACCAGCGGCTGTCCGGCGGCCCTATAGGCTTTGCACGCATGCCGACAGGGCGGCAAGCAGGGAGCCCGACCTTGGATCGTGTCCTTCGAAGTGCAGAAGCGTGTTGGTCACGTAGGAGAAGCCTGTCTTCAACTCCGGCCAGGCGCCGTGCAAGGAACCGCCGGCGCCGTCATGGCCAAATCCCACCGGAACGTTGCCGAACAACGCTTCCTTCGTCTGCAATCCAAATCCGACGCCGTAGGCGAGTTCCTGCTCGAGGTAAGACTCGACACCACTCGCAAGACATGTGTAACCGAGCGCGATGGTCTCTGGCTGGAGAATGCGTATCTCTCCAAGTTCGCCGCCTCGCGCCAGGCAACCGTAAAGTCGTGCCGCGGCGCGCGCCGACACGATGCCGTTTCCACCCGGGACCTCGGCCGCGCGCCAGGAGCGCGAGTTCAGCGGTAGCGGGTCCGGTCTCGATCTCGGCGGATTGTCCCAGATCAACCACGCGGCGCGGTCCGTTTCCAAATCGCTGCGTTTCGCCCCATAATTTGGACCACGCTCGAACACCGCGACGCGGGGCTCCTCTTCGCCGGGAAGTCCGATCCAAGCATCCAAGGCGAGAGGCCGGGCAACATCATCCGCGAAAAGCCGGCCGACGCTGCGGCCATCGATGCGCCGGATCAGTTCGCCACAAAGCCAGCCGATGTCAGCGCGTGATAATACAATGTCGTGCCCGGCTCGCGGATAGGCGATTGGTCGGCCAGCAATCGCGCCATGCGGACATCGTCGGTCGCCTCTTCCACCGAAACCGGAGTGGCAAGGCCAGGAAGGCACGCCTGATGCGAGACCAGATGCCGAACGAGCATCCGCTCCTTTCCGGCCGTGGCGAATTCGGGCCAGTAGGCGAATACGGGCCTGTCCAGTTCAAGTTGCCCCCGCTCGATCAGCAGCAACAAGCATGTCGCGACGAAGCCCTTGGTGCCTGAAAATATCCCGGCGATCGTGTCCTCGCGCCAAGGACGGCGATTGGCCGTGTTGGCCCAGCCGCCCCACAGGTCGACCACGGTACGGCCGTCCACCACGGCTGCGAAGGCCGCCCCGTGTTCTCCACGGTCAAGGAAATTGACACGGAACTGGTCGGCTACCGCTTCATATCCTTTCGAGGCGAAGCCATGTATCTGGTTCTCAGCCGTGTCGGTCATCAATCCACCGTCCAGTTTGCAAAGCCAACCTCCATCGGTTGCGGAAAATGGCATGCGGCAAAATGCTGGGGTTCGACCTCCACCAGCGCCGGCTTGACCTCGGCGCATATGTCCTGCGCCTTGAAGCAACAGGTCCGGAATGGGCAGCCCGACGGCGGATTGATCGGGCTGGGGACATCGCCCTTCAGCAGGATCTGACTGCGCCCGCGCTCGATATCGGGGTCCGCGACGGGAACGGCCGACATCAAGGCCTGCGAATACGGATGCAGCGGCCGCGCATAGAGGCTGGCCGCCGGCGCCACTTCTACGAAGCGGCCGAGATACATGACAGCCACGGTGTGCGAGATGTGGCGCACCACCGACAGGTCGTGCGCCACGAAGACATAGGCGGTGCGCAATCTCTCCTGGATTTCCTTGAGGAGGTTGAGCACGCCGGCCTGAACCGAAACGTCCAGCGCCGACACGGGCTCGTCGAGCACAACCACCTCGGGCTTCAACGCCAAGGCGCGGGCGATGACCACGCGCTGTCTCTGGCCGCCGGACAGCTGATGCGGGTAGCGCCGGCCGTAATCCGAGCCAAGGCTGACCAGGTCGAGCATTTCCGCGACCCGCTCGCGCCGCTCGGAACGGGTCATGGCAGTTATTCGCAACGGTTCAGCGATGCTGTCGGCGATACGCATGCGTGGATGAAGCGATCCGTACGGCTCCTGGAAGACGAGTTGCAGACGGCGACGCATCTCGCGCATGGAGGCCGCGTTCAGCGAAACAACATCGGTGCCGTTGACCGCGACGCTGCCCGCGGTCGGCTCGATGAGCCGCAGCAGGCAACGTCCGAGTGTGGATTTTCCACAGCCGGACTCTCCCACGAGGCCGAGCGTCCTGCCGGGTTCCAGGTCGAAGGAAACGTCATCGACGGCTTTCAGTTAACTGAGGGTGGAAGATCGGCGTTGGAAATAGGTTCAGGCTGGCATGACGGCGGAGGCGTAGGGGCCTTTCTCCCCTTCATGTTCGGCAAAGCGTACTTCGTTGCCTACTGCGAGGGTCTCCCATTGGCTGTCGGAGGCCATGCTCTCGCGCCGGAAGAAGAATTCGCGCCCATCCGGGCCTGAGATGAATCCGAAACCTTCCTCGGGCACCAACCTGACGACGGTACCGTGGTGCGTTTCCGGATGCGGTTTGACGCGATGCCCGCTCATTTTGCGCGCGACATCCTCAAGCTGGCGCTGTGCCGCATTGAAGCTATCGCGGATCGCGACATAGACATCCTCATGTGCATGATTTTCTTCCGATTCCCGGCCCGCGACGATTTCGCGGCCAGGCACGGTTATATCAACCCGCACATGATAGATTTTGCCCCTGTGGCCATGCCGATGCGGTGCTTCGACCACGACGTTGCAGGATGTTATTCGGTCGTCGAAGCGCGCCAACCGCCCAATGCGCTCGTGGATGACTTCCTCCACCGACGGCGACGGTTCCATGCCGCGAAACCGGATCTGGGGTGTGATTTTCATGACTATCCTCGCAATGAAAGATCCATAGCGATCAGCTTCCGCGCACCGCCGAGTTGATGCATTGATCGGCATCAACCCGACACACGCCGCCTGATGGCATTCTCTCAAAATCGAATTGACTACGAACGCCGCAATTACTGGCGTCAGGATCGGTATCCGATGAGGCTCTTTCTTTGCGGAGACGTGATGACCGGCCGCGGCATCGACCAGATCCTGCCGCATCCCTGCGACCCAACGTTGTATGAGCCTCACATGTGGTCCGCAGTCGACTACGTGGCTCTTGCGGAACACAGGGCCGGCGAGATTCCGAGGGCCGTGCCTTTTGACTACATCTGGGGCGATGCCTTGGATGAGATCGATCGGCGAGAACCCGATTTCAGGATCATCAACCTCGAGACCAGCATCACTGCCGACGGCATTCCGGAAGCCAAGGGGATCAACTATCGAATGCATCCCGACAACCTTGGATGCATAACTGCAGCAGAAGTCGACTGTTGCGTTCTGGCTAACAACCATGTCGCGGACTGGGGACTCAACGGTTTGAAGGACACAGTTCAGGCACTGGGGCGGACCGGCATTGCGACGTCGGGTGCCGGGGTAAATGCTGAAAAGGCAGCCCGCCCTGCGGTCCTCACATTGGCTGCGGGCATGCGGCTCCTGGTCTTTTCCTTTGCCTGTCCATCGAGCGGAGTCCCTGTCCAGTGGGCGGCTGAGAAAGGGCGACCCGGCGTGAACTTTCTTACGGATTTCAGCCGGAACGCCGTCGCAGGGATCGGCCGCAAGATAGGAAGATGGAAGCGTCCAGGTGATCTGGTCCTGATCTCGATCCATTGGGGTCTCAATTGGGGATACGATATCCCCGACGATCATCGAAGATTTGCCCACAGTCTCGTCGACGAGGCCGGTGTCGACGTCATCCACGGGCATTCATCGCATCATCCATTGGCCATCGACGTCCATGCGGGAAAGCCGATCCTCTATGGGTGCGGCGACTTCATCAACGACTATGAAGGCATCAGCGGACACGAGGCATTCCGGCCGGACTTGGCGCTCGGCTATTTCCTCGACATCGATCATCGAACCCGCCGCCTGCGAGCCGTCGAAATGGTGCCGTTTCACTTAAGGAAATTCCGCCTTGAACGCGCGTCCCGCGCAGATGCCGGATGGCTGAGCAGCACCCTTGACCGCGAATGCCGGCGCTTCGGCCATACTGTCCGCTTGACCGAAGACGATGCTCTGGCGCTGTCATCGTGAGGACCCCTGCTTGGACTTTTTCTGACCAAGCAGGAAAACCGTAAGGAAGCCGGATGGGCACGCAGCTGTGGTTTCATGCTGACACTGCATTCCGGGCAAAAAACGCGAGGTGGAACCGACATGGACATGATGTTCGCCAGCCCAGCCTTCGACAATGACGCCGTCGTCCCGCGTCGCTATACCTGCGGCGGGGAAGATGTCTCGCCGCCCTTCAAATGGCAGGGCGCACCTGAAGGCACCAAAAGCTTCGCACTCACCTGTCACGATCCGGACGCACCCAGCGGCACGTTCTTCCACTGGGCCATATTTGATATCCCCTCAAGCCAATTGCAGCTTGCCGAACGTCTGCCGCGAACGGAGACTTTTGCTGATGGCACGAAGCAAGCGGTGAACGATTTCGGCAGGATCGGCTATGCCGGCCCCTGCCCACCCAAGGGGCATGGCATCCACCATTATCACTTTCGGCTATTCGCACTTGATGTGGATCATCTGGACCTCGACAAGGCAGACTGCCGACAGGTCCAGGTAGCGCTACAGGCCCATATCCTGGCTTTCACGGAAATCGTCGGCTGCTTCCAGCGCTGATCTCAATCATGGGCGCGGTCCACGCAACGGTCAGGGATATGGCTGAGCCGCTATTTGTCGACCGTGGAGGCGTTCCCGCGACCACCCTGGCCTGTGCGGCGTCCATCAAGGCGATCACGTCCTGATCTCTCAACTGACGGAAATCGCGATAATAGAGACCGATCGTCTGAAAGAATTCGGGCTCTTCAAGACAGATGACATCGTCGGCCTCTTTGCTCAGCGCCTCGATCGTCTCAGGTGAGACGCGCCAGCGCCGATCTGTTGAGCTCAAGAACATCCTGGTCGTTGCCGCCGACAATCAGCAATGTCGGCGCACGGACCTTTTCGAGCGCGGCCGCCGCCATATCCGGCCGCCCGCCGCGCCGATGCCGGGTCGTTCAAGGCCTCTTCGAGATCAATCGCTGCCATCGAATTCAATCCCTGGGCTTGCGGGAACGACGCCTATCGGTCCGATGCAAGGTCCATAAGTAGTGCCCACGCGCTGCAGCTATTCATGAGATGCCCGGCGCGGCATTGATGCCTATCAACGAATGTGAGAATCGATGCCTGCAATCATGCACACTTGGTAAGCTTGGGCAGGCGCTGGGTCAGCAACGTTAAGTCGATCAGTGATGAAACTTGGGATGATGGGACTGCGGCTTCGATGAATATATTGATGCTCACGAATACCTTAACCCGTTATATTGGCGGCGTAGCCAATAGTGTCACTTGGCTTGCCGAAAATTTGCGGGCGGCCGGCCATCGGGTTCTGATCATCGTGCCCGACGCTTCGGAGGCAGCGATTTCTCGGTGCCGATCCCGCTCAGTCGCTCGCTCGACGAGGCCTTGGGCGTCTTCCAACCCGACATCGTGCATTCCCATCAGGCACTACGGATGCGAAGCGATCTCTGCTCCAAAAGATCGTTCGCAGGGTCACCCTCAAGCCGGGGTCATTGACCATCGAACAGGATCGCCGCTCGATATCGGAATTGCTTCTAGACCGGATTCTGCCACCCAGCGATAGGTCGCAGGTGACTTCCATTGAATGTTCAATTGGCATGAAGCGGCGCGGCATCGAAATGCGGATCATGCTTACAGAGGGCTCTAACAGCAACCGAGAACCCGATGGCGCTTTGATCGACCTTCTGCGTCGGGCCCACTTGTACCTGGATCAACTTACGGACGGTGCCAGCCGCAGCCTCACCGACGTTGCCATGCTCAACGACACCGATACATCTGAGGTAAGCCGTCTCCTGCCCTTCGCGTTGCTCGCCCCGAAAATTGCGGCCAGCATCGTTGCGGGTGATCAACCTGTCGAGCTATCTGCGCATAGGCTGTCACGAGTTTCCGAATTGCCGTACGCTTGGGCCAGCCAGACTGCCCTCCTCGGCTTCTGACGCCATTCTTGAGCTTCCGAATCGCATCGCTGACCATCGCATTGCCAAACAATTGGCTACGGCATTCGCCCAACAGAGACGGACTCCCAAAAGTCAGGTGTTTTGGGCATTGATTGCGGCGTCTCAGCCAAAAGTTGCCGACTACCCGGCGCTAACCCTCGGAAAAGTCGACGCTATTCTGAGACGGATGAAAAACCCGAACATCAGGCGGACTGGATGGTGGGTCCGGAGGGTCAAAATTTTCTACACAAAATCAATATGTTAGCGGTTGGCTCGCCAGGCCGTTTCCTTCGTATTCTCTCGTATGGTCAGGCGAGCCTAAGGACCAGGAGGAGGACTAGTTTTCCATCACGCGGTGTCTCTTTCATCCCACAAAAGGGGTCGAGGAACCCGTGTTGACCATTGTGTGTGAGCGCGGCTGGTTTTGGGCCGGAAGCAGACTGTTCGCTTTCCGAAAGCGACGAGAAAGAGCAGCCTTTTCTGGATGTCTAATGCTTCAGTATCTGGCTGAGGAACAACTTGGTTCGATCATGGCGAGGGCGGCTGAAGAACTCGTCGGGCGTGCCTTCCTCGACAATCTGGCCGGCGTCCATGAAGATGACTCGGTCTGCGACCGCCCGGGCAAAGCCCATCTCATGCGTCACGCACACCATGGTCATGCCGTCGCGCGCCAGTCCCGTCATCGTCTCCAGCACCTCGGAGACCATTTCCGGGTCGAGAGCTGAGGTCGGTTCGTCGAACAGCATGACAGCCGGTTGCATGCACAGGCTGCGGGCGATCGCCACGCGCTGCTGCTGGCCGCCGGACAGTTGGATGGGGAACTTGTTCGCCTGTTCGGGAATGCGGACCCGCTCGAGGAACTTCAGCGCGGTCTCGCGCGCCTCCTTTTCCGATACGCCCTTCACCCACATCGGGCCGGCCATGCAGTTCATCAGCACCGTCATGTGCGGAAACAGGTTGAATTGCTGGAACACCATGCCGACGTTGGAGCGCACGGCGGCGACATTGGTCATCTTGCCGTGTAAGGCAACGCCGTTGACGACGATGTCGCCCTGCTGATGCGCTTCGAGGCGATTGAAGCAACGGATCAGTGTCGACTTGCCTGAGCCGGATGGCCCGCAGATGACGATGCGTTCGCCCTTATGAACCGTCAGATTGATGTCCTTCAGCGCGTGGAACTGACCATACCATTTGGATACAGCCTTGGCCTCAATGACGGACTGAGCGCTCATCGCACCTTGCTCCTGTGGTAATGCCGTTCGATGCGGGACTGGATCAGTTCGAGGCAGATCGACAGCATCCAGTAGATCATGGCGGCCGAAATCAGCATCTCCATGTGCTGGAAGGTCTTCTGGCCGAGGGTGCGCGCCAGAAACATCAACTCCCAAACGCCAATGACCGAGACCAGCGAGGAATCCTTCAGCATCGAGATGAACTGATTGCCTGTCGGCGGAATGATGACCGGCAATGCCTGCGGCAGGATGATACGGCGCATTGTCAGGGCGAAGCCGAATCCCATGGAGCGCGATGCCTCCCACTGGCCACGATCGATGCTCTGGATGCCGGAACGGAAGATCTCGGTCATGTAGGCGCCGTAGCAGAGCGAAAGCGCCAGGATGCCGGCGGGCACCGCATTGATGACGAAACCGAGCTGCGGCAGTCCGAGATAGATCAGGTAAACCTGCATGAGCAATGGCAGGCCGCGGAAGAAGGAGGTGTAGAAGCTGGCAATGGCAAAGGCAAAGCCATTGTTGGAGAGTTTGGCGACCGCGCCCGCCACCGCGATGACCGAAGCGATGACGATGGAAATCGCCGAGACGTAGAGCGTGGTGACGACGCCCTGGCTGATCAGAAAGGGCAGTTTCTCTCTGATAAAGGGCAGGCTGAGATGGAACGTTTCGAAGAAGGCGATGAACAGGAGCAGCAGTTCGAGCCAGACGATGCCGATCTGGAACTTGAGCGGTGCGAAGCCGATCAGCACGACGTTCAAGGTGAAGATCACCGCTATGGCGAAGGCAATGGCAAAGCGGCCGTAAAGGCCACTCACCGACGGTTCGCCGATCACCGGACGCATCAGTTCGGCGAAGCTGGTGCCCGACATGTTGAAAGCCATGAAGAGAAGCAGAACGACGCCGAACATCGTCGCCACAAACCAGGGTTTGTGGACGAGGATTTCGGCTTCGACGGTATCCGGATAAAGCATCTTTGAGCACCGGCTGTTCGGCGGCCTGCCAGTGGCAGGCCGCCTTTTAAGGGGCTAGTTCGTCTTCGAGTAATCCTGCCCGTACCATTTTTCGGAAAGCTTGCTCAGCGTGCCGTCCTCCTTCATCGCTTTCACCGCGTCGGCGATCTTGGCAGAGAGTTCGGGATCGCCGCGCTCGATGGCGATCGCCAGCGGCTCGTAGAAGACCGGATCGCCCACCTGCTTGATCGGGTAACCGGCCTTCTCGGCATCGAGGATCGACGGCAGCGAAGAGACCACCGCGTCGAGGCGCACGCCGTCGCCGAGGCGAAGGTCGTCGAAGGCGGTCGTCGAATTCTCGTAGGAGTGGACCTCCTTCGGGTTGAGCTTGTACTCGAATGGCGGCGCGCCGGCGGCATCGAGCGTCAGATCCTTCTTGGCATAGGCCTCGAAGGTGGAGGTGCTGGTGGCGCCGACCACCTTGCCGTCGAGATCGGCCAGCGTCTTGGCCTTGCTGTCCTTGTGCACGGCAACGGCCGCCGGTGTGTAATAGTAGACCGCCGGAAAATCGAAGATCTCGGCGCGCTTCTTGGTCGGCGTCATCGAGCCGGCATGCATGTCCCAGCGCCCTGCCCAATGGCCGGCGGTGATGATGTCCCAGCCGGGCGTGATGAACTCGACCTTGACGCCGAGGTGCTTGCCGATCGCCTTGGCGACGTCGACATCGAAGCCGTCCAGCTCGTTGCTCGCATTCACGAAGGACTGCGGCGCCCAGTTGGCATCGGTCGCCACCTTGAGCGTGCCTGCCGCCATCACGCGGTCGAGCACCGCGCCGGCGTGAGCAGGATATGCGCCAAGCGCAAGCGCCATCGCGGCCATCGTCACGTGTCGTCTGTTCCAGATTGTCATGTGCGTATTCCCCTGTTGTTGTTCAGTCCCTTGCGGTCACTTCCGTTCAGCCGGTCTTGACATCGCAATTTCGTGCCGACCAGTCGGCGTCCTCTCCCAAAGGCCCGCGGATTTAGCGACGTCGTGGCCGGTCCGGTCTTCCGATGTCGCGGAGGATGTTTTCCGTCGCCATTCCCCCGATCACAGGAAAGGGGCCGGCCCGCTGCCTGCGACCCCTCGTACAGCGTCTGGTGTCCGAGATACTCTGCTGCATCGCGAAGGCTGCTATTCATTGGAGGTGGCCCCCTTCCCGCGGTCAGTATCCAGCAGGAAAACGTCCATCACGGCGGCAACCCGAGCCGGCGCCTCGATCAGGATCGAATGACGAAGTCCGGGCAGGATGGCGAGTTGCGACCCTTGCACCTGTTCCTGCATCAGCCGTGCCATGCGCGGGCTGGAACCCTGGTCGTCCTCGCCGGTGACGATCAGCGTCGGGCAGGTGATACGGTCGAGAATGCCGCCGAAATCGGTCTCGGCCAGAACGCGATAGGCCGCCGCGTAGCAGTCGCGGTCGTTCTCGGCGTCGCGTCGGCGCAACTCGGCGATCACCTCCGGGTTGCTGTCCTGGAAATCCTCCGTCAGCCAGCGCGACAGCGAGGCGGCGTGGTGGGTCGAGGCATCGCTCGCCACCAGCGCCGCCAGCCGGCCGCGCACCGCGTGCCGTTCTTCTGGCGTGCGGCCGGCGACCGTCGACAGCAATACCAGTTTTTGCAGACGCTCGGCATGCGTCAGCGCCAGGCGCTGCGCGATCAGGCCACCCAGCGAAAAGCCGACCAAATTGAAGGTGGCGAACCCGACATGGTCGGCCAGCGCCAGCGTCTCCTTGACGAAATCGTCGATCTCGTAGCGGCCCTTGATCCGGCTGGAGCGGCCATGGCCGCGCAGGTCGAAAGTGAGAACCGCGAAGCGATCTTTCAGTTGGCCCGCCACCCCATTCCAGGCTTCGAGATAGGAGCCGACCCCATGAATGCAGACCAGCGGCACGCCGCCCTCACCCTCAAGGCGCCAGTTGAGCAGCACACCCTCGACATCGAGCTGGCCGGAGCGCGCCATTGTCACGCCCTCGCCGCCTGGCGCGCCCTGTCGCGCTCGCGCGCGGCAAAAACCGGCATCACCTCGTCGACCCACAGCTTGATCGTCTCCTTCTGCAGCTCGAACGGCAGGTTGAACGTCAGGCCGAGGCAAAATTGGTCGACGCCCGCCGCTTCATAGTCGAGCAGCTTCTCGATCACCTCGTCCGGCGTGCCGAACATCAGGTTGCGGCGGATGTTCTCGGGATTGTAATTGTCCTTGCCCTCGACGCTCTCGTAAGGGACGGCTTCGGGAAAGCCGTTTTTCACGGTGCCGATGTTCTGGAACAGGTTCTCGAAGGCGCGGCCGTAGTCGATGGCATGCCGGACCGCGATCTCCCAGTCCTGCGCCCGTTCGTAGACGCAGGTGCGCCGTTGCATCATCAGGCGCGGGCGCGGCACCTCCGGATGATCGGAGACGGCCTGGCGGAATTTCTCGCCGAGCACGGCGATCTCCGCCGCCGGCGCCGACAAGGGCGTCGACAGGATCGAGGCGCCGATGCCAACCGCCCAGTCGAAAGTACCCGGGTCTCGCGCGGCCACCCAGATCGGTGGATGCGGCTTCTGCTGCGGCTTCGGGACGCCGGCGGCGAGCGGGAACTTCCAGTAGCGGCCGTCATGGGCATAATCCTGCGCCCAAAGCTTCTTCACCGCCGGCACCAGTTCCTTCAGATAGGCAACGCCCTCATGCTGCGGCATTCCGTCGGCCATGCGGTCGAACTCGTACTGATAGGAGCCGCGCGCAATGCCGAACTCCAGCCGCCCGCCGGTCAGGTGGTCGCAAAGTGCCGCCTCCCCTGCCAGCCGGATCGGGCTCCAGTAGGGCGCGACCAGCGTCGAGGTGCCGAGCCGGATCTGCTCGGTATGCTGGGCAAGCCAGGTCAGCGTCATCAGCGGGTTCGGCGAGATCGTGCATTCGATCGTGTGATGTTCCGCTGTCCATAGCGTCTCGAAGCCACCCTCGTCGGCCATCCGCGCCAGCTCGAGCAGATTGCTCTTCACCTTCGACATCGGCATGTCGGGCGAGAAGCGTTCCATGGTCAGCGAAACGGCGAATTTCATGTCGGTCTCCCCAGTGCGTCGGGTTTGGTCAGCGAAGGCGGATGATGAAGGGGTCCTGCATGGCGCCGGAGTAGTCGATGACGACGTTCTTCAGGCGCGAGAACTCTTCCATGGCGTCGAAGCCTCCGCGCCGGCCATAGCCGCTCTCCTTGAAGCCGCCATTGGCGGACATGAAGGAGGAAGCGCGGTAGGTGTTGATCCAGACAGTGCCGGCCTCGACATTCCTGGCGAAACGCAGCGCGCGGTTGATGTCCAGCGTCCAGATGCCGGAGGCCAGCCCATAGCGGGTGTCGTTGGCGAGCCGGATCATCTCGTCTTCGGACGAGAACGGCATGACGCCGACAACGGGACCGAACAGCTCCTCCTGCATGAAGTCCATGCCGTTATCGGCATCGGTCATCACAGTCGGCTCAAAATACCAGCCGCCGGCAAGATCGGCCGCCTGCGGCCGTCTGCCGCCGGCCGCGATGCTGGCGCCTTGGCGCACCCCCGAGGCGACATAGGTTTCCACCTTGGCAAGCTGCGCCGACAGCGCCAGCGGGCCGATGTCGGTTTCTTCCAGTGTCGGCAGCCCGACCCGCACGCGCCTCGTGCGCTCGACCAGCGCCTCGACGAAACGGTCATAGACGCTGGCCTCGACGAAACAGCGCGAACCGGCGACGCAGGTCTGCCCCGCCGCCGCGAAGACACCGGATACGACGCCGTTGACGGCATGGTCGATGTCGACATCGCCGAAGACGACATGAGGCGACTTGCCGCCGAGTTCCATCGAACAGGGAATGAGGTTTTCCGCTGCATTGGCGGCAATCCGCCGGCCCGTCACGGTGGAGCCGGTGAAAACGAATTTTGCAATGCCTGGATGGCGCGTCAGCGCGTCGCCGGCCACGGCGCCGGTGCCGGTGACGACGTTGACGACGCCGGCCGGGAAGCCAGCTTCCATGATCAGCTCGGCCAGAGCGAGCGTGGACGCACTGGCATGCTCGGACGGCTTGACGACGACCGTGTTGCCGAGTGCCAGGCATGGCGCCAACGTGCCGGTGAGCAGCATCAGGGGCGAGTTCCATGGCGTGATCATGCCGACGACGCCGATTGGCTCGCGCAGGTTGAAGTTGAGCATGTCGAGCTTGTTCACCGGGATGGTGTCACCGAGCAGCTTGTCGGCCATCCCAGCGAAATAGGTGTAGCTGTCGGGCATGGCGCGCATCTGCGCCCGCATTTCCTTGAGCAGCTTGCCGTTGTCGCGTGTCTCGATCAGCGCCAACTGGTCGGCGTGCTCCAGGACCAGTTCCGCCAGCCGGCGCACCAGCCTGCCGCGGTCGGTCTGGGTCATGCGTCGCCAGGCTGGAGCGGCGAAGGCAGAGCGCGCTGCCTCGACCGCCGCGCCGACATCCTCGGCGCCGGCCTCGGCGAACTGATACCAGGGCTTGCCGGTGGTCGGGTCGAAACTGTCGATGTATTGCCCGTTTTTCGGCGCCACGAACGCACCGTTGATGAACAGGTTCTGGCGTGAGCCTTCGAGCGATCGGACCGTCGTTTTCATGCTGTATTTCCTGCGTGGAGCATCATTCGGACGCGGCCTGCGTCCACGATTGCGACTGGCCGTCGATCATGGCGACGCGGCCGCCGTCCCCGGTATCGATGTAGATGCCGAAGCGCTTGTCCTGGCGCTCGCGCGCATAGCGGCGCAGCATGGCGCGCAATTCATGCGTGGCGATCCGCTCATAGGGCAGCGCGTCGAGGGAAAAGAAGGCATGGCCATCCGGAAGTGCGGCTTCAGCGCTCTCACGGCTCAGTTCGGCGCGGTAAACGAGATAGCCCGGGTCGCTGTCAGCGACGTCGAACACCGAATAGAGAAAGGTGTTTTCAGGAACGAGGGTCAACGCCTCGCCGCCATCGAGGACAAGCTGGCTGTCGGCCTTGCGCCGCCGCGCCGTCGGCAGCACCCAGCTTCCCTTGCCATCTGTGCGCAAGAGGATGCGGTTCCCCGCTTCGACCAGATAGCCGATGATCATGTCCTGCGAGGCCATCCAGCCGGCGGGCAGCGGATCCTTCACGCTGGCGTAACGGCCGCGGCAAAATCCGAGCGGCGCCGATGGGCTGGTGCCGAAAGCCTGGACCTGACCGATCAGGATGATGTGGTCACCGGCCTCGATACGGTTGTGAACGGTGCAGTCGAACCATGTCAGGCTATCGGTGAGGATCGGCGCGCCGGTGTGGGCGCGGTCATGGTTGACCGACTGGAACTTGTCCGCCGCTTTCGACGCGAACACCGAAGAAGTTTCGACCTGGCCTTCATGCAGGAAATTGACCGCGAAGGACTGTGTTTCGTTGAATGCGGGAAAGCTCGCCGCCGCCTTGCCGACGCAGACCAGGAGCAATGGCGGGTCAAGCGAGACCGAGGTGAAGGAGTTGGCGGTCATGCCCCGCGGATTGCCGTCGCAGTCGCGCGTGGTGATGACGGTGACGCCGGTGACGAAGGTGCCGAAGGCACGACGCAAGGCGATCGGGTCGATCCTCCTTTGTGCCATCGCGTCCGCCATCGCTTTCCTCCATAGTGTCGGACGAAAGCTAGGCAGGAGCCGGCCGGCGTTCTTCCTCCGGTCTGTAGGAAAGATGGCGCGGCGTGCTGCTGTTATCCCGAGCAAGCGCAGGCGCGACAAGCCTGCGCTTGCGGCGACTGCCGCATCGCAACAATGGAGGCGAGGTCCAGAGAGTCTAGCGGGCTGCCGGCACGCGGCTGTCGATGATGCCGCTGAGACGGATCGCAAGTTCGACCGCGAAGCGCTGTTCGGGCGTGTCGAGACGGATCCCGAACAGTTCCTCCATGCGCGACAGGCGATAGCGCAAGGTGGTGACATGCAGGCCGATGGCGTCGGCGCAGGCCTGGCTGCGGCAGCCCTCGCGCAGATAGGCAAACAACGTGTCCAGATAGGGCGTGCCGTGCTCGCGGTCGTGCGCAATCAGGGCGCCCACACTGTCGTCGACGAAGCCGCGCACTTCGGGAGCGTCGGCGGCGGCGACCAATATCGGCAGCGGACCGAAATCCTGGCCGGCAAAAACACCGGTGCGCCCGAAGGAACGGCCGATCCGGATCATGCGGCGGCACCGCTCCCAGGCGATGGGATAATCGGCCAGCGCGGCACAAGCTTCGGAAAGCACCACCACCGGTTCGCGTTCGAAATAGCGGCCAAGCTCGGCCGCGATCCTGTGCGGCAATTTCCCGAAGCGCGCGCCGTCTTGCACGGCATCGGCAGGAACCAGGCAGACAAGGCCGTCTTCCACCGCGATTGCCGTACCGGCAATGCCTGCCTGCTGCAGGAGACGCACGAGCGCATGATGCGGATCGGCAAGGCCGATGGCACCATCCTTCGCCTGCTCGGCGAGGTCGATGACGATCATCTTCTGCGCAACGGTCAGATCGAGCCCCAGCCGGCGGGCGCGATTGACGATATCCGCCTCGTCACGCCAGCGGCGCTCCGCCACCTCCAGGAAAAGCTCGGTCAATGAACGCGTCTCGAAGCGGAAGCGCACGAAGCTGCGCATCATCTGCACGCTGAGAGCGAATTTGGTGCTGTCGAGCAGCATCTGATCGAGTTGGCCAGACTCGTGAGGCGTCGGAAAAATCATCAGCGCACCAACCACCTCGGCATCGATGGTAAGCGGCTCGATGCGCACCGAAAGCTTAAGCTGGCGCTTGCCGTCATCGACGAACAGCGTCTCGGTGTGGCGTCCGTCGGACGCGCCGCGCGCTATCTTGAAGATCTGCCGGCTCAGCGTTCCGCGCACCGCCTGCTGCCAGGAGGCAATGTCGAAATGCGCCTCGCTTGGGGAACGGCCGGCGACGACCAAATTGGCATGGAAATCGATCACCACCGCCGGATTGGGCAAAAGTTCGCTGACCTTTTCGGCGAGCGAGACCACGGACCCGTCCGACAAGGCCTGCTGCAGAAGCGAGGTGTGCGCCGAAAGGGCACGTTGCAGGCGTTTGCCAGCCTGCTTCTCCTGGCGCAGCCGATGCTGCTTCTCGACCGCGATCTCGCCCAGATGCACGATCATGCCGATGAAGGCGATATCCTCCGCCGTCACTTCGGTGATCTTGCGCGAGACGACGGTCAGCACCATCGGCCGGCCATCTTCGTCGACGCAGTTCATCGGCATCACCAGCACGCTGCGGTAGTCGCGCTCGAAGGCCTCGCGGCGATAGCCCGGGAACTCCTCCGACACCCGCGCGTCCCTGATATAGACCGGCTCATTGCGGTTGAGCGCGACGATCGAGGGACTGGTGGCCAGTTCCCAGCGATCCGGCAGCGTGCGGTGAATGAGCGTCGGATCGTGGCGCACGATGACATAGGCGTGGCCATGCGGTGCGTCGATGCCCATGATCGAGCCCAGCGTCCATTTGGCATGACGGCAGGCCGCCAGCACGAGGTCGCGCAGCACGGACTGGAGATCGCCGCCCGAATTGATGAGGCTGGCGGCGTCCCGCAAGGAGAGAATTTGCGACTCGTGGTCCACGCCTGATCTTCCGCCACTCGCGAAGGGCGAATTTAAGCCGTCGCGGATATATAAACGCTACACCGCTTCCAAGCGGGGCGCACGCCGATTCTTCCTACGAACCGGAGGAATACCCGCCGATTTGCGCCTACTAGATTTGAGCTTTCACTGAAGAGGCCAAATCATGGAATTGCGGAAGATCTGTACCTTCACCGAGGAAGTGCACTTCGAAGGCAGCAAGGCGGCCGCGAGGCCGGTGACATCGATCGTCGTCGCCGCCGTCTTGCACAATCCATGGGCCGGGCGCGGCTTCGTCGAGGATCTGCGGCCAGAGATTGTCGCCATCGCACCCCGGCTCGGGCAGGAACTCACGCACCGCCTGATCGGGTTGATGCCGGCGGAACGCATCGAAAGCTACGGCAAGGCCGCCGCCGTCGGAACCGCCGGCGAGATCGAGCATGCCTCCGCCATGATCCACACGCTGCGCTTCGGCAATGTGTTCCGCGATGCCGTCGGCGGCACGACCTATCTCGAATTCTGCAACACACGCAACGCGCCTGGCGCGCTGCTGTCGCTGCCAATGATGCACAAGAGCGAGAACGGCCGCCGCTCGCATTTCATCACCGCCAACTTCCAGATCGCCGACGGCCCGGCCGCGGACGAGATCGTCGTCGCCATCGGCGCGGCGGATGGCGGCCGCATCCATCCCCGCATCGCCGACCGCTTTCAGGACTTGGCCGAGATGGAGCAAGAGCGGCTCGGCGTTCAAGCCTGACAGCTGCATGGCCGGACTTGCCTGCCTTTTTTGCGTTGCGAGCATGGCCATTCCAGCTACTCTGTGCAGAAGAGCCGCGCAGACGTTGGCCCCTGCCAATGCCGGAGTGACATGTGACGATACGGCCAATCGTGAGATTTTCCCGATCCTCGTCTGCGCTCCGTCGCCGAGCCCATATCGGCGTTTGACGAAGATTTGCGCCGGCTTGCGGGCGATCTCACCGACACAATGCGCGCCGCTCCTGGCATCGGAATCACCGCGCCTCACATCGACTCCTGAAGCGGCTGTTGGTCATCGAAGTGTCGCCTTCGGCGGGCCTGCGCAGCTACGTGAACCCGACCATTCTTTGGGCATCCACTGAGACGATCCGCCATATCGAAGGCAGCGTATCCATGCCAGGAGTCACCGAGGAAATCGAACGGCATGCGCGTGTCCGAATCGGCTACCAGACCCTGGACGGCGACGAAGGCGTCGAGCAGGCCGAAGGCCTGCTTTCTGTTTGCCACCAGCGCGAGATCGAACAACTCGACGGTGTCTTCTGGATCGAGCGGCTCTCCCGCCTGAAGCGGGAGCGGCTTGTCAAACAATACCAGAAACAGCAACGAGGCTTTTAGTCGATGGCATCCACGCACCGCCCTGAGCAATTCCAGGAAAAGTGTGAAACGGTGTTCCGTCCGGGATTGCTCAAAACAAAGAGTTAGCCGCTCCAACCGCGGCATATCTTTCGGCGCAAAATCAATGATGGTCAGGGGGACGGCGCGCCGGCTTCGATCAACCCTTCGCGTTTCAGATCGGTCCACAGCGCTGGCGGAATATCCTCGCGCAGATAGGCCAAATTCTGTTTCAGCTCCTCGGCCGAGCGGGCGCCCGGGATGACACTCGACACCAGGGGATGGCCGAGCGGGAACTGGAGCGCCGCCGCCGGCAGCGATACTTTGTGGCTGATACAGACTGCCTCGATACGGCGGACGCGTTCGAGCACCGGCTCAGGCGCCGGCCTGGTGTTGAAGGTGGCGCCCTTGACGGCGCCTGTTGCCAGGATGCCGGAATTGTAGGGGCCGCCGATGATGATCCTGGTGCCGCGCTGCTCGCAGAGAGGCAGCAAGGTCGACAGCGGCTCCTGTTCGAGCAGCGTGTAGCGGCCGGCGAGCAGGAAATAGTCGAACGCTCCAGCCACGACGAAATCGGACAGCATCTGCCATTGGTTGATCCCGACGCCAACCGCCTTGATGACGCCTTGCGAGCGCAATTCGTCGAGCGCCGGATAGGCGCCGTCCATGGCTTCCCGGAAGCGGCTGCGAGCATACGGGTCCTCGCCGGGGCCGAAATGGATGGCTTCGTCCGGATCGTGGATCGAGACCATGTCGACATAGTCGGTGTCCAGCCGCTTCAGCGTGCCTTCGAGCGAACGCATCACCGCATCGCGCGAATAGTCGAACTCGGCACGGAAGGAGCCGGGCTGGTCCCACAGTGCCGGCTTCAGCTCTTCCGATGGGATCGGCACGAGGTCGTAACCGATCTTCGACGAGATGACGATGTCAGCGCGTGGCAGCGACTTGATCGCCAGCCCCAGACGCGTCTCGCTGACGCCGAAGCCATAGACAGGTGCTGTGTCGAAATAGCGGATGCCATTGTCATAGGCCGCCTGCACGGTCTTCACCGCTGCATCGGTGTCGACGGCGCGGTACATGTTGCCCAGCCCGGTGCCGCCGAGCCCGATCGTCGTCACCTTCAGGCCGCCCTTGCTAACAGCCCTGAATTCGATTTCAGCCATTTTCTATTCCTGCGATCTTTAGTGGTCCATCGTTCCGGCGATGCGGCGGCCTCCCGCGCCGTGTTCAGACTGAGGAAGAGCGCCGTAGCACCGGGGTCGAAAAAGCATTGACACAAAACTTGTCATATAACAATGTAACCAGACGACAAAGGTGAGCAAGCCCGCAAACGAAGAGGGAGGAAGAAAGCATGGACGACGAAACGAAAAATCAGATGGAGATGGCGAATGCGGCCATCTCCCGGCGCAGTGCCTTCGCACTGGCAGGAAAACTTGGCCTTGGTGCAGCAGGCCTCGCCAGCGGGCTGGGAGCAGGTTTTGCCGGCGGTATCAGCGCGGCACGAGCAGCCGATTCATCGCCCGGGTTGCCGAAGAAGCCCTACAAGTTCCACTTCGTCTGCCATGTGACGCTGGACCAGTTCTTCACGCCGACCGTCTACGGCATCCAGGATGCCTGCGCCGCCTTCGGCTGCAGCTACCAGTGGACAGGTTCGCAGAAGAACGTCGTCTCCGAAATGGTCAGCGCCATGCAGACAGCGATCGCGCAAAAGTCGGACGGCATCGCCGTCTGCTTGGTCGATCCGACGGCCTTCGACGCTGCCACCGACATGGCCGCGCAAGCCGGAATTCCGGTCGTTGCCTTCAACGCCGACGTGCCGGTCGGCAGCCCCAACAAGCGGCTCTCCTATGTCGGCCAGCCCCTCTATCAGTCGGGCTACAATTCGGCGCTGAAGTGGCTGAAGCTGATCCCCGAGGGCGGCCACGTCATGCTGTCGATCGGCGTGCCGGGCTCGCTCAACACGCAGCCGCGCCTCGACGGCTACATCCAGGCAATCAAGGACAGCAACAGCGGCGTCACCTACGATGTCGTCAACACCGGTCCGGATCCGGCAACCGAAATCTCGCGTGTCGAGAGCTATTATCTCAGCCACAAGAACGTCAACGGCCTGTTCGGCACCGGCGGTTCCGACACCTATGCCTGCGGTTTCGTGTCCAACAAATACGGGCTGGTGAAAGCCGGCGGCGCGGTGGCCGGCTTCGACCTGTTCCCGCAGACGCTGGACTTCATCAAGGCTGGCGACGTCAACTTTACCACCGACCAGCAGGCCTATCTGCAGGGCTTCCTGCCGGTGCAGCAGATGTATCTCTACAAACTGTCGGGCGGCCTTGTCGGCCCGGCCAACAGCGACACCAGCCAGGCCTATGTGACCAAGGACAATGTCGACGCCTATGTCGGCAAGTCGCGCTTCGAGGGCCGCTCAGACGTCGAGCCGACCTGACACGGTCCGGCCAAGCGAACTCCTGCCCCCGCCACGTCATTTTCCGGTGACGTGGCGGGCCATCGCTGACTGCACGCCATGCGTTCGGCTTGCCTGTCGCCAACCCGCCTTTCGCCCAGTATTCGAAATTAGGAAGTCACAGTGCAGCCAACCAAAACAGCAAGAGCCGGGAAGAGCGCCGTCGGCGTCAAGGTCCCGCACACGATGACGGAAAGGCTGCTGATCCTTTTGTCCCGCTATCGCGAGGCCAGCATCGCCGTCGTCGCCATCGTGCTCGTCATCTATTTCCAGTTCGGCAGCGATGGCGGATTCCTGTCGCCGCAATTCATGAGCGTCGTGCTGCGTGACACCGGCCGGCTCGGCCTGGTCGCCGCGGCGGAAGTCATGCTGATGATCACCGGCGAGATCGATCTGTCGCTCAGCGCCATCTTCTCGATCGCGCCCTATGTCATGGCGCTGCTGTCGGTGACCTATGGCCTGCCGCTGGCCGTCGGCGCGCTGATCGGCGTGCTGATCGGCATACTGGTCGGCGCCATCAACGGCATCATCACGGTGCGCTTCAAGGTGCCGTCGCTGATCACCACCGTCGGCATGCTGTTCTTCCTGCAAGGCATCGTCGTCTCGATCTACAACAGCCAGCCGATCGTGGCGCCGGTCGAGCAGCCCTTCAACGCCATCTTCGGGCAGAGCCTGTACCAGCCGTCGGATGCGCTCCTGTCCTGGCACGGCATTACGGCGTTCACGCCTTTCCTGTGGGCGGTGCTGGTGGTGCTGGTGTTGGCTCTGGTGCTGAACCGCACCACCTTCGGCCTGCACACCATCGCCACCGGCTCCAACATCATCGGCGCCCGCGAGATCGGCGTGCGCACCGACCGCATGAAGATCTACAATTTCATGATCGCCGGCGGCTGCGCTGCCTTTGCCGGCATCATCAACACGGCGCAGTTCACCTCGGCCGATCCGCAGGCCGGCAGCCCGTTCCTCACTTTGCAGGCGATCGCGGCCGCGGTCATTGGCGGCACCTCGCTGCTCGGCGGCTCCGGCACCGTCATCGGCGCACTGATCGGGGCCTTCGTCGTCGCCTCGCTCAACAACGGCCTGGTGATGATCGGCGCCCAGGCCACCGTATCCGACATCTATCTCGGCGCGGCCATCATCGCCGCGATGATCCTCTCAATCCAGGTCGATCGCCTGCGCACACGGAGGCGCGTATGAACACGCAAACCATTCCACCGCTCGCCCCCGATGCGCCCGTCGTGCTGGAAATGTCCAACATCTCCAAGAATTTCGGCGCCGTCACAGCCCTCGTCGATGTCTCGATCAAGCTGCGCCAGGGCGAGGTGCTAGCGCTGGTCGGCGACAATGGCGCCGGCAAGTCGACGCTGATCAAGATCCTGTCGGGCTTCCACCAGCCCGACACCGGCACGATCGTCTCGCAAGGCAAGGAGGTGCGTTTCGCCTCGCCGCGCGATGCGCGTGCGCAAGGCATCGAAACCGTCTATCAGGACCTGGCGCTGATCGGCGACCTCAGCGTCTTCCACAACATGTTTCTCGGCCGCGAGTACCACAAGCGCTTCCTCGGCCTGAACCTGCTGGACAACAGGAAGATGCGCGAACAGGCGCAGCTCTATCTCGATACGCTCGGCATCACGATCCCCAGCGTCAACAGCACGGTCGACCTCCTGTCGGGTGGACAGCGCCAGTGCATCGCGGTGGCCCGCTCGATCTATTCATCGCCGAAGATCCTGGTTCTCGACGAACCGCTGGCGGCACTGGGCGTGCGCGAGAGCGCGCATGTGCTCGGCCTGATCCAGAACTTGCGCAAGCAGCGCCAGGTCTCGGTGATCTTGATCGTCCACAACTACAACCAGATTTTTGAAGTCTGCGACCGCATCAACTTCCTGCATTCGGGCGAGGTCGCACTGGACGCGTCGACGGCCGACACCAGCGAGGAGGAACTGATCCGCATCGTCAAGTCGGGCTTGGGCACCAGGGCGATCGAAGCCGCCGCGGCCGAAGTCCGGCCGGGCCTCGTATGAACCAGCCGGCAAGCCACGGCTGAATCAATCCCCGCCGGCCCGACCACGATCGGCCGGCCCCTTGCATGGAGTATTCGTTTTGACGCTCTCACCCACTGAACTGACCAGATCCCTTGGCCGCGGGCTGCTGTCCTTTCCGCTGACCTTTTTCGACGATGACGGCGGCTTCAACGAAGACGGCTATCGCGCCCATGTCGCCAGCCAAGGCACTGCCGGAGCAAGCGGGCTTTTTGCCGCCGGCGGCACGGGCGAGTTCTTCTCGCTGACGCTCGAGGAGTACAAGCGCGTCGTACGGGCGGCGTCGGACGAAGTGCCCGATCAGCTGCCGCTGCTGGCCGGCGTCGGCTATGGCACACATATGGCGGTCGAGTTCGCCAAGGCCGCCGAGGCCAATGGCGCCGACGGGCTGCTGGTGCTACCGCCCTATCTGGTCAAGTCCGAGCAGGAAGGATTGCGCCGCCACCTCACCGCCATCTGCCGTTCGGTCGGCATCGGCGTGATCGCCTATAACAGGGACAATGCGGTGCTGACGCCCGAGACGCTCGAGCGCCTGGCGCAGGATTGTCCGAACTTGATCGGCCTCAAGGACGGTGTCGGCGACATCGAGCTTCTCACCGCTTTGCGCTACCGCATGGACGACCGCCTGATCTTCATCGGCGGCATGCCGACGGCCGAAGTCCATGCCAGTGCCGCCGCGGCAATCGGCATGACGACCTATTCCTCAGCAATCTACAATTTCGCACCCGAGATCGCGCTGCGTTTCTTCAATGCCCTGCGCGCCGGGCGTACGGCCGAGGTTGGCGATCTCATCCGCTCGTTCTTCCTGCCCTATCTCGCCATCCGCAACCGGCGCGCAGGCTATGCCGTGTCGATCGTCAAGGCCGGCGCGCGCATCGCTGGGATCGACTGCGGCCCGGTCAGGTCACCGCTTCTCGACCTCACGGCAGAAGAGGAGCGGCAGCTGGCCGCGCTCATGCAGTCCTGCAATATGCCGGTCGGAGAGCTGGTGTAGGACGGGATGGTTTGCGGGCGCGAATCGAAGACCGGAGTTGACAGCTTGCTACGATCTGGCGTGACCATCGACCATGCGGCCATAGCGCTCGCGGCCCGCTTCCAGATGCTCGCGCAAGGTGAAGCGGGCGGCTTCGACATTCTGCCGCTCGATGGCCTGGTAGATGCGGCGGTGCTCCATCTGCACCTGTTCGAGATAGAGCCTCCGCTGCTCCGGGGTCTCAGTCCGCGGACGGATCGACTGGCGCGGAATGATGACGGGTCCGAGAAAATGCATGAAGCGTTCGAAATAGGGATTGCCGGTTGCCGAGGCGATCGCCCGGTGGAAGGCAAAGTCCGGCTCGATGGCGTTCTCGCCGGCGGCGATCGATGCATCGATGGCGTCAAGGCAATCGCGCATGCGGGCAAGGTCGTCGTCGCTGCGCTTCTCGGCAGCGATGCCCGCGGCCTCGAGTTCGATGGCGAGCCGCAGCTGCAACACGTTCTGAACTTCCGTCAGCGAGTGAAGCTCGTCGGAGACGATGCGAAACGTGGTGCTGGCCTCATGGTCGGCGACGAACACGCCCGATCCCTGGCGGCTGACGACCAGCCCTTCCGTGCGCAGCGAAGCCATGGCCTCGCGGATCACCGTGCGACTGACGCCGAACTGCGCGATCAGCTCCTGCTCGGTCGGCAGTCTCTCGCCACTGGTCAGATGGCCGGCGCGTATTTCGCGCGCAAACCAGTCGGCAACCTGCGCCGTGCGGCTGATCTGCGGGGGAAGGCCAAAGGAACGTTTCATCGCCATCAAGCAATAAACGAACCATTGTTGGTGGCAACCGCTAATTTGTACGGTAATATGATGAGATTTATGCCACGTCGGCCGCGCGCGATCTCCATTCGCCTTGCCAGGTCCGCGCGAACATGCCTGCGGTATCAGCGAAAGGACAGGGCGTGATGATCCCCGAAAGGCCGGTGCTGTTGACCGGAGCCTCCGGCACGATTGGACGGCTGCTCTCAGCCAGACTGGCAGTGCTGGGCTGGACCTTGCGGCTCACCGACGTCGTGCCCTTGCCGATCCCGCTGCCGGACAGAGCGAGCTTCACCGTCGCCGATCTCGAGGACCAGCAGGCTGTGAACGATATTGCCCAAGGCTGCGGGCTGATCCTGCATTTCGGCGGTATCTCCACCGAGCAATCCTTCGAAACGGTGCTCGGCCCCAATCTGCGCGGCAGCTTCCACATCTACGAGGCGGCGCGCATCCAGAACGCGCGGGTCGTATTCCCTTCCTCCGTGCATGCGGTCGGGCTCTATGAACGGACCGAGATTCTCGATCAGGACTGCCTGTTGCGCCCGGACGGCTATTACGGCCTGTCGAAGGCCTATGGCGAGATGCTGGCGCGGCTCTACTTTGACAAGCATGCGGTCGAAAGCGTGCTGATCCGCATCGGCTCGGTGCTGCTGGAAGTTCCGGACGAAAGGATCCTGTCGACCTGGATATCGCATGACGATTTTGTCCGCCTGGTCGAGCGTTGCGCCGAGGCAGAGCGGGTCGGTTGCTCCGTCATCTGGGGGCAGTCCAACAACAGCCGCGGTTTCTGGCGAAACGATGCCAGGGACAAGATCGGCTGGAGACCGCTGGACAGTTCAGACAGCCAGGCCGAACGCGTGCGCGGCAAGGTGACGGACAATCCGGTGGTCGAGCGCTACCAGGGCGGCAAGTTCATCGTCGTCGACTACAGCCGCACCGACTTCCCGCCGCGCTCGATGTTTGACGACGACTAGGCCGTCACCGCTGGCAGCGGGCTTCGCCCGGCGATCAGATCCGCCGCCTTTTCGGCGATCATGATGACCGCGGCGTTGGTGTTGGATGACACGATGCTTGGCATGACCGAACTGTCGCAGACACGCAGACCTTGCAGTCCGCGCAGGCGAAGCTCGGGATCGACCACACTCGCGGCATCGCTGCCCATCCGGCACGAGCCGACCGGGTGGTAGGCACTGCGCCCATGCTCACGGGCAAAGGCTTCGAGCGCCGCGCGTCCCTTCATTGCCGCACCCGGCAGATGTTCCCGGCTGATGTATTTGGCGAAGGCCGGCTGTGACAGGATCTCGCGGCTGATCTCGATGCCATCGACGGCGCGCTCCAAATCATAGCGTTCGGCAAACGGATTGGGATCGATGATCGGCGCATCGCGCAGATCGGCTGACCGCAGCGTGACGCTGCCGCGCGAGCGGGGGCGGACATGGTAGGAATTCAGCGTGCAGCCATTGCCACCGGGGACCGAGCCGATGCCTTCCTCGACGCCGGCACCGGGCAGGAAATGGAACTGGATATCCGGAGTCTTCTCGGCGCGGTCGCCCCACCAGAAGCCGCCGGCCTCGACGATGTTGGAGGCCACCGGCCCCTTGCCGAACAGCGCGTATTCGAGACCGGCGATCGCCTGCCAGCGCTTCTTCTTGTAGCGGTCGATGCCATGCGGCCCGTTGAGCTCGGCGACGACATCGACATCCATGTGATCATGCAGGTTCTGCCCGACGCCAGGCAGATCATGGATCACTTTGATGCCATGCGCACTGAGATGCGCGGCATGGCCGATGCCGGACAGCATCAAAAGTTTGGGCGAGCCAATGGCGCCGGCGGTGACGATCACCTCGCGTCCGGCGCGCAGCAGCTCGGTGCGGCCATTGACGATGACCTCGACGCCGATGGCGCGGCCGTTCTCGACAACGACGCGGCTGACCGTGGCGTCGGTGCGCAACGCCAGATTCCTGCGGCCAAGCGCCGGCTTCAGATAAGCGACCGCCGTACTGCTGCGTTTCCCCTGACGTGTCGTCGTCTGGTAGAAGCCGGCGCCTTCCTGTTGGCCAGCATTGAAGTCGGCCCGGAACGGAAGACCCGCCTGCTGCGCCGCCTTGACGAAGATCCGCGTCAACGGATGCGGGGCGCCGCTGGAAACGCCGAGCGGGCCATCGGTGCCGTGCTGCGGACCGGCGAATGTGTCATTGCCCTCCGAGCGGATGAAGTAGGGCAGCACTTCGGCGTAGCTCCAGCCGGTACAGCCATCGTCAGCGACCCAGCCGTCGTAATCCTGTGGGCAGCCACGCGTAAACACCTGGGCGTTGATCGAGGAGCCGCCGCCGAGCACACGCGCCTGCGGATAGACCATGGTGCGGCCGTCGATAGCCTTGCCGGGTGCCGTGTCATAGCCCCAGATCAGCGGCCCTGCCGTCATCTTGAAGAAGCCGACCGGCAGATGGATGTAGCGATCGGTGTCGGGCGGTCCGGCCTCGAGCAGGACGACGGACACGTCCGGATCCTCGCTCAGCCGGGCGGCCAGAATGCAGCCGGCCGAGCCGCCGCCGACGATGATGTAATCCGACATTCTCACTCCCTGGCAGGCAAAATCAGCGCCCTGCCCTCCGCGTGCGACGATCTCAAGTCGCTTGTGCTGCGTCAAGAGAAAGGGTATGGTTATCGTGTTGAAGGGTTGTCGTACAAGTGGAGGAGCTTGACAATCCATTGATCGGAGGCCCGGCCGCGCTCCCCGCGCATGCCGCCGGGCGGGAAACAGATTTCAATCGGGAGGTTTGAATAATGAAGGACAAGACGAGTTTTACGCTTTCCGGCACAGTCAGTCGCCGGACGCTGATGATGGGAGCCACCGCCGGCGTGGCGGCGCTTGCCATGCCGAAGGTTTTGCGCGCTCAGGAAAAGCCGACGCTGGTGACATCGATCCGGTCGTTGTCCAACCCCTATCACGCGGTGTGGAAGACCGGGGCCGAGGCCTATGCCAAATGGGCAGGGCTCGAACATGTCACACTGGTTTCGGAAGGCAACAGCGAGAAGGGCATTGCCGACATCAAGGCGATGTTGGCCAAGACCGGCGGCAACATGGTGCTCAATTCCGATCCCAACGACACGCCTGATGCGCGCCCGATCGTAGAGGCCTGCGCCAAGGCCGGCGCCTATGTGGTGACGCAATGGAACAAGCCGGCGGATCTGCACCCGAAGGACTTCAACCCGAACTATGTTTCCCACATCGAGTTCGACGGCATCGCAAGTGGCAAGACCATCGCCGAGATCCTGTTCAAGACCATCGGCGGCAAGGGCGGCATCGTGGCGCTCGGCGGCCTGATCTCGACCACGGCGGCGATCGAGCGCAAGAAGGGCCTGGACGCAGCGCTAGCCGCCAATCCCGACATCAAGCTGCTCGACTTCCAGGTCGCCAATTGGAAATCGACCGAGGCCTTCGACCTGATGGGCAACCTGCTCACCCGCTTCGGCGACGACATCAAGGGCATCTGGGCCGCCAATGACGACATGGGCTCCGGCGCACTTGAAGCGCTGCGCGCAGAAAACCTTGCCGGCAAGGTGCCGATCGTCGGTGTCGACGGTATCAAGACGGCGGTCGACGCGGTGCGCACGGGCGAGTTCGCCTGCACCGTCACTTCGGATCCGTTCTGGCAGGGCGGCATGGGTCTCGCCATCGGCTACAATGCCAAGATCGGCAAGTTCGATCCGGTCAAGGAGCCGCCGGAGCACCGCGAATTCTACGGCAAGGCGGTGCTGATCTCGCACGACAATGTCGAGGAATATTACAAGACCAATGTGGATGCGAAGCCGGAGATCGACTGGAACGACCTGTGGGGTCGGGTGACCGGAGCCATCCGGACCTGACCGCCGGAGCGGGCTGCTCTCCCTGGCGGCCCGCTTCCTCTTACCGTCGTCGTGCATTGCATCCGCATCGGCGACTGTCATCAGCAGACGGGAAGCGGTTTCTTGACAATCCATACAGAACCCATGAAGTCCGTTTCGGACATCGAGCGGACGACGCTTATGACATTTCTCCCCGGCCGCATCGCCACTGTGTTCGGTGGCAGGCGCTGGCGCAGCCTGGCGCCGCTGGCGGTGCTGATCGTGCTGTGCATGCTGATCGCCATTGCCAATCCCAATTTCATCGAGCTGCGCAACCTGGTGCGTCTCGCCAATTCGGCCGCGGTGCCGCTGACGCTGGCGATGGGCCTGACCTTCATCATCCTGATGGGCAGCATCGACCTTTCCGTCGAGGGCACGCTGTCGGTGTCGGCGATGGTGGTCGTGCTGCTCGCCGCCAATGACAGCAATGGCAACGACTATGGTTGGTGGGCGGTGCTGGCCGCGGTCATCGCCGGTACCGCCATGGGCTTTGTCAGCGGCCTCGTCCAGACCATGCTGCGCATCCCCTCCTTCATGGCCACGCTCGGCATGTGGTTCATCGGCCTTGGCCTGTCGGTCTATATGCTCGGCGGCTCGGCGATCCGGCTCAACGACGCCACGATCCGCGACCTGGCACTGCATCGTTTCCTCGGCCTGCCGCTGGCGGTGTGGGTCGCCACCGGCGCGTTCCTGCTCGCCGCTGTCATCCAGTATCACACCAAGCTCGGCCGCCACATACTGGCGATCGGCGGCGACGAGGATGTCGCCAAGCTCTCCGGCGTCAACGTGGTGCGCGTGCGCATCACCGCGTTCGCGCTGGCCGGTTTCTTCTTCGGCATATCCGGCGTGCTTGCCGCTGCACAGCTCGGTCAGTCGCACGCCGTCATCGGCGACGGCAGGCTGTTTGCCGCGGTCACCGCCGTCGTCGTCGGCGGCACGGCGCTGACCGGCGGCGAAGGCGGCGTCGTCAACACGCTGATCGGCGTGCTGATCGTCACCGTGCTTGCCAACGGCATGATCCTGCTCGGCATCTCGCCCTACATCCAGCAGACCGTGCAAGGCCTGATGATCATCGCCGCGGTGGCGCTGTCGCTCGACCGCATGCGCCTCAGAATCGTGAAGTGACCGCCATGCTGCAGGCGTCCCACATCATCAAGAACTTTCCCGGCGTGCAGGCCCTGCGTGACGTCTCGATCGAGGTCCGGCCGAACGAGGTGGTCGGGCTGATCGGCGAGAACGGCGCCGGCAAGTCGACGCTGATGCGCGTGCTGGCCGGCAGCTACCGGCCGGATGGCGGCAGCCTCACGCTGGACGGCGAGCAGCTTCGCATGCGCAGTCCGCGCGACGCGGCCCGGCATGGCATCGGCATGGTGTTCCAGGAACAGTCGCTGGTGCTCAATCTGACGGTCGCCGAAAACATCTATCTCGGCGAGGAGGACCGCTTCACCCGCTTCGGTATCGTCAACTGGCGCGCCATGAACGCCGCGGCGCGCCGCCAGCTGGCCAAGATCGGCGTCGACATCGACGTCACGGCGCGCACCTCCGAGCTCACCTTCGCCGCACGCCAGATGGTGGAGCTCGCCAAGGCGCTGACGCTGGAGGAAGTGGTCGAGCGACAGCTGCTCATCCTGCTCGACGAGCCGACCTCGGTGCTCAACGCCGCCGATATCGAAGTGCTGTTCGCGCGCGTGCGATCGCTGAAGTCCCGCGCGAGCTTCGTCTTCGTCTCGCATCGTCTCGACGAGGTGCTTGCGATTTCCGACCGCGTCTACACGATGAAGGACGGCGCGGTGGTGGCCGAACACCGCGCGGCCGAAGTCACCGCACCGGAGTTGCACGAGATCATGGTCGGGCGCGGCCTGCAGGCCGAATATTACCGCGAGGCCCGCCAGCAGGCGCCGCGCGAGACGGTCATGGTCGAGGCCAAGGGACTTGGCGCGAACGGCGCCTACCATGGCGTCGATCTCAAGATCAGGGCCGGCGAGATCGTCGGCATCGCCGGGGTCGTCGGCTCCGGCCGCGAGGAAGTGACGCGTACCATCGGCGGCTTCCTTCAGCACGATTCCGGCGACATGAAAATCGCCGGCGACACGGTGCGCTTCGGCTCGCCCGAGCCCGCCGTGCGCAAGGGTATCGGCTATGTGCCACGCGAGCGGCGGCTCGAGGGGCTGGTGATGTTCCTGTCGATCGCCGAGAACATTTCGCTGGCCGATCTCTCCAGCGTCATGCGCCATGGCGCCATCGACTATGGCAAGGAGCGGCGGTTGGCCGCCGACTGGATCAAGCGGCTGCGCATCAAGGCGCCCGGCCCCGATGCCGCCTGCCGCAAGCTCAGCGGCGGCAACCAGCAGAAGGTGGTGCTGGCGCGCTGGATGACGGCGGGCTCGCGCATCCTCGTGCTCGACCACCCGACGCGCGGCCTCGACGTCGGCGCCAAGGAGGAGGTCTACGAACTGGTCCGCGATCTCTCCGCGCAAGGCGTGGCGATCCTGCTGATTTCCGACACGCTGGAGGAAACCATCGGCCTGTCGCACCAGGTGCTGGTGATGCGCGACGGCGAGATCACCGCGCGCTTCGATGCCAGCCCGGGCAACAAGCCGAACCAGGTCGACCTTCTTCGGGCAATGGTGTGAGCCGATGAATGAAGCTTTCTCCCTCAGGCGAATTTTCGAAGGCAAGTGGACGCAAGGCGCCATTCCGCTGGTCCTGCTTGTCGCCTTGCTTTTGATCATCGAGATCGCCGCGCCCGGCTTTCTCACCGGCGAGACCGTGGCGCTGCTGTTTGCCAACACCGCCGTGCTGTTCATCCTGGCGACCGGCGTCACCTTCGCCATCCTGCTCGGCGGCATCGACCTGTCGATCCAGGCGGTCGCCTCGCTGGCCAGCGTCGTCCTGGCGCAATTGCTGCCCTCGCTCGGCCTCGCCGCCTTTCCCATAGCGATCCTGTCCGGCCTCGCCTTCGGTGCGTTGAGCGGCATCGTTCATGTCAAGCTACGCGTGCCGTCCTTCGTGGCGACGCTCGCCACCGGCGGCGTGGTTACCGGCATCGCGCTGTGGGTGTCCGACGGGCGCGCCATCACCATCGAGGAAGGTGGCCGCGAAAACACCGCCTGGATCAACGCCACGGTCGCCGGCCTGCCGGTGGTGGTGCTGATTTCGGCCGTCATCGGCATCGCCAGTTTCCTCGCGCTGCGCTACACGCGCTTTGGCCGCCAGGCGATTGCGGTGGGCGCCGGCGAGCCGGCCGCCTGGGCGGCGGGCATCAATGTCGACCGCACCAAGATCATCGCCTTCGCCGCCTCGGGCATGCTGGCCGCCATCGCCGGCGTCGTATTGGCGGCGCGGCTGTCGAGCGGCTCGCCGGTCCTTGCCAACCAGCTGCTGCTGCCGGCCATTGCCGCCGTCATCGTCGGCGGCACCGCCATCACCGGCGGGCTGGGCGGCGTCGCCCGCACGGCGGTCGGAGCGCTGATCATCTCGATCGTGCGCATCGGCATGACCTTCGTCGGCGTCAACATCTTCCTGGAAAACATGGTGTTCGGCGCGGTGCTCATCGCCGCCGTCGCCATCACCATCGACCGCAGCAAGATTGCGGTCATCAAGTGACAGTTTTATCCGCACCGCCTCCCAAGCAAGCGCGGACAGGACGGGGTCGCATCACAGGCTCGATGCGACCCCGCCCGATCAGGTCGTTACATCGTGTCGAGACCGATCAGCTCGATCTTGTAGCCATCCGGATCTTCCACGAAGGCGATGTGGGTGGTGCCATGCTGCATTGGCCCTGGCTTGCGCGGAATCTTGGCGCCGCGCTTCTCCAACTCGGCGCAGACGGCGTAGATGTCGTTGACGCCGAGCGCCAGGTGGCCGAAGCCGGTGCCGATCTCATAGGGCTCTTCCCTGCCCCAGTTCAGCGTCAGCTCGACGACAGCTTCCTTGTCCTCCGGCCCATAGCCGACGAAGGCATTGGTGAACTTGCCGCCAGGATAGTCCTCCCGGCGCAGCAAGGTCATGCCGAGAACCTCGGTGTAGAAGGCAATCGACTTGTCGAGGTCGAGCACCCTGATCATGGTGTGCATATAGCGAAAGCCCGGGGCGTCGCTCATTGGGAAAGTCCTCCGTGTCAGGTGATTTGCTGGTCTGACCATCCACATCAAACGGGTGGCGGGGATATGGCTTCGCTTGATGTTCTAAATCAGGGTTGTATGATAACACGACAAGAACGGTGGTTGTCCAGTCGTTTTCCCCTGGGGTCCAGAGTCAATTCATGAATGTCGTGCCGCCCACCTCCGCATCGCTGACATCTGCCCTTGCCGGCGTGCTGCCGAATGGCGGATTGCTGACCGCGACGCAAGACCTCGCGCGCTATAGCCGCGATTGGTCGGGCGACCATTTCGGCCGCCCGCTGGCGGTGGCGCGGCCGGCATCGGTCGAGGAGATGTCGGCGCTGATGCGGTATTGCCATGCGCAGCGTATCCCGGTCGTGCCGCAAGGCGGGTTGACCGGCCTCGTCGGTGCGGCCGTCGCGGCCGATGGCGGCGAGATCGTCATCTCGCTGGAGCGCATGAACCGGATACGTTCGATCAGCCCGATCGATTTCGCCATGGTGGTCGAGGCCGGCTGCATCCTCGAAGATGCCAAGCGCGCCGCCGAGCAGAGCGACTGCCTGCTGCCGATCACCTTCGGCGCGCAAGGCAGCTGCCGGATCGGCGGCAATGTCGCCACCAATGCCGGCGGCTTCAACGTGCTGCGCTACGGCATGACGCGCGACCTGGTGCTTGGCCTCGAAGTGGTGCTGGCCGACGGCCGCGTCTGGAACGGGCTGAAGGTGCTGCGCAAGGACAATCGCGGCTACGACCTCAAGCAGATCTTCATCGGCTCGGAAGGCACGCTCGGCGTCGTCACCGCCGCCGCGCTGAAACTGTTTCCCAAGCCGACGCAGATCGAGACGGCGCTGGTGGGCCTGCGTTCGGTCGAGGATGCGATGGCGCTCTATGCGCGGGCGCGGCGCGACTGCAGCGACCTTCTCACCGCCTTCGAACTGATCCTGCGCGGCGGCATCGAGATCACCATGCGCGAGGGCGCGGACTTTCCCGATCCGCTTGATAAGGCCTACCCGGCCTATGTGCTGATCGAGGTGTCTTCCGGCGGGCTCATCGACCTGTCCGCCATGCTTCTGGGCTTTCTCGGCGGCGTCACGGATCTCGTCGAGGACGGCATCGTGGCCTCGACGCGGGCGCAGGCCGAGCGGTTGTGGCTCTATCGCGAGATCATGGTCGAGCGCCAGGGCCGCGGCGGCCGCTATCTGCGCACCGACGTCTCGGTGCCGATCTCGAAGCTCGCCGATTTCGTCACCGATACGCTCTTCGAATTGCAGCGCGCGCGCCCCGACGCGCTGGCCGTCACTTATGGCCATGTCGGCGACGGCAACATCCATCTCAACGTGGTGCCGCCGGAAGGCATGGCACCTGACGCGGTTGAGCATCTGTTCGAGGAGGCGGAGGCGGTGATCTTCGCCATCGTCGATCGCTATGGCGGCTCGATCAGCGCCGAGCACGGCATCGGCCGGGTCAAGCAGAAGGCGTTCCTCGAACGCATCGATCCGGTGACGCTTGGTCTGGCGGCAGGCATCAAGGAAGCATTCGATCCGCGCCACATCCTGAGCAACGGCCGCATTCTGGCAAGCAGGCCCGATCATGGTCTATAGGTGAGCGATGACGCTGAAACTCGACAAGGTCAATCGCGGTCCGCATCTCTCCACCTTGGTGGCGAGTTCCATCTCGCGCGAGATCGCGCAAGGGCGCCTCAAGCCCGGCGACCAGCTGCCGACCGAGCAGGCGCTGGCGACCACGTTCGGCGTCAGCCGCAACGTCGTGCGCGAGGCGATCGCGCGGCTGCGCTCGGAAGGCCGCATCTGGTCGCAGCAGGGGCGCGGCGCCTTCGTGGTGGAGAGCAACAACCCGACGGTGCTGACCATCGACTATGAGGCGCTGCAGCGCGCCGACTCGTTCCGCAATCTGTTCGAACTGCGCGGCATCCTCGAGGTGCAGGCGGCGGCCTTTGCCGCAAAGCGGCGCACCGAGGCCGATCTCACCGCGATGGGCGCCGCGCTGGCCGGCATGCGCGCGGCACCCTATGGCAGCGTCGCCTGGCTGCGCAGCGACCTCGAATTCCACCGCGCCGTCGCCGAAGCGACGCGCAACGGCTACATGGGCCAGTTCCTGGGCTTCGTTTCCGAGCGTGTGCGCGAAAGCATCCTGGCCGCCGGCAACCAGCAGAAATCGGACGACATGGCGCGCATCACGCTGGGCGAGCACGAGCGCATCCTGACCGCCATCCGGGCAGGCGATGTCGAGGGCGCCCAAGCGGCGATGCGCGACCATCTGGCGGGCGCGGCGCTGCGGGTTGGGCTGCACGATGGGGAGACGGCTGCGGAGGCTGCTCCTGTGCCAGAGGCAGCCTCTCCGGTGCGGCATTCACGGCTGCGGAAGGCTGTGCGCGGGCAGGCTGCGCGGTAGCGGTTTCGTCCTCGGTGCTATTTCGTCCGAATTTTTCGACTGGTCGGCGGAGCACACTCACGGCAGAGTGTGACCATGTGCAACCTCTACAACATCACCACGTCACAAGAGGCCGTCCGCCAATGGACCCGGACTCTGCGGGACATCCTGGGCAACCTTGAGCCGTCCATCGACATCTATCCCAACCGCCCCGGCCCGGTGGTGCGCAATGCGCTGGACGGGCAGCGGGAATTGGCGAACCTGCTGTGGGGCATGCCGACACCCGTTGAGCGGATGAAGGGCAAGGCGGACTACGGCACGACCAACATACGCAATCCCCAGTATGGCCATTGGCAGCAATATGTCGGCGTCGAGAACCGTTGCGTGGTGCCGGTGACCAGCTTTGCCGAGCCGAGCCCGACACCCGGTGACAAGGACCCTGAGACAGGCATCCAGCGGAACTACTGGTTCGCTCTCAATGAGGACCGCCCGCTGTTCTTCTTCGCTGGCCTCTGGACCCCGTGGCATGGGGTGCGCAAGGTCAGGGATGGCCCCGGCGATTTCGAGCTTTACGGGTTCATGACGACCGCTCCCAATGCGCTCATCAAGCCGATCCATGAGAAGGCCATGCCGGTGATCCTGAGGACGCAGGAGGAGACCGAGACGTGGCTGACAGCGCCATGGTCTGAGGCGAAGCGGCTACAGCGCACGGCGCCTGACGATGCCCTTGTGATTGTCGAGAAGCCGGCCACGCAGATCAAGTTTCCCGAGCAGGCACCACCCCTGCCAAGCCAAGGCTCGTTGTTCTAGATGGCTGGCCTTCGGGTAATGTCGGACGTAGCACCGGGCCTTGCAATTGCCATCTTTCTTGCAATCTTGGTCGTTTTTCGTCGTAAGCAGCATTAAGCAAATCGGCGGCAAGTGATTGAAATGCCGGGCTGTTAGCGCCTACTCTTCGTCGCTCCAGATCACACGGCGCACCATGCGGATTTCAACAAGCCGCCTCACCCGTATCCTCAAGCCCTCCGATGCGCTTGGCAGCAGGATATCGACATCAAGGTCGCGACGTTTGCACCGCTCGCAACGCATATGCCGGTCAACATCCCAAAACGGAATGTCCCCGATAAGCTTGGCAAGGTCGCCAGGCAGATAATGGCGGGTGATGTTGCAGTTGACGCACCGGACGCGGATCAACTGACCGACCTCATGTGCTTTGCAAAGGGTCTGCACAAGGCGGCGGGGTTTTCTGGGCTGCTCCGGCATATTAGAAAATAGGAATGAGTTCCTCTCCGAGTCAATTCACCCTTGACATTTATGTTCCCTTTTTGTTCACTGCGATCCTGTAGCGTTTGGAGTAATTGCTATGGACCGCATTGTGACACTCAACAGTCGCCAGGAGGCCGCCCTCCAGGCTCACGCCGAGGATTTCATCGCCGTCCACAAGGGTGATGTGATGAAGGCGCTCAAGGAAATGATCGTGCTCAATGGGCATCTTCAGGAGCGACTTGATGCACTCACCGCCCCTCGCCGCGCGACACGCTAGGAGGAACCGCCATGGGTACGATGCACTTTGACGCCGAAGCCAAAGCCGAGCTCCATTCCGAAGCCATGAAGCTCATCGCGCGCTACGACAGCCCACTTGAGACCGTGAAGGCGCTCATGGCCTATAACTGCGAGCTTGAGACCCAGATACTCGCCATCGCCCACCGGCATCCGGGGATAGTTTCAATTGGCTACGATCCCACTCCGCCTGTGCTGGGGTGATCGCTTGTCATTGGCTGCGACAGTCGGCCCGTCACTCCGCCGGCTGCTCCACCAGCGACACCCCATTCAACCCCGCCACAATATCCGACAAGGCCGGCACGAATTTCTCGCCATGGCCGGTGGTGACGGCGGTGGCAAAGCCGTTGCGCACCGCAGCACCAATCGGGTTGGCAACACCCGCCGCCTGCGCGAATGAAGCAAGATACGTCATGTCCTTCAGCGCGTTGACGATGGCGAAGCGCTGGGCGTTTTCGTTGCGGTTCAGGACGAAATCGAAGAACGCCTGGTAAAAACCGCAATCCATGCGGCTGCCTGAAATGACGCTGTTGAAGACCTGCGGCGTCAGGCCGGCCTTGGCGCCCAGTGTCAGCGCCTCCGAGTAGATCGCCGAATAGCCCATCGAGACGAAATTGTTGAGCAGCTTCATGGTGTGGCCGCTGCCGGTCGGGCCAGTGTGGATGATTCGCGCCGCGAACGCTTCAAGTACCGGGCGCGCGCGGGCGACCGCCTCGGCCGGGCCGCCGACCATGACGTCGAGCTTGCCCTCGGCCGCCTCCTTGGGCGTGCGCGCCAGCGGCGCATCGATGAGCATGACGCCCTGCTCGGCAAGGTCGGTCGCAAGGGCTGTGGTCGACGACGGGTTGGAGGTCGAGCAGTCGACGATCAGCAGCGGCGTTCCGGCCACGGCAAGGCCATCCGGCCCCTTGATCAGCATTTCAACCTCGCGCGAACCGGTGACGCACAGGATGACGATGTCGGAGGCGGCGGCGAGTTTGCGCGGGGTTGCGACCTCGCTGGCACCGGCTGCTATCAACCGATCGGCAGCGGTGCGGCTGCGATGCACGCACACGGTCAGCGGCCAGCCCTTGCGCAGCAGATTGTCGGCCATGCCGGCGCCCATGCTGCCCAGGCCGATGAAGCCAATGCGTTCTTTCATGCAATCCTCCTATGATCTACGCTGGCGGGCTGACCTCTGGTCACCTTGCGGTGGGCACCTGTCGATGCAATCCTTGCGGGAGAATCGGACCGGAGTCCCCCGATGGCGGAGCCCATGCTTTTCGATGCGATACCGCAAGCGCCCAATCTCAGGACCGGGCTCGTCAACACGCTGATCGCGCAGATCGAATCCGGCGATCTGGCGCCGGGCCAGAGACTGCCGACCGAGCAGGAGATCGTCGCCGCGACCGGTGTCAGCCGTACCGTCGTGCGCGAGGCGCTGGCGGCACTGCGCGCCCGGGGATTGATCACCACGCGTCAGGGCCTCGGCGCTTTCGTCGCCAAGGATCCGCTGCCAAGGACCTTTTCCATCCTGCCGGACGATCTCGAATCGATCGACGAGGTGCTGCGTGTGCTGGAACTGCGCATGGGCATCGAGGTCGAGGCGACCGGCCTTGCCGCCGAGCGGCGCAGCGACGCAGCGCTCGAGCAGATGAGTTCGCGGCTCGATGCGCTGGAGGCGGCGGTGCGTGCCGGCGGGTCGGGTTCGGAAGAGGATTTCGGCTTTCACCGCGCCATCCTGGCTGCGACCCAAAACCCGAATTTCACCCGGCTGTTCGACACGTTCGGCAGCGCCATGATCCCGCGCCAGTGGACGCGGCTCGACCGGATGACCATTCCCGAGCGGGAGAAGTATCTGGACCGCATGCAGCGCGAGCATCGCGTCATCCTGGCTGCCATCGAAGCCAGGGACGTCAACGCGGCGCGGCGCGCCATGCGCAGCCATTTGACCAAGAGCTACGCCCGCTTCGAAGATCTGCGCGACAAAGCTGTTCACGATTAGGGGGCAAGCCACGACCGGTCGCGGGCTCATGCGGCTGCTCCCGCCACGCCGCCGAGGTACAGTTCCCGCATCAGCGACATGTCGCGCAATTCGGCGATTGCGCCTGAGACCGCAATGCGGCCGTTCTGCATGAGGTAGCCGCGCGAGGCGACCGACAAAGCGAGACCGGCATTCTGTTCGACCAGCAGCACCGAGGCACCGAAGCGTTCGCCGATGCCGAGGATGATCGCCTTGATCTCCTTGACCAGCAGCGGCGACAAGCCAAGCGACGGTTCGTCGAGCAACAGCACGCGCGGCCGCGTCATCAGCCCGCGCCCGATCGCCAGCATCTGCTGCTGCCCGCCGCTCAGCGAGCCGCCCTTGTCGCGCCGCTTGGTGGCCAGGATCGGGAAGAAGGCCAGCATCGTTTCGAAATCGGCTTCCACGGCCGCATCATCGCGGCGCGCATAGGCGCCAAGACGCAAATTCTCCTCGACCGTCATGTCGACGAAGATCTTGCGTCCCTCCGGCACCAGCACGACGCCTCGCCTGGCCATGACATCGGCGGCAAGCCCGGTCACCTCGGCACCATCGAAGGCGATGCTGCCGGCGCGTGGCCGGATCAGCCCGGCGATTGCCTTGAGCAACGTCGACTTGCCGGCGCCGTTGGGGCCGAGGATGGTGACGATCTCGCCCTCGCCCAGCGTCAGCGAGATGCCGCGGTTGACGATGGACGGCCCATAGCCGGTGACGATATCGGAAACGTCAAGCAGGCTCACAGATCGCCCCCCAGATAGACTTCCAGCACCTTGGGATCGGCAAGCACCGCTTCGGTCGGCCCGTCGGCGATCTTGGAACCGAAATCGAGCACGGCAAGGCGACGGCACAGCATCTGCATCAGCTTCATGTCGTGGTCGATGACGCAAACGGTGATGCCATGGCCGGGAAGCTGGCGGACAAGCCCGACAAGGGCCGCGGTCTCGCGATCATTGAGGCCGGCGGCTGGCTCATCGAGCAACAGCAGCGAGGGACGCGTGGCCAGTGCCAGCGCAAGGCCGAGCAGGCGAAGGCTGCCGAAAGGCAGCACGCCGGCTTTTTCGCCGCCGAGCGCGCTTAAACCGACGAAATCGAGCAGCGCTTGCGGCGTCGGCCAGGGATTGGCGGTGCCCCCTGCCCGCGCGTGCTCGCCGGCGATCTGGACATTCTCCAGCACGCCAAGGCCGGCAAAGGCCATAGCCTGCTGGAAGGTGTAGCCGATGCCGGCCCGCGATATGGCGTGCGGCTTGAGACCCGTGATGTCCTGGCCGCGAAACAGCACCGTGCCGCCGCTAGGCTTGTGGACCCCGGTGACGACGTTGAACAAAGTCGTCTTGCCCGAGCCGTTCGGGCCGACGACGCCGAGGATCTCGCCTTCTTCGATGGCGAGATCGACGCCGGCCAGGGCGGTGACGCCCCCGAATTGCTTGCTGAGGCCGCTGATCGCCAGGATCGGGCTCATTGCCGCACCTCCGCTGCGTCGCAGTCTTCCGTCTCCTGTTTCGGCTTGCCCGAAAATGCCGCGCGGAGCGCTCGCACGATGCCGCCTATCAGGCCGTCGGGCAAAAGCATGATCACCGCGATCAGGCAGACGCCGTAGACGATGCGCGACTGCACCGGGTCGAGGTTGAGCACCTCCGGCAGGAAGGCGACGAGGATGCCGCCGGCGAGCGGCCCCTCGATCAGCCTTGCGCCGCCGATCATGACCATCAGCGCCAGATAGATGCTGGGGAAGGAGGAGAACTGCGACGGCGAGATATGGCCAAGGAAATAGGCGAGCAGCACGCCCGAAATGCCGGCAAAGATGCCGCTGACGACGAAGGCGCCGATCTTGTGGCGGCCGACATTGATGCCGAGCGAGGCGGCGAGCTTTTCGTTCTCGCGGATGGCACGCAGCGTGCGGCCGTAGGACGAATGGATGATCGCCCAGCTCGCCACCGCCGCGACAGTGACGAAAGCCACCACCATCAGATAGTAGCGCGTCAGGTCGGTCATATCGGCACCGAACAGGGTGACCGGACCGGCGATGTCGAGCCCGGTGGCCGCACCCGTATAGTCGCCGCCATTGGTGAGCACGATTGCCAGCAATTGCCCGAAGGCAAAGGTCATGATGACGAAGTGATGGCCGCCTACGCGCAGCGACGGAATGCCGACGATCATCGCGAACACCGCGCTGGCGAGGGCCGCCGCCGGCAGCGCCAGCCAGAACCCGATGCCAAAGTCCCGCGCGAGGATCGCCGCCGCATAGGCGCCGACACCGACCAGCGCGGCGTGGCCCATCGACAGGATGCCGGTCTGCCCGAACAGCACCGAGAGGCCGTAGAGCGCGATGACGTTGATGCCGGCCGAGATCGCCAGCGACAGGAAGCGATTGCTGGGCGAAAACAGCGGCACCAGCGCGATCAGCGCCAAAATGACCAGCACCGGCAGCAGCGATCGGAGCGACTCGAACAAATCCGCGCGGCGATCTTCCTTCATGATGCCATCCTGGGCCCGCTGGTGCCGCCGAACAGGCCGTGCGGGCGCACGATCAGCACCAGGATCATCAGGGCGAAGGAGTAGGCGTCGGTCCATTGCGAGAAGCCGTAGCCGGCGCTGAAGCCTTCGACGATGCCGAGGATGAGGCCGGCGGCGACGGCGCCATAGATGTTGCCGAGCCCGCCGATCAGGGCCACGGCGAAACCCTTCATCACCATGGTGCCGCCAGTGAACGGCGTGATCGGAAACAGCGCGATCAGCAGCGCGCCGCCAAGGCCGGCCAGCGCACTGCCGAGCACGAATACGCCGGTGATATAGCGGCGCACCGGAATGCCCATCAGCGCCGCCGTATCGCGATCCTCGACGCTTGCCCGCAGCGCGCGACCGTAGCGGCTGGCCGTGATCATGCGGAAACTCAGCGCCACCACGGCGATGGTGATCAGGATCACCATGACGCGCACCGATGCGATGCGCACGCCGCCGACGTCCCATACGGTGGTCAGCGGGCGCGGAATGCTCTTCTGGTTGGGGTTCCAGAACAGCACCACGACATGCTGCAGCACGACGATGAGGCCGAGCGACACGATGAAGCCGTTGGTCGGCCGCTCCAGCGTGAAGCGAAACAGGCCGCGCTCGAGGATGTAGCCCATCAGCCCGACAGCCAGGATCGCCAGCACCACCGCCAGCGGGAAGCCGAGGCCGGCACTGACCGCAAGCCAGGTGACGATGCCGCCGATCATCAGGAATTCGCCATGCGCGAAGTTGATGATGCCGGTCAGGCCGAAGATCAGGGTGACGCCGATGGCGATCAGCGTGATGACGCTGGCGATGGAAAGGCCGTTGAGGATTTGCTGGATGAAAATATCCACGGCTGACTTCCGTTGTTCATGCGGGGGCCGGCGATCGAGCCTGCCTGCTTCAAAGAAGAAGGAGTTGGCGGCGGGATGAGGCCGCCAACTGAGGGATAGCGCTCAACTCTTCGGCGCTTCGGCCGGCGGCTGCTGCATGGCGCAGGAGATGGCGCCGCCCGGTGCCGCGGCGCAGACCTCGGTGGCATGGGTGACCTGATGCGTCGGATTGAACGTCAGATCATCCGAGACCACGCCCTTGTGATGGAGCGTCAGCAGCGCGTCGACCGTCTTGTCCGGATCGAAGCTGTCGGCCTTCTGCCAAGCTTCGACGAGGAAGTGGACATAGTCATGATAGAGCAGTGACACCGACGAGGTCACGCCATGCGGCGCGCCGGCGGCGAAATAAGCGTCGAAATAGGCCTTGGCCTTCGGGTTGGAAGACTCGCCCCAGCAGACCGGGACGCAGCTCATCGCCACCGGCACATCGGCCGAAAGCTGCTTTTCCTTCCAGATGCCGGGGTCGACGCCGAACAGGAAATAGCTTTTCGCGGCACCCAGTTCAAGCGCCTGCGGCAGCGCCGTCAGCGTTGAATCACCATTGTACCAGAAGTGGATGATGTCAGGATTGAGGCTCTTGGCCCGCGTCAGGAAGGGTGAGAAATCGGTGGTGTCAGGCGGATAGAAGATGATGTCGGGAACGTCCTGCCCCTCGGCCTTCAGCGCCTTGTAATAGTAGGACGACAGGAACTGGCCGGTGGCATCGTTGCCGACGATCATCACCGACTTCTTCGGCTTGAAGCCAAGCAGCGGTTCGAGCAAGGACAGGACACCACGCGCGGTCGATCCGGAACGCTGGAATTCCTGCGGTTCGGACTGGAAGAGATAGTGATCCTCGCCGCCAGGCTTGACGCTATCGGCGTTGAGGATTTTCGCCAGCGTCGAATTGCCGGCGAAATGGATGATCTTGGCCGGCTGCGTGATCTTCGCCATGGCCAGCGTGAAGTCATGCGTTTCCGACCCGAAGATCGCCTGCACCTTGACGTCGCGCACCAGCTCCTGGGTGGCGGCTATTGCCGTGGAGATATCGGTGCGGTCGTCGCGCTTGACCATTTCGAGCTTGTAGGTCTTGCCGCCGACCTTGAAGCCGCCGGCATCATTGATCTGCTTGACGGCCAGGCCGACGCCGGCCGGCAAGGTATGGCCGGCAGAAACGAAAGAGCCTGACTCCGCCGCGACGACGCCAATCTTGACGATGTTGTCCTCGGCGAATGCAGGATGGGCAAGCGCGCCAAGGCACAAGGCCAGTGATGCGCCCATTTTCAGAACGGTTTTCAACTTGAGATCCTCCCGACTCCAAATCATTGCAGTCTTACCGGGTTGTCATACAACCCTGTTATCTGGTAAATCGTACGAGCACGGATGTCAATCGCGTCATCATTCGATTAGATGCCGCGAGCAGGATGCGAATCGGCATGCAGGCCAAGACCAGACCGGAACGAGGAACAGGACATGCACTCACGGAAATTCGGCCGCACCGGCCGCGACGTCAGCGAGATCGGCTTTGGCGCATGGGCGATCGGTGCCGCCTGGGGCGAGGTCAATGATGGTGACGCTGTTGCCGCCCTGCATGCGGCGCTCGACGCCGGCGTCACCTTCATCGACACCGCCGACGTTTATGGCGATGGCCATTCCGAGAAGCTGATCGCAAAGGTCATGAAGGAGCGCGGCGGCGAGCGTCCGTTCATCGCCACCAAGGCTGGAAGGCGGCTGCCGGCACAGACGGTCGAAGGTTACAGCCAGGAAAACCTGACCGGCTGGATCGACCGCAGCCTGAAGTATCTCGAGACGGACACGCTCGATCTCGTGCAGTTGCACTGCCCGCCGACCGACCTCTATTACCACCCGGAGGTGTTCGAGCGCCTCGACCGTCTCGTCGAGCAAGGCAAGATCCGCAATTACGGCGTCAGCGTCGAGCGCGTCGAAGAGGCGCTGAAGGCGATGCAATATCCCGGCGTCGTCAGCGTGCAGATCATCTTCAACGCCTTCCGCCAGCGGCCGGCCGAACTGTTCTTCGACCAGGCGAAAAAGAACGACGTGGCTATCATCGCCCGCGTGCCGCTGGCCAGCGGCCTGCTGTCGGGAAAATTCAAGGCCGACACCAAGTTCGAGGCGACGGACCATCGCCTGTTCAACCGCAACGGCGAAGCCTTCGATGTCGGCGAAACCTTCTCGGGCGTTCCGTATGAGGTCGGGTTGGCGGCAGTCGAGCTCATCCGGCCGCTTGTCTCTGGCGACACGACGATGGCGAAATTTGCGCTGCGCTGGATCTTGATGTTCGATGCGGTGAGCGTGGTCATTCCCGGCGCCCGAAACCCGGCGCAGGCGCGTTCCAATGCGGAAGCGGCAGCGCTTCCGCCACTATCTGATGAGCTTATGGGCAAGGTGAAGGCGATCTACGACCAGGACATTAAGCCCTACGTGCACCAGCGCTGGTGACCTACCGATGCTATCGAGCCTGTCACCCTTCGCTCTGCCTTGATGGATTCAGGCAGCGCCTGCCACCACAATCCGCGACAAGTCAAGGCAGACTTCATTCAACCGTACGGCAGCTGGTCGGCGCGTTGAGGCGACGATAGACAGGCCGAGCGAAGCGCCTTGACACAGACGCAATCAGTCCTTGGCATCATCACGCCCTCCGAATTCGCTATCAAATGGCGCTGAAAAACAGGCAACATGAGACGCGTTATAGGCTGCGTCACTGAGCGTGACGTGACCCGCATTGGTGTGGAAGACCACGATCACGTCAGATGTCGCCTTCCAGTTCGCGATGTCCGTGGTGATCAGTTGAAGATGGAACAGCGCTGCTGGCAGATCGCCTTCAAACTGAAGGCCCCCGATGCTGTGGACCGATTTTACCGCGTTCAGTTCAACCGGTATATCGATCGTCAGAGCGCATTTTGTTTCCGACATGGCTGTCTCCTGAAGGTTGGGATTTCTGTCAAAAGATCGGGCCGGGACGGCCGGTGCGTCCCGATTGCGCGTGTGAGTTGGGGATCGCGCCAGAAGAGATCGGCGCACAAAGAAGGCTCGTACTAGACGCCCTCGTAGACCAGCCGCGTGAAGAAGCCCGGATCGATGACGAAATTTCCCCACTTGGCATCGAACGCCGCCGTGGGCTTGGCGGCGACTGTCTCGTCTCTCGATCGCCCTTGGTGCTTGAGCGCCGCGACCTTCTCTCGCACGGCGACAAGCATGTCGCGGAATTCCTGGAGTTCCGCTCGATTGCTCACGGGGCTTCCGTGGCCTGGGATGATAATCGTCTTGGCGGTCGATGTAGCCAAGTTCGCATCCGAAGCCGCGATCATTCCGTCAATGCCGCCTCCCGTCGAATAGTCGATGAAGGGATAGATCCCGTTCCAGTAGGTGTCGCCGACATGGAGGACGTCCGCCTCGCCGAACATGACCGAGATGTCGCCGTCGGTGTGCGCCGGGCCATAATATTTCATTGCTACCGACTGGCCGTTCAGCTTAAGCGAATGCTCCTTTGAGAAGACGTGCTTTGGCACCCCGCTCTGCTCCAGCGGCATGAAATTGTAGTCCCAGTCCTCGACCCGTTGTACCTGCGACAGGTGCTTGAGGGTATTCTCGTGCGCAATGATCTTGGCGCCGCCAGCACCGATCCAGGGGTTGCCGTCCGCGTGATCGAAATGCCAGTGGGTGTTGATCAGATGGGTCACGGGTTCGGCGGAGATGGCTGCGAGCGCCTTCGTCATCTGGGTGCGTGACACGCTGATGCCCGCGTCAACCATGACGAGCCCGTCCTTGCCGCCCAGGACCGCGACATTGCCGCCAGAGCCTTCGAGGATGGTGATGTTGTTCCTCAGCTTGTGGGTGGCAATGTTTGCCTTGGCGGCGCTGTCCTTGATGAGGCTCACCAGCCCGCGCGCCTCGGCATAGGCCGCACGTGGGCTCATCCAACCGCCCGTCGCTGCGAAGGTGGCAGCGCCTATGCAGCAAAGGCAAAATCCACGCCGGGAAAGCATGTGTTCCGTCATCATGACATACCTTTCCGCAGCCGACCTCAGGTGGGCCGACAGCTTTTGAATTGGCTTGAGGAGATCGAGGGCAGGCCTAGGGCGGTCACGCCTTGATAAAGGCGAGCAGGTCCGCGTTGATCACATCGGCATGCGTTGTGAACATTCCATGCGGGTACCCGTCGTAGACCTTGAGTGCTCCGTTCTTGAGCAGCTTGACGGAGAGTTCGGCAGAGTCGGCGATGGGCACGACTTGGTCGTCGCTTCCATGCATTATCAGGACCGGAACGTCGATTATCTGCAGGTCCTCGGTGAAATCCGTTTCCGAGAACACCTTGATGCACTCGTAGTGCGCGTTCGCTGCGCCCATCATCCCTTGGCGCCACCAGTTGCGGATCGTGCCTTCGGAGATAACGGCGCCTGGGCGGTTGAAGCCGTAGAATGGTCCGCTAGCGATATCGAGATAGAGTTGCGCTCGGTTTGACGCCAAGGCGGTGCGGTAGCCGTCGAAGACCTCGATGGGGAGTCCACCAGGGTTCTTGGCAGACTTGACCATCACGGGAGGAATCGCAGAGATGAGCACTGCTTTGGCGACCCTGCCTTTACCGTGCCGGGCGACGTACCTGGTGACCTCACCGCCCCCGGTCGAATGGCCAATATGGATCGCCTCGCGAAGGTCGAGCGCCTCGGCGAGTGCGGCGACGTCGGCGGCGTAAGTATCCATGTCATTGCCGTCGGAGGTCTGGCTTGAGCGACCGTGGCCCCTCCGGTCGTGGGCGATGACGCGGAAGCCCTTGTCGAGGAAGAACAGCATCTGGTTATCCCAATCGTCGCCGCTCAGCGGCCACCCGTGATGGAACACGATCGGCTGACCTGCTCCCCAGTCCTTGTAGAAAATCTGCGCGCCGTCTTTCACCTTGATGCTGTTCATAATCTCACTCCCATCTTCAATGGTTGCATTGGTTGAGTTCACAGACGCCCTGGCCACCAAAGGCAGCGTCGTGGCAAGAGCGACGGCTCCCGTCCCGATAAGGACTTCCCGTCTTGTCGTCGTGGGCATTGTTGTGGATGTGCTCGTATCCATTTCTCTTCCCCTTTACGGGCTGGACACGGCTTTGACGGCTCGGGACGTATGCCGTCCGGATGCTCTCGTTTCGGCCGTGAAGAGATTGCGAAGTGGTCAGCCCAGAACTGGCGCCGCCGCGGCCCACTCTTTCCGGGTGGTAGGCGTACCGTCGATCATTTCGACGACCTCTTTGGATTTCGAAAGAGTCGTCATCAAAGACTTGGGTCCTTCAAACGGCCTGCCGCCGATGTGCCAGCCGTCGGTATGAAGCTCTTCGATAAGGACCCATACCACCTCGCGGAACGCCTCCGATCCCTCGAACTTTACCATGACGTCGGTCAGGGCCTTCGCCATGGCATGCTTCTCTTCCGGCGTGAACACGCCGTCGACCAGTTTCACATTAACGAATGGCATGACGCGTTTCCTTTGATTAGAGCTTGAAGGGGTCGCTTTAGTCGGTGACGTCGATCACGATCTTGCCGTTGGCAGTTCGGTTTTCGATTTCGGCATATGCCTCCGCAATGGTCTCGAAACTGAAGCGGCGGGGATCGACGAGAGGTGTGATCTTTCCTGCTTCCGCGAGCCGCTTCGCCTCTCGCAGGATTTGCCCGTGATGGGCGCGGCCTTCCCCGGTCAGGATCGGCAGGAGCGTGAAGACGCCAGAGTAGCTTGCGGCTCGGAACGAGAGTGGACCGAGCGAATGGGTGCCCCATCCCAGGCAGCTGACGACATGGCCGAAGCGGGTCACAGCGTTGAAAGCGGCGTCGATACCGGCTCCGCCCACAGTGTCGTAGACGATATCGAAGCCACGCCCGCCCGTATGGTCTTTGACGTATTCGTCGACCGTCGCCTGATGGCGGTCGATTGCGGTGGCACAGAGCTCTTCGATCTCGCGTTGCTTGGCAGCCTTGTCCACGGCGAAGACCTCGGCTCCGAAAGCGCGTGCGATCTGGATTGCAATGTGGCCGACGCCGCCGGCGCCGAGCACCAACACCCTCTGCCGGGCCTGGACTTGGGCGCGATCCACCAGACCTTCCCAAGCGGTGATGAACACCAGCGGCAACGCGGCCGCTTCGCGCATGGTCATGTTGGCAGGTTTGGGGCCAAGCAAATCAGCGTCAACGGTGACGAAAGTCGCGAGCGAGCCCTGGAGACCGCCTACGCCGCCCGTCATGCCGAAGACCTCGTCCTGCGCCTTGAACGCGGTCACCCCGGAGCCGACAGCCTCAACAATTCCGGCTACGTCCATACCGAGAACAGCGGGCAGTGGATGCCGCGCATGCGGAGCTTGCCCGCTTTTGATCTTGAGATCGAGCGGGTTGACGCTGCTCGCCCTGACGCGGACAAGTACCTCGCCAGGCGCGGGCGCCGGGCAGTCCATGCTGGTGCGGACGAAGTCAGAGTTCGTCTCGTTTAGGACGAGGGCGTCCATTTTTCTCGGCATAGTCATCTGTCTGCCTCGCTGCGGTGTCGACGGCTATCCGGCGACCAAAAGAGGATGACAGAGCTGTGTGATTTCAAGCCAGTGAATCGTAGTGAAATCTTGTGAGGAGCGCGAACACAGACGCGGGGAACGCGCGGGAAGATCAAGAAATCTCGGCCAAAAGATTCTTTGCCGCCACCATGTCGGCCGTATCAAAGCCTTCAGTGAACCGATCGTAGACCGCAGCCAATCGTGTACGCGCCCGATCGGTATTTCCCCGGTCGCGCGCCAACTTCGTCAAACTCGTGGTCGTCCGAAGCTCCCAGGACAGGGCGTCCTGCCGACCCGCTACATCGAGCGAGTGAAGATAGCATCGTTCGACGCTCCCGAGGTCATCGCCGCCGCGCCAAAGGACGTCCCCCTTCAGGCGATAGAGTTCTGCGACGCACCAGAGCTCCTCCTTCGCCTCGCTGGCGCTTATCGCCGCCTCCACCAGCGATCGCGCTTCGGCGTGTTGTCCCAGAGAAGACAGGCCCTCGGCCAGAAAGCCGAGAAATCTGACGGTGTAGAGGTTGAAGAGTTTTACCTGACGGAGTTCAGCCAACCCGTTTCGGAGAAGCGGAACGCCGCTCTCGGCAAGCCCTCGCTGGATCAGAAGGACCGCCTTCCAGCACCGACCGAACACCTCCCATGGTCCGAGCGCGTTCGTGTTTGCCAACTGGAGTAGCTCCGTGATAGCTGAATCTGCCGCCGGTAGGTCGCCGACATGAACAAAGACCGGACAGGACCAGCGAGCCAGGGCTTCACACAACGAGATCGCGTGGCCCGATTCCCGCGCGGCCGCGACGGCGGTGTGGACCGCCTTAATGGCTTGATCGGGAAGGCCTTCCATCCAAAGGAGTTGGGCGGGTTGGATTCGAGCCGAAATCGACTGGCCGAACCTGAAACGCACTGAATTCGCGGAGACGGTGTCAGTAGAGACATCGTGGCCCAACATGAGATCGGCGTGACGGCGGGCACCCCGGAAGTCACCCATGCAAAATAGGGTCATGCTGAGCATCCGGTCACCGATAAACCGATCAAGTCCGCTTTGTGCGAGCGCCACGAACCGTTCGGCGTTTCCCAGCGACGCCCTATAATCACCCATGCCCACCTGGGCGACCCATAGACCCCAAAGAGCCTCCGCTTGAGCGTCGACATCCCCCAACTGTTCCGAAATCTCCAACGCTTTAGTGAAAGCGGCCGGAGCTTGTGGCGCGAAGCCGATTTTGAATGCTTGAGAGAGCCCCAGCGCTGTAGAGCTGCATGATCTGACGAGCGTAGTCGCTTCTTCGCTTTCCCGGACCGATGCCTAGCAGCGCGCGCTGGACGCTGGTCAGGCATTCGTCGACCAGAGAAAGCTGGTACCACATCGGAATGGCGGCGACGGTAACCGCTAGCCCAACTTCTAGATCGCCATGATCCGAGTACGCCCAGTCCAGAGCGAAGCGTATGTTGTTGATGTGGGAACCATATCTCGACAGCCACTCTTCGCTCGACAGGGTTTCCACTTCCTCCTGCGAATGTCGAAGGACATCGCACAGATAGGTCGCCAGTTTCCGAATGACGGCGTCGAGCTCACCTTCCTCCCGGACTTTTTCCAAAACGAAAGCCCGCGTTGTGTCGAGCAAACGGTATCGCGCGGCCTTGCGTTGAGCATCGACGGCTACCAGGGATTTGGCGACGAGGTTAGCAAGAAGGCCTGGTACGTCGCGGTCGGGGGAGGTCACGTCGGTTGCAATGGCAACAGCAGCTTCCCGTCCGAAGTCGCCTGCGAAGATAGCGAGTCGACGCAGGACTTTCCGCTCCTCTTTTGAAAGCGCTCCGTAGCTCCAGTCGATCATTGCAGCCAAAGTCTGATGGCGAGGTAGAGCGGTGCGCCGTCCCCCGGTCAGCAACCGCAGACGATCGTTGAGAAGTTCGGCGATTCCGCGGGTGCCAAATGCCTCCACCCGCGCTGCGGCAAGCTCGATCGCCAGGGCGATTCCATCGAGCTGGCGGCATATATGTGTGACCACGGGCGCTTCATCGTCGTCGAACGTATACCCGCTTCCGGACGAGGTCGCCCGCTCCACGAACAAACGGATAGCGGGAAACTCCAACGCGTAGGCAGCAGTCATACCCGCCGCCGACGGCGGTGTATCGAGAGGGGGGAGCCTGTAGACGCTTTCACCCTCCACCCGCAAGGCTTCGCGGCTGGTGGCAAGGATGGTGATCTCCGGCAGTTCGCGGAGCAAGGTCTCCGCCAGACGGGCGGTGGCTTCGAGAACGAGCTCGCAACTGTCGAACACGAGTAGCAAACGTTTGCCGCGAAGGTGCCCGATGAGGTTCGCGGTCGGATCACCCGATGTCTCGGGAAGGCGAAGCTGTGACGCCAGGACTGAAGGGACGATTTGGGAGTTCGTTATTGGGGCAAGGTCGACGAAGCAATGGCCATGCTCATGCGATGACAACAATTGTTCTGCCACGCGAAGGCCGACGGTTGTCTTCCCTATGCCACCTGGGCCGACAATGGTGACCAGCCGGAACCTTTGAAACCGCCCTTCGACGGTTTTGATGGCTTCTTCACGTCCGATAGGTCGCGTCAGCTGTTTTGGGAGGTTGTTCGGGGCCGTTGTCTTCTTGGGCTCGTGCCCAACACGAGAGCGGGTGAGAGGAGCAATGAACCGATAGCCCCTTGATGGAACGGCGACGATGTATCGCGGAGCGGCTTGATCCTCGCCGAGCACCCTGCGGAGCAACGCGATCTGAGCTCGAAGGTTCGACTCCTCCACTCTGGCGTTGGCCCAAGCTCGCACGGTCAATTGATCCTTCGTTACCAGTTCACCCGGTCGTTCAGTCAACGTGATGAGGAGTTCGAGCGCTCGGGATCCGATCGTGACAGGTTCATCGTTTTTGAGCAGAAGATGTCGCCCCGGATAGAGCAGGAATGAGCCAAAGGCGAGCGCCAGGTCTGCCGAGATTGCCTTCAGGGAAGCTTGCTCTTGCATACTTATCCTTCCCCGGTCACGGAGCGTTGCCAGCCGGATTATAGATTGATGCTGCGAAGGAGATCGAGTCTCCTGGTCACGTACTGATGACAGTGCGATAGACTGACCTTTGAAAGGACTGTCAGGAATTCCGTGTGCGGGCGGGCATAATGGATAAAAAGGATTCCCACTATGACCCGACGCAAAGAACCTGCGATACCAAATGATTTACTCGACCAGCTTCTGGCAGGAGGCCCAGCCAGTGCTGCCTTCGAACAGGGCGGCCTGTTGGATTCGCTCAAGAAGGCTCTGACCGAGCGTGCGCTAAACGCGGAGATGGACCGTCATCTGGCGAGCGGCGAAGACGCTGGCAATACGCGTAACGGCTACGGCCGCAAGACCGTGACGACGGAGACCGGCAAGCTGGAGATCGACGTACCGCGTGATCGCCAGGCCAGTTTCGATCCGCAGCTGATCGCCAAGTATCAGCGTCGCTTCCCCGGTTTCGACGAAAAGATCGTGTCTATGTACGCGCGCGGCATGAGCACCCGGGGCTGCGGGTGATGAACGAGCTCAAGAACCGCGGCGTCGATGATATCCTGCTGGCCGTTGTCGATGGCCTGAAGGGCTTCCCCGACGCGATCACCGCCGTGTTCCCGGAGGCGATCGTTCAGACCTGCATCGTCCACCTGCTACGCAACTCCATGGACTTCGTCTCCTGGAAAGACCGCAAAGGGCTGGCGACAGCGCTCAAGGACATCTACCGCGCCGTCGATGCCGATGCGGCCGAAAAGGCGCTGACGGCGTTCGAGGCCAGGCGCTTGCTGTTGATTGCCACTGAGAACTGACCCGGCAACCCAGGATATTTCCATCGAGAATTGACCCATGTTTGACCCTTACCCTGCGTTTTTTCAGCGGGGATTA
>NZ_LMCP01000009.1 GCF_001425625.1 Mesorhizobium sp. Root102 | reverse complement strand
TTTGCCTGTGGCCAAAGCCCAAACCGGCCCGCGCATGAGGCTCAATGCCTCCTGCCAAAATCTCCTGACACAAACTGTCCAAGACACTTCAATCACATAACAAAAAACCCCGCCGAAAATCGACGGGGTTTGTCAGCAGTCTGAAGCCGCGCTGCATGCAGCGCGGCTTCTTCACATCTTCTTACGGGGATTTGCCTCGCCGCTACTGAGCTGATGCCGGTGCCGGATGATCTCCGAAGATACCGCGCTGGCTGACCTGAATGCCGGCGGGACCCAGAATGATGGCAAAAAGCACCGGCAGGAAAAACAGGATCATCGGCACGGTGAGCTTTGGCGGCAAGGCGGCGGCCTTCTTCTCGGCCGCATTCATACGCATGTCGCGGCTTTCGGCGGCAAGCACGCGCAGCGCATGTGCCACCGGCGTGCCGTAGCGCTCGGCTTGGACGAGTGCCTGCGACACAGACTTGACCGAATCCAGGCCGGTCCGGCTTGCCAGGTTCTCGTAGGCCTGCTTGCGCTCCTGCAGATAGGAAAGCTCGGCGTTGGTGAGGATGAATTCTTCCGCCAGAGCCACCGATTGCGCACCGATCTCGTCAGCGACCTTGCGCAGTGCTGCTTCCACCGACATGCCCGACTCGACGCAGATCAGCAGCAGATCGAGCGCATCCGGCCATGCCATCTGGATCGACTGCTTCCGCTTGGTGGCACGGTTGTTGACATAGACCACCGGTGCGTAGAAGCCGCCATACGCAACGAGGATGCAGACGAACAGTCTGATGACCAATGGTTTGTCGGGCAATCCTCCAAGCACGAAGATGTAGATTGCCGCCAGCGCGAAGCCGACGAAGGGAAGCACGAGACGGAAGAAAAGAAACCGCGTCAGCGGGTTCTGCCCGCGAAACCCGGCCACCTTGAGTTTCTGCAACGTGCCCTCATCGGCGAGCGCGCGCCTCAGATCCAGCCGGTCGACAATGTTGCGCATCCCAACCGACTGTTCCTCGCGCAGACCCTTGCGACGGCGATCCGCCTCGACGGCAAGCCGGGCGCGCTGCTTGGCACGCAGTTCGTCGCGTTCCAGCGCAACGGTTTTCATGCGCGACTTGAGCTGGTTTCCGCCAAACGCCGGCAGCAAGGTGAAGACGGTCGCAAACACCGCAATGGCGACCAGCAGCGCGATCAGGAAGGTCGGATCCGTCAGGGTTTTGATGACTTGCTCGGTCATGCCACGATCCTAGACTTCGAAGTTCATCATCTTGCGCATCACAAAGATGCCGATAGACATCCAGACTGCCGAGCACCCAAGGATGAGATGTCCAACGCTGGTGACGAACAGCGGCATCAGGTAGGCCGGGCTCGACAGGTAGACGAGAAAGGCGACGATGAAGGGCAGCGCACCGATGATCGCGGCGGACGCCTTGGCTTCCATCGACAGCGCCGCTACCTTGGCTTTCATCTTCTTGCGATCGCGAAGCACGCGCGAAAGATTGCCCAGCGCCTCGGAAAGATTGCCGCCGGCTTGCGACTGAATCTGGATGACGATGCCGAAGAAGCTTGCCTCCGTGCAAGGCATGGTTTCGGGCATGCGCAAGGTCGCATCGGGGATCGACAGGCCCATCTGCTGGGAATCGACGATGCGACGAAATTCGGTCTTCACCGGTTCGGGCGATTCGTTGGCGATCAGGCGCACGGCGTCGTTCAGCGGCAGGCCGGATTTTACGGCGCGCACGATGATGTCGAGCGCGTTCGGAAATTCGTTGAGGAATGCCTTGACGCGGCGCGCGCGACGAAACGAGACGAACCAGCGCGGCAGGCCGAGCGCACCGGCCAGCAGCACGCCCGGCAAGACGATCAGCGGCGCTCCGGCCACAAAGGCAGCCATCGTCAAAGCGAGGCCGCATATGGCGGAGTATATATAGAAGCGCTCGATTGTGGTCTTCAGCCCGGCCTGACGGAGCTGGGCTTTCAGCGGCGGTTTCTTGACCGCGCTGTCCTTGGTTTTCTGCTTTGCGTCGAGCTCGTTGAGAGAATCCTGAACCGATTTGCGCCGCTTGACGGCTTCCGCTGCGCGGTCGCGCGAGGCCTTGACGACGGAACGATCCGTCTCGGCGGTCCTGATCGTTTCGAGCCGCTTGCCAACCTGTTTCTCGTTGCTGATCCGGGTGAACAGGAATGCATAGGCGACCGCGCCGGCGCTGAAGCCGGCGAGCACGACAAACGCCAGTACTGTGCCGTCAATTCCAAACATTGGCCCGAACCCTTACGCCCCAGGATGCGTCAGTCAGCGCGTTTCTCCATCGCCTCAAGCGCAATGGCGAGGCGCTGCTCCTCGCCATAATAGCGGGCCCGTTCCCAGAAATGCGGCCGACCGATGCCGGTCGATACATGCTCTCCCAGCAGCCTGCCATTGGCGTCCTCGCCCTTGATGTTGTAGAGGACGATATCCTGCGTGATGATGACGTCGCCCTCCATTCCGATCACCTCGGTGATGTGGGTGATGCGACGCGATCCATCGCGCAGGCGCGCCGCCTGGATGATCACGTCGATGGAGCCGACGACGATTTCGCGCACTGTTTTCTGCGGCAGCGAATAACCGCCCATGGCGATCATGGATTCCATACGGTTCAGGCATTCGCGCGGGCTGTTCGAGTGGATCGTTCCCATCGAGCCGTCATGGCCGGTGTTCATCGCCTGCAGAAGGTCGAACACCTCGGGTCCGCGCACTTCGCCGACGATGATGCGCTCGGGCCGCATGCGCAGGCAGTTCTTGACCAGGTCGCGCATCGTCACCTCACCCTCGCCCTCTAGATTGGGCGGGCGGGTTTCAAGGCGCACCACATGCGGCTGCTGCAATTGCAGCTCGGCTGAGTCCTCGCAGGTGATGACGCGCTCGTCGCGGTCGATATAGTTGGTCAGGCAGTTGAGCAGCGTCGTCTTGCCCGAGCCGGTACCGCCCGAGATGACTATGTTGCAGCGAACACGGCTGATGATCTTGAGAACTTCGGCGCCCTGCGGTGAAATGGCGCCGAACTTGACCAACTGATCGAGCGTCAGCTTGTCCTTCTTGAATTTGCGGATGGTGAGCGTCGCGCCGTCGATGGAGAGCGGCGGCGCGATAACGTTGACGCGGGAGCCGTCGGGAAGACGCGCGTCGCAGATCGGACTGGATTCGTCGACACGGCGGCCGACCTGGCTGACGATGCGCTGGCAGATATTGAGGAGCTGCTGGTTGTCACGGAAGCGGATGCCGGTCTGCTCGACCTTGCCGTTGACTTCGATGTAGACGTTCTTGGAGCCGTTGACCATGATGTCGGCGATGTCGTCGCGGGCGAGCAGCGGCTCGAGCGGCCCATAGCCGAGCACATCGTTGCAGATGTCCTCGAGCAGTTCTTCCTGCTCGGCGATCGTCATCGCGAAATTCTTGATGGCGATGATGTCGTTGACGATGTCGCGGATTTCCTCGCGCGCGCTTTCCGGATCAAGCTTGGCGAGCTGCGACAGGTCGATCGTGTCGATGAGCGCGGAGAAAACCTGGCTCTTGGTGTCGTAATAGGTTTCGCTCTTTTCGCGCTGTGCCCGCTTCGGCTCAGGCGCCAATGGCGGTGCCTCGACCGCGCGACGCGCCGGCGGCGCGACAGGTGCGCTCGGCGCGGCCGCAGGCCGGGCCAGAACTGCCGTCTCCGCGGAACTTGCCGCCGGCGGCGCAACAGGCGCCGGTGCTGGCTGGCGAAATTCCGGCGTGAACCGGTTTCCGTCGTCGCTACCTCTTTTACCAAACATGATCGACTACCGGTTCCACTGCTGAAGCATCACTTCTTGCTGCGCGAAAACTTGCCGAGCAGGTTGCCAAGCCCGGCCTTCTTCTTGGCCTTGATTTCACTGCGCCCGGTCAGGACATGGGCCATTTCGTTGATCATTGCGACAACCGGATTCTTGGCATCCATTTCGCCAAGCATGCGTCCGTTGTTGGCGGCATTGCCGAACAGCAACGGATCAAAACCAATGACCGACATTGGCGACAGGCCGAGCGGCTCGGCGAAATCGGACGGCGAAATCTCCGGGCGCTTCGGGACGCCGGCCTGGTTGATGATAAGCTTTGGCGGCGGGTCGTTGGGACGAAGCCGTTTGAGCATGTCGACAAGGTTCTTGGTGTTGCGCAGATTGGCCAGTTCCGGTGTCGCCGTGATGACGATCTCGTCGGCCTTGACCAGGGTGTTCTTGGTCCAGCCCGTCCAGACATGGGGAACATCGAGCACCAAAAGCGGCACGCTGCGCTGGGCGGTGTCGATGAGCTGAGCGAAGGCCTCCGGGTCGAAGTCATAGACCCGTTCGAGCGTCGAAGGTGCTGCCAGCAACGACAGATGCTCGGCGCACTGGGTCAGCAGCCGGTCAAGATAGACTTCATCGATGCGCTCCGGCGAAAACACCGCCTCGGCGATGCCTTGCGCCGGATCCTGGTCGAAATTGATGTTGGCCGTGCCGAAAGCGAGATCGAGATCGGCGACGACTACCTCGGATTTGAACAGGGAGGAAATCGCCCAAGCCACATTGTGGGCAATCGTCGAGGAGCCGACGCCGCCCTTGGCGCCGACAAAGGCAATCGAACGGCCGAGCGGCTCTGCTTCCGGATCGATGAAAATCGACGACACCACGCTGACAATGTCAGCCATCGACACCGGCGCGATCACATATTCGGAAATGCCGTTGCGGATGAGCTCGCGGTAGAGACCGACATCATTGTAATGACCGATCACCACCACCTTCGACGTCGGATCGCAATATTCCGAGAGCTGGGCGAGTTGCTCCAGCAGTTGCTTCGGCTCGCTGCGCGATTCCAGCAAGATCAGGTTGGGCGTCGGCGCCGATTGGTAGAATTCGATGGCGGTGGGGACGCCACCCATATGGACCTTGAGATGCGCCTTCGACATACGGCGGTCCTCGCCGGCCCGTTCGACCGGATTGGCAACACCCTCGGTCTCGCAGAATGCCTGGATCGAGATGCGCGGGATCGGCCGCAATGCCTGCATCGCGGCGATGTCCTGCTGCGAGGTATCGCTGCCATCCACCGGGGCGTCGTAGGCAAGGTTGCTCATCGTCATACTCTTTCCCGTAGCCTGTTCTATCCGAGACTGGGCGGCTCAGTAGGTCACTTCCGAATTGCCGAGGAACTCGTCTGAGATGCCTCTTGCACGGTAGACATCGATCACCGCGCCGCGATTTTCTGCATCAATGGTGGAAGGCTTGCGCGGGCCGAGCAGATCGGCCGGGTTGGCCATCTGGGCGGCAAGATTGTTCTGATAGGAGCAGCCAAAGTCGGCATAGTGCTTGTTTTCCGACGTATCGACGAGGTCGGCGGGCCAGCGTCCGCATTTGTCGGTCTGGGCTCTCACCGCGACAAAGGCGACGCGAACCGGCGAGGATACCTCGCTCGAGGCAGCCTGATAGGAGGTGATGACGATCCGGTTGCGCTTGACGCCGGCGGCGATTGCAAGCCGGCCGAAATCGCGGGCAGCCGCGGTCGCGGCGACCTCGTTGGCCGATCCGCTCGGGACCTGGATCGTCAGCGTCGGGGCGGCGCTTTTGTCATAGCCGTCCAGAAAACCGAGAAGCGTGTCGCGCTGGGAGCCGGTCATGCCACGGTCACCAGCACCAACCGGCAGGTCTATCTTCTGATTTTTCTCCGCGATCACGATCGGATGATTGGTGCGATAGTCGTCCGGAATGGCGCCGACAGTGATGCTGTCGCGATGGGCGCAGCCGGCGAGCAGCGCCGCAACCGCAACCGCCAAGGCCGGAACGGCTCGCCGGCAGACCCGCGAGCGACCGAGGCGCATCGTTGCGGCGATGGTGCTTGCCTTCAATGCTGACTGAGACATGTCCGCTTCCCCGCTCACTTGTAGATGAAGCCGACAACGCCATGGTAACGGCCGTTGGGCTTGTCGGTCTGCATGGTGCCGTAGACGCGATTGACTCGGCCAAGGAACATGCCGGCGCCATCGCTGGCGGCGTTGAAATTGTCATCCGGCTTGGCAAGGTCGTTGCGTGCCACCGGCTTCACCAGATAGGGCGTGATGATGATGACGAGCTCCGTCTCGTTGCGTACGAAATCCCTGCTGCGGAAAAGCGCGCCGAGCACGGGAATCTTTGTCAGTCCAGGCAACCCGTTGACGGCTTGCCTGACATCGTCACGAACCAGGCCGGCGATCATCATGGAACCACCTGAGGGCAATTCCACCGTCGTGTCGGCAAGACGCTTGCGCAGCGACAGGGCATTCATGCCGGGACTCGTCACGCCTGAAGAGAGCGATACGGATCCCTCGGTTGTCGGCTCGGAAACCGAGGTTCTGACTTTCAGGCTTATGCGGCCGGGAGACAACACCACCGGCAGGAATTCCAGGCCGATGCCATACTCGATCTTGTCGAGGGTGTAGGTTTTCAGGCCAGTCTGGTTGTCGGTGGATACGTTCTGGGAGACGCCGCTCACCATGTTGTATTCACCGCCGACCTTAAAGGTTGCCTTCTCGCCGGACACGGCGGTCAAGGTCGGCTCGGCCAAGGTCTTCATGACCCCGGACTGCTCCATGGCGTTGATATAAGCCTGCAGCCCCGAAGCGCCGATATTGAAGCCCGAATTCGACAACTGCTTGCCGAGGCCGGTGAAGTTGTCGCTGGTCGCGCCGTAGCTGATGCCGTTGCTGCCGCCACTGCCGACCATGTTGACGCCGAGCTGCTTCATCACCGAACGGCTGACTTCGGCGACCGTCACTTTCAGCGTGACCTGGTCGTCGCCGATGATCTGGAGCAGGTTGACGATCTTGCTGGTGCGGCGCTCCTGGTCCGGATTGTTGATGTCGACACCGCTCTGGGCCGAACCGCCGGCCGCGGTCTGCGAATATTGTCCCGTCGTCGCTTCACCACCCGAAACGAAGATGGTCGCCAGGTCGACCGCGCGTTTTGCGTCCAGTGGCGTGTCGACCGTTCCGGTCAGGACAACGTTGTCATTCAGCAGTTCCACCTTGATGGTCGACGTCGGTAGGAAGCGCCTGATATAATCTTCAAGGCCGGCAACGTCGCGTTCGACGGCCAGATCCAGACTGACGATCTGCTCGCCATTCGGGCCGAAGACAAAGATGTTCGTCTCGCCGACCGCCTTGCCGAACAGGTAGATGCGCCTTGCGGTGCGGGTCACCGCATCGGCCACCGCTGGGTTGGCGACGAGAATGTCGTAGGCATCGCTCGGCAAGTCGATGACCACCGACTTGTTGAGACCGAGCTTGACGCGCTGGGTGGCCGTCGATGCCGTGACCTGCGCGTTCTTTGCCTCGACAACGCCTTGCACATTCGTTCCGACGAGCAGCAGGCCGAATGCCGCGGCTACAATTGCCGGCAGTTTACCACTTAGCCTCATTTCCTTGCCCCTACTTCGGAAACTTCGCCCGACTTGATCAGCCTCACCGTTCCCCTGCGGCCATTGCCGGAAACGAGATAGTCGGCCTCACCCAGATTCTTTTCCTGCGTGTCCGCGACCGCCCGCAGCGCCAAGGTCAGGCGATCCGCCATCTGTTGGGCGACGGTGATGATCTCCGCCTGCTTGGGCGTCAGTTCCAGCGTGGCGGTCTGGCCCACCCTGGTCTTCTTGCCTTCCTCATCCTCCTGGATTGTCTGGTCGATGGCCAGGACGCGGATATTCTTGAGGATGGTCTCGGTGTTGAAGCCGGCGGCACCGCTGGCGGCATCGGCCCTGCGGGTCATGATGACATCGACGAAATCGTTCGGAAGAATGAAGCCGCCGGCCGACGTGTCGGCCGAGATGGCCGTGGCGACCGCGCGCATGCCCGAAGGCAGGATCGACGACATGAAGCTTTGCCCCTCGCCGATCAGCTTGGAACGCCGCAGAGGCTCTCCGGCGTACATCGCCACACGGGCGACGGAACCCTTCAGCTTGTCCAGTGCCTCGGGCTCGGCGGTGCGGGTGATGAAATTCGCATTGACGCCGTCGGCGGGCCAGGATTGCCAGGCGATGTTGTTTTGGATCGGGCTGCCCATGGGAACGTCGCCTGAAAGCACAAGCACATCCTGCAGAGACACCGCCGGAGCCTGGGGGCCGGAATCGACGACGATCTGGGGCGGCGGTGCCACCATGTTTTTCGCGACATAGCCTGCGCCACCCGCCGCGGCCACCGCCACGCTCAGAATTATCAATCGCGATGCTGGCATCTGTCCGAACCCTTGCCCTGGCAAACCACGTAGCCAAGCCGGACTTTGCAGCGGCAATCGTCAAAACAAGGTTAATGTAATGCTTACGATCGTGATTAATTTAAGGTTTACATAAATTAGACGGAATGTGGCCAGACCGGCAGAAAGACCCGGCCGGCCTTGTTGAAAGCCGGTTGCGGCAGTGCTGATCAATAAAAGAAATCAGATCGTGTTCAGGCCGCCAGCCTGGCGAGCGCCCATACCATCAAAGGCGAGTCCGGATAGGTCAGCAACCCGCCAAGGCCAAGCGCGATGCCGTAGGGAACCCCGTTTGCCTCGTCGGCGAAATGGCGCAGAAACGGATTTCGGCCGGTAACGGCCGCAAGCAGCGACTTCCGATAGATGATGATCGCCAGCGTCAACAGGCCGCCGATGATGGTCGAGGCGACAAGATACTCGACGAGATTGACATTGAGACCCATCCACATCGCGGTGGCAGCCAGAAGCTTGGCGTCGCCGCCGCCCATGCCGCCCAGAGCGAACAGGCCGAACGTCACGGCCAGGACCAAGGCGCCGGCGGCGAAATGCCCGCCATAGGCCGCCCATTCCATACCCGTCAGCGGCGCAACCAGCGCGAAAACAACGACGAGCAGCACCGGCACGCGATTGGCGATCGTCATCGACAGCATGTCGGAGATCGCGGCAAACAGCATGCAGAATGGAAAGACGACGAAGATCAGGGCTTCAAGCATCGGCGCTATGCCTATTGTCAGATTCCACGGGGCTCAATCTAGGCATGTTCGATTAACGATTGATGAGGTCCGGAACGAAAAGACGACTGATATTGCAACGGCATGGAAAAAGGGCCGCCACGTGGCGACCCTTTATCCAGAACGCAATCCAAGTGCTCAGCAATACGACAGATCAGCTGCCGGTCACCTTGGATGCGATAGTCGTGAACTTGGCGTTGAGTGCATTGCCGAGCGCGCCGGCGCCGGTGATGATGGCGAGCGCGATGAGAGCGGCGATCAGACCATATTCGATAGCGGTCGCGCCGGATTCGTCCTTCACAAAACGTGCGATGAGATTAGACATTCGAGAGCTCCTACTCCACGTGTTACAGCACTTCCGTCAACTTCTGTGATGGTTGATCGGATGCTGCCAATCTAGGGAGAAGCTCTTTCGATCGGCTTAATAAACAGCCTTACCGATTCCTTTCCCGGTTCGAACATATTGCGTGGTTAACTTCGGGCTAAAGTGCCGCCGGCCTTCCGTCTCCGGATTTTGTGGCGCTTGTGGCTCCGACCGGACCGCAGCTCGGAGGCTGCCTTGCCGGCCATTGCACCATCGGCAACAACGCGCGCTTAACCGTTGGTTCACCAATCTCGTTCATGTTCCGTTGATCAGTCCGCCTGCGTGGAGCGCCTCAATGGCCCAGCCGAGATCGTCAATACTGATTGCCGCGCTTCTTGCCGCCACGACCTTCATCGCGCCCGCGATGGCCGGCGGTGGCATCGAGGTCACGATGAACCAGGCCAAGATCGTCAAACTGTCGCGCCCCGCCGACACGATCGTGGTCGGCAACCCGGCAATCGCCGACGCTTCCGTGCAGGACGCTTCGACGATCGTGCTGACCGGCAAAGGCTTCGGCGTCACCAATCTGGTCGTGCTCGATACGGACGGCAGCCCGATCGTCGACGAGCAGGTCACCGTCGTGCGGCAGGCCGCCTCCTCCGTGCGTATCTACCGGCGTGCCGAAATACAGACGATGTCCTGCACGCCCTATTGCGAAAGCTCTTACAAGAGCGATGCCGAGAAGGCCTCCGAAGCGGAGATGAGCGTCAGCCGATAGGATGGCGCATTCGCCGTTCAGGTTATCGGCTGGTTAATAAGCTGGCGCCGACTTTAGCGATCATCCAAACCGGGCCTAAATCGGTTTGCGCTAATGCTCCTTCCGAGACCGCATAGAGATCGGCAGGATCGGACATGAGCAAGGAATTGGGCAGCGCAGGCGACCACCAGGCGAAGCGCCCGAGGCTTTCCGCCCGCTTCCTTCGCGACCGGCGCGGTAGCACGGCAATCGAATTTGCAATCCTTGCAATCCCGTTCGCACTGCTTGTCTTTGCCATTCTGGAGAGCTGCATCGCATTTGCCGCTCAGGAAGTGATGGCCAACATCACCGACGATGTCTCGCGCCGGTTGCGCACCGGCCAGTTGAAGGCGGCCGACATCGCCGGAGACAATTTGAAGACCATGATCTGCGACAAACTGGAGATCATCGTTTCCCAGGATTGTCCCAATCAGCTGGACGTGGATCTTCGCCAGTATACGACATTTGCCGACGCGGCCGCGGCCGGCTTCAAGACTGCGGGCGGCAAAGTCATCCTGACGAACGGCACCGCCACGCCGGCCTTTTCTGTTACGTGGGGGGGGCCGGAATCGAGGAACATGCTGCGGGTCTTTTACAAATGGCCCATCATGACCGACCTTTTGGCCCAATCGATGGGCGGCAACAAGACTCTGCATTTCGCGTCGGTGACCTGGCAGAACGAGCCGTTCGACAACTGAGTTCGAGGCGGATGCACAAGCAGTAAAAGAAAAAGGGCAATGGGCATGATGCGTGCGGGGGCACATCTTAGGACTGCGGGAGTTTGGCGGAAAGCAAGTCGATTCTGGTCCGACCGCCGCGGTATCGCGGCAGTCGAATTCGCCTTGATCATGCCTATCCTGCTGATCATGTATTTGGTGACCATGGAGGCGTCACAGGCCATCGAGACCAGCAAGAAGGTCAGTCGTATCGGCAGCATGGTGGCTGATCTCGTCACCCAGCAGACAAGCGTCGTCAAGGCGGATGTCGAGGGCATCATGAAGATCGGCCCCGTCACACTTCAGCCATACAGCCGCTCATCCCCGAGCATCACCATCACAGCAATAGAGGTCTCAGCCGATGGGACGAAGGCACAGGTGGTATGGTCACGCAAGTTGGTCGATGGCGTCCCCAGCGCTGGCGCCGCCGCAACCACGGAGACCACTGTTCCAGCAACGCTGAAGGTCGCCAACACCTTCCTCATCCGCGTCGAAAGCACTCTCGTCTACAAGCCGGCCATCGAGCTTGCAATGACCTCCGCTTTCAACCAGATAAACATGGGCGAAACCTACTATCTGCGCCCTCGCAGAAGCGTGAGGATCCCTTGCACCGACTGTTGAACAGAGACAGCCAGGCGTTTCACACGATCGCTCCAGCTCTCTGTTGCCATCTAACCGCAGACTGAAATCGTTACGCTCTTTGTCTCCTGGAATTGCGCTACTGCCGCGGAGCACTGCCCGAGACGAAGCGCACGATAGCAACGGCCATCTCGTAATCCTTTGAGGCGACGGTGGCGAAGCCTCCCGAATGCTTCGATTCCAGGAGGTCGTAGATGTCAGGCGTCATCGACTTGAGGTTGGTGAGGAACACGGTGAGCCGGCGCTTGGCTTCAGGGTCGAGATCGCTGCGGACGGCGTGGGGGCCATATCTCAGCAGGCCGGACGTCCATACCACCCGAAGCGCCGTCACTGAGAGCCCTGCCGCTTCGAGCCTTGCCTGCGTGCCCGATGTTTCCCGCTGGCCGTCGGCAGCCGCCGTCACCCAGCCGAACAGGCCATCGGCCTTGCCATCGACTAGCATCGTTTCGGCCGCCGCAGCCGAGTCGGCATGGACCAGAAACGGTGCATCTTCCGCAAACTCGCGGCCTTCCGCCGCCAATGCCGCCAATGGCAAGAGAGAACCGCCGACGCTGTCCGAAGGTGCCATGGCGATGCGATGGCTCTCCATCGCCGCTAGGTCAGGCAGCTTGCCGTCCCGCGTCAGCAGAATGGAGCGGATGCCGATCGCGCCGTCGGAATCGACCGGAGCCACAAGCGGCTCGATACATAAGCAGCGCTGCGAGGCCGTCGCATAGGCGGTAGCCGAATAGATCGCGTATTGGATGCGGGCATTGGCCTGCGCCTCGATCAGTGCGGCATAATCACGGGCAACGACAAACTCGACCTTCATGCCCAAGGCCTTGGTATAGGCGTCGGTCAACACAGCCAGCCCCGGAACGGTGTTGCCGGCACCTGGCCCGGCAACGATGCCGATGCGAAACGTGCCGATATCATCGCGCCAGTCGGCATGTGCCGGACCAGACCAGAGCGCACCCTGCATCAACATGAGGGCAGCAGACGCCTTCAGCGCAACGCTCATGACAAAACCGCCGTCTGTTTTCCTAGACCCATGCACGTCGCATCGTTGCAACATGCATTCCTTGTTTGTGATGTCGTTGCCCAAAACCACTGCGCACCTTAGGCGACATCACTGGACTATCGCGCCAAGCCGTTGCCGTTTGGTTTCCGAAGTGCCAATGAAGTCGCGGAACCCTATGTCTGGTCGTTCAAACTGGCAACAGCTCGATGGCGCGCGCTTTCCTCTTCGTTCTGGACTCCTTCGGCATCGGCGGCGCGGCCGACGCCGACCGTTACGGCGATGCCGGCGCCAACACATTCGCGCACATCGCAGAAGCTTGTGCCGAAGGACGCGCGGATCGCGAAGGGCTTCGCAGTGGACCGCTGTTTGTCCCCCACATGGCCTCGCTCGGACTTGGCAAGGCTGCCGAGACCGCGACGGGACTGGGCTTTTCCAGCAGTGGGACGGATCTGCTCGCGGCTGCCTTCCACGGCGCCGCGCAGGAGGTTTCAAGCGGCAAGGACACGCCGTCGGGCCATTGGGAAATCGCCGGCCTGCCGGTGCGCTTCGACTGGGGCTATTTCCCGGATACGGTTCCTGCCTTTCCGGCTGAACTGACCGAGGCGATCATCCGCGAGGGCAAGGTGCCGGGCATTCTCGGCAACTGTCATGCGCCGGGCACCGAGATCATCGAGCGGTTCGGCGAGGAGCACATCCGTACCGGCAAGCCGATCTGCTACACGTCGGTCGACTCGGTCCTGCAGATCGCCGCGCATGAAGTCCATTTCGGCCTTGAGCGGCTTTATGAGTTCTGCAAGGTGGTGCGCAGGCTGGTTGACCCGCTGAGGATCGGACGGGTGATCGCGCGGCCGTTCGTCGGCGAAACCACCGCCACCTTCGAGCGGACATACAACCGTCATGACTACGCAGTGCCTCCGCCGGAGCCAACCCTGCTCGATCGGCTGACAGCGCGTGGCAGCCGTGTGATCGCAGTCGGCAAGATCGGCGACATCTTCGCCCATCGCGGAATTTCGCAAGTGCGCAAGGGCGCGGGCAACATGGCCATGTTCGACGAGGCGCTGGGCGCGATGGACGATGCCGGCGACGGCGATCTCGTCTTCGCCAATTTCGTCGATTTCGACACCGAATTCGGTCATCGCCGCGATGTTGCAGGTTATGCTGCCGCGCTTGAGGCCTTCGACCGGCGGCTGCCGGAGGCATTCGCAAGGCTGCGGCAGGGCGATCTTCTCATCCTGACGGCCGATCACGGCAACGATCCGACCTGGCAAGGGACCGATCATACGCGCGAGCGCATTCCGGTGATCGGCACAGGTCCGGGTTTCAAGGGCGGCGACATCGGGCTGAGAACAACCTTCGCCGACATCGGCGAAACCATGGCCGAGCATCTTGGGCTGGCGCACGGCCTTTACGGGACTTCTTTTTATACGGCGATTGGCGGTCATGCCTGAATTGCCGGAGGTCGAAACCGTCCGGCGCGGGCTGCAGCCGGTCCTGGAAGGCGCAACCATCACCCGTGTCGAGGCACGCCGCCCGGATCTGCGCTTTCCATTTCCCGAGAAATTCTCACAGCGGCTGACCGGCAAGACGATCACGGCACTCGGCCGCCGGGCCAAGTATCTGACGATGGACCTGGAAGGCGGTCCCGTGCTGATCTGCCATCTCGGCATGTCGGGCTCATTCCGCATCGAGACGGCGGACGGCAGCGACATGCCCGGCGTTTTCCAGCACGACCGCTCGAAGAACTCCAATCACGACCACGTCGTCTTCCATGTCGTGTCTCCGGCAGGCGCCCGATCACGCGTGATCTTCAATGATCCGCGCCGCTTCGGCTTCATGTTGTTTGCGGAAGGGACGGAGGTCCATCCGATGCTGGCCGGACTCGGCGTTGAGCCGACGGGCAACACACTGGACGGCGCGCTGCTTGCCTCATTGATGAAAGGGCGGCGATCACCGCTGAAGGCAGCGCTTCTCGACCAGAGGCTGATCGCCGGGCTCGGCAACATCTATGTGTCGGAGGCGCTGTGGCGCGCCAGCCTGTCGCCGCTGCGTGAGGCGGGCACGATCGCCAAGCCCGGAAAGAAAGCCCAGGCCCAAAGCGAACACCTGGCCGAAGCCATCCGCTCGGTGATATCAGATGCGATCGCGGCCGGCGGGTCCTCGCTGCGCGACTATATGCAGACCGATGGGTCACTGGGCTATTTCCAGCACTCCTTCGCCGTCTACGACCGCGAAGGCGAAGCCTGCTCGAAGCCCGGCTGCAGCGGCCACATCGAACGGATCGTGCAGAGCGGCCGATCGACCTTCTATTGCCGGACATGTCAGCGGTGAGTTAGACGAGCGCGAGCGAGGAGAAGCAGCCATGGCCTACGAAACGATCATAACCGAGACGCACGGCAAGGTCGGACTGATCACGCTGAACAGGCCGCAGGCGCTCAACGCGCTGAACTCGCAGGTCCTGACCGAACTGGTCGCTGCCGTGAACGGTTTCAGCGCCGATGCCGGCATCGGCGCCATGGTCATCACCGGTTCCGAAAAGGCTTTCGCCGCCGGCGCCGACATCAAGGAGATGCAGTCCATCTCCTATGCGGACGCCTACGCCCAAGACTTCTTCGTCGGCTGGGAGGAGCTTACGCGGGCGCGAAAGCCTATTATCGCGGCGGTGGCGGGCTATGCACTCGGCGGCGGCTGCGAACTGGCGATGATGTGCGATTTCATCATCGCCGCCGACACGGCCAAATTCGGCCAGCCCGAGATCACGCTCGGCGTCATTCCAGGCATGGGCGGGTCGCAGCGGCTGACCCGCTTCGTCGGCAAGGCGAAGGCGATGGACATGTGCCTGACCGGGCGGATGATGGATGCCGCCGAAGCCGAGCGTTCGGGCCTGGTGTCGCGGGTCGTACCTGCCGGCGAGCTTGTCGAGGAGGCGCTTAAGGCGGCGGCCAAGATCGCCGCTTTCTCGCTGCCATCGGTGATGATGGCAAAGGAGGCCGTCAACCGCGCCTTCGAGACGACGCTTGCCGAGGGATTGCGGTTCGAGCGCCGACTGTTTCACTCGCTGTTTGCACTGGACGATCAGAAGGAAGGCATGGCGGCCTTTGCCGAGAAGCGGAAGCCGAATTTCACCAACCGCTGACGCCAATCCCTTAGCTGCGAAGAAGATGGCTGTTGGCCGCCAAAAAGAAGGCCAGGCAGCGTTGACGCGCCGGAAAAGCTGAACTATAAGCCGCACCAACCGAGGCGGCCCCGTGGCTGCCCGTTTGTTTTTTGCGCCCTGCGGCATCCCGCATGCGCCGACCAGATCAGAAGAGAGGCATCATGGCCAATACATCCTCGGCCAAAAAGGCAACGCGCAAGATCGTCCGCCGCGCAGCGATCAACAAGAACCGCCGCTCGCGTGTGCGCACCTATATCCGCCAGGTCGAAGAGGCACTTGCCTCCGGTGACAAGGCTGCCGCACAGGCTGCCTTCAAGATCGCGGAGCCGGAATTGATGCGCGCCGCAACCAAGGGCGTGATCCACAAGAACACGGCGTCCCGCAAGGTGTCGCGGCTGGCCCAGCGGGTCAAAGTTCTGTCGGCCTGACATTACTTCCCTAGACTGACGTTCTTTAAACCCGGCCGCTCGTGCCGGGTTTTTTCGTTTGCCGGCAAGCACTTAAAAAGAATGTCCGGAAACGGCGTCTTATGCAGATTTCACGATTGGGAATACTTTGCCGGCATATGCATGCCTGCTGTTGGTCGGCATGCTTGAAAATGGCCGACTTAAAGATTCTTACCTATCAGAAATAGCCTATATTTTTCAGACACTTACAGATGGTGATCCACAGCTTGTCCACACCGGGCCAACCCGATGGGGGACAAGTAGCTGTCAAGCGAATTATTTCAGAATATTTCTCTCAGGGTCCGGTTTTTCATATTCGCCGGAAAAGGGTTTGAATCACAATGGCTTTGTTAAAATGTGTCGTTGCGGCACGCCACTCGAACCCGTCTCCAGTAACCAGATTCCTTAAAAATCCGTTAGACGTGGCCTTGCCCTATCCACAGCGATTTCGGTAATGTTGGTCTATCGAAAGGGACGGGCTCTGGGCCTTAAACCCAGCCTGAATCGGCCAGCTTAAATTGGCGGGATTTGCAACGCGGATCAAGTCCGCGGACGGATTTGGTTTGTCTTTTTCGATACGGTAGGGGACTGGCGTAACTAGACATGGCAGGTAGACGGCGCGCCGGCGCTCTTTTCGCCGGACGGTGCTGTATTGCCCTGACATACCCAACGCGGGCTGGCTTCCATGGGCCGGCACCGGTTCCCTCGGATAATGGGCGACGTTCATCTGCCGGCGGCGGCAGCGGACATCGTAGCAAAGACTTAGGTCGCCGGAACCGGATGCAGGAGGCGCATCCCCGGTGGAAAACAGGTACGGAAGGACAAGGAAAAGATCATGCAGAGCGGCATCGAAAGGGAACTTACGGGCGACCTCCCATTTCCTGGAACTTTGATCGGAGCAAACGACATGGCGGTGTCCAGCGACGCGGAACAGAAATTCGACCGGGTCAAGACCCAGTTGAAGGCGCGCCTGGGAACCGAAGTCTATTCGAGCTGGTTTGGCCGCATGAAGGTCGCGGAGGCTTCCAAGGGCATTGTCCGCATCTCGGTGCCCACCGCTTTCCTGCGCTCGTGGATCAACGGCCACTATCTCGACCTCATCTCAGAACTGTGGAAGCAGGAGGATCCCGATCTCCTCAAGATCGATATCGTCGTGCGCACGGCGACCCGTCAGGGACGCAGCCAGGCCGAGCCGGAGGTGGTCCCTGCACGCAGCAAGATGACGCGGCAGACGCAGACGGCGCTTGCCGCCGGCACCGTCAGCCCCGGCCGGGTGGAGCGTGCACCGGCTCCTCGTCCGGGCACACCGATCGAGAGCGAATTCCGCCACAATGTGCTGGGGTCACCGCTTGATCCGCGCTACACGTTCGGCTCCTTCATCGAGGGACCGTCGAACCGGGTGGCCTTCGCCGCCGCCAAGGCAGTGGCGGAATCGCAATCGAGCGCGGTGCGCTTCAATCCGCTTTTCCTTCACGCAACCGTCGGGCTCGGCAAGACACATTTGCTGCAGGCAATCGCCGCGGAATCGCTGAAGCAGAACCCCAAATCGCGCGTCGTCTATCTCACGGCCGAGTATTTCATGTGGCGCTTCGCCACCGCGATCCGTGACAACAATGCGCTGACGCTCAAGGAGCAGCTGCGAGACATCGACCTGCTCATCATCGACGACATGCAGTTCCTGCAGGGCAAGTCGATCCAGCATGAATTCTGCCACCTGATCAACATGTTGCTCGACAGCGCCAAGCAGGTCGTCGTTGCCGCCGACCGGCCGCCGTCGGAACTGGAATCGCTCGAGCCGCGGGTCCGTTCGCGCCTCAATGGCGGTGTCGCGCTTGAAATGTCGGCGCCCGATTTCGCCATGCGCCTCGGCATGCTCAAATTGCGCCTTGCCACCGCCAGGGTCGATGACGCGTCGCTGAACATTTCGGAAGAGATCCTCAATCACGTCGCACGCACCGTGACCGGCAGCGGACGCGAACTGGAAGGCGCATTCAACCAGCTGCTGTTCCGTCAATCCTTCGAGCCGCAGATCACCATCGACCGGATCGACGAGATCCTCGGCCACATCTATCGCACCGGCGAGCCGAAGCGGGTCCGCATCGAGGACATCCAGCGCATCGTCGCACGCCACTACAATGTGTCGAAGACCGAGTTGCTGTCCAACCGGCGCACGCGCACCATCGTCAAGCCGCGGCAGGTCGCCATGTACCTGTCGAAGGTAATGACGCCGCGCTCGCTGCCCGAGATCGGACGGCGTTTCGGCGGCCGCGATCACACCACGGTGCTGCATGCCGTACGCAAGATCGAGGACCTTTCCGGCAACGACAACACGCTGGCGCAGGAACTCGAGCTCTTGAGGCGGTTGATCAACGATCAGGCCTGACCGTCCGGGGGAGCTCGAGCCGGAACAACACCGGAATTCAATGGCTTGCCAGTGTGGCCCGGGGCCCGGAATCGGCTCGTGGCGCCGCCTGGAAGCGGCCCGGATTTCGGTTTTACGACACCGGCTCGCGGACTTCTTGCCCTTTATCCCCAGAAAGCCCGCGTAGCCTGCCCGAACCGGTGGCACGGGCTTGCGTTTGCTGGTTTTTTCCTGTCAGTTTACGCAGATTCTGAGCCTGTTCAGACCTTTCGCGGGGCGCCGCCCACTGGTGACCCGTCATTCATTCAAGCGAGCCTGTTTCGTCATGCGTGTTATCCTGGAACGGTCAAATCTCCTGAAGTCGCTCAACCACGTCCACCGTGTGGTCGAGCGGCGCAACACCATACCGATCCTGTCCAACGTGCTGCTCAGCGCCGAGGGCGCCAGCCTTGAGATGAAGGCGACCGACCTCGACCTCGAGGTGACGGAAGCGACGCCCGCCAAGGTGGAGCGCGGCGGGGCGACGACGGTTCCGGCACATCTGCTCTACGACATCGTGCGCAAGCTCGCCGATGGCGCCGAGGTGATGCTGAAGACGGATGAGGACGGCAACGCCATGACGGTGACGTCAGGCCGCTCGAGCTTCCGCCTTCAGTGCCTGCCACAATCCGACTTCCCGGAACTTTCGGCCGGATCCTTCTCGCATATCTTCCGTCTCGACTCGGTTGCCCTGAAAGGCCTGATCGAAAAGACCCAGTTCGCCATCTCCACCGAGGAGACACGCTACTACCTGAACGGCATCTACCTGCACACGCATGAGGTCGGCGGCAAGCTGAAGCTGCGCTCGGTGGCGACCGACGGCCACCGCCTGGCGCGCGCCGAGATCGACGCGCCAGCGGGTTCCGAGGGCATGCCGGGCATCATCATTCCGCGCAAGACGGTGAGCGAGCTGCAGAAGCTGGTCGACGATCCGGATATCGCGGTCACCACCGAACTGTCGGACACCAAGATCCGCTTCACCATCGGCAGTGTGATTTTGACCTCGAAGCTGATCGACGGCACCTTCCCTGATTATCAGCGGGTCATTCCGACCGGCAACGACAAGAAGCTGATCATCGACCGCCAAAGCTTCGCCGCCGCTGTCGATCGCGTCTCGACCATCTCTTCCGAACGCGGCCGCGCGGTGAAGCTGTCGATCAGCGAGGGTCAGGTGACGCTTGCGGTCAACAATCCGGATTCGGGCAGCGCCACCGAGGAGCTGGCCGCGGATTATTCATCGGACCCGATCGAGATCGGCTTCAACGCCAAGTACCTGCTCGACGTTGCCGCGCAGCTGACCGGCACGGAGGCCAAGTTCATGCTGGCCGATGCCGGTTCGCCGACGCTGATCCACGATATGGCCGACGAGACCGCACTCTATGTGCTGATGCCGATGCGGGTGTAGCCGGCGCGGTGTCAGCAATTCGGTCCTGTGATGGACCGAAGGCAAGAGCGATGTTTGCGGCAACTTCTAGAGCAATTCCAGGAAAAGTGTGAAGCGGTTTTCCGTTCGGAATTGCGTTAAAACAAAGAGATAGAGCGGTTCTGCGTTTCCGTGAAACGATGGGCCGCTCTATAGGCGGATAGCGGTTGCCGGTACAGAACCATATAAGTAAGCTAACACTTACTAATTTTCGCAACTACGCGGCGCTGACGATCGATCTGGCGCCGGGTGCAGTGGTTTTTTCCGGCGACAACGGTGCCGGCAAGACCAATCTCCTCGAAGCGATTTCCTTTTTGACCCCGGGGCGTGGCCTGCGCCGCGCCCCCTACGCTGATGTCGCGCGCGAAGGTGGCGACGGCGGCTTTGCGCTGCATGCCCGGCTCGATGGACCCGACGGCCAGATCGAAATCGGAACAGGCATTTCCGGCGGCGACACCGCCGGCGAAGGCGGCAGGCGGGTGCGTATCAACGGAGCTCCAGCGCGTTCCGCCGAGGATATGCTGGAATGGCTGCGCGTGGTGTGGCTGACGCCGGCTATGGACGCGTTGTTCACCGGGCCTGCCGCGGATCGCCGCCGCTTTCTCGACCGGCTGGTGCTGGCGATCGACCCCGGCCACGGGCAACGTGCGATCGACTACGAGAAGGCGATGCGTGGTCGTAACCGTCTGCTTATCGAAGGCTCCCGAGACGACCGCTGGTTCGACGCGATCGAGACGCAGATGGCCGAAACCGGTGTGGCGATAGCCGCGGCGCGAGCCGAGATGGTGCGCCTTCTGGCCGCGATGATCGACAGGCTGCCCGACACGGGACCGTTTCCGCAGGCCGATATCGGCCTTTCGGGCGACCTGGAAGCCGAGATCGCCGCCGCGCCGGCAGTCGATGTCGAGGAGCGCTTCCGCCGGACGCTTGTCGAGGGCCGTGACCGTGATCGTGCCGCCGGACGCACGCTCGAGGGCCCGCATCGCTCGGATCTGGTTGTTCGGCACCGTCCCAAGGCGATGCCGGCCGAACTCTGTTCGACAGGTGAGCAGAAGGCGCTGCTGGTCGGCATCGTGCTCTCGCATGCCCGGCTGACCGGCGAAATGTCGGGCATGACGCCGATCCTGTTGCTCGACGAGATCGCCGCGCATCTCGATAGCGGGCGGCGCGCGGCGCTGTTTTCCATCCTCGAAGACTTGAACTGCCAGGCGTTCATGACCGGAACCGATGCAGCGCTGTTTTCCAGCTTGGCGGGTCGCGCGCAGTTCCTGACGGTCGACCATGGTACGGTCGGGCCAACGATCTAAATCTTTGTTCATGCATGCCGTTATCCCAAAACAGCTTCACACTTTTGGGCGACATGCATTAGCTCCTGACAAGGTTTTTCAGCCACTATATGGTCAGGCAATGACTACTGCCGCCCTGACCGCCGACGAGATCGAACGCTATGCCCGCCACATCGTGCTGCCCGAAATCGGCGGCGCCGGCCAGCAGAGGCTGAAGCAGGCGCGGGTGCTGGTCATCGGCGCCGGCGGGCTGGGCGCGCCGGTGCTTGAATATCTTGCCGCCGCCGGCGTTGGCACGCTCGGCGTGGTCGATGATGACACCGTTTCGCTGTCCAACCTGCAGCGTCAGGTCATTCACGGCACCGACACAGTCGGCATGCTGAAGGCCGATAGCGCCAAGGCGGCAATCGCCCGCATCAATCCCAACACAACGGTTGAAACGCACACATACCGGCTGACCGCAGACAATGCACCAGCCCTCGTCGCCGGCTATGACATCGTCGTCGACGGCTCCGACAATTTCGAAACCCGCTATGCGGTGGCCGATGCCTGTGCGAGCGAAGGCAAGCCGCTGGTTCACGCCGCGGTCGGACGTTTCGACGGCTCCGTCACGGTGCTGAAGCCATTCGAAGACGGCAAGGACGGCAAGCCCAACCCAGGCTATCGCGATCTGTTCCCGGAAGCGCCACCGCCGGGCCTGGTGCCGTCCTGTGCCGAAGCCGGCGTGCTTGGTGCACTGACCGGCGTCGTCGGCACGCTGCAGGCGATGGAGGCGATCAAGCTGATCACCGGCATCGGCGAACCGCTGGTCGGCCGGCTGCTGCTCTATGATGCGTTGGCGGCGCGCTTTGACACGATCCGCTACAAGAGAAACTGACCCCGTGGAGCGGGCCGACGCTGTCCTCATCACACTGATCGCGGCCGATTTCGACCGTTGGGACGATGTGCTCGCACTGATCATGCGCGCCTTCGCCTCCATGGACGGCGTGATCGACCCGCCCTCCTCGGCCCACCTGCTGACCGCCGACAGCCTGCGGGACAAGGCGCGGCGGGAGACCGGCTTCGTGGCACTCAGGGACGACAGGATCGTCGGCTGTATCTTTGCCCTTGAAAGGGAGGCGGAACTCTATGTCGGCAAACTCGCGGTCGCGCCGGACTGCCAGGGACACGGCATTGGCCGACGGCTGATGCAGGCTGTCGAAGACCTTGCCCGCAGCCGCGGCAAGGCCGCCATCGAGCTTCAGACGCGGATCGAGCTGACCGCAAATCATGCGGCCTTTGCCCGCTTCGGTTTTCACGAGACCGAGCGGACGGCGCATGAGGGCTACGTCAGGCCGACCTCGATCACCATGCGCAAGGCACTTCCGTAAGCCAGACCTTTCATTCGAAAGGTCGCGAAACGACAGCGTCAGGTTCTGAGCGGCAGCACGCGATCCGGCGGGCGGTGGCCGTCGACGAAGGCGCGGATGTTGATGATGACCTTTTCGCCCATGTCGATGCGGCCCTCGAGCGTCGCCGAGCCCATATGCGGCAGAAGCACGACCTTGTTCTTGGCCGCGAGCTTCAGCAGCTTGCCGTTCAAAGCCGGCTCGTGCTCGTAGACGTCGAGACCGGCTCCGGCGATCTTGCCGTCCTGGATCAGCTTGACCAGCGCTTCCTCGTCGATGATGTCGCCGCGCGCCGTGTTGACGATATAGGCCGTGGGCTGCAGCAGCGCCAGCCGCCGCGCCGAAAGCAGATGAAAGGTCGCCGGCGTCGACGGGCAATTGACCGAGATGATGTCCACGCGGGCCAGCATCTGGTCGAGGCTCTCCCAATAGGTCGCCTCCAGCCCGTCTTCCACGGCCGGCAGCACGCGGTGGCGGTTGTGGTAGTGGATCGACAGTCCGAACGCCTTGGCCCGCCTGGCGACGGCGGTGCCGATGCGGCCCATGCCGACAATGCCCAGCCGCTTGCCCCAGATGCGCCGGCCAAGCATCCAGGTCGGCGACCAGCCGGCCCATTTCTTGTCGCCTGTGAGCACGTTGGCGCCTTCCACCAGCCGCCGCGGCACCGCCAGCATCAGCGCCATGGTCATGTCGGCGGTGTCCTCGGTCAGCACATTCGGCGTGTTGGTGACGGTGATGCCCCTCTTGGCCGCGGCCGCGACATCGATCTTGTCGACGCCGTTGCCGAAATTGGCGATCAGTTTGAGATTGTCGCCGGCCTGGGCGATCAGTGCCGCGTCGATCTGGTCGGTTACCGTCGGCACCAGCACGTCGGCCTCCTTGACCGCCGCAACCAGTTCAGGCTGCGTCATCGGCCGGTCCTCGACATTCAGCCTTGCGTCGAACAGTTCGCGCATGCGGGTCTCGACCGGGTCGGGCAGCTTTCGCGTGATGACGACGAGAGGCTTCTTTTTGCCTACCATTGTTTCCTCGTACCCCGATCTCGTTGAGACCTCTTTAACCAAGACCGGCGAAACTGAAAGCCGGTCGCGGTGCCGATTACCCCATGTAACAAGCGGTGCCGCCGAAGACAAAGAAAAAGGGGCGCCGAGGCCGATGGGCAAGCGCCGAAAGGAATGAAAGTGTCTGGTTTCGCGTCGCTTCGCCTGACCCTCAGCGCAGCATTTCTCGGCGCTTTGCTTTATCCTCCGCTTGCCGCGGCGCAGAGTGCGGCGGCACCTGCCCAGAGCGTCGTCACGCTCGGGCCGAGCGGTTTGCCGCTGCCGCGATTCGTCAGCCTGAAATCCGGCCGCGTCAACTCGCGCGTCGGCCCCGGCGCCAACTACTCGGTCGACTGGATGTATATGAAGGCCGGGCTGCCGATGGAGATCATCCAGGAATTCGACACATGGCGCCGCGTGCGCGATGCCGATGGTTCGGAAGGCTGGATCAACCAATCGCTGCTTTCCGGCCGGCGGACGGCAATCGTCGCCCCGTGGCAGCGCGGCAAGGGAGCCCAGATCAACCTTCTCAACAGCCCCGACAAGGACGCAAGGGTGGTCGCGATGGTCGAGCCTGGTGTCATGGGCACGATCAAATCCTGCGACGGCCAGTGGTGCGAAATGACGTTCGATGGCCACACCGGCTGGCTTGCCCAGTCGGTTGTCTGGGGTGCCTATCCCGGCGAACGGGTCAAGGACTGATTTTTTTGCCCATTTGAGCGCGATCTTTTGAAGATTCGCGGTCGTGGTTTTAGCGCCCGATACGGCCCAGATGGGTGTCCCGGAAGCCGGTTGACAGCTTCAGGCCGTAGCCCAGCGCACGGTCGATGGCGATGTGGGCGATCCAGATCAGCGCAACCGCGATTGCGGTCGCATTGCCGGACATATAGCCGGCGATCAGCAGCGGCACGGGCAAGATCAGGATGTGCAAGGCATTGTAGGCAAGAGCACCGACGCGAGACCCCGCCAGATAGCCGAACATCGACAGGTCCGGCGCCAGGATAAGCAATCCGAACAGCCACCAGGACATGCCGGTCGAACCGTAGAAAACGACGGCAGCAGCAGCCACAAAAGCCCATTCGAGCCGGATTGCCAGATCAAGGGGTTTCATCCCTGGCCGATGCTCCTGGCCTGGCCGATGATGCTGGCCCGGCCGATCATTCGCGGCGTTTGGGGCGCAGCCTTACCACGATGTCGACATTGGCGATCTCCATCCCTTCCGGCGGCTCCGGCAGGTTGGCAACCGTCACCGGACCGCTGTCGATGTCGAAGATACGGTTTTCGCCTTCGATGTAGAAATGGTGGTGGTCGGAGGTGTTGGTGTCGAAATAGGTCTTCGCCCCCTCGACGGCGAGGATGCGCAACAGTCCCGCCTGGGTGAACTGGTGAAGGGCATTGTAGACGGTGGCCAGCGATACCGGCACGCCGGCGGCAACCGCCTCCTCGTGCAGTTCCTCCGCCGACAAATGACGGTCGCCCTTCGCGAAAAGCAGGTCGGCCAGCGCAATGCGCTGACGCGTCGGCCTCAGGCCGGCTTCACGGACCCGCTTGTCCACAGCGACATTTTCCTTCCGGCCGTCCAGGTTCATCTTCTCGTCGAACCCCACAGTTCCGCCCCAAGACACGCCCAGAATGGCAAAAAAATGAACGTCTGCCGAAACCGAACCTCTCAGGACATATATTCTGTCGCCGGAAAGCGATCAATAGCGCGCATTGACCCAGGCAGACGAGCAGGTTAAGCGCAAACGCCGGTTTCCGGCCTGAAACAGATTGTGTTAGGAAACCAACGACAAGGGCACCCGATAGCCCGGAACGATATGGGGACGAGATTGATGGCGGGTAAATCCAGCTACGAGTACGACGAATTGCTGGCCTGCGCCCGCGGCGAACTGTTCGGACCGGGCAATGCCCAGCTTCCCTATCCGCCCATGCTGATGTTCGACCGTATCACCGAGATCAGCGAGACGGGCGGCGCCTTCGAGAAAGGTTTCATCCGCGCGGAATTCGACATCAAGCCGGACCTGTGGTTCTTTGCCTGCCATTTCATCGGCAATCCGATCATGCCGGGATGCCTCGGCCTCGACGCTATGTGGCAATTGACGGGCTTCTATCTTGGCTGGCTCGGCGAACCCGGCAAGGGGATGGCGCTGTCGACCGGCGAAGTGAAATTCAAGGGTATGGTGACGCCCTCGGTCAAGAAGGTCGAATATGGCATTGACTTCAAGCGCGTGATGCGAGGCCGGCTGGTGCTCGGCATCGCCGATGGCTGGCTGAAGGCAGATGGCGAACCCATATACGCGGCAACGGATTTGAAAGTCGGTCTGTCCAAGCAGTCGGCGGCCGCTTGACCACAGCCCTGGCCAGCTGTCTGGCCAGCACCCCTGGAAGGAGTTGCGAATGAGACGTGTCGTAGTCACAGGCATCGGCATCGTGTCGTCGATCGGCAACAATGCCAACGAAGTGCAAGCCTCGCTGCATGACGCCAGATCCGGCATCAGCTTCTCCGATTCCTTCGCCGAACACGGCTTCCGTTGCCAGGTCTGGGGAGCGCCGACGCTCGATCCATCGGCGATGATAGATCGCCGTGCGATGCGCTTCCTGAGCCAAGGTGCGGCCTGGAACCACGTCGCCATGGATCAGGCGATCGCGGATGCGGGCCTCGGCGAGAGCGACATCACCAATGAGCGCACCGGCATCGTCATGGGGTCGGGCGGACCATCCACCCGCACCATCGTCGAAGCGGCCGAAATCACGCTGAAGAACGGCAGTCCCAAGCGCATCGGACCGTTCGCGGTGCCGAAGGCGATGTCGTCGACCGCATCGGCAACGCTTGCCACCTGGTTCAAGATCCACGGCGTCAACTACTCGATCTCGTCGGCCTGCTCGACCTCGGCGCATTGCATCGGCAATGGCTATGAATTGATCCAGTGGGGCAAGCAGGACATGGTCTTTGCCGGCGGCCACGAGGATCTCGACTGGACGATGTCGGACCTGTTCGACGCGATGGGCGCCATGTCGTCGAAATTCAACGACAAGGCATCGACCGCTTCGCGCGCGTATGACGTCAACCGCGACGGCTTCGTCATCGCCGGCGGCGCCGGCGTGCTGGTGCTGGAAGAGCTGGAGCATGCCAAGGCGCGCGGCGCCAAGATCTACGCCGAGATCGTCGGCTACGGCGCGACCTCCGACGGCCACGACATGGTTGCCCCTTCAGGCGAAGGCGCGGTCCGCTGCATGCGCCAGGCGCTGGCCACGGTTTCCACGCCGGTCGACTACATCAACACCCATGGCACGTCGACGCCGGTGGGAGATTCCAAGGAAATGGGCGCGATCCGCGAGGTGTTCGGCCCAGAGATGCCGTACATCACCTCGACGAAATCGCTGACCGGCCATTCGCTGGGCGCTGCCGGCGTGCAGGAATCCATCTACTCGATCCTGATGATGCAAGGCGGTTTCATCGGCGAAAGCGCCCATATCGAGACCCTCGACCCCGAATTCGAGGGCATGCCGATCGTGAGAAAGCGCATCGACGACGCCAGGATCGACACTGTTTTGTCAAATTCGTTCGGCTTCGGTGGCACCAACGCCACGCTCGTTTTCCAGCGCTATTCCGCATAAGGATTTGCCGACCATGGACGGATTGATGAAGGGCAAGCGCGGGCTTGTCATGGGCGTCGCCAACGATCATTCGATCGCTTGGGGAATCGCCCGGAAATTGTCCGAACATGGGGCGGAACTCGCCTTCACCTATCAGGGCGATGCCTTCGGGCGGCGGGTCAAGCCGCTGGCCGACAAGCTCGGCGCCTCGCTGGTCCTGCCATGCGACGTCGAGGACAGCGCTTCGGTCGCCGCCACGTTCGAAACCCTGGGCAAGGAATGGGGCGGGCTGGATTTCGTCGTCCACGCCATCGGCTTTTCCGACAAGAACGAGTTGAAGGGCCTCTACGCCGACACCAGCCGGGACAATTTCGTCCGCACTATGGTGATCTCCTGCTACTCCTTCACCGAGATCGCCCGCCATGCCGCCGCCTTGATGCAGGACGGCGGATCGATGATCACGCTGACCTATGCAGGGTCGGTCCGCGTCATGCCGAACTACAATGTCATGGGCGTCGCCAAGGCCGGACTGGAGGCCAGTGTGCGCTACCTCGCCAACGACTATGGTCCGCGCGGCATCAGGGTGAATGGCATATCGGCTGGACCGGTGCGTACGCTCGCCGGCGCCGGCATTTCCGACGCCCGCCACATGTTCTCCTACCAGCAGCGCAACTCGCCGCTGCGCCGCACAGTGACCATCGACGAGGTCGGCGGCTCCGCGCTTTATCTGCTGTCCGATCTGTCTTCCGGCGTTACCGGCGAAATCCACTATGTCGATTCCGGCTATCACATTGTTTCCATGCCGACGCTCGACGAATTGAAGCAGACCGACGGCGGACGAGACTAATGCATGTCGCCTAAAAGTGCGCAGCGGTTTCGGGACAACGACATTTATAAAACAAAAGCTTAAAATGCGCCGACTGAACCCGTTTCAACCCCACTCGGTTTAATCCGCTCATGAAATACTTTCGCTCCAATAAAATTGGACGCATTCGCGGAAACGCATTTTAAGGACATATCCGCTAGAAAGCCCCGTACTCTGGGGATTCTTCAATGTCCGCCGTCAGCGACCCGAAGCGAACACCGGTGTTCCGACTGCTCACAATAGCGAGTTCGGGTATCGGCAGTTTCGTCCTCGGGCTCTGGGGCCTGAAGCTCGGTCTCGGCGATGGCTTTGCCGGCATCTCCGCGGACATGATGGTCGCAGTGATGGCCGCCCTTTGCGCACTGGCGGCGTCGTTAGCCGCGATGTCCTTCTTCGCCGGCGTCGATGAATCTGCGGATTTCGTCTTCACGGAAACTCATTTCGACAAGCTGACGGGCCTTTTGGCGCGCCCGGCGATGGTCGGCAAGATTGCCGAAGCGGCATGTTCCACAAGCCGGACCGGCGAGCCGATGTTTCTCATCGATATCGACATCGACCGGTTCAAACAGATCAACGACGCCATCGGCTACAGCCAGGGCGACGAGTTGATCCGCGCCTTCACCAAGCGCTTGAAGACCTGCACGCCGCAGCGCGCACTGATCGGACGCATCGGCGCCGGTGAATTCGCGATTCTGCTCCCCGACAATCAGCTGTCCGGGTCGCTGGAGAGCACCATAGAGAGGCTCATCGACGAGATGATGGAGCCCTATGAGCTCAGCACGCACCTGCAATCGGTTAGCCTGTCGGTCGGCATCGTGGCGATGCCAAAGGACGGCGTCGATCCCGTCCTCATCCTGCGCCGCTCCAATCTGGCGCTGCAGAATGCGCGCGCCAGCGGCGTCGGCAACTGGTCGGTCTTCCATGCCGAAATGGGCAGGGTCGCCGACCATCGCCAATGGATCGAATCCGAACTGAATACAGCCTTCGAGCGCGGTGACTTCGATCTTCACTACCAGCCCCAGCTCGATCTCCCGACCGGCCGCATCGTCGGCTACGAAGCATTGATCCGCTGGCGGCATCCCGAACGCGGCATGATCCCGCCGATGGAGTTTATCCCGATCGCCGAGGAAACCGGCATGATCGGCCCGATCGGCGAATGGGTGCTGCGCAGGGCGTGCAGTGACGCCCGGCATCTGCCCGACGACTGCTTCGTCGCCGTCAACATCTCGCCCGTGCAGTTCATGACCAAGGACTTCGTCGGTATCGTGCGCGATACCATGACGAGCACCGGCATCAAGCCATCGCGGCTGGAACTGGAAGTGACCGAGACGGCGATGATGCAGGACCGCGACCGCGCCGCCACGATCCTGAAGCAGCTTGCGGACATGGGCATCTCGGTCGCCGTCGACGATTTCGGCACCGGCTATTCCAATTTGAGCTACCTGATCGATTTCTCGTTTGGCAAGCTGAAGATCGATCGTTCCTTCGTCAGCCGCATCGATACGGATTCCAGCTCCGGCGCGGTCGTCTCGACCATCGTCGGGCTGTCGCGCGCGCTTGGCGTCAGCATCATCGCCGAGGGCGTCGAGACCGAGAGCCAGGCGACGCTGCTCAGAGCAGCCGGCTGTGAGGTGGTGCAGGGCTACCTGTTCGGCAGGCCGGCGCCGCTCAAGATCAGGGTTGGCGACGCGCATGTCACCGACGAGGTCCGACGCATCGCCAATCTGCATTGAGCGCGGCGCACTCTGTTTTCGTTTGAGCATGATCTCTTCCGAAAAACCGGCATCCATTTTTCGGAATCATGCTTCAACGCCGCGCGACAAGCACCTTGAACATACCGTCGCGAACGAGTTCGGCATGGCTCGAAAAGGCAGCCGCCAGGATCGGCTCATAGGGAAGCTGCCGGTTGGCGACCATGAACAGCCGCCCACCTGGCTTCAAGGCCTTAGCCGCCGCACGGATCATGCCGGCGCCGATCTCCGGCTCGGCCGCCCGGCTGCGATGAAAGGGCGGATTCATGGCAATCGCGTCGTAGTGTTTCTCGACCGGTTCCTTCAGCAGATCGACCCAGAAGAAACTCCTGGCGATCGACTGGCTCACCCCTGCCAGATTGAGCTTCGCGGCTTCGAGCGAGGCGAAATCGGCTTCATAGAGGTCGAGCGCCGGAACGCCGAGGGATCGGGCGGCGATCTCGGCAGCCACATAACCCCAGCCGGCGCAGAAATCGGCAACGTTGCCACGCAAATCATTGGGCAGGTTCTCGACCAGCAATTTCGAGCCGGTATCGATCCGGTCGAAGGAAAACATGCCGGGCGCGGTGTGGAACCGGTTTTCAACCAGCAAGGCGGGATTGGCGGTGCGCAATTCTTCCGCGGCGGCCAGATCGGCGGGACGGCGTAACCAGAAGGCGATACCGTGATATTTCGGCAGATGGCCTTCTAGCGGCACAAGCTCGTCAACGCGCTTGCGCAGGCTGGCAATGCCATCGTCCTTGCCACCGGCAACGACGACCAGGCCGCCCGGCGCCACGCGCTCAAGCGCTTCAGCGATGCGCACTTCGTTCAAGCCGCGATGCCGGCCGGCAAGCACAAGTGCCATATCGAAGCCGTCGCCTTCCGATTGCGCGGTGACGACGAAGCCAGATGCCTGTAGCGCGCGAAAATGCGGCCGGAAGCCTTGCACGAGGTGAAGCGCGGCCTCGAAGCCCTCGGGCAGCCGAAAACCCGGTTCAGCGCCGAGAAACAGCGCGCGCTCGCCCTTTCCCGGCAGAGCAACGGCCTCGGCTTCAAAGGGATGAAAAAGCGTCTTCAGCGGCTCGGCGGACATCGTTCGGTCTCGAAATGAGGTCTGTCTCTACAGCCCGAAAATGAAAACGGGCGCGACCTAAGCCGCGCCCGCTTCGCTTCATGATCTCAGGCCGATCAGGCGGCGTTCTCTTCGCCTTCGGTCTTCTTGTCGCGGGCGAGTTCCTTGCCGGTGGCCTGGTCGACGACCTTCATCGACAGGCGGACCTTGCCGCGCTCGTCGAAGCCCATCAGCTTGACCCAGACCTTGTCGCCTTCCTTGACCACGTCCGAGGTCTTGGCGACCCGGTCGTTGGCAAGCTGCGAGATGTGGACGAGGCCGTCACGCGGACCGAAGAAGTTGACGAAAGCGCCGAAGTCGGCGGTCTTGACGACCGTGCCTTCGTAGATCTCGCCGACTTCCGGCTCGGCGACGATGGTGTGGATCCACTTCTTCGCCGCCTCGATCTCCTTGGCGTTGGACGAAGCGATCTTGACCGTGCCGTCGTCCTCGATGTTGATCTTGGCGCCGGTCTTCTCGACGATCTCGCGGATGACCTTGCCGCCCGAACCAATAACGTCGCGGATCTTGTCGGTCGGGATGTGCATCACTTCGATGCGCGGTGCGAACTCACCGAGTTCCGAACGCGCGCCGGAGAGCGCGTGGCCCATTTCGCCGAGGATATGCAGGCGGCCGTCCTTGGCCTGGCCAAGCGCGATCTGCATGATCTCCTCGGTGATGCCATCGATCTTGATGTCCATCTGCAGCGAGGTGATGCCGTTGGCGGTGCCGGCGACCTTGAAGTCCATGTCGCCGAGGTGGTCCTCGTCGCCAAGGATGTCGGAGAGAACGGCGAAACGCTCGCCTTCCTTGATCAGGCCCATGGCGATACCGGCGACGGGCTTGGCCAGCGGCACGCCGGCATCCATCAGCGCCAGCGAGGTGCCGCAGACGGTCGCCATCGACGACGAGCCGTTGGACTCGGTGATCTCCGAGACGACGCGCAGCGTGTAGGGGAACTGGTCAGCGCTCGGCAGCATCGGGCGAATGGCGCGCCAGGCGAGCTTGCCATGGCCGATTTCGCGGCGGCCCGGCGAACCCATGCGGCCGGTCTCACCGACGGAGTAGGGAGGGAAGTTGTAGTGAAGGAGGAACTTCTCCTTGTACATGCCGGTCAGCGAGTCGACATACTGCTCGTCCTCGCCGGTGCCGAGCGTGGCAACGACCAGCGCCTGGGTTTCGCCGCGGGTGAACAGTGCCGAACCGTGGGTGCGCGGCAGGACGCCGACTTCGGAGACGATCTTGCGGACCGTCTTGAGGTCGCGACCATCGATGCGCGAGCCGGTGTCGAGGATGTTCCAGCGCACGACCTTGGCCTGGAGTTCCTTGAACACGGAACCGATCTGCTCCGAGGTGTACTTGGCGTCTTCGCCTTCAGCCGGGGCAAACGCTGCCTTGACCTTCGCCTTGACGGCGTCGACTGCGGCGTAGCGCTTCTGCTTGTCGACGTTCTTGTAGGCCGAGCTGAGTTCGTCGCCGACGATCTTCAGCATTTCGGCTTCGAGCGCGGAATAGTCCGGCGCTGTGAAGTCGCGCGGCTCCTTGGCGGCGACTTCGGCCAGCTTGATGATGGCGTCGATGACCGGCTGGAAGCCCTTGTGGCCGAACATGACAGCGCCGAGCATCAGCTCTTCGCCCAATTCCTTGGCCTCGGACTCAACCATCAGCACGGCGTCGGTGGTGCCGGCGACGACGAGGTCGAGCTTGGATTCCTGCATCTCATCGACATGCGGGTTCAGTACATATTCGCCGTTGATGTAGCCGACGCGGGCGCCGCCGATCGGGCCCATGAAGGGGACGCCCGACAGCGTCAAGGCAGCCGAGGTGGCGACGATCGACAGGATGTCGGGATCGTTCTCGAGGTCGTGCTGGACGACGGTCACGACGATCTGGGTGTCGTTCTTGTAGCCTGCGGGGAAGAGCGGGCGGATCGGGCGGTCGATGAGGCGGGAAACCAGCGTTTCCTTCTCGCTCGGACGGCCTTCGCGCTTGAAATAGCCGCCCGGGATCTTGCCGGCGGCGTAGGTCTTTTCCTGGTAGTTGACGGTCAGCGGGAAGAAATCGAGACCGGGCTTCGGCTCCTTCATCGACACGACGGTGGCGAGGACCTTGGTCTCGCCGTAGGTGGCGAGCACCGCGCCGTCAGCCTGGCGTGCGATCTTGCCGGTTTCGAGGATGAGCGGACGGCCGCCCCATTCGATTTCCACTTTGTGGTGATTGAACATTTCTTGTCCTTGATATTAGGAAAGGGCCGCGCCGTTTCACCGTGCGCGGATGCCCTTTCCCTGGCTTCCTTTCTCGGGCAGCCACGGGCAAGACAACGGGAAGCTCGGGTAATTTCGGCGCGGCGAGCGCGCGCGAGCGTCCTGCAATCCTGCCCCATGACCGTCCATGGGCGGTTTCGAGTGCCCTCTGCACGATCGAAACCGGGTCTGGCCAGTCGATGCGACTGGCAGAATGCGCGACCGGCGGGCTCTCCGAAGAAAGCCCGCCGGTCAATTCGTCAACGGCGCAGACCGAGCTTCTCGATCAACGTCTGGTAGCGCGCGTCGTCCTTGCGCTTGAGATAATCAAGCAGGCTGCGGCGCTGGGAGACGAGGGCGAGCAGACCACGGCGGGAATGGTTATCCTTCTTGTGGTCCTTGAAATGGTCGGTCAGGTTCTTGATGCGCTCGGAAAGGATGGCCACCTGGACTTCCGGAGACCCGGTGTCGCCCTTGGCGGTTGCGAATTCACCCATCAATTCCTGTTTGCGCTCGGCAGTAATCGACATCGTGTTTTTCCTTATCTGTTTGAGGAAACGGGTCGCCCTCAGCCGGGATGTCGTCCAGCAGGGGCCGGTGCACGCAAAGCGTCTTAGCGCTATGCTGCGGCGCATATAGTGCAATTCCCCGGAAAACACCAGCCCAATTCACAAGCCGGCTTTTCTGGTCGAAATGGCCTGATTTATCCTTGTCAGAGCCATTTCTTCCATTTGAAGAAGGCGATCAGCCCGAACGCGACAAGCGCCATGAACAGCAGCGATGCCGGATAGCCATAGTAAGCCTTCAGTTCCGGCATGTTCCAGGGCGAAGTCTCCGGATCGAAATTCATGCCCCAGATGCCGACGAGGAAGGTCAGCGGCAAGAAGATGATCGAGACGATGGTGAGATAGCTGATGACGTCGTTGGTGCGCGCCTGGCTCAGCGACAGATGCATCTCGATCAGGCCGGTCAGCATGTCGCGCTGGGTTTCGACCAGTTCGATCAGCCGGAGCGAATGGTCGAGCGTGTCGTTGAGAAAGATCTTGGTTTCGGCCTTCACATAGGGCACGTCGTTGCGGATCAGCGTCGCCAGCGCATCGCGCATCGGCCACAGCACCCCCTTCAGCACATTGGCATCGCGCCGCAATTCATGCAGCTGCCGCATCTGGTGCTTGTGCGGCGAATGCAGCATCTCGTCCTCGATGCTGTCGACCAGCTCGCCTGTCGCTTCGATCGGCGGGAAATAACTGTCTACGACGGCGTCGATCAGCGCATAGGCGAGATAGTCGGCGCCGCGCGCGCGCAACCGGTTGGGCGCCGAGCTTTCGATACGCTTGCGCACGGGATCGAACGGATCGCCTTCCCGCTCCTGGAAGGTGACGACGAAGTTGTTGCCGAAGAAGACGGCGATCTGCTCATAACGGTGCGACGTGACATCGTCGATCATTCTGACGACGACGAAGGCATGATCCTCGAAGAAATCAACCTTCGGCCGCTGGCCGGTGTTGACGACGTCCTCCAGCGCCAGCGGATGCAGGCTGAAAATGCGGCCGATCTCCTCGATCAGCGTGATGTTGGCGAGGCCGGTGCAGTCGAGCCAAAGGACCGGCCATTTGTCGCAATGGGTGTTGAGGTCGTCGATGCTGGCATTTTCGATGGTCTTGAATTTCTGCGGCGAGATCAAGGTCAGTCTAAGTTCGCTGCGCCGCGCCGAGGGGTCGGCGATCAGCGTGCCGGGCGATGCACCGACCGGCGGCCGCCTTGTTTTCACCGGCGCCCGCTTCTTGATCGCCTCAGCCTTTGCCATATGCCCCTCGCGCGAGTCCTGACCCGACATTAGAGCAGTTCAACGTTTCACGGAAACGGCGAACCACTCTAACTCTTTGTTTTGACGCAATTCCGAACGGAAAACCGTTCACACTTTTCCTGGACTTGCTCTAGACGACAGGAGTCAGCCGGCAAAGACCCGCTTGGGCTTGAACATGCCTTGCTCGATGGCACCGATGGCGACCAGCTTACCGCGCGCCGTGGCGCAGGCTTCCTCGGCTTCCACCGGTGCATCGCGACCACGAATGATGACCGGGTTGCCAAGGCGGATCTTGGTCGCCGCGTCGTCGCTGATGGCGATCTGCGGCAGGCAATCAAGGGCAGCCGATGTATCGACCAGAAGTGCATCGATGGCGTCGAAGTCGATTGGCGCTTCCACTGCGTCAGCGACGTCCGCCGCGTCCGCGCCGCCTTCCTCCTGCACACCGAAACGGGCGGCTTCCAGTTCGGCGATGGTGACGAAATCCTCCGGGGTGAACGGCTCGACCTCGACCCGGCGCAATTCGGAAATATGGCCGAAGCAGCCCATGTCGCGGCCCATGTCGCGGGCCAGCGAGCGCACATAGGTGCCCTTGCCGCATTCGACCTCGAAAACAGTATGGTCGGCGCTATGCTCGACAACGTCCAAACGGCCGATCTCGATCTCGCGCGCGGGTATGTCGACTGTCGCGCCGTCGCGGGCAAGATCATAGGCGCGCTCGCCCGCGATCTTGATGGCCGAGAATTGCGGCGGCGTCTGCATGATGACGCCGGTGTATTTCGGTAGCAACGCCTTGACCTCGGCTTCCGATGGACGCAGGTCGGACTCCTTCGTCACCGGACCTTCGAGGTCATCGGTCGAACGCTCCTGCCCCCAGGCAACGGTGAAGCGATAGATCTTGGCCCCGTCCTGCACGTAAGGCACGGTCTTGGTGGCCTCGCCAAGCGCGATCGGCAGCATGCCGGAGGCGAGCGGGTCAAGCGTGCCGGCATGGCCGACCTTTTCCGCTTGGAACAGCCATTTGATCTTGGAGACGGCTTCGGTCGAGCCCATGCCGACCGGCTTGTCCAGGATCAGCCAGCCCGAGATCGGCCGGCCCTTCTTCTTGCCGCGGCGCGCCACTATTCGGTGTCCTTGCTGTCGTCTTTGTCCTGGTCCTCAGGACCCAGATCGCGTGCTACTTCGGGCGACTTCAACAGGTCGTTGATCCTGGCGAAATTGTCGAAGGAGGTGTCGAGCTTGAAGCGAAACTCCGGCATGAACTTCATCTGCCGCAGTGCGCCGGAGACACGGCCGCGGACGAATTTCGCATGCTTGTTCAGCGCCTCGACGACCGCATCGGTATCCTTCGCGCCAAGTGGCGAGACGAAAGCGGTGGCGACCTTGAGGTCGGGCGACATGCGCACTTCCGAGACCGACACCACGGTGTTCTCGATCAGCGGATCGATGATCTCGCCGCGCTGCAGGGTTTCGGACAGCGCATGGCGCACCTGTTCGGCGACGCGCAGCATGCGCTGGGATGGGCTGGATGTGGTTGGACGGGGCATTTTTCTCAATCCTGAAAGCGTGAGGCGCGGGATGGGACCGTGCCGCATGTCTCATATGGGCCATTCTCAATAGACCTTGGGCGGCGGCCTTTCGGCCACCGCCCGGTATGGACAAGTCACTCGAACTCAGAGTGTCCGAGTCACCATCTCGACGCGGAAGCACTCGATGACGTCGCCGACGCGCATGTCCTCGTAGTTCTGGAAGGCCATGCCGCACTCCTGGCCGCCGGGGACTTCCGAAACTTCGTCCTTGAAGCGCTTCAGCGTCTTCAGCGTGCCTTCGTGGATGACGACGTTGTCGCGGATCAGGCGCACGCCCGCGCCACGCTCGACCTTGCCTTCGGTGACACGGCAGCCGGCAATCTTGCCGACCTTGGTGATGTCGAAGATCTCAAGGATCTGCGCATTGCCGATGAAGGTCTCGCGACGCTCCGGCGACAGAAGGCCCGACAGAGCCGCCTTCACGTCATCCACAAGGTTGTAGATGATCGAGTAATAGCGGATCTCGATGCCCGCCGCCGCTGCAGCGGCACGCGCCTGGACGTTGGCGCGGACGTTGAAGCCTATGATCGCCGCACCCGAAGTCTCCGCCAGCGACACGTCGCTTTCGGTGATGGCGCCGGCGCCGGCATGGACGATGCGCGCACGCACTTCGTCGGTGCCGAGCTTGTCGAGCGCCGCATTGATCGCTTCGATCGAGCCTTGCACGTCGCCCTTGATGACCAACGGGAATTCCTTCAGCCCGCTCGTCTGCAATTGCGACATCATCTGCTCGAGCGACCCACGCTGGCCGGCATGCTTGGCAACCGCCTTCTCGCGCGCCAGACGCTGGCGATATTCGGTGATCTCGCGGGCACGGGCCTCGTTGTTGACCACGGCGAAGCGGTCGCCGGCCTGCGGAGTGCCCTGCAAGCCAAGCACTTCGACCGGCATCGCCGGCGGCGCTTCCTTGATCTGCGTGCCACGATCGTTGACCAGCGCGCGCACCCGGCCCCATTCGTTGCCAGCAACAAGGATGTCACCCGGCATCAGCGTGCCGGTCTGCACCAGAACGGTGGCAACGGGACCACGGCCCTTGTCGAGCTGGGCTTCGATGACGACACCCTCGGCGGTACGATCCGGATTGGCCTTCAGGTCGAGAATTTCGGCCTGCAGCAGGATCGCTTCGAGCAGCTTGTCGAGATTGGTGCCCTTGGTCGCCGACACTTCGACGTCCAGAACTTCACCACCCATGGATTCGACGAAGACCTCGTGGCGCAGCAGTTCGGAACGCACCTTCTGCGGATCGGCATCATGCTTGTCGATCTTGTTGATCGCCACGATGATCGGAACTCCGGCCGCCTTGGCATGGCTGATCGATTCGATCGTCTGCGGCATGACGCTGTCATCGGCCGCAACCACCAGAATGGCAATGTCGGTCGCCTGGGCGCCCCGAGCACGCATCGCCGTGAAGGCGGCGTGGCCAGGCGTGTCGATGAAGGTGATCTTGTGACCATTCTTCTCGACCTGGTAAGCGCCGATATGCTGGGTGATGCCACCGGCTTCACCGGAGACGACATTGGCGTTGCGGATGGCGTCGAGCAGCGAGGTCTTGCCGTGATCGACGTGGCCCATGATCGTCACGACAGGCGGACGAGACACCAGGTCCTCGGCATTGTCGGCGATGTTGAACAGGCCTTCCTCGATGTCGGACTCGGCGACGCGGCGAACCGTATGCCCGAATTCGGTGGCGACCAGTTCTGCCGTATCGGCGTCGATGACGTCGCCTGGCTTCAGGATCTGGCCCTGCTTCATGAAGAACTTGACCAGGTCGACCGCACGCTCGGACATGCGTTGCGCCAGTTCCTGGATGGTGATGGTCTCGGGCAGGATCACTTCGCGCATGACTTTCTCGCGCGGCTCATTATGCATCGCGCGCTTGAATTTTTCCTGGCGGCGACGCATCGACGACAGCGAACGGGCTCGCGCGTCTTCGTCGGACAATGCTGAATTCAGCGTCAGCTTGCCACGGCGGCGGTCTTCCTCGCTCTTGGTCGGCTTGGCCGGACGCGCCACTTCGGGCGTGACCGGACGGCGCACCGGTGCGGCGGCACCAATCCGCTTCGGCTTGACCTCTTCCTCGTCGTCGACTGTTGCCAGTTCGGCGGTCAGCGGCGCGCGGCGGCGTGCCTCTTCCTCGGCCCGACGGCGAGACTCGGCCTCGGTCTGCAACCGCGCCTCTTCCTCGGCCTGGCGGCGTGCGGATTCATCGCGTTCGCGCTTGCGGCGCTCTTCGTCCTCGGCACGGCGCTTGGCGTCCTCGGCGGCGCGCTGGCGATCCTCGACCTCGCGCACCTTGGAGCCTTCAAGCGCCCTGCGGCGCGCTTCCATTTCACTGCGCGACAGCTCGTTCAGCACCATGCCGCTCCGTTCGACCGGGGCCGGCGGCGGCGGCGCCTTCGGTGCTTCCTGCACAACGGGCGCGGCCACAACCGGCGGCTTCGGTGTGAAGACGGGGGCGGCAACCGGCTCCGGCTTGTCGCCGGGCATCGAGAACTTGCGCTTCTTGGTTTCGACGACGACCTGCTTGGTGCGGCCGTGCGAGAAGTTCTGGCGCACAGTGCCCTGTTCCATACCGGGGCGCTTTAGCGTCAAGGTCTTCTTCGGCGTCACACTCAGCGTATTGTCGTCACCCGATTTCGTATCGCTCATTCCATATCCTCTGCGGCATCATCTTCGTCAGCAACAGCCGCAAGCATTGCCAGATCGTCCGGGGAACCGCCCCGATACCGGTCGAGCGCAACCATGCGCTTCTGGACCGCCCTGCCCGCGTCTCCCGCGAGAACGGCAGCATGTATCACATTTGTACCCCCCAATGCCAAGCTCAACTCGGCCTCGGAGAAAAGTTTGTAGGCAAGGATGGCGGGCCCGCCGAGATGGACTGTCGCCCGTCGCGCCTGGCTGATCTTGCGCACGCCGTCGTCGGACGCCTCGATCGCGTGAAGCACGAAAAGCGCCAATCCGCTACGCACCGCGCTCTCGACCTTGGTAGCACCAAGCGAAATTGCGCCTGCCTTGCGGGCAAGACCAAGCATGCCCAGAGCGTGTCTGGAAAGCAGCCCGTCGACCATGCCGCCAAGATCGGGCGGCACAACCACCTGTGCCTTGAAGGCGCGGGCAAAGAGGTTCTTCGCCGCAGCCTTGTCGATATGTAGGCGGTCGGCGCTCACCCAGCAACCGCGGCCGGGCAGATTTCTCTTGATGTCGGGAACGACGGCCGAATCCGGGCCGACGACGAAACGGATCAGTTCATCCGGTTCGGCTTGTTTGCGCGTAACGATGCAGGTGCGATCGTTCATCTCGTCCAAGGGCGGGTTCGGTGCGATGCGGTTTCACCTCACGCACCAACGGCTTCGTCAGCCGAGACTTCTTCGGCCGCAAGCTCGTCTTCGGTGATCCAGCCGGCCTTGAGGCGGGCAGCCAGAACCATCTGCTCGGCATCGGCACGCGCGACGCCGTGATTGGCCAGCACGCCGGGGAATACCTTGGTTTCGCCGTCCTTGCGTTCCTTCCAGCCGGTGAGGTCGTCGGCGGCATAGCCGGCGAAGTCCTCGATCGTCTTCACGCCGTCTTCGCCGAGCGTCACCATCATGGCAGTGGTGATGCCGGGGATTTCGCGCAATTCGTCCGAGACGCCGAGCGCCTTGCGCTTGTCGTCGTGCTCGGCCTCGATCTTCTCCAGATATTCGCGGGCGCGGGTCTGGATTTCCGAAGCGGTGTCTTCGTCGAAACCGTCGATCGAGGCGATCTCGCCGGAATCGACATAAGCGACTTCCTCGACGCTGGTGAAGCCTTCGGACGCGAGCACCTGGCCGACCATCTCGTCGACGTCGAGGGCTTCCATGAACAGCGACGAACGCTCGACGAATTCCTTCTGGCGACGCTCGGATTCTTCGGCCTCGGTCAGGATGTCGATATCCCAGCCGGTCAGCTGCGAAGCGAGCCGCACGTTCTGGCCGCGGCGGCCGATGGCCAGCGACAGCTGGTCGTCGGGAACCACGACTTCGATGCGTTCGGCATCCTCGTCGAGCACGACCTTGGCGACTTCCGCCGGCTGCAGCGCGTTGACGATGAAGGACGCGGCCGAAGGCGACCACGGAATGATGTCGATCTTCTCGCCCTGCAATTCGCCGACGACGGCCTGGACGCGGCTGCCGCGCATACCAACGCAGGCGCCGACAGGATCGATCGAGCTATCGCGCGAGATGACGGCGATCTTGGCGCGCGAACCCGGGTCGCGGGCGACCGCCTTGATCTCGATGATGCCGTCATAGATTTCCGGCACTTCCATGGTGAACAGTTTGGCCATGAACTGCGGATGGGTTCGCGACAGGAAGATCTGCGGGCCGCGCTGCTCACGGCGCACGTCGTAAACGTAGGCGCGGACGCGGTCGCCGTATTTGTAGTTTTCGCGCGGGATCAGTTCGTCGCGACGGATGATCGCCTCGCCGCGGCCGAGATCGACGATGACGTTGCCGTATTCGACGCGCTTGACGGTGCCGTTGACGATTTCGCCGATGCGGTCCTTGTATTCGTCATACTGGCGATCGCGTTCGGCCTCGCGCACCTTCTGCACGATGACCTGCTTGGCCGACTGGGCCGCGATGCGGCCGAAATCCATCGGCGGCAGCTGTTCGGCGATGAAATCGCCGAGCTGGGCATCGGGATTGCGCTCGCGGGCCGAAGAAATGGCGATCTGCGTGGCGTAGTCGTCGACCTTCTCGACCACTTCCATCAGCCGCTGCAGCTTCATCTCGCCGGTGTTCGGGTTGATGTCGGCGCGGATGTTGGTCTCCTGGCCATAACGCGAGCGCGCCGCTTTCTGGATCGCGTCGGCCATGGCGGCGATGACGATCGACTTGTCGATCGACTTTTCACGCGCAACCGCGTCGGCGATCTGCAGCAGTTCAAGTCTGTTGGCGCTTACAACCATCGTTTTTCTCCCGAGCCTGTTTGCCGGACCTTTGCGCCCGGCAGCTCAATCATAGTTCCTGTTCGTGTTCTTCCGTGGCGTCCGCGTCCGCACCCTCGGGCGCATCGTCGTCCGGTTCGCCGCGACGTTTTTTGGCTTCCTTGCGCGCCCTGTTGTCCTTCGACAGGGCGTCGCGGATGAGATCGTCGGTCAGGATCAGGCGCGTTTCGGAAATCGCGTCATAGGGAACCCGCACCGTCGGCTCCTCGCCATAGGCGGCCTTTTCGCGCTCGATCAGCACATCGTCTTCACCGGCCTCGACTATCTTGCCCTTGAACCGCTTGCGGTCCGCAACGACGATCGATGTTTCCATCTTGACCAGATGACCCGTCCAGGTCGTGAAATCCGATTTGCGGACCAGCGGCCGGTCGATGCCGGGCGACGAGACTTCAAGGTGATAGGCCTTTTCGATCGGATCATCGACGTCGAGCGCCGGCGACACCGCGCGGCTGACCTCTTCGCAATCCTCGACGGTCATGGTGCCGTCCTCGCGCTCGGCCATGATCTGCAGCGTCAGCCCGTTCTGGCCCGACAGATGCACCCGCACGAGGCGGAAGCCGATGCCACGCAGGACCGGCTGGACGATCAGCGCGATGCGCGCATCGATGCCGCTTTCGCGGATGATGCGATCGTCGCCCTCGTTTGCCGTTGCAGTCATTGAGACCCTGTCGTTCTACCCGAAGTTATCGGCAGGTAATAAAAAAGAGCGGGACCGGGTGGACCCACTCTTCGTCATACCGACCAAGAATTTGAGGCTGATATAAACGATCATGGCCGGTGTTTCAAGCCCGCCGTGCCGGCCGAACAAAAGCCGTGCAGCGCCAGTGTTGCGCCAGACGCATGACCTCCATGCGGCAAAACCCCTGTGAGCTTTGCCGTTGTATCCCCATCTATGGTGCGTCGCACAAAGATGATTGCACGACACAGCACCGAAAGGGCATGACCATGACCAACCGCAAGATCTTATCCGCCATAGGCGAACTTTTCACGACATTTGGCAGTGCGGTCGCTGCCTCGCGTGCCGTGGAAGCGGGCCGCAAGCCGCGCGCCGACGACTTGCGCAAGCTCGGAATGGATCCAGCTGTATTCAACAGGATTGGCCGTTTCTGAATTTGGCGAGTGGATGATACTCGCCTTTGCAACGGTCCGAGACCAGAGCAGTTCACCGTTTCACGGAAACGGCGAACCGCTCTAACTCTTTGTTTTGACCCAATCCCCGACGGAAAACAGTTTCATACTTTTCCTGGAATTGCTCTCGTGCGCCGTGAGCGGGCCTATGTTCTGACAAAAGTGAGATAGGCCGGGCGCCGCCCCTCACGAATGGCCTTCGCCTCATAACGCGTCCCCGGCCAGCCGGCATAAGGCCGGTGCCAGTCCGCCGCCTCCGAAGCCTGCCATGCGAATGCGCCATGCGCACGGCAATGCAGCAGGGTCCAGTTGACATAGGTGTCGATATCGGACGCAAAGCGGAATTTTGAACCAGGCTTCAGCACACGCGCGAACCGCTCGAGATTGACCGGGCTGACGAAGCGCCGCTTCCAGTGTTTCTTCTTCGGCCAGGGATCGGGATAGAGCAGATCGATGCCGTCGAGCGAGGCTTGCGGCAGCCAGTCGAGCAGCCGGGTGGCGTCGTCGTCATAAACCCGCAGATTGGCGAGCGGTTTCTCCCGCACCGCCATCATCATCTTGGCCATGCCGTTGACGAAGGGCTCGACGCCGATAAAGCCGATCGAAGGCGCCTCGGTCGCGCGATGCAGGAGATGCTCGCCGCCGCCGAAGCCGATCTCGAGGCGAATCGCGCAAACGTTGGCATCAAACAGGGTGTGCAGATCAGCCGGCGGTTCGGCCGCCAGATCGAGCCGGTATGTGCCGAAGCCGCTTTCCAATGCGGCCGCCTGCTGCGGACGCATGGTCTTGCCGCGCCGGCGACCGAAGAAGGCTTCGGTCGCGCGGCTTGGTCTGTCCTTCGGGTCCATGGCGGGACTTTGCGGCGCCGCAATCAGGCGGCGACCGCGTCCCTGAGCGCCTTGGCGAGATCGGTCTTTTCCCAGGAGAAAGACCCGTCGCGGCCGGCCTTGCGGCCGAAATGGCCGTAGGACGACGTCTTGGCGTAGATCGGCTTATTGAGATCGAGATGGCGGCGGATGCCGGATGGCGACAGATCCATCACGGTGCGCAGCGCCTCCTCGAGCTTTGCCTCGTCGACCTTGCCAGTGCCGTGCAGGTCGACATAGACCGACAACGGCTGGGCAACGCCGATGGCGTAGGAAAGCTGGATGGTGCAGCGGTCGGCGAGTTTCGCCGCCACGACGTTCTTGGCCAGATAGCGCGCCGCATAGGCCGCCGAACGATCGACCTTGGTGGTGTCCTTGCCGGAGAAGGCGCCGCCGCCATGCGGTGCGGCACCACCATAGGTGTCGACGATGATCTTGCGGCCGGTCAGCCCGGCGTCACCGTCCGGTCCGCCAATGACAAACTTGCCGGTCGGATTGATGTACCACATGCAGTTGTCGGCGATCTTCAGTTCGCCCAGCGCCTCGCGGATATAGGGTTCGACAACCTTGCGAACCTTCTTCGAATCCCAGCTCGCATCGAGATGCTGGGTGGACAGCACGATCTGCGTCGCCTCGGCGGCCTTGCCGTCGACATAGCGAACGGTGACCTGGCTCTTGGCGTCCGGCCCGAGCTTGCCAGCTTCACCGCTGCCCTCGTGACGGGCGGCAGCCAGCAGTTCGAGGATCTTGTGGCTGTAGTAAATCGGCGCCGGCATCAGATCCGGCGTCTCGCGGCAGGCATAACCGAACATGATGCCCTGATCGCCGGCACCCTCTTCGCCCTGACGGTCGGAGGCGTTGTCGACGCCCTGGCCGATATCCGGCGACTGGCCATGCAGCAGGACCTCGATCTTCGCCGTTTTCCAGTGGAAGCCGGCCTGCTCATAGCCGATTTCGCGGATCGCCTTGCGGGCGACCGACTTGAACTTGGCCGGATTGACGACCGGATGGCCGGCGGCATCCTTGAGAATATTGCCGGCCTTGTCCTTCTTCAGCAGGGTCTCGGGGACGCGCACCTCGCCGGCGATGACGACACGGTTGGTGGTGGCCAGCGTCTCGCAGGCGACACGGACTTTCCACGGGTCCATCCCGGTTTTCTTGGCTTCGCGATAGACCAGATCGACGATCTCGTCGGATATCCGGTCACAGACTTTATCGGGGTGGCCCTCGGCAACGGATTCCGAGGTAAAGAAGTAGTTCTGCCGCGTCACGGGTGTCCCCTCTTGAAAAACGATCGGCAGGCTGCCGATTTTGGCGCGCCACGTGTTAGCGGGGCGAAGCGCCGCTCGTCAAGCGGTGCTTCGGTTCTGGCATGAATCTCGATGCAGTTATCTTGTGCCACTGGCGGCAAGGCGCCGCCGGTTCAAGCGCGATTGCGGATCAGTCGGCATCGTCAGTGGAGAGGGACTTGACCAGATCTATGATCCTGCGGCGCACCTTGGCGTCGGCGATTTTGACAAAGGCCCGGTTGAGCTGAAGACCTTCGGGGCTGCCGCAGAATTCGACGGCGAAAGCCATCGACGCATCCTCGGCAAACCCACGGCCCGCCACGGGCTCCTGGCCGGGCGCATCCTCGAAAAAGAAGGCGACAGGCACGCCGAGTATGGATGCGATCGCCTGCAGACGGCTGGCGCCGACGCGGTTGGTGCCCTTTTCATATTTCTGAATCTGTTGAAATGTGATACCGAGATTTTCTCCGAGCTTTTCCTGGCTCATTCCCAGCATGTTGCGGCGAAGCCGGATGCGACTGCCGACATGGATATCGATCGGATTCGGTTTCTTCTTGTTGTCTTCTGTCATTTTTTCCTCGCCGAATTTTTTCGGCTTTCTCTTTTTTCCTGCCCAAACGACGCCGGAGGCAACTGCCCCAACAGAACGATCCACCGACTTCGAGAAATTTCAGGCGCTTACAGTATGAGTTTCTAATGTGTGGGCTGTCAATTCGCCCGTAGCCTCTGCCTTACGTTCAACAGCACTGCCACAACGGCAAACAGCAACATGATCAGCATTCCGTTAATGCGCCGTTGGCCGGGAGATATGAGCGCCTTTTCGGAAATCGGTACATGCACATCGATGGCGCCGCGCGCGTCGATCGCCAGCGCATCAACGATGCGGCCGCGCGGGTCAACGACGGCCGAAATGCCGTTGTTGGCAGCACGCACCAATGGCAATCCATTTTCCACCGCACGGATCTGGGCCTGCCTGAAATGCTGATACGGACCCGGCGTGTCGCCGAACCACGCATCATTGGTAACGTTCACAATAAGCTGTGCTGACGTTGCGTCAACTGCCACCAGATCGGGAAAGATCACCTCGTAACAGATAAATGGCAGTGCGAGGATGCCGTCAGGCAGGGTGATGGCGTGCCGTTCGTTGCCGGCCGCAAACGTCATCGGCCCGGCAACCAGCTGCTCGATGCCGAACCGCTCGAGCAGGTCGGAGAAAGGCAGGTATTCGCCGAACGGCACCAGATGAACCTTGTCGACAGCGTCGGTGATCTCACCCTTGTCGTCGATCGCCACCACGGAGTTGTAATAGCGGCTGTCGGCATTCGCGGCCGAGCCGCCTTCCTCGCGGACGACGCCGGCGATCAGCATCTGGCCGGGTCCGAGCATGTCACCCAGCGCCGTCAATGCGTCCGGACGCTCGGTGAAGAGGAACGGCACAGAGGTTTCGGGCCACAGGATCAGTTGCGGCTTTTCATGGCCAGGGTCCGGCGCCTTGGCCGACAGCCCCATCAAGGTGGCGAAGATGCGGTCGCGCACCGATGCGTCCCACTTTTCCGACAGGTCCACGGCCGGCTGGACGATGCGGACGTCCAGGCTGCGCGCCGCCGGCTTTTCGGCAGCGGCAAGCCTGACATAGCCGAAGCCGACATGGGTGGCGGCAAGCACGACAAACAGCGCCGCACCGAGGCGCAGATGCCGGCGTGCCGCCAGCAATGCCGGCAGGGCGAAGACGAACACCGCGAGCGCGTTCATGCCGATCATGCCGGTGACCGAAACGCTCTGCATCAGCAAAGGCACGGGCATGGCCGCATAGCCGATGGCATTCCAGGGAAACCCAGTGAACAGGAAGTCGCGCAGCCACTCCGCCAGCCCGAAGCCGAAGGCAAGGGCGGCGATACGGCCGATATCGTTGCTCCACAGCAGGCGGGCAACCATGGCCGCAAAGCCGTAGAAAAAGGCGAGCATGAAAGGAATGCCGACTACTGCGAAGGGAAGCGCCCAGGCAAAGCTGTCGGCCTCGACCAGCAGCGCCGAGCCGATCCACCAGAGGCCGGCAAGAAAATAGCCGAAGCCGAACCACCAGCCGACGGCGAAGGCCGGCCGCAGGCGCCGGAACAGGCTGGCCGAGGCTTCACCGGTGGCGCCGTCGATCAGCCAGACCAGCAGCGGAAACGAGATGAAACAGGCGGCGAAGAAATCGTAGGGCGCCTGCCCAAGCACTGCCAGGGCGCCTGCGAGAAACGCCACGAGCGCGCGCCGCCAACCCCAAAGCAGAATTATCCGGCCGGCCAGGCGCTCCATGCATACTTCCGAGTCGCGCGAATCAGGACGCAAGATTTAACAGGCCGCGGTCCACGCTCCAAACGCCGGATGGCCGGCCGTGATGCAAGCTCCGCCACCGCTCTACCGGTGCCAACCCTCGATTTGAACATCGCCCAGCCGCTCGGCCTCCTCGCGCGGAACCGAAAGGATGGTCTGCGTGAAGGTCCAGACATGGCCCTCGGGATCGCGCGCCCGATACTGGCGCTCGCCGTAGAGCTGATCCGTCGGCTCCTGGATCATATCAGCACCGGCGGCCCTACCATGCTCGCAATGTGCGTCGATGCTATCCTTCAGTCTGACATAGACCGATTGCGTGTTCTTGCCCGAGACCGAAGCCGGGCTGGTGACATAATCGGCCCATTCGGAATCGACGATGATGTAGCAGTCGCCGAACCGCATCTCGGCGTGAACAAGTCTTCCCTCGGCATCACGGACCACCATGCTGCGCGCGAAACCGAAGGCCGCTTCAAGCCAGGCCAGCGCGGCCCATGGATCCTTGTAGAACACACCGGACCCCAGGGTGGAGTGCTTGAAGGGTCTTCGACCGTCATTCGTAAGCGCTTAGATCCTTGTTTTGTCGCATGAGGTTTATCGGAAAAGTCTGCAACTTTTCGGCATCATGCTTAAGCCTGCTCGGTGCGCGCGGCGCGCCGGCGGCGCTCGCCCTTCTGGCTCTGCACGATGCGCACGCGCTTGACGCGGCGCGGATCGGCGTCGAGCACGTGGAACTCGAAGCCGGGTATGGCCTGCACCACCTCGCCGCGGGCAGGGACGCGGCCAAGCGTGTTGAAGATCATGCCGCCGATGGTGTCGACATATTCGCCATGTTCACCGGCGGCGAAATCCTCGCCGATCATCTTGGCAACGTCGTCGATCTCGGCCTTGCCGTCGACGATGAACACGCCGTCACCGCTCTGGGTGATCATCGGCTCGTCTTCGTCATGCTCATCCTCGATGTCGCCGACCACCATCTCGACGATGTCCTCCAGCGAGGCAAGGCCGTCGGTGCCGCCATATTCATCAATGACCAGCGCCATCTGGGTGCGCGTCGTCTGCATGCGACCCATCAGGTCGGAGGCAAGCATAGACGGCGGCACGAACAGCACCGGGCGGATCAGGTTGAGGTCGCCAATGGTGCGTGCGAGGTCGACCTGGGCGAGGTCGAGAACCGTGGCGGCGGGGGTTTTCCTGGTCGTGCGGCCCTTCTTGACGCGTGCGATCTTGGTGATGTGGGCCAGCACGTCACGGATATGGACCATGCCGCGCGGATCATCGAGCGTCTCGGAATAGACCGGCATGCGCGAATGGCCGGATTGTTCGAAGGTGCCCAGGAGATCGCCGAGCGTCGTCGTGATCTCGACCCCCTGGATGTCGGCGCGCGGCACCATGACGTCCTCGACGCGCACCTCGCGCAGCCGCAGGATGTTGTTGAGCATGGCGCGTTCGCCGGGCGAGAAGGATTCGGCATCGCTCGTCGTCTCGGCAAGCGCGCCGGCGATTTCCTCACGCAGGCTGGTTCCATTGCGTTGCCGAAACAAGCCCAGAACGCGGTCGAACAGGGAGGGACCGGCAGGCGATGTTTCGCTGGCAACGCTGGCAGCGCCAGAGGTAACGGGACTCGGACTTGATCCCTCTTCCGAGGTATCGGAAGCCTTGGTCGCACTGCCGGCGTCGGGGCGGGCGGCAGTCTCTGGTTTGTCGTTCATCGTCGTCCGGTCAATTGATCAGAAGTAGTTACGCGTAGGGATCGGGAATGGCAAGCCTTGCGAGCGCTGCGCGTTCGATGGCTTCCATCGCCTCGGCCTCGGTGTCGGTCTCGTGATCGTAGCCCAGCAAGTGCAGCAGGCCATGGATGACGAGATGGGTGATATGGTTCTCGAGAGGCTTGTCTTCCAGTGCCGCTTCGCGCGTGACCGTCTCGGCGGCGAGCACGATATCGCCCAGCATCGGCGGCAGCGGGCCGCCTTGCACAAACGGAAAAGCCGGGAAAGACAAGACGTTGGTCGGTTTATCCTTGCCGCGCCAGCCGGCGTTGAGGGTCCGGATATGGGCGTCGTCGGAAAAAACGAGGCTGAGTTCGGAACGGCCCGCCGCGCCGGACTCGGCAAAAGCAGCCGCGACAGCGCGATCGACCAGCCGCGTCAGGCTTGCCTCATCGGGCCAGTTGCCCGCTTCGACAGATATATCGATGTCGACGGGAAGTGCCCCGTCGCCGGATATTATGTCCTCAGGCATGAAGCCGCATCGTCAAAATCAATTCTCGGCGCCGAGGCCGCGCGCCAGCTTGGCGTCCCGGTCGTAGGCCCTGACGATTTCCGCCACCAGCGGATGGCGAACCACGTCGCCATCGTTGAAGCGCACGGTGACCGCGCCTGCCACGCCGTCCAGCACCCGCAAGGCTTCGACCAGCCCCGATTTGGTGTTCGAGGGAAGGTCGATCTGGGTCGGATCGCCGGTGACGATCATGCGCGAGTTCTCGCCGAGACGGGTCAAGAACATCTTCATCTGCATCGGCGTGGTGTTCTGCGCCTCGTCAAGGATAACCGCGGCATGCGCCAGCGTGCGGCCACGCATGAAGGCGAGCGGCGCGATCTCGATGACTTCGGCGGCAATGGCGCGCTCGACCTTGTCGGCCGGCATCATGTCGTAAAGCGCATCGTAGAGCGGCCGCAGATAGGGATCGACCTTCTCCTTCATGTCGCCGGGCAGGAAGCCGAGCCGCTCGCCGGCCTCAACCGCCGGTCGCGAGAGAATGATGCGCTCGACCATACCGCGCTCGAGCAGCATCGCCGCATGCGCCACCGCCAGATAGGTCTTGCCGGTGCCGGCCGGGCCGATGCCGAACACCAGCTCTGACCGTTCCAGCGCCCGCATATAGGCGTCCTGGTTGAGCGAGCGGGCATAGATCGTCTTCTTGCGGGTGGCGATCTGGGCGGCGGAGACCTTGCCCTTGCGCTCCAGAGTCGGCAGCGTCAGCTGATCGTCGGCGGCGATCGCCATGCGCACGGCGCCGTCGACGTCGGACTGGCCGATATCGACGCCCTTCTGGAGAATGCCATAAAGATTGTCCAGGGCGCGGCGCGCCTGCTCGGCAGCCGACGCCGAACCCTTGATGGTAAGCTGGTTGCCGCGCGAGCGGATGTCGACGCCGAGCTTCTGCTCGAGCCGGGCGAGATTTTCGTCGAACTGACCGTAAAGGGCGCTGGCAAGCTTGTTGTTGTCGAAAGTCAGAACGATGTGCGCCATGTCAGAAGCCCCAGATGCCGGTACCGGGGGCAGGTTCTTCAGCTCTGCTGCGCTCAACCGTCTCTCCTCATCTGCCGAGACCCCTCAGGCCAATTCGGCGAACAGGCTGTTGTAACCTGTCTTCGTGATTCGCACCTGGATAATGTCACCGATTTCGCCGGCCTTTTCATCAACAATAACCGGCTGCAACCATGGCGAGCGGCCCACCTTCTGGCCAGCCTGACGGCCGGGCTTCTCGATCAGCGTGTCGATGGTGCTGCCGACGAGGCTCAAGCCGAAATCCTGCTGCTGCTTCAGAAGCAGGGCCTGCAGCCGTTGCAGGCGCTCGTGCTTGACCTTTTCCGGCACATGATCGGGCATTTCGGCGCCCGGCGTGCCGGGACGAGGCGAATATTTGAACGAGAAGGCCGAGGCGTAATTCACCTGGCGCACCAGTTCCATGGTCGCCTCGAAATCCGCTTCTGTCTCACCGGGGAAGCCAACGATGAAATCACCGGAAAGCGCGATGTCAGGCCGGGCGGCGCGGATGCGGTCGAGCAGCGCCAGATAATCCTTCGCCGTGTGGCGGCGATTCATCGCCTTGAGGATGCGGTCGGAGCCTGATTGTACCGGCAGATGCAGATAGGGCATCAACGCCGGCAGATCGCGGTGGGCCAATATCAGCTCGTCATCCATGTCGCGCGGATGGCTGGTGGTGTAGCGCAGCCGCGCCAAGCCAGGAATTTCGGCGAGCCTGAACAGCAGGCGGCCGAGGCCCCACTCCTCGCCGTTCTCGCCCCGACCATGCCAGGCATTGACGTTCTGGCCAAGCAGCGTCACTTCGCGCACGCCGGCTGCCGCCAGGCGCTCAGCCTCCGCAACAATCTGCGCCACCGGCCGGGAGACTTCGGAGCCTCTGGTGTAAGGCACGACGCAGAAGGTGCAGAACTTGTCGCAACCTTCCTGCACGGTGAGGAAGGCGGTGACACCACGCTTGATGACCTCGGCGCGCTTCGGCTGCGGCAGATGCTCGAACTTGTCCTCGATGGCGTAGTCGGTTTCGACGATCTTCTCGCCGCCGCGCACCCGCGCCAGCACGTCCGGCAGCCGGTGATAGGTCTGCGGGCCGATGACCAGGTCGACGGCCGGCGAACGGCGGATGATCTCGGCGCCTTCGGCCTGCGCCACGCAGCCGGCGACACCTACCAGCATCCCACGCCCGGCCAAGGCACGTTCGGCCTTCATATCGCGGATACGGCCGAGCTCGGAATAGACCTTTTCGGCCGCCTTCTCCCTGATGTGGCAGGTGTTGAGCAGCACAAGGTCGGCCTCGCCGATGGCATCGGTCGCGGAATAGCCGTCGGCGGCCAGCGCATCGGTCATGCGCTGTGAATCATAGACGTTCATCTGGCAGCCATAGGTCTTGATGAAGACCTTCCTGGTCGCTGCAGCCGGCGCGGCGGCCATCCCTTCGGCCGTGGCGGCGATGTCGTCACGCTCTATCGTGTTCAAGTCCATCTGGCGGCTTCTAACGCCTTTCCGTGACAAAAAACAGACGATTCTCGGCATGCGCCTGTGGGCGCAGCCGGGGCTAGCGGCTCGGGCGCGGATCAGCAAGCCCTGCCTGCATCATCTCACGCACCTGGCTTTCCATCAGTTTCGACGTTTCCTTGCGGTTCGAACCCTTGGAAAAGGCGATCGGTTCGCCGAAATGCACCTCGACGTCGAGGGCGCCCTCCGCCAGCAAAACCTTGAGATGCGGCATCAAATCCTCATCACCGATCCAGGCGGCAAGCGGCCGGTGGCGGCGGCCGAGCGGCACGCCGTGCAGGCGCGTGTAGGCGATCGCCACCGGCTGGATGAAGACCTGCTCGGCGGCGCCTTCCGAAATGGCCATCGAGGCGGCGCCAAAGAGGGTGCTCTTGAACGGCAGGATCATGTTGCCGTCGCCCGTCGAGCCCTCGGCAAACAGCACCATGGCATCGCCCTTGGCCATGCGGCTGGCGATCTCGCTTGCCTGGTCGCCCGAGGAACGCTTGCGTTCGCGCTCGATGAACACGGTGCGCTGCAGCTTCGACAGCATGCCGATCAGCGGCCAGCCTTCCATATCCGCCCTGGCGATGAACTTCACATCGACCTTGGAGCCGAGCACCATGATGTCGGTCCAGGAGATGTGGTTGGAGGCAACCAGCAGTGGGCGCTTGTCGGAGAGCGTACCCTTGACATGGATGCGCATGCCGAGCGCCCTGATGATCAGCCTGTGCCAGATCTTGAGGATGACGGTTTCCGGCCACCAGCCGGTCTTCATCGACAGTATCTGCAATGGCACGAGGACCAATGAGCCGGCGACAACGAGGCCCAGCGCCAGGAAAATCCTGATTTTCTTGATCATCGCCCTACCCCGCCGTCTCGCTAGCGAAGATCGCGGCGCATGACAAGCGCGCCGGTCGGTCCGTGTTCCGGCGACCTGTAGTAATTCGGCCGCTTGCCGACCTCGCGGAAGCCCAGTCGCCGATAGAGCGCGATCGCCGCGACATTGGTCTCGTCGACCTCGAGGAACAGCGCTTCGGCGCGCTGCGCGTGCAGTTCGCGCAGCACCGCGTCCATCAATTGCCAGCCCAATCCCTGGCGGCGATGCGATCGCGCCACCGCGACAGTCAGGATCTCGCCCTCGCCAGCCGCCAGCCTCGCCAGCACGAAGCCGACGGGAGGCTTGGCGCCCTGTCCGGTTTCCCGCGCCGCATAGCCGAACACGGTATCCTGTTCGAGCAAGGCGGCGAATTCGCCGTCGGTCCAGGGGCGGACAAAATCCTCGCGATGCAGCAGCGAGACCGCGCGGCTGTCGGCGATCTTCAGCGGCTCGAGCGCATAGTCGCGGCGGCGTGGTTGGAGAAAAGGTATGCGCATTAATGTTCGTTTTCTTGTTTGACCATGATCTTTCCCGAAAACCGGCTACCACTTTTCGGGATCATGGTCTGAGCCTTGAGAGAATGAACCCAGCCTGCGGCTTGGCGTCGGCGCCGCGCAAATAGAGCGGTTTAGGCTTATCGCTTTCGCCTTTGGCGGCGGCCAGACGGGCATAGGTGACAATATCGGCGGTGGCGCTCTCGGGGCCTATATCGAAAGCGCGCCCCGCCGATGTGGCGATCTGCGCTGCCGCAGTACCGGCAAGCACCGAAGAACTTTCCGTCGCCATGGTCACGGCTTCCGCCAGTGTGGTCACCGCCGGACCGTAAGTCAAAACCGACATTTCATCGTAAAGGGCGGCATGGATTTCCTCCCGCCCGGCATCGAGCGCCGCCAGCACGGCGCGGCCTGGAAATGCCGCTGCTGCCTCAGTGGCCAGCGCCCCGAGCGTCGTCACCCCGATCGCCGGGACCTTCAGCGCCAGCGCCAGGCCACGCGCGGTCGAGACGCCGACACGCAGACCGGTGAAGGAACCGGGGCCGACGGAGACGGCAATGGCGCCAAGACCTGCATAGTCGGTTGCACTTGCCTTCAGCGCTTCGGCGATAACCACCATCAGCTGTTCGGCATGGCCCTTGCCGAGATCGAGCACCGAACGGCCAAGCTCCTGCTTCGCCGTCGCGTCATAGACGCAGGCGGCGCAGAGGTTGGCGGCACAGTCGATGGCAAGCAATTTCATGAAACGACCGGTTCGAGAAACAATTCCCTGTGCCCGCCACGGCCCGCCACCGCAAGGGGATAGTGCATAATTTGTTAAGCGGCTTCGCTTCGGCTGGCGAGCTATCAGACCTGCTCGATGCGCAGCATGTGGTTGTCCCAGACATAGTCAGGTTCGGAGCGTGTCGTGCCGCTGCCCTCGATGATTTCGCCAGCGCCGGTGGTGGCCATGAAGCCGGTTCCGTCGGGCGCCACGCCGCAGACCTCGACCAGCGCGCTGGTCGAAACGATCCGGCCGCTGGCCGAATCGATCACGACAAGCGAATTGCCTTCCGGCGAGGACACGGCGACGGTTCCGGCAGCCGGATTGGCGGCGACCGAGCCTATATAGTTGCGGAAGCCGGACAAAACGTCCTGCGGCATGTCGAGCAATTGCAGGTCCTTGCCACGCGCGGCGCGGCCGACCAGCAAAGGACGATCGGTGCCCGGCCCCCTGTACTGGCAGCCAAACCAGACGGTTCCGGACGGATCCGTGTCCATGTGGCGGATCGACAGCTGGCGCAGTGCGGCCGGCAATTCGTGTTTCTCGATGAGGTCGCCGGTGACGCGGTCTATGAGCGCATAGGACGGCTTCATGGTGGCTATGTTGAGTTCGGCGCGACCGTAATCCGGATGGGTCTCGATGCCGCCATTGGCAACCGCGATCGTCCTGCCGTCGCCCAGCAGCAGAAGCTCGTGCGGACCCATGCCATAGGTCGGGAACTCGCCGACACGGCTGAATTTCGCCCGCGCATCGTAGACGCCGACGACGCCAGCGGCGTTGTCGAAGTCGTTTTCGGTGGCATAGAGCAGCGCACCGTCGGCCGAGAACACGCCATGGCCGAAGAAATGCCGGCCGGCGACGCTGGCGATGGTCAGCGGCGCGTCACGGCCCGAGTGGTCGAAAACCACGGCGAAGGTGCCAGGCTGGCGAGCGAAGATCACCGAGCGTTTCGACACCGGATCGAAAGTGACGTCGTGGCCGCGATCGGGCAGGTCGATCGCATGCAGGACCTTGCCAGCCTCGGACAGGACGGCGGCGCCATAGCTGCCGTCGCGCTTGACGAAGGCGGTGGCGAAAACGGCGTCCGCCGCGAGCGTCTTCGCCCAAGCCGATGGCGCCATTGCGGCGGCAAAGCCCATGCCTGCGGCCCTCAGAAAATCGCGGCGGTCGATCAGCGGCGTCCTCAAAATCAGTCCCCATCCAGCGACGAAAAGCCGGCGGTCAGGCCGAATTCAGCGGTCAATCTGGTGCCGATCAGGGTCGAAAGGCTGGAGGTGATCAGCGCGAAATGGTCGAGTTTGTCCCGCAGCGCCGGATCGACAAGCGCCTTGTCGATCGGTCCCTGAATGGATTTTGCGGTGGCGACACCGTTGACCAGCTGGATGTGGATCGATTCGGCCATCCAGCGAGCATCGGGCGGCAGGGCGTCGCCGAGCTTCGAGGCTTGGAACAGCGTATCGATGCCGGAGAGATTTCCAGCCAGTGACGCGGTAGTGTTTTGCGAGCGCCAGTAGATCGCCTGTTTCGGCTTGTCCGCATCCGGCTTGCCGCCGAAAAACCCTTTCAGGCGCACATCGCGGACCATTTCCAGCTCATTGATGAAGACGCCGACCAGTTCCGTCACCGCTTCGTTGCCGTCGCGGTAGAGCGCGGTCCGCGGTCCGGGATTGGCCCAAAGTGCAGCAAAGCCGTCCGGCTTGTTCCAGGCGGCGCTGACCTCACCGGCCATGGTTTCGATGTTGCCGGCAACCGCCGCGCCATAAGCGCAGCGATAGGGATCATCCTTGCCTGCCAGCGCATCGGCGCCGTCGCCGTAAAGCACGAACTCCAGCGCGCCCAGCCCCTGCATGGCGACACTCTTGCCGGCCAGCTGTGCCGGGTCGGTTGCGGTCGGATCCTTGGCCGACAGCGCTGCCTGCACCTGCTTCAGGCCGATGCTCTTGCGATCTGGCCAGAACAGCATGCGTTCCAGCCGGTTGTTCTCCTTGATCGGTCCGAAGCCGATGATTTCGGCCGACGACCAGGCATAGACTGTGGCGGAAAATTCAGAGCGCACGGCATCAAGTTCTCCTTGCGAGGGCGCTTCGCAGAGCTCGTGCATCGCCTTTGTCAAGGCTTCCGCGTGCTGATGCAGCCCTGCATAGGCCGGGCGGACAAAGCCGTCGATCGCCCGCTGGATGATTTCTGAGGCTTTGACCGCAGCAGACGCCGGGACGACGCCCAGCAGAGCCAGCGGAAGGACGAGAAACAATGCAGAGCGCTTGAGCATCACAGTGACTCCAGGAATTTGAGCAGCGCATCGCGGTCGGCCGCGTTGGCGACGGCAAAGCGGTCGCGTGCCTTCCGCGCTTCGCCGCCATGCCACAGGATGGCCTCGGTCAGGCTGCGCGCGCGCCCATCATGCAGGAAGAAAGAATTGCCGTTGACCGTCTCGGTCAGGCCGATGCCCCATAGTGGCGGCGTGCGCCACTCATTGCCCGTCGCATCACCCACCGCCTGGCCATCAGCCAGATCAGGCCCCATGTCGTGCAGCAGGAAGTCGGAATAGGGCCAGATCAACTGGAAGGCCTGCGCCTTGTTGGGCGAGCCGCGACGGGTGACGAATTTCGGTGTGTGGCAGGCAATGCAGCCGATCTCGTAGAAGATTTTCTTGCCGACGAGCACTTGTGGCGTGTCGAGGTCGCGGCGCGCCGGCACGGCCAGGTTCTGCGAATAGAAGGTGACGAGGTCCGTCACCGGCGGCGGCGCCTCCACTGGGCCGAGACGCTGCTGCACGCCGTTCGGCATGGCGAGGCATTTGGCCTGCGCGGCTGTACAGTCGCCCCAGTGTTTGGGCTCTTCCGGCGTCGAGATGCCGATGTCGCCGGCAAAGGCGTCCGCCGTCTGCTGGCGGATCGACGCCGTCTGCGCCTTCCAGCCGAAACGGCCAAGCGTCAGTTCGCCGCTTTGGCCGTCGCGCACGATGTTCGGCCCGCCGGAAATGCCGTCGCCGTCCCGGTCGTCGGGGTCGGCGCGGGCAAGAATATCCGCCGGTGCGATCTGTTCGATCAGGCCAAGGCCGATCATCGGCGGCGTCAGGCGCGGCGACAGCGTGGTGCGCGGATCGAGCGGCCCATAGTCTGGATTGGTGACCGAATAGCTGGGCTTGCGCAAGGAAATCACGGTGCCGTCCGACAGTGTCACCTTACGTTCCTGATAGTCGACATGCATCCTGCCTTCGCCGCGCAGGCCGGGAACGGCCAGTTCCTGCAACTGCGTGCCGTAGACCGGGTCGGGAAAGTTGAGCACCTTGTGTTCGGCAAGCGCTGCCTTCTCTTCCGCGTTGCTGGCCTCCCGAGCCAGCCGCAGGAACATCGACGTCGTGCCGGCGTCGCCTTGCGGCGGACGGCCGCGGCCATCCTTCAGATGACAGTTCTGGCATGCGCGTTCGTTGAACAGCGGGCCGAGCCCGTCCGACGCCTGCGTCGAGGATGGCGACGACACCCAGTTCTTGCGGAAAAGGGCATTGCCGAGCTTGAAGTCGCCCTCTTCCTCGAAGTTGATGTTGGCCGAGGGTTGCGAGAAGGAATCGCGGCTGACGTCCTTCCTGGACGTACCGGCGCCGCCTTGCATCAGTTCGAATTGCTCGGGTCTGGAAAAATCAGTGGTCGGCCTGGTGATGGCGGTGACGCGCGCCTGATCCTTCACATTGAGGTCGGTGCGCGTGGTGGCGAGGACGGCAGGCTGAAGGTCACCGGCCATCGCGGAAGAGGTGAGCGCCACCACGAGGATGACGCAGCGCCGACGCGCCAGTCTGGCCGGCGTTTTCTCAAGGGGCGGCGAGCCATCGGCCCGCCGCGAGCGGCGCACGAATTCTAGCAGGCGCCGCATTCCCGCATGCCCTTACTCCGCCTCGCCCGCCGATGCGGCGTTGAGCTGGCCGTATTTTTCCTCGCCGATCGAGGCAAGCAGGTCGAGCTGCGTCTCGAGGAAGTCGATATGACCTTCCTCGTCAGTCAGCAATTCCTCGAACAATTTCATGGTCACGTAGTCGCCGGCTTCGTTGCAGATTTCGCGCGAGCGCTTGTAGGCTGTACGCGCGTCATATTCGCCGGCAAGGTCGGATTCGAGCACTTCCTTGACGTTCTGCCCGATGCGCAGCGGCGCCACGGACTGCAGGTTCGGATGGCCTTCCAGGAAGATGATGCGGGCCACGAGCTTGTCGGCATGGTTCATCTCTTCGATCGATTCCGCGCGCTCCTTCTTGGCCAGCTTGGCGTATCCCCAGTCCTCAAGCAGACGGAAATGTACCCAATACTGGTTGACGGCGCCGAGCTCCAGAAAAAGAGCCTCGTTAAGCCGCTCGATGATCTGCGGATCGCCTTTCATGATTTCTGCTCCCGTATTGGACGCGCAGGCCTCTGACGCGATCCAGGTGTGAAACGACATCCACGCCGTTCGCCTCCGAGCGGGCGTGGTAGTTTTCGGTGACCCGAATGATCGTTTCGACCACATTTGGGAAGCAGCCGCAACAGCGGCCGCGCTTTTGCATGGCGTGATAGACCTTCGCCGGCACGATCAGCTGCCAGGAATCCTGATCCAGCAGCCCGACGATCGTCTGCTCGATCTCCTTCTCGGTGATGATATTGCAATGGCAGATCAGCATCAATTTGCTCGGATGGCTGACGGCGCCTCCCGCGCCGTGTGGCTTGATTTCTTAACCGGAGCCCATTCCGAAGCCGGCTATCCAGCTCCGGATCAGGCTCCAGCCTTTCGGCGGCTACTTGAACACCTTGTCGGGTGCGTCGAGACTGTCGGACCCTTCGAAGGCGATGGTGCTGAGCTTCAGGGAGCCAACGGCGCGTTCGATCGACTTGGTCTGGTCGATCAGCGCGTCGATCGCTGCCTGCACGGTGGCATTGCCTTGCGTGTTGCCCTCGGCGATCTGCTGGTCATAGGCCTCGCCGGCCAATGCCCGTGTCTTGATCGCCTCCATCTTGGCGACCGCGACATCGAGCTTGTCCGACAGTTCCTGGTCGATCGCCGGATCGGCCGCCTTCAACATATCGGCCACGGAGGGGCCCGAAACGACGGTGCCGTCGAGCCTGGTATAGCTGGCATGGTAGGCGGCGCGAATGCCGATGGCGTCGTAGAGATGCGAGTTGTAGGTGTTGTCGGAAAAGCAGTCATGCTCCTCTTCCGGATCATGCAACAGCAGGCCGAGCTTCATGCGTTCGCCGGCCAATTCGCCGTAGGACAGTGAGCCCATGCCGGCGAAGATGGACGAGATCGCAGCGTTCGGCTCGCCGTCGACGACGGCCTTGCGGGCGGCGCCGCCTTCCTTCCAGTTGCCGACCATCTCCTGAAGATCGGAAACCAGAAGATCGCTTGCCGATTTCAGATACTGGGCGCGGCGGTCACAATTGCCGCCGGTGCAATTCTTGAGGTCGTAGTCGGTATAGGGGCGCTCGCCGGCACCCGGGCCGGTGCCATGCAGATCCTGGCCCCAGAGCAGAAATTCGATGGCGTGATAGCCGGTAGCGACATTGGCCTCGATCCCGCCGGCCTCCTGCAGCGTGCCGGAGAGGAATTCCGGCGAAAGCTTCGAAGCATCGACCTTCTTGCCGTTGATCTCGATCTCCTTGTTGGCGATCACATTGGCCGTATAGAGCGCATTCGCGTCCGATTCGGTGCCGTAGCTCTTGGCGACATAGTCGATCAGGCCTTCGTCCAGCGGCCAGGAATTCACCTTGCCTTCCCAGTCGTCGACGATCTTGTTGCCGAAACGGTAGACCTCGGTCTGCTGGTAAGGCACACGCGATGCCTTCCATGCCTCGCGGGCAGCGTTGAGGGTTTCCACCGATGGCTTGGCGAGCAATGCGTCGACCGCCTTGTCGAGTGCCTGCGCGGTGGTCAACGAATCTTCATATTTGGCCAGCGCGATGTCGGAATAGGTCTTGACGACCGCCTTCGCATCGGTTTCCGCCTTTGCCGGCAACACGAACACCGCCGCCGTCAGCAGGGCCGTGGCGCCGATCGCGGCGAGCCTGCCGCCATATCGTGCTGTCACAATCACTCTCCAGTTTCTCGGAATTTCTGTAAACGGCGCGCGCGGCGACAGGCGCCACGCCATATGCATGCCATTGGGCGCAAGAGATGCCGCGCCATCGCGCGGTTCGCGGAAGAAAGACACCAAAATGCCTCCAATCGAAAGGGTTCAAGGCCCAGACATTAAAGGGATGCGCTGACGCGCGAGCTTCCATAAAGCTGTGACATCGTCGAATGTCAATGACAATCCGCAAGAAAAGCCAATTGAAACAATAGTTTAGAATTATTCTAAACTACGACTGTCAACTTTATGCTGTTCCTGCGCCGGTCTTGCAACTGAACTGTACGATTGACAGCCGCCATCCCGGGTGCGACCCGCAAAAGCTAGCTTGCGGCGTCGCCAGACAATTGCCACATGGCGAGACATCCTAGGATAGAAGCGGGATTGGAATGCGATGAAGAACGGTGTGGTCATTGTCGGCGCGGGTCATGCGGGCGTGCAAGCGGCTGCCAGTCTGCGCGAGGACGGCTATGACGGGCAGGTGATCCTCGTCGGTGACGAGAACGAGTTGCCATACCACAAGCCACCCTTGTCGAAGACCTTCATCAAGGATGCCGAGGCCAAACCGCAACCCTTGCGTGGCGAGGCCTTCTACACCGGCAGTGCCATCGACTACCGGCCGGGCGTCAGGATCGATCGCATCGATGCCGGACGCCGCAGCCTGGAGATATCAGACGGCGGTGTGCTTGCCTTCGACCACCTGATCCTGGCGACCGGCTCGCGCCCGCGCGCCCTGCCGCTGCCGGGCTCCGATCTGTCCGGCGTGCTGTCGCTGCGCTCGCTGGCCGATGCGCGGCTGATCCGCGAGCTCAGCGCGCAGAGCGACGAGGTCGTCATCCTAGGCGGCGGCTTCATCGGGCTGGAGATCGCAGCCACCTTGAGGGCTGCCGGCCGCATGGTGACAGTTGTGGAAGCGGTGGACCGGCTGCTCGGCCGCGCCGTGGCGCCGGTCGTGGCGAGCCACGTTCGGCAACGGCTGGAAGCGGCAGGCGTACGCATCCTTACCGGCACTTCGATTGCCAGGCTCGAAGGCGAAAGCGGCCATGTGGCGGCCGCGATCACCTCGTCAGGCGAAAGGCTGCCGGCGCGTATGGTCATCGTCGGCATCGGTGCCGTGCCGAATGTCGAACTGGCGCAGTCCGCAGGCCTCAGCATCGCCAACGGCATCCGCGTCGATCACCAGATGCGCACTTCGGTGCCTGAAATCCTGGCCATCGGCGACGCTGCTTCCTACCGGCACTGGTTCACCGGCGGCGACGTGCGGCTGGAATCGGTGCAGAACGCCACCGACCAGGCGCGGCTTGCCGCACGCACGATCACAGGCCACACCGATGCCTATTCGGCTGTGCCCTGGTTCTGGTCCGACATCGGCGACATGAAATTGCAAATGGTCGGTCTGACCGCCGGTGGCGACAGCCATGTCGTGCTGGGTGACCTGCCCGACAACAAATTCTCGATCTACCACTATGCCGGCGACCGGCTGCTCGGCATCGAATCGGTCAACCGACCCGGCGACCACATGCTTGGCCGCAAGATGCTCGGCGCCGGCTTCTCGCCGAGGCCGCAGACGATCGCGGCTGGCCCCGAAGGGCTGAAAGCGGCGCTGGCTGCTTTCCTCGATAGCGAACCCGCTAGAGCGGCGGGATAATTCCGCGCCGTCCAGCCGGCGCGCCGCCGATCAGGCGGCGCAGACTTCGCGGATCGAGCTTTCCAGGATATCGAGCGCCTCGTTCATGACACCGTCCTGGATGGTGATCGGGGCGAGGAAGCGGATGACGTTACCATAGACGCCGCAGGTCAAGAGGATCAGGCCCTTGTCGAGCGCCTTCAGCCGGATCGCGTTGGCGATCTCGGCCGACGGCAGGCCCTTCTTGACGTCGTTGAACTCGACGGCGTTCATGAAGCCGAGGCCTCTGATGTCGACGATCTCGGGCACGTCGTCGCGGATCGACTGCAGCCGCTGTTTCAACCTTGCACCCAGCGTGTTGGCGCGGTCGCACAGCTTTTCGTCCTCGATCACGTCGAGCACGGCGTGTGCGGCGGCGACACCGATGGGGCTGCCGCCATAGGTGCCGCCGAGCCCACCGGGGCCGGGCGCATCCATGATTTCGGCGCGGCCGGTGACTGCGGCCAGCGGGAAACCGCCGGCCAGGCTCTTGGCCATGGTGGTGATGTCGGCCGCCACCTCATGGTGATCCATCGCAAACATCTTGCCGGTGCGGGCGAAGCCGGTCTGCACTTCGTCGGCGATCAAAAGCATGCCGTGCTGGTCGCAGAGCTTGCGCAGCGCCGTCAGGAACTCGCGCGGAGCGTCGTAGAAGCCGCCCTCGCCCTGCACCGGCTCGATGATGATGGCGGCGACGCGAGCCGGGTCGACATCGGCCTTGAACAGCCGGTCCAGTGCTGCCAGTGAATCGGCGACCGACACACCGTGCAGCGGCACCGGGAACGGCGCATGGTAGACGTCGCCCGGCATGGCGCCGAAGCCGACCTTGTAGGGCACGACCTTGCCGGTCAGCGCCATGCCCATGAAGGTGCGGCCATGGAAGCCGCCGGCGAAAGCGATGACCGCCGGGCGGCCGGTGGCGTTGCGGGCGATCTTGATGGCGTTCTCGACCGCCTCGGCGCCAGTGGTGACGAAGATCGTCTTCTTCTCGAACTTGCCGGGCAGCATGCCGTTCAGCCGTTCCGCCAGCCGCACATAGCTCTCATAGGGCACAACCTGGTGGCAGGTGTGGGTGAAGCGGTCGAGCTGCGCCTTGACCGCCTCGATCACCTTCGGGTGACGGTGACCGGTGTTGACGACGGCGATACCCGACGAGAAGTCGATGTAGCGGCGGCCTTCGACATCCCAGATCTCCGAATTCTCGGCCCGGTCGGCATAGATCTGCGTGGTCATGCCGACGCCGCGCGAGATCGACTGGTTCTTGCGCTCGGAAATGGCTGAATTCTTCATGGTATCCCTCATCGGGCCGGCGCCCGTTCTTGTTGATGTCGCTGACATGTCTTCTGACCTTATTTCACGTTTTCCTCAAGTCGGCACCGTCAACAGGCGATTGGGCCTGTCGCCCGCCGCGGCCTTAACCAGTCGACCGATACGCGTACGAGGGTAGGTTCCCTTTTCCAAGGGATCGATTATCTTCGAACGGCCCACGAGGCTCCGCAGTGGGAGCGTCCCACGCAGGCAGGGGAAGCCATGAGCAGGAACGCGACATCGTCCGCCTTGCAACCATCGCCCTCCAGCTTTTTGCCATTTCGAACCGCCCCAATCCTTGTCTGCGCGGTGGCGAGCCTGCTGCTTGCCGGCTGCCAGAAGCAGGCGGCGGCCGAACACAAGCTGCCGATCATGGTGCGCACCGCCGAGGTCGAAATCTCCAGCTACGCCCCGACGACGTCGCTGACTGGCGTCATCGCCGCGCGCACGCTGAACAATCTGGCCTTCCGCGTCGGCGGCCGAGTTGCCGAACGGCTGGTGGAAATCGGCCAGCATGTCGACAAGGGCACGCTTTTGGCCCGCATCGATCCGCAGGAGCAGGAATCGGACCTGCGCTCGGCGCAGGCCGATCTCGACGCAGCACAAGCGCAATTGACGCAAGCCTCCGCCGCCTTTGAGCGTCAGAAGGCGCTGCTCGCCCAGGGTTTCACGACACGCCGCGACTATGATCAGGCCGCGCAGGCGCAGAGCGTGGCGCAAGGCAGCGTCCAGCAGGCGCAGAGCGCGTTGGACAATGCCCGGGAGAGCCTCACCTTCACCGAACTCAGGGCCGGCGCGCCAGGCATCGTCACCGCACGCGCGGTCGAAGCCGGCCAGGTGGTGCAGGCAGCGCAGACCGTCTTCACCCTTGCCCAGGACGGCGACCGCGACGCGGTCTTCAATGTCCATGAAACGCTGGTCGCCGGCAGTTCGGCGGCGCCGCCCGTGTCGATCACGCTGGTGTCGGATCCCACGATCAAGGCGACGGGCAAGGTGCGCGAAATCTCGCCGGTGGTCGATGCGGCCTCGGCTTCAGTTCGGGTGAAAGTCGCCATTCCCGATACCCCCGCCGCCATGCCGCTTGGTGCGGCCGTCACCGGCACGGTCAGCGCAAAACCGGTGAAAGCCGTGATCCTGCCCTGGCAGGCGCTGACCTCCAGCGATGGCAAGCCGGCGGTCTGGCTCGTCGACCCGGCTTCCAAGGCGGTCACGATCGCGCCAGTGGATATCCTCGCCTATGATTCCGGCGTGATTGTCGTCGACAAGGGGTTGGAGCCCGGCCAGCACGTCATCACCGCCGGCGGTCAGTTGCTCAGCCCAGGCCAGACGGTCGAGATCGCCGGAGGGGCAACGCAATGACCCGGTCGGTGCAATTGATCGCCCTGTCTTCGCTGATCCTTTTCGGCGCCTGTTCGGCCGAGCCGGAAAAGGCGCCCGAGATCATCCGGCCGGTGCTTTCGGTGGTGGTCGAGCCGCGCACCACCCAGACGCTCGGTTTTGCCGGCGTCGTCGAACCGGAATTCAGCGCCAACCTGGCCTTCCGCCTGCTTGGCCGCGTCGTCAGCCGCGACGTCGATATCGGCGACCTCGTCACCAAGGGCACGACGATCGCCACGCTTGATCCGACGGCGCTGGAACTCGCCTTGCAGGCGGCAAAGGCCGGTCTCTCCAACGCCCAGGCGGAATTCACCAACGCCGCCGCCAGCGAGGAGCGCCAACGCGCGCTGCTGGCCGACAAGAACACCTCGCAGGCCACCTATGAGGCGGCCCAGCAGGCACGCCAGGCCGCACAGGCCAATGTCGAGCGCGCCAAGGCGGCGCTGGCCAAATCGCAGGAACAGCTCGGCTATGCCAGGCTGTTTTCGGATTTCGACGGCGTCGTCACCGCGACAGGGGCCGAAGTCGGGCAGACCGTGTCGGCCGGCCAGACCGTGGTCACGGTAGCGCGCTCGGATGTGCGCGAAGCCGTCGTCGACATTCCCGACCAGTTGACCGGCGACCTGACTGACGGAACCGGCTTCGACGTCATCCTGCAATCGCTGCCGTCGATCCGCACCGAGGCCAAATTGCGCGAGATCGCGCCGCAGGCCGACAGTTCGACCCGCACGCGCCGCACGCGCCTGACGCTGCTCAACGCGCCGACGGCGTTCCGGCTCGGCTCGACGGTGACGGCGACACGGGTGACAGCGATCGACCCGACGATCGAGCTGCCGCTGTCGGCATTGCTGGAAAAGGACGGCAAGCAGCAGGTCTGGACCGTCGATGCGCAATCGAAGGCCACCTTGCACGATATCCAAATCGGCGCCAAACGCGCCGGCAGCTTTACCGTTACCGGCGGACTTGATGCGGGCATGCGCGTCGTCACCGCCGGTGTCCACAGCCTGACACCGGGCGAGACGGTCAAAATCCTGGAAGGAGCCGCCAAGTGAAGGGCTTCAACCTCTCCGACTGGGCGCTCAGCCATCGCTCGCTGGTCTGGTATTTCATGCTGGTGTTCGTCGTTGCCGGCGTCTCGGCCTATCTCAATCTCGGCCGCGAGGAAGATCCGGCCTTCACCATCAAGACCATGCTGATCCAGGCCAGCTGGCCGGGCGCGTCGGTCAACGAGACGGTCCGACAAGTGACCGACCGCATCGAAAAGAAGCTAGAGGAGCTCGACAGCCTCGACTACAGCAAATCCGTCACCACGGCCGGCAAGACCGTCGTCTTCGTCAATCTGAAGCCGTCGACCAAGGCGCGCGACGTGGCCCCTACCTGGATGCGCATCCGCAACATGATCAACGACATCCGCGCCCAGTTTCCCGAGGGCGTGCAAGGGCCGTTCTTCAATGACCGTTTTGGCGACGTCTACGGCAATGTCTACGCCTTCACGGCGGACGGGCTGACGCCGCGCCAGCTGCGCGATTATGTCGAGCAGGCGCGCACCCAGATCCTGGCGGTGCCCAATGCCGGCAAGGTCGACCTGATCGGCGCGCAGGACGAGGCGATCTATCTCGAATTCTCGACCCGCCAGATCGCCGCACTTGGCCTGAACCAGCAGGCGATCGTCGCCAGCCTGCAGGCGCAGAACGCGGTCGCGCCCTCGGGCGTCATCGAGACCGGCCCCGAGCGTGTCAGCGTGCGCGTCTCGGGCCAGTTCACTTCGGAGGAAAGCCTGCGCGCCATCAATTTGCGCGTCAACGACCGCTTCTTCCGGCTGAGCGATGTCGCGACCATCACCCGCGGCTATGCCGATCCGCCGACATCACTGTTCCGTTTCAACGGCGAAGATGCGATCGGGCTCGCCATCGGCATGAAGCCCAATGCCAATTTGCTCGACTTCGGCAAGGCGCTGAAGGTCGAGATGGACAAGATCGTCGCCGACCTGCCAATCGGCGTCGGCGTGCATCTGGTCGCAGACCAGCCTGTCATCGTCGAGGAAGCGGTTTCGGGCTTCACCCGCGCGCTGTTCGAGGCCGTCGCCATCGTGCTTGCCGTCTCCTTTATCAGCCTCGGCCTGCGCGCCGGCTTCGTCGTGGCGCTGTCGATCCCGCTGGTGCTGGCCATCACCTTCCTGTTCATGGACTATCTCGGCATCTCGCTGCAGCGCATCTCGCTGGGTGCGCTGATCATCGCGCTCGGCCTGCTGGTCGACGATGCCATGATCGCCGTCGAGATGATGGTGGCCAGGCTGGAAGCCGGCGACAATCTGCGCAAGGCGGCGACCTATGTCTACACGTCGACAGCGTTCCCGATGCTGACCGGCACGTTGGTGACCGTCACCGGCTTCATTCCGATCGGCCTCAACAACAGCGCGGCGGGCGAATATACCTACACGCTGTTCGTCGTCATTGCCGTGTCGCTATTGGTGTCTTGGATCGTGGCGGTGCTGTTTGCGCCGCTGCTTGGCGTCACCATCTTGCCGGCGACGATGAAGCAGAAGCATCATGACAAGCCCGGCCGCTTCACGTCGCTGTTTCGCAGCGTGCTGGTCGGATCGGTGCGCCGACATTGGCTGACCATCATCGCCACGGTGCTGTTGTTCGCCGGCTCGATCGTCGGCATGGGTTTTGTCCAGCAGCAGTTCTTCCCGTCCTCCGACCGGCCCGAACTGATCGTCGACTGGAACCTGCCGCAGAACTCTTCGATCGCCGAGACGCGCGACCAGATGGAGCGCTTCGAGAAGGCGGCGCTTGCCGGCAATCCCGACATCGACCATTGGAGTTCCTATATCGGCCAGGGCGCGGTGCGCTTCGTGCTGGCCTATGACGTACAGCCGGCCAATCCCTATTTCGGCCAGACCGTGATCGTCACCAAGAACGTCGAAGCGCGCGACCGGGTGAAGGCGGCCATCCAGACGATGCTGCGCAATGACTTCGTCGGCACCGATGCCTTCGTCAAGACGCTCGAGCTTGGCCCACCTGTCGGCCGGCCGGTGCAATACCGCGTCAGCGGCCCCGACATCCAGACGGTGAGGACGCTGTCGCAGCAACTGGCGGGCGTCATCTCAGCCAATCCGAAACTCGGCGCGCCGACCTTCGACTGGAACGAACCGTCGCGGGTGCTGGAGGTGGATGTGCTGCAGGACAAGGCGCGCCAGCTCGGCGTCACCTCCTCGGACATTTCCAACGCGCTGAACAGCGTGGTCGGCGGCGTCACCATCACCCAGGTGCGCGACGCCACCTACCTCATCAACGTCGTGGCACGTTCCCGCGATGCCGAACGCGGCTCGATCGAGACGCTGCGCAACATGCAATTGCCGACCGGTGCCGGCGAATCCATACCGCTCGCCGCCGTCGCCAACTTCCACTACGAGCTGGAACAGCCGACGGTGTGGCGGCGCAGCCGCGTGCCGACGATCACCGTGCGCGCCGGATTGGTCGGCGACGCGCTGCCGGCCACCGTGGTCAACGAACTGAAACCCTCGGTCGATGCCTTTATCGGCAAGCTGCCCGTCGGCTATGCGATCGCCACGGCGGGCTCGGTCGAGGAGAGCGCCAACAGCCAGGGGCCGATCGCGGCGGTCGTGCCACTCATGCTGTTCATCATGGCGACGATCCTGATGATCCAGCTGCAAAGCTTCCAGCGCCTGTTCCTGGTGGTTGCCGTCGCACCGCTGGGACTGATCGGCGTGGTCGCGGCATTGCTGCCGAGCGGCGCGCCGCTCGGCTTTGTCGCCATCCTCGGCGTGCTGGCGCTGATCGGTATCCTGATCCGCAACTCGGTCATCCTGATCGTGCAGATCGAGGATCTCGTCACGGAGGGCAAGGACCGATGGGCGGCAGTCATTGAAGCCACCGAACACCGCATGCGGCCGATTGCGCTGACGGCGGCAGCCGCCAGCCTGGCGCTGATCCCGATCGCGCGTGAGGTGTTCTGGGCGCCAATGGCGTTTGCCATGATGGGCGGCATCATCGCTGGTACGGCGATCACGCTGCTGTTCCTTCCGGCGCTCTATGTCGCTTGGTTCCGGATCAAAGAGCCGAAGCAGGGGCAGGATAGTGCTGAACCGACAGGTGATGCCATACCGGAAGGCGGCGCAGCCTGAGACTGCTCACGCTGTCCTGACAAACCCGTCGCTGGCTAGCAAGAGATTGCGCGTATAGTCCTTGGTCACGCGGCGCTCGACGAGATCGGCCGCCGCCAGATTCTCCACCGCCTCGCCGCTTTGCATCACCATCAGCCGCTCGCACATATGGGTGATGATGGCGAGGTCGTGGCTGACCATCAGGAAGGTCAGCTTGCGCCGCTTGCGGACCTCTTCCAGAAGGTTGAGCACTTCGGCCTGCACCGAGGCGTCCAGCGCCGAGGTCGGCTCGTCGAGCAGCAGGATCGATGGTTCAAGGATCAGCGCACGGGCGATCGCCACACGCTGGCGCTGACCGCCGGAGAGCTGATGCGAATAGCGGAACCGAAAACCGTTTCCCAGACCGACTTCGTCGAGCGCCCGCTGGATGCGCTTTTCACCATCGGCAAAGCCATGGATGGCAAGCGGCTCCTGCAGCAGCCGGTCGACGGTCTGGCGCGGGTGCAGCGAGCCGTACGGATCCTGGAAGACCATCTGCACTTCGCGATAAAAGGCCTTGTCGCGGCGCGCGCCGAGCGTCTTGCCATTGACGGCGATGCTGCCCGAAGCGACCGGCGCGAGGCCGGCGATGGCCCTGAGCAGCGTCGATTTGCCGGAGCCGGATTCACCGACCAGGCCGAAGGATTCGCCCGGCTGCACGTCGAGGCTGACGCCCTTCAGCGCGCGAAAACGGTCGAAGATTACCTCCAGCCTGTCGACGGCGATCGCTGCGGTCATGCCGCCCACTCCGGCTTGCGATCGAGCACCGGCAGCGGGTGACGGTCGGCGCCGATCTTGGGCATGCAGTTGAGCAGGCCGCGCGTGTAGGGATGCTGGGCACGGCCGAGTTCCGACGCCTTGAGTTGCTCGACCACCTTGCCGGCATACATGACGATGACGCGATCGCAGAAGGACGAGACCAGGCGCAGATCGTGCGAGATGAAGATCAGGCCCATGCCGCGCTCGCTGACCAGCCGGTCGAGGATGCCGAGCACATCGAGCTGCACGGTCACATCGAGCGCCGAGGTCGGCTCGTCGGCAATCATCATTTCCGGCCCGGCGATCAGCATCATGGCGATCATGGCGCGCTGGCCCATGCCACCGGACACTTCATGCGGATGCAGGTCGAAGACGCGGGCGGGGTCACGAATTTGCACCGCTTCCAGCATCGCCATTGCACGATCACGCGCTTCGGCCTTGCCGACCTTTTCATGGGTGCGCAGCGTCTCGACAATCTGGCGCCCGATGCTCATTACAGGGTCGAGCGAGTATTTCGGATCCTGCAGGATCATGGCGATGCGTTTGCCGCGCAGCTTCCGGCGTTCGCGTGGCGATGCCGCCAACAGGTCGATACCGTCGAAAGCAAGCTTGTTGGCCGATATCCGCGCCTGCGGCGGCGTCAGCCCCATGATGGCGCGGCCGGTCTGCGATTTGCCGGAGCCGGACTCGCCGACAATGCCGAGACGTTCGCGGCCAAGCGTGAAGGAGACGCCGCGCACCGCCTCGATCAGGCCGGTGCGGGTCGGGAAGGTGACGCGCAGGTCGTCGACGTCGAGCAGCGTGCTCATTGATCACCGCTCATTGGTCACCACTGCGTGGATCGAGCGCGTCGCGCAGGCCATCGCCGAGCAGATTGAAGCCTAGGCTGACGATGAGGATGGCGAAGCCCGGCGCACCGGCCACCCACCACTGGTCGAGCACGAAGCGGCGGCCCGACGCGATCATCGTGCCCCATTCCGGCAGCGGCGGCTGCGCGCCGAGGCCAAGGAAACCGAGCCCGGCGGCCGTCAGGATGATGCCGGCCATGTCAAGCGTCACCCGGATGATCAGCGAGGAGATGCAAAGCGGCATGATGTGGCGCAGCACGATGCGGAAGGGCGAGGCGCCCATCAATTGCACGGCCTTGATGTAATCGGAATTGCGCACCGTCAACGTCTCTGCCCGCGCGATACGTGCGTAAGGCGGCCAGGAGGTGATGGCGATGGCCAGCACGGCGTTCTCGATACCGGGCCCGAGTGCGGCGACAAAGGCGAGCGCCAGGATCAGCTTGGGGAAGGCGAGGAAGATGTCGGTGATGCGCATCAGGACGGCATCGGTCCAGCCGCCGGCATAGCCGGCAACGGTGCCGACCAGGAGGCCTATGGGTGCGGCGATGATGGCAACCAGGATGACCACGTAGAGCGTCCAGCGCGAGCCATAGAGGATGCGCGACAGGATATCGCGGCCGAGGTCGTCGGTGCCGAACCAGTGCTCGGCGCTCGGCGCCAGCAGACGTGCGTTCTTAAGATCGCCGAATGTCGGCGAATAGGGTGCCAGCACGCCGGCAAGCGCGGCAACGACCAGCAGGGCAATAATGATAAGCAGGCCGAGAAACGCCAGCCGGTTGGCGGAAAAGCGCCGCCACGCCACATAGGCGCGGCCGAGCCTGGCCTGGGTGCGCGAGGCCGGACGCTCGCTGAGCAGCCAGTCGCGACGGCTCTGGACGGTCTCGACGCTCATGCGGACTTCGTCCTCGGATCGAGCACGCGGTAGAGCAGATCGGAGAGAAGGTTGATAGCGATGAACACCGAGCCGATAACGATGGTGCCGCCCAGCACGGCATTCATGTCGGCGTTCTGCAGCGAGTTGGTGATGTAGAGGCCGATGCCCGGCCACGAGAAGACGGTTTCGGTGAGCACGGAGCCTTCGAGCAGCCCGGCATAGGAGAGCGCGATCACCGTCACCATCGGCACCGCCGCGTTGCGCAGCGCGTGGCCCCAGATGATGCGGGTTTCCGACAGGCCCTTGGCGCGCGCCGCGACGATGTATTCCTGCGACAGTTCGTTGAGCATGAACGAGCGCGTCATGCGGCTGATATAGGCAAGCGAAAAATAGCCGAGCAGCGAGGCCGGCAAGATGATGTGGCGGAAGGCGTCATAGAAAACATCCCACTGCCCCTGCCATAGCGAATCCAGCAGATAGAATCCGGTAATCGGCGTGAAGGTGTATTCGTAGACGACGTCGAGCCGCGCCGGAAAAGCGACCCATTGCAGCTTGGCGTAGAACAACACCAGCGCCAGCAGGCCGAGCCAGAAGATCGGCACGGAATAGCCGATCAGGCCGATGATGCGCACGATCTGGTCGATGAGACTGCCGCGCCTGACTGCGGCCAGTACGCCAAGCGGCACGCCGAACAGTGCACCGATCAGCGTCCCCAGCGTCGCCAGTTCCGTGGTGGCCGGAAGCGCGCGGCGAATGTCGCTCATGACCGGATTGGTGGTCAGCACGGAGGTGCCGAAATTACCGTTCAGGGCATTTTTCACATAGATGTAGAACTGCTCGATCAGCGGCAGGTCGAGGCCCATCTCGCGGCGCGTTCGCTCGACGACATTGGCCGGCGCCCGGTCGCCGAGCACCGCCAGCACCGGATCGATCGGGATGACACGGCCGATGAAGAAGGTGACCGCGAGCAGACCAAGATAGGTCGTGATCGCGATGACCAGGAAACGGCCAAGCGACGATGCAATGGCCACGGCGCGGGCGCTGTCGCGCCCCGCCGCCACTTCTTTTTCAACCGCGCTCATGCGGCGTGTCCGCGAACACTATTCCTTGGAAACCGGCCCGACGAAATTGCTGTCGAAGCTCGGGCCGAGCGCAAAACCCTTGAGGCTCTTGCGCAGCCCTGCGACTTCCAGCTGCTGGTGGATGACGACGAAGGGGCTGGTGTCTAGGACCTTCTTCTCAAGGTCCTTGTACATATCGGCACGCTTGCCCGCATCCTTTTCGAGCAGCGCCGCTTCCGTTTCCTTGGTCAGGTCCGGAATGTCCCAGGCGTTGCGCCAGGCCAGCGTCTTGGACTTGCCCGCATCCGAATTGTCCGGGTTCGAGGCAAAGGTCTGGGCATTGGAGTTCGGATCGAAATAGTCCTGACCCCACTGGCCGATATAGATGTCGTGGTTGCGGGCGCGATACTTGGTCAGAGTCTGCTTGCCGTCGCCGGGGATGATCTCGAGCTTGATACCGGCCTGACCGAGCGTCTGCTGGATCGATTCCGCCATGCCGGTCGTCGGCTGGCCGGTGCGTACGTCCATGGTTACGCTGAAGCCGTCGGGCAGACCGGCCTTGGCCAGCAATTCCTTGGCCTTGGCGACGTCGAGCTTGAACGGATTCTCGTCGAGTTCACCGAGCACGCCCTTGGGCAGGAAGGTCTGGTGGATCTCGCCGATACCCTTGAGGATGGTCGAGCTCAAGGCATCATAGTCGACCAGATATTTGAACGCCTGGCGCACCTCCGGCTTGGCCAGGTTGGCGTTCTTCTGGTTGAGGCTGATGTAGTAGACCGTGCCCTTCGGCGCGCTGGTGGTGGTGAGGTCGGCGTTCTTGGCGATGGCGTCGAGGTCGTTCGGCTCGAGATTGCGGGCAACGTCGATGTCGCCGGCTTCGAGCGCCAGGCGCTGGCCCGAGCTTTCCTTCATGTTGCGATAGATGACGCGGGCAAGCTTGGCTTTTTCGCCGTGGTAATTGTCGTTGCGCTCGAGAACGACAGCCTCGTTGGCGCGCCATTCGCGCAGCTTGAAGACGCCGGAGCCGGCATAGCCGGTCTTCAGCCAGGCATTGCCGAAATCATTGTCCCATTTGTAGTCGGCGCTTGGCGTGACCGCCGCGACATGTTCCTTGACCAGCTTGGCATCGACCACCGAAGCGACCGTTGCCGACAGGCAGTTCAGCACGAAGCTCGGCGCATAGGCCTTATCGACGGTGAACTGGAAGGTGCTGTCGTCGACCGCCTTGGCCTTTTCGGTGACGTTATCGCCGCTGATGCCGAATTGACCGATGATGAAGGCCGGGCTCTTGTCCAGCTTGACGGCGCGCTCGAACGACCAGGCGACGTCGGCCGCGGTGATCGGATTGCCGGAGGCGAATTTGAGGCCGGGCTTGAGTTTGAAGGTGTAGGTCAGGCCGTCGTCGGAGACAGTCCAGCTCTCGGCGAGGTCGCCCTTGACCTTGGAGGTGTCGCTGAGGTCGAGACGGACCAGCAGATCATAGGTGTTGCCGGTGACCTCGGCGGTCGACAGCTCGAACGCCTCGCCTGGATCCATGGAGATGATGTCGTCGATCGCGAAACCTTCGACCAGCGTGTCGGCGGGCGTGACCGCGTCGGCTGGTGCGCCGGCCAGAAGCAGCGCGGACATGGCTGCACCCGCGAGCAAGAAGCGGGAGCGTAGAGCAAACTTTTCCATCATCATCGTGATTGTTCCCTGTTTTGTTGATCCCTGAGTTCCCGGCTCAGGATTGCAGTATTCTTTTCGAGGCCACAACGGCCCTCTACCCACTTACCGTCGTGGTTTTTGTCCATTTGGTCAACACCATATCCGGCGACCCGCCAGCCGGCAACGAGCATTTGCAAGACGGCGTATTGGACCAGAACAGCCAATGGCGAGTCGACGCATGCGCGGGCTATTCAATGTCGCCAATCGGGAAAAATCTGCTAATTTCGCGGCTACTTCAGCGCTGCGACCAGGTCGGCATCAGGAAAGCAGGTGGCGGCGCGGCCGTTCTTGGCTTGCCATGTGCCGATCGAACGGCGGGTCTTGAAGCCAGGCAGGCCATCGGCGCTGCCGACATCATAGCCCTTGGCTTCCAACGCCCGCTGCAGGGCGGCGATTTCCGAACGGTGCAGCCCGCCGACCGCGCCCCAGTTGCCGGCAAAATTCTGATCGCCATGGGCGATGCGATCGGCGCCATGGCCGATGAACAGCGCGTAGAGGTCGCTGGTGTTGTACTCCTTCAGCACATAGAAATTTGGGGTAGCGATAAAGGCCGGGCCGCTGCGCCCGGCCGGCATCAGCAGAAACCCCTCGGCCTTCAACTCACTCGCCGGAAACGGTTTGCCGCCAACGCGTTTGATGCCCATTGCCGCCCATTCGGAGATCTTCTTGCCCTGGTCCGGGCCTTCCAGCGAACAGGAAACACTTTCCGGCACGGTCACCTCGGAACCCCAGCCGCGGCCCTTCACCCAGCCATAATGGACGAGATAGTTGGCGATCGAGGCCAGCACGTCCGGCGTCGAGTTCCAGATGTCGACGCGGCCGTCGCCGTCGAAATCGACGGCATGTTTCAGGAACGATGTTGGCATGAATTGCGGCTGGCCGAGCGCGCCAGCCCAGGACGATTTCATCGCACCGACGGGGGCCAGCCCGCGCTCGGCGATCTCGAGTGCCGCAAGCAACTCGGTGCGGAAGAAATCCTTCTTGGTCGACATGAACGCCTTGGTGCCCAGCACTTCGAAAGCGTTATAAGGCATCTTGGCCGCGCCGAAGCCGGTCTCGCGGCCCCAGATCGCCAGCAGCACTTCGCCCGGCACGCCATAGCGCTTTTCTATGGCCGCGAGTGTCCTGGCATTGGTGGCTTCACGCGCGCGGCCGCCTGCCGTCACCGCGCGCACCGTCTTCTCGGCAAAATAGGCGCCGGGTGAGCCGAATTCGGCCTGGTGCTGCTTCCGCGGCGTGGTCGCCTTCTCGCCCGGCTTGACCAGGTCGGGCAGCTTCAGATTGGGCTTGATGCCGTCGAAGGCGGCATCGAAGATTTGTTTGGAAATGCCTTTGGCCTTGGCCTGCGGCCAGAGGTCGTTCTGCAGCCATGCGCGGAACTGGTCGTTGATCTTTGCGGCAGAGGCGGGAGCGACCGAAACCATCGCCACAAAGACGAGGCAGACAAAGATGAAGGCTGATTTCACGAAAGCAGGAATCATTTGCTTCTCCTGCCCGCCAATTGCGTCAAAACGCCGTCCGCGAGCGCAGCGCCGCGGCCAGCGTGCCCTCGTCGAGATAGTCGAGTTCGCCGCCGACCGGCACGCCATGCGCCAGCCGTGTCACCTTGATGTCGAAGCCGGATAGCTGGTCGGTGAGGTAATGCGCGGTCGTCTGGCCCTCGACCGTCGCGTTGACGGCGAGGATGATCTCCTTGACCTCGCCACCAGCGACGCGATCGACCAGCGAGCGCATGTTGAGCTGGTCGGGGCCGATGCCGTCGAGCGGCGACAGCGTGCCGCCGAGCACGTGGTAGCGCACATTCATCGCCGCCGCACGCTCCAGCGCCCACAGGTCGGAGACGTCCTCGACGACGATGATGGTGCCGGCATCACGGCGCGGATCGGTGCAGATCATGCAAGGGTCCGATGTATCGACATTGCCGCAGGTCGAGCAGATGCGCACCTTGTCGGCCGCCTCGGCCATGGCGGCGGCCAGCGGCGACAGCAGCTGTTCCTTCTTCTTGATCAGATGAAGGGCGGCACGCCTGGCCGAACGGGGCCCCAACCCCGGCACCTTGGCCAGGAGTTGGATCAGGCGTTCGATCTCGGGACCGGCGATTCGCTTGGACATCGCTCTGATCTAGAATTTTTCAGCGCGCTTTGAAACAGCCCACGTCGGCACCGGATCCGCCATGTTGAATCGGCGGACCCTATGGAGTGCGATTCGTTCAGTTGGCTTCGAGCGGCCGGCCCTGGCTGACAATCATCGCGCCGATGGCGTCTGTGTTGTCAGGTGTCGACTGGAACCCCATCGACGCCTCTTGCGGCGCGTCCTCAACCGAGGAGATAACCTTTGTCCTTGTGTTCAAGATTCCGCCAAAACGGGCGGCATCCGGTTCCTCCATCGGCTCCTGCATCGCCACCACCGTCGGCTCCGCCGAGACACGCGCGGATTTCGCGGCCGGCGCAGCGGCTGCGGTCACATAGGTCTGTTGGGCAGGAGCGGATCGAACGGCTGTCATCCTGGCCGGAAGTGCCGGCTCGGCGGATGCAACCAGCGTCACCGGCGCGGCTGACTTGTCGGGCGCAACCGAGGCAATGGCGACCTGCGGCTCATCCGGCAGCGGCTGCCAGTTGCGGCCGCGCTTCTCATAGAAGGCATTGCCGCCGGCAACCATGGTGTAGTGCATGTTCTTGTAGGGGAAGCGCAACCCGGCAGTGTGGAAATACATCGTGTTCTTCAGCTTCACCTTGCGCTCGCCCTTGAGGACGGCGTCGGCTGCCTCTTCGACATCGGGCATCGCCCGCGAATTCATTGGCCGTGTCATGACGCCGGGCGCGAACTGCCCGCGCTCCCCCACCACTTCGCAGATGGTGCTGCCGTGGTTGCCGGAGCGCAGCCGGTTCATGACCACCGTGCCGACAGCGATCATGCCATCACGGCTTGAACGGTTGGACTCGAAGAACATCGCCCGTTCCAGGCATTCCTTGTCCTTCGGCGTATGGCCATAGGCCCGGGAGCTCAGGAAACTCGGCGTGATGGCGTCGGTCAGGCTGGCGACGGACATGCCGTGTGAAGTGGTCTGGCTGCAGGCAGCCAAAAACAGGGGTGAAATGACGGCGCCGAACAACAGCGGCGTCTTCCATCGCGTGGAAATCAAAAGGTAACCCTCTCACTTCGTGCCCGCCCCCAGGCTGCGGCAAGAATGAGACACTTTCGGGCAAAATGATGGCCAAAACGTTATTAACAACGCACTGTTGCCAAATTGGCACAATTTCGTGGCTTTCCAGATAGATCGAGCCATCATTTCACAAAAGCGATGACCGCTCTCTCTTTGTTTCGCCGCAATTGCCCGGGGAAAGCGCCAGCTCTTTTTCCAGGGATAACCGCGTCACGTTTTTGCCTGGAACCGGGCCTATCGCCCGGCCGCAACCGCGGCCGGCTGGCCAGGTTCGAGCTCCTCGACCTTCTCCGAAAACAGGCCGCGCCGGAGAAACAGCGTCCGCGCATCCCTGGCCGTCGGCGCGATCTTTGCCGGCCAGTCGCTTTCGATGAACTCGGCCCTGGTGAAGTCCGGATTTGTCTCGCTGGCCGCTTCCAGGAATTCGGCGATCTCCAGCACGATGGCGCGCTCGTCCTTCGAAAGCGCCGACGTGCCGGCTTCGATCGACGGGCGATGGACGAAATCCTCGAACAGATTGAAGTAACCCTTGATGCCGACGAGATCGACGCCACCGTCGCAGTCAGCCAGGATTTCCAGGATCTCGTAGAGCCTGTTGCGGATACGCTGCTCGATCAATCTTTCGGAGGGCTCTTCGGTCATGGGCGCCGAACGCTAGAAGGGCAATTTCATTCCCGGCGGGATCGGCAGACCGGCGGTCAGCGCCTTGGTCTTTTCCTGCACGATCTGCTCGACCTTGGTCTTGGCGTCATTGTGGGCGGCCAGCACCAGATCCTCGAGGATCTCGACATCGTCCTCCTTGAACAAGGATGGATCGATCTTCAGCGACTTCATCTCGAATTTTCCGGTCAGCGTCACGTTGACCAGGCCGCCGCCCGCCTGGCCGGACGCTTCAAGCGTGGCGATCTCATCCTGCATGGCCTGGAACTTGGCCTGCATTTCCTTCGCCTTGCCCATCAGGCCGAGAAGATCTTTCATGGTCGGGTCCTTTGCGGATTCGTGGCTGGATCAGGTTTCATCGTCGTCACCCGGCGGCTCGACGGGCACGTCGGCCTCTGCCGTTTCGGCTTCCGGCGCGTCTGGAATGCGCACGTCGATGATCTTGGCGCCGGGAAAGCGCGCCAGAATGGCGGCCACCGTCGGGTCGCTCTTGGCATCGAGGAAGGCGTTCTCGCGCTTGGCCGATTCCATTTCGGCAAGCGTCTGGCCACCCTCTTCCTTCGACAGCGAGACCAGCCAGCTGCGGCCGGTCCAGGCGCGCAGCTTCGTCGTCAGGTCGTTGAGCAGCATCTTGGGCGCGTCGCTGGTCAGGCCGACATCGATCCGGCCGGGCTCGATGCGCACAAGGCGGATATAGCTCTTGACCTGCACCTTGAAGGCGATGTCGCGCTGCGCATCGGCCAGGGCAATGATGTCGGCCAGCGATTTCAGCGGCGCCGATTGCGTCTCCACGACCGGTTCCGGCGGAGCGACGAAGGCGGCGGGGGCAGGCGTGGCTTCGACCAGCCGCATGGTCTGTGCGCCGCCCGACCCGGCAGGCATGCGCGTCTGCGCCACCGCGCTGGCGCCACCGCCATTGCCGGAACCTGCGGGCGCACCATTCGGGCGCGGCGCGCCATTTTGCACCGGCGCCGTGCCCTCAAGCGATCTCAGCGCCTCATCCAGCGTCGGCAGGTCGGCGGCGTGAGCGAGCCGGATCAACACCATTTCGGCGGCACTCACCGGCCGGTTGGAGGACTGCACCTCGGGGATGCCCTTGAGCAGCATCTGCCATGTCCGCGACAGCACCCTGACCGACAACGTCCTGGCGAAATCCGCGCCGCGCTGCCGCTCGTCCTCGGATAGCGAGGCATCCTCGATGGCCGTCGGCACGAAACGCAGCCTGGTGACGAGGTGGTTGAATTCGGCAAGATCGGTCAGCACGGCGGCCGGATCGGCGCCGGTGTCATACTGCGAACGGAATTCGCCAAGCGCTGCCGCTACATCGCCCTTCATGACATGCTCGAACAGATCGACGATGCGGGCGCGGTCGGCGAGCCCCAGCATCGCCCGAACCGCATCGGCACTGACGGAGCCGGCGCCATGGGCAATCGCCTGGTCGAGAATGGAGAGCGAATCACGGGCCGAGCCTTCGGCGGCGCGCGCGATCATCGCCAGCGCATCGTCGTCGACCGAAATGCCTTCCTTGGCCGAGATCGAGGACAGATGCGCAACCAGCGCGCCGGCGTCGATTCGCCTCAGGTCAAAACGCTGGCAGCGCGACAGGACGGTGATCGGAACCTTGCGGATTTCGGTGGTGGCGAAGATGAATTTGACGTGCGGCGGCGGCTCTTCCAGCGTCTTCAGCAGGCCGTTGAAGGCCTGCGTCGACAGCATGTGCACTTCGTCGATGATGTAGACCTTGTAGCGGGCCGAGACCGGCGCATAGCGCACGCGCTCGATGATGTCCCTGATATCGTCGATGCCGGTGTGCGAGGCGGCATCCATTTCGATCACGTCGACATGGCGGCCTTCCATGATCGCCTGGCAATGCTCGCCGAGCACGGCAAGGTCGACCGAAGGCTGGTCGATATCAGCGGTTTTATAGTTCAGGGCGCGCGCGAGTATGCGCGCCGTCGTGGTCTTGCCGACGCCGCGCACGCCGGTCAGCATCCAGGCCTGGGCGATGCGGCCGGTGGCAAAGGCATTGGTGAGGGTGCGCACCGTCGGCTCCTGGCCGACCAGTTCGGAGAAGTTCGAAGGACGGTACTTGCGCGCCAGAACGCGATAGGCGACGGCCTTGTCCGTTCCCGAATTTCCGGCTTCGCTCATTCGCCCGTAAAGCTCCAAATGGCCACACACGAAGGCGGCCAATTCCTGCGCATAGTCTCGCCCGCGCTGCAATGCGTCGTCAATGTCGCGAGAGGGGCCGGTGAGGTGGGAGGCTGGAACAATGACCCGTTCCGGGCTCGTTAGGGCTGCTTCCTTCCGGACCTGACCCGGTTGGCGAGTGGACCGTCCACCACCAACCTCCCGCTTTCCATATCGGCAATTGTGCGACGAAATGCAAGTGCGCCGAGGAAATCGTAAAAATATGGAATTAGCGCACCAAACCGTGAGCGGCGCAATGATTCGCTTGCAGCCCCCTTGCCGCCGCTCTAGCGTTCCTGCGTTTGAGGAAACCAAGAAAAGCAAGGGAAACGCCGATGCTGCCGGGCCTGAAGGCCGGATTCACGCTGGACACCCGGCTGGAGGCGGACAGCGAGCAATTGATGTGGCTTGGGCTGTGCGAACTGCGCGTGATGAACGACCGTCGCTGGCCATGGCTGCTCCTGGTGCCGCAGCGGCCGGGCGCGGAGGAAATCCACGACATGACGCCGCTCGACCAGGCGATGCTGACCTTCGAGACCAATATGGTGGCACAGGGACTGAAGAAAGCGACCGGCTGCACCAAGATCAACACCGGCGCGCTCGGCAACATCGTGCGCCAGCTGCACATCCATGTCATTGGGCGTTCGGAAGGCGACCCCGGCTGGCCGGGCCCGGTGTGGGGGCACGGCCTGCGTGAGCCCTATCAACGTTCCGACCTGCGGCGGTTTGCCGAAACGATCAAGGCGGCGCTATAAGCGTTCCCCGTGTCCATCCTGCAACGTACGCCAGAGTCTCCATGAGCTTCCGCCTGTTTGACGCGCCCTTGCGCGAGCCGAGCCAGTTCGTCGGCTTTGCCGGCAACACCATCGACCGGCAATCCGAGAACCGCGCCGACGATTCCGTCGACAAGGCGCTCGCCGATCCGGCGACACGGCTGCTTCTGATGAATGGCGGCCGGCTCTATCTGAAGCTCGGGGATGGCAGTGGTCTCGACCCCTGGTTCGGCGCCGCCGAGAGCGAGCCCTTCAAGGTTTCCCTGGCGCAAGGCATCCTGCTCGGTTTTTCCGAAAAAGGACCGGTGCTGGCCGTGCCGGCCGGCGTTGACGCCGAACAATTGCCGGAAACGATCAAGGCCATCGACTATCGCTCGGTCTACATGCAAGGGCTGATCGACGAGGCGGCTGCCGGCGCGATGGCTCAAGGGGCGGCCCTGCTTGCCTGGCACGCCAGCCATCGTTTCTGCAGCAAATGCGGTACCGAATCGCAGATGCGGGCCGGCGGCTACAAGCGGCATTGCCCGAATTGCGGCACCGAGCATTTTCCACGCACCGACCCGGTGGCGATCATGCTGACGGCGACGCGGGAGAAGTGCCTGCTCGGGCGCGGCCGGCATTTCGCACCAGGCATGTACTCGGCCCTTGCCGGCTTCATCGAGCCGGGCGAGACGATCGAGGCGGCGGTGCGCCGCGAGACGCTGGAAGAGGCCGGCATCAGGCTCGGCCGCGTCGTCTACCACGCCAGCCAGCCCTGGCCGTTTCCCTATTCGCTGATGATCGGCTGCTTTGGCGAGCCGCTCAACGACGATATCCAGGCCGACCTCAACGAGTTGGAGGACTGCCGCTGGTTTGCCCGCGACGAGGTCCATCTGATGCTGACCAGGGAGCATCCCGGCAATTTGATCACGCCACCGAAAGGCGCCATCGCGCACCACCTCATCCGCGCCTGGGTCGACTCGGAATGATGGCAGCGATTATTGAAAGACATTGCAGGAGCAGGACATGATCCGTCACACCGTCGTTTTCACGCTGAAGCATCCGCCGCACTCGCTGGAGGAAAAGAGGTTCCTGGTCGACGCCAAGAAAATCCTCACCGCGATCAGGGGCGTCACGCATTTCGAGCAATTGCGGCAGATCAGCCCCAAGAACGACTATCATTTCGGCTTCTCGATGGAGTTCGCCGACCAGGCTGCCTATACCAGGTACAACGACCATCCAGACCATGTCGCCTTCGTGCGCGACCGCTGGGTGCCGGAGGTCACGGCGTTTATGGAGATCGACTACGTGCCGTTGGGCTGGGGCTGATTTAATCCGCCACTTTCCACTGCTCACGCGACGCGCTGGCCGGATAGACGCCGAGAATCCGCACTTCGCGCGAGAAGAAGCGAAGCTCTTCCAGCGCCAGCTTGACCAGCGGATCGTCGGGATGGCCCTCGATGTCGGCGTAGAACAGCGTCGCCGTGAACGCGCCCAGCTGATAGCTCTCCAGCTTGGTCATGTTGATGCCGTTGGTGGCAAAACCGCCCATCGCCTTGTAGAGCGCGGCCGGCACGTTGCGGACGCGGAAGATGAAGGTCGTCATCATCTTGACGTCGGGTGACGGACGCTCCGCCCATTGCTTGTTCTTGGTCAGGACGACAAAGCGGGTGACGTTGCTGTCCGTGTCCTCGACATTTTGCTCGATGATGTCGAGCCCGTAGAGCGTCGCGGCCAGCGCCGGCGACAGCGCCGCCATGGTGCGGTCCTTGACCTCGGAGACCATCTTGGCGGCGCCAGCCGTGTCGCCGGCGACGATCGCCTTCCAGCCGTTCTTGCGGATGTATTTGCGGCACTGGCCAAGCGCATGGATGTGGCTATGCACCGTCTTGATCTCGTCGCGCTTGACGCCCGGCAGCACCATCAGCTGGAAATGAATGGGCAGGAAATATTCGCCGATGATGTGCAGCTTCGATTCCGGCAACAGATGATGGATATCGGCGACGCGCCCGGCAATGGTGTTCTCGATCGGGATCATGGCGAGGTCGGCCTTGCCCGTCTCGACCGCGTTGAACGCGTCTTCGAAGGTCGGACACGGCAACGGCTTCATCGAGGGATAGACGTTGCGGGAAGCGGTGTCGGAATTGGCGCCCGGCTCGCCCTGGAAGGATATTCTGTTGGTCTTTTCAGGCATGGGCCAATTCTCGATTCAAGGGGTCTCAGCTTCGAAGGGATTTTTCAGTTTGCAAGGATGGTTCTGGCGCGTTCGAGGTCTTCCGGCGTGTCGACGCCAAGCGGCAGCGACTGGACTATCTCGGCGTCGATGCGCATGCCGGCCTCCAGCGCCCGCAGCTGTTCCAACCGCTCGCGGCGTTCCAGCGGCGACGGCTTCAGCGCGACAAAACGCTCGAGCGCGGCGCGACGATAGGCATAGAGGCCGACATGGTGATAGAGCGGTCCCTCGCCCCAGGGTGCCGTGGCACGGGTGAAATAGAGCGCCCTCAGCCTGGTGCCGGAGAGCGGCGAACCGACGATCTTGACGACATTGGGATTGGTCTTTTCCTCGTCACGGACGATCTCGACGCCGAGCGTGGCGATGTCCACCGCGCTATCATCGAACGGCCTGAGCGACGCGGCGATGATCTGGGGATCGATGGTCGGCAGGTCACCCTGCACATTGACGATGGTTTCGACCTTGCGCTCAGGATCAAGCGCGACCAGCGCCTCATGGATGCGGTCGGAGCCGGATTCGTGGTCCGTGCGCGTCATCACGGCCTCGAAACCATGTGCGCGCACCGCTTCGGCCACGCTTTGCGTGTCGGTCGCCACCACCACCCGGCCAAGGCCGGCCTCGGCGGCGCGGCGGGCGACATGGACGATCATCGGCGCGCCGGCGATGTCGGCCAACGGCTTGCCCGGCAGGCGGGTCGAGGCCATGCGGGCCGGGATCAGGATCAGCGTGGACATCTCGGGTGCAAGGCGTCTCAAAGAGGACAAGGAAAGTGGCAAAAGGTCTCACTGGAAGCGCCCTTATAGGTGTTGCAACGCCGCAGCAAAAGACCTAGTTTCCGCCCGATTTGACCGCCCTGGCAGGGTGGGTCACGATACCGACGGACGGAGTGGACGGTTCGGTCCGCCGGAAAAGGGAGCAAGGGGCGTATGGATTCCAACGAAGTCAACAAACTGCTCGCCGGATTGCTCGGAACCGTTTTCGTCGTCTTCTCGGTCGGCCTTGTGTCCGATGCGCTGTTTGCATCACCGCCGCCGGAAAAGCCCGGCTTCGCTATCGAGGCCGCCGAGCCAGCCGAAGGCGGCCCGGCCGCGCCGGCTGCCGAAGCCAAGCCGATCGCCGACCTGCTGGCGACCGCCAATGTCGAGCAGGGCGCCGCCGTCTTCAAGAAATGCCAGGCCTGCCATTCCGGCGAAAAGGGCGGCCCCAACAAGGTCGGCCCCGATCTGTGGGACCTCGTCGACCGCCCGGTGGCCGAGCATGCAGGCTTCGCCTATTCGGCCGGCATGAAGGAATTTTCCAAGGGCGGCACCGAGAAGTGGACCTACGACAACCTCAACCACTTCATCACCTCGCCTAAGAAATTCGTGAAGGGCACCGCGATGGGCTTCGCCGGCCTGCCCAAGGACGAGGACCGCGCCAACGTCATTGCCTATCTGCGCACGCTGTCCGACAACCCCAAGCCGCTGCCGGCGCCGGGCGCTGCCGCCGACGCAACCGCGCCCGCCAAGCCTGCCGATGCAACAGCCCCGGCCAAGCCGGCTGAAGGGGCCGCGCCAGCCAAGCCAGCAGCGCCCGCCGCACCAGCTCCTGCCGCTCCAGCACCGGCGCCTGCCCAATAACCAGATATCATCTCGACGACCTTGAAAAAGCCGGGTTCAGCCCGGCTTTTTTGTTAGGAATAGCGCATATGCGGCGACAAAGCCGCGCATGGCGGTTTTCACGAGCGCCAAATCATCTAGATTGCCCATAACGGGCATTGCTAAGAGGATAGTGCATGACGGTTGGCCGAACGCTTCTCAAGTCGATGCTGGCGGCAGCGCTTCTGGCGGCGGGATTGCAGGCTGCCCGCGCCGATGAATGGCGCACCACCTCATCGTTGATCGGCGAATCCAAATACGGCGACAATTTTCAGCACTACGACTACGTCAACCCGGACGCGCCCAAGGGCGGCACGCTGAATTCGGTGGTGCCCGGCACCTATGACAGCTTCAATCCCTATATTGTGCAGGGGTCGCCGGCCGCCGGCCTCGTCGGGTTCGGTGGCGGACTGCTTTACGACACGCTGATGGAGCAGGCGACCGATGAGGGCAGCACCAGCCATCCGCTGATCGCCGACGCTTACAAATATCCGGTCGACTATTCCTCCGCGACCTACCGGCTCGACCCGCGCGCCAAATGGCATGACGGCCAGCCGATCACCGTAGACGACGTAATCTGGTCATTCCAGGTGCTCAAGGCCAACAGCCCGCAATACAGCCGCTATTTCGAAAACGTCACCGATGCGGTGGCAATCTCCGACCGCGAGGTCGAGTTCCATTTCAACCAGAAGGGCAACCGCGAACTGCCCAAGATCATCGGCGACCTTGCCGTGCTGCCGAAACATTGGTGGGAAGGCACCGACGCCAACGGCAAGAAGCGCGACGTCACCAAGCCGACGCTGGAAATTCCGCTTGGGTCCGCCGCATACAAGATCGCCAGCTTCAAGCCGGGCTCGGAAATCATCTGGCAGCGTGTGCCGGACTACTGGGCGGCCAAGCTACCGGTGAAGATCGGGCGCGAGAACTTCGACACGCGACGCTACACCTATATCCTCGACGACAACGCCGCGTGGCTGGCCTTCACCAAGGGCGGGCTGGAGGACATCAACCGCGAATACAGCTCGCGCAAATGGGCGACGGCCTACAATTTTCCGGCATTCCAGGCCGGCGACGTCGTGAAGAAGGACTTCCAGACCAAGGCGCCGGAACCGATGCAGGGCTTCGTCCTCAATCAGCGGCGGGCGCTGTTCCAGGACCGGCTGGTGCGTGAGGCGCTGACCATCCCGTTTGATTTCGAGAGCATGAACCGCACCCTGTTCTTCGGCTTCAACACCCGCACATCGAGCTATTTCCAGGGCACCGAACTTGCGTCGAGCGGATTGCCGCAAGGCCAGGAACTGGAGATCCTGGAAAAATACCGCGACAAGCTGCCGCCCGAACTTTTCACCCAGGAATTCAAGCTGCCGGTCTACGATTCGCCGCAAGCGGAACGGAAGTACCTGAAACAGGCGGTCGATCTTTTCGCCAAGGCGGGCTGGATGATCAAGGGCGGCAAGATGGTCAATGCCAAGACCGGCGTGCCGTTCAAGTTCGAAATCCTCGGCTGGAACGACACCGATCAAGTGATCGCCAGCCCCTACATCGCCAATCTGCGCAAGATCGGTGTGGACGCCACTTTGCGCATCATCGACCAGACCCAGTACATCAACCGCGTCAACAATTTCGATTTCGATGTCGTCACCGGGATTCTGCAGCAGTCGGATTCGCCGGGCAACGAGCAACGCGACTTCTGGAGCTCTAAAGCCGCCGACTCGCCAGGTTCGCGCAATCTGATGGGCATCAAGAATCCGATCGTCGACGCACTGGTCGACCGCATCATCTTCGCCACCGATCGCGACGATCTCGTCGCCGCCACCCACGCGCTCGATCGCATCCTGCTGTGGAATTTCTACGTCGTGCCGCAATATTACCGGTCCGCGGTCTGGCTGGCCTACTGGAACAAGTTCGGCTTTCCAGACAAGCAACCCGCCTATGTCGGTGCCGACATCGATTCCTGGTGGGTCATTCCCGACAAGGAAAAAGCGCTGGCGGCCAAGTACAGGGGCGGCGATTGATGGCGGTCCTGCCTCGTCGCGACTTTCTCGCCCTCGGCACGGCAGCAGCTGCGGCAACTCTGCTGCCCGGCAAGGCTTTTGCCGAAATTGCGACCGGCACCAAGCTGCATGGCCTGTCGGCCTTCGGCGACCTCAAATACAAGCCGGATTTCACACATTTCGACTACGTCAATCCGGATGCCCCCAAGGGCGGCCAGATGAATTTCGCGCCGCCGAACTCGACCCTCAATCAGAGCTTCCTGACCTTCAACACATTGAATTCACTGGTGTTGAAGGGGGAGGCGCCGCCGCGCACCGAACTCTGTTTCGATTCGCTGATGACTAGCGCGCTCGATGAGCCGGATGCTGTCTATGGCCTGCTTGCCGAAACCGTTACCCTGTCGCCAGACCGCAACGGTTTCCGCTTCGCGCTGCGACCGCAAGCGCGTTTCCACGACGGCTCGCCGCTGACCGCGGAAGACGTTGTCTTCGCGCTGAAGCTTTATAAGGACAAGGGCCATCCGAACCTTTCCCAGGCGTTGCGGTACATGACCGACGCGGTTGCGGCCGATCCCGCCACCCTCGATCTCACCTTCAATGGCGAACAGTCGGCGCAAAATATCCTCAAGATCGTGGGAATGCCGATCGTCTCCAAGGCCTTTTATACGGCCAATGATTTCGATGCCTCGACGATGACACCGCCACTTGGCTCGGGACCCTACAAGATTGGGCGCGTGGCGGCCGGACAGACTGTCGAATATGACCGCGTGGCCGACTATTGGGGCCGCGACCTCCCAGTGAACCGAGGCCTCTACAATTTCGACCGCATCCGCATCGACTTCTATCTCGATCGGCAGGCCGCCTTCGAAGCCTTCAAGAAAGGTGACACGCATTTTCGCGAGGAATTCACCGCGCGGGTATGGGCGACAGGCTATGACTTTCCGGCGCTGAAAGGCGGCAAGGTGGTCAAACGCGAATTTCCCGGTGAGAAAACGCCCTCCATGCAGGCTGCCGCGCTGAACCAGCGGCGTCCGCAGTTCCGCGACGAGCGGGTGCGGCAGGCGATAGCCAGGTGTTTCGATTTCGAATGGATGAAGCGGGCTTTGTTTTTTGGCTCCTACGAGCGCTCGCAATCGAACTTCGAACGGTCGGATTACAAGGCCGAAGGCATGCCCTCGCCCGGGGAATTGGCGCTGCTGGAGCCGTTCCGGGCCGAATTGCCGCCGGAGGCCTTCGGCGAAGCGGTGGTGCAGCCTGCCTCCGACGGTTCTGGCCACGACCGCAAGCTGCTGGGCGAGGCTTCGAGACTGCTCGCGCAAGCCGGCTGGAAGCGCGCGGGCAGTTTCGTCGTCAACGACAAGGGCGAGCGGCTGCGTGTGGAAATGCTGGCGGAGGATGACGGCATCGTTCGCATCTTCACCCCATGGTCCGAGAATATGAAGGCGATCGGGATCGACACCTCGATCCGGCAGGTCGATTCGACGCAATATGAACAGCGGCACAGCGACTTCGACTTCGATCTCACCGTGCTCGCATGGTCGATCGGGGCGACGCCGACCGACGACGGCCTGGAGATTCTCTATGACTCTCGAATGGCGAAAACGCCGGGGCAGCGCAACTATCCCGGCACCGAAAGCAGGGCCATCGATGCGCTGATCGTGGCAGCCGGCAAGGCGAAAAGCCGAATCGAACTCGTCACGGCGCTCAGAGCGCTCGACCGGGTCTTGCGCGCGCGGCTGGACTGGATTCCAACATACTATCTGGCGAATCACCGCGTCGCCTATTGGGACATGTTCGGCTTTGTCGAGCAGAAACCCGATTTCGGCTTTCCGGTCGAGACGCTGTGGTGGTTCGATAAAGGCAAGGCGGCAAAAATTGGCAAAGGCTGAAATGTTCGCTCAACGAGGGCAGAAGGCCTGATGGGCGCCTATATCCTGCGCCGCATCCTTTTGATGATCCCGACCCTGTTCGGCATCATGGCGATATCCTTCGCCGTCATCCAGTTCGCGCCCGGCGGCCCGGTCGAACAGGTCATCGCCCGACTGACCAACCAGGGCGGCAGCGACCGCCTCGGCGGCGGTGGCGGCGACGCGGGTGCTGGCGGCAACTTCGATGTCGCTGGCGACGTCAGTTCGAAATATCGCGGGGCACAAGGGCTCGACCCGGAGTTCATCAAGAAGCTGGAAAAGCAGTTCGGCTTCGACAAGCCGCCGCTCGAACGCTTCGGCATGATGCTGTGGAACTATGCCCGCTTCGATTTCGGCGACAGCTATTTCCGCGACATTTCCGTGCTCGACCTGATCCTGGAAAAAATGCCGGTGTCGATCTCGATCGGGCTGTGGATCACACTGCTGTCCTACCTGATCTCGATCCCGCTCGGCATCCGCAAGGCGGTCAAGGACGGCACTCCATTCGACGTCTGGACCAGCGGCATCGTCATTGTCGGCTATGCCATCCCGGGCTTCCTGTTCGGCATCATGCTGATGGTGCTGTTTGCCGGCGGGTCCTTCTGGGACTGGTTTCCGTTGCGCGGCCTCACCTCAGACAATTGGGATCAATTATCCTGGTGGGGCAAGATCGTCGACTATTTCTGGCACATGACCTTGCCACTGACCGCGCTGGTGCTGTCGGCCTTCGCCACCACGACGCTGTTGACCAAGAACTCGTTCCTCGAAGAAATCCGCAAGCAGTATGTGGTGACGGCGCGGGCCAAGGGCCTGTCGGAACGACAGGTGCTCTACGGCCACGTCTTCCGCAATGCCATGCTGATCGTCATTGCCGGCTTTCCCGGCGCCTTCATCTCGGCCTTCTTCACCGGCTCGCTGCTGATCGAGAACATCTTTTCCCTCGATGGCCTCGGCCTGCTCGGCTTCAGGTCGGTGGTCGAGCGCGACTATCCGGTGGTGTTCGCCAATCTCTACATCTTCTCGCTTCTGGGGCTGTTCGTCGGGCTGTTGTCCGACCTGCTCTACACCTGGGTCGATCCGCGCATCGATTTCGAGCGGAGAGACGTCTGATGTCGGAGACTACTGCCACCGCGGAGGCGGTACCCGCGCGGATCAAGCGGCCGTTTCTGTCGCCGCTCAACAAGCGCCGCATACAGAATTTCAAAGCCAACCGGCGCGGCTTCTGGTCGTTGTGGATCTTCCTCGTCCTGTTCGTGCTGTCGCTGTTTGCCGAATTCATCGCCAACGACAAGCCGATCATCGCTTCCTACAAGGGCGAGATCCTGTTTCCGGTTCTGGTCGCCTACCCCGAAGAAAAATTCGGCGGTTTCTATGCCGTGACCGACTATCGCGACCCGGTCATCCAGGACGAGATCAACGCCAATGGCTGGATGATCTGGCCTCCGGTGCGCTACTCCTACCAGACCGTCAACAACGCCATTCCGGAAGCGGCCCCTGCCAAGCCGTCCTGGCAGTATGACGCCAAGACGCGCTGCAACCAGTATCCGCAAGGCGCTGCCGACCCTGCCTGCATCGTCGGCAACTGGAACTGGCTCGGCACCGACGACCAGGCGCGCGACGTGCTGGCGCGCGTCATCTACGGCTTCCGCATTTCGGTGTTGTTCGGCCTGATCCTGACTGCCGGCTCGGCACTGATCGGCGTCGCGGCCGGCGCCGTGCAAGGCTATTTCGGCGGTTGGACGGATCTGCTGTTCCAGCGTTTCATCGAAATCTGGTCGGCCATCCCGGTGCTCTATCTCCTGCTCATCGTCGCCGCCATCCTGCCGCCGGGCTTCTTCATCCTGCTCGGCCTGATGCTCTTGTTCTCCTGGGTGGCGCTGGTCGGCGTGGTGCGGGCCGAGTTCCTGCGCGCCCGCAATTTCGAATATGTCAACGCGGCGCGCGCTCTCGGCGTGCCCAACCGCACCATCATGTTCCGGCACCTGTTGCCCAACGCCATGGTGGCGACATTGACCTTCATGCCCTTCCTGCTCTCAGGCTCGATCTCGACGCTGACCTCGCTCGACTATCTCGGCTTCGGCCTGCCGCCCGGCTCCGCCTCGCTTGGCGAGCTACTCAAGCAGGCGCAGCGCAACCTCAACGCGCCGTGGCTCGGCATTTCCGGATTCGTCGTCATCTCGCTGATGCTGTCGCTGCTGGTCTTCGTCGGCGAGGCGACGCGCGATGCCTTCGATCCGCGCAAGACGTTCCGATGAGCGAAGCCCCCCTGCTCAGCGTACAGGACCTCAGCGTCGCCTTCGGCCAGGGCGGCGGCCAGTCGTTGGCGGTCGACCACATCTCGTTCGATATCGCCAAGGGCGAGACGGTGGCGCTGGTCGGCGAATCCGGCTCCGGCAAATCGGTCTCGGCACTGTCGGTGCTGAAGCTGTTGCCCTATCCCAGCGCCAGCCACCCCTCGGGAAGGATCCTGTTCCAGGGCGCCGACCTGCTTGCGATGAGCGAGAAGCAGTTGCGGCAGGTGCGCGGCAACAAGATCACCATGATCTTCCAGGAGCCGATGACCTCGCTCAATCCGCTGCACACGATCGAGCATCAGATCGTCGAGATCCTGAAGCTGCATCAAGGCATGGCCGACCGCCCGGCCAGGGAGCGCACGCTGGCCTTGCTCAACGAGGTCGGAATTCGCGATCCGCACAAGCGCCTCGATGCCTATCCGCACCAGTTGTCCGGTGGCCAGCGCCAGCGTGTGATGATCGCCATGGCGCTGGCCAACGAGCCAGAACTTTTGATCGCCGACGAACCGACGACGGCGCTCGATGTCACCGTGCAGGCGCAGATCCTCGAATTGCTGGCCGGCTTGAAGAGCCGCAAGGGCATGTCGATGCTGTTCATCACCCATGATCTCGGCATCGTGCGCAAGATTGCCGACCGGGTCTGCGTGATGACCAAGGGCAAGATCGTCGAGACCGGCCCGACCAAGGAGATCTTCGCCAATCCGCAGCATGCCTATACAAGGCATCTGCTGGCGGCCGAGCCGAAAGGCAAACCGCCGGCGGCCAATGCCGCCGCCAAGCCTGTGATGACCGGCAAGGACATAAAGGTCTGGTTCCCGATCAAGCAGGGCTTCTTCCGCCGCACCGTCGACAATGTAAAGGCGGTCGACGGGATCGATGTCACCGTGCGCGCCGGCCAGACGCTGGGTGTGGTCGGCGAATCCGGCTCGGGCAAGACAACGCTCGGCCTGGCGCTGGCACGCATGATCTCGTCGACCGGGAGCATCCAGTTCAACGGCCGCGACATCAACCAGCTGTCCTTCAACGCCATGCGGCCGCTCAGGCGCGAATTGCAGATCGTCTTCCAGGATCCGTTCGGCTCGCTCAGCCCGCGCATGTCGATCGCCGAGATCATCGAGGAAGGCCTGAAGATCCACGAGCCGAAGCTGTCGCCCGACCAGCGCGACGACAAAGTGGCCGATGTGCTGAAGGAGGTCGGGCTCGACCCGGCGACACGCAACCGCTATCCGCACGAGTTCTCCGGCGGCCAGCGCCAGCGCGTTGCCATCGCACGCGCCATGGTGCTCAACCCTCGCTTCGTCATGCTGGACGAGCCGACATCGGCGCTCGACATGAGCGTGCAGGCGCAGGTCGTCGACCTGTTGCGCAGCCTGCAGGCCAAGCACGACCTCGCCTATCTTTTCATCAGCCATGACCTGAAGGTCATCCGCGCGCTGGCCAACGACGTCATCGTCATGCGCAATGGCAGGATTGTAGAAGCCGGTTCTTCCCAGCAGATTTTTGAAAACCCGCAAACAGACTATACTCGGGCGCTGATTTCGGCCGCCTTCAAGATAGAGACGGCGCCGGTCGGCATCGTCAGCGAGTGACGAGAGCAATTCCGGGAAGTGTGAAACGGTTTTCCCGGGAAAAGCGCATAGTGCTTTCCGTTGGGAACTGCTCCAAACAAAAGAGAGCGGTTCAGCGTTTCCCGGAAATGATGAACGGTAGCGTAAACAGGGACGAGAAGACTGCAATGGAAAAAGGCCGCATCCTGCTTGCCGTCACCGGCTTTCATCCGCAGCGCTGGCGCGAACTCCTGTCGGCCGAACGCGAGGTGGTGCTGGAGCCAAACGGCGCCAGCGACCCGTCGATCACCTATGCCGTGGTGTGGAAGCAGAAGCCGAACATCCTGGCGTCGCTGCCCAATCTGCGCGCCATCTTCTCGATCGGCGCCGGCGTCGACCATATCTTCGCCGACCCCGGCCTGCCCGACGTGCCGATCGTCAAGGTCGTCGCCGACAACCTCACCCAGTACATGACCGAATATGTTGTCTGGCGGGTTCTCGACCATCACCGCCAGGGCCTGCTCTACCGGTCGCAGCAGTCGAAGAAGATCTGGCACGAGCCACCGCAAAGGCCGGCCGCTGACATTTCGGTCGGTATCATGGGGCTCGGCAGTCTCGGCCGCGCCGCGGCCTCGGTGCTGCTATCGCTCGGCTTTGCCGTCAATGGCTGGTCGCGAGGCGAGCGGCCGATGCAAGGCGTCGCGACCTATTCCGGCGAGGCCGGACTCATTCCCTTCCTCAAGGCAACCGACATCCTGGTGGTGCTTTTGCCGCTGACGCCGGACACAAAGGGCATCATCAACTATGGCGTGCTGAAGGAATTGAGGAAGCGCAACGGCCTCGGCGGCTCGGTGCTGATCAATGCCGGGCGCGGCCGCCTGCAGAAGGACGCCGATATTTTGCGGGCGCTGGGCGACGGCACGCTGAAGGAGGCGAGCCTGGATGTGTTCGAGGTTGAACCGTTGCCGAAGACCAGTCCGCTGTGGGGACATCCAAAAGTGTTCGTGACGCCTCACGCGGCGGCGACCTCCGACCCTGTCCATTTGGCGCCAATCATGCTGCGCCAGATGGACGCCTTCGAGCGCGGCGAAAAGCTCGACAATCTCGTGGACCGCAAGGCGGGGTACTAACCTGGCAGGGCGAACTTCTTCTGCTTGTCCGGCTGGCCGCATTCGCGACGATCGATCGACCGGTTCATGGCATCGATCTCGCCGCTCGCCTTGTCGGTGTCGCGCTTGGCCTTGGAGCGCATGTCCGGCGTGAACGGGCCGAAGCCCATCGCCGGATTGGAGAAGGTCGGCTTGGCCTTGGTCGGAAGGTTGTATTGTTGCGCCAAACCGTTGCGCTGCGCCAGCAACTGGTCGCACGGCACCCTGTCGTACTGCAGGGAAGACTGGATGTTGGCGTCCTGGCGTTCCGACATCGAAGTGCCGCCGACGCAGCCGGCAGTCAGCAGGCAAGATGCCAAGATCATCATGTTCCAGCGCATCGACTATGCTCCTCTGATATCCCGCCCTGACGCGACCAGATCGCAAATATCAGTCGCGCATGCAAATCGGACTTTTTCGCGAATCCGACGAGAGATTGCAGCCTCAACCCGCTGGCAACCTGCCTGCCACAACGACCAGCCCATTGACGGGTTCCCGCCGGTCCTGCCGGATCACGGTTGTTTCCAGCGACAGGACCGAAAATCCGTTGGCAGCCAGGATGTCCCGCACATAGTGTTGCGCATGCGCGTAGCGGCGTGATGGCTGCAAGACAAAATCGCCACTGCCGGCCAGCCTCTCGACGGAAAACGCGAAAAGGCCATCGCTGGCCAGCAAGCCGGCAATCGTCTTCACAACGCCGCCCAGCGCGCCGACATAGATGAAGACATCGGCCACCGTCACCAGATCGGCTTTCGGACCGGCATAGGAAAAATCCCGCAGATCGGCCTTGCCGAGGAAATCATAGGCGCCCTTGGCCCGCGCCTGCTTCAGCATCCTGGCCGAGATGTCATAGCCCTCCAGCCGATCGGCGATCGGCCGCAGCTTCTGCCCCATCAGGCCGGTGCCGCAGCCGAGATCCAGCGCCAGCGGGAGGCGCCCCGGCCTTGCCGTTCGAATGGCCTGATCGAGCAACTCAGGCAGCCGGTAGCCCAGTCTGTCGACCAATGATTCATCGAAACTCTCGGCATAATGGTCGAACAAGGTCTCCACGAAGGCACTGGGGAGTGCATCGACCGCCGGCGCCTTGCCGATCAATTGCAGGTTCAGCGCAGCGCCTTGATGATCGGATGGATCGAGTTGCAGCGACATCGTCCAGGCCTGCGCAGCCAGATCCGGTGCGCCCGCCGCAAGCTGTATTTCGCCGAGGCGAAACCAGCCCATCGCCCATAGCGGCGTCATTTCCAGCGCACCGAGCAGCAATTCCGCCGCCGCCGCATGATCGCCATCCGCATGAAGCATCTCGGCATAGTCGGCACGGCGATCGGCGTTCAAGTCGCCGGACGAGGCCTGAAGCGGTTTCATGGCGATGGGTCCTGTCGGCGGATCGAGCCGGCGGTGCTGTATGCGGGAGTCAGCAGTCACTTACAACAGGCTTCCCGCAGCGGAATTATATCCTATCTTGGGGATCATGCGCGCCAGCGACCTGCTTCATCCCCGGCCCGAGGGCCTCTATTGCCCGCCGGGCGATTTCTTCATCGACCCGGTGCGGCCAGTCGACCGGGCGCTGATCACGCATGGCCATTCCGACCATGCACGCTCCGGCCACCGCTCGGTGCTGGCGACGCAACAGACGCTCGACATCATGGGTCTGCGCTATGGCGAGGACTTCGCGGGAACAACGCAAGCGGCACAGCTCGGCGAGACGATTGCCCTCAACGGTGTCAGCGTCAGCTTCCATCCAGCCGGCCATGTGCTGGGCTCGGCACAGATATCCGTCGAGCATCAGGGCACGCGCATCGTCGCTTCCGGCGACTACAAGCGGCAGAGGGACGCGACTTGCGCGCCATTCGAGCCGATCCAGTGCGATGTGTTCATCACCGAAGCGACCTTTGGCCTGCCGGTGTTTCGCCATCCACCCGATACCGACGAGATCGCCCGCCTGCTGAAATCGGCGGCGCAGTTTCCCGAACGCTCGCATCTGGTCGGCGCCTATGCGCTGGGCAAGGCACAGCGGGTGATGCGGCTGTTGCGCGACGCCGGCTACGACCGGCCGCTCTACATCCATGGCGCGCTGGCCAAACTTAGCGAGTATTACCAGAGCCAGGGCATCGACCTGGGCACTCTCGAACCGGCAACGGTGGAGGGCGGCGACCAAGATTTCGCGGGCGCCATCGTCGTCGGCCCGCCATCGGCCTTCGCCGACCGCTGGGCGCGCCGCTTTCCCGATCCGATCTCGTGCTTTGCCTCCGGCTGGATGCGCATTCGCCAGCGCGCCAAGCAAGGCGGTGTCGAATTGCCGCTGATCATCTCGGACCATGCCGACTGGGACGAGCTGACCGCCACCATCAAGGAGACCGGAGCCGAGGAAATCTGGGTGACGCATGGCCGCGAGGAAGCGCTGGTTCGCTGGTGCGAACTCGAAGGCATCGCGGCGCGACCGCTGCACCTGGTCGGCTACGAGGACGAGGGCGATTGAGGGCATGAACCGCTTCGCCGAACTTCTCGACCGTCTTGTCCTGACGCCGTCGCGCAACGGCAAGCTGACCTTGCTGACCGACTATTTCCGCACTGTGGAGGATCCCGACCGCGGGCTGGCGCTGGCCGCCATCACCGGCGATCTCAACATCGCCGCGGTCAAGCCCGCGATGCTGCGCACGCTGGTCACCGAGCGCATGGATCCGGTGCTGTTCGGCTATTCCTACGACTATGTCGGCGATCTTGCCGAAACGGTGTCGCTGGTCTGGCCGCAAACGCCCGGAAACATCCCGAACCGCGAGCCCACGCTTGGCGAGGTCGTCGCCAAACTGCAGGCGGCTAGCCGGTCCGACGGCCCCAAGGTGCTGGCAGGGCTGCTCGACAGCGCCGGCATCTCGGCGCGCTTTGCCATCATCAAGCTGGTCACCGGCGGCCTGCGCATCGGCGTGTCGGCGCGGCTGGCCAAACAGGCGCTGGCGGATTTCGGCGCCGTCGATGTCAGCGAGATCGAGGAGCTCTGGCACGGGCTGTCGCCGCCCTACACGACACTGTTCGCGTGGCTGGAAGGCAAGGCCGAAAAGCCCAGGAATACGGCGATGGCGTTGTTTCGCCCGGTGATGCTGTCGAACCCGGTCGGTGACGGTGATCTCGAAAAGCTCGATCCGGCGGATTATGCGGCCGAATGGAAATGGGACGGCATCCGCGTCCAGGCGGTGGCCGAAGGCGGTATCCGCCGGCTCTATTCGCGCACCGGCGACGATGTCTCCGGCGCCTTTCCGGACCTCGCCGACGCCATGCATTTTTCCGCGACACTGGACGGCGAGTTGCTGGTCGGCGATCCCCAGGAGGCAACGGGAACGTTCTCGGATCTGCAGCAGCGACTGAACCGCAAGACGGTGACGCCGAAGATGCAGCAGCGGTATCCGGCCTTCATGCGCTGCTACGATCTGCTGCAGATCGGCGACGAGGATTTGCGCGCGCTGCCGTTTCGCGAGCGGCGCGGCCGCCTCGAAAGCTTCGCCGGGACGCTCGACCCGAGTCGTTTCGATCTGTCGCCCTTCGTCGATTTCACAGACTGGCAGGCGCTGGAGGAGCTGCGGCGGGCACCGCCGCACCCGATCATCGAAGGTGTGATGCTGAAGCGCTGGGACTCAGCTTATGTCGCCGGCCGGCCGAAGGGCCCGTGGTTCAAGTGGAAACGCGATCCGCACACGGTGGACGCGGTGCTGATGTATGCGCAGCGCGGCCATGGCAAGCGCTCCAGCTTCTATTCGGATTACACGTTCGGCGTCTGGTCGGGCGGGGAAGGCGAGGAGGAACTGGTGCCGGTCGGCAAGGCCTATTTCGGCTTCACCGACGAGGAGCTGAAGCAGATCGACAAATATGTCCGCGACAACACCGTCGAGCGCTTCGGCCCGGTGCGCTCGGTACGGGCCGACCGCGACAACGGCCTGGTGCTGGAAGTGGCCTTCGAAGGGCTCAACCGCTCGACCCGGCACAAATCAGGCGTCGCCATGCGCTTTCCCCGCATTTCGCGGCTGCGCTGGGACAAGCCGGCCAACGAGGCCGACCGCATCGAGACGCTGCAGGCGCTGCTCGACCGCTAGTCCTGTCCGGCGCTCTTAAGGCTCTACGGAGACGCGAATCTCGTAGATGTCGGCGGCCTTACCCTGCTTGTCGAAGTCGGAATTGATCGCGATCGTGCCGGCCGAACCCGGACGCTTGTCGGGAAACTGGACGTCGAACAGATATTCGTTCTGCTGCTGGCCGACCGCATAGCGCTTGCGGCCGCAGTCGCCCAGTTCGCCGAAATTGCAGTCGACGGAAATCTGCGTCTCCTTGCCTTCTTCGGAGCGGGCGATGATGTCGAACACGGCATGTTTGCCGGCGAGCTTCTCCAGCACGCCTTGTCCGACATCGAAGCTGATCGCCGAACCGGAGGCGCCGGAACGGATGCGCAGGAACGAACCGGTATCGTCCTTCATCACCTCAGCCTTGGCGTCCGACGGGGCGCTGACATGCGACGCATCGGCCGGCGAAAACACGTTGATCCAGTCGCGCGCCTGGTCCGCGGCACCGGGCTTTGCCGGGCCCCCGTCGGCCGGTGCGAAATCGTCGTCGTCGACGGTCGGTGGCGCTTGCGGCGGGGCGGTATCGAGCTGCGCCTGTGTCTTGAACACGCCCGTCTGCACGGCGAAGAACAGGCCAATGCCGACAGCGGCAAGCAGCGTCACGGTCAGGAAGATGGCGGTCAGCGGCAAGCGACGCCCTCGAATGCGCCGTTCATCGCGATCGGGCGCCACTTCCGTCGCCGCGCCGGCCGAGGCCGGAGCCGACATGTCGATGGCCGGAGCGTCGGGAAGAGCGGCGTCCGGCATGATGTCGGGAACGACGGGCAGCACGCGCGAGCGTGGCGCATCGGAAGCGGATTGCGCGGGGCCATCGACGGCGGGTGACGGTGCCTTTTGGCCGGTCTCGACCGCGGGCGCCGCGCCAGCCCCAAGCTCGACCGCCGGTGCATCGCCTTGCGGGCCGACATCCGGCACCGCCGGCAGGAACTCGGATTCGATTTCGGTGATTTTCGCCTGGATCGCCTTGCGGCGCTTGATGGCGACTTCCACGGTCACGCCGGGATTGGCCTGGAGCGCGCGGTCGAGCGCGGCAAACGCCGATCGATAGACCCGTTCGCGGAACGCGCGGTCCTCGGCATTGCCTCTCTCCAAGGCGTTCCGGATCGCTTTTTCGATCGCGTCCAAGCGGGTCCCTCTGTCCGTTCGCCAACCTTGCCGTGATCGTTAGCCGCAGGCGGCCAATCAATCAACGGGCGAGCGGCGCATTCTGCCTTGGAGAGGTGTCCAAAGTCCATGCCGGCGCCGTTCCGGCAACAAAATCAGCATTTTCATCGATTTTCGCGCGCAGGAAGGTGCACGCCACGCCGTGATGTCACGTCGCGACCGATTGGCAAACAACGCGGAGGCCGGCTTTCGACGGCGGCACGACATCCTCGCATGAATTGCCAAGTCGCATCTTGAATTCGCGGCCGGTTGCGTCTATCACCCCCGCATCTTGGAGGCCTCGGCCTCCCGGGCCGCTTTAGCTCAGTTGGTAGAGCACCGCATTCGTAATGCGGGGGTCGCGTGTTCGAGTCACGCAAGCGGCACCAACAACTTCACCTGTGTCTTCGACCGTCCTTAGCGTTGAGCATGCCGCGCTCCGAGTAGTGCCTGCTGTCACGCCCCCTGCCCTTTTGGACATCTATAGGCGCCATCGAACCGCCTTCCTCGACGATTGCTTCGGCGATATATTCCGTGAGGTCGCCGACTTCATCCTGAATATCTTCCGCGGCAATGCCTTCTTCTTCCGCATCCGCGATGCACTGGCTGGCGAGTTCTTCAGCGGCGTCGACACCAACCGGCACGATGGTCGGTTTCTCGATCACATGCTCCTCAATCCAATCTCCAACAAAATGGGCGGCTCGATTGACGATGAGGTCTGCATCCTCCGACAGTTCCGCTTCTGCTTTCAGATCGTCCTTGGTCAACGCCTTCATGGGACTCACCGTTTGATGGGGATCACCTTCCAACGCCCTTCATTGCCAAAAGATGCACGAGTTCGGCGAGAAATCTTTCTCACTCCGCATGCTGTTCAACCGTCGGCGACCCTTGATGCGGGATCGCGGGAACAGGGTGCCCTGCCCCCGCGTTATCGGGCACGCTTCGGACATCGGTTCGGGGACATGGAGGCGGGCTATGGAAGACTTAGTGTTCGACACACCGGTCAAAGTGCGTCTACGCAAAGGCGCCAAGATCCGGCAGATTGGTTCGACCCATGAAGCGGGCATCCTGGCCGAACGTGGCGCTGAGTAAGGCGCGCCCGATGGCGTCGAAAGCGGAACGAAGCCAGCAGGCGAGCGGCAAGCCATCCTCATTGATCGATGCAGAAGCGGCCAATCGCGCGGCATCGACGACAGAAGGCAGCAAGGCCAGTCTTCGGTCTGAGCGTGGAGATCGCGGGCGCGAAGCAGCCTGGCCGTCGCAGATCCCGGCGCTCGGCTGGAAGGATATCTTCTGGCGCTTGTGGGAAGAATTCAACAAGGACCGGGTTCTGCTGGTGGCGGCCGGCGCGTCCTTCTACCTTTTGCTGGCACTGTTTCCGGCGCTGGCCGCATTCATTTCAATCTATGGTTTTGTCGCGGACCCGGTCACAGTCGCGGACCACGTCGCCTATCTAGGCGGATTGCTGCCGTCAGGTGGATTGGATCTCATTCGAGACCAGTTGCAGGCCCTGGCCAGACAGAAACCGGGCGCTCTCGGAACAGGCTTCTTCATCGGCCTCGGCATCGCGCTTTGGAGCGCCAACAGCGGCATGAAGGCGCTCTTCGATGCGATGAACATCGCCTATGAGGAGCGCGAGAAACGCAGCTTCATCACCCTCAACCTGATGTCGATCCTGTTCACGGTGGGCGCCTTGCTGATCGGCATTGTGCTGTTGCTGACGGTCGGCGTTGTCCCGACATTGTTGCGCTATTTCTACCTTGATGCCTGGATGGAAACGTTGGTTGCGGTCTCTCGCTGGCCGGTCCTGATAGGTGCCATGCTGACCGGCATTTCCCTGCTCTATCGCTTCGGGCCAAGCCGGGAGCATGCGAAATGGCGATGGCTGAGTTGGGGAGCTTTGATTGCGACAGCGGTGTGGATCGTGGCATCGTGGCTGTTCTCGTTCTATCTTCAGCATTTCGCCAACTACAACGCCACCTACGGGTCGCTTGGCGCGGTTGTCGGCTTGATGATGTGGACATGGATTTCAGTCATCATCCTCATCGCCGGCGCCGCCATCAACGCCGAAATGGAGCATCAGACGGCCATCGACTCGACCACAGGCGCGGCGCTGCCCATGGGAAAGCGCGGCGCGGTCGTCGCCGACACATTGGGCAAGATTGCCGATTGACACGGCACATCGCCGATCAACCATTCGGTAACGCTTGCCGACCTCAACGCCCAGTCTCACCGCCCCATACCCGCAATGTCCGGAGCGTGATTGAGTAGCGATGCTCGGCCAAAGGCGGAATGCTGTGTTCCCATTCGCTGCGCGCCGGACCTGATATGAGATAGGCCGATCGCGGCTCGACCGTAATGGTCTGGCGATCCCACTTCTCGCCATTCTTGCGGCGCAGCCTGAAATCGCATGGCGCCAAGAGCGAAACGCCCGCAATCGACTCATAGTGCGGTTTGTCGCGATGCCAGCCAATGCCGGCGCCAGGTCGATATTCATTGATCAGGACCTGGGCGAAGTCCTGTTCCGGAATGCCTGCAAACGCAGCGACCTTTTGTCGAAGCGGCAGCAGAAAATCCGGTATTGGGGGCGCCTCGACCACTTGGCGTTGCTGATAGTCGTAACGCGCTCCGAAGCTGGCGACGTGGCGATTGGCGAGATGACCGTGGAAATCGAACGGTTCGAATGTTAGTTCCTGAAGCTCGCCGACCAGAAAGGACTCGTCATCGCGCGTAATAAGGTCCGACAGGTAACGGAAACCGTCCGGAAACGCCGTGGTTAAGCCGAACAGATCATGCTGAAAATTTGCGACGCCTGAGACCATGGGTCATAGATGGTCCAAAAGGCATATTGGACAAGGCGTGCCTGAACCTTGCGCCTGCGGCCGTCACTTCCAAATTTCCGGAACGCATAGAATGTGCAGGGGGATTGAGTGGAGGCCTCGCCTCGGGATCGAACCGAGGCTTCAGAGATTTGCCGTCTCCAGCGTAGCCGCTCCGCCACGAGGCCATCGCTGTCCAAGTAGAGGCCAAATATTTACGGAAAGGTTAAGACCGAAGAGATAGAACGGACCGCCGCGATGCGCTCGAGGGATGCACTGCTGGTGCAAAGGATTGCGATGCCGGCGAAGCACATCTGCCATTGTCGGGACCCCGGTTTGATGTGAAACTCGTGGCTCAGCATGGGAGGTCAAAAATGCCCAACAATTTCAAGACCGGAGACGTCGTCAAGCTGAAATCCGGAGGCCCCAGGATGACGGTCAGCGATGGCGCGGCCTCGGGCATGTATCTGTGCCACTGGTTCAATCGCGAGGGCGAGGTGTGGACCCCGCAACATGCCGGGTTCAAGCCTGAACAACTGGTTGCGGCCGACCAATCCGACTAGCGGCCGGGCCGACTCGGCGCACATCTGCGCCGGCGCGTCGATTCAGGCCTGCTGCATCTGTTCCCTAAAGCCGGGCCGCTGCATGCGCTTGCGGCGCTTCAATCCGTTGCCGCCGCTAGATATCTCAGCCGAGTGGATCCGGCCCCAGCGTCGCCACAGTCTTCAGCGCGCCGTCGAGCATGTCGCCGTTCTCGTCCTTCAGCGCCATCTCGCGCAGGCGGCGGATCCAGTCGGCGGCGTCGGCGCGGCCCTTGACCAGATCGAGCGCCGACAGCACGCGGTCGAATTTGGACTGCGCACGAACATGGGTGTCGCTGTAGCCCTTGATCAGCCGTCGGCAATTGAGGATCTCGACAGCCAGCGCATAATCCTGGGGCACATGGTCGAGAGCCAGCGCGTACCAGCGATCGAGATGCGCGATCTCGACCTTGTGGCGCAGCAGGCTGCGGCGCCAGCGGCGCAGGCCGCCGATGAACCAGAGTGCTGCAAAGCCGGCAAAACTGTCGGTGCGGATGCGGCGGCCGTGGTTGATGCGGCGGTCGAGAAAGGCGGCGAGCTTCGGCCGGCTTTCGATGTAGCTGCCCAGACCCGCCGGCAGCGTGCCGCAGAATTCCTCGATGCGCGGATGGAAATATTCGGTCACCTGCAGGATCGAGCCTTCCCTGACGCCGACCTCGCGGCGCACGCGTTTGTCACGCGTCGAGCGTGTCTTGAGATCGGCGACGCGGATCATATCGTCGTAGCACAGCGCGTTGGCCAGATGCTTTGCGGCGGCGATCGACAGGTTATAGTCGCGATCCGGCTCGTCCAGCGCGACCGCCTTGTCCAGCCGGTCGAAATACTCGCGCCCGTAGGCGATATCCTGATAGTCGACGACCTTTCTCAGGCCCCTGAGCGCCATGTCGCGCACAGCCATTGGCAACAGGTCGATGCGGGCGACCAAAGCCTGCCAGCCTTGCAGCAGGTTTTGCGGGCCACTCACTTTTCCTGTGCCCAAGGCAGATTCGACAATCACGGGCTCGGCCGGCTTCAGCGCCGGTGCTGCCGTGCCGCGCGCGCGGTCAAACGCAGCGCCGAAGGCGGCGAGGCTGGCCTTGACGCCCCGGCCGCCGGCACCGATCGCCTGCTCATAGCTCTCGCGGGTGAACGGCAGCGCGTCGGACCCCGCCAGTGCGCCAAGCAGGCTGGCCGAGATCATCGAGCCGTTGTCGGCGGCGATCTTTTCCATGTCGAAGGCGATGAATCGCTTCGAAGCGGCCTCCGCCGTAGCATGCACCTTGGACGACGAGGCCCGGCCATCGCCCGGTTCGATTTTTTCCGACACGGCGGCGATGCGGTGCGACGAGGCGATCAGCGTGGTGCGCTCAGGCGTGACGAAGCCGCGGATGATGGCGCGGCCGGCTTCCATCAGTTCAGCGGCGATCAGGATGTCGACATCGCCCTGCGAGGGCGACAATGCGAAGACCGGCAGCCGGCCGGTGTCGCGGGCCATCTCGACATAGTAGATGGTAGCGCCGGTGCGCTGGGCGACGCCGGCGACCGAGGTCGATTGCGCGACAAAGCCGTTGCGCTCGGCGACATCGGTGATCCAGTCGGCCAGCACGCCGCCGCCCTGGCCGCCGACCGCCAGCACGGCAAGCTTGATGACGCGCTCGTCACCCTCGGCCCCGGCCCCCGGGCGAAATGGCGGGACAGCGTCAAGCATCGGCGAAGGTCAGGCGCCGGCTTTCGCGGCGGCGCTGCAACAGGCTGATGGCGGCGCGGCGCGTGGATTCCAGGAAACGGTCCCAGCGGCTCGGATTGTGCACGACATCGGCGCGGTAGAAGGACGGACACAGCACCGCCGCATCGGCAACCTCGCCGCAATTGCCGCAGCCGACGCAGCTCTGGTCGATATGCGCCACCGGATCGTCGCGCAGCGGATCGTCTGTTGACTTCACCGACAGCGATGGGCAGCCGGAGAGACGCATGCAGGCATGGTCGCCGGTGCAGATGTCCTCGTCGACACCGAACTTCGGTTTCACCACGCGCTCGCCGCCCTTGATTGCCTTGTCGACCAACGGCTTTTCGCGGCGCTGCCGGTTGAGCATGCATTCGGAGGATGCGACGATGACCTTCGGCCCCTTTTCTTCCGTCGTCAGCGCCTCGCGCAACGTGTCCTGCATCTTGGTGACGTCATAGGTGCGGTCGACATGGCGCAGCCATTTGACGCCCATGCCTTTGACCGCCTCGGTGATCGGATGCTTCGTCGACTTGGTCTTGTTGCCGGCGCGGGACGACAGGATGTCCTGTCCGCCGGTCGCTGCCGAATAGAAATTGTCGACGATGACAATAACGCCGTCGTTCTTGTTGAACACCGCATTGCCAATCGAAGAGGTCAGGCCGTTGTGCCAGAAGCCGCCGTCGCCGACAAAGGAGATCGAGCGGCGTTTGGCGTCGGGCGAATTGAACGCTGAGGCCGAAGCCGGCCCTAGCCCGTAGCCCATGGTGGTGGCGCCGAGTTCGAAAGGCGGCATGATCGAGAACAGATGGCAGCCGATGTCGGAGGCGATGTGATGCTTGCCGAGCTCCTGTTCGACCAGTTTTGTCGCGGCAAAGATCGGCCGTTCCGGGCAGCCGATGCAGAAGCCCGGCGGACGGCCCGGCACGACATTGATCAGGTCGGCTGCGTCGACGCCGTCGCCGATCTTGTTGGGGGCACGCACCTCGCCCGGCAGCAGATGCGGCGCCTCGGCGCGCAGGAAGGCGCCGATGCCGTCGAGCATGACCTGGCCGGTGTATTCGCCGGCCATGGGCAAATGCTCCTTGCCGACCAGCCTGGTGCCACGCCCGGCCTTGTGCAGCATCGAAGCGAACGCCTGCTCGATGTAGTTGGGCTGGCCTTCCTCGACGACGAGCACCGACTGCTTGCCCTCGCAGAAAGACAGGAACTCGTCATCGATCAAGGGATAGACGGCGTTGAGTACATAGAGCGGCACGTCGGTGTCGCCATAGGTGTCGGCAAGGCCGAGCCGCTGCAGCGCGCGGATGACCGAATTGTACATGCCGCCCTGCATGACGATGCCGACCGAACCATGATCCGATCCGAAGAACTCATTGATCTTGTTCTTGCGGATGAAGTCCACCGCCGCCGGCCAGCGCTTCTGCACCTTCTCCTTCTCGTGCAGGAAGGAGGCGGGTGGCAGCACGATGCGGCCGGTGTCGCGGCGCGGCGCGTCAAGCGCATCGGCGACCGTCATGGGCGGCCGCTTGTTGTCCTTGGCGATGAAATGGCCGTGAACGTGGCAGCAGCGGATGCGGACCTGGAGCATGACCGGCGTGTTGGAAATCTCCGACAGCTCGAAGCCGTCCTCCACCGCCTTGACGATCGAGGGCAGATTGGGGCGCGGATCGAGCAGCCAGACCTGGCTTTTCATGGCGAAGGCATGGCTGCGCTCCTGCATGATCGAGGAGCCCTCGCCATAGTCCTCGCCGACGATGATCAGCGCACCGCCGGTGACGCCGCCGGAAGCGAGATTGGCCAACGCATCGGAGGCGACATTGGTGCCGACGGTCGACTTGAAGGTCGCCGCACCACGGATCGGGTAATGCACCGAAGCGGCCAGCATGGCGGTGGCGGTGGCTTCCGAGGCACTGGCCTCGAAATGCACGCCGAGCTCGCCCAGAATGTCCTGCGCGTCGGCCAGCACGTCCATCAGGTGGCTGATCGGCGCGCCCTGATAGCCGCCGACATAGCCGACGCCGCATTGCAGCAGCGCCTTGGTGATGGCGAGGATGCCTTCGCCGGCAAATTCCTCGCCGGCGCCGAGCCTGAGCTTTTCGACTTCCTTGGCAAAAGAACGTTCGGCCATTTCTTCAATCCTTCCGTTGCCGCCGGCCTATTGTCGCCTGGCACTGGCGGCGCGTAGGTCTAGATGTCGTGCTTGCGAATGTTCTTGAGCATCTTCTGCAGTGTCGCGATCAGCGCCACGTATTCGGCATCGTCGACGTCGTCGAACATCGCCTCGAACGCGTCATGCATGGCTGGCCAGGCGCGGGTGAACTCGGCGCGGCCGTCATCGGTCAGGAACACGTGGCGGATGCGGCTGTCGGTGACACCTTGCTCGCGCCGCACAAGACCCTGGCCCTCCAGCGAGTCGAGCGTCCGGCTCAAGGTCGACTGCTCGATGACCGTATAGACCGAGAGGTCGTTGACGGTGATGCCGTCGGTGACCGACAGGACGGCCAGCGTGCGAACCTGCGGGATGGTCAGGCCCTGCTTGCGGAAATCATCGCGCAAGGTGGCGTTGTAGCGGCCCATGATGCGGTTCATCAGATAGGGCGCGAATTGCTGCAGGCCGATCTGCCCCAGGGTCGAAATGCGCTGGCGCTTTTCGGCAACCTTCTGCTCCATCACAGTCTCCCCGCCAGGAGAAAGCCGGAGCCGCCGCCAAGGCCCGCACCCGGATGGGTCGAGGCGCCGATATGGTAGAGGTTCTTGATACCAGTCTGGTGGTTGCGGCTGGTCTTGAGCGGCCGCCACAGGAACGACTGGTCGATGGTCGAGGAACCGCCGTAGGGGTCACCGCCGACCAGATTGATGTTCATTGCCTCCAGATCGGCCGGGGAATAGGCGCGGCGTGCGATGACGCTGTCCTTGAAACCATCGATATGGCCGGCAAGGATGGCCTCGACACGATCCGCATAGGCTTCGCGCAGCGTGTCTGTCCATTGCCCGTCAGCCGGCGCCTGCAGCGTGCCGGCGGCATCGCCCTTGATGTGGCGAGGTGCCTCGGGCAGTTGCAGCCACAGGATCGCCTTGCCTTCAGGGCAGCGCGACGGATCGAGCGCATGCGGCTGGCCGACGCAGATGGTCGGCACCTCCGGCAGCATGCCGCGCGCCGCTTCGTTGCAGGCTTTCGATACGCCGTCGAGCCCGGGCGTCAGGTGTAGCAGTGCCACCTTATCCAGGCCTTCGCCGCGCCATGCCGGCGGCTTGTCCAAGGCGTAGTGGATCTGGAAATTGCCTTTGCCGTAACGGTATTTCTGCGTTGCCTCAACGTCGGCTTTGGGAGCCTCGCTACCGAGCAACCGGCCGTAGAGCTGCGTCGGCGTCACCGAGCAGATGACGCTCTTCTTGGCATGGACCGTTTCGCCCGAGGCCAGCCGCACGCCGGTGGCGCGGCCCCCAGTCAGGATGATGGAGGCAACGTCCGCTTCGGTGGAGATAACACCGCCGCGCTCGGTGATGAGCGCCTCGAAGGCTGCCAGCAGGTTCTTCGCCCCGCCCTTGACGATCGGTGCGCCGGCCGCCTCGAGCGCGAAAGCGATGACCTTGGCGATCTGGCCGGAGAAAGCATCTTCCGGCCCAAGGCCGGCATGCAGCACCCAGGGCGCCCACAGCGCACGGATGGTTTCGGACTGGTAGGTGTTTTCCAGCCAGCCGCGCGCCGGCACCAGTGCCTCGCCGAGAAAGGCGGCAAGGCCACGCGGGCCGCGCCGCCAGGCATCACCGCCCAGCAGCTTCGCCGTCGGATACGACCACAGGCTGCCGCCGAGAAGGCCGAACAGCAGGCCGGCATTGCGCTCGATGCCGCCGACATCCTCCGCGTGCCGGTCGCCGTCGCCTGCCGCGATCGCATTGAGCGCCGCGACGTTTGCGGCGCGGTCGGTGCTGAGCACTGCATGGCTACCGTCCGGCCGCAGCACGCCGGTCGGCGTGCCGGTGTGGCAGAACTCCAGCCCATGCCGCGCCAGGTCGGCGCCCAGCGCCGCAAAGGCCGGCGAGGTGATGAACAGCACGAAGGTCGTGGCCATCACATCATGGATGAAGCCGGGCGCGGTGATCTCCTCGGTGCGCATGCAACCGCCGATGCGGTCGTTGCGCTCGAGGACGAGCACCTTGGCGCCCTTGCCGCCGAGCATCGCCGCGCAGACCAGCGCGTTGATGCCGCTGCCGACGATGATGTGATCCGTTTGGCTCACTTCAGCGTGCTTTCGCCTAGCCCTTCGAAACCAGCGCCAGCGCGCGGATCGGGCTGCCGGTGCCGTGTTCGATCTTGAGCGGCGCCGCGATCAGGATGGCGCCCTTTGGCGGCAACTGGTCGAGGTTGCAGAGGCTGGCAAGACCGTAGCGGTTGGCCTTGTGCATCAGCGTGTGCGCCGGGAATGGCGGCTCCATGCCGCCTGCCTTGCCGGCATCGGTGCCGATCGTCTCGCTGCCCCAGCCCTTGATATCCTTGCTGATCAGGAACTGGATGGCTTCGGCCGTCGGTCCAGGGGTGTGCGGGCCGGTCTCGTTGGCATTGAGGAACTCGGCTTCCGAACCGTTGCGCTTGTACCAGTCGGTGCGCATCACCACCCACTCGCCGGCATTGATGGCGCCGTGCTTGGCTTCCCATGCCTTGATGTGGTCGACGGTGAGCAGGAAATCGGGATCCGCGGCGGCTTCCTTCGAGCAGTCGATGACATTGACCGGGCCGACGAAGTTTTGCGCCGGAATGGTGTCGGTGGCGCCGTCCGGATAATCCTTGCCGCTGATCCAGTGCTGCGGCGCATCGAAATGCGTGCCCGAATGCTCGCCGAGCTTCAGCCAGTTCCAAGCCCACCACGGACCGTTCTTGTCGTAACGGGAGATGTTATGGATCTCGACCTTGGGCGTGTCGACGGCAAGCTCTGGCGGCAGCTTGATCAGTGGCGTGTCAGGCCCGAGCGGCGCCGACAGGTCGACCACCTTGATGGCGCCGGAAAGAAGCTGGCCGGCGACTTCGCCGAGGAGTTTTTGCGTGTCCATGGTCTCTGTTCCCTCTTTCGTGATGATGATCAAGGCTCGTCTCGGCCCTTAATATCCTACTAGACGAAAACATATGCATCTGCAATTATCTTTAAGCATAAAGGAAATGGGAACGGGGCGTGAGCGAGTTCGACGCCATCTTTGTCGGGGCGGGCCACAACAGTCTGGCATGCGCCGCGCATTTGGCGCTCAAAGGTTGGAAAACCGGGATTTTCGAGCGCAGCGCAACAGTCGGCGGCGCCGTCCAGACGCGCGAATTCACCCTTCCCGGCTTCCGCCACGATTTCGGCGCGATGAATCTGAGCCTGTTTGCCGGCTCGGCCTTCCACCAGAAATATGCAAATGAATTGAAAGCACAGGGACTGGAATTCGCCCCGGTCGCCGACTGTTTCGCCAGCGCCTTTCCGGACGGGCGCTGGTTCGGCGTCAGCAACGATCTGGAAAAGACCGCCGCGCGCATGGCCGCCTTCTCCGCCACTGACGCCGCGACATGGCGCGGACTGGTCGCCGCCTTTCCGGCGGAGGCCGAGCATCTGTTCCGGCTGCTGGGTTCGCCGATGAGCGCCCGCGCGCTTGCCGGCATCGCGTGGAACCTGTGGCGCAAGAAGGGTATTGCCGGCGCGCTCGATACCGGCCAACTGCTGCTGTCCTCACCCCGCGTCTGGCTGGAGCAAACTTTCGAGTCGCCGCATGTGCGGGCAACGCTCGCTACCTGGGGCATGCATCTCGACTTCGCCCCCGACATCGCCGGCGGTGCCGTGTTCCCCTATCTGGAATCGATGGCCAACCAGAGTTTCGGCATGGTGCTGGGCAAGGGGGGCGCCGACACCATCATCCGCGCCCTGTCGGGCATGGTCACGTCAGCCGGCGGCAAGATCGTCACCGATGCCGAAGTGGCCGAGATCATCGTTTCCGCCGGCAAGGCGACCGGCGTGCGGCTTGCTTCCGGTGAGACGCATACCGCCACCAGGGCGGTCATTGCCGGCGTCGCGCCCAAGGCGCTGACCGGCAAACTGCTGCCCAATGGTTCGGGTGACGCCGGCTTCGACACGGCGATGCAAAAATTCCGCCACGCGCCCGGCACGATGATGATCCATCTGGCGCTGGATGATCTGCCCGACTGGCGCGCCGGAGCGGAGCTTCGACAATTCGCCTATGTGCATCTGTCGCCGTCGCTCGATGCCATGTCGCGCACCTATCAGCAAGCGATGGCGGGGATGTTGCCGGACGAGCCGGTGCTGGTCGTCGGCCAGCCGACAGCGATCGACCCGTCGCGGGCGCCCGCAGGCAAGCATGTGCTGTGGGTGCAGGTGCGCATGCTGCCCGCCGAAATCACAGGCGATGCCACTGGCAAGATCGCCCCAGGGCATTGGGACAAGGTCAAGGAGCTCTACGCCGACCGCGCCCTCGACATCATCGAGACCTATGCGCCCGGCCTGCGAAGGAAGATCCTCGGCCAGGCGGTGTTCTCACCCATCGATCTCGAGCGTGAAAACCCGAACCTCGTCGGTGGCGACCAGGTCTGCGGCAGCCATCATCTGACGCAGAACTTTTTGTTCCGGCCGGCACGCGGATACGCCGGCTGGATCACGCCGGTCGGTAACCTTCATCTCACGGGGGCCGCGACATGGCCGGGCGCCGGCACCGGTGCGGCTTCCGGATACATGCTCGCGCAACAGCTTGGCGGGAGGTAGAGCCAGATTTCACGCAGGCGAAAGAGGGCAAGGCGCTGCTGCCCAAGAGCCTGAACAATGAACTGACGAAGCCGCGCGCAGAAAACAGAAAACCAACAAGGGGAACGACCATGACAATCAACAGACGCGAATTGCTGGGATACAGTGCCGCGGCACTCGGGGTGGCCGCCGTCGGCCTGCCGCAGATCGCCAAGGCGGCCGCCGGGGAACTGACCATCGCCTACAACGTCAACCTGCCGTCCTGGGATCCGACCACCGGGCCTTCGGCTGTCAACCCGACCATCCAGGGCCTCTACCAGTCGGTGTTCGACCAGTTCATCCCGCAGAAGCCCGACCTGTCCTTCGCCCACGGCCTGCTCACCGAATGGGGCTGGAACGACGACCGCACCAAGATCATGATGACGGTGCGCGAAGGCGTGACCTGGCACGACGGCTCGCCGTTCACTGCCGAGGACGTGGTCTGGTCGCTGCAGCGGGCGGGTGACGAGAAGACCGGCAACCCGATCCAGTTCGTCTGGAAGAACGTCAACAACTTCAAGATCGACGGCAACAAGATCACCGGCGACGTGGTGCAGTTCGACCCGGTTTATTTCAAGTGGATGTCGTTTCTGACCGGCTACATCATGCCGAAAGCCTACTACGAGAAGGTCGGCGCCGAAGGTTTCGAGAAGGCGCCGATCGGCACTGGCCCCTACATGGTCGAGAAATTCGAGCGCAACGCCTTCCTGCGGCTGAAGGCCAACCCGAACTATTGGGGCGGCAAGCCGGCCTTCGAGAATGTGACGATCAAGTTCGTCGCCGATGCGGCGAGCCGCGTCGCTGAGATCGAATCCGGCTCCTCGCAGGTGACGCTGGAGATTCCCTATGAGGAGTATGACCGGCTGATCGCCAAGGACGGGCTGGCCGGCTCGTGCAAGAACGTCTCCGACATCGGCATGATCTTCTTCAACGACATCGAGGCGATGCTGGACAAGAACGTCCGCCAGGCAGCCGTCATGTCGATCGACAAGAAGCTGCTGGTCGACCGCCTGCTGCGCGGCTACGGCCAGCCGATCGACACGCTGGAAACGCCGGAATACGCGGCCTACGATGCGTCGATCAAGGTCGAGCACAATCCGGAAAAGGCGAAGGAACTGCTCGCTGCCTCCGGCTATTCGCCGGAAAAGCCGGTCAAGTTCACCATCCAGACGACCAAGGGCTTCAAGCCCAAGGACTATGAGATGATCCAGGCGATCGTCGGCATGTGGCGCAAGGTCGGCATCGAGGCGACGATCGAGGTCTACGAGATCGCCAAGCACTATGAGCTGCGCGCCGCCGACAAGCTGGCGCCGGCCGCCTTCTACAACTGGGGCAATGCCATCGGCGATCCGACCACCTCGACCGGCTTTGCCATGTACGGCCCGAGCCCGCATTCGGTGTGGGACAGCCAGGACCTGATCGACATGATCAACCCGCTGTGGGGCGAAAAGGACGAGGCCAAGCGCATCGCCGGATGGAAGGCCGTCGACAAATACATCGCCGAGCAGGCCTATGTGCTGCCGCTGATGCAGTATGCGCAGCCGATCGTGCATGCCAAGAGCGTCAATGTGGTGCAGCATGTGTCCGGCGCGCTGCTGCCGGCCCTGATGACCCCGGCCTGAGACAGGCGAGAGGCACGCTGTCGCAAGACGGCGTGCCTTCCAATTTGCGCAGGCCCCCTCATCCGGCCCTTCGGGCCACCTTCTCCCCGCTGGGAGAAGAGCTGGCTCAGCCGTCAGCGACCTCTTCTCCCCTCGGGGAGAAGGTGGCCGCGAAGCGGCCGGATGAGGGGGCTGTTCGTTCCAGTCACTGAAACGCATTAGGCCTACGCCAGAATGCTCCTGCAAAGATTCCTGATCCGTCTTCTGACGATGCTGATCACGCTGTTCGGCGTGGCCGTCGTCGTCTTTGTCGTGATCCGCGTCGCGCCCGGCGATCCGATCGCCATGATGCTGCCGCCCGGCGCGACGGATGCCGACATCGCCCGGCTGCGCGCGCTCTATGGGCTCGACAAGACCATCGTGCAGCAATTCTTCATCTGGCTGTCCGGCGTGGCCAGGGGCGATTTCGGCACCTCGATCTCGCTGCGGCAAGACGTACTCGGCCTTGTCTTTAACCGGCTGCCGGCGACGCTGGAACTCGCCATCGTCGCGCTCATCATGGCGGTGGCGCTCGGCGGCACGACGGCGGTCATCGGCGCACGCGAACGCGGCACGGCGGTCGAGGCCGGCATCGACATCGCCAGCGGCGCGGCACTCTCCATTCCCGATTTCCTATGGGGCCTGGTGCTAATCCTTCTGTTCGGCGTGCTGGTGCCGATCTTCGACATTTCCGGCCGGGTGTCGCCGCAGCTCGACCTACCCTTCGTCACCCAGTTCTATCTGTTCGAGAGCTTGCTTCGCCTGCGCCTCGACCTCACCTGGGATCTCCTGAAGCACATGCTGATGCCGGCGGTGGCGCTGGCGCTGCCCCTGGCGGCGATCATCTCGCAGCTGTTGAAACAGTCGCTCAAGGAAGTGCTCGACCTCGACTATGTCGTGCTGGCGCGGGTGAAGGGGTTTTCGGAAACGCAGGTCATCCTGCGCGAGGCGCTCAAGAATGCCGCCCTGCCGACGCTGACGCTGGTCGGCGTGCAGTTCACTTTCCTCATCGGTGGCACGGTCATCGTCGAACGGCTGTTTTCCTATGAAGGCCTCGGCAATATGGCGATCGATGCCGTCATCAACCGCGACCTGCCGCTGATCCAGGGCATCGTGCTGGTCTTCGCGCTGCTGTTCGTGCTGATCAACCTCGCCGTCGACATGATGTACGCCCTGCTTAATCCGAGGCTGCGCCATGGATGAGGGCCGTACTCCAAGGCGTGGTATCTCCCCGCGCTTGTGGTTGGCCGGCGGCTGGCTGATGCTGGCGCTTCTGGCAGCAATCTTTGCGCCGCTGGTCGCGCCGCAAGACCCGCTGGCGCAGGATCTGATGCTGGAGCGGCTGCCGCCGTTCTGGATGAATGGTGCCGAGCCCGGCTATTGGCTCGGCACCGACAGCCTCGGCCGCGATCTTCTGTCCCGGCTGATCTTCGGCGGCCGCATCGCCTTCATCGTCGCTTTCGCCGCGGCCATCGCCGCATGCATGGTCGGCTCGACGCTTGGGCTGGTCGCTGGCTATTTCGGCGGCTGGGCCGACCGCATCATCTCGCGCATCGTCGATGTCTGGATGGCGTTTCCGCCGGTGCTGTTCGCCATCCTTCTGGTTGCCGTGCTCGGCACTGGTCTCAGTTCCGTCATCCTCGCCATCGCCATCATCGACTGGACGCGTTTCTGCCGGGTGATCCGTGCCGAGACCATGGGCCAGTCACGCATGGACTATGTCGAGAATGCCCGCATCGCCGGCTATGGCCGCATCGGCATCATGCTGCGCGAAGTGCTGCCCAATGTCGTGCCGTCGATCGTCGCGCTGCTGTCGCTGGAAATGGGCATCGCCGTTATCGTCGAGGCGATCCTCTCCTTCGTCAATCTGTCGATCTCGACCGACGATCCAACCTGGGGCGGCATCATCGCCGAGGGCCGGCTGTCTATCCACCAGGCCTGGTGGGTGCTGGTGTTTCCGCTGATCACGCTAATCCTCACCGTGCTGTCGTTCAGCCAGTTCGGCGAGGCGCTGAAGACGCGCTTCGATCCGGTGCTGCGATGAGCGCCATCTGTCTGGACATCAGCGATCTAAGCGCCGTGCTGCCGAACGGCCAGCGCGTGCTGCGCTCGGTGTCGCTTGCCGTCCAGCCCGGCGAGGTCCGCGCCCTGGTCGGCGAGAGCGGTGCCGGCAAGACGATGATCGGCAAGGCGGTGCTCGGTGTCCTGCCGTCGAGCGTGCGCGTTGTCGCGGGCGACATAAGGCTTGAAGGCGAAGACCTCGGCAAGCTTCCGCCCAAGGCACGGCGTACGCTGATCGGCGCGCGCACGGCACTGATACCGCAGGATCCGCTAACCGCCCTCAACCCGTCACGGCGCATCGGCTCGCAGATGACCGACCGGCTGGTGCGCATCCTCGGCTGGAACGGGCAAAAGGCCGACACCCGCATTCGCCAGTTGCTCGACGAGGTGCAGATCCGCGACCCCGAACGCGTGCTCAAAAGCTATCCGCACGAGTTGTCCGGCGGCATGCGCCAGCGCGTGCTGATCGCCGCCGCTTTCGCCGCCGAGCCGCGGCTGATCGTCGCCGACGAGCCGACGACGGCGCTCGACGTCACCGTGCAGAAGCAGATCCTGCGGCTGATCGTGCAATTGCAGCGCGAACACGGCACGGCGATCCTGTTCGTCACTCATGATCTCGGCGTCGTCGCCAAAATCAGCCAGAAGGTGTCGGTGCTCTATGCCGGCAAGGTGGTTGAGGAGGCAGACACGGCCGCTCTCTTCGCCGCCCCGCAGCACCCCTACACACGCGCGCTGATGGCCGCGACGCCGCGTTACACCGACCCCTTCGCCTCGCTGAAGCCGGTGGACGAGGCGGTGCTAGCCGGACTTGCTTCAGAGATCGCTGCCGCCGACCAGGCCTGGAAGCGACCCCATGGCTGAGCCGCTGTTTTCCGTGCGTGGGCTAAACGTAGCCTTGCCCGACATGACGCGCAAGCCGCTGATCGGCCGCGCGCCGCTGGCCGATATCCTCAAAGGCCTGGATTTCGATCTTCCGAGGGGTTCGGTTACCGGCATCGTCGGCGAATCCGGATCGGGCAAGTCGACGCTCGGCCGCGCTTTGGTGCGCCTCTTGGAGCCCAGCGCCGGCAGCATCAGCTTCGACGGCCTGGATATCACCCATCTGCCTGAGGCGGAGCTCAGGCCACTGCGCCGCAATTTGCAGATGATCTTCCAGGATCCGATGTCGTCGCTCAACCCGCGCCGCACCATTGCCAGCATCATCGCCGCACCGCTGAAGCAGAACGGCCTTGGCGACAACCTGAAAGCCCGCGTCGCCGAAGCGCTGCAGCGTGTCGGCCTGCCGCAGAGCTTCGCCAGCCGCTACCGCCACGAACTGTCCGGAGGCCAGCGCCAGCGCGTCGGCATCGCGCGCGCGCTGGCGCTGTCACCGAAATTCGTGCTGGCCGACGAGATCGTCTCCGGCCTCGACGTGTCGACACAGGCGCAGATCCTGACCCTGCTGGAAAAGCTGGCGGCGGAGATGGGCCTGACCGTTGCTTTCATTAGCCACGATTTGTCGGTCATCCGGCGGCTGTGCAAGCAGGTGATTGTCATGCGCGAAGGCGTGATCGTCGAAGCGAGCGCCACCGACGCCTTGTTCGACAACCCGCGGCAGGCCTACACGCGCGACCTCATCGCAGCCATTCCGCTGCCTGAAATCGATGCGGGCTGGCTGGACATCCCTGCCGCCATCAAAGCCCCGACATGAATGCACACGCACGCCGAAAAGCGGGCCTCGGTCGTGCGACCGGCAAATGACCCAAGTCCCGCCAATGGAGGAGGACTGACATGAAGAGGATACTTCGAAACGCAACGCTCGCCGCCGCTGTCCTTGGCAGCGCCGGCATGGCCCCCGCCAGCTCGATCCCCGGCATGCGCGGGCACGATCACACCGGCATCACGGTTCCCGACATGAAGCAGGCGGTCGACTTCTTCACCGAGGTGGTCGGCTGCAAGAAGGCGATGTCGTTCGGCCCGTTCGCCGACGACAAGGGCACGTTCATGCAGGACGTGCTGGGCGTCGATCCGAAGGCGGTGATCGAAGAGATCACCATGGTCCGCTGCGGCTATGGGTCGAACATCGAGCTGTTCAAATACACCGCGCCCGACCAGAAAGACCTGACGCCGAAGAACAGCGACATAGGCGGCTTCCATATCGCCTTCTATGTCGACGATGTCGCCGCCGCCAAAGCCTATCTCGACGGCAAGGGCGTCAAGACGCGGATGGGGCCGTTGCCGGTTTCCGAAGGGCCGGCCGCTGGCCAGACCATTCTCTATTTCCAGGCGCCGTGGGGGCTGCAGCTGGAAGCGATCAGCTATCCCGATGGCATGGCCTATGAGAAGGGCGCCGAGACCGTTTTGTGGAGCCCGAAGAATCCGGAAAAGTGACCGCCGGCTGCGCGCTTGCGGGACGACACGCAAGCGCGCCGCCCGATGTTCGCACAATGATTTCGACATAAAACTTTAAGCTTGAAATATCTTGCCGCCGGCGCGATACTCACGAGACAGCAAGCGAAGAGGAGATCGCACAGATGAAGGTTGCGGTTCTCGGCGGTGGACCAGCCGGCCTCTACTTTGCCATTTCGATGAAGCTCAGGGATGCCGCGCACGACGTGACGGTGTTCGAGCGCAACCGCGCCGACGACACGTTCGGCTGGGGCGTCGTGCTGTCGGCCGAGACGCTCGACAATCTGTCGAAAAACGATCCGGTGAGCGCAGTCTGGATCAAGAAGCATTTCGCCTACTGGGACGACATCGCCGTCATCCATGATGGCGTGCGCACCGTTTCGACCGGACACGGTTTCTGCGGCATAGGCCGCAAGCGGCTGCTGGTCTTGCTGCAGCGCCGCGCCCGAGAACTCGGCGTCAAGCTGATGTTCGAGACTGATATCGCCGATCCCAAACCGTACATGGAAACGCATGATCTGGTCGTCGCGGCCGACGGCCTGAACTCCAGGGCGCGCAACACTTTCGTCGATATCTTCAAGCCCGACATCGACACCCGCAAATGCAAGTTCGTCTGGCTCGGCACCAACCAGAAGTTCGACGACGCCTTCACCTTCATCTTCGAGAAGACCGAGCATGGCTGGGTGTGGGCGCACGCCTACCAGTTCGACAGCGACACCGCGACGTTCATCGTCGAGTGCAGCGAACAGACCTGGGCTGCCTTCGGCTTCGGTGCGATGTCGCAGCAGGAATCGATCGCCGTTTGTGAGCGGATCTTCGAAAAACATCTCGGCGGCCACGCGCTGATGACCAATGCCAACCACATCCGCGGCTCGGCATGGATCAACTTCCCGCGCGTACTGTGCGAGCGCTGGTCCTACAAGAATCTCGCCCTGATGGGCGATGCGGCGGCGTCCGCCCATTTCTCGATCGGCTCTGGCACCAAACTCGCACTGGAAAGTGCCGTGGCTCTGGCCGAGTATGTCGAAACCGAGCCGGACCTCGACGCCGCGTTCCGCAAATACGAGGATGCACGCCGCACCGAGGTGCTCAAGCTGCAATCGGCGGCGCGCAATTCGCTAGAATGGTTCGAGGAGGTCGAGCGCTACCTTGGCCTCGATCCGGTGCAGTTCAACTATTCGCTTTTGACCCGCTCGCAGCGCATCAGCCACGAGAATTTGCGGCTGCGTGATGCGGAATGGCTGGGCGGCGCCGAAGAATGGTTCCAGCGCCAGGCAGGCGCTGGCGGCAACAGCCTGCGCCGCGCGCCGATGTTCGCGCCGTTCAAGCTGCGCGACATGAGGCTGCAAAACCGCGTCGTCGTGTCGCCGATGGCGCAGTACAAGGCCGTCGACGGCTGCCCTACCGACTGGCATTTCACCCATTATGCCGAGCGGGCCAAGGGCGGCGCCGGGCTCATCTATATCGAGATGACCTGCGTCAGCCCGGAAGGGCGCATCACGCCCGGCTGTCCCGGCTTCTATGCGCCCGAACATGAAGTGGCGTGGAGGCGGCTGGTCGATTTCGTCCACATCGAGACCGAGGCCAAGATCTGCGCCCAGATCGGCCATTCCGGCGCCAAGGGTTCGACCCGGCTCGGCTGGGAAGGCACCGACGTGCCGTTGGTGTCGGGCAACTGGCCTGTGATGGCGGCCTCGGCTGTCGCGTGGTCGCCGCAGAATCAGGTGCCGAAGGCGATGGACCGCGCCGACATGGACAAAGTGCGCGACGAATTCGTCGCCTCGGCTGAGATGGCAGATCGCTGCGGCTTCGACATGCTCGAGATCCATGCCGCGCACGGCTATCTCCTGTCGTCCTTCATCACACCGGTTACCAACCGGCGCACGGATGCGTATGGCGGTTCGCTGGAAAACCGCATGCGCTATCCCCTGGAAATCTTCCGCGCGGTGCGCGCCGCCTGGCCGGCGGAGAAGCCGATCTCGATGCGCATTTCGGCCAATGACTGGGTCGGCATCGAAGGCGTGACGCCGGCCGATGCGGTCGAGATCGCGCGGCTGCTGCACGAAGCCGGCGTCGACATTTGCGACGTCTCGGCCGGCCAGACCTCGGCATTGGGGAAGCCGGTCTACGGCCGCATGTTCCAGACGCCGTTTTCCGATCGCATCCGCAACGAGGTCGGCATGGCGACGATGGCGGTCGGCAACATCTACGAGCCGGACCATGTCAACTCGATCCTGATGGCCGGCCGCGCCGATCTTGTGGCGCTGGCCCGGCCGCATCTCGCCGACCCCTACTGGACGCTGCATGCGGCGGTCACGCTCGGCGACCGCGGTGTCAAATGGCCTGATCCCTATCTGCCGGGACGCGACCAGCTCTACCGGCTGGCAGAGCGGGATGCGGCGGCGGGGCTGAAAGTATGACGGCCGCCACGATGATCCCCGGCAAGCACGCGCTCGTCACCGGTGGCGGTTCCGGCGTTGGCCGGGCAATCTCGCTGGCGCTGGCCGGTGCCGGCATCGACGTCACCATCTGCGGCCGCCGGGAAGCGGAACTCGCCAAGGTGGCCGGTGAAAACGACCGCATCTTCGGCATCGCCGCCGACGTCACCGATGAGGCGGCGATGGCGTCGCTTTACGAGAGGGCACAAGCCGCGCGCGGGCCGTTCGACATCGTCGTTGCCAATGCCGGCATGGCCGGCAGCACGCCGGCGCACAAGACCACGCTTGCCGACTGGCAGCGGACGCTCGACGTCAATTTGACCGGCGCCTTCCTGACGGTGAAGCCGGCGCTGGCCGGGATGGCCGCGCGCAAGATGGGGCGGATCGTGTTCGTCGCCTCCACGGCAGGGCTGAAAGGCTACGCCTATGTCGCGCCTTACGTCGCAGCCAAGCATGGCGTCGTCGGCCTGATGCGGGCGCTGGCGGCCGAAACCGCGAAATCGGGCGTCACCGTCAACGCCGTGTGCCCGGGCTTCGTCGAGACCGAAATGCTGGAAGAGTCCATCCAGCGCATCATCGAGAAGACCGGCCGCTCGGTCGAGCAGGCGCGGTCGAGCCTGGCCTCGACCAATCCGCAGGGCCGCTTCATCCAGCCGCAGGAGGTCGCCGCCGCCGTGCTGTGGCTCTGTGGCGACGCCGCCCAATCAATCACCGGACAGGCGATTTCCATCTCAGGAGGCGAAACATGGTAGCCGGCCCGCTGCCCGCGCCGTCGGGACTCGGCAAGGACCGCTTGCGTCTGTGGATCAGGCTGCTGCGTGCCTCGCGCACGATCGAGGCCGAGCTGCGCGAGCGCCTGAAGAAGGACTTCAATACGACGCTGCCGCGCTTCGATGTGATGGCAGCCCTTTATCGGGTGCCGGAGGGCATGCTGATGAGCGACCTGTCGCGCTTCCTGCTGGTGTCCAACGGCAATGTCACGGGCATTGTCGACCGGCTCGTCTCGGAAGGGCTGGTGGCACGTGCGAGGCGCAATGGCGACCGCCGCACATCGATGGTGCGGCTGACCGAGGAAGGCACGCAGGCCTTCGCCACCATCGCCTCGGCGCATGAAGGCTGGATCGGTGAATTGCTGGGCAAGGTCAGCGAGGACGACGCGCGCCGGCTGACCGGCATGCTGACCTCGTTCCGCAGCAACTGGGAGGGACGCGAATGACCGGGATGGCCGGGCGCAAGCCGAAGCATTTCCTCTGGGAGGTCGAAGGCAGGATCGCAAAGGTCCGGCTCGACCGGCCGGAGCGAAAGAACCCGCTGACCTTCGATAGCTATGCCGAGCTGCGCGACACATTCCGCGACCTTGTCTACGCCGACGACGTCGACGCCGTGGTGTTCCTCTCCAATGGCGGCAATTTCTGCTCCGGCGGCGATGTCCACGACATCATCGGGCCGCTGGTCAAGATGGACATGAAAGAGCTTCTCGCCTTCACCCGCATGACCGGCGATTTCGTCAAGGCGATGCTGAATTGCGGCAAGCCGATCATTGCGGCGGTCGACGGCGTCGCGGTCGGTGCCGGCGCCATCATTGCGATGAGCTCCGACATCCGCATCGCCACGCCGGAAGCGAGGACCGCATTCCTGTTCACCCGCGTCGGCCTCGCCGGCTGCGACATGGGCGCCTGCGCGATCCTGCCGCGCATCATCGGCCAGGGCCGCGCCGCCGAACTTCTCTACACCGGCCGCACCATGACGGCGGCGGAAGGCGAGCGCTGGGGGTTCTACAACCGGCTGGTCGATGCCGCATCGCTGGAGGCCGACGCACTCGACATGGCGGCGCGTATCGTCTCCGGCCCAACCTTCGCCCATGGCATCACCAAGACACAGCTCAACCAGGAATGGTCGATGGGTCTCGACCAGGCGATCGAAGCGGAAGCGCAGGCGCAAGCTATCTGCATGCAGACCCGCGACTTCGAGCGCGCCTACAAAGCGTTCGTGGCCAAGGAAAAGCCGGTGTTCGAGGGGAATTGATGGCTGACAAGAGTTTCCTCAACTGGCCGTTCTTCGAAGACCGCCATCGCGAGTGGGCCGAACGCCTGGACGCATGGTGCGCGAAAAACCTCCCTGTCGATCACCATGACGTCGATGCCGCCTGCCGCGAGCTGGTAGCGAAGCTCGGCCGGGACGGCTGGCTGAAGCCGACGGCGCTCGACACCGACAATCCGGCGCCACTCGACGTCCGAACTTTGTGCATCACGCGCGAGACGCTTGCCCGCCATGACGGGTTGGCCGATTTCGCCTTCGCCATGCAAGGGCTGGGCACCGGCGCGCTCAGCCTGTTCGGCACGCCGCAACAGCAGCAATGGCTTGCGAAGACACGTGCCGGCAAGGCGATTTCCGCCTTTGCCCTGTCGGAACCGCGCTCGGGATCGGACGTCGCCAACACCGAGATGACGGCGACTCGCGACGGCGACAGCTACATTCTGTCCGGTGAGAAAACCTGGATCTCCAATGGCGGCATCGCGGACCTCTATGTCGTCTTTGCCCGCACCGGCGAGGCGCCGGGCGCCAGGGGGCTCTCCGCCTTCCTCGTGCCTGGCGACGCCAAGGGCCTTGGCATTGCCGAACGCCTGGAAGTGATCGCGCCGCATCCGCTGGCGCGGCTGTCGTTCGACAAGGTCCGCCTGCCCGCCGCGGCGCTGATCGGCAAGCCCGGCGACGGCTTCCGCATCGCCATGTCGGTGCTCGACGTGTTCCGCTCGACGGTCGGTGCGGCGGCACTTGGCTTTGCCCGCCGTGCATTGGACGAGAGCATCAAACGCGTGGCCGAGCGCAAACTGTTCGGCGCGCCGATGGGCGAACTGCAGATGGTGCAGGGCCATATCGCCGACATGGCGCTGGACGTCGATGCGGCGGCCCTGCTGGTCTACCGCGCCGCCTGGACCAAGGACAAGGGCGCGCCCCGCGTCACCCGCGAGGCGGCGATGGCCAAGCTGTTTGCCACCGACAAGGCGCAAGAGGTGATCGACAGGGCCGTGCAGCTGCATGGCGGCGACGGTGTCCGCAAAGGCCACATCGTCGAAAGCCTGTATCGCGAGATCCGCGCGCTGCGCATCTACGAGGGCGCTTCCGACGTGCAGAAAGTGGTGATTGCGCGGCAGGTGATGGGCGCTGCGTGATGGCAGAAATTTGACGCGCATTCGATTTTGGAAATTGGTTTTTTGAATACCGGGAGGTTTTGAATGCACACGATTCTGCAGCCGGAAGGCTGGGCAAAACCTGTCGGCTACGCCAATGGCGTCGCGGCACGCGGGCAGCTCGTCTTCGTAGGCGGACAGGTCGGCTGGAACGGGCAATGCCAGTTCGAGACCGACGATTTTGTTGGCCAGGTGCGGCAGACACTCGAGAACGTCGTCGCGGTGCTCGCGGAAGCTGGTGCGGGGCCGCAGCACATCACCTCGATGACCTGGTATTTCACCGACAAGGCCGAATACCTCGCCAACCTCAGGGGCATCGGCGAGGCCTATCGCGAGGTGATCGGCCGGCATTTTCCGGCGATGGCCGCCATGCAGGTGGTGGCGCTGGTCGAGGACCGCGCCAAGGTGGAGATCCAGGCTACCGCCGTCATCCCGGAATAAACTATTGATTCTCCCAGGAATGAATTATTCGCGCAGTCCCGCCTGTCTCAAAATCGGCAGCACGTGATCGCAGAAATAGGGCAGTTCCTGCGTGTAATTGACGAAGGATAGCGCGATGCCCTGATAGCCGTGCCCGGCAATGGCGGCCATGTCGGCGGCGATCGTTTCCGGCGTTCCGATCAGCGGGTAGGTGCCGGCGCCGCCGGCGAAACGTTGCCGATAGCGGTCATAGGCATGCGGGTCGTGCGATTGCGAGAATTCCTTCTTGCCCGCCATATGGGCATCGACCGCGTCATGGTCGGCCATATCAACGGCGTAACGGGTATAGTAGGTCTGCGCCTCCTCCATCGTCGGGCGGCAGACGACATGCGCCACGGTGTAGACTCCGACGTCGCGGCCCGCCTTGTCGGCCCGCTCGCCGATGTCGGCGACGTGCTTGCCGGCGTCAGACATTTCGGAAAAGGTCGTGAACAGATAATCGCATCTTGCGGCGGCAAAATCTCGTCCCGGCCCGCCGAAAGCGGCGTTCATGGTCACCGGACGTGGAACCTGCAGGCTGGCCGGCCGGCTGACGGCTTCCTTGAGACGGTAATAAGTGCCCTCATAGTCGAGCGGCTCGGCCGAGGTATAGAGCTTTTCGAGAATTTCGATCCATTCCGCCGCCTGGTCGTAGCCCTTTTCGACCAGGGGCGTGCCGAACATGCCGAATTCCTTCGGGTTCCAGCCGCAAACGATGTTCAAGCCCGCGCGGCCCTGGCTGATATGGTCGACCGTCGCCAGCGCCTTGGCGGCGTAGAGCGGATGGACCAGCGGCACATGCACGGTCATGAACAGGCCGATCTGCTCGGTGGCCATGGCAAGTGCCGCCGCCCAGGTGAAGGTCTCGAACGACCATTCGCGCACCTTGTTGCGGCCGCCAAAGCCGCGCCAGCGCGCGATCGGCAACAAGAACTCCAGCCCGGCACGATCGGCGATCTGCGCCGCGGTCAGATTGTCCTGCCAACTCGCCGTCCAGCGTTCCGGCACGTCGGTGATGGCAAGCCCGCCGTCGGCATTGGTCGAAAAGACGCCGAGCTTCAGTCTGTTCGGGCCGTGCAAGGGGTGTGGTTTGTTCATGTGGCGACCTCCCGGCGAAGATCGCACGCTACGGCCCCGCAAAAATATTTCAAGCATGAAATAGCTTCGCCTTGCGATGGTTTGCGGATATGGATTCCAGCACGGCGAAAAAGGGGATCGGCATGAGCGAGTTCCGTCAGAAATGCATCGGCAAGACGAGCCCCGTCGGTTCCTTTGTCGCCATTCCCCATCCCGTCGCGGTCGAAGTGATGGCGCAGTCCGGCCTCGATTTCCTCTGCATCGACTGGGAACATGCGCAGATCTCGCGCGACATGATCGAGACCATGGTGCGTGCGGCCGACGTGCATCGCGTGCCGGCCATGGTGCGCGTTCCGGGCCATGCCCCTGAAGCCATCCAGGCGGCCTTGGACAGTGGCGCGCAAGGTGTGCTGGTGCCGCGCATATCGACCGCCGCCCAGGCCGCGATGGCCGTCAAAGCCTCGCGCTATCCGCCAAAAGGCGAGCGCGGCGTCGGTCCCGGCCGGGCCGCCGGCTACGGCTATCGCATTCCCGAATATCTTGCCGGCGCCAATGACAGGATCGTCGTCGCGATCCAGGTCGAGACATCAGAAGGGCTGGCCAACATCGGGGCGATCGCGGCCATCGACGGCATCGATGTGATCTTCGTCGGCCCCGGCGATCTTTCGATTTCTATCGATGCGCTCGGGCCGAAAGGCGCCGACAGGCTCAATGCGGCGATCCGCACGATCGTCGGCGTGACGATCGCACACGGCAAGGCCGCCGGCATATTTTGCACCAGCCCGCAGCCGGTCGGCCAATGGACGGCCATCGGCGCCAGCTTCTTCATCCTGGCCAGTGACACGATGTTTCTCGGCGCCGGCGCCGCGGCCAACTGTGCCGCCGCACGCGACGAACTGGCATGAGACGGGCGCGGCTAGCGCAAAAAGGCGTATCGGTACGGCAACAGGCCGGTCAAACTTTTTAAGCTTAAAACTTTCACCTTGAAAAGTGCCGCACTTTGGATAAGCATTCCAGGATCGGTGGTGACGGCCGTACCGGACGGGCTTCCCGGCCAGTCCATCGTTATGCTCCGGGTGGGAGGGGTTTCAGTCCTTGTCGTTCGTACTGCCCCAGTCATCGTCCAGCGCGCGCTATGCTTTCGACGGCGTGCGCGCCCAGATTCGCGATCTGCACACAGAAAACATCGCCAACCTTGCCGTGCGCGCGCGCGAACTGGGCGATGTGATCGCGCTCTGGTACGGCGAAGGCGACATGGTGACGCCGGCTTTCATCCGCGACGCCGCCAAGGCAGCCTTCGATGAAGGCCTGACCTTCTACGTTCCCAACATGCGCGGCCATGGACCGTTGAACGAGGCGCTGTCGGAGTACCAGACGCGCGTGCACGGCCGGCCGATCCCGATCGCGCGCACCACCGTCACGCCTGGCGGCATGCAGGCACTGTATCTGGCGCTGGAACTGCTGGTCGATACCGGCAGCAACGTCGTCTATGTCGCGCCGCAATGGCCCAACATCCACAACGCCATCCACCTGATCGGCGGTGAGCCGCGGCCGTTCTCGCTCGATTTCAAGGGCGACTGGCATCTCGACCTCGACCGGCTGTTTGCGACCTGCGATGCACGCACGCGGGCGATCTTCCTGTCGACGCCGTCCAACCCGACCGGCTGGACCGCATCGCGCGAGGAGATGCAGGCACTGCTCGATTTCAGCCGGCGCACCGGCATCTGGATCATCTCCGACGAGGTCTATGGCCGGCTCTACTTCGACGGCGACGTTGCTCCCTCCATCCTGCAGATCGCCGAGGACGGCGACCGGGTGCTGTCGGTCAACAGCTTCTCCAAGGCCTGGGCGATGACCGGCTGGCGGATCGGCTGGCTGACACATCCATCAGGGGTGGCCGACCAGTTCGGCGCCATGACGCAATATGTCAACAGCGGCACGGCAGCTCCGATTCAGGCCGGCGCTGTCGCGGCCATCCGCCAGGGCGAACCGCTGGTCGAGGAGATCAGGCAAAGGATCAGGACCGGCCTCGATCTTGCCTATGACAGGTTGGCGCAGATTCCGGGCGTCATTCTGCCGACGAAACCGCGTGGCGGCATGTATGCCTTCTTCGCCATGGACGGCGAAAGCGACGCACGTCTTGCCTGCGCCAAAATCCTGGAGACGGCGCGCGTCGGGCTGGCGCCCGGCCATCTCTTCGGGAGTTCGGCAACGGCCTTCCTGCGGATGTGCGTCTGTCGTGAACGTGACCAGATAGCGACCGCGCTCGACCGCATGGTCGCTGCCATGAATTGACGCCCTGCCCGAAGCGGGACGGCAAGAAACCGTGCGGGAGCAACCCGCCCGATCAACAACAGAGGGAACACAAATGAGCTTCACTCGTCGCAAATTGCTTCTTCTCGCCGCCGCCATCGGCATCGCGGCCGGCCCCGCCACGGCCTATGCCGCCGATGTGCTGAATGTCGGCGCCTATCCGACCAATCCGCCCTTCGAATTCAAGAACGAGAGCGGCACCTTCGAGGGTTTCGAAGTCGACATCGTCAACGAAGCGGCAAAGCGCATCGGCATGACCACCGACATCGCCGATCTCGGCTTCCAGGCGCTGTTCGCCGCCACCACGTCAAAGCGCATCGACGTCGCCATCTCGTCGATCACCATCACGCCGGAGCGGCTGAAGTCGCAGTCGTTCACCCAGCCCTACTATGATTCCGACATGGGCATCGCCACCAAGACCGAAAGCCCAATCAAGGCCGAAGCCGACCTCAAGGGCAAGATCGTCGGTGTGCTGTCGGGCTCGACCGGCGAGACTTGGGTCAAGGCGCATCAGGAAGCCGACGGCTTCAGCGACGTGAAGGGTTATGACACGCAGCAGAACCTGCTGCTCGACCTCAGCGCCGGCCGCGTCGATGCCGCCGTCAGCGACATTCCGGGCATGGAATATTCCTTCACCAAGATGAAGGATCTGGTGGTCAAGGAGCGCATCAAGACCGGCGAACAGTACGGCCTGATGATGACCAAGGATCATCCGCTGCTCGGCAAGCTGAACGACGCGCTGAGCGCGATGAAGAAGGACGGCACGCTGGCCGCCATCCACAAGAAGTGGTTCGGCAGCGACGCACCCGCCGACTCTTCGACCATGAAGGAAATGCCGCTGCCGAAGGCCTGAGCTGAAAGCTGCGCTGACATCGTGCCGGCTTTCCAGGCCGGCACGATTCATTTCATGCGCCAGCGCCGGCTTCCGCGCAGACCATCTCGCCACTGGCGAGGTCGATTGGTTTTAACCTGAGCATCCTTGCTCTCGGGTTCGGGAACGCTCCCATGTCGCTGCTGGATACCTTCTTCAACCCCGATGTCATCATGTCCAGCCTGCCGGCGCTGCTGCGCGGCTTCCTGAACACGCTGCTGCTCGGCATTTTGAGCATCGGCATCGGCATCCCCATCGGCCTGGTGATCAGCCTGGTGCGGCTCTATGCGCCGAAGCAGCTGCGGTGGCTTGCGGTCGGCTACACCGACATCTTCCGCGCCCTGCCGGTGCTGGTCGTGCTGATCCTGATCTACTACGCGCTGCCCTTCCTCGGCATCCGCCTGTCGTCCTGGGCCTCCGCCGTGACTGCCTTCGCCTTCATCATGTCGGCCTACTCGGCCGAGGTCTTCCGCTCCGGCATCGAGAGCATTCCGCGCGGCCAGTTCGAGGCGTCGCAGGCGCTTGGCCTGCCGTTCCTCTTGACCTTGCGCAAGGTGGTGCTGCCGCAGGCGATCCGCGTCGTCATCCCGCCGATGACCAGCAACTGCGTCTCGATGTTCAAGGACACCTCGCTCGCCTCCACCGTGGCGCTGCCGGAACTCTTGAAGGAAGCGACCAACGCGCAGTCGCTCTACGCCAACCCCTCGCCGCTGATCGGCGCGGCCCTTGTCTATCTCATCTTCCTCTGGCCGATGGTCCGCCTCGTCAGCCTGCTTGAAGACCGCTTCAAGACCGAAAAGAAGCGCTGACCTCGCCAACTGATCCCCCCGCCAAGCACTTCGCAGGAGACTACCCGTGAACAAGCATCAGACCGACAATGCGGACGCCACCGCTTTCCCCGTCGACACCATCCGCTCCATGTTTCCAGCCTTGCAGCGGGCTGGCGACTTCATCTTTTTGGACAATGCGGCCGGCGCGCAGATCCCGCAGAGCGTGCTCGACGCGGTGACCAACCATCTGGTTTCGCACAATGTGCAGCGTGGCGGCCGCTATGGGCGCAGCGTCACCGTCGACCAGTCGGTCGCCGACGCTCGGACAAGCGTAGCGCTGCTCATCAACGCCTATAGCCCGGCCGAAATATGCTTCGGCATGAACGCCACCTCGTTCATTCGCCTGGTCAGCCTCGGCATCGGACAGATGCTCGGGGAACGCGACGAGATCGTCATCACCGACATGGACCACGACGCCAACATCGCGACATGGCTGGCGCTGGAGTCCGCCGGCGCCAAGTTCAAATGGTGGCGCATGCGCGAGGACGGCAATCTGCATGTCGACGATCTGCGCCCGCTGGTTTCCGACCGCACCCGTCTCGTTGCCTGCACGGTCACCGCGCATTCGATCGGCTCGATCGTCGATGTCGCTTCCGTGGCTGGTATCGCGCACGCGGCCGGCGCCGAAGTGTTCCTCGATTGCGTGCATTACGGACCGCACGGGCTGATCGACGTCCAGGCCTGGGACTGCGACTATCTCGTCTGCTCCGGCTACAAGAATTTCTCGCCGCATATGGGCTTCCTGTGGGGCCGCTTCGAAACGCTGAAGCGGCTGCCGACCTTCCGCGAGGATTTCATCCCCGACGAGCCGCCCTACAAGGTCGAGGCCGGCACCTTCATCTACGAGAACGTCACCGGCATGGATGCCGCCGTGCAGTATCTCGAATTGATCGGCCGCAATCTGGCGCCCTCCAACAACCGCTCGCGGCGCGACAATATCGTTGCCGGCATGGGTGCTATCCGCGATTATGAGCTGGTACTGGCGCGCGAGATGCTCGCCGTGCTCAAGGACTGCGGCGCGACCATCTATGGCGTTGCCGACGAGGCGCGCATCAATGAGCGCGTGCCGACCTTCTGCTTCAACATCGGCACACTGCCGCCGCAGCGTATCGTCGAGGAAATGGCCGAGATGCAGATCGGCATCCGCGACGGCCACATGTACGCGCCGCGGCTGATGAAGCGTCTCAACCTCTCGATGGACAGCGGCGCCATCCGCGCCTCGCTGGTCCACTACAACACGATCGAGGAAGTCCATCGTTTCGGCGCGGCGCTGCGCACCATCATCGCCAAGCTGTCGTGATCGGCGTCTAGCAGGTTGTTGAAGAACTCAGAGATACCCGTTTTGACTCTGATCCGTGCCGGGTTTGATTCCGATACGTTCTGTGAACAAAGCAGTTTTTCAACAGATGGGGTGATTGGGGTCTCGGTCGAGCCTAACTGAGGGCGGCTGCTCCTGTCGGGATGTGAGAACGTGGTCGATGTGAATCGCCA
>NZ_LMCP01000008.1 GCF_001425625.1 Mesorhizobium sp. Root102 | reverse complement strand
TTGATGGTGACGACGATGCCGGCACCGACGGTGCGGCCGCCTTCACGGATAGCGAAGCGCAGCTTCTCTTCCATGGCGATCGGCACGATCAGCTCGACATCGACCGTGATGTTGTCGCCCGGCATCACCATCTCGGTGCCTTCCGGCAGCGACACGATGCCGGTCACGTCGGTCGTGCGGAAGTAGAACTGCGGACGGTAGTTGGTGAAGAACGGCGTATGACGGCCACCTTCGTCCTTGGTCAGGATGTAGGCTTCGGCCACGAACTTCTTGTGCGGCTTCACCGTGCCGGGCTTGGCCAGAACCTGGCCGCGCTCGACACCTTCACGATCAACGCCGCGCAGCAGCGCGCCGATGTTGTCGCCAGCCTGGCCCTGATCGAGCAGCTTGCGGAACATCTCGACGCCCGTGCAGGTCGTCTTGGTCGTCGGACGAATGCCGATGATCTCAAGTTCCTCGCCAACCTTGACCACGCCGCGCTCGACGCGGCCGGTCACGACCGTGCCGCGGCCCGAGATCGAGAACACGTCTTCGATCGGCATCAGGAACGGCTTGTCGAGCGGACGAACCGGCGTCGGGATGTAGGCATCGACCGCAGCCATCAGCTCGCGGATCGCGTCCTCGCCGATCTTCTTGTCGGAATCTTCAAGAGCCGCCAGAGCCGAACCCTTGACGATCGGAATGTCGTCGCCGGGGAACTCGTTCTTGGTCAGAAGCTCGCGAACCTCGAGCTCGACCAGTTCGAGCAGCTCGGCGTCGTCGACCTGGTCGACCTTGTTGAGGAACACCACGATCGACGGCACGCCGACCTGACGGGCAAGCAGGATGTGCTCGCGGGTCTGCGGCATCGGGCCGTCGGCGGCCGACACGACCAGGATCGCGCCGTCCATCTGCGCGGCACCGGTGATCATGTTCTTCACATAGTCGGCGTGGCCGGGGCAGTCGACGTGAGCGTAGTGGCGGTTGGCCGTCTCGTATTCAACGTGAGCCGTCGAGATCGTGATGCCGCGCGCCTTTTCTTCAGGGGCAGCGTCGATCTGGTCGTAGCGCTTGTATTCGCCAAAATACTTGGTGATCGCCGCCGTCAGCGACGTCTTGCCATGGTCGACGTGGCCAATCGTGCCGATGTTCACGTGAGGCTTGTTACGCTCGAATTTACCTTTNATACTTGGTGATCGCCGCCGTCAGCGACGTCTTGCCATGGTCGACGTGGCCAATCGTGCCGATGTTCACGTGAGGCTTGTTACGCTCGAATTTACCTTTTGCCATAGTCTCTTTCCTTGGACGGCCTGGACCTTCAGTTCAGTCGAATGCGGGGCGATTAGCGACAAAGGCCAAAAAACACAAGCGTCTTTTGGCTGGGTGCCGTCTCACTCAGTCCGAACCATCGATCCGATTGCGGGGATGTGGCGCTGATATAGGAAGGCTCTGGGTGAAATGAAATGGGTGACGGGCCGAGCGATCGAAGCCGCGATAGCGCTGGCCTGCTTGCCCGCCCTGTCTGATTCAAGGCCAGGCCATGGCCCATTGCGATCATTACCGGGGTCTGATTTTGTGACCGGATGCATTTCATCCCTGCCTCCATCCGCGGCCCGCTGTTCATGATCGTCTCGACGGGGTCGTATCTCGTCAACGACACGATGATGAAGCTCGCGACGGCAGGCCTGCCTTCCTATGAAGTGCTGTTTCTGCGGGGTGCTGCGGCAGCGCTCTGGGGCTTCCCGCTGTTGTTCGCGCTCGGCTACGGCAAGCAGATTCCGCTGATCTTCGACGGCCATGTGCTGCGCAGGAACCTGCTCGAGATGGCGGCGATCCTTTGCTATGTCGTCGCGCTCGCCAACATGCAGATCGCGGATTCCACCGCGCTCGGACAGATCACGCCGCTCTTGATGCTGGTCGGCTCCTCGATCCTGTTTGGCGAGCGGATCGGCGGCCAGCGCATGGCGCTGATCGGGCTCGGCTTCATCGGCGCCCTGATGGTGGCGCAGCCGACCATGCAAGGCATTTCGGTCTATGCCTTGCTCGCGCTCGGCAACGCCGCGCTTGCAGCAGCACGCGACCTTGCCGGCAGGCGGGTCTCGGCCGAGGTGCCGGGGATGATCGTGGCGATTTCCGCCGTCGTGGTGGTGCTGATCGGCGCCGGTGCCGCGCATCTGGTTTCCGAACGCTGGATCATGCCCGGGACGCACCATCTGCTGCTGATGGCCGGTGCTGGATTTTTCCTGATCTTCGGCCACTTCTTCATCTTCATGGCCTATCGCGTCGGACCGACCAGCGCCGTGGCACCGTTCTACTACAGCTTCACCGTCTGGGCGGTCATTTCAGGCCTTGTGGTGTTCGGGCAATTCCCCAACGCGCTGGCGGTCTGCGGCATCCTGCTGGTTGTCGGCAGCGGGCTGACCATCGTCGCGCTGGATCAGCGCCAGCGCAGGCTGGCCGTCGTCGCATAGCCTCAGCATCCGGGCAGGCGCTCACGCACGAGCTGTTGCCGCGTCGAAAAAGATCTTCTAATCGGCGAAGAGCCGTCCAATCGACGCCATGATCAATCAACCAAGGGAGGTTCCCCATGACGGATTTTGACCGGCACAAGAACTCCGACGCCGAGCACAAGGCCGCCATCCGCAAGTCGCTTGTCGGCTGGGCGGTGTTCGTCGCGGGAACGCTGATCTTTTTCGCCGCCGCCGACGTCGTGTTGATGCCATAGGGGAGCCGCTGCTGGGTGTGTCGGCCCTAGGCCGTTCTTCTTTCTCCCAGCAGCAACAGTTCTCGAAACTTCAGACGATCAGGCTGGCGCCTAAAGCGTCCGCTTTGCGCTGAACTGATGGTAGGCCCAAAGGACGACCACGGCGCCGATCACGGCAACGATCAGGCTGTAGATGTTGAGCCCAGTGACGCCCGAAGCGCCGAAGGCACTGAAGATCAGGCCGCCGACAATGGCGCCGACGATGCCGAGCACGATATCCATGATCATGCCCTGGCCGCTCTTGTTGACGATCTTGCTGCCCAGAAAGCCGGCGATGACGCCGAGTATGATCCAGCTGATGATTGACATTTTTTCCTCTCCATCCCCCGCCGGCCGAACATTTTCATAGGATTGTCAAAACCTCAAGCCAACTTGAAATTGCGCCAGAATGCTCCATTGTTGAGGAGGGGTCGGGCTTGGTCGCAATGGAGGATCCACTATGGGACTTTTTGACAATGCCGTTCCCGGCGGCAACATCACCAAACCACTGATGATCGCTCTCGGCGCATTGCTGGTCGGAAAAATGCTGAGCGGCAGAAATGCCGAACAGCCCGAGCAGTCTCCCGCTCCTGCTCCAACCGGCCCTGCCCCAACGGAAACCACGTCAGCCGACGGCGGCCTGCTCGGCGGACTGGGCGGTCTGCTCGACAAGCTCCGGGATGCCGGTCACGGCAATACCGCGGACTCCTGGGTCGGCACCGGCCAGAACCAGCCGATCAACGCCAACGATCTCGGCACCGCGATCGGACCGCAGATCATTCGCGAGATCGCGCAGCGGACCGGAATGGACGAGCAGGAACTGCTCAAGCAACTGTCCACTGCCTTGCCCGGCATCGTCGACAAGCTGACGCCGAACGGCCAGGTGCCGCAGCAGCACCAGGTCGCATCCGCGTTCAACAGCTAGCGCGTCGCGGACAGTTCCTATTCCACGAACGCTGCGCACGTTGCCGCGCAGCGTTCGTCTGTCATTTGCGCAACCTCATATGCAGATGCATGACAATACGGCCCCGCTCGATTGCAGGCTCGCTGCGCGGCGGTTCATTGGATCGCTGCCCACCCCGTTACAATGACGAGGACAAGCGTGACGACGGCTCCCGAGACGTAGAGGATCGTCCTGACACTGCCTCCCTTGGCAGCGTTGCCGCCGCGAATGTAGACTCCCAGGTGAACCACCCGGATCGCCAGATGCAGCCAAACGATCGCTGCCAGCGTGGCGGGATCGACACCAACCATCATCGCCAGCAAAGCCGGGACAACGAAGGGCGCCAGCGCCTCGACCGAATTCATATGCACGCGGTCGATCCTGTAGAGCATGTTGTCGTCGTCTGCCGGGACTATGGGGCCTGAAAGCACTCCGAGACGGCCTTTGGATGAGCCCGAGTATATCGCCAGCAGGACCGACAAAAGGCAAAGCGCGAGCGTTCCGACGATGCTGAGCCAGTAAGCTTGCATTCTTCCCTCCGATTCTTCGATTGAATCCTTATGGCTGTCACGCGGCCGTCAGGGTCGCCTGGCGCGTGAAAAGGTCGTGAAAGCGCTGCAGGTAAAGTGGCCAGCCTTGATCGCTGCCAACGCCACCGCGTACACCTTCCCAACCTTCGCCATGCCGTTCGAGATTCCGGTGCACGATCTCGACCCGGGTCCGGCTATCCGTCTCCGCCGTGAAGTTGACTTCCCACTCGCTGGTCTTGTCCGGATCGGTTTCAATCTGCCATTGAGAGCTGATGTCCCAGCTCAGAAGCAGTCTGTTGGGCGGCTCGTAGGCCAGCACCCGGGCCCACCGGCACTCGCTGCCGTCGACGCCTCGGTCATAGATGTGACCGCCGACTCGAGGCTCGAAGACCGTGTCGGCGATCGGCATTGCGAGTATGTTGTGCTCTCTAGGTTTGAAACTGCCGAAGTCCTCGGTGAAGACCTTGAAGGCCTTTGCGATCGGAGCCTCGACGACGACGGAGTGTCTCACAAGCGTGGGACCTTGATGCGTGCTCATTTCTGCTCCTTCGACGATTGTTCGACGGCCACCTTGTAGGCCGCAAGAGTCTTGTCCCAGAACCGGTCCAGTTCGGCGCGCAGGCTTGCCAGGCCTTCCGGATCGACCCGGTAGATACGTTGCTTGCCGAAGCGCGTATTGGCCACAAGGCCGGCATCCTTGAGGACCTTCAGGTGCTGCGAGACCGCCGGCCGGGTGACCGGAAGGGCACGAGCCAACTCCCCGACCGAACAAGGGTGTTCGACCAGCAGTTCAAAGATCGTGCGCCTGGTCGGATCGCCGAGCGCTGTCCAGCTGTTCACGTTAGTCTGCACTAACGCGATCTTATGTAAATGTGCTTTTTCTGTCAATTCTCTGCGAGGCCCCGCCGAGTGGCTGGGAAGACAGCGCAATGACGACAGCGCGCAGACACGGCTGTGACACCAGTGGCTCGGGCAAAATCGGCGTTAAGCGAAATTTGGAAAAAGATTCAGAAGGCAATCTGGAGCGGGTAGCGGGCGCAATTGGCGCCGGCAGCGGGCGCCAAACTGCCGCCAACCCCTTGTTTTCCCTGACTATCGTACCACCAGCTCCTCGCGCTGTATCCCAGATTTGGTCCCGATCTGTATCCCAGATATCGCAGACCCGAACATACTGCAATTTGGGTCAGTAAGCCACAAATTCCGGCGCTTTCTCTGTGACCGGGGCCTCGGCTGAAAGCGGGAGGCAATCAAGCGCGGCCTTTTCAGTTCGGTATTTAGGAGACCAAAGTTCGGAGCCAAGTCGGCGATTTCAATCACTTGGTGGCGGTGGCAAATCAGTCCCCTGACGGGCGCCTTGAATCTCACTCAACACCCAAGGCTCACCGGTACGTGCCACCACCGGTCATCGACCGTCCGACATAACGATAACGCCCTCCCCAACGCCGACGCCTTGCATGGCCATATCTGGACCCAACGACTTCGATCGCCGCTCTCATCAGGAACATGAGGAAACCCTGGAATGGTCCAGCAGCGCGTCATCAATCCGGCGGGACTACCGCCGTTTCCAGGCGTTGGCACGCGCTGCAGCGTCCTGACCGCGATGCGCTCATTCCTTTCAATCCGCAAAATGGTCCGCTTTCCCACTCCCGATAGCTAGGCGAGCAGGGAATTGATTGACATTCTTCGTGAGCCACCCGAGTGCGATCAAAATCTCAGATTGCCCTGCTTGAGCAATTCGCGACGCACCCGAAGTCCCGGCCCCGACACACCATCGTCGGGAATGAACGTAACGCCGGCGTCCTCATAAGCGCCCTGCAGCCGGCGGCGGGTCTCCAACGTAACCGTTTCGTCATTGCGCTCGATGCGCAGGATGGTGCGCTGACCGATTCCGGTGCGCTTCGCCAGCTCTCGTTGGCCGATGCCGAGGGCAACACGCGCTGCCCTCAAGAGTTCGTTCGGGACATCCATTCGCCTTCTCTACATCGGAGATGCCCCTTCGCTCCAGATGTCCTGTGCTGAAACCCTGGGCTCGGTGCATTATGGCGTCCTAGAAATCTCCTGCGGCGTCGTGGACGCCGCCGCTTCGACGCCGTATGAATCGCCTCGTTGATTCCCCCGAATCAAAGGATTCCGACCCAAGCGGATCCTTGATCGGAGCATGGAGGCTTTGATGCTGCTGTTTGGCCGCGAAACGCCATCGGACGAGATGTTCACCTTCCAGATGGACCGTCTTCTCGCATTGGCCGCTGATTTGGAGCGCTGCCGTCGTGGCGTGCCGCCGGAAGCAATGGCTGGTGATGCAGCCCCAATTCTCGACCGATGGATCCTTGGCCAGCGGGCCGTTCCCTGCCTGGCGGGACTCTCGACCGGACATCCGCGGCTCGTCGGAGAGGGTCGGCTCATCGGCACCTCGGACCTATGGATGCTCTCTGAAGACCGGGCTTGGGCGCGGACGCTCAGCCGTTGGTATAGACTCGGTCGTCCTGCCGAGCAGACCGGCCTCGACGCGTGAGGCTGAAAATGACGGCCAAGGATTCACCTCACGACCGCCATTTCGTGCGACGCCGCAAGGCGGCGCAGGCGGGCCTGCATCTGCCGACCGAGATGGAGCTCTTGCGGGGCATGCCGTTCCTGAGCGAGGACATCAGGAGCGACATCCGCGAATTCGCCGAACGCTTGTCGCGAAGGTTGAAGCGCAACCCGCGATTTGAAATCGCACCACTGGTCGCGGCGCTGGACGATCTCGCGATCGGCCAGGACGAAGAGGCCGTCCAGCGCGTCGAGACGGCGCTGGGGGAAGCCACCAGCTTCGATGACATGTCGGCTCACACCGCCCGGCTGCGATTCCGGTTCTACCTGGCCTCGTACGGCTATCCGGACGCCGCCGCAAAGATCGCCGGCGAGACGGCGTCGATGGCGCTTCGCGATGTGCGCGACCATGGCGACTTCAGACTCGTGTCGCGAGCATTGGCCTGGGCCATGGCGGCCAACACCTACGCCTTTATGCATAGAGATGGTCCGGTGCGGTGGCCCCCCAGCAAGGTGGTGCGCGACGTTTGCGCCTACGCCGCAGAATTCGAGACAGCGATCCGGCAGCCGGAACCGGACGAAGAGTCGAAGGACAAGAACCCACCCGCCGCCGAGAAATGGGACGACTTCCTGGACGAACCGGTCGAGAGGGCCAGAGAGGCGGACGGCGCGCTCGTCGTCGTCCGCTCGATCGGCAACGACACCACCTCCGAAGGCAAGCGGGTGGTCAAGGAATTCGACGGGCTGCTCAACGTGGCGTTGCCGTTGCCCGTGACGCCGGAGCTCGCGCCGGTGCGAGCCAAGCTTGCGGCAGAGTTTCCATACGCCACCGCGGTAATCGACGATATCCTAAGGCAATTGGTCGGCAGGAAGCATGTCCATCTGCGGCCGACCATCCTTGTCGGAACGCCGGGCTGCGGCAAGACCCGCCTAGCCAGGCGGTTCTATGAAGAGCTGGCGATCCCTTACGAACTCGTCCCGTGCGGCGGCTTGAGCGACAGCGCGCTTGGCGGGACGGCAAGGCGCTGGTCTTCCGGGGAACCCAGCCTGGCCGTCATGGCAATCCGCCGCCACCGCAATGCCGGCCCGATCATCGTCCTCGACGAGATTGAGAAGATCGGTACCAGTCGCCACAACGGCAACTTTCACGACGTCTTGATCGGCCAGTTCGAGAAGGAAACCTCGTCGCGCTGGTTCGACCCCTACGTCGAATCCGCCTGTGATCTCTCCCATGTCTCCTGGCTGATGACGGCGAACACCGTCACGACCATCCCGCCGGTGCTACGGGACAGATGTCGAATCCTTGCCTTTCCCGAGCCTGGTCCCGAACACCTTGCCGTGCTCGCGCCCCGCATTCTCGAACGCGTGTACGCGGATTCCGGCCATGACTCGCGCTGGGCGACATCACTCGATGCAAGCGAACTCGCAGCTTTGTCAGCCAACTGGCAGGGCGGCTCGATCCGGCAGCTCGAGCGGCTGATCGAAGCGATCGTCGAGGCCAGGGAGCGGCATCATCCGCGGCAGTGAGCGAAGGAACCGGAATGCTTTGCGGTAGGCATAAGCAGGGAGTGACCGCAGATACAGCGGTCCACCGTGACTGGAGAAGAGAGACGTCATGCTGCGCTTTGGACCAAACATCGATCTTGATTTGACAGCTTTCGGGGATGAAAGAGTCCGGCTTGAGGCTCTGGTCGCCGACCTTTGGCACGTTAGTCTTAACCAGCGTCCGGCGTTGAGCGTCACGCGTGATGCGCCGATCCTGGAGGAATGGCGTTTGGCACTTCGCCCGACCCTTTGCCTCACCGGAGTGACTACAGGGCATCCGAAGCTTCCGGGCAACGGACGGGCGATTGTGACGTCTGGCCTGTGGATGTTTTCGGAGCAACTCGGTCTGGGAAGAACCGCATCCCGTTGGTACCGGCTGGGAAGGCCGGTCAGTGATGTCTCGAAGGATTCGTGACATGGAGGGCACGCGCCAAGAAACGGCCTCACCTTCCCGGTCAGTCCTTAGCCTGTCTCGCCTCGCAGGGAGTGGGGCGCGCGTTACGAGCAGGGATCCTGCAGACAGGCATTCCGGCCTTTGCACTGCGGCGCCCAAGAGAGCCGGGCATTTGACGAACAACGTCGACCGGAGCCTGACATGAAACTCTGGATCTGGTCCGACCTCCATCTCGAGATGCAGAACCCCGTGTACGTGGACAAGGCTCCGGAAGCCGACGTCATAGTCTGTGCGGGCGACCTCTGCCTTGCCGACACCCTCCGCGATCACGCGCAGCGGCTCATCGAGCGCTACGAGCTACCGATGATTTTCGTGCCCGGCAACCATGAGTTCTACGGCAATCGCGGAGTCTGGCCGCCGCGAACGAAACCTTCCGACCATCTTCTGATGAAGGAGGTGGCCGAGGCATCGCGATCCTGGCGGAACCGGCTTTACGTCCTGGACGACGACATCTTGGAACTCGGCGGCGTGCGTTTTATCGGCGGCACGCTGTGGACCGATTTCAAGATGGACCTGGTGAACGACGCCAGCCTTTCGCTGCGGATGCAATTGGCGCTCTCGACGCTGGCTGATTTCTCGAGAATCCGGCTTGGCGATAGTAAACTGCTGACACCGCAGGTCATGCTCGGGTTTCACTTGTTGACGCGCGGCGTCATCGAGCGAGAGCTGGCGATCCCTTTCAACGGCAAAACGGTCGTCGTCACGCACAATCTGCCCCATCCTGATTGCACGCCTGCGGCTTACGTGGGCAGGGAAACCAACTTTCTGTTTGCCTGCAGCAAGGAGGCATTCGAGGCAAACCTGAAGTCGGATGCAGCCCCGGCCCTGTGGATTTGCGGTCACACGCATCATCCCAGCGACATCAGGGTTGGCCGGACGCGGATCGTCTGTAATCCGATGGGCTACCTCAGGGTCGCAAGCGAGCGCGACAACGGCTTTCAGTGGGATCTCGTGATCGACACGGAGGATCTGTCGTGAAGACCCGGAGTGCCATGCTCTGCAGGCCGGATAGTCCGCAGCCTTGGACGCTCGTGGTGATTTTGCCGGAGACGGCAGCGCTGTGCCGCCCGCTGTTTCTATAATGCCCGCGATCGGAGAGAACGTGATGCCCGGTTCCAAGCCGAAGTCTGCTGCCGCTAACAGATCGAACGTCATCAAGACTGATCTCCTGGCGAGGGCGTATCTGGATATCCTCGCCCGGCAGGAGGGCGTGCACTCCAGGCCGATGCTGCGGGCTGGGTCGGGCGACCCATCCGATCCCGTCGAAATACTCCTTGACGACCTGATGGACACGCCAGCGGAAGAACGCGTGTCGATCCGCCCCGACCTCGCCGCCGTTGCGGTGCTGACGGCGCGCGCTGTCGAGGCTGAGCCCGGGCTCACACGGACATTGCGGCGCGGCGCGCCGGTCGTCACCATCACCACCCTTACGCCCGACCGCGTTGCATCGGTCCGCAAGGTGATCGAGGTTTGCGCCCTCCCGGACGAGCGTTCCATTGTGACCAGCGGCCGCCAATCGAGGCCGGGACGGGACGAAGCGCTGATCGTCGCCAGGGACGGAACCGAAAAGAGCCATAAGCCCGACTCTGGCAACGACTCGGTCGCCGACGCGCTGCATGCGCGCTCGACGATCATCGGCATCGCGCCCGATCCACGGCGGCAGCTGCCGCGCGATCTGATGCGCTCGGCGGAGTTCCATCTGGTCTTGCCGGAAATCGATCAGAGCGCTCTGTTGCTCGTCATCGAGGCGGTCACGGGCAAGAGGCCGGAGCGATCGATCGATGCAGCGGCCATCCGCCTGCTCGACATCGCCGATCTGGTGCTCGCGCTGCGGCCGGACCGCAGCCCCGAGGAGTGTATCGCAAGGCTCGAAGATCTCGTCGCTGGGAAGGGAGAGTTTCATTCAGACGGACCAGCGCTGGAAAACCTCGACGGCTACGGAGCAGCAAAGGATTGGGGCCTCGAACTGGTTGCCGATGTCGGGGACTACAAGGCAGGCCGCATCAAGTGGGACGAAGTGGATAATCGCGGGCTGCTGCTTTCCGGTCCTCCAGGCGTAGGCAAGACGAGCTATGCTCGGGCGCTCGCAAAGTCGGCACGTGTGCCGCTCGTCGCGACCAGCGTCGCTGACTGGAGTGCGGCAAGCTACCTGTCGGGCACGCTACAGGCGATCAAGGATGTTTTCGCGCGGGCGCGCCAGCTAGCGCCCTGCATCCTGTTCATTGATGAGCTCGATGGCATTTCCGACAGGGCGCGCTTGAGCGGGGACTATGTCGAGTACTGGTCCCAGATCGTCAATTTGTTCCTGGAGCTGCTGCAGGGCGTCGACGAGCGGCCGGGCGTCGTCGTCATAGGGGCAACCAACCATCCCGACATGATCGACCCGGCGGTCAAACGGGCAGGACGGCTGGATCGCGAGATTGCGATCGCAAGGCCGGACGTGAAGGCGCTCGCCGGGATTTTTCGCTATCATCTCGGAAACCAGTTGCCAGAAGCCAACATGGTACCCGTCGCCTTGGCCGCGCGGGGCGCAACCGGAGCCGACGTCGAGGCTTATGTGCGCAGGGCCCGAGGCGCTGCAAGGCGCGGACGCCGCGAACTGCAACTCGATGACCTTCTGGCAGAGGTCCGCTCGAACAGGGAGCCTCCGTCTTGCGAGGAGCGGCGTAGGCTTGCCGTGCACGAGGCAGGCCACGCTGTCGCCGCTACTTTGCTTGGCCGCATGGAGGTCATCGGCGTTTCCATCGGCGATTGGGATGGTTTGACCCAAATCGCCGACGTCGACGGCGGCACAAGCCCGGAGCATTGCAACGATATCTTGGTCATGCTGATGGCCGGTCGTGCCGCCGAAGAGCTGGTGCTCGGCAGCCCCTCGGCAGGCGCGGGCGGCGCGCCAGGCTCCGATCTTTCCCACGCCACCGAACTCGCAAAGAAGATGGAGCTGAGGTTCGGCTTCGGCGAATACGGCCCCGTGTTTCTGCCCGACGGTGCGCATGACCCGCTCACGACAGTTCCGGGACTGTTCATCGCCGTAAAGAACCGCCTGGAACGTGCGATGGCGGGCGCCGCGGAGTTGCTGACGAAAAACAGATCGGCCCTTGATGCAGTTGCCGCCGCGCTCGATCGATCCGGCTACCTCTCTGCCAGCGAGGTCTCCCAGCTCGTTAGCAATGCCGACGGTTGCACTGAAAATCACAACATGACCGAGGCTGAGCTGCGGAGTGAAAGTGTGTCCTGAGAAGCTAGTGGCGTTGGCCGCAAGGCCGCTCGAGAGCAGAGGACAGCGGTCGATCCCATCAAGAAGGGCTGGAGGCGGAGAACCTTTGGGGTTCCGAGCCGGGTGCGGTCGTTGACGAAATGAGGACGCGCTTGACCCCGCGAAGGTGTCGGCGATCGGAATGAAGAGATCCATTAGCGTCAAGATGTGAATCCTGGCGAAGATTTTCTGCGCGAATGAAATCCAAGGAATCAATCCTATGAAGGTATGGTTGCTCTCAGATTTGCATCTTGAATTCGCGGACCTGCGCCAGCCTCTCACGATCCCTGACGCCGACGTCTGCGTGGTCGCAGGCGATTTATGTCGCGCGCCGGCGAACGGTGTCTTTTGGCTTACAAAGAATATCGCGCCGGCGATGCCCTGCGTCTACGTGGCCGGCAACCACGAATTCTACAAAGGCTCGATCCGGGAAGGACTGGAGGACGGTCGCAAAGCCGCCGCAGGATTCCCGAACGTGCATTTCCTGGAGGACGAATCCGTCGTCATCGATGGCGTTCGGTTCCTCGGCGCGACGCTATGGACCGACTTCCGGATTGAGGGGCACCCACATGTCGCAATGTTCCATGCTCGCGAGCGCATGAACGACTTCAAGCTGATCGCGGAACAGCGCAATCCTTGGCAGCGTTTCGTGCCGGAGACAGCATTCCGAATGCATCAGGAATCCCGTCTGTTCCTCGATTCCGCTCTGAAGACGGATCCGATCACCACGGTCGTGGTCACCCATCACCTGCCGCACGCACGGTCCATCCCTCCGCGCTTCAGGGGGGATTTGCTGAATGCCGCCTTTGCGAGCGATCTGTCCAACGTGATCGAGGAAGGACATCCAGCTTTGTGGGTGCACGGACATACTCACGACAGCTGCGACTATGAGGTCGGCAGCACGCGCATTCTCTGTAATCCGCGCGGCTACAATGACGAGAACATCGCATTTGATCCGGCGCTGGTCGTGAGGATATAGCTTATGGATGAAGGCGAAGAATTGACCGTAGCAGACCTTTGAACGCCAGGTCATGGATGGCTCCTTCGCGCCTTCATATCGGTCGTTGGATCGCTTTAGGCGGTTTCTGAAAGGCGACATCGTGGGAAGAACAGGTGACTATTTTACGCGTCCTGAGACCTTGGCCCATACACCGCTTTGTAGGGTGGACGCGGCGCAGCGAAAAGCGCCGCCAGCCGTTCCTCATGTTGCTTGACCAGCGAGGCAGCAATGGCAGGCAACTCTGCGGCGGACCGGGTGTAGTCGTCGAGGTCGATCGGATTAGACTTCATGGGTGCTCCGTCGACGCGTAGTAGACGGTCTCGTCCCACCAGCAGCCCAGCTTGGCCCAGCGCATTCTGGCTTTGCAGGCGCATGGCGGCAGAAATGATCTCGCGCCAGTGCCAGACCCCGCCCTTGGCGATTTGGCCCTTGGTGAACGCGAACTCCGATTCAACGCAGCCGAGAGACAGGATGTCGATCTGATGTCGGTCAATTGCGTAGCAGGCCATGGCATCGACCAACGCTGTCATGATCGGGTTGTTCGCCCAGACCCCGCCATCTGCGAATTGCCGATCGCCGTTCTTATAGGTCGAGAAGAAGGTCGGTGCCGCCGACGTCGACAAGGCAACGGCCACCATTCCCAAGGACCAGTCGAGCTTGTAGGCCTGATGGTGTGGTGTCTTGAACAGCGTCACTTCATTGAATTCGTCGAACGACGGAATGACCAGCCGTCGATCCGCATCGCCAATGACCCGATCCTGGAAAACAGCGGCTAGCTGGCGCGCCAGTTCTTCCCGGTCATACCTATAATGGAGCAGGCCGCGAACGAAGCGCCAGGCCTTCCGAACACTTTTCGAGATCAGCCAGTCCAGTTGCGCCGGCGGCGGAAAAATCGCAGCACCATGATCCATATAGAGCTTCAGGATTGCGCTCGCTGGCATACCGGAGGCAAGGCCGAGCGCGATGATACCGCCAGTCGACGTTCCGGCAATGTAGTCGAAATACTCGCCTGCCGGTCTCCCGCCGGTGAACCGCTGCTCGCAAAGGGTTAGCACGGCGGCCGGCAAGATGCCGCGGATGCCACCGCCATCGATGGAGAGGATTTTCAGCCCGTCTAGCGTCCAGGGCAACTGCTCTCGGCGGTCAAGCTGCGTTCCGCTCGAGCGCCTCGTCCTCGAGTCGCTTTGGTTCTCTTCTGCCATCGGCACTCCGCCTTGCGTGACGGCCGCTGCCGAGCCATTTGCCCGTAATCAGCCACCCTTCGTACCAGTTCAGCCACAGCGCCGCCCAAGGAATCGTGGTGTCGGCAATATACTCGCCGCTGCCCCACTCGCGCGCCTCGGGATCAAACAAGCACAGCGAGGGCTGACCATTCGGATCACTCACCGGCCAATAGACGTGGGGAATCCGGCCTTCCGGATTGCCAGGCTTCTCCTGCAAGGCTGGCCAATCGACATACACTCTTGGCTGAGCCTGCAGGACGGTCAGGTTGAGAAGCAACTCAGGCACGCGGTAGCGCACCCGGAGTTGGTATTCCGTCCGGTTTGGCCGCAATGTGCCGCTCCATTCGGCGCCTTGACCGGATAGGCGCTTCACCGTCCAGCCCGGCCATAGTTCGGCCATCCGCTCGATCTGCTGATCAATCGTCAATATCATCGAGCACGCCGGCCATGTTAGTGCTGGCATGCGCCGGCAAGATGAGGGCAGGAGCGGCAACGGCCGCCGCCGTGGTCCTGATAGAGCCGCTAGGTCCGATGCCGAGCTTATTCCGCTTCGCGATCTCATTCTGGCCGGCAAAGTGCTTTTCGATGGCGTACTCCGCCAACGCCTCGCCGAACAGGTCCTCAAGCAACTCGTTGGCTTCAGCAGGGTCAAAAATCGAGTTGCCGATGGTGTCGATCGCACGTGCCAGGTGCTCAAGATCGCGCTGCCAGAGGCGCTGTGTCTCGCGGTCCTCAGGCCATCGGTCGGTGAACTCGTCGGCCGGGTGGGCCGGGTTCATAACCTGGAAGCGTCCGCCAGCGGCGTCGGCATCGCGGATAGCTCTGGCGAAGTGACGTGCGACGGCCTTGACCTCGGTCGCGAGACTGTCAGACATCGGCCCGACATCGAGCGCCATCGCCGCGATGACCACCGAAGGCGGCTTCTTCAGCCTTCGCGACCGCCGCCCCTCCTGGCGGTATTGCACATCGCGGAACCGCTTGATCAGCTGAATTGCCAGAACGCGTGGTGACTTTTCCTCGATCGGCACATGATCAGGCATGGGCTGGGTTTCAGCCTTCTCTACCAGCATGCCTTCCACCAGCATCTTGCGCTGCCAGTATTGCTTCGCGAAGGCCTCGCTTGAACTGATGTTGGCATTGAAATAGTTGGTGAATCCCTTGGGATTGACCTCCTTGCGGTATTTCTCGCCGGATTCGGGCTTGTGATGGAACAGGAGGGCCGACCGCTCAGGGCCGTTGGGAATGCGCGTCACCGGCATGAGATCCACGGTCACGCCGTCCGGATAGGTAACCGTCACGCATCTCGAGTTTTTCTCGATGTTGTAGGAATGGTACTTGGAGCCAGGCTCGCCTTTGATGGCGTCGTACAGCTTGTCCAGCATCCACGCCGGGTCCGTATTCCCAGGCAGATCAAGTTCGACGACGACGTCGACGTCGTGCTGAACCGAGCGAATCTTGCTGTAGATGGCGCAGTGGATCGAGAAGCTGCCGGACGGGTAGATCATGACGACCTTGCCGCCCAGCGGGCTTTCGGCACGGTCTACATGAGCCGACAGTCCGTCGAAATGCTCGATGGCGTCGATATGCTTGGACAACGGCAACTGAGCACGCCGGGCGACGTCCATAAGCAGGCCGTCTGCGCGCGCGATATGCATCGCGTCCTCGATGTTAAAGATGATACCCATAAGTCCCTCATTGTGGCGAAGTGACGCAGCATGTGGTGGGTAAGATTTTAACTTTCAAGGACGTCCAAGCGACTATTTGTTTCCGCTATGTTCCGCTTGGCGCAATATTGTGTCCTTTCAGGTGCTTAGGTGGCACAGAATTTTTTCCCACCGACCCTTTCTCGCGCTCGGACTTCGATAGCTTCCGCAAGTGGCAGATCAGGCAGGCCTCACGCGGGACCAGATTAATAGCGCGCGAGATCATTTCCCTTTAGCCAGAGCCGGGAGCGGAGTCGTCAATACGTGAGGAAACCGGAATCATTTCCGCTTCCTCACTCCTCGCCGAAGAAGTCCTCGTCCAGTCGCTTGAATTCGACCGTACGGTAGCCGCGAACGCCCACGCCGTGTTCGATCATCAAATCGGCCAATTCCTGCCCATCGATGAGTATCACCCTCTGGGTCAGATGCCTGACGTAATCACGTGCGGGCTGACTGAAGGTAGAGGTCGTGACGAAGACGCCCTTGGTTGCGCCGAGACCGACCAGGCTTCCTACGAAACCGTTGACGTCCGGGCGGCTCACCGGATTGCCGGGCGCGTAGCGTTTGGCCTGAACATAGATGCGGTCGAGGCCGAGACGATCCTCGTTGACGATGCCGTCAACACCGCCGTCGCCGGAGCGACCGAGTTGGGCGGCTGCGTCCTTGTGGCTACCGCCATAACCCATGGCTACTAGGAGATCGACGATTAGTTGCTCGAAGAAGCCCGGGCTGTTCACAAGGATTCGCTGAAGGAGTTCGTCGCGCAACGCAGCCGTGAGTGACACATAGGCCGCATCGATCTGCTCCTCCGGCGTCGTATGGGGTGAGGCAGCGTCGAGCGACTTTGCGATCGCGGCATCCTGTTCAGCGGCGCCACCTTCGTTCCTGTAGAATTCGCGGAACCCCGGCTCCCGCAACAAAAGAGGCACGTCAATCCGCTCTGGTGCCATGTCCAGCAGCGCCCTTCCACGATCTGTTGAAACGAAGCGGCCCCGCGCGGGCGAGGCGATCAGGCCAGCCTTGCTCATGTAGAACTTCGCCCAGTGAATACGATTATGAAGAACGCGCTGCCGTCCGCTGGGCAAGAGTTCGTCCCGTTCCTCTGGGGTCAGCTGCAGATCGTCAGCGATCCGCTCCGCTACGTCAGCGACTCGGGTTTCACCAACGGCAGCGAGGCGCAGTACAGGGAGCATGAGGCTTTGATAGTCGGGGATCATGAAGTCTCCATCCGTAAAGTGCCAGCCTAGTAACTCACGCAACTTCGACTAAGAAATTGTGCATTCTATCTCCACCAGCAGGGTCATTAAGCGCATTTTCCACCAGCGCGAAAAAACTGGATTTGAGACGAGCCACAGTGGGAAGGCTTTCCATATCACATGTAGCTTTGAATTTAGCTATCGCTTCAATCGCTCCTTCCTTCACCGCGATATCTATTTCGTTTCTATGTGCGTATGTTATGAAGTGTTTGAGCCATGTCTGATATTGCTTTTCGAGAACATTCGCCCTGATGCGGGATTCGAGTTTGAAGATGCGCCGCCAGTTTCGGGACTCTACATCAGGATCGAATGTCAGAGCCCATGCAGGGCCAGCACCCGCACCCGGAAGAAGCACTGTACCATCCAATGATAACGCAACATGTTCGTTCCCATACGGATCGAAGCAGTGAACCTTTTGGTTCAGTTCGTCCATGAGGATATCCTGAGCACCTTTGTATGAACGATTACAAGTCGTTCCCATGGCTGTGAGATTACGGAGATTTGCTCCCGCAAATGGATATTTAGACGCGGCCAAGTAATGGTCGAGATCCGGATCCACAAGATCTGGATCTGGTGCCTCCATGATTTCGAGTCCGCAGAACGGACAGCAACCGCCTTCAAAATGGGCGTGCACGAGATAATGGTAGCGGGCTCTTACAGTCTCATCGGTCCCCGGAGTCCTGAGGTCCGAGAGCTTTTCAAATGCATATTCAAATAGGCTTCGAGTGGCCTGATGGACAGCAGGAAAGGCCTCCGCGATGCTGTGAAATGGAGCATCGACCGCGAAGAGTTCGGGGAACTGATTTTGGCCTGCCAGCGCCGACAAAATAAGGTCCCGTTGGTTAGCTTCCAAAGGCCGGCACGCATCGACAAATGCGACATAGAGACCGGGGAACTTCCGGCCCCGAGCAATTTCTGATTCGTATAACTCTGGAACCGAGCCCTGGAAATCAAGTGGTTCTTGACCGTTCTGGAGTGCCATCAACGCAATTTGCAGTATATCTAGAAGTGTTGAGCTGAGCCAGTTGTCGTTTGTGGCTGCAATCGGATACGTGAAGAACATGCTATTTTTGGTTCTTTAGTTCGAATAGGCGATCGGCGAGAAGCGCTTTCTCGACCGAGGAGCCAATCCGCGGCATTTCCTGTTCGATCTCTTCGGCAGACGCTGTCGTTTTTAAGCTGTTGATCTTCTCCTGAGCCAACTGAGAGATCGGCGGATCGATATCGAAGCAATGGCTGAGAATGGAGTCGTAGGTTGCTCCGAAAGTTTCGATCTCCGGCCTGCGAGCCGACAGCTTTTCGTCTTCCTTGGCGAAAATCCGCACCTGCTCGCGGCGCATGTCGGATGGAACAAAAGGCGCGTGGGTTGTCAGAATAAACTCTTGCTCGCCTAACCCTTGAACCGGGAGTTCCATTAGTCTTGTAATTAGCTTGGCGCGCCACAGTGGATTAAAATGCGACTCAGGTTCGTCCAAAAGGAACAACGTGTTCCTGTCCCGGAGCATCGCGACGATGCCAAAAAGCTGTGCCTGCTGGTGTTCCCCATCCGAGAGGGAGACATAGTCGACGTCGGAAGGTGTACCCGAATGTCTTGTCTTCTGAAAACGGACTTCCTCAATCTTGAAGACTTTCGTCTCATCTTGAGGCTCGGGAAGTTTTGAAGCAAACTTTCGAATTTTGATGTTCCTACGTAGGCGCTCTCTGGCTTTTTTCGGTATCATGAGGTCATTCAGCATCGCTAGCTTATGTAGCGACCTGTAGAGTTCTACCGTGTCGGACCAGAACGCACTGAACGCCCTGCGGCTTTCGGCGTCGACCAAATAGTCTAGGGTGTAGACCTCCTGCCTAGGGTCGTAATCCCAGCAAGTAGCAGCGTTGCACAGGCGATTGATGTACTGCTCCAACTCGTCGGTCAGCTGTACTCCTTTCCGGGTGAGGTTCTTACCTCTGATCTTGGGCGCATCTGGATGGTTGAGCTGGATCACCAAACGAAATGAATGCAAGGAGGCTAAGCCCGCGTGTCTAACCAGGTCGCTCCGAAGGTCGTCCGGACCGATCATCAGGTTGGCGATTAGCACCTCAAGATGCGTAGAGTAATCTAGCAACACCAGACGGTTATCTGGGACGATTGCGTTCGCATCCTTCATCGCGGCAGCCGCGACCGATGCAGCATAGCCTGATCGGCTGACGTAGAACGGAACGCTCAAGGTCTCATTGTCCCCAGACGTGTACGCAACCACGAGCGGCGGAAGATGTTGCCCAAACTCGGACTGTTGGTTATCTGCCAAGGGTCGATATCCATCGTCCCGCTTAATCTCCATCAGCATTTTGCCAATACGGCCTGATGGCTCTCGCGTTCGACTGAGTTTGACGCGTCGGACACCTTCACCCTGCAAATCCATCTCGTAGATGATCTCGAATAGTAGTTCGGGATTGGCCGCCGCTGCCTCTTCTTCGGGGCGATGCTCATGCCATGCCGCCTGAAAGATTTCTGCAATGATTTGAAGAAACTGGGACTTGCCCGTCCCGTTTTTTCCCAGAAGGCAAATCGGCACAAAATGCGCGTTCTCACCACCTGTTCGAGGTCGAATTAACTCGATGTCCAGGCCATCGAGCAATCCGCCGCAGCTAGCGGCCTCGAAAACTCTGACCCTGACGATTCTCACCGTTCACGCTTTCTGATCGTCATCATGGATGTTTTCTGGTCAAACACCTGCTGCAGTGTCGATTTTTCATCGGAGAGCGAAGCGAAAACCGCCTCCTTGAGGTCATCATAGCTTCCACGGAACTCATGCCGAAGGGCTTGAAAGGTGAAGCCTTCCTTCGGCCAATTTTGAAGTTTTGCGTTCAAGAAGTCTCTGGCCGTTGACATGGTGGTTTTCCGTCTAATTGTTCTCGTTCTTTCGTTCGGCGCCAGCGCCCGCTCTGCGCCGACGTGCTCTAGCAGTACACTTGCCGGGTCGTCGCTTTCATCCTGGGACACCAGTTCACCACGGAAGGCCTTGCCAAGAATCGCATCGTCCAATTTGCCCACCAGTTCCAGCGCGCGGCGCGCTTCTGCAGCCAACCGATCGATCTTGGCAAAAGCGAATTCGATGCCGCGGACGATCTTCATCGCCTCCTCAAATGGAGGAACTGGAACCTGCATCGCAGAGAGCTTCGATTTACTTATTGAAGCAAGATTTGTCGTCTGCTTGCCCTCATTGAAGAAGTGCTCTTGCCCGAATTCGTTGGCATAATAGGACAAGAAGCGCGGAGGAACAGTTCCGGATGCCAAGCGGACCCGGAACACATGGTTTTGATGAATACAGTCAGGAATCTGCCCGTCCCAAACCCAACCTCGGCCGAGTTTGTCGCGATCGCCTCCTTCGTTCATGAGAACGTCACCCTCGCGTAGGAAAAGCGCGTTGGCTTCCTTGGCAGTCACTTGGACCGTCTTCATCTCCCTAAGATCGAGCCAACCCCTCTGCACGTTTGCTACGCGAAGATACGGCACCTCCAACAAATGCTCATCAGGCTTACGCCTCTTGCCGAGTGTAATTCCGGACTTGATGTCGGCTATCTCTCCAAGCGGCATCTGTCGCCACTGCGACGGATAGCCAACTACTCCGTCAGTTAATATTTCTGCGTTGTTCGCATTGGCAGTGTCCGCCGATGTCAACTCTCCACTGAAAGCCTTGCTGAGCACGGCCTGCTTGTAGCGGGAGACGAGGGTTTCGATGCGGGCGAGTTCGGTGCGGGCGCGGGCGGATTTCGCGTTCAGCGCATCGAGCTTGGCGACTATGCGCTTTTGCTCGGCCAGCGGTGGGAGGGCCAAACGGACTTTCCGCATACCCTCTTGTGTAAGCTTGAGGCGAGTTGTCCCCCCGACAAACGGCATCCAGTTCCAGTTGTTGCACCAATGCAATAGAAAGGATGCAGGAATCGAGGCTCTCGGTTTCATAATGTGAGCGTGGTTGTTAACCCAGAACCTGCCGTCAACGCGATATGCTACAGGCTTTCCAGGAACATCGAAATTTCCGCCATCCTCTGCAAGCAGCACAAATTCGCCGTCGAATAAGTACTCGTCAATATGGTCCACTAGCCCATTTGCACCATAGTATGGATAGGGGCCAGGTTTCGCGGACCGCTCTGATTTGTTTAGTGGCACACGAACTGAGTCATGCAGCTCGATGATTTCCATCAAGTCGGTCTCAGCCCACCCCTTCGGCAGCCCGCTCATTCCGCCGCTTCCGGAAGCCCGTCGCCCAGCTCCGTCATCAGCGCCTCGATCTCCAGCGTGGCGGCTTGGAGGTGGCCTAATATGACGGCGGCGATGTCGTCAGGTTCGGTCAGGCCTTCTTCCGCCTCTTCCTCCGCCTCGCGCAGCCAGGCGATGTCAAGACTGTCACTGCGCGCAGCGATCTCCGCGCGGGTGAATTTTCGCCAGCGTCCAGCCGCGCCTTCGTCTGGCCCACGCTCGGTGCCATGGGGGCTCGTGCCGAAGGCCTTTTCGAACCATTCGAAATGGGCTTCGGTCAGCGCGGTGGTCTTGCCGAATTTTGGCATCTGGGCGCGCAGGTCGTAGATCCAGACAGACTTGGTGTTGCCGGTCTCGGTCTTGCCCCGCGTTAGGAAAATGACATTGGTCTTCACGCCCTGTGCATAAAAGATGCCGGTCGGCAGGCGCAGGATGGTGTGCAGGTCGCACCAGTTCATCATCATCTGGCGGAGCTGCTTCCCCCGCCCGTCTTCGAACAAAACGTTGTCCGGCACGACGATCGCTGCCCGTCCCCCAGGCTTCAGCGCGCGGATGCAATGTTCGACGAAGGGAAGCTGGTAGGAGGAGACGCTTGCCGTGACGGAGAGGTCGTCCCGCGTCGGCGCGCCGCCCGCCGGGCCGAACGGGGGATTGGTGAGAATGAGGTCGGCGCGGCCGAGGCCCTTGCCCTTATCCGAGAGTGTGTCGCCCAGATCGACATGGTCGCTATCGAGGTCGTGCAGGTAAAGGTTCATCAGAAGCAGGCGCAGCGTGCCCGGCACGTTTTCCATGCCGCGGAAAGCGTGGCGCTTCTGGAACTCCTGTTCCTTTCCACCGAGATCGAAATAGTTGTCGGTTCGGGCGCGCATGTACCGGTCGGCGGCAATCAGGAAGCCGCCGGTGCCTGCGGCGGGGTCCTGGATCATCTCGCCGGGTTTTGGCTGCATGAGGCGCACGAGAAGCTCGATCAGCACACGCGGGGTGAAATACTGCCCGGCGCCGCGCTTGGTCTCCTCCGCGTTCTTCTGCAGAAGACCTTCGTAGAGATCGCCGAATTGGTCACGCTCGTCGGAGAACCAGTCCAGTTCGTCGATGGCGGTCACCAACGTCGTCAGGTTCTGCGGTTCGCGGATGAAGGTGGAGGCGTTGTCGAAAATCTCCTGTACCATCTCAGGTAGAGGCCGCGCATCAGCATAACGCTTGCGCTCGTCCGGCGAAGCGCTGTCGCTGGGCGGCAGAACCAGGCCGTCGTCCTTGCCGAGACGTGTGCTGGTGGCGCCGAGCGTCACAAGGACCTTTCGGTAATGCTCCAGCTTGGGGAGGCCGTTCGCCGCCACCAGATCGGCCCAGCGCATGCCTTTGGGAAGGCTGCCCGTCTCGCGGTTGCGCTCGGCCATCATCTTCAGGAACAAGAGGTAGGTCAGCTCGGTGACATATTGCTGATAGGTGATGCCGTCCTTCCTGAGGACCGTGCAAAGGCGCCAGAGTTTCTGGACGATGGCATTGGCATTCATGGTTGTGGCGCGGCCTGTTTCGTGTCGGGTTGCACGCTTGTAGCTGGTGGGCGAGCTGGGTCAACTCATGCCGCGGAAGGCCCCCAGATTGCCTCGTTGAATTGGTGCAGCACATCGTCGAGCGCGCCGTCGAACTCCTGCGAGATCCGATTGAAGCCGCCTTTGTCTGCAAACACACCCTGGTCCAGCAATGTGGGGTCCGCCACAGGCTTGTCCTTCAGCGCCCGGCCGATGCGGCGCAACCAGTTCTTCTGCTTCGGCGTCCAGGCTCGGGACTTCTCGATGGCCAGGATCGCCCGCTCGACCCGTGTCGCGTATGGCACCAACGGATCACCCAGCGCCGCCTGCCGCACGAAGCCAATGATGTGGGCCGCGATGTCGGCATTGCGAGCCTTGCCATAGGCCGCGCGCAGCATTGATTCGGAATAGTTCCGCTCGTCGAGCAGACCAGCCAGTTCTGACAGCTCCTTGCGGGTGAGGTCGCGAGGCCGCTGCGTGACGGCGATAAGTGCCGGGACCTGGTTCATGTTCTCGCGGACGAAGCGCTCGAAACCGGAGATGTAATCTTCGGGCGTGGTGTTCTTGCCGAACATTTCCTCAATGCGCAGCAGCTCGTCCTCGTGCGTCGAGATCACTACGCCATCGTTGGCCCGGACCGTGCCGGAGGGGCGACGCTCCAGGAGTTCCATCGCGCGCGGATGCGCCTTGAGCCACTCTGCGAGCTCAATGCCGGAACGGGTCGCGAGCCGCTGGACGGCATCCTCCGGTGACTCGCCGGTGTGGCGCTCGAAGCTCTCGCGGCTCTCGGCGTCCATGCCCTTGCCAAGTGCGCGCATGCGCACGATCACCTGGCCCGCGACCCAGCGCCTGTCCTCGTCGTCCACGGCCTTACCGAGATCGGCGACCAGCTGGCCGAGCGAGATATCAGGCTTGACGACGACCGGGTGCATGTCGGTCATCTCCTGCAACTCGGCGTAGAGATCGACGGCGTCGAAGATGCGGAAGTGCTCCTTGCCAATCTCGGGGCATAGCCGGGTCGCGCGGCCAATCATCTGGTCGTAGAGAATGCGGCTCTTCACCCGCCGCACGAAGACGAGGTTCGAGATCGCTGGCACGTCGATTCCGGTGGTGAGCAGGTCGACGGTGACGACGTACTTCGGAAGAGGATCGTTCTTGAATCGTAGGATCAGCTCGTCGGCTTTGTCGATCGTGCCGGTGATCTTCGCTACCATGATGTGAGGAACGGCGTCCGTTCCATACTCTTCCTGCAGCTCCTCGACCAGGAGTCGCACGATGTCGTCTGCATGGGTATCGCGGGCAGCGAAGATAAGCGTCTTGCCAGGCTTGTCCGGGGGAATCTCGGTCGCGATGGCGCGGCAGACAATGCGGTTGAAGGATTCCGAGTAGACGCGCCTGTTGAAGTCGGCGAGATCATAATCAAGAGAGACATCGTCGGGCAGAGCAAAGAGGTCGATCTGTCCTGTCTTACGATCGACGATCTCGACCTCTTCGCCGCCTTCGAAATGGATGCCGGCTTCCGAGAGCGCTGTCGTGATACGCCTCGGCGGCAGGTGATCGGTAAGATAACCTTCGACGACAGCCTGGCGGTATCCGTAGTGGAAGACGGGATGTCCGAAGATTTCGCGCGTGTGAAGAGCAGGCGTTGCCGTAAGCGCGATCTTCACGGCATCGAAATAGTCGAGGATTTGGCGGTAGGCCGACTGGTAGTCTTCGAGATTCCGAAGGCCGATGTCGCTCTCGCGCAGCTCGGCGTCCAGCGTGTAGCCGCGATGCGCCTCGTCCACGATGATGCAGTCGAATGTGCCCGGAGTCGGCCGTTGCGAGACGTCCGGCTCATTTAGGATGCGGGCGATCAGCGACTGCACGGTCGCCACCTGGACCTGATCCTCCGGTTCGGGAACCTTCTTGTCGAGGCCCGCGACCTTGTAGATCTGGGCGAAATTCAGGAGCCCTTCGATCTCCGTTGTTTCCAGCGCATCGCCCGCCTGTTTGCCGAGGGCCTTACGATCGACTAGGAAGAGGATGCGGCGGAAGCGCTTATGCTTGAGGAGGCGATACATGAGCGCGATAGCCGTACGGGTCTTGCCTGTCCCCGTGGCCATTGAGATTAGAATCTGACGCTGGCCCGCCTCAACGGCGTGTTCGATCGCGGCGACAGCATCTTCTTGGTAGGGGCGAAGCTTGCCCTTGCCCAGGCTTTCCTCAGCAAGCCCGCGAACGGCGGCATCGACGTCGGTCCGCAGCTTGGCGACAAGATCGTTAGGGGAGAACCACTGCGGCAGAGCCACAGGATGGTTGGTCTCTCGTCGCACGTCCCGGTACCAGATGCCGGATTTCGTAAGCCATTGCCGGACAAAGGGGCGACCGTTCGTGGCGAAGACGAAAGGAACGCGAAACGGCTCTTCGAGTCCGTGCTGCCATGGGCCGTCTGGGTGTTGCTGCTCCGGCGCAAGCAAGATGGTTCGGGCATAGCGTTCAGCCTGGACGAGGGTGGAAGGGACGTCAAAGGACCCACGCTTAGCCTCGACCACGCCGATGCAAACCATGCCGACGAAAAGGGCATAGTCGACGCTTCCGCCCACGCAAGGCCATTCGGCGATAGCCAATGCCCGTCCGTCTTCCGGTCGTGTGCCAGCGGAATGGCGCAAGGCGTCCGAATCGGCTTCCCACCCCATCTCGCTCAGCTGAACATCGATCAGAAGGCGCGTCTGCTGCTCGTCGAGCTCGACCCGACTTGCTGCTTCGAAGCCTGCCTGTTTCAACTCCAGCAGCTGCTGCTCGGGCACGGTCTCGGCCGTCGCCTGAAGCTCCGACAGCCTGCGTGTCAGTTCAGCGTGGTTGGCTTCGAGTTCGATCGCCGTCTGTTCCCAGACGGCGCTTTCTTCGGAGGCTTGGCGCGCGAGTTCCTCTGCCGCTGCGCGAGCCTTGGCGAGGTCCTCGGCCGAGGCTTCGAGTGTTCGAAGCCGTTCCTCTGATTCCCTCACTTGCCGACGCAGTTTGTCCAGTTCCTGTCGCGTCGAGTCGTCGGTGTCCTTCGAGGGCTTCGGAGGAACGAAGGGCCCGGGCTTGAACTGCGGGTCGCTACCGTATGTTCGCCGATACCAGACGCCGAGTGTCCGGCAAAACTTAAGCGCGGCCAAGGCCTCCGCTGGGGTTCCCCCGAAGTCGTGATTGGCTTCGTTCCCGCTCTTACGGATGGCATGGAAGATGTCACCAATCTCACGCGGAACGATCTGCGCAGCCCGAAGGCGCCGCAGCAGTTCGAACGTTGTTTCACGACGATCCGGATTATAGGCCCCGGAGAGCGCAGCAATCTCCTTAACCATGTATTCGCCAAATTGGCGGCTCTTGACCAGCGAGGTATTAGCGTCCAGCGCAAAGAATCGCTCGGCAAGTACAGCCAGACGATGGAGTTCAGGACTGAGCTCCTTCAAATAATCGAAGTTGGCCGACAATGCCCCACTCACATGCATTCTATGCCCCGCACCTGAACGATGGCACATCTCACAAAGGTAGGCAAACAAGCGCTGCAGACACTAGCTGATGATGGAGTAGATCGTTGCTACCACTCGCTGTTCGTCCGTAACGTCGGGTTTCGGCCCCGGCTGCGTTTGCCCATTCGTCTGACATGAGGCGCGTGCCACCATCTGCTTCGCGCCAGCGTACAGTCCGCTTTCGGGCGAAGGCAAAATTTGCCAATAGGTCTGACTTGAGGCGCATTGCCGGCCGGCAGCATTGGGTCCGGGGAACGAACCCGCTGTGCGGGAAAGGCGCCGCAGTTGAGGTAGAGATCAAGGAACCGGTCTTCGCGCTCGCGTTGAGCCTCGTTCGGCTGGAGCAGAGCATGGCGGGCTTCTTCAACAAGGAGCCAGACCATGCACCATCCCATTCTCGATGCAGTGATCAGCCCTCTGCGCCAACGGCTGATCGACGACATGAACATGCGGCGTTTCTCACGCGAGACGCAGCGCAACTATCTCCGCGACATCGGACGCCTGGCGACATTCCTCGGGCGTTCACCAGACACAGCGACCGCCGACGACCTGCGTCGGTTCCAGATCGAGCAGCAGGAAGACGGCGTTCCCATGCCAACGATGAACAGCATCGTGTCGGCGCTACGCTTCTCCTTCACCCACACGCTCGACCGCCCGGACCTGGCGCGCCGGCTCGTCCGGCTGTCGCATCCGCGCAACCTGCCCGTGGTGCTCAGTCGCGACGAGGTCGCCCGGCTGCTCAACGGAACCAAGCATCAGGCCGCACTGTCGGTCGCCTATGGCGCGGGCCTGCGTGTCGCCGAGGTGTCGATGCTGAAGGTTGCCGACGTCGACAGCGAGCGCATGCTGCTGCGCGTCGAGCGTGGCAAGGGCGGGCGCTATCGCAACGCCATGCTCTCGGAGGACCTGCTCATGCTTCTGCGTGAGTGGTGGAAGGTCGGACGTCAGCAGGGCGCGTAATGCATCGCGACGGCAGGCCGCCGACGCGGATTTACTATCCATTTCATCCGCGCTGCGGTGAGACGGTGCTCATTCTGAGCGGTATGCCTATCCGTCGCTTAGATGGTCTAGGCATACCGAGGCAGACACAGGCAATTCGCCGCAACATGCTGGAAGATCCGCTGTTCTGGCGACGCTTCGCTGTTATCTTGCGCCTAAAGCTGCCAATTTGTGCCGGCACCTAGGGAAATGACGACGCTAAGCTGGAAATTTGCGGCTCTAAGCCGGAGTTCATACCGCCATTCGACGCCGGCCCGGAATGCTGCTGATCCACTACAACAGCCGCCACGTCATGGAAAAGATCATCACGCCAGGCGAAGTAAAGGTTCCGCAGACGATCATTGACGCCAGCATTCATGCAGGATTGGACGTTTCACTTGGAGATCTCCGCGAGTGGCACACGCTGCGAGCCTGGTGCAAACACTGCTCGCATCATGCCGAGGTGAAGCCGCTGGGCTTATCAGGGGCGATATGGCAAAGGTGCGCTTTTCAGCACCGTCGAAAAGGCCCTGTTCTGCACCAGCTGCGATCGAGGTGGGGCCAGTAAGGCTGGAGATCCACAAGCTGCCGAGGAATTGAAAGGCCCCATACTGCGTCGCGGAGCGCGGGTCGGCGTCAGGATTGCCGAGCGGCCATCTGACGAATCCTTCTCTCGAGCTTCGCTTGCCCCCTGGGCGCGACCCGAGAACTGGGCTTTGAGCCAGGCGATGAGCAATTCCAGGGACTTCCGTTCGCCTTCGAGGGTCCCCGACGTTGGATAGCCCCGAGCGTCCTACAGTTTTCCGTCGTACCTCGAATCCTTTGGTCCGGGAACCGACCGCGGGGATCGCCAACTACGAGTCCTTTAAGGAGGGGAATCCTCTAAAGTTCCGCATTAAGGATTCAGTCCAAATTGTTGACATTACACCGATAACAGGAAACTACGCGATTTGACTAAGCTCGCCGGAGCAACTACAATTCGCGCCCGTCGAGCGGGTGCGGCGACGGAGGAACGGCTGCGCCCGGACGACGAGTATGGAGTGGATGCCGCCTAGGCTTTTCCGAGGCGGCGGATCGTTTAGTAGCGATGGCGCCCCATGGAGAAGATGCCCTCGACCGAAGTTCCAGACGCAGGCTCCGGATTGTCAATCACGGCCGAGCTGCTCGAACTGTGCATGGACCGGGTCGCCCAGGCCATCGTCAGCGATGAAAAGCGCGGCGCCGTCTACCTGCCCATCTACGACAGGCTGAACGCCGAGCTAGCCGCCATCAGGCGACGGGCCGCGACGCTGGACGATATCCGAGAGCGCGTCAGACGATCGCTGGATCGAAGTCGAGGGCCAGCGCGCTGAGCGCCTTCTGGCAATGCCGCAGCGGCACCGTATCGCTAAACAGCCACGTCCGCCTGTCGAACCTGTACCCCATCAGCACCTTCGTTAGCTCCCAGTCGACGCCGTGCTCCGCCATGCGGTCCATGAAGGAGAGTCTGAACGAGTAGAGGGAGTGCCGCGGGCCGGGCCAGAGGCCCTGTCTCCTCAGGTACCTGTTGGTCGCCGCCGCGTAGTTGTCCTCCCTGTCCCTGTACCGCGGAAACCCGTTCGGGTGCCGCCTGAACACTTCCATAGCGACTCCGACAAGCGGAATCCGTCGGTCCTGCCATCGCGTTTTGAATTCCGTCGTGTCCCTTGGAGAGACGTGTATGTAAGGCAGCTCTTCGTCGAGGAAGATGTTCTCGGGCGCGATGTTGCACAGCTCTGACGGGCGGCAGCCCGTTTCCACCAGCGCCAGGGTGATTCCGCGCGCCTGGTCATTAAGGCCAGACAACGCGCCGGGGGCGAGGAGCCGGGCTTGAATCCACTCTGTCGGAAGTGGCTCTCTTCTCCGAAATGGCTCTGTTGTCATCTGCGTGCCTCGTTCGCCGCCCCCGAAAACAGTCTTTTCCCAGCAGCCAGGCCGGCGACCTGAACGAAATCCGGCGCGTGTCAGACGATCGCTGGATCGAAGTCGAAAGCTATCGCTCCCAGGATCTTCTGACGGAAGCGCAGGGTGCCCTTCTCGCCGTACAACGGCCTGTCGAGCTTATGCCCCATCAGGACCTCCCTCAGCTCCAGATCGACGCCGCCTTCAAGCATGCGGTCCTCGAAGGCGTGCCTCAGGGAGTAGATGCTATGCTGCGGGCTCGGCTTCAGGCCATTTTCTTTGAAATATTTGTTGGCCATGGCCGAGTAGGTGTCCTCTTTGTCCTTGTATCGGGGGAAACCCTGCGGGTGCCGCTTGAACGCCTCCAGGGCGACGCCCAGCAGCGGGATTTTCCTGTCCGACTGCTTCGTCTTTATGTCCCGGGTGTCGTCCGGGTCGGTCCTGGCCCGGATGTGTATGTACGGGACTTCGTCGTCCAGGAAGATGTCCTCCGGCGCGATGTTGCACAGCTCCCCAGGGCGGCAGCCTGTTTCGACCAGCGCCAGGGTGATTCCGCGGCCTTCGCCGTTCATGGCTGCAAGCGCGCCATGGGCGAGAAGCTTGTCCCGGATCCACTCTTCCGCAAACGGCATTCTCTTCAGCCCGCCCCCGTCCTTGAAGCTGAGGTCGGAGAATGGGTTCTTCCTGTCCTCCTCCTGCACGTGCTTGCAGTACGCCGAAAAAATCTCCCGCAGAATGCCGATCTGCTTGTTGGCGGTGTTCGGGGAGCACCGCTTCTGCTCCTTGTCGTCCGGGACCACCCTGCCGAGCCAGTATCTGCGCAGGGTCAGGCCGTCTCCACGCGTCGTTTCGGCGATCGGCTTGTCGCCGCCCACCAGCGAAAGGAAATTTGATATCGCGCCCTTCCTCGTGTTGTCCCAGCGCGTCAGCTGTCCCGGGCTTTTCTTTGCAAGCTCGTCTTTCTTGATCTCGCCCTTGTAGACGTCGTATGCCTTCCACCAGCCGTCCTTCGGGCGGTCTTCGCGCCCCAGGACCGCAGCCTCCGCTTCGGGCGACGCTCCTCCCGGGACGATCGCAAGCACATGCCGGACGAGTTCCAGAAGCGGGCCTGAAGCCAGCTCCGAACTCGTCCGGTAGGAAAACCCCAGCGCTTCCGCCCGCCGGACCGCCGCCTGGTACCGTAGCCGCGCCCGGGCCTCGTCCTCGTCGAGGAACAGGGCCCGCCAGTAGTCGTTGTCGGCCGCCTCCAGCGCGTCTCGCTTGGCTCTGGCCTCGGCCAGGTCGTCGGTCTTGAGCGATTTCCGGACCAGAGGACGCGCAACCATCGCGGCGACCATGGCCGGGATGCGCCGCCAGTAATAGTAGATTCCCTGCCGCGTCAGCAGGTAGCGGTCGGGATCGACCTTCGACCAGCGCCCCATCTCGCGCCTCCACGGTATCGCTGCATGTGTCCCGAACTGTATCACAATCTTCCAGCGAGTCAAGTCGGTTCATGGCGAGCCGCATTGCGCGACGCCTTGCCTTACAAGGCTTAGAGGGGTTTCTGGGGGCTGGAAGCTGGAGCGGGTAGCGGGAATCGAACCCGCATATTCAGCTTGGAAGGCTGCTGCTCTACCACTGAGCTATACCCGCGCCTTTCCTGAAGTATCGGATTCACCCGAAAAGCGCCATGCACTTTTCGGTCCGATTCTTTCGCGTTTCAGGGCTTCCGGGCCGGCAGTGGTGGAGAGGGTTGGATTCGAACCAACGTAAGCTAAGCTAACGGATTTACAGTCCGTCCCCTTTAACCACTCGGGCACCTCTCCAGTCTGCCGCCGGAGCCATGCAACGAGGCATTCGCGCCAATCCGGACCCGAGTTGTGTCTTCTCCGAAACCAGCGCAGCGCCTTATGGCGGCAAGCCCATTGGGTGTCAACCGCGCAGCCAGGGTTTTTCGTTTCTGTTCGCCGGCTGTGGCGACGGGCCATATCCTTGGCCGGAGGACACGGCTATAGAAGCCAGCCATGAGCGATAAAACCAACACTCCCAAAGACACCCATTACGCCAAGCTGCGCCGCGCCTATCGCGACGAGAAAAGCGGCGGCGCGCCGGCGTTCAGGCCCCGACAGCCGGTTCCGCCGGGCGAAAATGCCGCGGACGGCCTTGTACGGCTCTACGGCCTGCACACGGTGCGCGCCGCACTCGACAATCCGCGCCGCAAGATCAGGAAGATGCTGGTGACGCGCAACGCGGCCGAGCGCCTGGAAATCGCCGATCTCGCCGCCCTGCCCTTCAAGACGGAACTGGTCGAACCCAGGGACATCGACAAGATCACCGGGTGGGACGCCGTGCATCAGGGCGTGCTGATCGAGGCGGAACCGCTGAAACCGAAGCGGCTCGATGCTCTTGGCGATGCAAAGCTGGTTCTGGTGCTCGACCAGGTCACCGATCCGCACAATGTCGGCGCCATCCTGCGCTCGGCGGTCGCCTTTGGCGCCGGCGCGCTGATCACCACGGCCCGCCACAGCCCGCAGGAATCGGGCGTGCTGGCGAAATCCGCCTCCGGCGCGCTGGAGCACATCGACCAGATCGAGGTGAAGAACCTCGCCGACGCGCTCGGCCAATTGCACGAGGCGGGCTTCCGCACCATCGGGCTTGATTCGGACGCGCCGGCCGAGCTCGAAAAGAGCTTTGCCGGAGAAAAGATCGCGCTGGTGCTGGGCGCCGAAGGCAAAGGCCTGCGCCAGAAGACTCGCGAGACGGTAACGACGCTGGCGCGGCTCGACATGCCCGGCGCCATCCATTCGCTCAACGTATCGAATGCCGCGGCGATCAGCCTTTACGTGGCGAGGACATTTTTGAAGCGCGGTTGACTGGGAAGGGCAGGCCGCCTGCCAGGAACCATCTCGAAACGAGAAACGGGTTCCGGCCATAGACGCCGGAATCCGTTCTTCGATGGGCCAAGAGTTGGCGCATTGGGAACGTTGCGCCGCACTCTCCTGACCTATGCCGCTTTGCCTTTGACGTCGGCTGCCTCGCCGCCGACCTCGAAATTGGCCATCCGCTCCAGCGCCCTGACCAGCGCCGAATGATCTTCCTTTGCGCCGCCATTGGCCGCGCAAGAGTTGAACAGCTGCTGCGTGGTGGAGGTGTTGGGCAGCGCCACGCCGAGTGCTTTCGCGCCCTCCAGCGCGAGGTTCAAATCCTTCTGGTGCAGTTCGATGCGGAAGCCGGGCGCAAAGGTGCGTTTGACCATGCGCTCGCCATGCACTTCGAGGATGCGCGAGGCCGCCAGCCCGCCCATCAGCGCCTGCCGCACCTTGGCCGGGTCGGCGCCAGCTTTCGATGCAAAAACAAGCGCTTCGGCGACGGCTTCAATGGTCAGCGCGACGACGATCTGGTTGGCCACCTTGGTGGTCTGGCCAACGCCGTTGGGTCCGACCAGGGTGATGTTCTTGCCCATCTTCTCGAACACGGGTTTGGCGCGCTCGAAGGGTTTTTCCTCGCCGCCCACCATGATGGTCAGCGACGCCGCCTTGGCGCCAACCTCGCCGCCCGAGACCGGTGCATCGAGATAGTCGCAGCCGAGATCGTTGATCTTCTTCGCGAACAGTTTGGTCTCGATCGGCGAGATCGAGCTCATGTCGATGACCAGCTTGCCCTTCGACAATCCCGATGCGACGCCATTCTCGCCGAACAGCACATCGGCCACCTGTGGGGTGTCGGGCACCATCAGGATGATGATGTCGGCAGCCTTGGCGACGGCCGTGTGGCCAGCGACCGTTTTCAGACCCTTGGCGACGAGATCGGCAGGCGGCTTGGAGCGATGGTCGCTGGCGATGACATGATAGCCCGCGCCCAGCAGGTGCCCCGCCATCGGCGCGCCCATGATTCCGAGGCCGATGAAGCCGATGGTTTCCATTGTGGTTCTCCGTCTTCTGTTAGGCCGCGCTCTGTCACGCCCCCCTCTGTCCTGCCGGACATCTCCCCCACGAGGGGGAGATTGGATGTCACCGCTGCCTTCGCCAATTGTTGAAGCTGCCAAAGTTGCGAGCCGGGGCCGAAGCTGCCGATCTCCCCACCTGTGGGGGAGATGGCCGGCAGGCTAGAGGGGGGCGCTAAGGAACGGCTTCGACTGCGGTAGCCGCTAAGCCGCGGCACTTCCCTGCCCGGCCAGTTCCCTCAACCACCCCAGCCCAGCCTCTGTACCCGCCTTCGGCTTGTACTCAGCCCCGACCCAGCCGGAATAGCCGATGCGGTCGATGTGCTCGTAGAGGAAGGGATAGTTGATCTCGCCCGTCCCCGGTTCGTGACGGCCGGGATTGTCCGCAAGCTGGATGTGCGCGATGCGGTTAAGGTTTGCCTCGATGGTACGGGCGAGATCCCCCTCCATGATCTGCATGTGATAGATGTCGTATTGCAGGAACAAGTTTTTTGAGCCGACACGATCGATCAGCGCCAGGGCCTGGTCGGAATAATTGAGGAAGAAGCCCGGAATGTCGCGTGTGTTGATCGGCTCGATCAACAGCCTGATGCCCGCCTGCTCCAGCTTTTCCGCCGCGAAGGCGAGGTTTTCGGCAAACACATCCTCCAGCACCTTGCGGTCGGCGCCGGCGGGGGCGATGCCGGCCAGGCAATTGACCTGCTGGCAGCCGAGCGCTTGCGCGTAGGTGATCGCCTTGGCGATGCCCTGGCGGAATTCCGGGACGCGGTCCGGCAGCACGGCAATGCCGCGCTCGCCCTTGCCCCAGTCGCCGGCCGGCAGGTTGAACAGCACCTGCGTCAGGCCGTTCTTCTTCAGCCTCGCGGCGACGACATCGGGCGCATGGTCATAGGGGCCGATATATTCGACGCCCTTGAAGCCGGCGCGGGCGGCGGCGTCGAAACGGTCGAGGAAATCATGCTCGCCAAAGAGCATCGAAAGATTGGCTGAAAAACGCGGCATTCTTTTTGTCCTTCTAGTCGAGCATGACGATCGCCGTCGGCGCGTCTTCCTGATGTTCGGCAAGGTCCTCGAATTCGGTGACCTTGTCGATCTCCGTGCCCATGGAGATGTTGGTGACACGCTCGAGGATGAATTCGAGCACGACCGGCACCTGATGTTCCTTCATCAGCCGCTGGGCCTCCTTGAAGGCGCCGGCGAATTCTTCAGGCTTGCGCACCCTGACCGCCTTGCAGCCCATCGCCTCGGCAACGGCAACGTGGTCGACGCCATAGCCGGCTTCGGGATCGCCTGATCGATTGATGTTCTCGAAGGCGAGACTGACCTCGAAATCCATTGAAAAGCCCCGCTGCGCCTGGCGGATCAGGCCGAGATAGGCGTTGTTCACGACGACATGCAGATAGGGCAATTTGTGCTGCGCGCCGACCGCCAGTTCCTCGATCATGAACTGGAAGTCATAGTCGCCCGACAGCGCGACGATTGTGCGGTCGGGATCGGCGGCGCGGACGCCAAGCGCTGCCGGCAAGGTCCAGCCGAGCGGGCCAGCCTGGCCGCAATTGATCCAGTTGCGCGGCTTGTAGACATGCAGGAACTGCGCGCCCGCGATCTGCGACAGGCCGATGGTGGTGACATAGGTGACGTCGCGGCCGAACGCCTTGTTCATCTCCTCGTAGACACGCTGCGGCTTCAGCGGCACCTGGTCGAAATGCGTCTTGCGCTTCATTGTCTTCTTGCGGGCCTGGCACTCTTTCGCCCAGCCGGACCAGTCGCGCAGCTTGCCAGTCGTCTTCCACTCGGTGGCAACATCGAGCAGCATCTTCAGCGCCGCGCCCGCATCCGAGACGACGCCGAGGTCCGGCGCGAAGACACGGCCGATCTGCGTCGGCTCGATGTCGACATGGATGAATTTTTTCCCCTTGGTGTAGACATCGACGGAGCCGGTGTGGCGGTTGGCCCAGCGGTTGCCGATGCCGAAGACGAAGTCGGCTTCCAGCATCGTCGCATTGCCATAGCGGTGCGAGGTCTGCAGCCCGCACATGCCGGCCATCAGCCGGTGGTCGTCCGGGATCGCGCCCCAGCCCATCAGGGTCGGGATGACCGGCACACCGGTGATCTCGGCGAATTCGATGAGCAGATCCGACGCATCGGCGTTGATGATGCCGCCGCCGGCGACGATCAGCGGCTTCTCCGCCGCATTGAGCATCGTCAACGCCTTTTCGGCCTGCGCGCGCGCCATCGCCGGCTTGAACGGGACAAGCGGCTCATAGGCATCGATGTCGAATTCGATCTCGGCCAACTGGACGTCGACCGGCAGGTCGATCAGCACCGGACCCGGCCGCGACGAGCGCATAAGATGAAATGCCTTCTGCAGCGCCATCGGCACCAGATAGGGCTCCATGACGGTGACCGCCCATTTGGCGACCGGCGCGGCAATGGCTGATATGTCGACGGCCTGGAAATCCTCCTTGTTCAGCCGCGCGCGCGGCGCCTGCCCGGTGATGCACAGGATCGGAATGGAATCCGCGGCCGCCGAATAGAGCCCGGTGATCATATCGGTGCCGGCCGGACCCGAGGTGCCGATGCACAGGCCGATATTGCCTGCCTTGGCGCGGGTATAGCCCTCCGCCATGTGCGAGGCGGCCTCGACGTGGCGGGCAAGGACGTGGCGGATCGTCCCCCTCGCTTTCAGCGCCGAATAGAACGGGTTGATCGCCGCGCCCGGCACGCCGAAAGCGCAGGAAATGCCTTCCTTTTCGAGAACGAGAACCGCGGCATCGACAGCGCGCATCCTGGCCATTTTCAGCCCTCCACGGGTTTGTCATTGTTGGATGAGCTGAGAATGTCACCAAGCCGGCTATTTTTCAATTTTTTCAGAATATTTTTTCATTTCTAGAAAACGGCGTCATATTTCTGATTTTATTGAATTTTCCGTTTTCCAGGTATTCATCCCACGAGCCGCGTGAAAAACTATTTCATTGTGCGTTTAGCGAAATCGGCCGAGAATGGCGCTATGGAATCGACTGAGAAACGCCAGCGCGGCCGGCCGCGCGCCTTCAACGGTCCATCCGAGGCCAGTTCGGTGCAGTCGCTCGATCGGGCGCTGCGCATACTGGCCATTGTCGCGGAAGGAAGTGGCCTGTCGCTGAGCGAGATATCAGCGCAGAGCGGCCTTGCCGCCTCCACCGCCTACCGCATGCTGATGACGCTCGAAAACCACGGCATGGTCGAATTCGACACCAGCGACCAGCTGTGGTCGATCGGCGTCGAGACCTACCGCATGGGCGCGGCGTTCCTGCGCCGTCGCAAGCTGGTCGACCGCGCCCGCGTGGTCATGCAGGAATTGATGGAAAGAACCGGCGAAACCGCCAATCTCGGCGTCGCCGAGGATGATTGCGTCGTCTTCGTCAGCCAGGTCGAGACGCATCAGGCGATCCGCGCGTTCTTCCGGCCGGGCACGCGCAGCCCCTTCCACGCGTCCGGCATCGGCAAGGCGGTGCTGGCGCATCTCGAGCCGGAGCGCGTCGGAACCATCCTGCGCAAGGCAGGCCTGCAGCGCTTCACCGACAGGACGCTGTCCGACATTTCGGCACTTGCCCACGACTTGGCTGTTATCAAGCTGCGCGGCTGGTCGGTCGACGACGAGGAGCGGCACCCCGGCATGCGCTGCGTGGCGGCCGCCATCTTCAACGAATTCGGCGAGCCGATCGGCGGCGTGTCGGTCTCCGGGCCGACCGTTCGGGTGACGCCGGAGCGGCTGGCCGAAATCGGCCCGCTGGTGCGCGATGCCGCTGCCGAAGTAACCAGGATGATCGGCGGTGTGAAGGCAGGCTGATCAGCTTGCCCCGGGCAGCGCGCTCTTGGTCGCAATTTCGAAGAAATCGAGCAGAATCGCCAAGCCGACGCCGCAGGCGGTGAAGACGAGGCCGGCGATAAAGATGCGGTTAGCGTGTTTATAGACCCGCCGCTGCAGGGATTTTATGTCGAGGAGGAGCGACAGCGCCCGCATCTGCAAGGCGATGCCGATGAGGATCGGCAGGACGGCGACAAGATGATAGGTCTGCCACGGGATCGGGTTGGCGGCCCAATGGGTGATAAAGCCCAGCGAAAACGCTAGCAGGATACCGACAGTGGTGACGGTGCCGTTTCGGAAAACCGTTTCGATCAGGTCTTCCTTCGGGTTCTGCTCGTCCAAGGGTCTCTCCCCACTTATTAAGCTTAGAATAGACGCTCGGAAAATCACTATACACCGCCCAGGTCGGCCGCCCAAGGCAATCGCTTCAGCTCTGTGCCACCGACGTTGAAAGTCGACCGATGGAGCAGGCTCCGCTACCATCGAAGCAACAGAAAAGGGGCTCGCGCGAGCCCCTCTTCTGTTGCTGAAACGCCACCTCCTCTCAGAGCCGGCAGTAGTGACGGTAGCCGTCGTGGCCGAGATAGCTGTCGGAGTCCACGTCGTAGCTCGCGTAACGATCGTAGCAGCGGCGGACGTGCCAGGAGCCGCCGTCTTCGTCGACATAGACGGTGCGCGGCTGGGCGAGCAGGCTGCCGAGGACGAAGCCGCCGACGCCGGCGGCAATGCCGATGCCGAGGTCATGGTTGTGATGATGGCTGTGAGCGGCCGAAGGCTGGACGGTGCCGACCAGCGCGGTGGCGGCGACGGCGGTGGCGATGAGGCCGGAAACGAGTGTGTTCTTGAACATGATGATCTCCTTGCTTCGTTGACCGAGGCGATCCGTCCGCCTCTTGATCATCAGTCGTTTCGGCACGGAAAAAGGTTCGAATTTTTTTTCGATTTTTCTGGAGCTGGCTTGGATCGCCTGGGCGGAGGACGTGCGGCGTCGAGTTCGACCTGCAAAACGTTGGCGATTGACAGCGATCTCCCGCTTGCGGCCAGGGCAGCGCCAGCCCCCTCTCCGACCGCTACGCGGCCACCTCTCCCCCATTTCATGGGGGCGAGGAAACCAACCGCCGAGGTCGCGGCCTTCAAAGGCCTGGGTTCCTCGCCCCAACAAAGTGGGGGAGAGCGACTATCTGGGGTGTCAAGTTGCAATTGCGACCTCGTTGCGCGCATCGCGTGCTTTTGCATTGAGGATGACCAGGAGTTTTCTGGCGAGTGCGATGCGGATGAGCATTTTGGGCTTTCCCGCCTGTTGCAACCGTTGAGCGAAAGCTTTGAGATGAGGATCGAATTTGGCCACGATGGCTGCGACGATGAAGAGGATGCCACGCGGCCCGGCGCGTCCGCCTCGCACATGCCTGTTGCCGGTGCGCTTGCCACTATCGTTGGCGAAGGGAGCGAGGCCTGCCAGCTTGGCGATGGCCTTGTTGGAGATGAGGCCGATCTCTGGCAGTTCGGCCATCAGGCGGGCGACGGTGCGTCCGGCCACGCCCTTGAGCGAACGAAAGGCCCGCTCCAGCCTAGCCCACAGCGGATCGTCATCGATCATCGAGGCAATCTCGCCTTCCAGGCGCCGTTGCTCGCGCTTAAGGAAGGCCAGCATCGCCTCGATGCTGGCGCATACCTCAGCGTCGCGTGCGGCACTTCTACGCTGTTTGTTGATGGTCGCATCGCCGACAATCTGGCAAAGCCGGCCAACCAACGCGGCAAGCCGCTGCTGGGCAGCGCTTGGCGGCGGCGTCGGCACCGTGTTCTTGACTGCGCCGTAATGGGCGATGACAGCAGCGTCGATCCTGTCGGTCTTCTCAAGATAGCCCATCGCCTCGGCGAAACGGCGCACGACCACGCCGCACGGCATGCCGTGCGCCCACAAAAGCATGAACCCCAGCCGCTCATAGCCGCCGGACGCCTCCATCACCGTGAGGGCTGCACCATGGCTGCGACAGAACAGCCAAAGAGCTGCGATCCCGGCCGCGTCGTTGGCGAAGCGCTCTGCCGCTCCGCCCGGCCAGACATGCGCGTCCAGCCAATCTTTCGAAACATCAACTCCACAAATAATCTTGTTCACGGTAACCTGCCTTGTGCGTACGGTTGGAACCAAGCGACTGTTCGGTCGTGCGTGATGAAGGCGAAGGTCCCAAGCTCTCCCGCGGCTGTAACCTCAGGGGGTACGGGCGACTTCGCCAAGCCAAGGTCCGGGCGGCCACCCGGACCTTGGCTCAATCGCTCTAATCCCACGAAATCTCTCTCGTGTAGATACAAGGTGGCTCGGGCGAAGCCCGAGACGGAGAGGGGAGCGCCATATGCGATAGCCATGCCCATGGGGGGAGATCGGCAGCTTTGCCGTCCCGCTTCACAAGGTGATCGCCAATGCAAAAAAGGGCGGCCGAAGCCGCCCTCTTGGAAGAATGGGTCCCTCCATCAAAGGAAAATGATCACCCTGCCGTGCCTGTGGTGATGATGGTTGTGGTGGTGGTTGTAGTGCTTCCACCAGAACTTCTTGAAGTGCTTCTTGTGATGGTTGTGGTGATGATGATGGCCGTGCATGCCGTGGGCTGACGACGTGCCGACAGTGCCGGCGAGCGCGCCGGTGGCGACGAAAATGGCGACGAGGCCTGAGGTAAGAGTGCGCTTGAACATGATGATCTCCTGGATCCTTGATCGAGGCGACCCATTCGCCTCTGGAGATCAGTCGGCGCAGCGCGGGAAAAGGTTCGATAGGTCAAGGAGATTTTTTCGAGGGGGAACCCTATTCCCCTATTCCCCTATTCCCCTATTCCCCTATTCCCCCCTCTCTCACCCCATACCCGTGACATGGCGAAGCCAGAAGGCGAGCGCGATGAAGCCGATGATGGTGGTGACGCCGGTCCAGTCGACATTGGCCCTCTTCACATCGCTGACGATCTTCACCAGCAGCATCCAGGACACGAAGATGATCGGGAGAATGATGACAAATCTGATCATGCGACACCCTGCTCGAAGCAATTGCACCTTCCCTAGATGTAGGAAGCAATCCGGCGCTTTTCAGGATGCGCCTCGCCGACGGCCCATGCGACATGCCGGGTAAAAAACGGAGTTTTGTCTTTACTGGCGCAACAAATATGCTAACGGAGCGCCGTGCCCTTGTAGCTCAGCTGGTAGAGCAGCGGTTTTGTAAACCGAAGGTCGGCGGTTCGATTCCGTCCGGGGGCACCAGCAAAATCAATGACTTAGTTGTATTCTTCGGCTCTAAGAAATCTAGGATTGCAGTGTTTGGGTAATGGTAGGGGTAATGCGCCGCCTCCAGCTCAGCTGGTTGATTAGTACCCTTGCAAACTATTGGGTCGGGGGTTCGAGTCCCTCAGGCGACACCGCTCCGAATTTCGCACTTTCCCCCGCGCCGACTGTGCCGCAACATGTTGGACTTGGGCATTGCGCCACATAGCTAGCGCTCCCATATCTCCGGCGCTCAGGCCCCGACGGAACGCCTTCGAAAAGTGGAGACCCGAAGGGAACACCCTGAGGCCCGTACTGGGCCCGAAGCGGAATCGGTTGGCGGTGCCAATGGAAAAATCGCGACGCCCCGCAGATTCGGACGGGCCCGGCGGAAGTGGTTGCAAACGCAGAAGCCGGTCCGATGCTGCCATGAAGGCCGGGTATAAGTCCTTCGATGGTGCGCTAACCGTGTCCCTCCAAAGGGCTGCGGCGCCGTGGTCCAGGGGCTTTCCCATGTGGAAACGCACCAATCCGACCATAGTGGTCAAGATTGATGTGGCGCTCTGCCTTTGGGTAGTAGCGACCATCGTCTAGATGATCATGTGATAAAGAAGGCGCCGAGAGCAATCTTGGCGTCTTTCTTTCTGACCCACCCTCATCAGGTAGCGACGGGCAGACGCAGCGGTCACGCCGATCCTTATGGCCTCTAGGACGCGCTCGCGACCTGGGCGGATGCCCTCACCCGGGTGAACGTGTTCCGCACCCTGACGGACTTGTAGACGTAAGCGACCCAGAGTCCTGTCAGCACAAACGAGACTATCTGCACCGCAAGCGTGTCTCCGGTGACCAATTGCCCGACCGGAACCCCGAGAGCCATGGAAACCCAGGCCGCGTCCAGGATGAAGACCACCGGGATTGCAAGCCACTGGATGAGAAACAACTGCTTGAACCGACGGCTCCGCCACAGCATGGCAACAAGCACCACCAGTTGAAGCACCAGAAATGCCAGCAGCAGCGCAACCTCGACATAGACCACCATGGGTCCGTTCGGCACCAGCATGAGCTGGTTGTAGCCATCGATCGAGGAACCCAATTCGGCGAGCGTGCGCAATGGGGACAGGGCCTGCCCGATCGCGAGAAGCATCAGCCATCCTCCGAATCCGGCGAGATCTGCCGAGTTCTGTGAGGGCTTGCGAGCCGATCGGAGCGCAAAGAAGACAGGCACGCCAATCAACAACAGAACTATTGCCCAATGCCAAATTGAAAACTGCATCGACCCCTCCCTAATGCATCCTGGGGTTGTAGCAGATTTTAAATGCCACTCAAGAGGCCGAACAGCGGTTTTTGATCCATCGATCGATGCTGCTGCCTTTTCCTGCCAATCACACCGCAATCGCCGCCACCAAAATGCGGTTCTGCCTTCGTATCGCCGCGCGTAGCTCCGGTATCCTCGCCGCCTCGCGCTTCACGAATTCGATGAACATCATGTTCATGTTGTTGAAGATCAGTTCGCCAAGTGCTGCGCCGTCGATATCCTGCCGCACGAGGCCGAGCGCCTGCAGCCGGGCGATCAGGGCGCGGATCTGCTCGGTCAGCGCGCGATCGAGCGCGGTGTAGGCCTGGCCGAACGGGCTGTCGGGCAGTTGCGTCGAGATCGCCATCGCCTGCCGCCACATCTCCTTGCTGAGATAGTGCAGCGAGTGCTCGATATAGATGCCGACCAGCGTGTCCAGCGCGTCGCCGACATTGGCCGGCGGCCTGGCGACGACGCCCTCACCCGCATTTAGCACCTCGTTGACCTCCAATGAGACGATGGCGCCGAGGATGTCGCCCTTGTTCTCATAGTAGTTGTAGATGGTGCCGACCGAGACCTCGGCCTGGGCGGCGATCGCCTCGATCTTGGCGCCTTCATAGCCGGCCTCGCGAAACAGTTCCGCCGCCGCCTCGATGATGCGCCGGTGCCGGTCCGCCTTTTGCCTTGCCCGCAATCCGCTCATGAGAGCCCCTTGCCATAAAAACAGAATTGACTCAATTTTAGAATTGGTTCAATTTTTTGCAAGAAGCCACAAAGGCAAGGGAGAACACTCGATGTCCGCAAAATCCGCATCCAGGAATCCGCTTTCCATTCTCACAAGCCATCTGCATGCAGCGTGCGCCGCCACGGCGCTGCTGCTCGGAGCTGGCAGCGCTGCCCAGGCCGCCGACCTCAACGCGCTAATCTGGTGCGATCATGCCGATCCAGCGTTGCTGCAGCCCTTCGAGAAGGCCAATGGCGTCAAGGTCAACGTCAAGGAATTCGAAGGCACCGGCGCAGGCCTCGCCATCGTCGAGCAGTCGCAGCCGGGCGACTGGGACGTGATGGTGATCGATAGCATCGACGTGCCGCGCGGTGTCGAAAAGGGCCTGTTCGAGCCATTGCCGGAAGACAAACTGCCGTTGGCCGACCTGTTCCCGCAGGTGAAGATGGACGGCTCCACCGTGGTCGGCGGCAAGCGCTACGGCATTACCGAAAAGTTCGGCTACAACACGATCGGCTACAACAAGACCAAGGTCGATCCGGCAGACATGCAGTCGATGGCGGCGCTGACCGGCGACAAGTACAAGGGCAAGGTTGCGATCTACGACTACTACCTGCCGGTTATCGGCATGGCAGCACTCGCCATCGGCAAGAAGACGGCTGAGCTGACCGAAGCCGACCTCCCCGCCCTCAAGGAAGAGCTTTTGAAGATGAAGGCCAATGCCAAGCTGGTCGGTGAAGTGACCGCCAGCCAGACGGCGCTGGCCACGGGCGAAGTCGACATACTGGTCGGCGGCGGCGAATGGGTGACGGCGGGATTGGCCAAGGAGAACCCGGCGCTCGACTTCTCCGTCCCCAAGGAGGGTGCGGTTCTGTGGTCGCAGTCGCTGGCCATGTTCAAGGATTCCAAGAACAAGGACATGGCGCTGAAATTCATCCAGTACATTATGAGCCCGGAGGGCCAGGCGCGGCTTGCCACCTCGTCCTGCTATTGGGGCATGCCGGCGAACACCAAGGCAGCGCTGACCGACGACCAGAAGAAGGTCCTGCGCTTCGACGAGCAGCCGGGCTTCCTGGCGCGCGCCCAGGCCTATCCGGCGCCGAATGCCGATCTCGACAAGAAGATGCAGGACATGTGGACCGAAATGCTGCAGGTAAAATGAGCCAATACCGCTCATGAGCAGCTCGGCAAACAACGGGCGTGCCCTGCCCCGGGCGGGCCGTGCCCTGCCCTGGGCGCTGGTCACGCCAGCGCTCGGCTGGACGCTGCTGTTCTTCGTGCTGCCCTTCATCGCCATGGGGCTTTCCAGCCTGACGGCGCATGAGGGCGGCGGCTTCACTCTGTCCAACTACAGCCAGTTCTTCACCAACCCCTCCTACTGGCAGGCGATGGTGAACTCGCTGCAAGTGACGGCGATCGTCACCGTGATCTCGGTGCTGCTCGCCTATCCCTTTGCCTGGATCCTGGCCGAACAGGTGCCGGAACGCTGGCAGCGGCTGGCGCTGATGCTGGCCGTTCTGCCGTTCTGGACCTCCTATGTCGTGCGCTCCTACTCCTGGCTGCTGGTGCTGGCGCAGAACGGCGTCGTCAATCGTGCTCTGACCGGCTCGGGCCTGTTTGCCGAGCCGCTACAACTCGCCAACACGCGTTTTGCCACCGTCACCGGCTTCGTGCATTTCTTCGTCATGCTTTTGACGCTAACCATCTTCGCCAACCTGAAGCAGCTCAGCCCGAGCTACCGCAAGGCCGCCGCCGATCTCGGCGCCGGACCGGTGCGCACCTTCCTGCATGTCGTGCTGCCGCTGACCTTGCCCGGCATCATGGTGGGGGCCTTCCTGACCTTCGTGCTGTGCATCGGCGACTACATCACGCCGCAGATCCTGGGCGGCAACAACGAGCTCCTGATGCCGCAGTTGGTGATGATGCAGATCGGCCGGCGCGGCGATTTTCCGCTGGCCTCGGCGCTGTCGATCATCCTGATGGCGGTGGTCACCATCGCCTACCTCGCCTGCGCCCGTTGGCTGAAGATCGAGCGGACCTGAGATGCGCCAGCTCCTCCGCATCGCTTCCTGGCTCTACGCCGTTCTGGTCTACGGCTTCATCTTCCTGCCGGTTATCGTGCTGGTGCTGTTTTCGTTGCAGGCGACATCGTTCCCGATCCCGCCTTTCACCGGACCGTCGCTGCGATGGTACGATGCGGTTCTTTCGGACACGCGGCTGACCTCGGCGCTGGTCAATTCGCTGCTGGTCGCGTCCATCTCTTCGCTCGCCGCCGTCACGCTCGGGTTCCTCTGCGCCTGGGGTCTTGCCCGCTTCGTCCTGCCGGGCTCCGGCCTGCTGCGCGGGCTGATCACCCTGCCGCTGACGGTCAGCTATCTCATCATCGGCATGGGGCTGCTGGTGCTGTTCAACTGGGCAGGTGTGCCGAAATCGCTGCTTGCCGCCGGCATCGGCCATGTCGTGATCAACCTGCCGCTGTGCTTTGCCATCATCTACAGCCAGATGGGCGACCACCAGATCAACATCGAACGCGCCGCGCGCGATCTCGGCGCACCGGAATGGAAGGTGCTGCTGCTGATCACCGTGCCTGTGATGGCGCCTGCCATCTTCGCGGGCTTCTTCCTGTCGATGACCTTTTCCTGGGACGAGTTCGTGATCTCCTTCCTGCTCACCCGCTTCGACACCACGCTGCCTGTCGAAATCTGGAACCTGCTGCGCTCCGGCCTCAATCCCAAGACCAATGCGGTCGGCTCGCTGGTCTTCGCCGTCTCCATCGTGCTGGTCGTGCTGTTCGAACTGACATTGCTGCGCAGGAGAAAGGCATGACCGCGCCCTTGGTCGATATTCGTGCCGTCTCGCACCGCTTCGGCCAGCACACCGTGCTGAAGGATGTCTCGCTGCAGATCGAGCCCGGCAGTTACACGGTCCTGCTTGGGCCCTCGGGGTCCGGCAAGACGACGCTCTTGTCCATTCTGGGCGGCTTCGTCACGCCCAGCGAAGGCAAGGTGTTCATCCGTGGCGAGGACTGCACCTCGGTGCCGCCGGCCAGGCGTCCGACGACGACGGTGTTCCAGGACTATGCGCTGTTTCCGCATATGAGCGTCGGCAGCAATGTCGGCTTCGGCCTGCGCATGCAGGGCGTCGATGGCGCTACCCGGGCGGCAAAGGCGCGTGAAGCGCTGGCGCTGGTCGGCCTCGCCGCCGCCTTCGACAAGAAGCCGCATCAGCTCTCCGGCGGCCAGCGGCAGCGCGTGGCGCTGGCGCGTGCGCTGGTGATCGAGCCGGCGGTGCTTTTGCTCGACGAGCCGCTCGGTGCGCTCGACCTGAAGCTGCGCCGGCAGATGCAGGACGAGTTGAAGGCGATCCAGAAGCGCGTCGGCACCGCCTTCATCCACGTTACCCATGACCAGGAAGAGGCGATGGCGCTGGCCGACCATTGCGTGGTGATGAATGACGGGCGCATCGAGGACGAAGGACCGCCCGAGCGGGTCTACGCGCGGCCGGCGACGCGCTTTTCCGCCACCTTCATGGGCGAGAGCACGATCCTTGCCGGCACGGTCACGGCGGTGACGGAAAGGACAAGCACCGTCGCGACGCCGGTTGGTTCGGTTTCGCTGCCCGGCGCCTTGCCGGTTGGCTCCGCCGTTGCGCTGGCCATACGGCCGGAGCATCTTGTCCTCGGCACGGCCGCAGGCGGTGTCAGGCTCGGCACGGCTGGTGTGAGCGACGTCGTCTTCCAGGGCAGCTTCAAGCGCGTGCTCGCGGTTTCCATCGAAGACCCTTCGGTGCGGTTCATCGCCAAGTTGCCCGCGACGGCGACCGTCCAGCCGGGCGACACGGTCGCGATTTCCTGCGATACCGACCAGATCATCCAGCTGACGGATTGAACATGGGTACGCTAGCGGTCATCGACGCTCCCGACTGGTACGAAACCATCCGCATGGCCGACGGCATCACGCTGATCCACGAGCCGTGGATAAAGCCGTTCTTCCGCTGCAACATGTGGCATGTGCGCGGCCGCGACCGCGACCTTCTGTTCGACACCGGGCTTGGCCATTTCAGCCTCAGGCGCCACGTACCGCTGGTGAGCGAGCGCAAGCTGATCTGCGTCGCCAGCCATACGCATTTCGACCATATCGGCTGCCACCACGAATTTCCCGAGCGCTGCGTGCACGCGGCCGAGGCCGGTATCCTTGCCGATCCGCGCAATGAATGGACCGCCGCCGGCACCTATGCGACCGACGAGATGTTTGACGGCATGCCGCAAGGCTGGGACACGGCGCGCTACCGCATTATGCCCGCACCCGCCGGCCGCCTGCTCGCACAGGGCGATGTCGTCGATCTCGGCGACCGTGCCTTCGAGGTGATCCACACGCCCGGTCATTCGCCCGGCGGCATCGCGCTCTACGAAAACAGGACGGGTATCCTGTTATCCGGCGATATCATCTATGACGGCCCGCTGATCGACGATGTCTACCATTCAGACATACCAGACTACATGGCGACACTCCTGCGCCTGCGCGACCTCGATGTCTCGGTCGTGCACGGTGGCCATTTCCCGAGTTTCGGCAAGGTGCGCTACCGCCAGCTTGTCGACGAGTATCTGGAACAGAAGCGGCAAGCCGGCTGCCATTTGCGGCAGCCCTGAGCGCGGGTTAGCGCATCAGTTCGAAATGCCGCGGAAATGCCTGATGCAGCAGGAGCAGCATGGTCTTGCGCAGCACGTTGGTGTCACGGCCGCGAGGGTTCAGGTGATCCCAGTACCAGGCGCCATGAACCAGATAATTCAGGCTCTCCGACAGCGTGTCTATGTCGACGCCGGTATAGCCGCCGCTGCGCGAAATCTCGATCAGCAGTTCGCGCGCCTCGGCAGTGTAGGCAAGGTCGCTCGGCAGCCCGATCTCGTTGTAGATCTGCATGCTCTTGCGGTCGCTGGAGAACACGACAAAGACCGAAACCCATTTCGGATGCTGCCGGGCGAAGTTTTGCGCGCAGTTGACCGCCCCGAGCAGGCGATCTACCGGCGACAGGCCGGGCGCCCGCACCAGTGTCACCCACAGTTCATCATATCGATCGCTAAGATACTGCAGGACGGCGCGAAACAGGTTCTCCTTGCTGCCAAAGTGGAAGACGACCAAGGCATTGGACGAGCCGACATGTTCGGCGATGCGCTGCATGGTGACGCTTGCCAGCCCCTCCTCCGCGATGAGCTCGATGGTGGCGTCTATGATCCGCTGCACGCTGGCTTCGCCACGTTCGCGCCGACGGTCCTTGGGCGGCGCGGCATCGTTTGCCGAAACCCCGTCCTTGGCCATTACGCCTTTATGTTTTGCCGCTGCTGCCTTGCGTTGCGCCATCTTCGTCCAGTTCCCTTCGAACCTTGTGGCGGCGATCGCTGGCGCCGCCACAGATCCGTGTATTCGTGGTGTCCGGCGTCGGCTCACCATAGCCGAAGCCGGAGATCAAGCACCACCACATCGCCCGATCAGAGCGACGGGCGTGTTTCGGCGTTCGTGTACCATTGCCCCTGCGCCGTTTCAAAGGCCATGGCCGCGCGGAAAACATCGGCATCGCAATAGGTGCGGCCGACAATCTGGATGCCTGTCGGCACGCCGCTTGCCGCCCGGCCCGATGGCATGGAAAGAACCGGACAACGGCTCAGCATGTTGAATGGCGTCGTCATCACCCAGCCAAGCGAGGGATTCACCTGCTTGCCGTTGATCTCGACCGTATCCCTGGTCTGATCGAACTCCGCCGGCACTGAAGGAAGCGCGTTGGTCGGGCAGATCAGCACATCGTATGTCTCCAGCAGCGGCCCCAGCGTCTGGTACATCCTGGCCGCCACCTCCAGGGTGGCGACAAAGTCCGTGGCCTTGGACTTTTGCCCGTCCTCGGCGAACTGCCGCGCATAGGTCGTCATGTCCTTGCCGTGCTGTTTGAGCAGTTGCGACAGCGAAGCGCCGAAGAGGTGTTCAAGATAGGCCATGCCGGCCTTGAGCACGTCGTCGCCCCAGCCCAGGTCGACTTCTTCGACAGTGGCCCCAAGCGAGCGGAACACATCGCAGGCGGCAAGCGTGTTCTTGCGCACCTCGGGATCCACTTCGAAAGAACCGAGGTCCATCGAGAAAGCAATCTTCCAGCCCTTGATCGGCTTGTGGTCGAGCGGCAGGCGCAGTTTTGGGCGCAGCGTGGCGATGTCGAGCGGGCTTGGCCCGGCCATGACATTCTGCAGCAGGATCGCATCCCTAACGTTTCGCGCCAGCGGTCCGGTGTGACAGTAGAAGTCGAGATTGAATGGCGGCTCGTCCGGATTGCGGCCATAGGGCGGCTTGAAGCCGACAAGACCGCAGGCTGAAGCCGGAATGCGGATCGACCCGGCAATGTCCGAGCCGGTGGCGATCGACGATGTGCCGGAAGCCAGCGTCGCCGCCGAACCGCCGGACGAACCGCCCGGTGTGAACTCCGGATTCCACGGATTGCGCGTGACACCCCATCGTCTCGACCAGGTATAGCCGGCGCAGCTGAATTCAGGCGTCGCCGTGCGGGCATGGACTATGCCTCCGGCCTTGATGATGCGCTCATTCATCGTCGAGGTATGGCCGCCGATGGCATCCTTCGAGAGCAGCGAGCCGTGCGACGTCGGCTTGCCCTTGATATAGCTCTCGTCCTTGATGCCGATGGGCAGACCCTCGAGCGCCCCGGTTCGGGCGCCCTTGGCGTATTTCGCCTCGGCTTTCCTGGCCAGATCCAGCGCCTCGTCGAAATGCGTGAAGGTCAAGCAGTTGATCGTCGGCTTGGTGGCCTCCGCGCGCCGGATGGTGGCCTGCATCAGGTCGACGGGCGAGAGTTTCTTCGCCTTGAACAGCCGCAGCGCCTCGTTGGCCGGCATGTAGCAAAGGTCGAGATCGGTCATGGGAAGTCTCCTGCGATCGCCGGATCGCGTTTGGCATGGACGGGAGGTGGCCGCGCCGCGTGCCGCGGCGCGGAGAACCCGGATCAGGTTATTTCTGAAGGTCGGTCCAGATTTTCGTGTAGAGCGCCTGCACATCAGGCGGACAGGCCTGCATGAACTGGCCCTTGGCGGCGAATTGCGCGGGAACATCGACTTCCGGCGCCCCTTTCATGTCCGCAGGCATGAAGGCTTCCGAGCCCTTGATGCCGTTCGAATACCGCGCGAAGGCCGAGATCATGGCGGCGTTCTGCGGGTCCATGATGAAGTTCTGGAAAAGCTTGGCATTCTCGACGTTTTTGGCGTCCTTCAGCACCGCGACATTGTCCATCCAGATCGGGTAGCCTTCCCTGGGATAGCCGTAGACGATCTTGTCGTTCTGCATCCGCTGGCGCAGCGAAATGCCGTTCCAGTTGACGCCGGCGGCGATGTCGCCCTTGCCCAGGCCGTCGACGGCGCCATAGTCGAAGGACAGCCATTTCGCCTTGGCCTCGACCAGCTTGTCGCGCACCTTCTTCAGCAGCACCTTGTCGTCGGTACAGTACTGGCCGCCTTCATAGGCGATGGCGAGGAACATGATGTCACCCATTTCAGGGACGACATTGATCTTGCCGACGAGCTCGGGCGGCGGATCGAGGAAGATCGCGGACGTGTTGATGTCGCCGGAATAGACCGACTTGTTGACCGACACGCCAGTCGTGCCCCACTGCCATGGAACGGTGTATTTGCGGCCCGGATCGAATGGCACGTCGACCCATTTGGGATCGACATTCTTGAAATTCTCCATCTGGTCCGGGCGCGATTCAAGCAACAGCCCCTCGCTGATCCAGATCGGAACGACGCTTGCCGAAGGCACGACGATGTCGAAACCGGCCCCACCCTGGCGGATCTTGGCAAGTGCGGTGTCGTTGGAATCGAAGTCGGTGACGGTGACCTTGACCTTGTAGGTCTCCTCGAACTTCTTGATCAGATCGGGGCTGGTGTAGTTGCCCCAATTGTAGATGTTGAGTTCGCCCTCGGCACGGGCAACGCCCGTGACAGTCAGCAGCGACAGCCCGATGGCCGTCGCGGTCAATTTCCAGTTCATGCTCCATGCTCCCATTGTTGGGACCGGCGGCAAAGCCGCCTCAGGTCCGTTTCCTGCTGACGAAAAAGAAGGCGGTGACGATGCCGATCGACAGCAGCAGGAACGCTGTCGAGATGGCATTGATCTCGGGTGTAACGCCGCGGCGGATCTGGCCGAGCATGTAGGTGGGCAGCGTGTCCTGGCCGCCGGATTTGACGAATTCGGTGATGACGACGTCATCCAGCGAGACGACGAAGGCGAGCATCAGCCCGGCCAGAATGCCCGGCCAAAGCAGCGGCAAGGTCACATGCCGGAACGTCTTCCATTTGGTCGCATAGAGGTCCGCCGCCGCGGTTTCGAGCGCCAGGTCCATGCTTTCGAGCCGCGCCCGGATCGGCAGATAGGCAAAGGGGACGCAGAAAGCGGTGTGCGCGGCGACGAGGTAGCCGAGGCCGGAATAGCCGGTCCAGATCTTGATGCGCGAAAACACGATCAGCAGTGCCACAGCGGTGACGATCTCCGGCACCATCAGCGGCTGGTTGATGAAGGCGTATTTGAAGGTCAGCCCGCGATAGGGATTGGTCCGGGTCGTCGCGAGCGCCGCCATGGTCGCCGAGATCGTCGCCAGCAGCGCAGCGACGGCGGCGATCTGGAACGAGCGGATCGACGATTCGATCACCAGCCCATTGTTCCAGGCCACATGGAACCAGCGCAGCGAGAAGCCCTTCCAGATCGCCAGGGAATCGTTGTCGTTGAAGGCGTAGACCACCAGGGTGGCGATCGGCAGATAAAGCAGGAAGAAACACAGTATCGCCAGGCTGACGAAGCCGTTCTGCCGCCGGACGTCGAAGCGCTTAGCCATGGGCGCCATCCGACCTGGTCGTGTTGCGGACATAAAACAGCAGCGCCACCATGACGATAACCATCAAGGTGATCGACAGCGCCGCACCAAGCGGCCAGTTTCGGCCCTGGCCGAACTGCAGCTCGATCAGATTGCCGATCATCAGATTGGTACCGCCGCCCAGCACGCGCGGCGTCACGTAGGCGCCAAGCGAAGGAATGAAGACGAGGATCGAGCCGGCGACGATGCCCGGCGTTACCAGCGGGACGATGATGCGCCTCAACACCTCGAACCGCGTCGCGTAGAGATCATAGCCCGCCTCGACAAGGCGGAAGTCGATCTTCTCCATGCTGGCGTAGAGCGGCAGCACCATCAGCGGCAGGAAGACGTAGACCATGCCGGCCAGGACGGCGAAGTTGGTGTACATCAGCTGGACGGGGTGGTCGGCGATGCCAAGCAGTTGCAGTGCTGAATTGATGATGCCGTCATTGCGCAGCACTTCCTGCATGGCGAAGGTGCGGATCAGAAGGTTCGTCCAGAACGGTATGGTGATCAGGAACAGCCAGATGTCGCGCCGGTGATCCGGCCGCGTGGCGATGAAATAGGCGGTGGGAAAGCCGAGGGTCAGGGTCAGAACGGTGGTTGCCAGCGACAGCGACACCGAGCGCCAGAAGATCGACAGATACGCAGTGGCAAAGGACACCGTGTCGTCAAAGACATCACGCTCGAACAGCACGCTCACCCAGGCGTCGGTCGAGAACTGCCATTTCACATCGCCGTAATTGCCTGGCGTCAGGAAGGAATAGACGACCACGATCAGCAGCGGCCCAAGGGCAGCGAGGAAGACGATCAGCAGCGCCGGGGCCGAAAGCAGCCAGCGCAACCGGATATCGTCACGTTCAGCCTGTTCGGCGACCTCACTCGCGGTTGCCATGGCCCCTAGTCCTTCAGCAACTGCGCGGCATTGTCGCCGATCTGAATGCCAACCCTGGTGCCGTTTTCGAAACCACAGCCGGCGCTGCGCGAATTCTGCTGGCGCACCATGAAGACATCGCCTTCGTCCAGCCGCACATGGATATGCGTGTCGGTGCCGAAATAGACGATGTTCTCGATCGTGCCGCAGAGATCGCCGCGGCCTTTGACGAGCTTCGCATGTTCGGGCCGAACCATCAGTGTCGCGTTGCTGCCGACGCGGAAGTCGACGGCGGCGGTCGCGCGGATCTTCGCACCCGAGCGCAAGGCGACCTGCGCCTGGCCATTGCCCGCACTTTCGACCGTGCCGGTCAGGAAGTTCGTCTCGCCGATGAAGTCGGCGACGAACCGCTCCGCCGGGTGGTCATAGACATCCCATGGTGTGCCGACCTGCAGGATGTTGCCCGACGACATCACCGCGATGCGATCCGACATGGTCAGCGCCTCTTCCTGGTCGTGGGTGACGAAGATGAAGGTGATGCCGGTCTCGTGCTGCAGCCGCTTCAATTCGATCTGCATTTCCTTGCGCAGCTTGTAGTCGAGCGCCGACAGCGGCTCGTCGAGCAGCAGCACCTTCGGCTGTGGCGCGAGCGCCCGGGCCAGCGCCACGCGCTGCTGCTGGCCGCCGGAGATCTGGCTGGTGCGCCGGTTCTTCAATTCCTGCATGTGGACCAGCTTCAGCATCGCGTCGACACGCACCTCGATCTCTGCCTTCGGCCTGCCCAGCATCTTCAGGCCGAAGCCGATGTTGTCGGCGACCGTCATGTGCGGGAACAGCGCATAGGACTGGAAAACGGTGTTGACCGGCCGCCTGAACGGCGGCAGCGGTGCGATGTCCTGGCCATACAACAGGATCTCGCCGTCGGTCGGAAAATCGAAGCCGGCGATCAGCCTGAGCAGCGTCGTCTTTCCGCAGCCAGATGGGCCAAGCAGCGTGAAGAATTCATTTTCGCGGATCGCGACGGAGACGTTGTCGAGCGCTCTGACCGAATCCTGGCCGGTTCCCCGAAAGACCCTGGTGACGCCGTTCGCCTCAACGGCGGGCCGCATGGCTGTCAAGATATTCCCCTCCTTCGTGACCATTCACCGGCAACGCCGGCTGGCCAACTCAATCCTCGACCTCAGGAATAACTGTGACTAAATATACAGTCAATATCTTTTCGACCAATGCGATAAAGGGCGACCATTCTCATGCGGCTCCGGATTGCGTCGACAAATTCGCCTGAAGGACGCCTTGTTGCCATCAAACATGCGCCGGTGCGCTGGCGATCCGGAATGCTATAGTCAACAATGAGGCCGTAGTTGAATTGGGGCGGGCTTTGGCATGATCAACGCGGCTTGCGAGGCTTGGGTCAAGGTCATGCGCCTTCTGGCGGCCGTGCTGCTGATGACAATGGTGCTCTTCTCCGCCGCGCGCGGCGAGGAGCGTATCGCGTTGGTCGTTGCCAGTCCGACCTACGAGGGCGCGCCGGCCATCGCCAACGCCGAGCTCAGCGCCGAACTCATTGCAGCGAGCCTGCGGTCCCTTGGGTTCACCGTCCGGCAGGTGTCCGATGGCGACCGCGCCGATGTGGCGCGCGCCATGTATGATTTCGCCAAGTCGCTGAGTGCCGCCGATTCCGTCGGCATCTTCTACTATGTCGGCCATACGGCTCGGACCAATGACAGGAACTATCTGCTGACGCGCGGCGCGCGGACCGGTTCAAAGCAAGCGATAGACCAGACGGCATTGCCTCTCGATCTGTTCGTGCAAGCGCTCGAGGCAACGCCGACATTCAAACTGGTTTTGCTGGATAATCCCGGCGATGGATCCACCGCTGCTGCGGGCGTGACGCCAGGGCTGGCGGCGGTGGGTCCGCCGTCCAACGCCATCGTCGCCTCTTCCGCCCAACCGGGAACCGTCGCGCTGAACGAAGCCAAACCGGTCACGGTGTTTGCCGACGCGCTCACGGCAGCGCTGAGCAGGCGGGGCATGAACATCCGCGCCATACTCGCCTCGGTCACGCAAACCGTTGCCGACAAGACATTCGGTGCTCAGTCGCCGTGGGTGGCCTATGGCCTTTCGGCAGACGGCCAATTTGTGCCGGCGCCGGACGAGCCGGTCGCCGCCGCACCTGGCCCGACCGAGGCACCGCCGAAAGCCGTTGCGCCTGAACCCGCGCCGCCACCGATGGCAAGCGGCGGCGGCGGTGGCTACGATTCCGAGGGGGGCGGCTGGGGCGGCGGCGGTGACTATGGCTCCGGCAGCTTCGATGGCAGCAGCCAGGAGCCTTACCCGATGGACGTTGCACCGGGGTCTGGCAGTCCCGATTCTTGGGCGGGAAGCAGTGCCGCTGAGGCCGCCGCATACGAGGAATACAAACGCCGACAACAACAGCAGCAACGGCAGGATGAGGAACAGGCTCGAAAACAGTACGAAGAGGAGGCGGCCAAGGCCGCCGCCGCGGCGCAGGACAATCTCGGCAGCACCTATCAGGAGGATGGCCAAGCCAGCGGCATGGAGCCCGCACTGCCGCCCATCCCGGCGCCGGTACCCGCCCCACCCCCTGTCATTGAGCCGCTTGCCCCGCTGCCCGACACGGCAACCGCCGAAGAGCCTCCTGTGCTGCCGTTGGACGCGCCTCCTGGCATGGTGTCTCCACCTGTCGATAACAATGCGGTCGAGGTGGTGCGACATCCGACCATCGACGCGCCCGATGAGGTCGTGGCCGGCGAAACGGTGACCGTTTCGATCGCGCTGACCGAAGAGCTATTGACGCCTGAGGTGAAGGTGAAAGCGGCTCCCGGTTCGACGGTGACGGCAAACGGCGCCTTGGCTATGGCCATGCCGGCCGGGGCAGAGCAATGGCCCATCGACATCGATCTCTTCGCCAGCGGTTTCGACCTTGTCGACGGCGGCAAATGGAGCCGGCAGACGACCCTCTATCGCCAGGGGGACAGCGATTTCATCCGCTTCGACCTCAAGGCACGGCCCATTGCAAAAGACAGCAAGCCCGCCCAGTTCATCGCCCGTATCTACAGCGCCGGACGGTTTCTCGGATCGGCGTCGCGACCCGTCATTGTTCGTCGAACGGCGCCCGTTGAAGCCAGCACCCAGGATGCGCCAGCCAATCGCCCTGCCGCGCCTGCCACGCTGATGCTGGCCTCCGCGCCACCGCAACCGGCGACGACAGGCTATGTCAGGCTTGGCGGCGACACCAGCGATGACGTTCCCGATCTTGATGTCACCATCCTTTATGACGACCCGAGCGGACTTGGCCCTGGCCAGATCATCATCCATTCGCCGCATCTGGCCGGCCCGGTGACCGATACGTTCTCGACGCCGCCGCAAATGGCGGCATGGCTGGACTCGCAGTACCTCCGGCTGCTGCAACTCGGCCTCAGCCTGCGCGGCGCGGTGTCACTGCAACAGCCTGCCACAAGCAGCGACCCGGACGCGCAAAAGCGCTTTGTCACGCTGGCCGCAGAAGGCTTCGGCGACGCGCTCTACCGCGATTACGCGCCGGAGGCGTTCAAGGATGTGTTCTGGTCGCTGCGCGACAAGGGCGAACTGCATTCGATCCAGATCACCTCGAACAGCCCCACGCTGCCCTGGGAGTTGATCCGCCCGCAAAGCGCGGATGGCGCAACCCGCGACGGCTTCCTCGGCATGAGCTACCGGCTGGCGCGCTGGGCGCCGCGCAGCACATCCTCGCAGGTCGACAATCCGCTCGACCGCATGGCTTTTACCGGCGTCGCGGCTGTCGCTCCCTCCTATGTCGACAAGCGGTCGCTGCCGTTCCAAGAGGTCGAGATCGACGCGCTGAGCAAGCTCGCCGGCTACCGCCGCTTCGATGGCGATTTCGTCTCCTTCGAAAAACTGATCGGCGAGGTCTCGACCGGCTTCATCCATTTCTCCGGGCACGGTGCGGTCAACCAGCCGAGCAGCGGCCGGCCGATCTTTGCCATCGACCTCGTCGACCAGTCGCTCGACCCCGATACCTGGCGCGCGCTGGTTGCCGCCGCGCATGGCAAGGGCAATCCATTCTATTTCTTCAATGCCTGCGATACGGGCAAGTCCCAGTTGCTCGGCGGTTTCGTGCAGGGCTGGGGTCCAGCGGTGCTGGCGGGCGGCGCATCCGGCTTCATCGGCGGCATGTGGCCGCTGACCGACCGCGCCGCCGCCGCCTTCTCGATCGACTTCTATGGTGGCATCAGTACGCGCCTCAAGGACGGACCGGTTTATCTCGCCGAGATGCTGCAAGTGGTGCGCAAGCGCTTCTATGAAACCGGCGACCCTACCTATCTTGCCTACACGTTCTACGGCAACGCCAATTTGCAGGTGGTGATGCAGTAAACGGCCGTTCTTTGCATCAAATCCTCGGCCACGCAAGCGCTGACGCCGTTGGTCATCAAGCCGATGATCCGTATGCGTTCGGGAGTTACAGCGCCCTTTGCGGGCATGGCGCCCCGGCGGCGTCACCACAGCGCGACGCCGTGGGCTGAGGCCGGAAGCTCGTCTCTTCGGACTGGCGCACAAGTTCGGCAAAGAGAAGCGCGAAGCTTCCCAGCATCAGGAAGACGATGATCAGGCGTGTTACCGGCAATGTGTCGGCCTCTACTGGCTAGGCCCCACGCCACCCATCCACTGCCGGCTAACATGACCGATCCGGCTTTACGAGAGTTTAAGCCCGGTCTTAACCATCACATTCGCGTAGCCTTTGACATGATGCGCGAACGGCAAGTCCGCATTCCGCCGTTCCGCGGTCGCCTTGCCATCCGGGATGGCGGCTCCCTTTGCAGACATGCCCCGCACATGCTACCCCGACGCTGGCGCGGTCCAGCAACCTGCCGCCGCCAACCGTCGTCATCGGGGAGCCATGAGCAAAGCCGCCAGCCGCATCGCATTCGTCTCGTCCGACACATCAGATGCCAAGGCGGCGTTGGAAAGCCTGTCGGCGCGCTATGGCCAGTCATCCGTCGAGGATGCCGGGATCGTCGTCGCGCTTGGCGGTGACGGCTTCCTGCTGCAGACCCTGCGCGACACGATGGGAACCGGCAAGAAGGTCTACGGCATGAACCGTGGCACCATCGGTTTCCTGATGAACGAATACCGGTACGGTGGTCTCGCCGAGCGCATCGCGGCCGCCGTCGCCGAAACGATCCGCCCGCTGGAGATGCAGGCCGTCACCTCGGAAGGCGAAACGGTTTCAGCGCTGGCGATCAACGAGGTGGCGCTGTGGCGCCAATCCTACCAGACGGCCAAGATCCGTATCACCGTCGACGAGCAGGTACGGCTCGAGGAACTCAGCTGCGACGGTGTGATGATCGCGACGCCTGCCGGATCCACCGCCTATAATCTTTCCGCACACGGGCCGATCCTGCCGCTCGATGCGCCGCTGCTGGCGCTGACCCCGGTCAGCCCTTTTCGCCCGCGCCGCTGGCGCGGCGCGCTGCTCTCCAACAAGGCGACCGTGCGCTTCGACATTCTCGAGCCGGAAAAGCGGCCGGTGAACGCCGCCGCCGACCATACCGAGGTCAAGGCGGTGACCTCGGTAACGGTCAGGGAATCACCAACGGCGACAGCAACGTTGCTGTTCGATCCCAATCATTCCTGGAACGAACGCATCCTCGCCGAGCAGTTCCGCTACTGAGCCGGCGCAATGACCGACAGCTCGATTAAGCATCCCGATTAAGGTTACAACTTCACAATCGTGCCAATGCCGCCCGTTTCTGTTGACAAATCGCGGGCTTGCGCCTAATCGCAATACCAATCTTGCAGGCGCGTGGCGCTTGCCGCGACAGACGCCGTTGCGCTTCCCCGAACCAGCCAAAGACCACAACACTTGTCCTCAGACACCACGACCGCTCAAGAAGCGTTGACCTTCGCAGACCTCGGCCTGTCGCCGAAGGTCCTTTCCGCAGTCACCGATGCCGGCTACACCCAGCCGACGCCGATCCAGGCTGGCGCCATTCCGCACGCCCTGCTCGGCAAGGATATTCTGGGCATCGCCCAGACAGGCACCGGCAAAACGGCTTCCTTTGTGCTGCCAATGCTGACCCGCCTCGAAAAAGGCCGGGCTCGTGCCCGCATGCCGCGCACGCTGATCCTGGAGCCGACGCGCGAGCTCGCCGCACAGGTCGAAGAGAATTTCATCAGGTATGGCAAGAACCACAAGCTCAACATCGCACTTCTGATCGGCGGCGTGTCGTTCGACGAACAGGACAAGAAGCTGGAGCGCGGCGCCGACGTGCTGATCGCAACGCCCGGCCGCCTGCTCGACCACCGCGAGCGCGGCAAGCTGCTGCTCAACGGCGTCGAAATCCTCGTCATCGACGAAGCGGACCGCATGCTCGACATGGGCTTCATTCCCGACATCGAGCGCATCTGCGAGATGATCCCGTTCACCAGGCAGACGCTGTTCTTCTCGGCGACGATGCCGCCAGAGATCACCAAGCTCACCGAGAAATTCCTGCACGCGCCGGTGCGCGTCGAGGTCTCGAAGGCCGCGTCCGCGGCGACCAACATCATCCAGCGCCTGGTCAAGTCCGGTTCCAAGCCATGGGACAAGCGCGAGACGCTGCGCAACCTGATCAAGGCCGAGGATGCGGAGCTGAAGAACGCCATCATCTTCTGCAACCGCAAGGTCGAAGTGTCGGAGCTGTTCCGCTCGCTGCTGAAGTATGATTTCGACGCCGGTGCGCTGCACGGCGACATGGACCAGCGCGCGCGCATGCAGATGCTGGCCAATTTCCGCGACGGCAAGCTGCGCTACCTTGTCGCTTCCGACGTCGCCGCGCGCGGCCTCGACATCCCCGATGTCAGCCACGTCTTCAACTACGACGTGCCGATCCATGCCGAGGACTATGTCCACCGCATTGGCCGCACCGGCCGCGCCGGACGCTCGGGCAAGTCCTTCACCATCGCGACCAAATCGGACACCAAGTACATCGACGCCATCGAGCGGCTGATCGGCAACAAGATCGAATGGCATGACGGCGACCTGTCGACAGTGGTCGCCAGCGAAGGCGGCGAGGACGATGCTCCGCGCCGTGGCAAGGGCGCGCCGCGCCGCGCCGGCCGCAAGGACGATGACCGCAAGGACCATGATCGCAGGGAAAAGGGCGGCGATCGCAAACCACGCGAACGCCACGCCAGGCACAGCGAAGATGCGGCACCGGCAACGGTGCGCGAGGAACAGCCCGATGTGGCCGAGACCGCGGTCGCCGACATCGGCGAACGGCGCGTGCGCAAGGAAGCGATCCGTTCGGAAAACACCGAGCGCAAATCATCGGATCGCAACGAACAGCGCGCGCCGGAGCGCGGCGACACCAGACCGCAGCGCGACAACAACCGCCCTGCCCGCCAACGCCACCAGGAAGACAACGACTCCACCGTAGGCTTCGGCGATGACATGCCGGCCTTCATGCGGATCGTCGCCAAGGTCTGATATTGCGGCGCGCGTCCTTTTGGACGCGCAAAGCCTGTAGCCGCTTGCGAAAGCGATCTGGCGGCTAAAGGTTTTTGAGATCCAGGCCGGACGCCAACATATCCAGGAACGTGCGAACCTTGGCGGAAGATGATCTGCCTTCCGGCCACAAGGCGTGTATCGGCCGGCACCACAGTACCCGCCAGACAAGAGCAATCAATTGTTGGGAAGCGGCAGCGGTGTGTCACTCAAGGTCCGCAGGTGGGCGATGACGTCTGCTCGCTGCTTCTCGTCCTGCAGACCCGGGAAAATCATATCTGTTCCAGGCAAAGTGAGTGCGGGGTTTGAGATAAAAAGATTGAGCTCCTCGAAGGTCCAATCGCCACCAGCGTCCTTCAAGCTTGACGAATACTCGACATCGCTTTGCGAAGCCTTCCGCCGCCCAACGATGCCCCACAGATTGGCCTTTTTGGAAACCTTGACGCCCGGCGCTGCAAGATGACAAACCCCGCACGTTCTGCCGAAAAGTTCTTTGCCCGATTCAGCGTTTGCCGATGCAAGTCGTGGCGAAATCGGCGCTAGGGCCGGCCGTGCGGCGCCATGACTGCGCAAGTAGGCCACGACGTCGTCGTGACCACTGAGCTTGGCCAAATGTATGGGCGGATTTCCATTCGATGTCAGTGCATTGATCTCTGCTCCAGCATCCACAAGATGGATGACGCACTGAAGGCAGCCATTCTCTGCAGCCACGTGCAGCGGGGTCTGGGCTTTGGCCAACTGATTTGGATCGGCCCCATTGTCGAGCAACAGCTTCACGATGTCGGCGTGCCCCCCCTTGTTGGCGGCGTAGAGTGGCGTTCTTTGCCAACTGACGGGCAGGTTAACGTCCGCCCCACGATTGATCAGAAGTTTTGCCAACTCGACATGTCCGGCTTCGCAGGCGATATAGAGCGCCGTGACACCGTCAATTTCGTTGATAGCGGCGCCCTTGTCCAAGGCGGACGTCACCGCTGCGACGTCGCCATTCCTGACAAGATCACCCAAGTTGCTCGCCTGGGCGGGCAGTGTAATAAGCCAAAGGGCCCACGAGGCCCTTATCACCCACATGCGCCCCCGCTTGATCATTGTATCCTCCCTGATGAGAGTTCGATGACGGGTTTATCCGAACAAGGCTTGCTGGCGGGGACATGGCAACGGTTGCCGGGGATGGCCGCTTTCGCCTGGCAAGCAGACATGCGTGCTTGATCTAGCCATGCCCGTCTATGAGTTCACGCCCCCGCAAGCCTCACTCGCCCGTTACATCGGCCCAGGCATCATCTTGGTCGGTTTCTCCAGCATCGGAAACTCGGCCTTGCTGCATTTCACGTTGGGGTTCGTTGGACTGAACATGCCGTTTGGGTTGTCCCCGAGCCAGGCATGAAGGTCGTAGTGGACAAACTCCTTCGGGATGAGCGGATAGTGTCCCTCCATCGGGCCCATGAAGGTTTGGCCAAAAAGCTTCGGCGGCGCCTTGACGTCCGGCGTCAGTGGCACGAGCCATTCCACGCCCACTAGGCGCAGGCCCTTCTTGGTCGGTTCGTAAATCAGCACATTGGGGTGCATCGGGTCGAGCTTCTGGCCGACACTCGGGACATTGACGAAATGGATACCCATGGCGCCCTTCGGGTAGTCCATCGCGCCCGGTATCTTTTCTCCGCTGTAGTAGACGCAGCCGACCGTCGACAGATAAAGGTCGCGGACGGCGGCAGTGTAGTCCTCATATTTGGCGAGCGACTTCTTCAAGGCATCGATGTCGGCCTTGTTGGCGTCATCGGCCAGAGCCGTGGCGACGCCCAACCATGCGCCTGCGAGACTTGTTAAAGCGAGGACGCCGCAGCGCCCAAGGCTGGCTGTTCTTGTCATGCATTCCTCCCAGACATTCTGATCTGGCCGTGCAAGACCGAGGCGGAAAATGCTGATTGCGCGGCCAGTTGTACCGCCTCATCCCCTCCGGAACAGCAATGATACTATTCCTTTCCATGGTTGCGGAAAAGCGGTTATTTAGTACTAGCTAACTCTCTGACGCACCACTCTGAAGAGCGCCGACATCAGATCAAACAAAAACGGCCCCCATCGGGGGGCCCTCCAGACTGCTGACAAACCTCCGGCCAGGTCAAAACGCCGTCAGATTCACGGACCGTCACAGATTCAGACCATGAACAAATCGGAATCAAAACCCCTCGATTTTGACCGCTGCCAAAAACCGAGGGGTTTGTAATCAATCTGAACGGCCCCCAGATGGGGGCCGTCTCGCATTGGCTTGCCGAACAGATCAGGTGAGCGGCGACAGCTGGATCTCGACGCGGCGGTTCTGGGCGCGGCCTTCGGCTGTCGCATTGGATGCGACGGGACGCGTCTTACCGAAACCGGTGACGGCGAAGCGGCGCTGATCGACACCCTGGCCGGACAGATAGTTGGCGACTGCCAGAGCGCGGCGCTGCGACAGGTCGAAATTGTGCTGGTCACCGCCGGTCGAATCGGTGTGGCCGAAGACGTCGACCGTGGTCTGCTTGAACTTCTTCAGCACCAGCGCAACCGAGTTCAGCACCTGGTAGAAGCCGGGCTTCACCGCATCCTGATCCGAGTTGAAGGTGATGTCCGACGGCATGTTGAGGATGATCTGGTCGCCGCTACGGGTGACGCTGACGCCGGTTCCCTCAAGCTGCCGGCGCAGTTCGGCTTCGTTCTGGTCCATGGTAGCGCCGATGGCGCCGCCGGCGAGCGCGCCGATGCCGGCGCCGATCAGTGCGTTGCGACGGTCATTGCCGCCGGCAAGCAGGCCAAGGCTGGCACCCGCCAGGGCGCCAAGGCCGGCGCCGGCCGCCGTATTGGAAATCTTCTGGTCGCCGGTATACGGATCGGTCGTGGTGCAGGCACTCACGAGCACAGCCGTCGCCACGACGACGAGCACAGTCTTTTTCATAGGATGGTCCCTCTCCAAGTCACGCCTTGCGGTGGCGCCAAATCAGCCCTTCCCGCGACTTGTACCATGAAATGCGGCGAAAAGCGGAACGGCAAAAACGCCGCCCACGGCTTTTCCCGGGGGACCAATGCCCGACGCAAGCCCCACACCGCCGTGCCGGAATGGGCTGATCAGGCTACCAGAGATTCTTGCCATCGATGACCACCACTTCGACCTTGTCGAGATCGAAATCATCGAACAGCCGCGAGTTGACGCTGATCTTGGGATTGTCGAAATCCGGCTCGCCGGTCGACCAGTCCGGCGTTTGCGTGAAGGTGCCGCAGCCGCATGTGGCGCAAAAACCGTGTTTTACGGTTTTCGACCCCCACTCGTAGACAGAAACGTTCTCCGGCGGGCTCGTGAGCTTGAATTGCGATGGGATGTAATAGGCCCAGAGCGAGCCGCGTTTCGAGCAGAACGAACAGGTGCATTGCGTCACCGTCTGCGGTGCCTGCGAAACCTCGAATGTCGTCGCCTTGCAATGACAGCTTGCCTTGATGGTCATCAACGAACTCCTCCTGTCGCCCGCCGACCTGTGCGGCAAAGGCAGCATAAAGAGGTGCTCCTGACAACTATCTGTCAGCAGGCATCCACCGAACCGCGGAAACCCGGCCTGCGGCCCGCGTCGCACGCGACCGAAGACATCCGACCGCCGTTCTGTCGTCAATAAGAGCGCGGCGGCACGAACAGACAGATCGTCTTGCCGGCGTCGAGACCGGCCTGATGCGCACACCAGTGGAACTCGCCGTCCGGGCTGTCCTTGACGCGCTTGTCGCTCATCGGAACGACCTCACCCGTCCCGGCGATGACATAGCCCTCGGGTTTTTCCAACACTTCGCCAGTATGGGTCGTGCGACAATCATAATTGGCGCAGCATGCGAATGGGTAACTCCAGCCTTGTGGCTTTGCCGCCGTAGGTGTGGCGTCATGCGCGAAGGCAGCTGCCGTCAGCATTGCGGTCGCGCCGATTGCGAACAGGGAAAACAAAAGTCGGCCAGCCGGTTGAACGGCATTGGCCGATCTGGATGTGGCAGCAGACATGGAAACGTTCCTTTCAAACGAGCATCAAGCTTTTCGCTTGCCCGTTCCCGGAACGTGTCTTCCCAGCGGCCGGATCGTCAGCTTGCAGATATGCCGCGACCGGCCATAAATGCTTTTTGTCTCCCCTCAAGGCCGTGATGGTGAGCGCAAATGTGAGTCGGCGCAAGAAATTGCTGCGTGGCCGGTCGAAGCCTATTCTTCGACGGATCCGGCAGCCACGATGTGCCCTTCATACTGCGGCAGGTCGTCGGCGATGGTGAACCAGCTGGCTTTCGAGCCGACGAAAATGTGCGCGCTTGGACGGATGGCCGGATCCTCGACAAGGGTTCCCATGGCGACATGGACATAGGCACCGTCGCGCACGAGCGAATAAAGCAAGGAGCCGCACCGGCCGCAATGCGCGTCATGGCCGCTTTCGTCGCCGAAGATCAGGAGCTTGTCATGCCCCGCTGTCAGGGCAAACTTGCCGCGTTCGATGCCGGCGAAAGGCTTGAAGGCCGAACCGGTGGTGCGCCGGCAGTTCGAACAATGGCAATTCGCGGCATAGATGAATTCGTCCGCGACCTCGTAGTGAACCGCGCCGCAAAAGCACTTACCGGTGAGCTTGTTCGGCACCCTCTCCTCCGTCGCTGTGGTACGCCGGGGTATGTTTGGATTCAGGTCAGGCAGGCCTCACCTGAATATGGACATATCCTAGTCCAGGTCCGCCACGGCTTCGCCCGCACCGCCTTCGATGCGCTGCGACAACGAGGCTTCCATGAAATCGTCGAGGTCGCCATCGAGCACACTCGACGGGTTGGAGCTCTCGACGCCGGTGCGGAGATCCTTCACCAGCTGATAGGGCTGCAGCACATAGGAGCGGATCTGGTGACCCCAGCCGATATCGCTCTTCGACGCTTCGGTGGCGTTTGCAACCGCTTCGCGCTTCTTCAGCTCTTCCTCGTAGAGGCGCGAACGCAGCATCTCCCAGGCCTTGGCCTTGTTCTTGTGCTGCGAACGTTCGGCCTGGCAGGCAACCGCGATACCGGTGGCCAGATGCGTGATGCGCACCGCCGAATCGGTGGTGTTGACGTGCTGGCCGCCCGAGCCGGACGAGCGATAGGTGTCGATGCGGACATCGGATTCGGAAACGTCGATCTCGATCGTGTCGTCGATGACCGGATAGACCCAGATGCTGGCGAAAGACGTGTGGCGGCGAGCATTGCTGTCATAGGGCGAAATACGCACCAGGCGATGCACGCCGGATTCCGTCTTCAGCCAGCCATAGGCGTTGTGGCCCTTGATGAGCAGCGTTGCGGACTTGATGCCGGCTTCTTCGCCGTCATGCACTTCCAGCACCTCGACCTTGAAGCGGCGTCGCTCCGCCCAGCGCGTGTACATGCGCAGCAGCATCGAGGCCCAATCCTGGCTTTCGGTGCCGCCGGCACCGGCATGGACTTCGAGGTAGGTGTCATTGGCGTCGGCCTCACCCGACAGCAGCGTCTCGACCTGGCGGGCCTTCGCTTCGCCCTGCATCGAGCGGATCGCAGCTTCGGCCTCGGCGATGACGCCCTCGTCGCGTTCTTCCTCGCCGAGTTCGATCAGGCCGATATTGTCTTCCAGCGCCTGCGTCAGGCCTTTCACCGAGGCGATGCCTTCTTCGAGGCCCTGGCGTTCGCGCATCAGCTTTTGCGCTTCCAGCGGTTCGTTCCAGAGGCTGGCGTCCTCGGCGCGCACATTGAGGTATTCAAGCCGCTTTATGGCCTGATCCCAGTCAAAGATGCCTCCTCAGCAGGGTTATCGCCTGCCTGATCTCGTCGACAATATTCTGCGTTTCCGCGCGCATGGCTGGCTGTTCTGTCCTGTTTGCTGAAATCGGTCGGCGCGATACATAGGCACGCCGCCGCCGGCTGTAAAGCAAAATGGGCTGGCGCGAGGCCAGCCCATTCGCTCATGAAAATCGTCAGTAGAGGCCGCCGCCGCCGGACTGGATGGCTTGATTGGCCTGCGGCGACAGCGCGCCGCCGGTGGCATTGGAGCCGTCGGCGCCCATGCCGATCACCCAATAGCTGTCTGCGGGACCGGTGCCCGGCTTGAAGGCTTCGATGATGGTGCCGGGATCGCCCGATGCGGCACGCATGCCGGTCTTGCGGTTGATGGCGACCAGATTCATGCCTTCGGGGACCTTAAAGTCGACATTGGGCGTACCGTCCAGCGCCACCCGCATGAAGTCCTTGAAGATTGGTGCCGCGAGACCACCGCCGGTGGCGCCGTGGCCAAGGCCGCGCGGCGTGTCGTAGCCCATGTAGAGACCGACGACGAGGTTGGGCGTATAACCGATGAACCAAGCGTCCTTTTCGTCGTTCGTCGTTCCGGTCTTGCCGGCGATGTGGCGGCCAAGTTCGCCGATGGTGGCGCCGGTGCCGCGCTGCACGACACCTTCCATCATCGAGGTGATCTGGTAGGCCGTCATCGGATCGAGCACCTGCTCGGAATTGTCGACCAGTTCCGGCTCCGGCTGGTTCTGCCATTCGGGCGCATTGCAGCCCTGGCAGCCACGTTCATCCTGCTTGAACACCGTCTTGCCATAGCGGTCCTGGATGCGGTCGATGAGCGACGGTTTGATCGACTTGCCGCCATTGGCCATGATCGAATAGGCCGACACCATGCGCATCACGGTCGTTTCGCCGGAGCCCAGCGCCATCGGCAGATACGGCGCCAGATGGTCGTAGACGCCAAAGCGCTCGGCATATTCGACGACCAGCTTCATGCCCATGTCATTGGCGAGCCGCACCGTCATCAGGTTGCGCGACTTCTCGATGCCTGAGCGCAGGGTCGCCGGACCAGCAACGGTGCCGTCGTAATTCTTCGGCGTCCAGGTCGTGTTGCCGCTCTGGATGGTGATCGGCCCGTCCATGATCACCGAGGCCGGCGTATAGCCATTGTCGAGTGCCGCCGAATAGACGATCGGCTTGAACGAGGAACCCGGCTGACGCATGGCTTGCGTCGCACGGTTGAATTCGGACTGCGCGTAGGAGAAGCCGCCGACCATGGCCAGCACGCGGCCGGTGTGCGGATCCATGGCGATCAGCCCGCCCTCCACCTCGGGAACCTGGCGCAGGCTGTAGGCATTGTCGGAGCCATCGTTCTTCTGCACGAAGATCACGTCGCCCGGCTTCAACACCTCCGCCGGCGACTTGGCCTTGACGGTCTTGCCGTCGACCACATGCCGCATGGCAAAACCCATGTCCTCCTTGCTGACGGTGCCTTCGACGCGTTCCTTGACGATCTCGCCCGACGCCTGGCGCGCTGGCTGCAGACCGATCGACAGGCCGGTCGCCGAACTGTCGAGCACCACGGCGAGCGACCATTCGGGAACATCCTCCAGCCCCTTGACGTTGCCCAGCGGCACGCCCCAGTCGCCGGACACGTCGATCGATTTCACCGGCCCGCGATAACCGCGCAGCGTGTCGTATTTCATCAACCCGTTCTGCATCGCCTTGCGGGCAATGAGCTGGATCTTCGGATCGAGTGTGGTGCGGACGGAAAGGCCGCCTTCGTACAGCGCATTCTCGCCATAACGGGCGATGATCTGGCGGCGCACCTCTTCGGTGAAGTACTCGCCGGCGAACAGATAGGTACCGCTGCGGCGCGGCGTCACGCCCAGCGGCTCGGCCTTGGCCTTGTCGCCTTCCTCACGCGTGACGTAGCCATTCTCGACCATCTGGTCGATGACCCAGTTGCGGCGCTCAATCGCGCGATCGGCATGCTTGAAGGGGTGGTAGTTGTTTGGTCCCTTCGGCAGGGAGGCCAGATACGCGGCCTCGGCCACGGACAGTTCGTTGACCGACTTGTCGAAATAGGTCAGCGCCGCGCCTGCGACGCCATAGGCGCCGAAGCCGAAGAAGATTTCGTTGAGGTAGAGCTCGAGAATACGATCCTTTGGATAGGCCTGCTCGATGCGGAAGGCGAGGATCATCTCCTTGATCTTGCGCTCGTAGGTCTGGTCCGAGGACAACAGGAAGTTCTTCGCCACCTGCTGGGTGATCGTTGAGGCGCCGACCTGACGCCGGCCCGAGCCGAGATTCTGCAGGTTGACGATGATGGCGCGGCCAAGGCCGGTCACATCGATGCCGGGATGGTTGTAGAAGTTCTTGTCTTCCGCCGACAGAAAGGCCGCCTTGACGCGGTCCGGTATGGCCTGGATCGGCAAATACAGGCGCCGTTCGCGCGCATATTCGGCCATCAGCGCGCCGTCAGACGCATGGATGCGGGTGGTCACCGGCGGTTCGTATTTGGCCAGCACCTCGTAGTCGGGCAGATCCTTCGACAAATGGCCGATGTAGATCGCAACGCCCGCCGCGACCAGAAGGGCCAGCGTCGTGCCGATGCCGAAAAAATAGCCAATGAGACGAATCATACCCGCTCCAGTCCTTGGTTCGGGAATTTCCTAAACGAAGCCGCCTTTCACGCAAGCTTTCGAGCCGGTCCCAATCCGTAATCGAAAACCCTTGTCGCCACCATGTGGACAAAATACGGCAATGCGGGATTTCGCGGCCGCGAGCCGGAAATAAAAGTACCGGATGTTGTCGTCGCGCAACGCCGCCTCTGGTTGCAGGCGCCGCCTTGCATGTCAGCCTCCGGTTCCCGGTCCGGCCTTGGCTGAAGCGAAAAGCGCGACGGCATTGGTTATGCTCTGGGCGGCCTTGCCCCGCCAGTCGGCGTTGAGCAGCTGCGCCTCGTCCTTGGCATTGGAGAGGTAACCGAGTTCAACCAGCACGGATGGCACATCGGGTGCCTTGAGCACCTTGAAGCCCGCCGAACGTTGCGGATTGTTGATAAGGCCGACGCTGGTCGACAACTGACCGACCAGCGTGTGGGCGAAACTCATCGAGAAATTGTGCGTTTCGCGGCGGATCAGGTCGATCAGGATGTCGGTGACTTCCTTGCTGTCGTTCTTGATCTCCATGCCGGCGAACTGGTCGGAGAGGTTCTCGCGGTCGGCAAGCGCCTGCGCCTCGGGGTCCGAAGCCTTGTCGGAGACGGTGTAGACGGTGGCGCCGCGAATGCCCTTGATGCTGATTGTGTCGGCATGGATGGAAATGAGCAGGTCGGCCTCATGCTGCCGGGCAATGCGCACGCGATCATCCAGACGCAGGAATTCGTCCGTGTCGCGCGTCATGAACACATCATAATTGCCGACGGCGGCGAGTTTGTCGCGCAACTCCGTGGCGAAGGCCAGCGTGACGTTCTTCTCGATGGTGCCGTTCAGGCCCTCGGCGCCGCCATCGATGCCGCCATGGCCGGGGTCGATGACGACGGTGAAACGATGACCCGGATTGGAGACCGGTCCGGTGCCGACCCGCCCTCCCTTATCGGTCGAAACCGTCGATGCGGTGGTCAGCGCCTGATTGGCAAGTGCTGCATCGAACTCGCGCGCGGAGGCTGCCGACATGTCGATGGCAATGCGGTAGCCGGTTCCGTCCTCGTTCTTGAGCACATCGAGCTTGTCGACGGCGAACGGTCCCTTGCCGGTGAGGATCAGCCGCGAAACGCCCTCGCCGAGTTGGCCCAGGCGCACACCCTTGACCAGGCCGCGCGCCTTCAAATCCTTGGCATCAACGGCGAATCTCGTATTCGCGAGATCGATGACAAGGCGGTTGGGACCGCGCAGCAGGAACCATTTGATATCGGGTTCGCGATCGAAATCCATGACGATGCGCATCTTGGTGGCATCGCCCGCCATCTTGTAGCCTTTTGCCACGAGCGGAGCGTCGGCGGCATTGGCGACTGAGGAAAAGCCAGAACAGACCGCCAGCAGCAGCAGGAGGCAGAAGGCGCCGAGAATCCGGCCGCCAACACGACATCCCTTGTCTGTGAAGTCTGCCAGTCCCATCTCTCTTCCAGTCGCTCCCGGTTTGGCGCCAGGCGCCCCGTCGTTCCGTCGAAAAGCCGGTTAGGCCGCGAACTCGATTAACGATTGGTATCCAGAGAAGGTTAACCAAGCCTTTTCACGCAAGGTCGTAACCCAGGCTTACGTTACGGAACTGCTTTTTGCCGGCATCGGAAATCGGGGTTGCCTTCCACCCCGCCAAATCATAAAAGCGATGGTGGATCACTGCAATCCTGGAACCGCCCTCCTCCGCAGCTTCCTGCTACAGGGTCAGATGAAAAAGGCGGCTCCTTTCGCTTCATGCGAAAAGGGTTCAGGTGATCGCGACGAATTTCGCAGGTGCGAGCCCGTGGCGGGGGAATCGCCTGCGTGAGGAAAACGGCCGGGATTGTTCCCGCGCCGGCTCTGTATGAGCAAACAAGCTGGTCCGGTTCGTCCGGGCTTTGGTTCAAAAGGTTCTGCTGGTGACGATGGCTTCAAGCGCAATCATGGAAAGGTCCGCATCAAACCGCGCCATTATGGCTGCGGGCGGCACCGCCATGGCGCTCAAGCGGCGGCCGGCGGACGTTAAGATATCCGGCACCCACACTCCAGACACGCAGCAGCAGGCTTTGCCTCGCAAGCTGCGGCTGACGGCTGCCGGGGGGAAACGAAATAATGCCCAACAAAATGCTGATAGACGCCTCCCACCCGGAGGAAACACGCGTTGTCGTCGTTCGCGGTAACCGTATTGAAGAATTCGACTTTGAATCCCAGGACAAGAAGCAGCTCAAAGGAAACATCTACCTAGCCCGCGTAACGCGGGTAGAGCCTTCCCTTCAGGCAGCCTTTGTCGAATATGGCGGCAACCGTCACGGTTTTCTCGCCTTCAGTGAAATTCACCCCGACTACTACCAGATCCCGGTCGCCGATCGTCAGGCACTGCTGCGCGCGGAAGCGCAGGAGGCCGAGGACGAGGAGAACGAGGACGCGGACGGCGATGATCGCCAGAGCCGCGATCGTGGACGGCGCGGCCGCCGGCGGGGCGGCAAGCCCCGCGACCGCGGTGAACACAAGCGCGATGCAGCCGATCCCGACGAGGCTAGCGAAGACGGCGACAATGGCGACATCGTTGTCGAGGAGATCTCCCACACCTCCGAAATCATCGAACACGCAGCCGATACATCGGAACATTCAGATAGCTCGGGGCATGCCGATGCGTCCGAACATGGCGAGGATTCCACCGGTCAGGACGAAGCCGAGCCCCGCGAGGGCGGCCCGACATCGATCGCCGCCGCGGTCGAAGGCGATGTGATTTCCGAAGCCGTTCCGCAAGCGGAACAGGGCAGCGAAGCCACGTCCGGCGACAATGATCGCGGCATGCTCGAGGAAGTGCAGTCCTCGCATCCTGACGATCACGAGGTCGAATCGGTCGGCGCCGAGGATGCGCTGGAAGAAGTGCGCAACCGCCGCAAGCCGGTGCGCCGCCAGTACAAGATCCAGGAAGTGATCAAGCGCCGGCAGATCCTGTTGGTGCAAGTCGTCAAGGAAGAGCGCGGCAACAAGGGTGCGGCCCTCACCACCTACCTGTCGCTTGCCGGCCGCTATTCGGTGCTGATGCCGAACACCGCGCGTGGCGGCGGCATTTCGCGCAAGATCACCAGCGCGGTCGACCGCAAGCGCCTGAAGGAGGTCGTTGCCGATCTCGAAGTGCCGCAAGGCATGGGCGTCATCCTGCGCACCGCCGGCGAGAGCCGCACCAAGGCCGAGATCAAGCGCGATTATGAATACCTGATGCGGCTTTGGGAAAATGTCCGCAATCTCACCTTGCAGTCCACGGCCCCTGCCCTGGTCTATGAGGAAGGCAGCCTGATCAAGCGCTCGGTGCGCGACCTTTACAACAAGGATATCGACGAGATTCTCGTCTCCGGCGAGGAAGGCTATCGCGAGGCCAAGGACTTCATGCGCATGCTGATGCCGAGCCACGCCAAGGTGGTTCAGCCGTTCCGCGACACGACGCCAATCTTCGTGCGCAACGGCATCGAGGCGCAGCTCGACCGCATGCTGCAGCCGCAAGTGACGCTGAAGAGCGGCGGTTACATCATCATCAACCAGACCGAGGCGCTGGTTGCTATCGACGTCAATTCGGGCCGCTCCACCAAGGAGCACTCGATCGAGGACACCGCGCTCCACACCAATCTGGAAGCGGCCGAGGAAGTCGCGCGTCAGCTCAGGCTGCGCGATCTCGCCGGCCTGATCGTCATCGACTTCATCGACATGGAGGAGAATCGCAACAACCGCTCCGTCGAGAAGCGGCTGAAGGATCACCTCAAGAACGATCGTGCGCGCATCCAGGTCGGCCGTATCTCGCATTTCGGCCTGATGGAGATGTCACGCCAGCGCATCCGCGCCAGCGTGCTGGAATCGACCATGAAGCCCTGCCCGCATTGCGGCGGCACCGGCCATGTGCGCTCCGATTCGTCGGTCGCGCTGATGGTGGTGCGGGCAATCGAGGAATTCCTGCTCAAGGATTCGCGCAGCCACATCACTGTGCGGACGCCGGCGGCGACCGCACTCTACGTGCTCAACCACAAGCGCGGCACGCTGGTGGAACTCGAAAGCCGCTTTGGGCTGACGATCACCGTCGAGGCCGACGATTCGGTCGGTGCGCAGCACTATGCGATCTTCCGCGGCGCGCTGGCTGAAAAACCGGAAGGCTTTGTCGAGGCGCGCAGCTTCCCGGCCTATGCCGAGCCGGAAGAGCCCGAGGACGAGATTGTCGTCGTCGAGGAAGACGATGAGGCGCCGGTGCAGGCCGAACAGCCACGCCAGCAGCCGCAGCAACAACCCCGACCTGCTGCCGGTGGCGAAGAAGGCGAAGGCCGCGACCGCAAGCGCCGCAAGCGTCGGCGTCGTCGCGGCGGCAAGGATCGCGACCGCGAACATGGCGCCCCTGCGGACGGTGCTTCCGTTTCCGCGTCGGCCGATGAGGCCTCCGACTCAGCCGCCAGCGATAGCGACGCGGAAGCAGACGACAACGCCCTTGTTGGTGTTGCCGAAACGTCTGAGACGGTTGAGGCGTCGGACGAAGGCCAAGGCACTTCGGATGAAGGCCCGGGCAAGAAGCGCCGGCGCGGCAAGCGCGGCGGCAAACGCAATCGCCGCGAAGACGGTGAAGGCGAGGCCGAGGTAAGCGCCGGCGAAACAGCCGACGTGTCTGAAGTCGAAATCTCGGCAACCGAGGTGATCGCCAGCGAGCCGGAAATCGCCGCGTCGGCCGAAGAGCCGGTGGTGCTTGCTCCGGCCAATGACGACGCGCCGAGCACAGAGAAGCCAAAGAAGCCACGTCGTGCCGCCAAGCCGAAGAAGGCCGCGGCCGAGGTCGTCGCCGAGGAGCAGGCTGCCGAAGCGGTCGCGGAAGCACCGGTCGAGACGCCAGTCACCGCATCCGACGAGGCAGCCATCGCGGCTGTCAAGGAGGCACCGAAGGCCCGCCCGTCGCGGCGCAAGCCGGCGGCCGTCGATGCACCGGTCGTGCCGGTGGTGTCTTCGACCGTCGCGGAGGAGCCCGAAGCCAAGACCGAGGACAAGCCGAAGCGCGCAGGCTGGTGGCAGCGGAAAGGCTTTTTCTAAGCCTTTCAGTTACCTGAAGTGACTTTTTGACAAAAAGAACCCCGCGCTGTCTTGAAAGACGGCGCGGGATTTTTCGTGTCTGGCGTTCCGATGGGCCGCGCAGCGCTTTACGGCGCGAAGATCGACCAGTTCATCATCCTGGCCAGCTTTTCCAGCGCGATCGAACCCAGCTTGGAATTGCCGTTGGCATTGAGGCCGGGCGACCAGACGGCAAGCGAGGCCACGCCCGGCACGATGCCCAATATGCCGCCGCCGACGCCGCTCTTGCCAGGGATGCCGACGCGGAAGGCGAAATCGCCGGAGCCGTCATAGTGGCCGCAGGTCAGCATCATCGCGCCGATGCGGCGTGCCCGCTCGGCCGACACCACGCTATGCCCGGTCGCCGGGTTCTTGCCGCCATTGGCGAGGAAGCGGCCGGCGAGCGCCAGTTGCCGGCAACTCATGGCGATGGCGCAATGGTGGAAGTAGACGCCCAGCGCCAACTCCGGCGCATGATGGAGATTACCGAAGGATTTCATATAGTTGGCAAGCGCGAAGTTGCGATAGCCGGTGGCCCGTTCGGACGCCGCGACCTCGCGGTCGATGATGATCGTCTCGTCGTCGGCGAGGAATTGGATGAAGCGCAGGATTTCGCCGATCGCCTCACGCGGCTGGTGGCCGGCAAGCAGGATGTCGGAAATGACGATGGCACCGGCATTGATGAACGGATTGCGCGGAATGCCGTTCTCGTGCTCGAGCTGCACGATCGAGTTGAACGGATTGCCTGACGGTTCGCGCCCGACCCGCTGCCACAGCGCGTCGCCGACATTGCCGAGCGCCAGCGTCAGCGTAAACACTTTCGAGATGCTCTGGATCGAAAAAACCTGTTCGGCGTCACCCGCCATCAGCACGCGGCCGTCATTGGTGACGGCCGCGATGCCGAACTTCTTCGGATCGACCTTGCCCAGCTGCGGAATGTAGGAAGCGACGTCACCGCGATCGGTGCGATCAGCCATTTCGGCTGCGACTTCGGCCAACGCCTGATCAAGTTTGGGGGCCTGTTCGAGTTCCGGCATGGGACTACCTCAACCAGCGTTCGATGCGCGCCATTGCCTCGACCATGTCGTCGTGGCTGCCGGCGTAGGAGAAACGCATGGTCCGGTGTCCCGCCTGGGTGTCGAAGTCGCGGCCTGGCGTCGCCGCCACATGCGCCTCGGCCAGCATCTTCCGTGCGAACGCCATGCTGTCGTTGGTATGCCTGGTGACATCGCAGAAGGCATAGAAGGCGCCGTCCATGGGCGCGGCCAGCGGAAAGCCGAGTTCCGGCAGACGTTTCATCAAGAGCTCACGATTCCAGGCGTAACGGCCTTTCACCGCCTCCAGCTCCTCAGTCGCCCTGAACGCCTCGATCGCGGCGATCTGCGACAGTTCCGGCGGCGAGATGTACAGGCTTTGGGCGACGCGCTCGACCGGCCGCACCAGATCTTCGGGCAGCACCATCCAGCCGATGCGCCAGCCGGTCATGCAATAGTATTTCGAGAACGAGTTGATCACCGTCACGTCGCCTCCATAGGCAAGGGCCGTGGTGTCGGGGGCGGCATAGGCCAGCCGATGGTAGATCTCGTCGGAGATGACGGCGATGCCGAGGTCTTGTGCCGTCCTCACCAGAGCCGCCAGTTCATCGGCCGGAATGACCGCGCCGGTCGGATTGGCCGGACTGGCGAACAGAACGCCTTTCAGAGACTTTTCACGATGCGCGGTCTCGAGATGGCCAGCATGCAGGTAGGCGGCAGCGTCGAGTTCGATCTCGACCACGTCGATGCCGAGTGCGGCCATGATGTTGCGGTAGGCGGGATAGCCGGGCGCCGCGATGGCGACGCGGTCACCCGGATCGAACATCGCCAGGAAGGCGAGGTTGAAGGCGGCCGATGACCCGGTGGTCACCGCGATCCGGCCGGGCTCGATATCAAGCCCATAGTGATCGGCGTAGTGTCCGGCGATCGCCTTGCGCAGGGCGGCGAGGCCGAGCGCGTCGGTGTAGCCGATGCGTCCGTCCTGCAGCGCCTTGGCCGCGGCCGCGCGAACCAGAACCGGTGCGGGATCGGAAGGCTGGCCAACGGCCATCGAAACAACCGGCACCCCTCCAGCCTTCAGCCGGTTTGCCTCGGCCAGAATGTCCATGGCATGGAAGGGCTCGACATTGCCACGGCGTGAGAGCGAAACGACCATTTAACCAGTATTCCCGATGACTGACGGCGCCAAGCACTGGCGCATGCGCCGCACAAATGCCCGATTGATGTGAGGATCACAAGTTGAGGAAGTTTCCGGCGCCGACTTTTCATCTTTCGCCCGCTCGTCTACCAGTGGAGCCATCATGTTGAGCCGACCCAGATCGACGATTGCCCAGGCAGCGCGCGTCTTCGCGACGCTTTCGCTTGGCGTTGCCGTTGCGATGGCGAGTTCGGTCAGCGCCTTTGCCCAGAACGTGCCGGTGGTGCGCGACGCCGAGATCGAGGCGCTGGTGCGCGATTACGCACGGCCGATCTTCAGGGCAGCGGGTTTGGCGAATGACGGCATCGACATCGTTCTGGTCAACGACCAGAGTTTCAACGCCTTTGTCACCGGGCGCCGGCTGTTCATCAACACCGGCGCGCTGATGACAGCCGAAACGCCCAACGAGATCATCGGCGTCATTGCCCACGAAGCCGGCCATATCGCCGGCGGCCACCAGCAGAAACTGCGCGACCAACTCGAACGCGCCAAGACGATGGCCATCATCGCGACATTGCTTGGCGCCGGTGCCATGGTCGCCGGCGCGACCACCAACAGCCGTGGCCTTGCCGGGGCTGGCATGGGCGTGGCGGCCGGCGGCGGCGAGATGGCACAGCGCAGCATCCTCGCTTACCAGCGCACCGAGGAGATGACGGCCGACCGCTCGGCGATCACCTATCTCAACGCCACCGGCCAGTCCGGCATGGGCATGCTGAAGACGTTCCACCGTTTCCAGACGGCGCTGTCGCTGTCGGGCGCGCAGGTCGATCCCTACCGGATCAGCCATCCGATGCCGCAGGACCGCATCGCCAATCTTGAAGTGCTGGTCAAACAGAGCCCCAATGTCGACAAGCTCGACCCGCCCGCACTGCAGCAGCGTCATGACATGATGCGGGTGAAGATCGCCGTCTACATGGAAGGCCAGGCCGCCGCGTCGCGGCTGATGCGAAAGATGCAAGGGACCCTCGCCGCGCAATATGGCGATGCCCAGTCGACCTACCTGTTCGGCAATATCGCCGCCGCGCTCACCAAGACCAATGCACTGATCAAAGCGCAGCCGAAGAATGCTTACTTCCAGGAACTGCGCGGCGACATCCTGATGAAGGCCAACAAGCCCAGGGATGCGGCGGAAGCCTATGCCAAGGCAGTCAGCCTCGATCCGGCACGCTCCGGCCTGCTGCCGGTGTCCATGGGCCAGGCACTGATGGCCGTCGGCACGCCCGACTCTCTCAAAAAAGCCGTCGTGCAGATCAACAACGGCCTCGGGCGCGACAAGGAAAACTCAGCCGGGTATCGCTACCTGGCACAGGCCTATGGTGAGTTGGGCGACATACCGGGCGCCGAACTTGCCACCGCCGAGGGCCATTTCTATTCTGGCAACTACAAGGATGCGAAGATTTTCGCCATGCGGGCGCAGCAGCAGATGAAACGCGGCGAGCCGCGCTGGCTTCGCGCTCAGGATATCATAAACTACAGGTCATCAAGCAAGATCAAGTGAACCTTCCGGTCGCGCGCTGCGACATAGCCAGACCGGAAAACAGGTAAAAGGAACAGGAACGATGAAAAAAGCACTGCTGCTGGGCACCACGGGGGTTGCGGTCGCTGTTGCCATGCTGGCTTTCGGATTCGTGGCTGGAAGCCCACAAATTGCCAGGGCTGGTACCGCGCAGCCCGTCGAAACGGCTGCGGCCGACACCAAGATCGACCGCGCCGAGGTCGAAGGTATCATCCGCGACTATCTGTTGAAGAACCCGGAAGTCCTTCTGGAGGTCCAGGACGCGCTTGAGGCCAAGCAGAAGGAAGAGCAGCGCATCGCCCACCTCGGTGTGATCAAGAATGCCAAGGACCAGATCTTCAACTCCGCCTTCGACGGCGTTGTCGGCAATCCGAACGGCAAGGTCACCATCGTCGAGTTCTACGACTACAATTGCGGCTTCTGCAAACGCGCCATCGACGACATGCGGGCACTAACCAAGTCCGATCCGGAGTTGCGCTTCGTGCTCAAGGAATTCCCCATCCTGGGACCGGATTCGCAGAAGGCGAGCGTCGTCTCGATGGCCTTCCACCTGATGCACCCGGAGAAGTACGGCGAGTTCCACAATGCGCTTCTCGGCGGCCAGGGGCGCGCCACCGAGGCGGCGGCTTTCAAGGTCGCGCTGTCGCTCGGTGCCGATGAAGCGGTGCTGCGCGAGAAAATGAAGGACCCGACAATCAACGAGGCCCTCGCCAAGACCTATGACCTTGCCAACAAGTTGGCCATCACCGGAACGCCGTCCTATGTGGTCGGCAATGAGGTGGTGTTCGGGGCGCTCGGGCAGGAAGTGCTGGCTGAAAAGATCGAGGCGGCGAAGGCCGCGCTCTGATCTTGCTCGCGAGCAAATTTCTCACGGCCACATTTCCGCCGGTTGTGGACAGTGAAAGAACACACTTGCGCTCTTTCCGCGGGCGGCTATGCCCATTATAGAGGGCCCAGCGCGCCGGCTTGATGTCGGCGCCGGGAAAGGTCGGCTTTTTTGAAAACGGTTTTCGTCCTGAACGGTCCCAATCTCAACGCGCTCGGCAAGCGTGAGCCGGGCATCTATGGCGGCAAGACGCTTGCCGCGATCGCCGACGACTGCAAGCAGGCAGGTACGGCGCTGGGGCTCGAGATCGATTTCCGCCAGTCGAACCATGAGGGCGACCTTGTCGACTGGATCCAGGAAGCCGGCGACAAGGCAATCGGCATCGTCATCAATCCAGGCGCCTACAGCCACACCTCGATCGCCATCCACGACGCCATCCGCGCCATAGCGCCGCTGCCCGTCGCCGAAGTTCATCTTTCCAACATCCATGCGCGGGAACCATTCCGCCACGTCTCCATGGTCGCGCCGGTCGCCGTCGGCATGATCTGTGGCTTTGGGCCGCTCGGCTACACGCTGGCATTGCAGGCGCTGGCAGCACGCCTATGACCGGCCAACAAACAGAAGGCTCGAAAATGTCGATAAAGAAGACCGGTGTTGACCAGCAGCTGATCCGTGATCTGGCGGGCATACTGAACGACACCAACCTGACCGAGATCGAGGTCGAATTGGGCGACCTGAAGGTGCGCGTCTCGCGGCAGGCGCCGGCTGTTCATGCGATCGCAGCGCCGCAGCCGGCCTATGCGCCGGCAGCAGCGCAAGCTGCCGCCGTTGCCGTGCCTGTTGTAGCAGACCTTTCCAAGAATGCGGTCACCTCGCCGATGGTCGGCACCGCCTATCTGGCGCCGTCGCCGGACGCCAAGGCGTTCATCGAGGTCGGCCAGAAGGTCAAGGAAGGCCAGACGCTGTTGATCATTGAAGCGATGAAGACGATGAACCAGATCCCCTCGCCGCGCACCGGTACTGTGACGGCGATCCTGTTCGAGGATTCGCAGCCGGTCGAATATGGCATGCCGCTCGTCGTGATCGAGTAGAGCGGGCCTGATGTTCCAGAAGATCCTCATCGCCAATCGCGGCGAAATCGCCCTCCGGGTCCTGCGCGCCTGCAAGGAACTCGGCATCCAGACGGTGGTGGTGCATTCGACCGCCGACGCCGACGCCATGCATGTGCGGCTCGCCGACGAGAGCGTCTGCATCGGGCCGCCGCCATCGCGCGACAGCTATTTGAACATCCATCAGATCGTCGCCGCCTGCGAAATCACCGGCGCCGACGCTGTGCATCCGGGCTACGGCTTCCTGTCGGAGAACGCCAAATTCGCCGACATACTGGCTGCCCACAACATCACCTTCATCGGCCCGACCGGCGACCACATCCGCATCATGGGTGACAAGATCGAGGCCAAGCGCACGGCAAAGCGCCTCGGCATTCCGGTGGTGCCAGGTTCGGACGGCGCCGTCACCGATCAAAAGGAAGCCAAGCGCATTGCCGCCGAGATCGGCTATCCCGTGATCATCAAAGCATCCGCGGGTGGTGGCGGGCGCGGCATGAAGGTCGCCCTTACCGAGGCTGACCTCGAGGTCGCCTTGCAGACAGCAAGCACGGAAGCCGGTGCGGCCTTCGGCGACGATGCCGTCTACATCGAAAAATACCTGGAAAAGCCGCGCCACATCGAAGTGCAGGTGTTCGGCGACGGCTTTGGCCGCGGCGTGCATTTCGGTGAGCGCGACTGTTCCTTGCAACGCCGCCACCAGAAGGTCTGGGAAGAGGCGCCCTCGCCGGCCCTCAATGCCGAAGAACGCGCCCGTATCGGCGGCATCTGCGCCAAGGCGATCGCCGATCTCGGCTATTCCGGCGCCGGCACGATCGAATTCCTCTACGAGAATGGCGAGTTCTATTTCATCGAGATGAACACGCGCCTGCAGGTCGAGCATCCGGTGACGGAAGCGATCACCGGCATCGATCTCGTGCACGAGCAGATCCGCGTCGCCTCCGGCGGCGGCCTCTCGGTGAAGCAGGAGGACATCAAGTTCAACGGCCACGCCATCGAATGCCGCATCAACGCCGAGGACCCGCGCACCTTCACCCCCTCGCCCGGCACGATCACCCACTTCCACACACCGGGCGGCCTCGGCATCCGCGTCGATTCCGGCGTCTATTCCGGCTACAAGATTCCGCCCTACTACGACAGCCTGATCGGAAAGCTGATCGTGCATGGGCGCAACCGCGTCGAGTGCATGATGCGGCTTCGCCGGGCGCTCGATGAATTCGTCGTCGACGGCATCAAGACGACGCTGCCGCTGTTTCGCGATCTCGTCGGCAATGCCGACATCGCCAATGGCGACTATGACATCCATTGGCTGGAAAAATATCTGGCCAAGGAAGAGTAACGCGGAAACGCGATGACCCGTCCCTACGCGCCCGGCTATCGCATCCCCACCGACCTTTTACTCAAGGCCTATGCCTCGGGCGTCTTCCCGATGGCCGAAAGCGCCAGCGACCCGGAGGTGTTCTGGGTGCGGCCGGAGACACGCGGCATCATTCCACTCGATGGTTTTCACGCGCCGAAAAGCCTGAAGAAAACGATCAAGAAGCACCCTTTCGACATCCGTTTCGATTTCGATTTCGAAGCCACGATCGACGGCTGCGCCGAAAAGCGCGCGGAACGGCGGTCGACCTGGATCAACGCGCCGATCCGGGAAGCCTATGTCGAACTGCATCGGATAGGGCATTGTCATTCGGTCGAGGCGTGGCGCGAGGACCGGCTGGTCGGCGGTCTCTATGGCGTATCGCTTGGCCGGGTGTTTTTTGGCGAGAGCATGTTCGCCCGGGAGACGGACGCCTCCAAGACCTGCCTTTTTTATCTCGTCGAGCGATTGAAGGCGCGCGGCTTTGTTCTGCTTGACACGCAGTTCACCACCGAGCACCTCAAGCGCTTCGGCGCGGTCGACGTGCCGCGCGGCAAATATGAGAAGATGCTGGCCGACGCGCTGAAGGGCGAGGCCGTATTCTATCCCTGACGATTGAGCCCCTTACTTCCCGGCAGCGGCTTCTATCGGCGTCTGCGCATGGAACATCATCTTCCAGCCGTTGACGCGATGGACATAGCCGGTGCTGACCAGGGCCGCGTAAGGTTCGCCGTTCTCGCGTGTTGCATGCGCCTCGTAAGTCAGCATGACGATGTCGCTGCCCGGCTCGATAATACCCTTGAGATCGATCTTCAGGTCCCGCCAGCGGTTGGGCTTGGTTGCGGTCTTGGCGAGATCGGCATTGTCCATCGCCTTGGCCATCTGCGGAAATGCCACTAGGCATTCGGTGTCGGCATTGGCCGCGTAGTAAGCCGAGTCACCCGTCCAGAAACCCTTTTCGAGTTCCAGAAGATCCTTTTTGCTGGCTGTGATCCGCTTGCTGTCTGACATCGAGAGGCCCTCCTGCGCATCGGTGCGCGGTCATCCTTGGTCCAACGCTTGGTGGCCAGGACGGTTCCGGAGGATCAGTTGGTGTCGGTCGTATCGGGTTCCGAAGCGTCCGGCTCGGTCACATCCGGCTCTGTGACGTCCGGAGCGGTCGTGGGCTTCGGCTTGGCGGCGGCCGGCTTGGGTGCCTCGGCTTTGGTTCCGTCAGCCTTGGCGCCATCGGGCGCCGGTACATCCGACTTCTGCTTGCAGGCCTTCAGCCAGACGTCATAGACGGCATGCTCGACAGCGTTGAGCCCGGGACTTTCGGCAAACATCCAGCCGGTGAAGATGCGGCGGATCTTGCGGTCGAGCGTGATCTCGTCGACCTCGACGAAGGAATCCGTCTTCGGCTCCTCGGTCTGCGGCCGCGAATAGCAGACGCGCGGCGTGACCTGCAAAGCGCCAAATTGGACCGTCTCGTCGATATAGACATCGAAGGTGATGATGCGGCCTGTGATCTTGTCGATGCCGGCAAACTCGGCAATGGGATTGGTGACCCGTTCCGCTCCCGCAGGCGGCGCCGGCGCCGGCGCGGCGGGTTCAGGCGAAGCCGCGAAGGCCGTGGTGCTGACGGCAAGGCCGGCGGCTACCGTCAGGCCGCCCATCGATGTCAGGCTGAAAAAGCTCATATAGGGGTACCGGTGGTTCGCGCCCGGGTGATTCTATTGATCGCCAAGGCTAGTCGGCGTTTTCTGATCAGCAAGCAGCTAAACACCAATTGTGGCGATAAAGGACCGGCTTGCACCCTGTCGTTACGACCCGGGTGTCCAGGCGTCGTAGTCGCCGGTGACCTGCGGGCGGTGCTGATTGGTCAGCACCGAACCCTTCGGACGATAGGCTGCCGGAGTGCCGGTCAAATTGGGCTGATGCGACTTCTGCCAGTCGCGTGGCTTGTAGTCCTCGCTCGACGGCGCGACGTCGACCCGGTGATGGATCCAGCCGTGCCAGCCGGGCGGGATCGCGGAAGCTTCCGAATAGTTGCGGTAGATGACCCAGCGGCGCGTGCGGCCTTCCGAATCGATGCCGCCCTCGTAGTAGACGTTGCCGGTTTCGTCCTGGCCGACCCTCTTGCCATGCCGCCAAGTGTGCAGGCGCGTTCCCAACGTCTGGCTGTTCCACCAGGTGAAAAACTGCGTAAGAAAAGTCTTCATCACAAAACCCTCGCGCCGGCGGCGCCGGTTTCCTGCTTATGGCGTCAGGCCTTCGGGAAGGCAAGGGTTTTGCCACAGGGAGCGTGCAAATGGCTTGCCAGAAACCCGACACAAGCCCGTGATCCTTCCGGGCGGCTGGATGGGCGCTTGCCAAGCCTTTGCGGTCTTTCTAAAGCTCTGCGCGCCATGCGGGGTATCCAACCCGGCTGCAGGCCGAAGAGGTGACGATTGGCCACGGAATTGCCGACCACCGACATCCGCATCAGCACTGAGGCGATTCGCCGCCGCAAGGGCGGCACGCCGATTGTCTGCCTGACCGCCTATACCTACCCCGTCGCCCGTCTGCTCGACGACCATGTCGACCTGCTCCTGGTCGGCGACAGCGTCGCCATGGTGCTGCATGGCCACAAGACGACGCTGGGCGCCTCGCTGGAGATGATGATCGCGCATGGGCAAGCGGTGATGCGCGGCTCGGCCAGGGCCTGCGTCGTCGTCGACCTGCCGGCTGGAACCTATGAGGATTCGGCAGCACTTGCCGTTGCCTCGGCGCGGCGGGTCGTCGACGAGACCGGTTGCCATGCGGTGAAACTCGAAGGCGGCGTCGACATGAACAGGCAGATCGCGGCCATCGTCGATGCCGGCATTCCGGTCATGGGACATATCGGCCTGCAGCCGCAATCGGTCGAGAAGGACGGCGGCTACAAGATCAAGGGCCGCACCGAGGAGGCTGTTGCGGCATTGCTTCGCGATGCGCTCGCCGTCGAGAACGCCGGGGCTTTCTCGGTGGTCATCGAAGGCACGGTCGAGACAGTCGCCGCCGATATCACCCGCAGTATCGCCATTCCAACCATCGGCATCGGCGCCAGCGGCGACTGCGACGGCCAGATCCTGGTCATCGACGACATGGTCGGGCTCACCGTCGACCGCGTGCCGAAGTTCGTCAAGGAATATGCCGATCTGCGCGGCGTGATCTCGCATGCCGCAGAAACCTATGCAGCGGAGGTGCGAAGCCGGACATTCCCCGGCCCCGGCCATGTCTTTTCGGCGACAAAGAGCAGGGACGACGCATGAACCAACCCGTCGTCGTCGACAGCGCTGCAGCACTTCGCGCGCAAATCCGTGACTGGCGGCGCGATGGCCTTCGTGTCGCCATGGTGCCGACCATGGGCGCTTTGCATGACGGGCACATCTCGCTGGTCAGGATCGGGCTCGAGAGGGCCGATCGCTGCGTCGTGTCGATCTTCGTCAACCCGACGCAGTTCGCGCCGAGCGAAGACCTCGACAAATACCCGCGCCAGCTCGCCAGCGACCTCGACCGGCTGGGCGTGGCAAAGGCCGACCTTGCCTTCACGCCGACGGTTGGCGAGATGTATCCCGTCGGCTTCGCCACAAAAATCTCGGTCGGAGGCCCCTCCGGAGGGCTCGAATCGAACTTTCGGCCGACCTTTTTCGACGGCGTCGCCACCGTGGTGGCAAAGCTCCTCCTGCAGGCAACGCCCGACTGTGCGGTCTTTGGCGAGAAGGACTACCAGCAGCTTTGCGTCGTCAGGCAGCTCTGCCGCGACCTCGACCTGCCCGTCGACATCATCGGCGCACCGACGATACGCGACGCGCATGGTCTCGCCATGTCGTCACGCAATGCCTATCTCGACGAAACCGAACTCAAGATCGCCCGCCAGTTCAACGTGATATTGCGCAACACGGCAGTGGCCCTGGCGGCGGGCGCAGACCGGAGCGACGCAACCGAAGAGGCCAGCCGCGCCCTCATCGCCGCCGGCTTCCAAAAAGTCGACTATGTCGAGGCACGCGAAAGCCTGACGCTTGCGCCATGGCGTCGAGACCGCGAAGGGCGCCTGCTCGCGGCCGCCTGGCTCGGCAAGACCAGGCTGATCGACAATGTCGAGGTTGCCTCTACCTAAAGCGAAGGCTTGTTCCTCCGGCCGACCACAGGTCGATGTGCTCGCACTTCTTCCAGGTCGACGGTATTGCGGCGGATTCCTGCCGCGCCTACCTCTCGCTCTTTTGTCCGCCGGCCCTGACGATCAGGTGTCCCGCGACGATCCCAACCACTCCGGCAAAGGCTTTCACAAGTGCATCGACGAGGCGTGCGTGACGGCCTGGATCAATGATCTGCAGCAATTCCAGCATGCCGGCGGTCACAGCCACAAAGATCACGGCTTGATACAGTCGGTTGGGGAAGCCGAGCGCCAGGGCGAAGCCCAACAGAACATAAGCCAAGGCACGCTCAACATTCGCCTCGGCGATGTGCGGCCGCATCTGGATCGGCGACAAGGTCGCGAAAATGATGATGGCGAGCAGCGCCAACGCTGCGGTGCGAGACAGTTTGGTCATCCCCTTGCATATCCGTCGTGAGCCGGCACAGCAAATGCCGGGATGACGCATGGCCGAATCGCTGCCGCCACGCGGTGTTGCCCGCCAGTCGCCTTCCTCGCGCTATTCCTCGGTTGACATGTACAGCTACGTCAACCGGATGCCGCTCCAGCCCGGCCCGGTGACCGGTTGACGATAAAAAGCCCAGGCGGCGGCCTATCCGAGCGGCTTCTCGAAACTCAGCGTCGTCGGCCTTGAAGTCTCATGGGATTCTCCGGCGGTGCCGACGGGCAAAAACCTCATCGATCGGTAGAAGGCGATGGCGGCGCCATTGGCCTCCTCGACCTCGACGCGTAGCGTTTGGGCTTCCGGGAAACTGGCTTCGACCTCGTCGAGCAGTGCTTGCCCGACCCCGCGCCTTTGGCAGTCCGGATGGACATAGAGCTGGTTCAACAGGATGACTTTCGCATCCGCGGTGGCGGTGGCGAAAGCCATGCCGCCGATGCGCTTGCCGTCATCGGCCACAAGGAATTCCGAATTCGGCCTTGTCAGCCCCGAGCGGAGCGAAGCGATCGAGTGCCATTCATCGGTGATCTCGGTGACTTTGGCAGCCCCATAAATGGCGTCATAGGTCGCATGCCAGGTTTCGACCAGCAGCGTCCGCACAGCGGCAAGGTCGCGCTCTCCGGCAGTGCGGACGAACACGGCCCTACTCGATGCCCAGCTTGGCCTTGACGAGGTCGTTGACGGCTTGCGGGTTGGCCTTGCCGCCGGTCGCCTTCATCACCTGGCCAACGAACCATCCGGCCATGCTCGGCTTGGCGCGCGCCTGTTCGACCTTGTCCGGGTTGGCGGCGATCACCTCGTCGACGGCCTTCTCGATGGCGCCGGTGTCGGTGACCTGCTTCATGCCACGGCTTTCGACCAGCTGACGCGGATCGCCGCCCTCGTTCCAGACGATCTCGAACAGGTCCTTGGCGATCTTGCCGGAGATGGTGCCATCCCTGATCAGATCGATGACCGCGCCGAGCTGGTCGGGCGAAACCGGAGCGTTTTCAATGTCTTTTCCGGCCTTGTTCAATTGTCCGAGCAGATCGTTGATGACCCAGTTGGCGGCGAGCTTGCCGTCGCGGCCGGCGGCCACCTTCTCGAAATAATCGGCGATCGGCTTTTCCGACACCAGGATCGACGCGTCATAGGTAGACAGGCCGAGCGTCGCGATCAGCCGCGCCTTCTTGTCGTCGGGCAGTTCCGGCAATTCCTTGGCCAGCGCATCGACATAGGCCTGGTCGAATTCCAGCGGCAAAAGGTCCGGATCGGGGAAATAGCGGTAATCGTGCGCCTCTTCCTTGGAGCGCATCGAGCGCGTCTCGCCCTTGACGGCGTCGAACAGCCGCGTCTCCTGGTCGATCTTGCCGCCATCCTCGAGAATGGCGATCTGCCGGCGCGCCTCGTAGTCGATGGCCTGGCCGATGAAGCGGATCGAGTTGACGTTCTTGATCTCGCAACGCGTGCCGAACTCGCCGCCCGGCTTGCGCACCGAGACGTTGACGTCGGCGCGCATCGAACCTTCGTCCATGTTGCCGTCGCAAGTGCCGAGATAACGCACGATGGTGCGCAGCTTGGTGACATAGGCCTTGGCTTCGTCGGCCGAGCGCATATCGGGCTTGGAGACGATCTCCATCAGCGCCACGCCGGAGCGGTTGAGATCGACATAGGACATGGTCGGATGCTGGTCGTGCATCGATTTGCCGGCATCCTGCTCCAGATGCAGCCTCTCGATGCCGACCTCGATGTCCTCGAATTCACCCTGGCGGTCCGGGCCGACCGAGACGACCACCGTGCCCTCGCCGACGATCGGCTGCTTGAACTGCGAGATCTGGTAGCCCTGCGGCAGGTCGGGATAAAAGTAGTTTTTCCGGTCGAAAACCGACTTGTGGTTGATCTGCGCCTTCAGTCCAAGGCCGGTGCGGATCGCCTGCTTGACGCATTCCTCGTTGATGACGGGCAGCATGCCGGGCATGGCCGCATCGACCAGGCTGACATTGGCGTTGGGCGCCGCGCCGAAGGCGGTCGAAGCGCCGGAAAACAGCTTTGCTTCCGAAGTGACCTGCGCATGGACCTCAAGACCGATGATAATCTCCCAGTCGCCGGTGGCGCCGGGGATCAGGCGTTTCGCGTCGGGCGTGCGGGTATCGATGAGGGACATGTAAAACCTGTTGCGTATCGATCTGGTGCCTTGTTTGCAGAATGCAAACGGACAGCGACTTTCGCTAGTCCAAACAGCCAAAAGAGACAAGCGCAAAGCCGTCGACTGGCATTTTCCGCCACCTTCAGCTAAATGCCTCTCCATTCCAATGGAGAGTGGATGTCCACTTACGCTCAGTCCCGGTAAGGCCCTGGCCTCCTAGCGAGGCAGGGCAGAAAACCTGAAACCCCGTGCCGCGAAGCTTCGCGGCGGCGGCATTTTTGTTTTCCCGGAAACTCTCCCATGGATATTTCGCGCATAGAACAGCGCATCCTGCACCTGCTCGCGCAGGGCGGACGCATTGAAGTCGAAAAGAACGAGAAAAAGCGGATCGCCTCCGTCAAATGCCTGACCCGTGACGGCTGGCACTATCCGGGCGTCGATCTCGACCTGTTTCGAAAGCTGAAGCGCAAGAAGGCGGTTTCTTCGTCGGGTAGCGGACCTTACCGCATCACCCGGCGCGGGCTGGAACTCGTCCGTTCCGAACTCGACAACAGGTAGAATACGCTCCGCCGGTCGGTCCTCCGGCCGGCGGTTCCCTTCACGGCTCAGGCGGTGGCGATGTAGGCCCTGATCTCGTCGGCCTCGCGCTCGACATCCTCGATGCGGCGCTTGACCACGTCGCCGATGGACACGATGCCATCGAGCATGCCGTCCTTTTCCACCGGCAGATGGCGGAAGCGGCCTCGGGTCATGATCTCCATCACCTCGTTGACGGTATGGTTTTCGTTGCAGATCTTCACCTTCGGCGTCATCGCCGAACGCACGGCGATATCGAGCGCGGCTCCGCCTTCGCGGGCGACAACCCGCACGATGTCGCGCTCCGAAAGGATGCCGACGATCTTGCGATCGCCATTGGTGATCACCAGCGCGCCGATCTTGTGTTCGGCCAGGATACGGATGGCTTCGCTCAGCTTTTCGTTTGGCCCGAGCGTGAACACGTCATGGCCTTTTCTCTCGAGAATTGCCTTAACCGTCATGGCGTCCTCCTCTGCTTTGCCTGCCGGTTCCTGCCCTGACCGGCCTTCACATAAGAGTGAACATCGTGCGCCGTGATCGGTTGCATTTCAAGTGCGGTAGTCGGTCGTCTCCCACTCGGCCGCCTGCCATCGCCTGTCGAACCAGCGCAGGCCGAAGAAGCCGGCGGCGAAGCCGCCAATGTGGGCCTCCCAGGCGATCTGGCCGTCTACCCCCGGGGCAAAGCCGAGAAGGCCGGTGGCGAGGTTGATTATCATCCATATGGCGAGGAAGATCACGACGCCGCGCAAGCGCAATACGAATGCGATCGGCAGCACGGGGCCGGCGAAGGCGGCCTTGCCGGCCGAGCGGTCGGTGTGAAAACCAAAACGCGCCGCGGCCCCCATCATGCCTGATATCGCGCCGGAAGCGCCGACCAGCGGCGCCTCTCCGTAAGGATGCACCGCCCAGAACAGCGCGACCGAGGCCAAGCCGGTCACGGCAAAGAAGAGCGCGAACCAGAACGTGCCCAGACGATTTGCCAGCGGTGAACCGAAAGCAGCTAGCCACACCATGTTGATGGCAATGTGGGCAAAACCACCATGCATGAAAGCATAGGTGAAGGGGCGGGAAAACAGGAACCAGTCGAAGCCGTATTGGCCGGTGTAGAGAACAGGGATGAAGGCCCCGTCATACAGCAGTGTCATCTGCTGGGATTCGGTCAGCACATATTGCTGCAACAGGTAGACGACCACGCAGATGCCGATTATCGCCAGCACGACGGGCGGCAGATTGAACACCGGCTCGCGCCGGGGCTCGGGTGCGCCCTCGACCGGGTCGGCTTCCGGGGGAGTTACCGGTTCACTCATTTGAAATTGCACTCACTGCGGGATTCGAGATTCGAGCATCTAGATCACCGCGGACCGAACAGCAAACCGCGAATCGCTGGGCGCGAATCAAAAAAGAAGCCGTTCAAGGTTTCCCTTGAACGGCTGGTCGAGCCCCCTGCTCCCCTAAAACTCTTGACTGAAGTGCTGCCGATCGTCGTGAAACGACCGCTTCTGGAGTGGTTTTTAAGTGCCACGGGGCTGGCTTCGATGCAATGTAAACCACTTGTTAACCTTAACGGCCCCGACCCGTGAACAAGTGTTAACGACGCTGGCACGCTTCCTGCTCCGCAACGCATGTAGGTCATCGGAGGGCGCCCTTCTGTTCACCGATGGGACATCAGACGACAGATTGCGCGGAGCAGCATAGCATGAACCAGAACGGATCGATCACGCTGTTCCAATATTGGAACCGCCTGCGTGATGGACGCCCTGCCCCGAAGCGTTCGGAGGTCGAGCCGGCCGACATCAAGTCGCTGCTGGCCGACACCTTCATCCTGGAACGGGACACGCGCGGGCAAGCCGTATTCCGGCTCGCCGGCACAAGGCTTTGCGCCTGCTATGGCCGCGAGCTCAAGGGGTTCTCCTTTCCCTCGCTGTGGCGCGAGAAGGATCAGCGGCTCGTTTCGCGGCTGATCCATGGCGTCTTCGACCAGAAATCGGTGGTGCTCATCAGCTATGAGGGCTTCAGCCGCAACGGACGCTCCAACAGGTTCGAGCTGCTTGCCCTGCCGCTTGACGGCGGCGTCGAAAATCCGCGCTGCCTGGGCGTCATCAGCGCCGTGGAGAAGCCCTTCTGGCTGGGCGCCGACCCGATCACCGACGCGTTGATCGATTCGATCCGCGTCATCGATCCGGAGAAGGAGCTGCTGAACAACCGCCCGGCGATCGATGTTCCCTCGCTCGTTCCCGATGAACTCGGGGCACCCGAGACGATCTCCGCGCTCGGCCGGGCGCGCCGCATCCGCCATCTCGTCGTCTTCGATGGCGGGCGCGAGGAATAAGTCCGCAATCTCGCGGCTTGCTGCATGTCGCCCGAAACTGCACAGCGGTTTTGGGACAACGACATGCATAAAAAGGAAAGCCCTGAAGCGCCCACTTTTCCCCTTTGTTAACCTGCTTTGTTGTACTTCTGCGATGAAGTTCCTCGCATCGACGCGTGGGATGCCAAACGGGGTGTAGGCAGACATGAGGTCAGCGGCGGTCGACTACGCGCCGTCCCAAGCTGAAAGGCGTAACTTTCAGCGCGTCCGGGTCAAGATATACGGGCGCTTCATGCTGGAAGACCGCACCGAGCATCCCTGCCAGGTCGTCGACATGTCACCGGGCAATGTCGCGTTTCGCACCGACCGCAAAGGCATGCCCGGCGAAAAGATCATCGCCTACATCGATCATATCGGCCGCATCGAAGGTGTCGTCACGCGCACCTTGCAGGACGGTTTCGCGATGACCGTCATCGCGTCGGATCGCAAGAAGGACAAGCTTGCGGCGCAATTGACCTGGCTTGCCAACAAGCACGAACTCGACCTGCCGGAGGACCGCCGCCACGAGCGCGTCGCGCCACGCAATCCGACCAGCGTGCTGCAGCTCACCGACGGCCGTCAGTACCAGTGCCGTATCATCGACCTGTCGCTTTCCGGCGCCGCGATCGAGATCGACGTCAAGCCGGCGATCGGCGTCCAGGTCATGCTCGGCACCATGCGCGGGCAGGTCGTGCGCCATTTCGAGGACGGCGTCGCCATAGAGTTCGCCGTCATCCAGCGCCCCGAGACACTCGATTCCGAATTCAACACGCCGCGCGCCTGAGCAGGCCCGACAGCACCACTCCATGAAACCGGCCCTTGCGGCCGGTTTTTTGTTTTTACGCCCCGTGACCAGCGCGCTTCGGCTGCTCCCGGAAAGGCCTGAGTGACATCAATGCACGAGAGCAGAGGGCCTCAAAACCCCAAACAAGTTAATGCTCAAATGATTCAAATTTTATGTTTATTCTACTGGCGTTTTACTCAATATCTACTTCGCGCTTTTGCCTCAAATAAATCCACATGTGGCAATGTCTCCTTCGAACGGGGAGACTACAACAATGAAGAAAACGAGGGGCAAGCTGTTGCTGGTGGCAATGGCGATGCAGCTTTCCGCTTGGGGGTCAGCATATGCCGCGGGACCGGCCTATATGCACACCGGCGGACGCACCACGCAGCCTGTTGGCCACTATGAATTCTGCCAGCGCATAGCCGGCGAATGCAGCGAAAGGACCCCCAAGGGCGCGCCGGTCGAACTGACCCGCAAACTGTGGGCGACGATCGTCAACATCAACAATTCGGTCAACACCCACATCAAGCCGCGCACCGACATGGAAAACTACGGTGTCGAGGAATACTGGGCCTATCCCGACAATGGCTATGGCGATTGCGAGGATTATGCGCTGGAGAAGCGTCGCGAATTGATGGCTGCGGGCGTGCCCGCCGGCAATCTGCTGATGACTGTCGCGCGCCAGCCGAACGGCGACGGTCACGCGGTGCTGACCGTGCGCACCAGCTTGGGCGAATTCATCCTCGACAATCTGGAAACCAAGGTGCTGTCCTGGACGGATACCGACTACACCTATCTCAAGCGCCAGTCCGACCAGAATTCGGGCGTTTGGGTGACGATCAACGACGGCCGCTCCGACGCGGTCGCCAGCGTCCGCTAAGGGCCGCCAATGCATGTCGCCCGAGAGTGCGCAGCGGTCTTGGGACGACGACAGGCATAAAACAGAGGTCAGGCGCGTCGCATGACTGCGAGGTGCTTCAGGAGAAACCCGGTCGAGTCCCCACCCTCCCCGTCCCCAACGACCGGGTCAAAGGAGCCGGCCCCGTCCCCGGGCCGGCTCCGCCATTTCTGGAATTAACTCATTGAAATCGTGATCGATGTCACGATTCCAACAGCGTTGATTTCTGTTTGCTGCGTACCTCTGCTACAACAGCAAAGTAGCGCGAACCTCGGTTCAGCGATGGTTTCACCGGCTATAGTTCGAAACTCGCGATCGCGCCAACTGCAGGAAGTGTCGCATGCCGACCGAACCTCGATCACCGCGCCTCGCGGTTCTTATCGACGCCGACAACGCTTCCGCCAAGATTGTCGACGGTCTGTTCGAGGAGATCGCGAAGATTGGCGAAGCCAGCGTCCGCCGCATCTACGGTGACTTTTCAAATGCCCGATCGAAGGGATGGGCTGACGTGTTGTCGAAGCATGCGATCATCCCGCAGCAGCAGTTCGCTTATACCGCCGGGAAGAACGCATCCGACATCACATTGGTGATCGATGCCATGGACCTGCTCCATAGCGGTCGCTTCGACGGTTTCTGTCTGGTTTCTTCCGACAGCGACTTCACCAGGCTCGCCGCCCGCATTCGTGAACAGGGCGTCGATGTATTCGGGTTCGGCGAGCAGAAAACTCCGGAAAGTTTCCGGCAAGCATGTCGCCGGTTCATCTACACCGAAAATCTTCTTCGTGGCGCTGCGAACGTTCTGGATACCGCGCCTGTGGCCAAGCCGCTCCAATCGTCCAGCGCTGCCATGCCCATACTCAAGAAAGTCATTGGCCAGATGGACAGCGAGGATGGCTGGGTGTTGCTCGGCACCTTCGGAAAACAGCTGTCAAACCTGTTTTCAGATTTTGATCCCCGCACCTACGGTTTCAGCAAACTGAGCGACCTGGTGAGGAGTACAGACGCATTTGAGATCGACACCCCCAAGGGTGGAGGCATGCGAATACGGACCAAGCCTACCGCTGGAAAAAAGGTAAAAAACAAAGCCGCGTAGCGGTGGCCAGAGGATCACAGGTCCCACCGAGCGCATCAGAACATCCCGGCCGCCTTTCCACAGGCAGAAGATCGAGGCACTATAGGCCGTTGGTTTCGCCTTCTGGATCACCGCGATGTTGGAAATCCCGGAAGATCGGCGCGAGCGTCATCGCCTGTTCAAGGCGATCGACGATGCCTTCAAGGCCGGCGATTTCGAAGGCCTCGGCGTAGCCCTGGGCGGCTCTTCCCGCTGGTTCGACGAGCGCATGCCGTTCGAATTCGGCCTCGGCCATCCGCTGGAATATGCCATCTATTGGAGCCCCGCCCGCTTCATCTCGACCTTGCTCGATGCGGGCTCGGATCCGAATTACCAGGATCACGGCGGGTTTCCGTCCATCATTGCGGCGCTGTCCACCGACCGGGCGGACAGGCTGGACATCGTGCGGGCGTTGATCGACGGCGGTGCTGACCCCAACATGCGGGGCGTGAACGACTGGACGCCACTTCACTATTCGGTGGCAATCCGCAGTGTCGATGCGATCCGCCTGCTTTTGGCGGCTGGCGCCGACCCGGCGCTCGAAACCCGCATCGATGACTACAGGACAGCCATCGAGGAAGCCGAGATTGCCGGCTTTGAAGCCGGTGCTTCATTGCTGCGCGATGCGATGGCCGGGCGCAGCTCTGACGGACAGTAAGTTGGGGCGCTACGAAACCACCGCCAGCAAATGCCAGGCTGACCTCAGACCTTCTTCAACCCCATCTTGAAGCGCTTGCCGTTGGCGACATAGTGCGCCGCCGACCCGCGCAACCTTGCCACGACCACGTCGTCCAGCACCCTGATCGCCTTGGCAGGCGAGCCGACGATCAGCGAATTGTCGGGGAATTCCTTGCCTTCAGTGACCAGCGCGCCGGCGCCGACCAGCGAATTTCTGCCGATTTTCGCGCCGTTCAGCACGATGGCGCCCATGCCGATCAGGCTGTTGTCGCCAATCGTGCAACCATGCAGCAAGGCGCGGTGGCCGATCGTGCAGCCCTCGCCGATGGTTAGCGGAAAGCCGGGATCGGTGTGCATCACCGTATGTTCCTGCACATTGGTGTCGGCGCCGATGACGATGGGCTCATTGTCGCCGCGAATGACGGTGCCGAACCAGAAGCCGGCGTTGCGGCCGACGCGCACGTCCCCGATCAGCGTCGCATCCGGCGCGATCCAGTTCGAGTCCGCATCCTCGAAGCTGGGCTCCGTTCCATCGATCGCATAAAGCGGCATTTCTGGTCTCCGAATCGTCTCACGCTGGCAATTCGGACCCTAGGAGACGGATCGTCCATGAGGCAATGGCGAGCACGACGACGCCCAGCGCCAAGGACCAGGCTATCGCCGTGCAGCCGCAGGACATCAGCGCGAGCATCGAAATGCGGCGCTCGCGCCGGGCATCGATGGCATGGTTGACCAGCATGAAGGGCCCGGCACAGGCGGTGGCGAGCAGCGAACGCAAGACATGTGACGGCGACACATAGGGTTCGGTGAACGCGACCTTGCGGCCCGACACCAGTTCCATGGCCGATCCGGCCAGCCCGCAGGCCGTCAGCCCGACGACAAAAGAGAAGAGTGTGAGTTCCATCGGTCCCATCTTAACTTTCCATTTACCATGAAATTGCACAGTCGTTCCATCAAGGCTGCAAGAGCCGTGCCGTGCGATGTGTGCCACCCGGGGACACCAAAGACGGACAGGCGGCCCGAGATCCGAGGACTGAGATGAAGCAGGCAGCGCTCGCCAACGGCCCCGAACTCGCGGTGGTCGATTCCAGGCTGATGAAGCGGGTGTTCTACGGGTTCGCGGCGCTGGCCCTGCTGTCGGTGGCGATCAGCCTTGGTGGCAAATGGTTCGGCCATTCGATCGCCATGGCCGGATACACCGACGACGCAACGCTCCACCAGGTGGTGATCGGCAACAATGTCATTGCCGTGCCGGCCAACGCCATCCGTTTCGCACAGGCCCGGCGCGACGGCATCGCCTCGCGGCTCGACCTCTATCTGCGCTATCCCCAAATGGACGGCTACAGCGAGGCCGCGCGCGACGATTTCAATCACAAGGGGACCGGCAAGAGCATCATCTTCCTGTCCTTCGAACAGCAGATGATGTCGCGTGACATGAGCGGCCGCTTCGCGCCGATCTACAGCGCGTTGATCACCCAGCCCGGCATTGCGGGACCTGGCGGCACGATGATGTACGGTTTCAATGAGAAATCAGGCTATCTGAACGAGGTGCTGGTTGTCGGCAAGCGCCCCGGCAAGGACCCGTTCGTGGCCCGTTGCCTGAGCGGGCCGAGCGCCGAGCAATCGCTGGCACCCTGCGAGCGCGACATCCAGGTCGGCGACCAACTCAGCCTCACCTATCGCTTCCCAAGGGAGTTTCTGGGGGATTGGCAGGCGCTCGACGCGGCAATCGCCACTGAAGCCACACGCGTCCTGAAAACGGGACATCAAGAAGGGAGATCCGGCTGGCCGGCCGCATTCGAGGCGGAGCCGACCGAGCGCTAAAGCGCGTCGCGTTCGAGCGGATTCAGGCGACGCGCTTTAGTCTTTGATTTCATGCATGTCGTCGTCCCAAAACCGGGGCCACTTTTGGGCGACATGCATTGGATTGCTGGCTCAGGCCAGATCGATGTCTAGGATCGCCATCGAAAAATTGTAGTCGCCGTCGTCCTCGTCCTTGAAGACGATGCCAAGGAATTCGTCGCCGACATAGACCTCGGCCGAATCGTCCTTACGCGGCCGTGCCTTGACCTCGATCTTGGGGTTCTGGAAGACGCGCTTGAAATAGGCGTCCAGCTTTCTGATTTCGTCCGGCTTCAACAGTCTTCTCCGATCATCGGGCTTGCTCGTTCGAACGCGCTTCTGGCACGTCGACAATGGCGATGTAAAGGCAAGCGGCCTGATAAGACGAGACAACCACCCACTCGTGCCTGCGGCCGGAATCCGACAGCAGGCGGCGGACCTGTGAAAGTCAGATGTCGAAGCTGACGACCTGATCCATCGTCTGCGACGGCAGAAGCTGGTCCATCTGGCGCGACGGCTGATCGCAGCCGGTCTCGCCGACGACGCGGGCCGGCACGCCGGCAACCGTCTTGTTGTGCGGCACTGGCGACAGCACCACCGAGCCTGCCGCGATCTTCGAGCAATGGCCGATTTCGATGTTGCCGAGGATCTTGGCGCCGGCGCCGATCAGCACGCCGTAGCGAATCTTGGGATGACGGTCGCCGCCGGCCTTGCCGGTACCGCCCAGCGTCACACCATGCAGGATCGACACGTCGTCCTCGATGACCGCCGTCTCGCCGACCACAAGGCCGGTGGCATGGTCGATAAAGATGCCCTTGCCGATGCGGGCAGCCGGATTGATGTCAGTCTGAAAGACCGAGGACGAGCGGCTCTGCAGATAGAGCGCGAAATCCTTGCGGCCCTGGTTCCACAGCCAATGCGCCAGCCGATGCGTCTGGATGGCGTGGAAACCCTTGAAATAGAGCACCGGCATGATGAAGCGGTCGCAGGCCGGATCGCGATCGTAATAGGCCTGGATGTCGACACGCACGGTCGTCGGCCAGTCCTTGTCGTCGGCCAGCATGGACTTGAACGTCTGGCGGATGAGATCGGAGCCGATGTCCTGATGGTCGAGCCGCTCGGCCAGCCGATGAATGACCGCTTCTTCCAGGCTGTCCTGGTTGAGGATGGTCGAATACAGGAACGCGGCGAGCAGCGGGTCGCGGTTCACCGCTTCCATCGCCTCGTCGCGGATCGAACGCCAGATCGGATCGACCGGCTGCAATGCGCTGTGTCGGGAAATGCTGATGCTGTTCATCGCCGTCTCGTCCTGCGCCCTGCCGGGCTTGCCTGTTGTGCTTGCCTGTTTTCTGGCCGCACATATAGGCCAAATCATAGCACGATTGAACTCAATTTTCCTTAGTGCATTGTCAAATGGATTTGGTTCGCGGGAATTCAAGAAGCCATGGAAAACGAACCCTTGATCGACGACGCGCTGAAAAGCGAGCTTTCGGGACTCTACCGGGCACAAGGCCGCCACTACCACAACCTTGCCCATATCCAGGCGATGCTAGCGCTGGCAGGCGACTATCGAGGGTCGCTCGGCGATCCCGAAGCCGTCGAAGCGGCGATCTGGTTCCACGATGCCATCTATGACAGCAAGGCCAAGGACAACGAGGCGCAAAGTGCTGCCCTTGCCGAAAAAAAGCTGGCGGGCCGCGCGGATCCTTCACGTCTCGACCGCATCAAGGCAATGATCGTCGCCACAGCCACGCACCAACTGCCGCCGTTCGACGACGCGACGGCCACACGAGACGCAAGTCTTTTCCTCGACATGGATCTGTCGATCCTGGGTGCCGCGCCGGATGCCTTCGACGCCTATGAGCGCGCCGTGCGGCGTGAATACGCCTGGTTGGAGGAGCCGATGTGGCGGACCGGACGCAGTGCGGTCCTGAAGAATTTCCTCGCCCGCCCGCACATCTTCCACACCGAAGCGTTTCGCCAGCGCTTCGAACCGCAGGCCCGGGAAAACATGGCGCGGTCATCGCAGGCCCTCACAAACAGCTAAGGGCAGTCAGGTGAAGGCGCCTATCGTCGATGCCAACATCGCCAGGATCGCTAGCCCTGCCATCACCGACAGCCCGTTGAGGATGATCCCCAGAAGGCCAAGCCCACGGCTGTCGTTCGAACGCACCAGCGCCATCACGCCGAAAACCGCGCCGGTGACATGCGCCAGCGGGGCGGCGAGCAGAAACACCGTCATGAAGAAACCGGTGGCGATGTTCTGCGCAAGTTTCGAGGCGTCGCTTGGGATCGCCACCAGGATGGTTATGGCAAGTGCCCCCGCGGCGAACGCCGACAATGCCAGTATAACCGAACGTTTGCCGAGTCTGGCTTGTGCCGCCGCAGCCGGCACGGCGGCCGTGCTTCGTCCCCATTGCGCCACTGTTGCCCACTCCCCTCGCCGTCCGCTTAGAGCGGATTTTCGGCATAGAACTCCAGCACGCGCTGCTTGAAGGTCTTGTCCCCGACGGCCAGCATATGGTCGCGGCCCTCGATGTGAAAGGCTCTGGCGTTCGGCATCAACGCTGCAAGCTCATCGGGCGAACCGCCAATGTCGTCGGTCGTGCCAACAGCGACCAGCGTCGGCTGGGCAATGCGGGCAATATCCTGCTCGCTCAGCAATTCCCGCGATTTGGCGATGCAAGCGGCCAAGGCACGGCGATCACTGCGGGTCTGGTCGGCGAAGGCGCGAAACGATCGGCCGCGCGGATGGCTGGTGGCGGCCGGATCGTCGGCAAGCAGGGCTGCTGCAATGGGATCCCAATCGCCGACACCGTCGATCATGCCGATGCCGAGACCGCCAAAGACCAGCGTCGCCACCTTGTCCGGATCGGAGAGTGCCATGAACGCCGCGATGCGCGCGCCCATCGAATAGCCCATGACATGGGCGCGCTCGATGCCGAGATGATCGAGCAAGGCGGCGCCATCTGAGGCCATCTTGACCGGCGTATAGTCGGCCTCCTCATAACTCTTGGAGGACGAGCCGTGGCCGCGATTGTCGAAGGCGATGGCGCGGTAACCGGCATCGTTCAGCGTCTTGAACCAGCCGGGCGATACCCAATTGACATAATGGCTCGAGGCGAAGCCATGGATCATGAGCACCGGATCGCCCTCGCCCGATGCCGGCTGGCGGTCGAGGAAGGCAAGGTCGAAGCCGTCATGGGCGAAAAACTGCATCAGCGATCCCGCCTGCCCACTCAACCCGCACCGCCATTGGGCGCGTCGCCATTGTCGGCGGGCGGCATGCTCGGGCCAGACACTGTGCCTACGGCCGGATGGCGCAACAGGTCGCCATACTCGATGCCGTTCCTGGCGGCCGTGCCGGCCTTGAGTTCGAGCACGAAACGCACCGGCACACCGGGCGAAATAACGGCGTCGGATTGCGGCTCGCCGTGCTTGACCGCTCGGATCTTGCCGTCCTGGCCGACAAAGATCAGATCGAGCGGCATCGGCGTGTTGTGCATCCAGAAGCCAACCTGCTGCTGGACCTCGAAGACGAACAGCATGCCGTGGTCGTCCGCCATGTCCTGGCGATACATCAAGCCGGCCTCGCGCTCGGCGGCGGTGTCGGCGACTTCAATGGAAAAGGAGCGATCGCCGCCTTTCGTCACCACGACCAGTGGCGCCGGATCGGCCGGAAGGATCATCGCTCGGCTGTCTGCCGAGGTTGGCTTTTCGGAATAGAAGTAAGCACTGGCGGCGACGACCACGGCAATTGCGGCGCATATCACGCCCGCAGTCAGCCAATTCCTATGAGCCATTCGAGATCCTCGGCCGGAAATCGTCCTAGTGCGAGACCGGCAAGGTCCCCATATCGGGGTGAATTTCGGCGGCCATAAGGCCTTTGTCGCCGCGTCCGAAACGAACCAGCACGACCTGCCCAGGCCGAAGCTCGGTGATGCCGTAGCGGCGCAAGGTCTCCATGTGGACGAAGATGTCCTCGGTGCCTTCGCCGCGGGTGAGAAAACCAAACCCCTTGGTGCGGTTGAACCATTTCACCAAGGCTCGTTCGAGACCGCTCTCCGGCGTCACCGCGACATGGGTGCGCTGCTCCTGCATCTCGGCCGGATGGACCGCCGTGGTGACATCCATGGAGAGCACCCGAAAGGCCTGCAATCCGCGGTCGCCCTGCTTGACGAGACAGACCACGCGCGCGCCCTCCAAGGCCGTCTGAAATCCGTCCCTTCGAAGACATGTCACATGGAGGAGGATGTCGCCCGAGATGCCGTCATCCGGGAGGATGAAACCATAACCCTTGGCCACATCGAACCACTTGATGGCGCCAGCTACTTCGAGCAGGTCAGCGGTGTCGCCGCCTTCGTCACGCTGCAAGGCGTCGCCAAGGGTTCCGTCCCGCCCCGTGAAAGAGGCCTTTTCCCCCATAAGAATGCCCCCTGTTTTCAAGAACACCGCAACTGATTCTTGACACCAGATTAACACTGCGGCTTCCGGTGTGTGCAAGACCTGCCGTGCCTTTTTTCACGGTTCATTGGGGCAATACCGGATTTGTTCTTTGCCGGCATTGCGCACTGCCGCATGATTGCCCTTTGACAGGGCCGACCCTATGTTGCACCGCAACGCAATTTATCGAGGAAATCACATGCGCTATCTGCACACCATGATCCGCGTCGCCGACATCGACGCCTCGCTTGATTTCTACTGCAACAAGCTCGGCCTCAAGGAAGTGCGACGCTACGAAAACGAACAAGGCCGCTTCACGCTGATCTTCCTCGCGGCCTCCGAAGACGAGCAAAGCGGCATCGCCGACAAGGCCCCGCTGGTCGAACTGACCTACAATTGGGATCCGGAAGACTACAAGGGCGGGCGCAATTTTGGCCACCTCGCCTATGAGGTCGACGATATCTACGCCACCTGCCAGCATCTGATGGACAATGGCGTCATCATCAACCGGCCACCGCGCGACGGCAACATGGCCTTCATCCGGTCGCCGGACGGCATCTCGATCGAGCTTTTGCAAAAAGGCCCGGCCAAGGCCAAGGCCGAACCGTGGGCCTCGATGGCGAACACCGGAAGCTGGTAAAGCCAGCTCCGGGCGAAAAATCGCCGACAGCCTTTGGCATTCGGCAACAGCACGCCTATCTGTCGGACTGTCGGGCCGGCCTTGTGTCGGCGCACTGTCATGCAATTGGGCGCCTGCCCTCCTGGAGAATCCGCTCATGCCGACCAGCCGAGCCGACGTCACCACCGAACGTGCCAGCCGCTACCTGCAGCAGCTGTGCAAGCACTGGGCGCACAAATTCGCGGTCGAGTTCGATCCCACCCACGGCACGATCGATCTCTCAATGGGCCGCATAGTTCTGGACGCATACGCGAGCGCCCTTCATGTCGTGGTGAGGACTGACGAGGGCGGATCGCTCCAGCGCCTGGAAAGCGTCGTCGCCGATCACATCAAGCGCTTTGCTTTCCGCGAAGAACTGACCTTCGACTGGAAACCCGCCCCGGCAGCCTAATTTAGGCGGCAACTTACTTCCCGCCGGCCTGAGCGGCCATCGCCAGCAGCGCCAGCACCGAGCGCCAGTTGCGCGCGGTGCCCGGCACTTTCAGGGTGCGCGGGATGAGCCCGGCAAACACCGATTTGCCCAGCCCGTCCGGCGCGCTGAGGTAGAGCACATCGCCCTTGATCTCGAATCGTTCGGGGCCGGTGCACTTTTCGGCCAGCGGCGCCACCTCATCGGCGGTCGGCTCGCGCTCCAGCACATAGGCATGGAGCTTCGTGTGATCCTCGGCAACTTCCGGATAGGGATTTTCGCTCACCAACCGCTCGAACCATGAGAGATCGCGCACCATGATGCGCGAATAAAATCCCCATTTCTTCTCGAAGGCTGCTTCGAGCTGTTTCGTCAGCGTCGCCGCGTCTCCCTTCTTCGCCCGGAACACGGCATTGCCGCTCTGCACATAGGTGGCGACATCGGAAAAGCCGAGATTCTCGAAGAACGACCGCAACTCCGCCATCTTGACGATGCGGTTGCCGCCGACATTGATGCCGGAAAACAGCGCGACGAAGATTTTTCCGGCACCGCTCATATGATGAACCCGGCCAATGTCTCGTTGTCGGTGATGTCCTGATACTGGACGCCCTCGGCCTCGAAATTCGCCTTGAGCAGGTCGAAATTGCGACGGTCCTTGGTTTCGATGCCGATCAGCACCGAACCGAAATTGCGAGCCGATTTCTTCAGATATTCGAAACGGGCGATGTCATCGTCTGGACCGAGCAATTCAAGGAAGTCGCGCAGCGCGCCCGGCCGCTGCGGAAAGCGGATGATGAAGTACTTTTTCAAACCTTCGAAGCGCAGCGCCCGTTCCTTGACGTCCGGCAGCCGCTCGAAATCGAAATTGCCGCCCGACACCACGGCGACGATGGTCTTGCCCCTGATCTCCTTCCTGGAGAAATCCTTGAGCGCATCAATCGCCAGCGCTCCAGCCGGCTCCAGCACGACGCCTTCGACGTTGAGCATCTCGATCATGGTGGCGCAAAGCCGGTTTTCCGGGATAAGCCGCACCATGTCGGCCGGAAAGTCCTTGAGATGCCGCAACGGCTCGCGGCCGATCTCTGCCACCGCAGCGCCATCGACGAAATTGTCGACCTTGGCGAGCTTGAGCCGTTTTCCCGCAGCGAGGCTCTCGCGCAGGCTCGGCGCGCCGGCCGGCTCGCAGAAGACGAAGCGCGCTTCCCGGCCCTGATCGGCGAAATAGTGGGTGACACCGGCGGCAAGCCCGCCCCCGCCCACTGGCAGCATGATGATATCAGGCATGCGGGCGCCCGGCATCTGGTCTGCGATCTCGTAGGCAAGGGTTGCTTGGCCCTCGATGATGTCCTTGTGGTCAAAGGGCGGCACCATATGGGCGCCAGAGCTTTCGGTGAATTCGAAGGCAGCGCGATAGCAGTCATCGAAGAAATCGCCGACCAGCCTGATCTCGACGAAATCGCCGCCGAACAGCCTGGTCTTGTCGATCTTTTGCTGCGGCGTCGTCACCGGCATGAACACGACACCCTTCTTGCCGAAATGACGGCAGACGAAAGCAAAACCCTGCGCATGGTTGCCGGCGGACGCGCAGACGAACAGTTCGGCCTCGTTGCCCGCCGCGAGCGTCTTGCGGAAGAAGTTGAAGGCGCCGCGGATCTTGTAGGAACGCACCGGCGACAGATCCTCGCGCTTGAGAAGAACCCGCGCGCCGGTTTTTTTCGACAGATAGTCGTTTTCCTGCAGCGGCGTTTCCGGGAAGATCTGGCGGATCGCGGCGGCCGCGGCAGCGACACGGGAAGAAAAACTGTTCATCGGAAAACCACCCCTCACCGCCTGTTGTTCGCGGACCTCTATATCCCGCCTATTGCATATCCGGCCCCGCGAAGCCATTGTCCGGCCGTTCACGCCCCCGTGCAACGGGCATTCACAGAATCCTTGCAAGCACTTGGAGGCGTTTGTTCATGCCCGTGGCATCGGTTGGCCTGAAATCCATGTCCTTGCCGGAATTCGGCGAGCCGACGGTCATGCCGCTCGTTGCTCGTAGCACCCACGAAATGCGCATCGAGGCGCTCATGGCAGCGGGCGCCGAGGCCGACTTCGATGCCTTCGCCATCTATGGCGACCGCGAGCATGCAGCCAATGTCGCCTACCTCTCAGGCTATGATCCGCGCTTCGAGGAAACGTTGCTGGTCATTGTTCCCGGCCGGCAGCCAAGGCTTCTCGTCGGCAATGAGGGTTGGGGCTATGCCGAGCTCTGCGACGGCCCGTACGAACGCGTCCTCTACCAGACCTTCTCGCTGCCGGCGCAGCCGCGCGACCGCTCGGATGCGCTGCCCCACATCCTCGCCGATTGCGGCCTGAAGCCCGGCCAGCGGATCGGCGCCATCGGCTGGAAGCCTTTCGGCCCCAGCGATGCCGGGTTCAACGAAACGACGCTCGACCTGCCGTCCTTCATCGCCGATACGCTGCGCACGCTTGTGGGCGACAAGGGCGCGGTTGTGAATGGCGCCAATCTGCTGATGAACCCCAGCGACGGCCTGCGCGCCATCAACGAGGCCGATCAACTGGCTGCCTTCGAGTTCGCCGCGACCTTCACCTCGCAGGGGCTGCGCAATGTCCTGCAGCGCATCGAGCCAGGCATGACCGAACTGCAGGCGGCCCGCCTGATGGGCATGAACGGCTTGCCGCATGGCTGTCACCCGATGCTGTCGGCGGGAAAGCGCGCAGCCTATGGCCTGCCGAGCCCGCGCCTCGATGTCATCAAGCGTGGCGACCCGATCACCATGGCCTATGGCATCCAGGGCGCGCTCAACGCCCGAGCCGGCTTCCTCGCCGAAGATGCATCCGAGCTCCCGCATGCCATTCGCGACTATGTCGGAAGGCTGGTCGCACCCTATTTTGCCGCCGTCGTCGATTGGTACGAGGCGATCGGCATAGGCACCACTGGTGGCACGCTGTGGAAAGTGGTGCATGACCGCATCGGCGACCCGTTCTTTGGCGTATCACTCAATCCCGGCCATCTGGTCCACATCGACGAATGGATGCATTCTCCGGTGTTTTCCGGCTCCGGCATCAGACTGAGATCGGGCATGGCGCTGCAGGTCGATATCATTCCGGCGACCGGCGGCGACTATTTCACCACCAACATCGAGGACGGGATCGCACTTGCCGACGAGAGGTTGCGTGAGGAGATCGCGGCGCGCCATCCCGAGGCCTGGAGCCGCATCGAGGCGCGGCGTGGCTTCATGACGGATGTGCTGGGCATCCGCCTCAAGCCGGAGGTGCTGCCCTTCTCCAACATTCCGGCATTCCTCCCGCCGTTTTGGCTTTCCCGCAACAGTGCGATGGCTGTAACCGGGCGCTGATCACATTTCGACTGGACACGACTTAGTTCTGCCGCACTCTCCCTGTCCGGGAGGTGTCGCGGGGGTAGACAGGCCTTTGGGCCGGAGTTGGAATTTCAGGCGTGCCTTTGAAGAAGATCTTTACCGTTGTCCTAGCCTTGTTCGTCGCCGGCTGTGCCGGCTCGCAAACACAGGAACTGCTGGGTAGCGCCATGATGTCCGCTCCGGTGACGGAGATCGCAGGCAATCACAGCATCTTCATCGCCACGACGCGCAAGAAATCCGACGATCCCAACAAGGTTTTCGACGGCGAACGCTCGGCCACGCTGAACTACGCCCGCGTCAATGTCACTGTTCCGGGATTGCACGAGACCGGCCAGATCGAGCGGCGCTCGCGCGGCAAGTCGGACGACCCGGCGAAATATTTCATGGCTTCGGAAGTCGTCGGCTACGACACCCAGCCGAAATTCTCCAGCGCGCTCAACGCCGACATCGCGGCGCGTGGCGGCCGCGTCATGGTCTTCGTGCATGGCTACAACACCGGCTTCGATGCCGCCGTCTATCGCCTGACCCAGATCGTCCATGATTCCGGTTATCCCGGCACGCCTGTGCTGTTTTCCTGGGCATCGGGCGCCAGGACCACCGACTATGTCTATGACAAGGAAAGCGCCAGTGCTGCCCGCGACCAGTTGGAGGTGACACTCAGGATGCTGGAGCAGTCGGGCGCTCGTCGCATCGACATCGTCGCGCATTCGCTCGGAACCTGGGTCACCATGGAAACGCTGCGCCAGATGGCCATCACCGGCGACCGCGATCTCGGCGGCAAGCTCGGCGACGTGGTGCTGGCCTCGCCCGACATCGATGTCGACGTGTTCAAGAGCCAGATGCGGCGCTACGGCAAGCCCGACAAGCCATTCATCCTGCTGTTGTCCGACGACGACCGGGCGCTGAGGCTCTCCGGCCTGATCGCCGGTTCGCGGCCGCGTGTCGGCGACTACAAGGATGCCGCCGATCTTGCCTCCTACGGCGTGACGGTCGTCGACCTCTCCAAGGTCAAGGGAAGCGACAGCTTCAACCATACGAAATTCGCCGACAATCCGACGCTGGTGAAGATGATCGGCCAGCGGTTGCGCGAAGATGACGGCTTTGCCAGCGACCGTGACGTGACGGATCGCATCGGCCTGCTTGGGCAATAGATGCGGTCCTGCGGTTTTCGCCGTGCCTGTTCACCATCGCGGGCGTACGAATTCACTTTGAACTGGACCGCGCCGGCCTCTGGCTTTATCGGAATAGCCAGCGACGTCATGCGTTTGACGTCCCCCTTTGCGGGAGCCCGCGTGTGACGGTGCGTTCGAAGAGCTACATCGTCGTTGCGTTCGCGCTCGCTGTCACCGGCTGCGCCGGCCGGAACACGCATGACCTGCTCAACAGGACGACGATCGCGGTGCCCGCTTCCGACATCGCGGCCACGCATGAGATTTTTGTTGCCACGACCCGCCAGAAGGCAACCAAGGATCCCCGACAGGTGTTCGACGGCGATCGCTCGCCGACCACCAGCTTTGCCCGTGTCGACGTCACCGTTCCCAAAAGCCATCAGGTCGGCGCCATCGAGCGGGCCAAGGGATCCGCAAACAGCAATCCGGCCAAGGACTTCACCGCCAAGGACGTCACCTTCTACGAAGGCGCGCCCCAATTCGCCAAGGCGGTCGGCGCCGACATCGCCATGCGCGGCGACCGAGCGCTGGTTTTCGTGCACGGCTTCAACAATGGCTTCGATGACGGCATCTACCGGCTGACCCAGATCGCCCACGACACCAAATATCCCGGCACGCCGGTGCTGTTCTCATGGGCTTCGAGCGGCAAGACCACCGGTTATATCTATGACAAGGAAAGCGCCAACGCGGCGCGTGACGACCTCGAAGCGACGCTCAGGATGCTGGCCAAAACGAAGGTCAAGAGCATCGACATCATCGCCCATTCGATGGGAACGTGGGTGACCATGGAGGCGCTGCGCCAACTGGCCATCACCGGCGATCGCGATCTCGGTGGCAAGCTCGGCTATGTCATCCTGGCCTCGCCCGACATCGATGTCGACGTCTTCAAGAAGCAGATGATCCGCTACGGCAAGCCCGACAAGCCGTTCGCCATCCTGCTCTCGGCGGACGACCGGGCTCTCAAGCTCTCCTCTCTGATCTCGGGCGACAAGCCGCGCGTCGGCGACTACGGCAACGCTGCCGACCTCGCCAGCTATGGCGTGTCGGTTGTTGATCTTTCCCAGGCCAAGGGCGGCGACCGTCTCAACCACGCCAAATTCGCCGACAACCCGTTCATGGTGCAATTGCTCGGCGACCGGCTGCGCGCGCCCGCCGGCCTGGCTTCGGACGAGACAGCGCCCGCACAACTCGACAATCTCGGCCAGGGCCTCGGCAAGGCTGTCGGCTCGGTTGCCGAGATCGTCATCACCACGCCGTTCAGGGTGCTGACTATCGCCACCGGCGGGTGACCAGCGAAACGCCGAGGGCTGATGTCAAACGAAGAGGTCGACCTTCTGGAAGGTCGTCACGTCGATCAGGCCGACATCGGAAATCCTGAGTTCGGGAATGACGACCAGCGCCAGCAGCGAGTGCTGCATGTAGGCGTTGTTTAGCGAACAGCCCATCTTGCGCATCGCCTCGGTGAGGTTCTCGGCCTTGGCCGCGACGATTTCGGCCCGCTCGTCCGACATCAGCCCGGCGATCGGCATTTCGACCAGCGCCAACTCCTTGCCCTTGGAGAACAGCACGACGCCGCCGCCGACCTCGCCCAGCCGGTTGACCGCCAACGCCATGTCCTGCTTGTTGGTGCCGACGCAGATGATGTGGTGGGCATCATGCGCCACACTGGACGCCAGGGCGCAGTCGCCCATGTAGCCGAAGCCGGAGACGAAGGCGTTGGTGACGCCGCCCGTGCCTCGGTGGCGCTCGACCAGCGCGATCTGGCAGATGTCGTTGCGGCGGTCCATGGCGACCAGCCCGTCCTCGACCGGCAGATCGGCCTCCAGCGCGCGCGTCGGCGCCTGGTTCTCGATGACGCCGATGACGCGCACCCGCACTTCATTGGCGCCCTTGGGAGCGGCGATGTCGAAGTCGCTGCCCTTCAGCTTCTTGCCGAGCTTGACGGTGTTCTTCGCCGTCCTCGGGTAATCATAGGCCGGAATATCGATTTCGAGCTTGCCGCCCTTGGCCAGCCTGACGCCGCGCGCATAGACCTCGTCGATTGTCATTGCGGCGAGATCCGAGACGATCAGCAGGTCGGCCAGCCGCCCGGGCGCAATCGAACCGATCTCGCGCTCCAGTTTGAAATGCTGGGCGGTGTTGAGCGTCGCCATCTGGATCGCCGTCACCGGCTTCAACCCCTGTTGGATGGCGTGGCGCACCACGCGGTCCATATGGCCTTCCTGAACCAGCGTGCCGGAATGGCTGTCGTCGGTGCACAGGATGAAGTTGCGCGGATCGATGCCGCTCTCCGTCACCGCCTTGATCTGCGAGGCGACGTCGTACCAGGCCGAGCCAAGCCGCAGCATCGCCTTCATGCCCTGGCGTACGCGGGCGATGGCGTCCTCGGCGCGCGTACCCTCATGATCGTCCTCGGGGCCGCCGGCGACATAGCCATGGAACGGCAGCCCGAGGTCGCGCGAGGCATAGTGGCCACCGACCGTCTTGCCTGCCTTGACCGTCGCGGCGATCTCGCCCGACATCACCGGGTCGTTGGCGGCAACGCCGGGAAAATTCATCACTTCGCCCAGGCCGATAATGTTCGCCCAGGTCATCGCTTCCGCAACATCGGCGACCGTCAGCTCGGCGCCGGCATGTTCCAGTCCCGGCGCCGAGGGCACGCAGGACGGCATCTGCACATGCACGTTGATTGGCATGGCGACGGCTTCGTCATGCATCAGCCGCACGCCGGGCAGGCCCAGCACATTGGCGATCTCGTGCGGGTCGATGAACATCGAGGTCGTGCCGTGCGGAATGACGGCGCGGCAGAACTCGGTCACCGTCACCATGCCGCTCTCGACATGCATATGCGCGTCGCAGAGCCCCGGCACCAGATAGCGCCCGCCGGCATCGACCACCTTGGTGCCCTGGCCGATGGCATGGCTGGCATTCGGCCCGCAATAGGCGAAGCGCCCGCCGGCAATGGCGATGTCGGTGCCGGCGATGATCTCGCCCGAATGGACATTCACCCAGCGGCCGTTTCGCACGACCAGGTCAGCGGGTTTGCGCCCCATGGCGACATCGACCAGATGCGTCGCCATCTCGGTCCAGGGTTTGGGTTTTGCGGGCCCTGCGGGCTTGGCTTTCGTCATTGGCGATTCCTCGGTTGCGGCCAGTGTCGCAAATGTAGGCGGGTGCCGCCAGAGCCGTCGGTCCGACATCCGGCGGCAGGCCGGGCTTGTTGACTTATCCGGCTAAAACGCGATGCTGGTTGCGGACCGAGCCGCAAGAGGGAAACATGACCCGGTTTTGGAAAGCGTTCGCCGTCGTCATCTTGTTCGCGGCGTCAACCGCTTTTGCCGCCGCCGAGGAACGTTGGCAGACCTTGCCCGAGCCGGCGGCCATGCCCAAACCTGATCAGAGCGGATATGCGCCGGTGAACGGCATCCAGATGTACTATGCCGTTTTCGGCGCGGGCGAGCCGGTGCTGCTCATCCATGGCGGCCTCGGCCACGCCGACATCTGGGCCAGCCAGGTGGCCACGCTTTCCAAAACGCACAAGGTGATAGTCGCCGACAGCCGTGGCCACGGCCGCTCCACCCGCACCGAGCAGCCTTACGGCTACGACTTGATGGCGTCGGACTATCTGGCGCTGCTCGACCACCTGAAGATCGACAAGACCGCGCTTGTCGGCTGGAGCGATGGCGGCATTATCGGTATCGACATCGCGCTGCGTCATCCGGAGCGGCTGACAAGGCTCTTTGCGCAAGCCGCCAACGTAACCACCGATGGCCTCGATCCGGGTGTGATGATCAACAAGACCTTTGCCGCCTACATCGACCGCTCCGGCCGCGACTACAAGAAGATGTCAAAGACACCGGACCAGTATGACGCCTTCGTGGCGCAGATGAGCCATATGTGGGAGACCGAGCCGGCGTGGACCAAGGAACAGCTAGCCAAGATAACCACGCCGACGGCCATCGTTGCCGGCGACCATGATGAGGTGATCAAGCGCGAACACACCGAATACATCGCCTCAGCCATCCCGGGCGCGAAGCTCATCATCCTGCCCAACGCCAGTCATTTCGCCATGCTGCAAGCGCCGGATGAATATAGCCAGGCGGCGCTGGACTTCATCGACGCCAAATAGGGGGGTCTGTGCGGCAACAGGAGGTTTGCGATTGTTGAACAATGGGATTCCGTTTTGAGGCTATTGCGGTTATCCTTCCTGCAAGGATCTTTCTGAATTGTCATTTCGGGGAGTTCGATGCATCGCCTGATGGTAGCAAGTGCCGGTTTCCTCGCCGCTCTGGCCGTGCCGGCTTTCGCAGCCGACCCGACGGTCGACGTGCCGATGACCGCGCCCGGCTTCGACTGGACGGGCTACTATGCTGGCCTGCAGGCCAGCTATGGCTGGGGCCGATCCGATATATCAGCGACAGAAGGCGCGCCGTTTTCAATCTCGCCCGACATTGACGGCGGCTTCGTCGGCGGCCATGTCGCCGGCCTGTGGCAGTTCGACCAGGCGGTGCTCGGCGCCGAGGCCGACCTCAACTATTCCTCGATCGACGGCACGATCGTATCTGGCCTGGGAAGCACATTCGGGACCGACATCAAGTGGTTTGGGTCCGTCAACGCCAAGGCCGGCTACGCCGTGGATCGCCTGCTGGTTTACGGCATTGGCGGCGTCGCGTTTGCCGGCATCGAAACGTCGCAAATCGCCGGATCGGCGTTCGCCACCACGCGCACAAATGTCGGCTTGACCGTGGGTGCCGGCGTCGACTATGCGCTGACCGACAAGTTCGTCGTCGGCGCGCAGTATCGCTACTATGATTTCGGCTCCGAGCACTACGACGTGGCGGAACCCTTCAACGATCGCGATCAGGACGTGAAGCTGAACACGGTCGGCATCAATTTGAGCTACAAGTTCTGAACCAGAACGTTGTTGTCACGCTGGAGGCCGGGACTCGGGGGAATTGGCGCGGCCGACGCCTTGGCGGATCCACCACACAAGCATCGTACCAGCGCGCCGAGCGCCGATAATTCCGTGATCGCGCCAGTATCACCAAGCCGCCCGGTCTGTTTGCACGTTCGGCCAAGGCTCATGAACACGACTTGACGGCCTGTGTCTGGCGTCTGAAAAGGGCTGGCTGCGGACGTGGCGGAATTGGTAGACGCAAGGGACTTAAAATCCCTCGATCTCTGATCGTACGGGTTCGATTCCCGTCGTCCGCACCACTGCTGTGCTTTGTGCCAGATTCAGCTTGAACCAGCCGGAAACGGCGTCATTCCAAGCGCAGCCATCAAATGTCAGGCGTCGCGACACCATGAACTGAAGGGGCAACGCCGGTATCCTGGTCACAGTCACGCCATACCGACAAGGGTTTGCGCGTGAGCATAGAGCTCGCGGGCGGCCCGCCGATATTCGATCTCCTCGCCGCTACAAACGACCATGAACTGCGCCGCGAACTCATGGGTGGTCGTGGCCGGGGTTGCGAGCATGGTTTCCACGATGCTGGACATGTCAGCATGCAAGCGAACCAGTTCATTGTCGGAAATGTCAAAGGAGATCGATTCCCTGAGCGCCTTCCAACGGCGAAAGCTTGCCAGGATCGGGCTTTCGTTCAGGTTTGCGGCAGAAGCCCTTTCCACTGCAGCGGTTCCTATTGCCGGAATGGATACGACCGCGCCGAGCATGGTGCGTCTGGTCGTTGCATGAAAAGTCATGTCCAAGTCCCCTACGGTTGTAGCCGACTTTCTACGGTCGACAACCCGAAGCAGCATTGCTCTAAATCAAAATCATCGGCAGACGGGCCGAACCGAAGGAACACACGCCATATGGCCGCGCGCCGCGTAACAAACGGCCCGGCACGCTCGCAGTCGGGGGACGTTGGGGTCGTGCCGGGCCGTTGCGGGTAGGCTTGGTGTGGGATCTTGCCCCGCACCGACCAGCGTATATGTGTATTAGATACAGCTCAATTACGACTGAAGTCCTGCCGGCCTCAGAGCAATTCCAGGAAAAGTGTGAAACGGTTTTCCGTCCGGAATTGTGTCAAAACAAGGAGATAGAGCGGTTCGTCGTTTCCGTGAAACGGTGAGCTGCTCTAGCGGCCCAAGGGGTACCTGGAAAGCGAAACCAGCTCCAACTCATCAGTCACGCCGGCCATGTAGTTTGCGATGATCCGAGACGCGAGCGCATTGCGCGCTTCAGTCGATTGGCTGTTGAGCCTGAGTTGCTCAAAAACGCGCCCCAACAAGGCCAGTTCGGATGGATCAAAAATCCCGGCTTCCGTTGCTTTTCTCCGAATAGGCACGCGACCTCCCAACTCAATATATTTGAATGCCAAGGCGCTCACGCCTTCGCCACCTCACCACAGCTCGATAGCTGGCGTCATCTTCAGGTACTTGCAGGACGAAACGGTCGGGAATTGTGACGCCGGGGTTCACCCGCAATTCCGCACCATGAGCGTGTTGATTTCTAACAGAGCAACCGATCTTCGCATCGTCCGTGATGATGGTCGCATCCTTCAGGACAATCCCACGAGCGTGAGAGCGTCGCTCCATTGGCGGATCAATGGGGGTCATGGTGTTATTCTTCCCGTAAAATCCAGCAGTGAACGTTTGACGAACTTCAAACGCATCCTGACTCGCAAAACCACGATTCAATTTAGCTATCACTAAAATGGTTCCCAAAACGCAAAGCCGATTGCCCGCCTCGGCTTGTTTTGCCCTGGAGAAGCGCCCTCGCTCCGTGGCCTGCTTTGATGGCACTTATTTTCCAGCGCTCCGATGCAGGCAAGGCGCCGGCTAGCCGCCGAGGGTCAAGCAAGCGATCGGGTTCAGCTTCAGATGCTGGATCAGGATGATGGTCTTGGCATCGATGATACGACCGTCGGCAATGCCGGCCAGCGCTTCGTCGAGCGGCATCTCCAGCACCTCGATGTCCTCGCCCTCTTCCGGCGCGCCACCGCCGGCCGAGATGCGATCGGCGGCCGAATAGCGGGCGATGAAGAACCAGAGCCGCTCGGTGACGCTGCCCGGGCTCATATAGGGCGAAAACAGCCGCTCGACGTTCTGCAGCCGGTAGCCGAGCTCTTCCTCCGCCTCCTTGCGGATGCAAGTTTCCGGATCGTTTTCGTCGAGCAGCCCCGCACAGGCCTCGATCAGCGGCTCGCGGTGGCCGGTGACGTAGGCGGGATAGCGGAACTGGCGCACCAGAAGCACGGTCGAACGCGAGGGATCGTAAGGCAGGATCACCGCGCCGTCGCCGCGATCATAGGTCTGGCGCACCTGCGTCTCCCACTCTCCGTCACGCCGGCGGTAGTCGAGGACGGTCTTCTTCAGGACGGCCCAGTCGTCAGAGAGTATCTCTTCCGAACGGATGCGAATGCGATCTTCCATCGTGGTCTCCATGCCACCCGGCCGAGGCGTAGCCGCGAACCGGCATTTGCGCAATGCAGGCAATTGGTCCAAAAAACCCTTCACCGTCTCGTGTGTGGCGCGCTTCCGATCCACTACCTAGATAAAGGCTTATCTCTCCCGGAGCCCCATTTCATGACAACATCGCTTTTCCAGCCGATCACCCTCGACGGCCTCACCTTCCCCAACCGCATAGCGGTCGCGCCGATGTGCCAATATTCGGCCGAAGACGGCTCGGCCAGCGACTGGCACCTCTATCACTGGATGAACCTTGCCATGTCAGGCGCCGGCATGGTCACGGTCGAGATGACTGATGTCGAGCGGCGCGGGCGCATCACGCATGGCTGCCTCGGCCTCTATTCCGAAGACAATGAGGCCGCTGCCCGTCGGACGCTCGATGCGGCAAGACGCGTCGCCGCACCCGGCACGAAATTCGGCTCCCAGCTTGCCCATGCCGGCCGCAAGGCCTCGAACCGCAAGCCGTGGGAGGGCGGCGGACCGCTGCAGCCAAACGAGGATCCCTGGCAGACCGTGTCGGCCTCGGCCATCGCCTACGACACCGGCTGGAACGTACCACACGCGCTGGAGGACGAGGAGATCCTGCAGCTCATCGAACGCTTTGCCGAGGCGGCAAGGCGGGCCGAACGCGCCGGCTTCGATTTCCTCGAACTGCATGCCGCACACGGCTATCTGATCTTCCAGTTCCTGTCGCCATTGTCCAACCAGCGCACGGACCGTTGGGGTGGCTCGCTGGAAAACCGCATGCGTCTTGTCGTCGAGATCGCCAAGGCGGTGCGGAAGGCAACGCCAAGGCTGATGCTCGGTGCGCGGCTGTCGGTGAAGGATTGGGTCGATGGCGGCTTCGACGTCGAGGACGCGATCGAAGTCGCGAAAGCACTCAAGGCCGTAGGCGTCGCCTATCTCTGCTGCTCGAGCGGCGGCAATTCACCGTTGCAAAAATTGCCCACCGGTCCGGGCTACCAGGTGCATTTGGCGGAAGCCGTGCGCAAGGGTGCCGATATTCCGACCCGTGCGGTCGGCCTGATCGACGACCCGAAGCAGGCCGAAGCGATCCTCACTGAGGGCCGCGCCGACATGGTGGCGCTGGCGCGCGCCTTCCTGGCCGATCCGCGCTGGGGGTGGCGAGCGGCGGCGACGTTCAGCGAGACAATCCACCCGGCGCCGCAGCTTGCCCGTTCGGTGACCACGATGCAGCACTGGATGAAGGCGGCGGGCTGATCGGCGCGTTCTCCGCATACCGGCGCAGTGCTGCCTTCTCGCCTGGATAGTTTGCCACGGCTTCGCTTCAACTCTGTCCGCAACCTGTTACGTTGGGTGAGGCTGCGGCGGGCGCGGCCGGGCTTGGGAGGAAACCATGTCGTTCAGGGCATTCTTGCCGGTTGCAGCGCTGACCGTTGTGGCCGGACTTTGGGTCGGCACATCGACGCCGGCCGGCGCGCAATATTGCGAGGGCACGGTGCACGGCCTGTCCGGCCGCTAAAATCCGGCGACCGGCAGCGGCTTTCTTGCAGTGCGGACACGGCCGAACTCGTCGTCGCGAATGATCGGGCAGTTGTTCAACGGCGATCGTACCGAGATCTTCGACCGACGCGGCAACTGGTATCAGGTCGAAATCGGCGGCCGGACCGGCTGGCAAACGCACGCTGGCTGCGTAACGATTGCGGCGACTGAGACGCCCGTGCATGTCGCCCAAAAGTGGATCCGGTTTTGGGATAACGACATGCATCAAGCAAAGGCCTAAGGCGCGTCCCAAACGCGACGCGACTTTTGGGCGCAGGCTGAAGGCCATGGTTGCAACCAAATTGGCTGCTTTGCGTTGCGGCCATGATGGACAACAAACCTTTTGAAGTGCCGGTCGTCGTCGAACTTGGCCACGTCGGCAAATATCGCCATATCCGCAGCGCCCAGGAGGCGGCGGAGTGCCTGATGACCGTGTGGCCGCTCAATCGCGGCCCGCGCCATCGTGATGCCCTCGACACTTGCCTCAAAGTACTGGAAGGTTATCGTTCGACCGCAGATGCGCGCCGGGCACTGATTGAAGCCGCCAAGGAGTCGGAAGTGCTGGTGCCCGACGACAGACTGCCCGACGACCGGCTGCATTGAGCAGACCGACCTTTCAACTGGAGGTTTTCATGGCGAAGCTGACTTACAAGATCGTCGAGCATGACGGCGGCTGGGCCTACAAGGTCGGAGAGACCTTCTCGGAGACGTTTCCCACCCACCAGGACGCCTTGCGCGCCGCCGAAATCGCCTCGGCCGAGCAGCAGGTCGCCGGAGCCACGGACGGCATCCAGTACGAGGACTCCGAAGGCAAATGGCATGAAGAACTGGCCGATGGCCGGGATCGGCCGCAGACAGAGATTTCCGACTGACCCTTCTTCAGGGAGCCGACCGCGGACGCCCGGAGAGAAGGACGTCTCGCGGCGGCAGAAGCCTGCGCTGACTATTTGCCGCAGTACTGGTCGTTGACGTTCCCCTGAGCATTCGCATCGGGACCGGCGGTGTTGGAGGCGCAGGGTCCGACCGCGCCACTATTGCCGAGGGTGTTCAGCCCGGAGGTGTCGCCATTGATGCTACCGGTCGTGGTAGTGTCCACGGACGATGAGGCCGCATTGCCGAAAAGCCAGTTGTGATGGACGACCGCGCCATCGCCGATGTGGCGAGACCGATCGTCAGAACGGATGCTGCGAGAAGTTTCCTGTACATTGAATTACTCCGTGTCTTGGCCGCCTTGGGTGCGACACGGATAAAACCCGCCAGTAAGCCGAATGGTTCATTGAAATTGTTGTGAAGCCGGGTTGATGTCGGATCGGAAAGCACGGGCCGCAACGCGCTGGATGAACGCAATGACCCGTTCCGGCTCGTTGAATTGCGGCATGTGTCCGAGGCCGTCGACAGATTCGAAATCGAGCCTTTCGATCTTGTTCTGCATGGGCTCGCCGTGCGTGCGGATATCGATAACGCGATCAGCCGTTCCGAAAAGAATGCCGGCCGGCATGGCGATCTCGCCATAGCGACCCTCGATGCGGCCGAGATCTTGTTCGACTGCCACGACATCGGAGGACGTGGCGTAGAAGTGGGCTGGCCTCAGCCCTAGCATCCACCTCCGTCGACCATGTAGTCGGCAGGAAAAGCCTGCGGCGCGAAGACGAATTCCATTGTCGGCCGCGCATATCTGAGGCTCGTCGGTATCGCCAGGGTATAGCTCATGATCCGGCGCCATAGGCGTGACGAGATATAGATCGAGCCCAACTTTTCGCGCGCACCGGCTTCCATGTGGGTCAATGGCGACAACAAGGCGATTCCGCAAATCACGTCCGGGTGCTCCACGGCAAAGGTCAGCGCGATGGCGCCGCCGAGGGAATGACCGACCACCAGCGGCCTTTCCAACCCAAGCGCTTCGATGAAGCGTCGCACGATCTCGGCCTGTTCGGGCAGGCTACCGGCGGCGCCGCTGGCGCGCGCCGAATAGCCCGCCCCAGGTCGGTCGAGCGCGATCAGCCGGTAGCCCGGGCCGAATCGTCCGAACAGAGTGTGCCGGAAATGATGGAGCTGAGCGCCAAGCCCATGCACGAAGACGATCGGCCGCCCCTCACCCTGATCGACATAATGGATGCGGTTGCCGCCGATCTCGAGGAACTTTCCGACCGGCGGCACCAGCCTTTCGGCGTTGGCTGCGATCCACAGCGTCGCCAGCACCAGACTGGCGATCCCCAGGACTGCCAGCAACAGAAGAACGGCCAGCAGCCACGACAGAATCGACAACAGCATTGTTCACCCGAACCCGAGCCAGGTTGAGCTTAGCCGCATCCGCTGCCGCTGCAACCTGCATCCTTGCATCGAAACGAGCGGCCCGAGGACCGCCCGTATTCATCGCTCGGGGCGGCATTGCGGCCGCTGCCGCGGCGCGCTATCTCAGGCGACCTTTCTTGCCGGAGCTTCCCATGCCTGAAATCGTAACCGCCGCCATGCTCGTCATCGGCGATGAGATTCTGTCCGGCCGCACCAAGGACAAGAACATCGGCCATCTCGCCGACATCATGACGGCGATCGGCATCGACCTGAAGGAAGTGCGCATCGTCCCGGACGAGCAAGACGAGATCGTCGCTGCGGTGAATGCCGTGCGCGTCCGCTACACTTATGTGTTCACCACCGGCGGCATTGGCCCGACGCATGACGACATCACGGCCGATTCCATTTCCAAGGCCTTCGGCGTGCCTTGCGAATACGATGCCAAGGCCTATTCGATGCTGGAGGCAAGCTATGCCGCGCGCGGCATCGAATACACGGAGGCCCGCAAGCGCATGGCACGGATGCCGCGCGGCGCCGATCTCATCGACAATCCGGTGTCGGTCGCGCCCGGCTTCCGCATCGGCAACGTCCATGTCATGGCCGGTGTGCCGTCGATTTTCCAGGCCATGCTCGACAATGTCGTGCCGACGCTGAAGGCCGGCACGAAAATGCTGTCGGCGACCGTACATTGCCCATTCGGCGAAGGCCTTATCGGCGGGCCACTGGGCGACATCCAGAAAGCGCATCCGGACACGATCATCGGATCCTACCCGAAATATGGCGACGGCAAGTTCTGGACCGAACTGGTCGTGCGCGCCCGCAGCCAGGAGGCGCTGGACGCTGCCCGCGCCGATGTCGAGGCGATGGTCGCCGGGTTCGCCAACAATCCCGGTTGATCTGGTCCAGACCGGAACCAAGCACGACACTGCAACGTTTCGTCGGCACGGGTTCTTAGCTCGTAGACTGAGGGATAATCATGCGGTTCAAAACCATCGTCGCCATTCTGCAGAACGAGCAGGACGCGGAGCGGGTGCTCGACTGCGCCATTCCTCTCGCCACCCGGTTTCAGAGCCATCTGATCGGCATCCACGCCGAAACCCTTCCCGCGCCCTACACCTCTGCCACAGGCTTTCCGGACACCGAGTTCCTGCAGGTTTCGGCCGACATGAACCGGGAGCGGGCCGAGAAGCTGCAGTCCGTGTTTCTGAGGTATATCGAGAATTCCGGTCTTTCCTTCGAGTGGCGAAGCCTGGAGAGTTTTTCGGGCGACAGTGCGCTGACCGGGATTTCGAGCGTGCGCGCCGCCGACCTGATCATAGCGGCGCAGCGCGAAACGGGCGGCGACCCGAGCGCGGATGTCGACACGCTGGTCTATGACGCCGGCCGGCCGGTGCTGGTGGTGCCGCATGCGGGCCCGCTGGTCACCACCTTCAAACACGTGCTGCTCGCCTGGAACGGCAGCAAGGAAGCAGCGCGCGCCGCCTTCGACGCACTGCCCTTCATCATCGAAGCCGAGAAGACCGACATATTGGTCATTGACCCCCCTGAAACGCTCGACGACAACCCGGAAGCCGCCGGCGCCGAAATCGCGTCCGCGCTATCGCGCCACGGCGCCACCGTCAGCGTCTCGGTGCAGCGTTCGGGTGGCAATTCGATCGATGACATTATCCAGACCAGGATCGCGGAGACCGGCGCCGATCTGCTGGTGCTCGGCGCCTACAGTCACTCATGGCTGCGCCAGCTTCTGTTCGGCGGCGTGACGCGCACGGTGCTGCGCACATCGCCCGTGGCAGCCTTCCTGTCACGCTGATGCACGTCGCTCAACAGTGGCCCCGGTTTTGCGAAAACGACATGCATGAAACAGAGACTTAGAGGGCGTCGCATGAATCCGTTTCGACGCGACGCGCTTTAAGTCCACAGCGATCGCCGAGCCCTGCCCTTGCCAAGGCCCCTGCTCTTGCCAAGACCCTGCTCTTGCCAAGACCCTGCTCTTGCCAAGACCCTGCTCTTGCCAAGACGGGGGCTTTCCAGCTAATTCCGCGCGCATTCCCCTGTTTTCTTGCGCGCGATCCCCGCGTGCTGCGGAGTGCGCGACATGTCCCTTCCCGAAAAAGCCTTTCCTGTCTCCTGGGACCAGTTCCATCGTGACGCCCGCGCGCTCGCCTGGCGGCTAGCCGGTGCCAACAAGGGGCAGTGGAAAGCGATCGTCTGCATCACGCGAGGCGGGCTGGTCCCCGCTGCGATCATCTCGCGCGAACTCGGCATCCGCGTCATCGAGACGGTCTGCGTCGCCTCCTATCACGACTATACGAGCCAAGGGCAGCTGCAGGTCCTAAAGGAGATCACTCCTGCCCTGCTCGCCGAAGACGGCGCCGGCGTGCTGATCATCGACGACCTCACCGACACCGGCAAGACAGCGGGCATCGTGCGCGCGATGATGCCCAAGGCGCATTTCGCCACCGTCTACGCCAAGCCGAAAGGCCGGCCGCTGATCGATACTTTCGTCACAGAAGTCAGCCAGGACACCTGGATCTATTTCCCGTGGGATATGGGCTTCACCTATCAGAAGCCGATCGCCGACGACCACGCCGGCTGATTCTCGATAACCTGCCTGTTACATACCAGCAGCTTGCACCGGGCGTGATTTGCTTTCGCAAACGGGCTCGGCAGGCCAGATCTTTTGCGAAATCGACGTCTATCGGCGCAAATCGGCCAGACGAGTGAAATTTTTTACTTTTATTGAAGACAATTAGCCGTAAGATTCGTGAGACGGCAAACGATTCTGGAGGCTGGGGCTAGCTTCTTCGATGTTGACGAGGCCAACGACGCACAATCATCTGGCCGAAAGGGTCCGACGGCTCTTCGGCACCGCACCCTGCCGCCTACAGGTTGCCGCCCTTCCTTGGCGCGATACCGGGAACGGCGTCGAGATCATGCTGATCACCAGCCGGGATACCGGTCGCTGGGTTTTGCCTAAGGGTTGGCCCGAGGCCAGGGAGCCGCTCTGCGAGGCCGCGGCGCGCGAGGCCGGCGAGGAAGCCGGGCTGCGCGGGAGTGTCTCCCATCTCGAAGCCGGCCGCTACTTCTATGCCAAGGTACTGGCTTCCGGCGAAGAAGTGCCGTGCGAGGTCCTGGTGTTCCCGCTGCATGTCGACAAGGTCGCCGACCGCTGGAAGGAAAAACACTCCCGCACCCGCAAATGGGTCAGTTCCAGCGAAGCGGTGCGCATGATCAACGAACCCGATCTTTGCCAGATCATCGCCTATTTCTGCGCCGACCCGCACAGCTTCCCCTGATGGGCGGCCACACCACGCTCCTTGCAGACGGGACTGGTTTGCAAAGGCAAGACACGCATTGCCGCCCATCAACGTGAATGTTTTCCTAAGGAATCGAGGGTAAGGTTCGGCGATTCTGGTATTTTAATCGATGGCGAACCCTGCAAAAGCCAATTCCCAACGAGTCCGACGAGCCCCACCGTGAGCGTCGTCCGCGCGTGCTCAAGGGCGGAACGATCATCACCGGAATTCAGAACTCGGAGGTCGGTTGCACGCTGCGCAATCAGCACGAGGGCGGCGCCGAACTGAAGATACCGCTCGAGGCACGGGTTCCCGATCATTTTCTTCTCTATGTGCCACTGGACGGCATTGCCTATCGGTGCGAGGTCCGCTGGCGTCGCAACGACCGTATTGGGGTGCAGTTCACCAGCACCGAGCCGAAACCCCGGCTACATTACGGCTGATCCTGCCGGGACCTGGAGTTGGCAAGCCAACCCGCGCCCAGTCTCGAAAACATCAAGCTGGCCCCTACGGCTGGCCGTTCCGCCAACCCAGTCGTGTTTCAATACGCCTGGCGCTCAGTTTGACCAGCGCGGTCAGGTCCGGGTTCTTTTGTTTCAGCTTCAAATCGGGAACGACGATCGAGATCGTCGCGCGACAGGCTCCCAGATTGTCGCGGATCGGAGCCGCGATACAGGCGACGGAAAAATCGGACTCGCCTGCCTGGATCGACAGCCCCTGCGCCAGCGCCGCGGCGGATGCCTTGGCAAGCACATTCTTGTCGGTTTCGGCACGCCCCGTCGGCGAGGCCGTCGCCGAGCGGGCGAAGATCTCCAGACGCTCGGCTTCCGGCAAATGACCGACCAACAGCCGGCCCGAGGCGGTCCAGTTAAGCGGCGTGCGCGTGCCGACGCGCGACGTCACCTGGAAATGATCCTTGCCCTCTTCCATGGCGAAGACGACCATGTGGTCTCCATCGCGACCACATATCTGGACGGTCTCTTTCGAATTCTGGGCCAGTTCATGCATTTCCTGCGCCGCAACATTGAGCAGGTCGAGGGTGCGGGCATAGGTCAAGCCATATTGATAAAGCCGCGGCCCGAGCCACAACAGGCCGCCATCCTTGCGGTCCAGAAGCTCCTTCTCGACCATGTCGTCGACAATCACATAGATGGTCGACAGCGGCGCGCCGATATCGCGCGCGATCTCATAGGCGGTCGCAGGCCGTCCCTGCCGCTGCAGGCAATCCAGAATCTGCAACGCACGGTCGATGCCGCTGGTACGCGACCGGCGCGGCTCCGTGGCGACGTTGCTCAGGTCTCGGTCGGTTGTCGTCGTTGCCATGAGGCCTCGGGGGTCATCGCGGATGGTTGTCAAACGGCAGTAGCATGGCGGCAGTCAATCCGGCCAGTTGAGGATTGCCGCCTCGCTGGCGAGGACGCGCTCGTTGAAAGGCGTAGCGATGATCTCATTCGACTTGCGCGCCACATCGAGTTCCTCGCCAAGCCTGGCAGCCACGACGAACTCTTCGTCCGGATGAAGGTTGCAGGGGTCGAGAAGGAGGTAACCGTGCTCGACTTCGTGGTCGCGCACGATCACCGGGCTGTCGCCGGCGGCCAGACGATCGGCGAGATCCCATGCGGTGATGCGGGCCTGCGCCGGATCAATCGTAAGCTTCAGGCGGTCGAGCGGGTTGTTGGTCGGATCGGGCTCGATGCTGACATTGACGCCAGGCCGCCCTTCAAGCGTCTCTATCCAGCAATCGAGCGCCCTGCGTTCACGGGCACGAATGGCGTCATGGTCGCGCACCTTCCAGGCCTGAAGTGCCGCGAGCGCCCCGACGATGCCCTCCTTGCCCACCTTCATGCCGCGGCCGATGCCGCGGTTCTGCAGGTAGACGTCGCGAACTCTTTCCTTCGGCCCTGCGACGATGCCGGAGGTCGGGCCGCCAAGGAATTTGTGGCCGGAATAAAGGACGAGATCGGCGCCGGCCGCGAGAAAGCCGGTGAGGTCATATTCCGACGCCGCATCGACGATGACAGGCACGCCACGCGCGTGCGCGACCTCGGCAAAGATCGCCAGCGGGATCTGGGCATAGTCGACCACATGGTGCGAAACGACAAAGACCGCCGCCGCGGTGCGATCGGTTATGGCGCCAGCCAGATGATACGCCGAGGCGCTGGTCGCCTGGCCAACCGGGACGACCTTGGCGCCGGTCAGCCGGATCGCCTGTTCCACCGGCGCACCATAGGAGATCATGTGGCCGGACTGGATCAGCACCTCGTCTTTCAGGCCTGATGTGTCGGGCAGCCGCTCGATTGCCCAGAGGTTCGGTCCGGTCATGCAGGCAGCCACGGCAAGACTGATCGCCGCCGAACAGGAGGCCGTGATGAAGCCGGCTTCGGCGCCGGTCAATTGCGCAATGACGGTACTGGCACGCCGATGCAGATCGCCCATTTCGACGAATTCGCCGAGGATGGCGGAGACGGCCTCGACCGCCTGCGGAACGACGATGGAGGCACCAAGCGAGGTCATCGTGCCGGATACGTTGATGACGGGCCTCAAGCCCAACTGGCGGCGGATATCGTTGGGTCTGTCTTGCTTGGTCATGTCCTGTCCTCAGTCGATCGCTATGACGGCTTCGATCTCGACGGTGATGCGGCCGGGCAAGGAGCCATGGCCTACCGCCGAACGCGCATGGATACCGGCCTCCTGGAAAACATCGATAAGCAGGTCCGAACAGCCGTTGATGACAGCCGGATGGTCTGCAAAGTCGGGTGTCGCGTTGACCATGCCGAACAGCTTGACCACACGCCGAACACGGCGCAAGTCGCCCAGGGCCGTATGCATGACGGCGATCAGGTTGATGCCTGTCAGCCGGGCATGGGCATAGGCTTCGTCGACGGTGACGTCGGCGCCGACCTTGCCGGTATGGAGCCGGCCGTCGGCTTCGCTCGGTCCCTGGCCGGACAGGAACAGCAGCTTTCCCTCCTGGACGTGGGTAACAAAATTGGCGATTGGCGACGGCGCCTCGGGCAGCGTTATGCCAAGCGCCGAAAGCCGGCTGTAGGGCGTGCTGTCCGGATGCTTGAACAGCTCGGAAAAGGTCATTTCAAACTCCAGTCAGGCATTTTCTCATTGTGGCGGATGCATGCCACGTGATGTCCGCCGCCGATAGGCTCGACCGGCGGCACGATTTCAGCGCAGGCCGCGATTGCTTCCGGACAGCGGGTGCGGAAGACGCAGCCGGAAGGCGGATCGATCGGGCTCGGGATGTCGCCATGCAAGGGTATGTGCGAGCGGCGGCGCGTCGGGTCCGGCACGGGCGCCGTCGCCAGCAAGGCTTTCGTGTAGGGGTGGCGTGGCGCGGCATAGACAAGGCGGCTCGGGCCACGCTCCATCACGCGGCCGAGATACATGACCACCACCTCGTCGCAAAGATATTCGACCACCGAGAGATCATGGGCGATGAACAGCAGCGTGAGGCCAAGCTTTTTCTGCAGGTCGCCAAACAGATTGAGCACCTGTGCCTGCACCGAGACATCGAGCGCCGAAACCGGTTCGTCGGCGACGATGAATTGCGGCTCTACCGCGAGCGCGCGCGCGATGCCGATGCGCTGGCGCTGGCCGCCGGAGAACTCGTGCGGATAGCGGCTGGCGTGGTCCGGCGACAGGCCGACCAGCGTCAGCAGTTCGCCAACGCGTTCTGCTCGTTTCTTGCCGCGGGGAAAGCCGCGCGCATTGAGCGCTTCGCCGATGATGGCAGCGACCCGCATGCGGGGATTGAGGCTGGAAAACGGATCCTGGAAGACGATCTGCAGCTTTTGCCGGTAGGCGCGCATGTCGCGCGACGACAGCGAAAACAGGTCGACGCCGTCGAACAGCGCCTTGCCGCCTGTCGGTTCGACCAGCCGCAGCAAAGCCCGGCCGGCGGTGGTCTTGCCGGAACCGGACTCGCCGACGAGACCGACGGTCGAGCCGCGCTGGACATCGAAACTGACATCCTCGACCGCATGCACGATGCGACCGTTGCGCGCCGGAAAATGCTTGGTCAGCCCCCGCACGCTGAGCAGCGGTTTGGCCTCGACGGATTTTGCAAGCGCGCTCACAGTTCGGCACTCCTGATGCAACGGGAAGCGCCCTGCGGGCCGGCCGGCACAAGTGCGGGCGGCGCTGCCCTGCAAGGCGCAATGGCAAAGTCGCAACGCGGCTCGAAGGCACAACCTGGCGGCAGATTGGTGATCGGCGGCACGCTGCCTGGGATCGAATAGAGCGCACGGCGCTCGCCGGCGGCGTCGATGTCGCGGGCGGCGTTCGGCGTGCAGGCCAGCAGGCCCCTGGTGTAGGGATGGCGTTGATGCGCGAAGAGATCGTTGACCGGCGCCTGTTCGACGACGCGGCCGCCATACATGACGACCACATCATGGGCGATTTCGGCCACGACACCGAGATTGTGGGTGATGAACAGGATCGACATGCCCATCTCGGCCTGCAGCCGGCGCAGAAGGTCGAGGATCTGGGCCTGGATGGTGACGTCGAGCGCAGTGGTCGGCTCGTCGGCGATCAGCAGAGACGGGCTGCACGACAGCGCCATGGCGATCATGACGCGCTGGCGCATGCCGCCGGACATCTGGTGCGGATAGTCGTCCAGCCTGGATTCGGCGTCGGGGATTTCGACATGCTTCAGCATGGCGAGCGCACGCTTGCGCGCTTCGCGACGATCGACCGGCTCATGCAGCGCGATCATCTCGCCGATCTGGTCACCGACGGTGAACAGCGGGTTGAGGCTGGTCATCGGTTCCTGGAAGATCATCGCGATCTCGGAGCCGCGCATTTTTCGAAACTGCTTCTGGCTAAAGCCGGCAAGATCGTGGACGCGCTCCTGCCGGTCGCGAAACAGGATGCTGCCGCCGGCAATGGCGCCCGGCCGTGACAGGAGCCCCATGATGGAGAGGCTGGTGACGGATTTTCCCGAGCCGGATTCGCCGACCACGGCGAGTGTACTGCCGCGCTTCAGATCGAAGGTGACGCCATCCACCGCCTTGGCCGTCAGCCGGCGAGTCACGAACCAGGTCCGCAGATCGCGAACCGACAGGATAACGTCGCTGGCGAGCGGTTCTGTCACGACTTCCACCCGCAATGCGGACAGGCGTGGGGACCGCTCTCGCCTGCCGTGGGCATATGGCGATGAGCTGCAACGGCGTGCGCGCCCAAAATGGCGTGGCGCGGTTCGAACAGCCGGTGCAACGTGCTCAACGCACCTTGTGAATCGCGTACCGTCAGGTCGGCGTCGACGACGTCGAACAGAGTGAACTCCGCTGGCTTGCCCTTGTCGAGCAACTGCTCGGTCGGCAAGCGGATGGCGCGGCGCGGCGCGGTGGTCGACGCGGCCACCACATCCTCGAATTTCATGCCGAGCGACAACAGCTTGGACATGGTGGTGGCCATGTCCCAGACCGAGGTGTCGAGCGAGCGGTTGTGAAGATCAGTCGAGATCGTTGCCGGCGGCAGGCCGCGCTCGAGGGCGGCTTTGGCGACATCGAAAGAGAAGGAGGCGCCGCCATGCCCGACATCGAGCACGATGCCGCGCGCCGCCGACTGTTCGGCAAGTTGGTAGAGATCGTCATCCTCGATGATCGAACCGCCGGCCTTGCCGTTGAAGCAATGGGTGACGATGTCGCCTTCCGTCAACAGGCCGAGCACATCATCGTAGAGCGGCGGCGGTTCGCCGACATGCACCATGATGGGCAGCTTGAGGATGCGGCTGAGCTTCTTCGCCAACCGGACCGGCGTCAGGTCCCAGCCGCCTGTGATGACATGGCTGGCGCGAACTTTTAGCCCAACGATGACATCGCGGTTGGCCTCGACGGTGGCGATTGTGCGGTCGAAATCGATGGAGCGCATGTCGATCAGTTCGCTGACGCGGTTGCAGGCAACGAGGCCGATCGAACCGATATTCAGGAAGGCGTAGACGTTCTCCTTGGCAGGTTCGATAATGAATTCGCGAAAGCCATGGAAATTGGCTTCGCCGGCCGAGCCGGCATCGACCATCGTAGTCACACCGCGCGCCGCACCACATTGTTCAGGGCGCAGCGAGATATCGGTGCCGCCATACCAGACATGGACATGGAGATCGGTCCAGCCCGGCGACAGGAAGGCGCCCTTGGCATCGACAATATTGACACCATCGCCTGCGGAAATTCCTGAGGCTGTTTCGGCGATACGGCCCTGCTCGTCGACCAGCACGTCGATCGGCTGATCTAAGCCGCCGCCGAACCCGACGGGTCTGGCGTCCTTGATGAGCAGCGGCCGGTCGGCCTTTTGGAAACGATTGCCGAACATCAGATATCCTTTGCCAGACGGGGGTCGAGAAGATCGCGCAGGCCATCGCCGACAAGCTGCAGCGACAGCACCGTGACGACGATGGCCGCACCTGGAAACATCATGACCCAGGGTGCCTGATCCATGTACTGGCGGCCGGTGGCGATCATGGTGCCCCAGGTCGGAATGTCGGGCGAAATGCCGACGCCGAGGAAAGACAGACCCGCCTCAGCCAGGATGGCGTTGGCGAAGATGAAGGTGCCCTGCACCAAGAGCGGCGAGGTGACGTTGCGCAGCACATGGCGGACCAGGATGATTGGCGTCGGCACACCCAGCGCGCGCGCCGCCTCGACATAGGGAAGTTCGCGGATGACCAGCGTCGAGGCCCGCACGACGCGCGCAAGCCGCGGCGCATAGACGATGCCGAGCGCGATGACGACATTGACCGCGGTCGCGCCAAGTGCGGCGACCAGCGCGATGGCGAGCAGGATATCCGGGAACGCCATCATGGCATCGATCAGCCGCGATACCGGCGCATCCAGCCGTTTGAAATAGCCAGATACCAGCCCCATCAGGGTGCCGATGATGGATGAAAAGACGACCACGGCGAAGCCGACGCTGAGCGTGGTGCGCGCGGCATAGAGCATGCGGGTGAACACATCGCGGCCGAGATCGTCGGTGCCGAACAGATGGTCGAGGCTCGACGGATGCAGCCGGCTGGCGATGGAGAGTTTTGACGGCGCATAGGGCGCGATGACAGGCGCCAGGATCGCAGCCAGCACAATGATCACCAGCACGGCGATGCCGGCGGCCGATGTTGGCCTGCCGATCAGCCGCGAAAGGATGTTGGGCTCTGAGTGAAGCGGAACCGAGATCGCGGCCATCAGTAGCGGACCCTGGGATCGACCGCGAGATACAGCATGTCGATGGCGAAATTGACCAGCACGTAAAGCCCGGCAATGACCAGCAGCGCACCCTGGATGACAGGATAGTCGCGTCTCAGCACCGCCGAGACGACGAGGCTGCCGACGCCCGGCAGGCCGAACACCGTTTCGGTGACCACCGCTCCGGAAATGAGCAAAGCGGCGGTCAGCCCGATGACGGTGAGGATGGGGATCAGCGCATTCTTGAAGGCATGCTTCAGCACCACGCGCCATTCGCTCATGCCCTTGGAGCGTGCTGTGCGCACATAGTCGTCGTTGAGCACGTCGAGCATCGAAGCGCGGGTGAAGCGGGTGATCAGCGCCGATGAGACGAGGCCGAGCGCCAGCGCCGGCAGCACGAGATGGTTCAGCCTGTCGGCAAAGGATGCGCCCGGCCCGCCATAGCCTGACGTATCGAACCAGCCGAGCCTCACGGCGAAGAACTGGATGAACAGCAGCCCCAGCCAGAAGCTCGGCACGCTGGCCGCGAACATGGCGATGGTGGTCGTTGCCTGATCGAAGACCGAACCGCGCTTGTAGGCAGCCAGTATGCCGACCGGCAAGGCGATCGCCGTCGCGATCAGCAGCGAGAACACGGTGAGGAAGAAGGTCGGCTCGGCACGCTGCGCCAGCGCCGTCGTGACCGGCTCGCCGAGGAAGATCGACTGACCGAAATCACCTTGCACCACGCCAAGCACGTAGCGTCCGAACTGTTCGAGAATCGAGCCGTCGAGCCCGAGCCTGGAGCGAAGTGCTGCGATGTCGGCGGCCGACGCGTCGGGGCCGAGCATCACTGCCGCCGGATCGCCCGGTGTCACGCGCACGATGACGAAGACGATGGTGACCACCAGCGCCATGACGACGATCATGCCGAGAAGTCTGTTGAAGATCGAGCGCAGCATCGGTTCAGCCTGTCCCTTCCACAATCCATCGAAACGGTCTTGTTGGGCGCCGGCGAAGTCTGGCCGGCGCCCGGTTGCGGGAGGAACTACTTGGCTTCCAGATAGGCGTTCCAGAAATACGGCCATGGCGCCGGCGTCACGCCCTTGAGCGTCGGCGCCTGGGCGGCCAATGCGTTGAAGTCGCCGATCTTGACCGCCGGAACCTCTTCGAAGACCGCCTTTTGCACATCGGCGAACAGCGCGACGCGCTTGGCCGGATCGGACTCGGCATTGAAGGCGCCCAGCACCTGGTGCTTGCGGTCGGAAACCCACCAGCCCGGCGAAGAATCCGACATGATGCCGGTCAGCGAGGGCTCAGGCAGGAACGGGCTGTGGGTGATGTAGATGTCCCAGAGCGCCGGATCGGTGCGGTTCTTGGTCAGTGTCGCCCATTCGACCACGTCGAGTTGGACCTGGAAACCGGCGGCCTTGAGATACTCCGCGGCAACCTGCGCCATCTTGTAGTGGAACTCGTACTGGCGGCTAGTGAGGATCCGCAACGGCTTGCCGTCGTAACCGGCCTCTTTCAGCAGCGCCGCGGCGGCCTCGGTGTCGCCATCGGGCTTGTAAGCTTCGACGCCGGCATCGGTGTGCCAGGCATAGCCTTCGGGATAGAGCGCGCCGTCGGCGGCGAAGAAGTCCTTGGAGCCGAAGGCGGCAAGCAGCATGTCATTGGGTGCCAGTGCTGCCTGGATTGCCTTGCGGATGCGGATGTCGGCGTTCAGCCCCTGCTTAGTGTTAAGGACGAAAACCGGCCAGCCGAAGGGTTTCAGGATGACCGGCGCGGTCTTGCCGCCGGAAATCTTGTCGAAGGATTCCACGGGCAGAGAATCGGCATAGGCGAACTGGCCGGCAACCGCCCCCTCGACGCGGGTGTTGGCATCGGGGACCGGCACGAAACGGATTTCGTCGAGATATTGCTTCCTGGCGCCGCCATAACCGTTGGGCTCGCCATCGCGCGACTTGTAGCCATCGAAGCGGGCAAGCTGGATGAACTGGTCGGGCTTGCGGTCCTTCAGCATATAGGGGCCGGTGCCGACAAAACTGGCCAGCGGGTCCTGCCCTGCATTCTCGGACGGAATGACGATGGCGGCGGCGTTGTTGAGCGACAACAGCGCCAGCAGTGGCGCGAATGGCTTCTTGAGCGTGATCTTGACCGTGCTGTCGTCGACCGCGTCGACCGAGGCGATGACCTCGGCGGCCTGCTTGCCGCGCGTGGCGATTTTCATCCAGCGTTGCAGCGACGCGACGACGTCGGCCGAGTTCATATCGCTGCCGTCATGGAACTTCACGCCGGTCCTGAGCTTGATGGTGTAGACGAGCCCGTCAGGTGAAATCTGCGGCATGTCGGCGGCGAGAAGGGGCGTGATGCCCCAATCCTTGTCGAAGGTGTAAAGCGTCTCGTAGATGTGCTGCGTAACGATGCCGACGAGATCGGCGGTCGACGCCATCGGATCGAGCGTCGGCGGTTCGCCGATCGTGGCCACATCGATGACGCCGCCCTTGGCGGGCTCAGCCCAGACATTGCCCGTCGCCGGCAGCATAAGTGCGGCGAGCGAAGCTGCGATTTGGAAAAAGCGCTTCATCTTGGTTCCCTTCGCATCTATTCCATATTTATGGAACTTATATCTTAGTTACGGACTAGTAGATGCATCAGCCCTTCGCAACGTCAAGTTTTTTCTCCCTGGGTTGCGTCGTCATCCGAATCCGGCAATCGATTTGCGCCGTCCTTCCCGACCGATCGTCCATTTCACCGGCAGATTGACGTGCCTCATGGAATTGAACCTCTCCGGTCATGCGCGGATGGCGGCAATCCCTAGGCAAACGGTGGCTCGCCCTGGGGCAAACGGCGGGCTTGCCTCGGGCAAACTTTGGCTTGCCCAAGGGCGAAGGGCGGCTTGCGATCATGCCAAAGCGAATTCGGCTCAGCCGGCTTTCTATCCCCGTTATCCACATATGTGACACACAAGATGTTGGGGTCACAAAAGCTACGCAAACGAATCCTTGACGGCGCAAAACGAGTCGCCTTTTATAGGCCATGCGCTCCTGTTGAGAGTGCGACCGGAAAGTTCTGAGCCCGGTCTTTTTCCCGGATTATGTGCGTTTTTGCCCGCATTTCCGCCTGTATACGAGGCCGGCGGAAGCGTTGGGATTGTGGGGTGGTTGGGGACGATAGGGACAATTGCCGGACTGGAATAAATTGTCTGTTAATACTATATTTAGTGTTTGCAGGTAGGTTCGGCGCTAGATAGTGTGAATTTCCCTCCAGCGAGGGAATCGGAAAAAATCAGTTTTGAGGGACCCGCGGGGTTCGTCGGCGCGTTGGACAGGCACTTCGCAAGGAGTTTGACCAGCAGGGCCGGCGGAGACTGCAAAATGGAGAGCCGGCCGTTTTCTAACGCCGGCAGACGGCGGACATGCGCGTTTCGCATTAGGGGCGGAAATCCCTGGGGAAAAGCGCTATATATAGACAAAAGGGACCGGACCAATGCGCATCGAGCGTCGTTTCACCAAGCCAGGACAATCTGCCTATGCGGAGATCGAATTCCGCAAGGCGCTTTCGGAGATCAAGAATCCGGATGGTTCGGTGGTGTTCCGCTTGGACAACATCGATGTGCCGGCGCAGTTCTCCCAGGTTGCCGCCGACATCCTGGCGCAGAAGTATTTCCGCAAGGCCGGCGTCCCCGCGCGCCTGAAGAAGATCGAAGAGAACGACGTCCCCTCCTTCCTGTGGCGCTCCGTCGCCGACGAGGCGGAACTCGCCAAGCTGCCGGAAGCCGAGCGCTACGGCTCCGAGATCGACGCGCGCCAGGTCTTCGACCGGCTGGCCGGCACCTGGACCTATTGGGGCTGGAAGGGCGGCTACTTCAAGGCGTCGGAGGAAGACGCGCGCGCTTTCCGCGACGAGCTTGCCTACATGCTGGCCACGCAGCGCGTGGCGCCGAACTCGCCGCAATGGTTCAACACCGGCCTGCACTGGGCCTATGGCATCGACGGCCCGAGCCAGGGCCACTTCTATGTCGACCCGTTCACCGGCAAGCTGACCAAGTCGAAGTCCTCCTACGAGCATCCGCAGCCTCATGCCTGCTTCATCCAGGGCGTGCAGGACGACCTGGTCAACGAGGGCGGCATCATGGACCTGTGGGTGCGTGAAGCGCGCCTGTTCAAATACGGCTCCGGCACCGGCTCCAACTTCTCGCTGTTGCGTGGCGAAGGCGAAAAGCTGTCGGGCGGCGGCCGCTCGTCCGGCCTGATGAGCTTCCTCAAGATCGGTGACCGCGCGGCGGGCGCCATCAAGTCGGGCGGCACGACGCGCCGCGCCGCGAAAATGGTCATCGTCGACGCCGACCACCCCGATATCGAGGAATTCATCGACTGGAAGGTCAATGAAGAGCAGAAAGTTGCCTCGCTGGTGACCGGCTCGAAGATCGTCAAGAAGCATCTTGAGGCGATCATGAAGGCCTGCGTCAATTGCGAAGGCAATGGCGACGACTGCTTCGACCCGTCGATCAACACCGCGCTGAAGCGCGAGATCAAGGCGGCCAAGAAGTCCGCCGTACCGGAGAACTACATCTACCGCGTCATCCAGTTCGCCAAGCAGGGCTATTCGTCGATGTCGTTCAAGACCTACGACACCGACTGGGATTCGGATGCCTACCTGACGGTTTCGGGCCAGAACTCCAACAATTCGGTGTCGCTGAAGGACAATTTCCTGCGCGCCGTCGAAGACGATGCCGACTGGCACCTGACCGCCCGCAAGGACGGCAAGGTGCTGAAGACGCTGAAGGCCAGGGACCTCTGGGAAAAGATCGGCTACGCCGCCTGGGCTTCCGCCGATCCGGGCCTGCACTTCAACACGACGATGAACGACTGGCACACCTGCGCTTCCGCCGGTGCGATCCGGGCGTCCAACCCGTGCTCGGAATACATGTTCCTCGACGACACGGCCTGCAACCTCGCCTCGATCAATCTGCTGCCCTACCGCAACGCCGACGGCACGATCGACATCGCTGCCTATGAGCACACCGTGCGGCTGTGGACCGTCGTTCTCGAAATCTCGGTGATGATGGCGCAGTTCCCGTCGAAGGAGATCGCCAAGCAGTCCTATGAATACCGCACGCTCGGCCTCGGCTACGCCAATATCGGCGGCCTGCTGATGACGTCCGGCATTCCCTATGACTCCGACGAGGGCCGCGCGATCTGCGCCGCACTCACCGCGATCATGACCGGCGTCGCCTATGCGACCTCGGCCGAGATGGCTTCCGAGCTCGGCGCCTTCGCCGACTACGACCGCAACGCGCAGAACATGCTGCGGGTCATGCGCAATCATCGCCGTGCCGCCTATGGCGAGAAGCAGGGCTATGAGAAGCTCGCCGTCAACCCGGTGCCGCTGGTCGCTTCCGACCTGAAGCAGCAGGACCTTGCGACCCACGCCAAGGCTGCCTGGGACCGCGCCATAGAGCTCGGCGAGGAGCATGGCTACCGCAATGCGCAGGCAACCGTGATCGCGCCGACCGGCACGATCGGCCTCGTCATGGATTGCGACACCACCGGCATCGAGCCCGACTTCGCGCTGGTGAAGTTCAAGAAGCTGGCTGGCGGCGGCTACTTCAAGATCATCAACCGCGCCGTGCCGGAAGCTTTGCGCACGCTCGGCTACTCCGAAGCCCAGATCGGCGAGATGGAGGCCTATGCGGTCGGCCACGGCAATCTCAACCAGGCGCCTGCCATCAACCCCGGCGCGCTCAAGGCAAAGGGTTTCACCGACGACAAGATCGCGGCGTTGAACGCAGCCTTGAAGTCGGCCTTCGACATCAAGTTCGTCTTCAACCAGTGGACGCTCGGCGCCGACTGGGTGAAGGAGACGTTCGGCTTCACCGACGAACAGCTCAACGACTTCTCGTTCGAGATCCTGCCGGCGCTGGGCTTCTCCAGGAAGGACATCGAGGCCGCCAACATCCATGTCTGCGGTGCGATGACGCTGGAAGGCGCGCCCTTCCTCAAGCCCGAACACCTCGCAGTGTTCGACTGCGCCAGCCCGTGCGGCAAGATCGGCAAGCGCTCGCTGTCCATCAACAGCCACATCCAGATGATGGCGGCGGCACAGCCCTTCATCTCCGGCGCCATCTCGAAGACCATCAACATGCCCAACGACGCGACGGTGGAAGATGCCAAGGGCGCCTACATGCTGTCGTGGAAGCTGGCGCTGAAGGCCAATGCGCTCTACCGCGACGGCTCGAAGCTGTCGCAGCCGCTCAACTCGTCGCTGCTCGCCGATGGCGAGGACGATGAGGACGAAGCCCTCGAGCAGCTGATCGCTGCACCGGCGGCGGCGCGCGCGGCACAGATCACCGAGCGGATCGTCGAGCGCATCATCGAGCGCGTGTCGCGCGAGCAGGAAAAGCTGCCCGGCCGCCGTAAGGGCTACACCCAGAAGGCCAAGATCGGTGGCAACACCATCTTCCTGCGCACCGGTGAGTATGACGATGGCCGTCTCGGCGAGATCTTCATCGACATGAACAAGGAAGGCGCGACGCTGCGTGGCCTTCTCAACAACTTCGCCATCGCCATCTCGCTCGGCCTGCAATATGGCGTGCCGCTCGAAGAATATGTGCACGCCTTCACCTTCACCAAGTTCGAGCCGGCCGGCATGGTGCAAGGCAACGACGCCATCAAGAGCGCGACGTCGATCCTCGACTACGTGTTCCGCGAACTGGCAATCTCCTATCTCGGCCGCAACGACCTCGCCCATGTCGACCAGTCGGACTTTTCCAACACCGCGCTTGGCCGCAACATCAGCGAAGGCAAGACGGATGCGGTCTCCAAGGGCCTGACCCGAGGCGCCTCGCCGGTGAAGCTGGTGTCGCGCGTCAGCGGCAACGATCCGAAGGGCTTCGCGGCCCCCTCGGGCACCCCTGCCCGGTCAGTGCCGACCGCCTTCTCCGGCTCCAACGTGCTGGCCCTGAAACCGGCCAGCGACGAAGCGGTCGCCTACAAGCGCGACTATGAGGAGCGGGCGAAGGAACTGGCCGAGGACATCGCCTTCGAGGAAGCGGCGGGTGTTGCATCCGACGCCACGGCGGGATTGTTCACCGACGCTGCGGCCGTTGAGGCGGCCGAAGCCAAGAAACTCGCCAACGACCGCCGCGCCAGGTCACTGCTGCAGGGCTACACCGGCAATTCCTGCTCCGAGTGCCAGAATTTTACCATGGTGCGCAACGGGACCTGCGAGAAGTGTGACACGTGCGGTGCCACGAGCGGGTGCAGCTGAGAAGATTCTGAGGCGCTAAAGTGAGGATGCGACCTGATTTTGTCTCTGTGGGAAGCATCCTGTCTCCAACGCGACTTAAGGTCTGTCTCTGGGGTTACGTTGGATGGGAGTGTGCAAACTTAAAGATGTCTGTGGTCGAACGAGGAACTTGCTCACCGCTTAGATCGCTTTCCCTGCCTGACGCGTCACCGTATCTGGCTCAACGTCATGATAAACGGCTCGTTCGACACTCGAAGTCGGCTCACCCCCCGGTGAGATGGAAGTTAAAGGATGCCCCTGGGCATCCTTTCGAGTCCTCCGACGATTTAAGCTGCGCCCTCATCTGAGGGACATTTCCCGGGCCTTTCGTGTCCGGGAAATGGATCAAGGAACAAAACGAGATCGGTAATGGTCAAACAGGCTGACACAATTGCACTGCCCGACACGAGGCAGACATCCACAGACGGGATCGCAAGTTTCCTGAAGCAGTTCTGTTCGGAGCCGGAGCTTCTGGCTCCGATCTTCTCCGACTCGTCGAGGCGGCTCATTGTTGATTGCCACTGAGAACTGACCCGGCAACCCAGGATATTTCCATCGAGAATTGACCCATGTTTGACCCTTACCCTGCGTTTTTTCAGCGGGGATT
>NZ_LMCP01000007.1 GCF_001425625.1 Mesorhizobium sp. Root102 | reverse complement strand
AACGAATGATAATGTTGCATTATCGTTCGTTTTGCGATCTGTATGAGAAATGGCCATTGTCGTTCGTTTTTCACCGGCGGACAGCCTCGTTTAGGCGTCAGATCGACGAGAATTCGCGTTCATCGAGCGGACCCGGTTTGCGCTTAATCCCCGGACAGCGCAGCGGTAGCGTCTCTCGTCGAGCAGAATGCCGAAATCGACGTCAATCGGGCTTCCGGACGAAATCTCGTGCATCCTAGTGCGGCCAGATGAGTCGGAATTCGTGAGACTACGCACCACAGCACGCAGCCTCAGCATTTCTGAATCGCCTGCTCGTTGCTCGGCAGTTTGGGCGACACCGTTGCCCCGGGTGACACCGGCGAGTTCCAGGCAAGCGCAGCATCGATCAGGCGAGCGCGAGCACGCTCCCGTTTCCGCGGAGGTAGCTTTGCCGCGGCGATCCAGCCCGGATCAGCCAGAATTTGACGCGCCAGCCCCTCATATTCGGCCGACGAGCGCTTCAGCGCCTGGCCGCTCGGCCGCCGGCTTGAGAAGCGGATCTGCCGTGGCGCGGCCCGCCGCATCAGATGCGCGGCGAGAGGCGGCAATCCCTCACCACCGCGCAGCCTGGTGCCGAAAACATCGTCGAAAGCCAGCAGCGTGATAAAGCGCCAGCGCACCGGCAACTGGCCAAGCGGAGTTGCGGCGCCGACGGCGTGCCGGACGTCATAGGGACAGCGCCAGCCAGCTTCATTGAACCAGAGCGCCAGCACGGGTCGTGCCGCGGCTGGATGGTCCAGCGGCGCCCAGAGCACCGAGAGCGCCTTCTCGATCCTGTCGCCCTCGGGATTTTCACCATTGACGCTTGCCGTAATCCGCTGCTGGGTGGCCAGCGCCGTCGCCACGAGGGCGGTATCCTGTGGCCGACCGCCCTCCCCTCCCCTATCGGTGAGAAGCCGCGCACAATGACTGCAGGCCGGCCGAGCGCTTCCCTCGTGCAGGTAGAAAGCCACTGAAAGTCGTCGATGACACGAGACACAGCGATCATGAAGCAGCCGGCCGTGCATCGGACAGATGCAGCGCTCGCCAAGCATCCAGCCGGCTCGCAAATAGGCATCGCGGCCGGCTGCTTGATCGGCAGCGAAGCAGGCAACACAGACCGGGGTCGACCCGGTCACTGTCGACGGCATCCATTCCGGTCCCCGGCTCACGTACCAGGATCGGTGCCGTCGCGGATAGCGCCTGCTCAAGGCCAGGCGCTGCACTCGCTCGGAATCGATACCGCAGACCTGCGCCCATTGCCGTACCTGCTCCGCCGCCGGCACCCTATCGTCGATCGCCAAGGGCGAAGATAAGCAATTGCCATCAACGGCGAAATGCCCCGCCAGCTCTTCCGCTGTAAGGCCGTAGCGGCATGCCACCCGCGCCATCCAGGATGACAGCAATTCGTCGCGATAGGGCCGCGGCGCCACGGGCAGACGATCCGGCTTCATCACCCGGCCGCCGCCTGCGGCATCCGCCGGCGTGCCGATTGCGTCATCGAAACAAGCGGCAGCACGAGATCGTCTCCAAAACTCAGCAGGTCGAGCCGTTCCTTCCCCGACCGGATCGCCTCCTCGGCTGCCGTCTCGATCAGCTGGAAAATCCGGAACGTGACGCCGCTGGCGAGCGTGTGGATCCTTTCACGAACCGCGTCCGTTTCGAGATCGGACGCAGCGCGCAGCGGCAGGATGCCAGCGAGGCTTTTCAAGAGCCGCGCAAAGGCGTGATCGTTCTTCCAGGGTTTTAGATGAAACGCCTCGAAGCGCTCGGCGAGCTGCGCGTCGGTGAGCAAGGCCTGGCGCGCCAAATCGGTGCCGGCGCACACCAGCGGCACTCTCAGGTCGTTCGCCAGAAACCGCAGCGCATTCAGGAAAATCCGTTGCTGCCGATAGGTCCCGGCCAGCATCCCGTTGACCTCGTCAAGCACGATCATCCTGGCGCCGACGGTGCGCAGCAGCGAGCGGCAGATGTCTTTCTCCCGGGCAAGCGTGCCGCCGACGAGCGCTGGAGCCTGCAGGCTGGCCAGCAGTTCTCGATAGAGGTCGCGCTCAACCGGCTCCGAGGGTACTTGGGCCACGACGACCGGCCTATTGATAACGCCCGTGGGCTGACACAATGTGGGCGGATGCGCCCGCTCGAATTTGCGCACGATCTTGGTCTTGCCCATGCCGGTGTTGCCATAGATCAGCAGGCAAGGCATGCGGTCACGTGGGGGATAGGCAAGCAACGCGTTCAGGCGGACAAGTGCGGCTTGCGCCTGGTCGAAGCCGATCCAGCGGTCTGCCTTGATCCAGGCGATGCGCTCTTCGTCGGACAAAGCGGCATAGCGGCGGCAGCGGTCATCAATGTGCTCGAAAGTCCCCTCCCCTTTCACGACCATTCCTCGACGGGAAAGACGGGGACCTTGCTCCAATCGATCGGCCGCTCATCCTCGATTTGCGCAGGCTCGGCCGCGACCGGCGAGTTTGACGCGGCAGCGCCGAGCGCTCGGTCGCGCCTTTCTTCCAGCTGACGCGCTGCCTTGGTGCGCCTGGTTGCGTCCTCGACCAGTGCGCGCTGGGCCTCAATGGTTTCGAAGATCAGCTGCTCGTCGACCAGCGAAAGACCGCGTTCACGTAGGGCGGTTCGGGCGCGGCGATGTTCGCCAAGCGTGATCGGCGCGCGCCGCAGATCGGCAAAGCGGATCGGCCAACGCATACCGTCCGGAGCGCGCACGAAAACCCTCGAAAGATCGCGTGGATCGTAGGAAACGTGCAGCGGCCGATCGAGGCGCCCGGCCCAGATGCTCAGGACATCATCCCAATAGCGAAGACCGAACAGGTGAATGCCGTCTCGTCGCACCAGCCGGTCGACGCTGGGTAGGAAATCGATCATGAAGCCGGCAAGATCGTGGGGCTGACGCACAGGCCGAACGCGGCGGGCGACAGCTTCATGCCATGCCGCAAGCGGCGGAATCCCCAGCGTTCCATGGCGATCGGCGTGGTAGCGCGTGATTTCGAGCGCCAGCCATCGCGCCAGTTCATCCAGAGTCATCGTCGCATGGGCGGCGGAATCATAGCTGCCACGCTCGTCGATGTCGCTGAACGTCGTGCCCGGCAGAAGATGGACGGCGCCCATCATGGTGCCGATCAGCCGCTCGATATGACCGCCATAGTGGGGAGTAGCGATCGGACGATGGATGAGCTCGATGCCATATTCCTCAGCGCCCCGCTGCAGGGCGCGCGACCGGAATTCCTTGGCGTTATCGAGGTGGATGGCATCAGGGAACCCGCAGGCCGGCCACTTCGTATCGATCCCCAGCCCGGCAAGCCACACCTCTTTCGGCTGCACGACATGCTGGATTGCGAGCGCGACCGACACCGTCGACGGCGCCTCAAGCGTCAGGTAGAAGCCCGCGATCATGCGGCTCGCGACGTCAATGGCGAGCGTCAGCCACGGCCGCTGCAGTGGCCGCCGATATCGGCGATCGACGACAATGACATCGACCAGCGTGTGGTCGATCTGGACTACGTCGAACGCGCACTCGGCGGTATATTCTCCCGGAACTGGGTGGAAGCGATCGCGCGCTGCCTTCGAGCCTTCCCGTGCCTTGGTCAGTTCGGCGGGGTCCATGGCCTCGATCCGCGCCTTCAGCGCATGCCAAGATGGTGCGCGCACGCCACGCGAGCGGCAGAGCCCGCGGATCTCCTTGTGCAGTCGATTAATGCTGGGTTTCTGGCGCGTCTTGTAAAACTCACGGAGCGCTTCGGCGATTACCGCTTCCGTCTCATCCGGCAGCCGGCGGCTGCCTTGTCTCGTGCCGCCCGGGCGTGGCAGCAGCGAACTCGTGACCGGATGCTCCCGGTAAGCCCTGATCAGTTCGTAAAGCCGGGTTCGCTTGAGGCCGAGTTCACGGCAAGCCCGGAAGAAATCGGACCGGCCGGGGCAGTCGAGCGAAACCAGTCTGCGGATCACGGCCTCCCTCGCAACCGCCTCATTCCAGGCGGCATCACCAACCGTCTCCTTGTCGGGCCCATGAACCACAGCCGGCCTCGCTGTAAAAGTTCGTCCGCTCGAATGTTACGAAAAATCCGGTGATTCGGCTAGAATCCGCCAATGAACTCCGAAGCTGATTCGCGCCAGACCAATAACTTGCCGTCCGTTGACCAAACGCGAACGACAGCCATTTTCNCGGTGATTCGGCTAGAATCCGCCAATGAACTCCGAAGCTGATTCGCGCCAGACCAATAACTTGCCGTCCGTTGACCAAACGCGAACGACAGCCATTTTCGTCGAGCAGAAGTCGGAAAAACACGTCGACCCGACCTCCGGACCGTCCCACAGCACGGCCGCCGTCATCGATCATTCCCCAGCAGAGGCGGTCGCCGACGATCTCCCCGATATCATTGATGTCGTGCTCGCCATGGGACAGCAGTCGGACGACCTTCCCATGGAGAACACGGCACCGGCCGCGCAGCCAATTTTTGGCCTTCCGGCTCATCTGGAAGGGCTCGCCGAGCGCGCTCGTGATTACGTCGAGGCAGCAAGCTCGGCCAACACCCGGCGCGCCTACGCCGCCGACTGGAAGCACTTTTGCGCTTGGGCGCGCCGCCAGCATCTCGATGTGTTGCCGCCCGATCCGCAGGTCGTCGGCCTCTACATCACCGCCTGCGCGTCCGGTAAGGTAACGGGCGACAGGAAGCCGAACGCCGTCTCGACAATCGAGCGACGTCTCTCTTCGCTGACCTGGAATTTTTCTCAGCGTGGCCAGCCGTTGGACAGAAAAGACCGGCATATCGCCACTGTGCTGGCCGGCATTCGCAACAGCCACGCCTCCCCTCCCCGGCAGAAAGAAGCCATACTGCCGGAAGACCTGATTGCCATGCTCGAGACCCTTGACCGCGGCACGCTTCGTGGCCTGCGTGACCGCGTCATGCTGCTCTTGGGTTTCGCCGGCGGCCTGCGCCGCTCCGAAATCGTCGGTCTCGACGTTGCCAGGGATCAAACCGAGGATTCTTCCGGCTGGATCGAAATTCTTGATAAGGGCGTGCTGGTGACCTTGCGCGGAAAGACCGGCTGGCGCGAGGTCGAAATAGGCCGCGGCTCATCCGACACCACCTGCCCGGTTGTCGCGCTGCAGACCTGGCTTAAACTGGCGAGGATTGGCCATGGCCCGCTGTTTCGGCGCGTCACTGGACAAGGCAAGACAGTGGGAACTGATCGGTTGAACGACCAGGAGGTAGCACGGCTGGTCAAACGCGCCGCCCTTGCCGCAGGGGTCCGCGGCGACCTGCCAGAAGGCGAACGGAAGGTGAAGTTTGCTGGCCACTCATTGCGCGCCGGCCTTGCCTCGTCGGCCGAGGTCGACGAACGCTATGTGCAAAAGCAGCTCGGCCACGCCTCCGCCGAAATGACTCGCCGCTATCAGCGCAGACGCGATCGTTTCCGTGTCAATCTCACCAAGGCAAGTGGACTATAAGCCCGGAAAGCCCCTCCCCTGCCTTCGGATGCCCAGGAGTGCATTATCGCCAAGATAGCTGGTCCTTCGGCAGCCGGCCGCTCGGGTCGAATACAGCCACCTTATGCGGCAGACCCGGACCCCAGTCCCAAAGGACCAGGTTGCGATCCTCCATCTCGGCGCTCGGCGCGAAACTTGGGACCACGATGCCGGCAATGTTTCGAGACCGCAGCCGGTCGTAGATGGACCAGGACGCCGGGCGCGCTCCGTCGCTAAGAGCGGTCGCCCAGGCGCAGGCCATGTCCTCAAGCGCTACCGAAAATGCTCCCCTCGCCTCTTCCGTTGTCAGATCCGCGATGTCGTCGCAGTCAATTTCATAGGAGCACAGCACGCAAGGATCGATCCGTTGCGCAAAGCCCTGGTTGGCTTCCTTGATCGCTGTCATCAGGGTCAGCGCCAGATAGAGCGCCGGCACACCTTTGGGATTGAATCGTGCACCTCTGATCGCTGCTCCTTCACCGGAAGTCGGCTTGAAAGCCCAACGTGGATCGTGCGCCCGATAGCAGGTTCCGACAAACCTCACGCAAAACCACCAACGGCCATGTGATCGAGATAATCACGGACCGCAGCGGCTTTGCCCTCCTTCACCAGCGCTTCAGCAGTGCGTCCCCCAAATGCTGGAAGCGGCTGAGCCCGATACCAGGCCATCGCCTGCTCCTTGCCGCCCGCCCAATCCGTCACGCGGCTGATGATCTCAAGCATCTCCCGCAGACGCCCCTGTGTTTTTACAGCAGCGCTGCGCTCAGACCGATAAAGGGTCTCGCGAGCAAGACCAGCGGTTTGGGCCAACTGGCCCTTGGACATGCCAAAACCGTCCGCGACCTGCTCGATCGCAATCTTCCCGTTCCGGTCCATATAGGACAAGATGAGAGGTCCATTCCGCTCGGGGATCTTGAGTGCATGGGCCACAGAATTCATCCTACCATATTGAGAGTCATATTTCTTGTGCAAAAGATATGGCAGTTCTCGACAGCTTTCAAGCCTGGGACCGAAGCAATTTAAGCTGCTGCATCCCCTCGAGCTCCTGCGGACCCGCGCCAAAATTGCGCCACACCGCCCTCGCACGCCCGCGGATCAAGCCGGCCTGCCCCGTAAATCCCTGCCACCCCCACACTTCATCCGGTCATCCTCGCCGTTGCCCCATTGGCTTTGAGTGCCGCCATGAGCATCGGTCCAACAGAAAACTCTCCCGCCCTCGCCTTTTCGGTCAGCACCCGCAGATACCCACCTGCCGAGTTGATATGTTGCGCCCTTTGGAGAATGCAGGCGATCACGATCGCGGCAACCTCCTGGCCCATCACATGGCAGGCCTCCTCATAAGCTGAGGGCGAAACGCCAAGGTAGCCCCGCACCTGGGCGGCGGTCATCATCAAGTCGCGCCAGTTCTCGATCCCGTTGACGGCATAGTCCGCGATTTCGGGACAAGCCCGCAGCACCAACCCAATCGGGTAGCCTCTCAGCTTCTCAGCCGGACGGGAAGCTGGCTCGGCCGCCGCCCTGCTTTCCTCTAAAGCCGGTTCAAATACAAAAATAGAGTCTGTGTTTGAATCAGATTGCTGCCGCTCACTATGGGACTCATTGGCGCTAGGATTCGTGGAATTCATAAAGCTTTCCAGCATCCTATCCACTTCATCGTGGAGCCCAGCCAGATCGGCAACGATCCCCTCCAGGTCGGACAGGCAAGCACGGCGCGGAATTGTGTCCACGATAGCTCTAAACCGTCTCCAGATCGCTCCCCAGTCGCCGGCGGCGCCCTCCTCGATCGCGGCCTCAACAAGCTTTTGAATATCGCGGCGATGGAGCGTAATCCGTTCGCGCATCAATCTCAGCGCCAGGGCGTCGGAACGAACCTGCTCCGCCGCCTGCTGGAATTCCGCTGCCCGTGTCAGCAGCGGCGCCAGCGAGAACCCAAATGCCTCCGCAATAGTCCCGCCGTGCCCCTTGCGAGCAAACCTTTTGCCGTTCGGACTATCGCGGCGGACAATCAGCCCGCAAGTCACCAGCTCGGCCAGATTCCTCCGAAGCGTAGAGTCGGCCATTCCGTGTGCCCGCAGCGACAGCTGTGCGTTCGACGGAAAGACCATCAGGCCGTTTTCTTCACTGACCTGGTCATCCGGGTAGAAGGACAACAGCCCGTTCAGCACCGCCAGGGCGCGGTCTCCCACGCCGATGATAGACTTACCTTCGCAGAGCCAACGGTAGACCTGCCACTTTTCGACAGCAGATCCTTTCGGGATCTCCCGTGATGCCGCATTCGCCTGCACCAGCGCAAGCGTCATCGGCCGCCGCCCAAAGGGCGTCGTCGCGTACCCACTCTCCATTTCCCTCACCTTTCAATCAGGCAAAAGAAATCTGCTCGCCGAAACGGCGCCACGACTCTTGACAGTGATTCGGGGAAGTGCGATTCTCAGCTTGCTAGAGACAGAGAAGGGCTTCCGCGACGGTGACGTTCGGGGGCCTTTTTCTTTTGCGGTCTTAGTCTCCTGTTTTCTTCGCCATTTCCGACTGCCGAAAAGCCTCGAAAAGCTCATCGAGTTTGCCGGCAATGAATGCGCCGAAGGGCGATGCTTCCTTGGACTTCAAGGCAAGCGTGAACACTTTCCCCGTGTCAGTGATCTTGGCTTGAACTGATTTGTCCTGGGGCACCCACGCCCGCTCCTGGGGCTTCGAGGATGCGCGCGGGCGCTTCACAGGGGCGCTCACAAAATCGAACAGACGGGCAAAACGGGCCTCACTGCCTGGCTGCGCAAAATCGGCGGTCGTCACATACTCCGCAGCCCTCGCCGCGGCACCAGGATGCTCCATGAGCTTGGCAAGCTGCCACCAGCGGTCTCGGCCAACGCCTTTGGCAGCGCCCACCGCCAGAATGACCGACTCGGGAATATTGCTGGTCACAGAACGCATCTTCGAGAAGGTCGTATCATCGAGCGCAAGAGCTGATTTCACAGTGTCAGGCGAATGGCCCCGCTTGAGAATGCGGTCCGCAAAAAGCGTCCGCTCAATGAAGGACAGATCGGCTCTGGCCGCGTTCTCCTGGCCCTGGGCAATAACATGATCCTCATCGCCCATCTTTTTGACGACGGCACGAACCGGCCGTCCCAGCTGGCGGGCAACCTTGACGCGCCGATGCCCGAAGACCGTTTGAAAGCGACCTGAGACCTCGGGATGAGGCCTGACCAGGATCGGAGAATCCTGTCCTCTTTCCCGAATGGCCGCGAGCAACTCCTGATACGCCTCATCATCTTCGTCCAGGCGGTCCGAAACAAAGGAGGTGTCCACCGTCGCAGGATCGAGATCCACGACCGAGCTCTTGGAGAGCTCCTCGAAGGATTGCATGATCGAGCGCGACGCCCCGCGAACGGCATACCCCGATACGTCTTTCGCATCGGCCACTGTGGCCGAAGGCCCCAACACACTGCCGAAAATGTCCCTACGTGCCATTCAACCGCCTCCAATCGTGGTTAGCGATCTGATTTCACGGACAAAATTGCCAGTTTTTACTGCCGTAAACTTCGCCGTCATGACCGCCCCCACGCTCGATGGACCAGCGTCACGATTTCAGCATTGACCGCATCGAGCGATTCCAGGGCACGGTCATAGGTGGAGCGGGTAAAGGACGATTTCTCGACCTCGTAGAGTGTCTGTTTCGTCAGCCCCGCATCCGAAATGGCCGTCGACTTGAGCATCGGATTCTTGAGGATCTGGCCGGCAAGCATGGACTGCATGAAGCCGACCATCTGCGCCTGCGGAATGTCCGTCGGCTCGTAGCGCGTGATCAGATAGCGAAACCAATCGAGCTCGATCGCCGCGCCGGCGGCCTTGATGGTTTTCAATATGCCGCCGAGCATGAGCAGGAACTGGCTCATCGACATCAGGTCGAGCATTTGGGGGTGAACGGTTATGAGAACGGATGTGGCCGCCGACATCGCCGTCAAGGTCAGATAGCCCAGCTGCGGAGGGCAATCGACAATCACGACGTCATAGCGGTCGTCCACCTCGGACAACGCCCCTGCTAGCCTGGTGAAGAACTGGCGACCGATGTTGGACGTTCTGTCCTGCATGGCGAGCGGCGTGTCGTACTCGTACTCCTGCAGTTCAAGACTGGCCGGAATGATATCCAGGCCGGGAAAATTCGTCGGCACGATCACGTCGGAGATCGGCTTGCGCTCATCGTCGTAGCGGATCGCCTCGTACAAAGAGAGGTTGCGATCAAGTTCCGGCTGAAAGCCATGCAAGGCGGACAGCGAGGCTTGCGGGTCGAGATCGATAGCAAGGACGCGATGGCCCGTCAGCGCCAGATGCTGGGCGAGATGGGCGGCGGTGGTTGTCTTGCCGCTGCCGCCCTTGAAGTTGACGACAGCAACAACTTGGAGCTTGTCGCCAGGCTTCCGGTGCGGGACGTATTTCTTAACCTCGGTCCTGCCGTGTCGGTCCAGGAAATGACGCAGCTCAAGCATCTGCTCGGCCGTGTAGGAACGGCGCCCCGATTGCGGCGTCTGCTCGGGCAGTGGCCCTTTGCGCTCCAGATGGAGACGTTTCAGATTGTTTTGCGATACCCCCAGATAGTGGGCAACTTCCGCCATCGAAAAAGACCGCAACGTCTTGGTCGCGTTGGGCGGGAACTTCTCCAGACGAAGCTGATTCAGTCGCCGCGATATCTCTTCGCCCTGCTCGATGATCGTGTTATCGAACTCGAAGCGTGGTAGCCGCATAGCAATGTTCATTTCTTATCGAAACCTGAATTGGCGCTTTTTGTAGGCAATCCACCCAACAAGCGCCATTAAGCTCCGATTCGGAAAGCCCGGCAAGAAGTTTTAGGTTAACAGAAGGTTAACGGCACCAGTGGGCTTTCTACTGTCGGATACTGGTGTCATCGCAATTGTCTCTACTCGTCTTAGACGCAAAAAACGATCCCCCTTGCCTGCCTAAGCGCATGTTTTATCTGCCACAAAGCCCCCTTTTTACCGTAGTAAAATCGTGAAGAAGCGGACCGATGCCCGCGTACGTCTCCATCCGCTCTGGAAGCCGAACGGACTTCGCCTAGAATGGTCGCTCGAGATATTGGGGCGGGCTTCAAACCGATGGCCAGCCAGTGCGATCACGACGATGCGACGAAATCCTATGGCTCCGATCGAGCCCAACTCGTCTACGGGAAGCGGCCCGACGGAACATTCGCTCACATAGCGGAGGTCCAGCGTGGCCTGGCTTGCGGGTGCGTTTGCCCTGCATGCGGGGGTCAGCTCGTAGCCCGATTGAAAGCCGATCGCCAAGTACCCCATTTCGCGCACCATGGTGGTGAGGCGTGCGGAGGAGGGCCCGAAACCGTCCTTCATTTGCTGGCCAAGGAGGCGTTTCGCAGCAATCCGACAATGGCTCTACCCGAGCGCCTTGGGCTTGACAGCAGACGCGTGGTATCGAAGCCCAGTCTAGAGGTGAAAACCGAATTTCTTCGACTTGAGTACAACGATCCCAAGACCATCATTCCCGACCTCTATGTTCGCGCGCTCGGCTATGACCTGTTCATTGAGGTCGCCGTCACCCATTTCGCGGACGACGCCAAGATACAACGTCTTAGGGAACACAAGATCCCCGCCGTCGAGATCGATCTGTCCAAGCTTCCGCGTGACGCGCTAAGGAATGCCATCACCGAGGCGGTGTTGAAAACCGCACGGCGTCGTTGGCTTTTTCATCCTGGCATCGACGCTGCGCGCGCCAAGCAAGACGCAGATGAGATCGGATGGCAACAGGAACGCGACAGACGACACGCTGCTGCCGCGGCGAGGCATCAAAGCCGCGTCGAGGAGACGGCAGCAGCGTATAGGCAGGCATTGGCGAAACTTGCCGGCCGGGACATCGCCTTGCCGCGCCAGGCGGAACTTCAAGCGGTCGGTCTTGCGGAGTATGTCGGCCGCGACGTCGCGGGCTTCGCCTGCTTTTCCGAGCCGCCGGCGGTATGGCAATCCATCATCCTGGCTGAGGTCTTTCATGATCGCTGCCTCGGCAACGCCGCGTGCAAATCCGTGCCGATCGCCAACCATTTGGAAAAGCGCCGCTTGATCCAGAAGCCTTTTCTGCGCGTATCCAGCGAGGTGGCAGACGAGATCAACGTGATCGAGGCCCGCTTCGCTTCGCCGTGGAAGGCGGTCGATAACTATCTCAAATATCTCCTCGGCGAGGGCGTCCTGGTTCAACAAGGCTACGAGGTCGCTTGCCACCACGTTCGCCAATCCATGGAACGCCAGGACGCTGGCTGAGAAGCAGAGGACCGCTGCCATGCACGCACGGTTCAGGATGTAGAGTGGATGCTTGGCGAGCTCCAGGGCAATGAGCGCGCAGGTATGACAGGCGAACTGTGGTTGCAATCGATCCACCCGGAGTCCGGCTTAACGTATCGCAAGGCGCTTTTGTCCGACATCGAGGCGCCGAAGATCGTGGGACAGGTCAAGGGCATTGCAGCGATGCTGGCGGGGCAGGGGCCGCTTCCCCCTGCGACATTGGGACTACCGATTGAGGCTGCTATTGCCCGTCGCAAAGTCCAGATGGCCACGCAGGCGCAAGAGCGTTGCGAGAAGCAACTTCAAGAGGCGACCCGCAATCGTCAATCGCGACACGACCGATTTTGCATTGACGACGAAAAGGGGTTGAACGGCTCTGAGTTGAACACATTCCTGCACAGCAAACGTGCCGACTTGCATGACATGACGCCTCTCGAGTCGGCAGAGGAGGGCGAGGTTGGGTTGGGCCGCGCGCGTGAAGCGCTATCCGCCTTCCTGAGGCAGCGCCGAATGGATGCCGAGAAGGCCGAGTATCAGGGCAGGATCACAGATCTGGCAAACCGCCGCCTGCCCGTAAACACGCGTTGGCGTTCTTGAATGCACGGGATGACGAATTGAGTCGGATGACACCCCTGCTGTACGTCAGGGACGAAGCCAGCTTTCTGAAAGCCTGCGCGAAACTCGCGCAATGGGAGAATGGGTTCGGAGATCCGTTCTAAAATGGCTGCGATGGAGCCCCGCGAGGACGCGCGAATGAGAACATAGCATGATCCAATTTACTTGCGATCACGCGCCGGTCCGCGGAAAGAGGGACGAGTTTGTCGATTGCTCGATCGCCGGGCGCGAATGGATGGACGCGGCCTCATTGCCTTGGGATTTATGGGAATCTCGCATCTCACAGCGCGATAATTCTTGACAACCTGTTGCACGAATTCGGCGTCGGGCCAGGCCCCAGCGAACGCTCGCATGTATGTCAGGTTCCGCGCAGAGAGACCTGTCATCGCTGGGAAGGCGCGGGCGAGATCGGCCGGAAATGACTTTGCGCGCGGGCCTGGTGCTGAGCCGAGAACCCCTTTGATCTTACTTGGTACCCCATGCGTGGAAATCCTACTTCGTCAGGAAAAGAAACACCGCGCCTGCCGATCCGCCGATGTCGGCGTGACGGAGGTAGGTTGCCGTGAGCGGAGGGTTGTCGCCGCGGCAAGGAGCTTCAAATCCGCTTGACAACGAATTTTTCACCTATTTATAACAGCAGTGCAAAATAAATTGGCGAGATAACGCCTAGCGGAACATTTTCCGGCCCGGAATAGCGCTATCTTCCGCTTATCGGCTCGGAATTCTACCTCGGCTGTCCTTCTTTATCGGACAGCGGTAATAAATAAGCACGCCATGTCTCGCGCTCGCTGAGGATACTCAAATGCACATTCTGAGATCGTCCATCATCGCACTTGCCTCATGTCTGATAAGCGGTTCATCCTTCGCTCAGGACACTCAATGTTTGCGGGTTTCAAACTTTAGCTGGAGAACAGCCAGAACCATCGACCCCGCACGTTGGGTTGATGCCGGTGACGTCGTTATCTCAAGCCAGGCTTACGAGAGGCTAACGGATGTAGATCGGACCTTTGGCGTTCATCCAGGTCTCGCGGAATCGTGGACGATGAGCGCGGATGGCAAGGAATGGACGTTCAAGCTCCGAGAAGGTGTAAAATTCCAGGACGGTCATGAACTGACTTCCGCCGACGCGGCTTACACGCTGCGCCGGGTCATGAATCCCGCGACCACGGCAACAGGCGCCAAGGATTTGAGCGCTCTGAAGCCCGAGAACGTCATCGCGAAGAGCCGGTATGAGTTGGTCCTGAAGTCGAATACGCCGTTCGTGGACATGCCGGTTACGCTGGCCGGACCGCAGTTCGGGATTGTCCCGGACGGTTCCACCACCGAGCAGTTGTCATCTCGCACCAACGGAACCGGGCCGTTCGCCATTGCAACATTCGACCCCAGCGCCGCCCGGGTGGTAATGACGGCTAATCCTGGCTACTGGGGGGCCGGAAGGCCGAAAATGAAATGCCTCGAGATATCAGGCATTACAGAACCACTCTCCTCGCTAGCTGCGATCCAAGCCGGCGATGTCGATATTCTTCTGGCCGCCAATCCCATCATCTTGCCCTCACTCCGTGAGGATCCGGGCATCGGTCTTTATCCCGGCGACGAGACTTTGCCGCAGATCATAATGCAGGTCGACAAAGCGCCCTTCAATGACGTTCGCGTGCGCCAGGCTTTGAAACTTGTGGTGGATCGCGAGGCAATGGCAGCTGCCGTTACAGCCGGAAGCGGCTACCCAGCCAATGACAATCCAGCACCCTTCTCAAGCCCCTTTGCTTTCTCCACCACGCCGATCCCCCAGGATATCGAAAAGGCGAAAGCGCTTCTGGCTGAGGCGGGCCAGTCAAACCTCGCTGTCGATCTGTATACCGGCGCGACTGACATAACTCCTGGGGCGCTGGTGTTCGCCCAAGCGTATAAGGAGATGGCGTCACTGGCTGGGGTTACGGTGAACATACAGACGGTGCCTGCGGACAGCTACTGGGAGTCGGTCTACATGAAGCGCCCCATGTTCATGACCTATTGGGGCGGACTGTATCCACCGTATGTGCTGAAAAATGCATATACGACAACTGGAGAGGCCAACGAAAGCGACTGGAAGAACCCGGATTTCGACAAGCTGGTTCTCGCAGCGGAATCAGACACCAACCAAACGTCGCGGCTTGCCAAATTTAAGGACATCGGTGCCCTTATCGCAAAAGACGGCGGCGTGATCGGGCCTGTCTCCGTACCGAGGATTACCGCGGTTCGCAAACAGTGCTCGGGATTTGACCCCAGTATCGTGTCCTTCCGTCAAGCATTCAAAGATGTTGAATGCCGCTAGATTATCGAAGGTCTGTCGACGTCATCCCCTCCGCAGATTCTGAATCGGTGAGCTAGGAGCCAGCAATCAATCTCAACGGAGATCAATTACTTGCTTTCCAATAGCGGCAGAGAACAGGCCTATACGTTCAATGATCTCCAGTTAGATCAAGGCGGCATATTGCCAGAGGTGACAATTGCTTACCGCACGTATGGTAAGCTAAGTCCAGAGCGCGATAACGTCATTCTGCTCGCCCACGGATATACCTCAAGCCATAGGTTTGCCGATCCTGACAGCGATCTCGAAGCTGCGGAGGGGTCCTGGAAAGGACTCCTGGGTGAGGGCAAAGCGATTGATACGGCAAAATTCTTTGTAATTTCGACAAACATGCTCGGCTCATGCTTTGGCACGACCGGCCCTGGCAGCATCAATCCAATCACCGGGGAGCCCTATGGGCTCAAGTTCCCGAAGTTCAACTTACACGACATTGTAAACGTTCAGCATCGGCTTCTCGAACACATCGGTATCTCGCGCCTACTGTCCGTCATCGGCCCGTCATATGGCGGGATGCAAGCCCTGCAATGGGCGACTGACTTCGCTGACACGGTCGCATCCATCGTGCCGGTGGTTGCTGTTCCCTGGAACTCGCCTCATGACGTCCCGTCCGACGAGCTCATGGAGTTTCTCGCAAGAGACCCAAATTGGAACGATGGCGACTATTACAGTTCAGGCGGCATGTTCGAGACGATGAAAGCGCTGCGAATTGAGACCTTGAGAAGTTATGGCGCTGCCTTCGATATTGATTCAAGCGCAACTCGCTGGGCGAGGCAATTCGATGCAAACTCCCTTATTGTGCTTGATGAGGCCCAGCTCAACTGGGATCTCCGGCCATCCATGCATCGCATCCGGGCACGAGTGCTATTCGTCCTTTCGAGTAGCGATGCATACTATCCGCCGTCCCTCGCGCCTGAGGTCATGCGAGCATTCGCGGAAGCAGGCGTTGAGGCAAAGTATGTCGAAATTGACAGCAATCACGGCCACCTTGCTTCAGGCGTGGATGCCGACAAGTGGTCGGGACAACTGGGCGAGTTTCTTGAAGAGATCAGATGCAACGCGAAGATAGCCTAGCGATGCACCCTACGAGCCCCAGCACCATCGGCATTCCAGAACCAAAGTGGCATACTGGTGACAGACAATGCCACTAGCCCTTTTTATCGGTCGCCGCGTCGCAGTCGGCGTTCTGACGGTGCTGCTTGTCTTGACGGCCGTCTTTTTCGTAACCGCGTTGCTTCCTGGCGACGTCGCCACTCGGATTCTCGGACGCTCGCCTGATCCCGGACAGTTGGCAATCTTGCGCCAATCCCTCGGGTTGGACCTGCCCCTGCTTAGCCGGTTCGCCTCCTGGTTTCTCAATATGCTGACAGGTGACTTTGGCACAAGCCTAGTTACCGGAAAGCCGGTCACGTCTATCGTTGGCAGCGCTCTTTGGAATTCAACGCTACTTTCGATATTCGTGCTCTGCGTCTATTTTCCGCTCACTGTCGGTCTCGCGGTAATTCAGGCTGTCCGTGTTGATACGAAGACAGACACCCTTCTCTCGGCTATTGCCCTGATAATTCAGTCTATTCCCGACTTCCTTCTCGGGACGCTCATACTACTTCTGTTTGCAAAGATTATCCCCATCCTGCCGCCACGCTCGACGATCGATTCATCCAGCAGCAATTTGGAGGTCCTGCGGGCGCTCGTTCTGCCAGGCATCACCGTCGCTCTTGTGATGGGGACGTATGCCACACGTTTCCTTCGCGACAGCCTGATCGACGTGCTCAACTCCGACTATGTGCGAATGGCTCGTCTCAACGGCATAGGAGAACGGACTGTCCTTTGGCGTCACGCGTTTCCGAACGCCTTGGTCCCAGTCATGACAGTTACAAGCCTGACGCTGACCTATCTGTTTGGCGGAGTTGTGGTTGTGGAACGAGTGTTCTCCTATCCGGGCATGGGGCAACTTCTGGTGGGATCGCTTCTCCAGATGGACATTCCCGTCATCCAGGCGACCGTTCTTTTTGCGGCCGGCGTGTACATCTTGGGCAACATTCTGGTCGATACTCTAACTCTCTATTTCAATCCCAGGCTGCGGCAACGATGAGCGCTCAAGTTGGTCTTCGCGTCAAAGACAGGTTGAAACGTAGCTGGAAAAACAGCCCCTCAAGCCTGCGGATTGGTGCGACGATCTTGACCGCGCATCTGCTGTTGGCGCTACTTGGGCCGTGGTTGGCGCCTTACCAGCCATCACGGATGGGCGCGGGTATCGCACTTTCAGGTGCGAGCTTCGCACACCCGTTTGGGCTCGACCAGCTGGGTCGCGATGTGTTGAGCAGAACGTTGCATGGCGCTTGGTTGGTTCTGACGATATCCCTATGCGGCACCTTTCTCGGCTTTGCGACAGGAGGTTTTATTGGCCTCATAAGTGGTTTGGTCGGCGGCAAGATAGACGCCGTGGTCAACCGTGTCATGGAAGCCCTCATTAGTATTCCCGTGCTCTTCATGGCGCTTTTGGTCGTGACAATGGTAAGCCAGGAGATGGCCGGCAGCATTTTGCTGATCATCGCCGTCATAGGCGCCGTCTTCGCCCCGCGGGTCGGCCGAATTGCCAGAGCTGCTTCGATCGAAATTTCGGCAAGGGACTATATCGTAGCCAGCCGGTTGCGGGGCGACGGCGCCTCACGTGTTGCTTTGCGGGAAATCCTCCCGAATGCGAGTGGAACGCTCCTGGTGGAATTTGCTTTGAGGGCAGGATCTGCGCCGATTCTGGTAGCTTCATTAGGGTTTCTCGGGTTCGGCATCAGACCTCCAACTCCAGAGTGGGGCTTGATCATCTCCGAAAACCGCAACTTGCTGTTTATCACCCCCGCCACCGTCCTTGGTCCAGGGTTCCTCCTGGCTTCATTGGTCGTTGGCTTCAATCTCATTACTGACGGGTTCGCGCGCGTTGTTGGGCTTCAGGCGGCCAAAAAGGACTAGCAAGTGAGCCCGCTGCTAACGATTGAAAACCTGACAGTTTCATACGGCCAGCATGAGGTCGTGCAAGATGTAAGCCTCCAACTTTATGCCGGACAGGTGACGGGTCTTGTGGGGGAATCAGGCTCTGGGAAAACAACCCTGGCACTGTGCATACTGGGCTGGCATCCAAAGGGCTCCCGTGTCGATGGCGGCTGGATTGAATACAAGGGCCACAACATCCTTCAGAAAACCAACAAGGAACTCTCGCGCATCCGTGGTGCCGAGATCGCCTATGTTCCCCAAAATCCCGGGGCGGGGTTAAACCCAACGCGACGGGTGGGAACGCTGCTGACTGAGATCATACGCCAGCATGATCCTTCTGTGTCCGCGGCAACAGCGCGGATGCGAGCTCTCGGGTTAATCGAGCGCGTTGGATTGCCAATGCCCGCCGAGCTCTTCAACCGCTATCCACACCAGATTTCCGGAGGCCAGCAGCAGCGCATAACGATCGCGATGGCGATTGCATCGAATCCCTCCATTCTAATCCTCGACGAACCCACCACAGGTCTCGATACATCGACCCAGAAAGAGGTGCTGAGCCTCCTGAGATCAATTCGGGACCTTCAGGCGGTTGCCATGCTCTATGTCACCCACGACTTGCCTTTGGTAAAGGAAATCGCCAACAACATTGCCGTGATGAAGTCTGGACGGCTGGTAGAAACCGGCGCAGCAACGGACGTTTTCGCCAATCCGGCTAACGAATACACGAAGCATCTTCTGGCGTGCGTACCGAACATTGATCGGCCCGCCGAGAGTACGAACAGGCCCGCTGTCCATCAAACGAACTCACCGCCAATAGCTATCGACGGCCTGATAGTTGAATACGACACCACCAGTCAGATTGGTTTCAAGCGGGGGACACGGAAGCGGGCGGTGGATAGCGTCAGCTTTTCCATAGCCGAGGGGGAAATCTGCGCGCTTGTTGGTGAGTCCGGAAGCGGCAAGTCCACGATCGCGCGGGCCGTAGCGGGGCTCGTTCCCTATACAAGCGGCTGCATCACCTGTCGCGGAAAGGAGCTAGCGCCAAACCTGCGAGGTCGTAGTGCCGCGGACAAGCAGAATATTGGCTTTGTGTTCCAGAACCCTGACCTCTCGCTCAATCCGCGGCGCCGCGTCGGACACATCCTGGCTGACGCTTTAGCTTCCTTCGAAACCGTGACGGCCGGCGAAGCCCGACAGCACGTCGCGAGATGCTTGGAAGAAGTTGCGCTGCCGACGTCGTTTGAGCGTCGCTATCCTCACGAACTTTCTGGTGGCCAAAGACAGCGTGTGGCGATCGCACGAAGTTTGATTGCAAAGCCTAAGATATTGATTTGCGATGAGATATTGACGGCCCTCGACGTCTCGGTTCAAGCAGGAATAGTCGAACTTCTTCTAAACCTGCGGCGCGATCTAAATCTTACGTTGCTTTTTATCTCCCACGATTTGGCAGTCGTACGGTCGATCGCCGACAGGGTTGTGGTACTGCGCGGCGGCAAGGTCGTCACACTAGGAGAGACCGAGACGTTGTACCGACCCCCTTTTGATCCTTATGTGCGCCACCTTCTCTCGGCTGTGCCTGGCTCACAGGTGCACGATGAAGCCTAACGAGCCCCATCGCGCGCAAATCCAGGCAATCGTCACCGGCGACGTAAGGCGCACCATGACAGTGCCTGTTGCCTGCCGGTGAACGCCATCGGTCAAAACGGGTGATATTCCAGCGCATATCCACCGAGTCTTACGGTGCGAATGATGTCACCATGCGAGGAATGCTTAAGTGACTTTCGCAGGCGGCTGATATGAACATCCACCGTGCGCGGACCGACGTAAACATTGCCCGGCCAGGCCACCGCGATCAATTCGTCGCGGCTGAGCACCTTTTCGGGGTTCTCGAGCATATGACGCAGCAGCCTGAACTCGATCGGTCCCAGCAGGATCTCTCTGCCGTTGCAACGCACGTGATGGCTGTCCACCATCATTTCGATGTCACCATAGTTCAGCGACATAACAGCCTGCGTTCGGTTGCCGGACTGTCGGCCGGTTCCGAGTTTGGAATGCAGGTAGTCGAGCAGCTTAGCCGGCGCCAGTGGCCTCATAAAACTTTCGTCGACTCCAGACTTCAATAACGCCAGATGCTGGCTCTCGGCACCGGCTGCGATCAGCGCAATGACGGGGAGGGCGCTTGTTCTGGCGTCCTGCCTGAGCCGGCTACAATTGTCCGACATCCGATTGTCCGGCCGGCAATCCAGCACCCAGGCCTGGACCGGTGTTTCGGCGGCCAATTCGAACATTTCATCGACGTTGCTGGCCAGCGCACTGGTGAAGCCGTCCACGCCAAGGATGTGGCTGAGCACCAGATAGAACTCCGCGTCATGCGAGCATATCACGATCAGTGGCTTCATTGGCGCGGTTCAGTTCTCTCAGGCAGCGTGGCGCAATGCCCGTCTCTTGGCACACCCCATCCGTCAGGCAACTGCCGGATTTCCGAAACTTCTCCGGCTGTCAGTCAATTGGCTTCGTGCCGCGCACGACCTGCGATACGGGTCACCAGTCGGCCCTCAGGCATCGCTCAGCCTTTTCGAGCGAGCCAACTTTTCCTTCAATTGATGACCGGCATCCGTTCGGGCGAAAGTTCGCTCAAAAACTCGATTTCCGTCTCCCGAACATAGATGACTTCCTCGAACTGAAAGACGGCGCCATCGATTTCCAACTTGGGCTCCAGGTGCAGGATCATGCCTGGCCTTATGATTTCGGGATTATTTTTGGAAATGGATGGCGGCTCGGTGACGTCGAGGCCTCCGCCGTGGCCAATTCGAGAAACGAGCCCATAGGCGGGGGGCAAGCCTGCATCGCGCCAAAGCCGCTCGAAGGCCCCAAACACGTCTCCGCACGTCATCCCGGCCCTTACGCCATTTGCGAGCGCGACGGTGAGCCCGCGCGTTCGATCGTATGCATCGATCTCCCAAGATTCGGGCACGCCGCCTCGGGCAATGCGGTTTCTATCAGCGGGATAGCCACCATAGGTGGATCGAAAATCCGTCCAGGCGTACTGGCCGACCTCCAGTGGCTGCATCTGGGGTGGGCGGCTGTAATTGAACTCACCCCTGCAGAAGGTCATTGCAATCGGATCGGCGCATTCTGCTCCATTCATGATAATGCGGGACTGGATCTGCCGACAAAGCTCGACCTCTGTGATGCCTAAACTTGCCTGCGAAACGGCATCGTCGAAGGCAGCATTGACGATCTCGAACGAAATGCGCTTGAGGCTTGCCTCGAACGGCGATTTGATGACGCGGGTTCGCCACAGCAGGTCCGTGGCACTCTCCAGTCGGCCGCCGCGTGCTCTCACGCCATCGACGATTTCCAGAGAGCCGCGACCAAGCATATCCTGTCCATAGTCGATCGCGGCCTTTGCCGTGGCAGCCGGATCGCGAGCGGAAATCTCCTGGACGATGGCGCGCGCGCCTTCCGCGAGATAGCCCGCATAGTAGACGATTGAAAAGGCCCTTGGCCTCGATTCAAGATTTCTGGATTCGATCCGGTTGGCGACGACAAGAATGTCTCGTTGGTCGATCACCACGAACAGCGGCCGCGAATGATAGCCCCAGGTCAATGTGCGGTAGTCGGTGAAATACTCGATGTTCTTCTGGTTGGTGAGAACCAGGAAATCGACCGCATCCCGGGCCATTTCGCGGCGGACGGAGGCGAGCCGCATGGCCTGCTCGTCAAGCGACACATCGGGTGATGGTGGTGCTGGAAGCATGGTCGTCTGCTCCTGGGCTGCCTGTGACTGTTGTCGCATTGCGCAGCCCGGTCTACCGAGCTGTTGAGGCGCCGCTATTTCTTCAGCTTCGAGCCTTTGCCCCTCGCATCCAGTTCGACCACACAGGCCAAACGATCGAAGGGCGATTCCGTTACGCCGAAGACCGAGAAGGACTTGTCGGTCGTGCTCAACCGGTAGAGGCGACGCAGCGTTGGATATCCGTTCTTGATCGAGAAGGTCTGTTGGGCTTGCTCGGAGGCCGGTGCGGCATCGATCAGCAACTTTGTCTTGGTGAATTGTGTTCCGTGACCGCGCAGCGCGTCGCCGATGAACTTTTCACCGAACTCACCAACAACCTCGTCGCTCAACGAGCGCGGCAGGTAGGAAGTATCATACATGATCGGCGTGCCGTCCGCGGAGATCACTTTGCGTACGCACAGCATCAACCCATCAGGCGGTTCGAGTACATCAAACGCCGCATCGTCAATCTTTTCCGTCGTCATGGAGATGAGCTCGATCGAGGGCCTCAGGCCAAGCCGCAGAGCGTCATCGAAGGACGTCAGAGAGAAATCGAGATCACGAATGAACCTTCGCTGGTCTCGCACAAAGGTCCCAAGCCCCGGAACCGCCCGCAAGATCCCGGCCGGCTGAAGGTCGCGCAACGCGCGCTTGATGGTCACCGAGCTTACGCCGAACTCCTCTGCCAAGGCGGCCGCGGAAGGCAAGGCCTTGCCCGCGACATACTCTCCTGTGCGCACCCGGCGCATGATTTCCTGCCGCACGTTTTCATGAAGGGCGGTCGAGGTCTGTCCGGTCATTTCAGCCCCACAATTAGGTATACCAGGGTTACCTACCGTATCGATGAGGCGATGTCTATGCCCTCCGACAGCTCAGCGCACGGGGGAGGGCGTGCTTTACAAAAATCAAACACTGGCTTTACAAAAAATTGACATAGCTGTTATACCTGGTTTACCTTACTTATCGATCGACACGGGAGAATAGCATGGCAAGCGGGTCACGGTTCTTGAAGGCAATAACCTCTCTGGCAACAAGCTGTGCGTTGCTCATTGCAACCACAGGCACGTCGAGGGCTGAGACGACACGCGAGCGGATCTTGCGCGAGGGCAAGATTGTTATCGGGATTTCCAATGGCGCGCCTTGGGGATTTCGCGACAAAAACGGCGAAGCCGCGGGCTTCGATCCCGAACTCATCAAGGCTGCCTTCAAGAGCGTTGGGGTCAGCAAAGTGGAAATCGTCGTCACCGAATTCGGTGCATTGATACCTGCACTTTCCGCAGGGCGTTTCGATGCGATCGCCGCCGGGCTCTACATTACGCCCGAGCGGTGCGCGCTCGTCGCGTTCAGCGACCCCGACCTCAAGCTCGCGGATGCGGCTCTGGTCGCCGAGGGTAACCCGAAGCGCATTCACAGCTACGCCCAAATCGCGGCGAACCCGGAGATAAGATTTGGCGTGGGACGTGGCAGCACGACGGCGAAGAATGCGGCCGCCGCCGGTGTGCTCGACGAGCATACGTTGCTCTTCCCCGACATTCAGTCAAATGTTTCGGCGCTGCTCACGGGCAGGATCGATGTGGCGGCATTCTCGGCGCCGACGGTCGCTCGCATCCTGTCGGACGAAAACCTCCACGGGATCGAACGCGCGTCACCCTTCCAAGGCATGCAGCAGAACGGGACGGAACACTACGGCTATTCGGCTATCGCTTTTCGCAAGGAGGACTTCGACCTACGCGACTTGTACAATTCTCGCCTCAAGGCGCTCAAACTTGACGGCACGGTCGCACGCATCATGACCGAGAACGGCTTCAGCGATCAGGAGAGGGCGCCGGATCTGACCAGCGATCAGATTTGCGCCGGGCAGGGCTGAACGGCGGCAACATGCAGCGTTGCTCGACCAGCCGTGTTCCCAGCCCAACCCACGGCAACGCCCGTCTGCAGCCCAGTCAGCAACGAGCGAGCGCTCCGCTTGCCATCAAGAGTGCCACGATCAGGGATGTTCGAGCGTGACCACGGTAGAGATATTCGTTGGCATTTTTGATGGATTCCGCATCACGGCAACCGTGACCGCGTTGGGGTTGCTGTTTGCCGTGCCGTTCGCCTTGATCTTTGGCGTGGCGCAGTATCTGACCAAGGGTGCGGCACACCTGGCCGTCACAGCGGTCATAGAGTTCTGGCGCAGCTCGGCCGTGATCATCCTGCTTTTTGTCTTCTACTATGTGCTTCCGGTCATCGGTATCCAGCTGCCGGCGATCACCGTGGCTGCGATGGTGCTGGGGTTGAATGCCGGGGGCTATGGAAGCCAGGCCGTCAGAGCCGGCCTTCAGTCTCTCGATCGGGGCCAGTTCGAAGCCGCCGCGGCCCTCGGTTTGCCGCGCGGCCATATCCTCGCCCTGATCGAGCTGCCGCAAGCCCTGACCAGGATGGCGCCGACCTTCATCAATCAGTTCATCCAGTTGATCAAAGGCACTGCGCTGGTTTCTCTCGTGACCCTGACCGACATGACGTTCCGGGCCAAGGAAATCGCCGAACTCGAATACAACCCCGTCGGCGTCTACACCTCGCTTCTGCTCGCCTATTTCGTCGTCTGTTATCCCGTCACGGTGTTTGGCCGATGGGTCGAGCAGCGCAGCGGCGGGCGCAAGGGCCTTACAAATGAATTTTGATTTTGCCTTTGCCGCCTCCACGGTTCCGACGATCCTGGGTGTTATCGGAACCACGATCGGCGTTGCGGTGCTGAGTTGCGCGGGGGCTTCAATCCTCGGGTTCAGCTTTGAGATCGCTCGGCGAGCGGGGTCCGTACCCGGCTATCTGATGCGTTTCGCGATCGACTTCATCCGGTCAACACCGGTGCTGGCCTGGCTCTATTTCCTCTATTTCGTTCTTCCTCATTGGGGGGTCACCTTGCCGGCGCTGGTGGTCGGCATACTGGGCCTGAGCATCTATTTCAGCGGCTATCTCGCCGAGGTGTTCAAGGCGGGAATCGACGCCATTCCGAAAGGTCAAGCCGAAGCGGCGAAGGCGCTGGGTTTGAACCGTATCGATGTCGTCTCTTTCGTCCTGGCTCCCCAGATGCTGCGCAATGTCGCGGCCCCCGTCGGAAACCATTTCGTCTCGATCCTGAAAGCGACGCCCTATCTGGCTGTCATCGCCGTGCCGGAGATGTTGGGCAGCGCGCTCGACATTGCCTCCAACACCTACCGCTATGCCGAACCGCTGACAGTCGTCGGCATCGTGTTTCTCGTTCTGGCTCTGGCGATCGCACAGGGAGTCAACATGCTTGAACGCAAATTGCTTGGACCGACAAACCGATGAGCGATGGTCAATCCATGCGACAGGCAGCCTCTTGGCCGGCGGAAATCGGCCAACAACATGGCGCGCGCGGGCCTGATCAGACGGCGGCGGTGGAAGCGGCTGCGCTCAACAAATGGTTTGGAAGCTTCCATGCCCTGAAGGACATCAATCTAGCCGTGCCGCAGGGTGGCCGGATTGTGATTTGCGGCCCGTCAGGATCGGGAAAGTCGACGCTGATCAGGTGTGTAAACGGACTGGAGCCTTTCCAAAGTGGAACCGTTCGCATTGGCGGTGTCGATCTCACCCGAGACCAGAAACAGCTGCAGAAAATTCGGCGCAGCGTCGGGATGGTGTTTCAGCAATTCAATCTGTTTCCGCATCTCACGGTCATGGCCAACTGCACCTTGGCCTTGCGACGCGTCCTTGGCAAATCGAGGACCGAGGCTGCCGACATTGCCGCTCACTACCTTGAGCGTGTGCGAATACCGGAGCAGGCGCACAAGTATCCAGCACAGCTTTCCGGCGGCCAGCAGCAACGCGTGGCCATAGCGCGCGCGCTCTGCATGAACCCCAAGATCATGCTCTTCGATGAGCCGACATCCTCGCTTGATCCCGAAATGGTCAAGGAAGTGCTCGACGTCATGATCGACCTCGCCGCGGACGGCATGACGATGCTTTGCGTCACCCACGAAATGGGCTTCGCGCGCGAAGCCGCCGACCAGGTGGTCTTCATGGATCAGGGGAGCATCGTCGAGACAGCTTCGCCCGCCACTTTTTTTGCCGCACCCAGCCAGGAGCGGACGCGGCTCTTCCTGGACAAGATGCTTCGTTGAATGAAGGGACGGACTATGAGCGTTCAAACACGGATTTGGACCCCGATCGATTATGACGCCGACGGAAAGCAGTCGGACTGTCTGAGGCTTCCTCATTCTTCCGACCTGTCGGCATATGGCTGGATCCCAATCCCTCTGGTGTGCATCAAGAACGGCACCGGCCCGACGGCGTTGCTGGTCGCCGGCAACCATGGCGACGAATATGAAGGCCAGATCGCCCTTTCCAATCTGGCTCGCGAGATCCAGGCGCACCAGGTTTCGGGGCGGCTCCTGATCCTGCCGGCGCTCAACGCTCCGGCCGTGGCTGCCGGCCGCCGCGTGTCCCCGCTCGACGAAGGCAATCTCAACCGGTTGTTCCCTGGCAATGCTGCCGGATCCCCGACCGAAATGATCGCTCACTACGTCTGCGAGGTGTTGATCCCGATGGCGGATGTGGTCGTCGATCTTCATTCCGGTGGGCGCTCGCTTGACTATGTGGTGAGCACGCTGGTGCGTCCGGGGCGAACCGCCGACGAGCATGAGGCGCTGCTCAGGCTCATGCGCTTGTTTGGAGCGCCGATCGGCTTCGTCAGTGACGGAACAGGCGGTGGCGGTCTTACGACGTTGGCTGCGGCGGCGCAGGAGCGGGGCGCACTGGCTTTGACAACGGAACTTGGCGGCGGCGCGACCTTGTCGCAAGAAGGCTTGTCGCTGGCCGAAGCCGGACTGAAGCGGCTGTTGAAAGACCAAGGGATCTTGCGCGATGTCGCTGTCGAGCCCCCTTCATCCACGCGCCTGATGACGGTCAAGGGTCATAGCGCATTCGTCTATGCTCACGACCGAGGAATTTTCGAACCGGCCGCGCACCTGGGTGATGAGGTCACAAGGGGTCAGATCGCAGGCCGCATTCACTTTCCGGACTTGCCGACACGCAAACCCGAGACCCTGTTGTTTGAATCGTCCGGCCTGGTTGCGTGCAGACGGGTTCCGTCGCTCACCGATCGTGGTGACTGTCTCTTCAAGCTCATGGCTGATATCGACGCCAGCAGCCCAGGTGGCGCTTTGCATGCCTAGACCGCTTCCGAGGCTTAATCCCCATGTGACAGGCCTGCGCTGTGTACGTTGCCGGACTGTCTTTCCGATCGCGGACTATTTCGAGGGCTGTCCGGCCTGTCTCAGCCACCACATGCCGGCGAGCCTTGCGATCGAATATCGGGAATTCCCCGCATCCATGACGTGCCTCGCTGACTGGCAGGTTTATCCTGACCACCCAACGCTGGGCGAGGGCAACACGCCCCTCATCACGTTGGATGGGTTAGCCAAGGAGATCGGCGTTCGCACGCTCTGTCTCAAGAATGAGGGGGCCAACCCGAGTGGATCACATAAAGACCGCATGAGCAGGTTCGTCGTTCAGCGTGCCTTGGACATCGGCGCTTCGACGGTTGCCGCCGCCTCAAGCGGCAATGCCGGCGTATCGCTGGCTGCCTATGCGGCTCACGCCGGGTTGAATTGCGTGATCGTGACCACGCCCGACATGAACCCGAACTGGCGCCGCGCTATCGAGATGCATGGTGCGACCTTGCTCGCCACCGAAACCCCCGAGCGCCGTTGGCAGGTGCTCGCCGATCGGGCGCGGGCAGGGGACTGGTACCCAGCCACCAATTTTTCCGTTCCGCCAGTTGGCAGCAACCCCTTTGGCGTGGATGGCTACAGATCGCTCGCCTTCGAGATCTCTCACGAGCTGGGCACCGGCTCATGCACCGACATCCTCGTCCCGACAGCGCGAGCGGACCTGCTGTGGGGGATTGCGCGTGGGTATTGCGATTTGCAGACAGCCGGGCTTGTCAAAGAGCGCCCCCGCATCCATGCCGTCGAGCCATTCGGGCGAATATCGAAAGTGCTTGCCGGCGAGGATTACCGCGCCAACTTCCCAGGCCACTCGGCCTTGACCTCAATCGGCGGCGCGACAGTGACTTATCAGGCGCTCGATGCACTCGCGTCGTGCAAGGGATCGGCTGTCGTCATCGAGGATAAGGCAGCACGCGACGATCAAATGCGGTTGGCGCGTTGTGGGCTCTATCTAGAGCTGTCGAGCGCGGCAGCGCTGAGCGGCCTGCGAAAACTTGTCGTCCAAGGCGTGGTTGCGTCGGATGCTGCAGTCGTGCTTGTCGGCACGTCGAGCGGGTTTTCCGAGTTCCAACCGTTCACGCATCCGATTGCCTTGGTTGGCTAGAGGTTGCCCGTGTCGCCCAGCGGCGACGACCTTCAAGCGATCACAATTGGTCGAGATGAGCGTCCAGCTGAGCCAGGATTGCGTCGAGCGAAGGCCGGTCTCTGTAGTAAAGCGCGCGGGTTCGCTCGTAGGCGTCGGCGTAAATCTGCCGGGTCGCGGGATCGCTAAGACGAAAGGCCTCGTTGCGCCGCAGATCCGGCTCATCGCCGCCTCGGAACCGATCGGCCTTGTGTTCGCGGTATTCCGGGGTGCCGATAAAGGCCTTGACGCCTTCGTCCTCCAAAAGACAGGAGACGTCGTAGTAGTGACGCATGAAGTTGACGGGCATCTCCCCAGAGGCCTGCTGCTGCCGGAATTTGGTGGAAAGGGTCTGCAGCTTTTCCACGAATGTGTAGCCGGGTTCATAGCACAGGACATCGATGGCACGGTTGTCGACCAGGTCCGGCACGCCCGATGCGACCGCACGATCATAGGCCCATGAGGAGATGAGGCGAGCCTGATTGGGTGCGACCCGATCGAAGCCCGCTTCCAACAGCACGCCGGCCTTGAGCCCGGCGGGCAAGGGATTGAGCTCCGGATAGATCAGACGAATTCCAGCACCCCGCATCCGACCTGTGGGATCGTCAAAGGCCTGATCACGCTCGGCGCGCAAAAACCCAGGTATGCCCAGTTGCGGAACCAGGCCGTCGAAGAACCCCCGGCGCTGTTCGATGTGGGCCGGCTTGTCGTGATTTCTGCCGACCGGCAGAGCACTCTGTGGATGGATCAGGATGTCGATGTCTTCGGAGAACCGGTGAATCAGCTGGTATCCCTTCGACAGCGAGGTGCCACCCTTGAGCTCGAAACGGAAACCGAGCTGCTGCAGGCCCCATAGGGCATGCATAATCCAATAGTCCTTCTCGACCAGGCCGGGATCTATCTTCATGTCCGCGGCGACCACCGCGATTAGATCCCTGAAGTCGCCGAGGTCGTGTAGAAGCGGCATGCGGATCAGCCCGCTTCCAGCGCTTGGCTCACCAGCCGCCCGGCGCGAACCGAACCGAAATCCCGCGCCGCCTTGGCCAGATAAGCCGGGTTCATGTCGCGAGCGCGCTTGAGGGCGCGAGGCAACACCTCGGCCTTGTTCTCGGCAAGCCGATCAAGGTTCTGGAGAAGGTCGACCAGCAACACTTCCTGGGTCAGTTTCGCAGGCACAGAAGGCTTCTTGCGGAAGTCGTAGAAACGGCCGCCTAGCTGAAAACGTCCGTGCCGCTTGAGGTTATAGACCACCGGTTCATTGTAGAGCTGGGTCGTGCCCACCCCCAGGCTGTTGTAGGCGTTGGGGGAGACCATCAAAAAGCGATCGTCCTTGAGGAACGTCTCGACGAGCTTCTCCGGCGCAGCCGGAGCCTTCCCGAAACGGGTGCTACGCGGAGCCATGTAAAGTCCGCCCGACACCTTCTCGAGCCGTCCTTCCTCGACAAGCTGATGCAGGTGGCGATCGACGGCGCAGGACCACTTCTCAAGATCCTTGCGCCGGTAGACCTGTCCAGGCCGCAGCCGCTTTTTCAGTTCGTTCAATGCGGACATCATCAAATCCTTCGTCCTCCACTTAGGACAATGCGCTGCACTTTGCAATGATTTTGGTTTAAAATTCATGCACCGCAACGAGTGCAGGATCGATACCGGCGGGATACATCTCCCTTGGTTCCCCTTTGAGCGCGGCGGGATTTTCGCGTCGAGCTTTGCGCCGAACACTTCCGCGTCTGCATTTTAAGCATGTGCTTTCACGCAAGGTTTGGCCTTTTCTGGATTCGACAACAAAATGCAAATGGCGCATGATCTCACCGGGATTGGGGAATTCTTTCATGAGTGTGCACGTCTCTTCGTGTGTATTGTCCGGCTGCGCAGCCGCCTACTTGAACCACTACGATTCGGTGACACTCGTCGCTGGTGACACTGCAAATTTGCTTTTGCAGACCGTCGATCCGTTCGATCCAAACACACATATTGAAGGCGACGGACAACGCATTGCGGCCGTCCAGGCCCGCGGCGTTGGCTTGGAGGAAAACAATGCGATCGCGGCCCAAGATGACGGTTACTGGCACCGATCCCAACAAACTCGACGACAACCACGACGGCATTGGCTGCGAGTGAACCAGATTGACTAGGTCTCGATACGACAATCGGTCTGACCAATGGCGCAAACGAACCGGCGCCAAGTTTCGGCGCGCGCGCCAACTGGCAGGCATTCCGAAGCGCCTGATCTTCGTCACCCTGGCTGCAGCGGCAGCATTGGGGACGCAGGTCGTCCTTGAGAACAGCGATCGAGCCCCCAACTTGAACTTCGCCCACTGGACTGGATCGACGGCGGCTCCGATTGTCGGCGTCGCTTCGGTCATCGATGGCGATACGATCGAAGTGCACGGACAGCGCATCCGTTTCAATGGCATCGACGCGCCCGAAAGCCGCCAGTACTGCACCGATGCCAAGGGCTTCGAGTATCCTTGCGGTCGTCGATCGGCTGAAGCGCTGGATGGCTTCCTGTCGGTCTCCAAACCCGTCAACTGCGCGTTTGTCTCTTGGGATCGCTACGGTCGGTTCGTCGGCGACTGCCGGCGCGCGGACGACGCCAGCGTAGCCGACTGGATGGTCGAGCAGGGTCAGGCGCTTGATTGGCCCCGCTACAGCCACGGCGCCTATGCACAGCAGCAAACCAAGGCCGAGGCGGCGAAAGTCGGGGTGTGGGCCGGAGCGTTTCAGGCGCCCTGGGAATGGCGCGCGGCACATGCAGACGGCGCGGCGCCGTCGAGCCAGCCGCTCGGCATCATCAGCCGCCGGAAAGTCGCGCAGAGCGGCTATTCATGCCAACCGCGGCGAACGTGCTCGCAAATAAGCTCATGCGACGAAGCCCAATGGTATCTCGGCAACTGCCCGTGGGGCGGAAAGCTCGACCGGGACAAGGACGGCATTCCTTGTGAATCGCTTTGCTAGGAATTTCGGAGGGCGGGGACGGCAAATGAGCGACAAATTTTACAATCGCGTCGGCGGTGACCGCATCTCGTCTCGCCAGATTGACGAACTCATCGGGCTCGCACGGGGCCTGGCCGCGGATGGGACGATCAACAAGGCAGAGGTCGAGTTCCTTCAGAAATGGCTGGCGGCGAATGCGGAGATCAGCAATCAGCCGATCATTCGAACCTTGTACCGACGGGTCAATGATATCCTCGCCGACGGCGTGCTCGATGCCGATGAGCACACCGAACTTCTGGATACGCTGAACAGTTTCTCGAACCGCGATTTCGAGCTCGGAGAGGTGCTAAAGCCTACAACGCTGCCACTGTGCGATCCGGCCCCGACTTTGACCTTCGCCGACAGGCTGTATTGCTTCACAGGCACATTCAATTTTGGTCAGCGAAAGCATTGCGAACAGGCCATTGTGGATCGGGGTGGCCGCTCAGGAGGTCTGAGCCAGAAGACGGAGGTCCTGGTGATCGGCGCCTACGCCACTGAATCGTGGAAACATTCGTCATTCGGCGACAAGATCGTCAGGGCTACCGAATGGCGCGACCAGGGACTGCCAATCTCGATCGTCGCGGAGAACCACTGGGCGAACTTTCTCTGAAGCACCCTAGGCATGCGCTTTGACTGGCTAAGCCGACAGGCAGGCGAGCAGCGGATCGATTTCCCCGTGCCTGAGCAGTGGGACCGATTGGATCAGTTTCTCGAGCTCGGCTCGCGAAAGAATGTCGCGCCCCAGGTCGTGGAGTTTGTCTTCAACTGCGGACTGGTTCATCGCATTGTTGGCGTCGCCAAGAGGACGGGGCACTTCAACGGTACGTTCACGGCCGTCGACGACCATTGTCACCCGCGCCGGCGTGCGCTGCGGGAAGATGCCGGCATATTCGTCGGGGTAGCGAATTTCCACGTTCCCGGCGAGTGCCACCACTGCTGCGTCTGAAAGCGAATGAGGACGCAAGGGCCGGAACGCCTCCGCGCCTCGCAGCGCCGCCAGCGCGGCGGCAAAGGGGATGGAGAACTGTCCCCCCTCAAGCGACTTCGGCGCGATCTCGTTGGGAAGCTTTCGCGCTTCAGGAAAAATATCCACCACGATGCGGCCAACCGGATCGCCCTGGTCACGGCCCTCAACCAACGCGAGCACGGCGTCGATAACGGGATGCGTATAGCGACAAGAGGCATAGGGCTTGAGATAAGTCTCGCTGACCAGCCAGCGGCTTCCAAGTTCGGCGGTGATCGCTGGCACGTTGTAGGCATGGTCGCGATCCAGCATGTCGAGTGAACCGCTCATGCCACAGCCGGCTCGTTCGGCCGCAAACAGCGCCGTAACGGTCGACCACGGGCTGCTGCCCTTGACTGAACTGGCCTGGCAAGCGCCCTGCGGCAAGTTTTGCGGTGCCTCCGCACCGGCGATAGCGATTGCATGCGCGAGCTGATCCGCGCGCATCCCGCGCAGCCATCCAATGGCCGCCGCGACGCCGAACCCGGTCCATTGGCCACTGGCAAAGCTCATCGTGTCGGAGAAGCGGCGGGCGGCGGCGATGCGCAACGCGACGTCATAACCGAGCGCCGTAGCGGTCAGTACGTCGTGACCATCACTGCCAAGATTTGCCGCTTCCATCAGCACTGCAGGAACGATGGCGGCACCCGGATGACCTGCTGCTTGACAGTGACCATCATCAACGTCGAGGGAACTTGCCGCCGCGCAATTGGCAAACAGGGCGCCAAGCGGATGCAGCCGACCCTCGGTAAACCAGGCGTGAGCCGAGCCGGCTCCGAAACAAGCCCTCGCGGCCATGCGTGAGAGCCTGGCATTGTCGGTTGGCACGCCACCGATGAGCGCTGCAAGCGTGTCGAGAATGGCGCGTTCGGCCTTTTCGACGACCGAATCCGATAACTGCTCGTAGCGAATGTCGCTGACAAAGGCGGCCAGCTGCTCCGTCGCAAATTGCATGGGGTTCCTCCGTACCAGATATACCTAGTATACCTGGTTTAACAACTTGGGAAAGCTGTGTCGGCGGAATTTCTCGTAACCGCGCTACCGCTGAATCTCAAAACTCAGGATGTGCTGGTCGCCAATCGGACCACGAAAGATCGCTCCTGTGTCGATGAACCCCGATTTGAGATAGACCGTTTTCGCGAGCACATTGCGGGTGTTGACCGCGAGCATCAGTTGCCTGACGTCGGACCTGTTGTGCCGCACCCAGGCAATGGCCAGATCCGATGCCGCACGCCCATAGCCTTTCCCTTGATGGGTGCGGCAGATCCGAAAGCTGTGCATGGTGATCACGCCGCGCGGCGCCCAGTCGGGCAGGGCCTGTTTCTCGCGCAGGATGAAGAAGCCTATCCTCATCCCGAGGGCGACAATTGCGAAAGGGTGCTCCAGATCTGGATGCCGACTGTTTTGCAGGTCATCGAAGATGGCATCCACGAACCCGGCGAACTGCTCCTGTTCGGGGTCGAGCACCAACCGCCTGATAGCGGCCCGATCGGAGATCGATACCGGGCGCAGGTCGATGTCATCCAGGTTGGGCCTGGTGGGAGGTATCCCCAAAATCCTGTTATCCTTCGATCGCGTCTTCATGAATTGATCCCTCCTTCAAATCGACCGGTCGGCGATTGGGCAAATCGCGTCGACCTATTCATGCCGACACGGTGGGGGCATTGCCCTGCTCCATTGCATCCAAAGGATTGCGCAGCTTCCGCCGGCAAACAGGCAAGCGAGACCGACAAAGATGTGCCGTGCAGGAACACCGGGCAGAAGACTTGGCAGGACGTAGATTGCGACCGCGATTACCCCTATCCCGGCATCGACATTGGTCCGGACACGGCCAACCATCTGGCCTGATACGGTCTTCAGGATCGTCACATCGCTCCCGGTTCGAACCATCGTGAAGGACAAACCGATGAGACCTTGCCACAGCAAAGCCTGGACCACGTTTTGAGCAGAGGAAAAGCCGGCCGTCGCGTACGCGAGCAGCACCGTTCCGGCCGCGATCAGGAGCCTCTCGCCTGCCATGCCGGAAAGCCAGGCAAAGGCCACGCTTCCAATCAAGCCACCGCCCGAATACATCGCCGCGAGCCAGCCATATTGGTTGGGCGGCAGCTTCAGCTCGTATCGCGCGAAGCCGGCCAGAAGAGCATTCGACGCGTGCGCCGAGGCATAGGCAATGAGCAAAGCGCAGCCCGCCACTTTGAGACGCGGGTCGGTTACAGTCCGCGCCAGGCCTGCAAGCAGATCCTGCATATGAGGGGCGGATTGCGTTTGGAGAATGCGATCGTCGTTGCCGATAAGGTTCGCGAACACGGCAGCCACGAAGGACGACAGCGCGCAGATGGTCAGGCTGCCGGTCGCGCCCACCGACGCTAGACAGAACCCGCCGATTGCCGCACCGACGATGTTGCCGACCTGGCCGGAAAGAATGCCGAAGGACACGGTCCGCATCAGCGATCGAGCGCCCGCCAGCTGCAGCAGGGCCTGGCTGCTGGGATAGGACAGCAGGGAGCCGACGGAGACGAAGCATGCCGTGGCGTAGAGCACAGCGATCGGGGGCTGGTCTGGAGACCACATCCAGGCGGTGAGGGCCAGAAATCCCACACCTGAGCCGTGAATTGTCTCGCCGATTGCAAACACCGTGCGACGACGGGACCGATCTATCAGCGGTCCTATGAACGGGCCGACGGCGAAAGTCAGCAATTGCCAGCAGATCAGGACCTTGCCAACGGAAGCGATATCACCGGTGATCTGCAGCACAAACCAGGAGACCAGGACGATGTACATGCTTCGCGCGCACTGCATGGAAAACAGCATCGCGTAAACTGGCGGGACTGATTGGCTCTGGCAGCGCTTTCCCAGGTACCGACACATTGGCCACTCAACCCTTCGCAGAATGTCGATCGCGCCGTTCGACGGGGCCTGAAGGGACGCTGCCGCGCCTAGGCGCCCGACCTCGCAGAATCGGCCCTTGGGTCAGCGGCTGTGTCGTGCTGATCGCTGGCATGCGCCAACACGTCATCGAGAGATCTTCGATCCCACGCAAAGCGTGACCATCCCGACATCGGTGCCATTGGCGTGCTGACTGTGAACGGGCTTGCCCTTGGCGGATCGGACCACCCGGCAATTTTCTCAAGCCAGTCTTCGTCGTAGACCGTTTCGGCATATCGGTGCCCCTCATCGGGAAACAGCGCGACCACCGTCTTTCCAGGATTGTTGCGCGACCACCATTTGGCGACCCGGTAGGCGGCACCGCTGGTCGGGCCCATGAAGAGTCCGTGTTGGCGATGAAGATCATGCGTGGCGTGGAATGCCTCTGCCGGAACAAGCCAGTGAACCTCGTCGAACTGACTATGGTCGACATTGCTGGGGAGAATATTTCCACCAAGGCCGCTAAGGTTGAGTTTGCCGCTAGGCTGGCCGAACAGGACACTGTTCGGCGTATCGACGCCGATTGCATAGAGGTCGGGAAACAGAGTGCGCAGATAGCGGGATGTCCCGCTCATGGACCCGCCCGATCCGACCGGACCGATCAGGCAGTCCACCCTGCCAAGTCTGTCGACAAGTTGTTCGGCCACCTTGCCGTAAGACAGCGGATTGTCGGGGTTGTAATATTGTGACGGCCAGTAGCTGCCGGAAACGTCTTGCAGATACCCCTGTAGACGGTCGAGACGCGCTTGCTGAAGACCGCCCGACGGAGCAGGGCGATCGACTATGGTCACTTCGGCGCCGAGCTCGATCAGACGTCGATGAAGATTGCGGTCAAGCGCCCAGTCGCTGACGAGGATCAGCCTGTATCCGTGTTGGACAGCCAGCATCGCCAGGGCAAGGCCGAAGGTTCCCGACGAGGATTCACAGATGGTCGCCCCCGGCCTCAACAGGCCCTGATCAGCAGCTCGCTCAAGCATGAACCGGGCCGGCAGCAGCTTCATCAAAAAGAAGCTGGCGCCGTAGAGATTTCCGCCCAGCGGAACGACGCGAGGAGCTTCGAAATCTTCCAGCTTGCGCATCAAGGCACGCGTCGACATGGGCTTTCTCCTGAGGACCAAAACTGTCAGTGACGAAAGATTGCCGGCTCGAAGCCAGACTGTCTCAACGCAGCCGTTGCGCGCTCGATGTTCACGGGTGCTTTCAGGTCCGACGCATCGAACATCAGCCCGACCACCGTGCCGCTGTGAGCAACCTGGAAGCCGATGGCATCGAAACGGGCACCGATCGTTTCGATCTCAGCCAGCCGTGGTTTTGGCAGAAATCGTTCGTTGATCCGGGCGCTGGCCGTGGCAACCCTGCCCAGCATCCGCGCGTCAGCATTCTTGATGGCTGTTCGCAACAGGCCGCGCAGGGGGCGAAAGGTCTCTATCTCAAGCTGGTCATAACGCGCCGGCTCAAAGTCAAGCGTATCGACCGTTGCGCCAGGCGTTGTATCGATGCTGATAAAGTCGATTGGCGGCAGAGGCCGGCGAAAGGACTCCATGACGACACCGTCACGGTGTGCAAACAGCACCGCCTGCTGTCTGAACAAGGTAGAGTCACAAGCAGTTTCGGCGCTGACCGCAATCTGCATCACATCGTCCGACGCGGCCTCTATACCCAACCAATCCAGGACGGCCAAAATGCTCGCCAGGACGTCCGCGGTCGACGACCCCATGCCGCGGCTTAAGGGGATGTTGCTGTCTATCTGGAGATCGGCACCGATGCCCGAGCGGCCGAATGCGTTGACGGTCAACTCGGCCGCGCGTCGGGCCTTCTCCCGCGAGGCCGGTATGACACGCAGCTGGTCGCTGTTGTTGGCGGTGAACCTGGCTTTGGATCTCAGCTGACGGCAAGGCAGCGAAACCAGAGCACGCCTCATCTGGGCGCCGTCGTCTTCAAAGAGGCCTTGAACCAGTTCGCCGTGGTGGCCGATGGCCTCGGCGTACCCCGCACCAATAGGCATGCCCAAATCCTCCCGCTATATACTTTAGTATTCTCTTGTATAATCCAGACAATACTTTCGCAGGAGGCGATATCTTAAGCAACAATCAAAGTAATAATCTTTTGTCTCACGACAATTACGCAGGCAACACACGCAGCGCATATGCCCTACGCAATCGTCACAAATGTAACGGCTCAAAGGAACAGGTCCAAAAGCAGTCGAACGGCTGATATCGTCAAGACGCCAGGACTGCTCGATCCGTCTGCTGAAACATTCAGCCCGACCTATGTTCCAACGCATACCCCGCGAGCCTGACGGTGCGAATAGCGGCGCTGTGCGAGGATTGCTTGAGCAACTTGCGCAGCTGGCTGATGTGAACATCGACCATGCGCGCAACGACACCGGCGCTGTTTGGCCAGGCCACCTCGATCAGCTCATTGCGGCTGATGACCTTCTCGGGGTTTTCAAGCAAGTGACGCAGCAATTTGAACTCGATTGGTCCCAGCACAATTTCCCTGCCGGCGCAGCGCACACGATGCGTGTCGATCTGCATTTCGACATCGCTGTATGCAAGCGACTTGCCTCGCTGGGATCGCTGTCCTGCGCCGAGCCTGTCGCGCAGATACGCAAGCAACTTGGCCGGCGCAAATGGCCTGACAAAGAGCTCGTCGACGCCAGACCGCAACAGCTGGATGTGCTGGAGCTCCGCGCCGGGCGAAACCAGAGCGACACAGGGAAGGGCGGCTGTGCGGGCATCCTGCTTAAGTCTGGCGCTTCCCTCCGCCAACTGATTGTCCGCCCGACAGTCCAGCACGACGACCTCGACTGCCTTCTTCGCGGCAAGCATCAGCGTCTCGTCGATGGAGCTGGCTAGCGTGCTGGCGAAGCCGTCAACCTCCAGAATGTGACTGAGAAGCAGATAGAACTCCGCATCCTGCGAGCAGATGACGATCAATGGCTTCATATGCGCAGCTTAGGTCTTTCGGCTGCCATCAAGACGGACTGGCGGTAAGTCGAATCCCGCGCCAGCATGCCAGAACAACCCAGCCGTAACAACAAATCCCGGAATCGAGCTCACGTGTTGAGCGCGCCCGGTTCGAACGGCTTTCCGATCGACATGGCAACGAACAAATCACGCGCCGGGCGGCAGCCGGCGTTTCAAGGGATAAAGGGCGTATAAACCGGAATCCCGCGCGCGTCCGCAACGTCGGACAAGCCTCGCGTGCGGGATGGAGGAAATTCGCCCCCGTCGTGGCGGTAAACAGGACAGCCGAAGGAGCGTCAGCATAGCGACGGCCGAAGGCCGGGACGCGGGACCGACTGTCCCCGCCACGGCGGTCCGCATGCTGGATGATGGTCAAGGTGGACGCCCAGGCCACCGACACGATCGCGGTGGCGCGTGTTGCGCAGTCAAGTCTGTTGGCCGCCGTCAGGGCGGAGTAGTCACATGTCGAATTGCGCATTGTGAGACTCGAGTGCTGGAAAGCCAGACAGGATCTGCCCAAGTTGGCTCTCAAAGTGCCGAGATTCGATAGATAGGATGAGCCGACGGTGGGGCGTCTGGGGATTTTCATAGCGCATCCGTTTGCCGTTCTATGAACGGATAGTTGGATCTGGAGTCTCCATGTGTGCAACGACTATGAGCAGCATATCGCCTGGGCTGAATATTGCAGGATGATGGCGTCGCTTGCGCTCAAGATTCCATCGCACCAAACCGAACTCGATTTGCCCCAGGCGGATGACGTCCGTATCAACGACCCGGCGCCAATAATGCGCGCCGCCGGGGATGCGATCGAACTGGCATCGATGACGTTCGGATTTCCGCCGGCCGGACCGAAAGGCGGGCCGGTGTTCAACTTCCGCTCCGAAGGGCGGCAATTCGGCAGCAGCAATCGCTGTCTTATACCGGCGTCCGGGTTCTTCGAATTCACTGGCACGAAATATCCGAAGGCCAAACATCGCTTCACACTCAACGGCGCTTCATTCATGGCCATCGCAGGGCTTTGGCGCGAAGCCGTCGGCAACAAGCCGCCGACCTTCACCATGCTGACGACCGATCCTGGGCCGGATGTCGCGCCGTACCACAATCGGCAGGTCGTGGTGCTTCAGCCGCAGAATTGGGCCGCCTGGATCAACCTGACAAAGCCCGAGGCTGAGCTTTTGCGGCCGCTTCCGGCGGGATCGCTCGCGGTGGAGACGGTGCGTCCGGAAAGCGCGTAGCACGGCATGGAGCCCGACGATTATTCCATGTCGGGTACGTCACCGCTGACAAACAGCGTTGTAGGCGGACCGTAGTCACCAAGCGCCGGATCGGCATCACGGCTCCATGCGATGACGCCGACATGTCTGGAAGCCAACGCCTTGGCTGTACGAACTGCGCGTTCCTCGCTTTGCTGATCCGTCGGGCCGTAGGCGGCAAACAGATCGCCCTCGTCGCCGCGATCAAATGCAACGACGACAATCAGCTTTGGCTTCTTCTGGCCAGGCAGGACATGGTCGGACATCATCTCTCCTGGGCGTCAGTGCGATGTCGGCTTCTCCGTCGCCGCCTCAAGCGCGTTGATCGCGTCGTGCACAGCTTGGCGCTTCGGTTCGATCTGCTCATCGGGATAAAAGTGCGCAAGCTTCAGGGCCGTGAACGCCACCGTAATGCCGGTAACGAGATCACGCATTTCGGGCTTGTTCTCGAGATCGGCTGCAACTCTCCAGGCCAATATGCCGTCCGATCCGTCGAACTCGCGCTGTTTATCGTCCTCGGCACGTTCGCGCAGCATTGCCAATGCCTTGGGACGATCGGCAAGTTGGGTTTCGGGCTCGATCAGCAGCTCCAGGCTGACCGTGGTCGGCCTGCGGTCGTCGGGCCAGCCGGCACAACAGGCTTCCAGTGCCGCGATGTTGGCTTGTTCCCAAGCGTCGGAGGCGACGCAATCCCAGTCGTCCAATGCATCTTCCGGGGCACCATTCATGTCCCAACCTTCGACCGCGAACGCCGCGTCTGCTGCCTGTTCCGCGGTGAAGCCGGCGCGTTCCAATGCCTCTTGCGCCGCAGCGATGCCGCGTGAAATTTCCTCGGGCGACGCGCCCGGAACTGACAATAGCAGATCCATGTCTGTCTCCTGTGTTAGCTACAGTGAACGAAAAGAGAACAAACTGTCAAGAGTGCCCCTTGACGAGACAGGAATATGTTCCTTATTCCTGAATGCCATCTGAGCAGGAAAGGGCTATGGGAAAGCGCCAGAACGCGCCGGCCGGCGAAGCTATGTCGGAATTGGAAAAGGTTGCACATGAGGCCATCGCCGCAGCCGGCGGTGACGCCGTGGTTGCCTTGCTGGATGTCCTTGCCAGGAACATCGACCTTGAACGGGAACTGGCCTTGTCGCGGGCCGCAGTCTCGAACGGCTATTCTCGCGGCTGGCACAAGGCGCGCCTTTAGATGGTGGAGACGGCGGAGGACAATTTCCGGATCGAGGTTTGGGACCGCGAGGAAAAAACGCACCTCGAAACCATATGCCGATCTCCGGATGCGATGGTCAGCCAAGCGGCCTGGCAGGCCGCAATTCGACGCCGGCCGGGAATGCTGCTGATCCACTACAACAGCCGCCACATCATGGAAAAGATCATCACCCCGGGTGAGGTGAAGGTCCCGCCTCAGACGATCATCAACGGCAGCATTCATGCAGGACTGGACGTTTCCCTTGGAGATCTGCGCGAATGGCACACGTTGCGAGCCTGGTGCAAACACTGCTCGCATCATGCCGAGGTGAAACCGGCCGGGCTGATCCGGCGATATGGGAAAGGGGCGCTGTTCAGCTCCGTCGAGAGGGCGCTTTTTTGCACCAGCTGCGATCGAGGCGGGCCGGTAAGGCTGGAGATTCACAAGCTGCCGCGAAACTGAACGGACACGATATCTTCGCTTCGAGAGGAATGGTCGAAAGCGTAATGTAGGCGAACGCAACCTTGATCAAGGCTGCGGGCTTGAAGCAAACGAAGGCTCGTCCGAAAGCCTGCAGGGGGGAAAAGAGGTCTTCCGCCGCCTAGGAGCTCCGGCATCACATAGATCTCAATCTCGTCTAGCGCGCACCGCTCGATGAAGGCCATCTGCAATTTCCCTCCGCCAAGAACCCAGACATCTCCGTCGGAGAGGCCTCGCAACTCCGAAATGAGATCGTCGACGTCGCCGCGCGTCTCCAGGCGCCCCTTTGGTGTCGGAATTGACTTGGAGGTGACGACTAAAACGCGCTGTTCGTCGTAGGCCCAGGGAGAGTCCTCCCTTGCGAGAAAATCATAGGTGCCCCGCCCCATGACAACCGTCCTGATGCGCGTGATGAACTTGCGGTAATCGTGTTCGCCAAGGTCGAGATCGTTGTACTCGAACAACCACTCAAGGTTGTCCTCTTCGGTGGCGATAAAGCCGTCGAGGCTGGTTGCGATGTACCCGAGAATCTTGGCCACTAGCTGCGTCTCCGCTTGTTCATAAACGAATGGTTGTTTATAAATATCGCCATGGGCAGAATCAAGACCATTTCGGATAGCGTTGTGCTTGACAGGCTTTTGGCCGCCCTGGAGACGGCGGGACCGGATGGGCTGAGTTTTTCCAAGGCTTCGAAGGCGGTGGGGCTGTCCGCCGCAACGCTCGTGCAACGTTTTGCCACGCGCGAGGCGATGATCGAGGCCGTCTTGTTGCACGCTTGGGATCGTCTCGACGCGGTTACCGCCGCAGCCGATGCGGAGGCTGCTATCAGTCCGGCAGGTGCCATCTCGATGCTGATGCGGCTCATGCCCGGTCATGGGGCCGAGTACAACCTCACTGACGGACTGCTCCTATTGCGAGAAGATTTGCGAAATCCGACGCTTCGGGCCCGTGGTTCCGCGTGGGGCAAATATCTCGCCAAGTCCTTGGGCAGGCGGTTGACGAACCACACTGCGCTCGCCGAGCGGCTTGGATGGCAGATGGCTAGCGTTTGGCAGGGAGCCTTCATCTGGTGGGCGTTCAAGCCTGACGGTGATCCTGATGCCTCGGTTGCGACTGTACTTGAAGACTGGTGCCGGAGCGTCGGCGCCAAGTGATCGGGCAGCGTGAACCACGCGCTTCTGCGCTCCGCAAGGCGTCAACAAGGATCTCCTGACGACCGCGAACCTATGACTTTCTCGCCAGGACGACTCTCCTTGGACCTACGGCGAGCTGCGCGTGTTGGCCTTTCGCACGCTATTCCACATGTCGGCGCAAATCCCCGATTTCGTGTTCGAGTTTTGCAGCCGCGCGCCGATTGATGATGGCGACGAAGAGCAGGAAGGCGAATGTCAGTCCGCCCGCGGTGAACGCGAAGGACACGTTGCCCGCGAGGAAGATGCCGCCGTAGATAATGACGAAGCCAGGCAGCAGTGGCCCAACATACCAGAGCCAGGCCGACTGGTGCAGGACACGCTCATGCTCCAAGCGTCGCCTCAAATGGTCGACGCCGGTGGCGGCCACGTCGCTGTCGCCCTTGCTGCGACGACTTCGAGTGAAAAGCTGGAGACCTGCCAGCACCATGCCGATCACCAAAGCTGCAAAGCCCGAGGCAATCAGCATGTCGATGGCGGAATCGCCCTTGATGAAGGTAAACACGGCCATGAACAGGAGAAACAGCGCCGCCGTGCCTCCGGCCAGATATTCGAGCGTGTTTCGGCCAGTCGTCGTCCGGGTGAGCTGCCGCTCGCGTTCCCTTATCTCGTCGAGAGTGATGGTTGTCGTAGTCATGGACTGTTCCTTCCAGTGATATCGAGCGTCGCTGCCGGGAGCGGATTTGTCGTTCATCGGGCTGCTCCCATCTTGAAGCGATCAGCTATGAGGCGCTTGACGCGATGAATGCGGGTTGCGACAGCACCGGCCGAAAGCCCCGAGACTTCGGCGATGGTCGCCGCGCTTTCGTCTTCGAGGTAGAGGATCATCACCTGCCGATCGATCGGCCCTAGACGCTGGAGGATCGCATGTACCCGCGAAAGCGCCTGCCGTTCGGCCAGTTCCGTTTCGGGTGATGGCTTCGGATCAACGGGATCGTGATCCTCAAAATCATCGAGACCGACTGTATGAGTCCAGCGCCTGGCCCTCGCAACATGGTCGGCGGCGACATTGTGGGCGACGCGGTAGGCCCATGTTCGGAGCGAGCACCGTCCATCGAACGACGTCAGGCTGCGCCAGAGTTGGAGGTGGATGTTCTGCAGCAAATCCTGCCGTTCGGCACAATCTGCTTCGTAGCCAGCTGCCAGCCGCGCAAGCGCGCCACCGAGAAGTTCGACGGCCTGCATGTATCGCTGGTCGGCATCTTCGGACAGTTCCGGCTCAAGTGTGTTCGTCGGACAAGCCATGGGCATATTCAGATAGTCGCGCTTCCGTGCGATTTCTTACATCCGGCCCAACGGAAGCTTTCTGACCGCCTGAGATTCGAACTGCTCTGGCTACGCCTGCCTGGACACAAGCAGGCCTAGTTGTGAGCTTTCAGAAGGTTGTCGATTCGGACCGGACTGACGCGACTGGAGTGACCAGGCTTTAGCACTCATTGGGGGGCCGAATGAACATCCACAAGATTGCCCCGTCACACGCCGCTGCGTCGAGACGAGATGGCGTTGGCGATGATAGAGGGCGGTTTTCCAAAGCCTATGCGGCGCGGGTGTAAGGCCTGTCGGTCAAGATCGTGACGCGCTGGGTCGAGCGCAACAAGGCCGAGGGCAGTACAACCAAGCCCCGCCGCGCGGCGGGGCCTGGCCAAGTTCAGATCACCACAGCCCTGGCACCTCTGTCAGAGCACCGCGTCAGGCTTTAGCGGTTGTTTTGCGCGCCTTCTTCAGCGGCGACTTGATCGACGGTGCAGGTGTGCTTGCTGCTGCCGCGCGAGCAACTCGTTTTGGTTTTTCTGCTGCGGCGGGTGTGGGCACCGCCGGCTTACGCCCGAGCCCTATCGACTTCGCCAGGGCCGACCGAGTGGCCGCGTAGTTCGGCGCGACCATTGGGTAATCGGCCGGCAGGTTCCACTTCTGCCGATATTCGTCGGGGGTGAGGTTAAAATGCTGAAGATGCCGCTTCAGAGATTTGAATTTCTTTCCGTCTTCCAGGCAGATGATGAAGTCCGGCGTCACCGACTTCCTGATCGATACTGCCGGTTCCTGCTTGACCACAGGTTCGGTCACGGGCGTGCCGATTCCTCGCAGAGCGGCATGGATATCACCAATCAGCTTCGGCAACTCGCCGACCGGCAGTGGATTGTTCGACACATAGGCGGCGACGATGTCAGCCGCTATCGACACGGTATCAAGGTGGCCGTCTTGTTCGGGAGCAGTGGTCATATAGTTTTCCTCTAATAGTATCGGACGAATTGACCGAATTTGATTTCCCCATACCGCCAGCGAGACAAATAGTGCGTTTCTTTCTACAATCCACATCTCTTTCCGACATTACAAAGGCAAATTCGCCTTCATCGTTCTGATCGACTGCGGATAAACCCAGAAGTGCCGTCAATCCCATTTCAGCTCCGGCAGCCCGATCCGGATGCGACCCTCCCTTAGACGACATCACCCCTGGCCTGGACCATCCCCGACGGCGGCGGCGTTGGCGCGGGATCAATCGTCCGCAAAGGTCAGCCCCTGTGGAAGCTCAAGGGGCCACTTCGACGATCAGGCAAGTCGACGGCCACAATGTGCTGTTGAACAGCCGCTTCTGTTCGAAATGGAAATATAGCTGCGCGAGTTCTCAAAAGAACTCATCCCAGCTATGCTCAAAACCGGAGGGCGGGGCAAACGGGATGAGGTTGCCATTCTATTGGACGGTGGCTGTCGCCTTGGCGACAGTGCTAAGTGTTGCGGGCACCGCAACTGCCCAGGATTCCCGATATTCTGCGCGACAGGTTCAACAGGCCCTTGTCGAACATGGGTACGATCTCGGGACCGCGGACGGAATTTGGGGACGTCGGTCCATCAGTGCGCTCAAGGCTTTCCAGAAAGCGAGCAATCTTCCTCAGACCGGCACTTTGGACGAAGTGACGTCAGCCGCACTTTTCCCGCAACCACAGGTGACGCGTGGCCCGTTGACGCCCATAGCCACGGATGCGCACCCGTCGCCTTTGGAGCAGCCTGATGTTCCGACGAAGACAGCTCCACAGACAAGTAACGGGGTAGCCGGGCAAGCTGGTAGCGATGTCGACCAAGCGCCGCCTTTGCCGGCGCACACCGAGGGGGCGTCAGCCAAATCCGATCGTTTGGGTCCGGACCCCAACAAGGCCAGAGAGGTGCCAACCACCCCAACGCCGCGTTTAATCTTTTTGGGCCTGCTAGGGGTCGCAGCCGCGTTTTTCTTCCTGCGGAGACGCCGAAGAAGTTCAGCCGCGGAGTCGGTTCCAACGGCATCCGAAAGCAAGCGCAGCGAACCTGAGCGCACTCTCAACCGGCCGGCCAGAACAGATAGGCATCGTCTCCATGTCCCGACCGATCGCATCGTTCCAGCTGACAGTGCTGTTGGAAGGCAGCCCGTCGACCAAAAGTCGGTCCTTCCGGCGGATATTGCTGCTTCTCTTGCGGTACACAACGCCGCGGTCCACGATTTCATCCGTCATAGAGGAGCGGTCCGACGGCCCAAATCAGGGGCCAATCCTTCAGCCAGGCAGCCGGCCGCGCCCGCAAAAACGGGTTGGCAAAGCATTGAACCCCCCAAGGTCGTTCCGGTAACGACCACAACCGGGGGATCGCACGCATCGCACAATGCTCAGGTTTCGGATTTCATTCGGCAGCGCGGCCCGATTCTTGTTCCCAACACGGCCCAGACGGGCCAGCCGCGGTGGTTCGACCGGCCACCCGCAGTGCAAGCGAGCCCCGGCCCGCGCCAGTCGGCACATTGGATTCCTGCGAATACATCAGCAAAAGTGGGAAGCCATAGCATTCGCGGTGGCATGATCTATGTAGGTGAGCACCTGCCGAGGCAGGGCAGTTCAACCGACCCGGAGAACTGCCTGATCGACCCGAGATTGACCGTCGCCACTCACGGCGATCCGCTGGGTCAGACCATGGGCTACTGGCCGTCCTATTCGAGCATTTCGCCCCCGGCGCGAAAATCCTATCTGGACTGGCTTGCCGGATCGCGATCCGATCCCGATGCCTATATCGGATACGTGTTCCTCTATTTCTACGGTCTCGAACGCCGCCTCATGTTGGAGGAAAGCCCACCCGACGCCGACGGTGTCGTAGCCGAGGTTTGCCGGCTATTGCAGGTGTATGGAGGGAATGGTTCGTTCAAGCGTTATGCTGGTGAGTTGCTTTCGGCATTCCAGCTAAAATCGGCTCAGTTGCCGGAAAAGTTTGATCTGGAGGTCGAGGAAAATAGCTACGAGATCCCGATAATGCTGAAGGTCGCCCTGGGGATGCGGGTGCGCAGCGGAGACGCGATCGAGCCGGACCTTTTGTTGGCCTACGTCCTTGCCGACCCCGAAACGAGGGTGCGAACGCCGGCACGACGGGCACAGAGTCTCTTACGAGAGCTGTTCGCGGAAGCGGTGGAGAAGCAATATCCAAATGGCGTGCGCGTTCCGGCCGCCGGAGTGCGGAAACTGAAGGTCAACTACCGTGCCTGCAGCGCGACGTTCGATCTTGCAATTCGCCCCTTTGGCGGTGACCTGCCGGACATCACAAACCGAAGCGAACCGATAAGCGGTGCACGACGCATCTTCGACGACTGCACGGATCGGCTCGACGACTACAGTCGCATGCTCGGCCGTTCGGAAGGACTGAGGCCTAGCCTTGCCGCTGTGGCTCAGCTGCCCTCGGGTCTGCGTGTGAAGAACGGTGAAGAGCTTCCTGGTCAGCCGTTGAGGCGGCTGCGAGAACTGTCGAATGATGATGGGCTGATATCGATCCAACAGCTCGCCGAGTTGGCCGGGATGGAGCCCAACAAAATTTCCGCACGGGCAAAGCAGAAGGAATTGTCCGCAATTCTGGCAGCCTTTGGCTATGGTCATACCGCCGACCCCTCCTTTTCCCTGAAGTCCGCAAAACCAGACGAACTGGTGATGGTCTTTGGCCTGGAACGTGAAGCTGATCCCGAACCGAGCCAGCATTACCGCCCCATGCAACTGTCAATCATGCTCGGCATGGTGATTGCCTTCGCTGACGGTCTGCTCCACCCCTTGGAAGAACGCAGGCTCTTCGACAAGGTCGACGGAGCACCCGGCCTGTCGAGGGACGAACGCGTACGCCTCAAAGCCGAGATCAAGGTCTGCGCCGCCGATGCCAGCCGCGTAGTGGATTGGACCAAACGCATAGGCGACGTGCCAGCAGACCGGCGGGAAGACCTCGCCGATGAATTGGTGGCAGTGGCTGCGGCAGACGGGACCCTCCACCCACGAGAAGTGTCGCAGCTAGAGAAGCTGTTCAGACAGATGGATCTGGACCAAAACTCGCTATATTCGCGACTGCAGGGGAGTGTCGCGCCGCAGAACAGGTCGCGCGACGGAAGCGACGATATTCCCTTTGTTATCCCCGCCGGGATCCAGCCGCCGGGCATTCCGGTGTCGCCGGCGCCTCCTAAAGCGCCTGCGACGCGTGTCGACATCTCTCGTCTCGAAGCGATCCGACGCGAAACCCGGACAACGTCCAGCGTCCTTGCCGATATCTTCGTGGACGAAGCAGAGCCGCCGATCGAACTTCAGCCCGCGATCGTGGAAATCGAGACGTCCAATGGGGATGCGCGCTTCGACGGGCTGGAGCGACGCTATGCGTGGCTTCTGTCGCAACTGATCGAGCAGGAAACCTGGACGGCTTCGGATTTTGAGCGTTTGGTGCGCGGTGCCGATCTGATGCCCGGCGCGGCGAAGCAAGCGCTAAACGATTGGTCGCTCGACCGCTTCGACGAACTGGTCCTGGATGGCGAGGGCCCCGTCATCGTCAACGCCAGCCTGTTTTCCGAGGCTACCCCACAATCTCCGTCGCTTACCGTCTCTGTCGAAGGAATGTCAGCATGACGACAAAACCTCCACCTATCAAACCGAGAGATCGAGACACCATTATCAGCGCCTTGCGTGCCGGTGTCGTGCCGCGCATCGGTCTCCAGCATATTCAGGTGGGACGCCAGCGCGAGATCGAAGCGCTGATCCAGGACATAGAGCGCATCGGCAACGGCGGGTCGAGCATCCGTCTCGTCATCGGCGCCTATGGTGCCGGCAAGACCTTCTTCCTGTTTCTCATCAGGCAGATCGCACTTCAGCGCAAGCTTGCCGTCTGCCAGGCCGACCTTTCTCCGGATCGCCGCATCCACGCCACCGGCGGGCAGGCGCGTACGCTCTATGCCGAGCTCGCCACCAGTCTTGCGACCCGTACCGCTCCGGACGGAGGCGCGCTCAGAAACATTCTGGAGAGCTACATACAAAAAGCATCCGAACGCGCTTCCTCGAGCGGGACGACCATTGAAATCGCCATCAAGGAAGGCCTTGGCGATCTTCGCGAGATGGTCGGCGGCTATGATTTCGCAACCGTCATCGTTGCCTATGCGCGGGGCTACGAGGAGGGAAACAGCAATTTGCAGGACGCTGCGCTGCGTTGGTTACGCGGCGAATACACGACCAAGACAGAGGCGCGAGGCGATCTGGGCGTGCGTACCATCATCGACGACGCGTCCTTCTATGATGGCCTGAGATTGCTCGCCCGTTTCACAAGGCTCGCTGGTTTTGGCGGCCTGTTGGTCTGCCTCGACGAACTCGTCAATCTCTACAAGCTGCAGAGCGCCCAGGCCCGCAAACAGAATTACGAGCAGATCCTGCGCATCTTCAACGATGTCCTGCAGGGCACAACGCAGGGTATCGGTTTCATTCTGGGCGGCACACCGGAATTCCTGCTCGACACGCGGCGCGGCCTTTACTCTTACGAGGCCTTGCAGTCCCGCCTTGCGGGAAACAGTTTTGCCGGCAATGGCCTGGCCGACTATTCCGGCCCGGTGGTCAATCTGCCGAACCTGACGCCGGAGGAGCTCTACCATCTCCTGGAAAGGCTACGTGACGTCTTCGCGGCGGGCGATCAGGAAAAATGGCTCGTACCAGACGCCGCACTCCACGCCTTCATGGACCATTGCGCCAACCGGATCGGCGAGGCTTACTTTCGGACCCCGCGCAACACGGTGAAAGCCTTCGTCGATCTGCTCGCGATTCTCCAGCAAAACCCCGGCACCGATTGGAAGGACATGCTCGGCGCAGTGGACGTCGCGGAAGATCGAGGCGGTGCAGGCGACCAGCCCATCGACGACGTCGAAGGGGGAGCGGACGACGAGCTTGCAACCCTCCGCATTTGACACGCTTTCCGAGCCGGTCAGGCGCTGGATATGGCAGCGGAAATGGCCGTCGCTACGGGATGTCCAGGAAAAAGCTATCCCCGCCATCCTCGCGGGTGGCGATGTCGTGATCTCCGCACGCACTGCCGCCGGCAAGACCGAAGCCGCCTTCTTGCCGTTGTTGACCCGGTATGCCGAACACGCAGGCAGCGCCGATGGGTTCGCCATCCTCTATGTCAGCCCGTTGAAGGCGCTGATCAACGATCAGCACCGGCGGCTGGAAAGCCTGTGCGAAGGCAGCGGCGTCCTCCTGCACAAATGGCATGGCGACGTCTCGGCGGACGCCAAAACCCGCGCGCGAAAACGACCTTCGGGTATCGTGCTGATCACTCCGGAATCGCTCGAAGCGCTGCTCGTGCGCAGAGGCGGTGAGGTTGCGCAAATGTTTTCGCGCCTCGATGCTGTCGTCATCGATGAGTTGCATGCCTTCATCGGCACCGAGCGAGGCATGCAGCTGCAGTCGATCCTGAACAGGATCGAAGTGGCGACCGCGCGAGACCGCATCGATCGAATTGGGCTTTCAGCAACACTTGGCGACATGAGCCTGGCTGCCGAGGCACTGCGGCCCGGCAAGGGCGCCTGCGTCACGATCGTGGAAGGCGAGGACGAGGGGAACGGGGTCCGCTTGCAGATACGCGGCTATCTGCTGCACGGCACCGCCCCGGGCGATCTCACGGTCACGCCAGACGATGGCGATCCGCCCGAAAAGTCGACCGAACCTTTCGAACAATCGACTGTCCCAGCGGCGCTTGCGTCCGACTTGTTTCGTCTGCTGCGCGGCCAGAGCAATCTGCTGTTTGCCGGATCTCGCGCCAATGTCGAGGTCTATGCCGACATGCTGCGTTCGATGTGCGACGAAGCGAGCTTTCCAAATGAGTTCTTCCCGCATCATGGCAATCTGGCAAGAGCCATGCGCGAGGAGGTCGAAGCGCGGCTTCGAGACGATCCGCGCCCGACCACAGCGGTCGCGACCACCACCCTGGAACTCGGAATCGACATTGGCGAGGTTGAGACAATCGCGCAGATCGGGCCAGGTTTTTCGGTCGCGTCACTGCGCCAGCGCCTCGGCCGATCCGGCCGCAGGGCCGGAAAGCCCGCAACGCTGCGCATGTTCCTCATCGAGCCTCCGATCGGTATGGGACGACACCCAATCGACCGGCTTCGCCTGGATCTGGTTCAGTCGATCGCGATGGTGGAGTGTCTGCGGGCGGGATGGTGCGAGCCGCCATTGCCAGCTGGGCTGCATCTTTCAACGCTCATCCATCAAGTGATGGCATTGATCGTGCAGACCGGGGGCGCAAGCCCGACGGTCGCCTGGAAACTGTTGTGCGAGCGTGGCCCCTTCCGAGCGGTGGACAGAACACTGTTTGCCGAATTGCTTCGGTGCATGGCCACGCCTGAAAACCGCTTGATAGAGCAGTCCCCGGAAGGCTTGCTCATGATCGGAGAGACCGGAGAAAAGATCACGGAATCGTACGAATTCTACGCAGTATTCGCCACTGAACGGGAATATCGGATCATTCACGATGCACGAACGCTCGGCACCTATCCGCTGAGCTCTCCGATTGCACGCGGCGAAACGATCATCTTTGCCGGGAGCCGCTGGCAAGTCATCGAAATTGATGATCGCGCTCGGGTTATCATGGTCAAGCCGACACGGGCGGGAAAGCCGCCGCATTTCAATGGCAAGGGGGCGGCCATCCACGATCACGTAGTGGCAACGATGCGCACGGTTCTCGCATCCGATGAGGCCTACCCCTATCTCGATCCTGCAGCCAACCGCCTGCTGGATGAGGCGCGCGGTTCTTTCCTGGACCTGCAGCTGGATAGCCGTTCAATCATAGCGCATGGGGAGGGGGCCCTGATTTTCCCCTGGGTCGGAACCAGGAAGCTGCAGACCCTAACCCTGGCATTGCTGGCCCGCGAGTTCAAAGCATCGCATTTCGGCCATGCCATTGAGCTCCAGGAATGTGAGACAGAGAAAGCCATCGAAACTCTGCAGGACATAGCTGGTTCGCCGGCGCCAGACGGAGAAGAACTTGCCGCACGACTGGCGCAACCGGCATTGGCAAAGTTCGACACGTTCCTGAGCGATCACCTGATGACATTGGTCACAATGGTGGAGAGAATCAGCGCCAAGGACCTGCCCCTGATCGCCGCCAACGCACTGGAAAATCACACGACGCATAAAGTGACATAAACCAACAGAATCAATTGCTCGCAGCCCGCATCGGCACCCTTTCGCATATGGCCAAGCCTGCTATAACGAGCCCTTCGACGCGCTCCTGCGTTCACCAGATTTGAACCGACCAGGATGAAAACCAGCATCGATCATTTGCCGGAGCACAAGCAGGAGGAACTGGCCCGCGTGGTCGAAATCCTGCATGCCGAATTCGAGGACGCGCTGGCCGAGAGCAGCGCGGACTGGAAGAAGAGCGGCCGCATTCTGAAGATCATCCTGTTCGGCTCCTACGCCCGCGGCGACTGGGTCGACGAGCCACTGACGATGAAGGGCTATCGCAGCGATTTCGATCTGCTGGTGATCGTCAATAACAACAAGCTTTCCGATTTCGCCTATTGGTACAAGGCGAAGGATCGGCTCGACCGCGAGCGCGCCATCAAGACGCCAACGAGCTTCATCGTACACAGCCGCCGGTTCGTGAACACGGCGCTGCGCCAAGGGCAGTACTTTTTCACCGACATCCGCCGCGAGGGCATTGTCCTCTACGAACTCGACGATGAGCCCTTGTCCGAGCCCAAGCCCCAGAGTTCACGGGATGCGCTCAAATTCGCGCTGGCGCATTTTCACAATCGCATGCCCATGTCGACAAACTTCCGTCGGCTGTCAGCCACGGCTCTTTTAGACGGCATGATCCGGGAAAGCGCTTTCCTTCTGCATCAGGCTATCGAGCATACTTACTCCACATTGCTTCTGGTCCTCACCAACTATAGTCCGCCATCCCACAAGCTGAGCTTTTTGAGGTCCTTGGCTGAGGACCAAGACCGCCGGTTGTCGGGGGCTTGGCCGCGTGATCAGCAGCGGTATCGCGCCTGGTTCAACAACCTAAACGAGGCCTATGTCAAAGCTCGGTACTCCGAGCACTACGTGATAACCGAGGAAGCGCTTGTCTGGTTGGGCGAGCGGACGGCGGAGCTTCAGATGTGTGCAGAACAAATCTGTCTGGACCATCTGGAGCGGATGAAGAATGCCGCACGTGAGTTGTAGCAACCTAGCCGGATGCGTCATACGACAATGAGAAACTCACACTCCAATATACAGATCTGGCGCAGTGCAGAATTCCTGGTGTTCGGATAGCGCACGCAACAGAGCAACCCGCCAATCGTTCCGCCCGAATGACCCGGACAGACTATTTGCGCAGCGTCCAAGGTATTGTGCGAACAGTTCGGGACCTATCTCGTTAAACATGCGCATAGCGGTACGCTGCTCTGAGAGGAATTTATTGATCTGGCCGCGGAAACGCTCATTTAGCTTAAGTCGATCAAGTTGAAATTCGAGCTTGGCAGCGAGATCCGCCTCTAAATCCGGGCTGTCGATCCGAAATCGTACTCCTAGCGCACCACCTTCGAAGGTTATCTGCGCCTTGAGAAACTCGATATCGGGCAAATCTTGAAAGTACGCGTGTATCAATCCAGGGCCGTGCGCTGGATCCAAACCAGGAACTACCGTTCTCTTTGCATTGTTGCATGGACTGCAGCTTGGAATCAAATTGCGAGGGTATATCGCGAGTTCACCAAATACGCTGCGAGGTAGGTAATGATCCAGGTCGCGCGGTTCCCCAAAACCGCAATAGGGGCACTGATCCGTCGAAGCCAAGAGTCGCTCACGGAGCGTTGCCAGGCGCCCACCGATTTGGACCTGATCGTATGCCGAGCGCATGTAGGGACGAGCGGTATCGAGCACGTTTGGAGTAAGGTCCAAATGCGGTTGACCGAGGCAAGCGTCGTATAGCTGGTAGACCGTATGTAATGCCGCGCGCTCGGCCGGGGACATCGCGTAGACCGCAGCACCGTTCGCAAGTGTAAGAGCGGCATTTAGCGATGCGTCTAGATCGCCAAGTCCTTGAGGAGTAATGACCCACATACTAGGTCTTCTTGCTCGCAAGCTTCGTCATCACAAAGGCCCGAGCCTGCAGGCTTAAGCCACGCTCAAACATGCCTTCAATGTTTTCGAGGGAAAGTCCAGTGTCCACAAGTTGAGCCAACACGCTATGGAAGTCAGTAGCGTCGGCGTTGAGGCCGAAAATCTCGTTGGTGACTTCGCCGATACTCTCGCCATAGGTTTCAATGCGAGGTGAGAATATCCTTATTTCCGCTCCCGACCGCCGAACGATCGCAATATGGCGAGAGAGCGTTTCTTGCACCACCACAGGCGAGTGTGTTGCGATAACAGCGAACGCATCATTCTGCCGCAGAATGATGCGCACCGCATGCATTAGGGCAGCTAGTAGCGGTGGATGAAGATGGCTCTCGGGTTCATCAATTAGGACGATTGACTTAGGCTCGGTATAGGCGACTAGCGATGCAACGGCATGCATAACTATTTTATGGCCGGTGCTCCAGATACGGAACCACGGAACCGCGTACTCAAAAATTGAGGCAGCAGGATCGGCGCCGAGATCGATGAAAGATGAATCTGAAGCCAGAACGCGACAGACTTCGTTGAAGAGGTTTTCGCGGCCGCTCTCCTTAATGCGAAGAACAATGGCTCCGAACTCGTTCGACAGCTGCTCACTTGTCTTGAGGATAATGCGTTCTTGCCGATCAAGGTCCTGCGCTTTGATGGGCGTGCCATCGATGTCACCTATCCCTTCCGCCTGACGAACTTCCGACGCAATGTCGCGAAGGCCACAATAGTGATAGCGGCCAACGCCACGCTCTAAGTCGTCGACAATCTGTTTCCGCTCACGATAATCAACCCCGGGGAGCTGAAATGCATCGAACGCACTATAGGCGACGTTAACTATTCGCGTGAATCCAATCCCAAGAGGTGAGATCGCACCGAGTGCCTTCAACGGTTCACTCGCGCGTTCGCGCTGGGAAGCGTGGAGCACACGCGCAAGCCGCGAAAGCAGTGTGCTCTTGCCCGACCCGTTACGACCTATCAGCACCGCAATTCTTTCGGGCAGCACACTTGTGTCCCAAAACAAGTGACCATTGGGCGCTTTAAAATCGATCCGAAGCGGATCGACCCAACCTTCAACGTGGAAGGAAACCTCCAGGCCAAGGCGCGCGACCCGATCGTAGTCGCGATCTAGCAGAACCGCAGCGTCTCGGCGGAAGGTGGCCCAGTCAATGTATCGCAGGATCGAGGTGGCCCAGCCCTTTTCCGTAACGAACGTCTCGGCATGCTGAGGAAATGCGAGTGCGTCTCGGAGAAATGCCAGTATTTCCTGACGAAGTGCCTCGGGCAACCCGGCCAGTCTTTCATAATAGTCGAGCTCTTGTCCAAGCGAGACGAAGTCCTCACCGAGTGGCGAGAGTGGCCCCGTTGCAAGTTGCAGATCGTCAGACTCGGTCTGACCACGACGCAATATCTTCACTGCTCCAATCAGGCCGTTGAACTCCGGCACTGAAACCACCAGGTGATATTGCGTCATAAAACTATAGTCGTTCCACCGGTCCTGCAGCAACGCCACTCCTTTGAAGGAGGGCGGATCACCACGTGAAGGAGGAAGGACGGTGAAGTCTGTCATGATCAAGAAGGCTCCGGGGCGAGGGCACTCTTCCGCGCAATAGCCGAGGCACTCTTATCAGGTTCTTTCTACGTCGCCCCCCTTTGCTCAGCAATGGAGAAGATCAACTTGCGAATTGAATGGGGCTGGATCGTGTGACGTCATCAACTCTATATACCGCCTGAGTGGCTCCACCTATGATAAAATCAGCGGGGGAGGCGAAATGATGATAGCGCCCGAACAAGAACTCGTAGCGCGGGGCTGCGGCAAGTGGTCAGATCCAGACGTCCCCAAGAGCGGCTGGTCCTACGCATATGGCCACGACCTGGGTCTCGGCAAAGATCGCCACAAAATCTGTGAAATGTGCGAAGCGATTCATATTCGCTTTGTCCATGTCATGCGCCACCCAACTGGCCTTGAACTTGAAACTGGCTGTATCTGTGCCGGCCATATGGAAGGCAACCTTGCAGTCGCGAGGGCGCGCGACGACGATCGCAAGCGGGCGGCGGAACGTGTTTCACGACGTCAGAAGGCTTTGGCCAAAGCCCGCAGCCAACTCAGTCAGATCGACGTCGAAACGGAAAGCCACGACCATATGTCGTCGTCCGTTATTCCGGCACTGGAACGACTGCGCAAGGTGATGAGCCACCGCGTTGGCGAAGCCGCGAAGGACGCCAAAGATCACGACTATATCTTGGAGCACATCGAACATATCGGCTTTTTGGCCGAGGTCGAGTTGGCCATAAGCAATGCCAAGGACCGACTCCAGACTTTGCTCCTCCGGGCGCGAGCCGAGCAGCTGGCGTTGGAGCTGGAGGATCCTGTTTGGTGGAAGACGCCCAAGGGTCGACGCTTCACGACCTCACATAACGACCGCATCCAAATCTTTCTCCTTCCGGACGGTAGGTGGAGCGGACTATATCAACTGGCTGGCGACACTGACGCGACATGGGCCAAGCGCCGCTACGATGACATGGATTCGGCAGCAAACGCCGCCCTTGCCGCACTGCGGCAGAAGCTTCGCAAGTTGGGCCGACTCGCAATGTGAATGCAGTACCCCGGCATCTCCGAAGCCTAGTCCCGCTACCAGTTGTCGTCATTGTGCTTACTTCAACGCACCGAAAGCGGCCACTGTGAAGGAACTCTTAGCCGCGCGCCGCGTGGGCCAGGTCTTGAAGTATGTCACCGATGGGGAAACAGGTGAGTTCGGATTACATCAGATACACCTGAGCGGCAGCCTCCGAAATCAGTACCCGTATTTGTTTTGGCGGTCTTTAAATGCCTTCTCACCGCCCTCCATGGTGGAGGTAATGACCTTGCAAATCGATGGCGTATCGATTGCACCGGCGCATTCGAACTGGCGTTCGCCTGTATCTTTCACGTCAAGATGACCGACTAACTCTGACGATCCATTGACGACAATGTTTGCATTGTGACTGGCAAAAATGAGCTGCCGGTTTTGCTTTGCAGTGTGCAGTTTGTCAGTAAGCTCTGCAATGATGCGGTTATCGAGATCGCCTTCGGGCTGGTCTATGATCAAGGGCCCCCCAGGTTGCTCGAGAAGCATGAAGAGCAACGCCGCAGCACGCTGGCCCTCCGAAGCCTTTTCGAAGGCAATTTCCTTAGCGCCATCTGAATAGGAGAGGGCAATCATGGGCTTCGGAAGTGCGGCCGCAACCGTTTCTACCCGTGTCGTGTCTAGTTTTTCGCTCAAGGCCGCGCGAATCCGATCTGTGTCACCAAGCACTCCGAACAAGACTGCACTATCGGGTTGCTTCTCACCGCTAGCGGCGCCTATCTGACGCCAGTACAACAGCGAGAGGCTATCGGCGCGCATTTTGTCGAGGAACGCTATGGGCGTGTCTTTGGCAACCGCATCATCCAATTCTTTGAGACGGGTTGCCTCTTGTGATCCGGTTTTGTTGGCAAGAAGATCGACTGCGTCTTTGATCTCGGAAACGTCGCCCGCCGCATCGACGATCGCTTTGATTTTCCCGTTCGACAGACGCTCGATCTCTTTCGCCCATTCCTGCGTCCGTTCCGTACGACGATCATTTAATGCTCTGAGGGCAACGAGCTTTTCATTCAAGGCGGCGGCCGGGTCTCCATTGGCTTTGATTTTCGCGTCCAAATCGCCAATCTGGTTGGTCAGGTCGGTGATCTCTTCGCGAAGCTTGATGATCTGGCTCGTAGCGGTCTTGTGTGCACCCAGCTTTTCGAGAACCTCGTCTCTTGCTGTCCTTGCCACCTTGAAATTTGCGGCCCATTCGGTTTCAGCAGCGGCCAATGTTGAGCGCTTGGCTCTCATATCGGATTTGAACTGTGTCATGCCGGCGCTGAACGTTGAAAACAATTCGCCATAGCCTTTACGGATTGCCGCCGAGTCATCTGTCAAATCAGTCGCTAGATTGCGTTCGTTAACGAGCTCTGTAATCGATTTGTCCAGCTCTTCGACTATCTGGTCCGCATGTTTTGACGCCTGGAGCCGCTTCGATTCAAATTCATTCGCCTTATCGAAATACGCGACAATGGACTGATCTTCTTCGGATAGGGCCGGCAGCGTCTTTTCAAGTGCTTCGACGCGTTGAGTGAGCGATGCCTTGGTCGTGGTGAGCTTGCGCAGTTGAGATTGCAATATCCAGTGCGCAGCAAGGCTTTGTACGCCGCCCTTGACCGTGACCTTGGCAGCTTCAATGTCGAGGGTCAGGCGGTCGTCTTCGCGCTTGTAATCCGGATTTACAAACTGGAGTAAGTCCGAAAGCTGGGTTTTCTTGCCAGCCTGCTTTCCAATCTCTGCAAGCTCGCCTTGGCTATACACTACTGCAGGGAACAGCGCCCGAAGCTCTTTGACCGTTGCTGTCTGCTTCGAGCCGTTGGGATAGGTAATGGTCGGCTGAAATGCGGTGGTAGGGCCTCTAACAATCTCAAAAGCCGCATTGTCCTGTGTGACAGTCAGCCTAACCTTTGCACCTTTTGCAATGAGCGTGTCGTTGATCAGATCACGCATGCGTTGTGTACCCGAGTAATGGTCGCGCTCCACGTCATAGCAGCTGCGGCCTAAGCCAAAGGACACATACTCAAGGAATGAGCTCTTCCCGCTGCCGCGTCCGCCAATGACGGAGTTGAACTCGGGGCTGAAAGGGAATTTTGTTTTCTCCAGAATTGCGGAGCCGTCGATCTCGATCTCAGACACCACGAGGGAAGGGAGTTGGGGTGCCTTGATGGCGATACGGGATTTGTGACCAAGGAATGCCTGGCGGATTGCCTCCGCTGTCGGAGCTGCGAGTTTTATCCAGGTGCTGTTTGACCCAACCATGGAAAAATCGGCCGATCGGCTGTCCGACGTTGGAAGCGGGAAAATCTCCCGCGTGCACCAAGTCTTGTCGAGACCGGAAAGCCGCTTTTGGTTTTTGCTCCCCAGCGAGGAGTGCGTTTGGCCTTGATCAAGATAGCCGCCGACATAAGGCATACGACGGAAATCCGCGTGGCCCCCGTCCGTCAAGACTGTGTGGCTGTTGCCTTGGGACACATTCGGCAGAACTATGTACTTTCCGCGAAGCCCTTCGAGTTTATCCAACTCCGAGCCGATGTCGGCGTAGTGGGAGGCGAGCTGGGTGACCTTTGGACCTTTGGCTTGCTTTTCTTCAAGATCAGCATAGACGATGCCAAGCTTCCCCTGAGCCTGTCTGCGCCAATCCTCCGACATGTCGGCGTCAAAGATGATCAGGCATTGCTTCCCACCAGCCGCCGTGAGCTCCATTCCTGGAAAAAGCCAGAAGTCAAATTGGGCATCGGCTGACTTTCGTTCCGCAATTGCCTGCTGAACGTAAGTGACAAACACCATCTCGTGGTGATCGGTGAGGGCGATGGCATTCAAACCTCCGGCGCAGCATCGATCCAGAAATTCATTCGCCCACTGTTTGCGCGCTATATCAACGTCCTGCGCCGTTGCTGGGGCCCCAGTTCCCTTCATGGGTTCGCCTAGCCCAACAGTCCTTACCCCGATCCAAGCAGGATCGCGGGGCGTATGAATTTGAAAATCACACTTTCTCCATGAGGCGAAGCTCATATTTCCTCCCTAGCCAAGCGTACCAGCGCCAGGACATTTTGCCGTTAAATCAAACAAGCGCAGGCAGATTGCCCGGCGACAGTATTCGCTGCAGGGCTCTTTCAACTAAAGGAGTAGACTTTACTAGTCATCTACAAAATAATCCCCCGAAAAGAGAGAAGTTTGAGATAGTTTATTCGTCGCGCTCCTCCTGGTCAACGGAAACACGAAGAGGACGTCTTGACGTTGGTTGAGCCAGAATAGTGTCCATAGGAAGCGCTCCACTGTACTCCGCTAGCTGTTGCCGGGATGGCGGGTCGGGCTTTGACCACCGCACCCTCTAACATGATAGAGGCGGCAGCGCCCCATTGGTAACCCAACACCGCCTATCATGAAATTCACCTATCGAACCGCGACCGAACACCCCTTATGTTCGGAGCCGGAGCCCCCAATGGCCTTTCGATTCGTACACACCGCCGATATTCATCTCGACTCGCCACTGCGTTCGCTGGCGATGCGAAATCCCGACCTTGCCGAACTTATCGGAGACGCCAGCCGTCAGGCGTTCATCTCCATAGTTGACCTCTGCCTTGCGGAACGTGTCGATGCGCTGGTTATAGCCGGCGATCTTTACGATGGCGATCAGACATCGATGAAAACTGCCCGGTTTCTGGCGTCACAGATGACACGACTTCACCAGGCCGGCATCAGGGTTTTCAAGATTCGCGGCAATCATGACGCAATGTCGCGGATATCGAAACAGCTGGTGTTCCCGGACACGGTAACGATCTTCGGCGGCCGTCCCCAGTCGGTGCTGCAGACAGCCGGCGGGCTCGACGTCATGTTCCATGGCTTGAGCTTTGCCAGCCCCAAGGCGCCGGACAGTCTGCTTCCCAAGTATTCAGCCCCTCGTGAAGGCGCAGTCAATGTCGGCATCATGCATACGAGCCTGGCCGGATCGCCCGGCCACGACGTCTACGCACCCTGCAACGTCGCTGACCTGCACAGCCATGGCTTCGACTATTGGGCGCTTGGGCACATCCATGTCCGCCAAGTCCATCCCGGGGCGCGTACGGTGGTGATGCCGGGAATTCCGCAGGGTAGGGACATCAACGAGGCCGGCGAGAAATCCGTCACCCTGGTGACGGTACGAGACGACCGCACCGTCGAGATCGAGGAAAGGCTAACCAGTATCGCGCAATTCGACCGGGTGAGCGTCGAAGTGACCGGGACGGTGGAATGGTCTGAAGTCGTCGGGCGAGTCCGTTCCGCGCTCGAAGATATACGCGCCTCCGTCAGGTCCCGTCATGCTGTGGTCCGTCTCGGCCTGACCGGGGCGTCACCTCTATCCTGGGCGCTGATCCGTGACCGCGATCTGCTGCTCGCAGAAGCTGAGCAGGTCGCGGAACAGACGGGGGACACCTGGGTGGAGAAGCTCGAGCTTAACGTCTCTCCATCCGCAGCCGAAACGTCCGAGGGCGGAGCTGATCCGATTTTCGAACTCGCTCAATCCATGCGTGCCGATGCCAGCTCGGACGCTTTCCGTGCCGAGGCGAGGGCGTTGGTCCAGAAGATGATCGCGGATCTTCCGCCCGACGGGCGCGATTTCGCCGGCAAGGACGAGGCCGAGTTGGAGCTGTTCATCGACAGAGTGCTTGCCAACGGCGCCGACCTGGTCACCGCCCGCCTCAAGGCCGGTGGATCGCAATGAGGCTCCGGCGACTCGATCTCATTCGCTATGGCAAGTTCACCGACAGGACGATCGACTTCGGGCCGAAACCGGAATCCGGTCCCGACCTGCATATCGTCTTCGGCCTGAACGAAGCCGGCAAGTCGACCGCGCTTTCCGGCTATCTCGACCTGCTGTTCGGCATCGAGGAACGCAGCCGCTACAATTTCCTGCACGAGTACAGCGCCATGCGCATCGGCGGGGTGCTCGAACTCGGCGGCGCGGAGCACACGTTCACACGCACGAAACAGCGCACCAACTCATTGCTGAACGCGACTGGCCAACCGGTCAGCGAAATGGCGATATCGGCACATCTGACCGGGCTGTCTCGCGACGCATACGAGACCATGTTCTCGTTGGACGACGAAACGCTGGAAGCAGGTGGAAAATCAATCCTGGAATCGCGCGGCGACCTGGGCAAGCTGCTGTTCACGGCCAGCGCCGGCCTCGGGCACGCAAGCGATACATTGAGCGTGCTCGAGGCCGAAGCGGACAGGCTCTATCGCAAGCAGGCACACGGAACCGAGCTTGCGCTGCTCAAGAAGCGTCTTGCGGAACTGAAGTCCGGGAGGGAGGCGATCGACACCTTGGCGTCGACGTTCGAAACGCTCGAGACAGAGCGCCTGGACGCTACAGAAAAATACGACCGCAGCATCGCCGAACGGTCGGTGCTGTCGGCTCGGCTCGATACCATCGCGAAGTATCTTCGCGCGATCCCGATCCTTGCCGATATCCGACGTAAGGAAACCCAACTAGCCGAGTTGCCAGAGATCGCTTCACCGTCACGGACCTGGACCGGCAGCGTCGCCGACATGATCGAGACCGACGCCAGTCTGAGAACGCGGCTAACCGCGAGTGTGGACGAGCTCGAGCGGGTGACGACGAAAATCGCCTCGGTCGATGTGGACGCGGTGATCCTCGCGATCTCCGAGCGGGTTCGCGGCCTGGCCGACCGCAAGGTGCGCCACGTCTCGGCCGGCCTCGACCTACCAAGTCGCAGGACGGAGCTGCAGATCCTCGACAATGCCTTGGCGACCTGCCTTGCCGCACTTGGCAGGTCCTCCGAACCACACCCTGCCAACCTGCTCTTGCCTGCCGCAACCATCGGTGCGGTGCGCACCATGGTCGAGCAGCGATCCGGGATCGTTACCAGCGTGCGCGTCGCGCGCGAGGAGGCCGCGGCATCTGCTGATGCGCTCCAGGCGGCACGCGAACGGGTCGGCGAAGAACGGGCCGTGCCCGAGCCTGCCAGGGCAAGGCTGGTTTCGGCTTTGTCTACGGCAAAGGCCAGCGGGTACATGAGGGAGACCAAGGCGGCACGCGAGGCTGCAGATGCGGGTGTAATTCGATGGGAGGCCGCGATCGCGCGCTTGCATCCCTGGTCGGGAGATGCGCAGGCATTGGCCAGGGTCGCCATTCCGAATTCTGGACAGCTTGGCGCATGGAAGGCGCTTGCCGCAGAGCAGGGAAAGAGCAGGGGCATTCTTTCCGAACGTCTTGCCGAACACCAGGGCAATCACGACTTGCTTGCGGCGCGGCTGGAAGCCCTTCGTGCCTCGGTCGATGTCGCCGACGATGATGCGGCGGGCGCCATTCGGCGCGCCCGGGACGAAGCCTGGGCAAGGCATCGCGATGACCTGACTGGCGAGACGGCGGATGATTTCGCGACAGCACTGGCTCGAGACGACAGCGTCGCAGCGGGCCGTCTGGCCAACGCCCGGGAGCTCGTTGAGATTCGTAGCACAAGCCGCAACCTCGCAGAGACCGCGGCCACCATCGCGCATGCGCGCGGCCAACTTGAACACAACAGCTCAAATCGGGAGGCTGTCCTCTCGGAAATTCTTGCAGTCGCAAGAGACCTGCTTGGAGAAATCCCGGAAACATCCCCCGAACAGGTTATCGAGCTGATCGAGGATCGCATTGCTGCCCGGAGCGATGCGCTCGCAACCTGGGAGGAGATAGAACTTTCCCGCAAGAAGACCGAGCGCGCGGTTGATGAGGAAAGCCGAATACGCCTGGAGCTGAGCGGTGCGCTGGCGAGCGTCGGCGTCGGTTCGGATCCTGGTGACAGCCTGGAGACGGTCATGGCCGTGGCAGAGCTGTTCCTTGAGAGGCAATTCAAGGTGGATGCTGAGCGCACCGAGGCACTGAAGACCGTTGGCACAAGACAAGAGGATCTGGCGGCCAGGCGCCGAGCCATCGAAGTCGCTGAGCGGCGTGACGATGAATGGCTAGTTGGCGTTGCCGAGGCGCTTAAGGGCACCTGGCTAGAGAGCGGCATCTCGGCTCCAGGCGTCGGCGGCGTCCTCGATCAATTGGCTGAACTGTCCAAATGTCTTCAAGACCGGGACGCCATGCAACTCCGCATCGAGAAGATGGAGGCCGACAGGGACAATTTCCTGGTCGAGGTTTCCGCCGTTGCAGCAGAAGCGGGCGAGGCGGCCGACGACGACGAACCGGAACAGCTGGCGACTCGGCTAGCCGAACGCCTCGAGCGCGCCGAGCGCACGCGCGAGGCCAAGGCAAGCCTCGTCAATGACCTGCAGCGCTTGCAGGATGCGCGTGAGATCCTCGATGCTGAGATTTCGGCACATGAGCGCCGCAAGAACGAGGTCTTGAGCCTCTTTGGCGTGGCCACGCTCTCCGATGTCGTACAACGCGACGAACTGCTGCGCGACAGGGATCGCCTGCGCACTGCGGTCGCCGAACTTGAGGAGCAGGTAGCGTCCGGGCTCGCGGTGGAAGGGTTCGAGCAGGCGCGTTCGATATTGGATGCTGTCGATCTCGACAGTCTCGCAATCGAGAAGGCCGAAGCCGAGCAACGGCTTCGCGACCTTGACGAGGCGTTACAGCAACAGCTCATCCGGCAGACGCGCGCGACCGACAAGCTTGACGCCATTGGCGGCGACGCCGCTGTTGCCCGCATAGATGCCGAAAGGCGCACCGTCCTTCTGGAAATCGAGGAAAAGGCAGTCCGCTACATCGAGTTAAGACTGGGAATAATGTCGGCCGGGAATGCTCTGCGCGTCTACCGCGAGCGCCACCGCTCCGGGATGATGGCGCGGGCGTCAGACGCGTTCGCCCTGATGACCCGCGGCCGGTACTCCGGCCTGACAACCCAGCCGGTGAAGGGTGGGGAAGTGCTCATAGCAATGCAGCGCGACGGGCAATCCAAGGTCGCCGACGCGCTGTCAAAGGGCGCGCGTTTTCAGCTCTACCTGGCGCTCAGGCTTGCTGGGTACTACGAGTTTGCGCAATTCCGACCGTCGGTTCCATTCATCGCCGACGACATAATGGAAACCTTCGACCATTTCCGATCCGAGGAGGTTTTCCGGCTGTTTGGGGAGATGGCTAGTGCAGGGCAGGTGATCTACCTGACGCATCACCAGCACCTGTGCGAGATCGCCAAGTCCGTTGTTCCCGGTGTGACGATCCACGAGCTCGGATAAGGACGCGCTGAAACCATCAATCACGACACCGAAGGCGGCTCGATGCCGAGACCGAGAAAGCTCAGCGTCGCGATCGAAAAGAATGCGTAGTCAGCCGGGTGACAAGCTCGATCAGGATTGCTTCCCTGACATTGGGCAGGATCTCCAGGAATATGATGGCGAGCGGGCCTTCGCCACCAACCCGAGCGGCGCTGACATAGTCGCGTTCTTGCTGCTCCCGCACGGCGGCGCGAACCGTGCGCGCCACAAGCGGCGCGTAGGCGATGCCGATCACCAGAATGACGGTCAGGTTCGATGGGCCGATCGCCACAAGCGTCATGGTGACGAGGACGATGAACGGAAACGCCATCAGCGTGTCGAGCAGCCGCACCCCGATGGCATCGACCAGGCCTTCGAAATAGCCGAGCACCAGCCCGATGATGCTGCCGGCGGTGACGCCGGCCAGCGTGGCTAACGGCGCAGCCAGCAGGATATCGCGCGATCCGACGACGATGCGCGACAGCACATCGCGGCCGAGCTGGTCGGTGCCGAACCAGTGCACGGCATCGGGTGGCGTCATCAAGATCCTCGGCCGTCCGCTGCGCCGGCCCGCTGGCCTGCGCAGTAGTGAGGTGAGAGCCCGCGTCAGCGACCTTTTAGCCTCTGTTCGTTTTGCCGCCGCCACTTACCATCGCCGCTCCTCGCTGCGCTAAGTTGGAGGCTCTTAGTCTTCTCCAACCTCAGCGTTCAGCGAATGTCGGTATCGGTGGTTGCGTGGCCCACGCAATTTCGTCGCTCACCCATGACGCTTCCTCGAGGCAATCCGAATCAACTGATCGGCTTGAACGCCTGTAGGATGATTCAATATGGCGTTTACTTTGCTTGGCCCGAAGACCATTTTACACGTTGAGCCAAAAAGGCCGCAAAAGGCCTGACGTCCATATTCACGCTCGCATCTTCCAGTCCAGCGAGATAGGCCTTGCGGTCATCGACCCTGACAATTGTCCAGTGGTAGCCGCCTGAGGCGAGCATGGTGTTCATCAGGAATCGTGCCATGCGTCCATTGCCGTCCGGATACGGATGGACATAGCCGACAAGCCAGTGCCCGAGTACGGCGCGGACTGACGGCTCGCTCTCAGCTTGCAGCAGGTCAAACAGCGCGTTCATGCCATCGGCAACCGTTTCTGAACGTGGCGGTACATGCTGGGAGCCGCGCAGATAGACAGGGTGATTGCGATAACCGGCAAGCGCGCTCGCTTTGAGGATGCCGGCCGTGACTGACGGCGCAAACAGCTCCCGGTACCACTCACTGTGCGTATCCCGTGTCAGTGCACCCGCAGGCGCGCCTTCAACGATGGCCGCAACGGAGTCCTTGACCTTCTGGAAGGCAAGGTAGTAGCCCCGCGCGGCGAGCGCATCGCGGTTTTTTCGGTCTTCTTCATTGATCTGCGGATTCCAGTCGCCGCCGCGTACGCGGTCGATAAGTTCGGGCGTGACGCTGTAACCTTCGATGGACAACGAATGATAGGCATCGCTTTCGTAGATATCCTCCACGAACTTCATGTAGGCCTGTTTGTCCGAAGGCAGGCCGGGCGCCTTCGGGAATATCTCGATCACCGCGGCGCGCTGCGATTGCCAGATTGCGCGCAGGCGCGCTACCAGCGGCGGAACGCCTGCCGCGATAGCGGTTACGCCCGTCTGACCGGCGAAGGGGTCAGTTTCGCGCACGTCGTAATTTGCCGACTTGAAGGCTGCAATGATCTCGTCGGCGAAGGCCTCGCGCCCCAGGCGTCGAAAGGCCCCGGCAAGCCGCCCGGCGACGGCGGAATGCCCTCCATCAAGCAGCAGTCCCAATACGCCTGAGACATTCCGCAGTGACGCAATGGCTACCTGAACGTCGATCGGCGCACGCTGGAAGAAGCCTTCCGGCACTCGGATAAGTGCGGCCTCCATGGTGAACACCCGCAGGCCGTTCTTCTTCGTAAGCTCTTCGGGCATCCCTTTAACCTTGAGGTCGTAGAGGGAGGTTGCGAACAGCAGATCGATCTTGTTGTTTGTTCCGTTGGGCGTGTTCACCACCACCTGTGGCAAGATGGCGGTCGCTTCCGCGTGAAGGAGCAAAGATTGCTCGGGTGACAGGAACCAGTCTTTTCCGAACCGATCATTGCAATAGAGGGAGCAGAATTCCCAGAAGCTGGCATACCATGGCGTTGTGTCATGCTCTTGCGCCTGAGGGCTGGTGGACATCACCCAGCCTCTGATTATGTCGCGCAGGAAGCCGTTTTGCAGCAGCCGCTCGCGGTGCACGCGGCGGATTTCATCGGATTTGAATATGCGTCGCCCGCCCTCCTGCAGGTCTTTGAGGATGGCTAAGGATTGCGCGAGTTTTTCATGGGGCTTGGCCATAGCCGTGCCTTTGCAAGTTTTTAGCGCTGTGCAATTACAAGTATATAGTGCTGTGCCATTGCAAGTCAACGATGCCGTTCACTTGCAAGTTTTTAATGTCGTACCATCGCAAGTTTTTAGTGCAAAAACTCCAAAAACTCAATGCCTATCAATATGATACCGTGAGAATTTTGGTCTCTTGGCTTGCCCCGCTCTGACCGTAAGGCACCCGAAAAAGGCGTCCGGGCAACGTGACCCAAGCCATTTGACACTGCAGTGGCTTGCGCGGAACGGATGCATCCCGCCCAACCAAACGACGCCGTGGCAGCCTGGACCAGGACTTCTTTCCAGCGCCCATTTTCCCTGGTCGACACCGGTTGTCTTCAGAACAGCGCTCTGCAATAAATTGCCATGCGCAAGCTTCTTCGGGTGTCTATCACCGCCCTTGCGAAGCTGCCGAAGGCCAGGGACGACACGACGAATATCCTGGGCGTAACGCCCTTGGATCGTGGCTCACTCCGCGTGGGTTCCCAACGTCCGGCCTCGCAGCGCGTCGCTGCCCTCGCCGGACCAACCCGCGGGAGGTTTTGGCTTGCCAAAAATTCATTCAGATCATTTCCGTGCCGGCAGTGCAGGCATTGGCAACTTGACGCTTTGGGAACTGGCGGATCCGGATGCCATGGCTCGGGCAGCCATCGAGCTTTATGGACCGCGCGCGGCGACGGCAGCGGCACATTGCGCACTGACAGCGCATTTCGACGGCCGCACCGGCGACTATCGCTTCTGGTGCTCGGTCTTTTCAGAACTGGGTTGCGGCAGGGGCTGAGCGGATCGGCACGCAAACCGCGGGATCAAATGCGTCGTTGACCATGGCTGAGGCCCAACATTGTCTGCAAGGCCATAGGTTCACGTGTCGATCGGAAGCTGGTTCGACCGCTTGATCTGGGCAAGCGCAAAGCTGGATTCGATCGAGGCAACGCCATCGAGCCGCGTCAGCTTTTCCTTCAGGAAGCGGTCATAGGCATGCAGGTCGCGCACCACCACGCGCAGCAGATAGTCGCGCTGGCCGGTCATCAAATAGCAGTCGACGACCTCCGGCCAGCGCCCGATGGCCGTGTTGAACCGCTCCAGTTCATTCTCGCGCTGGCGCTCTAACTTGATCGAGGCGAACACCGAGATCGGCAGGTCGACGAGATCCTGATCGATGAGGGCGGCGTAACCGGTGATAACGCCCCTATCCTCCATCATGCGTACGCGGCGCGCGCAGGGCGAGGCCGAGAGGCCGACCTGATCGGCAAGTTGCTGCGCCGTCATTCTGCCATCGATCTGAAGCGCGGCGATAATCTTGCGGTCGATATCGTCAAGTCTGGTTTTTGGCACGAACCATTACTCCTTTCGCCCTCATTGGTTAAACTAGCTAAAACAGAGGTCAAATTCAGGCAAGTTTAGCGACAATCGGCTTTTCCTCCGCCCTATGATTTCGAGCGGTTTCACCAGGAGGCTTGGCACTTGGACGGACGGAATTTGGAGGCGCTTTCGGCGCTGGAGAAAAAGGTGCTGTGGCTGTCGGCGTGGATGATCCACAACGCCAATCACCTGCGCGAAAGCACGGACGGACTGAAGGTCGGTGGACACCAGGCGTCGTCGGCTTCACTGGCGACAATCATGACGGCTCTCTATTTTTCCGTCTTGAGACCTGAGGACCGTGTCGCGGTGAAGCCGCATGCCTCGCCGGTGTTCCACGCCATCCAATATCTGCTCGGCAACCAGACTAGGCAGAAGCTCGAAGGGTTCCGGGCTTTCGGTGGTGCGCAGAGCTACCCGTCGCGGACAAAGGATATCGATGATGTCGATTTTTCCACCGGCTCGGTGGGACTGGGCGTCGCGCAGACGCTGTTTGCCTCGTTGGTGCAGGACTATTTGCGCGCCCGCGATGACAGCGTCACGGAGGGCCGCATGGTGGCGCTTATCGGCGACGCCGAGATGGACGAGGGCAACATTTTCGAGGCGCTGCTGGAGGGCTGGAAACATGGCCTGCGCAATTGCTGGTGGATCGTCGACTACAACCGCCAGAGCCTTGATGCCGTCGTGCGCGAGGGCCTTTGGGAGCGCTTCGAAAGCATCTTCCGCAATTTCGGCTGGGACGTCGTCATCCTCAAGCATGGCTCGCTGCAAGAGGCGGCCTTCGCCGAGCCGGGCGGCGAGGCGCTGCGTGCCTGGATCGATGCTTGCCCCAACCAGCTCTATTCGGCGCTGACATTCCAGGGTGGCGTTGCCTGGCGCAAACGCTTGCTCGCCGACATCGGCGATAGTCAGGATTTCGCTTCGCTCCTCGACCGCCGCTCCGATGCCGCCCTCGCAGCGCTAATGGCCAATCTTGGCGGCCACGATCTGCCATCCTTGCTCGACGCGTTCGAGAAGGCACGCAGCAACGACCGGCCGACCTGCTTCATCGCCTATACGATCAAGGGTTTCGGGCTGCCGCTCGCTGGCCACAAGGATAACCATGCCGGCCTGATGACCAAGGATCAGATGGCAATGTTCCGCTCATCGATGTCCGTCGCCGAGGGGCGCGAGTGGGATCATTTCGAAGGGCTTGAGGTCGAGAACCTTGAACTGCGGCGTTTTCTCGACGGGGTTCCGTTCGCGGCCAACGGTCAGCGGCGCCGTCACGCGCAACGCATCCTGGTTCCCGATCATCTTGTCTCGGAAGCCAAGGGCAGCGTCTCCACACAGGTCGGTTTTGGCCGGATCCTGGACGAAATCGCGCGGGCCGGCGGGCCACTCGCCGACGCCATCGTCACCACCTCACCGGATGTGACCGTTTCGACCAACCTCGGCCCATGGGTCAACCGGCGCGGCCTCTTCGCGAGGGAATCGCTGGCCGACACGTTTCGCAACGAACTCATCGCCTCGACGCAGAAATGGGAATTCGGCACGTCCGGCCAGCATATCGAGCTTGGCATCGCCGAGAACAATCTCTTCATCCTGCTGTCGGCGCTGGGTCTGTCGCATTCGATCTTTGGCAAGCGATTGCTGCCGATCGGCACGCTCTACGATCCCTTCATCCAGCGTGGCCTCGATGCGCTCAACTACGCCTGTTACCAGGATGCCCGCTTTCTGTTGGTCGCCACGCCATCGGGGGTCACGCTGGCGCCCGAGGGTGGCGCGCACCAGTCGATCGCCACCCAGTTGATCGGGATGGCGCAGGATGGCCTCGCGGCCTACGAGCCGGCCTTCGTCGATGAACTGAGCGTCATCATGCGCTTTGCGCTGGATTATATGCAGCGAGACGGCGACGCCGTGCAGTCGGAGCGCACGTGGTTGCGCGACGAGACGGGCGGATCAGTCTATCTGCGCCTGTCGACACGACCTGTCGAGCAGATCGCCCGCGCCATGACAGCAGAGCTCGAGCAGGACATTGTCGATGGCGGCTACTGGTTGCGGCACCCTGGCCCGAATGCCGATCTGATCGTCGCCTATACCGGCGCGGTCGCCCCGGAAGCGATTGAGGCGGTCGGTATGATGGCGGAGGACCGTCGCGACGTCGGCCTGCTGGCGGTGACTTCCGCGGATAGGTTGAATGCGGGCTGGACGGCGGCGAGCCGGGCGCGTGAACGCGGTCTCGCCCATGCCAGGAGCCATGTCGAAAGGCTGTTCGCCGAACTCCCGCCACATTGTGCAATCGTCACCGTCACCGACGGGCATCCTGCGGCACTCGGCTGGCTTGGTTCGGTCCGTGGCCACCGAACGCGCAGCCTAGGCGTCGAACACTTTGGCCAGTCCGGGTCGATCGGTGATCTTTACCGGCACTTCGGCATCGACGCCAATTCCATTGCGACAGCTGGTGACCGGATTACGGGTGGTCGGCCGGTGCGCTATTTGCGTGCGCTTGATTGATGCCCTCCGGGTCGCAAGGCTGCCAGAGCGTGATGCAAGACGGCGAGTTGTACCTGTCCGCGCCGTTAGATCCACTTGCGCTTTATGGCGATCCCAAGGGCCTGGTAGGTGGTCACCACGTTGAGCTTTCGACGAATGTTTTGCAGCTGAAACTCGACAGCCCGTCGACTGACGTTGCGAAGTGCCGCGATATCGTCGTTGGTCTTTCCCTGCAGGAGCCATGCAAGGCATTCCAGCTGATAGCTCGTCAGAGGCGAGGGGGCTGCACTCATCAGCCCATCGTCGTTGCGGCTCTGCAGATAGCCATCGACGAACGCACCAAGTGTCAGAACCGAATACGCGTCGGCCAGCATCGTAGTATCGGGTTTCCGCTCACGGGACGAGAAGGTGAAAAGGGCACGCCTGCCGAACCCGTCGAAGATTGGGATGGAAATCCCCGAACGAATGCCAAAATTCCGGGCTTCGCCAAAGAACGTTCGATGAGACTTTCTTGCTTGAACGGGCAGACCGTTCTCTGACCAAGCGTAAGCTCCGCGCATCGGGGATATCGCTTCAACGACTGGGTCCACCTTGGCGAGGCCGCTGTCGAGATAGTGCTTCTGCCACTCCGCCGGGTAGTTCGACATGCCATACACGTCGGCCTCGTGGACCGAGAGATAGGTGAACCATTCAAATCCCTGGGCATTTGCGAACTTGCGCAACGCCTGATCAATGGCGGGCTTGTCTTGCGCTAATTTCAACCAGTCCCGCAGCGTTTCAAACTGTGGCTTCAGAGACTTCATCAACTCTCCTTTTTGCTGCCCCAGCCACAATAAGGTGGTTCTCTTACTCAAGTTCAAGGGGCGAGATCAACCTCCAAAATACAACCACCGCTAGAGGACCGATCAATCACTGTGGATTTTCGCAACCTGGGCGCCCTTCGGAAACCCGTAATGGCCCGCCTGCTCGAACCCTGTTTCTTTCGCGTCGTCGAAGCAGCGCGGAGAAAAAGGCATGCGGCTTGTTGCGGTCCGGAGTGGCGAAAACAGGGTAGGGAACAGGCTCATTGATCAAATGCACACGCTACGGGCGCGCGTGTTCAGTGAACGCCTCGAATGGAATGTAACAGTCAAGTCCGGGCGCGAAACAGATGAGTACGACGCCCTCGATCCGACCTACCTCCTCGCCGTGACGGACGATCTTCGCGATGTCATCGGGTGCGCCCGACTTCTCCCAGGCACCGGGCCGACAATGTTGGGCAGAACGTTTCCGATCCTTCTCGATGGCAATCCCATGCCAAGCCATCCTGGACTGATCGAAAGTTCCCGGTTCTGCGTGGACACGGAGCTTGGGATGAGAAACGCGGCGCGAGGACTCCATAAGGCGACGATGACGCTGTTCGCGGGCATTCTCGAATGGTCGTTGACCAATGGCTATTCCGAAGTCGCGACCGTTACCGACCTTCGCTTCGAAAAGATCCTTCGCAGGGCGGGGCTGCCGTTCAACCGGCTTGGCGCGCAGCACCCGATCGGAAACACCATTGCGATCGCCGGCATCATTCCCGCCACTCTCGAGAACGCCGTTCGCGTTCGGCCGGAGGACTGCGAACCATTCTTCGTAGACCACGCCCCGCTGGCAGCGTGAGGATCGGCCACACACATCGCATCCAGAAAAGATCCCTTCATGACGCCCACGTCGCAATCACACCATCGCCTTGTCCGCAAACTCCGTGAGGCCTTGGGCAGCACGATCTGCAACACGCTTGATGACTCGCTCGTCGTTGAGATCATGCTCAACGCTGACGGTCAGCTCTTCGTCGAGCGGATCGGCGAGCCGATCACTCAGGCAGGCAGGTTGGCGCCGCAGGCGGCCGAGACGATCATTGGTACTGTCGCGCACGCGCTCGGAACCGAAGTGAACCTTAACCGGCCTATCATCTCGGGCGAGTTGCCGATTGGCAGCCATCGTTTTGAGGGTCTGTTGTCGCCGGTGGTCGCTGCGCCAGTGTTTACGATCCGCAAGCGCGCGACGAGGCTGTTCTCGCTCGACAGCTATGTGCGCGACAAGATCATGACCGAATACCAAGCGTCCGTGATCCGCAACGCCGTCGAGAACCGGATGAACATTATCGTTTCCGGCGGCACGGGGACGGGCAAGACCACGCTCACCAACGCGGTGATTGGCGAGATCGTCAGCCTGACGCCGGAACACCGGCTGGTCATTCTTGAGGATACGGCCGAGATCCAATGCGCGGCAGAAAACGCGGTGGCCCTCCATACGACCGAGGCCGTGGATATGAGCCGGCTCCTCAAATCCACGATGCGGCTGAGACCGGATCGGATCATCGTCGGCGAGGTTCGCGATGGGGCAGCTCTCACGCTACTCAAGGCCTGGAATACAGGCCATCCCGGCGGTATCGCCACAATCCACGCGAACAGCGCGCCTTCAGCGTTGACGCGTCTCGAGCAACTGACAGCCGAGGTCAGCTCGAACCCGATGCCAGATATCATAGGCGAGGCGGTTGACCTGGTCATCTCGATCGAACGCACACCGAAGGGCCGGCGTGTTCGAGAACTGCTGGTCATTGAAGGATATCGCAACGGCCAGTACCGCATCGAATCCCACGGCAGCGAAGAGGGGCACCGCCATGTCGCGTAGAGCGATCAAAGTAGCATTTGGATCGACCGGATTTACTACCTTACTCGCCGGACCGGCGTTCGCTGCTGGGGGAGGGGGCGGACTGCCTTGGGAAGGTCCGCTCCAACAGATTCAGCAGTCGATCAACGGACCCGTTGCCGGCACGATCGCACTGGCGGCCGTAGCGATCGCCGGGGCCATGCTGATCTTTGGCGGCGAGTTGAACGATTTCGCGCGGCGGCTGGTTTATGTCGTGCTCGTTGCAGGCATCCTTCTCGGCGCCACGCAGATCGTCGGGCTGTTCGGAGCTGGCGGCGCATCGATCGGCTCGCCTATGGAGACACCCGTCGAGGGACGGGCGCCAGAGCTCTCCAAGGCCGGCACCGATGGCTGAGCGCGTCAGCCACCTCCACCGTGTGAGGATCCATCGCGCACTTTCCCGTCCAAACCTCTTGTTCGGAGCCGACCGGGAGTTGGTGCTCGTGACGGGCTTGGCAAGCGTCATCCTCGTCTTCGTAGTCCTGACCTGGTTCTCCGCGCTGCTTGGCATCGCGATCTGGATCGTCATTGTCGGGATGCTGCGCATGATGGCCAAGGCCGATCCGGTGATGCGGACCGTCTATCTGCGCCACATCCGTTACAGGCCGCACTACCGGCCGACCTCGACGCCCTGGCGACGATACTGAGCGGGATGGAAGTCATGGTTGCGCTCAGAAAATTCCGGTATGCCGGTCCATCGTTTTCGGATCTGCTTCCCTATGCGGGTCTCGTCGACAACGGCATCCTCCTTCTGAAGGACGGATCGCTGCTCGCCGGCTGGTACTTTGCCGGGCCAGATTCCGAAAGCTCGACTGATTTCGAGCGCAACGAGGTCTCGCGCCAGATCAACGCGATCCTCGCTCGCCTCGGCACCGGATGGATGATCCAGGTCGAAGCCGTTCGCGTACCGACCACCGCCTATCCGGCGCGCGAGGACGCCTATTTCCCGGACCCGGTGAGTGCTGCGATCGACGACGAGCGCAGAAAACATTTCGAGGCTGAGAGCGGCCATTTTGAGAGTCGTCACGCGATCCTTCTCACCTATCGTCCGGCGGAGAAGCGCAAGTCAGCTCTGACAAAGTATGTCTATTCAGACGATGCCTCGCGCAACGAGCGCTTTGCCGACATCGTGCTGGGGTATTTCCAAACCGCGGTCCGCGAGTTCGAACAGTACATGGCGAACGTGCTCTCGATCCGGCGCATGGTCACCCAGGAAGCCAGCGAACGCGGCGGAAGCCGGGTCGCGAAGTATGACGAACTCCTGCAGTTCGTCCGCTTCTGCATTGTCGGCGAGAACCATCCAATCCGGTTGCCGGCGATTCCGATGTATCTAGATTTCCTTGTGACGGCTGACTTTCATCATGGTCTGTCGCCCCTGGTCGACAGCCGCTCTCTCACCGTCGTAGCGATCGACGGATTTCCGGCTGAGAGCTGGCCGGGCATCCTCAATTCCCTGGATCTGATGCCGCTGACCTATCGCTGGTCTTCGCGCTTCATGTTTCTCGATGCGATCGAAGCGCGTCAGAAACTCGAACGGACCCGCAAGAAGTGGCAGCAGAAGGTGAAACCCTTCTTCGACCAGCTCTTCCAGACGAACTCCCGGTCCATCGATCAGGATGCCGCCATGATGGTCGCAGAGGCCGAGGATGCGATCGCTGAATCGTCATCGCAGCTTGTCGCTTACGGCTACTACACGCCGGTGATCGTCATATTCGACGAGGACGAGCGCCGGCTTCGCGACAAGGCGGAAGCCGTGCGCCGGCTTGTACAGGCCGAAGGCTTCGGCGCGCGTATCGAGACGCTGAATGCAACGGAAGCGTTTCTCGGAAGCCTGCCGGGGAACTGGTACGCCAACATCCGCGAGCCGCTGATCAATACCCGCAATCTCGCCGACCTCATCCCACTCAACGCAGTGTGGTCGGGAAGTGTTGTTGCTCCCTGCCCGTTCTACCCGGAGAATTCTCAACCGCTCTGCCAGGTCGCGTCCGGGTCAACACCATTCCGGCTCAACCTTCACTCCGGCGACGTCGGTCACACCCTGATCTTCGGCCCAACCGGTTCCGGCAAGTCGACGCTGCTCGGTTTGATCGCAGCACAATTCCGCCGTTACGAGGGCGCGCAGCTCTTCGCCTTCGACAAGGGAAGGTCAATGCTGCCGCTAACGCTGGCTGTCGGTGGCAACCATTACGATGTCGGGGCCGGGGAGGTGCTTTCCTTCTGCCCGCTTTCAGAGCTTGCAACTGATGGCGACCAGGCCTGGGCCGCGGAGTGGATCGAGACGTTGATCGCACTGCAGGGCGTCAAGGTCACGCCCGACCATCGCAATGCGATTTCCCGTCAGTTGGGGCTGATGGCGCAGTCCGAAGGCAAGTCCTTGTCCGACTTCCTGTCCGGCGTGCAATTGCGCGAGATCAAGGACGCTCTTCACCACTACTCGGTCGATGGTCCAATGGGGCACCTGCTCGACGCCGAAGCCGACGGTCTGACACTATCGTCATTCCAGACATTCGAGATCGAGCAGCTCATGAATATGGGGGACAGGACCCTCATTCCGGTTCTGCTCTACCTGTTCCGCCGTATCGAGAAGCGCCTTGCTGGATCGCCCAGTCTTATCATCCTCGACGAGGCCTGGTTGATGCTCGGCCACACCGTGTTCCGCGACAAGATCAGGGAGTGGCTCAAAGTCCTGCGCAAGGCGAACTGCGCGGTAATCCTCGCAACGCAGTCGATCTCCGATGCAGAGCATTCCGGCATCATCGACGTGCTGAAAGAATCCTGTCCGACGAAGATTTGCTTGCCGAACGGGGCTGCGCGGGAGAGCGGCACACGCGAATTCTACGAACGGATCGGCTTCAACGAACGCCAGATCGAGATCGTCGCGACCGCGCTCCCCAAGCGCGAATATTACGTCGTCTCGCCCGAAGGCCGCCGGCTGTTCGACATGGCGCTCGGCCCCATAACACTGTCCTTCGTCGGTGCCGCCGGCAAGGACGATCTCAAGCGCGTCCAGGAATTACGAGACGGTCACGGCCAGCATTGGCCCGCCTTTTGGCTCAAGCAAAGAGGAATCGAGAATGCCGACACAATGCTCAAATCGTAGCGGCGGCACGCGGCGAAGCTCTCTTGCTCCATTGGTCATAATCCTGGCGGGAAGCGTAGCATTAACGTCGGTAGCTCCTATCCGTGCCAATGCCGGCGCCGTGACTGGCAACGCCACGGAATGGACCCAGCTGCTCAACAATTCCGAGCTCATTGGTCTCGTCGGCCAGTCTGCTGAGCAAATCCAGAACCAGGTCACGCAGATCACCCAGCTCGCCGAGCAGATCCAGAACCAGATCCGCATTTACGAAAACATGCTGCAAAATACGGCGAAGCTCCCTACCCAAGTATGGGGGCAGGTCGAGAACGATCTTGGCAAGCTTCAGGGAATCGTGAACCAGGGGCAGGGCATCGCCTTCTCCATGGGCAACGTTGATGATGTCCTGAAGCAGCGGTTCCAGAGTTATGCCGACTTCAAGACCAAACTGCCGGATGGGCAGGACTTTTCCAGCGCGTGGCAAAGCTGGTCGGATACCAACCGCGACACTATCGCCGGCACGCTGAAAGCAGCCAATCTGACCGCCGAGCAATTCTCCACCGAGGAAACAACGATGCGCCAACTCCGTTCGATGTCGGAGTCGTCGGATGGGCAGATGAAGGCATTGCAGGTTGGACATCAGATCGCCGCGCAGCAAGTCGCCCAAACTCAAAAACTGCGTGGGCTCGTTGCCCAGCAGATGACCATGATGGGAACGTGGTACGCCTCTGAACAGGCTGACCTCGATCTGGCGACCGCCACTGAACAGAAATATTTCGGCACACCGTCGGGCGTCACTCCGGGCGGTGGTCAGGACTTCAGGCCGCAGTGGTGACGCCAATGATCACGAAGCTTCAAATCTTTCTCGCCGCTACCCTTGTGATCAGCGTCGTACTTGTTGCCATCGTATTCCTCATCGCTCCCGCAAACGATCTACCGCCTACGCCTGATTCGGCCAAAACATCCGATGTCATTTCACGGCCCAGCGACGTGACACCCGGAAACGGACAGGATTTCAAGCCGAAATGGTAGCGGTATTGAAAGCCCGTATTGCAATTCCATTGGTCGTTCTCGTAGTCCTGTTCGCCACATCCGCGACGGCGCAGGTGCCTGACAGCATCTTGGACACGCTTCAGAACGACATAACGGCGGAGGCCAGAAGCTGGGAGTCAAATCTTCTGGCCTCTGCTCGGACGCTCTTCTTTCTGCTCGCACTCATCGAGGTTGGAATCGCGGCCGCCTGGCTCGCGATCAACACGGCAACGCTTGAGCAGTGGTTTGGAGAACTCGTCCGCCGCATCATGTTCATTGGCTTTTTCCTCTTCATTCTCACGCAGGGTCCTGCACTCGGAAAGGCTATCGTGGATAGCCTTTGGTTGATTGGGAGCGGTAACGGAAAGCTTTCGCCCGCGGACATCTTCGATAGTGGCATAGCCGTCGCTGATCGCCTTGGCGCTGCCGCAGAAGCGCTTCCATGGCGCGCAATCGCGCAAAAGCTTCTGCTTGGTATTTGCGGCATTCTTGTCGTTCTTGGCATGGGCCTACTTGCGGCCATCCTACTTGCCGTCATCGTTGAAATGTATCTCGGCTTGATTGCCGGCATGATTCTGCTCGGATTCGGTGGCTCGTCTTTCACCAAGGACTTTGCAGTCAAATACATGGTCTACGCTTTCTCAGTCGGCATGAAGATCATGGCGCTTGTCATGATCGCCTCGATCGCGGCGAATGTCCTGACAAGTCTGGCGGCCAATCCGGCGCTTCTGGAAGCCTATTCCGGACCGATCGTGCTCGCCGCTCTGGCAATCATCTCTTTCATCCTAGGCATGTACGTGCCGGGCATCATCCAGGGCCTCGTGCAGGGCGTCTCTGTTGGCAGTGGCATGGAAGCCATTCGATCGGCACAAGGAACCGGGTCTTATGCAGCGTCTTCAGGTCGCGTAGCAGCAGGAGGTGTTGCTCTAATAGGCAGCGGAGCTGCTGCCGGAGCATCCACTGCAATTGAATCCTCACGATCCGGGTCCTCGGCAGGTATAGCCGTTGCCAAGGGTATCTTCGCCGGCATTGCTCAAACAGGCGGTGCATTGGCATCCGCCGCGAAGGACCAGGCGATCGGCGCACCCGGGTCCTACGGAACATCGACACTCGGCTTGGCCAACGCCAAGCTCGATGCTGGTCGCTCGGCGCCCAAACCACGTCCCGGTTCCGGTAGCTCCGGCTTGGCCCCTAAGAAATAACCTCCTCTCACAGAATCGAGACCACAGATGGCCAGACGAGACCATCCGGACAACCCGTATCTTGCCGCCCGCCAGGAATGGAACGAGCGCTACGGAAGCTATGTGAAGGCTACGAGCGCCTGGCGCATCGTCGGTATCACCGGCATGACCATGGCGGTGATCGGGTTCTCCTACGCGCTCTATCAGACCACACAGGTGAAGCTGGTGCCCTATATCGTCGAGGTCGACAAATTGGGCGCCGCGGCGGTAGCCGGTTTTCCGCAGCAGATCGAGTACGCCGACCCACGCGTCGTTCGTGCGACCCTTGGCGGCTTCATCACATCCTTCCGGTCGATCACGCCCGATGCGGTCGTCCAGAAACAATATATCGACCGCACCTACGCGCTGCTCCGGACGTCGGATCCCGCTACCGAAAAGATCAACAGCTGGTTTCGAGGCAATTCGCCCTTCGAGAAAGCCAAGACCGCGACAGTGGCGATCGAGGTGAACAACGTCGTCGCTCTGTCCAACCAGAGCTACCAGATCGACTGGACGGAATTTGAGCGAGACCGGAAAGGCAAGGAAACAGCTACCCGCCGTTTTCGAGGCGTTGCTACCGTTACGCTCACCCCGCCGCAGGATGAGGAAATCATCCGTCTGAACCCGATCGGATTGTATCTCCGCGATTTCGATTGGACCGCGCAACTATGACGTCCTTGAGGTTTTCACCATGATCCCATCATCCATGCGTGAGGGAGCCCGCATCGCCATGCTCGCACTATTATCGGCGTCGATCTGTGCCACGTCGGCAGCGGCCCAAGATATGAGCGCCAACGAGACGAAAGGCACCAGCATATCCGGCAAGTGGCGGGGCTCGCGCGGTCTGGTCACCAAAGGTGCCGACGGAAAGGTCATATTCCTTTATGGCGAGGTGCAGCCGTCCGTTGTCTGTTCACCGCTGCAGGTTTGTGACATTGAATTGCAGGCCGGTGAGATCGTTCGCGATGTCCTGGTTGGCGACACCGTGCGTTGGAAGGTTGAACCGGCGACATCGGGCGCGGTCGGCGGCCAGGCGGTCCACTTGATCGTCAAGCCCTCCGAACCCGACCTTGTCTCATCGATGGTCGTGACGACGTCGCGGCGGACCTATCATATCCAGCTCAAATCGCACCAGACGCAGTACATGGCCCGTGTCGGGTTCGAGTATCCGGAGGACGTCGACCAGAAACTCGCCGAGATCAACACGCGGATGGAGGCGAGCACGATTCCGGGCGCCGGCGTCCCGGCTGAGAATCTCAACTTTGGCTATCGGACAAGTGGCCGGGCACGGTGGAAGCCAACCCGTGTCTATTCCGACGGGACGAAAACCTACATCCAGTTCCCGTCTTCCTTTCCCGGCCAGGACGCGCCTGTGCTCTTCGTCGTCTCAGGCGGCGAGAACCGGATCGTCAACTACAGGCTGAAAGGCACGGTGATGATCGTCGACTACATGGTCGACCGCGCGGTTCTCGTCTCCGGCGTCGGCTGGAAACAGGAGAAGATCACCATCAAGAGGGGAGGGTAATCATAGCGTATCTTCGAATGACCGGACCGTTCACATCGCTCACCCGGATTGCGACAGTAGCCGTGTTTTGCGCTGGTATCAGCGCATGCCAGATCAGGGGTGAGCGGGGTCTCACCGCAAGCGCCGACAAAGCCCAGCTTTCTTCCACAGCCGCCAATGCAATAGCCGGCGACATGGTGAGCAAGCTCGCCGAGGTCGTTGGGCCCGGCACGGGCACCATTGTCCTCAAATCCGATGGTACGCCCTTCGACGAGGCCATGAAATCGTCATTGAGGGGCTGGGGCTACGCCGTGGCTACGCCCGATCAGAAAACCGACGGCAGCAAGCTCATCCAGCTCGCCTATGTCGTCGACAGTTTCGAGGGCAGCGTGCTCGCCCGTCTGTCGACGTCGACTGTGGATATAGGCCGAGCTTACACGGTGACAAGCACGGGCGCTGCCCCCTCGAGCCCGCTTTCCATCATGCGGCGCGGCTAGGGGAGGGCACTGATGTCTTCACTCGACATATCGCCGAAGCCGCTCGGCGCCAACGATGGCGCTCCCCGCATTCGCCGCCTCAACCGGTTGCCGGTGATCGCAGCGATCATGCTCGCCATCCTGTTCTTCGGCGTGATCATCTACGGGCTGTCGCAGCGCGGTCTGTATTTTCGCGGAGATGACGGCATCGGCTCGGCCTCGAACTCTCCGCCCGCGCGAGACTTCGCCGACCAGCTCAAGCGGGGAGTGTCCGATGGCGTCATAGACGCGCCCGTCGAGCCTTCGCTCTTCCGACCGTCACCTGCACCGACGGCCACCACGCCGCCTCCAGCCAATCCGTTCAAGCCGGCACCCGTGACAAGTGAATCCACCGCCGTGGCGGAACCAGCAATCGAGCCGGAACGCATCTGGCGCGCGCGCCTCCAGCGTGAACAGGACGAACAATATCTACGCGAGCGGCATCGCCAGCGCATGGCCCGGCTTCAGGCGAATGACGCAGCTTACGATTCGCCAATCGCCGTCGGTATCGGTGACGAAGGCCAACGGGATGCAGGCAACGGGGCTACTCCCGATGCCGCCGGCGCCAATACGTCTCGAGCCGGCGCCGCCGACCTCTATGCGGCCGCAATGCGAGCGGGTCTTTCCGGCCAGAGCGACGCGAACGGGCAGGGCGACAAGACCGGCTTCTTCAATCAGGATATCAAGGATCTCGGCTACCTGCCCAACCAGGTCGTTCCCCAATTGTCGCCATATGAACTCAAACGGGGTTCGGTCATCCCGGCCACCCTCATCACCGGCGTCAACTCGGACCTTCCGGGCCGAATTACCGCTCAGGTCTCCCAGAACGTCTATGATAGCGCCACCGGACATCGCTTGCTCCTACCCCAAGGCGCGAAACTCTTCGGCAGGTACGATTCGAGCGTCACTTTCGGCCAGCGCCGCGTCCTAGTCGTTTGGACCGACATCATCTTCCCGAACGGCGCCACGCTGCAGATCGGCGGCATGGCCGGCACGGATGTGCAAGGCTATGGCGGCTTCAACGACAGAGTGAACAATCACTATTTCAGGATTTTCGGTTCGGCCATCCTGATCGCGGCGATCGGCGCCGGCGTCGACATGGCTATCCCCGAAGATCGCAACGCGCTCGGCTCCGAAAACAGTGCGGAAAATTCGGCCAGGCGGTCCTTCGCGGAGACCTTCGGCCGTGTGGCCGAGCGCACAATCTCGAAGAACATCGATGTCCAGCCGACGCTCGAAATCCGGCCCGGCTACAAGTTCAACATCCTTGTCGATCAGGACATCGTGTTTCCGGGAGCCTACAAATCGTGAATTGTGCGTGCGGATCGACCTGATCGGGGTGAAGCTACTCAGCTGCTCACTGTTGTCGGCGAGCGCATGATCCGTTGGGTTGAACAGCATCGCCTATACGGCGCTGGAAACCCTGACAATCGGTCGGAAGGGCATCGCCGTGACCCGAAGCTTAGGCCGGCCGGTGGCCTCACTCGTCGAGATGCAGCAGGCGATGGCGGCCTTGCTACTCGCGCGGTGGAAAAGCTGCGGCGACATCGACTGGCGGGGGTGCAGGGTTTGGTATTCCTGCACAGCACCGCCTTCACCGGCGACAAGCGGAGCCATACGGGCAAGGCCATCGATTTCCTCGGGCCAGCCGACGACACCCAAGACTAGTCGTCGCCGCGACCAAGGCGGCAGAGGCTGCTTGGTGGGACGGCCACCGGTGCGCGAAGTCCGTCCTCCTGCTAACCAAGCTGGCGCCGATTACCATGTGTAAGCGTACTTGCTCGCAACGATCGATAGGCGCAGAGCGGCGCCGAATGGGCGAGGTGATCGCCCTACCTTGCCTGCCGTCACGGGTTGCTGGCTGGTCGACGAAGTTTCAGCGGAAGTCGCCATATTACACAACCCGATGGAGCGATTGCCCAGTGTGGTTTCTACTTCGTAAATTTTATCTATAAGCGCCCTTGCAAGTAAGCGTTCGAAGTCACACTTGTCGGCAACACTTTGTGATGGAAGGCATTGGCAATATTTTTTAGGGTCGATTGGGGAGGGTAACCATATGGCAGATTATTTTGAAATCGACTTTCTTGGTGTCGAAACCAAGAAGAGCGGCGACGCCATTACGCTACGCTACGAGAAAGATGGCGCGACTTACATCCATGTCGTCGACGGCGGCTATGCGACGACCGGCGAGGCGCTACGCGATCATATTGTTGCGCATTACGGCAATCCACAATTTATCGACCACGTTGTCGCCACGCATAATGACGGCGACCACGCGCGCGGCCTCATCGCTATCCTCGAGCATTTTGAGGTCGGCTCCCTGTGGATGCTTCGCCCATGGCTGTATGCCGAAGAAATTATTGGGAGATTCGAGACCTACACGAGCGTCGATCGCCTCCGGTCCGCCCTGCGGTCGGCCTATGCCAACCTCACCGCCCTTGAGGATATTGCGATCAGAAAAGGAATTCAGATCCGTGAGCCCTTCCAAGGCGCGGCCATCGGCGCTTTCCGCGTCATGGCCCCGACGCGCGCTCGCTTCCTCGATCTCGTCGTCACATCCAACAAGACGCCGGAGGCCAAGGTTGAAGAGGTTGCGAGCGGCGGTATTTTCACGACTCTGCTCGAGAAGGCTATCACGGCCGTGGCTCTCATCAGAGCGGCGTGGGGCGCCGAGGCATTCCCGGCCGAGGACACCAGCAACGAAAATGAGATGAGTGTGGTGCAGTTTGCCGAGATGTGCGGCGAAAAGATCCTGTTGACAGCGGATACCGGCCGGGACGGATTGGCGGAAGTCATTGATTACGCGCCTATGGCAGGGCTTACGCTTCCAGGGATCAATCGTTTCCAAGTTCCGCACCACGGCGGCCGGCGTAACCTGACATCCGATTTGCTGGACTCCATTCTTGGTCCGCGCCTCGAGAACCCGCCTGTTCAGGGCCACTTTACGGCGATCATCAGTTCAGCCAAAGAAGATGAAGATCATCCGCGAAAGGTGGTCATGCGCTCGGTGATCCATCGCGGCGCAAACCTGCACATGACCGAGGGCAGAGATATCCGGTCGTCATCCGCCGACGCACCTGCCAGAAACGGATGGAGTGCCCTCACACCGGCAACCTATCCAGATGAGTACGAGGAATAGCTTGTGGCAATTCCTCTTACCACCGACTTTGCGCAGATGTTTGATGGCTATGGCCGCCAGGCCAGGCTGTTTCCGGGGCTGCTGACTATTTTTCCGCCTTTGCTGGCCGTCATGGCATGGTTCCCATGGCTGATCGTATCGAGCGTCGCAGCCACGCTTCTGACGATCGCCACCTCATGTGGTCTGCTTTATGCCCTCGGATCCTGGGCACGCACCAAGGGGCGACGCATCGAGCCCGGTCTGCGCAAGCGATGGGGCGGCTGGCCGACGACGATCCTTCTGCGGCACACCAGCGAGCTCGACGTGCACACCCGCCGCCGCTACCACGCATTCTTGGGCGCAGCCGTCCCGGACCTACCGGCTTTTCCGACCGCTGAGCAGGAAGCTGCGGACCTTGCTGCCGCCAATGCCGTCTACGATTCGGCCGTTGTCTGGCTCAAGGAGCGGGCGAGGGGCAAGGAGTTCGCAATGGTGAACCGCGAGAACGCCCAGTATGGCTTTCGCCGGAACCTGCGCGGTCTCAAGCCGATCGGCATCACCGCCTGCATCATCACCCTGCTGGCTTCCGTAAGCGCCATCATTTACAGCAATCCCGGCTTCATCGACCTCGTGCAGACGCACGAGTGGCGGGCCGCGATCGCGGTTCTGACCCCGCTGGGTCCAGCGGTGTTGTCCTCCATGGTAGTGAACGCGTTTTCGATACTCATCTGGATCTGTGTGGTGACGAACCGGTGGGTGTGGGAAGCCGGAATCCAGTATGCCACTGCCTTGCTCGCGACCTGTGACAAGGCCCAGCCGCAGCAAACGCCTGCGGTACGCAATGCCGCGAGCACCGGCACCTGACCCATGGACCTAAGGATTTTCGACGTCGAGCACGGGCAGTGCTCGCACATTGTGACCAGCACCAGCAGACACATCCTGATTGACGCCGGCCATAACTCGAGCACCAACTGGAGGCCGTCGACCTATTTGCCAAGCTGGGGCGTTACCCATCTCGACAAGCTCATCATTTCGAATTTCGACGAGGACCACGCTAGTGACTTGCACAACCTGATCGATACCGTCAGCATCGGCGCCCTGGTGAAAAACCCCACGGTGTCGCCGGCGAACTTGCGATACTTGAAGGAAATCGGAGGCATCGGCAGGGGCATTGATGCGCTCGCGGATATGATGGCGAGATATACCGCACCCATGAGCACCAACATCGACTATGGCGATTTCACAGTCCGCTGCTTCTGGAACCGCTATCCGGCCGAGTTTGAGGACGAGAATAACCTCAGCTTGGTCTCGATTATTGAAAGCCACGGCATCAGAATCTGCTTTCCCGGCGACATGGAAGTTGCCGGGTGGGAGCGACTGTTGCGGCGCGAGAGTTTCCGGGCCGCCATGAGGGAGGTCGACATCCTGATCGCCTCGCACCACGGCAGGCGTAACGGGTGCAGCGAGCGTCTTTTCGACGAGACTGGCCTCTCCCCGTACTTTGTCGTCATCTCCGACTCCGGCAGGGAATACGCATCGCAGGACACCGTGCGCTGGTACAGGCATCGTTGCCGCGGATTCGAGCTGAACGGGGAGCGACGGCGTGTCCTAACCACGCGAAGGGATGGTCGGGTCCGAATACAAACAAGCCCGCAAGGGGCAGTGGTCGACGTGTTCTGACCTTTGGCAGTTCCAGGCGGGCGCGTCGCCGTGCGCACCGTGCGCGGCGCGACCTCGAAACCGCGGATTTGCTCGCCGAATTGCCCGAGCTGGTACCTCTTCCTGAAGCCATGCTGTGGCGAAACGCGATCCACGAGGCAGGTCACGTGGTCGTCGGCCTGACGCTGGGCGTCGGTGATTTCAGGAGCGTGGAGATCATCGACGCTTTCGACGCGTCAGGCGAGTCCACGCAACGGGGAGGAGGGGCGCTTTTCCGACGAGCAGGTTTTTCCAGAGCGGACCAAGGCCGGCTTCCTCGACCGGATCGCCGTCGCGCTTGCAGGACTAGCAGCCGAGGAGAGGTTGGGTTCGGTTCGAGGTCTGCTGGAGGAGGGGGAAGGAAAGGTTCCGACCTTCACATCGCCACGGCGATCGCCCTGCAGGTGGAAGCTGCTTATGGGCTGGGGTGCAGGATTCACAGTCCTGTCGGGGGCAAGCGAGGAGGAACTGCTCGTGACGCTGCACATGAACGGCGGCCTGCAGGCCCAGGTGGAAAACGTCCTTGCCGCGGAATTCCGTCGCGCGAAGAAGCTCGCTGAGGAGAAGCGAACCGAGCTCGAAAGGATCGCCGAATCCTTGCTCCGGAAGAAAACGCTTTCGGCGGAGGACGTGTTATATCTGATCAGCCTGCAGCCGCGGTTTTGCCTGGACCCGCCCCATTAAGCTGACCGCTGGCAGCGGAACCGTCCTTCCAGTTCTGGTCGACCTGCGTTGAATGTTGCAGAATTGGCGGTCTCCTGGAGTTCCTGTTCACGGAATACCCAAAAGGATCATGAGCCATGAATGATACGCCGCCGCCTGCAGCGGCCACTGACCCTCTGGCAAAAAACCGCATTCGGATGTCCGAATGGCGTCGCCTGGGAATGGATCTCAACGTAGCTGCAAAGCAATTCAGAATATCCGCGACTAACTTCGGCTTGAATCTGAGGTCGGGGCTCGACAGGCTGGCTGAGGTAAGCAAGCCGATTATTGCTGACCTGAAGCTGTCATTTTCGAAGATCCAGGCGGCAGCCATCGCAGCATCGGAAGCTCGGGCGAATGCGGTGGAAGTCCAAAGTCGGTTTCTTCGGGCTGGGTACATCCCGAGTATTCCCTTGATGGAATGGCGTGATGCTCCATCTGAAATCCGGGTCGAGCATGCGGCGTCCGCATACGAGCGTGGTCTCAGAAAAGCAGGCTTTGCGGACATTGCCGACTTGATGGGGGAAGTGCCGGCGCTATCAAGCCGGAGTCCTGTGCACGCCTTGCGCGTTATCTTTCCCGACATTGAGCGGATGGTTAGGGAGGAGGTTTACGAAGCGGGTGCGGTTGACCGGATCGCCAACCTGCGGAGTCTTCGGATCGCGGCCAACATGCTGCTGTACAATATTCCGGCAGGCAAACTGCCTGACATGCTACGAGATTCCGACTATTTCATTACCACTAGCCTCGGAGCTCTGGATTACTCCTACGCTTCCGACGACAGGTTCCGCACTCACATGTGCGTTTTCAAGAAAGTGCCAATGCGCAATCTTGTGGTACACGGCGCGGCCTTCGCTTATGACGATGTCCATGTCGTGAACGCAATGACGCTCCTGTTCATAATGTCCCGCTTCACTGCGATATTGCGGGATAAGGGAATACGCATCCCAGTCGATCATAAGCAGTTCCCCGTCTCGATCGAGGAGTGGAAGACCCAGCGCAGGGAAGGAAACAACGTCCTGCGGCGTCTCTTCAAGAGACAGGTCGCCGCTGAGCGAACTTCCGAGAGTCCGACAAACGATTCCTCGCTGTGACCTGGCAACCCTGTACACTTTCCCCTCGACTGTAATTGGGGTGGCAAGCGGACCGCCTGATGCCATTGCATCCGGCCGTGTAATGAATCCTCGGGTCTCTCGCTGGGCAGTCGCACCCAAGGATTCCTCCTTCGAGGCAACGAACCTTCCACAAAAGATGGATTCCTGCGACCTGGCGGCACAAGATTGCTGCCGAAGCCAGGCGCGTGGCTCCTGCGCGCGCAGAACGCTTCCTTCTGCGGATGACCATCTTGGTCGACCGCTGTCGACAAAGCCGCTGCGCGAGGCCCCTGAAGGTCGGCAGGGAAGCGAGCCAACTTATGGGTTAAAACCGCAACTTATGAGTCAAAGGGCATAAAGGGCATGTAGCCTTGGCTACACGCAATGTGGCGGCGATGTAGAAATGTCGCCGGTTCTGCAAAGTAGAAATGTCGCATCCTACGTTTGCGAGGGCAGGGTCCAGCAAGTTAGAAATGCGACAGCGGCGCACTTCCTGGCGCCGACATGAGTGCCCGATCGGGCGTCAGCTGGTCGGGGTTGCGCAGCCCGATCGGGCGCGTTCCAGCTTGGCTCCCTGGCTTTAGCTTTGAAAGCCGCCTCACTCGGCAGCGGCCACCCTTGTCAGTGCCTGTTCTCGCCGCGCGATGACGGCAGGGTCGTTGATGAAATCTGTCCTGCGGCCCGGCTTCGACCCGCGCTTCTTGTAAGCGATCTGTTCGCTGTTGGTCTTGATCTTCGGCGGAGGCCGCGCCTCGTCCTGCTGAGCCTTGATCCAGGTCAGCACTTCGCCGAGCCGCTTGTTCTCGGTGACCGCCGCGTGCGTGATGCGCTGCTCCTTGTCGAAGACGGTGTAGGGCAAGGAACACGCTCTCCATCGAACGTCCAGCCGACCGTCGGCGAACTCGTAGATATCGACGTATTTGCCGACCAGCCCGCACGAAAGCTCGTTCTTCTCAAGCATGATTTGCCTGCGTTCGTAGGAGAACGACAATTGCTGGCCGACATAACGCTGCTCCCGCTTGCACAGCACGTCACGCAGCCGATCCGGCGCAACATTCAATGCGCGGTGCAGATTGTCCGGTCGGGTAGGGACCTTGGCGAACCTCTCGTTGAAGTCGGCAACGAACCCCGGCAGGAAGGCGTTGGCCGCCTCGATGTTCGATATGCCGGCGAGGCGCAGTTCCTTCACAAGACGGTCCTGCAGCGTCCGATTGACCCTTTCGACCCGGCCTTTGGCCTGGCTCGAATTGGCGCACAGGATCTCAATGTTGAGTTCTGACAAGGCGCGGCCGAACTGGGTCATGCCGCGGCCTGCCTTGGCATCCTTCTTGGCGACACGAAACACCGTGTGCTTATCGGAGTAGAATGCGACTGGGCAGCCGTGTGCCTTCAGATAGAGTTCCAGCGTCTCGAAGTAGCTGAAGGTGCTCTCCGACTTCACAAAGCGAAGCTGCTGGAGCTTGCTCGTGGCGTCGTCGATGAAGACGAGCAGGGTGCATGGATCGCCCCGCTCCTCGAACCAACGGTGATCACTACCGTCGATCTGCACCAGCTCGCCATAAGATTCCCGACGCAAACGAGGCTGATGGAACGTCCTGCGCTGCTTCCGCGACAACCAGATTCCGGCTTCCGCCATCCATTTGCGCAACGTCTCTCGCGACACGATCAGGCCGTGGTTCGCCGCCAACTTCTCGGCCGCCAAGGTCGGCCCGAAGTCGAGATAGTGTTCCCGAACCAACTGAACCGCCAGTTCACCGATGCCGGCGACATATCGATGGTTCGACGGTCGTCCTCGAGCCTTGTGCCGAAGTGCTGCGGCGCCTTCGGCTCTGAACGCCTTCAGCAGACGCTGGACCTGACGCGTCGTCATATCCAGCACATGCGCCGCCGAGACAACCGTCATGCGCCGCTCCAAAACCTTCGACAGCACCTCGATGCGTTGCAGCTCGCGCTCGCTCATTAAGATCAGTCCCAACCCGCCATCTCCCTCGCTCATAGACGAGCAGGGCGACATTCCTACTTTGCGGAATCAAGACATTTCTATTTTGCGGCAATACGCAAAAGTTGCATAACATACATTATGGAACTGTCATTTCTGTAATGATCTCAGATACTTATGATCCTGTAACATCAACCGCTAGATGGATATGGGCCGCCAGCCCGTTCAAGACGTTGCCTTCACCGATCCGTCGTGCTGTGTCTACCGCGCACAACTAAGCCGCTGCACTCCCGCGCCAGTGGGCTAGCCGCTCCCGAAGTGCTGAGGCATTCCCTGGGATGCCGTTTTCAGCGCATTGACGAAGATTCGCACCTTTGATGGTCGGTATCGGCTCGGAGGAAAGACAGCGTGGATTTCGCCTGTTGGCAGCGTCCATTCCGGCAGCACGCGCATCAGCCTGCCTGCGGCAATATCTTCTCTGACCGCGTAGTCGGGAAGGATGACGAGGCCCCCCGCACTCAGCGCCGCAATTTTGAGAACGCTGGTGGTCGTCGCCGTCAGACGCGTCTCGAACTTGACATGTCGATCTTCGCCCGTCGGTGAACTGAAGACCCAGTTCGTGGGATTAGGAAGGGCTGAGAGCGCAAGCAATTTCCGTTGCTGCAATTCTTCCGGAGAGGTGACGGACGAGGCCCAGGCAGCTTCAGCGACCGAGATGAGTACCCACTGTTGGAAAGACCCGATACGAACCGATTGCTGGCTGCTTTCGCGCAACCATCCCGTGCGTATCGCGACGTCGATGTTCTCAGCCGAGATGTCGATGATGCCGTCTGATATTATGAGGTCTATCTTGAGCGCTGGATGTTGCTTGACCATCTCGGTCGCGATTGGCGCGACGACCATGGCCCCGAATTCCTCCGAACTCGTGATGCGAAGGGTTCCCCTGACATTCGTTGTCCCCTGGTCGATTTCAGAAAGCGCGTTCTCGATGTCGTGAAGGATAGGCCGACAGGCCTCGAAGAAGCTGTGGCCGGCCTCCGTCAACCTGAGCTGCCGAGTTGTCCGGATGAGTAGCGCCGCCCCCACTTCGCGCTCGAGCTTCTGCACGTGGGTGCTCACCGCGGTCTTGACCAGGCCAAGACGACGCGCGGCCGCAGTTATCGAGCCGGTTTCAGCGACGGCGACAAAGATTTTCAGTCGATTGAGGTTCAGAGTCTGACCCGCCATTGTCCATCCTCGGTGGACACTAATTCCATGTACAACGCACTAGTGCTCTGAAATGTCGCTGTCTAGAACCAATTGAGACGGCGCGGATCTGATCGGATCGTTCGCTCTGTTTCAATCGGCGGGACGGCTGCACCCAGCCAGGCTCTGCAAGCCATCCCTGTCGTCCACCTCCATGCCATTTGGCCGCTCGCCTACCAGTGAAAGGGATGCCCTGATGTTTAACAGACGCGACGCTCTCAAACTCGCCGCAGTGCTCGGTGCGGCAGCTATCCTGCCGGCCGCGGCCAAGGCTGCCGGAGCCAAGCTCTCCTGGCAGTTTTTCCAGGCCGACGAGACCGGCTTCCGCCGCACTCCCGTCCTCCTTTCGGGTCAGACGGAGGCGATCCTACTGGACGGTGGCTTCACGCTTTCGCACGGCCGCAAGATTGCCGAGGCGATCAAGGCGAGCGGCAAGACGCTCACCACCATCTATGTCAGTTGCAACGATCCGGACTACTATTTCGGGCTGCGCCCGATCGTCGAGGCCTTTGCCGCCGCTAAGGTCATCGCCAAGCCCGTCACGGTCGACGCGATCAAGGGGAATGTCCAGGCCAAACTCGACACCTGGGGTCCTCAACTCAAGGACAATGGTCCGCAAAAGCTTGCCGATGTCGTGATCCCGACGGCATCCGATGCATCCTCGCTCGATCTCGAAGGCCAGCGCATCGATATCGTAGAAGTTCCCGACATGCATGACCGCCGCTATCTCTGGGCCCCCAGCCTGAAAGCAGTGTTCGGTGGCGTGCTAATCGATTCCGGCATTCATGTCTGGGTGGCGGATACGGCCACACCTCAGTCGCGCGCCGCGTGGGTGAAGGCACTTGACACGATCCTCGCGCGCAAGCCGAAGATCGTCGTGCCGGGGCACCAGCTTAAGGGTGCGCCGCAGGGACACGACGCGGTTGCGTTCACGCGCAAGTACCTCATCACCTTTGACAAGGAGGCGGCCAAAGCCAAGGATGGTGCCGCACTGATTGCGGCAATGAAAAGGCATTATCCCGCTCTCGCCAACACGTCCTCGCTTGAGCTCGGCGCCAAGGTGGCCAAAGGCGAAATGAAGTGGGGCTGATGTCCGACATCGCTTGCCTGGAACGACTTCGGGCGTGTCACCTACCCGCTGTGGGGCGACATGCTTTCGCCCACAGCTGGCGAGCGTTCCGCGGGATTCCCAGCCTCGAGCGCTCGGATAAACCCGATCGGTCTCCCATTGCGCCGGCGCGTACGTCGGTCCCAGAGACGCCAGATTTGGCGTGACTTTTCGTCACCAACTCAAGATGCACGCGCGCTAAAGTAGCCAGCCTTTGACCCACCATCGATCACTAGAATTGCACCGTTTATGTAGGCACTTTCAGGAGGGGTCAGAAATGATACGAGCTCGGCGACATCGTCGGGCTTGGCAAATGGGCCAAGGGGAATTGCTTTTGCGTAAGAGCTGCGATTATCGGGAGTCTCAGAAAACAAACGGTCAAGAGGCGCACAAAGTTCAGTATTGGCCTCTAAAGAGCAGGCTTTCATCAATGTCGGCGAGCGTACGGCATCCGCTAAGATCCATAGTCATCGCAAGTTCGTCTGAGAGTATCTGCATCATCTGCATGGCTCCCTGACGCCCACCCGCTGCAGTCGCGTAGAGCATGCTACGTCCGACAAGCACCGCCTTGGCTCCCGCTGCAATAAGCTTGAAAATGTCACTGCCCCGCTGGATGGAGCTATCGGCGAGAACTGTTAACTCGTGACCGACGCTATCGGCGATCTCTCTGAGAACCTCGATCGGCGGGACCGAGCTATCGAACATCCGGCCGCCGTGATTTGATATCACGATACCCTGGGCCCCGACGTCGATCGCCTTAAGCGCATCTTCCTTCCGCAGAATTCCTTTGACGATCAGATTGCCTTTCCAATGCTCTCGCACCTGGCAAACATGGTTCCAACTAAGTTCAGGCATGAGGTTAAGCGATGGTCCCCCACCGCGCTTTAGGAGGCTCTTTCTATATTTTAGCGGATAATTGGCGAAATTCGGGAGCCCGGTTGTCACCATATACCGCCCGAGCACTCCGCACGCCCAACCAGGGTGCAGCGCCACGTCAACGATATTCTTTGATGAAAACCGAAATGGAATGTCGAAACCGTTCCTTCGGTTGAATTCACGTTTCGGCATCACAGGTGTGTCAGCGGTAAGGACGAGAGTCCGCGCTCCTGCTGACCATGCCTTATCCATCAACTCGTAAGAAACGGCTTCATTGTCCCAGAGATAAAGCTGGAACCAAACCGGCGCGGGACTTGCGTGTGCGATTTCTTCAACAGACGTAATTGCCTCGGTAGCAGCGCAGAAGGGAATCCCGAATTCTGCGGCGGCTTGCGCCAACTCGATCTCACCGCGATATCGAACAAGCCCAGCAAAAGCCGTGGGAGTCACGATCAAGGGGGCAGGATATTCAGATCCAAAAAGACTTACGCTGGTGGAACGAGGTTTCACCCCTCCCCGCAATACGTATGGCTGGATTTTAACGCGATCAAACGCTAGCCGATTTGATGTCAGCGCTCGCTCATCTTCAGCGCCACGATCAATATACTCAAATATTCCTCGCGGCAGTCGACGCTTGGCAATCGCGCGAACCTCCGCGAAATTCTGAAAATCCAAAGACTTACTCAACGCCTTGTCCCATCGACCTTGCTCTAAAACAGATATTCGCCGTGCAGATTCGAGAGCTTCACAGTCGCACCTGATCATCAGCAACTGAGAACCGCATGGCAATGCGTTGCTCAAAACGGGCCGTTCGCTGGCGGCAATCAAGCCGCCTGGGGCACTGACAATGCATCAACATTTGGACTTGAACCACGCCGGCATGCATCTATGCATCCAGAAATATTGCGTCTTACCGTCCGCCCAGTTCTCGTTCGTACAACAACAAATCTGCTAATTGCGATCGCATAGCTTCGGTTACCTTTGTTGATGCATTCTTGTTCGGAAGCCGTACGGGACCGGAGTTGAAGCCAGCAATGGCCTGCGCGGCCTTCATCGGGCCAGGATTGGGCTCCGAATAAACTGTTGCAATGAAGTTTGACAAACGTGCCAGCTGCCGCTGCGCCCGAACCAAATCACCACTCTTCGCCGTTTCAAAAATCTCTACCCATGTGTGCGGAAGGATATTACTTGATGCGAGTACGCCCCCGACCGCGCCCAACGCAACCTCGACGGCAAACAAGTCCTCGTCTCCCGACATAACGGCAATTTCGGATCCGACGAGATTTAGCAGTTTTGTGAAGAGGACTTGATCTGGATTAGAGGCCTTCATCGCGAAAATCGATCCATCATCGACAATCGATCGGACCGTCTCGGGCTGGATGGAAACAAGCGTCAAGTATGGGATGTCATAAAGCATGACGGCTTGGCCGAGACCGTCGGCGACCGCTTTGTAATAGTCTCTAATCCCCTGCTGACTCGGAGCGGCACCGAATGGCGTGATCACCATCAACGAGTCGGCGCCGGCATCAAGAAAAGTGCGGCCGGCTTTAAGGGTCTCAGGAAGACCAGGGGTGACAACACCGGCCACAACCGGCACTCGCCCCTTCACAGCCTGTACCGTCGCCGCAACCACCTCCGTCCGCTCCTCAAGCGCGAGCGCGGCCCCCTCACCCGTTCCACCTACGGGAACAAGTCCGGTAACACCTGCACTTAAGAGAGCCTCAACCTGTTGTGGGATGGCCGCAGTGTGCAACTGACCGTCTGCCATCAGTGGCGTGGTCGTTGCGGTGAATAGCCCGCGCGTCGAATCCTTACTTAGCGTCATCAAAGCTCTCTCTCTAGACAGAATAAGCGCGGCAGCAGAAACGCCGCAAAGGCGAAGTTAGGCAAGGCTTGAACGGGGTCACTGTCCGGGCTTGAGGTATCTGCGATCATAGTCAGAGACATGCTATTCCGCCAGTGGGAGTGTTCAAAAAAATATGTTGTATGTTGAAATTTTTCGACATACGTTGATCGAAGTTGGGATACTGAGGTGCGGCATAAATCCAGTCGTAAGCGCCATCCTGGAAATGCTCGGAAGACCATGCTTCGGGCACGTACGGCTGCGCGATGAGAACTGCAGCAGTGCTGCGCGGCAAACACAGCACATGCCAATATGACATCCAAGGTATTCACCAACTTCACAACCCGTTGCCGAGCAAGGCTTGGCGATAACAATTTCGAGCGGCTTTAGAAAAGCGATCGCGCGATCAAGGAAGGGCCCAGCGTAGCTCTGTCCCAGCTCTTCGGCACCGTCAAAGGACTGCGACAGGCCTCAAAACTGGACAAGAGGAGAAGACAATGTCGTTTCAGCATGAATTTGATCGACTATCAGGAACGCTGTTCGTCGATGGGCAGTACGTAAAAAGCAAATCGACGGAGCAGTTTTCTGTCATCGATCCGGCTACGGAAGATCGCATCGCTGAAATCGCGAACGCTTCGGAAAATGAAGTGGACGATGTCATCGACATCGCCAATTCTGCTCGCAAAGCCTGGCTCGCCTTCGACCCGCGCACCCGGTCCACCATGCTGCATGAAGTCGCCGCGAGAATTCGTCGCGATAAGGCAATCTACGGGTACTTCATGACCCGCGAGGAAGGAAAGCCATTCAAGGAATCGGTCGACGAAACCTCATGGTGTGCAACGGCTATTGACTACTACGCCGAACTGGGCCGTCACGATGCTGGCCGTGTTGCGGGAACGACGGTACCTGGCCAATTGCACTATTCGATCAAAGAACCGCTTGGCACGGTCGTCATCATCCTCCCCTTCAATTTTCCTCTCGTCCTCATGTGTTGGGAACTTGCAGCAGCGCTCGCGGCCGGGAACTCGGTCATCGTCAAACCCCATGAGCAGACCAGCATCACGACCCTGAAGTTCATGGAGGTCTTTACCGACCTTCCAAAGGGCCTTGTCCAAGTTGTCACCGGTGGGCCTCGCGTGGCCCAGCAACTGGTCAGAAGTCGCAAAACCCATTGCATCGCCTATACCGGCACTGTTCCAATCGCGCAGGAAATCATGAAGGTCTGCGCGGAGTCGTTCAAGCCGGTCCTTATCGAAGCTTCCGGCAATGACCCATTCATTGTTATGCCCTCCGCACCCCTCGATATAGCCGCGCGTGCCGGCGCGTTCGCCGCCTATCTTAATTGCGGCCAAGTGTGCACTTCTGCCGAACGTTTTTACGTTCATCAGGATATTCACGATGAATTCGTGGAACGTTTGGTGATTGAAGCAAAGAAGCTGCGTATCGGTAATGGCCTCGACGCCGTTGACATCGGTCCTATGGCGACTTCTCGTCAGAGGGACCGGTTCGAAGCACTTCTGTCGCGCGCACGTAGTGAAGGTGCGAGATTTGCGACCGGCGGCAACAGGCCGACTGGTCTCAACCATGGCTGGTTTATTGAGCCGTCAGTGCTGACTAATGTCTCGCCGGATTCAGAGATCTTGAACGGCGAATCCTTCGGACCGGTAGCGCCGATTTGTAAGATTGCGAACTTTGAGGAAGCCCTCGTGCTTGCAAATAGATCGGATTTCGGACTTGGGGCGACTCTATATTCCCGTGACATGCGCGAAATCATGCGCGCTGTAAACGAAATCGAAGCAGGGATGGTCTGGGTGAATACGCCCGTTCTCGATAATGACGCATTGCCGTTCGGCGGGCGAAAGATGTCAGGTGTCGGACGGCAGCTTGGCCCAGAAGGCCTGGCGCAGTTTCAAAGCTCGAAGTGGGTGATGATCGATCCCGAGGCCAAATCTCAAGACTTCTGGTGGTTTCCCTATCCTGAAGCAGAGACGTACAAAACCACAAAACAGCTATAGGCTTGAAGGGCCCAGCGTAACCCCTGGCCCTTTACATTCATACTCAGCGAAGTGTTCATCAGCATCGAAGCGATCAACCGCTTCGGTTTCTTGAAAATTGACTGTGGGTTCTGCGCTATGTTCTGCCCCGCGGTTCGAACCGGACAGATGAGCCTCGCGAGGGTGGGCCCTATCGTCTCCAGGTCGGGCTCAAAATGGTTGCTTTCGCGGCCTTTTTAGCTTCGACCGGTATCTCCTTCGTGAGAAAGCGGGCGCGGTCTCGCGTTCGTTCTGGTCTGCGGAAGGGGACCTGCGCCAGTCGTCGTAGTTCAGGTAGCAAAGGCCACTGCCGGCACCGACTCCAGCGTGACAACTCTGCGGTTGAACCCTTCAATATCTTGGCAGGCCGCCGTTGCCAGCCTCCCGTGTCGTAGGGCGGGACCGGTCGGCCTTGGTGGCGTGCATCGCTTCGTGGCATTGATCAGTGCTGCGGCAGGGGCATGAAAAGGACGAAAGACGAGCCGAACTCGGTGGTCAGTCGTGTGTTCAATTTTTTGCACACGCAACTTTCATTGGCGCTGGTCGCACTATATAGGAAATATGGATCGCGACTATGGCGGAGAAAATTGTGAAAGTTACTAAGGACGCTGAGACACATGCCGATGTCAGCGAGGCCGTCTCCGCGAAATCCCGGGCAAAGAGTGAAGCTACCGACTTGGCCGTCGGGGCGCGCCTAAAGGTCGTTCGTGAGCAAGCGGGCCTGTCACAACGAGAATTGGCCAAGCGCGCTAAGGTGACGAACTCAACAGTTTCTTTGATAGAGCAGGAATCCCACGCCCCGTCACTCGCTTCGCTGCACAGAATTCTGAACGCGATCCCCATATCAATGGCGGATTTTTTCGCGCTACCCGCATCGAGGCAAAACGTGCTCGCGTATGACGCCAAAGATATGGCTGTGGTCACGCGTGGGAAAGTTGATATGCGGGTGATGGGTAGTGAAAGGCGAGACAAAAGACTTCAGATGTTCATTGAGCATTATTCGCCAGGAACAGATACGGGCAAGACGCACATTTCTCACGAAGGTGAGACCGCGGCTTTGATTATCGAGGGGGTCATGGAACTTGAGACCAGCGAGGGCGTCCGGCGAATTGAAGCAGGTGGGGGGTTCCATATCCTTAGCGCCGTACCATATCGATTGAAAAATATCGGAAAAACAGTCGCGGTTGTGGCCTGTGCCGTCACCCCTCCCATGTTTTGACGAGCGCAGTTTTCTTATCCGTATCGACCACGCGCACGATTGTCTAAGACGCTAGTGAATTTGCGGCACATGTCTTCGACGTCCTCACCGAGCCGGAAACGCTTCGAAGGCTGACGGCACTGGCGACGAGATCCCGCCTAGCTGTTCCACTACGAGCCGCTGTTGCGCGACGGCGTCATTGTAGGCTCGATCATGCTGGGAGCATATTGGGGGGCATCGCGTGAAAGCTTCGCTGGGCCTAGGTCACGTATTCAAGAAAAAGGCGTCACGAGGGAATGGCTCGCGAGCGGAGAATGGGAAGTCGAAGCCGCCAAAAGCGATATCCCGTTGATATTCAGCTCGGGCCTTGGCGCGGTCCCAGGGGCGATCGGATTCGTAGCTGACGTTAGCGGGCCGGAGGCAAGCACATCACCTCCGGTTTCCATGGAACCGTGCAACGCGGCCAACCGGAATTAGAGATTTAGTTGTCGAATATGCCGATCGAGAATTCAGCGCCACGATGCCTGCCCTGGGGGATGTTCTGGACGAGACAACGAGGACGCGCGTTTGACCCATTTATGTAGGCGTGAGTGGTAACCAGGATCGGTCCGCACGCTCACATTGAGTCCATTGGGTGTTTAAAAAAACGTGTTGCCCGTGCTAAAAATTTGAACTATCGTTCCTCCAACACAATGTACAAAATCAGGGAACATGAGGCCGGGCGGGTCGGCGTCCTTCGAGGAGATCGAGAAGGCGACACGCAATTTTCCCGGCCAATCTATTAGATCAAGCTAACTGGATCTGCGCACCGGAGCCGCGAGGTCGCCCATTGCGGTCGAGCATATGCAAAGCTGTGCGTGGATTATGTTTGACCTAAGCGAAGACCGTGTTGGCAGTTCGAAGAGCTCGGCCGATTAGCTTCGGTGTGCATACGGCTTATTGCTGGGGCCGTTAGGTTCAGCTCATCTTTCATCTCTAGAGGAGGAGTGTTTCAATGCGAATTACGCGATCAAAATTCCTGCAAATCTTGGCAGCCGCCACGCTCAGCGTGTCCTTGCCGAGTCTTTCATTGGCGCAAGCCTCGAAAAAGTATGTCTTCGTGACGGGCGGCGATTTTGCTCCGTACGACATGACAAACCCGGACGGCACGTTCTACGGATTTGAGATTGACCTCCTCCAGCAAATATCGAAGCGCGCCAAATTTGACTACGAGATTCGTCAGATGGCGTGGGACGGCATGATGCAGAGTTTGATGGATAAGAAATTTGACGCGATCATTTATAGCGTCACCATCACCGACGAACGCCTTAAGGTTGTTGATTTCTCGCTGCCATACACATCGGAGGCCTCATCATTCGTCGCTTCCAAGGGCAGCGGAATCAAACTTCCCGATACAGGCGGTAAAGTAGACCTTGGTCAGCCCGAGGCACAGGTCTTCATCGATTCCCACGTCCTTCCAGCTTTTGCGGGAAAAGCAATCGGTGTTGAGGCAGGGAGTACCCAACTAGACTTCGTCCAGAAGTATTTTGGCGACAAAGGAATTGAGATCCGACAGTATGTAGGCGTTCCTCAGGCCTACCAGGATCTGCAAGCTGGCCGCGTCGACGCTGTTGTCGCAGCAGAGACAAGCCTCGCTGATTTTGTAGAAAAAAATAAGGACACGGCTGAGATCGTCGGGCCAGGGTATTCTGGCGGGATGATGGGCCATGGGCTTGGCATTGTAGTGCAGAAGGGCAACAGCGAGCTTCTGAACCCAATCAATGCCGCACTTAAAGAAATGTACGCGGATGGCAGTCTCAAGGAATTGACCGTGAAATGGTTCGGCCGCGATCTGTCTCCTCATCTCTGAGTAACATATGATCGAGAAGCTATCACTCGTCGGTTTTGGATCCGCGGGCTGGGGTTGGGTCTTTGCGCAGGCCGGACTCATGACGCTTTTGGTCGCGTTTACTGCCTTCGGCATCGGACTTATAGTTGGGACTCTCGTGGCGTGGGCGAGGGTTTCAGGTTCGAAACCAGTTCAAATGGCTGCCTCGGCATACGTAAGCGTATTCCGGGGGGTGCCCGACATCTTGGTCATCTATCTGTTCTTTTTTGGCGGCAGGCAGGCGGTAACCTTTGTTGGAACAGTGCTTGGCATGCAAGGCCCCTTTGAAGTTAGCGCGTTTGCAGCAGGTGCGCTCGCCGTCGGACTTATATCCTCGGCAAGTCAATCAGAGGTTCTTCGGGGCGCCTATCAGGCGGTGCCCAAGGGCACCATTGAGGCGGGCGTCGTTGTGGGCATGCCACCGCTGACGCTTTTTCGAAGGGTTATCGCGCCTCAAGCGCTGGTCACTGCAATACCTGGAATGGGCAACCAATGGCAAGGAACGGTGAAGGATTCGGCCGTGGTTTCGGTCACCGGTCTCGTTGAAACAATGAGGCAGGTCGCCATCGCCTCCGGCACAACACGTGAATACCTTCTTTTTGCTGGTGTAGGTGCAGTAATCTATCTGCTGATAACAACGTTTTCGGACCACATAATTCGCATTACTGAGCGGATGGTAAGATATGGCGAAGAAGTGAAGGTGGCGTAGTGGATGGCACCTTTCTGATCGATATCGTGACCAAGCTCCTGTCGGGATTGCCGCTAACCCTGAATCTAACGATCATCGGCCTCATCGGAGGCGGCTGCTTGGCCCTCATTCTGAACGCAATTCGCACGTCTCCGTTCGGAAATTCGGTAGCATCCGCCTATGTTTTCTTGTTCCGTGGAACGCCACTGCTGATTCAGATTTTCGTAATTTATTATGGTCTCAGTGCCGTCCCTTTCATCCGTCAAAGCTTTCTGTGGCCAGTCCTGCGGGAGCCATATTGGTGTGGTTTGCTGGCTCTAATCCTCAATGACGCAGCCTACACGTCAGAAATCCTCCGGGGCGCTTTTCGTGCGGTTCCACACGGGTCTCATGAAGCAGCCAAAGTGGTCGGTATGACTCGTTGGGAAACCTTCCGTAGGATTAGCTTTCCGATCGCACTAAGACAGGCTTTGCCTGCCTACTCCAGTGAGGTTGTCGCGCTGCTGAAGGGCACTGCCCTGGTGTCGACCATCACGTTAATGGACGTTACAGGTATAGCTAGTGCGGCCGTTAGGCAGACTTGGCGCGCCATCGAGGTATTTCTTTGTGCAGCCTTAATCTACCTCGCATTGTCGCTGCTCGTGACATGGCTATTCGCGTATGTCGAAAAACGTCTTTCCCCTTGGCAGTTCCGAGAAGCGCGATGAAATCGTCAAATGCAAAAGCGGCGATATCCATAGGGTCTCTTCGCAAGTCGTACGGTACCCATGAAGTACTGCGCGGAATCGACCTGACGGCCAACGATGGCGATGTGATATCCATTATTGGCGCAAGCGGATCGGGCAAAAGCACGCTGTTGCGCTGCATTCCAATGCTCGAAGTACCAAACTCTGGTGAGATTGCCGTCGGCGACGATCAACTGCGGTATGTCGGTAAAAAGCTTTCAAAGTCGGAGGCAAATACCGTTCGTCGCATCAGGAGAAACCTCGGCTTTGTCTTCCAGAGCTTTAATCTCTGGCCCCATCGAACCGTCTTGCAGAACGTTATCGAAGCGCCAGTGCATGTGCAGGGGCGGCGACGTTCCGATGCAATAGAAGAAGCTATGGCCCTACTAGAGAAGGTTGGGCTTGCGGACAAAAGACACGCCTGGCCGACTCATCTTTCTGGAGGTCAGCAGCAACGCGTCGCGATTGCGCGGGCGTTAGCTCAGCACCCTCGTGCAATACTGTTCGATGAGCCCACGTCTGCACTGGATCCAGAATTGGTCGGAGACGTACTTCGGGTTATTCGCGAACTTGCCGAAGAGGGTCGTACGATGATTATCGTAACGCACGAGATGGGCTTTGCGCGCGAAGTTTCATCACGAGTGGTCTTTCTGCATCAAGGCATGATTGAGGAGGATGGTGCGCCGGAGCAGGTGTTCGGCAATCCAATGTCAAGCAGGTGCAGGGCCTTCATTGGCAGTCATTTCGACCGGAACCGATAATGCCACACCAACGGATCTGTCGTTGAGTTCTCTTGGCCATGATCAAAGTTGCCGTGAAGGATTTGATGGAGGCGGCTGGACCGTCATCCCAAACGTCATCCTGGAGCGGCAGAAAGCACTCGGGCTTGACGCAATCGACATCAATAGCGGCTCCATCGCGGAAGCGATCTCGTCAAGCTCGTCTCGCTCGGGCCAAATCCGTGCTGGTCGGCCGCGCCTTCCTGTTCGGGACGGCGACCGGTGACGAGAAAGGCGTGCTCGGCGTCATGAAGAAGCTTCAGGACGAAATCGATCGGTCGATGGCGTATTTGGGATTTCTCAACGTCGGCGAGTTGCACGCCGATCTTCTCTTCAGCAAGCTTAGCACGACCATTGTAAAACTGACCGAGATGCGTGCGGCCGATGCGGCCTGAGGGACGACTCGTCTCGAACCCGTCTTCTCGGGATCGACTTCAGACGACAACAGCAAGGTGAGGATTTGATGTGAGCGCAGATCCCATAAGATCGGTTCTGGTCCTTGGCGCCAGGGGGCAGACGGGGCGGCAGGTGATCGCGTCCCTCAGGCAACGGCCCGACGTCCGCGTTCGCGCGGCGGTTCGAAACATGTCGACCCCGGCCATGCCGGACACCGTGCTGGCCCGCTTCGACTGGAACGATCACGCAACCTTCGCGTCCGCCGTGGAGGACGTCGACGCGGTCTATGTGGTCAAGCCGACCGACACGCTGACGAACGCCGATGGCGTCGATCCCGCCCGGACCGTGGCGACCTTTCTATCTGTGAGCCCGCGCCTGAAGCGGATCGTTCTCCTGTCTGAGATCGGTGCGGGCTCGAGGCCCGAGACATCCGACGAACGGCAGGTCGAGCGATTGATCGAGACCTCCGGCGTGGACTGGACGATCCTGAGACCGAACTGGTTCCTGCAGAACTTTACGGACCCCGCCTACTATCTCGGCGATCTGCGGGAGATAGGCGAAGTCGCGGTACCGACGGGTGGACAGGCCACGAGCTTCGTGGATACCCGCGACATTGGCGAGGTAGCCGCGGCGGCGCTGCTAAATGCTGGGCATGCCGGCCGGCACTACACCCTGACCGGGGACAAGGCTCTGACATGGCACGAGGCGATCTCGCGGATCGCAGACGCGGCTCGGCACGACATTAAGTATATCGATCCGCCGCTCGAAAAATACTTGCGATTGCATGCTGAACACAATGTCGCTCCCCATGTCCTCGAGCATCACCGGGACGTCTATGAGACTCTTCGCGGCGAAGACGGCGCCAACGTGACGTCCGACATCCGCCAGATCACGGGTCGTGCGCCACGATCTTTCGAAGCGTTTGTGACGGAGAACGCCGATCTCTGGAGAAGAGGGGGCGCCTAGGCAGGGAGACTGCCATTCCAACACGGAGCCAGGATGCTGCTTGCCCGTCTCGGATAACACCTGGCCCATTCGAGACCACGTGGCGAATGGAGGAAGGGTCGGGGCGCGGGGGTGCCGATGGCCGGCCGCCGCGCGATCAGTCTTCATGGCGGTAGAGCCCTGAGCCAACGCAAGGGATAGGGATCTATCGGTTGAACGCCATTACGAGTGGCCGATCGAACAGGGACGCCCAACCCTGCGAGCTCGCACTCTGAATCGCCACGATGCCGGTGCCCTCCGTCCACCAGCCATTTCCGCTCGCGACGATGATATCGGGGCGATGGAGCATGGATTGGATCACTGGCCAGACGATGAGCTGCTCGTAGCAGATCAGCGGCGCAACCTTCACACCCTCGACATCGACGACCGGATTGGCAAAGACATGCGCCCTCGCCCCGCTGCGCTGCCCGACCCACGCGAGCCACGGCTGCCACATGGAGACCGGTACCGGCATACGCTCACGATAGAGGATTTCGCTTCCCTCGGCCGAGATCCGCATCATGACGTTGTCATAGCCAGCTTGGTCGACCACGGCAGCCCCGGCAATGACCGTCACGCCGCTCCCAGCCAGCTCCCGTGCCCAGAGCCGTGCCGCGGTTGGGGTCCAGAAGCCGGCTGCACTTTCCGGCAGGACGGCGATGCTCCCGCCGTCCATCGACGTGGTCTTGGCGAGAGCAACTGTCTCGAGTTGTTGTGCGAAAGTGGCATAGTGGACGGCTGAACCCCCAAACCGTGTATCGACACCGACCCACCCTTCTGGCAGATCGGGAGGCGTCCAATTTGCGGCGGACCAGGCCCAAAAACCTCCCAGGAGCGCGGCGGCGATCAACCATCGCTTCGTCGTCATTGCGAGCATCAGGATCGCGGCCGCAGCCAACCCGAACCAACCCCATCCTGGAAACAGAATTCCGGCGGCCGTGATCGGATGCGCCCACCCGACGATACCGAAGGGCGGGATACTCATCACCAGCGCGGCGATCGCGTAGCGGAGCGCCTGTCGCCAGCCCTTCGTGGAAGTCCAGAGTGTCGCGTGGACGGCAACGAAAACGAGCGACGCAGCAGACCAAAGCCCGATGCCGAACGCGAATTGCGATCCGTAGAAATTTGCGACGCCCTGTGGCAAACCCCGCGAAGCCGCCAGGAAGTACCCAGCAGACACGCAGGCTGCGACCATGCGGGAGGGCGAAAACGTCCACAGCGCTGGAAACACCATCGCTGCTGGAAGAGCGAGCGGATTTCCGCTCCAGCCGATCGTGCCAATGGCAGTGCTGGCGGCTATGAGCGCGAGCGTCCGAAGCGCGTCACGGCGTGAAGGTGAAGACCGGTCTTGCGAGGCCGAGAATGCCGTCGGCCGGAACCGGCCCAAAATAGCGCGAGTCATAGGAACCTGGATATTTCGAGTGAATGAAGATGCTGCCAGCCGGAACCACGCCGCCGGCAAAGGCCGGCAGTGACCTGCCCTCAGCGTCCGATGTGCGGACATCGGAGTGTTCGAGGAGGCGGCCATCGATACGCACGCGGCGGTCGATCGCGATGTCCCGGCCGGCGAGCGCTGCAACCGTCTTGATCAACGGACCGGTACCACCGGTACAAAGACCTTGCGGTAGATAGCCGCGCTCAAGTGCCAGATCGAACGCCGGCTCGACCGGCGGACAGATGAAGACGATGTCGCCCACTTTCGGTTTGCGCTGCAGGCCCTCGATCCGCCAGAGCCCGAGCGGATAGCTCGGCGTCATGTTCAGCCGATATCCACCCAACGCGCCGGCAACGGCGATCGACGCGATCAGCGCGGCTCCGACGCCAAGTGTGGCGATAGCGTTTCGGCGCTGATGGCGCATCGTCACAGTCCGTGTTTCAGGGTCGGGCGCTGAACAGGCTTTGCGGTTTCGGCCTGCTTCATCGCCTGCAGGGTGCGCTCGTGCGCGGCGAGTTGCTGTGCGGTTCGCAGCGTTGGCCAGGCTTCGGCCAACTTCAGTTTCTGGGCATCGGGCATGTTCGCCGCCAGCACCTTGTAAGCTGAGCCATTGATCGTCTGAGCATCCAGTCCAAGCAGGGCGCGATCGCCGAAGCGTTGCCCGAGTGCCGCGTGCAGTCGGTCGATCTCGGCCTTGACCATGCGGTCTGCTAGCGCGAAGCCGAGTGCCGCCGGCAAATCGTTGCGGTCGATCGCATCGCGCACCCGCTCCATCACCACGATCGCGGATTGTGAGAGCGCAGGGATATCGATCGATGCGCGCCGTCGCGCTTCGGTTTCGGTGCTTTCCACCCGAGCAGAAACTTCCGAACGGAGGCGGATGTAGCGCTCGATCTCGGCCTTGAGCGCAGCACCCCCTTCCATTGCCTGTTGCCGTTCCTGCCTCTGCGTCTTCGTAGCAAGCAGGCCGATCTTGCCGCGCAGCTCGCCGAACATTTCGGGACTGGCTGCCAGCTGGTCGAGCACCGCACGATGCCGATCGGGCGCCTCGACGATGGCGTCGATCTTCATAGCGTTCGCGGCCCCATGCGGGTCCCGATAGACGCGCGCAAAGCGGTCCGACACTTCACGCCATTGCTGCTTCACGGTCGTTTCGGACATCACATTCTCCCTGACGATTTCGTTGATCGACCGAACCCATTGCGGCACGCCGCGCAGCAGTGGTTGGGTCTCCGTTGCAGACGCACCGAAAGTGGAGGCACGATTTGAGATTGACGACCGGAAGCCCGCCAGCACTGATGCGACCGGGCTAAGACCCATGCTTGAGGCGAACGCCGCGAGCTTGGCACCGAGTCTTGCCACCTTCTCCCTTGTGCGCACGATGAGGCGCAACTGATCGTCGAGCAGCGCGCGAGCGACGCGGACGGCATAGAGGCCACGGTTCATCGCGTAGTGGAGCGCGTCGAGATAGTCGCGCGAACCGGCGTAATCCAGTGTCGTCTCCTTGGCGTTGCGGCGCGACAGAAGCGGGATCAGACCGCCCGCCTTCTCGAAGGAGCGGCGACCGTAATAGAGCGCGACATCCTCGCGATGACGGGTCATCGCGACATAGGAAAGGTGTTTGTCGAGCGACAGCGAGGCGAGCACTTTTACCTGGTCGACGGTCGCGCCTTGCGACTTATGGATTGTCGTCGCGTACCCGTGATCGATATCGCGATAAAATGCCTGTGCGATCTCTATCCGGTGTTTGTCGTCGCCGATTTCCACTGCGATGTGGCCGGCTTTCGCCGCGACGACGCGGCCGATCATGCCGTTTTTCACACCGAGCGAATTCTCGTTTCGCAGGAACACGACCTGGTCGCCGGGGGCAAAATTTCGTGCGCCCTGCTCCGTCTGGAAACGAAAGCCCTCTCCGATGACGCCGCGTTCGATCAGCGCGGCGCGCGCCTGCTCGTTCAGCATCCGTACATCGCGGCGAAGATGGGCGAGAATGAGCGACGTTTCTTGCGGATCGTAGTCGCGGGTCCAATCGGCGATCAGCGCCTTGATCGCTTCCGCCTTAGTCTGGCTGCCGAGAACTTTTCCGTGCTTGCGGTAAGCATTGATCGCATCCGCCGTCCTGCCGCGTGCGAAATCGACGCTCGCCTTGCGCATCCAGTCCTGTTTCTGGCGGCGGACATTTTCGAGCACGACATAGCCGATGCGGTCGTGTATTGCGCGGAAGGCGGCGCCCGCCTCGATCGGCTGAAGCTGCTCCCCGTCACCGACCAGAACAAGCTTGGCGCCGCCGCGGGCGACCGCATCGACGAACAGTGCCATCTGTCCAGAGGCGACCATCCCGGCCTCATCCATGACGAAAACGGTGCGCGCATCAAGGCGATCTTCGTTTCTCTTCCAACGCTGCTCCCACGACGCCAAGGTGCGGGATGCGATGCCGCCTTCCGCCTCCAGGCCTTCGGCCGCCTTGCCGGCAAGTGCGCCGCCTACAACACGAAAACCTTCGCGTTCCCAGGCTTCGCGCGCGGCCTTCAAGGCAGTGGTTTTGCCGGCACCTGCAAGGCCGACAATCGCCGCTACGCGGGAGGCGCCGGTGATGTATTCGACCGCACTACGCTGTTCATCATGCAGATAGGCATGCTCCTGGAATGTCGCCGCGAGCGCGTTTTCCGACACTGGGAACGCGTCGTGGCCTGACAGGTGCGATGCTTGGCGTGCCATGTCGGCTTCCGTGCGGATCATGGTCCGTGTGGCCAGCTTTTCCGGGATACGCTCGCCCGTCTCGAAGTCGAGCGTCTCGCGCTGCAGTCTTACCAGTTCCGGGCTCGCCATCAGCCGCGCCATGACGTTGGAGAACATGCCGGGGTCATCGACATAGCGATGCACGAGCTTTGCCAGATCGCGCTCGGCAAAAACACTGCGCTCGCGCGCGATCATGTCGAGGATGATTTCCGGGCGGCGTTCGATGCGCTTGGCGGATTCCAGCCGTTGCGCCTCGAAGATGCGCAGCCGATCGAGCTCGGCCTCACGTTCCCGGGCTTCGGCCTCACGGGCGATGTTCTTGGCGCCGACGCCGATCTTGGAGGTCGGCGCGAGCTCCAGGCCCTGCTCGTGGAAAGACCTGTGATCGACGCGAATGTCGATCCCCTGTTTCGCCAAATGGCGGTTCTGAAGAATCGCCCAGGCTTCGCGCCATTCGTTCAGCGTCTTTCCGTCGCCGGCCCATAGCCGATACACGATCTTTCCGCGTGGATGGAGTTTCGATTTGATCCGCAGCGGGTTGCCGTTCTCGTCCAGCACCGCGATCCGCTTCGGCCCGAATCCGTTCTCAACGAGCGGCCTCAGCGTCGTCATCAGATGGATGTGGGGGTTGCCAACACTGTCATGATACGCCCAGTCCGCGACCATCCCGCGCGGCAGGATCTGCTCGGCGACGAAAGCCCGCATCAGCTCAATGTTCTGTTCTCGGCTGAGTTCGACTGGCAACGCCAGATCCATCTCCCGCATGAACTGCGCATCGGCGCGTTTCTCGAATGCCTCTACCGCGTTCCAGAGGGCGGCCGAGGCCCCAGCCGCATCCCGGCCGTCGATTAGGGTGCGAAACCAGGCCGGCGTTTTGTCCGGCAGCGCGAACTCGGAATGGGCAAGCCCCTCCTTGTTCGAATAGTCGGCGACACGCGCCTCCGCCTCGATCTCCATCCGCGCGCAATGCCGGTAGGCGGCGGATGCGACGGCGCTTCGGCCTTCTCCCCGGCCGATGATCTGGGCATGAAAGTGATAGATCGCCATCCGGCTCCCTGGCTCCCACCGGGAGCACAACGTCGCGCAAGCGACGTATAAGTGCGCCCTTAGGTCCTCTCTTTGTTCGGCGGGATACTGCGTCGGCGCCTGGCACGAGGGCACCTTCGGAAATCCGCAGGTTCCTGCACCACGCGCCACCGCCATGATCGGCTTCTGAAAATGGACGTCACCAGGGAGCGCAAACATCATGAGAAAATCATCGTCAAAGATCCGCGAGGAGATCGAGCGCCTGCATGATCAGCTGAAGGCCGCCGAGACCAAGGAGGCCGAGCGGATCGGCCGCATCGCGGTCAAGGCCGGCCTCGGCGATTTCGACATCGACGAGGCGAAGCTTGGCGAGCTTTTCGCCGAGATCGCCGGACGATTTCACACAGGAGGTGAGAAGCGCCGGCAGGCCGCGCCGAAGCCGGCTCAGTCTCCTGAAGGCGATGCTTGAGCGGACGATGAACATGCAACGCCGGCAATCGTCGCAAGGGCGTAAGCGCGATACTCGCGAAAAGATTCAGCTCGGCGGTCTGGTCGTGAAGGCAGGCCTTCGGACGGCCGATCGCGCCGTGATCCTGGGCGCACTGATCGACGCCGCACGACGCATGGACAAGCAATCGGAATTGGCGCGCCTGCGCGCGGTCGGAAAGGCAGCGTTCGGCAATGACAGCCAAGAAGCTCATGCTCACGATCGCGCCGGCAGAACTGATGATCGCAACGCTGTGGGGTCTGACTGGGATTGAGTCCTGGCTGGCTTCATTTGGAACATCCCATGCCGCCTATCTGTTTCTGGGCAAGCTCGGGCTTGCGCTTCCCTACGCCGCCGCCGGCCTTGTTGGCCTGATCTTTCTGTTTGCCGCCGCGGGCTCGGCATCGATCAGGTCGGCGGGCTTGAGTACGCTTCTCGGCGCGATGCTCGTGGTCGTGATCGCCGCGATCAAAGAAGGCGACCGGCTCCTTTCATTGACAGATCGTGTCGCCAAGGGAACGCTGTTGTCCTATGCCGATCCGTTTACGATCGGCGGCGCAACGATCACGCTGTTCGTCGGCGTGTTTGCGCTCCGTGTTGCCCTGCGCGGCAACACGGCCTTCGCGTCGCCATCACCAAAACGCACCATCGGCCAGCGCGCGATCCATGGCGACGCCGACTGGATGAAACTGGCCGAGGCAGCAAAGCTCTTTCCCGAAAATGCGGGCATCGTCGTCGGCGAGCGGTATCGCGTCGACCACGACAGCGTTGCCGCAAGCACGTTCAAGACGAGCGACCACGAAAGCTGGGGAAGCGGTGGCAGGAAACCGCTGCTGTGCTTCGACGGCGATTTTGGCTCTGGTCATGCGATCGTCTTCGCAGGTTCCGGCGGCTTCAAGACGACATCCGTGACTATTCCAACCGCACTGCAATGGACAGGTGGACTGGTGGTCCTCGATCCCTCGATTGAGGTTGTGCCGATGGTTGGCGCACATCGCACGTCACGCAACCGACAGGTCCATGTGATCGACCCAAGAGGCGCTGGAACCGGCTTCAACGCGTTAGACTGGATTGGAAGGTTCAGCGGCTCGAAAGAGGAAGACATCGCCGCGGTTGCCTCCTGGATCATGACCGACAACCCGCGGATTGACGCCGGGCGAAACGATTTCTTTCGCGGATCGGCGCAGCAGCTGATCACGGCCTTGATCGCCGACGTCTGCTTGTCCGGACACACTCCAGCGCAAAACCAGACGCTGCGCCAGGTTCGCGCCAATCTCGCCGAGCCGGAGCCGAAGCTGCGGACCCGGCTGCAGGAGATTTTCAATTCCTCTCAAAGCCCATTCGTCCGCGAAAATGTTGCCCCTTTCATCAACATGACGCCGGAGACGTTTTCCGGAATCTATGGCGCCGCATCGAAGGAAACCCACTGGCTGTCCTATGAAAACTATGCGGCACTCGTTTCAGGCAGTGGTTTCGCAACCGACGAGGTCGCTGCCGGCAATACCGACATCTTCATCAACCTCGACCTGAAGACGCTGGAAAACCATCCCGGACTTGCCCGCGTCATCATCGGCGCGCTGATGAACTCCATCTACAACCGCAATGGCGATGTTGAAGGCAGGACACTGTTCCTGCTCGATGAGGTCGCGCGGCTCGGCTTCATGCGGATTCTCGAAACCGCCCGTGACGCAGGCCGCAAGTACGGCATCAGCCTGCTGATGCTGTTCCAATCGATCGGCCAGATGCGCGAGGCCTATGGCGGGCGCGACGCCTCCTCGAAATGGTTCGAGTCCGCCTCCTGGATATCGTTTGCAGCCATCAACGATCCTGAGACAGCCGAGTATATTTCAAAGCGTTGCGGCGACACGACAGTCGAGGTCGGACAGACCAGCACGTCCTCGCGGATGAACGGAACGTCGAGAACCCGCTCGAAGCAACTCGCCCGACGCCCGCTAATCCTTCCACACGAGGTCATGCAAATGCGCACCGACGAGCAGATCGTGTTCACCGCCGGGAACCCGCCGTTGCGTTGCGGCCGCGCGATCTATTTCCGGCGCGATGACATGACCGACAGAGTCGGCGCAAACCGGTTCGGGCCGAAGAAGAAATGACCTGCCCGATCGGGCAGGCACTTCTCGTCAAGAAAGCTCCGGGGCTTCTCTACGGCGCATTTTGGATAGCGCGTTCAGCCCCTCCGCTTCGCCGCCCGGCAAGCGAGCGGCGGCCCTTCGGGCGGAAACACCTCCTTCACAATGAACTGCATCGCTGACGCAGATGTTCTCCGACAGGGATCGGATACGGCCGCCAGCTGAGGAGATCCCACGGCCCCGAAACTCGCTCGGCGAGCGTCATGGTCGAGGTAGGACTTGCGCGCTGCTGGAGCGATCCGGAGTTTGGCTCGTGCGTTCCCGGGCAAAACCAGGGCGCAGGGCAGCAATCGAGAATGATCAGCGCGATTAAGGCAGCCATGGTTCGGGACTTGGTCGTTATGTCATGACGCCAAAACAACGATGTCCACCCGGCGTTTGCTGTGGAGTGCTGTGTAGTACGGCGGAGCCGGAGCGACTGACCCATCACCACCACGAATCGATCACCATCGACCGATTCACGGAAATCGTTGGACGCCGCTTCCAGGGGAACCGAGAGTCCGGTCATGTCGAATGAACAAACAAGCCAGGTTCACCTGCGCCGTATCGATCCTACGCAGAACATGCGTCGGTTCTATATGCTCGCAATCCAGCCGACATTGTTTGGCGGAGCCTCGGTCATCCGCAACTGGGGCCGGATCGGCACAGGCGGACAATCGATGATGCAAACCTTCGATCAACCGCAAGAGGCGCAAGGCGCGTTCATGCGGCTCGCCCTGACGAAACGGCGTCGCGGCTATGGCGACGCCGACGCTAGCGGAAGCGGTTGACCCGGTACGGACTTCGGCCGGGCGATGAGCGCGAGCACGCTCGGCAAGAAGAGGCCTCTCTGGAGCAGCCGGTCTGTGGCTCGGGCTCCGGGCGCCGGTTCGTCAAAAGCGGCGGACAGGCCTCGCGCTTGGCCTTCAAGTGCATCTGCCGAAGAAGGCTGAAGGCCCCGCCTTGCGGCGAGGCCCTCTGTCCGGGGCTTCAGTCCCGGTTTGGTCGGGACCAGATCAGCTGGAGACCTTCCTCACCTTCCACCTCGATCAAGGTGGCGTAGATCGGAGCTGGGAAGCTCGGGTCGTCCAGCTTGACCGAGAGGTAGTCGCGGCCTTCGGCGGAGACCTTCTGCCAGGCGGCGCCCAGTTCGACATTCGCCGCTGCGAAGATGCGGAAGTGCGGCCCCTTGTCCGAGGGGTTCTCGACGCGGATCAGTTTGGCTTTGACGTTGAGGTTGAGGGTTTTGATCGTACCGGTGAAGCCGTTGCCGGTGGAGGTGAAGGTGCCGATGGTAGCCATTTGTCGTCTCCGTGAGTTTCTCGGGCCGCGACCACCGCGACCTCGATGGCGGTCGACAGACCGGAGGCGGTCGGCCCGCACCCTCCAGGCCGGAACGCCAGTGAAGGGCAGCTAGGACGAGACTTTCTTGTCGCGCGAGGAATGCCGGCGATCCGGGGTCCCACCACGTGGTGGTGGGGTGGTCCCGGCAGGGGAAGAAAGTAGCGGCCGGCTGTTGCGGGCTTGAGAACGAGGCGCAGCGCAGCGAAGACGGCCTTCGGTCAGACCAGCCACATCGAGGACGCAGGCGGTTGTGCCCTTCCATGAAACCACTTGCCAGACGAGGGGGACATTCGATCGCCATGATGACCGACAACGGCGACATCGGTCAGGCGGATCAATTCGCACCATCTCCGTCATGCGCATTGCACCGCGACAGCCAGTTTGGGGCGAAAGGGGCACGATCCGCTCCAATCGCCGGCCGAGAGACAACAGACGTGCTAGTGGAAACCGTTGAACCGTAGTCTGCTATATCAAGCAGGCGAGATCATTTCTCGCTCGGGAACTACGCTGACGAACAAGAAGACGCCGGAGAACTTGTCGATTTGACCTGCAGCCAGACCGACGCCTCTCGGGAAGCTGCCCCATGGCGGAGCCCCCAGGCATCGTTGAACGGCATGTTGCTGCGATTGGCTCCCATCCCATATCTGAGAAAATCGCACACTCCACGGAGCCAAAATGACAATGAGCCGCCATCAATGCGTGCGCGGTTGACTGAACCTGTGCGCCGAGATTGAGCCCGCAGAAGGATTTGGGATGGCCGAGCGCCATCCCGTTGAGCGGTGAGCGCAACATCACGCGGCCTCCGCGACCTGTGTCGCCTGTGGCTGGAGATCATGTAGATAATTGACCGCCCGCTGGGCATGGGCTGCCGCGGCGAAGATGAAACGCTTCTCGTTCTTGAGAATTTCGAGCCAGCTCGCAAGATAGCTTGCGTGATCGGGCCTCGGCTCGAGCTCAGGGACGATGCCGAGATCAGCCGCCAAGAAGCAACCACCCAGATCGGCCACGAGTTCCTCATGGGCCCTGGAGGAGCGATCCTTGTGATATCGCGAGAGATTGCGATCAAGCCGCTTCTCAGCACCAGCCCAATGGGTCAGCTCGTGCCCGAGGGTCGCATAATAACTGGGCGCGTCGCGGAAACTCTCGAACGCAGGCATTTGCACAATATCGAGAGCTGGATTGAAATAGGCCTGGTTCCCACCATGCCGGATGACCGCTCCTGTGTTGGCAAAGAAGATATCCGCATGTTCGATCCGCTCCAGATTGGTCGACGGAGCGGGACTGACGTAATATTGATCGGGAAGGCCCTCAATCTGGTCGGCGCAAAACACCGTGTAGGCCTTGAGGAACGGGATACCCCGCTCGACTTCCTCGCCATGTGCGTCGGTTTCGGTCCTGGTGAACCGGCTGGCGTAAACAACCATGGTGCCGGCCTCGCCCTTGCGAACGTGCCCCCCGAGCTCTGCGCTCTGCTTGAACGTCATCCAGACCGGAGACACAAAGCCCCTGGCGACTGCCTCCGCCCACAAAAGCAGTGTGTTGATCCCTTGATACGGCAGGCCGTTGTGACGGAGCGGCCGCGTGATGCGACCCGTCGTATTCGCAACGCTCCACGGTTTCACCCAGGGACGCACTCCCTTCTCCAGATCCGCGACGATGCTATCGGTGATTTTCGCGTAGATATCGACGCGGGGCTTGTTGCTTTTCCTGTCCATTTCAAACCTCCATTCGAGGCCGCGCCAATCGCGGCCGTCACGAGGTCCGCATGCGCAGGACCGCAGTCCGCGAACCGGCAGGAGATCGAAGGGGAAGCTGAGAACCGTCGCTTGCCGGCCGCAACGTCAGTGGAGGACGGCGCAGCCGTTTCGCGGGACGAGGACCGGAGCAGGACCATCATTCGTGGTGGCCGCGATTGGTGCGATCGCGACGACAGGCCCATTTCCATTTTCAAGTTCGGGGCTTTGGCACACGCAAAGAGGCCGGCGCCTCGAACGGACACCAGCCTCAGTGTGAGCGATCAGGCGGAGCCGAAGCTCCGCCCATTGGGGGGTTAGCCAAGGGCGGCCATCTGGAGATCGGCCGCCTGCCGGTTGAGGGTCTGGCCGGGGTTCTCGGTCTGGCGTTCGTAAGGCTTCCAGCTTTCGCCAACAACGTGCTCGTAGGCGGCAACGGCGCCCTCGGCCGCCATGCGCAACGCATGGGCCTGCAGGCCCATTTCGGCGGCGAATTCCCGCTTGCGCTGGGCCTTGCTGTCGAAGCCGACCGGACCGTCAATGTCCTCGTCGCGGGTGTCATTGGCGAGCTTGGCCGTGGCATCCTTCGCCTCGGTGACGGCCTTCGAGTAGAACTGGCCTGCTCCGTAGGCGGAGCCGACATGGGAGCCGACGATCCTTTGCAGGTGGATCTGCATGGCCTTCTCGGAAAGACCCTCGGAGAGCGTATCTGCGCCTTCGATCAGGCTGCGCTCATGGAAGTCACGGATGCCGTCACTGTCAAGGACGGGAAGGCCGAAGCTCTCGGAGATGAGGGACGCCTGGTTGCCATCCGGGCAGCAGAGCCGGACCATTTCGAGGGTCGTGCCTTTGCGGAGCTGGACGACACGGGCCTTGGACTTGGTGGAGCGGGTTGGACTGGACATTGAGCTTACCTTTCTAGCGATGCCCTTCAGGTGATCCGGCCCTTGCCGGTCTTGCCTGCGGGTGCGGTCAAAAGGAACCGGCGGAAGCTGGACGCTTCAGGGTCCGGAGCCTGCCAGGCGAGCGAGGTTGGCTTGCGGACAAGCGGGGCCAGTTCTTCACTTGCCCTGCGCAGGACGCGGGCCAGCCTTGCCGAGATCGGCGGGTTCCGGCCGCTCCGCGGCGCGATAGCGGCCTTGAAGCAACCAGCCGCAGGTTCAGACCGCAGCAAACCCGCCGGCAAGACGGGCAAGAGGTAGAAAACCGATAACGGCATTCGAGGGATAAGCTCCTGTTCAGCTCGGGACGCCCTTGGCCGCTTTTCCGCGTTGCCGCGTGAGGCATACCGCAGTTTGAACTTCGGCTCCGGCTGGTATAGGTGACCGGTGCCGGTCCGCCGTTGCGGATCAGATCTTTGGCCTGCTCCCACGTCGGACTGACGGCGCACGGTGTTCAATTCCGCAGCGAGGACAGTAGTGACAGACCAGAACGACGACTACGTCTATGACGACACGACAGGGGAATGGCGATCGGCTTCGGAGATGGCTGCCATTGTAGCTTTTGCCGGGCATGTCGAAGTTCGCGATGCTGCCGGCAATGTGCTTGCCGACGGCGACTCCGTCGTGCTCGTGAAGGACCTCAAGGTCAAGGGCGCGGGCCAGACCCTGAAGCAAGGCACGGTGATCAAATCGATCCGGCTGACCGACAATCCCGAAGAGATCGATTGCCGGCATGAAAGCCTCAAGGGTCTCGTGCTGCGGACCGAGTTCGTGCGCAAGCGCTAAACAAGGACAATTATCAGGCGCGCAACAGGTCTGGGGGCAGTCCGGCGCGCAGCGCCGCGCGTCCTGCCTTGCCAGTTTGCGCGACAGCGCATCGATCTCCTGCAGCCTTTACAGTGTGATTCGCGGCACGGCTCGACCGATACCGTTTCCAGAAAGGTTCTGGCATCGACAGGTTTGCCGCGTCGGTGGCCGGTACGCTGCGGCTTGAGCTGAGGAATGAGCGCGGTCATCCGGCATGACGATCTGTCGATCGATCACATCAAGCTGACGCTGGGTCTTGCCGGCGCGCCTCCTCCATAAGGAAAAGCTGCGCACGATGGTCTCCGGGGAACATCATCTGGCCCTCCCCTGCCAGCTGACGAAGCTGGACGGCCCGCCGTAGACGGCGTGGCGCTCCTGATCGATGACGAAGCCGAAGCGACCGACACGGTATTCATCCGAAGGAACAAGGAAGCGTCGCTCCTCGGCGCCCGGCCCGCGCTTACCGCCCGGGGTCGCGATGACCTCGGTGAAACCAGGCTCGTGATCGGAGAAGATCGCCGACACCACGATCCAGTCATTGGCGTGGTTGTCGAAGAAAGCGCGCTGATCCTTCTTCCAGGATTCGCCGGGTTCCAGCACCGAACCTGCGATCGCTTCCCAGGCATCCGGGAAACTGTCCTTCATCGTGCGTTCGGCGCAACGGCGCTCGAAGCCGGTGAAGAGGTGCGGGAAGGTGAAGGCGACGATCGCCCAGGCCTCGTCCTCCTCATAGGCTCCGCCGTGGACACGGAGCGTCGGATGAATGTTTCGATTACGCTGCGGCGAAAGCACGAACCCACCATGACCGGCAGTCGAATGAAAACCCACACCGTCGGCGTAGACTGTCGCCCCCTGCGACGGTCCCCAAGGCGTGCTTGCCGTTGATCGCTCTTCCCGCCGGCCGAGCGCGAGCTTCTCGCGCTGGTGTTGCGCCTGTTCCAGCACCTTAGCCCTGAACTCCGCCTCGTCGGCGAGATGTCCGGAATGGCCGTAGAAATCGCTGTGCGTCCATTCCGGCATGGGACGCCGCATGTGCCAGCCGGTGGCAAGATAGTGTCTGCCGTTTCGGGCAGGAACCATCGCGAAAGCCATCTCACCGACAAGCGCCACGGGAAAGCCGTCGGCGCTGCGGCCAAAAGAAACCCCCGGAAATCCGGGGGTTTCGTTGGTGCCAAGCTGAGATGCTGTCGTGGTCATGCGCCCATCCTCCCTTCGATGGAGGCAGACGCGACCTCGTCGGCCGTCACCTCGTCCAGAACGGCTTGCGGATATCCGTGCCGGGTCAGCCATTCCCCGGCATCCTGGCGGTTGGTGGCAAGATAGACGAGCTCGGCATTGTCCCCGGCGCGGTCGAATACGCGGACAGCGCCAGGCGAAGGTCGTTCGACGACCTTGAATGTCAGATCGCTGCCGAGCGAGAAGGTGCGATGGATCCGGATGGTGACGATGCCGTCGGCGCCGAGATCGCCCTCGTGGATCGTAAAGCGCGAAAACGCGATGCTGCCGACGCCGCGCTTGCCCTGCTTGCGGATCAATCGGCCCTGGCTGTTTCGAGTTTTCCAGGCTGAGAGTTTCTTGTTGTGCCGTTCTGGAGGACGAGAGGTTCCATCGGACCAGGATACGATCGAGCCGATGGGGGCGACATCATAGATCAACGAGGCGGACATGAGAGTACTCCTTCGATTTTGAGTTTGAAACGAAACCGCCGCCAGCGATGGCTGGCGGCGGGGGTGCATCTGGATTGATGGTTGAGGCGAAGACGACCTATTCGGCCGCGACTTTGTAGGCCTCGACGTTCTCGTCGGTGAGGGTCTCATCCTGGGTGGCAGGATCATCATCAATGCAGTCATGTGCCGGCTCGACGATGGCATCGCCGTCAGGCTCGTCCTGACCCTGCGAGATGGCATTGTCCTCGGGTTGCTCGACCGCCTCGTGCTTCTTCAGCCAGCCAGTGAGCTTTTGCTGATCGGGCGCAAACAGCGCCGACGAATGAACGAAGCGATCCTCCCTGAAATGCTCGGCCAGAGCCGCTCGGGTGTCCTTGACCCGCTGGCGGGGCAGGATTGGAGTGCCCTCGCAAGAACCCTCGAGCGCCGGGCGCGACAGGCACGACAGAAATTCTTCTGTGCCCATGTTGGCTAAGAAATTGTCCGCCCGGATCACGTCACCCGCGATGCGGGCGACCACGCCACTGGCCGAGCGGTTCTCCCGGCAAGACAGCACGTCGATCAGCAGGGAACGCACCACGATGCGCAGCGTGTCCATCTCGAACTCCAGCCGGCCTTCTTCGTTGAAGAGGCGTACCGCATGTTGACCAAAGCTCGCCGCCCCGTGATGAGAGATGTCGCGCGTGCCAGAGGCCACGGTCACGTTCTGGCCGGCAAAAGCCAAAACCAGCAGCGCCATTAGCGTGTCGTCCTCGATCGATGCCCGTGACAGCGCTTCGTGCAATGCGTCGGTGCGCAGGTCGCCGATCATCTCGATGCCCTTGCGGGTGACATCCGGGCGCGTCGTCACGGCGACCAGGGAATCGTCATCCCCGGCTGCGGGCGGCTCGCCCCTCTTGCCCTTGGACTTCTTCGCCTCGGGCATGCGATAGGCAACCGACTGCACCTTTCCATCACGGTCGAGATACATGGCTGTATGGTCGGACTTGCCGGTCTTGCCATAGACGCGCTCGGCCTTGGCAGGGAGCTTCGGCTCGCCCCACGGACCGCCTTCCACGATTACACCGCGCTTGGGCAGATTGTTTGCCATCCATTCCTGCTGGGCGCCGAGGAAGGCTTCGACATCGGTCGTGTAGCGGCAATCTTCGTCCGCCGGCGCAAACAGGTCTTCGACCCAGGCGATGCCATAGGCCCGCGCCAGGTCGTCGCCGAAGCTGGCGTGCCTGGCGAACATCCGGGTCTTGGCCAAGCCCTGCGCCACGTTCCACCACGACACCTGCGGATCGGCCTTGGACGGCTTGTGCTTCTTCCAGACCTCCTTCTGCTCGTCGAGCGACGCGGCCGCGATCGTGCGCAACTGTTGCTCGTTGGGCATGTCGCCCTTGGCCATGTGGTCGAGCATGGCTGGGAGCACGTTCGCCAGCAGGCGCAGTTTCCTGATCTGTCGTACCGGCAGCGCCAGCGCCACGGCGATGGCTTCTTCGGTCCAGCCCAGTGCTACCAGACGCTCGATCGCGCGCCACTGGTCGACAGGATTGAGCTGCTCGTGCGCCAGCGTCTCGGCCAGCGACCGCATTGCACCGCCATCCTCGGCCCTCTCGATCACCAGGACCGCGATCTCTTCCAGACCGGCCGCGATCGCCTGCTTGACCCGGCGATGACCGGCATCGATGACATAGCCATTGCCGCCATCCGTCTCCAGCGCAACGACAGGCGGCTGCACGATGCCGACGGCCCGAATAGTCGCAAGCAGCAACGCGTCTGCCTGCGGGTTGGACTTTGAGCGCCGGGCCTTATCGGGGTTTTCCTTCAACGCGCGCGGGTCGACAAACTTCAGTTCCATGGGATGTGCTCCTTCAAGCGTTTGCGGACGCGGCCTGTCGCCCGTCCTTTCCCGTCTTCTTCCCGAAGACACCCCTCGGACCGCTGAGCAGGCGGGCCGGTGCAACTGCGGCCGAGCATCCCTGTCCGGCTGGCCGAGCGGGGTTCTTGAGCCCTGCGCAGGACGACGGGCCGGGATCGCGAGCGGCGCGGTTGAGCGTCAGCGGCGACGGCTTGCCTGGTCTGCGACTGATTTTTCTCCTCCTTTCCCTCCCCGCTGAATCCGGATTGAATTCCACTTTCTGATGCTGCGTCATAATGATTGGCGTGCAGGATTCGAGATCAGCTACCTGGGACTTGCGCAGAATGCGGACGGACCACTTCCTGACCATAACCAGAACCGGTTGCTGCGGTAGTCGGGTGGGAATTGATGAAAGACACGAAAATGGCCGGTCGGGCCTGACGGCACGGCCGGCCTAAAACAATTGGATCAGGCGGCGACAGCTTCGATGTCACCCGCGCCTGCGATATCCGCCGCCAGCGACTTCTCGACGCCGGCAAGCTGCCTGCGCTTTTCGGCCAGTTCTGCCGCGAATGCGAAGTCGCCGCCATCACGAGACTGGTAGGAGGCGAGCCGGCGGCGCGCGTCGGCCAGGCTCTGGCGATAGCGTTCCTGCTCACCCTCGAAGTCGTCGAGCGAGTGTTCGAGGCGGGAGACGGCTCCGAGCGGCGTGACGGTGATCGGAAGCTCGATCTCGTAGCCGGAGCCCATCCGCAACAACTTTGTGGTATACCGATATCCGTCACGGCCGAAGCGTTCGCCGGCATATTCCAGGTCGAAGCCGCCGATCGCCGCGATGGTGGTCTCGCCCTCTTGGCCGAGCTGCACCAGGGTCAGGATCTCCTTCATCAGCGCCCTGCCCGCCTGCTTGCGCTCGCCATAGGCCTTGCCCATGACAGTCATGGCGAAGGCCTCGCCAGCAGTCGGAATCAGGCGCTCGATATCCTGGCCAACCTCCGCGATTCTTCGCATGCAAAGCTCGACGTCGCGTTCGGCATCACGGATATGCCGGCGAATGGCATGCCTGTCGTCGATGTGCGCCGCGCGCAGCCGCTCCAGCCGTGCGATATCGGCTTCCAGGCCTGATTTCTGCATAAGGCGCTGATCGCCACTCGCGATGGCTTTCGCCATAGCGAACTGGTTAGCCTGTCCCTCGCCGAGATCGTCCAGCCGGCGGATCGATGTGTCACCGGAGAGCGCGGCTGTGATGAACCGGGCCTTGCGCTCATTGTTCTGCCACATGGTCGCGTCGAGCGAACCTTCCGTGGCATAGGCGAAGATGTCGACCTCGTCGTGCTGGTTGCCTTGGCGCACGATCCGGCCCTCGCGCTGTTCGATCTGCGATGGCAGCCAGGGCACGTCGAGATGGTGCAGCGCTTTCAGCCTGAGCTGTGCGTTGACACCGGTCCCCATCGTCTCTGAACTGCCGACAAGGAAACGCACCTTGCCGGCGCGAACATCAGCGAACAGGCGCTGCTTGGCCTCGGTCTTCTTGAAATCCTGCATGAAAGCGATCTCGGACGACGGCACACCCATGCGGATGAGCTCGTCCCGAATCCAGCGGTAGGCCGAAAAGCCCCGCCTTTTCTCGACGCTGATGGTGCCGAGATCGGAAAAGATCATCTGCGCGGCGCCCCGAAGTTCGAAAGGTTTGCCGTCCGGCCGGACATAGGCGGCGGGTTCGGTCTCCTTCCAGATGCGCAAGGCGTTCGAGATGAGATTGTTGAGCTTGTTGTCGGGCTCGTTGTCATTGTCGGGATCGACCAGGCGCAGGTCGATTGCCGCGTGACGGCCGTCGGTGATGACCGAAAGCAGGATGTCGTCGCCAGGCTCGGGCGGCCGGTCGCGTTCCTCGATGGCCTTGATGCGTGCATCGAGCACCATCTGGTAGTGCCTGAAAGCCTGGCTCGGCTTCGATGTGATGATCTGCCGCTTGCCATTCGAGATCGCCGGCACCTTGACGTACTGGTGCAGGTCTTGCGGCATCACGACATCGGCGAAGGAGCGGAACAGCGAAATCAGTTCCGGCACATTGACGAAGCTGGCGAAGCGGGTGACTGGCTTGTACTTGCCCGACGGCTGAAGCTCCAGTTCTGTCGTGCTTTCGCCGAATGTGCTCGCCCAGGCGTCGAACTCGTGCAGGCCCCGCTCCAGCAGGGCAGCGTGGTCCATGAGCCGCTGGACGGTGAACATTTCGCCGAGCGTGTTGGTAATCGGCGTTCCCGACGCGAGCACCAGCGCCCGGCCCGGGTTCTTGGTCTCGATGAAGCGGGCCTTCACATAGAGGTCCCAGGCGCGCTGCGAGCCGTTCGGATCGACACCCTTCAATGTCGACATATTGGTCGCGAAACTGAGTTTTCTGTACTCGTGTGCTTCGTCAACGATGATCTGGTCGACGCCGATCTCGGCAATGGTGAGGAGATCGTCCTTGCGGGTGGCAAGTGCTTCGAGCCGTTTCTGCAATCCTTCCTTCAGCCGCTCGAGGCGCTTGCGCGAGACGCGATCATCGCTTTCGACCTTCGTCAGCAGATCTTCATAAAGGTCCACCTCATCGTAGACCATCTGCTGTTCAAAGGCTGAGGGGACACCGATGAAGCGGAAGGCCGAATGCGTGATGATGATGGCATCCCACGTCGCCGTCGCGGCGCGGGAAAGAAACCGCGCCCGCTTGTCCTTCGTGAAGTTGGTTTCATCGGCAACGAGAATGCGGGCGTTCGGATAGAGCGCCAGGAACTCGCGTGCCGCCTGCGCGAGGCAATGGCCGGGAACCACCAGCATGGCCTTGGCGATCAGGCCGAGACGACGCTGCTCCATGATGGCGGCCGCGATCGTGATCGTCTTGCCAGCGCCAACCGCGTGGGCGAGATAGGTCGCTCCGGCGGAGATAATGCGCCAAATTCCCCGTTTCTGGTGCGCGTATAGAACAAAGGCGCCCGAGGCGCCTGGAAGCTTCAGATGGGAGCCGTCGAAGGCCCGTGGCGCGATGTTGTTGAAGCGGTCATTGTAGACGCGCGCCAGACGGTCGGTTCGATCGGGATCGAACCAGATCCAGCGCTGGAAGGTCTCCTTGATCTTCTGGAGCTTCTCCTTGGCCGCCTCGGTGTCGACGACATTGAGAACTCGGCGTTCTTTGTCGCCTTCCCTAGAAATGTCGAAAATCTGCGGCACGCGGCTGTTCAGGGCGTCGGCGAGCAGCTCGCCGGCGTGGCGGCGCTGCGTGCCCCATTCGGATGTGCCGACGGCGAGATAGGCAAGTTGTCGTGAATCGACAGTCCATGACGCCAGTTCCGGCATGTGATGGATTCTGATGTCGACGTTCATCGTCTCGAGCACGAAGGCGACGACATCAGCTGCGGGGATCCAGGGTGCGCCGAGACGCGCGGTGATGTCGGAGGGGCGCAGATCGGCGGGCTGCACGCCCTGGAGCGCGCTGACGTTGCGCTCGTAGTCCGGATCTAGCGCGGCGGCCGCCTCCGCGATTTTCAGCTTGTCGCGGACATGGCCGGACAGATAGGCGTCGGCCGTCTGCCAGGAGCCGTCTGCGGGATCGCGGAAGATGGCGCTGCCCAGCTCCGCGACAGCGTCCTTTGCGTCGCGATGCAGCAGCTCGGCGATATGGTCGAGATCGACGCGGCCGCGTTCGTTTAGAACGACGGCAAGTGCATCGGCCGCGCTGACGATCACCGGCGGGGCGGGCGTAGAGATGACCTGTCCCGTGAAGATCGCGCCGGGTTTTGCGGTGTCATTTTCGAGATCGTAGTCCTCGATCGAGGCCACCAGCCAGCAATCAGGGTCGTCGGCAAAGGGCTGGAGGTTGGGCCGTCGATGGCTCTCGCGCGCCTCGCCGGTGTCCGGGTCCTCGGTGATCGAAATTTTGGTGTGGTTGATCGGGCCAAAATCGCGCACGAAGCTCGACCAGGCGATACGCAGCTTTACCTGCAGGTCCTTCCACGGCTGGTCGAGTTCCTGGGCTTTTAGGACCTCGCGCACCGCGTCGCGGACCGGGATCAGCTTCTTGATGATGCGGACATGCTTTTCGGGAACGCCGTCGGCGCTACGACCCTTCCGGACTTTCACCGTGACCGGTTCGCCGTCGATGACCTGCATGAGGCCCTGCCTGTTGTCGAAGAAGAAGCTGCCTTCGCGCACATGCCGCTTGACAGGCAGGTCGACGACGCACTGATCGGCAGCATTCTCCAGGTCGAAATCGATCTCGGTGGGATTGCCGTCATAGCGGTCTTCCGGAAGGAGATCGATGACGGCCGACAGCGAGGCTGAGAGGTCCTCGCCGACACGGGGCAGGCATGTATAAGTCTCGCCGAAGGGCCCGGAGGTAAGCGCGTGCGTGCCGAGCACGAAATCCGGATGCTGCGCGAACCACCGGTTGACGCGGATCGCGCCCTCATCTGCGGTTGCTCCCCGGACCTCCTCGGTGTCGAGCCATGACAGGTCGCCCTCTGGCTTGCCGATCTTGCGCTTGCGGAAGAACAGGATGTCGACCACGACATCCGTGCCGGCGCCGGCCCGGAAACTGCCCTTGGGCAAGCGGATGGCCGCGATCAGGTCCGCGGTTTTCGCGATATGCTCGCGGGCGGTCCTGTCGGCCTTATCGAAAGTGCCGCAGCTGGTCACGAAGGCAGCGAATGCACCGGGCTTTAACAGGTCTACGGAGCGCGCAATAAAATAGTCGTGCAGCCGCAGGCCGAGCGAGCGATACGTCCGATCGGAGCGCACGGTGCGATCGGAGAACGGCGGATTGCCGATAGCGAGGTCGAAGCTCGGTGGCAACTCCGTGCCGGCAAAATCGCCTGTGACGATGCGCGCCAGCGGCTGTAACAGCCGGGCGATGCGTGCTGTGACGGGATCGAGTTCGATCCCGGTGACGTGGGAAACATCGCGCAAGGACTGCGGCATCAGCGCCGCAAACAAGCCCGTACCTATGCCCGGCTCCAGCACGCGGCCGCCGCGCCATCCGAGACGCTGGAGGCCTGACCAGATCGCCCGGATGATGAACTCCGGCGTGAAGTGGGCATATTGGGTGCAGCGCGCTAGCGAGGCGTAATCGATCTCGCCGACGGCATCTTCCAGGTCTGAGCCGATCTCGCCCCAGCCCTTGCGGAAATCAATCTCGCCGGGGCGTCGGAATACACCATTGGCAAGGTCGGATGCCCCGAAGCCGGTGAACCGGATCAGCCGCTCCTGCTCCTCACAAATGGCAGGACGCTCGTCGGCCTCGCTCTCGGCAGCGAGCCGGATCGAAGCGATGTTATCGCGGGCACGATCCTTCCAGCCCCGGGCGAGACCGCGATCACCGGCAAGATAGAAGTTTGTGCCGCGCGTTTGGCACGGGGTCGATGGCGGCCGTGCGACTGCCGCGACCGGCATCGGTCGGGCTGGTGACGATGGATCGGGATCGTCGCCCTCTGGCTCGAAATGACCTGCAAACGCGGTAACACCGAGACCGAGCCCCGACGAATGCGCGGTATTGCCGAAGAGGTTAAGTGTAAAGGGGTCGTCATGAGACATGGGAAATCTCCTTGGATTTGAGGGCGCGCACGATCGCGCGGACGGCGTTGGCGGCCGCGTGAAGGGGCTGGCATGGTTGCAAGCGGGTTAGCGGGCGATCAGCGACAACGAGACTTCGGTCTCGGTAAGCTGCACGCTGAGATGCGTGCAGCGCAGGTTGCGATCGAATAGCGGGATCAGTTGCTCGGCATCGATGAATTGGATGCCGTCGTCACCGCCGAAATGGTGCTGCTTGTAGTGAAACCAGTCGGGATTGCCGATCGGGTGGCACTCTTCGGAATAGACGACGAGCGGGCGCTCGCCGTGTGGGAGTTTTCCGTTCGACATGATGTAGACCCCCTGGTCCCCAACCAGCCATACGCCGGGGATCTCGCCCTGACCGGGCTTGAAGCCATAATAGGGATTGCGGAAACCGCCGCTTTTGGCGGCATCGGTTTTCCCGCGATCGATGATCTTGCGAACGGCAAAAATGGGAAAAGTGAACATCGCCTCCCCCTCACGCAGCTGCGGCCAGGGGAAGGTGGCGCAGATGAACCGGTAGCTTGTCGGCAATCTGCTCTTCGGTCAGGTCATCGAGCAGCGTGAGCGTCGTGCCGCGACGTCTGCCATAAACAAGGATGGTTCGCTTGCCGCGATGCTCAGGCATCCAGCGTTCGCCGGCGTAACCACGATACTCGTCGTGGGTGGCGCTCCAGATATGCTCGATCCGTTCATCACGGGTCATCGCGCGGACCGCGCGTGACTCGCGTTCGATGATCGTGTCGCGCATCTCGACGGCGGAGCGGGAAACATCGAGATCGCAATAGCCGTGGAAGTAGCGCAAACGGCCGTCGATGCGGAGCGTGTAAAAAATGCTGGTGATGTGATCGGTGAGGAATTCGCGCAGCGCGAACATCTCGCCACGCATCCATAGCGGCGGCAGGATCTCGAGCATGTAATCGTGCTCAACGCGGGCGACTTCGAACCATTCACCAGCATAGAGCGGACCGGCATCGTCCTCGAAACGATTGGGGCGCTGCGCGTGTCGATCGAACATGCAAAACATCTGCCGGCGGTCGGGCACACCTTGGTAGATCTTGCGGATTGGAGAGGTAGCATTCATGAGGGGTCTCCTTTTGGCCTCGTGGGGCTGGAGTGCTCATCCTTGCGATGTCGCCATCCTCTTCAGCCCTTCCTGACCCCTCCCCGCGGCCGCCTCTCCGTCCGGCCGGGTCAAGGGCCGCGCAGCGGGCGAAGCTTCACCCTTGACGCGGCCGGCGGGCATGCGGCAGCCGGGTTTATTCTCCATTCCCCTCCTGCCCTTTCCGGTCGGGCTTGTGCTCCAGATCGGCGTTCCAGTCATCGTCCTGCGGACGCAGACGCTCGAAGTCGCAACTGGCCTGGACGGCAATCGCCAGGAGGCGATCCGCGTAGATGTCGCCTTGCGTGTTGTTGTCGGTTGCAGCGACCAGGAGCATCCCTACCCGTGCCGCTAGAGCGCGGATCGCCGCTTCGGTCGCCGGTGCCCAACCTCCGCCGGTGCTTACATAGAGAGTGTCGCAACGAACGCGTTCCAGTGCGGCGAGGCTCAAGGCATCGATCGCCGCTTCGGTCACGCATATGCGTCGCGCGTCGACCGGGCCGAGACGGAACAGCACCTTTGCACCAGCGGTGGAAAAGCCGCGCCATTGCGGACCACGTTCCTCCCAGCCGGTGATGGCGCCCTCGCCGTCCCTATGCGCGGCCCATATGCTTCCACGCGGACCTTCGCGCAGAAGATTGTCCCGCACGGCGGCGCGTACGACGCTCTCCGGAAGGTGACGCTTGTTACGCAGGTAGCGCCAGGTCATCGACCCAGGCCATGGCCTACGGCGCATGACCCATCGTTGGGGAATGGATGCGGTGGGTTCGATGTCACGCGCGGGCCGGCTCCAGATCGGCCCTGTCGGAACGAACCCGACCAGTGAAGCCACGCAGGCGAGGACCTCGACAAAGGTCACGCCCTCCAGATGCCCGACCAGGCTGAACACGTCGCCTTTGGCAGCGGACAGCGGATCGAACCATCCCCTGCCCTCGTGGATAACGATAATGATGTCGCAGTCGCGTCGGTATTTGACCGCCCTTCGAGTGCTTTGCTTCAAATCGATGGCAAATCCCGCCTGCTCCAGGACGGCGGCGCATTCCACACGGTTCCGCAGTTCTTCCAGTTCGTTCTTTTCCATTGTCTTGCCGGCGCTCTCGCGGCCGCCTTCCTTCCGGTTTCCTTTCCCCGCACCTTGCGGGATCGCTTCTGGACGCCGCGAAGAGCAAAGGAGGCAGGGGCGCGGCTGGCAAGATGAGCTATCGTGCGCCTTGCGCCGATCGCCGCTTGCGAGCCGCGGCGCAGCTTCCCTTGCCGCCGCTGCTCGCAAGCGGCACCTGGGGAAGAGGAAGCCGGCTCAATGAGCCGGCCCATACTGGAAGGGATCGAATTCGGCGATGGTTTCGACCTCGCCATCTTCGAGCTCGTCGCTCGGGAGAACACCGAGTTCACCACCGGACCTGAAGAGCGTGACCGGGACCATAAGGGTGCGGGCGAGGTGGAAGGCGTGGTTCTGCGCAAGGGAAAGGTCTTGAGACATCCGAGGGCTCCATCTTTGGAGCGGGCCAATTCCCGCTCGATGGCTCCGTCAGTGTCCGGCCCCGGTCGCGATCACCGCGAATGCGAAGCCGAGCGGCGGCAGCTTGCTAGCCGACCCCCAGCGGGTTGATCGTGGAAGATCCGGGGATGGACCAGGCAGCCATTACCGAAGAGCGGGATTGGATCGCGTCCTCAGAGGCGCTCGGCAAAGGTCATGCCTACCGCGAACCTCCAGGCGGCGCCCGATTCCGGCGCCTCCCAACGCCCGGAATGCATGCGTCCTCAGGGAGTGCAGGGAGCATCATTTGGCGAACTGGGTTCGATCAGGGCACCCTTTTCCCGTCAGTCGGGTCGGCGCTTGGGCTGCATTTCCATGTCGAAGTCGCGACGGCTGACAGATTGCCATTGGCATCATTCAGTCTGGACTCCAGGAATGCAATGCTTCTCCCGCGTCGCAGGAACTTGGCTATGCATGTGGCCGATCCCGTCTTCAGGGCGCTCAAGTACTGAAGCTTCATTTCCAGTGTCGCGCCGGCGCCACCGTAGGCATGACGCAGTAAATGCCCCATCGATATGTCCATCACGGTCGCAATTACACCACCATGCAGCGACCCCTGCGGATTGAATAGGAAGTCCCGAACAGGAAACTCGATGACACACGTCTCGTCCGGATACGAGATTTTCAGGCCAAGCAAGCGCGCCAGGAAAAATGTCCCGAACTCGGGCCTGTGCTCGTCCAGAGCAGTGTCGAAGGCTTGCCTCGCCAAGACCTCATCCATCTTACTTGTCTCCTGCGCGCCGATTTTAACTGCCATCGGCTAATTGGGCAGATTCTCGTCAGCCACGTCCGAAATCAGATTTCCAAACTCGGAAATAAACTCAGTGACGACCCTGAAGGCTTGTTCACGGTGGGCGCTGGTCATTGGGAGAGATTGGTAGAAGTCTCCGCGCCCGGCGATGGCCAGACCATTGAGCAGCCCATACATGTGGAAGAGTTGTCCGACCTGCCGGCTCAAGGGCGTTACCTGTGCAGCCCTTTGGAGCACGTTCGCGCCTAGATGCATTGTAAAAAAGGACCCATGCCCGCAAAATTGTAGGGGAACGCCACGGCTCTCGACATAAGTCTGCAAGCCTCGGCGCATCGCTTCGCCCTCCTCGTGGAATGCGTCTGCACGCTGCGGAGTGAACACCTTGGTCAGTCCGGCAAGACCGGCGGCCATCGTGCAGACATTGTTGTTGAACGTACCGGCGTGACGCAGAGCATCGGCCCTATAAGGGTTGTATGCTTCCATGATGTCGGATCGTCCCCCGAACGCACCCGTAGGCAGCCCCCCGCCCAAATACTTGCCGAGCGTGGTCAAGTCTGGCCGAATATCGAGCTGCCCTTGCATGCCACCCGCTCCGCAGCGTGATGTCTTGACCTCGTCGAAGATAAGCAGCGAGCCCCCGGCTTGCGTCTCCCTCCGCAGCGTCTGCAGAAAATCGCGCCCTCCTGGAATATTGCCGGCAGCGCCGAGGATTGGTTCGACGATAACAGCCGCCAGCTCAGCAGCGTTCTGTCGTATCAGGAGCGTGGCTGCTTCGCAGTCGTTGTACGGCGCGACTACGTAGTCGAAGGGAAGATTGATCGGGCTTCCGGCGTTGGCGAAGACAAGGACCCCTCCATGGTATGCACCATCGAAGACCATGATTTTTTGCCTTTGCGTGAAGTGCCGAGCAGTAAGCAACGCAAGAATGTTTGCTTCGGTCCCTGAATTGCAGAAGCGGAGCAGTTCCATGCTTGCGAAACGCTCTTTTATGACCTGCGCAAGCCTCGCCTCGTATTTGTTGGGCGCGGCCAGGACAATGCCGCCATCCAACGCCTCGACAATCGCCTCGCGGATTGCCGGGTCCGAATGGCCATATAGGCCGGCAGAAAACTCGCCTACGAAATCGATGTAATCGTGCCCATCCAAATCCGTGACTTCGGCTCCCTGTCCAGCGATCATCGTCAGCGGAAAGGGTTCGTAGAAAAGGACCGAGCGCGTACTGCCTCCGGGAAGTGCGCCCCGCGCCTCCACCGCCGCGTTCTCGCTTCGCGGGTTCCTTGCGGCGAAGTCGCGTCTTAATCGCTCGGTGGAGTCTCGGAGCTGTTGTGTAGCGCAACCGTTCGACCGCATGTTCATTGGTCCTGTCAAAATTCGTCTCTAGAGCGTTCAATCAAGCCGAGGGACGTCAAAACCGCCAGTGCGAGGCACGGGATCATCCGGTATTCGCCACTCCCCGCGCTGCGCTCTTAGTAGCCATTTCTCCTATCCCGCTCGAGCCGGGCCGGGTCCCGCTCATTCGGGTCTCCGTACCCGCCGCCGCCGGGGGTATTGACGTCGATCCAGTCTCCAGGTCGCAACACGTAACCCTCCCCCTTGGAAAGATGCTCAGGGACTTCGATCTTTCCACCGCGCGAGATAACGATCTTGTTAGGAGCACCTGCCTGCCCCCCAAGAGTGCCCGGGGGACCTTGCCTCCCATGGTCCATGAGGAATGATGCGGTGCCGGTTCCGCGCAGCATCTTCATACGGTAGCTCACACCAAGGCCACCTCTGTACTTTCCGGGGCCGGCAGATCCTTCGCGAAGCGAATAGTGTTCGAAAAGAACCGGATGTCGAAGCTCGAGCACCTCAACGGGCTGGCTCTTCGAGATTCCGATAGTGGCGCATCCATTGCTTATGCCGTCGCCGGCCCACCATCCTCCGTAGCCGCCGCCTGAGAAATTGTACATCACGTACGGCTCCCCAGTGTCTGGATCGATGCCGCCAAGGCTGAGATTGCCGCTCGTTCCAGCGGGTGCCGCAAAAATTTTGTCAGGGATAGCAGGAGCAAGTGCGAGCAGTATCGCTTCGATGATGCGCTGGGAAACCTCGGCGGCTGACCCGGCGGTCGGCCTTGGATATTCCGCATAGAGGAATGTTCCGTGTGGCTCACGGACCATGATTGGGCGAAAGCATCCCGCGTTCATTGGCACATCAGGAAAGATGTGTTTCAGCGCGATATAGACAGCGCTGAGCGTCGTCGCCCACACCGTGTTCATCGGCCCCTCACAAGGCTGGCTTGAACCCTCGAAATCGACATGAATGTCGGAGCCAGATACCTCAACGCTTGCGCGAATTTCGAGAGGCTCGTTAACAACCCCGTCGCTGTCTACAAATGCGACGCCCCCATATGTTCCGTCGGGAATAGTTTCAATATGCGACCGCATGAGCCGTTCCGAGCGGAGCTCAAGCTCGGCGATCGCGCTGTCGACAATTTCCTCGCCATATCGGTCGAGCAAGGCAGTCAGGCGCCTCGCACCGGCTCCGAGCGCCGCGATCTGGGCCTTTACGTCGCCAAGCGAGTCCGAGGGAACGCGAATGTTGGCGAGGATGAACTGGAGAATGTCGTTCTCTATTGCGCCTTTCTTCACCAGTTTCACCGGCGGTATGCGCAGTCCTTCCTGGTGGATTTCAGTCGACTTTGTCGTGAACCCACCTGGGACGACGCCGCCAGTATCTCGCCAATGGCCAACATTGGACAGGTAAGCCCACAAACGTCCCTTGTAGAAAAATGGACGCACCATCCGCACATCCATGAGATGTGAACCGCCCAGATATGGATCATTCACAATGACGATGTCTCCGTCTTCGAGATCATCTCGCAGTTTGATCACGGCGTTCGTTGTGACAGCCAGTTGGCCGAGAAAGATCGGCAGTCCAAGTTCGCCCTGAGCTATCATCCGCCCGTCCTGACGGTGATAGATGCCGTTGGCTCGGTCGTAAGCCTCGGAGATAATGGGTGAAAATGACGTCTTCTCATGGACCAGGTCCATTTCCGTGCAGACCTGCTGAAGCCCCTTCTCAACAACAGTAAGCGTCACCGGATCGACGTTCACCGGCCCGGAGGGCTTCTCTTGACGGAGTGCTGCTTCAGACATCTCATTTTCCTCAAGCGGAGTTGCTTTGGGTTACACGTAGACGAGAATGTTGCCGATATTGTCGACATGGGCTGTAGACCCTGGGTTCAGGACTAGTGTGCTGTCTGGCTGCTCTACGATAGCGGGACCTTCGATGACGGCGCCTTCAGGCAACTTCTCCCGGACATAGGTCGGGGTTCTCAGCCACATTCCATCGAAATACACATCCCGCGAACCGGTCACCGCATCTTCGATCGTCCCGGGCTGCGGCTTGAAGATCTGCAAATCGATACGCTCGCGAACGCCCGTAATTGATGTGCGCACATTCACCAGCATGGGGCGCATTTCTGGAAGAGACAGGTCGTAGCGGGCCTTGTACTTGGCCACGAAGGTTTCGTGCAAAGCCTCCGGGTCGAAGCTGGATCCCGGCATCGCGACACGCAGCGCATGCGATTGGCCACGGAAAAGCAAGTCGAACTCGTGCATAATTTCGACCCGGGTGACGCTCACCTTTTCTTGCGCCAGTAAATCGCGACCGGCCTGCTCCTGGGCATGCAGGATTCCTTCAATCGTAGCGGGGTCAACGTTGGAAAGCACTTCGTTGACGGTCTGGACAAAGTCGTGACGAACGTCAGCGAGAACGCATCCCAGGGCCGAATTCAGGCCAGGATAGCGCGGCACCAGAACGCGAGGAATGTTCAACTCGCGCGCGATTGCCACGGCATGCAAGGGCCCTGCGCCACCAAATGGCATCAAGGCGAAATCCCTGGGATCATGCCCCTTCTCGATCAATACCAGTCGGATCGCCCCTGCGAGCTCGGCATTCGCTACTTCGAGGATCGCCGCAGCGGCCTCATATCCATCAAATCCAAGTAATCGGCCGATCCTTTCTTCAAGGATCGAGGCGATCCGGTCGAGCGGGGCATCCTTCGACGAGCCGGTAATTGCGTGCGGATTAAGCCGTCCAAGCAGGAAATTGGCGTCGGTGATGGTTGGCTCGGTGCCACCGCGCCCAAATCCAATTGGCCCGGGGAAGGAAGCCGCGCTTTCAGGCCCCACACGTATCATGCCTGCTTTGTCCAGGCGGGCAATGCTTCCGCCGCCTGCTCCAACGGTATGGATGTCAATCATGGGAATTCGAATTGGCACGGAGTATGCCAGATCTTTCTCCGCGGAGATTATCGGTTCCCCATTTGCAATGATCGCAACGTCGAAACTCGTGCCACCCATGTCTCCGGTGACAAGATTATCGATGGAAGCGTGCCTTGCGATGGCGGCAGCAGCCAGAACACCGGCGGCGGGTCCCGACATGACCGTGTGAACGGCGTGGCGACTCACCAGCGACGACGCCATCATGCCGCCATTGGCCTGCATGACGAGCAATTCCTTTTTGAACCCCCGCTGTTTCAACTGGGCGGCGACGTCGGAAATGTAACGGCTGACCACCGGCCCAATTGATGCATGTATCGCCGCGGTGCTTGTGCGCTCGAATTCCCGCATCTCGCGCATCACTTCGTGACTGGCAACGACATGCTCATTCGGCCACATCTCACGCAAGATTTCGGCCGCGCGAGCCTCGTGTTGTTCGTTGATATAAGAGTGTAAGAACATCACGACGACGGCTTCAGCGCCCATCTCTAGCAGGCGGCTGGCGGTGGCGCGCACCCCTTCTTCATCCAAAGCGGTGATGACGTTACCTTTTGCATCAATCCGCTCAGCGACCTCCAGGCGCAGATCGCGTTCTATGAGCGGCTCGAATGTACCTGAAAGACCATAGGCGTTCGGCCTGGTCCTTCGGCCGATCTCCAGAACGTCGCGGAAGCCTTGAGTGGTAATCAACCCGCAACGTGCGCCCTTTCGCTCAAGAACCGCGTTAGTGCCCGCGGTAGTCCCATGAATAAGCCAATCGATTGCTTCGGGCCGTGCATCGAGCGCTTCCAGCCCCGCCAGGAAGCCGCGCGAGCGATCGTCGACCGTGGTCGGCACTTTTGCCGTGCGAAACGTCGAGCTTTTGGAGTCTATCAGGAAGAAATCCGTGAACGTGCCGCCGACATCCACACCAACGCTTATGCTCATGACAGCCCACCTAGCAGGAGACTTTTTCCGAAAATCAGAACTTTGTTCTAATAAATGATATGAAACCAGAATTGCTGGAATTTGTCAATGAGCGGTTTCAAGCCGGACCGGTTTCGACTGGTCGTGGGATTCGGTGGAAATTGCGCCGCGGCCTGCAAACAGGCGCGACGGCATCTGGGAATGGGAAGTTGGCGCCGGTCAAAGCCGAACATTGAGATTCAAGCGCTGCCGATACGAGCTGCTTGTCCTGACGAAGTGGGTATGTCGACGGAGTCGATGTGCTGATCGCTTTGGCTTGCCCTCTAAGGCATGAACAGCAATCCTCGTCGAGAATTCGGCACCGTCGATCGGCTCTCGAAACTATCCCGAGTATGTCGATACAGGTCTGGATCTTGGGGGCTACTCGTTCCGTTTCACGCCGAGCTGGTTTCTTGCTTCTGCGGGGGTGGCGAGTTCTCCACCTAAAATCCTGATTATCGTGGCGGCCTTCTCGACGAGCTGTGCGTTGGATGTCGCTTCGATACCCTTCTCCAGGTAAAAGTTGTCTTCCAGACCGACCCTAACATGACCGCCCATAAGGTGTGCTTGCGCAACCATCGAGAACTCATGTCTGCCGACCCCGAAAGCCGACCATCGTGTGCCATGCGGCATAGCTCCCAGGAAGTATGAGAGCATCTGGGCTGTGGCCGGCGCGCCCCATGGTATGCCCATTGCGAATTGAAAGAAGGCGTCCTCGGGCACCACTTTGTCGGCTATCATCTTCATTGCCAGCGCGAGATGGCCGGGTTCGAAGATCTCAAGCTCCGGCTTGACGCCGGCATCCCGAATTCCCGCCGCAATTATCTCGATCTGGCTCGGCGTGTTGATGAGCGCACCACGACCGAAATTCAGGGAGCCCATATCCAGGCTACAGATTTCCGGCTTCAAGGCCACTACGTGACGAACCCGTTCGACGGGGGGCCGAACGTTCGACCCATCGTCAAAGCCGTTTCTCTCATCAAGCTTTGGGACAAATCGCCCGCCAGGACCTGTGGTAAGGTTGATGACCAGGTCGGTATCGGATTCTCGAATTCGTTCCACCACCTCTCGATAGAGATCGGGCTCCATGCTCGCCTTGCCGGTTTCAGGATCGCGCACATGTATGTGAGCGATCGCGGCTCCGGCCTTGGCTGCCTCAATGGCAGAATTTGCAATCTGCTTGGGCGTGATTGGCACCTGCGGGTATCTACCGGCAACGTCGTCGCCACCCGTCACCGCGCACGTCAAAATCACAGATTTTGCCAAGACACTGCCTCTCTCATGTCGCTGATAAGTACCGAAAAACAGAACTAAGATCCGTTTTACAGTACCATTTCACGAGCTTGACCGGCTGTCAATCGATGACCCGCCGTGCGGGCCTGGCCAGTCCAACTGAACGCCTATGGAAAGCTATTAAAGCGCTGGAAAAAGCGGGCGACGAAGCGTTTGACGCCCGCCCAAGACATAGTCGCGAGTATTACGAGTTGGCGACCTAGCCGATCATGTAGCTCGTATGAAGGCGCTCGCGTGGGTCCGCCTTATGCCGCGGCTTCGTCGGTAAAACCGAAATATGCTGCCTCAACAGCTTCACCGTCGGACAACTTGTCGGGCGTCCCCTCAAGAACGACGTGCCCGTTGCGGAAAACATAGATACGGGAGGCCAATTCCATGATGCGGCCCGTTGACTGTTCAACAATGAGGAGCGTTAGGCCGTTGGAATTGAGCTTGCGCAGGCTCTCATAAACCTGGTCGATAACCAATGGCGCCAAGCCCAGCGAAGGCTCATCGATCATCAGCAGCGCGGGCCGCTGCAGGATTGCCCGAGCGATGGCAAGCTGTTGCTGCTCACCACCGGATAGATGGCCGGCTATTCCCTTGAATCGGTCACGCAGAACCGGAAAAGTGTCCAGCACCTGTTCGAGATCTTGATCTCGAGCATGCGATTTTCTTCGGATCATTGCGCCAACCGCAAGGTTCTCCTCAACTGTGAGAGTCTTGAAGATGTGTCGGCCTTCGGGGATCAACGCCAGGCCGGCTCGACATAGCTGCTCGGGCGCCTTCCCGTTGATCAGCGCATTTTGAAAAATGATCTCCCCCGACGTCGGAGACATGAGTCCGGCAATCGTCTTCAACAATGTGGACTTTCCGGCGCCGTTCGGGCCTACGACAAACACAACCTCGCCCTGCTGAACTGAAAGGTTGATCCCCTTCAAGGCTGCAAGACGGCCGTACCCGGCAAAGACCTGCCTAATATCCAGCATATGCAACCTCCCTAAATTAAACCACGTCTGGCATTTCTGCAGTCCGCGGTCACGGCGGCTTTGGCCCTTTTGGTCAGGCACATAATACCGCTCGCCGTTCTATCCTGCAGCATACCGCCCCAAGGAGAAACAAAGTCCCGAAAAATGGTACTCAGTTTCGGTTTTTCAAATTTGGCATGGCCTCATATGTTTGTCAAATCGTTCGCCAACGGAGCGACAATCCGTCCGCTTGTCTCGGACATATCCGTTGGTGGCACCACGGCATATCCGGCTCTTAGGTTGTGCCCGTCAGCCAAGGCAGCTATATCTTGAAAAATACCGAGTTGTTGAACGAAGTCCCGATTTTCGGATGTCCTTAGGAACTGACCAAGATGCTAGATGAAACTGACTCTGCTGCGGGTCCGCTGGAACGGTACGTCTCGCTACTGGAGTTGATTGCAGCCTTTCCGGGGGAATTGACACTAACGGGAATCGCGCAAGCCCTGCAGTTGCCTAAATCAACGGCGCACCGACTCCTAAGGGTGCTGGCCCGATCCGGGCTGGTAGAAGGAGGAGATAACAAGGAGCGAACCTTGTCGTTGGGCAAGCGCCTTACTCGCTTGTTGCACGCTGCGGGTCAATCCGACTGGATCGAAGCCGCGGTCCTTCCAACATTGATTCAGGCCACCTCCAAGCTTCCAGATGGCTCGTTCTATCTCGCAAGATTGGCAGGCCATCGCATGTTTGTCGTGGCTTCGGCAGCCGGTGATCCTCGTTGGCGGAGCTATGTCATTCCTGGCCAGGAACTTCCAGCGCACGCTGCAGCCAGCGCTAAGATTATCCTTGCACATCAAGATCCGGCGCTAATTGATGCTGCGCTATCCCAGCCGCTTGAAGCGTTGACCCGAAACACCAGCACTGACCCAGAAGCGGTCAAGCGAGAAATCGTGGAAGCAAAGGCCCTTGGATATTCAAAGTGCATCGAATGCATCCATGAGGGTATGTCAGCCGTCGCGGTCCCTATAAAGATACCTGTGGATGGAGTTATTTATTCGGTGGGCGTCACAGGACCCATCACGAGAAGGATACATGAAGAATTGGAAGGAATCCTTGGCATTCTAAATGACATGGCAAACTCGCTTGTCCCGCTCCTGTCTCTCAGGGCGAATTCGAAACAAAAGTGACTTTGGCAATATCGGACCGATGGATGCCGCCCGCCTCGACGGCGTTCAGCCTAGCGTTTCGTCCGCTTCTTTCACTCCAGTTGCCAACAGCTTTCCTGGGTTGAACATGCAAGCTGGATCGAGCGCGGCGCGAATGGCGCGCATTAGGGACAAGGACAGTTCATCCTTGTAGCGGGGAAGAAGTCCGACTTTGGACAGACCTATCCCATGCTCAGCGCTGATCGAGCCGCCGAGCTTGACCGCAAGATCGTAAACGACGGCGCTGATGGCCTCGCTTGCTTCCTCAGGCGCCAGAACGTTGAAATGGATATTGCCATCGCCGACATGACCGAACGCAAGTGGTCTCGCACCGCAGGCCACGGCCAAGACCGTTGCCGGGGCTTCGGCCAGGAAATCAGGTATGCGTGAAACTGGCACCGATATGTCGTGTTTTACACTCGGGCCATTTCGTCGCTCAGCTTCGCTGATCTCTTCGCGAATGCGCCAGAGCATGGCGCGCTGATTTTCGTTTTGAGCAAGGGTAGCGTCGGTAACAAGGCCCAGTTCAAAGGCTGTTGCCAAACTTTCTTCGACCATTGTCCCGATCGCCAAACCTTTCATCGGTGTCGAAATTTCGGCAAGGACGTACCATGGCGACGACGAGTTCAGCGGGCTTTGCGTGGCCGGGTTTGATTCCAGCACAAGGTCCACACACGCGCGTTCGATCAACTCGAACGCGGAAAGACAGTCTCCCACCTCGGATTGAAGGTGACGCAGCAGCTGGATCGCAGCATGCGGGCCTGGCACAGCCAAGAAGGCGGTGGTCTGCGCTTGCGAGAGCGGATATAGCCGGAAGGCTGCAGCTGTGACGATGCCAAGTGTCCCTTCCGCGCCGATGAAGAGTTGTTTGAGATCGTAGCCTGTATTGTCTTTTCGCAGTCGCTTCAGGCCGTTCCAAATCGAGCCGTCGGCCAATACAACCTCCAGGCCCAGCACAAGGTCGCGCGTATTGCCGTAACGCAGGACATTGATGCCCCCGGCGTTGGTCGATACGACCCCACCAATTTGCGCGCTGCCTTCCGCGGCAAGACTGATCGGAAAAAGCCGCCCGGCATCGCGCGCTGCTTCCTGTGCGTTCTTGAGGATGACACCAGCTTCAACGACGAGGACGTTGTCCAGCGCGTCGACATCAAGGACGCGGTTCAACCGTCGCAAGGACAACACAACCTCAAATGCCGCCGGTTCAGAGCTCGGTACGGCACCTCCGACCAATCCGGTGTTGCCCCCCTGAGGCACGACCCTGCCGCCGTGGCTTGCGACCAGGCGGACCGCGGCCGACACGCCTTGCACATTGCAAGGCTCAACGACGCAAACAGCCGCTCCGCGATAGCGCCCGCGCCAGTCGGCAACATACGGGGCCATATCATCAGCGCCAGACTTGACCGCGTTTTGTCCAAGTGCGGCACGGAGCTCATTTAAGAGGGGATGCTCTGCCAATGTCGAAAACTTTCTCAGGCCAAAAGGCGGAATTTGGGTCTTGCCGCAGCCATTGCCTCGAGAAGCCAAGGGTTGTTCCTGGCTAGGGCAACGAAGGGCAATGGTCCGACAGAGTCCATCGTTAGCTGCCCGTGGCGGACCTCTTGGACGAACGAAGATCTCTTGGGTCCTTGGTGGTGTTCAATAGCTATGCTCATCGTAAGCGACGGGTGCACTCACGTTACGGCGCACGTAATGGATGGCCTCCTCAACGGCCGACAGGTACTGTGGGACAGAGGCCAAATGAGCCGGGTTGACCCCCTGCTGGATGGCCTTGGGATCGCGCATGCGACCACGCAACCAGCCGCGCTCCTCCAGACGATCGGCGACGGCGTAGATATCAAGCCCCCGATCAAGCGATACAAACGAGATCAGATTGCTCTCTCCGTTGGGCGACAAGCACTCGATATCGGGAATACTATTCAGTCCAGCGATGAGCTGCGCCGTAGCCTCCATGGTGAGTTTCGCCGCCCTCAGATAGCCTTCCATGCCGAGGTAGTGCATCACGGCCCATGCCGATGCTATGGCACCGCCTGCCCTGGTCCCGAGAAATGTAGGTGTGGAATATGTCCCCCGCGGCCATCCGCTGAAAGAAAATGCTTCATGATCCTGATCCTCGGCTGACCTGTACAAAACCAGGCTGGCGCCCTTGGCTGCATAGCCGAATTTATGGAGGTCGGCAGACAGGCTCGACACGCCGGGCACTCTGAAGTCCCACGGGGGTATCGGATAGCCGAGCCGCTCGGCAAAAGGCGACAGAAAGCCTCCCCAGCAACCGTCGACGTGAAGCCGAAGACCTGATTGCTGTGCCAGCTTCCCTATCTCGCCGATCGGGTCAAAGGTACCGAAGGGATAGTTGGGGGCCGACGCAAACAGCATGATGGTTCGGTCGTCGATGGCCGCTCGCATCAACGAGGGATCCGCCCTGAACTCCTTGCTGTGCGGCGTGCGAATGACGTCAATGCCAAGAAGCTCACCCGCCTTGTTGAGGCAAGGATGAGCAGTGACACATGCCACGATGTTGTAGCGTCCTTGCGGCTCGCCTCGCGTATGCCGTGCTAGGTCGCGGGCGGTCTTTACCGCCATGAAAACGCTTTCGGTCCCACCTGATGTGAACGAGGCTCCAGCACCTTGGGGCGCATTAAACAGCGACTTTGCCATCGACTTGATATCGTTGGTCATCACTTCGAGGCTTTTGAAGGCCCGCCCTGCTCCAAGGCCATTTTCGGCGATATAAACGCCATAAGCTTCGCGCTGGACGTCCAGGGCTTCGTCATCAAGGAAATAAGTATAGGATGGCACGCGGCCGGCCCGCCAATCGAAGTCTAGCGACTTCATTTGCTTGAGTTCCTGCATCACCACGTCTTTGGCGACACCCTTTTCGGGAATGGTTTTCAATTGCGCCTCCTTGTAACGAGTTTGCTGCACCCGCCCATGGCAGATGAAAGGTTTGCCAAATGCCAAAGGCATCGAGCTGATGTGAAAAGCCGCGGCCCCGAGCCTTATTGGGGCGCGACTTAGCTTCGCTTGGCTGTAGGCTCCTCTAGCGAGACGAACTCGCTTCGTGCGGCCCGTTGGTTACCGATGCTGCTCTCGCCTTGGGAAAGGCCTCGGTCAGGCAGTGTGCGCCACTGGAATTCACGCCCCCCCATGATCCCGTCCTTGCGGAAGATGAGGATGAGCAGCATGATCCCGGCCAGGATCAATTCCTGGGTTCCAGGAGGCATTGAGAGCTGCATTGATCCAATCGAAAGGCCAGCCTCGGCCCGACGCAGGATATCGATGACGAGGCTGATAACGGTGACGCCAACGACTGCTCCAGCCAGGCTGCGCATTCCGCCGACAACCAACATAGCCACGATCAGGAATGTAAGACTGAGGTAAAACGAGGTGATCGAAACCGTCCCCATGAAGTGGGCGAGCAAGACGCCGCCGAGGCCGGCGACAAGACCGGAGACCGTAAAGGCAAAAAGCCGTGTCCAATAAAGTGAGATGCCGCATGCGGCCGCCGCCACCTCGTCCTCGCGAGTAGCCCGAAGCGCTAGACCCCAGCGCGACACCTGGAACAGATAGGCAATAACGATCGCCGCGATAGCGCAGCCGAGGACTATCCAAGGCTTAGCATAGATTGGCAAGCCGACGATCGTCGACGTCCCCATGGTGACACTTTCCCAATTGGAATAAACGACATTCAAGATAAACAAGAGAGCCAGCGAGGAGATCGACGCCCCAAGAGCGGACAGCCGCATCAGGATTAGACCCGACAGGAAAGCCACGAGGCCGGCGAGCGCAACCGAGGTGATGGCCGCCGGAAGGAGTGGGAAAGTGTTGTCGCGCAGGAAGGCCGGCAGCCCCGACATGGTAATCGGCTTCAACATCTGACAGCAGGTTTGCCAAGCAGTAGCATAGGCGGCGATGGCCGCGAATGCCATGTGACCGAAAGAAACCACCCCGGAATTGCCGACAAAGATGTAGAGCCCGACCGCGAACACAAGACGGATCAGAGCCTCTGTAACAAGACGCTGCACGCCGGCGGACGCGAACTGGCCGGACAAAAACACCAGCAGCAGCAGTGGAACTGCAAGAGCAAGCACCGGAAACCAGAAGCGGAGGTGTCTCATCACACTCTTTCCTTCGCCGCGCTCGTCACGATAAGGCCTTGGGGCCGGACAAGCAGTATGAGGATCACCAATCCGAAGACGCCCGCATCCCGGAATGCGCGCAAGTCAACCGGCAGGTAAGTCTGCAGCAGGACACTGACGATCCCGACGATGAAACCCCCAAGGACGGCGCCAGGTAGGGATCCCATGCCGCCGATGACGGTGGCAAAAAACCCATAAACCACGGGCATCATGCCCATCCTGATATCCAGCGTTCCGGTCTGGATGACATAAAGGAGCGAGATTGCGCCGCCCAACAGACCGCTGATCGAAAAAGCTATGGCGATGACGCGATTGGCCGGAACGCCCAGAAGTCTGGCCATCTGAAAGTCCTCGGCTGCGGCGCGCAATTGGATGCCAATCGGGGTCCGCTTGAGGAAAAACACCAGCGCTAGCAGCAGCGTGATCGCCACGCCCATCGTAAGAAGCTGAACGCCCGGAATCCGAATTCCAGCAAACTCCACTGCCCTTGTCAGACTCCCTCCGATGCTGACCGCCTTCGGGCGGCCACCATGGAGCAACATGACGAGGCTTTGGAGGAAGTAGCTCACAGCAAAGGAAGCGATCAGAAGGGTCGTCGGATTGGAGTTGCGCAACGGTCGAAATGCGATGCGCTCCGTGAGCAGCGCCAATAGGGTCACCGTGATCACCACCGCTGCAATCATCAGTCCGGTTGGCAGCGCGCCGAACAACAGCGACGGTGTGATGGAGGCGGTCGGCACGACCAGCGAATAGGCGCCTATGGTAACGTAATCGGCCTGCGCAAAATTGATAAGGCGCATCACGCCGAAGACGAGTCCGATGGACAGCGCCACAAGCGCATAGAGGCTGCCCAGCGCGACGGCATCGATCAGGACTTGAAAGAAGTTAGCCATTGCAAACCTATATCACCGCGTTGGCTCTGGCCTTGTCACCTAGATAGGCGCGGAGCACGGCTGGATCCTTCTTGACGTGTTCAGGTGTACCTTCAGCAAGGCTCTTGCCACCATCAAGCACATGAATTCGTTCGCAAACGCCCATGATGACCTGCATGTTGTGCTCTATCAGCATGACACCACAGCCAAATCGCCTTGGTATGTTGACAATAATCTCCATGAGCTGCTCGCACTCGCGGTCATTCATGCCGGAGGCCGGCTCATCGAGCAGCGCGAAAGAAGGCTGCAGCGCGAGCGCCCGGGCGATACTTATGCGTCGTTCGTCGCTGTAGGACAGCGCTTCGCAACGGCGATCATAGCCGTTGCGGTAGCTGATCCAGTCGAGTATGTCCCGCGCCTGTTCGGTGGCCGCCGCTTTTGACAGGCCAATACCAAGACCCGCAACTGTGAGATTTTCTTCGACCGTCATGTCCCGAAACAGGCGTGCAGACTGAAAACTGCGACCAATTCCCGCCTGCGCAATCTTTCGCGGGCTCAGTGTCGAGACATCGACTCCATCCAAGCTCACCCGGCCTTGGTTGGGCCGCTGGAATCCGCTTAGCACATTGACCATTGTGGTCTTGCCGGCCCCGTTAGGCCCAATCAAACCCAGGATGCCGCCGCGCGAAAGCGTCAGATTGACACCGTTCAGCGCTCGCAAACCGCCAAAGACGACATGTATGTCCTTGGCCTCGAGAGTTTGGTGGGGAAGCTTTTCCATTGTGATGTCCGTTTCGTCGGATCCCTGAGGGCAGCGCTCTTTTGCTGCCCTCAAGACTGCCGCCTGCGATTTGGCTTCCGCAAGCGAATTCAGCAGGTCGGACAGAAACTACTGGCCGACCCTGAACAGCAGCTTCATGTCCGGAACAAACTCGTTCCGGAACATTTCCAATGCGTGGAAGGAGCCGTTCTCGACCTTCATCATCAGTTGCGGACGGTCGACCTGAATGTGGAGCTGGTCGGTATAGGAGGTAAGACCGGCCGTGAACGGCTGGTCGTGATAGTGGTTCATGACATTGACGACAGCCTGCGAATCCGTGGTCTTGGCTTCCTCGACCGCATGCGCCCACTGTTCGATCGAGCTGTAGCCAAGGACGGCAAAAGAAGAGGTCAGATCCTCATTCCAACGCGCCTTGTATGCCTTCAGGAACTCGTTGATTTCGGGTCGCGGATCATCGCCATAAAGTGACATGATCGCGGGAATGTAGAAGTCCTTGAGGTCAGGCACAGCACCGAGCCAGTAGTTGTCGGTCATGCCTGTGACGGACAGGATCGGTGCGTCGATCCCGGCCGCCCGGATTTGGCGGACGGCTGAGCCGCCGCCCGGTGTATAGGTGCATAGAAAGATCGCATCGGGAGGCGTTGCCAAGCCCTTTATGCGCGTGATCTGGGACGCGATGGAGGGATCATCGTTCTTGAAGCTGTCCGTGCCAGCAACAGTTCCGCCTTCGGCACTCCAGGCAGCATTGAAGCCCGCGCAAGCTGACTTGCTGTATTCGATTGAGACGTCTTCAAGAACATAGGCGGACTTGAGCCCCATCTTCCTATGGCCATATTCCGCCATGACTATGCCCTGCGTCTGGGCGGAGGTGTGCGCGGTAAACACCAGCGGCCCGACACCCTGCACACCCATCTTGGGGTCGCCAGCGCCGGGTGAAATGGCAATCGTGCCAGCCGTTTGGGCTGCCAGCGCGGCCGGCGAACCATAGTCATAGTCGGTCGGCACGATCATCATGTCGGCGCCCCAATCCACCAGCGCATTACCCGCCGTGGCGGCCAACGTCTGATCGGTCTTGGTGTCTATGACTTTGTATTCGATTTGCCGCCCAAGCAGGCCACCGGCCTTGTTGATCTCTTCAATCTTGAGGACCGCTGCTTTGAACGGTCCCACGTCGTAGTTGGCCATCCATCCCGACTGCGCGATTGCAAATCCGATCTTGATAGGCGCGGCATCGTCCGCAAGGGCGCTCGAGCTCATCAAGGCTGCGGTAAGTGCCGCCAGCCCGATTCGAAACAAATTCCCCTTCATTTTCTTTCCTCCCAGTTCGCCAACTTTTCCCGAAAACCAGAACTTAGTTCTAGTCTTTGGTATTTGAGCACAGGCCGAAATGGTTGTCAAACGGTTCCCGAGCGGCGTCGATTGATGGGTGCTTCAACGATGAACCAACGAGCAAGGCAGAGGAACGAGATGTTGTCCGGCGAGCCTGCACGCAGCGGAGCGCTGTCGCGCCAGCAAGCTCCCGTAAAGGAAGCCGTTCCCCGAGCATCTGCCGCGTGCGCGTTGTCATCGCCGCCCCGTCGAACTGCTCATGCTACGGTTCGGCAATGCTTGGCGAGGATACCACCGAGACGCTGGAGGTGGTCCCGCGCTCGTGAAAGGTGATCCAGACGGTGCGCGAGAAGTTCACCTGCCGCGAATGCGAGAAAATCATGCAGCCGCCGGCACCCTTCCAAGGTGACGCCGCGCGGCTTTGCCAGGCCGAACCTGCTGGCCATAATCCTGTTCGAGAAGTTCGCCCAGCATCAACCGCTGAACCGGCAGAGCGAGTGCTATGCCCGTAACGGCATCGACCTCAGCCTCCCGACGCTCGCCGACCAGGTTGGCACGTGTGCTGCAGCGCTGAAGCCATTGCATGCGCTGATCGAGGCGCTTGTGCTCGCCGCCAATTGGCAATCCCTTGAATTCAGTCAGAATGCTCGACGCTCTAAGCAAACCGATCGCCGTCTTCACCAAGACGGCATCGACAGCCTTCGGCATATCGTCGACGAGCGCAGAGCTCGGAGTCACGCACCGACGAAGCCAACCGCAGAAAACCGTCGCCCGAAATCAAGTCACCGCCCCCCTGATCGAATGAATACTGCGGAGACCTATACGTCATCAATGCAAACGTATTTGATATTCAGGAATTCGCTAATGCCGTACTTTGATCCCTCGCGACCAAAGCCGGATTGCTTGATCCCGCCAAACGGGGCCAGTTCATTTGAGACGAGACCTGTATTTACGCCGACGATCCCGCATTGGAGCGCTTCGGCAACGCGCCAGACCCGCCCGACGTCGCGAGAAAAGAAATAAGACGCGAGACCGTACTCGGTATCGTTAGCCATGGCGATGACATCGGCCTCGTCCTTGAAGGTCATGATCGGCGCCAGCGGCCCAAAAGTCTCTTCCTTCGTAACGAGCATCGAACCATTGACATCCGCGAGCACAGTCGGGCCTCACGACACGAAAGTGCTGAATCTGTCCGACATTTGAGAACGTAGCAAGAACTCATGTCGCTGGGGTGCGTCGAAGCTTCGCCTTTTCAGTCTTGNGGCCTCACGACACGAAAGTGCTGAATCTGTCCGACATTTGAGAACGTAGCAAGAACTCATGTCGCTGGGGTGCGTCGAAGCTTCGCCTTTTCAGTCTTGAGTGCTGCGTAGAGCGCAGTTTTTCCGACTTTCACGCGGGCTGCAGCTTCCCTCACGTTCAACCCGGCAGCCAGATGGTGTTGTGCCTTGGCCAGTTTCTCCGGAGTGATGACGGCTTGTCGGCCGCCACGACGACCGCGCTGCTCTGCCGCCTGAAGCCCGGCTCGGGTTCGTTCCCGAATCAGATCTCGCTCGAATTGCGCGAGTGCGCCGAACAGGTGGAATACGAGGCGGCCGCCGGAAGTTGTCGTGTCGATGTTTTCGGTGATGGACCGGAAGCCGACGCCCTTGGCTTCCAATTCGGTGATGATCTCAATCAGGTGCTTCATAGATCGGCCGAGCCTGTCGAGCTTCCACACCGTGAGTGTGTCGCCCTCGCGAGCATAGTGGACGGCCTCGGCCAGCCCAGGGCGATCGGTTTTCACACCGGATGCTCGGTCTTCAAAGAACTTCTCGCATCCGGCCTTTCGCAGAGCATCGAGCTGCAGAGCGGTATCCTGATCGGTGGTGGAGACCCTTGCGTATCCGATTGAGGTCATGAAGGGCAATTTTGTCCGTTTACTCGCTGAACGCGGACAATGTCCGATTAGCCATCATGCAGCAAGGCGTGCGGACAAATTTTGGGGATACCGCATAAGGATCGTTTGCCGGACACGCATTTTCCATTTCGGTGCAGCGTCCGTGATGAGAGGGAGGGTGATGAATGGCTCGAAGAACGCTACTGAGCGAAACATGGTGGAACCAGGTAACCACGATCCCGGATGAGGATAGGGAGATCGCCAAGTACTACACGCTGGACCAGGCGGATCTCGATCTGGTCATGCGACAAAACCGTGCATCGAACCGGCTGGGCCTGGCCTGCGTTCTGGCGATGTTGCGATTTCCAGGCCGACCACTCGCGGATGGTGAGATCCTGCCTTCCGGCGTCTTGCTGTTCCTGGCGCGGCAGATCGGTGCCGATCATCGCGAGATCGACCGATATTTCGAACGTCCGCAGACACGCCGCGAGCATCTCGCCCTGCTGTTCGAGAAAATGAAGATGCGCCCATTTGCGTCTTCGGACGTGCGGGCACTGACCGGCTGGCTGACGCCCGCGGCGCAAACCCTGCGCCGGGCCGATGTTTTGGCGGATATGGTTGTGGAGGAATTACGACGTCGGCGAATTCTCCTGCCGGCGCGCGGAGCACTCGAAGCCATCATCCACGTTGCAATCCGGCGTGGCATCCGCATCGCTCACCGGGCCCTGGCTGGCGGGCTTTCGGAAGGCCAGAAGCGTGACCTCGACAAACTTCTCGACCCGCGTGCGGGGACGAATGTGACCATCCATGCCTGGGCGAGAACACCGGCATTGTCGCCTACTGCTATCAATCTCGACAGGATAGCCGAACGCGTTCAGCTTCTTCGGTCACTGAACCTGCCAATGGAATTGATGGAGCGCATTCCGGCCAAAGTTTTTGACGAACTCGCAGCGGAAGGGATGCGGATGAGCGCGCAGCATTTGCGCGACCTCAATCCCGAACGCCGGCACGCCGTTCTGGCAGCAACGGTCCTGCATCTTTCCCGCCATCTGACCGATTGCGCAATCGACGTGTTCAAGAAGCTAATCGGCGCCATGACGCGGCGAGCCGACAATCAGGCGACCGCCCGCATCACCCGTTCCGTCCGGGAGGTTCAGAAGCCGCTGAAGGACGTTTCGAAAGTTTGCCACGCGATCATCGAGGCCAGGCAGAAGGGCAAGGATATCGCCAGGGCGCTCGAAGCGGTCATTCAATGGCCGACCTTCCCGACCAGTGTCCAGGCGGTCGACACGCTGATTGCCCCGGACAGCATCGACGGGAAAATCGAAATGCTCCAGCGCTATCCAACGATCCGGAAAATGGCGCCGGAATTCCTGTCGACGTTCGTGTTTCGTGGCCACGCCGTGGCGGCGAATCTCCTGCGCGCGCTATCCATGGTCGCCGATCTGTACCGCAAAGGGAAAAGAGCGATACCCGACAGAGCTCCCATATCCTTTGCGCCGAAAGGCTGGATGCCGCTCATCCTGCAGGATGGCAAGATGGATCGCAGGGCCTATGAACTCTGCCTGTTCAGCGAATTGAAACGCCGCCTCGATGCCGGCGATGTCTGGGTGGAGGGCGCGAAGCGTTTCCAGTCCTTCGAGAGCTTCCTCATTCCGGCGCCGACATTCGAGTTGATGCGCGAGGAAGGTCCGCTTCCGGTCGCAGTCGATACCGATGTAGAAACCTATCTAAAGCAGCAGCGTCAGACTTTGAACGACGGGCTGTACGACCTTTCCCGTCTGGCGGAAGCCGGTGAACTCGACGATGTCGAATTGACCGGTGCGGGTTTCAGCGTCACGCCGCACAAGGCCGTGTTTCCGGACATCGCGAAGTCGCTGAAACCGAAGGTGGAAGGCCGCCTACCTGCGATCCGCATCACCGACCTGCTGCTCGAGGTCGACGCCCGCACGGGATTTTCGAATGCATTCACCCATCTGCGCACCGGGCGCACGGCCGACAACAAGGTTGCCCTGCTTACCGCCGTTCTGGCGGACGGCATCAATCTCGGACTCACCAGAATGGCAGATGTTTCCCCCGGGCTGACGATGCGCCAGCTCGCCTGGGCACACGATTGGCATATCCGGGAGGAGGGTTACACCGGCGCGCATGCCATCCTTGTCAATGCCCATAGGCAATTGCCTCTCGCGAAATTGTGGGGCGACGGAACCACCTCATCCTCGGACGGGCAGTATTTTCCGGCGGGAGGGCACGCCGAGGCGATCGGCGACCTCAACGCCCGCTATGGCCCTAACCCCGGCGCCAAATTCTATCGGTTCACCTCCGACCAGTATGGCGCGTTCCATATCATCGCCATGAACGCCAATGCGAGCGAGGCCATCTACGTTCTCGACGGTCTGCTCTATCATGGTAGCGATCTTGCCATCGAAACCCATTATGTCGACACCGGCGGGGTCAGCGACATGAGTTTCGCTCTTTGCCATCTTGTCGGGTTCCAACTCGTGCCTCGGTTGCGCGGCCTCAAGGATCGCCGGCTCTATCTATTCCCGGGCGACACGCCTCCCGAAAACCTCGCGCCGCTCGTCGGCGAACCCATCAACGTCGAACGGATCAAGGCAAACTGGGATGACATCCTGCGTCTCGTTACCACGATCCGTTCCGGCCAGGTGCGGCCTTCGACCTTGCTGGCGAAACTGTCCGCATTCCCGCGCCAAAACGGACTGGCGCTCGCGCTGCGCGACATCGGACGCATCAATCGATCCATCTTCCTGCCGCAATGGTGGCAGAACCCTGAAATGCGCAGGAATGCCACCGCGGGCCTCAACAAGAGCGAGGCCCAGAACACCCTGGCCAGGGCGCTGTTCTTCAACCGTCTCGGAGAATTGCGCGACAGAACCTTCGAGAGCCAGTTCTACCGAGCGTCCGGACTGAACCTGCTCATCAACGCCATCGTCTACTGGAACACGCTCTATCTCGAACCGACTTTCGCCGAGCTCAATCGCGAAGGCATTGCGACGCCGGCCGATGTGATCAAGCACATCACGCCGCTCGGATGGCAGCATATCAGCCTCACCGGCGATTACATCTGGACCCCGACTGACAGCCTCGACCTCAGGCCGCTTCGGCGCGAGACGTCCATGCTGGCCGCCTGATCACCATATGTTCTAAAATGTCGGACAGATGCACTACTTTCGTGTCGTGACGCCAGTCGGCTCGTAGAACGTGCCTCCAGGAGAGAACGCTTTCCGCCGCAGATAAGGCGCGC
>NZ_LMCP01000006.1 GCF_001425625.1 Mesorhizobium sp. Root102 | reverse complement strand
GGCACCAGCAGGGGAATGATCCGGTCGCTCTTGGCGACGGATGGCCGACCGGCGGAGCCATAGGGAATGCCGAGTGCATCCCAGGTCTCGACCAGCGCRTCCTGCAACTCGGCGATCAGTGCATCGGAGTGGAACGGCGTCGGCGTGATGCGCAGCCGCTCGGTGCCGCGCGGCACCGTCGGGTAGTTGATCGGCTGGATGTAGATGCCGTGCACGCCGAGCAGGCGGTCGCTGGCCATCTTGCAGGCCTCCGGATCGCCGACCAGCAGCGGCACGATGTGGGTCGGCGAGTCCATCACGGGCAGGCCGGCGGCCGAAAGTATCTGCTTGGTTCGCGTCACCTGCTGCTGCTGGGCATCGCGCTCGGCCTGCGAGCGCTTGAGATGGCGGATCGACGCGGTGGTGGCGGCGGCAATCGCCGGCGGCAGCGCCGTGGTGAAGATGAAACCCGGCGCATAGGAGCGCACGGCGTCGATGACTGCGCTGGTGCCGGTGATGTATCCGCCCAGCGTGCCGAACGCCTTGGCCAGCGTGCCCTCGATGATGTCGATACGGTCGGCCAGGCCCTCGCGCTCGGTGATGCCGCCACCGCGCGGCCCGTACATGCCGACGGCATGGACCTCGTCGATATAGGTCATGGCGTTGTAGCGTTCAGCGAGCTCGACGATCTGCCTGATCGGCGCGATGTCGCCATCCATCGAATAGACGCTTTCGAAGACGACCAGCTTGGCGCGTTCGCGGCCCGCCGCCTGCAGCAGGCTTTCCAGATGCGCGACATCATTGTGGCGGAAGATCTTCTTCTCGGCGCCCGAGCGCCGCACGCCTTCGATCATCGAGGCGTGGTTCAATTCGTCCGAGATGATCAGGCAGTTGGGCAAAAGCCGCGCGATGGTCGAGATCGAGGCTTCGTTGGAGACAAAGCCGGAGGTGAAGACGAGTGCCGCTTCCTTGTCGTGCAGATCGGCAAGCTCGAGTTCGAGCTCGACCAGCGGGTTGCTGGTGCCGGAAATGTTGCGGGTGCCGCCGGCGCCCGAACCCATCTTGCCGGCCGCATTCTGGAACGCGGCGATGACGTCGGGATGCTGGCCCATGCCGAGATAATCGTTGGAGCACCAGACGGTGATTTCCTCGGCGCGGCCGTTGGAACGCCAGATGGCGCGCGGAAACTTGCCCGCGATGCGCTCGAGGTCGGCGAAAACGCGATAGCGACGCTCGGCATGGAGCTGGTCGATCGCTTCCTCGAAGAACCGCTGATAATTCATGTCGACTTCCCNCGATGCGCTCGAGGTCGGCGAAAACGCGATAGCGACGCTCGGCATGGAGCTGGTCGATCGCTTCCTCGAAGAACCGCTGATAATTCATGTCGACTTCCCTTTGCCTATTGCGCAATCGCTGGTGCCGCCGCACCGTCCCCGCTGCTTGGCATTTGGCAAGGATTAAACGTAGCCGTTTGCGGGAAAGGCCGACCTTGATTCATGCCAATATCACGGAGCCTGAGATGTCTTTTTTGATCAGTTCGATATGAACCGATGCAGTGATCCGCTGCGCAGGACGGAACGTGTCACGCCGCCAAAGGTCATTTCCCGCACACGGCTGTGGCCATAGCCACCCAGAACAATCAGATCAGCCGCAATCTCCTTGCCGACCTGGAGGAGCAGTTCCGCCGGTTCGGAGCGCCGTGCATCCAAGACTTCCGATCGCGCCTTTACGCCGTGTCGGGTCAGGAAGAGTTCGACGTCCGCAACCTTCTCCGCAGGTCTGGTATCCCCGTTGTCCACGGTGGCGATCACGACATCCCTGGCGGTGATCAAGAAGGGCATGGCGTCGACGACGGCGCGTCGCGCTTCCCGCGTGTCGTTCCATGCAATCAAGATGCTTTCGGCCTTGATCGGGGCACAGGGTTTCGACGCCACAAGTATTGGGCGGCCGGCTGCAAGGATGAGACTTGCCGTGTCCAGGGTGCGGTGATGGTCGGCCACCAGATCGATCGCCGGCGAGCCGGTTATGATTAGATCGGCGGCACGCGCATTGAGGGCGAGCTGCCCGGTCGGATTCCCTATTTCGCCGCGCCACGACGAGCGATTGCTGCCGTTGACGGTGCTTAGAAACTCTTCTCTCAGGCAGTTGAGGCGACCTTCAATCTCCTCCATTTGGGACCACATCGCCCTCGCGGCGGCCTGATTGTCGGTGCCGGTTGGGATGACAAGATGCGGCTCGGCCGCACAGAAGCCGATCAGGTCGGCATCATGCCGTTGAGCAAGATCCCACGCCATCGAGATGCGTGGCGCGGCGATGCAGTCCACGTCCAGCTGAACCATGATCGTTTTGAAGGCCATCGCTGCAACCCTCTTTGCGTTGAAGCGAGCTAGCCACGAAGGAAGGGCGACGACCTTGATGCGTGTCAAACGCGGCAATGAGATCAGTGGCGCTCGATTGCTCGTGAATCCCGGCAAAGGTCATACGCCGGTTGATCCGGATCAACGACCCGGCGACGAATGGCGTTAGCCTCGTGTGGTGCAGACTTTTGTTTGCGTCGCTTCACACGGAGTATCGATCATGCAGACCTATCCCGAACCGTCGCAGTTCGGCATGCAACTATTGCCGATGGCGGAAAATGGCCAGAAGGTCGTCCTCGCCGCGGCGTCTCTTCAGGCGCACGCTTTCAAGGCAATTATGCGCTATCACATCGAAACGATGGCGTTTCTAAAGCATCGCTATGAGCAGGATGCCAAGCTGGCCGATGATCTCATCGCCGGCTCCGAGTTCAACGATGCCTTCGACATCTTCTCCGCCTTCCTGCAGAATGCGACATCGGAATACGCCATCGAAGCCGGCAAGGTCGCAGCGCTGACCTCCAGGCTGGCGTCGGAAACGGCCAGGCGCTTGCGCAAGGAAGCCAGAACCGCCATCGAGGACGTGGCGGCGAAGACAGTTGCGTAGATCGGAAATGCGGAGGCCTGCAACCGTGAGCGACTATATGGGCAATGGGGGTCGCTGGCGGCGTCGATGGGTTTGCGCGCTTGCGGCGGTGTTGCTTGGTTCTGTGCTGCCTGCACAGGCCACCGGCCTGACAGAACGCGGTCAAGCATTGGTTGAGTTCAATTGCGCCCGCTGCCACGCCGTTGGAAAAACCGACAAAAGCAGCCATCCCGACGCTCCGGCGTTTCGCACCTTGTCGAAGCGCTATCCGATCACGGATCTCGAGGAAGCCCTCGCCGAGGGTATTTCGACCGGCCATCCGGACATGCCCGAGTGGGTTGCGAGCCCCGACCAGATCGAGGCAATCATCGCTTACATCAACAGCTTGCAGCAACCGTGATCGAGGCCACGATCGAGGCAGGCGACGAACCTGACGGCCCGTTGCGCGATCGGAGTTCACGCAAGCCGCTCTGTAACATGCAATCGACCTCGCGGCCGATTGCGGCGCCAGCAGGCTGGCCCAGATCGATCTAGGGCAACATCCGGTCGGCGGCACGGAAGAACGTCCGCGCATGGGCCACGATCTGAGCTTGCGTAGGATGATCCGCCGGTTCAATGCCGACGATGCGATCCTTCAACTGGGAGTGGTGGTCGCGGATATGCTTGGCCAGTTCATCCTTTGCCGATCCTGGTCCCACGATCAGCCATTCCTTCGCCGGCTCCAGGGCCTTGACGACTTCGTGGTAGAAGGCATTGTTTTCCGGTGCACGTTTGCCGTCGACGGTGCCTGCCTTGTTATGGGTCTGATGATGCGCCAGCGTGGTGGCGAGCCTCAGGCTCTCGGCTGCCTCACGGTTGAAGAAAAACACCTTGGCTTCGCGATGGTCCAGCCAGGCGACGGCATGTTGGGCCTGCATGTTGATACATCCTTGAGGTTATTGTTGAGGGATGAGCGCAAACTTCGCCGTGAGACGGCGAATGCCTCACGCAGGCTGGGACTCCAGCGTTGCCAGGATCGAGCCGGGTTCGATGACGGCATTTGCTGTGGCGACAATCGTTGCGCGGCCATCTGCCGGAGCGACGATCTCGTGCAGCGCGTCTTCAACGCGAACTTCGGCTATTCGCTCACCGGCCTTGATTGTGTCACCGCTGGCAATGAACCAACGCTCCAGAATGCCCTCGGGCAACATGCTGGATGCCCATAGCGCTTCATCGACCTTGAGTACTGCATCACAATTCTCCTTCGTGGTAGAATGATAGGTCATTCGCCAGGCTGGGCATTGATCACGATCAAGGAGCAGACAGGATGCAAGCCCTCGCGCAGGCGCAGATCGGCGCCTGTGACAATGTCTCGACCAAGCACGTTCTGGCTGCGGCTGACGAAGAGGCCGGTGATGTAGCACCCCGGCCACAACATTCGCGTCAAAGCCGGCATCGGAAGAGCTCTGGATGCTGAAACGATTGGTCAGCTGGCGGCCTTGCATCCAGCCGACCCCTTGGGAGCACCAGAGGGAAGTCTGGGTGCTGACATGCTTCCTGCTGTCTGCCAATGCCAGCTTCAGCACCGGCAGCTACCACCTCGTGGATGGCGGCTACACAGACAAATGATTGGAACCGCGTCCGCTCGGAACGACAGACACGCATACTTGCCCACGATCGCATCACGCGATTTCAGAAATGATCCAGATCAAGGCGCGAACCTGCGCTTGAGGGATCATTGGACGATGTGGAACCCAATCCTCAGCGCACCGTTTGGTCGCGACCTCGAACTGGCCGTCTTCGACGAGGAGGGGGCGCATGCGCTCGTATTTCCCTGCACAAGGGTTCGGGAAGGCTGGAAAAACGCCATCACCGGCGCCCGTGTTGACATCCGGCCGACCCACTGGCGCGATTGGGCGCCGGAGCAGGCCCAGGCCAGATTTGACAAACCTCTCGAAGGCTCTCCCTAGGGTCTGGATTCCACGATCAGCGCCATGCGCACAAGATGTGAAAGGCTGGCCGCGCCCATCTTGCTCATAACGTTGGCGCGATGGATCTCGACTGTGCGCGGGCTGATTCCAAGATCATAGGCGATGGTCTTGTTGGGCAGACCCGACACAAGCCCGTCCAGCACCTGCCGCTCGCGTTCTGACAAGGTCGCCAGACGCCCGCGGATTTCCGTAGACTGCGGATGCGCTGCATTCGCCTGGTTGCGGTTGGCCAACGCGGAGCGAATCGCGCCAATCAGCATCTCGTCGTCGAACGGCTTTTCGATGAAATCGGAAGCGCCTTCCTTCATTGCCTGAACGGCGAGCGCCACATCGGCATGGCCCGTCATAACGATCACCGGAATTGTATGTCCGCTTGCTCTGAGCTGGCGCATGAACTCGATGCCGTCTATGCCCGGCATGCGTACGTCGGTGACGATGCAGCCGTCGAGACTGCGCGGCGCCGTCGAGAGAAAAGCCGTGGCCGATTCGTGCAGGCGCACAGCGAAGTCCGCTGTGGCCAGAAGAAAACCAAGCGACTTGCGAACATCGACGTCGTCGTCGACAACATGGACCAGATCACTATCGGCCATTGGAGACCTCGTCTTTCCCCACGATGCGCAAGGTGAACCGAAAGGCGGTTCCGCCGGCCTGCATTGCCTCGGCCCATATGTGGCCGCCATGCGATTCAACGATGGTGCGGCAAATGGAAAGGCCGACACCCATGCCTTGCTTCTTGGTGGTTACAAATGGCTGGAAAAGTTGTGCCGAGATCTCCGGCGCGAGGCCTGGGCCAGTATCGATCACGCTCACCTCGGCCATCCCATCATCCCGGGCAACGGTTGTGACTTTCAATTCGCGGCGAGGCGCGTCCTGCATGGCCTCCACCGCGTTGCGCATCAGGTTGAGCAGAACCTGCTGAATCTGGATGCGGTCGGTCAAGACCAGTTCGGCGGCAGGGTCAAGCTTGTAGCTGACGAGGACATTTACCTCCCTTGCACCGACCAGGGCGAGCGACGAGGCTTCCTCGATCAGAGCCGGCAGTCGTTCGACCTGACGCTCGCTTTCGCCCCTTGCAACAAAATCCCTCAGATGACGAATGACGTCTCCTGCCCGCAGGGCCTGCTCAGCTGCCTTGTCCACGGCATCCCGCAGCATAGGCGCGTTCTCTTCCGTACTCTTCTCGAGCAGCCGACGACTGCCCTTGAGGTAGTTTGTGATCGCGGTGAGCGGCTGGTTGATCTCATGTGCAAGCGTCGAAGCCATTTCGCCGAGTGCGGTAAACCTCGCCATGTGAAGGAGTTCCTGCTGTTGCTCCTGGATTCTTGCTTCTGCCCGGTGGCGTTCGGTCAGGTCGCGGCAGAAGCCGGTAAAGAAGCGTCCGGTTCCCGGATGCATCTCGCCGACGGAAAGCTCCATCGGGAAAGTCGTGCCATCCTTGCGTGCCCCGGTAACGGTGCGGCCGAGCCCGATGATCCGGCGCTCTCCCGTCGTCAGGTAGCGAAGCAGATAGGCATCATGCTCGTCGCGATAGGGTGAAGGCATCAGCATATTGACGTTTTTACCAATGACCTCGCCTGACTGATAGCCGAACAGCGTTTCGGCAGCGGTGCTAAACGACTGGATCCGGCCCTGTTCGTCGATGACGACCATCGCGTCCGGCACTGTTGCCAGGATCGATCGCAAATGGTCCTCACGCAGTCGAAGCGCGGCGTTTGCAAAGGAGAGTTCGCTGACATCCGTGCCCTCGATGAAGATCGCGGTGATACGGCCATCGTCAGCCTTGATCGGTTGATAGACAAAATCAAGGATGCGCTCTTCTGCCGGTCCGTCGGCTTTGTTGCGAAGGCCAACCTTCACCCCATGACCCCTATAGGGCTCGCCAGTCGTGTACACATGGTCCAGATGTTCGAAAAACTCATCTCCTTCGAGCTCGGGAAAGGCGTCCCGCACTGATTTTCCAATCACTTGCCTGTTGCCGATCAATCGCTGGTAGGCGGCATTGGTCAGCTCGAAAACGTGACCTGGTTCGCGCATGAGCGCAATAAAGCCCGGAGCCTGATCGAACATTCGTGACAAGAGTGATTTCAGTGTCGTCCCGACTGGCGCTTCGTCTTGGATCACCTGAGGTTCCTGGGTTCGAGACGGTGCTACTGGGGCTAACTATCACTTCTCGCCGCACACGCAAAACGGATCGAGACGTTTTCGGACGCAGATGCAGTTGGCGGTTGGCGGTCCTTGACGCGCATCAAGGCATTGAGCGCTCGCGAATGCAATTCATTACGCATTGCATCGTTTCAGCGAAAGGCGCCCGTAATGTCCTATAAGTCAATTATCGTGAACCTCGCCATCGATGCGACTCCCGCACCCATTGTGCGGGTCGGGATCGAACTTGCCGAACGATTTGGAGCCCATCTTATCGGCTTGGCGGCAGCTGATGTCCCGCCGCTGGTCGCGACAGGCGACGGCATGGTCTACGAAGGCGAGATCATGCAGATTCAAAGAACGGAAATCGAAAAGCGGCTTGCCGAATTGCGTGAAGTGTTCGAGAGGCTGGTGCCAGCTTCGATTACAAGCGAATGGGGACAAGCCGTCTGCAGTCCGACCCGGTTCCTCAGCGTTTCGGCCAAGGCGGCCGACCTCATCGTCACCGGCGGCGGATATGGAGACAACGTCTTTCGCGCTGTGGATATCGGCAGCCTTGCACTCGGTGCCGGGCGGCCAGTCCTGGTCACCGCAGGCAATGTCGAACACATCCTTGCGAAAACCGTGCTGGTTGCCTGGAAGGACACCAGGGAGGCGAGACGGGCGGTGGCAGATGCGCTGCCCTTTTTGGCCAAGGCCAACGAGGTTGTCGTCGCCACGATAGACACCAACCGCGATGAGAGCTGTCGTGACAGCCTTGACGATGTTGCCGCTTTTCTTGAACACCATGGCATCAAGGCGCGAACCGAGCTGATCGCCGGCGAGGCTGACGGCGACCGGTTGCTGACATTCGCACGCTCGATCCATGCGGACCTCATCGTCTCTGGCGCCTATGGCCATAGCCGCTTGCGGGAATGGGCGTTTGGTGGCGTCACCCGCACGCTGATCGAAGAGAGCGGCATCAACCGTTTCATGTCGTATTGATGATAGGCGAAGCTGACCAGCAATCCGTCTCGCCAGAGGACGGTGCCTATTGGTCGATCGAGACCAATGACCTCCTGCTACGCCTTGAGACCTCAGCCTCGGGGCTTGCTTCGTCCGAAGCGGCATCGAGGCTCGCAAAATTCGGCCGAAACACACCGGCGGCGACGTCAAGCGCGTCGGCCTTGGCAGTGTTTGCCCGCCAGTTCCGGAGCCCGCTGGTCCTGATCCTCATTTTCGCGGCCAGCGTATCGGCCTTCGTCGGGGAGGGCCAGGAGGCTGCGATCATCGGCGCGATCGTGCTGGCAAGCTGCGTCCTGAGCTTCACCCAGGAGTACGGTGCGTCGCGGGCGACCGAAGCACTGAAACAGCGTATTTCGCGCAGAGCTATTGTGTTGCGTGACGGCGTAGAGTGCTCGGTTGCTGCCGAAGACATCGTACCGGGCGACGTGATCCGCCTCTCGGCCGGAAACCTCATTCCTGCGGACGGTGTCATTCTGGACGCGCGCGATTTCAATGTCAGCGAGGCCGTGCTGACCGGCGAAACCTTTCCCGTCGTGAAGGCGCCGGGGCGGTCGGCGCGCGAGGCTTCGGTGGCACAGCGCAGCAATGCGGTTTTCACGGGCACTTCGGTTCGCAGCGGTACAGCAACCGTGCTTGCGGCAGCGACCGGCCCCGGCACTGAATTCGCATCGATCGCTGCTGCCCTGGAGCGCCAAATCCCCGAAACCGGGTTTGCCCGGGGCATAAGACTGTTCGGCTATCTGATGACCGAGATCATGCTGGCGATTGTCATCCTGGTGTTCTTCGCCAACCTGATGCTGCATCGCCCACTGATTGAATCGCTGCTGTTTTCGCTGGCATTGGCGGTTGGACTTACACCGGAACTCCTTCCGGCCATCATCAGTGTGACGCTGGCTAGAGGGGCTCGCGCGATGGCTGCCAATGGCGTCATCGTGCGCCGTCTCGACGCCATCGAGAATCTGGGCAGCATGGACGTGCTCTGCACCGACAAGACCGGCACGCTGACGGAAGGCGTGATCCACCTAGACGGATGGCTTGACGTCGACGGCAATGCGTCAACCGACATCCTGCTTTGGGCACGTCTCAACGCAACCTTGCAGACCGGACTGAAGAACCCGCTGGACGAGGCGATCGCCGGTGCACCGGGCAAAGGCGCATCATTGGCCGCTTTCACCAAGGTTGACGAGATCCCTTATGATTTCATTCGCAAGCGCCTATCCGTTGTTGTGCGGACCAAGGATGCCGAAGATCTTCTAATCACCAAAGGCGCCGTACTAAATGTCCTCGAAACGTGCGGCTTCGTCAGCACGGCGAAAGGGCTGGAACCCCTCGATGAGAAGCAGCGTGCGGCGATCGACGAAAAATTCCGGCGCTGGAGCGCGGATGGCTATCGCGTTCTGGGCCTGGCAATTCGTCGATTTGAGAGCCGGAAAACGTTCAGTAGGAAAGACGAAATCGATCTCGTCTTCGCGGGCTTCCTGCTTTTCCTCGACCCGCCAAAGGAAGGAGTCGAGAAGACGCTTGCCGAGCTCGCCCACCGCGGCATCGCGGTAAAAGTCATTTCGGGCGACAACCGGTACGTTGCCGCACATCTTGCCCAAGCGGTCGGCTTGCCCCTCGACAGAATCATGACCGGCGAGGAACTTTCGAAATTGACGAAGAGCGCGCTCTTTGCGGGCGTGCAGCACACCGATCTCTTCGTCGAGATCGATCCCAACCAGAAGGAGCGCATCGTTCAGGCCTTGCGGAGCAGGGGCCATGTTGTTGGTTACCTTGGCGACGGCATCAATGATGCGCCCGCCCTTCATGAGGCAGACATAGGCATCTCGGTCGACACCGCTGTCGATGTCGCGCGCGAAGCGGCCGATATTATCCTTCTCAAGCAAGATCTGGGCGTGCTCGTGCGCGGCGTCGACGACGGCCGCAAGACATTCGCCAATACGATGAAATATATTTCAATCACCACCAGCGCCAATTTCGGCAACATGATCAGCATGGCTGTCGCCTCGCTGTTCCTGCCTTTCCTGCCGCTTCTGGCAAAGCAGATCCTGCTCAACAATTTCCTTTCTGACGTTCCTTCGCTCGCCATCGCAAGCGACAACGTCGATGCCGACCAACTGCGCCAGCCTCGCCACTGGGACATCCGATTTGTGCGACGGTTCATGATCAGCTTTGGCCTGGTCAGTTCGCTGTTCGACTTTGCGACCTTCGCGTTCCTTCTGTTCTTCGCGCATGTCACGGAGGCCGCATTCCAGACTGCCTGGTTTGTCGAGTCGCTGCTGACGGAGCTTGCTATCGTGCTCATTGTGCGCACCCACAGCGCTTTCTGGGCGAGCCGCCCAAGCCCGTTACTCGCCTGGCTTACATTGGGTGTCGGGATTGTCGCGATCATGATCCCCTATCTGCCGTTTGCAGCCTGGTTCGGCTTCGTGCCCTTGCCGCTCCCCGTGCTTGCCGGGCTTGTCGCAATCACCTCGCTCTATCTGTTGGCCTCGGAGGCGACCAAGCGCTTGTTTTTCGGACAAAAGAGCCGCCAGTCGCACCGGAAGGGGGCGGAGCAGCTGATCGACAGAGGGCCAAAGGTTCATGCGGGCTATCCCAGATCATAGGCCGCGTGGGGAGGCTTGAAGCGATGATGAGAAGAAGCGCGGGCATTCTGCCCTATCGTAGATCGCCAAGGCGCTGCAGGTGCTGCTCGTCCATCCGGGCGGCCCATTCTGACAAAGCCGCGATCTTGACGCCCGGTCCATCGCCAAGGGCGAGTTCGACGAAAGCGACCTTCCAGAAGCCGCGGCGCGGCGCGAATTCACGGAAGAGACGGGCTGGGAGCCCAAGGGAGCCCTGGTCAATTTGGGTGAGTTGCGCCAGCGAAGAAGCAAACTCATCACTGCTTTCGCGCTGAAGGCGATTTCGACACCGCGACGTTGCGCAGCAACATATTCGAGATGGAACGGCCACGACGTAGCTGCCGCGTGCAGTCGTTTCCCGAGGTGGACCGTGGTGAATGGCTGGATCTAGACCTTGCCCGGGAAAAACCTCTTGCTGGTCAGCGGCCCTTTCTCGACCGCCTTGTCGCTTCGGTTTAGCGCCATGCTTCCTGTTGAGCGCTCAGGGGTTGGCAATGATGCCGTCTGTTGATCGAGATCAACGCCGCCGGCCGCCAACAGTGCAATGATGGCCAGTAGGCAAGAGCGATCAACATGACCCTTCTCGATTACCTGATTTCAGTCGACGCCAGAACCGCTTTGATGGGTCGCATGATGCAGAAGCTCGGGGTCGACAAACAATTGAAATCGGTGCCGGACCATGCGGGCGTCACCAATCGGGCGGTGGACCGCTGTCGTTCTTGCGGGCATCAGGATGAGTGCTCGACCTGGCTTGACGAACATCAGCAAGCAGATGTTCCGCCAGATTACTGTCGCAACCGCGACCTAATCGCACGACTGCAGGACGCAGCCGGCCAATCGTAGTGCATCGAGCAGATCAGCCTTGAGGAAGTCATGACGTTCGTGGACGATCTGTTCTTTCTAGAAGCATTTCTGCTGTTTCGCAGGTGGACCTATACTCCATGCAACGTCGAAACCCACTGGCATGGCCGCTGGCGACACCAACCCGGTCGTGCCACCGCTACGAAACAAGGACGACGGACACGGGATCGGCGCAGAAGAGATCATCCTCGACAGCTTTGACGCCGGCGACGTTTTCGGCTGCTACAATGGCTGCCTGGCGCTCGCGTTCGTCGAAGATGGCGCCGCTCAGTTTCACCACGCCTTTGTTCACCGTCACGTTTATCAAGTCCTTGCCGGCCCATTTCTGTGTCGCTAGCTCGGTCATGATGTCCTGCCGAATCTGTTCGTCATCGATGGCTGAAGGGGCTGCATCAGGAAGGACGCTGAGCAATGCCCGCAGAAGATCAGAGCGGGTGATGATGCCGACGACTTTCCCAGCGTCGACGACCGGAATGCGTTTCACATGGTGACGCGTCATGAGCTCGACGACCTCGGCGAGCGATGCGGTAGGGGATGCCGTGACCACATCTTGCGACATCACCTCCTCGATCCGTCGCCCATTGGCGTGGACATATTCATCGGCGGCCTTTCCGGGGCTGACGAGAAACTCCAGCCAGCGCGGGCGCTTGCGCTCCGTGCCCAGTTCCCCGCGACGCAAGAAATCTCCCTCGCTGACGATCCCCACCAGGGTGCCGTCGCCGCGAATGACGGGAAAGCCGCTGATCTTTTTGATGAGCATCATCCCGGCCGCCTCAGCGATCGATGCGGACGGATCTATGCCGACGACTGGCTTGCTCATTATGGCTTCGGCTTGCATGTTCGCTCTCCGGAGTTCTCCAAACCTCCGGCTTCTTAGAAGTCCCATGCATGAAGCGCCTTGATCTGAATCATTTTGCCACCGAGGCAAATGGTCCAAAGTCGAGATCACGAATGACGGGCGCGTGCCCGTCACCCAGCGATTGCGGTCTTAGCGACATTCACGCCAAGTTCGTAGACAAGCAGTCCACCATAGTAGGCCGTCGCAGTGACCAACACCGCTCCGCCAATTTCAATCAGAGGAATGGTGATCGTCACAGCCCGAAACTCGCGGTTGCGTATCCAAAGCGCGAGCCTCACAAGTCCCCAGATCAGAAAGGCAAAGGCAGTGATACCCCCCAGGCTTTCGTGGATTTCCGCGATATCGCTGCTGAAGCCGGCCGCTTCGGCGTGATCCAGGGCAAGACCGCCGAAGAACCAGGTACCAATGGCGAACACTCCGGCAGCCAAGGCCACAAAAGTAGAGATCGTACCAGCGCCCGATTTCCCGGTGACGGCGCTGCCGCCAGCCAGCGCCACAAGGTCGATAGCCACAAGCGTGTAGATCAGAACAATAGGAAAATGAACAAGAATGGGGTGGATATGTTGAATGGGGACCACGAAGACTCTCCAGAAATTGGCAAGGGACCTTGGATAATTGCCGGCCTTGCAGCGAGCCTTGGCCGACGACATTTGCGAGCGTTATGTGCTGTAGTGGGCCACGCACTGCGAACGAGAGATCTAGTCGTTTTCGTCGGCCTCATCGCCCTGCCGGTCGTCACACGCATCGTCATCACCCTTGATGGCTTTCGGGGTGGTTGCGTCCTGCATCGGGATGGCCTGCAGGTCGATGGGGCCGGACGGGACAACAGACGGTGGCGCCCCACATGATCCTTCTTCCGATTCAGCGGCCGCCGGCAGGGCAAAGATCGTGAGGCCTGCAAGTGCTGCAAGGACAAACATTGAATTGCGCATGGTCTGGTATCCTTCTCGGCGCGGCCATGATTGAACGCGATGATGCCTTGATATGGACCCTTTGCTTGCTGCGGGCTGAGGATGACTGACAGCAAATTGAAAGCTTCAATGTGCGACATGCCTTGCCGATGAAAAGCCAGTTGAAGTGTTTGGCGGTGCTGGGTCTCGCTGGACTTGTCCTGGCCATGCCTCTCGCAACCCGTGCCGATGAGGACGACGACGGCGACCATGACCGGGCACGGGATTTGTACGAACACGGCGAGATCAAAGGCCTTGCCGATATACTGGACGTTGTTCGCGCCAAAGCCCCCGGCGACGTTGTTGCGGTCGACCTCATCCGCCAGGCCAACAGATGGGTCTACCGGTTTCAGGTCGTCGGTGCCGATGGCCGGCGAAAGACTATCGACGTCGACGCCGGCGCCGGTGCCATCATGCGCGAGGGGGAGGGCGACTGATGAAGATCCTCCTGGCCGAGGACGAGCCTCGTATCGCGACCGATATCGCTACAGTCCTCAAGGCATCCGGAATGGCGGTTGATACCGTTCGCGATGGAGAGGCTGCCTGGTTCGCAGGCGATGTGGAGAACTATGATGCTGCGATCCTAGACCTCGGGTTGCCCAAGCTCGATGGTCTCACGATCTTGAAACGTTGGCGAGCCAACGCCCGCCGGTTCCCGGTTCTCATCTTGACCGCCAGGGGCATGTGGACGGAACGTGTCGAAGGCATCAATGCTGGCGCTGACGACTACCTCCCGAAACCTTTCGAAATGGAAGAGCTGCTTGCCCGGTTACGCGCAATCCTACGCCGCTCGACCGGGCAGGCCGCGCCAGTGCTCAAGTCGGGGCCCCTGCTTCTGGACACACGCCAGATGCGCATTTCACTGCGCGGCATTCCCATTGCGCTTTCGCCGTTGGAATACCGGCTCATGGCGTTTCTGATGCATCATGCCGGGCGGGTGGTGGCGCCGACCGAACTGGCCGAGCATCTTTACGATTCAGGGAACGACCGCGATCCGAATGCGGTCGAGGTAATCGTCGCGCGTTTGCGTCGCAAGCTTGGGAGTGACGTCATCGAAACGCGGCGCGGGTTCGGGTACTTCGTCCCAGACGATACCCGCTGATGGGCAACTCGATCCGCTTCAGGCTCTGGTTGGCGGCAACGATTTCGATCCTTGTTGCTCTTGCCATCGCTGGTGTCGGACTGCGCTATCTGTTCGAGCTGAATGTCGAGCGGCGCGTTGTCAGCGAGCTGACCGTCGACCTGAACGACCTTATCGGCGCGACCAATTTCGCCGCCGATGGCCGTCTTTCGGTCCAGGCAACCCTGGCCGATCCGCGTTTCTCCATTCCCTTTTCTGGCCACTACTGGCAGGTGCAGGATACTGGTTCCGGCAACCTCGTCCGCTCGCGTTCATTGTGGGACGCGACGCTTGCTTTGCCTGATCACGCAACCAACGGCGAACTCAGGGAGATCAAGGAATTCAAAGGGCCACAAGGCGAGCTCACCATCGCCGTCGAGCGCACGATCATCGACGCCAGCGGCCGATCGTTTCGCGCCGTCGTGGCGGAAGACCATCAAACGGTGAAGGAATCCGTCGACGGGTATGTCCGCGACCTTGCACCAGCCCTCATTCTGCTCGCCATTGCTCTCATGGCGGCCTTCTTCATCCAGATCACCGTCGGTCTCGCGCCTCTGGAAACCTTACGGGTCTCGGTGAGAAACGTGATTGCACAACGAACTGCACGGCTTGAGGTGGCGGCACCAAGCGAAGTCCAGCCGCTCGCGGACGAAATCAATCGCCTACTCGATGCCCAGGAGAAGGCACTTGCGCGAGCGCGCTCGCGCGCCACCGATCTGGCGCACGGTCTCAAGACACCGCTGCAAGTCCTGTCGGCCGATATCCGCGCGTTGAGAAAAAAAGGCGAAACTGAGCTGGCCGATGAGATCGAGAAGAGCGCCGGAGCGATCCGGCGCCATGTCGAGCGGGAGCTCGCGCGCGCCCGCCTCGCGCCCGGCGTCTCCGGCAAGGCATCCTGCCTTGTGTCGGACGTGGCGGCCGGCGTCATTGCCGTGGTCAAACGGACACCAAGCGGCAAGCAGCTTTCATTCAAGCTGGATGTCGCGGAAAATCTGACGGCGCCGATCGACGAAGGCGACTTGTCAGAAATTCTCGGCAATCTGGTGGAGAATGCCGCGCGCTACGCAAAATCGTCAGTCCGTGTCGGTGCATCCATTGCCTGGGACGAGGTGACCGTCAGTGTTGCGGACGATGGCCCAGGTATACCGGATGTCGATCGGGAGTCAGCGCTGTCACGTGGTGTCCAGCTCGACAGCAAGCGCGGCAGCAGCGGTCTTGGCCTGGCCATCGTATCCGATATCGTCGAAGCCTATGGCGGACGTCTTGCCATGGCCAATGCCGATCCGGGTCTGGCGGTGGCCATTTCCTTGCCGCGACACAGTTGAGCATGCTTCAGGCGAAACCCGGGAAATAGTCGACCTTTATCTTCGAGCGGCGAATGCCCATGGCCAGCAGCTTCTGACGCAGCGCCTTGACCATCGCCTGCGGGCCGGAAATGTAGAAAGTGCGCTCGAGGTAGTCGGGTATAGCCAGACGTATCAGGCGCTCGTCGATGTATCCGGGATATTGCCCGCGCTCGCCCCCTCGCGCCACGGCGTGGATCGTCTTGATACCAAGTTCCTGCCGGGCGGCGCCAAGCACGTCGCGATAGGCGATGTCCTGCTGGCCTTCTGTTCCGTAGAGAATGACGATCGGTCGCCGCTCCTTGCGGTCGAGGAGATATTGCAGCATCGAGCGAAACGGCGTGATGCCGATGCCTCCGGCCAGGAACGCGATTTTGGTTTCACGCTGGGCGGGCAGAGTGAAGTTGCCGGCCAGTTGCGCGGCATGGATCGTGCTGCCTGGCTTCATGGTCATCAATTCGCGCTTGAAGGCACTTGATTGCGGATAGAACTTGACACCGAGACGGACTGTCTCCTCCGTCGGCGCAGAGGCGACCGTGAAATAGCGGCGGTTGCCGCGATTGTCGGCACGATCGAGGCCAAGCGTCCATTCGAGATACTGGCCGGCCTCAAAGGCGAGCTTGCGCGGCGACCGGAAGACGAAGTCAAAGCTGTCGACAGCCGATTGCTCGATGCGTTCCAAGGTCAGCACGAAGCGTCCCTTGGGGCCCGCCGCATAGGCAAACAGGTTGCCGGCAAGCAGCGCCAGTTCCGGCGTGAAATAGAACGAGCCGATATGGATGTTGGGAGCAAACAGAAAGCCGACGATGGCGGCAAAGGCGATACGCGGCCAACGCATCGTCGGCGCGGTCAGCGGCTCGGTCAGCATCACAAAGGCAAAGAACAGCAGAGGCGACGAACCCAGTGTCTCCGTGAGCGCGGTCCAGTATTGCGATGGATCCGTGGTTGCCAGGATGGTCGCCAGCGCCACGACAATGAAGGTCGAGACGAGGTCAAGCCGGCGAAGTTTGCGGACTATGAGCATGCCGCCGACGAGAACGAGCGGAAGCAACGGCAGATTGCCGCCAACCCACCAGGTGGCTGGTTGGTCGAGCAGCAGCACCGACAGCGCCACGCCCAGAGCAGCCGGGTTGAAAAGGTGCTTCCGGCCGATCGCGAGAATGAATTTGGATGAAATCGCCCAGACGGCTGCCAATGCCACCGCCGCAATCCCCTTTATGTCCGTGACGGCAACCGGATCGAGAATGAGCGCCAGAATGAGCGCTGTGATGTAGACGGACTCGTTGTTGGCCGGGACTGCGAAGACAAGCGCAAAGACCTTGTTGGTGATCCAGCAGGCGGCCAGCGCAAGCGCTGTCGTGAAGGCAAGCGCAGTCGGATCATGTGGTACCAGCTTGACGAAGCCGAGCACGAACGCCGCGCCGACCAGCGCCATCAGATAGTAGAGGACCAGCCTGTACATGGTCAGGTGATCGAGAAATCGGTCGATGGTCTTGATCATTGCAGGCAAAGGGCTCCGAACCCGGTTGTCGGCGTTGCGCGGCCATTGGCGTCGACGAGATATCCCTCCAGGCCAGGTGTCTGCTCGACGAAAAGAATGCCGTCCCGACCCATGGCGAAGGCCGCGGTGGCGAAACGATCGGCTTCGAGCACATCGGCGCCGATCACGGTCAGGCTGACGATGTCCTGGATCGGACTGCCAATGCCATGCGGGTTGTAGATGTGTTGACCGCGGACATAGGTGCCGGAGGTAGCGACGCCGCGACCGCGGGGATAGACGATCTTTACGATCTCATCCGCGTTGAAGGGATTGCGGATGCCGACGCTCCAGTCATGGCCCGATGCATTCTTGCCGCCAGACTGGATATCCCCGCCCGCCTCGATGAAGAAATCGTTGATGCCGGCTCGCTGAACGATGCCTGCCGCATTGCGAATGGCCCAGCCCTTGACGATGCCGGAAGGGTCGAGCGACCCGTCGGGCTTGCGAATATCGAAGTATCCGGCCGTCTCGTCTTTCGTCTGTTTGGCAATGGCCAGCACCTCCATCATTTCGCTGCTCCAGTCGACGACCGGAATGCCGCCGCGGTTGATGGCAGCGATCTCGCTGTCCGCCCGATATGTGCTGAAGCGCCGGTCGATATGTTCGAAATAGCCGAAGACCGTATCGATCAGCTCAGCGTTCGACGCGCCGCCGATGTCGACCGTAATGGGCATTCCCATCAAAATGCGCGTTTCACGCATGGAACTAGGACGATGCTTTCTTCAGCGCGCCGCCTAGCGACTGGATGAAAGCCCTGCTGGTCAGCGTCGCGCCCGAAATAATGTCCACATTGGCGCTTTGGGCGCGGATCGCTTCGTCGCGCAGCATGGGCAGCGCCTGCCTGTTGATGCTGATGGAGGTGCGGCGATCGGAAGGATATTTCAGCACTTTCAGCGCCGTAAGCTGCCCGCCCTGCACGAGGGCCTGAATCTGGATGATACCGTAATAGGCATCGGCCGCGGGGCCGGTGTAGACGCCATCGGTATAGCCATGTGCTGCGAGCTTCGTGCCTGTACGGATGATGCGCGCTAGCGTCTCCGGGTATGCTGGCCTCGGCTGGGGGACCGGTATGTAGACGGCGGGAGTTATGGCGAAGGAAGGTGCTGGTAGCGCAGGATCGGAGTCAGCCGAAGCCACTTGCGGCGCCAGTGGCGTTGGCGACGGTTGTGGTGCCACCGGAGCCACTGTCTGCTTGACTGGTTCATTTGGCCGTTTGGCGAGCACTGCTATGGCAGCCGTCGTTTCCCGGGCAATGGGGAACCTTGTTCTGAGCCGGGCATCGAGAGGCGCCGGCGAGGTCCGAAGCATCGGCAAAGCCACAGCGGATCCGGGCTCTTTTGGCTGCACGGAAGGCGCTCCGGCTGCGTTGGCCGGCAGCGCTTCGCCGAGCATGTCGTTTGCCGGATTCTTGCCGGCCTGATCCCAGACATAGGCGCCGGAGGCGGCGATCACGAAAAGCGACAAGGCAATCTGTTTCATCGGAATTGTATTTCCACGTTGAATCTTGCAGGGCGGTTCATCGAGTCCGCTTCGGAGGCAATATCCCACGACCAAGCTGACAACTGGCTGTCAGCCGAGTTCGAACTGCGAGGGGATAGTGAAAGCGAGAGGGGAACGGTGAATTGACTTGTCCTAGATCAACATGGTCGCATATGCAGCAAGGTAGGAAGGTTCTCTCAAGCGAGGTAGCTGCCTATGACTGTTGCCAACGAGCCGGCCGGATACACTGGAACCCAGATATTTCTGCATTGGATTATCGCAGGGCTGGTCGTTCTGCAGCTTGTAATCGGTGAGGACATCAAGCCGGCTTACCGGGCGTTCTCGCGCGGCACAGAGCCGGCAGCTGGCGACATCCTCAACGCGAATATTCATGTCTATGTCGGTTTGGCCGTTCTGGTGCTGGCGATCTGGCGGATTGCAGTCCGTCTACGGCATGGTGTGCCGGCCGCGCCGCCCGAAGAAAGCGTCCTGCTGAAGCGGACTTCGGCGGTCGCTCATTTCCTGCTCTACCTGTTCATTTTCGGGATGCCGATTACCGGGGCGCTGGCATGGTACTTCAGCTTTCGAGTGATGGGTGAGATTCACGAACTCGCCAAGCCGGTGATCATCATTGCCGTTGGCCTCCATGCCGCGGCGGCGCTGTGGCAGCATTTCTATGTGAAATCGGACGTGCTGGTCAGGATGCTGCTCCCGGCGGCCCGGCGTATGGGGTGACACCGTGAGCCGCTTGCATGCTGAAAACCATCTCATCTCCCGCATCGGCTGGCTGCGAGCCGCCGTGCTCGGCGCCAATGACGGCATCGTATCGACGGCGAGCCTGATCGTTGGCGTGGCGGCAGCCAACGCCGCGGCGGCCGATGTTCTCGTCGCAGGTGTCGCCGGTCTGGTCGCCGGCGCGATGTCGATGGCGGCCGGCGAATATGTCTCGGTCAGTTCGCAGTCCGATACCGAACAGGCCGACCTTGCCCGTGAGAAAGGGGAACTGGCGACGCAGCCAGACTTCGAGCGACAGGAACTTGCGGAGATCTATGTCAAACGTGGCGTGGAGCCAACGCTGGCCCTGCAGGTCGCGGACCAATTGATGGCGAAGGATGCGCTCGGCGCCCACGCTCGCGAAGAACTTGGCATCTCGGAGGTGACGACGGCGCGACCGATCCAGGCTGCCTTGGCCTCGGCGGCTGCATTTTCGGTTGGCGCGGCCATGCCATTGGCGATGGTGCTTGTTTCGCCGGCCGCCTGGCTTGCCGCAACGGTGTCTGTCGCCTCGCTCCTGTTCCTGGCGGTTTTGGGCGCCATTGGGGCCAAAGCCGGCGGCGCCAATGTGTTAAGGGCAACTGTTCGCGTCACCTTCTGGGGGGCGCTGGCAATGGCGCTGACCGCCGGTATTGGTGCCGTCGTTGGTACTGCCATCTGACGGGTCTTGCGAACCGTCGAACCAGGCTGTGCCATGGGCACTTATCGTCCTTCGAAATAACCCGAGAGGGTTCAGCGCCAGTTCTATGAAGTTGCGAAAGTGCAACGAAGGCGGCGCGGGCGGGATATATCACGAGGCTTCGCAAATCGCGGGGACCCCATCGTGAAGGAACTCAGTTCGATCGGTCGGGACATGGTCGTCGACGAGATCATGAGAAAATGGCCGGCAACGGTGGCGGTGATGCTGAGCTACCGGATCGAGGAGTCCTTGGCGTAGTGTGACGATCGAGCGCCTTTGAGGATCTCGCTTTGCTCCTGGGGCTCCATCCCCTGGAAGAGGGGCAGCAGCGATATCAGCGATCGGTCCAGCGCAGCCAAGCGGATACCTCACAGCCCATGGTCCGCATCAGTCGTGCGGGAGACCTTTCTTGTCCCAAGTTTGCGCCAGCGCAAATTGTTCCCAGCCGCATCTGGCTAGATGGCGTGGAACGGCGCAATGCCGCGAACACGAACAAAGGACAAATCGATGAAACTCTCCATCCTCGCCGCCGCAATCTCCATCCTTGCGCTCGCTAGCGGCGCAAGCGCCGAAGAGCATGTGGTGCAAATGCTCAACAAGGGCGAAAAGGGCGCAATGGTTTTCCAGCCGGCCTTCGTCAAGGCAGCTCCTGGCGACACCGTGAAGTTCGTGCCGACCGACAAGACGCATGATGCCGAGTCGATCAAGGGCATGATTCCGGACGGCGCCGAGCCTTTCAAGGGAAAGCCCAGTGAGGAAATAACCGTCACGCTGACGAAGGAGGGCGTCTACGGTGTCAAATGCGCGCCCCACTACGGAATGGGCATGGTCGCGCTGATCGTTGTCGGCAAGCCGGTCAACCTCGATACCGCCAAGGCGGTCAAGCATCCTGGCAAGGCAAAAACGGTGTTCGCCGACCTGTTCACCCAGGTTCCGGCCAACTGAGGCATACAGTCTGCCTGCCATAGGCGAGGCGGGCGCGGGCCGGACGAACCGAGAGCGGCGGTTCATCCGGCCCTGTTCATTTGGAGACGCAGATCATGGGAATTCCACGCCTGCGGGCCTACACTGGGCCCGCATTTCTTTCCTACGGATTCAGGCCCTTCTTTTTCCTCGGGTCGCTGTATGCCGCGCTCTCCATTCTGCTTTGGCTGCCGATGTATGCCGGCGAACTCGATGCCCACAGTGCGTTCGCTGCCGTCGACTGGCACATTCACGAGATGCTGTTCGGCTATCTGCCGGCGATCGTTACCGGGTTCTTGCTGACCGCCATCCCGAACTGGACCGGCCGGCTGCCCGTGCAAGGCTTGCCGCTGCTGGCGCTGGTGGTCCTGTGGCTTGCTGGGCGTGCGGCTGTTTTCTTCTCGGCCGATATTGGCTGGGAAGCAGCGGCCGTGATCGATGGCTGCTTTCTGCTTGCTGTCGCTGCCGCGGCGGCCCGCGAGATCGTCGCGGGACGGAACTGGCGCAATCTCAAGGTGCTGTTGCCGCTTGCCGTCCTGGCGTGCGCCAACGGCATGTTCCATATCGAGGCGCACCTTCAAGGCACATCCGACATCAGCCGCAGGCTCGGTATGGCCGCGGCGATCGTGCTCATCTCGCTGATCGGTGGGCGCCTCATTCCGAGCTTCACGCGCAACTGGCTCGTTCGCGAAAATCCTGGCAGGCTGCCCGCGCCGTTCGGCCGTTTTGACATCGTATCGATAGCCATCTCTGCTATCGCGCTGGGAGCATGGACGTTCGCCCCCGACAACCACGCCTCGGGAATGCTTATGGCGGTCGCTGCAATCTGCCAGGCGTGGCGTCTGTCGCGCTGGGCTGGCGAACGCACGTTGCGGGATCCGCTCGTGCTCATCCTCCATCTTGCATATGCCTTCGTGCCGGTCGGCCTCGGCCTTATATCGGCTTCGATCCTTTTTCCTTCCGCCGTGCCAGCTGCTGCGGGGCTCCACGCGCTCGGAACGGGTGCGGTCGGAGCCATGACGCTCGCCGTGATGACCCGCGCAACGCTCGGACACACAGGAAGAACGCTCAAGGCTGGGAACGGCGCCTCGTTCATCTTCGTGGCCATCCTGCTCGCGGGAACATTGAGAATCCTGGCCGCTTTCTTCCCCTCAGGCGCGGTGATCGATATGGCCGGCGCCGCATGGGTGGCTGCATTCGCCGGCTTCCTGCTGATCCACGGAACCGCATTGACGACACCCAAGGCACGGTGAGGCGAGGGGCGGCGGGCGGGCTCGCGACGGTCGAGAAGACGTGGCCCGCTATTCCTGCTTTTCAGACGATGCCAAGCCCACCAAGGATCCGGCTTGCCCATCCCGAATGGTCACGGACCAATCTGAATCCCAGATTGTCGGGAGGCGTGCCGACGGCACAGCCTCCGCTTTTCCCGTCACTGACGAAGTTTGACATGTAGGCTCTGTGAAGCCCCTCAAGGACGTGGACGCCGCAATTGTCGACCGAACTTGCAACGCTTCCATCCACGGCCAACGTGGTGCGGACATAGCAGGTCGAAGTCCACTCCCAGACGTTGCCGGAAAAGTCGGCGAGGCCTTGGGAGTTCACACCAAAAGAGCCACGGCTCCTGGGCAATGGGTCTGGTTTGCGGTTGAGGTCCACCTCGGCCTTGTAGCTGGTGAGCCATCGTCTGGCGGGGTTGCTGGCGTCGTTTTCGACACCCTCGAATTCCCCTGCGAACCGCTCTGCCGCGGCAAACGCCCACTCCTCATCGGACGGCAGCCGCCAGTCGTCGCCTGTCACTTCCGAATACCATTGGGCGTAGGCATTGGCGTCGAGATAGCTCACTCCGGTAACGGGAGCATTGCTCGGGATCGCGCGCGTCTCCTGTGCCGGCTGACAGCCGCCAGCCGACACGCAGTCCGCATAGTCCGACACGCTGACCTGATAGGTCATGATTTCGATGGGTTCGTGGAACTGTCGCCTGAGCCGGAGATTTGCTTGCGGGCGTCCGTTCCTCAAGAACTCGCCCGGCAGGGGATAGGTGATCGGACCGGGCACCAAGGTGACTGTCATGGCGGCAGGGTGGGGCTCGCGATGTCCGTTCCGGCCGATGGCGGTCAAGCCCATTGGAACCGTTGCGGCCGCCATGGCAACCGAGAAAACTTTGAGGATGAAAGGAGACATTGCTTTTGTCCATGCCCGGACAGCGACGCTATCCGGGCAGATTGGAGTGCCGTCAGTTGGTGGCGACGGGTTTAGGCGGCTCGACCTGCGTCATCAGGTCGTCATCCCACTCGCCCTCGACCATGAAGTGAGCGGTCGCTCCGAGTTCCACAGCCTCGATCAGATTGTGATTGACGTAGGCGTAGACACCCGGCTGCAGGAACGTATAGAGCGCCGAGCCAGCCGAGCCGCCGCGGATGAACCAGGTTTCCAGATCCTTGGCCGGCGGATTGGCGAATTTGCCCTGCTCCCAGACATAATCGCCGTGCCCGCCGATCAGATGCGGCCGCGTATCGCGGTTGGCCTGCGAATGGACGATCAACACGGTCTCGCCGACTTTCGCCTTCATGGCGTTGTCGCCGGTCAAGGATCCAACCTTGCCGTTGAACACGACATGCGTGGGGATCAGCCCACGCATCACCTTGACGATGTCGTCGTAACCGTCACCGGCCGATTCGTAGCTCTTGAAGTTGCCCTTGTCGTCTCGCGGAATATAGAAGTCGTTCTCGCCGATGTAGAAGATCTTGTCGTATTTGACCGGCTCGCCCTTGTCGTTCCTGAGCCCATCGCGCGGCAGGACCATGATGGCGCCGCTCATGCCGGAGACGACATGCCAAGGGATCATCGCGCCACCAGGCGCGCAGTGATAGACGAACGTTCCCGTTCGCGTCGCCTTGAAGCGCAAGGTCACCTGTTCGCCGGGATTGATCAAGGTGAGGGCGCCGCCGCCCAGCGCACCGGTCGAAGCGTGGAAGTCGATGTTGTGGGCGAGGGAGTTGGTATCGGGATTGATGAGCGTCAGCTCGAGATAGTCGTCCTGATGCACGACCATGAGCGGACCGGGGATCGAGCCATTGTAGGTCATCGCGTTGAGCTTTGTACCATCGGCATCAATGATCATTGGCTTTTCCTCGATCGTCATGGTGAACTCGACGATCTTCGGTCCACCCTTGGCGACTTGATCGTGCGGATGCACGAAAGGTGGTGCCACGAGCTTGATCTTCTCTCGGGCGAGCCCTCGAATATCTGCCTTTGTCACAGTTGCCGAAAATGCCGGCAGTGCTGCCACGGCGGCAGCGCCAATCGCTGCACCGAACAGAGCTTCGCGTCGCGTGATCATTTCAGTCTCCTGTCTCTCAACCGTTGTGGATGAGGAGAACCTAGATGACCTGACGCAGCGTTTCTTTGCGCTGCCGCAAATTGATGGAGTTAATTTTGGGAATGTTAGAGCCTCGAACACATCGATCCAGCGCGTCATAGTCAAGGCGGAGAATGTCGTGGTCCGGTTATTTTGCCAGCGCTTGGCTAGCGGCCGAGCTTATCTTCCCGATCGATAAGGACCCGCTCGGCGGCGCCGTCCAGATCTTCGTACTGGCCACTCTTCAAAGCCCACAGGAAGCCCCCCAGGCCAAGCGCACCAAGGAAGAGGGCCACAGGTATGAGGTAGGCAAGGGTTGTCATGAGGATTGGGCCAATTTGGTGATGTTGGAACGCCTGTCGCGCCGCACATTTTTCGCCGGTGAATTTGGCATGGAAGTCTGCAATCTTAGCGCGTTCCCAATGACAAGGAGCGATGAGGCGGACATGGCGATCGCCGCTATCAATGGCGTGACGTGCCCCAGGATGGCGATCGGCACGGCGACGGCATTGTAGACGATCGCAATCGCGATGTTCTGGCGGATCAGATTTCCCGCCTTGCGCGAGACGTCCAGCGCGAGCGGCACTGCCAGAAGGCTTTCGCGCAGGAATACGAAGTCGGCCGCATTGCGGCCAATGTCGGCGGCGGTGGCCGGTGCGATCGAGACATGCGCCGCGCTCAGTGCGGGCGTGTCGTTCAGGCCGTCGCCAACCATCAGAACCTTGTGTCCGTCTTTCGTCATGGTCTCGACGCGCTCGACCTTGCCGGACGGCAGCAGGCACGGAACGAAGTCGTCGACACCCAGCATTTCTGCAACTTCGCCGCAGGCGCCGGCTGTATCGCCCGATAGCATTTCCACCGACACTCCGGCGTCGTTCAATTGCTCGATCGCCGCCCTGGCGCCCGCACGCAGCGCATCCTCAAAATCGAACGTGGCGACAATGAACCCATCCTTTGTCAGGACCGTTCCGCCATAGCCATGTTTGCCTTCGCCACCGGTCCGAGCCTTCCATCCAGCCCATCCGCGTCGGCCCAGCCGCCAGGTGCTTCCGGCATCAGTGGCCTCGATTCCAAATCCCGGGTGCTCGTTGACGGCATCGAATTTGTGTTGCCTGCCAAGAGCGGCAAAGCCGGCTATGGCCTTTGAAAATGGGTGGCGGGAATGCGCGGCCATGTCTGCGGCGATTGCCAGCATGCCCGGATCGATCGACGCCGCATTGACCAGCCGGGGCTGCCCGAGCGTTAGCGTTCCGGTCTTGTCGAACACCGCTGTGTCAATTGTCGCCAGGCGCTCCATGGCCGAACCATCCTTGACCATGATGCCGTTCTCGAACAGGCGCCGCGCCGCGACCACCTGAACGATCGGCACGGCAAGGCCGAGCGCGCATGGGCATGTGATGATGAGAACGGCAATGGCTATTGTGATCGCCCGGTGCCAGTCGCCGGTCGCCGCCATCCAGCCAAGGAATGTCGCTAAAGCGGTTAGATGAACCACTGGAGCATAGAGCGCTGAAACGCGATCGGCGATCCGGCGATAGTGCGCGCGACCGCCCTCCGCGGCCTCCATCAGGCGAACCATTTCCGCCAGGAACGAATCTTTCGCGGCAGCTGTCGCCTCGATCGTCAGCGAGCCGGTAAGATTGAGTACACCGGCCTGCACGGTTTCACCAGGCGCCACGTTTCTGGGCGTGCTCTCGCCGGAGACCAGCGAGTAGTCCAGATCCGTCGCCCCATGAATGATCTTGCCGTCGACGGGAATCCTTTCGCCGGCTGCGACGAGCAGCTGCATTCCCGGTTCGATCTCGCCAACCGGCAGATAGTCGCGCGCGCCGTCGCCGCGCAGCACCATGGCGCCACGTGCGGCCAGCTGTGAGAGCCCTTTTATGGCGGTCCGCGCACGCTCTCGCATCACGTGGTCGAGCGTGCGGCCGATCAGCAGGAAGAACAGCAGCGATACCGACGCGTCGAAATAGGCGTGGTCGCCATGGTTGATCGTCTCGTAGAGGCTCATGGCGTAGGCCAGAGAAACGCCAACTGCGATCGGCACGTCCATGTTCATGCGACCGTGGCGCAGCGCGTTCCAAGCCGAGCGGAAGAAGATGCCGCCGGCGAAGGCGAGGGCAGGAATGGCGATCAGCGCCGAGACCCAATGAAACAGGTCGCGGGTCGCGCCTTCAGCGCCGGACCAGACCGAGACCGAAAGCAGCATGATGTTGCCCGCCGCAAAGCCGGAGACAGCGACGGCGCGGATCAACTCTGAAAGCGTCTTGTCCTTGTTGCCGACCTCCGGGTCGAACAGATGAGCCTCGTAGCCCAGTCGCCCCAAAACAGCGACGAACGGTGGAACCTGGTCGCCTCGCCACCTGACCGCGACCCGTTTCGTCGACAGGTTGACGCGAGCACCCTCGACGTTGTCGAGCTTTGCCAGCGCTGTCTCGATCGCTTGGATGCAGGCCGCACAATGAACCGTCGGCACTGAAAGGTCGGTCTGGCGAAGATCATCGCCAAGCGATCGGCTTGCCAGCCTGATCTCCTGGCTAGACGGTAGGACCGAAGTGGTGCTGACGAGATCCAGCGCCATTTCAGCGCCCGGTGCACAACAACTCATTGCAGTGATCCATTGGAAATCATGATCCTGCGGACGTCGCGGTAGGGTTCATCCAGACCGGCATCGGCGTCGACTTCGATAATCCAGACGCCATCCTTCGGCATGTGCTGCGCGGCGAATTCCTCGCCGGAGGCGTGGGCGAGCGTGACGGACTTGTCCTCTTTCTCGTATGCGGGATGTCGAAACAGCACCTTGACGCCATGCAGGGGAACCGGCTTGCCGGCGGCATCGGTGAGGCCATAGCGGACCTCGCCCCATGCGATGGTCAGCTTGCCGGTCCAGCCAAGTGCTGCCTGCGCGCGACCCTCCTCGGCCTTCTTGTTGAATTGCTGGCTAGCCACATAGGTGTTTTCGACGACAAGGCCGGTCCAGCTCGTGTTGGCGAGCGTGGCCATGGTCAGATTGACCGCGATGACCACGCCGAAGAAGGCAAGGATGGTGAACAGCATGTGCCTGCCTGTGAATTCGCGGGTTTTTTGAGTTCTGGCGCTCATCTGGCAGTCTCCGGCGCGTTGAAGGTGGCGGTGTATTCGTCCGCCTCGAAGCTCGACTTGTCCTCGACACGGAACGTGAAGGTTTGCGCTGCGCCATGGATTTGGTCGGCCGGCTGGCGCACGAAGACCTTCAGCATTTTCAGGCGATCGGGCTCGACCGGGATGGCGAAGGAGCGGCCCGCCTTTACGTCGTCCCCGACCACGCTCATTTCGCCCCCTTGCAAGCCTTGCATCGTGACAACAATGGTCCTTGGCTCGGGGATCATGTTGAGCAGCTTGACGGTGTAGCCGTTGCGGATCGAGCCGTCGGACAGGGTGACGAATTGCGGGTTGCGGTCATGCAGCACGTTGACTTCGAGCCGATCGCGCGTCAGCAGCGAATAGAGCAGACCCAGGCCGATCAACGACCACATACCCATGTAGACGTAAGTGCGTGGCCGGAAGATCTTGCGAATATGGAAATGCGCCACCTTGTCGGAAAACAGGCCATCAGCGGTCCTGACCAGCGACGGGTTGACTGAACTGGAGCCGCCCGCGGTCGCCAGCATCATGTTGGCGTTGTAATCGGAGAGCGTCGCGTAGGAAATCAGTCCACGCTCCCTGCCGAGCTTGTCCATGACGCCGTCGCAGGCGTCGATGCAAAGCGCGCAGGTGATGCATTCGAGTTGCTGGCCATCGCGAATGTCGATCCCCATCGGGCAGACCGCGACACAGGCATTGCAGTCGACGCAATCGCCGACGGACTGCCCTGCAGCTTGCACCTTCTTCGCATGACGCGAACGCGGTTCGCCGCGCCAGTCATTATAGGTGACGGTGAGCGAACTTTCGTCGAGCATCGCTGCCTGGATGCGCGGCCATGGGCACATATAGGTGCAGACCTGCTCGCGCATCAGCCCGCCAAACGTATAGGTCGTCGCCGTCAGCACGGCGACAGTGATGTAGGCGACGGGTGCCGCGGTGCCGGTGAAGAGTTCGCCAATCAGCGTCGGCGCATCGGCAAAATAGAAGACCCAAGCGCCGCCGGTCGCAGCCCCTATGACCAGCCAGATGGCGTGCTTCGATACCCGCAGCGCAAGCTTGCGGGCGGTCCAGGGGCCGGCATCGAGTTTCATGCGTGCGTTGCGATCACCCTCGATGGCGCGCTCGACGACCAGAAACAAATCGACCCATACGGTCTGCGGACATGTATAGCCGCACCAAGCCCGGCCAACTGTCGACGTGATCAGGAAAAGACCGACGCCGGCCATGATCAAAAGGCCGGCCACATAATAGAATTCCTGCGGCCAGATCTCGATGAAGAAGAAGTAGAAGCGCCGGTTGACGAGATCGAGCAGCACGGCCTGGTCCGGGGCAAACGGGCCACGGTCCCATCGCAACCACGGGATCAGGTAGTAGATGCCGAGTGTGATCGCCATCACCAGCCACTTGAACCGGCGAAAGCTTCCCGTTGTCCGTTTCGGGAATATCTTCTTGCGCGCGGCATACATCGGCTGGCGCACTTTGGCGGAGTTGACCGCTTCGGCTTCGAGCCGCTCTACCTGCGTATTGTCCAGCACATGCATCTCCACTCGCGCAGGCGACAATCTGCCCATGCCTAGGCTGTCAGCGTGGGCAAGTCTTGCCGCGGGGCGGGGGCTGGCGCGTTGATGCAAGTCAATCGCCGGTGCCGAATACAGGTCGAGGCCCGGCATGGCCGGGCCTCGTCGCTTGGCTGGCGAAGGGCCGGGAACAGGTCCCCGCTTCCTATTCCCCACCACCAAGCGAATGGATGTAGACGGCGAGTTCCTTGACCTTGGTCTCGCCCAGGCGTGCGCCCCAGGCCGGCATGACGCCCTGTTTCGGCGCACGGACCTGCGCGGCGATGGCTGCTTCGCCGGATCCATAGAGCCAGATCGCATCGGTCAGATCTGGGGCGCCGAGCTCCTTGTTGCCTTTTGCGTTGGCACCGTGACAGGCGACGCAATTCTCGGCAAAGACCTTGGCGCCAGGCTCGATGAGGCCGGCATTCTGGACCTTTCCCGACAGGCTGGCGACGTAGGCGCTCACCTGAGCGATCTGGTCGGCGGTGATGATGTCGCCAAAGGCGGGCATTTCCGACAAGCGCGTATCCGGATCGGAGGCGAAGCGGATGCCATGCGTGATCGTCTGCTGGATCTGCTCGGCTTTGCCGCCCCAAAGCCAGTCGTCGTCATTGAGGTTGGGAAAGCCCTTGGAACCCTGGGCGCCGGAGCCATGGCATTGGACGCAATTGACCTTGAAAGCGGCGCCACCGGCGGCGATTGCGAATTCGCGCAAGCCATCGTCCGCGGCGATCTCCGAGACGCTCTTGGACTCGACCGCCGAGATATATTTGCCCTTGGCGGCTTCAGCCGCAGTCAACTCGTTCCTGACTTCGTTGCGGCTGGAATAGCCGAGCACACCTTTTGTTGCCGAGTGCAGCAGCGGCCATGCCGGATAGGCGATGGTGTAGCCGATCGCCCAGACAATGGTGATGTAAAACGTGATGACCCACCAGCGCGGAAGCGGGTTGTTCAGCTCCCGGATGCCATCCCATTCGTGGCCGGTGGTCGAGATGCCAGAGATTTCATCGAGATGCTCGTCGCTCATGATCACTCGTCCTCAAGGGGAATCCGGGCAGCTTCATCGGCCAGCTTGCGGCTGCCGGGGCGGAGCGCGAATGCAATTGCGGCGACAAAGAAAAGGGCCATGGCGACCAGACCCCAGCTGTCCGCGAATTCTCGCATCAGATTGTAATCCATGGATAAAACTCCTCAGCGGAAACCGGCGGCTTCGTCGTAGTTCTTGAAATCGACCAGCGTCCCGAGCATCTGCAGATAGGCGACGAGGGCATCCATCTCGGTGACCTGTTGCGGGTTGCCGTCGAAGTCGCCGATCTTGGCTTTGGGGTAGCGGGCTTCGAGGCCGGATGTGTCGGCGTTGGGGTCGGCCTGCGCCATCAAATCAGCATTTGCGTGCGCGATCATGTCGTCGTCGTAGGGGACACTGACACGCCGGTTGGCGACCAGATGCGTCGAGAAATCCTTCACCTCGATCGGCGCGTCTTTCAGGAAGGCATAGCTCGGCATGATCGATTCCGGCACCACGGAACGTGGATCGGAAAGATGCGCGACGTGCCATGCATTCGAATAGCGGTCACCTACTCGGGCGAGGTCCGGCCCGGTGCGCTTCGATCCCCACTGGAAAGGATGATCGTACATCGACTCGGCAGCCAGACTGTAGTGGCCGTAGCGCTCGACTTCGTCGCGGAACGGCCTGATCATCTGGCTGTGGCAGAGGTAGCAGCCCTCGCGCACATAGATATTGCGCCCGACAAGTTCGAGCGGCGAATAGGGCCGCATGCCTTCCACCTTCTCGATCGTGTTGTCGAGATAGAAGAGCGGTGCGATCTCGACGATGCCGCCGACGGTCACCACAAGGAGGGAGCCGACGAGAAGAAGCGTAGCGTTCTTCTCGATCAGTGCGTGTCTGTCCATCAAGCCCATTTTCTGGCTCCTTATTCGGCAGGCTGAAGGGCGGGAACGGAGCCCGGCATCGGCTCCTCCTCGCGCTGGTATCCGAGGATGGTCATGGCTATGTTCCAGGCCATGATCAGGGCGCCCGAGAGATACATGGCTCCGCCGATGGCGCGCATGACATAGTAGGGGTGCATGGCGGCGACGGTTTCGGCGAAGGAATAGACCAGGAAGCCCTGCTCGTCGTATTCTCGCCACATCAGGCCCTGCATGACGCCGGACACCCACATGACGGCGGCGTAGACGACGATGCCGAGTGTCGCCAGCCAGAAGTGCCAGGTGACGAGCCTCAGCGAGTAGAGCCGTTCACGGTTCCAGAGCTTCGGCACCATGAAGTAGATTGCGCCGAACGAGATCATGCCGACCCAGCCGAGTGCGCCGGAGTGCACGTGGCCAATGGTCCAATCAGTATAATGCGACAGCGAATTGACCGCCTTGATCGACATCATCGGACCTTCGAAGGTCGACATGCCGTAGAAGGCGATGGCCATAACCATCATGCGGATGATGGGATCTGTGCGGAGCTTGTCCCAGGCGCCGGACAGCGTCATCAGGCCGTTGATCATGCCGCCCCATGACGGCATCCACAGCATGATCGAGAACACCATGCCGAGCGTCTGTGCCCAATCGGGCAGGGCGGTGTAGTGCAGGTGATGCGGCCCGGCCCAGATGTAGAGAAAGATGATCGCCCAGAAATGGATGATCGACAGCCGATAGGAGTAGACTGGCCGGTTCGCCTGCTTGGGCACGAAGTAATACATCATGCCGAGGAAGCCGGCGGTCAGGAAGAAGCCGACGGCGTTGTGGCCATACCACCATTGCGTCAGGGCGTCCTGGACCCCGGAAAAGGCGGAGTAACTCTTGGAGCCCAGGAACGAGGCCGGCATCGACAGGTTGTTGATCACATGCAGCATCGCGATGGTCACGATGAAGGAGAGATAAAACCAGTTGGCGACGTAGATGTGCGGTTCCTTGCGTTTGAAGATCGTGCCCAGGAACAGGATCAGATAGGCGACCCAGACGATGGTCAGCCAGATGTCCACATACCATTCGGGTTCGGCGTATTCCCGGCTCTCGGTGATGCCGAGCAGATAGCCGGTCGCGGCCATGACGATGAAAAGCTGGTAACCCCAGAACACGAACCAGGCGAGATCGCCGCCGAACAGCCGCGCGCGGCAGGTGCGTTGCACGACGTATAGTGACGTGCAAAGCAATGCGTTGCCGCCGAAAGCGAAGACGACGCCCGACGTATGTAGTGGCCGCAAACGGCCGAAGTTGAACCAGGGCTGGATGTTGAGATCGGGGTAGGCGAGCTGCAAGGCGATGACCACGCCGACCAGCATACCGACGACACCCCAGAACATGGTGGCGATGGCGCCGTAGCGGATTGGACCATCCATGTAAGCGGATGGGTCGATCGGAGCGGCAGCTTCGAAGCTCGTGTTGCGGATGAGGATGCCGACAAAACCGAGCAACACAAAAAACAGCACCCACATGTGCTGTCGAAATGGCTCGTCCATGCCGAAGCCCGCAGCCACCAGGGCCGCAAATGTGAAAAGGCTCAAAGCGACGATTTCTGTGCCGAACTTCATGAGATATCCCCGACCTCGGATTCCGATGCGCGGACGCCGATCCACGTGGGACACCAATTCAGCAGCCGCGTTGTCGCCGCCTTGATCCATGTCAAAGCTCAACCCCATCTGATTGGGCAGCGTGCTCTTGCACATGAACGGAGGCCGCCGTTGAGCCGGAAGAATGGGCCGGGGTCGTCGCTGCTCAAAGCAGGCGATAAAAACCCCGCAGCAACTGATCGATCCAGCAGGGAAGTGGTCCCGGCCGCGGTGATGAAGCGCGCGCACAGGGAAAAGCTGCAGCTCTGCGACGCCCTGGAAAGAATCGCGGACGCCTTGCCCAGCGTCGATCGAATGAAGTGCCTCGGCGCGGCCAACGCGATCGTTCCGCTGCTGCGCAACATTCATCAATACGAAGAGGCGGTCATCTTTCCCGCTTACGAGGACGCTGGGGCCGGCAGCAATGCGAACCTTGCCTCAACCCGGCGATTGCGGGCCGAACATGTGGAAGACGAATGCTTTGCCGGTGAGGTGACCGAAATTCTGCTGGCCATCGGTCATGGCGAGACGGTCGGGAACCCCGAAGCCATCGGTTTCATGTTGCGCGGCCTGTTCGAGAACTTGCGCCGGCACATCGCGTTTGAACGCGAGCATGTCCTGCCGATGATCGGGATCGTCGACCGAGACTAGGCGCCGGAGCGGCTCGCCAACCGAGCAAGGCTGTCCACAGTCACATGGCGGTTGTTGTCGATCTGGATCACGCCGTCTGTCCGCAGCCGGGTCAACTGGCGGCTCACCGTCTCGATCGTCAGGCCGAGGAAATCGGCGATGTCGGCACGCGTGAGCGGTAGCTCGAAGCTCGTCGCATTGGTGGCTGGATCGAGCGTGGGATCGATGTTTCTAGCGATCATCAGCAGAAAACTCGCCACTTTTTCAGCGGCGGTCTTGCGTCCCAGCGTGACCATCCAGTCGCGGGCTTCGTCGAGTTCGTTCAGTGTCTGCTTGAGCAGGCGATGCTCGAGGTCCGGCGATTGCCTCATCATCCTTTCGATGGACGCCCTTGGAAACGAACACAGCGAGACGGCCGTTGCCGCTTCCGCGTTGATCGCGCTTTCCACCTTGAATGGACGCCCCAGAAAATCGGGGGCGAACTGAAGCCCGACAATCTGCTGGCGCCCGTCGGAAAGACTCTTTGTCAGCTTCACCACGCCGGAAAGCACGTTCGAATAGCTATCGACGGTCTCGGCGTCGCCGATCAGTTCTGCCCCCGATTCGATCGTGTGCTTCGATGAGGTCTTGGCGAGCCCGACCAATTGATCGGGATCGAGCGCGCCGCAGACGCCACGGTGGCGTGCTTCGCACGATTGGCAAAGCACGGGAATGCCGGTGCTGTGAACATCCTGACGCACTGTCATCATGATCGTCCGAGGACCCAAATGCCGGCAAGATAGCATCGGCGGCAGGAAAATCCTTGCGGCAGTTTGTCCGTGGATGGCTTTGACCGAAATCAAGGCTGCCGACGTCCAATGGGACCAATGTCGTGCCATGCAAGGCGGAGCGGATAGAAACATGCGGCCAGAATTAGTTGCCAGACTTGGTGAGAACGTGCCGCGCTACACGAGCTACCCGACGGCGCCGCATTTTAATGCAAGCGTTGACGCTGCCGTTTGTCGTGACTGGCTGCAGGCGCTCGACGAGGGTGCCGAGATCTCGCTCTATCTTCACATCCCCTACTGCGACAAGCTCTGCTGGTTCTGTGCCTGCCATACCAAGCAGACACGCCACTACGAACCGGTGACCACATATCTGCGGTCACTGCATGCCGAGATCGCAACGGTCGCCAGTCTTGTCGCAGGAAAGGGCCGCGTGCGTGCCGTCCATTTCGGCGGCGGTTCGCCGACGATGCTCAAACCGGAGGACATGGTGGCGCTGGGAACCGTCCTGCGCAACAGCTTCGCGTTCCTTCCCGGCGCCAAGATCAGTGTCGAAATCGAACCCAACGATATGGACGATGCCCGCCTCGACGCGCTTGCCGAAATCGGCATGACAAGGGCGAGCCTCGGCGTTCAGGACTTCGATCCGAAGGTGCAAAAGGCGATCAACCGCGAGCAGACGTTCTTGCAGACCAAGACGGTTGTCGACGGCGTTCGTTCGCGTGGCGTCGAATCCGTCAACCTCGACCTGCTCTACGGACTGCCGCACCAGACCAGGGAGAGCGTTGCCTCCACGGTCACGCAGGCACTGACCCTGGAACCGGATCGGATCGCGCTTTTTGGCTACGCGCATGTACCATGGTTCAAGAAACATCAGACGATGATCGACGAGGCCTGGTTGCCGGGTCCCGCGGAGCGCTTTGCCCAGTCGCAACTGGCCGCGCAAGCGATCGTGGACAATGGATACGAAGCAATCGGGCTCGACCATTTCGCCAAACCGGGCGATGCGCTGGCGCTGGCGGCACGCGCCGGGACTTTGCACCGGAATTTTCAGGGCTACACCGAGGATCGTTGCGAAACCTTGATCGGCCTCGGCCCATCGTCCATCAGCCAATTTCGGCAAGGCTATGCACAGAACATGCCTTCGACCTCCGAGTATGGGCGCATGGTCGCAGACGGCGGGTTGGCCGCGGTCCGTGGGATTGCGTTTTCCGATGACGACCGCGTTCGCGGCTGGATCATCGAGCGGCTGATGTGTGACTTCGGCTTCTCCGCGATCGATCTGGTGGAGCGCTTTGGCGAAGCCGGTCAAAGGCTTCTCGTCAAAGCGAGTTCCACAGCCCTTCACGATCCTGCGCGGTTGCTTGAACTTGACGGTGACCGCTTCGTCGTGCCGGCGGAAAGCCGGCCCTTTGTCAGGAGCATCGCGGCAAAGTTCGACAAATATTTCGAAACCGGCAAAGCCAGGCATTCGGTGGCGGTCTGAGCATTGGCTCCCGTCAGAAATGTTCGCCGGCCTTGAACGGGCCGATGCGGGTGCCTGCCGCGATCAGATAGGCGGTCGACCAGCCGATTAGCAAGAACCCGTTTACGCCCTCCAGCGCCGCCAGGACACGCCACCCATGGGCGGGCACGATGTCGCCGTAGCCGACGGTCGAAAAGGTAATGGTCGAAAAGTACAGTGCGGTTTCGAAGTCGGCGAAGATATCCAGCAACCGGTATAGTCCTGCCCAGAGCCAGACCTCTGCGGTCATGACGGCAAAGAGTCCCATCACCACGCTGACCATCGCGACGATACGGCTGCGGCGTCCGTGCATGCGAAACCGGGCGACCAGGTGTCCCATCGCGTGTGTAATGGCGATCAGACCAAAGGTATGGATCAAGACCGTCAGGCTTATGACGACAGTGCCGATGAGCAGATTGAGAATCATGCGCGGAGTGTAGCCGTCGTGAGCCTTTCGTCCTTGTGTGAGATCAATCTGAATACCGACGAAGGTCGGAAAGCGCGGAAGCTTCTGAAACGGAAGCTGACACTCAACTCTTCAGACTGAATCTCAGATTTCGGCCATTTCGTCGTTAGGGCAGGCATGCCCAACGACTGAAGGTCTGCGAAATTCGCCGTACTTATTTCGCAAAAATCCTGCAAAAAAGTACGGCGTCAATTCGCCAAGTATTTGAAAACATTGGTGATCCCGACAGGAATCGAACCTGTGACCTACAGATTAGGAATCTGCCGCTCTATCCTACTGAGCTACGGGACCACGCGGCCCGACACATAGCCGCTTCGGATCGTTTCGCCAAGAGGCTGGCCGAAGGCAATTCGGCCAACTCTTGGCGTTGAAGGTATCAGGCGGCCAGGGCGGTTTCCGCCAGTTTCACCCAGTAGCTCATGCCGTGCGGGATGACCTCGTCGTTGAAATCGTAGGCCGGGTTGTGGAGACCGGCGGTGTCGCCATTGCCGATGAAGATGAAGGCGCCGGGGCGGGCTTCGAGCATGTAGGAGAAATCCTCGCCGCCCATCACCGGCTGGATGCCGCGGTGGACATGGGCGTCGCCGGCGACACCGGCTGCGACATCGCTGGCAAACACCGTCTCTTCCGCGTGGTTGAAGGTCACGGGGTAGTTTGCCTGGTAGTCGACCTCGATCTTGGCGCCGAACGCGGTCGCCAGCCCGTCGCAGATGGTGCGGATTCGCTCTTCCGACTTCTTGGCGATTTCCTTGCGCAAGGTGCGCACGGTGCCGGCGATTTCAGCGGTTTCCGGAATGATGTTGTAGGCATCGCCGGCGTGGAACTTGGTCACAGACACCACCACGGCCTCGACCGGGTCGGTGCTGCGCGAGGCGATGGTCTGCAAGGCACCGACCAGCTGGCTGGTGATGACGATCGGGTCGATCGTGCCGTGCGGCATGGCCGCATGGCCGCCCTTGCCGCGCACGGTGATGGTGAACTCGGCCGTCGCCGCCATGATCGGACCCGGGCGGATGGCGAACTGGCCGACAGGCAGGCCCGGCATGTTGTGCATGCCGAACACTTTGGAGATGTCGAAACGCTCCATCATGCCATCCTTGACCATTTCGTTGCCGCCGCCGCCGCCTTCCTCGGCCGGCTGGAAGATCACCGCCACGGAGCCGGTGAAGTTGCGCGTCTCGGCGAGATATTTCGCGGCACCCAAAAGCATCGCCGTGTGGCCGTCATGGCCGCAGGCATGCATCTTGCCGGGAATGGTCGAGGCGTAAGGCTTTCCGGTGGTCTCGTTGAGCGGCAGAGCGTCCATGTCGGCGCGCAGGCCGATGGTGGGGCCTTCGCCCTGGCGGCCGCGGATGATGCCAACCACGCCGGTCTTGCCGAGACCGGTGACCACATCGTCGCAACCGAAGGCTTTCAGCTTCTCGGTGACGAAGGCAGCGGTCTTGAAGACGTCGAAGTTCAGTTCTGGCGTCTGGTGCAGATGCTGGCGCCAGCCGGCGACTTCGTCCTGCATTTCGGCGGCACGGTTCAGGATTGGCATGATGGTTCCATCTCGCTGTTGGGGCAGGCGGGTGTTATCCGCCTTGCAATTGTGATCGCCAGGCACTTTGCCATGTTGGCGTCACATAGAGTAAATAGCACCGCAACGATGCGGTCCGGTTTTTGAGGGTCGGACCTATCATGCTGGCGATCGCGTAACGAAATCTTACGGAGCCAGGGGCGACTACGGCAAGAGGCGATTTCGGATTTGATCATGCGGCACAGGCATTTCTTCAAACTATTCTCGGCTGGCACAATGGCGCTGACGGTCGTGGCCGGGCCGGCGCTGGCCAATCCGGTGGTTGTGTTCGACCTCAACGGCGGAAAGATCCTGCAGCACCAGGATGCGTTCAAGCGCTGGTATCCGGCGTCGCTGAGCAAGCTGATGACCGCTTATGTGACCTTTCGGGCAATCGCGGCCGGCGAAGTGCAGCTTGATTCGCCGATCAAGGTGACGAAACACTCCGCCGCCGAGCCGCCAAGCAAGATGGGCTTCAAGCCGGGCTCGGTGATGCGGCTCGACAATGCGTTGAAGATGATGCTGGTCAAATCGGCCAACGACATCGCCATGGCCGTCGGCGAAAATGTCGGCGGTTCGCAGGCAGCCTTTGCCGAGCGGATGAATGCCGAGGCGACCCGGCTCGGCATGAACGGCACGCATTTCGTCAATCCGAACGGGCTCTACTCGCCGGACCAGTACACGACGGCGCGCGACCTCGCCGTGCTGGTGATGGCGATCCGCCGTGAATTTCCGCAATATGTGCCGTGGTTTTCGATCGAAGGTCTTGCCGTCGGCAAGAAGGCGATCCCGAACTACAATCTCTTGATCGGCCGCTATCCCGGCGCCGACGGCATGAAGACCGGCTTTGTCTGCCCCTCCGGCTTCAACATGATCGGTTCGGCGACCCGCAACGGGCGCACGCTGGTCGCGGTCGTGCTTGGTGAGAAGTCGGCAGTCACCCGTGCCGAGACCGCCGCGAGATTGCTCGACCAGGGTTTTGACACGCCTGCCGCCGGTTCGGCCACTGTCACCACGCTGGCGCCCTACGGCGACACGGTCTCGCCCAACGACATGCATGACGAGGTCTGCAAGAAGAAGGCGCCTGAGGAACAGTCCGAAGCGCCGCCGGCCGTCGCCAAGGACGTGCCGAAATCGCCCTATCAGGAAAAGCTCGACCATGTGCCGACGCTGGTTGCCGTCGGCCTTGGCGGCGCCACCGGTCCGGCGCCGAAGGCCATCCTCGATCACGGCGGCCAGGAATACGCCGACGTGCCGATCCCCAGCTGGCGGCCCGACAGACCGGCGCCGGCCGGCACCGGTCCGAAGATTGCCGGCTCCGCCGCGCAGGGCGACCAGCCGGCCAAGGTTGCGAACTAGAAGCATGATCCCGAAAAGTGGGCACCGGTTTTCGGAAAAAGATCATGCTCAAACAGACAGATAGAGTTCGATGAGCGGCTTCCCGATCCCCGTCTCGGTGCTGACCGGCTTCCTCGGCGCCGGCAAGACGACGCTGCTCAACCGGCTGCTCAAGGATCCGGCGCTGGCCGACACGGCGGTCATCATCAACGAGTTCGGCGAGGTGGCGATCGACCATCTGCTGGTCGAGCAGTCTTCAGACGGCATCATCCAGCTTTCCGACGGCTGCCTGTGCTGCACGGTGCGCGGTGAGCTGGTCGATACGCTGGCCGATCTGGTCGACCGGCTGCAGACCGGCCGTATCGCCCGTCTTGCCCGCGTCATCGTCGAGACCACCGGCCTTGCCGACCCGGCGCCGGTGCTGCAGTCGATCATGGCGCATCCCGCGCTTGTCCAGGCCTTCCGGCTCGACGGCGTCATCACGCTGGTCGATGCAGTCAACGGCAATGCCACGCTCGATGCCCATGTCGAGGCGGTCAAGCAGGTCGCCGTCGCCGACCGCATCGTGCTCAGCAAGGCCGATCTGGCCACCGATCCCAGCGAACTGGAAACACTGCGGGCACGCCTGCGGCAGATCAATCCAGGCGCCGAACTGCTCGATGTCGCCGACACGGGGACAGGCGTGGTGGCGCTGTTTGACTGCGGCCTCTACAATCCGGCGACGAAATCCGCCGACGTGCGGCGCTGGCTTGGCGAGGAAGCAGCGCACGATCACGACCACCATCATTATGACCATGATCATCAAGATGGCCATGACCACGGCCATCGCCACGATTCGCGCGTGCGTTCCTATTCGCTGGTGCATGACGGGCCGGTGCCGTTTTCAGCCATCGAGATGTTTCTCGACCTGCTGCGTTCGACCCATGGCGAGCGCCTGCTGCGGATGAAAGGCGTCATCGAGCTCCGGGAAGACCCGTCGCGGCCGTTGGTGATCCATGGCGTGCAGAAGATCCTGCATCCGCCGGTGCAATTGTCGTCCTGGCCCGATGGCAAGCGCGGCACGCGGCTGGTGCTGATCACGCTCGACATGCCGGAAGATTATATCCGCAGGCTGTTCGCCGCCTTCACCAACCGGCCGTCGATCGACACGCCCGACCGCGCGGCGCTGGAAAACAACCCGCTGGCTATTGCCGGACGGTAAATCCTACGATTGCTGTTCGCCTCGCTCGACCAGGAAGCGATGGCCGCCTGATACCGACGCCGTTTCGATCAGACGGTGGCCGCTGTCGGAGCAGAATGCCGGAATGTCGATCACGGCCAGCGGATCGGTGGTTTCGAGCCACAGCTGGCTGCCCGCTTGCATCCCGGCCAGGCGTTTCTTCGCCTTGAGCACGGGCAAGGGACAGTTCAGTCCCTTGAGGTCATAGATATCGGCGCGGTCAGCCACGGGTGAAAATCAACCGCCGAACATGCCGAGCAACTTGTTCTTCAGCTTCGTCACACGGCTCTCATCGGCGCTTACCGCCTCCGTTTCGGCCACTGGCGCGGCTTCGGAAGGGGCCACGATGGTCGCGGTGGCGACAGGGGCTTCCTTGGCGGCCTTCTCGGCCTCCTTTTGAGCCAGAGCCTGGGCCTTGGCGGCTTCCTTGGCTTGCTTGGCCGCCTCTACGGCAGCCAGCCTCTGCTCTTCGGCCTTCTGCTTGGCGGCCTTTTCGGCGTCGAGGGCGGCCATCTTGCGGCCTGCCGGCGAATCGATGCGGCCCATGCGCGCCGTCTCGGTGACCGTGCCGTCATTGTTGAGCGACGGCGGGTCGATCGGCACGCGCTCGCCGCGCGCCCGGCGCTTGGACCAGTCGGAGACGATGCTGGCTTCCTTGATGCCGGCGATGGTCGGCTTGGGTGGGGGCACGCTGGCCTTGACCGCGCTGTTGAAAGCCGCGTCATAGGTGCTCATGTAGGAATTGTAGGCGCTTTTCAGCGAATCAGGCTGCGTCGTCGCCGGGCAGGCGCCGGTCGGATCGAATGTCTGGCCGTCAGCGGCAACCTGGTTGAAGACATAACGCTTTTCGCAGACATCGACCTTCGGCGGAACCTTGGTGATCTCGAAATTGTCGTAGCCGACCTTCAGCATCTTCCAGAATTCGTAATTCGGGTCGTTGCGATAGCGCGCCATGTTGGCGGCGGTCATACGGAACGGAAAGGCCTCGACCTGGAACTCGGTCTGCCCGCCCTGAAACGCGTCGCGGCCAAAGGCATAGATCTGCTCGATCTGCGCATCGGTCATCGAATAGCAGCCCGACGACGAGCAAGCGCCATGCACCATCAGGTTCTGACCCGTGCGGCCATTGGCGCGGTCATAGGCGTTGGGAAAGCCGATGTTGAAGGACAGATGGTAGTTCGAGCGGGGATTCATCTGCGACGGCCGCACCGTGTAGAAGCCTTCCGGCGCCTGGCGGTCACCCTCGGTGTATTTGGGGCCCAGCTTGCCCGACCATTTGCAGATGTCGTAGCTGGCCACCATGTCGTACCGGCCATTGGTCTTGGCCTTCCAGATTTCGAGCTTGCCCTCTTCCTTGAAGATGCGGGCCATCACCGAGGAAGTGCGGACCATGCCCTTGGCCTTCATGTCGGCGAGGATCTTGTCGGGCAGCGGCTTATTGGCCTCCGGGGCAAAATCCTTCATCGACGAATTGTTGCAGCCGGCAACGCCGAGGGCGGCGATCAGAAGTCCGGTGCGGGCAATCTTGACAAACATGGCTGCGGATATCGTCTTTTCTCTGGCGCCAGGGCAATTTGTGCCACGGCTACTGCATTGAACGTGGGCGGACCCTAAGCCCGTTAACCTTGAAAATTCCTTACCGCAAGTGTCGACGCGTCCCCTCGCGGCTGTTCCATTGAGCCGAATGCAGCGGCATTTTTGTGGCAAAAATGCTCCGGACCGCCACATTGTGGCGGGCAAGGCTGCACGTGGTCAGAGACTGCGGCCCATAGCCAGGTACTTCTCGCGGCGCTGCTCGCGGAAATCGGTGTTGGCGCCAGCAAACTCTTTCATCGTCCTGGCGATCAGGTCGCCGGTCGCGGCAATCACGGTTTCGGCGCCACGATGCGCGCCGCCGAGCGGCTCGGGAATGATGGCGTCGATGATCTTCAACTCCAGAAGATCCTGCGCGGTGATCTTCATGTTGGTCGCCGCGTCCTTCGACCGCGTCGTGTCGCGCCACAGGATCGAGGCGGCGCCCTCCGGCGAGATCACCGAGTAGATGGAATGTTCGAGCATGTAGACGCGGTTGGCGGTGGCGATCGCGATGGCGCCGCCCGAGCCGCCTTCGCCGATGACCACCGAGATCGATGGCACTTTCAGGCCAAGGCAGGCCGAAGTCGAGCGGGCAATGGCTTCCGCCTGGCCACGCTCCTCGGCACCGACGCCGGGATAGGCGCCGGCGGTGTCCACCAGTGTCAGCAACGGGATCTTGAAGCGGTCGGCGAGTTCCATCAGCCGCACCGCCTTGCGGTAGCCTTCCGGCCGCACCGAACCGAAATTGTGCTTCAGCCGGCTGGTCGTGTCGGAACCCTTTTCCTGGCCGATGATGGCGACAGGCTCGCCGCGAAAACGGGCGAAGCCGCCGACGATCGCCTGGTCCTCGCCGTAATTGCGGTCGCCGGCCAGCGGCGTGAAATCGTTGAACAGACCCTTGATGTAGTCGACGCAATGCGGCCTGTCGGGATGGCGCGCCACCTGCACCTTCTGCCACGGGGTCAGCGCCTTGTAGGCGTCGCGCAGGGCGTCGCGGGAGCGCTTCTCGAGACGGCTGATCTCGTCGCCAACATCCACCGCCTCGCCGTTCTCGGCAAGCTTCTTCAGCTCAAGGATCTTGCCCTCGAGGTCCTGCACCGGCTTTTCGAAATCGAGGTAATTATACATGCGTGAGCGGACCGATACGTCGGAAGGCAATGGCTGACGGAACCCTTGAATACAAGGCTCCGGGCGGTGGAATGTCGTCCTCACATAGCGATATGAGGTCTAGTCGGCAAGCGGATGATGATCGTTGACCAGCCGCACCAGCCGCTCTTCCAGCACATGGGTATAAATCTGTGTCGTCGATATGTCGGCATGGCCGAGCAATTGCTGCACGGCCCTGAGATCGGCGCCGTTCTGCAGGAGATGGCTGGCGAAAGCATGGCGCAGCACATGCGGCGAGATCTTCGCCGAGGCGATGCCGGCTCTTGCCGCCAGCCCTTTCAGGTCGCGCGCGAAGACCTGACGCGAGAGACAGCCGCTGTCGGAGGCGGCCGGAAACAGGAACGGACTGTCGGCGAAGGCGGGAACCTTGGCGCGGGCGGCAAGCCAGCTTTTCATCGCTGTGCGCGCCTTGGCCGAGAGCGGCACCATGCGCTCTTTGTCGCCCTTGCCGCGCACCATGAAGAAGCGGTCATCGCGCTGCGCCACCGTCACCGGCAGGCCGACCAGTTCGGAAACGCGCAGGCCGGTGGCATAAAGCACCTCGACCAACGCATGCAGCCGCAGCGAAGCCAGCCATTCACTGTTGCCGAGCGCAGCATCGCCGGCCTCAAGTGCCGCGCGGTCGATCAGCCTAGCGGTGTCGGCCTCGCTCATCGTCTTGGGCAGCGGACGGCCCTTTTTCGGGCTGTCCAGCGTGCCGGTCGGGTCATCGCCGCGCAGGCCTTCGGCGTAGAGGAATTTGAAGAACTGGCGGATCGCCGACAGTTTGCGCGCCTGCGACGTGGCGGCAAAGCCACGGGCGGCGATGTCGTCGAGATAGGCGCGGATATCGGCAGCGGCCGCGCCGGCGAGACCGCCATCGATCTCGCTTGAGGCGTCTTCGAGGTCACGGCGGTAGGAGGAAAGCGTGTTTTCGGCAGCACCCCGCTCGGCACTCATCATTTCCAGAAAGGCTTCGATGCGGGCGGCGCTGTTCATTCAGCTTTTCTTGTCATTCAACTTTTCTTGGGATTGAGCTTTTCCGGAGGGATGCGCACGCTCATTTCCCCCTTCTTGGGCTCGACGAACATCACCAGTGCGAACATCGTACCATAGGCAATGCCAGCCAGAATCGCGAGCGTAACGACAAAGCGAAACAGTGTCGGCATCAATATTCGCCCGTCTTCTTGTTCTGCGTTTCCAAACCCTGTCCCCTTATGGGACGCCAATCCGGCCAATTCAAGGAAGAAGCTGAGGCCCGCTAGCAACTTCTGATGCAGAGGTCAGCCATATCAGGCTCAAGGTGCTTGCCACGCTTGACGCAAACGGGCTTTTCATGTCGATACGCCGGCAAAGAGGGCCGTGGAAAACATCCGATGAACGCGCTGCCAGCAAATCCTCCGGACGAGACCCACGCCGCGCTGCTTGGCCGGCTGGGCAGCCGTTCCGTCGTCTTTGTCGGGCTGATGGGCGCCGGCAAGACGGCGATCGGCCGCAAGGTGGCGACGATGCTGGCGCTTCCGTTCATCGACAGCGACCAGGAGATCGAAAGTGTCTCGCGCATGACCGTTCCGGAGCTGTTCGAGCGCTATGGCGAGACGGAATTCAGGGCGCTGGAGCAGCGCGTCATCCTGCGCGTGCTGGAAAACGGCCCACAAGTGCTGTCGACAGGCGGCGGTGCCTTCATGAACGCGCAGACGCGCGAGGCGATCGCCTCGCACGGCGTGTCGGTGTGGCTGAAGGCCGAGCTCGACCTGTTGATGGAACGCGTCTCCAAGAAGCAGAACCGGCCGCTCCTGAAAAGCGCTGACCCCCGCGCCGTGCTGGAGCGGCTGATGGGGGAGCGTTATCCGGTCTACGCGACATCCGATGTCACAGTGCCGACCCGCGACGACCGCAAAGAGGTCATAGCCACCGAGGTGGTGGACGCGCTGTGCCGGCATTTCGGCATCGATGAGACTGCCGCGACAGGCGAGGTGGAATCGTGAGCGTTGATGCACCCGTTGTTGTCGAAGTCGGCCTTGGCGACCGGACCTACGACATTCTGATCGGTTCGGGATTGCTATCCCGCGCGGGTGCGGAGATTTCGCGCCGCCTGCCGGGCACACGCGCCGCCGTCATCACCGATGCCAATGTCGCGGCAGCGCATCTCGATGCGCTGAAAGCCGGCCTCGAAACGGTAGGCATTCAACCGGCCGTCATCACGCTGCCGCCCGGCGAGAAGACCAAGAGCTTCGCCCATCTCGAGGAGGTGGTCGACGGTGTGCTGGCTGCGAAACTGGAGCGCGGCGACATCGTCATCGCCTTTGGCGGCGGCGTCATCGGCGATCTCGCCGGCTTTGCCGCCGGCATCGTGCGTCGCGGCATGAATTTCGTGCAGATTCCGACCTCATTGCTGGCGCAGGTCGATTCCTCGGTCGGCGGCAAGACCGGCATCAACAGTGCGCGCGGCAAGAACCTTGTCGGCGTCTTCCATCAGCCGAAGCTGGTGCTGGCTGACACCGGAGTGCTCGACACGCTGCCGATCCGCGAATTCCGTGCAGGCTACGCCGAGCTTGCCAAATACGGGCTGATCGACCGGCCGGAGTTTTTCGCCTGGCTGGAAGAGAACTGGGCAAAGGTGTTTGCCGGCGGGCCGGAGAGGGCGCAGGCGATTGCCGAAGCCTGCCGCGCCAAGGCCGACGTCGTTGCCCGCGACGAGTTCGAGACCGGCGACCGTGCCCTGCTCAATCTCGGCCATACGTTCGGCCACGCGCTGGAAGCCGCCACGCGGTATGACGGAGCCCGTCTCGTCCATGGCGAGGGCGTCGCCATCGGCATGGCGCTGGCGTACCGGTTCTCGTCGCGGCTCAACCTGGCCAGCCCCGACGACGCAGCGCGCGTCGAAGCGCATCTGCGCGCCGTCGGCCTGCCTTGGCGGATAGTCGATATTCCAGGCGATTTGCCCGACGCCGAGGCGCTGCTGGCCTTCATCACCCAGGACAAGAAGGTGTCGCGCGGCGCGCTGACCTTCATCCTGACGCGCGGCGTCGGCCAGGCCTTCATCGCCAAGGATGTGCCGGCCTCGGAAGTGCTGTCGTTCCTAAAAGAGAACCATCCCAGCCAGCAGGAAAGCAGGCTGGGCCAGCAGAAGATGCGGCCGAGATGACCAACGAGACCGGCTGGATTGTCGTCGCCGTCCTTGCCATCCTTCTCCTGCTGGTCGTTGCCGTGCGCACGCGCCTCCTCGCCATGTTCGGCTATGAGCTGTCGCGCATCGAGCCGCAGCGCTCGACCCAGGACGAGTTGCGCGGCGCGGTGGACGATTTCCGCCGCGACGGCCAGGTGGTGCGCGAGGACCGCGACCGCGTCGGCGGCCTGTTCGATCTCGCCGAGCTCGAAGTCTCCGACATCATGGTCCACCGCACCAACATGCGCTCGGTCAATGCCGACAATGCACCGGAAGCGGTTGTGCGCGAGATCCTGCAGAGCCCGCACACCCGCATGCCGCTGTGGAAGGGCTCGCTCGACAACATCGTCGGCGTGCTCCACGCCAAGGACCTGCTGCGCGCGCTCAACGAAGTCGGCAACGACTTCTCCAGGATCGATGTGATGAAGATCGCCTCGAAACCATGGTTCGTGCCCGACACGACGACCTTGCAGGAACAGCTCAACGCCTTCCTGCGCCGCAAGGCGCATTTCGCAGTCGTCGTCGACGAATATGGCGAGGTCGAAGGGCTGGTGACGCTGGAGGACATCATCGAGGAGATCGTCGGCGAGATTGCCGACGAGCACGATGTCGACATCCAGGGCGTCAAGCAGGAGGCCGACGGCTCCGTCGTCGTCGACGGCACGGTGCCGATCCGCGACCTGAACCGGGCGCTTGACTGGAACCTGCCCGACGAGGAGGCGACCACGATCGCCGGCCTCGTCATCCACGAGACGCAGTCGATTCCCGAGGAGAAACAAGCTTTTACGTTCCACGGCAAGCGCTTCATCGTCATGAAACGCGACAAGAACCGGATCGCAAGGTTGAGGATCAAGCCGGTCGCATAGTGCCTCCGGCTTGTATGTTACCAATCCTTCATTGGAACTTCGCGGCACCAGGGTGCATTTGTCCGCCGGGGTGGCCAGGAGAGAATGATGATCGATCGGCGAACCCTGCTTCTGGCCTCGATGGCGGCTTTTCTGTCGAACGGCGCCTCCAGCGCATCGCGCGCGCCGTCGCCGAAAACCGTCGACTACGGGTCGGCCAAGCTCGACATCTACGCGCCCGATGGTGCAAGCGGCTTGCCGGTCGTGTTTTTCGTCCACGGCGGCACCTGGCAGTTTGGCAAACGCAGCCAGGTCAACGCCAAGCCGGCCTTCCTGCTGGCCAACGGCTTCTGCTTCGTTTCCATCGGTTGCCGCCTGTTGCCTAAGGCCGATGTCGCCGCCTAGGCCAGCGACGTCGAAAAGGCCTATGCCTCTATCAGAGCCAACATCGCCCAGTATGGCGGCGACCCAAACCGCATCGTTGGCATGGGCCATTCGGCCGGCTGCCACCTGATCGCCCTGACCGGCATGCGCGGTGGGCTGCCTGGCATAGCTGCGCTCATCCTCGACGACACCAGGGCCTATGATCTTGCAGCACTTGCCAGAAATGGCGGCATGGTGCGGGCCTATGCGCGTGTGTTTTCCGACACCTCGCAATGGGCGGCATTTTTGCCGGCCGTCTATGTAGACGGCCACAAGTATCCGCCGACCTTCATTGCCTATTCGCGGGCGCCTGGCCGTGGCGAGGATTCGAAGGCCTTTGCCGAGCGCCTACCCGCAGCTGGTACAGAGGTAACGTTGTTCGACGGCAGCGCCTATACGCACATGTCGATCAATCACGACTTCGGTGAGGACCGCGACGCGCTGACCGCTGCCGCGCTGGCATTCCTGAAATCGACGGTCGGCTGATTGAGGCTGGTACGCTAGCCACTGGATCAGATCAAAAGCACTGGCGGGATATTGCTGTGCGGGTGCCCCCGGGTGCAATTGCTCTGTCTGTTTGTTTTGACGCAATTCCGGACGGAAAACCGCTTCACACTTTTCCTGGAATTGCTCTTCGATCGTCGACGGGAGAGAACTGCATGAACGGCGCCGATGTCCTGTGTGACGTGCTTCTGGCCAATGATGTGACGGTCTGCTTCGCCAACCCCGGCACGTCCGAAATGCATTTCGTTGCCGCGCTTGACCGCAAACAGCAGATGCGTTGCGTGCTCGGGCTGTTCGAGGGTGTGGTGACCGGTGCCGCCGACGGCTATGCGCGGATGACCGATCGGCCGGCCGCGACGCTGCTGCACACCGGTCCCGGCCTGGCCAATGGTCTCGCCAACATGCACAATGCGCGGCGCGCTCTCAGCCCGATGATCAACATCGTCGGCGACCATGCGTCCTACCATCTGCCACTCGATGCGCCGCTCACCAGCGATATCGACGGCCTTGCGGCACCGATGTCGAACTGGGTGCGCCGCATCGGCGGCCCGGACGATGTCGCGCCGGCGACCGAAGCGGCCTTGCGCGCATCGCTGACACCCCCCGGCGTCACGACCCTGATCCTGCCGGCGGATGCCGCCTGGGGTGAAGTCGGGGCGGTCTCGGTTGGCAAGGTGAGGCTGGCGCCGCCGCCCGCCGTCGACATGGACGCGGTACGCAAGATCGCCGCGGCGATCCGTGCCGCTCCGGGTCGGGCCGGCATGGTCGTTCGCGGAAAGGCCGCACGAGCCGATGCGCTTGCTATTGCCGGGCAGATCTCGACGGGCAGCGATGTCCGCCTGTTCAGCGAGGTTCTGATCGCCCGAATGCAGCGCGGACGCGGGCGTGTCGCGCCCACGCGCATCCCCTATCCGGTCGATGCGGCGACGGCTCTGCTCGGGGATGTCGACGTCCTGATCCTGGTTGGCGGGAAGGAACCGGTTGCCTTCTTTGCCTATCCGGGAAAGCCGGGACGACTTGTTCGGGAGGGCTGCCAGGTGCTGACGCTGGCTGCCCATGGCGACGATCTGCATGCGGCGCTGGAAGCGCTTCGCGATGAACTCGGCATAAAGCCGTCGCAACAACAGGTGTTCGCGACCGCCTTTCCCAACGAGGCAACGCCGAACGGCAAGCTGACGGAAGATGCCATCGCATTGTCGGTGGCGCGAAAGCTTCCCATGGATGCGATCGTCTGCGACGAAGCGATCACCTCGGCGCGGCGTTTCTTCGCCCTATCGGCCTTTGCCGCGCCGCACGACTACATGATGGGCACCGGCGGATCGATAGGCGGAGGCATCCCGATGGCGACCGGAGCGGCGATCGCCTGCCCGGACCGCAAGGTGATCAATCTCGAGGCCGACGGCAGCGGCATGTACACGGTGCAGGGATTGTGGACCCAGGCCAGGGAAGATCTCGACGTGGTGACGATCGTCTTTGCCAACCGAACCTACGCGATCCTGCATGGCGAGATGAAGAATGTCGGTGTCGGCGCCATCGGCGAGAACGCCAGGCGCATGCTCGACCTCGACCTTCCGACGCTGGACTGGGTCTCGCTGGCCAAAGGCATGGGCGTGGAAGCGGCCCGGGCCGATACGTGTGAACGCTTTGACGCGCTGCTGGACAGTGCCCTGTCGCGGCGCGGACCGTTCCTCATCGAAGCGGTGCTCTGAGCGCGGCGGAAGGTGAGGGCGGGTCTGGCCTACCAGCGGGTCTTCTCGCCGGGAGCCGCCGGTTCGATCGCCAGCGCGTGCACGCCGGCTTTCAGTTCGTCGGCAAGCAGTTCGTTGACGGCGCGGTGACGGTCGATGCGGCTCATGCCGGCAAAGGCCGAAGAGACGACGCGGACGCGAAAATGCGTCTCGCCGGTGCCGTCATAGGCGCCGTGATGGTCGGAGCCATGGTGGTGATGGCCGGCATGGAGATGGCTCTCGTTGATGATGACCAGCCGGTCCGGCGAAAATGCCTTGTTGAGCTTGTCTTCCATGGTCGTCTGTATGGACATCGCCGTCTCCCTTCACCACATATGGCTCGCGCATCAGCCTTGAAACCGAAAATCGGTCTTCGCAAAAGGCGCTGCCGCGCAACAAAATCCGCCATTCGCCTGCTTTATGCCGCGATTCAGCGGTTAGGGCGATGATCGCGAAAATGTCAATTCTTGTTTCGCATCTGCGAACGCCCCATAAATGGGTTAGATGAAGCCGTACCCAAAATATTTCGAGAAGATTCGCGTCCGTCCCGACAAGGACGCGGAGCTGAAGTCGCACTCGCCGATTTGCCAGTGGGACGGCTGCAAGGAAGCGGGCACCCATCGTGCGCCGGTCGGGCGCATGAAGGAGGGCGAGTATTTCCGCTTCTGCTTCGACCATGTGCGCGAGTACAACAAGGGCTTCAACTATTTCTCCGGCGTGCCGGACACCGAGGTCGCGCGTTTCCAGAAGGAAGCGATGACCGGTCACCGGCCGACCTGGAAGATGGGCGTCAACGGCGGCTCGACGCGTTCGTCGCCGGATGTGGCGCAGATGCGTTCTGGCCGCGCCGGCTACTACAACCGCATGCGCGACCCCTTCGACCTGTTCAAAGGGCCGAAGGATCCACGCGAGGCGCGCGAGCGCAAGGCCAAGCCGCTTGAGGCCAAGGCGCTGGAAACGCTTGGCCTTGATACAAAGGCGACTGGCAAGGAAATCAAGGCGCGCTATAAGGAACTGGTGAAACTCCACCATCCGGATGCGAATGGTGGCGACAGAGGTTCGGAAGACCGGTTCCGCGATGTGCTGCAGGCCTATCGCGTGCTCAAACAGGCGGGCCTGTGCTGAGCGACCATACGGTTCGTGTCGTTTTCCAACTTTCATAAGGTTGGAAAAGGCTCTAAGACCGCCCCCGGACAAATTCGATTGCCGGCGAAATGAGGCGTTTCGCCCGTGGAGACGTTGAGAGATATGAACAAGGTCGATCGTGACATCGCCAACCTGCCCGACACAACGGTGTCGGTGAAGGAAAAATTTGGCTTCGAGTCCAAGATGGTGGTGCCGGCCTATTCGGTGACATCAGAGCATGTGCCCGATATCGATCCGGACTATCTGTTCGACAAGAACACGACGATGGCGATCCTTGCGGGCTTTGCCTACAACCGCCGCGTCATGGTGTCGGGCTATCACGGCACCGGCAAGTCGACTCATATCGAACAGGTCGCCGCCCGCCTCAACTGGCCCTGCGTGCGCGTCAATCTCGACAGCCATGTCAGCCGTATCGATCTCGTCGGCAAGGACGCGATCGTGGTCAAGGACGGGTTGCAGATCACCGAATTCCGCGACGGCATCCTGCCCTGGGCCTACCAGCATAATGTCGCGCTCTGCTTCGATGAGTATGATGCCGGCCGTCCGGATGTAATGTTCGTCATCCAGCGCGTGCTGGAATCGTCGGGCCGGCTGACGCTGCTCGACCAGAGCCGGGTCATCCGCCCGCATCCGGCCTTCCGGCTGTTTTCGACCGCCAACACAGTTGGTCTCGGCGACACCACAGGCCTCTATCACGGCACCCAGCAGATCAACCAGGCGCAGATGGACCGCTGGTCGATCGTCACCACGCTGAACTACCTGCCGCACGACAATGAAGTCGCCATCGTGCTGGCCAAGGCCAAGCACTATCGCGACGCCAAGGGCAAGGAGATCGTCAACAAGATGGTGCGCGTCGCCGACATGACGCGCTCGGCCTTTATCAATGGCGATTTGTCGACCGTGATGAGCCCACGTACTGTCATCACCTGGGCCGAGAATGCCGAGATCTTCAGTGATATCGGCATGGCGTTCCGGCTGACCTTCCTCAACAAATGCGACGAGCTCGAGCGCTCCGTGGTGGCCGAGTTCTACCAGCGCGCCTTCGGCGAGGATCTGCCGGAATCAGCGGCAAACGTGGTGCTGGGCTAAGCAGGGTCTCGATGGCGGGTCCGGGCGACAACACGCGCAACAAGTCGAAGACGGGGTCTGAAGCCGATAGCTTCAAGCGCGCCGTCACCGTCTGCATGCGCGCCATCGCCGGCGACAAGGAACTCGAAGTCGGCTTCGCCAAAGACAGGCCGGCGCTCGCCGGCAACCGGGCGCGGCTGCCCGAATTGCCGAAGAAGGCGTCGAAGACCGACATTGCGATCACCCGCGGCCTTGGCGACTCCATGGCGCTGAAGCGCGCCTGTCACGACGCGCGCATCCACACCAAGCTGGCGCCGGAAGGCAAAGCGGCCCGCGCCATCTATGACGCGGTCGAGCAGGCTCGTGTCGAGGCGATCGGCAGCCGCGCCATGCAAGGCGTCGCCGACAACATCGGCTCGATGCTGGAGGACAAATACGCCAAGGCCAACCTCGTCGACGTCAAGGACAAGGCCGACGCGCCGATCGAGGAAGCCCTCGCCCTGATGGTGCGCGAGAAGCTGACCGGCCAGCCCGTCCCGAAAAGCGGCGAGCGGCTGGTCGAGCTCTGGCGCCCCTGGGTCGAGGAAAAGGCCAAGGCCGACCTCGACGGGTTGTCGGCAAAGCTCGGCGACCAGCAGGCCTTTGCCCGTGTCGTGCGCGAGATGCTCGCCTCCATGGAAATGGCCGAGGAGCTCGGCGACGACCAGGAGACGGAAGACTCCGAGGACAATGACGACAACCAGCCGCAAGGAGAGGAGCAGAGCGAGGAGGGCGGCGAAGAGGATTCCGGCTCCGAGCAGTCGCAGTCCGAGGATGCCGAGGCTTCGGCCGATGACGAGCAGTCGGCCGAGACGGAAGCCTCCGACGCCACCGCGGACGATCTGTCCGACGATGACGACGCCGATGCCGAAACACCCGGCGAGGCGCGCCGTAACGACAATCCCTTCACCAATCTGCCGAAGGAAATCGACTACAAGGTCTTCACCACTGCCTTCGACGAGACGGTCGGCGCCGAGGAGCTTTGCGAAGAAGAAGAGCTCGACCGGCTGCGCGCCTTCCTCGACAAGCAGCTTGCCAATCTGTCCGGCGTCGTCGGTCGGCTGGCTAACCGGCTGCAGCGCCGGCTGATGGCGCAGCAGAACCGGTCGTGGGATTTCGACCTGGAAGAGGGTTACCTCGACCCGGCAAGGCTGGTGCGGGTCGTCATCGATCCGATGCAGCCGCTGTCGTTCAAGCAGGAGCGCGACACCAAATTCCGCGACACGGTGGTGACGCTGGTGCTCGATAATTCCGGCTCGATGCGCGGCCGGCCGATCACGGTCGCCGCCACCTGCGCCGACATCCTGGCGCGTACGCTGGAACGCTGCGGCGTCTCGGTCGAGATCCTCGGCTTCACCACGCGGGCGTGGAAGGGCGGACAAGCGCGCGAGAAGTGGCTGAAGGACGGCAAGCCGCCGAACCCCGGCCGGCTCAACGATCTGCGCCACATCATCTACAAGTCCGCCGACCATCCGTGGCGGCGGGCACGGCGCAATCTCGGGCTGATGATGCGCGAAGGCCTGCTCAAGGAAAACATCGACGGCGAGGCGCTGCTGTGGGCGCACAACCGGCTGATTGCCCGACCGGAACAGCGCAAGATCCTGATGATGATCTCGGACGGCGCGCCGGTCGACGATTCGACGCTGTCGGTCAATCCGGGCAACTATCTCGAGCGCCATCTGCGCGCCGTCATCGAACTGATCGAGACACGTTCGCCGGTGGAACTGCTGGCCATCGGCATCGGCCATGACGTCACGCGCTACTATCGCCGTGCCGTCACCATCGTCGATGCCGAGGAACTGGCCGGCGCCATGACCGAGCAGTTGGCTTCGCTGTTCGCCGAGGAAAGCGCGCGCGACACGCGGCGCGGCGGCATGCGGCGCGCCGGATGATCTTTTCGCGCGGCGGCTTACGGCAGACGCTTTTCGCCGCCATCGCCCTGTTTTCCGGCGTCGCTTCGGCGGCAGCAGGTTCGGCTGGCTCAAGCTCCGTCGAACCGGTCGAGGTGTCGGCCCGCCCGATCAGCGAATTCCACATTGGCCATGCCGACAAGCAGTTCGGCCCGCTCGAATTCGTCGGCGGGCTGGAGATGACCTCGCCGACGCGCGATTTCGGTGCGCTGTCGGCCTTCCGTTTCCTGAAAGCCGGCGGCGATTTCATCGGCGTTGCCGATACCGGGTTCTGGTTCTTCGGCACGGTGGTCCGCGACGCCGACAAGCGGCCGTCCGGCATCCAGAATTTCCGCATGCAGCAGATGGTCGACGAGACCGGCGGGCCGATCGACAAGAAATGGGAGGTCGATGCGGAAGGCCTTGCGGTCAAGGACGGCATCGCCACGGTCGGCTTCGAGCGCAACCACCGCGTCGCCCAGTTCGAGATCGACCCGGCCGATATGAAGGCGCAGTTCAAGCAGCTGGATTTCGTGGTTCCGGCCCGGGAGCTGCGCCAGAATCGCGGCTTCGAGACCGTCACCCATGCCGATGCCAACGGCCAGCATCAGGGCGGGCTGGTCGTGGTCTCCGAGAAGAGCCTCGACAAAGCCGGCAACATCTATGCCGCCATCATCGAAGGGCCGCACAAGGGCGTCTTCACCGTCAAGCGCAACGGTGATTTCGACATCACCGACGGCGCCTTCCTGCCGGATGGCGATCTGCTGCTTCTGGAGCGCAGCTTTTCGATGGCCAGCGGCGTCAAGATGCGGCTGCGGCGCATCTATGGCGAAAGCGTCGAGAAAGGCGCCGTCGCCGACGGGCCGGTGCTGCTGGAGGCCGACATGGGCTACCAGATCGACAATATGGAAGGGCTCGACGTCTGGACCCGCGACGATGGTGCGCTGATGGTGTCGCTGATCTCCGACGACAACCACTCGATCCTGCAGCGCAACCTCTATCTGGAATTCATCCTGCACCAGGATTGAGCCCCGCCGGCTCTATGTCCTGGTGGCGATCCAGATGACATGGCGCGCGCCGCGTTTGCCGTTGGCGCGGGTGTTGACCTCCTCGACCGCGAAGCCTGCCTGCTTCAGGCGCCGCGTGAAGCCGCTGTCGGGGCCTTGCGACCACACCGCCACCACGCCGCTTGGCCTGAGAGCGGTGCGTGCGTCTCCGAGGCCTTCCAGGCTGTAGAGCGCATCGTTGGATTTGTGGACGATGCCTTCCGGGCCGTTGTCGACATCGAGCAGGATGGCGTCCCATGCCGCGGGCTCCGAGCGTATCAGCTGCCCGACATCGGTCTCCTGGATGGCGACGCGCGGATCGTCGAGACAGCCGCCAAAGACCTCGGCCATCGGACCGCGTGCCCAGGCGACGACGGCTGGCACCAGTTCGGCGACGACGATGCCGGCATCATCGTCGAGTTCGGCGAGTGCGGCGCGCAAGGTAAAGCCCATGCCAAGGCCGCCGATGAGGATTCTTGGCTGCCGGTGGCCGGCAATCCGCTCGCATGATAGTTTTGCCAGCGCTTCCTCAGAGCCGCTGAGGCGGCTGTTCATCAGCTCGTTGGTGCCCAGCATGATCGAGAATTCGGTGCCACGCCGCTTGAGGCGAAGTTCCTGCCTGCCATCCGGGGTCTTTGCCGAATCGAGCTGGACCCAGGGGATCATGATCTTTGTCCGACCATGATCTTCTCCGAAAACCGGGTCCCACTTTTCGGGATCATGGGTTAAGCCGCAACCGCCGGCTGGCTCCAGTGGGCGGCGAGCAGTCGGTAGGGGATCAATGCCACCACGGCGATGATCAGCTTCACCGAGAGATCACCAAGCGCCCACGAAACCCAGCGCATGGCGTCGACATGGAAGACGCCCATCAGCGGCGCCGTCTCGAGCGCAAAGCCGTCGCTCGGACCAGCAAAGGCGAAGGCGGTCGAGAAAGCGACGGTGAAGAACACAGCGGTGTCGAACACCGACCCGACCAGCGTGCCGACGATCGGCGCCCGCCACCAGCTCTGCCGGCGCAGCCGGTTGAAGACGGTGACATCGAGCAATTGCGCGGCAAGGAACGCCGCGCCGGAGGCGGCTGCGATCCGCACCAGCCGGTCCGCGGCGGTCTCGAATTCGATCAGGCCGTGGCGGAACAGGAAGGGCGGGACAAGGATCGAGCAGACCACCGCCGTCATGAAGCCGACAAAGACGATCCTGCGCGCCACAGCGGGCCCGTAGCGGCGGTTGGCGAGGTCGGTGACCAGGAAGGAGAAGGGGTAGGTGAAGGCGCCCCAGGTCAAAAGGTCGGCCAGCGACAGGCCGCCGATCTGGCCCTGCACCGGGAATTGCACAAGAATGTTCGACGCAACGACGACAAGCGCCATGGCGGCCACGAATGGCAGGTATCGCGAGAAGGAAGTCATTTTTTTATCCTGGGTAATGGAACCAGCGGAGCATCATGCCCATCCGGGCGATGCTCGCTTCGTATTTGAGCATCGGATTGCCGAAACCTTGCGGGTTCGATCCGATGCTCAAGGCCAACAAGAGGTTGGCCAGGGCGGTCGTCCCCCGCCTTTAAACGATGTCAGGCAGCAGGCTGCTCGGCGATTTTCTTGGCGATCTGCTTCTTCAACAGACGGGCGCGCTGCGACAATTCCTTGACGTCGGCCTTGGCCAGGAAGGCGTCGAGGCCGCCGCGATGTTCGACCGAACGCAGCGCGTTGGCCGAGATGCGCAGGCGCACGTTCTGGTTCAGCGCTTCCGAAATCAGCGTCACATTGACGAGATTCGGCAGGAAGCGACGCTTGGTCTTGTTGTTGGCGTGGCTCACATTGTTGCCGGACATGACTGCCTTGGCAGTGAGTTCGCAGGTGCGGGACATGGTTCTAACCTTCAGTTCTCGGGGTCTGCCAAACCTTTGTGCCCACGCCGGGTGGCGCGCGGTTCTGGTCAGGCGGCCTTATGGAAAAAGTTGGCGTTCCATAGTTGCATTTCGCCGAGGCGTCAAGCTCCGGCTTCCCCACGGAAGCGCCCGGCATTTCATATTAAGGCCGGATTTCTTCCTATAAGCGGTCTGATAGGGACATGCCAGGCCGGAGTTGCCCGCCTCCGGCCGAAAATCAAGGACCCGATCCCGCCATGGTTCGTTCGTCACAAGCCCTTGCCGCCATGCTTGCCGTTGCCTTGCCGTCCGCCGCATCAGCTGCCTCGCCGCAGTCGTTCAAGGGCGAGTACACGGTGTCGTTCCTTGGTTTTTCGATAGCGAAATCAACGTTTTCCAGCCATTATGAGAACGGCGCCTACGCGATCGAAGGCAGCGTCACCGCGGCCGGGCTCGCCAAGCTGTTCGACGACACGCGTGGCACGATCTCATCCAAAGGCACGATTGCGGGCAAGAAGATGGTGCCGCAGGCGTTCCGTGCCGACTACACCTCCGGCAAGAAGGCATCGGTGGTCGATATCCGTTTTGCCAATGGCGCGGTCACCTCGACGCAGGTCATCCCGGCTCCGGGCAAGCGCGATCCCAAGAGCTGGGTGCCGCTCGGCGCCAGCGACCTGGCATCGGTGCTCGATCCGATGGCCGCCACCGTCATCCATGCCGACAGCCTCGACCAGGTCTGCGGCCGCACGGTGAAGTTCTATGATGGCGAGATGCGCGCCAACCTGGCGCTGACCTACGCTTCGAAAGGCACGATCTCGGTGCCGGGCTACAAGGGGGACACCATCACCTGCCAGATGGGTTTCGAGCCGGTGGCGGGTTATCGCAAGGGTCGCAAGGCGCTCAACTATCTCAAGAACAAAAGCCGCATGATGGTGACGTTTGCACCGCTCGGCCAAACCGGCGTATATGCGCCGATCCACGCCACGGTGGGCACTCAGATCGGCACCTTGACCATCAGCGCCAGGCGTTTCGAAGCGGCACAATAGGCTTGGCGCCATACGCGCGCCACTGGAGACATAATGGGGCGCGCAACACTGATCGGCTTTTCGGCGGTCGCCATGTGGGCGTTGCTGGCGCTGCTCACGGATGCCTCGGGCCAGGTGCCGCCGTTCCTCTTGTCGGCAATCACCTTCTCGATCGGCACCGGCGTCGGGCTCGTCGCACGGCTGTTCATGCCGGCGCCCGACAAGAGCCAGAAGATACCGCCGCAGGTGTGGCTGATCGGCATTGCCGGCCTGTTCGGCTACCACTTCTTCTATTTCACCGCGTTGCGCAATGCGCCGGCGGTCGAGGCGAGCCTGATCGCTTATCTGTGGCCGCTGCTGATCGTGCTCGGCTCGGCGCTGATGCCGGGCGAACGGCTGGCCTGGAACCATGTCGTCGGTGCGCTGCTCGGCCTTGCCGGCACGGTGCTGATCGTCACCAAGGGCGGTGGCCTGGCCTTCGACGCCCGCTATGCCTTCGGCTATGCCATGGCTGCCGTCTGCGCTTTGCTGTGGTCGTCCTATTCGCTGTTGTCGCGGCGCTTCCCGTCGGTGCCGACCAGCATCGTCACCTGGTTCTGCGCGGCGACCGCAGTGCTGTCGCTCGCCTGCCACCTGGCGCTGGAACAAACGGTTCTGCCTGACGGCGCCGGCCAGTGGCTGGCCGTGCTCGGCCTTGGCCTGATGCCGGTGGGTGCTGCCTTCTATGCCTGGGACATCGGCGTCAAGCGCGGCAACATCCAGGTGCTGGGTGCTGCAAGCTATGCGGCGCCGCTGTTGTCGACGCTGGTGCTGATCGCAGCCGGCGTCGCCGAGCCGTCGCTGCGCATCCTTTCCGCCTGCGTGCTGATCACCGGCGGCGCGGCGCTGGCGGCAAAGTCGCTGTTCCTGCGCAAGCCAGCCGCGAGCGAAAGCGGAGCCCGGGCATCCGAAGGCGGAGCCCAGGCATGACGATGCCGTTTGCGGGCGGCATCGACGCCAACGCCAATGCAACACTGATCTTTTCGCTGGCGGCGGCGGTGATCTATGCATTTACACTCGGCATGCCGCCAACGCTCGCCCGCTCGGCGGCAAAGACACTCGCCGTCGCGATGCTTGCCGTGCTGGCGGCGCTGCAAGGCGGCCCGCTGCTGCTGGTCTCCGCGCTCGCGCTCAGCGCCGTCGGCGACGCCTTCCTCTCGCGCGATGGCGAAAGGACATTTCTCGGCGGGCTGGCCAGTTTTCTCGTCGCCCACATCGTTTATGTCGCGCTGTTCCTGCGCAGCGGCGGCGGGTTGGAGTTGCTTGGCGCTGAATCCTGGCGCGGGGCGATCGCGCTCGCCATGGCGGTGTTTGCGATCGTCATGCTGGCGGCGCTCTGGCGCCGCGTCGGCCCCGGCCTGCGTGCCCCGATCACCGTCTATGTCGCGGCGATACTGGCAACGGGCGTCTCGGCGCTGACGACAAGCAACTTCTGGGTGATCGGCGGCGCCGCACTGTTCATGGCATCAGACGGGTTGCTTGCCACGGAGAAATTCCTGGTGGCCGCCATCTCGCCGCACCGCGCCTGGATGCGTTTTGCGGTCTGGGCGCTCTACTACGCCGCCCAACTCGCGATCACCTTGGGGTTTCTGCTAAATCAGGTTTCTTATTGAGTTAGGGTTGTTTCGGCTGCCAGTCGGGTGCGGCCAGTTCGAAGGCGGCAAACTCGAAGCCCGGCGCGACGGTGCAGCCGACCAGCGTCCACTCGCCCAGACTGCGCGCCGATTGCCACCAGCCTGCCGGCACGACGATCTGCGGGCGTTCACCGGCTGCAAGATCGATGCCGAGCACCTGTTCCACAACGGGGCTGCCTTCTTCCCACATCGCCAGCGCCAGCGGGGCGCCGGCATGGAAGTGCCAGACCTCGGCAGCGTCCTTGACCCGGTGCCAGGCCGAAACCTGATGCTGTTCCAGCAGGAAATAGATCGCGGTCGAATGGCCGCGCGCACCGCCAGCGCCATCGCGAAAGGTCTCGGCGTACCAGCCGCCTTCCGGATGCGGTTTCAGGCCGAGCGTCGCGATGATTTCGGCAGAGATGGTCATCGTCTCCGCAACCCCCTGGTGTTCAGAAATTGTCCTTGCGCTTGCGGATCTCGGCAAAGACCTCGGCGTCCGAGGCTTTCTCCAGTCCGAGATGCTTGCGGATCGCCGGATCGTGCCAGCGCAGGAAGGGATTGGTCGACAGTTCCTCGCCGATCGTCGTCGGCAGCGTCGGCTTGTCGGCGGTGCGAAGCGCCTCGATCTTGGCGGCGCGTTCCTTCAGCGCTGAATTGGTCGGATCGACGGTCAGCGCGAAACGAGCGTTGGAGAGCGTGTATTCGTGGCCGCAATAGATGACCGTTTCAGCTGGAAGTGCAGCCAGCTTGTTCAGCGAATCATACATGACCGGCGGCTTGCATTCGAACAGCCGCCCGCATCCCAGTGCAAACAGCGTGTCGGCGGTGAACGCCACACTCGAAGCTGGCAAGTAGTAGGAGACGTGGCCGGCGGTGTGGCCGGGCGTGGCAATCACCTCGATCCGCTCATCGCCGAGATGAACGACGGATCCGTCTTCGACGGTTTCGTCGATCCCGGGAATCTTGGCCTTCTCCGCTTCCGGGCCGACGATGCGCAGTTTGAAGCGCTCCTTCAGCGCCAGATTGGCCTCGACGTGATCGACATGGTGATGCGTGGTCAGGATCATCGTCGGCGTCCAGCCGGTGCGCTTGAGCGCGGCCAGGATCGGTGCCTCCTCGGGGGCGTCGATGATCGCGGTCTGGCCGCTTTTGGGGTCATGCACCAGCACGCCGAAATTATCGCTGCGGCACATGAACTGTTCGATTTCGACCGGCATCGCATGTCTCCATTGTCGCTGCAGACATAGGGCGCCGACGTGCGGATGTCATCCCGGATATTGAGCACCATCCGGGATGTTGAACAACATCCCGGATGTCGAACGTCATTCCCGGAATCTCGGGCTCATCGAGGCCTTTTGTTGAAACCCGCCGATATCGCGGCTACATCCCTGCCATGCATTCCGACATCGTCGATCTTCGCTCCTTCTATTCGACAACGCTCGGCCGGTTCGCCGAGCGTTCGATCACCATGGCGTTGTCGTCGATATGGGCAGCCGTGCCCAACGAGCGGCTGGTCGGCCTCGGCTATACCTTGCCGTGGCTGGAGCGGTTCGGCACCAACGCCGAGCGGGTCTTCGCCTTCATGCCGGCAACGCAAGGCGCGGTGGTGTGGCCGGCGACAGGGCCTACCGCGACGGCACTGGTCTTCGACGAGGAACTGCCGCTGGTCGATTCCTGCATCGACCGCATGCTGCTCGTCCATTCGCTCGAACATGTCGAGAACCCGCGGGAGACGCTGAACGAGATCTGGCGTGTGCTGTCGCCGGCCGGCCGCGTGGTCATCGTCGTGCCCAACCGGCGCGGTGTCTGGGCGCGCTTCGAGCACACGCCGTTCGGCAATGGCCGGCCTTTTTCGCGTGGCCAGCTCACCGAACTGCTGCGCGAGGCGAATTTCACACCTGCCGCCTGGTCCGATGCGCTGTTCTTCCCGCCATCGCGGCGCCGTTTCATGATGCGGTTCCACAATGTGCTGGAACGCGCCGGCCGGCGACTGTGGCCGATCTTTTCCGGGGTCATCGTCGTCGAGGCACAGAAGCGGCTCTATCAAGGTGTGCCGGTCGTCCAGCGCGCCTCGCGCCGTGTCTTCGTGCCGGTGCTGTCGCCGCATGGCGCCACCCGACTTGGCCGTCGCAATGGGGCCGGGGACACCAAGCCATCGGTTGCGCGGGTGACGGCTTCGTGATCACGGCAACAGTGCCTGGCGTCGTCTCCCTGCCTACCTGTCGCAAGTGGACACGACGGATGCCTTCAAGTCTCCCCAACCGGTTTCGGCACTGAACGCAAGGACCTCGGCTATGGCTGATCAATCGGACAATGCCGCCGCCGCTCAGCCGGTTGCCGTGGCGGTCGAAGCCAGTGCCCTGAGCGATCAGGTGGCGACGATCAGGCGGGCGCTGGCGGGATCGCCGGTTCGCAAGTGGTTGCTCTGGACATCCGTCGGTATCATGGCCGTGATCATAGCAACGTCGATCGGCCAGGTTCTGCTCAATCGCTGGAATCAGCCTTTCTACGATGCGCTCGCGCGCCGTGACATGACGGCCTTCGTGCACCAGCTCCTCGTCTTCGCCATGATCGCCGGCGGGCTGCTGGTGCTCAATATCGGCCAGACCTGGCTCAACCAGATGATCAGGCTCAAGCTGCGCGAGGCGCTGACGCTGGACCTGATCGACCAGTGGATGCGGCCGGCGCGCGCCTTCCGGCTGGCCAATGCCGGCGCCATCGGCGTCAATCCAGACCAGCGCATGCAGCAGGACGCCGCGCATCTTTCCGACCTGTCGACCGATCTCGGCGTCGGCCTGCTGCAGTCGTGCATACTGCTCGTGTCCTTCGTCGGCGTGCTGTGGCAGCTGTCCTCGGGCTTCGTGTTCCACATCGGCGGAACGTCGCTCGCCATACCGGGCTACATGGTCTGGGCCGCCATCCTCTATGCCGGCATCGCCTCCTGGCTGAGCTGGCTGGTCGGGCGCCCGCTCATCCGCCTGAACAGCGACCGCTACACACGCGAAGCCGAGCTGCGCTCCTCGATGGTGCGCGTCAACGAGAACGTCGATGCCATTGCGCTGTATCATGGCGAGGCCGACGCCAGGCGGCGGCTTGAACTCGACCTCGGCACGGTGCTGGGCGCCATGCGGCGCATCTACACCGCCCAGATCAACCTCTCCTGGGTGACCGACACCTATGGCTGGATCACCGTCGTGGCACCCATCCTGGTCGCCTCGCCGGTCTATTTCGCAGGGGATATCAGCTTTGGCGGGCTGATGATGGCGGTCGGTGCATTCAACCAGGTCCACTCGTCCCTGCGCTGGTTCATCAACAACATCGGCAGCATCGCCGATTGGCGCGCCACGCTAATGCGCGTCGCCGATTTCCGCATTGCGCTCGACGAAACCGATGTGTTGCACGACACGGAAAGGCGCATCGCCTTCGGCGAAAACGCCAACGGCAGCCTGACTTTCGAGACGCTCGAAGTGGCTTCGCCGGGGGGCTGCACCAAGCTCGCCGACCAGCATGTCGAAATCCGTCCCGGCGAGCGCGTCATGATCACCGGCGACAGGGGCGCCGGCAAGACGCTGTTCTTCCGCGCCATTGCCGGCCTGTGGCCATGGGGAAGCGGACGGATCGGCCTGCCGGCGGGCGAAACCCCCATTTTCGTGCCGCGCGTCCCCTATTTTCCGGTCGGCACGTTGCGCGAGGTCCTCGACCACCCGAACGGAGTTGCGCCGGCGAGCGATGCCGACATTTCGGAGGTGCTTGCCGAGGTCGGTCTTGAGCGACTGTCTTCGTCGCTCGACCGCGCCGGGCGCTGGGACCACGAACTGGGCGATGACGAACAGCGCTCGGTGGCCTTCGCCAGGCTCGCCTTGCGGCAGCCGAAATGGGTGATCATCGACGAAGCGCTGGATGCGTTCGACGGGCCGTCGCTAAGACGCGTGCTGTCGATGCTCGAAAAGCGTTTACCGGGGACCGCGATCCTCAACATTGGGCGCGGCCTGCACAACAATCAATTCTTTCCGCGCGCGTTGACGATCGTCAAGGATTCCGGTGCACCGGCGCTGAAGCCCGCCCGCGTCAGGGCCGGCGCGATCGAACCGCCGCCAATCGCCGCTCGCCGCAAGACATAGGCCGATATCGGCTTGCTGATGCCAAGCTTTATTTTGCCGTGATCGCGAGGGAAGCTGTTCGGGAGAAACAACCTTGGCGACGGACATGCTTGATGCTCTGCGCCTGCTTGCCTGTCTTGCCTGCGCCCAGGCCGCGCCCGCCGCCTCGCCGACGGATGCGCTGGCCGTCGACGTCGAACTGGTGCTGGCGGTCGACATCTCGCTGTCGATGGACGAGAAGGAGTTCGCCCTGCAGCGCGCCGGTTATGTCGAAGCGCTGAGGCATCCCGACTTCATCCGGGCTGTCCGCGCCGGCGCCACGGGCCGCATCGCGCTCACCTATTTCGAATGGGCCGGCACGGTGCGCGACGACGCGGTCATCGGCTGGCAGATCATCGACAGCGCCGAGAGCGCCAACAGCTTTGCCGACAAGGTCGCGGCCCGCCCGTTCCGGAGCTTCCGCGGCACCTCGATTTCCGGTGCGCTGGCTTTCGGCGCCGAGCTTTTCGATCGCACTTCTTTCGATGGCGAACGCAGCGTCATCGATATTTCCGGCGACGGCCCGAACAATATCGGGCCGCCGGTCACCGCCACGCGTGATGCGGCGACCGCAAAAGGCATCGTCATCAACGGGTTGCCGATCCTGATCAGCCCTTCGCCAACCTTCAGCCATCTCGACCAGTATTATGCGCAATGCGTGACCGGAGGGCCCGGTTCCTTCGTGTTGCCGATCTATGCGGCCACTGAATTCTCGACAGCCATCCGGCGCAAGCTGATCCTCGAAGTGAGCGGCATTCAGGACAGGGTCATTTCCGTCGACGCCGCCGCGCCGATCGATTGTCTGCAAGGCGAGCGGGACAGGCGGTTCCTGTCCGATCCGTATTTTCCGGAACTCGACCGGTGAGTCTTGCCGAATTTAGGCCGGCCGGGCGCCAAACTTGTCGCGAAACTCATTGTAGAGATCGCGGCGCCAGCGTCGGCCATGGACATAACCGTGCATCAGCTCAGGTAGTGAGTAGCCGAGCGCTTTCGACGAGCGATTGGCCATGTAGCCCTTGAATGCCTCTGGCATCCGGCCTCTGAGAATATCGGCAATGATCTGCCGCGAGATCATGTAGGGCGGAATATGCGGGTAGGCGTGGGCAATGTGCGGGTGTTTGCCCATCAGGTTCGCATAGGCTTCGACATAACCGTCACGGCGGCCCGAAATCGAGTTCTCCGAATTGTATTTCGTCCAGTCGATATCCTCGGACAATTGAGCGCCATGGCGGCGGGCAAGCCGCAGCAGCAATTCCCGGTCCTGCATCCGGGTGATGTCGCTGTCATAGCCGCCAATGCCAAGCAAGGCCTCGCGGCGAGCCGTTATCGCGGAGCCGGCAATGAAGATCGTCTGCGCGACCAGTGTCCGCTCCAGCATTGTTGGGCTGACGAATGCATCGTGGTTGATGCAGTTGGTGGCGCGGTTGCCCTTCAGGGAGACAAAAGAGCTGATCAGCACCTGAAGTGCGGGATTGTCATCGAACCAGGCCAGGGTCTGTTCAAGCCGGTGCGGCAGGTAGACGTCGTCCGAATCGAGAAATGTCACGACGGGCGCCCGCGCCCGCTCGATGCCGGCATTCCTGGCGGCGTTGGCGCCTCGCCATTTCGCCCCGACATAGATCAGCCGCGGGTCTTGAATGCGGGCGAGCGCCGCCTCGGTTCCATCGGTCGAGCCGTCATCGACAACAATATGCTCGAGCCTCGGCATGCCCTGGGACAGCACGCTTTCCACGGCGCGCAATACCGTTTCGCGCCGATTGTGAGTCGGCGTTATGACCGTGATGAGAGGTGTTGGATCGATCCCGGCCATGTCGTGTCAGCCGTTTCCTGCGCGGGGTTGCGTGTCTATCCAGGACTTTTCGATTTTCAGAACGGTCGAATGGATCCGACTTTCCTTTCCGGTCATCATCTTCGACGCGACGCTACAAAAAAACAGTTTCCTGTGTCACGCACTGTGCCAGCACTCAACTCACGCGAGATAACGAATTCCCGATGTTAGCGTTCCAATTGCAACAGCATTGCCAGACTGGGCGTTTGCGAATCACCAGCGGAAATCGGCCGGCTGCCATACGATAGCATGTATACCATTACTTCAGACGTAATCGCTTCGCGCTCGACGTTTGGTCAGATTGCCCTTGCGAGGCCCGCAACGCGGCTTCGATTGAAAGGGGAATTCAGTCATGACCGCTTACGCCGTCGCCCATATGCGCCAAGCCACAATGGGTCCGCAGATCATCGAATATCTGCACAAGATCGATGCCACGCTGGAACCTTTCGGCGGCCGTTTTCTGGTTCATGGCGGCGATGTGGAGGTGATCGAGAACAACTGGCCTGGCCATCTGATCATCATCGAATTCCCCGACAGGCAGCACGTGCATGGCTGGTACAATTCATCAGCCTACCAGGCGATACTGGCGCTGCGCACGGACAATTCGGAGGCCGATGTGGTGTTCGCCGACGGCGTCGAACATCAGCACAAGGCCACGGATGTCCTGAAATAGCGAGCGGCTACTACCGCTTCAGCAAGAACACCGCCTGCTGGCCGAAGAAGTTCCAGAACCACCACGGCATCGACAGGCCGATCTTCTGGCCATTGGCGTCGAGCGCCGTCGCCTTCTCCACGGTCGCGCCGAGTTCGTCGCACAAATTGACGAAGTCGCGGATGGTGCAGAAGTGGATGTTGGGCGTGTCGTACCAGGAATAGGGCAGGTCCTTGGTCACCGGCATGCGCCCCTGGATGAACAGCGACAGGCGCACCCTCCAATGACCGAAATTGGGGAAGGACACGATGGCGCGGTTGCCGATCCTGAGCAATTCGTCGAGCACCAGCTTCGGGTTGCGTGTGGCCTGCAGCGTCTGCGACAGGACAACGAAGTCAAAACCCTTGTCGGGATAGAATTCGAGGTCCTTGTCGGCATCGCCCTGTATGACCGACAGGCCGCGCGCCACACATTCGTTGACGCCGCGCTGCGACAGCTCAAGCCCACGGCCGTCGACCTGCTTGGTGTCCTGAAGCAGCTCGAGCAGCGAGCCGTCGCCCGAACCGACATCAAGGACGCGCGACTGTGGCGGGATGAGGTTGGCGACGACCTCGAGGTCGACGCGCTGGTCGCGGTTGACACTCATGATGTGAGTCCTCTCGCCCGGGCCGCCGAGCCGATGAAGCCGTTGATGGCCGCAAACAGTTCCGGCTCGTCGAGCAGGAAGGCATCGTGGCCGCGGTCGGTCTCGATCTCGACGAAGGATACCGATGCGCCGGCCGCGTTGAGCGCATGCACGATCGAGCGGCTCTCCTCGGTGGGGAACAGCCAGTCCGAGGTGAAGGACACCAGGCAGAAGCGGGTTTTGGTGCCGGCGAAGGCGTCGGCCAGCCGGCCGCCATGGTCGGCGGCGAGGTCGAAATAGTCCATCGACCGCGTCATGTAGAGGTAGGAATTGGCGTCGAAGCGGTCGACGAAGGTCATGCCCTGGTGGCGCAGATAGCTTTCGATCTGGAAGTCGGCATCGAAGCCGAAGGTCAGCGCTTCGCGATCCTGCAGATTGCGGCCGAATTTCCGGTGCAGGGCGGCTTCCGACAGATAGGTGATGTGGGCGGCCATGCGCGCCACCGCCAGGCCCTTTTCCGGGCGTTTGCCGTGCTCGAAATATTTGCCGCCATGCCAGTCCGGATCGGCCATGACGGCTTGCCGGCCGACCTCGTGGAAGGCGATGTTCTGCGAGGAATGGCGCGCGCCGGTGGCGATCGGCAGCGCCGAGAAGACGCGCTCCGGATAGCTCGACGCCCATTCCAGCACCTGCATGCCGCCCATCGAGCCGCCGAGCACGCAAAACAGTTTCTCGATGCCGAAATGGTCGATCAGCATCTGCTGCGCGCGCACCATGTCACGGATGGTGATGATCGGCAGGTCGAGCCCATAGGGCTTGCCGGTGGCGGGATTGGTCGAGGCAGGTCCGGTGGACCCCAGACAACCGCCGATGACGTTGGAGCAGATGACGAAGAAGCGGTTGGTGTCGATGATCTTGCCGGGGCCGATCAGCACCTCCCACCAGCCCGGCTTGCCGGTCACCGGATTGGTGCTGGCGACGTGCTGGTCGCCGGTCAGTGCGTGGCAGACGAGGATGGCGTTGGAGCGAGCATCGTTCAGCGTGCCGTAGGTCTGGTAGGCGATCTGGAACGGCGACAGCAGCGTGCCGGCGTCCAGCTTGAGCGGCTTGTCGGACCCAAAACGCAAAACCGGGCTCGACGGCTGGTCGGCCTCGTTGTTGGTTTTGCGGGCGCGCAGAACGGCCATGACATCCATCTCACACTTTGAATCCACGCACCGTGCTTTTCGAAAATCGATGCCGATGTGGGTGTCCGGCCGGCGCGGACAACAAAAAACCGGCATTGCAGTCGCAAAGCCGGTTACAGGATGCAAACGGCCCTTTAGCAAGTTGTTTAACGTGGCTGCAAGCCGACCGGCCAAATCACCACGGGTGTTTGTACCCTTTCTAGGGCTGTGGCGCGCCGGCGTCAACGGCCCGCCTTGGTCCGGAGGCTGTCACCTCTCGACATTGCGGGCCACGGCTTGTATTTCCGCTGCGGCTTCCCTCAGGAAGCGCTCTCGACGGATTTTTGCGACATGAACCAGATACCGGACAAGGCACGTCCAACCCCACGCGCGGGCATCATGGACATCGACGCCTATGTGCCGGGCAAGAGCACGGCACCCGTCGGCGTCGCCAAGGTCTACAAGTTGTCCTCGAACGAGAATCCGCTAGGTCCGTCGCCGAAGGCGATCGAAGCCGCGCGCGAGATTGCCGGCAAGCTCGACATCTATCCCGACGGCACCGCCAGGCGGCTACGCGAAGCGATCGCCGAGGTGCATGGCCTCAACCCAGCCAACATTATCTGTTCCAACGGTTCCGACGAGATCCTCGGCCTGCTGGCGCAGACCTATCTGGCGCCCGGCGACGAGGCCGTCATCACCGAACACGCCTTCATGGTCTACAAGATCTACATCCAGTCGGCTGGCGCCGTTCCGGTGACGATCAAGGAAAAAGACGAGCGCGCTGATATCGACGCCATCCTGGCCGCCGTCACGCCGCGCACCAAGATCGTGTTCCTCGCCAATCCCAACAACCCGACCGGCACCTATGTGCCGTTCCAGGAGGTGCGGCGCCTCCATGCCGCACTGCCGAAGAACGTGCTTCTGGTGCTCGACGCGGCCTATGCCGAATATGTTCGGCGCAACGACTACGAAGCCGGCATCGAGCTGGTCGGCAGCGCCGAGAACGTGGTGATGACCCGAACCTTCTCCAAGATAGGCCTTGGTGGAGCGCGGATCGGCTGGATGTACGCGCCGATGCACATCGTCGACGCCATCAACCGCGTGCGTGGCCCCTTCAACGTCAATGCGACGGCGATCGAAGCCGGCATCGCCGCGATCCGCGACCGCGCCCATGTCGAGCGCAGCGTGGCGCACAACGAAACCTGGCTGGCCTGGCTGAGCGAACAGATGGCCGGGCTCGGGTTGCGGGTGACGCCCAGCGTGGGCAATTTCATCCTCATTCATTTTCCCGAGGATGAGAAACATTCCGCAGCGGCGGCGGACGACTATCTGACGGCGCGCGGCTATATATTGCGGCGCGTTTCCGGCTATGGCTTTCCCAACGCGCTGCGCATGACCGTCGGCACCGAAGAGGCCAATCGCGGCGTTGTCGCCGCTCTCACGATATTCCTGAAAAGCTAGAACACCATGACATCACCGATGTTTGAGAAGATCGCGCTGGTCGGCATCGGCCTGATCGGCTCGTCGCTGGCCCGCGTCATCCGCCGCGAGGGTCTGGCCCGTCACGTAGTCATCTCGACCCGTAGTGCGGCGACGCTGGCGCGGGCAGAGGAGCTTGGGCTCGGCTCCTCCTACACCACGGATGCAAGAGAGGCGGTCCGCGATGCCGATCTGGTCATCGTCTCGGTGCCGGTCGGCTCATCCGGCGCGGTGGCCGAGGAAATCGCGCCGGCGCTGAAGAAGGGTGCGATCCTTACCGATGTCGGCTCGACCAAGGCATCGGTCATCGCGCAGATGCAGCCTTATGTGCCAGCCGGCGTCCATTTCATTCCCGGCCACCCACTGGCGGGCACGGAAAAATCCGGCCCCGATGCCGGTTTCGCCGACCTGTTCGACAATCGCTGGTGCATCTTCACACCGCTGCCCGACACCGACCCGGATGCGCTGGAAAGGCTGTCGGAATTCTGGCGCCGCTGCGGCGCCAACATCGACACGATGGATCCCCAGCATCACGACATGACGCTGGCCATCGTCTCGCACCTGCCGCACATCATCGCCTACAACATCGTCGGCACCGCCGATGACCTGCAGTCGGTGACCAAGTCCGAAGTAATCAAATATTCCGCTTCCGGCTTTCGCGACTTCACCCGCCTTGCCGCTTCCGACCCGACCATGTGGCGCGATGTGTGCCTGCACAACAAGGACGCCATCCTCGAAATGCTGGCGCGGTTCTCGGAAGATCTGGCGTCGCTGCAGCGCGCGATCCGCTGGGGCGATGGCGAAAAACTCTTCGACCTGTTCACCCGCACCCGCGCCGTGCGCCGCTCGATCATCGAGGCCGGCCAGGACATCGACGTGCCCGATTTTGGCCGGCAGGCGGTAGAGCACCCGGCCAAGAGCTGAACTGTTTCAGGCAGGCCAGGTCGCGGCAACCATGGCCAGAGTCTCGGCGCGGTTCGGCGCGCCCAGCCTGCCGCCGAAGCGCAGGCATTTGAGCGCGGCGGCCGCACTGGCAAAGCGCAAAGCCTGCTCGACCGGCATGGCTTCCGCCAGCCCGACGGCGAAGGCGCCATGAAAGACATCGCCGGCGGCGAGCGTATCCACCGCGTTGATCCTCGGCGCCGCGACATGGCGCACACAGCCTGCGGAACGGTCGTGCCACCAACTCCCCGCCGCGCCGCCGGTCACCGCGACAAAGGCGTCAGTGCGGCTGGCGAGATCGGCGCAAGCCGTTTCCGGATCGAGCGCCTGGCCGCAGACAATGCGCGCCGCCGGCTCCGAAGCGACGATGTGCGTGGCGAGCGGCAACAGCTGTTCCAGGACCTCCAGCGGCGCGGTGTCGGCATCGAGGATCGCCGGACGGCCACCGGTCCGCGCCGCCTTCAGGGCAAGTGCCGCCGCACCCGGCCAGCGGACATCGACCAGTACGGCGTCGAATGCCATGAGGTTAGCGACCGGCAAGGCTTCGGGATCGGCCTGGGCAAGCCTGTCATAGAACGGCACGATGATGCGCTCGCCATGCGCGTCGACCAGGATCGAGGCCAGCGCCGAGCTCGCGCCTCTGACGCGGCGCACAAAGGTGCAATCGACGCCTTCGGCCTCGATGCCGGCGATGAGCTGGTCGGCGACGGTATCGTCGCCGGCACTCGCCCACAGCGATACATCGGCGCCCAGGCGGTGGGCTGCGCAGGCAGCGCTCGTGGCCATGCCCGAGGCGATCTGGACTCCATCGGAGGCGATGAACTTGCCCTGATGCACGGGCAATGTCTCGACACGCAGGATGGTGTCCAGCGTCAGTGCGCCAACGCTCAGCAGCTTCACGGGTCTTGCCATGGCAGCGCTATTCCACCGGCTTGATCTTGCCCAGCGGAATGAAGCCGAGCGAGGCCTTGCCCTTGACCACCTTCAGCGGCATCGACGGTTCGTTGCCGAGCACCGCCAGGGCGGCAAAGCCCTGCTCGATCTGGCTTTTCTGCTCCGTTATGGCGGCGCCCAGGATGGCCGCCACCGCCTTCGGGTCCTTCAGCCTGATCATCAGATTGGCGTTGATCAGGCCCTCGGCATCGACCGAGAGCGGTCCCGAAACAGTGATGCGCGCCGTCCCCGACGACAGGTCGAGGCTGCGGATTTCGATCGCCTGGCCGCGCAGGCTCTTCACCTGCGTGCCGATCAGCGCGACGCCGTTCTTTAGCGTGACGTCGCCGCTGACGTCGAGCGCCGGCAGCACGCGCCCGCCGATCGCATTGGGATCGATCTCCAGATCGCCAAAACTGCCGATATAGTCAATGTCCTTGCCATTCGGCTGCAACTGACCTGATGCCTTGCCGGCGCTGAACAGTTGCACCGGATCGGTGTCGTCGGCCGGATCGGTCTGGCCGGACAGGCCCTCCGCTTCCAGAGAAATCCGCCGCGGCAGCGGCCACCACAATTTGACGTTGGCTTGCAGATTGTCCCAGTCGATCCAGAGCGGCACCATGTCCGGAACGGAGGTCCTGAGCGGACCGCGCAGATTGGCAACCGGTGACAGAGGCCGGATGATCTGGGCGGCCGCGTTGAAGCTACCGGCCGAAGCGGCGATGTTCCTGGCATCGTCCTCGTAGGCCAGGTTGTCGCAGGAGACGGTAAAGCTCAGGGGATAGCCGCTGACTTGCAGATTGGCGCAGCCGGCTTCGACACCGGTCTTGTTGAGCGTGGCAACCGCCTTGTCGGCCTCATTCCTGACGCGGTCGGCCAGATAGAACCAGCCGCCGCTGTAGATGGCAAACAGCACAACGATGAACGCGGCAAGCCACAACAGGCGGCGACGGTTACTCGGCTGGCGTTCGTCACTTGACGTCATGCTTTGGCTCTCGTTAACGCATGGGTGTTGCGGACGGACAGTCGATTCCGCCAACGATAGGTAGACAGAGACGAATAGTTAGACGGGACGGGCAGAAAAAACATCGGTCCCGGTGCGGTGTTGGCATCTTTTGCAATCAGGCGCGGCGATATGGGCGATTTTTGGGTGTTTGGCTATGGTTCGCTGATCTGGCGGCCGGGTTTCGCGCATGTCGAGACCCAACGCGCTCGCCTGCATGGCTACCGCCGGTCGCTCTGCGTCTATTCCTTCGTGCATCGCGGCACGCGTGAACGACCGGGGCTGGTGCTCGGCCTCGACCGCGGCGGCTCCTGCATCGGCCTGGCGTTCCGCGTTCCCGGCGACTTGCGCGACGAGGCCATCACCTATCTGCGCGAGCGCGAGCTGGTCACCAACGTCTATCTCGAGCGCTTGCTCAAGATTCGCCTAGACGGCGGTAGCACAGTCGACGCTGTAGCCTACATCGTCGACCGCCAGCATGAGCAATATGCCGGCGCACTCGATGCGGCGGATGCGGCGGCCGTGGTGCGCGGCGCGGTCGGCCAGTCCGGCAACAACGAGGACTATGTGCTCAGCACGCTGGAGCATCTCGAGGCGCTGGGCATCCGCGACCACTGGCTGGAGGATGTCGCCAGGCAGGTCGCGCCTTTGTGAAGCTGGCTCTGCGGAAAAAGCCGGCCAGGCCTTTGACCTCGATCAGGCAAGACCTAGGTTAGACCACGAACCTCAGCGCGCGGTCGCCATTCGTCCGCCCCAATCATCCCGGAGATCCGCCTTGCAGAAACGCCGCCTCGGTCGTACCGACCTGTCCATCGCGCCGCTGGTCCTGGGCGGCAACGTCTTCGGCTGGACCGCCGACGAGAAAACCTCGTTCGACCTGCTCGACCGTTTCGTCGGCGCCGGCCTCAATGCCGTCGATACGGCGGACGCTTATTCGCGCTGGGTCTCCGGTCACAAGGGCGGTGAGTCGGAAACCATCATCGGTAAGTGGATGAAAGACCGTGGCAATCGTGACAAGGTCGTGGTGATCACCAAGGTCGGTTCGGATATGGGGCAGGGGCACAAGGACCTGTCCGCCGCATACATCGAAAAGGCCGTCGACGCATCGCTGAAGCGGCTCCGGACCGATGTCATCGACCTCTATCTGTCACATTGGCCAGACCCGACGACGCCCTATGAGGAAACGCTCGGCGCTTACGAGAAGCTGCTCGCCAAGGGCAAGATCCGCTATGCTGGCTGCTCGAACCTCGATGCCGGCCAGTTGCGTGCCGCGCTCGATGTGGCCAGCCTGCGCAGCCTGCCGCGCTACGAGGTGCTGCAGCCGGAATACAATCTCTACGATCGCTCGTCCTTTGACGGCCCGCTGCGCGATCTGTGCGTGGCCGAAGACATTGGCGTCATTACCTATTTCAGCCTGGCCAAGGGTTTTCTCAGCGGCAAATACCGCAGCGAGGCCGATCTCGGCCAAAGCCCGCGTGGCGGTGGGGTGAAAGACTACCTCAATGCGCGCGGCATGCGCATCCTTGCAGCGCTTGATGCGGTGTCTGCCAGGCATTCGGTCAAGCAGGCTGAGGTGGCGCTTGCCTGGGTTATCGCACGGCCAGGCGTCACCGCGCCGATCGCTAGCGCCACCAAACCCGAGCAGATGGACAGCCTGATCAAGGCGGCGTCGCTGAAACTGAGCGCCGCCGACATGGCCGAACTCGACAAAGCGAGCGGCTAACGTTTTCGGCGGCCGCTCCTCGCACGAACGTCCAAGACGACCCTCTTGCCTTGCCATACCGTCCCTTTGCACGGGGCAAGGCAGAGGGTGAGATGACTGAGCCGCTTCTTTTGCAGCCGGACCTTTGGCGTCAGCTGCTCGCGCTGGTGCTTGCCTCGGCCGTCGTCATGGGCAGCCCGGGACCGGCAACGATAAGCGTCACCGCGGTCGGTGCGGCCTGTGGTTTGCGCCACTCGCTGGGCTATGCCTGGGGCATCATCCTGGGCACGATCACCGTGCTTTTGGTCGTCGCGACCGGGGTCATGGCGGTGCTGATGTCGGTGCCGAAGCTAGCGCCGTTGCTGGCTGTCGCTTCCACGGCCTACATCCTCTATCTCGCCTTCAAGATCGCGACGGCGCCGCCGCTGGCGACGCGCGCCGCCGGGGCTTCGCGTCCAACATGGCTGGCCGGGTTTCTTCTCGCGATCGCCAATCCAAAGGCCTATGTGGCGATCGCCGCCGTGTTCGCCGGTGCTTCGTCGAAACTGGACGCTGCTGAGCTTGGTCTGTGGCTGAATCTGGCGGTTCTCGCCCTGATGATCGTTGCCATCCATGCTCTGTGGCTTGTCGCGGGGGCAGCGTTCGCGCGCTTCCTGCGCCGGCCGGCGGCCTCGCGGATCATCAATCTGGTCTTTGCCGCGACGCTGGTGTTGACCACCGCGCTGGCCGTGTTCGGCTGAGACCTGCCGGCCGGAGACTTCCGGTTCAGACTTTGGTTCTTGCAGCCGCATCCAACTCTTGCAGCCTTTTCACCGCCGTCGGCGGCAAGGCAGGTGGGTTCGGGCCGCGCGCCGCATCAATCAGGAACTGGTCGCAGGCGGCCTCGGTTTCACCGATCAGCCGGGCCATGAATTCTTCCTTGCCCAGTCCCGGTGGAATCGGCGGCAGGAAGCGCGCCTTGATGGTGCCGGGATAGCGCAGGAATTTGCGGCGCGGCCAATAGAGACCGGCGACATGGGCGACCGGCACCACCGGGACGCCAAGCTGTGCATAGATTTCGACGATGCCGTATTTGTAGGCCGGTTCGTCGCCCGGCGCACGGCGCGTGCCCTCGGGATAGATGATCAACTGGCGGGGATTGCGCGCCATCTCCTCCTTGGTCGCGGCGACCACGGCCTTCAGCGCCTTCGAACGGCTGCCGCGATGAACCGGGATCATGCGCATCTTCATGATGTACCAGCCAAAGAACGGGATCCAGGTCAGCTCGCGCTTGAGGATGTAGAGTGGGTCCTGAAGGAAGGGGAAGAAGGCGATCGCGTCCCAGAACGACTGGTGCTTGGGCGCCAGGATGAAGGAGCCTTCGGGCAGGTTTTCCTGGCCGGTGATGTCGCTCTTCGTTCCGGCGATCTTGCCATAGAGCCACATCGAGGTGCGCGACCAGAATTTGGGCACGAACCAGGCGCGGTGACGGGGCGACAGGAAATAATAGGGGGTCCAGAGGATCATCTGGACGATCAGGTTGACGTAGAAGACGAAATTGAACGTCAGCGATCGGACATAGAGCATTGGGGAGGCCCGGTGAGGAGGTGTGCGTTGGTTACACCAAGCACGGGGAAAAAGGAAATGGCCTCCGGGCACTCTGAACGGCGAAGAGAGCGATCCGTCGATCGGTGACCGGTCCGGTTCCGCTACATCAGTCGCGCCAATCGCTCCTTCACGCGTGGGGAAAGAGCGACATGGCTTCGAGGCGATCTATAATTTCTTCCAGAAAATGGAAGGACAGGTTACGAATATGTCATCTGCATTTGAATGATGGAAGGCATTATATCGCGTCTGTCGGCCTGCCTGTAGCATGGCCTCGTAAAGGAGTTGTCATGTCCGAAGCCCGCCCGCCACTGCCGCCGTTCACCGCCGAGACCGCAGCGCAGAAGGTGCGCATGGCCGAGGATGCCTGGAACTCGCGCGACCCGGCACGGGTCGCGCTTGCCTATACGACGGACAGCCGCTGGCGCAACCGTGCCGAATTCCTGCAAGGCCGCGATGCCATCCAGGCTTTCCTGACGCGAAAATGGAGCAGGGAACTCGACTACCGGCTGATCAAGGAGATCTGGGCTTTCCACGGCAATCGCATCGCCGTGCGCTTCGCCTATGAATGGCGCGACGACAGCGGTTCATGGTTCCGCAGTTATGGCAATGAGAATTGGGAATTCGACGAACACGGGCTGATGCGCCTGCGCATCGCCAGCATCAACGACCTGCCGATCGGCGAGGCTGATCGTAAGTATCATTGGCCGCTCGGCCGCCGTCCGGACGATCACCCAACACTGTCTGAACTCGGGCTTTAGAACAATTCCAGGAAAAATGTGAAACGGGTTTTCCGTCCGGAATTGCGTGAACCATCGTAGGCCCTGTTCCGGGCAAGGAGGTTTCGATGAACGCGCATGCTTTCACCAGCGACGTCGCCTTCACGCCGACGGTCAAGGCGATCCAGGCCCGCAAGGGCTCGCGCCAATCCTATGCCCGCGTCGAGGAGCGTGGCGGCTGGCAAGCTGTCGTCACCCCTGACCTTGCTGCCTTCATCGAGATGCAGACCAGCGTCTTCCTGTCGACGGCCAATGGCGAGGGCCAGCCCTACATCCAGCATCGCGGTGGACCCGCCGGCTTCCTCAAGGTACTGGATGAAAACATGATCGGCTTCGCGGATTTTGCTGGCAACCGGCAGTTCATCACGCAGGGCAATCTGGCCGACAACCCGCAGGCCTTCCTGTTCCTCATCGACTATATGCACCGCCAGCGCATCAAGCTCTGGGGCACGGCGCGCGTCGTCGAGAACGATGCCGAGTTGATGGCGAAGCTGATGCCACAGGATTACAAGGCGCGCCCCGAGCAGGTCATCCTGTTCACGGTCTCGGCCTGGGATGCCAATTGTCCTCAGCATATCCCGCAACGGTTCGAGGCGGCCGACGTGGCGGCCGCACTCGGCGAGCGAGATAAGCGGATCGAGCGCCTCGAACAGGAGGTCGCACGGCTCAAGGGGAATTCAGGCGCCGCCGCCGGGGCAGGCGCGGCCGCCGGGGAATAATGGTTCAGCCGCCGGCAGCGGTTTCGGCCAGCGCGATACCGTTGGGCGTCGGCTTGACCGGCACGATGCCGCGTGCGAGCGCCAGCAGATATTTGTTGTATTCGGTGAACAGCACGCGCAACGCCCGCGGCTTGGTCAGCCAGCCGCCATTGTCGAGGTTGGAATTGACCACCGGATAGGGCTCGAGCTTGGCGCCATGCAGCAGCCGGCCCATCTCAAGCAGGCTGCGCGGCATATGATAATTGTTGGTGACGAGGATCACTGTGCCATAGGCGTGGCTCTCGACCCATTTGGCGCTTTCCTCGGCATTGCCGATCGTGTCGAGCGCGGCGCGGTCGATGTCGACGCAGCAGGAGAACAGCCGCTTGTCGCCACCGGTCGCCGCCTGCAACTGGCGACGGCTGGCGGAAGGATGCACGCCGCTGATCAGCAACCGCTCGCCCTTGCCGGACGCCAGCAGATCCATCGCGGCGTCGAGGCGGGACTGGCCGCCGGTCAGCACGATGATAGCGTCTGCCCTGGCCGGATTGGCCGGCGTCGTCAGATGGCTGACCTTGTTGGCGAACCAGCCGAAGCCGCCGGCAAACAAAGTTGCGAGGACGAGCACAGAGAGAGCGGATATACGCAACACGGCCCTCAGACGGCTCACCGTGCGGCGGTCATGCGAACGGGCAACCACCACTGGCATCTGTCCAGCCGTACCGGTCGAATCCCGCGCGTCCATCGCCATATGGTTAGTCCTGAAATGCGGCCTTGGGTAGGTAAAAGACGCACTTTGCGTTACGTGAATTCTCCATCCGTGATCACCCTGCATCCGGTTGGCGGACTTCGATGTCGCTGAGATAGGCAACGACGGTGGCGTGGGACGTGGCAGCCGTGAGCCCGCCGATCACCAGCACCATCAAGACGACACCGAGATAGCCCGCCGACCCGATTGCGAAATTGCCGAACAGGGCGGTCGCCTGGTCGGCCTGCGGCGTCGCCATATTGCGCGACGACCAACAGGAAAAGACGATGAAGACGAGCACTGCCGCGGCACCGCCAGCCGCCGCGCCCTTCATGCCGGTCACCAGGAAATGTCGGCGGAATTCGCGTGCGATGAATTGTGCCTCGGCGCCGACGAAATGCAGCACCTCGATGATGTGGCCGTTGCCGGCCATGGCGCCGCGTGTGGCGAACACCACCGTCAGCACCGTCGCCGACAGCATCAGCGCCAGCACGGCGATGCCGATGGTCACCGTGGTGCGGGCCATGGCGACCAGCCGGTCGACCCAGGTGCGGTGATCGTCGAGCGATGCACTCGGCAGTTTCGGCGTGATCGCGGCGCGCATGGCGGCGAAATCAGGCGGGCTGTTCTCGTCGATGGTGACGATGATCAGGCGCGGCACCGGCAGCTCGTCGATGTTGAGGCCAGAGCCCAGCCACGGCTCCAGGAGCCGCGCGGTCGCTTCGCGATCGATGATCCGGGTCGCCTTGACGCCGGGAAACTCGCCGGCGATCTGCGAGGCCTGGGCAAGGGCTGCCTCCATGTCGAGGCCGTCGACCGGCTTGATCTGGATCGTCGCCTCGCGCGAAATCTGGTTCTCCCAGACGGAAGCCGTGTCGCGCACCAGCGTCACCGCGCCGAAGGTCAGGCAGGACAGGAAGGTCATGATGGCGATGACCAGCACCAGCGCCCGGCCGGCTATGTTCTGCGCCGGCACGATCGGCGCCATCCTGCGCTGGGCGCGCGGCTTTGCCTCGGTCGCCTCGGCGTCCTGCTCTCGTTCCACAAGATGGTCGGCGGACAGCTCAGTCATAGATGTCCAGCCTTCCGCCGGCCAGGATCATGCGGCGCGCGTCGACCTGTTCCATCAGGCCGAGGTCGTGGGTGGCGATCACCACGGCGGTGCCCAGACGGTTGAGCTCGATGAACAGCCGCAGCAGACGTCGCGCCAGCGGCGGATCGACATTGCCGGTCGGCTCGTCGGCCAGCAGGATTTCCGGCTGCTCGATCAGCGCCCGCGCGATCGCGGCGCGCTGTTTCTCGCCGCCGGACAGAACCGGCGGCAGCACATGCATGCGTTCGCCCAGCCCGACCCACTTCAACAATTCGGTGACATCGGTGCGGTAGCTCGCCTCCTCGCGCCCGCGTACGCGCAACGGCAGCGCGACGTTCTCGTAGGTGGTCATGTGGTCGAGCAGGCGAAAATCCTGGAACACCACGCCGATGCGGCGGCGCAGATGCGGCAGTTCGGTACGCGAGATGCGCGAGCGATCCTTGCCGAAGATGGTGATCAGCCCGCGCGTCGGCTTCAGCGACATGAACAGCAGGCGCAACAAGGTCGTCTTGCCGGCGCCCGAAGGGCCGCTGAGGAACTGGAAGGAGCGCTCCGGGATGTGCAGGGAGATGTCGCGGAGGATTTCCGGACCCATGCCATAGCGGAGGCCGACATTTTCGAAACGAATCAATTTCGACGACCTGAATTTCTTGGCGGCAGCAAGCCGGCCTGTTCTGGGTAAAGACCATCGGCCGGCATGGTTAACCGGCGGTTAATTCCTGAGTTGTTTCGGCTCGTCACGAGGGCTCCGGTGGGGAAGCGTTAACCATTTGTGTTTACGCAAAAGAAACGAAAAGCGAACACGTGCTGCAATGCTGGGGCCATGATGGCTGACGATCGAACCGCGCGCCCGGTTTCCGGCGAAATCATGACCGATCCGGCGGCAATTGCCGCTACGGACCGGTTCATGCGTGGTTCGGCTGCCGACATCGTCGATGCCGACTACGTGGTGATGCCGCGTCTTGTCCCCGCCATGGAAAGCGTTTCGCCGCCGCCGCGCGCGATCGTCACACCGCCCATCAAGGGCATGGACATGTTGCGCAAGCCCGAGGCCGCGACGGAACGGCCGCCGGCCTTGCGCGGCGGGCCGATCTTCTGGATCGCTGGCATCGGCGCCGCGTTGGCCGCCTTCTGGGTTTCCGGCGGGCACGCGCTGGTGCGCCAGGTGCCGTTCCTGTCCGGCGCGCAGGTGTCGGCGCTCAGCATTTCAGGCGTCACGTCACGCGTCGATGCCTCCGGGGCGAGCCCCGCGCTGTACGTCGATGGCGAGGCCGCCAATGACGGTGCGAAACCAGTGCAACTGCCGCCGCTCGAAATCCGGGTGACCGGCAATGACGGGCGCACAACCCGCTATACGTTGGGGACATCCGGCCGTGTGCTGGCGTCCGGTGAAAGATTCGGCTTTGCCAGCCGGCTCGACGTGCCTAAGAACGGCGTAAGAACCATTTTGGTTACTTTCGCCCAATAGGCGATCACCGGGGGAAGACCACCAATGCCCATCGTGCGCGGCAAGGACATCGAAGTCCTGTTTTCGGCATCGGCGATCGCGCGGCGCAATCTCGAGCTCGCCAAGGAGATCGCCGGCCACGACTATCACGATCTGCTGGTGATCTCGGTGCTGAAGGGCTCGTTCATCTTCGCCGCCGATCTCATTCGCGCCATGCACGATGTCGGCCTGTCGCCCGAGGTCGAGTTCATCTTCATCTCCAGCTACGGCGCCGGCACCACCAGCGGCGAGGTGAGGGTGCTGCGCGACATCGACAATGAGGTCGCCGGCCGCGACGTGCTGTTGATCGACGACATTCTCGAATCGGGCAAGACGCTGAGCTTCACCCGCGATCTGATGCTGTCGCGGGGCGCCAAGAGCTGTTCCATCGCCGTGCTGCTCGACAAGCGCATGCGCCGCCAGACCGCGCTCAATGCCGACTATGTCGGCTTCGACTGCCCCGACTATTTCGTCGTCGGCTACGGCATGGACGTTGCCCACGCTTTTCGTGAGCTGCCGTTTGTCGGCGTCGTCAAAGGGGATGTCTGAGCGGCATCAAAAATGCTTGGCGATGCTGCGCTCCTTCAGGAAAAGTCAACTTTTCAGCGCCAAATATGCCGGCCATGGCAAAGCTTCTGATCGTCGAGGACGACGAGTCCGTCCGCACCCTGGCCGCCCGCGCGCTTGAACGCGCCGGGCACACAATCGATATCGCGGCGGACGGCGCGCAGGGGCTTTCGCTGATCCAGGCCGCGCGTGGCGGCTACGATCTTGTCGTCTCCGACATCCGCATGCCGGAGATGGACGGCATCGAGATGGCGATCGCGGCGGCATCGCTCTTCCCATCGATGAAGATCGTGCTGATGACCGGCTACGCCGACCAGCGCGAGCGTGCCGAGGAATTGAACGGCATTATCCTCGATATCGTGCAGAAGCCTTTTACGCTGGCCGAAATCCGTTCTCGCGTCGAACGGGCGCTGATCTGCTTCGCCTGATCAGACTGGATCGGCAGCAGTGAGCACGGGTGCAGCGCTCTTGCGCCGTTCGGTGTTGAGCGCCAGCAGGCCGGCGCCGATGATCAAGGCAGCACCGATCACGGTCGTCGACCGTGGTACTTCGGCGAAGAACAGGAAACCCCACAGCGGCGACCACAGGATGCCGGTGTATTCGAAGGTGGCAACGCGGTTGGCCGGCGCCATCCGGTAGGCCTGCGACAGCAGGATCATGCCGGCGGAAGCGACGAAACCGCAGGCCGCCATCTTGAGAAAATCCGGCAGCGTCGGCCACAGCCAGGGCCGCACCAGGAATTCCAGGCTCGGGTGGGCGGCGTGGGTTATGCCGGCAAGGTGAAACGCGCCGGCAACCACGGCGGCGCCAACCAGATAGGCGCCGTTCTGATAGAAGGCCATCACGGTGGACGATTCGGTATCGCCGATCTTGCGGGCCATCAGCTGCGAAAAACCATAGAGCGCCGCCGAACCCAGTGAAAGCAGCGCTGCCCAGTCGAACAGGCCGGCGCCCGGGCGCAGCATCACGAGGACGCCGAATAGCCCGATCAGCACGGTCGCCAGCGTCCGCCAGGAGACGCGCTCTCCAAGATACGGCCCGGCCAGCGCCATGATGAACAGCGGCGCCATGAAATAGAGCGCCACCGCGTCGGCCAGCGGCAAAGCAGCGATGGCCAGGTAGTACACCGTATAGGAGGTGAACTGGATGAAGGCGCGCACCGTCAGCATGCCGAATCGCTTCGACAGGATCGCCCGCAGGCCGACATCGGCTTGGACCAGAAAGATCAGGATCGGCAGAGCGACGATCGAGCGGATCGCCATGACCTCGGTCACCGGATAACCACTCGACACGGCTTTGACGAGCGGATCCTGCAGCGAGAAGACCAGCACGCCCAGGCACAGGCTCAGGATGCCGCGCAACATCCGGTTCTGCATGAGTGTTCCAGGCTCCAGTACCGCCACCGCAAGCACGCTTGCTGCAAGCTAAAAAGAACCCGCCACCGTTTCGGGCAGCGGGCACGAGTGAGGACTCTTGATTGGTCCGCGGCTGATTTCGCAGCCGCATATCCAATGGGTGAGGCCACTATCATCCCGCGTTTGACATGTTGCAAACGAATTGGAATGATACCAGTGATCAAATTTCCTTATGGTGGATTTCATGCGACCGACCCTCGACAGCGATCTCCTGCGCACCTTCGTGGCGATTGCCGAGACTGGCAATTTCACCAAGGCGGCGGAGCAGGCTGGCCGCACCCAGTCGGCGGTGTCGATGCAGATGAAGAAGCTCGAAGCGCTGATCGGCGACAGTCTGTTCGAGCGCGGTTCGCGCGGCGTCGCACTGACACGGCGCGGCGGCGAACTTATCGTCAACGCCCGCCGCATTGTCTCGCTGCTCGACGAGACGGCGGCGTCGATGGCGGCAGCGCCGCTTGGCGGGCCGGTTCGCATCGGCATTCCCGAGGAATATGGCCACGCCATCCTGTCGCGCGCGCTCGGCGCTTTTTCGAAGCGTCACACGCAGGTCGAGGTCACCGTGCGCTACGCGCATTCGGGGGCACAGATAGCGGCGCTTGCCGCCGGCGAACTCGATCTGTGCGTGGTGTTCGAATGGCAGGATCCTGCCGGCGGCGAAGTGCTGATGCACGACCCTACAGTGTGGGTGACGTCGACCCTGCACCACATGCATGAGGAGCAGCCGGTGCCGATCGCACTCTACAACCGGGCCGGCTGGTGCAAGGACTTCGCCATCAAATCACTGGAGCAACGCGATCTTGCCTATCGTGTTGCCTATACCAGCGACACCACCGGCGGTCTCAAGCTCGCCGTCACCTCCGGGCTGGCGATCGCGCCGATTTCGCGCAGCAACATTCCCGACGGCTGCCGTGAGCTGACGACCGCGGACGGGTTCGGGGCCATCGATTCCTCGAATGTGGTGATGCACCGCAACCCGAATGCGTCAGGCGAGGCGATCGACGGCATGCAGGAGGCTATCCGCGAAGCGTTCGTCAACCGGCTCAGTCAGCCCGCCGCATCCTCGTAGAAAGCAGGCGATCGCCGAACGGATCGGCGACCGATACCTCGCGGGTCTTCCACGGCGTCTCTTCGAGGCCCGGCCTGGCGAAGCGGTAATTCTTGGCCGCCAATTCGCCCTGCAGTGCCGCGATGTCCTCGACCTTGATGCGCACGGCAATGCCAGGCGCGCCATCGCCGTGGTGTTCGCCGAGATGAAGGACGCAGCCGTCGCGGCCGACCGCCATGTAGAGCGGTGCGTTGTCGTCGAAGCAATGCTCCCACTGCACCTCGAAGCCGAGGAAGCCGACATAGAATTCACGCGCCTTGGCAATGTCGAAGATGCGCAGATGGGCGTGACAGCGCCAAGTTTGGGCATGGTGACGCAACCGTTCGAGAGGGTTTCGGGGGAGGCAGGGCGGCAATCCCTATTTCAGCTCGAGCAGCCGTTCGAGATAGCTGCGCTCGATGTCGGGGCTCAGCGTATTGCCGAGCCGCTTGCGGATCGCTTCCAGAATCTGGCGGGCACGCTGCACGTCGATCTCGTCGGGCACCTTCACTGAATCGCCGAAATCGGGACCCTGGCTGGCGCGTGGCCGGCCGAGCGGATCACGATCGGCGTTCTGCTGGCGGCCGCCGTCCTCGCTACCGCCCTGGTCGCCCTGCATGGCCTGCATCTGCTTCATCATGTCCTTGGCGCCCTTGCGCAGCGCTTCCAGCGCCCGGCCCTGATGGCCGACAGCCTCGTCACCTGCGCCTTCGCCGAGCGCCTGTTCGGCATTGCCCATGGACTTGCCGGCCTCGCCAAATCCTTCGTTGGGCTCCATGCCCATGCCTTCGAGTCCCTTCTTCAGCTGCTCGAGGTCGCTTTTCAGCTGGCCCTGGCCCTGCTGCAGCTGTTTCAGCGCGTCGGCGAATTCCTGTGGTGTCATCGGCTTTTGCCGGCCGAGCGGATCGGAGTTCTCGCCGATCCCTGGCTTGTCCTCATCCTGGCCGCCGCCTTCGCCGAGCTGCTCGTCGCGGTTCTGTCCACGCTGGCGCTCGCCGCGCTGCATCTGGTCCATGCGGAAGGTGTCGTTCATCATCTCCTGCTGGCGCCGCAGGATCTCGCCAAGCTTGTCCATCTGTTGGCGCATCTCGCTGTCCTGCTGGCCGCCTTGCTGCTGACGGCCGGCCTGGAGATTGTTCATCATGTCCTGCAGTTGCGACAGCAATTGCTGCGCCTTGTCGCGATCGCCAGATTTCGCCAGATTCTCGATCTGGTCCATCATGCGGTCGATGCCGCTCTGGCGCAGTTCCTGGCCGTTCTGCTGCATCTGCGGTGCATTGGGGTTCTGCTTGGCGCGCTCCGCGAATTCCTGCAGGAACTGGTTCATCGCCTCGCGCAGTTCCTTCATCGCCTTTTCGATTTCAGCGTCGCTGGCGCCATTCTTGATGGCGTCCTGCAGTGCCTGCTGCGCCTGGCGCAGCCGCTTTTCCGCGGCCGACAGATTGCCTTCCTCGATACCGAGTGCGATTTCCCAGAGATAGGAGACCTCGTTGCGCAATTGATCGTCGCTGTCGGCCATCTTCAGCCGGCTGCGGGCGCTCATGATGGCGAGGTAGTGGGACATGTTGTCGAATGTGTCTTCCGGCCGCAGCGTGATGGCGTCCATCAGGTCGAGCACGCGCGGCTTGGCGTTGGCGTCGAGCGCCAGCAGGCGGCGCTGCTCGATCACCGCGCGCGCCAGCGGATTGGCGAAAGGCCGCTCCGGCATCAGCAGCGTCTTGGTCTCGCTCGATGCGGTGTGCCCGGCATCGTCTGTGGCAACCAGCGTCAGCTTGATGCTGCTGCCCGCCCAGACATGCTCGGTCAGATCCTTCGAGGTCCTGGCGGCGTTCGACTTGCCACCACGACGGGGCAGCGACAGCGGCATCTCAGGCGGGCCATAGAGCGGATGTGCCTTGGGCGCCTGCGGATCGGCGAGCGCGAACACCGCCTTGGCGGTGGCGGCACCGTAGTCGTCGTCGATCTGGTAGTTGAGTTCGAAAGCGCCGTTGGCGGCGCGCTTCGGCTCGCCGACGAAGCCAATCTGCGGCGGCTTGTCCGCTATGACCGCGAAGGCCCAGCGGCCGAGCTGGTCCTCGCCCGATGTCAGCGTCAGCGTGCCGTCGCTGGTCAGCTTGCCGGTGAATTGACGTACCTTGGACGGCGTCGCCGGGCTTGCCGCCGGCTTGGCGGCGACCTGCGGGCCGGCCGGGTCGATGGCGCGGGAATTGCCATTGTTGTCGGCGTAGCCGAGCGTTTCATCGCCTGAGCCGCCGGTCACCCGCAGCGAGACGTCGCTGCCTTCGGGAACGGTGAAGGTCGGCGTCGCCTGGTTGGCGTCGGCGGTCAAAAAGATCGGCGGCTTGCCGGTATAGGCCGGCGGCGTCACCCAGGCGTCGATGCGCGGCGGCACGGCGTCATGCGCACCATGGGCATTGAACCCGTCGCTGATCCTGCCACCCGTCGGCCCGAAGGAGAAGGCGAAGGCGGTAACGAGCACAAGTGCCGCCACGGCGCGCAGCCCCCAGGGGTCACGTTCTGGCACGCGCGTGCGCGGCAGGTCGGCGCCGAGGCTGTTGAGCTTTCCGGCCATGCGCTTCTGGTGTTCGCGCCACAGCGCTTGCGAGAAGCTGCTTTCCCGGCCACTTGGCCGGTCGGTCTGCACCAGCACCGGGCTGTGCAACAATTGATTGGCCGCCTCGATGCGGCGGTCGATTTCGGCGGCGCCAGGCAGGCGGAAGAAGCGCAGCGGGTAGAGCGCACCTAGTGCGGCGACTCCGAAGGCGGCGACAAGGCCGATGCGCGCCATATCTGGCAGCCGGGAGAAGAGGCCGAGCCAGGAGACGCTGAGGAACAGGCTTGCGATGATGACGAGCGGAAGCAGCAACGGCCAGCCACGCTCGACCATCATCGAGGCCCGCGTCGCCAGCCGGCTCAAGGCAAGGCGCCCGGCCAGGCCGCGATCGCTGCTGAAGGTGGGTCGTTCCGTCATCGGCCCTTCCACGGGGCGGGCAGGATAGCCCAACGCCTCACGACTCAAAGAATACCAGCAAACACGGCAAAGGCGAGGCAGTTCGGAAAAACGTGAAGTCGACCGTCATAATTCCGCATTGCAGTCAGAAGGTTGCGGGGTTGGCATTCGCCCCGCAGACCAGCACGGCGACGCGTTCGCCCGGTGCTGGCACATAGCGGCCGGACAGGATCGCGGCAAAGGCGGCTGCGCCACCCGGCTCGGAGATGATGCGGACCCGATTCCACAGCGCCTTCTGCGCGGCGATGATGTCGTCGTCGCTGACCAGGATCGAGCGTTCGACAAAGGCCTCGGCGATCGGGAACATCATTTCGCCGACGCGCTTTGGCGCCAGCGAATCGGCGGCGATGCCCTCGGCTGGCGCGTCGACAGGGTGTCCGGCCTCGAAGGCGTGATGAAGCGTCGGAGCCCCTTCCGGCTCGACGGCGATGATGCGGATGCGGCCGGCAAACCAAGCAGCGATGCCGCCGATCAGGCCGCCGCCGCCGACAGCGACCAGCAGCGTGTCGATCTCAGGCAAGTCGCTCTCGATTTCGAGCCCGAGCGTGCCCTGGCCGACCAGCGTTTCCTCCTGGTTGAAGGCATGGATCTGCAAGGCGCCGGTTTCCTCGGCGAAACGTTCGCTGGCGGCCAGCGCCTCGGCGTAGCGGGCGCCGCCGACGATCAGCTCGGCGCCGTAGCTGCGGATCCGCTCCAGCTTGGCCGCCGGGCTCACTTCGGGAACGAAGATGGTCGCCTTGTGGCCCAGCCGCATGGCGGCATAGGCGACGGCCGCACCATGATTGCCGCCGGATGCGGCAACGACACCGGCCTTTGGAACCGCACGCTCCAGCAGGTTGGTGAAGGCGCCGCGCGCCTTGAAGGAGCCGGAATGCTGCAGGCATTCGAGCTTCAGGTCGACCGCCAGCGGCGCACGGTCGAAGTCGGCCATGTCGACGCGCAGCACCGGTGTATGGCGCAGATAGGGGCGGATGCGCGGTTCCATCGCGGCAATGCGCTCGCGTGTGACAGTATTGCCCTGCGACATGGTGACCTCCTCGGGATTGACAGCAATTAGTAACTTGGCAAAATGGCTAAATGCAAGAGGTTGATGTCTTCAAGGCGATCGCCAATGAACGCAGACTGCGGATCCTCGACTGGCTGAAGGATCCGCGCGCGCATTTCCCAGCCCAGGCGGATGGCGATCTGGTCGAGGACGGCGTTTGCGCGCTGCTGATCGCCGAAAAGCTCGGCATAACGCAAGCGACGCTCAGTGAGCACATGCGCGTGCTCACCCAGGCCGGCCTGCTGCGCGCCAGGCGCATCAAGCAATGGACGTTCTACCGCCGCGACGAGGACAGGATCGCCGACATCAGGGCGCTCATCCGGAGCCGGTTGTAGCGTTGCCGGCCGGTATCTGGGCCGGGCAGCTTCTATGCAAGCCAGTCAGGCACGGAATCCAGCCCGATCAGATCGTCATAGGTCAGCCGTGGACGCACGACGTGGAACCGGTCGCCGTCGACCAGCACCTCCGGCACCAGCAGGCGGGTGTTGTAGGTGCCGGCCTGCACCGCGCCATAGGCGCCGGCGGTGGAGACGGCAATCAGGTCGCCGGCCTTCAGCCTGGGCAGATCGCGATCGAGGCCAATGTAATCGCCGGTCTCGCAGACCGGGCCGACCACATCGACCATCATGCGCGGCGTGTCGGCCGGCGGCTGCACGACCGGACGGATGTCGTGGAAGGCATCGTAAAGCGTCGGCCTGATGAGATCGTTCATGGCGGCGTCGACGACGAGGAAGTTCTTGGCGTCGCCCTCCTTCACGAAGATCACTTCCGAGACGAGGATGCCGGCATTGCCTGATATCAGCCGGCCCGGCTCGAACATCACCTTCAGTCCGAGCGTGGTGACATGCTTCCTGACGATCTGGGCATAAGCATCGGGCAGCGGCGGCGGGTTGTTGTCTACGCGATAGGGAATGCCGAGACCGCCGCCGAGATCGACATGCTCGATGGCATGGCCGTCGGCACGCAGCGCGCCGACCAGATCGACGAGCAGGGCGAAGGCGTCGTCGAAAGGCTGCAGTTCGGTGATCTGGCTGCCGATGTGGGTGTCGATGCCGGTGATCTTGATGCCGGGAAGCTTTGCCGCGCGGGCATAGACCTGACGCGCCTTCTGCCATGGAATGCCGAACTTGTTCTCGGCCTTGCCGGTGGAAATCTTCTTGTGGGTCTTGGCGTCGACGTCGGGATTGATGCGCAGCGAGATCGGCGCCACCTTGCCAAGTGCGGCGGCTCGCGCCGACAGCAGCTCGAGTTCAGGCTCGGATTCGACGTTGAAGCACAGGATGCCGGCGGCAAGGGCAAAGTCCATTTCGCGCGCCGTCTTGCCGACGCCGGAAAACAGGATCTTGCCCGCCGGAATGCCGGCGGCCAGCGCCCGGCGCAATTCGCCTTCCGAAACCACGTCGGCGCCGGCGCCGAGCTTCGCCAGCGTCCGCAGAACAGCCTGGTTGGAATTGGCCTTCATGGCGTAGCACACCAGCGCGTGGAGCCCGGCAAAGGCCTGCGCAAACACCCGGTAGTGTCTGGTCAACGTGGCCGTCGAATAGCAGTAGAACGGCGTGCCGACCTGTGCGGCGATGTCGGGGATCGCCACGTCCTCGGCATAGAGCACGCCGTCGCGGTAGTCGAAATGGTTCACGAGAGTGGTTCCGGAAGGTTGGGGCACGATGAGACCGGATTTGGAAAGACCAACTCCGGTGTCATCGGCTAGATCAGCGGGTCGAGGATGAACTTCTTGTCCACGACCGGTTTTTCCGGCTCCGGCGGGACAGGCTGGTGGGCCTTGGAGGCATCCTTGCGCGCTTGCACGGCTGCTTCATAGGGCGTGTCGAGACCGCCCCTCCTGCCGCAGGCCGAAACGGCCGCGATCGCAACCAGCAGCGTCAGCGTCACCAAAATCCTGCTTCCGGTCATCGATCCATCCGTCCGAAACGTTTGCCAGCCGCCGCTTTTAGCCGAGTTCTCAGCGCATTGCACCCCGGATATTGCTGGTCGCAATATCCCCGGGATATTGCTGGTTGCAATATCCGGCATCATGCTTTCGCCAGTCGCTTTTTCCAGGCGCGGATCTGCTTCCTCACTTCCGACGGCGCGGTGCCGCCGAAGCTGGTGCGGCTCTTGACCGAGTTCTGCACCGCCAGCACCGAAAATATGTCCGCCGTGATGCCGGGATTGATCGACTGCAAATCCTCCAGCGAGAGCTTCTCCAGCCCCACTTTCTTGTCTTCGGCCAACGCCACCGCCCGGCCGGTAACATGATGCGCCTCCCGGAACGGCAGGCCGAGCGTGCGTACCAGCCAGTCGGCGAGGTCGGTCGCCGTCGCGTGGCCGGCGCCGGCGGCCTTCTTCATCGCGGCTGCGTTGACCGTCATGTCCGAGACCATGCCGGTCATCGCCGCCAGCATCAGGTCGAGCGTCTCGGCGGCATCGAATACCGATTCCTTGTCTTCCTGCATGTCCTTGCCATAGGTCAAAGGCATGCCCTTCATCACCGTCAGCAGGCCGACAAGGTGGCCGGTGACACGGCCAGTCTTGCCGCGCACCAGTTCGGCGGCGTCGGGATTCTTCTTTTGCGGCATGATCGAGGAGCCGGTGGAAAACGAGTCCGACAGCCTGACGAAGCCGAACTGCGGCGTCGACCAGATGATGATCTCCTCGGCCAGCCGCGACAGATGCGTGGCGCAGATCGCCGCCATGCCGAGGAACTCGAGCGCGAAATCGCGATCCGAGACGCTGTCCAGCGAATTGCGCATCGGCTCGCGGAAGCCGAGTGCCTTGGCCGTCTGGTGACGGTCGATCGGGAAGCTGGTGCCGGCAAGGGCCGCGGCACCGAGCGGGCTCTCATCCATCCGTTCGATGGCGTCGCGCACACGCGACAGGTCGCGCGAAAACATCTCGACATAAGCCATGCAGTGATGGCCGAAGGTCACCGGTTGTGCCGCCTGCATATGGGTGAAGCCCGGCATCACCGTCGCGGCATGCTCCTCGGCCCGCTCGAGCAGCGCCTCGATCAGCCCTTTCAGTGCCTCGGCGACGCGAAAGCACTCACCCTTGACCCACAGCCTCAGATCGACCGCCACCTGGTCGTTGCGCGAGCGGGCGGTGTGCAGCCGGCCGGCCGCCGGGCCGATCAGATCGGCAAGGCGTGCCTCGATATTCATGTGGATGTCTTCGAGTCGGGTCGAGAACTCGAAGGTGCCGGCCTCGATCTCTTTCAGGATTGTGTTCAGCCCGTGAGCGATTTTTTCTTGATCGGCCGCCGAAATAATGCCCGTTTGCGCCAGCATCTCACTATGGGCGATCGAGCCTTTGATGTCCTGGGCATAGAGTTTGCGGTCGAACGAGATCGACGCATTGATGGCTTCCATGATCGCGGCCGGACCCGAGGCAAAACGTCCGCCCCACATCTGGTTGCTGGTTTTCTTGTCGCTCATGGCTATAACCCGTGCTTCGGAGCAGTTTTGAGAAAATGACAGACGGTAATAGATTCTTCCCGGCCCCGCGCCTGATCCTCGCCGCCTTGGCGGCGGGCGCGCTGGCCGGCGCGGTCGCGGTATATGTCAGCGAGAGCCGGTCTGGCAACAATGCACCGGCACAAGCTGCCGTCGGCGAGAGCAAGGACGACGTCGCCTGCGCTGCCAAGAGCGACCGCGCCAAGAAGGTCGCGGCCTCCGCCACCGGTGAGGTCGCCGCACTTTTGCCGGCCGATCCGCCGCAATCCTTGAAGAGCCTCGCCTTCAATGGCCCGGATGGCAAGCCGATGACGCTTGCCGATCATGCCGGCAAGACGGTGTTGCTCAATCTGTGGGCGACATGGTGCGCGCCGTGCCGTGCCGAAATGCCGGCGCTCGATGCACTGCAGAAAGAAAAGGGCAGCGAGGCCTTTCAAGTGGTCGCCGTCAATGTCGATGCCGGCGACGATGTGAAGCCGAAGAAGTTCCTCAACGATACCGGCGTTACGACGCTCGGCTACTACCGGGATTCGACGATGGCGCTGTTCAATGACCTCAAGACGCGCGGCCTGGCGCTCGGCCTTCCCGTCACCATGCTGATCGACGGCGAAGGCTGCCTGATCGCCCATATGAACGGCCCGGCTGAATGGTCGGGGCCGGACGCCAGGCGTTTGGTCGAGACGGCACTCAAGCCGGAAAGCCTCTAAAAGCGCGTCGTTATCCCAAAACCGCTACGCCCTTTCGGTCGATCAAGCTCTGTTCAAACCGAGCGCGGGCGTGGGCGCGAAGGCCAGCACGCTTCTGTCACGCACCCGAGCGGCGTCCTTGCTGGGCGACGACACCGGTCAGGTCGCCGAATTCCTCGATGAGGCGCCGCGTCGAGGGGACCAGGAAAGGGCGAAGCAGCGGGATGGCGCTGGTCACGGCGTTGCCATGGAAGCCTTCTGTATTCTGGACCGCGCCGGTTGCGGCCCGCTCAGCCTCGTTGCCGCCGCCGAGCTCGACGATTCAACGCCATAGGCGAAGGCATGGCCGAGCCGGTCGGCAAGGACGCGCAAAGGATGGCCATTGCCTGAGTGCGCCATGCCTTCGTCGACCTCGGACAGCAGCACGACGTCGGGAGCCCGGCCGGCAAGCGTGGCCGCTATGGCATCGCCATGGCACAGCCGTTCGACGTTCAAGGCGACGATGGTGAGCGTTTCGCCGGCGCTTTCGCGTGAAGCCTTGCCGCCGATTTCGATCTGGCCAAGTGCCGGTGTGGCGGCAGCCAGGCGCTGATGGGTGGCGCTATCGCGCGGCTCGTCGCGCATGGCCTGGCGCTCAGCGAGTGGAACATGCGTCAGCTGTGGCGCCAGCATTTCATTCATCCCTTTAGCCGGATAATCATGACTGTTCTTCAGGGTCTTTACGTCCGCGGCAGCCGCCCTAGCTACCTGGAGCGCCGGCATGACATCTTCATGCCGGCGCAACCGCCGGAGGGGAGGAGAGACGGGCTGTCCACAGGCCTGAAGGGCCACAACAGAACTGTCACATACCTTCTCTAAGAGAGCGGCCAAGGACTTGCGCAAGACCCTTGTCAACAGCCACTCAAGAGGGAAGAAACCATGACCATCATCAAGCGGGGCTTCGCTGCCCTTGCCGCAGGAGCGCTCAGCATCGCGCTTGCCATGCCTGCCGTCGCAGAGCCGGTAAAATTCGATTTCTGGTTCGGCCTTTCGGGCGATCTGGCCCGCGTCGTCGACACGCTGTGCAAGAATTTCAATGCCTCGCAGACCGACTATGAAGTCGTCTGCACCAGCCAGGGCAATTATGACGCCACGCTGCAGAACACGATCGCCGCCTTCCGCGCCGGCAAGCAGCCCGCCGTCGTTCAGGTCTATGATGTCGGCACCGCCACCATGATGCTGTCGGGCGCCTACAAGCCTGCCGACAAGCTGATGGAAGAAAACGGCTACAAGATCGACTACGCCGACTATTTCCCCGGCATCGCGCGTTACTATGCGACCTCGAAGGGCGAGATGCTGTCCTTCCCGTTCAATTCCTCGACGGCGCTAATGTATTGGAACAAGGATGCCTTCGCCAAGATCGGCAAGACCCAAGCGCCGAAGACCTGGGAAGATGTCGGCGCCGACCTCCAGGCGATGAAGGACGCCGGCTACGAATGCCCGATGGCGATCAACATCTCTGCCAATGAAAGCTGGCAGCTGATGGAGCAGTTCTCGGCCCTCCACAATCAGCCGGTCGCCACCAAGAACAACGGCTATGACGGCCCCGATGCCCGTCTGGAAGTCAACAAGACCAAGTTCGTCCAGTACGTCACCGATCTGAAGAAGTGGTATGATGCCGGCCTGATCAAGATCAAATCCAAGGATCTCGGCCAGGATATGGTCCAGGCCTTCGCGTCCGGCACCTGCCAGGTCATCCTGACCTCGGTCGGCGATCACGGCACCGTCGGCAAGACGCAGAAGGCAGGCATGAACTGGGATGTCGCCGAACTACCGGTCTATGCCGGCACAGAGCGCAAGAATTCGCTCGTCGGCGGCGCTTCGCTGTGGGTCCTCTCGGGCAAGTCGGATGCCGAATACAAGGGCGCGGCAGCGTTCCTCAACTTTATCCACGACCCCAAGACCGCTTTGTTCTGGTCGACCAACACTGGCTACATCCCGGTGACCAAGTCGGGCTTCGACTACATGAAGTCCACCGGCTTCTACGACAAGGCGCCCTTCAAGGGCCGTGAGATCGCGATCGCCAGCTTGACCGCGTCCGAGCCGACCGAGATCACCCGCGGTGTGCGGCTGGGCAATTTCACCCAGATCCGCGCCGAGTTCGGCACGCAGATGCAGGCGATCTTCGCTAACAAGGTCAGCGTCCAGGAAGGCCTCGACACGCTGGTCAAGAATGGCGACGCCATCCTCGACCGCTTCCAGCAGACCTATCCGGGCAAGACCCTGCCCTGATCCCGTAATTTGCGTGGCCGCCCGCCGGTCTTCTCCGAGCATGATCTCTGGACAAACGGAAACCGTTTGTCCGCTAAAACGGGTTTCCACTTTTCGGGATCATGCTTGGGTCGACGGGCGGCCATTTCGTTATTAATCTTGCTCTAAGCCGCCATTGAGCGGCATCGGCGGACCGATGGAAAAACGCGTTACCTTTGGCAGCTGGACGATCGGCATCCTTTTCGCGGTGCCGCAACTCCTCTTGATCTTCACGTTCTTCTACTGGCCCGCCGGTCAGGCCGTGTACTGGTCGCTGACGCTGCAGCAGCCCTGGGGCGGCGGCAACATCTGGGTCGGGCTCGACAATTTCCGCTCGATCCTGTCCAACGCCGACTACTGGAACTCGATCACCGCCAGTCTTGTCTTTGCCGGCATCAGCACCGGGCTTGCGATGTTCGTCGGCCTCGTGCTGGCCGCCTTGACCGATCGGCAACTTACCGGGTCGCGCTTCTACCGCGTGGTGCTGATCTGGCCCTACGGCATCGCCGCGCCGGCGCTGGCCATGGCGTTCCGCTTCATCTTGGCGCCGGAAGCCGGCTTCATGGCCGTCGTCAACCAGGTTTGGCCCGGCTTCTGGGATCCCGGCCTTGACGGCACTGACGCCATGGCTTCGATCATCATCGCCTTTTCCTGGAAATATGTCGGCTACAATTTCATCTTCTTCCTCGCCGCGTTCCAGGCCATCCCGCGTTCGCTGATCGAGGCGGCGGCGATGGACGGCTCCGGCGTCATCAGGCGCTTCTGGGACATCCAGTTTCCGCTGATCACACCGACGATCTTCTTCCTGCTGGTCATCAACATCACCGAGAGCTTCCAGGATTCCTTCGGCATCGTCGACATCATGACCTCGGGCGGACCGGCGAACGCCACCAATCTGATGGTCTATAAGATCTATTCCGACGGCTTCAAAGGCCTCGACTATTCGGGTGCTGCCGCACAGAGCATCATCCTGATGGTGCTCATCGTCGTGCTGACCATCTTCCAGTTCCGCTTCATCGAGCGGCGTGTGCACTACAGGTGAGGCTGACATGGTAGAGCGCACCCCGTTCCTCAATTTCTTCACGCATGTAATCCTGTTCGTCGGCTTCGTGCTTTGCATCGCACCGTTCGCGGTCGTCGCCATCGCCGCGTCGCACAATCTCAAAGATGTCAACGACGTGCCGATGTCGCTGCTGCCGGGCAGCGACTTCTGGCTCAACATCAAGACGGCATGGACGACGGCCGACCTCGGCCCCAAGCTTCTGAACAGTTTCATCATGGCCGCCGGTGTCGCGGCGGGCAAGGTGATCATCTCGGCGCTGACCGCCTTCTCGATCGTCTATTTCCGCTATCCCGGCCGCACCTTCATCTTCTGGCTGATCTTCGTAACGCTGATGCTGCCGCTGGAAGTGCGCATCGTGCCGACCTACGCGGTTGTCGCCAACGTGCTGTCGCCCTATCAGGCCATCCTCGATGTGACCGGTCTGAGCTGGCTGATCGAAAAAGTGTCGGGCGTCCAGGTTTCGCTCAGCCTCGGGCTGCTCAATTCCTATTCCGGGCTGATCCTGCCGCTGATCGCGACCGCCACCGGCACTTTTCTGTACCGGCAGTTCTTCCTGACTGTTCCGGATGAGCTGACCGAGGCCGCGCGCATGGATGGCGCCGGCGCCCTGCGCTTCTTCGTCGATATCCTGCTGCCGCTGTCGCGCAACAACATGGCCGCACTTGGGACCATCATGTTCCTGTGGGCGTGGAACCAGTATCTGTGGCCGCTGCTCATCACCACCGACCAGTCGCATGCGACGGCGGTCACCGAACTCAAGCAGCTCATCCCCAATGTCGGCGGCATTCCGGAATGGAACATCGCCATGGCCGGAACCCTTATCGTCATGCTGCCGCCCCTGATTGTCGTGGTGCTCATGCAGCGCTGGTTCGTGCGCGGCCTGATCGCCACCGAAAAGTGACCTGGAAAGGAGACGAAAGATGGCCTCCATCACCATTCGCGACGTCAAGAAAAGCTACGCCAAGATGCAGGTCGTGCACGGCGTCGACCTCGACATCGCGTCGGGCGAGTTCGTCGTCATCCTCGGGCCATCGGGCTGCGGCAAGTCCACGCTGCTGCGGATGATCGCCGGGCTTGAGGACATATCCGGCGGCGAGATCGCGATCGACGGCACCGTCGTCAACAAACTGGAACCGCGCGAGCGCGGCTGCGCCATGGTGTTCCAGAACTACGCGCTCTATCCGCATATGAGCGTGGCGCAGAACATCGGCTATTCGCTGAAAGTCGCGGGCGTTCCGGCGGCGGAGCGTACACAGCGCATCCAGGCGGTTGCCCGCACGCTGGAGCTTGAACACCTGCTCGACCGCAAGCCGATGGCCCTTTCCGGCGGCCAGAGGCAGCGTGTCGCCATGGGCCGGGCGATGATCCGCGAGCCCAAGGTGTTCCTGTTCGACGAGCCGCTGTCCAACCTCGATGCCAAGCTGCGCGTCCAGATGCGCTCGGAAATCCGCAAGCTGCATCGCCGGCTGAACGCCACCTCCGTCTTCGTCACGCATGACCAGGTCGAGGCGATGACGCTCGCCGACCGGTTGGTGGTCATGAACGGCGGACGCGTCGAGCAGGTCGGCACTCCTGCCGAGATCTACAGCCGACCGGCCAGCCGCTTCGTCGCCACTTTCGTCGGTGCGCCGGCGATGAACATTCTCGAAGGCACGGTCGAACTCGACGGGCTGTCATTGCTCGGTGGCAGCCGGCACCTGACCATGGCACGCGCGGGGTTGCCGGTCGGCACGAAGGTAGCGATGGGCATTCGGCCGGAAGCCGTGCGGCTGGTGGCGCCGGGCACGGCAGGCGCGCTCAATGCGACCGTCGATCTGGTTGAGGAACTGGGCGCGGGCCGCGTCATCTATGTCGACCTCGACGGCGCGTCGTTTTCGGTGATGACGTCGGAGGCCGTCCACCCCGAGCCCGGCAGTGCGGTCGGCCTGAAGATCTCGCCGGATGATCTGCATTTCTTCTCGTCGGATACGGGAACCCGCCTCGAAGTCTTCAAGGCTTCGGTGCCGGAACCGGCACTCTGATTTCTGAAGCCAGCCATTGTCGTCGATGACGGGGCAGGCGCCATCGGAAAATCCAAGAAACACGCAATGAAAATTATCCAGGTCACCGATATCCACCTTGGCCGGCAAGGCGAGCGCCGCTATGGCGCCGACCTGCATCAGCGGCTGGCTTCATGCATCGCGCACATCAATGCGCATCACGCCGATGCCGCACTTTGCATCTTCACCGGCGACCTGACCGAGACCGGCGCGCCCGAAAGCTATGCCGATCTCAGGACAGCCCTGAGCACGCTGTCGGTGCCCTGGCGGCTGCTGCCGGGGAATCACGACCGGCGAGCCAATCTGGTCGCAGCCTTTCCCGAGGTTCCGGTCGATGAGAACGGCTTCGTGCAGTCTACTCATCAAACGGCCGACGAGGTGCTGCTGTTTCTCGACTGCCTGGCGGAAGGGCGCATCGAAGGCGAATTGTGCGACAGGCGGCTAGCCTGGCTCGAAGCCCGGCTCGAAGAGACGGCCGGCGGGCCCGCCTATGTCTTCATGCATCATCCGCCGGTCGCGCTAGGCCTGCCGCAGCTCGATCCGCTGGCCCTTGAGCAGCCCGAACGGCTGCTGGGCCTGCTGCGGCGCCATGGCAATGTCCGCCACATCTTCTTCGGCCACGTCCATCGCGACATTGCCGGCACGGTCGCCGGCATCCCGTTCTCGGCGCAGCGCGGCCTGCATGCCAGGTTCGAGCTCGCGCTCCACAGATCGAGCGAGATTGTCGAGCAGGCGCCGCCTTCCTACGCGGTCGTCCTCATCGACAGCGCCAACGAGCACGTGGTCGTGCATGGCTGCGATTTTCTCGAACAATGGCCGATCTATTCCAGTGAAACCGGCGAACGCCTCACGGCGTGAGCCGACCACCCCGCGCTGAAGCGCGGTGTGGCAGCGCCTTCGATCAATCAGGCGAAGACATGCGCCTTCCCCGATACCGTCAGCCGGACGATCTCGCCGACCGCTGGCGTGTCCATGCCCGGTTTGCGCAGGACCAGCGGCGTGTTGCCGATCGCGGCCGCATCGGGCGGATCGGCATTGTTCAAGAGCCGCACCGCGATCGTGCACATCGAGCCGCCGAATTCCGATTCCGTCACTTCGCCGAACAGCATATCGGGCGTGCCCGACATCCCCTCGCGCGACGTTCTTTTCAGGGCGATCTGCTCGGGCCGCAGCATGATGCGGGCCACGTCGCGATTGTCGGCGGTGTCGACCGGGATGCGGCCGAGCGGCGAGTTGGCGAAACCGCCCGATATCTTTGCCGGCAGGATGATGGCGTCGCCGAGGAACTCGGCGATCATCCTGTCCCTGGGTCTGAGATAGAGCTCGCGCGGCGTGTCGACCTGCGAGAACTTGCCGTCGCGCATCACCGCCACCTGGCTGGCGAAGGACAGCGCCTCGGCCTGGTCGTGCGTCACCAGGATGGTGGTGATGCCGGCCGCTTCCAGAAGCTCCGCCACCGCCTTGCGCATCGAGGCGCGCAGGCCGGTGTCCAGCGCCGAGAACGGCTCGTCGAGAAGCATCAGCCGGGGCTTCATCGCCATGGCGCGGGCCAGCGCCACACGCTGCTGCTGGCCGCCGGAGAGCTCATGCGGGCGGCGTTTGAGGATCGCCTTGTCCAGTCCGACGATGTAGGCGAGTTCGACGATGCGCTCGGAGCGCTTGTCGTCGCCGCGGCTGATGCCGAAACCGATGTTGTCGCCGATGGTCAGATGCGGAAACAGGGCGCCGTCCTGCGCCACCACGCCGATGCCGCGGCGGTGCGCCGGCACGGCATTGCCGCCATTGGCCAGTACTTCGCCGTCGAGCGCGATGCGGCCCTGGTCCGGCGCCTCGAAACCGGCGATCAGCCGCAGCAAGGTCGTCTTGCCGCAGCCGGACGGGCCGACGATCGCGGTGCGGCTGCCGCTGACGACACTCAGATCGACACCGGCAAGTGCCGCCACCGGTCCGTAATGCTTGTGCAGGCCACTGATTTCGAGAAAGCTCATCGTCCGGCCATCCGTTTCGACTGGACATAGAGCAGCCAGGTCAGGGGCAGCGACATCGCCACCATGATGAAGGCGTAGGGCGCCGCCGAGGCATAATCAATCTCGCCGCTGTACGACCAGAATGCCATCGCCAGCGTGCGGGTGCCGTTCGGCGCCAGCATCTGGGTCGCGGTCAGTTCGTTCATGATGCCGAGCGCCACCAGCGCCATGCCGGCCGCGGCACCCGGCGCCGAAAGGCGGATCGTCGTCGACCACAGCGCATTAAGCGGCGGCCGGCCGAGGCTCGAGGCGGCGCGTTCGAGCTCGACCGGCGCCTGGGCGATCGACGCCCGCAGGCTGACCAGGGCTCGCGGCAGGAACATCAGCGCATAGGCAACCAGGATGGTGAACAGGGTCTGGTAGAGCGGCAGCGCGATGCGCACGGTGACGGTGACCAGCGCCAGCGCAATGACGACCCCGGGCAGCGAGCCGACAATGTAGTTGCAACTCTCCAGCAGGCGCTGCAGCGGTCCCGGCGCGCGGATCGAGATCCAGGCCATCGGCATGGCGGCAACGGTGGCCAGCAACGCGCCGGCAAGCGCCAGGAACAGCGTCTGGCCGAGCGCCAGGCCAATCTCGTCGAAGCGCCAGACTTCCATGCCGCCGGCGACAAGCCAGCGGCCGATGGTGACGAACGGCACGCCAAGGGCCAGCAGTGTGGTGGCGAGGAGCAACAACAGGCTGGGGATGGTGGCGCGACCGAGACGCGTGCGCTGCTGAGAGCGCGCGGCGCCGGAGCCGACGCGGGCATAGCGCTCCTCGCCGCGCACGAGCACTTCGATGCCGAGCAGCACGAAGCAGCAGCTCACCAGCACGCCGGCCAGCATGTTGGCTGCCGGTCCGTTGAAGGTGGACTGGAACTGGTCGACGATCGCCGTGGTGAAGGTATCGAAGCGGATGAAGACATAGAGGCCATACTCGGCCAGCAGATGCAGTCCGACCAGCAGCGAGCCGCCGCAGATGGCGAGACGCAGTTGTGGCAGCACGACACGCAGGAAGACACGCCAGGGTCCAAGGCCGAGCGCCGCCGCGGCGTCCTCCAGGGCAGGATCGAGGCGGCGCAGTGCCGCCGACACCGTCAGATAGAGGAACGGGAAATAGGCGATGACGGAAATCAGCACGCCAGCCCAAAGACCGTGCAGCCGCGGCACCATGGTGATCCACGCATAGCTGTGCACGAAAGCGGGGATGGCCAGCGGCGCCACGCACAGCCAGGACCAGAGCCGGGCGCCAGGCAGATTGCTGCGCTCGGTCAGCCAGGCCAGCGCAACCGACAGCACGATGGCGATCGGCACGGCCAGCAACACCAGCATGCCGGTGTTGACCAGAAGCTCGCCGACGCGCGGCCGAAAGACCAGCGCCGAGACGGTTTCCCAGCCGGTTTGCACAGCGATCCAGATGATGAAGGCAAGCGGCAGCAGCGACAGCAGTGAAACGAAGACGGCTGCGATCACTATCCATGGCGCCGTGCGCCGCAGCGTGCTTCGGCCTGTGTCCGAAGGCAGGCCCGAGGGCGCGAGATCGACCGCGGACTGCATCAGTTCAGGCGCCGCGCCGCTGCCGCCCGGTGGCAGCTATTGAAGGACCGCGATTGCGGTCGGGAACACAGCGTGTCGTCATGGACGAATGCAATCTCGAAAAACAAAGCACTCCCGCGGAAAGTGAATTCCCCGCGGGAGCGCGGTCGGTTGTCCTTTTAGGACGAACGGCAACTAAAGCAAGCCGGCTGCGGTCATCAGGTCGGTGACCTTCTTCGAATTCAATGTCGTTGCGTCGACCTTCGGCGCCTGCAGATCGGCCAGCGGCACCAGCTTCGGATTGGACTCGGCACCCTTGCCGACCGCGTATTCGAAGGAATCGCCGGTCTTCAGGATCTCCTGGCCACCCTTGCCGGTAACCCATTTCAGGAAGGCCTGGGCTTCCTTCGGATGCTTGCTCGAGGCCAGCACGCCGCCGCCGGAAATCGAGACAAAGGCACCCGGGTCCTGGTTCTTGAAATAGTGCAGCTCGACATTCTTGCTGTTTTCGCCTGTCTTGGCCTGATCGCCGAAATAGTAATAGTGGTAGATCACGCCGCCTTCGATCTCGCCGGCATTGACCGCCTTCATCACCGTGCTGTTGCCCTTGTAGGCGATGAAATTGGTTCTCATCGCCTTCAGCCAGTCCGCCGTGGCGGCCTCCCCCTTGAGCTGGAGCAGCGCGCTGACGATGGCCTGGAAATCGGCGCCCGAGGGGGAGGCGGCCCACCGGCCCTTCCAGCTCGGATCGGCGAGGTCAAGCATCGACTTGGGCAACTGGTCGGCAGTCAGCTTGGTCTTGTTGTAGGCAAAGACCGTGCTGCGCGCGGCGATGCCGACCCATTTGCCGCTGATCGGCTGATAGTCCTGGGGAACCTGTGCCAGCGTGTCGGCGTCGACCGGCGCGAACAGGCCTGACGTCTCGACCAGCACCATGGCCGGCGAGTTTTCTGTCAGGAAGACGTCGGCCGGCGAAGCAGCGCCCTCGGCGACGATCTGGTTGGAGAAGTCGCTGTCGCCGCCATTGCGGACGGTGACCTTGATGCCGGTTTCCTTGGTGAAGCCTTCGACCCACGCCTTGGTCAGGTTTTCGTGCTGGGCGTTATAGACAATGATGCCATCATCTTCCGCCATCGCCGGGCCGCCGATCAGGCTGATTGCCAGCGCGGTGGCGCCGACGAGGGTGGAAAGAGCGTATTTCATGGCATTGTCCTAAATTCGGGTTGGCACCAATCCACCTACCAATACATGACTTCTATAGTCAACATTGATGACCTGATTCAATCGGTCGCTGAAGCGCAAACGCTTCATTTCGGCTTACAATTCCACGTGATGAAGTGGCGCGAACAATTGGGTGCCGAATTCAAACCGACGGTTGATCCGCCGACCGGATCAAGGGTGCGGCTTGCAGACCGTAGAAAAGCACCGAATGCCGCCTGACGACCCTGGCCATGTCTGGGCGCCAGCCCTTGGCTTGGGTGAACAGGGCCTCCAGCAGCACAGCCAATTCTATCCGGGCGACGTGTTGACCCAGACAGGCATGCAGTCCGGTGCCGAACGCAAGGGCCGACGAAATGCCGGAACCCAAATCCAGTTGGTCACCAGCTGGAAAAACCGAAACGTCCCGATTGGCGCTAGCCAGGACGGGTACGACAGCCTGGCCGGCTTTTATGGTCGCCCCACCAAATTGCAAATCTTCCGCGGCAATGCGCGCTCCGGCATAGTGAATCGGAGCGCAAAAACGGAGCAACTCTTCGGCTGCCGACAACCAACTGATTATCTGATCTTCAAGCAGCAAAAGCTGTTCCGGGAACCTTGCAAGCGCGACCAGCGCGTTGCCGAATGTATCGACGACCGTGGCCTGCCCGGCAAAGAGCAGGAACACGATGTTTGCGATGGCATCGTCTCTCGACCACCTGCCGGCTTTCACCTCGGCAAGCATCTGGGCTGAAATGCCATTTGGGCGGATAGCACCACTTTCTACTGCGTGCGATACCCATGCCTCCAACCGGCGGCAGGCCTGGCTCGCCCGCTCGTCGACGCCTCCAGCCCTTATTTCCAGGGCATTGGCCATGAGCTGTGCATCGGCGCCAATCTTCCAGGGGTCGTCCATGTCGATGCCAAGGATCTGCTCCAAGCCCGAAAATGACAGCGGCAGCCCTATATCGCGAATCGCATCGAATTCCGGTTTTTGGACAGCTGCCTGCACAAGCTCCGAGGCCTTGGCCATAAGCCGGTCAACCAACCCTGTGCTTGCGGAAAAGGTCAGCGAGCCTGCCAATGGACGGCGCAACTGCATATGCCGTGGCGGGTCGGACAGCAGCATGGAACGGGTCAACAGATCCAGTGCCGGGTTCGCACTGATCTTCTGCCGGACTTCCTGATAGGCACCCGGTGGTGCTTGCAGCAACAAAGGGTGCTTCAAGGCCTGCGAGACAAGCGCGTGGCTGAATACGTAGAAGGCTTCACCGACCTCGGGATAGGGAGGCTTTCCCCAACTGGCGCCTCCCGAACTCCGACGACGGGCGAATTCGGGGAACGGATCGCTGCCATGGGCGATCGGATCAAAAAGATCAGCCTGGCCCGTCATCAGGCAAGATCCACGGCGAAGATGACGCGAAACCCACCGGAACTCAGGTCCTCGGGCAGAAAGTCGGGCGCCAGATGCAGAAACTCACATCGCAGAACGCGCCTGTAGAACCGCAGCAGCGGGTCCTTTGTTATCGCCTGCACGGACGGCATCACGCCTGTCCGATGCCAGTCATCGATGGTATGGCGAAACGCCGGATCCGGCCGAACCTTGTCGGGAAAATCGCCCTGCGCTCCGGCGTAAGACGGGCAACGTCCATCGCCGACCAACCAACGCGTGCCGACCCGGCGGCCGTGGTCGATCAATTCCGACAAGAGACGGCGTGCCATGTCTGAGCCGCGAAACTCGGGCCGCACACCAAGGTTGTAGACGTAGAGAGATCGTGTCGGCTCGCTTGCCGCAAGCGAAGAATAAGCAGCGAAGGTCTTTGGAAAATTTGCGGTATCGCGAGGGTCCTGGCTGGTTGCCACGAAGCAGATCGCACCAGCGATGAGGTTGTCGACCATGGCGACAATCATTGTATGTCCAAGTGAAAGGCGAGCCCGGATCGCTTCTTCGTTGGCTCCAAGGGATCCCCAGGCTGCGGTCTCCATCGCAGCCATGTCCAATATGTCGTCTGCAACGAGTTGACGAAATGTGACCTTTATCATCTTAGAATGGCTGCTCAAATGGACGATTTCCTGATGTCGGCCTTTATAACACGCATGAGGAAGGGGGGTGTCTCATGATCTTCTATGTTTGCCATCGTTCACATGCCAACACTCTGGCAAGTCTGCTACTCTATTTTCGAGCGGATTTGCAGGATTTTGTTCGCTTCGTTCCGCATGACGAAGGACGGCATCTGCTTGGAATCCCCAAAGGCACGGTTATCTGGACGGATTTGGACCGCCTCAGCGAAGCCGAGATTGAAGCAAGCGCCATTCTCAGCGAGCGCATGAAGTCGCAGCAGCCCGATCTCTTCCAACTCAATCATCCCCGCCAAAGTGTTCAGCGTTTCGAGTTGCTGCGCATGCTGTTTTCGGACGGCACAAATGATTTCAACGTATACCGGCCCGAACTTCTGCCAGAAGGGATACGTTTTCCCGTGTTCCTGCGTGACGAGGCTGGGGCGACCTACAAGACGCCGCGGCTGCTGCCGTCACGAGCGGAGCTTGACCAGGAGCTTTCGAATTTGGGCAAGATGAACTTCGTTCGTCCCATGGTGGTGGAGTTCGGATCAAAACCGGCGCCCGACGGCAGCTACAGAAAATACGCAAGCTATCGCATCGGTGCGCGCAGCTATTCGCAGCACTGCTTCGCCAGCGAGGAGTGGTTCATCAAGGACCCGGGCAAAGGTATGTCGGGGCAGCAACTGGCCGAGCACGCCGCATACGTTCGCGACAATCCGCACGCAGGCGAATTGTCGCCAATCTTCGAGAAGGCCAGGATTTCGTACGGTCGGATTGACTACACCATTGTCGATGGTCGCATCCAGGTGTTCGAGATCAACACCAATCCCACTGTGTTGAACTATCCTCCGACACCTTTCGATACGTATGATTCTCAGCCTTATGCCGATATGCATGCGGAGGCATTGGTGCTGCTGCCCTATGCCAACGATCCCACGTCAAGTCCGGACATCGACAAGACACATCTCCAAATCCTGGGCCGCCTGAGAAACAAGTATCGTCGGAAGCGGGTGAAGCTAACGGTTCGAAAGGGCTTCAGATATTTCTGGGGCGTCACGCTCGGTGCCAAGTAGGAACGGGAGCCTGCAAACTTTCGTGATTTGCCGGTAGTTTGGCTTGGACATTATTTCGCCGGCCACGTAACAAATCAGCGCCGAGACGCGAAAACCGGGGGAGTAACTCTTGTGAGCGGCAAGGATGAGGCCGAGCTTTCCCGGCTGATGCGGGCCGCGATCGCGGGAGACGAAAAGGCCTATACCGACTTTCTGCACCGGATTGCCGCGCTGGTGCGCGGTTTTGTCCGGCGCAAGATCGTGCAGGGCGGGGTCGATCCCGAGGATGTCGTGCAGGAAACCTTGTTGGCCATCCATGTGAAACGGCATACCTGGCGCCAGGATGCGCCGGTGTTGCCATGGATCTATGCGATCGCCCGCTTCAAGCTCATCGACGCGTTCCGGCGGCGTGGGCGGCGCATCGAGATCGATGTCGACGATATCGCCGAGACATTCGCCGAGCCGGAAGCGGAGACCGTCAGCGAGCGCGACATCAACCGGGCATTGGACGGCCTGTCGCCGGCGCAACGCTCCGTGGTCTCGGCCGTGTCGGTAGAAGGGCGGTCTATCGGGGAGACGGCGGCAAAGTTCGGCATCAGCGAGACGGCGGTGCGTGTGTCGCTGCATCGGGGACTTGCCGCGATAGCCAAGCGATTCGGGCAGGGGCGATTCGGACGGGAATGACATGAGGACGGACGATCTCATCAAGGCGCTGGACGCCGATGCCCGCAGCAAGGCGATGCCGCTGCAATCGGCCTGGTGGATGGCCGCCTGTGCGGCAGCGGTGATCGCGGCCATCGTTTTCCTGCTGACCATCGGCCCGCGCCCGGACTTCATGACGGCTGCGCACACGATGCGCTTTCTTTCCAAATTTGTTTTCACCATCGTGCTTGCGGTCAGCGCCTTTGCCCTGGTGCGCGCCTTGTCGACACCGGGTGCCTCGACGGGCCGGGCAATGGCCTGGATGGCTGCGGCGCCAGTGCTGGTGGCCGTGGCTGTGGTTCTGGAGCTTTTCATGGTGCCGGAGGCGCTGTGGGGGACAAGGATGATCGGCTCCAACATGATGATCTGCATGGGCTTCATTCCGCTGATCGGCATCGGCCCGCTTGCCATCTTCCTGTGGATGCTGCGCTACGGCGCGCCGACACGGCCGGTGCTTGCCGGGGCGGTCGCTGGCCTGCTCGCCGGCGGACTGGCGGCGACCTTCTACGCCGCGCACTGCTTTGACGATTCGCCGCTTTTCGTCGCCACCTGGTACACTATCGCCATCGCGGTGCTGGCGCTGCTCGGCGCGCTCGGCGGGCGATTTTTCGTGCGCTGGTAGTGCCCGCCGCGATCGCGCTCCGTGCACACCGATCCTTAATCATGCCGGCAATGTTTGTCGGTTAGCGATGGCGCCGGCATGCCGCAGGCAACCTTTCCTTAAAGCCAATCCATCAGGCTCAGCGCGACAACATCAGCTTGCGCACGGGGGTGGCACGTATCGCGATGTGGCGAGGATTGATCGGCCGACGATTTCTTGGGCACGCAGGGTCGGCGCTGCTCGTGGCCGGCCTCTGTGCCGCGGTTGCCTCGATGGTGTTGTCGCGACTGGATCCCGGCCCTGACGCGCTGAAACTCTGGCTGCGGATCTCTGTAGCGGTGGCGGTGGGTGCCCTCTTCCTCGCCGCCCTGTTCGCTCGCCGGATCACCAAGGACCGCCGGCAGATCGCGCAGAGCGAAGAGCGCTTCCGCCGCGCGATGAAGGATTCGGCGATCGGTATCGCCGTTGTCGGTCTCGACGGGAGCATTCTCGAGGCCAATCCGGCCTTTGCCGCCATGCTTGGCTACAACCGCGAGGAGATCGAGGCGCTGACCTTTTTCCAGATCACGCATCCCGACGATCTGCAGATCGGGCGGGAAACGATGGATGGTCTAAAGGCCGGCACCGTCGACGCCTTCCAATTCGAGAAGCGTTACCTGCGGAAGGACGACACGCCCGTCTGGGCCCATCTTGCCGGTTCCGTCATTCGTGACGAGAAAAGCGGCCGTCCGCTCTATCTCGTCTCGCAGATCGAGAACATCGACGCACGCAAACAGGCCGAGGCGCGCATCGCCGAAGCGGAAACGCGCTGGAATTTCGCTCTCGCCGGCGCCGGCCAAGGCGTCTGGGACCTCGACATGCGCAAGGGCGGCACGACCTATTCCTCGACCTGGGTCAGGATGCTTGGTTATGCGGATGGCGAGCTCGATGGCGATCCCGACCATTGGCTGACGATGATCCATCCCGACGATCGCCAGACCGTCGCCGAGGCGGATCGCGCCCATCTCGACGGCAAGACGCCATTCTTCGAAGCCGAGTTCAGGATGCGCCACAAGGACGGCCACTGGATGTGGATCCTCGACCGCGGCAAGGTCATCGAGCGTGACGCCGAGGGGAGGCTGATCAGGGCCATTGGCAGCCTGACCGACATCACCCGGCGCAAGGAGACTGAAGAGCGCCTCGCTGTGTCGGCGACAATGCTCGCCGATGAGAAGGAGCGACTCAGGGTAACGCTCCAGTCGATCGGTGATGCCGTTATCTGCACCGACGCGGCGAACCGCGTCACCTTCATGAATCCGGTCGCCGAAAAGCTGACCGGAGTTTCCGGCGGCGAGGCCCTCGGCAAGATGCTCGGTCATGTCTACTGGGCGGTAGACGAGGAGACGGGTCACAGGATCGGCGTAACCCGGCCGGCGATCGGCCAGGCCCCTTCCGACCAGAACAGCCGCGCCGTCCTCATCCGGCGCGACGACACGCGATGCAGCATCCGTCAGGTCGTGTCGCCGATCATGAACGAGCGGAACGAGTTCTGCGGACTGGTCATCGTCTTCCAGGATTTCACCGATGCGCGCGCGCTGCAGCGACAGCTTGCCCACGCCGCCGCGCATGACGCGCTGACCGGCCTTGCCAATCGCTCGAGCTTCATCCGCACGATGGAGGAACTGGTCGCTCAGGCGCGCAAGGACTGTACGACAGTGTTGGCCGGAGGCGGCGGACATCAGTTCATGTTCGTTGACCTCGATCACTTCAAACTGGTCAACGACACCGGCGGCCACGCGGCAGGAGACGCCTTGCTCAAGCGGGTCGCCGAGGCTATCCGCGGCGTCCTTGGCCCCGAAGACATCGTCGCGCGTCTGGGCGGCGACGAATTCGCGGTCATCCTGAAATCGGGTTTGGCCGCCCGCGCCAAGATTGTGGCGCGATCCATCATCGATGCGATAGCCGGCCTGGATTTCACTTGGGACGGCCGTCCCCACCTGATCGGCGCCAGCATCGGGTTGGCTGCGATCGGCGCCAATTGTGGCGAGGTCGACGAAATCATCGCGAGAGCCGACGCTGCTTGCTATGCCGCCAAGGCGGCCGGCCGTGGATGCGTTTCCGTCGCGCCGGATGGGGTCGACAACAAGACAGAGCCGCTGGCTGCCGCGTCCTGATCAGGGTCAATCGGCCGGCGGCCTGTTCGCTGACGCGAACCTGACTAGCGCGTCGGTACGGGATGCTCGCCGCGATAATCGTAAAAACCACGCCCGGTCTTGCGGCCGAGCCAGCCGGCCTCGACATATTTCACCAGCAGCGGACAAGGGCGGTATTTCGAGTCCGACAGGCCGTCATGCAGCACCTGCATGATCGACAGGCAGGTATCGAGCCCGATGAAGTCTGCCAACTGCAGCGGCCCCATAGGATGGTTGGCGCCGAGCCGCATGGCGGTATCGATGGCATCGACCGAGCCGACGCCCTCATAGAGCGTGTAGATCGCCTCGTTGATCATCGGCAGCAGGATGCGGTTGACGATGAAGGCCGGAAAATCCTCCGAGACCGTGATCGTCTTGTCGAGCCGCTTCACGTAGGTCTTGGCTGCCTCGAAGGTCTGGTCCTCGGTGGCGATGCCGCGCACCAGCTCGACCAGCTTCATCAACGGCACCGGGTTCATGAAATGTATGCCGATGAAGCGCTCCGGCCGGTCTGTCTGCGCGGCAAGCCGCGTGATCGAGATCGACGAGGTGTTGGTCGCCAGGATGGCTTCGGGATTGAGCTGCGGACAGAGCTGGGCGTAGATCTTGCGCTTGACCGTCTCGTCCTCGGTCGCCGCTTCGATCACCAGGTCGGCGCCGGCAAGATCAGCCATCGCCGGGGCAGCCGAAATGCGGCCCATCGCGTCGTTGCGCAACTTTTCGTCGAGCTTGCCGGACCCCACCTGGCGGGCCATGTTGCCGCTGATCGTGGCGATACCCTTCTCGATACGGTCGGGCGATATATCGTAGATCAGCACCTTGTAGCCCGAAAGCGCGGAGACATGGGCGATGCCGCCGCCCATCTGGCCCGCGCCGATGATGCCGATCGTCTCGATCTTGCTCATTACACCGATCCCGTCAAAAGGCCTTTGCGGCCTGCTTTTTGTGCGGTGCAAACTAAAAGGGCGGGGCGACTTCGTCTACCCCACCCTCGCCATTTAATACGCTTTGGCAGAAAGCGTCAAAGCGCCTTTTGCAGCTCCGGCAGAATGACGAAGAGATCTCCGACGAGGCCGTAGTCGGCAACCTGGAAAATCGGCGCCTCCTCGTCCTTGTTGATGGCGACGATGACCTTCGAATCCTTCATGCCGGCGAGGTGCTGGATGGCGCCGGAGATGCCCACCGCAATGTAGAGATCGGGGGCAACCACCTTGCCGGTCTGGCCGACCTGCCAGTCGTTCGGCGCATAGCCGGCGTCGACCGCGGCGCGGGAGGCACCGACGGCGGCACCGAGCTTGTCGGCAACCGGCAGGATGACTTCCTGGAACTTCTCCGCCGAACCCAACGCACGACCACCCGAGATGATGATCTTGGCCGAGGTCAGTTCCGGACGGTCGGTCTCGGAAAGCTTGTTCTCGACGAAGGAGGACAGGCCGGGGTTGGCTGCCGCCTTGACGGTCTCGACCGCGGCCGAGCCGCCCTCGGGGGTTGCCTGGAAGGAGGCCGTGCGCACCGTGATCACCTTCTTGGCGTCGGTCGACTGCACCGTCTGGATGGCGTTGCCGGCATAGATCGGCCGCTTGAAGGTGTCGGGCGATACGACTTCGATGATCTCGGACACCTGCGCGACATCGAGGAGCGCTGCCACGCGCGGCGCGACATTCTTGCCCGACGAGGTCGCCGGCGCGATGATGGTGTCATACGCGCCTGCCAGTGACACAACGAGTGCTGCTGTCGGTTCGGCAAGGTGCTCGGCAAGCTCGTCGGCTTCGGCGAGCAGCACCTTGCTCACGCCCTTCAGTTTGGCGGCAGCGTCCGCTGCCGGCTTGGCGCCCTTGCCGGCAACCAGCACATGCACGTCCGAGCCAATCTGCAAGGCGGCAGACAGCGCCTTGGCGGTTTGGTCGGAAAGACTGGCGTTGTCGTGTTCGGCGATGAGGAGAATTGTCATTTGTCTGTTCCTTTCCCGATCGCTTACAATACGCCGGCTTCGTTCTTGAGCTTGTCCACCAACTCGGCGACGCTCTTGACCTTGACGCCTGCCTTACGGCCACTCGGCTCCTCGGTCTTGATGACCTTCAGCCGTGGCTTGACGTCGGCGCCGTAGTCGGCCGGGCTCTTCTCGTCGAGCTGCTTTTTCTTGGCCTTCATGATGTTGGGCAAGGAGGCATAGCGCGGCTGGTTGAGGCGAAGGTCGGCGGTGACGATCGCCGGCATCTTCAGTTCCACGGTCTGCAGGCCGCCGTCGACTTCGCGCGTCACCTTGGCTTTGTCGCCGTCGAGCACGATCTTGGAGGCGAAGGTGCCCTGCGCCCAACCCAGCAGTGCCGCCAGCATCTGGCCGGTCTGGTTGGAATCGTCGTCGATCGCCTGCTTGCCGAGGATGACGAGGCCGGGCTGCTCAGCGTCGACGACGCCCTTCAGCACCTTGGCGACACCGAGCGGCTCGGTCTGTTCGTCGGTCTTGACCAGAATGGCGCGGTCGGCGCCCATGGCGAGCGCGGTGCGCAGGGTTTCCTGCGCCTGCTGCGGGCCGATCGAGACGACGATGATTTCTTCCGCCTTGCCGGCTTCCTTCAGCCGGATTGCTTCTTCAACAGCGATCTCGTCGAACGGGTTCATCGCCATCTTGACGTTGGCGAGCTCCACCGCCGACCCGTCAGCCTTCACGCGAACCTTGACGTTCGCATCCACAACCCGCTTCACGGGCACAAGGATCTTCATTTGCCTGTCACCTCTTCACGCTAGTTGGGCGCGCTATAACAGCCTGCGCCCTTTCTGAGTTGTCGAAAGCCGACATTCCGGATGGAAATTCTGGTCTTTGACCGCCTTAAGCCGGAGCGGAGACGTTTCCGTAGTTGCGGCAACCCTGCACGTCAATACGCGGCAAGCCGCTCAAATCGGTTCAGTCCGAACTGGAAGCGTTTCCGCGCCCCCAACGCGGTGTTGCGGCGGGTGGCTCAGGCGCCACCGGTTCAGCAGTGGCCTGCGGCTGGTTGGGAGCGGCGACCGCGGCATCCTCGTCAGCGCCGGCAAACAGCGGCACGCCGCGGCTGCGCAAGACAAGCACCAGAACGGCGCCGGCGATGATGCCGCCGATGTGGCAGGCCCAGGAAATCTGGTCCTCGCCGCCGGCGGCAAACATCACCACCTGGAACAGCACCCACAGGATGAGCGGGATGAAGGCCGGGATGCGCAGCGGGATACGGGCAAACGCCAGCACCCAGACCTTCACCCTGGGATAAAGGATCAGATAGGCGACGACCACGCCGGCGATGGCGCCGGAGGCCCCGATCAGCGGTACCTGGGAATCCCAGGCGACAAGGCCCTGGAAGGCGGCTCCCGCAACGGCGCAGAGCAGATAGAAGATGAGGTAGCGGATGTGGCCCAGCGCATCCTCGACATTGTCGCCGAACACCCACAGGAACAGCATGTTGCCGCCGAGGTGAAAGATGTCGGCGTGCAGGAAGGAATAGGTGAGGTAGCTCAGGCTTTCGGGGATGACGATAAAACGGGGATCAAGCTCGGCGGTGTCATGGACGACCGACGGGATGAAGCCGAGACCAAGCACGGCGGCATTGGAGAAATTCTCGCCGCCGAGCGCGGTGGCGAGGTAGACCAGGGCGTTGACCACGATCAGTCCGATCGTCACATATTGCAGGCGGATGTGCCGCAGCCTGTTGGTGTCGTAAAGCGGGATGAACATGCCCCGGGGCCCTCTTCCGCCTTCGACAATCAGCGGTTCTTGCCGGGAACCCATAGCACGTCGGCGTTTCCGTTGTCATTGACCGCCCGGGCGGCGACAAACAGGAAATCCGAGACGCGGTTGATGTATTTTAGTCCATCGCGGTTGACGTGTTCGCGCGGGTTCTGGGCCAGCTCCACCATCAGCCTTTCGGCTCGCCGCGCCACGGTGCGGGCAAGGTGAAGTGCCGCCGCTGCCGGCGTGCCGCCATTGAGCACGAAGGATTTGAGCGGCTGAAGCTCCTTGTTGAGCAGGTCGATGTCCTTCTCGACCCGGTCGGTCTGCACGGCGATGATGCGAAGCGGCTCATAGCCGAGCGGCTTGCCGTCGTCGGGCACGGCGAGATCGGCGCCGAGGTCGAATAGATCGTTCTGGATGCGGGAAAGCATGGCGTCGATCGCCGGGTGGGCCGATGCCGTGTGGACCCTGGCGATGCCTATGCAGGCATTGGCTTCGTCGACCGTGCCGTAAGCGTCCACCCGCAGATCGGATTTCAGCCGCCGTTCGCCGGTGCCGAGACCCGTGGTGCCATCGTCGCCGGTGCGGGTGTAGATCTTGTTGAGCTTGACCATTTCGCCTCCCCGGCTGCCGATATCCTCATTTGCGGGTGAAATACACCGCCAGCAGGATCAGCACCAGCGCCACGGCCTGTAGCATGACGCGCGCCTGCATGAGCTTGTTCGAGGTGACGCCTGAGCCGCCGCGCATCATGTTGATGAGGCCGCGAACAAGCACGATCACCACGGCGACCATGACCAGAATGGCGAGAATGTTGAAGACGGATGCCATGGTGTGTTCCCAGTTCGGTTGATTCAGGCGCGTTTGGCAAGGATGCGGTAGAGCATCGACGCGGGCAGGATGCGTTTGAGGACCGCACCGATCCTGGCCGGCACTGTTACCACATAGTGCGGGCGCGGGCGCCGCGACAGAAGTGCATGGCGCAGCGCCGCGTGAACCACTTCCGGCCCTGGCTTCAAGGCCGATTGGCTGCCGCCGGCCCGCAGCCGCTCGAGTTGCGCTGCATAATCCACGCGGTGCACGGAATTCTCGTGGTCGATGTTCCTGAGAAACCAGGTGAGGCCATTGCTGGCGATCCTTGACTTCACCGGCCCTGGTTCGATCAGCGAAACATGGACGCCGCTACCGGCCAGTTCCTGGCGCTGGCAGAGCATCAGGGCCTCCAAGGCGTGTTTCGACGCCGAATAGGCGCCGCGAAAACGCACTGGCGTCAGGCCGAGGATCGACGAGCAGTGGACCATGCGGCCGTGACCCTGGCGGCGCATCACCGGCACCAGCCGGCGGGTCAGGTCATGCCAGCCGAAGAAATTCGCCTCGAACTGCTGCTTGAGCGCAGCAACGGGCAGATCCTCGACGGCGCCCGGCTGAGCATAGGCGCCATTGTTGAACAGGGCGTCGAGTCGGCCGCCGGTCCGGTCGAGCACCGCCGTCACCAGCGCGGCGATGGAGTCCGGCTCGCAATAATCGAGATAGAAGGCCTCGATGCCGTCGGCTTCGAGCGCGGCGATGTCCTGCGGCTTGCGCGCCGTCGCGAACACCCGCCAGCCTTCGGCCTTCAACGCACGGGCGCAGTACGCGCCTATTCCCGAGGATGCGCCGGTGACGATGATCGAGCGCAATTCCTGCGCCGGACTGTGCGTAGTTTCGTCAAGGGTTGCCATTTGCCGCAATCCCTTCCCATATTCCCGGCGTGGAGACAATTGGAGGGCGCGGTTCTTGATGCGGAAGATCGTAGCCCTCAAGCGGGTTCTCTACGATGCGCTTGGCCATTTCAACACCGATGACGGCTGGGCGATGGCCAGCCATCTGGCGATCACCTCGCTGATGGCGCTGTTCCCGTTCCTGATCTTCGCCACGACGCTGGCGAGCTTCCTCGGCGCGCAGGCGTTCTCCGACACGGCCGTGCACCTCGTCTTCGACACCTGGCCCGAACAGATCGCCAAGCCGATCGCGCGCGAAGTGCTCAATGTGCTGACCGTCCGGCGAACCGATCTTTTGACCTATGGCGTGGTGCTGGCCGCCTACTTTGCCTCGAACGGCATCGAGGCGCTGCGCACGTCGCTCAACCGCGCCTATCGCGTCTCGGAAACGCGCGGCATCATCTACCGCCGGGTGCAGAGCATCATCTTCGTTCTCATCGCCACCGCCGGTTTCCTGGCGATCAGCGTGCTCCTGGTGTTCGCGCCGCTGCTGGCGCGGCTCGCCGAAGCCCATATCGACGGCATCAAGCCCTACATGGGCACGATCACGCTATGGCGCTATGTCATCGCCTCCGTGGTCATTGTCGGCGGATTGTTTGCCGTGCATTTCTGGCTGCCGGCAGGCAAACGCCGTTTCGTCTCGCTGGTGCCGGGCATCATCTTCACGCTGGCGGCATGGCTTATCGGTTCGACCATCTTCGCCGCCTATCTCGATCACTTCTCGTCCTATGTGACGACCTATGCCGGCCTTGCCTCGATCATGATCGCCGTGGTCTTCCTCTACATGGTCTCGGCGATCTTCATCCTTGGCGGCGAACTCAATGCCGCGATCAGCCGCTATCTGGAGGCACGCGCCCGGGTCGGATGAGTCGATGCTGGGCGGATAGAGGAATTGAAGAATTGAAGAATGGGCTGCCGCTTGGGTTACTCAATTCCTCAGTTCTACAATTCCTCCCTTGTTCGGCCGAGCGGTTGCCAGGCCGACGCCGAATGTCGTGATGGCCATGCCGACAATCTGCAGCGCATTGAGCTGCTCGTCGAACAAGGCCCAGGCGATGAGGGCCGTCACCGCGGGCACCAGGTAGAACAGCGAGGCCACTTTCGACATCTCGCCGTCGCGGATCATCACCATCAGCAGGAAGATGGCGCCGAGCGACAGCACCAGCACCAGCCAGGCCATGGCGAAGATCAGTTCGCCATTGATGACGACCGTGTGCGTCTCGAAGGCCAGTGCGGCCAGGATCATCACAGCCGCGCCGCCGACATATTGCCACATGGTCGCCGCGACGAGGTCGCCGCCGGAAGCGAAGCGCTTCTGCCAGATGGTGCCGGCGCTCATGCCGAGCACCGAGACCAGCGAAGCGGTCAGCGTCGCCACTGTTACGCCGCCGCCCAGCGCACCGAGCTTTGGCCACAGCACGATGACGATGCCGATGAGGCCGATGCCGAGGCCGGCCCAGTGGCGCGGCAGGATCGCCTCGCCGAGAAACTTGCCGGCAAGCACCGCCGTGATCAGCGGCTGCAGGCCGACGATCAGCGCCGAAAAGCCGGCCGGCATGCCTCTGTGGATGGCCCAGAATACGGCGCCGAGATAGACGCCGTGCATCAGTATGCCGGCGCCGGTGGCATGCAACGCCTCCTCGCGGGTGGCTCTCTTCGAACCCAGCACAAGCGTCAGAACGGCCAGCAGGATGGCGGCGATGACGAACCGTGCGGCGAGGAAGGTGAACGGCTCCGCCCATGGCATGGCGTAGCGCGCGCCGATGAAGCCGGTTGCCCACAACACGACGAAGGTGGCGGGGATGAACCGCTTGATGCTGTGCATGTTCCGCAGACCGCCGCGCTGGAGGGAGTTGACCGTGGCGCTGCTCTACTGCGCTTCAACCCGGCGCGCAAAACGAAACCATTGATCCATGCATCACCGGAATTCAACGGGCGTCAAGTTCGACATGCGTTACCTCGGCCGCGCCGCGCTCAAGCCCTACCATCCGCCTGACGTCATCGGGTGATGCGCCGGCATGGCGCAAGGCGGCAAGGCCAGTGTCGCCGAGGCTCTTGGACAGCTTTCGTCCATCCGGCCCGAGGACGAGGCGATGATGGAAATAGGCAGGCTGCGGCAGTCCGAGGAGTTCCTGGAGCAGGCGCTGCACGCCGGTCGCGGAAAACAGATCCTGCCCGCGCACGACATGGCTGACGCCTTGCAGGGCATCGTCCATGACGACCGCGAGGTGGTAGCTGGTCGGGATGTCGCGGCGCGCCACGATCACGTCGCCCCAGTCCCGCGGGCGGGCTTCGACCGATCGGGTCGCGAAAAGGCTCTCATCGACGAATTCGCTCCATGACAGGTCCTTGCCGACACGCGCCATGGCGGCATCGACATCCAGCCGCCAGGCGAAGGGCGCATTCTCGGCGATCCGTCGCTTGCGTTCCTTGACCGGCAGCGCCTTGTCGGCTGCGGGGTAGAGCGGCACGCCGTCGGGATCGCGCGGCCAGTCGCGCCCTTGCCCTTCACTGTCGGTGATGAAAGCGCGGATTTCCCCACGGCTCATGAAGGCGGGATAGACGAGTTCTTCCGCGATCAGCCGCCTGAGCACCGCCTGGTATTCGGCGAAATGCTCGGACTGGCGGCGCACCGGCTCTTCCCAGCCAAGCCCCAGCCATTTGAGGTCGGCAAGCATGCCTGCCTCGAATTGCGGCGTGCAGCGCGCCGTGTCGATATCCTCGATGCGCAGCAGCAGGCGGCCGTCTGCCTGTGCCGCCAGCTTCTGGTTGAGCAGCGCCGAATAGGCGTGGCCGAGATGCAGGTCGCCGTTGGGGCTGGGAGCGAAGCGGAATGTCAGGAGTGTCATCTCTTCGGCGGCAATCATGTTTTGCGGCGCTTCGCCAATTGCTACCCTGTCGACGGTCAGGGAACAAGAAAGCATGCAGCGTATCGTGACATCAGACGACATTGCCCGAGGGCTCGATGCGCTTTGCGTGATCGACCCGCGCCTGGAAAAGGTGCGCGGCATGGCCGGCGAGGTGCCGCTGCGGCTGTCCGAGCCGGGGTTTCGGAGCCTGGCGTCGATCGTCGTCTCACAGCAAGTGTCCCGCGCCAGCGCCGATGCCATCTTCGGCCGGCTGACCAAGCTCGTCGATCCGCTGACGCCGCAGGCGATCCTTGCCGCCGGCGAAGACATGTTTCGCGAGGCCGGCCTGTCGCGGCCGAAGCAGCGCGGCCTGATCGCTGTTGCCCAGGCCGTGGTCGACGGCCTCGACCTGCATCACGTCTGTTCGCTCGATGCCCAGGAGGCGATCACGACGATGACGGCGGTGTCCGGCATCGGTCCATGGACGGCGGAAGTATACCTGTTGTTTGCCGCCGGACACCCCGACATCTTCCCCGCGCGCGACGTCGCGCTACAGACGGCCGTCGGCCACGCGCTCGGCATCGAGCCGCGTCCGCCGGAGAAAACCCTGATCGCCTTGGCCGAATCATGGAGCCCGTGGCGAGGTGTCGCATCACGGCTTTTCTGGTCCTATTATCGCGAAACCAGAGGGCGGGATGCCGCGCCACCGACCTGAATCCGCAAAAAAGCATGAAAATCATGTATTTTTGGCGCTTCGGCGACGCGACAATCCGCTTCACATCCCTGTCATGTCGGGCTTACAGTATCCGCGCCGTTCGGGTCTAGAACCAAGGAGGTAAACACGTGACGGTCGCCGTATCTCCGGATGGGCTTCCAGCACTGGTGCTGAATGCGGATTACCGTCCGCTCAGCTATTACCCCTTGTCGCTCTGGTCGTGGCAGGACGCCATCAAGGCGGTGTTCCTCGACCGGGTGAACATCGTCGCCGAATACGAGCACGCCGTCTCCTCGCCGACCTTCTCGATGAAGCTGCCGAGCGTGGTCAGCCTGAAGGCCTATGTGAAGCCGTCCAGGCATCCGGCGTTCACCCGCTTCAACGTCTTCCTGCGCGACCGTTTCCAGTGCCAGTATTGCGGCACGCCTGAGGATCTGACCTTCGATCACGTCATCCCCCGCCACCGCGGCGGTGCGACGACATGGGAGAATGTCGTTGCCGCCTGCTCGCCCTGCAATTTGAGGAAGGGCGGCATGATGCCGGCGCATGCCAAGATGTGGCCACTGCAGAAGCCTTTCCAGCCGACGGTGCACGATCTGCACAACAATGGCCGCCTGTTCCCGCCCAACCATCTGCATGAAAGCTGGATGGATTATCTCTACTGGGATGTCGAACTCGAACCCTGAGATCGTCCGAGAATTCGGGAGGCTGGCCGTCTGGAACGATCGTCTGCGCTTCCGATGCTCGCGGATACTTTGCTTTGCCGCATGTCCTTATCGGAAAACCGGAACCACGTTTCGTGGACATGCGGGATGTCCGCTCCGCTCCGGTTCTCGACAATCAGTCCAAACGACTCAGCCTGCCGAATTCTTGAACGATCTCGCGATGGCTCAAATGATCTCGCGTTGGCTCAGTCGCGGGTGAGGGCGCCGCGGAAGGCGATAGCGGCCAGGACCAGGCTGGCGATGGCGTTCCAGCCGGCCAGCGACAGGCCGAGGATACGCAAAGCGGCCTTGTCGCAGGACGGCGGCACGAATTTGTCGAGCGCGTCGAGCACGCCCTTGCCCCCGGTGTCGACCGGTCCGGCGCCCGCGGTGCAATCGGTCGGGCCGGCCCACCAGGCCCATTCGACGCCTGAGTGGTAGACGCCGAGATAGAGGCCGTAGAGCATCAGCAGGCCGCCGACGGCCAGCAGGCCGCGCGTCAACCAGCTAGGTGCGTGCAGCATCGATGCAATCACCGCCAGCATCATCAGCGGCACGCCGATGTAGTAGGGCGTGCGCTGTTCCAGGCAGAGGTGGCAAGGGATGTAGCCACCGAGATATTGGAAGCCGAGCGCCGAGCCAACGGTGGCGGCCATGGCGACGGCTAGGAACAGGGCCGTGCGCGTCCGCTGGCGTCCGGTGTCGGCATTCATGGTCGCTGTCATGGGTTTTTCGTCCGTTGAGTTCGCCGCCCGCTTATTCCATTTATCCATGTCGTTGTCCCAAAACCGCTGGGCATTTTTGCGCGGCATGGACTAGAACGCGTATTTGACGACGATATAGAGCAAAATCAGGGCGGCGGCGCCGCCGCCGGCGATCAGGCCAAGGCGCTTTTCGATGAATTCGCGGATCGGCTCGCCATAACGGCGCAGCAGCCAGGCCAGCAGCAGGAAGCGGGCGCCGCGCGCCACGATCGCCAGCACGATGAACAGCGCCAGATTGACGCCGATGACGCCGGACAGGATCGTCACCACCTTGATCGGCGGCAGATGGGCGGCCCCGGAAGTGATCAGCATCAGGATGATGAAGCCGACGCCCGCCCCCGCACGCAGCTTCTCGAATTCGTCATATTTGCCGTAGAATTCAAGGATCGGCCTCGCCACCGCGTCATAGGCGTAGTGGCCGATGAACCAGCCGGCGATGCCGCCCAGCACCGAGGCGACGGTGGCGATCAGCGCATAGCGGTAGGCGCGATCAGGCCGCGACAGCGCCATCGGCAAATAGAGCACGTCGGCCGGCACCAGGAACACCGAGCTTTCGACAAAAGCGATGAAGGCCAGCCACCATTCGGCGGATTTGCGGGCCGCCAGCGACAAGGTCCAGTCGTAAAGTCCGCGAAGCATCGGCACTCCTAATGCATGTCGCCCAAACGTGCGCAGAGTTTTCGGGACAAAACAAAGACTCAAAGCGCGCGCCATCCATCCTGTCAGACGCGCGGCACTTGATGCGCCGCCTGTCTAGAAAGATTTTCCGCGCTGCACAATGGCAGCCCCGTCACGAAATCGAAAGGCGCAGTTTGGTCGCATCTGGGGCCGGCAACAATTGGCCAGTTGACGAACAGGCCTCCAACCGTATAGTCCCGCGCCATCCAGGCTGCCCGGCCTGAGCCCCTATGGCGGAATTGGTAGACGCGCTCGACTCAAAGAGTGGTTTGTCTACCAATTCACAGGAAGCACGACGAGTTGAGAACGGCGTGTTTTCAGGGGTTTGAGAAGGAAGGAAAAGTGGCTGACGATATTCGGTTTTCGCTCTAGGTGCAGTATAGGTGCCGAGAGCGTCGGCTAGAATCGGCGGCAAATGTGCGGGTGTGGTGGAACTGGTAGACGCGCCGGACTCAAAATCCGGTTCCGCAAGGAGTGTCGGTTCGATTCCGACCACCCGCACCACCCTTCAAAATCAGGTCAAAACTCAGCGGGCTAGCGCGGCGGACCGGTGGCGCATCGTCCGCGTTCGATGTTGGCCTGCCCGGCGTCAGTCGCGCGATATCGACAGCCCCGCGAGAAGCGGAGCGTAGGCGGCGAGCCTGTGGGATACGAACTCTGTGAAGAGCCGCACGCGCTTCGTCTTGCGTGTCTCCCCCTGAGTGAAAAGCCAGACCGGTCCATACAGGTGTAGGTCGGTACCTGGCACCCTCTCCAATTGAGGATCGGCATCTCGACGAAACACGGCAGCGTCGTGATGCCGAGAGCGGCGAAGACAGATCGGGATTAGCGGGCCGTCCGCGCCGCTACTGCCTCGGCAGCACGAGCAAGGTCGTCGACCCACTGCTGGTGATAGCGGTAGAGCCCACCGGGGTGCTTGTGTCCAAGCACGTCGAGGAACCAGGGGCCCTGCTGCGTCTCTTCCGTCAGTACATGGCAACCCGCCTCGGTGGGAGTGATAACCCAGCCGTGATACGCGGTTGAACCGGTCTCGTCGCCGTCGACCACCGTCTTCCACGCAAGCCTGTGGCCGGGCTCGCACTCCGTCACCACCAGGCTCATCGGAAATCCAACCGTCACCCGGCTGTATCGGGTTCCGAGCGCCAGTTTGGGCTCGCCGGTCAGGATCTTGACTTGGTCCTCAGGAGCAAAGTAGCTCGACCAGTTCTCGGCATCGATCAGCAGTTCCCACACAACTTCAGGCGGCGCTTTCACGTCAACGTCATTGAGCGCGTAGATCGCCGAAATCTTCGGGTCGAAATGGTCAGGCCATTTCACACGATCATACATCGCTCAATTCTCCTTCTTGAAGAGATCTTTAAAAATGAGTGATCCCCAGGAGTTTCCGCGCGCCTGGACGAGCAGCCCACCCTCTGTGAGTGCTCCCAGGTTGACCGGTGCGTAACCGAGTTGCTCGACCAGGGCGGACACCACCGGAATGGCGCTGTCCTTGTCGCTGGACAGGAAAATCACTCGCCGCCCGCCATCGACGGTGGGGGCCTGCGCGAGGACGCCTGCAGGCAGGTGGTTGAACGCCTTGACCAGCATTGCAGCGCCAAACGCCTTGGCGATCACAGCCGAAGACGGGAGGTTGCCCAAATCGCTTGGGGAGACGCCGTATGCGTTTGTGACATCGATAATGATCTTACCCTGCCAATCTGCAGCCGCATTCGCTACGTCACGGTGTGCCCAAAAGGGAACGGCTAGGAGGATGATATCGGCCGTGACGGCTTCATCCAGGGAGACAGCAGTGACCGTAGGGCCAATGGCCTTTACGAGCGGCGCGAGCGCATCGGGCGCGCGGGTGCTTGCTATGGCCACCTCTATACCCTTGCGGGCGAACATTTTCGCGAGCGCTGGGCCGACGGCCCCGGCACCTATGATTGCGTATGTCATTTCAAATCTCCAGTTCGTTTCTGCTGAGGTCGGCGGCACGCCCAACAATGCAACGCGGCCTTATCGGTGCGGCGACCTGCCGGTGGCCTCTGGAGCTTAACTGGGGTCGGGGGCCCCCAATCGGGATTGGCAATTTGTCGACAGGGGCTGTGCATTGGCGCACCGTTCGCGGGTGGCTCCGCCTATCCGTCACCCGCCGATGTGGGATTGCCCGCCCAGAAGTGGTGCATACGCGGCGAGCCTAGGAGATATGAACTCCATGAACAGACGCACACGCTTGGTCTTGCGCGTCTCGCCGTACGTGAGGAGCCACAGCGTTCCAAACCTGCGCAGGGTGGTTCCCGGCGCCCTCGCGAGCAAAGGATCGGCATCTCCGACGAAGCAGGACAGCGCCGCCATCCCGAGTCCCTGTTGAACCGCGAGAAGCTGCGTCACACCGTCCGTGGTCCTGAACGGCACGTGCGAAGTGGGTATGTCTCCTTTACGTGCCCAGTCCGAGACACCATCCCAATTCCTCACGATCCATCGGACGCGATCTGGCGCGCCCCCGCGCAACGCGGACAGCAGATCGTGGGATATGTAGACACCGCCGTACAGTTCCGGCCCCTTCAGGCCGTGCAGGTTGGACGGCAGGGTATCGCGGTCGTAGACGACTCGAATCGCAACGTCGGCCTCTCGATTGGTCAGATTCACCGGCTGGTCTATGGACAGTATGTCCATTTCGATCTCGGGATGCAGGCGTGCAAAGTCGGCGAAGTCCGGCATGAGCAAGTTCGTCGCGAGGGGCGGCGGCAGCGTCACGCGCAGAAGCCCGCTCACGCCCTGGTCGTGACCGGAGACGCGTGCATCCAGCTGATTCGAGGACGCCTCCATCTGAACCGCGTATTCGAGGACCTCCCCACCAGCATCCGTCAGACGATAGCCTGAAGGCAGCTTCTCGAACATTTGTGCGCCGAGGCGCTCCTCCAGCAGGGCTATGTGCCGAAGCACGGTCGAGTGGTTTACCTTGAGGCGCTCGGCTGCGGCCCGAACCGAGCCTTCGCGTGCGACGGCTAGAAAGAAGCGAACGTGATCCCATTCGATCATATGATGCAACCTTGCACCGAAGGGTGCGCAATCTCTGAATCACAACCCGGCCTGGGTTATGGCTAACTCTTGCCATGCGGTGCCAATGCTTCTGTACCTCCCCAGCAGCGCGAATGAAAGCATACTCGAAATACCCGAGTGGTGCGCTGATGCACAGCCCCTGTCGAGAAATCGCCAATCCCGCCGCAACGTCTCACGCATCAAGTAAGAAACCCAACTATCGCAGTCCAAATTGCAGGAGCAGACTCATGAATATTGACCTTAAGGGCCGCAAGGCCGTCGTAACGGGTTCCACGGCGGGCATCGGGCGCGCCATCGCGGAAGGCTTGGCGCGCGCGGGCGCTTCGGTCGTGATCAACGGGCGCGGCGAGGAACGCGTCGCCACGGCTCTTCGCGAGCTTCGTGAGCTCTTCCCAGCGTCTGATTTGACGGGCGTTGCCGCCGACCTGGAAACAGCCGAAGGAGCCGGAGTCTTGTTCGCGCAGGCGCCTGATGCGGATATCCTCGTCAACAATGTAGGCACAGCCCGCCCGAAGACCTTCTTTGATCTCGCCGATGACGACTGGCTAAGCCTCTTCCAGCTCAACGTCATGAGCGGCGTTCGCGCCGCACGCCACTACGTCCCTAAGATGGTCGAGCGGAGCTGGGGACGTGTCGTCTTCATCAGCAGCGAGTCCGCCCTGAACGTTCCCAAAGAGATGATCGACTACGGCATGACCAAGACGGCGCAACTCGCCATCTCCAGGGGCCTCGCAGAAGCGGTGGCCGGGACGGGCGTGACGGTCAATGCGGTCCTCCCCGGTCCAACAAGGTCGGAAATCCTGTCCAGGATGATGAATGAGTTGGCGCACTCGCAAGGCATAACACAGGACGCGGCGGAGCAGGTGTTCTTGAAGACGATGCGCCCGACGACACTGATCAATCGGTTCGCGACGACCGAAGAAGTCGCAAACATGGTCATCTACGTCTGTTCGGAGCAAGCGTCGGCGACAAGCGGCGCTGGTCTGCGCGTCGACGGCGGTGTCCTTCGGTCAATCGTCTAATGGGTGTCAAACGTAAGTCGGCGGATACAGATTCTGAGCGGAGGATACTGCCGGATACAAAGGACAGGGCATATCCGGTCTCTCAAAATCGAGTTCCGCAAGGAGCGCTGGTTCGATTCCGGCTAGGGCAGGAGTGTCCTCCGAAGCCTCGGCGAAGGAAGACCATTGTCGGTTCGGCTCAGTGCCGGAAGGCGCACCGTACTTTTTTCTCCCGGCAACCAATCCACGATTTTGGACCGGCGTTCTACCGCCGTCCCAACAAACTCTTCATCCGGTTGCGTAGCAGGCGGGCCATGTTGCGGGTTTCACGGTAGAGGTGCAGCTGCGAGGCGGCCTGGCGGGTGAGGCGGTCGGCGTCCGGCGTCAGGCCGATGACCAGCGTGCCCATCGGCTTGCGCTCGGCCCACAGCCTGCTCATCACCGGATGGTCGGGCACCGCGCAGGAATCGGTCATCATGATGTTGGGGTCGTCGAGATGCTGCCTGGTAACCTCGATCATCAGCAGCGTGCCGGGCGAATAGCTGGCCAGCGTCTCGTCATAGGCCGTCTTCCAGGTGTAGGCGACGCCGGCTTCGATGAAGACGATCAGGCAGGCGATGGTGCGGCCGTCGAGCGTCAGCGAATGGATGCGGCACATGTCCTGCTCGGCCAGCCGATGCACGGCCTCGCGGGCGAAGGCGGCGCGGTAGCGGTCGATCGCCATGGCGGTGCGTTCGCGGCCTTTCCAGCCGGCCGCTTCCAGCGTCAGGAAACTTTCGATGGCGTGGCGGATGTCTTCAGGTCCGCGCGCCACGACATGCTCCAGCTTGCCGAGGTCGCCAAGGCGCCGCTTCAGGCGGCGGAACTCGCGATAATGGTGCGAACGCAGCGAGGCCTTCAGATAGTCATCGCCATCGAGCTCGCTCTCGAGCGCCGGGCGCTGGGTCTGACCAGTGGTGACCAGCATCAGGCCGCGCGTCTCGGCCACGGTTGCAAGCAGGCTCGCCACCGGGCCATCGAGCCGGATATCGGCTAGGACCAACACTTTCGGCAGCTTGAGATGCGGGCGCGACAGCATCGAGAAGAAGTCCTCGATGACACCGACCGGATCGTCGCGGTCGACTAGCGGTGTGCCGAGCGGACCGAACGGGCTCGACCATGTGCGCATCACCGGAACGCCGAGCGGCACCACCGGCCGTTCTACCGAGAACGGCACCAAAAGGCGCAGCCGATTGCGGTATTCGTCGCCGTCGCGGATGACCGCCAGCCGCACCTCGCGATCCTCCAGCCGCGGCATGGCGGGCGCCAGGAAGCGCGGGTTGAAGAACACGTTGGGCTCGACCGTACGGGCGCAGAGATAATCCAGTTCCTCGACTAAGTCGAAGCCGGCCGATGCCGGGTAGATGGCGAGTTTGCGCTCGGGCCGGTTGTTGGCGAGGATCTCGATATGGGCCGGGTCGGCGTCACGGGTCAGCCCGGCAAGGCCGGACACCATGGCGCCGGCGGTGCCGCCGCTGGTTTCCTCAAGCAACGGGATGGCGGCCATCACGGGGCTCCTTTCGCAGGCACGAAGATAAGCATGACGATGCCGAGCTTGCGCCAAACCGTGAAGGACAGCGCGCCGGCTTCGAAGATCATGGCAAAGGCGGTGGCCATGGCCGCGCCCCACAGGCCGAATATTGGGATCAGCACCACGTTGAGCGCGATGTTGAAGACCAGCGTCATGGCATAGACGGCGGCGCAGATGTTCTGGTTGCCGCTCATCGTCAGCAGGCTTTCGCAGGGGCCGACGGCGGCGCGCGCCACGACGCCGAAGACGAGCAGGAACAGCAAGGGATAGCCACTGCTGAATTCAGGGCCGAACAGCACCAGCATCGGCTCGCCGAGCGCCAGCACCAGCAGCGCCATCAAGAGCGAGGGCCAGAACGTCCACGACACCGTCTCGCGGGCAAAGGCGGCGAGCCTTTGCGGGTCGCCATGGGTGAACTGCGCATAGCGCTGGGCTACGCCGGCCTTGACGGCGAAATAGACGAAATGCACCAGCGCCAGCGTCTTCACCGTGGCGAAGTAGACAGCGACGTCGTTGGGATCCATGTAGGCGCCGACCATCAGCACGTCGGCATTGGTGAGCAGAAAGAAGAAGCTCTCGACCAGGAAGATCGGCAGCGAAACGATGAACCATTGCGCGAAATGGACCTTCATCGGTCCGGCTGGGATCTGCCGTTCCATGCGCTGGGTGACGCCGATGAGCTGGCCCAGCGTGGTGAGATAGGTGGCCGCGATCGAGGCGAAGATCGCCGTCCTGGCATCGGGGGCGTAGCCGGCCGCCAGCATCAGCGCCATGAACAGCAGGATCTGGATGGGTCGCACCAGGTAGGTCGGCGACAGCGCAAACAGCGCCCAGCTGTTGGCGCGTGCCAGTCCCGACAGCAGGTCGGACATGGCGATCATCGGCAGGCAGATTACGCCGAGGATGAACGGTATCACATAGTAGTTTTCGATCCAGGGTGCCGCCAGCCAGACGCCGAGCGCGCCGAGCCCGGCGATGAGCGTGGAGGCGATCAGCACGAACAGGCGGCTGGCCAGAACGATGCCGCGCAGTTCGTCCATCAGGCCGCGCTCGCGATATTCGGGAATGAAGCGGATGACCGAGGTGTGGAAGCCGAGGCAGGCGAGGTTGCCGACGATCACCATCGTCACCCAGACGAGAACGAAGATGCCGTATTCGAACGAGCCCATCCAGCGCGCCATCAGCACCTGGCTGATGAAGGCGATGACGGCGCTGACGATGCGGATGGAGAAGGCGATGACCGACATGCGGCCGGCCTCGCCGCGCTCGTCGGCGGTGAACAGCACGGCGTCGATACGGCCAAGCAGCGGCCTCATGCGCAGCGCCAAACGCTGCGGCAAGAACCGCCCGGCTGTCGTGGCCGCGGAAAAGCGCACCCCGATTTCTCTCCGTTTTCCGCTTCTTTTCAGGCTCTTGTGTAGCGGAGACACATTAAGAAACGGTTGGGTGAGGAGCGGCCCGCGCAGCGGACGAAAAGCCAACGATTTGGCTTTTCGAGCGACGAACGGTGAAGACCCCGGTCGCCTTCGGGAAAGAAGGCCTAGTGGGCCTTTGAAGGGTCTGAACGCCCGAAGGGCAGGGAGCCATAGCGGAGGGCCGCCAGGCGGCCGATGCGCGGCACGCGCATTCGTAGTTCAGGGCGGCATGACGAAAGGCGAGCGAACGCCGGGAAGCATAGGAAGCCGGGTCGGTGTTGCGCTCGCCCCTCCCCCCCGCAATGGGGGAAGGCCAGGCACCGGGTATGCGGTGCCAGAGGTGTCACATGGGGAGTGTCACATCCCCTTCATCGCATCGCAGGACACGTTCGGGTTCATGTCGGCGAAGGTGCCGGTTGGGTTCTGTTTCCAGGCCCAGACATGCAGTTCGTAGAACGGGCCGAGGCCGTAGCGGTTGGGGGCGCTGTTGAAGTTGAACAGCTGTCCGCCGAGCGAGGCCGGGCCTTTCGAGGTGATGTATTCGACCGCCACCAGTTTCAGCGTCCCGTCGGCCATTGGCTCGTACATCACCGCCTCGGGCTTGGCGACATCGATCGCGTCATCCTTGAGATAGGTGGGATTGACGTAGTGGATGCCCATGGCGCCGCCGGTGATGCCGCTGGCGCAAGGGATCGGCGCATAGCCCTCGGCGGTTGCCGCAGCCACGTTCTCAAAGCGGCTGTTGGCCGTCAGCACCATGTCGGCCAGCCTGTTGGCGTCGCGGGCTTGGGCGGCAGTGGCTGCCATCGACAGGACGGCGAGGGCGGCGAAGCGCCCGATCCAAAGAGTTATGGTCATGGTCTTTCCGTTTGTTGTTGATGACGCGACAGGGAGGTCCACGGCCGGCCGTGAGGCCGGGCGTGTTTCAACGCTGCAGCGCCTGGTTTTGCAATCCGGAACGGACCGTCCGTCCGGTTTGTGCAGGTCGCTGTCAGGCGGCCTTTGCAGTTTTCGAAATGTCTTTCAGCGGTTCAAAATGGCTGCACGAAATCAGTGGTCCCACCAGTAATATTGCCAGTATTCCCGCTGGATATCGTGCTCCGAGAGGCCGATGTCGCGCCTCAGATAATCGTCTTCCGGGGGCAATCGCCGCCGCCCGCCATACAGATGCGAAGGCAGGTTCGCCGCGAACCGCCATAGACGGCCGAGCAGGGAGGTTGCTTGGTCGGCGTCTCCCATGACAGGCGCGGGTTCACCGACCGGCAGGCCAGCAAGCAGCTCGCCATTGCCGCTAAGGGCAGTTTGATGCTCATCGAATTGCCGATCATTTGGGGACTCAACAGTAGAAGTAAGGGTCAAGAACCCGCACCTCCATGATCTTGTCGACCGGCAGCGAATTCTTATGGGCCGCGCTGCGGATCGCCTCCGGCGAGGGGCCGTCGTAGATGCAGAAACTGTGCTTCTTGTCGAGCGACACGAAGGACTGCACCCAGGTGACGCCTTTTTCGGCGTTGCGCATGACGACGCCGCCGAGCGCATCGGCGCCGACTTCGGTGATCGGCACGGTGAGACCGTCCGGAAATGTGCGTTCCACCACATAACGAGGCATGGGAAGTTCCTTTTCGTATTGATTCACGCTCGGTCCGAGCGCGACTGGACAATGATCACGTTCGACAAGAGCGCGCATCGGAGCCATTCCCTATTTTTGGCGGGACGATTCCCTATGTTGGCGACGTTATTTGTGGAGAGAGTCACTCCAATGTGTGGAAAGTCACATTGCAACGCTCTCGCCCAAGGCTATCGTGGCGGCACCCACCATGGTGGCAATCCCCCAATCTTGCGAGAGAATGACAATGCTTCTGGAACGGCAGACACAGCTGGAGCTACTGGACGGCCTGTTAATGGAAGCAGCACGCGGCCGTGGCCGGGTGGCGGCGCTGGGGGGAGAAGCGGGCGCCGGCAAGACGTCGCTCGTCGAGGCCTTCATCGGCCGCGCGGCAGAAGGCACACGCATCTTGCGCAGCGCCTGCGAGGATCTGTCGATACCCGATCCGCTCGGGCCGCTCTATGATCTTGCCCGTGAGGCGCAATGGGCGCTCCCGCAAGCGATCGACCACCGGCAAGGACAAAGATTGCCGCTGTTTTCGGATGCGCTCGAGATATTCGAGACCAAGACGCAGCCAAGCCTGCTGGTGATCGAGGATCTGCACTGGGCCGACGACGCGACGCTGGATTTCGTTCGCTTTCTCGGCCGGCGCATCGTCAACACCCACATCTTGCTTCTGGTGACGGCGCGCAACGACCGCAGCGAAGCACAGATGCGCGTGCGCCGCGCGCTGGGTGAAATCCCTGCGGCCAATGTCGCGCGCATCGACGTGCCGCTGCTCAGCGAGGCGGCGGTGCTGTCGCTGGCCGATGCGGCGGGCCGCGATGGCGACGCCATTTATAGGGCGACGGCCGGCAACGCATTTTTCGTCACCGAATTGTTGTGCGCCGAAAGTGAAACGACACCGCCCGCCAGCGTGCGCGACGCCGTGCTGGCGCGGGCCGAGCGGCTGTCTGCCGGCGCCCGCTCGATGCTCGACGCGGTGTCGGTGTTTCCAAGGCGCGCCGATGCGTGGGCGTTGCAGGGCCTGTGCGGCGTCGCCAGCGCCGGGCAGCTGGCGGAATGCGTCTCCGCCGGCCTGCTGGATGATATGGGCGACGGCTATGCCTTCCGCCACGAGATCGCCCGCCGCGCGGTTGAAATGATGCTGACGACGAGCCGCAGGCGGCAATTCAACCAGCGCGCGTTGGCCGCGCTGCTCGAAAACAGCGATGTCTCCGCGGGTCGCCTGGTGCATCACGCGGTGGAGGCGCACAATCTGGAAGCCGTGCGCGAATTCGCGCCGCTTGCCGCGCGCGAAGCATCCCGCGTCGGCGCGCATCGTGACGCCGCCGGCTACTATGAGGTCGCCCTGCGGCATGCCAACAGCCTGCCAGCGGTGGACCGCGCCGTGCTCTACGAGAAATATGCCTTCGAATGCCATCTCATTGGCCAGATCGAAGAGGCCATCGAGGCACAGGGCCATGCGCGCCTCCTGCATCAGGCTCAAGGCAACAAGGCGAAGGAAGGCGACAGCCTCAGATGGTTGTCGCGCTTTGCCTATCTGATAGGTGACCGCAAGGCCGCCGACGTCTTCGGCGAGCAGGCGGTGGCACTGCTGGAAACCGTGCCGGCCGGCGCCGAACTCGCCATGGCCTACTCCAACCTCTCGCAACTGGCGATGCTGGCCGAGAGGCTGGACGAGGCCTTGCTGCTTGGCGAAAAGGCGGTCGACCTTGCCGAGCGCATGAACCGGGCCGACATCGTCTGCCACGCGCTTAACAATCTTGGCAGCTCCGAGCAGTGGCTGGATCCGGCGGCGGGGCGGCTGCACCTTGCCCGCAGCCTGGAGATCGCACTCGAGCAGAATTTTCAGGAACATGCGGCGCGCGCCTTCACCAACAGCGCCTGCAGCGAGATGAACCAGCTTGGCTTCGACGCGGCACAGTCCTTCCTGGATCGCGGCATCAACTATTGCGTTGAAAACGATCTCGTCACCTGGCGTGACTATATGCGCGGCGTGCTGGCGCAGTTGCAGCTGCGCCAGGGGCAATGGGAAGAGGCCGCTACCGAGGCGCTCGATGTGCTGTCCAACGACCATGCGACCATGCTGGTCCGCTATCCCGCGCTGATTGCACTGGCGAAACTCCGGATACGGCGTGGCGATCCTTCAGCAGAACCGCTTTTCCAGGAAATGAAACAGTTCCTGGAAAAGGGAATGGAGCTGCAGCGGCTGGCGCCCTATGCGGCCGTCATGGCCGAGCAGGCATGGCTAGGGCAAGGCGACGGGCAAGAGGCGCTGCGGCTGATCGATCTTGCCGAGGGCCTGTCGCCGACACGCGCGGTATTCAGCGAGCTGGCGACATGGCGGCAGAAGCTGGCTCCGGATGCCGACCCCGGCGATACATCAGGCATGGCCGCGCCCTACCGACTGCTTCTGGCCGGAGACTGGCGGGCGGCCGCGTCACTTTGGGCGGACCTCAACGCACCCTATGAACGCGGACTTGCGCTCACCCAGGGTGACGAGGAAGCACAGCGTTTGGCGCTGGAGATTTTCGAAAACCTTGGCGCCAGACCGGTGGCCCAGCATGTGCGCGAAACGATGCGGCGCAACGGCGTCTATATCGCCCGGGGGCCGCGCCGCACGACGCGCGAAAATCAGGCCGGCCTGACCCAGCGGCAGATGGAAGTGCTGCAGCTGATCGAACGCGGCTTTTCCAACAAGCGGATCGCCGAGCAGCTAACCATTTCGCCGAAAACAGTCGATCACCATGTCTCGGCGGTGCTGGGCAAGCTGGAGGCCGTTTCGCGCGGTGAAGCCACTGCGGCGGCACGCGAATCAGGGTTGCTATAGGAAGTGTGTTCGGGAGGACGGGATCGAAGGTCGGCGATCCTTCGCGCGCCGACCTATCAAATGATCAGGCGAATGCCCCGTGGCAGTGCTTGTACTTCTTGCCGGAGCCGCAGGGGCAGGCTTCATTGCGGCCGACCTTGCCCCAGGTAGCCTGGTTGTTGGGGTCGCGATCCTCGGGAGCGACGATCGTAGCGACCTCCGGGCGGACCAGAAGGGCGGTCTCGCCGCCTTCGAAGTCGTTCTCGCCGGTGGTGCCGTCGATATGGGTGCCGAACATGTCAGGCGCCTCGGGCGGCGGCGCTTCGGCGGCCTGGCGGACCAGTTCGACGCGCATCAGCTGCGCGGTGACGGCCTGGCGCAGATTGCCCAGCATCGCCTGGAACAGCTCGAACGCCTCGCTCTTGTACTCCTGCAGCGGATCGCGCTGGGCGTAGCCGCGGAAGCCGACGACCGAACGCAGATGGTCGAGATTGACGATGTGCTCGCGCCACAGATGGTCGAGCGTCTGCAGCACCACCGAACGTTCGACATAGCCCATCACCTCGGGGCCGAAGCGCTCGGCGCGCTCCTTGGCGGCGGCGTCGGCGGCCTGGGTGATGCGCTCGCGGATGTCGTCCTCGGCGATACCCTCTTCCTTGGCCCAGTCTTCGATCGGCAGGTCGAGATTGAGGAATTCGGCGACTTCGGCCTTCAGGCCGGCCACATCCCACTGCTCGGCATAGGCGTTTTCGGGAATGGCCTTGGCGACGATCTCGTCGATGACGCCTTCGCGCATCTCGCCAATGGTCTCAGAAAGGCCCTCGCCATCCATCAGCTCGATGCGCTGCTCGAACACCACCTTGCGCTGGTCGTTGGAGACGTCGTCATATTTCAAAAGGTTCTTGCGGATGTCGAAGTTGCGCGCCTCGACCTTCTTCTGCGCCTTTTCCAGCGCCTTGTTGATCCAGGGATGGATGATCGCCTCGTCTTCCTTGAGGCCGAGCTTCTGCAGCATGCCGTCCATGCGCTCGGAGCCGAAGATGCGCATTAGGTCATCCTGCAGCGACAGGAAGAACTTCGAACGGCCGGGATCGCCCTGACGACCGGAGCGGCCTCTGAGCTGGTTGTCGATGCGGCGCGATTCGTGGCGTTCAGTGGCGAGCACATAGAGCCCGCCGGCGGCCAGCGCCTTGTCCTTCAGCCGCTCGACGTCGGCGTGGATTTCCTTCTCCCGGGCCTCGCGCTCGGGTCCGGCCGGCATGTCCCCGAGTTCGTCTTCAATACGCATCTCGGCATTGCCGCCGAGCTTGATGTCGGTGCCGCGGCCGGCCATGTTGGTGGCGATGGTGATGGCGCCGGGCTTGCCAGCCTGGGCGACGATCGCCGCCTCGCGCTCGTGGTGGCGGGCGTTCAGCACTTCGAAATCCGTGAAGCCTTCCTTGCGCAGGCGCTCGGCCAGCTGCTCGGACTTTTCAATGGAGGTGGTGCCGACCAGCGTCGGCTGGCCCTTGGCGCTGGCTTCGCGGATCTCCCTGACGATCGCCTTGTATTTCTCCTCGACCGTCCGGTAGACCTCGTCGTCCTCGTCGATGCGGATGACCGGCAAATTGGTCGGGATCTCGGTGACTTCGAGGCCGTAGATGTTGCCGAATTCCTCTGCCTCGGTCAGCGCTGTGCCGGTCATGCCGGAAAGCTTCTTGTAGAGGCGGAAGTAGTTCTGGAAGGTGACGGAGGCGAGCGTCTGGTTCTCCGGCTGGATCGCCACATGCTCCTTGGCTTCGAGCGCCTGGTGCAGGCCTTCCGAATAGCGGCGGCCCGGCATCATGCGACCGGTGAACTCGTCGATGATGACGATCTCGCCGTTACGCACGATGTAGTCCTTGTCCTTCTGGAACAGCCGGTGCGCCTTCAGCGCATTGTTGACATGGTGGACGATGGCGACGTTCTCGACGTCGTAGAGCGACTCGCCCTTGAGCAGGTCGGCGTCGCGCAGCAGGTTCTCGAGCTTCTCGGTGCCTTCCTCGGTGAAGATCGAGGTCTTCTGCTTCTCGTCGATCTCATAATCCTGCGGCTGCAGCTGGATGATGAATGTGTCGATGGTGTTGTACATTTCCGAACGGTCCTCGAGCGGACCGGAAATGATCAGCGGCGTGCGCGCCTCGTCGACCAGAATGGAATCGACTTCGTCGACGATCGCGTAATTGTGACCGCGCTGCACCATCTGGGCGCGCTCGTATTTCATGTTGTCGCGCAGATAGTCGAAGCCGAGCTCATTGTTGGTGGCGTAGGTGACATCGGCGGCGTAGGCGGCGCTGCGCTCCTCGTCGGACAGGCCGTGGACGATAACGCCGACCGAGAGGCCGAGGAACTTGTAGACGCGGCCCATCCATTCGGAGTCGCGGGTGGCGAGATAGTCGTTGACGGTGACGACGTGGACGCCCTTGCCGGCAAGCGCGTTGAGGTAGACCGGCAGCGTCGCGACCAGGGTCTTGCCCTCGCCGGTGCGCATCTCGGCAATGCCGCCATTGTGCAGCACCATGCCGCCGATCAGCTGGACATCGAAGGGGCGCATGCCGAGTACGCGGCGCGCTGCCTCGCGGGCGGTGGCAAAGGCTGGCACCAAAAGGTCATCAAGCGTGGCGCCGTTGGCGATGTCCTGACGGAATTTCGCGGTGCGGCCGACCAACTCCTCGTCGGAGAGCGCCCGCATCTCGTTTTCCATGGCATTGATCGCCTCGACACGAGGCCGGGTCGATTTGACCCGACGGTCGTTGGAGGAACCGAAAACCTTACGCGCGAGACCGCCGAGACTGACCATCCAATGGTCCTTTCGATAGAATTCTCAATCTTGTGATGAGCGCCGGCCGGCCCCATCAATTCCACGTGAACGTGGACAAACACAAAAAGCGCCCGGAAAACGGTTCTGGACGCAAAGTCGTTGGACAGATAAGAGGGGGCTCAACTGATGTCAACGCCGCGCTGGCCCTGCCGGGCGCGCCAAATTCCGCCACAATCTGGCTGATCTGGAAGCCACCCCCTCCTTACAATCCCCACCGGAGTCATCTTATGTCCTTGTTGTTCCGCCGCGCGTCGCTCGCCAGCCTTGGTCTGGCCTTCGGCCTGTCGGCCCTTTCGCTGTCGCCGCTGATGGCGCAACAAACCGCTCCCGCTTCAGCGGATGCAGCAGCACCAGCCGCGGCGCCCGCGGCACCTGTCGATCCGAATACCGTGATCGCCACGGTCAACGGCCAGCCCTTGACCGAGGCCGACCTCGTGCTTGCCGAAGGCGAGCTATCGCAGCAGTTCTCGCAACTGCCGCCCGAGCAGCGCCGTGCAGCGGCGCTTTCTGCTGCCATCGAAATCCGCGTCATGGCCGCCCAGGCCATTACCACCGGGCTCGATAAGGACCCCGACTTCCAGCGCCGCATGGCCTTCCTGCAGCAGCGTGCGCTGCATGGCGAGATGGTCGAGAAGGGCGTCGTCGACAAGGTCACCGACGCCGAGGTTCGCGCTCGCTACGACCAGGAAATCGCCAACACGCCGCCCACCAACGAGGTGCATGCCCGTCACATCCTCGTGAAGACGAAGGAAGAGGCCGAGGCCATCATCAAGCAGCTCGACGGCGGCGCCGACTTCCAGAAGCTCGCCAACGAGCACACCAGCGATCCCTCAGGCAAGACCAGCGGCGGCGATCTCGGCTGGTTCGGACCTGGCCAGATGGTGCCGGAATTCGACAAGGCGGCCTTCGCGCTCGAAGTCGGTAAATACACCGAGCAGCCGGTGCAGTCGCAGTTCGGCTGGCATGTCATCAAGCTCGAGGACAAGCGCACCAAGCAGCCGCCGGCCTTCAACGACGTCAAGGACCAGGCCAAGCAGGCGGTCATCCGCGACAAGTATTTCGCGCTGGTCAAGTCGCTGCGCGCCGGCGCCAAGGTCGAGATCCCCGACGCGAACCTGAAAAAGGCGGTCGATACGCTGGAAAGCGCCAAGTAGGCCTGAAAGAACTTTTTTGAAAGGGGCGCGGCAGCCAGGGTTGCCGTGCCTCTTTTTTATCTGCCGGTGCCGACCGGTTTTACCCAGCCGGCGCCGCTATGCCGCGCATCACGTAGTTGACTGCCTTGCGTATGGTCGCTTCGTCCTCGTCGAGCCGGTTGGTCAACAGATGCTTCCAGGCGAAGGAGGCGATCAGGTCGGCGACAACAGCCGAATCGATGCCGGCGCCGATTTCGCCCCTTGCCCTGGCACGTTCGACCATCCGGCCGGTATGGGAGCGTCGGCCCAGCGCATAGTCGGCAAGGGCCGCGGCCGCCGTATCATCCGACTGCGCCTCGGCGATCAGCGACCTGAACACGCTGCCCGACGATGTCTCTCGCCAGTGGGCGAACAGGTTTTTCAGGAAGCCGACGAGATCCTCTTCCAGTCGCCCGGTATCGGGAACATCGACGCGTTTCTGGCGCTGGTAGACTTCGAGCAGCAATGCGGCCTTGCTCGGCCACCAGCGATAGATGGTGGGTTTGCCGGCGCGGGCCCGCCGCGCCACCGCCTCGATCGAGAAACCGGCATAACCGGCCTCGACCAGCACAGCCTCGGCTGCTTCGAGAATGGCATCGGCGCTGGCGGGGTTGCGCCGCGCACCGATCGATTTGCGCGCCGGGTCGGCGTCCTCGGCCATTTCTGTCATCCTCGCCAACAATTTCGCCGGCAATATAGGCGAGGTCGCGGTGAAACGAAACGGACCGTTTTTGACGGATCAAAGATGATGCTTACTGCATCGCTTGCGATGTCTCGGATTCGATGCGCCAGCCGCCCTCTGCCTTGACCAGTCCAAGCGTGACGCGCGCCCTGCCGATCAGGCGTGCCGCCGACTTGTCCTTTGGAAGATAGTCGTAGCGCATCGCAAAGACAGCCTCGGCGCCATCCTCGCCATGTGGAGTGACCTCCAGGCTGCCGGGCTCCAGGCCAAGCGACCAGGAGGCCCATTGCGCGAACCAGTCGGCCTTGACCTTGGCGATGGCCTCGGCGTCGTAGCTTGTGCCGAAAATGGTGGCCGACGGGCCGTAGAGCCGCTTGACGGTCTCGCTCATCGCCTTGGTGTCCGGCGTCAGATAATCCTGGCGCAGGAACTTTTCGATCGATCCCTTGTCGTCGCCCACCGAGCGATCGAGCACGGCAACTTCGGTCGCGGGCATCGGAGCGGCGGCCGGCTTTTGCGGCTCTGCAGGTTGTCCCTCGGAGACGAATTCGAAGCGTTCGAGCAGCGAGCCCTGCTCCCAGGGGCGTTGGGCCTCGCGGGTTTGCGAAACCACGTCGCGGCGTACCGCGATCATCATGTCGTTGATGCTCTGGCCAGGTTCGGCGATGTGGCGCAGCAGGGCGGCGGCAAAAGGCGAGTTGCGCCCGCTTCCGTCCATGGCAACGGCGCCAGGTGCCGTCGAGAAGGCAATGAACGAGCCGCGCGTCGAATCGAACTGCACCAGCCCGGCCAGCGCCGTCGCCGAGCGTGTGGTTGCGGTGCGGCTCAAGCTGCGGGCAAACGGATTGTTGCGGCAGGCATCGAGAAACACCAGGCTGACCTTGGTTTGCTGTTCCATGATGTCGAGGATTTCGTCGATCGGAACGGCCTCGAGCTGGAGCTTGACCGGCACGTCCAACTTGGCGTCGACCGGCACGATGTAGTTGCGCCCGTCGACCTGCAAGCCGTGGCCGGCATAATAGAAAAGCCCGACGCCGGCGCCTTCGAGCGCGTCGGAGAACTCGCCGATGCTGCGTTCGAGCTCACGCTTGCCGAGATCATTGCCTTCGATGACCTCGAAGCCGATGGAACGCAGCTTGTCGGCGATGTCGAGCGCGTCGTTGACCGGATTGGCCAGCGTGCCGGCTTCGGCGTAAGTGCCGTTGCCGATGACAAGCGCCACGCGCCGCTGCGGCTGTGCATTCGCGCTCAGCAGCAAAAGTCCCAGAAATGCCCATGCGAGGATCGCAAGCCTGCCCATGGGGCAGGATCATAACGCCATCGGCCCCGGCGGCGCCAACAGATTTGAAATGCAAGCTTAATCCCGAGTGGGCTCCCGCCTCCGGCAAGAGCGACGAAAACGCCCTTGCGCCGGCGCGGCGTATCGGGCAAACCGGCCTTCCCTTGCGATTTTCCCGCCCGAGGCCCCTATGTCCACGACGATTTCGCCGCTTGCGCCGAAGAAATACCCCAAGATGCCAGAAATCGAGGGGGTGCGCATCGCCACCGCCGAGGCGGGGATAAAGTATAAGAACCGCACCGATCTGCTGACCATGGTTTTCGATGAAGGCACTACGGTCGCCGGCGTGTTCACGAAATCGAAATGTCCCTCGGCGCCGGTCGATTTCTGCCGGCAGAATCTCGGTGCCGGCAAGGCGCGGGTGCTGGTCGTCAATTCCGGCAACGCCAACGCCTTCACCGGCAAGAAGGGCCGCGAGTCGACCGCCCTGACCGGCGAGGCGGCGGCGAAGGCGGCCGGCTGCAAGGCAGGCGAGGTTTTCCTGGCCTCGACCGGTGTCATCGGCGAGCCGCTCGACACCAGCAAATTCAGCCATCTGCTCGCGGGGCTGGTCAGCAATGGCAAGCCTGAGCTGTGGACCGAAGCGGCAAAGGCGATCATGACCACGGATACCTATCCGAAAGTGGCGACAGCGACCGTCAAGCTCGGCGATACCGATGTCACCATCAACGGCATTTCCAAGGGCGCCGGCATGATCGCGCCCGACATGGCAACGATGCTTTCCTTCATTGCCACCGACGCGCCGATCGCCGCACCCGTCCTGCAGGACCTGTTGTCGCGCGGCACGGCCAAGACCTTCAACGCGGTCACCGTCGACAGCGACACCTCGACCAGCGACACGCTGCTGATCTTCGCCACCGGCAAGGCCGCCAAGCGCGGCGCGCCCGAGATAACCGACCCCAAGGATGCCCGTCTCGGCGCGTTCCGCCGGGCGCTCGGCAAGGTGCTGAAATCGCTGGCGCTGCAAGTGGTGCGCGACGGCGAGGGCGCCCGCAAGCAGGTCGAAGTCACCGTCACCGGCGCCAAATCGGCGCGTTCGGCCAAGCGCATCGCGCTGTCGATCGCCAATTCGCCGCTGGTCAAGACGGCGGTCGCCGGCGAGGATGCCAATTGGGGCCGCGTCGTCATGGCCGTCGGCAAGGCCGGCGAACCCGCCGATCGCGACCGGCTGTCGATCTGGTTCGGCGACAACCGGCTCGCGCATGAAGGCGAGCGCGACCCCGGCTACTCCGAGCAGGCGACGTCGGCCTACATGAAGCGCGACGACATCCGTATCCGAGCCGATATCGGCATCGGCCGCGGCAAGGCGACGGTGTGGACCTGCGATCTCACCAAGGAATATGTCGCCATCAATGGCGATTATCGGAGCTGATGGTTTTGGGCTCCAGGCATCCGGCAAGCATGCTGGCGATCGTGCGCCGCTACGAGGCGGCCGGCTTTCGTGCCTGGCCGGCAGCCGCCGTCCACTATGACGGCACCTGGGTGGTGCGGCTGACCGCCGGCCATCCGGCCAAGCGTCTGAACTCGGTCAACCCGCTCGATCCCGGCGACACCCAGCACATGGCCGACCGTATCGGCCGGGCCAGCCGCCGTTTCGATGCCTATGGCAGGCCGCTGACGTTCCGCATGTCGCCACTGTCGGGTCCGGACCTCGCCAGCCATCTCGACCGCGAGGGCTGGAGCCGGTTCGACGAGTCGCTGGTCATGCGGCTGCCGCTGGCCGACGCACAACTCGATGCCGCCATGGACCAGATTCCGCTGAAGGACATCAGCCGCTTCATCGGCGCGTCGCTCAAGGTCAGCGGTTCGGATGTTTCGCTGCGGCCCGGCCTGTCCGAGATCATCGGTGCCATCCAGCCGGAGGCCGGACTGTTCGCGCTCGAGGATGGCGCCGAAGCGCTGGCGACGCTGATCTGCGTGCACGACGGCGATCTTGCCGGCCTGTTCGAGGTCGCCACCGACAAGTCGGCGCGCAACAAGGGCCACGGCCGCAACCTGATCCTGTCGGCGCTGAAATGGGCGCGGCTGCGTGGCGCGCGGGAAGCCTGGCTGCAGGTTGAGGCCGGCAATGTGGCGGCGTTGGCGCTCTACCATTCGCTCGGCTTCGAGGAAGTCTATCGCTACCACTACCGCCGGCCGCCGGGTCAAGAATGAAGTGATGGCATGAATGATGTGATGGCATGAGTGGCGGGACGACCGCCGGCAAGCGCCTGCTCCTGGTCGCCGCCTGCGCGCTGGTCGATGCCGACGGCCGCGTGCTGCTGGCGCAGCGGCCCGAGGGCAAGCAGCTTGCCGGGCTGTGGGAGTTTCCCGGTGGCAAGGTCGAGCCCGGGGAAACGCCCGAACAATGCATTATTCGCGAGCTGCACGAGGAGATCGGCATCGAAACCGACATTCCGTGCCTGGCGCCGCTTACCTTTGCCAGTCATTCCTATGACGATTTCCACCTGCTGATGCCGCTGTTCATCTGCCGCCGCTTTCGCGGCATCGCACAGCCCAGGGAAGGGCAGGCGTTGAAATGGGTGCGGCCAAAGCAGATGCGCGACTACCAAATGCCGCCGGCCGATGCGCCGCTGATCCCCTTCCTCATCGATCTTCTTTGAGGGGCTACCGTCCGGCCGCTTCCTGGCCGTGGCGACGTATCAGCCAGCGTTAATGGAAGATTTATCTCATCATGAAAAGTTGAAGCATGGCCGTTCGCGGCCGCGCCGCCGATTCGCTGGGGAGCGATAGCATGAGCCTAGACAGGGATTGGGACTCGATCCGGCCCGAGCGCAGCTTTCGCGCCGCCGACGCGGGCATGGGCATATTGCGCATCACGCTGCTGTTCGGTTCGGCCGCGGTGGCGCTGGCGCTGATCGCAACCCCGTTCCTCGACAGCCAGACACGCTCGCTGTCGTCCCGCGATGATTTTGCTGGCGGGCTGGACATGACGGCCACCGGCTCGGTCCATCGCGAAACCTATACGCTGCGCCGTAGCGTGCTGCAGCCGCAACCCAGTTCTGTCTGCATCATCAGGTCCAATGGCAGAAGCAGCGGCGACTGCTGACATGGTTAAGAGATTTCGGCAAGGCGGCGGCTTCACCGCCTGTTAAGCCTTTGCCGTTAACCTTTCTTAACAGATCGGCGGTAAGGTTCTGGTCAGAGGGGTTGAGGTCATGAAAGCAGTGCTGCGGCGTTTTCTGAAGGACGAGAAGGGTGCGACGGCCGTCGAATATGGCCTGATCGTCGCCGTGCTGTCGCTGGCCATCGTCGGCGGTATCGGCCAGGTCTCCAACTCGATCATCTGGCTGTTCAGCGACAACAACAGCAGGCTTGCGAACGCCTTCACACCCTGAGATGTAGGTTTTTTCATGCATGTCGTTCTCCCAAAACCGGGGCCACTTCTGGGCGGTATGCATTAGCTTTCCGCGCCTGCGGACAGGATCATTGCCCGCCGGGAGCCTCCAGGATTGCCTTCAACGAGACCTTGGCTGAACCCGGCTTAAGCGGTTTTTGCTGCGATGCGTCGGGCGCCCAGCCTGACATCCAGACGATCGAGAAACTTGCCCTCATGCGGCCGTCGGGGTCGGAAAATCGCTCGGCGTAGATTTCCGCCGCGCGCGCAAACAGCTTGCGTGAGCCCGGCCGCCGGCTACGATCGGTGAGCGCATTGGTCTCGCCCATGGCTCGCAGATCCGCCATCAGGTTAAACAGGCTGGCGTAGCGCACCGTCACCGTCTCGACGTCGGCGACCGGCAGAGCGAGACCGGCGCGCTGCAGAAGCGTACCGGCATCGCGCACGTCGGTGAACGGGATGACGCGCGGGCTGGCGCCGCCGTAAAGCTCGGTCTCGGCCGCAAGCAGGCTTTCGCGTAGCTCGAAAAGCGTGCCAGCGCCGGCAAAGGCGCCGAGGAAAAGCCCGTCCGGCCGCAACGCGCGGCGGATTTGGATCAGCATGCCGGGAATGTCGTTCATCGCCTGCAACGACAGAAGCGAAACCGCCAGATCGAGGCTCTCCGGCTCGAACGGCACGGTTTCGAGCGGTGCGATCAAGCCGGCGCCGCCACCACTCAGGAAAGCCGTATCGGTCTCGACGCGGACAATGTCGGCGACCTTGCCGCTTTCGGCGAGCGTTTCGGCTGCCGCCGGCGTCTGGCAAAACAGCACAGCCGCCTTGCCGAACCGGCGCTCGACGGCACCCAGCCGGTCGGCAAGATCCTCGGCGGTGCGACGCATGAGGAAGTCCGCGCCGTCAACCGGATGGGTGAGCGCGCGCCGCTTGTGCGCCAGCCACAGGGAGGTATCCATTATCGGCTGCAACGGGCAGATCCTTGTTTGTCCACGCCCTGATATAGTTGGTATGATGGCGCGGAGAACCAACCACGTGGCCGATCCGATGTCCAAGATCAAGCCCATCGAGATCAAGCGTTTCGCCCGATCGGCCCTCGGCTGGCCGGCGCGCATCCTGTTTCCGCCGGTCTGCGCCGGCTGCCGCCGGCATGTCTCGCAGCCCGGCGTGCTTTGCGGCGCCTGCTGGCCGAAGCTCAGACTGCTGGAACGGCCATGGTGCCCGGTGATGGGCACGCCGTTCACCCACCATATGGGCGAAGGCTTTCTGTCGGCCGAGGCAATTGCCGATCCGCCGCCCTTCGAGCGCGCGCGGGCGGCGGTGGCCTATTCCGGCGTCGCCCGCCAGATGGTGCAAGGGCTGAAATACCAGGACCGCACTGATCTCGCGCCATGGATGGCGCGCTGGATGGTGCGCGCGGGTGCTGATCTCATCGCCGAGGCGGAGGTGGTGGTGCCGGTGCCGCTGCACTGGCGGCGCTTTTTCAGGCGGCGGTTCAACCAATCGGCGGAACTGGCGAGGGCGGTCTCGGCGCTCAGTGAATTGCCCTTCGCTCCCTCGGCGGTGCGGCGCGTAAAACTCACCCGCCAGCAGGTTGGGCTGGAGCGGCAGGAACGCGAGGAGAATGTGCGGGCGGCCTTCCGGGTGCCCGCCGAGGCGGAAATCGAGATTGCCGGCCGCAGGGTGCTCTTGATCGACGACGTCTACACCACCGGCGCCACCGTGCGTTCCGCCACGAAGGCATTGAAAAGGGGAGGTGCGGCCGCCGTCGACGTGCTGACCTTTGCCCGTGTGTTGCCGGGGGACTTTCGGGCGGACGAGTCCGCGACTATATAAGTCGGTAACGAACAGCGGAAATTCGTCATGGCCGATGTCACCATCTACACCCGCATGATGTGCGGCTATTGCACGGCAGCCAAGCGGCTGCTCGAGCGCAAGGGCGTCGCCTTTACCGAGCACGATGCCTCCTTCTCGCCGGAACTGCGCCAGGAGATGATCTCCCGCGCCCACGGCCGCTCGACCTTTCCGCAGATTTTCATCGGCGATACGCATGTCGGCGGCTGCGACGACCTCCACGAGCTGGAGGCCGAAGGCCGGCTGGACAAACTGCTCGCCAACGGCGCGACTATTTGAGGATATGACGATGGGTGTTTTCAAGGCGGCTGCGATCCAGATGCGTTCAGGCGAGAGCCCCGAGCGCAACGCGGTCGATCTCGAACGGCTGGTGCGTGAAGCCGCAAGCCTGGGCGCGATCTATATACAGACGCCGGAAATGACCGGCGCGCTGATCCGCGACAAGCAAGCGCGCGCCGCCTCCTTCACCTCGGAGGACAAGGACATCGTCGTTTCGACCGCGCGCAAGCTGGCCAAGGAGCTCGGCGTCTTCCTGCATATAGGCTCGACCGCCATCCTGCGTGCGGACGGCAAGCTCGCCAACCGAGCACTGCTGTTCGGCCCGGACGGCGCCACGCTCGCCACCTACGACAAGATCCACATGTTCGACGTCGATCTCGACAATGGCGAGTCGTGGCGTGAATCCGCCGCCTATGAACCGGGCACCGAGGCCGTCGTCACCGACCTCGACGGCGCGAAACTGGGTTTCGCGGTCTGCTACGATTTGCGGTTCCCGCAATTGTTCCGCGCCGAGGCACTGGCCGGCGCAGATCTGCTTTCGGTGCCGGCTGCCTTCACCCGCCAGACGGGCGAGGCGCACTGGCACGTGCTGCTCAGGGCCCGCGCCATCGAGAACGGCGCCTATGTCGTCGCTGCCGCGCAAGGCGGCTTGCATGAAGATGGCCGCGAGACCTACGGTCATTCGCTGATCGTCGATCCGTGGGGCCGTATCATCGCCGAAGCCGCGCATGACGAGCCGGCGGTGATCGTCGCCGAGATCGACCCGACGCAGTCGCTTGCCGCGCGCAAGAAGATTCCCAACCTCAAAAATGCGCGGGATTTCGCCGTCAATGCCGGCTTGGGCGAGGCGCCGCGGCTCAGGGGTGCAGCCTCTTGATCCGTTTTGCCCTCATCTGCGAGCACGAGCACGAATTCGAAGGCTGGTTTCGTAGCAATGACGATTTCGACACCCAGAAGAAGCGCGGCTTTGTCGACTGCCCGACCTGTGGCTCGCACAAGGTGCAGAAAGCGCTGATGGCGCCGGCGGTTTCCACGGCGCGCAAGCAGGAAACGATAGCGCTCGCCATGGGCGAGGCGCAGAAGCAGGCTTTGGCGCAGCTGAAGGCGATGGCCGAGAAGGTGCGCGAGAATGCCGACTATGTCGGCGACAAGTTCGCCGAGGAAGCGCGAAAAATCCATTTCGGTGAAAGCGACGCGCGCGGCATCTATGGTGAAGCGACGCTGGACGAGGCCAAGAGCCTGGCCGAGGACGGCGTCGAGTTCATGCCGATTCCGGTGTTTCCGGACGACCGCAACTGAGAAGTCAACTCACGCTGCCGATCAATTTCTCAAGCAGACGGGACAGCGTTTCCCGTTCCGCCTGTGTAAGGCCCGCGAGAACCTCGTGCTCATTGGCAACGTGGGCAGTGATCGCCTCGTCGATCAAAGCGAGACCCTTTTCAGTCAACCGCACGACAATGCCGCGCCGATCGTTGGGGTGCGGCCCGCGCAGGATCAATCCGGACGTTTCGAGCCGGTCGAGCCTGTTGGTCATCGCACCCGATGTGACCATTGTCGCTTCATAGAGAGCGGTCGGCGTCAGCGCGTAAGGTGATCCCGAGCGCCGCAGTGTCGCCAGCACATCGAACTCTCCCGACTGCAATCCATAACGGGCAAACAACGGCGCCAGGCGCTCGCGGGCGATCAGCGAGGAGGCCTCGTTCAGCCGCCCGAGCACGGCCATCGGCGAGACATCCAGATCGGGCCGCTCCCGCTTCCATTGCTCAATCGCTCTTGCTGCCCTGTCCAATTGTCTCACCATCATATATCTTGACGTTAAGAATCTTTTCGTTATCTTATCGCAAGATGCAATGCTGGCCAAGGGCCGCGCGCGACAGGGTTCGATGATGAAACTTCTCTGGGATTCGGCGCTCGGCCTGCTGGTCGTCACCGGCGGCCTGCTCGGCCTGACACTGCCGTTCGGTAAGCTCGCCACGGCTGCCGGCGTTCCGGCCATGGTCTGGGCCTTGGTCATTTCGCTCGGCGCCGGCGGCGTCTTGCTGTGCGTGCTCTTGGCTCGCGGTCAGCGCGTCCGGCTCACCGCGCACAAATTGCGCTATTTCTTCGTCACCGCGGCGGTGTCCTATGCCGTCCCCAATCTGCTGATGTTCTCGGCCATCCCGCATCTGGGCGCCGGCTACACCGGCATCATGTTCACACTGTCGCCTGTCATCACACTGGTGTTCTCGATCCTGTTGCGTGTCCGGCGCCCCAACATTCTGGGGATTGTCGGCATCGCCGTCGGCTTTGTCGGCGCCGTCATGGTGGCGGTCACTCGCGGCGAGGCCGGCCAACCGGCCGATTTGTTCTGGGTGGTGATGGGGCTGCTCATTCCGGTCAGCCTGGCCGCCGGCAACATCTACCGCACGGTCGCCTGGCCGGAAGGCACCGGCCCGATCGAGCTTGCCGTAGGCAGCCATTTGGCGTCGGCGGCGATGCTGTTTGTCGGCATTCTCGCCCTGTTCGGCGTCAAGGCCTTCGCTCCCCTCGGTGGCGTGCCGCTGGTCGTCGTCGCGCAGGCTGCGTCGGCATCGGCGATGTTCGCCTTTTTCTTTAGGCTGCAGGCGGTTGGCGGTCCGGTCTATCTCAGCCAGATCGGCTATGTGGCGGCGGCCGTCGGCCTGTTTGCCGGCACCATCTTCCTCGGCGAGCACTATCAGCTGCTGACCTGGGCGGGCGCACTCATCATCATCGCCGGTGTGTTCATCACCACCATGGCGCAAAGTCAGCCCAGCAGGAAGGCACAAAGCCAGGCAGCGTGAGCGCGCTTGCGCCTCAGCCGGCGCCGGCTCTCTTCGCCACCGGGTGTCGGCCGAGCCGCCCAAGGTGATCTACTGGCGCGGCGGCTATCAGCCGCTCGATTCTGAACAGGATCAGACCGAGCCTTTTTCCGCCAGGACCATGTAGTTGACGTCCATGTCCTTCGACCGCGCCCAGCGGTCGGCAAGCGGATTGTAGGTGACTCCGGTGCGGTCGATGATGGTCAGGCCGGCGCCGCCAAGCGCCTTTTCGAGCTCTTCCGGGCGCACCAGCCTGCCGAACTGGTGGGTGCCCCGCGGCAGCCAGCGCAGCACATATTCGGCGCCGATGATGGCCAGCCCGAGCGCCTTCAGCGTGCGGTTGATCGTGGCCACGAACATGATGCCGCCGGGCCGGACCATCGCGCCGCATTTGGCGACGAACAGGTCGATGTCTGCGACATGCTCGACCACTTCCATGTTGAGGATGACGTCGAATTTTTCGCCAGCGTCGGCAAGGTCTTCGGCTGTCGTGGCGCGATAGTCGACGCTGACATTGCCCTCGGCAGCGTGGAGCTTGGCCACTTCGATGTTTGTTTCGGAGGCATCCGCTCCCACAACGTCGGCGCCAAGCCGCGCCATCGGCTCGCACAAAAGGCCGCCACCGCAGCCGATGTCGAGGATGCGCAGGCCCTCGAAAGGCCTTGCAGCGCGCGGATCGCGGCCGAAGCGCGTCGCTATCTGGTCGCGGATATAGGACAGCCGGACCGGATTGAATTTGTGCAGGGGGCGGAACTTGCCGTTCGGGTTCCACCATTCGGCGGCAAGGGCGGAAAAGCGTTCCACTTCTCCGGCATCGATCGTCGATCGTCGGGGCTCTGGCATCGGTTGGTCTCCTCGAGCGCTAGGAAGTCGGGCGTGGAGCCGCGAATGTCAAGGCAACAATTTTCCTCGGCCGGAAGGGAGCCGGATTCTGTCAGGGCATGTCAGCTGACAACGCCGCGGTGAAACACAATTGGCCTGGCCGGCCAAAGAGAGAGCATCGTTTTGAATTCGAGGAGGTGACGATGACAGCTATGGTGGCTTCGATCCTTTGGCGTCGGCTGGACGTGGAGGGTCACGATGCCTGCGTGCTTTGGCAGACCGATGGCGGGCATAGGCTCAAGGGGCAAGCCATCGTTATCCAGGACGGCAAGCCGTGCTGCCTTGCCTACGAGGTGGATTGCGATGCCGGCTGGCACACGCGAGCGGAGCGGATCGACGGCTTTCTCAGCAGCGCTAGTTGCGCTATGCGATCGAAGGAGTTCCGACGGCCTGTAGATGCTGAATGGTGAACCACAGCAGGACGTCGCCGGCCTTGTCGACGTCAATCTTGGTTTCACGCCGGCCGGAAAGCAATTCCTGATATTCGATTGCCTCGCGCGCGGCGGCGCGGTTGGCTCGCTGGCCTTCGACCAGCACGGCACGGCTGCCAACGATCAGCGCCAACACCACGAAGCCAATGACAAGCGGGAGCGATTGCCATCGCATGGCGCGTCGAAGACGAGCAATCATCTGTAATACCGGACCAAAAGGAATTCCTCACGGGCAGCATTTCGCAGGCGACGGCAGGGCGGTACGCGATATGCCGCCTTCTTGAAGCCTGCAATCCGCCGCCAGCCTTGCGAAACCTTCATCATTTGGCTAAGGAGGCCGCGCATTCAACGGCCGGCGTCAGCCGGCATTCCACTATTCGGGGTCCCCGCTGTTTTGGCTGGGATTCGGCTTCAGTCAAAGGCATTTCGCTTCCATGGCGCGCATCGTGATGAAATTCGGCGGGACCTCCGTCGCCGACATCGCCCGCATCCGCAATGTGGCGCGTCACGTCAAACGCGAGGTCGATGCCGGCCATGAGGTGGCGGTGGTCGTTTCGGCGATGGCCGGCAAGACCAATGAACTGGTTGGCTGGACACGCGAAGCCTCGCCGATGCACGACGCACGCGAATATGACGCGGTCGTCGCTTCCGGCGAACAGGTCACGGCCGGCCTTCTGGCGATCACCTTGCAGAACATGGGCGTGCATGCACGCTCCTGGCAGGGCTGGCAGATCCCGATCAAGACCGACAATGCGCATGGCGCGGCGCGCATCCTCGACATCGATGGCGCCTTCCTGATCAAGCGCTTCGGCGAGGGCCAGGTGGCGGTGATCGCCGGTTTCCAGGGCATCGGCCCGGACAATCGCATCGCCACGCTTGGCCGCGGCGGCTCCGACACCAGTGCGGTAGCCATCGCCGCGGCGGTCAAGGCCGATCGTTGCGACATCTACACCGACGTCGACGGGGTCTACACCACCGATCCGCGCATGGAGCCCAAGGCGCGGCGGCTGGCCAAGATCTCGTTCGAGGAAATGCTTGAAATGGCCTCGCTCGGCGCCAAGGTACTGCAGGTGCGTTCGGTCGAGCTTGCCATGGTGCACAGGGTGCGTACCTTCGTGCGGTCGTCCTTCGACGATCCCGACGCGCCCGGAATGGGGGATTTGCTCAATCCGCCCGGAACGCTCATTTGCGACGAGGAAGAGATCGTGGAACAGCAGGTCGTCACCGGAATTGCCTATGCCAAGGACGAGGCGCAGATTTCGCTGCGCCGGGTCGGCGACCGGCCGGGCGTTGCCGCCGGCATCTTCGGTCCGCTGGCCGAGGCCAACATCAATGTCGACATGATCGTCCAGAACATTTCCGAGGACGGCAAGTTCACCGACATGACCTTCACCGTGCCGTCGGGCGATGTCGACAAGGCGCTGGCCGTGCTCGAGCGCCTCAAGGCGTCGATCGGCTACGATGTCGTGCAGTCGGAAGCCGGCATGTCGAAGGTTTCGGTCATCGGCATCGGCATGAGGAGCCATGCCGGCGTCGCCGCCACCGCTTTCAAGGCGCTGGCCGACAAGTCGATCAATATCCGCGCCATCACGACCTCCGAGATCAAGATTTCGATCCTGATCGACGGTCCGTACACCGAACTTGCGGTTCGTACTTTGCATTCCGTCTACGGTCTGGATAAGCAGTAGCGAGAACGATTTGAGTTGTTGCGTGTGCGCCGGTCGCAGTGGAAACTGCGGCGGGCAGGATGCCCATTGGAGAAGAAGCCGCGATGCGTGATCAGGCCAGTGGCCCGCGCGTTTTGCTGAAACGGCTCCGCGAGCTCATGCAGGAGCCGCTGGAGCCGCAGGAGCGGCTTGACCGGATCGTGCGCGACATCGCCTCCAACATGGTCGCCGAAGTGTGCTCGCTCTATGTGCTGCGCGCCGATTCGGTGCTCGAACTCTACGCCACCGAAGGTCTGAACCCGAACGCCGTCCACCTGGCGCAGTTGCGGCTGGGGCAAGGCCTGGTCGGCACCATCGCGGCCAGTGCACGTCCGCTCAACCTTTCCAACGCCCAGGAACATCCGGCTTTCGCCTATCTGCCGGAGACCGGGGAAGAGATCTACAACTCCTTCCTCGGCGTGCCGGTGCTGCGGGCAGGGCGCACGCTGGGCGTGCTTGTTGTGCAGAACAAGACCATGCGCCACTACCGCGACGACGAGGTCGAGGCGCTGGAAACCACGGCGATGGTGATCGCCGAGATGATCGCCACCGGCGATCTGGCGCGGCTGACCAGGCCCGGCCTCGAACTCGATTTGCGCCGTCCGGTCAGCTTCACCGGCCTGTCCTTCAATGACGGCGTCGGGCTTGGCCATGTCGTGCTGCACGAGCCTCGCATCGTCGTCACCAATCTGTTCAACGAGGACAGCGAGGAAGAAGTCCGCCGGCTTGAGACCTCGCTCGGCTCGCTCAGGCTCTCGATCGACGACATGCTCGAACGCCGCGACGTCGCCTTCGAGGGCGAGCATCGCCAGGTTCTGGAAGCCTATCGCATGTTCGCCAACGACCGCGGCTGGGTGCGCCGGCTGGAAGAGGCGATCCGCAACGGCCTGACGGCGGAAGCAGCCGTGGAAAAGGTGCAGAGCGACATGCGCGCCCGCATGCTGCACATGACCGATCCCTATCTGCGTGAGCGGATGAGCGATTTCGACGATCTCGCCAACCGGCTGCTGCGCCAGTTGATGGGGCGCGGGCCGGAGGATATTGCCGCATCGCTGCCGAAAGACGCCATCATCGTCGCCCGCTCCATGGGCGCCGCCGAGCTGCTCGACTATCCCAGGGACAAGATGCGCGGGCTGGTGCTCGAGGATGGTGCGGCGACCAGCCATGTCGTCATCGTCGCGCGCGCCATGGGCATCCCCGTCGCTGGCCAGATGAAGGGGGCCGTTTCCATGGCGGAAAACGGCGACGCCATCATCGTCGACGGCGAAGAGGGCGTGATCCATTTGCGGCCGCAGCCCGATCTCGAAGCCGCCTATGCCGAAAAGGTGCGTTTCCGGGCGCGCCGGCAAGAGGTCTATCGCGAACTGCGCAAGAAACCGTCGATGACCAGGGACGGTGTCCAGGTCGACCTGTTGATGAATGCCGGCCTTGCCGTCGACCTGCCGCAACTGGCCGAAGCGGGCGCGGCCGGCATCGGCCTGTTCCGCACCGAACTGCAATTCATGGTCGCCTCGACATTTCCCCGTGCCGAGGCCCAGGAAAAGCTCTACCGTGACGTGCTCGAGGCGGCGCGCGGCAAGCCGGTCACCTTCCGCACAATCGATATTGGCGGGGACAAGGTGCTGCCCTATTTCAAGGGCGCGATCCAGGAAGAGAACCCGGCGCTCGGCTGGCGGGCGATTCGCCTGACGCTTGACCGGCCTGGGTTGCTGCGCACCCAGATCCGCGCCTTGCTCAAAGCCAGTGGCGGGCGCGAGCTCAAGCTGATGCTGCCGATGGTGACCGAACTTGGCGAGATCGCCCAGGCGCGCGAGATCATCGATCGCGAAGTGCGGCATCTGTCGCGCTTCGCCCATCATTTGCCGACCAGCCTGAAGCTGGGGGCGATGCTTGAAGTGCCATCGCTACTGTTCCAGCTCGATGAATTGATGAAGGCGGTCGACTTTGTCTCGGTCGGTTCGAACGATCTGTTCCAGTTCGTCATGGCCGTCGACCGCGGCAACACGCAACTGGCCAACCGGTTCGACACGCTGTCGGCGCCGTTCCTGCGCGTCCTGAAGCAGATCGCCGATGCCGGCGTCCGCAATCACACGCCGGTGACCCTGTGCGGCGAGCTCGCCGGCAAGCCGATCTCGGCGATGGCGCTGATCGGCCTCGGCTTCCGCTCGATCTCGATGTCGCCGGCCTCGATCGGCCCGGTCAAGGCGATGCTGACGGAACTGCCGCTGGATGAGTTGGAGGCGTTCTTCGACGACAATCTGATGGCGCCGGCGCAGGGCTTGCCGATGCGGGCGCTGCTGCAGGCTTTTGCCGACGACCGTTCGATTCCATTGTAGCAGCCTCATCATGGTCAACCTGCCCCGCGATCGTATGGATCAAGTCGTCAAGCGTTTCGAGATGCTCGAAGCGCAGATGTCGGCTGGCCCGGCGGCTGATGCCTATGTGCGCATGGCGTCCGAATATGCCGAAATCCAGGACATGGTGGCCAAGGTCAGGGCACTGCGCCTGGCCGAGCATGAGCAGGCCGACCTCGAAGCCATGCTTGCCGACAAGGGTACCGATGCCGAGATGCGGGCGCTCGCCGAGGCCGATCTGCCGGAGGTCGAGGAACGCATCGAGGCGCTGCAGAAGGACATCCAGATCCTGCTGCTGCCCAAGGATGCCGCCGACGACAAGAACGCCATTCTTGAAATCCGCGCTGGCACCGGCGGCGATGAGGCGGCGCTTTTTGCCGGCGACCTGTTTCGCATGTATGAGCGCTACGCCGCCGGACGCGGCTGGCGTTTCGAGACGGCCTCAGCCAGCGATGGCGATGCTGGCGGCTACAAGGAAATCATCGCCACGGTGTCGGGCAAGGGCGTCTTTGCGCATCTGAAATTCGAATCGGGCGTGCACCGCGTGCAGCGCGTGCCGGCGACCGAGGCGAGCGGGCGCATCCACACGTCGGCGGCAACCGTCGCGGTGCTGCCCGAAGCCGAAGAGGTCGACATCGACATCAGGCCCGAAGACATCCGCATCGACACGATGCGCGCCTCGGGTTCGGGCGGCCAGCACGTCAACACGACGGATTCCGCTGTCCGCATCACCCATTTGCCGACCGGCATCATGGTGGTGCAGGCAGAGAAATCGCAGCATCAGAACCGCGCCAAGGCGATGCAGATCCTGCGTGCCCGGCTCTATGACCTCGAGCGCGGCAAGGCGGACGAGGAGCGCTCCGAATCGCGCAAGTCACAGGTCGGTTCCGGTGACCGCTCGGAACGCATCCGCACCTATAATTTCCCGCAAGGCCGTGTCACCGACCACCGCATCAACCTGACGCTCTACAAACTCGACCGGGTGATGATGGGCGAACTCGACGAGATCATCAACGCGCTGATCGCCGATCACCAGTCGAAGCTGCTCGCCGACATCGGCATCGATGGCTGATCAACTGCCCAAAGCGCTGGGGCAGTTGCTGCGGGAAGCGCAGGCTCGGCTTGCCGCCGCCGCGGTCGATGATCCGGCGCTCGATGCGAGGCTGATCGTCGAGCATTTTTCCGGCACGACGCGCACACAAGCCATCGCGGACCCCGAACGCAAAGTCGACGCTGGTCTTGTTGCCGAAATCGATGCCGCCTTGCGACGCCGCGCCGGCGGCGAGCCGGTGCACCGTATCCTCGGCTATCGTGAATTCTACGGTTTGCGCCTGTCGCTGTCGCCGGAAACGCTGGAGCCGCGGCCGGATACCGAAACGCTGGTCGAGGCGATGCTGCCTTTTGTCAGGGCCGTGGCAGTCCAGGAAGGCGAATGCCGCATCCTCGATCTTGGCACCGGCACCGGCGCCATTGCACTGACGCTGCTCAGCGCCGTGCCGACAGCTAAGGCCACCGGCGTTGATCTGTCCGCGGGCGCGTTGGCGACGGCGGCCCGCAATGCCGGGCAACTGGGCCTTGCAGGCCGGTTCACGGCGCTTCAGTCGGACTGGTTCGAAAAAGTTTTCGGCCGGTACCATGTAATTGTCGCAAACCCTCCCTATATACCTTCCGAAGACATTGGAAATCTGCAGGACGAAGTCCGCAATTTCGACCCGTGCTTGGCCTTGGATGGCGGCGCGGACGGTCTGAACCCCTACAGGATCATCGCCGCGGAGGCGGCGAGGTTTTTGGAAACTGAAGGCAGGATTGCGGTCGAGATCGGCCACACGCAGCACAATGAGGTCCGCGAGATATTCGCTGCGGCCGGCTATGTTCCGAGGGGCGCTTTTCGTGACCTCGGCGGAAACGACAGGGTTATTGTCTTTGAAGCGATAAAGCCTTGACGCAGTGCAAAAAAGCGCTTGGCAATGCCGGGGAATACGGCTAGGGTCGCCTTAACCGGATGAGACGAAGCAGGCAGTGCTCTCAGCGATTCGGTTTTCCTTGGAAATAGCTGCCTTCTTGCGCAAACGATGCCCAAGCTTCGTGCGGGAATCGTCCGGCAAGTGATGTAACCGGAACAGGATGGCACGTGGCGCCAACGCAATCGATGCGGGCGAACGCCGGTGAAGAGACGAAACGGCTGGCTGCATGAGCGCCTCCGTTCGTGAAGAGTTTTACGAAAATTTCAAAATGAAGAGAGTTTGATGAGGCCACAACAGCAGAACAGGCGCATGCGCGGTCGCAACAACAGTGGCGGCGGCGGTGGTAACAATAACAATAATAACAACAACAATCGCAAGGGACCAAACCCCCTGACGCGTAACTACGAGAGCAATGGCCCGGACGTGAAGATCCGCGGTTCGGCTCAGCAGATCGCCGAAAAATACGCCACCCTTGCCCGTGATGCGCACAGCTCCGGCGATCGGGTCATGGCGGAGAACTATCTCCAGCACGCCGAGCATTACAATCGCATCATCGCGGCCGCGCAGGCGCAGATGCCGATCCAGAACGCGCAACAGAATCGCGATGATTTCGACGATGACGGCGACGAGGATCGCGACGATTTCGACAATGCTGGCAACAACAGCAGCACTGTTTCCGACGCCCATGTGCCGGTGATCAACCATGGCGCCGGCCCGCAGCCGGTCATCGAAGGCGTGCCGGCCGAGGTTGCGCTCAACCGGGAAGGTGGCCGCGACAATCGCGACAACGCCGGGCGCGACAACGCCGGGCGCGACAATAGCGGGCGCAACAATGGTGGCCGCGACAACAATGGCGCACGCCATCGCGATCGTCGCCCCAATGCCGGTTACGGCCAGAACGGCCAGCGCGACTTCGGTTCGTCCGCCGAGCAAGGTGGTCAACCCCAGAGCAACGAGACCCCGATCCAGGGCGAAGCCGCATCGCCGCCCGAGTCCGTTGCCGCGGTCGAGCCGGCTCCGTTGTTCGAGATCCTGTCGCCGGCAGGTCTTGCCGCCCAGGCCGAGCTCAACGAGGCGGCTGCCGAAAGCGGTGCTGCCCGTCGCCCGCGCCGCCCGCGCCGTCCGCGCGTCAATGCCGATCAGGTTGACGGCAGCGGCGATAATGCCGAGGCCGGTGAGGCTGCTGCGTCCCCGGTCGACAGCGGCAATGCTAAACCGGTCGTTGTCGATATCGACAACTGATAGAACGACACTTCAAGACGTTGAGCGGCGGGGAGAAATCTCCGCCGTTTTTATTTTGCGCTGCGATGGAATATTATGCTTTGACCGACATCAAGGCGTCTTGAGACAGCATGGCCTATGCACCATATCTCGGCTGAACAGGATCCGGCTCGAATGGGCGGATTCGTCACCGCAATCTGATCTGGTGCCGCAAAGCGGGCCGGTGATGGAAGGAGACAGATATGAACCTTGAGAAATACTCCGAGCGCGTGCGCGGCTTTATCCAGTCCGCGCAGACCATGGCGCTCTCCCGCAACCACCAGCAGTTCACCCCCGAACACATCTTGAAAGTGCTCGTCGACGACGACGAGGGCCTGGCCGCTTCGCTGATCGAACGCGCCGGCGGCAACGTCCGTGACGTCAAGCTTGGCGTCGAAACGGCGCTCGAGGCGATGCCCAAGGTCGAGGGCGGCAATGGCCAGCTCTACCTGGCGCAGCCGCTGGCAAAAGTGTTTTCGACCGCCGAGGAACTGGCCAAAAAAGCCGGCGATAGCTTTGTCACGGTCGAGAGGCTCTTGCAGGCGCTCGCCATGGAAAAGTCGGCCAAGACCGCCGACATCCTGGCCAAGGGCGGCGTCACAGCGCAGGCGCTCAACCAGGTCATCAATGACCTCCGCAAGGGCCGCACCGCCGATTCGGCGAGCGCCGAACAGGGCTATGACGCGTTGAAGAAATACGCGCGTGACCTGACTGCGGATGCCCGTGCCGGCAAACTCGATCCGGTCATCGGTCGGGACGACGAGATCCGTCGCACAATCCAGGTGCTGTCGCGCCGCACCAAGAACAATCCGGTGCTGATCGGCGAGCCAGGTGTCGGCAAGACGGCGATCGCCGAAGGCCTGGCGCTGCGCATCGTCAATGGCGACGTGCCGGAATCGTTGAAGGACAAGCAATTGATGGCGCTCGACATGGGCGCGCTGATTGCCGGCGCCAAATACCGCGGCGAGTTCGAGGAGCGGCTGAAGGCCGTGCTTTCGGAAGTCACCTCTGCCGCTGGCGGGATCATCCTCTTCATCGACGAGATGCACACGCTGGTTGGCGCCGGCAAGGCCGAGGGTGCCATGGATGCGTCTAACCTCCTGAAGCCGGCGCTGGCACGCGGCGAACTGCACTGCGTCGGCGCCACCACGCTCGATGAATATCGCAAGCATGTCGAGAAAGATGCAGCCCTTGCCCGCCGCTTCCAGCCGGTGTTCGTCGACGAGCCGACGGTGGAAGACACCGTTTCGATCCTGCGCGGCCTGAAGGAAAAATACGAGCAGCACCACAAGGTGCGTATCTCGGATTCGGCGCTGGTGGCGGCGGCGACGCTGTCCAATCGCTACATCGCCGACCGCTTCCTGCCGGACAAGGCGATCGACCTTGTCGACGAAGCCGCATCGCGGCTGCGCATGCAGGTCGATTCCAAGCCCGAAGCGCTGGACGAGATCGATCGCCGCATCATGCAGCTCAAGATCGAGCGCGAGGCGCTGAAGGTCGAGACTGACGATGCCTCGAAGGACCGGCTCGCCCGCCTGGAAAAGGAGCTCGTCGGCCTCGAGGAGGAATCGACCGAGATCACCGCCAAGTGGCAGGCCGAGAAGCAGAAGCTCGGGTTGGCCGCCGATCTCAAGAAGCAGCTTGACGAGGCGCGCAACGACCTCGCCATTGCCCAGCGCAAGGGTGAATTTCAGCGCGCCGGCGAGCTTGCCTATGGCAAGATCCCGGAACTGGAAAAGAAGCTGAAAGAGGCCGAGGCCCAGGACGGCAAAGTCGGCATGGTCGAAGAGGTGGTCACTCCAGACCACGTCGCCCATATCGTCTCGCGCTGGACCGGCATTCCGGTCGACAAGATGCTGCAGGGCGAGCGCGACAAGCTGCTGCGCATGGAAGACGAGATCGGCAAGCGCGTCGTCGGCCAGGGCGAGGCGGTGCAAGCCGTTTCCAAAGCGGTGCGGCGCGCCCGCGCGGGCCTGCAGGACCCGAACAGGCCGATCGGCTCGTTCATGTTCCTCGGACCGACGGGCGTCGGCAAGACCGAACTGACCAAGGCGCTGGCGAGCTTCCTGTTCGACGACGAGAGCGCGATGGTGCGCATCGACATGTCGGAGTTCATGGAAAAGCACTCGGTCGCCCGGCTGATCGGCGCGCCTCCCGGCTATGTCGGCTATGAGGAAGGCGGCGCGTTGACCGAGGCTGTGCGGCGCAGGCCCTATCAGGTCGTGCTGTTCGATGAGATCGAAAAGGCGCATCCCGATGTGTTCAACGTGCTGTTGCAGGTGCTCGATGACGGCCGCCTGACAGACGGTCAGGGCCGCACCGTCGACTTCCGCAACACGCTGATCATCATGACGTCGAACCTGGGCGCCGAATATCTCGTCAATCTCGGCGAGGATCAGGATGTCGACCAGGTTCGCGACGAGGTGATGAATGTCGTCAAGGCGTCGTTCCGGCCGGAGTTCCTCAACCGCGTCGACGAGGTGATCCTGTTCCACCGGCTGCGCCGGCAGGATATGGGCCGCATCGTCGAGATCCAGCTCAAGCGGCTGGAGAGCCTGCTTGTCGACCGCAAGATCACGCTGTCGCTGGATCAGGAGGCGGTCGACTGGCTGGCGGCCAAGGGCTACGATCCGGCCTATGGCGCGCGGCCGCTGAAGCGGGTGATGCAGAAGGAATTGCAGGATCCGCTGGCAGAGAAGATCCTGCTCGGCGACATCCTCGACGGCTCGACCGTCAAGGTCACCGCCGGCTCCGACCGGCTCAACTTCCGCTCGAAGCCGACGATCGTCGCGGCGGAAGCGGCAGCCTGATCCAAAGCCGCGCGTCCAACTGGACGCGCGACTTTTTCATACAAACGTGGGGCGCGGATGACGCTGGACGACTACAACAGCTTCTGCGCCTCGCTGCCCTCGACGAGCCACGTCGTCCAATGGGGCGGCGCTCATGTCTGGAAGGTCGGAGCCAAGGTCTTCGCGATCGGCGGCTGGGACCAGGGCCAGCAGCTCTTCGTCACCTTCAAATGCTCTGATATCGCCTATGATGTGCTCAAGGAGCAGCCGGGCCTGCGGCCCGCGCCCTACCTTGCCTCGCGCGGCATGACGTGGATCCAGCGTCGGACAAGCCAGAGCATGGATGATGCTGCGCTGAAGGACTATCTGCGCGAGAGCCATCGCCTTGTCGCCCTGAAGTTGACTAGGCAGGCGCGCAAGGAATTGGGACTTGCCGCAAGCTAGCTAATATTCCTCGAGGCGCCGGAAAAGCGCCATCTTCATGCCCGGTTCATGTTGGAACCATATGGTGGGTAACTGGTTTGCTGGCGATGGGGTTCGCCTTGCAGGGACACTGCCGGGCGGCGGCAATTACGGACCGGAGAGTTTGGCTACCATGTTCCGCACGATCTTGACCCTTTCGGCCCTTGCAGCCGGGATGCCCTTTTCAGGCGCGCTCGCCACGCCGACACAGGACAGCGCACCGCCGATTGTCCGTGCCGCCAATGATGGCGGCATCCTGCTCGCCCAGGACGGCAATCTGGACATCTACTACGACGCCAGGGGCAATCGCGTCATCGTCGACGCCGATACCGGCAAGGTCATCGCCATCCAGCCGCCGCAGACCCGGCTCGACCGTCGCGCGTTGCGTCGAGAGACACGTCTGCGCGAGTTGGGCCGCGCCCCCGACGGCAACGATCGCTACTATCTCGACGATCCGGAAGACATGGCGCGGTTCCGCCGCAAGCAGTTGGAAGAGGAAGGCCGGGTTATCCCGCCGCCGGCGGACGAATACGATCCCTATGGGGACAATTCCGTGGAAGCCTATCCGCCTGCACCGCAGGACGATGGCAGCTACGACAACAATTATCCAGACGCGCCGCAGCCGGCAAAGCCGGGTACGATCAAGCGCCAGCCGCTGAACGAGGCTTCGATAGACCCTGCCCAACCGGAATCCGAAGAGGCCGCGCCAGCCGATCAGGCGGCGCTGCCGCCGAAGGCTGGCGACAAGACCACTGTTGCCCCGGCGCTTTCGCTGGGAGCGCGCCAGGATGTCGCCGCACTTCAGGTGCTGCTCGACCGCGGCGGCGCTTCGCCTGGCGTCATCGACGGGCGTTTCGGTTCGAATGTCGACAAGGCACTCGCCGCCTACAACCAGATCACCGGCAGTAATCTGCGATCGACCGATGCGGTCGGCATCCAGGAGGCACTTGCGCAATCCGGCGGCGATGCCTTCGCCAACTACACCATCACGCCGGAAGATGCGGCCGGTCCCTATGTCGCCTCGATCCCTGAAGACTACAGCCAGAAGGCGCAACTCGATCGCATGGGCTACACGTCGGTGACCGAGGCGCTGGCGGAGCGCTTCCACATGGACGAGAATTACCTCAAGGCGCTCAACCCGGACGTCAACTTCAATCGCCCCGGCACGATCATCAAGGTTGCCAATTTCGGCAGGCTGGTCTCGACGCCGGTTGCCCGCATCGTCGCCGACAAGGACGAGAAAGAGGCTTTCGCCTATGATGCCGGCGGTAAGCTGGTGGCAGCCTATCCCGCCACCATCGGTTCGTCGGATACGCCGTCGCCGTCCGGCACGCACGCGGTGTCGCGCGTCGCGCTCGATCCGAACTACACCTACAACCCAAGCATCAATTTCAAGCAGGGCCAGAACGACAAGGTCTTGACCATTCCGCCGGGCCCGAACGGCCCCGTCGGATCGGTCTGGATCGCCCTGGACAAGCCGACCTACGGCATCCACGGCACCCCGGACCCATCGAAGATCGGCAAGACCGAAAGCCATGGCTGCGTGCGCCTGACCAACTGGGATGCGCGGGAACTAGCCAAACTGGTTTCGCCGGGTGTGACGGTGGAGTTTGTCGGGGGACCTTCAGCCGATGACCTTGCGCAGCAGTGAACTCCGAAGTGCGGCGGCATAGACCAACTGCACGACCAGGATGAAGCCGATGCTCAGCAAGGGACTGATGAGTGAGAGTGCGGCGCCGAGCGCCCACAGGATCTGCGCCTTGACGATGCGCAGATAGACCGTGCGTTTGGTATCCGCGTCGACATCCTCTGCCAGGAAGCCGTTTTTCTCCGCATAGCGCCAGCTGGCGAACAGCGTGACGCCGAGCATCAGCAGATTGAGCCAGTAGACCAGCACCGCGGTTCTGAACTCGAGGAAGTCGGCCAGCAGGTCGGTCGAGAACGGCAGCAGGGCGATAAAGGCGAGAAAGCTGAGGTTCAGCGTGGCAAGCCGTCTGTCGGACTTGGCGATCAGACCATGCTGCGCCTGCTGGCCGAACCAGAAGATGGTCAGCGTCAGGAAGCTCAAGGCATAAGTCAGGAAGCGCGGCGCCAGTGCAGCGATCGCGGCGAGCAGCTCGCGTTCGGAATGGATCGCCTCGTGCGCCGACACCCTGATTTCGAGAACGATCAGAGTGAGCGCGATGGCGAATACGCCGTCGGTGATGCCGACGATACGGCCGCGTCCCTCCGCCGATGCTTCAAGTGGCCGCTTCATCGATGTCTCCCCGCCTGCACCTTTCCGGAAAACCTAGCACGGCCGCCGCGGTTTGCATTCGGATAGGGTGCGACCCTGGTCAACTGGCTGGTTTCAAGGACAGCAAGCCACTGGCCGGTTGTTGCCGGTGTGCTGGAGGTCTAAGCAAGGTTCCATGCATTCACCCACTGAAGGTGCCGCCGTCCCGCTGACCAGCCCGGTCACGAATGGAACGTTCTGTCCGCAATCGCAGCGGCGATTTGTGTTGATCGCGGCAATTCTGGCCTCGGCGCTCGGCTTCATCGACGGTTCGATCCTGGCCATCGCCACGCCGGCGATCCGCGTCAACCTCGGCGCCAGCCTGGCCGAGGCACAGTGGATTTCCAATGCCTATGCGTTGACGCTCTCGGCGCTGATCCTCGCTGGCGGCGCTGCCGGCGATCGATTCGGCCTGCGCCGCGCCTTCGTGGCAGGCATTGCGCTGTTCATTGTCGCTTCGCTTGCCTGTGCGCTGGCGCCGAATGCGGTGGTGCTGATCGCATTTCGTGCCGTCCAGGGCATTGGTGCGGCAATCATGGTGCCCGGCAGTCTCGCCATCATCGCCAAGGCCTACCCGAAAAAGGAACGCGGCCGCGCCATCGGCATCTGGGCGGCGGCTTCGGCGCTGACCACAGCACTTGGTCCGGTGCTCGGCGGCTTCGTGCTGTCGGCTTTTGGCGACGGCATCTGGCGGGCGATCTTTGCCATCAACCTGCCGCTCGGCCTGATCTCGATCTCTCTTCTGCTGGCCAAGGTTCCAGCCGACGCGCCGACGGAGAAACGCAGCCTGGATCTCGGCGGTGCCGCGCTCGCGACATTGGCTTTCGGCGCGCTCGCCTATGGGCTGACCTCGATGAGCGCCAGCGGCGAGGGCCACATGGCCGGGCCGAGCATTGCCGCCGGCGTCGTATTGCTGGCGGTCTTCATCGTCTTCGAGTTTCGGCAGCGTGAGCCGATGATCGACCTCAGCCTGTTTCGCGTCGGCGCTTTCGCCGGCGCCAATGTCGCGACGTTCTTCCTTTATTTCGCGCTGTCGGCCAATCTTTTCTATCTGCCGATGCTGCTGATCGCCGGCTGGGGACTGAGCACGGCCGAGGTCGGCTTCATCTTCCTGCCGCTGTCGGGGTCGATCGCACTTTTGTCTGGACCGGTCGGCCAGTTGTCGGATCGGATCGGCCCGCGTTTTCCGATTGCCTGCGGCAGCCTCGTCGTGGCTTTCGCCTTTGCCGGACTTGCCTTGCTCACCCGTGCCGGCATCCACAATTTCTGGACAGGAACATTCCCGCTGATGGCGCTGATGGGGCTCGGCATGGCGCTGGTGGTGTCGCCATTGTCGGCGGCGATCATGACGGCGGTGGAAGACAAGGATACGGGTGCGGCTTCCGGCATCAACAATGCCGTCTCGCGCATTGGTGGTCTGATCGCGGTGGCGGCGATGGGTTCGCTCGCCGCCTGGGTCTACGCGAATGCACTGGATGGCAATGCAACGCCCGGCGTTCCAGGTTTTGGCGAGCCTGCGACGGTTGGACTTGCGCCCACCGTCGATGCGGCAAGGCTCGCCGCCAGCGACGCTGCGTTTGCCGCCGTCTCTTCGGTGACCACGCTGCTTTGCCTGCTTGCGGCTGTTATCGCCTGGATGACCATTTCCGGTGAGCGGCTGCCATGGTCGCGGCGCGTCGAGAATCCGCAGGGCTAAAAAGCCGACCGATCAACCGTCTATCTTGGCGCTCGCAACTTTCAGCGAATCGCTGTCTTCCTGCTTCAGCAGTTCGTCGATCCGCTCGCGTTCACGCTTGAAGGCGACGAGGTCATCGCCCTTGAGCACCTTGCCGACCGGCAAGCGGACCCGCATCGGATCGACCTTGGTGCCGTTGACGATCAGCTCGTAGTGAAGATGCGGACCAGTGGCGAGGCCGGTCTGGCCGAGAAAGCCGATGGTCTGGCCCTGGCGCACGTGCACTCCCGGTTCGATGCCTTTGGCAAAAGCGCTCTGGTGATTGTAGGACGTCTCATAGCCATTGGCATGACGGATGATGATCTGTTTGCCATAGCCGCCGGCCCAGCCAACCTTCTCGACAGTGCCGTTGCCGGCGGCGATGATCGGCGTGCCGATCGGCGCGGACCAGTCGACGCCGGTGTGCATGCGGACATAGCCGAGGATCGGATGCTTGCGTGCGCCGAAACCGGAGCGGAATTTCCCGGCGGGCAGGGGATTGCGCAACAGGAACTGCTCGGCGCTCGAGCCGTCCTCGTCGAAATAGTCGGTGCCGCCGTCCTGCATCTGAAAGCGGTAGAAATTGCGCGTCTGGCCGCCGAACGTCGCCGAGACGTAGAGAAGCTCGGAACTGTCCGAGGTCTGGTCGTCGCCATCGGGCTGCGAGAACAGGACTTCGATGCGATCGGCGGGGTTGAGGCGGGACTGGAAGTCGACGTCGGACGCCAGCAGCTTGATCAGCCGCTTCGTCATCGCCTTGGACATGCCGTAGGAATAGGCGGCGCGATAGATGCCGTCATAGACATTGGGCAGGTTGCCGCGCACCACCACCGGCGCCGACGAATCATCGAAGGCCGTCAGCAATTCGGGGTTTGGATCCGGCTCCTGCGCGGGCACATACTGGCCGCGATCGTCGAGCGCGATGGTGACGATGTGCTGGGTCCGGTCGTAGACACTGGTGCGCACGACCTTGGCGGTATCGCCGTGAACCTCGAGGCCGACACGCAGCACGGTTCCGGCCTTGAGCGCCGTCGCGTTCAACAGCTTGGCGATGGCTTCGGCCATGCCGGTAGCGTCTTCACCCGTGTAGCCCGAATCAGCAAAAGCCTCGGTGACGTCGAGATCCTTGGTGAAGGGAATGATTTCCTCGGCGAAAGCCGGCGCCTGGTCATCGGCGGTGGCGCGCGGCGCCACCGAGACGTTCTCCGGCACGATCTTGACGTCGTAGGAGCCTGCCATGCTCTCGGCAAAGGCTTCGCCGAATCGCTGCGGGTCGACATAGTGAAGTGAAGCGACCTGCACGGCGCCGTCGCTGAGGTCGGTGCCGGCTTCGCGCACCACCTTTTCCACCTCATCGGCGGACAGGTCGCTCTTTTCGTCGAAGGAAGCCGTCTCGATCGGGAAATCGACGGTCTTCAGGCTCATCTCGCTTTCGACCTTGGCGCCATAGATCTGGCCGGAAGCGGCAGAGGCTGTCGCCGGCTGAGCACTGTCGTCGCCATCGTCGCCGAACACCTGCATCGGATCGAAGGGCGGGTAGGCGCGGCTGGTGGTGTGGCCGGCGGCCAGCGCCATCTTGATCTGCACGAAAGGCATGGTGTGGATGACGTCGCGGTCGCCGACCTTGGTGACCATCGACACTTCCATGCGCCGGCGGTCCTTGGCCTTGGCGATCTGGCGCGGCACCACCAGCCTGGTCGTCTTGGCGACTTCGCCGGAATCGCCGTTGCCGGCAAGACTGATCAACTCGGCGATCTCGGGTGGGGTGGCCAGCTGCTGGCGACCGTCAAGAGCGGCGAACAACGCCACGCCCATCAACACGCTCGAGGTCACGCCGGTGAGAAAGGTTCCCGACAGCCAGCGTGCGGAAACCTCGCGCCGGTCGGGCGGGCCGCTGCGGCCGTCCGCGATAAGCGGCGGCTCGTTGCCGAGTTCGGCTATGACATCTTCCGTGTCTGGCATCCAGAAAGGCTGCTTCTTCCCCGGGCGGAACGGCTTGTCGCTTTTGTTGTGGCCGTGACATTTGCCTGTCATGGCAGGTGAAGTCAACGAAGCGCCAGGTTTCGACCGAATTCCCCTCGCGCACTTTTCTTATGGAGCGCTCTACTAGGAGGGGCGGTTCACCTTCTCTGCAAGGCTCATCGCGCACTCCTATAACGCTCCTGAAAGAGGCACTGCGCCGCCGGCGCTGCGCCCGCTTTCGTTGGCTTGGTGTCGAACGGCAATGCGGCGGCAATAGGGCTCCTTCGTGGCCGTCCAGCCCGTGTTGTCGGAGTTCCCTTGGGGCAGTCGGCTGTCAACAGACCGAGTCCGAAATTTCTGTCGCAAAAAGTTCAAAAACATCGCTGATCGGTGTTGACAGTTCTCGTTGGTGGCGACTATATACGCCTCACCAACGAGGGCGGCTCGCCGCTGGCGACGAAGAAGTTTGCTT
>NZ_LMCP01000005.1 GCF_001425625.1 Mesorhizobium sp. Root102 | reverse complement strand
CTGTTCAACCTCAGCAAGCTGTCGGTCTGGTGGCTGCGCCTGGGCATCGACATCGAGCGCATCAAGCCGGGCTGCCCCCAGCAGAACGGGCGCCATGAGTCGCCGAGCTCATCGAACAGGCGGCCGCCGACGTCGGCAAGAACTGAGCCCGCACGACTATTGATGGACGGCCTGGGCGCCTGTGGCGCCCGGGTTTTTTCTGTGCCAGGATAATCCGTCTGCAAACGCTGCCGAACTGATAAGCGGCGGCAGTTCGAAGCTTAGACGCAGAAATGCTGCTTCGGATGGGCGCCTAAGCTTTTGTTTTTTGCTTTGAAAAATGATGGTGCCCACAGGCGGGATACAGAAACCTAGCGCAATCATTAGCTTGCGTGATTTCAGTCCGGTCTCCCACCTAATCGTTAGGCTTTTCGGAAAACTGTCCAACCAACAAACGTTGTGGCTTCCGCTATCACGCCATAGGCGCAGGGACATTCCGCATATTAGCTTCTCCTTTGCGGCGGACTTGTTTCCGCCTGGCCGGCGCCTGTTGTCCCAACGCGCCCACCCAACGGACGCCGGCCGTGTCCCATGCCTTAACGTTTATTCAATGCATCTAATTTAGCATTTGACATATGCGCTTCTCCCTTCTGCTCTTCGGCTGGGCCGCATTCTGCTGTTGGGACTTTGCCACTAACGATGGCCGATTCGTCATTGGCTTTGGTGCGCGAGTTGCCAAGCTACTCCACCTGTCGGGGCTAATTTAAAGGTTCATGGAGCGTGCAACTAGCGCCGCTTCGCCTCCGGCGTGATCTCTTCGATCTGCGCCTTTACTCCGTCTTGGACCATCGCCTGTTCAAGCGACTCGGCCTCCGCCCCGTCCAGCTCGGCGGTGAGCCAAAGCCGGCCGGCATAAACAGCGCCATTCGACTAGAATGCACTTAATTAATCCGGAAAATTTTAACGAATCGTTGACCGCGCTGTCCCAGAATAGGACGGCGCGGTCAAACCCCCAACCGGGCTGCGCAGGCGGCTCCGGCAATCAGCGCCCCCCGGCACTGTCGGAGCCGCTACACTCCTAAGATACCAGCTATGGTTGAATCAACTGTTACCGCCAGTGCTTTACGGCTGCGCTGTCCCGCCGTTAGAATTTGATGGACAGAGGGTCGAGCACGACGCCGCTGCGAAAGTGGCCGGTCTGAAACGCAAAAGCCCGCCACCTTTCGGCAGCTGGCAGGATCATGGAGTGCTATAACACCTTGAACCTTTGTACTGGGCAGCCTCCAGCCACAATGCGACCGCAATCGATGGGGAACGTCCCTTAACCTCAAAATCGCGGCCACGGTATCCACCTGCCGCGATCCACACCGTCTTTGAGCGTCGGTAAATCATGATGCCCCGTGTGCTCGCCCAATTGCACAGTTCTTCATCATTTCGATGCATCGCTTCGGCCTCGCTATCCCCCCAAGTTCGCGACAGCAAAAAACGTGCCAAAATTATGGGTAGCTAATGTTACACATTTGGCTTGGTTGTGCCGCTACTAAGGGCGGCGCAATAGTACCCTGCCGGCAATCGCGCCGACGAACATCGGTGGGGGAAGCGATGAGACCAGCACTTACTCTTGCGCTGTCAGCAGGGCTACTCTGTGCGAATTCTGCGATTGCAGCACCGGTTAAGACGACTTGCGAAGCAACCAGATCAACCAAGGCAATGCTCAAACCCGACATGACATACGCCGAAGTGGTTGCGACAATCGGCTGCGAAGGAGTATTGGTAATCGCGAGCCCGATGAAGACCTATCAATGGACCGCGAAAGGGCCGGTTGGCTCCTATCTTCGCGTTACGTTTAGCTTTGCAGGCCAGATGGTGGGTTCCGCCGGCTTTCTTCCACTTTGATTGCGAGGGACACGAACCCGAGCATCAGGAACGGCAGTGCGGCATGTGGATTATTGAAGGTTCTGGCCGCCGCCTTGCCGAGGGAAGATGCGGAGGAACAAAAGTGTCCAGAAAAACGGGATGGTGTAAGTCGGTTGGACAAAACGGGGCAAAAAGTCGCGAAAATTCAATGCTCTTCAAGGGTAGTGGTGCCCAGAGGCGGATTCGAACCACCGACACGCGGATTTTCAGTCCGCTGCTCTACCAACTGAGCTATCTGGGCCTGTTCCGGCGAACGAAATCTCGTTGACCGGATTTCATCAAGGCGCCGTGGGCACCCCTTGAAAGCGCGTGGGTTATAGCACGGGAATTCGGCCTGTCCAGCGCCTAGGTGGCGATTTCAGACAGGAAAAGCGATGCCGTGCAGTGCCCCGGTTTCCATGCTGCTTGCATGGCCGGAATGGCGCATAGCATGGCACGATCCGGCCATCGTCACCGTTGTCCGCGTCGCGATTGCGGGCTGAAATGCCGTGACACGTCTTTTAGCCGGCGATCGAGGCGCACCAATGCTTTCGCGGCACCAGGTGCGCCGCTGGCCGTTGCCGCCTATCTGGCGCCGGTCACGCCTCGGCGAAAATCGGAGGGCGACATGCCGGCCAGCTTGCGGAACGACTTGTTGAAGGCGCTGAGCGTGCCGAAGCCGGAGTCCATGGCAACGCCCAGCACATTGGCATCCTGATGCATCAAAAGCGCCTGCGCGTAGCTCAGCCGCAAAAGGTTGACATATTCGTTGAGCGTCATGCCCGTCGATTTCTTGAACAGGCTCATGGCGTATTTGGGGTGGATGTCGGCGGCCGCCGCGATGTTCACGCAATCGATGTCGAAGAGGAAGTTCTCGGCGATGAAATCGCACATGCGCCCGACATTGCGCGACGATTGCTGGTCGAAAGGGCTGCCCGTTTCCTGCCCGGGCGCGGTTTCGGGCACCAGCCAGTAAGGTTCGAACCGCACCCGCTCCAGCCTGGGCAGCAATTCGTTGGCGGCATGCGCGGTCATCGCCGGATCTTTCGAGCGGAAGTAGCGGTTCCAGCGCTCGAAATTGTGGTGGTCCGCCGGGTCGGTGGCGCCTGTCATCAGCCGATGGCGGACATCCGTCGGCAAATGCAAGCGGAAGAAATGCACCAGCGGCAGATGCGCGCCAGCATAGATGGCGTCGTCGGACAGATCATCCATCCGCCGCTGATCTCGTGGGGCCTGATGCTGCAGGACGCCGCGACCTATTCCGTCATCGGCACCTATCCCTGGATCCTGTCGCCGGTCGGTTTCGTGCTCGTCACCGTTTTTGCCTTCAACGCGCTGGGCGACGGCCTGCGCGGCGCCGTAGACCCTATTGAGGTGGCAGAGATGACCGTCGCGCTCGCCAAATCCTTAGCACCAACCGTCCGCTACGACGAGATGCTGACCAGGCTCGGCTATTTCGTTACCGAAAGCTCGGAGCATTTCGCCGAATACACGCCCTATTTCATAAAGGACGGCCGCCCGGACCTGATCGAGAAGTACGGCATCCCGCTGGATGAGTATCCCAAGCGCTGCATCGAGCAGATCGAGCGCTGGAAGGGGCAGGCTGAGGCCTATCGCTCGGCCGATCGCATCGAGGTCGAGCAGTCCCGGGAATATGCCTCCTCGATCATGAATTCGGTCTGGACCGGCGAACCATCGGTGATCTACGGCAATGTCCGCAACAATGGCTGCATCACCTCGCTGCCCCGGGATTGTGCCGCCGAGGTGCCGTGCCTGGTCGATGCCTCCGGCATCCAGCCGACCTATATCGGCGAGCTGCCGCCGCAATTGACTGCGCTGATCCGCACCAACATCAACGTGCAGGAACTGACGGTGCGGGCTCTGATGACGGAGAACCGCGAGCACATCTACCATGCGGCGATGATGGATCCGCACACCGCCGCCGAGCTCGATCTCGACCAGATCTGGTCACTGGTCGATGATCTTCTCGCAGCTCATGGCGACTGGCTGCCGGCCTGGGCGCGCGTGAGGCGCAAGACCGAGGCCGCCTGACCAATGCATGTCGCCCAAAAGGGTCGGTTTTGGGACAAAGACATGCATAAAAACAAGGCTCGCTTTATTTCGGAGCGACCGGGTCCGCCTCTTCCTCGTCGTCGCGGGCGGAGATGACATAGGCGCCCTTCAGCCAGCGGTTGAGGTCGATGTCCTTGCAGCGCGTCGAGCAGAACGGAAAGGCGTCGCGCGCCGATGGCTTGCCGCATTCGGGGCAGGGGCGCTTTGGGCGCAAGGGCGTGACTTTGGAATCCGAATTCATAGCCGGGTTCCCGCCAGCCAGCCGCCATGCACCTTGAAGCCTTCCCCGCTCAACAGCGCGACGGTCTCATACAGAGGCAGCCCGACGATGTTGGTGTAGGAGCCGACCAGCTTGACGACGAAAGCGCCGGCAAGACCCTGGACCGCGTAGCCGCCGGCCTTGCCGCGCCATTCACCCGAGGCGACATAGGCGTCGATCTCTTCGCGCGGCAGCCGCTTGAAGCGCACCCGCGTCTCGACCAGCCGCTGGCGCAGCTTGCCACCTGGGGTGATCAGGCAGATGCCGGAATAGACCCGGTGCGAACGGCCCGACAACAGCCCAAGGCAGTTGGCGGCGTCGTCGAGGGTCTCTGCCTTGGGCAGGATGCGCCGCCCGACGGCGACCACCGTGTCGGCGGCCAGCACGAAGCCCGGCGCATAGTCGGCTTCGGTCTTCAGTGACGCGAACGCCTTCTCGGCCTTTTCCTTCGACAGCCTCTTGGCCAGCGAACGCGGATGCTCGGCACGCAGCGGCGTTTCGTCGACATCGGCCGGCAGCACGCGGTCCGGTTCGATGCCCGCCTGCTGCAAGAGCTCGATCCGGCGCGGCGAACCCGAGGCAAGCACCAGCTTCTGCAAAATGCTCATCGCGGACCAGTCGGGCTTTGCTTACTTGAAACGATAGGTGATGCGGCCCTTGGTCAGGTCGTATGGCGTCATCTCGACCAGAACCTTGTCGCCGGTCAGCACGCGGATGCGGTTCTTGCGCATGCGGCCGGCCGTATGGGCGATGATCTCGTGTTCGTTTTCGAGCTTTACCCGGAACATCGCGTTGGGCAACAATTCCGTCACGACACCCGGAAACTCGAGGACTTCTTCCTTCGGCATTCGATACCTTTGCTTGGATGGCAGTTCCGGCGCTTAGAGCATGATGCCGAAAAGTGTAAAGCGGTTTTCGGACGACATCATGCTCTACTTCTTGGTTTAGAGGCGGATTCAGATTTCAGGTCGAACAGACCTGAAATCATCCGACTCTAGCCGGAATTTCGGCGGAACCTATATGATAATCGTCCGCTTGTGAACACGCTTAATCGGCGGCCTCCGGAGGCGCGAATCGACGCCCGATCCGCGCTTTCAGCCGCTCGCGCACGTCCCGGTAGGCCGCCATGATCTGTTCGCGCGTGCCGCCGGCATCGGTCGGGTCCGGCGTCGGCCAGTATTCGACCTCGACGGCGAGCGAGCGGGTGAGCTCAAGTGCGGCGTGGTGCGCTTCCGGCGCCAGCGTGACGATGAGGTCGAAGTAATCGTCCTCGAGATCGTCCAGTGTCCTTGGGTGGCGCTCGCCCAGCGACAGTCCTTCCTCGGCCAGAACCACATCGACGAACGGATCGCGCTCGCCGGCGCGGACGCCGGCCGAAGCGACAAAGATGGTGGCGGGCAGTATCCGCCGCGCCAGTTGCTCTGCCATTGGCGAGCGCACGGCATTCATGCCGCACAGGAACAGGATCGAACGGGGCAGGGCGCCGGGTGCCAGGACTAGCCCCGCCAGTGCAGCACGCAGACCAGCGTGAACAGCCGGCGCGCCGTATCGAAATCGATGTCGATCTTGCCGGAGAGCCGGTCCATCAGCGTTTGCGAACCCTCATTGTGCAAGCCGCGGCGGCCCATGTCGATCGCCTCGATGTGGCTCGGCGTCGAGGAGCGGATGGCGTCGTAATAGCTTTCACAGATCATGTAGTAGTCCTTGACGATGCGCCTGAGCGGCGTCAGCGACAGGATATGGGTGACGACGGCGGCACCATCCTCGCGCGCCACGGCAAACACCAGGCGCTGCTCGGCCAGCGACAGCTTCAGCCGATAAGGGCCGGCACCGCTGTCATTGACGGGTTGAAAACTGTTTTCCTCGATCAGGTCGAAGATCGCCACCGCGCGTTCATGCTCGACATCGGGTGTCGAACGGCCGATCGATTCATCGAGTTCGACATCGATCAGCCTGGCGCGGGTTTGATCGGAGTCCGACATAGCGGCCTACATGTTCAACCGTAACGCGACGGAGCGTCCGTGCGCATCAAGGCCTTCCGCCCTGGCCAGCGCAATCGCCGCCGGCGCCAAGAGGCGCAACTGCTCCGGTCCAAGCTTGAGAATCGACGTGCGCTTGACGAAATCGAGCACGGACAGGCCGGACGAGAAACGTGCCGAGCGTGCCGTCGGCAGCACATGGTTGGAGCCGCCGACATAGTCGCCGATGGCTTCCGGCGTATGGCGGCCGAGAAAGACGGCACCGGCATTGCGCATACGCGCCAGGAAGCCCTCGGCGTCGTCGATGGCGAGTTCGACATGTTCGGCGGCGATGCGGTCGACCAGTGGCAGCGAGGATTCAATGGTTGGAACCAGGATCACGGCGCCAAAATCGCGCCAGCTTGCCGCTGCCGTCTCGGCGCGCGGCAGGCTCTGCAACTGACGCTCGACCGCCTGTTCGACAGCAATGCCGAAGGCCGGATCGTCGGTGACCAGGATCGACTGTGCCGATGTGTCGTGCTCGGCCTGGGCCAGCAGATCGGCGGCGATCCAGTCCGGATCGTTGCTGCCGTCGGCCACGACGAGCACTTCCGATGGCCCGGCGATCATGTCGATGCCGACGGTACCGAACACCTGCCGCTTGGCCGCCGCGACATAGGCATTGCCGGGGCCAACGATCTTGGCGACCGGCCTGATCGTTTCTGTGCCATAGGCAAGTGCTGCGATCGCCTGGGCACCGCCGACGCGGTAGATTTCCGACACGCCTGATATATCGGCCGCCACCAGCACCAGCGGATTGATGCTGCCGCCGGGCGCCGGCACCACCATGACGATGCGCTCGACGCCGGCCACCCTCGCCGGAATGGCGTTCATCAGCACCGAGCTTGGATAGCTTGCCGTGCCGCCCGGCACATAGAGCCCGACCGCCTCGACCGCCGTCCAGCGCCAGCCGAGCTCGACGCCGGCGGCATCCGTATAGCGATCGTCCTTCGGTCGCTGCCGTTCATGATGAGAGCGGATGCGGTCGCGCGCGAATTCCAGCGCCTCGATCGTCTTTGGGTCGGCGGCCTTGTAAGCCTGGGCGATGTCGTTCTTCGAGACGGCAATGCCGAGACTGCCGAGGTCGGCATGGTCGAATTTCCTTGTGTAGTCGATCAAGGCCGCGTCGCCCTCGGCGCGCACGCGCGCGATGATGTCGCGCACCGCGGCATCGACATCGGCGGACACTTCCCGCTTAGTCAGCAGGAGGGCGGCAAAACGCTGCTCGAAATCGGCGTCGGACTGACGAAGCGTGATGGCCATCGGACGCTCAAGCCTTGTGGATGGGGCGCGAGGTGGCTTCCCACGCTCCGCCGACATCGGCGAGGCGCGCCTCGATGCATTCGACATCGAGCATGATCGTGCCGCCGCCCGCAAAGATCAGCTCGACGATGCCGGCCGGCTTGCTGATCTCGATGAAGCTGATCGCCAGCAGGGACAGGACCTCATTCGGCTTGTCGCGGGCGAGGCCGTTGGTCTTGGCGCCAAGCACTCGGTCGAAATGCAGCACTGCCTGGCGCCGCTCGTTGTGCTGGCGAAACAGGCCGGATTTGGCCTCCCACACGAAACGGTTCATGGTCAGCACGAAACGCTTGGCCGCAGGCAGGTATTCGAGATCACTGATCTTCATCACGGCGTCCTGGACATGGGCCGAAATAATGCTCAGATCCTGATCGTCGAGCGCGATAAGCTTAAGGGCGGTCATGCGGTTTTCGCACCTGAAGGTTGATTGTTCAGCCTTCTGTTAGGCGGTCTTGGCGATCCGTGCAACCGCGCCAACAGCTTCGGTTTGCGCTGCCCTCATCGCCCTGCCGGTCACTTCTCCCCGTGTAGGGACGGGGGAGAAGGACGCCTTCAATGAGGATTTCGCCACTATCCAGCGTTGCGGAAGGGAACCGACGTTGCGGGCAGCCCCTTCTCCCGTCGCTGATATGGGGAGAGATGCCGGCAGGCAGATGAGGGGCGGCGCCGAGATCGAAAATTGTCTGACGCCTGGAATCCCGCCGATGCGTCTACGCCGAAATCCGCTCGATCACCGCGCCGCAGTTGGACAGCTTTTCTTCCAGCCGTTCGAAGCCGCGGTCGAGATGGTAGACCCGGTTGACCGTGGTCTCGCCTTCCGCAGCCAGGCCGGCAATGACCAGCGACACAGAGGCGCGAAGATCGGTCGCCATGACCGGCGCGCCCTTCAGCTTCGGCACGCCGTCGACGATCGCCGTCTGGCCCGAAAGCGTGATGTGGGCGCCGAGCCGCGCCAGCTCCTGCACATGCATGAAGCGGTTTTCGAAAATCGTCTCGGTGATGCGCGACTTGCCCTTGGCCATCGTCATCAGGCCCATGAACTGCGCCTGCAGATCGGTCGGGAAGGCCGGGAACGGCGCTGTCGTCACATCGACCGGCGAAATGCCGGCGCCGTTGCGCTTCACACGGATGCCGGAATTGGTCGGCGTGATTTCGGCACCCGTCTGGGCGATCACGTCGAGCGCGGTCTGCAGCAGTTCCGGACGCGCGCCTTCGAGAACGACGTCGCCGCCGGTCATGGCGACGGCCATGGCATAGGTACCGGTCTCGATGCGGTCGGGAATGACTCGGACGCGGGCGCCGGAGAGCGATTCGACGCCGTCGATGGTGATGGTCGGCGTGCCGGCGCCATAAATCTTCGCGCCCATGGCGTTGAGGCACTCGGCGAGGTTGACGATCTCGGGCTCGCAGGCGGCATTTTCCAGCACCGTCTCGCCCTTGGCCAGTGCTGCCGCCATCATCAGCACATGGGTGGCGCCGACCGAGACCTTCGGGAACACATAGCGGTTGCCGACAAGGCGGCCATTCCGGGTCTTGGCGATGACATAGCCGGTGTCGACGTCGATATCGGCACCCAGCGCCTGCAGGCCTTCGAGGAACAAATCGACAGGGCGCGTGCCGATGGCGCAACCACCGGGCAGCGACACCTTGGCTTCGCCCATGCGGGCCAGCAGCGGGCCGATCACCCAGAACGACGCGCGCATCTTCGACACCAGCTCGTAAGGCGCCGTCGTGTCGACGATGTTGCGGGCGGAGAAGTTGATGGTGCGCGAATAGCCCTCGTTCTGCTTCTCGCGGCGACCATTGACCGAATAATCGACGCCGTGATTGCCCAGAATGCGGATCAGCTGCTCGACATCGGCCAGATGCGGCACGTTTTCCAGCGTCAGCGTGTCGTCGGTGAGCAGCGAGGCGATCATCAGGGGCAGGGCCGCGTTTTTCGCGCCCGAGATCGGAATGCTTCCGGAGAGCTTGTTGCCCCCGACAATTCTGATGCGATCCATGGAAGAACGTCCCTCTCGGCCAAAAAGGGCCGGTTCAATCGTTTGAGTAGCGGCCCGTCTAGACCATTGGCCGGCTTGGTTCAAGAAATAGGATTTCGCCCACCCCGGGCCAAGAGTGGCCGATTTGAGTTAATCTTTTTGTATTTCCTTCGATGCAGCGAGCCCGTCCGGCCGCTGGTCGGCCTCCCCGGCGCGCCGCTTGTCGGCGTCACCACTGCGCCGCGAGCGCGACTGCGCCTTGCGCTTCTGCAGATTGGCGCGCAATTGCTCGGCGAGCCGATCCTTGCGGTTAGTACCGCCCTTTTTCACTGGAATTGTCTTGTCGTCCATCGTCCCGTCCCGGCCGGTGACCCAGCCAACCTCCCAATGAGGCATAGCCAACATTGTGGCGCCGCCATGTCATTAAAAGCTATCCGGCAAAGGCTTTCACAGAAGCGTTGCGCTTGGCCTTGCGCTTGCCGGTTCGATATGGCAGAAGCCCCGCCATCAGCGGCTGCGGTAGCTCAGTGGTAGAGCACTCCCTTGGTAAGGGAGAGGTCGAGAGTTCAATCCTCTCTCGCAGCACCAGTCGATCTCTTTGAAGTCGCTGTGCTTGTTGGTGGTTGGCTTTGGCTGGCAAGCATCGAAAGACTGCCCAGCAACATTGTTCTGTCCTTGCCGATCATCAGCACGCCGCTGTCGGGGGCGAGAAGCGCCGAGAATGGCAACATGGCAGCGCCGATCGGCGAAGCCTCGGGGCCGAATTGTCCCGACACGATTTCCGGCGCCACGATGCCAATAGCGCTGATCCTGTAGAACTGGGTCTGCACCCTTGCCAGGAGTTCGACATGAATCGGTCGCGGCAGAATACTGTCGAGAACGATCGCCTCGATGTCGATGACGGAGGTGATGGCGATGATCGCCTCGACCAGCGCGTTGGCGCAATCGTCGATCCATTCGAACAGCGGTTCGCGGGCACCCGCCGGCAATGGGTCCAGTTCCCGCACGCGATTGATGACGATGCCGCGCGACTTGAGGTGATTGACCAGCACATAAATGGAAGCACGATGCAGCAGGCTTTGATAACGCGCAGGATTGGCCGCCACCGAATCGAGGCTTGATGGCGAAACCGGCAAAGGGCCGAGCGCGGCGCTGTTGCCGTGTGGCCCGGTATGAACCTTGCCGCCCTGCACCAGCCCACCGCCGACGAAAGTGTCGATCGAGATGTGCATGAAGTCGCGGAATCGGGAACCAGCGCCCTGGATAAGTTCGGCAAGCGCCGCTGAAGACGCGTCGTTCTCCACGAAAACTGGAGTCTTCGGCCTCGTGGCGAAGAATTTCGTCAGATCGATCGCGTCCCAGCGGTTGCCAAGGTCACCAGGAAAGCCGAGTTCCTCGCTCCAGCCACCGAGGAAATAAGGCGAAGCGATACCGACCCCGACGATGCTGGCGTCGCCAAGTCCGGCAACCAGTTTTTCGAAATTGGCCAGTGACATGTTCCCGGCTTTGAGCACCAGATCCGGATCCGGAAAGCGGTATTCGTGTGAGTCGCGGGCGCGGACCTCGCCTGCGAAGTCAACGAGCACGGCTTCCAGCGCGCGCCGACCGATCTTGATGCCGACGCTGTAAATTCGTTCTGCCGTCAACCTGTAAAGTGTGGACGGCGATCCGCGTTGTCCAAATCTTTTTCCCACTTGCTTTACAAATCCGGATGCCTCCAGTCCATCAACTATGGTGGCAACTGCAGCCGGCGTCAGGTTTGCGGCGCGTGCCAAGTCAGACTTGGATGCCTCCTTCAGGCGGCGGATGGCATCGAGCACAAAACGCTCATTATAGTGCCGAACCTTGACGGAATTGCTGCCTTTTCCCGACAAAGCGGAGCCTCCAGATTTGTTTGTTACCGCTCAGCCCAGCACGCGCGGCCCTGAAACCACTCCGGTCGAGTCACGATGGACGACGCCTGTGGGAGATGCAACAGTGCGCGTCGGAGCCGTCTAAGTCAATTTTCCTATTGCGGCTTCAAGCCATTTAATATAGCAAATTGAAAAAATAACAATGCCGGGAGGAAGGTGTTGCAGCTAGGCGCATATAGCGACGCCGACGCCACGGCGGGCCGGGGAGTGGCCGTTCCGGTTGCCCTGGTTCAGGCAACGAAGGCCTTTGGCGGCACGATTGCCCTCAGAGACGCGACTTTCGAATTGCGCCCAGGCGAGGTGCTGGCTCTGCTTGGCGAAAACGGCGCCGGCAAGAGCACCTGTGTGAAGCTGCTGGCCGGCGTTCATTCTCCCACCGGTGGCCATGTCGAAGTCGACGGCAAGCCTGTGACGTTCCATTCGCCGCACGACGCCCAGACCGCCGGTATCGCGGTCATGCACCAGCATCCCGGCCTGTTTCCGGATCTTTCGGTCGCGGAAAACATCTATCTCGGGCACATGCCGCGTGACCGCTTCGGCGGCATCGACAATGCCGCAATGCTTGCCGGCGCCCGCAAGGTGTTGGCAACGGTCGGCCTCAACGTGCGGTCGGCAACGCGGTTAGGCGCGCTGCGGACCTCTGAGCAGCAATTGGTGGAAATCGCCCGCGCCCTGTCGCTCGACGCGCGTGTGCTGATCATGGACGAGCCCACGGCGGCGCTGTCTCAGCGCGAGGTCGAACGGCTGTTCACCGTCGTCGCCGATCTCAGGCTGCACGGCGTGGCGATGATGTTCGTCGGTCACCGCATGGACGAGATCTTCCGTATCGCCGACCGCATTGCGGTGCTGCGCGACGGCCGTCTCATCGGCGTCAAGCCGAAGGCCGAGCTTGGCCGCGCGGCCGCAATCAGCATGATGGTCGGCCGCGAGGTGACCGACCTCTATCCGGAACGTGACCACGCCACCGGCGCGCTGGTGCTGGAGGCGAGGGGGCTTTCGCGCGCCGGCGGCTTCTCCGACGTCGACTTTAAGCTGCATGCCGGGGAGGTGCTCGGGCTGGGCGGCTTGGTTGGCAGCGGGCGGACAGAGATCGCGCGCGTGCTGTTCGGTATCGACCAGCCCGATGGCGGCGAAATGCTGATCGATGGAGAAGCCGTGCGCTTCGCATCCGCACGTGACGCTATGGATGCTCGCATCGCCTATGTTTCGGAAGACCGAATGGGCCAGAGCCTGGTGATGGATTTCTCCATCCTCGACAATGCCGTGCTGCCGGTTCTCGACAAGGCGGCGCCCTCCGGCCTCTACAGCACGGACCGCGCCATCGACCTGGTTGCGGACTGGCTGAAGCGCATGAAGCTGCGCTTCTCCGGCTACGGTCAGCCGGTCAAGGAACTTTCCGGCGGCAATCAGCAGAAGGTGGTGCTGGCCAAATGGCTGCGTACCGAACCGCGCGTCCTCATCCTCGATGAGCCGACGCAAGGCATCGATGTCGGCACCAAGGCGGAAGTGCACGCGATGATCGCCAACCTTGCAGCCCAGGGCATGGCGATCATCCTGATCTCTTCCGAGATGCCCGAACTCATCGGCATGTGCGATCGCATAGTCGTTCTGCGCGAAGGTCATCGGATGGCCGAATTCGCCAGGGGCGAAGCCACCCAGGAAAAGGTGCTGGAAGCGGCGACGAAAACCGATGAGCCCATCGATCCGGCGGCGCAGGCGGAGCGTGCCGCCTTCAACGAAAAGAAAAAGGGACCGTTCGATTTCCTAAAGCGGCGTGAGTTCGGTTTGCTGGCCGCGATGCTGGCGGTCGCCATTCCGGTCACCATCATCAACCCGCGCATGGTGAGCGCGGCAAACCTGACCGCCGTGTCGATGGATGCTGCCTTGCTGGTTGTTGCAGCACTCGCACAGATGCTGGTGCTGATCACCCGCAATATCGACCTTTCGATCGCCGCGGTGATCGGTCTTTCAGCCTACATGGCGGCCAGCATGGTTCAGGCCTATCCGGGACTCGACATCGGCATCGGCCTGGCGACTGCATGCGCGGTCGGCTGTATCGCCGGTCTGGCCAACGGCCTTGTCGTTACCAGGGGAAGGATACCGGCCATCGTCGTTACGTTGGCCTCGATGTCGATCTTTCGCGGCTTCAACTCGATCTGGGCGGCGGGCGACCAGATCAGCGCCGACGAGGTCACGCAGGCCTGGCTCGACATGACGGGCCTGAAGATCGCCGGCGTGCCGCTGATCGTCGTTATCGCCATTGTCATCCTGTGCGCCGGCTACGTGCTGCTCTACCGCACGGCCATTGGGCGCGAACTGTTCGCCACCGGTTCCAACCCGGACGGCGCGCGTCTCATCGGCATCCCCGTCGACCGCCGCATCCTTCTGGCCTTCGGCATGGCCGGCCTGCTCGGCGGCCTGTGCGGCGCTCTGTGGGCATCGCGCTACGCCACCATCGATGCGCGTGTCGCGCTCGGCTTCGAACTCACAGTGATCGCCTCGGCGGTGGTCGGCGGCGTCGCCATCCGCGGCGGTTCGGGCACGCTGCTCGGTATCATCCTCGGTGCGCTCACTTTGCTGGTCATCAAGAACGGGCTGACACTGGTGCGCGTCGATCCACTGTGGCTGCAGGGTGTCTACGGCCTGGTGATCCTGGTAGCCATCGGCATCGACACCTTCATCGTGCGGCGCGCCGAGCAGGCGAGACTGGCGAGGGCGAGATGAGAAAGTTCCTGCGCTCGATCGACTTCTGGGACCTGCTGCTGGCAGTCTCCTGTCTCGCCATCTTCCTCTATGCGGCGATCTTCGTGCCGAATTTCGTTTCTGGCTTCAATCTCTCCCAACTGGCTGCAAGCGCCTCGGAAAAGGCGTTGCTGATCCTGCCGATGACGCTCCTCATCATCACCCGCGAGATCGACCTGTCGATCGCCTCGGTGTTGGCGCTGGCATCCGTGGTCTTTGGCCTGCTCGTTCAAGCCGGCGTGCCGACGCTGGCGGCAATCCCGCTAACGCTCGTCGCCGGCGGGCTGCTCGGCGCCTTCAACGGTTATCTGGTCTCGGGCTTGGGACTGCAGTCGCTGGTGGTGACGCTCGGCACCATGGCGCTCTATCGCGGTATTGGCTACATCCTGCTCGGCACCGGTTCGGTCAACATCCTGCCGCCTGCGGTCGTCGATTTCGGCATCAACAACCTGCCGGGCACGCAGATACCGTGGACTATCGTGCCATTCCTGGTGCTGGCGCCGGTGTTTGCCGTCATCCTGCAGAAGACGCCGACCGGCAAGCGCATCTACGCGCTCGGCGGCAGTCCAGAAGTAGCGCGCTATTCCGGCATCGATACGCGCCGCATGGTGTTGAACCTGTTCGTCGTCTCCGGTATCGTCGCGGCCGTCGCCGGTGTCGTCTATACCGCGCGCCTTTCCAACGCCCGCGCCAACAACGCACTTGGCATGGAACTTGACGTCATCACCATCGTGTTGCTCGGCGGTGTCAGCGTCTTTGGCGGCAAGGGTCGCCTGACCGGCGTGATGCTGGCCCTGGTTCTGATTGCCGTGATCCGCAACGTTCTGGCGCTCAACCAGATCGGCGGCGACGCGCAGGGCATGATCATCGGGCTGCTTTTGATCGGCTCGCTGCTGGTCGGCAATTACTGGCGCTCAGCACAGGAGCGGCTCTCAAGATCGCGCGTCTTGCGCGAAAACAAGGGGTGATCTCGGGCCCCTTTCTTCAAGCCCGAATTTTTGATGGAGGAGTCACAATGAAAGCGTTTAGATTAGCCCTGCTCGCATCCGCGGTTCTGCTCGCACCGACCTCGCTGGCTCTGAGCCAGGAATGCGCCAAGGAGCCGGTAACGGTCGGCTTCCTGCCCAAGCTCGACACCGATCCCTACTTCAAGGTGGCCTTTGGAGGGGCCGAAGAGGCGGCGAAGGAAATTGGCGGCACAGCTACCCAGGTCGCCCCATCGCAAGCGACGGCAGAGGCGCAGATTGAATTCATCAATAGTCTCGTGTCGCAGAAGGTCGGGGTCATCGCAATTGCCGGCAACGACGCCAATGCCGTTGCGCCTGCGCTGAAGCGTGCCGTCCAGCAGGGCGTCCGCGTCATTTCGTATGACTCCGATGTGGCGGCCGACGCCCGCGCGGTATTCGTGAATCAAGTGAAGGGCGACAGTCTCGCCGAAATGATGCTGGAAAGTGCATTCAATCTTAGCGGCGGTGAAGGCGAATTCGCGATCCTGTCGTCGACGCCCACGGCGACCAACCAAAACGCCTGGATCGACTTCATGAAGGCGAAAATGGCGGCCGAGCCGAAGTTTTCCAAAATGAAGCTCGTGCAGGTCGCCTATGGCGAAGAAAGCGAACAGATCAACCAGCAGCAGGCACTGGCGCTGGTGCAAGCGTTTCCGAATCTCAAGGTGATCATCGTTCCAGCAGGCATTGGCCTTCCTGCGGCCGCTCGTGCACTTGAGGAGGCGGGCATGATCGGCAAGGTCAAACTGACCGGCCTGGCCCCGGCCACTTTGATCTCGAAATACATCAAGGACGGCGCTGCTCAGGATATCTGGTGGAACGTCACCGATCTTGGCTATCTTACCTATCAAACTGCCCAGGCGCTTGCGCAGTGCAAGATCACCGGCAAGGAGGGTGACAAGTTCAAGGCAGGCAGGCTCGGCGAATACACGATTGGGGCCGGCGGCGAATTGATCCTTGGACCAGCGAAAATCGTGACCCCCGAAAATCTGGCTGAGTTCAAGTTCTGATACGGCGGTTATCGAACCCCCGGGGGCGCCGATTCCAGCCGGCGTCCTCTCAACTCGATCTATCGGACAATGTGGGGCGACTATGAAAGTGCTGCTTGCAGGCGAAACCTTCGCGGCAACGACTTCGGTCGCCATAGGTGGCGATGTGCTCACAAGCGCGACCTCCACCAATGGTGCAACGACCTTCAATGCCGCCCTCGCCGCCGAGGGCGTCGCGGTGACACAGATCGGCGGTGATCGGTGCGCCGCCGAGTTTCCCTCTGATCTGGATGCGCTCGCCCAATATCAGGCGGTGGTGATTTCCGATGTCGGCGCGCTGACCTTGCTGGTGACGCCGGAAGCCCGGGCCGGCCGTGTCGGTGTCAACCGCCTCGATCTGCTCAAGACCTATGTCGAAGGTGGCGGTGGGCTGATGCTGGCCGGCGGCTATATGGGCTTTCAGGGCATGTTCGGAACAGCGCGATTCTACGACACCCCGGTCGAAGATGTGCTGCCTGTCCGTTGCCTGCCGTATTGCGACGGCATGGAGGTGCCGCAAGGTCTTCAAGCCTCCATCCTGCAAACATCCCACCCAATCTTTTCCGGCATCGACGGGCCGTTGCCTCCGATCCTCGGCATGAACAAGCTGGAATTCAGGCATGATGGCTCATCCCGTCTTTTGGCAACCTGCCATCACCGCGGCACGGACTGGCCACTCCTTGCCGTTTGCAACCACGGTCGCGGCCGCACGGTCGCCTGGACGACCGACATCGGTCCGCATTGGCTGTCGCAGGATTTCCTCGAATGGCCGCTCTACGGCAAGTTGATGGCGAACATGGTGCGGTGGCTCGCCGGCACCGAATAGGAGAGGCGGAGAGCTAGTTCAGTGCCGTTGCCGGTTCTCGCTGCGGGCCTTGAAGCGTCTCGTTGCCCGCGGAACGGGTGGAGGTGCGGTTACATAGTGTTCCGCGTCAAATAATTTGATGGCGCGACAGCAGCCCGTCGCCCGACGCAAACCCCGCCAGCCAGCAGTTCTGCGTTCTGTCCTACGCTGGTTTGGCATGCCGCTCGGCGCTCGTGACTTCGATACACACAATGCGTTCGTTGCCTTCCACCCAGGCGTCGTGGCCGGGCGGAATTGTATAGGATGTGCCTTGTTCGAAGGTTTTCTGGGTGCCGTCATCCAATCTGATGGTGATCGCTCCGGATACAACGTAACCGACATGCGACACCTGACAGCTGTCGGTCTTGACGACGGGCTTCACGCACTCCGACCATTTCCATCCTGGCTCCATGTTGAGCCGTCCGAGCGTGAAACCGGGAAGCCGCACCACTTCGACGCGTGTCTTGTTGGGCGAGCGAACCTCATCCGGCTTGTTGTGAGACTTGGATTCAAATTTCGTGACGTTCATTCCACCATCGGTCATGGCATCCTCCCATACGCGACGCGGATACTGGCGCTGTCACGTCATTATATTAGTAATTGCTTTTCTAAAATCTTCCGCTTCGGAGTTTCTAGCGAACAGGACCTGGTCACCTCATCTCCGCGACGACCGTCCCTGACACCGGTTTATACCGAGCGTTTTGGCCTCGCTTTTTCGACAGGCCATCCATTTGAACTGCGCAACACGCTCCATCTTTCCGATGTCCACGAGCAGCCCTACCTCGACCGCATCAACTGCGAATACAGCGATCACATCGACGAGCTTTGCAGAAGCCTCGGGATAGAGATCGAAAGTGCACATCGTAGTGAGCGCGAGGATTGGATTCTGGCGATAGTCGCGGCGGGAATGGGGGTGCCACCAGCCTGTGGTCGATCCCGAAATCATCCGCAAGTGTCGTTGGTTACTGTCGCAGGGCGCTCACACTCGCCAGCCATTGATGCGTTTGCCGATGCTGTCCGGGACTAGGATTGGAAAACCTCACTGACCTAGCTGCAGCGGGGAGCCCTGGCTCCAAGAGTTGTTACAGGCACCCACCGGTCGAATCGCATTCTCGGCACCGACACGATTCATTAACCAAGATGATGTTCTTCGACAGGCGCGTTGTGGGATGGATGCCCGTCTGCGCCGGTCAAGTCCATGCCTTGTCAGGTCGAGGACGCCGAAGACGAGCTCTTCATCTCGACGCCGACGTCAAATCGCCTGAAAACAAAACAATTTGCAAGGCATGAACGTGATTGAAAACGAGCAAAACACGCCCGGCGCTTCCCATCGTTGGACATTGCTGCCGGCCATCATGGTGGCGTTCCTTTGCCTCTGCGTCAGCAGCGCGTTGGCGGAGACGCGCGCTTTGAAGATTCAACATCTCCATACGGGCGAGAAGGCCGAAATCGTCTTCAAGCGCAATGGGCGCTACGATCCGGCGGGATTGAAGAAGATCAATCTCATGCTGCGCGACTGGCGTCGCAACGAACCGACGAAGATGGATCCGCGCCTGCTCGATCTTGTCTGGCAGGCCTATCGCGCCAGTGGATCAAGAGCCTATATCCATGTGGTCAGCGCCTATCGTTCGCCGGCGACGAACGCAATGCTGCGCAGCCGCTCGAAGGGCGTAGCTCGAGAGAGTCAACACATGGTAGGCCGCGCGATGGATTTCTTCCTGCCGGATGTGCCGCTGAAGAAGCTGCGCGATATCGGCCTCAAGATGCAGGGCGGCGGCGTAGGCTATTACCCTACCTCCGGTTCGCCTTTCATACACATGGATGTCGGCAATGTGCGGCATTGGCCGGGCATCAGCCGCCAGGAACTAGCCAGGGTATTTCCGAACGGCAACACACTGCATGTGCCAAGCGACGGCAGACCGCTGCCCGGCTACGAGCAGGCGTTTGCCGCCTACAAATCGCGCAAGGGCGCCGGCACGCCCAACATCGAGCTGGCAAGCGTTGATGGCGGCCAACGCAGACAGGCGCGTGGCCTACTGGCGACGCTTTTGGGTGGCGGAGACGAGTCGGATGATGTCGCGGAAGCGGTGTCGGCGCCGCGCAAACCGGCCAGGTCTGTTGAGCCCAGGCCGGTCGGACAGGGTATCGCCATCGTGCAGCCGCGGGATGCCCAGCGGGCGGACATCCAAATGGCTGCCAGCTATCCAGGGGAGGAACCGCCATCTGGGCAGACGGGGAAGACGCCTGAAGCGATCGTCATGGCCATGGCACCGGGCTCGGTGCCGCTGCCCGCCTTCGCCCCTCGCGCCGAACTTGCGGCGCGTGTTCCGACACCGGAAACCGCACGGTCCGCAATCGCCGGTGCGTCCATGGCGCGGGCCGAACTGGCGGTGGCCAAGCCGGCAGCAACCGGTGCCGACATTCCTTTGGGCGGGGATGCCGTTCTCGCGAGCGTCGCGGCGGACATGGTGGCGCTCAACATCCCCTTGCCGACATGGCGGCCGGAAAGCCAGACAAGCCCGACGCGCCAACCGGAAGCAGCCAAATCCGGCGACGCAATCGGTGCCTTGCTGGCCCTGAACCACGCCGATGACGGCCTTGACAGGCTGACCGGCCAGCGGCTTGCCCCCCATGCATCGGAACGCGAAGATCGGGTCAGGACCAGCCCGAAGGCCGACCGTGTCCAGCCACGCGCCGATGCTGAAGCGCCTGCGGTCACCAGCAGACCGCTCCAGAGAGGTCGCGGCATTGCCGATGGAACGGGGTCCGCGACCGCGCGGCTTGTTGCCGCCTATTTCATCCGCAGGGCGCCGGAGCACGTCTATCTCGACGGATTCCAGCCGCGAGGACAGACGTCCGATCACCGCCGCTTCACCGGCTCCGCGGTGAAGTTCTTGCCCATCGCCAGCTTCAAATAGGCTGGCTGCGGCCGAGATTTGACCTATCCGGGCGCTCGCCGACGAGGTCGGTCGCGACCGCGATCCCGACCGTTGGGCCAGCCTGCAGAACGAGGTCGGCAACTTTAACGCTCGCTGGCGGGCCGAAACGACGTTACCCGTTTCGAGCAAGCGGTGCCGATCCTGCGCGAGGCCGTGCAGAAGAAGATCAATTCTGTTCCGGGTATCGCCTTTACGCGGGATAGCCTTGCTGGCCGAGTTGCATTGACCGAGCGATTGCCCCTCTGGAGCCAGGCACTTGCAACGACGGGTGACAATGATGATCGCCTATCGTATATTGACATAAAGATATCCTTATGTGAGATGAGAAAACTTGTCGCCAAAGGGATAAAAAATGTCGCAGAACTCTGCATCGCTGGACGCTTTGTTCGGCCCCGTCGCGGCAAAGTCCGACGGATCGGAAGTGCTTGCGGCGCTGACGGCAGCGGCGCGCGAACGCATCCTTATCCTCGACGGCGCCATGGGCACGCAGATCCAGGGCCTCGGCTTCGAGGAGGACCAGTTTCGCGGCGAGGCCTTCGCCGGCTGCGCCTGCCACCAGCAGGGCAACAACGACCTTCTGATCCTGACCCAGCCCGAGGCCATCGAGGAGATCCACTATCAGTACGCCATCTCAGGCGCCGACATCTTGGAAACCAACACCTTCTCCTCGACCTCGATCGCCCAGGCCGACTACGGCATGGAAGGTGCCGTCTATGCGCTGAACCGCGATGGCGCGCGGCTGGTGCGGCGCGCCGCTATTCGGGCCGAGCAGCAGGACGGCAAGCGTCGGTTCGTCGCCGGCGCGCTGGGGCCGACCAACCGCACCGCCTCGATGTCGCCGGATGTGAACAATCCCGGCTACCGCGCGGTGACCTTCGACGATCTGCGCCTCGCCTATGGCGAACAGCTGCGCGGATTGATCGATGGCGGCGCCGACGTCATCCTGATCGAGACCATCTTCGACACGCTGAACGCGAAGGCGGCGATCTTCGCTGCGGAAGAGATCTTCATCGAGAAGGGTGTGCGCCTGCCGGTGATGATCTCCGGTACCATCACCGACCTGTCCGGCCGCACGCTGTCCGGCCAGACGCCGACGGCCTTCTGGCATTCGGTGCGCCATGCCAGCCCCTTCACCATCGGCCTCAACTGCGCGCTAGGCGCCAATGCCATGCGTGCGCACCTGGCGGAGATTTCCGGCGTTGCCAACACCTTCACCTGCGCCTATCCGAATGCCGGACTGCCCAACGAATTCGGCAGCTATGACGAGAGCCCGGACTTCATGGCCGCGCAGATCGAGGAGTTTGCAAGGGAAGGGCTGGTCAATATCGTTGGCGGCTGCTGCGGCTCGACGCCGGAACATATCCGCGCCATTGCCGAAGCGGTGCGGAAGTATCCCCCGCGCGCCATTCCGGACATCGAACCCAGGATGCGCCTGTCCGGGCTGGAGCCATTCACGATCACCGACGAGATTCCGTTCGTCAATATCGGCGAGCGCACCAACGTCACCGGGTCGGCAAAGTTCAGAAAACTGATCACGGCGGGCGACTATGTCGCCGCGCTCGACGTGGCGCGCGACCAGGTCGCCAATGGCGCCCAGATCGTCGACATCAACATGGATGAGGGGCTGATCGATTCGAAGAAAGCGATGGTCGAATACCTGAACCTGATCGCCGCCGAGCCGGACATCGCTCGCGTTCCCGTCATGGTCGACAGTTCGAAATGGGAGATCATCGAGGCCGGCCTGAAATGCGTGCAGGGCAAGTCGCTGGTCAACTCCATCTCGATGAAGGAAGGCGAGGCTGCGTTCCTGCATCATGCCAGGCTGGTGCGGGCCTATGGCGCGGCGGTGGTCGTCATGGCCTTCGACGAAGACGGCCAGGCCGACACCAAGGCGCGCAAGGTCGAGATCTGCACCCGCGCCTACAAGCTCCTGACCGAACAGGCCGGCTTCCCGCCCGAGGACATTGTCTTCGACCCTAATGTCTTCGCGGTCGCCACGGGCATCGAGGAGCACGACAATTACGGCGTCGACTTCATCGAGGCCACGGGCGAGATCACCGGGACGCTGCCGCATGTCCACATTTCCGGTGGCGTGTCGAACCTGTCCTTCTCGTTCCGCGGCAACGAGCCGGTGCGCGAGGCCATGCATGCCGTGTTCCTCTACCATGCCATCCAGCGCGGCATGGACATGGGCATCGTCAATGCCGGTCAGCTCGCCGTCTACGACACGATCGAGCCGGCGCTACGCGAGGCCTGCGAGGATGTCGTGCTCAACCGCGTGCCCAGGGCCGGCGGCACCGCCACCGAACGCATGCTGGAGATCGCCGAACGCTTCAAGGGCACGGCGGGCCAGGAAGCCAAGGAGCGCGATCTCGCCTGGCGCGAATGGACGGTCGAACAGCGCATCAGCCACGCGCTGGTCAACGGCATCACCGAGTTCATCGACGCCGACACCGAGGAAGCGCGGCTGGCCGCCGAGCGCCCGCTGCATGTCATTGAAGGCCCGCTGATGGCCGGCATGAACGTCGTCGGCGACCTGTTCGGCGCGGGCAAGATGTTCCTGCCGCAAGTGGTGAAGTCCGCGCGGGTGATGAAACAAGCCGTCGCAGGATTGCTGCCTCATATGGAAGCCGAGAAGCTGGCCAACGCCGCTAATGGCATCGACAATGGCGAACGCCAGACAGCGGGCAAGATCCTGATGGCGACGGTGAAGGGCGATGTCCACGACATCGGCAAGAACATCGTCGGCGTTGTGCTCGCCTGCAACAATTACGAGATCATCGATCTCGGCGTCATGGTGCCGGCGGCAAAGATCCTGCAGACGGCACGCGAGCAAAATGTCGACATCATCGGCCTGTCAGGCCTGATCACGCCGTCGCTCGACGAGATGGCGCACATGGCCGCGGAGATGGAGCGCGAAGGTTTCGACATTCCATTGCTGATCGGCGGCGCGACGACGAGCCGCGTGCACACGGCGGTGAAAATCCACCCGCGCTACACCAAGGGCCAGACGGTCTATGTCACAGACGCCAGCAGGGCGGTGGGCGTGGTTTCGTCCTTGCTGTCGAACGAGACCAAGAGCGGCTATGTCGACACGGTGCGCGCCGAATACAAGAAGGTCGCCGACGCGCATGCCCGCTCCGAAGCCGACAAGCAGCGGCTGCCGCTGGCCAAGGCGCGGGCCAACGCGCACCGCATCGACTGGCCGGCCTATGAGCCGCCGAAGCCGTCCTTCACAGGCGTGAAGGTGTTCGAGAACTGGGATCTCACGGAACTCGCGCGCTATATCGATTGGACGCCGTTCTTCCAGACCTGGGAGCTGAAGGGCCGTTATCCGAAGATACTGAAGGACGAGGCGCAAGGCGCCGCCGCCCGCCAGCTGTTCGAGGATGCGCAGGCGATGCTGAAGAAGATTATTGCCGAAAAATGGTTCGCGCCGCGCGGCGTCATCGGCTTCTGGCCGGCCAATGCCGTCGGCGACGACATCAGGCTGTTCACGGACGAGAAGCGGTCACAGGACCTGGCGACCTTCTTCACCTTGCGCCAGCAACTGACCAAGCGTGACGGCAAATCCAATGTCGCCCTGTCGGATTTCGTCGCGCCGGCGGATAGCGGCAAGCCGGACTACATCGGCGGCTTCATCGTCACCGCCGGCATCGAGGAGGTGGCGATCGCCGAGCGTTTCGAGCGCGCCAACGACGACTATTCGTCGATCATGGTCAAGGCGCTGGCCGACCGCTTCGCCGAAGCCTTTGCGGAGCGCATGCACGAGAAGGTGCGCAGGGAGTTTTGGGCCTACGCTCCCGACGAGAATCTGGCACCAAACGAACTGATCGGCGAACCCTATCGCGGCATCCGCCCGGCACCCGGCTATCCGGCACAGCCCGACCATACCGAGAAGGCGACGCTGTTCCGACTGCTCGACGGCGAAGGCAATGCCGGGGTTAGCCTGACCGAGAGCTATGCGATGTGGCCGGGCTCTTCGGTATCGGGAATCTATCTGGCGCATCCCGAAAGCTACTATTTCGGCGTCGCCAAGGTCGAACGCGACCAGGTCGAGGATTATGCACTCCGCAAGGCGATGCCATTGGCCGAGGTCGAGCGCTGGCTTGGCCCCATCCTCAACTACGTGCCGGCACATTATGCCGAGGCGGCGGAATAGCTGATGCCGGCGCGTCCGTTGGAGAAGCGACAGGCAAATGCCAATCGCTTCTCCATTGTCATCCTGGCCCGCTTCGATTCCGGTGGGCTATTGCATGGCGGATGGGTTCATCCACAGCAGCTCCCAGACGTTGCCGTCCGGATCTTCGATGTGGCGGTTGAACATGAAACCGAGATCCTGCACCGGGTTGGGATCGGCGCGACCGCCTGCCGCCACGCCCTTCTCGATTATGGCATTGACCTCGTCCTTGCTGTCGGTGGTGAGCGCTATCAGCATCTGGCTGTCCCGTTTGGGGTCGCCGATCTCCCGCGCTGTGAACTGGCTGTAATGCTTGTGCGTAAGCAACATGACCCCAATGGAGTCGGAGAACATGATCGAGCTGGCCTGGTCGCTCGAGAACTGCGGGTTCAGCGTGCCGCCGATCGCGAGATAGAAATTGGTCGCCGCCTGCAGATCGCGCACCGGCAGATTGAGGAAGATCATCTTGGTCATCGGTTCAAGCCTTGCTTTCGTTGACGAGTACTAGCCAGTCTAGTACTGTAAGCGTAGCTACCTTGCGGGAACGGTACCGTCTAGTACTGGTTGAGAGGCGCTATGGAAAATAATGGTGAGACCAGATCGGCTCGCAAGGATCGTGAAATCATCGAAGCGGCCACGGCCGCGTTCATCGCCAAGGGTTATGATGGAACCAGCATGGAAGAGATCGCCACCAAGGCAGGCGCTTCCAAGCAGACCGTCTACAAGCATTTCACGGACAAGGAGACGCTTTTCAGCGAAGTCGTCGAGTCCACCGCCAGCCAGACCAACGATGTTGTCGAGTCCGTAACGATGCTGCTTTCCGAGGCGAAATTCATGGAGGGCGGTCTGCAGCAGCTTGCCCGACGCATGACAACGACGCTGATGGACGACGATTTGCTGAAGCTGCGGCGTCTGATTATCGCCAACGCGGATCGAATGCCGCAGCTTGGCCGCAGTTGGTATGAAAAAGGTTTTGAGCGCATGCTTGCCTCGGTGGCGTCATGCTTTGAAAAGCTTACCAGTCGAGGCCTGTTGCAGACCAGCGATCCCCGTTTGGCGGCCAGCCATCTCTTCGGAATGCTTCTCTGGATCCCCATGAACGAAGCCATGTTCACCGGAAGCAACCCGCGCTCGAAGGCCGACCTTGAGCGGCATGCCGATGCCTCGGTTGAAGCGTTCCTTGCCGCCTATGGGGTGCGGTCGAAATAGTCACGCTCCTCTCCGACGGCGATGCGTCTTGCGGTCGATTGTCCGTCCGCGCCTGTCGGCGGGCCGGTGGCGGAGGTCGGTCTTGCACAGGCTTCTCGCTTACGATCCAGGGCTGCGATAAACCCAAGGCTGCCGTCCTTGCAGTTGGAGCGCCAAATGACCGTACTCACACGCCGCGGGTTTTTGAAAACGGCCGCGGTTGCCGGTGCCGGCGGGATCGGGCTTTCGGCCATGGGTCGGCTTGGCGGCTGGGCCGCTGCCACAGCTGAGCCGGTGGTTTTGCAGACGGCAAAGATCCAGGCGAAGCTGATGGATGTCGGCCAGACCAAGGATGTGCTGACCTATGGTAACGCCGGAATGCCGCCCGTGCTCAGAATGAAAAAAGGCGCGCCTTTCACCGCGCGCCTTGTCAACGCGATCGATGATCCGACGACGATCCACTGGCATGGCATTCGTGTTCCAAACAGGATGGACGGCGTCCCGTTTCTGGTCCAGCCCTACGTCTACACCGGCGATCATTTCGATTACGCCTTCACGCCACCCGACGCCGGCACCTTCTGGTATCACCCGCATTGCAACACGCTGGAGCAGATGGGTCACGGCCTGACCGGCGTGATCGTGGTTGAAAACCCGAACGATCCGAAATTCGACGCCGAAATTGTCATCAACCTGCGCGACTGGCGCCTCGGCGACGATGGCCAGTTCATCGACCAGTTCCGGCCGCGCGATGCCGCAGGAACCGGCACTTACGGCACGGTGCGCACCGCCAACTGGCTAGATCAGCCGCAGTATGACGCGCCGGCCGGAGGGCTGGTTCGGCTCAGGGTCGCCATCACCGATGTCACCCGGATCTATGCCTTTCGCGTCGATGGCGCCGAAGCGTCAGTCATCGCGCTGGACGGCAATCCGGTGCCGCAGCGTTTTTCCCCCGATGCCTTGCTGCTTGGACCCGGTCAGCGCATGGAGCTGGCCATCCGCATGCCCGACGACGAGGGCGCGATCGTCAGCCTGAGAGACGTCAGGGGCACGAAGCCAAAAATCCTGGCGACCCTGCTCGCGACAGGAGACTCCCTCAAGCGGGACATTCGTGATCTTGCTCCGCTGGAGGTCAATCCGGTGGCGGAGGTGGATTTCACCAGCGCCCAACATATTTCCCTGGCGCTCAGCGCTACGGCGGAAAACGTCCCGAGCGATGGCATCTGCGGATCGCTTGGCTACAGTTTCTGGGCAATCAACAAGGTACCGTGGCCCGGCGATACGCCGGATCCGACCGCGCCGCTGGCCGAACTGAAGCTCGGCAGGAGCTATGTCATCGATATGGAGAACCTGACGCCGCAATCCCATCCGATGCATCTGCACGGCATGAGCTTCAAGGTGCTGTCATCCTCGACGCGCCAGGTTCAGCCTGTCATCTCCGACACCTATCTCATCCAGCCCAACGAGAAGGTTCAGCTCGGCTTCGTCGCCGACAATCTCGGCGACTGGCTGCTGCATTGCCACATTATCGAGCATCAGAAATCGGGAATGACGACCTACGTCAGGGTGGTCTGAAGCCGCGCCAGTGGGGTCGTGCCGGATCGCGTCAGTCTCCGTGTCGCTGCGTGACCGTCACTTGCGCAGCTGCGCCTCGATCTCGTCGAGGATCTTGTCCTTGCCGATGCCGGTGAGGAAGGCGAGGCCCTTGATCACCGGCTTGGTCACCGAAGCCGAGATCGGCGTGGTGGCGACGATGAAGTCGACATTGTCGGCCAGTCCCGGCACTTCGGTGGCCTTTGCCTGCTGGGCATTGAAGGTAAGGCCGCGTTTCTTCATTTCCTCGGTGACGGCGACGTTGACCGCGGTCGAGGTGGCGATGCCCGTGCCGCAGGCAAAGAGAATGGTTTTCTGTCTGGACATCTCTGCTTCTCCTTGTTTCAGCCGAGTACGGCTCGCACGTCATCGAGGGTTCTGGCCGACCTCAAGCCGTCCAAGGCTTGCGGGTTCTGGATGATGGCCATGACGGCCTGCAGCGCCTCAATCTGCTTGTCCTTGTCATTGATGGCAAGCAGGAAGACGAAGCCGACCGGCAGCATCTCGTCGGGGTCTTCCATGTTGGCGAAGGTCACCGGTTGCTTCAGCGTGCCCATCGCGATGCCCGGCTTCAGCACATGCTCCGGATCGGTGTGCGGTACCGCGACGTTGTCGGGGCGCTCCAGCGGCAATCCGGTCGGGATGGTCAATTCGCGGCGCACGACCGCGTCGGCATAGGAGCTTTTGACATAGCCAAGCATCTCGAGCCGGCCCGCCAGGATGCGGATGATCTCCTCATTGCTCGATGCATCGGATCCGAGCACGATCGCTTCGGGATCCAGAAGCTGCATGAGGCCGTCAGCCATTTCTTTGCTCCGTCGATGAAATCGTGCGCCCGTGAAGGGCGCACGATCGGTTCAAACGCAAGGCGCTATCAGGTTCAGACCGTCTCTTCGGCCGGCTCGTCCTCGGCGCCAGCCGCCCGCTCCCAGCCGAGCGGATTACGGCGGTAGAGAACGAACAGCGCGGCGACGACCACCGCCATCACGATGATGCCGACAAGACCAAGTCCCATGGCCTCGATGATCACGTAGGGCACCCACAGGAAGCCGTCGACCACCGAGGTGATCTGCAGCGCGTCCGCCGGCAGCTTGAAGCCCGATGCGACTGCGGCGCTAGTGAACAGCGGCGCCAGCGCGTTGGCGACGTAGAAGCCGATGGCCAGCGTCACCGTGCCGATCACCACCATGCGGAACACGTTGCCTTTGACCAACGGCGCGGTCATGGCGACAATGAAGGGAATGACCGCCAGGTCGGCGAACAGGATGACGCGGTTGCCTGGCAGGATGATGGACAGGATGATCGCGATCGGCACCAGGATCAGCGACGACGAGATCGCGGCCGGATGGCCGATCAGGATCGCCGAATCGAGGCCGACGAGCAGCTCGCGGTCGCCGGTGCGCTTGCGTACGAACGCCTGAGCGGCGTCGGAAACCGGGATCAGCCCTTCCATCAGGATCTTGACCATGCGCGGCAGCAGCAGCATGACCGCAGCCAGCGTCATGCCGGTGCCCAGAACCTTTGCCAGCACCACGCTGAGATCACCCGCATTGTAGAAGGCGATCGCGCCGAGCACGAGGCCGATGATCAGGCCCATCACGACAGGTTCTCCGAACACGCCGAACCTGCGTTCGATCGTATCGGTGTTGATGTTGATGCGATTGATCCCGGGAATGCGGTCCATGATCCAGTTGAGCACAATGGCGATCGGCAGGATCTGCGCCGAGGCGAGGTGCGGCACGGAAATGCCGGGCACGCCGTAGAATTGTTGCACCGCGCGTGCCGACCAGTCGGCGAAGAGCAGCGACAGCGCGGCGACAAGTGCTGCGACCGCGATGCCATAGGCCAGATTGTCTGTCGCGGCGACGACCAGCGAGCCGACAAAGGCGAAGTGCCAGAAATTCCAGACGTCGACATTGAGCGTGCGCGTCATGCGTGTCAGCAACAGCACGATGTTGACGAGGATGCCGACCGGAATGACCCAAAGGCCGACCGATGAGCCGAAGGCGATCGCCGCAGCCGAAGGCCAGCCGACATCGATGATGTCGCGATGGATGCCAGTGTTGGTGACGATGGCCTTGGCAACGTCTCCGATCGATGTGAACATGAGGCCAAGCACGAGATTGATGCCGATGAAGGCGACGCCGATGGTGACGGCGGCGCGAAAAGCCTTGCTGACCTTGGCGCCCAGAACCACGGCGATGATGAAAATGACGATTGGTAGCAGGATCGTCGGGCCGAGCGTGTCGATGGCCCCTTTGAGGCCCGCGAGAACAGTATCCATTATTCCTCCCCTGGAGCCCCCGAGCCTTCGCTCGACGCCTCGCAATGTTGCTCCATCGAGCCTTTGGCGCCACGGCGCAAAGACACTCCCCAGTCCGCCGCGAGGCGCATGCTCTCCGATCTCTCGATGAACATTTGCCTTTGTTGACGAACGAATGTTTTATTGGGGCTGTTCACGACAATGTCAATTGGCAACCCTTTGTGCCAATCACCCGGGACGAATGTCCCTTTTTCGGGCGATTTCGCTGGAAAATGCCGGTCGCCAACGGTTTCGTTGGCAAATGGAACCCGTTCCCTGCTATCCGACCACAAATCACGAAGCTGTGGACTTCCTGCATGACCAATGTCGCCCTGACCGGCCTTGCCCGCGATCTCGCCAGGCGTGCCGCCGAGGGCCGCCCTGTGCGCATCGGCGTCATTGGCTCGGGCGAGATGGGCACCGATCTGGTCACGCAAGGCATGCTGATGCCGGGCATTTCGGTCTGCGCCGTCTCGACACGCCGCCCGCATACCGCGCGCGAGGCCATCCGCATCGCCTATGGCGATGAAGCCATGGCGGTCGAAGCCGACACCGCGTCGAAAGTCACCGGCGCCATCGAGAGCGGCAAGATCGCCATCACCTCCAACGAGATGCTGGTCACCAATCCGTTGATCGACGTCGTCATCGACGCCACCGGCAAGCCGGGTGTCGCCGCCGATTTTTGCCTGTCGGCGATGGAGCACGGCAAGCATCTGGTGATGATGAACGTCGAGGCCGACGTCACCATCGGTTGCTATCTCAAACAGCAGGCCGACCGACTTGGCGTCGTCTATTCGGTCGGTGCGGGCGATGAGCCGTCGAGTTGCATGGAACTGATCGAGTTTGCGTCGGCGCTCGGGCTGACCATCGTCTCGGCCGGCAAGGGCAAGAACAATCCGCTCAACCACGATGCCGTGCCCGACGACTATCGCGAGGAAGCGATCCGCCGCAACATGAACCCACGCATGCTGGTCGAGTTCGTCGACGGCTCCAAGACCATGGTCGAGATGTGCGCCATTGCCAACGCCACCGGGCTGGTGCCCGATGTGCCCGGCATGCACGGCCCCAAGGCCGACCGCGACGATCTCGCCAAGGTACTCATCCCGCGTGAGGATGGCGGTCTGTTGCTGAAGAAAGGCGTCGTCGACTACACGGTAGGCAAGGGCGTCGCGCCCGGCGTCTTCGTCATTGTCGAGGCGACGCATCCGCGCATCATCGAGCGCATGGACGATCTGCATATCGGCCACGGCCCTTACTACAGCCTGTTCCGGCCCTATCATTTGACCTCGCTGGAAGTGCCGCTGACCGCAGCCCGCATCGTGCTTTTCGGCAAGCCCGACATGGTGCCGTTGCCAAGGCCGGTCGCCGAAGTATGCGCCGTCGCCAAGCGCGACCTTGCCGCCGGCGAGACCTTCGATGCGATTGGCGAGACCTGCTATCGTTCCTGGACCATGACTGTCGGCGAAGCCCGTGCCCAGCGCGCCGTGCCGGTCGGCCTGCTCGAGGGCGGCAAGGTGCTGAAACCGGTCAGGAAAGGCGAATTGCTGACCGCCGACAATGCGTCGCCCGACCAGTCGACGAGGCTGTTCGCCCTGCGGCGGCTGCAGGACGAGATGCTTTACGGGGCGGACTGAGGTTTCACTTCCCCAGTTCGACAGACCGCAGCCGCGCTGCCTCCACCGCTTCGGTCAGCAGATTGGTCAGCCGGTCCTCACCCATCAGCACGGCCAGCGCCGCTGCCGTCGTGCCCTTGGGGCTGGTCACCTGCTGGCGCAGCACGCCTGGCTCCTCGCCGCTTTCGGCGGCGAGCGAGGCAGCGCCGTAGACAGTCTGCATGGCGAGCAGCTTGGCGGTTGCCATCGGCAGCCCGGCCTTCTCGGCGGCCACGGTCAGCGCCTCGATGAAATGGAAGATGTAGGCTGGTCCCGATCCCGATACAGCGGTCACCGCATCCATCAGGCCCTCGTCGTTGATGGTGGCCACCTCGCCACTCGCCGACAGGAGGTTGGCGACGAAACGCTTGGTGTCGTCGGAGACCAGCCTGTTGCAAAACACCACCATCATGCCCTTGCCGATTGCTGCCGGCGTGTTGGGCATGCAGCGCACGATCGGTGCGCGATTGCCCAGGATCTCCTCGAAGGTGGCGGCAGGCGTGCCGGCGGCGATGCTGACGAAGGTGGTGCGGCCGTCGGCGAAGCGCTTGTAGGCGGCCGTGACGTCGCGGATCACCTGCGGCTTCACCGCGATGACGACGAGATCGGGCACGGCGTCGGCCGGAATAGCGCCGGCATCGGCTGATGTGCCGCAGCCCAACGCTGCGGCGCGATTGCGCAGATCGGCATTGGGCTCGACCACGAAAGCCGCGGACGGCGCAAGCTTGCCGGATTTCAGCCAGCCCGAGAGCATGGCGTAACCCATATTGCCGCAGCCGGCGAGAACAAGCCTGATCGTCATCGAAAGCCCTCCGAAGGAAGGCCTTCACATAGACGCTGGCGCTTCCCTAGGGAAGACCCCGTCAGGACGAACGGGAAGATCGTGCACCGCGATCGGGATCACGCACTGCCATCGGCCGCAGCGAGACTTGCCTGAGGCCAAGCACGCCGAGCACGAAGAACAGCCAGACCGGGTCGCCGCGATGGAAGAAGAAGCTTTCGAGGAAAGCGTTCAGCGCCGTGAACAGCACTACCATCATGAAGAAGTCGCCGAGAAAGATGTTCTCCCTGCGCAGCGGAATGCGCATGTAGTCGCGCAACGGCGCGATGAGGAAAGTATAGACCGCCACGCACAGTGCCGGAATACCCATCAGTACGGCGATGTCGAGATAGCCGTCATGACCGTGTACGATGGTTCTGATGTCCCACGGCCGGTCGAAGGGCTGGTCCTGGTTGAGCAAGAGCGGGGTGCCCCAGAAGCTCTCATAGCCGTAGCCGATCCATGGCTTCTTCGCCAGCATGCTGCCGGCGAACTCCCACAGCGTCGTGCGGCCGGTATAGGTCATGTCGGGGAAATAGATCGCCGCCAGATGTTTTATCGGCGGCAGGAAGACGATGCCCAGCGTGCCGACCGCCGTGGCGATGATCGCCAGGGCAAACAGGATCGGCGTGCCAAGCCGCATGCCTATCAGGCTGGGGAACATCACAATCAGGATCGAGAACGGCACCAGGCCGGCCGTTGTCTTTGAGCCGGTGTGCAGCATGAAGATCATCGCCGCGAAGAAGATCCCGGCGCCCCAGTACCGCTGCCCGCGCCGGTAGAGGTACAGGCCTGAGAAGCTGAGGCAGGCCATGATCGGGCCGGCGATGTTCTTGTGGGTGAACACGCCGCGCCACAGGCCGGCATGTTCGGGCTCCTGTGAGTCGGCGGTGTGCATCGCCTCGTGCGGAAAGACGATGAGGCCGAGATAGGAAAGGCCCATGACCACGACGGCGGTGAAGATGATGACTTTTGAGAAGGCCTCGGCGTCGCGCGGCAGCACCAGGATCGTCGCCATCGTCAGGATGCCGATCAGGGTGAAGGAGGCGGCGCGCATCGCCGAAGGCGGATCGGTCGCCAGGATCACCGACAGGAAGAAGAAGCCCAGCATCAGCATCCAGGACGGGCTGAGCAGCGAGCGCACCACGCGCGGATCGGCAAAGGCCATCAGCGAGAAGATCGACATGGCTCCAAGCGAACTGAAGCCAAGCTGGTTGACGATGTCGCCGCCTTGACCGGTGAGCTCGGCGCCGGCCGGCTGGAACGGTCGGAACGACACCATGATGACGGTGAACAGCAGCGCGGCAATGGCAGTGGCCACGCCTTCGCGCGTGAACGCGGCGCCGAGCGGGGCGCGCTCAGTTTTTCTCAGGCTGGCGGTATTGCTCATTGGCATATCCGAATTCGGCCAGCACGCGGCCCAGCGCCACATGGACGGGATAGATGGCGATTGCCGGTGATCCGGTTCGCGCCAGCCGCATCAGGCCGCGAAATGGCGAGGCGGCAAGCAGCGCCAGGCTCTTCAGCAACACCTTGGCGTTGGCCAGTGGGGTGCCGGCGCGTTTCTTCTTTTCGACCAGTGTCGAGATGACGCCGTTGCGCAGGCTGCGGGCACGGATCCAGTCGGCTTCGACACGCCGGGCCGGAACGGTTTCTTGCACTTGCGCTTCAGCGCACCAGCCAAGCACGAAGCCGCGCTGCGCCGCCCGGCTCAGGAAATCGGAATCGCCGCCGCCCATGAAGTTGAATTTCAGATCGAGAAAGGGCGGGCCCATGGCGACCAGCACGTTGCGCCCGACCAGAAGATTGCCGGACGAATAGAGCGCAGGCACGCGCCCTGTTTCCCGGTAGGGAGGCGCGAACACCGGATGCTCGGCCCATCGCGCATGGGCGGGATCGGCAAACACGGGCACCTGCGGGCCGCCGACGATATCGGCGCCGAGTGTCTCCGCCGCCTTGCACATCCGTTCCAGCCACTGCGGATCGGCGATCTCATCATCGTCGATGACCAGCAGGTGCCTGAAGTTCGGGAATTGCAGGATCGCTGTCTGCCAGCCGGCATTGTAGGCGCTGCAATTGCCGCGCTCCTGCGCGATGATAACCAGACCTGACATCTCGCCGCGCTCGAACAGCGGCAGTGCCGCCTTGGAGCCGGCACGCGCCTCGGCTTCGTTTTCCATGACGATGACGGCAAAGCGCCTGCCGGTTTGCTGCGCGCGCAGCGACGCCAGTGTTTCCAGCACCTGCTCGGGCCGCTTGAAGGTCGGCAAGGTGACGACCGCTTCGACGGCCTCGACATCAAGCCGCGGCGATCGTCCAGCGATCGATACCGAACCGTCCGATGGCAAAGGGATCATCCGTGTCCAGCCACATGGTGAGTTGGGCTCTGGTAGCACCACGGTGATAAGGTTTCGTTAATCACCTTGCACTGAGAAGCCCGCCAGGCAGGGGCTTTCGGCCGTCGAATGTGCTGGCTTAATCAAGGGTTCACCGCACTTTGCTACCGGCTACACCACTGGATAGGTGAGATGCATCTGCTGTTCGCCACATCAATCGTGCCCGACGGTGCTCTCGCCTCGGGCTACGAGATCGCCAACGCTGCGATCATCGCCGCCTTGCGGCGCGCTGGCGCGCGCGTCACGGTCATCGGCTTCACCTGGCCGGGGAAACCCGCGGCCGATCCCGAAAACACCGTGGTGCTGGGTGCGATCGACGTGCGCACGGACAATGCCTCCGCACTGCAAAAGCTGGCCTGGGTCGGTAAGGCGCTGCTTTCGGGCCTTACCTTTGCGTCGGTCAAGTTGCGCGCGGTGTCCGACGGCGATGTACTAGCTGCTGTCGAGCGCGCCGGACCGTTTGACGGCTACGTGCTGAATTCCGTGCAGTTCGCAGGCGCCTTCGAAAAGCTGTTCTCTGACCTGCCTTCGATCTTCGTCGCCCACAATGTCGAGCATCTTTCGGCGCAGGAGAATGCGGCTGCCGCCGACAGCCTCTTCCAGCGCCTGCTGTTTCGCCGCGAGGCAAGGTTGCTCAAGACCGTGGAAGAGCGGCTCTGTCGCCGGGCGCGTTTCGTCTTCACGCTGGCCGAGGAAGATCGCGCGGCACTCGGTGTCGCCTCCGACGACCGCTCGGCGGTGCTGCCTTTGGTGACCGGTGCTCAGGCGCCAACTCCGAAAGGCCCGCGCCACATCGACTGCGATGCAGCGCTGATCGGCACCTGGACCTGGCAGCCGAACCGCATAGGCCTCGACTGGTTCCTGGGCAAGGTCGTACCGCATCTACGCTCCGGTTTCCGCATCCGCGTCGCCGGCAGCATGCCTGCCGGCGTCACGTCGAAGCATCCCGGTGTCGAATTTGTCGGCCGTGTGCCCGACGCGCAGGCTTTCGTGCGCAGCGCTGCCGTCATCCCATTGATCAGCACCGCCGGCAGCGGCGTCCAGTTGAAGACCATCGAAACCTTCGAACTCGGCTTGCCTTCGGTCGCCACCAGCCGTTCGCTGCGCGGCATCGATCATCGCCCGGCCAATTGCGTCATCACCGACGATCCCGCTGCCTTCGCCAGGGCGTTGGAGGCTGCGGCGACCGACATCCGCGACGTCGACGGCAGCGCATTCCGTCGTTCGCAAGTCAAGGCGCTCGACGCCGCCATCCGGCTCGGCCTCGAAAAGCTCGAGCCTGTCAGGCAGGAGGCGTTTGCATGAACATGCATTCCGCCCGCGCCGCGTTCGGGCTCGACAAGCTGAAGACGATCCTTGGTATCTCGGTGGTTGCGATCCGCTGGGACGATGCCATCGTCCTGCTGACCCGCCTGATCGCCGAGCGGCGTTTCACCAAGGTCAGTTTCCTTAACGCCCACAACGCCAACATCGCCTATACCGACCCGGTCTTCGCCGAGGCGCTCGATGATTTCCTCATCCTGCCCGACGGCATCGGTGTCGATCTGGCGGCGAGACTTCTCTATGGGGCGCCGTTTCCAGACAATCTCAACGGCACCGACTTCGTCCCCGCCTTCCTGCAGGCCTCGACGACGCCGCTGACGGTCGGGCTGCTCGGCGCGACGCGCGTCAACGCCGAAGCGGCGTCGATCAAGCTGGCGGCGCTGGCCGTGCAGCACAGCTTCGTGGTGATCCACGACGGCTATTTCCCCGCTTCGCAGGAATCGGAAATCGTCGACCGGATCGCCGCGCTGCGGCCGGACGTGCTTCTGGTCGCCATGGGCGTGCCACGCCAGGAATTGTGGATCGAACGCCATATCGACGCGCGCCACTGCACGCTGCCGATCGCCGTCGGCGCGTTGCTCGATTTCCTGAGCGGCTCGGTGCCCCGGGCACCCCTGTGGATGCGCCGGCTGCGGCTCGAATGGCTGTTTCGGTTGGCTGTCGAACCGGGCCGCCTGTGGCGCCGCTACGTGGTCGGCAATCCCCTGTTCCTGCTGCGTGTTGCCGGGCAGAGATTTTCGCGCGCATCCGAAGCTGCGAGGGACGGCCAGTGAACAGCAGGTTCCTTCCAGGCACCGCTGTCGAACCAAGCCCCGTTCGGCAGACACCGACGGCGGCAATAGTGACGGCAAGCTACGCGCCCGATTTCGAGCGCTGCCGCCTGCTGTGCGAGACACTTGATCGCCACGTTTCCGGTGCGGCGCACCACTATATTTTGGTCGAACATCGCGATGTCAGGCTGTTTCGCCAATTGGAGGCCGGCCATCGCAGCATCGTTGATGAGCGTGAATTGCTGCCGCGCTGGCTGCACGCCTTCGACGATCCGCTCAGCCTGTTTCGCCGGCGCGTCTGGCTCAGCCTGAAGACCCAGCCGCTGCGCGGCTGGCATGTGCAGCAGCTGCGCCGCATCGCGATATCAGCGCACGCATCCGAAGACGTGCTGATCTTCTGCGATTCCGACGTCGCCTTCCTGAAGCCCTTCGACTGCGGCGCCTTCTGGCGTGACGGCAAGGCGCGGCTGTTTCGCCGTGACGGCGTGCTGGCGAACGAAGGTTACGAAGAGCATCGCATCTGGTCGCGCAACGCCGGCGCGGCACTTGGCATCGACCCGTCCCGGACATCGATCCACGACTACATCTCGACGCTGATCGCCTGGCGTCGCGACACCGTGCTGGCCATGTGCGGCGAGATCCAGAAGGTCCATGGTCGCAACTGGGTCGAGGTCGTCGGCTCGGCGCGCAAATTCTCCGAATGCATGATCTACGGCCGCTACGTCGATGATCTGCTGCAGGGCGCCGGTCACTTCCACGGTTCGGAAGAATTCTGCCGGGTGCACTGGACCGGCGAGGCGCTGTCGGATGACGAGTTCCGCCACTTCGTTGCTGACATGGCGCCGGAGCAGGTGGCGATAGGCATGCAGTCCTTCATCGGCACCGATATCGGCCGCATCCGCCGTCTGATTGGGCTCGATCGCTCTTAGATAGCTTTCGCCGGCTTGCGCATCGCCGAATAGGTGAGCAGCGTCGAGGCGAGATACAAAAGCAGGAAGACGACATTGAGCGACAGCACCAGGTTCGGCGTGTCGAGGATGGTCGTCAGCACATAGGTCAAAAGCAGCGCCTTCAGCCCGGCGAGCAGGCCCAGATTGAGCGCCCGCACCAGCGTCTGGCCGCGCGCGAACAAAAGCTCGGCCTGGTATTCGACCAGATTGCGCAGCCCCGGCACGCAGATCGCCAGCACGACCAGCGGCGCGGCCTCGGCGACATTCTTGCCAAGCGCGTTGGGGAAGAAATGCAGCACGATGCCGAGCGTCAGCAGCGCCAGCGTCGACACCGCGAACACGCCGCCTTCAATGCCGCTCTTGACCGCCAGCCGCGACAGCATTTCCGGCGCGCGCATCATGCGCTGCACCAGCATCATCGAGAAAGTGCGGATCGGAATGGCCGTCAGGTCGACCAGCCGCATGATGATGGCGTAGATACCGGCCAGATGCGGGCCGCCGATCGCCAGAACCAGCAGCTTGTCGAATTCCATCTGCAGGTAGAACAGCACTTCCGCGCCGGCCACATAGATGGAATCGGCCAATCGCCGGAGATAGAGCTCGATGCGCAGCCGCAGCCGCTGGCGTGGATAGAAGAAGCCGAAGGCAATCAGCAGCGAGGCGGCGTTGGCGCCGATATAGAACCACGACCATATCCAGACGCTGTGTTGCGCCCAGAACATGAACAGCACCGCGCCAAGCGCCCGCAGCGCCGTCGCCAGGATGGCCAGCAGCGCGGCGCGGCCGAACTTGCCCAGACCGTTGTTGACGATTAGCGCCACCTCCACCGGCCGCCACAGTAGCGCCTCGGCAAAGACGATTGCCGCAAACACCGACAGCGGCACGGTGTCGGCGAAGAAAATCAGATAGACGCCGAACGAGGCCGCGGCCAGCAGCGGCAGCGACAGCACGCCGAGCAGCAGGAAGCCGGCGGTGAAGGTGCCGATCAGATTGGGGCGGATGGTGGCGGTGCGGTAGAGCGCCGAGATGAAACCGAAGGCGAGGATGCGCGACAGCATGACGCCGGCCGCCGATGCGGTGGCGAACATGCCGAACTCGGAAATGGACAGCGTGTTGGCCAGTGCGATGAAATAGGCGAGTGAAAACACCAGTCGCCCACCGGCGCCGCTGATCGCCGAGAAATAGTCGCGAAGCAGCCCCCGTCGTTCGGCCAAAAAAGTGCCGATCCGGGCGAGGGGCCGCCTTTGCGGTATATCACTGGCCTGCGTCATGTCTCATGGAGAGCCTAGGCCGGAAAACTTAACGTGCCGTTCTGGAGCCTGAGGTTGCGTCGAAAATAGATGCAATCGAAGAGGGAAACCGCAGGCTCGGCGCGGGAAAATTAACCTTTTGTTTTCCATGCCTGTTTAGCGTGGCTTAACGAATGGCCAATCGCCGTTTGCAGGTCGCCAAGGGTAAAGTTCCAGACGATGGTCGACAGGGAAAATCGCGAAGACTGGAAGCGCGAGCGCTCGTTGCTGGCGCTTGGCCAGGCTGTGCGCGGCGACGAACCCGACGCGTCCCTGGTCTCGATCGGGGATCGGGCAGACCCGTCATGGCGCGAGGATGCCGCCACGCGCCACCGCCTTGCCCGTTCGCAGCGCGAAACGCGGACGAACCCGAAGCTGTCGGATCCGGTTTCAACAGACGGATATCAGGCTGGCTATGGACCCGCTTCGTCAGCGCAGGTGACGCCCGAACGCGGTCTGTTCGCCGACGATTTTTCAACTGCCGGATCGGCCTCATCGGCCCACGCGCAAACCACGTCACGGGCAGGAACTGTTGCTGCCGAAATCGCAGGCGCCCATCGCTCCGATCGGGCCTCCGAACGCTACCATTCAGGCGACGCGCCGACGTCCCACAACGATGGCGCCGACAGCCAGCAATGGAAGCCGCTGATCGATCCGATGCAGGTGGTCCGCGGTGTCGGCAAGTCGAAGCTGCTGATCGTGACGACAACGATACTGGGTGCCGCGCTCGGCATTGCCATCGCGCTGTCGACGCCGAAGAAATACGAAGCCACCACCGAACTGATCGTCGATCCGCGCGACCTGAAGCTTACCGATCGCGATCTCACCCAGTCGGTCGTCGCTTCGGACGCGACGCTGGCCATCGTCGAAAACCAGGTCCGGGTGCTGACGTCAGGCACTGTTCTCAACAAGGTCGTCGACAAGCTCAATCTCGTCAACGACCCGGAATTCAATGGGCAAGGCAGCGGCGGCCTCAGCGTCATGTCGCTCATCCGCTCCGTCCTGTCTCGCAATGACGGGCCGGGGGGTGTCGACGACACCCGCCGCCGTGCGCTGGCTGTCGGCAATCTGGCTGAGAGCCTCTCGGTTGAGCGCGGCGGCAAGACCTTTGTCATCACCGTCAGCGCCACCACGCAGAATGGCGAGAAATCGGCTCTGATCGCCAACACGATGACGGATGTCTTCCTGCAGACCTTCGGCCAAATCCAGTCCGATACCGCAGGCCGCGCCACCGACGAACTGACGGCAAGACTGGACGAGCTACGCAAGGGCGTCGAGGCGGCGGAGCGCAAGGTCGAGGATTTCAGAGCCACGCACGACCTTGTCGATGCGCAAGGCCACCTCATCAGCGACGATGAGATGCTGAAGCTCAACGAACAACTGTCGGTTGCCCGCGCCCGCACGCTGGAACTCAATGCCCGGGCGGCCTCGGCGCGTTCGGTCGACGTCAACTCGGTTCTCACCGGTACCTTGCCGGAGGAGATCAACTCCAACACGATGAGCGACCTGCGTTCGCAATATGCGTCGCTGAAGCAGGAAGCTGACCGCGCCGCCATCCGGTTCGGCCCGCGTCACCCCGAACTCCAGGCCCTCAATGCCCAGATTGCCGGCGCACGCGACCGCATCGCCGCGGAGCTGCGCCGCATAGGCTCGTCGCTGCAGGTCGACCTCAAGCGTGCCGTCCAGCTCGAACAGGATCTCGCCTCTCGTCTGGCTCAGCTCAAGGTCCGCAGCGGCGACGTCAACAGCGATCTGGTGTCTATGCGCGAACTGGAGCGCGAGGCCTCCGCCAAGCGTTCCGTCTACGAGCAGTATCTGCTGCGCGCCAAGGAGACCGGCGAGCAGAAGGACATCAACACCGCCAACATCAATGTGATCTCGAAGGCCTTCGCGCCGCTGGAGCCGAACGGGCCGTCGCGGGTCGTGGTGGCGCTTGCCGGCCTGTTGCTGGGCTTTGCCTCCGGCATTGGCCTCGGCGCCATGCGTGGCGCCTATGAGAGCCTGCGTGACACAGCCAATTCGCGCTCGCGCCGCGACCGCGGCATGGACGAACGCCGGACGCCCTACGAGGACAAGCCATATCGGGCAGCACCCTCGGCACCGCCACAACCACCAGTACCGCAGCCATCGACACCCCCGCCTGCACCGCCACCACCTGCGCCACCGCCGGCAGCACCACCACCTGTCCAGCAGACTGAGATCGCGCCGGACGAAGGCCCCGGCCGGATCCGTGCGCTGCTGTCGATGCTGGGTAAGGCCGTGTCCCGCAAGCCGTCCCCGGATGAGCCCTTCGATACCGAATGGGTCTCCGCTGAAAACGTGAAGCCAACGCAAGATCCAGCGTACCCCGCCTATCCCCAGTCGGCGCCGGCCTTTGCGCCTAGGCAGCAGGTTGCGGCAGCCTACCCACCGCCACCGCTGCCTTTCCAGCCCGGTGGCCATGCCCCCCATCCGCAGCAGATGGCGCAGCCGCCATTGCCTCCGCAGATAGTGCCGCAGCGACCATATTCGGGCCCGCAGCTCTATCCCTACGCGCAGCCATTGGGCTACACGCAGCAGCCCGGCCATCCCTATCCGCAGTCCATTCCGGCCCCCAATGCCGGACAGCAGCCCTATCCGCCTCAGCCTGCTTCTGAGTCTTATCCGCAGCCGCCCATCCCGCCTCAGCAATCGGTGGAGACGCCGCGGACCAAGGCGGATGTCGAGCAGCAGGCGCCAATCGAGGAAATCCGCGCCAGCCTGCGCGAATTCCGCGAAGCGGTCCGCGAACTGACCGAGAGCCGCGCGCGCCGCAGGTATTTCTGAGCCACAAAATTCTTCGCGGCGCCATACAAAAACATGCCGGTTTCGCGTAAGCGGCATGGGAAGGCGCTTTGGCGGGATTGCGTGTTGGAATTTTCGTGAAAATGCCAGGCTGTGAAAGATCGAAAAGCGCGTCGCTTCCGGAAGCGACGCGCTTGGGCATTTTGGTGTTGAGGATGGTCCATGGCCGAAATGATTGATGGTAAGAGCGTCGCCGAAGATGTGGTGCGGACGGTCAAGGCCCTGACGGCCGAGCTGGTTGCCAAAGGCAAGGCAAAGCCCGGTCTTGCCGTGGTCATCGTCGGCGAGGATCCGGCCAGCCAGGTCTATGTCGCCTCCAAGTCGCGCACAGCCAAGGAATGCGGCTTTCATTCCGTCCAGCACACGCTGCCGGCCGAAACCTCCGAACAGGCATTGCTGAAGATCATCGGCGACCTCAACGCCGATCCGGCCATCAACGGCATCCTGGTGCAGCTTCCGCTGCCGGCCCATATCGACGCCGGCAAGATCATCCAGACCATCGCGCCGGAAAAGGATGTCGACGGCTTCCATTTCATCAATGTCGGCAAGCTTGGCACCGGTGAACTCGAGACCGCCTTCGTGCCCTGCACGCCGGCCGGCTCGATGCTTTTGATCGAGCGCGTGCGCGGCAAGGACCTGTCCGGCCTCAATGCCGTCGTCGTCGGCCGCTCCAACATCGTCGGCAAGCCGATGGCCAATCTCTTGCTTGCTGCCAACTGCACCGTCACCATCGCCCACAGCCGCACCAGGGATCTGCCGGCACTAGCCCGCACCGCCGACATTCTTGTCGCGGCCGTCGGCCGGCCGGAAATGATCAGGGGTGATTGGGTGAAGCCCGGCGCCACCGTTATCGATGTTGGCATCAACCGCATTCCGGCGCCGGAAAAGGGCGAGGGCAAGTCGCGCCTTGTTGGCGATGTCGCCTATGCCGAAGCGGCCAAGGCCGCCGGCGCAATCACGCCGGTGCCCGGCGGTGTCGGGCCGATGACCATTGCCATGCTGATGGCCAATACGTTAGCCTCTGCCTACCTTGCGGCCGGATTGAAACGGCCGTCCTTCTGACCCGCCAGAAAGCCGCAGCTTTGCCGAACCCCACTATTCCCTTGGAACGGCCGGCCATGACCGATCCCGTTCAAGGCGGCCGGCAGTTCGCTTTCCTGCTGGTCGACAAGTTCTCCATGTTCTCGCTGGCCGCGGCGATCGACACGTTCCGGTCGGCAAATCGGTTGCTCGGCCGCGACTTCTATGGCTGGACCACGGTGTCGGCCGACGGCGATCCGGTGATGGCCTCCAATGGCCTGCCGCTCAAGATCGACTACGCCGTTGCCGACCTGCCGCCGGTCGACATCCTCTTCGTCTCGGTCGGGCTGACGACGGAATTTCCCGGCAAGAGCAAGGTGCTGGCGGCTTTGCGCAGCTGGGGCAGGCGTGGCAATGCGCTGGGTGCCTTGTCGGTCGGTTCCTACCTGCTGGCCGAGGCCGGCCAGCTCGAAGGCTATCGCTGCACCATCCATTGGGAAAACCGCGCCGGCTTCGTCGAACGCTTCCCCGACATCAACTGCACGGGCAACGTCTTCGAGATCGATCGCAAGCGCTATACCTGCGCCGGCGGCACCACCTCGATCGACCTGATGCTGGAAATCGTGCGCGGCGATTTCGGCTCGAACCTCGCCAATGGCGTCGCCAACCAGTTCCAGCACGAACGCATCCGCTCGGCCGGCGACCGCCAGCGCGTCGGGCCGGAACGTGACCTGACCGGCAAGTCGGAGAAGCTCAGGCGCATCGTTGAACTGATGGCCGACCACCTCGACGAACCGCTCTCGGCCGTGCAACTGGCCAAATCCGCCGGCCTATCGGTGCGCCAGGTCGAGCGCCTGTTCCTGCGCCATCTCAGCGTCACGCCCGGCCGTTATTACATGCGGCTGCGGCTGGAGCGGGCGCGCGAATTGCTGCGCCAGACCAACATGCCGATCCTCGACGTGGCGATCGCGACCGGCTTCACCTCGCATTCCTACTTCGCCCAGAGCTACCGTCTGCAATTTGGCAGGCCGCCCTCGGAAGAGCGCCGCACGACCTACTGAGCGGATTTTCGCTTTCGCCGAAAAGTTTGGCATTCGGCCCCTCCCAGCCTTGCCCGGACTTGTGTCCTGACGCCGCGTCAAATAGCTTTCCCGCCCGGATCAGGGGCGGATTTGAGGAGATATCGATGGCGGGACTTGCACGGAGCGTCGCTGCGGCGATCCTCCTTTTGTCGATGACGACATTCGGCTTTGCCGCAAACAAGGTCATCATCATTCTCGATGCCTCCGGCTCGATGTGGGCGCAGATCGACGGCAAGCCCAAGCTCGAAATCGCCCGTGAATCGCTGAGGTCAGTGCTTCAATCGGTCCCCGCCGACGATGAGATCGGCTTCATGGCCTATGGCCATCGCGAAAAAGGCAGCTGCGACGATATCCAGTTGATCGTGCCGCCACAGGCAGGTTCGGCGAGCGCCATTTCGGCCGCCGCCGACAGCCTGAAATTCCTCGGCAAGACGCCGCTGACGGCGGCCGTCAAGCAGGCGGCCGAAGCGTTGAAATACACAGAGGACAAGGCGACCGTCGTGCTGATCACCGACGGACTTGAAACCTGTGGCGGTGATCCTTGCGCGCTCGGCAAGGAGCTCGAGGCGTCCGGCATCGATTTTACCGCCGACGTCGTCGGCTTTGGTCTGACCGCCGACGAGGGCAAGCAGATCGCCTGTCTTGCCGACAACACCGGCGGCAAATACATCCAGGCGTCTGACGAGAAAGCGCTGCAGGAGGCGCTTGTCGAGACCGTGGCGGCGCCAGCGCCGGCACCTGCTCCTGAACCGGCGCCCGCACCTGCCCCCGAGCCTGCCAAACCGGAATTCAACTTCATGCCGACGGCAGTGCTTGCCGAGGGCGGTGATCCGGTCACCGACGGCAATGCCTGGGAAGTCTACAAGGCAAAGTCCGACGGCACGCGTGGCGACAACGTCACCACCGAATACGGCGCCTACAAAGCCAATCTGGAACCGGGCGATTACGTCATCGTCGCGCGCGACGGCGAGGCCAAGGTGGAGCAGAAGGTAAAGATCGAGGCAGGCCAGGTCGCCAAGCCAGTCTTCACCTTGAATGCCGGCACGCTCATCATTCATCCGCGACCAAGCGCGGGGGCTGATGTTGTCGATGGCGCGGCTGTCGTGATCGACTACCCGGGTGCCGACAACCCCGCAACCTACTATGGGACCACCAAGATCGTGTTGCCGGCCGGCGACGAGAAAGTGACGGTCACAATCGGCCAAGGCGTGGCTTCCGAGTCGATACCGCTCGCTGCGGGCAAGACGGTCGAAAAGGACATCATCGTCGGCGTCGGGCATATCGTTGCCAACGCCTACTATACCGCTGGCGGCGACAAGGCCGACGGTTCGGGCATCGGCTTTAAGGTGTTCAAGGCGAAAAAGAAGATCGACGGGACTAGGGAAGAAGTGACTTATGCCTATGGTCCCGACAGCAAGTTCGATCTGCCGCCGGACGATTATGTATTGATCGCGACGGTCGAGTTGGCAGAGGTCGAGCAGCCGTTCACGGTGAAGGCCGGTGAGTCTCAGGACGTGAAAGTGGCCATGAATGCCGGCGTGCTGGCAATCACCGCCGCGCCCGGCGCCTCGAAGATCGAGATTTTCGAGACGAAGAAGGACATCAACGGCAACCGCAAGTCGATCGGCTATAATTACGACGCGAAGTTCCAGACCACGCTGCCAGCCGGCGACTACGCGATTGTCGCCGACACCTCCGAGAACGGCTCAAAGGAAGGCACGGCTACGGTCAAGGCCGGCGAACGCGTCGAGGTCACCGTCAAGTAACTGCCTTAACCCATGAAAAAGGGCGGCCACGAGCCGCCCTTTTTCATGGGCAGGACGGTGGTCCGTCAAGCCGTGCCGAAGGCGCTGGCGCCATGGTCGGCGCGGCCGACCAATTGCCGGAACCCGGCAAAAAGCTCGCGGCCGAAACCGAATTCATTGCCGATGAGATCGGCTTCCGCCGTACGGCGCAGTGCGAATTCCGGTGCCGGCACAAACACTTCCAGGGTGCCTGCATCGGCGTCCAGCCGGATGATGTCGCCTTCATGGATTCTAGCAATAGGCCCGTCCTCGACCGCCTCCGGCGTCACGTGGATCGCCGCCGGCACCTTTCCGGAGGCGCCCGACATGCGCCCGTCGGTGACCAACGCCACGCGCTGGCCGCGATCCTGCAGGATGCCGAGCACGGTGGTCAGCTTGTGCAGTTCCGGCATGCCGTTGGCCTTCGGCCCCTGGAAGCGGATGACGGCGATGAAATCGCCGGTCAGCGTGCCGGCCTTGAACGCGTCATTCAGCCCTTGCTGGCTATCGAAAACCTTGGCTGGCGCCTCGATGATGCGCCGCTCCGGCTTCACGGCGGAAGTCTTGATGACGGCGTGGCCGAGATTGCCCGACAGCACCTTCAGACCGCCGGTTGCCTGGAACGCCTTGTTGAAAGGCGCCAGCACCTTCTCGTCGCCGCTTGTCCGCGGCGAGGCTTCGCGCACGACGCTGCCGTCGGCACCAAGCTTTGCCTCGACCGCGTAGGGCCGCAGGCCTTCGCCCCAGACCGTCTGCACATCCTCGTGCAGGATGCCTTCGTCGAGCAGTTCGCGGATCAGGAAGCCGAGCCCACCGGCGGCATGGAAATGGTTCACGTCGGCGAGACCGTTCGGATAGACCCGCGCTAGCAGCGGCACCGCTTCCGAAAGATCGGAAATATCCTGCCAGGTAATAGTGATGCCGGCCGCCGCCGCCATGGCGATCAGGTGGATGGTGTGATTGGTCGAGCCGCCGGTGGCATGCAGGCCGACAACACCATTGACGATCGAGCGCTCGTCGATCATCCGGCCGACCGGCGTATAGGCGTTGCCGAGCGCGGTGATCGCCAGCGCCCGCTTCGTCGCCTCGCGGGTCAAGGCCTCGCGCAGCGGCGTGCCTGGATTGACGAAGGATGCGCCGGGCGTGTGCAGGCCCATGATCTCCATCAGCATCTGGTTGGAATTCGCCGTGCCGTAGAAGGTGCAGGTGCCCGGCCCATGGTAAGACTTGGACTCGGCCTCCAGCAGTTCGGCGCGACCTGCCTTGCCCTCGGCATAGAGCTGGCGAACCTTGGCCTTTTCGTCATTGGGCAGGCCGGTCGTCATCGGCCCGGCCGGAATGAAGACCGCCGGCAAATGGCCGAAGGTGAGGGCTGCAATCACCAGCCCCGGCACGATCTTGTCGCAGACGCCGAGATAGACGGCAGCGTCGAACATGTTGTGCGACAGGCCGATCGCCGCGGCCATGGCGATGACGTCGCGCGAAAACAGCGACAGCTCCATGCCGGGCTGGCCTTGCGTCACGCCATCGCACATTGCCGGCACGCCGCCGGCCACCTGGGCGATGCCGCCGGCTTCGCGTGCCGCGTCCTTGATCAGCGCCGGAAAGGTCTCGAACGGCTGATGCGCTGACAGCATGTCGTTGTAGGAGGTGATGATACCGAGGTTAGGCACCTTGTCGGCGCCCAACGCCAGCTTTTCCGAGGGGCTGCACACCGCAAAGCCGTGCGCAAGATTGCCGCACGACAGCACGGCCCGGTTGGCGGTGCGGTTCGATGCCTCGGCGATGCGGCCAAGATAACGCTCGCGGCCTGGCTTTGAACGCTGGCGGATGCGTTCGGTGATGGCTTCGATATCGCGTCTGGCGGTCATGGCGTCGGTCCTTTCAGGCGAGGTCCCGGAACACAATCCGGCTGTCCGCCGGGACCCTCAGCAAGTTCAATTCAGGGAGCCCAGAAAACCTCTACGGGCTTGCGCGCGGCATCGAGCACGGCGCGGATTGGCTTTCGCGGTCCAGGTGCCACCGCGCTGTCGAAGGCGGTGCGCTTGTCCTCGCCTTCGATGTGCAACGCGGTGAAACCGGCATCGACGATGCGCGCCAGCGACAGGGTCAGCCGCGGCTCGCCCGCACTTGCCGCATGAACCGGCAGCACGATCCTGTTGGAGGACGGGTCGAGCAATCTTGCCAGGTCATCGGCATCGGGAAAGAAAGAAGCGGTGTGGCCGTCCGGTCCCATGCCGAGCACGACGACGTCGAGCGGCCAGGGCAGTGACTGGAGCGCTGCATTGTCGGAGGAAGCCGCATCCTCAATGCTGGCGGCTTCGTGGTAGAGCGGCACGAAACGAGCCGCCTTGGCCGCGTTCTGCAGCAGATTGGCGGCCACCAGGCCGGCGTTGGAGCGCGGCGAGGAGGCCGGCACGAAACGTTCGTCGACCAGCGTCACGATCACCTTTTCCCAGGCGATGGGTATCGCCGATAGGGCGGCGAAGAATTTTGCCGGCGTAGTGCCGCCGGAGACGGCGAGCAGCCCTGTGCCGCGCTCGGCGATTGCCTTGGTCAGGCGGCCGGCGACATGATCGGCGAGGGCGGCCGCCAGCTCTTGGCGCTTGGCGAAGCCGTTCCAGCTATAGGCGGCGCTGTTCAATTGCTCTCGTGCCATGTCCGCCCGTCACGTTCGATCAGCGCTATCGAGGCCGAGGGACCCCAGGTGCCTGCCGTATAGCCCTGCGCTTCCTGTCTGGCGCTTTCCCAGGCGTTCTGGATCGGGTCGATCCATTTCCACGCAGCCTCGACTTCGTCACGGCGCATGAACAGGGTCTGGTTGCCACGGATGACATCCATGATCAGCCGTTCGTAAGCGTCCGGCGCGCGGCCGTCGAAGGATCGCGCGAAGCTCATATCGAGCGAGATCTGACGCAACCGCATGCCGCCCGGACCCGGATCCTTGATCATGATGAACTGCTTGACGCCTTCGTCGGGCTGCAGCCGGATGACCAGCTGGTTGGCGAAGATCGGACCGGCGCTGTCGCCGAAGATCGAATGCGGGATCGGCTTGAATTCGATGACGATTTCCGAAACCCGGGTCGCCAGCCGCTTGCCGGTCCTGAGGTAGAACGGAACGCCCGCCCAGCGCCAGGTGCCGATCTCGGTCTTGATAGCGACGAAGGTCTCGGTGTTGCTGTCGTGGGCAAGCTCCTCGACATAGCCCTTTACAGCTCCGCTGGCCGAGGCGCCTGCGCGGTACTGGCCACGCACGGTGTGCTTCGGCGCCTCGTTGCCGTTGATGCGCTTCAGCGCCCGCAGCACCTTCAGCTTCTCGTCGCGCACGGCGTCGGCGTCCATCGACGACGGCGCTTCCATGGCGACGAGACACAACAGCTGCAGCATATGGTTCTGCACCATGTCGCGCAGCGCGCCGGCCTTGTCGTAGTAGGTGACGCGGTCTTCCAGCCCGACGGTCTCGGCCACGGTGATCTGCACATGGTCGATATGGGCGGAGTTCCATAACGGCTCGTAGAGCGCGTTGGCAAAGCGCAGCGCCATCAGGTTCTGCACCGTTTCCTTGCCGAGATAATGGTCGATGCGGAAGATCTGGCTTTCGTGGAAATCGTCGCCGACCAAGTCGTTGAGCGCTTGCGCCGAGGCAAGGTCGCGACCGATCGGCTTCTCCAGCACGATGCGGGAGTTCGGCGTGATCAGATTGTGCTCTTTCAGCTTGTGCGAGATATCGCCGAACAGCGCCGGCGTCACCGCCAGGTAGAAGGCGCGGATGCAGTCGCTGTCGCCGATCGCCTTCTTCAATTTGTCGAATCCGGCCCCGCTTGTTGCATCGGCCGAGACATAAGAGAGGCGCGCCAGGAAGGTCTTCAGTTCCTTGGCGTCGATATCGGCCGGTTTGACGTGCTCGGAAATCGCTTGGCTAGCGAAGGCCCGGAATTCCTCATCGCTCATCTTCGAGCGTGACGTGCCGATGATGCGCGTCGGCTCGGAGAATTGATGATCGCGCTGGCGATAGTAGAGCGACGGCAGAAGCTTGCGCTCCGACAGATCGCCGGTGCCGCCGAAAATGATGAAGTCGAACGGGTCGACGGGGATGATCTGGCTGGTCATGGTCTGTCCGCTTTGACGCCGGTCGCTGTGACGCGGCTGATATAATCTAATCGATTTAAATTTTCCAGTGCCATGGTGTCACATCTGGGTGTATGCGCCTGCCTCTTGACAGTCCGATACCCGGGAGGCTTGTCGACAGGCGCGGCTCCGGAAGCCTTCGCAGTTGCAGCATAGAGCGGGATCGAAGCGAAAGCCAAAGGAGAAATCGGCAATGGCCGCACATCTTTCGCCCAATCCGGTCAGAAGCCCTGGCTCTGTGCGGATGAGCGCCATTGGCGCGCCGGTTGATCGTCACCAATCATGAGCGGGAAAAACATGCGTCTGGAAAACAAGGTTGCCGTCATCACCGGTGCCGCGTCGGGCTTTGGCGAGGGCATCGCCAGGCGCTTTGCGCAGGAGGGCGCCAAGGTCGTTGTCGCCGATCTCAATGCCAAGGGCGCGGAGCGCGTCGCCGGCGAAATCGGGGAAGCGGCGATCTGGACCCAGACGGATGTTTCGCTGCGCTCCGAATTCGACGAGATGGTCTATGCCGCAAAAAGCGCCTTCGGTCGCATCGACATCATGGTCAACAATGCCGGTTACACCCATCGCAATGGCGACATGCTCAACGTCGACGAGGAAACCTTCGACCTGATCACATCAGTTAACATGAAGGCGATCTATCATGCGGCACTCGCCGTGGTGCCGATCATGGAGCGGCAAGGCGGCGGCGTCATCCTGACCACGGCCTCCACCGCAGGCCTGCGCCCGCGGCCGGGCCTCACCTGGTACAATGCGTCAAAAGGCTGGGCGATCACCGCCACCAAATCGATGGCGGTGGAACTGGCGCCGAAGAACATCCGCGTCAACTGCCTCTGCCCGGTTGCCGGCGAGACCGGCATGCTGGAGAAATTCATGGGCGCCGACACGCCCGAAATCCGCGAGAAGTTCCGGGCATCGATCCCGCTCGGCCGGCTTTCGACGCCGCTCGATATCGCCAACGCAGCGCTCTGGCTGGCCTCGGACGAAGCCGCCTTCATCACCGGTGTCGCGCTGGAGGTCGACGGCGGCCGCTGTATCTGAAGGCCCTGGGTCGCCCAGAAGCGAGAACCGGTTTTGGGCGAACGACATGCACCAAAGCAAGAGGCACGTTCCACGCAGGGCGATGGGCGTCAGGCGCCGGTCTTGATGTAGCTCTTGTAGATCCAGCCGGTCTTGCCGTTGTAGGTGATCTGGCACCATTTCTTGCAGCTCATCACCTGCACCGAGGTTCTGGCTGGCACCGTGACGATGGCGGCCGCATTTTTCTTCGGACCGCTCCGCATGGTCACAGCCCGCAGGATCCGTCCGGTTCCGGCGGCGGCAATTTTCCTTGGCTTTTCCTTGGCTTGGCTGCCATCGCCTTCCGCCGCTGCCGGCTGCTGCGCCGTCACTTGCGGCTGCACCTCCGGTATGGCGGCGGTTTGTGCACCATCGGGATGGCCGCCCGACGGCGAGGTGGGCGCGGCGACCTTGGCAAGTTCGGTGGCGGCATCGGTATCGGCTGACGGCTGCGCGAATGCCGCCGGCTTGTCCGGCGCCTGTTCAGCCTGGTTCGCCGCCTGGCTGCGAGCAGGCGCGTCGGAAGCGGGTGCAGCCTTCGGCTGCGAACCGGTCCAGCGCGGATCGTTGGCCGCGAGTGCGGGGATGTTGGCTTCAGCGGCCGCTACGGTCGGTGAAACCGCGTTGGATTTGCGCGCCTGCGGCACGGTTGCCGCAGCCACCGCTGCTCCTGCCGGCGCGATTTTCGTCGTCTTCACCGGAATGGTTGGAATGGTCTGCTCGGGGCTCGCTGCCGCTTGCCTGTCATTGGCCGGCAATGCCAGCCACAGCGCAACGGCGGCGACGCCAAACAGTGCGGCGGTGCCGATCGCGGCGATCACCAGATGCGAATTCGAACGGACTTCCTGCCAGAAGGACGGCCGCATGTCATACCCGAACTGCATGGCAAAGCGCCGACGTTCCGGCGTACCGAAACTGAAGGGCTCTCTCACTCTTGCCACCTCCATAAGCGGGCCGATGTTCTTTCGATCGAATGCCAAGAACCTGGCGCCAGATCTGCATCGATCCCAAGAAACCAAAGCGGGCAAGCCCGCAGAATTCCCCGTCAGTCGCCCACAACCGGCATCTTTTGCCGGTGATTGTGGCATCACTACGCCTTCCCTGCGATTCTGCACCTTCGCCGGGGATTCTGCAATGTGTCGCCACGGCAACAAATATTACAGCAATATTACAGGAATTCAGAACGATCCTATCCACCCGGCGCATGATCCCGAAAGTGGCATCAGGCTGTGGCCAAAAATCATGCCAACCAACAGATGGAGCCCGGTCCTGATTCCATCGGGACGGAACCGGTCCTAAATCCTGTCCCGCAGCGCAAACCAGTTGAGCGCCAGGAAAAGCAGCGGCGTGCGGAAGCGCCGGCCGCCGGGGAAGGGCGGGATTTTCAGATCCTCGATCAGCTTCAGCCGGTCGCGGTTGCCGGCTACGGTTTCGGCATAGAGCTTACCGAAGAAGTTGGACAGCATGACGCCGTGGCCGGAATAGCCGCCGGCCGAGATCACATTGGGCATCACTTCGCGCACGAACGGCTTTCTCGGCACCGTGATGCCGACATAGCCGCCCCAGCCATGCGTGATCTCGACATCCCTGAGCGCCGGATAGAGTTCGGCGATCTGGCGGCGGATGTGGATGTGGATATCCTTCGGATCGTTGACGCCGTAAACCTCGCGTCCGCCAAACAGCAGCCGCCCGTCCTTCGATCTGCGGAAATAGCGCACGACGAAGCGGGAATCGTCGACCGCCTCGCCGCCCGGCAGCACGTCTGAGTCCGCTCCCAGAGGAACGGTGGCGCCGATGAACGAACCGATCGGCATGATGTGCGCCGCACTCACCGGCTCGAGCGTGCCGCCATAGGCATTGACCGCGATCAGGCATTTCTGCGCGGTCACCGTGCCTCTCGGTGTCGAAACCTTGACCTTGCCGCCATGGGAAATGATCCCGGTCGATGGTGTCCCCTCGAACAGCTGCGCGCCCGCTTGCGCTGCCACCCGCACTGTACCGATCACCAGCTTCATCGGATGGATGTGGCCAGTGCCGGTGTCGCGAGTCCCGCCGAAATAGGCGGTCGAGCCCAGCCGCTCCGCCGTCTCCCTGGCATCCATGAACGAGATATGCGGGTAGGAAAAACGGCTCGCCATGGTCTCGGCATGCGCCTTGTAGTCGTCGACGTAGCGCGGCTTGTGCGCCACCGAGAGCTGGCCCGGCATATAGTCGATATCGATCTGGTTGGCGGCGGCGAATTCGAGGAGATGCGTCTTCGCCTCTTCGGCAAGATCGAACAGCGCCTTGGCGCGGGAGAAACCATACTCGGCTTCCAACTCCTCAGCCCAGGCACGCTGGCCGGTGCCAAGTTGACCACCATTGCGCCCCGAGGCGCCATCACCGAAGCGATACGCCTCGATCAGCACGACATTGGCGCCCGCCTTGGCCAGATGCGCTGCCGCCGACAGGCCGGTAAAGCCGCCGCCGATGATGACGACGTCGCAAGTCCGGTCGCCATCAAGCGCCGGGTATTCCGGCCATGGGCCGGCCGTGTCCTCATACCAGGAACGGCCGGGGGAGATCGGGGATTGGTAGGTCATGATGCGGTGAAGACTCGGAGATTTGGAAGGGGAAGCGAATAGCGATTAGCGAATAGGGAAGAATTGAAAAGTGAGGGTTGATCGAGACTGTGTCGCCTGTCTCATCATTGCTATTTGCTATTTGCTATTTGCTATTTGCTATTTGCTATTTGCTATTTGCTATTCGCTATTTTCTATTCGCTATTGCCCTAAACATTGAGCAGCAGATACTCCCGCTCCCACGGACTAATCACTTCCATGAAGGTCTCGAATTCCGCGCGCTTGATCGCCGCATAGGTCGCGGCGAAGGACTTGCCCAGATGCGCGCAGAGTTCCTCGTCGCCCTCGAACAGGTCGACGGCTTCGAGCAGGCCGCGCGGCAGGTCGATCTCGTCGGCGTTGGCTGTGGTCAGGACGGGAGGTTCGGCCTTGATCTTGTTGGTGATGCCGATCAGCCCGCAGGCAAGCGATGCCGCCAGCGCCAGATAGGGGTTGGCATCGGAGGACGGGATGCGATTTTCGACGCGCCGAGCCGCCGGATCCGAGCGTGGCACGCGAAACGCCGTGGTGCGGTTGTCATAGCCCCATTTGTTGTTGACCGGCGCCGACGCCGCCTGTGTCAGCCGGCGGTAGGAATTGACATAGGGCGCGAACATCACCAGCGCGTTCGGCACATGCTTCTGCATGCCGCCGATGAAGTGGAAAAAATCGTCGGTTTCCGAGCCGTCGGCGGCCGAAAAGATGTTCTGTCCGGTCTTCTTGTCGATGATCGACTGATGGATATGCATGGCGGAGCCAGGCTGCCCCTGGATCGGCTTGGCCATGAAGGTGGCATAGATCTCGTGCTTCAGCGCCGCCTCGCGAATGGTGCGCTTGAACATGAACACCTGGTCGGCCAGTTCGATCGGGTCGCCGTGGCGCAGATTGATCTCCAACTGGCCGGCGCCTTCCTCGTGGATCAGCGTATCGATCTCCAGGCCCTGGCTTTCGGAGAAATGGTAGATGTCGTCGATCAGCTCGTCGAATTCGTTGACGCCGGCGATCGAATAGCCGGCGCCGCCGCCGATCGCGCGCCCCGAACGGCCGACCGGCGGTGTCAGCGGATAGTCCGGATCGGGATTCTTGCGCACCAGATAGAACTCGATCTCGGGCGCCACCACCGGCTTCAGGCCGAGCTTGTCATAGGCAGCCACCACACGCTTCAGCACATTGCGCGGCGTGAATTCGACCGAGCGCCCGTCCTGGTGGACTAGATCGCAAATGACCGCGGCCGTCGGGTCTTCTTCCCAGGGCACCACCGTCAGCGTCGACAGGTCCGGCATCAGTTTGAGGTCGCCGTCGTCTTCCGGGTAATGGAAGCCGTTGCCATCCTCGGGGTAGCCGCCGGAAATCGTCGTCATGAAGACTGCCGACGGCAGTGCCAGCGAGGTGTTGGAGGTGAATTTCTTCGATGGCATCATCTTGCCACGCGCGACGCCTGCCTGATCGGGCGTGATGCACTCGATGTCCTCGATGCCGCGCCATTCCAGCCAGGCGCTGACTTCCTTCCAGTTCTTGACGCCCCGTTGGTTTTTCACGAAGGCAGGCGTGCGGGCACGTCCTCCGCGGCTCGACGGACGGACTTCCTTTTTTGCAGGCGGCATCATTCACCAGATTGGGTTGCGGATTGTGGAGTATAGCCGTGCCCCCCTATGGAAGGGAAGGGGAGCCGCGTCGGGCATTGGCTGACGCGGTTGAAAATCACGCCAATCTGCTTAGTTTCCCCATTCCCAATGCCAATCGAGACGTTCAATGCGGCACAACGGTAAACTGACGACGATCGGCTTCGATGCCGACGACACGCTGTGGCAGAACGAGCAGTTCTTCCGCCTGACGGAGAAGCGCTTTGCCGCCATGCTTGCCGATCATGGCGAAGCGGAGCACATCTCCGCACGATTGCTGGAAGCCGAAAGGCGCAACCTCGCCATCTATGGCTTCGGCATCAAGGGATTTACCCTGTCGATGATCGAAACGGCGATCGAGGTCACTAAAGGCCGCGTGCCGGCCTCGGTCATATCGGAGGTTCTCGATGCCGGCCGCGAGATGCTGAGCCATCCGATCGAGCCCCTGCCGCATGCGCGCGAGACTGTCGAGAAGCTTGCCGGCGCATTCCGCCTTGTGCTGATCACCAAGGGCGACCTCTTCGACCAGGAGCGCAAGCTGGCTGGGTCAGGCCTGGGCGATTTGTTCGATGCGGTCGAGATCGTCAGCGACAAGAATGCCGCCACCTATAACAGACTCTTCAACCGCCACGGCGATGGTCCTGCGAAAAGCATGATGGTCGGCAACTCGCTGAAGTCGGACGTGGTGCCGGCCATCGAGGCCGGCGGTTGGGGTGTCCATGTGCCGCATGAACTGACCTGGGTGCTGGAGCATGTCGAGGCGCCGGTGGCCGAATCGAGGTTTTGCCAGATATCCGATCTCGGACAACTGCCCGGACTGGTTGAAAGCATCATCAATCCGGGCTGATCGCCGGGCCTTACCTATTTTGCGCAATTCCGGACGGAAAAACCGTTACACACTTTTCCTGCAATTGCTCTAGCGGCCGATCAGGCGATCGATCACCGGTTGCAACCGTTCGGGCGTTATCGGCTTGGCGACCACGACATCGATGATATCAGACAGGCCCAGGCTTTCCGTCGTGCCATTCTTGGTTGAAAGCAGGATTACCGGTGGCTGCGATTTGCCCGAGACCCGCCGCAACGCGGCGATGCTGGACATCAGACTGTCGCAGTCCTTGTTGTCTGCGCCGCCGTCAAGGACAACCGCGCCGGGAATGAGGGACCGCAAGATCCTTGCCGCCGTGTCGGGAGATTCCGAAATCGGCTTGAGCCCGGATCGCTCGACGATCTTTGAGATCACCACGCGATTGATTGGCGATCTGCCAACGACAAGCACCTGCGACGGATCATGGATCGTCTCGGTGCTTGAGTCGCGGGTCACCAGATTTGGATGTCTTGGAGTCTCGCCTTCGCGATTCACTGGGCACACAAGTCGGCCAAGAAGCTCGCCCCTATTTCAATGCAGAGTTGAATCTGGAGCGCAATTGGCGTGAGATCGAAGCCCATGTCAAGGTGAAATAAAACGACCCGAAATCATCTCCGGGGGCAGTGCATTCCAAGCAACGCTACTGTACTGAACTGTCCATTCGTGCATTTCGTAAAAAGAAAATTCACCTGCGCAGAGACTGCGCAGGTGAAGGGTAGGTTGCAAGGATTTCGATCAGCCGTGGCTCTGCTGTGTGACGATCACCGGGATCAGCAGATCGCCCCAGTTGCCGTCGCCGCCGTGGTGGCGTGCCGAGCGCACGAGCTCAACCGAGACGCCCGCCTCGACCGCCTTCATCACCGACTGGTTCAGGCGGTGCAGGTCGTTGGCCAGCATGCGGATCGTCGCTTGCTGGTCGACGCTCATCGTCGTGGACTGTTCCTCGGCGCGTTCCTTGACGCGGCTTATCGATGCCATTGGTCTTCTCCTTGTGTTCCAAGCCCCGTTGGGCGTTTCCTCTGTATTTCTGTGATCCGCTATTCTGCGGCTGGTTTGAACTGTGCGTGCTCGGTCGATTCATGCATTGCAGTGGTCGACGACTGGCCGCCGGTGATCGCCATCGACACGGCGTCGAAATAGCCGGTGCCGACCTCGCGCTGGTGCTTGGTCGCGGTGTAGCCATCGGCCTCGGCAGCGAATTCCGCCTCCTGCAACTCGGAATAGGCCGCCATCTGCCGTGCCTTGTAGCCGCGCGCCAGTTCGAACATGCCATAGTTGAGCTGGTGGAAGCCGGCGAGTGTGATGAACTGGAACTTGTAGCCCATGGCGCCGAGCTCCTTCTGGAACCTGGCGATCGTCGCGTCGTCGAGGTTCTTCTTCCAATTGAACGATGGCGAGCAATTGTAGGCGAGCAGCTTGTCGGGGTGATGCTTGCGCACGCCCTCGGCGAATTTCTTGGCCTGTGCCAGGTCGGGCTTCGAGGTCTCGCACCAGATCAGATCCGCGTAAGGCGCATAGGCGATGGCGCGGGCGATGCAGGGCTCGATGCCGTTCCTGACGTTGTAGAAACCTTCCACCGTACGCCCGGCGCTATAGTCGACGAAAGGCTGGTCGCGTTCGTCAATGTCGGAGGTGAGCAGCTTGGCGGCTTCCGCATCGGTGCGCGCGACGACCAGGGTCGGCGTGCCCATCACGTCCGCTGCCAGGCGCGCGGCGTTGAGGTTGCGGATGTGCGCCGCGGTCGGGATCAGCACCTTGCCGCCGAGATGGCCGCACTTCTTCTCCGACGCCAGCTGATCCTCATAATGGACGCCGGCGGCACCCGCCTCGATGAAGGCCTTCATGATCTCGAATGCGTTGAGCGGTCCGCCGAAGCCGGCTTCCGCGTCGGCGACGATCGGCGCGAACCAGGTCTCGACCGAAAGCCCGTTGCCTTCGGACGTCTCGATCTGGTCGGCGCGCTGCAGCGTGCGGTTGATGCGCTTGACCAGTTCGGGCGCCGCATTGGCCGGATAGAGCGACTGGTCCGGATACATCGCGCCAGCCGTGTTGGCGTCGGCGGCAACCTGCCAGCCCGACAGATAGATCGCCTTCAATCCGGCGCGCACCTGCTGCATCGCCTGGTTGCCAGACATGGCGCCGAGCGCGTTGACGAAGTCCTCCTCGTGGATGAGCTTCCACAGCCGGTTGGCGCCCATTTCGGCGAGGCTCTGGCGAATCTGCACCGAACCGCGCAGCCGCTTAACATCCGCCGCGGAATAGGGCCGTTCGATACCGTCAAAGCGACCTTCAGGCGCCGATGGGACGAGGTTGTAAAAATCGGTCATGGGTCACTCCGAAAGATTGCTGCACCGTGTCCGGGCGTTGATCATCTGTGCGCCGGGATATGACTGAATTTACATTGCGGCGCAAAATGAGCCAGAAAAATCAAGGAAGTTGGCGAAATATAAGGGAAAATCTGTGTTGCCTTTGACAGACTCGCATTGTAAATTTGTCATGATTGTAAAGGGCAGCGCAGCGAGGTTGCCGCGAAACTTGTGTAAATTCCTGTCAAGGACAGTCGATGGCTGACCAGAAAATATTCGCCGGGCCGCGCATCCGCCGCATCCGCAACGCCAAGGGCCTGACTCAGATGGCGATGGCCGAGGGCCTCGGCATTTCGCCGTCCTATCTCAACTTGATCGAGCGCAACCAGCGGCCGCTGACGGTGCAGCTGATCCTGAAACTGGCGTCCGTCTACAAGGTCGACCCACACGAGTTGCAGGGCGAGGCAAGGGGGTCTGTCGCCGCCTTGAAGGAGGTGTTCACTGATCCTCTGCTGGTCGGCGAGCTGCCGGGCGATCAGGAGCTGATCGAGATTGCCGAGGCAGCGCCCAACGCGTCCGCGGCGGTGATAAAACTGTTCCGCGCCTATCGCGAGCAGGCCGAGCGCCTGTCCGATCTCAACGCGCTTTTGGCGCGCGAAGGTCGCGCGACGGCGCTTTCCGGCGCCCGCCTGCCGATCGACGAGGTGCACGAGATTTTCGAGCGCCGGCCGAACCATTTCGCAGCCCTCGAGGAGGAGGCCGCGGCGTTCACCTCGGTCCTCGATCCCGGCGACGATCTGTTCGGCGCGCTGAAGGCCTGGCTGAGGCGCGAATATGGCATCGTGGTCAAGGTGCTGCCGGTCGCCACCATGCCGAACTGGCGCCGCCGTTACGATCGCCACTCGCAGCGCCTGTTCCTGTCCGAACGCCTGTCGCCGTTCGACCAGTTGCGCGAAGTCGCGATGGAGGCCTGTCTGATCCGCATGACAGTCGCGGTCGCCGGCGAGATCCAGGCGCTCAAACTCACCACCGACGAGGCACGCCGCCTGGCCCGCTTCGAACTTGGCCGCTACGCGGCGCATGCGCTGATGATGCCCTATCAGGCCTTTCATGCGGCAGCCGTGCGCGCCCGCTATGACGTCGACGTCCTGCGTTCGCGCTTCGGGGTCTCTTTCGAACAGGCGGCGAACCGGCTGACCATGCTGCAGCGGCAGGGTGCCTCAGGCGTGCCGTTCTTCATGCTGGAGGTCGACAGCGCCGGCAACCGCTTCCGCAAGGCCGGCAGCCAGGGCTTTCCGCAAAGCCGCTTCGGCGGCGGCTGTCCCAAACTGCCCGTGCATGTGGCCTTCACCCAGCCCGGCCAGATCTTCGTCGAGGCAGTGGAAATGCCCAACGGCGCCGAGTTCCTGTGCATCGCCCGCACGCTGGAAGGGCCGCAAGGCGCGTTCTCGGAACGCCCGCGCCGCACCGCGCTGCTGCTCGGTTGCGACATCGGCTTTCGTGACGAGATCGTCTATGGCGCAGCGTTGCCCGGTGCGGCAATCACCGCAAAGGCTGGCAGTGTAGCGGCGACGCCTATCGGGCCTGCCTGCCGGCTTTGCGAACGCGTCGGCTGCCTGGCGCGCGCCGAACCGCCGGTGACGCGTCCGCTCGGCCTCGACGAGATGGTGACGGGCCTGAGCGCCTTCGACTTCCAGTAGCGCCGAGGCAAGGTGCCACAATTGTCGCCGGTCGCTGGCTCACCCCCGGCCTGCGTCTTTGCGTTACGCGAACAGAGCATCTTTTCGTCGTCCCTTGCGCATCGTCCCGTCCACAAAAGCCCGACAGTCGCGCCCATGACCGACACCGCACCATCGCCGATCCTTGTTTCATCGAGCGTCCCGCAACGGGAGGAGCGCATCGGCTTCCTGCTGGTGTTCCTGTCGGCGCTGATGTGGAGTTTCGGCGGCACCATCGCCCGCTTCATCACCACCGGCGACAGCTGGACGGTTATTTTCTGGCGCTCCATCTGGGCAGCCGCCTTCCTGGTCTGCTTCATGGTCTGGCGCGACGGCTGGCGCGGCATGCTGAAAATGTTCCGTGACATGGGTCTGCCCGGCCTTGCCGTCGGGATCTGCTTCGCCACCGCGTCGACCGCCTTCGTTGTGGCGCTTGCCTACACCACCGTCGCCAACATCCTGTTGATGCAGGCCGGCGTGCCGTTGCTGGCGGCGCTGTTTGCCTGGGCGTTGTTCCACGAAAGGGTTGGTATCACGACCTGGGTGGCGATTGCCGCCGTCATCGCCGGCGTCGCCATCATGGTGTCGGAATCGCTTGATGGCGCCGTCTCGCCCATAGGCGACGGGTTGGCGCTGTTGATCGCGGTCATGTTCTCGATCGCGACCGTCATCACCCGGCGGTTTTCCAGCGTACGCATGACGCCGGCAACCTGTCTCGGCACCATGCTTGCGGCCGGCTTTGCCGCCTCACAGGCATCGACATTCACTGTATCGGTCAGTGACATGGGCTTTCTCTTTGCTTTCGGCGTGGTCAATCTCGGCATTGGTCTCGCGTTCTTCGCCACTGGCGCACGGCTGATCCCGGCGGCCATCGCGGCGTTGCTCGGCACGTTCGAGCCGATCCTCGGCCCGATATGGGTCTGGCTCATCCATTCCGAGGTGCCGTCGGCGCGCACCATCATCGGTGGCGCGGTGGTGGTGACGGCGCTGCTCGTCCATATCGGTCTTGAGTTCAAGCGCCAGACACGGCCCGAGCGTGCAGGGGTCACCGGCGTGCCGTCGCCTAATTGAAGCGGTGTGCAGCTTTGCCATTGACAACTTCGTAGCCGCGCGGGCAGGCTGAGACCACGGCAACAACAAGACAGGCGTATCTTGCCAAGTCTCCCAGCCGGTCAGATCGAGACCGGACCATATCGTCGTATCTCTGCCCCCGCCACGGCGAAAGCCTCTGACGGTATCGGCACGCCTCCCAGGCCGCCGCAGGGACACAGAGCCATCTCTTGCCGCTCATTGAACCGCCTGCATGGTGTCGCCAGTTCGCGCTTGTCGGCCCTTGGAAAGCTCAATAGTCTGAAACAAATGCCCGGTCGCGCGGGGTCCGCGACGAGCCGGCAATGGAACACTCACCAAAGGAGAATAGCATGATCCGCAAAGCGCTCTGGCTTTCGGCAACCTCGGCATTTCTGACGCTTTTTACCGTCGGCGGTCACGCCGAAGACCGCGTCGTCAACGTCTTCAACTGGTCGGACTACATCGACAGTTCGATCATCGATGATTTCACCAAGGAAACCGGCATCAAGGTCGTCTACGACACCTTCGATTCCAACGAAATCCTTGAAACCAAGCTGCTTGCCGGCGGCAGCGGCTACGACGTCGTCGTGCCCAGCGGCAATTTCCTCGCGCGCCAGATCCAGGCCGGGGTGTTCCAGAAGCTAGACAAGTCGAAGCTGCCGAACCTTTCCAACATGTGGGACGTCATTTCGGAGCGAACCAGCAAATACGACCCCGGCAACGAATATTCGACCAACTACATGTGGGGCACGGTCGGCATCGGCTACAACATCAAGAAAGTGCAGGCAGCGCTCGGCACCGACAAGATCGACAGTTGGGACGTGTTCTTCAACCCGGAAAGTCTGGCCAAATTGAAGGACTGTGGCGTGTATGTGCTGGATTCGCCGGCCGACATGATCCCGGCAGCGTTGAAATATCTCGGCCTCGACCCGAACAGCACTTCGGCCGACGATATCGCCAAAGCCGAGGAGGTTATGCTTAAGATCCGGCCCTCCATCCGCAAGTTCCACTCCTCCGAATATATCAATGCTCTGGCAAACGGCGACATTTGCCTGGCGGTCGGCTTCTCGGGTGACGTCTTTCAGGCACGCAACCGCGCGCAAGAAGCCAAGCAGGGCGTCGAAATCGGCTACGCAGTGCCGAAGGAAGGGGCGCAGATATGGTTCGACCAGATGGCGATACCGGCCGATGCGCAGCATGTCACCGAGGCGCATGAATTTATCAACTACATGATGAAGCCTGAAGTGATCGCCAAATCGTCGAACTTTGTGCTCTACGCCAACGGCAACAAGGCGTCGCAGCAGTTCGTCGACAAGGCGATCCTGGACGATCCGGCGATCTATCCGGACGTGGCGACCTTGCAGAAGCTCTATACTGTCCAGCCGTACGATCCCAAGACCCAGCGCATCATTACGCGCACCTGGACCAAGATCGTCACTGGCCAATAAGCAATCGACATGGTCCCGGCAGCCACCTGCCGGGACCATTCTTTTCTGGGGCAAGAAGCAAGAGTCAGGACGGAGTGGGACATGAAATCGCTTGGCAGCATCCGCAGGGATTTTGCGCCGTGGAACGACCCGAACGCCAAGCCATATATCCAGTTCGACAACGTCACCAAGAAGTTCGGTGACTTCACCGCCGTCAACAATCTGTCGCTGACCATCTTCGAGCGCGAGTTCTTCGCTCTGCTCGGCGCCTCCGGTTGCGGAAAATCGACGCTGCTCAGGATGCTCGCCGGTTTCGAGGAGCCGACATCAGGCCGCATCCTGCTCGATGGCCAGGATCTGCGCGGCATCCCGCCCTACCGGCGGCCGGTCAACATGATGTTCCAGTCCTATGCGCTGTTCCCGCACATGACGGTCGAGAACAACATCGCCTTCGGCCTCAAGCAGGACGGCATGCCGAAGCCCGAGATCGCGTCGCGCGTTGCCGAGATGCTGAAGCTGGTCAAGCTCGAGCAGTTCGCCAAGCGCAAGCCGCATCAGCTGTCAGGTGGCCAGCGCCAGCGCGTCGCACTCGCCCGCTCGGTCGCCAAGCGGCCGAAGGTGCTGCTGCTCGACGAGCCGCTTGGCGCTCTCGACAAGAAACTGCGCGAGGAAACGCAGTTCGAACTGATGGACCTGCAGCAGAACCTCGGCCTGACCTTCGTCGTCGTCACCCATGACCAGGAAGAGGCGATGACGATGGCCGATCGCATCGCCATCATCGACAAGGGCGAGGTGATGCAGGTGGCAACGCCGGCCGAAGTCTACGAGGCGCCGGGGTCGCGCTTCGTCGCCGGCTTCGTCGGCAATGTGAACATGTTCGAAGGCAAGATCGCGCGTGGCGAGGCCGGCAGCGCCAGCATCGATGCCGGCAATGGCATCACCATCCGCACCGACAATGCCGGCACCGCCGGCGCTGGGACGGCCGTCACCTTCGCCATCAGGCCGGAAAAGATCAAGGTGTCGTCGAAGAAGCCGGCCGAGGCGGTCAACGCGATAGAGGGCGAGGTCTACGACATCGCCTATCTCGGCGACATGACCGTCTATCATGTCAGGCTGGACGACGGCCAGGTGGTGCGTGCGAGCACCATGAACGCGGCCCGCATCACCGAGGATCCGTTGAGCTGGAACGACCGCGCCTGGGTTTCCTTCCGGCCCGACGCCGGCGTCGTGCTGACGCGGTAGGGGGCGACCATGTCGAGCGCCGCCGTCACCACCGCATCAGCCCCGGCTACCAATGCCGGCGGATCCGCCCTCGCCAGGCTGGGCGCGGCCTTCTTTGGCCGCCTGGTCATCATCGTCCCCTATGTCTGGCTGCTGTTCTTCTTCCTCATTCCGTTCGTCATCGTCTTCAAGATTTCACTGTCGCAAACGGCGATCGCCATTCCGCCCTATACGCCGGCACTCGATTTCAGCGGCGGCATTTCCGGGTTCATTGCTCAGCTGAAGCAACTCAGTCTCGACAACTACACCTGGCTGACGCAGGACGCGCTCTACTTCAACGCCTATGTGACCAGCGTCATCATCGCCGCGATCTCGACGGTCCTGACATTGCTCGTCGGCTATCCGATCGCCTACGGCATGGCGCGCGCGCCGGCGACGATCCGCCCAACCTTGCTGATGCTGGTGATCCTGCCATTCTGGACCTCGTTCCTGATCCGCGTCTACGCCTGGATCGGCATTCTCAAGCCCGAAGGGCTGCTCAATCAGCTGCTGCTCGCCACTGGGGTCATTCACCAGCCGCTGATCATCCTCAACACCTACACGGCGATCTTCATCGGTATCGTTTATTCCTACCTGCCGTTCATGGTGCTGCCGCTGTATTCCGCTCTTGAGAAGATGGATTATTCGCTGATCGAGGCAGCCAAGGATCTCGGCTGTCCGCCAACCGGCGCTTTCTGGAAGATCACCTTCCCGCTGTCGCTGCCCGGTGTCATCGCCGGCTGTCTGCTGGTGTTCATTCCGGCCGTCGGCGAATTCGTCATTCCCGATCTGCTTGGCGGGTCGCAGACGCTGATGATCGGCAAGACGCTGTGGAACGAGTTCTTCGCCAATCGCGACTGGCCTGTATCGTCGGCCGTGGCCGTCATCCTGCTGTTGCTGCTGATCGTGCCGATCATGCTCTTCCAGCGGGCTCAGGCGCGCGCTCAAGAAATGGACAGGTGACCGCATGAACACCACCTGGAGTCGCTTCAACATCACCTCGATCGTGCTTGGCTTTGCCTTTCTCTATTTGCCGATCGTGCTGCTCATCGTCTTCTCCTTCAACGAGTCGAAACTGGTCACGGTCTGGGGCGGTTTCTCGACCAAATGGTACGTCTCGCTGTTCCACAACCAGGGCCTCATGGACGCGACCTGGGTGACGGCGCGTGTTGGCCTGATCTCGGCCACCGTTGCGACGGTGCTGGGCACTCTGGCTGCGCTCACCTTGACCCGCTACACGCGCTTCAGGGGCAGGGTGCTGTTTTCAGGCATGGTCTTTGCACCGCTGGTCATGCCGGAAGTCATCACCGGCCTGTCGCTGCTGCTGCTCTTCGTCGCGGTCGGCCTCGACCGCGGCTTCCTCACCGTGACCCTCGCCCACATCACGCTGACCATGTGCTTCGTCGCCGTCGTCGTGCAGTCGCGCCTCATCACCTTCGACCGCTCGCTCGAGGAAGCCGCGATGGATCTGGGCGCAACGCCGGTGAAGACCTTTTTCCAGATCACGCTGCCGGTCATCATGCCGGCCATCGTGTCCGGCTGGATGCTGGCCTTCACTCTGTCGCTCGACGATCTGGTCATCGCCAGCTTCACCTCCGGGCCGGGCGCCACGACGCTGCCGATGAAGATCTACAGCCAGGTTCGCCTCGGCGTGACGCCGGAGATCAACGCCGCCTGCACCATCCTGATCGCCGTTGTGGCGATTGGCGTCATCATCGCCTCGCTTGCCAACAAGCGCCGTGAGGTGCAGCGCCAGCTCGACGAGCAGGCCGCACAGCGCGGCTGAAGATTGAAAGCGCGGCGGGCCTATTCCCCCGAAACGCCGCGGCTGATCGGGGAAATGAACGGCGTGCTCCATGTCCCGCCGACGAAGAACGAGGACTGGTTGGGGCCTTGCTGACCATTGGTCTGTGTTGCCGCCTGGTCCGCCTGAATGACACCACCGGACAATGCCAGTCCTCGTCCGGCGTAGGAGGCGATGCCCGACAGCCAGATCTTGTACTTCGCCGAATTGGCCTCGGCCTTGTCGATCCGTGCCACGCCCTTCGAAATGCTGGCCTTGATCTCGGCGCCGTCGATCGGCAACGTTCCGTCGGAGACGTCGTCAAGCGCGAAGAAGCCGCCTTGCTCGGTATGTTTGAGGAAGGCCGGCAGGTTGAGCTTGCTCAACGCACCTGGCCCGAAGGTCGCCGAAACCGAGCCGTCGGCATTGTCAAAGATGGAGTCCCAGGTTCTGCCCGGTCCCTTGAGGATCACCGAGACGGTCCCCGTGCCGACCGGCACCAGCCGGGTCATGCCTGCCGCCGTGCCGAAAGCACCGCCGTCGATGTCGGACGCCAGCAGCCGGATTTCGACCTGCGTACCTTCCGGCTTGCGGTCGAAACGAAGGCTGGTCTGGATGTTGCCGCCGAAGGCCGAGGCATCGGAAATATCGAAGGCGGAAAGACCATCCTTGACCTGTGCGGTGGCGGCGACATCGGCGAGTTGGATAGGCCCCGCCGTGGCGTGCGCTGCCGACAACCTGAGATCAAGGTTGATCTTGTCGGCGAAACTTGTGTCGATTTCGCCGGGTCCCGCCCCTCCGGTCGGCGCCAGCGGCGTGAAGGCGGAGAGGAACGATCTGAGATCGAGCGTGTCGAAGGCGAGCGTGCCGGAGATCACCGGCTGTGCCTCGCCGAGCGAGAGGTCCAGCGCACCCATTCCCGGATTGTTGTCCAGGGCAATGGCCGTGTTGTCGAACTTGACGCGCCCGCCCGTCGCCGTGATCTTGCTCGAAATGCCGACCGAGCCGATGGCAGCGCCCGGAGCGATGCCGGCCTGCGACCATTCCAGGACACGCCGCAGCGAGGGTGCCGAGAATTTCGCCTGGCCGTCGAAATAGGTGTTTTCGGACATGCTGGCCGTGCCGTCGAACGAGAAGGTGGCGGGTGCCGCCTTGAAGGACAGCGTGAGCGGCGCCGTACCGCCGGCAAACAGCACAAGCGGTTTCGCCGAGGCGACGTCCAGCGCAACGCTTTCACCGCGCCAGATCCCTGTGGCCGACAGCGTCGCATTGCTGTTCATCGCCGCCCAATTCGCCTGGCCGGTCAAACTGCTCAGGATTTCGACGTCCTTGCCGGCGATGGAGGCCACCATGCGGCCGTCGCGGAACTCCACCGTGCCGAAGGTGTCGGCCGGCAGCTTATCGAGGTCCGGCTTGGCGGGGTCGGCATTGACCACGCCGCGCGCCGCATCGATGGAGCGCGTGATGCGCCCGCCGGTCGGGACGGCGGGCAGGAAGAGGCCGGCTGGCGTGCGCTGAACCCGGATCGTCGGCCGCACCAGCCGCGCCGTCGAAAACACCACGTCGCCGCGCAGCGCCGCCATGGCGGAAAGGTCGACCTCGACCCGTTCTGCCTCGACGACCGGTGGCGCCTCGGTGTCGGTCCATTGTGAAAGCGTCACATCGGTCAGGATGGCCCGGAATGTCGGCCAGACCTCGATGCGCGGCGAACCTTCGATGGCGACCCGGAAGCCGCTCCACGCACTCATTTCCCAGGCGATGCGGTCGCGCACGATACGGGTGGAGGCGATCAGCGGCAGGGCGGCAACCACCAGCGCGATGACGATACCGGCAGCGCCGATCGTCCATACCCCGCGCCGGATCAAAGATGATGGCATATCGCCCCGTATGCTTCCATTCCGACAAATCGCCCGACGGGTGTAACCCCAGTCGTCACCACGACGTCCAGTCGTCACTACGACTTAGGGCTGAGGCATTTCAAGTCTTTATGGCTCGGCGATGGCATTTGCGCACATCTGGTCGCATTGACCGAACAAAATCTTGCTCTGCTGCGCTGCGATATGCATAAGCGATGGCGACCGTGGAGGAACCATCATGGCTGCCGAAGTACCGCTCTGGACCCCGACACAAGACCAGATTGATGCAGCACCCTTGACCGCTTTCACCAAGGCCGCCGCTGTGAAAGCCGGCGTAACGTTTTCTTCGTATTCACAGCTTCACGGCTGGTCGGTAGAGGATCGAGAAGGGTTCTGGGGCCTGGTCTGGGATTTCTGCGGTATCGTCGGCGACAAGGGGACCAATGGGAGCGAGTCCGTGCTGGTCGACGGCGACAAGATGCCCGGTGCCTCCTTCTTCCCTAATGCCACGCTGAATTTCGCCGAGAATCTGCTGAGGAAGACCGGCGCCAGTGAGGCCATCGTGTTTCGTGGCGAGGACAAGGTCGAACGCCGGCTGTCGTGGAGCGAGTTGCATGCGCTGACCTCGCGTTTGCAGCAGCTTTTCCTGTCGCTCAAGGTGAAAAAGGGCGACCGCATTGCGGCGATGATGCCCAACATGCCGGAGACGATTGCCGCCATGCTGGCCGCCGCCTCGATCGGCGCCGTCTGGTCGTCCTGCTCTCCCGATTTCGGCGAGCAGGGCGTGCTCGACCGTTTCGGTCAGATCGAGCCCGTCGTCTTCATCGCGCCGGATGGCTACTGGTACAACGGCAAGGCGATCGAGGTCGCCGACAAGATCGCCGCGGTCGCGGCCAAGCTCGGCACTGTCCGCAAGATCCTGGTCGTCGACTATCTCGGCACATCGAGCGATGTCGCTGCTACCGTCGACAAGGCGGTGGCGCTGGAAGAAGCGCTGTCGCCCTTCGCCGGCAAGCCCGTTGCCTTCGAGCCGCTGCCGTTTTTGCATCCGCTCTACATCCTGTTCTCGTCGGGAACGACCGGCATTCCCAAATGCATCGTCCATTCGGCCGGCGGCACGTTGATCCAGCACGTCAAGGAACACCGGCTGCATGCCGGTCTCACCGACGGTGACCGCTTCTTCTACTTCACCACCTGCGGCTGGATGATGTGGAACTGGCTGGTGTCGGGGCTCGCTTCGGGTGCGACGCTGCTGCTCTATGACGGCTCGCCCTTCTACCCCGACGGCAATGTGCTGTTCGACTTCGCCGATGCCGAGAAGATGACCTTTTTCGGCACCTCGGCCAAATTCATCGATTCCGTGCGCAAGGCCGGTCTCAAGCCGATCCGCACGCATGATCTGTCGAGCGTGCGTGCGATTTCTTCCACCGGGTCACCGCTGTCGCCGGAGGATTTCCGCTTCGTCTATGACGGCATCAAGAAGGATGTGCATCTGGCCTCGGTTTCCGGCGGCACCGACATCGTCTCCTGCTTCGTGCTCGGCGTGCCCACGCAGCCGGTCTGGACCGGCGAGATCCAGGGACCCGGCCTCGGCCTTGCAGTCGATGTCTGGGACGACGACGGCAGGCCGATCCGACAGGAGAAGGGCGAACTGGTCTGCACCAAGGCCTTTCCGGCGATGCCGATCGGCTTCTGGAACGACCCCGAGGGCAAGAAGTACCGGGCGGCCTATTTCGAGCGCTTCGACAATGTCTGGTGTCACGGCGATTTCGCCGAATGGACCGCGCATGGCGGCCTGATCATCCATGGCCGCTCCGACGCCACGCTCAACCCAGGCGGCGTGCGCATCGGCACGGCGGAGATCTACAACCAGGTCGAACAGATGCCGGAGATCCTGGAAGCGCTGTGCATCGGCCAGGACTTCGACAATGACGTGCGCGTCGTGCTGTTCGTGCGGCTGGCCGCCGGCGTGCAACTCGACGAGGAACTCGAAAAACGCATTCGCGCCAAGATCCGCGGCGGCGCAAGCCCGCGCCACGTGCCGGCCAGGATCGTCGCCGTCACCGACATCCCGCGCACCAAGTCGGGCAAGATCACCGAGCTTGCGGTGCGCGACGTCGTGCACGGCCGCGCCATCAAGAACAAGGAGGCGCTCGCCAATCCAGAGGCGCTGGAGCTGTTCAAGAACCTGCCGCAATTGGCCGAGTAGCTGCTACTTCATGTCGCTCAAATGTGGCTCCGGTTTTGAGACAACGACATCCATGAAAAAGACTCTCGGGCATGGTTAACCAAATATGTCGGTAGAATTTACCTAGATTTCACGAGTGGTACACATTCGTAAATTTTTTGGCTGCCCGGTAAGGAGTTGTTAAGGTCCGGCGTCGATAGTCGCATACAACTTGAGGGAGAAATCCCGTTCCTCAGCCCCCGGAGGATCCGAATTCGCTCAAGCCCCCGTTGTGACAGCAATCCCATCTCTTAAGGCGTCCTTTGGGCGCCTTTTCTTTTACCGGAGCAATTCCAGGAAAAGTGCATAGCGGTTTTCCGTTCGGAATTGCGCCAAACAAAAGAGGCTGAGCTGTGGAAAGGGCTGGCCTATTCCGCGAGCACACGGGTCGACGGAAACGCGACTTCGACCAGGGTGCCTTCCCCCGGTGTCGAGTTGATGGTGAACCGGGCGCGGTTGGCTTCCACCATCGCCTTAGTCAGTGGCAGTCCAAGGCCCGTGCCGTCGCCACGCCCACGCTTCAGCGCGTTGATCTGCTTGAACGGCTTCAGCGCCTGCTCGATTTCGGCCTGGCTCATGCCGATGCCGGTGTCGCGCACCCGCATGACAACGTCGCCCGACGTCTCATAGGCGGTCGAGACGATCACCTGGCCGCCGGCCTGGGTGTAACGGATGGCATTCGACAGGATGTTGAGCGCGATCTGGCGCACGCTGCGCAGGTCGGCCACCACTTCCGGCAGCCGCGATGCGAAGCTGGAACGGATGATGACGCGTTCGCGGTTGGCCTGTGGCTGCATCATCGCCACTGTCTCGGCCAGCGTGTCGTTGAGCGAAACCGCCTCGTAGGCCATCTCCTGCTGGCCGGCTTCGATCTTCGAGATGTCGAGCAGGTCGTTGACCAGGTCGAGCACATGATTGCCCGAGCGGTTGATGTCGCGCAGATAGTCGCGGTAGCGGTCATTGGCGACAGGTCCGAACTTCTCGTCGATCATTAGTTCGGAAAAGCCGATGATGGCGTTGAGGGGCGTGCGGATCTCATGGCTGATGCGCGCGAGGAAATCGGTCTTCTGCGAAGACGCGCGCTCGGCCACCGCACGCGCTTGCGTCAAATCCTCCTCGGCCCGCTTCCACTGCGTGATGTCGCGCACGACTGCACAGAAGCCGCTGTCGTTGGGCAGTCGGCCGATGGTCATGAACAGCGGAATGAAGCGCCCCTGCGCCTCGCGCCCGATCACCTCGCGGCCGTCATTCATGACGCTCGCCACGCCGGGCTCGGACAGTCCGTTGAGATAGTCGCGCGCCGCGCGCTGGCTTTCGATCGCGAACAGAGAGGCGAACGGCTTACCGGTCACGTCGTCGCTGTCGAAGCCGAACAGCGCTTCGGCCGGGCGGCTGATCGAGCGGATGGTGCCGTCACGCCCGATCAGCACGACGCCGTCGGTGGCGGTGTCGATGATGGTGCGCATCTCGGCGATGCGGGCCTTCAACTCGGGAATGTCGGGCTGCGTCTGTTCGTCGCCAACCGAATGTAGGGCCGCCGGTGCGTCGTCCTCGCCGGAGCGGCGCACGACCAGCATCAGAGCCTTGCCGTCGCGCCAGGGAACCGAGCGCAAGATGGCCTCGATCGGGAATTCCTGTCCGTCACGCGTCTTCAACCGCAGCGCATGATCGGTGCCGTCGGTAGCGCCGTCGTCGGCATAGGGGTCGGCAAACAGCGCGCCGAGGCCGCCGGCGTCCGTCAGGTCATCGAGCGCCTCATAGCCGGTCAGATTGAGGAATTCCTCGTTCGCATAGTGCAACTGGTCACCGGAATGGATGAGCAGGGGCACCGGCAGCCTGCCGAGCAGCAAGGTGTCCGGAGCCTTGTGTTCATCTCCGGCGGAAAACGCCGACGGCACGAAGCCTTCTGTCTTGAGCGGCGGCACCTGCAGGCGAGGGCGCTCCACGCGTGCCGCGACGGCGTCGCTTGCGCTGGTGGTTTCTTCGACGGATGCAGCCGCCTCCTCGTCAGGCGCCGCGCCTTCCGCGTCGGGCTGCGCCCAATCTTCACTATCCTCGGCATCGCGAAAATCCGCTGAGGTCATGCTGTCGTCATCGACGGCGTCATGTGTCGCATCAGCGCCAGCCGGCCCTTCGCCAGCCGTGACGGGCATGGTGATTTCTGTTTCCGCCGTCACCGGCTCGGAAACAGAGGCCGCGTCATTGTTGTCCGCGACCGGACCGCTTTCGTCATCATGGCCGGCATAGTCGAGCAACGAGCCCGTCACATTCGGTCCAGTGGGTCCCTCATGAACCGCTTTGTCCGGGCGACCGCCGTCAAGCCGCGCCAGATCCTGCTCGTCTTCGGCATCGGTCTCGGATGGCTCGACCGGTTCGTCCTCGGGCTCTGCCGCGGGGATATCGCCGGCATGCGTAAGGTCGCCAGCCGCCTCGACCGGAGCCTCGGCCTCCGCTGTTTCCGCCAAAGGTTCGGCAGACGTCTCGATCGTAGCCTCCCCGAAGCTTTCGAGGCTGGGCTTCTGGGTCTCTGCCGGCTCGACCGGGGCGCTGTCCTTCTTCAGTCGTTCGCCGATCTCGCGAAACGCGCTGCGTTCCAGCGTCGACAGGCCCTTGTCGTTGGCTGGCTGGCGATGCTCGGCCAGCCGGATCACCTTGTCGGCAAAGCGCCGCTCCGGTTTCGGCACGATGGTCAGCGCCGGCACCTCACCTTTGAATGGATCCAATGCCTGAGGCTGCTCGGCCTTCGGCTGCTCGGGCTCGGGTTCGACGGCTTGCGGCACCGGCGCCTTGCCATTGGGCACCAGCGCCATGCCGATCGCTTCCGGATCGACGACCGCATCGCTGGGGCGGGCGACGCCGAAGCCACGGAAACCCTCGAAGGCGCGGCTGCGGCCATAGACAGGCAGGGCCGCTAGGTCGACAGGTATCTTCAAGTCGGTGCCGACGACCGGCCACAGCACGGAGCGCCCGGACCAGGTATCGCGCCGTTCCAGGAGGCCGGATATCTCGCCGGAGGGGTCGAGCCCGAAGGTGGCCGCGACATCCCTGAAGCGGCGGCCGATCACGTCGGCCGCCGGCTTGCCGACGATGTCGGCGAATTCCTGCGACAGCGCACTGAACCTGCCCTCGGCATCGGTGCGCCAGACGAAGCGTACCGGCGCCGCCGTGCGGTCGATCGACCGCGCCACCGGGCGTTCGAGAGGCGCGGCGGTCTTCGTGTCGTCCTGCATCGGATTTTCCGCTGCGACCTCCGCGGCGGTGCTGGGAGGCTCAACGGGCTCGGTTGCGGCTGGCCGGTCGGTTCGTTGTGCATCATCCTCACCGGCATTGAAGTACCAGTGATCATGCTGCGCCGGCGTGCCGCCGGCACTCCCTGGGTCGTTGTCCGCAGTCTCCGCGGGTCGCTCGTCTGGATAGACATTCCCAGGCTCGGCAGGCACCGATTTGGTCTCGGTGGCTTGTGCAACGCTCGATTCGTCCACTGCGGCAGTCGCGTGTTCGCTGTCGACTGCCGGTCTGTTGTCCTGATCCGGTTCCGGCTGGGCGATCGTGCTTTCCGGAGCTGCGGTCTCGGTTGGGGCTGGCTGCTGTGGTTCCACGACGCTGTCGTCGGCAGCGGCTTTATCGTCGAGCTGGTCCTCGTCGATCACCACCAGCAGATGCCGCTCCTCGGTCAATCTTGCCAGCCCTGCCGGATAGGAGACCATGCGGCCGGGGACGAGGCGCTTGACGATGCGGTCGCTCTCGGCCGCGACGTCGGCGACGAGCGCGGCCAGCGTCTCCGGCAAGATGCCCAGTGCCGAAAATCCTTCCGAGGCCGCCTCGATAGTGCCGCCGGCGTCGACAAAGGCGATGAAATGGCCATCCTCGGTGAAGCCGCTGATGGCGCGAGCGGCGATTTCGCCGGCACTGCGCGAACCCGTCTGCGCCGCCGGCACGGCCAGCATGATGGCTTTTTCGGCATCCGGCATGGTCACCGCATTGGCCAGGAAGCCGACGGCGCGGCTGGTCATGCCGGTCGCCAGCCGGACCATGATGGCGCGGTCGCTGCCGATCTCGGGAAATCCGCTGGTCGCCATGATCTGGCGCCTAGCGATCAAGGGCAACTGCGCCGAGGCGCCGATGATCGCCTCGATGTCGGGATAGCCGAACACCGCGGCGCCTGGTCCATTGGCCCAGATCACCTGCTCCAGATCCGCCGACAGGATCGCGATCGCGTCGCCAGCGGCAAAGCGCTGGCGGACCGCGTCGAGTACGGCGACGTCGAGGAAGGAATATTCGGACGGCATGCGCTTGGCGAACCCTCACGGAGCGGCGAATTTGCAGTTAACGCTTTGTTAATAAAAGCCGGAGGCGCGAAGGTCCACAAGCCAGAACGTGCAAAGGCTGGAATCTGGGCTCTTGGTTAACGGCCCAAAAGAAATTTATGGTGCACTGCAACAAAGATATTGCAATGCACAAAATTTGCCTTTATATTGCCATCATACATGAACGAGACGGCCTTCTGTCAAAGCCGCCGCCGCTGAAAAGGATGGAAAATGTCCAGGACCAAAACCGCCGAGACGATCGAAAACGTTGAATTCCCGAGCTTCGACGCTTCCAAGGCCACCGACCAGATGCGCGCTTTCGCTGAAAAGGGCGTTGAGCAGTCGAAGGAAGCCTATGCCAAGCTGAAGACCGGTGCCGAGGAGACCCAGAAGGCTCTGGAGTCGACCTTCGAGACCGCCAAGACCGTTTCCAGCGACCTGTCGCTCAAGACCATCTCCGCTTTGCGCGCCAATGCCGAGGCCGGCTTCTCCCATCTCGAAGCCCTGATCGGCGCCAAGTCGCTGTCGGAAGTCGTCGAGCTGCAGACCGCCTTCCTGCGCAAGCGCGTCGAAGCGACCGTCGAGCAGGCCAAGGACTTCCAGGCCGTCGCCTCCAAGGCAGCCGAGGACGTCTCCAAGCCGATCAAGACCGCCTTCGAGAAGGCGATGAAGGAAATCAAGGTTGCCTAACATTTACGCATGATCCGAAGATGCAACAAAAGGTCGCATTTTCTTAAAAACGATCAGGCGTATGATGGTAGCCATCAAGGAATACCCGGCGGGTGGAACCTCCTCCCTCTGCTCCCCGGGGTGACCAGCCAGCACCTCCTCCCGCTGGCTCGTAACAGGAAAAGGCCGGCACCTCCTCCCGCCGGCCTTTTTCTTTGTCTGGTGCCCAGTTCTTGTCTTGTGCCCTCTTTTTGCCAGGCAAATGCCGCGCCGATGTGGGGAAGTGACCTTTGCTTTCCAAAAGCCTTGAATTAGAATCCAGAAGCCCGTAAGGACGCATCGCCGAACGACAGGTCGGGACGAGTTTCTGTTTCGCTCCCGCTCAGGCAAACGTGCCGTTGTAGCTCAGATGGTTAGAGCGCCGGATTGTGGATCCGGAGGTCGCTGGTTCGATCCCAGCCAACGGTACCACAAAATTGACCAATAAAGTCAATGCATTGATCGGCGGACCGTGGTGCCAAATCGCCCTCGCGCTATGTTGCAAACTGCTTCCGTTGATTTCCAAGGGTTTCCTGCGACTAAGCGCGGAACGTCTGGTGATATTCATGGCTGGGCCTCGAAATAGGCCAAGGCAGCCGCCAGCATCGGCCCCACGATCTGGCTACCCACGAATTGTTGTTCTCCTCGGCGATGATGCGATCATAATCTCCCCAACCTTGCCCTTATCTCCATTCATTGGTCGCACATTGGTCGCAGTGTTCTACGCCGCCGACTTCTCCCGCGTCTTGGCGCCAGCCGCCTGCAGGCCAAGGGCCGTGCCCACTGCCCTTATTCGCTCAAATCGTTCAAGCGCTCCCTTCGGGGAGCACGCTTGGCGCCGAGGTCTCATGTCCTGCCAAGCAGCGATCGAACCAAATGAAAACCGGCGGGTCGTCCGCCGGTCTCTGTTGCCAATCAACGGTGAGTTTTTCGGTATCGCCGTTGGACTTCGGCCAAGAGGAAGGGCCGTGACGCCCTCAGCGGTACAGCCTCTCGGTCGTGTTGTTCTTCGACAGGTCAGGTTCAAGATCGGGGTCACCATCCATCGCGTCAAGCATGCTGATCATATACTCCATGGTCGCCTCAACCCGGCGTCGGAAGAAGGCGCTCGTTCAGCGCGGAACTTCCCGACGGCGGCGTCGTTCCCTTGTATGGCTCTCGTTACCGGGTTTGTGTCTGCAGTTGTGGTTTTGTTTTTCGTGCTGCTGTTCACCCACGCAGCCCGTGACCTTCAAAGCTCGCCGATCTATCACCGGCTATGTCGCCGACTGCGCCGAGCCCTCTAGCGCTCCTCCGGCTTCGGCGTAATTGTGTCGACCCGTACCTTGTCACCAATCTCTTTCGCCAAAGCCAGCGCCTTGGTCTTGTCGTTGGTCGTGAGCACAGTCCGCCAATGCGGTTTCTCGAACACCCTCACGACGTAGGTTGTAGCCGGCGTTTCAGGCATCTCTTCCTCTTTGGTTCGAAAGCCCGCGCCTCTGGCGGAGAGCGCGGGCCGATCAGGGTTGCCCCCGATCTTCAGCAGGCAATGGAGGCACCGCCAGCTGCCAGGCACAAACTTTCAGAGACGGCTAATGTTCCCGTCAATCGCTATCCTCGATCGAACGCCGGCTTCCAGTCGCGGTTGCGCTCCCGCTGCTGGCCTTCGTAGTCAGGAATGCATGTGAAAAACACCGGACGCCGCTCACGGTCGGCTAATTTGCAACTGGAGCAGCCGAACAGCCCGACAAGATCCTGGTGCATCGAACCGTGGTCAGGCCCGAGGCGGTCTATCAGCGCCTGGATATCGAGCTTGGTTGATCTGCAGCACACCGGGTGCCCGCAGTTGATGTGGATGCTTTCGCGGGCGGCAAGGGTATCGGCGAGGGTCTTCTGAGGCATGGCAATCTCCGTGAGAGGGATCGCCGCAACGGAGGAATGTATTCCTCGGCACAACCGCAGTCGCAAGGCTATTCAGGCAGGCCAGGGTCGTAGTGCACAATCGCGTCGGGGATGGTGCGATAGAGGCTGTCGACATCCTCGTCGATCTCGTCTCGCTTGATGCCGTGCGCCTTTGCGGCGGCGATCAGCTTATGCGTGAGTTCGTCGACGGAGATGACGTCTGCCGTTGTCGTCTCAGGGATGTTGTTGGCGATCCCTTGATCGAGAAAATTGACACCGCGTGTTCTCATGCATGAAACAAGCTGCTTGGCGATATTAGGTTCGGCTTGTCGAGGTGTGGGTCTACGATACTAGGGCAGTCACCGCTTCAGGAGCCGCGCCTCTCGCAACAGCGATGACCAATTCAGCCCGAGTAGTGCAATGAGTTCACGGGCTTGCGCTTCGGTGATGCCGGTTTCCGTCATTAGACGGCTGAGTATGCCGACCGATACATCGAGAGCGCTTTTGTTTTCATCAACCATGGTGGAATGAATCCCTTCAGGTGGCGAACGCCCCCGAACGAGCCTGGTTCCTAGTCGGAAACGGACAGAGCGCTCGATGCTCAGCCATCGCCTTTTTTTGCAACGCTATGTCAAATGACAATGCCACGCCCGCAATTGCGGCCCATAGTACGAAGGTCAGCGGCCATTGTATGGGCTCCGTTGCTTGGGAGCGTAGACCGCACTCTCGCCCTTCTGGAGGCACAGAGATGCACAGGTCACTCCTACAGGCGGCGGGGTTCTATCCCTCTGACCTCGACTTGCAAAAGCGAGTTTTCGACGTCCTCCGTGCCGAGGATCAATGCCAGCCAAGGTCTCCCGAGGCGGAGGATATCGCCACAAGGCTCGTAAATCTGTTCGAGTCGGGACGTAACACCGAAGCCGAACTGCTTGAAGGCGGGCGACCGCGCACGCAGTTTCGCAAGGTCGGTTAACGTCGGGAACCAAAACGCAGCAGCCTTGAGCTATTCAGGCTCGGGCTGCATTAGCTCTCTGAAATCCTGCAGTGACGCGTGCCGCAAGTCTTCCTCGCCGCGTAGATGGTTCGCGCATATGGAGCGATTAGATATTTGACAGACCATTCCCCCAGGGCCTGAGCCGTTGCGTCTAGCGCTGGATTTGATGGGACTTATGGGGCTGACGCGTCCGAGTCTCAATCTGCGAGAGCTTCGTCCGTTCCTCATCCGGCAACCTCAAAAGCACACTCCGGGCTGCCGGGTCCGTCTCGGTTTCCAGCCTCTTTTCGAAGTGCTTGATGTTTTCGCGGTGCACGAACTCCGCTTCACTTGCCATGCAGGCGCGCCATTTCGTTGGAAAGGTCTTTCCGGCCTAAGCCGTTCGGGCGCACTTTATGCGTTCCACACCAGCCGGTGACCCGCGGTGAATTATCGTCGTTCTTCGGCCGCGAGATAAGCCGCGACCTGATCGGCCATCTGCGCGGTGCGGGCTTCATCGCATCGGGTCCGCGCAGCCCTACCCCCGGGGCACCCCACACTTGTGTAACGACAAAGACATTCCTGACCCATTTCGGGTTCAACACGCTGCGTGATCTGCCTGACATCGACGCGCTCGAAGACGCTGGCTTGCTGAACAAGGACAAATGGTTGTCCGGTGAAGCGCATCTGATACCTGGATTGAACGACGAAGGCGATCACAGACAGGAAGGGTGATGGCCGCGCGATGCCAAAGCTCGACGCCCGTGGTTGGACAATGGGCGAGGCGGCAAAATAGTCCCAGCTCGCAAACCTTGGAACTATCTTGATGCCGGCCTGTTGATCCTGTCGACGGAGAGATTCCATGCTTAGATTTCTTATCCGCCTCGGCGCGATTTATGCGGCGTTCCAATCGGCAGAGAGTACGGCCGCAAAGAGGTGATTTTCTATCGTCTCAGGGTGAGTTCCTGAAGGTGGCAAACATCTTTGAGGGGGACCGTGACATCTCGGCACTCTTTCGGTGACGAAAGGATGGACGGGCCTGCGGATCCTCAGCCAATTTTTTTGAATAGGGCTCTTGAACCAAATTTCCGCCGTTCCTAATTCCTCGCCGTCGAGGCCGTTTGGCTCGGCAAACTGGCGGCGCCGCATGGGGCGGCGTCCCTTATACCCATGTTGCTCAAGGAGAATATGGCTATGAGAACCTTTGACTCTCTCTACCGCACCACGGTCGGTTTCGACCGCCTCTTCGATATGCTCGACAGTAGCACTCGGGCCGACTGGCCGCCCTACAACATCGAGAAGGTCGGCGAGAACGACTACCGTATCACCATGGCGATTGCGGGCTTCAGCACAGAAGAAGTTGAGCTCACCCAGCACGGCCCCGAGTTGGTTGTCGTTGGCCAGAAGAGCGATGAACCGACCGGCGGGCAGTTGTTGCACCAGGGCCTCGCCTACCGCAGTTTCCGTCAGACCTTCAAGCTGGCCGACCACATGAAGATTGTGGCGGCGAACCTCGACAATGGCCTGCTTACAATCGACATAGTGCGTGAGATTCCCGAAGAGCTGAAGCCGCGTCGCATCACCATCGGCTCTGGCGATGCGTCGGCAGTCAGTAAGCAGATCGCGCAGGATACCGAACGTCCTCGCAAAGCTGCCTGACCGTTGCGATTTTTCACCCTCAACACTGCGGTCCGCCTCCCGGTTTCGGCCGGGAGGCACAGATTGCGGAGAACGGAGATGAACAACCCGCATCATGAAACGATAACATCTGCCGAGGGCCTGTCCCGGCTCGCAAAAGCCGTCGGCGAGGTAGCGACCATTCCGGTTGCGGCGGCAACCCCGTCAATCATGCGCTGGGCGCCGAACTGACGGACCTGCCGCGTTCGCCGGAACGCATCCTTGCCTTGGTGGGTTGACGCGTCAATCGTGGGAACACCTGCTCCGCGCTATAGGATGCGAGCTGCAAGCTCCCCAAGGTTCTCCGTTTCGAGACCGCCGGATGCGATTGATGCGCCATTGCCCCTCGCGATCGGCGAAGGCGAAAATGGGATATTTGTAGCCAGCGTGATCTATTTCGAATCTGCAGGATCGCTGATGCAGCACCGGCAGGTCGCCATCTTGTATTTGGCGCTTCAGGTCGGCTTGATTGAATTCTGGCGAAATTTCTCGACGTTTTTGATCGGCGCATGGCGCCGGTTGCGTGACCCATGACGATGTGTATCTGGTCTTCCGGCATCATTCAGAGCTCCGTTGTCGATTGCTGCGTGCATCGTCATCAGGAGTCCCAGGCCCTCTTACAGAGCTCGCAGGGCTCACGCGGTGGGACCTGGGTTTGGTGGGCGATTCCGGTTTGTACTTGCATTTGCGCTAAGAACTGGGATGATCGCGATGCGATATTTTTCGGAACAACCTAGGAATCGGAGCCGGAGGCTTGGATGCCCAGGCGAGGAAGCGCCGCGGTATTGGTTGTCAGCACGTGGGCCTTCACGGCCTGCTTTGCCGTCTGGATGATGTTTGGCGTGATCGGCATCCCGATCCGCGAGCAACTCGGGCTCAATTCGCTCGAATTCGGTCTTCTGACCGCCATGCCGGTGCTGACGGGGGCGCTGTTCCGCTTGCCGCTTGGCATCTGGACCGACCGTCTCGGCGGCCGACGCCTGATGCTGGCACTGCTTCTCGGCTGCGCCGTTCCGGTGTGGATTTCCTCCTATGCCACTGCGCTGTGGCATTTCCTGCTGCTCGGCTTGGCGCTCGGGCTGGTGGGAGCCTCCTTCTCGGTAGGCACGCCCTATGTCGCGCGGTTCTTTTCCAAGGAAAGGCGCGGCTTCGCCATGGGCTTCTTTGGAGCAGGCACGGTAGGCGCGGCCCTCAACATGTTCGTGGCGCCGTGGCTTATCAACGCCTATGGCTGGCAGATGGTGCCCAAGGTCTATGCAGTCGGCCTGGTCGTGACGGCCGGAGTCTTCTGGATATTCTCGGCGCCGGATACCGCGCGGACGGCGACTTCGCCATCCATGCGGTCACAGCTTGCCGTGCTGCGCGATCCGCGAGTGTGGAAATACTGCCAGTATTATTCCATCGTCTTCGGCGGCTTTACGGCACTGTCGATCTGGATGCCGCAGTATTTCAAGTCCGAATATGGTCTGACCATCGCGCAGGCCTCGCTGCTGGCGACCTGTTTTGCCTTGCCGGCCGGCGTCTTCCGCGCATTCGGCGGCTGGCTTTCCGACCGCTTCGGCGCGCATGCGGTGACATGGTGGGTGCTGTGGGTCGCCTGGATCTGCCTTTTCCTGCTTTCCTATCCGAAGACCGAGCTGACCATCCATACGGTCAGCGGCCCGGCGAGCTTCGGCCTAGCCCTGCCGGCCTGGTTCTTCACCGCGCTTCTGTTCGTGCTCGGCATCGCGTTCGCCTGCGGCATGGCCTCGACCTTCAAATATGTCGGCGACGACTTTCCGGAAAACATGGGCGCGGTGTCCGGCATCGTCGGCATGATGGGCGGCCTTGGCGGTTTCCTGCTGCCGATCATGTTCGGTGCCATCCTCGATCGGCTCGGCGTCAATTCGAGCTGCTTCATGCTGCTCTACGGCATCGTCTGGGTGTCACTGACGTGGAACTATCTGACAGAGGTGCGGCGCGCCCCGGTCATGGGCGAGGGGGCCGCACAGCAGAAGGCTTCGCAAAACTGACGCCGACAAAAGGAACAGCCGTATGAGCCACTTCCTGGAACGCCTGACTTACCTGTCCCGCCGCCGCGAGACCTTTGCCGATGGCCATGGCGAGTTGCGCGACGAGGACCGCATGTGGGAGGAGGGCTACCGACAGCGCTGGCAGCACGACAAGATCGTACGTTCCACTCACGGCGTGAACTGCACCGGTTCGTGCTCGTGGAAGATCTACGTCAAGAGTGGCGTCGTCACCTGGGAAACACAGCAGACGGACTATCCGCGCACGCGGCCCGGCATGCCCAACCACGAGCCGCGGGGCTGCTCGCGTGGCGCTTCCTATAGCTGGTATCTCTATAGCGCCAGCCGCATCAAATATCCGATGGTGCGCGGCCGTCTGGTCAAGGCCTGGCGCGAGGCGCGCAAGACGCTTGCGCCGGTGGAGGCCTGGGCCTCGATCGTCGATGATCAAAAGGCGGCGAAATCGTACAAGGCGATGCGCGGGCGCGGCGGCTTCGTGCGCTCGACCTGGGCGGAGGCCGTTGAGATCATCGCCGCCGCTAACGTGCATACGGTCAAGGCCTTCGGTCCTGACAGGGTCGTAGGCTTCTCACCAATCCCGGCCATGTCGATGGTCTCCTATGCCTCCGGTGCGCGCTATTTGAGCCTCATCGGCGGCACGCTGCTGTCCTTCTACGACTGGTACTGCGACCTGCCGCCGTCGAGTCCGCAGACCTGGGGCGAGCAGACCGACGTGCCGGAATCGGCCGACTGGTACAACTCCGGCTACATCATCGCTTGGGGATCCAACGTGCCACAGACGCGCACGCCCGACGCGCATTTCTTCGTCGAGGCGCGCTACAATGGCACCAAGGTCGTGGCCGTGACACCCGACTACGCCGAGGTGGCGAAACTGTCCGACCTCTGGCTGCATCCCAAGCAGGGCACGGACGCGGCGCTCGCCATGGCGATGGGGCACGTCATCCTCAAGGAGTTCTTCCTTGACCGACAGGTGCCGTATTTCCAGGACTATTGCCGGCGTCTGACCGACCTGCCGATGCTGGTGCGGCTGCGGAAGGACGGTGACCGCTTTGTGCCCGACCGCTATGTCCGCCAGAGCGATCTCGCAGGCGGGCCGAAATCGCGCCGCAAGACACCGAAAACCGATCGCGCCGCCTGGAAGACCGTGGCCTTTGCCGAGGATAGCGGCGATCTCGTCGTCCCGCAGGGCTCGATAGGCTATCGCTGGCCTTCGGACGGCGAGGAAAAGGGTCGCTGGAACCTCGAGGAGAAGGACGGCGAGACGGGCAAGGAGGTGCGACTGGGGCTCAGCCTCATAGATCGGCGCGACGACGTGCTGCCGGTCGCCTTCCCCTATTTCGGCGGCACGCCACATCCGCATTTTTCTGGAAACGACCAAGGCGGCGACGTGTTGATGCGCAACGTGCCGGTACGTCGCGTCAAGCTGGCGGACGGCGAGGCCCATGTCGCCACCGTCTTTGATCTGCTCTGTGCCAATTACGGGCTTGACCGCGGGCTCGGCGGCGACTGCGCCAAAAGCTTTGACGACAATGTGCCCTATACGCCCGCGTGGCAGGAAAAGATCACCGGCGTATCGATTGCGCACGCCGTCGACGTGGCGCGCGGCTTCGCGACAAACGCAGAGAAGACCAAGGGTCGCTCGATGGTCATCATCGGCGCCGGCATGAACCACTGGTACCACCAGGACATGGGCTACCGCTCGATCATCAACATGCTGATGATGTGCGGGACAGTCGGAGTCTCGGGCGGCGGCTGGGCGCATTATGTCGGGCAGGAGAAACTGAGGCCGCAGACAGGCTGGACCATGCTCGCCTTCGCGCTCGACTGGGTGCGGCCACCGCGCCACATGAACGGCACCTCCTTCTTCTACGCGCATTCCGACCAGTGGCGCTACGAGAAGCTGGACGTGGCCGAGCTTCTGTCGCCGCTTGCCGATCCCGCGCCCTATCGCGGCAGCATGATCGACCTCAACGTCAAGGCCGAGCGCATGGGCTGGCTGCCCTCGGCGCCGCAGCTCAACGTCAACCCGTTGGCGCTCGCGACCGAAGCCGAGAACGCGGGCGTCGGTGTCAAGGACCATGTCGTCGCCGGCCTGAAATCCGGCAAGATCGGCATGGCCTGCGAGGACCCGGACAATCCGGTCAATTTCCCGCGCAATCTATTCATCTGGCGTTCGAACCTGTTCGGATCGTCCGGCAAAGGGCACGAGTATTTCCTGCGTCACTTCCTCGGCACGCGCCACGGATTGCAGGGCAAAGACCTCGGCGAGGAAGGCCGCGAGAAGCCGCGCGAGGTGGCCTGGCGCGACGCCGCACCCGAAGGCAAGCTCGACCTTGTGGTCACGCTCGACTTCCGCATGTCGACGAGTTGCCTCTATTCGGACATCGTGCTGCCGACGGCCACCTGGTACGAGAAGAACGACCTCAATACCTCCGACATGCATCCTTTCATTCACCCGCTGTCGGCGGCCGTGGATCCGGTGTGGGAGGCGAAAAGCGACTGGGAGACCTACAAGGCGATCGCCAAGCGCTTTTCCGAACTGGCGGAAGGCCATCTTGGCGTCGAACGCGACGTGGTGCTGACCCCCATCCAGCACGACACGCCGGCGGAGCTTGCCCAGCCGTTCGAAGTACAAGACTGGAAGAAGGGCGAATGCGATCTTGTGCCCGGGGTCACCGCACCTCAGCTCAGCGTGGTCGAGCGCGACTATCCCAATACATACCGCCGCTTCACGGCGCTTGGGCCGTTGGCCGACAAACTCGGCAACGGCGGCAAGGGCATTTCGTGGAACACCGAAACCGAGGTGAAGGGACTCGGCGACCTTAACCATCGTGTCAACGACGGCGGACCGACCGATGGACGGCCGCGCATCGACACCGACATCGATGCTGCCGAAACCGTCATGTATCTCGCGCCTGAAACCAACGGCGAGGTAGCGGTGAGGGCTTGGGAGGCGCTCGGCAAAATCACTGGGCGCGACCACACCCATCTTGCCAAGACGCGCGAGGACGAGAAGATCCGCTTCCGCGACATCCAGGCGCAGCCTCGCAAGATCATCTCCTCGCCGACCTGGTCCGGCATAGAGAGCGAGCATGTCTCCTACACGGCCGGCTACACGAACGTGAACGAGCTGATCCCGTGGCGCACAATCAGCGGCCGTCAGCAATTTTATCAGGATCACCGCTGGTTCCGCGATTTCGGTGAAGGCTTGGCCGTCTACCGTCCGCCGATCGACACCCGTACCGCAGTCGCCATGCTTGGCAAGAAGGCGAATGGCGAGAAGGAAATCGTACTCAATTTCATCACCCCACATCAGAAATGGGGCATCCACTCCACCTACACCGACAACCTGATCATGCTGACGCTGTCGCGCGGCGGGCCGATTGTGTGGCTTTCGGAGACCGATGCGAAGAAGGCCGGCATCGTCGACAATGATTGGATCGAACTCTTCAACCTGAACGGCGCGATCGCGGCGCGCGCGGTGGTCAGCCAGCGCGTCCAAGAAGGCATGTGCATGATGTATCACGCGCAGGAAAAGATCGTGAACGTGCCCGGTTCGCAGATCACCGGCCAGCGCGGCGGCATCCACAATTCGGTGACGCGCACGGTGCTGAAACCCACCCACATGGTGGGCGGCTACGCGCAGCTTTCCTACGGCTTCAACTATTACGGTACGGTCGGCTCCAACCGAGACGAGTTCGTGGTGGTGCGCAAGCTCGTCAAGGTCGAATGGCTCGACCGCTCCAACCCTGTCGACCCGATTGCCGAGGAGACCGCATCATGAAGATCCGCGCGCAGATCGCCATGGTGCTCAACCTCGACAAGTGCATCGGCTGCCACACCTGCTCCGTCACCTGCAAGCAGGTGTGGACCTCGCGCCAGGGCATGGAATACGCCTGGTTCAACAATGTCGAGACCAAGCCCGGCATCGGCTATCCCAAGGACTGGGAGAACCAGGAGCGCTGGAACGGCGGCTGGAAGCGGAAAAAGAATGGCAAGATCGTCCCGAAGCAGGGCGGCAAGCTCGCCGTTCTGGCCAATATCTTCGCCAATCCGAATCTGCCCGAGATCGACGACTACTACGAGCCCTTCACCTTCGACTACGAGCATCTGCAGAAAGCGCCGGAACTGCCGACCGCGCCCGTCGCCCGGCCGCTGTCCCTGGTCACCGGCAGGCCGATGGAAAAGATCGAATGGGGGCCGAACTGGGAGGAGATCCTCGGGGGCGAATTCGACAAGCGCTCGCAGGACTATAATTTCGAGGCGGTGCAGAAGGACATCTACGGCCAGTTCGAGAACACGTTCATGATGTATCTACCGAGGCTCTGCGAACATTGCCTGAACCCGAGCTGCGTCGCCTCATGCCCCTCCGGCTCGATCTACAAGCGCGAGGAGGACGGCATCGTCCTCATCGATCAGGACAAGTGCCGCGGTTGGCGCATGTGCGTGTCCGGCTGTCCCTATAAGAAGATCTACTACAATTGGACCTCGGGGAAAGCGGAGAAGTGCATCTTCTGCTATCCTCGCATTGAGGCCGGCCAGCCGACCGTCTGCTCGGAGACCTGCGTCGGCCGCATTCGCTATCTCGGCGTGCTTCTCTACGATGCTGACGGCATCGAGCGGGCGGCATCCGTCGAGGACGAGCAGGACCTCTACGAAGCGCAGCTCAAGCTGTTCCTCGACCCGAACGACCCGGCAGTGATCGAGCAGGCTCGAGCAGATGGCATCGCCGACAACTGGATTGAGGCAGCAAGGCGCTCCCCCGCCTACAAGATGGCGGTGGACTGGAAGATCGCCTTTCCGCTGCACCCCGAATATCGGACATTGCCCATGGTCTGGTACGTACCGCCGCTCTCGCCCATCCAGTCGCATGCCAATGCCGGTGCCATCGAGACGGTGGGCGAGATCCCCGACGTGCGCTCGTTGCGCATCCCCGTGCGCTATCTCGCCAATTTGCTCACTGCCGGCGCCGAGGCGCCGGTCGTATCGGCCCTGGAGCGAATGCTGGCGATGCGCATCTATTTCCGTCAGCGCCAGCTCGGAGAGGGCGACGGCGACGCGGTGCTGGCGCAGGCGGGGCTTTCGGTCGCGCAGGTCCAGGACATGCACCGCTATCTCGCCATCGCCAATTATGAGGACCGCTTCGTCATCCCGACCAGCCACCGCGAGGAAGCCGAAGACGCGTACGGGCTGAAGGGCTCATGCGGCTTCACCTTCGGCAATGGCTGCGATTTCGGCCCGCCGCATTCCTCGCTCTTCGGCGGCAAGATGGGGCGGCGCAAGCTGAACCCAGTGCGACCACTCGATACGTGAGGCACGTGCCATGCTGATCTTCAAGGCGTTCAGTGCCCTGCTTTCCTATCCGGACGCCGAGATGCGCCAGGCGCTGCCTGAGATCGCCGAGCTGATGCGCACCTCGCCACTGCTGGCCACACGCGAGCGTGAGGACCTGCTTCGCCTTCTCGCCGAGATCGACGAAGACGACCTGCTTGCGGCGGAAGAGCGTTATGTCGATCTCTTCGACCGGGGGCGGGCGCTGTCGCTACATCTCTTCGAGCACCTGCATGGCGACGGCCGGGATCGGGGTGCCGCGATGGTCGAACTGAAGGCACTCTACGCCGCCGCCGGTTTTGAGCTCACCGCTTCGGAACTGCCGGACTACCTGCCGGTCGTGCTCGAGTATCTGGGCCAGCGCGACATGGCCGAGGCGCGCGAACTGCTGGTCGACTGCAAGGCCATTCTGGCCTCCATCTGCCGCGCGCTGCTGGCCCGGCAAAGCAGCTATGCCGCTGTCATCCAGGCACTGCTCGCCATCGCAGGCGAGAAACCCGTCGATGCGGCCAGCGTGAAACCGGTTCGCGAACCGGCGGAAACGCTCGACCGCGACTGGGCCGAGCGGCCCGCTTTTGCCGATGCCGACACGGCCGGCGGCGGCTCCACAACTTGAGAAGGAAGGAGGCTCTTCATGCTCGCCAATTCCTACGTGAACACGCTTCTCTTCGGCGTCTATCCGTATATCTGTCTCGTGGTGCTCCTGATCGGCAGCCTCATCCGCTTCGACCGCGAGCCCTACACCTGGAAGAGCGATTCCTCGCAGATGTTGCGCAAGCGCGAATTGAGGCTCGGCTCCAATCTCTTCCACTACGGCGTCCTTGTCGTCATCCTCGGCCATTTCGCGGGTTTCTTGGCGCCGCACTGGGCGGTCGACTGGGCGCTGACGCCAGTCGCGCACCAGCTTCTTGCCATGGTGGTCGGCGGCATCGCCGGCCTCGTCGCCATCGTCGGGCTGACGATCCTCATCCATCGCCGGCTCGCCGATCCGCGTATCCGGTTGAACAGCCGCAAATGGGATATTGCCATCACCCTCATGCTTTGGCTGCAGCTTGCGCTTGGCCTGCTCACCGTTCCACTGTCGGCCTTCCATATGGACGGCGGACTGTTCGAGACACTGACGAGCTATGTGAAGGGCATTGTCACGCTTGACGGCGGCGCTGCAACACTGATGATGGGTGTGCCGCTTACGTACAAGCTGCACATCCTGCTCGGCTTCACGATCTTCCTCGTCTCGCCGTTCACGCGCATGATCCACATCTGGAGCGGGGCGGGCGCACTGTCCTACCTATTTAGGCCCTACCAGATCGTTCGCACGCCCAAGACCCGCGCCCAGGAGCCGACCCGGCCATGATCCTGTCGGTCAACGGTTTTGCGGTGACGGTGGACGCCGGTCAGCCGGCTGAGCTTGCAGCCGCGCGCGAGCTTTTGCGGCAACGTGCCATCGCACTCGCCCTGCTGGAGCCGGCGACCGAGGACGATGAGACGGTCGAGGCGGCGATTGAGGCCTTGCTGGAAAAGGAGGTGGTGACGCCCGTTCCGACGGACGCCGAATGCCGCCGGTATTACGAGCGTAACCCGGCCGAGTTCGAAAGCGGCGATCTGGTCAATGTTCGTCATATTCTGTTTCAAGTGACGCCGCAGGTGAACGTGCCGCATATGCGGGTGCGGGCCGAACAAGCGCTGAACACGCTGCTTGCCGAGCCAGACCGCTTCGCGGCGCTTGCCGCCGAGCTTTCCAACTGCCCGTCAGGAGAGCAGGGCGGCAATCTCGGCCAGGTCGGGCGCGGCGACATGGTGCCGGAGTTCGAAAAGGCTGTCTTCAAGTTCGGAGCGTCCGGAATTCTTCGCGACCTCGTCAAGACACGCTATGGCTTCCACATCGTGGCCGTGGATCAGCGCATCCCAGGCCGCAAGCTTCCGTTCGATGTTGTCCAGGAGCGGATCGCCGAGCGTCTTCGGTCACAGGTGGAGGAAAGGGCGCTGCGCCAGTATGTCAGCGTTCTGGCCGGACAGGCCGAAATCGAAGGCGCACATATCGAGGCAAGCGCATCGCCGCTGGTCCAGTAGGCTCGACCCTTCCGCCGAAGAGAAAATGCTTCGCTCGCGAACAAGTTTGCGTTTGGACAAAGTCCATTGAGACAGGTCGGGTAAGCTTCCTGTTGAGGTGCTCGACTGGATATAGATATCTCTTTGCAGCGCGAGCACCCCGAACCGCAAAGGGCTCCGTCGCCGGAAAGCCACAGCGAAGTTTCGACGGTTTTGATGCGTTGTCCGTCATGGAGGCGCTGCGAGGAAACGGCCATGATAGGCACCGCGCTATCGCGCTGGACAATGTCATATTTCACCGTAGCGTTGGCCTTTCTTGTCGGTGCCCAGATGTTGATGGTCGCCGGCTACGGCTTCCCTGCGGTGGCGGTGGAGGCGCCAGAGACGCTGGTCCTCGTGCACATGGTTACGATCGGCTGGCTTAGCATGCTGATGTGCGGCGCGCTGTTTCAGTTCGTGCCGGTGCTGATCGCGCAGCCTTTACGCGGGGAACGGTTGGTGTTGCCCGCCTTGATATGTCTTTTGACCGGGCTCGCCTCTCTTCTGGCGGGTTTCCTGCAATTGGCCGGCGTCTTCGATACCGGTATTCCTCTGCTCGCCCTGGCAGGCACGCTTCTGCCTGCCGGATTTCTGCTCGTCGCCGGCGTGCTCGGCGGCACGCTCTGGCGCGCGAACCTGCAGCTTCCCGCGCGTTTCGTTGCCGTGGGTTTGGGATGCGTGCTCGTCACGGCCATCCTCGGCGCGCTCTTCGCGTTGCTGCTTTCGGGCTTTCTTCCTGCGCTGGCGGTGATCGACTTCCGGACGCAGGCGCTTCCTGTCCATATCGCCGTTGGACTTGGCGGATGGCTGAGTTTCACGGCGATCGGCGTCTCCTACCGCCTTTTGCCCATGTTCATGCTGTCGCCGGACCGGGAGCGCGCCAGCAGTCGTGTGTCCTGGTGGAGCGGGGTCGTCGCACTGCTGCTGACCGTGCTGGCCTCGCCAATCGCCGCCTTTCTGGAAAAAATGGGCCTTGCTGCCGCAGTCAGCCCGGCGACGAGGCTGGCGGTGGCACTCGGGATGGCTGCCCTCGTCCTTTACGGCCTCGATCTTGCCTTCTTCTACCGTCACCGCAAGCGCCGTACCATGGAATTGAACAGCCGCGCGGCCCAAGGTGCCTTTCTGGCACTCGCTTTGTCAGCGATTCTGCTGCTTGCCCTGCTGGCGACCGGAACGCTGGAACGCCATATCGGCGCGCTGCTCTATCTCGTCGCCTTCGGCTGGCTAACTGGACTGGGACTCTCGCAGCTCTACAAGATCGTGCCGTTCCTCACGTGGCTGGAATGCTATGGCCCGGTCATGGGCAGGAAGCCTACTCCGCGAGTACAGGACCTCGTCATGGAACGCCGTGGCTGGATCTGGTTCGCGCTCTATTTCCTCGGCGTGCTGGCCGGCACGGCAACCCTGCTTGTCGACCAACCTGGCTTGTTTCGCGCCGCAGCCGCCGCGACGCTGCTTGCGACGCTGGCCATTGTCGCCGAACTCGTCGTGGCGCGCCGTCTCGCCAACGTACCGGATGACAAGCGCCTGCCCGAAGGCGCGTCGCGGCCACGACTTTTCCTCCCCGCCCCCCATTGATGGCGAAATGAACTGGAGATAGCGATGACTCTTCCTTACTACGATGTCGACGTCAGGCCGATCCTGCGAGAAGGCGGGGAACCTTTCAGTGCCATCATGGCGGCGGTCGAGGCGCTCGCACCTGGCCAGAGCCTGCGCCTGCTTGCTACCTTCAAGCCGATCCCCCTGTTTCATGTCCTGGGCAGTCGTGGCTTTGAACCGGCGGCGCGCGAGATCGGCAATGGCGACTGGGAGGTGATCTTCACGCCGGTCGGCCAGCAGCCTGACCCCGTGGAAGCTGAACAGGCGCCAGCGGTTGATGGAACCATCCCGACCAGCGAGACCTGGCCCGCGCCCGTCGTCGAACTGGACAATCGCAACCTCGAGCCACCTGAACCGATGGTGCGGACGCTGGAAGGGGTCGAGGCGCTGTCGCCCGGACAGACGCTGGCAGCACTGCTGCCGCGCGAGCCGATTTTCCTTTTCGAGGAACTGCAATCGCGCGGCCATCTCTGGCGCGGAGCCTTCGAGCCCGACGGACACTATCGCGTCTTGATCCGGCGAGGCTGAGCGAATGACGCTGGCTCCGCGCCGGAGTTTGTCGAGGCGCAAAGAACCGCCGCCGTCCATTGCCTTAGGGTTGACCGACTTCGGAAGCGGATGACGACGATGGAATCTTTGATTGATGACGATATGACCATGGACCAGATCATGCGCAGATGGCCGCTGACCATCCGAGTGGTCATTCGCAGCGGCATGCTGTGCGTTGGTTGTCCCATTGCATCCTTCCATGGGGTTGCTGACGCCGCCCGCGAGCACGGATTGGATGAAGATTTGTTGCGCAGCGATCTGGAAACCGCTGCATCCTCGGGCAGTTCGGCGTCGCCTATGTCTTCTGCGTCCGACCTTCGGCCAGCATGAGCAGGCGATGCGGCTCCACGACAGTCACTTTCTGGCGGCCGCTTCTGACCAATCCCTTTCCTTCCCAGGCGCTCATAAGGCGGCTGACCGTGTGCAGCGTCGTTCCCGTCATCTCGGCGATGTCCTGGCGGGAAATCGGAAAGTCGATCATGAGACCCTCCTCCGTCTTTCTTCCAGTCTGGTTCACCAGCTTGAGGAGGGCATGGGCCACTCTCCGGTCGACGTGCTCGGTTGACATTTCGACCACACGCGTGTGGGCATCCTGAAGCCTGTTGCCGACGGTCTTGTAGGTGCTGGCACCAAAGCTTGGATAAGCGGAGGCGAATTCCGACCACAGGCTGCTAGCCCATGCCAGCACCACACAGTCGACCGCGGCGATGGCGCTGGCTGGATAGGTGATGCGGCCAAGGGCCGTGGCTATGCCCATCAGTTCGCCAGGACCGATGTAGCGCACGGTGACCTCTCCGCCCTCTGCCGTACTCTTGACGACGCGGATATGGCCATCCAACAACAGGAAGAAGGAATGGGCATCGCCCTCCTGCTCGAAGACGGCCCGGTTTCTTGCAATACGAAGCGAGCGGGCCTGGCCAACCATGCGGTCGAGTTCAGCCGGGGTCAGCCCCTCAAACGCCGACAGGCTGGCGATCAGTGAGCGGTCAAGACGAGTCATCTTTATTTTCCGGCTTTGGCAGTTTTGCGCTCCAAGTAACATGTCACGCGAACGACTTTTGCTGCAAGTCATTCGTGCTGCGGCCTAATACCCGGAAGGATTTCGCCGCGATCTTGAGTGGCACTCATCCAGCCTCGTGCTGGCGTGGATGCGTCGGTTCCCCGAAGTGCCCACAACTGCGGCACGCGTGTCGTAACTGGCCGACATCGCGGGGGTACATGTCCAGCATCCTTCGTGACTGCAGGAAGGGCGGCTGCGCTGCCGGTCTTGCCACGGACAACCTCGTCATCCGGCTGGCACGCGACAGACGCGCTGCTGGCTATGCTCAGAATGCAGTGACCAACCAATGCAGGCCTGACAATGGCCAACGGCGTGGCATTTCTCCGGTCCGTGGCAAATATGGCGTGTGCCTTCAGGGAGCCGTGTCCGGGGCCGGGGAACCTTAGGATGGAGTCCCGGGCCAATTGCCTGCCCTCGTGCGCGACATCGCAATCCCGCATTCCTGTATGGGTGACGGGATGCGCAAAGACCGCCGCCGGATGAGCCGGAGGCGGCCAAAGCGGTGAGTGTCGGCTCAGTTGCTTGCCGGGACCTTCGACAACAGATCGGCAAACACGGTTTTGGCCTTGCCAGGCTGCTTGACGGCCTTGGCTTTTTCCAGGTTGACGGGCTTGCCGACGACGATCAGCGCCACCATGCCCATGCCGTAGTGCGGGACGCATTTGATGCCGTAGACGCCTTCCTTGTCGACCGTGAGAGTGACCGGCTTGCTGATCTCGCCCTTGAAGGACTGCGCGCCGTCCGGGATCATACCGTCGATGCTGGCCGCGTCATGGCCCTTGTCAGTCGGGACGAAAGTCACCGTGTCGCCGGGGGCTGCTTCGATGTAATTCGGCTGGAAGACCATGACGCCGTGCTCGCCCTTGTTGAGCAGCTGCACTTGATGGTCGGCGGCCTGGGCTACGCTTGAGGCGACAAGAGTCGCGAACGCTGCCGCTGCGATGGTTGCGTATTTCATGATCTAACTTTCCTTCTTCTACGGGATGAACACCGCGCTGGTACCTACCGTGGCCCAGGGAGGTTCACTTTGTTGCAGCGCAAACTGGCGTGAGATTGTTCTTTTCATTTTTCGATGGGCGATCGAGGACGAGCTTGAACGACGCCACGACGCGTTGCGCCAACTGACGCGGACGTGCCCCGGGGACCGGCGATGACTTCGGCTTGCCCGGCAAGCCGCGGTCTGGAGGTAAAATGATTTGGCATAGTGACGACCCGACGCAGACTGTCGGGTTCCCGCCTATTTCCCTGCAAGGGTCCGGACGACAGCAAGGCGCTTGACGGCGATGGTGGCAAGGGCCTGCGCCCGATCCCGGGCGGCCTGCGAAGGTAGCTGTTCGCCGGCGTCGATATAGTAGTCAGCCAACCACTCGCAGAGCGCATCCAGGGCTCTCGGCGGCGACGGCCCAACCTGCGCGGGGTCCTGGAGAGGATCCGATGCGAGATCGAGGGAGATCATGCGCGCCTCAAGGGCGAGATCCCGGTATTCGCTTCGATCCTCGTTCCTGTCAGCATATTCCTCAAGGCGCTGGCAGACCTCCATCTCCAGGCCGGGCAGATCATGGGGTTCGCGGACTGTCGGCCCCAGACGCCGATCCTTGAAAAAGGCTTTCCGTCGCTCGCGCCGCAGCGTTTTCGCGTGCTCGAGCTCTTCGCGCGCCATCCGCTCGGCAGCCTCCCGGATTTCCAGCGACGCGCCATGGGCAGCTATATAGGACCAGAAGGCGAAAGCGCGCTCCTCGTTTCGGACGGCGATCGCAAAAGAACGGTAGGCGTCCACAAGTTCGGGCGAAACCAGCCCTATTGCCTCATCGTCGAACACATCCTGCGGCATGGCGTCGGCCGGCACAACTTCTCGCGATTGGCGGCTGACCTGACGCGACCAGCTCACAACCATATCGATATGCCCAGTTTCCTCGCGGACGAGACGATCGAATACATCGGCCAATTCCATCCGGCCGACCGAGCGCATGCGCTCGGCCAAGCCTGCGTACCGGTCGGCGGACTCCTTCTCCATCGCCAGCGCGACGGCAAGAAGCTCGTCCATCGACCGGATTGAGGTCGGTTCGGACGTCAGACGGGACATGGGACAGCTTTCCCTCGCTTAAGCGCTTAGTCGTACCATCTTCCTCGGCGCATTTGTTTGCGTTTGATCAAAGAACCATCCGGCAAAACCACCGACATGTGCGTCCTGAGACCGGTTGCGCCTGGAGCGGCCGGAGAGGAAGCGCATGCCTACAGGCACATTCATGCACAGAACCGATCGAGCCGCATCGCGCCATGTCGGCGCCCGAGCGCGGCGCGCGCTGGCATTCGTACTGGCGGCATTCATACTGCTCGCCCTTTCCATGCCTCAGAGCCGTGCGGACGAAAGCCTGCAGCACTTTATTTCCGGCACGCGGCCGGGGGAGCTGATCCAAGGCGCGGATGCCTATGGCGAGATGTCGGGAAGCCCGCCATTGGTGCCGCTCCTGTCCAGCGGAAAGCCGGTCGGCTACGCCTATCTCAACACCGACTTCTCCAGCGCCGTAGGCTATTCAGGCAAGCCGATCCGCATCCTTGTCGGGATCGACCCCAAGGGGGTCATCCGCGGCATCAAGCTGGTCGAGCACAAGGAACCCATCGTCCTCATAGGCATCCCGCAGGAAAAGGTCGTCGCGGCGCTCAATTCGCTGATCGGCAAGGACCTTGGCCGAGTCGCTGCTGGTCAGGAACAGCTGCCGCAAGTGGACATCGTCAGCGGCGCGACCGTCACCGTCCTGGTGATGAGCGACAGCGTCGTGCGCTCGGCCGTGAAGTTGATCCGCAGTGGCCGTCTGGCGGAAACCGGAACGTTGGCCTCCGGCGCGCCAGTCACCCCGGCGAAAACAGTGGATGCGACCGTTTCTGAAGTCCACGACTGGAATACCCTGCTTGGCGACGGCTCGGTGCGAAGCCTGCGCCTGACTGTGGGCGAGGTAACCAAGGCGTTCGCCGATTCCGGCCATCCGGAGGCCGCCGCGCGACCGGAGACGGGCAATGCGGACGATCGCTTCATCGATCTCTTTATCGCGCCAGTCAGCGTGCCCACCATCGGCCGCAGCCTCCTGGGCGATACCGCCTATGAGCGTCTGCAGAAGTCGCTCAGACCCGGCCAGCAGGCGATCGTGGTGGCCGGAGACGGCGCATATTCCTTCAAGGGCTCCGGCTATGTGCGCGGCGGCATCTTCGATCGCATCGAGCTGTTGCAGGGCGGGCAAGGGGTGCGCTTTCGCGACCGCAACCATACGCGTCTCGGCGACCTCGCGACCAAGGGCGCGCCGCACCTGCGCGAGATTGCGCTATTCACGGTGCCGGACGAGTTTCCGCTCGATCTTACCGAGCCGTGGGCGCTGCAACTGCTCGTCCAGCGCAGCTATGGCGCTCGCGACAAGGCGACCTTACCCTTCGACCTCGGCTACACCTTGCCCCATCGCTACCTGAAGGCGACGTCCGCGCCACCGCAGACAGCACAGCCTCCTCGGCAGCCGCAAGCGGCCGCACCTGGGCTGGCGGCTGGCACGCAGGCGGCCGCCGAGCCCGCCGGACAGGGCTCAGCGGACGAAGAACCGCTGTGGGTGAAGATCTGGAAGCTGAACACTGTCAAAATCGGCATCACCGTCGTCGCCCTCCTGGTGCTCACCGCCATCTTCTTCTTCCAGAACTGGCTGGTGCGTCGACCACGCCTGTTCGCCTGGGTGCGGCGGGGCTACCTTCTGTTCGCGCTGGTTTGGCTCGGCTGGTACGCGAACGCCCAACTTTCCGTCGTCAACGTGCTGACCTTCATCAATTCGCTCCTGACCGGTTTCAGCTGGGAATTCTTCCTCACCGCGCCGCTCATCTTCATCCTTTGGGCGGCGGTGGCCGTGGGCCTGCTGTTCTGGGGCAGGGGGCCTTTCTGTGGCTGGCTGTGTCCATTCGGCGCGCTGCAGGAACTGACCAACAACATCGCGCAATGGCTGAAAGTCCCACAGGTCAAGCTGCCCTTCGGCCTGCACGAACGCCTGTGGCCGATCAAGTACATGATCTTCCTAGGCCTGTTCGGTCTGTCGCTCTATTCCGTGTCGCTGGCCGAGACTTATGCCGAGGTTGAGCCGTTCAAGACGGCGATCATCCTGAAGTTCGCACGCGGCTGGCCTTTTGTCGCCTTCGCGCTGGCGCTGCTGGGAGCCGGCCTCTTCATCGAGCGCTTCTACTGCCGGTACCTGTGCCCGCTGGGCGCGGCCCTCGCCATTCCCGGCCGAATCCGCATGTTCGAATGGCTGAAGCGCTATCCCGAATGCGGGTCGCCATGCCAGCGCTGCGCCAAGGAATGCCCGGTCGAGGCGATCCATCCCGAAGGGCAGATCAATGTCAACGAGTGCATTTACTGCATGCACTGCCAGGAACTCTACCACGACGACCACCGCTGTCCGCACATGATCCAGGTGCGGCTGAAGCGGGAGAAGTTCGAGGCGCTGTCATCGCCCACAACGCGGGCCCCCGCCAAGCCGGGCAAGGGGCCGGCAAGACCGCCGGTCATCACCCACAAGGGTTTGCCGATAAAAGTTCCCGAAGACGACACAAACCCAACAGGCTGACAGGCCAACCAAAAGGAGAAGGACATGTCGCAGGAAGACCAGGACAGGAAGACGATCCTGAGCAGGCGCCAATTGCTGGGTACGACGGCGGCGATAGCCGCGGCGGGGGCTGCCGGCGTAGGCGGTGGACTGGCGCTGAACGGAGGCGTGGTTTCACGGGCGGCAGCCAGCGAGAAGGGCGGGCAGGAATTCGAGGTCAAGCCCGGCGAGTTGGATGAGTACTACGTTTTCTTCTCCAGCGGCCAGACGGGCGAGGTCCGCATCATGGGCGCGCCCTCGATGCGCGAGATGATGCGCATCCCTGTCTTCAACCGCTGCAGCGCCACCGGCTGGGGCCTGACCAACGAGAGCCGCAAGATCCTGACCGAGGGTCTGCTGCCGGAGACTGTTGAATTCCTGAAGGACCGCGGCGGCATCTACCTCAATGGCGATCTGCACCACCCCCACCCCTCCCAAACGGATGGGACCTACGACGGCCGCTACTTGTTCGTCAACGACAAGGCCAACACGCGCGTCGCCCGCATCCGACTCGACGTGATGAAGTGTGACAAGATCATCCAGCTGCCGAACCAGCATACGGTGCACGGCTTGCGCGTGCAGAAATATCCCAAGACCGGCTACGTGTTCTGCAATGGCGAGGACCGCGTGCCGATCCCCAATGACGGCAAGATCCTGGATGACAGCAAGCAGTACCATTCCATTTTCAGTGCCGTGGACGGTGAGACGATGAAGGTCGCCTGGCAGGTGATGGTGGACGGCAATCTCGACAATGTCGACGCCGACTACCAGGGCAAGTACGCCTTCTCCACCTGTTACAATTCCGAGGAGGGCGTCAACCTCGAGCAGACGATGGCGAAGGAGCAGGACTGGATCGTGATCTTCAACCTGAAGCGCATCGAGGACGCGGTGAAGAGCGGGGACTACAAGGAAATGGGAGGGGTGCCGGTCATCGACGGGCGACACGGCTCGCCCTACACCCGCTACGTGCCGGTGGCGAACAGCCCGCACGGCATCAACACCGCGCCGGACGGCATCCATGTGGTGGCCAACGGCAAGCTGTCGCCAACGGTGACGGTGTTCGACGTGCGCAAGTTCGATGACCTTTTCGACGACAAGATCAAGCCGCGCGACACGGTGGTGGCCGAGCCGGAACTGGGGCTCGGGCCGTTGCACACGGCCTATGATGGTCGGGGCAACGCCTACACCACGCTGTTCATCGACAGCCAGATCTGCAAGTGGAGCATCGAGGACGCCAAGCGCTCATTCGCTGGCGAGAAAGTCGACCCGATCCGCCAGAAGCTCGACGTTCACTATCAGCCCGGCCACAACCATACCTCCATGGGCCAGACCAAGGAGGCGGACGGCAAGTGGCTGATCTCGCTGAACAAGTTCTCCAAGGACCGTTACCTCAACGTCGGCCCGCTGAAGCCGGAGAATGACCAGCTCATTGACATTTCCGGTGACCAGATGGTGCTGGTGCATGACAGCCCGAGCTTCGCCGAGCCGCACGACGCGACCCTCGTCCACCGCTCGAAGATCAACCCGATCAGCATCTGGGACCGAGCCGATCCGTTCTTCGAGGATGCGGTCAAGCAGGCGAAGGCCGACGGCATTGACCTGATGGTGGACAGCGAGGTGATCCGCGACGGCAACAAGGTGCGCGTCTACATGACGTCCTCGGCGCCGGCCTTCGGGCTGGAGAGCTTCAGCGTCAAGCAGGGCGACGAGGTCACGGTCTACGTTACCAACATCGACGAGGTGGAGGACCTCACCCACGGCTTCGCCATCGTCAACTACGGCATCAACATGGAGGTGGCCCCCCAAGCCACGGCATCGGTGACGTTCAAGGCAAGCAAGCCCGGCGTCTACTGGTACTACTGCTCGTGGTTCTGCCACGCCATGCACATGGAGATGCAGGGCCGCATGTTCGTAGAGCCACAAGGCGCCTAGGACATGTTCCGCGTCGTGAACCTGGCAGTGATGGGAATGGCGGCGTTTCTAGCCGCCATTCCCGGCTGCGCGGCCACCGCGGCCGAGATTGCCGTGCCTGCTGGTGCTGCGCCCATGCAGGCGGCGGTGGACGCCGCCGCGCCCGGCGACGTGCTGCGTCTTGCGCCGGGCGAGCATCGCGGGCCGGTCATCATCGCCAAACCGCTGACGTTGCAGGGCGACCCGGGCGCGTCGCTCAAGGGCAACGGACAGGGCAGCGTCGTTACGCTGCTGGCGCCCGATGCGGCTGTGCGTGGTCTTGAGATCGAAGGCTCCGGCATGGACCTCGACGCCATGGATGCGGGCGTGTTCGCCACCGAGACCGCGACGCGCGCCCAGATTGAGAACAATTCGGTCGTCGGCAACCTTTACGGCATCTATCTGCACGGGGCGCGCGACTCTGTGGCGCGCAACAATCGCATCGAGGGCCTGCGCGAGGGGCGAATCAGCCGGTCCGGCAGCGGGGTCTCGGTGTGGAACGCGCCGGGGGCGAAGGTCATCGGCAATGACATCCGCTTCGGCCGCGACGGCATCTTCGCCAACGCCAGCAGGAACAACGAATTCAAGGGCAACGCCTTCGCCAACCTCCGTTTCGGCGTCCACTACATGTACACCAACGACAGCGTGATCGCCGACAACGTATCGACCGGCAACATCGTCGGCTATGCAATCATGTATTCCAACGGCCTGAAGGTCACCGGCAATGTGTCCGACGGCGATCGCGACAACGGCCTCCTGCTCAATTACGCCAATGGTTCCGAGATCAGCGGCAATGTCGTGCGCGGCGGCCCGCAGCCGGCCGGCCGCTGGACAAGCAACGGGCAACGCTTCGTCGCGGATCAGGACCTGCCAGCCGGCGATGGTGCGGCGCCAGTCCTCGCTACGCCCTCGGGCATGCGCATAGGCCCGGAAAAATGTGTCTTCATCTACAATGCCAACAAGAACCGCTTCAGTGGCAACCTCTTCGAGGGTTGCGAGATCGGCGTGCACTTTACGGCGGGTTCCGAGGGCAACGCCATGACCGGCAACGCCTTCGTGCGCAACCGCAATCAGGTCAAATATGTCGGGACCCGCTCGCTCGATTGGTCGAGCGGCGGCCGTGGCAACTACTGGAGCGACAACCCGGCCTTCGACCTTGACGGCGACGGGGTTGCCGACAAGCCCTACCGGCCGAACGACATGATCGACAGGGTTCTGTGGCAGACGCCGGCGGCGAAGGTGCTGGTCAACAGCCCGGCCGTGCAGGTGATCCGCTGGGCGCAGGCGCGCTTCCCGGGAGTGTTTCCCGGCGGCGTGATGGACAGCCATCCGCTCATGTATCCCGACGGCATCGAGAAAAGGGGAAAGCCATGAGCTTCAACATCGAACTGGACGCGGTCGCCCGGCACTATGGTTCAGTCAAGGCGGTGGATGGTGTCTCCTTTTCGGCCGACGCAGGCGAGGTAGTCGCCCTCGTGGGCCACAACGGCGCTGGCAAGACCACGCTCATCAAGCTCATGCTCGGGCTTGCGCGGCCCACTTCCGGCTCGGTCTCCGTGCTCGGGCAGGACCCGGCCGACGGAGACGTGACTGTTCGCCGTCGTCTCGGCTATCTTCCCGAAAACGTCTCCTTCAATCCGGTCCTCACGGGTCGCGAAACGCTGCGCTTCTATGTCCAACTCAAGGGCCGCCGGCCAAAGGAGGCTGATGCGCTGCTGGAGCGAATCGGCCTTGCCCACGCCGCCGACCGACGCATCGGCACGTATTCCAAGGGAATGCGCCAGCGGCTGGGACTGGCGCAGGCGATGATCGGCAAGCCGGCGGTGCTTTTGCTGGACGAGCCGACCACCGGGCTCGATCCTGAACTGCGCCAGCAGTTCTATGGGATCGTGCGCGAGATGCAGGCGGCAGGCACGACCGTGCTTCTGTCTTCCCATGCGCTGAACGAGCTGGAAGGCAATGCCGGCCGAGTTGTTATCCTGGACGAAGGCCGAAAGATCGCCGACGGCTCGCTTGACGAATTGCGCCGTATCGCACGACTGCCGACGAGGATCCGCCTGACGTCTGGCGAGGGCGGCGCGCGGCGGCTGAGGGAATGGATGGGAGAGCCGAAAGGCCTCAGGCAGATCAACGGTCACATCGTCGAGATCGACGCCACGCCTGAGTACAAGGCTGCCTTCCTCCGCCGCGCCGCGGGCGAGGGCGCCCCCTTCGAGGATCTCGACATGGTGCCACCCGGCCTCGATGAACTCTATGCACATTTCCTCGCGGGGAGGGCATCCCAATGAAGACCATCCTGCTGCTCTCGGCCAAGGAGTTGCGCGAAGGCCTGCGCAACCGCTGGGTGATCGCCGCGACGGGGCTTCTGGCAGCTCTGGCGCTGACGCTCGTCTTCCTCGGCAGTGCGCCTGCCGGCACGGTCGGCGCCGGCGCGCTGGATGTCGTGGTGATCAGCCTCGCCAGCCTGACGATCTTCGTCGTGCCGCTGATTGCGCTGCTCATTTCCCACGATGCCATCGTCGGAGAGATTGAGCGCGGCACCATGACGCTGCTGCTTTCCTATCCGGTCCGTCGCCGTCAGGTGCTGCTCGGCAAGTTCCTGGGCCATCTCGGGATACTGGCCTTCGCCACCTGCGTCGGCTACGGGCTTGCCGCACTGGCGCTGGCGGCAACGGACAAGGGGATTGGCGGCGAAAGCTGGACGGCGTTCGCGACAATGACCGCGTCGTCGGTGCTGCTGGGCGCCGTCTTCGTGGCGATCGGTTATCTGGTCAGTGCGCTGGCGCGCGACCGCGGCACAGCCGCCGGCATTGCCATTGGCATATGGCTGGTCTTCGTGGTGATCTACGACATGGCTCTGCTGGGGATTCTGGTCGCCGACCAGGGCCACCACGTCAGCGGCGGCGCGCTGAATGCCCTGCTCCTGTTCAATCCTACCGATGCCTACCGCATCCTCAATCTCTCCGGCTCGAACGAGATCGCCGCTGCCTCGGGCATGGCCGGGAGCGTGCAGAGCGTCGCATTGGCGCCCCTGGCGCTGATCGCGGCGCTCGCGGCATGGGTCGCCGGGCCGATGGCGCTTGCCGCACTCGCCTTCTCACGGAGGGAACTGTGAAGCGACATCTGAAGATAGGTCTGCTCGCAAGCCTGCTCGTGCTCGGCGCCTGTCAGCGCACGCCAGAGGCGCCTCCGCCTCCCTTCGCCATGACGGAGGAGGCGATGGGCCGCTATTGCGGCATGAACATCCTCGAACATGCGGGCCCGAAGGGGCAGGTCATCCTCGCCCGATACGACGAGCCGATCTGGTTCTCCTCGGCGCGCGACACGATCGCCTTCACCATGTTGCCGGAGGAGCCCAAGGACATAAGGGCTATTTATGTTTCCGACATGGCCAAGGCGGCAAGCTGGGAGCAGCCCGGTGCGGACAACTGGGTTGACGCTCGCAAGGCCTTCTTCGTCGTCGGCAGCGATCGCAAAGGCGGCATGGGAGCGGCCGAAGCCGTGCCCTTCTCGACGGAGGCGGCGGCGAAGACCTTCGCTGGGGACCACGGCGGCAAGGTAATCGGCTTCGACGCTGTTCCGCGCGACTACATATTGGACGGGCAGGCCAGCGGCGGCGATACGTCTAAGCAGTCTGCCAGGGAGGTCGATTGACATGATTTCCGGAACGATGACCAGACGTCGCATGATTGCCATCAGTGCCGCTACGGTCGGCATGGCGCTACTGCCACCGCATGGTAAGGCAGCCCCAACGGCAGTGACTTGGCAGGGCGAGGCGATGGGGGCGCAGGCCTCGATCGTCATCCATCATCCCGATCGCGCCTTGGCACTGACGCTGATCAACGACGTGGTCGCGGAGGTGCGGCGACTGGAGCGTATCTTCAGCCTGTACTTGGACGATTCAGATCTGACGCACCTAAACCATCAGCGCTTTCTCATCGCGCCGCCGCGAGAGTTGGTGGACATACTTCAGCAGTGCCGTGATGTTTGGTTGCTCACCGGCGGCGCCTTCGATCCGACGGTGCAGCCGCTGTGGGAAGCCTATCGACGCCATTTCTCGACGCCCGGCGCCTCCGAAGCCGGACCTTCGAGGCAGCTTGTGCGTGAATGTCTCGGCTGCGTCGGCCTTGAAAATGTCACCTGCTCACCCGACCGGATAGAACTGTCGGAGCCGGGTGCGGCATTGACGCTTAACGGCATCGCCCAAGGCTATGTCACCGACAGGGTGGTGGATCTGCTGAAGGCCGGCGGCATCGAGCGCTCGATGGTGAACATGGGCGAAAGCCGCGCTATCGGTTCTGCTCCGGGCGACCGGCCGTGGCGTGTTGGCGTCTCCGACCCGCTCGATTCGGCCCAAATCCTCAAGATACTTGAAGTGGAGGATCGCGCGGTTGCCACGTCGAGCCCGTTCGGCTTCCGCTTCGACGCGGAGGGGAGGTTCAGCCACATCATCGATCCACGCAGCGGCGCGACGCCACAGCGCCATGCCAGCGTCACCGTGGTGGCCGGGCAGGCGGCGTTGGCGGATGCGCTGTCAACCGCCTTCAACCTGATGGACGCGGCCGCGATCGCGGCCTCCGTCCACGGCAATGCCGGCGTGGAGGTCCATACCCTGTCGCATGAAGGTGGATGGACTCGTATCAGGGCATGAGGAGGCGATCGGAAAGCAGGCCCAATTGCCCGGTTGGCGGCATTGAACACGGCGGACATCTCGATCTGTCCCACTCCGGCTGGGCGGATATCGCCGAATGGTGGTAGCGGCCAGCGCCAATGCGCTTGGCCTCCCTCACGCTCCGGATTCTCGCCTTAGATTGCCACCGCTCAGGCAGCCTGACTGTGGCCTCGGCTCGACCGATGGAGATAGGCGTCGAAGGCAGCCGCGGCGGCGCGGACCAGGAACCGATGATCACGCGGTACCCGGACGATGCCTTCGGCGACGTAGATGATGCCGTCATCGGCGAGTTCGGCAAGCCTTTGGTTGTCGGTGAGCAACCTGGCCGGATCAAATCCATGCCGGATGCAAATCTCCTGCACGTCGACCGTGAAGTCGCACATCAGACGCTCGATGATCTCCGCGCGCAGGCGGTCCTCGTCGGTTAGCCGGTAGCCCCTGGCGGTCGCCAGCCGCCCGGAAGCGATCGAACCGGCATAGAAGCCGAGGCCGACCTGGTTCTGGACATAGCCGTGACGGGTGTGACCGATGGCCGAGGCGCCGAAGCCGACCAGCGTTTCGCAATTGTCGGTGGTGTAACCCTGGAAGTTGCGCCGCAGTTTTCCCGTAGCCTGCGACCGCACGAGATCGTCGTTGGGCAGCGCAAAATGATCCAGCCCGACCTGGACGTAGCCAGCGCCAACGAGCGTACCGGCTATGGCAAGTGCCTGCTCCATGCGAGCGAGGCTGTCAGGCAGTGTCGCTTCCTCGATCATGCGCTGGTGCTTGTTGAACGACGGCACATGGGCGTAGCCGAAAACTGCAAGCCGGTCAGGCCGCATGGCGGCTGCGGTTTTGGCCGTGTCGATGCAGGATCGGACCGTCTGGTGAGGCAGGCCGTAGATCAGGTCGAAATTGATGCTGCCTACGCCGGACTGGCGCAGGCGGTCGACCGCCTCCACTGTTGTCTTCTCGCTTTGGATGCGGTTCACCGCTCTCTGGACCACCGGGTCGAAGCTCTGTACGCCCAGGCTGGCGCGGCCGACGCCCGCGCCACCCAACGCGCCCGCCATCTCGATCGTGAGCGTGCGCGGATCGATCTCGACCGCGATTTCGGCGGTCTCGGCCAAAACGAAGCGATCGCGAAGAAGATCCGTCAATGCTACGAAATCCGCTGGCGTGACGATGGTGGGGGTACCGCCGCCGAAGTGTACCCTGTCGACATGAAGTGGCTGCGCCGCCTGCGCGGCGACCATGTGAATCTCGTTGCGAAGCAGGTTCAGATATTCGACGATGGGCTGATCTTTGGCCGTGACGGTTGTGTGGCAGCCGCAATACCAGCACATCGAGCGGCAGAATGGGATATGCAGGTAGAGGGAGGCTGGAGCGCCTCGCGGCAGGTGCGACAGCCAGTTTGCATAGGTGTCAACGTCGACCGAAGGTGAGAACTCCGGCGAGGGTGGGTAGCTGGTATAGCGCGGCAGGCGCGCCTCACCATATTTTTGCAAAACAGACAATTTCACGACCTTCCTCGCCTCCGTTGAAGCATCGGACACTCGTGGATCTCCCGCCCGGCTTCTTTGCGAAATGCCAAATGTCTTGCATCTGGGAAGGCGATGCTGCGGAGCAGTTGTGCCCGCCATCGAGAGAGTGGCGACGCCGTGGCGAGTACAGAAATCGAAGCTGCGGGCCATTCCGGCTGCCACTGCCCGAGCGGTCGGCCGAGTTTCATTTGCCCGCATCGTCCGCGGCCATTGTCAGGGAAGGGCACCAAATCAGTCGCCCTCACCGGGTTTGGCGCTGAAATGTGCGTCGAACTTTCCGGGCATCCCGTCCCAGGCTTCCCCATCGGCCGGCGGTATTTTTTTGCGCGTTATGTTGGGCCAGGACGACGCATATTTGTGATTGAGCGCGAGCCAGGCCGGAGTGGCGGATGGGTCGGTATCCGGGAAGATTGCTTCCGCTGGACATTCGGGGACGCAGACGCCGCAGTCGATGCACTCGTCGGGATGTATGACGAGCATGTTATCGCCCTCGTAGAAGCAGTCCACAGGACACACTTCGACGCAGTCCATGTATTTGCATTTGATGCAATTGTCGGTGACGACATAGGCCATGCGAAATCCTCAGGCGGCAACCGGGCTCGGTCTTGCCGCGCGCGCGGTCTCGGCGCGAGCCACGGCAAGGGCTATCCAATCGCGGTAGAGGCCTTGATCCTCCCTGGAAAAGGACATGCGGCGCTTCATGTCGTCGAAAGTTTCACCAGGATGGCTCCCGTCATAATCCGCGCGAACCAAGGATTCGAGATAAGCGCGGTCCGCTGTATCCGCGGGCTGGACGAAATCGTGCGAATTGCTCAGCATGGCAATCTCCTTTCGGCTAGTTCAATATCCATCACTGCCTACGACCTGTCCTGCTCCAGCGCCCAAATTGCGCAGGGCGGGCAGTCGGCGCCACATTGTTCGATCGCTGAGAAGATCAGGCCGAGCCGCTCCTGGCGTGACAGGCCGCAGGTGAGGTCCGGGCGCGTCAACGCTGGCAAGAATCCTTGAAGGGTACGCAACGTGTGACCGATGAAAGTGGCTGGCAAGGTGATCACCATCAGGCTGGATAAAAGATATATCGTAAATGTATCTTTTTGAATATGACCCAGCAAGGGAAAACGCTGCGACCAGGTGAAGCGGGGGCGTCGCCCCCTTAGGCCGCCGGCTGGATGCCGAAGTCTTCGGGACTGAGCAGAAGGTCGGCCAAGGTGTAGCGGTCAAGCGTCCCGGAGAAGGCGGCGAGCGCCTCCTTCAGCATACCGCGCAGGCGACAACGCGGGGTGATCAGGCAGTTGTTTTCGCTTCGGAAGCATTCGACCAGCGCAAAGTCGGGCTCGGTCGCGCGCAATACGTCGCTCAATCGGATTTGCGCTGGCGGCCTGGCGAGCGCGAGGCCGCCAGAGCGACCGCGCACCGCCCTCAGGAACCCGGCGCGGGTCAGTTGGTTGGCCACCTTCATGAGGTGCGCGCGCGAAATTCCATAGACCTGAGCGGTTTCCTCGATAGTGACCAGCTGCCCGGCCCTGGCCGCGGCGTACATAAGCAACCGCAGCGAGTAGTCCGAGAAATCTGTCAGTCTCATCCAAAGCCCTCTTGCCAAACCCAATGCGCCATCTCGGCGATAAAACACCAGAAAGATGCGCCGCGGAGGTATCTTTTGCAAGGCGGGCAATTTTCGGAGTTTCTGCCAGGAGCGCTAAAACATACATTGACAATGTATCTTTATGCATCGATTATCGATGACCGTCGGTGCAGCGCAATTTGCCTCGGCACGGCGGCGACCTGGGTCAAGATTGGATCCGCCGCTCCTCACTGAAATCGAAGGAACGATTCAATGGCACTTACGACAGAAGCAGAAACGAACGAAATAGATGTCCGCAGCCTGGTGCCGATGCAGAGGCACCAGAAGATCTTCGAGCTTGTCGATCAGCTTGCGCCCGGCGGGAAGTTCATCCTCGTCAACGATCATGATCCCAAGCCCCTCTACTACCAGCTGGAGGCAGAACATCCGCACCAATTCTCCTGGACCTATCTCGAGAGGGGGCCGGTCTGGCGCGTCGAGATCGGTCGCCTCTCGAAGGCGGCGTGAGACAGGCATCGCAACCCGACAAGCCGCCCCCGGACTTTGCGTGGGCGGCGCTGCGGCAGGGACCGTGACATGACCGTTGGAGCAGAACCGCGGCTTAACGACGAGAAGGTCAAGGAGGCGCTTCGCCTCGTGATCGATCCGGAACTCGGCTACAACATCGTTGACCTGGGGCTTGTGTACGCTGTCCTGGTCAACGACGGCGGTGTCGTCAACATCGTGATGACCACAACGACACGCGGTTGCCCGGCCACCAACTACATGCAGGAGGGGGCCCGTGACGCCGCCTGGAGCGTTCCAGGCGTCGAATTCGTCGACGTTACCCTGACCTATGAGCCGCCCTGGTCGCCACAGAAGATGAGCATCGAAGCCAAGCGGCACCTCGGCATTGGCGATGATGGCGAGTGGTGAGCGACGTTCGGACTGCCTTGATCAAGTTCACGGAGGCCAGCATGGTGCAACAGGCGGATCGGATCGAAGGCATGGCGGATATCCTGGTCGCCAGCCTTGAATTACTGGCAAAGGCCGGACATACAGATACCGCCTGCCGCCTTGCCGGTCGGGCGTGTGCCCAACTGCGGGACATCGACGCGAGGCAATGGCAGAAGTTCAACGCGCTTCTGCATCGGTTGAGCAAACAGGTGCGTTGGGACGAGCCGTAGAGGGACTATCGCGCCTTTGCCGGAGAGTGGACAACGGTCGAGCCACTGAAAGCGATCCCATGAACAGGTCCGCTCAGGACGAAAGGCAGCAAGCGCGACACGAAAGCTCGCTGTTGCCCCATGCTTGTCGACGGCCTTATACTTATCGTCGTCGCCATGATCTTCGTCATCAGGTTAGCCTGACCCGACATGCCGATACGCGACAGGATGTCAGCGACTGGCCACTGCAGGCGAGCGCAGGGGGATTCAGGGGCGGGGGCAGCGTCACGCAACTTGAGGGCCTGTATTCTTATGTTGGCTAAGGCACAGAGTGAACCAAGCGCGGGTGTAATATGCTTGGGGATTTGATCGCCGCGCTGGACCAGCCAGAGGTGGTCGCCAGTGTCCTGTCGACTCTCCATCCCGAACTCGCCACAAAGGTCGCTGAACGCGCAGCACAAGCATCGATGTCCGTCGGGGACTTTTCAGCTGGAGCCGTGCGGACGTTTCTCGACGAAGCCGACGATGATCTCTGGTTCCAGCTTCTAACGCTGATGCGCAAATCAGAAGATCCCGGCCTTTCGGCTGTACAAACAATCTTGCAGTGGGTCGTGACCGCCTAGGCATCTTGCCGCTTCGATGCCCGTCCGCTCGTTCGTCGGCATGCGGGCCGCGCCGTCAGCTTCCGCGCGACATTCCAAGATTCCTTGTAATGTCGAATATTAAGATATATATTTAGTGTATCTTATGTCGGGAGGTGGCCGTGCGATGACCCACGGCCGTTGTGGGAATCGTTCCCGCCAGTGATCCTCCGGAATGGATCAGTTGCGGCTCCGGCCACGGTTCGTCAAAGGCTTTCTGATTCGCGGGTGGACCTATGCAAGTCGAGATCGACACGGACGAGATTCTCATCGACGCAAGATTGCTTGCCGATTTGCTACGTCTCGATCCAACGGCGGTGCACTCACTGCTGAGAACACAAGAGATTACATCTCTCTGTGAACGCGGGATTGGCGAGCACGAGGGCGAATATCGACTGAGCTTCTTCTACGGCAATCGCCGCGCGCGTGTGAGCATTGATGCCGCCGGCAACGTGTTACGGCGCTCGATGATCGACTTTGGCCAAGCTGTCCTACCGCGCCAATTGCATCGCTCAGGCCGATAGCGGACGGTGCCCATGCCCGTTGAAATGCGTGAACTAAGCCTCTTTTCATTCGCTTAAAAACAGACCGGTAGGCCAGTTGGCGTTAACGGCAACAGTGGCAGCACGGCGACTACCGGGTCCAGCGCCAAGCTTGTCAGTCGAAGATTCGCCAAGCGATTTACATTGCTGCAGTCGCTATCAACGTTGGGCGGCTAGGCACGGCTTTCCGTTGCCGCGAACCGCGGGAACAGGATGTTGTTCTCCAGGTGGATGTGCTCCATCAGGTCCTCGGCAAGCTGGGCCGTGCCGACGTACAGCGCCTGCCAGGAGCGGCAAGCTCCATCTGGCGTGGCGAAGTCATCGGTGAGGCTTTCGAGGAGCCGAAGCAAGGTCCCCTGGTCATCGTGCTCGTGCCGCAGTTCCGAAACCGGGATATCGAACTTGCCTTTGTCCCACTGCCGCATTGCCGGAAACAGAATAGCCTCTTCCTTGGCCATGTGCTGCTCCAGTGCGCTCTGCATCTGCCGTAACGCATCGGAAAGGCCGGCCGGCACCTTCGGATGCTCGCGATGCACCGCCTCAACCTTACGCGACAGGGCGATGAGCTCGGGCAGAGCGCGGCGGTGCGCCTCGTGGTAGCAGGCTTCGATGTGGTCGATCAGTTCATCGCTGTCCATCGCAGCTGGCGCGGCCGTGTCCCCGGCGCCGGTACCAAGCGCCTCCAGCGCGCGCTCAAGCTCGTCGGGATCGACTCCGCGCCGGTGCGCGGCGCCATCAAGGGTGAGATCGCCGTTGCAGCAGAAGTCGATCTTGAATTTGCGGAAAACGGCGGTGGCGCCAGGCAGCGTAGCGGCTATGTCGCCGACTGTGCGTTCCCATAATTCTGGACCTGGGAATTGGGTGTTCATAACGAAGCTCCATGCATTTTCAACACAACGGCTTTGAAACTCACAGCGAACTCTTCGCTCCGTCGCGAGGACGAAATAGTGCCAGCCGTTGGGACCATGAATTGTCCAGATAGAGGTCCTAGTCTTTGCGCTGGAACAAAGAGGGGCAAAATGCATTCCTTGCGCGCGTTCCTTAATCGGGCATGGATCGTTCATGTGTGGCGATGGCTGCCGTTTGTCTGCCGATTGCCCATCGAAGCGCGGAAGCACAAAGGTGGACAGCCAGGGGACCACGTCGGGTTCCACCGCGCACTACCGCCAAGATCCCAAGGCAGCAAGCTGTCTTCAAGCGCTAAACAAGGGGTCTGACGACCAGGCCGTTGGCCGTTCCCGCGGGGACCTGAGCACCATATGGGCCGTACGAGGTCTCTCCTGCCGGGTGCGCTTCATCCTGACCGCCGACCACCGGGGTTAGGCCGCAGGCTTATCCCTTGATCGACGGCGCGCCAAAGTCGTCATGGCCGACGCTGCCTAAGACGCCGATCGCCTGCGCCAAGTGATCGCAGACAAAGACGCCGTGGCTGCATCCCAAGACAACCGTCGCGGACTCAAAGATACCCTGTCGACGTTCACATTGCGCCTAACCCCACCTGATCGGATGTTGCTTCTCAAAGCTCAACAGTTCCGACGCGTCGCAACTCGCTTGAGAAAACAGCAGGGAACTTGCTGCGGTCGCTCTCGCAGCTACTATCCTATGGATCAGATAACTGTCCACAACTCCAAATCTAAAGGCCATATCGGCGCGAGATCATCCGAGCATCGCTGGATCCGCTATGATTGGCGCTGCTCCTATCAGTTCGAGACAGTACGGCACGGCAGGAAATACGGAGTTCAGACACACGTCGATCGACGCCGGTTTACCGGGCAGGTTTATGATCAGCGAACGACCGCGCACTCCAGCTGTTTGACGTGAAAGGATGGCTGTGCCGACGTGCCGCGAACTGGCCCGCCGCATGAGTTCGCCAAAACCGGGAAGCTCCTTCGTGATGACCTGCTGCATGGCTTCGGGAGTAAGATCCCTCGGAGAAGGGCCGGTTCCTCCCGTTGTTAGGATCAGATCAACTCCGCCCTGGTCGCAAAGCTCAACAAGCACATCCCGAACACTCTCGAGACCATCGGGGATAATGCGACGGATGAAAGCGCAGGGTGTCGTCACGACACGGCGAAGCCAGCGCTCGATGGCAGGCCCGCCAAGATCTTCGTAGTCGCCGCGGCTTGCACGGTCCGACACCGTGATGATTGCAATCTGGGTCATTTTTTCCGTTCGAAATCCGTCTTCAGATCGAAGCGGTTGTTTGCCATCCGGGCTTGCCAAGGGCGTATCCGTCGACCAGCCTACCGGGCAGATCGAGGCACGAAAGGATAAAGCGGGCACCCTTGGGATCCTCTCTCCCATCGGCAAGCGCTCTATAGGTCTTCGCCACCTCGACCATGTCGCACGTGTGCGGAGACAAGCGGATACGCCGGACGCTTCTGGAGGTGACATCCGCGGGTGCCGGGCAGAAGGCGTGCACCTGGTTGGAGAGCGTCTGCACGCCATTGATCGCGAGAAACTGCTGGTCGTCGAGCGTGTCGACGGCAAGACCATCCGGGTCTCGTTCGCAGATAAACTGACAGGAATCCTTGTGAAGGCCGTTGATGCGCGCGTGATAGCATCGGCCGGAAAGCGCGAGCGGCAGCCGACCGAAGACGAAAATCTCGAATTCCGCCTCGGGACATACGCCGGCCATGGCGCCGACGGCGGCGAGCGACAATTCCACGGGTGGGCATATCGTTGTGGCACCGCGCTGGATCAGGAACCGCGCGGAAGCCTCATTGTAGACGTTCAGGAACGGACCGGTCACGAAGGGCTTGCCGGAGCGTGACGGCAGGGCGGTGACATCGTTGATCTCCACCAGCCGCTCGTCGGTGCAGAGATCCGCGATGCTTCTGCGCTCTCGAACGGTTGCCGGCGCCGCCAGCGTGGACAGCACCACTTCCTTTCCCGCACTCTCGAGGCGTTCGATGATCTCAGGCCATGCCGGGTCGGAAAACGGCATCCGCTTGCCGCATACGACTTCGCCGACATGGACGCGGTCGATCGGAGCCTCGTTTGCTATCCTGCGGTAGAAGTCCAAGAGGCGGTCGGGCGACCAGTGGAAGAACACCGGCCCAAGCGTCAACGCAATTGCGGACAAGTTGCTATCTCCACTTCTTGCTGTACGCTCCTGCCGTCTGCCGGGACCCTTCCGACTGACCGGCAAGGATCCGATCGATCTCGATCGCGTCGCCACCTTGCCCGACGGCGTCGACGGCCTTCCGGAAGGCATGGACCACTTCCGTAACGTAACCTTTGCCGCGCTGGCGTCCTTCGATCTTCAAGGCGGTTACGCCGGCGGCTTTCAGCCCGGCAATCATCCCGCCGGCGTTCAGGCTGACGGGATCCTCGAACAAATAGGAGGTCTTTCCGCCGGCTTTGAATTTGCCTTTGCATAAAGTGGGGTAGCCCACTGGCTCGCCAGGCTCGTAGCGGTCGATCGTGAACCCTGAAAGCCGTGCCGCCGTGCTGTTCGGCTCGTCGTCGTAACTCACCATTTCGGGTGGCGAACAGACGCCATTCAGATTTGGTGATTTTCCTGTCGCGTATGAAGAGAGATAGCATCGGCCTTCGATCATCACGCAAAGGCCGCCGAACACGAATGCTTCCGTTTCCACTTCGATCGCACGGTTGAGCGCCGCGATCTCCTGAACAGAAAGCACCCGCGGCAGGACGACGCGACGGATGCCGAAACTGGTCGCGTAGAATCCGATTGCTTCTGGCGTCGCGGCCGCTGCCTGTACGGAGAGATGAAGACGAACTTGCTTGTGGTTTTTCGCGACGTGATCGAGGACGGCGATGTCCGCCGCGATGATCGCGTTTGCGCCGCATTCAGCCGCCGTGTCCGCGGCCTTCTTCCACAGGTCGACATCATTGACCCGCGCGAAGGTGTTGATAGCGACCAGAACCTTGCTACCGTGGTCATGCGCGAAGCGGACGCCCTCGGCCAGTTCTTCCCTGGAGAAGTTGAGTCCCGGGAAATTCCGGGCATTCGTTTCGTCGCGAAATCCGCAATAGACTGCGTCCGCGCCTGCCTGGACGGCTGCCCTCAACGTAGCGGGGGTTCCGGCCGGGCAGACAAGTTCCATGCGTCCGCTTTTCATGCCACTGGTGCCTTGCGTCTGGAGTTGCGATCGGCCATTTGGCGTGCGACGCTCAATGCGCCGAGAATGCCCGTATCGGCGAAACGAGCTAGAAAGCCACGCAGGCCGAGTAAGTCCGCGGGGCTAAGCTCGGCGTCCTCGATTGTGTTCCTCAGCGCGAGCACCGCCTCCGTGCGGCCGCTGATCGAGATGATCCGGCTGAAGAAAAGCGCATCGCCATCCAGCGTGCCGTCGAGCAGGCTCAACAGTGTCAGAATAGGTCCCCTGATCTGGACGCTTGATGTCGCGGCCTCACTTTTCCTGACGACACGAACGATCGAGCGCTCCGCGTCCGGCACGACGGTAAATGCGAAGGCGAGGTCGACCGGGTCGATGAAATAGCAAGCTGTTCGATGTTCGCCGAGGCGCTCGAACAATCGAGGCTGTCGCCCGGCCAAAGAGCGCAAGGACAGCGTGAGCAGCGGCCCGAGTGGCAAGCCGGCGAAGGCCGGGAAAAGATGGCGAACGACCGCCGGCAATCTCGGTTCCGTGTTTCCCGCCACCATTCAGTGCATCCTTTCCATATGGGGGTCGCTCAAGCGGATTTCGCGGCGGATTACGTGCGGGGTCCGTTCTCGAGCAGATCTGCGAAATTCTGGCTGTTCGGACAGAAATCCTGATAGTGACTTTCGAAATCGAAGGCGGCCAGTTGGCTATGACACTGACGACGATGCTGGCAGGTGATGCAGATGCGTGACATGAAACGGTGCGCTTGCAGCGATTGGAAACTGTCCGGATCGATGCCGGCTGAACGCATCGCCGAAGAAAGCAGGTCTTCCGAGGCGTATGGCAACCGCATGGCATCGTCGAATTCGCTTCGCGATAGACCGATGTCATTCAAGATGCCTGTGCACTCATCCAAACCCATTGCCCAGAATTCTCTTGTCGCTGCCCTGCTCCGCCGGCGATCCGCAAGAAGGGAAATTACGGACCGCCAAGCTTCGACAGTTTCGCTGATGAGATTGCCTGCCATGTGAAATCCCTTCGCCTCGATCGCCTTCCTCGGAAATGATGTGAGAAGGGAAAATAGAGGGGACGGATCGTTCGCTCTTTGCGCAAGCGCAAAGTTCTTCGTCAGCCCTGATGGCAAAATTAGTCGCCGACGAACCGGTCGGGCCGGATTTCGCCATGCATCACCGCTGCCTTCCCTTGTTTTCAGATCTCGACTCATTTCTTTCGTTCCTCGATCGGAACGGGCAGCTTCGTGAGGTTGGCGTGCCTGTTTCGACAAGGCTTGAACTGACCGAGATACATAGGCGCGTGATTGCCTCGAAAGGCCCGGCGCTCCGCCTTACGGCGCCTCTCGACGATCGCGGCGTCAGGTCAGCCTTTCCAGTCGTCGCAAATCTTTTCGGCACCCGGGAACGTGTAGCTTGGGGCCTTGGCACCGACCTTCATGGTCTAGAAACCCTCGGCGCGCTCCTTGCGTGGATGAGATCGCCTCAGGCCCCGCAGAACCTTCGTCAGGCCCGACAGATGTTGCCTATGGCGCGGGGTGCACTCGTGGCGCGGCCGAAGATCGTCTCCCCGCCTAGAGAGTGGCGAGACGCCGATCCAGATTTTTCGCTTCTTCCCGTCCAGACTTGTTGGCCGGGAGACGCCGGCCCCCTGATAACGTGGCCCGTGGTTATCACTCGCCCGCCTGGCGAGGACGACCCGAGCACATACAATCTGGGCATATACCGGATGCAGGTGCTAGCCCGCGATCGTGCGATCATAAGATGGCTTCCCATGCGAGGCGGAGCAGCACACCATCGTATTTGGCAGGCGAGGGGTCTTGAGATGCCGGTGGCGGTCGTCATCGGGGCGGACCCCGCCACGTTGATCGCGTCGGTGATGCCGGCGCCCGAAGGCGTCTCGGAACTCGCACTGTCCGGGATGATCAACAATCGCCGGGTCGGATTGGCGTCCTGCAAGAGCATCATGCTTCACGTGCCAACCAGTGCGGAAATCGTGCTTGAAGGTGTCGTCTCTCCAGCAGAGACAGCGCTGGAGGGACCCTTCGGCGATCACACCGGATATTATAACGCGCCGGAACGATACCCCGTATTCAACCTCAAGCGAGTCCGCGTCCGTGACGGGGCAAATTACCTGACAACGTTCACCGGGCGCGCGCCCGACGAGCCCTCGGTCCTCGGCGAGGCGCTGCTCGATGTCTACAAGCCGCTCCTGCGCCAACAAATACCGGAAATCGTCGACGTGTGGCTTCCGCCGGAAGCCTGCTCCTACAGGATTGCCGTTATCTCGATCGCCAAGAAGTACGCCGGACAGGCCAGGCGCGTGATGATGGGGTTCTGGTCCCTATTGCCACAATTCTCGATGACCAAGATGGTCGTCGTGGTTGACGACGACATCGACATTCGATCATGGCCGGACGTGATGTGGGCGGTCGCCACCCGCATGGATCCTTCGCGCGATCTGATGCAGGTGGATAGGACTCCTATCGACCAGCTCGATTTCGCGTCACCGCTCGAAGGACTTGGAGGAAAGATCGGATTCGATGCGACGCGCAAGATTGGATCCGAGACATCTCGCGAGTGGGGAAAGGAGCTGAGGATGTCAGCTACTATCGAGGAGCAGGTGTCCCAACGATGGAACGAGTTTTTTTCGCAGACGACCGCTCAGGGGCAACAATGACCAAACGGCTGATAATCGGTGTCACAGGTGCATCCGGCTCCGTGCTCGCGCTGGAAACCATTCGTCAACTGGTCAGGGCCGGGGTGGAGACTCATCTCGTCGTCTCCAAGGGGGCGCGATTGGCCATCCCTCATGAGCTCGGCACCGATGGCCTTGCCCAACTGACCTCCCTCGCCAACCACGCTTATTCCTATCAGGACTTGGCTGCACCCATCGCCAGCGGCTCTTTCAGAATGGATGGCATGATCGTCGTTCCCTGTTCGATGCGGACCTTGGCGGCTATGGCACACGGTTTAGGCGACAACCTTCTCACCAGGGCCGCCGATGTCAGCTTGAAGGAAAAGCGCCGGCTGGTCATCGTGCCGCGCGAGGCGCCGCTCCATGAAGGGCACCTCGACGCGATGCTGAGACTAGCACGGATGGGGGCAGTCATCGCACCGCCAGTACCGCCGTTCTATGTCAAGCTGGCCTCGATTGAGGAAATGGTCGTCGAGATGGCTGCCCGGCTGGTCGGCTGGGCGGGCGTCGACCCGGGCGACAAGCTCACGCGTTGGGGCGAAAAGAAAGTCGCCGCCGCGTGATCGTCCTGATGGATTGGCTCAACGGATAAGGATTGCGATGAATTTCCTGCAGCCGAAAGGCGCGACATATGACGTACGGAAACTTCCACCTGAAAGGAAGCAGTCCGCCGTCTTGTCAATGTTCGACGGACTCAAACCCGGTCAGACATTCGTGGTCGTTCTCGATTTTGATCCCGACAAACTCAGGCGTCAGTTCGGAGCCTTCTTTGCTGGCGAACACATCTGGGTTTGCCTTAGACCGGGGCCACCAGAATGGCTGATCGAGATAGGAAGACCTCGACCTGCGCAGTGATGTCGAACTCTACGAAAAGAGGTCGCACACGCCGATCGACCTGATCTGGTTACCTCGGGACTCAGTTGGCGGTGACCTTGAGGGCCCCCTTCATTCCAAGCTCGTAATGACCCGGTATCAGGCAGGCGAAGTCGAACCGGCCGGCGCTGGTGAAGGTCCAGACGATCTCACCTTTTCCCTGGGGACCGACGCGGATTGCATTGAGGTCGGCATGTTCCATGTCGGGAAGCCTCTCCATCCCGGCCCTATGCTCCATCACCTGCTCATGCGTATCCATGACAAATTCGTGGTCGTATTCGCCTTCATTGGTGAAGGCCAGACGCACCGTCTCGCCCTTTTTCACGGTGACTGAAACCGGATCGAACGCCATTGATCCATCTTCGTTCTCGACCATGCTGATCGCGATGGTACGGTCTGCTTTGGCGTTCATGCCCGGGTGACCGATAATCATCATTTCATGGCCGTCATGAGTGCCGGAATGCATTCCCGCCGCAAGCGCCGGCGCGGCGAAGAGGATCATGGCGACTGTCGGCATCATGCATTTCTTCACGCGATTTCTCCTTTGCGAAATGTGTTGAGTTTCACTCATGCCGGAGGTGGCCGCAGGCTCTGTTCGGACCGCGATCGACGATCCCCGGAACAGGATCGGTAGGGACGCCTGCAGCCTCGCCAGCTCTTGCGGTTGATCACCTATGGCCTGGTCGGCACCGCCGACAAACTGAGTTGCCGCATTGAGAAGGCACCTTCCTTTGCAGTGCTCGCGATATCGTCAAACAGGAGTGCGAGATCCATGTAGACGCTGCGATCCCGTTCGGCTGCGCCCATTTCATCGAGATCCTGCAAGAAGAAGAGAATGGCTTCTATGCGCTCGCGTTGACTGCGGGCATTGGCAAGATGTTCGCGTGCCGCGCGCCGGACTTCCAGAGCCGTAAATCGCGCCAGCGTCTCGTCGAGCCTGGAACGGCACTTGCAGTCGAGTCGGGCGTCCTTGATCAAATTTGCCAACCGACCGATAACGGCCACGTCGGCAAAGCTCCGGGTGCCGCCATCAATGCTACTCAATGGAACGTTCTGCTTCATATCTTCTTCGCTCCTATCGCACGGCCAATCAAATCTGCCGGCGTCCGGTTTAGCCGTCAGCACACCGCAAGGCAGACGTTTCGCGGCCGGTCGCAACGCGAACAGACGCAGCCCGCCTTTCCAGTTGGCCGACCGGTCCCGAAAATTGTTTTTGACTATAATCGACCATTTTGCAGCCTGTTTGCGCTGGAGCAAACACGGAGATCGATCATTGACGGTATTGCCGTTGGATTGAGTTTTTTCCGACCGCCGATTTTTGGGAGTTGCGAAGCGGAACGAGGATGTCGTGTCAGTTATCTCCCTCTAGAGGAATTGTTGCATGGCTGCTGACCGGAGTGTGCCCGCTTTCGATGCGAAGCGGATGTCGGTACCGTTTCGGCCTTTCTTTCTCATCGCGGGATTGGACGCGATCGTAGGGGCGGCGGTCTGGCTGCCCTCAGCGTTCGGAATGCCGGCCATGGGCTCGACCGGGATTTCTCCCGGCGATTGGCATCGTGACGTGCTTCTGTTCGGGATGGTTCCAGCCATCCTGACTGGTTTTCTGTTGACGGCTCTCCCCCGATGGACAGGACGTCGTGCAGTGTCGCCGCTCACCACGCATTTGCTGGTCGCTCTATGGCTGTGCAGCCGGGGGACTTTCCTGTTCCTGTCGCATCCGGCCGGGCTTGCCCTCTCGGCGTTGTTGGTCCTGACGCTCCTCTTGATCGCGGCGGGACATGTGATCGCCAGCCGGGATCGCCGCAACCTGAAGATAGTATTTCTGCTGCTTATCTTCTGTGGCAGCAACGTGCTCACGGCAGCGTCCTACCAGGTAGAATTTGCACTGCGACTAGCCCTGGCTGCGATCATCGGCCTCCTCATGGTCATCGGAGGACGGGTCGTGCCGGCTTTGACCATGGCTTACGTCGAAAGCGTCGACGGCCGGATCTTCATCGATCGCTCCGCTGTTCTTGAGTACGCGGCAGCGGTCGTGGCGGCATGCGCCCTTGGTTCGTGGGTTGTTGCGCCGCAGGCACAATTCACCGGCCTTGCCTGCGCCTTTGCCGCCTGCAGTCAGGTGATGCGAGTCGCCCAGTGGAAAGGATGGCGAATGGTGGCGTCGTCGTCAGTTCTCGCTCTTCATATTGGGTACGTCTGGATCACCGTCGGTTTCGGGCTTCTGACGATCCACATTTTCGCCCCTGCAAGGCTAGGGGAGGCTGTTGCCGTTCATGCCTGGACGATCGGCGCCATCGGCACAATGGCTCTCGCCATCATGGCGAGCATGATCCGCAAGCACAGCCGCCGCGCCTTCGAGACCTCGGTTCTTGCGACTGGTGCGTTCGTAGCGATGACAATTTGCTGCCTGTCGCGCCTCCTGGTCGAATTTCTGCCCGTCTACGGCGTCGCTTTAACGAGCCTTGCAGGCATGTTGTGGGTTGCCGGCTTCGGCCTGTTTCTCATGGCTTTCCGTACAATGCTCATGCCGCGCATATGAGGCAACGTGCCTGTGCGAGCGTACGATCGAGAACTACCTGCCGGGCCAAACCGTCGGAATCCTTTGACGGATGTCCGCCGGGTTCCGTCAGAAGCCAAGTTGTTTGATCTTGAGCAACGTTCCTGGCGAGATTCTGCTTCATTAGGACGGCCTGTACAGCTTTGATGTGGCAGCCTGAGGGTCTCGATGACCACGAGAATGAACCGCATCCAGGACCCGTTGTCGCTGGCTGAGGCGGCAAAGCAGCGCTTGATCGGTAGCGCGATGAGAAGGCGGATTTCGGGCTATACGCTCGCAGCGGGGCTCGTCTTTGCCGCGTTCGTGATCCGGCTTGCCCTGTCGCACTCCTTGGGTGTCAACGCCCCATTCCTGTTCTTTCTGCCGACTGTAGTCATCGCGGCAGCGGTCGGCGGGTTCAGTCCGGGATTACTGGCGGCCCTTTTAGGATTCGTTGGAGGCATGGTGTTCGTGCCCTTGTATGACGGCGTTGATTTCGCCGAGGGCGTCAACGTCGCTGCCTATTGGGGGATATGCGTGTTGCTGGCGTGGTTCGGACAGCGGCTCCATAGCGCCCAAGAACGGGCGAAGACGCGCGCCGACGAACTCGCTGCCCGTGAGGCGAATCTACGGTCGATCCTTGAAACCGTGCCGGACGCAATGGTCATCGCCGGCGAACACGGTGTCATCGAGTCCTTCAGCAGGACGGCGGAACAGCTGTTCGGCTATGCCGCGGAGGAGGTCGTCGGCCGGAGCGTGTCCATCCTAATGCCGTCTGTCGTCCGCGGCGAGCACGACAGCTACATCCAGCGATACCTGGCGACTGGACGAAGGCATGTCATCGGAAAGGGGAAGACCGTTACGGCCGAGCGCAAGGACGGGAGCATTTTCCCAATCGAGCTTGTCGTCGGAGAGGTGGCCAGTGGAGATATGCGGTTTTTCACGGGCTTCATCAGGGATTTGACGGAGCGGCGGAAGGACGAGGCCCGCATGCAGGAACTGCAGGCAGAGCTGGTTCACGTCTCTCGCCTGAGCGCCATGGGGGAAATGGCCTCAAGCCTGGCGCACGAAGTGAACCAGCCGCTTTCGGCCATTGTGAACTACCTCAGCGGAGCTCGCCGTCTGCTGTCCGATCCGTCAATGAAGAACCTGCCGCTCATCGAGACGGCTTTCAAAGATGCGGCTGACCAGGCGCTGCGGGCCGGCGACATCATCAGACGGCTGCGCCAATTCGTGTCGCGAGGTAAGGTGGTGCATCAGGGCGACAGCCTGTCCGAGATTGTCGGCGACGCGGTCGGGCTGGTTCTCGTCGGAAGCCATGGGCAGAATGTCGCCTTGCGTATCGACCCGTTGGCAGACCGTGTCGTCTGCGACCGGATACAAGTGCAACAAGTCCTGGTGAACTTGATGCGCAACGCGATCGAAGCGATGCAGGGTTCTGATCGTAAGGAACTCGCAGTCGCATCCACGCCAGCGCAGCGGGACATGGTGGAAGTCAGCGTGTCAGACACTGGCCCGGGCCTGCCGGAAGATGTGGCGCAGCGCCTGTTCGAGCCCTTCGTGACCAGCAAGCCGACCGGAATGGGGGTCGGTCTATCCATCTGCCGGACCATCGTTGAGAGCCATGGCGGGAGGATCTGGTCGGAACAGCGTCCAGAGGGCGGTTGCGTCTTCCGGTTCACGCTGCCCCAGGAATCCTGTTGACGTTGTGGATGTCCGTACGCCCTATCTTCCAATGGAAGTGAAGTCCGATCCGCGAGCACTGACCGAGTTGCTCCGCAAACTCCCACCTCACGCCGAGCGCACCGGATACGACGGTCGCCATCTCCAACTGGCACTGGCATGAACTTAAACGGGTCGGATTGCCGTTGTCTTCATTGATGCTCGACATGCGAAGGGGGTGCTTTCAGTTCGAGTGAGCAAAAGTGATGAGAACGATGCCCTCGGCCTAAGAGACAGGGCGAGACCTCGGTGGCCTTCAAAAAACGCCCCACAGGCCAATCGGGCCGAACGCGCGATTCCCTGCAAACCCCTCTCTACGGAAGATCGTTGATCTTTTCCGAATAAACCGAAGAAGACTGGTCTTTCCAACTCCGAACATCGGGCTCGCCGACTATCCACCGCATCGCTAATTCCGAAAATAGTCTAGACAAACATCATGACGATGATCGCGCCGATGACGATCAGAACAAGCCCTCCGATCAGCATCGGCAACAGACTGTTGTCCGGGTCGATACCAGATTCAAACTGTTTTGTTACCGTCTCTTCGTTCTTCTTTGGTTCAACCATGGCTCATCTCCATCCGAGGAAAAGCGGCATGCGTCCGGTAAAGGGGCAGCGCCTGCGTAGGTGACTGTGACGGCCGTCTGCTCCGTCTTCAAATCGATCCGGTGCTCTTGATTCTTCGCGGCGCAACATTTTGTCTCCGATCAAAAGGAGAGGTCGACCTTACCCGCCGCTTTGCGCCACGCCGGAAACTTGGGGTGGTGACGGCCTGCCGAGGAAATCTTGAGGCATCAGTGCGACGTCGGCCAGCGTGTAGAGGTCAAGGATGCTGTGGAAGGAGGCTATCGCGTCGCCAAACATGCTTGAAAGCTTGCAAGAGTCGGTGAGCACGCATTGGTTCCCGGTGGCAAAGCACTCCACAACCGCGAAATCCGGCTCGGTCAGCCGTATGACATCGCCGATCCGGATCATCTCGGGCCGGAGCCCAGAACAAGGCCGCCGGAACGGCCGCGCACCGCCTTCAGATAGCCGCCGCGAGTCAGGGTGTTGGCGACTTTGTTGAGGTGTGTCTTCGACACCTTGAAGATGCGGGCAGTCTCCTCGATCGTGATCAGGCGATCACCAGCGCAGGCGGCGTACATCAGCATCCTCAAAGCATAGTCCCAGAAGTTGGTCAGCCTCATGGGCGGTTCCTCTCTTGGGTTGGCGCGCCGTCACCGGAACCACTCACAACCAATTCGTCATCACAGGTCTTTCTCGGCAATCGGTTCGATGCCAATCGTGGTCTCGCCGCGACTGAAGGCGACTGCAAGACGAAAGCTGTGAGCGATGCGCAGCGCGCGATCGATGAACAGCGCCGCGACGTCGGGCGGGCAGATGCCATGCACCGTGGCGCGAAACAATTTAAGCCAACGGCGGAAATGCACCTCGCCAAGACCAGCTATCGCCAGGTGTGGCGGCAGTGGCCGCCCTTGATATCGGGCCGTCCGCAACAGTGTCGCCGACCAGAAGTCACACATCTTTGCCAGATGATGCGGCCACTCGTCGGGCTGTATCCTCTGCTGGAAGATAGGACCGAGAAGTTCATCGCGGCGAATCCCATCGTAGAAGCCGTGAACCACATTATGGATCATGGTCTCGTCAAGCAGATCCGGCAACGGGACGCCGTCAATGATGATCGTTCTCTTGCTCCGACTGTTCCCGCTCATGTGCGCGCTCCCATTTCCGCAAGGCCAAGGCGGCTTTTGGCATCACGCCAGACACATCCAGACTGCCACACGGGTTCGGTTCTCATTGTGTTTGGCAATAGACTCGAGCAAGCATCCCAACTAAAACATACATTGTCAATGTGTGTTTTAGAAACACGATCATGACGGTGGACGCAAATGCATTTCGGCAAGGCTTGCGTTGAACCGCACTCTGCTGAAGGCCGAGGCTCATTCGGAGTGCTCATGGCATTGGCAGGTTGGGCATTCCGCATGGAGCGCCATCACCCCTCTCGATGCCAAACAGGCCGCGATCACATCACAGGCGCCGATATCGAGGCCGGGCCACCGACGGTGCTCCGAACCTTGCCAGACACCCGCTCACCGACGGGCCTCTTTCTGGCGCAAGAGGGGGCAAGCGATCCTGTAGATGCGCCGGACCGCCTGTTCCTATCATTAAATTTGCACGCAACCGCCGATTAAATTCGTTTGCACGATGTCGGGAATAGCGAGAAGCTACCGTTGAACTCAAAGATTACCTGAAGAATTCCCGCTTCTCGATTGCAGAGGACGTCTCCGATCCTGGATCCTCAAGGGAGAAGGCAATGACCCAAGACCAAAGCAAGCCGACCGGACCGGATCTGTTCCGGGGCATCGCGTTGTCCGATCTTCCCGATGGTGCAAAGCTTGTCGGTCATTGCGGCGACGAGCAGGTTTTGTTGGTGCGTCGCGGGGCCGAGGTCTTCGCCATTGGCGCGACATGCACACATTACGGTGGGCCGCTCGCTGACGGTCTTGTGGTGGAGGATACCGTCCGGTGTCCCTGGCATCACGCGTGTTTCGATTTACGCACAGGCGAAGCCTTGCACGCCCCTGCCTTCAACCCACTCGCTTGCTGGTCGGTGGAAGAACGCGATGGTCGACTATTCGTGGGCGAGAGGCGCAAAAGGACGGCTCCAGAACGGCGTGATGCAAGCTCAGGCAAGGTTCCAGAGAAAATCGTTATTGTCGGCGGCGGGGCAGCTGGTTTCGCAGCCGCCGAAACACTGCGGCGCGAACAGTACCAGGGCAGCATCGTCATGATCAGCGATGACCAAGCGCCTCCCGTCGACCGACCGAATCTCTCCAACGACTACCTCGCCGGAAAGGCACCGGAGGATTGGATTCCGCTCCGCGGGGAGAAGTTCTACTCAAAAAACGACATCGACCTGCGTCTCAATACGAAGGCCGTTCACATCGACCTGCATTCCAGCGAGGTTGTCCTCGCGGATAAAGGCACGGTTCCTTACGACAGGCTGCTGTTTGCCACGGGGGCCGAACCGGTGCGCCTCACCATTCCCGGCGCCGACCAGCCACACGTTCACACGCTGCGCTCGTTCGCGGATTGCAAGGCGATCATCGAGCGAGCGACGATTGCGCGCAGCGCCGTCGTGCTTGGCGCCAGTTTCATAGGCCTGGAGGTTACCGCGGCCCTGCGCTCGCGCGGTATCGACGTTCATGTCGTGGCGCCGGATAAACGACCCATGGAACGGGTCCTCGGTCCGCAAATGGGCGACTTCATCCGCGCACTCCACGAGGAGAATGGCGTCGTATTCCATCTCGGGGACACCGCGAGTAGCATCGATGGTAGCAGGGTTAACCTCACCAATGGTGGTACGTTGACGGCGGACCTCGTCGTCGCTGGCATTGGCGTGCGACCGCGGATCGGGCTCGCCGAGAAGGCCGGGCTGGTCGTTGACCACGGCGTTGTTGTGGACGCTTTTCTGGAGACGAGCGAGCCAGGGATCTTCGCGGCCGGCGACATTGCGAGATGGCCAGATCCTCACAGCGGCGAGAACATTCGCGTCGAGCATTGGGTGGTTGCCGAGAGACAGGGGCAGACTGCGGCTCGGAACATGCTCGACCATCGGGAGAAATTCGCGGCCGTGCCGTTCTTCTGGAGTCAGCATTACGACGTTTCCATCAACTATGTCGGTCATGCCGGGCAATGGGATGAGATCGCGGTCGATGGAGACATCACAGCCAAGGATTGCCTGCTCCACTTCAAACGCGCAGGGCGCACACTGGCTGTCGCCTCGATCTTTCGCGACATCGAAAGTCTAGAGGCCGAAGTGGAAATGGAGCGCCAAATGGCAAATTAGCAAGCACTCTCGGGCACCGGAGAGCGTAGCCAGTATGACGGAACGGTGTGCCATCGCGACAGAGAGGAGTTTGACTGATGTCCACAATGCAACAGGAACTTGACACTAACAACGGTTTGTACGCGGTTGCACCTACTCAGCATTATTCAAAGATCGTCGAGTTCGCCAAGGAGGTTGCCGGGGAAGCGTCCGATGAGACGCCGACTTCGGTTGAAATCTTCTCGGACAGCGGCCACTGGTATTGCCGGGTCCGTCGCGGCGATGAAAAGACCCGGCCGATGGGTCCCTATACCAAACAACAGGCTGAGCGGATCCAGGAAGCTCGGAGAATGTTGATCGCCGAAAGAGGTACCGCTCGGATCATGTTCGAGTAACCGAGGATTCACGAGCACGCCGGCCGGCGCCCTTCTCACAGCAATGATCGTTCGGGTGGACGGCTCATCAGCCATCGGCTGTCAGGCGGACTTATCGGAACGGCACATGCTGTCATTCGCCGTCCGTGGCGATCAACATCCAATTCAGCTTCGTTGACGGGATTTCACAGGCGAACGTCCACGTATCGATCACCTCGACGATCTGCTCGGGATCGCCGGCGACGATCGCATCGTTGGCCGAGCGGGTAACGCTGACCACGTCGGAAACGAAGCGAACAACAATCTCAGCGGTACCGTCCTCCTCGAGAGTATCGACGACCTTCGCTTCGCTGGTGCCGATGAAAGTGAGATGCAGTGTCTCCTCGTGATCCCGGCGTCCGGCAATGGCTCTCTCGAAGGTATCAAGCACGTCCGGCCTGACAAGACGCTTCAACGTCTGGATGTCACTGTCCACATAGGCCCGCAGGATAGTTTCATAGGCTGTCTTGGCGCCGGCCAGAAACGCGGCGACGTCGAAATCCGGGTCGATCTTTCGAATCCCCTCCGAGGAGGTGTCGGCGGAGGAAGTGTGTTCGGCACCGCTGGTCCGCCTGTCCGTCGGCGCATCGTCCCGCTTGGCCTTGCCTTCTCCCGAGCGCGGCAGAAGTTGATCCCAAATGCCCAGCAACGCCCAATAGAACGCGATGATCGCCACGAGCAGGATCTGGTTGTTTGGATCTGCGGTCTCGTTCATGTCGTTCTCCCGACAAAATGTCGAAGTGACAGCAGGCGCCGATTTGGAGCAGGAGGCGAAGCTAGAGAATGCGCGGCAGCTTCTCCCACTGATGGAAGGGCGGCGGCGATGGCAGTTGCCATTCGAGCGTGGTCGCCCCTTCGCCCCATGGATTGGCGCCAGCCTGGCGTCCGCGGCTGAAAGCTTCCGCCACCGTGATGAAGAAGACGACTAGTCCGGCCGTTGAAATGTAGGACCCGATCGAGGAAATGAAATTCCAGCCGGCAAATGCGTCGGGGTAGTCGGCATAGCGTCGCGGCATGCCGGCCATGCCCAGAAAATGCTGCGGGAAGAAGACGAGGTTGACGCCGATGAACATCAGCCAGAAATGCAGCTTGCCCAGCGTTTCGCTGTACATGAAACCAGTCATCTTCGGGAACCAGTAATAAAAGCCGGCGAAGATGGCGAAGACCGCGCCCAAGGACAGCACATAGTGGAAGTGGGCGATCACAAAATAGGTGTCGTGCAGCGAGCGGTCGATGCCGGGGCTAGCGACCATGATCCCGGTGACGCCGCCAATGGTGAAGAGCAGAACAAAGCCGAGAGCCCATAGCATCGGCGTCTTGAACTCGATCGATCCTCCCCACATGGTCGCCAGCCACGAAAACACCTTCACCCCGGTTGGAACGGCAATGACCATCGAGGCGAAGGCGAAGTAGCGCTGGGTGTCGGCGGACAGGCCAACCGTATACATATGGTGAGCCCAAACCACGAAACCGATCGCGCCGATCGCCACCATCGCATAGGCCATGCCGATATAGCCGAAGATCGGCTTCTTGGCGAAAGTCGAGATGACATGGCTGATGATGCCGAAGCCTGGCAGGATCATGATGTAGACTTCGGGATGGCCGAAGAACCAGAACAGATGCTGGTACAGGATCGGATCGCCGCCGGCTTCGGGCACGAAGAAAGTCGTGCCGAAGTTGCGGTCCGTGAGCAGCATCGTGATCGCGCCGGCAAGCACGGGCAGCGACATGAGAAGCATGAAGGCGGTGACCAGCATCGACCAGGCAAACAGAGGCATCTTGTGCATTGTCATGCCGGGTGCGCGCATGTTGAAAATGGTCGTAATGAAGTTGATCGCACCGAGGATCGATGACGCTCCTGCAAGGTGGATCGAAAGGATGACGAGGTCGACGGCAGGGCCGGGCTGGCCTGAGGTCGACAGTGGCGGATAGAGCGTCCAGCCACCGCCATGGCCGAGCGTGCCGGGTGCTCCTGGAACGAACATCGAGGTGATGAAGAGGATAAACGACATCACCAACAGCCAGAAGGAAATGTTGTTCATGCGCGGAAAAGCCATATCGGGCGCGCCGATCATGATCGGCACCATCCAATTGCCGAAGCCGCCGATCAGCGCCGGCATGAGGACGAAAAAGATCATGACCAGGCCGTGGGCGCTGACGACGACATTGTAGACAGAGGGGTCGGCGAATATCTGCAGCCCCGGTTCCTGAAGCTCCATCCGGATCAGCACCGAGAACGCGGTGCCGAGTACTCCTGCCATGATCGAGAAGATCAGATAAAGCGTCCCGATATCCTTGTGGTTGGTCGAGAGCAGCCACCGGACGAGAAACCGGGGCCTGTGATCATCCAAGGTCGTGGCTGGATTAGACATGGTGTGCTTCCTGCTCTTCACTGCTGGCAGGCAAGACGGCCTCGACGATGGACGGCATCCGCGATCCTCCGTCACGAGGGGATCAGGCCTTGCCTGCACTCATTCATCCGTGACGATCACATCCATCGGAATGTCGTGTGGCTGAGGATAGATGGTCTCGATCCTGCTGCCGGCGTAACCCACGCCCACGACGAGCGGCCTCTTCGGCGCGGCGGCCAGGGTCCGGTCGAAGAAGCCGCCGCCATACCCCAGGCGATAGTTGGCCTGGTCGAAACCGACAACAGGCGCGATGACCACATCTGGCTGGACCGATGGCCCGTGTGACGGGACAAGAATGTTCCAGATGCCGCGTTCAAGCGGGTCTCCCGGCCCCCAGATACGAAACTCCAGCGGCCAGCCCTTCTTGATGACGACCGGCAGCGCGATTCGCCCGCCGCGCTCGATCACCTTTATCGCCCAGTTGCGGAGATCGGGCTCGCCGCGGAATGGCCAGTAGCCGCTGACGATCCGCCCGCTCACCCGGCCGACAGCCAGGTCGAGAGCGGAAGCGATACGTGAAGACCTCGCATTGCGTTCCTCGGCGTCGATCGCGAGACGCTCATCGATCAGGCGCTTGCGTTCCGCCTTGCGCCATCGACAGACGTCGGGCCATGCGTCCTGAACGGCCGGCTCAGTGCCGTACCCGGGGACAAGCTCATGCATGAAGCATGGCGGAGAGGCGTATTCTCTCGTCTCCGGGTAAACATCCTCCTGATCAGACATCGCACGCTCCATATCCGTTGCAGCCGAGACCCGCATACGTGGACGTTGCGCTGCGTAAAACAGGAAGGCAAACGGAATTAAATGCTGTATTAGTGCAAGATTATTGCACTAATATGGACGCTGTGATGGACATCGACCGCGCGCGCACGTTTTTGGAAATCGTCCATTCCGGTAGCTTTCTGAGAGCCGCCGACCGACTCCACGTCACCCAGACAACTGTCAGCGCGCGGATACGCACGCTGGAGGAAGAGCTTGGACGCCAGCTCTTCATCCGCAACCGCAATGGCGCGCAACTGACGCCGGCGGGCCGGGAGTTCGAGCGATTTGCCCAGTCATTCGTGCAAATCTGGGAGCGGGCACGGCACCAGCTCGCCATCCCATCGGGGCGGACAAGCGTCGTTGCCCTGGGCGGAGAGCTCAGCCTGTGGAATCCGCTGCTGCTCGACTGGCTGGTCTGGATGAAGGGGGCCAGGCCGGAAATCGCCATCCAAGCCCAGGTCGGTGTGCCGGACCAGCTCATCGAGCAGCTCAGGACTGGCGTCCTGGACATTGCGGTGCTCTATGCGCCGAAGCTGCTGCCGGGTTTCAGGGTAGAGCTTCTGGTCGAGGAGCAGCTCGTCCTGGTTCGGACCACGGACCGAGACGGGGAACCGGTCGGCCCCAGGGACTATGTCTATGTAGACTGGGGGCCGCTATTTGCGGCCCAGCATGGTGCCAGTTCCTCTGCCTTCGGCGAGCCGGGATTGATGGTCGGCCTTGGTCCGCTCGGGCTGAGCTATATCCTGCGCGCCGGCGGAATGGGTTATTTCCGCAGGGGCGCGGCGGCTCCCCATATAGAGGCGGGGCAGTTGGAGGTGGTAGAAGGCGCGCCGGAATTCACCTATCCGGCCTATGCAGTCTATCCGGAAGCAGGCGAGGCGCGAGCCGACGTGCAGGAGGCGCTACGCGGATTGAAGCAAGTTGTGAAATGATTGTCCCTCCAGGCGCGAAGCCATGGTTCGCGTGACTGGAAGGATGGTTCGACACGGATTGACCGAACATGCCTTGTCTGTTCCACACCATCGGTTACTAGACTCGGTCGATTGCCGAATCCGTCGCCCTGCTGCGGGTTGGAGAGATCGCCCTGACGGTTGACATCAGGATCGTCCGACGATCGGGGCGAACCCGTGGTTCAATAGCGAGGTGCAGCCGGAATGCCTGGCAGCGTTCGGGATAGGATATGAGCACATTGCCGAGCTTGGCGGCCTGTGCGGCTAGGTGCACGACATTCCACCGACGCTCAACGCATTCTGGATCAACCAGAGTTTTCACAACTATGCCGACTACGCGCTGTCGGTGGAGTTTCATTGCCGCCCGGACCGGCTTGTGTCCCTCGGCAGGCAGCGGCGATGCGCCGTCATGTGCGCGGAAACGCTCTGGTGGCGCTGTCACAGAAGGATCGTCGCGGGCTATCTCCTTAGCCGCGCGAGTCCGTTTTTCATCTGATGGGCCATGACAAGGTCGAGCCGGCGAACCTCACCGGCGGTGTGAAAGCAAGACCCGACGGAACGCTTGTCTACCCGCCTTCACAGCCTTCGGGATAGACGAGCCCTCAGGCGGCCGACGGACCCGGGTCGTCGAACCCGGTGTCGAATGTCGCCACAACCTTGTTGTCCGCTTTGTCCTGCAGCTCATCGGAACGATGGACGACGCGCAGAACCGGGCCGCCCAGCCGCGATGGGGCCGACGCTGCATTCCCAGTTAGCTTCAATCTCTCGCGCCTCGCGGCTTCTGGCTGATAGACCACTTCATGCACGGTCAGCGTTTCAAGGCTGCCGTCCGCGGCCGGAATGGTTACGGACTGACCTTCGGCCAGGCCGAGCAGCGCCAGGCCTCGCGGATTGGTGATCGGCAAAAGCATGCCAACCAAACCGCGCATCTCGTCATGTGCGACGATGCGTGTTTCGGCAGGACCGTCGTTTACCCGATAAGCCACGCGGGTGCTGAGTGTCACGACAGTTGCCGGGATGTCTTCCCGAAACATTACAACCGCGCTCGAAATTTTTCGTTGAAGGATCGCCGAGAAGGTATCGCCGCGGGGATGGCGCTCCTGCATCACTTCAAGAATCGTGTAGTCCTTGGTGGTCAGTTGGCAGCTATCGAAAGTGGGCATGGTGCGTCTCCAAGCCGGACCCGTGAAAGGGATCCGGCGTCAAGCATTTGATCGGATGTGGAAAGCTACCCCTGTGCCGGACCTGGATAGGCCGGCGCAGGGGTCAGACTCCCGCGATCAGGCTGCCCGAGTGATTGAGGAGACGGATGGAAACGCCCATGTCTAGGCGTCCGCCGCGATCGCCGAAGACGCCGGTGTGCGCCGATCGACTGCATCGCCTTCGGCAGCGGGTTGGCCCACGGCAAGCACCGACAGTTCGTGCCGGCGCCCATCGCGCGCGGCCCACATGATCGACTGTCCGGCCGAGAGGCCGATCAGGGCCGTGCCTATCGGCGTGAGGACTGAAACCTTGCCTTCGGAGATATCCGCGTCGCCAGGAAAAACCAGCGTGACTGTTTTGGCATTGCCAGTATCGGGCTTGAACGTCACCGTCGAACCCATCTGGACGGTGCCGGCGGAGACCCAACCATCGGCGACGATACGTGCCCGCTCGAGTTCGGCGAGCAGTTCATCGGAGGCCTCCGGATTGCGCGCGGCCACGGTGCTCGCAACTGCCGACAGACGCGTATGGTCCGACTGTGAAATGCGGATGTTCGGCTTGCGCCGGGTTTTCGTGTTATCTTGCATTTGAATACTCGTGCTTCTGCTCGGACCAGCCGCCCGCCAAGGGTGCCGGAATCGAGCCAATTCGTGAAAATCTTGATGGAACGCCGATGCTCCGGAGGCTTGAGGCCCTGCGGAACCATCCCATGTGGGTAAACGCACCGCCCTCGGCTCGGGGCGCGCATGGCAGCCGAGCCGGGGGCTACATTCCCGCTATGGGGCAAACCCGGAAAAGAAAATCGCGACGAATTTTGACGGCGGCGTTCATACAACCATAGTTGGTGACGCAATCCGGGAAGTCAAGTCAGCCACTTCGATGCAGCTTGGCGGGTATCAATCCTAAACTAGTCAGAGCGAGTGCGAAGCAACGTTCTTATCACCAGCTCTCGTCCGACCCTGTTTATCCCGGTCCCGCCCGGTCTTTCTTCAGCCAATCCGAGAAAGACAAGACGTTCGGCCAAGGCTTTCGATAGAGATGGGTAGGGTCCTCGGTTCATTCGCTTGAGTGCCGTCTGCTCCTCCTTGGTGAGATCGCCCCAGATAACCGTCATGAGGGCCACCTCCCTTGCGTGCACATCAAGCCGATGCCGATCCTGGATTGTCCAGCGACGGGCTGCGACCATGAATTCATTGAGCCCGAAGGCCTTGGGCCTATGGAACGGCATCTATACCGACAATGCCGCCTTCATTCTCCAGAATGCCGATCCGCTTGACGTCCGAGCGGTTGAGTTTCAGGCGAACGCCGATACCGCCGCCGTTCTCTGCGATGAAAACGGCGCCGGCGCTTTCAAGCGCGGTTTGCAGCGTGTCGCAGATCTCACGGTCAGGAAGGCTGATCCGGCGCTCGAATTCTTCGACGACCAACGCATCCACGCCTGAATTGCCGGCGAGCTTATCACGGGTCCATTCGACCAGCGCGCGAGCGGCACGGCATTGAGCCCCAGTGATCATCATAAAATCTCCTGCTACCGTTTTCGGGGCCGAAATCACCGCTTGCTGAAAGCCAGGACACTCCGGGTACGCAGCCTCATCCAATCAAAAATGCACATCGAATCCGAAAAGGGAAGGGCTGCGCCACTCACCGCAATCGAAATCCTGATGCAAAATAATTGGGCCGAAGCGGCAATAAATTTCGTTTGTCTTGCATGTAAGGATCAGTGAAGCTCGCGCGTAGCGAAATTGACCGATTGGGTGCCAGCCAGCAGGTTTCAACGCTAGGGGAACTCTTGGCGATATCGCGCGAAGGGCACCTTGAGGTCGGCGATGATGATAATGGACAGGCTTGAACACGATTTCGGCAGAATACTTTCCGGCCCGGACATACGGCGTCATGTGGTCGGTCGAAGGGTATCTGCCAATCGCCTTGACGCAGACGGCATCCCAATCGCACCTGCGGATGACAGCCCTCTCACAACGCGGCTGCGCGAGGAACTGCTCCTGCAAGCACAGACCCGGCTGCCGATCACCTATGCAAGACTGGCCGAGAGCATGGTTGGTTCGGAAGCAACAGGCGTGATCCGTGGTGCACTCGAACAACTGATGGACGACGATGCGGACGAAGGCCTGCCATTACTTGCGGCTGTTGCCGTGAAGTCGCTCGATCCCGGTTTGCCCGCTCCCTGGTTCTTCCGGAAAGCCAAGGACATCGGGCTTTTCGTTGGCGATCCGGTCGATCTGGAAGCCTATGCTTTCCATGCAAGGGAGTTCTATCGCGCGATCCATCTCCATGCTGGCAACGGGCAAGGCTCTGGAGCGACCTTGCCGCCGGTACTGCCGCCTGCAAGCAGGTGAAGGAGAACGAAATGCTGATCGCCAAGGACGTCATGACGTCACCGGTCATCGCGGTGGGGCCGGACAGTACGGTGGACGAGGTCGCCGATGTTCTCCTGTCGCACGGGATCAGCGCCGTGCCAGTGATCGATCGAGGTGCGCTGCTGGGCATCGTCAGTGAAGGCGACCTGATCCGCCGGGTCGAGATCGGTACGGCGCTGCGGGGTTGTTCCTGGTGGCTTCGGTTTTTCACCAACAACGCGGCTCAGGCGCAAGGCTATCTCAAGTCTCATTCCGAGCATGTGATCGATGTCATGACACAGCAGGTTGCGACGGTGGTCGAGAGTACGCCAGTCGTCGAGATCGCAACCCTGCTTGAACACAATCGGATCAAGCGTGTCCCCGTGCTTCGCGACGGACAGGTGGTGGGGATCGTCAGCCGCGCGAGCCTGGTGCGGGCCCTTGTCGTCGCCAGGAAAGGTTGGCGCGCTCCGGTCTCGTATGACGACAGCACTATCAGGTTGGAGATTATTGACGCCCTGCGATCCGAATCATGGCCCTCGACGGGAAGTTCGGACGTGACTGTTACCAACGGCGTGGTCACCTTCTGGGGAGCCTACCTGTCGGAGCAGGAGCGGAAAGCCTCACTCATCCTTGCTGAAAACACCGCTGGCGTACGGGGTATCGATGATCACCGCATTCCGCTCGATATGACCTACGGCGTGGTCTGAAGGGCCGGATGAGCGCTGGACCAGCCCCTGATACAGACAGTCCAATTCCCGACGAGCAGATTAGACAACTCGTCGATTCCTTCTGCGGCAAGATCCGAGCCGACGCCGATCTCGGGCCGATTTTCGAGCGCCTCGTTTCCGGCGATCGGGAAACGCATCTGGCGAAGATGTCCGATTTCTGGTCCTCTGTCATGCTGACCACTAGGTACGACAGGAAAAGTCTCGTCGCGGTCCGCAAGCACATGTGTGAGTTTGAGATCGGTCTGCTCGACCGGTGCCTCGTCTTGTTTGGCGACAGTTGCGACGAATTTATGGACAGCGAGACTGCTGGGCTCTGTTGGCTGAAGGCCGCTCACGTCGCCGAAAGTCTGAAGCTGTTCTTGTTCGATCGCCCTGACCGTCCATGGCTGAGAAACGCCGCATGACGTTCGTGGTCACCGACAATTGCATCAGGTGCAAAATTCCCACCGCGCCAGATCTCCACGATTGGCTCGCGCTGAACGCCGAGTACGCGTCTGTATGGCCTAATATTGCGATCAAGCGTGATCAACCCGCCGACGCCAACGCGTTCGACGGCGAAGCGAACAAGCTCGCGAGATATTTCTCGCCGAGACCCAGGTTGGGCGACTGATAAAATGAACACATATACGCATCAGCCGTCGCCTCTGTATCTGGGCATCGACACCGGCGGCACCTACACCGATGCCGTGCTGTGGTCGGAATCCACAGGCATCGTGGCCAAGGCCAAATCGCTGACCACGCGGCACGATCTTGCCGAGGGCATCGCCGGCGCCGTCGACGCTGTTTTGTCCGAGACTGCCATCGAACCCAGCGCGATCAAACTCGTCTCGATGTCGACAACGCTCGCAACCAACGCCCTCGTCGAAGGGCAGGGCGGACGGGTCGCCCTCGTGATGATCGGCTTCGCTGAAGCCGATCTTGCCCGGAACGGATTGTCAAAAGCCCTCGGCTCCGATCCCGTGATCTTCTGCCCAGGCGGACATGACGTCCATGGCGATCCGCGTGAGCTGGTTCTGGACGCTCTCGTGGCTATGCTGCCGTCCCTCGCCGACACGGTTTCAGGCGTTGCCGTGGCCTCTTATTTTGCCGTTCGCAATCCCGAACATGAGATCGCGGTACGTGACGTCATCCGAGAGCGTACCGGGCTTCCGGTGACCTGTTCGCACGAACTGTCGTCGAAACTCGGAGGCCCGCGTCGAGCGCTTACGACGCTTCTCAATGCGCGACTGATCTCGATGATCGATCGTCTTGTCGACGCCACCGAGGGCTTTCTGGCAAGACGCGGGATCGTCGCTCCGCTCATGGTCGTGCGCGGCGACGGCGCGCTTGTCACCGCAGAATTCGCCCGCGCCCGGCCGATCGAGACCATCCTGTCAGGACCGGCGGCAAGCCTGGTGGGAGCGCGATACATGACCGGCCTCGATGACGCCGTGGTGTCCGACATCGGCGGCACCACCACCGACATCGCCGTTCTGGACGGCGGCCGCCTGCGGCTCGATCCGGAAGGCGCCACCGTCGGCGAAATGCGAACCATGGTGGAAGCAGTCGCCATGCGCACCTTTGGTCTCGGTGGAGATTCGGAAGTCTCGCTTCATGAGCGGTCGCTGACTTCGACGATCGTCCTCGGGCCCCGTCGGTTCGTGCCGCTGGCGCTCGCCGCGGTGAAGCACGACGATGCCATATACAAGGGCCTCAGGCGGCAATTGCTCAGCCCCAACACGAGTCGGCTGGATGGCCGTTTCGCGTTGCGAATAGGTGTACCCGAGCGTCTGGCTGCAGGCCTGACGGTTACCGAGGCAAGGCTCTATGCTGACATTTCGGCAATTCCCGCCGCGCTCGATCGGCTGCTGGTATCGACGTCACAGGTCGCGACACTCAATCGCCTGGTCGCGCGCGGTCTGGTGCATATCGTGGGCTTCACGCCATCCGACGCGGCTCATGTGCTAGGCCGGCAAGCGAACTGGGATCCTGTCGCGGCTCGACTGGGCGCCGAACTGTTCGCACGCAAGCGCGACGGCCAGGGGCATCGTGTAGCCGAAGGCGCGGAAGCTTTTTCCGAGATGGTTCTCACCGCGGTGACCCGGCGTTCGGCCGAAGCCATTCTTGAAACAGTCTTTGCCGAAGACGGACTGGATGGCGGTGTCTCCGTTGCCAATCCGCTGGTTCAGCGGGCGGTTGGCCGACGTGGCGGCATGGCGCGGCTGACGATCGCACTCGACCGGCCGGTGATCGGCCTTGGGGCGTCAGCATCTCTCCACTATGCCGGTCTACCGCGGTTGATCGGTAATGACTGCATCATCGCCGAACACGCTGACGTCGCAAATGCGCTGGGCGCCGTCGTAGGACAGGTGCGGATGTCTGCGGAAGCGCGCGTCAGCCAGCCAGAGATCGGGCTTTTTCGTCTCAATTCAGGCCAGCGGCTGGACGACTATGACACCGAAGACGAAGCGATGGCTGCCGGCGAAGCCCACATTCGCGCCTTGGCGGCAGGTCTTGCCGAGCGCGCCGGGACCGATCAGGCGCGGATCGAGATCGCACGGGACATCAGGATTGCAACAATTGAAGGGGAACGCAGCTTCATCGAAGCCATCATTGTCGCGACTGCCACCGGACGGCCGAGGATCGCGTGATGACGCAGCTAGGTCCAATCTCGGCTATGACAACTCGTCGGCTGACACGGGAACCTCGGATTGGAAACCGGGAACTGTTGGGCCGATCGAACTCCAAAACGACAAAAAACTGGAATCGGCCGACCGTACTTTCTGACCATGGAATATCTCGTTCTTGGAAAGAAAGAAGTGTCGTTCGGATGAATGTTAGAACCTCTATTCAAATTGCTGTTTACTGCAAACTTCTTGCAGTCGGCCAGCAATATCATTCGTTTGTCTGGGCCAAAAGCGCAATGCAATGGTCGGGCCCGCCACCACAATTTGCGTCGTGCGTACCCCTTTGAACGGCCAAGCCGACGGCGGCAGGACCATGCTTAAGGAAGCGACAAGATGACGGCATTGGAATTTCCGGGCCCAGGCTTCACCGTATAACAATGGGAACGCCTTGCAGCTCTGGCGACCTAGCTGAAGCCCGGCCAGGCGCTGTGGATCAGCGGCTATCTCGCCCGCATCGATCACGGCGCGCACGCGCTTTTCGGAGACATCGCTTCTCCATCAGCATCCACCCGGTGTCGGTCGCGCCGCTGGCGATTGCCTCGTGATCGCTGACGATCCTGTTCGGCGGCGAGACCGGCAACAGTTCCGACCTCGCCAAGACTATCATCGATAATCTTGTCCTGTCCGGACGCGGGTCGAGCAAGGAAACCCGACACATCGACTGTCGCTGACTGGCTCGGGACTCGCATTCGAACCTGGCGACGCACTCGGCGTCAGGGCGCGCAAATATCCGGCTTTGGTCGAAATGGTGTTGGACACACTGTCCCTCGGCGGTTTTCGGCAAGCGAATCTTCCTCGGCCGAGGTCTCCTGCCCGCGGTTCACGAGGCAGCGGATCGGCTCGTTTCGAGACGTCGACGCATAACTACAATCCCGAGCATCCGCACGGACCACAGACTGAAGGAGGCATTGGCGCACCTCCAACTGCGGACACGGGCGCCGCCGGTATCAGATCATGACGATCACCCGGCTTTGACGCCGCCGAAGGAAAAGCCCAGCAACAGCGTAAAAGATGCGATCATGACAAAGGTGCAGGCAAACACACTGCTCCTTCCAGGCAGAGAAGGATGCCGATTGGCTTTTGTCCCGCGTCGAGAACCGGAATGCGCTGAAGCCCCCGTTCATTCATCACCGTCCACACATCAAGAAGCCCCTCATTCTCTCGGCAATAGGTAACATCGCGCGTCATGATGCTGTCTATGCTGGCCGTACAACCGAATCCGAGACACTGACTGATCTGACCAACAATGTCGGTCTTTGTAACGACGCCGACCATGTTCCCTCGCTCACACACCACAACGAGGTCGGTGTGCGGCTTGGACATCATTTTGGCCGCTTCTTTAATCTGAGCCTTTGCTTCGATTACCGCGAGCCGCTCGAACGCGCGTGGCAACATCTTCTCGACCAACATCGTTCCTATTCCTGTGAAATCGCTTTGGCGTCAAAATCCGTGGGCGCTCAGGATCGTCCGTAGGGCAACAGCGCCCGTTATTATCGCCGATCAAATCGGCATGCGATAGCCGTAGAACTCATGATCCTCATTGTAACCGCCCTGTCCCGCGCCAAGGTCGGCGAAATCGCGAACAAACTCGATCGCTGCGACCCATTTGACCATCTTGAAACCCAACTCGTTTTCGCATCTGAGCCGCAAGGGCGCACCGTGCAGCACGCTGACGGGCGCTCCGTTCATCTCATAGGCCAGGATGGTCAGCGAGTGACACATGTTCTCGATCTTATGGACGTCATAGTAGCGCCCTCCGTCGGCGCCGTCAGCCAATGAGTAGAACACCGCGTAGCGTGCGTCGGGCGTCGGCTTCACCAGACTCAGTATATCTCGCATGGGTACACCGCCCCATTCGGCCACGCCGGACCAGCCCTGGATGCAGAAGTGCGTTGTGATCTGTGCCTGCTTCGACATTGCCTTGAGGTCGGATAGGGAGAATTCCCGCGGCGCGGCGACAAGACCGCTGACGCGAAGCCTGTAGCTGGTGAAGTTCTCAGCAACGAGGTCGTCGAATTCCTTGGAATTCGGCATCGTCCCGTTCGGCCAGAAGTAGGGGGAAATGTCCTTCTTTGTGAGTTGCGAACGCGGGTCCCAACCTTCGGCCAATCCCATGATCCAGCCAATCATGAACGCTCCGACGCGCTGTACCAGCCGGGCGTACCGGATGGTGAAGGGCGACACCACAAGCCAGGTGCTGAGCAGGATGCCCATCGCAAGGAGAAACAGCGGGAATCCTGACCAAGAGGCGTTGTCGACGCCGGCGAACATGTGGTTGGTGTTCTGCCTGATGCCGGTGACGAAAACCATGGCGCCATGCGCCAGGATGAAAGCCACGAACCAGGCGAATGAGATGAAGTGAACGGAGCGCATCGCCTGCCGATTGAACACCCTGCCGAACCACCCGAGCGCATTGGAGATTGCCGGACTTTGCATCAGCCCGGTGGCAATCGAGAGGGGCGCCGCGATGAATACGGTGATGAAATAGCTGAGCTGCTGCAGGCCGTTGTAGCGGGTCCAGCCTTCGTCGACCGGAAAGTTCAGCGAGGCATACTGGATCGCTGTCGACATCGCGGCCGGAAACACCTCCCAGGTCAGCGGCACCAACCTGCGCCATTGGTCGGTGGAGAACAGCAGGGCATAAAAGGCGATGCCGTTGATCAGCCACAGCAGGTTGATTGAAAAATGCCACCAGCGCGACAGCCCAAGGGTATGACGCAGGCCGGGAATACCGAGCCAGGTCGGCAGTGTGACGGAGTCGTCCTTGGCCGTCCAAATCCGGTCCTTCGGCACCGGAACCTGGAACCGGAACCAGTCGGTTCCCGGCGTGCAATCCCGCCCCCAATAAAGCCGGGGATGGTCGGCCAGGATCTGTAGGCCGGCCCGCATGATGAATAGCATGAAGAACATGTTCAGGAAGTGCTGCAGTTGCAGCCACCATGGGAAGCCCGCGTCCACCGCAGCCGCGGACTGAGGGATGCCGGGGTTCTGTCGGATGAACACTTCCACCATCGGCAGTTCACGCAGACTTTGAGCCAGCGCGATCAGGCAAAGCAGCGCCGCGGCGGCGATTGGAAGGCTCCATAAGGTGTTGATCCAGCGACGCCCGATCCTGATCCTGGGCGCTATCCCTTTCTGCGGCGGCATCCAGCGATTGAGGAAGATGCGGTCGTCGGCGTCGCTCAGACTGGCGCGGAGCGGCTCGGTCGTAGGCGGCTGCAGAGAGTTTGGCATCAGCCAGTCGCTTTCTGATGGCGTCAGCCGCGAAGTTTGCTGAGCGCCGAGGCCTTGTGGAATGCGACATGGTCGGTCTTGTCGCTTTTGATTTCGTACTGCGGTGTCTCGGCGCTGGCGTGGTGAATGTGGCCCTCGACCTCGAAATTGCGCCTATGCACGCGAACGATCGTTCCGCTGACCCGCCCGGCCTCGGAATTCCAAGTCACGTTTTCGCCAACCTTGAATTTGTCGGTCATGGTGTTTCTCCTTGTCCCTGGCGATCGTCTGAACGTCCCGCTGGAGGTTTTCGTCGGCCGTCAGGCACTTAATTGCACCGACTACCGCAACAACCCTCGCTATCGATGTCGGTTCCGTAGAAACTAGCGGACGTAGCAGAAACGACACTTTTGATTTCGAAACCATTCGCTTGTCATAGGCAGACGCAAGCGCCTTGATGCTGGAGCCATGACCAACACTTTTTTCACGATAGGCCACTCCACGAGGACGATAGACGAATTTGCTGACCTTCTTCAGCAAGAAGGCATCAGACTCGTTGTTGATGTGAGAGCGATGCCGAGATCGCGCACCAATCCCCAGTTCAACGGGCTGGGCTTGCCGGCAACATTGGCGCCGTGGCAGATCGGTTATGAGCATATAGCCGAGCTAGGCGGCCTTCGGGGAAAGACGCGCGGCGCGGAGCCTTCCCCCAACACATATTGGCGGGTCCGTAGCTTCCGCAACTATGCTGACTACGCTTTGACAGTGCCCTTCCAGCTTGGCTTTGCCCGCCTCCGGGAGCTAGGCGCCCAGCAGGTGTGCGCGATTATGTGTGCCGAAACAGTCTGGTGGCGATGCCACCGGCGGATCATCGCAGACTATCTCCTCGCAGCAGGCGAGCGTGTGATGCATATTCTCGGACCGTCGCATGTCGACGAGGCGCATTTGACACCTGGCGCCGTCGTTCGCGACGATGGAACGGTCCTATACCCGCCGAATTCGTCGCCGAACGTTGACGACGGCCACTCTTAGGCGCAGCGGAGGAGGACTGCTACGATGCCGCCCCCTTCATCGGGCTTTGCCGGGGCTGCTGCCAAATGAGGCGTGCCACAAGCCGCAGGGCCAGCGCAGCCGCCCGCCAATTCAGGTATCTCCGGCTGCACCAAGCGCATGATCGACGATCGTCTGGGCCTCGGAGAGGATGGCGCGCAGATGGTCCTGTCCGCGAAAACTCTCTCCGTAGATTTTGTAGATCTTCTCGGTGCCTGACGGGCGCGCGGCGAACCAGCCGTTTTCCGTGGCCACCTTGACGCCGCCGATTTCGGCATTGTTGCCCGGTGCCCGGCTGAACACCGACCGGATCGGTTCTCCAGCCAAGGTCTTCGACGTGATCTCATGCGGTGAAAGCTTCGACAGTTTCTCTTTTTGCGCTGGGGTTGCTGTTGCCTGGAGCCGGTCGGCGACGGGTTCGCCCAACTTCTTGGTCAAGTCGCGATAGACCTCGCCGGGATCGCGACCCATCCTTGCCGTGATCTCGGCCGACAGCAACGCCGGAACGATGCCATCCTTGTCGGTCGTCCAGACGGCGCCGTTGCGGCGCATGAACGTCGCACCAGCGCTTTCCTCGCCGCAAAAACCCAGCGAGCCGTCCTGAAGGCCCTCGGCGAACCATTTGAAACCGACCGGCACTTCATACAGTCTGCGCTTCAGCCTGGCGCTGACGCGATCTATCATCTGGCTGCTCACCACCGTCTTTCCCACGGCGGCGTCCTTGCGCCATTCAGCGCGATGCTGGAACAGGTAGTCAATCGCCACCGACAAGTAATGATTGGGCGGCAGCAACCCGGCGCTTCGCGTGACGATGCCGTGCCGGTCGTGATCGGTGTCGCATGCGAAAGCGATGTCGTATTGGTCCTTCAGCCTGATAAGGCCTTGCATCGCGTAGGATGAAGACGGGTCCATGCGGATCTGGCCATCCCAATCGACCGTCATGAAACGAAAGGTGGGATCGACCTGCCGATTGACGATGGTCAAGTCGAGCTTGTAGCGGTCGGCGATGGCTGGCCAGTAGTGGACACCCGCGCCGCCGAGCGGGTCGACGCCCATGCGGACATGCGCTTCGCGAATGGCATCCATGTCGATGACATTGCCGAGATCGTTCACGTAACTATTCAAGAAGTCGTGGGCATGGGTTGTCGGCGCGTGGAGGGCTTTCTCGAACGGCATCCGCCGCACATCTCTCAGGCCGCTGCCAAGCAACTCATTGGCCCGTTTTTCGATCCAGCCGGTAACATCGGTATCCGCCGGCCCGCCATTAGGCGGATTGTACTTGAAGCCGCCGTCGCCGGGTGGGTTGTGCGACGGCGTGACGACGATGCCATCGGCTAGTCCAGTCTTGCGGCCATTGTTGTAGTTGAGGATTGCATGCGAGACGGCCGGGGTGGGCGTATACTCGCCACCGGCCGCCATCATCACCTCCGCTCCGTTCGCGGCAAGCACCTCAAGGGCGCTCGCAAAGGCTGGTTCCGATAGCGCATGGGTGTCGATGCCGACGAATATGGGGCCGTCGATGCCCAGTCGCTTGCGGTAGAGGCAAATGGCCTGGCTGATTGCCAGCACATGCGCCTCGTTGAACGTGTTCTCAAACGCCGTGCCGCGATGCCCGGACGTGCCGAACGCAACCCGCTGCAAGGGGTTGGCAGGGTCCGGTACCTGGCAGTAATAGGCGGTGACGAGTTTGGCGACATTGACCAGCAGGTCGGGCGGGGCCGGCTTTCCGGCCAATGCACTGATTTTCATGGTCATGCTGGTCGCCTCATTCGGTTCGGGCAATCCCGACTTGTTTGATTGACCGGCGGCCGGCTATTTGCGCCTTGGCAGCCGCAACGACGTGTACCGGCTCGAATCCGAAGTGTTCTGCGACGACCTTTGATGGAGCGGACAGGCCGAAACTGTGCAGAGCGAGGATAGCACCGTCGAAACCCGTATAACGCTCCCATCCGAAACCGGATGCTTCTTCTACCGCAACCCGGGCCGTTATAGCGGGCGGCAGGACCGTCTCGCGATACTCCTTCGGTTGGCTTTCGAACAATTCCCATGACGGCATGCTGACGACGCGTGCCTTGATGCCCTCGACTTTCAGTTGCTCATATGCGGTCACGCAGAGCGCGACCTCACTGCCGGTCGCCAGCAGCAGGACATCGGGTTTGCCGTCGGGAGCATCGGCGAGTACATAGGCGCCCCGCGCCACGCCGACTGCGTTTGCATAGGTCGAGCGATCGAGCGTCGGCACCGCCTGTCGCGTCAGAACCAGGCAGACAGGCCTGTCCTTGAGATCCATGATGACCTTCCATGCCTCCACGACTTCGTTCGCGTCTGCCGGACGAAGGACAACCATGCCGGGCATGGCGCGGAACGAGGCAAGCTGTTCGATGGGCTGATGGGTTGGCCCGTCCTCGCCGAGACTGATGGAATCATGGGTCCAGATGGAGATCAGCGGGAGCTCCATCATTGAACTCAGTCTCAGCGCCGCGCGGCAATAGTCGGTGAAGATCAGGAAGCTGGAAACGAACGGCCGCAGCATCGACAGGCTCATGCCGTTGCCGATGGCGCACATGGCATGTTCGCGCAGGCCGAAGTGGAAATTCCGCCCGCGGTAGCTGACGGCCTGTTCACCCTCGGGGGTCTGAAAGTCGCCGGCGAAATCGAATTCGAGGTTCGTCTTCGTTGACGGCGACAGGTCCGCCGCCCCACCCAGCAGCCATGGCATGTGTGCAGCAATGGCGTTCAACACCTGACCGGACGAATCGCGCGTCGCGAGGCCTTTCGCATCGGCTGAGAAGGCGGGCAACGTGGCGTCCCACCCGGAGGGAGCATCGCGTCGCTGCATCTGGTCGATCTGTTTGGCCAGGTCGGGATATTGCATCCGGTAAGCGGAAAACAATTTCCGCCAGGCGGCATGAGCGGCGTCCCCACGCTTGCCCATATGTGCGCGGAAATGCGCCGCGACCCCTTCCGGAACCTTGAAATCGGCGTCCGGGTCCCAGCCGTAGAATTCCTTAGTCAGCCGAACTTCTTCGGCGCCCAGTGGCTCTCCGTGAGCTTTGTTTGTGTCGTGCTTATGCGGCGCGCCATAACCGATATGGCTTTGAACGATGATCAGCGTGGGGCGGTCATGCGTATCGATGAACGTCTGATAAGCCTTGTCCAGCAACATCAGATCGTTTGCATCGCTTACCCGCTCGACATGCCATCCGTACGCGAGGAAGCGGGTTGCCACGTCTTCGGTGAATGTAAGGCCAGTCGGCCCCTCGATGGTTATGTGATTGTCGTCGTAAACCCAGCAGAGGTTCGACAATCGGAGGTGTCCAGCCAGCGATGCCGCCTCGTTGCTGAGCCCTTCCATCATGTCGCCGTCACTGCACAGCGCATAGACGTTGTGCGAGAACAGATCATAATCGGGTCGATTGTAGGTGGCCGCCAGCCACCGTTCCGCAATTGCCATGCCGACGCTTGTTGCCGCACCTTGTCCGAGTGGCCCCGTGGTGGTTTCCACGCCCGAGGTCCAGCCATATTCGGGATGTCCCGTGCAATGGCTGCCTGCCTGGCGAAAACTCTTGAGATCGTCCAGCGTCACGGCAAGCCGGTCGCCCGATGGATAGCTCGCGCCCTTTGCCTTGACGCCGCACAGGTAGAGCAGGCTGTAGAGCAGGGCGCAGGCATGGCCGGCCGACAGCACGAAGCGGTCGCGGTTCGGCCAATCGGGGTCGGCAGGGTCGTAGCGAAGGAAGCGTTGCCACAGGCAATAGGCCATCGGCGCGGCATCCAGCGGCGTTCCGGGATGGCCGGATTTTGCTTTCTGGACCGCATCGATTGAAAGCATTCGCAGCGTGTTGATGCTGAGCTGGTCGAGTGGCACCTGTTTCATGGGGATCCTTTGATCGGATGTAGGCAACCCGATCGTCCAAGTGCTGGCTGGGTTGCGCCGCAGTATGTTGGTCGGGCCATAGGCGCGGCCGGGCTCACCGCCCTTTACTTCTTTCGTTTTTGGAACCGGCGATAGCGCTCGATCAAAGCGTTGGTCGAGCTGTCATGTCGGAGATTTGGGGTCTGGGAGGCTTCCAGTTCAGGGATTGTTTTCTCGGCCAGGGCCTTGCCCAGCTCAACGCCCCATTGGTCAAAAGAGTCGATGTTCCAGATGACGCCTTGCGTGAAGACGCTGTGCTCGTAGAGCGCGACCAGGCTGCCCAGCGTCCTTGGGGTCAGGCGTTCGGCAAGCAAGGTGTTGGTGGGGCGGTTGCCTTCGAAGGTGCGGTGCGGAACCAGCCAGTCCGGGGTCCCTTCGGCCCTGACCTCCTCTGGCGTCTTGCCGAAGGCCAGAGCCTCGGTTTGCGCGAAGAGATTTGCCATCAGGAGATCGTGGTGGCGTCCCAGCGGGTTCAATGCCCGACAAAACCCGATGAAGTCGCATGGAACCAGTTTGGTGCCCTGGTGAATGAGTTGGTAGAAGGAATGCTGCCCGTTGGTGCCAGGTTCGCCCCAATAGATCGGCCCTGTCTGGTAATCGACTTTCGTACCGCCAAGCGTGACGTGCTTGCCATTGCTTTCCATCGTCAGTTGCTGGAGATAGGCGGGAAAACGCTTCAGATATTGCTCGTAGGGCAGCACCGCGACCGTCTGCGCCCCGAAGAAATTGGTGTACCAGACAGCGAGCAGGCCCATCAGGACCGGCAGGTTCCGATCGAACGGCGCGGTGCGGAAGTGCTGGTCCATGTCGTGGAAACCCGACAGCATCGCGTGGAAATTCTCCGCGCCGATGGCGAGCATGGTGGACAGGCCGACTGCTGAATCCATCGAATAGCGGCCGCCGTCCCAATCCCACATGCCAAACATCTGATTGGTGTCGATGCCGAACTCAGCGACCCCTTCGGTGTTGGTCGAGACGGCGACGAAATGCCGGGCCACCGCCTGATCGTCGCCTAACTTTCGCAGTACCCATTCACGTGCCGTATGGGCGTTGGTCAGCGTTTCCAATGTCTTGAACGTCTTCGAGCAGATGACGAACAGCGTTTCTTCAGGATTCAGATCCCGCGTCGCCTCCACGAAGTCGGTACCGTCGATGTTCGAGATGAAACGGAAAATGATGTCGCGCCGGCTGTAATGCCGCAACGCTTCATAGGCCATGACCGGCCCGAGGTCCGAGCCGCCGATACCGATATTGATGACGTTGCGGATCGGCAGGCCAGTATGGCCGCGCCAAGTGCCGCGGTGGATCTTGTCCGTGAAATCGGCCATCTTGCCGAGCACCGCGTGCACTGCCGGCACGACGTCGATGCCATCGACCAAAATTTGCTCGCCGACAGCGCGCAGTGCCGTATGAAGCACGGCGCGCCGCTCCGTCACATTGATCTTTTGCCCTTTGAACATCGCTTCGAGGCGCTCACGCAAGCTGCAAGCCTCGGCAAGTTGAATGAGAAGCTGGATCGTCTCAGCCGTGACGCGGTTTTTCGAATAGTCGAGATAAAGTCCGCAGGCGTCGATGGCGAAGCGCTTGCCACGCTGGGGATCGTCGGCGAAGAGCTGTCGCAGATGCAAAGGGCGCACTTCCTGGCAATGCGTCAGCAACGCCTTCCATGCTGGAAGTTTCGCGAGCGGCAACGTCCTGGCCGCGAGAGGCGCGCTCATCATCCGGTGGCCGAACCGTCGCGATGTAACTGCTCGCTCTTCGAGGCAATCACCGCCATCAGATCGGCCCATGATTTGGTGAAGGATTGCGCGCCTTCCAACTGGAGCTGCGCGGCAAGCGCCTGAATGTCGACGCCGGCTTTTGCAAAATCGCCAAGCACGGTTTCGCTGTCGCCGCCGTCCTCCCGCATGACGCCGCGCAACACACCCTCTTTCGAAAATGCATGGAGCGTCTTCTCCGGAATGGTGTTGATGGTAGCCGGCGCGGCGAGTGCTTCGATATAATAGGATTGCGGAAGCTTCGGATCCTTGGTCCCGGTACTTGCCCATAGCAGACGCTGGGAAAGTGCGCCGGCATCGGCCAGCTTGCGCCATCCGCTAGAGGCAAGCCGCTCCCGGTAGGCTTTATAGACTTGCCCGGATATGGCGATGCCGAGGCGGTTCCGCAGCGCTGGGCTAACCTTATCCATCACCGCCTTATCCCAGCGGCTGACGAAGATTGAGGCGACCGAGGCTATCTTCGGGTCGAGCCCGGCATCGATCCGGCGCTGAATTCCTCGGCAATACGCGTCGGCCGCCGCTAAGTACTGCTCGCACGAAAACAGCAGTGTGACATTCACAGGCACGCCGGCGAAGATCGATTCCTCTATGGCCTCGACGCCAGCCGGCGTGCCCGGAATCTTGATAAAGAGGTTGGAACAGTGCGCCTGCGCGTGCAATCGCTTGGCGGCCTCGACAGTGACGCCGGCATCGTTAGCCAGCAAAGGCGAAACTTCCAGCGAAACCCAGCCATCGATACCGCCCGTCGCTTCATGGACCGACCCGAAGAGTGCCGCGGCCTGGGTCAGGTCTTCGAGCGCCAATTCGAAGAATAGCTGCTCGCCCGCTTTCCCTTCTCTGGCTTTTCGATGAAGGGCCTCGTCGTAAGCTGTGCTGTTTCTGATAGCCTCATCGAAAATCGTGGGGTTCGACGTCAATCCCGTCACCGAAAATTCGGTGCAATAGCGCTGAAGGGTGCCACTGCTCAGCAGGTCGCGGGTGATGTTGTCCAACCAGAGGCTTTGGCCGAGTTCGTGCAATCGGGTTGTTGCATTCATGGCGACCTCGCTAGCGTGATGGCCCGTTTGGACGGGCGAAAATTGATCGACGACCCCAACCAAATCCTATGTCCGAAACGCAAATCACTCGACCAGCATGTGCGCTTCGCGCGCCGCGTCGGCAAACGCGTCTCTGGCCACGTCAGCCGGAACACTACCATTCAAGGCCTGCTGGCATGCCCGTTTCGCCGATCGGTGCTTGTCGCTTCCTCCGTTGCGCCAATGATCGTTGAGAAGGTCAAGAGCTTGCCGAGCGTTGGTAAGGTTTCGAATGTCGCCGCTTATGCCGGTGGCAACAGATATTGGCTTGGAAAACCAGGCATCATACATCGAGTGGGCCGCCTCTAACTGGCTGAACTCTGACAACGCGCCCCGTCGGGTGAGGTTTCATCGACAGGCATCACCCTTGCGTGAACCCAAGCCGTGTGAATAGCAGCAGCGCGTTTGAGAGCGGCCACGGTTACGCGGTCGTTGAATGATTTCAAGAATGATCGAGGGTGAGAAAGCCTGGGCGGCACAGAGCGGCGATCGATAGTGGACACGGAAGTCTGGCATCGCACTGGCGGCCCCACAACGCCTTGACTTAACGTCGATCATATAGCGAATTAGGGAAATGTACGAGACGAGCTCCGGCCAGGCCAAGGGCTTCGATCATGGCAAACGACAGCGAATCTGGCATCTCGACAATTGCCTTTGGTCGCTTCGTGCTGACACCAATCAAACGATTGCTTACGAGAGATGGCGAGCCAATCGCAATCGGTGGCCGCGCGCTCGAGATTCTGATCGCATTGACCGATCGGCCCACGGAGATCGTGAGCGGACGTAAATTGATTGATATCGTATGGCCGGATGTGACGGTCGAAGAGGCCAATCTCCGAGTCCACATCGCCGCTCTTCGTAAGGTCCTCGGCGACTCTAGAGACGGAAATCGGTTTGTTATTACCGTACCTGGTCGAGGATACGCGTTCGTTGCTCCTTTGCTGCGCTCACCCCATAGCGGCACTAGCTCTATCTATAGTGAAGCCGGGTTGCCGCAACCAAAGAACTTGCCTGCACCGTTGCGGTCAATTGCTGGCCGCGCCGAAACGTTGGCAGAGTTGATCGCGCAGGTGCAGTCAAACCGCTTGGTAAGTGTTGTGGGGCCGGGCGGCATTGGAAAGACTACTGTCGCGATAGCGGTTGCCCACGCGCTTCTGTCTGACTTTGGAAACGAAATGGTTTTCTTTGTCGATCTTGGTTCCCTGGACGACAAAGCCGACGCTGCGAGTGCGGTTGCCGCCGCTATTGGATGTTCTGTGCAAGGCCTTGTACCAGATCACGCTATACCCGCGTTTCTCGCGGACAAGCGCGCCCTGCTCATTCTGGACAGCTGCGAGCATGTTATGGAGACAGTCGCGCCGCTGACAAAACATATAGTCGCTGGGGCGCCGTCCATCCACATTTTGGCAACGAGCAGAGAAGCACTTCGCGTCGAGTTAGAGAACGTCCATTTGCTCCCGCCGCTTGCTTGGCCGCTTGACGCCGCGCCGTCTGCGGCTTCGGCTCTCGCTTCGCCGGCAGTGCAACTTTTTATGGAAAAAGCTGCTGTCGGCGGGCTTTTGGACGGCCTTCAGGACAGCGATGCCCCCATTGTAGCTGACATCTGCCGACGGCTTGATGGGATTGCGTTGGCGATCGAGATCGCTGCAAGCCGAGTGGGAACGTATGGCATTAGAGGAGTGGCCAGCCTCCTCAATGAGGCCGATCCATTACAATTTCAAGGTCGGCGCAGTGCCACGTCGAGGCACCAAACGTTGCAGGCGATGCTTGACTGGAGTTTCAACCTGTTGTCGGGAAGCGAGCAAAAAACGCTCTGCACACTCTCAATTTTTATCGGTCAATTCCCCCTCGATGCAGCCTATACGGTTGCGGGTGTTGTGGATAATGACAGAAAGAAACTGGCGACCATCATTGCAAGCTTAGCCGACAAATCTCTGATTTCAATCTCATCGATCAGCGGCTTTGTTTACTACCGACTTCTGGATACGACGCGCGCATACGCCTCTGCCAAGCTCAAGGTTGGCGACGAGGAAAGTGCAATAGCCGGGCGCCACGCCCTCTACTTCGACAGTTTCCTCAAATCGCGCTTGGCAGGACAAGGATTTGATGGCAGGGACGCGGCCAAATATACTCCTCATCTAGGCAATATCCGCAAGGCGCTTGAGTGGAGTTTTTCCGATCGGGGCAATCCCGCCATCGGACGCGAGCTTGCCACCAATGCCGTGTCAATATTTCTGGAAATTTCCCAATTTGGAGAATGCCAGAGATGGTGCCGTCAAGCTATATCTGGGCTACCTGAAAGAGATCGTGGGACATCACTAGAGCTACAATTATATTACGCACTGGCGCGATCGGCGCTCTACGCTCCAGGAAGCGTCAACGAGGTCAAGGACGCGTTCAAACGCGCATTGCATCTGTCAGAGATTTTACACGACGAACGTCGTCAATTCGATCTGCTCGCCGATTTCAATGTCTATCTCGTTCGCAATGGTGATTTCGAAGGTGCGATTGCTACAGCGAAGGAAAGCGCCGCTATCGCTCAGCGAACGGGCGACCCCGTCGAAAAAATTCTTTCAGAGTGGTTGCTTGGCGCCTCATATCACGCGACTGGCAATCAGGCAGCTGCGCTGCGTCATTGCAAGAATGGCTTCCTGTTGCAGGCGTTTCCCGCCTCGTCTTTGAAATTGGACCTGGCTAGCGAAGCGCGTGCGCGGCTGGCCTTGACGCGATCCCTGTGGCTGCGAGGTTTTCCCGATCAAGCTCTCGAATCCGCCCATGAGACAATAGAACACATGCGCGCCTACAGCCATCATGCTTCCTACTGCTTTGCCTTAGTCTGGACGATCCCCGTCTTCTTTTGGTGCGGCGCATATAAGATGGCGGCCGAGCCGATTGAGAGCGCGCTATCACATGCGTCCAAGTATTCTCTCCCGGCCTTTCAGGCCATCGCCCGTGCACAGAAGGGCGAGTTCCTGCTTGTAAATGGGGACGATTCGACGGGGTTGGAGATGCTCCAGCAAGGCTACTCAACCATGCTTTCCAGCCAATACAGCATCATAGCGTCTTCGACGTCCTGTGTATTATCAAAAGCGTTGGCAGCTTCAGCACGTGGTGAAGAAGCGCGGCAAGTGCTTGAAGTAGCGTTGTCACGCGCCGATCTGGTTAACGAACGATGCTGGCGGCCAGAGTTGCTACGAACTCAAGGCGAGATCGAGTTGATGATGCCGCAGCCGGACCTTGCTTCTGCCGAGCAATTTCTTCTGAGGTCAATTTCTTGCGCGCGAGAGCAATCCGCCTTCAGTTGGGAACTAAAGGCAGCAATTCCCCTTGCCCAAATGTGGAGGGATTTGGGTAAGAATCAGGAGGCCAGATCGCTGCTAGGAAGTGTTTACCAGCGATTTACTGAAGGGTTTGGAACGCGAGATCTTATCGCAGCATGTCAACTTTTGGATCAGCTCTAACAGCCCAAAGGGATGGGAACCTTAGGCCGGAGAACAGAAAGCGGCCGAGCAAACCCTGCGCAGCAGCGAACAGAACCTGCGATTGATCGTCAACGCGGATCGGCATGAAGAAAGCGAAAGTGGCGGATGCTCGCAAGATCGCGGTTCTGCCCCGCTGCCTCTGGGTTGGCGGCACCAGATTTGAGTGGGGCGGAGAAAAGATGGCGTGACACGATCTCAATCACGGGCCGTCCGGACCCGGATGCAGGCTATACCAGTCGGGCGAACATTCTGGACGCGCGCGAGAAAGACATTGAACTTGTCGGGCCATGGACTGAAACTGATGGCCGCGCCAAGCAACGGCTTGCTCGTGTTGGGGGTAACGGACGCTTTCCTGCCCGACAAGTTCCAGTACGATACGGCGTCCGACAGCTACGTTTGTCCGGAGGGCAAGACGCTCACCGCCCGCTATGGCCATGTGCGATCTGGAAGAAAGATGGTGTGTTATCTGGCCAGCCCGACCGATTGTCGGCCATGCCCCAGTCGCCGCCAATGTTGCTCAGGCAACCAGCGCTATGGACGATCGATTGTCGTTACACACGAAGACCCTGTAGTGAGTGCGTTCCGCTTTCGGAAAAATTCGCCAGAGACAAAAGCGTTAATCCGCGAACGTGGGCGTGTCGCAGAGTTCGTCAATGCGTGGCTGAAAGATAAGCTGGGTCTGCGGCGCTTTCGTGTGCGCGGGTTGGCAAAGGCAGGAACGGAAGCCCTGTGGGCCCTGCTGGCCTACAATATCCGGCAATGGATCCGCCTGCGCTGGAAGCCAAGAATTGCAGCGGCCACCGCCTGAAGACCAAGCCTGCAAGCACGACTAGCCGCGGAAGTTGGCCCCAAAAGGCCCTCTTGCACATCTTAGTCATCGGTTTGCTCTCGCATCGCCGAAGCGGTGCAGCTTGAACACTATCCGGTACCAAACCTAACAATTTCACAGGTCGTCAACAGATTGTGCGAGGCCCATTTTCTTAGACATCCGGATTGTGGATCCGGAGGTCGCTGGTTCGATCCCAGCCAACGGTACCATCGGCCAATCTTGCAAATTATTGATTTTGCTGAAGAATTTTGCATTTCCTGAGTTGACGCTTGCGCCATTTTGGCCGTTTGTGTTACTGATTGCGATACAAACGGTATCTTAAAGATATGGGAAGGCGACGCGAAGCGCATGATCCGGATCGCTTTCTGCAACGAAGGGGCGATCGCTTCCACTACTACCGACGGGTCCCAAAGGAGCTACGAGAACTCGATGATCGCGGTGTTTTCGTACGCGGCGCGTTGGACACCTCGGACCGGTTAAAGGCGCGCACCGCGAGTGATCTCCATGAGGCTGCCGATAACGCGTTATGGTCCTCTCTTATACTGGGCGAAAACCCAGAAGCTGCGCACATTCGTTACCGGCGCGCTATCAAGCGCGCAGAGGCGCTAGGGTTCGTCTATCGTCCGCTCGCCGACATCCTCGTTGCCGAGCCGCTAGACACCATCCTACAGCGGGTCGAGGCGACGATTGGAAAGCCTGCCAGTTCTCCGGTGGTTGACGCTGTTACTGGCACTGTCTCCCATCCTGACGACAAGATTTCGGAAGCGCTGAAGCTCTATTTCGACGAAATCGTCCGCGACGAACTCCGCACCAAAAGCGCCGAGCAAAAGAAACGATGGAAGGCAAAACGCCAAATGAGCGTCGATGTCTTTATCGCACTGGTCGTTTGAGGATCGCATGAAGAATGGCAGGCTGGATGAGGAACTCCGGCGCATGCTGATGGGCCACACCATCGACCGTCCGAAGTACGGCGAAGGCGGCGACATCACAGTGTGGCAAGAAGAACTCATGAAGATCGTACTGCCGATCCCTCAATCGTTTAACGCGCTGATGGGCTGCGGCAAGGCGTTCTTCTTTCGCTTGGCAATCTTGTAGGGCATGTTCAAGATAGTCGTACAGCGGAAGCCATGTCTCGCCTTGGTCGCCGTGCGCGACGATTATCTCGGCCACGCGGTCGAGCGCTCGCTCAACCCGTTGCACGGTGATTGGCTGAAGCTTGGGCGAATGATGTCTGTGGTCGAGGTTTCGCCCACCGTGGAGGATGCCAAGTGAAGTCCCGATGCGGTCGGTTGCAACGGTCGCTGTCATTCATTTTTTTGGCGGATTTAATCTTGCTCGCTGCTCCGGCCGGCGCCGCCGACGCGTCCGGCCAGGCGGGTAACTCAATCTGGCAGTGGGATCACCTGACTGGGGACTGGAATGGCGACCGGAAGGCGCTTGAGGACAAGGGCGTTAAGTTCACCCTCGATTACGTCAGCGAGGTCATGGATGTGGCGAGTGGCGGCATCCGCCAGGGCGCGGCCTACGAAGGTCGCTTCGACGTCAACTTGGACCTCGATTTTGAGAAGATGGGTCTGTGGCAGGGTGGATCTGCCCATGTGACGTTGTATCAAATACACGATCTCAATGATCGCAATGTCGCCGCTGAGGTTGGCAGCCTCGGCGATCCAAGTAACATCGATGCGGTTCCGACGACGCGGCTCTTCACCGCCTGGCTCCAGCAAACGTTTGCAGACGGCAGCTTTGTCAGGTTGGGGCAGGTTTCGGCGGACGAGGATTTCGCAACGAGCAATTCGGCCGGGAAATTGCTCAACGGTGCGTTTGGATGGCCTGTGCTGAATGCCTCGGATATGCCGAGCGGCGGACCGGCCTATCCGCTTGCGACGCCCGGTGTGGTTTCAGGCATTTACCTCAAGCCGCAAGTTGTCGTGCGCGGTGGGCTTTTCAGCGGCGACCCGGCCGGCCGGGATTGCCAAGACGATCCGCAGGTTTGCAACTTTCACGGCACCACATTCAGTTTGACCGGTGGCGCCCTGCTGATGGCCGAGCTGGCCTATGAGCTCAATCCGGACGGCGCGGCGGACGGGCCATCGGTTTCTTACAAGCTCGGCGGCTGGTATCACACCAGCACGTTTGCCGATGACCGATATGGCCTGAGCAGTTCGGGCGATGTGGTGTCGCGCGCGTCGCCTCAAGCGGTGGGTCCGATCATGCATTCGGGGAACTGGGGTGTCTACGCCCTGGTAGACCAGACGCTGTTTGAGGGGAATGGCACCAAAGTCGGTGGCTTCTTGCGCGGGCAGTTGGCGCCGTCTGACAGGAATCTGGTGGCGTGGGGAGTCGACGCAGGGCTGGCCTTTACCGGCCTACTGCCAGACCGCAAAGACGATACGCTGACCGTTGGCGTCAGTCACTCAGGAATCAGCCATGCGGCATCAGGACTTGATAGAGACACCGCGGCCGAAACAGGCACAGCGTATCCAATACGTTCCGGCGAGACCATCTTCGAGGTGAATTACAACTTCGTCGCGGCACCATGGTGGAATATTCAGCCGGATTTCCAGTATATTGTCCATCCCGGCGGAGGAGCTGCGGATGATGCGACCGGCCAGGCAATCCCCAACGCCCTCGTTGTTGGAGTCAGAAGCACCATCGACTTCTAAACTGCTCTCGCCGGAGTTTCAATCAATCGATCGCTTCGGCCGAAAGAAGCCTGGCTTATGTCAGGCAAACATAAGCTTTGGTGCGGACCCAGCGGGCAAGTGGCGCCATTTCTGACCTCGAAGTCATGGAAGTCGAACAGACCGTGGAGACGCAAGCGGCGAGAATCTCCGAGCTAAATTAGGCGCCCGGGCGGATTGCGTCGAACGGGCGCGCCGTCTGCGCAACGCCCTTTCGGCCGCGCAGGAAGTGGAGCGGCTTACCGAAGCAAGGTATAGAGCCGGTGCCATCACCTCGCGCATCTGGCTCGACGCGCAGGAACGACGTCGCATGGCCGAGGAGGCGCTCGCCGAGATCCTACTTGCTCAACTCGTCAACGAATCTACCCTGTTCCGGGCATTTGGCGGCAGCACGGATGGTCCAGGCAACGGGCTGCAATGAGCATCAAATTGGCCAACCATAAAGACCGTGCCTCGGAATTTCGGTGCTGCCACGCAGCAACCCCGAGAAAAGACACGGCCGCCACGAGAGTAGAATCGGTGTCCCGCGATTTACAGGACATAAATCTGGCGGTGGACGAGATGCCCTCCACCAGCCGTATGCTGCATTCAGCTCAATGCGTGGCCGGCCAAACTGTAAACCCACGGTCCGTTTTCTTCCCGGTTCAGGAATCGGCGCCCTTTGGACATGGTTGTAACAGCTTCAGCCGGGGCAGCTCTGCTGAAGAAACGCGGCGTAGGCAAAGAAAGCCACCGGACGCATTGCGCCTACCAGGATCACATTGGAAACGTCCGACAGCACCTTCACGGCCTGGTCTATGGAGTAGGGTAGCCGCGTGACGGGATATCGCCCTTCGCCACGTTCGATACGGGCATTTGAAACGGGGGCAAAAAGCCTTGCACCAGCTGCGGCGGCGATTCTGCTCGCCAGTTCAAGCTGCGGCGCCCGCAACGCCATGCCACCAAGAATGATCGCCGTTTGCCGGCGGGAACGCAGCAGGCGTGCCGATTCCGCCACGGCGTCAGGGCTCACTTGCAGGGCGCGCCGGACACGGCTCGGGGCGATCCCACAACACCGCCCGGATTCCAGCAGACATCTGATGGCAATATGAGGGTAGCTATACCGCCGGGACTGTGCAGCGAGGCTTCGACGGCGGCCGCGGCATCTTCTCCAACGGTGCGTGAAGTCGCTGACGTTCTGACCCACCGCGAAACCGGGGCGTGACCAGACTTCGGTATCGGCCGTCAGCGGTGCGTCCAACTGGCGGTGATGGGTCGCCTGACCACCTACGAGGTTGACTATCGGCGTATTCGCTCGGCGTGCGTTGTGAAGGTTCGCGAGACCGTTTGCCAGACCCGGGCCGCAATGCAGCAAGGTGGCGGCTGGCTTGCCGGTCATTCGTCGCGGATTGGCGAAACATGTATTGACCCCACACGCACCATTCATGTTTTTTCCATCCGATCTTTCAAAACGTGAGTCTTGGAGGCCGGTCCACTGGCGACTCCCCATAGCGCGTTGCGCCGATTCCCGCCGATGATGTGGCGGCCTTGAGGGCCGCAGCGAGATCTTTGAGTTTCTGCGGTGTATAGGCATCGTAGTACGCTTGGTTCTTGCGGCCGATTGCGTGCTCGGCGCTGAAGCGGCGCAGACATTCCACGGAAGCGGCCGAATCTCGCTGCCAAGACAAGTCTTTAAGCCGGATACCGCCGTAGCGTACCAATAGGGACAGTGCTCTTTGATAATCTTCCCCTTCACCGAAGCCACTCCGATCCAGTTTCAAGAGCCGCTGCCGAAGACCTCGGAAGTCGTGATCATCGGCGGTGGCGTCATTGGCGTGACCACGGCACTGTTCCTGGCGCGACGGAACATCTCGGTGACGCTGCTGGAAAAGGGACGCATCGCCGCCGAGCAGTCCTCGCGCAATTGGGGCTGGATCCGGCAGCAGGGTCGCGATGCCGACGAACTGCCGATCGTGATCGAAGCGCAGCGCCTCTGGCGGCAACTGGCCGAGGAGTGCGGCGAGGACATAGGACTGAAGCAGACGGGCGTCACCTATCTTGCGCGGACGGATAAGGAGATGGCCGGTTTCGCGAAATTCCTGAAGATCGCCCTGGCTCATGGCGTCGACACGCGTCTCCTCGACCAAGGTGAGGTGGCAAGTCTTATCCCGGCCATGTCGCGACCGTTCAAAGGCGCCATGACCACCCCATCGGACATGCGCGCCGAGCCTTGGGTCGCCGTGCCCGCGATCGCTCGCCTGGCCGCCCGGCAAGGCGTCACGATCATCGAGAATTGTGCGGCACGTATGCTTGACATCTCGGCGGGCCGGATCAGCGGCGTCTGGACCGAGCGGGGCCACATCGCCACCTCGAGCGTCCTCGTCGCCAGCGGCGCCTGGACGTCGCTCTTCCTGCGCGCGCACGGCATCTCTATCCCGCAGCTCTGCGTCAGGGCGACCGTCGCCGCGACAGCGCCGATGGCCGAAATCCACGCCGGTGCCGCCGCGGACGAACGCATCGCGTTCCGTCGCAGGCAGGATGGCGGATACACGCTCGCATTGGGAGGCAGTAGCCAACTCTACATAGGACCGGACGCATTTCGACATGCGGGCAAATATGCCAGCGCCCTGATGGCCAATCCCTTTGGCACACGCTACCTGCCGGCCGCGCCGCGCGGATATCCGGACGGCTGGTTAACCCCGCGAAGATGGGACGCTGACAAGGAAACCCCGTTCGAACGGATGCGCGTCCTCAATCCCGCTCCCGAGGCTGCGGCGCTCCGCGCCATCGATAGCGGGTTCAGGGAATTTTTCCCGCAATTCAAGACAGTGCCGATCAAGGCGAGTTGGGCGGGCATGATCGATGCGATGCCGGATGTCGTGCCTATCGTCGATCGGGCCGCTGCGATCCCAGGCCTCATTGTCGCGACCGGGATGAGTGGCCACGGCTTCGGCATAGGACCCGGAATGGGCCGTATCCTGTCCGATTTGATCCAGGGCAACGAGACCGGGCACAATCTCCACAGGTTCCGTCAATCCCGTTTCAGCGACGGCAGCCCGATCCGATTGGGACCATCGCTGTAAGCGTTCCAGCCCCCGGCCCATCGGCTCTGAAGGGGCCGGACGCGGGTTCAGGTGCCGCATGCCCGAGCGTACACCTCGATGCTCCGCTGGACGTGATTGATCGCGATCTCCTCGCCGTCGCAGGCGCGGTCGGCCCAAGCGAGCGCCGAAGGCAGGTGCTGGAGAAACAGCGTCACCGGCACCTTCCGGCCCGTCAGCGCATTGAAGAGCCGGTCGCAGGCGGCACGGGCTTGCGGGGCCGCCCAATAGTATCGGATGCGATCGGAATAGGAGTAGTGGCGCAGCGTCCGCTTGTCGGCATCGCTGCCGTGATAATGGCTTGCCCAATTCCTGGGGGCGCCGAGCATCAGCTCTTCCATGGCGTGGTAAAGCGGCCGCTCGCAGTAGAAGGGTACCAGATCGGAAGCGATCAGATCGAGCGCGTACAGCGCCTCGCGCAGTTTGAAGGTCAGCTCGGGGCCGACCTTGAGGATGGCGAAACCGTCCTCGACGAGTTCACGCAGCGGCCTCTCGCCTTGATAGTCCGTCGAATGGGCTTCGAAAATGAGCGATGGCAATCTGTCCAGAGTTGCCGCCAGATCGCGGGCCTTCGCCCGATCGTAGAAAATCACATTCTGGTTGCCGAACTCCACGCCCGGCTGCACCACAAGGCCGACGACGCGGGAAAACGCGCTTTCAAGCCCGGCGGCCTGGAATGCTTTGGCGTGAATGGCATGTGTTTGGCGAGCGGCCTCCGGACTGGTCGGGATTATCGCATCCAATGCGTGATCGGCACCGCCGGGCGGCGGCACTTCCGTGCCGATGATGTAGACCGGGCTTGCCCCGCTGCTCCGCGCTGCCGCCCGTTCCGCGACGCCCGCCAGCTTGGCCGCACGCTCGGCCACCGTGTGGTCGTCGAGCGCCGCCGGCTCACCCGCGCAGCCCATCGAGGCATCGAGGTGGATCTTGCGGAAGCCGGCGCGAACGTAAGCATCGACCATTTTCCCGGCCTGCGCCATCGCTTCCTCGGCGGGGCGGTCTTTCCAGGGATTAGGGCCGAGATGATCCCCGCCAAGCACGATCAGTTCCTTCGGGCATTGCTCGGCCGCCGCGAGTGCGTCCACCATCGCCGCGAAATCGGACGGCGTCATGCCTGTATAACCGCCCAGATGGTTGACCTGGTTGCACGTCGCCTCGATCAGGACGGTGGTGCCGGTTTCCCGGCCGTGGCGCAGTGCGGCTTTCATCACCAACGGGTGTGCCGAACACACCGAGGTCACCCCGATTTTCTTCCCTTCCCTCTGCAGGGCCGGCAAATCTTCGATCGCCACACGCATCAGCTTCTTCTCGCCGTCCTTGCCATGAAATCTTCCAGTTCGGCACGCGTGCCGGCTCCCCCCATGGGGCCGAGGCGTGTGACATTGCGCGCCCCTGCCGCGTTGGCGAACTCGAGCGCCGTCTGCAGCGGCATGCCCAGCCGCCGGCATGCGACATAGGCTCCTCCGAAACAGTCGCCGGCGCCGGTCGGGTCCCTTTCCTCGACGATGAGGCCGGGGCAATCGGCGCGGGCGCCGGTGCGTTGACGAGCCGACGCGCCATGTTCGCCGCGCTTGACGGCGATCTCCTTGACCCCTCGTTTGAACAGCGCCTCGATCGCGCGTTCCTCGCCGTCCATGCCGGCCGCCAGGAACAATTCGTTGCCCGACGGCAGCAGCAGGTCCGCTTTGTCCACCAGATCCGCGAATTTCTCCTCGGTCTGGCCGTGGGCCAGCAATTCCTTGCGCAGGTTCGGATCGAGCGACATCGTGCCGCCGCGTGCCGTGATCAGGGGGATCGCGCGTTCGGTGATCGCCCAGGCGGCTGGGCTTGCGAACACCGTTCCCATGACGTGGATATGCCCGCAACGCGCGATCAACGCCTCGACCTGCGGGGTCCATTCCAGCCGGGCTGCTGCGGATTTGGCGATGTTGTAGACGAAATCGCGGCTTCCGTCGTCGCGGTAGCGAACAAAGGCGCTGCCCGTCGGATAATCCGGGGAAACAGCGATGGCGGAGATGTCTACGCCGTCTCGTCTCAGGCGCTCGATGTTGACGAAGCCGAAATCGTCGTCGCCGACCACGCCCACCATCGCGGCCGCTCCGCCCATACGCGCGCATTGATCGATGAAGATGGCGGGGGCGCCGCTCGGAAAGGGACCAATGAGGTCGATCGGTTCCCGGAAGCCGGCGCCTGTCTCCCTCGCGACGATCTCAACCAATATCTCTCCAATGGTCACGGTTGGCCCGAGCGAGTCTGGTGCCAGCGTTTTGGGGGTGTCGTTCATCAAGCGTCCAATCCTGGGGTGTGGCGTCGTTTGCGGTTCACGAGACTGAGGCGCAAGGGGATTCTTACCGGATCGATGCGAATCGACCAGATGCCACCGCCACTCAGCCATGATCCGACATTGTGTCATCAGGATATCCCGGGAGCCGTTAAGCCTTGCGCAATCTATGCGGTCTATCCTGGCTTGCAGATTGTCGAGGGAACATGAAACGCCAGCCGCTTCTGCTTTTTGCCTTCCCCTTTCTCATTCTTGCGGTCCTGGCAGGGGAGCGCATGGCGACCTTCTTGCTGGGCGCCTATCCAGCCAGCCCCACCGCATGGTGGATATGGCTTGAATTGCGCCCCTTGTCGGTGATGCTTTGGCAGCAGGTCGATGTCTACCTGGGCAGCTCGATGGCTGTCGACGCCGCCATCCTGGCCGTCGCATCGATCGCCTGTTGGATGGCGTGCCACGCCAGAAGGTCGGCATTCTTCTTCCTCGCCAACCACGTCGCCCTGATTTTCGCTGGGCTGATGATCGCGGTCGGCAGCCATTCGGAAACGGCGAGCACGATTGCTGCATTCACGTCGCCTAGCGGCCTTCAGTTTTCGCTGGCTGTTGATTTCACCTTGAAGAACAGCCTGGTGCTGCTTCTGGGGGCGGCGGCCTGCGGCTACTGCCACATCGCCTTCCTCGCCGAAGCGCGAGAGCGGTCCATCCGGGCCATCAGCATCCTGGCCCTGCAGCGCGATCTCTAGATCGTTCCGGGCGGTCTTCGCCACCTACGCCCCAAAAGTCTAGTTGGTCCTGCGGTAATAGACCTTGCCGTCAGGCTGCTCGATGCGCTGGTAGTTGGAGCTTGGGGCAGGGGGCGACGCCGACGCGGTCCTCTTCCTTGGCGCTTGCGGCGCTTCGATGACGCTGGGTTCGCCCGCGATCGCGCCGTCGAGAGCTTCGGGCGCCTGCGCCAGCGTGCTGGTGGTGATCTCGGACGGTTCCGCGGCACTCGACACGGCCTCGCCGCCGGCGGCCGGCACATTCTGTCCCAACCGGGCAATGCCGCCGTTGATTTCGTTGAAGTTGCCTTGCAACTGGCTGTCCAGCTTCTCGAACCGGCTCTGGAAGCCGTTGTTGACCGTGTCGAGCCGCGCCGCGATCCGCTGCTCGAACGCTCCGAGCTGCTCCAGCCGCGCTTCGACGAAACGCAGGTCGCTCATGCCCCGATAGAGATAGACCGCGGCCGCCATGTTGATCACGGTGAGCAGCAAGGCACCGCAGGCGACCACGACGCCGATCGTCCTGGGATTGCTGGGCTTCTCGATGGCGCGCTGTTCCTGGTTTCCGATGTCGATCGCCGGCATGTCCGGTTCGCTGATCGTCGTCATTGGACCACCACCTTTGCGCCGACCGCGACGCGCTTGAAAAGATCGATCACATCCGTGTTGGTAAGACGAAAACAGCCTGACGTTCCGTCGAAGCCGACACCCGACGGATCGTTGGTGCCGTGAATGCGGTAGAGCGTGTCGCGCCCGTCACGAGACAGATAGAGCGCCCTTGCGCCGAGCGGATTGTACGGGCCGGCGGGCACCATTTTCGGCAGCTCCGGCTGGCGGGCCCGCATTTCCTGTGGCGGGCGCCACTCCGGCCATTCGGTCTTCGCCCCCACCTTGACGACGCCGGTCCAGCCAAACCCGTCGCGTCCGACGCTGATCTGGTAGCGCAGCGCCTGGCCCTGGCGGGTCACCAGGTAAAGCGCCTTCTCGTCCTTGCGGATGATGATCGTTCCCGGCTGCTCGGCGGTCGCGAAGGCAACGGCCTTGCGCAGGCTTGGCCCCATCGCCGGCAGCGGCGGCCGATCTGAAAGGCTCGATCTCGCCTGGGCGAAATCGTGGGCGGACAAAGCCAGCGCCACGCCGAGCACGCAGGCGCCGGCGAGCCGCCCAGCGATCCGGTATCTCGCGATCCGATATTTATCGGGCAGCGTCATCGAGCCGGTCTTTGAACATCCGCTTCAGATCCTTGTTGAAGCGCGCCCGTCCATCCACCTCGGAAGGTGGGATGGCCCTGTTCAGCGCATCGGTCAGAAGGGCGTTGTCCAGCGCCACCGACTTGATGTGCGGCGCCTTGAAGATCTTTTCGAGCTCGCTGCGCGAAAAATGGTTCCCGAACCATTTGCGCTTGTGCTTGTTGGCGACCAGCGTGATGTTGACCGCGTTGCCGCGCAGCTCGCGGATCTTCTTGTAGAGCCGCTTGCCTTGCCGCAGCGAAGCGACATTGAGCTCGAAGACGATGAAGATCTCGTCGCTCGTCGACAGCACGGAATTGTGCCACGGCGTTTCGAGATTGGGCAGGTCGATGACGATGTCGTCGAAGCGGTAGGCCACGAGGTCCAGCAGCCGGAAGACGAAATCGCTGCCATGCGGCTCGAACGGCAGCTGCGGCCTCTCGAACGCGTAGAGGGTGAGGCCGGACGGGCGCGAAAGCTTGATGACATCCATCAGCTCGACATCGAGCCGTTCCGGCTGGCCGATGATGCCGGCAAGGTCGAACTGGTTGAACAGATTGAGATAGGCGCCGCAATTGGCGCTCTGGAAATCCAGGTCAACGAGACAGGTGGACGCCGCGCGCTCGGCCGATTTCGAGGCGAGATGTTCGGCCGCCGACAGCGCCAGCGTCGTGGCGCCGGCGCCGCCGCTGGCGCCGATGAAGGTGATGATCCGGCTTTTCGCGCCCTGGTTGCCGGTGTCGTGGAAGGTCACCGCGTTGAGCAGCTCCTTGCCGTCGAGCGGCTTGTGCAGCCAGTCCGAGGCGTTCATGCGCACCAGCACGCGCGTCTGCTCCGAGGTCAGCTCGTCGGAAACCGCGATCAGCGGCACGGTCGCCCACAGCGCGCGCGCCTCGACGATGCCAGGCCTGCCGAGCAACTCGCCATTGCCGAGATCGAGGATGACGATGCCCGGGCGCGTCTCGGCGGCCGGCCCCTTGAGGAAGTCGCTGGTCTCGGAAACCCTGACGTCATAGATCGCCAGCGCATCGAGCCGCGTCGCCACATCGCGCTTGAAATTCGGATCTGACGAAAACAGCGCCACCTGCTTTCGCTTGGTCGGCGTAACCTTGGTGTTGATGGCATTCATGGGAAGGTGCTCTTCATGTCTTCGCCCGTGACCGTGCTCAGCATCGAGGGCATGGGGATGTCATTGAATCCGAGAAGTCCACTGAGGAAGAAGAACTGGAAGGTAAGACCCTCCAGGCTGACCGTTATCGTTGGGACCGGTCCGCCTGGGCGGCCCCAATAGCCGAGGCCCGTCGCGGAGTAGGTGATCCTGACATTCGCAGGCTGGAGCCTGGGGAAGAACACGACCATGCGATTGTAGATCGCGTCGAAATTCGCCTGGTTGAATCCAGTACATCCGCCTGCACCGGTACAGGAATAGGTGGGGAAGCTGCCAGACGCCATGGCCGTGCCCACCAGCGTCACGTTCGTGGTGACCGCCGCATTGGCAATCGCGGTACTCACTGGATTGGAAATGGACGCGGCCCTGGCTCCGACTTCGACCGCCTTTGTGGCTGCGTTCCATTGGTAAAGCGCATAGCCGAAATCGACGAAGCCAAGCGTCAACACGAGAAGCAGCGTCATCGCGATGGCCGCCTCGACCATGACTGCCCCGCACTCCTCTCGTCTGAAATCACTCAATGGTCGCATGTCAGTACCCGATAAATCGCTCTTCATGTGAAGCGGTGATGGTGATTGGACCGATACCGATATAGGAGAGCAGCGATGTAGCCCCGTATGCGTAGGTGGTGGTCACGCGGATCGTGCGGACAGTCGCGCCGGTCCCTCGATAGTCCTGCAGCCCGGTGTCGGGATCGACCGCATTGGTGGTGTCATAGGTTGATATGACGACCGGCTCGTCGGTGCCCCAGTCGGCCACTCTCAAGGTCCCGGCCGTCGGCGTCCCATATTTGGCGATGTTCTGCGCCGTGGTCGTGCAATTCACGGTGGCGAAGCCGGTGGTGCAACGTGCCATGTACCGTGCCGCGTCCTGCAGGCCCACTTCTATCAGCAGCTTCCGGTGGATGATGGTGCCGAACTCGAATACACCCGCCGACAGTGCGATCATCAGCGGCGTGATCAACGTCATCTCGACCAGCATCGCGCCGCGTTCCTCGCGGCCGAATTTCAGGGCGAGTCGGCGAAGGATCCCGGTGCGCTTAGCGGTAGAGTTGGACATTGTCTTTGGCGAAGTTGACCATGGTTCCTCGGCCTTTGTTGCCGTCGATGTCGACGATTTCGGCGAACACATCATCGCCGGTAACTGGTTCGGTGAGGAAGAAGCTTGCGAACCCAATCGCGGTCATTGAACCGCTCTGCCCGTTCAATTCGCTCAGGTACTGGTCGCAGTCGACAATCGCGGCATAGATCAGCCGACGATCGGGATCGGTCGATGGAGTTGCGTGACACAGTGCTTGGCCGGTTTCTCCGCCGACTGAGTGAGTGTTTACCAGGCCGGGGGTGTCTATCTCGTATTTGTAGAGGTCGTATCGAGACGGCGGGTTGGTGTTCGAGTAGGCGTTTCCGGCTGCGTCTCTGAAGCCGGCCAGTTCGCCATTGGGATAGTTGGCGGTCACGTAGCCGTCGTAGTCCCAAAGCCCATTGCCGATGCGCCCGTCAAAGAGCGGGTAGGCTGTGTCCTGCGTCAGACCATGGAACTTGGTGAGGTCGGTCCCTGGGATCATATCGCACGGGTCGGTGCCCGGCTTCTTGCCCTTCGGTGCGAAATCGAAGCCCTTCCGAATATTCGGTGCGGGAGGAACAGACGCGTCGTTTTTTGAGAAGTGGGGGCCGTACATGTCGAAGCGGGTGTTGAACGCCGCCTTGGCCTTTTCGGTGAGATTGCCGGTCTGGGTGTAAATACCTCGGCTGTTCACGCACTCCGGGAAATCGACATGGGCGATGTCGTCGGCAAGGTCGCCTTCACCATAGCCGTGGGATGCGGCGGGTCTAAGGAAGCCCATGTTGCCAGGCCCCCAGGACGTTGAGCCCATCACGAGCTTGATGCCCTTTCGGAAGAAATTCTGATTGTTGACCACATCCTGCAGGTTCTGACCGGGGAACGGGTTGCAGATGAAAAGCGGGGTCATGTCGCACACGACGACTCCGGCAAAGCCTGCGACCGCTGTCGCTCCGATGTTGAAGGCATTATCCCCGGTATTGCCAGTCAGAAACGAGGCGGGGAAGATCGCCGAGAACCCGGTCGGGTTGACCTTCACCTCGACAAACTCGGCTTCGGCAGCTCCCGCAACCTCGTCCGCGATGACGTCCTGCGCCCTGATTGCGTCAGTGTCATTTGGCGGAAGCGACCGCAGGTAGCGGCGAGTTATCCCGGCATTTGTCAGCGTCTGTACCGGCCCCGCGTTGGAGAACTTGTACGTGTTGTCGACGAGATTGGCGATCGCCCGATCGGAGCGGACGATCGAATCCGGCTTGCCGTCCAGTTCCGCCGCACCGGCCAGGGCAAACGCGTCCGCCCCTTTCTGCAAATCGTTGTGCAGATTGTTCGCACGGCTCATATCGATTGTTAGCAGTGAGAAACCGATGATTGCCGGCAGCATGATGCTGACGAGGATCAGCGCTATTCCCCTCTGGTCGTGCCAAAATGCTCTGATGGTCCTCAACATGACCGTACTCTCTGTTCCCATTGCGCCAGGATCCCTCGTTTTGCCTGACGCGTCGAAACCGCATCCTTCCGTGCCTTAGTTCGTAGGCGTGCCGACATTGACCGTGATCGGCGCCGGCGGCGGTGGCGGCGGTGGATATTTGTACCCTTGGGCAACAGTCGCGGCCCGAGCGCCGTCGCCTTCGATATGTGTGTTCCGTGAAGCCGGGTTGAGCGGGTCGACCGTCTGCAGCATCGAATTGAATTTCTGCGTGTCGCCGGCGGCCAGGGTCACCGAGTCATAGTGGTTCAGATAATCGGCGGCGCAGCCTGTCAGCAGGCCGGTGCCCAGAATGAGGATCAAGGCGCTATTTCTTGACATAGAGCATCTTGTCCTTCGATTTAAAGTCGAGCATGTGGCCATAGGGGCCGGTGACGCCTTCGCCCGTTTCATATTTTCGGATCATGTCTTTGTTCACTTCGAGCTGACCGAGCACGAAGAATTCCGGATCGTTGGCGGGCCGCGTCTTGTCGAAAGGCGTTGCCAACTGCTCGCCGGGTTTCACCGGCCGCACCACGTGCGGCGTGACGATCACCACCAGCTCGGTCTCTTCCTTCTGGTTGCTCGAATTGCGAAACAGCGTCCCGATGACCGGCACCTGGCCAAGCCAGGGCACCTGGTTCTGCAGCTTGGTGGTCTTGCTGGACAAAAGCCCGCCGACGGCGAAGCTCTGGCCGTCGCGCAACTCGACCACGGTGGCGAGTTTGCGGTTGGTGAAGATCGGGTCGCCGGCGGTGGTGAAGCCGGTCAGGTCGCTGACCTCCGGCGCCAGCCTCATGTGGATCTTGCCGTCGTCGAGTACCACCGGCGTGAACACCAGATTGACGCCGAATTGCTTGTACTCGATGAATATTTGGCCATCCTTGTCGAGAGAGCGGATAGGCACTTGGCCGCCGGCGTTGAAGCTGGCTTCCTCACCGGAAAGCGTGGTGAGATTGGGGTTGGCGAGCGTGCGCACCACGCCTTTGGCCTCGAGCGCCTCGATGTACAAATCGACTTTGATGTTGCTGTCGATGACGCGCGTGAGCAGCGCTCCGAACGGAGTGGAGTTGGACAGAAGGTTGCTGAGCAGAGCGCCCGGTCCGAGCACCACTTTGTCTTTGTCGACGGCAGCAATTCCGGTTCCGGTTTTGGTCGTCCCATCGCCATTCGTACTCCTGATCGACACGCCGAGGTCGCGGCCCGCGTTCCGCTTGGCTTCCAGCACACGCACTTCGAGATTGACCTGCTGGCTGTCGTCGACGGTCACGGAATTGATGATCTCATCGGGACCATATTGCTTTGCCACGTCGAGGATCGTCGCCAGGGTCGCGCCGTCCTTGACATGGCCGCCAAGCCTGACCCTTCCGTTGACCGAGCCGATCTCGATGCGCGACTTCGGCGCCACCTGGCGGATCGCCTGCGCCATGTCGCTGACATCGACGCCGACCTCGATCTGCAGGGCGCCGAGCGAGCGCTTGTCCGTCGAGAAGAGATTGACAGTTGTGGTGCCAGCGCCCTTGCCAATGACATAAAGCGTGCGGTCGGTCATCGGCTGGGCATCGGCGATCTTCTCGTCGCCAACGACGATGTCGCCCAGATTGGCACTCACCTGGATCGTTACCGATTGCGACATCGGCAGGAAGATACGATGGACGGCGGGAGTGGACACGTCGATGAAACGGTCGGCCGCACCAGCCGCCAGGCTCGACAGCAACAGCGCCGCCAGACACGACAACGCGGCCGTCGCTATCCCTAACCAAGATCCCCGCATCCCCGTCTCCCCAATCGCTGCCGGCGGCAGCCCTATTCCGTTTCACCGCGCTTGGCTATTGTTGTCGCGGAACGTCATATGTCTCGAGTTTCACGCCCCGAAAAACGCCGATCGTTGCCCGTGCCGGCGGTTCAGGCTGCACGTATTTGACCACTTCCTTGACGACCGGCTGTGGTGCGGACACCACGGCCGGAGCTGGCTTCACTTTGCCCAACTCGTCGAGCTTGCTTCCCACCCGATCGACTGCTTTGGCCAGCCCGGCGATCTTGTCGTCCGCGCGCTTGCGCTCGTCCTCAGCCCGCTGACGTTCGGCCGCAGCTAAAGCTTCAGTCGCAGCCTGTTTGTCCAGTTCGGCCTGCCTCTTGGCGACGTCGGCTGGCATTTCGCCGGTTAAATCGGAAAGCGTCACGCGCTCAGTCGTCTCGCCTTTGCTGGCGGCGGCCTGGCGCAGCGCCAGTGACAATTGGCCGGCGCCCGCCGCCAGCGTCAGCTTCTGTGCATCCTTGGTGGTGGCTTCAAGGGTCACCGATTTGACGACGGTGGGACTGTCTTTGCTTTCGTCCGCAACCTGGTCGACCGCGAGCACCTTCATGCTCTGCAGCAGCACATCGACAAAACTCTGATCCGCGCCGTCTTGACTTCGCACGGTGCGCGTCAGCAACACGTCAACCCGGTCACCTGGGAAGACGAAGCCGGCGACGCCGAGTACATCATTGACGCGGATGGAAACGGCCTTCATGCCCTCGCCGAGCACCGCCGAAAGCGTCGCGCGCTGGCCGGGCCCGGTTATCTTGGTGGCAAGGACGGGCTCGTTGACGCCTATCGCTTGCAGCGCCTGTTTTGAGTCGCCTGTCAGGAGCTCTTTACTCGTCTTGAAGGCACCCGATGGAACCGCGCCAGAAGGCCAGGCGACTTCGCGCAATTTGTCGGCGGACAGCGTGTCGCCGAACTTCAGCGCCACCGCGGCCACCACAACTGTGTCGCGCTGAACATCATCCGTCCGCGCCATGACGCTGCGTTGGTTGGCCAGCCAGATATTGGCGAGGACAACGGCTAGAACGCCGAAGACACCAGCCAAGACGATCATGATGACAGTGTTTGCGCGCATCGTCAGCCCCCGATTGCCCCCTATCGCCTGCAGTCATCGACGCCCCTTGCGTCGATGACAGCAGCGCCTGCTGATCAGTGACCCGAAATAGCAGAGTAGAGTGCGGTCCACTTGCCGCCGACCCAGGTGCCGACCAGCACCACTGTGGCGATAACCGCCACGGTGATGATCCCGAGCAGTACCGTATATTCGACCATTGCAGCGCCGTTTTCGTCGTCGCGGAACTGCCGGGTCATCGTCATGAGCTTCTTCATGTCAATTTCTCCCTTTGGAGGTTTGAACCCGACGAGACAGAGCTAGGTGATGAACCCCATACCCAAGCATCCCCCGTCATCTCGATCCTAGGTCCCGAGAAAACGCAGAGTCAAACGAGATTAATGGTTCCTTAACTTTCATATACGTGATTCGGCAAGAAGATTGCAAAATCGAATCTTACCAAGGGTTTGATTCTTTTCATTTTTCAAGCACCTTAACCATTCGTTCACAATTTAGCCCCGGATGCGGCGAGATTGAGAAAGCATTAGCAATAATGCATATTCCTTTATATCTAAGGACTTAAGGCCGTGTTTCTAGCGGGTTTTCGGCAAAAGGCGGGTGGGATCGAAGAGCGGAGTGGAACGGGAAAATTCCTGACGTCCAGCCACATAAAATAAATAAAGGATTGCTGGCGCTTGCTCTTAACTATGTCTGAAGTAATGGCTGCGCGTAGGGCATCCAGGCGCTTGTGCGCGCGTTGGTTAATGTTTAGTTTCCGCTAATGCGTATAAGAGGGGAGTATAAGCGATTATGCTGGGGCGGTTCATCAAGGGGGTAAGCGAGCAGGCGGCAATAGCAAAGCCCGAGCCGCTGGCTGTGGCGCCCGTTGCCTCGCCTCTTTCTACAGGAGTTGATATCGAGTCCCACGGGGAAGCTTTCCTGACGCTCAAGGTCGAGCTTCATCGCCATCTGATCGACCGGTTCAACCTGACCGCTCTTGAAAGTGCCACTAAGGACGAGATCCTGAATGAGATCCGTCCGATCGTTCGCGAGTTCGTGCGAAATCGAAACGTGCCGCTGAATGCCCGCGAACTCGATCAACTGACCAGCGACACGGCCGACGAGATGCTCGGATTGGGGCCGATCGAACCGCTGCTCAAGGATGATTCGATCGCTGACATCCTTATCAACACGCACAAGCGCGTCTTCATCGAGCGACGCGGCGTCATCGAGGAGACCGCAATCCGCTTTCGCGACGAGGCACATCTGTTGCGTATCATCAACAAAATAGTCTCGGCGATCGGCCGGCGTGTCGACGAATCGGCGCCGATGGTCGATGCGCGGCTGGAGGACGGCTCCCGCGTCAACATCGCAGTGCGGCCGGTCTCGGTTGACGGCCCGCTGGTATCGATCCGCAAATTCTCCAAGAACCCTTTTTCGCTCGAGCGGTTGATGGCATTCAATTCGATCCGGCCGCCCATGATCGAGCTGCTGCGCATCGCGGTGCAGGCGCGCAAATCGATCCTGGTTTCGGGTGGCACCGGCAGCGGCAAGACCACCTTGCTCAATGCACTGTCGAGTTACATCCCGTCGAAAGAGCGGCTGATCACCATCGAGGATGCGGCCGAACTGCAATTGCAGCAGCCGCATGTCGGCCGGCTGGAGACGCGCCCGCCCAATGTCGAGGGCAAGGGCGAGGTGCGCCAGCGCGAACTGCTGAAGAACGCGCTGCGCATGCGGCCGGACCGCATCATCGTCGGCGAGGTTCGCGGCGAGGAAGCTTTCGACATGCTGCAGGCGATGAACACCGGCCATGAAGGCTCGATGACGACAATCCATGCCAACACGCCGCGCGATGCGATCTCGCGCCTGGAACAGATGGTCGGCATGGCTGGCATGCCGATGAGCAACGATTCCATCCGTGCGCAGATCGCCTCGGCCATCGACATCATCGTGCAGACACAACGGCTCTCGGACGGCGGTCGGCGTGTAACTTCGATATCGGAAATCACGGGCATGGAAGGCAATGTCGTGCAACTCCAGGAAATCTATCACTTTGTCCGGCGCGATATCAGCGCCGAAGGCAAGGTCATCGGCGAATTTCGCGCGACGGGTGTCAGGCCGCGTTTTGCCCAGGAGGCGGCGACACTTGGTCACCAATTCGCCAAGGATGCTTTCAATCCACAGGTTCCGCTCTGATGCCGACGGGCCAGACCTTACTCTACTTCATCTATGTGTTGGTGGCAGCGTCAGTGATCCTTGCTGCCGAATCCTTCTACCTGTCGTTTGCGGGACGGCGAGCGAGGGCAGGGGTCATTAACCGGCGCTTGCAACGACTGGGCGACGAATTGCCCGCCGAACAAAATCTACAGGGTTTGCTGCAAGAGCGGGGGCTTACGGCATCGGGTGATTTTGTTTTCGGCGCGATCGCCTTGAATCGCCTCTACACCCAATCCGGCATAACCGGAAACCCGCTCGCTTTCGCGGCTGTTTTCCTGCTCGCCGGCTTGGTCCTCGCGCTGATGTTGCCCTTGCTGTTGGGTTTCTCGACCATCGTCGCGATCATTGTTTTTCTCGTCGTTGGCCTTGTCCTGCCGCTTCTCGTTTTGCGGCGCGCCCGCAATAAACGAATCCAGAAATTCGCCACACAGTTACCCGACGCACTTGACATGATCGTCCGCTCATTGCGCGCCGGTCATCCGACCACCGTGGCGATCGGCCTCGTCGCGCGCGAAATGCCGGATCCGCTCGGCACCGAGTTCGGCATCGTCTCCGATGAAATCAGCTTCGGCCTCAGTCTTGAGCAGGCCGTTCGAAAGCTGTCGGAGCGCGTTGGCTTTGAGGGGCTACACCTCCTGTCGGTGTCACTCTCCATTCAAGCGAAAACCGGGGGCAATCTTACCGAAATTCTGGCCAATCTGTCGTCGGTGTTGCGTGAGCGGCGCAAACTGCGCATGAAGATCAAGTCGCTTTCGGCAGAGGGCCGCATGTCTGCCTGGATCATTTCGCTGTTTCCACTCCTCATGCTCGGCATCCTGACGCTCATCGCTCCGAGCTATTACGGTGACATCTGGGATAGCCCCATTGTCATGCCGGTATTCTTGATTTTCGGACTTTGGGCGCTGCTAGGCGATTTCATCATGTATCGCATGGTCAATTTTGACTTCTGACGAACGGGGGTATGGGCTGTTGAACTACATAGGAGACTCGGCCACGCTGCTCTCGCTTGCCGTTTTCCTTGCGGTGACGACACTTTTTCTCCTGATTGCCCTAGTCCTGACGCCCGTCCTCCAGACGAGGAAGCTGGTCGCTCAAACTCTCCTATCCGAGGGAATTTCCAACCGGTCGCTGACGGCGCAACAGGAACTCAACAGGATGGCGGCACAGCGGCCGGTCGATGCCTATTTCCGCGCCCTGGAGAAAGAACGCGGCGAGCCGAATGCGCTGGAGGCGAAACTGTTTCGGGCCGGGTTCTACCAGGCAAGCGCGCCGGCAATCTACACGTTGTCGCGTCTTGGTGCGGTGTGCATTGGATTTCTCGGCAGTTACGCTGTCCTGACGGCGGTGTTGCCGCCGCAGATCCCCAGCTTCGCCGCCTTCGCCGGTTCAGCGTTGATCGGACTTGGCTGGCTCGTCATTCCCAGCATAGCGCTTGACCGCTTTGAGAACCGCCAAAAGCAGGTCTATCGGCGCGGGTTTCCCGACTTCATGGACATGATGATTACCTGTGCTGATGCCGGCATGAGCCTTGAGGCGGCGGTGGAGCGCGTCGGAAGCGAATTGGCCGGGACCCACAAATGGCTCGGCATCCAACTTTCAATCATGAACCTGCAGTTGCGTGCCGGCAAGCCGCTGCGGGAGGCGTTGCGCGAACTGTCGGATCGCATCGGGCTTGAAGAGGCGCGAGCTTTAGCTGTGCTATTCAGGCAGTCGGAAGAACTAGGCACCAGCCTGACGGACGCTTTGCGCGTCTACAGCGACGAAATGCGCAGCCAGAGAATTCTGAATGCCGAGGAGCGCGCCAATGCTCTGCCGGTCAAGATGATGATCCCATTGGGTCTGTGCATCTTCCCGGTGGTGATGATGGTAGTAATGCTGCCTGTGCTCATTCGCATGAAGGGCATTTTCTTCTAGTTAGGTATATGCTTTGGTCCTAATGTGAGTCGGGGACCCTCTGGGGGTACACTATGAAAAGGGCTACTGCGGCCGCAGCCTGTCTGTTGATGGTGGTGCTTGCCGGCTGCCAGACGGCGGACACAACCGACGGCATTGTTCGCACCAACGAGCCGTCGAAGGGCGACGTCACATCTTTTGGCGATGCTTTCGATGGGCTGAAGACGGTCAGCAATGTCGAATATTATGCCTCGGACCAGGCTGTCGCCGAAGCCAAGAACCAGTTCCGCGCGGAAAATTACGGCAATGCCGGCGCGTTGTTCTTCAAGGCGACGCAACTGGCGCCCAATGATGGTAACGCTTGGATGGGGCTGGCCGCCTGCACCGACCGGATCCACCGCTTCGACCTTTCCGACAAGGCCTATGCCAGGGCGTTCAGGCTGATCGGCGCGACGCCCGAATATTACAACAATGTCGGCTATTCCTACCTGCTGCGCGGCAAGCTGCAGGACGCGCGCTCGAATTTCCTCAAGGCTTACGAACTGGCGCCCAACGATCCGACCGTCGCCAACAATCTGAAGCTGCTGTCGTCAAGCGTGCAGAACATCGAGCGCTAGCATGTTGCTCGTCGAAGCGCTGGTGCTGAAAGTGCTCGCCATTCCCCTGCTGGCAAGGATTGGCTGGCTCGATTTCACCACCCAGAAGATCTCCAATCGCGATGTCCTGCTGCTGCTCTGCCTTGGGGCGGGGTCGCTGCTGCTGCTGTCGCTCCAGACCGGATCGTGGTGGGACATGGGGCTGAGCGCCATGGCCGGACTTCTGCTGTTCGTCGCGCTGTTCCCGTTCTGGCTCCTGCGCAAGGTCGGGGCCGGCGATGTCAAGCTTATGGCTGTCGTGCCGCTTCTGATCGGCAGCGGCGGCCTCGTCGTGTTTTCCTCCCTTCTGCTGATTTTCGCGCTCGCTACGGCGTTGATAGTGAAAAATCCCTTTTTGCTTCCCGAGGGCGCCTTCCGAATCTATGCGCAGCACCTCGACAACCAAGGTGTCGTGCCGTTTGGTGTGCCTATCTCGCTTGCAGCGATCTGCACGACGGCATTTCTGGTCATCAATAGTTTGACCGCTAACGGCTAAAAGAGGGCAGCGCATTCGTCGCTTGCTGGCTGAACATGCTCGAGGTCCAAGATGCGCGTGATTGAGGCTGTGATGCGTTGGGGCAGTCCTGCGATCTGGCGAGCTAATAACCAATTCTACGCTACCTTGGTTGTTTATTTATTGTTTGTAATTCCAGTAGCGTTGTACTGGCAGATACCTATCGATGTTAGACTTTATAACGAAGGTTTTTGGGTGTTTGGATTTTCCGTTGCGGTTGTTCTGTTTTCGTGGATATCGATACGTGTCATGCTCGGTCGACCAGGTTATGTATTTAGTGCCATTAAAGAGAAATTGTTGGAAAATGAATTGGCAGAAAGGATAATGAAAGGTTTACCGGTGATACTGGTTCTGCCTGTATTCTTTTCAATTTTCACGAGCATGAAGGATGGTATCAATAGGATTGTCCCGTTCTATGCTGACAAAGCGATGATGGAGATCGATCGATCGCTTCATGGTGGGTTTGATGCTTGGCAAATATTGCCGCAGATATTTCGACACGGTGCTTTAGTTTTCGTTTTGAATTTTTTCTACAATCTTTGGTTTGTGATAATGTTTGTCGTGTTGTTTTGCGTTGCATTCTCGTCGGGTAACGACCGTCTTCGTTCCCAATACTTGGTGGCTTTTGTGCTGACGTGGGGCTTGCTTGGCAATCTCGCGGCGACGGCGTTTTCGTCGGTAGGGCCAGCTTTTGTCCTGCCCTTTTACGGCGACCGTACCTTCTCTCCGCTGATGGAATATCTCAACGCCACAAACGCCGTCTACCCGATATGGGCTTTATATGCTCAGGGAATGCTTCTGGCTAATGCAGCCTTGGATGGTCCACGCATGGGCAGTGGTATTTCAGCATTTCCTTCACTGCACGTTGCGATAGCCACGTTGAACGCCATCTATCTCTGGCGTTTTGGCGGTCTGGTGCGTTGGACTGGCGTCGTTTTCCTGATCGCAACCCAAATAGGGTCTGTCCAACTCGCCTGGCATTATGGGATTGACGGATATGCTTCGATGCTGGCGACTCCGATCATATGGATCGTTGCCGGCCGCATAGCGAAACCTTGGCCGAGCTCGACGCCAATCGACATCCCATTCTATCGCCAGTAGCCATGCAGGATATGTTGCCCAGGTAGAGGGTCGATGATTAGATAAACGACCACAGGGAGAAGGCACGATGGCGCTTCACCTTTCGGCGGACGCTCCAGTTTCGGTCCAGGCCACTCCGCAGAAATATCTCTTTGGTCCGTTCATCGACTTTTTCATGCTTGGCGGGCGCGCTTCGTGATCCTGCCGGCCCCGCCTGTGCGGCGGGTCACCGACGCAAATCAGCACCATGGACGAACATGTACCATAGCTGAGGTCATGGGATCAAGAAAAAATTCCTATCGTGAAAAGCTGGCGGCACAAAAGCCGCCGACGCCGCCGAACTGGCTGTCCACGAAGAGCTTGTCGGAAAAGCAGGTCGATGGTTAGATAAACGACCACAGGGAGAAGGCATGATGGCGCTTCACCTTTCGGCGGATGCCTCGGTTTCGGTCCAGGCCACTCCGCAGAAATATCTGTTCGGTCCGTTCATCGACTTTTTCATGCTAGAGCGTTTCCCACTTTGAGGGAATCGTAGGATTCCCATCGAGGCTTGTTTGTGATTCAAGATGCTGGCTGGATTGGAGGCCAGCATCTGATGACGCNCTAGAGCGTTTCCCACTTTGAGGGAATCGTAGGATTCCCATCGAGGCTTGTTTGTGATTCAAGATGCTGGCTGGATTGGAGGCCAGCATCTGATGACGCGAGCGCTTTCAAATGATCTTCGTGAGCGTGCAGTAGCGGCAGTTCTTGGCGGGGAGACCTGCCGTGCGGTTGCCTCGCGCTTTGGCGTTGCGGTTTCCTCAGTGGTGAAGTGGTCGCAGCGTTATCGTACCACCGGCTCGGTGGCGCCGGGCAAGATGGGCGGCCACCGCAAGCGGGTTCTGGAGCCCCATCGGGCTTTCATCGTGGAGCGGATCAATCAGACCTCTGAACTGACGCTGCATCGGCTGAAGGAGGAGTTGGATGCGCGAGGGATCAAGGTCTCGCACAACACGGTGTGGCTGTTCTTGAGGCGCGAGGGGCTGAGCTTCAAAAAAAACGCTGTTCGCCCTTGAGCAGGCCCGCGCCGATATTGCCCGCAGGCGCCAGCGATGGCGATCCTGGCAGGCCGGCCTCGATCCGCAGTGCCTGGTCTTCATCGATGAGACCTGGATCAAGACCAACATGGCTCCGCTGCGGGGTTGGGGGCCAAAGGGCAAGCGGCTGCGCGGCTTGGCTCCGCACGGCCACTGGCGCACGCTGACCTTCCTCGGCGCGCTGCGCTGGGATCGGCTCGCAGCGCCTTGCGTCTTCGACGGTCCGATCAACGGCCAATGCTTCCGCGCCTATGTCGAGCAGCAGCTCATCACGGTGCTGAAGCCCGGCGATATCGTCGTCATGGATAATCTGGGAAGTCATAAGTCGGCGGCCATCAGGCAGATGATCAAGGCTGCCGGCGCCAGGCTTTGGTACCTGCCGCCTTACTCGCCGGACCTCAATCCGATTGAGCAGGCCTTCGCCAAGATCAAACACTGGATGCGCCAGGCTCAGAAACGCACTGTCGAGGACACCTGGCGCCACATCGGCCACCTCGTCGAAACCATCGAGGCAGCCGAATGCAAGAACTACTTCCAAAACGCAGGCTATGCTTCCGTCAAAACGTGAAAGGCTCTAG
>NZ_LMCP01000004.1 GCF_001425625.1 Mesorhizobium sp. Root102 | reverse complement strand
AACACGGCGGTGCCGGACACAAGCTGCGGCTTTTTCTTCAACAGATTGCCTGCGAGGAAATCGAGCGGGATCTCGTTGCGGCGGGTCTTGTCGAACAGATACCGGCTGCCGCGTATCCACGTCGACATGACTAACCCCATGACGCAGGCAACGGTAATCGACACCCAGCCGCCTTCGAAGATCTTCACGACATTTGCCAGGAAGAAGCCGCTATCGATAATGCCGAACAACAGTGCCAGCGCCAGCGCCAGTGCCAGCTTCCATTTCCATAACTTGCGCATGACCACGAACAGCAGGATCGTCGTCATCAGCATTTCACCAGTCACCGAGATACCATAAGCGGAGGCCAGCGAACTCGAACTGCCGAAACCGACGACCAGCAACATCACCCCCAACGCGATGAGCAGGTTGACGCGCGGCATATAGATTTGCCCGAGTTGCATTTCGGACGTGTGCTGCACCTCGATGCGCGGCAGGAGATTCAGTTGAACTGCTTGGCGAGTCAGCGAAAAAGCGCCAGAAATCACCGCTTGGCTGGCGATGACGGTCGCGGCGGTGGCCAGACCGACCATCGGCATCAGCACCCAGTCCGGCAGCATCTGGAAGAACGGGTTGGTGGGCCTGCCACCATTTGCGAGGACAAAGGCGCCTTGCCCGAAATAGTTGAGCAGCAGGCAGGGAAACACGATCGCCAGCCAGGCGAGCACGATCGGCTTGCGTCCGAAATGGCCGAGATCGACATAAAGCGCCTCCGCCCCGGTCACCGCCAGGAACACCGCGCCAACCGTGACGAAGGCGGCAGTCGGTGTGCCGACCAGATAGGCAGCCGCATAGTAGGGATTGATCGCCAGCAGGACCGACGGGTCGTCCATCAGATGATAGACACCGGCGACGCCGATGGCCAGGAACCACAACGCAGTCACCGGACCGAACACAGCTGCGACCTTTCCGGTGCCGAACCGTTGCACCGAGAACAGGACGGCTAGGATAACCAAGGTGATGGGCACAACATAGGCATCCAATGTCGGAGTCACGACCTCCAGGCCTTCAACCGCCGACAGCACGGAGATGGCCGGCGTGATGATCGCGTCACCGAAAAACAGCGCCGCGCCGCAGAGCCCGATCCCGAGAATGAGTCGCGCGCCTTTTGGATAGGCGCTGCGTGCGAGCGACATCAACGACAGTGTACCGCCCTCGCCCTTGTTGTCGGCGCGCAGCACGAAGGCGACATATTTTATGGTCACGATGATGGTCAACGCCCAGACGATCAGCGACAGAACACCCAAGACGTCACCGCGCGTATCCGTGCCCGGAGAAGCATGAAGCGCCTCGCGGAAGGCGTAGATCGGGCTGGTGCCGATATCCCCATACACGACACCCAATGCGCCCAGCATCAGAACCTTGGTGCTATGCTGCTCGACCTCGGGATGGCCCGATGCGACGGCTTCGGCGTCGCTATCGCTACTGGCAAGTGCCATGAACCACTCTCCGGTAGGCGTGCGGTGCATTACGCACGCTGCGGTACGATATCAATTGCACACGATGGCTGCCATGCTTTGCCGTGCCAAGCTCAACCCCTACCAGCCGCAGGCCTTGAGGAACCGACCCACCGTGCCGGCCATGCCATACTCCAACGCGTCGGCTGTCAACCCATGTCCGATCGACACTTCGGCCAATGCAGGAATGCGCTTGGCAAGTGCCGGCAGGTTGCTGACCACCAGATCGTGCCCGGCATTGACCTGAAGCCCGGCAGCAAGAGCGGCGTCGGCGGTTTTTCCCAGTCTTTCCAGCTCCTTGGCCGCCTTGGCGGAGTCGGAATAGTAGCTGCCGTAGGGACCCGTATAGAGCTCGATACGGTCGGCGCCGGTGTCGCGTGCGGCCGCCACGCAATCGGGGTCCGGATCGGAAAACAGCGACACGCGAAAGCCCCCCTTCTTCAGACGCTTGACGATCGGAGTGAGGAACGCGGCCTGGGTCGCGAAGTTCCAGCCATGGTCCGATGTCGCCTGGGCCGGATCGTCCGGCACCAGGGTCACCTGTTCAGGCTGGTGCTTTTCCACAAGCCCCAGGAAATCCTCGCTCGGATAGCCCTCGATGTTGAATTCCGCGCGCGGAAACTCGTCGTCGATCAGCGACCGGATCTCTGGCAGATCGGAGTGTCTTGTGTGCCGCTCGTCGGGGCGCGGATGCACCGTCAGCCCATGCGCTCCGGCCGCGAGCGCAATGCGGCCGAGACCGATGACGCTAGGCCACGGCAGGTCGCGCCGGTTGCGAAGCATGGCGATGGCATTGAGATTGACGGAGAGCTTTGCGGGCATGTGGGCGGCCTCGTAAAATCATTCGACGCGCCACCTATAATGCCTTTGGCGGGAACAGACAGGGGGTTTCGGGTGTTCCAAGCCTGATGAACGAACCTGGGAAAGGAACCCCCGTGAATTTTCTCGATACCGTACCGGCGATCCGCCGTCTCGAAACCAGCCGTGACGACCTTTTCGCCATCGACGTCGTCGGGCACGTCTCTGCTGCCGATGGCGAAAACCTTTTTGGGCTGATGGAGGCTGCCTACGCTCTTCACCCGCGCATCGATGTGCTGGTCCGCCTCGTCGAGCATGAGGGCGTCGACTGGGCTCATATCGCGGACGAGACCCTGAAGCAGGGCGCCATCCACGCATTGGAACATGTCGGCCGTTGCGCGACGATCGGCGAACCGGACTGGATAGCGGACGCGCAGCGCTTCCTGCCATCCTCACCGCCCATCGAATTCAGACATTTCAAGGCGGACGAGGAAGCCGCGGCGTGGCAATGGCTTGGTGCTCAGCCAACCGAAGAGCGATAGCTACCTGACGATCGTCAGCCGCTCGGCCGCCCGGGTGATGGCGGTGTAGAGCCAGCGCTGGCGGGTTTCCTTGAAGGCCCAGCTCTCATCGAACAACACGATCTCGTTCCATTGCGAGCCCTGTGCCTTGTGCACGGTCAGCGCGTAGCCATAGTCGAAATCGTCGAAGCGCTTCTTCTGCTGCCAGGGGATATCGGCGTCCGGATCCTCGAAGGCCGCCTTGAGCAGCTTGATCTTGGCGACGCCGCGATCCGGATCGTCCTCTTCCGGCGACACCAACAGGTTGATGCCGGGCTTCACCGTTTCGCGCGACGAGGTCATCACCTTCCACAGCGAGCCGTTGAGCAGGCCCTTGGCCGGGTCGTTGCGCAGGCAGACCAGCTTGTCGCCGGCCTGCGGATAGTCGGCATTGAAGCCTTTGAGCTCGCGCAGCCGCTGATTGTAGCGGCGGCGCGTGCGGTTGGTGCCGACCAGCACCTGGTCCGCCCTGAGCACCAGCTCCTGGGTGACGTCTTCCTTGCCGATCACCTGCGCCGTGCCATAGTCGCCACGCATGAACTCGCGGCCCTCGCGCACATCGAGCGCCAGCCGCAGGATCGGGTTGTCGCGCGCCTGCCGATGGATTTCGGTGAGCAGGAAGTCCGGCTCGTGGTCGGTGAAGAAGCCGCCACCCGAGATCGGCGGCAACTGGCCGGGGTCGCCGAGCACCAGAATCGGCGTGCCGAAACTCATCAGGTCGCGGCCGAGCTGCTCGTCGACCATCGAACATTCGTCGATGACGACCAGTTTGGCCCGCGAGATCGGGCTCTGCCGGTTGAGCGAAAAGGTCGGCGACATCGAGGTCTTGCCGGTGACCTCATCCGATACCGATTCCTCGCCCTTCGGGCGATAGATCAGCGAATGGATGGTGCGCGCATTGACCGCGCCCTTGGAGCGCAGCACCTGTGCGGCCTTACCGGTGAAAGCCGCGAACTGCACCTGGCCATCGACATGTTCGGCGAAATAGCGCGCCAGCGTCGTCTTGCCGGTGCCGGCATAGCCGAACAGCCGGAACAGCTGCGGCTTGCCGGTCTTGAGCCAGCGGGCTACCGCTTGCAACGCCTCGTCCTGTTGGGGAGAGAATTCCATCAGCGCGAGAGACCGGATTCGCAAGGGAAAGACAAGACAGCCGCCATCACGATCGACACGTGGGGACGCCTCAGCGCCGCCGAGAGGTCAGGCTATCAGGGGCGAACCGGAACGTAAAGAGAACAAAGTGAGGTAGTCTCAGTTTGAATTTGATGGACCCGCTGCCACGAAAGGCGTAAAATATTTGGCTAGCCCGAAAAGCCCTCCACGAAAGGAGCGCGCGATGCCAGGCAGATACGATGAGTTCGTGCACCTCGAAAACATCAGGAATTTCGAAAAGAAACTAGAAACGGAAACAGATCCCATAAAGCGCGATCTGCTTGTTAAGTAGTTGGCCGAGGAGAAGGTGGGAAAACTCTCGCCCACTGTTACTGAGCCGGAGGCTCGCTTTTTTTAAGGACCGCGTGCCCGGTCGAATTTCAAACTGAGGCACTCCCCACTACCAAGCTTTGAGTTGCCGCGACCTATTCGGTCTGGCCGCTACGACCTGCGGTCGAGCTGGGGATCATTCTCCAGCAGGATCGGCTTGCCGTGCGGGGTGGCGTGCGCGGCGCGCTCCCAGGCCTCAGCCATTGCGTCGACATCGGACTTGGCGGCCAGCCCTTTGGAGGCAAGCAGGCTTTCCAGTGCCGCCAACCAATGTTCGTAATAGTCATGGCCGTCAGACGCGGCGCCGGGCTTCTTCACCTCGCTCGACAGCGCCTGCGCCCATTCACTCCACGAAAACAGGCCCTTGTCGTGCAGCGCCACCGTCATGGCGAAGGCTTCCGCCTGCCATGGCTCCGCAAACATCGGCGCATCGACGCCCGGTGGCAAATCGGCCATATCCGTGTCACGCCGGCTCAAGGTAGCTCTCCCAGGCATCGATCGAGACGCTCAGCGTCGGGTCGGCGCCCCCGCCCCAGATTTCCGCCCCTTTGAACACCACCGTGTAGACCCATTGCGGGTTCTCGCCGTGCCCATGCGCGTTGCTGTCGGGGAACACAAACCCATCGCGCACGGCCTCGATGACGCCATACTTGCCGCGTGCGTAGCGTGGCAGCCGCGTGTGGCCGGTCGGGTTGACGTTCTTGGTCCGCACGGGGTCGCCGGCCTTGAACCGCGCCGCCGTCGCTACCGGCCGGTCGCAAGGCCCGCCCTTGGCCAGCACTGCCGGCACGTTTTCGGCCTTCAGCACCCTTTTGGGTGTCGCTGCCGGATCGACCGCCCGACCCGCCTCGAGATCGCGCTCCGTGACGAAGCCATGGCGCTTGAGAAGTGTCTCCAGCGCCTTGATCCAGATCTCGTAGTAGCTGGAGGCATAATAATCGGCGGGATGCAGCGATTCCCGCGCGTGCCGGCTCTCGTCGATGTTCCACGCGCCCATGGCGCCGGCAGTCAGCGTCACGCCGAGCGCGCGCCTTTCCCATGCGGCATGAAAATACGGCTCGTCCTTTTCGGGCGCGACCGGGCCGAAGCCCATCTGTCCGCCGAGATCCTGCGGCCCGTTCATGCCGGCTGCCCCTCTATTCCAGGTCTTTGGGCCAGTCCGGTGCCGATCATCGCGTCGCGGCTCACCAACTCCGCCAGCTGTTCCTTGCTCCAGCCCTCAGTGCCCTCGGGTCGCATCGGCACGACGAGATAGCGCAGCTCCGCGGTCGAATCCCAGACGCGGATCTTCTTGTCCGCCGGCAGCGTCAGCCCGAATTCTTCCAGCACCCCGCGCGGATCGATGACGGCGCGTGAGCGATAGGGCGGCGCCTTGTACCAGACCGGCGGCAGACCGAGCACCGACCACGGATAGCAGGAGCACAGCGTGCAGACGACGAGATTGTGCGTGTCCTCAGTGTTGAACACCGCCTGCATGTGCTCACCTTGCCTACCGGTGTAGCCCAGCGATTCGATCGCCGCCGTCGCGTCGCGCTTCAGCCATGCGGCAAAGTCCGCGTCGACCCATGCCTTGGCCACCACCCTGGCGCCATTGCGCGGGCCGATTTTCGTCTCGTAGGTATCGACGATGACGTCGATCGCGGCCGGATCGATCAACCCCTTCTGGGTGAGGATGGTTTCCAGCGCACGCACGCGGGCGGCAAACGGATCGAGTTCGTTGTCGTGATCATGATCGTGTGACATGGCCGCAAATTACGATTCCGCTGACGCCGCCGCAAGCACGACGCCTTGGGCCAGCGGACCATGGCGCTGGCCCTGTCTCTATTCGGCGGCCGCCCGCTGCGGTTCGGACAGCGCTTCTTCCCTGGCCTTGAACAGCGAAGGCTGGTCGACATCTTCGACCGGGCTCGGTTCGCCCTTGCGCTTTGACCAAAGCCCGACCAGCCAGCCCGAGAAATTCTCCATGTAGACATAGATCACCGGCGTCACGAACAGGGTCAGCGCTTGCGAGGCAAGCAGACCGCCGACAACGGCAACGCCGAGCGGCTGGCGAAGCTCGGCGCTGGCGCCGGTGCCGAGCGCGATCGGGAACGTGCCCATCAGTGCCGCCAGCGTCGTCATCATGATCGGCCTGAAACGCATCAGGCAGGCCTTGTGGATAGACTCGGTCGCCGACATGCCTTCTCGTCGCAGTTCGAGCGCGACATCGACCATCATGATGCCGTTCTTCTTGACTATGCCGATCAGCATCAGGATGCCGATCACCGCGATCACCGACAGATCCATGCCGGCAAAGCGCAAGGCAACAACCGCTCCGAGCACAGCCGACGGCAGGCCGGTGAGGATTGTGAGCGGGTGGATGAAGCTCTCGTACAGGATGCCGAGCACGATATAGATGGTCAGGATCGCGCCGCCGACCAGAAGACCCTGGTTGGCCAGCGAATCCTGGAAGGTCTTGGCCGTGCCGGCAAAGGTGGTCGAGATCGCCTTCGGCATGCCGATCTGTTCTTTCAGCGCGTCGATACGGGTCACGCTATCGCCGAGCGCCACACCTTGCGGCAGGTTGTAGGAGATCGTCACCGCCGGAAGCTGGCCGAGCTGATTGACGGTCAGGGCGCCTGCCGTGCGATCGACCCGAGCGAAGGCACCTAGCGGAACCAGGCTGCCGCTCGCCGTCCTCATCTGGATGGCGAGCATCCGCTCGGGCGACCATTCGATCTTGGGATCGAGCTCGGTGATGACTTCGTAACTGTCGGCCGAACCGAAGATCGTCGAAACCTGGTCGGTGCCGAACCCGCCATAGAGGGCGGAGCGCAGCGTATCGGTATCGATGCCGAGTTGCGCGGCCTTGTCGCGATCCACCACCAGCGTCGCCTGCAGTGCATTGTTCTGCAGGTCGCTGGTGACGTCGGTGAAGTTCGTATGGTCGGCCGCCATCGCGTCATTCAGTTTCTGGGCCCAGATGTCGGTCTGGCCTGTATCGAGCCCCTGCACGACAAGTTGGTAGGCGCTGGCAGAGGATCGTGACCCGAGTCGGAGGTTCTGCACCGGCTGCATATAGGCTTCGATGCCGGCTACATTGGACAATTGCCGCCGCAGATCGGACTGCACCTTCTCGATATCGGGGCGCTGGCTCTTGTCCTTCAACTGCACGTAGAGCCTGCCCTGATTAAGGGCGCTTCCCCCACCGCCCACCGACCAGGCGACATGCGTTACATAAGGAGAACGCGAGAAGACATCGGCGACCTGGTGCTGCAGTTTGACCATGGCGTCGAACGAGATGTCCTGGCGTGCGATTGTCGTCACCGATATCTGGCCGATATCCTCCTGCGGGAAGAAGCCTTTAGGCGAGACCTCGATCAGCCACACCGACGCTGCCGCGGTGCCGACGAAGACGAGAAACACCAGGAAAGTGTGCCGCAGGCAGAAACTCAAGACCCGGTCATAGCCGCGCGTGACGAGGTCCTGCTTGTGGCCGGGACCATGCGCGTCGCGGTCGGCCTTGGTCACCGACAGGAGCCGTGAGCACAGCATCGGCGTTAATGTCAGCGACACGAACATCGACGCCAGGATGGCGACCGTCACCACGACCGCGAACTCGTTGAAGATGCGCCCGATGACGCCGCCCATCAAAAGCACCGGGATGAACACGGCCACCAGCGAGATCGAGATCGAGATGATGGTGAAGCCGATTTCGCGCGCGCCCTTCAGCGACGCATCGAAGGCCGAAAGCCCATCCTCCTCCATATGCCGGAAGATGTTTTCCAGCATGACGATGGCATCGTCGACGACGAGGCCGACGGCGAGCGTCAGGCCCATCAGCGATATGTTGTCGATGGAAAAGCCGAACAGGAACATCGCGCCGAGCGTGGCGATCAGCGAGATCGGCACCGCCACGGCCGGAATGATCGTTGCCGTCACCCGGCGCAGGAACACGAAGATCACCATCACCACCAGCGCGATGGTCAAAAGCAGTGTGAACTGCACGTCGTCGACGGCTTGGCGGATCGAGGACGAACGGTCGTTGAGCAGCTTTATCGAAGCGGCGGCGGGCATCTGGTCCTGGAAGGACGGCAACATCGCCTTGACCTTGTCGACGACGTCGACGGTGTTGGCGTCGGGCTGGCGCTGGACGGCAAGTATGATGGCGCGGGTGCCGTCATACCAGCTTGCAGTCGTCGTCGTCTCGACCGAATCGACCACGCGGGTCACCTCGCCCAGCCGTACCGGGTGACCGTTTTTGGTGGCGATGATGATGTTGGAGAAGCCGGCCGCGTCGGTCAGTTGCGTGTTGGCGGTGATGGTGAGCTGCTGCTTGTCGTTCTGGAGCACGCCGAGCGGCGTGTTGCTGTTGGCCGACGCGATTGCCGTCTGCAGCTGATCGATCGAGATGCCGCGTGCCGCAAGCGCGGTCGGATCGATCTGGATGCGCACCGCGTATTTCTGCTGTCCGAAGATCGAGACCTGCGCCACCCCATCGATGGTCGACAGCGACGGCGAGATGACGTTTTCCGCGAATGCATCGAGATCTGTCAGCGGAACCGTGTCGCTGACCAGCGACATCAAAAGGATCGGCGCATCGGCCGGATTGACCTTGCGGTAGCTCGGCGGCGACGTCATTTCGGGCGGCAGCGATTTCTGCGTACGCGCGATCGCCGCCTGTACGTCCGCGGCCGCGGCGTCGATGTCCCGATTGAGCACGAACTGGATGGCGATCGATGTCTGGCCAAGCGAGTTCGTGGTCGAGATCGAATCGATGCCGGCGATGGTGGCGAACTGCTTGATCAGCGGCGTCGCCACCGATGTCGCCATGGTTTCCGGCGAGGCGCCGGGCAGCGAAGCCGAGACGTTGACCACCGGGAATTCGGCACTGGGCAGTGCGGCCACCGGCAGGAACTTGTAGGCAAACAGCCCGCCCAGCACGAGGGCGAACGACATCAGAAGGGTGGCGACCGGCCTGCGAATGCAGAATTCGGAAATCATTGGGCTGCCTCGCCGGCGTTGGTCGCCTCGGCCACCTTGGGCGCGGCAGCACTCGCCGTTGCCTTACCTTCATGCACCGCGGCTCCATCCTTCAGCCTTGTCTGGCCTTCGGTGACAACCTTCTCACCGCTTTTCAGCCCCTGGCTGATGGCGCTGTTCTCGCCTTCGGTCAGGGCCACCTGCACCGGCCGCATCTCGACGGTGTTGTTCGGCTTGACCACATAGACGAACGGCCCCTTCTGGCTAGGTTGCACCGCGACCGTCGGAACCGATGTCATTTGCGGCATGATGCCGGCGTTGAGCACGACATTCACATACTGGCCCGGCCACAACGAAAGATCGGTGTTCGGCACACTTGCCCGCGTCGCGATCGTACCCGACGCGGTGTCGACGCTGGAGTCGACGAAATCGAGCGTACCCCTGCCGATCGGCGTCGGGTCACCATCCTTGGTCAGTGTCACCGCGCCCGGCTGCGGATTGGCAAGCGCCTTGTGCAGCAGCGCCAGGTTGCTCTCGGGAAGATTGAAGTTGACCTGCAGCGGGTCCATCTGAGTGATGGTCACCAGCGGGGTCACCGTGCTGCCGTTGCCATTGCTGGTGGTGACGAGGTCGCCGACGGCAACGCTGACCGCACCCAGCCTGCCGGAAATCGGCGCCGTGATCGTGGCGAAGCCAAGCTGGACGTTGTCGGCGTCGATTGTCGCCTTGTCGGCATCGACGGTCGCCGCCGCTGCCTTCGCCGCTGCGACGGCCTGGTCGTAGGTCTGTTGCGTGCCGGCCTGCTTGGCGACCAGATCCTTGGCGCGCTGGAGATCGGACTGCGAGCTGGCGAGCATTGCCTGGTCCTTGGCGAGTGTCGCCTGGTCCTTGGCGAGTTGCGCTTTCAACGCGCGGTCATCGAGCGAAAACAGAACATCGCCGACCTTCACCATCTGCCCGTCCTTGACGTCGATCGAGACGATCTGGCTGGAGATCCGCGCGTTGATGCTGACCACGGCTGGAGAGGAGACGAAGCCGATGGCGTAACGCCGGATCGGGAAATCGGCGGTCGAGGCGACTGTCGAGAGGATGGAGGCCGAGCGCGCCGCGCTGGCGCCTTTCTTGTCCGCAGCCGCCGACGCGGCCACCTGCTTTGCTCCGACGAGCTGTTGAACCTTGCCCAGCGCATCAGGCGAAAGATAAAGCCACCCCGCCGCCGCGCCCAGGCAAGCGACGGCCAGCAAAGAAAGAACGACTTTTCCACGCATGGTCAAAGGCCCTCTCCACCCGACACGTCGTGGTCCGATGGTCCTATCCTAGCGCAAATCACGGTCGGTTGCCGCGATTTCGCCGAATAGATAGGACACGCCTTTGTCGGAAAAGGGCCAAAACACGGCATTACGAAGATTTAATGTGCACTGCACAATGGATGTGCAGCGCCGCCCGACTCCCCAATCCGAACGGCCCGCCGAGAGTCTGGATCTCGTCTCGCGACGATCAGACGGTGCCCCCACGCCCTATTTAAGCATCGGCCAAAGCGTCGCCGCCAGCAGTACGCCCATGGCGATGTTGAACCATTTCAGCCGCACCGGGTCCGACAGGAAACCGCGCAGCGCAGTGCCGAAACCCGCCCACACCGAGACGCTCGGTAAATTGACGACGGTGAAGGCCACGGCGATCAACACCACCGACAGGAACGGATGCTCCGGATTGGTGTAGACGGCCATGGCGGTGATCGCCATCACCCATGCCTTGGGATTGACCCACTGGAACGCCGCCGCATCGATGAAGCGCATCGGCCGCGCCTTCACCTCGCCCTTGCCGCTGAGCGAACGCGACATGGCGATCTTCCAGGCAAGATAGAGCAGATAGGCGCCGCCGGCGATCTTCAATCCGGTGTGCAGCGCCGGGAACGCCGTCAGCACCGCACCAAGGCCAAGCCCCACGGCCACCAGCAGCACCAGGAAACCGATGCTGATGCCAAGCATGTGCGGAACCGATCTGACGATGCCGAAATTCACTCCCGATGCCAGAAGCATGAGATTGTTCGGCCCCGGCGTGATCGAGGTCACGAGGGCGTAGACGAGCAGGGCAAGGAATGCGTCAAGCGACATGATATCCTCCCTGGTAAGTCAGCATTATTGATTGTCTCTTCTCGGCGACCGTGCAAAGGCCACGGACCGCCTACAGCGGGGCCAGAAGCCCCTTTTTGAAGGCGCCAGGCCGGTTCGGCGCTTGCCTCCGAAGCCCTACATCGCCTGTGGGCCGCGGTTCAACGCCGCCACGCCGGTGCGGCAGATTTCCACCAGGCCGAGCGGCTTCATGATGGCGATGAACTGGTCGATCTTGGAGCCCTTGCCGGTGATCTCGAAGATGAAATGCTCGGTGTTGGCATCGATGACGCTGGCGCGGAACGCGTCGGCCAGCCGCAGCGCCTCGACGCGGGCCTCGCCGGTGCCAGCGACCTTGACCAGCGCCAGTTCGCGCTCCAGCGGCCGCTCCTGGCCGGATTCATGCGAACGCACGGTCAGGTCGACGACGCGGTGCACCGGCACGATGCGCTCGAGCTGATGCTTGATCTGCTCCAGCACATGCGGCGTGCCGCGCGTCACGATGGTGATGCGCGACAGGTGCTTCTCATGCTCGGTCTCGGAGACGGTCAGGCTTTCGATGTTATAGCCGCGCCCGGAAAACAGGCCGATGACCCGGGCAAGCACGCCCGGCTCGTTGTCGACCAGCACGGAGAGCGTGTGGTTTTCCGGCTTTTCCGTTTCCTTGGCGATGAAATAGGCGGAACCGGTCGGCTGTAGCTGTGCGTTCATGACATGAATCTCGATTTCAAGCTCTTGAGCTAATTCTCTGTTTGCGCACGGCTTCTCGCGACAGCCCTGCCTCGTATCTGCTGGCTACACCAGTTCCCTGCCCTTGGCGTCGATGGCGTTGGCCACCGCCTCGTCGGTCGCCTCGTTGGGCAACAGCATCTCGTTGTGCGCCTTGCCCGACGGGATCATCGGGAAGCAGTTGGCGAGGGTCGCCACGCGGCAATCGAACAGCACCGGCTTCCTGACAGAGATCATCTCCTTGATCGCGTCGTCCAGTTCGTCCGGCTTTTCGCAGCGAATGCCGTGGCCGCCATAGGCCTCGGCCAGCTTGACGAAGTCCGGCATCGCTTCGGTGTAGGAATGCGACAGCCGGTTGCCGTGCAGCAGTTGCTGCCACTGCCGCACCATGCCCATATACTGGTTGTTGAGGATGAAGATCTTGATCGGCGCGTCGTGCTGCACGGCAGCGCTCATCTCCTGCATCGTCATCTGCACCGAAGCGTCGCCGGCAATGTCGATGACCAGCGCGTCGGGATGCGCGATCTGCACGCCGAGCGCCGCCGGCAGCCCGTAGCCCATCGTGCCCAGCCCGCCCGACGTCATCCAGCGGTTCGGCTTCTCGAAATGATAGTGCTGCGCCGCCCACATCTGGTGCTGGCCGACCTCGGTGGTGATGTAGGTGTCCATGTCCTTGGTCAGCGCGTAGAGCCGCTCGATGGCGTATTGCGGCATGATCACGTCGTTGTTCATCTTGTAGGCGAGCGAGTCGCGCGCACGCCATTTGGCGATCTGCTCCCACCAGGGGTAGAGCGCCTTCTTGTCGGCCTTGGCGCTCGCGCGCCAGAGCCGCACCATATCCTCCAGCACCCGGCCGACATCGCCGATGATCGGCACCTCGGTGTGGACGTTCTTGTTGATCGACGACGGATCGATGTCGATGTGGATTTTCTTCGAGTTCGGCGAGAACGCGGTCAGCCGCCCGGTAATGCGGTCGTCGAAACGCGCGCCGATGCAGATCATCACGTCGCAATCGTGCATGGCCATGTTGGCTTCATAGGTGCCGTGCATACCCAGCATGCCCATCCAGTTCTTGCCCGATGCCGGATAGGCACCGAGGCCCATCAGCGTCGAGGTGATCGGGAAACCGGTGAGATCGACCAGCTCGCGCAGCAGATGGCTTGCTTCCGGGCCGGAATTGATGACGCCGCCGCCGCTATAGATGATCGGCTTCCGGGCAGCCGCCATCAGTCCGACCGCCGCCTTGATCTTCTCCAGGTCGCCCTGGACCTTGGGCTGGTAGCTGGTGCGCGGCGCGATTTGCGGCGGGACGTAGAATCCCTTGGCGAACTGCACGTCCTTAGGGATGTCGACCACGACTGGACCGGGGCGGCCGGTGGTCGCCACATGGAAAGCCTCGTGGATGGTCGCGGCGAGCTCGTTGACGTCCTTCACCAGCCAATTGTGTTTGGTGCAGGGGCGCGTGATGCCGACTGTATCGCATTCCTGAAACGCGTCCGAGCCGATCAGCGAGGTCGGCACCTGCCCGGTCAGGCAGACCAACGGGATCGAATCCATCAGCGCGTCCTGCAGCGGCGTCACCGCGTTGGTGGCGCCGGGGCCGGAGGTCACCAGCATGACGCCGGCCTTGCCGGTCGAGCGCGCATAGCCTTCCGCCGCATGGCCGGCGCCCTGCTCGTGACGCACCAGGATGTGCTCGACCTCGTCCTGCTGGAAGATCTCGTCATAGATCGGAAGGACAGCGCCGCCCGGATAGCCGAAGACATGCTTGACGCCATTGTCCTTCAGCGCCTGCACCACCATTTCGGCGCCCGTCATTTCGCGCCGCTCGTTCTGTCCGTTGCTCATCGGTCTGGTCCCGTACTGTCGCCATTTGGGCGTTGCTGGTCGTTTAGTCGTGTTTCAGGCAATAAAAAAGGCCCCCGAGGGAGCCTGTGTTTTGCGCATGGGGGGTTTTCGCCCGGCGGTTACACCGCCTTGCCCACGCGCTTTCCTACGAGAATGAGTGCCGTTTTCATGGTGGCGGACACTAAGGGCGGGAAAGGCAGCCTGTCAACGGGAAAAATCGCGCCGGCGTTGAAGACACTTCATGGCACGGTAAATGGCCATCACGATCGCGCGACGGACGCCGCATCCTTCCCGACATCACGGCGCCGGAGCATCACTTCATCGTCACCGCAAGTGCGCCCCCAAACCGGGTCCGGAAGCGTGCTCTTAAGATAAGTCGTTGAAACCGCTGGAAACTATGGTGGGGCGTGACGAGGGCCGCCATCTTTGCCGATACTTGATCGTCCAGCCGGCACGTCCGGCAGAGCCCACCATGACGATCTGGATTTGACGGGAGGAAACCTGATGCTCGACAAGGCCCCTAACAAGAAACTGTCCGACCTGCTCGACCAATTCGGCGCCGCCCTGGCCGCCAATGACATCGAGAAAGCGGTCGATTGCTTTCAGGAGGATTGCTACTGGCGCGACCTCGTCACCTTCACCTGGAACATCAAGACCATGGAAGGCCGCGACCAGGTCCGCGACATGCTGAAAAGCCAGTTGTCGAAGACCAGGCCATCACATTTTGCCATCGCCAAGGGCGAGGACGCGACCGAGAGCGGCGGGTTGATCGAGGGCTGGATCAGCTTCGAGACGGAGGTGGCACGCGGCTTCGGTCATATCAGGCTCAAGGACGGCAAGATCTGGACGCTGCTGACCACCATGGTCGAACTGAAAGGCCATGAAGAGCCGGCGGGCTTCGCGCGGCCGATGGGCGCCAAACATGGCTCAGGCAAGAACCGCCTGACATGGAAGGAAGAACGCGAGAAGGAAGCCGCCGAGCTCGGCTTCAAGACGCAGCCCTATACGGTCATCATCGGCGGCGGCCAGGGCGGCATCGCGCTTGGGGCGCGGCTGCGGCAACTCGGTGTGCCGACCATCATCATCGAGAAGAACGAGCGGGCCGGCGACAGCTGGCGTAAGCGCTACAAATCGCTCTGCCTGCATGACCCTGTCTGGTACGACCATCTGCCCTATATCGACTTCCCGAAGAACTGGCCGGTCTTCTCGCCCAAGGACAAGATCGGCGACTGGCTGGAAATGTACACCAAGGTGATGGAGCTGAATTACTGGTCCTCGACCGAGGCCAAAAGCGCTTCCTACGACGACGAGAAGAAGGAATGGACCGTCGTCGTCCACCGCGACGGCAAGGACATCACGCTGAGGCCCAAGCAGCTGGTGCTGGCGACCGGACAGTCCGGCAAGGCCAATCTGCCGAAATTCAAGGGCATGGAAAACTTCAAGGGCGACCAGCACCACTCCTCGAAGCATCCGGGTCCCGACGCCTATGCAGGCAAAAAGGCCGTTGTCATCGGATCCAACAACTCCGCCCATGACATCGCCGCGGCACTTTGGGAAGCCGGCGCAGACGTCACCATGGTGCAGCGCTCGAGCACCCACATCTCCAGATCCGACACGTTAATGGAAATCGGACTGGGTTCGCTCTATTCGGAGCAGGCGCTGCAGAATGGCATCACCACGGCCAAGGCCGACCTGATCTTTGCTTCGCTGCCCTACAAGATCCTGCACGAATTCCAGATCCCGGCCTATGCCGAGATGAAGAAACGCGACGCGGCATTCTACAAGGGACTGGAAAAGGCCGGTTTCATGCTCGACTGGGGCGACGACGAGTCCGGCCTGTTCATGAAGTACCTCAGGCGCGGCTCTGGCTATTATATCGACGTTGGCGCCTCGCAATTGGTCATCGATGGTTCGATCAAGTTGAAGAGCAGCGTGGACGTGAAGGAGATCAAGGAGCATTCGGTCCTGCTCAGCGACGGGTCGGAACTGCCTGCGGACCTCATCGTCTACGCCACCGGCTACGGCTCGATGAACGGCTGGGCCGCCGATCTGATATCCCGCGAAACCGCCGACAAGGTTGGCAAATGCTGGGGCCTCGGCTCGGACACCACCAAGGATCCAGGCCCCTGGGAAGGCGAGTTGCGCAACATGTGGAAGCCGACGCAACAGGAAGCGCTGTGGTTCCATGGTGGCAATTTGCACCAGTCGCGCCACTATTCGCAATTCCTGTCGCTGCAATTGAAGGCGCGGCACGAAGGCATCGCGACGCCGGTCTACGGGCTGCAGCAGGTCCACCACAAGGGATAGCCGGACAAAGCACCAAGGGAGGTGCGGCGAATGCCGCGCCTCCAGCATGCATATGAATAGGTGTCGGGCTCATGCCCGCCGTCAGGCGCGATCGCGAAAGTCGCTGACAACGCGCTGCAGCAGCGGCACGTAATCGCGAAACGTTCGCGTCTTCATGTTGGCGATCTTGCCGCTCTCATCCCAGATGCGGACTCGGACCGCTTCCTCATGGAAGGGGTTCTTGCGGAACTCGGCTACCTCCTCGGCGCTCATCGGCCCGCCTTGCAGCGACAACGTGTGGACCGACGCCTGCGAGAGCCTGCCGAAATAGGTCGGGTCGGTGGCGCAGAGATAGCGCTTGGCCGCGACATGCAGCCTGACGCATTCGACGATGACCGGTGGAAAGAACGGCGCCAGCACCTCGCCGCCGGCCTCGTCATGATGCTTGTCCTCGACATCCTCGGGCGAATAGGTGCCGAACTCGCTGGTATAGTGGCCAATGTCGTGCAGCAGCGCTGCCGCGACCAGCTCGTCGGGCGCGCCGTCCTTTTCGGCGAACCAGGCGCCCTGCAGCATGTGCTCCGACATGGTGACGGGTTCGCCGAGATAGGATTCCGCGCCCCGGCGCTCAAAGATGTCGGCGATGAACTCGACGATGGTGTCCGCGTTCAGGTCCTGGCCGCTCATTCCGCCGCCTCCTTGAACCCGTGCTCGATCGCCGCGAGCGTCGACAGCAGTCCGTCCTTGTCGGCGTAGCAACCTTGCAACCAGCGTTTGCCGGTGCCGGAAAACGCCTTGCGCGCATGCATGACGCGTGTGTTGTCGACGATGAAAGCCTGCCCCGCTTCGAGCTTGAACGTCACTTCGAAGGACGGATCCTCGATCAGCTCGGCGAACCGGCGATAGGCGGCGTAGTAAGCCTCCATGTCGGCGAACGGCACATCGACCGTCGGCGCCAGTGAGCGGTTATTGAAGCGGATGCAGATCAGCTCGCCATCGGGTCCGAGCTCAATCATGGGCCGCTTCGCCTGCAGCCGTACACCCGACGAGCCTGCATATTCGAAGCGCGCCGGGCATGAACTCAACAGCCGGAAGCCTTCGGGGTTCTCAGCCTGCAACGCGGCCGCGACGGCAAACCCGTCGACGACACTGGACTCGCCACCCTCAACCGTATTCTCGATGCAGGACAGGATCTGCAACGTCGGCACAGGGTCGCGATAGGGATTGTCGGTGTGCGCCTGGAGGCCGAGATTCGTGTAGGCGAGATTGTTGGGATTGACCTCCGCGCGCACTTCGAACCAGCGCCCGTAATTGGTCTCCCTAATGTAGCCGAACAGATCGGACACCTTGCAAAGCGCCCCGGATTCGGCCGGCAGATCGTCCATCACCGCGAAGCCATAGGCTTTCACCGCCGACAGCCATTGCCGCAACACGGCTTGGTTGCCGCTGGCAGCAGAATAACCGGCGCGCGGCACCGAATTCTGCATGGTGGCCTTGGTCCATCGCACGGTGTCCTCGCCTGTCCAACCGGGCCGGCGCGCCTCGCCGCGATCATAGGTGTTGGCGCTCAGCCATGCCGCCGGGAAACTCACCGTTTTTTGCTCGGGCACGAAGCTGACTTCCAGGGCATCGCCCTTGATCGACGCGGCGCCGATCCTGGTCTCGGCGGGAATGTCGAGGATGGTGATGAGCCGTTGGCCGTTGCCGGCGCTGCGCGTCTTGTCGTCCAGCGCATTGTCGCGCAGCCACATCGCGTGGAAGCGGGTGCGCGTCCCATCCTTCCAGCCAAGTTCGACTGTTCTGCCTTCGTCGCCGATCAGCGCGTGGGTGAGCATGGAGATCCGTTCCTGTCCATTGCATCCCCGCGGCCCGATCCGCAGGGTTCCGATTGCATGTTGATCGCGCGACAGGCATAACTCAAATTATCATTTTTCGGCCAATGACCATAATACACTAATGTCTCAAACAACCCGACCCTTGCCGCCTCTGGACTGGCTGCGCAGTTTCGAGGCCGCGGCGCGGCTGTCGAATTTCACCGCGGCGGCAGCCGAGCTTGGCCTCACCCAGGCAGCCGTCAGCCAGCACATCCGGTTTCTCGAGGAGCGGCTGAGGACACGTTTGTTTTCGCGGCTGGCGCGCGGCGTCGCGCTGTCACCGGAGGGTGCGGCCTACCTGCCCCACATCCAGTCGGCCTTCGCCACCATCGGCAGCAGCACCGCGGAATTGTTCGAGCCGCGCGCGGTGCAGACCGTCTCGATCCGCGCACCGATCTCCTTTGCCTTGCTGATGCTGGTTCCGGCGCTGCCCGATCTGGCAAAGGCACTGCCGCGCATCCAGCTTGATCTGGTGACGATCCATCGCCCGACCGACTACGACTTGCCGGGCTCCGTGCTCGACATCCGTTTTGGCAACGGATCCTTCCCCGGACGCGAAGCCGACAGGCTGACCGCCGAGCGGCTCGTGCCGGTGGCGGCGCCGGCGCTCGCCGGCGACGCGGACTGGACCTCCCTGCCGCTGCTTCTGGTCGCCGGTGCACGCGAGATGTGGGCGGAATGGTTCGCCGCCGCCGGGCTGGCTGGCCACCCCAGGCGATCGCATCGCTTCGACAGTTTCGTTGCCGCCATGGAAGCGGCCAAGGCCGGCGCCGGCGTGCTTTTGGGCTCACGGCCGCTGGTCGATGCGGCGCTCGACAGCAAGACGCTGGTCAGGCTTTCCGATTTCGAACTCTCCAGCACATCGGGGCATTTTCTGACCAAGGCGTCGACCGCGCGCCTGACTGGCGCCGAGCAGGATTTCCGCCAGTGGCTGTTGTCGCGCCTCTCCGCGCCGGCATGACCGGTTACGAGATTGGCCCGATCCGCTTCCAGTAGATCAGCGTACCGGTCAGCCCGCCATGCGGCTTCAGGGCATAGTCCGGTATCTCGCCGGCCAGCTTGAAGCCCAACCTCTCATAGAGGCCGGAAGCGCCCTCCTCGGTCGCCGTGTCCAGAACCAGCAGCTTGCGGCCCTTCTCCGCCGCAAGGCTTTCGGCGGCCCGCATCAAGCGCGTTCCCACGCCCCTGCCCCGATAATCGACTGATGTCATCAGCTTGGCGATTTCGGCCCGGTGCGGCTGGTTGGGCGGGGAGTCGAGCAGCAAGGTCACGGTGCCGACCAGGACCTCGCCGTCCCAGGCGCCAAGCACCGTCCTCTCCCCTCTTTCCGCTGCGGCCAGCGATTTCTCCCAGAATGCCTTTGCTGCCTGCGGCGCCAACGGATGCATGAAGCTCACCGATCCGCCGGCCGCCACCGTTGCGACCAGCAATTCGGCCAGCATGTCCTGCGTCCCGGCAGCCGGGGTCAGTGTTTCGATCTCGATCGAGTTCATGCGCATGATATCCTGTGATTTGCGATAGATGCAGGCGCATTCCATCAGTCCAGATGGCGCACGCGGCGTCGCTTTCGCGCCGCCTTGATGGCGCTGATGCGTTCGGTGTCTTCTTCCCTGAGATGCCGCCCGCGCTCCAGAATCTCGAGCGTGTACTCCTCATAGGTCAGGCCAAGCCGCTCGGCTCTGTCCATGCGCAGCAGCATGACCTCGCGGCTCGGCGCCTTCCACGCCTTGGCATGGGCGGCCTGCCAGGCAAGGAAGATGTAGGGATCGCCCTTGCCCCAGGGCGGCCCCTTGTACTCATCGAGAGGCGGCCCCCATTGTGGGAGCGCTTTGGTCTTCTCGCCATGATGTCAGCCCCTGATCAGCGCGACGAGATAGTCGGCGCCGGGCTCCAGGCCATGGAAGGTGCAGTCCGACGGCGCCCCTAGCGCCAGGCAATCGCCTGGTTCGAGCCCGTGCACCACATCGCCCTCGGTGAATTCGAGCCGCCCGGAAATCAGCCATATCTGCTGCTTGATGAAGGCGTAGGTGGTCGCCGGGAAGCTGACCTTGGCGCCCGTCGGCAGTTGCACCCTGATCAACTCGAGCGGCATGTCGGAAGCAGGCGAAAGGTGCCGTCTGACATAGCCGGTATCGGGATCGCGCCACACCGGCTGGTCGGCCTCGCGCAGCAGCCCGCCACCCTGCAACTCCGCGCGCGCTATCAAGGTTGACAGCGTCATGCCGAAGGCCGATGCGATGCGCACCAGCAGAGCCGCCGTCGGGCTGGTCTTGCCGCGCTCGGTCGCGCTGAGCATCGCCTTCGAGACCCCGGAACGCTCCGCCAGTTCGGCCAGAGACCAGTCCCGCATAATCCTTTCGGCGTGTATCCTTCGGCCGATGGTCGAGGAAATGTCGTTCATTATATCATCCATACGTCCATTATAGCGAAACATCGACGTGGGAAAAGAGCCGTCTCGCGACAATTTTCTCGGGCTCCTTAATCCTCTCTACACCACACGGCCTCATGCAGCCTTAACCCCATTCCTGTAGGGTCGATACTCCAGGGGAAATGGGGATTGGCCTGTCCATGTATGTCGAACGCGAAGCCTCCGTTGGAGAACCGACATCGCAGGAACGCCGCAACGCCGAGCAGAACGACAGGCGCATTCTGGGCAATGTCGTGCAATGCGATGGTGCGCGCGCTACCATCAGCGCCTATGCGGATGATGTCGACGGCGCGGTGACCGGCCTGTGGACGGTCGGCAAGATGATTTCCATCAATCTTGGATCCACGCGAACCGTCGGCCTGGTCTACGAGATCGGCAAGTCGGATCGCGCCTGGAGCAATGAGGGCCAGAACGCGATCGAGGTCAGCATCGAACTGGTCGGTGAAGTGCGTGACGGTACAGAGCCCGGCGCCAGACCGGTCTTCGATCGCGGCATCACAACCTATCCGCATATCGGCGCCGTTGCGCACCGCATCCGCACCCGCGACCTGCAGGCGGTCTACGATCTCGCCGGACGTCATTCGATCACCATCGGCACACTCGCGCAGGACGAGACGATCGCCGCAAACATCGCCATCGACGATACGCTGGCGCGTCACTTCGCCATTGTCGGCACCACCGGCGTCGGCAAATCCACCGCCGTCTCGCTGCTCTTGCGCAAATCGATCGCGGCGCGGCCCGACCTGCGCATCCTGATCCTCGACCCGCACAACGAGTTCGCGGCGTCGCTGCCCGAATACTGCGTCAGGGTTGATTCCAAAACCTTGGATCTTCCGTTCTGGATGTTCACGCTGGAGGAATTCGCCGAGGTGCTGTTCCGGGGCCGCGAGACCGAGCCCGAAGAAATCGATGCCTTGCGCGACCTGATTCCAGCCGCCAAGAACCTTTACCGCAATCCGAATTCCGGCGCCTATCTGCGGCGCGGCAGCGATGCGCTGACCGCCGATACGCCGGTGCCTTACCGCATCGCCGACCTCCTCAAGCAGATCGACGAGCGCATGGGCATGCTCGAGAGCAAAACCGATCGCCCGACGCTCAGATCGCTGAAGACGCGCATCGAATCGGCGGCCGCCGACCCACGCTACCGCTTCATGTTCAACTCGCGCCTGATCGAGGACACCATTCACGAGACGATCGGCAACATCTTCCGCGTGCCGCATCATGGCCGTCCGGTAACCTGCTTCGAGATGGCCGGCATGCCGTCCGAAGTGGTCAATTCCGTCTGCTCAGTGCTGGCGCGCCTGGCCTTCGACCTCGCTCTGTGGAGCGAAGGCAAGCTGCAGCTGCTGTTTTTGTGCGAAGAAGCGCACCGCTATATGCCGGCCGACCCGCGTCTCGGCTTCGCGCCGACCAGGCATGCGCTGTCGCGCATCGCCAAGGAAGGCCGCAAATATGGCTGCTATCTCGGCGTCGTCACTCAGCGCCCTGGAGAACTCGACCCGACCATTCTGTCGCAATGCTCGACCTTCTTCGCCATGCGGCTCGCCAATGAGCAGGACCAGGCGATCATCCGATCTGCGATTGCCGACTCCTCCGCCTCGTCGCTTGCCTTCCTGTCCTCCATGGGCCAGCGCGAAGCCATCGCCTTCGGCGAAGGCGTGGCGACGACCATGCGGCTGAAGTTCGAGAAACTGCCGAGCCACCTGCTTCCCGGCACGGCCAAGCGCGAAGAGGCCGCCTCTTCGAAAGCTGGTGACGATGTCGATCTGGTGGCGATCGTCGAACGACTGCGCAACGTGCCGAAACCAACGCAGCAGGCGATGGCCTTCGCGGAAGTCGTCGATTCAGGCCGCCAGGCGGGCGATCCCGACTATCGCAAGCCCCCCGCCGCGCGCGCGCCATCAGACGACGACTTCGACATGCGCTACGGTCTCAAGCCCGCAACCTTCGGCCTGCGCCCGCAAAACGATTGAGTTTGCAGCCTGGTTGTTCTGCCGGCTGATTGAGAAGCCGCGCCAAGCTTGCGCCCTGCCTGGACCGCTTGGGTAAATCCCGTCAGGGAATTCGTCAGGCTGAGTCGCATGGTGTCGTTTTCGAGAGCCGGAGCGGACATTAAGTCCCGTGAGCACCGGAAGCGCAGAAAACGGCGCCAACCGGCCAGCCTCACGAATTCAGTGATGGGATTTTAGGCGCAGACGCGGTTGCGGCCTTGCCTCTTCGCCTCGTAGAGTTGGCGATCGGCACGGCGATAGAACTCTTCCGCCGTCTCCTTGCGGTCCCAGACGGCAAGCCCGACGCTGGTGGTGATCTTGAGGCGGACATTGCCTGACAGCACCGACATGTTGGCGATCGCCTTGCGGATGCGTTCGGCAAACTTGCCCAGAAGCTCGGCATCCATGTTGGGCGTGACCACGGCGAACTCCTCGCCGCCCAATCGCGCCACCACGTCGTGGTAGCGTGTCATGTCCTTGAGACAGTTGGCGACGGCCTTGAGCACCTCGTCGCCAACGTCATGGCCGTGGGTGTCGTTGACCTGCTTGAAATGGTCGAGATCGAGGATCATCAGCCCGACGGGCTTTTCGATGCGCCTGAATTCCTCAAGATACTCCTTCAGCGCATCATCGAAATAGCGCCGGTTCTGCATGCCGGTCAGGCCGTCGGTCAGGGCGGCATGCTCCAGCGTTTCCGAGCGGGCGCTGAGCGAAACCGTCATGGCGCGCAGCTTGCCTTCTTCCGTCGCCTGTTTGCGGATCAGCGGATAGATGAAGAAAATGCCGAAGAACAGCGCCGTAGCCAGGAGCACGCCGGTCGCAAACAAAAGCTTGTTGAGATAGATGACCTTGTCCAGGCCCGAAGCCGTATGCAGCTCGTTGGCGAAGGATTGCAGAAGCCCATAGGCATGCAGCGTCACCAGGCCAGCGGCCAGGATCACGAAGATAAAGACGAAAAATGCTGATTCCGCCTTGTGGAAACGCATCTGCTCCCCAATGGAAAAGTGCCCACTGACCTTATGGCATGGGCGGGCTTACGGAGGGTTAACTTGGACAACCGCAACGAGAACCTTTCCTTGCAGGTAAACATTTCAGGTTGCAATGGAAACAAGCGATCAGATCGTGGTTTCCAGATCATCACCGGGGCGCAATCTCAGCCATTCCGACCCCAGCTGATGCCTGAACCAGGTCGTCTGCCGCTTGGAATATTGCCTGGTCGCGATCTTGGCGCGTTCGATCGCCTCGGGAAAACCAATCTCTCCGGCCATCGCGGCATGCAGTTCGCGAACGCCGATCGCTTTCATCGCCGGCAATTCGGGATCGAGGCCAAGCGCCGATAGCCGCTTGACCTCGTCCAGCGCGCCCTTGTCCAGCATCTGGTCGAAGCGTTTTTCGATGCGGCCGACCAGCGCCGTCCGGTCCGGCTCGATCACGAAGAAACGCGCGGTCTCCCTGTCGATGAGCGGCTGCCCACGTTCTGCCTGCCATTCCCGGATCGAACGGCCCGACGCGTCGAGCACCTCCAATGCCCGCACGATGCGCTGGCTGTCGGTTGGCTTCAGCGTCATGGCGGTCGCCGAATCCCCACGCAGCAGCAGGCCGTGCAGCTTGACGGCGCCCTGCTCCTTCAACTCGTAACGCCAGCGGTCCCGGACCCGCTGCGGAATGTCTGGCATTTCTGAAATGCCCTCGGCCAACGCGCGAAAGTAGAGCCCGGTGCCGCCGACAAAAATTACGGGCCGGCCGGAGAGCGTGCCGTCGTCGATCAGCTTCATCACGTCGCGCAGCCAGGCGCCGGTGGAATAGGCTGTGGCCGGATGGACATGGCCGTAGAGGAAATGCGGTGCGCGGGCGAGATCGGCCGCCACCGGCCGGGCGGTCAACACGTCGAGCACCGAATAGCCCTGCATGGAATCGGTGTTCACGATCACGCCACCCTTGCGCTCGGCCAGATCGAGCGCCAGCGCCGACTTGCCGCTGGCGGTCGGCCCGGCTATCAGGATCGCGTTCTTCACGCGGCCCTCGCCCGCCTGTTCGCCGGAATGTTCCATGCCGCTTGTCGCCACGCTTGTTTCCCGTCCCACTGAGCGCGCTTTGTCGCTGTCGCTTGCGAATATGGCGTCACGGTCGGTCGGCGCAAGCGCTGTTGTCTGGCTGGCGGAAGGGATTGCCTGCGATCTCGTCCTGCCTGAGGCAGCTGGCGCTGCCGATACGAGTGCCGCCTTGCGCACGGCCCTCGCCACCGAGGCGGTCGACGTGATCGTCCAGCCGGCCGAAACCCGCCGCAAGAAAATCCTGATTGCCGACATGGATTCGACCATGATCGACCAGGAATGCATCGACGAGCTGGCCGACGAGATCGGCGTCAAGGACCGGGTTGCCACGATTACCGCGCGATCGATGAATGGCGAGATCGCCTTCGAACCGGCCTTGCGCGAAAGGGTGGCGTTGCTCAAGGGTCTCGACGCCGCCGTGGTCGATCGCATCGTCGCCAAGCGCCTGACGCTAGCTTCGGGCGGCCGCGCTCTGGTTCAGACCATGCGCGCCAACGGCGCCTGGACGGCACTCGTGTCCGGCGGATTCGAGGTCTTCACGACGCGCATTGCGGCCATGCTCGGCTTCCAGGAGAACCGCGCCAATAGTCTGCTCGAACAGAACGGCCGCTTCACCGGACTGGTCGGCGAGCCAATCCTCGGCCGCGCCGCCAAGGCCAACGCACTGATCGAAATTTCGCGGCGCCTCGGCCTGACGCCCGCCGACGCCATCGCCGTCGGCGACGGCGCCAATGATCTCGACATGATCCGCCTGGCCGGCACAGGTATCGCGCTTCACGCCAAACCGACGGTCGCGGCACAGGCAAAGATCCGCATCGACCATGGCGACCTGACCGCATTGCTTTATGTGCAGGGCTACAGGCAGGAAGAGTTTGTGCAATGAAAACAATGCGTACCGAGCGCCTGATCCTGCGCAACTGGGAGGATCGCGACCGCGACCTGTTCCACCGCATCAACTCCGACGAACAGGTGATGGAGTTCTTTCCGTTCCGCCGCGACCGCGCCGAGGCGGATGCCAAGATGGACGAGTTCCGGGCCTGGATCGCGGAGGACGGATACGGTTTTGCCGCCGCCGAGATCACCGCCACCAGTGAATGCATCGGCTTCATCGGTCTCCTTGACACCGATCATGTGCCATCGCTGCCGGCCGGCACCGTCGAGATCGGCTGGCGGCTGGCACCTGAGTTCTGGAGCAAGGGCTATGTCACCGAGGCAGCCGAAGCATGGCTGGCCTACGGCTTCGAGACGCTTGGCCTCGATGAAATCGTGTCATTCGCCGTCGTGGCCAACCGCCGCTCCACCGCCGTCATGCAACGCCTCGGCATGACCGCAGATCCGTCCGGCGATTTCGACCACCCCAGCATTCCCGACAGCCATCCGCATCTCAAACGGCATGTCCTCTACAGGCTGTCGCGTCAGGACTGGCAGGCAAGAAAAAGGGCGGCTCGCTAGAGCAATTCCAGGAAAAGTGTGAAACGGTTTTCCGTCCGGAATTGCGTCAAAACAAAGATTTAGAGCCGCCCTGTTTCTGTCAGTGTCGTGTTGCCGAATCTTCCGGACCTCAGTCCATCCGGATCGTCACGAACCTGAGCTCGCCGGTCTTCGATGCCAGCATCAGCAGCGCATTCTTGCGCCCCTGTTCCTTCAAGGCGCCGATCCGGTCCATGACGTCCTTGGGCGTGGCAACCGATTCCTGTGCGATCTCAGTGATAACCTCGCCCGGCTGAATGCCGCGCTCGGCGGCGGCAGAGTCCTTGGTAACGTCGGTGATGACGACGCCGGAAACATCGGCGGCAATGCTGAACTTCTTGCGCGTCTCGTCGTTCAGTTCGCCCACGGTCATGCCGAGCACCGAAGCCGTCGAAACGGCTGGAGCCTTGTCGCCCTTGTCCTGGTCGGTGTTGCTGCCGTCCTCGCCGCTGGCGAGCTTCTCGCCATCCTCGAGCCGGCCAAGCGTCACTTTCACGGTTTGCTCGACACCTTTGCGCACGATGAGCACATCGACCGCCTTGCCGACCGGGCTTTCGGCGACCACGCGCGGCAGGTCGCGCATTTCATGGATGTCCTTGCCGTCGAACTTGATGATAACGTCGCCGGCCTGGATGGTGCCATTGTCGACCGGACCGCCCTTGATGACGCCGGCAACCAGCGCGCCCTTGGCGGTCGCCATGCCGAGGCTCTCGGCGATGTCGTCGGTCACCGGCTGGATGCGCACGCCGAGCCAGCCGCGCCGCGTCTCGCCGAACTGACGCAACTGGTCGACGACGCCCGAGGCGAGCTGCGAGGGAATGGAGAAGCCGATGCCGATCGAGCCGCCGGACGGCGAGATGATCGCTGTGTTGATACCGATGACCTCGCCCGCACTGTTGAACAGCGGTCCACCGGAATTGCCGCGGTTGATCGCGGCATCGGTCTGGATGAAGTCGTCATAGGGGCCGGAATTGATGTCTCGGTTGCGGGCCGAGACGATGCCGACCGTCACCGTGCCGCCGAGGCCGAACGGATTGCCGATCGCCATCACCCAGTCGCCAACGCGCATCTTGGTGGAATCGCCGAACTTCACGGCTGTCAGCTTGTGGCCCTTCGGATCGACCTTCAGCACGGCGACATCGGTCTTGGTGTCGGTGCCGACCAGCGTCGCCTTCAAGGTGATGCCGTCGGAGAAATTGACCTCGATGTCGTCGGCGTCGGCGATGACATGGTTGTTGGTGACGACGATGCCTTGCTCGGCATCGATGACGAAGCCGGAGCCCAGCGACTGCACCTTCTGCCCGCTATTATCCTTGTCGCCGCCGCGGTTCTTGAAGAAATCGTCGAAGAAATCCTGGAAGGGCGACCCCTCGGGCAATTGCGGCATCGGTACCGCGCCCGGACCTTCAGTGCCCTTGACCGTCTGCGAGGTCGAGATGTTGACCACCGCGCCGAGCAGGCCTTCCGCCAGGTCGGCGACCGAAGCGGGTCCATCCGCGGCAAATGCCGGCGTCACGAAGGACGGGACAGCGACGGCGCTGACAAGAAGTGCCGCCGCGCCGGCGATGAACGTCCGCCGTGCCGCGCGCAAAATAGTGTTGGACGTCATCGAGAAGCCTCCCGGTATTCTTGAAAAGAAAAGCGCTTCGACGAAAACGCCGCGTCGCGCCATGTTGGCAAAAAATACGGCACGTTTGCGGCTACGACTATCGGCAGAGGATAAATCATCAATTATCCCGGATCGAAACTCGTATCCCAGGATCGAAGCTCGTATCCCGGGATCGTAGCTCGCCGCCGTCATCCGCCTCGCACCAGCCAGACGATGCCGACACCGATGCCGATCGCCGCCAGCCCGGCAATCCGCAGCGCGTTCTCGGGCAGCGACAGCACTTCGGTGGCAAGCTTCCTGGCAAGGCCGGGAAAGCCGCCATAGACAAGACCTTCTATCACAAGGACAAGACCCATGGCGGCGAGAAAATCCTGCACCGGCAGCTACTGGCCGGTGCTTGGCTGTGTCGCCGGCGCGGCAGGTGCCGGCGCCGGAGCGGTTGGGGCCGGCGAAACCGGCTTCGCCGGCGCCTCGCTGCCGTCGGGATTGCGGAAGAAGCGGAAGAACTCCGAGTTCGGCGACAGCACCATCGTCGTCCCGGTGTTGTCCAGCGCCGTGCCATAGGCATTCATCGACCGGTAGAAGTCGAAGAAGGCCGGATCGCGCTGATACGCTCCCGCGAAGGTGGCACTGCGCTGGGCTTCGCCCTCGCCGCGCAGGATTTCCGACTCTTTCTGCGCCTCGGCGACGATCTCGACCACTTCGCGATCGGCGCGGGCCGTGATGCGCTGTGCCGCTTCATTGCCGCGCGCCCTCAGCCGCGCAGCCTCTGCCAGGCGTTCCGCCTTCATGCGGTCGTAGGTCTGTTGCGAAACCTCGGCAGTGAGATCGGTGCGGCGAATGCGGACATCCTCGATCTGCAGGCCAAGCGACGTGGCGTCGGGCCTGAGCTGATCGCGGACTTCGCGCATCATCACGGCGCGCTGTTCGGAGAGTGCGGCTTCGAAATCGCGCAGACCGTAGACGCGGCGCAAGGCAGCGTCGAGACGCGTCCTGAGCCGGGCTTCGGCCAGCTCGATCTGACCGGACACGGCAGAGCGGAAGACGCGCGGATCCGAGATGCGATAGGCGATGAAGGCGTCTACCTCATAGAACTTGCCGCCCGACACCTGGACGCGAATGTTGTCGAGGTCGAAGCGCAGCACCCGGTTCTCGATCAGCTGCACCGTATCGGCGTCAAAGAACGAGAACGGCGCCTTGAAGTAGATGCCGGGTTTGCTCTTGACGTCGACGATCTCGCCGAACCTGAGCACCAGCGCCTGCTGGCGCGCATTGACCACGAAGACCGAAGAATAGAGCAGGAACAGGATGATCGCTGCTGCGACGACGATGATGGGGAGACGGTTGGCCATCACTGGTTACCTCCCGTAGCGCCAGCAGGAGCGGCTGGTGGCGGCGCTTTCGGCTGCAATGCCGGCAGCGGCAGATAGGGCACAACACCCTGCCCGTTGCCTTGCTCGACGATGACCTTGGTGGAATCCTTCAGAACCTTCTCCATGGTTTCGAGGTAGAGGCGCTTGCGTGTCACGTCGGGCGCCTTGGCATACTCGTTATAGACCGAGATGAAGCGCTGCGCCTCGCCTTCGGCTTCCTGCACGACCCGGTTCTTGTAGGCGGCCGCGTCTTCGCGGATCTGTGCGGCCTCGCCGCGTGCCTGGCCGAGCTTCTGGTTGGAGTACTGATTGGCCTGCTCGACGAACTTGTCTTCGTCCTGCTCGGCGCGCTGCACCTCGTCGAACGCATCGGCCACTTCGCGTGGCGGTGCCGCATCCTCGATCGAGACGGCATTGACGTTGAGACCGGCCTTGTAGCCGTCCAGCGTCGTCTGGATGATTTCACGCACCGAGGCGGCAATGCCCTGGCGGTCGTCGCGGAAGATGTCCTGCGCCGGCCGGCGGCCGACGGCTTCACGCATGGCGCTTTCGGCAACCTGCCGCAGCATGCCGTCGGGATCGGACACGTCGAACAGATACGCGCGCGGGTCGGAGACCTGATAGGCCACCGAGAACTGGACGTTGACGATGTTCTGGTCGCCGGTAAGCATCAGCCCGGACGTGTTGCCACTCGTCGCGCCGCCGCCGCCGATATCGACGAGCTGCTCGGAAATCTTGGCTGTCTCGACGGTTTCGAGCGGCCACCAATGGAAATGCAGGCCGGGCTGCGACAGTTCGGCCTTCGGCTTGCCGAAGCGCAGTTCGACCGCGACCTCGTCGGGCTGCACGGTGTAAACCGCCTTGAACGCCCACAGCACCACGAGTGCCGCCGCGATCAGCGCGAAAATAGCCGGGCTTGCGCCACCGCCACCCGGCAGAGCGCGCCTCAGCCGGTCCTGGCCGCGGCGGATAATGTCTTCGAGATCGGGAGGCGAGCCTTGTGGGCCGCTCGGTCCCTTTGGTCCCTGCCCCCAGGGTCCCTGATTGCCGCCGCCGCCGCCCCATGGGCCGCCGCCACCGCCGCTCTTATCGTTCCAGGGCATGAATGTCCTTTCGCTTGGAATTCCCTCAAGCGCCGGTATTACGGCGCAAAATCCAGTATCGTTCTTCTATAGGGACGCCACGAGGCGCTTTCAACGCGATGCGTTGTCGACTTCGTCCGATTTGGTCCGGTCGCGACCCTTTGTCTTCCTTCAATGCCCCATTTATCATTCAATGTCTCTCGCGGCCGCGCTCGTAAACCGAATAGCGCGTCGCGTGGCTGTCCTTTTCCCCGGCTGGAACCTCCTGCGAGCTGACAACGCGCCAGGAATCCGGATCGATCCGCGGGAAATGCGCATCGCCGTCGACCGCTGCCAGCACATGGGTGACGTGCAGCCGGTCAGCCAGCAACAGCGCCTGGGCATAGATTTCGCCGCCGCCGATGACGCAGACCTCGTCCACACCGACCATGCAGCGCCCGCGCACCGTTGCCAGCTGGATCGCGGCTTCGAGCGAATGCGCCACCTCGACGCCCTCGGCGCGCCAGGCCTTGTCGCGGGTGACGACGATGTTCAGCCTGCCCGGCAGCGGCCGGCCGATGCCCACATAGGTCTTGCGGCCCATGATGATGGGCTTGCCCATCGTATCGGCCTTGAAGCGCTTGAGGTCGGTGGAGAGCCGCCAGGGCAACCCGCCGTCTCGCCCGATCACGCCGTTCTCGGCAATGGCAACGTAGATTGCGACGTGCATCAGTTGCCGTCCGTTGGATCGAGGATCAGGATGTCGATGTCGTGCTCGGGATAGAAATCATCCGCCGTCATCTCGAATGTCGTCGGCCCGACCTTTTTGACATTGTCGCCGCAGAACGAGACCAGGGCTCTCGGATTGCCCTTGTCGACCGTCAGCTTGAACTTGCCGATCGTGCCTGCCGCCCAGTTGCCGCCAGTGGTCAGGATATAAGCGATGCGGCTTTCGTTGTACTGCGGATAGCCGTCTGGACCATCCTTGGCCGCCTTGCGCACCGCGTTCTCGAATGTGTCGTCCATGCAGTAGCGCGTCTTGTAGGTGGCGTACTGCCCCTGGAACTTGTCGTCGTAGAAAAAGCTGACCGAAGACGTGCCGCCGACGCTCGGCTTGTAGCGGTGGGACACGTGGACGTCCTTGTTGGCCGGAAAGGTCGAACGCCACCAATAGGTCGAACGCAATTGCCAGAACGGCGTGTAGACCTTGTTCGTCTCGGTGCCGTCGCTGCCGCTGTCCTCGATGATGATGCCGCGATTGACCCAATCATCGGTAACCGCCTGCGGCAGCTTCGCCAGGGCCGCCTGCGCCGCATCGCCGAATGGATAGAATGGCACATTCTGCGCCTTCAGCTCGGCGCTGACGTCGATGCCGAGCGCCAAAACCTTCTGCTCGAGCTGCGGCTTTGCCGGCGCGCCATCGGTCGTCACCTCGAAACCGAGAAAATTGTCGCTCTGATTTTCAGGGATCGCCGGGATCTCTTCGGGATTGCCTGAGATATCGGGCATCGGGAAAGCTACGATGGCGTCGACGTCCTTGTCTGTGTTGTTGTGGAAGACGTAGTCGACCGTCACCTTTTCCGGCGAGATGAAGAGGTCCTCGCTTTGCATCGCCACGGCGTCGCTGCGCGACAGGATCAGGCCGCCGGTGCCAAGTTCGGCAACCGAATCATTGGCAAGGGCGGGCGCGGCCGACAGGGCCAGCACGGCGGTCAGAACATATCGCAACATGGAAGCCCCCTCGGCTAGAATGCCCTGACGACCCTAGCCGTTTCAATGTCGCGTTTCAAAGCCCTTCCGCATTCGCGGGCGCACCAAACGGGTCTGGACCACGCGGTCTGGACTAACAGGTTCCGATCGGGCAGGAGTTCGTCCATGCGCAAGCTTCTCGTCATCGGCATCGGCGCCGGCAATGCCGACCATATGACCGTTCAGGCCATATCAGGCCTGAACCAGGCAGATGTGCTTTTCATTCCCGACAAGGGGGAGAAAAAGAACGACCTTGCCGAGCTGCGCCGTCATATCTGCGACCGCTTCGTCACCAATCCGAAGTCACGCCGTGTCGAATTCGACGTGCCCGTGCGCGACCTGCCAGTAGAAAATGGGCCGGACCTCTCCTATCGCTCGACCGTCGATGATTGGCATGAAGCCATCGCCGCGATCTACGAGAGCCTGATCCGCGACGAGATTGCAGAGGATGGCTGCGGTGCCTTCCTGATCTGGGGCGATCCTTCGCTCTATGATAGCGCGTTGCGCATCCTCGAGCGCGTGCGCTTGCGAGGCAATGTCGCGTTCGAGCTTGAGGTGATACCTGGCATCACCGCTGTCCAGGCACTTGCCGCCAGCCACAAGATGGCTCTGAATCGCATTGGCGATTCCGTCCTCATCACCACCGGCCGCCGCCTGACCGAGGAAGGCATGCCGGACAATGCCGGCAGCGCGGTCGTCCTGCTGGACGGCAAATGCGCCTTCAACACGCTGGCCGACAAGGATCTGATCATCCACTGGGGCGCTTATCTCGGCACTAAGGACGAAATCACCCTCTCCGGCCGCCTAGGCGATGTCGGCGAAGAAATTGAGAAGACGAGGGAAGAAGCCCGCAAAAGAAAGGGCTGGATCATGGACACCTATCTGCTGCGCAAGTCAGGAGAAGACGACTAGTCCCTACTCCCTATCCAGCATCAATCTCCGCCTGCAGTGCCTCCATATGCGTCGCTGCCGCGGCGGCCGCCGCACGCTCGATGGCGCGGAAGCGGCTGACCACTGCCAGCCCCACGGCCGTCAGTTGCGCACCGCCGCCCTTGCGGCCACCGGTCTGCGCCGCCACCAGCGGCTTGCCGAACACCCGGTTCATGTCCTCGACCAGGTCCCAGGCGTGCTTGTAGGACATCTCCATGCCGCGCGCCGCGGCCGAGATCGAGCCGAAGGCGGCAATCTGTTCCAGGAGTTCGACCTTGCCGGGTCCGATGCGTCCGTTGGGGTCGAGATTTATCCGCAAGCTCAGCGACGGCATTTTTGCTCCTCCGCGGTCACACCCGATCCCATTCTAGAAGCTCCCTGGCGAAACCGCTATTCCAAAAAGACATAGCGGTGATCATCCATCCGCCTCGGCGGGCAGCCCGACGCCGGTGTTGGCCCTGTCGAAGCTCACTGTCTTGACCACCGCGAAAACCCTGCCGCCAAGATGGAGCTTCAGCGTCTGCCGCGACTGTTCGGTGATGCGGGCAAGCACGGTTGCGCCGTTGCAGTCGATACCGACCTCGACCGCCGGACCCTCACCGGGGCTTATCGCGGTAATGGTTCCCGGCAGGATGTTGAGCGCGCTGAGGCCTGCCGGATGTTCGGTGGCGATCATCACATCGCGGGCACGGATGCGAACGCGCACCGGCGCCCCCGCCTTCACCGCCAGCCGCGGCACGCGGATCTCGCCTGCCGCCGAGCCGAGCACGGTCATGCCGAAAGTCTCGTCATGACGCAGCACCCTGGTGTCCAGCACAGCGCCGCCTTCGCCGCGCTCTTCCACCGGCAACAGGTCGAGCCTTTGCATCACGGCCTCGGTCGGTCCGCTGGCGATGATATTGCCTTGCGCCAGCATCACCACGTCGCTGGCCAGCCGCGCCACCTCGGCGACGGAATGGCTGACATAGACGATCGGGATTTTCGTCTCATCGCGCAGCCGTTCGATATAGGGCAGGATTTCGGCCTTGCGCGCCTCGTCGAGCGAGGCCAACGGCTCGTCCATGAGGAGCAGTCTGGGGCTGGCCAGAAGTGCCCGGCCGATCGCCACGCGCTGCTTCTCGCCGCCCGAGAGCTTTGCCGGCCGCCGGTCCAGCAGCGGGCCAATGCCGAGCAGCTCGACGACGGCAGCCATATCCGCATAGCGCTGCGCCGGCGGCGTGAACCAGAGGCCGTAACGCAGATTGCTGGCCACGCTCATATGCGGAAACAGACGCGCATCCTGGAACACCATGCCGATACGGCGCTTGTGCTTCGGCACGAAAATGCCGGCATCCGTGTCGACCAGCACGCGGCCGTCGACCTCGATGCGTCCCTCTTCGGGCCGGATTAGCCCGGCGATCATGTTGATCAGCGTGGTCTTGCCCGACCCCGACGGCCCGAACAGCGCCGTCAGCCGCCCGGCACTCTCGAAGCGGGCGTCGATGGCGAAACCGCCCAGCCGGTGGCTGATGTCGACGAGAACGCTCATTCGATGTCCATCCGCCGGCCGACACGCCGCGCCAGCACTTCCGAAGCCACCAGTGCGGCCATCGAAATGACGATGGAAATCAGCGTCAGACGAAGCGCGCCTTCATCGCCACCCGGCACCTGCGTGAAGGTGTAGATCGCCGACGGCAATGTCTGCGTCTCATTGGGAATGTTGGAGACGAAAGTGATGGTCGCGCCGAACTCGCCCATCGCCTTGGCGAAGGCCAGGATGGCGCCGGCGATCAGCCCAGGCAGGATCAGCGGCAGCGTGATGGTGGCGAACACCCAGAGTGGATTGGCGCCGAGCGTTCCCGCCGCCGCTTCCATCTTGCGGTCCACCGCCTCGATCGACAGCCTGATCGCCCGCACCATCAGGGGAAAGCCCATGATGCCGCAAGCGAGTGCCGCACCCGTCCAGCGGAAGGAGAAAACAATACCGAAATGCTCGGCCAGGAAGGCGCCGGCCGGGCCGCGCCGGCCAAAGGTCAGCAGCAGCAAATAGCCGGTCACCACGGGTGGCAGGATCAGCGGCAGATGCACCAGCCCATTGAGCAGCGTCTTGCCCCAGAATTGCCCTCGCGCAAGCAGCAGCGCGATCAATATGCCCGGCGGCAGGCTGGCGAGCATCGCCACCGTCGCCACCTTGATGGACAGCCGGACCGCATTCCATTCGTCGGGAGTGAGGTCCAGCAGCCAGTTCATATGCGAGATGAAGCCCCTTGGAACTCAGTTGCTCGGCGCGAGCACGGTAAAACCCTGATCCTTGAACAGCGCGCCGGCCTCGGCCGACTGCAGGCATTTCAGGAAAGCCGGCGTATCCTTGTCCTTCGAATCGGCGGTCTGGGCAACCGGATAGATGATCGGCGGATGCGAATCCTCCGGGAAGGTGCCGACCACCTTGACGCCCTTTTCGGCATGCGCGTCGGTGGCGTACACGAGGCCAAGGGCTGCTTCGCCCGTCGAAACCAGCTTCAGCGCGGCGCGCACATTCTCGGCCTGCGCCACCTTGCCTTCGACCGAGGACCAGACACCAAGCGATTCGAGTGCGGCCTTGCCGTATCTGCCGGCCGGCACCGCCTTGAAATCGCCCATGGCGAGCTTGCCGTCGCCGATCAGCTTGGCGAGGTCGAAGCCCCTCTCGATCTTGGTCTCAACAGTCGAGTCCTTCGGCGCCACCAGCACGATCTCGTTGCCGAGCAGCTTCACTTCTGTGTCGGGATTGATCAGCTTCTTGTCGGACAGATATTTCATCCAGTCGAGGTCGGCCGAGATGAAGATGTCGGCCGGCGCCCCGCCCTCGATCTGCTTCGCCAGCGCCGAGCTTGCGGCGTAGGAAACGGTCGCGGCCTCGCCGACATCGGCCTCGCAGGCCTTGTTCACCGCGTCGAGCGCGTCCTTGAGGCTGGCCGCGGCAAACACCACCACTTTGTCTTCCGCATGTGCTGCCGGCACGACGGCCATCAAAGTCGCAGCAAAACCGCCCATGGCGATCGCCCTCAACCCGAAACCTTTGCCCGTCATGGAAAACTCTCCCTGCTTTGAAATCCGGTCGGCTCGAAGCCTGCCAACCGATATATCCGGATGAATATAACAAGGGAAGGCCCGACGCCCTACGAAAGCGTCTATGCGACACCGATAGTTCCGGTAAGATCAGCAGAGAGACCCTGGAAAGGGAACCCCGATGAAGATCAGTGCCCGCAACATCCCCAAGGGAACGACTACCGTGATCGTCAAGGGAGCCACCGTGCAAACCCGCTATTGGGGCCTAGGTGTGTTGAGATTCAGGTCAGGCCGAGTCGAAAACGGTGGGTTCCGAGAACCGGAGCGGAGCGTACATTTCGTACGTGAGCACCGGAAGCGCAGGAGACTGCCCTTTGCAGGTCGGCATCACCTGAATATCAACATGCCTTAGACAGCGATCGGCGCTTTGATCGACGCATCGGCGATGTAGTTTTCCAGCCGGAAATCCTCGAAGCGAAAGGCGAACAGGTCCTTCACCTCCGGATTGATCCACATCGTCGGCAGCGCCCTCGGCGTACGCCGCAATTGCTCGCGCGCCTGCTCGAAATGGTTCGAGTAGAGATGCGCGTCACCAAGCGTGTGGACAAAATCGCCCGGTTTCAGCCCGGTGACCTGCGCCACCATCAGCGTCAGCAGTGCGTAGGAAGCGATGTTGAACGGAACGCCGAGGAAGATATCGGCCGAACGCTGGTAGAGTTGGCATGAAAGCCGCCCTTCCGAAACGTAGAACTGGAACAGGCAGTGGCAGGGCGGCAGCGCCATCGCTTCCACCTCGGCCGGATTCCACGCCGAAACGATCAGCCGCCGCGATTGAGGATTTTTGCGTATCTCCTTGAGAAGATTCGCGATCTGGTCGATCGAGCCGCCATGGCCATCCGGCCAGGAACGCCACTGCTTGCCGTAGACCGGGCCGAGATCGCCGTTCTCGTCGGCCCATTCGTCCCAGATCGAAACGCCGTTATCGGTGAGGTATTTGATGTTGGTGTCGCCGGCCAGGAACCACAAAAGCTCATGGATGATCGACTTGAGATGCAGCTTCTTGGTGGTGGTGACCGGAAAGCCGCGCGCCAGGTCGAAACGCATCTGGTAGCCGAAGACGGAGCGCGTTCCCGTGCCGGTGCGGTCGCCGCGATCAGCGCCGTTGTCCAGCACATGCTGCAGGAGGTCGAGATACTGGCGCATCGGTTCCGGCTCGATTCGGTTGTCCAGCCATCATAGCTGACGGGCAGGCAATCGAACACCACAAAGCAGCGTGAGCCCTGCCCGAAGCCAGCCAGTCCCCAACAACATCACCGGCTGGCGCCTAGACCGCGCCAGCCCTGCAAATTGACGCGCGCTTGTCAGAGGGAGCCGAGCTTGCCCAGGTCCTTCGCAACTAGGTAGTAGAAGGTAACCCGGCTCTTGGTGTTATCGGCCGCCATCGCCTTGCAGGTCTTTTCGATGGCTGCGTCGGCCTTGCCGGCATCGGCGATGCCGAGCTTCTTGGCGACCCAGTTGTCCCTGACACGACCGAGTTCCTTTGGGTCGGTGCAGGATACCAGCGAGGAATCACGGTTCCTGAGCGCGATGCCCAGGTGCTTTACGATCTTTTCGACCGCATCCGCACTGGCGCCAGCGTCGTATTTCTTCACGTCTGCAAGATAGTCGGCCATCAAAATTCCCCTCGTCGGCGCCACGGATCCGAACGATGAGGGCTGTGGCGCGCTGCTGCAACTTGTGCGCTAGGTCGGTAACTCCTCACCGTGGCAAAGCTTCGGTTGAGACCGCGCCCAAGTCAACCCTTAGGAGATGCGGTTTTGACACGGGGACAAAGTGCCATTGCGGCCTTTCATTTCTTGCGATGGCCCCCTATATTCGGTTTGTCGGCTTGACCGACTATGGCGATAAATGGGCGATGAAATAAGCCGTTCGGACCCGGGGGCGGTACCCGGCGCCTCCACCAAAAGCCGCTGTCGGCGACAGAGCGGTTTTTGCTGGGGGCGAAATAGGATCGACGAAGGTGTAAAGATCGTACTTTTGCCCGGCATGGTACCACCGTCATCGGGCTAAACCTGTAGTTGCAAATGACAACTATGCGGAAGCACGTCTCGCCGCGTAAGCGGTGCGATAGCTTCAAATCAAGCCCTAGAGGTTCGCACTTCTAGGCGGGGTTCGGAGGTACCTGGCAACAGAAACCTCCACTTCTCCCCTCCTTCGATATGCGTCACGCGCAACGGCAACTCCCGCTGGCCAGACCTTCGGATGGCCGATGGCCGCGAAGGCGCCCCGCCGCGTGCCCTTCTCTAGGGACGAAACATGCAAAACGATTCCGATCGATTCTTCGTGCTGACCGGCGGTCCCGGCTCCGGCAAGACCACTTTGATCGAAGCCCTGCGCCGGGCAGGCTTTGCCACCTCGCTCGAAGCCGGGCGTGGCATTATCCGCGACCAGTCCGACATAGGCGGGACTGCTTTGCCCTGGCGCGATCGGGCGCTGCTTGCCGAACTGATGCTGTCGTGGGAGATGCGCTCGTATCAGGCTGCGCGCGAACAGACCGGGCGCCCTGTCTTTTTCGACCGCGGCGTGCCGGACACGCTTGGCTATCTCAGGCTGAGCGGCCTGCCGGTGCCCCGGCATGTCAGCTCCGCCGCCGAGCGCTTCCGCTACAATCCGCGCGTCTTCGTCGCTCCGCCCTGGCCGGAAATCTTCGCGCAGGATGAGGAGCGCAAGCAGACGCTTGAGGAGGCCGAGCGCACCTATCATGCGCTGATCGGCGTCTACACGGAACTGGGTTATGAACTTGTCCCGCTGCCTTTGGCGCCGGTCGAGGAGCGGCTGCGCTTTGTGTCGGCCGAGACGGGATTGGCATGAAAAAGGCCGGGTGAACCCGGCCTTTTTCATTTGTTTGTGGTCGCTTATTCCGCCGGCGCCTCGACGGCTTCGCGCCAGCGGCCGAGCGTGACTTTGGCCAGCGTGAATGAGATCACCGCGCACAGCGTTATGCCGGCCACCATCGGCAGCGGCGTGCCGTCGAAGAACACGCCGGCAACACCCATGGCGAGTGCGCCGATCGCGAAATGCAGCGTGCCCATCAGCGCCGAAGCCGTGCCGGCGATCTCGCCATGCTCTTCCATGGCCAGCACCGAAGTGGTCGGAATGACCAGGCCGAGGAAGCCGTAGCCGACGAACAGCAGTGCCGCCATCACGTCGAGCCGGTCGATGCCGGTCGCCATCACCGCAAACAGCACTACCATCGTCGTGGCATAGCCGGTCACCGCGACGCGCACCACGCGCCGCAGCCCGAAGCGCTCGGCCAGCAGTCCCGTCATTTGCGACATGCCGATGAAGGCGACCGCATTGATCGAGAAGAACACGCTGTAGACCGAAGGCGACAGGCCGTAATAGTCGATCAGGATGAACGACGAGCTCGACAGATAGACGAAGAAGCTCGCAATACCGAAGCCGGCGATCGCCGTCAGGCCGAGGAAGTTCCGGTCGCCCATCAGCAAGCGATAGGCCGACAGCGCGGTACCGAAGGAGGATCCGGCGCGGTCTTCCACCGGCCGAGTCTCCTTGAGCGAGGTCGCCAAAAGGATTGTGGCGAGCAGAGCAGCGCCCGTCACCGTCCAGAACACGGCGCGCCAGCCGAAATTCTCGATGATCACGCTGCCGGTCAGCGGCGCCAGGATCGGCGACACCGAGAACACCAGCATCAGCAAGGACATCAGCTTGGCGGCCTCATTGCCGGTGTGCAGGTCGCGCACGATGGCGCGCGGAACGGCCATGCCGGCGCTGGCGCCAAGGCCTTGCAGGAAGCGGAAAGCGATGAGCCATTCGATGGTCGGCGCCATTGCCGAACCGATGCCGCCGACCATGAACAGCGCGAGGCCGCCATAAAGCGGCAGCTTGCGGCCGACCATGTCGGAGATCGGCCCGACGACGATCTGGCCAAAACCCATCGACAGGAAGAAGATCAACAGGCTCATCTGCACGGCAGCGGTGCCGGCATGCAGATCGGCGCCGATCGACGGCAGCGCCGGCAGATACATGTCGATGGCAAACGGGCCGATGGCGGACAACAGGCCGAGCACGACCGCAATGCGGAGGAATTTGGGACTCATGATAAAGGTTTCTTTCAATCTGGTTGCCGCCGCCGGGCGACGTCTAACCCTAGGACGTTCCATCCCATGAGGTTCCGACACTCCACGAGCGAATTCTATTCGTCCCGTCGTGAAATCTGTTAATCTTGTGTCCACAAATTTAGACACTCTTGTCTAAATCGTCAATCACCTCTATATAGTTTTTCATGAAGCTGCACGTTTCTCCTGACATTTTCCCGCCACGCGGCCATGAGGCCAAGCGCCTGTCGATCGTCGACTCCGCCGCCACCGTGTTTTGCCGCGAAGGTTTCGCCGGCGCCAACATCGATCTGATCGCTGCCGAAGCCGGCGTCTCGCGCCAGACCATCTACAACCATCACGGCGACAAGGAGAAACTGTTCGTCGCGGTGGTTCGTGATCTGACCGAACGCTGCAATGCCGGCATCTTCGCCACCATTGCCACCTTCCCCGATCGGCCCAACGATCTTGAGGCGGATCTGATCGGCTTTGCCGTGCGCTTGAACCAGAACTGCATCTGCAACCGCGACGGAAAATGCCTGCGCAAGCTGATCCAGACCGAAGGCGAGCGCTATCCCGAACTGTTTGCCGAATGGCGCGAACAGGGACCGGGCAGGACATGGCCGGCAATCGCCGCGCGCTTTGCCCGCCTCGCCTACGGCGGTTACCTGTCGATCGCGGACCCCGACGTGGCGGCACGCCAGTTCCTCGGCCTGGTCAATGCCGAACTGCAGACCACCTTCATGCTCGGCGGCACGCCGCGCGAGGACGAGGTGGTGCAATCGGCGACGAATGGCGTGCGCACCTTCCTGCGCGCTTTCGGCAAGCGCCCTGCCCCGAGCAGCGCCAAAAAACACACTGCGCTGGCTAACGCATAACATTTGCGCTTGCCGGCAAGCCGCCTTGCCGATCAAATCGTTGGCAATAGTCCTCGCTTCGACGCGGCGGCGCGTCTATATCAGGTTTACGCCGCCCTCAAGCTTGATTACAGCTATGCGGACGATTCAACGGAACCCGACCGCCACATGGCCGACGACCACATCCGCTACGACATTCTGGCCCAGGAGGCGTTGCGCGGCGTCATGCGCAAGGTCCTGGCCGAGGTCGCGCGCACCGGCCTCCCCGGCAACCACCACTTCTTCATCACCTTCCTGACCGGCGCGCCGGGCGTGCGCGTGTCGTCGCGGCTGCGCGAGCGCTATCCCGAGCAGATGACCATCGTCATCCAGTTCCAGTATTGGGACCTGAAGGTGACCGACACCGGCTTCGAGGTCGGCCTGTCCTTTTCCGACGTGCCGGAAAAGCTCGAAATCCCGTTCTCGGCCGTACGCGGCTTCTATGATCCGTCGGTCAACTTCGAGCTCGAATTCGACGTCAAGACGGACGGTGCAGCCGAGGAACCAGCCGCTCAAGCCACGCCCGAGCCGTTGACCATCGTCTCCGAGAAAAAGCCGAAGGCCGAGAAGAAGGCCGCCGCCGAGGCGGAGAAGAAGCCCGCGGCGGCGGACGCCGCCACCAAGGGCGCCGAAGTGGTCTCGCTCGACGCCTTCCGCAAGAAATAGGCCTTCGGATCACGCCATGGCCGACATCGTCAATCTCCGCCAGGCTCGCAAGCAGAAGGCGCGGGACGAGAATGTGCGCGTCGCCGAACAGAACCGGGCGTTGTACGGCCGCTCCAAGGCAGAGAAGCAACGCGACCGCCTGGTCGCCGACAAGGCCGAGACCTTCGTCGCTGGGCACCGCCGCGAGCCATCCGGCGCCGAAGACCACCAGTGAGCGCGGTTGAAAAGCGTTCGGTGACCATTCGCGGTCACCGCACCAGCTATTCGCTCGAAAAGCCCTTCTATGCCGACCTCGTCGCGATCGCGGCCGCCCGGCAATTGACGCTCGCCGCTCTTGTCGCCGAAGTCGACGAGACGCGTCCGCGCGACACCAACCTGTCCTCGGCGCTGAGGCTCCATGTCCTGGAGTGGGCGAAGCGCGGAACGCGTCTCTAAAGGCCCTCGACCACGTCTTCCGTTTTCCTGCGTCTGGTGCGGAAGCCAAGCAAGGTCGAACGCTCGCGCTCTTCGGCCTGTTTCCTCGACCGCACGCGCATAAGATCCTTCCAGCCGACATAGCCGACCAGTTGCGACCCTTCGCGGGTGACGACCGGCAGATGGGAGACGTTGGCCGTCAGTAGCTTGTCGGAGAGGCCTTCCAGATATTCATCCGGATAGGCGAGCGTCACCTTGCTGCCGGCCAGCAGCGCACCAAGCGTCGTGGTGCGGTGGGTACCGGCACGGCGCCAGCGCAGGATCGCCGGCGGATCGATGAGGCCGAGCACATGCCCGTTCTCATCCACCACCGGAAAGCTCGGATGCCGTGTCTCTGGCGCGGTCAGGAAGGCTGCTGCGCCATGCAGAGTCATCGTCGCCGGCACGCTTTCGACCTTAGAAGTCATCACCTCACGCACCCTCGTCAGTGCGAAAGGGTCGACACGGTATTCGCGCACGAGGTGGTGCCCTCGCCTGGCGATCTTCTCGGTCAGGATCGACCGCTTCATCAGGAGCACGGTGACGGCGTGCGCCGCCGCGCAAGCCGCGATCAGCGGCACCAGAACATGGGTGTTGCCGGTCAACTCGACCGCGAAGAAAGTAGCCGTCAGCGGTGCACGCATGGTGCCGCCCATGGTGGCGGCCATGGCCAGCAGTGCCCAGAAGCCCGGGTCCGCCGCCGGCAGAATTCCGGCGAGCACCGCCCCCATTGCGCCACCCATGATCAACAGCGGCGCCAGTACGCCTCCGGATGTCCCCGACCCGAGCGCCACCGACCAGATAATGGCCTTGACCACAAGCAGGATGAGTGCGGCGGTGGCAAGCGTGCGGCCGTCCAGCATGTCGGCGATGTTGTCATAGCCGACGCCCAGTGCGTGCGGCTCGATCAGCCCGCCAATGCCGACCACCAGACCGCCCAGCATCGGCCACCACATCCAGTGAATGGGCAGCTTCTGAAAACCGTCCTCGCAGGCATAGACCATCTGCGTCAGCAGCCCCGACAACAGGCCCGCCGCGACACCGATCGCCGCCCAGCCGGCAAGACCGACAAAGGACACCTCCATACCGCCCTGGAACGGAAAGATCGGTCCGGGCAGATGCAGCATGGTGCGTTCCACCTCGGCGATAACAGCCGCGACCGCGACGGGAATGAAGCTGCGCGGGGTCCATTCGAAAAGCAGCAGTTCGACGGCCAGCATGATGGCGGCGATCGGTGTTCCGAAGACCGTCGTCATGCCCGCTGCCGCACCTGCCACCAGCAGCGTCTTTCGTTCATTGTCGCTGACCGGCAGCATCTGTGCGATCAGCGAGCCGATCGCGCCGCCTGTCATGATGATCGGACCCTCGGCGCCGAACGGCCCGCCGGAGCCGATCGAGATCGCTGACGACAGCGGCTTCAGGATCGCCACCTTGGCGTCGAGTTTTGAGCGTCCCAGCAGGATCGCCTCGATGGCTTCCGGAATGCCGTGGCCGCGAATCTTCTCGCTGCCGAAGCGCGCCATCAGGCCGATGATCAGCGCGCCGATCACCGGCACGATGACAGCGGCAAGCCCAAGCGGCGTATCCTCGAGTTTCAGATCGGCAAGCGAGAACTGGCCGAAATAGGCGATGTTGGTGGCAAGTCGGATCAGCTTCAAAAGTGCGATGCCGGCAAACACGCTGGCTGTAGCCACCACCACCGCAATGGCGGCAACGAGCAGCACCCTGACGTCCGTGGTGAAATCTCGCAGATGCTCCGGGTTCGAGTGATGGGTCTTCATGGCAAAATCTGCTTCCTGGCGGCGGGCCGTATGTCGGATATACGGCAAGGTCGATAAGGCCAGCCGGATTTGTCGGTGGCTATGTATCGTAACACGATACAAATATTCAAGCCGGTTTCGCTCGAAAACCGTTTGAGCTTTCGCGGAAAACGAACAAATGTCCGGTATGTCGCAGCCACAAAAATCACGCCCCGCCATCAGCCAAGCCGACTACCAGCGGCTGTCGGAGTTTCGCTACCTCATCCGCCGCTTCCTCGAATTCAGCCAGATCCAGGCGGAAGACGCCGGCCTGACCCCGCGCCAGCATCAGGCGCTGCTTGCAATCAAGGGATTCCCGGGCGGCGGCCCGGTGACGGTTGGCGACCTCGCGGAACGACTGCGCATCCGCCACCACAGCGCCGTCGAACTGGTCAACCGCCTCGGCGAGGCAGGACTGGTCGCAAGGGATCAGGACAAGGACGACCACCGCCGCGTGCTGCTGCAACTGACCGGGCGCGCCGACGATTGCCTGGCCGAGCTGTCGGCGGCACATCTCGACGAGCTGTCACGCATCGAACCGATGCTGCGGCGGCTGCTCGACAGCAAGTGACACTCGGGCGTCTTTGCGAGCGACACGAATTATTTCCCAGTGCCCGAATCCTTTCGTCTCACGACAGCGTCTCGAAGGTGAGCAACCGCAAAGGCGCAGGGCAACCAAGAGGAACAACCGCGATGAAACGCCACCTGATACGTTACAAGACGAAACCGGAACGGACCGACGAGAATGAACGGTTGGTCAAGGCCGTGTTCCAGGAGCTGCGGGAAAAATCGCCGGAAGGCGTTCGCTATATGACATGGCGGTCTGACGACGGGACCTTTGTTCATCTGGTCGAGACGGAAACCGAGGCCCATTCCGACATAATCACCGGGCTGGCGGCATTCGAGGCCTTTCAGAACGGCATCAGGGATCGCTTGATCGAGCGTCCGCAGCGCGAGGAAATGACCGTGGTGGGCCACTACCGGATGCTGGACCAGTAACGGCGAACAGAGGCGTATGAACATTCCTAGCGAGATCCGCGAGCCTTTTGCCCGCCTGTTCGGCGAAATGCGCCCCAAGCTGCACCGTTACTGCGCCCGCATGACCGGCTCGGTGATCGACGGCGAGGACGTGCTGCAGGAAGCGCTGACCAAGGCGTTCGAAGCGCTGCCCAACGCCGGCCCGATCGCCAACCCGGAAGGCTGGCTGTTTCGCATTGCCCACAATGCCGCCCTCGATTTCCTGCGCCGGCGAGCCCGTGAAAAGGCCTTTGCGGATGAGGACCCGGACATGATCGTCGACCCGGTAAATCCCATAGTCGAGCGTCAGGCAGCGGCGGCCGGCCTGCATACCTTCATGCGCCTTCCCGTCACACAGCGAAGCAGCGTCATCATGATGGACGTTCTGGGATATTCGTTGCAGGAAATCAGCGCCGTGCTCGACACCAGCATCCCCGCCGTCAAGGCGGGCCTGCATCGCGGCCGCGGCCGGTTGCGCCAGCTTGCCGATGAGCCCGACGACCGCCCGGCTCCCAGGCTCAGCGCGCCTGAGCGCCTGCTGCTCGATGCGTATATCGATCGCTTCAACGCCCGCGACTTCGACGCCGTGCGCGACATGCTGGCCGACGAGGTGCGGCTGGAGCTGGTGGCCAGGACGCGGCTGAATGGTCGCAAGGAGGTCGGCACCTACTTCCACAACTATTCCCAGGTGCGGAATTGGTGTTTCGTGCCGGGCTTCGTCGAAGACAGGCCGGCAGTCCTCGTCCGCGATAGCGATGATCCGGCGGCGCGGCCATCCTATTTCATCCTGCTGGGCTGGCGGGGCGGCAGACTCTTGACCGTCCGAGATTTCCGCCACGCCCGCTACGCGGCAGAGAGCGCACAACTGCTTGTCCTCTGAATCGGCTGCTTCGCGGATCGTCCATCAGGAAGGCGTTGGGGTCCTACTGCAGCGACTTCAGCAGATTGTTGAGCGTGAACGGATTGGACTTCGGCTTGGCCGGCGGCGGATTGTCGTTGGCCTCCGGCAGCGGCGCATGCTCCACCTTCGGAGCCTGCTGCACAGCCTTGCGTTCAGCCTCGAGCTTTGCCTTTTCGATGCGCATCGCCTCTTCCGCCTTCTGCCGCTGCTGCTCGTTGGCCTGTGCCTTGGCCGCTTCGTCGGCGGCCTGCTGTTCGGCAGCGGCCTTGGCGTCCGCATCCGCCTTGGCTTTGGCATCCGCGTCCGCCTTGGCTTTCGCCTCCGCGTCTGCCTGAGCTTTGGCTTGGGCGTCGGCTTCGGCTTTCGCCTGGGCCTCCGCTTCGGCCTTGGCCTTGGCGTCAGCCTCGGCTTTCAGCCGTGCTGCTTCCTCCTGCTTGCGCAATTCCTCGGCGGCGTTGTCCCGTTCGGCCTGCAGCGCCGCGTAATAGCGCACCTCGCGCCGCAGCCGCTGCTTCTCGAGCAGAGCGGCCTGCATCGCCTCGACGCGCTGCTGCTCCTTTTCCAGCGCGCGCTGAGTCAGGAACTGTGCCAGCGGCTCGCTGTCGAACTGCCGCTTCACGGCGCCGAACGGCCCCTCGGCGGTGAAATTCATGATCGGCTCGGAGCCGATCAGTGCCTCGTCGCCTGGGCGATAGGTGATCGCCCCCTTGGCGGAAACCATGGCTGTGTTGAGGTCCGCCGTAATGTCGGCAGACAAGGTCGCCGCCGGATTGTCCAGGTTGATCGGCGGCGCCCTCAGCATGCCGCCGGCAACCGTGAAGGCGATGTCGGTGTCCTTGGCGGCAAGACTTCCACCGGCCGCGATATCAGGCGCGAAGCCGGCGGTCTTGGCCGCATCGATATCACGTCCGATCGCATCCGCCTTGGCGAGGAACGCATTGAACGCATCGGGATTGACGCCGGCGACCCGCAAGCTCTTCAGCGTCGCCGTGCCGGAGCCGGACAAGGCGGCCACCATCCCCTCGACCGACTTGCCGCTGCTTGACAGCGCCGTCGAGAAATCGCCGTTACCGCTGATGCCGGCATCCGGCAGCACGGTCGCCAGATCGGCACCCGCCAGTTTCATCTGGCCGGTGAAAAGTCCGGTGCCGTCATTGTTCTTCAGCTCGAACAGGCCGGTCAGCGCCCCGCCGAGCAATTTCGCCTTCAGGTCCGAAACGCGGATGCCTTCCTGGTCGAGCTTCAGCGAAAAGGCGGCATCATACGCGGTGGCGAACCGACCGGCGGCGAGCGCTGCCGTCGTCAGGTCGAGGTCGGCGGTGAACGGCAGGCTGGATTTCTGGCTGAACGGTGTGGCCGGCCACACCCCACTCTTGTCAGCCACGTCCTTGTCGGCAAGAAAGGCGGAATCGCCGAACAGCGCCACCGCCATCGGATCGAGGTCGAGTTCGTCGAGCGCCAGCGCGCCGGCAAGATGTGGCACGCCACCCTTGCCGTCGACCCCCTCCTTCACATCGATATTGACGTCGCCGGACACCGCCGCTTCGTTGATGGCGCCGTTGAGCTCGTCCAGCACCAGCAGCCCGTTGCCATAGTCGCCTTGCGCCGAGAGCGACGCCGACATGCCAGCCCCCATGCCCGGCAGGCCGATGCCTGATGTCATCAGCCACGGCTCGATGTCGGCCGCGTCGAGGTTGAGCTTGCCCTTGGCGGCAAGGCCTTGCGACGTGTCGGCGACGGTTCCGTCGAAGCTTGCCTTGAAGTCTTCGCCGGCGAGGCTGACCGTCGTCGCCAGGCCCCCGCCAAGCGTGCCCTTGGCCTGGACGTCCGTGCTTGCCTCGCCCAGCATGCCGAGCGGCAGCGCCGGCAGGCCGTAGAGGGCCAGCAGCGCGGTGGCATCAGGGTTTTTGGCGTTGAAGGTCAGCGCCACCGGCGCTTCGAGAAGCTTGTCCACCGCCCCCTTCCCTGACAGCGACGCCGAAAAGGCCGAACCGCCGGCCTTGCCTTGCCCGCTCACCGCCAGGCCCGTGGTGCCGTCGCCATTGTCGGCCGCACTCGCCACCAGGTCGACGCGCGCATCCTGGAACAGCTCGGGATAGGCGGCGGCACGGCTCGCCAGTCCCTTGAGCACGGCACTGTCGGGATAATGCTGGGCGGCGACGTCGATCAGCGGCTTCAGGTCGACGGCAACCACCGAGGCATCAAGCTTGCCGGTCGGGCTCGCCGGGAAATCCTTGATCCTGCCGGTGGCGCTGATCGAGGCACCGGCCAGCCCGCCCACCGACAGCCGGTCGATTTCGAGCAGCCCGTCGCGCAGCCTGAGCGCGGTGTCGACCGTGTCGGCGGTCAGTCCGCCGGCATTGACCGGCCCGGCCTTGATCTGGAAATCGAGGTCACGGTCGGCAAAGCGGTTGGCGCCCTTGTCGCTGACGAAGATCGAGGCAAAGGCCGCCAGCCCGTCGACATCGAGTTCGCCGCCTTCGAGCCGCATCAGCACCGACGGCTTGGCATCGTCGGGCTGGCTGGAATCGATGCGGCCGGAAAACTTCGCCTTGCCCAGGATCAGTTCGAGATCGCTGAAGGCCTGGCGCTTCGCCGAGAGGTCGACCTTGGCCTTGAAGCCGGCGGCGGGCAGACGGCGGATCGCCTCGTCGACATCCTTCGACAGCCAGGCGGCAAAGCCCGAGGGTTGCGCCACGGCCAGCAGCAACGAGCCGTTGAAGCCGAAATGGCCCTCCACGTCGAGCACGAGCATGCCATCGGCTTCCAGCGTGGTGCGGCCGGGCAAGGTCGCGGCAAGCGATTTCACCGACCAGCCACCATCGACCGGCTCGGCGGAAAGATGAACGTCGCGCACCGTGGTGTCGCCGGCCACCACCGCCGGCAGCTTGACCTCGAGGGTGCCGGGTATGGTCGGCTTCGGCAGGTCGAGCAGCGCCTGCTCAAATGCCGCGATGCGTTGATCCAGTGTCAGGCCGGCGCCGACCTCGGCGCCCACCGCCTCGTCGAACTGCACCTGCGCGCCATTGGCCTCGATGGCGAAGCTCGGCTTCAGCCCGAGATCGACCGAGGCCTTGCCGTCGGCGGTGTAGGGATTGTCGAGCGGCCCCGTCTCGAAGCGGAATTCGTTGACGCCCAACTTCTGGTGGTCGAGGGAAAACTTGCCGTTCAGCCGAAAGCCCGGATCGGGCTTGCCGGCGCTGACTTTCACCGTCTCGCCATCGGTGCCACGCAGCTCGGCACTGTTCTTGTCGGCACCGGAGATCTTGAACTGGCCGGAGTAGACGGCGGCCCCATTGACGATGCCGGCATTGCCGTCGGTCTCGATGACCAGCGGATAGGCGTCCGGATCGGCCTTCAGCCGCAGCCGCATCTGCCCGGTGCCTTCGGCCTTGCCGGTGGACGCCGCGACCGTGGTGCGCAAACCGTCCAGCCGCAACGTGCCGTCCAGGCGCCATGGGCCGGCCAGCGACTTGGCCGAGATGGTCGAATTGATCTCGGAAAACAGATGGCTGCGGCCGCCGGCGGCATGGCGCAGTTCGATCTGCCCTTCCGTCACCGTCAGCTTCTCGATCGAGACCTGGTTGGGGTCGAAGGGCGAGGACGGCCGCATCGCCCAGTCGACCGTGCCGTCATTGGCAATATCGATGGTCGCTTTCGGCCGCACCAGTCGCATGTCGAAGATCAGCACTTCGCCACGCAGGAAGGGCGCCAGTTCCGCATCCATCGAAAACGTCTCGACGGTCATGGCCGGCTGGCCATTGGGGCCGCCGGCAACGGCGACATTCGAGAAGGTCACCGAGGGGAACGGCAACAGCCTTGCCGTGGCGTCGCCCTGCACGGTCACCTTGCGGCCTAGAATGGCACTCGCCTCGCGCTCGAAGTCGGCGCGGTAGCCGGTCCAGTCGATAAAGTACGGCACCACCAGCGCCGCACACAGCACCAGCACAAAAAGGCCACCAAAGATCACGAACAGGCGTGCGAGCATCAGCTCCGAACGGGTTGATTGAAATTCTGCCGCACTCTACCCGCATCCGCGTGTCGATAAAGAGGCAATTCATCCAGTGTTGCGCGATCCCGGATGATCTGAAACAAATCCTCGCAAAGCGGAGAATTGGGATGTCTGGGAAGAACTGGGATCGCGTGCCGATCGATGCGCAAAGTGTCGACGCTCCGCTGTCGCTTTCGGCGGTCTTTCTTGTCGTCACCGTCGCCAACGAGCAGAGCGCGCTCGCCAAGGTTACGTCTGTGCTCGGCGAACTCGACGACCTGGTCAAAAATGTCGGGTTCCGCGACCTGGGCGGCCGCCTGTCTTGCATCGCCGGCATCGGCCGCGATCTCTGGGATCGTCTCTCTCCAGACCGGCGGCCGCTGGAGCTAAAACCGTTCGCGCCGATCAAAGGCGCGGTCCATTCGGCGCCGTCGACGCCGGGCGACCTTCTCTTCCACATCCGGGCCGAGCGGCCTGACATGTGCTTCGAGTTCGAGCGCATCTTGCTCGACAGGCTCGGTTCCGCCGTCACCGTCGTCGACGAAGTGACGGGCTTTCGCTATTTCGATGCGCGCGACCTACTCGGTTTTGTCGACGGCACCGCCAACCCGACCGGCCTCGATCTGCCGGCCTCGGCACTCATCGGCGATGAAGATGCCGACTTCGCCGGCGGCAGCTATGTCGTCGTCCAGAAATATCTGCACGACCTCCAGGCGTGGGCGCGAACGCCGACACCCCTTCAGGAAGAGATCATCGGCCGCACCAAGATCGACAACATCGAAATCGACGATGACGACGCGCCGCGCAAATCGCACAAGTCGCTGGCCACCATCGAGGATGCCGATGGCAACGAATACGACATATTGCGCGACAACATGCCCTTTGGCCGGCCGGGGCAGCAGGAGTTCGGCACCTACTTTGTCGGCTATTCCAGGTATCTCTGGGTGATCGAGAAGATGCTGCAGCGAATGTATATCGGTGAGCCGCCGGGCGCTTACGACCGCCTGCTTGATTTCTCGACGCCGCACACCGGCACGACGTTCTTCGCGCCAACCCGCCCCATGCTGCAGGCCCTTGTCGAGGGTGCACAGGAGAAGTAGGCAACCGTTCGATTGGTCGCTGGATTGGATCCCTTCAGTCTATCCTCGGCAATAGCTTGCCCGGATTCATGATGTCCAGGGGATCGAGCGCCTGCTTGATCGTGCGCATGATGTCGACGCCATGGCCGAGTTCGTGGCGCAGGAAGCCGATCTTGCCCTGGCCGATGCCGTGCTCGCCGGTGCAGGTGCCGTCCATGGCGATCGCCCGCATGTTGAGACGCGCGACGAATTTTTCCGACAGTGCGATCTCTTTGGGATCGTTCACATCCATCAACACCAGCACGTGGAAATTGCCGTCGCCGGCGTGGCCGACGATCGGCGCGATCAAGCCCATCTCGGCGATGTCGGCTTCGGTTTCCAGGACACATTCGGCAAATCGCGAGATCGGCACGCAGACATCGGTCGACAGCCCCTTGGCGCCCGGCCGCAGCGTCAGCGACGACCAGTACGCGTCGTGCCTGGCCTTCCACAGTTTCGTGCGCTCCTCGGCAACGCTGGTCCACAGGAACGGTCCGCCACCGTTTTCCTCGGCGATCATGCCGAAGGTCTCGGCCTGCTCTGCCACGCCGGCATCGCTGCCGTGGAACTCGACGAACAGGCACGGGCTCTCGGGATAATCGAGCTTCGAATAATTCTTCATCGCCCGCATCTGCAGTGCATTGACCAGTTCAATGCGCGCCACCGGAATGCCCATCTGGATCGTCGCGATGACCGCGTTGCAGGCCGCCTCGACGCTTGGAAACGGGCAGACGCCGCCGGAGATCGCTTGCGGGATGCCTTGCAGCTTCAGCGTCAGCGACGTGATGATGCCGAGCGTGCCTTCCGAGCCGACCAGCAGCCGCGTTAAATCATAACCGGCCGAGCTCTTTTTCGCGCGCTTGCCGGTCGTCACCGTCTCGCCGTCGGCCATCACCGCCGTCAGCGACAGCACGTTCTCGCGCATCGTGCCGTAGCGCACCGCGTTGGTGCCGGACGCCCGTGTCGCCGCCATGCCGCCGAGCGAGGCATTGGCGCCCGGATCGATCGGAAAGAACAGACCGGTGTCGCGCAGATGCCGGTTCAAATCCTCGCGGGTGACGCCGGGTTCGACCGTGCAGTCAAGATCCTGCGGATTGACCGCCAGGATGCGGTTCATGCGCGATGTATCGACCGATATGCCGCCACCCGGCGCGTTGGTGTGGCCTTCCAGCGAGGAACCGACGCCGAAGGCGATGACCGGCACGCGGTGCGCGGCACAGGCGCGCACGATCTCCTGCACCTCGGCGGTCGTCTCGGGAAAGGCGACGCCGTCAGGCGCCTGCGTCGGAATGTAGGTGGTGGTGTGCGCGTGCTGGGAGCGGATGGCCTGCCCGGTTTGAAAACGCTCGCCAAGCTGTTGCTTGAGGATGCCGAGCACCGCAGCGATGCCCTCTTCGTTGCGTTCGACCGGGTTGAGGTCGCTCAGAGCCATGAATTCCTCCGCGAATGGACCAGCGCCCACCCTTGTTATGCATTTATGGATGCTGCCCAGAGCAATTCCAGAACAAGTGTGAAGTGGTTTTCCGTCGGGAATTGCGTCAAACAAAGAGAGAGCGGTTCAGCGTTTCCATGAAGCGATGAACCGATCTAGTCTCACCAGCCACGCTCTGTCCAGCGCCAGAACAAGGAAGTTTCGATGCCCATCCCCGCCCCCTTCGTCTCCGAACCCATGGACATCGAGAAGGACTGGATCGACTACAACGGCCATCTCAACATGGCCTACTACAACGTCCTGTTCGACCGCTGCTCGGACCAAGCGTTCGAGGCGATGGGCATGGGGCTGGATTACGTGAAGGAGCGGCGGCTCACGATTTATACGGCCGAGGTCCATGTCTGCTACGTCCAGGAACTGCATCTGGATCACAAGGTCCGCATCTCCCTCCAACTCATCGACCATGACGACAAGCGACTGCGGACCTACCAGGAAATCCGCCATGTCGACGGCTGGCTCGCCGCCACCTCCGAGATCCTGTCCCTGCATGTCGATATGTCCGGACCGAAGGTCGCGCCCTTCCCCGCCGATGTGCTTGCCAAGGTCGAAGCCATGCGTGCCGCCCATTCAGCACTGCCGATGCCGGAGCGCGCCGGCCGTTCGATCGGCATCAAACGCAAATAGAGCGACGATCGGACCTCAAAGCCACACCGGCAATCCAAAATCGCAAAACCCTGGAATCCGCGGGCACCAGTGCTTGAAGCGGCTCAGCGCCGGCGTTAACCTTACCGAGGTTTTAACGGGAACAAGCCATTTGAGCCGTTGCGCGACTCAGCGGGTCGGTCGAAAACGATCCGCATCGAGGTAGCGACACGGGCGGCGGGGCGAAGCCGGTTCGAGGAACGTGCATGAAAACCGACATCAAGGTCGAGGTGGACAGGCTGGCCGCCGATCCGCGCATCACCGACTACGATTTCTGGCGTTCCCTCAAGAACGTCAACAACGAGATCTTCCACATCGCCAACAGCAACGAGCCGATCCCGTTCGATATGATCCGCTGGCGCGCCATCCTGAAGCAGGCGCGCATGAAGCGCGGCCACGCTTAGAACCCACGAATCCCTTACATCAAGCCTGGCGCTTTAGCGCCCCTAGCGGTGAACGCGCCACCACCGGCGACGACTGGATGATCGCCGTGTTGGTCATCGCGTAGGGAATGATCCGGTCGATCACCCGCTCGAGTTCGGCCACCGAGCCGACATGCGCCAGCGCAATAAAACAGTCCTCGCCGGTCACCCGGTCGCATTGCGCGATCTCCGGCAGCTCGCGGATGATTTCGGCCACGACCGCCAGTTGCCCCGGTACCGGACGGATGCGCAGCCATGCCGATAGCGGCAGGCCAAGTGCCGGGGGGTTGATCCTGACCGAATAGGCCTCGATGACGCCGCTTTCCTGCAACCGCTTGATGCGCTCGGCCACGCTCGGCGCCGACAGGCCGACCGAGCGCGCAAGCTCCGCCGTGCTGATCCGCGCGTCCCGTTCCAAAAGGCGCAGGATCTTCATATCCGTGGCATCGAGGTCGGCGCTTTCAGTTCGAAGGCGTCTCATGGAAAACTCCTTTCTTCCGGTCGAAGCATAGCCGGAGGAGCCAAACATCATCCATATAAACAGGTAAATCTGCCTGCGATACTGACCCTATGGATGATCAAACGCAAGCTCTCGCGGCAGACCCTGCCCTTGGCAACCCCACCCTCGGCAGGCTGGCGGAAAAACTGCCGCCGCATGTCTGGTTCGGCGTCAGCGCCGTCTTCCACTATCTCGGGCCGGCATTCGCCGTGCTACTTTTCCCGCATGTCGGCGTGCTCGGCATGGCATGGCTGCGCATCGCCACCGCAGCACTGATCTTCGCGCCGCTGACCCGCCCACGGCGAACCTTCGCCCGCGCCGATCGCTCGACGCGGCTGCTGTTGCTGGCCTTCGGTGCCTGCCTGGCGGTGATGAACTGTTCGTTCTACCTGGCGCTCGACCGCCTGCCGATCTCGCTGGTGGCGGCGATCGAATTCGTCGGCACCATCGGCGTCGCGGTGATCGGACTCAGGAGCCCGCGCAATATCGCCGCCCTTGCCGTTGCCGTCACCGGCACCTTGCTGCTCATCGATGTCAAATGGTCTGATGATCCCATCGGGCTGTTCTGGGCCTTCCTCAACGGCGTGCTGTTTGTCGGCTACATCTTACTCGGCCACCGCATCGCCGCTTCAGGCGCAGGCAGTGGTATCGCGAGCCTTGGCGCCGCCATGGCGATCGCCTTCATCGTCGTGCTGCCGATCGGCCTCACCGACGCCCTGCCCGCCTTTTTCACACCACCGCTGCTGCTCGCCGCCATCGGCGTCGGCATCTGCTCGTCGGTTATCCCCTACATCTGTGACCAGCTCGCTATGTCACGTTTGCCGCGCGCGAGCTTCGCGCTGATGCTGTCGCTGCTGCCGGTCACTGCGACGCTAATCGGCGTCGTCGTGCTGCACCAGATTCCGAGTTTTGCCGATTGCCTCGGCATCGCGATGGTGGTTGCAGGCGTCGCCTTCCACAAACCGGCATCACGAACTAGGCACTAGAAAAGTCTTTTGTTTCAAATCTTCGCAAGGGCTTGACGCCAATCTTCAACAGCGAAGACTCGCGACAAGATCGCTCATGATTGAACCAATTCCGCATCTGAGCCGTTGTCCCCCACGAAACCGGCTTGGAGTGTGACGATGGATTGGAAAGGAACCAGGGAACCGGCCGACGCATGGCACATGACGGACGATCTGCATGCCGAGCACGGCAAGGGCGATCCGTTCGCGGCAGCCATTCGCGCCACCCGCATGTCGATGATCATCACCGATCCCCGACAACAGGACAATCCGATCGTGTTTGCCAATGACGCGTTCCTGCGGCTCACCGGCTATGAACGGAACGAGGTCATGGGCAAGAATTGCCGCTTCCTGCAGGGGCCGAAGACAGACGACTCCGCAATCGCAAAGCTGCGCGCCGCGATCGACGAGCGAGCCGATATCAGCGTGGATATTCTGAACTACCGCAAGGACGGTTCCACCTTCTGGAACGCGCTCTACATCAGCCCCGTTTCCAACGACAAAGGCGAATTGCAGTTCTTTTTCGCCTCGCAGCTCGATGTCTCGGACCGCAAGCGCTCGGAGCATCGCGTCACGGCCGACAAGGAACGCTTCGAGAAGGCGGTGAAGGAACGCACCAGCGAACTCGAAGCAGCCCTCGAGGCGCAGACCACCTTGCTGCATGAGGTCGACCATCGCGTGAAAAACAATCTGCAGATGATCTCGTCATTGATCGTCATGCAGAGCCGAACCATAAAGGATGAAGCGACCAAGCAGTCGCTGACCACCATGCTGGAGCGCATCGAGGCCCTAAGCACCGTGCATCGCCGGCTCTACCAGTCGAAGGATGTCAGCAGGTTCGACGTTTCTGACTTCGCAAGGGACCTGGTAACCGACCTGCTGACGGCCTCGGGGCGCTCGGAAATCAAGTCCACGCTCAATCTCGAACCCATCGTCATTTCGGCTGAGAAGGCCGCGCCGGTTGCCTTGATGGTCAACGAGCTAGTCACCAACGCGCTCAAGCACGCGTTCAAGGAAAAGCCCGACGGGACGATGGCGGGCCGCATCGGCATCAAGATGAGTCAGCCAGACGGCCATTTCAACATCGAAGTGTCAGACGATGGCGTCGGCATGGCCGACGCCAGTGGCGAGGCGTCTTTCGGCATGCGGCTGATCAAGTCGCTGGCCCGCCAGTTGCGCGCCGACATCGAATGGCGCGACGCCGGCCCCGGCACCAGGGTCGTCATCTCGATGCCCAACGAACCGCAGCAAAAAGGGAATGTGTCATGATTGAACCGCTCAAGGTCCTCATCGTCGAGGACGAGGCGCTGCTGGCAATGGAACTGGAAAGCCTTGTAGAGGAGGCCGGCCACAGCGTCGTCGGCTGGGCAACCTCGTCGGCCGAAGCAAAGAGCATGGTTGATACGACGGATGCCGATATCGCCTTTGTCGACATCCATTTGACCGACGGCCCGACTGGCGTCGAGGTGGCCGAGTATATCGGCGAGAAGAACAACTCCATGGTCGTGTTCATGACCGCCAATCCGAAGCGCATTCCCGATCATTTCGCTGGTGCGGTCGGGGTCATTGCCAAGCCTTACACGATGAACGGGCTGAACTCGGCCTTGCGCTATCTGCAGGAGGGTGTGCGCCGCCCGCCCCCCAGTTCGGTGCGACCGGCCGGCTTCACCCTGTCGCCGGCCTTCGAAACCGTCTGGGCACCCTCGACCGCCTGACGGCTACTTCAACTTCTCCTTGAAGAAGGCGATCGTGCGCCCCCAGGCCAGGTCGGCCGCCTTCTTGTCGTAGCGCGCTGCCGACGTATCGTTGTTGAAGGCGTGGTTGGCGCCTTCATAGACATAGACCGTGTATTCGACATGCGCCGCGTCGAGTTCCTTCTTGAAGGCGTCGATGCCGGCATTGATGCGCTCGTCCAATCCGCCATAGTGCAGCAGCAAGGCCGCCTTGATCTTCGAAACATCGGCGGCCTTCGGCTGCATGCCGTAATAGGCAACGGCAGCACTGAGATCGGGCGCGTCGACGGCCAGCGTGTTGACCGTGCCGCCACCCCAGCAGAAGCCGACGGCGCCGACCTTGCCATTGCCATCCTTGTTGCTCTTGAGGAAAGCGACCGTTGCCACGGCATCGGCGGCGGTCTGCGTCGGATCGAGCTTGGCGAACATGTCGCGCGCCTTGTCTTCATCGTCAGGCGTGCCGCCGAGCGGCGACAGAAAATCCGGCGCCAGCACCACGAACCCTTCCAGCGCCACGCGCCGCGCCACATCGCGTATATGCGGGTTGAGACCCCTGTTCTCATGCACGACGATAACCGTGCCGAGCTTGCCCGTCTGGTCCGCCGGCTTGACCAGGTAGCCCTTCATCTCGCCACCGCTGCCGGGGTAGCTGATGTCCTCGCCCTTCACCCGCGGATCGTTTTCGGCGACGATTGCCGCTTGCGCGGAATTTGCCGCCAGCAGCGGCGCGATCGCGGCCGCCGCCGCACCTGATCCGGCAAGCCGGGACAACTGCTCCATGAACCGGCGGCGATCGAGCGTCAGATGCGTGTATTCGTCATAGGCATCGATCATCGCCTGGGTAATGGCAGGCTTGGTGTTGGCGTCCGGTTTCGTCATGGATGTGCTCCTCGGCTTCGGAAAGTCTCGTTGCGGCGCAAGATAGGGTCGAGACTTGCATGGTCCAGTCACGCTTGGGTGACGGTGCTCGCCAGGCAGGCCACGAGGGGCGCGATCCCCAAGGCCTATCTCCTGGTTTCGGCGCGAAAGCCGTGACGCGGAAGCACCCGCCTTAATCACATTTTGGTCATTTTCGACAATCTTGATGCTGCTGCCACAATATAAGGGAAAGCTGCCGGTGACGGTCTCGTCCCTGCCCTGCAGTCGCGCTCATTCTGACCAAGAAGGAACAACACCCATGACCTTCTCCACCCCGATCTTCGCAACGGCTTTCGCGCTCGCCACTGCTGCCCTGCTGGCACTCCGGTCGGCTGCTTCCGCCAGGCAATCGATGGTCAAGGTGCGCAGCAATCAGCGCCATCCGGCAAACACGAAAACCCAGGGTTGAGGTGAGACCATGAACGTCCAGGACATCGTCAACACCGTCTCGCAAAAAGCGGGCCTCGACCAGGCGACGACGGAAAAAGTCGTGGGGACCATTTTCTCGGTGCTCGAACACGAGGCGGAAGGCACCAGCGCCTCGGCTTTCTTCGCCAAGATTCCCGGCGCGGATGATCTCGCCCACCAATATGACGTCATGGCCGCCGCCCCGGCCGGCGGTGGCGGTTTCCTGTCGTCGCTTCAGGGCGCGCTTGGCGGTGTTCTCGGCGAGAAGGCCGGTGCGCTGATCAACGGCCTCGCCGCGCTCAAGGCATCCGGCCTCGATATGGCACAGATCCAGAAGGCCGGCGAGACGCTGGTCCAGCAGGCCGAAGCCGCCGCCGGACCCCAGCTGACCAACCAGGTGCTCGGCTCGGTGCCCAGCCTGAAGAGCCATCTGGGGCTCGGCTAGCCCTACTTCGGCAGCGCGTAGGCCATCACATAATCTCCCGGCTTGGTCCCGACCGAGCCGTGACCACCGGCGACAATGACCACGAACTGGCGGCCATCGGCCACCGTATAGGTCATCGGCGTCGACTGACCACCGGCCGGCAGCCGCGCCTGCCACAGCTGCTTGCCGGATGTCAGCTCATAGGCACGCAGATAGTCGTCGACCGCCGCACCCAGGAAGGCAACGCCGCCAGCGGTGATCATCGGCCCGCCAATGCCCGGCACCCCGACCTTCAGCGGCAGCGGCAGCGGCGTCATGTCGTAGACGGTGCCGTTGCGGTGCTTGTAGGCGATCTTGCCGGTCCTGAGATCGACGCCGGCGACATAGCCCCAGGGCGGCGCCTGGCAAGGAATGCCGAGCGGCGAGAGAAACGGTCCCATCACCACTGCATAGGGCGCGCCCTCGTTGCGGTTCAGTCCCTGCTCGCTGCCGCGACCCTCGTCCGGCGGCGGCACCTGGTCGCGCGGAATGAGCTGTGACTTGAAGGCCAGATAGGTCGGCATGCCGAACAGCACCTGCCGGACCGGGTCGACAGCGACACCACCCCAGTTGAAGGTGCCGAAATTGCCGGGATAGATCAGCGAGCCCTGGACGGAAGGGGGTGTATAGCGGCCCTCATAACGCAGGCCCTGGAATTCGATCCGGCAAGCCAACTGGTCGAACATGGTGAGGCCCCACATGTCGGCGCCGGTGAGCGGTTTCGGCATGAAGGTGAGATCGGAGACCGGCTGCGTCGGCGATGTGTGATCGCCCTCGATCGCGCCGCCGGGCGCCGCCACCTCGTTGACCGCGATGACCGGCTCTCCGGTGCGGCGGTCGAGCACATAGAGGTCGCCCTGCTTGGTCGGCCCGACCAGCGCCGGGACGATCATGCCGTCGGGTTTGGTGATGTCGATCAGGCTCGGCTGCGCCGGCACGTCCATGTCCCAGAGGTCGTGATGTACGGTCTGCCGCACCCAGCGCACCTGCCCGGTGTTGAGATCGAGCGCGGTGATCGACGACGAGAACTTCTCGACATTGTCGCTGCGCCCGGCGCCGAGCTGATCCGGCGTCTGGTTGCCGAGCGGCACGTAAAGCAGGCCGAGCTTCTCGTCGGCGCTCGGCGTCGACCACATGTTGGGCGAGTTGGCGGTATAGGTCTGGCCGGCTGCCAGCGGCGTCGTCTGTTCCGGATTCCCGGAATCCCAGTTCCATAGCAGCTTGCCGGTGCCGACATCGTAAGCGCGGATGACGCCCGACGGCTCCTGCGTCGAATAATTGTCGTTGACCGCACCGCCGACGATGATCTTGCCGCCCGAGATCAGCGGTGCCGAGGTCGAGTAATAATAGCCCGACTTCGGATAGGGCATGTTGGTCAGAAGGTTCAGCGTGCCGCCCTCGGCGAAAGTCGGACAGACCTGCCCGTTGGCGGCATCGAGCGCGATCAGCCGCGCGTCCGAGGTCGGCAGGTAGACGCGCGCAGCACAGGGCTGCCTGGCGGCGATTGCGGTATCGGCATAATAGGACACGCCGCGGCAGGTCTGGTGCTGGCGGTCCTTGTCGAGCTTGATCTTGGGATCGTAGCGCCATTTCTCCTTGCCGCTCGCCGCATCGATGGCGATGGCGAAATTGTGCGGCGTGCAGATGTAGAGCATGTCACCGATCTTCAGCGGCGTCACCTGATAGGTGGTCTCCACGACGTCGTCCGGTCCCTTCACGTCGCCGGTGCGGTAGGTCCAGGCCGGCTGTAGCTTGGCGACATTGTCCGGCGTGATCTGGTCGAGCGGCGAATAGCGCTGGCCGAATTGCGTGCGTCCGTAATAGTGCCACTCGCCGGCCGGCACATCATTGCCGAGGTTGGCGTTGGCGATCACCTTGTCGGTGGAGAGTTCGCCGGCAATGTCCTTCGGATCTCCTGTCATCGAATAACCGGCGACGGCAAGCGATGCCAGCACGGCAAGGATGAGCGGCGCTCGCGCGTCAGGGCCGGCAAGACCCCGCCTCGCCCATGGCGTCAGCAGCCACAACGCCACCAGCACGATGATGCCGCCGCGGGGCCCAAGTTCCCACCAGTCGAAGCCGGTTTCCCAGACCGCCCAGGCCAGCGTGCCGACCACGATCGCCGCGTAGAGCCACAGCGCGGTGGATCTGCGCCGGTAGAGTAGCCAGGCGGCGATCAGGAAGGCGAGGCCGGTGATGATGTAATACCAGCTGCCGCCCAGCATCGCGAGACGGATACCACCGCCGCCGAGCGCAAGACCGATGAGCAAGAGAATGAGGGAGGTGATGGTGACAGCCAAGATGATACTCCTTCGACTGTTGCGCGCTCTCGCGGCGCGGCCATGGGCAACCCGGCGTTACCTTCCTGCCCTGAACGCAACTTTCTCCTGCCTGCCGCGCCTGTCAAGTTGGCCACACGCCACGGTGGCAATCCATCTTGCCTGTATCAGGGTTTTCCAGCATTCTCGGCGCCTTGATGACGGAGGAGGCGCGCTCGTTCGACCATCGATTTTTCGTCGCCCTCGGCTACCGCAAGGCCTGAACGGCGATATCAGGCACTTTACTGGAACAAAACGTAGACACTTCTGGTCTTTCGCTCCCGAATCACTACATTCGGGGCAATGTCCGGCTTTTCCGAAGACATGCCCTTTTTCGACGAACCCAATGCGCGGCCCACGGCCCCGTCGGGCATTGCCGCACGCGCCATGGCCGCCCGCAGCGGCCACAACAATGCACCCGACTATCTGAAGGGGCTGAACCCCGAACAGCGGCTGGCGGTGGAAACCACCGAAGGTCCGGTTCTGGTGCTGGCCGGCGCCGGCACCGGCAAGACCCGCGTCTTGACCACCCGCATCGCCCACATCCTCGCCACCGGCAAGGCCTTCCCGTCGCAGATTCTTGCGGTGACCTTCACCAACAAGGCCGCGCGCGAGATGAAAATTCGCATCGGCGTCCTGATCGGCGAAGGCAATGTCGAAGGCATGCCCTGGCTCGGCACCTTCCACTCGATCGGCGTGAAGCTGCTGCGCAGGCATGCCGAACTCGCCGGTTTGCGCTCCGATTTCACCATCCTCGACACTGACGACGTCGTGCGGCTGATCAAGCAGCTGATCCAGGCCGAAGGGCTCGACGACAAGCGCTGGCCGGCCAAGCAGTTCGCCCAGATGATCGATGGCTGGAAGAACAAGGGGCAAGGTCCGGCCGACATCGCCGAGGGCGACGCACGCGCCTTCGCCAACGGCAAGGGCCGCGAACTTTACAAGGCCTATCAGGAGCGGCTGAAGACGCTGAACGCCTGCGACTTCGGCGACCTTCTGTGCCACCCGATCCGCATCTTCCGCGCCAATCCGGACGTGCTGAAGGAATACCACAAGCGCTTCAAATACATCCTCGTCGACGAGTACCAGGACACCAACACCGCCCAGTACATGTGGCTGCGCCTCCTGGCGCAGCGGCCTGATGCGGGACGCGCGTCGACATCGACGGATCTGCGATCGGCCGAAGGCCGCAAGCCCGACCGGGCGTCGGCCGGCCAGGCCGCCCCCGCGGAGGCCAGCGAGCGAAGCGAGCGGACGGCCGTGAGCGACAACAAAGTCAACATTTGCTGCGTCGGCGACGACGATCAGTCCATCTATGGCTGGCGCGGCGCCGAGATCGACAACATCCTGCGCTTCGACAAGGATTTTCCGGGCGCCACCATCATCCGGCTGGAGCGCAACTACCGCTCGACCGCGCACATACTGGGCGCCGCCTCCCACCTCATCGCCCACAATGAGGGCCGTTTCGGCAAGACGCTGTTCACCGACCGCGACGAGCCGGAGGACGGCAAGGTGCATGTCCACGCCGCCTGGGATTCCGAGGAGGAAGCCCGCGCCGTCGGCGAGACCATCGAGACCTACCAGCGGCAAAAGCACAATCTCAACGACATGGCGATCCTGGTCCGCGCGTCCTTCCAGATGCGCGAGTTCGAGGACCGCTTCGTCACGCTCGGCCTCAACTATCGCGTCATCGGCGGCCCGCGCTTCTACGAGCGCATGGAGATCCGCGATGCGCTGGCCTTCTTCCGCGTCGTCGCGCAAGGCGCCGACGACCTCGCCTTCGAGCGCATCGTCAACGTGCCGAAGCGCGGCCTTGGCGAAGCCACCATCCGCCAGATCCACGACACGGCGCGTGCGCTGCGCATCCCGATGCTGGAAGCCGCCGCCAAGCTGGCTGAAAGCGACGAACTGAAGCCGAAGCCGCGCGCGGCTCTGCGCGAGGTGTCAGCCAATTTCGAGCGCTGGCAGAAGGCGCTGGAAACCACGCCGCACACCGAACTCGCCGAGACCATCTTGGAAGAGAGCGGCTACACCGACATGTGGAAGAACGACCGCTCGGTCGAAGCGCCCGGCCGGCTGGAGAACCTGAAGGAGCTGATCCGCTCCATGGAAGAGTATGAATCGCTGCGCTCCTTCCTCGAGCATGTAGCACTCGTCATGGACGCCGAGCAGAACGCCGGGCTGGACGCCGTCAGCATCATGACGCTGCATTCGGCCAAGGGCCTCGAGTTCGAGACCGTCTTCCTGCCCGGCTGGGAAGAAGGCCTGTTCCCGCATCAGCGCGCGCTCGATGAAGGCGGCCGCTCCGGGCTGGAGGAAGAGCGGCGGCTCGCTTATGTCGGCCTGACCCGCGCCAAGAAGAACCTGCATCTGTGGTTCGTCTCCAACCGCCGCATCCACGGTCTGTGGCAGTCGACCATCCCGTCGCGCTTCCTCGACGAACTGCCGGAAGCCCATGTCGAGGTCGCCGAAAGCGGCAACTCCTATGGCGGCTACGGCAATTCCTATGGCGGCGGTTCTTTTGCCTCCGGTCGCGGCGGCCAGGGCGCGGGACGGCAGAACCCCTATGGCGCCTCGCGCTTCGACACTGTCGGCGCCGACACCGAAAAATCCGGCGCCTTCTCCAACACCTATGCCACACCGGGCTGGCAGCGCGCGCAGGCCAACCGCACCGAGGCCACCGACCGCAACTGGGGCTCGCGCTCCGGCCATCAGGTCGAGCGCATCGGCTATGGCGAGACGGACAGCGGCTACGGCGCCGGCCGCACCTCGGTCAAGGGCCGCACCATCGACGGCGAACTGGTCGCCAAATCCGTCGCCGACAAGCCGTCCGCCTTCAACGTCGGCGACCGCGTCTTCCACCAGAAATTCGGCAACGGCAACATCTCGGCCATCGAAGGCAACAAGCTGACGATCGACTTCGACAAGGCCGGCCAGAAGCGCGTGCTGGACGGGTTCGTCGCGGCGGTGTGAGCGTCCGCTTGCCCCATTGTCCTACAAGCGACCATTCTCTGGCGGAAGCCCCCCTACCTTCGTCATCCACGGGCGGAGCAGGAGCGAAGCGACGTCGCGGAGACCCGAGGATGACGAAACGATGAGCGTCTGCGCCAATCGTCAAGGCATGCGGTCCGCCGACAGAACAGCCCCTTACCTATACCGCGCCTGGTTCCACTTATGGCCGAGCAGCGACAGGATGATGATCAGCCCGTTGAAGAACTGGACGTAGAAGCCGCTCAGGCCGGCCGCCACGACGCCGGTCTGGATGAACGACACGGTGACGGCGCCGATGGCGCCGCCGACCACGGTGCCGATGCCGCCCCAGGTCGGCGTGCCGCCGACGAACACCGAGGCCAGCACCGGCAGGAGATAGCCGTCGCCGGCGGTCGGCCACCAGGTGAAGTTGATCATCACCGAGAAGGTGCCGGCGATCGCCGCACCGATGCCGACGAAGACGAACACTTTCACCCGCACGCGCTTGACGTCGATGCCCATCTGCTGGGCACTGTCGGGGTTGTCGCCGACCACCCTGACCTGCGTGCCGAAGCGGTGGCGGTTGTAGAGCATTGCCGACAGCACGACGAAGGCGATGGCCCAGAAAATCTGCACCGGGATGCCCCACACCTGACTGGAGAAGATCTTGTAGGCCCAGCTGTCGCTGAGGCCGGTCAGCGCCATCGACTTGCCCTCGTTGATGATCTGGATCAGGCCGCGCAGCAGGAAATTCATGCCCAGCGTCGCGATCAGCGACGACAGCCCGCCATAGACCACCAGCGAGCCGACCAGGAAGCCGAGCAGCATGCCGGTGATCAGCGCCGCGACGATGCCGAGGAATGGATCGTAGCCGGCCTGCACGAACAGCGCGAAGACCCATGAGGCAAAACCCATCGTTGCCGGAAACGACAGGTCGATCTCGCCGCAGGTGACAACGAAGACCAGCGGCACCACCACGAACAGCGCCACCGGCAACGTCGTCAGCACCGAGCGGTAGAGATACCAGGTGGTGAAGACGGTCGGGTTGGCGATCATGAACACTGCCATCATGACGATGAACACGCCGAGCGTGCCGAGCGACGCGCGGTTGTCGAGGATGAAGCCGCGCATCCAGTGATCGGATGGGTGCTTCCACTCCGTCTGGGGGCTGGGGCGAGGAATGCCGGCGGACGGCTCGTGCAGATCGGGCGCCATGGTCTTGCTCATCGTGCTCTCTGCTCCGCGTCGCCGGCATCGTGCAGCCCGGCCAACCCGCCCGGGTGTGCGACGTCTTCCATGAAGTTGATGAGGTCCTCGGCCGAGTTGACCTTGCTGCGGTCGGTCGTCAGTGCGACCTTGCCGCGATCCAGCACCACGAAGCGGTCGGCGATGTCGAAGACATGGTGGATGTTGTGGCCTATGAACAGGATCGAGCGGCCGCTTGCCCGCACCTGGCGCACGAAATGGAAGACCTTGGCGGTTTCGGTCAGCGACAACGCCGTCGTCGGCTCGTCGAGGACGATCAGCTCCGCCTGCTTGTAGATGGCGCGGGCGATCGCCACACCCTGGCGTTCGCCGCCGGACAGCTGGCCCACGATCGACTGTGGCGTGAATACCTTCGAGGTGAAGCCGATCTCGCGCATCAGCCGGCTCGCCTCCTCGATCTCCTTGTTGACCTTGATCCAGCCGAGAAAGCCGGTGAGCTCGCGGCCCATGAAGATGTTGCGCACGATCGTCTGCTGCACGGCCAGCGCCCGGTCCTGGAACACCGTCTCGATGCCGGCCTCACGCGAGCGCGCCGCGCTCCACCCGGTCACCGCCTTGCCGCGCACGAGGATCTCGCCGCTGGTCGGCTTGACCACGCCCGACAGGATCTTGATCAGGGTCGACTTGCCGGCGCCATTGTCGCCGATCAGGCCGACGACCTCGCCGCGGTCGACGCTGAGATTGACGCCGCCCAGTGCATAAACCTGGCCATAGGATTTGCTGATGTCGCGCAGTTCGATAAGGCGTTCGGCCATCGGATCCTCGCTTGTTTGTCGCCAGCGGTCCCGCCGGCCGGGGCCCGGTCCCGCCGGCCGGGGCCTGATCCCGGCCGACGGCTTGGGAGGTCAGCGCAGCGCCTGCTTGGCAAGCTCGGCGACGATCTGGTAGTTCTCCGGCGTGACGAAACCGGCGCCGGTGTCGACATTCATCGGCGCCAACCCCAGCACCACCTGCTGGCACAGGCTGAGGATCGGCAGATAACCCTGCAGGAACGGCTGCTGGTCGGCCGTCAGCTGCACCCAGCCGCCCTTGAAGGCCTCGACGATCTGCGGGCTGGTGTCGAAGCCGAAATTGAAGATGTCGCCGGGCTTCCGCCCCGCAGCCTGCATGTAGGTCGGCACATTGCCGAGCATCTGGCCACCGGGGTAGCCGACCGCCTTGACGTCGGGATTGTTGAGCAGTGCCGCGGTGATCACCGGAATCGCGAGATTCGGATCAGCTGCCCATTCGGTTGCGGAGTTGATTTGAACGACATCGACGCCGGCCTCTTTCAGTGCGGCGACTGTCCCACGCTCGCGTGCGCCCCGGCTCTCATTCTCGAACGGGCCAATCATGATCGCCTTGTCGCCGGACTTCAGCTTGCCGAGCTTGTACGCCTCGGCGCCGAGCGCGCGACCCTGCTGCTCCTGCTGGGCACCGACATAACCACCGCCGAACGCCGCCGTTACCGTCGGCACCGGCACGTTCTGGTACATCATCTTGATGCCGTCCTTGTGCGCCTGTTCGGCGAGCGGCATGATCGCCGCATCTCCCGGATGGCCCATCATGGCGATGCCGCCAGGCTTGACCGCGACCGCCTCACGCAATTGCTGCACCATCTTTTCGATGTCCCAGCCCGAGAAGATGTAGTCGACCTTCGGCCCGAGATCGGTCGCCGCCTGCTTGGCGCCATTGTAGACGATGGTGCCGAAAGCGTCGCCCTCGGCGCCGCCGACGAAAAAGCGGATATGAACATCCTTGCACCATTGGGCGTCGAGCGCCTGCGCGGGCAAGGTGGAGATTGCGGCGGCAAGCGCCGTGGCGGCGGCCACGACGGTCGAGCGCGGAAGTGTCTTTCTGATCGCGATGCTCATGCACGTTCCTCCCATTGTTTCCCTCGTCAGCCGAGGGGCTTTCTGACGATTGCTTCGGCAGTACCACTTGCGGCCGGCTCCTCCCGCCGGCCTGTGCTCTCACACCGGATTAGGCAGGTAGCTGGCGCCTCCCCGGCATTGCTTCAGATACTCCAGCGCCCGCACCTGCCCTGTGATCTCCAAATCTCCGCGATAGACCGGGTCGTGCCAGCCCTCGATGTCGATGGCGCCCTTGTACCCGGCCAGCCGTAATTCGCTGATGACCCGCGTCCAGTCGCTGTCGCCGAAACCCGGCGTGCGCATATGCACGAAGGGCAGCCTGCCGAACACGCCATGCTCGCGGATAACATCCCAGCGCACCGTCGCGTCCTTGCCGTGGACATGGAAGATGCGCGGCGCCCATTTGCGAATCTGCGGCATCGGATCGATCAAATAGACGAGCTGGTGGCAGGGCTCCCATTCGAGGCCGAGATTGTCGTCGGGCACTTCGTTGAACATCAGTTCCCAGGCGTCGGGATTGTGGGCGATGTTCCAGTCGCCAGCTGCCCAGTTGCCGTCCATCGCGCAATTCTCGAAGGCGATGCGCACGCCCTTGTCGGCGGCACGCCTGGCCAACGGCCCCCAGACTTCCTTGAAGCGCGGCAGGCTGTCGGTCAGCTTCTTGCCGCGCAGGCGCCCGGTGAAGCCGCTGACCGTCGAGGCGCCGAACAGATGCGCGTGGTCGATGACCGTTTCCCAGGTTGCGAGCACCCCGCGATCGACCTCGCCGTCTTCCAGCGGATTGCCGAACACGCCGAGCGAGGACACGATGACGTCGGCATCGCCGAGCGCCTCGCGGATCTGGCCGGCGAGCTGCGGCAGGTCCTTGCCGCCCAGTGTCTGCCAGAAGAAGGGCTGGATGCTCTCGAAGCCGAGCGGCAGGATCTGTTTGATGTAGGCGGCCGGATCGTCGAGGTTGGCCCGCACCATGGTGCCGATCCGGATGTCGAGAAGCGGGTTTGGCGTCATTGTGCTTCCTCTGCAATCGGCACCCGGCGGCCGGTTTCGGCGCTCTCTATGGCGCCAAAAACCATGGCCAGGCTTTTGATGTTGTCGGCACCGCGCGTTTCCGGCTCTCTGCCGGTCTCGATGGCGTGCATGAAATCCCTGATGATGCCGAGATGGCCACCGATGCGGTCGGCCGGATCGAGCGGCGGCACTTCGATCGGCTGGGTCTTGTCGATCAGGCCATCGCGGCCCGGCGCCAGCACCTCAGCCTTCAACGCATCGTTGCCGTCCCAAATGAGGCTACCGCGCTCAGCGACGATGCGCCAACTGCCTTCCCAACTGGTGCGGAAGCCGTCGGCGCACCAGGAACCGGCATAGGTGAAGACCTTGCCGCCACCGAGATCGAAGACGGCGCTGGCCGACGATCCCTGCCGGTACCAGGAATTGGCCGGCTCCCATTCCTGGCAATAGACGCCGGACGGCTCGCCGGCGACCATGTAGCGGGCGGCGTCGAATGTGTGGATCGCCATATCGAGCAGCAGGACATGGGCCATCTCATCGCGAAAACCGCCGAAATGCGGCGCGATGAAGAAGTCGGCATGGATGCTGGTCGCGGCACCAATGGCGCCAGAGTCCAGAAACCTTCTGATGCGCCTGACATTGGCGACATAGCGACGGTTCTGGACGACGGCATGGATGCGTCCGGCCTGGCGGGCAGCCTCGACGATGGCGCGCGCATTCTCCGGACTGTCGGCGAGCGGTTTTTCCGTCAGCAGATGGCAATTGTGGGCAAAAGCCGAAAAAGCGACGTCGCGCCGGGCGGCGGGAACCACCACATCGAACACCGCTTGCGGTTTGGTCTGATCGAGCACGGCGTCGAGACTGCTGCCGATGACGACATTGGTGAGGTCGTATTCTTGCGCCCTCGCCCGCGCCCTGTCGGCGTCGAGGTCGACAAGGCCGACAATGGCGAGCCCGTCGATTTGCCTGACGGCATCGAGCCAGGCCTTGCTCATCGCTCCGCAGCCGACCAGGACGGCATTGATCATCCAGCGCTCCTCCTCCGCTCGGTCCCTCCAGACCGATCGTCACGGCATCCACGGCAGGACCGTAAACGTTTTTCCGTAAACGTTTACGAGAACACACCCGAAGGCGTAGAATGTCAATTGGTCGATCGCGAAAATCGTCTTGTCGCCTTGGCCTGAGCGGCTGCCGGTGCTAGCCAAGCAAGGGGAGAACAGTCACTTGGCGTCCAGCATTCACGACCTTGCCCGTCACCTGAACATTTCCATCGGCACCGTGTCGCGGGCGCTGAACGGTCGCGCCGACGTCAATGCCGACACGCGCAAGCGCGTGCTCGAAGCGGCCAGGACGCTCAACTATTCGCCGAACCAGTCCGGCCGCAGTCTGCGGCAGGGCGCCACCCATTCGATCGCCTTCATGCTGCAGCCGCATCCGGGCGACCAGCAATATGGCGAACCATTCTTCATTCCGTTCCTGATCGGGCTGCAGGCCAGGCTCGCCGAAAGCGGGCTCGACCTGATCGTGGTGATGGGCGCGCCAGGCGACTACCAGCAGGAGCGCCTGCGCCGTGTCGTCGAGACGCGCCGCGCCGATGCGGTGCTGCTGGCCTGGACGCGGCGCGAGGACGAGCGCATCGACTATCTCACCCAGGCCGGCTTTCCGTTTGCCACGCTCGGCCGCAGCCGCTCCGGGGCAGAATCCTACCCTTCCCTCGACCTCGATTTCGAGAAGGCCGGAGCCGACGCGGTCGACCGCCTTGTGGCGCGCGGCCACCGCCGCATCGCCGCCGTCCGCCCGTCGCTCGATCTCAACTTCGGCTATCTGTTCCTGGCCGGCTACCGCAAGGCCTTGCGGCGACACGGCATCGAGGTCGACCCCGAGCTGATCGCGTCCGGCTTCATCAACGAGGCCGGCGGCTACGAGGTGACGCCGCAGGTCATGCGATCCAAGGACCCTCCGACCGCCATCATCTTCAACAATGATGCGATGGCGCTTGGCGGCTGCAAGGCGCTGGCCGAGATGGGGATCAGGCCGGGTCATGACATGGCGGTGACCGTCATCGTCGACACACCGCTCTGCCGCTATTTCTCGCCGGCGCTGACCGCCTTCCGCCCGGCGCTGGAGCCGATGGGACAGCGGCTCGCCGAAATGCTGCTCGCCTCGATCCCGGCCTTCGCCGGCCCGGAAGGTCCGCGGATCATCCGCGAAGTCTGGCCGCTGGAACTGGTCGCGCGCGACAGCGATTGAAGGTGCCGGATCGACCGTGAAATTTGCCCGGCCAGGCCCCAAGGTGTGTTGAGAGTCAGGCCGCGCCGGAGTCGAAGACGGGCGCGAAGCGACCAAACAAGATGGTCTTCGAGAACCGGAGCGGAGCGTACTTTTCGTACGTGAGCACAGGAAGTGCAGAAAACCTTCGTTTGCAGGTCGGCATTACCCGAATACCGCACACCTTAGTCCACCTTCTTCTCGCCCCGTTCGCCGGCTTTGACAATGTCGCCCGTGGTGAACAGGATTTCCTTCAGTTCCGCCCGCCAGTCCTTCTTTTGGCGCAGCAGGAATTCGAGGTCCATGCCGAAATGCTTGAACTCCTCGCCTTGCGCGTTCTTCATGATGGCGCGCGCCTGAGGATCCTTCTCCACCGAGATGCGCTGTTCGTACCAGCCGATCGCTTCCGCCTCCTCGATCAGGGAGGTGATCATGCGGGCAAAGGTCCGTACCTTCTGCGTCAGCTCTTCAGGCGGTTCGTGATACTGGTCGAATCCCATGTCGTCCTCCGTTGGCCATTCCCATGAATGCCCGGGAGCGACGCCGGTTCCCCGCCATTGCTGCAATTCCGCCAACGCTCACGACACCGGCGCGGCTCCACCCTCTTGCGTGCGCCGCGTTATGAACTCATCCAGCACGCCTGATGTGGCGACGGCCGAAGCCGGCGGCACGAAATCGGCAAGTGTGCGCCTCCAGACGCCGGTGGCGCGCTCGGTCGCCGTCTTCGACCCGCTTTGCGTCCAGTTGCCGAAATTCGACCAGTCGGCCACCAGCGGTTCATAGAAAGCCGCGCGATAGCGCGCCATGCTGTGGCCGGCCGAAAAGAAATGGCCGCCGGGCTGCACCCCGGCAATCGCTTCGAAATCAATCGTATCGGTGTCGCCGGGGGTCGCGGCGCAGAGTTCAGCCACCGTCTGTAACGCCTCGATATCGGTGATCAGTTTCTCGAAGGAGACACTGAGGCCGCCTTCCAGCCAGCCGGCGGCATGGATGCACATCGTCGCCCCGGCCAGTACCGAACCCCACAGCGCGAACTGCGTCTCGCGTGGCCTGCGCATCGGAGAGTTGGCCGCGCTGCCGCCGCCGGACCGCCACGGCAGCCCGGTGAAGCGTGCCAGCTGGCCAGCGCCCAGCGTCGCCTTGTCGTGCTCCGGCGTGCCGAAGGCTGGCGCCCCGGATCTCATGTCGACATTGGAGGAGAACGAGCCGTAGACGACCGGTATTGACGACATGCTCGGCGATGATGGTGCCCTGCTCCGTGGCGACGTCCCAGCGCCCGTAGGCGCGCGCCTTCAGCTCGACGGCCCGGTTGCGCAGGATGATGTCGGCGCCGCGCTTCTTCGCAGCACCCGCATAGGCGTGCGTCGTGCCGTACGGGTCGAGATGGCCTTCGTTGGAATCATGCAGGCCGCCGAGCACGCCGGTGACTTCGACGATCGGGCAGATCGCCTTGATCTCGTCGGGCTTGACCAGGCGCGCGGTCTCGATGCCGACCGACTGGAACACCGCCCAGGCCGATTTCAGCCACTCCCAGCGCGCGGGATCGCTGGCGATGTTGCCGCCGCCGGTCATGTGCAGACCGATGTCCTGGCCGGATTCGGCTTCAATCTCCCGGTAGAGATTGATGGTGTAGTCCTGCAGCGCCACCACATTGGGGTCGGCGTTGACCGCATGGAAGCCTGCCGCCGCGTGCCAGGTCGAACCGGCCGTCAGTTCGGCACGCTCGATCAGCGCCACATCGCTCCAGCCAAATCGCGTCAGATGGTAGAGGACCGAGGCCCCGACCACGCCACCCCCGATGACGACTGCGCGGTAGTGCGACTTCAAGGCTTCCCCTCCACGGCTAGTCCGAAGGCCGGACCATATCCGCGCCTGAGACTGACGGAGTGTTCAATTCTCTCCGGCAAGCGCACGTTTTTGTCGTCGCGTGGAGAAGTCGGCGGGCATGCATCGCGCACTGTCACGCAAGCATCATGTTCGCGCCGTAGACCGCGTTTCGGAGAGGCGCGCGCGGCATCATCGATGTCGCACCTCTTTCAGCTTTTCGTCCTGCGGCCGCTCCGGCACGCTTTGTCACAAAGAGGATTGTCCATGAAACACCTGTACCGAACCGCGACGCTCGGCGTCGCGCTGGCCTTGTTCACCGCCTTGACGCCGGCGCTCGCAGACAGCACCGCGACCGTCGGCGGCCTCGTCAACAAGGGGCTGGTCGGGGTCGGCCGCATCCCGGCCGCTCAGCGCGACAAGTTCGGCGAGACGTTCGGCTCGGGCTCCGGCATGTCGATCGACACATCCGGCTGGACCCATGACACCGCCGGCTACAAAGGTTCGCTCTGGCTGCTGCCGGACCGCGGCTACAATGTCGTCGGCACCACCGACTATCGTCCGCGCCTCAACACGATCGGCATCGAGTTCGCCCCGGTCGCACCGGGTGCGGCACCCGCTGCCGGCCAAGAGCAGACGGGCGTCAAGGCGACGCTCGCCGACACCACGCTTCTCACCGACGACAAGGGCGCTGACGCCACCGGCCTCGATCCGCTCAACGGCGTGCGCGCGGCAAGCGGCGACATGCCGACCCTGCCCGAAGCCAACGGCAAGCTAGCGCTCGACAACGAAGCCATCGTGCGGCTGCCAGACGGCTCGATGTTCATCTCCGACGAATATGGCCCGAACATCTACCGGTTCTCCGCCGACGGACATCTGTTGTCGGCCACCCAGCCACCGGCTGCGCTCGTGCCGATGCGCCACGGCGCGCCGAACTTCGCCTCGGACAATCCGGGCCCGGGTGCCGCCGAACCCGATCCGAAGGATCCCGATACCGGCCGCCAGAACAACCAGGGCCTCGAAGGCATGACGATGACGCCGGATGGCAAGTTCCTGATTGCCGTGCTGCAGTCGGCAACAAGGCAGGATGGCGGCGATTCCGGCTCGACCCGCCAGAACACCAGGGCTCTGGTCTATGACGCCTCCGACCTCGGCCATCTCAAGCTGGCGCATGAGTATGTCGTGCCGCTGCCGGTGTTCAAGGATGCCAAGGGCAAGACCAAGATCGCCGCGCAGAGCGAGATCGTAGCGCTCTCCGACAAGGCCTTCCTGATGCTGGCGCGCGACAGCGGCAACGGCCAGGGGCTGAAGGGCGACACCTCTCTGGTGCGCCAGATCTTCGTCGTCGACGTCTCGGCCGCGACCGACATCGCCGGCGGCGCCTTCGATGCCGCCGACAAGCCGCTGGCGCCCAAGGGCGTGCTCGACCCGTCGGTGACGCCGGCCAAGCTGACGCCGTTCATCGATATCAACGACAAGGGCGAACTCGGCCGCTTCGGCCTGCACGATGGCGCGCCGAACGACAAGAACAACCTGTCGGAGAAGTGGGAGGCGATGTCGGTGGTCAGCGTTCTCGATCCGAAGCTGCCCGACGACTACTTCCTGTTTGTCGCCAACGACAACGACTTCCTTGCCCAGGACGGCTTCCAGGTCGGCGCGCCCTACAAGGCAGAAGACGGCGCCGATGTCGACACCATGTTCCTGGTCTATCAGGTCACGCTTCCCAGCCTCGCCAAGAAGTAACGCCCCCTGCCCAGGCGGGCGCGTTTGACGCGTCCGCCTGGGCAGATCGTGAAGGCACTTACTTCAACATCTCCGCGTCCCTTGGCACACCCGCATCGATCGGTTCGGCTGTCCTGTTCGACACCGCGCTGATCTTGCCGGCGGCCGACAGGTTGGGGCGCACGAAGACCGGCGCGACGCCGTTGACCCGGCTGTAGAGGTCGATGATGTCCTGGTTCATGAAGCGCACACAGCCGGACGAAGCGTTCTTGCCAATGGAATCCCATTCCGGCGTGCCGTGCAGCCGGTACATCGTGTCTTTGCCGTCGCGGAACAGATACAGCGCGCGAGCGCCGAGCGGGCTCTGCGGGCCGGGCGGCATGCCGTCCTTGTATTTTGCCAGTTCCGGCCGGCGCTGGATCATTTCCGGCGGCGGCGTCCAGACCGGCCACTTCTTCCTCGCCTGAACCACGGCGCTGCCGGTCCATCCGAAACCGGCTTTGCCGAGGCTGACGCCATAACGGATCGCCTTGCCGCCGTCGCGCACCAGATAGAGGAAGTGCTCGGAGACATCGACGACGATCGTACCGGGTTTTTCTCCGGTCGGATCGGACACGATCTGGCGCACGAACTTCGGATCGAGCTCAGCGACCGGGATTGCCGGCAATTGATAGCCCTCATCGACGCGCGCCGCATACATGCTTGCGGTATCACCGAAAGCCGGATCGCTTGGCGGTGCCGCCACCGGCGGCGGCGCCACGTCCGTCGTGGAGCACGCCGAAAGAGCCACGGAAGCCGCGCCCAAGGCGGATGCACCGAGGAACGCGCGCCGGCTCAGGCGCTGAGAAAACAGCGGAATATCGGACATGAACCCCCCGGTCTATCCAAGATCTGTAGGAATGCGGCCCCACGCACCGAGGATCAATATCCCATTCCGGAAGCTTTGAGAACATGATTAGATCAAGGCATGAACTGTTCCGTTGAATCGGCAATCATCGCGGACCGGACTTGAAACAAACCTTCGCCGAGCTGCCAGCCATGGATGAAAAAATGCCCACGCGCCGGCGCGCCGGCGACCTGACCAGTGGCCCGATCCCGCGCACGCTTTTGCTGTTCGCCCTGCCGGTGCTCGGCTCCAACGTGCTGCAGTCGCTCAACGGGTCGATCAACGCCGTCTGGGTCGGCCGTTTCCTCGGCGAATCGGCACTGACCGCCACCTCTAACGCCAACCTGGTCCTGTTCCTGATCCTCGGCACGGTGTTCGGCATCGGCATGGCGGCCACCATCCTGGTGGCGCAGTCGGTCGGCGCCCGCGACCTGCCCGAAGCGCGCCGCATCGTCGGCACCAGCGCCACCTTCTTCTTCCTGGTCTCGATGGTGTTCGCGGTCTGCGGCTGGATCTGGGTCGATGCAATCCTGGGCGCGCTCGGCACACCGGCCGACGCCTTGCCGCTGGCGCGCTCCTATCTGCGCATCATCTTCGTCGCTGTGCCGATGATGAACCTCTTATCCTTCGTCATGACCGTGCTGCGCGGTGCCGGCGATTCGCGCACGCCGTTCTTTTTCATGGCACTGGCCGTCGTCCTCGACATCGTGCTCAACCCATTGCTAATCCGTGGCATTGGCCCGTTTCCCGAGCTCGGTATCGCGGGCTCCGCCACGTCCACGCTGATCGGCCAGACGGTGAGCGTGATCGCCATCCTCATCGTGCTTTATGTGCGCAAGCATCCGCTGAGGCTTGCCGGCGCCAACCTCGCCCTGCTGCGTCCCGACCCCACCTTGCTGCGCATCGTCGTCTTCAAAGGCGTGCCGATGGGCCTGCAGATGATCGTCATCTCCGTGGCTGCATTGACAGTGATGGGCATCGTCAACTCCTACGGCTCGCAGGTCGCCGCCGCCTACGGTATCGCCGCGCAGCTGTGGACCTACATCCAGATGCCGGCGCTCGCCATCGGTGCCGCGGTCTCCTCGATGGCGGCGCAGAATGTCGGCGCCGGGCGCTGGGACAGGATCGGCCGCATCGCCGCCTCCGGCGTCGGCTTCAACCTGGTCCTGACCGGCGCACTGGTTGCCGTGCTGTCCGTTTTCGACCGCCCGGTGCTGAGCCTGTTCCTGAGCAGCGACAGTGCTGCGATCGACATCGCCATCCACATCAACACTATCGCGTCGTGGTCGTTCATTCTGTTTGGCATCACCATCGTGCTGTTTGCCACGGTGCGCGCCACGGGTGCCGTGATGCCGCCGCTGATCATCCTGGTGATCTCGGTGCTGGTCGTACGCACCGGCTTTGCCTATTTCATGCGCGGCGTGATCGGCGAAGAAGCGCTGTGGTGGAGTTTTCCGGCCGGTTCGATCAGTTCCCTGATACTGGCCGCCGCCTACTACCGCTTCGGCCGCTGGCGCAGCATGCACATGATCGAGGACAGGCCGGCCGCCGGCGAGCCGCCGGACACCGGGCTTGGCGTACCGCGCGGACGCGCGAACATGACGCCCGAGACACCCAACGGGCTGAACGATCCGGCGCGCGGCCACCTCTCGTTCGCCCAGCCACATGGCGGGTAGCCGCACGTCCCGCCATCGCGTAGATTTTGCCCGAAAATCGGGGGGGGATCCATGGGCAAAGGCAGGGTCGAGGCATTTACCGACGGCGTCGTGGCCATCATCATCACCATCATGGTGCTTGAGCTGAAAGTGCCGCATGGCGAGGATTTCTCCGCCTTGGTGCCGTTGTGGCCGATCTTCTTCTGTTACGTGCTGTCCTTCATCAATGTCGGCATCTACTGGAACAACCTGCACAACATGTTCCACACCGTGCAACGGGTCGACGGACGCGTGCTGTGGGCGAACCTCAATCTGCTGTTCTGGCTGTCGCTGATGCCGGTGACGACGGCCTTCATGGGCGAGAACCATTTTGCGCCGGTGCCGGTCGCCGTCTATGGCGCCGACCTCGCGCTATGCGCCATCGCCTACACCATACTGGCCGCCGCGCTGCATCGCCTGCACGGCAATGACACCGCCTTTGCCAAGGCCCTCGGCAATGACCGCAAGGGAAAGATCTCGCTCGCCTTCTACCTCGCAGCCATACCGCTCACCTTCGTCAGCCAATGGATTGGCGTCGCGATCTATGTGCTGGTCGCAACCGTATGGCTCGTGCCGGATACGCGTTTCGCTCGGGTGATCGAAAAGTAGCCGCTATTTGCGGTAGTGTCTCAGTTTGAAATTTGACCTTGCCGTTGACGCATTCGGACTCCTATACGCTTAGCGGAAAGTATGTAGGAGACGTAGGGTCATGGGCGTGACGACCAGCAAGCCTGAGCATCTCGCTACCGCTTTTGCGAACGCTTGGAACCGGCATGATATGGATGAGTTTGCATCTCTGTTCGTCGCTGATGCTAATTTCGTCAACGTCGTAGGTGTTTGGTGGAAGGACCGATCCGAAATCGAAGCGGCGCACCGAGCTACTCATGACACCATGTTTCGGGATAGCCGATTGGAAGGCGATGTCTCGTCGGTTGTGAAATTGGCTCCGGGCCTTGCTTCCGTTCATTACACTTGGACCCTAACGGGAGTATCTGCCCCGGACGGGTCCCCGGCAGGGCTTAGGAAAGGCATATTGCTTCTGATTGCCCAAGAAGGGCCCTCGGGATGGCGTATAAAGGTGGCTCAGAACACTGATATTGTTCCTGGCACAATCGCCCCAGCCGGGTCGGAAATGTAACTCATGCCGACCGACCTAAAGGCAAGAAGCGCGCCGCCAACATGACACCAGAGCGGCGCGCCGAGGCTGAGACACTACCCTACTTGCGCATCGCTTTCAGCTTTTCCGCCACCGATGCGGCAAGGTCGGCATAGCGTTCCTCCAGCCGTTCAGCGGCCTTGATGATCGAGAAATCATGGCCGAATTTTTCCAACGCCATGCGCAGTTTCTCAACGAACTCGGCTTGTTTCTCCAAGGCGGAAAAGAGTGTTTTCACCTGCGCTTCGCTGATGTCGGGATTGGCCAGCATCTGCGGCACCTCACGGCCCATCTGGTCGCCGGTGGCGGTCTGTTCTTTTAGGATTGCGACCCAGTCCGTCAATCAGGAAATCTCCATTTGTCCCGGCAAAAGTCTGTTTTGCCACGGCAAAAAGTCTTTTTGCCGTGGCAACATGCGCAGCCTCGACCGGACTGGTCAACCCGACAAGGCGAGCAGAGGCTTGCGCAAGCCTGTTCCAGCGCTAAGTTCGGCGCCATCAAGAGAAGGAAGCCATCGCGCATGATCACCGACACCGAAATCCAGACCTCCCTGCCCGCGCTTGACCGAGGCAACGCCGCCGTCATCACCGGCGCCGCCAGCGGCATCGGTCTTGCGGCCGCCAAGCGGTTTGCGATGATGGGCATGAAGATCGTGCTGGCCGACATTGGCGGTGCGCGCCTTGACGATGCCGCGCGCGCCGTCTCTGCGATTGCCGGCGACGATGCCGTGCTTGCCGTCGCCGCCGACGTTTCGAAGGCGGATGAGGTGGACCGTCTCGCAGAACGGGCGTTCGGCGCCTTCGGCGGTGTGTCGTTGCTGATGAACAACGCCGGCGTCGGCGACAACCCCGGAAAGCCCTGGGAAAACCGCGATGCCTGGAAACGGCTGCTGGACATCAATTTCTGGGGTGTCGTTCATGGCGTCGAGGCCTTCACGCCGCGTATGCTGGCCTCGGCCAGGCCGGGCCTGATCATCAACACCGGCTCCAAGCAAGGCATCACCACGCCGCCAGGCAACCTTGCCTACAATGTCTCCAAGGCCGGGGTGAAGACCTTCACCGAAGGTCTGGCGCATGCGCTGCGCAGCGAACCCGATGCCCATGTCTCGGCCCATCTGCTGATCCCCGGCTTCACCTTCACCGGCCTTACCGAAGGCGCGACGGAAAAACCGGCCGGCGCCTGGACCGGCGAACAGGTCGTTGATTTCATGCTGGAAGCCCTGACCAGGCGCGATTTCTACATCCTGTGCCCGGACAATGAGACGGCGCGGCCGCTGGATGAAAAGCGCATGGCTTGGGCGATCGGCGACATCATCGAGAACCGCCCTGCTTTGTCGCGCTGGCATCCGGACCACAAGGATGCGTTCGCCGCGTTCATGAAGGGCTGATCGTCAGGCCGCGTTCTTCTTTGGCCCGCGCTTCGGGGCCGCGGCCTTCTTCGCCGCCATGGCGGCGATATGGTCGTCGTGCCGCTTGGCCGCACGTTCGCATTTGTCGCGGATTTCCTCGACTTCGGATTCGGTCAGGTGCTCGATGCCGATGAAGTGGTTGTGGCCCTCGCTGACCCGGATCAGTTCGTCGAGCTTGGCCTGGATCGCCGCACCGTCGCGATTCTGGGTGTTCTGGATCAGGAACACCATCAGGAAGGTGATGATGGTCGTGCCCGTGTTGATGACGAGTTGCCAGGTGTCCGAAAAGCCGAACAACGGACCGCTCACCGCCCAGATCACGACGATCAGGCAGCAGGCGGCGAATGTCGGCGCCAGGCCGGTTATATGGGCGACCCTGTTGGCGATCTTGGTGAAAAGCTTTTCCATCTTTCGAAATCCCTCAACGCTGCGACGCGATGAGAAACAACCGGCGACCGTTCAGGTTCCCAGCGCGAACAAATACGTCAGCCACAATTGAATACACGCATCAAGAGAACAAGGCAGAAAACACACCTTATGGGTTGAATGTCACAGTAACCCTGCAGGCAAGAGAGCCTGTTCCTTCCGCTTCACAGCGGTTTACCTCCAGCCCCTTCCGCTGCGCCACCCCCGCATGGCGGAAGGGGTTTCAGTCCGGAGCATGGCTTCCCGAAAGCGCCGCCCGGCTACAGTCGCGTTTGTGGGAGCTCAGGCTGCGTCGCTTTGCCAGTGGTCGAGGAAGGCTTCGATCGGCATTGCCTGCATGTCGGGAACCGCTCTGGCGAGCTTTGCGACCGGCCAATCCCACCAGGCGAGAGCTTCGATCCGCGCCGCAATATCCGGAGCGAAGCGCGGCCGGAGCGCCTTCGCCGGAACACCGGCAACGATTGCATAGGGCGGCACGTCCTGCGTCACCACTGCGTTGGCGCCGACCACGGCGCCATTGCCGATGGTAATCCCGGGCATGATCACCGCGCCGTGGCCGATCCAGACATCATGGCCGATGGTCACGGCTCTCGCCTGCCGCCGCTCGCGGAAGGCGGCGTCGACGCCCAGCCAGCGGAAATACTCGTTCGGCCGGTAGCTGAGCTTGTGCTGTGTGAGCCGCTCGATGGGATGCTCCAGCGCATTGATCCGGCTGTTGGCGGCGATCGAGCAGAATTTGCCGATCGTCGTGTAGATCGCTTCCGAGTGGCGTTCGAAATAGGAGAAGTCGCCGACCGTGACCTCGCGCAGCACCACCCGCTCACCGATCGAGGCATAGCGGCCGAGCTTGCACGCTTTGAGCTCCGCGGTCGGATGGATGCGCGGCTCGGGGTCTTTCGGGACGAGATTTTCGGAACGGTCCATGCCGGCGGCTTTACGTCAGGGCAATTGTTCCCGCAAGTCGAGAGCAATTGCCCATCAGACCAATTGCGCGAGGAAGTTCGACCCGCCTATTGCGGCTTGCCCTTGGTCCACACCACGTTCTGACCGTAGAGCGGCACGGTGCTAAGCGACATTTTGGCCGAGCCGTTCTGCACCTGGCGCGAATGCGAGAGATAGATCAGAGTCTCGTTCGCCTTGTCGTAGATGCGGTTCACCACCTGCTTCTTCCAGATCAGGCTGATGCCTTGCTTGAACACTTCCTCGCCGGCCTCGCTCATGTCGATGTCGCCGATGGTGATCGGGCCGGTCTGGCGGCAGGAGATCGAGGAATCGGACGGATCCTCGAACCAGTTTCCCTTGTGCAGGCGATCGATGATGCCGCGGTCGAAATAGGAGACGTGGCAGGTCACGCCCCCCACCTTCGGATCCTTGATCGCCTCGACGATGATGTCGTTGCCGAGCCAATCGACGCCGACCTTGCCGACTTCCTCGGCGCCAGCAGCGCCAGCGCCAAGGACAACGCACACGGCCAGCGCGCCGCCGATAAGTTTTCGCCCAATCAATCCTCGCAAAGGAGCCTCCTGCGGTTCGAGTTGCCGGTCACAGGTGGGGCGACCAGCCCGGCTTTGCAAGCAGATACGTCAACACCACCGCGGTTGCGGCAACGCGGCACTTTGCCTGCACGGGGCCGAACCGCTAAGACTGTCGCACGGGCGCGGCACTGAGCCGGCGCGACGATTTCTGCAGACGGACTTTTCTGATGATGCGTTCTATCCTGGTCGGAATTCTCGTCCTGATGGCGGCCGGCATCGGCTGGCTGACCTTCGACTGGTACCGCGGCCACTATGGCGGCGAGCCCTTCGGCGCCGCCTTTACCCTGGTCGATCAGAAAGGCGCGCCGATCACCGAGGCCGCCTTCAGGAGCCAGCCCAGCGTCGTCTTCTTCGGCTTCACCCATTGCCCCGAGGTCTGCCCGACCACGCTGTTCGAACTCGCCGGTTGGCTGAAGACGCTCGGCGACGACGGCAAGAATCTGCACGCCTATTTCGTCTCGGTCGATCCGGAGCGCGACACGCCCGACGTCATGAACGCCTATGTCAGCAATTTCTCCGACCGCATCACCGGCATCACAGGCGATCCGGACAAGGTCCATGCGATGGCCAAGTCGTTCGGGATCTACTGGAAGAAGGTCGACACCGGCGACGGCGACTACACGATGGACCACACCGCCTCGGTGCTGCTGCTCAACGCCAAGGGCGACTTCGCCGGCACAATCGCCTATGGCGAAAGTTCGGAAACGGCCGTCGCCAAACTGAAGCGTCTGGCGGCGAAAGGCTGACACAGGAACCCATGACCCAGACGCGGCTGCATTTCATCACCGGAAAGATCGAGTCCATCAGCATTTTCGCGGCGCTCGAGGCGGCCTTCGAAGAAGAAGGCCTGCCGATCGCCGTCCTGGAGGTCGACGAGGACAAAGACATCCACGAAGTGTCGCTCTATGCCGATGGCGACATCGAAATGGTCGAAAGCCGCTTGAAGGACATCCTTGCCGGGCTCTCCCTGTCGAAGCCGATCGAGCGCGAGGCCCTGCCCGACATCGACTGGGTGGCGCATTCGCTGGAAGAGCTGAAGCCGGTGCGCGCCGGCCGTTTCTTCGTCCACGGCGCGCATGACCGCCGCAAGCGCCACAGCGGCGAGCTCGCCATCGAAATCGAGGCCGGCCTCGCCTTCGGCACCGGCCACCACGGGACCACCGCCGGCTGCCTGGAGATGCTGGAAAGAGTGGTGCGGCGCGAGCATCCGCGCAATGCGCTCGACCTTGGCACCGGCAGTGCGGTGCTGGCGATTGCCGTCGCCAAGCTGGCGCATATTCCGGTGCTGGCGACCGACATCGATCCGGTGGCGGTAAAGGTGGCTGCCGCCAACGTGCGGCTCAACCACGTCAAGACGCTGGTGGAGACAGTGACCGCGCCGGGCTTCCACCATCCGATCTTTGGCAAGCGCGCGCCTTTCGATCTCATCGTCGCCAACATATTGGCACGGCCGCTGATGCGGCTGGCGCCACAAATGGCCGGTCATATCGCGCTTGGCGGCTCCATCGTGCTGTCAGGCATCCTCGAACGACAGCGCGACGCCGTCGTCGCGGCCTATGTCGGTCAGAACTTCCGCCATATCAGAACCTTGCACCGCGAGGGCTGGGTGACGATCCATCTCAAGCACTGAGGCAGACAGGCCGGCAACGACCCGGCTTGGACCAAGTTCCGCCGGTTGTCAGTCAAGCGATGCTGTAGCAGGTTGCGCCCAGCCGGAAATCGATTCCGATTTTCGCGACCGTACGCTACGGTTGCGCTGACTGCAGGAGGCCCACCATGTTCCAGACCTTCGATTCCGCGGGCGACCCGGCCGTCGGCAAGCCACGCGTGGCGCTGCTGCGCCAATGGCTTGAAGCCAACGGGCTTGATGGTTTCATCGTGCCGCGCGCCGACGAGCACCAGGGCGAATATGTCGCCGACCGTTCGGCGCGGCTGAAATGGCTGACCGGCTTCAGCGGCTCGGCCGGTGTGGCCATCGTACTGCGCGACCGCGCCTTCGTCTTTGTCGATGGGCGCTACACGCTGCAGGTGCGCAGCGAGGTCGATCTCGACGTCTTTTCGATCGAAAGCCTGGTCGACAATCCGCCGGCCGTCTGGCTCAAAGACAATCTTGGCAAGGGCGCACGGCTCAGCTTCGATCCATGGCTGCACACGATCAGCGAGGTCAAGGCGTTGCAGGCCTCGGCCGACAAATCAGGCGCCGTGCTGGTGCCGCTCGACAAGAACCCGATCGACATCATCTGGAAGGATCAGCCCGAGGCGCCGGTGGCGCCAGTCGAACTTCATCCGATCGGTTTTGCCGGCGAGCTCGCCAAGGACAAGCTGGCGCGGCTGGCAATTGCGATCGCCAAGGACGGTGCCACCCATGCCGCGCTGACCGACCCCTCCTCCATTGCCTGGGCCTTCAACATCCGTGGCGGTGACGTGCCGCACACGCCGCTGGCGCTCGGCTTCGCCATCCTCGCGGCCGATGGGTCGCACCAGCTTTTCATGGATAAGCGCAAATTCTCGCGCCAGGTCGTGGCCTACCTCACCCAGCTCGCCGAGCCGCATGAGCCCGGCAAATTCGAAGCGGCAATCGTGGCGCTTGCCAAGAGTGGCGCGAAAATCGCGCTCGACCCGGTGCTGGCGGCCGACAGGCTGCGCATGCTGGTCGAAGCCAATGGCGGCACCGTGATTACGGCAGTTGACCCTGCCCGCATCCCGCGCGCCACCAAGAACCAGGCCGAGATCAACGGCTCGCGCGCCGCGCATCGCCGCGATGGCGCGGCTGTGGCGAAATTGCTGTGCTGGCTGGAGCGGCAAAAACCCGGTTCGCTCGACGAGATATCAGTCGTCACCAGGCTGGAGGAGTCGCGGCGGCAGACGGGCGAGGAAACCCAGATGCCGCTACGCGACGTCTCCTTCGACACCATTTCCGGTGCCGGCCCGAACGGCGCCATCATGCATTACCGCGTGTCGCGCGCCACCAGCCGCAAGCTGCGGGCCGGCGAACTGTTCCTGCTCGATTCCGGCGCACAATATCAGGACGGCACCACCGACATCACCCGCACCGTGCCGATCGGCCAGCCGACCGAGGAAATGCGCGAACGCTTCACGCTGGTGCTGAAAGGCATGATCGGCATCTCTACCTTGCGCTTTCCCGCCGGCACGCGCGGCTCGGAAATCGATGCCGTCGCGCGCATGGCGCTGTGGAAGCACGGCTGCGACTTCGCCCACGGCACCGGCCATGGCGTCGGCTCGTATCTGGCCGTGCATGAAGGCCCGCAGCGCATCGCTCGAACCGGCACCGAAAAGCTGCTCGAAGGCATGATGCTGTCCAACGAGCCGGGCTATTACAAGGAAGGCTCCTACGGCATCCGGATCGAAAACCTCATCCTGGTGACCCCGGCCGTTCAGATCGACGGCGGCGACATTGCCATGCATGCATTCGAGACGCTGACGCTGGCGCCGATCGACGTCAGGCTGGTGCGGTCAGACCTATTGACGCGCGAGGAGCTGCATTGGCTCGACGCCTACCATGCCCGCGTGCTGGCCGAGATCGGGCCGATGCTTGACGGCGAAACGCTGACCTGGCTGGAAAAGGCCACTGCGCCGCTGCCGCACGACGCCAAGATTTGAGGCGAGCTTCTTTCTCCCCGTTTACGGGGGTGAGGCGTGCTCCGCGCAGCGGACGAAAAGCCAACTGCTTGGCTTTTCGAACACGAACGCCCGGAGCGACAGCGGAGGGCATGCCCGCCAGGGCAATGAGGGGCAGCGCTGACGTTCGAAAACGATCGCGCTCGCAGGACTACCCGACGAACTGCCGCGCCACGATCAACACCGCAGCCCCGGCCAGGAACATCGCCATCAGCCCGCCGCGCAGCGAAACCACTGCCGTAACCACCAGTGCCGCCCATTCCGCCGGCCCGGCATTCAACAGTTCCGGCGCCACCAGTGTCGTCAGCACCGCCGCCGGCACGGCGTTGAGACCGGCTTCCACACGCGGATGGATGGTGTCGAAGCGGGAAATGACCAGATGTCCGCCGATGCGTGTCAGATAGGTGGCGGTTGCGCCAGCGATGATGATCCAGAATGTCGTGCTCATGGCCGCTCTCCCACGCCGCTGTGGTGGGGTGGCAGAAGGACCGCCAGCAGCACGCCGGCAATCGCGCCGATCGAGACATGCCAGGGCGAGCCCACCGTCTTGTAGGCGACGATCGAGGCGGCGCCACTGGCAATGACCACCGGCAGCCACAGCGGCCGCTTGCGGAAGCCCAGGACAAGACCGAGGAAATAGATCGGCAACAGGAAATCGATGCCCAGCGCATGCGTGTCGGGGATCAGCTTGCCGAACACCGCGCCGAGCGCGCTTTCGATTATCCAGAACACATAGACCGGCAGGCCAAGTCCCAGATACCAGGCAAAGCCGACCGTCTGGCCGGATTGCGCGCGCGCCTCGGCCACCGCGAACTGCGGATCGGTGAGGATGAAATAGCCGAGCGCCTGCTGGATGATGGGCCAGTGCGCGATGCGCCGGCCGATGCCGGCGGAATAGAGCACGTGACGGAAATTGACGGCAAAGATCGACAGCACGATCAGCCACGGCGCCACATGCTGGCCGAACAGCTGGATGCCGACCATCTGGCTGGCGCCGCCATAGACCAGCGCGCTCATCAGGAAGGCCTCCAGGACCGAGAAGCCATTGTCGACGGCGAGCGCGCCGAACAGCACCGCAAACGGCGCCGACGCCACCACGACAGGCATCGACAGCCGCACACCCTGCCAGAAATCGCTTTTCGCGCCGCTCTCGGAAATTACGTCCGTCGCCATCGACCACTCCTGATGCATGTCGCCCAAAAGTGCGTAGCGGTTTGGGGACAACGACATGCACAACAACAAGGGAATGGCGGTATGTAGGTGGCACAGCCTGCGCTGTCACACGAATTCGCTTGAGCCGAATGATCAGCGGAAATGATCGACAAGGCGCCTCGTCGAAGGGCTAGCCGGCGAGGGTCTTGCCCTCGATCGCCCTGCCCCAGTCGAGCAGCGGCTTGGCGCGCAAGGTGAAATCGACGAGTTCGTCGACCAGATCAGCCGTATGGATTCCCGCCGGATCGATGACATGCTGGACGACAAAATGTCGGTGGCGGATGGCGGCGACCAGGTCAGCATCGCTGATATGCTCGAAGCCGCGTGGCGTACGTTTCATGCGGCCTTCCGTCTCGAGTTCAAGACGGTTCCTCTTCAACGCCGCCACCATGGCGCGAAACGTGTCCGGTCGCGTCGCGATGGCTTTGCGCAGCGCCAGCAGCAGCGCTGCCTCGGGTTGCCACCAAGCGACGCCGGCAAAGCAGCGCTCAAGCCCGATATGCACATAGAACACGCCCTGCTCCATCTTGGTGCCGTCTGGCGACAGGATGGCCGACAAATGCCTGTTGTAGGGCCGTTTGTCCTTGGCGAAGCGCACGTCGCGATTGATGCGGAACAGCGACTTCTTGCGGTCGCCGCGCAGGCCGAGGCCTGCCTTTGCGAAGCGCTCGGTCAGCGTGTCGACGAGATCACTGAGGGGATCGCGCAATTCCTGTTCGAACAGGTCGCGGTTTTCCAGGAACCATTCGCGGCTCTGGTGGAAGTCCAGCGCCTTCAGGAACGGAATGGCCTTTGGCCCGAACCCTTTGAATGCGCCTTCCATCACGCCTTGCCGATCCGCGCCAGCCAGGCATCCTCGTCGATCACCTCGATGCCGAGCTCGCTGGCAAGCTTGAGCTTGGAGCCGGCACCCGGTCCGGCCACCACCAGATCCGTCTTCGCCGAAACCGAGCCCGCGACCTTGGCGCCGAGGCGCTCCGCCATTGCCTTGGCTTCGGAGCGTGTCATCTTCTCGAGCGAGCCCGTGAACACGACCGTCTTGCCGGCGACCTCACTGTCGGCCGCGACGTTGACGATATACGGCTTCGGCTTGACTTGCGTGAGCAGCGCATCAAGCACGTCGTCATTGCGCTCATTGCCGAAGAAGTCGCGCAACGCATCGATCACTGTATCACCGATACCGTTGACCGATGGGAAAACGCTGTGCGGATCGGCTGCCGCCGCTGTCTCCTTGCCGACGCGGATCAGCTCCTCGATGGTCGAGAAGGTCCGGGCAAGCACGGCGGCCGTCGTTTCGCCAATATGGCGGATGCCGAGCGCGAAGATGAAGCGGTCCAGCTCCGGCTCGCGGCGCGAGTCGATGGCGGCGAACAGCTTGTCGAGGCCCTCATAGTTGCGATCCTCGACGCTGCGCACGTTCTTGCGCGTCTTGCCCGATGCAGCCTCGCGCTGCCTGGCCTGCTCCTCACGCCGCTCGGCCAGCGCCCTGGTGACGGCCGGACGGCGATCCTTGAGCGTGAAGATATCGGCGGCGGTCTTGATCAATCCCGCATTGAAGAAGGTATCTATGTTTTCGGCACCAAGGCCTTCGATGTCCAGGGCACCGCGTGACACGAAGTGGCGCAATCCTTCCACCGCCTGCGCCGGACAAATCAGTTCGCCGGTGCAGCGGCGGCGGGAATCTTCCTTGCCGGTCTTCTCATTGATCTCGCGCGTCGCCGGCGAGCCGCAGATCGGACAGGTTTGCGGGAACTCGTAGGGCACGGCATCGGGCGGCCGCTTGTCGATGACGACACTGACGATCTGCGGAATGACATCGCCCGCCCGCTGGATCACGACCGTATCGCCGATGCGCACGTCGATGCCGTCGCGGATCGGCTGGCCCGTGTTGTCCAGGCCCTTGATGTAGTCCTCATTGTGCAGCGTGACATTCTCGACCACGACGCCGCCAACCGTGACCGGCGCCAGCCGCGCAACCGGCGCCAGCGTGCCGGTGCGGCCGACCTGGATGTCGATCTTCTGCACGGTCGTCATCGCCTGTTCGGCCGGAAATTTGTGCGCGACGGCCCAGCGCGGCTCGCCGGTGACGAACCCCCATCTGCGCTGCAGCTCCAGCTGGTCGACCTTGTAGACGACGCCATCAATGTCGTAGCCCAGCGACGAGCGCTGCTCCTCGATGAGGCGATACTGGGCGACCAGATCATCAACCGATTTCGCCCTGACCATCAGCGGACTGATCTTGAACCCCCACTCGGCGAATTTCTGCACCGAATCATATTGGGTCGGAGCCGGATCCGCTGTCGTGTAGCCCCAGGCATAGGCGAAGAATTTGAGGTTGCGGCTGGCGGTAACGGACGGATCCTTCTGGCGCAGCGACCCGGCCGCCGTGTTGCGCGGATTGACGTAGTCCTGGCCGCCGACCGCGGCCGAGCGCTGCTTCAGCGCCTCGAATTCCGCGTAGGTCATGTAGACCTCGCCGCGTATCTCAATGATTTCGGGCCAGTCCGAGCCCTTCAGCTTCGCCGGGATGTCGGCGATTGTCCGCAGGTTGGCGGTGATGTCTTCGCCGACAGTGCCGTCGCCGCGCGTTGCGCCCTGCACGAACACGCCGTTCTCGTAGCGCAGCGAAGCCGACAGGCCGTCGATCTTCGGCTCGGCCGTGAAGGCGATATCGAGATCCTTGTCGCGATCGAAGAATCGCCGGCCGCGTTCGAGGAAATCGGTGACGTCCTCGTCGGTATAGGCCTTGGCGAGGCTGAGCATCGGCACCGCATGACGCACCTTGGCAAAGCCTTCCGCCGGCGCAGCACCTACCCTGCGCGATGGCGAATCCTCGCGCACCAGCGCTGGAAAGCGCTCCTCGATGGCAAGGTTGCGCCGTGCCAGGGCATCATACTCAGCATCGGTGATAACAGGCGCATCTTCGGTATGGTAGCGCCGGTCGTGCTCGGCGATCTCTTCCGCCAGACGCTTCAGTTCGGCTTCGGCCTCGCTCTCACTGAGCGAATCGACAGGTTTTTCAGCCATGCTTTCCTTCCCCGGACGGTGGCCCGCCACAATAGATCAGGATTTTGGGAAAAGCATTCCTGAACAGCGGGATGGAGCCATATCCTGACTCGATCCCTGACACCCGTTTTTCTTATGCCGCCGTGGTATTCTCGCGCAGCAGCCGCTCGGCGGCGGCACGGGCCTCGTCCGTGATGGTGGCGCCGGCCAGCATGCGCGCGATCTCTTCCTGCCGCGCCGGCCGGTCCATTTCGGCAATGCCGGTGGCGACACGGTCGGTGGTGCCGGATTTGGAGATCAGGAAATGCGTCGCCGCGCGCGCCGCCACCTGTGGCGCGTGCGTGACCGAGAGCACCTGCACACGCTTCGACAGCCGCGCCAGCCGTTGGCCGATGGCATCGGCGACAGCGCCGCCCACGCCGGTGTCGATTTCATCGAACACCAGCGTCGGCGCCGAGCCACGGTCGGCCAGCGCCACTTTCAGCGCCAAAAGGAAGCGCGAGAGCTCGCCGCCGGAAGCCACCTTCATCATCGGGCCGGGCCGCGTGCCGGGATTGGTGCGCACCCAGAACTCGATCTGGTCGATGCCCTCTTCCATGCGGCTTTCGGCCTCGCTTTTCATTTCCACAATAAAGGCGGCGCGTTCGAGCTTCAGCGCCGGCAATTCGGCCATGACCGCCTTGGTCAGGCCGACCGCAGCCGCATGACGAAGCGAGGACAGCTGCGCGGCGGCAATGTCATAGGTCTCACGCGCGGCAGTGGCCTGCTTTTCCAACCCGTGCAGGCGCTCCTCGCCGGCATCGAGATCGGCGAGATCGGCCGACATCGTATCGCGCAGCTGCGCCAGGTCGTCGACGGCGACGCTGTGCTTGCGCGAGGCCGCGCGCAGCGAAAACAGCCGCTCCTCCGCCTTCTCCAGCCGCTGCGGATCATATTCGGTGGCGCGCAGTGCGGCCTCGACGCCCGATTGCGCAGCGTCGAGCGACAGCATCGCCTCATCCAGCGACTTGACCACGTCGTCGAGCAGGCCGGGCGTCTCCGTCACCTTGCGCTGCAGCCGTCTGAGCAGACTGGCCAGTTGCGGCAAGGGCGAGGACGGGCCGGACAGCACATCCTGCGCATCATGGATTTCCGATGCGATCTTCTCGGCCCGCATCATCGATGCGCGCAGTTCGGCAAGATCGGTCTCCTCACCCGGCTGCGGATCAAGCTTTGTCAGCTCCGCCACCGCCGCACGCAGATAGTCGGCCTCGCGCGCGGCCGCCGCCACCTTGGCGCGGTGGCGCGACAGCTCCTGCTCGCAGGCGCGCCAGTGCCGCCATGCCTCGCCCGTCGAGCGAACGGCGCCGAGATGGCCGCCGAAAGCGTCGAGCACCTCGCGGTGCGCGCCGGGATCGACCAGCGCGCGTTCGTCGTGCTGACCGTGGATTTCGACCAACGCGCGGCCGACATCGCGCATCAAGGTGACGCTTGAAGGCTGATCGTTGACGAAGACGCGGGTGCGGCCATCCGCCGTCTGCAGGCGGCGCAGGATAATGTCGCCGTCATCCTCTATGGCGTTTTCGGCAAGCAGCGCGCGCACCGGATGGTTGCGCGGCACGTCGAAGACGGCGATGACTTGGCCTTGCGCCGCGCCATGGCGCACCAGCGACGCGTCGCCACGCGCGCCGAGCGCCAGCGACAAGGCATCGAGCAGGATGGATTTGCCGGCGCCGGTTTCGCCGGTCAGCACCGAAAGACCCGGCTGGAAGTCGATATCCAGCTTCTCGATCAGGACGATATCGCGGATCGACAGTCTGGAAAGCATCAGAACCCGAATCTAGAACGGCACGCGACCATTTGGAGTCGCAGCGCCGCACTATCTTTTTGTTTGAGCGTCGGATCAATCCGAAAAAGCGCTGCGCACGCTTCGGTCCGAATGCTCCAGAGCAATTCCAGGAAAAGTGTGAAACGGTTTTCCTTCCGGAATTGATCCAAAACAAAGAGTTGGAGCGGTTCGCAGTTTCCCCGAAACGGTGAACTGCTCCAAGCAGGTTCCGCAAAAGTGTCGTGCGGTTTTGCGACAAGAACCTGCGACAAACCAGGAAAACCAAGCGGACGGCGCGTTGGCGAAGCCCGCGAAGTCTGCTTGGGATCAGGCGCCGGTGATCATCTTTCCGGCCTTGGATATCCACGACCCGGCATTTTCGCGCGGTGCAAGCCCATTGCTCTGCAAGAGCTTGTAGGAATCCTTGTACCACGGACTGTCAGGGTAGTTGGTGCCGAGCACGGCGGCAGCGGTCTGCGCCTCCGAGGTCAGGCCCATCGCGTAGTAGCTTTCGGTCAGGCGGGCGAGCGCCTCCTCGACATGGCGCGTGTTGGAATAGCTCTCGACCACGGTGCGGAAGCGCTTGACGGCGGCGATGTACTCGCGGCGCTCGAGGTAATAGCGGCCGATCTGCATCTCCTTGCCGGCCAGCTGATCGTTGGCGAAGCGGATCTTTTCCTTGGCATCGTCGACATATTCCGATGTCGGCCAGCGCGTCACCAGGTCCTGCATCGTCTGAACGGTTTGGCGCGCTTCCTTCTGGTCCTGCGTCACGTCCTTGATCTGACGGTAGTAGCTCAAGCCGATGATGTACTGTGCGTAGGCGGCGTCATCGGTTGACGGATAGAGCGTGAGATAGCGCTTGGCCGAGCCGATCGCCTCGTCGTAGTGGCCCTGGCGGTAGTCGGCGAAAGCGCCCATCACCATCGATTTGCGGGCCCACTCCGAATAGGGGTGCTGGCGGTCGACAGCGTCGAACTTGCGGCTTGCCTCTTGCAGCCGGCCAGCATTGAGATTGGCCAGGCCCTGATTGTAGAGAACATCGGCCGGCTCGGTCTGGTCGACATAGGTCGACAGGTCGATATCTTTCTCCGACGACATGCAGGCCGATAGAAAGAGCGATGGAACAACCACCGAAAGCGCCAGGAAAACAGCCCTCTGCGGCGCTTTCAATTGACCAACTCGCTTGAAGAACATGATTGGATTCCGCCCTTTCGGCGTTATTTCAATGCCCGTAGCATGCCATTGTTTCAAAACTGGTCCCCACTTTTGAACGACATGCCCTAATCGACGGCAGCAGCCATAAACCATAACCGCCTTATCCGGCAACGCTATCTCCGGCCAATCGCGCATTTTTAAGGCGGCCGGACACAGCTTGAACATCAGTGCAATTTCACCGACAGGTGGTGCATTCATGCAACACCGGCCGCCCGCCATGGAACCCGAGAAAAATGAAGAAAATCAGATCATCCAGGGCGCATAGAGCGGCGCATTGACGGCATTCATCTCGGCGCTGCGGCCACGCTCGCGGCGCGTCGTCTCGACGATTTCGAACGCGGTGCGGTCCGACAGCAGGCGGCGCAGAGCCGCGGCATTCATCCTGTGGCCACCGCGATAGGAGCGGAAGCAGCCAATGAAACGGGCGCCGGCCAGCGCCAGGTCACCCATGGCGTCCAGCGTCTTGTGGCGCACGAATTCGTTGGGATAGCGCAGGCCGCCCATGTTGATGACGCGGTTGTCGTCACCAATCACCAGCGAGTTCTCCAGCGAGGAGCCGAGCGCGTAGCCGGCGGCCCACAGACGCTCGACATCCTTCATGAAGCCGAAGGTGCGGGCGCGCGCGATGTCGCGGCGGAAGATATCGGCATTGAGGTCGGAGGCGAACAGCTGACGGCCGATCGCCGGGCTCTCGAAGTCGATCTCGATCTCGAAACGGGTGCCGTCATAGGGCCTGAACTCGGCCCAGGAGGCGCCGTTCTCGATGCGGACCGGCTTGATGACCCTGATATAGCGGCGCTTGACCGAGAGCGTCTCGATGCCCGCCTGGTCGATGGCTTCGACGAACGCCATGGCGCTGCCATCGAAGATCGGAACCTCGGAGCCATCGATCTCGATGGCGACATTGTCGATGCCGAGCCCTAACAGCGCCGCCATGATGTGCTCTACCGTGGCGATGTGCTCGCCAGCGGGATCGCCAAGCATGGTGCACAGGTCGGTAGCGCCAACTTCCGACACCAGGGCGCGGAACTCGTGGCCCTGCTCCGCACCGTTGAAAAGCTGGAAAACGATGCCGGTGTCGGCATCCGCTGGCAAAAAGCTGATGGAAACTTCCTTGCCGCTGTGGACGCCGATGCCAGTAAGCGACGCGCGCGTCTTCAATGTCGTCTGATAGTCGTGCAAGACAATCCCCATAAGCCCGTAATGCCTAGGTCCGCTTCTCCAGCCCGAGGGCGCGGCTCTTGTGTGAATCGGCAGACAGGGCGACTTCCCCCGAAATCCCGGCAAACCGACGATGGTAGGCAGCGAAGATAATGTCCCGTCAGGGAGACTCCAAATCACGGTTTCTTACTCTGTGTAACCGCGAACTGGAGTGGGCACGACTTGGTAAGCGATTGAAATCACACCATTTAAAACGTTAACAGGCAAGCGATTCCTCGCTTGCCTGTTAACAAATGTTACAGTCGGTTTACCAATCAGTTGGCCTGGCGGCGCAGGAACGCCGGAATCTCCAGCTGATCGTCTTCGTGAGTCGACCTCACTTGCGGTGTCAGGCGGCCCTGATCGTCGAGCTGACCACGGCGCGGCGCGTAGAGCTGCGCGTCCTGACTGGCGAGACGACGCACTTCGGGCGCTGCCTGGCGCAGCTTGGGCTCGCGCGGCTGCGCTGGCTGCAGCCGTGCAGGCTCTTCTTCGCGGCGGGTCAGGCCGTTGGTCAGGCGCTTCAGCAGGCCCATCGGTCCGCTGTTGTTCTCGTGGTCGACCGGGCGGCTCTTGGCATCCACCTCGGCCTTGACGACGGGCGGAAAGTCCTCGACGCGCGGCATACGCTGCGGCGCCATGGCAACCGGCTGCGGGGCTTCGCGCTGCAGCATTTCGCGCGGCTGCGGAGCCGGCTGCATCTGCTGGACCACCGGCTGCGGCATCGGCTGTGCTGGCGGCGCCTGGAAGATCTTGCTCTGCGGGCGGAAATCGTCCGCATGGGCAACGGGAGCCGGGCGCGCCTGTGCCATGGCCGCGGCATTGGCTTCGGCCAACTGGATGGCTTCGGCGACCGGATCGGCGGCGCGCGGTTCGTACGTGGTCTGCTGGACCGGCGCCGGGCGGCTTTCCACAGCGGCAACGGCCGGGCGGCTGACCGGCTTCGGCGGCGCCGTGCGGATCGAGATCGGCGCAGCGGCGATTTCAGCCGCCGACTTGTCGATGCCGGTGGCAACCACCGAGACGCGGATGACACCTTCGAGTTCCTCGTCGAAGGTGGCGCCCAGAATGATGTTGGCGTCCTGGTCGACTTCCTCGCGGATACGGGTTGCCGCCTCGTCGACTTCGAACAGCGTCAGGTCGCGGCCGCCGGTGATCGAGATCAGCAGGCCCTTGGCGCCCTTCATCGAGGTCTCGTCGAGCAGCGGATTGGCGATCGCCGCTTCGGCGGCGGCCATCGCGCGGCCCTCGCCGGAAGCCTCGCCGGTGCCCATCATCGCCTTGCCCATCTCGCGCATGACCGAGCGGACGTCGGCGAAATCGAGATTGATCAGGCCTTCCTTGACCATCAGGTCGGTGATGCAGGCAACGCCGGAATAGAGCACCTGGTCGGCCATGGCGAAAGCGTCGGCAAAGGTGGTCTTGTCATTGGCCAGCCGGAACAGATTCTGGTTGGGGATGACGATCAGCGTATCGACGCATTTCTGCAGTTCCTCGATACCGAAGTCCGCCGTCTTCATGCGGCGCTGACCTTCGAAATGGAACGGCTTGGTGACGACGCCGACGGTGAGGATGCCCTTCTCACGAGCCGCGCGGGCAACGACAGGAGCAGCGCCCGTACCGGTGCCGCCGCCCATGCCGGCGGTGACGAAGCACATATGGGTGTTGGTCAGGTGATCGAGGATCTCGTCGATGCACTCTTCCGCCGCCGCTCGGCCGACTTCCGGCTGCGAGCCGGCGCCCAGACCCTCGGTGACGTGCGCGCCAAGCTGGATCAGCCGTGAGGCCTTTGACATGGTCAGCGCCTGCGCGTCGGTGTTGGCCACCACGAACTCGACACCGCGCAAACCGGCGGTGATCATGTTGTTGACGGCATTGCCGCCGCCGCCGCCGACACCGAACACGGTGATGCGCGGCTTAAGCTCGGTGATGTCCGGCTTCTGCAGATTGATGGTCATTGTCTCCGTCCTTTGCCTTTCACGCCGCTTCGCCGCCGCGGCCGCCTATGGGGCTGTCCCCGTCAATTTAGAAACTGTCTCTCAACCACTGACTCATGCGATGCAGTTTTCCGCCCGTTCCGGTCATTCTCAGACCGGAAATTCCTTTCGCCGGATGGCTCTCGAAGCTCGCCATCTGCGGATAGATCAGAAGCCCCACCGCGGCCGAGAAGGCCGGCCCCTTCGCCGCTTCCGGCAGGCCAGCCACGCCGAGCGGACGGCCGATGCGCACATTGCGTCCCAGGATGCGGCGCGCCGCCTCCGGCAGGCCGGCAAGCTGGCTGGCACCGCCGGTGAGCACCACGCGCTTGCCCACCGCATTGCCGTAGCCGGACTTGTTGAGCCGGTCGCGCAGCAATTCGAGCGTCTCGTCGATGCGGGCACGCACGATGCGCGTCATCACCGAGCGCGGGATCTGCAAAGGCACATCGCCATCGTCGCCGATCGGCTGGATCGAGACCAGGTCACGGTCGTCGGCGCTGCCCGGCAGTGCGGAGCCATGCATCACCTTCAGCCGTTCCGCTGCGTCGAGCGAGGTCGAAAGCCCCTTGGCCATGTCCAGCGTGACATGGTTGCCGCCGATGGCGATGGCGTCGCCATGGACGAACTTGCCTTCAGAAAACACCGAGATCGTCGTCGTGCCGCCGCCCATGTCGATGCAGGCCGCGCCCATCTCCAGTTCGTCGTCGACCAGGGCCGCCAACCCGCTGGCATAGGGCGTCGCCACCATGCGCTCGACCGACAGGTGCGAACGGTTGATGGAAAGCTCCAGGTTGCGCATCGGAGCGGCGTCACCGGTCAACACATGCATGTCAACGCCGAGTGCGTCGCCGACCATGCCGCGCGGATCGCGCACGCCGCGTTCCGCATCCAGCGAAAAGCCGACGGGAAGCGAATGGATCACCTCGCGCTCGGCCTTCAGCGCCTGCTTGGCGCCGGCGCCGAGAACGCGCTTGATGTCGGCCTCGTCGGCCTCATGGCCGCCAAGGTTGATGGTGGCGGAGAAGGCTTCGCTCTTCAGCCGGCCGGCCGTCATGTTGACGATCAGCGAATCGACCGTCAGCCCGGCCATGCGTTCGGCCGCATCTACGGCGAGGCGGATGGCATGCTCGGCGCGGTCGAGATCGACGACGACGCCCGACTTCACGCCTTGCGATTTCTGATGACCAATGCCGATCACCTGGATCCGGTGCGAGCGGCCACGCAGCAGCTTGCCGTCATCGCACGGCTTCAGCTTGGCCACCATGCAGCAGACCTTGCTCGAACCGACATCCAGCACCGTCAGGGTGCCGGATCGGCGCGACGAGGCATCGCCATGACCGCCAAGCCAGCTCATATCTTCGTCTCCGGCTTGCGCTTCAGGCTCTTGGGTTTTTCGTTCAGTGCGGCTTCGCGCTGCGTTGCCGCCTCGGGCGTCAACTGCACAACCATCCTGTCGGTCAGACGCATGTCGACGGCGGCGATGTCGCGCGACAACAGCCCCTTGTCCTGATCCATCTTGACGAGTTCGGCGAGTGCCAGATCCTCGCCATCCTCGGGAAGCTTGACGGTGATGCCATTATCCAGCTTCAGGTCCCAGCGCCGATCGCCGACGCGGATATAGCCTTTGATCCGCGTCGCGAGCTCAGGATATTTTTCGATCTTGGCGATAAAGTCGGGCGCGCTCGCCGGCGCGCCGGTACCGATCAGCAGCGGCAGCAGCACCTGCTTGCCGCCCGAGAACGGCGCGATCACGGCGCCATCCTTCTCGATGACGGACAGCTCGTCGCCCTGCTGCCAGAGCGCGAAGGCCTGGCGCTCCTCAACGCGCACTTCCAGCGTGTGCGGATAGACCTTGCGCACCGCCGCGACCTCGATCCACGGCAGGCCGGAGATGCGCTCGCGCGCAGCCTCGGCGTCAAAGCCGATCAGCGACGTCCAGCCGTCGAGTTCGAGCCTGTCGAGAATATCGATCTCCGAGGTCTGGCGATTGCCGACCACCTTGACCTGATCGACGGCAAAGCCGGTGCGGGCGGTGATGCTCTGCACGATGCCGTCGACGTGGCCGCCGAGATAGGCGCCATAAGCACCGCTCGAAGCAATCAGCACGGCCGACATCATGGCCGCGGAAAAGCGCGGCGCCTGGAATTCCCCGACGCCGAGGCGCGCCAGAATGCGCACCGGGCGACGCAGCACCCGCGGCAGCACGAAATGGTCCAACGACAACGGCAGGCCGAACAGCGCCGGCCCGGCCGCGCCCCTCTCCTTACCTTGTCCCCATTTCAACGCAGACACGAAGCGTCCTCCACCATCCAACTCAACAAATCGCCAAAAGAGTGCCCGGCCTGGGCGGCGATTTCAGGCACCAAGGACGTCGGCGTCATACCCGGCTGGGTGTTGACCTCGAGCCAGACAACCTCGCCGTTTTCGGAATGCCGATCGTCATAACGGAAGTCCGACCGGGAAACGCCCCGACAGCCGATCGCTTGGTGAGCCTTGAGCGCCAGTGTTTGTATTTTTTGGTAAATATTCGGTGAAACTTTTGCGGGGCATTCGTGCTTTGATCCCCCGGCGACATATTTTGAATCATAGTCGTAGAAGGAATGGCCGGTCGGGATGATCTCGCAGACCCCCAGCGCCACATCGCCCATCACCGCGCAGGTCAGCTCGCGACCATGGATGTAGCGCTCGACCATGACGATATCGCCATATCTCCATTCCGACGAGCCCAGAACCTGCGGCGGATGCGACTGGCCTTCATGCACGATGACGACGCCGAAGCTCGAACCCTCATTGACCGGCTTGACCACATAGGGCGGCTTCATCGGATGCTTGCTCTGGATGGCGAAGCGGCTGGCGACCTTCGATTCGGCGACCGGAACGCCGACCGCCTTGGCAACCCGCTTGGCCTGCTCCTTGTTCATGGCCAGAGCCGAAGCGAGCACGCCGGAATGGGTGTAGGGAATGCCGAGATATTCGAGGATGCCCTGGATGGTACCATCCTCACCAAAGGGGCCATGCAGCGCGTTGAAGGCCACATCGGGCTTGATCTCGGCAAGCACGGAGCCGACATCGCGCCCGACATCGACGCGCGTGACCTGGTAGCCTTCCTTCTCGAGCTCATCGGCACAAGCCTTCCCCGAGGACAGAGACACGGGCCGCTCGGACGAAAACCCACCCAGCAGGACGGCCACATGCTTGTTCTTCATTCCCCGGCATCCCCTCTCACGGCGGACCAAAAACCAAGATTTTCCGCAACATTGAGTCCGAGTCTCCCGGCAGGTTGCCCCCCAGACGGAAAACGCGGGTAACGCGTCGAACGACTCAAATCAGGAAACGCTTTTGAGCAGAGAATCAGAGAGTTGATTCACTGGCAAGTGCTTACGATTCCGAGAGATTCACTTACTGAGAAAATGGATGCGAAAAGCGTGTCGTTGAGTCTTTGCAGCAACGGTTACGGGCCGTTTTGGTCCCGTTGAAGTTCATGCATCACATGAACTTCAACGCGCGCTAAAGGAGTTGCCCGAGAAACTCCTGAACCGCATGTCCCGGCCGGAAATTGCCGATGCGCTTGATTTCCCATTGCAGCCGGATGCCGGAATTCTCCAGCACCCGCGTACGCACCGTCTCGCCGAGATTTTCAAGGTCGTAGCCGGTCGCGGTTCCCGTGTTGATCATGAAGTTGCAATGCATCGGCGACATCTGCGCGCCGCCTATCATCAGGCCGCGGCAACCCGCCTTGTCGATCTCCTTCCAGGCCGACGTGCCTTCCGGATTCTTGAAGGTCGAGCCGCCGGTCTTCTCGCGGATCGGCTGCACGGTCTCGCGATGGTTCTGCACGGCATCCATCGCCGCCTTGATCGCTGCCTTGTCCTCGGCAAAGCCTTCAAACACGGCCGAGGTGAAGATCAGCCCGGAGGGAGCCGCCGAATAGCGATAGGCGTAGCCCATATCGGCGTTGCTCAGCGTCTGCACATTGCCCTTGCGGTCAAGCGCACGCACCTCGACGACGCGCTCGCGCGTCTCGACGCCGTTGGCACCGGCATTCATCCGCAGCGCGCCGCCGATGGCGCCCGGGATGCCGTGATAGAAATGGAAGCCGCCAATGCCCGCCTCGAGGGCCACCGCGGCGACGCGCTTGTCGGGTGTCGCCGCACCCGCCTTGATCCTTGTCGGCCCGACGGTTTCGGCCTCGCCGAACCCCTTGGCCGAAAGTCGGATGACAAAGCCCGGAATGCCACCGTCGCGGACCAGGAGGTTCGAGCCGACCCCCACGATGGTCAGCGGTATGTCCTCCGGAACGGCTTTCAGAAACGCCGCGAGGTCCTCTTCGTCGGCCGGCTGGAACAGCGCTTCAGCCAGGCCGCCGGCGCGGAACCAGGTGATCTTGTCCATCTCGGCATTCGGCGTGAGGCGGCCGCGCAGGCCGGCAAGCCTGTCGCCAAGTCTGTCGATCAGGGCCTGGCCGTGCATCATGTGACGGTCCCGCCAAGCTCCTTGGGCAATGCATAGGCCCATTGGGTGATGTTGCCGGCGCCCAGGAAGACGACGAAATCGCCTGATTTGGCCAGATCGCGGATGATGGGCGCGATCGCCGCCGGACCCTCGATGTAGCGCGCGTCGCGATGGCCGCCGGCGCGGATGCGCGACACCAGCGCGTCCGAGCTGACGCCGTCGATCGGCTCTTCGCCGGCCGCGTAGACCGGCGCCACCATCACCGTGTCGGCGTCGTTGAAGCAGGTGGAAAACTCGTTGAACAGATCATGCAGCCGGGTGAAGCGGTGCGGCTGGGCAATGGCGATGACGCGGCCCTTGGTGGCACTGCGCGCCGCCTTCAGCACCGCCGAGATCTCGACCGGATGGTGGCCGTAATCGTCGAATATTTCGACGCCGTCCCACGAACCGGTGTGGGTGAAGCGGCGCTTGACGCCGGCGAAGGACGACAGGCCGTTCTTGATCGCCTCGGCCGACAGGCCGAGCTCATGCGCGACTGCGATCGCGGCCGTCGCGTTGGAGACGTTGTGACGGCCGGGCATCGGCAGGCGCAGGCCTGCTATCGTCGTCTGGCCGCCGGTCTTGCGGTCACGGATCACCACGTCGAATTCCGAAATGGCACCGACCATGCGATGATTGGTGAAGCGCACATCGGCCTGCGCGTTCTCGCCATAGGTGATGACGCGGCGATCCTCGATGCGGCTGACCAGCGCCTGCACCTCGGGATGATCGGTGCACATCACGCCAAAACCGTAGAACGGCACGTTCTCGACGAACTGGCGGAACGCCTCGCGCACCTTGTCGAAACTGCCATAGTGATCGAGATGCTCGGGATCGATGTTGGTGACGACCGCGATCTCGGCCGGCAGCTTGAGGAAGGTGCCGTCGCTCTCGTCGGCCTCGACCACCATCCATTCGCCGTCGCCCATGCGGGCGTTGGTGCCATAAGCATTGATGATGCCGCCATTGATGACGGTCGGATCGAGCCCGCCGGCATCGAGCAAGGTCGCCACCATTGAGGTCGTCGTCGTCTTGCCATGCGTGCCGCCGATCGCCACCGCCTGGCGAAAGCGCATCAGCTCGGCCAGCATTTCGGCACGACGTACGATCGGCAGCAGCTTTTCGCGCGCGGCCTTGAGCTCCGGATTGGATTTCTTGATCGCGGTCGAGACGACCACCACCTCGGCCTCGCCGAGATTTTCGGCCTTGTGGCCGACGAAGCATTCGATGCCCTTGTCGCGCAGCCGTTGCACATTGGCGCTTTCGGCCTGATCGGACCCTTGCACCTTGTAGCCGAGATTGTGCAGCACTTCGGCAATGCCGCTCATGCCGATGCCGCCAATGCCGATGAAATGCACAAGGCCGATCGTCTGCGGCATCTTCATGCGTGCGTCCCCTTCCTGAAATCCGAAACGGTTTTTTTCGACGCAATAGCCTCTGTGAGATCAGCGAGCAACCGTGCAGCGTCCGGCCTGCCGGCCGATTTCGCGCCCGCCGCCATCGCCGCCAGCCGCTCGGGGGCGTCCATGAGCCCGCCGATGAGCGCTGCGATGCGTTCGGGCGAAAGCGAGGATTGCGGGTGCACTTCGCCGCCGCCGGCGGCAGCAAGGGCCGCCGCGTTCGCCGCCTGGTCGTGATCGAGCGCATAGGGGTAAGGCACCAGCAGCGCCGGCCGGCCGATGACGGCGATCTCCGAAACGGTCGAGGCGCCGGAGCGCGAGATCACCAGATGCGCCGCCGCGATGCGCTGCGCCATGTCGGTGAAGAAGGGCGAGACCTCGACGGCGACGCCAAGGGCGGCATAGGCCGCCTTGACCCTCCCCACGTCATCCGCGCGAGCTTGTTGGGTAATGACCAGCCGCTTGCGCTGGGCATCGGAAAGCAGCGCGATAGCCCCCGGCACGGCATCGGAAAAGAACTGGGCGCCCTGGCTGCCGCCGAACACAAGCAGGCGGAACGGCTGTTCCCCGGTCGACGCCGCATAAGCCGTCTTGGCCGCTTCCAGCACCGCAGGCCTGACCGGATTGCCCGTCGTGACCGTCTTGATGCCGGCCGCACTGGTGTCCTGTGGCAGGAAGCCGCCGGCGATGGCGTCGACACGGCCGGCCAGCGCCCGGTTGGCGCGTCCCATCACCGCGTTCTGCTCGTGGATCAGCGTCGGCACCTTGCGCCGTGTCGCCGCGTAGAGCGGCGGCAAGGTCGGATAGCCGCCGAAGCCGACGACTGCATCCGGCTTGATTCTGCCAATGATGGCGGAAGCCTGGCGCACGCCGCGCCAGATTTTCCAGAAGGCGCCAAGCAGGGCAAAAGGATTTTTCGAGCCCATCGTCGCCGACTGGATCGGATGGATGGCGGCGGCCGGGAAATGGCCGGCGAAACGCTCGGCACGGTCGTCGGTCGCCAGATGCACCGACCAGCCGCGCTCGTTCAGCTCATGCGCCAGCGCCTCGGCCGGGAAAAGATGCCCACCGGTTCCGCCCGCCGCGAGAAGGATGACGCCTCTGGCCATATCACTCCGCCGGCACGGCGCGTTGCGACAGGCCAAAGCCCATCTGCTTGCGCTTTTCCGGCCGCTTGCGTGTCAGCGCCAGCACCATGCCCATCGAGATGGCGATGGCGATCTGCGAGGAGCCGCCATAGGAGATGAACGGCAGCGTCATGCCCTTGGCCGGCACCAGTTGCAGGTTGACGCACATGTTGATGACAGCCTGCAGGCCGAAGACGGTGACGAGGCCGCCGACCGCATAGCGGGTGAAATCGTCATGCTCCTTCAGCGCCGTGTTAAGGCCGCGCAGCACGATGAAGGCGAAGATCGACATGATGAAAAAGCACATGATCAGCCCGAACTCTTCGCCGGCGACCGAAAAGACGAAGTCGGCATGACTGTCGGGGATGACGCGCTTGACGGTACCCTCGCCCGGCCCGACGCCGAACCAGCCGCCATTGATCAGCGCCTCGCGTCCCATGTCGACCTGGAAGGTGTCGCCTTCGCCGGTAAGGAACTTGTCGATGCGCAAGGCAACGTGCGGAAACACCGTATAGGCGGCAAAGACACCGCCGACGCCGGCCGCCCCCAGTGCGACGATCCATAGCCAGGGCAGCCCCGCCATGAAGAACATGATACCCCAGGTGCCGGTCGTCAGCATTGTCTGGCCGAGGTCCGGTTGCGCCACCAGCAGCGATACGACCAGCACCAGCAGCAGCATGGCGAACAGATTGCCCGGAATGTCGGGCTGGCGCTTGTGCTCGGCGAACAGCCAGGCGCACATGATGACGAAGGCTGGCTTGAGGAATTCCGACGGCTGGATCGACAGGCCGGCAAGCGACACCCAGCGGCGCGCGCCCTTCACCTCGACGCCGATGTAGAGCACCGCCACCATCAGCACCAGCATCAGGCACAGCATGATCAGCGCCATGCGCCGGATCTGCCTGGAATCGAGGAAGGACACGGCCAGCATCACGCCAAGCGCCGGCACGGTGAAGATGATCTGCCTTGTGGCGAAGTGGAAGCTGTCGAGGCCGATGCGTTCGGCCACCGCCGGGCTGGCGGCGAAGGACAACACGATGCCAAGCCCCATCAGCGACAGGAACGCCGCCAGGAACCATCGATCGATCGTCCACCACCAGGTCGCAACCGGGCTTTTGTCGAGACGGCTCTGCATTATCGTGCCCCTCCGATGGGTTTCACACCCTCGATAGCATTCGCAGCTTGCCTGAAGGCTTCGCCGCGGACTTCGAAATTCTTGAACTGGTCGAAACTGGCGCAGGCCGGCGACAACAGCACCACCGCCTCGCCGCTGTCGTCCTGGGCCGCATCATGCGCGGCGTGCTCGACCGCCGCGGCCAGCGTGCCTGAAATCTCGTAGGGCACGGCCTCGCCCAGTGTCGCCGAAAAAGCCGGCGCCGCCTCGCCGATCAGATAAGCCTTGGCGATGCGCGGGAAGAAGCCGCGCAACGGCTCTATACCGCCTTCCTTGGGCAAGCCACCGGCGATCCAGTAGATGCGCGCAAAGCTCGACAGTGCCGGGGCCGCCGCATCGGCGTTGGTCGCCTTGGAATCGTTGATGAACAGCACATGGTCCTTGCGGCCGACCTGCTCCATGCGGTGCGCGAGGCCGGGAAAGCTTTCCAGCCCCGACTGGATCTCGCCAAGTTCCAGCCCGACCTTGAGGCAAGCGGCAACCGCTGCCAGCGCGTTCTGGGCATTGTGCTGGCCGCGAAGCGAGCCGATGCCCTCGAGGAAGGCGACACGGCTGTAGCGGCCGTGCACCGCCTCCATCAGATCGCTGCCGTCGGCGAAATAGCCGTCGGTCAGCGGCAGCCGCTTGGAAATGCGGATGACATGCCGCCCGGCCCGCTCCAGCCGCTCGGCGATCTGAGCGCACCAGGAATCGTCGATGCCGACGATTGCCGTCTCGCTGCCGGCAACCAGCCGCTCCTTGATCGCGGCGTAGTGCTGCATGGTGCCGTGGCGGTCGAGATGATCGGGCGTCAGGTTGAGCAGGATGCCAGCCGTCGGGTTGATCGAGGGCGCGAGGTCGATCTGGTAGGACGAGCATTCGACCACATAGTGCCGATCGGACTCAGGCGGATCGAGCGTCATCACCGCGCGGCCGATATTGCCGCCCATCTGGGTGTCGCGTCCCGCAGCTTTCAGGATATGCGCCGTCAGCGCGGTCGTCGTCGACTTGCCGTTGGTGCCGGTGATGGCGATGAAGGGCGACGTTGGCGCGCTCAGCATCCGCTCGCGGCAGAAAAGCTCGATGTCGCCGATGATCTCGACGCCTGAACCGCGCGCGAGCTCGACCGTCCAATGCGGCTTGGGATGCGTCAGCGGCACGCCGGGCGACAGTACGAACGCCGAGAATTTCGCCCAGTCGGCGCCACGCAGATCAGCGGTAGCGATGCCGGCAACGGCGGCCTTCGCCACACTTTCCGGATTGTCGTCCCAGGCCAGCACGTCCGCCCCGCCCTCGATCAGCGAGCGGGCCGTGGCGATCCCCGAGCCACCGAGCCCGAAGAGCGAAACGCGCTTGCCTGAAAAGGATGCGGCGGGGATCAAGGGGCTTCCTATCTCAGCTTGAGGGTCGACAGGCCGACCAGCGCCAGGATGACGGCGATGATCCAGAAGCGGATCACCACCTGGCTTTCGGTCCAGCCGAGCTTTTCGAAATGATGGTGGATCGGCGCCATCAGGAACACCCGCTTGCCGGTCATCTTGAAGTAGCCGACCTGGATGATGACCGACAGGATTTCCACGACAAACAATCCGCCGACGATGACCAGCACGATCTCGTGCTTGGTGGCGACGGCGACGGTTCCGATCAAGCCGCCCATGGCCAGCGATCCGGTGTCGCCCATGAAGATCGCCGCCGGTGGCGCGTTGAACCAGAGGAAGCCGAGGCCGGCGCCGATGACCGAGCCAAGCACGACCGCCAGTTCGCCGGTACCGGGCACGAAATGGATCTGCAGATATTCGGCAAACACGGCGTTGCCGGAGAGATAGGCGATGACGCCGAAGGACGCCGCCGCGATCATGATCGGCACGATCGCCAGCCCGTCCAGGCCATCGGTCAGGTTCACCGCGTTGCCGGCGCCGACGATGACGAAACAAGAGAACGGAATGAAGAACCAGCCGAGATTGATGATGAATTCCTTGGCGAAGGGGAATGTCAGCGACGACGAGAATGGCGCCTGGCCATTGTGCATGATCACCCAGGCGGCGATGCCGGCGATGATGAATTCAAGCGCTAGCCGCGCCTTGCCGGAAAAGCCGAGATGCGACTGCTTGGTCACTTTCAGATAGTCGTCATAGAAGCCGATCGAGCCGAAGCCCAGCGTCACCAGCAGCACCACCCAGACATAGATGCTCGACAGGTTCGCCCACAAAAGCGACGAGCCGATAATGCCCGACAGGATCATCAGCCCGCCCATGGTCGGCGTGCCGGCCTTCTTGAAATGCGTCTGCGGCCCATCGGCGCGAATCGGCTGGCCCTTGCCTTGCCGCAGCCGCAGCGAATTGATGATGGTCGGCCCGAAGATGAAGACAATCAGCGCCGACGTGATCAGCGCCCCGCCGGTGCGGAAGGTGATGTAGCGGAAGACATTGAAGACCGAGACCTTGTCCGCAAAATCGACGAGCAGTGTAAACATGCGCTTTTCGTCCCCCGACCTAGGTCTGTTTTCTGGCTGTCGATTCAGCCGGGTATTTGCCCAGCAGCGCATCGACCAGTCTTGCAAAACCGATGCCCTTCGACGATTTGATCATCACCACATCGCCCGGCTTCAGCGCGGCAAGCAGCACCGGCTTCAGCTCCTCGACACCGGCGCGGTATTCCGTCTTGATCTCAGCCGGCAGCGTCTGCGCCAGCGCCCGCATCTCCGGGCCGCCGAGAAAGACGGTCTGCGTCCCGGTGCCGACGATGAGCTCGGCAAGGGCGGCATGCAGCTTCGCCGAGTGGTCGCCGAGTTCGAGCATGTCGCCGAGGACCGCGATGCGGCGGCCCTCGCCCGTCACTGGCGTCGCGTTGAGCAATGCCATGGCGGCAGCCATCGATGCCGGATTGGCGTTGTAGCTCTCGTCGATCAGCGTGATCGGCCCGCCGGGGTGGCTCGAAGTCGAGCCACCGGGGTGACGCAGCACATGGCGCTTGCCGCGCCCGCGTTCGGCCGAAAGATCGGCCAGTGCGAGTGCCACCTTGTCGAGATCGGCGCCGACCAGATGCGCCGCCCCCAGCACCGCCAGCACATTCTGCACCATATGGCGGCCGGGCGCGCCGACCCGCGCCGTCACCTCGTGGCCGCTGATCCTGGCGGCGATATCGGAATGATCCGCATGCAGTTCGCATTTGGTGAGCTTGAAGGTCGAGCGCGCATTCTCGCCGAAGCCGTAGACGTGCTCGACACCGGCGGCATGCGCCATCTTGTCGAGAAGCCTGAAGCGCGCATCGTCGCGGTTGAGGACGGCGGCCCCCTCAGGCTCCAGCCCTTCGAAAATCTCGGCCTTGGCCTTGGCGATCTCGTCCAGATTGCGGAAGAAGCCAAGGTGGGCGGCCGCGATCATGGTAACGATGGCGACATGCGGCCTCACCATCTTGACCAGCGGGCGGATCTCGTCGGGATGGTTCATGCCGATCTCGAACACAGCATAGTCGCAATCATCGGGCATGCGCGCCAAAGTCAGCGGCACGCCCCAGTGGTTGTTGAAGGACTGCGCCGAGGCATGCACCTTGCCGACGGCTTGCAGCACATGGCGCAGCGCTTCCTTGGTGGTCGTCTTGCCGGCCGAACCGGTCACCGCGATGATTTTGGCTTGGGAGCGTGCTCGGGAGGCCACTCCGAGCTTTTCCAGCGCGGCCAGCACATCCTCGACGACGATGATCGGCGCCGTCAGCCGGCCGAGCGACGGCAGCTTGCCTTCGGCCACCACCAGCACACCGGCGCCGGCCTTGATGGCAGCGGTTGCGAAGTCATGGCCGTCCATCGCCTCGCCCTTGATGGCGAAGAAGGCGTCGCCCGGCTGCAGGCTGCGGCTGTCGATCGAAATGCCTGAAATGCCTTCCGGCATCGGCCCGAGAGGCCGCCCGTCCATGGCGGCAACCAGCGCCTCGGATGTCCACAGCAAGCTCATGCGGCACGCTCCACGAGTGCTGCGCGGGCTTCCTCATGATCTGAGAAATGCAAGGTCTCGGAGCCGATCGTCTGGCCCTCCTCATGGCCTTTGCCAGCCACGATCAGCGTGTCGCCGGCATGCAGCATGGCGACCGCCTCATGGATCGCCTGGCGCCGGTCGCCGATCTCGATAGCGCCGGGGGCAGCGGCCAAAATGGCAGCACGGATCGTTTCCGGCACTTCCGAGCGCGGATTGTCGTCGGTGACGATGACGACATCGGCAAGCCGCGTCGCGATCTCGCCCATGATCGGCCTTTTTCCCCGGTCGCGGTCGCCGCCGCAGCCGAACACGACGATGACGCGGCCGGTGGTGAACGGGCGCACCGAAGCCAGCACGTTTTCCAGCGCGTCGGGCTTGTGGGCATAATCCACATAGACCGGCGCGCCATTGGCGGTGGTGCCGACGAGGTCGAGCCGGCCCGGTGCGCCCTTCAGTTTCTCCAACGCCATCAAGGCCTTGGCGACAGGTGTTCCCGTGGAAATGGCAAGCCCCGCAGAAACCAGCGCGTTCGAAATCTGGAAATCACCGGCCAGCGGCAGATCGATCTCGTAGAGCACGCCGTCGGCCTCGACTTCGGCGCGCTGGCGGTGGCGCTCGTGCTCGACCCGCTTCAGCCTGAGGAAATCACCATGACGGCCGACCGTCAGCACCTCGAGCCCGGCAGCCTGTGCGGCCTTGACCGTCGGCGCCGACCACGGATCGTCGGCGAAGATGACCGCCGGCGCGCCCTTCGGCAGCAGTGCGTCGAACAGGCGCAATTTGGCGCGGTGGTAGTCCTCGATGGTCGGATGATAGTCCATGTGGTCGCGGCCGAGATTGGTGAAGCCGCCAGCTGCCAGCTTCACGCCATCGAGGCGGCGCTGGTCGAGCCCATGGCTGGAGGCTTCCATCGAGGCGTGGGTGACGCCGGCATCGGCCAATTCCCGCAGCAATTGATGCAGGGCGACCGGATCGGGCGTCGTCAGCGAGCCATAATCGCTGCGGCCCGGCGCCACCACGCCGGTGGTGCCGATCGAAGCGGCGGCATAGCCGGCCTGCTCCCAGATCTGCCTGGTGAAGGCGGCGACCGACGTCTTGCCGCTGGTACCAGTCACCGCGACCATGGTCTGCGGCTGCTTGCCGAAATAGCGGGCCGCACTCAGCGCCAGCGCCAGGCGCGGATCGTCGACCGCCAATACCGGAACCGACAGCCCAGCTATGGTGCTGCCCTTGCCCGCTACGATCGCGGCCGCACCGCGCACGGCGGCGTCGGCGGCATAAACGGCACCATCGGCCTTGGTTCCGGCGAGCGCAAAAAAGACAACGCCCGGCTTTACCTGGCGGGAATCCGAAGAAATCCCTGTAACCTCCAGATCGACGGAAGCTATTCCCTCGACGGGCAGGATACCGGCTAGATCTCTGAGCTTCATCGAGTCCCGTTCACCGCAACAAAATAGCGCGCAGTTACCGGCGCGCCCTAAGAATCACTGATAGGAAACCAGCGTTGCACCATTTTCATGGCTGAAATCTGGCTTCACGCCAAGCATGGCAGCTGAACGCCTGATGATATTACCGGCCATAACCCCCGCATTCGCGGCCGCGACGTCTGTCATGCCAGGCTTTTCCGGGTGCGGGGCATCGGCAATCGTAAACACGAGGTATTGCGGATCGTCCATCGGAAAGGCGGCGACGAAGGTATTGAAATTCAAGTCTTTCGAGTAGCGGCCGTTGACGACCTTCTCGGCTGTTCCGGTCTTGCCGCCAACGCGGTAGCCGGGGACCCTGGCATTTCTGGCCGAGCCCTTCTCGGCATTGAGCGTATAGAGGTAGCGCATGCCCTCCACGGTCTTTTCGCTCACCACCTTCTTGGCGGTGGCCATTGCTTCCGCTTGCGTACGCATCAGGAAGGTGGGGTTCATCAGGAAGCCACCATTCATCAACGCCGCGCAGCCTACAGCCGCTTGCAGCGGTGTCGTCGACACGCCGTGACCAAAGGCGATAGTGAACGAATTGACCTGTTTCCAGACCTTCGGTTCGGTCGGGCGGGCGACTTCCGGCAGTTCGGTCTGCATCTTGTCCAGAATGCCAAGGCGATGCAGGAATTCGCGGTGCGCCTCGATGCCGACCATCTCGGCCTCCCTGGCCGACCCGATATTGGACGAATAGAGGAACACCTCCGGCAACGACAGCACTCGGTTCTTGCCGTGGAAATCGTGAATGGCCTGATGGCCGACCCGGATTGGATGCGAAGCATCGAAGCGGCTCGCCATCGTCGCCTTGCCCGAATCGAGCGCCATGGCTGAAGTGAAGCTCTTGAAGGTCGAGCCCATCTCGTAGAGTCCCGCTGACATCCGATTCAGCCGGTCCTTGTCCTGCGCATTGTAAGGATTGTTCGGATCAAAATCCGGCACCGAGGCCATTGCCACCACTTCGCCGGTCTTGACGTTGAGCACAACGGCGCCAGCGCCTATGGCGCGATAACGCTCCAGTCCGGCGGCGATCTCGTCGCGGACCACATGCTGGACGCGCAGATCGATCGAAAGCTTCACCGGCTTGAGATCCTTGGCGACCGCGAGGCCCGATGCCTGCAGGTCGCTCAGGCCCTGCTCGTCGACATACTTCTCCATTCCGGAGATGCCCTGGTTGTCGATGTTGGTGAGGCCGACGATGTAGGACGAGGTCTCGCCGCTCGGATAAAAGCGGCGCTTCTCGGTACGGAAGCCGAAGCCGGGAATGCCGAGCTGCATGATGTCGGACTGTTGCTTGGGCGTCAACTGCCGCTGCAGCCAGACGAACCCGGCGCCGCTCTTCAGCTTGTGGTAAGTCTGCTCATAGTCGATGTCCGGAAGCACCGTCGACAGCTTCTCTATCGCCTCGTCGGCGTCGACGATCCGGCGCGGTTCGGCAAACAGCGACGCCGTCTTGATGTCCGTCGCCAGCACTTCGCCGTTGCGGTCGACAATGTCGGGCCGCGATGCCGTCACCCGGCTCTGCGGACCGCCCGACATGTCGGGGGTCTGGAAGCCGAGATAGACCAGGCGGCCGGAAATGGTCGAGAAGATGCCGAAGAACACCGCCATCGTCATCACGATGCGCGTCCTGCCCTTGCCGCCGGTCGCCTTGCGGGCGCCCTCGACCACGATCGATCCGTCTTCACTCGTCCTGGCGCGACGCTTCAGCAGTTTGCCGATCATTGGGCGATGCCTCCGGTCACCACGGGATCCCTGCCGTCCGACGGCGCCTTGCCGTCCGAATTGTCCGCCATACCGCCCTGGCGTCCGTTCAGAATGTCCTGAATGTCCAGGGATTTGGCCGGCAGGTCGCCGATGCCGACGATCTGGCGGGCGCTGACCGGCTCGAGTTCGAGCTGCGACTTGTAGAGTTCGGTCAGCTTCTGCAGCCGCGACGGCTGGGTGAGCAGGCTCCAGTCGGCCTTGAGCAGGTCGATCGTGTCCTCCTCATAGCGGATCTGCGCATGGATCTTCTGCACCGAAGCCAATTGGTCCTCGGCCTCGCGCTTGGCCTTGTAGGTAAGGGCGGCGGCCGCAACCATGACGGCGATCAGGACGATGTCGCTGGTACGAAACACGTGCTACCTCTCCCCCGGCCGGTCGATGCCGGGAAGCTTTGGAAGGCCGAAAATCGAAAAATCGTTGCCGCGCGCCGGCGCCTCGGTGCGGATTGCCGCGCGCAACCTGGCCGAACGGGCGCGCGGATTGGCCGCCACCTCGGCGTCGCCGGCCGTCACGCCGCCACCCGCCTTGCGGAAGGTCGCGGTGCGCGCATGAGCCTCGGGCAGGTGACGCGAGCCGGTCGCGACGTCGGCCCGATCAGCGATGAAACGCTTGACGATGCGGTCTTCCAGCGAATGGAACGTCACCACGGCGAGCCGTCCGCCCGGCTTCAGTGCGCGTTCGGCGGCAAACAAGGCCTTGGCCAGCTCGCCAAGCTCGTCATTGACGAAGATGCGCAGCGCCTGGAAGACGCGCGTCGCCGGATGGATCTTGTCCTTGGGCGCGCGACCGACATGCGTCTCGATGGCGTCGGCCAGTTCCAGCGTGCGTTCGAACGGGCGCTTTTCGCGGCGAGCCTCGATCATGCGGGCGATGCGCCCGGCATGGCGCTCCTCGCCGAGGAAGCCGAAGATGCGGGCAAGGTCGCCCGGCTTGAAGCTGTTGACGACGTCGGCGGCGCTCAAACCAGCCTGCGCCATGCGCATGTCGAGCGGCCCGTCGGTGCGGAACGAAAAGCCGCGCTCGGCCTGGTCGAGCTGCATTGAGGACACACCGATGTCGAGCACGACGCCGTCGGCACTCTCGACATGCTCGTCCAGCGTCGAGAACGGCGCCTGCACCAGGCGCAGCCGGCCGCCCGACTGCTCTTCCAGATCGCGCCCGGCCGCAATGGCATCCGGATCGCGGTCGATAGCCACCACGGAGGCGCCCGTCGCCAGAATGGCCCTGGTGTAGCCGCCGGCGCCGAACGTGCCGTCGATGATGATATCGCCCTCCGCTGGCGCCAGTGCTTCGAGCACTTCGCCAAGGAGGACCGGAATGTGGCGGGCCGATCCGCCAACGGCGTGCCCATCTACGGCGTGAGGAAGGTCATCGCCGTGGCTCGCCGTCATTCCGGTCGCTCCCCAGGCTTCGTCCCCTGCCGAAGCTGCAAAAGTCGGGCCCTCGCCTGCGCCCCATAGGCGGCAAGCCGTCCCGGCTCCCAGATCTGAAAGAAATTGCCGCGTCCGACAAAGGCCACTTCCGCCGAAATGCCGGTGTGTTCGCGAATGAAATCGCTCATCGTGATGCGGCCGTCCTGGTCGAGTTTCAAGAAGGTTCCGTCGCCATGGCAGAAGAACGACATATCGTCCGCCGTCTGCAGGAAGGGATCTTCGAGCGCGATGCGCTGCTCGTAGCGATCGAGCAGGTCGAGCCCGCCGACATCCATCGCCGGCAGGTCCAGGCAGCGCAGCGCATAGAGTTCCGAATAGCCGCGCTTCTGCACGACGGCACGGAAATGCGCGGGAACGGACACCCGTCCCTTCGCGTCGATCCTGCTCACCGTGTTTGACAGAAACCGGTCCATTAAACGCTGCAGCCGCTTGCGCCGCCGCACCCCTCTCCATCTTTTCGCACGCGCCGCCACAGCGCGTTCCTTGCCCCGTATCAACCTCGTCCGCACGGGCAAAAACCAGCAAACGCGCAGCCGCCGCGGCTGCCCGATTGGCGTACGCTTTACCCTGACGCGGAACGAAGGCTTTGATGTCGAGATGGGATATCATGGGGCCCTATGGGCGTCAACGGGAATAGGCTTCACAAACACGCCCGCCGCGACCAATGAGAGCAGCCGTGACGGCACGTCTCGTCTTTATGGATCATTAAGCCTAACGAAGCGTTTAGAGCCGCCTGGCCCAACCGGACGCGCCTTGCCGCGAGCCGCTACCCAGCATAGCGTCTCGCCGCATCCGGTCGGTCACCAACAGGGTTAGAAATATCGATGTCTGAAACAACGAGCAGTCGCGCTGCAGCACTTCCCCATCTGCGCAATAGCTGGCTTGCCATGGGCGATTCCATTCCCCTGCCCCTGACCATGGCCGCTATTTTTCACGCGCCTGGCGACGCCACTGGCTTCAACCAGTACGGCCGCTTCAGCAACCCGACCTGGGATGCGGTCGAGCATATGCTGGCCCATCTTGAGGACGCGCCCTGCGTCGCCTTCCCTTCCGGAATGGCGGCGATCTCGGCGGCGTTTTTTGCCGTGCTCAAGGCCGGCGACCGTATCCTGCTGCCTTCGGACGGCTACCACACGACAAGGGCGCTGGCCGATCGCTTCCTCAAGCCGCTCGGCATCACCTACGATGTCAGGCCGACCTCGACCTTCCTCGATGGCAGCTTCGACGGATATCGCCTGGCGTTTGTCGAAACACCCGCCAATCCGGGGCTGGATATCTGCGATATTGCGGCCGTTGCCGACGCAGTTCACAAAGCCGGCGCGCTCCTTGTCGTAGACAACACGACGATGACGCCCTTCGGCCAGCGGCCGCTCGACCATGGCGCCGATATCGTCGTTGCCGCCGACACCAAAGCGCCCAATGGCCATTCCGATGTGCTGTTCGGCCACGTCGCCAGCCGCAATGCCGATATCATCGCCGCCGTGACCGGCTGGCGCGAGGTTTCCGGCAGCATTCCCGGCCCGTTCGAAGCCTGGCTGGTGCATCGCGGCCTCGAAACACTGGATGTGCGCTTCGACCGCATGTGCGCCTCGGCGGAGGTGATCGCGCGACGGCTGAAAGGCCACCGAGCGATCAGCGGCCTGCGTTTTCCCGGACTGGAAAGCGATCCGTCGCACAATCTTGCCCGCGCCCAGATGGAGCGCTTCGGCTTTCTCATCTCTTTCGAGCTCGCCTCGGAGGACAAGGCCGAGGATTTCATCAACAACTGCCAACTGATGCAGGCCGCGACATCCTTCGGCGGCGTTCATACCTCCGCCGAGCGGCGCTCGAAGCGGGGTGATGCGGTTTCCGCCGGTTTCGTTCGCCTCTCGGTCGGCTGCGAACCGGTGGAAGAGCTTTGGAAGGCGATCGAGGCGTCGCTGGACAAGATCAGCGGCTGATCGGACCGATCACGGGCCGAGATCATCGGCTTCGATGTTGCGATGGCCGTGCAGCACGCGGATGATCTCGATCGCGCCGTCACCAACCCGATACAAGGTGAGATAGTCGCCGACGAGCAGATGACGGATGCGGGGCACGATGTCATCGCGCGGCGCATCTGAGAAGGGATGCAAAGTCAGCAAATCCCACCGTCTTTCCAACGCATCCACGAGACGGATTGCCGCCCAGGGATCGTGGCCGGCAATGTAGTCAAGGTCGACCACTGCTTGGGGAAGCAGGCGATACTTCACTCGTGGAAGCCTTGGCCTCGGCCATTTTCATACATTTGGCGCGCAGACGTTCCATGATTGGCTGGCCGTCTTGCGCCGGCCCGCTGTCGATGCCCTCCTGCACCAGCTTGCGCAATTCCTCCAGCGTGTAGCCATGCAGATCGCGGCGGTCCTTCCATAGCCTGAGCGCATCGCGGATCACTTCCCTGGCCGACGCATATTCGCCGGCGGCGACCACGTCGTCCACCGCTTGCGCCAGTTCCGGCGACAGCGTGATGCTGCGTTTGTCGACCTGTCCCATGATGCGCTCCCGATGCTATCAGCCAATCCATGGTACGATTTAATTGTACCAATTTTAAGCAATGGCCGTTTCCCGCGCGCGCCAATGGATCGCTGAACAAGCTTGAATCAACAGGCTCGCCCGAGGGCGCAACCTGCTGATCTCAAAATACTTCTCTTCGATATGGAGATAATTGCCAGCTGGCCTGTAAGCCGGGTTCTGTATGGCCCTCGCCCCTTGCGGCGCGAGAACGTGGCGGCCATTCATCTTGGGCGCATGTTGCCATGCGCCTCATGCAACCTACCCGGACGGTGAGCCGGAAACAGCCCTCGAGGGTTTCCCCTCGCACCGCCCCTATTCGGTCTTGCTCCCGGTGGGGTTTACCGTGCCGCTCCTGTTGCCAGTCGCGCGGTGGGCTCTTACCCCACCCTTTCACCCTTGCCCCGAATCCGGCAAGCCGGATCGTGGCGGTTTGCTTTCTGTGGCACTTTCCCTGGGGTCGCCCCCGCCGGCCATTAACCGGCACCGTGTTTCCATGGAGCCCGGACTTTCCTCACCCGCGACCTTTCGGCGTTTGCGGGTGCGGCCGCCCAGCCAGCTGGCAAGGCGTATAAAGGGGTTCGCGCCCGAAAACGCAAACGAAAAAGCAGACTTATGCGGGCGATCCAAGCGCAGCCATCTGCACCTTGACCTTGCCGCAATAGGCGGCTGACACCGGGTTCATCCGCGTTGCGGCGTGTCCAGCATTGTATTTCAGAATCGTGCCGCAGGTCGTGCCGCCGCCGAGATTCCGCGCCATGGCAAGGTATTTCATGCCGTATTTGATGTTGGTGTCGGGATCGAACAGGCCCTTGGCGGAACCATTGTAGCCCATCATCCGCGCCGTCGCCGGCTTGATCTGCATCAGGCCGATCTCGCCGGCGCTGCCGACGATGTTAGGCCGGTAGTTGCTCTCGATCTTGATGACCGCCGTGGCGAGCGACACGGGCACGCCTTCGATCGCCGCATAGCGGGCCACGATTGCGGAATACTGGCCGGTGCTGGCCACTGCGGCCGTCGATGCCGCCGCGTTCCGGGCTCCAATCGACGCCGTTGCCATCATGTCGACGGTCCTGCGGCCACGCTTCGTCTGCCTTTTGGTGGATTTCTTCGGCTTGGACCAGCTTGCCTTTTCCGCTTTGGCGGAAGCCCGCTTCGTCGCCTTGGCGTCGTGGCCTGCCTTGCCGCTTTTTGCCAGTGCGGCCTTGCCGCTTTTTGCGGATGCCAAGACAAGCCCTTGGTCGGCCCGCGGGCTGAGTGGGGCGGCATGTGCGGCACTGAAGGCAAAAGTCATTGCGCCAGCAGCAAGAGCTGCCGTTAAAACGGTCAATTTCTGCATGTGATCCTGTTCTGTCTGAGCCGCATGAAGATGTTCACGCAGCAACGCCTAATCAATATCGGAATAGCTCCGGGGGCTGGGGGTCCGATATCTGCACGTCAGCCGTTTGACGCTCGAATTGGTGTCAAACAAGGCCAGGCAATTCACTTTGAATGACAGCTTGTAATTTAAGGACTGGAAGAGGTTGCTTGGTAGAGATCCTCCGGAAGTCAGGACCTGACGGAAGCAAGCAGCCTTTGCAGCGTCCGCAGCGTCGAGCCATCGGCAACGCCATCCACCTTGCGCGGCCGGAAATGCCGCTGGAAGGCCTCGACGACGATCTCCGTCTGCCGGTCGAAAATACCCGATATCTCGACGCCATAGCCGTAGAGCGCCAGCATCGACTGCAACGCCTCGACATCGCCGCCGGTGTCGCCAACTGTCAGCGTGGCTCCTCGCCGGACGGGCGCGGCCGCCACGAGATGGCCAACACCGGCATCGAACAGCGTCCGCCACGGGAACTTCTCGCCCGGATCGACTTTGCGCCCCGGCGCCACGTCGGAATGCGCCAGCACCCGCTCGGCGGCAATCGAATGCCGACCGGCGATCCCCTTGCACAGCCCGATCACCGCATCGATCTGCCGCCTGGGGAAACCGGGATAGCCCAGCGAATGTCCCGGATTGACGATCTCGATGCCGACCGAACAGGAATTAATGTCGGCGCGTCCGAACCACGAACTCTTGCCGGCGTGCCAGGCGCGGTCGCTTTCCCTGACCATCTGCACGATGTGGCCATTCTCATGGACGAGATAATGCGACGAGACCTCGCTGGCCGGATCGCACAGCCACGCTTCGGCCCCGACGCCGGTCGCCATGCCGGTGTAATGCAGCACGATCATATCAGGCTTGAGCGTCTCGCGCCGCGGACCGAAATTCGGCGATACCCTGACCTCGGCGCGTGGCTCGTCGGGCAGGAAGCCGCTCATGCGTGGCGCAGGCCCCGCTCGATCATCTCATAGGCGGCATTGATCGCCGCCACCCTGGTCGTCGCGATCTTGATGAATTCCTGCGGCAGGCCGCGCGCGATCAGCCGGTCCGGATGATTGTCGGAAACCAGCTTGCGATAGCGCTTCTTGACCTCTTCGAACGGCTTGCCGCGCTCGATGCCAAGCACGACATAGGGATCCCCGGCGCCCAGATTGACGTGCCGCGCCATGATGGCCTCGTAATGCGCCTCGTCGATGCGGAAAATCTCGGCGATCCGGTGCAGGAACAGGCCTTCGTGCTCATGCACTAGCCCGTCGGCCTTGGCGATGTGGAAGAGGCCGTCGAGTATGTCTTCCAGCATCACGCAGTTGGAATGCCCGGAACCGCACATCTGCGCCATCCGCTCTGCATAGGTCTCGAAACCGGCCACGTCGCGCTGAGCGAGATCGAACAGCCGCGCTACATTGCGCGTTTCCTTCGGCGGCACCTCGAAGATTTCCTGGAAGGCGCGCACCTCGTCCTGGGTGACGATGCCATCGGCCTTGGCCATCTTGGCCGACAGCGCGATCATCGCCACCGAGAAGGCGACACGCCGGCGCAGATCCGCATCGCCGGAGAAAACCGTGCGCACGGCCTCGACGACGTCGGCGACACCCGACGAGGCTGAAGATGAAACGCGGGTGATGAATTCGCCGAGGCGATCCCAAATCGACATGGCCTGCTTCTTAGTGCCACCGCCCCCCGCTATCAAGCCGGGACAGTGCCGCAGGCCTTACGACAAATCGGTCCGACGCTGACGACCGCGGCGCTCGGACAGTATGAAAAAGGCCGACGTGAGCCGGCCTTTCTCATTCATCAAACGAAGTACCGCTTACGCAACTACTGCGCAGGCGCAGGAGCCGGTGTTGCCGGAGCCGGTTCGGTAGGCTTCGGTGCATCAGGCGTGGCCGGCTTCATCGGCTGTTCGGCTGCCGGCGGGTTGGTGCTCTGGGTGGTGGTGTTATCCGTGCCGCTGTCGCTGCAGGCGGCAACGCCAAGCAAGGCCAACGCGGAAACGGACGCAAGAATGAGCTTTTTCATAACATCTCTCCTTTAACAGACGCTCACGTTACAGTGAACGCTCGAAGAGGAAATGCATCAGATAGCCATGAGTTTCGTAACGTTGCGTGTCCGCATGTAACATCGTGCGCATGGCCGTTGCCGGCCAAGCCATTGCGAACTAACAGATTGCATCGACCAAATGCCGGGAGCTTGCCGCATGACCACCAAGTGGGATTTCTGGATCGATCGTGGCGGCACGTTCACCGATGTCATCGGCCGCGACCCGCAAGGCGGGCTGCATCCCCGCAAGCTTCTCTCCGAAAATCCTGAAGCCTATACCGATGCCGCTATCCAGGGCATTAGCGACCTTCTCGGCTTGTCCGCCGGCGACGCGATCCCGCCTGGCCTGATCGGCGACATCAAGATGGGCACCACGGTCGCCACCAATGCGCTGCTGGAGCGCAAGGGTGACCGCGTGCTTTTGCTCATCACCAAGGGCTTTCGCGATGCGCTGAAGATCGCCTATCAGGCGCGCCCGGACATCTTCGCCAAGGAGATCATCCTTCCCGAGCAGCTCTACGAGCGCGTCATCGAAATCAACGAGCGCGTGCGCGCCGACGGCTACGTCGAACAATTGCTCGACATCGCCGCCTGCCGGCCGGCGATCGAACAGGCCAGGGCCGATGGCATCGACGCCGTGGCCATCGTCTTCATGCATGCCTGGAAATATCCCGACCACGAGAAAGCGGTGGCAAAAGTCTGCCGCAAACTTGGTTTCAGCCAGGTCTCGGTCAGCCATGAAGTCTCGCCGCTGATCAAACTGGTCGGCCGCGGCGACACCACGGTGGTCGACGCCTATCTGTCGCCGATCCTGTCGAGATATGTACAAAGGGTGGCGGGAGAGTTGGGCGCGGCGCCAATCTCCCCCCTTGTGGGGGGTGAGGAGCGATCGGCCGGAGGCCGAGAAAACGCCAACGATTTGGCTTTTTCAGCGACGAACGCCCGTAGCCATAGCGAAGGGCAGTCGGCAAAGCGGCCAGAGGGGGTCCTATCAGAAGGCTCCGCCGGGGCCTCGAACCCAGTCGATCCGACCCCACCCGGCGACTTTGGCGCCACCCTTCCCTCGAGGGGGAGGGAAAGCCCTCGCCTCATGTTCATGATGTCGTCGGGCGGCCTCACCGCCGCCGACATGTTCCAGGGCAAGGACGCGCTGCTGTCAGGGCCGGCCGGCGGCGTTGTCGGCATGGTCGAAACGGCCAAGCTCGCCGGTTTCGGCAAGGTCATCGGCTTCGACATGGGTGGCACCTCCACCGATGTCGCCCATTATGACGGCGAATACGAGCGTGCCTTCGACACCGAAGTCGCCGGCGTGCGCATCCGCGCGCCGATGATGCGCATCCACACCGTCGCCGCCGGCGGCGGCTCGATCCTGCATTACGAGGCCGGCCGCTTCCGGGCTGGACCGGATTCCGCAGGCGCCAATCCCGGCCCTGCCGCCTACCGACGCGGCGGCCCGCTCGCCGTCACCGACGCCAATGTCATGCTGGGCAAGCTTCAACCCGATTTCTTCCCGGCCATTTTCGGACCCGGCCAGGACCAGCCCCTCGATGTCGAGACGGTGCGGGCAAAATTTGCGGCACTTGCCGCCGAAATCGGCGATGGCCGCACGCCCGAGGCCGTCGCCGAAGGCTTCGTCACCATTGCCGTCGAGAACATGGCCAACGCCATCAAGAAGATCTCCGTCCAGCGCGGCTATGACGTCACGGAATATCTCCTGAACTGCTTCGGTGGCGCCGGCGGCCAGCACGCCTGCCTGGTCGCCGACGCGCTCGGCATGGAGGCGGTCCTGATCCATCCCTTCTCCGGCCTGCTGTCGGCCTATGGCATCGGCCTGTCCTCGGTCTTTGCCTCGCGCCAGCAGGCGCTGCTCAAGCCGCTTGACGAAGAGTCCAGAACGGAGATCGGCAACCTCATCGCCATCTTGAGAAAGGCCGTTGTGGCAGAACTCGCGGCGCAAGGCATCGCGGAGGATGCGGTCGCAGCAAAGCCGGTGCTGCACATTCGTTATGACTGCACCGACACGACACTGCCGGTGAATTTTGAGGCAGACTCGATTTTCCAGGCCAAGCGCGATTTCGAAATCGCTCACAAGGCGCAGTTCGGTTTCGTGTATGACGACAAGCCGATGATCGTCGAGACCATCGGCGTCGAAGGCACCGACACCGGCGGCAGCGGCCGCGACGAAAGTGAATCGCAAACCGAAGACCTTGCCGTAGGCCCTTCGCAGTCCCGCGAAATCTTCACTGAGGGAGAGTGGCGCGCTTCAGGCATCTTCCGCCGCGAGGCGCTGAAGCCGGGAAACAGGGTTGCGGGTCCTGCCTTGATTATCGAGCCGAACCAGACAATCGTCATCGAGCCGGGCTGGCAGGCCGAAATCACCGCCAAGAACCATGTGCTCCTGCGCCGCGTCGAGAAAAAGCGCAGGCAGGCAGCGCTCGGCACAGAGGCCGACCCGGTCATGCTGGAGGTCTTCAACAACCTGTTCATGTCGATCGCCGAACAGATGGGCGTGACGCTGCAGAACACCGCCTATTCCGTCAACATCAAGGAAAGACTGGATTTTTCCTGCGCCGTCTTCGATCGCACCGGCGCACTGGTCGCCAATGCGCCGCACATGCCGGTGCATCTAGGCTCGATGGACCGTTCGGTGGAAACCATCATTCGGCTGAATTCCAGCGACATCCACCCCGGCGACGTCTTTGCCCTCAACGCACCCTACAATGGCGGCACGCATCTGCCCGACATCACTGTCGTGACGCCGGTTTTCGACGATATCAAGCAGAACATCCTCTTCTGGGCCGCCTCGCGCGGCCATCATGCCGATATCGGCGGCACGGCACCCGGCTCGATGACGCCGCTCGCCACCACGGTCGACGAGGAAGGCGTGCTGTTCGACAATTTCCGCATCGTCGATCGTGGCCGCTTCCGCGAGAAGGAGCTGGAAACGCTGCTCACCGACCACCGCTACCCGGCCCGCAACCCGCACCAAAACATCGCCGACCTCAAGGCGCAGATCGCCGCCAACGAGAAGGGCGTCGCGGAACTGCGCAAAATGGTCACGCATTTCGGCCTCGATGTCGTCGAGGCCTATATGGGCCATGTCCAGGACAATGCCGCCGAAAGCGTGCGCCGCGTGCTGGAGCGGCTACCCGACAGTTCGCAGTACGAATACCCGACCGACACCGGCCAGGTCATCAAGGTGAAGATCACGGTCGACCGGCAAATGCGCGAGGCAACGGTCGACTTCACCGGCACGTCGCCTGTCATGAAGAACAATTTCAATGCGCCGGAGCCGGTCGCCCGCGCGGCTGTCCTCTATGCGTTCCGGGTCATGGTCGAGGACATGATCCCAATGAATGCCGGGTGTCTGCGGCCAATCAACATCATCATCCCCGACGGCTGCATGCTGAAACCCGCCTACCCCGCCGCCGTCGTCGCCGGCAATGTCGAGACCTCGCAGCACGTTACCAACGCGCTGTTCGGCGCCATGGGCGCGATGGCCAATGCGCAGGGAACGATGAACAACCTCACCTTCGGCAACAAGCAATATCAGTATTACGAGACGATCTGCTCCGGCTCCCCGGCCGGGCACATGAATTCGGGGCGCGGATTTGCCGGCACATCCGGCGTCCACACCCACATGACCAATTCGCGCCTCACCGACCCGGAAGTGCTGGAACTGCGCTTCCCCGTCCTGCTCGAGGATTTCAACATCCGGGAAGGCTCCGGCGGTAAGGGCAAATGGAACGCCGGCGACGGCACCAGGCGCACCATCCGCTTCCTCGAGAAAATGGAATGCGCGATCCTCTCCTCGCATCGCAACCGGCCGCCAAAAGGGCTGGACGGAGGCGGCGATGGCGAGGTCGGTTCGACCAAGGTCCGCCGCAAGGACGGCACGATTGAAATGCTGAAAGCCTGCGACCAGACCGTGCTGCAGGCCGGCGACGCCGTCATCCTGACGACGCCGACGCCGGGCGGATTTGGCAAGCTGTAAGGAGGCCTCAACAGGCTGTCACCGGCCTGTCATGACCCTGCGCTACCCGCTTGCGACAAAGCAAATGGGGAATCACCTTGCCATGACGGATGTTTCCGCAGATCTGGTTTTTCGCCGCGGCAAGGAAGTTGGAAAGGCCGTCTACCAGAACCGCCCGCTGTCGAAGGCCGGCATTTCGGAGCGGCTGTTCGCCTTCCTGTTTTCCGGCCTCGTCTACCCGCAGATCTGGGAAGACCCCGACGTCGACATGGAGGCGATGCAGCTTGGCCAGGGCCACCGCGTCGTCACCATCGCCTCGGGTGGCTGCAACATCCTGGCCTACCTCACCCGTTCGCCGGCACGAGTCGACGCAGTCGATCTCAACGCCGCGCACATCGCGCTGAACCGCATGAAACTGGAGGCAGTGCGCCATTTGCCTTCGCAGGGTGACCTGTTCCGCTTCTTCGGCGCCGCCGACACCAGCCACAATTCGGCAGCCTACGACCGTTTCATCGCGCCGCATCTCGACCCGGTCAGCCGTCACTACTGGGAGTGCCGCAGTTGGCGTGGCCGCCGTCGCATCGGTGTTTTCGATCGCAATTTCTACCAGACCGGCCTGCTTGGCCTGTTCATCGCCATGGGACACCGCACGGCAAAGTTCTTCGGCGTCGATCCTGCCGGAATCATGCAGGCCCGCAACATCGGCGAGCAGCGCCGCTTCTTCAACGAGGAGCTGGCGCCGGTCTTCGACAAACCGCTGCTGAAATGGGCGACATCGCGCAAGGCCTCGCTGTTCGGCCTCGGCATTCCACCGGCGCAGTACGATTCGCTGATCACCTCCGGTGACGGCACCATGGCCAGTGTGCTGAAAGCCCGGCTGGAAAAGCTCGCTTGCGATTTTCCGTTGGAGAACAATTATTTCGCCTGGCAGGCCTTCGCCCGGCGCTATCCGAACCCCGGCGAGGCCGCCCTGCCCGCCTATCTCGAGAAACAGAATTACAACACCATCCGCGGCAATATCGACCGCGTCGCCATCCACCATGCCAATCTGATAGAATTCCTTGCCGGCAAGGATGCAGGCTCCGTCGACCGCTTCATTCTGCTCGACGCACAGGACTGGATGACCGATGACCAGCTCAACGCGCTGTGGTCGGAAATCACCCGCACGGCATCGGCCGGCGCCCGCGTCATCTTCCGCACCGCCGCCGAGCCCAGCCTGTTGCCGGGCCGCGTCTCCAGCTCGCTGCTTGACCAGTGGGACTATCAGGACGAGGCTTCGCGGGAATTCTCGGCCCGCGACCGCTCGGCCATCTATGGCGGCTTCCACCTGTACGTGAAGCGCGCGGCATGAGCACCACCGAGCTGCCGGCCAGCCCCGAATTCAAGGCCAGCCATGCCGAACTGATGGACGGCGTCTACCGCTGGCAGCGCCACATCTACGACCTAACCCGCAAATACTACCTTCTTGGCCGCGACCGGCTGATCGACGGGCTCGACGTGCCGGCCGGCGGCACCGTGCTGGAACTCGGCTGCGGCACCGGCCGCAACATCATCCTGGCAGCGCGCCGCCATCCCGGTGCCCACTTGTACGGCCTTGATATCTCAGCCGAAATGCTGGAAACGGCCGGCGCAGCGATCGGCCGCGAGGGCCTATCCGGCCGCGTCATGCTGGCAAGGGGCGACGCCACGGATTTCGATGCCGGTGCACTCTTCGATGTCGAATGCTTCGATCGCGTCTTCGTGTCCTATTCGCTATCGATGATCCCCGACTGGGAAAAAACCGTGTCGGCGGCACTTGCCGCACTGTCACCGAACGGTTCGCTGCACATCGTCGATTTCGGCCAGCAGGAAGGCCTGCCGGGTTGGTTCCGGACCTTGTTGCGCGGCTGGCTGAAGAAATTCCACGTTTCGCCGCGTGAATCACTGCGCGAAGTGCTGGAATCGGAATCTCGGCGAACCGGCGCAAGCTTCCGTTTCCGCACACTTTATCGCGGTTATGCCTGGCTGGCGGTTATCAAGATCGCTTCCTGAATATTGCGTAGGAAAGGCATGTGAGGGCGAAGCAGCCACGATCAGTTGAATCAACATTGCCTTATGACCCCGAGAGCGGTACACTACCTCACATGCATGGAAGCATGTGATGATCACCGGCTTTAGGGATGAATGGCTGCGGGCCTTCTTCGTGGAAGACACACATTCTCGCAACATTCCGTCCGATCTCGAAAGCCGTTTGTTCCGCAAGCTCCAGATGATTGACGACGCGATGATCGATCAGGATTTGCGTGTGCCGCCCAGCAACCATTTCGAGAAGCTGCGCGGCAATCTCGATGGCTTCCATTCAATACGCGTCAACAAGCAATGGCGGCTGATCTTCCGCTGGGACGGCGGCCGCGGTGAGGCGTCGGACATCTATCTCGACGACCACAGCTATAAGTGAGGTGAGAACATGTTGATGACCGCACGCAAGCCGGCAACGGTTGGCGAAATTCTCACGGAAGAATTCATGCAGCCGCTTGGCCTGACGCAGGCGGCTTTGGCCGAGGCGATGGGGGTCCAGCGCAAGCATGTGAACGAATTGTGCAACGACCGCCGCAACGTGACGGCGGCGACCGCGCTCATTCTGGCGCGGGTATTCGGCAACAGCCCGGACTTCTGGTTGAACGTCCAGCGCCGCAGCGATCTTTGGCAGGTCATGAACTCGCCCGACGAGCGGGCGCGGGTTGATCGCGCCAAGCCTTTGGCGACAGCTGCATAGACAAGAGTTGCTGCGCGCTAGTCTAATGCAGCGCCTTCACCAGCGCTCCCACCATCGTCTGCGGCCGGTAGCCGATTTTGGCCGGCGTTAGCCCGAGCCGCACCACCACCAGTTGCTCCGAGGGAATGATGGCGACCGTCTGCCCGTCATGTCCCTCCATCCAGTAGATGTCCTTGGGCAGGCCCGCGGCAACGCCGGCACCGGGGTTTTCCTCATCGCCCGGGGCCTCGATCCACAACTGGCCCTTGCCGTAGACTTTCGACGCGGATGCCGGCTCCCGCATCCAGTCGACGAAGCCGGCCGGCAGGATCTGGTTGCCGTTCCACACCCCGCCTTGCAGCAGGAACTGACCGAAGCGCGCCCAGTCATGCGCGGTTGCATAGAGATAGGACGAGCCGACAAAAGTGCCTTGCTCATCGGTCTCGAGCACCGCGCTGTGCATGCCAAGCGGCTCGAACAGGGCGGTGCGCGGCCACGTCAGCGCCTTGGCCTTGTCGCCGATCGCGTCCTGCCAGAGGCGCGACAGCATCACCGCCGTGCCGCTCGAATAGGAAAACACCTTGCCCACCTCGGTCGCCAGCGGCTTGGCTTCGGCAAAGTCCGCCATGTCTGGCTCGAGGTAGAGCATGCGCGTAACGTCGGCGACATCGCCATAATCCTCGTTGAACTCCAGCCCGCTCGACATCGCCAGCATGTCGGCAAGGCTGATCGCGGCGCGGCCATCCGCCTTCCACGGCGCGAACAGCCCCTTGTCGGTGATGGCCATCTTGCCGTCCTTGACCAGCGTGCCGACGATGGCGGCGTTCACCGTCTTGGTCATCGACCAGCCGAGCAGCGGCGTCTTGTCGGAAAAGCCATCGCCATAGCGCTCGGCGACGACGCGGCCATTCTTGACCACCACCACCGCGCGCATGCCGGTGCCGTTTAGCGCCACATCGTCCAGCAGCTTGGCAATCACGGGGTCCTGCGACGCCTCGACCCGCTCGCCTTCCGGCCACAGCGCGTCCCGGCTGACCGCCGAAGGCTCGGCATGGATAGCCGTGCGCCGTACCTTGCCGACATCGCCGTCCGGAACCGACGCGCAGCCAAGCCCGTCACGGGCGACGGCGACACTCTTGCCGAGGAAGCCAAGCAGGCCGGCTGAGACCGTTCCCCTGTTCTTGTCCACCGAGACCCGCATCAGCCGCAGCAGTGGGTGCCCGGGCGCCTGCACGTCGACGGCGAGCACCTCATTGGCGTCGCGGCCGGCGATGAAGACGTTCGAACAGACGATCTTGGCCGAGTAGCCCGAGCCGACGCGGATCAATTCCGGGGGCGCGACGTAAAGCCAGGCAAAAAGCGCGGCGACCGCCAGTGCGATCAGGCCAAGCAGCCATTTGACGATCCTGACGACAAACCGCATTTTTCACCCTCGTTCGAGCGGAGTTCCGCCCGATGCCATCGATTTGCCGCCATTGCTTCAGCAAATCGCTGTGCTTGTCGAGCGCCATCAACCTGATATCAACCATGATCGGCGATCACAGGATATACGGGCGATGCTGTGGGGCGATCGCTCGATAAGGCCATTCGAGGGGGCCACCCGCAACAGAACCCATCAGCGGCCGGCTGATTCCGGCCCAGGAGAAGCGATGCGCCGGTTCGCGGGCCTCATCATGCTGACGCTGCTTGGCGCCTGCTCGACCGTCGACGATCTGTCGCCGCTGTCGCCGTCCGCTTCCAGCAGCCCGACGGTCGCCGTGCGTGCGCCGCGCTTCGAGGACTCCAAGCCGCATGAATGGGACAGCGGCGCGCCCTGGAACTATGCCGTTCACGGCACCGATGTCTCCAAATACCAGACCTCGGTCGACTGGCCGGCAGCCAGGGCCAGCGGCATCTCCTTCGCCTTCATCAAGGCGACCGAGGGCGGCGACCGTTTCGACGAGTATTTCAATGAGCATTGGGCGCGCACGAAGGCCAACGGAATTCCGCGAGCCGCCTACCATTTCTACTATTTCTGCACCCCCGCTGCCGTGCAGGCGCGCTGGTTCATTCGCAACGTCCCTGTCGATCGCTCGGCGATGCCGCCGGTTCTCGACATGGAATGGAACCCGCAATCGCCGACCTGCAAGCTGCGTCCCGACGCAGCCACGGTGCGCGCGGAGATGAGCACCTTCCTCGAAATCGTTGAACGGCACTACGGCAAGAAGCCGATCATCTACACCTCGGTCGACTTCTTCGACGACAACGAGTTGTCGAGCTTCCGCGGCTATCCCTATTGGCTGCGCTCCGTCGCCGGCCATCCGCGCGAGAAATACGGCAGCCACCCCTTCACCTTCTGGCAGTACACCGGAACCGGCATCATTCCCGGCATGCCGGGCAAGGCCGACATCAACGTTTTCAATGGCAGTGAAGCCGCCTGGAACAAATGGCTGCGGCAGAACACCCGTTGATGTCAGGTTCAACGGCAGCACCACCTTGGATCAAATCACTCCGGCAGAATTCCCGTTCAACGGCACCGAAGTCGGCTGCAACGAGAGGCTAAGACAGAAGAACCGTTGACACCGAGCCTGCCGCCTGCTTTTCGACACAGCCAGCGGTAAAGTCTGCAATCGCCGGTACTCCAGAGCTCTGCGCCCCGATGGACGCGCAAGGACGCCCTGGAAATCTGAATGTCGAAAGGAAGCTGATGCGACTGCGTTCTCAAGCCCTCGCGGCGCTGTTCCTGTGCGTCACAGCTTGGCCGGCGATGGCGCAGGAATGCGGCGGCGACTTCGAAACCTGGAAGCAAGGCGTGGCCGTGGAAGCCAAGGCGGCTGGCGTCGGCCCCGTCGGTCTCGACGCGCTGGAGGATGCCACCATAGACGACAAGGTTCTGGCGCGTGACCGCGCCCAGGGCGTCTTCACCCAGACATTCATCGAATTCTCCAACCGCATGATCTCGGCCTATCGGCTGAAGCAAGGTGCGACAAACCTGAAGAAATACGCCGACGTCTTCGCCCGTGCCGACCAGCAGTTCGGCGTCCAGGCGCCGATCATCGCCGCCTTCTGGGCGCTGGAGACCGATTTCGGCGCCGTGCAGGGCGATTTCCACACACTGAGCGCGCTGGTGACGCTGTCACATGATTGCCGCCGCCCCCAACTGTTCCGGCCTCAGTTGATACCGCTTCTGCAATTGATCGATCGCGGCGTCGTGCCGGCCGACGTCAGGGGTGCCTGGGCCGGCGAGATCGGCCAGACGCAGATCCTGCCTTCCGACTACCTGGCGCGCGGCGTCGACGGCGACGGCGACGGCAAGGTCGACCTGCGCGGCAGCGTGCCGGACGTGATCATGACCACCGCCAACAAGGTGCTGTCGCGCGGCTGGAAACGCGATGAGCCCTGGATCCAGGAAGTACGCGTCCCCGAAGACATGCCGTGGGACCAGACCGGCCGCACCAACAAGCTGCCGCTGTCGCAATGGGCACAATGGGGCGTCACCAACCCCGACGGCACGCCGCTTATCGACAACGGCCTCAAGGCCGGCCTGGCGCTGCCCATGGGCCGCAAGGGCCCCGCCTTCCTCGCCTATGACAATTTCGACGTCTATCTCGAGTGGAACCAGTCCTTCACCTATGCGCTGACCGCTGCAAACCTTGCCGCCCGGCTGGCGGGCGCAAAACAGTTCGACCCGCGCAATCCCGAGACCGGTCTCAACAACGAGCAGATGAAGGCGCTGCAGACCAAGCTCGAAGCCCGGGGCTACGATGTCGGCACGGTCGACGGCATCCTCGGCACCAACACACGCGAAGCCATCCGCAAGGAACAGATGCGGCTCGGCATGGCCGTGGACGGCTGGCCGACACCGGAGCTTTTGGGGAAATTGTAGGGCGTAGGGCAGTTGGAAAAACCAGCCCGAAGCAGTGACTGCCGCCACTCTATTCCCCTCAATCCGCCATCGTCTCCAAACTCGCAAACCCTTGCGGCGCATCGCCTTCGTCGAACGGCGTCGTCACCTCGACGAAGGTGTCGGGGTAAAAGCCGTTGAAGCGGGTCCTCAGCGACAGCGAATAGGCGCCGATATGGCCGATTTCGATCCAGTCGCCGGTGTCGACCGTCTCCGGCAACCAGAACGGCCGCGACAGGATGTCGACGGAATCGCAGGTCGCGCCGCAGACCTTGAACGGCACGATGTTCTTCTCCTCGCCATTGCGCGAGCGGATCGCCGGATCGGGAATGAAACGCGCCGGCAGCGTGATCTTGCCGGTCCATGAATCCGACAGCGACGCCCAGATGCCGTCATTGATGTAGAGCCGCTTGCCCTTGCGCAGCAGCACCCGCACGATCAGCGACAGGCAGCGCGCCACGATCACCCTGCCCGGCTCGGCCACCAGCGGCATCTCGTCGAACTGATATTCTTTCAGATCGCCCGACAGCCGCGACATGATCTGACCGAGCGACGGCATTTCGATCTGCTTGCGATTGGGGTCGTGGCCATATTCGGCGGGGAAACCGCCGCCGACATCGAGCCCGGCAATATCGAAGGTCAGCCGGTTGCGCACCCAGTCGGCGGAAGCCAGCGCCCGCTCATAGGTGTCGGGGTCCTCGATCTGGCTGCCGACATGGAAACACAGGCCAACCTTGTAGCCGGTGCGGTTCAGCCGCTCGGCGAGCTCGACGGCATAGGCCGGCCCCGCGCCGAATTTCTTCGACAGTTCGTAGGCGGCCGATCCTTTCGTCTGGATGCGCACGAACACGCTGATCGAGCCCGGATCGATGTCGAGAGCCCGCACCACCCGCGTCAGCTTGGTGATCTCGTCCTCATGGTCCAGCGAAATGACACGGATGGCATATTTCTCCAGCGCCAGCTTGATGTCCGACTGCGCTTTGACCGGGTGCATGTAGAGCATTTCGGCATCGGCGGAGACCGCGCGTACGGCGGCGAACTCGCCAGGCGAAGCGACGTCGAAAGCGGTGACGCCGGCCTCGACCAGGGCCTTCAGCACGATCTGCTCGCCATTGGTCTTGACCGCATAGGCGGTCTTGCCGGGGAACATGCCCATGAACTGTCTGGCATCCGCCATCAGCACCTGCGGGCGGAAGCAATAGACGGGGTCGTCCGGGCGAAGCGCCCGTGCCGCCTCGCGGGCATTCTCGAATCGCTGCATGGACGAATCCTCACCTCGGCTGCGCACAATTAATCCAAGCTAGCGGCTAATGAAAACAATTCTGTGTCTCGTACGGCTGACGCAGCGGCGCTAGGTCTTTGCCAGCAACGTTTGCCATCAATCACGTTTCGGGTGGCCCTTGTCTATGGACCCAATATGGCTTCTGCCTGACTGACTGGCATTCAGGCCGTCTGGGAGGGCGACTCACATGGCAATAGCCGCGACATCAGCATCACGCGGGCCGATGGTGCTCAAGGACTGGGGGCAGCTCTTGCTGCTCGGTGCGATCTGGGGCGGCTCGTTCTTCTTTGCCCGCATCGCGGTGGCCGAGCTTCATCCGCTGGTGCTGGTGCTGTTTCGCGTCGCCATCGCCGCGATCGCGCTGCAGATCTATCTCGGCCTGCGTGGCCCGTCTTTCCGCCTTGCGCTTCCGCATGCAGGCCTGTTCTTCCTGCTCGCGCTCACCAACAACGTCGTACCCTTTTCGCTGATCTTTGCTGGCCAGACAGAGCTTGGCGCCGGTGTCGCCTCGGTGCTCAATGCAACGACGCCGTTCTGGACGCTGGTCCTCGCCAATGTGCTGACATCAGACGAAAAGCTCTCCTGGAACAAGCTGGCCGGCATTGCGCTCGGCATCGCCGGCACGGCGGTGATGATCGGCCCCGGCCTGCTTGCCGGGCTCGGCGGCCCGGTCTGGGCAAAATTCGCGCTGATCGGCGCTTCGCTGTCCTATGGAGTTGCCCTGATGGTCGCGCGCCGTTTCAAGGGCGTGCCCTCGCCGGTCATCGCCACCGGACAATTGACGGCTTCGACCATCGTCATGATCCCGATCGTGCTCTTCACCTACGGTCCATCGGGCCTGTTCTCGGCCTCGCCGCCGGTCTGGGCGGCGGTGTTGGCGCTGGCGCTTCTGTCCACCGCCTTCGCCTACATCCTCTATTTCAACCTCGTCGCCTCGGCCGGCGCCACAAACGCCTCGCTGGTCACGCTCATCGTGCCGGCCAGCGCCATGCTGCTCGGTTTCCTGTTCCTTGGCGAGCGGCTGGAGCTGTTCGAAATCGGCGGCGTGGTGCTGATCGCGCTCGGCCTTGTCACCATCGACGGGCGTCTGCTTGGCCGACGCTAAAGCGCCGCGCGTCCACTGGACGCGCAAAGGACGCTCCAGCCACTTAATTGCCCCCGCATCGCGAAAGTCGAATTCAACTTTCGCAGCGGTAGCGCTGCCATGACACGCCAGCGACACACCACCGCCATATTTTATTCACAGGTCTGAAGCCGGGTTTTGCCTAGGAGTTTCAACGCTTAACGGCAAAAGGCAGGTCGCAAATCTAGCAATTGCGTCGCAATGCAGCACATTTTCTGCTTGCCTGTGGCACAAATGAACCTAGACTCTCAGGCATAGCTCTTTAAGAGGAGGCTATGTCATGGGACTTACGAGGCCTATCAACGCATTGATGATCTGTGCTGCGTTCGCCTTCATCGGAGCCCTTATTATGGGCTTTCTTCCCTGACCCGCCAAGACGGGGAAGAACCAGCACCACATAGTCCAAACCATTGAAAAGGCCGGGTTTTTACCCGGCCTTTTTGCATTTCGAACGTTTCTTCGAGGCTCTCATGGTTTGAGCATGATCTTTTCCGAAAACCGGATTCCACTTTTCGGGATCATGCTCTAAGCCGCGGCCGAGCCAGCCGCCTCTGCTTCGTGCGAGCGGATGCCGATCATGTGACAAATGGCGAAGACCAGATCGGCCCGATTCATGGTGTAGAAGTGGAAATCGCCGACCCCGCGCTCGACCAGATCCATGACCTGTTCGGCCGCCACCGCCGACGCCACCAGCGCATGCGTCTGCGGGTCCCGATCAAGGCCCTCGAACCGCTCCGCCAGCCAGCCAGGCACATGCGCCCCCGCCCTCGCGGAAAAGTTCGCGACCTGCCTGAAACTGTGAACCGGCTGGATACCCGGCACGATGGGGATGTAGATGCCGGCGCGGCGGACGCGCTCGACATAGCGCTCGTAGAGATCATTGTCGAAGAAGAACTGGGTAATCGCCCGCGTCGCACCATTGTCGACCTTGCGTTTCAGCATCTCGATGTCGGTGGCGAAATCGGGGCTTTGCGGATGCTTTTCCGGATAAGCCGCAACGGAGATGTCGAAATTCGCGATTGCCTTAAGTCCGGCGACCAGTTCCGCGCCATTCTCGTAGCCACCGGGATGCGGCCGATAGGATTCGCCGACGCCGGAAGCCGGGTCGCCGCGCAGCGCCACGAATCGGTTGATGCCGATCGACTTGTAATCCTGGATGACCGCGTCGACCTCGTCGCGCGTTGCACCGACACAGGTCAGATGCGCCGCGGCAGGAATGGCGGTTTCCGTCAGGATGCGCTTTACGGTGCGGGCGGTGCGCTCACGCGTCGATCCGCCGGCGCCGTAGGTTACCGAGACGAATTTCGGCTTCAGCGGCTCCAGCCTTGTGACCGTCTCCCACAGCCTTGCTTCCATCTCGTCGGTCTTCGGAGGGAAGAATTCAAAAGAAACCCGGACCTTGTCACCAATGTCGGGGCGGCGGGAAAAGCGGAACTGGTTCATGCGATTTCCCCTATCGAATTCGCTTTGGCCTGCCTTGTGTCACTGGAGGGATCGGCGATCAGCAGGCGCCGATCGCGGCCAAGCCAGAGTTTCACGGTGAGCCTGGCCTCGTTGCCGCCGCGCGGCTCGAACTCCTGGGCCTCTTCGAGATCGAGGCCGGCTTCTGAAAACCAGTCGGCGATCTGCCGGTCGGAAAAGCCGAGCCGCATATGCGCGTGCTCGTCGCGCAGGAATTCCAGCGCATGCGGCGCGAAATCGACGATGACCAGCCGCCCGGCCGGACGCAAAAGCCGCGCCGCCTCATGGATGGCGCGGGCGGGATCGTCGAGATAGTGCAGCACCTGATGGATGGTGACGAGATCGAAGGCATCGCGCTCGACCGGCGGCGCGAAAATGTCGCCCTGCCGCACCTGCGCATTTGAAACGCCGGCCTTGTCGAGATTGGCGCGCGCCACGGTCAGCATCTCGCGCGACATGTCGATGCCGACGCCGCGCCGATAGAGCGGCGAGAAGATTTCGAGCAGCCGCCCGGTGCCAGTGCCGAGATCGAGCATCGACTGGAACGGCCGCTTGCCGACCAGCTTCAACATCGCGGCTTCGACGGCGCGGTCCGGCACATGCAGCGAGCGGATATGGTCCCAGCTCGCCGCATTCACGGAAAAATACTCGACCGCCCGGTCCTGCCGCTTGCGCTTGACCGAGGCCAGGCGCTCAAGATCGCGCTCGACCTGCGGATCGGCGCCGCGAATGCCGGAAACCAGCCCGATGACGAAGTCACGCGCGGAATCCGCATCCGACAGGCGGAAGAAGGCCCACGACCCTTCCTGGTAGCGCCCGATCAACCCGGCCTCCAGCAAGAGCTTCAGGTGCCGCGAAACGCGCGGCTGCGACTGGCCGAGAATTTCGGTAAGATCGGAAACGGTGAGGTCGCCGCGAGACAACAGTGCCAGTATTCGCAGCCGGCTGGATTCGGCCGCAGCCTTCAACGTATCCACCATGGTGTCGAGCGAGACATGCATCAGCGTATTCTCTTTGAAAAGATATAAAGATATGTTTATGTCGGTTTTCAAAACCTTGCAAGCGCTATGTCGCTTCCGGACAAGAAAATGCCGCATGCGTCGACTTCTCGATGCATGCGGTCCAGACGTGGACCGCGGTTTTGGGACAACGACAGCATGAACAAGAAGATGCGAGATGAGAGCAGGATGACCGAAACGCGTGAGCTGTTCGAGACGCGAGAAGGCGAGCAGAGGCTGGAAGACGATCCGGCACTGATGTCGCCGGATGGCGGGATCGTCTTCATCGGCCGCATCGCCTCGCCATGGACGACGCGCCAAACATGCCCGAAGAACATGCGCAGCGCGCGCGAGGCCGGACAGCCGGCAGTGCTGACAATAGACGCGCCCTATCGCCGTGGCCTGCAGGGGCTGGAGCGCGCCAGCCACGTCATCATCCTGTCCTGGCTGCATCACGCGCCCAGGACTTTGATTGTGCAGAAACCGCGCCATGCGGCTGAAGCGAAAGGTGTATTTTCTCTGCGCTCCCCTGCCCGCCCGAACCCGATCGGTCTGCATGTGGCCAGGCTCGTCGCGCTCGACATCGGCACCGGCCGCATCGATCTCGACGGCATCGACGTGCTCGACGGCACACCGGTCATCGACCTGAAACCCTATTTCGCCTCGACCGACGCCATACCGGAGGCGACCATCGAAGGGCGCGACGAGCCCGATCGGATTGGGCAATGACGGCGCCGACCGGCCGCCGCCGCGCCATCGCCAAGGCGCTCACTGTACTTCTGCCGCTAGCGCCCTATGCCGACATGGAGAAGATTCGGGCCGACGCCGGCGCGGTTCACATGAAGACCTTGCCGCCGGGCATCGCCGTATGGCTGGCGACCATTGCCCATATCCGCCACGTGCACACTGACTACGAAAAACTGCTGAGCGAAGGCTATGACCGCGACTCGGCGCGCTTCTTCGTCATCGATCAGACCAACATCGTGCTCACCCGCTGGCGCGCGACACGCCTGCTCGATGCGGATGACGAGGAGGATTGACCACGGTCACTTCCGCGTCAGCACGGCGACGGCATTGTAGGGCTGGCCGTCGGCCTGGCCGACCCAGGTCCAGGACAGATCTCCCTTGAAAAACCGGACGGTGATGTTGCCGCCGTCGATGCACTTGTCCTGACCGTAGGTGATGCTCTCGTGGTATTCCGCTGACGAGTCGTCCCTGGATGTCTGCGACAGCGATCCGCCGCAGCCGAGCGACGGATAGTCGATCGACGCACCGCCATCGTTGATCGTCATGGCGATCGGCCAGTCGGCCCCGGCGTCACCCGCCGGGCTCTGGTGGCCATTGCCGACCCAGGTGCCGCTCAGCGACGGCACATTCACCGCGCAAGGCAGGTTCTGGAAGATCGGTGTCAATTCGCTGCCGGTTTTCTCGCAGCGATAAGTCTGGCCGCCCTGGCACAAGTCCTCGCCTTCGCGCGCGCACTGGGCGCTGGCTTCGCCCGCGGCAGCGAACATCATCATGGCTGCTGTGACGGCCCCAAGCCTGCCCATCTTCCCCTCCCGTTCAGAGCTCGCGATTGTAAGGCAATTCCAATCCAATGTATCGGCGAGATCGCCATGGAGGCCGAACAGCACCGGGCGGGTGGCTCTATGTCTTCTGCCCAACGCGGATAGCCTGCTGACCTCGCCTTGTGCGACAGGAGGCTTCCGATGAGCCAAACGATGGCGACACAGGACGAGAGGCAACCGCCCGTGGTTGGCGACCGCCATGTCGACCCGCACTTCTACCCCGAGGGGATCGCTTTCCTCGACGGTCAGTACCTGCCGATGTCGCAGGCCAAGATCTCAGTGCTGGATTGGGGTTTTCTGCATTCCAACGCCACTTACGACACCGTGCATGTCTGGAATGGCCGCTTCTTCCGCCTCGATTTGCATCTCGATCGCTTCTTCGGCGGGTTGGAAAAGCTGCGCATGAAGATCCCCTTCGACCGCGACGGCGTGACCGAAATCCTGCACAATTGCGTGGCGCTGTCGGGTCATCGCGCCGCCTATGTGGAAATGCTGTGCACGCGCGGCGCCTCCCCGACCTTCAGCCGCGACCCGCGCCAGGCGGTCAACCGCTTCATGGCGTTCGCCGTGCCGTTCGGCTCGGTCGCCAATGCCGAGCAGTTGCAGCGCGGTCTGCATGTCGCCATCAGCGACAAGGTACGCATTCCGCCGGCCTCGATCGACCCGGCGATCAAGAACTACCACTGGCTCGATCTGGTGCGCGGCCTCTACGATGCCTATGACCGCGGCGCCGAGACCGCGTTAATTCTCGACTTCAACGGCAACGTCGCCGAAGGTCCAGGCTTCAATGTCTTCTGCGTCAAGGACGGCAAACTGTCGACGCCTTCCATCGGCGTGCTGCCCGGCATCACAAGGCGCACCGTCTTCGACCTGTGCGCCGAGACAGGTCTTGCCGCCACGGCTACCGATGTCAGCATCGCCGCATTGCGCGAGGCAGTCGAGGTTTTCATCACCTCGACCGCGGGCGGCATCATGCCGGTCACGGTCATCGATGGCGCCCCGGTCGCCGACGGCAAGGTCGGGCCGATCACCAGCCGCCTGAAGGCGCTCTATTGGCAAAAGCACGACGACCCGGCATGGTCGTCTCAGGTGAATTACCCCTGATCAAGGGGCGTCTTGTTCAAAAAGATTTCCCCTCGCCTCTGGAAAATAACGGGTTAAGCCGTATATGCCAAAAAACGGAGAAGCCTCCGCTTTCACCCGAAATCACGCCCGCAGGGGCAAGGACTCCACATCATGACAAACAAGGTTTGGTTCATCACCGGATCGTCGAAGGGCTTTGGCCGCGTCTGGGCCGAGGCCGCATTGGCGCGTGGCGACCGCGTCGCGGCGACCGCCCGCGATGCCGGCACGCTCGCCGATCTCGTCGAGAAATATGGCGATAACGTCGCCACGATAAAGCTCGACGTTACCGACAAGAGGGCAGTCGATGCCGCGGTCGCCGAAGCGCACAAGCGCTTTGGCCGGCTCGACGTCGTCATCAACAATGCCGGCTACGGCCATTTCGGCGCGATCGAGGAGGTCAGCGAACGGGAAGCCCGCGACCAGATCGAAACCAACGTCTTCGGCGCGCTGTGGGTCACCCAGGCCGCCCTGCCGATCATGCGGGCGCAGCAGTCCGGCCACATCATCCAGATCTCGTCGATCGGCGGCGTCAACGCCTTTGCCTCGCTCGGCCTCTACCACGCCTCGAAATGGGCACTGGAAGCCTTCAGCCAGTCGCTTAGTATCGAGGTCGCCGAATTCGGCATCCATGTGACGCTGGTCGAACCCGGTGGCTTCTCCACCGACTGGGCCGGCCCGTCGGCCAAGGTCTCCCAACCGATCGAGGCCTATGCGCCTGCCCGCGCCAAGATGGCCGAGCGCCGCGCCAATTCGGTCGCCGGCGATCCCGAGGCCACCGGTCCTGCGATGCTGGCCATTGTCGATGCCGCCGAACCGCCGCTCCGGGTGTTCTTCGGCGACGGCGGCCTGCCAATGATCAAACAGGAATACGCCAACCGCATCGCCACCTGGGAAAAATGGGATCACGTTTCCATCTTGGCGCAGGGCGCCAAGAAAAACCGCAAGGGCTAACGCTTGGCGGCTTTGCCACGCCGCCTCAAAAGGCGGCTTGGCCCCGCCTTTGGTGTACTGAACGGTGCGAACCCGCGCGGCTATGCCGTGTAAATCCACTGCTCCGGGACCCGCACCGACATCTCCTCGCCGGCCTTGATCGCTCCCGGTTTCTCGACCCAGGCCACGACGCCACGCAGCCGCTTCGCCATTTTGGGGAACAACAGCGCGCCGGCTTCTACGTCGGCCATTCCGGCATTCTCGGCGATCGACCGGCCGGCGATGCGGCAAGGTCCGTTCTGCGCGTCGATCTTGATGGTGACGCCGCCCTTGAAGAACAGCAGCGTGCCGGCAGGCAGCATGGAGAGGTTAGGCACCCCTTCGATCAAAAGATTGGCGCCGATCCATTCCGGCTTGATCTCGGTGAGGCCCATGCGTTCGGCAACAACCGCCAGCTCGTCCGCCGCCACGATCGACAGTTGCCGTTCGTTGCGCATTTCTGTGCCGCGCGGATACCAGGGCTCGCGCCCGCCGGAGCGCCGTGTCGATCCGGCATGAAAATCGCCCGATATGCCGTCGAAGCCCAGCCGCAATTCGTCCACCGGGCGCGTCTGAAAATGATCCGCCGGCGCCAGGTAAAGCGCTGCCGCTTTGGCGGCAAGCTTTCGCGCGGGGATGATTTCGGCCGGCTTTTCAGCCTCGGGGAAGAGATCCAGCATGGCGTTCTTTCCATTCGTCATCCAGCGAGTTAGCCGGGCGGGCTTCGCGGCGTCCAGTCGAAAGTGCTGATCGTCCGATCAACACCACCGATAGGATCGCGATCACGCTTTTCTTACCTGTCATCGATTTCGCGCCGCATTGTCGCCGCGCGGTGCCGGTTTCATGGTGGCGTCCAGACAGTTTGCGGAGCTGATCGTGCGACCCGTGACGGCAATCACGTTGCTTTGGTTGATCTGGGCGGCGAGCTGGGCCGCAGCCGCCCTATGGTCCGACCCTGCCCGGAAGCGCGCCGGATTCAGGGCGGAGGCCCGCTATCGCGTTCTCTGGCTGGTCGGCGCGGTGCTGCTGTTCATTCCTGCGCGTGGCTATGAAGGCCGACTTAGGCTGTGGATGCCCAACCTCCCCGAAGCCTGGATTTGTGTCGCCCTGATTGCCATCGGCATCGCCTTTGCCTGGTGGGCGCGCCTGCATCTCGGCAGACTGTGGTCGGGCACCATCACCGCCAAGGCCGGGCACCGTGTCGTCGACACCGGCCCGTACGGGCTCGTCCGCCATCCGATCTACACCGGATTGCTGTTGGCAATCCTCGCCACCATGTCGGCAAAGGGCACGATCTGGGGTTTAGCCGGGACAGCGCTGCTGATCATCGGCATCGTCGTCAAAGCGAGGCTCGAGGAAAGCTTCCTGCGCGTCGAACTCGGCCCTGCCTATGATGATTATGCCGCTCGCGTGCCCATGCTGGTGCCATTCGCGCCAGCCTGACACGGCAAGCTCAAAGCATCCGCAACAGCGCGCCGCCTATCGAATACCCCGCGCCAAAGGCGCAGATCAGGCCGAAATCGCCGGGTTTCATGTCGGCGTGGTTTTCCGACAGCGCGACGATGGCGCCGGCGCCCGCCGTGTTGCCCAGCCGCTCCAGCACCATCGGCGCGCGATCGTGGTCGACCTCGTGGCCGAACGACAGTTTCAGGATCATCGCATTCATGCGCGCATTGGCCTGATGCAGCCAGAAGCGCCTGATCGCCTGCGGCGTCAGCCCGTGCTCGGCCAGGAATTCGACGATGAATTTTTGCCCGGCGACTGTGACTTCCTTGAACACCTTGTTGCCAACCTGCTTGATCAGATTGCCTTCCAGATTGATCATATAGGGATCATCCTGGGCGGTGCGGGTATGGTAGCCCAGATTGGTGCGGATGTTGTTCGACATCTGCGTCCAGACGCGCGTGTCGAGCACCTCGAAGCGCCCCGGCCGCTTGTCGCCTTTGGCCAGGCCTTCGACCACCATCGACACCGAGGCGTCGCCGAAGATGAAATGCGTTTGCCGGTCGCGGAAATTGAGATGGCCGGTGATGATCTCCGGCGTCGTCACCAGAATGCGTTTGTGCGCGCCCGACCGCACCAGGTTGACGGCGATGTGCAGGGCTGCCGCCGCCGAAGAACAGCCGAGCCCCATGTCGAAGCCGGCGCCCTTTGTCCCCAGAGCCTCCTGCATTTCGATGGCGATTGCTGGATAGGGCCGCTGGTGATGCGAAGCCGAACAGATCACCAGGTCGATATCGGACGGCTTCAGCCCGGCATGGTCGAGAGCCTTTTTGGCCGAGGCGATGCCGAACTCGGCTTCGAGCGACAGCGCATCGTCAGGCCGTGCCGGAATTCGCGGCGCCATCCGGGTCGGATCGAGAATGCCCTCGCGTTCGATCACATGGCGGGTGCGCACGCCCGAGGCGTGGACGATGAAGTCGCTATCCGATTTCGACAACGGCGGCTCGTCGGTGCCCAGGCGGCGCGCATTCTCCGTGTCGACCCAGGCATTGAAGCTGGCGACCAGCTCTTCATTGGTGATCTTGGCTTCAGGGATTTCAACGCCGAGGCCGCTGATGATGACGCGATGCATATATCCAGTCCGTCCCATCCGCAGGCGTTGCGGGCTTCATGTGGGCGCCGGAACGCTCCGGCGCAACACTTTTCTCACCGCGGCGGTTTACGCCGACTTAAGCCTGATTTCACCAGGCGCAGAGCTTGGTGTTGGTCTGCGGGTTGTTCCAGCAGGCGCCGTCGTCGCGGCTGCGCACGAACTGCCCCGGCAGCGGCACATTGCGGCGGCCGAGATTAACATACCCATAGGCAAAGCCCGGCCCGTCGATCTCCAGCACATAGGTCGGATAGCCCGGCGCCGAGATGCGGAAGCTGCCCGCATCATCGATCGCCCTGTAGCTGCATGCAAAATAGCCGTCGTCGCTGGTGAAGCAGCGCGCTCGCTTGGCCTCAGCCGAGATCGAGAACGCCAGAAGTGCCGCCGCACAAACGCTACTGCCGAAAAGCATCTTTTTCAGTGCCATTATCCACCCCTGCCACGCGGGCATTGTGATCCCATCGAGATGAAATGCGCATGGCGGCGAAACCCGGTCAAGCGGCCGCAACGGGCGTCGTGCAACGTGGCTAATCAGGCCCGTTTGGCGACAATGAAGATGCGCGGAAAGCGCAAAAGCACCTTGCCGCCCGCCGTCTTCGGATAAGCCCTGGCGATCTTGGCCGTGTAGCTGTCGAGGAACAGTGTCTTCTCGTTCGCATCGAGCGGGTCGACAAAAGGCTTCAGGCCCGTCGACTTCACCCATTCGACGATCGCCTGCGCGTCGGCAAGCGGATGGTTGTAGACGGTGTGCCAGATGTCCAGCCGATCGCTGAGCGGCGACAGGAGGTCATAGTAGAGCGACACTGGCGGCAACGGCCCGCGCGCCGCGCCCTTGAGCTTTTCGGCAAATGGCATTTCGGCGGCGGTTTCCCGCATCAGGCGGTGGGAGTCCTCGCCCATATTGTCGGGCATCTGGACGGCCAGCGCGCCTCCTGGGGCGAGGAAGCCCATCAGCCGCTGGAAGACCGCGGGATGTTCGGGCAGCCACTGGAACACCGCATTGGCGAAGATCACGTCGACCGGCTCCGCCGGCTGCCATTTGGAGGCATCGGCCAGGTCAAAGTTGACGTCGGGCAGACGCGCCCTCGCCTTCTCGATCATGTCGGGTGAGGTGTCGAAGCCCCTCACCTCAGCATCCGGCCAGCGCTCGACAAGCAGCTCGGTCGAGTTGCCCGGCCCGCAGCCGATGTCGACGACCCGGCGCGGGAAGTCGACGGGGACCTGCGCCACCAGGTCCCGCGCGGGTCGCGTGCGCTCATCCTCGAATTTCAGATATTGGGCGGCGGACCAATCAGCCATGTGAGCTCCTCATGTCTTCTTGAGAATTCGCCGCCCGGAAAACCCCTTACCGCGTCAGCCTCTTGTAGGTCATGCGGTGCGGGTTGACGGCATCGGGTCCGAGCCGGCGGATCTTATCCTGCTCGTAATCCTCGAAATTGCCCTCGAACCATTCGACATGGCTGTCGCCCTCGAAGGCGAGGATGTGCGTCGCCAGACGGTCGAGGAACATGCGATCGTGCGAGATGATGACGGCGCAACCGCCGAAGTTTTCCAATGCGTCTTCGAGTGCGGCCAGCGTTTCCGTATCGAGATCGTTGGTCGGTTCGTCGAGCAGCAGCACATTGCCGCCGGTCTTCAACATCTTGGCCAGATGCACTCGGTTGCGCTGGCCGCCGGAGAGGTTGCCGACCTTCTGCTGCTGGTCGCCGCCACGGAAGTTGAACGACGCGCAATAGGCGCGCGTATTGGCCTCGAACTTGCCGAGCTTGACCACTTCGGCGCCGCCGGAAATCTCTTCCCAAACCGTCTTTGACGGATCGAGCGTATCGCGGCTCTGGTCGACATAGCCGAGTTTCACGGTTTCGCCGACGCGGACCGTGCCTGCATCGGGTTTTTCCTGGCCGGTGATCATACGAAACAGCGTCGTCTTGCCGGCGCCGTTCGGGCCGATCACGCCGACGATGCCGCCGGGCGGCAGCTTGAACGACAGATTGTCGATCAGCAGCGTGTCTCCAAAGCCTTTCGACAGGCCTTCGGCCTCGATCACCACATTACCGAGCCGCTCGCCATGCGGAATGACGATCTGGGTATCGCTCGGACGCCGCTTGTCGGCTGCGTCCAAAAGGTCCTGGAACGCCTGGATACGCGCCTTGGATTTGGTCTGGCGAGCCTTGGGGCTCGACTGGATCCATTCGCGCTCGCGGCCGATGGCGCGCTGGCGGGCATCGTCCTCGCGGCCTTCCTGCTTCAGGCGCTTGGCCTTGGCTTCGAGGTACTTGGTGTAGTTGCCCTCGTAGGGAATGCCGCGACCGCGATCGAGTTCGAGGATCCAGCCGGTGACATTGTCGAGGAAGTAGCGATCGTGGGTGATGATCATCACGGCGCCCGGATAGGCACGCAGATGCTTTTCCAGCCACGCCGTGGTCTCGGCGTCGAGATGGTTGGTCGGTTCGTCTAGCAGCAAAAGGTCGGGCTGGCGCAGCAAGAGCTGGCAAAGCGCGACGCGGCGGCGCTCACCGCCCGAAAGCTTGGTGACTTCCGAATCCTTGGGCGGGCAGCCCAGCGCTTCCATCGCCATCTCGACCTGCTGTTCGAGATCCCACAGGTTCAGCCTGTCCATCTCGTCCTGGAGCTTGGATGACTCGTCGGCGGTCTCGTCGGAGTAGTTCATCATCAGTTCGTTGTAGCGTTCGATGATGGCGGTCTTGGCGGCAACGCCTTCCATGATGTTTTCGAACACGGTCTTGTTCGGATCGAGCGCTGGCTCCTGCGCCAGGTAGCCGACCGTGGCGCCTTCGGCGAGCCACGCCTCGCCGTTCCACTCCTTGTCGAGCCCGGCCATGATCTTGAGAATCGTCGACTTGCCCGAGCCGTTGGGGCCGAGGATGCCGATCTTGGCGTCCGGATAGAAGGACAGATGAATGTTCTCGAGCACCTTCTTGGTGCCATAGGCCTTGTTGAGGCCGGCCATGTGATAGATGAACTGGCGTGCCACGCGCGCTTTCCCTGAAAAAACTGACTGGATTTGTCGAATTGAATGGAGGTTGGCCGCTATGTAGGCGATGCAGCGGCGAACGGCAATCGCTTTTGCCGCATCTGGCCGCTCACACGCGGAAGTGTCCGCCAAGCGCTGAGGTTTTCCATGCTTACCGGGCGCGCTGAAAGCTCCGGTTAACCCTTCCGCGTCAAAACAGGTTCGAGGTGGAATCGCTGATTTGTCGCGATTTCAGGAGAAAGATCGGATCGACGGCATTGCTGAACAGTTTCCTGCTCCTTGCCGAAGCGGTCGTCTACTTCAGCGTCATGGTGACGCTTTTCCGCTTCAGGAAGCGCATTGGCCTCGGCGTCTTCGTCTGCGCGCTCGGCGTCATGCACTTTCTCGAAACCTATCTCGCCAGCGTCTTTTACGTCGCCTTGCCGTTCGGCATGGTCTCGCCGGGCTCGGCGGTGCTGTTTTCCGGCAAGCTGGTCATGCTGTTGTTGCTCTATATGAAGGAGGACGCCGCCACCGTGCGTCAGCCGATCTACGGCCTGCTGCTCGGCAATGCGCTGATGATCGGGCTGGTGCTGGTGCTGCGACTGCACGTCATCGCGGCACTTCCCGACGGCAGGCTCCCCGACATCGGCTTCATCGACCAGATGGGCTGGCTGATGGTGTGGGGCACGACGCTACTATTCGTCGACGCCATTCTGATCATTTTGCTCTACGAAAAGCTCGGGCGTTACCTGCGCAAGGCACAGTTCGCGCGCATCCTGATCTCGGTCGCTTGCGTGCTGACCTTCGACCAGGCCGGTTTCTTCACCGCGCTGCATTTCGTTGCCGGCGCGCCGATAGCGGTCTTTTTCGGCGGCTGGGTCGCCAAGATGGCGGCGGCGCTGACCTTCAGCACCATGCTCGTGGCCTATCTCAAATGGTTCGAGGAGCGCCAGATCGCGGCGCCGCGCGGGCTGACCGATATCTTCGATACGCTGACCTATCGCGAACGCTACGAAGCGCTGGTCGAACATGTCGGCCGTGACGGCCTGACCGGCCTGCTGCACCGGGGTCGCTTCGACAGCGACGGTGAAGCCGCCGTCCAGGTCAGCCTGCGCACCGCCAAGCCGCTCAGCCTGCTGATCATCGATGTCGACCATTTCAAGTCGATCAACGACCGTTTCGGCCATGCCGAGGGCGACAAGGTGCTGAAAGCGGTTGCGGCCCTGCTTGGCGAAGCGGCACGCGCCGAGGACCAGGTGTTCCGCATCGGCGGCGAGGAATTCGCCATCCTCAGTTCGCGTCCGCACCCGGTCGCCAGGCTGTTTGGCGAGAGCATCCGCTCCGCGGTCAAGGGCTCGGCCGCCACCAGCCGGTTCGAGCTGACCGTCAGCGCCGGCGTTTCCAGCGTCAGCGAAACGACGCGCTGCCTTGCCGACCTGTTCGCGCTTGCCGACCAGCGCCTCTACAAGGCGAAATCGACCGGGCGCGATCGCGTCGTCGGCGAGCCGGGCGGCCACGACGCAGCCGTTGTGTGGACCAAGCCCGCGCGGATTTAAGTCTGTTCTAGGATTTCTTCTGCCGACGAACGCCTGACGGCGCGACAGTCCAGTTGTCTGCGTCCCGCCTGCGCTTACCTACCCTGTACTTACTGGAAGCCTATCGCATCGACGGTGCCGGTCGGGCAGCCGGCCTTGTTGGTCGGCACCGAAGCCAGCAACAGATCCTTGAGCGAGCTGTTGGGGCCGATCGGGCCGGCAAGGCCGAGCGTCAGTTCGCCGATCAGCCGCCTGCCGCTCGACGGATCGATGACGCAGGAAACGCGCACGCGGTCGCCTGCGCCCGCCCCGAAGGCAGTGTCGAAGGCGCCGCGAATCTGGTCCGCCGTCAGCTTGCCGCCGATGTTCTTGGCAAAGAGATCGCGCACCGGCGAGCTGTTCACCGCGCGCATCAGGTTGAGCGCATCGGAGAAATAGTCCTGCTGGCTCTTGCCATAGCAGGTGCCGTGCTTGATCCATTCATGCCGTTCGAGCTTGGAAGCTGTCCCCGGCATCACCTGATCGAGTTCCGTGCGGGTGTTGGCGTCCAGGTTGATCGGCGGCAGGTCCTTCCAGTGGGCCGGATTGTCGTTGGCCTTGTCGCTCGCCGTCGCTTGGCAATAGAAATTGCCGCTTGGCTGCGGCCAGAGGCCGTGCAAGGTGAAATGCGTGGCGTCGAAATCACCAGCACTCTGCGCCTTGCATTCCGTCTTGCTCGACTTGGTCTCGCAGAAGGCCGGCTGCCAGCTCAGCGCGAAGACATATTCGGGTTTTCCCGATGCCGCCGGCTTGCCTTGCCCGCCCGGTGCGACCGGCACCGTCGCCGCGCTGCTGCCAGAAACATGGCCGCAGGTGACCTTCACCCAGCGGCGCTCCGGATCGGCGCCCGGCACCAGGATGAGGTAGTGCGTCGGCGCATCCTTGTTGCCGGCAAGCAGCTGGTAGCCCTGCCCGGCATCGGTCGAGACATTGCCGGGGTTCTTGCCGTTCTTGATGGCTTGCGTCGCCGGACAGGCAGCGTCGGCAACGAAAGTGCCGCTCATCTTGACGTCGGCACGCGCCGCACCAGCCAGCGACGCCGCCAACATGGCCAATCCGAAAACGACACCAATGCGCATGGAAGATCCCCGGTTGAAGAAGTGGGCGACAGACTGAAGCTGTCTCCATGTCAGAATTGCGATATTTTGCTGGCCAAACGCAAGAAACATCGTCTGCGAAAAGCAGGCAGGCGGATTGACGCAAAACCGGCGCCGGCGCAAACAAGGCCGGCGCCACGGCGGCGGCCAGAGCCTGGAGACCGAGCGGCATGTCATTCAGCCAGCAGCACGTGGTTGCCTCGCCGACCGGTGCCGATCTCAATCTTTTCATCAGGCAAGCCGATGGCCGGCCACGAGCCGTTGTCCAGATCAATCACGGCCTGGCTGAGCACGCCGCGCGCTATGCCCGCTTCGCCGATTTTCTTGGCTCACGCGGCTTCCACGTCTATGTCCACGATCATCGCGGCCATGGCGCGACCAAGGCCCCCGACGCGCCGCTCGGCAGGTTCGCCGACAGGGACGGCTCCGCCAAGGTGATCGACGATGTCGACGCCATCCACGGTCTGATCGCCAGCGAACAGCCGAACCTGCCCGTCATCCTTTTTGGCCATTCGATGGGTGCTTCCGTGGCGCTGAACTACCTGTTGCGCCACTCGCCGCGCGTTCATGCCGCCGCGATCTGGAACGGCAATTTCTCCCAAGGCCTGCTCGGACAGCTGGCGCTGGGCATCCTTGCCTGGGAACGGATGCGGCTCGGCTCCGACGTGCCATCGCACCTGCTGCCGAAGCTCACCTTCCAGGCCTGGGGCAAGGCGGTGCCCAACCACCGCACATTATTCGACTGGCTGTCACGCGACGAGGCGGAAGTGGCGAAATACATCACCGATCCGCTCTGCGGCTGGGATGCTTCGGTATCGATGTGGCGCGACGTCGTCGGCATGGCGCTCAACGGCGGCAAGGATGCCGGCTTTGCCGCCATCCGGCGCGACCTCCCCGTCAGCATCGTGGGCGGCGAAAGGGATCCGGCTTCCGACTATGGCAAAGGCATCACCCATCTTGCCAATCGCATGCGCAAGATGGGCTTTTCGAATCTGGTTTCAAAGGTTTACGCAGACACCCGCCACGAAAGTCTGAACGAGGTGAATCGCGACATCATCATGGGCGATTTCGCGGCTTGGGCCGACGGCGTGCTGAAAGGTTGAAGGGATTGGCCCATCGCAAGAGCCGTGACAGCCGTTGCAGGGCTTGATAGAGGCTCTGCTTTCGCAGCAATCAAGGTGATTGCGGCAACCACGGTGATCTATGGCTGAGCCCCCGCTGAAAGGCGTCCGCGTCGTCGAACTCGCCCGCATCCTTGCCGGACCATGGGCCGGGCAGTTGCTTGCCGATCTCGGCGCCGATGTCATCAAGGTCGAGAGCCCCGATGGCGGCGACGACACCCGCAAATGGGGCCCGCCCTTCGTCATGAGCAAGGACGGCGAGAACCTGTCGGCCGCCTATTACCATTCCTGCAATCGTGGCAAGCGCTCCATCGCCATCGATTTCTCGACACCGGAAGGCGCCGAGACGGTGCGCCGGCTGGTCGCGACTTCGGACGTGCTGATCGAGAACTTCAAGCTCGGCGGCCTGAAGAAATACGGCCTCGACTATGACAGCCTGCGCAAGATCAACCCGCGCCTCGTCTATTGCTCGATCACCGGCTTTGGTCAGGACGGCCCCTACGCGCCACGCGCCGGCTACGACTTCATCATCCAGGCCATGGCCGGCATGATGTCGATCACCGGCGAGGTCGGCCGTGAGCCGCAAAAGGCCGGCGTCGCCATCTCCGACATCTTCACCGGCCTCTATTCGGTCATCGCCATCCAGGCCGCACTGCGGCACGCCGAACAGACCGGCGAGGGCCAGCACATCGACATGGCGCTTTTCGACACCCAGATCTCGGCACTCGGCAACCAGAACCTCAATTATCTCGTCTCCGGCAAGTCGCCGGTGCAGATGGGCAATGCGCATATGAACATCGCCCCCTACGAAGTGGTGCCGGTCAAGGATGGCCACATCATCCTGGCTGTCGGCAATGACGGCCAGTTCGCCAAATTCTGCGCTGTCGTCGGGCTGGATGAACTGTCGACCAGCCCCGACTTTGCCACCAATCCGGCCCGGGTCGCCAACCGGGTCAAGCTGCGCGAGCACATGATCGAGGCGCTGAAGGTTTTTGATCGCGACCCGTTGCTGGCGAAGCTGGAAGCGGCCGGCGTGCCGGCGAGCCCGATCAACACCATCGGCCAGATGTTCGCTGACCCGCAGACCATCGCGCGCGGCATGCGGCTCGATCTCGACGACGGCCATGGCAATCTTCTGCCTTCGGTGCGTGCGCCGATGGTCATGTCCGGCACGCCGCTGGTCTATGAGCGCCCCTCGCCGCGCCTGGGCGAGCACACGCAAGAAATCCTTGCCGAACTGGAGAAGTCTGGACAATGAAGACCGGCGGACAACTGATCGTCGACGCGCTCGAAGCCAACGGCACCGACCGCATCTATTGCGTGCCCGGTGAATCCTATCTGGCGGTGCTCGACGCGCTGCACGATTCAGCGATCCGCACCATCGTCTGCCGCCAGGAAGGCGGTGCCGCCATGATGGCCGACTGCCACGGCCGCCTGACCGGCAAGCCCGGCATCTGCTTCGTCACCCGCGGCCCCGGCGCCACCAACGCCTCGGCCGGTATCCACATCGCCATGCAGGATTCGATACCCGTCATCCTGTTCATCGGCCAGGTCGCCAGCCACGCCAAGGAGCGTGAGGCTTTCCAGGAAGTGGACTACAAAAGGTTCTTCGGTGACATCGCCAAATGGGTGGTCGAGATCGACGATGCCTCGCGCATCCCGGAATTCGTCACCCGCGCCTTCGCGGTGGCGACATCGGGCCGCCCCGGCCCGGTGGTCATCTCGCTGCCGGAAGACATGCTGACCAGTGTCGTCGAAGCGCCCATCGCCTTGCCGCACACACCGGTCGAAACCCGGCCGGGCGAAACCGAGCTTAATGCGCTGGAAAAGCTGCTGGCCAAGGCCAAGCGGCCGTTCGTCATCCTTGGCGGCACGCGCTGGGACGCCGAGGCGGTGGCGCGGATGCGCACGATCGCCGAGGCGTGGTCGCTGCCGGTCGGCTGCTCCTTCCGCCGCCAGATGCTGTTCGATCATCTGCATCCGAACTATGCCGGCGATGTCGGCATCGGCATCAACCCGAAGCTGGCGACAGCGATCAAGCAGGCCGATCTCGTGCTGCTGGTCGGCGGCCGCATGGGCGAAATGCCCTCCTCGGACTACACGCTGCTGAAAAGCCCCTATCCCGACCAGACGCTGGTGCATGTCCATGCCGACGCCGGCGAACTCGGCCGCGTCTACCGGCCGGCATTGGCGATCAACGCCTCGCCGTCTGCCTTTGTCGAAGCTTTCGCCAGGCGCAAGCCAGCCTCGGCGCCGACTTGGGCAGCCGAGACGCCAAAGCTGCATGCCGCCTATCTCGAATGGTCGACACCGCCGGAAAGCGGCCCCGGCTCGGTCCAGATGGGGCCGATCATGAACTACCTGGAAAAAATGCTGCCCGACGACACCATCCTCACCAACGGCGCCGGCAATTACGCCACCTGGGTGCATCGCTTCCACCGCTTCCGCCGCTTCGCCACGCAGGCAGCGCCGACGTCAGGCTCGATGGGCTATGGCACGCCTGCGGCAGTCGCCGCCAAAGAGCTGTTTCCGGATCGCACCGTGGTTGCCTTCGCCGGCGACGGCTGCTTCCTGATGAACGGGCAGGAATTCGCCACTGCCGTGCAATATGACCTGCCGATCGTGGTCGTCGTCGTCAACAATGGGATCTACGGCACCATCCGCATGCATCAGGAGCGCGAATATCCCGGTCGCGTCGTCGCCACCGATCTCAGGAACCCCGATTTCGCGGCCCTCGCCCGCGCCTATGGCGGCCATGGCGAAACGGTCGAGAAGACAGCGGATTTCGCTGCGGCCTTCGAACGCGCCCGCGCCAGCGGCAAGCCGGCGATCGTCGAAATCCGGCTCGACCCCGAAGCGATCACGCCGAGCAAGACGATGACCCAGATACGCGACAAGGCGTAGTTACAAAAAAGGGGCAGTCGCCCGCCCCTTTCTGTCAACGCGGCTTGCGCTATTTCGCCGCCTCGATCTGGCCACGGATTTCGCCGTCCTTGTTGACCGCCGTATGCACGTTGACATAGTCCTTGCCGGCCATCAGGTCGGCGGCCTGCGCGTCGGTCAGGACAGCCGAACCCTTGATCGGGCTCTTGAGCTTGCCCTTGAACGGGATCGCCACCCCGGCGTTCTCACCAATCGCGGCTGGGCCGTGAATGTGTCCTGCTGTGGCCGGCCCGCTCAGCCCGGAATATTTGACGTTCCAGCTGAGCTTCTTCTTGACCGTGTCGAAGGTGAGAGCGGCCGTCCCCTTGCCTTTCGTGGTCACCGGCGGGTTCTGCTGACCGCCGTCGAGCGTTGCCGTCAGCTTCACCGTCTCGGCCAGGGCCGATGAAGCCATGACGAAGGACGCCGAGATGGCAAGTGCCGAAAGCATTGGTGCCAAGGATTGGATACGCATGAGAATCTCCGTTTGACGAGCAACATCCTCCGCGGCTCCCCGGCGCGCGGATGCACCGACACAACGGTTGTGAGAGCAGAAGGCTCCGCCCGGTAACGCTTATGTGCAAACCGCGGAGCCGCGGACGACCCGGAGACGGTTCAGACCGTCGCCAGCGCCTGCGTCAGGTCGGCGATCAGATCGTCCGGGTGCTCGACGCCGATGGACAGCCTGACCGTGGTCTCCAGCACGCCGATGCGCTGGCGCACCTCGAAGGGAATGCCCGAATGGGTCATGGCTGCGGGGTGGCTGGCCAAGGATTCCGTTCCGCCCAGGCTCACCGCCAGCTTGAATATCTGCAGGTTGTTGAGAAAGGCGAAAGCTGCCTTCTCCCCGCCCTTGATATCAAAGGAGAAGGTCGAGCCGGCACCGGTGCATTGCGCTCTGTAGGCGCGGCCCGCCGGCGTGTCCTCGCCCAGGAACGGCAGGTAATGCACCTTCTCGACCTTGGCATGATCGCGCAGGAATTCGGCGACCAGGCGCGCATTATCGTTGGCGCGCTCCATGCGGATCGACAGCGTCTCCAGCGAGCGCCCAAGCATCCAGCAGGAATGCGGGTCGAGCTGCGTGCCAATCGCGCCGCGCAGCGCCTTGATCGGCTTGGTAACCGCCTTGCTGCCCATGGCGGCGCCCGCAATCAGGTCGGAATGGCCACCGACATATTTGGTCAGCGAATAGACGGACACGTCGGCGCCGTGTTCGATCGGCCGCTGGAACACCGGGCCGAGCAGCGTGTTGTCGCAGACGACGATCGGCGTCGACCCTTGGCTCGCACCGATCTCATCGGCGATCTTGCGCATCAATCCGATGTCGACCAGGCTGTTGGTCGGATTTGACGGCGTCTCGATCAGGATGACCGAAACGCGGCCCTTCGCGACGGCCGCGTCGGCGGCCGTACGCACCGCCGTCTCGTCGACGCCGTCCACGAAGCCAACAGCGCCGATGCCGAAACCAGCAAGCGTGCGCGTCAAAAGCGTCTCCGTGCCGCCATAGAGGGGCTGCGAATGCAGGAGGACGTCGCCTGGGCGGGCATAGGCGAGCAGGGTCGTGGCGATTGCCGACATGCCTGATGAAAACAGGATGCAGGCATCCGTCCCCTCATAGATCGCCAGCCGGTCCTCGACGATCTCGCTGTTGGGATGGTTGAAGCGCGAATAGACCAGGCCGGACGCCGTGCCGCTCGGCGGCTCCTTGCGGCCGGATGTGTAGTCGAAGAAGTCGCGGCCCTCTTCCGCCGATTTGAACACGAAGGTCGAGGTCAGGAACACCGGTGGCTTGACCGCGCCCTCCGAAAGCTGCGGATCGAAGCCATAGCTCAGCATCAGCGTCTCCGGGTGGAGTTTGTGGTTGCCGATATGGGTTTTCGACGGGCGTGGCGCGGTCATGGTTTTTCCTGCTTTTGAAAGAGTGTTGCGCGGCAATTTATGCGATCTCGATCAGCCAGTCCTTGCTATTCTTGGGCTCGCATGGATGCATTCCCGCAACAAACTGCCTGGAGAGACCAAAAGTGCAGCAGAAGATAGCCGACGATTTCGACCGCAAGATCCTGCGCGAACTGCAGGCTGACGCCCGCATCACCAACAACGAGCTTGCCGAGCGGATCGGCCTGTCGCCGTCGCCCTGCCTGCGGCGGGTGCGGCGGCTAGAGGAGACCGGTGTTATCAGAGGCTACACCACGCTGATCGATCCGGCCGCCTTCGGCTGGAGCATGGTCGCCATCGCCACCATCCGGCTCAGCCGCCAGAACGAAGACGAGATCGTCATGTTCGAGGACGCGATCCGCGGCTGGGAAGAGGTGCTGGAATGCCACCTCGTCACCGGTTCGCGCGACTATGTGCTGAAGGTGGTGACGGGAAACCTCGAGCAGTACGAGCGCTTCATCAAGGAAAAGATCGCGCGGCTGAAATGCGTCGCCTCTATCGAGACCAGCTTCGTCATGAACACCATAAAGGAACGGCGCCTCTAGCATTTTTTTGCCAGAGGCGCCGTTTCGAGATCGAGATGTTGCCGGCTAGGCTTACTTGACCGCCTTGTCCGTGATCGTGGTGGTGTAGGCGCCGGTCGGCTCCTTGGTGATGATCTTCTGGTCGAGCAGCGCCTTGGCGGTGCGCTCGTAGGTCGCCGGATCGAGCTTGCCATCGGCATTGTCGATCAGCTTGGCGACTTCGCTCATCATGCGCTTCTGGTGGTTCTCGTCCTGGCCGCCGCCGTCCATGACGATGCCTGCGGCCTCGTCATTGTGGTCGATGGCGTATTTCCAGCCCTTCATCGAGGCACGCACGAAACGCACCATCTTGTCTTCGAAGGCCGGATCCTTGAGCTTGTCTTCCGAGGCATAGAGCCCGTCCTCGAGCAGGTCGTTGCCCATCGCCGAGTAGTTGAACACGGTCAGCTGTTCCGGCTTGTAGCCGGCGTCGATCAGCTGCCAGTACTCGTTGTAGGTCATAACCGAAATGCAATCCGCCTGCTTCTGGATCAGCGGCTGCACGTCGAAGCTCTGCTTGAGCACGGTGACGCCATCCGGGCCGCCCTCGGTCTTGAGACCGAGCTTGTTCATCCAGGCGTAGAACGGATACTCGTTGCCGAAGAACCAGACGCCGAGCGTGTGGCCCTTGAAGTCGGCTTCGGTCTTGATCGGTCCGTCCTTCGGGCAGACCAGTTCCATGCCGGCCTTCTTGAACGGCTGGGCGATGTTGACCAGCGGCACGCCCTTTTCGCGGGCGGCCAGCGCACCGCCCATCCAGTCGACGATGACGTCGGCGCCGCCGCCTGCGATCACCTGCTCGGGCGCTATGTCGGGACCGCCCGGCTTGATGTCGACGTCGAGACCCTCGGCGTCATAGAAACCCTTGGCCTTGGCGACATAGTAGCCGGCAAACTGGGCCTGCGTGACCCATTTCAGCTGCAACGTCACCTTGTCGGCGGCCATTGCCTGGAAAGCGGCAAGCGACATCGCGCCGGCCAGAACAGGAATAACAAGTCTTTTCATGTTTTTACCCTCTGAAGTTAGTGCCCTTAAACCCACCGCCCCTATCCACCACGGACAGAGGGATGCCAAAACGTGACGGCTCTTTCGACAAGAGCGACCACGCCATAAAAGACCGAACCCGCAAGTGCTGCAACTGCGATTTCGGCCCAGACCATGTCGATGTTCATCCGCCCGACCTCGGTCGAGATGCGGAAGCCCATGCCGACGACGGGCGTGCCGAAGAACTCGGCGACGATGGCGCCGATCAGCGCCAGCGTCGAGTTGATCTTCAGTGCGTTGAAGATGAAGGGCGCGGCTGCCGGCAGCCTGAGCTTCAGCAGCGTCTGCCAGTAGCCAGACGCGTAGGTGCGCATCAGATCGCGCTCCATATGGCCGGAGGCGGCCAGGCCGGCGACCGTGTTCACCAGCATCGGGAAGAAGGTCATGATGATGACCACCGCCGCCTTGGACTGCCAGTCGAAACCGAACCACATGACCATGATCGGCGCGACGCCGATGATCGGCAGCGCCGAGACCATGTTGCCGATCGGCAAGAGCCCGCGCCGCAGGAACGGCACCCGGTCGGCGAGCACGGCAGTGATGAAACCGGCGCCGCTGCCCACGACATAGCCGAAGATCACCGCCTTGAAGATGGTCTGGCGGACATCGGCGCCGAGCACCGGCAGCGAACCGGCGATGCGCGCGCCGATGGCGCTTGGCGGCGGCAACAGGATGAAAGGGATGCCGGCACCCCGCGTCACCGCTTCCCAGATGATCAGGATCCAGGCACCGAAGATGGCGGGGATGATCAGGCGCAGCGCGGTGCGAGCCCATTTGGCGAAAGGACGCGATGACGACAGCACTGCCACGCAACGCCAGCCGAGCAGCCAGGCGGCGGCGAGCAGCAGGAAAAACGGCGCCCGCGCCAGACCTTCGAAGCCGGCGATGCCGCCAATCAGCAGCCAGGCCACCAGATGCGCGCCGATGAAAAGCACAACGGCTTCGACGATGGACGGTATTCTGGCCATCGAGATCAAAGCGGCGAGAAGCAGCACGCCGAAGATCAGCCAGTTCGTCGCTACATAGGGATATATCAAAGTCCCTGCAGGCTGCGCCAGTGGATCCACTTTCGGCGCGCCGATCGGGCCGAGCGCCACCGCGATCAGGCACAGCACGAGCGCCAGCGCTGCTTGCCAGGAGGGTTTCAGCCAGTTCATGCCGGCCTCCCGCCCATGGCGCGGTCGACGATACGCCCGGCAATGCCGACCACCATGACCAGAAGTGCGGCTACCACCGAACCGGCGACCAGCGCCGACCAGATGTCGATGGACTGGCTGTAATAGGCGCCGGCCAAAAGCTTGGCGCCGATGCCGGCGACAGCGCCTGTGGGCAGTTCGCCGACGATTGCACCGACCAGGCTTGCCGCCACCGCCACTTTCATTGACGTGAACAGGAATGGCACCGAGGCCGGCACGCGCAGCTTCCAGAAGGTCTGCGCACCACTAGCATTGTAGGTGTGCATCAGGTCGAGATGCATGATCTCGGGCGAACGCAGGCCCTTCACCATGCCCACCGTCACCGGAAAGAATGACAGATAGGTCGAGATCATCGCCTTCGGGACCAGGCCGGTGATACCGACCGCGGCCAGCACGACGATGATCATCGGCGCCACCGCCAGGATCGGAATGGTCTGCGAAGCGATGATCCACGGCATCAGGCTGCGGTCGAGCGTCGCCACATGCACGATGCCGACAGCAATGATGATGCCGAGCGCTGTGCCGAAAGCAAAGCCGAGCAGCGTCGACGACAGCGTCACCCAGGCATTGTAGACGAGGCTGCGGTTCGAGGTGACGGGCCGCAGGAAGGTGTTCTCGAAGAAGTTCACCGCCACCTGATGCGGAGCCGGCAGCGTCGGCTTCGGCTGCGCCAGCGTCTTGCCGATGAATTCGCTCAAGGTATGTGTTTCACCGGCGCGGCGGTCGAGATCGCGCTGGAACGGCGTGTTGAGGATGACGGCGAAGACATACCAGAGCACAACCACCCCAGCGAGGATTGAGGTCACCGGAATGAGCTTGTCGCGGAAGGAGTCCATCTAGCGCACCCCCTCAATCATCATAGCTGTGCCCTGCCCGCAGCCCGTCGCGCACGCGCGCTGCGATCGCCAGGAACTCCGGCGTCTCGCGGATGTCGAGCGGTCGCTGCTTCGGCAGCGTCGATTCGATGATGTCGCTGACGCGGCCCGGACGTGGCGACATGACGACGATGCGGGTCGACAGATAGACTGCTTCGGGAATGGAGTGGGTGACGAAGCAGATCGTCTTGTTGGTCCGCCCCCACAGTTCCAGCAATTGCTCATTGAGGTGGTCGCGCACGATCTCGTCCAGCGCACCGAATGGCTCGTCCATCAGCAGGAGGTCGGCATCGAAAGCCAGCGCGCGGGCTATCGAGGCGCGCTGCTGCATGCCGCCCGATAGCTGCCAGGGATATTTCTTCTCGAAGCCCCTAAGGTTGACGAGATCGAGCGTACGCTTGATCCGGTCTACTTGTTCCGCCTTGGACAGGCCCATGATCTCCAGCGGCAGCCCGACATTGCGCTCGATGGTCCGCCACGGAAAAAGCGCCGCCGCCTGGAAGACATAGCCGTAGGCGCGTTTCTCCCGCGCCTGTTCTGCTGTCATGCCGTTGACGGAAATCGTTCCCGAGGTCGGCTTCTCCAGATCGGCGATGACGCGCAGCAGGGTGGTCTTGCCGCAGCCCGAAGGCCCGATGAAGGAGACGAACTCCCCCTTGCCGATGGTAAGATCGACATTGGACAGCGCCTGCACCGGCCCGTCATTGGTCTGGAAGGTCAGTCCGAGTTTGCTTGCCGCGACGACGGCTGGCGAAGTCCCTGTCATCGGCTGCTGCCTGCCTGTTCCCGCCCCTGCGGCGCCGGCTGGAATCCGATTGCTTTTATCGCGATGTTGTTTTCCACTCGCCCTGTCCCATTGGTCTTGTCCCACTCAATCGACGCCCCGGAGTTTCCCGATGTCGCCCAAACCGACTTGTCATCTTATCCGCCCTGAAAGCACTTATGAAGGCAAGCAGGGATTGACCTATTTCGCCGGCATTGCCACGGAGACCGTCGGCGCCTCCGGCATCTGCATGCACGTGCTCACCATGCCGCCCGGCGCCCGCGCCAAGGCGCATCTGCATGAAAACCATGAAACGGCGATCTACGTGCTCTCCGGCGAGGTCCACACCTGGTATGGCGACCGGCTCGAGCACCATATCGTCGTCAAGGCCGGGGACCTCTTCTACATTCCGGCCGGAGTCCCGCATCTGCCGGCCAATCTGAGCAACGCCCCGTCCTCGGCCGTCATTGCCCGCACCGATCCCAACGAACAGGAAAGCGTCGTCCTGCTGCCGGAACTGGACGCGCTGGTCGCCTGACGCTGACGGGATCGCTGTCATTCGCACCGCGAGACTTCCCCCATGACGTTGCCGTCCGCATCGGCGATTACCAGCTTTTTGGCGCTCTTGGCGCTGCGCTTGATGGTGAACTTGGTCGGCTCCTGTTCCTCTTCGCCTTCTGCCTCACATGTCGCTGTCGCCACCAGCGATCCGTCAGCCTGCGCTTGCGTCTTCGTGAACGTGCAGGCGCTGGCGGCGGTGATCAATTCCTTGTCGGTCAAAAGCAGCATCTGATCGGCGGCGACTTCCTGGCCGTTGCGGTTGATGCAGCCATATTTGTCGCCATAGGGTTTCGACAGATCGATATCTGCCGCCGAAGCCTGACCGGCCCCAAGCACAAGAACCATCGCAACAGACAAACCAAAACCGCGCAAGCTCATTCCCCAACGCCCGACATTACGAACATGATTGCAGCGGCCCCATTTCCTCAAGGCCGGGAATGGTGACGAAGAAACCATCCTCTCCCTTGTTGGTGACCACGACGGTTTCGGTTGTCGTTCCCGCCTCGCCCTCGGCGGAACAGGTCGAAATCAGCGATTGTGCACCCAGCACCGGCGTCAATTGCTGTGCAAACCGGCAGCCGCTGCCATAGGCCTCGATGCCCCCGGCGGTCAGCACGATATAAGCATCGCTGTCCTGATAGCCGGCATTGACGCCGGCACAGCCGACATCATTGCCCCAGGAGCCGGCCAGCACGCCGCCTGCTGCTGCCGGACCGGCGACACTCGCTGCCAAGACCAACGAAATGAGCGCGGCCGAACGCGCCAAGCTCAAACCCCGGTCGCCGGGATACCGGTGCGTTCCACCTTGCGCGGCGCGGAAATCTCTTTCCACGTCGACAGCGCCCGATTGACCGCCGCATTCGGCTCGCGGGCGACGAACTCGCCATGGCCGGGCTTGGCCTTGACCTCGGCCTCCTGGATCGACAGTTCGCCGCGCGAGAAGACGAAGCGCGGCAGGCCGGTCACTTGGAACCCTTCGAAGACATTGTAGTCGATCACCGACTGCTGCTTCTTTGAAGTGATCTTCTTCTTTCGCTTCGGATCCCAGACGACGATGTCGGCATCCGCGCCTTCGACGATGGCGCCTTTTTTCGGATACATGTTGAGGATCTTGGCGATGTTGGTCGAGGTCACCGCGACGAACTCGTTCATCGTCAGCCGGCCGGTGTTGACGCCGGTGGTCCACAGCACCGGCATGCGGTCTTCGAGCCCGCCGGTGCCGTTCGGGATCTTGGTGAAATCGCCGACGCCGTTGCGCTTCTGCTTGGTGGTGAAGGCGCAATGGTCGGTCGCCACCACCTGCAGCGAGCCCGCCTGCAGGCCGGCCCACAGCGAATCCTGGTGCAATTTGTTGCGGAAGGGCGGGCTCATAACGCGGCGCGCCGCATGATCCCAGTCCTTGTCGAAATACTCGCTCTCGTCCAGTGTCAGATGCTGGATCAGCGGCTCGCCAAACACTCGCATGCCCTTCTGGCGCGCCCGGCGGATCGCCTCGTGGCTTTGCTCGCAGGAGACGTGCACGACATAGAGCGGCACGCCCGCCATGTCGGCGATCATGATGGCGCGATTTGTCGCCTCGCCTTCCACTTCCGGCGGGCGCGAATAGGCGTGACCTTCCGGGCCGTTGTTGCCGGCGGCCAGCAGCTTCTGCGAAAGTGCCGCGACAACGTCGCCATTCTCGGCGTGCACCAGCGGCAGCGCGCCGAGATCGGCGCAGCGCTGGAACGACGCGTACATCTCGTCGTCGTCGACCATCAGCGCGCCCTTGTAGGCCATGAAGTGCTTGAACGAGGTGATGCCCTTGTCGACGACAGTGGCCATCTCGTCGAATACCTGCTTGCCCCACCATGTGATTGCCATGTGGAAGGAATAGTCGCAGGACGCCTTCGAGGTCTTGTTGTCCCACATCTGCAAGGCTTCGAGTAGCGATTGCTGCGGCGCCGGCAGGCAGAAATCGACCACCATCGTCGTGCCGCCGGCAAGGGCCGCACGTGTGCCGGATTCGAAATCGTCGGCCGAATAGGTGCCCATGAACGGCATTTCGAGATGCGTATGCGGGTCGATGCCGCCCGGCATGACGTAGCATCCGGTGGCGTCGAACTCGTGATCGCCGTGAAGATCCGAGCCGATGGCGACGATCTTGCCGTTCTGCACCAGCACATCGGCCTTCCACGTGCGGTCGGCCGTGACGATGGTGCCGTTTCGGATGACTTTGGTCATTATTCTGTTCCCTTGTTCTCTTCGCGCTTCTTTGCGAGCAGCGTTTGAAATCCGGATATTTGGTTCACTCCACGATGACAGCCGTCTCCACCACGGCGTGGAACAGCACGTCGGCGCCGGCCGAGGCCCATTCCTTGGTGATTTCCTCGGCCTCGTTGTGGCTCAAGCCATCGACGCAGGGGCACATCACCATGGCGGTGGGCGCGACGCGATTGATCCAGCAAGCGTCGTGGCCGGCGCCGGAGACGATGTTGCGATGGGAATAGCCGAGGCGTTCGGCAGCGTCGCGGATTGCCTTGACGCAGCCGGCATCGAAGGTGACAGGGTCGAAAGCACCGACCTGCTCGATTTGGTACTGGATGTCGAGCGCCTCGCAGATCGTGTCGATGCCTTCGCGGATGCGGCCATCCATGGCGTCCAGCACTTCTTTTTCCGGCGAGCGGATGTCGATGGTGAAGACAGTGCGGCCGGCGATGATGTTGCGCGAGTTGGGATAGACCTCCATGTGGCCGACCGCACCGACGGCGTCGGGCTGGTAGTCCATGGCGATCTCGTGCACCAGTTCGATCACCCGCGCCATGCCGAGCCCGGCATTGCGGCGCTTGGGCATCGGCGTCGAGCCGGTATGCGCTTCCTTGCCGGTCAGCGTCACCTGCAGCCATTTCAGACCCTGGCCGTGGGTGACGACGCCTATGTCGATGCCCTCGTCCTCGAGGATCGGTCCCTGTTCGATATGCAGTTCGAAGAAGGCGTGGATCTTGCGATCGCCGACCTTCTCGGTCCCCTTCCAGCCAATGCGTTCGAGTTCCTCGCCGAATTTCTTGCCCTGCTTGTCGACATGCCCGTAGACATCGGCCTGTTCGAGCACGCCGGCGAACACGCCGGATGCCATCATCGCCGGCGCGAAGCGCGCGCCTTCTTCGTTCGTCCAGTTGGTGACGACGATCGGATGTTTGGTTTTAATGCCGAGATCATTGAGCGAGCGCACGACTTCAAGTCCACCCAGCACGCCCAGCACGCCGTCATACTTGCCGCCTGTCGGCTGCGTATCGAGATGGCTGCCGACATAGACTGGCGGCAGGCTGGGGTCGGTGCCTTCGCGGCGTGCAAACATGGTGCCCATTTCATCGACGCCCATTTCCAGCCCGGCCGCATCGCACCAGCGCTTGAACAGATGCCGGCCCTCGCCGTCCTCGTCGGTCACGGTCTGGCGATTATTGCCGCCGGCGATGCCGGGGCCGATCTTCGCCATTTCCATGATGGAATCCCACAAACGGTCTGAATTGATTCGCAGATTCTCGCCGGGTGCGGCCATTCAAAGTCCTCTCATTTCATATACTGGTCGGGCGGCGGGTCCCGCCGCCGCCCGTCCAGGCAAAGCAGATCTAGTCTATCGATCTCAGCACATCGCGCACATGGTCGATCAATTCGTTGATCTGCCCCTTGGTGATGATCAGCGGCGGCGACAGCGCGATGATGTCGCCGGTGGTGCGGATCAGCGCGCCGCGCTCGAACGCCTTGACGAAGGCCGAGAAGGCCCGCTTGGTCGGCTGGCCGGCAATCGGCGCCAACTCGATCGCGCCGATCAGGCCGATGTTCCTGATATCGATGACGTTCGGCTCGCCCTTGAGCGAATGCAGCGCGTCTTCCCAATAGGGCGCGAGTTCCTCGCCACGGGTCAGCAGGCCCTCTTCCTTGTAGGTGTCGAGCGTTCCGAGTGCCGCCGCGCAGGCGATCGGATTGCCCGAATAGGTGTAGCCATGGAAGAACTCGATCATGTGTTCGGGGCCGGTCATGAAGGCGTCGTGGATTTCCTTCTTCACGAACACCGCGCCCATCGGGATGACGCCGTTGGAGACGCCCTTGGCGGTTGTCATGATGTCGGGCGTGACGCCGAAATAATCGGCTGCGAACGGCGTGCCGAGGCGGCCGAAACCGGTGATGACCTCGTCGAAGATCAACAGGATGCCGTGCTTGGTGCAGATCTCGCGCAGCTTCTGCAGGTAGCCCTTCGGCGGCAGGATGACCCCGGTGGAGCCGGCGACCGGCTCGACGATGACGGCGGCGATGGTCGAGGCGTCATGCAGGGCGACGATGCGCTCCAGTTCGTTGGCGAGTTCCGCGCCATGCTCCGGCACGCCCTTGGTGAAGGCATTCTTTTCCGGCAGATGCGTATGCGGCATATGGTCGACGCCGCCAAGCAGCGTGCCGAACATCTTGCGGTTGGTGACGATGCCGCCGACCGAGATGCCGCCGAAATTGACACCGTGATAGCCGCGCTCGCGGCCGATCAGGCGGGTGCGCGAGCCCTCGCCTTTCACGCGGTGATAGGCGATCGCCATCTTGAGTGCGGTTTCGACCGATTCCGAGCCTGAATTGGTGAAGAAGACATGATCCATGCCCTTGGGCGCGAGGTCGACCAGGCGGTTGGCCAATTCGAACACGATCGGATGGCCCATCTGGAAGGCGGGCGCATAGTCGAGTTCGGCGGCCTGGTGCTGGATCGCCTCGGTGATCTTCGGACGGCAGTGACCGGCATTGACGCACCAGAGCCCGGCGGTGCCGTCGAGCACCTTGCGACCGTCGCTGGTCGTGTAATGCATGTCCTTGGCGGACACCATCATGCGCGGCGCCTGCTTGAACTGCCGGTTTGCCGTGAACGGCATCCAGAATGCACTGAGATCGTTCGGCGTGACTTTCAGCCGGTTGGACATGACCAAGACTTCCCCTTGTAAACTGTTTCGGTGCGCCCAACGCTTGGTCTTTGCTGCGTTTTCATGCTACGCAAATTTTTGACCGATTGGACAAACGTTAGCACCGCCCTGTCGGCGGTCAAGGGATTACTAGCGGAAATGCGGCACCTGAAGTGCGTTCCACAGGCTAGGGAAAAACTGGTCCAGAGAATTGGTCCAGATGACCCTCAACGCGAGGGCTTGCAACGGTGACCAGCACGGACCACCCTCGCCGCACCCGCATCCAGCAGGAAAAGCGCGAACTCATCCTGGAGGCCGCGCTCGAGGTCTTCTCCACCAACGGCTTCCGCGGCTCGACCATCGACCAGATCGCCGAAGCCGCCGGCATGTCGAAGCCGAACCTGCTCTATTATTTCCGCCGCAAGGAAGACATCCACGAGACGCTGATGCAGCGCCTGCTCGACACCTGGCTGGCGCCGCTGCGTGAACTCGACGACATCGGCGATCCCCTCACCGAACTGCGCAGCTACATCAGGCGCAAGCTGGAGATGGCGCGCGATTTTCCACGCGAGAGCCGGCTGTTCGCCAACGAGATCCTGCAAGGCGCGCCGCGCATCATGCCGCTGCTGGCCGGCGAACTGAAGACGCTGGTCGACGAGAAGGCCGCCGTCATCAGGGGCTGGATGCGCGCCGGCAAGATCGCCCGCACCGACCCGTGGCACCTGATCTTCTCGATCTGGGCGACGACGCAGCATTATGCCGATTTCGACGTCCAGGTCCGCGCCGTGCTCGGGCCGAACCGCGGCGGCGACGGCCGCTTCGAGGATGCGGCGCGTTTCCTGGAACAACTGTTCCTCGACGGGCTGAAACCGAAGACCTGACGCTTCAGGCGCTGCGGCGCTCGGCCGGCAGCGCGTCCAGCAATGTCTGCAGCTTGGCGACCGAGTTCTGCTCGGCAAGCGGGGTGTAGACGATCAGCTTCATGTCGGAGCCGTCGCCGATCGAAAGGCTCATATGCTCGAAGGTCATGGCGCCCGCGCTTGGGTGCCGGACATGCTTCACCCCCGACAATCGGTGCGCGACGTCGCGCTGCGGCCACCAGTCGCGAAACTCCGGGCTCGAGCGCGTCATCAACTCGATCAGCCGCTCGAAATCCGGATCGCCGACATAGCGGGCGCTCGCGGCCCGGAACGAGGCCAGCACGGTGCGCGCCAAATCTTCCCAGTCGACCAGCAGGCGCCGGTGGTGCGGATTGGTGAACACCATGTGGACGATGTTGCGGGCATCCCCCTCCAGAAGGCCATAATCGCCGAACACCGCGAGGGCCGCCGGGTTCCAGGCCAGCACATCCCAGCGCCGCCCGACGACATAGGCCGGCTGCAGCACCAGGCTCTGGAGCATGTGCAGCAAAGGACCATCGACCTTTTCCGCAGCCACGGCACGGCGCTCCGGCTGCTGGCGGTCGGCGAGGATGAACAGATGCTGCTTTTTCGGCCGCGTCGAGGCGCAGCGCTTCGGCGAGCGCGGTCAGCACCTCGACCGAGGGCCTGACCTCCCGCCCCTGCTCCAACCACGTGTACCAGGTCGTGCCGACACCGGCGATCATCGCTACCTCCTCGCGCCGCAAGCCGGGCGTGCGCCGCCTGAGACCGGTGGCGATGCCGGTGGCCGAGGGCGTCAGCCTTTCGCGGCGCGAGCGCAGGAAGGCGCCGAGCTCGCGCCGGCGGCTGTCTTCAGCGGAGTGCGTGGGGGCCGAGTGGGATTGGGACTCCATCGGTTTATTATAGCAGTATTGATACCAGGATAAAGTTTGAACTGTTTGGCTCGCGCCAACTGTCCCATCTTCCGTTCAGAGCAACAGAACGGAGGCTCTGAACATGGAACTCAAGGACAAGACAATCCTGATCACCGGCTCCACCGACGGCGTTGGCCGCGTCGTCGCGCAACGACTCGGCGCCGCGGGCGCCCGTGTGCTGGTGCACGGCCGCGATGCGACGGGCGGCAAGGCTGTTGTCACCGAGATCGAAGCCGCCGGCGGCAAGGCGGAGCTTCTGGTCGCCGACCTCTCTTCGCTGGCAGAAGTGCGCCGGCTTGCCGAGGCGGTGCGCGCCCGGACGAACCGGCTCGACATCCTCATCAACAATGCCGGCATCGGCACGGCGGGCCAAGGCGCCAAAAGGCAGGTCAGCGCCGACGGCTACGAACTGCGCTTCACGGTCAACTACCTCGCCGGTTTCCTGCTGACATCGGAGCTCCTGCCATTGCTGACGGCGAGCGCTCCGGCGCGCATCGTCAATGTCGCCTCGGCGGGGCAGCAGGCGATCGATTTCAGCGATGTCATGCTGACCCGTTCGTATGACGGGGTGCGTGCCTACTGCCAGAGCAAGCTGGCGCAGATCCTGTTCACCGTCGACCTCGCGGAGCAGCTGAAAGGCACCGGCGTCACCGTCAACGCGCTGCATCCGGCAAGCTACATGAACACCACCATGGTCCGGCAGGCCGGCGTGACGCCGTGGAGCTCGGTCGAAACCGGCGCCGACGCCATCCTCAACCTCGCGACATCACCCGCGCTCGACGGAAGAAGCGGTCTCTATTTCGACGGCCTGCGGGAAGCCCGCGCCGATGCCCAGGCCTATGACGCCAGGGCAAGGCAACAGCTACGAGCCTTGAGTCTCGACCTCATCGGCCCGGCCTCCCCCACATCGAAGGAGCAGTATTCATGACCAAGACAATCCAACATGCCGTCATCATCGGCGGCTCGTCCGGCATCGGCCTGGCGACCGCGCGCAAGCTGCTTGGTCCCGGCATGAAGGTGACCATCACCGGGCGCAACGAGGAGAAGCTGACCAGCGCATGGAACAGTCTTGGCGGCGCTGCCGACAAGGCGGCTTTCGATGCCGCGAAGCCCGACGAGGTCAGCCGGTTCTTCGAGGGCCTCGGTCCTTTCGACCATCTGGTGCTGGCGGCCAGCGGCGGCAAGGGCCTTGGCCCCTTCCAGACGCTCGACCTGAGCGACATCGGCAGTGGCGTCGACGAGAAAGTCCGCCCACAGCTGTCCTGCCTGCAGGCGGCCTTGCCCACTCTGAACAAGGCCGGATCGGTCACCTTCATTTCGGCGGTCTCGGCGCAGCTCGCAACGCCCGGCGTCGCCGGCATCGCCGCCATCAACGGCATGCTGTTGACCGTGGTGCCGATCCTGGCCCTGGAACTGAAGCCGCTACGCGTCAATGTCGTAGCGCCCGGCGTCATCGACACGCCCTGGTGGGATTTTCTGGCCGACGAGCAGAGGCAGGCGCTGTTTGCAGATTACGCCGGTAGGACCCCGGTCGGCCGCATCGGCCGTGCCGAAGACGTCGCCTCGGCAATCGCCTTTCTCGTCTCCAACGGTTTCATGACCGGTCAGGTGCTGACCTGCGACGGCGGCCTGCGGTTTGCGGCGTAACGGGCCGCTCCGGAACATAGGAATAATCGGATGTATCAGCCCCAAACATCTTGTTGTCGATCGCCTCCTGCCAGCTGGAGTCGGCATCGGACGGTGAAATGGCGGCGGTCCCATGGCGGGAGGGTCGGGGGTGAAGCCAATTCGGCGTGATCTCTCGAACCAATTGTGCAAAGCGTCCCATCGAACCGTTCCTTTCCTTGCCCTTTCCAGATGCGCGATCGGGGTGCGCGCTTCGGCCGGACTTAAAGCTGACTTTTCAGCCAGGCGAGCGTTTCGGCAACACCGGCAAGCCCGTAATGCGCGGTGGTATGCGCTGGCGGCTTGACCCGTATCGACAGGCCGCCGGCGTCATTGACGGCTTCGAAGCCGTTTTCGTCCGATGTGTCGTCGCCCAGGAAGACAGGGCAGCGGCCCGTGAAGGGCGCGATGTCCATGAAACGCCGGATCGCGGCGCCCTTGGCTGCCTCGAGCGGCAGCAATTCCACACCGGCATTGCCGGGAACCACCCGATAGCCCTTTGGCAAGGTGGCCAGCGCCTGCTCGACAAGCTGCGTCGCGCGGGGAAGCAGATGCGGGGCAGCGCGCGTGTGGATGGCCAGCACCCGTCCCTTGCGCTCGATATAGGCCCCGCGACCGAGCTCGGCCTGGATCTCGTCTGCAAGCGCCGCGATATCCGCCGGCTCTCCCGCGACTTCGACCTCGTCGTCCGGCAGGAGCCTGTGTTCCAGGCCGTAAAGACCGGCTGCGCGCAGCTTCAAAGGCTGAAACAGCTGGTCCGCTGCCGCAACGGAGCGGCCTGTGATGAAGGCCAACGCCCCGTCCAGCTTGTCATCCAGGCCTTGCAGCAAGGAGCGAAGCTCGCCGCTGACCGAGACGGCATCCGGGTGTTCGGCATGTTCCAGCAGGGTGCCGTCAATGTCGAGGAACAACGCCCATTCGCCGGTCAGCAAGGCCGGCGGCCTTTGCAGGGTCTCGCTGGCAATTTCTTGCAGGGTCTCGCTCATAGCATTGCCACCCGCTTGCGTTCGAATATGGATACGACATTGTCGATGCCGGGCGGCCGGTCGCCAGCACCGGTTACCCGATCGAGGTCACCGCGCTTGCGCAGGCGCGCCGCGTCCAGAAGCATGCTGCCGGCCCAGCGATAGACATTGTTGTCGCGAACCATTTGCCGCATCGGCCGCATGCGCTCGCGCTGTTCGTCAGGCGTCATGGTCAGCGCCTGCAGCAGCGCTTCGCTCATCATGGCCGCGTCGTAGGGGTTGACGATCAGCGCCTCCAGCAATTCGCGCGAGGCACCGGCGAATGTGCTGAGCATCAAGACGCCCTGTTCGTCGTCGCGCGCCGCGACGAACTCCTTTGCGACCAGGTTCATGCCGTCATGCAGGCTGGTGACCATGCATATGTCGGCGGCACGATAGATCTCGTATACCTGTTCCTGCGAGTGATGTTCGGCCACCATGACCACCGGTCTGTAGCCCTCGCTGCCATAGCGCTGGTTGAGCTCCTCGGCATAGCGGTGGCATTCGTCGTGGAGCAGCTTGTAGGCCGGGAGCGTGCCGCGGCTGGGGGCCGCGATCTGCAGGAAGACTAGCCTTCCGATCCATTCAGGGTATCGCTTGAACAATTCGTCCAGCGCCTGAAACCGATCCAGAATGCCCTTGGTGTAGTCGAGACGCTCGACCCCCACGGCCAGCTTCACATCCGCTTTCAGTCCGAACCGCTCGCGCAGGCGGGCGCGGCAGTCATCGACATCAGGCAATTTTGCCAGCAGGTCCGCCGGCCATTCGATCGAGATGGGATAGGCGTGCACCAGCGTCGTCTGCCCGCCATAGGAGATCGCCGCATCCGCCCGCTCAATGCGGCTTTCCAGGAAGCGATCGACGCTTTCGGTGAAATTGTTGGCGTGGAACTGGGTGTGGAAGCCGATGATCGAGCTGCCGAGCAGCCCCTCCAGGATGCGTTCACGCCACGGACAGATGCTGTACACCTCCGAGTTCGGCCATGGAATGTGCCAGAAGGTGATGACGATCGCCTCCGGCAGGCGCTCGCGGATCATGCGCGGCAGCAGCGCGAAGTGGTAGTCCTGGACCAGCACAATCGGCCGCTCGTTGCGCGCTTCGGCGACCACCGTGTCGGCGAATTTCCGGTTGACGGCCTCATAGGCCTCCCAGTCCGATGCGCGGAAAATCGGCCGGGTGAAGGCGATGTGGCAAAGCGGCCAGAGGCCCTCATTGGCGAAGCCGAGATAATAGCCCTGATGCTCCTCCTCCGTCAGCCAGACCCGGCGCAGCGTGTAGGACGGATTGCCGGGCGGCACCTGTACCCGGTCGTCCTGGTCGACCGTCAGACGGTCTGCGGTTCCACCGCCATAGGCGATCCAGGTGCCGCCACAGGCACGGGTAATCGGCTCGAGCGCCGACACCAGCCCGCTGGCCGGCACCAGCAACTCGACACCATCATCCCTGATGTTGTGGATATAGGGTTCGCGGTTGGACACCACGATGACCTGCGCATCGGGCAGGTCGTCGGCGAGGATCTTGCGCAATGTCTCGGGCGACCACGTCACCAGCGCCGCATCGGCCGATTGGCCGTTCTTCTCGAACTCCCGTATCACCTTGCGCGCCGCTTCCGCGGCCACGTCTTCGCCCGCCGGATGCGCGACAGCAGGAGGGTGATTGCGGTGCTGCCGCGATAGGGAGAAGAAAACGGCAAAAGCGGAAAAACCGAGGCTCGCGAGGATCAGAACCCAGAGCAGGTCCGCACCGAAATTTGTCATGGGAATGCCAACTCACCTCCGGCCGTTCGGCGGCCGTTTTGTTCGTGTTTCCGATTTGAGACTGTCCGCGGCGACATGGTCGGCGTCCGGACCTGTATTTTTGCAACGCACAAAGCCGGGATCGGTTCCGCCCGATTCTGTTCGGATCATGTCCGGACGATTAGCGGCACCAGCCCTTCATGGCGGTCGGCAAGGAAAGCGACGACCCGGTCACCGACGCGCTGGAAGGTAAGATCGACCACTCGGTCGCCGACGCCCAGGTGGCGCAGCGTGAGCGTGTCGATGCCAATCGGCAGCCTGGGCCGGGTAACGCGGATTTCGCCATCCCAGCCGTCGATCTCAAGGCCAAGGCAGGCTTGCATCAGCATGAATGCGGAGCCCGCCGACCACGCTTGCGGCAGGCAGGCAACGGGATAGGCGATCGGTGCTTCGCCCGGCGCGCGGGTAAAGCCGCAAAACAGTTCGGGCAGCCGCATGTTGAAATGGACTGCGGATTCGAACGTGCCGCTCATCAGACGGACCACGCTTTCACGCTCGCCATAGCGTGCCAGGCCGGCACCGCACATGGCGGTGTCATGCGGCCAGATCGAGCCATTGTGGTACGACATCGGGTTGAAGAACACGGCATCGTCGGCAAGCGTCCTCAGCCCCCAGCCGGAATGGAAGGAGGCGGAAAGAAGCTGGTCGGCGACCATCTGCGCGCGCGCCGGCTCAGGCAATCCGACAAGGAGGAGATGGCCCGCATTCGAGGTCCGCACCTTGCAGGGTTCGCCTTCACCATCGATCGCCAGGGCATAGAAGCCGAGATCGTCGAGCCAGAAATCGCGTTCCACAGCGACCCGCATGGCCTCGGCGCGGTCCTCCCAGTGATCGGCTTTGTCGTCCTCGCCACGGCGGCGGGCAAGCTTGGCCAGCCCGCGGAAGGCGGCAAAGACATAGCCTTGCACTTCGACCAGCGCGATCGGGCCCTTGGGAATGCGTCCATCGGCATGAAAGACGGAATCGAAACTGTCCTTCCATCCCTGGTTAGCCAGGCCGGACTCGGCAGCCCGCTGGTAGGTCACGAAGCCGGTCTCGCGTCCCGCCTCCTCCGTCCATTCGGCGGCGGCGCACAGCGACGGCCACAGGCTGTCGATGAACGCCATGTCACCGGTCCGATCGGCATAGGCACAGGCGAGATGGATGTAGAGCGGCGTCGTGTCAACGCCGCCATAGTAGCGGCCGAATGGAAGCTCGCGCAGCGCCGCCATCTCGCCCTTGCGCGTCTCGTGCATGATCTTGCCCGGCTGCGAATCACTGAACGGCGACGTCTCCGTCGCCTGGTGCTGGGCCAGAAAGGCCAGCACGCCCCGCGCCAGGCCTGGGTTGAGCCAGAGCATCTGCAGCGCCGAGATGACGCCGTCACGGCCGAACGCCGTCGAGAACCAGGGGATACCTGCGTAGGGGTAGGGTCCGGTCGCAAGCTCGGTGGTCAGCAGCGCGACATCGGCGCGGGCACGCTCGACCCAGTCGTTGAAGACGCGACCCGAACTATGCACCGTCGCGCCATGGCGGCGCTTGGCCCGCATGCCAAAGCGCGCCCGGGCGGCAGCGGCGCGGAAACGGTCGCGATCGGGCGCATCCGTCAACTCGGGACCGACCTCGACATACAGCACCTTGCTGCTGCGCTTGGTTACGGCGAGCAGGAAATCGGCGTGGTCGGCTGTCAGCTGGTCCGGTGCCTGCGAGAACGATATCGCCGAAGCGCGCGCCAGTCCATCCAATCCATCATAGCGCAGCAGCACGGACGTCGCATCCATCTCGGCCACATGCGCCATCCCACGCCGCAGCCGTGTCGAGCCGCGCACTTCGAACATGTCGCGGAAATCGGCGGCAAAGTGCAGGGAAACGCCGATGGTCGAGGTTTCCCTGCTGTAGTTGGAAAGGGTGATGCGTTCGAACAGCCTGTCTTGCCACAGCAGCCTGACGCGTTCGACATGGATGGCGCCCTGCGGAATGTCGCTTCCGCTGGCACTTTGCATCGGCAGATTGGTCAGGTTGGTGGTGAACAGCACATTGTCCTGGCTGAGCGAGGCGCCAAGCAACGATGTCTGCCTGCCGCCGACAGTCAGCCGGAATTCGGAGAGCACCCGTGTATCGTCACGGAAGAAACCGTCGCCAGCGCCGCGTATGTCGCCATAGGCATCGGCAACAGCAAAGCAGTCGCCCTGCTTGAGCGCAAACAGACGGTGTGGCTCGCGAGGCGCGGTTGCATCGAGCGAGGCCAGGGCAACGGCGGGATCGAGCTGGCGCTCATCGAGTAGAGCCATTGGTCACAGATCCCTGTTGTTGCGCTCTTGTCGCCGGCGCATGTCGCTGTTCACGACGCTTTCGCCTCGCTCGGGACGCCAATCAGCCGCGCATAGGCGGCCAGGTAGTCGCCGGCCATTCTTCTGGCGGAAAACCGCTTTTCGAAAACGGCTCTCACCTTTCGCCTGTCGAGCTGCAACAGGTCAGGCACCGCGGCGATCGCGCCATCCACCGACTCCGCGACGAACCCGGTCACGCCGTGATCGATGATTTCCGGCAGCGCGCCGCAATTCCAGCCGATCACCGGCGTGCCGCAGGCCATCGCCTCGATGGCGACAAGGCCGAACGGCTCCGGCCAGTCGATCGGGAACAGCAGGCCGGCCGCCTTGCCGAGAAATTCCGCCTTCTGATCTTCCTCGATCTCGCCGACATAGACAATACGATCGCCGTCGATCAACGGCTCGACCACCTCATGGAAATAGGCGCGATCGTCGTCGCCGATCTTGGCCGCAAGCTTCAGCTTGAGCCCCGAGCGCAAGGCGATCTCGATGGCACGGTCGGGCCGCTTGTCGCGTGAAAACCGGCCAAGGAACGCAAGATAGGGTTCTTCCGGTGTCGCCCCGAAAGTGGGTTCGTAGATGCCGCTCGGCAGTCCGTGGTGGATCGTTGCCAGCCAGTTGGCCTTGGCAAGGCCCGCCTTCTGGCTGTGCGAAATGGAAATCAGGGGAAAGCGCGGGAAACGCTCATAGGCCGGTGTCAGGTCGACATAATCCAGCCTGCCGTGCGGCGTCGTCACCGTCCGCTCAGCCATGTCCTCGAAGAAGGAAAAATGCAGGAAGTGGCTGAGGTGGAAGTGGATGACGTCGAACTCCGACGCCCGTTCCCGCACCTCGGCAAGCATCGAAAGATGCGCCGCGATCTCGGATTTCAGCGGACGCGGATCGAGGCGAAGGGCGCATTCCCGGCCAGCCACCAGCTTTGCGGAAGTCTGGCTGTCGCCACTGGCAAACAGCGTCACCTCATGGCCCAAATCGACCAGCGCTTCCGTCAGATACGAGACGATACGTTCCGTGCCGCCATAGAGTCTCGGCGGCACCGATTCATAAAGCGGCGCGACATGGGCGATTTTCATATTTCATCCTGGATGCGGGGCATACAGGTGCGAAATGCGTCAACGGCTTGATTGGTTCCGATTCAATGATCGATGCCGTCGGCGCCACACTGCCGCAGTCGGCATGGAACCACGCGTCAAACAGACTGCGCGATCAGCGTCAGGAAACCACCGCTCAGCGCGACATTGCCGACGAAGCCATTGATGCGGGACGCCCGGTCCGGACCCTGATGGTCCCAGAAATTGTGGAACATCGGTGTGGCGACGATCAGGAACAACACCAGCACCGCCGCGGCCAATGCCGTCCAGAGTCCCGCGATCACCAGAACGCCGGCGGCGACCTGAAGCACGATACCGATCCGCAGCGCCAGCCGCGCCTGCGGCACGCCGCGCGCGGTCATCAACTGGGTCAGGAAGGTCGCGTTCTGGATGTTGCGCAGGCCGGCGAAGACGAAGGCGCCGCCGAGCAGCAGACGGCCCAGAAACAACAGGGTTGATGGCAAATCGGTAGGCATCAAACTTCCCCTTTACAAACAGTTGGAGCGCCGCCTCCCTCGACGGCGCTCCAAACACGGTCGGCCGATCAGGCGGCCTTGGCGGCCGGCATCGGGTGAATGGCCTGGAACGGGATGCACAGCCGGTTCCAGGTGTTGATCATGCCAAGCGCAACGGACAGCTTGACCAGCTCCTCTTCCGAGAAATGCTCGAGCGTCCTTGCATAGAGCTCGTCCGACACGCCGTTGTTGGCGATCAGGGTGACGGCTTCGGTCCAGGCCAACGCGGCGCGTTCGCGCTCGGAAAACAGCGGCGATTCCTTCCAGGCCGAAACCAGATAGAGCCGCTGCTCGGTCTCGCCGTCGCGCCTCGCCTCGCGGCTGTGCATCTCGACGCAGTACGAGCAGCCATTGATCTGCGACGCCCGCAATTTGATCAGATGGAGCAGGCCTCTCTCGAGCCCGCATTCGTCCACCGCCTTGTTGAGCGCCGACACTGCCTTCATGATCTCCGGCGCCTTGGCGAAAAATTGCAGCCTCTGTTTCATCTTGATGTCCTTTACGCTTGCTTGGTTGAACTGGATTTCTGCGGCCGCTGATGGCGCTCGACGAAAGCGCAGCTCGCGGCAAGCGATCTGGGGTCGCCTTCCGCTGCGTAAGTGGCCACGATATCGGACAGCTTTGCCTCGGCGAGCGCAGCGCGATAGGCCCGCTCGGCCTTCAGCATCGCGGCATTGATGCCGCAGGGTTTGACATAGGCAGAAGCGTCGAGCCTGACCGGACCGTTGCGACGGATTTCGCCACAGCGGAAAGCCGGCTCGCGCCCTTCGACCGCCAGCACGATATCGAGCAGCGAAATCCGCTCGGCCGGCCGCGCCAGCCGGTAGCCGCCGGCGGGACCCGAGACCGACTCCAGAATGCGCGCCGCGCTCAGCATGTTGAGATGCTTCAGGAGGTAGCTCGGCGACAGGCCAAAGGCCTCCGCCATTGCAGCGCCCGCCAGGGTGCTGTTGCCCTCGACGCCGGCCAGCATGGCGGCGCAGTGGATGGCTGCTTCAACGCCCTCGCCCAGCTTCATTGTGTTGATCTCAAATTCATGGATATGTTTTATCATGGATAATTTTTATCCGCAATAAGAAAATGAAAAACGGCGCCCGAAGGCGCCGCTTTTTCGTCGAGGCTCCCCTACTCCGCCGCCACCTTGGCCATCGGATTGTTCGGGTGCGTCGTCCAGTTGGCGTAGATCGGCGACACCGGCTTGCCGGTGCGCTGGTCCATTACGCCGGCGGCCAGCGGCTCCATGGTGATGCAGTTCTCGACCGGGCAGACATTGACGCACAGATTGCAGCCGACGCATTCGGCCTCGATGACCTCGAAGTGCCTAGTACCGTCGACCATGCTGGTGATCGCCTGGTGCGAAGTATCCTCGCAGGCGATGTGGCAGCGGCCGCATTTGATGCAGGCGTCCTGGTCGATACGCGCCTTGGCGACGTAGTTGAGGTTGAGATACTGCCAGTCGGTGACGTTGGGCGTGGCGCGGCCGACGATGTCGTCGAGCGAGGCATGGCCTTTCTCGTCCATCCAGTTTTCCAGACCGGCGATCATCTCCTGCACGATCTTGAAGCCATAGGTCATCGCCGCCGTGCAGACCTGCACGTTGCCGGCGCCGAGCGCCATGAACTCGGTCGCGTCGCGCCAGGTGGTGATGCCGCCGATGCCGGAGATAGGCAGGCCGTGGGTTTCCGGATCGCGCGCGATCTCAGCCACCATGTTCATGGCGATCGGCTTCACCGCCGGACCGCAATAGCCGCCATGCGAGCCCTTGCCGTCGATGGTCGGCTGCGGCGCGAAGTTGTCGAGGTCGACGCCTGTGATCGAGTTGATGGTGTTGATCAGCGACACGGCGTCGGTGCCGCCGGCGTGTGCTGCACGCGCAGGCTTGCGCACATCGGTGATGTTGGGCGTCAGCTTGGTGATGACAGGCATGCGGGTGTTCTGCTTGCACCAGCGCACCACCATTTCGATATATTCCGGCACCTGGCCGACTGCGGCACCCATGCCGCGTTCCGACATGCCGTGCGGACAGCCGAAATTGAGTTCGATGCCGTCGGCCTCCGTCTCCTCGACCACCGGCAGGATCGCCTTCCAGGCCTCCTCGACGCAAGGCACCATCAGCGAGACGACGATGGCGCGATCAGGCCAGTCCTTCTTGACCTGCTTGATCTCGCGCAGATTGACCTGCAGGTCGCGGTCGGTGATCAGCTCGATGTTGTTGAGGCCGAGCAGTCGGCGGTCGGCGCCCCAGATCGCGCCATAGCGAGGGCCATTGACGTTGACCACCGGCGGGCCTTCCTCGCCCAGCGTCTTCCACACCACACCGCCCCAGCCGGCCTTGAAGGCGCGGATGACGTTGTAGGCCTTGTCGGTCGGCGGCGCCGAGGCCAGCCAGAACGGATTTGGCGATTTGATGCCGACGAAATTGTTGCGGATGTCTGCCATGACAGGTCCCTTTCAGCCGAGACGTAGGATCAATTCGACGGGTGCGAGAATGCCGCCTTCAAGCGCGGCGGTGAGGTTGGCGATCTTGGTGCGGGCATCCTCGCCCATGATCAGGCCGACGCCGGGCGGCGGCTTCTTGCCTTCCGCTTGCGCGGCGGTCATGCGTGCACGGACCTCTGCAAAGAACTTGATGGCGAAGGCGCCGCGTGGTCGCTCAGCAGTCACCGAGAATCCCGCAGCCGTCGCCGCCGAGCGATAGTCATCCGGCGTGGCAACGAAGGACATGGTTTCATCAGTTGCCCATGGCAGCGGATAGGTCAGCGCGCCGTCCTTCAGCCTCATCACATCATAGACGGCAAAAACGCCGCCCGGCTTGAGCACACGAGCAGTTTCGCTCATCAGCTTCGCCTTGTCGGGAAGGTTCATACCGACATGCAGGATGATTGCCGCATCGAAACTGTCATCCGCGAATGGCATGCCCAGCGCGCTGCCTTGAACGAAGCGCGTCTTGCCAGCCATTCCCGTTCGCTTCGACAGGCTTGTCGCGATATCGACATAGCTCTGCGTCAGGTCGATACCGGTGACCTCAGCGCCTGCGTTATTCGCGACAAAGCGGGCCGGACCGCCGATGCCAGATCCGATATCAAGAAGCTTGATTGCGGGCTTGAGGTCCATCTGATCGACGAGTTCTTTGGTGGCGGCCACGCCGCCAATATGGAATTCATCGGCCGCTTCGAGATCGCCGGCGCGCAGATGGGCAACGTCCACTCCCGTGTCGGCGAGCGCGGCAATGATCCGCTCCTCCAGACCCGATATGTCGTAGTGACGGGCGATGCCCGGTTCCATCGTGGCCATGATCCCTATCCCCGCGTCAGACTCCTGTTGATGCTCTCCGCCGCGTCGCGGCCTTGCGCGACCGCCGAGACGGTGAGGTCGTCGCCACCGAAGATGCAGTCGCCGCCGGCCCATACCCTGGCCAGCGACGTGCGCCCTTCCGCATCAACCTTGATGCGGCCGGCCTCGAGGCCGATCGAAACACCGCTTCCGTTAAGCGCTGCCGGCACAAAGCTCTGGCCGATCGCCTTGAACACCTGGTCGGCAACGAGCGTCAGCGTCTCGCCGGTGCCAGCGAGCTGGTCGCCGTTCATGGCGGTGTATTCGAGTTCGATGGCCGACACCTTGCCGCCGTCGGCGATTACCCGCTTCGGCTGCAGCCAGTGGCGGATGGTGACGCCGTTGGCGGCAGCCAGATCCTGCTCGAACTCGGAAGCATTCATGTGCTCCTGGCCGCGCCGGTAGCAGATCGTCACCTCCTCCGCGCCGAGCAGTTTCGACTGCACGGCGGCATCGATCGCCGTCATGCCGCCGCCGATGACGACGACGCGGCGGCCAACCGGCAGGCCGGAAAGGTCACTGGCCTGACGCAGGTCGGCAATGAACTCGACCGCATTGATGACGCCGTCGGCGTCCTCGCCATCGGCACGCAGCGCATTGACCCCGCCAAGCCCCATACCGAGAAACACCGCGTCGTAATTGCGGATCAGATCGGACAGCTGGTAATCGCGGCCGAGCGCCTTGCCGTTCTGGATGTCGATGCCGCCGATCGCGGTGACGTAGTCGACTTCGGCCTGGGCGAAATTGTCGACGCTCTTGTAGGCCGCGATGCCGTATTCGTTGAGGCCGCCGGCCTTCGGGCGCGCCTCCAGGATGGTCACGTCATGGCCGTGGCGGGCGAGCCGGTGCGCGGCGGCAAGGCCCGCCGGCCCGGCGCCGACCACTGCGACTGTCTTTCCGGTCGGCTCGGCACGCGGATAGAACTGCTTGTTCTCGCCCATGGCGATGTCGGTGGCATAGCGCTGCAGGCGGCCGATCTGCACCGGCTTGCCTTCCGCCACCTCGCGCACGCAAACTTCCTCGCACAGCGTCTCGGTTGGGCAGACCCGAGCGCACATGCCGCCCAGGATGTTCTGGTCGAAGATGGTCTTGGCCGAACCGATCGGGTTGCCGGTCGAGATCTGGCGGATGAACAGCGGAATGTCGATCGAGGTCGGGCATGCGTTCATGCACGGCGCGTCATAGCAGAAGTAGCAGCGGTCGGATTCGACCAGCGCTTCATGGTGATCGAGCGGCGGATGCAAGTCGGAGAAATTTTCCGCATACTGGTCGGCCGAGAGCCTGCCGCCTGCAATGCCTTCCCTGAATTGGCCTTCTGGCATCGTCAGTTCCCCTTGTTTTGTTTTGGAGAAAGCTAGCACGTTTTATTTTTTTATCAATTGGTCAATTTTCGGCGCAAGCCTCTGAAAAGGCTCGACAATAACATGATTTTTTTACTCATGTTATGGCGACTACGGCTGCCTTTGCAGCGGGAGGGAATGGCCGGGCTCAAGTCCGTGGCCATGGATAGCCCTGACCTCATCGGCGACCAGCTGCTGCAACCGCCACAGGTTGCGGTCGTGGATGCCGAACGATTCGAGGTGGCTGACCGTGTTGTAGAGATATTCGGCGCCGGATCCGATATGCCCGCAGGCCCTGGCCAGCACGCTCGCCACTCTGTCCAGCGGCTGGTTCAGCGACGTTCCCCTGCCCTTCACGCCGACCCAGAAGCCAAGCGCGCGCAGCGCACCTTGCGCCGAATGCACCGGCAGCCACCTGACCGTGTCGATGCTTTCGTGGTCGCTGATCTCGCGCCGCAGCAGCCTTTCGATCTGGGCCGGCTTTTCGCCCTCCGGCAAGCGGTAGATCACCCCGTTGCAGCGTCCCCCCCGTTCGAGCGCCATCATCAAACCCGGCTGCTCGGCGCTGCCGCGCCAGCGCACCATGTCGAGGCAGAAAGAGCGGTGCCAGCCAAAGGCGGTGGCGAGCTGTTGCTCGACCGACTCGAATTCCGGCTTCCAGATCAGCGACCCATAGGCGAACACCCATAGCGGCCCCTCGTCGGCTTCCTCGGACAGCCGCAAGGCAAGGGTCCGGAAATCCTCGTCGTTCAACTCCGTCCAACTCGGGTCCGGACCGGGATCGGCCTCCTCCCGGTGGCACAGTGCGACAAGCTCGGGCGTGAGCGACATCAAGCGCATGAACGACATCCCCTCATTGCCGCAGAGAAATCGAAAACCGCTCGGCGTGCAAGCCTCGGAACGCTTGCCGCGGTTCGACCATTACTGTCCGGGCGGTGTCGGATTTCCGTCGTGAGGATCGTCCTATGATGGATCGGACGACGATCGATGCATGAAAGGTGAGGAGACCGAAAATGCCAAAAGCCCCGATGCCCTTCTTCTGGTACGAATTGATGACATCAGATCTCGACGCCGCCGAGGCGTTCTACCCCAAGGTGGTCGGCTGGACGGCGCAGCCATTCGACGTGGCGCCCGGCATGCCGCGCTATGTCGTCATGAATGTCGGCGTGCGTGGCGTCGGCGGCCTGATGACGATGCCGGAGGATGCCGCCAAGATGGGCATGCCGCCCGCCTGGCTCGGCTATATCCACACCAAGGATGTCGATACCTCGACGGCATCGCTGGAGAAAGCCGGCGGCGCCGTTCGCCGCCAGCCCGACGACATTCCAGGCGTCGGCCGCTTTGCCGTCGTCGCCGATCCGCAGGGCGCGACGTTCATGTTCCTGCAGCCGAACGGCCCGGACCAGCCTGTCGTGCCGGCCAGCACGCCGGGCCATATCGGCTGGCACGAGCTTTACACGAGCGACTGGAAGGCCGCGTTCGATTTCTATTCCGACCAGTTCGGTTGGGCCGATGCCGGCGATTTCGACATGGGCCCGATGGGCACCTACCAGACCTTCACGGCCGGCCCCGAATCCGGCGGCGGCATCATGAACAAGCCAGAGCAGATTCCGGTCCCGGTGTGGCAGTTCTATTTCAACGTTCCAGCCATCGATGCCGCGGCCAAACGGGTGACCGACAATGGCGGCAAGATTCTGATGGGGCCGATGGAGGTCCCCGGCGGCAGTTGGATCGTCCAGTGCCAGGACCCGCAAGGCGCTCATTTCGCCTTGATGGCGCCGGTGCGATAAGGTGTTCGTGCGACCTGCCGATGTTTAACCGTGCCGGCGCCTGTTCACTCCGGCGCCAGCACCGCCACCTTCAGGTTCGCCTTTTTCGCACCGCTCAACTGGACGGTGGCCGGACCGGACGCAAGCTTGAAGCGCACGCTCTTGCGGATGCCTGGGCAGGTTTTCACCCCGCTATAACCCGTCGACTTGATGGCGTGGCCATCCTGGATGACATCAACCCAGGCCTCGCCCGACAGGCTGATCTGGATTGCTCCGTCATCCGGTACCTCCACGCTGGCGACAGCACCAAATGTGCCTGACGCGGGGGCACGTTCGGGCGCCAGCGCGAAGCCGGCCTTCTCCACCGGCACCAGTGCCAGATCCGCGGCAGCGCCCACCGCCAGCGCCGCTCCGGACGGTGTTGCCGGGGCGGCGGCAAACAGCGCCTGCTCCCGCGTTACCGGCCATTTGAAGGCCTCGCAGCCGGCGTCCTCGGCCATGGCGAAGCTGGTGCCTGCAAGGATTGCGAACAGGCTGATGACGACTTTCTTCATGGCAAAGGGAACCCACCTGATTTGAAATATCCGCACATTAATACAACCATAGAGATATGAGTGCAACCCTGACGTGAGAAATATGGAAAGTCGGATTGGGGAAAGATTTCCAATCACCGATTGTTGATGGCAGGCCGTGGGAAGTGAATGGTCCATTTCCGGGCGATAATCTATGGCCGATCCGAAGCTAAAATGGAGTTTGCATGAAGCTTTTCGAAAGCCTCGCCAAGTATAAGCCGCAGGCTCTGGGCGTGCTGCGCATCATGACCGCGCTGCAGTTCATCGAACACGGCAGCCAGAAACTGTTCAATTTCCCGGTCAGCGACCACGCCGGTGCTTTGAGCGGGCTGGCACTCACCTCCGGCATCCTCGAATTCGCTGGCGGCATTCTGCTGGCGTTGGGGCTGTTCACCCGACCGGTCGCGTTCCTTCTGGCCGGCGAAATGGCGATCGCCTATTTCATGGCGCACTTCCCGCGCGACTTCTTCCCGGTCAACAACGGCGGCGATGCGGCGATCTCGTTCTGCTTCATCTTCCTCTATCTGGTATTTGCCGGCGCCGGCGCATTTGCGGTGGACAACCGCCGCAACGCCTGACTCCAGAAAGAGGATGCGCAGCGCTTTTGGGACAACGACATGCACAAAACAGGTATCTGAAGCGCATCGGCAAAGCCGAAGCGCTTCAGGCGCGCATCCTTTCGAAATTGGCGTCGAACAGCGGCGCCGCCTGCATGCGCGCCGCATGGCGTTTGCCCAGCAACTCGATCTCGAAGCCATCGCTCTCGTCGGCGATCTCCTTCGGCACGTAGCCGACGGCGACGGATTTCTTCGAATGATGCGCGTAGCCGCCCGAGGTCACCCAGCCGCGCACCGCACCATCGAACCAGATCGGCTCGTCGCCGATGACATCGGCATCGTCGGCATCGACGATGAAGGCGCGCAGGCGCAATTTGCCGCCCTGCTTGCGCTCGGCGAGTGCCGCGGCCTTGCCGATGAAATCGGCATCCTTGCCGTAGGCGACGAAGCGGTCGAGCCCGGCTTCCAGCGGTCCGTAGATAGGCCGGTATTCGCGTGCCCATGAGCCATAGTTCTTTTCCAGCCGCAGCGCGTTGAGCGCGCGCGAGCCGAACAGGCCGATGCCGAATTCCTCGCCGGCTGCCGTCAGGGCCTGGAATGCGGCGCGCTGATACTCCGGCGTCACCCAGATCTCATAGCCGAGATCGCCGGTGTAGCTGACGCGGCCGACCAGGCACGGCGCCATGCCGATATCCATCCTGCCAATGGCCATGAACGGAAATGCCGTATTGGAGACATCCGAGCGTGTGGCCTTTTCCAGCACATCGCGCGCCTTCGGCCCGGCGATCGACAGACCGGTGAGCTTCGCGCCCAGCGCCTCAATGTGCACCGAACCATCATCAGGCAGGTGCTTCTCGAACCAGCGCATATGGTATTGCTCGGCGATCCCGGAGCCGGCGAGGAACCAGCCTTCCCCATCTCGATCAAGAGGGCCGAGATTGGACAGCGTGAAGTCGCCGATCAGTCTGCCGTCTTCCTTCAGCATCGGCGCCAGCGTCATGCGACCGGGCTTGGGCAGCTTGCAGGCAAGCATCCGGTCGAGCCAGGCGGCCGCCCCCACGCCCGTCACCTTGTATTTGGCGAAGCTCGAAATCTCGGACAGGCCGACACCGTCGCGAACCGTTGCGACCTCGTTGGCAACTTGGGTGAAGTCGCTCGAGCGGCGCCAGGAGAATTCGTCCTTGACGCCCTCGGGCGCGTACCAGAGCGGCACCTCCAGCCCATAGGCAACGCCCCATTGCGCACCCTTGGCCGACAGCAGGTCATAGACCGGCGTCGTCTTCAGCGGCCGTCCTGCTGGCAGCTCCTCATTGGGGAAGCGGATCGAGAATCGCCTGGAATAGTTCTCGCGCACCTTGGCGTTGGTGTAAGCCATCGTCGCCCAATCGCCATAGCGTGCGACATCCATCGCCCAGATATCGGCGCCGGGATCGCCCTCGATCATCCAGTTCGACAAGGCGAGGCCAACGCCGCCGCCCTGCGAAAAACCGGCCATGACACCGCAGGCGACCCAGAAGCCAGGCAGCCCGCGCACCGGTCCGACCAGCGGGTTGCCGTCCGGCGCGAAGGTGAAGGGCCCGTTGATGATCTGCTTGATGCCGGTGTTCTGGAAGGCCGGGAAGTGCCGGAACCCGACCTCCAGCGACGGCGCGATGCGGTCGATGTCGGGCGCCAGCAATTCATGGCCGAAATTCCACGGCGTCTGGTATTCGGACCATGGCTTGTTGGCCTTTTCATAGGTGCCCATCAGCATGCCGCCGCGCTCCTGGCGCAGGTAGAGCTCGCCATCGAAATCGACCGCGTGGATGATCTCGGTGCCGGTCTTGGCGTTCCAGGCGGCGACCTCCGGCATATCCTCGGTGATCAGGTACATGTGCTCCATGGCCAGCACCGGCAGTTCGAGGCCGACCATGCGGCCGACCTCGCGCGCCCACAGGCCGCCGGCATTGACGACATGCTCGGCCACCACTTCGCCCCTGTTGGTGATAACCCGCCACAGCCCGTCGGAGCGCCGCACGATGTCCTCGACCTTGGTGAATCGCTCGACCTCGGCGCCCAGCTTGCGCGCCGCCTTGGCATAGGCGTGGGTGACGCCCGAGGGATCGAGATGGCCGTCCTCCTTGTTTCTGACGGCACCGACGAACTGCTTGGGATCGAGCAGCGGCATCAGCTCGGCCGCTTCGTTGGGCGAGATTTCCTCGAGCTCGATGCCGAGATAGCGGCCCTTGGCAACGACACCGCGCAGCCAGTCCAGCCGTGCCTCGGTCGCCGCCAGAAGCACGCCGCCGGTCAGATGCACGCCGGTCGCCTGGCCGGAAAGCTCCTCGATCTCCTTGTAGAGACTGATCGTGTATTTCTGCAGCTTGGCTACGTTGGGGTCGCCATTGATCGTATGCATGCCGCCGGCCGCGTGCCAGGTCGAGCCGGATGTCAGTTCGTCGCGCTCCAGCAGCACAACATCGGTCCAGCCGTGGCGGGCGAGATGGAACAGCACGGAGCACCCGACGACGCCACCGCCAATGACCACGACCTTTGCATGCGATTTCATGGATTTTTCCTGATATCAGTGAGTTGGATGGGTGAGATGAATCGGATCGGGAGGAGCCAGGCCGCACGCGTGCAAACCTGTGACCATCACGGCTCGCCCTGCCCGATCGCTTCCTTGCGCCTGGCCATGTAAGCCTCCAGCGCCTCGCGCACGGCGATATCCATCACCGGCTCGACATAGTCTTCCAGCGCCTTCTTCCACAGCCGCGTCGCCCGCGCCGTGGCGTCGAGCCCGCCGGCCTCCTGCCAGGCTTCGTAATTCTGCCAGTTGGACAGCATCGGCTGATAGAAGGCGGTGGCGTAGCGCTCGAGCGTATGCGGCTCGCCGAAGAAATGCCCGCCGGTCGGCACCGCGCCAAGCGCCTCGACGGCAAGTTCCGCCTCGTTGACCTCGATCGGGCGCAGAAACTCCATCATGTGCTGGATCATCTCGACATCGATGATGAGTTTTTCGAACGACGCCGTCAGCCCTCCCTCCTGCCAGCCGGCGGCGTGGTAGGCGAGATTGCCGTGGCCGAGCACCGCGCCCCACAGCGCCATCAGCGTCTCATAGGCGCCTTGTGCATCGGCGGCGTTGGAGGCCGAGCCCGGCGTAGTGCGGTACGGAAGCCGATAGCGCCGCGCCAACTGCCCTGACGCAATATTGGCCTTGGTGTTCTCAGGCGTGCCGAAGGCTGGCGCGCCCGACTTCATGTCGACATTGGAGGTGAAGGCGCCATACATGACCGGCGCGCCCGGACGGACAAGCTGCGTCAGCACGACCCCGAACAGCGCCTCGGCGTTCTGCTGCGCCAGCGCGCCTGCCAGCGTCACCGGGCTCATCGCCCCCATCAGCGTGAACGGCGTCACCGCCACCGACTGGCCGAACTCGGCCATGGTCATCAGTCCTTCGGCCATCATCTCGTCGAAGCGGCGCGGCGAGTTGACCGAGATGATGGTGGCGATGCCGGGATCGTCGCGCATCTGGTCAAGCGTCAACCCACGCGCGATGGCCATCATCTCGATGCCGTCCAGTGCCCTGCCCCGGCCGATCGCCGAGACATGGAAACTCTTGTCGGTCAGCGTCAGATTGGTGAAATAGGTGTCGAGATGGCGCGAGTTTGCCGGCAGTTCCACCGGCGCGCAGACCTGGTTGCCGAGCATGTGGATGCAGTTGAAATGCTGCGCCAGCCGGGTGAGATCCGAATAGTCGCGCAAATTGCCGGCGCGGCGGCCGCGCTCCATGTCGTGCACATTGGGCGGCCCGGCAACGAGTGTGAAATTGATCGTGTTGCCGCCGAGATGGATGGCATTGGCCGGATTGCGCGGCGTCAGCACGTAGCTGGACTGCGTGGTCTTCAGCGCCTCGTCGACCAGGCCGCGATCGATGCAGACATTCGCCGAGGCATGATCGATCCTGGCGCCGGCCTTCTCGAACAGCGCCAGCGCGCGCGGGCTCATCACCTCGATGCCGAAATTCTCCAGGATGTGCATCGACGCCTGGTGGATCTGCTCGATCTGGTCGGGCGACAGCATGGCCATCGGGGGATAGGGATTGGTCACCCGCCTGAGCGGCAGTTGCGGGATGGCCGACGGACCTCTGTTGCTGGTGCGCTCGGCGCCGCGTTTGCGTCTTGGTTCGTTCATGCTCGGCATCAAAGCCCCGGCAAACCAGCCAAGCTGTCAAAAATACGCCGTTTGCGGGCGTGATTTTAGCCACGGCGGCATTTCTGCAATATCTGTTTAGATAAAACGACAAGACATGTCGGATTACTGATGCTGGATTTCCTTGAGAGACTGCGCCGGCGAAGCGTTAACGGACGCTGCAAGATTCCCTTTATGATTTCGGCCTATTGCTCTGCCAATGCGTAGTTCGAGTTTTAGTAAAATTGGTGCGGTTTGCGTGCTGCTGGCGCTTTCGGCCTGCGCCACGCCGCCCAATCACATCAACAATGTCTGCGCCGTCTTCGACCAGAATGACGGCTGGTTCGACAACTGGCAGTCGGCCGCCGAGCGCACCCAGCAGAAATACGGCATCCCCGTTCCCGTGCTGATGGCGACGGTGCGCAAGGAATCCGGCTTCAAGAGCAACGCCCGGCCGCCACGCACCAAGCTTCTCGGCTTCATTCCGTGGAAGCACGTCTCGTCGGCCACCGGCTTCTCGCAGGCGCTGGACGGCACCTGGTCGCAATATCAGCGAGAGACCGGCAACTGGGCGGCGCGGCGGACGAAATTCGCCGATGCGGTCGATTTCGTCGGCTGGTATCATTCCAAGACATCAGACACTTACGGCGTCGCCCGCAACGACACCTACAATCTCTATCTCGCCTACTATCTCGGCTGGACCGCCTATGGCCGCGGCAACCGGGGAGATGCCGGCGTGCAGGGCTATGCCCGGGCCACCGAAAAGATGGCACGGGACTACGCGCAGCAATTGAACGAGTGCGGCAGCTAAATAGCGTCCGTTCCGGTCAGCGCGGCTTCTTGCCGAACACCTTGATGTATTCCGCCTCGCCGCCCTTGGCGAGCGCCTTGGCCTGCTTGACCCAGTCGTCGCGCTCGATGCGGCCATGGAATTTCAGATGGTCGTCAACCCATTCGCGCTCGGCCTTCTTCCACGCCGCGACCTGCGCATAGGTGAAGATGCCGAGGCCGTTCAGGATGCCCTCGATCTTTGGGCCAACGCCGGCGATCAGCTTCAGATCGTCCGGCTTGGCCGGCCTGGCGATGCCCGACGGGCGGTTCTTGTCGACAGCACTTGCGCCGGTCAGCCGGGCCGGCTCGGCAGTTCCGCTCGTCTTTGTCGCACCCTGGCCTGGTTTGGCCTGCCTCGTGGCTCGCCCAACAGCCGGTGCGACGCGTGCACTCTCCGCCTGACGGCCGTCACCAAGCGTTCTTGGCGTGAACGGCGCCGAGGTCGCGTTGGCATCCGTCGCGGGTGCGCCGGTTTCCGAAACCTCGTCGCGGACCTCGTGGCGGCGGGCTTTCGAAACGGCTTCGGTCTCCTCGGCAGCCAGCCCCACCGCATCGGCTTCCGCGCTGCCTGTCTTGCCATGCGGCCGGTTGGGTGGCGTGCCGACAAACCCAGGGCCATCGCCATGCGGCGCGTCTTCCGGCACACCCTCATTAGCCGCGTGTTCCTTGTCGAACTTGATCACCGGCTCCATCTTGGCCAGCACATCGTCGGAGAGCCAGCACAGGCTCATATGGCCGTCGCCGAGATGCTTGACCGGCGGCACCTTGGTCTCGCACAGATTGTCCGGCACCAGCTTCTTGTAGCCGCAGCGGGTCTGGAACGGACAGCCCGACGGCGGGTTCATTGCCGACGGAATGTCGCCTTCCAGCACGATGTGCCGCTTGACCACGCTGGTGTCGGCGATCGGGATCGCCGACAGCAGCGCCTCGGTATAGGGGTGATAGGGCGGTGCGAAGATCTGGTCGGTCGTGCCCTGCTCGACGATGTAGCCCAGATACATCACGACGACGCGGTCGGCGATGTAGCGCACGACGGACAGATCGTGGCTGATGAACAGCATCGTCGTCTTGTTCTTGCGCTGGATGTCCATCAGCAGTTCGGTCACCGCCGCCTGCACGGACACGTCGAGCGCCGAGACCGGCTCGTCGGCTACCACCACCTTGGCGTCGCCGGCAAAGGCACGCGCCACGCCAATGCGCTGCTTCTGGCCGCCCGAAAGCTGCCGCGGCTTGCGGGTCTCGAACGCCCGCGGCAGCTTCACCAGGTCGAGCAGTTCCAGCATGCGCTTGCGGCGATCGGCAACCGTCTTGCCTACATTGAACTTCTCCAGCGTGCGGATGATCTGCGAACCGACCGAATGGCTGGGATTGAGCGTGTCGAACGGATTCTGGAACACCATCTGGATCGACGATACGGTTTCGACACTGCGCTTCTCGATGCCGGTCGACTGGATTTCCTTGTTGCCCAGCGTCACCTTGCCGGCACTTGCCGTCTCCAGCCCGAGCAGCACCTTGGCCAGAGTCGATTTTCCGCAGCCGGATTCGCCGACGATGGCAACGGTCTCGGATTCGCGCGCCGTGAACGAGATCGTCTCGTTGGCCTTGACGACGCGGCCTTCGCTCGAGCCGAACACCTCGCTGCCGCCGACCTTGTAGTATTTTCTCAGATCCTCGATCTTGAGCACCGGCGCACCGGGCACGACGCGCTCATTGACCTTCTTGGCGCCGGGCGGCAACGCGTCCCAGTCGATCTCGTTGAAACGCACGCAGCGCGAGAAATGGCCTTCGTGACCCGCGACCTCGATCATCGGGATTTCGGCGGCGTTGCAGACACCCTCGACGAAATGGTGGCAGCGCGGGCCGAAATTGCAGCCCTTGGGCCGCTCGTGCGGCAGCGGTAATTGGCCTGGGATCGAAATCAGCGGCCTTGAGTTCTTGTCGGCGCCCGGCAGCGGGATCGAGCGGAACAGCCCTTGCGTGTAGGGATGGCGCATCCGGTCGAACACGTCCTTGATCTTGCCGGTCTCGACCGCTTCCCCCGAATACATCACGGTGATGCGATCGCAGGTTTCCAGGATCAGGCCGAGATTGTGCGAGACAAAGATCATCGACGTGCCGAACTTCTCGCCGAGCCCCTTGACCAGGTCGACAATGCCCGCTTCCACCGTCACGTCCAGCGCCGTCGTCGGTTCGTCGAGCAGAAGCAGCGCCGGCTTCGACAGCAGCGCCATGGCAATGACGATGCGCTGCTGCTGGCCACCCGAAAGCTGGTGCGGATAGGAGCGCATCATGCGCTCGGGGTCGGGCAGCTTGACCGAGCGGACCATGTCGAGTGCGCGTTTGTAGGCCTCTTCCTTCGACACCTTGTCATGGATCAGCGGCACTTCCATCAACTGCTGGCCGACCTTCATCGCCGGGTTGAGGCTGGCCATCGGCTCCTGGTAGATCATCGCGATCTTGTTGCCGCGAATGGAACGCAACTCTTCGTCGGAGAGCTCGCCCATGTCCTTGCCCTGGAACTTGATCTTGCCGCCGACGATCTTCCCGATGTTGGAGAGGTCGCGCATGATGCCGAGCGACACGGTCGACTTGCCGCAGCCGGATTCGCCGACGATGCCCATCGCCTCGCCCGGCATGACGGTGCAGGAAAAATCCATGACGGCCGGGATCTCGCCCTTGCGGGTGAAGAAGGAGATCGACAGGTTCTCGATCTCGATGATCGGTTCTGAGGGATTTCGAACTGCCTCATTCATGGGTCGCTCCAATCCTGGTTCTTTCAGGCCTGATTCTCTCAGGCACGTCGGGTCGAAACCCGTGAGATCAGTCTTTCATCGATTGTTCGCGCAGCGAATCGGCGAGCAGGTTCAAGCCCAGCACGAACGACATCAGCGCGATCGTCGGCGGCAGCGCCGGGTGAATGAAGGAGCGCAGCAGGCGGCTGGCGTCCTTGATCGCGGTGCCCCAGTCCGGACTTTCCGGCGCCAGGCCTAGGCCGAAATAACCGAGCGTGCCGAGCAGGATCGTGGTGTAGCCGATACGCAGGCAGGCATCGACGATCAGCGGCCCGCGCGCATTGGGCAGGATCTCCCACAGCATGATGTACCAGGGCGATTCACCGCGCGTCTGCGCCGCCGCCACATAGTCGCGCGTCTTGATGTCCATCACCAGGCCGCGCACGATGCGGAACACGCCGGGGCTGGAGGCGAACACCACCGCCACGAAGATGTTGAGCTGGTTGGGATCGATATGGACGATGTGCAGCGGGTCCCTGTCGAACACAAGGCCGAGGTAGATCCAGCCGCCGAGGATCAGGGTGATGCCGAGCAGGATGTAAAGCCGGTCGGGCCGATTCTTGTAGCGCGTCCAGAACAGCACGCTGAAGAAGATGATCGGAAACAGGAAGAAGACGCCGGCCATGCCATAGGGGATCGGCGTGTCCATGATGCCAGGCGTCACCAGCAGGTAGAACAGCAGGATAACCGGGAAGGCGAGCACCAAATTGGCCAGGAACGACAACACGGTGTCGATCTTGCCGCCATAGTAGCCTGCCGGCAGGCCGAGCGTGATGCCGACCATCAGCGCGAAGCCGGTTGCGGCTGGTGCGATGATCAGCACGATCTGGCTGCCATAAACCATGCGCGAAAACACGTCGCGCGCCAGCTTGTCGCCGCCGAACAGATAGGTCAGGCCCGATTGCGGTTCGACAGCGCCCGGCAGCACGTCCTTCATGATGGGGATCTGGGCCAGCGGATCGAAGGGCGAGATGGTTGCGGCGAAGATTGCCGTGAACAGCCAGAACAGGCAGATGCCGACGCCGACGATGCCGACGCCGCTGTCGAAGAGCTGGCCGTAAAGCGCCAGCTTTTTCTTGTAGGCGAAGCTCGCCCCCATGACGATGAGGAGGGCGATCCAGACGGGCCAGAAGCGCGACAGCACTTCGAGAACGACGGTGAAGCCACTGATGTATTGAACCGGCATCCGCTTCGCCCCCTACTGAACTCTGATACGCGGATTGAGAAACGCGTAGCCGACATCGGAAATGAGCTGCGTGATCAAGACGATGAACACCGAGACCAGCGAGCAGCCGAGCAAAAGGTCGATGTCGTTGTTGCCGGCCGCCTCGACCAGCGTATAGCCGAACCCCTGGTAGCGGAACATCACCTCGACGATGACGACGCCGGTGAGCAGCCAGGGAAATTGCAGCATGATGACGGTGAAGGGCGCGATCAGCGCGTTGCGCAACGCGTGTTTGACCACCACGCTGCCGAACGAGAGCCCCTTCAATCGGGCGGTGCGGATATATTGCTGTGTCATAACCTCGACCATCGAAGCGCGCGTCATGCGGGCGATGTAGCCGATGCCGTAGATCGCCAACGTCATCACTGGCAGCGTGAAATTATAGAAGGTGATGCCCTGGCTGGCCGAGGCCGCCGAGCCGTTCAGCCAGCCGAGCCATGAGGCGAAGATGACGGTGAAGATGACGCCCGACACATATTCAGGCGTCGCCGTCGAGGCGATCGAGGCCACCGACAGAACACGGTCGGTTCGCGACCCCTCGCGCATGCCGGCAAGGATGCCGATCAGCAACGAGATCGGCACCATTACCACCAGCACCCAGAACATCAGGATGCCGGTGGCGCCGAGCGCGGGAAACAGTTTCGAGGCGACCGTTGCCTTGAACTTGGTCGAGCAGCCGAAATCGCCTTCGAGAACGCCGGAGAACGTCGAGACGAGCGGGTCGTTGCAGAAGGAGAAACGCTGGGCCGGCTTGCCGGTCGCCGGGTCGGTCACCGGCTGCTTGGGCACGAGGCCCAGCCACTGCCCATAGCGGACGAAGAAGTTCTGCCGGTAGCCATGGTTGACTAGCCAGCTCTCGAGCTGCTCGGCCGATGTGTGCATTTCGGTCTGGCTGATCGCCAGCTTCTTCAGATTGGGTTCGAGGTTGATCAGGAAGAAGACGACCATGGTCAGGCACAGCATCGTCAATGCCATGGTGCCAAGACGCCTGATAACGAAGGAAAGCATGGCGGCCCCCTGCCGATGGGTTGGGGTTCGAGCCGGCTATGAAAGCCAACCCTGCCGTGACCGGCAGGGCTGGCTGTCAAACAGGCCTTCGGATGCGATCAACCCTGTTTTTGTCGCATCACCTTGCCCGTGAGTCCGCAACTTTTTTGAGAAAGCGCGGACCAACAGGGACGGATGATGCAAAGAGCGACGGAAAGGGGCGACGCCCCTTCCCCTTGTCGGTGCGATCAAGCCTGGTCGAGCCAGACCTTGCCGTAGTCGCGCTCGAAGGTCGGGTGCATCTTGTAGTTCTGCACCGCCTTGACCGAGTGGCTGTAGAGCTTGCGCCAGTATGGCTGGATCAGGATGCCGGAATCCTGCAGGATCTGCTCGATGTCCTTCATCATTTCCTTGCGCTTGGCGGCGTCGGCAACGGCGAGCGCCGCATTGAGCTTGGCATCCCAGTCCGGGTTCGACCAACCGGCCTCATTCCAGGCCTCGCCGGTGCGGTAGGCGATGGCCAAGACCTGAACGCCGAGCGGGCGCATGTTCCAGTTGGTCATCGACAGCGGATACTTCGTCCAGTCGTTCCAGAACGTCGAACCCGGCAGAACGGTGCGCTTCACCTTGATACCGGCGTCGCGCAACTGAGCGGCGATGGCATCGCCGGTGTTCTTGTGCCAGTCTTCGTCGACGGTAATCAGCTCGTGTTCGAAGTCGGCCTGGCCGGCTTCCGCCATCAGCGCCTTCGCCTTGGCCGGATCACGGGCAATCTTGGGCAACTCGTAATATTCCGGATGGATCGAGCAGACATGGTGGTTCTCGGCGACCGAGCCGGCATTGCCGTAGCCAAGCTGGAGGACGACATTGTTGTCAACGCCAAGCTGCAGCGCGTTGCGCACCTTCTGGTCGCCATAGGGCTTGTTGTTGACGTTGGTGCGGCAGACGATGGTCGATGCGGTGACGATCTCCGACTTTACCAGGTCCATGCCGTCGAGGATCGACACGTAGTCGGCCGAGGTCTCGAAATTGGTGTGGACTTCGCCGGCTTCGAAAGCACTGACCATGGCCGCCGGATCGGTGCCGTAGTCGATGAATTCCAGCCCATCGAGGAACACTTCGCCATCCCACCACTTGTCGTCGGTGCGGCGCTTGTAGACCACTTTCTGGCCGACATCGTAGGAGACGAGCTCGAACGGGCCGGTGCCGATCGGGCAGGATTTGAAATCGCCGCCCTTCTCATCGAAGCTCTTGTGGACGATCAGGCCGGGATAGTCACACATGTTCGGGATCAACGCGATGTCGGGCTTGGTGAGCTTCAGCACCACCGTGTGATCGTCCGGCTTGGTGACAGCGCTTTCGTCGAGCTTGTCGTCCTTGACCAGTGAGCCGAGACGGCCGGGCATGGAATTGCCTTCGGCTTTCTTGTCGGCCCAGCGCTTCAGGTTGAAGATGACGTCATCGGCGGTGAAGGCATCGCCATTCGACCAGGTGACGCCCTTGCGCACATGCAACGTGTACTGCGTGGCGTCGTCGTTGACGTCCCAGCTCTCCAGCAGATAGGGCCGGAACGTGTATTCGGATGTGTACTTGACCAGCGGCTCGAGCGCCTGGCGCTCGGCATTGGCGATTTCCGACCAGTCGGCCTTGCGCGGGTCCTTGGGATCCTTGATCCACTGGGCGATCTTCAGCGTGCCGCCCTTCTTGCCTTTTACCTCTTCGGCCTTCGCCGGCGTCGGGTCGGCGAGGCCGAGCAAGCCGTAAGCCATTGCCGTCGACGCACCGAAGACGCTGGCCATGGCCAGGAATTCGCGGCGATCGACCTTGCCTGCCTTGGCTTCTTCGGCCATGGCCAGGATGTGATCCGGAACGCAATCGCCATTGCTCTTGTAAATTGTCATGACTTAACTCCCATTGTTGGCTTTCCGCCTTGTAACATTCCGCATCCAGGCCATGATGTCAAAGACGGCGTGGATTGAGAACATGTTAGCGAATGTGCAACTTTGAAAACGGAGCGGTTCGCGTGATAACGACAGTCTTGGCGCAAAATTGCTACTGCTCGTCGGATTCCTTTGGAATCTGGATAGTCGATTAAACTGAGACATTTACTGCGGCCCCGACAGCGCCAGCATCGAGCCAGCATGGGGCCAAAAGTCCCGCTTAAGTATCAGTATTCCTTCTCGTAAAAGATGCCACCCTTGGCTTCGCCCGCGTCGTTGGCCTCGCCGCGCAGCTTGACGCCGCGCCCGACATTGAGGTCGATCGTCGCCTTGCCAGAACCCGGCTTGTCACCCTTCTGGATCGTCACATAGGTGCGGTCGTTGAGGTACTTGCCGGCCGAAACCGCCGTGCCGCCCTTGTCGTCCGTGGTGACATCCAGATCGTCGACGCCGATGGCGCTGCGCAGGTTTTCAAGCAGCGACGTCGAGCCGCCGACACCGGCCAGTTGTCCGGCCGCTTCGGCAAGCTGGGCGATCTGCAGCGGCGACAGATTCGACATCGAGCGGCCGAAGATCAATTGCGCCAGCACCTCGTCCTCGGGCAGCGCCGGCACCGAGGAGAAGGTGAATTTCGGATTGGTCGCCTCGCCCGACACCACGATGGTGACGGTGGCGCTGGTCGTCGTCGTCGTCGCCGTCAGGTTGAGATAGGGCACCAGCGAGCCGGAGAAGCCGACCGTGCCTTCGGTGAAGGTCAGCCGCTTGCCGAGGATCGACAGCCGTCCGCGCTGCAGGGTGAAGGTGCCGACCGCTTGCGGCGATGAGGCCGGGCCGGTCAGCTTGAGCGAGCCGCCGAATTCGGCATCGACACCCCTGCCCTGGATGAAGATCTGGTTCGGCGCGTTGACCGTGACATCGAGCGCGAGGCCCGTTCCGCCGCCCTTGCCGCTGGTCGTCGGCGGCCGCAGCGCCTTGTCCTGCGCCCTGACCGCACCCGGCGCGTTCTTGTGCTTGACATCGAGCGCCGCCAGCGAGCCCGGCAGCTTGTCCGGAACCGTGATCACTGTCTTGGCGAGGTTGACGGTTCCGGCAATGACAGGTGCGGATGTCAGCGGTCCCTTGATCGTCAGGTCGCCGCCGAGATTGGCGGTCACCACACGGCCGTCCGTATAGCGGCCGTCGACCAGCTTGATCGATAGGTCGGCCGGGAAACCCTGCGCCGGGTTGATGCCAACCGTGCCGCTGGCCGACAGGCTGCCGCGCGTCGACAGCGTTCCCGTCAGCCGGTTGATCCTGGCGACGCCGCCGGCGATCGAGACATCGGCGGCGAGATCGTTGACCGCGAGGCCCGAGCGCGCATCGACCAGGCGCGCACCGGAAGTGTTGACGCTGCCGCCGATGACAGGCGATGTCGCTGGACCGCGCACCTGCACGTTGACATTGGCGGTTCCAGACAGCGACAGGCCTTGCGCTGCGAGCTTCTGGCTGAGCAGGCCGAAGGGCACGGCACCATTGAAATCGAGCACCAGCGCCGGCGTGCCTGACGTCGTCACGGTGCCGCCGCCCTTGAGCCCGAGGCCGGCTCCATCGCTGAGATTGGCATTGAAGGTCAGCTTGCTGGCGGCGAAGGTGCCCGACGAGGAAACACTGACCGCACCGACACCAGCACCTCGTGTCTGTGACGTCTGCACGCCGGTCGCGTCGATGTTGAAGGCAACCGCAGGGCTCGCTGGCGCACCCGTCACCTTGACCGTGCCCGAAATCGAGCCGGCGGCGTCGAGGCCCGGCGAGAAACTGTTGGCGAGCGACATCGGCACCCGCGCCAGCGTCGCGTTGATGTCGAGCGCCGTGCCGACCTTGCCGGTCACCGTCGCCGTGCCGCCGCCAAGGTTGATCACCAGCCGGTCCAGCGTCGTCGTGCCGTTGGCGATGCTGACGGTCGACGCCTGGGCGATCGCCGCCTTGATGCCCTGTACGGTCGCCTGGCCGGACGCAAGCTCGATGGTCGTCGTGCCATTGGCCACTTTCACGCGGCCAGTGGCCTTTACCGGAATGCCCTTGACGGTTGCGCCGCCGGAGAAGCCGGTCCAGTCACCGTCACGCTTCAGATCGACATCGATGCCGCTGATCACGGTGCCACCCGACGTGACGGTGTTGGCGCGGATCTTTCCGGAGATCACGGGTACTGCCAGATAGTTGGCGACCAGCGCATCGATTGAGACAGCTTTCGCCTGCAGGTCGCCCCGCGTAATCGACGCTGTCGTCGCCTTGATCGCGACCTGCGGCGCGGTGCCGTTCTTCGAGAAGGCGATCGTGCCGCGCACGTCGCCTTCGGCCTTTTCCAGTGCAAGCGCCGCCAGCGGGCCGATATCGGGCAGGTCGAGCGCGATGGTGCCGACCGGCACGAACTTCTCGTCCAGCGCCAGATCACCGGAAATCCTGTTCTTGCCCAGCGACAGCAGCAGGCCGTTGATGGCGCTCTTGCCGTCCGCCGTCGCCAGCACCGCACTGCCTTGCAGCGCCTGGCCGGCGACATTGCCGGTCAGTCGCACATTCGCCGCCGGGTTGGCGGCATCGGCCTTGCCGGTGGCGGTCAGCTTCAGCCCGGTGATCTCGCGCGATGCCACCAGCAGCCGGTCGCTGTCCACCGTCAGCGACAGATCCGGCGCCGTGGCCGGCCCCTGTGCGTTCAACGCAAAGGCAATGGCGCCCTTGGCATCCTTCGACAGCAGCGAGATGTCGCTCAGCGCACCCTTGATGTCGGCGGTGATCTTGTTGTCGGCAAGGCTCGCCTGCCCTTCGGCGGTCAGTGCGCCGGAGGCCAGCTTCAATCCATCGACATTGACATTGCCCGACGCATCGCGCTTCAGCGCAGCGCTCAGTTGCGCGCGTTCTGCAAACACCCCGCGCACCGCAGCCGGCAGCGCCGCCGAGGCTGCATCGGCTTTCAAATTGAGGTCGATGGCGCCGTCGGCCAGCGATACCCGACCAGTGAAGCCACTGTTCAGCACGTCGCTCGTCACCGAGCCGCTGTCGATGGTGATGGCCTCCGTGGCCAGGTTGCCGGCGACCTTGGCCGTGACCTTGCCGGCGATCAGCGGCGCGATGGTCGGATTGTCGAGGCCGATCTTTTCCGCCGACACCGTGCCGGAGATCGGTCCTGTGCGGGCCTTCAGGTCAAATGCATCGGAATGCAGGGCGACCGCGACACCTTCGACCCTGGCCAGCTTGGTAGCGACCGAAGGCAGCGACGCGGAAATGTCGAGCCGGGGCTGCGTGCCCTGCCCCGCCGCCTTCATCGAAAGGGCCTGCAACTCGAGCTTGATCGGGCTTTCCACGCTGCCCAGAGTCAGCGGTAGGCTTGGACCGGTCGAATTGATGTCGAGAGCGAAATCGCTGGCACCGTTCGGGTTGAGGGTGCCGGTCGCCTTGCCGGAAATCTTGTCTCCGGTCAGCGTCACTTGATCGAGCACAACACCGCCGGCCATGGTGTAGCTGCCTGCCGCGTCGACAGCGAGCGCCCCGAGCCCCGCCTGGCGGGTCTGGCTGGTTTCGACGCCAGCCAGCTGCGCATTGAAGCGGACGTCTGGAGCCGCTGGCGATCCGGTCACCTGCGCCGTGCCGCCAAGCGTGCCCACCGCATCGAGACCGGGCGAGAAATCATTGGCGAGCGCCGCCGGCAGTGCCGAAAATTGCGCCGCGAGGTCGAGTGTCTGGCCGGCGGTACCGGACAAGGTCACCGAACCGCCGCCGATATCGAGCGCCAGTCGCTCGATGCTGGCAATGCCGTTGGCGATGCTTAGCGTCGAGGCTTCAGCGATTGCCGCCTTGATGCCGCGAACAGTCGCTTCGCCCGAGTCGATCTCGACGCTGGTCGTGCCGTCGGCGATCTTCACCCGGCCGGCAGCCGTTGCCGGAATGCCAGCTATGGTGGCGCCGCCGGTGAAATTGGTCCAGTCGCCGTCGCGCTTCAGGTCGACGCCGATGTCGTCGATTTCGGTGGTACCGGAGGTGATGCTGTCGGCCTTGATTGAACCCGCGATCGCCGGCGCCTTGAGATAGTTCGCGATCAGCGCATTGACGGTGATGGCCTTGGCCGTCACGTCACCGCGCGCGATCGACGTGCTCTTCGCGTCGATGGCGACGGAAGGCGCGTCGCCCTCCTTGGCAAAGCGGATGGTGCCGTCGATGTCGCCCGTCACCGCCTGGCCGGCCAGTGCGGCCAGCTGGTCGATAGCGGGCGCGTCGAGCGTCAGCGTGCCCAGCGGCATGTACTTGTCGTCCAGCGCGAGATCGCCCGAGACCTTGTTGTCGCCCAGCGAGACCAGGAATCCGTTGATCGAACGCTTGCCTTCGCTCGTCACCAGCGCCGCCTTGATGTCGAGCGGCTGGTCGTTGACGGAACCGGTCAGGGAGACATTGGCTGCGGGGCTGGCAATGTCGGCCTTGCCGCTCGCCGTCAGCTTGATGCTCTTCACCGTACGGCCCGAGGCGGTCAGGCTGTCGCTGTCGGCGGAGACCGTGAAATCCGGCGCCGTCATGGCGCCGCTGGCCGACAGCGCGAAATCGATACCGCCAGTAACCGGCACGCCGACCATCGGCGACAGCACCGAAACATCACCCAGTTTGCCCTTGATGTCGGCCTGGATGTCGGTGCCTTGCATGCTGGCCGTGCCGGCGGCGCTGAGCGTGCCGGACGTGAACTCGATCGAATTCGCGGCGAAGGACCCCTGCGGATCGCGCGTCGCGCTGGCTGAGAATTTCACCCGGGCGCCGAGCACCGAGGCGATCTGCGGCGGAAAGGCCGTCGCCACGGCATCCGCGTTCATCTTGAGCTGCATCGACAGGTCGGCAAGTCCTACCGTGGCTGTCAGCGAAGCGTTGAGCGCGTCGGAACGCAATGTGCCCTGGTCGATGGCAATGGCGTCCTTGCTGATCGACCCGGCCAGATCGACATCGACCTTGCCGGTGATCAGCGGCGCCAGTGTCGCCACGTCGGTCTTGAGACCACCCGCTGCCAGCTTGACGCTGACCGGGCCGGCGCGGTTCTGGATGTCGAAACCGTCGGAATGGATCTGCGCTGCCAGATCGTCCAGCCGCGTGCCGCCGGCGACGATCGAAACGAAGGAGGCGCCGATGTCGATGATTGGCGCCTTGCCGTCGCCGAAGGCGCGGGCGGTGGCATTGCTGATCGCCAGCGTGATCGGCTGCGCCTTGCTGCCGACGCTGATCACCACAGGCGGGCCCTTGGCGGCGAGTTCGACCGAGAGATCGCTGGCGCCGGCAGGATCGACGATGCCGGTCGCGGTGCCGTGCACCGCATCGCTCTCGATATTGGCGCGGTCGACACTGACGCCACCGGCCGATGTCGCGGTGCCCGCGACATCGAAACTGGTCTTGCCGGCAAAAAGCGGTTTCAAATTCTCCGGCAGGAAGCGGGCGAAGTCGCCGTCGCCCTTGGCTTCGACGTGATTGCCTTTGTCGGTCAGCTGGTGGCGGCCCGTCAGCTGGGTGACGATCTTGCCGTCGACCGCGAACGTGCCGATGCCGTTCCAATTGGCGAGCGGCCCCGTCCCCGAGACGATTATGTCGACCGGCGGCGCATCGGGCAGCTTGAGCAGATTGGCGATGATCCCGCCTGCCGGCTCCGAGGCCTTGAGGTCGAGGTCGAGCCTGTTGTCCGCCGGCGCAAAGTGGATCTTGGCGTCGACTTTGCCTTGCTTGCCGTCATGGCGGGTGACGTTGAGCGTCGTCTCGACCGCCAGGGGCGCGGCGTCGGCCTTGAGCATGCCCTTGGCGGCGAGTTCGGCGATGCCGCTGCCGGCAAGGTCTTGCCCCAGCGCAATCTCGGGCAGGTCGATTTGCTTGATATCGAGCGAAACCGGCAGCGTCGTCGTGCCGCTGCTCTGCGCTGGCTGCGTGCTGGCCACCGGCAACCGCGCCAATTCGATGCGCTCGGCTGCGATGCGGTCGGCGCTGAAGTTTTTCGACAGCAGCGCCAGCGGCGACCAGTCGACGGCCACCTTGCGTGCCACCAGCCAGGCACCCTCGCGATCCTCCAGCACAACATGGTCGACGCTGAGCGCCCCGGACCAGATGCCATCTATGCCGCTGACCGTAATCTTGCGGTCGTCGCTCGAAGCCAGGCGCGAAATAATGCCGGCGAGATTGTCGCGTCCGCGCTCGGTCTTGGTCAGCACCACCAGCGCGCCGATCGCTCCCGCGACCACGATCAGCAGAGTGTAAAGGACGATGCGGAGAATGCGCCAGACCGTCTTCATCGTCAAAATGCCTGCCCGATGCCGGCATAGATGCCGAAATGCGGGTCGCCCGGATCGCGGTTGAGCGGCACGGCCGCGTCGATGCGAAACGGCCCGAACGGCGTAACATAGCGCAGACCGACACCGGCGCCGACCTTGACGTCGGAGAAATCTGGAACCGACTTGGTCGACACCGTGCCGGCATCGACGAACGGCACGATGCCGATCGTGTCGGTGATGGCGATGCGCATCTCGACCGAGGTTTCGAAGAAGGACAGACCGCCGATCGGCTGGCCGGTGAAGTCCTTGGGGCCGATGCCCTGATAGGCATAGCCGCGCACCGAACCGCCGCCGCCGGAATAGAAGCGCCGGTCAGCCGGCACGTGTTCGAGGCTGGTGCCGACGATCGAACCGACAGCGACACGTTCGGCCAGCACGAACTTCGAGGCTGAATCCAACGACTGATAGGCCGAACCCTCGCCCTTCAGCTTGAGGAAGGCGGCACCGCTCAGAATGTCATAGCTGGGCTCGGCATAGGCCAGCATCCGGAAGCCGCTGGTCGGGTTCAGCCGGTTGTCCCTGTTGTCATAGACATATTGCAGCGGAACGCTGGCGATCAGGTATTTGTGCTTGCCGAAAGCGTCGTGGATGCGGGAATAGTCGAGCGCCACCTCGCCGGAAACCGTCTGCTTCTTGGTCAGTTCGTAGGACAGGCCGGTGCTGCCCTTGACCGAGAAATGGTCATAGGCATCAGGATGTTCGAGCACGGTCTTGACCCTGGCGAAGAATTTCGATGCCGGCCCGATCACACCAGGTTTTTCGAACATGATGCCGGCATTGTAGTTGAGCTCGCTGAGGTCATTGCTGCCGATGCCGCTGATGGCGCCTTCGATGCGCAGCTTCTCGGCTCGTCCAAACAGGTTACGGTGGCCCCAATAGCCTTCCAGGCCCAGCCCCTCGGTGTTGGAAAAGGTGCCGCCGACGCCAAAATAGTGCGGCTTGCGCTCGCTGACCTGGACGCCGATCGGAATGTTGCCATCGGCATCGAGCGAGTCGGCTTCCTTGAACGTCACGCTGTTGAAGACCTCGAGCGCCAGCAGCCGGTCGCGCGCGTCGCTGATCTCTTGCGGCGAGTACTGCCGGCCGCGCTTGAGGCCGGTCATGTATTCGGTGAAGTCGCGATCGACCTTCTCGGTGCCTTCCACCGTGGTCGGGCCGTAGCCGGCGACCGGCCCGGCGGCAACCGTCAGCGTCACGTCGAGCGTCGAGGTGGCATGGTCGGCGACGATCTGGCGGTCCGTCACCTTGGCCAGCGGCCTGCCTTGCTCCTTCAGCGTCCGCACGATCAGTGCCTCGGCCTTGAGCACGGCGCCGGATCCGGCGTCACCGCCTGATATCAGGCCATAATCGGCGCTCATCAGCCCCGCCGCGTCGCCTTGCAGCCTGATATTGCCCAACGTGAATTTCGGTCCGCTGGCGATATCGATGACCACCGGTACTGGCTGCGGACCCTTGAATTCGGCATCGGGCGGCAAATCGTCGAGCGGCTTGCCGTCTATGGTGACGGTGACGACGCCTTCGTAGCGGGCATCGGCATAGAGCGCGGCGACCAACTGCTCGCGATCGCTGCGTGCCTTGGCCATCAGTCCGAGCGAGCCGGAAACGGGACGCCCCTCGTCATTTTTCAGGGTCGAGGCGTTTTCCAGCTTCTTGACCAGATCCTTATCGGCGTCGGGGGCATTGATGGTGACGGCATAGCGCATAGGATCGACAATGTCGGCATCCTCGTCGTTGGACGATCCCCACAGCTTGATGCCGAAAAGCTCGAAAGCCGCCGCCGGCCGCGATTCGGCGACCAGCGCGGTCGAGCACATCATGGCCAAAAGCAGGGCGCGCGGAAGTGCACGCCCTGGCGCGCGTCCTCCTGACATCTGCTCTTCATGCGCCGGCATTAAGACAACCTAGGTTATAAAACTAAAATTGGAATGAAGTTCTGAAGCGCTCGTAAAGGGGCCACAATCCAATTGTCTGAAATAGGGTGGGCTTGGAATTCACACCTTTTGCGTCGCCGCAAGAAAGCGTGATCCCCTGTCCTATGGAGGTACTACCGGCCGCTGGCCGGAAAGGAAACCGTTGGCAGGCGGAACCCTGCCGCGTCCCTGTGTTGACAAGCTTGACTGAAGCTTGATCATGCCTGGACGTTAGCACTGTCTGGAGGGTGTTATGGCAATGCGCGCGGCTCGTGGTCTGTCGATCCTGATTCTTCTGTTTTTTGCCTGGGCCAATGTCTTGGCTTGGAGCGGTGTCGCGCAGGCCGCCGAGGCTCGGCGAATCGCGACGACGGACAATTCCGATTATTTCGGCTTTGATCTCAGGTCCGACCAGAATGTGACCCTCGACCAGTGCAAGACGACATGCCTGGGAGACCCGGCCTGCCGCGCCTTCACTTACAATAAAAAAGCCAAATGGTGCTTCCTCAAATCCGACTACAACCAGCTGAAAACCTTCAATGGTGCGGTCGCCGGCAAGGTCGTCAACATCGATGGCGATCCTGATATCGGCGCGCCGCCGGAACTCGCCTTCTTCCCCAACTGGATGGCCGATCAGGCCCAGCAATACCGCAAAAAGCTGCTCGGCCCGGCCTATGACAAGCCGACAGAGGGCATGGCGGCCTTGATGAACGCCGCCGAGCAGGCTGTGCTGACCGGCGACCACCGCTCCGCCATGTTGAAATACGAAGCCGCGGTCTCGGTGCTGCCCGACGATGGCCAGCTCTGGCTCAACCTGGCGCGTGAAACTCTGGCCGTGCAACCGGGCGCCAACACCTCCGATGCATCCACTTTGCCGGCAAACGGCACCTCGGCTGCTTTCAACGCCTACAAGCTGCTGCGCACCACCAAGACGCGCGCCGACGTGCTGGCGCTGCTCGGCAACGGCCTCGACAAGCGCGATCTCTACCGGCCGGCCTTGCAGGCCTATGAGGCCAGCCTTGCCCTGGTCCCTTCGCCCACGGTCCAGGCCGATTATGCCGATCTCAAGGCGCGCAAGGGTTTCCGCGTCATCGACCACACCGTCGATGCGGACACCAGCGCGCCGCGCATCTGCGCGCAATTCTCCGAGGATCTGGTCAAGACCGGCGTCGACTACGCGCAATTCGTCACCGTCAACAACGCGCCGCCCAAGGGCGTCGAGGCCAAGGACAAGCAGATCTGTGTCGAAGGTCTGGAGCACGGCCAGCATTATGATGTCACTTTCCGTGCCGGCTTGCCGGCGGCCATCGGCGAGGTGACCGCGGCTCCCGTGGTGCTGTCGATCTATGTCCAGGACCGCGCACCGTCCGCCCGCTTCACCGGCGACAGCTTCGTGCTGCCGGCCGGCGCGCGCCGCGGCATTCCGGTCGTCACCGTCAACATGAACGCCGCCGAAGTGAAGCTCTATCGCATCGGCGACCGCTCGCTGGCCCAGCTTCTTTCAGGCTACCAGTTCCTGCATCAGCTCGACGGCTATGACATCTCCAACATTTCCGAGCAGATGGGCGAGCCGGTCTGGCAAGGCCAGCTCGACATTGCCAATGATCTCAACAAGGAGGTCACCACTTCCTTCCCGGTCGACGAGGCGCTGCCGCAGCGCAAGCCAGGCGTCTATGTGCTGACCGCCCAGGCCGTCAATGACAAGAGCGACGACTACAATTCGATGGCCACGCAGTGGTTCGTCGTCTCCGACATCGGCCTGTCGACCTATACCGGCCAGGACGGGCTCAATGTCTTTGCCCGTTCGCTGGGCAGCGCCAAGCCGATAGCAGGCGCCGAACTGACCCTGGTTGCCCGGAACAATGAGGTTCTCGGCACGGCGACATCGGATGCCGACGGCCACGCCGTCTTCAACCCCGGCCTGACGCGCGGCGACGGCGGCATGGTGCCGGCTGTGCTGATGGCCAAGCAGGGCGACAATGACTTCGTCTTCCTCGACATGGGCCGGGCCGGCTTCGACCTGTCCGACCGCGGCGTCACCGGCCGCGCAGCGCCCGGTGCGCTGGACGTCTATGCCTGGACCGAACGCGGTATCTACCGCGCCGGCGAGGATGTCCATGTCGCGGCGCTTGCCCGCGACGGCGCCGCCAAGGCGGTCGAAAACCTGCCGCTGACCTTCATCTTCTCGCGCCCCGACGGCGTCGAGGATCGCCGCATCGTCAGCGCCGGCGCATCGGCCGGCGGCCATGCCGTCGACCTGCCGCTCGAACCCAACGCCATGCGCGGCACCTGGTCGGTGTCGATCTACACCGATCCCAAGCAGCCGGCGGTGGCCAGCCAGATGTTCCTGGTCGAGGATTTTGTGCCGGATCGCATCGAATTCGACATGAAGGCCGACAACCAGGAAATAGCCCAGGGGGAAACCGCCAACATCACCATTGACGGCCGCTTCCTCTATGGGGCGCCGGCAGCAGGCCTGGCGCTGGAAGGCGAGTTGACGCTGTCGACATCGCGCGACTGGGACCGTTTCCAGGGCTTTTCCTTTGGCCTCGCTGACGAGCAGTCGGCCGAACCCACCGTCACCCCCCTCGCCGATCTGCCGGTGGTCGGCGATGACGGCAAGGTGACCTTCCCGGTCTCCGTCGAGCAACTGCCCTCGACCACCAAGTTGGTCGACGCCAAGGTGACGGTCAGGATGCGCGAAACCGGTGGCCGCGCCATCGAGCGTTCGCTCAACATCGGCATCCGCCCGCAAGGCCATATGATCGGCATCCGTCCAGATTTCGCCGACAATGAAGTGCCGCAGGGCGGCACGGCCAGGTTCAGCCTGATCGCCGTCGACCCGGACGGCAAGCGCGAGGCGCTGAAAGGCGCGCAGTGGACGCTGGTCAAGGTCGAACGCAATTACCAGTGGTACCGTTCCAACAATTCCTGGAACTACGAACCGGTCACCTTCACCAAGTCGATCGCCAACGGCCAGGTCGACCTCAGCGCCGACGGCGACGCGACGGTCTCCGTGCCGGTCGACTGGGGCCAGTATCGGCTCGAGGTCGAGACATCGGATCCCGAGGGACCGGCGACCAGCTACGAGTTCGATGCCGGTTGGTATGTCTCCTCGACCACCACCGAAACGCCTGACGGCCTCGAAATCGCCCTCGACAAGGACACCTATGCCGCCGGCGAAGTGGCCAAGCTGAAAGTCTCGCCGCACTTTGCCGGCGAACTTCTCATCAACATCGGCTCCGACAAGCTGTTGAAGACCGTCACGGCGTCAGTGCCGGCCGGCGGCAGCACCGTCGACATTCCGGTCGGCGACGACTGGGGCGCCGGCGCTTATGTCACCGCAACCCTGTTCCGACCGGGCGATGCGCAGGAAACACGTATGCCGGCACGCGCCATCGGCGTGAAATGGCTGAAGGTCGATCCGGGCTCGAAGAAGCTCGCCGTCACCTTGACGCCGCCGGACAAGACCATGCCGCGCCAGCAGCTGTCGATCCCGGTTTCCGTCGCCGGCGTGCAGCCGGGCAGCAATGCCTATGTCATGGTTGCCGCCGTCGATGTCGGCATCCTCAACCTGACCAACTACAAGGCACCGGATCCGGAGAACTGGTTCTTCGGGCAGCGCATGATGGGCATGGAAATCCGCGACATCTACGGTCGCCTGATCGACGGCTCGCTTGGCAACACCGGCAAGCTCAGGACCGGCGGCGACGGCGCCAACATGCAGGCGCAAGGCAGCCCGCCGACCGAAAAGCTGGTCGCCTTCTTCTCCGGTCCCGTCGAGCTCGATGCCGACGGCAAGGCGCGGATCGACTTCGACATCCCGCAGTTCAACGGCACCGTGCGCGTCATGGCCGTCGCCTGGACCAAGGAAGCGGTCGGCCACGCCCAGACCGACGTGATCGTGCGCGACCCCGTCGTGATCGCCGCCGGCCTGCCGCGCTTCCTGGCGCCTGGTGACGCCGCCGTCATGCGCCTTGATGTCGCCGATACCGATGGCCCTGCCGGCGACTATGCGCTGTCGATCGAAACGACGGGCGACCTGTCGACGGGCGACAAGCCTCTGCCCCAGACGCTGACGCTCGCCCAGGGCAAGCGGCAGACGCTGACCGTGCCGCTGATCGCACAGACGGCCGGCAATGCCTCGCTTACCATCAAGCTCGCCCATGCCGACGGCACCAAGGTCGAGCAGACGCTCTATGTCCCGGTGCGTCCGGCGCAATTGCCGGTCACCACCCGCCTGGTGGTCGACCTCAAGGGCGATGGCGGCGCGCTGCGTGTCGACAGGGAACTGCTGGCGGCCAGCCTGCTCGATGGCGCTTCCGTCAGCGTCGGCGTTTCACAGGCCGCCGCCTTCGACGTGCCGTCGCTGTTGATGACGCTCGACCGCTACCCCTATGGTTGCGCCGAGCAGACCACCAGCCGCGCCATGCCGCTTCTCTACGTCAATGAATTGGCATCCGGCATCGGCATGGCCAGCGATCCCGACATCAATGGCCGCATCCAGGACGCCATCTACAAGGTTTTGAGCTACCAGGCCTCGGCCGGCAGCTTCGGCCTGTGGGGTCCGGGCTCCGGCGATCTGTGGCTCGATGCCTATGTCACCGACTTCCTGACCAGGGCGCGCGAGCAGAAATACGACGTGCCGAGCCTGGCGATGAACCAGGCGTTGAGCAACCTGCAGAACTCGCTCGGCTACGACCAGAGCGTACAGGACCGTGGCAGCGAGATCGCCTACGCACTCTACGTGCTGGCCCGCAACAAGAAGGCCTCAATCGGCGATCTGCGCTACTACGCCGATACCCAGCTCGAAGCTTTCTCGAGCCCGATGGCCGTTGCCCAGTTGGCGGCGAGCCTGGCGCTCTACGGCGATACGCCACGTGCGGAATTGACCTTCAAGACCGCCCTGCAGCTCGCCAAGTCGACCACCGACTACGACTACTACCGCTCCGACTACGGCTCGCGGCTGCGCGACGGCGCGGCGATGCTGGCGCTGGCGGCGGAATCGAAGCCGGCGCCGGCGATCGTGCCGGAGCTGGTCAAGCTGGTGACCAGGGAACGCGCCGAAGCCCGCTGGACCAGCACCCAGGACGAATCCTGGATGCTGCTGGCGGCCCGCGCGCTGAAGGAAGGCAATGATACGATCACGCTGACTGTCAATGGCGCGGCGCATTCCGGCGGCTATTCCAACCAGGTCGACGGCAGTGACCTGGTTGACAGCCCGCTGACCATCGCCAACACCGGCAAGACCCCGCTGCAGGCCGTCGTCACCACGGTGGCGTCGCCGGTCCAGCCCCTGCCGGCCGGCGGCGACGGCTTCACCATCAGCCGCACCTACTACAAGCTCGATGGCACCGAGGCCAACGTCACCGAGGCGACGCAGAACGAACGCTATGTCGTCGTGCTCAAGGTCAACGAGCAGAACACATGGCCGTCGCGCCTGCTGGTCACCGACCTGTTGCCGGCTGGCTTCGAGATCGACAATCCCGGCCTGGTCTCCAGCGCCCAGTTGACGAACTTCTCGTGGCTGGCGCAGACCGATGCGGCTCATCTCGAATTCCGCGACGACCGTTTCGTCGCGGCGTTCAACCCGGCCGACGGCGACCACGACCACAATTTGACCCTCGCCTATGTCGTGCGCGCGGTGACGCCGGGCACCTATGCGCACCCGGCGGCAACGGTGGAGGACATGTACCGGCCGCAATATTCGGCCCGCACAGCCACCGGCATGATGGAGATCAAGGCGCCGTAAAGGCGCTGATGGTGACGATCATGAAAATGGCGATAGGGCTTGTGAAAGCTCCCACCTCCCCGTCACTATACGGGGAGGTGAGGCGTGGTCCGCGCAGCTTACGAAAAGCCAATTGCTTGCCTTTTCGAACGACGAAAACCCGAAGGGCCGTCGTGCCGGCAGGCGAATGAGGGGCGGCGCTATGCTCTCCAGGAAATTCTTCCTACGCACAGCCATCGCCACAGCGACCGTCGCCGGCCTTGCGGTCCTCTCCGCAGCCAGCATCTGGGAACTCGACCGCGCCTTCCCGCCTCCGCTGCCGACCGAACTCACGGTCTCGACCGAAGTCCAGGACCGCGACGGCCAGCTGTTGCGCGCCTTCGCCACGCCGGACGGCTACTGGCGGCTCGAGACCCGACTCGACGAGGTCGACAGGCAATTCGTCGACATGCTGGTCACCTATGAGGACAAGCGTTTCTGGGACCATGAAGGTGTCGACGTGCTGGCGCTGGCGCGCGCCGCCGGTCAGTTCGCCGCCAGCGGCCACATCGTCTCCGGTGGCTCGACCCTGTCGATGCAGCTCGCCCGGCTGATCGAGCCGCGCGAAAGCCGTAGCCTCGGCTCCAAGATCAAGCAGATGCTGCGCGCCATCCAGATCGAGCGGCGGCTGTCCAAGCGCGAGATCCTCGAACGCTATCTGACGCTGGCGCCCTATGGCGGCAACCTGGAAGGCGTGCGCGCCGCCTCGCTCGCCTATTTCGGCAAGGAGCCGAAGCGGCTTACCGTTTCCGAATCCGCCCTGCTCGTCGCCCTGCCGCAACTGCCGGAAAGGCGCCGGCCCGACCGCAATCTGAAGATCGCCCACGCCGCCCGCGACCGGGTGTTGACCCGCATGGTGTCCTCCGGCGTGCTCGGCGAGCGCGAGGCCGCACGTGCCGCCCTCGATGATGTGGCGGGCCTGCGCCGCACGCTGCCGGCGCTCGCCGCGCACGCCGCCTATGCGATGCTGCCCAAGGCCGTCCCCGGCCAGCCCGTGCAGCTGACGATCCGCAAGAGCGTCCAGGAAGGGCTGGAACAGGTGGCGAGGGACGCGGCTACCAAGCTTGGGCCCCGCCTGTCGGTCGCCATGGTGCTGGCCGACTCCCGCACCGGCGACATCCTCGGTGAAGTCGGCTCGGCCAATTTCTTCGACGCCAGCCGCTCCGGCTGGATCGACATGACCAAGATCGTCCGCTCGCCCGGCTCGACGCTCAAGCCGTTCATCTACGGTCTTGCCTTCGAACAGGGCCTGGTGGCGCAGGAGACGCTGATCGACGACAGCCCCGTCGATTTCTCCGGCTATCGGCCGAAGAATTTCGACATGGGCTATCAGGGTGATGTCAGCATCCGGCAAGCGCTGCAACTGTCGCTCAACGTGCCGGCGATCCGCGTGCTCGACGCGGTCGGGCCAACGCGGCTGATGGCGCGCTTCCGCCAAGCCGGGGTAAATCCCATACTGCCGGTCAACGAAGCGCCGGGCCTGGCCATCGGCCTTGGCGGCGTCGGGGTGACACTGCGCGACCTCGTCCAGCTGTACACAGGGCTCGCCAATGGCGGCAAGACGCACACGCTGCATGACGGCACGGAGCCTGCCAATTCAGAGCGCACCACCGCCACCATTCTCGAAGGTCAGGCCAACTGGCAGATCATCGACATATTGTCGGGCGTCAAGCCGCCCGAGGGTGCCTTGCAGCGCGGCATCGCCTACAAGACCGGCACCTCCTACGGCTACCGCGACGCGTGGTCGGTCGGCTTCGACGGCCGCTTTGTGCTGGGTGTCTGGGTCGGCCGCCCCGATGCCGGCGCGGTTCCCGGCCTGTCTGGCTATGTCTCGGCCGCTCCCATCCTCTTCGAGGGTTTTGTCCGCTCGGGCCTGGCCACCGTCCCATTGCCGGGCAAGCCGCCCGGCGTGTTCAGCCCCAGGCGCGAGGACCTGCCGGTGACGCTCGCCCGCTTCGGCGCCGGATCGGACGGCCTGGTGCAGGCGACAGTGACCGAACCCGCGCCGACCATCATCTTCCCGCCCGACGGTGCCCGCGTCGATCTCGGCACCAATTCGGCCGACGCCTCGCCGCTGGTGCTGAAGCTGCAAGGCGGTCGAGCGCCGTTCCGCTGGCTAGCCAACGGCAAGCCGCTGACCGGCATCGACCGTCGCCGCACCGCGACCTGGCAACCCGACGGCGCCGGCTATTCGACACTGACCGTCATCGACGCCGCGGGACGCGCGGCCAGCGTCAAGGTGTTCGTCGAGTGAAAGTGTCCGTTGAATAGAATGCGCCAGGCGATTCAGCGCATTGGCTTTTGCACGCTGATGCTCCCAGTCTTCGTTCCGCCGGCACATGCCGACGCCCTGCCCGCCGGCTTTGTCCGGCTCGCCGATGTCGACCCCTCGATCCGCCAGGATATCCGCTACGCCGGATCGGACAATTTTCTGCACCGCAAGGTGAAAGGCTATGACGCGCCGGCCTGCATCCTCACCCAGCAGGCCGCAAAGGCACTGTCCGCCGTCCAGAAGACGATCGCCGCCAGAGGCCTGACCCTGGTGGTGTTCGATTGCTACCGCCCTGCCCGCGCCGTCGTCGACATAGGCGGCTGGACGAAACAGGACGGGCCAGCCGATCCGCAATGGTATCCCCGGGTCAAGCGCAGCGATCTGATCGCCAAGGGCTATGTCGGAGAACTATCGGCCCATTCACGTGGCTCGACCGTCGACGTCGCCATCGCTCGAACGGACGGCAGGTCCAGCCCGAACCCAGCCTGCGGCGCCGTTGATGCCGACACGCTCGATTTCGGCACCGGCTTCGACTGCTTTGACCCGATGAGCGAAACCGCCCAACGCGGCCTCGCCAGTGAAGCGGCGGCAAACCGCAAGATGCTTGTCGATGCCATGCGCGCCGGCGGCTTCAAGAACTATGCACGCGAATGGTGGCACTTCACGGTGGCAAGTGAACCGTTCGCCAAGGAGCGTTTCGACTTTCCCATCACCACCGATTGAGGCGCCGGACCAAATTCCTCACGGCCTTGCCTCGGCGCTGCTCATTTCTAAATAGGCTGGTGGCCGGCATGGATTCGTTTCGGAGGCTGAGGAGGAAAACATTTCTCCGTACAGCGAAAGATCGTCGAACATTTTCTCCAGAGGGGTAAAAAACGCAACATTGAATGCATCTAATTTCTATCAATTCGGTAGATTTAGCGCGGGTTCAACGGAGGCAGAAATGACCAAACCTCATTTCAGGAAACTGCTCGGCGCACTGGTCGCCACATCTGTCCAGTTCGGCACGCTCGGTTTCGCGTTT
>NZ_LMCP01000003.1 GCF_001425625.1 Mesorhizobium sp. Root102 | reverse complement strand
CCGATGTTTGTGGCGATTCACATCGACCACGTTCTCACATCCCGACAGGAGCAGCCGCCCTCAGTTAGGCTCGACCGAGACCCCAATCACCCCATCTGTTGAAAAACTGTTTTGTTCACGGAACGTATCGGAATCAAACCCGGCACAGGTCAGAGTCAAAACGGGTATCTCTGAGACTTCTTCAACAACTTGCTAGGCCCAGCCGGACAGTTCGCGCCGCACCATTGCCTCGATCACCGCCATGCCTTCGGCGCTGTCGTTGAGGCAAGGGATATGGGCGAAGTTCTTGCCGCCGGCATGATGGAAGGTTTCGGCCGCTTCGCGGCCAATCTCGTCCAGCGTCTCGATGCAGTCGACGGAAAAACCGGGATTGACGATTGCGATCGACTTCACCCCGCCCTGCGCGAGTTTCTCGACCGTCTTGTCGGTGTAGGGCTGCAGCCATTCCTGGGCGCCGAAGCGCGACTGAAAGGTGATGATCAGTTTCTTGTCATCCCAGCCAAGCCGTTCGCGCAACAATCGCGTCGTCTTCTGGCAGTGGCAATGATAGGGATCGCCCTTCTCGAAATAGGGCTTTGGAATGCCGTGATAGGAGGTGATGACCACCTCCGGTTCGAAATCCAGCGTCGCGAGATTCTGCTCGATCGAACGTGCCAGCGCTTCGATGTAGACCGGTTCGTCATAGTAGGGCGGCACGCTGCGGATGGCCGGGGCGCGGCGCATCTTCATCAAGGCGCGAAACAGCTGATCGTTGGCGGTTGCCGTGGTGGTCGCCGAATATTGCGGATAGAGTGGGAACGAAAGAATGCGGTCGCAACCCTGGGCGACCAGGCCTTTGGCGACGCTTTCGGTCGAAGGGTTGCCATAGCGCATCGCCCAGTCGACGACGACATCAGGCAGGTCGCGCAGTGCTTCGGCCAGTTTTTCGCCTTGTGCGCGGGTATAGGTGCGCAAAGGCGACTCGTTCTTCTCCCGGTTCCAGATGCGGGCGTAGTTGGCGCCCGACTTCTTCGGCCGCGTGGTGAGCACCAGGCCATAGAGGATCGGATACCAGATCGCCCTGTTGAGCTCGATGACGCGCGGATCGGACAGGAATTCACGCAGATACCGCCACATCGGCTTGAAGTCGGTGCCGTCAGGCGTGCCGAGATTGACCAGCATGACGCCGATCTTGCCAGCCTTGACCGGCGGATGTCCGGCGGGCAACGGGCCGAGCGCCTTCGCGGCCTTGGCGTCGACAGGGGTGGAAAGCGTCATAGAAGTTCTCCTGACACCACGCGAAACCAGCGATGTCGCGGCGAAACTAGCGATGCGGCGCCAGTTTTCAATGCCGCGTCTGGCCGCACCTTACCCGGAAAACAGAAAACCCGCCCGGTTTCCTGGACGGTGTTCTGGTCGCAGACGCGAAGCGAGGTTATTTCGGCGGGATGGTCAGCGTTGCGCCGACCGGAAGCCGGCGCGGCTCGTAGCCCTTGTTGGCCTCTGAGATCACCTTCCATTTGGTGCCGTCGCCATAGGCCTTCTTGGCCAAGTCCCAATAGGTATCGCCGGCGACGATCACATGGCTGGCTTCGGTCGGCGAGGGCTCGGCTGGTTTTGCCGGCTCGGCAGGTGCTGGCGCAGGAGCCGGGACAGCTTCAACCGGTTTTGCGGGTTCAGCCGGTGCCGGCGCGGCCGGCGGTGCCTCTGTGGATACGGCCGGCGGTGTGTTGGCGATATCGCCCGAGTTGGCCGGCAATTCAGGCATTGCCGGCGCTGTATCGGCGGGCTTGGCGGCTTCAGCTGGTGCCGGAGTTGCCGGCGCAGCGGGCGCCGCGGCGACGGTCGCTGCGATTTCAGTGATGCGGCCGTCGAGCTTCGGCGTGTAGGGCCGGTGGGCGCCGAGGTAGTCGGCAACCACCTGTTCGAGACCCGGACCGTAGTCGTAGGCGTTCTTCGCCTTGTCGGCGAAGACCTTGTAGCCGTCGCCGCCTTGGCGGACATAATTGTTGGTGGCGACCAGATAGTCCTTGTCCGGGTTGAGCGGCGTCCAGGCGCCGCCTTCCATGACCTGCACCGACTTGACGCGGCCGGCGTTGGGCGCGACGGATTTGTCGAAGGAATATTTCAGGCCGGCGACCTGCGGGAAGCGTCCGGCGCCGTCCTCGACCTGGCTGAGGCCGCTCTCGAGGCCAGCCACCAGGTCCTTGCCGGAAATCTGGAAGGTTGCCAGCGTGTTCTGGAACGGCAGCACGGTCAGCACCTCGCCCATGGTGACGGTGCCCTTGTCGATCGAGGCGCGCAGGCCGCCGCCATTGGAGATGACGATCTCGACGCCCTGTCCCTTGACGCGGTCGAGGATGGCGTCGGAGACGAGGTTGCCCATCGCGCATTCCCGGGTGCGGCAGCTCTCGCGGCTGCCGTCGATCACGTCGGAGGTTTCCGCCACTTCCTTGTTCTTCAGCGCCTCGATCGGCGCACCAAGCTCCTTGATGCGGGCGAGCACTGCCGGATCGGGCGTGATCGACTTGTCGAGATAGATCGGGTCGCCGCTGCCCGATTTGACGACGCCATTGTCGTCGAACACCACCTTGAATTCGCCGAGATATTTCGAATAGGACGCCGCCTGCACGACCGGCACCTTGTAGCCGCCCGGGTTGTCGACCATCGTCGGGTAGGGGCCTTCAGCCTTGGGGTCGGTGTTCGACAGCAGCGAATGACTGTGGCCGCCGACGACGACATCGATGCCCGGGATCTTGGCAATGACGTCGCGCTCGCGCTTGTAGCCGATATGGGTCACGGCGATGATCTTGTTGACGCCTTCGCCCTTCAGCTTCTCGACTTCAGCGGTGATCGACTTGACGTCGTCCTCGATTGTGACGTTGGGGCCGGGGGAGGCGAGTTCCGGCGTGTCGTTGGTGATCGCGCCGATGATGCCGATCTTCTGGCCGCCGACCTCGACGACGATCGACGGCTTGACGCGGTCGCCGAGCTTGGATTGCGCGTTGGCCTTCACATTGGCGCCCAGCACCGGGAACTTGATCATGTCGAGGAACGGTGCCAAGGCCACTTCGCCGTCGTCGAATTCATGGTTGCCGAGCGCCATGGCGTCGAACTTCATTTCGTTGAGGAATTCGCCTTCGACCTTGCCCTTGTAAGTGGTGTAGAACAGCGAGCCTTGGAAATTGTCGCCGGCGCTGAGCAGCAGCACGTTCTGGCCTTCCAGCTTCTTGCGCTCCTGGGCGATCGCGGTGATCAGCCGGCCCGCGCCGCCGATGCACTCGCCCTTGGTCTCCTCGTCAGCCGAGCAGGTCGATTCATATTTGTTGTTGCCCTCGATGCGGCTGTGCCAGTCGTTGATATGCAGGATGTTCAGCGTGTAGTCGGCAAAGGATGCGCCGGCCGACAGACCGAGGGTTGAGGCGGACAGGGCGGCAATGGCAGCAAGCTTCTTCATCTTCGTCTCCCGGAAAGCTGATCAGAGGCCTTTAACGCTCTTGCTTGACTGGAACATAACAGTCGGCGCTTTGGCCATGTTCCCATCGCGTTCCGGATGACGCAAGCGGAAATCCGAGAACCTTTGCCGGCATAAAAAAGGACGGCGGCCAGTCGGCCGCCGTCCTTGGGGAAGCGAATGCTCGCTGGGTCAGGCGCGCCGTGTCAGCACGAAATTCTGGCCGCTGGAGCTGGTACAGTTGAGCTGGCTTGTCGAAACCATCAGGCAGTTGAAGCTAACCGCGGTCTGGCGGATCAGCGACGTGCCGTTGATCTGCACCGATGTGGCGCCGGTCATCGTGTAGCTGCCATCGGCAAGCTTCTGACCGGTGTCGGTGGCGACGGTTGTGAAGGTGCCGCCGGCGAAGGTCGACAGGCCGGTGCCCTTGGCGTCGATCCAGGAACCCTCGACGCCTTTCGGCGCCGCTGCCATCGGCGGCTCATTCGGGCCACTGGTCGTACAAGCAGCAAGCCCGGCCAAGGTTGCCGCCGCTACGCTCATCGAAAGAACTTTGCGCGCAATGTTGTTCATATGAAAATCCTCTCCTCAGTCCGCATCCCTTCAATCGCCCGATTTCCGGGCGATTGCAAGGCAGTGAGGCATGTAGGCGGGGCCGCTATCGGACGAGGATGTTGCGGAACTGCCACGGGTCGTTGCGGTCGAGGTCTTCCGGGAACAGGCCGGGGCGGTTATCGAGCGGCGTCCAGTCGGTATAGTAGCCCTTGACCGGCCCGAGATATTGGGACTGCACTTCCAGGCAGCGCCTGTAATCCATCTCGTCGGCCTCGACGATGCCGGCCTCGGGATTTTCCAGCGCCCAGACCATGCCCGAGAGCACAGCCGAGGTGACCTGCATGCCGGTGGCGTTCTGGTAGGGCGCCAGCTTGCGCGCCTCAGCGAGCGACAGCTGCGAGCCGTACCAGTAGGCGTTCTTGTCATGGCCGTAGAGCAGCACGCCCAGTTCATCGACGCCGTCGACCAACTCGTTCTCGTCGAGCACGTGGTGCACCGGCTGAGGCTTGCCGGCGGCGCCAAACATCTCGTCCAGGGACAGCACCGCATCGTTGCAGGGATGGTAGGCATAATGGCAGGTCGGGCGGTAGTGCACCTTGCCCTTCTTGGAGCGCACGGTGAAGAAGTCGGCGATCGAGATCGCCTCGTTGTGCGTGACCAGGAAGCCGTACTGCGCGCCGGGCGTCGGGCACCATGAGCGCACGCGCGTGTTGGCGCCGGGCTGCTCCAGATAGATGGCGGCGTTCGAACCGTGCTTGTGCTTCTTGGCGTTCTTGGGCATCCACGTCTCATGCGTGCCCCACCCGAGTTCGGCGGGCTGCAGACCCTCGGAGATGAAACCCTCGACCGACCAGGTGTTCCAGAACACCTCCATCGGCTTCGGTTTCTTGGCGCGCTGGGTGTCGCGTTCGGCGATGTGGATACCCTTGACGCCAGCCTTCTTCATCAGCTTGGCCCAGCCCTCGCGGTCTTCCTGCGCCGGCTCCGAAAACTCGAGGCCAAGATCGGTGGCGAGGTTGACCAGCGCCTGCTTGACGAACCACGAGACCATGCCGGGATTGGCGCCGCAGGTGGAGACCGCGGTCACACCACCGGGCTTGTCGTGCTTTTCCTTGAGCAGCGACTCGCGCAGCGCGTAGTTGGTGCGGCTGGCGTTGTCAGCCTTGGCGTCGAAATAGAAGCCGAGCCATGGTTCGACGACGGTGTCGATGTAGAGCACGCCGAGCTTGCGGCAGAGCCGCATCAGATCCACCGAGCCGGTATCGACCGATAGGTTGATGCAAAAACCCTGGCCGCCGCCATTGCTCAGAAGCGGCGTCAAGAGCTTCTTGAAGTTCTTCTCGGTCACCGCTTCCTGGACGAAGGCGATGCCGCGCTCGTCGAGCAGCTTGCGGTCGGTGTCGCGCGGGTCGATGACCGTCATGCGCGACTTGTCGAACTTGAAATGGCGTTCGATCAGCGGCAGCGTTCCCCGGCCGATCGAACCGAAGCCGATCATCACGACAGGGCCGGTGATTTCACCGTAAACGGGCCAGTTTTCATTCGCCATTTTATCGAGCACTCCTTCAAAACCCAGGAAACTGGGAAAACACGCGCAAAACCGGGGATTTTTGCCCGGCGGCCATGCGCTACATCACAGATCATTGTCATAAACCAGCGAAAAGCGCCAACCAGCGGTCAGCCGTCATTGGCCATGTGGTTAAGGACCGACATCAGCCGGTCGCGGTCTGATGTCAGGCCCTTGTAGTCGAGCTGGGCGAGATCGAGTGCTCCGAGCTGGGCGGCGAAAGACACCGCCAGCGTTGCCCGATCCGGGTGCCGGGCGAGTACGGCGAGAGGGTCGAGATGGATGCGGATGGTGAACAGGATATCGCGTGTAACAGGCAGTTTCCGCAGGGTTTGCCGCTCGACGCGGATGAAGGCATGGGCATCGATGTCGCCATCGGGAAAGCGCGATGGCCGGTTGGTGGCGCGGTCGATGCGCTGCAGGTCGGAGAGCGGATGGTAGAGCGCGTTATCAGACTGGATCGACCAGTTGTAGCGCTCGACGGCCTGCCCCTGGAGGCCATCGAACATCCGGTTGATCAGCTCGGCCGGACGCGTGCCCGGACCGAAACCCGGCACCGGCCCGTGGATGTCCTGCAGCGGCTTGCTGAACTTTTCCAGGAGCGACCAGGACGAGGGAAAGCAAAGCGAGCCGGCGACCAGCCGCCAGCCGCTGTCGCTGCGGCGCATCAGGATCAGGTCCTCCTGGACCAGCAGCGAGGCGGTGACAAGCGGGGCGTCGCCGAGACAGGAAGGGATGGCCGGATGGTTCGCGGCGCCCACCGCCTCGATACTCGCGGCGGTGCGCCGATAGGTGTCGGGAAATCTCTCCAGCAGATGCGCACCGAGCAAGTCGAGCACTTCCTGCTGGGCGTCCCGGGTGCCGTCCTCCTCGACGAAAACCCGCTCGGGGATTTCCCCATAGAGCCGGTGCTTTTCGGCGAGATACGGCAGCAAATGGTCGTCGACCTCGATCCAGTCCGCCGGATCGAGCGGCTTCAGCCCGATGCTGAAGAGTTTCGACGAGCCGTCATAGGGCGTGTGGGTGGGCAGCGCCTCGGCCAAGCTCATGCTTCCTTGAAATCGTCGAGTTCGGCGGCGGTCATCCTCGCCAGGAATTCGGTGACATCATAGTCTGCCACGCCTGCCTTGGCGAAAGGGTCGGCGGCCAGCCTGGCGTCGAGCACGTCACGCGGGCATTGCGCGATGATGATGCCGCCGGTTCGCGGTCTCTTCGGGCCGGAGACGACGAAGATGCCGTCCGCATAGCAGGCCTTCAGCCACTCGACATGCGCCGCCTGGAGCTTGTCGATCTCGGTCAGCGGCACCTTGTAGTTCAGCGAAACGACGAACATTGGCTTCTCTCAGGTCAGTTTGGCCGGGATCAGTCCGCGCAGCGAATTGCCGACGAACAGCGCCCTGGCGGATTTCAAATCGTCCAAGCTGTAGATCGCTTCGCGAGCGCGGCCTTCATCCAGAAGCTCGGCCCGCAATACGCCAGGCAGCAGGCCGCAGTCGAACCGCGGCGTCGCCAGCATGCCGTCGCCAAGATCGGCGAAGATATTGGTGATCGTGCCTTCGCAGATCTCGCCACGCTCATTGGCCAGGATCACCTCGTCGGCCTGGGTGATGAGATATTCGGCGCGGGCATGCGTGTAGACCTGTCGCCGGCTGGTCTTGTGGCGCAGCAGCGTGTTGCTCGAATCGAGCCTTGTCCGTGCCAGCCGCAGCAGCCAGACCCTGTCGGCGGCGAGCGGTTCATACGGCTGTGCCGAGGCTGTCACCTCGCCGTCGTGCGACAGGACGAGGCGCGTGCGCATGGCAATGCCGGAACCGCTGACCGCGCCGCTGAGCGCCTCGCCGACCTTGCCTGGATCATAGCGGAAGCCGAGCTCCGCCGCCGAGCCATAGAGGCGCGCGAGATGGCGATCGAAGCGCAGGAAGCCCGAGCCGGGTTCCCAGCGCATGGTCTCGATCAGCTGGAAATTGGCGGTGTTCCCGTCGCGAAGCGCGCTTTCAGCAGACACTCCTGATACTCCTCCTGCGCCGTCGAATCGAAGACGACGCCGCCACCGACATTGTAGATGGCCTCGCCGCCGGAAAAGAGCGAGATGGTGCGGATCGCCACGGAAAAGCGCATCGTGCCGCCAGGTGCAATCCAGCCGATGGCGCCGCAATAGGCGTCGCGGGGCGTGCCTTCCAGATCGCGCAGGATTTCCATGGCGCGGATCTTTGGCGCGCCGGTTATCGAGCCGCACGGAAACAGCGCCGCGAATATCTGGCGGATCGAAAGACCCGGCAGCAGTTTTGCCCTGACGTCGCTTACCATCTGGTGGACCGTCGGATAGGTCTCGATGCGGAACAGCGCCGGCACGTCCAGCGTGCCGACCTCGCTGATCAGCGAGATATCGTTGCGCAGGAGATCGACGATCATGCGGTTTTCGGCCTGGTTCTTCTCGTCATTGCGCAGGAAGATCTTCTGCCGCTCGTCTTCGGCCTTGGTCGCGCCGCGCGACGCCGTGCCCTTCATCGGATGCGTCTCGATCATGCCCTCGGTGTCAATCTCGAAGAACAGTTCAGGCGAACGCGACAGCACGATGGGCTCGCCGAGTGCAACGAGCGCGCCATATTTCACCGGCTGGCGTTCGGTCAGCGCATCGAAGGCGGCCAGCGGGTCGCCCGACCATTGCGCATGCACCGGAAAGGTCAGATTGCCCTGGTAGCAATTGCCATGCCTGATGTGCTGGTGCAGCCGCGAGAACCGCTTCTCATAGTCCTTGGGCGACCACGCCGCGCGGGCGTCGAAGATCGGACCATTGGTCGCCGCTGAGTTGCGGGGCGGCACCGCCTCTTCGACCGGCGCATCGAAAACCCCAAGGCACACGAGTGGAGCGCGGCGCCCGCCCGGCAGCAAGGGGACGAGCTTCGGTTCGAACAGATAACCCGCCTCATAGGAGAAATAACCGGCCAGCCATTTGCCGGCGTCGTGCGCGGCTTGCGCTGCCGCTAGTGCAGGCAGGAAATCCCTTGCCTCATGCGCCACGATGACATCGGCCGGCCGGTCGAAAACGAGCTGGCGCGCGCTTTCGTCGTTGCGGAAAATGGCGGCGGGCAGGGACATGGGTACCGGATGCTGCGGTCAATGAAGCCATTGACCGCTCTATATGGGGGCCCGCTCGTGCGCAATCGAGGGAACGGCACGCTGCCACTCAAAGCCGACCTTTGGGCCGACCTTTGGGTCGACTCCGGGCCAACCCAGGGGCCAAAAGCAAACGGCGGCACCATATTGACGCCGCCGTTTGCAATCTTCAACTCTTGCCTGGCGATCAGGTGTTGCTGGCGGTTCCCGCGGTCGGAAACTGCTTGGCGAATTCCTTCTCGTTGCCGGCGGCGAGCAGCTTGGCCTGCTCGATCCAGCGTTCACGTGCGATGCGGCCGTCGAAATTCATCACGTCCTCGATCCGCTTGATGTCAGCGGCTGTCCAGCCGGCGATCTGGGCGAAGCTGGTGACGCCTTGCGCCTTGAGCAGCTTTTCGTTGACCGGCCCAATGCCGATCAGCCGGCGCAGATTGTCGGGCTTGCCGGGTGCTGGCTTGGCCGTTGCCGGTACAGCTTTCTTGGCTGGTGCTGCCTTTGGCGCGGTTGAACTCTTGGCCGCCGAGGTCGTGGCCGCGGGCTTGCTCGCTGCGGCGGGTTTCGGCGCTGCCGGCTTTGGCGCCGCCGGTTTCGCAGCCGTCGGCTTTGCAGGGGCGGCCTTCGCGGCGGCCGGTTTGGCTGGTGCCGGCTTTACGGGTGCGGATTTGGCCGTCGCGGGTGTCGACATCAGGGCCGAGGGGGCAGCCTTTGTCGTGGCGCTGGCGGCGGGGGTTGCCTGTGCCTCGCGCAGCCGGCGCTCTAGGTCGGCGCGGGTCTTGCCACATGCATCGAGTTCGCCAGTTAGCCGGTCGCTGTCGGCGCGCAGCCTGTCGCGTTCGCTGCGTGTGCGGTCTACGTCGCCGCGCAAGCTGTCGAGCTCACCGCGCAGACGGCCCCAGAGAAACCAGCCCACCAATACGCCTACCAGGAACGCCAGGAGCATGTAGAAAAAAGTGCCCATTGTCTCTCTCCAGTCAGATCCGTCTGCCGCGGCATGGGTCCATGACCCTCGGCGGAGGACTACTCGATGGTGGTTCCGCGGTTCGCAGAACAGCCGGCTTCGGTGGAGCTGTCGGCGATCGGCTTTGCTTGCCCATGGCCAACGGCCGTTGTCGCGTTCGCCTGAGCGCCACGGTCGGCTGAGATTTTTCTCGCCGATCCGCATGCGCTCCGGCTGAGCTTGGAGCGAAGGCTATCATAGAGCTTGTGGAAAGCTATCGGAAAACTTCGGTGGAGAGTACTTCAAGAACAGATATTTAGGACGATAATAGAGCTATCCCAACATGCATTCCGGCTAAACTGTTCAGGGACGCCTACGGGACATGTATCAAGCGTCGAGCGCTTCCAACTCGTCGATCAGGCCACTGATGACGCCAAGCCCGATCTGCCAGAAGGCGGGGTCGGTGGCATCAAGGCCGAAGGGCGCCAGAAGCTCGGAATGATGCTTGGTGCCGCCGGCGCGCAGCATCTCGAAATACTTGTCCTGGAAGCCACGCTCGGCATTCTGGTAGACCGCGTAGAGCGAATTCACCAGGCAGTCGCCGAAAGCATAGGCGTAGACGTAGAAGGGCGAATGGATGAAGTGCGGAATGTAGGTCCAGAACACCTCGTAGCCTTCGCGCAGCTTGATCGCCGGGCCGAGGCTTTCGGCCTGCACTTCGAGCCAGAACTGGCCGAGCCTGTCGGAGGTCAGTTCGCCATTCTTGCGCTCGGCATGCACCTTGCGCTCGAATTCATAGAAGGCGATCTGGCGCACGACCGTGTTGATCATGTCCTCGACCTTCTGGGCCAGCATGGCCTTGCGCTCGCGCCTGTCTGTGGTCTGGTCGAGCAGCGAGCGGAAGGTCAGCATCTCGCCGAAGACGGACGCCGTCTCGGCCAGCGTCAGCGGCGTCGAGGCCATCAGCGCACCCTGGCCGCTGGCCAGCACCTGATGCACGCCATGGCCAAGCTCATGCGCCAGCGTCATCACATCGCGCGGCTTGCCCATGTAATTGAGCAGGACGTAAGGGTGCGCCGACGGCACGGTCGGATGGGCGAAAGCGCCAGGCGACTTGCCGGGCCGCACCGGCGCGTCGATCCAGTTGCGGTCGAAGAAGGTTCGCGCGATCTCCGCCATGTCGGGCGAAAAGCGCTGATAGGCGGACAGCACGGTGTTCCTGGCCTCGTCCCAGCCGATGATCGCCTGGGGCGTATCCGGCAACGGCGCGTTGCGGTCCCAGTGGTTCATCACCTCCATGCCCAGCCAGCGCGCCTTCATCGCGTAGTAGCGATGTGACAGGCGCGGATAGGCATCGCGCACGGCGGAGGCCAGGGCATCCACCACGCTGCGCTCGACGCGGTTGGCGAGATGGCGTGAATCGGCGATGTCCTCGAAGCCGCGCCAGCGGTCTGATATTTCCTTGTCCTTGGCCAGCGTGTTGGTGATCAGCGCGAAGGTGCGCAAATTCCTGCGGAAGGTCGTGGCCAGCGCCTCGGACGCTTGGCGGCGCACCTCGCCATCGGCGTCCTGCAAGCGGTTCAGTGCCGGCTCCAGCGTCAGTTCCTCGCCGTCGATGTCGAAGCGAAGGTCGGTCATCGTCTCGTCGAACAGGCGGTTCCAGGCGCCGCGCCCGGTGATTGATTTTTCGTGGAAGAGTTGCTCGACACGGTCCTCGAGCTGGTAGGGCTTGTCCTTGCGCAGATCGAGCACCCAAGGCCGGTAGTGGCCGAAAGCGGGATCGCCGGCGAGCGCGCCTTCGATGGCGGCATCGTCGATAAGGTTGAGTTCGAGCGCGAAGAACAGAAGGTGCGCGCTGGCGTCGGTCATCTTCTCCTGGATGTCGCCATAGAGCTTGGCGCGCTGCGGGTCGGCGGTGTTGCCGGCATAGACCAGTCCCGCATAGGAGACGATGCGGCCGATCAGTTCCTCCAATGCCTCGTAGGCGACAAGCGCCTCGCCCAGCCTGCCGGCGCTGCCGCGCTCGGCCTCGGCGGCCAGCGTGCCCTTCCAGCGGCTCTCGAAGCTGATCGCATCAGTGGCGGCCTTGGCGATGTCGCGCTTCAGTTCCGGCGCATCCATGCCGGCATAGAGATCGGCAAGGTTCCATTCCGGCAGGTCGCTAAGCTCGGCCGCGCCCTGACCGGACGCTGGCGCCGCAAGCTGCCGAGCAGAAACCATGTGCCCAGAAACCATGTGCATTGCCGACACCTTCCGTGGCCAAGGTTCAAGGAGAAACGAGAAGCCGGTCAAATCCTAAGGAATTCATTCACCGGGTTTTTTGAAACCTTATTTAGAACCCTGTGCCAAGATGGTCCACAGGGCAGAACTCCTCGGGCGGGCATAGTCGTATCAGTCATGACAGGTTCCATACTCATAGTCGATGACGATCCCGTGCAGCGCCGGCTACTCGAAGCGGCGGTGACGCGGTTCGGCTACACGGCAATCGTCGTCGACGGCGGCGCGGCCGCTCTCGATATCCTCGACGGGTCCAGCGCCCGCGAGGTTTCGGTGGTCATCCTCGATCTGGTCATGCCCGGCCTCGACGGTATCGGCGTGCTCAAGGCGATGCGTGAGCGCGACATAAATATCCCGGCCATCGTGCAGACTTCGCAGGGCGGCATCGAGACCGTGGTTTCGGCGATGCGCCACGGGGCCTTCGATTTCGTCGTCAAGCCGGCGTCTCCCGACAGGCTGCAGGCTTCGATCGGCAATGCGCTCAAGGTCGAGGCCGTCGAGGGCGAGGTCAAGCGCACGTTGCGCCGGCGCAGCGGCCTTCTGACCTTCAAGGACATGATCACGCACAGCCCGGCCATGGACAGGGTGATCCGCCTTGGCCAGAAGGCAGCGGCTTCCAACATTCCGATCCTGATCGAGGGCGAGTCCGGCGTCGGCAAGGAGTTGGTGGCGCGCGCCATCCAGGGCAGCGGCGACCGCCGCTCGAAACCCTTCGTCACCGTCAATTGCGGCGCCATTCCAGACAATCTGGTCGAATCGATCCTGTTCGGCCACGAGAAGGGCTCGTTCACCGGCGCCACCGACAAGCACACCGGCAAATTCGTCGAGGCGCATTCGGGCACGCTGTTTCTCGACGAGATCGGCGACCTGCCGCTCGACGTGCAGGTCAAGCTGTTGCGCGCCGTGCAGGACGGTGAGGTCGATCCGGTCGGCGGACGCTCGACCGTCAGGGTCGACATCAGGCTGATTTCGGCGACGCACCGCAACCTCCTGCAGCAGGTCAAGGACGGCAAGTTCCGCGAGGATCTGTTCTATCGGCTGAACGTCTACCCGATCTTCGTGCCGCCGTTGCGCGACCGCCGCGACGACATCCCCTATCTGGTCACCCATTTCATGGACAAGGTGGCGCCGGCCGACCCGCGTCATCGCCTGCAAGGCATTTCGGCTGCAGCACTTGCCGTGCTGCAGGCCTATGACTGGCCCGGAAACATCCGGCAGCTCGAAAATGCCGTCTTCCGGGCCTCGGTGCTTTGCGAAGGCGATGTGCTGACCACGGAGGACTTCCCGCAGATCCGGGCGCAGGTGGAAGGCACCGTCAATCTCGACACGGACGGCGATGCGCCGTCGCCGTCCCTGCCTCTGGAGGGGGGCGACGAGGAAGCCTTGCCCGGCGAGGGTGGGCTGGCGACCGCATCCGATCCGCCGGCCAGGCTGCAACCTCGCTTTGGCACGTTGCTGGCGCTCGACGAACGCGGCAATGTGCGTGCGCTGGCCGATGTCGAACTCGAAATGATCAAGCTCGCCATCGATCATTACAACGGCCAGATGAGCGAAGTCGCTCGCCGACTCGGCATCGGCCGCTCGACGCTTTACCGCAAGCTCAAGGAATACGGCATCGACCCCGAAACCGGCCGCGTCGACCGGCTCGCTTCCTAGAGCAAATCCCGTTTGGATTGAATCCAGAAACCGTTCCCCCGCTTCTTGCTACGCTGACCTTCGGACCGGATCAGGCGTCGGCCACAAGGCCGGCGCCAGCTTGCAATGCCACAACAGGCCCTGTATCGCCTTCGGTGGATTGTCGCAGGCCTGTGGACAGCTCTGTTCACGCATTAAGGCTAACGGTAACACATCGTGTTTGGGGCGAAGGCGGAAATCTGATCTAAACCAGCGGTTTACCAAGAAACCCTGTGAACGATTTTTGACGGGATATCGCCACGGTGTTACCGCATTTCGGCTTCAATAAGCGATGATTAACCATTAGGATCGATATTCGGATGTGAGGACGACACATCCGTTTGGACAAATCCGGGGACAAACGGCAGCCTGCAAGGCCTTTTGATTTGAACAGAATCGAACGACACACAAACGGGCGGCACCATCATTTGAGCGTCTGGCCGAAATGGCTGGCGGTGTTGATTGTCGCTTTTGGTTTTGTTGCCGCGGCTGCGACCGGAGCCAGCGCTGAAACACGTTCGCTGAAGCTCTATCACCTCCACACCCACGAGAAGGCCGAGATCGTCTACAAGCGCAACGGCCGCTACGTTCCCGAGGGTCTCAGGAAGATCAACATCATTCTGCGCGACTGGCGCCGCAACGAGCCGACCAAGATGGATCCGCGTCTGCTGGATCTGGTCTGGGAGGCGTATCGGGAAAGCGGCTCCACGGACTACATCCAGGTCGTCTGCGGCTATCGCTCGCCGTCGACGAACTCGATGCTGCGCAGCCGCAGCAGGGGCGTCGCCGAGAAGAGCCAGCACATGCTCGGCAAGGCGATGGATTTCTACATTCCCGGCGTGCAATTGAAGAAGCTGCGTAACATCGGTCTCAAGATGCAGGGTGGTGGCGTCGGCTACTATCCGTCATCCGGTTCGCCGTTCGTCCATATGGATGTCGGCAATGTGCGTCATTGGCCCGGTATCAGCCGCCAGGAACTGGTCAGCCTGTTCCCCAATGGCAAGACGCTGCATGTGCCGAGCGACGGCAGGCCGCTGCCCGGCTTTGAGCAGGCGCTCGCCTCCTACAAGGCGCGCAAGGGTTCAGGCGCTCCGGCCATCGAGTTGGCCAGTGCCGGCGGCAGCAGCAAGAAATCAGGTGGGTTCCTGTCGGCTTTCTTTGGCGGCGGCGACGACGAGGCCGACGACAGCGCCGATGTCGGGACCGCTTCGGCTGCCCCCCCACCCAAGGCCAGAAACCTGAAGCCGGCCGCGGCAGCCAAGACCAGCAACCTCCCGGGCATCGCCATCGTGGCGCCGGAGAATGCGCAGCGCGCCGAAATTCCGCAAATCGCGGAGGAGCAGGCTCCGGAGCCGGAACAGGATACGCCGGAGACGATCATCGCGGCGCTGCCGGCACGCAGCATTCCGCTGCCTGATTTCGCACCGCGGCCGAAGGCCGACGTCGGCGCCCAACAGCCTGAGAACGTGCCTTTTGCCATGGCCGATGCGACAGCCACCACCGAGCAGGCAGTGGCGACCGCGCATGCGCCGGCGAGCGTTCCTTTCGGCATGGCCGATGCAACGGCTTCGGCAGATCCGGCCCAGGTCGTGGTCAACAACATACCGTTGCCGACATGGCGTCCCGACAATTCCCTGCCGGCCGCTCTGGCTCCGCCGCCCAGCAAGGATGTGCTGATGGCGCTGGCCGAGACGGCTGATCAAGGCAAGACCGCGACCGGTGCGTTCTCGGTGCTGCCGACAGCGCGCCCCGAGATGGCCAGGCCCGATGCGGTCAAGGCCGTGCTCGACGAGGCTACTGCACAGGTCGGCGCGGCCGACGCATACCAGGTTGCTTCCTTGTCGGAATCCGAGCCGCGTTCGGCCTTCAACGATCCGTCGGGTACCGACGCCGCGACACCGCGCGAGGCTGTCGTTGCCCGTCCGGCCGGCTCCGATCCGGCCGCCGCGATCGGTGCCGGCGTCAAGACGACCCGCAAGGAATCAAGAGCCACGGCCCGCGACCTGAAGCCAGGTCCCAAGGCCATGGTGGTTGCCGCCGCACCGCAGGCCGCCCGCTGGGCTCTGACCAGCGGCGAGCATGTCGCCGCCGTTTCAAGCTCGACGACGGCGCCGGGCTACGCCTACAGCATCGTGCACACGCCGCCGAGCGAGGTCTACACCGCCGGCTTCCAGCCGAGCAATCAGGTGGCCGATGCCAACCGCTTCACCGGCAACGCCGTCAAGTTCATGTCGGTCGCCCGCTTCCAGACCAAGTGACGACCAATCGAACGACAAAGCCGCGCCGGGCAACCTGCGCGGCTTTTTGTTGCGTGGCCGCACCGCTCGCCGCTGGTCCAATCACGCCGGTCTGACATTGCTGTGATCGTGGAACTGCCTGCCTTTTCAAGTGTTTCTCCGGTGTTCGTTCAAACCCGGGGATATCCATGAAGAACATTCTATTGGCATCGGTCATTGCGTTGGCAACCGCTGCGGCGGCCATCGCTCCCACGCAGGCCGCGACCATTGTCGTCAAGACCACCGACCATATGCATATGAAGAAGCACTGCAGGACCAAGCTGGTCACGACCTGGAGGCACCACCACAAGGTGGTCAGGGAGGTCAGGGTCTGCAACTGATCCAAGCCCAAAGCAGGCCTGGTAAAAACATCTGGCAATCGCGGTCGACGCAAGTCGGCCGGTTTTTTTCGCGCCGTGATGAAGGCCTTATTTTGCGAGCTTGCTCGCCGCGCGCGCCAGAGCTTCGATCTCGTTCCACTTGCCGGCCTTGACCAAGTCATCGGGCGCCACCCAGGAGCCGCCGACGCAGACCACGTTGGGCAGGCTGAGATAGTCGGCCGCGTTCTTGCCGGTGATGCCGCCGGTCGGGCAGAATTTCACATCGGCGAGCGGCGAGGCGAAGGCCTTCAGCGTAGCGATGCCGCCCGACTGCTCGGCCGGGAAGAATTTGAGAAAGCGCAAGCCGGCTTCCCGCGCCGCCATGATCTCGCCAGGCGTGATAGCACCGGGCAGCAGCGGAACGTCGCTGTCGGCGGCTGCCGCCAGAAGCTCGCGGGTGATGCCGGGGCTGACGATGAACCGAGAGCCTGTGCTCGCTGCCTCTTCGAACTGCCTGCTATCGAGAATGGTGCCGGCGCCGACGATGGCTTCCTCGACTTCGCCAGCCACCCGCCGGATGGCTTCCAGCGCGTCGGCGGTCCTCAGCGTAATCTCGATTGCCGGCAGGCCGCCACGCGCCAGTGCGCGGGCCAGCGGCACGGCGTCAGCGACATCAGCGATCTTCAGCACCGGGATGACCGGCTGGCCGTTGAGGAGCGACAGGAGTTTTTCGGTCTTGCTGGGCATCTGTCTCTCCGTATCCTAGGGAATTTCAACCGATTAGCAGACAGGTGTTTGCCTGTCCATGAAACCGGTCGCGTCGCGATGTCACGCGCCGCCGGACAGCCTACGGGCTCTTTCCCGACAGGGCCATGACACGCATCCGGAGCCGTTTTGCCTTGAATCGGCTTTTACGAGCGTCTAGTTGCTCTGGCAATGACGCCGTCCAATCCATCCCAGCCCCTTTGCGTCGCCGCGCTCTACCGGTTTGCCCGGCTCGACGCCTTCGAAGAGCTGCGCGCGCCGCTCGCGGCCTTCTGTTGCGGGCGCGGCATCAAGGGCACGCTGCTTCTGGCGCATGAAGGCATAAACGGCACCGTCGCCGGCGGCGAAACGGCGATTGCCGAACTGATCTTGTATCTCGAAGCCATCGAAGGGCTTGCCGGCCTCGAGGTCAAGTACAGCGTCGCCGCGGAAATGCCGTTCCACCGCATGAAGGTGCGGCTGAAGCGCGAAATCGTCACCATGGGTGTCGAGGACATCGACCCTTCGAAACGCGCCGGCACCTATGTCGCGCCGGCCGACTGGAACGCGCTGATTTCGGAACCCGATACTGTTATCATCGACACGCGCAACGCCTACGAGGTGTCGATCGGCACTTTCAGGGGTGCTGTCGACCCAGCCACCTCAAGCTTTCGCGAGTTCCCGGCCTGGGTTGAAGCACACCGGGCGGAGCTCGAAGGCCGCAAGGTCGCGATGTTCTGCACCGGCGGTATTCGCTGCGAAAAGGCGACCGCCTATGTCAGGTCGCTCGGCTTCGAGGATGTGTTTCACCTCAAGGGCGGCATCCTCAAATATCTCGAGGAGGTTCCCCCGGAACAGAGCCTCTGGCAGGGCGAGTGCTTCGTCTTCGACGAGCGGGTTTCGGTGTCGCACGGCCTCGCCGAGGGTGAAGCGGAACTCTGCCGCGCCTGCCGCCATCCGCTGACGCCGAGTGACCTGACGTCGCCCAAATTTTCTGCCGGTGTTTCGTGCCCGCGTTGCTTCGATGCGCGTTCGGACGAGGACCGTCAGCGTTATGCCGAGCGACAGCGGCAGGTCGAACTCGCCGCAGCACGGGGCAGGGGTCGGCATATCGGATCTTAGGTCCGACGGTTGCGGCAAGCGAGGGTCTGTCATTGTAATGCTGGGGTACGGGACTTACCTCTGCGACGTTCGAAACCTGCCCGTTCGGCCGGGCAAATCCTGGAGGCATTGAATGTTCGATCCCAAGAAGCTTCTCGACGATCTGCTCGGTTCGCAAATCCCTGGCACCAGCGGCACCGTCCGCGACAAGGCCGATCAGGCCGTGCAGATGGCCAAGGACAATCCGCTGGCCGCCGGCGCACTGGCCGCCGTGCTGCTCGGAACCGGCGCCGGCCGTGGGGTGACGGGCGCTGCGGTGAAGCTTGGTGGACTGGCCGCGATCGGCGGCCTCGCCTACAAGGCCTACCAGAACTACAAGGCAGGCAACGCACCGGCCGCGGCGCCAGAGGGCGGCGAACCGGAATTGCTGCCGCCGCCCAAGGACACTGCTTTCCACCCGTCGCAGGCGCCACAGGGCGAGGACGATTTCACGTTGACCCTGGTGCGGGCGATGATCTCGGCAGCGAAGGCCGACGGCCATATCGACGATGACGAGCGCCAGAAGATCGCCGGCAAGCTTAGCGTGGCCGGCATAGGCTCCGATGCCGAAAAGTTCCTGATGGCGGAGCTGGCAAGTCCGCTCAACCTCGACACGCTGGTGGCCGGCGCCATGACCGACGCGCAGAAGCTCGAACTCTATACAGCGTCGCGCCTGACCATCGATCCCGACACACGCGCCGAGCGCGGTTATCTCGACCTGCTTGCCGGCCGGCTTGGCCTGCCGGACGCGCTGGTAGACCATGTCGAAGCGACCGTTTCGGCAGCCTAGATGCCAGCCAAGGCCGGGACCTCACCCAATCCGCGCTGGTAGGCCAAAACGGCACAGGCCGCCTTCATCGTGTTAACCTTTCGTTAACTCAGCAAGCGCATCATTCTACACAGTCGGATCGGCTTTCCTCCTCCCAAGCCCGGTTCAGATCAGGGCGGTCGCCAATGACCGCCCTTTTTGTCGGCAGGTGTGTTCTTGCACCTGTCCGGCTTGTCACGGCTGCGATCATTTGCGATGGCTGAGACGTCACGGAGGACAGTCATGATCGAGCAAAAAACAGCCATCGTCACCGGCGCCGGCACGGGCATCGGCAAGAGCGTCGCCACGGCGCTGCTCAAGGCCGGCTGGAACACGGTGTTCTGCGGACGCCGCAAATCCGTGCTGGATGCAGCGGTGGCCGAGGCCGGTCCCACCGATGCCAAGGCATTGGCGGTTGCCTGCGATATCTCCAAGGCTGAGCAGGTCGACGATCTGTTCGAGACGGTGGCGGAGGCCTTCGGCCGTGTCGACCTGCTCTTCAACAATGCCGGCATGGGCTACAAGTCGACGCCGATCGACGAGATCCCAGTCGCAGTGTGGAACGATATCGTCGGCGTCAACCTCACCGGTTCGTTCCTGTGCGCGCGCGCAGCCTTCGGCGCCATGCGCAAGCAGAGGCCGATGGGCGGCCGCATCATCAACAACGGTTCGGTGTCGGCCTATGCGCCACGTCCGGGCTCGGTCCCCTACACAGCGACCAAGCATGCCATCACCGGACTGACCAAGACGCTGGCGCTCGACGGCCGGCCTTATGACATCGCCTGCGGCCAGATCGACATCGGCAATGCGCTGACCGACATGGCGCAGCCAATGACGGTCGGCGTGCCGCAGGCCAACGGCTCGATATCAGCCGAAGCGGTGATGGACGTTCAGCACGTGGCCGACGCAGTCGTCCATATGGCCAGCCTGCCGCTCGACGCCAATGTGCTGTTCATGACGGTGATGGCGACCAAGATGCCGTTTGTCGGACGTGGGTAGTTATTTCCCCGCCAGCGGCACACCGGGCTTGAAAAGCAGAATGGGCCTGATCTCGTAAACGGCGGTCGGATTGACGCGGCGAAGGTCGCGGGCGATCGCGACCGCATCGTCGCGCGTCGCGCAGTCGACGACATAGAGACCGAGAAGCTGTTCCTTCGTTTCGGCGAAAGGGCCGTCGATGATTATGCCATCGCCGGGGCCGCGCAGTGTGCAAGCATCCTTTGTCGCCCCCAGACGCGCGGACGGTCCAAGCGTGCCTTCCTCATGAAGCCGGGTGTTGATCTTCAGCAGGTCCGCCATCAGCGCCGCATCTTCCTGCGGCGTCAGCGCCTTGATCGCATCTTCCACGTGATAGGCAAGGATTGCATAGAACATCTGAGGCACCTGCTTCGATCCTGGTCCAGGGGAGCGTAGCTTTTCCCAAGACGCACGCCCAGCCCTGGCCGTGCGTCTCCGGACGGATCATGACACCCATCATTGTCTGCAGTCGCAACCACCCGGAAAGAGGCCACGGGCCCGCTTTGAAGCTCACTTCGCCAGGAACGCCCCGATCCGTTCCAGCGCGCGCAAAATATTCTCCTCGGAATTGGCGTAGGAGAGCCTGATATAGCCTTCGCCGAGAATGCCGAAATCGGGGCCGCCGATCAAGGCCACGCCGGCCTCGTCGAGCAGCGCCGAAGCGAGCTTCTTTGCCTTCCAGCCGGTCTTCGAGACGTTGGGGAAGGCATAGAACGCGCCCTTGGGCGTGATGCAGGAAATGTTGGGCAGGGCGTTCAATCCCTCGACAACGATCTTCCGGCGGCGGTTGAAGGCGCGCATCATCTTGTCGACGTCGTCCTGCGGGCCGTCGATGGCCGCGATGCCGGCGAACTGGCTCGGCGCGTTGACGCAGGACCAGCAATTGACCGCCAGCTTGCGCACCTTGTCGTAGAGATGGGCGCCCTTGTCGCCATTTGGCCAGATCGACCAGCCCATGCGCCAGCCGGTCATCGCCCAGGTCTTCGACCAGCCGTTGAGCACGATCAGCCGGTCGCGGATCTCGGGAAAGGCAAGCAGCGAGCAATGCGTCTCGCCGTCATAGGTCATGACGTCGTAGATCTCGTCTGAAAGGATGGCGACGTCGGGGTGCTTCTCCAACCCCTTGACCAGCTTCTCGATCTCGGCGCGCGGCGTGACGCCGCCGGTCGGGTTGGCCGGCGAGTTGAGGATCAGCAGCCTGGTCTTCGAGGTGATCAGAGCCAGCGTCTCCTCGGCGGAGAAGGCAAAGCCGTTTTCCTCCCGCATCGGCACGGGAATAGGCGCAGCACCGGTGAACTCGATCATCGAGCGATAGATGGGGAAGCCTGGGTCGGGATAGAGGATCTCGGCGCCAGGCTCGCCGAACATCAGGATCGCGGCGAACATGGTCGGCTTGCCGCCGGGCAGGATCATCACAGCTTCGGGCGATACCTCGATGCCTGTGGTAGTCAGCGTGCGACGCACCACTGCCTCGCGCGTCGCCAAAAGGCCATTGGCCGGCGTGTAGCCGTGGTGGCCGTCGCGCAGCGCCTTGATCGCCGCCTCGACGATATGCTGCGGCGTCTTGAAGTCGGGCTGGCCGATGCCGAGATTGACGATGTCGCGGCCTTGGCTCGCCAGCGCCGTCGCCCGCGCCAGCACGGCAAAGGCGTTTTCCTCGCCAAGACGGTCGAAGGCCGAAATCGTGTGGAGCATTTTTCCCATCCGTGTGGTTCTTGCTGTTGGGTCGCGTTTTTGTGAGCCTTGGGCCGCAAAAGTCAAACGGATTGGAGTTTTTGGTGTCGGAAAATCTTGCGAATTGGCAGCTACGCCCGCGTCCGGAACGCAAGGCCATCGACGGAAGCTATGTCCGGCTCGAGCCGCTGAGTGCTGCAAGACACGGCGACGGCCTCTACGAAGCGTCCTCCGTGTCCGATGTCGACGGCCGCTTCGCCTGGCTGCCCGACTATCCGCCGGAGACGCGCGCCGCCTTCCAGCCATGGCTGGACAAGGTCGAGGCCAGCGAGGATCCCCTGTTCTTCACCGTCATCGACAAGGCCAGCGGCAAGGTCGCCGGACGCCAGACGCTGATGCGCATCGATCCAGCCTACGGGGTCATCGAGATCGGCAACATCTATTGGGGTCCGCTCATCTCGCGCAAGCCGGGAGCGACCGAAGCGCAGTTCCTGTTCATGAAATACATCTTCGACGAGCTCGGCTATCGCCGCTACGAATGGAAGTGCAACAACCGCAACGAGCCTTCGAAGCGGGCGGCCGAACGGTTCGGCTTCAAGTTCGAGGGCATTTTCCGCCAGCATCTCATCGTCAAGGGTGAAAACCGCGATACGGCATGGTATTCGATCATCGACAAGGAGTGGCCGGCCTTACGCAAAGCCTATGAAGCGTGGCTCGACCCGGCCAATTTCGATGGCGACGGCCAGCAGAAGCGACGGCTCGAGGATTTTCGCGCGCAGTTCGGGGCGTGAGATCAGGCGCGTAACGGGAGTTGCCATTGGCACATACCCACGATCACAGCGGGCATGATCACGGAGCTGGCCATGTGCATGGTTCGACCGACAAGAAGCGCGTGCTGATCGCAGCCTGCCTGACCGGCGGCTTCATGATCGCCGAAGCGCTCGGCGGCATCCTCACCGGGTCGCTGGCGCTGCTGGCCGATGCCGGCCACATGCTCGCCGATTCGATCGCGCTCGGCCTTGCCTGGTATGCGTTTCATCTTGCGGGGCGACCGGCGACCGGTCGTCTCACCTACGGCTTCGGCCGGGTCAAGACGCTGGTGGCCTATACCAACGGCATTGCCATCTTCGTCATCGCGCTGTGGATCGTCTATGAGGCGTGGGGGCGCCTGCAGGCGCCGGCGCCGGTGCTTGGTGGGCCGATGCTGGTGGTGGCGACCCTCGGCCTGCTGGTCAACATCGGCTCGTTCTTCGTGCTGCATGGCGGCGACCGAGAGAGCTTGAACATGCGCGGCGCCATCCTGCACGTGCTTGGCGACCTGTTCGGCTCGGCCGCGGCCATCGTCGCCGCGCTGGTCATCCTGGCGACCGGCTGGACGCCGATCGACCCGATCCTGTCGGTCCTGGTCTCGTTGCTGATCCTGTACACGGCGTGGTCATTGATGAGTGAAGCCGCCCATGTCCTCCTCGAGGGCGTGCCGCCAAGCCTCGACCGCGATCTGATCGCCAGGGACATCGAGGCGACGGTCGTTGGGGTGCGCGAAGTGCATCATATGCATGTCTGGTCGCTCGACGGGACCAGCAACATGGCGACGCTGCATGCCTGCCTCGAGGAGAGCGTCGATGCCTATCAGGCGGTCAGCGCCGTCAAGAAGCGGCTTGCCAGCGAGCACGGCATCAGCCATGCCACCGTGGAATCGGAATTCGGACAGTGCGCCGACGATGGCGATGACCACGACGATCACGACCACGGGCACGAGCATGACGCGGCCGCGCATCACGACCACCATCACTAGGACCGATCGATTGATGTCGATTGGTCCTGCCGCAGGAGTTGCAAAGCCTTGAAAACCAGCTTGATGAACACCCGCTGCCCTGGTGTGGCGTGATGGACCGCGACACCAGGAATGCCGTTATCGCCGCGGTGTGGATCATGCTTCTGTTCGGTATCGGCGCCTACTATCTGCCGACCGTAATGTTGGCTCTCGGCAGCCTCTCGACCGTGCTGGCCGGCGCCTTTGGCATCGTCTTCGTGCTGGCATTCTTCTCGGTGTTCTGGCTGCGGGCCCGCAGCCAGCGCAAAAACCAGGGCAAATAGGAAAATAAGGGACCTTCGATATGCGCATTCTGATCACCGGTGCCGCAGGCATGGTCGGCCGCAAGCTTATCGCCCGGCTGGCCAAGGACGGCACGCTGCGCGGCGGCAAGATCACCGCGCTCGACCTGCACGATATCGTGCCGCCGCAGGCACCTAGCATGGACGGCGTCAGCGTCACCCTCCACACCGGCGACCTCGCCGAGGCGGGTGCCACTGAGCGCCTGGTTGCATCGCGCCCCGATGTTGTCTTCCATCTCGCCGGCATCGTGTCGGGCGAGGCGGAAGCCAATTTCGATCTCGGCTACCGCGTCAATCTAGACGGCACACGGGCGCTGTTCGATGCCATCCGGCTGGCGGGCTTTGCGCCGCGTGTCGTCTTCACCTCGTCTATCGCGGTGTTCGGCGCGCCGTTCCCGGATGTCATTCCTGATGAATTCCATCCGACGCCGCTGACCTCCTACGGCACCCAGAAGCAGATGAGCGAAGCACTGCTGGCCGATTATTCCAGGCGCGGCTTCTTCGACGGCATCGGCATCAGGCTGCCGACCATCTGTGTGCGGCCGGGCAGGCCGAACAAGGCGGCCTCGGGCTTCTTCTCAGGCATCATCCGCGAGCCCTTGAACGGCCAGGAGGCGATCCTGCCGGTGCCACGCTCGGTCGTGCACACCCATGCCAGCCCGCGCTCGGCGGTCAATTTCCTGATCCATGCGGCAGCGATCGACGGCAGCGCCGTCGGCCCTCGCCGCAACCTGACGATGCCCGGCGTCGCCGTCACCGTCGGCGAGCAGATCGAGGCGCTGGAACGCATCGCCGGGCCAAAGGTGGTGAAACTGATCCGCGAGGAGCCGGACGCGACGATCTGGGCGATCGTCAAGGGCTGGCCGACCCGGTTCGAGGCGCGGCGCTCGAGGGAACTTGGCTTCACTGCCGAAAAGAGTTTTGACGAGATCATCCGCGCGCATATCGAGGACGAGCTCGGCGGCAAGATCGCGGGTTAAGCTCCGAGCCTCGCGGCGGCGCTGGCATCATCCGCCAGCCGCCAGGCTCGCCGACAACAGCAACAGCCCGAACAGGAACACGAAGGCCGCGCCGCCGATCTCGACGATCGAATGGATGCGGTTGCCCATGCGGCCGTCGCCGGCGAAATACACCGCCCAGTTCTTGGCGGTCACCGCGAGTGTGGCCAGCGCCGAAACGGTGATCGCGGTTCCCAGCGACATTGCCAGAACCGACAGCAGGCCGCCCAGCCAAAGTCCGTTGAGCAGGGCGAAGCTGAGCACAATCAGTGCGCCGGAGCAGGGGCGGATGCCGACCGCCGCCACCGCCGACCAGGCCGTGCGCCAATCGAAGCGGTCGCCCGACAGCAGCGCCGGATCGGGCGCATGCGAATGGCCGCAAGTGTCGCAGACCTCGCCCGCCGCGTGATCGTGATGGGCATGATCGTGATCATGCGCGCCGTGGTCGTGATGATCGTGGGGATGATTGTGCGCGTGGTCGTGATCGTCATGCACCTGCAGCGCATGCGAATGGGCATGCGCCGAATGGCTGCGAGCGGCATGCGAATGGCCGCTATGCGAATGGCCACCATGAGAATGACCGGCATGAGAATGACCGGCATGAGCCGCCGAAAGGCTGTAGGCGGGGCCTTTGCCAAACAGACGCAGGACGGAGGGGCCGAGCTTGCGCCACAAAAGCCAGGCGCCGAACAGGGTGACGAGGGCAAAGCTCATGACCTCCATGAACCAGGCCGCGTCGGTCATCGAGACGGAGGTGCCGCGCAAGACGAAATAGGCCACCCCCATCACCGCGACCGCCGTCAGGCCCTGCAGCAGCGCCGAGACGAAGGACAGCAGGATGCCGCGCCGCAGCGCCACTTCATTGGCCACCATGTAGGACGAGATCACCGCCTTGCCGTGGCCGGGGCCGGCGGCATGGAAAATGCCGTAGGCGAAGGACAGGCCGATGAGTATCCAGATCTTGCTGCCGTCCTGGCGCATCGCCTTCATCGCGGTTGCCAGCGCACGATAGAATTCCTGCTGCCGCAGGTTGATCCACATCAGGATGTGGGCAAACGGGCCGGTGGTGGGCGCCATGCCGTCATTGACGCCGATGCCGAGCGAACTCTGGGCATGAGCGGTGTTGGCAAAATGCATCATGACAACAGTGAGGGCCAACAGGCCGAATGCCAAACGCAGGGACGGTTTCGGCACCGGGTTCATCCTTCTGGCTGACAGGTCAGTTCGAGCTTGGTGGCGAAGATCTTGCTCATGTCGGTGCCGGTCGGATCGTTGAAGAAGGCATCGGTGAGGGTCTTCTGGTTTTCCTTGATCGCCTCGTCCGGGTCCGGACGGATCACCTTGCTGGTGCAGTTCGATGGCAGGCCTTCAACCGTGATGTTGGAATCCTCGGTGAAGTCGATCGCCGTGTAGAAGGTCGGATCGTAGACGCCGATGTCGATCTTGCCGTTGAGCTTGATCGGCACCTTCGGCTCGGACTCGAACAGGATGATCAACTGGTCGTTGTCGAAATTGGCCATCAGATGCGGCGGCGGCGTCATCGCCACGTCCTTGCCGTCGACGGTGACGAGCTGGAAGTAATTGAACTCAGCCAGCGAGGCATGGACCGTGTCGGCGACATCCTTCAGTTCCTTGTCGTCGAGCTTCAGGTCGGAGTTCTTGTCGAACTCCATCATCACCGTCGAGGAGAACAGATCGTCGAAGCGCCAGAGATGGCGCAGCGCCTTCACGCTTTGGTGATCCGGGGAGAGGATCACGTCAAGACGTGCCTCGGCGAAGACGTGCGGATGCACATAAGCCGGTCCAGTGGCGGCAAAGATCGCCGTCAAGGCCGAAGCCAGCATGATTGCGTGCCGTTTCAGGTGCATTCTCGGTCGCGATTCCATCGGCCTCGGAGAGATGTCGAGAGTTACCAGAAAGGGGGCGAAATTGGGACCGCTACTCGGCTGAAGTGGGTCAGGCAGCTTCACGCGTCCTGAACCACTGCACCAGGAAGTCGACGAAGACGCGTACTTTCGCCGGGAGATAGCGGCGGTGCGGGTAGACGGCGAAAATGCCGCCGCCCGACAGGATGCGGTCATCCATCACCGCCACCAGCTGACCGCTTGCTAGGTCGGGCGCGGCGATGAAATCCGGCAGGACGGTGAACCCCAACCCAGACACGGCCGCGGCTCTCGCCGTCATCGGGCTGTTGACCTCGATCGGACCCGACACCGAAACGCTCACCGGATCGCCATTGTCGCCCTTGAACGGCCAGTTGTTCAATCCGCGGCCATTGGTGTCGACGATGCAGGGCATGCGGCTGAGATCCTGCGGCCGTGTCGGCGTGCCATGCTTGGCGATCAGTTCGGGAGAGGCGCAGAGCTTTATCGAAAACGGCGCCAGCCGCCTGGCGATCAGCGACGAGTTCTCTAGCCGCGAGATGCGCACCGCAAGGTCGAAGCCCTCCTCGACCAGATCGACGAAGCGGTCGTCGAGCTGGATGTCGAGCACGATGTCAGGATGCTGCTTGGCAAAATCGATCAGCGACTGGCCGATCGGCGCGTCGGCGAAGGTGCGCGGCGCCGACAGCTTGATCCGGCCGCGCACGTCGCCGGAGGATTCACGCACGGCGTCGGCCAAGCTGTCGACCTCGCGCACGATCTCCGAGGCGCGCCGGTAATAGGTGTGGCCGGCCTCGGTCATCGAGAACTGGCGCGTGGTGCGGTTGAGCAGCAGCGCGCCGAGTTCGTCCTCCAGCTCGCGCACATATTTCGACAAAAGAGCCTTGGAGCGGCCGATCTTGCGCGCCGCCGCCGAAAAGCCTTCGGCCTCGACCACATCGATGAAGGCACGCATGCGGGTCAGTGTGTCCATGGTCAGGCCTTTCGTGCCGCGTCGAGAAGTTTCCGGCCGAGCCGTATCAGGGCAATGTCGCTGCCGGAAGGCCCAAGCAGCGACAGGCCGAACGGGGCGCCGGCGACCGCGCCGATGGGCAAGGTGATTTGCGGAAAGCCGGACAGGCCGGCCAGGCACAGAAGTTGGAGCGCCCGTTCGCGATAGGCCTGGAATTGCTTCGGCGTGCTGTCCACGTAGGGTGCTGGGCCCGGAACCGTCGGCAGGACAAGGAAGCCGTCCTTGCCGAGCATGGCGCTCAGTTCGTCGCGAAAGGTCAGCCGGCGCACCTTCTCGGCCTGGGCCGTCTTGTCGTCGACGGCACGGCCAAAGCCGAAGCGCTCTTCAACACCGGGGCCAAGGTCGCGCTCACCGCTTGTGATCCATTCGCCATGCACCGCCCAGGCCTCCTTGGCCTGCAGCCGGCGAAAGCACCAGTAGAGTTCATCCGCAGATGAGGTGAAGCGGATTGCTGGCGTCGCCAGCGGGCCGAAGACCGCGCTCGCCAACGCCTTCATTCCGGCATATTCGGCAATCGCCGGGCGGGCGACCAGCGCGTCCAGCCAATCCAGTGCCAGCGGCCGGTCGAGTGTGTGCTGGTGCGGGTCGCGGCCAAGCAGCAGCTTGCCGACGGTCTCATAGGTCTCGATGTCGTCGGCGAACCAGCCGAACGTGTCGAAGCTCGGCGCCAGCTTCATCGTGCCATCGAGCGAAATGCGGCCATGCGTGGTGCGCAGCCCGATCAATCCGCAAAAGCTCGCCGGCGCGCGGATCGAGCCGCCGGTGTCGGAGCCGGTGGCGATGTCGGCCAGCCTGCCCGCCACCGCCGCCGCCGACCCCGATGACGAGCCGCCGGTGACGCGGTCGGGCGCTGCCGGGTTCACCGGAAACGAGAAATGCGCATTCTGGCCGAACAGCGCGAAGGCAAGCTCGTCGGTCTGCGTCTTGCCGACGAAGCGCGCGCCGGCATCGAGAATCATCTGCACGGCAGGTGCGGTGCGCGAGACGATGTGGCTTGCGGCGAATTTCTGCAAATTGCCACAACCGGTGCGGTAGCCGGCGACGTCGTAGATGTCCTTGACGGCCAGCCGCAGGCCGGCCAGCGGGCCGAGCTCGGCATGTGCCACCGGCATCTGACGAAGATCGAGAAAGGCGTTGAGAGGGCCGTGCGTGCCTGTCATCGTTCGATATCCGGATACGGTTGCCGCAACATCGTTCGATGCCAGAAATTTTACAACCTGGGATACGATTTTTATTGATTGTGACGGCAACCAGCCATATATCGCCCTTGCCCAAAGTCGCACGTGCCTGTGGGTGTCCGCCGATCCTCGAATGGTGAGGGAAATCGGTAAGGTAACTGGAGCCAACCCCTCCAGTCGGTCTAGCGGCCAACCGCCAGCCCGAGGACACCTTGAAGCAACGACGGTGCGGGCCTTTCTGGTGTTCTGCCGGTTGTCCAAAAACCGGGGTTACTGAAGAGGCACACCTTCATTGCCGGCAGTGCGGACGGGTCTCCCATCCAAGCCAAGGCAGACAAAGCGAACCGAGGCCGGGCAAGGCCAAGGTTCACCGCCGCGAGACGGCGCTTCATGGTTCCGGGGTCTCCACCGGCTGGTTCCATGGATTTCCGTCTCGCCTTTGTCCACCGCGTGTTCGCGAGGCTGACAGCCCGCGTTCCGCAGCCTTATTGCGCGCCGAAAGGCGCTGATGGAGAGACCCGATGGCTACCCAGCGCATCCTTGACTTCCTCGCCACCCGACGTCCGTCCGGCCCCTGCCTCGTCGTCGACCTCGATGTCGTGCGCGACAATTTCCGCGCCTTCGAGAAGGCACTCCCCGATTCCAAGATCTACTATGCGGTGAAAGCAAACCCGGCGCCGGAAATCTTGCGCCTGCTTGCTGCGATGGGCTCGTCCTTCGACACCGCTTCCGTTGCCGAAGTCGAGATGGCGATGGACGCCGGTGCGCTGGCGGACCGCATCTCCTTCGGCAACACCATCAAGAAGGAACGTGACATCGCACGCGCCTACCAGCTCGGCATCCGCCTGTTCGCCGTCGATTGCGTCGAAGAGGTCGAGAAGATTGCCCGTGCCGCTCCCGGCGCGCGCGTGTTCTGCCGCGTGCTGACCGATGGCGAGGGCGCCGAGTGGCCGCTGTCGCGCAAGTTCGGCTGCGTGCCGGCGATGGCCGTCGACGTGCTGCGCCATGCCAAGGGGCTCGGCCTCGATGCCTATGGCGTGTCGTTCCATGTCGGCTCGCAGCAGACCGACCTGACCGCCTGGGACCGTGCACTGGCCGACGCCAAGGTGGTGTTTGCGACGCTCGCCGAGGAAGGCATCGTCTTGAAGATGGTCAATATGGGCGGCGGTTTCCCGACGCGCTATCTGCGTGACGTGCCGGCAGCCCAGGCCTATGGCCAGGCGATCTTCTCGGCGCTGCGCAAGCATTTCGGCAATGCGCTTCCCGAGACCATCATCGAGCCGGGCCGTGGCATGGTCGGCAATGCCGGCGTCATCAAGTCGGAAGTCGTGCTGATCTCGAAGAAAGCAGCCAACGACAATGTGCGATGGGTGTTCCTCGACATCGGCAAGTTCGGCGGTCTGGCCGAGACGATGGACGAGGCGATCCGCTACCCGATCGTCACCGCGCATGACGGCACGGAGACCGCGCCCTGCGTGCTCGCCGGCCCGACCTGCGATTCGGCCGACGTGATGTACGAGAAGACGCCCTATCCGCTGCCTTTGTCGCTGACGATCGGCGACGAGGTGCTGATCGAAGGCACCGGCGCCTACACGACCACCTACTCGGCGGTCGCCTTCAACGGCTTCGAGCCTCTCCGATCCTACGTGATCTGACGGTTCGAAAGAACGGTCAGATCATCCGGCGCGGGCGAACAGATCGCCCGCCCGGGCTCGCCTGTGGAACAGTCTCCGCTCGTGAAGGATTGCGGAAATGGACATTGCAAATTTTATCGTTGACGGCGCTGCGCGCGGAATCTCCCCCCTTGAGGGAGAGAGCGCCATTGCCATTGTTGCCGAAACCGCGACTGACATCGCCGCGCGTGAAGCCCTGTTGGACGAGGCCATGGGGCCGAAGCGGCGGAAAAAGTCGTCGGAGAAGCTGCGGCGCGGCCGTCGGCCTTCGGAAGGCCTGGCCTTCGTTGCACGCGTTGCATCGGGCGGTGTGGCTGGCACGGTGCGGCTGTGGGATGTCACGCTGGGCGAGAGCGGCAAGGCCGCGCTGCTGCTTGGCCCGCTCGCCGTCGATCCGTCCCTCAAGAGCGCCGGCATCGGCTCGGCGCTGATGCGCCATGCTATCGCCGAGGCGGCGCGTCTTGGCCACGCGGCGATCCTGCTGGTCGGAGATGCACCCTATTATGGACGCTTCGGCTTCTCGGGTGCCGGGACCGGTTCGCTCGCCATGCCGGGGCCCTATGAGCGGCACCGCTTGCTGGCGTTGGAACTGGTGGAAGGCGCGCTTGACGGCGTGCACGGCACGCTGAAGGCTGCCGGCCGCAAGCTGAAGGCGCTGGAACTGAATTCGGCGGCCTGATGCTTCAAGCCGCCTCAAACGCCGCCCATCTGGCGGCGTTTTCTTGTCTGGATGCCTTCAGCCGATCAACTGGCTGAGCGCCATGGCGACGGTCATGTCGCCTTCGACCTTTATCTTGCCGGTCATGAACGCCATGGTTGGGTTCAGGTCGCCAGCGATCAGCGAATCCAGATCGTCAAGCGAGAGCTTGATGGTGCAGTCGGCGGGTGCATCTGATGTCGAAACGGTCGCGCCGTCGATGACGATGACGCCGTCGCTGCCGGTGTCGAATTTTACGGAACGATCGAACCCGCTGCTTGCCACGCGCGACTTGATCTTCTCGGCAATCTCCTGAACGCTCACGCTGTTCTCCTTGTCTGGTTGCATCTGTCTCGCAACGGCGCTTCGATCCAGCCGAAGCCCATGCCGCGGTTTCGCGATCACGGTCGTTGCCGCATATAGCTTTGGGTTGACGTTTACGTCAACGCGGATTCCGGTGGCTGGTTCCTGCCCTCGCGGCGGCTGAGGCCCGATGCGATCGGGGCCTGTGAGCTGGGCAACTCAGTGTTCCTTGAACGGCTTGGTCATTTCGCTCGCCGTCTCGCTTTTCTTGCGGCGCAGCCAGTTGTCGCGGATTTCGTCCTTAGAGAGGAAATTGACCTGATCGATCAGAACCTCATGCACCAAGGGTGCGCCGACACGCGCGTTGACGGTATCGCGGATCGCTGCACGGAAGGCATCGAGATCGATCGTCGCCTTGTTGGTGAAGTCGATCTGCGGATTGGAATAAAGGTAGGAGTAGACTTGGTCAGTGATCAGCGCTTCCGCCGGAATGGACAGCTTCTTTATCTGCTCGGGTTCGACCGTGTAGACGAGCTTGGTCAGGAAATAGCCCCCGATCTGGGAATCGCGGATCAGCGGCACCGAAATGATGTCGGTCTTGACGTAGTCGAGGCCGCCCAGCATCGGCTTCGGCTTTTCGCCGACACCGCGCTCACCGGCCGCCTGGAAGGAATAGAACACGGCTCCCAGCGTGGCGGCGCAGATCCAGACGGCTATGGCGATGACCTTGATCATCAGGCCTTGCCATCCCCTTGGTCATTCCCTTGCAATGGCAACGCGGCACTCCCCTCTAGCCTGGGCAGGATCGCCGATGTGTCCCTTGCGTTCAGCATCATGCCTTTATCCAGCCGAACTCGCCGGCGGAATAAGTGCCGTCGGTTTCCGCGCGCTGGATGGCGTGCCGCAGCAGGCTGGCAACTTCGTTGACCGCGCTGAGGTGCGCCAGGATCGCTGCCTCGTTCTTCGCCAGCTTCTGGCGCAGCCGGGTCAGGCCCTCGCGGTGCTGTTCGAGGAATTCGGCTTCGCTGCCGCCCTTCATGGCGCGGGTCAGCTCGTAGAGGTAGCGGCTCTTGCGGGCGTTCGACGCCTTGAGATCGTAGTTGGTGGCGTTGCGGATGCCGGCCGTCTCTTCCTCGACCACTTCCTCGATGCGGCCGATGATGGCGGCGAGGTTGCCAGGCCGCGCGAACGGGATCGGCGCTTCCGACGTGGTCGTGCGGGCTGGCAGGTTGGGGGTGAATTCCGAAAAGTCGGCCATGAAAATCCCGGTCTGGTTAGATTGAAACTCGGATACGCACTATCTCGGTGGTTGAGCATGATCTTTCCCAAAACCGGTTCCCGGTTCCGGCGCATGCCCTAGATCTTGATGTCTGTCTTGATGGTCGCCTCGTCACCGGTGATCGACCGCGCCGCCCTGCGCTGCAATTCATGCACCAGCGAGGTTGACAGGCTGTTCTGTTGATCGATCTCGGTCTTTTCCGGCCCGCCCGAAACCGGACCGACCGGCACGACGCGCTTGCCTTCGAGGTAGTGGTCGGCGAGCATCGACTTGGCGATGCCGATGCCGCCGCGTTCTGCCATGACGTCGGCCACCCGCTCGGCAAGCTGCGATTTCCACATATCGCCAGCCAGGCCCTTGCCATAGACGCCTTCGGTGTCCTTGGGCAGCATGTTCTGGATGAAGGTCTGCAGCACCATCGCCTCGAATTTCTTGAATTTCTTGGCGGGGTCGGTTGACGCGGCGGCCTTGTCGGCGGTGGCGCGCGACAGGATCGAGCCGGCATCGACCGAAGCGGCGGTGTCTACCGAGAACGTGCCCAAAGCACCGCCGGCCCGCTTTGTCAGCGCGGCACGGGCGGCCTCGATATCCGTCGGGTCGACGGCTCGGGCCACATCCATAACGATGTCGCTGGGTGGAGAAATCGCCAAGAAAGTCCGCCTTTTGTCGGTTTTCCTTAGCCAGACAATGCCTCAACAAGCTTGTGGCAGGCTTGCCAAGCGGCAGGCCTGATCTGGTTTCTCCGGATCCCGGTCGCGTAGCCAGGTTCGACTAGGAAGCAGGAAGGCCAGCCCTCGACAGCATTTCAAGGAATCTCGTGTGATGATGGTCCTTCACATAACGAGGCACAAAGCCGGGGCAGACATTACCCATGTTGAGATGTGGAAGTTGTGACAGGCAATGATGGATGGCCCGTGAGGCCTCTTCGTTGTTCCCGGTCGCCGACGCGGCCGCGGCCCAATAGAGGGCGCCGCGAACGAATCCCGGCTTTGTCCTGACCACTTTGCGGGCGGCTTCGAGCGCCCGCTGGTTGTCTCCGCCGGCGAAGAGCGCCACAACCAGGCCATGGTGACGCCAGAAGTCGATGACGTCATGCGTTCCGAGCCGGATTGCCTCGTTGGCCTCACGCACCGCCTCACCGACCTGTCCACGCAACGCAAAGAGCATCGAAATGTCGCCGTGGCCGGTCGGATAGCTTGGGTTGAGGCTGATCGCATGTTGGCATTCGGCGATCGCCTCGTCGATACGGCCGGAACTTTCGAGAGCGAATGACAGGATGCAGCGGGCAATTTCGTCGTCAGGCACCGCCCGTACCGCTGCTTCCGCAAGCTCGACCGCACGCTCGATCTGACCCGGCTCCCGGGGCAGCGAGCCAAACGCCACGCCCATGGAAATTATGATCGAGAGCGTCCGCTTCGCACGAGCGTTGTCGGGACCTATCGAGACAGCCTTCTCGGCAAGCTCCAACCCGACCAACAGCGAGTCCCGGGTCATCTCAAAATACTTCATGAGAGCTTCGTTCACCAACCTGCGCACTTCAGGGGGACCAGGCGGGCTCTTGTCGCGGACTTTCCAGTTGGTCAGTTGAAGGTCGAGGATCACTGCCAGGACAACAGCCTGTGCGATCTTGTCCTGGAATTCCAGCGCGTTCTCGGAGTGGCCGTCGAACTTCTGGGCCCAGACGTTGTGGCCGCCGGCGGCATCGACAAGCTGGATGTTCACCCTCAGCCCGTTGCCGGATCTCTGGACGCTGCCGCTGAGCACATATCGCGCCCGCAGCATTCCCGGGACTTTGGTTTCTTCGGCAGGGTCGCTTTTCTCAACGAGCGGAAGCGCGGAGAGCACGACATAATCGGCTACCTCGGAGAGGGCTGTGGTGATGTCCTGGACGAGTCCCTTGGCGAAAAAGTCGTCGCCTTGCTTTCCGGTCAGATTGATGAAGTCGGCAACGCTGATCGATGGACGCCCGAGGCGCTGGCTGGCTGGAGCAGTATTTGCCGACTGTACATTTGACGCCGTGTCGGCGGCAGACAGCACGGATTGCCAAAGTGCTCGCGTCTGCGGGCCGACGTCGACGCCGAACTCCTTCTTCAGCATGCTTCTGCAAGCCTCATATGTCCTGAGCGCCCTGTCGCGTTGGCCACATGCGAGGAGCAATTCCATCTTGAGTCGATAGGATTCTTCCCGCGTCGGTTCCATGGCCAGAACACGATCGGCCAGGATGACCCCGGCTTCCGCGTCGACGAGGTGTGCCAATTTTTCGAAGGCCTCAAGTGCGCGGCTCAGCAGCCTGTCGCGTTCGGATGCGACCCAGTCATCGAACCCATTGCTTCCCAGATAAAGCCCGTCGAGGAACGGCCCCGTGTAGTTCGCCAGAGCCTTTTCGAGTTCCTGCACGGAACGGGCCGAGAGCCCTGCTTCGAATTCTTCAACGTCAACCCGGACCGCGTCTGGCGCGAGGCCGATCAATTCCCCGCGGGACTGGATAAGATCCACACCTGCGCGTGACAGATCACGGCGCAGGACGCTGAGGGTTTGCCGCAGGCTGTTGCGCGAGTGTTCGCTATCGCTGTCACCCCAAAACAGATCAGCCAGTCTCTCCCGTGTCGCTGCCATGCCATGACACCGGGCCAGATAAGCAACGATCGCAGGGCCCCGTTTCCCTGTTAGCCGGAGCGGATCCGCTGTTCCATTTTCGATCCGGAAACCACCGAAGAGTGAGATTCTATTTGTGGCGCCGCTGTCCTCATTTTGCATTTTCTCCCCCAGCCTGACGAAATTCTAACTCAAAACTAACGCTTCGCAACCGCAAGCCCCCCGCGCTCAAGCGCTGCCGTAACGGTGGGCCATTTAGGCTTTGCTAATTGGGCGGGCGAGTCAACGAAGGGCTTGGCTCGCGGGGGGTGGCGAGTGTCCAGGACTAGAGCCAATTTGCTGCTGCTGTTTGCAGCCGCTTTGTGGGGCTTCGGAAATGTCGCGCGAAAGATGGTGCTTGCGCATCTCGACGCGCCGAGTGCGGCAGGCTTTCGGGGCGCTGGGCGCGGCGATCTTCCTTGGCGAACGGACCTCACCCGCGGGCGCACTGGGTGCCGCGATCATTCTCGGTGCGATCCTGTCCGTCGCGATGTCGAACCGAACGCCGCGGGTACGCACGCCCTCGCTGGCCGGTCCGATTCCCTTCGACGCGGCGCTTGCCCATGCGGCTGTGCCTGCAGCCTGGGCGAGGGATAATCCCGTCCTCAATTCAGGTCCATTGGAGAAACGTGGTGACACTTGCCGGTGATGCGAATCTTGTTCCCAACCCGACCGCCACTCGGCATCGCGCCGATGGCTTCGATCGTGTCGATGGCGACCGGACGTGTCGCGAGGTCGCTGCGATGAAGGCGCGGGTAATTCCGCTCGCACGTTTGGTATCGGCGTTTCGCGTCCGCATGAACGGACCCGGCGGCTACTACAACAGCGGCAACGCGCTCGGCCTCATCGTAGGTCTTGCAATCCAGATTGCCACCGTGCCGGTCGACTTGCATGAGGGAAGCAGCGTCATCAAGGCGATGATCGACTATTTCGCCGGCAGCCATGGCACCGTTGCGCTGACCCTGGCTACCCTGATCTTCTTCTGGGGCGGCGAGGTCTATCACCGGGCATGGGCAAGGCCCGACGCTCCCGATCCCGCCCTCAACCGTGCTGGCGATCTCCTGTCGGGCATAGGCGCGATCGCGCTCGGCATTGCCCTGTTGCTGCTTGGCGACCCGCTGCTTGCGGCCACGTCCGGCCTGCTGCATGCGCTGGGCAAGTTCGGCAGCACCTTCCACAAGCCGGGCATGCCGGTTCCACTATGGCCGGCTGCCTGGCCCGATCCCTTCCGTAGTGCGGTGCTCGCCAGCCGTTTGCCCGCAATTTTGGCGACAAGCGTCGCACTCGGCTGGGCTTTGCCGGAGGTCTGGTCGGGCGGCTCCTTCGCGGCACTCGCCATGCCTCTGACCTTGCTCGGCTGTTATCTTTTATGGACCAGGGCCGATCTGCTGCTGTTCGGCGTTGGGACCAAGGCTCCTCGCCAAATTTCCACATGTTGAAAATGGACGCTTTGAAAACGACCGGTTGTCGAGATGGAGAATAACATGTTCGGAAATGTGCATCAGGACGTAGGTGCCTTGTCAGCATTGGTCCCTTTTCAAGAGCAGGCGCAGGCGGTACGCGGGGGCATTCTGAAGTCGTTGAAGCGATCTGCCAGAGGGCCGGCAAAGCAGTTCGGTTCATATTTAAGATTGGTGGGAACGCTTGCCGCTTCGGTGTTTTGGGGACCGCAGGCACACGCGGCCAACGTCGATGTTGCCATCGTATTCGCGGTTGATTTCTCGTCCTCGATTGATCCGGAGATTGCCGACCTGCAGCGCGAGGGACATGCCGCGGCGCTCACTTCGCCCGAGATTATCGCGGCCATCACCCGGAATTATGTTGGCTGCATCAGCGTGGCCTACTTTGAATGGTCGAGCCCTGGCCACACACGCATCGTGCTGCCGTGGACAAGCATCTGTGGGCTGGAAGATGCCAAAGCGGCCGCCTCGGTGATCAGCAAGAGAGGCGATACCGGCAATATTCGTAGAGGGCGAAGCGGGACATCCGTTTCTTCGGCCATCGACGTTGGAAGTCTTCTGCTCGACCAGTTTCCCGGAAAGGCGGCCAAGAAAGTAATCGACATCTCTTCCAATGGTGAGAACAACGACGGACTTCCCGTTCAGCCGAGCAGGCTGAACGCTATTGCCAAGGGATACACGATCAACGCGATCGCTATTCCAACGGAAGACGAGAATCCCGACCAACCATTGGCATCCTATTTTGCCAAATCGGTCATTGGCGGATCCCAAGCCTTTGTCATAACGCCGAAGGGACCAAACGACTACGCTGTTGCTCTTCGCCGCAAGCTGGTCACTGAAGTAAGCATGAACGTCGACCGGCAATTCCAGCAACAGGCGGATGGGCGCTCTTCGCAACCGTAATTCCGGACATTGAGAGGATTAGCCTGATAGATTTGGGCCAACTCTCTGCACCCCGGCACTACTCTCCGTTTCGCTTCTGCGCGATGATGTCCAGCCGCTCGCGGTCGGAGCGTTCGCGCTCGTCGCGGTCGCGCACATCCTTGTAGGCGCGCTCGACCATGTTGGTGCGGGCGGTCGCGGCGGCGATGAGGCTGGCTTCTTGCTTCGCATTTGCCAAGTTCGCCTCCTGGCGGACGACGGCCTGGGCGATGCGGCGGTGGTAGAGATCGGGAAACAGGCCGGAGAGAGAATTGTTTTGGTCGAAATGCCCCACCAGATCGCGGGCTTCGGTCTCGGCGGCACTGGCTGCGGCAAGGAAGGTGGCGTGGCGAGTTTCGTGCAGCGCCTTCAGCTGTTCCTGCACCTTGACCAGTTTTCGGAGGCGGTCCTTGCGTGGGCTCATTTCTATCTCGCCAATGTCAGGTCGACAAAGCCATCGACGAACAACGACAGCATGGTGCCGACGGCAAAATAGAAGATGATCATGCCGCCGGCGATGATGAAGGGCTGGGAGATGAAATAGATCGGAATCTGCGGGGTCAGCTTGTTGACGAAGCCGATCGTCAGGTTGACGAGAATGGCATAGGCGACAAACGGGCTGCCGAGGCGGATGACCAGGAAGAAGGTGTCCGACACCGTGTCGGTGACATCGACGAGTGCGGCCTGCGGGTTGAAGAAGATGTTGACCGGCGCGACCGTGTAGGAAGACACAAGCGCGCGTATGATCTCGTGGTCGAAATCGAAGACGAACAGCATCAGCAGGGCCGAAAACGAGATGATGGCGGCAAGGGCAGCCTGGGGTTCGGGCTCCTCGATCGCCGGTCCGCCGGTGCCGCCATAGCCGACCAGCATGGCGATGGCCGAGCCCATGAAGCGCAGGGCTTCCATGTAGAGCCTGGTCATGGCGCCGATCAGGCCGCCGACCAGAAGTTCCGAGATGATCATCGGCACCAGGATTTGCGGACGCGGATCGACGAAGGGAAAGATCTTGTCCCACAGGAAGGCAAGCAGGCCGCCGGTGGCGGCGACCGCGACGAACAGCCTGACCTGGACGGGAACGCGGGCACTGGACAGGCCCGGCATCAGCATGAAGCAGGCACCGATGCGGCAGAAGGCGAGGAACGCCGCGATGACGACGCCTTGCGAAAGCACGCTCACGATATGGTTCCGAGCACCCTGATCTCGACGCCCTTGGCGATTTCGACATGGCTGAGTACCGGCAGCGTGGTGAACAGCCGCTCGATGATCATGCGCACATAGGGGCGGGCGTCGGGCGCGGTGACGAGGACGAAACGCTCGCCGGCTTCCAGATATTTCTTGATCGCCTTGGTCGCGTCCTGGCCAAACTCCTCGAGCTGGCGCGGGTCGATGTCGAACTCGCGCACCTCGCCCTTGGCGTCGCGCTTGAGGCTCTGGTGGAAGGCGAGGTCCCAGCGGTTGCCGAGGCGCAGCACCTTCAGCACGCCGCCCTCGGAGAGGTCGCCGCAGATCTGCTGGGCCATGCGGATGCGGACATGTTCGACGATCTGCTCGGTGCGGCGCACATGCGGCGCGATCTCGGCGATCGCCTCGATGATCAGGTGCAGATTGCGGATCGAGACGCGCTCGGCGAGCAGCAGCTTCAGCACCGCTTGCAGGCCGGGGTAGGAGATGTGCGTGGTGCAGATCTCGTCGGCGAGCTTGCGATACTCCTGGTCCTGCCGCTCGAGCAGCGCCTTCATGTCCTTGTAGGACAGAAGCTGCGGCAGGTTGTTGCGGATGACCTCGGAGAGATGGGTCAGCAGCACCGACATGTTGTCGGCGAAGGTGTAGTTCTCGCGCTTCAGATCCTCGGCGAAGGCCTCGACCACCGAATAGGCGCGCATGCCGAAGGCCGGCTCGCGGATTTCCTCGCCCGGTATTTCGGGTATGTCGCGGTTGCCCAGCAGCACCATGATCTCGCCGACGCGCATCTGATATTCGGCCACCACGGTGCCGTGCACCTTGATCTGGTAGCTCTTCGGCGGGATGGCGAAATCGTCGGCGACACGCACTTCCGGTACGACGAAGCCATACTGGGTGGCGAATTTCTTGCGCATCTTGCCCATGCGAAAAACCAGTTCCTGATGCGACGTCAGCAGCCTTGTCGACAGCTGCTTGCCGATCAAGAGTTCGATCTCGGCGGTGGCGAGCGAGGCCTTGACCGAGTTCTTCTCCTCCTCGACCTTGGTCGCTTTTTCCTGATCCTTGATTGCCTCGGCTTCGGCGACGGCGCGATTGTGGCGCATCGGGATGACGTAGCCGAGGCCAGCCATGCCGGCGGCGAGCGCGAAGAACGGGAACAGCGGCAGGCCGGGCATCAGGCCAAGCAGCACCAGCAGCGATGCCGCGACGTACAGGGCACGCGGATGGGCGCCGAGCTGGCCGAACACCGCCTGGTTGGTCGAGCCGCGAGTGCCGCCCTTGGAGACGAGCAGGCCGGCGGCGAGCGAAACGATCAGCGCCGGGATCTGGGTGACGAGGCCGTCGCCGACCGACAGCTTGATGAACACGTCGGCGGCTTCGCCCATGCCCATGCCGTGCCTGATGTAGCCGATGGCGATGCCGCCGACGATGTTGATGGCGGTGATGATGAGGCCGGCGATGGCATCGCCGCGGACGAATTTAGAGGCGCCGTCCATCGAACCGAAGAAGGAGCTTTCTTCTTCCAGTTCACGGCGGCGCAGCTGTGCGGTCTTGTCGTCGATCATGCCGGCGGAGAGGTCGGCGTCGATCGACATCTGCTTGCCGGGGATGGCGTCGAGGGTGAAGCGGGCGCCGACTTCGGCGATACGCGTGGCGCCCTTGGTGATGACGATGAAGTTCACCACGATCAGGATCATGAAGACGATGAGGCCAATGACGAAGTCGCTGGCCATCACCAGCTTGGAGAAGCCGGCGATGACGTAGCCGGCGGCGTGCGTGCCCTCATTGCCGTGCGACAGGATCATGCGCGTGGTAGCGATGTTGAGCGACAGCCGCAGCATGGTGGCGATCAGCAGCACGGTCGGGAATGACGAGAAATCGAGCGGCCGCTGGATCCACAGCGCCACCATCAGGATCAGCACCGAAAGCGCGATCGAGAAGGCGAGGCCGATGTCGATGAGAAAGGCCGGGATCGGCAGGAACAGCACGGCCAGGATGATGACGATGCCGATGGCAAAGAAGACGTCGCGGCCATTCTTGGCCACCGCGCCGGGCTGAATGCTTTCGCTGATCGCCATGTCGTCCCCAAATTCGAAGCCTGCCGAGCGCGCGACAGCCCTGCGAGAGTAGCCCGCCAAGCTTGCGCGAGGGTGGGAGATTGGCTAGTTCGAACGATCGTGAGCAGGTGGGCGTGCGGGCCGGCTTCGTAAAGAAGGGAAAACCCATGCTTCTGATCATCGGCACCATCCGCTTGCCGCCAGACAAATTGGAGGAAGCCAAGCCCGCGATGGAACGCATGGTTTCCGCCAGCCGCGCCGAGCCCGGCTGTGTCGAATATTCCTATGCGCAGGATGTGTTCGATGCCGGACTCATCCGGGTCACGGAAGTCTGGGGCGACAGGGCAGCGCTCGACGCGCATTTTCGCTCGCCGCACCTTGCCGACTGGCGCGCAAGCTGGCCGGCGCTGGGCATCGGCGAGCGCAACCTCGTGCTCTATGAAGCCGGCGAGCCCATGCCGACCTGATCGATCTGGGGTCTGTTTCGCACCACAATGGCGCCTTGTCTGTCGCCATTGTGGTTGCCATGCCGTGTCGCCGGGCGTATCAGGCGGGCTTTCCACTGCCTTTTGATATCGGCGAGCCGCCACGGTGCTTTCCAGAAACCAACCGCAAGTCTACGCCCGCCGGCTGCGCGCGGTGCTGATCCGATCGGTGCCGCTGCTCGAGGCGCGCGGCATCGCCGTGGTCATCTTGGCCGGCGTCGTAGGCGTCATGGCCGGCATCCTGGTCACGGCGATGAGTCAGATCGTGCAGGATCTGCACGGGCTGTTGTTCGGCGTTCAGCCCGGCGGTCGGCTTTCCGGCATGTTCTCACTCGCCAATCCGATGCAGGCATTGATCCCGGCGATCGGCGGTATCCTGCTCGGGCTGACGGTGATCTGGCTGCGGAAGCGGAAATTCCGCACCCCGATCGACCCGATCGAGGCCAACGCGCTCTATGGCGGGCGCATGTCGCTGACCGACACCTTCATTATTGCTGGCCAGACGATGATCTCCAGCGGTTTTGGCGCCTCGGTCGGGCTGGAAGCCGGCTACACGCAGGTCGGGTCCGGCCTGGCCTCGCGGCTGGCGGGCATCTTCCGGCTGCGCCGCAACGATGTCCGAATCCTGGTCGGCTGTGGTGCGGCCGGCGCCATCGCCGCCGCCTTCGATGCACCGCTGACCGGCGCCTTCTACGGCTTCGAACTGGTCATCGGCATCTACTCGGTCGCCAATGTCGCGCCTGTCATGACCGCCGCGATCTCAGCCTCGCTGACCGCCGAAATGTTCGGCGGCGTGCCGTTCCCGCTTGAGCTTTCGGGCCTGCCGGCGCTCACCGCCAGCCAGTACGTGCCGTTCCTGATGCTTGGCCTGCTCGGCGGTGCCGCCTCGATCGCCATCATGCAGCTGGTGACGCTGATCGAACGCGGTTTTGCCAGGCTGTCGATCGATGCGTCGCTGCGCCCCATCATCGGCGGCGTCATCGTTGGCTTGCTGGGGCTGATCACGCCGCAGGTCCTGTCCAGCGGCCATGGCGCTCTGCATCGCGAATTCTCGATGAATTACGGGCTGGCCGTGGTGGCAAGCGTCTTCGTGCTCAAGCTGGCGGCATCGGCGGTTTCGCTGGGATCGGGCTTTCGCGGCGGACTGTTCTTCGCCTCGCTGTTCCTCGGCGCGCTGCTCGGCAAGGCGTTCGCGGATGTGATGGTTGTCGTCTCGCCGGCAACCGGCATCGACCCTGCGGTTGCCGCTGTCGTCGGCATGACGTCGCTCGCCGTCGGTGTCGTCGGCGGTCCGCTGACGATGACCTTCCTGGCGTTGGAATCGACCCGCGACCTGACGCTGACCGGTGTTGTCCTTGCGGCCTCGATCATGTCGGCCATACTGGTGCGCGAGACCTTCGGCTACTCGTTCTCGACATGGCGCTTCCATCTGCGTGGCGAGACCATCCGCAGCGCCCACGATGTCGGCTGGATGCGCAGCCTCACCGTCGGCTCGATGATGCGCAAGGACATCAAGACCATCGACGCCACGACGACGCTGGCCGCCTTCCGCAGGCAAGTGCCGCTTGGCTCGGCCCAGCGCGTCATCGCCGTCGATGCGGGCGATCACTATGTCGGCGTGCTGATCGTGGCCGAACTGCACAGCGATCCTTCCGATGGCGAGGTGGCGGTGCGCGATCTTGCCAAGTACAAGGACGCGGTGCTGGTGCCGAGCATGAACGTGCAGGCTGCTGCTGAGACGTTCCAGCGCGCGGGCGCCGAAGAACTCGCCGTGGTCGAGGATTTCACCGACCATATCGTTCTGGGGCTCTTGACCGAAGGCCATCTGATGCGGCGCTATGCCGAGGAACTCGACAAGGCGCGCCGGGACCTGTCGGGCGAGGGTTAGCGGGAAGGCTAGCGGGCAACCGCTCGCGTTTTTCCACCCCACCAGCGCATGGCTATGACGGCGACGAGAAGCGCCACATAGGGCCAATAGTGGACGTCGTGCACCGCGCGTTTGCCCTCGGCGATCACGAAGGTCAGCCATATGTCGTAGCCGCCGGGCGCTCGGCATCGCCTATCTACGCTGGGTCATCGACAACCCGACGCATTTCCAGATCATCTCGATGCGCCGGGCGATCGATTTCGACGCCTCCGAGAGGCTTGTTGAACTCAACGAAGAAATCCGCGGCATGATGGTGCGGATCCTGGAAGACGCGCGCGCTGCCCGCCAACTGCGAACAATGGATATGGAAGGCATTCCGCTGCAGGCGCGAGCCCTGGTCTACGGGCTTGCCCGCATGTGGATCGACGGCCAGTGCGCAATGGGGCGGCGCCGAGAAGGCCGAGTTGCTGATGCGGCAAAGCCTCGATAATTTTCTCGCGCTGCTGGCAAAGTAGAGCAGCGATCACAGCCTCAGATTCCGCGCACTTCCACCAAAAACCGCCGCGCAGTTTTTGGCGATATACATTAATGCTCGATCGGCCCCTTGGCCATCACAAGCGTCGTGCCGGCGGTCGTTGGGCGCTCGATCATGCGCCGCACGCGTGGCGGCTCGTCGCCGCTGTGCAGCGCCCGCACGCGCTCGCCGATGACGGCGTCGGCATGGGTGATGCGTCCATTGTGGCGCACATATTCGATCCAGGTCGGCGTGTGGTAGTGCTCGATCCATATGGTGGGATTCTCGAGATCGCGCGCCAGCGTCCAGTTGCGGGCGCCGTCACGGCGGCGGACGCGGCCGCGTTCGGCCATGATGGCGAGGAATTCCGGTTCGTCCTCGTGCCGGATCACATACTCGATCATGATGGCGATGGGACCACTGCGCGGCTTCAGGTCAAGCGCCAAATGCGGTTCCTTGAAGCGGTTGAGCGGGTCGAGGTTGAGCACCTGCTGTTGCGGCAGCGGGAGCAAAAGACCGATGGCGGCGCCGGCCAGCATGGCGATGCTGGCGGCGATCAGCGCGGTTTCGGCGCCATGCGCATCGGCGACGACGCCCCAGATCCAGCTGCCGAGCGCGATGCCGCCGAAGGTCGCGGTCTGATAGACCGACAGCACCCGGCCGACCACCCAGCGCGGTGTCGCCATCTGGACCGTGACGTTGAAATGCGACAGCGCGATCACCCAGCAAGCGCCGCCGACAAGCAGGCCGAGCGACGTCTGCCAGGCATGCTGGCTGACGGCGGCATTGAAGGCGCAGACGGCGAAGCCGGCGAAAGCACAGCGCACCATCGTCTCGCTGGACAGCAGCTGCCGCAGCCTGACGCTGATCAAGGCGCCGCCGACCGCACCGATGCCGAAGGCGCCGAGCATGATGCCGTAGGTCAGCGCATCGCCCTTGACGACGTCACGCGCCACCAGCGGCAGCAACGCCAGCACCGCGCCGGCACTGAAGCCGAAAGCGGCGCCTCTGACCAGCACCTTGCCGATGTTGGGCGACATGGCGACATAGCGCAGGCCGGCGCCCATGGCGGCACCCAGCGACTCGCGCGGCAAGGTCGATACCGGCACGTCCGGCTTCCAGCGCGCCAGCACGACGATCAGGCCGATATAGCTCACCGCGTTCGCCGCGAAGGCGGCGGCCGCACCGGCCGCGGCGACGATGATACCGCCGATCGCGGGGCCCACGCTGCGGGTCAGGTTGAAGCCCATCGAGTTGAGCGCTACGGCGGCCGGCACCTTATTGCGAGGAACGATGTCGCCGACGGAGGCCTGCCATGACGGGCTGTTGAGCGCGGTGCCACTGTCGATCAGGAAGGTGAAGGCAAGCAGCGTCCACGGCGTGATCAAGCCGGAATAGGTGAACAGGGTCAGAAGCACCGAGACGACCAGCATGAAGGTCTGGGCGACCAGCATCACCTTGCGCCGGTCGAAACTATCGGCGATGGCGCCGGCGACGAGCGCAAACAGCATGATCGGCAAGGTGGTCGAAGCCTGAACCAGGGCCACCTGATAGGGCGAGGTGGCGATCGTGGTCATCATCCAGGCGGCGCCGACGCCCTGGATCAGGCCGCCGAAATTGGAGACGAGACTTGCGGCCCACACGGCGCGGAAAATGCCGTGCCGGAAGGGCGCCAGCGACGAGACGCTCTCGCTTTCCGGCTTTTCGTCAATCATCGGAGGTTCCTGCCATGTCGTGCCGATTCGTCAGATGATCCGTTTGCTCAAGATCATTTGCCGAAAGTAGGGCATGGCGTCGCAAAGGGCGAACGTCTTTCGAAAAAGCTCATGGTCCAACAATGGGATAGAGGCGGTCCACGCTCTTTCTCCCGGCACGTCCGGAGGCGCTTAGGGACCGGCGGGCGTCTGTCTTCGCGCAATTGCGGATGGCATGTCGCGGCACACCTTCCTGGAACTGGCTCAGAAGCCGTTCTGGATGCGCTCGAAGATGACGTTGGTGAAGGCCGATATCTGGCTGCCGATGAAGGGGCCGGTCAGCGCCACCACCAGCATGATGGCGACGATCTTCGGCACGAAGGTCAAGGTGATCTCCTGAACCTGCGTCAGCGCTTGGATGAGGGCGATGCCGATGCCGACCACCATGGCGACCAGCACCACCGGCGCGGACGCGGTGAGCACCGTCCATACCGCGAACTGGACGATATCGAGAGCGTCGGCCTCGTTCATGGGACTGGCTCTCTGTCGAAAGCGTCAGCTCGCAGCCTTGACCGAGACTCCCGGGCCTACCGCGACTTCCGTGCCATTCTGCAACACGGCGATGAGACCGCTGCTGGCGAGGCGCACCGAGGCCACCGTGCCCGTCGTCTTGCCGTCGGCGGAGGTTATCGAGCGCCCGATCAGCGCGTCGGCCTGTGACAGTGCCGAGGATTGCATGATCTGGCCGAGCTTGGTGTTGGTTTGCACCGATTGCTCAACCTGCGAGAAGGTGGCGAGCTGGGCGACATACTGCGTCGAATCCATCGGCTTGGTCGGGTCCTGGTTCTTCATCTCGGCGATCAGAAGCTTGAGGAAGGACTGGTAGTCGACCGCTGTCTTCGAAGTCGACGCGGTGGCCTGGTTGGCGCCGGTCGGTATCGTCGTCGTCATATCCACATTCATCAGTATCGTGCTCCCACAGCCAGCGGGCGCTGGGCACCCGGAACATCGTCATTGCCGCCCAACGCGCGGCGTTCGAGCGGATAAAGCGCGCGGATTGCCTTCAGCGCCTCGTAGATATGATCCTCGCCGACCATGCGGTCGATCTGTTTCAGCGCCCCGCAGATCTGGGTGTCCTCGAAGTTTGCCAGCAGCAGCGGTAGCGAACGGCGGAACATGTCGCGCGCGGCGGCCGCGCCGGCCGGGTTCATCAGCATGACCTGCAGGATGAAATACAGCTGCTTGAGCGGTGTCGAGGCGTCGTCGGCCTGGATCACATGGCTTTCGAGCAGGAACTGGACGTCGTTCATCAATTCGACGGTGACCTTGCGGTCGACCCGGATGACGGCGCCGTTGATGTAGATCTTCTCGTTCGGCTTCAGCGATATCTTCAGCGTGTTGGTCATTGAATGCCGTCCCTGATGATCTGGGACACCTCGATCAGCCCTTCGAAATTGTTGGTGCGACCCTGGCGAATGTCTTCCGCCTCGCGCAGCAGCCACAGGCCGATGGAAATGAGGTTGGCGCGCAGCTCCTTGGGCAAGGCGTTGTCGCTGGAGCCGAGATCCTCGACGAAGGCGGTCCAGACGCGGTTGGTGAAATGCAGCGCCTCGATCGCCTCCATCGAACTGTGGCCGGCCGCCGCCGCCGCCGCCAGCATGTCGATCGAGCGGGTCAGGAGCTCCCGCTCGCGGTCCTTCGCGTCGGCAACGGAGGTGCTCTGGATGTCGGCGTAGGAGAATTGGTACATCGTTGGGGCTCTACCGTTCCGTTAAGCGTTGTCAGGTCAGGTAATTCAACAGGCTGAGCTGCTGCAGGCGTGCGGTCAGCGCGAAGGACGTTTCGATGTGCTGGGTCAGGTCCGCGACCCGGGTCGCGGCTTCGGCCGGATCGACGCCTTCCAGATCGAGAATATGCCTTTCGAAAAGGTCGACCTGCGTTTTCATGCGGTCGTTTGCATCGGAAACCCGCTTCTGGACGATACCGGTCTCGGATTGAATCTGGGCAATGCCGCTCAGAGCTTCGCCGACGATTGCCGTCGAGCGGCTGACGACCGTATTCTTCGCGGCCTGGCTGATGTTGCTGGACATCAGGCTGCTGACCATGGCTGCGGCCATTGCGAGCTTCTGGATGCCATCACTGTTGGCGCTGGTCGAGGTTGGGGTGGTCTCGTTGAGAGCGATGCGGCTGACGATCTGCTGGTCGGTGGCGTTCGACCAGTTGCCCTGCCAACCCGCGCCCGTGAACTGCGGCGCGACATCATTGGTGATGAAATCGTCCATCTGGGCAGCCGTGATGTTGGCCGCTGTCGGGTCGTCCTGGGTGAAGCCGAAGTTGGCGACGAAAGCGGCGTCGAATGCCGCCTTGGCGGGGGAGCCGGCAGCTGTGAAGTCGTTGATCGGCTTGACGTCGGTGTTGGTGCCGGCGAACAGGTATTCGCCATTGACGCTGGTGTTGAGGATCGAGGTCAGCTGCTGGATGGTCGCCTTGCCGGAGGATTGGGTGAGACTGTTGGAAGAATCGCTTGATGAAGCGGTGGTCAGGGCGGACAGAAAGGTTTGCGCGGCGCTGGAGAGCTGGCTAAGCGAGGTCTGCGTCGAGGAGAGCCGGGCGCCGACCAGGCCGTTGGAATCGATGATGACGTTGAGCCGGTCAAGATCGCGCTGGAAGGTGACGGCCTGGGTGGTGCGCCCGCCGAGAGCCAGCCCGACATCGGCGACCCTGCCCGTCGAGGATTCTTTCGTGGCTTTGACGAGATCGGCCTGCATGCGCATCTGCTGGGAGCGCATGGCATTCGACAAAGCGGCTGACGAGACTGAAGTCATGGATTATCCCACCGCGTTGAGCAAGGCCGTCAGCATGTCGTCGACGGTTTTCATCATCCGGGCCGATGCCTGATAGGTGTGTTCGAGGTCGAGGAGGAGCGACATTTCCTGGTCGACATTGACGCCGGTCGCGTTGGACAGCGCCTCGGCGCTGCGCGAGGCCAGTGCTTCCTTGGCGTCGGAAGCGGTTGAAGCCTGCTGGCGCAAGCCTTCGAACCAGCCGATCGAATTGGCCGCGTAGTCGGAAACGCTGGAGGTTGCCGAAACCCCGGCTGCGGGGTCGAAGGTCATCGGCTGGTCGAGCCGGTCGCCATAGGCAACCAGAAGGGTGGAATAGGATGCGCCGCCGCCGGTGTTGGCGACATAGGCGGCTCCGTTGGCGCCGCCGTCGCGCAGCAGCGTCGGATTGCCGCCGCTGCTCGGGTCCATCGCCGCATTGACGCTGATGGAAGCGGCAAGGCCGTTGACCAGCGTGCCCGCGGCCGGGATGGCCGGCGCCCCCGACCAGGTGAACAGGCCGGCTGCATTGGGCATCGAAGGTGCGGTCTCGGCAAAGGCGGTGATCAGGCCACGCGCTGTCTCGTCGAGCTGGCTCTGCATGGTCGAGGCGACGCCGTCGCGCAATTGCAGCAGGCCGGCAAGCGTGCCGCTGGCGCTGGTGTTGCCGCCGGCTCCCGCCGAGATCGGCACATTGTCGATATAAACGGCATTGCCTGCCGCGCCTGCGGTGTAGCCGGCGGATGCCGCGAAGGTGACCGTGCGCGGTATCGTCTCGAACAATGTCGTGCCGTCGCCGGTGGTGATGACCATGTCATTGTCGCCACGCGTGAAGGTCGACACCGGCACATAATTCGAAATCTTCTTCAAAAGCGCGTCACGCTGGTCGAGCGCGTCGGAAACGTCGGTGCCGGAACGGGTTCCGGACATGACCGCCGTGTTCGCATCCTGGAATTGGCTGAGCAGCGAGTTCAGGTCGTCGACGGCCGTGGCGATCTGGCCGTCGGTCTGGGTTCGGAAATCCTGGACGGCCTTGGAGCCTTCATTCAGCGAGCGCACGACCTGCTTGGCTGCGTCGATGACGCTGGCGCCGAGGTTCTGATTGGACGGCGAGGTGGCGTAGAGCTGCAGCGCCTTCTGCAGGTCGGCAATCGCGGTCGAGGGTGAGGACGCATTGTCGACGCCATTGACCGCAACACCTAGCTGATCCATGCCGCTGTAGAGCGCGTTCTGGCCGCTCCAGGCCGACAGCGCGCCGAGGTTCTGGCGGAACAGAAGGTCGTTGGTGGCGCGCTGGATATCAACCGAACGCGCGCCCGGCGCCGTGCTGGTGACGACGGCCTGACGGCGCGAATAGTCCGTGTTGGTGGCGTCGGCGACGTTGCGCGAGACGACGCTGGTCTGTCGCGCGGTGTTCATAAGTGCCGACTGGGCGATACTCAATGCGGTAGACAGTGACATGCGGGTCTTTCGCGGGCGGCGCCCGTCTTATCGCTTCAGGTTGACAAGAACGTCCATCAGATCGGAACCGGTCTGGAAGACTTTCGAATTAGCGGTGTAGCTGCGCTGCGCCGCGATCATGTTGGTCAGTTCTTCGGCGATATCGACGTTGGAATTCTCGAGCGCGCCAGAGATGATGGAGCCGAGCTTGCCTTCATTGGCGAAGCCGACACGGACCGCGCCGGATTCGGTGCCCTGTGAATAGACGTTGCCGGGCAGCGCGGTGAGCTGGTCCGGGCTCTGCACGTCGGCCAGCGGGATCTTGTAGAGCGGCTTGGTGGAGCCGTCCTTGTACTGCGCGTAGATGGTGCCGTCCTTGCTGATCTGGACCTTGTCGATGGTGCTCGGCGCGTTGCCGTTGACCTGGGCGTCGGAAACGGTGAAGCCGGTGCCGAGCTGGGTCAGCGCCGACAGATCGAGCGAAAAGGCGGCGCCATTGGGCACCGTCAGACCGACGCTGTCGACGGCGCCGGTCAGCTTGCCGGTGCTGGTGTCGAAGGTCAGGTTGGCTGAGCCCAGCGCGCCGCCGGTGTAGGGGAACGCTGTTCCGGGCGTGGCCTGCGACTGGTCGAAGACCGCCACCTGCCAGGTGCCGACGCCTGTGTTGGTGAAATAGACGTCGAGCAGCTTCTTGTTGCCGAGGTTGTCATAGGCGACCATCGAGGATTTCGACGTGTACTGTGCGCCGACAGCATTGGTGGTGGGCAGATTAGCGGCAGCGACCGGTGTCGCGCCTGCCGGCAGGTTGCCGGCATAGCTACCCTCGGTGCTCGGCGTTGCGGTCATGCCCTGGTCGGAGATGACAACAGGAACCAGTCCCTCGAAGCCGTTGACCGTCGCTGCCGGCACGCCATTGTCGTAGCTATAGGCCATCAGTTGGAAGCCGGCCGAGTTGACCAGCCTGCCCTGCCCATCGGGAACGAAGGCGCCGGCGCGGGTCAGGTAGGGCGTACCGCTCGGATCCTGAACGACAAAGAAGCCATCGCCGCTGACGGCAAGGTCGGAGACCGAGGTCGTGTACTGGAGGACGCCCGGATCGCTGACCGCCTGACGGATCGTCGTGGTGACGCCGCCGGAATTGTAGGCACCGCCCGTCGATGGCATGACCAGCGTCGAAAATTCGGCGGAGGACCGCTTGTAACCGGTGGTGTCGGAATTGGCGATGTTGTCGGCGACCGTCGACAGGCGATTGGCCTGCGCGTTCATGCCGGCAACGCCGGTCCGCATCATTCCGTAGAGGCTCATCGAAACGTCTCCCCAATGTGCATGCCACTGGCTCCAGTGTGGATGCCACTGGCTACGAGGCTACGCGTGTTTTCTTGCGCGAGGCTGGCGCGGCGCTGCATCAGAAGACGAGCCGGTAGCCAAGGAAACGCTTGGAATCGATCGGGTCGGTGCCCAGCTTCTCGCGCAGCTTCTTGCGCAGTTTGCTGATGTGGCTTTCCACCACGTTCTCCTCGACCTCTTCGTCGAAAATGCCGTAGATGGCGTTGAAAACCTGGGTCTTGGTGACGCGACGCCCGCGATTGCTCGCCAGATATTCGAGGATGCGGCGCTCACGGCGCGGCAAGGGCAGAGGCTGACCGTTGATCTCGGGGTCGCGGCCGTCCATGAAGATGCGCATGGCGCCGATCTCGGTGTAGGCGACATCTTCCTGGGCGCGGCGGCGGATGGCGGTGATGCGGGCCAGGATCTCTCTGATATGGACGGGTTTGCGAATGACGTCGTCGACGCCGCTCTCGAACAACCGAAGCGTGTTCTCCAGGGAATGCTGTTCGCTGAGTGCAATGACCGGAGCGCCGGTGCGGTCGCGGATCTGGCGGGGAGAGATGGAGCCTTCGCGGCAGTCGCCGATGAGGAAGGCTCGCACCGACCTCAGATCGGTGTCGGCGGCCGAGTTCACCCACTCACCGAACTCGCCGGACGCAAAGCCTGCACAGGCGATGCCCTCACGATCGAAAAGTGAATTGTATCCCTCTGTTACGAGCTCGCGCTCGTCAACGATCACAATCATCGGCCCCGCCTTCCGAATCAAATCATTTGCCCCGTGAAGAGAGGCGTATCCGCTGGCGAGAATCCTGAACAACCGTCATTTCTTGTAGCTAGTTTCTTGGGAGTCTGGAATCGCATCGGTTGCATTAGCGTGCAACCAGATATGCTTTCGGTAGCAAGTTTTGACCAAGTCAAACCGACAATTCCGGGTTGTGCAGTTGGTTTATTAGAAGCAGAAAATACGCTTATGGGTTGCAGAAGCCGCGCGCATTCGCGGTCCATTTTCCAAAGCCGGTGGCGACCATGTTGGCAATGACGCGGCATACATAGATCTTCTGCGCCGGATCGTTGTCGGGGCCGGCATGATAGCGGGCGACGGCCATCGACCAGGTCTCGTGGCGGGCATGGAGGCTGGCCAGGAAGCGCGCCGCGTAGTCGACGTTCTGGCGTGGGTCGAGCATGTCCTCGACGCTGCGAAAATGCGATGCGTGGTAGTGATGGTTGATCTGCATGCAGCCCAGATCGATCAGCGTCTTGCCCTCGCGCCGGGCATTGGCGAAGGCGGCAAGGGCCTCGGTCCGGCTCCTCGGAAAGACCGCTTTTCCCTCTATATTCAAAGCGTTGGGTTGAAGGCTGCCCTTGATGCCGGTCTCCGTCAGGCCCACGGCATAGAGGATGCCGGCGGGCACGCCATAGCGATCGGCGGCGCGCAGGATTTCCGGCTCGCAAGGGTTGGCCGCGGCTGCGGCAGCGCTTGCCGCGCTAGATAAAGATATCGCCGCCAGCGCGCTCGCGAGAAGGCGAACTGCCGCGGCCGTAGTCCTGCGCGTCATCGTTGCGTTTCCCTGAGGATTGCTGGCCCGATTGCTGGCCGCCGGCTCCAGAGCTGCCGCCGCCCGAATTCCCCGGTTGAAAGGATGATGGATCGCGGCCTGTTGCCGTCGGCAAGGGGGCGGTTGCATCGGTGCGGGTTGTAGAGGGAACTGCTACCGAAGGTTGCAGGATTGTGACCTTGTCAACCTCGAAGCCGAGACCCCGCAGCGACTTGACGATGGCCTCGCTGTCGGCGGACAGCCGACGATGGGCGTCGTGTGTTTCGGGCTTCAGCTCAATCGAAAGTTGTTCTCCGGAGAGGCGAAGATGGGCCGTCACCATGCCGAGTTCGGCGGGGTGAAGTTCGATCTTCAGCACATGTGTCGGAACGGCAACAGGGCTGGCCAGCTGAGCGGCCGTGGATGAGGCTGAAAGCGCCTTTTGCGAGCCGCTGTCGGCGGCTATGGCGTTGATCACATTGAGGGCTGCCTGGCTGATGGGACTCTGCGGCGGTGCGGGGAAGCTCTGTTCGGACACCACGTCGATGCGTGGGGCGGACAGGGACTGTTTCCCCGCTTCGGGCCGCATCGAGGACTGGACATCCCCGATACTCTTCATCGCCGCCGCGGTGTGCTTCGACTGCACGCCGGGCACGTCGGCAGCGGGGGCGTCCGGCAGCTTCAGGGCCGCCACGGTGTTGTCGCGTTTCGGCGCGCTGGAGGCAGAGCTCGGTGGCTGGGCGTCAAGCTCCGTCAAAGGCCCGTCGACGATCGACACCTGCTCCGGCTTCGAGATGGTTTCGAGGGCCTCGCGTTCGGCCGAGGACTTTGCTCGATAGGTCTTCGGCAGTGGAGCTTGCCCGTCGAGCGCCGGATCCGACGGGCTCTCGCCGGTGGCTGCGTCGCGCCCGGATGCCTTGGCCGATGTCGAGAAATGGCGCAGGTCATGAAACGCGATCAGCAGCGACAGGTCGTCCTGAAGCGGCACGGCATCGGCATCCGGCGTCGTCTCTTCGGCATTGGCATCGTCCTTGTGCGCCTTTGCATCCAGATCGTCCTTGCCGATTCTCACGGTCGGCACCTTGGCAGAGGTGGTCTCTCCGGGACCGGCCGAAGCCGGTTCGGCCTTGCCGCCATTCCCGGCAAGGCCGGCGGCGAGCTTGCCCCAGCGCTGGTCGCGCGATCCCGCCTCGGTCGTCGATTGCCGTTCCGGGCGGGTAGAGCCGGTGTCGCCGCGCAACATCTTGCCGAAGCCGTCGTCGTCGTTCCTGCCATTCGCTGCCGGTTGCTCCGACGACGCGCGCGTGGAGGCAAATCCTGGCAAGGCCGAGCCGAGGCTGGTGGTCATTTGGGGGCGGCTCCAAGCATCTGGTCGATCAGGTCGAGCTGTCGACGTGTTCTGGTCATGGCGGCGTCTGTCGGATCGATGGGCTCGGGACCGGCCGCGGGCGACGGTGCCGAAGCCGGCATGACAGTCGCTGCGTCGGCGGATGTGGCTGCAACCGCCGCCGTGTCCGGCGCATTGGCGGCCGGTCCACCGGGGGCCGCAGTGGCGGCAGGTTGCTCCGCGATCGCGCCTTCGACCGGTGGCAGTCCGCTGTGATCGGCGCCTGGCGCCGTGGCGATCTTGGGCGCCGGTGATTGCCCGGCCGCAACAGGAGCAGGCTTTTCCTGGGGAAGGGCGGCGGGCGGCGCGACGACCTCGCCGGCAATGGCCTGCGCGGCATCGAGCAAGGCGCGGTCGCCTTGCGACAATCTGGTGCGGTCGATCTTGCCGAGCTTGGCGCGAACGTCCTCGATGGTGCCCGAGGTGACGGTGGAAAGGCTGGCATAGAGCAGGGCGCGAGGATCGTCCTGGTTGGTGTTGCCGTCGCGGCCCCGCTCGGCCCGCGCCGAAGCAAAAGCCGACAGCTCGTTCAGGCCGTCGATCGCGGCGCGGCGGGCGATGCGCAGATAGATCACCTTCTCGCGCTCGGCATCCATCATCGAGGTGATGTCGGCCAGCTTGTCCTGACTGATCGACATGTGCAGCGCGATGACGCCGGTGACGAAGGAGTCGGCGAACTGGCTGGCATAGGGCGAATAGAGGTAGCGCTCGACATATTGGGTGGAGGCAAGCGCGAAGCGTGCCGCGTCGCCTTGCCCGGCTGCAATGCCGACCGAACGGCGAAGTGCGGCTTCCTCGACCAGCGTGCCAGGGCTGAGCAATCTTGCCTGGTCGAGCAGACCGAGTGCGGCCGCGGGCTGGTCGCCGGCAAGCAACGAGCCTTTGACCAGGGCAAGGAAAGCACCGAGATCGGGAGGCAGCGCCATGGGGTCGATAGGCTTCAAGGCTTCGATCGCCTCGCCGGGCCGGCCGGTAAGGTAGTCGATCACGCCTTGGGCTATGGCAAGGCTTTGCGGGTCCGTCGTGGCGCGCGACGTGGCGGCTTCGACGGTCACCGGGTTACCGCCGCTCATGCCGTAGACGAGCAGGGCGCGAAAGTTCTTGGGATCCTTGTAATCCTCGGCATCCGCCGTGCGCAGGCGCGCATCCGCCATCTCCAGCAGTTTGGCCTGCATCGGCAGGGCGGCATGGTCGCCGGTGGCAATGCGGTCCTGGATGAGCTGCAGCGAGCGCACCAACTGATATGGCTGCAGCGCCTCCTGGGCGAAGCCGGTCGACGGGTGTCCGCCGGCCAGCAGCAACAGGCCAAGCAACCGGCTGGTGACGGCCGCTCGCCTCATCCGCCGGTTGCCATCAGGATTTCGATGCGGCGGTTTACGGCCGACAATGGATCCGCGGGATCCTTCGGCTGGCGATCGGCGAAGCCGGCGACCTCGGTGATGCGGCGTTCGTCGACGCCACCGCGCACGAGCATGTAGTAAGCGGAATGCGCGCGCGCCGTCGACAGTCGCCAATTGTCGTAGCTGTCGCTGCGGAACGGCCGGGCGTCGGTGTGGCCGTTGATGCTGATGGTGCCCTTCTGGCTGTTGACGATGCGGCCGATCTTCTCCATCGCCAGCACCAGTTCGCGGCTCGGCAGCGCCGAGCCAACCTCGAACATGCCGAAGTCGAGCTGGTCGGTGATCGAGATGACGACGCCCTTGTCGGTGGCTTCAACGGAGACGCCGTCGTGCAGCTTGTCGCCGGGCTTGAAGGCATTGGCCAACTGCTGCTTGACATCGGCCGCTGCCTTGACTGCAGCCGCGGTCGGCGCCTTCTCGCCGGTGTCGGGCTTGGCAGCCTTTTGCGCCTCGGCCTCGGCCTTGGCTGCGTCCGCAGCCTTGGCATCGTCCGGCTTGGTCTCGCCCGGTTTGACCTCGCTCGGCTTCGTGTCGCCGGCCTTGGCCATTGCGGTGGCGGCGTTCACAGCTTGCTTGCCTGTCGCGTCCTTGGCCAGCGGCTCGGGCGGTGCGGCCGCGACGGGCGGCACGGCCTTTACCTTGGCGACCTGTGTTTCAGCGGCCTTGTCGCCGGGCTTGACAGGATCGCCCTCGATCCTGGTGCGCTCGGCACTGGCCTCAGCGGCGGGCGCCGCGACCTGCTGCGACCAGAAATCGGGCTCGAAGGGATCGCGATAGGAGGCACCGCCGGAGGCGCCCGTCGCCGGGCCGGCAGCCTGCGCGCCGCCGTCACCCTTCTGACTGACATTCTGCATGACGCCGGTATCGGTGGCGATTTCCGAAAGCACCGCGTAAGGATCGGCGAACAGATGCTCGTCGGAGTGTTCCGCTTGCGGGAGTTCTTGCTTGTCCTGTTTGCGGTCCGCCGAGCCATCGCCGTCCTGGCCGGCCTTGCTGGTCGCCTTCTTCGGATTGTCGGCCGTCGTCCCAATCGCGCGCGGACCGTCGCCGAGATCCTCCAGGCCCTTGCGGCTCGAATTGCGGTCGACCAGCTTGACCGGGTTGAAGTAGCTGGCGACGGCTGCCTTGGTCTGTTCGTTGGCGGCGTTGATCAGCCACATGACCAGGAAGAAACACATCATGGCGGTCATGAAATCGGCGAAGGCGATCTTCCAGACGCCGCCATGGTGGGCCTCGTCATGGTCATCATGACCACGCCGCACGATGATGATTTCGTGGGGTGTGTGTCCGGCCTCGGCGACGCTCATGCCAGAACCTCTGAGAGGGTCGTCGACCATTCGGCCATGCGTGTCTCGAACACCGCTTCGTCGATGGCGACGGTGAGGTCGAAGCCTGGTGCCTCGACAAAGTCGAGATTGGCCGCGCGCGGCCCGAGCGATGCCCTCAGTGTCTCGAACAGCGAGAGCGGCCCGCGCACGACGACACGCACCGCCTCGGCATCGCCGACGGCTTCGCGTATTGCGCTAGCGAGCACCTCGATCGAGCGTTTCTGCAGATCGTCACTGACGATGCCGCCGATGATGCGGGCGACCGTGGTCGCGACAAGCCCGGTCACGCGTGCCTCCATGACATCGATACGCGACGAGACCGCCTTGCCGAGATCGTCGCCGAGGCTTTCGAGAAATACCCTTGCTTCCTCTGCATTGGCCTGGCGCTCGGCTTCGAGCGCGGCATCATGCGCGATCGACAGGCGTGCCTCGAGCGCCGCCTCGGCCTGAACAACCGCTTCCGCGATCAGCGTGCCGATATCGGCTTGCGACGTCGGTGCCTCGGGCTTGTGTTCGGGATCGGCCGCGACGCGAGGCTGGCCGGCACGGTGCGTGCGGGTGCCAAAATCAGGCAGGAGGTCGAAAAGGGCTGCGGAGGGCATGGCTTACACCGCGACTTCCTGGGCAGCCCATTTGCGCAGAATCTGCGCTGTGCGTTCCTCGTTGAGGTCGACCATCCGGGCAAGCCGATCCTGCGGGGCCGGTCTGATCTTCTGGCGAAGATCGTCGAGCGGTGTCGGACCGGGGCGCGTGCCGGGCAAGGCGGCAACTGCGGCATTGTCGGCGGCGGCCGTTGCTTCCGGCGTGGGCAGCGAGCGCTGGACGTCATCGAAGCTGGGGCCTGACAGGGCCGGTGTCGCCTTTGCCGTCAGCGCCGCCGCCATCGGCTTCAGGCCGAAGAAGGCGACCAGGAACACCACGACGATGAAGGCGCCGGCGTTGATCAGGGTGCCGGCATGCTGGCCGATGGAATCGAGCATTCCAGCCTGCGGGATCGCCTCGCCATCCAGCCCGTCGATGAACTCTACCGCCGACACATCGATGACATCGCCGCGCTTTTCGTCGAAGCCGGTTGCCGAGGTCACCATCTTCTGGATGTCGGCGACACGCTTGGCAATCTGCTCAGGCGTGGCGTCCTTGCCGAGGATGGCCGTCAGCCGCTGCTGGTTGACGACGACGGCAATCGACATCTTGGTGACGCTGTAGCCGTTGGAGACCGTGGCGATCTTCTTCGAATTGATCTCGTAATTGGTGATTTCTTCCCTGCGGTCGTTCTGCGAAGAGGATTGCGGTCCATCGGTGGCGGTTGCCTGGGTTTCGGGCAGGTTCTGCTCGACGCTGGCCGGGGTCGAGGCCTGCTTCTGGTTGTTGTTCTCGTTGGCGCGCACCGACTGCACCGAGCGCTCGACGCGGGAGTTTGGATCGAAGATGGTTTCTTCCGTCTGGCGGGTGTCGGTGTTGACCTCGGCCTTGACGCTGGCGCGGAAATTGTCGGGGCCGAGATAGGCCGTCAGCGCGCGGCGGATGTTGTCGCCGATCTGCGCCTCGACGGTCTGCTCGACGCCGAGCGTGCGGGCGGCGCTGGTGTTGGAAGGATCATCGCCCGCGGCCAGCAGATTGCCGCTGGAATCCAGGACCGTCACCTTGTCGGCCGACAGGCCGGGGACCGCGGCGGCGACGAGATGGCGGATCGACATGGCGCTCTTCTCGGCGTCGATGCCGGCGTAGCGGATGACCACAGAGGCGGAAGGCTGCTGTTCGTCGCGGCGGAAATTGGCGCGTTCGGACATGACGATGTGGACGCGCGCCGCCTTGATGCCCGATATAGACTGGATGGTGCGGGCAATCTCGCCTTCCAGCGCGCGCACACGAGTGATCTGCTGCATGAAGGAGGTGAGGCCGAGCGAGCCGACATTGTCGAACAGTTCGTAGCCGGCATTGGCGCTGGTCGGCAGGCCCTTTTCGGCAAGCAGCATGCGCGCCTGCGCGGTGGTGCCGGCCGGCACCAGCACCGAGGTTCCGTCGGCGCCGACGTCGAAGCCGATGCCGGCTTCGCCCAGCACCAGGCCGATCTGGTTCACGTCGGCGCGGTCGAGCCCGACATAGAGCGTGTCGTAGGCGGGACGGTTGAGGTAGACCGAGGCGATGCCGATGACGCCCATCACCAGAACGGCGATGCCCGCCAGCATGGCGAGGCGCTTCACGCCAAACCCGCGGAGATTCGAGATGATGCTCTGGATCTGTTCCGGCACGGTTCGACGACTCCCAGGATGATTGTCCGCCGGAACACTAGTCCTCGAAGCTTGTGCGAAAATGAAATCGGGCCGCGCTTGCGGCGCGGCCCGTCAATCGGAGTGCGAAAAGCAGGGCGCTGGTGGCGCCCGCGATTAGTTCTTGAACAGCGACAGGATAGACTGCGAGGCGCTGTTGGCGATCGACAGCGACTGGATGCCGAGCTGCTGCTGCACCTGCAGCGCCTGCAGGCGGGTCGATTCCTTGTTCATGTCGGCATCGACGAGCTGGCCGACGCCGCGGTCGATGGAGTCCATCAAGCTCTGGGTGAAAGTCTTCTGCAGGTCGATGCTGCTCTTGGCCGAGCCGAGGATGGTGGCGGAATCGGTCAGCTGAGCCATGACCTTGTCGATCCTGGTCACCATCTGGGTGATGATATCGTCGGTTACCCCGGCTGCCGTGATGTCGAGGTTGTAGGCGGAAATATTGTCGACCTTGGCGACCGCTCCCGCCGCCAACTGGCCGGCGGCGTTCGCGGCGATGTCCGTTCCTCCGCCGGCGATCGCGGCACTATAGGCGGTGTCATACAGGGTCTGAGCGGCCCCCGTGGAATAGATCGAGGTCTGGCGATCGAGGGTGCCGTAGTTCTTGACGTCTGTGGCAAGGCCATAGTCGAAAAGCTTGGTGCCTTCGACATCGATATCGATCGTTCCAATCGAAATGGCGCCGGATGAGGAACGATTGAATGAGGACACGATCTGGGAGTCGGGCTGGGCGCCGTCATTGGCCGCGGCAACCTGCTTGGAGGTCACCGCAAGGAAATTCGAGCCCGAGAAGGTGGCCGCGTCGGCAAAGGACTTCATCTGCGCCTGAAGCGCCTTGATCTCGGTCTGGGTTTTTGCCTTGGCTGCGTCCGTCTGGCCGACGGTCGAAAGCAGCTTGGTCTTGATCTGGCCAATCGTCGTCAGCACATTGTTCATGCCGGTGTAGGCGGTGTCGACTTTGGAGGCGCCGAGGCCGAGTGCGTCTTGCACCGTCGACAGGGCCGAATTGTCCGAGCGCATCGTGGTGGCGATCGACCAGTAGGCGGCGTTGTCCGAGGCCTGCGAGACCCGGTAGCCGGTCGAAATGCGAGCCTGCGTCTGTTCGAGTGACTTGTTGGTGGCGCTGAGGCTTTGAAGTGCGGTCAACGCCGCAGCGTTTGTCATGATGCTCGCCAAGAAAGTCGCTCCTTCTCAAAAGCCGACATGCTCAGACATGCCGGATAGGCCTGTTCAACGGGTGGCATCGTGCCGGTAGGGCCGATTCGCCAACGGTTGTAAGCTATTGGTTAACCATAATTAGCGCGCCATGGTTAACAGCCTGTTAAACGCTGGCTTTCGAGAGTTAAGGACCGAGGGTTGCGCGGGGCTGGAGCAAAACGCAAATCGGGCCGCGCTTTTGGCGCGGCCCGATTTTTAGTGCGAATTGTGGTGGAGCGGAGGCGATTAGCCGCGGAAGAGCGACAGGATCGACTGCGAGGAACCGTTGGCGATCGACAGAGCCTGGACGCCGAGCTGCTGCTGGACCTGCAGAGCCTGGAGACGGGTCGATTCCTTGTTCATGTCGGCATCGACGAGCTGACCGACACCGCGATCGATGGAGTCCATCAGGTCCGAGGTGAAGGTCTTCTGCAGGTCGATACTGCTCTTGGCGGCGCCGAGCGTGGTGGCCGAGTTGGTCATGTCGGCGAGCGCGGAGTCGATGACGGTCAGCATCTGCTTGATCTGCGTATCGCTGGCAGCCGTGCCACCCGAGAAGATGGAAAGCGAGGCGGCCGAATAGGTGTCGGTGGCCAGTGCAGCCGCGCCCAGGGCTGTCTGGGTGCCGGAGACCGCGGCGACCGTACTGCCGTCGGTGCCGAGGCGGTACGTGTCAAGGATGCCCTTCGCGAGGCCCGCGGTGGTGCCAGCTTCATACAGCTTGATGCTTTCCACCTTGACGTCGATGGTCGAGATCGAAGATGCGCCGGCCGCGTCACGGTTGAACGCCGAAAGGATCTTCACATCGGCCGCCGTCGTGGCTGTTGCGCCGCTGTCTACGGACAGCATGTTGGTGCCGGAGAAGGTGGCGCCGTCGGCGTAGGACTTCATCTGCGCCTGAAGAGCGGTGATTTCTGTCTGGGTCTTTTCCTTCGAGGCATCCGTCTGGCCGTAGGAAGCCAGCAGCTTGGCCTTGATCTGGTTGATGGTGGAGATCGCGCTGTTCATGCCGGTGTAGGCGGTGTCGACTTTCGAGGCGCCGAGGCCGAGTGCGTCCGAAACGGTGGACATTGCCTGGTTGTCGGAGCGCATCGTGGTGGCGATCGACCAGTAAGCGGCGTTGTCCGAGGCCTGCGAGACGCGGTAGCCGGTCGAGATGCGGGCCTGGGTGTCCTGGAGGGATTTGCTGGTGGCGTTAAGGCTCTGCAGAGCCGTCAGCGCGGCGGAGTTCGTCATGATGCTGGACATGGGTACTCGTACCTTGGTTTTACAGGTGTTTTCTTGACATACCGGGCCTCCCGGTATGACGGTGCGGCATCATGCCAATGATCTCTGAAATCGATCACCCGCCATCTGCGAGCGAATATGCGGGCAAGTCCCTACCAAAGGGCTAAACCGGACGGTTAATCGAAAATATTTTGCTTGAAATTCTGTACCTGTGCGGCACGGCCGCGACCAGTTACCAGGGATCAGCCGCCAGCGGTCAATTGAAGGAGCGCACCAGGCTGCCGACAAGCAGATTCCAGCCGTCGATCAGGACGAAGAACAGGATCTTGAACGGCAGCGACACCACCGTCGGCGGCAGCATCATCATGCCCATCGCCATGGTGATGGTGGCGACGATCAGGTCGATGACCAGGAAGGGCAGCACGATCAGGAAGCCGATCTCGAAGCCGCGCCGGATTTCCGAGATCATGAAGGCGGGTACCAGGATGCGCAGGTCGACGGTGTCGCGCGAAACAGTCTGGCCGCGCTCGCGGGCGAGATCGGCGAAGAGGTCGAAGTCCTTGTCGCGCACATTGCGCAGCATGAAGGTACGGAACGGATCCGAAATCTTGTCGAAGGCTTCGGTCTGGGTGATCTGGTTGTCCATCAGCGGCTTGACGCCGGTGTTCCAGGCTTGGTCGAAAGTCGGCGCCATGACATAGAAGGTCATGAACAGCGACAGCGAAATGAGAATGAGGTTTGCCGGCGTCGACTGCAGGCCGATGCCGGCACGCAGGATCGAGAAGGCGATGACGAAGCGGGTGAAGCTCGTCACCATGATCAGCAGGCCCGGCGCCACCGACAGCACGGTCAGCAGGCCGAACATCTGGATGATGTAGCCGACGGTGGTGCCGTCGGCCTTGCCGATGCCGCCGAGATCAAGCTGCTGCGCCGCCGCGACCGACGTGGCGGCCGCGATCATCGCCGTGGCGAGAAGGAATTTTCTCATTCGAGCAGCAATGTCCTGATGAGGATCTGTTTGGCGTGACCCTGGCTGCGGATCGCGGCGCGCTCCTCGAGATCGGCCTTCAGGTGCTGGTAGCCGCTGGCGCCTTCGATCTGATGCATCTTCAAGGTGCGCACCAGCGCCAGAAGGTCCTGGTGGATGTCATCCGACATTGCCTGTAGCTGCGGTCCGTCATAGACCACGGACACCTCCATCCTGATCCAGGTATCGGCAGGCGAAGCGATGTTGGTGGTGATTGGCGCCAGCACGACGAGCGTCGGCCCCACGCCCGGCTGTTCGGCCGCAGCCGACTGCTCGACCTTGCCTTCGTTCTCAGGCGCCACCGGTACCGACGCAGGGGCATCGACGCCCTTGAGATAGCCGCCGGACATCCAGCCCATGCCGATGGCGGCGGCCGTCACGACCAGCAGCATGGCGGCCTGGATGGCAAGGGAGGGACCCTTGCGCGGCTGACCCTGTTCGACATTTGCCACGGTGCGGTGTTCCCCAATCCTAGAACGGAAGAACCTGGTCGAGAATCTGCTGGCCGTAGGCAGGTTGCTGGACCTCGGTGATGCGGCCGCGTCCGCCATAGGAGATGCGCGCCTCGGCGATGCGTTCGTAGGGAATGGTGTTCTCGGCGCCGATGTCGGCCGGCCGCACGATGCCGGCAATGGTCAGCACCCTGAGTTCGGCGTTGACGCGCACCTCTTGCGATCCCTTGATCATCAAATTGCCGTTAGGCAGAACATCGATGACGATGGCGGCGACATTGAGCTCCAGGTTTTCCGATCGCTTGATCTCGCCGTCGGCCGTCGTGTCCGTGGTGGAGTTGAGAGCGCCAGCACCCTTGCCGGCGGTGCTGCCAACCTTGTCCCATTCCGCGCTGATATCGAAACCGAGCTTGCGGTTGGCGGTGCGGCTCCTGTCGTTCTGGTTCTTGAAGTTGGCCCGGTCGTTGATCTTGATCTTGACGGTCAGGATGTCGCCCTGGGACAGCGCCCGCGGGTCGGTGAACAGCCGGCTCTGGCGGTCATCCCACAGCGAGAATTTCCTGGGCGGTGCCGGCGGTGTTTCCGGATAGCGATAGAGAGAGCCGGTGCTACCATCGTCGATGCCGGAACCGACCGGCGACAGAGCCGGATCCCTGCCGACCTCCTTGAGGTTGGTTCCGCAGCCGGACAGCACGGCAACCGCGCACAGGAGGAGCATCTTGCGGATCATGACGGATCTACCCTTCGGGCTGCGCTGGCCATGATGCCGGTGAGCGTTGCCGCCGCCTTCTGGTCCATTTCGTTGAGGATGACGCTCGCCTTGCGTGAATCGAGCTTCATCAATATGGCCGCCGCCAGATCGGCGTTGACGATGGCCAGCCGCTCGGCGGCGGCGTCGGGTTTCATGCCGGCATAGATCTGGACGACGCCGTCTTCGGCCCTGGCCAGGAAAACCTCGCGCCGCTTCAGCCAGGTCTCGTACTCGGCTTTCTTTGCATCCAGAGCTTTCATGCGCTCGTCAATGCCGGCCTGGAGCTGCTTCAGTTCCGCCGCCTGCAAAGCATAACGGCGATCGCGGGCGGCGTCGGCGATGTTGGAGCAGAAGCGCTCGATCTCGGTCTGGTCGGGTGCCTTTGCCCGCGCCGTTTGCGGCGCCGCCGCTGCAACCGGTGCTCCCGGCAAGACCTGGCGGACCGTCTCCTCACCACGTGCGGTATCGCCGGCAAAGGGCAGTGCCGCGAGAACGGCGGTCGCGAGCAGGATTGCGGCGGGGCGGCGTCTTTCGTAGCGTGAGAGGGAGATCATCGGCGTCGCCTATTGCAGAACCAGGTCGGCCTGCAGGGCGCCGGCCGACTTGATGCCCTGCAGAATGGCAATGATGCCGTCCGGCTTGACGCCGAGACGGTTAAGGCCGGAAACCAAGGTCTGGAGATCGGGTCCGTCAAGCACCGCAACGCGGGCGTCGGGCCGGCTGGCGTCGATGGCGGTGAACGGTTCTACGGCGGTCTCGCCCTTGGAGAAGGGCTCGGGCTGCACGACGCGCGGTGCTTCGGTGATGCGCACGGTGAGCGTGCCGTGGCTGATGGCGACCCGCGAGATCTTGACATCATTGCCGATGACGATGGTGCCGGTGCGCTCATCGATGACGACGCGGGCCGGCGTGTCGGATTCGACCACCAGGTTCTCGATCTCGGCATAGAAGCGCGCCGCCGAAACACCCTTCGGTCTTCTGATCTGCACAGTGCGGGAATCGCGCTCGGCCGCCACCCGCATGCCGAAACGCTGGCTGGTGTAGTCGTTGATAGCGTCCGCGATGCGGATCGCGGTCGAGAAATCTGGGTTGCGCAATTGCAGCGTCAGCGTCGCCTGATCGTCGAACTCGGCCTGGACGGCACGCTCGACGATCGCGCCGTTCGGCACGCGTCCGGAGGTCGGCACGCCTTGCGTCAGTTGCTCGGCCTGCCCCTGGGCGGTGAAGCCGGACACGATGACCGAGCCCTGGCCGACGGCATAGATCTCGCCGTCCGCCGCCTTCAGCGGCGTCATGATCAGCGTGCCGCCGGAAAGCGAGGTCGCGTCGCCCATCGAGGAGACGTCGATGTCGATGCGGGCGCCCGACTGCACGTAGGGCGGCATGTTGGCGGTGACGATGACGGCGGCGACATTCTTGGCGCGCGCGCTGCCGCCTTCGGTGGCGATGCCGAGATTTTCGAGCATGGCGCGGATCGACTGTTCGGTGAATGGCGAGTTGCGCAGGCTGTCGCCCGATCCGGCAAGGCCGATGACCAGGCCGTAGCCGACGAGCTGGTTGTCGCGCGAACTCTGCAGCTGGGCGATGTCCTTGATGCGCGAGGCGACCTGGCCCGGCGGCAGCGAACTCGGCCCGGTGGAAACCCGGAACATGCGGCTGGTGGTGGCCGGATCATATTCAGGATCGTTGTAGACGCCGCCATTCTTGGCGGCGAGCTCGCGCTTGGCCTTCGGCGTCAGGCCGTCGGCCAGTGCCGGCTGCAGGCCAAGCACGGCTGCCAATATCAGGGTAAGGCCGCGCATCATGAGGCGCTGACCTGGATGGTGCCATCCGCCATCACGACGCCGGACAGGATCTTGCCGCTGTCGATGTTGCGAACCTTGACGAGGTCGCCCGCGGCACCTGGCTGCAGCGTCACGGCGGTCGCCGAGATCGTCAGTCCGCCGGCGATGAAGAAGACCTGCACGGAGGCGCCCTGTTCGACCAGCCAGGCCTCGCGGATGGCGGTGGAGGGGATGTAGCGGCCGGGCAGCAGCGTGCGCTTGGCGACCTTGCCGTCGAGTTCCTCGGCCCGTGTGACGACTCCGTCCGGCTTGTGCTTGCCGGCGATGAGGGTCACCTGTTTCAGGGCTGTGAGTTCGATGGTCTGGCCGGGATAGATCACCCGGTTGGGGATCAACACGACGTCGCCGACAGGTTGATTGCTGACGATCTCGGTGGCCGATTGGTTTGTCGACTCCTGGGCAAAAGCCGGCATGCCGCCGGCCACCAGCGCAAGGACGAGCGCGGTGCGGCGGAATGCGGACAGGAGGCCGGGCGTCGACATCATGCGTTACCTGATGTTCTTGGAGACGACGGAGGCCATGTCGTCGGCGGCCTGGATGACCTTGGAGTTCATCTCATAGGCGCGCTGCGCCGAGATCAGCTCGGTGATTTCCTTGACCGGGTCGACGTTGGAGGCTTCGAGATAGCCCTGCTGGATGGTGGCAAAGCCGGGATCGCCCGGGACGCCGACATTGGCCGGCCCCGAAGCCGTGGTTTCCTGGAACAAATTGTCGCCGAGCGGTGCCAGGCCCGCCTCGTTGGCGAAATTGGCGATCTGAAGCTGGCCGAGGTTCTGCAGGTCGGTCTGGCCATCGATGCGGGCAAAGACCTGCCCCGTCTTGTTGACGATGACCTCGACGGCATCGACGGGGACGTTGATTGCCGGAATGACGGCGGCTCCGTCGACTGTCACCAACTGGCCGGTGGCGTTGGTGTTGAGCGCGCCGGCGCGGCTGTAGAGCGTGCCGCCGTCGGCACCCTCGATCTGGAACCAGCCTCTGCCGGTGAGCGCCAGGTCGAAACTGTTGCCGGTGCTGGTCAGTTCACCCTGTGTGTGCACGTTGCGCACGGCCGTCGTCTTGACGCCGAGGCCGATCGAGACGCCCTCCGGCACCAGCGAGGCGTTGGAGCGGTTGGGCACACCCTGCGTGCGGTCGACCTGATAGAGCAGGTCGGAGAATTCAGCACGAGCGCGCTTGTAGCCGGTGGTGTTGATGTTGGCGATGTTGTTGGCGATGACTTCCAGATTTGTCTGCTGGGCATTCATGCCGGTGGCGGCGATGGCGAGTGCTTTCATGGCGGAATTCCTCAGATGCCCATTCGACTGACTTCGAGATAGGCGGAAACCACCTTGTCGCGAATGGCGACGGCGGTCTGAAGCGCCTGCTGCGCGCTCATCACGGCGTCGACCACCTGACGGGTGTCGACGTCGCCCTTGAGGGCTTGCACCGACACCTGCTCGGCATTCTGCAGTGTGTTGATGGTCTTGGAGGCTGCCTGGCTTAGCGCCTCGGCGAAGGAGGTGCCGATGTTGCCGCCGGCCGAAGGTGTCGCGCCGCCCTGGAGCAGGCTTGTCACCGCGTCGTCGCCGCCGATCGACGACTTGAACTGAAGGGCTCCGATACCGCTGATCATTACTGGTTCCTCATCAGGTCGATGGTCATGGAAATCAGGTCGCGCGCCTGCTTGACGACCTGAAGGTTGGCCTCGTAGGAGCGGTTGGCCTCGGTCATGTCGGCCATTTCGATCAGCACGTTCACGTTGGGCATCTTGACGTAGCCCTTCTCGTCGGCGGCTTCGTTGCCGGGCTGGAACTCGACCGGAAAGTCGCTGGGATCACGATCGATAGAATTCACTGCAACCGTCGAGCTGCCGGAGGTCCGGTCGAGCTCGGAGACGAAGCTGATGGTCTTGCGGCGATACGGATCGGAGCCGGGCGTGGTGCCGGTCGACTGGGCGTTGGCCAGGTTTTCGGAAACCACACGCAGGCGCTCCGACTGGGCGCCGAGGCCGGATGCTGCGACTTTGAGGGCTGCGGTCAGCGCGTCCATGGTCAGCTCTTCACCGCCATCATCATCATCGAATGGAACGCCTTGACGATCGCCGTGTTGAGCTCGAAGGAGCGGCGGACTTCGCCGGCCTTCAGCAACTGGTCTTCCAGCACGACCGAGTTCTTGGACGGCATGACAACGCCGTCATCTTCCTGCGGCTTGATGGTGAAGCCGGCATTGGTCGCGGCGTTGCCGAGATGGCCAGCCTGCGTGGCCTGCAGCGATACGGCTGTGCGATCGAGGACCTTTTCGAACGGCTCGACATCGTTTGCCTTGTAGCCCGGCGTGTTGGCGTTGGCGATGTTGCCGGCGACGGCGGACTGGCGCACGGCCAGCCACTGGGCTTGCTTGGCGGCGAGGTCGAAAAGGGAAACGGGCTCCATGGGAATCTCCGAGCGGGTTCCCGAAGACTAGGCCGCCAGTCTTGCGCGGACCTTGCGGATGGCCGGACGCCTGAGACGGGGCGTTTATTTGGAGAGTTCGATCACCTGGTCGGCACTGGTGACCATGACCCATTTACCGTTGCGCTGCTCGATAGAGGATACCTGGCTGGAGTCAGGCAGTATCGAGCCACGCTGGACGATCCAGAGGCCAGCGTCGTCCTCGATCATGGCACGGCCGTTGGCAACATGAACCATGCGGAATTTCGCCGCGTCGGCCGGAAAGGGTTGCTCGTCAGGTGCAGGTGCCGGATTGGCGTCATCCTGCACGGTTCCCGTGGCAAGCAGATCGAGATTGGCGGCGGGGACGTCCTTTGCCGTCAGCGGCGCGCTGCGTTGGGCGACCACGCCGCCGCCCGCCCGTCCCGAATTGGTGCCGGTGCCGCCGAACTTCATCGCCTGGACGCCAAACTGGTCCTGGTTGAAGAAGATGTACCAGGGAAACAGAGCGCAGATCAGCCCGAGCGTGATGCCGAGCGCGGCAATGACGAAATCGCTGCGCCGATCGGACTTCTTGTTCAGCCGGGGAAACTGCGCCTTTGGTGGCAGCGGCCATTCTCTGAGCGGGAACAGTCCGTCGATCAGCGAGTCGCGGCTGGCCTGCGTCATCTCGGCAGCCTCCGTCTGGGGAGCCCGGTGCAGAGCGGGCTCGGCGGCCCTTGCCCGAACAGGATCGGCTTTGGCAGCCCGTGGCAGGGTTGGCTTTACGGCTCTGGCCAGAACGGCTTCGGCTTTGGCAGCTATGGCACGGGCAGCCTTTGCCTTGGCAGATCGGGCTTCGTCAGCCCGGGCTTCCTCGGCGGCGTTGGCCTCGGCGATCATGTCGCGCAGGATGCGCTCGGTATATTCGCGTTCAGTCTCCGGCATCGGCGTTCAGCTTGCTCTTGAGGTGGCGGGCGAGATCGGAGAACGGGTCGGCCGACGGACGGTCCTTCGGCGCTTGCGTCAGTGCCTCGTAGATCAGCGGCACCTGGCGCACGGCAATATCGAGTTCGGCATCGACGCCGCCCTGATAGGCGCCCAGCAGGCGGATATCGCGCGTGTCCTCGAAGCGCGAGATCATCGACTTCAGCCTTGTCACCAACGCGCGCTGTTCGACGCTCCAGGCCTTGCCGGCCAGGCGCGATATGGACGACAGCGGATTGACCGGCGGATAGCGGCCCTGTTCGGCGATCGTGCGGTCGAGCACGACATGGCCGTCGAGGATGCCGCGCACGGAATCGGCGACCGGATCGTTGTGGTCGTCGCCGTCGACCAGCACGGAGATAATGGCGGTGATCGACCCCTTGCCTTCCGCGCCTGGCCCGGCGCGCTCGAGCAGCTTGGGCAGTTCGGTGAACACCGAGGCCGGATAGCCGCGGGCGACCGGCGGCTCGCCGGTCCCCGTCGCCACCTCGCGCAAGGCGTGAGCGAAGCGGGTGATCGAGTCCAGCACCAGGAGCACACGGTGCCCCTGGTCGCGAAAATGCTCGGCGACGCGCATGGCGGTGTCCGGCGCCCGCCGGCGCATCATGGCGCTTTCGTCGCTGGTGGCGACGACGGCGACGGTCTTGGCCATACTGTCGCCGATCGTGTCCTCGAGGAATTCGCGGACTTCGCGGCCGCGTTCGCCGATGAGCGCCACGACGACGGTGTCGAAAGCGTCGGCGCCGGCAAGCATGGCAAGCAGCGTCGACTTGCCGACGCCGGAGCCGGCGAAGATGCCGAGGCGCTGGCCGAAGCAGAGCGGCGTGAAGATGTCGATGACCTTGACGCCGGTCATGAAGGCGGTGCCGACGCGCTGCCGCGCCATGGCGCCGGGCGTCGTCTGGGCGCCGCTCGATGCGTCGTCGCCCCTGACCAAAGGCGGGCCGCCATCGATTGCCCTGGTGAGCGCGTCGATGGTGCGACCACGCCACGAGGCATGCGGCGCCACCGCGAGCGGACCGCGGCGGAATACGGCATCGCCGATGCCGGCATCGGCGCTGCGTTCGAAGGGTGCCACGACGACCTCGTCACGGCTGATCTTGACGATCTCGCCGCGGCGCGCGCCGGCATGGCCGCGCTGCTCGACGATGTCGCCCAGTCTGGCGAAATTGGAAAGGCCGTGCACCTTGTAGTGCGTGGGCGTGACTTCGGTGACGCGGCCGCCGCGCTTGAGCAGCGCCTCGGTGTCGGCGAAACGCCGCCAGACCCGTTCCAACGCGGCAAGCCGGTCTTCCGGCGCCGGCTGGAGCTGTCTTTCGGGTGCGCGCAGGGATAGCTGGTCGAGCGACATGGGTTATTTCGAGCCGAGCGTCTTGATCGCCTCGTCGGTGGAGGAGTCAGTCTGCCGCATCAGGGCGGCGGTGTTCTCGAAGGCACGCTGAACCATAATCAGCCGGGTGATCTCCAGCACCGGATTGACGTTGGATTCTTCGAGAAAACCCTGGGCGACGCCGATATCGGAGCGATCGGTGACAGGCTCCGGCGTGCGCGCCGGAACGATGCCGGAATTTCCGTAGCGGACGAAGTTCTCGCCCGGGTCGAAATTGTAGAGGCCGATCGAACCGACAAGCTGATCGTTCTGGCGCAGCGAACCGTCGGCCCCGGCCTTGGGCGGACCGCTGCGCGGGTCAAGCTGGATCGGCGAGCCGCCGGCATCGAGTACCGGGTGGCCCTCGATCGACATCAGTTCGCCGTTCTCGTTCATCGAAAAGCGCCCGTCGCGGGTCATGACGGCGCCGACAGGCGTCTCTATGGCGAACCAGGCATCGCCCTGAATGGCGAAATCGAAGGGATTGCCGGTCTCGCTCAAAGCACCGTGAGCGCCGGAAAGATAGGTCTTGCCAGAGGAGGCGAAGGACACCGATTTCGGCCCGGTGCCGGACACGACGTCCTCGAACTTCACGCCGGTGGCGCGAAAACCGATCGTCGAGGCGTTGGCGACGTTGTCGGCGATCGTGTCGAGGCGACGCTCGAGCGCGATCTGCGAGGATAGGGCGACGTACAGACTGTCCCGCATAATAGTCTCAGAACCTTAGTTTCTGCATGGCCATCATCAGGTCGGTGGAGATGCCGACCGTGATCGGCTGGGAAAACAGCACGCTAACCGAGGTGACGGCCGATGAAGTGGGGTTGTTGATTTCGTACATGCTGGTGAAGCGAGTCAGGAACTTGCCGAGTTTCTCGGGGTCGGAGAAATCCGAGATGTCGAGTTTCTGCTCGAACAGCTGCGCCTGCTTGTCGACATCGGCGGTGGCGAAAGAATCGGGCAGGCCGAGCACGGTGCGCACGACGCTGGCAAGCGCGGTGTCGGCCAGCACGTCGTACCAGTTGGTGATGGTCGGGGCCTTGCGGTCGAAATAAAGCGCCAGCCGCACGCCCTGGTTGGTCTGGCCGGCATCCTCTTCGAGGGTCTGGCGCATGTATTTGTCGACGGTCGGCTGCTGCGCCGGATTGATGGTGGTGGTGTTCGCACCATAAGCTTCGAAATTGAAGGCGGAGGCAAGTGCTGCGTAGGTCTTGTCCGTCATCTTGTTAGCGACGCTGTCGGGGTTGCGGACGCCACCCTGCAGAACGCTCTTGATGAGATCCTTGTCTTCCGTGGTCGAATCGAGGCCGAATGAAGCCAGTGCGTAGGTGTAGAGCCGATTGTTCGACATCAGATCGTCGATCGACTTCACCTTGGTGATGTTGGCGAGATAGTATGTCGTCTCGCCTTTCACATAGTCCGAATCCGCATCGAGGCCGGCGATTTCAGCCTGCGAGGCATAGTTCTTGGTCACCAGCTGCTGCGTCTTGTTGTAGATGGTCGCATCGGCGCCGTTGGCGGCGAAATTGAAGGCCCTGACGAATTCGGCGTAACGCTTGTCGGTCAGCTTGTTGGCGAAGCTGTTGGGATCGGAGACGCCTTCCTTGAGCGCCTTGACCATGAAGGCCTTGGCGTAGTCCATGTCCTCGAGCCCATAGGCCTTCATGGCGTATTTGAACAAGCGGTCATTTTTGACGAAATCGTCGATCGATTTCACCTTGGTGATGTTGGCGAGATAATATTTGGTATCGCGATCAACCACCGGCTGCTGCTCGATCCTGTCGATCGACTTGGTGATATCCTTGGTGATCAGCTGGTAGCTGGTAAAGGTATTAAGCAAAGACGTGCCTCCGGCCGAAGCTAATGTCGGCACAATAGCCCTACTTCCTTGCGCGAAACTGAATCGGATCCGGTGGCTTCGATTCAAGCCTCACACAAGGCACGGGAGCTATCCCTTACGCCTGATGTGAAATGCGGAAGGACCTTTCGTGGGCATTCTGATTGGACTGGTGGTTACGCTCGGCTGCGTCCTTGGCGGCTTCATGGCCATGGGCGGCCATCTTCACGTGCTGGTCCAGCCGTGGGAAGCCGTGGTTATCTGCGGTGCCGCGTTCGGCACGTTTCTGGTGGCCAATCCGATGAAGACGGTCAAGGATACCGGCAAGGCCATCCTCGAGGCGTTCAAACAGGCGGTGCCGAAGGAACAGAACTACTTGGAAACGCTGGGCGTGCTGCACTCACTGATGCGCGAGCTGCGCTCGAAGTCGCGCAGCGAAGTCGAGGCGCATATCGACAATCCCGAAGAATCGGCGATCTTCCAGGCCTTTCCGACCGTACTCAAGAATCACGACCTGATGGCCTTCATCTGCGATTACTGTCGCATCATCATCATCGGCAATGCCCGCTCGCACGAGATCGAGGCGCTGATGGACGAGGAAATCCAGACCATCAGGTCCGACAAGATGAAGGCCTATCATGCAATGGTGGCGGTCGGGGACGGCTTGCCGGCGCTCGGCATCGTCGCCGCCGTCCTCGGCGTGGTCAAGGCGATGGGTGCGCTCGACCAGTCGCCGGAAATCCTCGGCGGTCTGATCGGCGCCGCACTTGTCGGAACGTTCCTCGGCATCTTCCTGTCCTATGCGGTGGTCGGGCCGGTCGCCACCAAGATCAAGACGGTTCGCGAGAAGAACAACCGCCTCTACATCATCGTCAAGCAGACGCTGCTGGCCTACATGAACGGCGCGCTGCCGCAGGTGGCGATCGAGTTCGGCCGCAAGACCATCTCGTCCTATGAACGGCCGACAATCGACGCCGTAGAGCAGAGCACGATGAACACCGGTGCCGTCGAAAAGAAGGCCGCCTGAACGATGCGCGACAGATCGGTCCCAGCACTGTCATGACCAGTCCGGGCAGCCCAGCGGAAGCGCGCTCGCTGATCATCGAGCGTCTGGTCGGCGACAGCGGCGAAGCCGCCCAGGTCATCGGCACCGGCCGGGCCATGGCCGAACGCGCCGCGCCGTTGCTGCAGAAGAGCTTGACCAGTGAGCTTGGTGTCCCGGTCACCATCGATCTCAGGGCCGTCGAGGTCAGCCGCGTCTCGGAGGCGCGCTCGCGTGCCGGCGAGACTTTTGCCATGACAATCGTCGCATCATCCACGTCCTCGGATGCCATGACCCTGGTGATTGATGCGCCGGCGATCGCGATCATGGTCTGCACGCTGTTCGGCGGCGATCCGGAGATGTCGGCGTCGCCCATAGAGCGCGATCTGTCGCAGATCGAGGTCGATGTCTCGACCATGGTGTTCCAGCAGGTCGCGCAGGCCCTGAACGGATCGGGACGACGCTCGCTCGACCTGCGCCTGCCCGTGCCGCGGGCAATGTCGGGCACCGAGGCGAAGCGGCACGTGCTGCGCGACGGCGCGGCGATCCGTATCGTCCTTGGCATCTCGACGCCGGCCGACAGCGGCACCGTCACCGTGACGATGCCGCAGCGTATCGTGCTGGCCAGCCGGGACAGTGCCGCCGTCGCCGGCGAGAACGATCAGGGGGCCAGCTGGCGCGCGCGCTTTTCGGAAGAGGTGATGCGCTCCACCGTAGCACTCGAGGCCACGATGCCGCTGGCCCGGCTGACACTCGGCGACCTTGCCGGTTTCGAAATTGGCCAGGTCATTGAATTCGAGGAAACGGCGCAGTCGCAGGCGCGTCTCAGCGCGCGCGGCAAGACGCTGTTCGTGTGCGAGTTCGGCAAACTGGGACAGAATTACACCGTTCGAATCAGGCATCCCTACGATGCCGGGCAGGACTTTATCGAAGCGCTGATGCCGGCTTCCGCCGGCAGCGCCTGACATTTGGAGACGACGCATGGCCAAGACCAAGGTGGAAGCCGATCTCGACCAGCCGGACGAGCAGCTCGACCGTGCCATTGAAGAGTTGCGCGGTGTGCTGCATGACGAGGAGCAGCGCCCCGATGCGGCGTTCAGGGCCGCTTCCGGCGCCAATTCGAGCGTCATCATGAACATCCCCGTCGATGTCCAGATCATCCTCGGCAGCACCGAGATGCCGGTCTCCGACCTGATGGCGCTGCAGAAGGGGTCGACGGTGGCGCTCAATCGCCGTATCGGCGAACCTGTCGACGTCGTGGTCAACGGCCGCAAGATCGCGCGCGGCGAGATCACCGTGCTGGAAAGCGATCCGTCGCGCTTCGGCATCAGGCTGACCGAAATCATCGCCGGCACGAAGGGCGCCTAGGACATGGGTTGCGGAGCTTGCCGGTGGCAGCGGAGGCGAGTGGCATGACGACGCCGGTGACCTTGACCCGCGCGCAGAAGGCGGCCGCCATATTGGTGGCGATGGGCAAGCCGTCGGCCAGCCGCCTGCTGAAATTCTTCAAGCAGGAAGAACTGAAGGCGCTGATCGAGGGCGCCCGTCTGCTGCGGACGATTCCGCAAAACGATCTCGAGCGCATTGTCGCCGAGTTCGAGGCCGAGTTCACCGAAGGGGCGGGATTGCTCGATTCCGCCGACAGGATGGACACCATCCTCAACGAGTCGCTGTCGCCCGAAGAGATGAGCGCAATCATGGGCGACAAGAGATTCGAGGTCGCACCGGAAGGCCCGCCGCCGATCTGGCCCGAGCTCGAAAAGCTCGAGCCGGCGCGGCTTGGTGCCTTCCTGGCCGGCGAGCATCCACAGACCGCGGCCATGGTGCTGTCCAAGCTGGCGCCGCAAGTGGCGGCGAGCGTGCTGCTGACGTTGACCAAGCCGATGCGTGGCGAAATCATCAAGCGCATGGTGACGATGGCCAATGTTCCGGAAGCCGCCAGCAAGATCGTCGAGAACCGGCTGCGCACCAGCGTGCTGACGGAAACCTCGACGAAGGACACCTCGGCCGGGCAGGCGCGCGTCGCCAGCGTCCTCAACGAACTGGACAAGCCGCTGCTCGAGGAGGTCATGCAGGACCTGGAAGCCGCCGGCACGCCCGATCTCGATGGCGTCCGGGCTCGCCTGTTTGCCTTCGACGACTTGCCGCTGCTCACCCAGAAGGCGCGGGTGCTGCTGTTCGACGGGCTGTCGACCGAACTGGTCACGCTGGCCCTGCGCGGCGCGCAGGCGGGACTTGCGGAATCAGTGCTGTCGGCGATCGGCGCGCGGTCGCGGCGCATGATCGAAGCCGAACTCGGACAGGGATCGGAAGGGATTCCCCTCGCCGACATCACGGCGGCGCGCAAGACGATCGTGACGACGACGATCCGGTTGTCACGCGAAGGCGCGTTCGAGCTCCCCTCGACCCAGAACGCCGCCTAAGACCGGGCCATGGCTGATGCGGTCGACAAGGATTCGAAAACCGAAGAGGCAACGGAAAAGAAGATCCGCGACACAATCGAACAGGGCAAGCTGCCCCATTCGCGGGAAACGGCGCTTCTTGCGTCCTTCGTCGCCATACTGGTGTTCACCGTCTTCTACGCCAAGGACGCCGTCATCGATCTCGGCATGTTCCTGTCGATGTTCCTGGAGAAGCCGGAAGCCTGGCCGATGGACACCGAGACCGATGTCATCGCGCTCTACAAGATCGTCCTCCTCGAGGTTGGCCGCGCCGTCTTGAGCCTGTTCGTGCTGCTGACCGTAGCAGGTGTCGGCGCCTCGGTGTTCCAGAACATGCCGCAATTCGTCGGCGAGCGGGTCCGGCCGCAATTTTCGCGCATCTCGATCGTCAAGGGCTGGAACAGGCTGTTCGGCATCCAGGGCTTCGTCGAGTTCGCGAAGTCGATCGGCAAGGTCGGCTTTGCCATCCTCGTGCTGATCTTCACGCTGTCGGAAGATCACCGCAAGCTGCTCGCCGGGATGATCACCAATCCGGTCGCCTTTGGTCTCGTCATCCGCGGCATCGCCGTCGACATCCTGGTGGCGATCGTCTTCGTCATGGGGCTGATCGCGGCAATCGACATCGTCTGGTCGCGCTTCCACTGGAAGCAGGACCTGCGCATGAGCAAGCAGGAGGTCAAGGACGAGTTCAAACAGTCCGAGGGCGACCCGATCGTCAAATCGCGGCTGCGCTCGCTGGCGCGTGACCGGGCGCGCAAGCGGATGATGACGGCGGTGCCGCGCGCGACGCTGATCATCGCCAACCCGACGCACTTCTCGATCGCGCTGAAATACGTACGCGACGAGGACTCGGCACCGATGGTGCTGGCCAAGGGGCAGGATCTGGTGGCGCTGAAAATCCGCGAGATCGCCCGGGAACACAACATCCCGATCTTCGAGGACGTGGCGCTCGCCCGCTCCATGTACAAGCAAGTTTCGGTCGATAATGTGATCCCGTCACAATTCTACCAGGCCGTCGCCGAACTGGTGCGGATCGTCTACTCCAAAAAGGCTGAGCGGAGACAGATTTCATGAACCGCCAACCGCACGCAAAATCCCGCGAGATCATCGTCGCCAGCGCCATCGAGCAGGTGGTGGGGGAACTGAGGCTGATCGATGTCGCCGACTACATCGCCTTTATCCGGCTGGAGCATTTCGCGTGCCTGTCGGATCTGGTCGATTCAGCGGTGGAGCTGTTCTTCATGCCTGGCACGCTGCGGCTTGGCCATGGTGGCGAGGCGCATGTCGACTGGAGCGGCACCCCGCGCATCGTGCTTGACCTGGAGCTGCGGCCGCCCGGCGTCACCGTCTATTTCCAGCTGACGCTGAGCGAGCTCGGTGCCTCGGTGGTGGTCAACTACGTGTCGTTCGAGAAGCCGGGCGAAGACCCCGAGCACAACACGGCGCTGCTCGAGGCTGTGATCGAAGAGGCGCGTATCCGCAAGGTCGAACCGCTGGCTTATCGCTGACAACGATTGCGAGCCGCCCTCAGCCGATCCTCGAATTATCCTATTCGATCAGGCCCAGCCGTAGCGCCTTGGCCACGGCCTGGTTGCGGTTGACGGCGTTGAGCTTCTGGGTCGATTGGGTCAGATACTGGTTGGCGGTGTGCACCGACAGCTTCAGGAGCCGCGCTATCTCTTCGCTGGTGTTGCCGTTGGCGGTCAACTTCAGGCATTCGAGTTCGCGCTTGGAGATGGCGCGCATGCGGCCGGCATCGCCCGGACGGATGCGGGCGACGGCGGCGAACAGCGAAAAGCAGCGGGCGTGGATCTCGTAGAGCGTCTCCTGCGGCAGGGCGATCTCCGAGCCCAGGAACACGACGAGGCCGCATTGGCCGCGATCGGCGTGGACGGGGAGGGCGATGCCGCTGGTGCCGGGCGCCAGCGCCGCCATCTGCTCGGTCCAGGCGAGATTGCCGAACATCTCGGCCATGGCGGCGACACCGTCATCCGTCCACCAGCGCGGTTCGGTCGAGATGCGGGTGTGGCGCACGATCTCCTCACCATTGGCTCCCGAGATGAACTTTGTCGCCACGGCAATCCCGGGATAGTCGGAATCGAAACAAGGAACGAGCCGTGCCCGTTCGGCCGAAGGGCTGACAAAGAACAGGCCGAAGGCCGAGGCGTTCATGTCGACGGCGATCCAGCGACAGCGGCGCACGGCATCGGGAATGGTGACGGCGTGGTGCGTTTCGGAGCCGAGCGAAAAGGCGCCGAACGGATTGCGCTGCTCGTTGAAAAGGGCTTCGGCAGCCTCCTTGATATCGGCGTGTTTCAAATGATGCCGCTCCTGATCGCCGTGGCGATGGCCATCGCGCGGTTGCTGGCCGCGAATTTCTGGATGGCGTGGGTGATGTAGCTGTTGACGGTGTTGGAGGAGACGCCAAGGATGACGGCGACCTCGTCGGTGGTCTTGCCTTCGGAGACCCAGAACAGGCATTCGCGCTCGCGATCCGACAGCGGATCCTGCATTGCGGCGGCGGCGATCAGCTGCGGGATATGCGAAAGCGCGTAGCAGCATTTCAATTGCGCCCGCATCAGCGCTGGCTGGTCGATGCCGCCGGCACTCGCTGCCGAGAACAGGGCGAACAGGCGCTGGCGGCCGACATTGAGGCGCAGCGAATAGATCTCGGCATGGCCGAGCACGTCGAGAAGGCGCGCCTCTTCGCCGGTGATCAATCCGTCTGCTTCGGGTGCCTGAGATGCCACCAGCGGCTGCGGACGGATGCCGGGCGCGACGGTGAGCGCGCCTTGCGCAAGCCCGGCGATCAGCCGCTTGCCGATCAGCTCGATGGCGTCGAAAATCCAGTTGGACGAGACGATGCGCGCATCGTTGCGGTCCTGGTCGTGGACGATGGCGACCAGCATGTAGCTGTCGGCGCCGATCTCGGCGGTCAGTTGCATGAAAAAGCTGGTCAGATCGCCGCGCGACGTCAGGCGCGAGCCCAATGTGTCGGATTGAAGTAGCGCGGCGGGACTGCTCATTCTTGTTGCTTTTGGCCGGAATCGTTTCTGCTGTCCGGATGCTGGAAGCCAGCCGCCGAACCCGAATACGCATTACTTTGACGAAGACACACGCGTGGCGCAGGGCTGCGCCAACCAGGTCCGAATCCATTCAGGGAACGCGAAGCCGTCCGCGTCTGGTGCCGGAAAAACTCCGGAACAAGAGACTTTGGGTGGTCGCCGCGCCCCCCGAGGACCGGCTGATTCGGGTCTAATCTACCCGCAGTTGAATCCGACATCAAACGCGATTTGACAAAATCGAATCTGGTGGACTCAGGTGCGACTCAGATGCGGATTTTCGCACTTTGGACAGAAGACCGCGACGCGAAAAGTCGTCAATGATTGCAAGCCGGCCATATCGGTGGCTAGTCGATTCCGGTAGGTTCGGGAGCGTTGAAGAGGCGGGCGCCTCTTGCAGCCATGCCTGCGGGCGGCAGGCCGTCGCAATCATCTCGCCGCGGGACGCAGCGTGGCGGCAATTTGGTTTCGGGGGAAACAATGAGCGATTCATTTCGGGAAATTACATCCGTCTCGTGGTTTGGGCGCATCAAGCGTGCGGTCGGCGGGGTCATCTTCGGCCTGCTTTTGGTCGTGCTGATGGTGATCGGGCTGTTCTGGAACGAGGGCCGCACAGTGCAGACGGCGCGCTCGCTGGCCGAAGGGGCCGGCGCCGTCGTTTCGGCCAGCGCCGACAGAGTCGATGCCGCTAATGACGGTAAGCTGATGCATGTCAGCGGCCCGGTGACGGCAGACAGCGGTCTCGCCGATCCGGATTTCGGCATCGCGGCGCAAGGGCTGCGGCTGTCGCGTGGCGTAGAGATGTACCAGTGGAAGGAAGAATCCAAATCCGAGACCACCAAGAAGCTTGGCGGCGGCGAGGAGACGGTGACCACCTACAGCTATTCGAAGGTCTGGGACGACAGCCAGATTGACTCCTCGGATTTCAAGAAGCCGGACGGCCACCAGAATCCGCCGATGGCAATCCACAGCCGGACCTTCCAGATTCCGCAAGGCAAGCTCGTCGCCTTTGATCTCGACCAGCCGGTGCTTGATCGCATCGAGGGCGACAAGGCGTATGCGCTGTCGCCCGACCAGTCGGCCGCGATCAAGGCCGCCTATACCGGGGCAAAGCCGCTCAGCATCGTCGACGGCAAGATCTATCTCGGCGCCGACACCACAACGCCGGCGCTGGGCGACTACCGCATCGGCTACGAGCTGGCGCCGCTCGGCGTGGTCAGCATCGTCGCGCGGCAGGCCGGCAGCCGGTTCGAACCTTACCAGACCGAGGCGGGCGATGCGTTGCTGATGGTCGATACGGGCGCGGTGCCGGCCGACAAGATGTTCGCCGAGGCGGTCAGCGCAAACACGCTGGTCACCTGGCTGTTGCGCGCCGCTGGCCTGCTGTTGCTGACCATCGGCTTTGCCCTGTTCCTCAGCCCGATCGGCGTGATCCTCGACGTCATCCCGTTCCTCGGCAGCATGGCGCGGATGGGAACCGGCATCATCGCCTTCTTCCTGGCGATCGTGGTCGGCACGACGACGGTCGCGATTGCCTGGTTCTGGTATCGGCCGGTTCTGGCGGTGGGCATCCTTGCGGCCGGCGTCATCGCGGCAGCAGCGGTCTACTATCTCGGCCGCTCGCGCAAACCGGCCGAGCCAACCGTCACGCCCAGCGTTGGCGCCGCGACCTGGTCGCGAGGACCGGGCGGCGCTGCCGCCCGGTCCTGACCGTCTTTGCTTATGCTTGTCCCCAAAACCGCCACACACTTTTGGGCGACAGGCATTACCGACCCTCGAATCCGGTCAGCACGCCGACGGCGTTGACGCCGATCTCCTCGACGGCATAGCCGCCCTCCATCACGAACAGCGTCGGCAGGCCGAGCCTGGCGATGCGGCGGCCGATCTTGGGATAGTCAGATGTTTTCAGCTTGAACTGGCTGATCGGGTCCTTCTCGAACGTGTCGACACCGAGCGAGACGATGACGACATCCGGTGCGTAAGCGGCGAGCCTGACGCAGGCATCCTCCAGCGAGGCGCTCCAGGCGTTCCAGTCGGTGCCGAAGGGCATGGGATAATTGATGTTGAAGCCTTCGCCTGCACCGGCGCCGCGTTCGTCGGCATGGCCGAGGAAGAACGGGTACTCGACCATCGGGTCGCCATGCAGGTTGAGCACCTGCACGTCGGCTCGGTCATAGAAGATCTCCTGCGTGCCGTTGCCGTGGTGGTAGTCGACATCGAGGATCGAGATGCGTTTGGCGCCCTGGTCGCGGAACCATTGCGCGGCAACGGCGGCGTTGTTGATGTAGCAGTAACCGCCCATGAATCCGGCACCGGCATGGTGGCCGGGCGGGCGGCAGAGCGCGAAGGCGGATGTCTCGCCGCCCTTGACCATGCTGGCGGCGGTCAACGCCACGTCATAGGACGATTTGATCGCGGCCCATGTGCCTTCGACGAAGGTGGCGCCGGCATCGAAGGAATAGTAGCCGAGCAAGGCGTCGATGCGCTTTGGCGGCACGTCGCCGCGCAGGCCGCGCGTCGGCCAGGTGAAGGGCATCGCCGTGCCCATGAAGCCGGCTTCCACCCATTGCGGCCAGACCGTCGGCAGGAAGTCGATGTAGTCTGATTTGTGGATGCGCTTGGCGGCGGCGAGATCATGCTCGAGCGGCAGGACGATCGGCCCTAACTTCTCGCTTTCAACCCGCGCCTTGATGAATTCGGCCCGTGAAGGCTTTTCGAAGCCCGGCACGATGGCGCTCGTGACCAGTTCCATCTGGCCGGCATGACCAGCATGGAGCGGCGAATAGACAGTCTTCATAAAATTCCTCTCGAAGTGCGAAATCAGTCAAGATTGAGGTAGGGGCTCACCAGAGCGAGCCACATGGTTTCCACATCGTCCTCGATGAGGTCGAATGTCCTGCGATCTTTTTTCAGCCCTACAAGCCGGCAGACATGGCCGACCTCCATCATCACCACGCCGAGCCGGCTGGCGATCGTGTCTTCGAGAGCCGGGTTCGCATGCTGCAGCCATGCGGCGTAGAGGGCGACGATCTGGTCGTCATATTCGTTCTGGATCGGCCTGAGGTCGGCGTTGCCTGAAATAGCCTCGATCACCGGCATCAGGCTGGCGTTTTCGAGGTAGAGCCTGGAAGTGTCGATGAAGAGCTTGCGCACCTCCTGCCGAAACTCTTCGCGGTTGGTGGGCGGGGCGACCTTGATGCGCTTCGCGATCACCTCGGGAAAGGAGGACAGCCAACGCCGGGCGAGGTCCAGAAGGATGGCTTCCTTATTGGGAAAGTACTGGTAGACCGAACCGACCGACAAGCCCGCGCGCTGCGCAATGGCCAGCGTCGTCGGCGTCCTGGTTCCTTGCTCCCGCGTCAAGATCAGCGCCGCGTCGAGAATCCTGTCGACGACCTTGCTCGACCGTTGCTGCCGCGGCTGCTTGCGCGGCTCGAGCGCTATCCTGGTTTTGCGGTCGAGACTGCGCTTCACTGCTTGATGTCCTCGTTCCCCGCCCGGTCTCAACACAGGCGCAGGGTGCTGTCCACAATACATTCCATATTCCGCACGTTGACAAACGCGAATAATCAGTCGCATTCTTTATCGACGCTGCCTTCCGGGATGACAAGGGGAATTTCGAAGACAGCGCACTGGCATCTTTTCCATCCCATGGCGCCGCTCCGGTGGAGCGGCAGGTCGTTGGACAAGAGGGTTGTCGGTGTCAGTCAGTCGTCAAAAGCGCGGAGTCGCGATGTCTGTCACGGGTGCGGGTCACAATGCGGATCTGATCGTCATCAACGGTCGTGTGCGGACCATGGACGATGACAATCCCGCCGCCGAGGCCGTTGCCGTCAAGGACGGCGCCATCATCGCCATCGGCAGCCGCGCTGCAATCGAAGAGCTCAAGGGATTGGCCACCAAGGTTATCGACGCCAAGGGCGGTTCGGTCGTGCCGGGCTTCATCGAAGCCCACATGCATCTGTTTTCAGGCGGGGCTGAACTTGCCCACCTTCAGCTGACAGGTATTCACGGGTTCGAGGCGCTGCAAAAGGCGATCCGCGATTATGCGCCGACGCGACCCGATGCGAAGATGCTGGTCGGGCAGGGCGTCGACTACACCGTGCTCGGCAGCGAGCGGGTGACGCGCCACCATCTCGACGCCATTTTGCCCGATCGCCCGTTCTGCATGGCCGCGCCCGACCATCACACCATGTGGGCCAACACCAAAGCGCTGGAAATGGCGGGCATCCTGCAGGGGCGCACGCTTGGTCCCGGCAATGAGATTGTCATGGGTGATGATGGACTGGCCGCGGGCGAATTGCGCGAAGGCGAGGCCTTCGGCCCGGTGCTCGACCTTGCCGGCGAAAGCCGGGTGCGGCTGGGGCTGTCGACCGGCGGCGAGCCGGATCCGATGCCGACGGCGGCGGAACGGGACGCCGATCGCGACATCATGCGGCGTGGGCTCGCCTGGTGCGCCCGCCACGGCATCACCTCGATCCAGAACATGGACGGCAATCTGTATCAGCTCGAGCTGCTGGCCGAGATCGAAGCCGAGGAAGGCTTGCCTTGCCGCGTTCAGATCCCGTTCCACTACAAGAACTTCATGACGCTCGACATGCTCGACAAGGCCTCCGTCATGGCCGAACGCTACAACAGCGAATGGCTGTCGTCGGGCATGGTCAAGGTGTTTTATGACGGCGTTCTCGATTCCTGGACGGCTGTCATGGTCGAGCCCTACGCCGACCGGCCCGACTGGGTGGGCGAGCCTCTGTTCACGCCACAACAATTCATCGATCTGGCCGTCGCGGTCGATAAGCGTGGGCTGCAGATCGCTGTACACTCGATCGGCGATGGCGCGGTGCGCGCGGTGCTCGACGGTTATGAGGCGGCGCAGAAGGCGAACGGCAAGCGCGACAGCCGTCACCGGGTCGAGCACATCGAGGTCACCACCATTTCGGACGTGCCGCGTTTCGCCGAACTCGGCGTCATCGCCTCCATGCAACCGCCGCATCCGCCCGGCGCCATGGATTTTCCGCTGGAGCCGACGGTGTCCCGCATCGGGCCGGCGCGCTGGCCGCTGAGCTATGCCTGGCGAACCCTGAAGGATGCTGGCGCGCATGTCGTCTTCGCATCGGACTGGCCGGTGTCGCCGATCGATCCGATCCTCGGCATTCGGGCGGCAATGTTGCGCAAACCATGGGCAGACAGCGACCCGGACCAGAGCTTCTCGCTGCATGAGGCGCTCGCCGCATATACGGTCGAGGGCGCCTATGCCGAATTCGCCGAGCACCGCAAGGGCGCACTGAAAACCGGCTACATGGCCGATCTGGTCGTATTGTCGGCCGATATCGAGAAAACGCCGCCGGCCGATCTGCACAAGGTGCGGCCGGTGACGACGATCTGCGGCGGCAAGATCACCTACCAGGCCTGACAATGGCATGCGGCTTGCTAGCCGAAAGTAACTGACTGAACTGTGGTTCAATGCCGGGCTTGCCAACCTACCGGCCATGTGGTCACATCGAACAGGGGAAGAGCTCCGCCAGCAAGAGCGGGGTCAACAGTGAGGCGTAATCGTGCCGGACAAACCGGATCGGAATGCGATTGAAGTAGTAAACGTCAGCAAAATTTTCGGGTCAGGTGAGGGGCAAGTCGCTGCCCTCGACACGGTCTCGGTGTCCATCCGCGAGAACGAGTTTTTCACGCTGCTGGGGCCATCCGGCTGCGGCAAGACGACGTTGCTCAGGCTGATCGCGGGCTTCGACTTTCCAACCGCTGGTGAAATCCTGCTTTATGGCCAGGATATTGCGCCGCTGCCGCCCTTCAAGCGGCCGGTGAACACCGTTTTCCAGTCCTATGCGCTGTTCCCGCACATGACTGTCGCCGACAATATCGGCTTTGGCCTGGAAATGCTGGGCAAGCCGAAGGCCGAGATCAAGGCGCGCGTCGCCGAGATGCTGAAGCTGGTCAAGATGGAGGCACTCGCGGGTCGTCGCACCAGCCAGATCTCCGGCGGCCAGCAGCAGCGCGTGGCGCTGGCCCGGGCGCTCGCGCCGCAGCCGAAGGTGCTGCTGCTCGACGAACCCTTGTCGGCGCTCGACTACAAGCTGCGCAAGGAAATGCAGATCGAGTTGAAGCGGCTGCAGCATGAGACCGGCATCACCTTCATCTTCGTCACCCACGACCAGGAAGAGGCGCTGACCATGTCGGATCGCATCGCGGTGATGTCGTCGGGCAAGATCCTGCAGGTCGGTTCGCCCTGGGATATCTACGACAAGCCGGCGGAGCGCTTCGTCGCCGACTTCATCGGCGAAACCAACTTCCTCACCGCCGCCATATCAGGCATCGGCAACGGCAAGGCGCGCGCGACGCTCAAATCCGGCACGACCATCGAGGCGACCGTTGCCGAAGGCTTCCAGCCCAAGGGCAACGCCACCGTGGTGGTGAGGCCCGAGCATGCCAAGCTGACCAACAGCAAGGGAGACCTGTCAGGCACGGTCGAGAACGTCGTCTATTTCGGCACCGACACGCATATCCACGTCCAGCTCGACAGTGGCGAGGACTTCACCGTTCGCCAGCAGAACACACGCAGCGCCGGCTGCGGTTTCGAGCGTGGCGACAAGGTCGGTATCCTGATCGGCAACGATGCCGCGCAAGTGCTGAAGGACTGATCATGGCGACCGCGGAAGAAGTCGCCAAGGCAGCGGAGCGGCGCGATGTGCGTGACCGCTGGCTTCTGTCAGCACCAGCGTTGCTGGTCATTTTCCTCGCCGCGACCGGTCCCCTGCTGATCGTGCTGGTCTACTCGTTCCTGACGCCAGGCTCCTATGGCGACGTGAAGTGGCAGTTCTCGCCGGAAGCCTGGATCGCGGTGTTTCTGGAACGCGATATCTTCGACGATACGCTTTCGATTGCCGCCGCCCACGTCACCATCTTCCTGCGCTCGATCAAGCTTTCGGTGGTGACGACCATCGCCACTTTGGCGCTTGGCTTCCCGACCGCCTATTTCATGGCCACACGCAGTGAAAAGACCCGTGATCTCTGGCTTTTCCTGATTACTATTCCGTTCTGGACCAACCTGCTGATCCGTACCTTCGCGGTGCTGCAGATCATTCGCAACGAAGGCATCATCAACACGATCCTGCTCAAGCTCGGCATCATCTCGGCGCCGATCCAGATCCTCTACACCGACACCGCGATCCTGATCGGCATGGCCTATGTCTACCTGCCGCTGATGGTGCTGCCGATCTATGCCAGCATGGAGAAGCTCGATTTCCGGCTGGTCGAGGCGGGCTATGATCTCTACGCGACACGTTTCCAGGTGCTGCGGCGGATCATCTTCCCGCTGGTCAAGCCGGGCGTCATCGCCGGCTCCATTCTGGTCTTCATTCCAGCACTTGGCGCCTATGTGACGCCGAGCGTGCTTGGCGGCGGCAAGAACATGATGCTGTCCAATCTGATCGAATTGCAGTTCGGGCAGGGCCGCAACTGGCCGCTCGGCTCGGCGCTGTCGATCGCCGTCATGATCATCGTCATGGTGGCGCTGCTTGCCTATGTGCGCAATGCCGGCAAGTCAGGGGTGCGTCATGGCTAAGAACTTTTCCATCAAGCACCAGCCAGGTTTCACCGCGATCGCCGCGACCTGCTTTATCGTGCTCTATCTGCCCATCATCGTGCTGGTCATCTATGCCTTCAACGCGGCGAGCTCGACCTCCGAATGGGGCGGGTTTTCGCTGAAATGGTTCCAGTCGGCATGGCAGAACACGCAGGTCGTCGATGCCACCTTGCGTTCCTTCCAGATTGGTTCCATCGCGGCGGTGCTTTCCACCATCTTCGCCACCATGGCGGCGCTCGCCACCACGCGCACCGCACCCTATCCCGGCCTCACCTTCAAATATGCGGCGATCAACCAGCCGCTGATGGTGCCCGAGATCGTCACCGGCGTGGCGCTGCTGATCTTCTTCTCGCGCGTCAAGATCTTCACCGGCTATTCCGGCATCGGTTATCTGGTCGCCGCGCATACGGCGTTCTGCATTCCCTTCGCCTACCTGCCGATCCGGGCCCGGCTTGAGAATATGGACCTGACGCTGGAGCGTGCCGCCGCCGACCTCTACGCGACGCCCTGGAAAACCTTTCGCCGCATCACGCTGCCGCTTCTGTGGCCCGGCATCCTTGCCGGGCTGATGCTGGCGTTCGTCATCTCGCTCGACGATGTCGTCATCACCGAGTTCGTCAAATCGGGCGGTCAGGACACGCTGCCCACCTACATGCTCGGCCAGATCCGCCGCGGCATCACACCCGAGATCAACGCGATATCGACCGCCTTCCTGCTGCTTTCGGTCGCGATCGTCACGTTGTTTTTCTTCGTCAGCAGGAAACGAGACTGAACCGAAAATGGGAGTTAAAAACATGAACTGGAAGACAACAGCAACCGCCGTGGGGTTGGCGCTGCTCGCATCGACGAGCCTGGCGCGCGCCGATGGCGTGCTCAACATCTACAATTGGGGCAACTACACCAGCCCCGACGTGATCAAGAAGTTCGAGGCCAAATACAACGTCAAGGTGACCATCACCGACTACGATTCCAACGACACCGCGCTGGCCAAGGTCCGCCAGGGCGGCACCGGTTTCGACATCGCCGTGCCTTCGCAGACCTACGTGCCGATCTGGATCAAGGAAGGCCTCCTACTGGAAACCGATCCGGGCAAGATGGAGAATTTCAAGAACGTCGCGCCGGAATGGGCCAACCCTGAATTCGATCCGGGCCGCAAATATTCCGTGCCGTGGGCCTGGGGCACGATCGGCGTCGTCGTCAACACCGATGCCTATAAGGGCCCGGCCGATACATGGGGCATCGTCTTCAACACGCCCGACGAGCTGAAAGGCAAAGTCAACGTCGTTCCGGAGATGGGCGACGTTATCTTCGCGGCGATCAAATATGTTGGCGGCCAGCAGTGCACCGACGACAAGGCGGTGCTGAAGAAGGTGCGCGACCTGCTTGTGGCGGCTAAGCCGAACTGGATCGCGATGGAATACAACACCATCGAGAAGATGGGCGCCGGCGACTTCAAGGCGACCAGCGACTGGAACGGCTCGGCGCTGCGCCAGCGGCTGGCCAACCCGGCCATCCACTACAACTATCCGAAGGAAGGCTTTGGCCTGTGGAGCGACAACGTCGTTGTCCTCAAGGAGGCCAAGAACGTCGAGAATGCCAAGCTGTTCCAGAACTTCATCATGGATCCGGAAAATGCGGCCGGCCTCTCGGCCTTCCACCGCTATGCCAACGCCATCACCGGCTCGGACAAATACATGCCGGCCGACATGAAGGACGCCCCGGAAGTCGTCATTCCGGCCGAAGCCAAGCCGAAGGGCGAGTTCCAGAAGATGTGCGCGCCTGAAACCCAGGAGCTCTACACCAAGATCTGGACCGAACTGCAGAAGTAATCTGCTGCATTACGGACCTGGCGGCACACGCCGCCGGGTCCTTTCTTTTCCGGGAATGGCCTTTCATGGACTCCTACCGCAACTCCGATCCGCGGCCGCCGATCATGCAGGGCTCGCCGCCAGCCATGGTGCCGCCGAAGCTCGACTGGGACCGGCCACCGTGGAACCGCTGGGCGTTCCAGCACATTCGCGAAATTCTGCCGACCGCCGAAGTCTGGCGCGGCAATGGCCATCGCCACCGTTTCGAACGCGCCGAGGCCGATCTCGACGGGCTGGCGGTCGAAGACAGCGAGGGCAAGCCGACAACGCTCGCCGGTCTGCTCGACGAGACCTATACCGACGGCTTCCTGGTGCTGAAGGACGGCAAGGTCGCCTATGAGCGCTATTTCAACGGCATGAGTGACCGCACGCTGCACCTGTCGCAGTCGATGGCAAAATCCGTCACGGGTTCGGTGTTCGGCATACTGGTCGGGCGCGGCCTGATCGATCCGGCCAAGCCGGTGACCGACTATCTGCCGGAACTCGGCGCGACAGGCTGGGCCGGCGCCAGTGTCCAGCATGTGCTGGACATGACCAGCGGCGTGCGCTTCTCCGAGGAATATACCGACCGCTATTCGGACATTGGCCAGGTCGATGTCGCCACCGGCTGGAAGCCGGTGCCGCTGGACAGCGATCCGGCCTTTCGCTGGCCCTCGCACATGTTCGAGCTGATCCTGGGCCTGAAGGAAACGATCCGCCCGCATGGTGCTGCGTTCGAATACCGCTCGATCGAGACCGACGTGCTTGCCTTCATCATGGAACGGGTGACCGGAAAACGGCTGCCGCAGCTGGTTTCGGAAGAACTCTGGCAAAAGCTCGGTGCGGATGAAAGCGCCTACTTCACCGTCGACCGCGCCGGCTATGCGGTGGCCGATGGTGGCCTCAACGCCACGCTGCGCGACTACGGCCGCTTTGGCCATATGATCCTCGACAATGGTGGTGGTGTCGTGCCGGCCGACTGGATCGAGGCCACGCGCAACGGCAGGCATGGGCCTGATTTCAGCCCCAGCCTGCCGGAGGGCAGCTATCGCAACCAGTTCTGGATAGAGGATCCGCGCTCGCGCGCGCTGATGTGCCGGGGCGTGTTCGGGCAGATGATCCATATCGACTGGAACACAGGAATGGTCGTGGTGAAGCTTTCGACCTATCCCGATTTCAGCAATCTCGCCTATTCCATAGCGACGCTGAAGGCCGTGCACGCCATCGCCGCCGCGCTCGCCTGAGCCTCAAAAAGAAAAGATCCAGAAGGAAACGCCATGACCGGCAAGACCGCGTTCGAGACCCGCTATGGCTTTCGCCGCAACGAGGTGCTGCTCGCCAACTGGCGCCAGAACCCGTTCAACCGGTGGTCGTTCCAGAATCTCGGCGAACTGGTGCCGACCGCCCGCGTGGCGGCGGCACCGGCTGGCGTCGAGGCGCCGGTTCGGGACATGAGCGGCCTGCTTGGCGAAAGGGTTTCGGTCGGCAGTGCGCCGGAGATGGTGGCTGAATTTCTCGCACGTTCGAGCACCGACGCGCTGACGGTGATGAAAGGCGGCAAGATCATCGGTGACTGGTTCGCGCCGCATATGGATTTCGGCGCCCGCCACATCATCTTTTCGATCAGCAAGTCGCTGACCGCCATTGTCGCCGGCATCTTGGAAGGCGAGGGGGTGTTCAACCCGGAATCTCCGGTGACGGCCTATGTTCCTGAAGCCGCCGGCTCGGCCTATGGCGATGCGAGCGTGCGGCATGTGCTCGACATGAGCGTCAGCCTTGATTTCGAGGAGGCCTATCTCGATCCCGAGAGCGCCTTCGCCCGCTATCGCCGCGCCACGCTGTGGAATCCGGGTGGCGGCACGGAGAGCCTGCGCGAATTCATTCTGACCTTGCAGCGTCTGGCCGAGCCGCACGGCCAGACCTTCCGCTACCGCTCGCCCAATTCCGACCTGCTCGGCCTGCTGCTCGAGCGCGCTTCCGGCCAGCGCTTCGCCGACCTGATGCGCGAGAAGCTGTGGCTGCCGCTCGGCGCCGTCAGCGAAGCCTCGATCGGCGTCGACATGGAAGGCACGGCCCGCACCGCCGGCGGCATTTCGGTGACGCCGCGCGATCTGGCGCGTGTCGGCGAGATGATGCGGCAAGGTGGCATGGCCAACGGCCGCCGCGTCGTGCCGGAGGCCTGGGTGCGCGATACCACTGCTACCGGCGGCAGTGCTGACGCCTGGCAGCGCGGCACGATGCTGCCGCTGTTTCCCAAGGGCCGTTACCGCAACAAATGGTACCAGACTGGACACGAGAGCGGCGCCTATTGCGGCATCGGCATCCATGGCCAGTGGCTGTATGTCGATCCCAGGACCGAAGTGGTGATCGCCAAGATGTCGTCGCAGCCCGAGCCGGTCGATGATCCGCTCGATGTCGAGATCGTCACCTTTTTCGAAGCGCTGAGCTGCATGGTCTAGACTGGGCCCGAGCCGCCACACTAGGCCACGCTTTCCTGTGGACCCGCCGGTCTGATCAAAGCGCGGCGGTTGGCGGACCGGACGTCTGCGCCTATGGTCGCCGCTCTTTGGATGAGAGCAGGAACGACATGGCATCCGACATCAAGCGCATTGCAGCCATCATCGCGGCCGAGATCAGCGCGCGGCCCGAACAGGCGGCCGCGGCGATCGAATTGCTCGACGAGGGCGCGACGGTGCCGTTCGTGGCGCGCTACCGGAAGGAAGTCACCGGCGGGCTTGACGACACGCAATTGCGTGACCTTGCCGAACGGCTTGCCTATCTGCGCGAGCTCGACGCGCGCCGCGACACCATCCTTGGCTCCATCCGCGAACAGGGCAAGCTGACCGCGGAGCTCGAGGGCAAGATCGTTGCCGCCACCACCAAGGCGGAGCTGGAAGACATTTACCTGCCCTACAAGCCCAAGCGCCGGACCAAGGCCGAGATCGCCAGGGAGCGCGGGCTGGGGCCGCTGGCAGAGGCCATTCTCGCGAACCGCGCTCTGGTGCCTGCCGAGCTGGCGCTGGCCTATGTCACCGAGGAGGTCGCCGATACCAAGGCAGCGCTCGAAGGCGCGCGCGACATCCTGTCGGAACAGTTCGCCGAGAATGCCGATCTGGTCGGCAAATTGCGGACCTACATGAAAGAACGCGCCTTCATGCGGGCCAGGGTGGTCGACGGCAAGCAGGAGGCCGGCGCGAAATTCTCCGATTATTTCGACCATGTCGAGCGCTGGGCAAACGTACCGAGTCATCGCGCGCTGGCGATGCTGCGCGGCCGCAACGAGGAGGTGCTGTCGCTCGACATCGAGGTCGATACCGACGACACCTCGCCGGTAAAGCCGGTCGAACGGATGATCGCCAACGCCTATGCCATCGGCGGCAGCCTGCCGGGAGACCGCTGGCTGATGGAGGTCGCCGGCTGGACCTGGCGGATAAAACTGTCGCTGCATCTGACGCTTGACCTGATGCGGGACATGCGCGAGCGGGCCGAGGAAGAGGCGATCCACGTCTTCGCCCGCAATCTGAAGGATCTGCTGCTGGCGGCTCCCGCCGGTTCGCGCGCCACGATGGGGCTCGACCCCGGCATCCGCACCGGCGTCAAGGTGGCGGTGGTCGATGGCACCGGCAAGGTGCTGACAACGACTACGGTCTATCCGTTTCCGCCCAGGAACGATGTGCGCGGTACCCAGGCGGAACTCGCCAAGCTCATCCGCCTGCACAAGGTCGAGCTGATCTCGATTGGCAACGGCACCGGCAGCCGCGAGACGGAGAAGCTTGTCGCCGACATGCTGTCCGACATGCCGGCGGACGGTGGTCCGAAGCCACTCAAGGTGATCGTCAGCGAGGCGGGCGCCTCGGTCTATTCGGCATCGGCGACGGCGGCGGCGGAATTCCCCGGCCTCGACGTGTCGCTGCGCGGCGCGGTGTCCATCGCCCGTCGGCTGCAGGATCCCTTGGCTGAGCTGGTCAAGATCGAACCCAAATCGATCGGCGTCGGCCAATACCAGCACGATGTCGACCAGTATCGGCTCGGCCGCTCGCTGGAAGCGGTGGTCGAGGATGCGGTCAATGCCGTCGGCGTCGATCTCAACACCGCCTCGGCGCCGCTTTTGGCGCGCGTTTCCGGTCTCGGCGCATCGCTGGCCGACGCGATTGTCGCGCATCGCGATGCTACCGGTCCCTTCGCCAGCCGGAAGGACTTGCTGAAGGTTCCCCGCCTCGGACCTCGCGCGTTCGAACAATCCGCCGGCTTCCTGCGCATCGCCAATGGCAGCGAGCCGCTCGATGCCTCGTCGGTGCATCCCGAAGCCTATGGCGTGGCGAAGAAGATCGTCGCCGCCTGCGGGCGTGATGTGCGCTCGCTGATGGGCGACAGCGCCGCGCTCAAGGCGCTCGATCCGCGCGTCTTCGTCGACGAACGTTTCGGCCTACCGACGGTGCGCGACATACTGGCGGAGCTGGAAAAGCCCGGCCGCGATCCGCGCCCCGGGTTCAAGACGGCGACCTTCGCCGACGGCATCGACGACATCAAGGATTTGAAGCCCGGCATGCTGCTCGAAGGCACCGTTACCAACGTCGCCGCCTTCGGCGCTTTCGTCGATATCGGTGTCCATCAGGACGGGTTGGTGCATGTCTCGCAGCTGGCCGACCGGTTCATCAAGGACGCGCATGAGGTGGTCAAGGCCGGCGACGTGGTCAAGGTGCGGGTCGTCGATGTCGACATCAAGCGCAAGCGCATCGCGCTCTCCATGCGCAAGGATAGCGGCGAGGGTGGCGCACCACGCGGCGGACCGCGCGACAATGGTGGCGGCACGCCGCGTTCGCCGGCGCCGCAGCGCCAGCCGGAGCGCCCAGCGCAGCAAGGTGCGTTCGGCGCGGCACTGGCGGATGCGCTGAAGCGGAAGTAGCTACCAAGCCAGAACAGCCGGTTCCTTCTCAACCTGGCCCAGCAGCCAGTCGCGGAAACTTGCCACCGGCGGATGGCCGCGCTTGTCGTGCGGGACGACGAGATAATAGGCGCTGCGGCTTTGCATGGGCTGGCCGGGCGCAAGTACAAGCTGGCCGCGCTGCAATTCGCCCGCGATGAGGATCAACGGCAACAGCGCCACGCCGAGCCCAGCTATACAGGCCTGGGCAGCGGTGCCGAACTGTTCGAACTGCATGCCGGGTCCCGTCGGTGCGCTCAGGCCCTGATGCTCGAACCATTCGGTCCAGGCGCCAGGGCGGGTCGCCATATGCAACAGGGGCAGGCGGCCGATGTCGGCCGGTGTGGCGATTGCGCGGCCGGCGAGGAATTCGGGCGACACGACCGGGGCCACCGTTTCGCGCACTAGCAGTGTCGAGTCGGCCTCCGGCCAGTCCGGCAGCCCATAGTGGATGGCGGCATCCAGCCGCTCACGGGCGAAGTCGAAGCGGCCAACGCGGGTGACGAAGTTGATGGTGATGTCAGGGTTGTTTTCGACGAAATCGGGGATCATCGGCATCAGCCAGCGCGTGCCGAAGGTCGGCAAAATGGCAAGGTTCAGGATGCCACTATGCCGATTGCTCATCAATCCAAGAGCTGCGTCACGCAACTGGCCAAGCGCTGAACGCACCGCCTCGGCGTAGATTTCGCCCGATGCCGACAGCCTGACATTGCGGCTATCGCGCTCGAACAGCCGGCGGCCAAACTGATCTTCCAGCAATCTGATCTGCCGGCTGACCGCGCCCTGGGTCAGATCGAGCTCCTGGGCGGCGGCGGTGAAACTGCCAAGCCGAGCCACCGCCTCGAAGGCGGCAAGGGCGCTGATGTTGGGCAAAAGGCGGCGCTGGACACTCATGATTCATTCCTAACGCTCATTGATCGGTGAAGCAATTTCGTTTGATTTTTTCGAGGCACAGGCCGATAAGCCGGGCCAAGATTTTGCTTGATGCCTGTCATCCCAAGCCGCTGAATATTTTTGGGGACATGCATGGTTTGGGAGAACGTCATGGCCGCCGACAAGAATGCATTCGTCTGGGAAGACCCGTTCCTGATCGAGGACCAGCTTTCGGAAGACGAGCGCATGGTGCGTGACGGCGCGGCGGCCTTCGCCGCCGACAAGCTGGCGCCCCGGATCGAGGACGCCTATCTCAACGAGACCTTCGACACCGCGATCTTCCGCGAAATGGGCGAGGCCGGCCTGCTCGGCATCAATATCCCCGAGGAATTCGGCGGGCTTGGCGCCAATTATGTGACCTACGGGCTGGTGGCGCGTGAAGTGGAGCGCGTCGATTCCGGCTATCGCTCGATGATGTCAGTGCAGTCGTCGCTGGTGATGTATCCGATCTATGCCTATGGCTCGGACGAACAGCGCAAGAAGTATCTGCCCAAGCTTGCCAGCGGCGAGTGGATCGGCTGTTTCGGCCTGACCGAGCCGGATGCCGGCTCCGACCCGGGCGGCATGAAGACGCGCGCCGAGAAGACCGCCAACGGCTACAGGCTCTCCGGCTCGAAGATGTGGATTTCCAATTCGCCGGTCGCCGATGTGTTCGTCGTCTGGGCGAAGTTGAAGGGCGAGAACGGCAAGGACGAGATCCGCGGTTTCGTGCTGGAAAAGGGCATGAAGGGGCTTTCGGCGCCGAAGATCGGCGGTAAGCTGTCGCTGCGGGCGTCGATCACCGGTGAAGTGGTGATGGAAGGCGTCGAGGTTGGCGAGGACGCGCTGCTACCCAATGTTTCCGGGCTGAAAGGCCCGTTCGGCTGCCTCAATCGGGCCCGCTTCGGCATTTCCTGGGGCTCGATGGGTGCCGCGGAAGATTGCTGGCACCGCGCCCGCCAGTACGGCCTTGATCGCAAGCAGTTCGGCAAGCCGCTGGCCGGCACGCAGCTCTACCAGAAGAAGCTCGCCGACATGCAGACCGAGATCGCGCTGGGGTTGCAGGCTAGCCTGCGTGTCGGGCGGTTGCTGGATGAAGGCAAGATGGCGCCGGAAATGATCTCGATCGTCAAGCGCAACAATTGCGGCAAGGCGCTGGATATCGCTCGCCAAGCCCGCGACATGCATGGCGGCAACGGCATCCAGATCGGCTATCACGTCATGCGCCACGCGCAGAACCTGGAGACCGTGAACACCTATGAGGGCACGCACGACGTGCACGCGTTGATCCTGGGACGAGCGCAGACCGGGATACAGGCGTTCTTTTAAGGCGGAGCGGTAGCTGCTTAAATTAGGTGCACCGCAACATCTCTGCTTGGAGAATGGTCGCCAGATGTGTCAGGGTTCGGCGGATTGAAACGCCGACTTCCGGGGCACCATGGCAATTCTGGCAGCCGTCTATCACCTGACCCACTACAAATACGATCGGCCTGTGGTTCTCGGGCCCCAGATCATCAGGCTGCAGCCGGCACCGCATTCGCGCACCAAGGTGCTCAGCCATTCGCTCAAGGTCGAGCCGGCGAACCACTTCGTCAATCTGCAGCAGGATCCCTACGGCAATTTCCTTGCCCGTTTCGTCTTTCCCGAACCGGTGACCGAGTTGAAGATCGAGGTCGACCTCGTCGCCGACATGACGGTCTACAATCCGTTCGATTTCTTCGTCGAGCCATCGGCCGAGACGTTTCCGTTCGAGTACCCGGAAGAGATACGCGATGATCTGACGATCTACCGGACGCCCGAGCCGGCCGGGCCGCTGCTGTCGGCCTTCCTGAAAACCATCGACACCAGCCCGAAGAACACCGTCAATTTCCTCGTCGACCTCAATGCCCGGCTGCAACGTGAGATCGCCTATATCGTGCGCATGGAAACCGGCGTGTTCTCGCCGGAGGAAACGCTGGCCGCCGCCAAGGGATCGTGCCGGGATTCAAGCTGGCTGCTGGTGCAGACCCTGCGCAATCTCGGCATCGCCGCGCGCTTCGTTTCCGGCTACCTGATCCAGCTCAAGCCGGATCTCGTCGCGCTCGACGGCCCGCCGGGAACCGCGGTCGACTTCACCGATCTGCATGCATGGTGCGAGGTCTATCTTCCCGGTGCCGGCTGGATAGGCTTCGATCCGACCTCGGGCCTGCTCACCGGCGAAAGCCATGTGCCGCTCGCCGCCACGCCGCATTTCCGCAACGCAGCACCGATTTCCGGCATGGCGAGCTTCGCCAATGTCGAGTTCGGTTTCGAGATGCGGGTAGACCGCATCGCCGAGCATCCGCGCATCACCAAGCCATTCTCCGATGAAAGCTGGCAAGCGCTCGATGCGCTGGGCAACAAGGTGGATGCAGCACTCGCGGCCGGCGATGTGCGGCTGACCATGGGCGGCGAGCCGACCTTCGTGTCGATCGACGATTTCGAGTCGGCCGAGTGGAACACCGCTGCCGTCGGCCCGACCAAGCGCGAGAAGGCCGATGCCCTGATCCGGAAGCTGCGCCAGCGTTTTGCGCCCGGCGGCTTTCTCCATTACGGCCAGGGCAAATGGTATCCGGGCGAAAGCCTGCCGCGCTGGACCTTTTCGCTCTACTGGCGGGCCGATGGCCAGCCGGTGTGGAGCGATCCGTCGCTGATCGCGCGCGAAAAGAGTGAGGCCGATATCGGGCCGAAGCAGGCCGAAAGCCTGCTCACCGCGATCGCCGGCGAACTTGGCATCGACAAGGCCATGGTCAGCGAAGCCTATGAGGATCCGGCCGAATGGCTGCTTAAGGAAGGCAAGCTGCCGGACAATGTCGATCCCTCCAACTCCAAGCTGGAGGATCCGGAAGAACGCAGCCGCATGGCGAAGGTGTTCGAACGCGGGCTGACCAAACCGTCCGGCTACGTGCTTCCCGTTCAGCGCTGGAACAGCCAGGCGTCGGGACCACGCTGGCGCTCGGAAATATGGAAGACGCGGCGTGGCCGGCTGTTCCTCGTGCCGGGCGATTCACCGGTCGGCTATCGCCTGCCGCTGGGTACATTGCCCTATGTGCCGCCGGAGCAATTCCCCTACATCGTGCCGGTCGATCCGTCACTGCCACGCGGCCCGCTGCCTGCGCGTGAAGCCATACTGGCCGAGCCGGCGCCGGCCGAACTGGAAGGCGCCGATGAGATGGCGCGCCGTCAGCAGGCGGTGTCCTTCACGGCGGCGACCGGCCAGCAGGACCGGGTCGAGCAAGAGATCACCGAGATCGGCGGCGCTGTGCGCACCGCACTCTCGGTCGAGCCGCGCGACGGGCGGCTGTGCGTTTTCATGCCGCCGGTCGAGGCTCTGGAAGATTATTTGGAATTGGTCGCGGCGGCCGAGAACGCGGCAAAGGCGATCGGTCTTCCCGTGCACATCGAGGGCTATGGCCCACCGCATGATCCGCGCCTCAACGTTATCCGCGTGGCGCCCGATCCCGGCGTCATCGAGGTCAACATCCATCCGGCGACCAACTGGCAGGATTGCGTGGCGACGACGACGGCGATCTACGAGGAGGCGCGGCAGACGCGGCTTGGCGCCGACAAGTTCATGATCGACGGCCGCCACACCGGCACTGGCGGCGGCAACCATGTCGTGGTCGGCGGCGCGACGCCCAATGACAGCCCGTTCCTGCGCCGGCCGGACCTTTTGAAGAGCCTGGTGCTGCAATGGCAGCGGCGTCCCTCGCTATCCTACCTGTTCTCGGGCCTGTTCATCGGCCCGACCAGCCAGGCGCCGCGCTTCGACGAGGCGCGTCACGACTCGCTCTACGAACTCGAGATCGCGATGGCGCAGGTGCCGCATCCGGACCAGGGCGCGGCTCCCTTGCCGTGGCTGGTCGACCGGCTGTTCCGCAATTTGTTGACCGACGTCACCGGGAATACGCACCGTTCGGAAATCTGCATCGACAAGCTGTTCTCGCCGGACGGACCGACCGGCCGGCTGGGGCTGGTCGAGTTCCGCGGCTTCGAAATGCCGCCCAATGCGCGTATGAGCCTCGCGCAGCAACTGCTTGTTAGGGCGATCATTGCCCGCGCGTGGAAGAGCCCGCTCGACGGGCGCTTCGTGCGCTGGGGCACGTCGCTGCATGACCGCTTCATGCTGCCGCACTATGTATGGGCCGATTTTCTCGACGTGCTCGACGACCTCAAGCTCAACGGATTCGAATTCAGGCCCGAATGGTTCGACGCACAGCTCGAATTCCGCTTCCCGTTCTGCGGCGAGGTTCAGCACGCCGGCATCAAGCTGGAACTGCGGCAGGCGCTCGAACCCTGGCATGTCATGGGCGAGCAGGGCGCGATCGGCGGCACCGTGCGCTTCGTCGATTCCTCGGTCGAACGGCTGCAGGTCAAGACCGAAGGTCTCAATCCGGAACGCCATGCGGTGGTCTGCAACGGCCGTATCGTGCCGATGAAGGTCACGGACAACAGAGAGGTCGCGGTGGCGGGCGTGCGCTTCAAGGCCTGGCAGCCGGCATCGGGCCTGCATCCGGCATTGCCGGTCAACACACCGCTGGTGTTCGATATCTATGACCGCTGGTCGGGCCGGGCGGTCGGCGGCTGCGTCTACCATGTCGCCCACCCTGGCGGCCGCAACTACGACACCTTCCCGGTCAATGGCAACGAGGCGGAGGCCCGGCGGCTCGCCCGCTTCGAGCCGCGCGGTCATACGCCATCCGCCTATGTACTGCGTGAGGAACAACCGGCGGAAGATTTCCCTATGACCCTTGACCTTCGGCGGCCGGCAAGACTCTGATCAGCGATGGCAAAGGGGAATCACAAGAGGGTACGCGGCAAGCCGCAGATACACAGCCTGCTGGAGCACTACCAGCCGATCGACGGCGTCGTCGACGAGATGGTCGATGCGTCAGGCAATCCCCGCCCGGTCTGGAGGCACTTCATCGAAGCGCTCGACGAGTTGGGGCCTGAAAAGCTCGGCCAGCGTTTCGCCCGCGCCGACCAATATCTGCGTGATGCCGGCGTCTACTACCGCGTCTACGACAAGGCTGGCGCCAATGAGCGCGAATGGCCGCTGGCGCATGTCCCGGTTCTCATCGAGGAGAGCGAGTGGGCTGCGATCAGCGCCGGCCTCGTGCAACGCGCCGAGCTGTTCGAGGAAACCATTGCCGATATCTACGGGCCCAACCGGCTGGTCGAAAAAGGTATCCTGCCGGCGGGACTGATCGCGGCCAGTCCGGAATATTTGCGGCCAGTCGTTGGCACCAGGCCGGCCGGTGGCCATTTCCTGCATTTCTGCGCCTTCGAGCTCGGCCGCGGGCCTGATGGCCAGTGGTGGGTGCTGGGCGATCGCACCCAGGCGCCGTCCGGCGCCGGCTTTGCGCTGGAAAACCGCGTCGCCACCACACGCGCGCTGTCCGACATCTATGGCGAGATGCATGTGCATCGCCTTGCGGGCTTTTTCCGCCGTTTTCGCGATGCGCTGATCGGCATGGCCAAGGAAACCGACGGCCGCGCCGCCATCCTGACGCCGGGGCCGCTCAACGAAACCTATTACGAACACGCCTATATCGCCCGGTATCTCGGCATCATGCTGCTCGAAGGCGAGGATTTGACCGTTTCAGGCGGCCGGCTCATGGTTCGCACGGTTTCCGGCCTGATGCCGATCAGCGTGTTGTGGCGGCGGCTCGATGCCGCCTTCGCCGACCCGCTCGAACTGCGCGCGGATTCGCAGATCGGCACGCCGGGCCTGGTCGAGGCGATCCGCCATGGCGCGGTTGCGACGGTCAATGCGCTGGGCTCCGGTCTGATGGAGACGCGCGCGCTGCTCGCCTTCCTGCCGAAGATTTCGCGTGCCTTGCGGGGCGAGGAATTGCTGCTGCCAAGTGTCGCGACATGGTGGTGTGGGCAAGCAACCGAACGCGCGCATGTGCTGGCCAATATCGATCGCATGGTTATCGGGCCGGCGCTGTCGACGAGACTTGCCTTCGAGGATGACGAACAGACGAAGCTCGGCTCGGCGCTGTCCGCCGGCGAGCGGGCGAAGCTGGTGGCGCGCATCGAACGCTATGGCGGTGACTTCGTCGGCCAGGAAGCAGTGACGCTTTCGACGACGCCCGTCTATGTCGGCGGCTGGCTGGAGCCGCGGCCGGCGAGCCTGCGCGTCTATCTGGCGCGCACGCCGGACGGCTGGACGGTGATGCCGGGCGGTTTTGCCCGCGTCGGCCTGTCGCTCGACCCGACGGCGATCGCGATGCAGCGTGGCGGCCAGGCAGCGGATGTCTGGGTTGTCAGCGACAAACCGGTAGAGCGCGAGACGCTGTTGCCGCAAGAAGGCGACAGCTTTGCCCGCACTAGGCCTGGTAGCCTGCCCAGCCGCGCGGCGGAGAACCTGACCTGGCTCGGCCGTTACATCGAGCGGTCGGAAGACACGGTGCGCATCCTGCGCGCCTATCATGTGCGGCTGGCCGAGACCTCCGACCCGGACATGCCGCTGCTCGCCGACATCAGGGATTATCTCGAACCGTTCGGTGTCGACGTCGAGGCGGCGATCCCGTCGGGGCTGATCGGCACGCTCGACAGCGCGGTCTACAGCGCCGGGCAGATCCGCGACCGCTTCTCGCCCGATGGCTGGCTGGCCCTGAAGGACCTGTCGAAGACCATCCATCAGTTTGCAACGACGGTGGCGCCCGGCGACGACGCGACCCGGGCGATGACGGTCATCCTGCGCAAGCTCGCCGGCTTTTCCGGCTTGCTGCACGAGAACATGTACCGCTTCGCCGGCTGGCGTTTCCTCGAGATCGGCCGCCGGCTGGAGCGCGGCATCCAGATCGCCCGCACCCTGTCGCGGCTGACCAGCGCCAAGGCGCCGGACGGCGCGCTCGACATGATGCTGGAGATCGGCGACAGCGTGATGACCCACCGCCGGCAATATCCGGTGCAGGCCGGCCGGCACACGGTGATCGACCTGCTGGCGCTCGATCCGCTCAATCCGCGCTCCATCCTGTTCCAGCTCGAAAGGCTGAAGGCCGAGATCGGCCTGTTGCCGTTGGTCGGCGGCGAGGGGCACATGTCGCCGGCGGCGAAAGAGATCCTGCAGCTCAACACCCAGATCGCCATCAAGGAGCCTTCGGACATGACGGCAAAGGCGCTGGACGAGCTCGCCTACGAAATCGGCGGCCTCTACAACAGCCTCGCCAAAGCCTATTTTGGATAAAGCATGCTTTACGACATCAGGCTTCATCTCCACTACGACTATGCCGCGGCGGCCGGCGGCGGCCGCCATCAGATCCACGTGCTGCCGTCGACGATTTCCGGCGTGCAGCGCGTCATCGCCGCATCTCTGTCCTTTGCACCGGCGCCCAACGAGCGCTCCGACTTCTCAGATTTCTTCGGCAACAACGTCACCTCGATCGCCTTTCGCGATGCGCATGACGCGCTCGACATAAGGATGAGCGCACGCATATCGGTGTCGCGGCCCGAGCCCGGGCTCGACGTGTCGCCCGATATCGGCCGGCTCAGGCAGGAACTAGCCGCGGTGCGGTCGCTGGCGCCTGACGCACCGCACCATTTTCTGACGGCCAGCACTCACGCCGGTATCGATGCTGCGATCACCACCTACGCACGGGACAGCATCGCCGGCTCCGCCGCCGGCACGGCCATGAACCTGTGCAATCGGATCCATCGCGATTTTACCTATGACGGCGAAGCGACCACGGTGCGAACCCGAGCTAGCGATGCCTTCAAGCTGAAGCGCGGCGTCTGCCAGGACTTTTCGCACATCATGATCGCCGGCCTGCGCGGTCTGGGCATTCCGGCGGGTTATGTCAGCGGATTCCTGCGCACCATCCCGCCTAAGGGCAAACCCCGGCTGGAAGGCGCCGATGCCATGCATGCCTGGGTCAAGGTCTGGTGCGGGCGCGATGCCGGCTGGCAGGAATTCGATCCGACCAACGGCATGCGGGCCAGTAACGACCATATCACCGTCGGTTACGGCCGTGATTATTCGGACGTGGCGCCGATCGTCGGCGTGCTCAAGACAACGGGGGGACAGGTCGGCGAGCAAGCTGTCGACGTCATTCCAGTCGTGCTCGAAAAGACCTGAAAGCATCCGCTGCAATTGCTGGCAGACAAGACTCTCAAACAACGACGTGATCGCTAATCTGCATTCATTTCAAGGTGGACGAAAATTGTAGGGAATTATCCCCTTGAGATACGTACTTGCCTGAACCGCAGTTCCGAGTCATTCTCCCCCACCTAACGGGAGGGGAAGAAATGGCAAAGAAACCGGGAAGAGTGGGCGAAGCAGATATTGGGCCGGATGTGCTGGCAGTCGTAGATGCGCAGCCCGGTCGTCAGATCACCACTACAAGGTTGATTTCAGAGTTGCGGAAGCGCATTCCGCTAAACGCCGACGACGAAGAACAGCTAGACGGTCGAAATGACGATCGTTTTTCTCAGATAGTTCGAAACATCAAATCTCACAAAAAGCAGCCCGGCAATCTAATCCATGACGGGCATTTGATTGCTATCCCTAGGGGCTTTAAACGACCTTAGAGAACTGTGCCTTGTAACCCGGCCTGAACCACTTCAATTCTGTTTGGGCCGGGGCGCCTTTGTCCCAGACGAACCAGGCATATGCTGTCGTGCCGGATCCTGCTTGCACGGCCCCGGCTGGGTAGAACGTGATCCGCTCGCTGAACACCCAGACGCGAGCCGGCGGGCACTCTGCGAAGATCGTATTGGCGCGGTTTGCACCCTCTAGGAAGGCAAGCCTGAGAAGCAATGCAAACTTGTTCCGCGCCAGCTTCACGCCAGATCGTACGAAGCTCTCAGCGCTGTTGTACGGCGGATTGGTCACGATGTTGTCTGCCGGCGTCGTGGCCGTGTTGAAGTCAATACCAGCCGTGCCGAAGCCCCGGTCAAAGAGGTCCGAACTCCGGACAGGGTTGCCGCGGCTTTCCAGCACGCGAGACATTGCGCCGTCGCCGCAGGCGCTCTCCCATATCTCGCCGACGAATTTCTCGTTTTCCATAAGGGCGTGTGTCGCCCATGCTGGTGTCGGGAAGTAGTCCGGGCCAGCCAAATCGGCGAACCGCTTCATGGTCGGCTTAAAGCCGCCGTTGAGATTATAGGTCGCGTCCAAGGCGATTCGCCCTCCGTTAAGGCAAAACCATAACAGAATCATATGGTTAAGGAAGCTTTAACGGCATGCGACCAATTGACTCAGACTCTTGGCGGAATTGATGTACGCGTCCCCATTTCCGGCAAGCCTTGACAGCTACGGCCATGTTCCGGTGATGTTCTGGGGATAGATGCAGAATTCTCATAAAAATCCAGACTAGGGATGGACTCGCCGCTGAAGCGAGAGTATTGGAGTCGCCGCGCGTCCTGATCCGGGACGTGGTTTGTCCCTTTCGGGGATACGGAGGCGGCGATGGCCGATGAAGCGAACAAGCCTGCACAGTCCGTTCCGCCCAAGCAGGCGGACCGTCAGTCCCGTGAGCAATCCACAATTCAGTTCCCCTACGGCGATCTAAATGACGCCGCAGCTGTCGCTAACGCGCTGATCGCAGCAGGCGGCCATCCCGCCGATATCGACCAACTCGCAGGCTTTATGAAGCAGCAGCCGAACAGCGGAAACTTTCGCCTTAAGATCGCGACGGCGCGCATGTTCGGCGTCATCGAAACTGTAGCGAACAAGTATACGCTGACAGACCTTGGCTTCGCGATAGTTGATGAAGCCCGAAAGAAGCCAGCCCTCGCAGACGCCTTTCTGAACGTGCCTCTCTACCGGAGGGTTTACGACGATTATCGGAACAAGCAACTTCCGCCGCGGCCTTTGGCCCTTGAGCGCGCCTTCGTCGGGTACGGCGTAGCCCCGAAGCAGGCAGACAGGGCGCGTCACGCATTCGACCGGAATGGCCGCATTGCCGGGTACTTTGAGCATGGTAACGACAGACTAATCCGCCCCGTGGTCGGGAGCTTCAACGCCACGCCGCCGTCTGAGGGCGATGCGCCGGAGCCACTTACGGCAGATCAGCATCCGCTGGCCCTAAAACGTAAGAACGGCGACGGTGGCGACGGATACCACCCCTTCATTCAAGGCTTGCTCAAGGAACTTCCCGAGCCCGGAACCGAGTTCAGGATGCAGATGCGCGTGAAGTGGCTGAGGTTAGCAGCGAGTGCCTTCGACATGATCTACGAGGGCGGCGAGGGAGAAATCCACATCGGGGAGGCATGAAAGAGGGACGTGTTCAGGCCGAACACGTCGCTCTTCTCAAGATAGGATCGAGTGTGTCACGTCTTAGCTTGCCGGCGGTCGTGACACAGAACACAAGCTAGGAAGCGGTAAGGGCCGCGAAGCCTATGGTGTTATTGGACTGACTAAAGCCCCGCCGGTTAACGTGGCGTAGCCACGGTGCCCCGGCGGGCACCTTTATACCAACAAATCATTTGTATGCCAATGAAGAATGTCGGGCGCCGCTGGGCAGCCCGCAAGGATGCCCCTATGCCGCATTCGGTATTCATTCTGCAGGTCATTACGAAGTATGACATCGAGGACACGCCGCGCTTGACCCGCGAGGTGCTGTCATTCGTCAAGCGATGGTGCAAGCCTGGTATGCACGCAAAGCGCAACATCGCCTATGTGATTGTGACAGACGAGACACTGCACGACCTTGCCTCGCGGCTCTGGAACGATTTGATCCGATTGCAGGAGCTAGGCAGCGTCGAGAGGTTTTTCATCCAGCCGGCGCCGGACGAAGTCATAAGCGATCACGGTAGCGTCGACGCGCTCATGCATTGGATGCGGGCTGGACGGGTAGAAGCTTGGGAGAGGAACAAGGCGCAGGACGTGCGACATCGAAAGCGCTGGCATCGCCGGGTATGAGACCCGGTATATCGTCTCCAGCGCCGCGCAATCGGTCAAGTGTTTGTCGAACGATCTGGAGTGCGGCAAGCGGCGCAGAAGCCTCACCAGACGCAGGGCTACGGACATCAAACCCTCCCGAAGTTCGCGCTTATATAGGTTACGTGCTATCATCGCAGGATGGCAACTGTAAAAGGACACATGATGTTAACCTTATCGGAGGCGCAGAAGACGGGCCGCTTGGCCGACTTCGTCCGCCAGCAAGAAGAGGCTGGTGTTGGTCCGGTGAGGGAGGCCGACTTCTTGTCGGCAGCAGCCAAAGTCATCAAACACGAGCCACAATCAGATCGAACATCGCGTTCTGCATCTGGCGATGGTTCGACCGAAAAGTGAACTCGTCCAGATAGCGGTGCATGTGCTTTGACGACACGTGAATGTGCGTCGAGCGAACCGACCGCTTGAACAGAACCCAAAAACTTTCGACATGGTTTGTCGAATAGGTTTCCCCATCCCGCCAATCGTAGTGCGACCAATCCTTTTGCGAGTGCGTCACGGTGCCGTGCTTGTAGCCGTCGCCTTCCAATAAACCGTAAGACATGAGTTCGTCGGTCGAGACGGCAGATCCGGGCTTGACGTTGCGAAGCGTCACGTCACGAAGCGTAGCCTTCTTTACGTCCGGGATCACCACGGCGCGCATGTCGCCGCCACGTTCCTTCATGCCCATGACGATGGTCTTGCCGGCGGCGCCGCGACCGCGTGTGCCAGGACGATAGCCGCCCACATAGGCCTCATCCATTTCGACGTGGCCTTGCAGCATGTCAAAGTTCTGAAGTGAGCCGATAAGCTCGCGGATTTTCATGCCCATGCGGTAGGCGGTCTTGTAGGTCACGCCAAGCTGGCGCTGGAGTTCTTTACCGGAAACGCCGTGGCGCGTCGTGACGAACAGATAGATGGCATAGAACCACGATTGCAGCGGCGTACGGGTATCTTCGAACACGGTGCCGGCAGTCGGATGAACATGATCACCGCACTGCGAGCAAGCGAACGCACGGACCTTGGAAAGGCGATGGAACGTGGCAACGTTCAGGCACTTCCGGCACGGATGCTTCATGCCGAAGCGGACTTCCATGATGTGGTTCAGGCAGGCATCGTCGTCCGGAAACCGGGCGAAGAAGTCGCGAACCGAAAACAGTGGGGATTTGCTCTTGCTCATGCCCTCAATATAGGGCAATCACCGTACGTACGTCAAGGGGATAATTCCCAAATTGTATCCTCAAGCGCGAGGCGCGGGGTTTTGTAATTGAGAGCGATCAGTGTCGTCATTCCTGCTTGCAACGCGGCGGCGACCATCACGGCAACGCTTCGCAGCGAGGCCGACATCATCGGCGAGATACTGCTGGTCGACGATGCATCGACAGACGGCACGGCGGCCGTGGCGCGGCAGGCCGCGGCGGAACGGTCGTTGCCGTTGCGCGTGCTGCCGGCCAGTTGCCGCGATGCCGGCGGTGCTCGCAATGTGGCGCTGGCGGAGGCGGTCCATCTCTGGATATACCCGATCGACGCCGACGACCTGCACCTGCAAGGCGGATTGCGCTTGCTGCTCCGGCAGGTGGAGGAGCAGCCTAAAGCCGATATGATCGTAAGCGCCTACCGGCGAAGGGTGAACGGCCAGGATCGACAGATCAAGGTGCCAAACGGCTATCGGGCCGTGTGCTTGGCAAATGCTTCGGCCTATGCGAAAGGCGACATACATTCGGTCGCCGTGGGCAGCGTTCTGGAATCCCGATCCCTGATCGGCGAGACGAGATTCCCGGTCGGATTGGCCTATGACATGATACGCTGTTCTGGGCGCGGCTGATGAGCAAGGCATCGCTGGCCATGGTTTCGCAACCCGTCATGGTCTGCGAGGTTTCGCCGGAACGTTCCGGCGACCGCTTTGCGATCAATCCGGTAAGGCGCTTCCTGGATTGGCGCCGACAATTGCGCACGCTTACCGACTGTAACATCCTGATCTCGGCGCTCAAGGCCAGGGAAGGGCTTGTCGCCCTCAAGATCTCCCGGGTCCACTATGCGCGCGGCGATCTGGACACCGCGGCACGCTTCCTGGCGGTGGCCGCGGCAGCCCCAAAGCGGCGCTCGGAAGCCTGGCGCTGTCTGCGCTACAAGTTCCAGCTCGCAGCGCGGCGGCGTTTGTCCGCGTCGTTGATCCAGCTACAGGGCGCTCTGTAGGTGCGCCAGTTCCGCCGGGACCGACACTATATCGTCGCACAGGCTTTTCGGACGCGAGTGGAACCAGCAATCGGCCAGTAGCTTATCTACGGATATTTGCGTGGAGCTGACATGCTGCAAAAATCCGGATTGTCGCCCAGCCGCTCGGCTGAGGAAGATGCTGGGCCGAAAAGTAGCGAGCCGAAGAACGGGGTGCAAAGCTCGGCCGATCATGCGTCGCTTACCTATGTCAGCGATGCCGAGCCCGGTATTCGGCGACTGAAGACAGGCAAGGGGTTTTCCTACAAGGGGCCGGACGGGCGGGTGGTTCCGGACCCTATCAGGGCGCGCATCGATGCGATCGTCATTCCGCCGGCCTGGACGGATGTGTGGATTTCGCCCGAAGCCGACGGCCACATCCAGGCAACGGGTAGGGACGAGCGCGGACGCAAGCAATACCGCTACCATCCCCAATGGGCCGAAGAACGCGACAGCGCCAAATATTCGAGCCTTGTCGCCTTCGCCGAAAGCCTGCCGAACCTGCGGCGCAGGATCGACAGCGATCTGCGCCGTCGTGGCCTGCCGCTCGAGCGTGTCGTCGCCACGGTCGTCTGGCTGCTCGACAACACGATGATCCGGGTCGGCAATGCCGCCTACGCCCGCGAAAACAAGAGTTTCGGGCTGACCACATTGCGCGACCGCCACGTCGATATCGTCGGCTCAAGCCTTCGGTTTGCCTTCAAGGGCAAGTCCGGCAAGGAGTGGAAGCTGAAGCTGATCGACCGCCGCATCGCTGGAATCGTGCGTGGCGCGCAGGACCTGCCTGGCCAGAAGCTTTTCCAGTATCTCGCTGAGGACGGCGGCAGGCGGCCGGTCCGTTCCGAGGACGTCAACCGCTATATCCGCGAGGCCTTAGGGGATGCATTCAGTTCGAAGCATTTCCGCACATGGGGCGGCACCATCCATGCAGCCTCGCTGTTTGCACAGACGGAATTGCCGCAAAGCCAGGCGCAGCAAAAGCGGGTGATGAACAGCGTCATCGACAAGGTTGCCGAGCGGCTGGGCAACACGCGCGCCGTCTGCCGCAAATGCTACATCCATCCGCAGGTCTTCGACGCCTGGTCAGAGGGGCGATTGCTGGACGAAATGGCTCAGGCCAACAAGCGCAAGCGCGCGATCGATGGTCTCGATGACGAGGAAGTTCTCGTGCTGCGATGGCTGAAGATGCGCGAAAGCTGACTAGCGACCACCGGCCGCCGTCAAATCCACGGCATCGGGATTTTTTTATCGACGTCGTGTCGGGATCGGTCTTACTGTTTCGTCCTTTGACAGAGAAAAGGACCAGCCATGCTCTACGCAATCCTCTGCTATGCTTCCGAAGACGTCGTCTGCTCCTGGAGCAAGGCTCAGGACGACGAGGTCATGGCTAATCTCCTCGACGTCCAGGACAAGTATGCCAAGGCCGGCCGGCTTGGCCCGGTGGCGCGGCTTTTACCGACCACGGCGGCGACGACGCTGAGAAAAGTCAAGGGCGAATCGGTTGTCATCGACGGGCCGTTTGCCGAAACCAAGGAACAGTTCCTCGGTTTCTACACGCTCGAATGCGCCGATCTCGATGAGGCCGTGGAGTTCGCTCGCGAGCTTTCCGAGGTCAATCCGAGTGGCGGCTCCTATGAGATTCGGCCGGTCTCCGTCTTCAACCCCACCAAGGTTTCCGCATGACCGAACTCGCCTGGATCAGCTCGGCGATCAGCGCCGCCCGTCCGCAGGCGATGGGCGCGCTGCTGCGCTATTTCCGCGATCTCGATACGGCGGAGGAAGCTTTCCAGGATGCGTGCCTCAGGGCCATCAAGAACTGGCCGCAGAACGGGCCTCCGCGTGACCCCGCGGCCTGGCTGATCTTTGTCGGCCGCAACAGCGGCATCGATGCGGTGCGCAAGCGCGCCAAGCAGGCGCCGATGCCGGAGGAAGACCAGATTTCCGACCTGGAGGACGCCGAGAGCGATATCGCCGAGCGGCTGGACGGGGCGCATTACCGCGATGACATTCTGCGGCTGTTGTTCATCTGCTGCCATCCCGATCTGCCGGCAACGCAGCAGATCGCGGTGGCGCTGCGCATTGTCTCGGGCCTCACCGTCAAGCAGATCGCGCGCGCCTTCCTGGTCGGCGAAAGCGCCATGGAGCAGCGCATCACCCGCGCCAAGGCGCGCATCGCGGACGCCGGCGTGCCGTTCGAGACCCCAGGCGCCGTCGAGCGGTCGGAACGGCTCGCCGCTGTCGCCGCCATGGTCTACCTGATCTTCAACGAGGGCTATTCGACCAACAGCGGCGAGGCACCGGCTCGCGCGCCGCTGTGCGAGGAGGCGATCCGGCTGGCACGGCTGTTGCTGCGGCTGTTCCAGACCGAGCCGGAGATCATGGGGCTGGCGGCACTGCTGCTTCTGCAGCATGCGCGGGCACCGGCTCGTTTTGACGAGAGCGGCGAGATCGTACTGCTCGAGGATCAGGATCGCGGCCTGTGGAGCCGCAAGATGATCGATGAGGGGCTGGCGCTTGTCGACAAGGCGCTGCGCCATCGCAAGCCCGGCCCCTATCAGGTGCAAGCGGCTATTGCCGCGCTGCATGCGCGGGCCGAAAAGGCCGAGGACACCGACTGGAACGAGATCGACCTGCTCTACCGCTTGCTCGAGCAGATGCAGCCATCACCGGTGGTCACGCTCAACCGGGCCGTCGCGGTCTCCAAGGTGCGTGGTCCGGCAGAGGCGCTCGCCATGATCGAGCCGCTGGAGGACCGGCTCTCCGGCTATTTCCACTTCTTCGGCCTCAAGGGTGGCCTTTTGATGCAGCTTGACCGGGGCGAGGAGGCGCGTGTCGCCTTCGACCGTGCCATTGCGCTGGCAAACACAGCGGCGGAAGCGGCCCATATCCGCATGCATATCGATCGGCTGATGAAGGACGGTGCCGTGCGCCCGCCGGCGAAAAAGGCAAACTGAGCGCCGTCTGCCCATCTGGCTTAATCGTGTCAGCCGACCTTGGACCATACCGGGGTGGCGATTCTTCCCTGAAACGAGTAATGCCACGCCATGACTGTGCCTGAAGTACCTTTCGGTACGCGGGCGACACGGCGAAGGCTTGACCCAGCGCCATATGATGGCGACGGGATCTGAAAGGGACAAAAATGACGATAGCGAAGGAAACAACCGAGCTTCTGGCGAAACTGGGTGTGGCCAAGGAGACGCTTGTCGGCGGCGACCTGATCGTGCGCAGCCCGGTGACGGGCGAACAGATCGCGGCGCTAAAGACGATCTCGCCGGCCGAGACGGCAAAGACCATCGATGCCGCGCACACGGCGTTCCAGGCGTGGCGGATGGTGCCGGGTCCGCGGCGCGGCGAGCTGGTACGGCTGCTGGGCGAGGAGCTGCGCACGCACAAGGCCGAGCTAGGGCGGCTGGTGTCGATCGAGGTCGGCAAGATCCCGTCCGAGGGCCTCGGCGAAGTCCAGGAGATGATCGACATCTGCGATTTCGCCGTCGGTCTCTCCCGGCAATTGTACGGCCTGACCATCGCCACCGAGCGCCCGGGCCATCGGATGATGGAAACCTGGCATCCGCTTGGCGTCGTCGGCGTCATTTCGGCCTTCAACTTCCCGGTCGCGGTGTGGTCGTGGAACACGGCCCTGGCGCTGGTCTGCGGCGACGCGGTGGTGTGGAAGCCGTCGGAGAAGACGCCGCTGACGGCGCTCGCCTGCGAGGCCATCTTCAAGCGTGCGGTCAAGCGTTTCGGCGCGGACGCACCGCAAGGCTTGGCGCCGGTGCTGATCGGCGACCGCGCCGTCGGCGAGATCCTGGTCGATCACCCGAAGGTGGCGCTGGTTTCGGCCACCGGATCGACCCGCATGGGCAGGGATGTCGGCCCGCGGCTGGCCAAGCGCTTTGCCCGTGCCGTGCTGGAACTTGGCGGCAACAATGCCGGTATCGTCTGCCCGACCGCCGATCTCGACATGGCGCTGCGCGCGATTGCCTTTGGAGCGATGGGCACGGCCGGCCAGCGCTGCACGACGCTGCGCCGCCTGTTCGTCCATGACAGCGTCTATGATACGTTGGTTCCGCGTCTCAAGAAGGCTTACGAAAGCGTATCGGTCGGCAATCCGCTCGAGACCGCTTCGCTGGTCGGCCCGCTGATCGACAAGGCGGCCTTCGACAATATGCAGAAGGCGCTGAAGGAAGCCACCGCCCATGGCGGCAAGCTGACCGGCGGCAAGCGGGTCGAGAATGGTCATCCGGATGCCTATTATGTGCATCCGGCGTTGGTCGAAATGCCGAAGCAGGTGGCTCCGGTCACGGAAGAGACCTTCGCGCCGATCCTCTATGTGATGAAATATTCGGATTTCGACGCCGTGCTCGACGAGCACAATGCGGTCGGTGCCGGCCTGTCGTCGTCGATCTTCACCCGCGACCTGCAGGAATCCGAGCGCTTCCTCGGCGTCGACGGGTCGGACTGCGGCATTGCCAATGTCAACATCGGCACCTCGGGCGCCGAGATCGGCGGCGCCTTTGGCGGCGAAAAGGAAACCGGCGGCGGCCGCGAGAGCGGCTCCGATGCGTGGAAGGCTTATATGCGCCGCGCCACCAACACGGTGAACTATTCCAAGGCGCTGCCGCTCGCCCAGGGCGTTTCGTTCGATATCGACTGAGAACGCCGGAGGTCTGATCGCCCGGCGGAAACCATTCCACGTTGTCGCATCTCCCGCGCGGGATGCGACAACGCCGGCAGCAGTCAATCGCCGGCACCGGCCGGCGGCAGGCACGTCTCGAAGGCGGCATCGATGATAGCCAACTCGACGGCTTGGGCGGGCAAGCACTCTCCACGCTTCGATTCAGCCTCGCGGCTGCGACGACGCAACCGCATTTTCAGCCTTTGGCTACTGTGTCCGGACGCAGGGGCGGCGATTTTCTTGCGCAGATGCAATCTCCCCGGCCCAATTTCAGCCAGTCGGCGGAAAACAGGCGTCGAAGGCGGCATCGACAATGGCCAGCTTGGCGGCCTGGACGGTCATGTACTCCTGGTAGAAGGTGCTCGACACCCACATCACCGAATGGCCGCGCTGGCCGAGCCAGCCGATGCTGCCGAGTTCCTCGGCGGCGCGCAGCTTGCGGGCAAGGTGGGTCCGCGAGAGCTTCAGCCATTTGGCGAAATCTCCGATCGAAACCACGCTGGTCGGAATCCGGTCCAGGCCGGCATGATCGGGGTCGATGCCCGACATCAGCCAGTCCATGACGATGCCGCCATTGTTGAGCCAGATGAACAGGGAGAAGGTCTGGTTGGGCTCGCGCACCGGCTTGGAGGCAAGCAGGCCGTCCGCCACCAGAGGCTGCAGCCTGGCAACCATCTGGGGCCGCTCCAGGAACCTGGCCAGCCTGTCGCCACCGTCGAGATGATCCAGCGTCTGCAGATGGGCAAGGACCCAACCGGTAAAAGTCTGCACGGTGGCCGCTGTCGGCTGCAAGGGGTGCGTACGGCCGTCCCCGCCCGACACATACTCAGCAATGTGGTAGTGCAGCATCTCCTTGATGAAAGCGTCCGCCGTGTTGCGGCTGGCCACAGCGTGCTGGTGCACGAACTCGATGAAACGCGATACCGTCAGTTCCTTGCGGCGGTCGTTCGGGTCGCGCCTGAAATGCATGGCAAGGCCGACATGGCCCATCAGCCAACGCTGCTGCGTGGCGAAAATGGAAGCCAGCCGAGGGCTCTCTTCATAGATCCGGATCAGCGCCAGGGACTGTGCCTGAACATAGCGATGCAGCGCCGGATGGCCGGCAATGTCTTCCAGATTCAGCGCCATCCTCCTCATGTTCCGATTCAACTCCAAACACGGAGTTGCGTCCACATTTTTCAGCCTTCCACAGCTGTGTCCAGAGGGTACCAAAGTTGGAGAAGAGGCCCTGTCGGATAGCGGCCAGTCCATGACGCAGCGTGCTAACTGATTGCTATGACCAGAGCATAGGAGACGCCGCGTCGGTCCAGCAGATGTTTGCCTTCTCTATCTCCCATCGGAAAAGCCGGCGCCCCCGAAAATCGCTGGAGGCGCGATCATTGTCTGCCTGCGTCAGCCGTTGGGATAATAGCCGCCATCGGCGCCGTCGCCGATGTAGAAGCCGCCGCCTGAATCGTCTTTCAGTCGCTGATCCAGGTTCTCGATCTGGCTGAGCAAACCTTGGTATGCGCCACCGCCCGTGGCCGACCGATGGATGCTGTCGGCCCTCATCATCAGATCGTGCTCCTGCTCAGGGGTGATCGTCTTGGCATCCCTTGCCTCGACAATCCCCTGTTTCACGCCCTGCAACTGGTCGAGGACCGCTCTTGCCTCGACAGACATGGCCTGCGGTTTGACCCTGTGGCGGTGTGCCGCGTATGCACTCGATAACGGCACCGCCGCCAGTAGCGATGCGATTGTTATGATCCTCGTTGTGAAATTGCGCATGGTCGCGCCTCCCTTCAACGGGAAAACCGGTATGGATATCGCTTTCCGGACACGGGCAATCCGCTCCGTCGTGTCGCGGTGATCCTGTCATCGCCGGCGGTTCGTGGCCCGCAACATCCATATAGGGGCGTTCGAATCCCTGGGATGGTGGCATTGAACGAAAAGTTGACAGATTGTGATCGCTGAGAGAGTTGGCAATTCTCAAGCTTGAGGGTCGCGGTCTGGACCATGGCCTGCGGCAACTGGCTACATGCGCATCAGCAGGCTGCCGTCGATCGAGGCGTTCGCCACATCCGATTTCTGCGCCGATGCCTTCGGCGAGGCCTTCCGCGACAATTATGCCGGGAGCCGGCGAGCCGAGCAGGCGGCATTCGACGCCTGGCAGGCGTCGAACATCACCGACTTCGAGTGGCAGCGCTATTTCGTCAACTGATCACGCCCAAATGAAGCCAGCCGGCTTTCGCCGGCCGGTTGGTCTGACCAGGATCAGCCGCAGACGCGGACCTCCTCGATCACCCTGTGGTGATGGCGCCAGTGCTTGACCAATTCGATGTGGCAGCGGTGATGCCGGTGGTGGCGGCGATATTCGCCACCTTGGTAATCACCGAACTGAACGCTGCCGTTCTGATCGTCACCATACTGGTTATCGTTGTTATACCGGTGATGGCGGCGAACGACAATTTCGCCGTTGTCGGACTGATCGTCCGGTGAATACTGGTTGTTGTCGTCGGACTGGATAATCACACTTGCGGCCTGCGTTGGCGCGATGACCGCAGCAGTCGCGGCAAATGCCAACACGGAAGCAAAAATCAGTTTCTTCATTTCATTCTCCTGCGAGTCAAAGACATGAACTCGACGTATCAACTCGCGGAAGAACCGGGCGTTCCACTTTGAATCTACACGCTTTGCGACGCCGGAGACATCAAGGCGTTATCGGAGACACGTTCCAAACGCACGAAGGCCGTCAGCGGCAGGTGGTCGGAGGCAATGCGCGAAAGCGGCGTGTCATGTGCGTCGACGGACGCAATCATGCCGTGCCTGTTGGCCATGATCCGGTCGAGCGCCAGCAGCGGCAGGTTTGAGGGGAAGGTGGGGACCGCCGGCGGCTGCGGGCCGAACGTCGCATGCAGCGTGTTGAGCGCGGAGCGGTTGCCGAGCCGCCATTCGTTGAGGTCGCCGAGCAGCAAGGTCGGCTTTTCGTCCGGGCTGTTCATCAGGTCGAGCACGACACGTGCCTGCTGGGAGCGCGAGCGGCGCAGCAGGCCAAGGTGGGCGGCGATGATGCGCAGCGTCTGGCTTCCATCGAGGTCGATCTCCGCCACCACCGCGCCGCGCGGTTCCAGTCCCGGAAGCTTGATCTGATGCACGTCACGAACGACGCCCTTCTTGAACAGCAAGACATTGCCATGCCAGCCATGGCCCTTGCCGGTCGCGGAAATAGGCACCGGAACCAGGCCGGTTTCCCGCTCGAGCCGGGGCAGGTCGAGAAGCCCATCACGGTCGCCGAAACGGTTGTCGGCTTCCTGCAACGCAATGACATCCGGATCGATTTCGCGGATGACGCGGATGGTCCGCTCCGGGTCGAATTTCCTGTCGACGCCGATGCATTTGTGGACATTATAGGAGGCTACCAGCGTGCCAGTGGTGGCCGTCGTCTTGTGTGCAGCGGCGTTTGCCTTCTGCATCCGGCGGTCACGAAGGGACAGAAGCATGCTTGCCGGGAGGCTGCGTCCAGTTCTCTGCATATCAGTGCTGCTCGTCCTCGCTGGCTTCAATTCAGAAGCTGGATACAGTCAAAATAGGCAATGTCGGCGTATGTTCCATGACAGACGAGCTCCACAACGACGCACCTCCGCCCTAGAGATAGGGTGAACCGAGCCAAAGGACCCGGTCGAACAATCGGATAAGAAACGGCCGGGCTCGCAAGGCTTCCAGCGTCACCGGCGCGGCGGAGGCGATCGCCGACCCGATCCGCGCCTCGATCTCGCTGGCAAAGCCGGCGTCGAGGACCTCAAGGTCGATCTCGAAATTCAGCCGCAGCGAGCGGGCGTCAAGATTGGAAGAGCCGACATAGGCCCACACACCGTCGATCGAAAGCAGCTTCGAATGGTCGAACGGTCCCTCGGTACGCCAGACGCGGCAATAATGTTTCAGCACCTGATCGAACTGGGCGGTCATTGCACGGTCGACCAGGAAAAGATTGTTCACGGCCGGCACGACGATGTCGATTTCGACACCGCGTCTGCCGGCGGTGATCAGCGCACTGACCAGTTCCCGATCCGGCAGGAAATAGGGCGACATCAGGCGGATCGACTTGCGCGCAACGGAGAATGCACCGATCAGCAGCTTGTGGTTGGTCTCGTTGCTGGCATCCGGGCCGGAAGCGACCGCCCGCACCAGCATAGGCACGCCGGGCGACGGTGACAGCGGGGCAATCCGCCAGGCATCACCCTTCAGCGCCTCGTTGGTGGCGAAGCGCCAGTCCTCGGCGGCGACCGAAAGGAGGTCGGCGACGACCGGACCGGTCACCCGGAAATGTGTGTCCCTGGCACTGTTGGAGCCGGCGAATTCGGCCGAGAAGCCCTTGCGGATGTTCATGCCGCCGGTGAAGGCGGCCATGCCGTCGATCACGAGTATCTTCCGGTGGGTCCTGAGATTGGCGTAAGGCAGGCGCAGGCCCATGACGATGTTGCCGTTGAAGACATCGGCGGTGATGTTGGCCTCGCGCAAATGCCCAAGGATGCTCGGCACGGAGTAGCGGGCGCCGACGGCGTCGATCAGCACGCGGACGGTGACGCCGCGCCGGACAGCGCCCGCCAGCGCTTCGACGAAGAGCAGGCCGACGGCATCATTGTCGAAGATATAGGTCTCCAGCAGGATGCTGCGCTCGGCGCCATCGATCGCCGCGCACATGGCGGCATAGGCCTCGTCACCTGTTTCCAGCACATCGATTGCATTTCCCGGGTTGAGCGCGCGCCGCGCCACCCTGTCGCCCAGTGTTCTCAAGCCCGTGAAGCGCTGGCCGTACCGCTCGACGATCAGGGCCTCTTCGGCGGCAAGGTCGCGCTCGTGCTTGGCGGACACAGCATCACCGGCAAGCGGGCGCTGGGCGGTGATCGTGGCACGACGGATGCGGTTGATGCCGGCGACAGCATAGATCAGCACGCCGAGGATCGGCGACAGCACCATGATGCCGACCCAGCCGGTGGCGGCGCGGACATCCTCCTTGGTCATGACGGCGTGGGCGATGCCAGCGGTCGCCATCACCACCGAGATGACGGCGAGAATTCGCGGCCAGTGAGTCGCCAGGGTCTCCAACATGGCCGAGACTATCCAGCGAGCGGTTGCAGAAGGCAATGCGGCCGGATCATGTCGCCGGACTGTGCGGACCTGTGTGTGCCCAGCCGAACTCGCTAGCGCATAACGCCGCCGCGCGGCATGCATGTGCGGCTGCTTCGGCGCGTTGTCCTTCGCCGCCATTGGTTCTTCAAGGCTTCCTATGCTTTGGTCCTGGATGTAATATATATCAGCAGGACTAAAACTAACGATGTAACATTTTGATTGATGGCGAGGGGGGGCGCCGAATGGTGAAGTTCAACTTCGATGGGCCTCCTGTGGATAACGCAGCTGTCGACACATCGGCCGAATGCCAACGCCAATTGCTGCCTCTCATCCGTGAAATCGTTCAGGCGGCAGTCGCTGCCGGGTGGAACGAGGAGGATGTTCTTTTGGCCTTTGTGGAACTTGCATGGGGCTTGTACGAGAATCGTCGAGATGATCTGCAATGACCAACCCGGTAGCTCTGCGTCGGCTTGTTGCATGGCCCGCCGAAGTGGCCGAATTATACCCAAGCCCAATGGGTGCGCTGCGTTGATGGAGGGGCTCTCCATCGAGTAGGAAAATATGTTCTAGAACTTCCTTTGTCGGCCATATTTTTTCTTCTTATCCCGAACAAAATTTTTTCTTTGCGCACGAATGTTATTCACTATCCGCAGCATGTGCGTTACGCTGGGTTCGGGTCGGGTCAAGGGGCATTTCAGGCGGCGGGCAGAGCGGCTGAGGCCAGGCGATGAAGAATGCGGACGAGGCTCGGGAAAGCGGCGATTCCCGAGGCGTCGATCGGGACCGGACAGCTCGATATGTCTTGGACATAATTCCCGAAAGTGCCGGGCCCAGAAGGGCCACCGCGCGGGGCAGCGTAATACATTCCGTTCGTGGTCCCGGATCGCAGACATTTCTGGCCAAGGAGCATTCCACGGGAATTGTGCTGAGGCCCGTCCACAAGTTGAGAGCCTCGCTAGGCAGCGACAGGATCACCGAATACGATGCGCCGGTCGGATGCCTGGTCATCAATCCCGCAGGCGTCGACAGTACTCTCGCCTGGTCGCAGACCAGGGAAAACGCTGTCGTTTCGATATCTCCGGAAGCATTGTCGGAATTGGCAGCTCACGAGTCCGGTCTCGCCGACGCAGAGCTTGAGCCGCCCGCGTTCGGCACGGTCGACCTGAGGGCGCTCAATATTGCGCAGATGATCACTGCCGAACTGACCGGGATGCTGCCTCCAAACGAACTTTACCTGGACTCGCTGCTCACGGTGTTCGGTGTTCACCTGCTGCGCACCTACACAAGCTGCAACAGGCAGACAGCATCGCCCAAGGGCGGGCTCTCTCCCGTTGGCGCCCGACGCGTGCGCGAGTATCTCAACGAGAATTTCGTGCGGAAAATAATGGTCGCCGAACTTGCGTCGGTGGCGGGGGTTTCCCCCAATCATTTCATAGTCGGGTTCGCCAGGACATTTGGAATGCCGCCGCATCGCTATCTGATCAATCTGCGCCTGGACCTTGCCGACAAGCTGCTTGTCGGCGGCGAGTTCGCGATAGCCGAAGTCGCCTACCTCGCGGGGTTTTCTGATCAGAGCCATCTGGCCGCGACCATGAAGAAGTACAGGGGAAGGACGCCGACCAAGGCCGGATAGGCTTCGGTTAAAAAAGAGAGTTCAAGGTACGGCAAAGGGACCGCCCTGCTGATGCATCACCAATGCATGATCAAAGATCGGAATTTCCTACAAAGCTTCCGGTATTTTCCAAAATACATCCGCCACGAACATGCCCAAGCCTGCGTGGGAGCCATTCGGAATATGACGCAGCCTCGACATTATCCGCCACGTGGCCGGATCGATGAAATGAACTGGACTGGCGATGCAGGGGCGGCTCGATCAATCACGAATTGTTTTGCGGGGGAACGGGGAGGGAGGCCTCGGATTGAACTTCATCTGGGACGTATCAGGAGGCCAAAAAATGCCGGGTGATGATGGTTTCCCCGGCTCGGCTTTCGGTACCAATTCGGCGCGGCAGCCAACTCTCAATGCGAAAGGCGGGCTTTCGGTCCGCAGCACACGCCGTGTGCAGGAGTTCCTGGACGAGAACTTCACGCGCAAGCTGGCGCTTGCCGAGATGGCCGCGGTTTGCGGTCTTTCGCCCTATCACTTCGTGCGGGCTTTCTCGCGGACGTTCGGGGTGCCACCGCATCAGTATGTCCTCGATCTGCGGTTGGATTTCGCTGAAAGACTGCTTGTCGACAGCCGCATGACGATCGCCGACATCGCTCATCTGAGCGGCTTTTCAAGCCAGAGCCATTTTACCACCGTGATGAAGAAATACCGGCAGATGACGCCGTTGCAGGCTCGGATTGACAATCTTAACGCGAAGGTCAAATGAAGCATTGCTTACAGAGTTGCTTGATCTTTTGGTTTTAAAGCAATGCCTAAAGTAACGGGCCGTTAACCTCTGTGGGGTTGCTCCGCTCTTTTCTCACAAGACAGCAATTTCATGAAATACCGCAGGCGGGAATCATGTCTTCCTGTCGTTGATCGGAATTGTCAGACATTTCGTGCCGGCCAGCGGAGAGGGAACCATGACCGACAATCAGATTTCGAGCGGCTCGTTTGTTCAGCGTCGCGCGGCGCATTTCGCCGGGCACTGGATCTCGGGCGCCGATTTCGGCTGTCGCTCGCTGCGCCGACGCCTGATGGCGGTCCTGCGTATGGCGCACCGGGTGCTCGGCATGCGCCGCCAGGGACATGGGCTCGGCATGCTCTGCATTGGCAGGTGTCTGGCAGCGGCGCTGGGTGCGATCGCATTGGGCGGCATCGCCACGCCGGCATTAGCACAGGTTTTCGGCGGTGGCGGTACGGCAAACGGAGTGCGCGGTATCGCGTTTGGATCCGGAGCCGTGCAAAACGGAGCCGATTCAATAGCCGAGGGCACCAATGCCAATGCGGGCAGCCAGAATGCCGTCGCGGTCGGCTTCCAGTCGCTCGCGACCCAGATCAACTCCATTTATCTTGGCTCGCGCACCGCAGCGGGGACGGGTGCCACTGCCACGAGCGCCATCGGCATTGGCACGGATGTCACCGCTTCGCAGGTCGACGCCATCGGGATAGGGCGTTCAGCCGTTGCGTCGGCGCAATACTCGGTGGCTCTCGGCCTGCAAGCGAAGGCCACAGGCGCCGGCGGCGCGATGGCGCTGGGCTCAGGCACGATTTCAAGCGGCGTCAATTCGGTCGCGCTCGGCGTTCAGGCCAATGCTACCGGAGCCGGTGCTAACGCCTTGGGCACTTTCTCCGTTGCTTCGGGAGGGAACTCCACCGCCCTCGGTACCAGCTCCGCAGCCAGCGGCAACTATGCCACGGCCGCAGGCTGGGGAGCCGTCGCCAGCAAGGATAGTGCTGTTGCCATGGGCAAGTCGGCCAGCGCGACAGGGCTGAACGCGACAGCGCTCGGCTCCAGCACCAATGCCTCGGCTGATTTCGCATTGGCGCTGGGCAACCAGGCTGTATCGAGTGGAGTCGGCTCGGTGGCAGCGGGCTCGGGCGCCCAGGCCACGGACGTCTCCGCCACGGCGCTCGGCAACAACGCCTCGGCGACCGCCGCGAGCGCAACCGCGCTGGGATTGGGCGCCACGGCGAGTGGCGTGAACGCCAGCGCGATCGGCAAGTCGGCCAATGCGAGCGCGCAGGACGCCATCGCCTTTGGTACGAGCGCCAAGGCCGATTCGGCCGAGGCCATCGCCATGGGCACCAATGCGGTGGCGACCGGCGGCAAGGCCGTCTCCATCGGTTCTGGCAACACCGCCTATGGCGACGGCGCGGTCTCCATCGGCGATCCCAGTTATGCCAGCGGCACCGGTGCCTTCACCGGCGGCGCCAACAACATCGCCAACAGCGACGGCACGGCGAGCGCCACCGCGGCCAATATGGCTAACGGTGCTGTTGCGATCGGCAACAACAACAAGGCCATCGGGCAAGGCTCGGTGGCGCTGGGCAACGGCTCCACGGCAGGTGCCGTCGGCCTTGCGGGCAATGTCGCGCTGGGCAATGGCGCGACGGCGGCGGCGAGTTCCGGCGACGTGGCGCTCGGCTCGGGCTCAGTGACCGCCGTGGCTGTCGGCACGCCCAGCGCCGTGATCAACGGCACGACCTACGTCTTTCAGGGTACCACGCCGACCTCGACGGTCAGCATCGGCGCGCCCGGTGCCGAGCGCACCCTCACCAATCTGGCAGCGGGGCGGATCAGCGCGCTCTCGACCGACGCGGTCAACGGTTCCCAGCTCTTCGCCACCAACCAGGCCGTCGACGCCATCGGCGCCGTCGTCAACAACATCAACGTCGGCGGCGGCATCAAGTATTTCCATGCCAACTCGACGCTGGCGGATTCCCAGGCGCTGGGAGCCGATTCCGTCGCTGTCGGCCCGAACGCGGTGGCCAACAATGCCGGCGATGTGGCAATCGGTCTGAATTCGGCGTCGGGTGTGACAACCGCCGTTGGCGGCGCGACGATCGGCGGCGTGAACTACACCTTCGCCGGCACCACGCCGGCTGGCGCCTTCTCGGTTGGCTCGGCTGGAGCCGAGCGCCAGATCCAGAATGTCGCGGCCGGACAATTGAACGGCGGCTCGACCGACGCGGTGAACGGCTCGCAGCTCTTCGCCACCAACCAGCAGGTGACGCAGAACACGACCGACATTGCCAATATCGGCACTGGCGTGACTGATCTCGGCAACACCATCAACAACATCGCCGGCGACACCTCGACCGCCTATACCGACGCCAATGGCATAGGCATCCGCTACGCCCGCACCAACGAGGCCGGGCTGGCGCAAACCGATTCCTTCGCCCAAGGGGTTGGCTCCACCGCCGTCGGCTACCAGGCGACCGCGACCGGCATCAGTGCGCTGGCACTCGGCCGCGACAGCAACGCCAGCATCGACGGCAGCGTGGCGCTCGGCTCGGGTTCGGTCTCCGATCGCGCGATCGCTCCCGCTACCGGGCAACTGCCCGCCGGCCCATCCAACTTCATCCAGTACAACACCACCGACAAGACGCTGCTCGGCGCCGTTTCGGTCGGCACCGCCACCTCCTACCGGCAGATCACCAATGTCGCGGACGGCACGCAGGCGCAGGATGCTGTCACCGTCCGTCAGCTGCAGGGGGTGATCGCCTCGGTCTCTGCGACGTCGACCAAGTATTTCCACGCCAATTCGACGGCCGGCGACTCGCTTGCGGTCGGGGCGGAGTCGGTCGCGGTCGGCCCGACGACGGTCGTCAACGGTGACAACGGCGTCGGCATCGGCAATGGCGCCATCGTCGACCAGACCGCACCGGGCGGCACGGCCATCGGTCAGAACGCGCATGTCATGCTGGCCGACGGCCTTGCGCTCGGCACCAATTCGCTGGCGTCCGGCATCCAGTCGGTGGCGCTCGGCGCCGGCGCCCAAAGCACCTTCATCAACAGCGTCGCGCTGGGCGCTCAGTCCATCACCTCGGTCGGCGCGCAGGCCGGTTACACGGCCTTTGCGCTCGCAGGCCCACAGACCTCGGTCGGCGAGGTGTCGATCGGCGCCGCAGGGGCCGAACGCAAGCTCACTAATGTCGCGGCGGGTTCGGCCGATACAGACGGCGTCAACGTCTCGCAGCTGCGCGGCGTGACGCAAAACGTCACGAACCTGTTCGGCGGCGGCACGACGGTCAATCCCGACGGCTCGGTCACCGGCCCGACCTATACCATCCAGGGCAACAATTATTCGACCGTCTATGATGGGTTCACGGCCGTCAACAACGCGCTGACCAACATCAGCAATGGCGGCGGCATCAAGTATTTCCACGCCAATTCGACGCTGGCCGACTCCACCGCCAGCGGCACCGACAGCGTGGCGATCGGACCGGCCAGCGTGGCCAGCGGCACCAACAGCCTTTCCGCCGGCAATGGCTCGACAGCCACGGGCCAAGGCGCGGTGGCACTCGGCCAGGGCGCCAAGGCCAACAACGCCAACGATGTGGCGCTGGGTTCGGGCTCGGTGACGCAGGCTGCGGTCGGCACCTCCAGCACCGTCATCAACGGCAAAACCTACGCCTTTGCCGGGACGACTCCGACCGGAACCGTCAGCGTCGGCGATGCCGGGGCCGAGAGGACGATCACCAATGTCGCCGCCGGACGGGTCAACGCCGGCAGCACCGATGCGATAAACGGCTCGCAGCTCTACGCCACCAACACGGCGGTCGAGGATTTGAAATCGGGCCTCGGATCGCTCACCCAGAATGCGGTGACCTATGACACCAATCCAGACGGCAGCAAGAAGAACAGCATCACGCTGCAAGGCGGCGACGTCAACGCGCCGGTCGTCATCTCCAATGTCGGTCCCGGCGTTGCCGGCACCGATGCGGTCAACGTCACCCAGATGAACAACCGCGTGGATTACGCCATCAACACGTCCAACAGCTACACCGACAAGGTGGCCGCCACGACCTTGCAGCAGGCCAACAACTATACCGACCAGAAGCTCAGCCAGCTCAATACCGACATGAGCGGCATACGCGACGAAGCCCGGCAGGCGGCGGCGATCGGCCTTGCCGCAGCCTCGCTGCGCTACGACGACCGGCCCGGCAAGCTGAGCGTTGCGGCCGGCGGCGGCTTCTGGCGGGATTCGAGCGCCTTGGCCTTCGGCGCGGGGTACACGAGCGAGGACGGCCGCATCCGCGGCAACGTGTCGGGCACGGCCGCTGGCGGTCATGTCGGCGTCGGCGCCGGCATCAGCTTTACGTTGAACTGAGGCAGGAATGAAAGGACTTGTTGCCCTGACCTGCCTGGCGCTCTGCGGCGGCCTCGTGCCGGCTGCCGGGCAGGTTGCCTCGCCGTACAGGATCAAGCCTTCGGACGTGGTGGTGCCGCCCGAGGTGAAGCTCGGAGACTACCAGCGCACCATCCGCCCGTTCGCGAACTGGACGCTGATCTGCGACGAGAACCTCAAAGCGCGCAAGAAGGTCTGCAATGTCTCGCAAATCATCGAGGACGCGTCCGGCAAAATGGCCTTCAGCTGGTCGCTTGCCGCCACTCAGGACGGCAAGCCTTACATGATCCTGCGCACCGCTCCGAACGCCAGGAGCGACGGCGTGGTGTCGCTGAAGTTCGATGGGCGGGGACAGGCGATCGACGTCCACCTGAACGGCTGCAACGAGATGGTGTGCGTCGGCATGTTGCCGGTCGGGCCGGTCATGCGTCAGCAGATCTCGCAGAACGCGACGCCGGCGATCTCCTACCCTACCGTCGACGGCAAGACGATCACCGTGGCCGCAACGCTCAAGGGGCTGTCAGAGGCCCTTTCACCACTCAAATAACCGGGGCACCACCATGAGCCAGCAGGATCAGTTCACGTCCGCAAAACGCACTCCGACCGTCGAGGCGGATCGACAGAGGCTCGTCGAATCCGCCCGGGGGCGATGGCCGCGCGTCGTCGGATTTTCACTGTTGGGGCTTGTCGTGGCGGGCTTTGGCTTCGCCGCCGGCAACTATGCCGCGATCGCCAATCTGGTCGGCGGCGCGACGGCAGCACAGGCTTCGACGCCGTCGCCGGCACTTCCGGACACGCCTTTCCTCGAGCACGTCAAGCAGGCCGGCGTGCAGGCCTGTTCGACCATCTTTCCTGTGCTTGGACAGATTTTGACGACCGGCACGAAGTACAGCGTCAAATCGTTGTGGAACGACCAGGCCGCCGACAAGCATGCCGTCCAGGCCTTTGTCGGCATGGATTATGCATCGGAACGCTATAGCGGGCCGGCTGCCGGCGTCGTTTTCGCATCGCCCACCGCTTCGGGTTGCGAAGGGGCGATGGTGCGGGTTGCGCCATTCGCCAGCCCGTGTGCCGACATCCCGTCCATTCTTCCGCAGGGCAGCAAGATCACCGACCATCTTGGGCAGGTCGAGGTGTACGAACTTGGCGGCAACGCCGGGGAAGCCCTTCTCCTGCCGACGGGCAAAAGCTGCGTGGTGATCTCCGTCGCTTCGGCGGCGAAGTAAGGCGAAGCGAATGGGATTAAGGAAAGGGGCGCCGACCATGAGATTGCGGGCTTTGGCAGTTTTGAGCTTGACCTTGTTGTGGAGCGGACACGTCATCTCGGCCGACCTGGTGGCGCCGCCGGAGCCGCAGCAGGAGGAAAAAGGCATCTGGGCGGCCATCGCCTATTCGCAGGCCGATAGCAAATACGGCTTCTTCTGGGGCGCCGACAAGCGGCAGGAGGCGAAGGACATCGCGCAGAAATATTGCGAGAATGCGGGCGGAAAGGCCTGCAACGTCGTCGCCGTCTTCCGCAACCATCGCCATTGGAATGATGACGACGAGACCGGCTTTCCCTACAAGCACTGCGGTGCGCTCGCCGTGGCAGACAAAGCCGAGAACCGTTTCACGCCCTGGGGCGTGAATTCGGCCGAGACCCGCCGGGAAGCCGAAGACCTCGCTTTGCAGGCCTGCGAGGCGGCGGGAAGCAAATGCAAGATCCGCGAGTGGGTCTGCACATGAAGTTTGGCCCAAACGCCGTCTCCGCATGTGGGGCAATCCTATTTTCATTGATGTCGCCGGCGTCGGCGCAGCAACAGGTGGCGGCTGTCCCGGATGGACCGTCGTCTCTGCGCGAAGTCTATCAGGACTGGAGCGTGGCTTGCTCTGTCCAGGAGAATGCGAGGGTCTGCTCGCTTTCGCAGGACCAGGTCCAGAAGAACGGCCAAAGGCTGCTTGCCGTGGAGATACAGAGACGCGCGGACGGGTCGACGATGGCTACATTGCTTCTGCCCTTCGGCATCTTGCTCGATCCGGGCGTGACGCTCCAGATCGACGATCAGCCGCCCTTGTCCCCGCAGCGCTTCAGGACCTGCCTGCCAACGGGTTGCATCGCGGTCTTTGCCATTGATCGGCCGACACTTGGAAAGATGAGGGGAGGCACGGTGCTGAAGCTCAACGTCACGACCGACGCCGAGACCCCGCTGACATTCCCGGTGTCGCTGCACGGCCTGACCGCGGCGCTCGACCGCATGGTGGCGTTAAGCGCAAATTGAGGGGAACGGGTCAGCTCGCAACCTTCCGGAGCGGGTTCGCGGCTGCCCGGCCATGAGGCTGTAACGGGCGATGCCTGCGGCATGACACGCACACCGGCCGCCGCCGATGGCGTATTTTTTCGACGCGGCACTTCGGGTCGCGCTGTCCGAAACAGCAATCCAACTCCGGGTCCAGTCGTCAATAGCGGATGTTCGCGCCTGCTATGATTCTGCCTGGTTGCCTAACGACCCTTCAGTTTCTTGTGCTTTCCCACAGATAGCTACATCCGGGTGCAACCGCAGCGGGTCGATGTTTGTGTGCCATTTTTGCTACATCTCGCCGCCTTGTTGTCTGAAACTGCGCTTTAGCGCCCGCTAAATCAATAATCGCTCACATATTTCGTGAATTTGTGGATAATCCGTCGACGGGCAGGCCTTGGCTTGGTTGTAGCGCTCTTATAAATGGGGCGCTGGGGAAACGTTAGGGTGGGTAAAATGAACACGACAAACGTGTCGACCATAGGCAAGCGCCTTGGTCTCTTGATGGCGGCAACCATGCTGACCTGCGCGAGCGCTCATGCGCTCACGCTCAAGGAGGCGATGGCCGTTGCGGTGGAATCCAATCCCGAGATTGGACAGGCAATCGAAAACCGCGAAGCAATCGAGTTCGAGTTGCGGCAGGCCAAGGGCCTTTATCTTCCCAGTGTCGATGTCGAGGCATCGGCTGGCGTTCGCCGACTCGACAATCCATCCCGGCGCTCGCTTTCCATCCAAGACGACGCGCTCTATCCGGCTGAAACGGATCTTACCGTTTCGCAGACGCTCTATGACAGCGGCGCAAGGCGGGCCGAATTGAACCGTCAGGCATCGCGCGTCGATGGCGCTTCGTTCCGGGTGCTGGAACGATCCGAATTCATCGGGCTGTCCGTTGTCCAGGACTACCTGGAATACATGCTGCAGGCCTCGATCGTTGCCGAAGCCAAGAAAAATCTCGGCTTCCACCAGGGAATTCTCGGCGACATCCGGCAAGGCATCTCGGGCGGCGCGCTGAACGAGGCCGACCGGCAACAGGCCGAGGAACGGCTGTTCGCCGCCAAGGCGCGCATGCAGGAGGCGACCGAGGAACTGGAAGCGGCCAAGATCCGCTTCTTCAAGACAGTCGGAAAGCCACTGACCAGCCCTTCGAGGCCAGGCGATGTCTCGGCCGCACTCCCGCGCTCGCTCGACGAGGCAATAGGGTTGGCACGGGAAAGCAATCCGCGCGTGCACATGGCCAACAGCGACATCGACGCGGCGGCCTCCCTCGTGGACGCCGCGCGGGCAAAATTTGGCCCCTCCATCATCGCTGAAGGTCGCGCCCGGGCGGGAACCGACATTGACGGTGACGATGGCGACACCACCGACCTGCAGGCGCGCTTGGTCCTGCGCTGGAACCTCTACCGCGGTGGCATCGACAAGGCCAACGAGCAGGAGCAGATCCGCCGTACCAGCGAACAGCGTCTCGCGCTGCATCAGGTCCAGCGCGAAATCGAGGAAGCCGTTCGCACCTCATGGGATCGCCGTTTCCGGCAAGCCGATCTGGCAAAGACCCTGAGGCAACAAGCCGCCGCCAATGAGAAGCTGGTCGCTTCCTATCGCGAGCAGTTCAAAGTCGGACAGCGCTCGCTGCTTGACGTGCTCGATGCGCAGAATACGCGTTTCAACACGGCAACGCTGGCCGATACCGCGTCCTATGCATCGCTGTTTGCCCAGTACCGGCTTCTGGCCGCGACCGGACAGTTGCTGAAAACGATGAACCTTCAGCCGGCAAAGCAAGCGACGGCCTATGCACGAGCCGAGTTTGCAGCACCGGAAACCGCAGACACTGAAACCTATGCGCGGACGCCATCGGAGCAGAAGAACGACCTACCTTTCGATATTCTCGCCCCAGTGAGGAAGCAATAAGACGACGCAAGGTCCAGCGAGAGTCCTGACGGGCAGATCGTGAACCAGCAACCCAACATTCTCTCCCCAAAGGAGGCGTTCAAGGCCTGCTTTTCGGCGGTTGCTGGATATCTCGGCAGGCCGAGCGCGGAGACCGTGCTGTTCGCCGGCGTGCCGCTCTCGGACACGCGAATTGAAGTCGACGACATCAGGCACCTTGCAGAGCGCATCGGCCTTGAGGTCACCGAGTTCGGCCACCGCGACTTTCTGAGAGGACGCGTGGATCTTCCCGCCATCGTCTTTCGCGTCAGCCAGTTGCCAGTCGCCCTGCTCGCCCAGACCGAAGGCGGTGGATATATCACCGCGCCGCAGGAAGACGGCCGCACCGCAATCGACAGATCGGAACTCGCCGCCAGCTACATCAGCGGCGGCGTATCGTTCTCGATAACCTACGCCAACGCCGCCGAAGGCATGACGATCGGCTCGGCAGCCAAGATCGAGCGGAGACATTGGCTGACCGGAACGATGGGCGCCTTCTGGCGCACCTATTCGAAGGTCGTTCTGGCGGCGGTGTTCATCAATGTGCTTGCCATAGCCTCGCCGATCTTCACCATGAACGTCTACGACAGGATCCTGCCGAACAAGGCAGTATCGACACTGTGGGTTCTGGCAATCGGCATTGGCGCCGTCATCCTGTTCGACCTGCTTTTGAAGACGGCCAGGGCTTCTCTCATCGACTATGCCGGGCGCAAAGCGGATCTTCGGATATCCTATCTCCTGTTCGAAAAAGTGCTGAACTCGTCGCTGTCGGCGCGTCCCGGCTCGACCGGTGAATACGCAAACAGGGTCACGCAATACGAGTTCGTCAGGGAGTTCTTCACCTCGAACACCATCAGCGTGTTTATCGACACGGCATTCGTCTTCGTCTTTCTTCTTGTCATCTATGCGATAGGCGGCTGGCTGGTGATCATACCGGCGCTGGCTTTCGTGATGTCCGTCATCGTCGGCTTGATCACCCAGCGCCGCATCGGCAAGCGCGTCGCCGCCTCGATGAACGAAGCTTCGCAACGCCAGGCCCTGCTGGTTGAATCCATCTCCACGCTGGAGACCATCAAGTCGCTGCGCGCCGAGGCGTATCTGCTGCGCAAATGGGGGGAGCACTCCAAGAACGCCGCCAACACGTCCGAGAAGATCAAGCAGCTTTCGGCGGCCGCGGGCAACATAACCCAGTCCATACAACAGCTGGTGACCGTTGCTCTGGTCGTGGCCGGCGCTTATGCCTTCTCGGAAGGGCATGTTTCGACGGGAGCAATCATAGGAACGGTGATGCTGGCGAGCAGGGCCGTGGCGCCGCTCGGCCAGATCGCCATCACCCTGTCCCGGTTTCGCCAGGCCATGCTCTCGTTGAGAATGGTGAACTCGATCATGGCTCAACCAGAAGACCGGCCGGACACGGTGGGTTTCGTCAACCGCCCCATTCGCAAGGGGGCAATGGTGTTCAGGAATGTCGGGTTTGTCTATCCCGGCTCGGAAAACGAGGTTTTGACCGGCCTGAATTTCTCGGTGAAGCCGGGTGAGCGGATCGGCATCATCGGCCGCATAGGATCGGGGAAGACGACGATGGGCCGGCTGATCGGCAGGCTTTTCCTGCCGACCTCCGGTGAGCTGCTGCTGGATGGGATCGATATTCGCCAGTATCACCCGTCCGAGGTTCGCGCCGCGGTCGGCATCGTTGCGCAGGCTGGCGATCTGTTCTCGGGCACCATCAAGGAAAACCTCCTGATGGCATGCCCGGAGGCTACCGACGACCAGATCATCGAAGCGGCTAAGGCTGCCGGCGTCGACGATTTCGTCTCACGCCACCCGCGCGGCTACGACATGAATGTCGGCGAGCGCGGCACCAATCTTTCAGGCGGGCAGAGGCAGACGGTGGCGATCGCACGCCTGCTGCTGACCAAACCGAAAATCGTCTTTCTGGATGAGCCGTCGGGCTCGATGGATCTCGCATCGGAACGCCAGTTGATAAAGCAGCTCAAAGTCGCCTTTGACCGCGACACCACGCTGATCGTCTCGACACATCGCTTCAGCATGCTTGAACTGGCCGACCGCCTGATCGTTATCGAACAGGGCAAAATCGTAGCCGACGGACCGAAGGACCAAGTCATACAGGCGCTGCAGAAAACAAGCGCCTGACAAAACAGATATTGCTGTATCCAATGCGTTGGGGCGTGGGAAATGCTTGCCAGGGAAGATCGACCGCCGCTGTTTGCGTCGGCGTCCATATTCATCATAGGAGCGCTCTTTGTCGTTTTTGTCGCCTGGGCGTCCTTTGCCGAAGTCGATGAGATCGCACGCGGCGACGGCAAGGTCATACCCGCTTCCAAGACCCAGATCATTCAGGCGAGCGAAGCCGGCGTCGTTCAGGAGATCGCCGTGACGATTGGCCAGATCGTCAAGAAGAACGATCTCATCATTCGCCTGGACAATACGCTCAACACGTCCAGCCTTGGCGAGCAGCAGGCCAAGGCGCGCGCGCTGGAAGTGCGCATAGCAAGGTTGAAATACGAACAGGGCGGCAACCTCTCGGGCCCATTTCCGTGCCCGCCGGACATTCAGTCAATAGCTCCGCAAATCTGCGACAATGAACAGAAGCTGCTCATCGCCCGGCGCGAGAACTTCGACAACAAGCTGTCCGTGCTCAAGTCACGCCTTGACCAGCGCGAGAAGGAGCTGGCCGAGGCGATAGCCAATTCCGACCGCCTCACCAAGAACCTGGCCGTCAGCGACCAGGAGGCAAAACTGGTCGACGCGATGGTCAAGAAAGGCCTGATGGCAAGGACCGAGCAGCTCCGGGTGGAGCGCGAACAGACCGAACTCAACGGTCAGCTGAACCTAGCGGGCGAAACAATAAAGAAAGCCAAGGCCGCGATCACCGAAGCCCAGCTTCAGGTCGAAGAATTAGGCCTGCAACTCCAGCAGGAGGCGTTGGATGACCTTACCCAGGCGCTGGCGGACCTTTCGGTGGTGGACGAAACCATAAGGGGGGCCACCGACAAGGTCGCGCGCACCGATATCCGGTCTCCCGTGGACGGCATTGTCAACACGCTGGAGCTGAACACGGTCGGTGCCTTCGTCCAGCCTGGTGCCGTGGTGGCCGGCATCGTGCCAACCTCGGAGACGTTGTTGGTGGAGGCACGGGTCTCGCCACGGGATGTCGCGTTCATTCGCCCCGACCAGGAAGCACTTATCAAGGTCACCGCCTATGATTTCTCGATCTTCGGCGGCATCGAGGGCAAGGTCGCGAACATCACAGCCGACAGCCTGGTCGACCAGAAGACAGGGGAGCCCTACTACCAAGTGCGCGTGTCGACGGACAAATCGACTCTTCTGAGGGATGGCAAGGCCTACTCGATCATCCCCGGAATGATCTGCTCGGTCGACATCAAGACCGGGCGCAAGACGATCCTGCACTACCTCTTGAAGCCGATCAACAAAGCGCGTGAGGAGGCGATGAGTGAGCGGTAGCGCCAGCTCTCATTCTGATCGCGCGGATCGCGAGCGGCTGCTTCCTCCAGTTGCGGCCGAGGATTTCGGACTGGAATTTCGGGTTGTGGCGCGCGGCGGCATACGACGCGGCATCCGCTTGGAACGGACATTCTGGTTGTCGCTGAAGCAGATGGCCGAACGCAGGAAATGCACGATCGGCATGCTCATCGATGAGATCGCCGAAAGCCAGGCGCAGACAGGTAACCTGACATCCGCGATCAGGGTGGCTTGCATGCGTGGATTGGCGGACGAAAACCTGACTTTGCGAAGGCTTGCGTCGATCAATACCATCAGCGCCATACTGCTCGCTTGCCCGTCACCGGCCTTTGCCCTGGCTTCATCGAAGAAGATCCTGACGTTCAACGCGCCGTTCCAGCAACTGGTCAAGCGTCAGTTGCCGATCGTTCCAAACGATGATGCCCGGCACGACCTCAAGCTGGCGCTGGACCTCAATGTGGCCGACATCTTCGCGCGGCTCGATGCCAATGGCGAAGCGCCGGTGGCTACCGGTTTTGTCATCGGCGCCGGTGAGCGTCGATACCGGGGTCAGTTGAATGCGGTGCGGGCCCCAGTGCTCGAACCGGAGTTGCTGATGGCGTTCGTCTTCGGCGGCTGAATGCGCCGCCAAGCCTAACGAGAACCTATGGCTGAAAACCTTCGCCAGGTGCGACGGTTGCGAAACCGCCTTTGATGTCGGCCATCTGGGCTCCGCCCGGTCTTGAGCCGTGGATCCAGGCCCGGTCCGTGCTGAACGAATAGAGCGGAACGTAATCCGGGAGATCGCTATCGCGCACAACGCTGTTGCTGAGGCTGTCGAGAATGAAGGTGCCGCTGCCTGTGCTCACCGACAGCACAGCGTGAAAGAAGCCTCGCTTGCGGTCCTGGAGGACAACCAGCGCCATGCTTTGCGTTGGAATGCCGGCCCGCAGCAGGGCCGTCATCTTGAGGATGGCAAAATCCTCGCAGTCGCCGGCTCGCCGCTCGAGAATCTCTGAAGGCTTTGCCCAATAGTCGAGTTTGCCGTAGACGACGCTGTCTTTCCTGTAGGCGATCAGCCGATTTACGCTGCTGTTGACGAAGGATAGTTTCTCACTGAATCCCTTGCCTTGAGCGGCGGAGATCATGCTGGCGAAGGCCGCGCTCTTGCGCTCGCAGGGGCTGCCTGCCGAGCAGGCGGTGATGGCCCGGTAGACGGGCGCCCAGCGCGCCGCGACGGGAAAATTGCGCATGGACAAGGCAACCGATCCGAAGACACCCGGAATGATCGACGCCGTCTGCACCGGATCTATCCCGGCCTCACCTTGTCCCACTGACGAGCCATCCCCGCGGTCGACAACCGCGGCGCCATAGCTGCCGAAAACCATGCCGATCCGGTATGGGGCCGAAGGCTGCCATGGCAGAGGCCTCGCCAGCGAAACACCGCCGAGACTGGGCGGCGTCTGGACCTTGTCCAGAGCCATGCCGGGTGCGGCGATCTCGCTGGAAACGGCATCCGCGAAGGATGGCCCCGCCAGCCCGACAAGCCCGATTGCCAGCAAGAGCACCTTGAGCCTGGTTTTTCCCAGGGAGTTTTCTTTTTTCATAACGCCCACCTTTGACTGTGGACGCTACCAATCTTGTCTCAAATTATTGGAAAGGAAGGTGGATAACTTTCTCACAAATCACTACATCTATTTTCTATAAAATTTTATTCAATTTTATACTTTCATTTACCAGAAATCCCTGGTCTGCCATCGGTCAAGCAAGCTGCATGGAGGCCAACATATATCCAGTTATATTATCGCGGTTTACCACGTGTAAAAAATGCCAAGCCATGCATATCAGAGTATATGAATCAGTTTACGGGACTGTTGCAAAGTAGAGGCGGTCACTGTCTCTTTCCGGGAAATACCGGAGGGGTTTCAGCAATGACCACCAATATCGATTTGGACAGTTTTTCGGGTTCCTTGAACGAGCATTCCGCGTCCAATGAACACGACAGCCAGACATCGCCAGCAGAGAGGCAGGTCGCACAAGCAAATTCGACGCAGCAGGCCGCACCGACAGCGTCCGAACCCGTGCCGGTCGATGTCGGCGGCGGAGCGCCTGTCAAACCAGAAGCCCCCGCGGAAGCAAAGGCATCGCCGGCAGCTGCGCCGCACGAATATGTGGCCGACGCCAGCCACGTGGTAAGGCTTCCGGCCAACGTCTCGATCGACAACATCAAGGTCGACGGCCACAACCTTTTGCTCGAACAGGCCGACGGCACGGTGATCGTGATCAAGGACGGCGCCTTGAACGTGCCGACCTTCATCATTGGCGACGTCGAGGTGCCGCGCGTTGCGCTGCTGGCAGCGCTGGAAGCCAGCCATGTCGATGTCGCCTTCGGCGCCGACGGTTCCATGTCGGCCGGCCCGGGCGGTTCGAATTCGAGTGCAGGCGGAGACTTCTCGGTTCCCCCCGGCGGCATCGGCGACGGGTTCGACCTGTCGGCGCTGTTGCCGCCGACTGCCTTGCAGTTTGGGCTTCTGGAGCGGCGCGAACTGTTCCCATCTATCGTCGACAGACCGGTTTCAGTGGTGGCCACGTCATTGCTCAGCCCGGACCAGGCTGCCAGCGAAACCGGCCTTGACGGTGGTCCGGCTCAATCACCCGGCAGCGACGCGCCCAGCAGCTCTGAAACCTCCGGCATCGGAACGATCAACATCACCGCACCGGATGGAATTGGGTCGATCGTCATCAACGGCGTCACCGTCACCGGCGTCGGCCAGCCGATCCCGGGCGATTTCGGCTTCCTGACGATCGTCTCCTACAATCCGAGCACCGGTGCTATCCAATACAATTACACGGTCACCGAATCGGTCACTCATCCCAATCAGACGAACGGATTCGAGCCCACCGACACGGTTCCGGACAATTTCAGCATCACTGTCACGGATGTCGACGGCGATTCGGCCAGCACGACCTTTGCCGTCGCCATCGTCGACGACGTGCCGACGGCGGTTGCCGATACGGACAGCATTGCAGCCGGCCAGTTTGGCCCCGCGACAGGCAATGTGCTTGTCGGCGGAACGGATGCGGTCGACGCCAACACCACGGACGGCGTTGCCGACACCCAGGGCGCCGACGGCGCGACGGTGGTGGGCGTTACCAAGGGTACGACGAATGTCGATCTGGACAGCGCGGCTACACTCAACACACCGGTCCAGGGCGAATACGGCAAGCTGACGCTGCACAGCGACGGCAGCTATACTTACGTGCGCGATGCCGGCACACCCGGTGGCGTCGCCGATGTCTTCACCTACACGATCAAGGATGGTGACGGCGACACCTCGCACACCACGCTGACGATTTCGATCGGCAACTCGACGCCTGTGATCACCGACCTGACGCCGGAGGCCAATGGCGGCGACGTCATCGTCAACGAAGCGGCATTGAATGTCGGCACGCCGGGCGGACCTGGGTCCGATCCTGCAAGCACGGCCGAGGCCGCCGCCGGCACCTTCACCGTCTCCTCGCCCGACGGCATCCACTCGCTGGCGATCGACGGCAACGCCTTCATCACCGACGGCGTGTTCACGGCGGGCTCGTTCACCACCGCGCTCGGCAACACACTCAACGTGACCGGTTACAATGCCGCCACCGGCCAGGTGAGCTACACCTACACGCTGGTCGACAACGAGGCGCATGATCCCATTCAGGGCCAGAACAATCTGTTCGAGAACTTCACGGTCACGCTGACCGACCAGGACGATCAGAGTGTAAGCGACACTCTCCATCGTCGACGACATTCCGGTTGCCGACAACGATGCCAACAGCGTTACGGAAGGGCTTGGCCACTCGACAAGCGGCAATGTGTTTGGTGCCCTGGGAGCAAGTGCGGGCGACGATGCCGACACGATCGGCGCCGATGGCGCTGCGGTCGGCGGAGCGGTGACGCGAGCCTACTTCGGCCTTGAGGCCAATGCCGCCGGCGCGACCTACACGACGATCTCGGGAGCGACGGTGATTGCCGGCACCTATGGCAACCTGACGCTGCATACCGACGGAACCTACACCTACGCGCTGACGACGGCGTCGATCCCCTCGGGTGTGACGAGCGAGACCTTCACCTACGAGATCAAGGACGGCGACGGCGACACCGACCTCGCGCAGCTGGTGATCGGGCTCAACCAGGACCTGAACGTGCCGGAGACGACCGGCTCGACGGCCACCGTCTACGAGGACGGCCTTGCCGACGGCGTGCAGCATGGCGCGACCAGCGAGACGGCGACCGGCACCTTCACGGTCGACGGCAACAACGAAGGCTACACACTGACGCTTGACGGCGATGCCGGCGGGCCAGTGACGATCACTGCGATTGGCGACATTGTCACCACCTCGAAAGGCGTGCTGGAGATCACCTCGATCTCGGCCCCGGATGCCGGTGGCGTCGTCACCTACGGCTACAGCTACACGCTGTCGGGTCCGCTACCCCATAGCGGCCAGGGCGAGGTCACTCAGCGACACCATCACCATGGCGGTGACGGACGCCACCGGCGACAGCGACACCACCCCGGCCTCGATCGTCATCTCCATCGTCGACGACATTCCGGTGCTGAATTCGATCCAGAATGCGATCGTGGCCAATACGACCGGCACTGTTACCGGCCATATTGATGTTCAGTATGGGGCGGACGGTCCTGATGCCGGTTCCGCGCTGGTCATCACAAGCTACGAAGACCTGTCTGGAATCGTCGAAGTTCTGTCAAACGGCGGTCAAACGCTTACGGGCTTTATCGATACCAACAATGACGGCATCCATGACGTGGACGAAACGCAGGAGTTTTTCAAACTCAGCCTGAATGATACCGACAATACATATACCCTGACCTACACTGAGCGTCCTGTCGTCTCCATTCCACTTGACTTCAGCTCGGCAAGTGGCAGCGGAGGCGCAGAGACTTTGACTGTGCCCGCTGGCGATTACGAACTGACGTTCAATGGCGGTATCTTCAACGGAACGACTTTGGTCGACCTTGGCGAAGGACAGCTAGGTGACGACAATGATGACGTTAAGCCGACAGGTACCGGTTTTGGCATAGGAGACTCGACAGCCCAAACGACGATCGAGAACAACGAAGGTTTCTTTGTCAATGTCACATCAAACGGAAACCCCACAGTTGCGGACGCGTTGACGTTTGAAATAGATCGAAATGGTGGTGGTGGCACCACTACAATGGTGGTCAACTGGCGCGCGTTTGACGCAGATGGAAATCTGATCTCGGGCGGCACCGGCTTTAACGCTGGATCGGGTTCTCAAACCTTTACAGTTGTGAAGTCGCCGAGCACTGGGTTTATCACCATAAACCCGCCCGGGGAATTCGCGACGATGGAAGTATGGTTTACCAACCAGAACGGCGGCGGAAACACCAGAATTGACGGCGTACAACTCGTTACGACTGTCATTCCTGAAGATCAGCCGCTCTCCTTCGATATTGCAGCGCAGGATGGGGATGGTGACGTAAGTGCGCCAGCTACGCTGAGCGTCCTCCTGCAGGGCGGCGAAGGTCCTGGTTACACGCTGCAAGGAACGGCAAGCGATGAAATAATGACCGGCGGTTCCGCCAACGACACGATCTGCGGCGGCGGCGGTAACGATATCCTTATTGGTGGCACCGGGGTGGATCAGTTCCGGCTCGCGACCAATACCGGAATGGATACCATCAAAGACTTCGTGGTCGGCACCGACAAGATCGGCCTGCTGGACACCGGCTCGACCGGAAGCGGTAGCGTCAATTTCGCCAACACCACAGGAACCTCGGGCGGCAACGCCCTCAATGTCAGCGACTTCTCGATCCGGGCCTCGATCTCCGCACTCACGGCCGGCGATTCGGCGCATATCGTTAGAATCGACGCGGCACAGACGTCGGTGCAAATCGCGGCAGCAACAGCAGCGGTGGCAGCCAACACCTATGTGCTGGTCTTCAACTCGACCACAGGACATGGCGAACTCTGGTTCGACGCGAATTGGAACGACGCCGCCGGCCGCACCCAGGTGGCAACCTTCGACAACATCACCACGCTAGGGCAGCTTACCACGCTTACCAGCGCGGATTTCGTCGTCCACAACAGCGCAACCGATCCCATCATCCTCGACCTGAACCATGATGGGTTCGCTTTCTCCGACCTCAGCCATGGCGTCCAGTTCGACATCAATGGCGATGGTGTAAAAGACCAGGTTGCCTGGAACACATCCCATGATGGCATGTTGGCAGTCGACCTCAACCATGACGGCAAGATCGACGACGGCACCGAACTGTTCACGCCGAACTTCGGCGGCGGCAACTTCGCCAGCGGCGCTGCGGCATTGGCTTCGCTCGACAGCAACCATGACGGTGTCATCGACCACGACGACGCCGCCTTCAGCAGCCTGCTGATCTGGAAGGACGCCAATGCCAACGGCGCCAGCGACGCCGGGGAATTGTCACACCTCGCTGATAACGGTATCGTCTCCATCAGCACAGCGGCTACTCCGACTGTTGGCGAAATCGACGGACAGACCGTGACAGGCAACGGAACCTTCCAAATGGCCGATGGCACGACCGGCACCTATGTCGAGGTCGAACTCGACACCTCGCTTGTTGCACCGGCAGAGCCGTCCGTTGCCTCCGATGGTACGAAGACCTTCACCATTGGCTCGCTTGACGCCGCCGATCTGATCGCGGACTTCCATGACGGCGCGAACGGCGACAAGATCGATCTTTCCGCATTGCTCAAGGGCCTGGCAGGCGTCGTCGATCTCGAAGCCGGCGGCTTCGTGGAGATCGCGCAGTCCTCGGCCAATGCGGCGAACGCCGAAGTCAAGGTCGATACGGATGGCGGCGGCGACAACTACCATACGGTTGCAGTGCTGGAGAACTATGCATTCCACAGCGCCGCCGAAGCAGTCAAAATACTCTATGATGACAGCCACGGCACCAAGACGGACGTGGCCTAAGGGCGAAAGGGACGGGGTAAGCAACATGAACAGAATTTTGCGAGTGGTTTTCGGGGCAGGTCTGCTGTCGATCTTGTCGACAGGACTCAATGCCGCGGACATCATCGATGGTCCAACCGGCGACTATTGCCGTGTCGTCGGCACCTCCAACCTGGTGCTGAACGACAACATCGTCGATCTCAGGGAGCAGGTGGTGAAGCTGATGGACGAGTCGGTCGCTGTCGCCAACAGCTCGGAGTGGATCCACTCGTCGCGTCCCGTCTTCGTCTGGGCGTCGGAGGCCAAGGTCGCCTGCGGCAAGGCCTATGGCTACCTCAAGACTAACTATAAGGACGAAGACACCCTCAACAAATGCGAGTGTTTTCACGATCGCATGGTCGAGTACATGCACTGACCGGATAGGCGAACCCACGCCTGTTGGCCATCATGACAGCCGACGGATCATTCTCGAAGGCGATCGCAGGCGCGATCGCGTTGGTCGGCCTTGGCCTCACTGTCACGCTGGCCCACGCCAACTGGCTGGAACGACCGTCCGTGGACCAACGGCAGTCGCCCGGCCTGACGCGGGCGGTGCACTGTGACGCTGCCACGCAGTGGACCCGGCAGACATTCAAGGCGTTTGCCAGCTGCCAGGCATCGATCTATGGCTTGGAGCCGATGCTGGCGCATGCCGTGATGGAGATCGAAAGCGGGTTCGATCCCGGCGTGCAGGGCGCCGACGGCGAAGTCGGCCTGATGCAGGTTATGCCGGCGACGGCCAGAATGCTTGGCTTTCGAGGCTCCCTGGACGATCTGAGCGCGCCGGCGACCAACATCGCCCTGGGAGTCAAATATCTTGCGCAGGCCAACAGGCTCGCCGCGGGCGATCTGTGCACCACCGTCATGAAGTATCGCGCCGGGCACAATGAAAGCCGGTTCTCGGCCCTTTCGGTCCGCTACTGCCAGCGTGCGCGGGCTATCCTGGCAAGGGAAGGGATTGAAGTGACCGGGCCCTTGCCGGTGGCGACATTCGGGTTTTCCGCATTTTCGCCAGGAGGAGAGGGTGGCGCTCCTGCCCAGGGAAAGGGCGTTTGCGTGCGGCGCGTGTTCGTGCCGGGGCCGCGATACATGAAATGCGCCGACTATCGAAGTGCTGGGCAAGCAAGGCAGATCAAGGCGCTCAGAGCCAGGCTTTTCGGCAGCTAAAAGAACTGCAGACGGCACGGCAAGTCCGCCGTAACATGACTTGAAGACCAGACCGGAAAGAAATACCCGGCGGCACAGAGGGTGGAGCAATCATGGAAGCTGGCCGACAGGTCCACCGTCCGCGGACATGGAAAATCGCCTTTGCGCTCGCCGTGATGGTGTCGGGCTGCCAGTCCAAAGGCGGCGTTTCCGAAGTGCTCGATCCGGCGGCGGTCACCGTGCCTGCCGGGCAGAATGGCGCCGCTGTTGCCGGTCCCGCCCAGGCGACCCAGTCGTTGGGCACCGGTTCGACAAAAGTCACGATGCTGCTGCCGTTGTCCGGCCCCGGAACAGCGGGCGAAAACGGCAGGAAGATGCTGGATGCGGCCAAGCTGGCGATGACGGATATTGGCAATGGATTACTTACGCTGACGGTAGAAGACACCAAAGGCGACAGCGCACTGGCCGGCAAAATGGCGATAACGGCCATAACGACGGGGTCGAAGGTCGTGATCGGCCCAACCGAACTGCCGGCAGCCCAGCATATTGCCACGCTGTCTGGATCGAAGCGGCCACCAGTCCTGGCGCTTGCCGATAATTTCGCCGGCGGCGCCGGGGTTTATGCCGTGCGTCTTGGCGAAGCGGACAGCGCCGCGGCGGGCGCCGCCGGACTGGCGGCGAAAGGCAGCAAGAAGTTCGTATTGTTTGTCGCGGAGGGCCCAAACGCCGGCGCCATGGAGAAGCGGGTCGCCAACAGCCTCAGCATCTATGGCGCGACGCTCGCGGTCACTCTCCCGTATTCGGCCGGTGACGGTGGCGCGAAGGCAGTCGACGAAATGGGCTCACTCGTGGACAATCCCGACGCCGTCATCGTTGCCAGCGGCAATGACAGCCCGTCGCCTATCCTGGCCGCCCTCAAATCAAAGGGCATTCCGGGAAAGACGATCTCCGTCGTCGGAACGAACCGCTGGCTGGAACACCCCATGGACCCACTGTTTGGAGGGGCATATATCGCCACGCTCGATCCAAGTGAAACCGGGCCGATCGCCGACCGCTTCAGGACGGCATACAACTATCCGGCCGATGTCAATGTGGCCTACGCCTATGATATGGTTGCCCTGACTGCAGGGATTGCCAGCGCGGTCGGGCCTGATGGCTTCAGCAAAAAGGTTCTCGAGAATCCAAACGGGTTTCGTGGGTCGACAGGTCTGTTCCGGTTTCGGGCTGACGGATCCAGCGAACGATCGATGCCGTTCTACCGGATTGAAAAAGGTGCTCTCAAACTGGTTGCCAAATCGACGTCGGGTTTCTGACCGGCGAGCCTTTTTGAGAAGCTGTGCAACCTGATGGGCAGGCCGGGCCGCAGCCGCTTGGCGATCGTGCTCGGAAGCCTCCTGCTTCTGGCCGGAGTCCTGCTGATCATTCAGGCCGGTGCTTTGCTTTCGGTCGATCGGCCTGTCCTTGCCCCTTCGAAGGCTGTTGACGATACGCAGCCAATCCGGCCGGTTGCCCCGGTTACCGACGCACAACGCCCGGAACCGGCGCGCAAGGTTGCTCAAGACCTGATCGCTCCGCCACGGCTTGATCCAGCTGAGATCGAACGGGCGGAGCCCCGTCCGCCACTCGGCGAGCTCGGTCTCGCCGTGCCCCCGAAAACGCCGATGCCCAGGGACTGGCGGGAGGTCTTGCTCTTCCGCCCTATTGCCACATCGTCGGCGATGTTCGAATCCATGGGTCGGAAGGTGGTCATCAGCGGGGTGCAAGGCATCGATGTCGACAGATCCTGCTCGTTTCAAGACGTTACGTGGCCTTGCGGTCAGCGCGCACGCGCCGCTTTCAATTCCTGGCTGAGGGGACGCGCACTGAAATGTTTCGTGCCGCCGGACGTCGAGCGTTTTGCCATCGCCGCGACGTGCAGCCTGGGCAAGCAGGATGTCGGAGCCTGGCTTGTCTCCAATGGCTGGGCCACCGCGCTGCCAAGCGGCATCTATGGCAAGGCGGAGGCGACCGCCAGGGACGCGGAGATGGGCATATTCGGCCCGGCACAATAGCTGGTCGTTCAGCTCCTGATATTTTGTTTGTTAACCGTCACGGGCAGCTTTCCCTAAAACGCGTCGCCTGAATCCATTTAACGGATTCAGGCGACGCGCTTTAGGTCTTTGTTTTCTATGCATGTCGTTTTCCCAAAACCGAGGTCACTTTCAGGGCGACATGCATTGGGAACAAGCCAATTTCGTCCGCAGCCTTGATGGGGTCATCGCGCAATCGATTAAATTGCAAGGTTCCTTGAAACTGAAATTGCAACACACCGGCCTTATACCAGCCCATCCACAGGAGATCGGCCAGTGACAAAGACTATGGGGACCACCACCGCCCAGGCATGGAAAGGCGTCGCTTGGCTGACCTTTCTGGGAACCACGGGAATCCTGGCCCTTTCCGTCGGCCTCAACTATCTGCTCCTGTTCTCGGAGGCGCTGACGCCATTTGGGCGCAGCATGGTCACGGCAATCCTGTTGCCTGTTATCCTTGGTGTTCCGCTTTTTCTGTTCGTTGGCTTGAAGCAGATCGAGCTGCGTCGCTATCGCCGGGAACTCGACAAGTCGGCAACCTTCGACACCATGACAGGCTGCCTGAACGGAGCGGTCTTCACGTCGATGGTCGAAAAAAGAACAGCAAGGCCAGCGGCTCCTGGTCCGAGATCGGGTGCCTTCCTGGTCATCCATTCGGAACATTTGCGGTCCATCAACCTGCGCTTTGGCCTTGAATGGGGCGATGAGGCGTTGCGGCTCGTTGCCTCAACCATAAAATCATCGGTGCGCGAGGAGGATCTGGTTGGACGCATGGGGGCTTCGATGTTCGGGGTTTTCCTCTCAGGCGCCACCGAGGCAGAAGCCAGGGAAATTGGCGAGCGTATCCGGGCGCGTATCGCGCAAGTCTATTTCGCGCCAAAAGGAACCGAAGATGCCCTGACCGTCAAAGTCGGCGGCGTTGTGTTCGAAAACGAGGCGGAGTTCGCGGACATGTTCCGGTCGGCCGAGCAGCGCATGGCGGGCATCCGGGACGGAGCCACGTTTGAATTGACGCATCTCCACAGCTGACTACCGCCGGGCGCCAGCGCGAGGGCCATTCAAACCCCAGGGGAATTGTCAGGCGCAGCGGCCGCTGTCGAGGCGGTAACCCGTGAAGACGCCGCCCAGGTTTCCGCGATGGCAACGATTGCGGCATTGATCGGTCCGCTCGGGATCGCCGGCATCACCGAGGCGTCGACGACAAAGATGTTGTCGAAGCCGTTCAACCGCAAGTCAGGATCGACGACGGCCTCGGCATCACGACCCATCCGGCATGTGCCAGCTGGATGATGATGGGTGGAAGCGGCCCTGGCGATGAAGGCATCGAGCTCGTCGTCGGACTGAACCGGTGCGCCCGGCAGGATCTCCGCATCGCGCCATTCGTCCAGAGCCGCATGATGGCCGACCATGCGCGCCCGCTTCAAGGCCATCCTGAAGGCCGTGCGGTCGTGTTCGGTTTCGAGATAACGCGGATCGATGACGGGCGTGTCGTTGCGGCCCGGCCCGCCTGGGGCAATGCGCCCGCGGCTTGTCGGATGGGTGACGCCGCACAGGATCGTGAAGGCGGAGCCGTAGGGCGGGGCATTCAAGCCCTCGGCCACTGACGGAGCGACGACGCAGGCGAGCACGATGTCGGGACTTCCCGTGGAACGGGTCGGGTCGTCGCCATGGAGGTACATCAGCGATTCGGAGTGCTGCAGGCGGGACGGCGGCACCGGCTTTTTCGCGGCGTAGACATTTCCAAGAGCCAGCAGATGGTCCTGCAGATTGCGACCGACATCGCGTCGATCGGCAAGGCAGCGTATCCTCGCCTGCTTCAGAGTATCCGGACAGCCAATGCCCGACCGCATGAGGATGAGCGGCGTGGACACTGCGCCGGCGCAAAGGACAATCCGGTCGGCGGAGAGCGTTCCGGTCTCGCCCTCGCACACCACGCTCACGCCCGTGACCTTGTGGCTGTCCAGCACCAGATGCTCGACCTCGTGGCCGGTGAGCAAGGTCAGGTTCGGCCGCGCCATGACCTGCGGCGGCAGATAGGCGTCGGCGACGCTGAGGCGCTTACCGTCGCGTATGTTGAGTGAATTGGGGCTGGTGCCGACCAGTTCGCCACTGTTGTGGTCGGTCAGGGCAGGAGCACCCATGGCCCGTCCGGCGGCGATGTAGGCACGCACGACCGGACTGACCTCGGCGTCCGGCAGATAGACGTCCAGCGGGCCGCTCCTGCCGCGTGCCGGCCCGTCGAAGGCGGTGAAGGCTTCGCTGCGGATGAAGCCCGGCAACAATCCCCGATAGGACCAGCGCTCGCCGCCGGCTTGTGCCCAGGATTCGAAATCATCGGGATGGCCGCGCACATAGGCCATTGCATGCAGGCAGCTCGAGCCGCCGACGATCTTGCCGCGTGGCCATTCATGGATGCGGTTGGCGGTGAAAGGCTGGGGTACGGTCCGGTAGGCCCAGTCGTAGGCGCGGCCCTGGAGCATCGTCCATTTCAGCGGGTCGGCGATGTCGGGATCGGCCGGCATCGCCCCTGCCTCGATGAGGCCGACCCGGCATGACCGGTCTTCACTGAGCCGGCTGGCAACGACCGAGCCGGCGGATCCCGCGCCGATGACCAGCACGTCGAAATGACGTTTCAATTTGAAATTCCCCGCACAGGCTCGATATCAGAAGCTGATAAGATCACGCGGCAAAGGCGCCGGCATTCGACCGTTCCATGATCTGTCTCTGCACGGACAGCAGGTGCGCGCGCATTGCGGCCTCCGCCGCTTCTGGATCGCGCTGCGAGATCGCTTCGGCGATCAGGCGATGCTCGCCGTCGCGCTGGGCGATCCGCTTGGGGCAGGTGGGCGCCGCGGTGCGCGCAACCTTCACCCGCGCATCGACCCCGACCTGACGCAGCATCTTGTAGAATTCCGCGGCGAGATGGTTGCGGGCGGCGGCGACGATCGCGAGATGGAAGGCGAAGTCGACCTCACCCGACGGAGCATTCTCCGGCGTGGTTGCCGCGTCGAGGATCCGCGCCGTCTCGAAGGAGGAGGCGCGCAGCGACGCCAACCGAGCAAGGCCCGGCTCCATGAGCAGGCGCAATTCCAGAATCTCGATCGGATTGGTTACCCTGACCAGTTCCTCGCCATATCTTGGAAGGGCGGTCGGCGCCCGCCTGGCGCGCGCCGGTTTGAGATCGCCTGAGTGGCGCAGCACTTCAAGCGCTTTGCGAAGCTGATGGCGCTTTACGCTCAGATGTTCCGCAAGATCGCGCTCGGACGGAAGCTTGCCGCCGCCCTGCTGCAACTGGCGGACCGCGGCAATGATGTCGTCGAGATCCGATGGTCCTACCTGCGGCTCGAATGCGCTCAAAACCAAATCTCCTGTCCGATCGGCAGACCGCCGACTCAACGTCCTGACATCATATTGTGACACGAAAACCTGTTCGACGGCACTCAACCAATTCAACCAATCTACAACTGTACGCAATGGTTGACAACACCAGTTGCGCGATGGTTGACTGCCTTCGTCGACGGTTGCCATCGCGGCGGGCCGTCTTTCTCCCGAGGATGACGCATGCCGGCTGGCGAAACCTTTGACTACGTCATTGTCGGTGCGGGATCGGCCGGCTGCGTGCTGGCGAACAGGCTGAGCGAAGACCCCGCGGTGTCGGTGCTTCTGCTGGAGGCGGGAGATTGGGACCGCGATCCGATGATCCACATCCCGCTTGGTTGGGGCAAGATACTGACCGAGCGCCGCCACGACTGGATGTATTTCTGCGAGCCCGAGGCCAATGTCGGCGGGCGCAAGGTCGAATGCGCGCGCGGCAAGGTTATCGGAGGCTCTTCTTCCACCAACGCAATGGCCTATGTGCGCGGCAATCGCGGCGATTACGATCGCTGGGCGGCAAGCGGCCTGACGGACTGGTCGTTCGACAGGGTGCTGCCCTACTTCAAGAAGCAGGAGCGCTGGGAAGCGGGCGAAAGCCGGTATCGTGGCGGCAGCGGGCCGCTGAACACCCAGTTCTGCCGTTACAAGGATGAATTGATCGATGCCTTCGCCACGGCCAGCCGTGACGCCGGATACCCGCAGACCGAAGACTACAACGGCGCCGTCCAGGAAGGCTTCGGCCGTTTGCAGATGACAATTGCGAACGGCCGGCGCTGCTCGACCGCGACCGCCTATCTGCGGCCCGCCATGCGCCGCGGCAACGTCAAGGTTCTGACCGGCGCGATGGCGACGAAGATCCTCCTGAAGGATGGGCGCGCAACGGGCGTTGCCTACACCAGAGGCGGGGCGAGCCATGAGGTTCTCGCGCGGCGCGAGGTTCTGCTTGCCGGCGGCGTCATCAACACGCCGCAACTCATGATGCTGTCGGGCATAGGCGACAGCGGCGAACTGGCGGCGCATGGCATCGAGACGAAGGTTGATCGTGCGCAGATCGGAAAGAATTTGCAGGACCATGTTTCGGTCATCCTGATGTATCGACGCAAACAGCCCGGACCGTTTCTCAAGATGATGCGGGCCGATCGTATCGGGCTGGATTTCGTCAAGACCTATCTCACCGGAAAGGGCTTTTCGGGAGATGTGCCTGGCGGCGTCGTGGCATTTCTGAAAAGCGATGCAAGCCGGCCGTTGCCGGACGTCCAGCTGCTTTTCACCGCCGCACCGCTTGGGGCATGGCCTTACATGTCGCCATTCAAGGCACCGTTCGCCGACGGCTTTGCGACCCGTATCGTCGCCGTGCAGCCGGAGAGCCGTGGCAGCGTCAAGCTGGCGTCGAGCGATCCGGTCGCCGCTCCGCTGATCCATCAGAACTTCCTGTCCTCGCAGCGTGACTGGCAGTCGCTTCGCGCCGGCTTTCGTGTTGCGCGCAACCTTGCAAGCCAGCCTTCCATGGCCCCGTTCGTTGGCGCGGAATTCTTCCCCGGACCGAAATGCGAGAGCGACGAAGAGATCGACGAGCACATCCGCAAGACGTCGATCACCGTGCATCATCCGGCCGGCACGTGCCGTATGGGTATCGATGCGGAGTCGGTGGTCGATCCGGAATTGCGGGTACGCGGCGTTGCCGGACTTCGTGTCGTGGACGCCTCCGTGATGCCGGATCTCGTCTGCGGCAACATCAATGCGGCGGTGATCATGATCGCCGAAAAGGCCGTCGATCTGATCCGCAACCGCGCTCAACAGAGCGTGGCGGCCTAATAGCGGCGGCCGGGATGCAACCAAAATCTTTTGGTTGAGACTAAAAATCTACATTGGTTGAACTGCCGTGAGCCTGCACGGCCGTAACGAACAGGCTTCACTCTGCCTTCCTGAGCATGTTCTGTGCGAATTTTTGGCCATTCCTGCCTATTTTTGGGTATTTGCCTGTCGAAAATGCACTTCAACCAAAAACTTATAAATTTCGCAATTTGGGGATTGTCGAGCAAAACCAATGCGAATACGGTTGAGTTGGTTAGAAGCATTTTCTTCGTGACGAGAGGTGTCCGATATGTCCCTGGCGCAACCAGCTAACGATGTGCTCACCAACAAGAAGGCAGCACTCAAGGGCCTCTATGACGCTCTCTACGAAAAGAACATGTTTCCGTTCTGGGCGACGTCGGAAGGCGTCGACCATGACGAGATCAAGCAACTGATGGCGACGTCGAAGGCCGTTCCCTTCGTGTGGTCCTATTCGGACATCGAGCCGCTGCTGCAGCGCGCCGCCGAACTGGTGACCATGGACGACAGCGAGCGCCGCTCGCTGATCCTGGTCAATCCTGGACTTGCGCCCAAGCGCGCATCGGTCAGCACCATGTACACGGCCTACCGCTTGAATGATCCCGACGAGATCATGCCGCCGCACAAGCACTCGCCGAGCGCCATCCGCTTCGGCCTGACCGGCAAGGGCAACTTCACAGGCGTCGAAGGCGAAGACGTAGTCTTCGGCCCCGGCGACATGGTGCTGACGCCCAACGACGCCTGGCACAATCATGGCACCGTCGGCGGCGAGCAGGCGGTCAACCTGTCGGTGCTCGACCTGCCGCTGGTTGAGACGCTGCATGCCGTGCATTTCGACCACAAATACACCGAGATGGTCGACGGCAAGGAAGTCGAGAAGAAGGTGCAGACCGCCCGCTATCCGAGCGACTACTCACAGCGCATCTATGGCGAGGGCGGCCTGATGCCGCGTTTCGTCGACCACAAGCGCGGCGGCGGCCTGTCGTCGCCGATGTACGTCTATCGCTGGGAGAAGATGGAAGCGGTCCTCGAGGCCCACAAGGATTGGGATGGCGACCCTCATGAAGGCATCGTCATCGACTATGTAGATCCGACCACCGGCGGCCCCGTCTTTCACACCATCAATTTCTACGTGCAGATGCTGCGCCCCGGTGAGAAGACCTTGCCGCAGCGCGAGACCGCCAGCCTGCTTTTGGCGCCGTTCCGCGGCAACGGCCATTCGATCATCGACGGCAAACGCTATGACTGGAACCAGTTCGACACCATCGCCATACCCGGCGGATCGTGGGTCGAACATGTCAACGGCTCTTCAAGCGAGCCGGTGATCTTCTTCGGCGCCACCGATGCGCCGACGCAGAAGGCGCTGCTCCTCTACAAGCGCTGGGGCCGCAACCAGGCCGGCGATCTGCTCCGCCTCGTCTAGTTCCGGTCCTTCGGCAAGCACTGTCCCGCCGCCAATGGCGGCGGGGGCATCGAAATGACGTTTCAGCAGCAAGGGCGTATGCATTTGGTTTCGGCGTTCAACACCAAGCAGATCGGCCACGTCGACTGCCCAGGCGGCGGCCAGGTCTGGGTCGACGGCAACATCCTCTATATCGGCCATATGCGGCCGCCGAGCGGCACGACGCTGGTCGACATTTCCGACCCACGCAATCCGCGCAAGATAGCCACGATCGATGTTCCGCCCGGCTGGCACTCGCACAAGGTGCGCGCCAAGGACGGGCTGATGATCATCAACCACGAGCGCTTTGGCGACGCCGGCCCCGCCGATTTCGGTGGCGGACTGGCGCTCTACGACACCACCAAGCCGGCACAGCCCAAGCTCATCTCGAAATGGATAACCGGAGGCAAGGGCGTCCACCGCTACGACTTCGACGGCCGTTACGTCTACATCTCGCCGACCGCCGACGGTTATGTCGGCAATATCGTGATGATCCTCGACCTGATCGATCCCACGAAGCCAGTCGAGGTCGGACGCTGGTGGATACCCGGCCAGTGGACCGGCGGTGGCGAAGAATACCCCTGGCATGACTATGTCACGCCGCGTTGCCACCATCCGCTGCGCATGGGCGACCGGCTCTATGTCAGCTACTGGCATCACGGCCTGTTCATCCTCGACATTTCGGACATCAGCAAGCCGAAGCTGGTCTCACACGTCAATTCGAGCCCGAGCTTTCCGCATCCCACCCACACCTGCCTGCCGATCCCACAGCCGCTCAAGGGTCGCAGCATCATGGTGGTGGCGGACGAGGATGTCGCCAAGCTTCGGCCATCACCGCCGGCCTTCACATGGATTTACGACATCACCGACGAGACCAACCCGTTGCCGATCTCTACGTTCCAGGTGCCGGGCCTCGACCCGGACGGTGAGCCGCAACCGCCGATGACGGGCTGCCATCAGCCTTCCGAACGGTTCAAGGGCACGATCATCCCGTTTGCATGGTTCGCGCAGGGGCTTCGCCTCGTCGACATCGCCGACCCGTTCGCACCAAAGGAGGTCGGCCATTTCATGCCCGACGCGCCGGAGGGAGCGGAGCGTTCCTCGTCCAACGACGTGACCATCGACGACCGTGGCATCGTCTACCTGATCGATCGCATCCGTGGTGTCGACATCATCGAAACCAGCGTTCTCTAGGAGCAGGCATTGAGCGACAGCACGCGAAAATCCGCCAGCCACTACGCCATCGGCAACAAGAACCCGAACCTGCCGTTTCATCCGGCGGTGCGTGCCGGCGATTTCATCTTCGTCTCGGGCCAGGTGCCGAAGGACGAGAACAACAACATGATCAGCGGCACGATCGAGGAAGAGACGCTGGCCACGTTGAAGACCATCGCGCGCGTCATCGCGCATGAAGGCGCGACGCTGTCGGATGTCGTGCGGATCACCACCTATCTTGAGGATACGCGCGATTTCGGCCGCTACAACAAGGCGTTCCTCGAAGGTATCGGCGACGCCGTCCTCGCGCGCACGACCGTCGAGGCAAAGGCGGTCATCAACACCAAGATCGAAATGGACGCCATCGTCTATAAGCCGCTGCCGGCGGGCAAGTAGGCCTTGGACACAATCGAGGAGACGACATGTACAAGCTCTTAGGCCGCCAGACATCAGGCAACGTCCAGAAGGTGCTCTTCATGCTCGAAGAGCTTGGGGCGCCCTACAAGCGCGAGGACTACGGCCGCCAGTTCGAGAACACCCAGACGGCGGAGTACAAGGCGCTCAACCCGACCTCCAAGGTGCCGACGCTGGTCGACGGCGACACCGTGATCTGGGAGTCCAACACCATACTGCGCTATCTCGCGGCATCCGGCGGCGAACAGTTGAATGGCGCCACGCCGGCGGAAAAGACCGAGGTCGAACGCTGGATGGACTTCCTGCTGGCGGCGGTCAATCCCGGCTACCTGGCGGCCTTCAAGGGCGCCAAGCTGACGCCCGAGGAACAGACCGCCGAATACAAGGAACAAGTGAAGGACCTTGTCGCGCAGCTCAAGATCATCGACGGCCACCTGGCCGGCAAGGACTTCCTGGCGCTCGGCAAGCTGACTCTTGCCGACATCGCCTGCGCGCCGATCCTGAAGCGCTGCGTCGATTTCAAGATCGACCGGCCGTCGATGCCCAATCTTGAGCGCTGGGTGGCCGCGATCGCCGCTCGGCCGGCCTTCAAGGCGGCAACCGCCGCTGCTCCCGCAAAGGCGGCATGATGATCAAGCGCGCCGCTCTCATCGGGCTGGGAACGATGGGTCCGGGCATCGCCGCGCGGCTTTCGCGCGGTGGGCTCGATGTCACGGCGTATGATGTTTCGCAGGCGGCAGTCGAGCGTGCCCGCGGCATGCTTGATCTCGCCGGCGGCGTGCTCGACCGTCTCGACATCAAGGCGCCCGTGACAGGCACCGGCAGCGTACGTTTCGTCGAGACGATCGCCGAGGCCGTCGACGGCGCCGAACTGGTGATCGAGAATGTGCCCGAGAATATCGACATCAAGGCGCAGACCTATCGCGACATCGATCCGCTGATCGGCCCGTCCGTCATCGTCGCTTCCGACACGTCGGGCATCCCGATCACCACGCTGCAGGCGCATATCTCGCATCCTGAGCGGATGGTCGGCATGCACTGGTCGAACCCGCCGCACATCATACCGATGATCGAGGTGATCGGCGGCGAAAAGACCGCGCCTGAAACCGTGGCTGTTATCCGCGACCTCATTCGCTCTATCGGCCTGCTGCCGGTGGTGGTGAAGAAGGACGTTCCGGGCTTCGTCGAGAACCGCGTGCTCTATGCGCTGCTGCGCGAGGCGGTCGACCTCGTCGAGCGCGGCGTCATCGAGCCGGAAGATCTCGACACCTGCGTGTCGTGGGGCATCGGCTACAAGATCGCCGTCATCGGCCCGATGGCGCTGCTCGATATGGCGGGGCTGGATATCTACAAATCCGTCTCATCCTTCCTGAATGCCGATCTCTCCAATCGCGACGATGTCGCGCCGATTGTGCTAGAGAAGACGGCTGCGTCGAAGTTCGGCATCAAGTCGGGCGAGGGCATGTTTGCCTATACGCTCGAGCAGACAAAGGTGCTGCAGGGCGAACGGGCGCGCAAGCTTGTCGCGGTGCGGCGCATCCTGGAAGGCCGGGAGTAGCCAATGTCACATGGAGCGCAGAGGGCAGGCCGGCTTGAGGAGTTCCACCGGTCGGCTGTTTGTGTGAAGGGCGCCTTCGCCATCAAGATGGTGCGGGTGCGGCAGAAAACAGCGCGCGGGGCGACAAGCCATGCGCATTGAAACCATTCGAACCGCCGGCGACAGGCCGGCCCATATCCGCCATGACGATCTGATCTCCGCCAAAGGCGTTTCGGTGGTCATCGCCCGGCAGTTGATCCTTAGGAATATCGATCTTTCGGTGCCAAAGGGGTCGTTCGTCTCCCTTATCGGTCCTTCCGGCTGTGGCAAGAGCACCTTGCTCAAGGTGCTGGCCGGGTTGGTGCAGCCGACCCAGGGCAGCGTTTCGATCGCGGGGCTCGCGCCGGTCGAGGCGGCGCGCAAGCGCATGATCGGCCTCGTCTTTCAGGACGCCAACCTGCTCCCCTGGAAAAGTGCCGTCGACAATGCCTCGCTGCTGCTCGGTATCGCCGACAAGTCGCTGTCGCGCTCGGATCTGCGGGCGCGCGGGCAGGAGATGCTGGAACTGGTGGGGTTGGGCGACAGCGCCCACAAGCGCCCAAACGAACTGTCGGGCGGCATGCGGCAACGGGTCGCCATCGCACGAGCCCTGGCGCTCGACCCGGCCGTGCTGCTGATGGACGAACCGTTCGGTGCGCTCGACGCCATTACCCGCGATTCCATGGGCCAGTCGCTGCTGGAGATCTGGCAGCGTACCGGCAAGACGATCGTGCTCGTCACCCATTCCATCGACGAGGCCATCCACCTGTCACGCCATGTTCACGTGCTGGGGATCAAGCCGGGGCGGATCACCGAGAGCCTCGACATTGCGCTGCCTTATCCGCGCGACCTGTCGGTTACCGAAGATCCGGAGTTCGTCAGGCTGGTGGTTCAGTTGCGAACGATGCTGCGCTCCAGCCATCAACCGGGGGGCGCGTCATGAGCGACCAACCCATCACGGATCTTTCCGAGGCCCGCCTCGCCTCCAACTGGAGCGCTGCGACAGGCAGCTGGCTGCCGGCGGTCATTCTGCTGCTGGTGACAATCGTGGTGTGGGAAGCCGCCGTGCGGATCTTTGCCATATCTACTTTCATCATTCCTGCCCCTTCCGAGATCGCGAAGTCGCTGGTCGCGCAATGGGGCACGCTGATGCAGGCGACGCTGGTGACGGCGGGCGAGATCCTGTTCGGCTTCCTGGTCTCGGTCGTGGTCGGGATTGCCATCGCGCTGGTCATCGTGCGCTTCGATTGGCTGGGACGCGCGCTGTATCCACTGGTGGTGCTGTTCCAGAACGTGCCGAAAGTCGCGCTCGCGCCGATCTTCATCCTCTGGTTCGGCTATGGGCTGGCGCCCAAGATCGGCCTGATCCTGGTCATCGCCTTCTTCCCCGTGACGCTCTCCATGTTGGCGGGCATGCAATCGGTCGACCGCTCGCTGCTGTCATTGATGAATTCCGTCGGGGCCAGCCCGACGCAGATCCTGTTCAGGATCCGCGTTCCGCACTCCCTGCCGAACCTGATGGCTGGAACCAAGATCGCCGCGACGTTGAGTGTGATCGGCGCCATCGTCGGCGAATTTGCCGGCGCTTCCGACGGTCTCGGCTACGTCATCCAGTTCGCTTCGACCCAGCTCGACACAGCGCTGGTCTTCGCAGCGCTGCTGCTCGTTTCCGTGCTTGGCATCGCCTTCTACTACGCCGCCGAAATTCTCGAACGCATCGTGGTGCCGTGGGCGCCGAAATTCAGCCAGTCCTAGGCCCGCTCGATCAACCAACGTCAAAAAAGGGAACAAAAATGCTGAGACGCTCACTTATCAAGGCCGCTACATTCGCGGCGTTTGTCGCAGCATTCGGCTTCTCCAGTGCGGCTCTGGCGGCCGACAAGGTCAACGTCCAGCTCGACTGGGTGGTGCGCGGCAATCACGCCATGTTCTTTGTCGGCAAGGAAAAGGGCTTCTTCGCCAAGAACGACATCGATGTGGCCGAGATCCGCAAGGGGTCCGGCTCGCCGGACGCGATGCGGCTGGTGGGCAATGAGAACGCGGATTTCGGGTTCGGCGATCTTCCCACGCTTGCCGTCGCACGGTCGCAGAATGTTCCGGTCGTGGCGCTGGTGGCCGTCAATCAGCACTCGCCGCTGGGGATCATTTCGCTGGCCAAGACAGTGAAGCTCGCAAAGCCGTCCGACCTGAAGGGACTGACCATCGGCATTCACCCTGCCGGCTCCACCTACATCTTCTTCAAGGGCTTCCTGGCCGCCAACGGCCTGACCGAAAAGGACATGACGCTGAACAGCGTCTCGCCGCCCTATGAAAGCTACCTGCTGCTTGGCCGGGTTCAGACGGTCGTCGGCTATGTCGACGCGGAGGTTCCCGAACTGGAGGCGAAGGCTGGAGGCCCAGGCTCTCTCAGCATCATGATGGGGGCGGACTATGGCTGGAAGGCCTATGGCTCGGGTCTGTTCACCTCGCAGACGATGATCAAGGACAAGGCGGACGTCGTGCGCCGCTTCGTCAAGGCATACAGGGAGGCCTTCGACTACGTCGTGGCGCATCCGGAAGAGGCTGCCGAGATCACCGCCAAGGCAGCGCCCGGCTATGCGGACAAGAAGGGTGTCCTGCTGGCGCAGATCAACGCCGATATCGCATCGACGTTCAGTAGCCCCGACACCAAGGAACACGGTCTCGGCTGGATGACGAAGACACAATGGGAAGAGACCTTGAAGACGCTGACGGATCAGGGCGTGCTCAAGGCGGCTCTGTCGGCGGACGACGTCTTCACCGACGCATTCCTGGCAAAAGAATAAGGGGCGCGCGGTGTTCGAACGGAAAGATCGATGAGCGCCTACCGGCAGACCAAACTGTCCTGCGCCTTGGTGCAGGACACGTCACGCTCGCCTTTCGCCGCATCGGCGCGGTCGAGCGTAACCTGCACGCGGGTGGCATATGCGCGGCCCTCGAGGCCGCACCAAAGCCGCTCGACGGGCAGGTTCTCGCGCTTGTCGTTGAGGATCGTGAACGTGCCGGTCTTCGGATCGAACCAGAGTTCGATGCGAGCGCTCTTGCCCGGTTCGACCGTTGCGATCCCGGCCGAATACCAGTGGGCGAAGTCGGCGTTGCAGGAGAGGCCTTCGCTGCCCGCATTCGAAATCGTCAACGGAACCATGTCGAGCCCGTCAGTGCCGGTGCGGACGGTGACATGGTGCAACTCAACCGCGTTGGCGAAGGACGATAACGCCAGCATCACCGGAAGGGCATAACGGATCTTCACTTTGCCTGAGCTCCATATGTAATTTTCCTAGGCAATCTATCTCGCTTTCGCGCAATAACAATAAGAATATTGATTGATAAAACAACAGAGAGGGTAACATGTTAAAGCTTCTTAAGAGCAGTGTAAGTGCAGTTATATTGACCGGTGTCTTGATGAGCGGCGCGCTTGCCGGCGAGGTCAAGTCGATCGCCATCCTGACGCCTGAAGAAGGCACGGATTATGGCTGGAACCAGCAAGGCATCGACGCCGCCAAGGCGGCGGGCAAGGCCGCCGGCGTCGAGGTGGTCGTGGCCCAGGGCCTCGGCTATGGCGATGTTCGTCCGACCTTGCGGGAACTTGCCTCCGACGGCGCCAGCCTGCTGATTGCGCATGCCAGCGGCTACAACACCTCGGCTCCGGAAATCGCCAAGGAACTGAAAGTTCCGGTGGCGATCGTCGACACGCCGACCGGCCTGGAGAAGGGCCTTGTCGCCGACTACACGCTGAGCGGCCACGAGGGCGCTTACCTCGCCGGCCGTCTCGCCGCCAAGGTGTCGCGCTCCAAGTCGGTCGGCATCGTCGTCTCGGGCGAGCCGCCTTCGTGGAATTCGCAGTCGGCGGCGTTCGCGCAGGGCGTGAAGGCGGAAAACCCGGACGTCAAGATCACCTATGCGGTGATCGGCCCGGCAGCCTACAGCGATGCGGCCGGCGGCAAACGCGTCACCGAAAGCGTGATCGCATCAGGTGCCGACATCATCTTCGGCCAGGGCAACGGTTCGAGCTTCGGCATGCTGCAGGCGGTCGAGACGACCAAGGCTGCCGATGGCGGCAAGGTCTATTTCATCGACGTCATCGGTGACAAGTCGCCGATCGACAAGGGCTTCCTGCTGTCGTCGGTGGTGTGGAACATCGAGCCGGTCTATGCGGCGATGATTGCCGACCTGAAGGCTGACACGTTCGGTACCAAACACTATACGATCGGCCTCAAGGACGACTCGGTCAAGCTGCTGAAGACAGCCGCGATCCCGGATAATGTCTGGACGGAAATCCAGGCGCTGCGCGAAGACGTCATTTCCGGCAAGATCAAGGTCGATCCGGTCTATGACGCGGCCGCCGTCAGGGCATTGATGACCAGCGTCGCCCAGTAAGGCGATTAAGGTCAGCTGCCGGAGGGGTGATCCGTTCACCCCTCCGGTCGATTCCCAATTTTTAGTGCTAGGCTTTCATGAGCGGTTTTTCTTCATCGTCCGTCGACAGGCGCGACATCGTCGCGCTTGAAGGCGTGACCAAACGGTTTCCCGGCATCGTTGCCAATGACAGCGTCGACCTGTCGATCCGCCCGGGTGAAGTGCATGTGCTGCTGGGCGAGAACGGCGCTGGAAAATCGACATTGATCGGCATGTTGTCCGGCCTGCAGCAGCCGGACGAAGGTCGCATACTGGTCGACGGCAAACCGACCCCGATCACCTCGCCGCGCCTTGCGCTGGCGCTCGGCATCGGCACCGTGTTCCAGCATATGATGCTGGTGCCGACGCTGACGGTGGCGGAAAACCTCTTGCTTGGCGGGCCATGGTGGCAGCGTCCCAGGACCGAAGAACTGGCGGCGCGGGTCGCCGAGATCACCAGCACGCTCAGCATCACCGTCAAGCTTCATGCCAAGGTATCGGAGCTGTCGCTCGGCGAGCAGCAGCAGGTCGAGATCCTGCGCGCGATGCTGCGCAACAGCCGGTTGCTCATCCTTGACGAGTCCACCTCCATGCTGACGCCGAAAGGCATCGACGAACTGGGCGCGCTGATGCGTCGTCTCGTCGAGCAGGGTCTCGCGATCGTCTTCATCACCCACAAGCTCAAGGAGGCGGCAGCGTTCGGCGACCGCATCTCGGTGCTGAAGCTCGGCCGCAAGGTCGGCGAGATCCCACCCGAGCGGCTTCGCGCGCTGGGTGAACAGGAGATCGTCTCGGAGATCGTGGAATTGATGTTTGGCAAGCAGAAGGATGATCCGGAAGCCGTCGAGCGTCCTGTCCGCACCGCCCGCGCCGGAGCGGCCCCGCTGCTTCAGGTCGAGGATCTGACGGTGGCACCGACGGACAACGCGCCGGGCCTGTCGTCGATCTCCTTCGACATCCGCCCGGGTGAGATCCTGGGCATAGCCGGCATCGACGGCAACGGCCAGAAGCAGCTGGCGGAAGCGCTGGCCGGCCAGCGTATAGCCACCTGCGGCTCGGTGCGGTTGGACGGCGCCGCCATCGAGACGCTGAGCGTCGGCGAGCGCCGCCGTCGCGGCCTTCGCTACCTGACCGACGACCGGCTGGGCGAGGGCACCGTCGGCACCTTCCCGGTCTCGATGAACTTCTTCCTCAAGCAAGTCGGCGCGGCCCCGTTCTGGCGCAACGGCGTCGAGCAGCGCGCGGAGATCGACAAGCGCGCCGCCCAGCTCGTGCGCGAATACGATGTGCGGACGCCGAGCCTGAAGACGCCCGTCGCGCGGCTGTCCGGCGGCAACATCCAGAAGGTGCTTCTGGCGCGCGAACTGGCAGAGGGCGCCAAGGTGGTCATTTTCAACAAGCCGACCTATGGGCTCGATCTTGCCAACACATTGGCGTCGCGCCAGCGCATCCGCGACACGGCGGCGCGCGGCCTTGCCGTGCTGCTGATCTCCACCGACCTCGAGGAATTGCTTGGTATGTGCGATCGCATCGCCGTCATCGCAAATGGAGCTTTGGTCGGCACCGTCGAGAATGCCGACGACGCCCGCACCAAGGTCGGTCGCCTGATGATCGGACTTGCCGCATGAGCATCGACACCGCACCCACGGTCAGTGCCACCGCACTCGATGCCACGAGCGGGGCGGTGACGCGCCGCGACATCCTGCACCGACTGCTGATGACGCTCGGCCCGATCCTTGCCGCTCTCGTCATAGCCGGCTGTATCCTGCTTGCCGTCGGCGTCGACCCGCTCGCCTATTATGGCTACGTGCTGGAAAAAGGACTGTTCTCGCCGCTCGGTATCCAGCAGACACTGACGCGCATGGCGCCGCTGCTGTTTCTTGCCGCCGGCCTGATCGTTGCCTTTCGCGCCGGCATGTGGAATCTCGGCGGCGATGGGCAGTTCCTGCTCGGCGCGGTGACGGCTGCTGCCAGCGCTCCCGTGTTCGTGCAGATCATGCCAGCCTGGCTGGCGCTGACCTGCTCGTTCCTCATCGCCATGGTGGTGGCGATGATCTGGTCGCTGGTGCCGGCCTTGCTGCGTGCCTATCAGGGCGTCAACGAGATCATCACCACGCTGATGATGACGTTCCTCGGCACCTCGCTCGCCAATGTGCTGGTCAAGCTGGCATTTCGCGATCCAGCCACGACCGTGCCGCAGACTCGTACGCTGCCGGTGGAAGACCGGCTGCCACGCCTGTTCGAAACGACCATCACCAGTGGCCTGCTGCTTGGACTGGCGGCGATCATCATCGTGCATCTGGTGATGACGCGCACGGCGTTCGGGCTGAAGCTGAGGATCGTCGGCGCAAATCCACGCGCGGCGGTTCACTCGGGGCTCGGCGTCCCCGGCCTGACCGTTGCGGTCTTTGCCATTTCGGCCGGGCTGGCCGGGCTTGCCGGCGCCGTCGACATCATCGGCGTCCAGGGCAATGTCCGCGCCGACTGGAATCCCGCCTATGGGCTTGCTGTGATTCCAGCCGTGTTTCTCGCCCGCATGAACGGCTTTGCGGCAATAGGCTTCGTGTTCCTGCTCTCGGTGCTTTCGATCGGGGGCGAGAGCGCGGCCCGGCGGCTCGGCGTGCCCAATCATTTCACGCTTGTGCTGGTTTCCATCGTGCTGATCGTGCTCGCGCTCGCCGAATATTTCGATCACCGGTACAACCAGTCGCGGAGGGCCTAGCGGATGACCGGGCTCTTCAGCGAAGTCTTTCTGAGCGCGCTGCTGTTCGGCGCCGTCACCGCGGCGATCCCGCTGCTGCTAGCCGGGCTCGGCGAGCAGATTTCCGAAAAGGCGGGCGTGCTCAATATCGGTATCGAAGGCATGATGCTGGCCGGCGCCTATCTCGGCTTTGTCGGCGCTTTCTATTCGGGATCGCTGTGGCTGGGCTTTCTCACCGGTGCCGCCGGGGGTGCCGCGGTGGCGGTTGTCATGGCGCTGCTTTGCGTGCGCATAGGGCTGAATCAGATCGTCATCGGCATTGCGCTGACGCTCGGACTTGAGGGTCTGACGGCACTGCTCCACCATTTCCAGTTCTCACGCAGCTACCCGCGCCTGCCGGCGGCGGATGCGACCGTCATTCCGTTGCTTTCGGACATTCCGGTCATCGGGCCCGCATTCTTCAAACATCATCTGATCGTCTATCTGGCGGTCGCGCTGGTTTTCGGCATGGGCTACATCTACCGGCGCACGCAGCTGGGTCTCAACCTGCAGGCAGCAGGCGACAAGCCGGCCGCGCTCGATGTCGCCGGCATCGATGTCGTGCGGACCCGCACCATAGCCGTGTTGACGACCGGCGCGCTGGCAGGGCTCGGCGGCGCCTATCTCGCCAATGTCGGGGCCGGGCTGTTCATTCCGTTCATCACCAACGGCGCGGGCTTTCTCGGCATCGTGCTGGCCATGCTGGCGCGCGGTCGACCGATCTGGGTGCTGTTCGGCGCGTTGCTGTTCGGCGTCTGCCTGTCGCTGACCACGGCCATGCAGGTGGCCGGCATCAACATACCGACCGATATCATCCAGATGCTGCCGTTCCTGGCGGTGATGATCATGCTGGTGCTGTTCGGCCGGCGCGCCAGCCTGCCAGCAGCGCTCGGCATTCCATACGAGCGCGGCGCGCGCTGACCACAATTCATGCGCGGATGGGACCCGCGCCAATAAGGAGGCAAGAAATGTCGGATACCAAGGTCTACCTGCTCGACGGCGGCTCGCTCGTTCTCGACGGATATCATGTGTTCTGGAATCGTGGCCCTGGCGGCGAAGTGCGCTTCCCCGTCTATTCGATCCTGATCGAACATGCCGAGGGCCGGTTCCTCATCGACACCGGCTACGACTACGATCATGTGATGAAGGTGCTGCCGTTCGAAAAGCCGATCCAGGAAAAGCACCAGACCATCCCCGGCGCCCTGGCGCTGCTCGGCCTTGAACCGAAGGACATCGATGTCGTCGTCAATTCGCATTTCCACTTCGACCATTGCGGCGGCAACAAATATTTTCCCCATGCCAAGAAGGTCTGTCACCGGACAGAGGTGCCGCAGGCCTGCGATCCGCAGCCCTTCGAACATCTCGGCTATTCGGACCTGAGCTTCTCGGCGGAGGCGGCGGAGGCGCGTGGCGCGACGGCGCAACTGCTGGAAGGCACCACGCGCGCCAACTCGACCTTCGAGGGCATCGATGGCGACGTCGAGCTTGCCAGGGGCGTCCGGCTGATCTCGACGCCCGGTCATTCGATCGGCCACTACAGCCTGCTGGTGGAGTTTCCCAAGCGCAAGCCGATCATGTTCACGATCGACGCGGCCTATACGCAGAAGAGCCTTGAAACGCTGTGCCAGGCGGCCTTCCACATCGATCCGGTGGCGGGCGTCAATTCGATGCGCAAGGTGAAGAAACTCGCCGAGGACCATGGCGCCGAGCTGATGTACTCGCACGACATGGACAACTTCAAGACCTACCGGACCGGCACGCAATTCTACGGCTGATGGCCGCCAAATCGGGAGACAAGACGATGCGCTATCTCGAACACGCCGATCCGGTCATCACCCTGACCGCGGGGCCTGTGAACGCCTACTCTGAAGTGCTGCGCGGCCTCGGGCGCACGGTGCTCTACGACTACGACCCGGCGTTCCAGCTCTTCTACGAGGGTGTGGTCGACAAGGCGCAGAAGGCGATGCGGCTGTCGAACAAACCGGTCATCCTGCATGGCGAGCCGGTGCTGGGCCTGGAGGCCGCCGCGGCCTCGCTGATCGCGCCCGACGATGTCGTACTCAACCTTGCCTCCGGAGTTTACGGCAAGGGGTTTGGCTATTGGGCGAAGCGCTATTCGCCACATCTGCTCGAGATCGAGGTGCCCTACAATGAGGCGATCGATCCGCAGGCGGTCGCGGCAATGCTGAAAGCGCATCCGGAAATCACCGTCGTTTCAGTCTGCCACCACGACACGCCGTCCGGCACCATCAACCCGATCGACGCCATCGGCGCGCTGGTTTCGGCGCATGGCGGCTATCTCATCGTCGATGCCGTCTCGTCCTTTGGCGGCATGCAGACGCATCCGGAGGATTGCAAGGCCGATATCTATGTCACCGGCCCGAACAAATGCCTGGGCGCGCCTCCCGGCCTCACGATGATGGGCGTCAGCGAGCGGGCCTGGGCCAAGATGAAGGGCAACGAGGCAGCCCCCCGCGCGTCGATGCTGAGCATCGTCGACTGGGAGCATGCGTGGTCGCGGGACAAGCCGTTTCCGTTCACGCCGTCGGTCTCGGAGATCAACGGGCTCGATGTCGCGCTCGACCTCTATCTCCATGAGGAGCCGGAGGCAGTGTGGGCGCGCCACGCGCTCACCGCCAAGGCCATGCGGGCGGGCATTGCTGCGATGGGCCTGTCGATCTGGGCCGCCAGCGACAAGATCGCGTCGCCGACCACGACAGCCGTCCGCACGCCCGAAGGCGTCGACGAGAAGGCGCTTCGCCAGGCCGCGCGCGCCCGCTACGGCGTGGTGTTTTCGTCTGGCCGCGGCGAGACCTTGGGCAAGCTGACACGCATCGGTCACATGGGTCCGACCGCCCATCCGATCTATGCGATCGCGGCGCTGACGGCACTTGGCGGCGCCATGAACGCGGCCGGCCAGAAACTGGCGATCGGCAAGGGGATCGACGCGGCGCTGGCCGTGGTCGACGCCGACGCCTGAACAGACATCACCAGATCACGGATTGAGGGAGCATTTTCATGACTGAACGGCTTGCGGGAAAGACGGCCCTGGTTACGGGCGCCGCGCAGGGTATCGGCAAGGCGATCGCAGCGCGGCTTGCCGCCGACGGGGCAACCGTCATCGTCAGCGACATCAATGCCGAAGGCGCCAAGGCGGCGGCCGCGGCGATAGGCGGAAAGGCGAGGGCGATCGCCGCCGACATTTCCGATCCGGCATCGGTCAAGGCACTCTTCGCCGAGATCCAGGCCCTGACCGGGGGCATCGATATCCTGGTCAACAATGCCAGCATCGTGCCGTTCGTCGCCTGGGACGATGTCGATCTCGACCATTGGCGCAAGATCATCGACGTCAACCTGACCGGCACCTTCATTGTCAGCCGCGCCGGCACGGACCAGATGCGTGCGGCGGGCAAGGCCGGGCGGGTGATCAGCATCGCATCCAACACCTTCTTTGCCGGCACGCCGAACATGGCGGCCTATGTCGCGGCCAAGGGCGGCGTCATCGGCTTCACCAGGGCGCTGGCCACAGAACTCGGTAAATACAACATCACCGCCAACGCGGTGACGCCTGGCCTGATCGAGAGCGACGGCGTCAAGGCGAGCCCGCACAATGAGGCGTTCGGCTTCGTCGAGATGCTTCAGGCGATGAAAGGCAAAGGGCAGCCGGAACATATCGCCGATGTGGTTTCGTTCCTGGCCTCCGACGATGCGCGCTGGATCACCGGCCAGACGCTCAATGTCGACGCCGGGATGGTGCGCCACTAGCCAAAGCGCATCCCAAAAACCGCTGCAGCACTTCTGGGCGACCCTGCATCGGGTCGCAACAGCGGATGAGCGCGGCCGAAGTATCCGCAAGGCCGTGTCGCGGTTGGCGAATCAAAGGGAAATCATAGTGGACTTCGGATTCGACACGTCGATGTTCGACGGGCCGACGATTGCAATGCTGGTCGCCGGTCTGGCGATAACCGGCGTTGCGTCCGGCGTGTTGGCAGGCTTGCTCGGGGTCGGCGGCGGCATCGTCATCGTCCCGGTGCTGTTCTGGGTGCTTAGCCTGTTTCACTTCTCTCCTGATGTGACCAGCCATCTGGCGGTCGCGACGTCGCTTGCGGTTATCATTCCCACCTCGATCTCATCGATGCGGTCACACAACAAGCGCGGCAATGTCGATCGGCCTCTGCTCAATCTGTGGGGACCGGCGATTTTCGTCAGTGCCCTCATCGGCGGCATCATGTCGAAATTCATCCCGGGTGCTGGCTTGCGGCTGGTCTTCGGCGTCGTCGGCCTGCTGGTGGCCGTCAACATGGCGTTGCCGAAGCATCTCGTGATCTCCGATCGCCTTCCGCAAAGCGGCTGGATCAACCGTGCGATCGCATCGACCATCGGCGTTGTCTCTTCGCTGATGGGAATTGGCGGCGGCACGCTCTCGGTGCCGACGCTTTCCAGCTTTTCCTTTCCGGTCCACCGGGCCGTCGGCACATCGTCGGCGCTTGGCCCGCTTATCGCGCTTCCAGCGGTGGCCGGCTTTATCTGGTCGGGTCTCGAGATTGCCGGCAGGCCTCCGCTCAGCCTGGGATACGTCAGCCTGCCGGCTGTTGCCATCATAGCGCCCGTGAGCTTCCTGTTCGCACCCTTGGGCGCCAAGCTCGCCCACGCGCTTGACCCGCGCTACCTGAAACTCGCCTTTGCGTTTTTCCTGGCGATCACGGCCGGGCGAATGTTGCTTTCCTGAATCCCAACCTTGATGCATTCGAGGCAATGGCGGCGGCCCGGACCGCCTGCGTGTTAAGTTCTTGGTAACCCTCACAAGTCGAACACAACTCGAAGGCCCAAAAAGGCATTGGCTTCTGGTGTCCTCCATAGATGCTAGGGCCGACATTGAGGCGAGTCCAAGGAGCTGAGACCAGCATGGCCACTGTCCTGAACGCCAAGGGCGTTCCACTTCCCTACAGCGGATCCTCGACCAGGTGGTACTCGGCGACGAATTCCGGCCCGGCCCTTTATGGCAGCATCTATAACGACTCGCTCTACGGCGACAGTAGCGTCAGCGTCACGATGTATGGCGGCAAGGGCGATGACATTTACTATCTGTATTCCACGAAGAACAAGGCGGTCGAGCTGGCCAACGAGGGTGTCGACACCATCTCGACCTGGATGAGCTACAGGCTCCCGGCGCATTTCGAGAACCTGACGGTCACGGGCGACAAACGCTATGCTTTCGGAAACGAGCTGAACAACATCATTACCGGCGGCTCCGGCCAACAGACGATCGACGGCTTAAAGGGCGACGACGTTCTCAAGGGCGGCTCCGGGGCAGACATTTTCGTCGTGGCCCCCGGCAACGGCAGTGACCTGATCCTGGACTTTAGCGCCGAGGATACAGTGCGCGTCGGGAGCTACGGCTTCACCTCCTTCGAGCAGGTGCACGCCAACATGGTCCAGTCGGGAGCGAACGTCCGACTTGATCTGTCCGACACCGAGTTTCTCGTCTTCGCCAACAAGACGATCGACCAGTTCACCGCAAGCCAGTTCGATCTGGCCTTGGACAGGTCGCATCTGGAACTCACCTTCTCGGACGAGTTCAACACACTGAACCTGTGGAATGGCTCGAGCGGCACCTGGGACACGAACTTCTGGTGGGGAGGCGCGAATGGCAGCTCGCTCACGAGCAATAGCGAGCTGCAATGGTATATCGATACCAGCTACGCCCCGACGAGTTCCGTCAACCCGTTCAGCGTTGAGGACGGTGTTCTCACGATTACCGCCGCCCGAGCCGCTGAGGCCATCAAGCCCTACATAAACAACTACCAATACACGTCAGGTCTGCTGACAACTTACGAATCCTTCGCACAGACCTACGGCTATTTCGAAATTCGGGCCGACATGCCCGAAAAACAAGGCGCATGGCCGGCCTTCTGGCTTCTGCCGGCGGACGGCTCCTGGCCACCGGAACTGGACGTCATAGAGATGACCGGTCAGGATCCGAACAAGCTTCTTTTGACAAGCCACTCGAACGAGACGGGAACTCATACAACAGCGGCCTCGACTCCCTTTGTCTCGGATACCGGAGGGTTCCACACGTATGGGGTGCTGTGGACGGAAGACGAACTCGTCTGGTATTTCGACGACGTCGAAGTTGCCCGCGCCGCGACACCTGCCGACATGCACGAGCCGATGTATATGCTGGTCGATCTGGCAGTGGGCGGCATCGCGGGAGCGCCCGCCGACGGGCTTGCGACGCCCGCGGAAATGCAGATCGACTACATCCATGCCTATTCGTTGAACGATTGGGTTATCTAGGCGCGACAACTGAAGCACTGAGGTGTGGGCGATCGCCTGCGACGATTGTGCCGCCAGTGGGGCCGCAGCTGCTCAACCTCCCGCGGCGGGCTTCGAATTGACGGTCTTCAGCGCGGTCAGGAGATAATCCTGCATGGTCGCCTGAAGGTTGGTCGTTGCGGTGCGCACCGCCGCCATCGCGTCCTTCACTGCGGCTTCGTCAAAGGGCATGGCTTTCTGCGTAGCCGCCAGATTGGCGCGCGCGCTGCGCAGGTCGCGCAGCGCCTGGAAGGTGCGCGCGCGGTTGTCGCGCAGCACGCCGCGGAACTCCTTCCTCACCTCTGGCGGATAGCTGCTGGCAATATCCGCCAAGAACACACGCGCCGCCGCGCCTTGCCGCAGGCCATGCATGGCATAACCGACCAGGAAGAAGTTGACGGCCAGCGAAAGGGCAAGCAGCACCAGCGTCGCCGTCCATATCCAGGAACGCTTCAAAGCGAGCCCTCCCCTTCCGGATCGGCCGCGACACCGCCGCCATCGGCCACCGCCGAACCGGACGCCAGCGCCAGAAGCTCCGTATCGGACGGATCGTCCTGCAGCCGCGCCACCTGGTAGCCTGCCAGCGTCGCCGCCACGAGCGCGGCAGCGGCGCAGGCCGCGAACCCGGCCGGGCTCAGGAAGAGGCGCGGCAGCAAGTAGGGGCGTGCCGAGCCGGCTGCGATACGGGCCAGCACCTTGCTAGCCAGTTCCTGGTCGTCGCCATCGGTCAGAGCCGCCTCGAGCACGAGGCGGTCGAGCGCGGCATCCGGATCGTCCTTCTGCTCCGCCGCCATCAAGTTCCGCGCTTGCTGCCGGAACGGCGCCGGCCAGGCTTCAACGGTGTCGCCGAAGCGACGCCTGTTTCGTTCGAATTCGTCCCGTGTCATGAGGACTTCCTTTCGCGGCCCACGGCCGCCATTGCCAGATGATCCCTGAGTGCGCGCCGTCCGCGGACAAGCAATTGCTCGGCCGAGCCGACGCTGCTGCCCATCACCTCCGCGATCGCCGCGATGTCGAGGTCGCCGACGGCCCTGAGCAGCACCGCCATGCGCTGCCGTTCCGGCAGGCGCGAGAGCCCGTCACGCACGATCGCCAGTTCCTGCCGCGCTGCAGTTGTCGTCTCGGCATCGGCCTCGGACGAGGCGACCTCGTCCCTTATGTCGTCCAGCCCAATGAAGCTGCGTAGTGCCCTGCGCCGGCGCTGGTCAATGCAACGGTTGGCTGTGATCCGGTAGAGCCAGGTCGAGGCCCGCCCTCTGGCAGGATCAAACCGAGCGGCTTGTTTCCAGACAGTCACGAACACCTCCTGCACAACATCCTCGGCGTCGCCGGCATTGCCGAGATAACGCGCGGCAAATATCCGCAGCCCACGGCCATGGCGGGCGATGAGCTCGGACAGTGCGCTTTGGCTGCCTGCTGCGATGCGTACCAGAAGGTCATCTTCGCCACAGGGCTCCTCATGTCGCACGGCGGCGCGCTTCCACGGGCGAGACTGCTGGTTCGGCGAATCCGAAATTCGCATCGATCAGGAGCAGCACAGAAACGAATTTCGGATTCAAGTCCATCACACCAGATGTCAGCGCCGCCAGCGGCGGAAGCCGTGGACCGTATTGCCGTTCGGGCCGGTGAAGCTGCCGGCCGATCGGCCATGGAACGGCCAGCGCGCCGACACCCGCTTGCCGGAGAAGGTCTGCCCATTCGGCCCGGTGCCAGAATAGCTGCGGGCACAGCGGTCAACAACGCCTCCGACGCATTTTGAGCTGGACGTGTAGGTGCCGCCATTGGGGCCGGTGCGGGTGGTTGATCCGGTATAGACGTTGCCGTCCTTGCCGACGCTGCGGCTGATTTCGCCGCCATACGCGGTCGGCCGTTTCCATTCCTCGGCCGAGGCCGCAGATGCTGCCGATGCGAGGAAGATGACGCCGAGGCAGAACAGCTGGATTTTCATTGGAAAGGTCATGTGATGCTCCTTGGTGAGGCCGATGGAAGATCGATCGGTATTGAAGATCAGTTGGCACGCTCGGCGATCAGCTTGCGGATGGAGGCGATCTCGTCAGCAGAGAGTTTGCCGTCGCCGTTTCGGTCGGCCAGCTCGAACAGCGGCATGCTGCCGGCGAACTCCTGTTCCGAGACCTTGCCGTCGCCATTCTTGTCCAGGCGCCGCCAGCGGTTGCCGACTCGCGCCTGCGCCACCTCGGCGCGGTCCTTGATCGCCTGGCGGGCGCTCTCGATTTCCCTCTTGTCGACGACGCCATCGCCATTGCGGTCGAGCTTCCTGAATAGGCGCTCGCGGGCGGCCGTCATCTCGTCCTTGGAGATGGCGCCGTCGCCGTTGGTGTCGATCCGTTGCAGGATGCGCTGGCCCGGCATGTCCTGTGCCTGCGCCGCGCAGAGCGGTGCGAGTCCGATAAGCAGGGCCGCAATGAGTGCTGAGCGTTTCATGATGGTGGTCCTTTCGTGTCGGGTTGCGGGGGCGACTGCTGACCGATACGCAGCACGCGGCCGAACCCTACGCTCGACGCGGAGGATTCTTTGCCGGACCTGCCAATCTCTGTCGCGGCGGGATCGGCCGTTGCGCCGGCAGCACCTTGAAAAAAGTCACCCCGCGCCGCGTAGGGGCACGGGAGGCGCTGCGTAAAAGGCTCTGCAAGGACGGTCCGCGGCGGGCTGTCCGACGCAATGCGGAGATCAGCATGAAAAAGTTCGTCATGGCTTTTTCCGCCCCGATCGTGGCATCCAGCCGGGCGATGTCATCACCGCTGTCAATTCGACCGAAGTGAACGGCACCGACGACGTCACCAAGGCGATGACCGATGCAGTCAAATCCGGCCGCATGGCAGTGCTGATGCAGATCACCCGCGACGACACCAATCGTTTCGTCGCGCTGCCCGTCGCCAAGGGCTGATGAGAGTTCCGGAACCCGAGTTCGGTTTCGGAAGCCGTTCGACTTTTCCAGTGCGGCAGTTTCAAACACCCCCGAGCCGACGCACGGGAAAGCATGGAGGAGCGCGCGTTAGTCAGTCATCGTGCTCTCCCCCGGCGGCAGCGGGCCTCCCATCGTCCCGCTGCCGCACAGGTTTTCCGCCCACACACCCGGTTCCAATCCGAGGCGGCCACCTAAGGACCTATTCATAGATCGAGGGCGGTTTGCCTGATATCCGTGCCAATTCGGTGATTCGTGCGATCGCTGAGCGGCATTCGGGACGAAAAGCCCGAATGGGCAGTCCTACTCCGGTAGCCCGGCAGCGCTAAGTGCCTCAGCCATAGAGACCGCCAGAGCCGGCGCACAGTCGACACCGGAGAATTGCCGACTGTAACGGAACGTGGGGTGCAATTCGAGAACCCGTGCCGCGGTCGCCTTAGCCTCTGGCAGGCGCCCAAGCTTGGCAAGCGCCGCTGCCAACTGCGCGTAGGTGATGCTGTGGGCGGGATTGGCCCGGATGGATTTGTGGGCTGCATCGGCCGCATCTTGGTAGCGACCACCACGAAAATGGCCAAGTGCCTGAGCGTCGTAGGCTGCAAAGGCCCACGGATCGAATGGGCTGAGGCGGATGCCTCGCTCGCTCCAATCGATCGCGCGCTCAGCGTCACCCGCCCAACCCGCCACCACACTCCCGAGAATGTAAGTGAGCGCGCACGAGGGGCTCAATGCCAGTGCTGCCTCGAAGGCAGCGAACGCGCCCGGGCGATCGTGGCCGTCCATGCCAAGGGAGAAGCCCGCAAGCGTCAAAGCTCGAGCATCGTCCTGGCCAAATGTCATGGCGGCATCGGCGTGACGCAACGAGGCTGCCCGGTTTTCTTCCTTAAGGCCGACGCGCAGGAAGAGGCAATGGTGGCACATGGCGGCGTTCGCGTGTGCCAAAGCGTAAGTCGGCAGCAGAATTAACGACCGCTCAAGGCATACGAGTGCGCGTGTGACCTGCTGCGGCATACCTGAGTCGACGTCAGGTTGCGCCTTGAGGACGAGCTCGTAGGCGTCGAGGCTATCCGGCCGTTTGCGCCTGACGCGCTCGATCTCCGCGCGCTGAAGCCCCGGCTCCATCGCGGCCACGACCGACGAGGCGATCTCGTCCTGCAGAGCGAACACATCATCTAGCTTGCGATCGTACCGCTCCGACCAGACCTGCGCACCGCTCGTTGCGTCGACAAGCTGGCAGTTGATGCGAACGTGATCGGCGATCTTGCGCACGCTCCCTTCCAGCACGTATCTCACGCTGAGTTCCTGGCCCACCTGTCGCGGGGCAACCATGCGGCCTTTGTAGAAGAAGGTCGTGCCGCGCCCGATCACGAACATCCATTTGACACGCGACAAGCCAGTGATGATGTCGTCGACCATGCCGTCGGTAAAATAGGCTTGCTCGGGTTCGTCACCCAGGTCGGCAAAGGGAAGCACGACGACGGATGGTTTGAGCGGCAGCTCCAGAGATGGAGCCTCTGTGGTGCCAACGTCAGGGTGGCGGGTTACGACCGGCGGGCCGACGTACCTGTAGCCCCGGCGTGGCAAAGTCTCGATCCACCCTGCACCGCCCACTTCTTCCAGGACTTTGCGAATGGCGGCGATTTGGACCGTCAGGTTGCTGTCTTCGACAGCGAGTCCCGGCCAAGCGGTCTGGAACAGCAACTCCTTGGCAACCGGTTGCGTGGCCCGATCAAGTAGCAACTGAAGCAAGGCGGCCGCACGATGTCCGATTCCAGTGGGCTCTGATCCACGCAACAAGATCCCGAGGCTGGTGTCGAGGTGGAACGGGCCGAATTCGTAAATCGCTGACATGGATCGAACAACTGTCATTCGGAAACGTTTCGCAACATTTTCGCAGGCCCTTCACGACATGTCGAGCTGGCACGATGCACCCTATCGGCGGCTCCTCGATGAGGGAGCTTGCAGCAAACAGGGAGTTTCGCCATGCCCGCAAATGCAGTGATCAGGCGGCCAAATGACGTTACGGGCGTTACGCTCGCCGGCCAGCCTATGGCCTTCCTCGTGACCGGTAAGCACACCAGATACACGAGCATGTTCGACTGGACGATACCCGCACGGTTCTCCACCGGCCGGCACGTGCACCGCGTGCAGGAGGAAACCTTCTATGTTGTCGAAGGTGAGTGCGAATGGCATATCGGCGATGAAACCGTCAAAGCCACCTCCGGCACGTTCGTGTTCATCCCGCCGGGCGTGCCGCACAACATCGCCAATACGACCGACAGGCCGGCACGGGTGATCATGACCGTCTCGCCCCCTGGGCACGAGCACTATTTCGAGGAGCTTGCCGAGATGGTCTCGCGATCTGGGCCACCGGACCCGAAGGCGGTCGGAGACCTTCGCCATCGCTATGATACCGAGCAAATCTCGGCGCTCCAGACCACCTCCGAGGACTAATGACCAGCAAAGCAGAACCTCTGGCAGACCTAGCTTAAAACGGGTTAAGTAGAAAACTTCCAGTGAGCAGCGGCGAGGTCTAAAGCGCGTCTCGAAGGCGTTCAATAAGGCGGCGAGGACCTGACAACGGATGCTCGAGCCATGGATGGACCTGGGGATCTGGAATGACATGAGGTTGCGGCGCGCCGGGGCAGCCTTCCTGCACCTTTGTCCATGATGGATTATTGAGCACGGTGTCGCAGCGCGCCAGGTGCGTGCTGCCGTCTACGATGAGACAGGCGAAGCCGCTGGGCGGGAAGAACTGGTCGTTGGCCCGGCAGACAGATGTAGCCAGAGCGGGTCCTGGTGCCGGGCCGCCCGGACAATGATCAAGCACCTCTTTCCAGGACAAGATATTGAGGCTCGCTTCACAGCGGGCCAGGTGGCTCGTCTCGCCGACTCTCAAGCAGGCATACTGCCCGAGCTCAAACCGTCCCGCTGGGGCCATACATGCTGTATCCGCCCACGCCTGCGCCGTCATACCGACGAGCGCCACGGCTGCAGGGATTACGGTGATCTTCAATTTATTGAATCCATCGCTCACGCTTGATCTATCGCATTGTCCGATTGTGGCAAGATAAGGTCCAATGGGCTGAGGTCGTGACGTAGAAGGCGACGTCTCCATGCTTCCGACACGCGGGGCTCTCCAATGCGGTTAAGCGCACGAGACGTCGATCTGCCAAGCGCATAGCAGAGTTTGCTGGCTCAATATGCGGTGTACGAAGATACTCCGGATCGGGCCCTCCGTTTGGCGACGGCAAGTTGGCGTCAATCAACAATGGCAATGAGAAATCACGCATTATTGCCAAAAGGAACAATTTCGTGATTGCGGGCCACCGTGTCGAAATTGCCCAACTCGCGCCCCAAAACGGGTAGTATACCAATGGACTGCAAGTGGCCCTATCTGCACGATGACCGGACTAATGTCAGGGAAGGTCAGAGCGGTGAGGGACAGGCTACGTACTCGCCCAAGTGAAGACTCCCAAGACTGCGTCAAAAGGGGTAACGGACAGCGCTCGAGTGCCCGTCAACGCTTTTTTCTCCAAACCTTGTTGTTCACAGAACTTCGCCGGGATAAGCCCCCCACAAGTCGATCTGTTTGACGAAGCCGGACATCGACTTCAGCGCCACTCTGCACCATTGTCCGTCGCATCGCCTGAGTTTGACTCCAACGTCAGGTTCGAGCCAGGAAGTGACAGGGCTATCCAGTGTAGGCTTCTTGCGCAGTGCAACGTTGCCTTTGCTCCACGGAGCGACGACTGCGGTTCTGCGCGCCGACAGAAGCGCCACATCAATCCATCCGTTGGTTCCGGTCCAATCTCTTACCCGGCGCCAGTTGCCGTATTGCTGGTAGATCTCAAGTGGAATGCCCGGCCGCATGAAGACCCATTCAACGCTGTAGTCGACACCAGGTCCAATGCGTAGATTGGCGGGTGAAACCTTTAACGAGACGAAGCGCGGCAAAGGGATCCTGCTGGTCTCGGCTCGCGATCCCGTCGTCGTTGCAGAGGCGGCCAGCAGAGCTGCGGCGAGAACTGACCGAACGAGCGCGCCCACGATAGACAAACGATGCAAGACTTCACCGCGCTTTTAAGAAATGGAAACCGCTTCGACTCAGACACTTCCCCGCCGGCAAATTCGGGAAAGGCGTGACCGGTCGCCATCAAGCGGGGCCGACCCTGCTGTATCGAATCACGCACCAGGAACCACCTCGCCTCGATCTGCAAGTGCTGTGTGACTATCCGTCCCGATATGCAGCCCTCGCTGACGAAATATCGACCTTTCCTCAGCCGCTGGTTTGGGCCGGCGAAACGGTGCGCGCGGGGATCGCATCCATCGCCGCCAGTTTATCTGCGCACAGATCTGCCGCGCCGGGCGCTTTGTTTTTCATGCCGGCAAGATTGGTCCAGCCTCCATCGGTGACGAAGCTATCGCGCTGGTAGGACGATGTTTCCTTCAGTTTCGCCAAATTCTGGCTCGCATCGGCTGCGCTGATAAACTTTTCGACACACAGATTTGCGACCAGTTCGGCCCGCGCGTCTCGTGCGGAGGTTTGCGCCATTTGCGTCGCAGTCCCCCCGGTCGTCCAGCCACCGGCTGTGAAGCCGACGATCATGGTCAATACTGCGGCGCCGACCAGCGACCAGAACCAGAGTGTCTTGGACGGCTGATAGTTGTCCCAGCGTTGGGACAAGCTTTGATTGTCTTCCATTCTACTTCCTTTCCGCTACGACTAGTTCAGATTTCAAGGCAGCTCGGCATTATTTCCGAAGCGAAGATTTCCATCCGTGGTGCAGGCGACACTCTTTACTAATAGGTTCCGCTCAGCGGCAATCAGCCAAGGGAGCAATGGGCCGGAGATGTCACAGGCGTGCGTGAGGGCAAGGTGAACACAAGGGGCCTCTTGCACCAAGTCGCCAGTGTCGGAGTCATAGCGTGTAGGCAACCCGCCATAAGGAAACCTTCCAACGAGGAGTGGCGTCGAGCTTCACCTTCATAAGCAATATACCGAGACGGATCAGAAACTATTCCAGCCCGATAGCATTTTTTTCGGCAAGCGCCGGACTGAGAAAATTGGCGCCGCGAGAATTTGGGAACCTCGCTTGGTTTGGGACGAATAAGTTGGCACGGCAAAGCTACCGGCGACCGGACTACCTCACGCAACACTTCGAGCCAAAGGTGCGCGCACAAAGGTGCTGGCGTCTCTTCGCGGTAAGCCAGAAACACTCGAGCTGACAATCGGATCCGGCGGACCGAACTGAAAGCCTTTTGGCGCCAGCAAAAGGAGGACGACAGCGATCGCTATCAATACGATGATGATAGCGGTGTTGACGAACTCTCTCATGTTTTTTGGGCGCCGTCTAACCATCCAACTGGCGCTTCTCCATGTGGAGAACGCAGCCAGCGCTTCCTTGTTGCAGGAGCTGCCGCACGACAGCCGCTCGCGATAATCCGATCGGATGGGTGTGCCGCCGACAATTCAGGCGCGAGCGTTTGTCGCTTCGTCCAGTGTAGGGTCTTTTTGTTTGAGCATTCTATTTGCAAGTCTTGCTCGCCTTCAAGGCGGCGGTAAGTCCGACTAGGGAATAGGCATACTGGGTGTGTGTACCTCTCCAGGACGTGGCGAACAGTTTCATTCTGCTGCCGGCCCGCATGGCATCAACCATTGATCGATCCTCATCGGCGTTCGGCAGCCAAGCCTTGTTGTCTTGGGTAAACATTGAGAAGCGCTGGTCTGCAATCACCACATCGATGTCCGAACCTGGTTTAAGCCGATACCCCATGATGGCTTCGGGTTGCTCGTCGTCTGGCGCCTGCGAGACCATGACAAAATTCTCGCCATGATCGACATCTGTGGGCAGTTTGGAGACGGGGACACTCAAGACATAGCACCTTGTGGTGTCAGAGCGATATGAATAGACGCCCCAGGCGCCGTGCTGAGAGAGGAGTGTGGGGGCGGCCTGCGCCCAGGTAAAGGAAAGTGCCAAAGATGCGACGGTCACACCAACTGCTTTGATGGTCATCGTTTCCTTCCTGCTCTGTAGCGCCATAGCATTGGCCAACATGGCTTTCCGAACCAACAAGATTTGGTCGCCGGGTTCTCAATGCGGTCATCAGAAATTCGTAATTGTCGTCAACTCGGGCCGTGTCTCGGCTTCATCAAACAGATCGCCTTGTCGGGGCGTTGGACGTTGTTGCTCCATCGTAGAAGCCCGTCCTTTGCGTTTTAATAATCCCGGATCGCAACAAGCCGGTCCCCCTTTATCGTGGCGATAACGAGATGGGATGCCTGCGGATAGTATCTTGGCAAAGCCGCCGCTTGGTGCGTCAGCGTCGCGCCATCAAGTCCACACAACGCCCCTCCGAGCAATCGAGCACGGTCCCCCATGCCATCCACCACAGCTATGTAGTCTCCGTCGTATGGGTAGCCTATTAGCGCAATCTCCTCATATTCTTCCAACTTCCGCATCAGTGTTTGCCTCGTGTGCAGTCCAAAACACCTATAATCAGCGCGTGGCGTGTGCTCACTGCGCTGATCACGCCGCAGGAAACAATCGCTTGGGTTGAACGGGGCCAGTCGGAACGGCCCAGCGGTTACGGACAGGGGGGTAACCGCTGGGCCAGATGAGAGCGCGCTCCTCCCGATCGCAAGCGCTGACGTAGTCGCAAATCATCAGCACCCGCGCTGCGCTCCCAAGATGGCGCTGCCGCTCCCAGCATCGGACGATGGCTCCGTTGGTTTGATGCGCCACGTCGAAGTTCACTCTCATGCGGCATATACCGAGCGTGGCGGGAAACTATTCCAGCCTGACGGGCATTTTTTCGGGAAGCTGGCGCGAGTGGCTGTTACGCGCCATGCGGGAGGAGCGTTTTGGGACTATACTGAAGAGGAGGCGTTGCTTTCGAGATTCGACCTCGCGACCGTCAACTCATCGGGGTTGGCCAGCGATAGTCGGGTAGCTGCAGGGTGTCGGTAATTTCCCTCCCGATCGCCAGACGTGCCACCCCGGGGATTTCGAATGTCCTTATCACTAGGTTGCGCAACAGCAGGCCAAGTCGCGTCCTTGGTGCAAAGGCTGTGGCAAATCGCTCGGCGCCTTGCTGCTTTGTATGGATGTAATCTCGCAAGAAACCTTCCTCCCCATGCCGCCGTCGGCTCTGAAGAGTTCGCCTGCCAGCACATAGGCGGAAATCATGGCCAAGGCTGAACCTTGTCCTGCTAACAAGGACAGGCAAAACGCGGCATCGCCGGTCAGGGCAATGCGCCCTTGCGACCAACTGTTCATCCTGATCTGACTGACGCTGTCGAAATAGAGCTCAACTGCGTAGCCGAGTTTCTTGTCGAACTCGTGCTGTGGTCCGAAGGCCAGCCTACGAACGCCGGAATGCAAACCGTCCGCGCCGATCACCAGATCAAATGCGCGCTCGCTTCCAGTTTGAATTGAACGCGCACGCCAGCTGACTGCTCTTGAAGTCCGACGATCTCGTCGTCGAAGATGATTTCAGTCGTATTTTTGATCTTTTCGAACAGCAGCTGCGAGAGGTCGCTGCGTCCGAGCGTCACAAAGCGCCCGCCGGTCAACTCGGCAAAAACGTCTGTGCCAAAACCTGCGACGCGCTTTCCGCGATCGTTGACAATGCGCACTTCGCGCACATGATAGCCTACGCGGTTTATGTCTGCCTCAAGCCCCATCCGCTCGGCGATACCGTAGCCAAGGCCCCAAAAGTCAATGACATACCCTCCGGTGCGCAATCGAGGCGCCCGTTCGATCAGGGTTGGTTTGAATCCGGCTTCTTTGAGCCAAAAGGCAAGAGCAGGCCCGGCAATCCCGCCGCCGGAAATCAACACTGTTCGGTCGGTCATATTGAAGAGTTAGCGGAAGTGGTCATCATGGCAAGAGAGGTCAGTCGAGGCTAAGCTCGCATTCTTCGCCCGGCCCCCGCCGGAGATGTTGTCGTTTCGCCAGGGGTTCGTGTTAGTAGTGCTCCTTGCCTAACAGGACAGCCTTCCGTGACTCGACAGATTACAAAGTCCCGAATGGTCCGCCGTTCGCGCGCGATGTGGGGTTCGCGCCGCGTTTGGCAGCCGCGTCTGGTGTTCTGGGCCGGCGCCATTGCCATCGGCCTGATCAGCGTGCTGTTCGCTGTTCTGGCGGACCAAGCGCAGGCACTGTTCCATCAAATCACTGGCGACAGTGGCGGCGCGCGCAGCTACCTGCCGCTCGCCTTGACACCACTCGGTTTCATCCTGTGCGCCTGGCTTGCCTACGTCTTCTTTCCTGGCTCGCAGGGCAGCGGCATTCCACAGGCGATCGCTGCACGACACTTGCGCGATGACGAAGACCGCAGCCACATCCTTTCGCTGCGACTGGTCGTCGGCAAGATCGCACTCACCATCGTCGGCCTGTTCTGCGGTGCCTCGATCGGCCGCGAAGGGCCAACCGTGCAGGTGGGCGCGTCGCTGATGCTGCAGGTGGCGCGCTGGGGCGGCATGGCGCAGGCGCGCGGCCTGATCCTGGCCGGTTCGGCTGCCGGCATCGCCGCCGCCTTCAACACGCCGCTCGCCGGCATCGTCTTCGCCATCGAGGAGATGGGCCGCACCTACGAGGCGCGCACCAACGGGCTGGTGCTAACGGCGGTGATTTTGGCAGGCATCGCGTCGCTCGGGCTGCTCGGCAACTACACTTATTTCGGCGTTGCCAAGGAAACGATCTCACTCGCTGCCGCCTGGCCGCTGGTGCTTGCCTGCGGCGTCATTGGCGGCGGTTTGGGCGCGCTGTTCTCGCTGTTGGCGTTAAAGGCGACGCGGCGAATCCGGCGCTGGAACGCGCTGCAGCCCTTGTGGCGTACCTTGCTGGTGGCCGCCATTTGTGGGCTGGCGGTGGCGATAATCGGCATCCTTTCAGGTGGGCTCACGTTCGGCACCGGTTATGCTCAGGCGCGTAGCGCGGTAGAAGGCTCGCCGCTTCCATTGTTCTTCCTCGCCGAGAAATTGCTGGCAGGTCTCTTGTCGATGATCTCTGGCATTCCGGGCGGCATTTTTGCGCCCTCGCTGGCGGTCGGCGCCGGCATCGGCAGTTCGCTTGGCCTCCTCTTTGGCGCCAGCACAGGGGCGGCGGCGCTGCTCGGAATGGCCGGCTATTTCGCCGGCGTGGTGCAGGCGCCGATGACAGCCTTCGTCATCATCCTGGAGATGACCGGCAATCACGACAATGTCATCGCGCTGATGCTGGCCTCGATGCTGGGCTACGGCACGGCGCGCTTGATCTCGCATGAGCCGCTCTATCACGCGCTGTCGCGCGTCTTCATCGCCGAGGCGATCCGGCGGCGGCGGGCGGAATCTACTGAAGGCGTCAAGGCGTAGGAGCTGCAGCGACCGATCTGGCTGGCCGACTTGATGGAATTCGCAGTTTGTCGATCCTGCTCTATGGCCGGGAAGCTACCGAAGGGTCATATCCATTTGGCCCGCCATGCAGGCCTCGGCGGCGTAAAAAACCGGGGGCAGATGCAATTCGAGACTGAGGTAGCCAGCATTACCCAAAGGGTGATTTTCAGCCAGTCCTTTTCCATTCCAATCATGCTACTCATACGGCTGTTCGCTGCAAACAATACCAGGGCGGGATCGCCAGCGCAGCTATTCATTCGCGGCCATACGGGACTCGTTGCGAGATTCCAGCCAATCACTCAAAGCCATCCGAATGACATCCAGGCGGCTCATGTTCATCTCGGTGGCTATTGCTAAAAGTGCATTTTCGGTCGCCACATCGAACGACAAATAGGTGGTCTCGCGTAGCATTGTCGCTGCGCGCAGATCAGCAAGCCGTGCATTTTTGCGCTCGCCCCCGGAAGCCCCATCCGTCACATGAATGCCCTTTCAGCTGGTTCCAGCGCCCCTGCGCCGCCCCGTTCCCTTGCCGTGGATCGCTCCGCAAATGCTCTGAATAACAGGGCAGATCGGCCCGGCACCAACCCCGCCGGAAATGCCGGGCCGCGAGGAAACGCCCGCGGGTGCGCGTCCTCGAACAGCATCATTCTTGCGCGCCTTTCGTCGAAGACCGTGACGTTCGTGTTGTCATGGACACTCACACGAACTCGGTGCTGATCTCCCAAACTGCAATTATTCACCGCCGGTCAGATCTTCATTCGCACAAGCTATGAGCGCAATTCCCCGAGTATCGGAAGTTTGTTGCCGGGCCTGCGAAAGCCACGCCTCGCGATGATCCTGCGACATGCCTTTCATTGCCAATCGCGCAGCGACGGTGATCTCGTATCCGCCGCAACGAGCGCACTGGAATTCGACTTTCCGCAGGATGATATCGGCTGCGAGTGCAGTTCCTGCGCAAACTGGGCACGTCGACGGGTAGTACCGCATTGCTTCTGTTGTCGGCGTCGGAAGCCGTATCATGCTGCTTGTCCCGAAGCTTCAGGCCTTGAAGGCGGCTCGGGATCTAGGGGGTGACGCGCCCTGTTACTTGAGGACATATTCACGCCACGCTGAGTGCGGCCAAGCCGACTTTCATAGGATACGAGCACTCGGTCAATCTTCCTTGCGATATTTGGTGCGGTCTTTTCGAGCTCTTCGAAAGCCCACGTCACAAATGTCTCAGAAAGTCTGTCTGGCCGGTATAGAACCACCTCACGTGGGTCCGCAGGATCACTGAACGATACCCCCACATCTGCACCAAGAAATTTTACGAAATGTTTCTGAATTTGCTCAGCAGACATGCAGCTTCACCTTCCTCTGGCTAGTGCTTGTGGTTTTGGTCATCAGCCCCTTCTCTTGGAAGCAACGTTCCTCCGCGTAGCAACTTCGATTTCCTTAGCTTCTTTCTCAAGCCGATCTGGCGCGGCAGGACCCATCAGAGCGTAGGCTGTGCCACCCGATTGCCAGTAGACGGTCGGCACGCGGCCATCCGTAGCGGGAGTAGGCGGTACAGCGTCTTCGCCGCTCATCGCGACCGCAACCAGTGTGATCCGGCCAACGCTCGGCGTGTCGGCCGTCACGACAAGGCTCTGCCGCCCGTTCCAGGGCTGCACCTGAACATCTTTCACCCTCCATGTCGCTGGAAGATCCGGCATGCTGATGTTCATTGCGCCGACCAGTCGTTCGATCTTGTCCTGCTTTGGTTCACTGCCTTTTTCCGGGCCGGCATTCAGCTGAGCGACACGCAAGGCATCACGCGCGGCGAGAATGAAATTCTCATCTGTGGTTTGGCCTCCCTGCCGGAGAGGCAGGGTCAATGAGTTGGCCGACCAACCCACCAAAACGAGCAAGGCGGCTGCCGTTTGCAGTTTGAGTGCACTAAATATCCTTCGCCGCCGAAATGCATTTTCCAGTCGCTTTGCCTTGTCCACGCTGGCACGCGGTGGGAAAAGCCGCTGCGGTTGAGCGACGCGCAAAGCTTCCATGCGCTGTGCCTGCGCAAACACGTCCGCCGCCAGCTCCGGCTCCAGAGCAAGACGGGCCTGGAGGTCAGATCTCTGGGGCTGGGTCAGCTCGCCGTCGAGAAAGCGGTTGATCTCTTCTTCGGAAATACGGTCACTTGGCCACATGGCGGCCTCCTACGATTTTCAACCGCACAGGTGCGCTGTCGGTCAATTTTTCCATATTGCGTTTCAATGCGGACCGAGCGCGGCTCAGGCGTGACATGACAGTTCCATGCGGTACGCCGAGCACGTCAGCGGCATCGGAATAAGTGAAACCCAGGACGCCGACCAGATGGAGGACTTCGGCCTGCTCGGTCGGCAATTCCGCCAATGCCTTCCGCACATTGGAGAGCTCGGCGCTATGCTCCTGAGATGGTAGAAGCTGCGGGTTGGACTGTTCAGCATAGGCCGCAAGACGGCGCCTCTCGGCCTCCGCGCGGACTGCACTTGTCAGAAACGTATTCCGGACGATGGTGATCAGCCACGGCATAAGCGGACGCGAGCCGTCGTAGCTGCGAGCCAGTGTCAGGGCGCGAGCAAGCGCTTCTTGCACCAGATCATCGGCGTCTGCGTCGTTGTGCGTGAGCACCCGACCGTACCGCCAGAGATCCTCCAGATGAGGAGTGACGTCGAAGCTCGCCTTCATATGCCGTATACTGGGACCAGCGGGAAACTATTCCAACCCAATTTGCTTTTTTTGGACTGCCGTAAGGCGCTTACCACCGTTAAGCCAGCGGCGCTTGGCGGCGTGGAGGTTGACGTCCTGGAAACTCCCATCGGCCGCAGCCGCCGGGTTCATTGTGCCGAAAGCGCGCAAGGGACTGGGCTGTAATATTCCCATATGGTAATTTGACTATGGCGAGGCAACCCAATTCCTGCGCCATCGAGCGTCGGGCTACCGGTCCCCGTAGCTGGCCGATGGGGACGGTCGGGCGCTCGTCTTCGTCAAAGGGCGAAAGACGATCTCTTTGACTTGTGCGGAATGCACGTCCGTAGCAGGCTCCAGAATGCCCGTGAGCGGCGACGCCGGGGTTCGTCAAGGTTCGATGATTTGAAGGCTGGTGCTGGAGATAGCGTATTCATCCTGGCGGCGTTCATGATTCTGCCGACCTGGCGCGCAACGCCCGCTTGAGATCCTCATACTCGAAGGCGCCGGCGAGACTGACTATCCCGCCCTTGGCGGCCAAAGGAGCCATCGTTGCGCGGATGTCGGAAGTTGCTCCTTCAGGCGGCGCGGCCGAAGCGATCGACCCTGAAATCGTAGAGCAGCGTTTCGCAACGGTCGGTTGTGATGAGTTCGGCCATGGCGTCGCCCACGCCCGGACCGAGCTGGAAGCCGTGTCCACTGAAGCCGAAGGCGTGGAACAGGCCTGGCGTCGTCGCCGAGCGCCCCATGACCGGCAGCATATCCCTGACATAGCCCTCGCAGCCTGACCAGGTGCGGATGACCGTAGCCTGCGCGATCGCCGGCAGCAGTCGCGCTACGGCGCGCAACTGCGTTGGCAGGTTCATGGGGTCGGCGGCCGCGTGACCTGGATCGAGGTCCACCACAGCTCGTTCGGCCGCTCCGCCGAAGACGATGTTGCCGCGCTCGACCTGACGCAGATAGGCGCCATGGTCCTTGTCGCGCGTCCAGATGCCGACCACCGGCAGGATCCGATGCGGCAGCGGCTCGGTCACGCCCATCTGCGGGCCGCGGGCGTCGAGCGGGACCTCTTCGCGGAACTGCGCGGCGATGCGCGCGCCCCAGGCACCGGCGGTGTTGAGCAGAAACTCAGCGGCGAATGCACCTTTTGGACTGGCGACAAGGAAGCTGGAGCCCGTGTAGGTGATCTTATCGACCTCAGCTCCCTCAATGATTTCCGTGCCGAGCTTGCGGGCCGCCTCGGCAAAGGCCGGTGCGATCAGCCGCGGATTGCCGCTGCCATCGTGCGGCGAGAACGACGCCGCAACAGCATCAGGACCGAGACCGGGAAAACGGGCGCGAATCTCGCGCGGGCCGAGCTCCTCCAGCTCAAGCCCCCAGGGCAGCGCCGCTTCGGCATATGCCCGCATGTCGGCGAGGCTATCTTCATCGAAGATCAGCCGGATGTGGCCGGTAGCGCGGAATTCTAGGTCACGGCCAAGCATTTTTTCGGTCTCGCCCCACAGCCTGAGCGAGCGATGGGCCAGCGGAAGCTGGGACAGATGACGCCCCGTGCGTCGGATGTTGCCGAAGGAGGCGACCGTTGCTCCAGTGCCGATCCGGTGGCGCTCAATCAATGTCACGCGCGCGCCACGCCGGGCGAGGAAATAGGCCGAAGCCGTTCCCATCAGCCCGCCGCCCAGCACGATCACATCCATGGCGCCCTCTTGCATTGAATCCTTGACCAATCTTGTCCGCGCGACGGTATTGCGTCAAAGATGGGTTTAGACAGAAGCCATAAGCTTTACCTATGGAGTGGCAATGCGGGCCCGGCAGCTCGAAGTGTTCATCGCCGTCATGCGAGCGGGCACCGTGACTGCCGCGGCGCGGATGCTGAACATTTCCCAGCCCGCGCTCAGCCAGATCCTACTCCACGCCGAGGACGAACTCGGCTTCACTCTGTTCGAGCGGGTGAAAGGCCGGTTGCGACCGACCCCGGAGGCGCTCGAGATCTTTCCCGATGCCGAGAGGTTGTCGGCGGGCCTTGAAGGCTTGCGCCGCAAGACCACCGATCTACGCCTGGGTCGGGCAGGGCTGGTGCGGGTCGCCGCCTCACCACCGCCAGCCATGGCTATCTTGCCGCATGCGTTCACCAAATTCCGGGCCCTGCACCCCAACATCATGTTGCGTGCTCATAGCGCGCCGATCGCCGCCATCGTCGACATGCTGCGTGCGGGCGACGCCAGCCTTGGCGTGGCTATGGACGACCGGCTCCCTCCGGATATCGAGGCGGAGGTGATCGGCAGCGTCGGCTTCGCATGCCTGCTGCCCGCCGGGCACGCGCTGCAAAAGAAAGCCGAACTGACGCTCGCCGACCTCGTCGGGGAGGAGCTGATATCATATCGCGGCAACACCCGCCCCGCCGACGAACTGGCCCACGCTGCCCGCGCGCAAGGTGTGGCGCTTTCGCCGTCGCTCGAGATCGACGTATCCATCTCCGCGGTTGGTTTTGTCCAGGCCGGTCTGGGCATCGGCTTGGTCGACGCGCTGTTGCCTTGGCATCAGTTTGCCGGGCTTGCGGTCAGGCCGCTGACGGCAGGGCCGGAATTTCCGATCGCGCTTCTCACCTCGCGGACGCGGGCCCTTTCACGCGCCGATGAGATGATGCGCGATGAGATCCGCGCGGCCTGTGCCGCCGTCCTGAATGAGCATCGCGTGAAAGCATAAGCAGGACTTATATCCTTGCCCGTCATACGTCTTGGACCTGCACCATCCGGTCGTGCCAGTTTTGCTTGGCAGACAGGAAGGGACGCATCATGGATGGTGTCATCACGGCAGATGAGGCGCAGAACGAGGCCGACTGGAAGGTCGGCGTCGATATCGGTGGGACATTCATCGATTTCTGCGCGCTCGAAGCGAATTCCGGACGCCTCGCATCGCTAAAGGTGCTGACGACGCCGGAAGATCCGGGCGCCGAACTGATGACCGGTCTCACCCTGCTGGCCGAGCGCGAAGGTTTTGACCCTGCCCATATGACGCGCTTCGTGCACGGCACGACCGTCGGCATCAACACGATCATCCAGCGCAAGGGCGCGCCGCTGGCCCTGTTCACCAATGCCGGCTTCGAGGACGTTATCGAACTCGCAAGGCTTCGCATGCCGGACATGTATTCGCTGTTCTGCTCGCGGCCGGACCCGTTGATCCCGCGCGACATGGTGTTCGGCATTCCGGTCCGCATGCGTGCCGATGGCAGCGAATCCCGGGCGCCGGACATGGCGGCGGTGGAGAGGGCGGTGGCAGTGGCGAAAGCGAATGGAGCGCAAGGGATCATCGTGTCCTTCCTCCATTCCTGGCGCAATGCCGTGCAGGAAGCCTCCGTGAAGGCAGCGATAGCGCATCTTGCGCCCGAGCTCTTCGTCTTTTGCTCGGCCGAGGTGTGGCCGGTCATTCGCGAATACGAGCGCAGCTCCACCGCCATTCTCAACGGCTATGTCCATCCGCGTGTCTCTGGCTATCTGACGGCGCTGGAAGAGCGGCTGAAGGGCCAAGGCGTGCCGGCCCGCCCCATGCTGACGAAATCGAACGGCGGGCTGATGAACGCTGCCGAAGGCAAACACGCCTGCGTCAACATGCTGCTTTCAGGAACGGCTTCCGGCGTCATCGGCGCCTCGTGGTTAGCGCGTCAGGCAGGCGAAGACAGGATCCTTACCCTCGACATCGGCGGCACCTCGGCCGACTTCGCGCTCATCATCGACGGCAAGCCGCAGTTCGGCACCGGCGAACTGATCGGCGAATTTCCGCTCCATATCCCCTCCGTTTCGGTGAGCTCGATCGGCGTCGGCGGCGGTTCGATCGCCAGTGTCGATGCGCAAGGTGTGCTGCGGGTGGGGCCGGAGTCGGCCGGCTCGACGCCAGGACCGGCATGCTACGGCCGTGGTGGCGAACGCGCGACGGTGACGGACGCCATGGTGGTGTGCGGATGGCTCGGCCACAGCGAGATGGCCTATGGCCAGCTCAGCATCGATACCGGACTGGCGCAGCGCGCGGTCGGCGAGCTTGCCGCCCGGCTCGGCCGCCCGGTCGAGCAGACCGCGCAGGCGATCCTCGACATCGCGGTGTCGGAGATGTTCGTCGAGGTCGAGAAACTGGCCTCGCGCGCCGGCGTCGACTTGCGCGATTTCACGCTGATGCCCTTTGGCGGCGGCGGCCCGATGCTTGGCGCCTTTCTTGCCCGCGAACTCGGGATGAAGCGCGTCATGGCGCCCCGCCGCCCCGGCGTGGTGTCGGCGCTTGGCGGGCTGGTGGCGGATCTGCGCGGCGATTTCATTCGCACCATGTTCAGCCCGTTATCGGGCACATCGCTACCCGCAATCCGCGAGGCGTTCGAGACCCTCGCGCAAGAGGGCCGCGATTGGCTGGTGGCGCAGGGGCACAACGCGGCCGCGCAATTCAATCTATCGTGCGACATGCGCTACATCGGGCAGAGCTATGAAATCGAGGTCGTCCTTTCGCCGGAATGGCTGGCGAACGGCAACGCTGCTGCCATCGCGGACGCCTTCCACCTCACCCATCAACGCCTCTACGATTTCCACGACCCGTATGGCACGATCGAACTTGTGAATGTCCGGCTCTCCGCCGTAGGCGCGGGGCCGAAACTCTCCTTCCCCGAGATCGACGTGATCGCCGCCCCGGCCATTCCGGCGCGCCGGCTCTCGGTCTATACGGGCGTGAATGTCGAGACCATCGACCTCCACGACCGGCAGACCCTCGCTCCGGGCAGCACGTTCCACGGGCCTGCTGTGGTCGTACAGGAAGACACCACCTTTGCTATTCCCGCAGGCGCGCAAGCAAGCGTCGACCGCCATCTCAACCTTTTGCTAACCTTCCCGGAGTGATGCCTTTGTTTGACCGGACAAAACTGCAGGTTCTGGCTAACCATGCCCGCGCGGCCGCCGAGAACATGGCCCACACGCTGCACCGCACCGCGCACTCTGCCTTCGTCAAGGAGACGCAGGACTTCACCGTGATGCTGATGGACCGTTCGGGGGCAACCTTCGCCGTCCCGATGGAACTTGGCGCCACCTGGTATCCCGGGCTTTCGTATCGCTGCGCGATCGCGATGGTGGACGACTACCGTCCGGGCGATGTTGCCTTCACCAACGATCCCTATTCCGGCCACGTTGCCACCCACGCGCCCGACACGCATCTGTGGAAGCCGGTCTTCGTCGATGACGAAATCGTCGCCTGGACCGGAGGGCACATCCACAACACCGACATGGGCGGTGCGGTGCCAGCTTCGCTCAGCCGGGCGCTGACCGAAATCCATCAGGAAGGCATCCGCTTTCCGCCCATGAAGCTCGTGAATGAGGGCGTCTTCGACGAGATGATCCTGCGGATCATGAGCACCAATGTGCGCAAGCCAGATCTCAACATCGGCGACATCAAGGCGCTGGTCGGCGCGCTCAACACCGGCGAGCGCAAGATCCAGGCGATGGTGCGGAAGTTCGGCAAGGCCGGCTTCGTCGAAGGCGTTGCCGCGCTTCTCGACCATGCGGAGGCGCAGGCGCACGACGTGCTGCGCTCCATGCCCGACGGCACATGGCAATTCGCTGACTATGCCGACGAGGATTCAGTGGAGGCCAATCCCTGCCGGCTGAAGTTGAGGCTGACGATCAAGGGCGACGAGGCCGTGCTCGACTTCACCGGTTCCGATCCGCAGCTCGGCTCCTCGCTCAACGTGCCCTCGGGCGGTGACCCGCGCCACACCATGCTGCTCGTCGGCGTCTACTATGTACTCTATACGCTCAACCCGAAGATCCTGCTCAACACGGGCCTCACCCGGCCCTTCACCTGCATCACCCCTCAAGGTTCGGTGCTGAACCCGGTCTATCCCGCCGCCGTGGGCATGCGCTCGCTCACCTGCGCCCGCCTGCGATCGGTCATCTTCGGCGCCTTTTCGCAAGCGGTTCCGGAGCGCCTGCCTGCTGCTCCGGCCGGCAACAATTGCATCGTCAACGTCATGACGACGGACGAGCGCACCAGCCGGACCGTCATCGCTGCGGTGAACCCCGTGGTGGGCGGCGGCGGCGCGATGCCGCATCGCGACGGCACCAACGGATCGGGCGCCGATGCCGCCTATCTCAAGAACACGCCGATCGAGATTACCGAAACCGAGACTCCGGTCGAATTCGTGAGATACGGGCTCGCCCGGGATAGCGGTGGAGCGGGCCGCTGGCGCGGCGGGCTGGCAACCGAGATGGCCTTCCGCGTCTTCGCGCCGGACTCCCGGATCACGGCGCGCAACCGCGACCGCAGCTTCTTCCGGCCCTGGGGCGTGCTGGGCGGCAAGGCGGCGGGCTTGTCGGACATGGTTGTCAATCCGGGGACCGCGCACGAGCGGCGGCTGGGCAACATCGACACCGCCGTCCTGCAGCCCGGCGACATGCTCGAAATCCGCTCCGCCGGAGGCGGTGGGCGCGGCGATCCGCATCAGCGCGAGCCTTGGCGGGTCGCGCAGGACGCGCGGCGCGGCTATATCTCGCCGGCAGCGGCCGAACGCGACTACGGCGTTGTCATCCGCGGCGGCGAGATCGATGAACAGGCGACTAACCTGCTGCGCGCAGGCAAGGAGCCATCGGCCGGCCATTTCCATTTCGGTCCAGAGCGCGAAGTTTACGAGACGCAGTGGACGCCGGCGGCCTATGACCGCCTCCACGCCGTGCTGGACGCCTTGCCCATCCATTGGCGGTTCTTCGCCAAGACGGAGATTTTCCGTCGCATGAAGGGGCGCTCGGGGCCAGAAGGCGTCCAGGCGGCATTCGATGCGGTCTGCGAACGGTTCCCCGAATTGCCACGTCCCCGCCCGATACGGGAGGCAGCGGAATGAACACGGCCGGCCGCATCGTCCGGCTGGCCGAGCGCGACCGGGCAGAGGTGCATTTCTTTCTTGACGGCGAGATGCGCGCTGCACTTGCGGGCGACACCGTGCTGACCGCGACGCTGGCTTCCGGACACGCCTTGCGATGGTCCGAGTTCGGGCCTGAGCGGCGCGCCGGTTTTTGCCTGATGGGAGCCTGCCAGGATTGCTGGTTATGGCAGGAGGAGGGGCCGCGCCTGCGGGCATGTTCGACGCCAGTCACCGAGGGCATGCGGCTACGCACGACGCCACCGGAGAGCTGGCCGTGACTGAGACATCATCGCCACGGATCGTGATCGTGGGCGCCGGTCCCGCCGGCATCAGGGCCGCCGCCACGCTGGTCGAGGCTGGGCTCCAGCCTGTGGTGATCGACGAAGGGCATCGCGCTGGTGGGCAAATCTACCGCCTTCCGCCTGACGGGTTCATCCGCACGCCGGAGCAGCTCTACGGGTCTGAGGCTGCGAAGGCGCGCGCGCTGCATGAGCTCTTCGACCGGCTGGCCAAAGAGGGGCGGCTCATCCATTGCGCGGCGAGCTCGGTCATCGCCATGCATGAGGGCCGGCTACACGTGCTGGGGGAGAGCGGCGTGCAGGTGACCAGCTACGACCGCCTGATCCTTGCCACCGGCGCGTCCGACCGCGTCGCGCCGGTCCCCGGCTGGCAGAATGCCGGAGTCTACAGCCTTGGTGCGGCGCAGATCGCACTCAAGGCGCAGGGCGTGGCACTGGGGCGGCGGATCGTGTTGATCGGATCGGGGCCTTTGCTGACGCTGGTCGGCGCCCAACTTGTAAAGGCTGGGGCGGACGTGGCGGCTGTATTGGATACCTCCTCCTGGCGACAGCAGATGCGGGGTCTTTGGGGACTTGCCGCCCGGCCGGTTGTCGCGCTGCGCGGCCTGGCTCTGCGGGCGCGGCTCGGTCGCCGCTATCATGCGGGCGTGACGCTGGAGCGGATCGAGGCCGATGAGCAGGGTGTCGCAGCCTTGTGCTGGCGGGATGCTGGCGGCCGGCAGTGCCACACCTCTTGCGACATGATCGGCATGGGCTGGCACCTGCGGGCCGAAACCCATTTGGCCGACCTGGCAGGATGCGCCTTTGGCTATGACGAGCAATGGCAACAATGGCTGCCGAAGACCGACGAGATGGGTCGGGCCGGCAACGGCGTCTACCTGGCTGGCGATGGGCTCCGTCTCCTCGGGGCTGATGGCGCCGAGATCGCGGGACGCCTTGCTGCGGCGGCGTGCCTTGCAGATCTCGGATATCAGGCGCCCGTCGCCAGCGCCGATCTGCGCAAGCGCGCGCGGGTCGAACGCTTTGCCCGTGGTCTGGCTCGCGCCTTTCCCTGGCCCGCCGCGATGGTGCGGGCGCTCCCGGACGAAGCGATCGTCTGCCGCTGCGAGAGCGTGAGTGTCGCAGCCGTGCGCGAGGGCGCGGACCTCGGCAGCGGTGAGGCCAACCGGGTGAAGTCGCTGTCTCGCGTCGGCATGGGGCGCTGCCAGGGGCGCTATTGTCAGTTGGGCGCCGTCGAACTCATCGCGGCGCAAGCCGGCTGCGCGCCCGATGCTGTCGGCCGGTTTCGCGGACAGGCTCCTGTCCGGCCGGCTCCTATTGGCGCCTTTCTTCGGGAGGGCTGATGCGATTGCGAAAGCCACGCCTGGATGTCGGCATTGATCACGTCTCAGAAGTCGGCGACCTTGCCCCAGGCCGAAGCGTCGAAGCGCCGCGGATGGTAGGATGCAGCATCGACGATCGGTTCCGAACCGGTCATCAGATCGGCTACGAGGTGCCCGGCGCCCGGCCCGATGCCAAAGCCGTGTCCCGAAAATCCGGCGGCCAGGAAGAATCCTGGGACGGAATGCATTTCGCCGATGGCGGGCACGCCGTCCGGCGTGCTGTCGATATAGCCGGCCCAGGCCGCGCTGATCTTGGTCTGGCGCAGTGCCGGCAGCAGCTCGATCGCGCGGGCATGCGTCAGGCGGATGGTCGCCTGATCGGGAACCGGATCGAGGATGCGCATCCATTCCATCGGCGTCGGCCGGTCGAGTCGCCAGCGCCGCAGCGTTTCGTGGCCCGAACGCATGCCTTGCAGCCCGCCGGGTCCGAGGCTTCGCCACCGCTTAAGGAACATGGGCAGGAACTGCGACGAGAAGCGCAGCTGCTGCGGTGTCACGTCCACGCGTCCGCGTCCGCTTATGGCAAGCGTGTAGCCGCCATCGCCGCGACGCGTGGCCGAAATCCGTGCCGTGTGCAGCGCATCCGGCAGGCCCTCCGCACCGGGCGAGACGGACAGGATGGAGGAGCGGACCGATGCCTGCGGGAAGCGGAAACCGAACTGATGGCAAAACGAAGAGGCCCAGGCGCCGCCGGCCAGCACCGCAGCCTTGGTCCGGATCGTTCCGCTTTCGGTGACCACGCCGCTCAGGCGCCCGCCCTCGGTTTCGATGCCGCGCGCGGCGCAATGCTGGTGCACGGTGCTCCCGAGCTTGACGATGGCGCGGGCGACAGCGGGTGCGGCCCGCGACGGATCGGCGGTGCCGTCGGTCGGCGAGAAGACGCCGCCCTTCCAGGTTCGGCTTGTGGCGCGGGCTCGCTCGCTGGCCTCTGTCCCGTCGAGCATATGGGTGGTGACGCCGGCCGTTCTGGCGAAGTCACGCCAGCGCGCCCAGCCGGCCAGTTCGACCTCGTCATCGCTGAGGTAGAGCAGGCCGCAGCGGCGAAAGCCGGTGTCTTCGCCGGTTTCAGCCGCAAAGCTGTCCCACAGGTCGAGGCTTCGGGTTGCCAATGGCAGCTCGCGGGCGTCGCGGTTCTGCTGGCGGCACCATCCCCAGTTCCTCGAGGACTGCTCGGCACCGACGCGTCCCTTTTCGACAAGCGCGACCTTCAGGCCGCGCCGTGCCAGGTAATACGCCGCGAAGATGCCTACGATGCCGCCGCCGATCACCACCACGTCAGCGGATTGCGGCAGTTCGCCGGATGTCTCGATTTGCTGCAGCGGCGCGCGCATGGTCCCTCTACCTTTGAAGTTCCAATCTACCGCGTTGCGCAGGCAGCCGCTGCTGCAGTTGAGGCTGAGGCAGAATTATATTCCGACCAGCCCGCGCAATTCGAGAGCCCATGCGTTTTAAAGCACTGTCCGTTCGGATGGACAGGCAGGCGGGCTGTGGTAATGTCGACGGATATCGGCAAGGCAGCATTTTGTGCTGTGGCATGAGTTCTGCGGAGGCAGCCGTGAAACTGGATCGGATCGACATCAAAATTCTTCACGAATTGCAGAAGAATGGCCGCATCACCAATGTGGAACTGGCTGATCTGGTGCATCTGTCGCCAAGCCCGTGCCTGATGCGGGTCAAGAAATTGCAGTCGGAAGGCTACATCGAGGGCTATTCCGCACAGGTCAATATCGGCAAGCTCGGCCAGATGTTGACCGTATTCACCGAAATCACCCTGAGGAACCACCGCCAGGTGGACTTCGCCCGCTTTCTCGCCGTCGTGGAGAAGATCGATCAGGTCATCGAATGCCACCTCGTGTCGGGCGGCTACGACTACCTGATGAAATTCGTGACCGCCGGCATCGGCGAGTACCAGACGATCATGGAGCGTCTGACCGACATGGATATCGGCATCGACAAGTATTTCAGCTTCGTGGTGCTGAAGTCCCCCATCGTCAAGGCGCACATGCCGTTGCCCAGCCTGTTTCCCAGGTGAGGCTCTGCAGTTTCGTCAGCGATGGCCGTACTGGCTGACGAGCTCGGGGTCGCGGACGAGGCCATCGAGCCACGTTGGGTCAAGCTTCGGCACGGAGGAGAACAGAAGCTTGGAATAAGGATGGGTGGGCGCCTTGAGCTTGTCGGGCGTGATTTGCTCCACCCGCTCGCCGTTGTACATGACCATGATTTCGTCGCAGATCGCTTCGACTACCGAGAGGTCGTGGCTGATGAAAATGTAGGAAAGGCCCAACTCGCGCTGCAGTTCCTTGAGCAGCTCGATCACGGCGGACGCCACCACCGTGTCGAGCGCCGAGGTGATTTCGTCGCAAATGATCAGCTTGGGGCCGGCCGCCAGAGCGCGCGCGAAGTTCACCCGCTGCTTCTGGCCGCCCGACAGCTCCGATGGATGTCTGTAGCGCAGGCCTCGCGGCAGGCGCACCATGTCGAGCAACTCGTCTACGCGCTTCGAGCGCGCCTGCCGGTCTAACCGGTGATAGAAGGCCAACGGGCGGGAGATGATGTCCTCCACCGGCTTGGCTGGATTGAGCGCGGTGTCGGCATATTGGAACACGATTTGCATCTCGCGCAGCTGGTCCTGGCTGCGTTTCCTGGCGGCGCGCTCCAGTTGCTTGCCGTCGAAGACGATGTCGCCGGCCGCCGCCGGATGGATGCCGGCGATGACTCGCGCCAGCGTCGATTTCCCACAGCCGGATTCGCCGATGACGCCGAGATTGCGCCCGGTCTCCACGACGAGGCTGACGGAATCGACAGCGCGGATTAGCGGCAGTCCGTCATCGCGCACCGCGCCATAGCCGGCCGTCACATTGTCGATACGCAGCAGCTGTTTCGTCCTGGCGTCGGCGTCTGCATGTGATTGCCGCGGCTTAGGTTCGAAGGCGGCCAGCAGTTCGCGCGTGTAGGGGTGCTGGGCGGCTGAAAGGATTGCCGCCGTGGTGCCGGTCTCCTGCACTTCGCCGCCTTTCAGCACCACGATGCGGTCGGCGATCTGGGCAACGACCGCCAGGTCGTGGGAAACGTAGACACCCGCAATTCCGCCCGCCCGCATGACCGACTTGAATGCCTTCAGCACGTCGATCTGCGTCGTCACGTCGAGTGCAGTCGTCGGCTCGTCGAAGATCATCAGCTTGGGATCGCCGATGAGCGCCATGGCCGCCGACAGCCGCTGCAATTGCCCGCCCGAAACCTGGTGCGGATAGCGCGCTCCGATCCCTTCCGGATCTGGCAACGACAAGGCCCGGAACAGCTCGACCGCGCGCTGGCGCGCCTTCTCGGGCGGCATCAGACCGTGGATTCGCGTGACCTCGATGACCTGCTCCATGATCGTCGACGAGGGGTTAAAGGCAGCGGCAGCACTTTGCGGAACATAGGCAATATCGGTGCCGCGCAGCTTGGCGCGTTCCTTTTCGGAGAGCGCTGCCATGTTCTTGCCGTTTACATTGATCTCGCCGCCGGTGATCCGGCAGCCGGGCCGCGCATAGCCCATGAGCGAGAGCGCTACCGTCGTCTTGCCGGAGCCGCTCTCGCCGATAAGGGCGACGATCTCGCCGTCGGCGATGTCGAGGCTGACGCCCCTGATGATTTCGACAAGCCGTCCGGCGTCCGTCGTCGCCTCGATCCTCAGGTTCCTGACCTCGACGAGATTGGTCATGCGTTCCTGTCCCTGATCTTCTGCGGCAGGTTGTCGATCAGCAGGTTGACGCTGATGGTGAGGCTGGCGATTGCCAGCGAAGGCACGATAACGGCTGGCGCCGCGAAGGGCAGGCCGCCGATGTTCTCGCGCACCAGCGCGCCCCAGTCGGCGAGCGGCGGCTGCAGGCCGAGCCCCAGGAAGGAGAGGCCGGAAAGCAGCAGCACGATGAAGACGAAGCGCAGCCCGAAGTCGGCGAGCACCGGCCGGATGATGTTGGGCAGGATCTCGGACCCGATGAGATAACCGATGCTTTCGCCGCGCACGCGAGCGACGGTCATGAAGTCCATGGTGTTGATGTTGACAGCAAGCGCCCGCGCGAAGCGGTAGGCGCCCGGAATGTAGATGACGGCGAGCGTCAGGATCAGCGCCGGGATCGACGAGCCGACCGCGGCGACGACCACAAGACCGAACAGCTTGCTGGGGATCGAGTTCATGGCGTCCAGGAAGCGGCTGAGGCAGCTGTCGAGCCAGCCGCCGGTGACGGCCGCGATCATCCCCAGCACGACGCCGGAAAAGCAGGCGATACAGACGGCCGCAAGCGATATGCCGACAGTGTAGCGTGCGCCCATCAGAACCCGTGAAAGCATATCGCGTCCCAGGTAGTCCGAGCCGAACCAAAGCCCCTGGCGCATCGGGCCGAAATAGTCGTCGTCGACGATCTCGCCGATCGGATGGGGAAGGATGTAGGGCGCGAAGATCGCGACGAGCGTCCACGCCAGTATGACCAGCGCGGCCACGACGCCCACGAGATTGTAGCTGTGGCCAAGGAAGGACCGTCGGGAGACTGCGGCGCGCGCCATCGTTATCTGAGCCTCGGGTTGGAAATGACGGCGATGATGTCGGCGGTCGTGATGAGGGCGAGATAGCCGAGGCAGAAGATCATTGCGCAGCTTTGGATCAGCGGCAGGTCGCGGGTCGCGACCGCATCAACCATCAGCTTGGCGATGCCGGGATAATTGAAGATCGTCTCCACGATGATGACGCCGCCGACCAGATAGGACAGCGAGAGCGCGACGGCGTTGACGATCGGCCCGAGAGCGTTCGGAAGCGCATGCCTCAGGACCATGCGGCCGCGCGATGCGCCCTTTAGAAGCGCCATCTCGACATAAGGTGTGGAAAGCGTCTCGATCACCGCGGCGCGGGTCATGCGGATCATCTGGGCGGAGATGACGAAGGTGAGCGTGATCACCGGCATTGCATAGATGCGCACGAGGTCGGTCAGCGAATGCGCCTCGTTGACCGAGGACAGCGCCGGCAGCCATTTGAGGTAAACGGCGAAAAGCAGGACCGCGAGGGTCGCGACCATGAATTCCGGCACGGAGATGATGCCGATCGAAAGAATGGTGACGGTGCGGTCGTAAGGAGAACCGCGCAACATGGCGGCGGTGATGCCGAGCGTCAGCGCCAGCGGCACCGAGAGCAGCGTGGTGATGCCGGCCAGCTTCATGGTGTTTACGAAGCGTCCGCCGATCAGTGCGGCGACCGGCATGTCGTTGGCATAGGAGGTGCCGAGGTCGCCGTGGAGCAGGCCGAGAAGCCAGCGCAGGAAGCGCAGGATTGCCGGATCGTTGAGATGCATGGCCTCGCGCAGGCCGGCGACGGCTTCCGGAGTCGCGGCCTGGCCGAGCAGGATCGACGCGGTGTCGCCGGGCAGCATGCTGGTGGCGAAAAAAACGGCGAACAGCACGATCAAAAGCGTGACAGCCGCGATCGCCAGCCGCTTCAGCACGAGGTTGAGAACCCCAGACGTCATGGAAGCGCTCCTGCGTTGCGTTCGGCCAAGCCATGTTGCGCAATGGGGTGCCGGGGACCGAAGGTCCGGTCCCCGCCAGGCGCCTCTCAGGCTTCGAGCCAGAGATATTCCGCCATCGCATAGCCCATCATGCCACCGAGCGGGTTCGCTTCCAAACCCTTCACCTTGCTGGAGAGGGCATCCACGTTGGAAATATAGGCCGGGATGATGGTGCCGGCCTCCTCGGAGACCATGACCTGCATCTGGTTGTAGATTTCCTTGCGCTTGGCCTGGTCGAGCGAGCCGCGCGCCTCGACGAGCAGCTTATCGAATTTCTCGGACTTGTACTGGCTTTCGTTCCACGGGGCGTTGGAAGCGTAGAGGAGCGAGAACAGGATGTCCGGCGTCGGCCGCGGATTGATGTTGCCGAAATGGATCGGTGCCTTCAGCCAGTAATTGTCCCAGTAGCCGTCGGACGGGACGCGCTGGACATCGAGCTTCATGCCGATCTCGGCACCGGCGGCCTGGACGATCGTCGCCATGTCGATCGAAGAGGTCGCGGCATCGGAGGCGACCACGGGGATGGACTGGCCAAGCAGGCCCGACTTCTGGAAGTGGAATTTGGCCTTGTCCGGGTCGAAGGCCTTCGGCTTGAGGTCGGCATTGTGGAAGATGTTCGCCGGCGAGACGGGCTGGTCGTTGCCGACTTCGCCGAGGCCGCGCAATGCCGATTTGACGATCTGCTCGCGGTTGACGAGATACTTCATGCCGGCCACGAAATCGGCCTTGCTGCCCGGATCCATGTCGAGCCGGATGTTGAGGTCCGTGTAGTTGCCCGAGGTCGTCTTCGACAATTCGAAGCCCTGCTGGCCGCCGATGAGCTTCATCGCGCGCGGATTGATCGAGGCGGCGAAATTGATGTCGCCAGACAGGAGCGCGTTCACGCGGGCGCTGTCCTCGCTGATAGCGATGAATTCGAACGAGTCGAGATAAGGCTTGCCCGACTTCCAATAGTTCTTGTTCTTGGAGACAACCGACCGCACGCCCGGTTCGAACGTTTGAAGCACGAAGGCGCCCGTGCCGTTGCCCTTGGAGAAGTCGGTGGTGCCGTCCGCCACGATCATGAAGTGGTGCAGCGCCAGGATGGTCGGAAGGTCGGCATTCGGATCGGCCAGCGTGATTTCCACGGTCGACTTGTCGACCGCCTTGAAGCCGGTCATCTGCGCGGCGATCTTGGCGACCTTGGAACCGACCGCCGGATCGAGATGGCGCGTCATCGAGAAGACGACGTCGTCGGCGGTGAGGTCCTTGCCGTCGTGGAAGGTGACGCCCTTGCGCAGCTTCACGGTCCAGGTCTTCGCGTCCTTGCTGTCGAAGCTTTCAGCCAGCTCCATCTGCGTGACGCCGTCCTTGTCGAGGAAAGTCAGGCGGTTGTAGAGCGAGCAGCAGCGGACATAGTCGGTCGACAGCGACGCCTTTGCCGGATCGAGCGTGTCGGCGGTCGAGGACGACCAGCCGGCGGCCTTGAAACTCCCGCCGGAAACCGGCGTGGCGGCGACGGCATTGGTGGCGCGGCCAAGTACCATGCTGCCCGCGGCAACCGCGGCGCCGCCGGCCAACAGCATCTTGAGGAGTTCGCGGCGGCTCGCGCCCCGCCGAATGGCATTTTCGACCATGGCATCATCTGCGCTGGTCCAGTTCGTGATCTTGTCTGTCATATCATTCCCCTTTCTGTTTGTTTTCCAGGTTGCTCGTCTTGACGCGGCTTTCCGGGCTTGGGCTCAGGTTCGTTCCTTCAGGCTTTCCCGCACGGCCGCCGCCAAGGCCGCCATCGACGTGAAGTGGTGGTCCGGCACGGTGAAGCGCTCGGGCTCGATCGTGCCGCCATAGCCCTTCTGGGCTTGCCGGCGCTCGATCCAGCAGTTGGTCAAGCCAAGCGCCCGGGATATGCCGATATCGTGATACTGGCTTTGCGCGACGTGCAGGATGTCATCCTTGCTGTCGCCCCTTGAGGCCACGAAATCGAAGACCTTCTGGAAAAAGGCCGGGTCCGGTTTTTCCGTGCCGGTATCGTCAGCGGTGAAGGTCGCGAAGAAGGGCAATCCGAGGCGCTTCTCGAAATGATCGAGCGCCCATCGCCGGGCATTGGTCATGGCAATCAGCTTGTGGGATTTCGCAAGCCCGGCCAATGCCGCTGCGCTGTCGGGGAAACCTTGCCAGGCGCTGGCGGAGTCCCGCAGGCGGGCGCCGTATTGCTCCTCGGCCGGCAGGCCGAGCCGCGGCGCGATGACCATATAGACACGTACGAGATCGTCGGGAAACAGGCCCGCATCTGGCATGTAGCGGGCCTGCCGGTACAAGGCCAATGCGGCTTCGCCATCGATGGAAACGCCAGCGTCGGCTGCAATCCCGGCCAGGCAGGTCGTGATGCCGCCTTCGAAGTCGATCAGCGTGCCGACGACATCGAAGGTCATGTATTCGAATTCGCTAAAGCCCCTGGGCAAGACTGGCTCTCCTCTGCGCGCGGCCGGATTGCATGTGCTGAACAGAACAAAATTCCGTGCTGTCCGGGGCGTCGGCCTTTTTCAAAGGCCCGGAGATCCGAGCTTTCTGGCCTTGTCTTAACTGCAGTCTGGCACTTCCCCCGCGCCGAATTCGCCGAAAAGGCGTGAGGGGGCGGCACAAAATTGCGAAATCGTCTGCCCCGGCGCTATTTCGAAACGCGCGGTATTCGTCGCCCGTCATACCAGAGCCTGGCGGACATCGGGATCGGCCAGCGTCTGGTCGAGCGTCCGGCGCGTGCGCTCGATGATCGCATCGATGTCGTCGTCAGTGCAGCAGAGCGGGGGAGCGTAGCCGAGAACCCCGTTGGCAAAGGCACGGATGATCAGACCGTTTTCCCACGCCCTGTCGAAGACGCGCCGCGCCGGCATGGCTGACGCCGGAAGCGGTGTTTTCTTCTGCTTGTCGACCACCAGTTCAATCGCAGCAAGCATGCCGCGACCGCGCACATCGCCGACGAGAGGGTGGTCGCTCAGGCCTGCCAGCCCCGCCATCAGGCGGGCGCCGGCCTTGATGCCATTCTCCAGAAGGCCGTCTTCGTAGAGCCTCAACACTTCGAGCGCGACGGCGGCGCTGACGGGATGGGCGGAGTAGGTGTAGCCGTGGCCGACCGCAGAAGCGCCCGCGCCATCGGCGATGACGCCGTAGACATGATCGGACATGAATACGGCGCCCATTGGCACATAGCCCGACGTCAGCCCTTTGGCGGTCGTCATGAAATCGGGAACGATGTCCTCATCCGTGCAGGCGAACAGGGGTCCGGTGCGGCCGAAACCGGTGATCACCTCGTCGGCGATGAACAGGATGCCGTACTCCCTGCAGAGCTCGCGCACCGCCTTGATCCAGCCCTTCGGCGGGACGATGACGCCGCCCGAGCCCTGGATCGGCTCGGCATAGAAGGCAGCGGCCCGCTCCGGTCCGATCTCCTCGATCTTGGCCTTCAGCGCGCCGAGCGATGCGGCGATGATCGCGTTGCCGTCCTCGCCCACCGGGTTGCGATAGGGATAGGGAGAAGGGATCTTGTGCTGCCATTCGAAGGGAATGCCGAAACCGGCGTGAAAGGCGGGCAGCGCGGTGAGGCCCGCGCCGACCACCGACGATCCGTGATAACCCTGCTCTATGGAAATGAACTGGTCGCGTTGCGGCTCGCCCATAGCATTCCAGTAGTAGCGGACGAAACGGATCGTGCTGTCGACCGCGTCCGACCCCCCGAGCGTGAAAAAGACGTGGTTGAGATCTCCGGGAGCGCGCTCGGCCAGTTCCGAGGCGAGCCGGATGGCCGGCTCCGAGCCGAGATCGAAATAGGCGGTGGCATAGGGAAGCTCACGCATCTGCCGGGCTGCGGCCTCGACGATGCTGTCGTGGCCATAGCCGGCGTTGACGCACCACAGGCCGGCGAAACCGTCTACGAGTTGCTTGCCGGACGCGTCGGTCACGGTCGCGCCCTTCGCCGATTTCAAGACGCGCACACCGAGCGCCTCATGGCCGCGATAGGACGAGACCGGATGGATGAGATGGGCGCGGTCGAGTTCGATCAGGGAATTGGCGAGCATGGTTGTCCTCCGGATTAACCGAGCGCCTGGTTGGCGAGGGCGTATACTTTTGGCCGGGCCTGTGCCGCGTCCTTCCTGGACGGACGGTCCATGGTCACGCCGCCGCCGACATGTGCGAGGCCGATTTCCCCGAGCCAGTCGGCGATGCCGGCCCTGCTGTCGGTATCCACACGCAGGAAGGCGCCGGGGCGCGTTGTGGCGAAGAATCTGATGAGTGCCTTGGCGTCCTCGACATTTCCGGCGATGACCGGGCCGATCACCTCGCCGCGTCCAAACGGGCGGATCGCCGCATAGGCCTCGATGGCGCCGTTGCGGCGGATGATCGCGAATTGGCCGCGCTCGGCCAGCGCATCGATCAGAGCTTCACGGTTGGCGCCATAGGCGTCGCGGTCCATCGCTTTGATCGTCGGTAGATCATCGGCACCCGCTGCTTCCACGCCCTCGGGCGCGCCAAGCTCTGTAACGTTGCCCTGATGCTGCAGGATCGTGCCAGACGGCACGAAGCCAAGCTTCTCATAGAGCTGCATGCCGGCCGTCGTCGCGACGAGCCGCAGCGGACGGTCGCCGGCAAGAGCGAGGGCCTGATCCATGAGCCGGCGCCCAAGCCCCTTGCCTCGCACGTTCTTGTCGACGATCACCATGTTGATCATGGCGCAAGCCGCGCCGTAGGGCGTTACCAGAATGGTTCCGGTGACGCGGCCCTGGTCGTCGAGCGCGACCGCGCCGCTTGAGAGCCGCAGCGCCATCTGCCAGTCCTGCGGGCGATGCGGCCAGTTCTCCTGGCGAGATAGCGCCACTGCGCCCTCGATATGTTCCGGCCCGAACGCCTGGAGTTGGATCTCGCTCAGCTGCATGAGGCATCCCTTCCGTCTGACGCCAGTCTCGGCCATCGGCGCGTCGCAGATCGTCTGAAGGTCCTGGCTTGGGCAGTATCTTTCGCCGTAGCACAAGGGATGCGCCGCATCTTGTGCTGGCGGCCTCCGCGATGAGTGCGCCTTAGGTCGCGAAAGGCACTCTCATTGGCCGTCAAGATGCCACTGCGTGCCAAACCGGATGGCGGATACGGAACTTTCTGCTTTCGGGAGGCCCATTTCGGTCAGGTGGCTCGTCGCCTGGCGACTTATGATGAAGTGCATCGCAAAGCTTGTGTGCTTCCACGGGAGATCGACAGACATGGCTTCTTTCCGGCCCAAATACATCACCTTCGACTGCTATGGCACGTTGACCAATTTCCAGATGGCGGAAGCGGCGCGCGACCTTTACGGCAGCCGGCTGGACGAGGCGCGCATGCAGGAGTTCATCAAGAACTTCGCCGCGTATCGGCTCGACGAGATCATGGGCGACTGGAAGCCCTATGCCGAGGTTGTCCACAACGCGCTTGAACGCTCCTGCAAGCGCAACGGCGTCGCCTTCAGCCCCGACGACGCCAGGATGGTCTATGAACGTGTCCCGACCTGGGGGCCCCATGCAGATGTCCCGGCAGGCCTGGCGAAGGTCGCCAAGGAAATTCCGCTTGTCATCCTGTCCAACGCCATGAACGCGCAGATCATGTCCAATGTCGAGAAGCTCGGCGCGCCGTTCCATGCCGTCTATACGGCCGAGCAGGCGCAGGCCTACAAGCCCCGGTTCAAGGGGTTCGAGTACATGCTCGACATGCTGGGTTGCGGGCCGGAAGATATTCTTCACTGCTCGTCCTCGTTCCGCTACGACCTGATGTCGGCGCACGATCTCGGCATCAAGAACAAGGTCTGGGTCAATCGCGGCCACGAACCGGCAAACCCTTACTATGGCTATGTCGAGATATCAGACATTTCCGGTCTTCCGGGCGTGGTCGGGCTTTGAAACAGGCGGATTGCCGATGAAACTGATCTCCTACTGGCACGATACCGCCCCTGTCTTTTCCGGCGGAGCGCAAGGCCCGGTCGAGGGGCACTATGACGCCGTCATCGTCGGTGGCGGCTTCACTGGTCTCGCCGCGGCGCGCCAACTGGCGAAGGCCGGCGCGAAGGTGGCGGTGCTGGAGGCGGAGCGGGTGGGCTGGGGCGCATCCGGTCGCAATGGCGGGCACCTGAACAACGGCCTCGCGCATAGCTATCTTTCGGCCAAGGCGGAGCTTGGGAAGGAACGGGCAATCGCGCTCTACCGCGCGCTCGACGACTCCGTCGACACCATCGAGGCGCTGGTTGCCGAAGAGGGCATCGACTGTAATTTCCGCCGCGCCGGCAAGCTGAAGCTCGCCTCCAAGCCGCAGCATTTCGAAGCGATCGCCCGCAACTTCGAAGCCCTCCATGCGGAAGTGGATCCGGATACGGCGCTGCTGTCGGCGGCCGACCTCAAATCCGAGATCGGCTCGCCCTTCCACGGCGCGATGCTGTCGAAGAAGAGCGCCATGATGCATATGGGCCGCTATGTGGCAGGCCTGGCCACGGCCGCCGCCCGCCACGGCGCCATCATCCACGAGAACGCAGCGGTGACCGACCGCAAGCAGGTCGGTGGCAGGCATGAGCTGACGACCTCCCGCGGCCGGATCAAGGCCGACAATGTGCTGGTAGCGACCGGCGCCTATACCACGCCGAATTTCGGCTATTTTCGCCGCAGGATCATCTCCGTCGGCAGCTTCATCATCGCCACGCGGCCATTGAGCGACGCCGAGATCGCCGCGACCATGCCCGGCAACCGGACATGCGTGACCTCGATGAACATCGGCAACTACTTCCGGCTTTCACCGGACAGGCGACTGATCTTCGGCGGTCGCGCGCGCTTTTCGGCGACATCGGACCAGCGCTCCGATGCCAGGAGCGGACAGATATTGCGGGCCGGCCTCGCGGCTATCTTCCCGCAGCTCGCCAAGGTCGAGATTGACTATTGCTGGGGTGGGTTGGTCGACATGACCAAGGACCGTTTTCCGCGGGCCGGCTACCATGACGGTGTCTGGTACGCGATGGGCTATTCCGGTCACGGCGCGCAGCTTTCCACCCATCTCGGCATGATCATGGCCGATGCCATGCTCGGTCGCGAGGATCGCAATCCGATGAAGGGGTTCGAGTGGCCTGCCATTCCCGGCTATTCCGGCAAGCCGTGGTTCCTTCCGATGGTCGGCCTCTACTACAAGGCGCTCGATCGGATTCAGTGATCGTCGATCCGTTGTAGTCGAGCTTCAGCCAAATTGCCTCAACTGAGCCCGCCCATGTGGAAGCTCTTCATCTCGAGATATTCCTCGATACCGGCCTGCGCACCCTCACGGCCGAGGCCCGACTGCTTGACGCCGCCGAAGGGGGCGACTTCCATCGAGACCGAGCCGGTGTTGAGCCCCACCATGCCGAACTCCAACGCCTCGCCGACGCGCCAGGCGCGCTTCAGGTTCTCTGTGTAGAAGTAGGAGGCAAGGCCGTAGGGTGTGCCGTTGGCGAGCGCGATCGCCTCCTCTTCCGTCTCGAAGCGGAAAAGCGGCGCGACCGGGCCGAACGTTTCCTCGCCGGCGAGCTGCATGTCTTTTGTGGCGCCGGTCAGCACCAGCGGCGCGACATACTGAGGGCCCTCCGGCAGCGCCGGCTTTTCGGTGATGATCGCCGCTCCTTTGGCGAGCGCATCCTCGACGTGGCGGTTGATCTTCTCGACCGCCGCCATGTTGATCATCGGCCCGATGGCGACACCGGGTTCTGTGCCCGGCCCCACCTTCATGGCGTTGACGCGGGCGGAAAGCTTCGCGGCGAAGGTTTCGTAGACTCCGGCCTGGACGAGGATGCGGTTGGCGCAGACGCAGGTCTGGCCGCCGTTGCGGAACTTCGAGACAAGCGCGCCCTCGACGGCGAGATCGAGATCGGCGTCGTCGAAGACGATGAGGGGCGCGTTGCCGCCGAGTTCGAGGCTGAGCCGTTTCACGGTATCGGCCGCTCCGCGCATCAGCAGCGAACCGACCCGCGTCGAGCCGGTGAAAGAGATCTTGCGCACGGTCTCGTTCGCCATGATCTCTTTGCCGATCTCGGCCGGCATGCCGGTGACGATGTTGATGACGCCGGCGGGGATGCCCGCGCGTTCGGCAAGCACGCCGAGCGCGAGCGCCGAATAGGGGGTGAACTCGGATGGCTTGATCACCACCGTGCAGCCGGCGGCCAGCGCCGGCGCGACCTTGCGGGTGATCATCGCGTTGGGGAAGTTCCACGGCGTGATGATGCCGCACACCCCGACCGGTTCCTTCTGCACGATGATGCGCCGGTCCGGCGTGGGCGAGGGGATGGTGTGGCCATTGATGCGGCGTGCCTCCTCTGCGAACCATTTGACGAAGGACGCGCCGTAACGGATCTCGCCTTTGGCCTCGTCCAGCGGCTTGCCCTGTTCCGTCGTCAAGATCAGCGCGAGATCGTCCAGATGCGCGAGCATCAGGCCATGCCAGGTCTCCAGGAGGCCCGAGCGCTCGGCGTTGGTCTTCTTCTTCCAATCGCCATAGGCGGAAGCCGCGGCGTCTATCGCTGCGCGAGTCTCCGGACCGGCCATGTCGGGCACCGTGCCGATCGTTGCCTGGGTCGCCGGATCGACGATATCGACCGTCTTTCCGGAAGAGGCCGCGACCCATTTGCCGCCGATCAGGCCGGCCTCGCGGAACAGACTTTTGTCTTTGAGATTTTTCATCGAAAACGACCTTGCAATCAGGAGAGCGCTGCGACGACGGCGGCCGTGATGGCCTCCGTTCTGTCTTTGCCAGGAGTGGTTCCAATGCCGTGCGCGGTTGTCGCTTCGACCGCTTGCATGACCCGGCCGGCGGCGGCCGCTTCGCCGAGATGGTCGAGCATCATGGCGCCGGACCATATGGTGGCGATCGGATTGGCGATGCCCAGATGGGCGATGTCGGGCGCGGAGCCGTGCACAGGCTCGAACATGGACGGCGCCGAGCGGTCGGGATTGATGTTAGCGGAAGCGGCGTAGCCGAGCCCGCCCTGGATCGCCGCGCCGATGTCGGTCAGTATGTCGCCGAACAGGTTGGAGGCGACGACGACGTCAAGGCTCTCCGGCGCCATGATCATGCGCGCGGCGAGCGCATCGACATGATAGCTGGTCACGTCGACGTCCGGATAATCCGCGGCCAGCTTTCGCGTGATGTCGTCCCAGAACACCATCGAATATTTCTGCGCGTTGGACTTGGTGACCGAGGCCAGCTTGCGCCGGCGCGACCGCGCCTGCTCGAAGCCGAAGCGCAGGATGCGCTCGACGCCGGCGCGGGTGAAGATCGAGGTCTCCACGGCAACTTCGTCCAGCGTGCCCTGATGGACGCGTCCGCCCGCGCCCGAATATTCGCCCTCGGTGTTCTCGCGGATGCAGAGGATGTCGAAGTTTTCCGCCCGCAGCGGTCCGGTGACGCCCGGCAGCAGGCGGTGCGGCCTTATGTTGGCGTATTGCAAGAATGCCTTGCGGATCGGCAGCAGCAGGCCGTGCAGCGAGACCGAATCCGGCACCTCCGCCGGCCAGCCGACGGCGCCCAGAAGAATGGCGTCGAAGCCGCGCAAGGTCTCGATGCCGTCCTCGGGCATCATGCGGCCGGTTTCCTTGAAGTAGCGGCAGGACCAGTGGAGCTCGGTTCGCGTCAGGGCAAAGCCGAAGTTCTTGGCCGTGGCTTCCAGCACCCTCCAGGCGGCGGCGGTCACATCGCGGCCGATGCCGTCACCGGGGATCAAAGCGATCGAGTAGGACTTCATCGGCATCCCTCTAGAGGCTGATCAGGACGCTCTTGGTCCTGCGGTTGGCGAGATAGGCCTCGCGGCCGAGATCCTTGCCGATACCGGAGCGCTTGTAGCCGCCAGTTGGCAGGATATGGTCGCGCGAGCGGCTGTAGCGGTTGATCCAGACGGTGCCCGCTTCGAGCTTGCGTGCCAGGCGGATCGTACGGGACAGGTCGGAGGTGAACAGGCCGGAAGCCAGCCCGTAGGTCGGATGGCTGGACAGCGTCAGCGCCTCTTCCTCGGTCTCGAAAGTCTGGATGGTCAGGACCGGGCCGAAGATTTCCTCGACGATCGCCGGGTTGGCCTGGTCGACATTGGCGATCAGTGTCGGCTCGTAGAAATAGCCGGGGCTGACCATGGCGCCGCCGCCGGTCAGGCACTCGCCGCCGATCGCGACGGAGGCCCGCACGATGCTATCGACACGGGCTCGCTGCCGTTCCGAGATGATCGGCGAATACTGCGTCGCCTCGTTCCAGGTGGGGCCGGGCCGCACCGCCTTCATCTTGTCCAGGATGGCGGCCGTCAGCCTGTGGGCCACATTCCTCTCGACAATCAGGCGCGTGCCGGCGACGCAGGCCTGGCCGGCGTTGAAGGTGACGCTGCCGGCGATGGCTGTCGCCGCCCTCTCCAGATCGGCATCGGCAAAGACGATCTGCGGGCTCTTGCCGCCGAGTTCCAGCGTCATCGGCTTGACGCCGGTGCGGGCGATGTTCTCCATGATGGCCGAGCCGGCGCGGGTCGAGCCGGTGAAGCTGACCTTGGCGATCTCGGGATGACCGGTCAGCGCCGTGCCGGTCGTCGGACCGTCGCCGAGCACCACGTTGATCAGCCCGGCAGGCAGGCCAGCCCTGACGGCGAGCTCTGCCATATAGACGGCCGAGAAAGGTGTCATTTCCGACGGCTTCAGCACCACCGCATTGCCCGCGGCGAGTGCCGGACCAAGTTTCCAGCCGGCCATCGAGATAGGAAAATTCCAGGGCGTGATCGCGCCTACCACGCCATAAGGTTCGCTCATGATCATGCCAAGGGTGGCATCGTCCGTGGGCACCAGTTCGCTGCCTTCCTTGTCGGCGAATTCGGCAAAGAAGCGGATCTGCTCGGCGGTCACGGCGATGTCGCCGGCAACGAGCTGGCCGACGGGCCGCGTCGAGCACAGCGCCTCGATTTTTGCCAGCGTTTCGGCTTCCGCCTCGATCAGGTCGGCCCAGGCCTGGAGTGCCCGAGTGCGCTCGCGTGGCCGGACGCCGCCCCAGTTGCTGGCCTTCAACGCCGCCTTGGCGCTCTCCACCGCACGGTCGACCATATCGAGGTCGGCTACGGGGCTGGCGGCGTATGCCTTGCCATCCGAGGGTCGGCGCATCTCGATCGCACCCTCGGCCGCGATGAGCTCTCCGCCGATGAAATGGCCGATGGGAAGGGATACGGTATCCGGATCGAAGCTCAACTTCATAGGCGACCACCTTGCAGCATTCTGCGGGAGCCTAGCGCGAGCAGGAGCGCAGCATGCACCGTTCGACGATCAGTCGCGGATGATTGTTGCGTGCTGGCGATGAGGGACGGCAAAATCTGTTGCGGGGCCAGCACCTCGCTCGCACGCCATTACCCTACCGTCACGTAGATCTTGCGCACCGTTTCAATGGTCTTCCAGACACCGGTGAAGCCAGGCTTCATAACGAAGCTGTCGCCGGCGCGGTAGGTCACCGCCTCGCCGCCATCGGGCGTGATTTCAATCACGCCGGTGAGGATATGGCAGAACTCGAAAGTCTCCCCCTTGATCGAGCGCGTCTCGCCCGGCGTCGCTTCCCAGACGCCGGTATGGACGAGATCGCCCTTGGCCGCGTCCTGCGCCCAGGTCTTGAAAGCAGGCTCGCCGGCTATCAGCCGTTCGGGCAGCGCCCTGGATTCGCGCGGCGGGAAGGCAGGGCTGGTTTCGACGGTCTTGAGCAGGGACAAGGGATGGCCTTTCAGGTTGGACTTCAATAGCCGCGCGACCGGTCGACGAGCCCAATGGGGTCGAGGCCGGCGCGGTGGCGTCGGATGTTTTCAATGACGGCGCGCGCAGCGGTCGCGGGCTGGGTGACGCTCGCGACATGCGGGGTCAGGATGATCTTCGGATGCGACCAGAAAGGATGACCCGCGGGCAGCGGTTCGGGATCGGTCACATCGATCATCGCCGCCGAAAGGTGGCCGCTGTCGAGCGCGGCGGCAAGTGCTTCATGATCGAGCTGTGCCCCCCGGCCGGTGTGGATGAGCGCCGCGCCCTTGGGCAGCTTCGCGAACAGGGCGGCATCGAGGAAACCGCGCGTTTCCTCCGTCAATGGCAGCAGGCAGACCAGTATGTCGCTGGCCACGAGCATCTCCTCCAGTCCAGGTTCGCCATGATGACAGGTCACGCCTTCGATCTGCCGCGGCGAGCGGCTCCAGCCGGCGAGCGGAAAGCCGAAGGGCTTCAGGCGATCGAGGACGGCCTGGCCGAGTTGCCCGAGGCCGAGCACGCCGATCCGGCGCGACCCGGCTTGGAGTTGCCCGATGTCGCGCCATTGGCCGGCGCGCTGGTGCGCCAGATAGGCGGGCACGTTGCGATGCAGGGCGAGCACGGCAAGCGTCACATACTCCTGCATCATGCGCACGATGCCTTCCTCGATCGTCCGCACGATCTTCGCCTTCGCCGGCACGGCATCGAAGCGAAATTGGTCAACGCCTGCGCCCAGGGAAAACAGGATCTCCAGGTTCCGGTAGCGGGCGAGGTCTTCTGGCGCGGTCCAGGTAATGAGATAGCGTACCGCGTCGGGATCGACCGTTGTGGCATCGATGGTAAAGCGGACGTCCGGCAGTTCTTTGGCGAAGGCTTCGGCGAAGATCGCCCCGCGCCGCGCATCGGAATTGAACAGGAATGTCATTCCGATTCCCTTCAAGCCGCGCAGCGGGCGCCCAGCGCCTCGACCAATCGCTGGCAGGCGATGAGTTCGCTGGTGAGAATGTACTCATCCGGCTTGTGGGCACGGCCGATGTCGCCGGGGCCGCAGATGATTGCGTCGAAGCCAGCGGCTTGGTAGAGTCCGGCCTCGGTTCCGTAGCTGACGGCGGCGATCGGCGTTTCGCCGGTTAGCTCTTGCAGCAGCGCCGCCACCGGCGCGTCCTGTGGCAGCGACAGCGCCGGATAGGCGCTGAGCGGCGTCCATTCGACCCGAAAGCCGTCGGCCTCACAGGCCTCTGCCTTCGCCCTTACCGGTGCAAGCAGGCTGGCCGGGTCAACGCCCGGAATGGCGCGCGCCTCCAGCTCCAGCGTGCAGCTGTCGGGAATGATGTTGACCGACTGTCCGCCCTTGATGACGCCAGCCTGCAGCGAGGAATAGGGCGGCGCGAAGGCCGGGTCGAACGGGCCATGCGTCAGCCGCTCGGCTTCGCTCACGACCGCAGCCAGCGTTTCGGCCATGGCGTGGACGGCGTTGAGGCCGATGTCGGGCCGCGAGGAATGGCCGGAGCGCCCGTTGATCGTCACGCGGGCGGCTGCCTTGCCCTTGTGGCCGCGTACGGCGCGCAAGCCACTTGGCTCGCCGACGATCACGCCGAGCGGCTTGGCGCAAAGTTCGGCAAGGCGGGCGATCAAATGCGGCACGCCGCGGCATCCCAGCTCTTCGTCATAGGAGAAGGCGAAATGGATTGGCCTGGCAAGGCGCAGCTTCGCCAGCGTGGGCACGGCCGCGAGCACCGCAGCCAGAAACCCCTTCATGTCCGTGGTGCCGCGTCCATAGAGCCGCTCGCCCTCCCGGCGCAGCGCAAAAGGGGCCGAGCTCCACTGCGGTTCGCCGGCGGGGACGACGTCCATGTGGCCGGACAGGATGTAGCCCGGGACATCGACAGGGCCGATCGTCGCGAAAAGATTGGAACGGTCGCCTTCCGGCCCCGGCAGCACCGTGACCTGCGCGCCGTGCCCAGCGAGATAGGCCTCGATCCAGTCGGCGATGTCACCGTTCGGCTTGCCGGCGACCGATGGGAAGGCGACGAGACGGTCGAGGATGTCGAAGACGTCCATTCCAGCCCTCAAAGCATATCGGGATCGCCGGGATCGATGCCGACGATTGTGTGCTGCTACATTTCCGCAGAGAATGTCTGCGTTCTCCCGCGATTGCGTGCCGAAAGCGGAAATGTTTCAGTTGAATCTTGCGTTGGCAGGGGGCTTTCGAGCAAATCGTACGGGCCTGTTTGTTTAGCGTTGGTTGACAGACGGCGGCTGCGGCGTGTTGCCGGTCGATTTGCGGGATATTTCAGAGGCATGGACTTGAAGCCGTCCGGAAACTTGAAAATCGATACCTTCTCGATGCGTATCGGCGACATCGAAGGCGTTGAGCTGGACCGGTTGCATGCACTCTCGCTCTCCGTGGGATGGCCGCATCGCGCCGAGGATTGGCAATTCCTGCGCGAATCGGGAGAGGGGTTCGTGGCGCTAGACGAGATCGGCCGGGTTCTCGGTTCTGCTATGTGGTTCGCGCATGGTGCCGATTTCGCCACCGTGGGGATGGTCATCACCTCGCCGCGACTCCAGACGCTGGGAGCGGGGCAATGGCTGATGAAGCGGGTCTTCGACAGGGTCGCCGGGCACGATTTGCGCCTTAATGCAACGCGCGCGGCAAGACGGCTCTATCTCTCGCTCGACTTCCAGCCGGAGAAGACCGTTTATCAATGCCAGGGCATCGCCCGGATGCAGACGATGGCTGGGCCGGCCGATATTCGAGGCGATGTCCGGACTTTGGACGCAAGGGATATTCCCGCGGCAATCGCGCTCGACGCGGCAGGATTTGGCGTGAGGCGGGCGGCGCTCATCGAAAGACTTTTCGCGCACTCGGCCGGCTATGGTCTTTTCAAGGGTGACAAGCTGAACGCGTTCGCGCTTTGTCGGCCGTTCGGGCGGGGCCATGTCGTGGGGCCGGTCGTGGCGGAAAGCGACGCCGACGCCGTGGCGATCGTCCGGCCGCACGTGGCCGACCATTCGGGGTCTTTCCTGCGCATCGACACCCATATGGACAATGGCGAGTTCGCAGCCTTTCTGTCGCACAGCGGAATGCCGGTTTTCGACACGGTGCTCACCATGTCGATGGGCAAGCCCCTCAACGAGTTTGCCGTCGGCGGCTCAGCTGGACCGGTGACCTATGCGCTTGCCAGTCAAACTCTCGGGTAGTCGAGTCTAGGCAGGCGCGGCTATTCAGCCCATCACAGGCACTCTTGTGGCGCAAGGAGAACCTAAGTGTTCAGTCCCGGCATTTGCTGGATCGGGTTTAGGGTGAACCGTTGCGGGTCATTTGTCCATGATTTGCATATGAACTCGTAAGGCGTGAGGCCCTTTAGGGTCTTGAGGCGGCGAGCAAAATTGTAGGCTGCTACGAAGTCATTCAGGTGTCTGCGCAGTTGATC
>NZ_LMCP01000002.1 GCF_001425625.1 Mesorhizobium sp. Root102 | reverse complement strand
TCCTTCATGGACTATGATTTGGGATATTTCGATGATGAGACATGCAGGCTCGAACCACTCCAAAACCCCTTCGGGCCAAAAGTGTTACCCATGTCTCCAGTATAAACCGTAACCTATGTGTCCGGAACGGACCAGCGATTTTTGGTGAGCGCGATGGGATTCGAACCCATGACCTACTGATTAAAAGTCAGTTGCTCTACCGGCTGAGCTACGCGCTCCCGCGGGCGCGAAAGGCAGCCCTCGAAATTGCGCGGAACATAGGGAGAGTGCCTCGACCGGTCAACCGGAAAAACAGCATTCGCAGGCCGGGCTTTTCCAGCACGAACACCGGGCCTGACGGGCCGCTTCGATCATGAGGGGCACCGCCCCGGCAGAGCAAGTGCGCGACCGGTCTGCCGCATAGCCAGCAGGTCGGAGAAACATTACAAATCAGTAACTTGGAGTTTCGCCGGGAACTATAAGCCGCCTCGCCCGTTTCCTCGCCACAAGGGACGTCAATCACCCCTTCGAAGGAGAAGAATAATGAACAAAATCGTATCGGGTATACTGGCGACCACATTGTCAGTTTCGTTCGCGGCAGCCGCCGGTCCGGCCAATGCAGCGCAAATGTTCGTGCCGCAGGCACCGGTGACGTCGTCAAATATCCTGAACGTCGCAGCCGGCGACACGCCAGCCCAACATCCCTCCCAATATCCTGAGTGGAAGCGCCACGGCGATCGCCGCAACTTCAGCCGCAATTTCAACGGCAATCGGAACTTTGCCCGTAACAATGATCGTGGCGTGTATTGGAATGGCCACCGCGGCTATCGCGAATACCATCGCGGCTATCGGCGCCATGGCGACAATTGGTTCCCGCTGGCTGCCTTCGCCACCGGCGCCCTGATCACCGGCGCGATCATCAACAGTGAAAACAACCGTGTCTATGAAGGCAACTCGCATGTGCAGTGGTGCTATGACCACTATCGCAGCTACCGCTCTTCGGACAACACATTCCAGCCGAACTACGGCCCCCGCAAGGAGTGCCGCTCGCCCTACTGATCCTAAGTGTGAGTGGTGAGTAAAAAGGCCCGCGCCGGAAACAGCGCGGGTCTTTCTTATGCGCTCAGCGTCCTTCGCACCGCATCCCGCCAGCCCGCGAGCTTGGCTGAACGGGTTGATGTCTCCATGTCCGGCTGGAAGCGCCGTTCGAGCGCCCAGCTCTGCGCGAACTCCCGTGCCTTCGGCCACACACCTGCCTTCGAGCCGGCCAGCCATGCGGCGCCGAGCGCTGTCGTCTCGAGGATGGTCGGACGGTCGACCGGTGCATCCAGGATGTCGGCCAGACGCTGCATGGTCCAGTCCGATGCCACCATGCCGCCGTCGACCCGAAGCACGGTCTTGGCCGAAGCGCCCTTCCAGTCCTTGCGCATGGCATCGAGCAGGTCGCGCGTCTGGTAGGCCACGGCTTCCAGCGCGGCGCGGGCAAACTCCGCCGGACCGGAATTGCGGGTCAGCCCGAAGATGGCGCCGCGTGCCTCGGCATCCCAATGCGGTGCGCCGAGTCCGACAAAGGCGGGCACCAGGTAGACATTTTGCGTCGGATCAGCTTCCGCCGCCAGTTTGCCGCTCTGCTCGGCCTTGCCGATCACCTTGATGCCATCACGCAACCATTGGACCGCGGCGCCGGCAATGAAGATCGAGCCTTCCAGCGCGTAGGTCGTCTTGCCGTTCAGCCGGTAGGCAATGGTGGTCAGCAGCCAGTTCTTCGAGCGCACCAGGTCGCTGCCGGTGTTCAGCAGCGCAAAACAGCCGGTGCCATAGGTAGACTTCATCATGCCGGGCTCGAAACAGGCCTGGCCAATGGTCGCCGCGTGCTGGTCGCCGGCGACACCGAGGATTTTTATCTCGGCGCCAAAGAGGTTTTTTTCCGTGATTCCATAGTCATCGGCGCAGTCTTTCACTTCAGGAAGCATTTTCGCCGGGATGTTGAGGATAGCCAGCAACTCGTCGTCCCAGGCATTTTTCTCGATGTTGTAGACCAGCGTGCGCGAGGCGTTGGTGGCGTCCGTGGCGTGGACCTTGCCGCCGGTCAGCCGCCAGATCAAAAAACTGTCGATGGTGCCGGCCAGCAATTCGCCCTTCTCGGCGCGTTTTCTCGCACCTTTCACCTTGTCCAGCATCCAGGCGATCTTGGTGCCGGAAAAATAGGGATCGAGCAGCAGGCCGGTCTTGCGGGTGAACTTCTTCTCCAAGCCCTGTTTCTTGAGTTTCTGGCACAGCGGCGCGGTGCGCCGGTCCTGCCAGACGATCGCATTGTGGATCGGCTTGCCGGTCGCCCTGTCCCAGATGACGACGGTTTCGCGCTGATTGGTGATGCCGAGCGCCGCCACATCTGAAGCATTCAGGCCGGCCTGCTTCAGCGCCGCTTTCACGGTCGTCACCACGCTCGCCCAGATATCCTCGGGATCGTGCTCGACCCAGCCGGAGGCCGGATAATGCTGGGTGAATTCCTTCTGCCCGCTGCCGGCTATTTTCATCTGGGCGTCGAACAGGATCGCCCGGGTCGATGTCGTTCCCTGGTCGATCGCCAGCACAAAACCGCTCATCCAGATATCCTCCGCCTCGATACAAACAGGGGAGACGGCAACATGCCGCCTCCCCCAATTTTCACACGGGCGCGAGCGCCCGCATGGACAGTCCTATTTCTGCCAGCTCTTGACCAGTTCGTCGTAGTTGATGGTCTGCGGCTTTTCCTTCTCGTTCTCGATCTTCAGCTGAGGAGCGAGATTGCCGGCCTTGACCGCGTCGGCGTTCCAGTAGGCGAGATCATGTTCCTCGGCGAGCTTCGGTCCGATGTCACCCTGGACGCCGGACTTCTCGATACGGGCCATGACCTTTTCCTGCTCGGCGCAGAGCGAATCCATGGCTTCCTGCGCGCTCTTGGCGCCGGAGGCAGCATCGCCGATCGCCTGCCACCAGAGCTGAGCGAGCTTCGGATAGTCCGGCACGTTGGTTCCGGTCGGCGACCACTGGACGCGGGCCGGCGAACGGTAGAACTCGATCAGACCGCCGAGCTTCGGCGCGCGTTCGGTGAAGCTCTTGTCGTGGATCGTCGAGTCGCGGATGAAGGTCAGGCCGACATGGCTCTTCTTCACGTCCACGGTCTTCGAGGTCACGAACTGGGCGTAGAGCCATGCTGCCTTCGCCCGGTCTTCCGGCGTCGACTTCATCAGCGTCCACGAACCCACGTCCTGGTAGCCGAGCTTCATGCCGTCCTTCCAGTAGACGCCATGCGGCGACGGCGCCATGCGCCACTTCGGCGTGCCGTCGTCGTTCATCACCGGCAGGCCGGGCTTGACCATGTCGGCGGTGAAAGCCGTGTACCAGAAGATCTGCTGGGCGATGTTGCCCTGCGCCGGGACTGGACCCGATTCAGAGAAGGTCATGCCCTGAGCTTCGGCCGGCGCGTAGGCCTTCAGCCAGTCGAGGTACTTCTGGATCGAGTAGACGGCGGCCGGGCCGTTGGTGTCGCCACCACGCGCCGTGCAGGAGCCGACCGGCTGTGACTTCTCGTTGACCTTGATGCCCCATTCGTCGACCGGCAGACCGTTCGGGATGCCCTTGTCGCCATTGCCGGCCATCGACAGCCAGGCGTCGGTGAAACGCCAGCCGAGCGACGGGTCCTTCTTGCCGTAGTCCATGTGGCCATAGACTTTCTTGCCGCCGACGTCGCGGCCGGTGAAGAACTCGGCAATGTCCTCATAGGCCGACCAGTTGACCGGCACGCCGAGATCGTAGCCGTACTTCGCCTTGAAGTCGGCCTTGTTCTTCTCGTCGTTGAACCAGTCGTAACGGAACCAGTAGAGGTTGGCGAACTGCTGGTCGGGAAGCTGATAGAGCTTCTTGTCCGGCGCGGTGGTGAAGGAGGAGCCGATGAAATCCTTCAAGTCGAGGCCAGGATTGGTGACATCCTTGCCTTCATTGGCCATCCAGTCGGTCAGGTTGCGCACTTGCTGGTAGCGCCAATGGGTGCCGATCAGGTCGGAATCGTTGACCCAGCCGTCATAGAGGTTCTGGCCGGTCTGCATCTGGGTCTGGATCTTCTCGACGACGTCACCTTCCTGGATGACGTCATGCGTGACTTTGATGCCGGTGATGGCGGCGAAGGCCGGAGCCAACACCTCCGATTCATATTTGTGCGTCGTCAGCGTTTCGGAGACGACCTTGATTTCCATGCCGGCAAACGGGTTGGCGGCGTCGACGAACCACTTCATCTCAGCTTCTTGATCGGCGCGTGATAACGTCGAAAGGTCGCCTATCTCCTTGTCCAGAAAGGCTTTTGCCTCGTCCATACCGGCGTAGGCGTTGCCCACCCCGAGCAATAGCGCAAGGGCTGTGGTTGATGTTAGAAATTGCCGTCGCATTGTGTTTCCTCCACTGTTTAAGGTTCAAGTGCGATCTGGAGCGGTCGCCGGCACGCGGCCGCTCCAACAGTTTCCCCCTCTATACGTAGCGGAACACGCCAATAGCGTAGACCACGGAGAGAGCGAGAGCCCACCAGAGGCTGGGTCCGACAAGACCCAGCCAAGCGAGATGGATAAAGGCGCTGCCAAGCAGCGAAACGAAGAGGCGGTCGCCGCGCGTCGTCTCGAAGCGCAGGATGCCGACGCGCGGATTGCCGCCCGGCGAAGCGTATTCCCAGACACCCATGCCAAGCAGCAGCAGCGCGATGACGACGAAGAAGATCGCCGTCGGCGGCGTCCATGCCATCCAGGAGAGGTTGAAATTCATGGTCACACCCTCCCCAGGGCAAAGCCCTTGGCGATATAATTGCGGACGAACCAGATGACGAGTGCGCCGGGGATCAGCGTCAGCACGCCGGCGGCGGCAAGCAGACCCCAGTCCATGCCGGAGGCCGACACGGTGCGCGTCATGGTGGCGGCGATCGGCTTGGCGTCGGTCGTGGTCAGCGTGCGGGCGATCAGCAATTCGACCCATGAGAACATGAAGCAGAAGAAGCAGGCGACGCCGATGCCGCTGGCAATCAGCGGCATGAAGATCTTCAGGAAGAAGCGCGGGAACGAATAGCCGTCAATATAGGCGGTCTCGTCGATCTCCTTCGGCACGCCCGACATGAAGCCTTCGAGGATCCACACCGCCAACGGCACGTTGAACAGGCAGTGGGCGAGCGCCACCGCTATGTGCGTGTCGATCAGGCCGAATGCCGAGTAGAGCTGGAAGAACGGCAGCGCGAACACCGCCGGCGGCGCCATGCGGTTGGTCAGCAGCCAGAAGAACAGATGCTTGTCCCCGAGGAAACGATAGCGCGAGAAGGCGTAGGCCGCGGGCAACGCCACGGACACCGAGATCACCATGTTCATGACCACATAGGTGATCGAGTTGATGTAGCCGGAGTACCAGACCTTCTCGGTGAAGATGGTGACGTAGTTGGCGATCGTGGGCGCGTGCGGATAGAGCGTCAGCGAGTTGACGATCTCGGCATTGGTCTTGAAGCTCATGTTGATGAGCCAGTAGATCGGCAGCAGAAGCACGATGATGTAGAGCGTCGGCACGATCCACCACCAGCGCGATTCCTCGCCGCGCCGGCGCATGCGCCGGTCGATTTCGCTCTGCGACAGCGCGCTGGCCAAACCTTCTGAAGCACCCGTCTGGCTCACCCGGTCGCGCTCCGTCGTCGTTTCGTTGGCGCCCGCCATCTCAGCGCTCCGCGTCGTAGTTGGTCATCACGGTGTAGAACACCCAGGACAACAACAGGATGATGAGGAAGTAGACCAGCGACATGGCCGCGGCCGGACCGAGGTCGAACTGGCCGAGCGCCGTCTTCACGAGGTCGATCGACAGGAACGTCGTCGAGTTGCCGGGACCGCCGCCCGTCACCACGAAGGGCTCGGTGTAGATCATGAAGCTGTCCATGAAGCGCAGCAGCACGGCGATCAGCAGCACCCGGTTCATCTTAGGCAGCTGGATGTAGCGAAACACCGCCCAGCGTGAGGCGCCGTCGATCTTGGCCGCCTGATAGAAGGCATCCGGAATGGAGACCAAGCCGGCATAGCAGAGCAGCACGACGAGGCTGGTCCAGTGCCAGACATCCATGACGATGACGGTGACCCAGGCGTCGAAGGGATCCTGTACGTAGTTGTAGTCGATGCCGAGCGCGTTGACGTAGTAGCCGAGCAAGCCGATATCATTGCGCCCGAAGACCTGCCAGATAGTGCCGACGACGTTCCACGGGATCAGCAACGGCAGCGCCATCAGCACCAGGCAGACCGGCACGCCCCAGCCCTTTTTCGGCATGTTGAGCGCGATGAAGATGCCGAGCGGCACTTCGATGGCGAGGATGATGAAGGAGAAGATCAGGTTGCGGACCATCGCCTCCCAGAAGCGACTGGAAGAGAGCAGTTCCTCGAACCACTCGGTGCCGGCCCAGAAGAAGACGTTGTTGCCGAAAGTGTCCTGCACCGAATAGTTGACGACGGTCATGAGCGGGATGACCGCCGAGAACGCCACCAGCACCAGCACCGGCAGCACCAGGAACCAGGCCTTGTTGTTCCAGGTCTTTTCCATCTAGGCCCCCATCTCGACGCGCCAGGAATCGGCATAGATGTTGATACCGGCCGGATCGAACCGCACCTTCGGATCGGCCGGCACGGTTTCGTCCTCACCGATCACGGCAGCGATATCGCGGCCTTCGAGCTTGGCGCGGACCACCTTGTGACGGCCGAGATCCTCGACCTTGCTGATCGAAACGGCCATACCGTCACGGCCAAGCCGGACATATTCGGGACGGATGCCAAGCTCGATGGCGCCGCTGCCTGCCTTGGGTGCTCCGGGCAATTCGATGCGCTGCGAGCCGAGCGTTGCCGTCTTGCCGTCGATCGCCACCGGCATGACGTTCATGCCCGGCGAGCCGATGAAATAGCCGACAAAAGTGTGCCGCGGACGTTCGAACAGTTCGGCAGGCGTGCCGATCTGCACGATGCCGCCATCATACATCACCACCACCTGGTCGGCGAAGGTCAGCGCCTCGGTCTGGTCGTGGGTAACGTAGACCATGGTGTAGCCGAACCGGCGATGCAGCTGCTTCAGCTGCGAGCGGAGCACCCACTTCATGTGCGGGTCGATGACGGTCAGCGGCTCGTCGAACAGGATTGCGTTGACGTCCGAGCGCACCAGTCCGCGGCCGAGCGATATCTTCTGCTTCTGGTCGGCGGTCAGCCCCCTCGCCTTCTTCTTCGCCCAGGACGCCAGATCGATCATCTCCAGCGTCTCGCACACCTTGCGGTCGACATCGGCTTCCGGCACGTCGCGGTTGCGCAGCGGGAAGGCCAGATTGTCGTAGACGGTCATGGTGTCGTAGATGACCGGGAACTGGAACACCTGCGCGATGTTGCGCTCCTGCGTCGACAGGTTGGTCACGTCCTTGCCGTTGAACAGCAGCTGGCCATGCGAGGGATGAAGCAATCCCGAAATGATGTTGAGCAGTGTGGTCTTGCCGCAGCCCGAGGGCCCGAGCAGCGCATAGGCGCCGCCATCCTCGAAGGTGTGATGCACTTCCTTGAGCGCGAAATCGGCATCCTTCCGCGGGTTCGGCAGATAGGAATGCCTGACATGGTTGACGTCGATGCGCGCCATCTCTTTCCCCTTAAGCCGCCAGCTTTGGCGCGGTCACGGCGCGGCCGCGCTCGTCGAAAACCATGATGTGGCGCGGATCGATGAACACCTCGACCACTTCGTCAGGCTCGAAATCGCGAATGCCGTGGGTCAGCATGACCCAGCGCGCATCGGCAAAATCGAGATGGATGAAACTCTCCGACCCGGTGATCTCGGTGATCGTCACCTTGGCCCGCACCGGCACCGCCGCCGCGTTGGGCCGCTCGAGCGACAGGTGGTGCGGCTGAAAGCCGATCGTATAGATGGCGTCGGAAATGCCGGAGAGTTGAGCCGGCACCGGCAGGTTCACGCCACCCTCGAGCAGGAAATCCCGGCCCTTTTTGGCGAGCACGATGGTGTTGAGCGGTGGATCGGAAAACGTCCTGGCTGTCACCAGGTCGGCCGGCTTGCGGAACACTTCGATGGTCGATCCGAACTGGGTGATCCGCCCTTCAGAAAGCGTCGCCGTGTTGCCGCCGAGCAGCAGGGCTTCGTGCGGCTCGGTCGTGGCATAGACGAAGATGGTGCCGGCGGCGGCGAATATCCTGGGCAATTCGGCGCGCAGTTCCTCGCGCAATTTGTAGTCGAGATTGGCGAGCGGCTCGTCGAGCAGGACCAGGCTGGCGTTCTTGACGATGGCGCGCGCCAGTGCGGTGCGCTGCTGCTGGCCGCCGGACAGGCTGAGCGGCGTGCGGTCGAGATAGGGTGTCAGCTTGAGAAGTGCGGCGGCATTGCGCACTTCCTTGTCTATCTTCGCCTGATCGGTGCCGGCCACCCTGAGCGGCGAAGCGATGTTCTCATAGACGGTCATCGCCGGATAGTTGATGAACTGCTGGTAGACCATGGCGATCTTGCGCTTCTGCACCGGCACGCCGGTGACATTCTGGCCGTCGAACCAGATCGAACCGGATGTCGGCACATCGAGGCCGGCCATCAGCCGCATCAGGCTGGTCTTGCCGGAGAGCGTAGGTCCAAGCAGGACGTTGAGCGAGCCGTGCTGGAGCGTCAGCGACACATCGCGGATATGCTCTGCCGCACCGACCGTCTTGGTGACGTTTCTCAGTTCCAGCATGACGCCTCCTCCCAGGCCTTCTGCATCAGCTCAAACCCCTCTTCATTCGGCAGCCGCGACATGGCGCCGACTTATGCCGCGCATGAATTCATCGAGAGCCGCCACCTGCTCGCGGCTGAGATGCAAACCGCGCTTGGTCCGGCGCCACAATACATCTTCTGATGTGACCGCCCATTCGTTTTGAACAAGATAGCGCACCTCGGCCTCATAAAGATCGGCGCCGAAGTTAAGGCCGAGATCAGAATTCGATTTGGCCAGCCCCAACAGCATCCTGGCGCGGGTGCCGTAGAGCCTGGTCAGCCGGCGGGCCAGGCGCGCGTCGAGGAACGGATAGGCGGTCTTCAGTTTCGCCACTTCGGCATCGAAACCGATGGCCGGAAAATCGCCGCCCGGCAGTGGCGCGTTTGCCGTCCATGGTTTGCCGCGCTTGCCGAGAAAACCCTCGATCTTTTCCAGCATCGATTCCGACAGCCGGCGATAGGTGGTGATCTTGCCGCCGAAGGCATTGACGATCGGGGCAGCCCCTTCGCCGCCATCGGCCTTGAGCACATAGTCGCGCGTCGCTTCCTGCGCTTTGGAGGCGCCGTCATCATACAGCGGGCGGACGGCCGAATAGGTCCAGACGATGTCCGAACGCTTGACCGGTTGCGCGAAATATTCGCTTGCCGCGGCGCAGAGGTAGTCGATCTCGGTGTCGCTGATCTTCACGTCATGCGGATCGCCGGGGTAATCCTGGTCCGTGGTGCCGATCAGGGTGAACTCTTCCTCATAGGGAATGGCGAAGATGATGCGGCCATCCTTGTTCTGGAAGAAATAGGCGCGCGGATCGTCGAATTTCTTGGCGATGACGATGTGGCTGCCCTGCACGAGGCGGACATTGTGCACATCGTTGAGGCCGACGACGCCCGAAAGCACATGATCGACCCAGGGGCCGGCGGCATTGACCAGCAGGCGCGCCCTGATCTCCTCGGTCTCGCCCGTCTGCAGGTCCTCGATCTGGACCGTCCACAAACCGTTTTCGCGGCGCGCGCCGACCACTTTCGTACGGGTGCGGATCGTCGCACCACGATCGGCGGCATCACGCGCGTTCAGCGCCACCAGCCGCGCGTCATTGACCCAGCCATCCGAATACTCGAAGGCCTTTTTGAACAGCGGCTTCAAAGGCTTGCCGGCCGGATCCCTGGCCATGTCCAGCGTCCTGGTCGCCGGCAGCAATTTGCGCCCACCAATGTGGTCGTAGAGGAAGAGACCGAGCCTGATCAGCCAGGCCGGACGCAGGCCCTTGGCATAGGGCAACACGAAGCGCATCGGCCAGATGATATGCGGCGCGTTCTTCCACAGAACCTCGCGCTCCATCAGCGCCTCGCGCACCAGGCGAAATTCGTAGAATTCAAGATAGCGAAGCCCGCCATGGATCAACTTGGTCGAGCCTGAGGAGGTCCCGCTGGCCAGGTCGTTCATCTCGGCGAGAAAGACGGAAAAGCCACGCCCGACGGCATCGCGGGCAATACCGCAGCCATTGATGCCGCCACCTATGACGAAAATGTCACGGATCGGAGATGAGTCCACAAGTTCCTCCAACGATTTCGCATTGCACCATTTTTGGCCTTTTACGAAACCGTGTCGGAATTATTTCGAAATGATAACGAATGTCAAACGAAATATCACGAGCACGTGATATCAGGTTGAAATCGCCTAGGTGAGCGACGTCTCGATCAGTTGAACCTCGGACTCCTGGCAGATCTTGCGCACCGACGGGATGTCGCAACGGTCGGTGATGAAGGTGTTGACCTGCGACAGGTGGCCGATGCGCACCGGTGCGGTTCGCTCGAATTTGGTCTGGTCGGAAACCAGGATGACATGCCTTGCGTTGGCGATGATCGCCTGCGCCACCTTGACCTCGCGAAAATCGAAGTCGAGCAAGGCGCCGTCATGGTCGATGGCGGATGCGCCGATCACCGCATAGTCGACCTTGAACTGCCTGATGAAGTCGACCGCCGCTTCGCCGACCACACCGCCATCGGAACCGCGCACGACCCCGCCGGCGATCACCACCTCGATCGACGGATATATCCGCATCCTATTGGCAACATTGATGTTATTGGTGATGACCATGAGGCCGCTGTGATCGAGCAGCGCCTTGCTGACCGCCTCGGTCGTGGTGCCGATGTTGATGAACAGCGAGGCATTGTCGGGGATCAGCCTGGCTGCCGCACGGCCGATCGCCTCCTTCTCGTCGGCGGCGATCTTGCGCCTCGCCTCATACTCCATGTTCTCGATGCCGGACGGGAACAACGCACCGCCATGGATGCGCGAAAGCAGCCGCTGGTCGCACAAATCGTTGAGATCCTTGCGTATGGTCTGCGGCGTCACATTGAAGTGGGTGGCCAGGTCATCGACCAGCACGCGACCATGATCCTTGGCCATCTGGATGATTTCGGCATGGCGTGGCGACAGATACATAGGCAACCTCCCGTTTTCGTTTTTCTTGTCTATAGTCGAAAACGAAACCGATGAAAAGGCATAAGCCGGCTAATGAAATGCATGTGACTGCCAAGGCAAATGCGAACGCAAACCAGATGGCGCCTGATCAAGGCATTGCGAGCGCCATTTCCGTGATGACGGTGAAAGCCATATCGACATCGTCGGCGGTCGCTTCGAACTGGCCGACTTGAAAACGGATTGCTATCAGTCCATCGACCCTCGTCTGCGTCAGGTAGATGCGGCCATCATCGTTGATCGCATTGACCAGCCGCAGATTGTGCGCGTCCGCATCAGTGCCAGATGCCGCCTTGTGCCGGAACGAGAACAGCGACAGCATCGGCCCGCTGACGATCTCGAAATCTGGTTCCTTTGCCAGCCGCGCGGCAAGCCCTTCGCTCCACGCGACATGATTGCGGATCATCATGCGCAGGCTTTCCAAACCATGGGCGCGCAGCAGGAACCACAATTTCAGCGCGCGGAAGCGCCGGCCGAGCGGCACCGACCATTCGGAATAGTTGATGATGCCGTCATGACCGTGTGTCTTGAGATAATCCGGCTTGATAGCCAGCGTCCTCACATGGCTTTCGGGGTCACGCAGGAACTGGATAGAGCAGTCGAACTGTGCGCCCAGCCATTTATGCGGGTTGAAGACAACGGAGTCCGCCAGCTCGGCGCCGGCCCAGAAATGGCGATACTCGGGGCAAATCATCGCCGACCCGGCCCAGGCCGCATCGACATGAAGATAGAGCCCATGCCGCCTCGCCACCTCGGCAGCCGCAGCGATGTCGTCGGTGCCGCCGATGCTCGTGCCACCAACGCTGGAGATGATCCCGGCCGGCACCATGCCGGCTTCCCGGTCGGCAACGATTGCCGCCTCGAGCGCTGCCGTGTCCATGGCGCGAAAGCGGCCGCCGACCGGAATGCGCACGAGATTGTCCTCGCCGATGCCTGACACCCAGATCGCCCGATCGATCGACGTGTGCACCTGATCGGAGGAATAGATGCGCAGCCGCGCCTGCCCCGCCAGGCCTTGCCTATTGCCTTGCCAGTCGAGTGCCCGTTCGCGCATAGTAAGCACCGCGGCCAGTGTCGCCGACGAGGCCGAATCCTGGATCACCCCGGCGAACCCTTCGGGCAAACCGAGCGCCTGGCGCATCCAGTCGACGGTGCGCGTTTCGAGTTCGGTCGCTGCCGGGGAGGTCTGCCAGAGCATGCATTGCGCGGCCATCGCCGAAACCAGATATTCCGCCACCACCGAAACTGGCGCCGCATTGGCTGGGAAATAGGCGAAGAAGCGCGGATGCTGCCAATGTGTCATTCCCGGCAAGATCTTCTCTTCGAAGTCGGCGAAGATTCGGTCCATCGGTTCGGCGTCTTCGGGTGGCGAAGCCTCTATGCTTTTGAAAATGTCGCCGGGCTCGACCAGCGGCCGCACCGGACGGTCGCGCAGCGTGCTGCGGTAGTCGGCGCCCCAGTCGGCGGCGCGCCGCGACCATTGCCGGAAATCATCGTTATTCATCCTGTCCTCCCGACATGATGCCTCGCCGCCATCCATACCGGCTGGCCTCTTTATTAATTAACGCGTGAAATACATGCAACCGCCGCCGGCGAACTTCGCGCACCCTAGCCAGGGAAATCCGGCAGGCTGGCAAAGGCCGTCTTCAGCGCATTCGACCAGCCGTCCGAGATCGTGCGGTAATACTGGTCGTCCTGGCTGATCCGTTTCTTCAACCCGACCTTGAAGGCGTCCATCTCCAGGAAGAGCAGGTCGAGCGGCAAGCCGACAGACAAGTTCGACTTCAGCGTTGAATCGAACGACACCAAAAGCAGCTTCACCGTCTCGGCGAGGCTCATCGTCTTTTCATAGGCACGGATGATGATCGGCTTGCCGTATTTGGTCTCGCCGATCTGGAAAAACGGCGTGTCGTCGGTCGATTCGATGAAATTGCCTTCGGGATAGATCATGAACAGGCGCGGCTCGCTGCCTTTGATCTGGCCGCCGAGGATGAAGGAAGCATTGAAGTAGGAATCCGCCTTCTCGCCCGCAGGCGACGAACTGGCGATGACCTCCTTGACCGTATCGCCGACCAGCCGCACCGTCTGATACATCGACGGCGTCTCCAGAAGGGTGGCGTGACGGTCGGCAATTGCCTTGGTGCGTTCGTCGAGCAGGCTGACCACCGCCTGCGTCGTCGCCAGGTTGCCCGCCGACATCAAAACGATGACGCGCTCGCCCGGCTGCTCCCAGATATGCATCTTGCGGAAGGTGGAAATCGAATCCATACCGGCATTGGTGCGCGTGTCCGACATGAACACGAGCCCGCGATCGATCTTCAGGCCAACGCAATAAGTCATGGAATCTCTTCTAGAGCAATTCCAGGAAAAGTGTGAAGCGGTTTTCCGTCCGGAATTGCGTTAAAACAAAGGGATAGAGCGGTTCGGCGTTTCCTTGAAACGATGAATCGCTCTGGCAGCAATCTTGCGAAGGATTACTGCTCCACCGTGACGGTGACCGCAAGCTGTTCTTCCGCCTGTCCCAGCCGAATTCCCGACACCGGCGTGGCGTCGCGGTAGTCGCGGCCCGTTGCCACCTTTACATAGCGCTCGTCAGGCGAAATGCCATTGGCGGCATCGAAGGCAACCCAGCCGAGACCAGAAACATGCGCTTCGGCCCAGGCGTGACTTGCAGCCTGCTCGACCGTCGCATCCAGCATCAGATAGCCGCTGACATAGCGGGCCGGAAAGCCCATGGCGCGCGCCGCGGCGGCAAAGATATGGGTGTGATCCTGGCAGACACCGGTCTTGAGCGCCAAGGCTTGCTCCGCCGGCGTCGTCGCATTGGTGGTGCCGGGCGTGTAGGCAACGCGCTCGCCAATGACAGCCATCAGCCGGTGAAGCCTTTCGATGTCGGTTCCCTTGCCGACCGATGCAGCGAGTTCGCGAACACCGCTGCCGACCGTCGTCAATGGTGTTTCATGGCTGTACAGCCAGAGCGGCGTAAAGCCTTGGTGTGGTCCCGAGACACCCGCGGTGTCGCGCGTCACCACTTCGCCTGATGCTTCCACGGTGATGAAGTCGCGCTCGCCCTCGACGCTCAACAGCCTTGTGTCATTGCCGAAATGGTCGACAAAGTGAACCTCTTCGCGCGCGCCTTCGATGGCCAGCGCCCAGGACAGAACGGTCTGCGTCGATCCGCTGACCGGAAGCAGCCGCAGCCGCTGCAACAGATAGTGCACCGGTGCGTCGTAGCGGTATTCGGTCCGGTGGGTGATCTTCAGCCGCATGCTTTTTTTCCGTTTGTGAGCATGATCTTATCCGAAAACCGATTCCCACTTCTCAGGATCATGCTCAATTGAACCGGTAATCTTGTGCGATTTCGTCGCCGAGCTTGGTGTTGTCGCGAATGAACTTGGCCAGGAATTCATGCAGGCCAGTATCGAAAATATCCTTGATCGACCCGGCTCTCAGCATTGTCTGCGTCTTTTCGGCCGTTGCGTGGCAGGCATGGCGCTCGCCGTAATCGTCGCCGAGGAATTTCAGATGCTCCGACAGGAAGCGATAGCAGAAGGTCAGCGAACGCGGCATGCGAACATTGAGGATCAGATAGTCGGCAATGTTGGTCGGCTTGTAATCGGCGTCATAGACCCAGCGGTAGGAACGATGCGCCGAGACCGAACGCAGGATCGATTCCCACTGGTAGTTGTCGAGCGTCGAGCCAACCCAGGAGATCGACGGCAGGAGCACGTAGTATTTCACGTCGAGGATGCGCGCCGTGTTGTCGGCGCGCTCGACATAGGTGCCGAGTTGCGAGAAGTCGAAGATCTCGTTGCGCAGCATGGTGCCGTAGAACGAGCCGCGGATCAGCGCCGTCTCGCGCTTGATCGCGTCGAGCACGCTGGGCAGGTCGCGCTCGTCGATCGGCCTGGCCAGCATCCGCTTCAGCGCCATCCAGGCTTCGTTGATACTTTCCCAGGTTTCGCGCGTCAGCGCGGTGCGCACCATGCGGGCATTGTTGCGGGCCGTCTCGATCGACGACATCGTGCTCGACGGGTTCGACGTGTCGCGCAACAGGAAGTCGGCGACATTGGCGGCGGTATAGTCAGAATATTTCTGGCTGAAGGTGACGTCGGAACCAGCGCTGAGCAGCACCGAATTCCACTCTTCCGAGGCGCTCTGGGTACGAGTCAGCGCCATGCGGAGGCCGGCATCGACCAGCCGCGCCATATTCTCGGCCCGCTCGATGTAGCGGTTCATCCAGTAAAGCCCGTTGGCGGTGCGGCCTAAAAGCATACAAGAACCTTCAAATGAAAATCAGTCATCCAGCACCCATGTGTCCTTGGTACCGCCGCCCTGCGAGGAATTGACCACCAGCGAGCCTTCCTTGAGCGCGACGCGGGTCAGCCCGCCGGGCACGATCTGGATGCGATCGGAGACCAGCACATAAGGCCTGAGATCGACGTGGCGTGGCGCCAGCCCCTTTTCCGTAAGGATCGGGCATGTCGACAGGGCCAGTGTCGGTTGGGCGATGTAATTCGAAGGTTTTGCCGCCAGTTTCTTGGCAAATGTCTCGCATTCCTTCTTGGTGGCCGCCGGCCCTACCAGCATGCCGTAACCGCCGGAACCATGCACTTCCTTGATCACCAGCTCGTCGATGTGTTCGAGCACGTATTTCAGGCTGTCCGGCTCCGAGCAGCGCCAGGTCGGAATGTTGCCGAGGATCGCCTTGCGGCCGGTGTAGAATTCGATGATCTCGGGCATGTAGGAATAGATCGCCTTGTCATCTGCGATACCGGTGCCCGGCGCATTGGCGATGGTGATGTTGCCGGCCCGATAGACATCCATGATGCCAGGCACGCCAAGCGCCGAGTCCGGCCGAAACGTCAGCGGGTCCAGATAAGAATCGTCCACCCGCCGATAGAGCACGTCGATCTGTTTGTAGCCTTCGGTCGTGCGCATCGCGACATGGCCATCGACGACACGCAGATCCTGGCCCTCGACCAACTGCACGCCCATCTGGTCGGCGAGGAAGGCGTGTTCGAAATAGGCGGAGTTGAAGCTGCCGGGCGTCAGCACCGCAATGGTCGGCGCGCCCTTGGTGCTTTGCGGCCGCACCGCCGCCAGCGACTGGCGCAGAAGCTGCGGGTAGTTTTCCACCGGCCGCACCTTGATCTTCTGGAACAGCTCGGGAAACAGCTGCATCATCGTCTCGCGGTTCTCCAGCATGTAGGAGACACCCGACGGCGTGCGCGCATTGTCCTCCAGCACGTAGAATTCGTCCTCACTAATGCGGACGATGTCGACGCCGATGATGTGGGTGTAGACGCCGGCCGGCGGCCTGACCCCTATCATTTCCGGCAGGAATGCCTCGTTCCTGGCGATCAACTCACTGGGAACGCGCCCTGCCCGCAGAATCTCCTGGCGATGGTAGATATCGTCGAGGAAAGCGTTCAGCGCCTGCACGCGCTGCTCGATGCCTTGCGTGAGGCGGCGCCATTCATTGCCTGAAATGATGCGGGGAACGATGTCGAACGGGATCAGGCGTTCGGAGGCTTCCTGCTCGCCGTAGACGGCGAAGGTGATGCCGGTCTTGCGGAAGACGCGTTCGGCGTCCTGCATCTTCTCGGTCAACCTGGCCGGATCCTGCTCCTTCAGCCAGCGATCATAAGCCGAATACGGTCTTCTCAATCCGGAGACTTCCGGAAGCATTTCATCGAACGCTGCCAATCGCCTACTCCCCTGTGACGCCATTTCACTGGCGTAGCCTGAGAAAATCAAGCGTAATCGGTGATTTGGGAGATGCGGGCGATCAGTATGTTGCTGCTGCCTAAAATTGAGGCAGCCGAAATATGACTTGATCAGGCTTTGCCTCGTGGCCGAGCAAGTGTGCCCGATGACTAAAAGGCGCGGAACGTTACCACGGTGAACGTGTCCTTGATGCCGGGGAGAATCTGCACCTTTTCGTTGACGAAATGGCCGACATCTTCCTCGTCGTCGACATAGAATTTGGCGAGCAGATCGTAGTTGCCGGCAGTGGAGTAGATTTCCGAGGCGATCTCGGCATCGGCAAGCGCGCTGGCAACCTCATAGGATTTGCCGAGCTCGCATTTGATCTGCACGAAAAACGCCTTCATGGCTTCGTCCCGCTAAACGTCCAAGTCCAAGCGGCCCTTCTGGCAGACTGGAGGCGGGCTTTCAAGCGCTGGAATGAATGCTCAGCCGGCTCGGACCTGGGCTACCACCTCTTGCAGCTCTGCCACCGGCCTGCCGCGCTTGAACAGCCTGCCGCCGACCGCTAGGGCCGGCGTACCCCGCGCTGGCGAATAATCGCAATCGCTGAAACCGCAATGCGCTGCCAAGCGTATGTTATGATGCGTCCTCGGACAGCACTGTTTTTGAGGATATTTCGCGGGACAACGGAGACAGGCCATGCGCCGCGCCTTTTTCGCATTCGCAGTCGTTCCATTCCTCTGCGCGTCGTTGGCATTCGGCGGTGATGCCGAGATCAAGGCAGGACAGTCCGTCATTGACGGTCAGTTGAAGGCCCTCATCGCCAATGACGGCGTCACTGCCTACAGCTTCGCCGCCCCGAATGTGAAACGGATTTTCCCGACCGTCGACGCCTTCATGAACATGGTGGCAAACGGCTACCCGCCGGTGCGCAGGCCGCGGACCTATTCCTTCGGCAAGGTCGAGGAGACGGCTCCGGGTTCGATCGTCCAGCAGGTGCTGATCGTCGGCCCCGACGGCAAGGACTACGAGGCCGTCTACACGTTGCAGCAACAGCCCGACGGCACATTCCAGATCACCGGCTGCAGCCTGCGCGCGTCGAATTCGCTCAGCACCTGAGGCCTCACAGCAACGGGATATCGCCCCTCGCCCAGCCCTCGGTGATTTCTGCGCCGCGCGCCTCGAAGGTGCCGGCCTCGATCCCGGCGCGGATGTCCTGCATCAGTTTCTGGTAGTAGGAAAGGTTGTTCCACGTCAAAAGCATGGCGCCAAGCGCTTCCTGCGAGCGCACCAGATGATGCAGATAGGCGCGCGAATAGTCCCGGGCGGCCGGGCAGTCGCTTTCCTCATCGAGCGGGCGCGGATCGTCGGCATGGCGGGCGTTGCGCAGATTGACCTTGCCGCGCCTTGTATAGGCAAGACCGTGCCGGCCGGCCCGCGTCGGCATAACGCAGTCGAACATATCGATGCCGCGCGCCACCGATTTCAGGATATCGTCCGGCGTGCCGACGCCCATCAGATAGCGCGGTTTGTCTGCTGGCAGTTCCGGACAGGTGATGTCGAGCATTTCGAGCATCACTGCTTGCGGCTCGCCAACGGCAAGGCCGCCAACGGCATAGCCCTTCAGTTCCATCGCGCTCAGCGCCTGCGCCGAACGCACCCGCAGCGCTGCATTGTCACCACCTTGCACGATGCCGAACATCGCCTTGCCCGGCTGGTCGCCGAACGCCGTCTTGCAGCGCTCGGCCCAGCGCAGCGACAACTCCATGGCGCGCTCGATCTCCTTCGTCTCAGCCGGCAACGCCGTGCATTCATCAAGCTGCATCTGGATGTCGGAATCGAGCAATCCTTGAATCTCGATCGAGCGCTCCGGCGACATCTCGTAGGCGGCGCCGTCTATATGCGAGCGGAAGGTGACACCCTTTTCGGTCAGCTTTCTCAGCTTCGACAGCGACATCACCTGAAAGCCGCCGCTGTCGGTCAGGATCGGATGCGGCCAGCGGGCGAATTCGTGCAAGCCGCCGAGCCGCGCCACGCGCTCGGCGCCGGGCCGCAGCATCAGATGGTAGGTGTTGCCCAGGATGATGTCGGCGCCGACACCGCGCACCTGGTCCATATACATCGCCTTGACGGTGCCGCCGGTGCCGACCGGCATGAAGGCCGGCGTGCGGATTTCACCGCGCGGCATGTCGATCACACCGCGCCGCGCCTTGCCGTCAGTCGCCAGAACCTTGAAGCTGAACGGCTTAGCCATTGAATTCCTTGTCGTGGACCGGAGCGCCCGGTGCCTGCTTGTCGAGCGACTGGCGGTAGTGGATGCAGCCGCGCATGAATTTGGGCCAGGGTGGCACGGCGATTGCCGGTTCGGTTTTTTCCGGCAGAAGGTCCCACAGATCGGGGTGATGCCAGCACAGATCATGGCCGGTCGCATCGCGATGCTGGCGAATGCCGGCGCGCAGTTTTTTCACCTCCGCGATCAGGGCATCGCGGTCCAGGCTCTCGAGATCATCGTCCATCGCTCGTCTCCGCCCGAAAAAGCAGGCTTGCGTCGCCATAGGAATAGAATCTGTAGCGGTTCTCGATCGCATGCGCATAGGCCGCACGCATCGTGTCGAGGCCGCTGAAGGCCGAAACCAGCATGAACAGCGTCGAGCGCGGCAGATGGAAATTGGTCATCAGCATGTCGGCGGTGCGAAAGCGATAGCCGGGCGTTATGAAGATGTCGGTCGGGCCGGACCATTCGGCGAGCGTGCCATCTGCCAGGGCGGCGCTCTCCAGCAGGCGCAGCGAGGTCGTGCCGACAGCAACGATGCGCCCGCCCCTTGCTCTTGCGGCATTCAGGGCGTCCGCAGCGGCCTCACTGACCGAACCGGTCTCTGCATGCATCTTGTGGTCGGCGGTGTCGTCCGCCTTCACCGGCAGGAACGTGCCGGCGCCGACATGCAAGGTGACGAAGCGGCGTTCGATGCCCTTGGCGTCAAGCGCTGCAAAAAGCTCCGGCGTGAAATGCAGGCCTGCTGTCGGTGCCGCGACGGCGCCTTCCTCCCGGGCATAGATGGTCTGGTAGTCGGCGCGGTCGCGTTCGTCGTCGTCGCGCTTCGAAGCGATATAGGGCGGCAGCGGAATGTGGCCGACCGCATGCAGCGCCTCGTCGAGGAAAGGTCCCGACAGGTCGAAGCCGAGCAGCGCCTCGCCGCCCTCTCCTTTCTCGATCACGGTGGCGTCGAGCTGACCGAGGAAACAGGAATTGCCGTCATGGCCGAAATGGATGCGGTCGCCTGCGGCGATGCGCTTGCCCGGCCGCATGAAGGCCAGCCAGCGGTCCGGCGCCATGCGCATGTGCAGCGTGGCCTCGACTTGCGCCGCCGCCTCGCCGCGCCGTCTGATGCCTTTGAGCTGCGCCGGAATGACCTTGGTGTCGTTGAACACCAGTACGTCGCCGGCCCTCAGCAAGGATGGCAGGTCGCCAACCCCGCGGTCGTCCAGCCCTTCGCCGGGTTTGACCACCAGCATCTTGGCGCTGTCGCGGGGCTCTGCTGGACGAAGCGCGATGCGCTCCTCCGGCAGGTCGAAGTCAAAGAGATCGACGCGCATCAGTAGAGCCGGACGAGCAGCGCTCCCGCCAGCAGCAGCACCGCGCCGGCGACGCGGCCGAGCGAGATTTCACGCACCGCGACGCCGAGGAAGCCGACGCGGTCGATGAGCATGCCAGCCAGCAACTGGCCGGCGACCAGAAACGCCATCAGCGCGGCGGCGCCAATGCGTGGCGTGAGAATCGTCGACAGCGTGACATAGAAGCCGCCGAGCATGCCGCCAGCCACGAACAGCCAGGGCGCCGGCGCTTTCCAGTCGAGCGAGATGCCTTGCAGCTTCACCACCGCAACGGAGATGATGCCGAGCACGAGCGCGCCCGACAGGAACGAAAACGCAGCCGCCGCGACCGGGAGACCCAGGCCGCGCGCCAGCTGCGAATTGATCGGCGCCTGAATGGCAATGAAGGCGCCGGACAGGATGCCGAGAAGCGACCAGACGACGCCCATCATTGTCGATTACCCTTACTTGACGTCGGCCGCGACCTTCAGCGACACGATCTTGTCGGGGTCCTGCACCGGCTCGCCGCGCTTGATCTTGTCGACATTGTCCATGCCTTCGATGACCTGGCCCCAGACCGTGTACTGACGGTTGAGGAAGGCGGCATCGTCGAAGCAGATGAAGAACTGCGAATTGGCCGAGTTCGGGTTCTGCGAACGGGCCATCGAGCAGGTGCCGCGGCCATGGTTGGCGTTGGAGAATTCAGCCTTTAGGTCCGGCTTTTCTGAGCCGCCCATGCCCGCGCGGGATGGAGCAAATGTCGGTTTCGAGGAATTGCCGAACTTGACGTCGCCGGTCTGCGCCATGAAGCCCTCGATGACGCGGTGGAAGACCACGCCGTCATAGGCGCCTTCGCGGGCCAGTTCCTTGATGCGGGAGACATGGCCGGGCGCCAGGTCGGGGAAAAGTTCGATGACGACCTTCCCCTTGGTCGTTTCCATGATGAGCGCGTTCTCGCGGTCCTTGATTTCGGCCATGTCAGATATCCTTTTGAGAAAACAGAGTTATTTGTCGGCGGCGATGCGCACTTTGATCATCCGGTCCGGGTCGCTGACCGTGCCGTTGTCCGCCTGGTCGCCCTTCTTGATGTGGTCCACCAGCTCCATGCCGCTGACGACATTGCCGACGATGGTGTACTGGCCATCGAGCGGCGGCGCCGGCGCGAACATGATGAAGAACTGCGAATTGGCGGAGTTGGGGTCTTGCGAGCGGGCCATGCCGACCACGCCGCGCTTGTAGTGTTCGGTCTGCGAGAATTCGGCCGGCAGGTCGGGCAGATCGGAACCACCGGTGCCGACGGCCTCGGCGCTGAAACCCTTCTTCATATTGCCGAACTTGACGTCGCCGGTCTGCGCCATGAAGCCGTCGATGACGCGGTGAAAGGCGACGTTGTCATAGGCGCCCTGGCGCACCAGCTTCTTGATCTGGGCGACGTGCTTGGGCGCGAGATCGGGCCTCAGCGCAATGGTGACGTCGCCGTCCTTCAGCGTGATGATCATGGTGTTTTCCGGGTCGGCGGCGAAAGCCGAGACCGACGCGGTCACAAGACCGGCAAGCACAACGAGGAACGAGGCGAGCTTTTTCAGCTGCATATCTGTCTCCGGGGTCTTATTTCTTGAATTTGGCGGTGAGCGCGCCAGCGACAGCCGCCGGCACGAAGGGGCGGATGTCGCCTCCCATCGAGGCAATCTGCCGGACAAGTGTGGCGGTAATGGTGCGCACGGAAGGGCTGGCGGGTAGAAAAACCGTCTGCAGTTCAGGCGCCATGGTCTCGTTCATGCCGGCCATCTGCATCTCATAGTCGAGATCGGTGCCGTCACGCAGGCCGCGGATCATGATCGAGGCGCCCTGCTTCCTGGCCGCCTCGATGACCAGCCCGTCGAAGGCGACGACCTTGATGCGGGCGCCGTCGCTGCCGAATTCCGCCTTCGTCGCCGTCTCGATCAGCTTCACCCGCTCCTCGAAGGAAAACAGCGGTCGCTTGCCCGGATGGATGCCGATCGCCGCATAAACGATATCGGCCACCGCCAGCGACGCCTTCAGCACATCGAGATGGCCGTTGGTCAGCGGGTCGAAGGAGCCAGCATAGAGGGCGATGCGTTCAGTCATGGCAGGTGCTTCTAGCGAGCCTCTCTCGCAAAGGCAAATCCGATTGGCGCGCCGGCCGTGAACCTTTTCCGGCGCATGAACGACAGATGAACACGCTGATCACGAAGCCTTCACGCAGCGTTCACTAGGTTGCACCTTAATAAGATGAAACCAAAATCCCATCTATCCGTTGTTAGGCGCAGGAGAACACGCACATGCTGATCTACATGCTCGCCACCGCAATGACCGTCGCCATGCTGATCGCCACCGTATTTGGGCTGCATCAGGAGGCACAACGCGTCCGCGTCAAGGCAAACACCAAGCGCTTCGAAGGCTTCGGCCCCCGCAAGCCGTATCGCCACTACTGATAAAGCCTAAACGTGCTGCCGCGCCGGCCGATGGGCCGGGCGTTGCCATGTCAAAACCTGGGTGCCGGACTTAGTCGGTCCCCTCCGGACCAGCATCCGGCGCCGCAGCGGCATCAACAGCGCCCTCGACCGTCTCTTCGCTTTCTTCGTCCGATTGCGGTTCCGAGATCCGCTCGACCGAAACCACCTTTTCACCTTCAGCCGTGTTGAAGATGGTCACGCCCTTGGTGGCGCGGCTGGCGAAACGGATGCCGTTGACCGGAACCCGGATGACGGTGCCGCCATCCGATACCAGCATGATCTGGTCGTCATTGCCGACCGGGAACGTCGCCACCAGCCGGCCGATCTCGGCTACCTTCGAGACGTCGGTGGCGCGGATGCCCTTGCCGCCGCGTCCGGTCAGCCGGAAATCATAGGACGAAGAGCGCTTGCCGTAGCCGAATTCGGTCACCGTCAGCACGTACTTCTCATGAGCCTTGAGGAACTCGTAGCGCTCGTCGGAAAGCTCGGTCTCCTCGCCAACCTCTTCATTGGTCAGCGCGATCTCTTCCTCTTCGCCGGCAGCGATTCCGGCGGCAAGCCGCCGTTCGGCCGCCGCCCGCTTGAGATAGGCCGCGCGCTCGGCTGGCGGCGCATCGACATTCTCGATCACGGACATCGAGATGATGCGGTCGGTCTCGGCCATGGTTATGCCGCGCACGCCGACCGAGTTGCGGCTCTGGAAGACGCGCACGTCGCCGACCGAAAAGCGGATGCACTGACCGGAACTGGCAGTCAGAAGCACGTCGTCATTGTCGGTGCAGGTCTCGACGCCGAGGATCTCGTCGCCCTCCTCCTCCAGCTTCATGGCGATCTTGCCGTTGCGGTTGACCTGGACGAAGTCGGAAAGCTTGTTGCGGCGCACGGTGCCGCGCGTGGTGGCGAACATCACGTCGAGATCGCCCCAACTGGTCTCGTCCTCGGGCAGCGGCATGATGGTGGTGATGCGCTCGCCCTGCTCCAGCGGTAGCATGTTGATCAGCGCCTTGCCGCGTGACTGCGGATTGCCGATCGGCAGGCGCCAGACCTTTTCCTTGTAGACGATGCCGCGCGAGGAGAAAAACAGCACCGGCGTGTGCGTGTTGGCCACGAACAGCCGGGTGACGAAATCCTCTTCCTTGGTCGACATGCCGGAGCGGCCCTTGCCGCCGCGGCGCTGCGCCCGGTAGAGCGACAACGGCACGCGCTTGATGTAGCCGGAATGGCTCACCGTCACGACCATGTCCTCGCGCTGGATCAGGTCCTCGTCTTCCATGTCCGCCCCACCATCGGTGAGCTCGGTGCGGCGTGGCGTGCCGAACTCGTCGCGCACGGCGGCAAGCTCGTCCTTGACGATCTGCTGGACGCGCGCGCGGGAAGACAAAATGTCCAGATAATCAATGATTTCGGCGCCGATCGTGTTCAACTCATCGGCGATTTCGTCGCGGCCAAGAGCGGTCAGGCGCTGCAGGCGCAGTTCGAGGATGGCGCGCGCCTGCTCCTCGGACAGATTGTAGGTGCCGTCCTCGTTGATGCGATGGCGCGGATCGTCGATCAGAAGGATCAGCGATTCGACGTCGCCGGAGGGCCAGCGCCGCTCCATCAACTGCTCGCGCGCCGTCTGGGGATCCGGCGCGGTGCGGATCAGCTTGATGACCTCGTCGATGTTGGCGACGGCGATGGCGAGACCGACCAGCACATGGGCGCGGTCGCGCGCCTTGCGCAGCAGGAATTTCGTCCGCCGGGTGATCACCTCCTCGCGGAAGGTGACGAACGCCTTCAGCATGTCGGTCAGCGTCAGCAGTTCCGGCTTGCCGCCATTCAGCGCCACCATATTGGCGCCGAAAGAGGTCTGCAGCGGCGTGAAGCGATAGAGCTGGTTGAGGATGACGTCGGCAACCGCGTCGCGCTTCAATTCGATGACGACCCGGTAGCCCTGGCGATCGCTCTCGTCGCGAATGTCGGAAATGCCCTCGATGCGTTTGTCGCGCACCAGTTCAGCCATCTTCTCGATCATCGACGACTTGTTCACTTGGTAGGGAACTTCGGTGATGATGATCGACTCGCGGTCGTTGCCACGCTGTTCGATGTTGACCTTGCCGCGCATGACGATGGAGCCGCGGCCGGTCGAATAGGCGCTGTAGATGCCGGAACGGCCAAGCACGATGGCGCCGGTCGGGAAATCCGGCCCCGGGATGATCTCCATCAGCGCCGGCAGGTCGATCGCCGGATTGTCGATGATGGCGATCGCGCCGTTGCAGATTTCGCCGAGATTGTGCGGTGGGATGTTGGTCGCCATGCCGACGGCGATGCCGCCCGAGCCGTTGACCAGAAGATTGGGAAAACGTGCCGGCAGAACCTTCGGTTCGCTGCCCGAGGCATCGTAAGTGTCCTGGAAATCGACAGTATCCTTGTCAATATCCTCCAGAAGCTCGTGCGCGACCTTGGTCAGCCGCGCTTCCGTGTAGCGCATCGCCGCCGGCGGATCGCCGTCGATGGAGCCGAAATTGCCCTGTCCGTCGATCAACGGCACGCGCAGCGACCAGTCCTGCGCCATGCGCACCAAGGCGTCATAGATGGAAGCGTCGCCATGCGGATGGTATTTACCCATCACGTCGGCTACCGGACGCGCCGACTTCACATACTTGCGGTTCCAGTGGTAACCGCTCTCATGGGCGGCGAAGAGAATGCGGCGATGCACCGGCTTCAGACCGTCGCGCACGTCGGGCAGCGCGCGGCTGACGATCACGCTCATGGCGTAATCGAGATAGGAACGCTGCATCTCCTCGACGATGGATATCGGCTCGATGCCGGTGGGGCCGTCGTCGGCGCCGCGCGGTGTCTTCTGGTCGGTCAAATCGGATCACAATCTAATCAGGAATCACTTGGTGCTTATATAGGAAGCAAGACTGAAACTCCAACATGTCGGGCATTTTTCCAGTGTCATTTTTGGTGGTAATTTCAAATGGATACCACTGATTGCGACGATATGGCCAAGGCGGTTTTCGCCGCACTGAGGCAAAAGCCTGCGTGACTGCCTTTGCGAGCACTGGGCCGATTCACGAGACGGGAACGGCCGGTGTGCCACGGCGGGTGCGAAACTGGCCCGGCGTCTCCCCCATGATCCGCCGAAAGCGACGGTTGAAGGTCGACAGATCGTTGAAGCCGGCCTCGAAGGCGATCGCCGAGATCGCATCGTCAGACATGCGCAGCCGCACCGCGGCCCTGTGCAGCCGCGTCTTGAGCAGGAACTGATAGGGCGTCATGCCCGCGACCTGCCGGAAGATGCGCAGGAAATGGTAGGGGCTGGTCGCTGTTTCATCGGCAAGCGCCGAAAGCGAGACCGATCCGTCGGCGTCCAGTTCGATCCGCCGTACGGCCTCGGCAACCCGTTTCTGATCGCGACGGCTTGGTGCGCCCCTGGCATGCGTAGCACCAGAGGCTGTAGCCACGGCAGCTCCGGCCATGCGCAGGGAAAGTTCCTCGAAGGCGCCGTTGTCGGCCACATCGCGCGCGGTTTCCGCCTCGGCCAGCAGTGGCGCCAGGACCGGCAAAGGCGGCAGCCGGGGCGCCTCGAAAGCCAGCTTCCTGGCGCCCGATACGCCAGCCACGATCCGTTCCATGTAGGACGGACCGAAATGGAACGAGAGGCAACGGTCGCCGCTGCCATGCTCGTGCCCGCATTCGTAACATGTGCCGGGATTGCCGAGCAGGAGCGCGCCGGGCGCCAGCATCGCCGTGCCTTGTTGGGCACGGTAGCGGAACGTGCCGCTGGTGACCGCAGCGACGCAGAAATCCTGATGCGCTTCCTCGAACGGCCGGTCGCCGGCGCCGGCCGTGCAGATCACATCCGTCACGTGCCAGCCGGGTCCGGATGCGAGCGTGTGCGTGGTCGCTGTCATGACCGGAATATAGCAATTTTTCCCAAGCCCTGAACCCCGTCACCGCCTACTGCTCTCGGTCTCCTGACAACAAGAGACCGGAACCATGTTCGACCAATCCTCGTTTGCCGAAGCCCTGCACAGCTCCGGACCAGCAGAAGGGCTTGCTGAAAAACTGAGCCTCTACGGCCGCTTCGTCGGCGCCTGGACGTTCGACGCCTCGCGCCATCTCGAGGACGGCACGGTGCTGACCGGGCGTGGCGAGGTGCATTTCGGCTGGGTGTTGGAAGGCCGGGCCATCCAGGATGTCTGGATCCTGCCCGCGCGGGACGCTGGCTCCCAGCCTTCGCTCGGCAAATGGACTTTCTATGGCACGACGCTGCGCGTCTACGATCCCGGCGCGGATGCCTGGCACATCTTCTGGAGCGACCCGCGCAACCAGTATTTTAGCCGCCAGCTCGGCCGCGCCGAGGGCGACACGATCGTGCAAGTGGGCGCCGACGGCACTGGTACATCGGTGCGCTGGAGTTTTTCCCGCATCACCGAAGGCAGCTTCCGCTGGCTCGGCGAGCGCTCGCACGACGACGGCGCGACATGGCGGCTGGAAGTCGAGTTCCTGGCGCAACGAGCGAAAGCAAGATGACACCGCAAGATATTGTAACAATGGAGAAAATCATGTTCGATCATATCTCGATCGGTGTCTGCGACGCCGCCGCCGCCAAGCGCTTCTATGATGCCGCGCTGAGGCCGCTTGGCTACACCTGTCTCAGCCAGTCGCCAGGTTCGCTTGGTTATGGCGCTCAAAACGTCGTGTTGTGGGTGAACGAGGCGGCTCGGCCCGTGCCGTCGGACGACAAATCCGGCCTGCATTTCTGCTTCGCCGCACCAACGCGGGCCAGCGTCGACACTTTCCATGCCGGCGCTCTGCGCGAAGGCGGCAGAGACAATGGCGCACCGGGCCTGCGCGCCGACTATGGCGACAACTACTATGCAGCCTTTGTCGTCGACCCGGACGGCTATCGCATCGAGGCCTATTGCGGCGCTGCCGGTTAAACCCGGTTTCGCTGTCCTGACAGTTCCCACCGAACGGGCTTTGCTCTACCAATATCCTGGTACGGGCGCGGCCCGGCTGGAGGGTCAGAGATGCCGAGTTTCGACAGCCTGTTCAACGCCTTCGTCACCATTCTCGTGACCATCGATCCGCCCGGCCTGGCGCCACTGTTCCTCGCCGTGACGCGCGGCATGAACCGCGAAGAGCGCCAGCAGGTCTCCGTCCGCGCCTCGATCATCGGTTTCCTGGTGATGGCGCTGTTTGCGGTTGCCGGCGCCTCGATCCTGTCGGTGTTCGGCATCACGCTGCCAGCTTTCCGCGTCGCCGGCGGTTTCCTGCTGTTCTTCATCGCCTTCGAAATGGTGTTCGAGCGCCGGCAGGACCGCAAGGAGAAGATCGGCGACGTCGCCATCACCAAGGACATGATCCACAACATCGCCGCTTTCCCGCTGGCAATCCCGCTGATTGCAGGCCCGGGCGCCATTTCGGCGACTGTGTTGCTCTCCGGCTCGTTCCAGGGCTTTGCCGCGCAGGCGGCGCTGGTCGGCATCATCTTCGTCTGCCTCGCCATCACCTATCTGGTGTTCGTGCTGTCGGAACGCATCGACCGCATCCTCGGCCAGACCGGCCGCTCGATCCTGACCCGGCTGCTCGGCGTCATCCTGGCCGCACTTGCCGTGCAGTTCGTCGCCGACGGCATCAAGGCGCTGATGGCGGGCTGAACGGCAGTCCCTACTGCCTACTGCCTACTGCCTACTGCCTACTGCCTACTTCACCGTCGTGTCGATCACTTCGAAATCGTGGGTAATCGTGGCGGTCTTGGCCAACATCGCGGAGGCCGAGCAATATTTTTCGATCGAAAGGTCGATTGCCCGTTTGACCTTGTCGGGCGAGAGCGCCCTGCCCTTGACGACGAAATGCATATGGATGCGGGTGAACACCCTGGGCTCGGTTTCGGCCCGGTCGGCGTCGAGGTCGACCACGCAGTCCTCGATCGCCTCGCGGCCCTTTTCGAGGATATGCACCACGTCATAGGCTGAACACCCGCCGGTGCCGATCAGCACCAGTTCCATCGGGCTCGGCCCCGGCGTCTTGCCTTCCGGCCCGAGCGCGGTTCCCAGCACGACCTTGTGGCCACTGCCGGACTCGCCGACGAAGGTGCGCTCCTCAACCCATTTTACGCGTGCTTTCATCGAATTCGTCCTTCGCCGTATTTCGTTGATCGCCAAGTCGGCGTTCAATTCGACTATGCAAAACCCCGAAAGTCCATGAGGGACTCTCGGGGTAAAATTTCTGACTTAAGCCAAAATAGCATCTGCCGTTGCGATCAGAACGGGATCTCGTCGTCCAGTTCACGCGACGAACCGCCGCCACCGCCGCCCCTCGGAGCGTTGCCGCCGCCGCCACGATTGAAGCTTTCGCTCGGGCTTGACTGGCCGAAATCGGAACCACGGCTGCTGCCGCCACCGGCGTAGCCGCCGACCTGGCCGCCCTCACCCTGTCCGCGCGCGTCGAGCATCTGCAGCTCGCCACGGAATTTCTGCAGCACGACTTCCGTCGTGTACTTGTCGGCGCCCGTCTGGTCCTGCCATTTGCGCGTCTGCAGCTGGCCCTCGACATAGACCTTCATGCCCTTCTTCAGATACTGCTCGGCCACCTTGGCGATGCCCTCATTGAAGATGACGACGTTGTGCCACTCGGTTTTTTCCTTGCGCTCGCCGGAATTCTTGTCGCGCCAGCTTTCCGACGTCGCGATGCGGATGTTGACGACCGGCTCGCCCGAGTTCAGCCGGCGGATTTCCGGGTCCGCACCGAGGTTACCGACCAGAATGACCTTGTTGACGCTACCCGCCATGATATTTCTCCGCGCTCATCTGAAACAAATTTTTGTCGCAGCACCTTACAGGCTGCGGACGTCAGCCGCCTGCCATGGCTGCCTTTACCCACAAGGTTTTTGTTCCCTTTTCGTTCTTATCTGCATGCCCGCTTATTGTCAAGGAATGGCAGCAACATCTGAAGCCCTCATATGGGTTCGAAAAGAGCGCTTGCCAAATCAATAAGTGTAGACTTATGCTTTGGTCATGATCGAAGCAGAGATTTTCCGAGCCCTGGCCGACCCGACGCGCCGCGCCGTCTTTGAGCGGCTCGCCGCTGGCGAGATGAGCGTGTCGGAATTGCGCACCGGCATGACGGTGTCGCAGCCGGCGGTGTCGCAGCATCTGGCGGTGCTGCGCGGCGCCGGCCTGGTGGTCGAGCGGCGTGCGGGCCGCAACGCGTTTTACCGCGCCGATCCGCAGGGGCTCGCCCCCTTGCTCTCCTGGATCGAACGCTACCGGACCTTCTGGCCGGAACGCATCGAAAGGCTGAAGGCGGTTTTGAAGGACATGGATCAATGAAGAAGGCGAGATCAAAGACCAACGAGAGCCAAAGCGACGAGCCGGATGCGATCGAATTCGAGTACGACCTTGCCGAGCCGCCGGAAAAGGTCTGGCGGGCTCTAACCATACCCGAGCTGCTCGCCGCTTGGATGATGCCGAACGACATCAGGCCGGAAATCGGCAATCGTTTTGCCTTCACCGGTCCGGATGCGCCGATCGAATGCGAAATCCTCGACGCCGAGCCCGAACGGCTGTTGCGCTATTCCTGGCGGGAGCGCTCGCAGCCAGGCGATGGCGCGCGGCAGGATCCGCTCGACAGCCCATTGGACAGCATTGTCACTTTCACGCTCGCCCGCACCGTTTCCGGTGGCACGCATCTGCGCATCGTCCATGACGGCTTCGCCCGAACGGCAATGCCCGCAATTGCCATGACCGGCGCCGGCTGCCGGCTTTCGCTCGACGCAAACAACTCACGCAAGCCAATCGCCGCAAACACGCCTCGCCTCTTGCTGCGTGCAGCCTGAGCGACAACAACGGAGACATAAAATGAGCGGCCTTGCCAGTCTGGTGCCGATGGTGATCGAGCAATCGAGCCGCGGCGAACGTGCCTTCGACATCTTTTCACGTCTGTTGCGCGAGCGCATCGTCTTCATCAACGGCGAGATCAACGACGACATCTCGGCGCTGGTCTGCGCACAGCTGCTGTCGCTGGAATCGGACAATCCCGACAAGGAGATCTCGCTCTACATCAACTCGCCGGGTGGCGTGGTGACCAGCGGCTTCGCCATCTACGACACGATGCAGTACATCAGTTGCCCGGTGTCGACCGTGTGCATGGGCTTCGCCGCCTCGATGGCTTCATTCCTGCTGATGGCAGGCACGCCGGGGCGCCGGATTTCCCTGCCGAACGCCACCATCCTGCTGCATCAGCCGCTGGGCGGGTTCCAGGGCCAGGCCTCCGACATCCAGCGCCATGCCGAGCGCATCGGCCAGACGAAGCGGCACATGGCTGAACTCTACGCGCAGCATTGCGGCCGCACCTATGATGAGGTCGAGCGCACGCTGGACCGCGATCACTTCATGACGGCCCGAGAGGCCCAGGCATGGGGCATCGTCGACCATGTTTTCGACACGCGAAAAAAGGCGGCATGAAGCCAGGGCCCTATCCGGCTCCTGCCGGTTGTCGAAGATTTGACGATGCCGGTTCTGGTCCCGTCGCCGGCACGTCACTATAGTCCTGAGATGACCGACACTCATCCGTCCAGACCATTGCGCCGCGTCATCGCCGTCGTGGTGCTCGCTTTTGCCGGCCTCGTGAGCGGCACGGCACTTGCCGAAGACAGTTCGCCGGCGCAGAAAGACGCTATGCCCGGCGTGACCGGCGACTATCGCATCGCCAAGCCGGCTCCCCAGCCCGAACCCGACGACGCGTTTCCCGGCAGCGGCAATGGCCAGTTCAAGATCGGCAATACGGATGTCAGGATTTCCGGCAGCATCACCGTCGATGTCGGCGCCGGCTCAATCGGGCTGCCGCGCCACTGACAGTGCGTGCCAGCGCGTGCTGCGTTGCGCCTATCGCCAACAAGACAATCCGCACATAAAAACGGCCCCGCCGTGCTTTGCGCAAACGGTCGGGGCCTTTTGGATCTCAAATCCAATTTTACCGGGAGTGTACTGCCGGCGTTTGATTTCGGATGCACCGCGGCATTCAGCCGACGATCCGACTAGCAGTCTCTGATTTTTGTGGGATATGGCAGGTCACGGTTTGTCGGGTGGCGCAAACGCTAAACCCTGGCACTTATGCCTGCTGCGGCTCCAGTGACAACTGGAACCCGAGGGGACGATCCGGTGGCGTCATAGCTCCGCTCCTGTGTCCGTTGCGACATTGTTGTCCCGAAGCACAAATCGCGAATGCCTGCGGCGTCTCGCAGGCCGCCTCTGGGCGGCGAGGCCATCGAAAGACGGCCGGCTTCGTTGACTGCTGGAGTCTGCTCCCCTGAGTCGGGGACGTCAACCATCAATAGCCGGTTACCGAAAAATGTGATCGCTGGGAGGTTACGTGCAAGTCAGTTTTTGCACAGCTTTGTCAGGAGCGTGTTCGGCCTTTGTTCTTTCCGCTTGCCCGTTCATGCGAAAGACGGTTAAACGCTTTGTCGGGAATTGTGGCGTCTCTCGACGTGGCGGCAAAACTACCTACATAGGGGATGGCCGGGAAAACCCGCCATTCCAGGAAATTCCAGACTCTGAGGCGGCGACCGGCGATGGCCGACCATAAATATCTTTCCATTCGCGGGGCGCGCGAACACAATCTGAAGAATGTCGATCTCGATCTGCCGCGTGACAGCCTGATTGTCATGACCGGCCTGTCGGGTTCCGGCAAATCGTCGCTAGCCTTCGACACCATCTACGCCGAAGGCCAGCGCCGCTATGTCGAAAGCCTGTCGGCCTATGCGCGGCAATTCCTCGAAATGATGCAGAAGCCTGACGTCGACCAGATCGATGGCCTGTCGCCCGCCATCTCCATCGAGCAGAAGACCACCTCGAAGAACCCGCGTTCGACCGTCGGCACTGTCACCGAAATCTACGACTACATGCGCCTGCTGTTCGCGCGCGTCGGCATCCCCTATTCGCCGGCCACCGGCCTGCCGATCGAGAGCCAGACGGTTTCGCAGATGGTCGACCGTGTGCTGGCGGTCGAGGAAGGCACGCGCCTGTTCATCCTGGCGCCGATAGTGCGCGGCCGCAAAGGCGAATACCGCAAGGAATTGCTGGAGCTGCAGAAGAAGGGTTTTCAGCGCGTCAAGGTCGACGGCGTCTTCTACGAGATCGCCGACGTGCCGGCGCTTGACAAGAAATACAAGCATGACCTCGACGTCGTCGTCGACCGTATCGTCGTGCGCGGTGATCTGGCAACGCGGCTTGCCGATTCCATCGAGACCGCGCTGAAACTGGCCGAAGGGCTGGCGGTCGCCGAATTCGCCGACAAGCCGCTCGATTCCAGCCAGACCGGCGAGGATTCGGTCAACAAGTCGAAGAACGAGACGCATGAGCGCATCCTGTTCTCGGAAAAATTTGCTTGCCCGGTCTCCGGCTTCACCATTCCGGAGATCGAGCCCAGGCTGTTCTCTTTCAACAACCCATTTGGCGCCTGTCCGACCTGCGACGGCCTCGGCAGCCAGCGCGCCATCGATGGCAATCTGATCGTGCCGGACGAAAACATCTCGCTGCGCGACGGCGCCGTCAGCCCGTGGGCGAAGTCGACCTCGCCCTACTACGCGCAGACGCTGGAGGCGCTCGGCAAAGCCTATGGCTTCAAGCTCGGTGACAAATTCAAGGATCTGACCGAAGAGGCAAAGGAAGCCATCCTGCGCGGCACCGGCGAGCGCGAAATCACCTTCCAGTACGATGACGGCTTGCGCTCCTACAAGACGACAAAAACCTTCGAAGGCGTCATCCCGAATCTCGAGCGGCGCTGGAAAGAAACTGAATCCGCCTGGATGCGCGAAGAAATCGAGCGCTTCATGTCGGCCACGCCTTGCCCGGTCTGCAAGGGTTATCGGTTGAAGCCCGAGTCGCTGGCGGTGAAAATCGCCGGCAAGCACATCGGCGAAGTCACCGAGCTTTCCATCCGCAAGGCCGACCAGTGGTTCACCGACCTGCCGGCGTCGCTCAACGACAAGCAGAACGAGATCGCGGTGCGCGTCTTGAAGGAAATCCGTGAGCGGTTGCGCTTCCTCAACGATGTCGGGCTCGACTATCTGACGCTGTCGCGCAATTCCGGCACGCTGTCGGGCGGCGAAAGCCAGCGCATCCGGCTTGCCTCGCAGATCGGCTCCGGCCTCACCGGCGTGCTCTATGTGCTGGACGAGCCGTCGATCGGCCTGCACCAGCGCGACAATGCCCGCCTGCTCGATACGCTGAAGCACCTGCGCGACATCGGCAACACGGTGATCGTCGTCGAGCATGATGAGGACGCCATCCTGCATGCCGACTATGTCGTCGACATGGGTCCGGCCGCCGGCATCCATGGCGGTGAGATCATCGCCCAGGGCACGCCGCAACAGGTCATGGCCAACCCGAACTCGATCACCGGCAAATATCTGTCGGGCGCGCTCGAAGTGGCGACGCCTGGCGTGCGCCGCGAAGCGAAGAAGAACCGCCGCCTCAAGATCGTCGGCGCGCGCGGCAATAATCTGAAGAACGTCACCGCCGAAATCCCGCTCGGCACCTTCACCGCCGTGACCGGCGTGTCGGGCGGCGGCAAGTCGACCTTCCTGATCGAGACGCTGTTCAAGGCAGCGTCGCGCCGCATCATGGGCTCGCGCGAGCATCCGGCCGACCACGACCGCATCGAGGGTCTCGAATTCCTCGACAAGGTCATCGACATCGACCAGTCGCCGATTGGACGGACCCCGCGTTCGAACCCCGCCACCTACACCGGCGCCTTTACGCCGATCCGCGATTGGTTCGCTGGGCTTCCCGAAGCCAAGGCGCGCGGCTACCAGCCGGGACGCTTCTCGTTCAACGTCAAGGGCGGCCGCTGCGAGGCCTGCCAGGGCGACGGCGTCATCAAGATCGAGATGCACTTCCTCCCCGACGTCTACGTCACCTGCGACGTCTGCCACGGCAAGCGCTATAACAGAGAAACTCTCGACGTGCTGTTCAAGGGCAAGTCGATCGCCGACGTGCTCGACATGACGGTCGAGGAAGGCGTCGACTTCTTCGCCGCCGTGCCCGGCGTGCGCGACAAGCTCGACACGCTGAAGCAGGTAGGACTCGGCTACATCCATATCGGCCAGCAGGCGACGACGCTGTCCGGCGGCGAGGCTCAGCGCATCAAGCTCGCCAAGGAACTGTCGCGCAAGGCGACCGGCAAGACGCTCTACATCCTCGACGAGCCAACCACCGGCCTGCATTTCCACGACGTCGCCAAGCTGTTGGAAGTGCTGCATGAACTGGTCGACCAGGGCAACACGGTGGTGGTCATCGAGCACAATCTCGAAGTGATCAAGACCGCCGACTGGGTGCTCGACCTCGGCCCCGAAGGCGGCGACGGCGGCGGCGAACTGGTCGCCTCCGGCACGCCGGAAGCGATCGTACGCGAGAAGCGCAGCTACACCGGCCAGTTCCTCAAGGAACTGCTGGAGCGGCGCCCCGGAGGCAAGCGCGAAGCTGCGGAGTGATGATCGGACCGGTTGGCGCCTGGAGCTTTTGAATGACAATCAGAAGAGCGCTTGCCGGTGATCTCCAAACCATCGTCTCGCTGACGGAAGCGGCCTATGCACCGTACACCGCGATGTTCGGCACACCGCCGATCCCGGTCACCGAGGACTATGCGCCGCGCATCGCGCTCGGCGAGGTCTGGCTTCTCGAGAGCGGCAGCGAACTTGCCGGACTGCTCACACTGGAACGGCATGACGATCACGCGATGATCTTTTCCGTCGCCGTCTCCCCTGACTTTCAGGGCAAACGCTTGGGCATTGCGTTGCTGAAACACGCGGACGCACAGACGCGCCTGTGGGGCCTGCCCGAGGTGCGGCTTTACACCAACGCCAGGATGGAGCGGAACATCGCACTCTATCTGGCCTACGGTTTCCACGAAACGGGTCGCCGGCCCAATCCCTACCGGCCAGGATGGGTACTCGTCGACATGGCAAAACCGGGCGATGAAACGGCCTGATTTTCGGAACTCGGGAGGATGACAATGAGCACATCGGGAACAATCCGCGCCGGCATGGGCGGCTGGACGTTCGAGCCGTGGGATACGTCCTTCTATCCCGACAAGCTTTCCAAGGCCAAGCAGTTGAACTACGCCACTCGGCAGGTACCGAGCATCGAGGTGAATGGCACCTATTACTCCAGCTTCAAGGAGCCGACCTTCGTCAAATGGGCCAGCGAGGCGCCGGACGGTTTTGTCTATGCGCTAAAGGGCAACCGCTTCGTCACCAACCGCCGCGTGCTCGGCGAGGCCGGCGAGTCGATGATGCGTTTCCTCGGCTCCGGCGTTGCCGCGCTCGGCGAAAAGCTCGGACCGATCCTGTGGCAGTTCGCGCCGACCAAGAAATTCGATCCCGACGATTTCGAGGCTTTTCTGAAACTGCTGCCGGAAAAGCAGGACGGCGTTGCGCTGCGCCATGCGGTCGAGGCGCGCAACGACAGTTTTGTCGTGCCGGAATTCGCCGCACTCGCGCGCAAGTACAAGGTCGCGATCGTCTATGCCGATCATGCCAAATATCCTGACATCGCCGACGTCACCGGCGATTTCATCTATGCCCGGCTGCAGACCGGCAGTGACGACAATCCCGATTGCTACACGCCGAAAGGCCTCGATGAATGGGCGGCACGCGCCAAGACCTGGGCGGAAGGCAAGGTGCCCGCCGATCTCCGACGTGCCGATCCGTCGACCGAGGCGCCGGTCAAGCCGCGCGACGTGTTCGTCTACTTCATCACCGAGGGCAAGGTACGCGCGCCGTTCGGCGCCATGGCGCTGATGAAGCGCGTGACAGACTAACGAGCAAAGCGCGTCTCCTATGCGTTTTGCACGTAGCAAGGCGCTTGATCGTGGCGTATTCAGCGTCATCGTAACCTTATCGACACTTCCTTGCTGCATGAATCCGGCACGTCAAGTTGCAGAGCTGGAACCGTCGCCGGCAAGGAAACGAGGGGCATGTCGCTCGACTACACTTCACTTCTGCTGGCTGTCGGCTTTTCCGCCGCCTGCCTGAGCCTGACATTGTTTGGCATGTGGCTGACCGCTCGCTCGGAAAAGTTCCTGCTGACATGGGCGATCAGCCTGGCGTTCGTGGTCGGCGATATTTTCGTCTATGACGCCTATATCGACATGCCCGGGCGCCTGCTGGGCATCGCCACGCTGGCTTTCCTCCTGCTCGGTTTTTCGACAATGCTGGGCGCCGCCTACCAGTTCAGAACCGGCGGCTCGCCGATGCAGCGGACGGTGCTTGGCAGCACCATTTCGCTGGTTGTGACGTTGCCCCCCATGGCTCTTGGCTACGACGGGCTGGGCTTCATGTTCGAAAACGCCTTCGCCGCATTGCTTCTGTTCGCAACGGCGCTCGAATACTGGAAAGGCCGCGACGAAGCCCCTGCCCTGACGATCGGCATCACCGGGCTCTACTCGGCCACGGCCACGTCCTTCGCTCTGTGCGCCATGGTTCTTGTCTGGGATGGAAAGCTGATCCTTGGTCATGCGCCCAGCAACTGGGCCGAGGAGCTGAGCCTCATCATCGTCATCGCCAGCATGACCGGTATCGGAGCGCTTTCCCTGGCGCTCAATCAGGGGCGCCTAGCCAGGCATCACCGCCACAATGCGCTGACCGACCCGCTGACAGGCCTGCTCAACCGCCGAGCCCTGTTCGACCTGCACGGCGATGCCCCGGTCGGCGCCTTCACGGCCGTGGTTGTCTTCGACCTCGACAGCTTCAAGGCCATCAACGACGAATTCGGCCATGCCGCCGGCGATGAAGTGCTGAAGGTGTTCGCCAGGGAACTCGCCGGCAATCTTCGCCCGGCCGACGTCGCCGCACGCATGGGCGGCGAGGAATTCGCGCTGGTGCTGAAGCGGACCTTGCCCGAAACGGTGGAAGCCACCGCCGAGGCCATACGGGCAGCTTTTGCCGCGCGTTGCATCGAAACCGAGATGGGTTCACTGACGTGCACGGTCAGTGCCGGATTTGCCTTCGGCACCAAGGAGGGTCTCAGCTTCGACAAGGTGCTCAGCGCCGCCGACAAGGCGCTCTATGCCGCCAAGCGCGGCGGCCGCAACCGCGTCACCGCCTCTCCATTCCGGCGCGCAAGCTGACCGCGCGCATCGATGCCGTTGCTATGATCGGGATGCGCGAAGGCGGCTCCTATGCCGCCATGACGATTTCATTGAAGGCATCCAGGTCGACATAGAAGACCTTGGTGATCTCCTCGATCAGGTCGTCGTATTCGCAGCCCTGTGATCTCAAGATGTTGATGGCGGCGATGATGTCGACACGTTCGGTAAGCCGCCGCTTCTGGTAGTCCTCGACGTAACGTTCCATGGCTGTCCCTTAGCCTGTGTGCCCAAACGCGTTTGAACGACAAACAGATCGCAGGAGGGAAGCTAGGAAGCCTTGCTTGCGTGGAACTTGCCGGCTGGAGCCTGCACCTTCCCTCTATCTGCAACCAACCAGACTGAAACGGAAGCGGCCGACTCACAAAAGCCAAGGGAAAGACTAGCACGCAGCCGATGCTGCGCCAGTGACGCGGAAGGCTGGATCTGATAAATATTGGACTTGCCAATGACTTGGGACCGTCAACTGAAGTCCGACGCCGATTCTACACCGTCAGGAACTTGCGGACATCCGCCCTGTCGAGATCTTCCGCCGGACCGGTATGGACGATCACGCCACGGTCCATGATGTTGACCTCGTCGGCCAACTCGCGGCAGAAGTCGAGATACTGTTCGACCAAGAGCACGGCAATGCCGGCCTGGTCGCGCAGATAGCGGATGGCGCGGCCGATATCCTTGATGATCGACGGCTGGATGCCTTCGGTCGGCTCGTCGAGCACCAGCAGTTTCGGTCGCATCACCAGCGCCCTGCCGATGGCGAGCTGCTGCTGCTGGCCGCCGGAGAGGTCGCCGCCACGGCGGCCGAGCATCTGCTTGAGCACCGGGAACAATTCGAAGACATGCGCCGGAATGTTGCGGTCGGCGCGCTTCAGCGGCGCAAAGCCTGATTCCAGGTTCTCCCGCACCGTGAGCAGCGGAAAGATCTCCCTGCCCTGCGGCACGAATGCGATGCCCGACCGGGCGCGGTCATACGCCGCGCTCCGGTCGAGCGCCTTCCCCTCGAAGGCAACGCTTCCGCTCGTCAGCCGGTGGTGGCCGACGATCGATCTCATCAAACTGGTCTTGCCGACGCCGTTGCGGCCGAGCACGCAGGTGATCTTGCCGGCGCCGGCCTTCAGCGACACGCCGCGCAGCGCCTGGGCGGCGCCGTAGTGCAGCGTGGCATCAGAAACTTCGAGCATGTCAGCGCCTTCTCCAGAACCGGAGAAACGACAGATCGAAGCGATGGAATTGAACCCGCCAGACCATGCTCATCTCCCCAGATAGACTTCGACGACGCGCTCGTCGGCCGAGACGAAATCGAGTGTGCCTTCGCTAAGCACCGAGCCCTCATGCAGGCAGGTGACCTTGACGCCGAGCTCGCGCACGAAATGCATGTCATGCTCGACGACGATGACCGAATGGTCGCGCGCGATGTCCTTGAGTAGCCGTGCGGTTTCCTCGGTCTCGGCGTCGGTCATGCCGGCGACCGGCTCGTCGACCAGCAGCAGCTTCGGATCCTGCGCCAGCAGCATGCCGATCTCGAGCCACTGCTTTTGTCCATGGCTGAGATTGGCCGCCAATTGGTCGCGTTTGTCGCCAAGCCGGATGATGCCAAGGATATCGTCGATCTGCCGCGCTTCGGCAGCCGAGCGGCGATGGAACAGCGCCGGGAAGATCGAGCGCGGCCCCCTCAGTGCCAGCATCAGGTTTTCCTCGATCGTGTGGCTTTCGAAGACGGTCGGCTTCTGGAACTTGCGGCCGATGCCCATCATGGCGATCTCGGCTTCATCGTGCTTGGTGAGATCGACTTGGCCGTCGAAGAACACCTCGCCCTCGTCGGGCCGCGTCTTGCCGGTGACGATGTCCATCATGGTCGTCTTGCCGGCGCCGTTGGGGCCGATGATGGCGCGCATCTCGCCCTTGTCGAGCACCAGCGACAGATTGTTGATGGCGCGAAAACCGTCGAAGGAAACCGAGACGCCGTCGAGATAGAGGATGGTGTTCGACTTTGACATGGCCGCTCACTCCGCCGGCTGCGGTTCGGGGCGGGATGCGGACCAGTCGCCGGGCTTTCTCGCCGCGCCGCGGGCGATTTTCGCCGGCGGCGGAACGTCGGCATCGGTGCCTGCTTCCTCGGCAATCGAGGCTGCTCGCAACGCCCTGGCGTTGCCGCGCCAGGAATCCCACATGCCGATGATGCCCTTGGGCAGCAAAAGCGTGACGGCGACGAACAGCCCGCCCAATGCAAACAGCCAGAATTCCGGCAGCACGCCGGTGAACCAGGATTTGCCGGCATTGACCAGCAGCGCACCGATGATCGGTCCGACAATGGTGCCGCGCCCGCCGACGGCGGCCCACACGACGACTTCAATCGAATTGGCCGGCTCGAACTCGCCGGGGTTGATGATGCCGACTTGCGGCACGTAAAGCGCGCCGGCAATACCGGCCATGACGGCCGAGACGGTGAAGGCGAACAGCTTTACATTCTCCGCCCGCCAGCCAAGAAAGCGCGTGCGGCTCTCGGCGTCGCGTACCGCCATCAGCAGCTTGCCGTATTTGGAGCCGACGATGGCCCAGGTGACAAAGACGGCGAGCGCCAGCGTGACGGCACTGGCGGCAAACAGTGCCGAGCGGGTCGCGTCGGCCTGCACGTTGAAGCCCAGAATGTCCTTGAAATCGGTCAGGCCGTTGTTGCCGCCGAAACCCATGTCGTTGCGGAAAAAGGCAAGCAGCAGCGCATAAGTCATCGCCTGGGTGATGATGGAGAGATAGACTCCGGTGACGCGGCTGCGGAAGGCGAACCAGCCGAAGACGAAAGCCAGCAGGCCAGGCACCGCGAGCACCATGAGGCCGGCAAACCAGAAATGGTCGAAGCCATACCAGAACCACGGCAATTCCTTGTAGTTCAGGAACACCATGAAGTCGGGCAAGATGGGATTGCCATAGACCCCGCGTGAACCGATCTGGCGCATCAGATACATGCCCATCGCATAGCCGCCGAGCGCGAAGAAGGCGCCGTGGCCAAGCGAGAGAATGCCGCAATAGCCCCAGACAAGATCGAGCGCCAGAGCGAGCAGCGCATAGCAGAGATATTTGCCGGTCAGCGCGACGATGTAGGATGGCACATAGAAGGCGTTGGCCGGCGAAACAGCCAGGTTCAGCAGCGGCACAATGATGGCCACCGCCAGCAGGATGAAGATCGTGATGGCGATGCGACGGTCAGCGCCCGCGGCGAAGAAGCGTCCTGACATCATGCTTCCACCGCCCTGCCCTTGAGCGCGAACAGGCCGCGCGGGCGCTTCTGGATGAACAGGATGATCAGCACCAGCACGACGATCTTGCCGAGTACCGCGCCGGCGTAAGGCTCAAGGAACTTGTTGACGATGCCGAGCGAGAACGCGCCGACCAGCGTGCCCCACAGATTGCCGACACCACCGAAGACGACGACCATGAAGCTGTCGATGATGTAGCCGCGGCCGAGATTGGGCGAGACATTGTCGATCTGGCTGAGCGCGACACCGGCAATGCCGGCAATGCCGGAGCCGAGCGCGAAGGTCAGCGCGTCGACCCACGGCGTCCTGATGCCCATCGAGGCGGCCATGCGCCGGTTGGCGGTGACGGCGCGCATCTGCAGGCCCCACGGCGTGCGCTTCATCACATAGAGCAGCACCGCGAACACGGTGAGCGCGAAAACCAGGATCCACAGACGGTTCCAGGTGATCGCAAGCTGGCCGATATTGAACGAGCCCGACATCCACGAGGGGTTGCCGACCTCCTGGTTGGTCGGCCCGAAGATCGAGCGCACAGCCTGTTGCAGGATCAGCGAAACGCCCCATGTCGCCAGCAGTGTTTCCAGCGGCCGCCCATAAAGGAAGCGGATGACGCCGCGCTCGATGATCAGGCCGACCAGAGCGGAGACCAGGAAGGCGAGCGGCAGCGCGATGACCAGCGACCAGTCGAACAGGTCCGGAAAAGACGTACGGATCACCTGCTGGACCACGAAGGTCGTGTAGGCGCCCAGCATGACCATCTCGCCATGCGCCATGTTGATGACGCCCATGACGCCGAAGGTGATGGCAAGCCCGATCGCCGCCAGCAGCAGCACCGAGCCCAATGAAATGCCGTACCAGATGTTCTGCCCGGCATCCCAGAAGGCCAGCGTCGAATTGATGTTGCCGATCGCGGCTGTCGCGGCTTGCTTGACCGCGTCCGCGGAATTCGCCTCGACAGACGTGAGCAGGGAGACAGCATCACGGTCGCCACGCGCGCCGATCAGCGCGATGACAGCCAGCTTGTCGGCTTCAGGCCGATCCGAGACAAGAACTGAAGCGGCACGGGCCTGTTCGAGCAGAGCCTTGACGCTGGCCACGCTCTCGCTGGCGATTGCCGTATCGAGCGGCCCGATGTTTGCCGCATCAGGCGTCTTGAACATGGTGTCGGCGGCGGCAATACGCCCTGCCGGGTCCTTGGCGCCAAGCGTCAGCGTGCCCAACGCATCGCGGATGACGCGGCGCAGCGTGTTGTTGACCTTGATCTTGGTGATGTCGTTCTTGGCCGCCTCGCCCGATGCCTCGCCGTTCAGCGGGTCGAGAAGCTGGACGCCTTCGCCCGCTTCCTTGCCGACAAACACCAGGGAATCGACTTTGCGGACATAGAGGTTGCCGTCGGCCAATGCCGCAAGCGGCCGCTCCACCGCCGGATCGCCGGCAGCCGCCAGTTCGTGGACGACGGCTCCGATCTCCGAAAAACCCTTGGCCGTCGCGAATTTGGCGATGATGCCGCGCAGATCGGCCTCGCCAGCGCCCGATGACGACAGCGTCGCCAGCAGGAACAACAGCGTCAAGCCCGCGCGGATTATGGTCATCGGCTTCTGTTACCCCTTGAAGGTTGAATTGGGCGTCCGGACGGCGGAGGAAGCCGTCCGGACGCGCGCGGTCATGGGCATGGATCTGACGGTCCAGCCCGGGGAGGATCAGTTCGTGCCCTTGCCGCCGCACTTGCCGGTGGCGACATTGAAGTTGCCGCAGGACAGAGGCGCGCGCCAATCGGAGATCAGGTCCTTGGAGTCGGGCAGATAGTCGGACCACTCGTCGCCCATCACCAGGCCTTGTGTGCGCGACACGGTTTCGAACTGGCCGTCGGCCTGGATTTCACCGATCAGCACCGGTTTGGTGATGTGGTGGTTCGGCATCATCGTCGAATAGCCGCCGGTCAGGTTCGGCACCGACACACCGATCATGGCGTCGATGACCTTGTCCGGATCGGTGGTGCCGGCCTTCTCGACCGCCTTCACCCACATGTTGAAGCCGATATAGTGGGCTTCCATCGGGTCGTTGGTAGTGCGCTTGTCGTTCTTGATGAACTTGTGCCAGTCGGCGATGAACTTCTTGTTTTCGGGCGTGTCGACGCTCTCGAAGTAGTTCCAGGCGGCGAGATGGCCGACCAGCGGCGCGGTGTCGAGACCGGCAAGCTCTTCCTCGCCGACCGAGAAGGCCATGACCGGGATGTCCTCGGCCTTGATGCCCTGGTTGCCGAGTTCCTTGTAGAACGGCACGTTGGCGTCGCCATTGACGGTCGAGACGACGGCGGTTTTCTTGCCGGCCGAACCGAACTTCTTGATCGCCGAAACCTCGGTCTGCCAGTCGGAGAAGCCGAACGGCGTGTAATTGACCATGATGTCTTCCGCCGCGACGCCTTTGGCCTTCAGATAGGCCTCGAGGATCTTGTTGGTGGTGCGCGGATAGACGTAGTCGGTGCCTTCCAGCACCCAGCGCTTCACCGAACCGCCATCCTCGCTCATCAGATAGTCGACAGCCGGGATTGCCTGCTGGTTCGGCGCCGCACCCGTGTAGAACACGTTGCGCTCGCTCTCCTCGCCCTCATACTGGACCGGATAGAACAGGATGTTGTCGAGCTCCGAGAACACCGGCAGCACCGACTTGCGCGACACGGAGGTCCAGCAGCCGAACACCGCCGCGACCTTGTCCTTGGAGATCAGCTCGCGCGCCTTTTCGGCAAACAGCGGCCAGTTGGAAGCCGGATCGACGACGACCGCCTCGAGCTTCTTGCCGAGCAGGCCGCCCTTGGCGTTCTGCTCGTCGATGAGCATCAGCATGGCGTCCTTCAGAGTCGTCTCCGAAATCGCCATGGTCCCCGACAGCGAATGGAGAATGCCGACCTTGATCGTGTCGTCGGCAGCCTTGGCGGGCGCAGCGAACAACAGGCCGGCGGCAACCACGCTCGCCGAAAAGATTTTTGTTATGGTCGAGAAATTACCCCTCATATTACAGACTCCCAAGCTGGTTGATTGCACCGCAACACTACAATGCAACCCCCATGCCAATCGCCTTGGTGATGCCGAAGGGAAACGAATAATCCAGCATTATCAGCAGCTTGAAATATTAGCCTTATAAAAATAAAGAAGGCCGGTCAAAATTTGATTGAGAGAAATTTGCGCAGCATGCCCGATGATTGCCTAATTTTCGCCCATTTTGGCAAAATGCCTAGATTTTGATCTTTATAGGCGTGTCGCAGACGACCGGTGTTGCGGCGCAGTGCAAAAATGGGGCAAGCTCGTTCCCCAACCGAGCGACGTCATGGCTTTAGGCATTTCACGCATTTCCATCGGCATACTGGTTCTGGCGGCAGCAACCGGGACCGCACGAGCCAACTTTAGCGACGGCAAGATGCCCGACGGCATCTATCACTGCGAGGTCTACCTGCTCGGCATGTTCCTCAACCTCGGCGACATCACCATCAAGGGGAACGTCTATAGCGGCCCAATTTACACCGGCCTTGGCACCTTCGGCACCGCGCAGCAGGGGTACAATTATCAAATGGACGCAAACGGCGTGATCTCCTGGCTGGGACCGCTCGGCGGCTATACCGCCGGCGGCAACTCGCTGTCGCTGACCCAGGCAACGCTGGACGGCCAGAGCGCGCCCTCCTTCGACATCATCATGAAGCAACCCGACGGCGCCTTCACCGCCTCGACCTGCACCAGGGGAAACAGCCAGTAGCCGATTCCCTGGGCAACAGCCGCCGCCTCAGTGGCCTGCCCGTCTCTCATGTCATCTGGATGTTGCCGAAGCTGGATAGGCAGCGGTGCGCCGTCCCATCCACCTTGAGAGGCAGACACCATGGCCAACTCCCCGTCTTCTTCCTCCCCTGTCATTCGCGACGTCATCGCCGAGCGCGTGTCGCGCCGGGCCCTCCTGAAAGGCAGCCTTGCATCCGGTGCGCTGATTGCCGGCGGCAGCTTTGTCGGTTCGTTGTTTGCCGGTGAAACACATGCCGCGGCAGCGCTTTCGACGCTCGGCTTTCCCGAACTGAAGCGCGTCTACGACAAGACCCATGCGGCCGCCGAAGGCTATGAGACCACGATCGTCGCACGCTGGGGTGACCCGCTTGTCGCCGGCCTGCCGGAATTCGACGGCAACAAGGTCGTTGCCGACGAGCAGGAAAAGCGCTTCGGCTACAAATGCGACTACATCGCCTTCCTGCCATTGCCGAAAGGTACGGTGAATTCCGATCACGGCCTGCTTTGCGTCAACAACGAGTACATTTCGCCCAATGTCATGTTTCCCGGCATGACCGAGGATGACGCCGGCAAGACGATGAGCAAGGAGCAGGTTGACCTCGGCATGGCCGCCATGGGTCATTCGATCGTCGAAGTGCTGCTGAAGGACGGCAAGTGGAGCATCGTCGAGGACAGCCCGCTCAACCGCCGCATCACGGCAAACACCGAAATGACCGTTTCCGGCCCCGTTGCCGGCCACGCACTGATGAAGACATCTGCCGACGCGACCGGCACGAAGGTGCTCGGCACCAGCTACAATTGCAGCGGCGGCTTCACTCCTTGGGGCACCGTGCTGACCTGCGAGGAAGGCGTTTCCGACCTGTTCGGCGGCGACCCAAAGAAGGCGCCGACCGCCGACATTCTTGATCGCTATGACTTCGATGGCTCCGACATCTATGGTCGTGGCCGTTTCCATGATCGCTTCAATCTCGACAAGGAGCCGAATGAGGCCAACCGCTTCGACTGGGTGGTCGAGATCGACCCCTACGATCCGGCTTCGAAGCCGGTGAAGCGCACGGCCCTTGGCCGCATGTCGCACGAAGCGTCCACGGTCGTCCTCAACAAGGATGGCCGCATCGTCGTCTACATGGGCGACGACGACTATTTCGAATACATGTACCGGTTCGTCTCCAACAAGGCCTACGATCCTGCCAAGCCGGCCTCCGGCAACAGCCTGCTGGATGACGGCGTGCTTTCGGTTGCCCGTTACGACGCCGACGGCTCCATGACCTGGCTGCCGCTGGTCCACGGCCAAGGCAAGCTCACGGCTGAAAATGGCTTTGCCGACCAGGCCGAAGTGCTGCTGAAAACACGGCTCGCAGCGGATGCACTGGGGGCGACGCCGATGGACCGCCCCGAGGACATCGAGACCAATCCGGTGACCGGCCGCGTCTATGCGGTGATGACCAAGAACAAGAAACGCGACCAGTCGAAAGTCAATCCGGCCAACACGCGTCCGGAAAACCTCTGGGGCCACATTGTCGAGCTGATCGCGCCGGGTGGACGCGGCGCAGACGCCGACCACACGGCCGACAAATATGCCTGGGATCTGTTCGTGCTTTGCGGCAACCCGAAGGACGCGGCAGTCGGAGCCACCTTCCACCCGGACACGTCAGACAATAGCTGGTTCGTCTGCCCCGACAACATCACCTTCGATCCGGCTGGCCGCCTCTGGGTGGCGACCGACGGGGCCAATGATTTCGACCTGCCGGACGGCGTCTATGGCGTCGACACCGAAGGCCCGGCGCGCGGCCTGCCGAAACTGCTGTTCACCTGCCCGCATGGCGCGGAGGCGACCGGCCCCTGCTTCACGCCGGACGGCACGACCTTGTTCCTGTCGGTCCAGCACCCGGCCGAAGACGCCGAGACACTCGACAAGGCACAGACGCTATGGCCCGACTTCAGGGATGGTCAACTGCCGCGACCTTCCGTGGTCGCCATCCGCCGCAAGGACGGGCAGCCGGTCGGCGCCTAGCCCCAGACAAAAAGGCGGAACGCGCGTTACGCGTTCCGCCTGGCGGTCAGGGAGGACACTGGAATTCCACGTCACCCCGACCGTCGGGGCGGTGATTTGTCGGCTCAAATCGTCTTTGCCGACATCTGCGCGGCGATGTAGTCGGCCTGGCGGATCGCCAGCGACACGATCGTCAGGGTTGGGTTTTCGGCAGCTCCAGTGGTGAACTGGCTGCCGTCCGACACGAACAGGTTCTTGATGTCGTGCGCCTGGCCGTGCTTGTTGACGACGCCGTCGGCCGCTTTCTCGCTCATCCGGTTGGTGCCGAGATTGTGGGTCGACGGATAGGGCGGCGTCGGGAAGGTGCGCGTGGCACCAACTGCCGCATAGAGCGCCGTCGCCTGCTTGTAGGCGTGGTTGCGCATCGCGGTGTCGTTCGGATGGTCGTCGAAATGCACGTCGGCGATCGGCATGCCGTGCGCGTCCTTCTCGTCGGCATGCAGCGTGATGCGGTTCTCCGCGCGCGGCATGTCCTCGCCGACAATCCACAGGCCGGCCATGTGGTCGTAGTGATCGAGTGCGGTGGTGAACGAGCGGCCCCAGGCGCCGGGATCGAGGAAGGCGGCCATGAACGGCAGGCCGAGCGACAGCGTCTCGAATTCGTAGCCGCCCACGAACCCACGGGACGGATCATGACGCGCCTCGTCGCGGATGATGCCGGCCATGGTGGTGCCGCGATACATGTGCACCGGTCTGTCGAAGATGGCGTAGACAGAGCCGGTGGTGTGCCGCATATAGTTCTTGCCCACCTGCCCCGACGAGTTGGCAAGCCCATCGGGGAATTTGCCCGACGCCGAATTGAGCAGCAGGCGCGGGCTTTCGATCGAGTTGCCGGCAACGGCCACGATGCGGGCCTTCTGCTCCTGCAGCTTGCCGTCCTTGTCGGCATAGACGACGCCGGTCACCTTTCCGCTAGCGTCGTGGTTGATCTTGATCGCCATGGCGTTCGGCCTGACTTCGAGATGGCCTGTCGCCTCGCCCTTGGGGATCTCTGTGTAAAGCGTCGACCATTTGGCGCCCCATTTGCAGCCCTGGAAGCAGAAGCCGGTCTGCTGGCAGGACATGCGGTCATCACGATCGACCGAGTTGATCGCCATGTTGCCGGTGTGGCATTCCTTGTAGCCGAGCTTGTCGGCGCCGGCCTTCAGCACCTTGAAGTTGTTGTTGCCCGGCAACCGCGGCCAGTCATTGGTGCCGGTGACGCCCATCTTGGCTTCGGCCTTGGCGTAGTAGGGCTCCATTTCGGCCAGTGTAATCGGCCAATCGAGCAGATTGGCGCCTTCCAGTTTGCCGTAGGTCGACAGTGTCTTGAACTCATGCTCCTGAAAGCGCAGCGAGGCTCCGGCCCAATGCGTGGTCGAACCGCCAACCGACTTGACGATCCAGGCCGGCAGGTTCGGAAAATCCTTGGCCACACGCCAGTCGCCGGACGTGGTGCGCTTGTCCGTCCAGGCGAGTTGGGCGAACGAACCCCACTCGTCATTGATGAAATCCTCATATTCGTGGCGCGCGCCGGCTTCCAGGATGACGACGTCGACACCCTTCTGGGCGAGTTCGTTGCCGAGTGTGCCGCCGCCGGCGCCCGAGCCGATGATGACGACCACGCCGTCGTTGTTCAGATCAAATGAAGCTGCCATGGTTTCCTCCCATGATTTCTGTTTGCGGTTCAGGAACGACGGGGCTCAGAGCCACTCGATGTCGTCGAAACCGCGCGCGATGTAGCCGCCCTTGGAATAGGACTCGCCCTCGTAACCGAAGATCGGCCACACCTCTTTCTGGTTGTAGAGGCCGACGACGAGGCCGCCACGGATGGCCTGGAAGAATGGCGTCGCCTCGATCTGCTTCAGCACGCCGACGCGCTGGTCCTCCCAGCCGAGACCCCGATAGCCGCCATCGCCGGACTTCTTGTCGAGGTCGGCGATGCCCTCTTCGATCATCCCCTTATAGGGGGCGTCCTTGCCGGCCTGCTCGTCATGACCCTTCACCGCAATGGCGTAATATTTGTCGGGAACCTGATCGTGCGGATAGATGTCGCGCGCCATCTGGATCAGCGTCGCCATGGTTTCAGGCTTGAGCGCCGATGTCTCGAGCCCCCAGGCATGTTCGGGGCTGATGACGGCGCTGCCGGAGATGACGAGCAGCGCGCCGATGCCACCGCGTTTGAGGAGCTCGCGACGTGAAAGCCCAGGCTTTGCGTCATAGATCGTGACCATTTTATTCCTCCCTGCTTGCTATGTGCACTCTTGAAAGTGCCGTTGCTGGCGCCGCGCCTGCCGGTGCGGTTTCTATGTCTCCTATTTGAATCGACCTCCGCGTTGCAGAACCTCGATCTTGTAGCCGTCCGGATCCTCGATGAAGAAAAAACGGGCGATCAGCGATCCGTCGCGGTTGAACTCGACGATCTTCTTCGGGTTGAGACCGAGCGCGCCGAGACGGTCATGTTCGCTGTCGAGATCGACGACCGAGACCGCGAGGTGACCGTAGCCGTCGCCGAGCGCGTAAGGCTCTTGCCGATCCTTGTTCACGGTCAGTTCGAGTTCGAACCCTGTCTCGGCGTTGCTGAGGTAAATGAGCGTGAATGTCTCGAAGTCCAGCCTGTCGGCGACATCGAGCCCGAAGGCATTTCTGTAGAAATCGACGGATCGGGCCTCGTCGAGAACTCGGATCATGCTGTGGATCGCCTTGGCCAAATCAGTCTCCGCGGTGGGGTGGAGGCGATTATGCGCGGCGCGGGAAAAAGGTGGTGGCAGCCGGTTACCACGCCCGGAACCGTGAACGGGACGAAAGTCCGATTGCCGGACCGGCAATTTTACCCGAGAATGCATGTGGGGACAGGTCAAGCAGTATCAGACTTCAGGCCCGTCCACCCAAGACCAACAAGCATGGGAGGTTTGTCGGATGTGCAGAGTATTTGCGGGCCAGGATCCCGAAGGCTATCGCCAGATCAACCGGTCGATTCGCATCGACGGCCACTCGACCAGCATCCAGCTTGAAGCGACATTCTGGGCATTGCTGGACGAAATCGCCGAAAACCAGGGTTTGACGACGCCAAAATTCATCTCGAAGCTTTATGACGAAGCCATCGAGATCAACGGCGCCATTCCGAACTTTGCATCGATGCTGCGCACCACCTGCGCACTCTACCTGCGCGGCCACCGACCTGATATGGACGAGCAGATGGCGCTGAAGCGCGAAGCCGCCTAGGCCGCTTCTGCCGCAACAGCGAGCGCCAGACGGCTCATGTCGGTGAAAAGCGCCTGGCGTTCGGAATAATCGGTCACTTCACCGGTCTCGATGTTGTCGACCACGACACACATCGACAGCGCACGAGCTCCGAAATGCGCTGATATGCGATAGAGTGCGCTGGTTTCCATATCCACGGCCAGAGCTCCTTCTGCCTGCGCATCGGCAAAGCGGACCCGCCCTTCAGGATGATAGAAGATGTCGCTGCACACCGTCAGGCCGACATGATGGTCGATGCCAAGTTCTGCCGCCTTGGCCAGCGCACAGGCGAGAAGCGCCGGATCCGGCCCAGCGGGTCCATAAAGGCCGAAAACCTGACCGCTCTGGGCGCTCTCCGCCTGTGCCGATCGCGAGATGACAAGGCTGCGCAGTTTTGCCTTGGCGGTCAGGCTGCCGCAGGTGCCGGTGCGGATCAACGTTCGCGCACCAAAATGGTCCAGCAATTCATGCGCATAGATCAGAAACGATGAAACGCCGATGCCCGTCGCCTGAATGCTGACGGGTTTGCCGCCAAACAGTCCGGTGAAGCCAAGCGCGCCGCGGCGGCGATTGATGCAGCGCGGCGCTTCCAGAAACGTTTGCGCCATCCACTCAGCGCGCTGCGGATCACCCGGCAACAACACTGTGTCGGCGTAGTCGCCCTTGTCTGCTTCGTTGTGTGGCGTCAATCGCTGCTCCCCCAAGCCCGCCTGCCGTTTCACCCCCCAATCATGGCGTTGTCACGGCATTGTGCAAGGAAAGAACATAGGGAAATTCTAGGACTCCAGCACGTCCTTGACGATCGTCGCCAGTTGCTTGAGTGAGAACGGCTTTGGCAGGAAGCCGAAATGCGCGTCGGCCGGCAGGTTTCTGGCGAATGCGTCCTCGGCATAGCCCGACACGAAAACGAACTTGATATCTGGCTGACGCTTGCGCAACTCACCAAGCAGCGTCGGTCCGTCCATTTCCGGCATCACCACGTCGGAAACGACGATGTCGACCTTGCCGCCCAGCGCCTCGAACACTTCCAGCGCTTCCACACCCGACGATGCCTCGTGCACGGTGTAACCGCGCGAAGTCAGCGCCCGCATGCCGCCCATGCGCACGGCATCCTCGTCTTCGACGAGCAGCACCGTGGCGGAGCCCGACAGATCCTTGGCCGCATCGGCGACCTTCGCCGGCGCTGCCGGCACATCGTCGGGCTCGCCTGCTTTTCTTGCTTCCGCAATATGACGTGGCAGGAAAATGCGGAAAGTCGAGCCTTTGCCGATTTCGGAATCGCAGAAGATGAAGCCGCCGGTCTGCTTGATGATCCCATAGACCATCGACAGGCCGAGGCCGGTGCCCTTGCCGACTTCCTTGGTGGTGAAGAAGGGCTCGAAAATCTTCTTCAGCACGTCGGGCGCGATGCCGCTGCCGGTGTCCTCGACTTCGACCACGACATAGTCCGCCGGGGCGAGTTCGCGATAGGAAAAGGCCTTGCACTCCTCGGCGGTCACATTGCGGGTGCGCACGGTGAGATCGCCACCCGCCGGCATTGCGTCGCGCGCGTTGACCGCAAGGTTGACCACCACCTGCTCGAACTGCCCGATATCGACCTTGACCGGCCACAGGTCGCGGCCATGGTCGACCTTCAGCTTGATGTCGTTGCCGACCAGCCGGGCCAGCAGCATCCTGAGATCGGCGAGCACGTCGGTCAGGTTGAGCACTTCCGGCCGCAATGTCTGCTTGCGCGAGAAGGCCAGCAGTTGCCGCACCAGCGAAGCCGCCCGGTTGGCGTTCTGCTTGATGTTCATGATGTCGGGGAAGGACGGGTCCGACGGACGGTGGTTGGTCAACAAAAGGTCCGACGCCATGATGATGGCGGTCAGCACATTGTTGAAATCGTGCGCGATGCCGCCGGCAAGCTGGCCGACCGCCTGCATCTTCTGGCTTTGCGCCATCTGCCCTTCGAGCGCCTTCTGCTCCGTCGTCTCGACGGCGTAGACGATGGCCGACTCCTCGGCGCCCTCGCCGCCGGTGCCGTCGGCGACCGCGTTGACGTAGAAACGGATGTGTCGCTCTTCGTTGCCGGGCAGAAGCGTGTCGATCGGCTCGATGTCGGCCTGCCGCTGCTGCGCTTTTTCGAAGGCAGCCGCAAAGGCCGGCCGGTCGCGTTCATGGATCACCGTGTCGAGCCGCACGCGGCGATCGACAGCGTCACGATCGACGACGGCTGAAAACAGCGACAGGAACGGCGCATTGGTGCGCAGGATGCGCCCGTTGTGGTCAACGCCGGCTATCGCCATCGGCGTCGAGTTGAAGAAGCGAGTGAAGCGCACTTCCGAGGCCCGCAAATCGGCCGAGGAGTCCTCGCCTTGCGTGCGGTTGAGGACGATCGTGCGCGTCGGCCCGTTGAGGCCTTCGCGGCTGGCCGAAACGCGATGCATGAACCGCACCGGCAGCGCCTCGCCCGTCATGGTCGTCAAATCGAGATCGATCACCGCGTTGCGTGTCGTGCCGGGGTCGGCCTTGACCGAGCGGACCAGCGCCATGCCGTCGCCGGCCACGATTTCGGCCAGGGAGACGGCACCAGGCGTGAAGCTGGTGAGGTCGATGCCCAGCCATTCGGCGAGCGTGGCGTTGATGTAGGTGACGCGGCCCTCCTGGTCGGCCGAAAAGAAGCCGGCCGGCGCGTGGTCGAGGTGATCGATCGCCTTTTGCAGATCGAGGAAGAAACGCTCCTGCTCGGCCCGCTCCTGCGAGATGTCGGCCAACTGCCAGGCCAGCATCGGCAGCCGCTGGCCCGGAACGTTGAAGGTGCGCGCCCGCGCCCTGTACCAGCGGGCGCCGGGCTCCGCGCCGGGCCGAATGGACTGTGCCAGCCGAAACTCGCCATCGCCCGGCTGGGCGTCGCGCAGGCCGGATGCCAGGCGATAGATCGTCACCGAAGCCTCGGGGACATCCGAGAGCAACCCCTCGACCGTCTTCAGGTCGGCGGCCGACGACGCTCCGGTCATGTCGGCATAGGCGCGATTGGCGTAGACGACACGGCCTTTGGTGTCCGTGACGAGAAGACCCTGCGACATCGAATCGACAAAGGACTTCGACAGTTCGTCACCTGTCGAGCGCGGCGTGACCTGCACGAAGCCAATGGCCGTGGCAAACAGGAAGCCGACGCCGATCATCGCCAGCACGCCGAGCATGCCGAGCAGGAAGGGATCGCCGAGGCGCTCGCGGAACAGGCCGAAGACGATCGCCGCCCCCGTCAGAACGACGATGAAAATGATAAGCCGGGTGACCGCGCCCGGTCGTGTATTCTGGTCGACGATCGGTACCGGATAGAAATCGCCGCGCGCTTCCTTGGCCATATGCCCCCTGCTCGTGAATTCCGGTGTTCCGACACCCGCCCCTAGCGGGTTGAATCACATTCTCCTAGTCCGGAAAAGGCCTGGGCGGCAAATGTCGGATAAAAATCATGTCTTGCGGCCTTCGGAGTTTTTCTAGCTGTTCACCAGCGTGAAACGCAACTTGCGGTGGCCCGCCGCAACGGTCTAGTGTCGCGTCACTTCCAAGGGCAATCAGGGGTAACCGATGCAATGGCTGGATAGCGTGGCGGGTCCTGGTTATGCCGCAGCACTGTTATGGACGTTTGCGGCGCTTGTCCTGCTGGTCATCGTTCTCGTCATCGTCAAGCTGGTGCGCAATCTGACGTTCGGAACATTCGTTGCCGGCGGCCGGAACCGCAAAACGCGGCTGGCCGTCATGGATGCAACCGCCGTCGACAGCCATCGCCGGCTGGTGCTGGTGCGCCGCGACGACATCGAGCACCTGCTTTTGATCGGCGGCCCGACCGACGTCGTCGTCGAGCGCGATATCCGTCTTTCGGCGCTACGCCGTCCGGCATTGACCGGAGACGGCGGCTTGCAGCCGGTGCCGGCCGCCGCGGCCCCAGCGGCAAGGCCGCGTCCGCAGCAACCCGCTCCACCGCTGGCAAGACAGGCACCCGCCCCGCAGCCGGTGAGCACCGCGCCGCCCGCCCGCCCGCGCCAAATAGCGCCGGCACCGGCACCTGCGCCAAAGCCGGCGACGCAAAGCTACCAGCCGACCAATGTCACGCCGCTGCCCGCCTATGGGTCCGCCAATGCCAATGTCGTCCGGCCCGCGCCACCGCCTCCACCTGTGCAGGACAGCATCGACGACACGTTGATGAGGGAACTCGAAGTGTCGCTCGACCAGCCCCGCTCGGGCGGCCCGGTGGGCAAACCGGTGGCGAAGGCGCCGCAGTCGCTCGATGATGAAATGACCAAGCTTCTCGGCGAGCTCTCCAGCCAGAAGCGATAAGCGGCCGCCGAGTCGCTATCCCACGCGAAAATCTCAATGGTTTGGCTGCCGAACCACCTTTCGGAAGGCCCGTACGTGAAGGGCTTGTGGATTTCGTGCGCCTTGAACGGATGAATGCCGCGCCAACAGAAATGGCCGGAAAACCGGCCATTTCAAAATCAACGTCGCTCGTGACGGTTGGCCGCGCACTGCCGGCCTTGCCCCTCAGTCGTCGCGGTAGACTTTTTCGCGGCGCTCATGCCGCTCCTGCGCTTCGATCGACAACGTCGCGATCGGACGCGCATCAAGCCTCTTCAGCGCGATCGGCTCGCCGGTCTCCTCGCAATAGCCGTAGGTGCCTTCGTCGATGCGCTGCAGGGCGGAATCGATCTTTGCAATGAGCTTTCGCTGACGGTCGCGGGCCCTGAGTTCGATGGCGCGGTCGGTTTCCGAAGAGGCGCGATCGGCCAGATCGGGGTGGTTGGCGTTCTCTTGCTGCAGGATTTCCAGTGTTTCGCGCGCTTCGCGCAATATGTCATTCTTCCAGGTGACGAGCTTTGAGCGGAAGTAGGATTTCTGCCGCTCGTTCATGAACGGCTCGTCTTCGGAGGGTACGTAATCGGCGGTAACGATGTCGTTCATTCGACTCACCCAAACTGCCCCAAATTTCGGGCCTATATATTCGTCGCCCGACGCCTGCACAAGCGCAATCGGCCGCTGTCTCACGCAATTGTTAATGTGCACCGGCGCGCGCCTTTGCAGCAGCGTACGGTCGCTTTGTTACCAAACTACGCTGCGACACTTTGGATCCGGCGAAACATGCTTTCCGAAGATCGACCGTGATCCTCGGGCCGATGCACAAGCGCCTTTTGCGGCGCCGCAGCATGGTGATTCGCTGTGTTCGAAGAACACGGGCCATTGTGCGCAACGCCGTTCTCGTGGCTAATCCTGGAAGGCTTCGGCATTCGGAGGTTGGGTGAGCAGGCTTTATCTGTTGCGACATGCCAAGGCTGGCTGGGCGCTGCCCGGCATGCGCGATTTCGATCGCCCGCTCGATGCATCCGGCCGCGCCGATGCCGAAATGATGGGCGCCGCCATGCGCTCCCGGTTCTATGTTCCGGACCTGACGCTGTGCTCCAACGCCAAACGCGCCAAGGAGACGCTGGAAGGCCTGGCCGGCCAGACCGACACCGGCCAGGTCCTGTTCTTCGACACGCTCTACAGCTCGGACGCGGCCGGCTACCTCCACCTTATCAGGGACAATGGCGGGGTGGGTTCATTACTGGTCATCGGCCACAACCCGATGACGGAGGATCTTGCCATGGCAGTTTCGGGCGACGGCGACGAGACGGCGCGGGCCACGCTCAACCATGGGTTCCCGACCTCGGGCCTGGCGGTCATCCGCTTCGACGGTGACCTCGCAAAAGCCGCCCAGCGCGCCGGCTATCTCGAAGCGTTCCTGACGCCGGCCGACCTCTGAAGCCATTTCAAAGCCAGGTTGCAGAGCCTATATCGGACGGACCGAAGTCCGAGAGAGCATGTTTTGGCATCATCGCTGACCACCTTCACCGACGAGGCGAGGATTGCCCTCGACACGCTATCGGGCCGCGCCACCGGGCTTTTTTCCCCATCGCTGCGCCTCGGCGTGACCGGATTGTCCCGCGCCGGCAAGACGGTGTTCATATCGGCCCTTGTCCACAATTTGATCCATGGCGGGCGCCTGCCGCTGTTCGAGGCGCAGAAATCGGGGCGCATCGCCCGCGCCTTCCTCGAGCAGCAGCCGGACGACGCCGTGCCGCGCTTCCAGTACGAGGATCACATCGCCGCCCTGGTCAACGACCGCGCCTGGCCCGATTCGACGCGCGCCATTTCGGAACTGCGGCTGACCATCGAATATGAATCGGCCTCCGGCTGGAGCCGCATGTTTTCCTCAGGCAGACTGTCGGTCGATATCGTCGATTATCCCGGCGAATGGCTGCTCGATCTGCCGCTGCTCGGCAAATCCTTCGCCGATTTTTCGCACGAAGCCTTCGAAATGGCTGTTCTGCCGGTGCGCGAGGACCTGTCGCTGGCCTGGCGGGCGATGTCGGCGGAGATCGACCCGAACGCCGATCCCGACGAGATGACGGCGCGCCGGCTGGCCGAGAGCTTCGCCGCCTATCTGAAGGCGTGCAAGCTCGACGAGCGGGCGCTTTCGACCTTGCCGCCCGGCCGCTTCCTGATGCCCGGCGATCTCGAAGGCTCGCCGGCATTGACCTTCGCGCCCCTGGCCGGGATTGGCGACAGGCGTCCGCGCCCAGGGTCGCTGCACGCCATGATGGACAGGCGCTACGAGGCCTACAAGACGCATGTCGTCAAACCCTTCTTCCGCGAACACATCACCCGCCTCGATCGCCAGATCGTCCTGATCGACGCCATGCAGGCGCTGAACGCCGGCCCCGGCGCCATGGCCGACCTGGAGCGCGCGGTGACCGAGATCCTCGGCTGTTTCCGCCCCGGCCGGGGCAGCTTCCTTACCGACCTGTTCTCGCGGCGCATCGACCGCATACTGGTTGCAGCGACCAAAGCCGACCACCTGCACCACGAAAGCCATGACCGCTTGCAGGCGATCGTGCGGCGGCTTGCCGACCGCGCCGTGGCGCGAGCGAACTTCACCGGCGCCGATGTCGATGTGGTCGCCTTGGCAGCGGTGCGCGCAACACGCGAAGGCACCGTCAAGCAAGGCCGGGAGACGCTTCCCGTCATCATCGGCACGCCGATCGCCAGCGAGAAGATCAACGGCGAAACCTTTGATGGAAAGACGGAAACAGCCATATTTCCCGGTGACTTACCGGAGAATATTGACGCGGTTTTCGATATTTCGGGAGCCGATCGCAGGCAGGACTCCGCGGACCCGGCAATCCGCTTCGTCCGTTTCCGTCCACCAAAGCTCGAACGCACGGTCGAAGGCGTTACGCTGTCGCTGCCGCACATCAGGCTCGACCGTGCCTTGCAGTTCCTGATCGGAGATCATCTGGCATGACCGCGCCCCGCAAGCCGGCGGCATTCCGCATCGAGCCGGAAGCCACACCGAGACAGGAGCCCCCTGAGCAGCGCCATGCCCAGGCCGGTACCCGTGTCCAGCCAGACACCCAGCGCAAACCCCGCACGATGAAGACCGATGTCGCGACGGTCATACCGGCGGAAGTCGACGTCTTCGACGAGCCCGACATCATCGCCGCCGAGCCGCCACCGACCATCGCCCCCAAAAAACGCTCGCTGCTCGGCAGCATCTTCTTCGGCGCCTTCGGCGTGCTGGTTTCGCTGGCTGTCGGCCTGTGGACCGACCAGCTCATACGCGACCTCTTTGCGCGCGCCGAATGGCTGGGCTGGCTGGCCGCGGGCATGGCCGCCATCGCCGTGCTGGCGCTTGTGGTGATCCTGATTCGCGAATTTCTGGCCATCGCCCGCCTAGCCGAGGTCGAAAAACTGCAGAAGCGGGCACTCGATGCGATCGCGCGTGACGATCCCAAGGCGGCACAATCGGTCGTCGACGAACTGTCGGCCTTTGTCGCGGCCAAACCCGAGACCGCGGCCGGCCGGCGCGCGCTGGCCGAACTGCGCGGTGAAATCATCGACGGCGGCAATCTCGTGCGCCTGGCCGAGGCTGAAATTCTAGGCCCCCTCGATGCGAGGGCAAAGATAATGATTCTCGAGGCCGCTAAACGCGTCTCGCTGGTGACGGCGGTTAGCCCGCGCGCGCTTGTCGATGTTGCCTATGTCGTGTTCGAGGCCGGGCGGCTCATTCGCCGCCTCTCGGAGCTCTATGGCGGACGGCCGGGAACGTTGGGCTTCTTCCGCTTGGCGCGCAGCGTGCTGGCGCATCTGGCGGTTACCGGCTCGATCGCGGTCGGCGACAGTTTCGTCCAGCAGATCGTCGGCCACGGCCTGGCGGCGCGCCTTTCGGCCAAGCTTGGCGAGGGCGTCGTCAACGGTATGATGACGGCGCGCATCGGCATCGCGGCGATGGAGACGGCGCGCCCCCTGCCCTTCAGCGCCGCGAGGCGTCCCGGACTAGGCGATTTCCTCTCGGCACTGACATCGTTTGCAACCAGGAAAGATGGTGAAACAACCCCGTCCGGCAAGTGAGCCGGGCTGGAGCGGTTGGACCTTCGGAATTGTCACCGGACTGCCTTGCGGCGGCCGCGCAGTGACGAAGCATTAACCAATCTTGTTCATGGTCAGACGGGTTCCAAACAGCCTCTTTGTTGCCGGGTGTCGTCGATGAAAAGTGTAATACTATCCAGCGTTCTGCCCTTGGCAACCGTGATCACAGCATTTGTCGGCATTGCCGGAGCGGCCTCCGCTGCGGAGCCGGACAAGCAATTCTTCCAGTCGGCCGAAGGGAAATGGATCGGTCCCGGCGAAATCGTCGCCGGCAAGTACAAGGGCACCAAGTTCAACTGCAGCTTCACCGGCTCGACACCGGGCGGCAAGGTCGGCATGTCGCTCGACGGCGGCTGCCGGGTCGGCATGTTCACCCAGCAGATGTCGGCCAAGATCGAGCGCAAGGGCCGCGAGGGCTACAAGGGCAGCTTCATGGGTGGCGCGACCGGTTCCGGCCTCGACATCATCGGTGGCAACGTGGTCGATGCCCGCAAGGTGGTCTTCACCATCAACCGCAACCAGTTGCGCGGCGTCATGCAGGCTCGCATCCCCGACGACAATTCGATGACGGTGACCATTGCCGTGCGCGTCGACGACCAGTTGGTGCCGGTGATCGGCATGAGCCTGAAGCGCGTCGACGCCGTCGAAGTCGGCTCCATCGCGCCGAACTGAACAACTCAAATAAAAGGGCGGCGACCCAACGGTCGCCGCCTCGTTTGAACCGGTAGAATCAGGCGCTTAGCCCTTGATCGCGGCCGTCACTTCGTCATAGGCCTTGCAGGCGTCGGCCAACGTCGTGGCGCCCTGATACTTGGTTGTCACCGCCTGGACCTTGGCGGTCAGATCAGCCGCCTTGGACGGGTCCTTGGTGATCGCTTCCTGCAGCGCGGCTGCCATGTCCTGCGCCTTCTTGGTCGCGATCTCCGCCGTGCACTCAGGTGCCTTCGAGCAAGCCGAACCGGCAAGCACCGCCAGGCCGACGGCAACAAACAAAAACTTCTTCATGTCAGTCAACTCCTCAAAAGGGCGCAACTTGATCGTCGCTCACCCTCCAATGGCCGAAGCCGAGCGTCCTTAGCCTTCGATTGTGGCAAGATGCAACGTGTTCGCGGTGTCAACTTGTGTATCGCGCCTGCAACATCGCCGGCGATCCGGATTCGGGCTGTTCGATGCCCGCCGAAGCCCCTATCCTCGCCCCTTGTCACACAAACCCGAAAATCGGAATCGGTCCTCGAACGAGCGGAATGGCGGCATGGCGGTAGAGGCATCGAGCAGCGATCTGGTTCAAGTGGTGGCGCTGCTTGCGGCCGGCGTCGTCGCCGTTCCGATCTTCAAGCGGATGGGCCTCGGCTCGATCCTCGGCTATCTGGCCGCAGGCGTGGTCATCGGCCCTTTCGGCCTCCGCGTCTTTTCCGAATCGGAAGCCATTCTTCATGTCGCCGAGCTCGGCGTGGTGATGTTCCTCTTCATCATCGGGCTGGAAATGCAGCCGTCGCGGCTGTGGAGCCTGCGCAGCGAGATCTTTGGCCTCGGCGCGCTGCAGGTCGGCGTCTGCGCGCTGCTGCTGACCGGTGTCGGCGTGGCGGGAGGGTTTCCAATCGCGCAATCCTTCGTCGCCGGCGCCGGCTTCGTGCTGACCTCGACCGCGATCGTCATGCAGCTTCTCGAGGAACGCGGCGAAATCGCTGCGCCAAAAGGCCAGCGCATCGTGTCGGTGCTGCTGCTTGAGGACCTGGCAATCGTGCCGCTGCTGGCCCTGATCGCGTTCCTGGCGCCCGGTGGCGCTGACACCAGCCTTTCGGAGCGGCTGACCGAGGTTGGCATCGGCCTCGCCGCGATCGTCGGCCTGGTGGTGGCCGGCCGGTATCTGCTTAATCCGTTCTTCCGCATCCTGGCGGATGCCCGTGCCCGCGAGGTGATGACGGCGGCAGCACTTCTGGTCGTTCTCGGATCTGCGCTCGCCATGCAGCTCAGCGGCTTGTCGATGGCGATGGGCGCATTCCTGGCCGGCGTGCTGCTGTCCGAATCGACCTTCCGCCATCAGCTCGAAGCCGACATCGAACCTTTCCGCGGCATCCTGCTCGGCCTGTTCTTCCTTGCCGTCGGCATGTCGCTCGACCTGCATGTGGTGGTCGAGAACTGGCGGCTGATCGCCATCTATGTCGTCGCCTACATGGTGATGAAGGCGTTCGGCATCTACATCGTCGCCCGCATCCTGAAAACCGGCCACCGCGAAGCACTGGAGCGCGCGGTCTTCATGGCGCAGGGCGGCGAATTCGCCTTTGTCCTTTATTCGGCGGCCGCGGCGGTCGGCATCATCGACGGCAACGCCAACGCGACGCTCACGGCGATCGTGATCATCTCCATGGTACTGACGCCACTGGCGATCATCGCGTTGCGCTATCTGACGCCGCGCGACGAGCAGTCGCTCGACGGCGTCGATGTCGCCGATGGCCTGACCGGTAGCGTGCTGGTCATCGGTTTCGGCCGCTTCGGCCAGATCGCCAGCCAGCCGCTGCTGTTGCGCGGCATCGACGTCTCGATCATCGACAATGATGTCGAAATGATCCAGGCGGCGGCCGATTTCGGCTTCAAGGTCTACTATGGCGATGGCACGCGGCTCGATATCCTGCATGCCGCCGGCGCCGGCCGGGCGCGCGCCGTGCTGATCTGCGTCGACAAGGCCGATGCCGCCGTCCGCATCGCGGAACTCGTCAAGGCTGAGTTTCCTTTGCTCACCGTGCTGGCACGCGCTTTCGATCGTGGTACCGCGCTGCAGCTCATTCGCGCCGGCGTTGATTACCAACTGCGTGAAACCTTCGAATCTGCCCTTGTTTTCGGCGGCTCGGCCCTGGAATCGCTGGGTGTCGATCCCGAAGACGTGGCTGAAACGATCGAAGACGTCAGACGCCGCGACACCGACCGCTTCGAAACCCAGCTCGCCGAAGGCATTCGCGCCGGACAGCGCTTCCTGAGGGGCAATATCGGCACGCCGATTCCGACACCGCTCTCCACGCCGCGCCGCCCTGGTCAGGCGCTCAACGAAGAGACCGCGGGCGTGCTGCACAAATCCGAACCCGCCGACTGAGCAAGGAATCAGGCATGGAATTGGACAGCAGAGCCCTGTCGGTCACCAAATTCTGGCGCGATGCCGGCGAGGATGCCTGGTTCGAGAAGAACGAGGCATTCGATGCCGACTTCCGCGAGCGCTTTCTCGATCTGCACTACGCCGCTGCGCGGCGTGAATGCGACGGCTGGCTGGAGCATGCCGAAGGTGCGCTGGCGCTGATGATCCTGCTCGACCAGTTCCCGCGCAACTGCTTTCGCGGCACCGGCCACATGTACGCGACCGACCCGCTCGCTAGATATTTTGCCGCCAAGGCGATCGCGGCCGGCCATGATCTGGCGCTCGAGGAAGAAATCCGCGTCTTCCTCTACCTGCCATACGAGCATTCCGAACTGCTCGCCGACCAGGACATTTCGGTCGAGCTGACGCGGGCCAGGGCCGAACCCTATCTCAAGTATGCTGTCGAACATCGTGATATCATTCAGAATTTCGGTCGTTTTCCGCACCGAAACAAAATGCTTGGCCGCGAAACCACGCCGCAGGAGCAAACGTTCCTGGAAGGCGGCGGATTCTCGGGCTGAAGTTCGGCTGCCGCCTCATCCAGAAATCAGGCCAGCCACCAGTCCCGGCCGGACGACAAGCGCTCGATGCCGGACGTGTCGACGGAGACCAGCCGGTCCGTGATGCTGCGGCCACCGACAACCAGGTCGGGCGCGATCTCGGCCAGCGGCGCCAGCACGAAGGCGCGCTCCAGCATGCGCGGATGCGGCACCTCCAGCCCGGTCTCGTGAATGACGCGGTCGCCGAACACCAGAATGTCGATGTCGATCAGTCGCGGCCCCCAGCGCTCCTCGCGCACCCGCTTCAGCTTGCGTTCGGCATCGAGGCAGAGGTCGAGCAAGGCGCGCGGTGCAAGTCCGGTGGAGATTGCCGCAGCCGCGTTGAGAAAGTCAGGCTGATCGAGCTTGCCCCAGGGCGGCGTACGATAGAGCGAAGAGACGCCGGTGATACGCGTATGAGCGTCGGCATCCAGCATGCGCAGCGCCGCACCCATCGATTTCGCCGGGTCGCCAAGATTGCCGCCAAGGCTGAGATAGACCGTGCTATTCGGGCCAGACAACGGTCACCTCGACGTAATCGAGCACGCCGGGCACCGGGGCATTCGGCTTGCGCACCGTGATCTCGGCTTTCTTGATCTGCGGAAAACGCGCGGTTAGCGCCCGGGCCACTTCGAGCGCCAGGGACTCGATCAGAAAACGGCGCTGCCCGGTGATGATCTTTTCGATCACCGTGAACGCAATGCCGTAGTTGACGGTATCCTCGATGGAATCCTCGACAAGCGCCCGGCCGGGATCAACGGTGAGAGCGGCATCGACGTAGAAGCGCTGGCCGAGCCTCTCCTCCTCGTCCAGCACGCCATGCCGGGCAAAGAAAGCGCAGTTCTTCATACGGATGACATACATCGCTCAGTTTCTCGCCCGGTCGGTTTGACGTGCCAGCATAGCATCCGCGAGTGCCAATGCGTCCACGTTGAATGCGACATCGTGGACGCGAAACAGATCGGCGCCCTTGAGCCGCAAGATGACGCTGGTCGCCGCTGTTCCAACACCTCTGTCGGCCGCATCGCGACCCGTGACCGTGCCGATGAAGCGTTTTCGAGACGTTCCAGCCATCAGCGGCAAGCCGAGCGTATGCAGCTCCGAAAAGCGCGCCATCAGGTCGAGATTTTCCTCCGCCGTCTCCTTGGCGAAGCCGAATCCGGGATCGAGCACGATATGATCGTCGGCAACGCCGTTCTGGTGGGCGATTTCGAGCGATTTCCGCAGGAACGCCAGCTGATCGGCAATCACGTCCGGCAGCTTCTGGCGATCTCGCCCCGTATGCATGATGACAAGCCCGGCGCCGGTATCGGCCGCGACACGCGCAATGTCGGGTTCGCGCTGCAAGCCCCAGACATCGTTGACGATATGCGCGCCGGCGGCAACCGCAAGCCGGGCGGTGTCGGCGCGATAGGTGTCGACCGAAATCAGCACCTCCTTGGTGCTCGCCAGCGCTTCGATCACCGGCAGGATGCGGGCCTGTTCCTGGCTGGCCGACACCGCGGCAGCACCTGGGCGGGTCGATTCTCCGCCGACATCGACGGCCAGCGCCCCTTCCCCGATCATGCGCCGTGCCTGGACCAGCGCTTTTTCGGCGGCGTCGAACAGGCCGCCGTCGGAAAAGCTGTCGGGCGTGACATTGAGGATGCCGACAACCACGGCCTTGCCGCCAAGGTCGAGATGGCGTCCATGCGCCAACTGCCATCGCCTAGCCGTCATTGCTCGTCACCATGTGTGATCCCTGGCGGATCAATTCCGTTGCGCCGGCAACGGCCGTAACGCAAGGTGGTCGAAGAGGCAACATGATGAAACGATCCATGCCTGGCATGAAACAATCCTTGGCTTGCGCGCTGCTGCTCGCCGTGACCCCGCTCCCGGCGGGTGCGGCCAATCTCGTCAAGACGTACAGCTACTTCGCTATTGGCGGCAGTACGCTGGAAGACATCGAGGCACAGCTTTCCAAACGCGGACCGGAGGTGAAAAGCACGGGCGCGCGACACCCGGGCGCCACCCAGATGGCCTTCACCACCCGTATCAGCTATGCGCAGACATCGAACTCCTGCCGGATCGCCGACGCTGTGGTGACCGTCAAGGTGAAGGTGATCCTTCCCGAGTGGCGCCGCCCGCGCAAGGCCGATGCCGATGTCAAGTTGTTCTGGGATACGCTGTCCGCCGACATCAAGCGCCATGAGGAGCGCCATGTCGAGATCGCCAAGAACCATGGCGGCGAACTCGAGAAGGCCCTGAAGGCCACCTACCCGCAAAAAAACTGCGACGCCGCCAAAGCCAAAGCCGCCGCAATCACCGCGGCCGTTCTTGCCAAGCACGACCGGGCCCAGATCCAGTTCGACCGTGTCGAAAGCGCCAATTTCGAAAGCCGCATCCTGAGGCTGCTGCGCTACCGGATGGAGCGCATCGGCAGCGGCCAACGGCCACCGGCCTGAACGCACTCGAACTGACGAAGCCAAATTCGCCGAAGCGTAGTGCCAGCTTTGAAAAACTTTCGAGCCCCTGTCGAAATCGGCCTATATGGGACGACATATATCAGGCTCGCCAGCGCGAGTTCAAAACGCCAATGCGATCAAGACGGTCAAAGGACCGGAACGGCTGAACAGCGCCGGTCAAATCGCAAGCTTACGGATGAACGATCATGGACCAGGCTGTCGATAGTCAGACCGTGGTGAAGACCGACGCGCCTCTCAGCGAAAGCGAAAAGAACGCCATCATCGGTGGCGTACTCTTGTCAATGCTCCTGGCCGCGCTTGACCAGACCATCGTCGCGCCAGCGATGCCGACCATGGCTCGCCTGCTCGGCCATGCTGAATATCTGCCCTGGATCGTGACCGGCTACCTGTTGACCGCCACCGCGATGGCGCCGCTCTATGGCAAGATATCGGACGTTTATGGTCGCCGGCCAACGATTTACGCCGCAATTCTCATCTTCCTTGCCGGTTCCCTGGTTAGCGCCATGGCGCCTAACATGCTGATCCTGATCGTCGGCCGCGCGATTCAGGGCGCCGGTGGCGGCGGCCTGTTTGCGCTGGCACAGACCGTGATCGGTGACCTCGTGCCGCCGCGCGAGCGCGCGCGCTACTCGGCCTGGATCGCGGGAACCTGGGCGGTCGCCAGCATCGCAGGCCCGCTTTTGGGCGGCACCTTCGCCGAGCATCTCCACTGGTCGCTGATCTTCTGGATCAACATTCCGCTTGGTCTCTTCGCCATGGCCATCATCAACAAGCCGCTGAGAAAGCTGCCGATCGCTGCAAAACACCATCGCATCGACGGCCTCGGTGCGTTGCTGCTCGTCGCGGCCACCGCCTTGCTGTTGCTGGCGTTGAACTGGGGTGGCAGCGAATATCCATGGCTGTCACGCGAAATCTTCGGGCTGCTCGCCTGTTCAGCGGTCATCTGGAGCGCCTTTGCGTTGCGGCTGCTGCGCGCGGCCGAACCGCTGATCTCGCTCGAAGTGCTTGGCAACCCGATCGTCCTTGCCGGCACGTTGTCATTGTTCCTGCTGCAGGCCGCCAATATCGGGCTCGCGGTCTACCTGCCGGTCTACTTGCAGTCCATCCTCGGGCTTTCGGCCAGTGAATCGGGAACCGCCATGCTTGGGCTCATGCTCGGTACCGTTGCGGGCGCGACATTCAGCGGCCGCACGATTTCCCGGTTCGTTCACTACAAGCGGATCGCGATGATAGGGGTGACCTTCGCCATCCTGTGCCTCGGCATACTCAGCCTTGTGGCGGGACATGCTTCGCTGCTGATCGTCGAGATTCTGACGACCTGCATCGGCCTGGGCAGCGGCACGACATTTCCGGTTGCCACCGTGTCGGTTCAGAATGCCGTCGATCAGGCCCATCTGGGCGTCGCCACCGGCGTATTGACCTTCCTTCGCTCTTTGGGCAGCGCGCTTGGCGTCGCCATCCTTGGTGCGGTCGCGCTCGGCTACGGCCTGCCGCTTGCCGGAGAAGGCACCCAGGCGACCAGCACCACCGTCGAGGCACTGGCATTCGCGATGATCTTCTTTGCCGCGGCCGCGATGCTGGTCATGGCGCTCGTCGCGCTCGTGATGATGCCGGAAAAGCCGCTGCGCGGCCGTCCAGAAGCTCCAGTGTTGGCCGACTGACAAAAGACGTAAAACGCGTCGACTGAATTCGATGCAAAGCGACGCGCCTCAGGAAGCTTCCACCACGCCGAGCTTCTTCTGCAGGCTGGTCGACGAGGTCGTGTACTGGAAGACGATACGTTCGCCGGGGCTGATGATGCGCTTGGCGGCCTGGGCCATCAGCGCCACCTCGTGGAAGCCCGACAGGATCAGCTTCAGCTTGCCCGGATACCAGTTGATGTCGCCGACGGCGAAGATGCCGGGCACCGATGTCTGGAACTTCTCGGTATCCACCGGAATGAGGTTTTCGTGAAGATTGAGGCCCCATTCCGCGATCGGGCCGAGCTTCATGGTCAGTCCGAAGAACGGAAGCATGCGCGTGCAGGGCACCTCGACATCACCATCCGGCCCCTTGATGCTGGCCGATGACAGCTGGCCGTCGGCGCCGGTCAATCCGGTCACCTGCCCGACCTGGAACTTCAGCTGCTTCATCTCCTGCATCGCATACATCTTGTTGACGCTGTCGGGGGCGGCACGGAACTCGGGCCGCCGGTGCACCAGCGTCACGCTCTTTGCCACCGGCTGCAGGTTGAGTGTCCAGTCGAGCGACGAGTCGCCGCCTCCGACAATGACGAGGTCGTGGTCGCGAAAATCCTCCATCCGGCGCACCGAATAGAAGACGCTCTTGCCTTCATAGGGCTCGATGCCCGGAATCGGCGGACGCTTGGGCTGGAACGAGCCGCCGCCGGCGGCAATTACCACCACCTTGGCCTCGAACACCTCGTTCTCGTCGGTGGTGACGCGAAAACTGCCGTCCTCCAGCTTTTCCAGACTGGAAACCATTCGGTTGTAGGTGAAATCAGGCTTGAATGGCGCGATCTGCTCAAGCAGTTTGTCGACCAGCCCCTGCGCCGAGATCGAAGGCCAGCCGGGAATGTCGTAGATCGGCTTTTCCGGATAGAGTTCCGCGCATTGGCCGCCCGGCCGGTCGAGGATGTCGATCAGGTGGCACTTCATGTCGAACAGGCCGAGTTCGAACACCGCGAAAAGGCCGACTGGCCCTGCCCCTACAATGAGGACGTCTGTGGTGATGGTGCCGGTCATGCCATGCCTCGCTGTGCATGACCCCGAAAATCGCAATCGATTTTCGGAAAGGATCATGCGCCAAATAGAACCACTACAGCGTCCTTGTGCGCCCAGCGGACGCGCGGGCGCTGTAGTGTGTTGTCGAGACACTGCATGAGCGATCCGCCGCTGCCAAGCAGCAGCCGGCAAAAAACCGGTGTCTCAGCCCTGGCGGGCGGGCACCCGCACAATGAGACCGTCCAGCGCGTCGCGCACCTTGATCTGGCACGACAGCCGTGAGTTCGGCTGGACGTCGTAGGCGAAGTCCAGCATGTCTTCTTCCATCGCTTCCGGCTCGCCGACTTCAGCCGTCCATGCTTCGTCGACATAGACGTGACAGGTAGCACAGGCGCAGGCACCGCCGCATTCCGCCTCAATCCCGGGCACGGCGTTGCGAATCGCGTTCTCCATCACCGTCGAGCCGTTCTCGGCGTCCATGTCGAAATGTGTGCCGTCATGGGCGATGAAAGTCAGCTTGGTCATTTGTCACCTGAAGGGAGTCTCAGCCGAGATAATCACTCCGGCGAGCAAGTCAACTGCCGCGCGAAAGCGTCGCTCCGTGACGTATTTCCGCAAACCGGGTTTGGCGTGGGATTCAGCGACTGATGGCGGCGATGAAATCGCGCACTTCGTCGATCAGCGTGCCGAGCCGCCTGAGCGTCTGGTTGTCTTCCGGCCGGTGCTCGATCTCGATGGCGCAATCGGCGATGGCAAAGGCACCGACACCCCGTGCCGAACCCTTCAGCCCATGCGCCAGCAGAAGCCGGTCCTTGATGTCGGCATCCAGTATTTTGTCGCGCACCGACAGCGCCTGTTGTACAAACAGCGCCAGCACCTCTTGCTCGAGGCTGCGGTCGCCCATGGTCTGGCGGGCAAGGTGTGCCAAATCGACCGGCCGTGACCGCCTAGGTCCGGATACGTCGCCTCCGGGCATTGAGAAGGCAATGCCGCTTTCGCCACGCATGAACTCGAACTCCGTTTCTTCGATCGCCCAAAAAGCCTAGGCGAATCCAATGGACAACGGGTTAATGAATGGCCCGGAAAAATGTTGCCAAAACGGCGCCCAAATCACGGTTGCGTTAACCCTATATTTAAAGTTTTACGTATCTCGCGGAATGCATGTTTTCTTTACCCCCCTGTGTCATTACGATACGAGGGGTCCATTTTCAGCCTCCTGCGCGTGGTACGACAAACAAAATTATAAGCCCGCGGCAGCTAGTACAGGGTAGCGAAGGCATGGCAAAGAAACCAACGACGACGAGAACTCTCGACAGCGATGTAGCCAGGGAACTGGAAAAGGCGCTCGATCTCGACCTCAGCAATGATGTCGGCAGCGGCGACCTCGACATCGCGGCTTCGATGGAGGATCTGGAAGCGCAGATATCCCAGGCCGCCGATGAGCTGGCGCGCGAGGGACGCAATCAGAAGCCAGAGCCCGTGGTCAATCAGAACCAGGCCGCAAAACCCGCGCCAAAGGCCAAGCCTGCCGAGTTGCGCCCCGTGGAATCACGCAATGGCGCCCAGCCCGCGGGTTTCGCGCCGGCCAATGACGATCGCCAGAAGGACTACAAGACGCTTCTGCACACCCTCAACAGGCGTGCCTCGAACACCATTTACTGGGTGGTTGCCTTCGTTTCGCTCGCCTGGTTCGCCGGCGCCGGCGGCTTGGCCAACCTCCTTTTCGGACCGAGCATCTGGAGAATCCGTACGCTCGACCAGTTCCTTGCCCGTCCGGAGCTGATCGGCCTCGCCGTCGCGGCGATCGTGCCCGTCATCCTGTTTTGGGCCTTCGCGGCAATGATTCGCCGCGCCCAGGAAATGCGCATCGCCGCCCAGTCGATGACCGAAGTGGCCTTTCGCCTGACCGAGCCGGAAAACCTTGCCCAGGATCGCGTCATGATGATCGGCCAGGCTGTTCGTCGCGAGGTCGCGGCCATGGGCGAAGGCATTGAACGCACGCTTGCCCGCGCCGTCGAGCTGGAAACGCTGGTCCACAGCGAAGTCAACCAGATCGAACGCTCCTATTCCGAGAATGAATCCCGTATCCGTTCGCTCGTCGACGGACTCGGCAGCGAGCGCGAAGCCGTCGTCACCCATGCCGAGCGCGTCCGCGCCTCGATCACCGGTGCGCACGAGACACTGAAGGACGAGATCGGCGCCGCCTCCGACATCATCCGTGACTCGATCCTCAATGCATCGACCAAATTGTCGATGACGATCACCAATTCCGGCGACACGCTGATCGACCGCATCAACGAAAGCTCGATGTCGATCTTCGATTCGGTCGAAGGCCGGCTCGATTCGATCACCGACCGTCTGTCGACCTCGGGCGAGGCCTTCGCCAGCCTTCTCGACACCCGCATTGCCAAGCTGACGGACACCACGGATGGCCTGACGCGGTCGTTGACCGATCTGCTCGACGATCGCACCACAGGCATGGTGTCGCTGCTTGGCGGTGCCGCGCGCACCCTCAATTCCGAATTCGAGGCCAGCCTCAACGGCATCGAGCGGACACTCGCCGAACGCGGCCAGGCGCTGATCAGCGAATTCCAGACCCGCGCCGAGGCGCTGGACACCGGAACGCAGAAGCTCAATGCGGCACTCGAGGCCCGCGCCCGCCAGATCAACGAGACGCTGGTCGAGCGCGCCCGCGAAATCGCCCATACCTTTGCCGAGAGCAAGGATACCCTGTCGGCGATGATCGATCAGGGCAAGACCCAGATCGGCGCCGACATGGCCGACATCGTCACCTCGACCTCCTCCATGCTCGAAGCCCGCGCCAGCGACTTCGCCGGGCGCATGGAAGCTGCCCGTCACGTCGTGTCGCGTTCGTTCGACAGCGACATCCAGCGGCTCGCCGACGCCCGCGTCGGCATCGAGGAAGCCGTCGAGAACCACAGCAGGAAGCTGTCCGAAAGCCGCGAGCGCATGGCCGAGGCGATGCAGGCCGACCTGGCGAAGTTCGCCGAGGGCAGCGCCGGCATCGATGCGGCGGTGACCAACCAGGTGCAGAAGCTGGCCGAAGGCCGTAGCCTGATCTCGCGCGCTCTCGAAGAGGACCTGCGCAAGGTCAATGAATCGCGGGCAGCCATAGATGCGTCGCTCGGCAGCCATCTCGAAAGGCTGGAAGAGGGCCGCAACAGGCTCTCCACTGCCTTGAACGAAGACTCCGGAAAACTGGTGCAAGCTCGTACGATCATTGACGAAATGGTTGCCGGGCACGTCGGGAAGCTCGCCGAGGGCCGCAACATCCTGTCGCGCGCTTTGGAAGCAGATCTCGGCAAACTGTCCGACAGCCGGGCCAGCATCGACGGTCTCGTCGCCGGTCAGGTGGAAAAGATCGCCGAGGGCCGCGCCGTGCTCGCCAAGGCGTTGGAAAACGACATAATCGGCATCAAGAGCCTCATTGAAACCCATTCCGCCAAACTGGCGGAGGACCGCACGCAGCTTTCCCATTCGCTCGACAACGATCTGTCCGGCATACGCGGCCTGATCGAAAGCCATTCGGGACGGCTGGCCGAGGACCGCAGCCTGCTGTCGCAGACCCTTGAAGCCGACCTTGCCAAGCTGGCCGAAAGCCGTTCGAGCATCGACGGTCTGGTCGCCGGTCAGGTCGAGAAGCTGGCGGAAGGCCGCGATATTCTCAAGCGCGCGCTGGAATCCGATCTGAACACGATCAAGGGTGTCATCGCCAGCCAGTCGGAAAAGCTGGCCGAGGATCGCGGGCAGCTTTCGCGGGTGCTGGAAACCGACCTGCAGAATGTGAACAGTGTCATCGCCGACCACATGAACAAGCTGGTTCAGGATCGCTCCGCCCTTTCCAAGGCCCTTGAGGACGACCTCGCCAAGCTTGCCGACAGCCGCTCCAGCATCGATGGGCTGGTTGCCGGCCAGGTCGAGAAGCTGGCGGAAGGCCGCGACATCCTGCGGCGCGCTCTGGAAGCCGACCTCAATGCGATCAAGGGGACCATTGCCGACCAGTCGCAGAAACTGGTCGATGACCGGGCACAGTTCGCCCGGGCGCTCGAGGCTGATCTCGAAAGCGTCAACGGCCTGGTCAACAGCCATTCCGAAAGGCTCGTCCAGGATCGTTCGACGCTGTCGAAAGCGCTTGAGGCCGACCTCGAAAACGTCAGCGGTCTGATCAACAGCCATTCCGAACGGCTCGCCCAGGATCGTTCGACACTGTCGAGGTCACTCGAGGCCGACCTCGAGAACGTCGGCGGCCTTGTCAACAGCCACGCGGAAAGGCTTGTCCAGGAGCGTTCGACCCTGTCGAAGGCACTCGAGGACGATCTCGCCAAGCTGGCCGAGAGCCGCTCCAGCATCGACGGTCTGGTCGCCGGCCAGGTCGAGAAGCTCGCCGAAGGCCGCGACGTTCTCAAGCGCGCGCTGGAAGCCGATCTGGCCAAGCTGGCCGAAAGCCGCTCCAGCATCGACGGTTTGGTCGCCGGTCAGGTGGAGAAACTGGCCGAGGGCCGCGACATCCTCAAACGCGCCCTGGAAGCTGATCTGCAGAAGCTCACCGAAAGCCGCAGCGAGATCGACGACGTCATTGCCGGACATGTCGGCAAGCTGTCCGAAGGTCGCAATATGCTGACCCGCGCGCTGGAAGAGGATCTCGGCAAGCTCGCTGAGACCCGCAGGGACGTCGACCGCTCGCTGTCGGGCCATATCGATCAGATCGCCGCCAGGAGCACCGATATCTCCGCGGCAATCGCCGGGGATGTCGAAAAGATCGAGCAGGCGTTCAGCCGTCAGACCGGCATCATCGAGGAGCGCGCCGGCACCATGGAGCGTGCGCTTTCAACAGGTGTCGACAACATCCGCGGCGTGCTCGAGAAGAGCGCTGTGTTTGTCGCCGGCGCCCTGCGCGAAAAGGTGCTGGAAGTCACCAGCACGCTGCATGAGCAGGCCGGCGCTGCGTTCAGCGACGCCGACCGCAAGATCGCCGAGCGCGCCGAGCAGACCTCTGCGGCCCTGCTGGCGCGGGCCGAAGACATCGCCCGCACGTTCGAGGACGCCGACCGTCGCCTGCACGCCCGTGCGGAAGATACGTCGAACGCCTTGCTTGCCCGCGCTGACGATACATCCAGCTCGCTGCTGGCCCGCGCTCATGAAACAGCGGATCAGCTGGCCGCCCGTGCCAGCCAGATCGCCGGCGCCTTCGACATGGCCGACCAGAAGCTCGCCGCCCGCGCCCAGGAGACCGCCGATCAGCTGACCGCCCGGGCCCAGGACACCGCCGACCATCTGGCAGCTCGTGCAAGCGAGATTGCCGGCACGTTCGATGCCGCCGACCAGAAGCTGGTCGCCCGCGCCATCGAAACGGCCCAGTCGCTGGCCGCGCGTGCCGGCGACATCCTGCGCAACTTCGAAGGCGCCGACCAGCGGCTCGGCATGCGCATCGGCGAATCGGCCGAAGCGCTTGCCGCGCGCGCGTCGGACCTTGGCCGCATCTTCGATGCCGCCGACCAGCAACTGGTCTCGCGCATCGCCGAAGGCTCGGAAGCACTGTCGAGCCGTGCCTCGGAAATCGGCCGCATCTTCGATGATGCCGATCAGCGTCTGGTATCGCGCATCGCCAACAGCACCACGACGATCGGCGAGCATGCCGAGACCATTGTCGGCGCCTTTGCCGATACCGAGCAAAGGGTCGCCGAACGCGCAAGGCGGACCGGCCAGGAGATGGCCGTGCATGCCCGCGAAATCGAGCAGGCGCTTACCGGCGCTGACGAGCGGCTCGCATCGAGCGCGGCGGCTGCGGCCGCCCGCGTCGAAGAGCAGGTCTCAGGCGTTGAGAACCGCCTCGCCCATACGGCCGAGACGATGGGCCAGAAGCTCAACGAGCAGGTGTCGAATGCCGAGGCGCAACTCGTCTCGCGCGCCAATGTGATCGCGGAGACGTTCACCGCGGTTGGCCAGCATATCGGCCAGAGCACCAACGATGCCGCCAAGACGATCGGCGCCAACACCCGCGAACTCAACACCATGCTCGCGGCGCGTTCGGCCGAAATGTCGAAGATCCTCGACGAAACCGCACGGCCTTTGGTCGAACGCTTCGCCCAGGGCGGCTCGGAACTGCAAAGGAGCATGGAAGAGGTCACCGAACGCGCCACCGAGAAGCTGCGCAGCCAAAATGCCGCACTTGTCGACGCGCTTGCCAGCCGCACCGCCGAGACCTTGTCGGCGGTCGAAGGCGCCCGCTCGTCGCTGTCCGATAGCGTCGCCGACCTCATCGGCCGCATGACCAAGTCCAGCTCGCAGCTCGGTCAGCTGATCGAGCAGGCCGCGGTCAATCTCGGCCAGGTCGATGAACGCCTGAGCGGCAGCACGCAAAGCTTCGCCGCCACCACGGAGAAGGCCGCGCAGACCTTCGCCAGCTCGGCGCGACTGGTCGATTCGAACACGACAAGGCTGACGGAACTATCGTCGTCCACCTTGCGTGAGGTCGCCTCGATCGCCACCAAGTTCGACGAACACAGCCGGCTGCTGTCCAGCGCTTCGGACTTGTTGAGCTCGGCCCAGAGCAACCTCGAACACACGCTCGAACGGCAGTCGACGCTCGAGGATCTCGCCGTCGGCCTGGTCAAGAAGTCGGAAGATCTCGAAAGGGTCATGCGCTCGTTCGAAAATCTCGTTGGCCAGACGCTGCAGAACGCCGAAGGCAAGACGATGGAGTCGGCCGACAAGATCCGCAACGCCATCACCGACGTCGTCGATTCGGCAACCAAGCGCTTCGCCGATGCGACCGAGGAGATGCGGCGCACCGCGGGCTCGATCAAGAGCGAACTTGATCTCACCCGCGCCGAGCTCAAGAAGGGCGTCATCGAGATGCCGGAAGAGGCCAAGGAATCGACCTCGGCCATCCGCCGCGCCGTTTCCGAGCAGATCAACGCCTTGAAAGAGCTTTCGGACATCGTTGCCAAGTCCGGCCGCGGCGGCGATGGGTCCGAGCCACGCAATCTGCGTCCGGCGCCGCAAGCGCCGGCCGCACGCGCTGCCGAGCCGGCGCGCCGCGCACCGGCTCCGCAGCCGGAGCTGCGCACGCCTCAGGCGCCATTGGGCGGCCCTGCACTGCGCGGCACGCTCGACCTTGAGCGTCCGGCCGAGGCGGCACCGCGCCAGCGTGGTGATACACGCACGCCGCAAGGCGGCTGGGTGCGTGATCTCCTGACCGCGGCGTCGAACGACGAGGACCTGAGGTCGGCAGCTCCCGCAGCGCCCGCTGAAGCGCCGCGCGCGGCACCTGCGCAGCGTTCGCCACTGCATGTCGTGGAATCGCTGAACTCGCTCTCTGTCGATATCGCGCGGGCCATCGACCACGATGCTTCGATCGAGTTGTGGAACCGCTACCGGCGCGGTGAGCGTGACGTGTTCACAAGACGGCTCTACACGCTGAAGGGCCAGCAGACGTTCGACGAGATCCGCCGCAAGTATCAGGCGGAAGCCGAGTTCCGCGCCGCCGTCGACCGCTACTGCGACGATTTCGAGAAGCTGCTCAAGGATGTCTCGCGCAACGACCGCGACAACATCATGGCGCAGACCTACCTGACCTCGGACACCGGCAAAGTCTACACCATGCTGGCCCATGCAAGTGGCCGCCTGCATTGATCAGCCGATAGGGCAACAAACAAAAAGGCGGGAAATTTCCCGCCTTTTTCATTTCGACCGATTTGTGCTGTTGGCACGTCTGCGGCGCGGCGCCCGTCGCAGTGCCTCGGGCATCAGCGCTGTCACAAGTGCTGTGCGATCAAGCCTTTACGGAAATCAGATGACCGAATCCGTCCAGCCCACGATCTGCTTGGCGGCATCGCCGAACGCGTTGTCGAGTGCGCTGACATAGGCGGGATTGCCGCTGCCCGAAACGAGCGCGGATGCGGTGAAGCTCTTGGAAGCACGCACCTCGCCATTGCGGTCGTTGAGGATGCGCACGAACAGATCGACCTCGGCATGCTCGCCGCCGTCGACGCGCACCTCGAAGGATCGGATCTCGACGATCACCTGATAGTCGATCGCCAGGCCCTCACCCGGCTTGCCGACACCGGCAAAGCTGCCCGAACGCTGGAACGTCTCGGCCAGCCGCGCCTGCACGATCAGCGGCAGCCGGTCGGCCCATTGCGCACCCTTGAGATACTGGATCGAGCGATCCGATGGCTTGATGACGATGTTCTGGCTGTCCAGCGCCTTGAGCGCCGACGGCTGCGCGATCAGGATCTGGCGGCGGCTGTGGCCATGCGCGTCGACCGAAGGCGCCGACAGCTCGAACGTATCGAGCGGCGCGGGCTTGCCGCCCAACGCCGCGCAGCCGGCCAGCGTCAGGGCAAGCAGTGCCGCAGCCGATGTCAACCCGCCCGTTTTCACCCACACAGACTTCACGCGCGGTCCCCGTTGTCCCCGGATCGTAAGATCGACCCGCTTTCGCGGCTCATGTTCTTGGGGCGCGCCGACGCCGAAGTCAACGCCGCGCCCTGCCATCGAACTGCCGAACCTCGCCATCGCCACCCGAAAGGATGCGCTGCGGATTGCGGCTGAGATCGGTCACCGCCTCCTCGATGCGGCTGATCGAACGGCGGCTGTCCTGCACCAGCGCCTCGACATTCGAAAGCCCCTGGCCCGAGAAGCGCGCCAGATTGTCGGTGATGACGCCAAGGCGCGAATTCAGCGTGTCGGCGACCTGCTTGAACGATTTCAGCGTCGCCCTGGCATCGGCCATCACGCCGTCGGCCTGCCCCGACCCGAGCAAGGTGTCGACCCTGGCGAGGATGCCGTCGACACGCACCGAAGCGTCGTTGAGCCGTTGCGCCAGTTGCTTGGCATCCTTGATCGTCTGGTCGATGTCGTCGGCCCTGTTGGCAAACTTGCCGGTCACCTCTGCGATATCGGCGGCGGCCTTGTCGGCGTTTTTGCTGGCCTTCTGGATATTGGCGAGCGCCGTGCGCACCTGCGCCGGATCGATGCCGTCGAGCACGCCGTCGACCTTGGCCAGCGTGCCTTGCGTCTGCTTGGCGAAATCGTTGACGGACCCAACCGCGGTATCCACATTCTTGATCACGCCGTCGAGCTGTTTCGAAGTCTCCTTGAGGTTCCCAGTCACCGTATCGACATTGGCGACAATGCTCTTGATCTTGTCCTTGTCGACGGCATTGAGAAGGCCTTCGGCTGCCTTCAGCGTGCCATCGAGCTTGCCGGAAACGCCTTTCAGCTCATCCGCCAGCGTGCTGGCCGCGGACAGGAACTTGTCGATGCCGTCCGAATTCTTGGCCAGCGCATCCGAGAAGGTCTGCACATTCTGCACGGTCTGCGTCAGCGGACCGCGAACGTCCTTGGTGAAGCCTTCGAGCTCGGTCAGCACCTTGTCGGCGCGCGTAAAGATGTTCTGCGCTGTCTGCAAAAGGTTGGTCACCGCCGACGGGTTGGCGACGATCTCGGCAACCTTGCCTTCCTTTTCCGCCTGGTCAAGGAGCTTTACTTCCTTGGGGTCGGCGCCCTTGAGCTCGATGTTGGCCTGTCCGGTGAGGCCGGCGAGACCGATATCGGCCTGCGTCGACTTGGTGATCGGCGTCAGGCGGTCGATCTCGGTGTCAGCGATGGCAACCGTCGGATTGTCGACGTCGATATAGACGCGCTTGACGTCGCCGACCTTAACGCCGTTGAACAGCACGAAACTGCCGCGGCCAAGCCCGGAGGCCGAGCCCGGAATACGCACGCGCAGCAACGTCGTCTCGCCCTTGTCGCCGATCGCCGCCGTCCAGTAGACGAAGGCAAACGCCGCCAGGATCGCAGCCAGCGTGAAAATGCCGACAATGACGTAGTTGGCTCTGGTTTCCATTATCCCACTTATGGCTATGCGCGCGCCGCAAGATCAAGTTGCCGGGCGCGTTTTCCGCGGAAATAGGACTTTACCCACGGTTCCTCGCTCTTCAGCATGTCGTCTATCGTGCCTTCGACCAGCACCTTCTTGTTGCCAAGCACTGCCACCCGGTCGCAAGCCGTGAACAACGTGTCGAGATCATGCGTGACCATGTAGACGGTCAGATCCATCGTGTCGCGCAGCTTGACCACCAGTTCGTCGAATTCCGCCGCACTGATCGGATCCAGGCCCGACGTCGGCTCGTCGAGGAAGACGATGTCGGGGTCGAGCGCGAGCGCCCGCGCCAGTGCGGCGCGCTTGATCATGCCGCCGGACAGTTCGGACGGGAATTTCTGCGCCGCATCGGGCGGCAGCCCGACCAGTTCGATCTTGAGCAATGCCAGTTCGTCCATCAGCTTTCGCGGCAGGTCGAGATATTCGCGCATCGGCACTTGGACATTCTCCAGCACCGTCAGCGCCGAAAACAGGGCGCCATGCTGGAACAGCACACCAAGGCGCATGTCGATGCGCAGCCGCTCCATATCGCTCGCTTTCTCGATATCGACACCGAACAGCTTGATCGTGCCCGACTGCTTGCGCGTCAGACCGAGAATGGTGCGCAGCAGAACCGACTTGCCGGCACCCGAGGCGCCGACAAAGCCAAGGATCTCGCCGCGCCTTATGTCGAGCGACAGCTTGTCCAGGATAAGCTTGTCGGCGAAGGACACGCTGATGTCGTGCGCGGAAAGCACGATGTCGCCCTCACCCGTGTCGTCCGCCAGTGCACTTACCTTTTTCCGGCTTCGCAGGTTCATCTCAGAACTCGATCGCTGCGTAGAAGATGGCGAAAAGCCCGTCGAGGATGATGACGACGAAGATCGACTTCACCACCGAGGCGGTGACGTGCTGGCCGAGCGATTCGGCACTGCCGCCGACCTTCATGCCTTCGACCGAGGCAATCGTGCCGATGATCATCGCCATGAATGGCGCCTTGATCAGGCCGGAAAAGATCGTGCTGAGGTCGATGGCAACGCGTAACCGGTCGATGAAAGCAGCCGGCGGGATGTCGGAATAGAGCCACGCGGCCAGGATGCCACCGCCGAGTGCGGCGAAATTGGCGATGATGGTCAAGCACGGCAAGGCGATGACCAGCGCCACGAGCCGCGGAAAGACCAGGACGCCGATCGGGTTGAGCCCGATGACCTTCAGTGCGTCGACCTCCTCGCGCATCTTCATCGAGCCGATCTCGGCGGTGATCGCGCTGCCGGAGCGGCCGGCGATCATGATCGCCGTCATCAGCACGCCAAGCTCGCGCAGGATCAGCACGCCGACGAGGTCGACGACGAAGATGTCGGCCCCGAAATAGCTGAGCTGGTAGGCGCCTTGCTGGGCAACGATGGCGCCGACGATCGCCGACATCAGCACCACCACCGGAATGGCGCCGACGCCCATGCGATCGATCTGGTTGAAGATCGCCGCAGGATTGACGGCATGACCGCGCCCGAGCTTCATCTGAGCACCGCGGATGGTGGCGCCGAGGATGTTCATCGAGGCGAGGAAATCGTCGCGCATCTCGTAGACGCGCCGGCCAACCGCCTCCAGCGCGCGAATGACGATGTTGGGCGGCCGCGCTGGACCGGATTCGGGTTCGCGCCGAACAGCCTCGCCCACCGCGTCGAGCAGGATCGAAGCGATCTCGCTCTGGCCCTGCATCTGGATCTTGACGCCCTTCTTCTCGAAGGCGCTGACCAGCCGGTCGATCAGCCAGGCGCCGGCGGTATCCATCTTCTCGATGTTGGAAAGATCGAGCGCCAAGATCTTGAAACCGCTTCGCTTCTCGATCTTGCGCATCTCCGCGTCGATCAGTGCGACGGTCCGTGTCGTCCAGATTCCGGAGAAAGCGCAGCCGAGAACGCCGTCCTCCTCGCCGATCGCCACGCGCGGTTCGTGGTCAGCCTCCCCCGCGGTCGTGCCGCTTGCGTCGCGCTTGCCGATGGTCAACATGGCGTCCTGTTTAGCCTGACGGGTCTGACCTGTCGATTTGCCGACGACGCTTGTCGCATAGCCGGAGCAGAAAAATATGGTGCGTGTCATTTCGGTTGAGGCCGAGCGTTTTCCCATCGCCGGAACCTTCACCATTTCGCGCGGTTCCAAGACCGAAGCCGAGGTGATCGCCTGCACGATCAGCGAGGGCGGCCACACCGGCCGTGGCGAATGCGTTCCCTACAAGCGCTATGGCGAGACCATGGACGGCGTCCGGGAGGCGATCGAGGCCATGCGCGGCCGGATCGCTGGCGGCATCAGCCGAACCGGCCTGCTCGATGCCATGCCGGCCGGAGCGGCCCGTAACGCCATCGACTGCGCCCTGTGGGACCTGGAGGCAAAGATCAGCGGAAGACCGGTGGCGGATGCGATAGATGCAGTTCCCTTAAGGGCCCTTGAGACGGCCTATACGCTGTCGCTCGGCGAACCGGAGGCGATGGCGGCGCAGGCCCGCGCCAATGCGGCGCGGCCGCTGCTCAAAGTCAAGATCGGTGGCGACAACGATATCGCCCGCATCCGCGCGGTCAGGCAAGCGGCGCCCGACAGCCGCATCATCCTAGACGCCAATGAGGGTTGGAGCGACGACAACATCGCTGCGAACCTCGCCTTTGCCGCCGAACAAGGCATCACACTGATCGAGCAGCCGCTGCCGGCCGGTCATGACGAGATCCTGCGCCATATCGCGCATCCCGTGCCGATCTGCGCCGATGAAAGCGTGCACGAGGCAAAGAACCTCGAAGCGCTTGTCGGCCTCTACGATGCCGTCAACATCAAGCTCGACAAGTCGGGCGGCCTGACAGCCGCATTGGTGTTGCGCGATCGCGCCCGCGAGCTCGGATTCGGCGTGATGGTCGGCTGCATGGTCGGCACATCGCTGGCCATGGCGCCGGCGGTGTTACTCGCACAGGATGCCGATTTCGTCGACCTCGACGGTCCGCTGCTGCTGGCCCGCGACCGGGTGCCAGGCCTTGTCTACCAGGGATCGCTGGTGTCACCGCCCGATACGACGCTGTGGGGCTGAGCGCGCTGCAAGCCCGATCAGCACGAGGCCGACGATAGCGATCGGGATCATCACAAGGAACCCATCGACGCCGAGACGGTCATAGAGCGGGCCGGAAGCAAGCGTAACAGCGGCCATGAAGAAGCCATTGAAGAAATAGGCGATGCCTTGCGCAGCGCCGGTGCGCTCTTCGGAGACAGTCTCGGCGATCATCTTCTGCAGGCCGATCAGCACCATTGCGACAGACACCGAATGCAGCGACTGCACGGCGAAGAAGCCGGGGATGCCGAGACCGAGCGGCCATACCAGTGGAAAGATGATCCAGCGCACGATCGAACCAATGCCGGCGATCACCATCACTTTGACGACGGATACGGAGGCGAAAATGCGATTGAAAAACAGAAACATGCAGACTTCGCACACCACGCCCCAGGCCCAAAGCAGGCCGACGACGGAATCGCTGATACCGATCGATTTCCAGTAGATGGAGACGAAGCCGTAGAGGAAGGCGTGGCTGGCGGTGATGATGCCGACACCAAAGGTGAAGTAGAGGAAATAGGCATTGAAAAGGCTAGGCGCGGCATGCTGGATTTCTGCGGCCGACAGCGGCGAGGCCTTGCGCGGCCGCCCCATGCGCGGCGCAAACAGGGCTGCGACAAGCGCTGCGGCAAGCGCCACGAATATGATCATCGGCACGGCTTTGGCTCCGGCCGCCGCCAGGATGAAACCGCCCACAACATTGGCGCAGAGATAGGAGATCGAGCCCCATTTGCGCATAGCGGTGTAATTCGAGCCGAAGCGGCGCACTCCAGACAACGCCAGCGAATCGGCCATTGGCGAATGCGGTGTCCACACGATCGTCAAAAGCAGCGATACGGCCAGCACGATCGCGTAAGTCGCTGGCAGGAAATAGCCGGCCGAAATGGCCATCGTTGCCGCGACCAGCGCGATATAGACGTTGGCGCGGTCCTTCGCCCGGTCGGCAAATGCCGTTAGCATAGGCGTCGTCACGACGCGCAAGAACATCGGCGCGGCAAGGATCACGGCGATCTGTTCGGCGCCGAAGCCCTTCGCCTGCAGCCAGAGCGGAAAATAGGGCAGATGCGTGCCTTGCGATACGAACAGCGTCGCGAAGATCAGGCTCATGCGCAGTTCGAAATGGCGCGGCTTGACGAGTTGTTCGGGCGAAAGCGGCGGCAGGGACATGAATCGATCCAATCACGCTGCACTCGGCCGGACGGCAACGCGTATCGATCCCTTAACATGGGCGAAAACCGGGCGAAACCGGTTGGACTAATCGATTGATCCCAGAACCGAAACGAAACTCGGCCTATGCCGCCTGCCCTACCCGGTCTTCGATGAGCAACGGGATAAACGGCTCGTCCGTCGCCTCGGGCAGCACCTGCGCCCAGGTCAGGATTTCCATCCGGCCGTCAAAATGCTCGACCACGGCCGTGCAGCTTTCCACCCAGTCGCCGGTGTTGATGTACTGGACATCGCCAAAATTCTCGATGACGGCATGATGGATGTGGCCACAGATGACGCCGTCGACATGCGAGCGGCGCGCCTCGTCCGCAAGCATGGTCTGGAACGAGCCTATGAAGTTCACCGCCTTCTTGACGTTGACCTTGGCCCAAGAGGAAAACGACCAGTAAGGCAGGCCGAGCAACTGTCGCAGCCGCGTTACAACCCGGTTGACCAGCATGGCCGCGTCATAGGCGTGATCACCGAGATAGGCGAGCCAGCGCGCATTGTGGACGACGGTGTCGAACTGGTCGCCATGAATGATGAGCAGGCGCTTGCCGTCGGCGGTCTCGTGGACGGCGCGGTCGGCGACGACAATGCCGCCGAAATGCACGCCCTGGAACTGGCGCGCGAATTCGTCATGGTTGCCGGCGATGTAGGTGATGTTGGCGCCCTTGCGTGCCTTGCGCAGTAACTTCTGCACGACGTCATTGTGGCTTTGCGGCCAGTGCCAACTCCGCCGCAACCGCCAGCCGTCGACGATGTCGCCGACCAGATAGATGATATCGGCATCGTGATGTCTAAGGAAATCGATCAGGAATTCGGCCTTGGCCGCCTTCGAGCCGAGGTGGACATCGGAAATAAACATGCTGCGGAAAGTGCGGGGCTCTTGGCCGGACATCGCGATTTCACCGTTGCTTTCGCGAGAGGCTATGCCCCGATTCATGCAACAACCGTATGACGGTTGCGATTGGTCCAGCCGAAGGACTAGCTTGCCGCCGGCTCACAAGGAGAAAATCATCATGGATCTCGGCATTCGCGGGAAGAAGGCCATAGTCTGCGCTTCGAGCAAGGGGCTTGGACGCGGTTGCGCGATGGCGCTGGCCGAAGCCGGCTGCGACATCGTCGTCAACGGGCGCAATGCCGAACTGGTGGCGAAAACGGCCGCGGAACTGCGCCAGCGCTATGGCGTCACGGTGACGGAAGTCGTTGGCGACGTCTCCAGGCCCGAGGTGCAGGAGGCTCTGCTCGCGGCCTGTCCCAACCCGGACATCCTCGTCAACAACAATGGCGGACCACCGCTTCGCGACTTCCGCACGCTTGATCGCGAAAAGATCCTCGAAGGCGTCACCCAGAACATGGTGACGCCGATCGAACTTGTCCAGGCCGTCCTCGACGGCATGGCGTCGCGCGGCTTCGGCCGCATCGTCAACATCACCTCGCTGTCGGTCTATGTCCCGATCCCCGGCCTTGATCTGTCGTCCGGCGCGCGCGCCGGCCTGACCTCGTTCCTTGCCGGCGTGGCCAGAACGGTGATCGACCGCAACGTGACCATCAACAGTCTTTTGCCGGGCAAGCTCGACACCGACCGGCTGCGCGGCCCGCACGAGGCCGGCACCGTCGAGGACCCTGCGGCGGCCGCAGCCCGCAAGATCCGCATCAGCGCCGATGTTCCGGCCAAACGGCTTGGCACGCCGGAGGAATTCGGCCAGATCTGCGCCTTCCTGTGCTCGGTCCACGCCGGCTATCTGACCGGGCAGAACATACCGGTCGATGGCGGTCTCTACGTCAGCGCCTTCTAGTCAACTTGTCCGTGAAACTGCAGCAACCATCTGTCAGAAAATCGGCATAAGCATTTGATCAATCATGACTTTCTACGCGCCGCCGGGTATTGCCGCCGGCGCGTCGATTAGCGTCGCGAAAAACCTGGGCCGCATGCTAAAAGGGAATCTCCAGCCAGATTTCGAGGGAGCAGCCGCATGGAAGGCGAGAGCAAAAAGACGGCACGTTCGGACCTCGACGAAGCCGCCCTCTATTTCCACAAGCACCCAAGACCGGGAAAGCTCGAGATCCAGGCGACCAAGCCGCTGGGCAACCAGCGCGACCTCGCGCTCGCCTATTCGCCTGGTGTCGCCGCCCCTTGCCTGGAAATCCGCGACGATCCAGCGACCGCCGCCGACTACACGGCGCGCGCCAATCTGGTCGGTGTCGTCTCCAACGGGTCGGCCGTGCTCGGCCTCGGCAATATCGGCCCGCTGGCTTCCAAGCCGGTCATGGAAGGCAAGGCCGTCCTGTTCAAGAAGTTCGCCGGCATCGACGTCTTCGACATCGAGATCGACGCGCCGGGGATCGAGCGCATGGTCGAGACGATCTCGGCGCTGGAGCCGACCTTCGGCGGCATCAACCTCGAGGACATCAAGGCACCCGAATGCTTCGAGGTCGAGGAGCAGCTGAAGGCCCGCATGGGCATCCCGGTGTTCCACGACGACCAGCACGGCACCGCCATCATCGTCGCCGCCGCCGTGCTCAATGGGCTGGAGTTCGCCGGCAAGACCATATCGGACATCAAGATCGTCACCTCCGGCGCCGGCGCTGCCGCCCTTGCCTGCCTCAACCTGCTGGTCTCGCTTGGCGCACGGGTCGAAAACATCTGGGTCACCGACCGTTTCGGCGTCGCCTACAAGGGCCGCACCGACGAAATGGACCGCTGGAAAGACCCCTATGTGAAGGACACCGAGGCGCGCACGCTGGCCGATGTCATATCGGGCGCCGACGTCTTCCTCGGCCTCTCGGCCGCAGGCGCGCTGAAGCCCGAACTGCTTGAGCACATGGCGCCGAAGCCGCTGATCATGGCGCTGGCCAACCCAAATCCCGAGATCATGCCGGAAGTAGCGCGCGCGGCGCGCCCCGATGCGATGATCTGCACCGGCCGTTCGGATTTTCCCAATCAGGTCAACAACGTACTGTGTTTTCCTTACATCTTTCGCGGCGCGCTTGACTGTGGTGCCAGCGCCATCAATGAGGAGATGAAGATGGCGGCGGTACGGGCAATCGCAGCGCTGGCCCGCGAGGAACCCTCCGATGTCGCCGCACGCGCCTATTCCGGCGAGACGCCGATCTTCGGGCCTGAATTCCTGATCCCCTCGCCCTTCGATCCGCGCCTGATCCTGCGCATCGCACCTGCGGTCGCCAAGGCTGCCTGCGACACCGGCGTCGCGACAAGGCCGATCACCGACTTCGCCGCCTATATCGACAAGCTGAACCGCTTCGTCTTCCGCTCAGGCCTGGTGATGAAGCCGGTGTTCTCATCCGCCAAGACGTCGACCGCCAAGCGTGTCATTTATGCCGACGGCGAGGACGAGCGCGTGCTACGCGCGGCACAGGTCGTGCTTGAGGAAGGCATTGCCGAGCCGATCCTGATCGGCCGCCCGCATGTCATCGAGGTGCGCCTGAAGCGTCATGGGTTGCGCATCAAGCCGGGCGTCGATTTCGGCCTGATCAACCCGGAGGACGATCCGCGCTATCGCCACTATGTCGACCTCTTGATCGAACTCGCCGGCCGGCGCGGCGTGACGACGGAGGCCGCACGCACCATGGTGCGCACCGACAACACGGTTATTGCGGCCCTGGCGCTGAAGCGTGGCGATGCGGACGCCATGGTCTGCGGCCTCGAAGGCCGCTTCGAGCGGCATCTGCGCAACGTCACCTTGATCATCGGCCCGCGCGCTGGCGTCAAGGACCACGACCTGTCGACGCTTTCCATGCTGATATCGCAGCGTGGCATCATCTTCCTCACCGACACGCACGTCTCCGTCGATCCGACCGCCGAGGAGATCGCCGAGATGACGGTGCTGGCGGCGGAAGAAATCCAGCGCTTCGGCATCGAGCCGAAGGCGGCACTCCTGTCGCATTCGGATTTCGGCTCGCGCGATTCGCCCAGCGCACTCAAGATGCGACAGGCGGCGGCGATCCTGGCGCGTATCGCGCCTGACCTTGAATGCGATGGCGAGATGCATGCGGATACTGCCTTGTCCGAGCATCTGCGCCAGCGCGTCTATCCCCACTCCAGGCTGAAGGGCGAAGCCAATCTGCTGGTGTTCCCCAACCTCGATTCGGCCAACATCACGCTGACCGCGCTCAGAACCATGATGGATGCGCTCCATGTCGGGCCGATCCTGCTCGGCACCGACATGCCGGCGCACATATTGACGCCGTCGGTCACCTCGCGCGGCGTGGTCAACATGACAGCGCTTGCCGTGGTCGAAGCCGCCCACAAGGCGCAAGCGGTCGTCAATCTGGGCTGAACACGGATTTCGCGGTAAACTACGGTTAACCGCGAACACGGTAGCCTTGCGGGCCAACGGGCGGGATTTGGGCAGGCGGAGTTTGGGCGGATGGCAAGCGGAGGGTGGAAGCAGGCGCATGCTGCCGTGCTGCTTGGCCTCCTGTTATCCGCAACCTGGGGGATAGCCGAGCCACAGGCCGCCTCGCGGGTCTGCCGCCAGTTGGAGGCCGATCTTGCCGCGGCATCGCGCGGTGGCGGTGGCGGCCCGGCAATGATCCGGAAATACGACGCCGCCATATCCAGGCAACGCGAGCAGATCTCAAAAGCCCGCGGCCAGGCCAGCAGTGCCGGCTGCGGCTTTTCGCTGTTTGGCCGCAACGTCAATGAGTGCGCCGGGCTCAACGCCACCATCGATCGCATGAATGCCAACCTCGACGCGCTGCAAAGCAAACGCGAGCGGCTTGCCGGCGGCGGATCGCGCCGCGACCGCGGACGCATCCTGGCGGCGCTTGACGCCAATGGCTGCCGCGACGACACCGTTGCGCCACAGCGCGCGCCCTTGCAGGAAGCGAACCGCGAAGGCGGCAGCACAAACCTGTTCGACCAGCTTTTCGGCGGCAACAGCCGGCAGCTTGATACGCTCGACAATACACTTGACCAGCCTGACGATCCCGGCGAGGAGCGCAGCGTCCGCCGGGTGCTCAACCGGCCCGGCGTACCGGACTTTCCGAGCGTCGGCGGTGAATTCCACACTTCCTGTGTACGCACTTGCGACGGCTATTTCTTCCCGATGTCGAATTCGGCGTCGACCAGCGATTTCGAACGCGACCAGAAGAATTGCGAATCGAGCTGCCCCGGCACCGAGATGCAGGTTTTCTACTCGCGCGGCATGGATGACGATTCGGCCTCGATGACATCATCGGTCACCGGCCGGCCCTACAGTGAATTGCCGACCGCCTATCTCTACAAGCAGCCCGACATGGCGCGGCCGCCGGCCTGCGGCTGCAACGCCGCGCAGGGCTTCAAGATCATCGCCGGCAACCCGCCGTATCAGGAACAGTCGTTGCCCGAAACGGACGCCGCACCGTTCATTCCGGTTCCGGTTCCCAAGCCGGATCCAGGTGCCGATCCCGAAACCCTGGCCAATCTGGAAGGCGGGCTCGATCGCGAGGCGATCAAGCGGCTTTCCGCCAAGCCCGTGACGTCGCCGGTGTCCGCGCTGCCGCCGGAACAGCGCAAAGTCAGGGTCGTCGGGCCAACGTTCCTTCCCGACCCATCAGCGGCAATAGATCTGCAAGCTCCGGCCCCGAAGGCAGTCCGGTAAGGGCTGTTCTGAGCGGCATGAACAACGCCTTGCCCTTGCGGCCGGTCGCTTCCCTGATCTTGCCCGTCCAGTCCTTCCAGATCGTCGCGGTCCAGGGTTCCTCCGGCAGCAGGTCGAACGCCTGGCCAAGGAAATCGCGATCATCATCGGAAAATTCCGGCTTCTCCTGCGGCCCTTCGCGCAGGATACGCCACCAGTTGACCGCGTCGGCCAGCCTGTCGAGATTGCCGCGCACCGCCAACCAGAACGGCTCGGCTTGCTCGCCCGAGACGCCGAGCACGATCAACCGGTCCTGTGCCTCGGCAAACGGCATATGATGCAGCAATGTCCGGTTGAGCACGAACAGCTCGTCCGGATCGAACTTGGCCGCGGATTTCGATGTCGCCGCAGGATCGAAGCGCTCGGCGAGTTCACCCATCGTAGGCACCGCCGCGACATTCTCCGAGGTGCCGACCAGCACGGCCAATGAGGCGACGGCCATCGGCTCGATACCGTCCTCACGCAGGCTTTCGATCGAGAGCGCGCCGGTGCGTTTCGACAGTCCTTCGCCCGAGGACGTGGTCAGGAGATTGTGGTGACCGAACACCGGCGGCTCCGCAGCCAGCGCCTGGAACAGGGCGATCTGCACGCCGGTGTTGGTGACATGGTCGTCGCCGCGGATGACATGGCTGACGCCCATCTCGATGTCGTCGACCACCGAGGGCAGCGTGTAGAGGTAAGTGCCGTCCTCGCGCACAAGAACCGGATCGGAAAGCGAAGCGAGGTCGACGGTTTCCTCGCCGCGCACCAGATCGTTCCAATGGATTTCAGTGCGTTCCGGCTGCAGCGGATCGCCTGAGAAGTTGGGGAGGAGAAAACGCCAGTGCGGCCGGCGGCCATCGGCCTGGTATTCGGCGATCTGCTCGTGCGTCAGCGCCAGCGCCTCGCGGCCATAGACGGGGGGCAGACCACGCGTGCGGCGCACCTTGCGCCTCAGATCGAGTTCCTCCGGCGTTTCATAGCAGGCATAGAGAACGCCAGCCGCCTTCAGCCTCTCGACCGCCGCGTCATAGACCTCGAAACGCCGCGACTGGTACTCGGTGGCGTCGGGAAAAATGCCCAGCCAATGCAGGTCGTAGAGGATGGCGTCGGAAAACTCCTGCTTCGAGCGGGCAATGTCGGTGTCGTCGAAACGCTGGATGAAGCGACCCTTGTTGTTCATGGCAAACAGCCAGTTGAACAGAGCCGTGCGCGCATTGCCGATATGGATGCGGCCGGTTGGCGACGGGGCGAAACGAACGGTAACTGTCATGAGCGGGGCGTACCGGATGCTTTTGTGATTGACAAGACGCGCCCCGCGCTGCCCGGCAGACATAGAACATGGCGACTGGAATGAAAAGGCCAGGTCGTTGAAGGCGATCAGCGGCCGAAGTCATCGGAACTGAGGCGGGTCCAGCGGTCACCCACCACCCCACCGATAAAGATGTCACCGGAGCGGACCGCTTCCGTCACCTCGGCGTTTCGCGAGCGGACCATCGTCCCCCCGGCATAGCGGAAGAAGAGATTCCTGTAGCCGAAGAGTTGAGGCATGAATCTGCTCTGCGTCTGCCCTGTGATGCCCACGCAGCCCATATCCCATGCAGCCGCGATCAGGCCATCCAGCGTCGTGCGCCAGTGAGGTCCGGATGACTGGATTTGCAACAGGCTCGCGATGTCGCCGGCTTGGCCATAGAAGGCATAACAACCGAGCATTTTGCCAGTTTCGTCGTAAGTTCCGCCGAAACGAAGTGGGCCGTCGGCCCGCTTCTCGGCTGCCAGCGCGAGCAGCCGTGGCAGTTCGCCATCCTTCCAGCTCGGCCGAAGAGAGTAATCGGACAGCAGGGTCGGCAGCCGCTCGGCAAATTGCGCGGCAGTGATCGGCTCACTGTGGACCCGTTGCGACGATGAAGCCTGGACGGGGAGCTCGAACCTCCTTTTCGCAAGAACATCGAATGCTCTCGCGCAGGGATCGAGCGCCAAGCGAGGCAGGCCGGGCCACTTACGGTGCAGTGTGGCGGCGGCCATCGCGGCTGGTCGGAAAATACAGGTCCATCCCAGACAATGCACCGGCAGGAGCTGATACTTCATCGGGCGCGCGAAGGCCAAAGATGTCCGGTTGGCCGAATCGGTCAGCTGCAGATCGAATTCGCCTTGGTGCAAGGCACGCAGCAATTGCGGTCCGGCCGAGCCGTCATCGGTGCCGGGGTCGGCCATGAGCGGACCGATGATCGCCGCGTTCAATTCCGCTCCGTTGAGCTCGTAGTGGGCTTTCAGGACGCCGAGAAATCCACCCAGACGACCCTGCCGGTTGATCTGGACAAGAGCGTTGCTCACGCCGGACTGGCTGGCGGGGTCAAGATAAATCTCTCTCATATACTCGGCCGTCTCCGCGATCGCGCGATCGAGGAGATGACGCCGCCGCCGGCGAAACTTCGTCAGGAAGAGTGCGGCGACGCTCTCGAGATCTTCGGCCGCGAGCGGCCGAACCGAGCCGTGCTGAGAATCCAGCACCGACGGCGCGGCCACCTTTCCCGGACCGGCATTTGCGGAAACAAGATGCATCGTGAGATCGCCCCTGGGTTGCTTATATCAAATATATATCAACCAAAGGTAGAAACAACGTATCTCGATTGGTATGATGAACAGGCATCTCAAAAACTCAGGATCTGGAAAAGGACCTCACAGGCGGATTGGCTCGGCCGGCATACGTTGAGCGACAGGGACTTCGGACGTCCCAGGTCCGCCGATGTGCTCGCAACAGGTTCGGCTCCGCCCTGCGATCGCGTGGCCTGCGCCACCCCGCCCGGCTGATGGCGCCTGATAGAGGTGGCCTCCGGCCGAAGCCGGAGGCCACCTCAGCTCAGCTCACCAGACCCTTGGTCAGTTCCAGCGCCTGACGCTCGAACAGGTGACGGTAGATGCCGCCCTTCAGCCGGATGAGTTCGTCATGCGAGCCTTCCTCGACGATCTTGCCGCGATCGAAGACCAGCAGCCTGTCGAGCGCCCGCACCGTTGAAAGCCGGTGCGCGATGACCAGCGTCGTGCGGCCGACCATCAGCCGCTCCATCGCCTGCTGGATCAACACCTCCGACTCCGAATCAAGGCTCGATGTCGCCTCGTCGAGGATCAGGATGCGCGCATCGGCAAGGAACGCGCGCGCGATCGCCACCCGCTGCCGTTCGCCGCCCGACAGTTTCACGCCGCGTTCGCCGACCAGCGTGCCGTAGCCTTTCGGCAGGTTGGTGATGAAGTCGTGCGCGCTCGCCAGCTTCGCGGCATGCTCGATCTCCTCCTGCGTCGCACCCGGCCTGCTATAGGCGATATTCTCAGCCAGCGACCGGTGGAACAGGATCGGTTCCTGCTGGACGATGGCGATCTGCCCGCGCAGCGACGCTTGCGCCACCTGCGAGATGTCCTGGCCGTCGACCAGGATCTTTCCCGCGTTCACGTCATAGAGCCGCTGGATGAGCTTGACGAAGGTTGTCTTGCCCGAACCCGAATGGCCGACGAGCCCGACACGTTCACCCGGCGCGATATCGACCGAAAAGTCGCGATAGAGCGCCGACCGGTGATTGCCGTAGTGAAAGGTGACGTTGTCGAAGCTGATCCGCCCTTCAGTGATCCGGGTCGGCTTGGCGCTGGGCCGGTCCTCGATGCCGAGCGGTTCGGACTGGTAATCGACCAGTTCCTCCATGTCGTTGATCGAGCGCTGCAGATTGCGGATATGCGTGCCGATATCCCTGAGATAGCCCTGCAGCACGAAGAACGAGGTCAACACGAAGGCGACGTCGCCGGCGCTCGCCTGCCCCCAGGACCACAGCATCAGCGCCAGGCCGATCACCGCCGCGCGCATGACCAGCAGCAGCGCCCCTTGCGTGGTGCCGTTGATGGTGCCGCGCACCCAGGTGCGCCGCGTACGCGCACGCCATTTGGCAACGACCCTGGCGAGGCGGGACTCTTCGCGCTCCTCGGCGCCGAAGCCCTTGACCACGGCGTTGCAGCTGACCGCATCGGCCAGCGAGCCGCCGAGGCGTGTGTCCCAGGTATTGGCGAGCCTTGCCGCCGGGGCGACATAGCCAAGCGACAACATCGCCGTCACAATGATGAACAGCACCGAACCGGCGGCAACGACGGCGCCCATTAGCGGCCAGAACCAGCCGAGCAACATCGTCGAGCCGACCAGCATGACGACGGACGGCAGCAGCGCGATGAGGATCGTGTCGTTGAGCAGATCGAGCGCCCACATGCCGCGCGTCACCTTGCGCACGGTCGAGCCGGCAAAGCTGTTGGCGTGCCAGTCGGTGGAAAAGCGCTGCACACGGTGGAAGGCATCGGCGGCGATGTCGGCCATCATCTTCAGCGTCAGTTCGACGATCCCCATGAAGGCCAGGTTGCGCAGTACGACGCCTGTAAGAGCCAGGGCGATCAACATCGAAAACGCCGTCATCGCGGCATTCCAGGCAATCGCGTCCGCCCCGGCGCTGCTGGCGACGGCGTCGACCAACCGGCCGGAATAGAGCGGCGTCAAAACGTCGGCCAGCGTCGACAGCAGGAAGCCGCCCATGATCAGCGAAAGCCGCCACGGCTGACGCCGCCAGTGGGTGAGCGTGAAGCCAAGAACGCTACGAAAGGCGCTCGCGCGCAAATCGATCTTGAAACGAGCCATGATGTCATTCGGGCGCAAACGAGCCCGATCCCAGTAAGGTCGAAAATTGAAGAAGCCGCGCAAGGGACTAATGAGCGCCCAGAAAGCGGAATGGCATATTTGGCGTCTCGCCGGTAATCGGGCGGCGACCGGCATCGGCGTAAGCCTGCGCTCGATCCGGCATCAGAGCGAAGGGTAGACCCTCGCGGAACGCCGGATAAGACCTAGGCTTCGCGGCCTCGCATTACCATTTGAAATACTGCCATTCGGACCTCCCGCAAATGAATCGCGGAGAAGTCCTTATAGAACGCGCCAATGCATCGCCAAGATCGGCTCACGCCAAAAGCGTCTCTGGTCCAACCACTGCGATTATTTTGCAACAATGGCGGTAAGCCATCGCCGCGTGCCGCTTCATCCGGGATCGCGATCGAACCGCATGTAGCGGCCATCAGGTCGAAGCTGATTTCACAGTCGGACATGGCTATCTCCGCCCGAGGCCGCCGCGCGCTTTCCGTGTCTAGCTGCGATCCCTGAAACGGTTGGTGATGGGATAGCGGCGGTCGCGGCCGAAGTTCTTTTTGGTGATCTTCACACCGGGCGCCGCCTGGCGGCGCTTGTATTCGGCGATGTAAAGCAGGTGCTCGATGCGTGTCACCGTCACCCGGTCATGGCCGCGCGCGACGATGTCGTCGACGCCCATCTCGTTCTCGACCAGGCATTCGAGGATGTCGTCGAGCACCGGATAGGGTGGCAGCGAATCCTGGTCGGTCTGGTTCTCGCGCAATTCCGCCGACGGCGCCTTGTCGATGATGTTCTTCGGGATCACCTCGCCGGAGGGGCCAAGTGCCCCCGGCGGCACGCGGCTGTTGCGCCAGCGCGACAGCGCGTAGACCTGCATCTTGTAGAGGTCCTTGATCGGATTGAAGCCGCCATTCATGTCGCCATAGAGCGTGGCATAGCCGACCGACATCTCGCTCTTGTTGCCTGTCGTGACGACCATCGAGCCGAATTTGTTGGAGATCGCCATCAGGATGGTGCCGCGCGCGCGGCTCTGCAAATTCTCCTCGGTAATGCCTTCCTTGGTGCCTTCGAACATCTGCGTCAGCGTGTGCAGAAAGCCTTCGACTGGTTCGAAGATCGGCACGATGTCGTAGCGGCAGCCGAGCGCACGGGCGCAGTCCTCGGCATCTTTCAGCGAGTCCTTCGAGGTGTAGCGGTAGGGCATCATCACCGCGCGCAGGCGTTCCTCGCCGAGCGCATCGACGGCAAGGGCCGCACAGATCGCCGAATCGATACCGCCCGAGAGACCAAGCACGACGTTCTTGAAGCCATTCTTGTTGACGTAGTCGCGCAGGCCCAGCATGCAGGCGCGATAGTCGGCCTCCTCCCGGTCCGGGATTTTCGACATCGGCCCTTCCGAGCAGACCCAGCCTTCGCCTTGTCTTTTCCAGGTGGTGACGTCGACTGCTTCCTCGAACTGGCTCATCTGGAAGGCCAGAGTCTTGTCAGAACCAATGGCAAACGAGGCGCCGTCAAAGATCAGTTCGTCCTGACCGCCAAGCTGGTTGGCATAGATCATCGGCAGCCCGCATTCGATGACCTGGCGAATGACGACCTGGTGGCGGACATCGATCTTGGCGCGATAATAGGGCGAGCCGTTCGGCACGAGCAGGATTTCCGCCCCGCTTTCGGCCAGCGTCTCGCAGATGTCGACATCGCCCCAGATGTCCTCACAGATCGGAATCCCGATGCGTACGCCGCGAAAATTGACCGGTCCCTGGATCTCCGGTCCGGCCTGGAAGACGCGCTTCTCGTCGAATTCGCCGTAGTTCGGCAGATCGAGCTTGTAGCGCTCGGCAATGATCTTGCCGCCATCGGCGAAGACGATCGAATTGTGCGTGCCGCTCTTTCGCTTCAGCGGCGTGCCTATGATGACGCCTGGCCCGCCATCGGCGGTATCCCTGGCGAAGTCTTCGGCCGCCTTTTCGCAGGCTTTCAGGAAGGCCGGCTTCAGCACCAGATCTTCCGGCGGATAGCCGGCGAGGAAAAGCTCGGTGTAGAGCACGAGATCGGCGCCCTGACGGGCGGCATCCGCCCTCGCCTCGCGGGCCTTGGCGAGATTGCCTGATATGTCGCCGACAGTCGGATTGAGCTGGGCAACGGCGATGCGCAGGATGTCGAGTTTCTTGGTCATGCCTGCTGACTTAGCGCGGCAAAATTCGCCGGGCAATGGCGTTCGTTTGGACCACTTCCGACCGATCGATTTCGATCGTGTCCGACCGATTGACGTACGTCATTCGTGCCTGGACTGCGGGCGATCAGTCGTCGCCCATATATTCGCGCAAGGCTTGCGGAGAATGGTTGTCACCGATCGACATTGCCAGGATGCGCGAGATATGGCGGCGCGGCAGGCCTGTCTGTGCCACCCACAAGTTGATCTGTGCCTGGATCTTGTCGAGATCCCTCTTGGATGTCGGGCTTTCGGCGATGTCGAGCCCGGCGTTGCGCAATGCTGCCGCCATATCACCCGAGATGACGAAGGCATCCCAGCCCAGCCAGCGCAGAAAATACTGGCCGGTGTTGCCGCCGAGCCGGCTGCCATGCTTGCCGAGATAGGCCATCAGCCCGACCTGATCATCAGCCGGCCAGTTGGCGAGGAATTCGCCGAAGCCGCCATGCTCCTTCGACACGCGCTCGACGAAGGCAGCATTGTCGCGAACGGATTTGATCTTCTGCGGATTGCGCACGATGCGCTGATCGGAAGCCAGATCGTGCCAGAAATCATCGGGCTGGAACAACAGCCGCTTCGGCTCGAAGCGCAGAAACGCCTCTTCAAAGCCCGGCCATTTCTGTTCGATGACGCGCCAGACGAAACCGGCGGCAAAGACGCGCTCGGCCATGACAGACAGGATGCGATTGTCCTCGATCTCAGCCACGGCGGCATTGTCAGGCGCTGGACCCAACAGTGACGTCAGTTCCTCCTCGCCACCCTTGCGTTTTGCGGCACGTGCACGGATTTTTGCGAAATCGGGCATTCTGCTTGCATCCCCACGTCGTGCTTTTGACGAACCGGCATCTTCCTATATGGAAACCAGGCTGCCAAGCCGATGCTTTGTATGGAGCCATCCATGAACAAGACCTTACCCGAACTGGCCAATCGCTGGCTGAGGCGAAACCCGGAGAATTTGAGCGAGCTTGAGAGGCGGGTGCTGCAGAGTACAGTCGACCGCAAGCCCATATCGCAGGACATCAACGACAATCTTGCCGGGCTTCAGGGCGCAGGCGACCGTATCGCCGATGCCATTGCGCGCGTCGGCGGTTCGTGGACGTTCATCCTGTCCTTCATCGCCTTCCTGATCCTCTGGATCGGCGCCAACTGGTGGCTGCTGGGGCGAGATTCGTTCGACCCCTACCCTTTCATCTTCCTCAACCTCGTCCTCTCGATGATCGCCGCCTTGCAGGCGCCGGTGATCATGATGTCGCAGAACCGCCAGGCGGCGCGCGACCGCATCGACGCCGCCCACGACTACGAAGTCAATTTGAAGGCCGAGATCGAGATCATGGCGCTGCACGAAAAGCTGGACGAGTTGCGCCACAGCCAGATCATCGGCATGCGCGACGAGATCGCGCAGATAGCCGAACAGCTGAGGCGGATCGACGAACGGCTCACCCCCCAGACCCAACCGTCATGACGCAGGCCATCCATCATTTCATCGAACAGTATGGACTGCTTGCCGTCTTCATCGGCTGCCTCGCGGAGGGTGAAAGTGCCGCCATCCTCGGTGGCTTCTTCGCGCACCAGCAGGTCTTCGTCTTGTGGCACGCCTTCCTCGCGGCTGGCCTCGGCGCCTTCGTCGGCGACACATTCTTCTTCATCCTTGGACGAAGCTTTGCCGACCATCGCTATGTCGTCAGATTGCGCAAGCGCCCCGGCTTTCGCCGCGCCTTTCGCCTGCTCAACACCCACCCCAACATTTTTGTCCTGTCGAACCGCTATGTCTATGGCATGCGCCTCGTCGGCGGCATCGCGGCCGGACTTTCCAATATCCCTGCGTCGCGCTTCGTCGTCCTCAACGCCATCTCATCAGCGATCTGGGCGGTACTGTTCGGCACGATCGGTTATGTCTTTGGACTGGGGGCCGAGCACTTCATCGGCCAGGCGTTGATGCGCCACGAGCGGCTGCTGGTCGGGCTTGGCATCGGCCTGACGGTGGCGATCCTTGCCTGGTTCGTCGCACGTCACATCGCCAAGAAGGAGCGCGCCAAAGAGAGCTGATCTGGGCTTTGAGATTCAGGGCAGGCCGTCAGGCACGTCCTAGTCGATGCCGAGCGCCACATCACCCCGATCGAGGATCAGCGGTATGATCAGGTCCTCCTCGTCGGCAAGATGCCGGGTCAGCATGGCGATCAGCCGGCTGTTTTCGTCGGCATAGGCGTCGGCGGCGAAGCGCTGTTTGTCCTCGCTCTCCTGAAGCGACTTGATGAAGGCATTGGCCGCTTCGGCATTGCGCTCCAGCCCTTCGTGGATGATGTGGTGGTCCGCATCGAGGATCTCGAAGCCCCGCTTCAGCCGCGTCTCGGCCTTGGCGAAGACCGGAAAATAGTGACGGTCCTCGACGCTGTGGTGACCGTCGAGATTACCGAGAAAATGATTGAGGCGTGGGGTAAACCAGCGTGCGAAGTCGGGCGCCGTCAGCCTGCCCTCGCGATAGTCGCCAATGCCCTTGGTCAGCATGCCGCCAAGTTCGCGGAACATGTCGTGCCGCTGCAGCCACATATTGGCGATGCCATGGATGTTGGCATGGTCCTGCCAGTTTTCACGCGGGTATTTGTCGATGAGCCAGCGCAGATCGTCTGGCAGGCCGCCTCGCTCAAGAAGCAGAAAGTTCGAGGCTTCAGACATAACGGTTTCCTTTAGATACCGCCATATAGGAGCCGGGATGCTAGATCGGTAGTCCCGTGATCCGCTCGATGATGGCTATGCCCCAGACGCCGGCGACGATGAGCACCGAAATCAGCACCGCCAGCGAACCGCAGTCCTTGGCCAGCTGGATGTCGACATTGAACTCGCGGCTGAAAGCGTCGCACGCCGCCTCGATGCCAGTGTTCAGCACTTCGACCATGATCAAGAGCAGCACCGCGCCGATCAGCAAGGCATAGCCGCGCCACGAGATCGAAACGAACCAGCCGAGCGGCAAGGCAAGCGCCAGCAGCATCAGCTCCTGCTGGAAAGCCTTCTCGCTCGCGGCCAGCTTGCGAAACGCCCGCACCGAATTGAAATAAGCGTCGATCAGCCGCTGCATGCCAAACCTCTTTCCGAATCACCGGCACGGGATAATGCAATGGCTGGCCAGATCAATGGAATAAGGCGACTTGTCCAAGATTCATTCCGCGACCGGTATGGAGGGCGTCGACTTTTCAAACTGCGGCAGCCCGTCGTCGATCGAATAATAGTCGCCCTTGTCACCGACAAAGATATGGCATTCTCCTTCGAGACTTGTTGGCCTGTCGAACGATCCCGCCATGACTGAAATGTAGTCCTGGGCTCGCGGCTTCCAGAACAGCACCGACCCGCATGTCTTGCAAAACCCGCGCCTGGCGAAGGCTGACGCTTCGAACCAGGTGATGCTCTCTGTCCCTTCGATCACGATATCGGCGTCGGCAACATTGGTCGCGGCATAGAAATGTCCACTCTGCTTGCGGCATTGCGAGCAATGACAATAAATGACACCGCGCAGCGCTCCGCGCGTCCTGAAGCGAACCGCTCCGCACAGACACGCTCCCGTGTGATTGTCGCTCATCTCGACCCCTCTTGAAGAAAAATTGCCCGGCGTTCAGGATTCCAACTTTGCGGCACCCACACGCAAGCAAATGCGACATGTATTGGCGCGGCAAATCCGAAATTCAGTTTCATTTTCAAGAGCGCAATGCGCGGATTTCGGATTCAAGGCGCCCAAACTGGCGTCGGCATGGATTGTTGTGCGCGGATTGAAGCTTCTACACCCGCAGGTAGAGAAAACGTGTCCGTTTCTTACAAATTAAGGAAACTTTAGCGCAGGCGCATGTATGGTCACGACAAGCGAAGGTCGTGGGTGGGGACGCATCCTTCGCAAATTGCTCTGAAGTGCCTGTCGCATTCCCCAGGTCGGCGACACAGGGAACCCGCGAATTCCGCGGCGGAATCCGAGGGGAAGAATCAAAAATGCAGCCGGCACCTGTCCCGACCGAACGAAGCACCGACATCGCAGCCACTGCTGTTGCCACGATGCGCCAGCTGGGCGTGCTTGGCCTGCCGCGCAACTACGAGATTTTCTACGAAGCCCTGAGCGGAACCAATCGCGAACTCAGCCTCGCCGTCGTTTCGCTGAGCAGCCGGCCGACACAAGATGAACTGGATCGGATCGGACGCACTTTCTTTGCCCACAACCATGGTCCCGGCATCGTCGAGCATGCCAGAGACGTCATTGCCAGGGAGCTCGAGGAAGTCGCTTCGCTGTTGAGGAGCGAGCGCAGCCACATCGAGAAATACGGCAGGATCCTCGATGAGACATCGAGCGGCCTCGGCGGCCGCAGCCTTCTCTCCCAGGATCTTTTGCAGAAGATCGCCAACGCCATGGCGATTGCCACCAATTCGACGATCGACCACGGCCGGCAGGTGGCCTCCACGCTCAGCGACAAGACGGCCGAACTCGAGACCGTCAAGTCGAAGCTCGAGGAGTACAAGCGGCTGGCCGACACCGATCCCTTGACCCACATCTGGAATCGCCGCGCCTTCGACAAGGAAATCACCAGGATCTACAACAGCAATAGGGGTATCCTGTTCAACGCCTTGATCCTTGCCGACATCGATCGCTTCAAGGACATCAACGACCGCTACGGCCACCCGGTCGGCGACAAGATCATCCAGATCATCGCCGACATCTTCCAGACCAGCATTCGTGGCGAAATGTTCGTCGCCCGCACCGGCGGCGAGGAATTCGCGCTGATCATCGAGGGTGCCAGCGAGGACGCCACCTATGAGATCGCCGAGCGCATTCGCGCCCTGATCGAGCAGACGCCGTTCACCAGCAGCCAGACCGGCACGAATTACGGCACCGTCACCGTCTCGATGGGTATCTGCATGGCATCCGAGGCGGAGGGGCCCGAAGATCTCTATACCAAGGCCGACCGGGCGCTCTATCGCTCGAAGGTCAGCGGCCGCAACCGCGTCACCAAGCACTCGACGATGGCTGGCCGGGCCGGCAAGAGCTGGCTGCTCTACAAGAAGGACTGAGCTTTCCCGCCGGTCGCTTCTCCGGATTGTTTTGCATCCGCCCCTTTCCATATGAATTTTTGTGGCCTATATTTTCCACAGAAATAGGAAGGCATCGCGATGCAACTTCAAACCGCCGCCAAGCCAGCCGAGAATGCAGTCCTGACCAAGGCAACGCTGCGCGCGGCCGATCTGCTGGACATCACCGCCAGGATGCTGGCTTCGGTGATCGGTGTTTCGGAGGCCACGGTTTCGCGCATGCGCAAGCAGGAATTCCTGCTTGAGCGTGGCACCAAGCCGTTCGAGCTCGCCGTGTTGTTCGTCAGGCTGTTCCGCTCGCTCGACGCCATTGTCGGCGGCGACGCGGCTGTCGCCCGGGCATGGCTGAAGAACGCCAACACCGCTTTCGATGCCGCTCCGCTTGAAAAAATCCTCACCATCACCGGGCTTGTCGATGTCATCGCCTATCTGGACTCCCGACGCGCTCTCGTCTGAAGCCTTCGGCATCGACGGCAAATACTGGCGCATGGTGGAGGCGCAGCACCATGTCTCGACGCTGAAAATCGTCGACACGCTCGACGAGCAGGCGGTGCTGGAAGACCTGATCGAGGAAACCAAGCCGCAGATTCCCCTCGAATGCCGCCATCTCCACTATCTCCTGGCGACGCCCTTCCGCTACGGCTCGGTCTATCCGCACGGTTCGCGTTTCCGCCGCGCCGGCAGGACCAAGGGCGTCTACTATGCGGCCGAAACCATGATGACGGCGGTGGCCGAAATGGCCTTTTACCGGCTGCTGTTCTTTGCCGAATCGTCGAAAACACCCTGGCCGAGCGAAGCCGCCGAATACACCGTCTTTGCCGCCGCGATCAAATGCGCCAAGGCGATCGATCTCACCCGACCGCCGCTCGATCGCGACGCCGCGGCATGGACGCATCCGACCGACTATGCTGCTTGCCAGGCCATTGCCGATACCGCCCGCGAGGCCGGGCTGGAGGCGATCCGCTACCGCTCGGCGCGTGACCCCAAAGGCGCCAACATGGCGCTGCTGACCTGCCGTGGCTTTGCCAAGGCCAAGCCGATCGAGCCGCGGACCTGGCGCATCCGGCTCGGCGCGTTCGGCGTGCAGGCGATTTGCGAATTTCCGGAAAAACGGATCGAATTTTCCAGAACCGCCTTTGCCGATCCCCGTCTCGCTGGCCTGCGCTGGGAACGCGGGCACTGAACCAGCCAAAAGAAAGGCGCCGGATTTCTCCAGCGCCATTTTCAGTCAGCCGTTCAGGCCGAAATTAGGTTTAACCGTTGACGGCTTGCTTGTGTTGCACCGGGTGGCTCTTCTTCAAGAGATCCGACACCAGGAACGCCAGTTCGATCGCCTGGTCGGCATTGAGGCGGGGATCGCAATGGGTGTGGTAGCGATCCTGCAACTCCTCGGCGGTGATGGCGCGCGCGCCACCGGTGCATTCGGTGACGTTCTTGCCGGTCATCTCGACATGGATGCCGCCCGGATGCGTGCCTTCGGCGCGGTGCACCTCGAAGAAGGTCTGCACCTCCTTCAGGATGCGATCAAACGGCCGCGTCTTGTAGCCGGCGGCCTCGATCGTGTTGCCGTGCATCGGGTCCGACGACCACACGACACTGCGGCCTTCCTTTTGCACAGCGCGCACCAGCTTCGGCAGGTGATCGGCGACCTTGTCGGAGCCGAAGCGCGCGATCAGCGTCAGCCGGCCGGGCTCGTTTTCGGGGTTGAGCAGGTCGATCAATTCCAGCAAGCCGTCCGGCGTCAGCGACGGGCCGCATTTCAAGCCGAGCGGGTTCTTGATGCCGCGACAATATTCGACATGCGCATGGTCGGGCTGGCGGGTTCGATCACCGATCCAGATCATGTGGCCTGAGGTGGCGTACCAGTCGCCGGAGGTCGAATCGACGCGGGTCAGCGCCTCCTCGTAACCGAGCAGCAGCGCCTCGTGGCTGGTGTAGAAATCGGTCTCGCGCAACGCGTAGTTGGTCTCCGAGGTGATGCCGACGGCCTTCATGAAGCCCATCGTCTCGGTGATGCGGTTGGCGAGCGACTCATATTTTTCGCCCTGCGGGCTGTCGGACACGAAGCCGAGCATCCAGCGGTGCACATTTTCAAGGCTGGCATAGCCGCCTTGCGCGAAGGCGCGCAGAAGGTTGAGCGTCGCCGCGGACTGGCGGTACGCCATCTCCTGGCGGGCAGGATCTGGAATGCGCGACTTGGCGTCGAACTCGATGCCGTTGATGATGTCGCCGCGATAGCTGGGCAGCGTCACCCCGCCCTTGGTCTCGTTGTCGGACGAGCGCGGCTTGGCGAACTGGCCGGCAACGCGGCCGACCTTCACCACCGGCTGCGCGCCGGCGAAGGTGAGCACCACCGACATCTGCAGGAAGACGCGGAAGAAGTCGCGGATGTTGTCCGCGCCATGCTCGGCAAAGCTTTCGGCGCAATCGCCGCCCTGGAGAAGGAATGCGTCACCGGCAGCGACAGCCGCGAGCTGCTTCTTCAGCTTGCGCGCCTCACCTGCAAAAACAAGCGGCGGAAAGGTTGCGAGCTGAGCTTCCGTGTTCTTCAGCGCGGCAAGGTCCGGATAGGCAGGAACCTGCTTGATCGGCATTGCTCTCCACGAATTCGGCGACCATTTCGTCATCGCTGCACCCAACGCTCTTTCCAGCGGCCTATACTCCGCCATTCCCGCCCCGTATGGGGATCGCGGCTCCATACACGAAGCCGATTTCCTATTCTAGACGGGAATTCAAGCGCTGGCGAATTCGCCGACTGCGCTTATGCCGCCTTCTCCACCAGCCGCGCCAGCTGGGTCATGACGATCGCGGAGCCCGCCAGCCGCTTCTCGGCCGTCGGCCAGTCGCGCACGAACACGACGCTGTGGTCCGGCCGGATTTTGGCCAGCGAGCCCTGGTCGCCGATGAACCGGACCAGCCCGACCGGATTGGAGAATTCGCGCTTGCGGAAGTGGATGACGACGCCCTTCGGCCCGGCGTCGAGCTTCTCGACATTGGCCTTGCGGCAGAGCGCCTTGATGAAGACAATCTTCAACAGATGCTTGACCTCCTCCGGCAGCGGGCCGAAGCGGTCGATCAGCTCGGCGCCGAAAGCATCGATTTCCTCGGTGTTTTCGAGATCGCCTAGACGGCGATAAAGCGCCAGCCTGAGCTGCAGGTCCGGCACATAGCCCTCCGGGATCATCACCGCCGTGCCGACGGCGATCTGCGGCGACCAGCCGCCATCCTGCACTTCGCCGGAATCCTTCACCTCGGCGACAGCCTCTTCCAGCATCTGCTGGTAGAGTTCGAAACCGACCTCCTTGATGTGGCCGGACTGCTCTTCGCCGAGAAGATTGCCGGCGCCTCTGATATCGAGGTCGTGGCTGGCCAGCTGGAAGCCGGCGCCCAGCGTGTCGAGCGACTGCAGCACCTTCAGCCGGCGCTCGGCGGTGTCGGTGAGCTTGCGGTTCGCCGGCAGCGTGAACAGCGCATAGGCGCGCACCTTCGAGCGGCCAACGCGGCCGCGCAACTGGTAGAGCTGTGACAGGCCGAACATGTCGGCGCGATGGATGATCAGCGTGTTGGCGGTCGGGATATCGAGGCCGGATTCGACGATGGTCGTTGACAGCAGCACATCGTACTGGCCGTCGTAGAAGGCATTCATGATGTCGTCGAGTTCGCCCGGCGGCATCTGGCCATGGGCCACCGCCACCTTCAGCTCAGGTACGGATTCTCTCAGGAAATCATGGATTTCCGCCAGATCGCTGATGCGAGGAACGACGTAGAAGGAATGCCCGCCACGATAGCGTTCTCGCAGCAGAGTCTCGCGGATGACCAAGGGATCGAAGGGCGATATGAAGGTACGCACCGCCATGCGGTCTACCGGCGGCGTGGCGATCAGCGACAGTTCGCGCACGCCGGTCAACGCCAGTTGCAGTGTACGCGGGATCGGCGTCGCCGACAGCGTCAGTACGTGCACATCGGTTTTCAGGTCCTTCAGCCGCTCCTTGTGCTTGACGCCAAAATGCTGCTCCTCGTCGATGATCAGCAGGCCGAGGTTCTTGAACGAGATCGCGGAACCGAGCAGCGCATGGGTGCCAATGACGATGTCGACTTGGCCCTCGGCGATGCCCTTCTTGGTTTCCGCCAACTCCTTGGCGCCGACCAGCCTCGAGGCCTGGGCAACGCGGATGGGAAGGCCCGAGAAACGCTGCGAAAAGGTCTTGAAATGCTGGCGCGACAACAGCGTCGTCGGCACCACAACCGCTACCTGAAAGCCTTCCATCGCCGCGATGAAGGCCGCACGAAGCGCCACTTCGGTCTTGCCGAAGCCGACATCGCCGCAGATCAGCCGGTCCATCGGCTTGCCGGCGGCAAGATCGTCCCGGACCGAGTCGATCGCGGTCTGCTGGTCGTCGGTCTCTTCATACGGGAAGCGGGCGGCGAACTCGCCATAGAGACCTTCGGCCGGCACCAGTGGCGGTGCGGAGCGCATCTGCCGCTCGGCGGCGATGCGGATCAGCTGCCCGGCCATGTCGAGCAGGCGTTTCTTCAGCCGCGCCTTGCGCGATTGCCAGGCGCCGCCGCCAAGCTTGTCCAGCGTCGCCTCGGCTGTGTCGGAACCATAGCGCGACAGCAGCTCGATGTTCTCGACCGGCAGGAACAGCCGGTCGTCACCGGCATAGTGGATTTCCAGGCAATCATGCGGCGCGCCGACCGCTTCGATGGTCCGCAGGCCGATGAAACGGCCAATGCCGTGGTCGGCGTGGACGACAATGTCGCCGGCCGATAGTGCCGAGGCCTCGGCAATGAAATCCGAGGGACGCTTCTTGCGCTTCGAGCGTCGGATCAGACGGTCGCCGAGAATGTCCTGTTCGGCAACGACGACCAGTTTTTCGGTCTCGAAGCCGGATTCCAGCGGCAGCACGGCCAAGGCCGCCTGCCCCGGTTCGAGCTTTTCGGCCTCCGCCAGCGTTGCAACCTGCTTGAGGTTGCCGAGATGGTGTTCGGCAAGGATCTGGCCAAGCCGGTCGAGCGAGCCTTCCGTCCAGCCGGCAATGACAATGCGGCGGCGCGCCGCGCGCTCGTCGGCGATGTGCCTGACGACGATATCGAAGACATTGACGTTCGGATCGGCGCGCTCCTCGACGAAGCTGCGGCCATGGCGCGAACCGGCGTGGTAGACCTTTTTCGAGCCGGCGTCGGGCGCGTCGAAAGGCGTGAAATCGATCGCTTCGCGCGGTCCAAGCGAAGCGATCAGGTTTTCCGGCGAGAGATAGAGCAGGTCCGGCGGCACCGGCTTGTAGGGCACCGCATCCTTCAGGGCGCCGTCGGCCTGCTTCCTGCGCGCCTCGTAGTGGTCGAGAATCAGCGTGTGGCGTTCGGCCAGCGCCTCATGCGCCAGATGATCGAAGACAACAGGCGTGTCGGGCAGATAGTCGAACACGGTCTCCAGCCGCTCGTAGAAAAACGGCAGCCAGTGTTCCATGCCGGCGAAGCGCCTGCCCTCACTGACCGCTGCATAGAGCCCGTCATCGCGCTGCGGTGCGCCGAAGGCTTCGATATAGGAGCGGCGGAAACGGCTGATGGTTTCCGGCGTCAGCGCCACTTCACTCATCGCCTGCAGCGCCATCGACTTGCGTTGGCCGGTGGTGCGCTGGGTGGCGGCATCGAAGACACGAATCGATTCCAGCGTGTCGCCGAAGAAGTCGAGCCTGAGCGCCTCGGTCCAGCCGGGCGCGAACAGGTCGAGAATGCCGCCACGGACGGCAAACTCGCCGATACCGCGCACGGTTGGTACGCGCTCGAAACCGGACGTTTCCAGCCGCGACACCAGCGCATTCATGTCGATCTGGTTGCCTGGTTTGGCGCGGAACGTCTGTGCCTCGACCAGCTCTGCCGGCGGAATGCGCTGCAGCAGCGCATTGGCGGTGGTGAGGATGACGGCACGGTGCGGTTTCTTCGCCAGCGCGATCATGGCCGTCAGCGCATCGAGGCGCTTGGCGGCGGCATCCGAACCGGGCGAGACGCGGTCGTAGGGCAAGCAATCCCAGGCCGGCAATTCCAGCACCGGCAGGCCGGGCGCTGCGAAGGCCAGCGCCTCGATGATCGCCGGCAGCCGCTGGCCGTCGCGTGCGACGAACAGAACCGGCTTGTCGGGCGCGATTTCGAGTGCCGCCTGCACCAGCGCAAAGGCCTCGTAGCCGTCGGCGACGCCGTCGACGATGAACTGGCCGGCACGGCCTTTCGGCAGGCCGATGATGGGAATGAGGCTCATGAAATCAGGTCGCTCAAAATGTCATGGAATGGCGGAAAGCCAGGATCTTTTGCAGGACGGCACAATCTATATCCGCCGGGACCGGGCGTTCGCCGGTAACCATGGGCAGGAATTCGGTGTCGGGAATGTCGAGGAGCCTCTCATATTGGTCGATTTCCTCGCCGGTCAAGGCGCCGATCTCAGCGTCGGCGAAAGTGCCGAGGATAAGGTCCATCTCGCGCATGCCGCGATGCCAGGAGCGAAACAGAAGCTTGCGGCGGCGAGCGTCCAGCCCCTCGCTTGATCTCGTCGTTCCGGTCATTGTGCCGCATCCTCACTTGCTGCGGCGCATATAGCGTGGATAGAAGGTGCTGTCAGCCTTGCGCTGTAGCCGTCGCGACATAAGCTGACATCATGCGTCCTTCCATCCTCGATCCGCTGTTTGTTCCGATCACCTCGCTTGCCGGCGTCGGACCGAAGGTCGGCGCCCTGATCGAAAAGGTTGTCCCGGCCGATCTGGGTGATCGCGTCGCCCGCGCGGGCGACCTTCTGTTCGTCCTGCCGCACACCGTCATCGACCGCCGCAGCCGGCCGGGTATCGCAGGGTCCGCGGAAGGCCAGATCGTCACGCTCGACGTGCGCATCGACCGCCACCAGCCGCCGCCGCGCGGCAACAGGTCGGTGCCCTACAGGGTCTTCGCCCATGACGACACAGGCGAGATCGCGCTGACCTTCTTCCATGCTCACGCTTCCTATCTCGAAAAGGCGATGCCCGAGGGCGAGCATGTAGTGGTCTCCGGCCGCATGGAATGGTTCAACGGCCGCCCGAGCATGGTCCACCCCGACCATATCGCGCTCGCCAGCGAGGCGGAGAACCTGCCGTTGGTCGAACCGGTCTATCCGCTCACCGCAGGGCTCTCGGGCAAGGTGCTGCGCCGGGCGATCGGCCAGGCGCTCGCACGCGTGCCTGAATTTCCCGAATGGCAGGACAGCGCCTTCATGCGCCGGCACACTTTTGCGGCCTTTGGCGATGCGCTCGCCCGCATCCACAATCCGGCCGACCCGATCGACGTCTCCGTCGACGGCGCCGCGTGGCGACGGCTCGCCTATGACGAGTTACTGGCGGGCCAGGTCTCGCTGGCGCTGGTGCGGGCAAAAGTCCGCCGCCTGTCCGGGCGTCCCCTGGTCGGCGACGGCAGCATCGTTGAAAAATTGCGCGCCGCACTGCCCTATTCGCTGACATCAAGCCAGGAGTTCGCGCTGGCCGAAATCAACGCCGACCTCGCCGATCCCGAACGCATGCTGCGGCTTCTTCAGGGCGATGTCGGTTCCGGCAAGACGGTGGTGGCGCTGCTGGCCATGGCGCGCGCCGTCGAGGCCGGCGGCCAGGCCGCCTTGATGGCACCGACCGAGATTCTCGCACGCCAGCATCTGGCGACCATCGCGCCGCTTGCCGCCAAGGTCGGGCTGCGCATCGCTATCCTCACCGGCCGCGAAAAGGGCCGCGAGCGCACTGACACGCTGGCCGGTCTGGCGAGCGGCGAGATCGACATCGTCGTCGGCACCCACGCGCTGTTCCAGGACACGGTCACCTTCCACGACCTGGTCTTCGCCGTCATCGACGAGCAGCACCGCTTCGGCGTCCACCAGCGGCTTGCCATCACCGCCAAGGGCGACGCGCCCGACATGCTGGTGATGACCGCCACTCCCATCCCGCGCACGCTGGTGCTGACCGCCTTCGGCGACATGGATGTGTCGAAGCTGACGGAAAAGCCGGCCGGCCGCCAGCCGATCCGCACCGTCACGCTGCCCCTCGAGCGGCTGGACGAACTGGTCGGCCGCATGGTCGATGCCGTCGCCGGCGGCCAGAAGATCTACTGGATCTGTCCGCTGGTCGAGGAATCCGAAGAAATCAAGCTGATGTCGGCCGAGGACCGTTTTGCCTCGCTGAAACCACTGTTCGGCGACCGCATCGGCCTCGTCCATGGCCGCATGAAGGGCGCCGAGAAGGACGAAGCGATGCGCGCCTTCAAGCAGGGCGAGACACGCATCCTGATCGCCACCACGGTCATCGAGGTCGGTGTCGACGTGCCGGACGCGACCGTCATGGTCATCGAGCATGCCGAGCGCTTCGGCCTCGCCCAATTGCACCAGTTGCGCGGGCGGGTCGGGCGCGGTGACAGCAAGTCCTCCTGCGTGCTGCTCTACAAGGACCCGCTCGGCGAGACCGCGAAACGCCGGCTGTCGGTGATGCGCGAGACCGAGGACGGCTTCCTGATCGCCGAAGAGGATCTGAAGCTGCGTGGTGAAGGCGAATTGCTGGGCACCCGCCAGTCCGGCACGCCAGGTTTCCAGGTGGCGCGCATCGAGGCACATGCCGACCTTCTGGAGGCCGCCCGCGACGATGCCAGGCTGGTCCTGTCACGCGATCCGGAGCTGCAATCCGAGCGTGGCGAGGCGTTGCGTCTGCTGCTTTACTTGTTCGGGCGCGACGAAGCAGTGCGGCTCTTGCGCGCCGGCTGAGCCAGGGCGGCAACCGACGGATTGGCCAACATTCCCTCGATCGGCTCGCCGTTCACGACAACCATCTGCTTGACCTCGGGCGCCACCAGTCCGGCCGAGACGATCAGCTTGGCGCCGTCCTCGATCGTCATGTCGAGCGGCACGATGTCCGACTTCGGCACATACATCAGAAAGCCGGTCGTTGGATTCGGCGTGCACGGCATAAAGACGGCAATCAGCGGATCGCCTTCCTGATCGAGCTTCTGGTTGATCTCGGTTTCCTTCTCACTGGCGACAAACACCAGCGACCACACGCCCTTGCGCGGATATTCGACCAGCCCGACCTGGCGGAACATGTCGCCCTTGTTCGACAACACGGTCTCGAAAATCTGCTTCAGCGAGCCATAGATGCCGCGCACCAGCGGCATGCGGCCAAGCAGTCGCTCGCCGAAATTGACGATGGCGCGGCCGACGATGTTGGCCGTCAGGAAACCGATCAGCGTGATCAGGATGAGCGCCACGATCAGTCCGAACCCTGGGACCGGAAACGGCAGGTAGGTGTCCGGGCTGTAACGGGCTGGAATATAGGGTTTCACCCAGGAATCGACCCAGCCGATGAACGACCAGGCAATATAGGCGGTGATCGCCAGAGGCGCGCAGACGACGAAGCCTGTGAGGAAATAGTTCCTCAGCCGGGTCATGCCGGAGGTCTTGGGAGCATCGGACATGGTTCACCGAGGGCGCGGATTGCACCGCAACATAATGAACCAGAGGGCGCATTGGAACTGCGAAGTTTTTAAAGACGTCTGTTAAAAAGCGCCTACTCCACGGTCACCGATTTCGCCAGATTGCGCGGCTGGTCAACGTCGGTGCCCATGAACACAGCGGTGAAATAGGCGAGCATCTGGATCGGCAATGCGTAGATGATCGGCGAGATGATCTCCGGCACGTCGGGCAGCACGATCGTTTCCATCGTCTTCACGCTGGTCAGCGCCGCACCCTTACTGTCGGTGATCAGGATGATCTTGCCGCCGCGCGCCGCCACTTCCTGCATGTTCGACACGGTCTTTTCGAAAATGCGGTCGTGCGGCGCGATGACAATGACCGGCATGTTCTCGTCGATCAGTGCGATCGGGCCATGCTTCAGCTCGCCCGCGGCATAGCCCTCGGCGTGGATATAGGAGATTTCCTTGAGCTTCAACGCGCCTTCCATGGCCAGCGGGAAATTGGTGTCGCGGCCGAGATAGAGCACGTCCTTGTAGCGCGAGAGTTCGCGCGCGATCCGTTCGATCTGCTCTTCGAGCTTAAGGACCTGGTTGGCATAGCGCGGCGCTTCCGAAAGCGCGCGCACCAAGGCCTTCTCTTGTTCTTTCGAGATCGTACCCCGCGCCACGCCAGCCCGCACGGCTAGCGAAGCCAGGACGGACAGCTGGCAGGTGAACGCCTTGGTGGAGGCGACGCCGATTTCCGGCCCGGCCAGTGTCGGCAGCACCACGTCGGATTCGCGCGCCATGGTCGATTCGCGCACGTTGACGATCGCGCCGATCTTCATTCCCGCCTTGCGGCAGTAGCGCAGCGACGCCAGCGTGTCGGCCGTCTCGCCCGATTGCGAGATGAAGAAAGCAGCATCCTTCGCCGACAGCGGCATCTCGCGGTAGCGGAATTCGGAGGCGACATCGATGTCGACCGGCAGCCGCGCATAGCGCTCGAACCAGTATTTGCCGATCAGGCCGGCCAGATAGGCGGTGCCACAGGCCGAAATCGCCAGCCGGTCGATCTTGGCGAAATCGAAAGGCAGGTCGAGCGGCTTGGACACGCCGCCGACAAAATCCAGATAATTCGCCAGCGTGTGCGAGATCACCTCGGGCTGCTCATGGATTTCCTTTTCCATGAAATGGCGCCGGTTGCCCTTGTCGACCATGAAGCTGGTCGACAGCGACTGCTGGCGTTTGCGGTCGACCTTTTTGCCATCGATATCGAATATCTCAACACCGTTGCGGCGCACCACCGCCCAGTCGCCATCTTCCAGATAGGTGATCGAATTGGTGAACGGGGCGAGCGCGATGGCGTCGGAGCCCAGGAACATCTCGCCATCGCCATGGCCGACGGCCAAAGGCGGGCCATTGCGGGCGCCGACGATCAGGTCCTCGTCGCCCTTGAACATGATCGCCAGCGCGAAAGCGCCTTCCAGCCGCTTTAGCGCCTGGTGCGCGGCCTCCACCGGCTTCAACCCCCTGGCCAGTTCGCGCGCCACCAGATGCGCGACGACCTCGGTGTCGGTCTGCGACGAGAATGAATAGCCGTCGCGGATCAGCTCGTCGCGCAGTTCGGCGAAATTCTCGATGATGCCGTTGTGGACGATGGCGACGCCGTCGGAAAAATGCGGATGCGCATTGGTCTCGTTGGGCACGCCATGCGTCGCCCAGCGTGTGTGACCGATGCCGATCATGCCGTCGAGCGGCGCGCTTTTCAGCAAGCGTTCGAGGTTGACCAGCTTGCCTTCGGCGCGGCGGCGGCCAAGCTCACCATGATCGATGGTGGCAACACCGGCCGAGTCATAGCCGCGATATTCCAACCGCTTCAGCGCATCGACGATGAGCGGCGCAACCTGCGAGTGCCCGACGATTCCAACGATACCGCACATGCGGACAGCCCCCGATTCCTCGTGGAAAACCAGCGCTATTTAAGGATGGCCGGCCTGCCGCGAAAGTCACATTGCATTTCGTCCCGTGTAACGGAACCTCATTCCTGTCGATGCACCATGACAGACCGCTCTTGCAATCCGGTTACTGCAATCGTTCGGTTCTTTGCGGGCCGGTTTTACTTTTTCTTCGCAGCCGCGGCCGAAGCGAACCGTTCGCGCAATTCCTTGCCTTTGCCGGGGATGGTCTTCTGGCGAGCACGTCCAAACGCCAGCGCTTCGTCGGGCACGCTTTCGGTGATCACGCTGCCCGAGGCTATGTAGCCGCCCTTACCGATGGTGACTGGCGCCACCAGCGAGGAATTCGAGCCGACAAAGGCGCCCTCACCGATGTCGGTGAAGAATTTCGAATAGCCGTCATAATTGCAGGTGATGGTGCCGGCGCCGATGTTGGCGCCCGCGCCGACGCGGGCGTCGCCGATATAGGTCAAATGGTTGACCTTGGCGCCCTCCTCGATAACGGCCTGTTTGACCTCACAGAAATTGCCGACCTTGGCCTTCTGCTTGAGATCGGCACCCGGCCGCAGCCGTGCGAACGGTCCGACATCGCAATTGGACGCAATGGTGGCGCCTTCGATATGGCTGAAGGCATGGATCTTGGCGCCCGTGGCGATTTTCACACCTGGACCAAACCAGACATTGGGCTCGACGATCGTATCAGCGCCGATCTCGGTGTCGTGCGAGAAATACACGCTCTCCGGCGCGATCAGCGTTACACCCGATAGCATCACTTCGTGACGCCGGCGCGCCTGCCAGATGCCCTCGGCTTGCGCCAGTTCGGCGCGGTTGTTGATGCCGAGTGCATTTTCAAAGCTGGCTTCGGTCGCAACCACATCGAGGCTATGACCGCCGGCGATCTCGACGATGTCGGTGAGGTAATACTCGCCCTTGGCATTCTTGTTGCCGACCGCGTCGAGCAGCTTAAGCGCGTGGGCACCGGTCACAGCCATCATGCCGGCATTGCAGAAGCCGATCTTCCTTTCCTCCTCGGAACAGTCCTTCTCCTCGCGGATGGCGACCAGCTTGCCGTCCTTCTCGATCAGCCTTCCATAACCGGTTGGATTGGGCGGGCGGAAGCCGATGACCACGACAGCCGCACCTTCAGCCAGTTTCAGCCGTGCCACGGTCAGCGCATCCGCGTCGATCAGCGGCGTATCGCCGAACATCACAAGGATATCGTCATAGCCCTTTGATATTGCATCGCGCGCGGCCAAAACGGCATGAGCTGTGCCAAGGCGTTTTTCCTGCACGAAGGTCTCCGCCTTTGGAGCGAATTTTGCCGCTGCCTTGCGCATCTCGTCCGCGCCATGGCCAATCACCAGCGCCTGGCTGCCGGCGCCGGCGGCTTCGGCTGCCTTCACCACATGGGCGACCATCGGCAGGCCGGCGATCTGGTGCAGCACCTTCGGCAGCACGCTCTTCATGCGCGTGCCTTCGCCGGCGGCGAGGATGACGGACAGGCAGGTTCTCTGGTTCATGGGATGGCAACCGTATGAAAGGGATCAGGAATCAAACTTATCTAGCACCAGCGCCATGCTGCACCAATGCGGTTAAATTCCGGTGAGATCGGCGACCCGGGCTGGAGCGAAGTGTGATGGCCATAATACTTCATTCAAAATAAATACTCCGTCGGTATTGTTATTGGAAAACCCCAATTTTGAAAAAATAGCCGAATGAGAATCTTATATAAAATTCTTATCGCCTTGATTGTCTTCTCCATAGGAGCAATCATTGGCGGTGTAGCAGGTATTATTCTGATCAGTATTTTGACAGTAGAATCAGACGTTTCAGGGTTTCTAGAAAAGTCTTTTATTATTGTCCCCATATTTGCCTTGATCGGCGGACTTGGGTCCCTGTTCGTATTCGCTCCTATGGGACGGCGGGAGTAATACCGCGACCATCACTGGTAAGACCAGAATCAAGCTACCCCAACCTTCCCAGCGCCGGGAAGTTCTCCAGCAGCCAGTAGGACACCGTCTGCACGCCACCGGTGAGGAAAAACACGCCGGCCACCACCAGCAGCGCGCCGATCGCTTTTTCGACGCGGCCGAGATGGACGCGGAACTTGCCGAGGAAGCGCATGAAGGCGCCGGAAAACAGCGCCGCGATCAGGAATGGGATGCCCAGCCCAAGCGAATAGGCGGCAAGCAGCAGCGCGCCCTCGCCCACCGTCTCGCGGCCGCCGGCCAGCGTCAGGATCGGCCCCAGCACCGGGCCGATGCAGGGCGTCCAGCCGAAGGCGAAGGCCAGTCCCATGACGTAGGCGGCAAGGGCATTTGCCGGCTTTCCTTGCGATTGGAAGCGCGCCTCGCGCGACAGCAGCGGAATGCGCAGGATGCCGAGGAAATTCAGGCCCATCAGGATGATGAGCACGCCGGCAGCCATCGCCAGCGGCTCCTGCCAGACGCGTAGCCAATGCCCGATGGTCGAGGCGCCGGCGCCGAGCGCCACGAACACGGTCGAGAAGCCGAGCACGAAGGCGACCGATGAATAGAGCAGCGCGCCGCGCGTGCCTTCCCGAGCCGTTACGCCCGCATCGCCGCGAAAATCGTCGACCGAGACGCCAGCCATATAGCAGAGATAGGGCGGCACCAGCGGCAGCACGCAAGGCGACAGGAACGAGATGGCCCCCGCCCCGACCGCGCTGACATAGCCGATGTCCAATGCCATTTCCAAGAACTCCAATGCCGTAACGCCGATATAGCGACGCGCAGCCTTGTCCACCAATCACCATTGTGTTGGCAAGATCATCGCTTGCCAGAAGCACTTGCCGGGAAGAAACGGCGGCCCGCACGCGTTGACGCTGTGAGGCCGCGATTTCCCGCGTGTCTCCAGATATCAGTCAGGGAGATTTCCATGAAAACCATAACCGTAGGGCTTGCAGCGCTTTTGCTCAGCACCGCCGCATCCTTCGCCGCCGACGCGTGGAAGGAAGCCGAGGTCAATGGGACCAAAATCTACACCGATGCCAACGGCATGACGCTTTATACCTATGACAAGGACGAGAAGGGCAAGACCAATTGCTACGACAAATGCGCCACCAACTGGCCGCCGCTGAAAGCCGAGGCCGGCGCCAAGGGAGATGACGAATGGAGCGTTGTCGACCGCACAGACGGCACCAAGATGTGGGCCTATGATGGCAAGCCGGTCTACACCTTCATCAAGGACAAGAAGGCCGGTGACATGAGCGGCGACGGCGTTGCCGACGTCTGGCACGTCGTCAAGGCCAACTAGGCCCTCAATTCGAACCCCGCCCACTGACGGGACAAGGGCTGGTCGCCGCGCATCTCCATGCAGCCGGCGGCCAGTGTCGACCAGCCTGTTATGGTATCGCCCGTTCCTGCTCTGGCAACATTTCAGCGACTCGGCGGAAAAATCAATCGGGCCGTTTCCCGCTGACTCGGGCCCACCATCTCCCTTTCCGAAAATTCTGTGATTTTCTCCATACACTCTAAGAGTGTATTGCTGCCCAGCGCCCCGCAATTTGGGCGCTTCCCCTTGACCGGATGCAAAAGCGCGGCCATGTGAGCGACAAATAGAACGAGATTTCGTCGCGCGCAGCGGAATTCTTCTGGCGCACCACAGCTGATATGAGACCTCATGGACGTCGTCGTCGTCGAATCGCCGGCCAAGGCGAAGACAATCAACAAATACCTCGGCAAGAACTACAAGGTTCTGGCCTCGTTCGGCCATGTCCGCGATTTGCCGGCCAAGGATGGCTCGGTGCGTCCGGATGAGGATTTCGCCATGTCCTGGGCGGTCGACACCGCCTCTGGCAAGCGGCTCGCCGACATCGCCAAGGCGGTCAAGGATGCCGACGGCCTGATCCTTGCCACCGATCCGGATCGGGAGGGCGAAGCCATTTCCTGGCACGTGCTGGAAGTGCTGAAGCAGAAGCGCGCGCTGAAGGATAAGCCGGTCAGCCGCGTCGTCTTCAACGCCATCACCAAATCGTCGGTGCTGGAGGCAATGGCCAATCCGCGCCAGATCGATGCGCCGCTGGTCGATGCCTATCTCGCCCGTCGGGCGCTGGATTATCTCGTCGGCTTCACGCTGTCGCCGGTGCTGTGGCGCAAGCTGCCGGGCGCCCGCTCGGCTGGCCGCGTCCAATCGGTTGCGCTTCGCTTGGTCTGCGACCGCGAATCCGAGATCGAGCGCTTCATCCGCGAGGAATACTGGCAGATCGCCGCTCTGCTGGGCACGCCGCGCAACGAGAATTTCGAAGCGCGGCTGACCGCCTTCGATCGCAAGAAGCTGCAAAAGCTCGACATTTCCAACAAGGCGCAGGCCGACGACATCAAGTCGATGCTCGAAGGCGCTATCTTCAAGGCGGTGTCGGTCGAAGCCAAGCCGACCAAGCGCAATCCCGGCCCGCCCTTCACCACCTCGACGCTGCAGCAGGCCGCATCGTCGGGCCTTGGCTTCTCGGCCAGCCGCACCATGCAGGTGGCGCAGCGGCTCTATGAAGGCATGGAGATCGGCGGCGAGACCACCGGCCTCATTACCTATATGCGAACCGACGGCGTGCAGATGGCGCCCGAGGCGATCTCGGCCGCCCGCGACGCCATCGCCAAGGAATTCGGCGCAAAATACCTGCCGGAAAAACCGCGCCAATATACCGCCAAGGCCAAGAACGCCCAGGAAGCGCACGAAGCGATCCGCCCGACAGATTTCATGCGCACCCCGGCATCAGTCAGGCAATATCTCGATTCCGACCAGATGCGGCTCTATGAGCTGATCTGGAAGCGCGCCATCGCCAGCCAGATGCAGTCCGCCGAGATCGAGCGTACCACCGCCGAGATCGAGGCGGTCAACGGATCGCGCACCGCCGAGCTGCGTGCCATCGGCTCGGTCGTTCGCTTCGACGGCTTCATCGCCGCCTACACCGACCAGAAGGACGACGATGCGGAAGACGAGGAAAACCGCCGTCTGCCCGAGATCCGTGCTGGCGAACAGCTTGCCCGCCAGGCGATCAACGCGACCCAGCACACCACCGAACCGCCGCCGCGCTATTCCGAAGCCTCGCTGATCAAGAAGCTGGAAGAGCTCGGCATCGGCCGGCCTTCTACATACACGGCGATCCTGAAGACGCTCGAAGACCGCGACTATGTCACCATCGACAAGCGCCGGCTGGTGCCGCAGGCCAAGGGCCGGCTGCTGTCCGCCTTCCTCGAAAGCTTCTTCAAGCGCTATGTCGAGTACGACTTCACGGCATCCCTGGAAGAGAAGCTCGACGAGATCTCGGACGGCAAGCTCGCCTGGAAGGACGTGCTGCGCGATTTCTGGAAGGATTTTTCCGGTGCCGTCGCCGACATCAAGGAACTGCGCGTCACCGACGTGCTCGACGCGCTGAACGAAGAACTGGCGCCGCTGGTGTTCCCGACGCGGGAAGACGGCTCCAATCCGCGCATCTGCCCGAAATGCGGCACCGGCAATCTGTCGCTGAAGCTCGGCAAGTTCGGCGCCTTTGTCGGCTGCTCCAACTACCCAGAATGCTCCTTCACCCGCCAGCTCGGTGACGCCGCCAACCCGAATGGCGAGAATGGCGGCGGCGAGGACGGCACCAAGGTGATCGGCAAGGATCCCTACACGTCAGAGGAAATCACGCTGCGCAGCGGCCGCTTCGGCCCCTATCTGCAGCGTGGCGACGGCAAGGAAGCCAAGCGCTCCAGCCTGCCCAAGGGCTGGACGGCAGAGTCGATTGACCACGAGAAGGCGCTGGCGCTGCTGTCATTACCGCGCGATGTCGGCCAGCACCCGGAAACGGCCAAGATGATCTCGGCCGGGCTCGGCCGCTATGGTCCGTTCGTTCTCCATGACGGCACCTATGCCAATCTCGACAGCATCGAGGATGTGTTCTCGATCGGCCTCAACCGTGCCGTGTCGGTGATCGCCGAGAAGCAGTTGAAGGGCAAGGGTGGCCGCAATGGCGGCACTGCCGCTGCCCTCAAGGAACTTGGCGACCATCCCGACGGCGGCGGCAAGATCGTCGTGCGCGACGGCAAATACGGGCCTTACGTGAATTTCGGCAAGGTCAATGCCACCCTGCCCAAGGGCAGGGATCCACAGTCGGTGACGATCGAGGATGCGCTGGCGCTGATTGCCGAGAAGGAGGCCAAGGGCGGCGGCGGCAAGAAGCCGTTCCGCAAGGCAGCAGCGGCCAAGGCCCCATCAACCAAGAAAACGGCAGCCAAGAAACCAGCGGCCAAGAAGCCGGCCGCGAAGAAAAAAGGGTAGGACAGCGTGGCGCGCAGGATCACCGGTAGGAGCCACGGCGATCCGCGCACCGCCGACACCAGGGCCAAGGTCAAGGACGACTACCGGCCCTCGCGTGACGAAATCCTGCGCTACATCGCTGAAAATCCCGATCGTGCGGGAAAACGCGACATTGCCAAGGCGTTCGCGCTGCGCGGCGACGACCGCATCTGGCTGAAGGACATTTTGCGCGACCTGCAGGACGAAGGCGTCCTGGCTAAGGAGCGCAAGCAGCTGGCCCGCGTCGGTGCCCTGCCCCATGTCGCCGTGCTCGACATCTTTGGCCGTGACGGCGATGGCATTTTGCTGGCGCACCCGGCCGAGGCCGTGGGCACGGGCGAGCCGCCCGTCGTCTCGATCCGCGTGTCGCGTGGCGGCAGCGGCCCAGCGCCCGGCATCGGCGACCGCGTGCTGGCCAAGACCTTTCCGACCAACGAAGCGACTGGCCCCGCCTACACCGGGCGGGTGATGAAGATCTTCGAGAAGCGCACCGATGCCGTGCTCGGTATCTTTCGCATCCTGCAGGACGGCACCTTCCGCATCGAACCGGTGGAACGGCGTCAACCGGAACTGATCGTCGACAAGGATTTCCAGAACGGCGCCAAGAACGGCGACCTGGTCGAGGTCGAGCCCGCGCGGGCCTCCCGTTACGGCCTGCCGAGAGCCAAGGTGCTCAACGTGCTGGGCTCGCTGACCAGCGAAAAGGCGGTCTCGATGATCGCCATCCACGCGCATGACATTCCGCATATCTTTCCGGCCGACGTCATTGCCGAATCCGAAGCAGTCAAGCCGGCGACGCTTGATCACCGCGAGGACTGGCGCGACCTGCCGCTCGTCACCATCGATCCGGCCGACGCCAAGGACCATGACGACGCCGTCTTCGCGACGCCGGATCTCGACGAGAAGAACCCGGGCGGCGTGGTCGCCACCGTCGCCATCGCCGATGTCGCCGCCTACGTCCGCTATGGCACAGCACTCGATCGCGAAGCGCTAAAGCGCGGCAATTCGGTCTATTTCCCCGATCGCGTCGTGCCGATGCTGCCAGAGCGCATCTCCAACGATCTCTGCTCGCTGCGCGAGAGCCAGGACCGGCCAGCGCTCGCCGTGCGCATGGTTTTTTCGGCCGAGGGCCGCAAGCTCAGGCACTCCTTCCATCGTGTCATGATGAAGTCGGCGGCAAAGCTCGCCTATAGCCAGGCGCAGGCGGCGATCGACGGGGTGCCGGACGAAAAGACCGGCCCGATCCTCGACACGGTGCTGAAGCCGCTGTGGGACGCCTATGCGATCCTCAAGCGTGGCCGCGATGGCCGCCAGCCGCTCGAGCTCGATCTGCCGGAGCGCAAGATCCTGCTCAAGCCGGACGGCACCGTCGATCGCGTCATCGTGCCGGAACGGCTCGATGCCCACAAGCTGATCGAAGAATTCATGATCCAGGCCAATGTTGCCGCGGCCGAGACGCTGGAAGCGAAGAAACAGGAACTGGTCTACCGCGTCCACGACGCGCCTTCGCTCGCCAAGCAGGAATCGTTGCGCGAGTTTCTGCAGACGCTTGGCCTGTCGCTCGCCCGCGGCGCGCAGATGCAGCCGAGCCAGTTCAACGGCATCCTGGAGCGCGTGCGCGGCGCCGACAATGAGGGTCTGGTCAACGAAGTGGTGCTGCGCTCGCAGAGCCAGGCCGAATACTCGCCCAAGAACATTGGCCATTTCGGTCTCAACCTCAGGCGATACGCCCATTTCACCTCACCGATCCGCCGCTATGCCGACTTGATCGTGCATCGCGGGCTTATTGCCGCACTCGGGCTCGGTCCAGGCGGGCTGACACAGGACGAAGCGGCACGGCTCGAAGATGTCGCGGTGCTGATCTCAGGCACGGAACGCCGCGCAATGGCGGCCGAGCGCGACACAGTCGATCGTCTGGTCGCCGCCTATCTCGCCGAGCGCATCGACGACCGTTTCGACGCCCGCATCTCCGGCGTCACCAAATCAGGACTATTTGTCCAGTTGCCGCAGTATGGCGCGGATGGTTTCATCCCGGTGTCAACATTGAACGGCGATTACTATATATACGACGAAACGGCGCGCTCCCTGTTCGGAGAACGCTCGGGCAAAGGCTACCAGCTCGCGGACCGAGTCGAGGTTCGACTCGTCGAGGTGGCGCCAATGGCTGGCGCGATGCGCTTCGAGATGTTGACCGACCCGAAGCCCTTGCCGGGCTCCAAGCGGTCGTTCCACAAGGCCAAGGGCCGCGCCCGCGCGTCGCAATCGCGGCCGGGTTCGCGCGGCAGGAGACGATGATGACAACAGCCATTGAAGAACAGGTTTTCGGCGGAGAACATCACTCGGGCCGGGCCGCCCGCCCGCTGTGGACGGCGATGAAGCGCGGCCTGCTCGGCCGCTGCCCGCATTGCGGCGAAGGCAAGCTGTTTCGCGCCTTCACCAAGACCGTCGACACATGCAGCGTCTGCGGTGAGGAACTACATCACCACCGAGCCGACGACCTGCCTGCCTATCTCGTCATCGTCATCGTCGGCCACATCGTGCTCGGCGCTTTCATGGGCGTCGAGGCGACATCCACTCTGTCCACATGGCAACACATCGCCATCTGGGTGCCGCTGACCATCCTTCTGTCGGTCGCTCTGCTGCAACCGGTCAAGGGTGCCGTCATCGGACTGCAATGGGCCTTCTATATGCACGGCTTCGGCGACGAACACGACGTGATCGAGCCGCATCCCGGAGCCTGAGTCGCAGCCAAAAATGCGCCCTGGCGCAACATACCGACCGTGAAAGGCCACTTTCGCTTGCCAGAAGTTTCCGCTAGGTCCTGCGCATGGACGGTATGACCAAGGCGGAAGTCGACAAGATCGAGCGGAGCATGATCGCTCATAGCGACCGTCCAATTCGCCCGCGCGACGCGGCAACCCTCATCCTGCTCGACCGCAAGGGTAATGACCTGCTGGTTCTGATCGGCCGCCGCCATGCCCGCCACGCATTCATGCCGGGCAAGTTCGTCTTTCCCGGCGGCCGCACCGACCCGGCCGACAGCCGCATCCCGGTCGCCGCCGCATTGCACCCGGAGCAGGAAGCCAGGCTGATCGCCGGGCCGGGCCGCACAAGCGCCGCACGAGCCCGTGCCATCGCCTTGTCGGCCATTCGCGAGACCTATGAGGAAGCCGGATTGCTGATCGGCCGCAAAGGTGCTTTCGCCACCGTCAGGCCCGATTGGCAAGGTTTTGCCGAACACGGCGTGCAGCCCTCTCTGGACATGCTGCGCTTCGTCGCGCGCGCCATCACGCCGCCCAATCGGGTGCGCCGCTTCGACACGCGTTTCTTTAGCGCCTGGCGCGACGACGTCGCGGTCGAACTGCCCGGTGGTGGCCCGACCAACGAGCTTGAAGAGCTGGTCTGGCTGCCGCTTGCCAAGGCCAGGGAAGCCGACATACCCGACATCACCCGAATGATCCTGGACGAACTGCAGAAGCGCCTCGCCCATGATCCGCTGTTGCGGCCGGGCGGTCCTGTGCCCTTCTACCGGCTTGTCCGCAACCGCTTCACCCGCGAACTTCTCTAGAGCAATTCCAGGAAAAGTGTGACGCGGTTTTCCGTCCGGAATTGCGTAAGATCAAAAAGACAGAGTATTCAGCATCCATGACGGTCGATACCCAACCACAGGGCGACGAACGCGTACACTGGCTGCCAATGGTGGCGGCGATCTCGTCGATCAGTGTCGTCGGCATCGCCATCGGCCTTGGCATGCCATTGCTCAGCGTCATCCTCGAAACACGCGGCCATTCGGCCTCCATGATCGGCCTCAACACGGCCGTCGCCGGCCTCGCCTCGATCGCCGGTGCGCCGCTGGCGACCCCGCTCGCCATGCGCTTCGGCGTCGCCTGGACCATGATCGCCATGATCGCCGCCGGCGCGCTGGCCTTTGTCGGCTTCCATTTCGCACCCGATTTCTGGATGTGGTTCCCGCTGCGCATCGTGCTGCACATCGCGTTGACCGTGCTGTTCATCCTGTCTGAATTCTGGATCAGCACCTCGGCGCCGCCACATCGGCGCGGCCTTGTCCTCGGTATTTACGCCACGGTTCTGTCGCTCGGCTTTGCCGCGGGGCCGTGGCTGTTCGCTCATCTCGGCAGTTCCGGCTTCAGGCCATTCGGCGTCATCATCGGCCTGGTGACGCTGGCAGCCATACCCGTGCTGGCAGCGCGCAACGAAAGCCCGACGATCGCCTCCGACGGCGAAACCAGCAAATTTCTGCGCTACATCTGGCTGGTGCCGTCGGCAACCGCTGCCGTGCTGGTGTTCGGCGCGGTGGAAACCGGCGGCTTTGCGCTGTTCCCGATCTACGGCAGCCGTATCGGCTATTCCGAAGCCGACGCCGCCCTTCTCCTGACCATGATCGGTCTAGGCAACGTGCTGTTGCAGATCCCGATCGGCATGATCAGCGACCGCGTCAGCGACCGCCGTTATCTGCTGATTGCCTGCGCCATGGTCGGTCTTGCCGGCACGGTCTTCATGCCCCTCTTCGCCCAGAATTGGCATTTGATGGCCGCGCTTCTGTTCGTCTGGGGCGGCGTCGTCGCTGCCATGTACACGATCGGCCTTGCCCATCTCGGCTCGCAGCTTTCCGGCCACGAACTGGCGTCGGCCAACGCTGCCTTCGTGCTGTGCTACGGCGTCGGCATGGTGCTCGGCCCGCAAGCGATCGGCATCGGCATGGATGCGTTCGGTCCATCCGGCTTTGGCTGGTCACTCGGCCTGTTCTTCGCCGCCTACATTGCTTTGGTCGCCGTCAGGCTGGTCCGCAAGATCCTCCTCTAGCGCGACTGCCCGTCACTCGCATTGGCCGATGACAAGGCTGCTGACAGAACCGTGTCAGGAGCACAGGGCTAAAAGGGTGTCCCAAAACACTTGAGGACACTTCCATGATCGACAGCGGCTTTGAAACCACATCGCTACAAATGACACTGCTTTTGCTCGTGACCTTCCAGGCCCCGGCCGCCGATGTCGACCGCATCATGGACGCGGTCGTCGCGATCGCACCGCTGGCCATGGGCAAATACGACCGCAATGCCTATCAGTCGGCGCACGGCATCGAACGCTACAGGCCGCTTGACGGTGCGGCCGCCGGCGCCGAAACGGAACTGCGGCGGCGCCCCGGCACGGTCGAGGTCTCCTTCGAACTGCCGGACGACCAGCCGCTGGCCGCCCGCGTCGTCGAGGCGATTTTCCAGGCACATTCCTACCAGGAACCGGTGATCCGCATTCAGCCGATTCTCGCCAGCCGTTCCAAAGGGCTGGACGACCGCGCCAATCCGAATCGCTGGTGGAACACAACCGGAGACTGGAAGAAGGTTGCGGCATCGGCGACAGAAACCGCATGATTTGAAGCCACCGGCCGGCCCCGGTGGGTCGTATGAGGTCAGCCGGGCTTGACTTTCCGGGCGCGTTCTTTATGTGTCGCGCCAAGTTTCCCGCGTCCGGGTGTTTCCCCGTGCTCCAGCGGCCAAAACCCCACGAACATAACGGACTGATATCATGGCCAAAGCCGCAAACATCAAGATCAAGCTTCTGTCGACCGCCGACACCGGTTTCTTCTACGTGACCAGCAAGAACAGCCGTACCAAGACGGATAAGCTCTCGTTCCGCAAGTACGACCCGGTCGCCAAGAAACACGTCGAATTCAAGGAAACCAAGATCAAGTAATCTGGGTTTCCCCTCTGCAATACCGAAACGCCGCCCAGTGGGCGGCGTTTTTCGTTTATAACGGATTGATTTCATTGCATCCGTGCAAAGCCTCCAGCCAAAAGGATTGACCGTCCGCGATGGTTGCGGCACCCTTAATCGTGGGCTGGCCGGGGTGTCATGAACAAGGCCCCGACGAATGTCGAAGAAGTTGAAAGCTGCAATCATTGCAGCCCTTGTTGCTCAGGCTGCTGGCTTTGCCGTCAGTAACGGGGTGATAAGCCAGCAGACGGCCGACGAGATCAAGGCCAGGACTGACCAAGTTTTGACCTAGGAGGCAGCCCAGCCTGCACCTCAGCCCGCACCCGATAATCCCCCTGCACCTTCTACAGAACCTGCGCCGCAGGCTCCAAGGCTGCCGCGGCACCTCAGCAATAATCCCAACCGGGTCAATGAAAAAACGTCCCCCGCGCAAGGCGGGCTTCTCTCGTGCGTGCGATGCAATGAAGTGGTCAGGCCGGCAGGGAGCGCTTTCGCCTGAAATCATGAGGTCGCGCACCTCGCACATTTCCACGCGCCGCACGCCATTCACCTCGCGCCATCACCACACCTGCGGAGTGTATCGTTTTAATACAATCGCCAATTGGTAGACTCGCACGATGGATAGGCAGTTAGTTTCAGCGTCAGGCCAAGGGGGGAATGCCTCGACCAGGGAGAAAACGATGTCCATTCAAAAAGGCGACTACCGAACCAACAGAGCCGACTACGCGATTGCCGCGACGCATGGCGGAGTGACCGCCGAAGACAGCGTTCGAGACGAAATTCTGGCAAGAAGAAAGAAGTCCTTGTGGCTAAAGGAGCGGCGATCAGCCAAGTCGGCCGAGAACCCAATGGACAGCTCGCCGTTGCCTAAAAGAAACCCTCGCGGTTAGACGCCACAGTTCCCTTCCGCGATCGCACCATACCCGCACACCACCGATTCGCCCATATTTGCGGATGCAGCCGCCGGTATTGACCTCTGGCACGGCGGCCCTACTTCGTTACGAATTGACTTCCGTTCTTTTCAGAAGGCGGCGGGACTAAAGTCTTGCGCACTACACGCAAAGGTCTGAGGGGTCCTGTTCGGTTCTGGAAATGTCTGTTGGACGTTCCATTATTTTAGTCAATCGAGATATAACCTTCCCTTCTATTTCCCACCCGATCTCCGCGCCTGATGCGACCATTCGTAATCTGCAGGCCCTGCCTTTCGGCGGGTTCGGCGCCCTGTGTAGATGTGCAACTGGTCGATCGCGTCCCGAGCGCCCTCACCCCGGGCCGAGTTTCCTCAGCCGATGCGATCACCGCTTTTCGGATCGAACAGATGCGGCGACTCCGGGTCGGCGGCCAGCCGCACCACGTCGCCGGGCTTCACGCCGGCGCGGCCCATGGCAAACACGCAAAGCTGCTGGCTGGCCAGCTTGACGTAGAACTGCGTCGAAAGCCCGAGCGGCTCCACCACACCAACCTCGCCCTTCAACGCGCCGTCATCTGCCAGCCGGATATGCTCGGGCCGCAATCCGACGGTGATGGCGTCACCGTGCTTCAGCGGCAGGCCTTCCGGCAGGCGCAGCGCCTGGCCATCGGCCAGGACGGCCTCCGGCGTACCACGCTGACGAACCGTCGCCGGCAGAAAATTCATGCCGGGTGAACCGATGAAACCGGCGACGAACATGTTGGCCGGTCGGTCATAGAGATCGAGCGGCGCGCCGACCTGCTGGATCAGCCCGTCATGCATGACGACGATCCGGTCGGCCATGGTCATCGCCTCGATCTGGTCGTGCGTGACATAAACCGATGTCGTCTTCAGCTGCTGGTGCAGCGCCTTGATCTCTGCGCGCATATGAACGCGCAGCTTGGCGTCGAGGTTCGACAGCGGCTCGTCGAACAGGAAAACCTTGGGGTCGCGCACGATCGCGCGGCCCATGGCGACGCGCTGGCGCTGGCCGCCGGACAATTGCCGCGGCAGGCGTTGCAGGAAGGTGTCGAGCCCGAGCCGCTTGGCGGCGCCGTCCACCCTCGCGTCGATCGTCGACTTCTCCGCCTTCTTCAAAAGCAAGCTGAAGCCCATGTTCTTCGACACGTCCATATGCGGATAGAGCGCGTAGGACTGGAACACCATGGCGATGTCGCGGTCCTTGGGTGCTACGTCATTGACCAGCCGCTCGCCGATGCGGATCTCGCCGCCGGAAGCTTCCTCCAGCCCGGCGATCATGCGCAAGAGCGTGGACTTGCCGCAGCCTGACGGCCCGACGAGGACGACGAACTCGCCATCGGCGATTTCAAGGTCGACCGCGTGCAGGACGCGGACGGCGCCATAATCCTTGCGGACCTTTTCGAGCGTAACAGATGCCATCGATCTATCCTTTGACGGCGCCGGCGGTCAGGCCGGTGACGAGATAGCGTTGCAGGAAGGCGAAGAAGACACAGACCGGGATCAGCGCCAGGATGGATGCCGCCATCATCTGTCCCCAGTCGACGGCGAACTTGCCGATGAAGGTGAGCAGGCCGACCGCGAAGGTCTTCTGGTCGTCACTGGAAATCAGCATCAGCGCGAACAAAAGCTCGCTCCAGGCGGCGGTGAAGACAAAGCCGAGCGTTGCGCCCATGCCGGGCAGCGTCAACGGCACGATCACCTTGCGCATCGCCTGCGCGCGGGTGCAGCCGTCGATCATAGCCGCTTCCTCCAGGTCCTTCGGGATGCCGTCGAAGAACGACTGCATCAGGAAAGTGGCAAAGGCCGTGTTGAAGGCGGTGTAGATGATGATCAGCCCGGTCAGGCTGTTGATCAGGCCGATCTGACCCATCACGCGGTAGATCGGCGGAATGACCATCACCAGCGGAAAGGTCTGGGTCAAAAGCAACATCAGCGCAAGTGCCGCCTTGCCGCGGAAGGTGAAGCGCGACATGGCATAACCGGCGAGGGTGGCGATGATCGTCACCAGTGCGGCCGTCGAGACCGAGACGATGACGCTGTTGAGGAAATAGCGCGGGAAATCGGTGGCCTCGAGCACGGTGACGAAATTCTGCAGCGTCATATGCGACGGCCAGAAGGTGATGCCTTCGGAATAGAGAAGCCGCTCCGGCGTGACCGAGATCTTCAGCGTCCAATAGATCGGAAACAGGGCAAACAGCACATAAGCAGCGATTGCCGCGTAGAGGCCGAGGCCACCGAAGAAGCGCTGCGAGGTTGAACGTCCTGCGATCATCACACGTGCCTCACCAGGGTGCGGCGGATGCCGATCAGCGCAATCGCATAGGCAATGAGCAGGACAAGCAGCAGCACGGCCACCGCCGACGCATAGCCCTTGTCCAGCGACTTGAAGGCGCTGACATAGATGTAGACAGGCACCGTGTTGGTCGAGCCGGCTGGCCCGCCCTCGGTCATGACGAAGATCAGGTCGGCGAAGGTGGCGATCCAGATGGTGCGCAACATGACGGTGATGGCGATGGTCGGGGCCAGGAACGGCAACGTCACCTTGGTGAAGCGTTGCCAGGGCGAAGCGCCGTCGATGGCCGCTGCCTCATGCAGTTCCGATGGAATGGATTTCAGCGCCGCCAAAAGCGTGATGGCGAAGAACGGAATGCCGAACCAGATATTGGCGACGATCGGCCCCCACATAGCGGTTGACGGATCGGACAGCACATTGGTCGGCTCGGCCTTCAGCCCCAATGCAAACAGCCAGTGCGGCAACGGGCCGATGATCGGATTGAACAGCCAGGCCCAGGTCAGGCCCGACAGGAAGGACGGCACCGCCCAGGGCAGGAATACCAGGGCCTGTACCACCTTGCGGCCACGAAACGGCTTGTCGAGCAGCAGCGCCAGGCCAAGCCCGAGGAAAAACTGGAAGAAAAGGCTGGCGACGGTCCACCACAGCGTGTTGACCAGCGCCTGCCCCAGCACCTGATCCGACAGCATCGCCTGGTACTGCCCGAGCCCGACATATTCGGACTTGAAGGCGGAGAACTTGCGAAATGAGTAGCTGATGCCGACGATCAGCGGCACCAAGAGCACCACGACCAGAAGGACGATCGCCGGGCTGAGATAGAGCCATGGCTCGATTGCGGCGCGGGATAGCCGCTTGCGACGCGGCTTGCCGGCGGATCGTATTTCGGACACGGCGTAGGTCATGGGCTGCGGGTCGTTTCCCTGGAGCGGCGTCGGGGACAGCGTCCTTCTCCCCGTCACTATACGGGGAGAAGATGCCGGCAGGCAGATGAGGGGCAGCGCGAACCTATCGAGGCATAGCGTCGCCCTCATCCGGCCCTATTGGGCCACCTCCTCCCCGTGAACGGGGAGAAGGGAAGGAAAACTACTTCTTGTTCTTCGCCAGCCAGTCCTGCTGTTCCTTGGTCAGGAAGGCAGCCCATTGGTCGGCGACATCCTTGGCCGTCTTCTGGCCAAGCAGCACTTCCTGGAAGTTCTTGATCGCCACCTGGTCGACGAAGTTGCCGAGGTTCTCCAGATGCGTCGGCGGGGTCACCATTTCATATTTGGAGGTGTCGCTGAGCTCCGTGAACCAGCCCTTGAACTGCTCGGTCTTGAAATGGGGATCCTGGTCGGCGCCGTTGTGGATCGGGACGACGCCGACTTCCTTGGCCCATTCCAGATTATCCTTCGGCGACAAAAGCGTCGCCATCAGCTTCCACGCGTCGTCCTTGTGCTGCGAATTGGCAAACATCGCCCAGCCGGCATAGCCCAGCGTCGGATAGGACTTACCGCTCGGCCCGACCGGCAATGGCGCCACCGCGAAGTCGTCGGCGCTCATCTTGTCGGCGATACCAAGCAGAGCGTCCGGATCCTGGTTGAGCATGGCGCAGGTGCCGGAATAGAAGCCGGTGACCGTTTCGTTGAAGCCCCAGCTCACCGCGTCCTTCGGCGCCAGGCCGTCCTTGTACATGTCGGCCAGCATCTGCAGGCCCTTGACCGAGCCTTCTTCGTTGATGGTCGAGGTGCCGTCCTCGTTGAAGTAGCCCCCCTTGCCGGCGGCGATGTTCATGAACATGTGCATGCCGTTGAAGGCGCCAGGCCCGCCGCGCAGGCAGTAGCCATACTTCCCCGGGAGCGCGGAAATCTTCTTGGAATCGGCGATGAAATCATCGAGTGTCGCCGGCGGGCCATCAAGGCCGGCCTCCTTGAACAGTTTCTTGTTCCAGAACAGCGCGTTCACATAATAGCCGTAGGGGATCATGAACTGGGTGTTGTTGACAGTCGAGCCGAACTGCTTGGCGCGCTCGCCAAGCGTCTTGGCGTCGTCCCACTTGGCCATGTAGGGGCCGAGATCCTCGAGCTGGGCATTGTTGGCATAGAGGCCCATCCAGCGCTCTGGCATCTCGACGATGTCGGGCGTATCGCCGGCCTGCACCATGGTCAGGAACTTTTCGAAAGCCTGGCCCCAGGGCAACGAGATCAGCTCGACCTTGACGCCCGGATTGGCCGTTTCGAACTCGGCGATCTGCTTCTTCAGGAATTCGGTGCGTGGCGGGCTGGTGATGACTTCGACCATTTTCAGGGTCGAATCGGCCAGCGCACTTCCGGCGGAAATCGCTAGTCCCGCAACGGCGGCTAGCATGACGGTCAGTTTTTTCATGTTCAAGACTCCCATTTTGAACCCGCTTGTTATTTTCTGGCTTTTTCGAAGGCCTGGGCCACATCCGCCCACAGGTCTTCGACACTTTCCAATCCGACATTGAAGCGGATGGTTCGGGGGCTGACGCCGAAGCGCGCCATCGAATTCAGGCCCGGCGTCTGCTCCAGCGACGCCTTGGCCGGCACGACCAGGCTTTCATGCCCGCCCCAGCTGACGCCGATGCGGAAATATTTCAGCGCGTCGACGAAAACGGGGATGTCGATATCGTCCGTCACCTCGAAGGAGAACAGACCGGCATAGCCAGCCAGCGTCGCCTTGCCCGGATGGTTCGAATAGACGGGATGGTTGACCCGCTCGACATTGGCATGCGCCTTCAGCCGTTCGGCGATGGCCAGGCCGCTCTTCATGTGGTGCGGCAGGCGCAGCGGCAGCGTGCGCAGGCCACGCAGCAAAAGCCACGCCTCGAACGGCGACAGCTTGCCGCCGAGATACGAATAGGTCTGCTCGTTGATGTGCTTGATATGAGCGGCCGACCCCGCCACGACGCCGGCGACGGTGTCGCTGTGGCCACCAAGGTATTTCGAGGCCGAATGCAGCACCAGGTCGACGCCATGCGTGATCGGCTTCTGGAACACCGGCGTCGCCCAGGAATTGTCGATGGTGGTGACGATGCCCTGTTCCTTGGCCAACCGCGTCAGATGCGCGATGTCCTGCAACTCGAACATCATCGAGGTCGGGCTTTCCAGATAGAGCAGCTTGGCGCCGGGAAGCGCCGCGGCCACCGCATCCGGGTCGGAGCCGTCGACATAGTCGACCTTGATGTTGAGCCGCGGCAACAGCCGCTCGAAAAGCCGGTAGGCATCACCATAGCAATTGCGCACCGCCACGATGCGCTCACCCGCACCGACAAAGGCAAGCACCGTGGCACTTATCGCCGCCATGCCGCTGGAAAAGCCGCGCGCCGCCTCGGCACCTTCGAGCGCGGCCACACGCGCCTCGAACTCCATCACTGTCGGATTGTCGCCACGCGAGTAGATCGGCTGCTTTCGTTTGCCGGCAAAGGTATCGGCCATCTCGGCATAGTTGGCGAAGGTGAACAGCGAGGTCTGGTAGATCGGCGGCACCACCGCACCGCCGGGGAACGGCTCGTCATGCGCCAGCAGTGTCGCCGCCTCGGCAAGATAGTCGTGATCGAAACCGGATGGATGCTCGTTCATGTCTGGCTCGAAAGTTTGAGTTTGGCGGCACCGCGTTTCAAGTCGTCCTCGACGGTGGCGATCAGCTTGAGCGCCTCGGCGCGGGCGCCCTGCGGGTCGCGCGCGGCAATGCGTTCGTAGATGGTGCGGTGATAGGAAAAGCTGGCATGGCCGAAGTCGCGCACGCCGAGCGGATGCTCCCAGAAGCGGTGGAACAATTCGTACATGGCGGCGATGATCTGCTCGAACAGCGGATTGCCCGAGGCCCGGTAGATCGCCTGGTGGAACTCCCAATCCTCTTCCGACGACATGCCGTCGCGCGTGCGGAACGCCTGCTCCATGACGTCGAGCTTGTGCGCGATTTCGGCGATATCTGTCTGGCTGGCGCGTTCGGCGCAAAGGGCTGCGGCCTCCGCTTCCAGCGCGCGACGGATCTCCATCGTCTGCATCAGGCTGGTGAAATCATTGCCGCCCGCCAGCGTCAGAGGCATGTGCAGCATATCGTGTGAGACGGCAACCTTGAGATAGGTGCCGCTGCCTTGCCGGCGCTCGACGAGGCCGAGACCTTCCCAGCGAGTCAGCGCCTCGCGCACGGTGTTGCGGCTGACCTTCAGCCGCTCGGCCAGAATACGCTCGGTCGGAAGCCGCTCGCCCGGCTGCAAAGCCTCGGCGCGGACAAAGCCCACCAACGCCTTCAACACGGCGTCATCGCGCGCCGTCGTCTGAATGGGTGGCAGGCTGTTCTGGTCCAAATCAACTCCAAGTGGTCCAATGGTCCAACCAATTTCTGCACGGATGGAAACTCCTGTCAATCGATTGTCAGGAGACCCGTCCGCCTTCGGGCTGTTGAGGGCTGCGACGTAAGCGCTTCAAGCGGTCGGGCGAGCCCTCTTCGAGCGTGCCTGCTAACCCGCGGCAGCAGGCGGCCCGAACCAAGTGGTCAGCGCGTCAGCCAGCCCATCTCGGCTTCCCACCCCAACCCAAGCCACATAACCATCGGGCCGGATCAAAACGGCATCGGGCGCGGCGACCGTCCCGAGCACCGGGAGTTCCCAGACACCGGCATACAAGGCGTCGATCTGCCGAACCCGATCCGCCCAGGGCGCAATGTCCAGCCTGCCTGGTTCGCCGAGGTTGAGAAGCAGCGGCCGGGCATCGTGCAGCAAGCTGAAGAGCCGCACCGGACCGCCGACCGTGGTCAGGTCGAGGTCGGGCATTCGCCGCCCACGCAGCGGATGTCCGACGAGATCATAATGGACACCCAGGCCGGACATCTCCGCAGCGATCCGTTTGCGCGGCTCTTCCATGCCAAGCAACTCGGCAAAGATGTCGTTCAATGCCTTGGTGCTGGCATCCATGCGACGAAGCGCAACCTGTGCCCTCGCGTTGCGGAGAACGCGAGCGGCGATCGGATGACGCTCGGCGTGATAGCTGTCGAGAAGGGCTTCCGGTGATATCCGCTTGACCACCTGGGCCAGTTTCCAGCCAAGGTTCACCGCTTCCTGCACGCCAATATTGAGCCCCTGCCCGCCCATCGGCGGATGGATATGCGCGGCGTCGCCGGCCAGCAGTACGCGTCTGTCGCGATAAGCGGCAGCCTGTCGCGTCATGTCCGTGAACCGGGAGAGCCAGGTAGGGTTGCGAACCCCGTAATCAGTGCCGTAGACCGCGACGAGCGCCTCACTGAGATCGCGCAGCGTCGGTTCGCCTCCAATGGTCAGGTGCCTCTCGGTCAGCACGACACCGACCCGTCCGCCTTCCTCGATCTTGCCTATCGCATGGATGCCGTAGGCGTCGCTGCGAAAGCCCCATGCCGGCTCCTGCACCATCTCGACCTCGGCGATCATCCAACTCATCGTCGGATCCTGTCCAGCGAACTCGATGCCCGCCGCCTTTCGGATCACGCTGCGTCCTCCGTCGCAGCCGACGAGATACTGCGTCCGCAATCGCTGGCCATCGGCCAGTTCCACATCGACGCCGCCATCGTCCTGTGCGAAACCCGTAACGTCCTGTCCGCGACAGATCGGCACCTGCAACCCGCCGATCCAGTCGGCCAATATCCGCTCGATATGGTTTTGCCGCAGCGCCAGCAGATAATTGTGCCGCGTGGGAAAATCGCTGATGTCCAGCCGGATCATGTGGAAGCCGACGGACGGCGACGGCTGTCCCTGCGACAGGAAACGATCGGCGATTCCGCGCTGATCGAGCACCTCGATGGTGCGTGCGTGCAGGCCGCCCGCGCGCGAGCCGATCAGTTCCTGGGTATCGCGCCGCTCGACGATAGCGACGTCGACGCCCGCCAACGCCAGTTCGCCTGCCAGCATCAACCCCGTCGGACCGCCCCCGACGATCACCACCGCGTGTCGCAATCCGTACGCCGGCAACATCACATCCATCCTCGCCACTCCCGTTTTCCGCTGGCCTGGGCCGCGGTTTACGGGTAGAGCCGGGTCTTGCCGCAAGCCCCTTGTGCGCCATATCTGTGAAATGGAAGGGTGCTCTTCCCCCTCATCGTTGGCTGCCACGAACAAGCTTCTCGCGCAGTCACAGCGCGTACGGAACGCCCATCGCCGTCGTGGCCTTAAAACGATATCCGGATTTTCACACGCAAAAACGCAGAGTCTTCCGTGCTTTGGCACGGAACTCTGATGCTCATTGGAAGAAGGGGGCCGGTCGGCGTTTGGCAGCGGTACGAGGAGGCCACTATGTGCCAGCGCCGGCCGGCCGACCCCACGGACCCAGGAGATGCGGCGGACCTGAGCATCATGGGGTATTCTGGGGATCGAGCCGGCTGTCTATCCTCGTGCCGGCTTCGTCTTGGCTTGCACAGTCGCGCAAGAGCTTATGAAAATCAACAGTTTCTTAACCAAGGCTCGCGAATCGCTTGGATTAAGGTAAACGGGTAACCCTGTCGGGTTGACTGGATAATCGGGGCTGGACCGGTTACGCCGCCTTGGCGACGACGCGGTTGCGGCCGCCGCTTTTGGCTTCGTAGAGCGCGAGGTCGGCACGCTTCATCAGCGCCGCCACCGTATCCACGCCCTTCAGCACAGACGACACGCCGACGCTGACGGTGACTTCGATCGCCTTGCCGTCCTGGCCGATGGCAAAAGGCGCCTGGGCAATTTCGGCGCGAATGCGTTCTGCCACTTTCTCGGCCACCGCACCCTCGGTGTCCGGCATCACCACGACGAACTCCTCGCCGCCAAAACGGCAGGCAAGGTCGATACCTCTGACATTCTTGCGCAGCCGCCGCGCAAATTCCCGCAACACTTCGTCGCCGCCGTCATGGCCGTGCGCGTCGTTGATCGCCTTGAAACGGTCGAGGTCGGTGATCATCACCGACAGCGGCCGGCGCCGTGCCACGGCGCGATCGAACAGCGTCTGCAGATGGCTGTCGAGATAACGGCGGTTGTGCAGCCCGGTCAGGCTGTCGGTCACCGCCATTTCGATGGTCTGGGTGACGCTGGCGCGCAGCTGGTCGTTGTAGCGCTTGCGGCGCACCTGGGTGCGCAGCCGTGCCGTCAACTCCTGCTGGTCGATCGGCCGCATCAGATAGTCGTTGATGCCAAGTTCGAGGCCGCGAATGATGCGTTCCTCCTCACCCTCCTCCGCCAAAAGAATGATCGGCACGAAACGGGTGCGATCGAGCGAGCGCAATTGCGAGCAGAGCCTCAGCGGATCGAAATCGGCGAACGCAGTCGAGATCATCACGCATTCGTAGGACGTCTCGGCGGCCTGGAAGAAGCCGGCATGCGGATCGCTGGAGACATCGAGGTCGGCGCGGTCGCGCAGCATCTTCTGGATGCGCTCGACGGATGATTTGCGCTCGTCGATCAAAAGCACTTTCGGAATCGTATCCTCGGACGCGAAATTGCGGCTCAAAAGCTCTTCGATGCCGATGTTGCGCGTCGTCGAGGCGCGCAACCGCAACTCGTCGGTCAGCGACTTCAGGCGGACCAGGCTCTTGACGCGCGTCATCAGCTGCAGATCGTTGACCGGCTTGGTCAGGAAGTCGTCGGCGCCGGCCTCGAGCCCACGTACGCGGTCGGAAACCTGGTCGAGCGCGGTGATCATCACCACAGGAATGTGCGATGTCGCCGGATCGCTTTTCAGCCGCCGGCAGACCTCGAAGCCGTCCATGTCAGGCATCATCACATCGAGCAGCACGACATCGACCTTGCCATTCTCGCAGGTCTCGATCGCATCCGGCCCGTTGGTGGCGGTCAGCACTTCGAAATATTCGGCCAGCAGCCGCACTTCCAGCAGCCGCACATTGGCAGGGATGTCGTCGACGACGAGGATCCGTGCGGTCATGTCACAAGGCTCCGGCTCGGCTGAAAGGACACATTACGCATCGCCCAGATAGGATTTGATGGTTTCGATGAAACGCGGCACCGAGATCGGCTTCGAAATATAGGCCTCGCAGCCGCCCTGGCGGATGCGTTCCTCGTCGCCCTTCATCGCGAAGGCGGTCACCGCTATGACCGGGATGACGTGTAGCTCGTCGTCCTCCTTCAGCCATTTGGTTACTTCCAGGCCCGACACTTCAGGCAGCTGGATATCCATCAGGATGAGATCCGGCCGGTGCTGGCGCGCCAGATCGAGCGCTTCCAGACCGTTGCGGGTGCGCACGGTCTCGTAACCGCTTGCCTCGATGAGGTCCCGAAAGAGCTTCATGTTGAGCTCATTGTCCTCGACGATCATGACCTTCTTCGGCATCGATTTCCCGTCCCGGCCGTCCTTCCGCTCGAAGGCGACCGTCATGCGCCCATGTCTAGACGCACCAAACCCTGCTTCACTTTACGGCAATATGATTGACGAAACGGAAATCCGCGGCTGGAAAACAGCGCAAATTCCACCTCGTCCCCTGCGCGTCCAAAGGGCGCGCCACGCTCTAATGGCTTGCCGCAAGCAACTCTTGCCATTACTGCGGGAGAGACTCATTCCACACACCGAAGGTAGTGATGGCAAACGCAGCGTCAATGCGCGAAGAAGCGGAATCGATTGCCGTGAAGGCCCTGGGGTTCGTCGCTTCCGATCCGGAGCTGTTGCCGCGCTTTCTCGCAATCACCGGCATAGAGGCGCATTCGATCCGCAAAGCCGCCAGCGAGCCGGGTTTTCTGGCCGGTGTCCTGCAGTTCATTCTCGCCCACGAGCCGACGCTGATGCGCTTTGCCGAGGAAACCGGCACGCCGCCGGCCGCTGTCGGCAAGGCCTTGCGGGCGCTGCCGCTGGGCGACGACAACCATGAGCATTCGATATGAGCGATGACCCCGAAACCGTGCGCCAGATCGCGGAACTTGCGAGCGACGACCGGCCGCTGCTGGTGCTCGACGTCGACGACGTCGTGCTCGAATTCATTCGTCCGTTTCCGCATTTCCTGAAGGCGCGCGGCTATGGCCTGACGCTGGCTTCCTTCCGTCTGACCGGCAACATTGCCGAGACGGCCAGTGGGCGCCTGATCGAACAGCCCGAAGTCACGGCGCTCCTGGGCGATTTCTTTGATGCGCAAGCCGATTGGCAGAGCATTACCGACGGCGCGGCAGAGGCCCTGGCAGAGCTTGGTGACCGCGCGGAAATCATCTTGCTGACGGCCATGCCGCACAGACACCGTGCTGTGCGTCGCGCCCATCTCGATGCCCTCGGGCTGAGCTACCCGCTTCTGACCACAGAAATGGCCAAGGGACCGGCAGTGGCCAAGCTGCGCGGCAAAGCCGGCCGGCCGGTGGTCTTCGTCGACGATCAGCCGCACAATCTGGCGTCGGTGCGCAACTCGGTCAATGACGCGCATCTCATCCATTTGATGGCCGACAATTCGCTGCGCGCATTCCTGCCGCCGGTGACGGACGACATCGTCGTCGTCCAGGACTGGCCCGAAGCCGCGCCGAAAATTGCAGCGGCGCTGGGGCTCTAAGCCCCGCCCTCAGGGGTTGAGTTTCGCGCCTGCCCCGCCGCTATCGTCACCGCTGTCGTCCCCGCCGTCACCGTCATCCACGCTGTCGTCCACGGCCGGATCGGCGGGCTTCAGCATGACGCCATTGACGGTGACCGAACCGTCGGCCATGGCATTGACGATCCATTCCAGCCGGCCATCGGGCAGCGTCTTGCCAAAACCTTTCGCCATGAGGGCGACTGGCACATATTGCGCCACCTCCGGTTCCGACTTTGCCGCCTCCTGCAGGCCCTCGACAAGCTTGTCGAAGCCAGTGACATCGACCGTCACCTTTCCTTCGGGCTTTTCGCCGGGGAACGTCATCTCGCCTTCCAGCGAGATCTCCGTGTCCTTGTTCTTCACGGTGCTGTGGCCGAGCACGACCTTTGGCGTCTTGGCCATGAAGTCGGCCTTCAGCTGCTCGCCGAACTCGGCCGTCAGCGGCGGATCCTGATTGAGATCAAAGGCTTCGATCGCCTTCTTCGCCATGCTGTCGAGGTCGATGTTGGCGCCGCCGAAGTTCAGGTCGATATCGGTGGGCAGCAGCGCGACGCTCCAGCTCGGCACAAGCTGCTGCGGCACGGTCAGCCCTGACGCCTTGATACCATAGGTGATCGTGCCGTTCTGGGCGACCCCGTCGGTGCCGAACGCGGTGCTGAGCTGGGTGGCGCCGAAATTGCCAACCGGGCTTTCCACCGCGAAATCCTTGAAGCCGTAGGTTCCCTCGACTCGCTGCCAAAGCGGCAAGGCGGCGAGCAGGAGTGATTTGAGCTGCGCCTGGTTGGCCTTCAGCGTCGCCTCGTCCTCATTGGCCACGGCAAATGCCAGGAGATCGAGCAACGGCTTTGTCCGCACGCCCTTGCCGCTGGCTTCGACCGACAGTTCCGGTGACCTTACGGTGACCGGGAATTTCAACCCGCTCTCCGGATCGTCGAAATTGATCGCTTCGACAAAACTCGATACCTTTTGCGAGGTTGTGAAATCGACGCCGCCGGTCGCGGACTTGGTCGCGGCGATGGTCGCGGTGCCGGACCCAGTGCTGGCCTCCATGTGCTGCTTGGCATCCTTCGATGCCATGGTCATGCTGGCCATCGAACTGGTGCCGCTGGTGAAGGCCGCCAGATTGGGATCGTAGACGCCCGAGCCCTTGCCGTCCTTGATCGAAAACTGCGTGCTTTGCAGCCCCTCCGGCCCGTTGAACTCGAAGGAGGCGCTTTGCGAAAAATCCATCGAGACATCCCAGGCCCCATCGCTGCGCGGCTTCACCATCAAGGCATAGGGCGCAAAATCGAGCCTCAGCACCTTCTGGTCCGGGAATGATGCGGCAAGTGCCTTGAAATCAAACAGGATCTTGTAGGCGCCGCCTTCGAGCGAAACTTTTAGGATGCCTTTGTCGATCGCCTGCTTGCCGACATAGCGGGACAGGTCATCGGACAATTGCTTCGCACCCTGGCTGTCGACGGTCTGACCGAAAGCGGGTGCACTCAACGCAAGAAGGAACACGAATGGCAGGGCACGGTTCACGCGAATTCTCCGTTTTGGCCTTCAAGGAATGCTTGGTTCGTCTGGTATGAAATTACCGCTGCAACCGCAAGGTGAGATCAACAGGCATCCAGGCGGACAATCTCGATCAAAGCACGAGCCGCATCAGTGGCCGGCCCGCCTTGCGTTCCACAAGCCTCTCGAAACCAGCCTTCTCGAAGACCCGCGACGAGCCGACGAACAGGCCGATCGAACGCGAATCGCGAGACAGGTCTATCGGGCACGCCTCGAGCAGCCGTGCGCCATTTTGGCGGGCGAAGTCGATGCCGCCTTCGACGAGGCGATGCGTGATGCCCCTGCCGCGCGCCTTGCTGCGGATGAAGAAGCAGGAGATTGCCCAGACGGCCGGATCCGCGGCGTCGGCAGGATCGACCGGTGCCGACCCCCTGCCCTGATTGTTCCATTCGGGCACATCGGCGCGCGGTCCGATCTGCATCCAGCCGACCGCCTGACCATCCTCGAATGCCAGCAGACCCGGCGGTGGGCCGGCTTCGATTCGCGCCTTGATGTGGTCCTTGTTGCGTTCCCGGCTGCTCTCGCGGCGCACCGCCGGAGCCAACCGGAAATGCGTGCACCAGCAGCCATAGCAGGCGCCCTGCTTGCCGAAGAGGTCCTCGAATTCCGCCCAAAGCTCAGGCGCAAGCGGCGCTATGGTCGTGCTCATGCGTTCTCCCCAGGCCAGCCTTGTCGATGGCCTTGCACTGTCGTACCATTGCTTCTGTTCTCTTTATGTTCGCAGCGATGGCGGCCCCTGTCAACAATCCCGATCACGGTTTTTGCCGCGACTGCCTGACGTTTCAGCGCAGCCAGACGCGCCGTTGCGAGCGTTGCGGCAGCCCCCGGCTTGCGCGTCATCCCGAACTTTATCGGCTGCATCTGGCCCATATCGATTGTGACGCTTTTTACGCGGCGATCGAAAAGCGCGACAATCCGGCGCTCAAGGACAAGCCGCTGATCATCGGCGGCGGCAAGCGCGGCGTTGTCTCCACCGCATGCTACATTGCCCGCATCCAGGGCGTGCGCTCGGCGATGCCGATGTTCAAGGCGCTCGAAGCCTGCCCCGAGGCAGTCGTCATCAGCCCCAACATGGAGAAATACGTGCGCGTCGGCCGCGAGGTACGCGCCATGATGCAGGCGCTGACGCCGCTGGTCGAGCCGCTCTCGATCGACGAGGCGTTTCTGGACCTCGCCGGCACCGAGCGGCTGCACGGCCTGCCGCCGGCGGTGGTTCTGGCGCGCTTTGCGCTGGCGGTCGAGAAGGAGCTCGGCATCACCGTTTCGGCCGGCCTGTCCTATTGCAAGTTCCTCGCCAAGATAGCCTCGGACTTCCGCAAGCCGCGCGGCTTCTCGGTCATCGGCGAAGCCGAGGCGGTCGGCTTCCTCGCTGGGCAGCCGGTGACCATGATCTGGGGCGTCGGCAAGGCGTTCAACGCCACGCTGGAGCGCGACGGCATCCGCACCATCGGCCAGTTGCAGCAGATGGATCGTGGCGGTCTGATGCGCCGCTACGGCACGATGGGCGACCGGCTCTACCACCTTTCGCGCGGCGAGGACGTCCGCCGCGTCGATCCCGACCAGGACGCCAAGAGCGTATCGGCCGAAACCACCTTCGACACCGACATCGCGTCGCTGGACGAGCTGGTCGCGGTGCTGAGGGGGCTTTCGGAAAAGGTCTCGGCACGGCTGAAGAAATCGGGCATTGCCGGGCGCACCGTGGTGCTGAAGCTGAAGACCCAGGATTTCAAGCTGCGCACGCGCAATCGCCAGCTTGGCGACCCCACCCGGCTCGCCGACCGCATCTTTCAGACCGGGGTGGAGCTTCTGCGCAAGGAAACCGATGGCACGAAGTTTCGGCTGCTCGGCATCGGCGTCAGCGACCTCTCGGACGACGACAAGGCCGACCCGCCCGATCTGGTTGACGTCCAGTCGCGCAAGCGCGCCATGGCCGAAGGCGCCATCGATGCCCTGCGCGACAAGTTCGGCCGCAAGGCGGTTGAAACCGGCTACACCTTCGGCAAGGGCCGAGACGCCCACCCGCCTGAGCCGCTGGAGGACTGATATGGCGTGTGTCGAGATTTAGGTGCGGCTGAGATCAATCCTGCTCGTCACAACGCTCTTGCCGGTTTTCGGGTCGGTGTCGGTGACGGTCAGCCTGATGCCGTTCTCGCCTCGCTTCTCGACCGTCATCTGCGCCTTGCGGTCACCATTGACCTCCTTGGCCCAGCGGATGCCGAGATTGATCGCGCTACCCGAACGGCTGCCGTTCAGCTGTGCCGGCCCTGTACGAGACCCGACATAGGTGCCGCTGTATTTCGCTCCCGTGACCTTCAGATTGGCACTGATGGCCCGCGACACCACCACGAGACCACGACAATTGCCATCCAGCGAGAGCGAGGTTGAGGTCGCATTCGACTCGAAGCTGCAAGATACACCAACGTTCGGCACATCCGTGGTCACCTGGACAGTGCCCTTGCCGGCGAAATTGCCCTTGAACGACTGGAGAAATTTGGTCTCGTCGGCATGCGCGGCGCCTGCCGCAACCAACAGAGCGCCAGCAAGCGCAAATTGCGCGAATGATCTCATCAAAGCTCTCCTTGTCGATTTTGAAAAGGCAGTATGGTCCGCAAAGCAGGCACGGCTGACTATAGGCACTCAACGTCCCTTGCCGTTTCAGGTTCCGCTCGCAACATCACTGTTCTGCAACTTCCATTCGGCGTGACTGGCCCAGAAGAATGCAGCGACTAGCGATTGCGGCGGAAGCCCCGGCCTGCGACATAGCGCGAATGGCACCTTCCCCCTCGATCTCCAAGGCCGCTTTCTGGATGGCGCTGTCGATCGCCTCGTTCCTGGCGATGTCTGTCGCCGGCCGCGCCACGACAGCCGAGCTCAACGTCTTCCAGGTGCTGGAACTGCGCTCGGTGATCGGCTTTGTCATCCTTCTGCCGCTGGTGATGACGAGCGGCGGCTTTCCAGCCATGCGCACGCAGCGCCCCGTCGCCCATATCGCCCGCAACGTCATCCACTATTCCGGCCAGGCGGCCTGGCTCTACGCCTTGACGCTGATCCCGCTGGCCGTACTGATCTCGATCGAATTCACCACACCGATCTGGACGGCTATCCTGGCGGTGATTTTTCTCGGCGAAAGACTCTCACGGCCAAGGATCGCAGCGATCGTGCTGGGACTGATCGGCGTGGTGATCATCGTGCGCCCCGGTGTCGGCTCGGTCGATCCGGGACATCTCGTCGTGCTCGGCGCCGCAGTCTGCTTCGGCATTTCGGTGGTCACGGTCAAGTCGCTGACGCGCACGGAGAGCGTCGTGCGCATCATCTTCTGGATGCTGATCATCCAGTCTGTGGTCGGCCTCATCCCGGCGCTCTACACTTGGCGCAACCCGCCGCCGGAGCTGTGGCCGTGGATCGTGCTGATCGCCTTCACCGGCATGTCGTCGCATTTCTGCATGGCCCGCGCGCTTGGCTATGCCGAAGCGACCGTGATTTCGCCGATGGATTTCCTGCGCGTACCACTGTCGGCGCTGATCGGCTGGTTGCTCTATAGCGAGCAGCTCGACGCCTTCACCGCCGGCGGCGCGCTGCTGATCCTGGCCGGCAACCTGCTCAATCTTCAGCGCAAGGCGCCGCAGCCGGCGGAGATCGCCGCCTCCTAGCTGTCCTAGCTATAGGCTATTCGCCCAGTCAGTTGCCTGGTTCGGTCGCTTACGATCCGACAGCTTGGCTGGCGTCGACACGACTGCCGTCACTCACCTCGATCGAGCGGTACTCGGCTCAGTCATAGACGCCATTGAATAGAAACTCGTTGTCACTGCCGTCCTTGAAGTGTCCGGCGTACGAACCCGTCGGCAGCAGCAATGCTTCGCCTGCACCGTCGCGCAATGTTACGGTCTTTGGCCCGCTCGCAAGGTCGAATGGCGGATTAAGCACGGCACCGTCGATTTCAACCTGCCCCCCTAGGGGCGCTCCATCGGCACTGTAGAGCGCATAGCTTCCAGCAATCGGAACATCAAAAATCTTCCGCTGACCGGGATAAATTCTGCTGCCAGCGATCCTGAGGTTTGGTGCAATACGGACGTAACTGTTCAAGATCAGAGGCGCGACCACCGGATAGACGTCGTCCATTCGGTAGGACCACAGGATCAACTTTGGCGGAGACTTGCTAAGGACATTGTAGGCCTCGGAGTTCTTGCCTTCCCGCAAAGTCGCGAGCACGTAGTGTTTGTCGAGCCATAGAGTTGTCGGCTCCATCCGATTGGGCAGCATTCCTATGCCGTCGAAATACCGCTCACCTGGTGCAAGCAATGACTCTGCACGCGCCACCAATTCAAGTTGGGCCGCGTTGTCGAAGCGAAGGTAAAGTACATTGGCAACGAAGCTTATAGCCATGGCCGTGACGAGCGCTATCCACGCAAGGTACAAGTAACGCACGCGGATTGCGACGCCATCGAGCAGCGTCAACGACCATAGCGACATGAACGGCAACGCCATGATGAACACGTAAGGCCACGGCTGGTCATGCGCGAAGACCAGCACAGTGACGACGACCGAGAAGATCAGCGCAATTCGTCTCCGTTCGTCGAGCTTCATGATCTGCAGCAGCGACAGAGCCATCCCGGCGAAACAGAAGACGTATAGAACATAGTTTCGCGCGAGCGTCTGAAACACGAATTGCCTCAGCCCCCCGTAGTCACCGCCCCCGCGCGCAGCAATCTCAAGAGGGCCGAATACGAGGTTCCTGGCAATGGGAACAGGGTCGGCGCCGCCGAAGACAAAGCAATAGGCCATTATGGGAACGGTCCATCCCAGCACGAGCCATGCGCCGCGCGCCATGCCTGATGCGTAGCGTCTCATCAAAGCCGCGTCGGCGACCAGACCAAGGCCAAGCGCAAAATTGAAATAGATCGATTTCTGCGTCGCGAGAAAGGACAAGCCGCTCAAGGCGCCGGCAGCGACAAGCGGCCACGCCCTTAATTTGCGCGCTCGCAGGACGACGAGCAGCGCCGCCACGGCAAAGAACACCGCCAGCGGTTCGGCGATGGTGCGAAAGATGCGCTCCATGAAATTCGAGAAGCACAGGAGGATGAGGACGATGATCAAGGCCCGATTCCGGCCCTCGCCGAGCGCGCGAGCGCAGGCATAGACCATGGCCACGGTCGCGCAGGCCAGCAGGGCGGTCTGGATGCGGCCGACAAGCAGGATCGACGTGGCATCCCAGCCGACCAGGTGGGCAATCTCGTAGAAGATCGCATAGCCGACCGCCTTGGGATGCCAGATCGTATCGAAGAGGCCGTTGGAGAAATATTTTGCCCATCCTAGCTGGACGAATTCGTCCATGACGAAGCGGGCGTTCAAGGCGAAGGCGAATAGCAAAACGATCTTGAGGGCGATCAGGACACTCACAAAAATCGTTGCCAGGCGCTGCCCGAGACCGAATGGCTGGCTTGATCTGTATCCAAATTCTTGCGTGTCCAAGATACCCCCAACCCTGGCTCAGGCCAGAGCCCGCCAGCAAGTGCACCACCTCGCCACTTCGACTGCAACCGCTCCACAAACGCAAACAACCAGTTTGGCGAGGCGGCTTCGCCTTGGTCCCGGCGCGGTCGGTTGTCGAAAACCGTGCCGAAACCGCGTTGCGTAATTTTGTTTGGTCGCGCATGTGTAGTGGGTGCTTGCAGAGTCCGCCCATTTAGCTTGCACTCAGCGTATTTTAATAACTGTTAGCCTTCGCTCGTTAAGAAAGGCCTATAGTCATCCATGGTAACCTGCTCTCCCCAATAGTGTGGAGACTTGAAAGGACCGCGCGTGCTGCAATCCAAATTCACGTCGGGTCTTGTCTGCCCAACCTGCTATGCTGCGCTTGTGACAGGTCCCGATGCCCTAACATGCAAGTCCTGCTCAGCCATTTATCCCATACGAAAAGGCATTCCGTTCTTTGCCGAGCCACCGATAAGGCAAGGCTTCGACGCCAGCTTCCACGAAGAGGCGTATGCCGGCACCAGCACCCGCGCCCGCTTCTACAATTCGCTGAAGCGGCTCATAACAAGCGAATATTCACCGCATGACACACTGAATTCGTTTCTGGCGTCGGTGCCTCAACATTCCATAGTCATCGAGTTCGGTTCCGGCGCTCGGCGCATCCGCTCCGATGTGCTCAACATAGACTTGTTCCCCGGGCCGAATGTCGATCTCGTGGCGGATATTGAGCGCACCCCACTCCCGAGCGATTCAGTCGATTACATCATTCTGGACAGCGTGATCGAGCATGTTCCCAATCCGGCTGCGGTCGTTGATGAAGTGCTCCGCGTCCTAAAACCGGGCGGCAAGCTGCTGTGCATCAACCCGTTCTTGTTTCCCTACCATGGCTACCCCGCCCATTACTGCAACTTCACGAAAGACGGGATCGAGCAGCTTCTTCGGCGGTTCGGAAGGGTTGAGGTTCAAACGCATCAGGGACCGACGAGCGCAATCGTCAACATCCTTTCCGAGTACGTCGGCGTGATAGTGGGCCGGGAGAACCGGACCCGCTACATGTTGGCGAAAGGAGCGGTCCTGACGCTGACATTCCCGCTCAAGTTCATAGACAAATTGCTTGTCGATCGCCCCGAGAGTCACCGGATCGCCAGTATGCTCGGCACCATTGCGACCAAATAATTCAACGGGCTGTACGTCCGCGCCATCGCGCCGAACACCCGCTTCGTAACCCGGGGCGGTGCTCGCGCGACATCGCTGTCTTGCGGGTCAGTTGGTTTCGAGACTACCAACTCAACACTTCGCAATAGTTCGGCGAGTCAGGCACAGCCGATACCCTCTGCGCCTTTGGGAAATACCGTCGCGCCATGACTGCAAAGTCCGAGCGTGAAAACAGCACGACATGCTTGTCCCCGGTGATGTGCCGGTCCGCAAGAAGCGACAGCGTGGCGCGCACGCCGCCCGGCTCAATGTCCTTCAGGATGATCTTCCGGCAAGCCCAGCGTTCGCAGCTGCTGGCCAGCGATTTGAAAAATGAGTCGCGTTGATCGACCGGCACGTGATGGATGACGTCGGAAATCGTGACAGCATCGTAAAGCCCTGTCACCTCGGTGAGATCAGTCGCAGGCAGGAGTTCAACCCTCGCCCGATGTACGTCGCTCAAGAATGTACCGATTGAAGGAGCTAGATCGCACATCGTAACAGCCAGGTCAGGGCGTCGATTTAGGAGCCGCTCGATAAGCGCGCCGTCACCGCCGCCGATATCCACTATCTTCGCGCCGTTCGGCAATTCACCGTCAAGAAAATCAGCGATCAGGTTGAGGTTGACGAACACACGACGATATACATTGCCGACCGGCTCAAAATGGCGGCCGAGAACCCTGCGCGCGACCTGACCTGGTGCCAGCATTCTTATTCCTCGTTTCTTGCTGATTGGCGTTTCGCCGGGTGAGTGGGTGGTGCCGTCGGTACGGCTGCGGGGTACAGATGGAGACGCGGCAGGATGGCCCAGTGCGCGGCGGCAAAGTTCCAAGCGAATAGGGCGATGGTGGCGATTGGGGTCGCAATCGGGACACTAAGATCGAAGCCGGAACAGAGGACGACCATCATAGCTACCGAGATCGGATAAGCCGCAACCACGCCTCCTGCGAAACGCGTGAATGCCTTCAAGCGAAGTGGCTCGGCAAAGGTGAACCGGCTGTGCAGTCCGTATCCGATCGGTGTGACAGCCAAGAATGAGATCAGGATGCCCAGCAGGTAATGTCCCCCCAATTGATCGACCACAATCATGATGGCGTTGTGGGCAATGGCGCACATCAACCCCACCAGCGTATACCGCCACCCTCGTTCCAAAAGCGGTCTTTTGCGGCTGCCCGCGTAACGCTCCTGCCCCATCTGCTTATCCGTGGCTATAACTCGATTGTACATCGGCCTCAGAAAGCTCCTGTCAACTTCGCGCGAAGCCGGCAAATGACACGCTCCCGCAACCGCGAGTCGCGCAAATAGCGCCTCATTCCGATCGGTCCGAGCGAAAGTACAATACAAGCCGCGCGAACCAGGGCCTTCAAATTGCCGCCCGATGCGGCGGCCAGCAATACATTGACGCTGATCGACGCCAGAGCGGCAGGTTCAACCCAGCGTCGGCTGCTCGCCGGAAGCCGGGAAAGATGGCGCTCCACGACAATCTGCATTTGCGACCGGAATTCCCTGACGTCACGGGATCCGGTTACAGTTAACGAACTGCCGTGAACCCGAAAGGCCGTAGTGATCTCGTCGTGATAAACGACCGGACCGGTACAGGCGAGCTTCGCCCAGATGTCCCAATCTGCCGTATACCAGAGTTTCTCATCCATGCCTCCACATGCTAGCCATGCGGTTCTGCGGAATATCGGAGCGGGCACAGAAATAAAGTTTTGAACAAGCAGCCGCTCCAGCAGGAATTGACCTCCAAGTACCTCGTCAGCCGGCAAAGGGCAGTTCCAGCGCCCAATTCGGCGGCCGTAGCGGTCAATGATGGCGGTCGGGGCCAAATGAAGCCCGGCCTCGGTAGAGGTCGCGAGCCAGCGGTGCGCGGCCTCAACGCGCCCGGGCAGCCACAGGTCATCTTGGTGGAGGATGCAGACGTGATCAGCGGCCGCCAACTCGACGCCTAAATTTGTCTTCGTTTGCCAAGGCGCGAGATCCCTTCGCTGAATCAGCCGAAGGGGTAATCGGTGAGCAAATCGCTCCACGATGGCAGCAGTGGTGCCCGTCGGGCTGCTATCGACAACGATTATTTCCAGGTTGCCGGTCGGCTCAGCAGCTAGCGAGTCAAGTGTCGCATCAATCCACGCCGCCCCTTCGTGGACCGGCATGACGACGGACAGAAATGGCTTTTCGTCGACACAGCCACCTGCCCGAGTTTCGGCTCGGAAGCCAGTCGAGCGATCAGAACCCATGCCTGTCACTCCAGATTATCAAGCAGCAACTTAAGCACAAAGCCGGACAGCACCATGGACATGCCGGCCACGCAGGCGGTGGTGATCACAAAGGTCAGGTGCACCGACTGCTCCATTGGCCCGCCGACAAAAATCCAACGCAGCGCCAGCAGCACCTCCGCGACAAACCCCGCCGCCGCGAGCACGCCACCGGAAAAGACCAGCCATTCCAACGGGCGGCCGCGCATCAGCCAGGGCACGATTCGACCTCCGTGGACTGGGTGATAAATGGCGATCGCCACCTTAGCGAGCATGCCGAAAAGGATCGCCGAAAGGCCAATCAATGTCGCCATGGCGGAGAGCGCGACGAAGTGAATTCCGAAATACCACCCGCCGATCCGAACAGGCCCCGCGGCGAGGATCGCCAGGCCGGCAATGCCGGTCACCAGCAAGGTCGCCCCTGGTATGAGATACATGGTGTTGGGTGCATGGGCCACGATCAGCCGCAGGTGGCGCCAGCCGTCGCGGAATGAGCGCAGATGCGGTGGGCGGCCACGCTTGTCCGGATAGAGCTTGATCGGCACCTCGCGGATCACCAAGCCTGCGCGATGCGCGTTGATGACCATCTCCGAGGCGAATTCCATGCCGGGTGAGCGCGCGCCTATCCTGAGAAACGCATCGCGGGTGAACCCGCGCATGCCGCAATGAAAATCGTGTATCGGCGAATGATGAAGCCAACGGGCAATTATTGAAAGCACAGGGTTGCCGAGATATCGATGCAGCGGAGGCATGGCGCCGGGCTCGATACCGCCCGCAAAGCGATCACCCATGACCAGTTCGGCACCATCCTCCAATGCGTCGATGAAATCTCCGAGGCTGCTCCAGTCGTAGGAATCGTCTGCATCCGCCATGACGAGATACTTGCCTCGTGCGGATTCAGCCGCCGCGCTGATCGCCGCGCCGTATCCCTTGACACGCTGGTGCACGACACGCGCACCGAGGGACTCTGCAATCTCAACCGAGCGATCGCTCGACCCATTGTCTCCGACGACGACCTCGCCCGCGATGCCCCGCTTTGCAAAAACATCGAGAGCCTTTTGGATGCAAATGCCGAGCGTGCGCTCCTCGTTCAGGCAAGGAATAATGGCCGACACGAGAGGCGCCCCCGCATCATCGGCGTGCAGGACATTCAGATCGGTCTGGACCGCCGCAAAATCTGCCTTCGCGATCATCGTGCCTCGCTCCGCCCAATCGTAAGCCTTACTGACGACCAGGCTACATCAAACATTTCCGCTGCCTGGCAGCAACGTTAGCAAGAACAAGTTAGTCAATGATATACGAGAGCCGTGCCCCATCGGCGAGCAATTTGGTTCATCAAGTAATTGGCGGAATTTTATGCTCTCGTCGTAAGAGCGGCACATCCGGATAGGCCAACGGCTGGTTGCTGTGTCAGGAGCAGATCAACAACGCCTTCACCGCCGGCGGCGCGCTGCTGATCCTGGCCAGCAACCTGCTCAACCTACAGCGCAGGCCGATGAAGCCGGCTGAAGTGGCGGCGTCGTAGCACTGCCGCCGGTCAGTTCCCGTCATCGGGTATGTTCAGGACATGGCCGCAGGCCTTGCAATGCACCGCATCCGGCTCATGCCGCTGCAAGCCGCACTGCGGACAGGGAAAGAACACCTTGGCCGGCCGGAAGATCGCCTGAGCAAGCCTGACGAACAGCGATATGCCGATGATCATGGTGACGATTGCCGTCAGCTTGCCGGCCATGCCTGGCAGCACGATGTCGCCGAAGCCGGTCGTCGTCACCGTGGCAACGGTGAAATAAAGCGCGTCGATATAGTTTTCGAGGCCGGCGCCGGTGCGGAAGAAGAAGGTGTAGACGAAGCCGGTGACGACGAACAGGAACGTCAAAAGATTGATGACTGCGTGGCTCGCCTCGCGCCAGGGTCGCAGGCCGCGCATCTCGAGATGCCGCCAGAGCGAACCGCTGCGCGACAGCGGCCACAGCCGCAGGATGCGCAGAAAGGCGAGATTGGCGAACGCCGTTGGCATCAGCAGTGTCAAGAGGATGAAGGCGTCGACCCACGATGTTGGCTGCCTCATCAGCCGCAACATGTCGTTGGAGGCGAGCAGCCGGGCAATCATGTCGGCGGCGACCAATGCCGCCACCGAATAATCGAGCCAGAGAAACGAAGGTTTGTCCTGAAGGACCGGCGTGGCGATGAAGAACGCGATGATGGCGAGGTCGATGACGACAGCCACCAGTTGGAACCGGAAAGCAGCCGGCGTGCGCCCGTGATAGAGCTTGCGCAGCCGGTCGCGCAGCCGCGCCATCGCCGAATTCTCCTGCAATCCGTACTTGTCCGCCGCTTTCATGACGATTGCGTAGCGTCCACAGCCAAGGCCGTCCAGTGGCTTAAGTTACGGAATCGCTCAGCTTTGCACCACTGTGCCGTCGGGTCCGACAAGGCCCCAGGCGGTGGCCGTGTCATAGAAGAATTGCTCCTTGGCAATGCGGTCACCGCGCCACTGCTGAAGCGCCACCTCTTCCAGGCGCCGGACGGTGCCGTCCTTGTCGATCCTGTCGAATGTCCAGCGGATGGCGACGGTGTCGCCGTCGACCAGAAAAATCTGGACGGGATGCGTATGCATCTTCTGGATCCGGTCCAGAACCGATTGCTCGCGTGCCATCAGCGCTTCCCTGCCCCTACGCGGGACGCCGAGATTCTCCTGCATGGTCGCATCGTCATGGTAGAAGTCGGCGATCGCCCGGACATGGCTGCCTTCGACCACCTCCTTGAGGAAGGCTTCAACGCGTTCGCGGCTGGGCATGGCGAGAAACTCCTTTGTCGACGACAGGGGCGCGGCCGCGACGCTTGTTTTCGAAAACCCAATTCATGATCTTTCGGACGTGCTCAACGAATGTGGTTCACACCAGCTCCACTTCGACCACGCCCGGCACCGCGCGCATCGCCGAGGCGATCTGTGGCGAAATCCGGTAGCGGTTGGGCAGCTCGATCTCGATTTCGCCTTCGCCTTCTTCCTTGATCAGCACGAAGCTGACCTGGCCTTCGCCCCTGACGGCCAGTTGGCCGGCCAATGTGTTGATCGGTGTCGCGTTGCGCACGAAAATGCGCAATGCCTTCTGGATGCGGCTTGCCTCATCCTCCAGCGACTGTACCGAGTTGATGCGCAAATTGACGCCTTCCGGCCTGTCCTCGGCCGCAACGGTAATAACGACGGAGCGGCCGGCCTCGAGCAGGTCGCGGTACTGCGCCAGCCCTTCCGAAAACAGCACGGCTTCATACTGGCCGGATGTATCGGAAAAGGCGATGACGCCCATCTTGTTGCCAGTGCGCGTCTTGCGCTCCTGCTTGGATGTTACCGTGCCGGCCAGACGGCCGGCGGCGGCACCGCGTTTGACGGCCGCCGAAAACTCGGCCCATGTCTGCACCCGCATCTTCTGCAGGGCCGCCTTGTACTCGTCGAGCGGGTGGGCGGAGAGATAGAAGCCGACCACCTGGAATTCGCGATGCAGCCGGTCGGCGGCGAGCCACGGATCCGTCGCCGGCAGATTGAGTGCCTGCGACTGGGCGCCGAGCGAGGCGCCGAAGATGTCGTGCTGGCCGGAAACCGCGTTCTGCTGCGCCAGCGACGCCAGCCCCATCATGCGTTCCACGCCCGCCATCATCGACGCGCGGTCGTGGCCGAAGCAGTCGAGCGCGCCGGCCATGATCAGGCTTTCGAAGACGCGCTTGCCAACGATCTTGGGATCGACCCGTTCGCAGAAATCGGCGAGGTTCTTGAACGGCTTTTCGCCACGCTGGGCAACGATGTGCTCCACCGCCGCGTCGCCGACGCCCTTGAGCGCGGCCAGCGAATAGTAGATGCGGTTCTCACCGACCTCGAAGGGACGAAAGCTCGATATCGCCGACGGTGCCAGAACCTCTATGCCGAGGCGCAGCGCGTCCTGGCGGAAATCGGCGAGCTTGTCGGTGTTGCCCATGTCGAGCGTCATCGACGCCGCCAGGAACTCGACCGGATAATGCGCCTTGAGATAGGCGGTCTGGTACGAAACCACCGCGTAGGCGGCGGCGTGCGATTTGTTGAAACCATAGTCGGCGAACTTGGCCAGCAGGTCGAAAATGAAGTCGGCTTGCGGCTTGCTGACGCCACGCTCGACCGCGCCGGAGACGAAGCGCTCGCGCTGCTTGTCCATCTCGGCGCGGATCTTCTTGCCCATGGCGCGGCGCAGCAGATCGGCTTCGCCGAGTGAATAGCCGGACAGCTCCTGCGCGATCTGCATCACCTGTTCCTGGTAGACGATGACGCCTTGCGTCTCCTTCACCAGATGGTCGATCTTGGGATGGATCGACGCCATCTCCTCCTCGCCATGCTTGCGGGCGTTGTAGGTCGGGATGTTCTCCATCGGCCCCGGCCGGTAGAGCGCGACCAGCGCGATGATGTCCTCGATGCAGTCGGGCCGCATGCCGATCAGCGCCTTGCGCATGCCGGCACTTTCCACCTGGAACACGCCGACCACCTCGCCGCGCGACAGCATGGCATAGGTGTCGGGATCGTCGAGCGGGATCGTCGCCAGGTCGATCTCGATGCCGCGCCGGCGGATCAGCTTCACCGCCGTCTCCAGCACGGTCAGCGTCTTCAGGCCGAGGAAGTCGAATTTCACCAGCCCAGCCTGCTCGACATATTTCATGTTGAACTGGGTGACCGGCATGTCCGAGCGCGGATCACGATACATCGGCACCAGTTCCGACAGCGGCCGGTCGCCGATGACGATGCCGGCAGCGTGGGTCGAGGCATGGCGGTAGAGGCCTTCCAGCTTCTGCGCCATGTCTAGCAGCGTCTGGACGATAGGCTCCCTCTCCGCCTCTTCGGCAAAGCGCGGTTCGTTGGCAATGGCCTCGGCGAGCTTGACCGGATTGGCCGGATTCTGCGGCACCATCTTGGAGAGCTTGTCGACCTGGCCATAGGGCATCTGCAGCACGCGGCCGACGTCGCGCAGCACGGCGCGCGCCTGCAGCGTACCGAAGGTGATGATCTGGCCGACCTGGTCGCGGCCGTATTTTTGCTGGACGTAGCGGATCACCTCCTCACGCCGATCCTGGCAGAAGTCGATATCGAAGTCGGGCATCGACACGCGGTCGGGATTGAGGAAGCGCTCGAAAAGAAGTGAGAAGCGCAGCGGATCGATGTCGGTGATGGTCGTCGAATAGGCGACCAGCGACCCGGCGCCCGAACCGCGTCCCGGCCCGACCGGGATGCCCTGTGCCTTCGCCCATTTGATGAAGTCGGCAACGATCAGGAAATAGCCGGGAAACTTCATCTTGGTGATGATGCCGAGCTCGAAATTCAACCGCTCGCGATATTGCTCGACCGTGTAGCCGGCTGTCGGGCCATGCGCGGCCAGCCGCGCGTCGAGCCCCTCATGCGCCTGGCGGGCCAGTTCATCGGCTTCCGCCTGCAAGGCCGCGTCATTGTCGGCGACATCGCCGCCGGTGAAGCGCGGCAGGATCGGGTTGCGGTTCTTCGGATAGTAGGAGCAGCGCAGCGCGATCTCGACGGTGTTGTCGATCGCCTCCGGCAGATCGGCGAACAGCCTGGCCATATCGGCCTGGCTGCGCAGGAAATTGTCTGGCGACAGCCGGCGGCGATTGTCGGCGGCGACAACCGAGCCCTCGGCAATGGCGATCAGCGCGTCATGCGCGTCATAATCGTCGCGGGCCGAGAAGAAGGCCTCGTTGGTGGCGACCAGAGGCAGTTCATGGGCATAAGCCAGATCGATCGAGGATTTCTCGATCACGCGATCATAGCCGGAAACCCGGTCCAGTTCGACATAGAGCCGGTCGCCGAACATCGCCTTGAGGGTCAAAAGCCGTGCCTCGGCCAGATCGCGGCGGTCTTCCTTGAGCGCTATGCCGATCGGCCCGCGCGGCCCGCCACTAAGGCAGATCAGCCCGTCACAATAGCCTTGCATCATTTCGGTGGTCAGGTGCACCGGCTCGCCGGGCGGCGTTTCGAGGTAGACGCGGCTGACCAGCCTGACCAGATTGGCATAGCCGGACTCGGTCGCGGCGATCAGGACGACCGGCCGCATATCAGGACCTTGCCGCCTTCGATCGCGCTGGCCATCGCTGTTCTCGCCGGAGAAGGCGAGCGCAGTCTGGCAGCCGATGATCGGCTGGATGCCGTCCTTCACCGCCTTCTGCGCGAACTCGAGCGCACCGAACAGATTGTTGGTGTCCGTGACGGCAATGGCCGGGGCTTCGTCCTTGACCGCGTGAGCCACCACCTTGCCGATCTGCAAGGCGCCTTCCAGCAGCGAATAGGCCGAATGCACGCGCAGATGGACGAAGGGCCGCGCCGGCGCCTCCGGCCGCGCCGCAGCAATCGCTGCTTCGCGCTTCAGGGGATCGCGGGGAAGTTTTTCGTCGGCCATGGTGCTGCGTGAAGGTCCTGAGTCGATAGAGATGTATTGTCCGGGACCGCGCGATGCCAGTCCAGCACAAACCACTGCTGGTCACAGGCTGCCTGCTCGGCTAGCCTTACGCAAACTCCATGATCACCGCGTCCACGGCTAGGCTGTCGCCCGGCTTGGCGTTGAGTTTCGAGACCACCAGATCGCGTTCGGCGCGCAGCACGTTTTCCATCTTCATCGCTTCGACCACCGCCAGCGTCTCGCCGGCCTTGACCTCCTGGCCTTCGGCGACGGCAATCGACACGACAAGGCCAGGCATCGGGCAAAGCAGCAGTTTCGACGTGTCCGGCGCTATCTTTTCCGGCATCAGCCTTTCCAGCTCGGCGGTGCGCGGCAGCATGGCGCGCGCTGTCACCGACATGCCCTTCCAGGCGATGCGAAAGCCGTTGGCAACCGGCCTGATCTGCGCCGTAACCTTGCGTTGGCCGACCGTGCCGCGCCAGATCAGGTCGCCCGGCCGCCAGTCGGATGAAACGGTCAGCGCCTTGCCGCCCTCGATCGACAGACCGACTTCCATCGGGATGGAAATCATGCCCTCGAGGATCGACGCCGACAGGTAGTCATCGCCGATCTTCACCACCCAGTCGCGCTTCAGCGCTCCCGAATGCGGCGCCAGGCGCCCGCCCAGCCGGTCGAGCCGGTCGCGGCGCAGCAGTTCCACTGCGGTGGCGATCGACGCCAGCACGGCTTTCTCATCGCCGTTCGGTACGACCGGCGCGAAGCCGTCGGGGTATTCCTCTGATATGAAAGCGGTCGATATCTGCCCTTCCCGCCAGCGCGGATGCTGCATCAGCGCCGCCAGGAACGGAATGTTGTGCTCGATGCCGTCGACGACAAAGCTGTCGAGCGCTTCCGACATCGCGTCGATAGCTGCGAGCCGCGTCGGCGCCCAGGTGCACAGCTTGGCGAGCATAGGATCGTAGAACATCGAGATTTCGGAGCCTTCGGTGACGCCGGTGTCGTTGCGGATGACGACGTCGCCGAATTGTCCTTCCTCAGGCGGCCGGTAGCGCGTCAGCCGGCCCATCGATGGCAGGAAATTGCGGTACGGGTCTTCGGCATAGAGCCGGCTTTCCACCGCCCAGCCGTTCAGCTTGATATCACTTTGCTTCAAGGCGAGCTTCTCGCCAGCGGCGACGCGGATCATCTGCTCGACCAGATCGATGCCGGTGACGAGCTCCGTCACCGGGTGCTCGACCTGCAATCGTGTATTCATTTCAAGGAAATAGAAGTTCTTGTCCTTGTCGACGATGAACTCGACCGTGCCGGCGCTTTGGTAGTCGACGGCCCTGGCCAGCGCCACCGACTGCTCGCCCATGGTCTTGCGTGTCGCGGCATCCAGGAACGGCGACGGCGCCTCTTCGGTGACCTTCTGGTTGCGGCGCTGGATCGAGCATTCGCGCTCGCCAAGATAGAGCGCGTTGCCATGCGCGTCGGCCAGCACCTGGATCTCGATATGGCGCGGATCGACGACGAATTTCTCGATGAAGACGCGATCGTCGCCGAACGAACTCTTGGCTTCCGAACGCGCCCGGTCGAAGCCGTCGCGCACTTCCGACCGATCCCAGGCGATGCGCATGCCCTTGCCGCCGCCGCCGGCGGAAGCCTTGATCATCACGGGATAGCCGATCTCGCCGGCGATCTTTTCGGCATGGTCGGCATTCTCGATGACGCCGAGCCAGCCGGGCACCGTGGAGACCTTGGCGGCGTTAGCGAACTTCTTCGATTCGATCTTGTCGCCCATCGCCCTGATCGCCTTGGGCTTTGGGCCGATGAAAATGATGCCTTCCGCTTCCAGCGCCTCACAGAACGCCGCCCGCTCGGACAGGAACCCGTAGCCGGGATGCACGGCCTGCGCACCCGTCTCCTTGCAGGCAGCGATGATCTTTTCAGGCAAGAGATAGCTCTCCGCGGCGGGCGAAGGCCCGATATGCACTGCCTCGTCGGCCATCTCGACATGCACGGCGTCGCGATCGGCATCGGAATAGACGGCAACCGTGGCGATGCCCATCTTGCGCGCCGTCTTTATGACGCGACAGGCAATCTCGCCACGATTGGCGATCAGGATTTTGGTGAACATGCTGATGTCATCCCTCGGTCGACCGTTCCTTTTATGGCCTGCGCTTGCAGGGTCAAGCCGACCATGCAAATCACTGTCTTTCAATCGATTTGCGATTCCAATTCAGCGCCGCGACCCAGTCTCGGCACCAGCTTCCAGTTGATCGTGTCGATAAAACCTGAAACCTTGGAAAAAATTCGCATTGGAGGAATTGCCCGATGAAAACCCGCGCCGCTGTCGCTGTCGCCGCCGGAAAGCCGCTGGAGATCATGGAGGTCGACCTCGATGGCCCGCGCGAGGGCGAGGTGCTGGTCGAGATCAAGGCGACCGGCATCTGCCACACCGACGAATTCACGCTGTCTGGCGCCGATCCCGAAGGCCTGTTCCCGGCCATCCTCGGCCATGAGGGCGCCGGCGTGGTCGTCGATGTCGGCAAGGGCGTCACCTCGGTCAAGAAGGGCGACCACGTCATCCCGCTCTACACGCCCGAATGCCGCCAGTGCCCGTCCTGCCTGTCTCGCAAGACCAATCTGTGCACCGCGATCCGCGCCACGCAGGGGCAAGGGTTGATGCCGGACGGCTCGTCGCGCTTCTCGATCGGCAAGGACAAGATCTCTCACTACATGGGCTGCTCGACCTTCTCCAACTTCACGGTGCTGCCCGAGATCGCGCTGGCCAAGGTCAATCCGGACGCGCCCTTCGACAAGATCTGCTACATCGGCTGCGGCGTCACCACCGGCATTGGTGCGGTCATCAACACCGCCAAGGTCGAGATCGGCGCGACCGCCGTCGTCTTCGGCCTCGGCGGTATTGGCTTGAATGTCATCCAGGGCCTGAAACTTGCCGGCGCCGACATGATCATCGGCGTCGATCTCAACAACGACAAGAAGGCCTGGGGCGAGAAATTCGGCATGACGCATTTCGTCAATCCGAAGGAGATCGACGGCGATGTCGTGCCTCACCTCGTCAACATGACCAAGCGCGGCGCCGACCAGATCGGCGGCGCCGACTACACCTTCGACTGCACCGGCAACACCAAGGTCATGCGCCAGGCGCTGGAAGCCTCGCATCGCGGCTGGGGCAGGTCGGTCGTCATCGGCGTGGCCGGCGCCGGTCAGGAAATCTCGACCAGGCCGTTCCAGCTTGTCACCGGGCGCACCTGGATGGGCACCGCCTTCGGCGGCGCGCGTGGCCGCACCGATGTGCCGAAGATCGTCGACTGGTACATGGACGGCAAGATCCAGATCGACCCGATGATCACCCACACGCTGAAGCTCGAGGACATCAACAAGGGTTTTGATCTCATGCATGAGGGCAAATCGATCAGGAGTGTGGTGGTTTACTGAGGAAGACCACAAGCCGCCGACCAGCCGGCCTGCGACCTCTGTGGTTCACAACTGGGAGGAGAAAAGAATGGCGGAGAAACTGCATCCGAAGATCGACAATGGCTTGCCCAAGGAAAGCGCGAGCTTTGCCGGCGGCACGCTGGTGTGCGCCTGCACCAGCAAGCCAGTGAAGGTGAAGGTCAAGGGCCAGATCGCCCACAATCACGCCTGCGGCTGCACCAAGTGCTGGAAGCCCGAAGGCGCGATCTTCTCGGTCGTTGCCGTGGCCGGCACGGGAGACGTCACCGTCACAGAGAATGGCGACAAGCTCAAAGTGGTCGATCCGAGTGCGCTGATTCAGCGCCATGCCTGCACCGGCTGCGGCGTCCATATGCACGGTCCGGTCGAGCGCGACCATGCTTTCAAGGGCCTGAGCTTCATCCACCCCGAGCGCTTTGTCGAGGATGGTTGGTCGCCGCCGGGCTTCGCCGCCTTCGTCTCGTCGATCATCGAATCGGGTGTCGACCCAAAGCGGATGGACGGTATTCGCGGACAGCTAAGGACAATCGGGCTCGAGCCCTATGACTGCCTCAGCCCTGGCCTGATGGACTATATCGCTACCTGGACAGCAAAGAAGTCCGGCGCCTTGCCGGCCTGATAGTCGTGAAATTTCAGGTTTGGGGCCGGACACGTTTCCGGCCCCTGCTTATTCTGGAGAGACAATGCCCTCACCCGCCATTCTCGTCGACGCCGACGCCTGCCCGGTCAAGGCCGAGGTCGAAAAGGTCGCCGAGCGCCATGGCATCGTCGTCACCTACGTCTCCAACGGTGGCCTGCGGCCTTCGCGCGATCCGATGATCCGCAATGTCGTGGTGTCCAAGGGCGCCGATGCGGCCGACGACTGGATCGTCGACAATGCGCGGAGCAACGACATCGTGATAACCGCGGACATTCCGCTGGCCGCCCGCGCGTTGGCGCTTGGCGCGCATGTGCTTGGGCCCACGGGGCGTCCGTTCACGCCGGAAACGATCGGCATGGCGGTGGCGATGCGCGATCTCAAGCAGCATTTGCGTGAGACCGGCGAAAGCAAGGGCTACAATGCCAGCTTCGCACCGCAGGACCGCTCGCGGTTTCTCGGCGAACTCGACCGCATCTTGCGGCGCGCCCTGAAATCCGCCACACCGAGCGCCATCCAAGGGTTGGAACCGCCATGGCTGCCGAAACTCCGATGAAGCCTCCCATGCAGCGCCACATGCTTTTCGCGGTGTCGTTCGGCTTCGGCGTTGTGGCACTGGTCGTGGCGTTGCTGCTGCACGCCTCGCTCGTCTATTCGATAGGTGCCAACGCATTCTTTGCCACCTACGTTATTCTTGTCGTTGCGCATATGCCGAAGTTCACCGGCAGGTATCTGAGCAAGAATGCACGCGCCACCGACCAGCCGGTGCTGGTCATCTTCGCCGTGACGCTGGTTGTCGTCGGCGTTGCCACCTTCTCGCTGTTTCAACTGATCAACCAGAAAGACAGCGCCCACCCCATCGAGCTCGGCTTCGCGCTGCTGTCGATCCCACTCGGCTGGTTCACCATCCATGCCATGGCAGCGCTCCATTATGCCCATCTCTTCTGGATGGACGGCGATGCGGTCGACGCCGAGACCAAGAAGAAGATGCCGGTCGGCGGATTGCTGTTTCCTGGTGACAAACGGCCAGAAGGCTGGGACTTCCTCTACTTCTCGACGGTGATCGGCATGACGGCGCAGACCGCAGACACCAACATCTCGACGACGCATATGCGCTGTGTCGTGCTTGTCCATTCGATCTTGTCGTTCTTCTTCAACACGGTCATCGTCGCTGCGGCCGTCAATCTCGCCGTCAGCCTGGGCGCTCCGTAATAAATCCGTGATCGGATGAAACATTGGTTTGGATTGCGACGTATCAGGAGGACAATGAACGCGCAGGCCAGGTCGCCAAGGCCAGGAGACGAGACAAGATGGAATCCGTTGCCAGAAGCCAATCCGCCGCCGGTCCAGGCGCTTCGGCGTCGAACGAAAAAACGCTGATCTACCGGCAGTCGCGCTGGACGCGGCTGACGCATTGGCTCTGGGCTATCTCGCTGTTCTTCATGCTGCTGTCCGGCCTGCAGATCTTCAATGCCCGCCCGCAGCTCTATATCGGCAAGCAGTCGGGCTTCGACTACAACAACACCATCTTCGCCATTGGCGCCGAGAACACGAACGCCGGGCCACGCGGCTACACTGAGATCTTCGGCAAACGCTTCGATACCACAGGTGTGCTCGGCTGGTCGGGGCCGGCAGGCCAGGAGACGTCCCGCGCCTTCCCGTCCTGGGCGACGATACCGTCCTACTATGATCTCGGCACCGCCCGCGTCATCCATTTCTTCTTTGCCTGGATACTCACCACGACCTTGATCGTCTGGCTGGTCGCCAGCACTGTGAGCGGCCATCTGCGGCGCGATCTCGCGCCGCGCCTCGATGATCTCAAGCGGCTGCCGCAAGACATAATCGACCACGCAAAGCTCAAATTCCACCACACGCGGGAATACAACACGCTGCAGAAGATGGCCTACGGCGGGGTGCTGTTCGTGCTCCTGCCACTGATGATCATCACCGGCCTGGCGATGTCGCCAAGCATGGATGCGGTGCTGCCGTTCCTCAACGATCTGCTCGGTGGCCGGCAGACGGCACGCACCATCCATTTCACCGTCATGGTGCTGCTGGTCGCCTTCTTCATCGTCCACATCCTGATGATCCTGGCCGCCGGCCCGATCAACGAGCTGCGCTCGATCATCACCGGCTGGTATCGCACCGATCCTCCCGCGCATGACGACAAGACAGCCGAGAGGAGTGCGTGACATGGCGAAGTTTGAGATCAGCCGCCGCAAATTCCTGACCGGTGCCAGTCTCGGCGCCTCCGGCATCATGCTGTCGGGCTGCGACGCTTTCGACAGCCAGCTGAGCATCGGCAGCGGCCTACGCGGTTTCCTAGAAAACGCCAATGGCCTGACATACAGGGCCCAACGCCTGCTTGCTGGGCGCGATGCGTTGGCGCAGGAATTCACCGAGGCCGACATCCGCCAGCCGCAGCGCCCGAACGGTGTCACGGCACCGGACGACGATGTTTACAAAGGTCTGCTCGCGAACAACTTCGCCGACTGGCGGCTGGAGGTCTCGGGCCTCGTCGAAAAGCCGCTGTCGCTCAGCCGCGAGCAGCTTCAGAACATGCCCAGCCGCACCCAGATCACCCGCCATGACTGCGTCGAAGGCTGGAGCTGCATCGCCAAATGGACCGGCACGCCGCTGTCGCTGGTGCTGGACCAGGCGGTAGTCAAGCCGCAGGCGCGCTACGTCATGTTCCATTGCCTCGACACGATCGACCGCAGCCTGTCGGGCGACATCAAATATTACGGTACCATCGATCTTGTCGATGCCCGTCACCCGCAGACGATCCTCGCCTATGGGCTGAACGGGAAGCCGCTGCCGGTCGAGAACGGCGCTCCGCTGCGTGTCCGCGTCGAGCGACAGCTCGGCTACAAGATGCCGAAATATCTCTACAAGATCGAACTCGTCGACGGCTTTGCCGATGTCGGCGGCGGCCGGGGGGGCTATTGGGAAGACAATGGCTACGACTGGTACGGCGGGATCTGAACCGCATGCCGCAAACGCTGCGGCTCTAAAGATGGCTAGGCCTACAGCGAGCGGCGAAACAGCTCGCCTTTTCCGGCAATCCGCTCGCCAATGCCGCCGAGCCGCAGCGTATGCCAGGCTATGGCATGGTTGCTCGAGGTGACAGGTTTCCCCAGCTCCTTCTCGACCTCCTCGATGATCCGGGCAACGCGCATGCTGGTGCAGGAAACGAACACGGCCTTACAGGCTCATGCATGACCACATCGCCATCAGTGTTCGGGAAGGCCTGGCCCGGATATACATCGACGTAGACCAGATCTGATCGGGCAACCCTTTTGCCGGTCAGGCGACCTTGTCGAGCAGCGGCCTCAGCGCCGGGTGGATTTCCGGCGATGCTTGCTTGATCAGCGTCAGCAGCGCGCGTTCGTTCTCGTAGAGAGGCCGGTCCGCGCCGATATGCCCGGTCAGCCAGGAGGCTTCGTCGGCATCGATTATCTCGGCGCGGCGGGCCAGGGCCTCGGCCGCCCTGTTCTTGGCTTCCCACTCGGCCCCGATGTCGCCTGGAGACCGATAGGCTTCCATGATGCCGGCGATGCCGCCGGAGATCATGCGGCTGAAGAACCCGCCGATTTCCGGATTGGCCTGTTCAAGGAAAACATCCCGGCGTAGCGCCACATCGCGCGTCGGCGCTTCGTAGCCGGCCGAGCACATGACGAAATTGGCGATCGCCTTGACGAACAGGTCGCTCCAGGACGGATCGTTGTGTCCTTGAGCGGTACGCTCATTGATCCTGAACAGCACCTCTGCCTCGGCGCGGGTGATGGCGATGTTGCCGTCGCCGCCATGGGCATGGAGGATCCGGCGCAGCAGCTCGACCTCAGCCTTGGCGATCAGTCCGGGAACCATTGCGCCGCCGAGCATCAGCGGCCCGTTGCCGTCGATAACGGCATGCGCCACCTGCTCCAGCGCATAGACGCAAAGCCGGCCTGGCGACGATCTCGCCTCTTCCAGCACGTGGACCAGCAATTCGAGTTCGGTCCGGCTGTCGACCATGCCGTCGCGTGAGATCATGCGGATCAGCCAGTCGGCACTGTCCCGCGAGATATAGCCCGATGGCTTTTCCTGGTGAACGATATAGTCGGTAACCGCCTCGATGAAGAAGGGCGGCCATTCCTGGCATTTGTCCTTGGCAGTGGCGTCGAGCGCAAACAGCGCCTCGGCCTCGCCGCGCGTCACAACGCCATCGCCGAACACCTCATGGCGCAGCATCGCCACATCCTCCACGGCGATACTGCCTTTCGAGGTCAGCCCGGCCACCGGCGCGCTCATGATCAACTCACCCATTTGTCGTCCCCGTCCGCTGCCGGCAAGCGCCAGCGCTAAGCCTCATGGCTGCCAACATATCAGCAGTGTCTTGAAAAACCGGCAAACGGCGTGGTTAGCGAAGACTTGTCGGTCTATGTCGCCCAAAAGTGTGCCGCGGTTTTGGGGGAACGACATGCATCAAAACAGAGAGCCAAAGCGCATCGCCCGAATCCGTTTCAGCGCGACTCGCTTTAGATGTCGCTGGCAGGTGACAAGCCGTCGCGCACAAGCTATGGATGGCGCGTCGAGGACTCAGGGTCTGAGTCCTACCTGTTTGCGGGAGAGAGCAGCGAAAGCTGCCGCCGAAGGGGAAATCGCCCGAAATCTCTCAGGCAAAAGAACCGTAGACGGGAAAGACACTCTGGAAAGTCGGGGCTTGCCCCCGCGCCGAAGGTGTAAGCGCCGCTGACAGAGTTCCAGCTGCGCGAGTCTCTCAGGCTTCAGACAGAGGGGCACGGACTGGTCGCCATTCGCGACCGATTGCGTGCGACTCTGGAGATGACATGACGGGCAACGACACCAAACACCTTCCCCTCGAAGAGATCCATGTGGCCGCCGGTGCGCGCTTTGGTGCCTTTGCCGGCTGGTCGATGCCGCTGACCTATCCGGCCGGCGTCATGAAGGAGCATCTTCACACCCGCGAACAGGCTGGCCTCTTCGACATCTCGCATATGAAACTGTTCGAGGTCAGCGGGCCGGAGGCGGTTGCGCTGCTCAACCGTGCTTGCCCCTTGGATGCAGGCGCGCTCGAAATCTCGCAATCCAAATTGTCCTTCTTCCTCAATGACGCAGGCGGGATTCTGGACGACCTGATCATCACCAGGCTTGGCGATATCACGTTCATGGTGGTCGCCAACGCCGGCAATGCCGTGGCCGACGAGAAGCATTTGCGTGCGCTTGCCGCGGATTTCGACGTCAGGGTCGAGCCGCTCGACCGCGTCTTTCTCGCCATCCAGGGTCCTGAAGCCTGGGCAGCCCTTTCCCGCGTCGGCATCGAGACCGGCTCGCTGCTGTTCATGCATGGTGTCGAACCGCGGAAGAACTGGTTCATGAGCCGCTCCGGTTATACCGGCGAGGACGGTTTCGAGATCGGGCTGCCCGAGGCCGATGCGCGTGATCTCGTTGCAAAGCTGCTCGGCGACGAGCGCGTCCTGTGGATCGGTCTGGCCGCTCGAGACAGCCTACGGCTTGAGGCAGGGCTCTGCCTGCATGGTCAGGACATCACGCCGGAGACCGACCCGGCCAGCGCCGCCTTGATGTGGGCGATCCCGAAGGACATCCGCGCTTCCGGCACTTTCATCGGCGCCGATGCGCTGCGTGCCGCCGTGGAACGAGGACCCGCGCAAAAGCGCGTAGGCCTGAGGCCGGAAGGCCGCCAGCCGGTGCGTGGCGGTGCTGCGCTCTTTGACGCCGACGGCAAGCCCGCCGGCCATGTCACGTCGGGCGGCTTCGGCCCCTCGGCCGGCCATCCGGTCGCCATGGGCTATGTCGCGGCACCGCTGGCCAAGCCCGGAACACGGGTCTTCGCCGATGTTCGCGGCACGAAAATCCCGGTCGATATCAGCTCCCTGCCCTTCACACCGCATCGCTACCGCAAAGGATGATCTCAATGGCAACGACCTATTTCACATCAGATCACGAATGGCTCCGCGTCGAGGGCGGCATCGCCACTGTCGGCATCACCGACTATGCGCAGGAGCAGCTCGGCGATCTCGTCTTCGTCGAACTGCCGGAGATCGGCAAGAAATTGACCAAGGGCGATACCGCCGTCGTGGTCGAATCCGTCAAGGCGGCTTCCGATGTCTACGCGCCGGTCGATGGCGAGATCACCGAAGCCAACGGCACGCTGTCGTCGGATCCGTCACTGGTCAACTCGGCGGCAACCGGAGCCGGCTGGCTGTGGAAGATGAAGCTTGCCGACGAAAGCCAGCTCGCCGGCCTCATGGATGAGGCCGCCTACAACGCCCATATCGGCTGATATCAGGACTCGAAAGACATGACCGCAGCACCCTACCCTTTCTCGGCCCGCCATATCGGTCCCGGCCTCAATGACACCAGAGCGATGCTGGCCGCCATCGGCGTACCCTCGATCGAGACGCTGATCAGCCAGTCCGTGCCGAAGTCGATCCGGCTCGATCGGCCGCTTGCCTTGCCAGCACCGGCGAGCGAGGCGGAAGCGCTGGCCGAGCTTTCAGCGACGATGGCCGGGAATACAGTGCTGAAGAGCTTCATCGGCGCCGGCTATCATGGCGTCCATGTGCCGCCGGTGATCCAGCGCAACCTGTTCGAGAACCCGGCCTGGTACACGGCCTACACGCCCTATCAGGCCGAGATCAGCCAGGGCCGGCTCGAAATGCTGTTCAACTTCCAGACGCTGGTCACCGAACTGACCGGCCTGCCGGTGGCGTCGGCCTCGCTGCTTGACGAAGCAACCGCCGTCGCCGAAGCGGTCGGCATTGCGCTGCGCCATCACCGCGACAAGCGCACCAAGATCGCGCTTGCCGGCACGCCGCATCCGCAGACACTGGACGTGGTGCGCACGCGCGCCGAGCCGCTCGGCATCGAGATCGATGGTGAGACGATCGACGACAACACCGCCGCCCTGCTCGTCTCCTGGCCGGATACGTTTGGCGTCTATGGCGACCACAAGGCGGCGATCGACAAGGCGCGCGCGACCGGCGCCATCGTCGTCTTCATCGCCGACCCGCTCGGACTGACGCTGGCCGATGCGCCGGCCAAGCTTGGCGCCGACATTGCGGTCGGCCCGATGCAGCGCTTCGGCGTGCCGATGGGCTTTGGCGGCCCGCACGCGGCCTATTGCGCCGTCTCCGACAAGTTGACGCGGTTGATGCCCGGCCGCCTGGTCGGCCAATCCACTGACAGCAAGGGCCGGCCCGGCTACCGGCTTGCCTTGCAGACACGCGAGCAGCATATCCGCCGCGACAAGGCGACCTCCAACATCTGCACGGCGCAGGCGCTGCTCGCCAACATGGCGACCGCCTATGCCATCTGGCACGGCCCCGCTGGGCTGCAGGCGATTGCCGGGCGCATCCATGCACTGGCCAACCGGCTGGCAAGCGGCCTTGAAGCGGCAGGTGCGTCGGTGATCGGCGCCAGCCGTTTCGACACGGTGACCGTGGAGACCAAGGGCAAGGCGGCGCAGATCGCCGCCGCGGCCGAAAAGACCGGCCGGCTGCTGCGCATCATCGATGCCGACCATGTCGGCATCAGCTTCGATGAGACCTCGACCGATGCCGATCTCGATGCGATCGCGGCCCTGTTCGGCGCCAAGGCTGGTTCCTCAGCCGCCAGCACGATGCCCGGCAAGCCGCGCGGCAAGGAGTTCCTGACACAGCCTGTTTTCCACGAAAACAAGTCGGAAACCGAGATGATGCGCTTCCTGCGCCGGCTGGCCGACAAGGACCTGGCACTCGATCGCGCCATGATCCCGCTCGGATCCTGCACCATGAAGCTCAACGCCGCCGCCGAGATGATGCCGGTGAGCTGGCCAAGCATCGCCAACCTGCATCCTTTCGCCCCGGCTGCGCACTCGGCCGGCTACCGCGCCATGATCGGCGAGCTGGAAGGCTGGCTGTCGGAGATCACCGGCTTCGACGCGGTCACCTTGCAGCCCAATGCCGGCAGCCAGGGTGAATATGCCGGACTGCTCGCCATTCGCGGCTATCACCGCTCACGCGGTGACAACCACCGCACCGTCTGCCTGATCCCTTCCTCGGCGCATGGCACCAATCCGGCAAGCGCGGCGATGGCCGGCATGAGCGTCGTCGTCGTGCGCTGCACCGAAGACGGCAACATCGACATGGACGACATGAAGGCCAAGGCGACTGAGCATGCGCAAAACCTCGCGGCGCTGATGTTCACCTATCCCTCGACGCATGGCGTGTTCGAGGAAGGCGCGCGCGATCTCTGCGCGCTCATCCATGAACATGGCGGCCAGGTCTATTTCGACGGTGCCAACCTCAACGCGCTGGTCGGGCTTGCCCGTCCGGGCGACATCGGCGCCGATGTCTGCCACATGAACCTGCACAAGACCTTCTGCATCCCGCATGGCGGCGGCGGTCCCGGCGTCGGTCCGATCGGCGTCAAGGCGCATCTGAAGCCCTACTTGCCCGGCCATGTCACCGAAGGTTCGCGCCATGCGGTGTCCGCCGCCGCCTTCGGCAGCGCTTCGATCCTGCCGATCACCTGGATGTACATCCGCATGATGGGCGCGTCGGGCCTCAAGCAAGCGACTGAAACGGCGATCCTGTCCGCCAACTACATCGCGACGCGGCTCGGTGCGCATTTCCCGGTGCTCTACAAGGGCAGGCAGGGACGCGTCGCGCATGAATGCATCCTCGACACCCGCGTGCTCAAGGACAGCGCAGGCATCAGTGTCGACGATGTCGCCAAGCGCCTGATCGACTATGGTTTTCACGCGCCGACCATGTCCTTCCCGGTCTCCGGCACGCTGATGGTGGAGCCGACCGAATCCGAGCCCAAGCGGGAACTGGACCGCTTCTGCGAGGCGATGATCGCCATCGCAGGCGAAGCGTCGAAAGTCGCCAGGGGCGAATGGCCTTTGGCCGATAATCCGCTGGTCAACGCGCCGCACACGGCCGCCGAGGCACTGGCCGCCCAGTGGACCCATCCCTACTCGCGCCTGGAGGCGGCCTATCCCGCCGGCGACGCCGACGCGGCAGCCAAATACTGGCCGCCGGTGTCACGAATCGACAATGTCGCCGGCGACCGCAACCTGGTCTGCTCGTGCCCGCCCCTGTCGGACTATCTGGGTGCGGCGGAATAATTAGGCAGAGCGCAAGGCCGGCTTGATCGGCTCGGCCTTGGCCATCCTCTTGCGGCTGATGACGCAATTTCGCCCGGCACGCTTGGCCGCGTAGAGTGCCGCGTCTGCCTCGGCGAGCACCCCGTCGAGGCTGCTGCCGACTGCCTCGCCAAAACCGATGCCGCCGCTGACTGTGCTGCGCAACTTGCCGAGTTGGGTGGGAACGATTTCGGTGCCGAAGGCAACGCCGATCTTGCTGGCGAGATCATAGGCCCGCTCTTCCGTCATCCGCGACATGACGATTGCGAACTCCTCGCCGCCCAGGCGAAAAGCGTCGACACCGGTCCTGGCATATCTCTTGATGACGGCGGCGAAGCGGCAGAGAACCTGATCCCCGACCGGGTGACCGTAGACGTCGTTGGTGCGCTTGAAATGGTCGAGGTCGAACATGACGATCGCCATGAACGGGCCGAAACTCCGCTCGCCGTAGAGTGACATCAGCCCTCGACGGTTCATCAGCCCCGTCAGCGGATCGGTCATGGTCTCTGCCTTCAACTCGATCTGCGCCTGCAGATGATGGAGGGAGAGCGTCAATGCGCCGAGCCCGGTCATGCAGGCCACCGCCACGGCGGAATTCAGTCGTTCGGCCCAGTTGTCGGGCGCGGCCGCCAGCGTCCATTGCCCCTTGGTCAGCAGAACCACGCCGCAGAGCGCAAACGACACCGCGCAGGTGCCGCTCAGAAATGAAACCACCAGCAGGATGCGGCGATCGTGACTGCCGTTGATCCAGAACATGATGCCTATCGCCGACAGCAGCGCCGTCACAGTGGTGTAGGTGACGATGAAGCCGACGCCGTCAAGCCCCAGGAAGGTGACAGTGGCACAGATGGCCATGGCGGCAAGCGCAGGTGCAATGGCGCGTCTGTAGCCGGGCACGCCCAGATATTGCATGGCCGACACGCAGAGGATCAGAAATCCCAGGCTGAGCAGCGCAAGCACGATCTGGCAAAGCAGCGGGTCAGGATCCTTGGTGTATCGCCAGAACAGGATCACATGCGCGACGAGCACCAGAATGCCGCACGCCACCGTCAGCACGAAGCCTGCCTTGGGCGCGGTGAACCAGATCGCAAACATGGTGACGCTGAGGCAGATGCCCGACAGCGCGGCTGCGAGCAGGAGCGAACTGAAGTCCAGCATATCGGGCAAGGGCCTCTCGAGCGTCGGCGGTTACGCCGCATTCTAGGTCAGCGGCAGCCCTCAGACATGGTTTTGGAGCCGATCTTTCGACGCAACCTGCCGATAGGGTTTACAAAGCGTCGATGCCTTATGTCCCGAAACCGGACCTAGAACGCGACGACCGGATCAACCCTTGTTCAAGAGAGCGAGGTTGGCGTTGACGACGGTGGGATCGGCCATGCCGGCCTTCGCTTCGAGCAACAGCGCCTTGGCCTTCTTGCGATTGCCGCGCAGCAGTTGCGAATAGCCCATGTTGTTGACGATCTGCGGCTTGCGGCCGGCGACTTTCAAAAGCTGGCTGTAGGCACGATCGGCGAAGTCGAAGCGGCCGAGCTCGTCGTAGGAAGCAGCGAGCCCCATCCAGGCCTCCGCATTGTCGGCCTTCAACTCGACGGCCTTGCGAAAGTGCTTTTCGGCAAGGCCGTAATTGGCATCGCGAAACTGCGCCTTGCCTTGCGCCAGATCGGAGGTATCGACGTCTTTTGCCGCCGGTTGGATGGCGGTGGTCTTGGTGGTGTCGACCCCGCTTGTCGTACAACCAGACATCATCAAGACGGCCGCTATCGCGGCCATTGCAGTGAAATTACTGTGACGCATGCCCCTGCCTCATCGCCCGATTTGCCGGGTCGTTCTTCAGGAAACACATTACATGAGCGGCGATTAAACTTCGGTGCCGAAACGCCACTAAAATTTCGTTTCGGGCACACCAGCCATTAACCACCAGGCGCGAGATGAAGACTTATTCCCGAGAGAACCCCTGCACCAGGGACGCGAGCGGCCTTTTCACGGCCCCATGACTTTGAGTGCCTCGGGAACCGGATAGAGGTTGCCATCATAGCGCAGCCGGTAGGTCCGGTTCACCGGCTTGCCGGGACGAGACTGGCACTCACCATCCTTGTCGGGAGACGGGTTATCGGTATCCGTCCGCTCGGCCACTGAGATGTCGTGATAGCCGTGATGGCTCACCGGGCTCATTGCTAGGCTGACCTGGCTCGAATGAAAGGATCCCGCACAATTGGCATCGCCTTCGCCGCCATTGCCGGCCACGACGAGGCCGTCGAGCACCAACCGCAAGGCATCGCCGTCGAGGGCATAGAGCCGCAGGTCGGTTTCGCTGAAGGGGTTGGCCTGCGAATGGTTTGCGATTTCGACGCGCAGGCCGAAGGCGGAGACCTTGGGCGCCAGCCGGTAGCGGCCGGTATCGAGTTCGATCTTGCGGATGGCTATGGCATCATCGGTGATCAGCCCTGGCTCGAGCAGGCGCTGGCGCACCTGCAGGCTGTTCTTGTCGACGACCAGAAGCTCGATATCGCCGACATGCCCGTCGTCACTGGATTGGGCGCTGTCGGTCAGCGGCACCGCGACCAACAGCAGATCGTCATGGGCGGGCCAGATCTTACAGACCAGGACAAATGGCGTATCGGCATCCGCCAGGGCGATGCTGATATGGGGTTCAAGCGTGAACGAGGCGCCGTCAGCGCTCTTTCGAGCCTTGGGATAGGCCTGCTGCACCAAGGCGGCAGCATCGCCGCAATCGTCGGCCGCGGCCCAGGCGGGCGACAGGCCGGCGGCGGCTAGGCCGAGGAACAGAGTACGCAACAGCATTCGCATGGGCTTCTCACGTCGCAGGGCCGAGTTCGGGCAGGACAATGGGTTGTCAGCCCCTCGCCAGGACTTTCGTGGGGCGCTTGCTAATGCGCAGCCGTCATTTTGACGATAATCGGGATGATCGCAATCATCAGCACCACCGGCAGGATGCAGACCGTTACCGGCACCGACATCTTGGCCGGCAGGGCGTGCGCCTTTTCCTCGGCCAGCGACATGCGTTTGTGGCGCATTTCGTCGGAAAAGACGCGCAGCGCCCCCGACAGGCTGGTGCCGAGTTCCTTGGACTGTTGCAGCAGCGTGGCGAAGGAACGCACTTCGTCCAGGCTGAGGCGGTCGGCGAGCGCCTTCAGCGCGTCGTCGAGGCTGCGCCCTGCCCTCAACTCGAGCGACACAAGCTGCAAGTTCTGGCTGAGCGCCGGATAAGTCTTGGCGAGCTCCTTCGAGACGCGCTCGATGCCGGCCTCCATGCTCATGCCGGCGTCCGAGCAGACGATCATCAGATCCATGAAATCGGGAAAGCCGTTGCGGTATTCGCGCCTCTTTTCCCGCACCTTCTGGGTCAGCACCAGACCAGGCAGAAAGTAGCCCGCTGCTCCCGACAGGATGACGAACGTCCAGCGGCTGGCCATCGTCGCGTCCGGGCTGGCCATCCACTGGTTGAGTACAAAGACACCGATTGCCGTGCCGATCATGGCTGTGAACCGGACAAGGAAAAACATGCCGACGGCGCGGGGCTCCATGTAGCCCGCCTGGATGAGCTTCATGCGCAGCCTGGCGACATTTTCCGGATCGCTCTTGGCGTAGAATTCCTGCGCCCGCTTCACCGCCTTCTCGCGCACGATACCGGCGTTCTTCTTCTGCACCGGCTCTGGTTTTGCCGCCGCGGGACCGTCGCCGACCTTGAGCCGACGCATGACCTCGTTGCGGTCGCCCTTCGCCGTCACCATCGGCCAGGCAACCGCGACTGCGCCCATGGCCAGCAGCAGGATGGCCACCGGCATCAACGAGGTCGGCGTAAGCGAGGCGAGGAATTCGATCAAGCCCTGCATGTCAGAACCGGAAATTCGACATCTTGAACATCATCAGATTGCCCAGCATCAGCCAGGTGATCGAGCCGCCAATCAGGTACCAGGTCTTCGGCTCGCCCCAGACATCACGGTAGAAGCCCGGCATCAGCGCCATGATGGCGGCAAACAGCAGCGCCGGTATCGCCGTCAGGATGTAGGCCGACATGCGGCCTTCGGTCGAAATGGCGCGCACCTTGCGGCGCAGCTTGCCGCGCTCGCGGATCGTCAGCGCCAGGCCATCAAGGATCTCGCGCAGGTTGCCGCCCGAGCTGCTCTGGATCGAAACGGCGGTGATGAAGAGCGGCAGGTCCTCATGGCCGACCCGTTCGAACAGCGAGTTCAACGCCGAAACCAGATCCGATCCGTAGGTCACTTCATCGGCGATGACGCCGAACTCGGTGCCGATCGGGTCGGGCATCTCGCGCGCGACCATGGCGATCGCCACCGGCACTGGATGGCCGGCCTTCAGGCCACGCGTGATCAGTTCCAGTGCCTCCGGCAGCTGCATGCCGAACCGCTTCAGCCGGCGGTTGCGCTTGAAACGCAGCGTCATCACCGGCAGAATCGGCACAAGCACCACAAACAGCACAAGCCCCATCAGCGGCGGCAAGCCATACCAGATGGCGACCAGACCAGCGGCGAATGCCACGCCGCTGGTGATCATCAGGAACTTCGACAGCGGCATGATCATGCCCGACTGGGTTCGCAGAGCGCGAAACCGGTCCGGCGAAAACAGCGGCGTACCCGCATCAAGGCCCCGCTCCTTGCGCAGCTGGACGAGCACCTGCTCCTGGCTGATCTTGTTTTCCTGCAGCTTCATGCGCCGGTTGATGGCGGTGCGCTTGTCGCTGCGGCCGGCATAAAGCAGATAGCAGGCCTCGGCGATCAGTATGCCGGTCAGTGCTGCCGCGGCATAGACGACATAGATCGCGCTGAGTCCGTCGAACACGTTGGCTACTCCTGCGGCCGGCCGGGTTCGAAATATCGTCCGGGAAACTCGATACCCATGGCGCGCAGATCCTCGAGGAACCGCGGCCGGATGCCGGTTGCCTCGTAGTAGCCGAGGATCTTGCCGTCGGCCTCCATGCCGGTACGCACGAAGCGGAAGATCTCCTGCATCTGGATGACATCGCCTTCCATGCCGGTCACCTCGGCGACGCTGGTCACCTTGCGCTTGCCGTCGGACAGGCGCGTCAGCTGGACGATCAGGTCGAGCGCGCTGGCGATCTGGCTGCGGATGGACTGCACCGTCATCGGCATGCCGGTCATGCCAAGCATCTGCTCAAGCCGCGAGATGGCGTCGCGCGGCGTGTTGGCATGGATGGTCGCCATCGACCCTTCGTGACCGGTGTTCATCGCCTGCAGCATGTCGAAGGCTTCCTCGCCGCGGCACTCGCCGAGGATGACGCGGTCGGGACGCATGCGCAGCGCGTTCTTGACGAGGTCGCGTTGCTTCAGCTCGCCATGGCCTTCGATGTTGGCCGGACGCGTTTCCATGCGCGCGACATGCGGCTGCTGCAATTGCAGCTCGGCCGCGTCCTCGATGGTGATCAGCCGTTCATCTTCCGGAATGAAGGCCGACAGCGCATTGAGCATGGTCGTCTTGCCGGTACCGGTGCCGCCCGAAATGATCGTCGTCTTGCGGGCATGCACGGCCGCCGCCAGCACTTCGGCCATGTTCTGGGTGATGGCGCCGAATTCGACCAGTTTATGCAGGCCGAGCTTGTTCTTGGAGAATTTGCGGATCGACACCAGCGGACCGTCAACCGCAACCGGACGGATGGCTGCGTTGAAACGCGAGCCGTCCAGCATGCGTGCATCGACCATCGGCTGCGATTCGTCGACACGACGGCCGACCGCGGCAACGATCTTGTTGACGATGCGCAAGAGATGCGCCTCGTCCTTGAACGGAATGTGGACCGGCTGCAGCTTGCCCTTCTTTTCGACAAAGCAGTTCAGGTGGCCGTTGATCAGGATGTCGTTGATGTCGGGGTCCTTCAGCAGCGGCTCGAGCGGACCGAGACCGACCATCTCGTCGACGATGTCGTCGACCAGCGCATCAAGCTCGACGGTGTTGATCGCCATCCGCTCCTGCTTGGTCTTTTCCGACACGAAATCATGCACTTGCCGGCGCATCTCATCCTTGGGCAGACGCTCCAGCGCGACTAGATTGATCTCCTCGAGCAGCAGCCGGTGGATGCGCACGCGCGCATCGAGCACCTTGTTGGCATTCTTTGCCGGTGCGGCTTCAGGCTTGACCGGCAACGCCTTTCGGTTCGTCGGAATGACGACGGCATGATGGGCGACCGGCATTGGCTCGGCAGTGCGCTGCGGGCGCGCATCGCGGTTCTGCAGGGTGGAGAAACGGCTGGTCATCCGGCTTTCCTCTTCAGCAATCCACGGCCCATGCCAAACAACGAGCGCGATTTCGCCCGGGTTGGGACCGCCTCCTCCGGCAGGATGATCTTCTTCAGATCGTTGATGACATTGGCGTTCGGATCGATCTCGTGCAACGGCACGCCGCGATCGACCGCCTCGCGCACCAGCCGGTAGTTGTTGGCGATACCACCGACGAAATGCTCGCCGAGGATTTCCTGGACGTCCGCTTGCTTGATGCCGTTGTCGAACATCTTCTGTTCGAAGCGATTGACGATGACGTTCGGCTTCACTTCCTTGCCGGCGGTCTCGTAGACCGCCTGGATCAGCCGCTGTGTATGGCGCAGGCACGGCACCGTCATTTCGGCGACGATGTAGAGCTTGTTGGAACCGAGCAGCACGGTCTCCGTCCACGGAAACCAGGTGCGTGGCATGTCGATGACGACATTGTCGAAATAGGCCGAAACGAGGTCCAGCATGCGCACCACGACATCGGTCTTGAACGAGCGCATTTCCGACGGATGCGTCGGTGCCGCCAGCACACAGAGCCCGCTCGCGTGCTTAGACAGCATCACATCGAGCAGTTGGCGGTCGAGGCGTTCGGGCTGGTTCTCGATCTCGGTGATGTCGAAGCGCGGTTCGAGGTCGAGATATTCGGCGCAGGCGCCCTGCTGGAAATTGAGGTCGACGACGCAGGTCGAGGCACCGCGCGTTACCGAATGATGCAGCTGGAATGCGGTTTGCAACGCCAGCGTCGTGGTGCCGACGCCGCCCGCGGCCGGCATGAAGGTGTAGATCTGCGACTCGGTATTTTCCTCGCGCCCGGGTCCCTGCAGCGCCCGCACCACGGAGCGCACGAGATCGGCGGTGGTGATCGGCTTGACCAGGAAATCCGCGACCTTGAGCTGCACCAGAATGCGCACCGCGGCCGCGTTGAACTCCTGCGTGACGACGACGACCGGCACCTTGTCCTCGAGCCGGCGCATGATGCGCTGCAGCGACTCGACCTCCTCCAGTCTTGCAGCATCCATGTCGACGATGATGGCGCCGAAGTCGGCCTCCTGGATCTCGCCGCGCAGCTCGGTGACATTCTTCTCCACTGTCGAGAGCTGGATGATCTCGGAGGCGGCGAATGCGGTTCGCGTGTCCTGCACAAAGGTCCTGTCGGTCGATACGAGCAAGATCTTCCTGGTCTTGATGCCGTTTGCCATTCTGTCAGCCTGTCAGGTCGCCCGTTGGACCAGTTGCCCGTTGAATCAGTTGCTCGTGGTGGACTGCGACGCCTTCGCATCGGCTGCCTGATCGGGTGTGACGGCCGCCGCGCTGCCTCGCTGGGCCGGCACCAGAAGTCTGGTGTTCTGGACCCCGTATTTCCAGGGATCGACCATCTGCATGACGGTGTTGGCGGCCTGCGCCTCGCCCGCGCCGGTCGTCAGCCCTTCGCTGCGCACATAGTCGTCGCTGGTGCAGCCGGCGGCAAAACCCGCCAGCAGCAAGGCGATGCTCGATCTCAAAACCAGGCGCATGACTTCAGTCCTTCGGCAGGTCGAGGAAATGCCCGACCGTGGTGACGGCAGCCGGCTGCGCGATGCTGCCGTCGGCCATTGCCAACGCGCGGTTGGTGTCGGACGTCTTCACTTCCTCGGTGTTGTTGAGAAAATAGTCGGCATTGCTGGCCGGCTGCGTGCCGTCGATCGGCTCGACGAGCTTCTTCGACGGATCGACCGGCTTGACCAGATAGGGGGTGACGATAATGACCAGGTCGGTCTCGCGCCGCTGATAGGACTTCGAGGAGAACAGCGCCCCAAGCACCGGCATCTTGCCGAGACCGGGAATGCGCGACGTGGTGATGTCGTTTTGCGACTGCAGCAATCCGGCGATCATGAAGCTCTGGCCGTTCTTCAGGTCGACCGACGTCCTGGCACGGCGCACAATGAAGCCGGGAACCGAGATGGTGCCGATATTGTAGGAAGCCGAAGCGTCGATCGAGGAGACTTCCGGCGCGATGTCCAGGCTGACCAGCCCGTCCTTCAGGACGGTCGGCGTGAAATCCAGGCTGACGCCGTATTTCTTGTAACTGACCGAGATCTTGCCGTTGTCCTCGGAGACCGGGATCGGGAATTCTCCGCCAGCGAGGAAGCTCGCCGTCTGGCCGGATCGGGCGATCAGGTTCGGCTCGGCCAACCGGCGGGCGAGACCACGCTCCTCCAGCGCTTTGATGGCGATATCGATCGAGACGCCGTTCGACAAAAGCCGGCCGATGATCTCGCCGGTGCCGGCGGTCGGCACCGTACCCGGATCGATCGTCACATCGCGTCCGCCGATGCCGTAGGCGAAATTGGCGGCGTACTTGGCGCCCAGGTCCTGGCCCGCCTGCCGGTTGATCTCGACGAAGCGAACATTGAGCTGAACCTGCTGCGACGACGAGATGTTGACCGAGTTGATCACTTCCTCGTTGCCGGAAAAGCGCGTCGCGATCTTGTTTGCCTTTTCAGCGGCGACGGCGTCATCCGCCTCGCCAGACAGCACGACACGGCCATTGGCCGAGCCAACCTTGATCCTGGCATCCGGTACGCTGGCGCGAATGGTGCTGGCCAGTTGGTCGGTGTCGAGCGTCACCTCGATGTCGACGGTGCCGACAAGCTGCTTCTTCTCATCGAACAGTGCAATACCGGTGGTGCCGAGATTGTTGCCGAGCACGTAGAAGGACTTATCGGTCAGCGGATTGACGTTGGCGATCTCCGGATCGCCGATGACGATCTGGTAGAAGGCAGCACTCGTCATGATCGTCTTCGGCTTGCCCTTGGCAACCTTGATCGACGCATTCTTGGTCGACGATACATAGACGATGTCGTTGTCGGCCCTGGCTGAGGTGCCGAAGGCCAGCATCGCGGCGGCAGCCAGCGAAGTCGCGACGGCCACGGTGCGCAAAACGCGCAACCGTCCCATGACCCGATATGTGATCAGCCCGAACATTGTCCCGTCCCTCACCCAGTCCCCACTGGCTTCTATTTCTGGTCCCGCGAAGGAACCTGGTATTCCTCGGCCTTTGTGCCGCGCGTCACGATGACCGTCTTGAACTTCGGTTTCTCCGGCTCCTTGGTGGCGGCATCGAACAATGAGCCGGCCGCGGCCTGCACATTCGAGGCGACCGATCCACCGAAGGAAGAGATGGTGGTGACGCCGTTCTTGTCGTCTCCGCCTTCGCTGGAGGACCGAAGCGACAAGGACAAGGTGCCGACGGTGCGGGCAAGTGCCACTTTCTGCGCGCCGTCGGTCGTCACCTCGATAGTCACGGAATTGGAAATCTGCGGCGTCGTCTGACGCTCGTCGGCACCCTGCCCGACGCTCAGCACCTTGGCATCGGCGACAACGATCTCGGAGGTGATGGTGGAACCGGCAGCGCCCTGTGCGTTCTTGGCCACCTCCTGGATTTCGCCGGCATCGCGTGTCAGCACGACATCAACCCGGTCGCCCGGCGTGACGAAGCCGCCGACCCCGGCGATTTCGTCGGTGCGGATGGTCACCGCCCGCATTCCGGGCGTCATCATGTTGGAAAGCGTCGCGCGGCCATTTGGCCCGGACAGCTTGGTCAGCAGCACCGGTTCGTTGACTTCGATCGGCGACAGCACCACGCGGCTGCCGTCGGCGAGCAACGCATTGATGGTGGCGAAGGCGCCCTTCGGCACGGACCCTTCCGACCACGGAATTTCGCTAAGCTGCGCCCGGTCGAGTTCCATGCCGTAACGCAGCGGCGCATTCGCCACCACGATGGTCTTGAACTCTACCCTGGGCACAACAGGTGCCGGGATCGACGCCGTCTTCTCTTCGGAATCGGCCTTGGCCTGGCTTTTGACCCAGAAATCCGCGGCAAAGATCGAGATCGCGCCAAAAACGGCGGCGATGCCGATCATCGATATGGCCTTGCCCCTCACGCCGAAACCCCTGATGCCCGCAGTTTCTTGTTTTGTTGGGCTCACGCTAGGCGGCATTGTTAAAGAATCAGGAATCTTGCGCGGCGGTATCCGACCTATTTCCGCCGTCTTGGTTATCGAATGGTTTTGAGTTAAGAGGGATCATATCCCCGAACGGAACAGGAACCTCGGTCGCTTGGCGCTGAAAAGCGTGGCAGTATCGTGAGGTGATTCGCAGCATCTATGGCAGACATGGACGACAACAACGATCTCTTCGGCAATATGGACAAGCAGCCTCAGCCGGTTCGCACGCCGGCGCGCCCGGCGGATCCGCTGGTTCAGGCCACCAAGCGTCCTGTCGCGACAAAGGATGGCAGCGAAGGCTATAGCGCTGCCGACATCGAGGTGCTGGAAGGGCTGGAGCCGGTGCGCCGCCGGCCAGGCATGTATATCGGCGGCACCGACGACAAGGCGATGCACCATCTGTTCGCCGAGGTCATCGACAATTCGATGGACGAAGCGGTGGCCGGGCATGCCACCTTCATCGATGTCGAACTCTCGGCCGACGGCTATCTCGCCGTCACCGACAATGGCCGCGGCATCCCGGTCGATCCGCATCCGAAATTCAAGAAGCCTGCACTCGAAGTGATCATGACGACGCTGCATTCGGGCGGCAAGTTCGACTCCAAGGTCTACGAGACATCGGGCGGCCTGCATGGCGTCGGCGTGTCCGTGGTCAACGCACTGTCGGATCATCTCGAGGTCGAGGTCGCACGAGGCCGCCAGCTCTATCGCCAGCGCTTTTCGCGCGGCGTTCCCGTGACCGGCCTGGAACAATTGGGCGAGGTCCACAACCGGCGCGGAACGAAAATCCGCTTCCACCCCGACGAGCAGATTTTCGGCAAGGGCGCGGCGTTCGAACCGGCGCGACTCTACCGCATGACGCGCTCGAAAGCCTATCTGTTCGGCGGAGTCGAGATCCGCTGGACCTGCGATCCGTCACTGATCAAGGAAAAGGATCAGACGCCGGCCAAGGCTGAATTCCATTTTCCCGGCGGCCTGAAGGATTATCTCAAGGCATCGCTCGGCGACGACTTCCAGGTCACCCGCGAGATGTTTGCCGGCAAAAGCGACAAGCAAGGTGGCCATGGCTCGCTTGAGTGGGCGGTGACCTGGTTCGGCGGCGACGGCTTCATCAATTCCTACTGCAACACCATCCCGACCGGCGAAGGCGGCACCCACGAGGCCGGCTTCCGCAACGTGCTGACGCGGGGCCTGCGCGCCTATGCCGATCTCGTCGGCAACAAGCGCGCCTCGATCGTCACCTCGGAAGACGTCATGATCTCGGCGGCAGGCATGCTGTCGGTGTTCATCCGCGAGCCGGAATTCGTCGGCCAGACCAAGGACAGGCTGGCGACGATCGAGGCGATCCGTATCGTCGAGACCGCGATCCGTGATCCGTTCGACCATTGGCTGGCCGATAATCCGCAGGAAGCCTCGAAGCTGCTCGAATGGGTGATCGCACGCGCCGACGAACGGGTGCGCCGGCGGCAGGAAAAGGAAGTGTCGCGCAAGAGCGCGGTGCGCAAATTGCGCCTTCCGGGCAAGCTCGCCGACTGCACGCAGAATGCCGCGGCCGGCGCCGAACTGTTCATCGTTGAAGGTGACTCGGCCGGCGGCTCGGCCAAGCAGGCGCGCGACCGCGCCAGCCAGGCCGTCCTGCCGCTGCGCGGAAAAATCCTCAACGTCGCCAGCGCCGGCAACGACAAGCTTGCCGGCAACCAGCAGATATCCGACCTGATCCAGGCGCTCGGCTGCGGCACGCGATCGAAATACCGCGACGAAGATTTGCGCTACGACCGCGTCATCATCATGACCGACGCCGACGTCGACGGCGCCCACATCGCTTCGCTGCTGATCACCTTCTTCTACCAGGAGATGCCGGCGCTGGTTCGTGGCGGCCATCTCTACCTCGCGGTGCCACCGCTTTACTCTATCAGGCAGGGCGGCAAGGTCGCCTACGCCCGTGACGACGCGCACAAGGACGAGCTTTTGCGCACCGAGTTCACCGGGCGCGGCAAGGTCGAACTCGGCCGCTTCAAGGGTCTGGGCGAGATGATGGCCGCCCAGCTCAAGGAAACCACCATGGATCCGAGGAAGCGCACCTTGCTCAGGATCGATGTGATTGACGCCGAGGCCGCTACCAAGGACGCGGTCGACGCGCTGATGGGCACCAAGCCGGAGGCTCGCTTCCGCTTCATCCAGGAACGAGCCGAATTCGCCGAGACGGAAGTGCTGGATATCTAGCCGCCAGCGGTTTAGCTCTTTGTTTTCCGGCAGGAAAACCGTTTCACACTTTTCCGGGAATTGCTCTAGCCTGCGCTTCTGATACGGAGACCAGCATGTGATCTGGGCGCGGCTGAAAGCCTATTTCGACACCAGTCTGGCCGGGTTGAGGCAACCGACGCGTTCGGACTGGATTTTCTCCCTGCGCACCGTTTCGGCCGGCCTGATCGCGCTTCTGGTCGCCTACGTGCTGAAGCTCGACCACCCGCAATGGGCCATGATGACGGTGTTCATCGTCGCCCAGCCGGTTGCCGGCATGGTGCTGGCGAAGGGCTTCTACCGGTTGCTCGGCACGCTGGTCGGCGGCGTTGCGGCGATCGGCATCACCACGGTGTTCGGCACCGGCCCCTGGGTGCTGGTGACGGTGCTGGCCGTCTGGATCGGCATTTGCACCTTCGTCTCGTCGCTGCTGCGCAATCCCGAAGCCTATGGTGCCGCACTTGCCGGCTACACCGCGATGATCATCGGCCTGCCCGCCTTCGGACAGCCGCACCTCGTCGTCGACCTCGCCGTCGCGCGCTGTGCCGAGATCGTGCTCGGGATTGTCTGCGCCGGCCTGACCAGCCGGCTGATCCTGCCGAAACTGGCCAGCGACGCCATCGTGTCGCGCCTGAAACGATGCATCCTCGATCTCGCGACATACGCCGGCGGAGCGTTCTCTGGCGGCGATCCCGCAACGCTCTCCGGCTTGCACCGAAAACTGGTCGCCGACACACAGACGCTTGGCGAGATGCGCGCCTATGCCAGACTCGAGGCGCCGAGCTTCGCGCCCCGCGCCCACCCGGTCCGGCGCACCATAGGACAGCTGCTCTCGGCGCTCTCGGCGGCACGCGCGCTGCATTCGCACGCCGCCCCGAAGAATGCGGCGCTTATTCCGGTACGCTCGGAATTACAGTCGCTGGTCAGCGAGCTGGCAACAAAGCCCGGCGCATTGGACGATACGGCGCCGTGGGTGGCTCGGCTCGATGCGATTGCCGGAAACGCTCGGCAAATGCCCGATGCCTCGACTGACCAGGGCGACGACAGGGTCGGCACCATCACCCGCCTTACCATCGCCGCCGATTTCGCCGAGGCGCTCAAGCAGGTGCTGCGCGGCCTCGACGCCTTGCGCGCGCCTGCCACGCGCCCGCTCCAGGGCAGCAGGCAGCCTGCACTGGTGGTGCATCGCGATTACCCCGGCGCATCGCGCAACGCCGTGCGCGCTGCCCTTGCCACGCTGCTGGTCGCGGCCTTCTGGCTAACGACGAAATGGTCGGAAGCGGCCGGCACGGTCATTCTCGTTGCCGTCGTATCGAGCCTGTTTGCCGCTCGCCCCGACCCGGTGCAGGTGGCCTGGGGCTTCTTCAGAGGAACGCTGTTCGCTTTGCCCTTTGCCTTTCTCGTCGGCCAGATCGCGCTGCCCGCCTTGCCCGGCTTCGGCTGGTTCATGCTGTTTGTCGTGCCCATCCTGGTGCCGACGGCGCTCGCCATGGCCAATCCGCGCTATGTCGGCGTGGCGACGGCTTTCGCCATCAACTTCCTCGCCTTCCTTAGTCCGCATCAGGCGATGACCTACGATCCCGGCCCGTTCTTTGCCGGTTCGGCTTCGATCCTGGTCGGTATCCTGCTGGCGATCGGCGTCTTCATCGTCGTGCTGCCCGCCGATCCATGGCTCGCGGCCAACCGCATCGTGCGCGCCATGCGCGAGGATCTGGCGCGGCTATGCCTGCATGAACGCGTGCCGAGGCGTTCGGCCTTCGAGAGCCTCGCCTATGATCGCATCAACCAGTTGATGCCGCTGGTGCAGAACGCCGGCAGGAAGGGCGACGCGGTTCTGGGCGGCGGCGTTGCGGCCGTCACCGTTGGCCTGGAGATCCTGCGGCTGCGTAGAGCAAGCCAGGGCCATGCCATCCCATCCGAGACCGCGCTTTCGATTGCCAACTTTCTAAGAGGGCTGGCGCGCGAACTGCTCTTCCGCGCCCCCGGTGATCAGCAGACCTCGACCGTCGCCGTCGCGCGCCAATATTCGGTGAGCATCGCCCAACGAAACGGCACTGGCGAGATGCTGCAGATCGCGGCATCGCTGCGCATCATCGCCGCCGCGATGGAGGATTTTCCGGATTTCTTCGCGAGGGATAAAGGCTAGGCCGCCGCGATCGCCAGCGCGTGGCCCCGCGCGTTCTCGCGCAGCGCATCGAGATGGATCGACTTGACCAGCGCGGCAAGATCACCCTCGGCGGATTGCCCGCCCACTTCCTTGAGCATCAGCCAGCTGACCTCCTGCACACCGGCGACGCGCTTGCCGTTGGCGACTTCGCGCCAGATCTTCAGCGCGCGCAGGATGATGGCGTGCGTCGCCGCGGCGAGGCCCGCGCTGCGAAACAACGCCTGCAAGGCGACATCGTGCCCGCCGGCCAGCAGCGCCCTCACCCTTTGTTCGGACTGCTGGCTGAGCGCGACCATCGCCGAGCCGAAGAAATCGACCTTGCCATGCGCGATGGTGCGGATGAGAAAGCTCGCGGTGAGATCGCCGCGCAGCCTGAGATGCTCGATCAGCGCCGCATGTTCTTCCTGGCGCGTACCCTCGATCAGCGTCACCGAGGCCTTGACGCAGGCGTCGCGCATGACGCGATCGGCTCGCGCCGCGCCCATCAATGCCATCACCAGTGGCGACGTTTTCAGCATCTCGCCGAGTTTGACGAGCAGCATGTGCCGGCAGTCGGCAGGCAGGCGGGCATCCGATATCAGCGCCTCGCGCACCAAGGGCAGATGCCCGTGCCGTTCGGCCATGCGGCGGAAACTGAGCGAAGCGATGTCGGCGCCGCTGTTGGCGAGCAGCACGGCGCAGGCCTCCGCCTCGCCGATCTCGGCGATGGCCGCCGACAGCGCCATCGAGACGAGCGGCCGGTCGGCGATCAATTTTTGCGTCGCCTTCGGACTTGAGGCCACGCGGTTGATCAGATCGGCGTCGGTAAGCAGCGGCGAGCGCGCCAGCACCACGCCGGCCACTTCCGGTTGGTCGGAGGCAAGCACGCTGATGATCTGCAATGGCGCGTGGTGGCTCATCGACAGCGCCTCGGCCATCGCCAGGCGCACCTTCGACGAGGCATCGTCGAGCAACAGCGTCAGCGCCGCCTCGGCGGCGCAGCGGTCCTCGAATGGCAGGTCGGAATTGACATAGGCTCGGGCCAACGCGCTGGCCGCGGCGGCGCGCTCCGACACCCTGGCGGTGTAGATCCATTTCAGGAAATGCGAAACAACAACCATGCCCGTCTGCTTACGCCCCTTGCCAGAATGTTTCTGGCCCCGGTCAGGACCGTAGGCAGAAATAGTTTACGAACGGTTCACCATGTTCATTAACTGGCTTGCGAGCCCTGAATGCAGCGCCTATCAACCATCAAACAATAGAGGGACCGAAAATGGCCGGGCTTTATCTCGAAGAGTTCGTCGTCGGCCATGTCTTCCAGCACACGCTGCGCAAGACCGTTACCGAAAGCGACAACATGCTGTTTTCGGTGATGACGCTGAACCCGCAGCCGCTGCACATCGACTTCGATTTTGCCGCCAAGAGCGAATGGGGCAAGCCGCTGGTCAACTCGCTTTTCACGCTCGGGCTGATGATCGGCATTTCGGTCAATGACATCACCGTTGGCACAACGGTCGCCAATCTCGGCATGAAGGAAACCGTGTTTCCGCATCCGGTCTTCCATGGCGACACCATCCGGGTCGAGACGACAGTCATCTCGGTGCGGGAGTCGAAGTCGAAACCCGACCGCGGCATCGTCGAATTCGAGCATCGCGCCTACAACCAGCATGGCGATCTCGTCGCCAAATGCGCCAGGCAAGCGATGATGCTGAAGAAGGCGAACTGACGCATGCGTTCGCTGCTGTTCGTCCCCGGCGATTCCGAGAGGAAACTGGATAAGGGTTTTGGTGCCGGTGCCGACGTGGTCATCGTCGACCTTGAAGATTCCGTGGCGCCGCAGAACAAGGCGCTGGCACGCGAGGTGGCGGCGCGCTTTATCGCCGAGCGCAGGGCGCAAACCGGCTCAGCGATCTATGTCAGGGTCAACGATCTCTCAACCGGCCTGACGGATGACGATCTGGCGGCGCTCGTTTCAGCCAAGCCCGACGGCATAATGCTGCCCAAGTCGAACAGCGGCCAGGATGTGCAGCATTTGTCGGTAAAGCTCAGGGTGCGCGAGGCTGAAAACGGCCTGGCCGACGGCGCGATCAAGATCCTGCCGATCATCACCGAAACGCCGGCAGGCGTGCTGGCGGCGGCGACCTATGCCGGGACGAGCGCGCGGCTTGCCGGTCTCACCTGGGGCGCCGAGGATCTGTCGGCTGCGATCGGCGCACGCACGGCCCGCGACGAGCGCGGCCGCTACACGGACGTGTTCCGTCACGCTCGCACGATGACCATACTCGCCGCTGGTGCGGCGGAGGTCGCGGCTATCGACACCGTCTTTACGAATTTTCGCGACATGGCGGCCTTCCAAGCTGAATGCAGTGAAGCCGAGCGCGATGGCTTCACCGGCAAGATGGCTATCCACCCCGATCAGGTGCCGGTCATCAACGCCGCCTTCACGCCGTCGCTCGAGGCGGTGAGACAATCGGCGGCAATCGTCGCCGCGTTCGCGGCAGTGGGAAATCCCGGCGTCGTCGGCATCGACGGCAAGATGTACGACCGCCCGCATTTGCGGCTGGCCGAGCGGCTTCTGGCGCGGGCAAAGGCGGCAGGAGTCTCGGCTTAGTCCTTGTCCCAGCGTGGCCGTCGCATCGAAAACACCTCGTTGACGCTGGCATAGTCCATATAGCCGAGTCGGGCGACATTGCCGGCCCTGGTGATGTCGAACAGACCGTCTGTCAGGAAGGCGTCGTCGATGTATACGCCGACCACTTCACCGGCGACGACGACGGCACTTGTCGGCGATCCGTCCAGTGCCTTTGGCCGAAAGACTTCCGTCACCCGGCATTCGAGCGCTGCAGGCGCTGCCGCCACGCGCGGCGGCGCGACCAGGCGCGACGGCGCCATGGCGAGGTCGGCATAGACGAACTCATTGACGCCGCGCGGTGCATTGACCGATGTGCGGTTCATCTTCTCCGCGAGGTCGCGACTGACGAGATTGGCAACGAACTCGCCGGTTTCCTGCGCGAAGGAGGCGCTGTCTTTCTCGCCTTCGGAGGAAAACCAGACGATGAAGGGTCGCGTCGAGAAGGCATTAAAGAAGGAATATGGCGCGAGGTTGATCTCACCAGCCCTGTTCAGCGTCGAAATCCAGCCGATCGGACGCGGCGCCACGATCGCCTTCGAAGGGTCGTGGGGCAGGCCGTGGCCCTTTGAAGGTTCGTAGAACATTCAGCCCACCCACGGCCCCGAATAGTCGCCATAGAGCTTTGCCGGATCGGGCCGGGGCCGCTCCGGCGCCGGGCCAGCATAGGAGCCGATATGGATGAAGCCGATGACCCGCTCCTGCGGTGCCAGCCCCAGCAACGCCCTGCCCTCCGGCACATCCGAATACCAGTTGCTGATCATGTTGGTGCCATAGCCCAGCGCATTGGCTGATATCATCAGGTTCATTGCCGCCAGGCCGCCTGACAGGAACATTTCCCATTGCGGGATTTTTGGATTCTCCCTGGGAATCGACACGACGCCGATCACCAGCGGCGCGCGCGAGAATCGCGCCAGTTCCTGGTTGCGGCGGCCTTCCGGCAAGGGTCCTTCCCGCTGCTCCGCAAGGGTCGCCAGTTGTCTGCCGATCTCGACGCGGGCTTCACCACGGTAGAGGATGAAGCGCCAGGGCTCCAACCGGCCATGGTCGGGCACCCGCGAGGCAGCAGTGATCATCGTCGCGATCTCCGCATCGCTCGGCGCCGGCTCCTTCAGATCAGGGATCGGTGCGGAGTTTCGGGTCAGCAGGAAATCGATGATTGGCGACGCCATGGGCGCAAGTCTCCTAGACATTCTGTTTTGAGCTGAAGCGCACCATCGGGAATTCGGGCGGCTCGGGCATTGGCGCGGGATACGTCGGACGGAAGAGTCGTATCGATCGGACTCTTAAGCCTTGAAATTGCCACCGCCATGGGCTTCAACGCAAGGTATGTTTGAGGGGACTGTCCGTCTTTTCCTGGTCTGGCTCGGCGCCCTGCTGTTCATGGCGCCGGTTTCGTTCGCCATGGCGCAGAACGTCGACGGTGTCAGCGACCTGAAGCTTCCGGGAATTTCGAGCTACGCGACGCCGAAAGGTGAGACGTCCCTGGCTCTGAGCGGCGGCGGTGCCATCACACTGTCCGCGCAGTTGACCGACAAGGGCGCCGACATCACGCGCGGCATTGTCTGGCGGGTCTTCAAGCCCGAAGCCGTCAACGGTAAATTGCCCATGGTCGCCTCCGCCCATGGCGGCACCGCCGTCTTCCAGCTCGAGCCCGGCAGCTATCTGGTTCACGCCTCCTACGGCCGGGCCGGCGCCACCAAGCGCATCACTGTCGGCAAGGACACCAAGCGCGAAAGCCTCGTGCTCGACGCAGGCGGCCTCAAACTCGACGCCGTGCTGTCCGGCGGCGTGCGCATTCCGCCGAAGAAACTGCGCTTTTCGATCTACGAGGGCACCGCCGAGGCCAATGGCGATCGCGCGCTGATCATTCCCGATGTCGAGCCCAACAGTGTCGTGCGGCTCAACGCCGGCATCTATCATGTCGTCTCGACTTATGGCGCGGTCAATGCGGTCATCCGCTCCGACATCCGCGTCGAGGCCGGCAAGCTGACCGAAGCCACCGTCGAGCACCACGCCGCCGAGATCACGATGAAGCTGGTGCGCGAAACCGGTGGCGAGGCGATCGCCGATACGTCCTGGTCGCTGCTCAACGAATCCGGCGATCCGATCAAGGAAACCGTCGGCGCCTTCGCCTCGATGGTGCTGGCCGAGGGCGACTACACCATCATCGCCAAGAACCGCGACCGCATCTACCAGAAGGATTTTACCGTCGTGGCCGGGCAGAACCAGGAGATCGAGGTTCTGGCCACCGAGGCCGCGGCGATGGACCCTGAAGAAGGCGCGGACTAACCTTCCGCGGCACGGTTCCCACTTTCAGGCTGCCAGCTTGGTCCGCGCCGGCAGGAATGGAATGCGGCGGCGCGCCACGACTGGCGCCAGATCGAACACGCCGCGATAAAGCCGGTCGAGCAACGCCTTGCGGTCGCGCAGTGGCTCCAGCTCATTCCAGCTCAGCACATCGCCGACGCGCACCTCGATCGCCTTGCCGGACAGCCGCGCGAATTCGTGGATGAGCAGCGATGTGCGCAGCGTCAGCGAGGCCTTGCCGACGAATTTCGCCACCCGGCCGTCGCGCTCTGCCATGTTCATCGGCCCGCTGACCAGATGGAACAGCCTGCCGTTCTGCCCGGAAAAATGCATCGGGATGACCGACGCCTTGGCGTCCTGGACGAGGCGGGCCGGAAACATCTTCCACGGCAAGTCGCGCGCCCGGCCAAAGCCCTTCGGCGCGGTGGCGACACCGCCGGCCGGAAACACCACGATGGTGACGCCTTCCTTCAGCAGCCGCACCGCTTCATGGCGCACAGCCATGTTGTTCTTGAGCGCGTCCTTGCTCTCGGAAAAGTCGATCGGCAGCGAGTAAGGCTCCATCTCGCGGATCTTGAGCAGATCCTTGTGGATCATCACCCGGAACGGGCGTCCGAGCTGCTCAACCAACGACAGCACGGCAATACCGTCACCGATGCCGAACGGATGATTGGCGACGATCACCAGCGGCGTATCCGGCAATTGCGCCGGCGGCCATTGATCTGATGTCCGCACGCGGACGTCGATCAGGTCGAGCATGCGGCTGAACACGCGTTCGCCAGTCGGCACGACCTGGCGGCGCCAGAAATCATAAAGTGCGGTGTAACGGTCGCGGCCCGACAGGCCTTCGACCGAATGAATGAACCAGCGCGTCAGCGCCGGCTGGCGCGGATTGGCATAGGAAAGCTCGGGAAAGGGTCGTTCGCGCAATTTCAACTTGAGCATAGGGGCTCGTTACAAGGTCGGCGTGACAGGGATATGAAAATGGCGGTGGATCGCTCCACCGCCATTTCGTCGGAACTGTGCCAATTACGCCGCGCGTTTGCGCCTGCGGTCGGGCGTGATCGCTTCTTCGGTCAACTGCGCGATCGCCTGGTCAAGGCCAAGCGATTCCTGATCGCGCGAGCCCAGCCGGCGCATGTTGACGGTCTGCTCCTCCGCCTCACGCTTGCCGCAGACGAGGATGACCGGCACCTTGGCCAAGCTGTGTTCGCGGACCTTGTAATTGATCTTCTCGTTGCGCAGATCCGCTTCTGCCAACAGGCCCGCGGCCTTCAGCCTTGCCACCACCTCGGTCGCATAGCCGTCGGCATCGGACGTGATCGTCGCCACCACCACTTGCAGTGGCGCGAACCACAGCGGGAAATGGCCGGAATAGTTCTCGATCAGGATGCCGAGGAAACGCTCCATCGAGCCGCAGATAGCACGGTGCACCATGACAGGCTGCTTCTTCTCGGAATCCGAGCCGATGTAGAAGGCGCCAAACCGTTCTGGCAGGTTGAAGTCGACCTGCGTCGTGCCACACTGCCATTCGCGGCCGATGGCATCCTTCAGCACATATTCGAATTTCGGCCCGTAGAACGCGCCCTCGCCCGGATTGATCGAGGTCTTGATCCGATTGCCGGACCGCGTCCTGATCGTCTCCAGCACGCTGCCCATGATCGCCTCTGCGTGGTCCCACGCTTCGTCGGTGCCGACGCGCTTGTCCGGCCGCGTCGACAGCTTCACGCTGATTTCGTCGAAACCGAAATCGGCATAGGTCGACAGGATCAGGTCGTTGATGCGCAGGCATTCCGCTGCCAGCTGTTCTTCAGTGCAGAAGATGTGCGCATCGTCCTGCGTGAAGCCGCGCACGCGCATCAGCCCATGCAGCGCGCCGGATGGCTCGTAGCGATGCACATTGCCAAATTCTGCAAGTTTTACGGGCAGATCGCGATAAGACTTCAACCCGTGCTTGAAAATCTGCACATGGCCCGGGCAATTCATCGGCTTTAGCGCGAAGACGCGGTCGTCATCGGTGTCGTCGCCGGCGACCGTCACCTTGAACATGGCGTCGCGATACCAGCCCCAGTGGCCTGACGTCTCCCACAGGCTCTTGTCTAGAACCTGCGGCGCGTTGACCTCCTGATAGCCCTGCTCGTCGAGGCGGCGGCGCATGTAGTTGACCAGATTCTGGAACATCTTCCAGCCCTTGGCGTGCCAGAAGACGACGCCAGGGCCCTCTTCCTGGAAATGGAAAAGGTCCATCTCGCGGCCGATCTTCCTGTGGTCGCGCTTCTCGGCCTCCTCCAGCATCATCTGGTAGGCTTCGAGCTGCGCCTGGTCGGCCCAGGCGGTGCCGTAGATGCGCGTCAGCATCGGGTTGTTCGAGTCGCCGCGCCAATAGGCGCCGGCCACCTTCATCAGTTTGAAGGCGTTGCCGATCTGCCCGGTCGAGGCCATGTGCGGGCCACGGCAAAGGTCGAACCAGCCGCCCTGCGCGTAGATCTTGAGATCCTGATCCTCGGGAATGGCGTCGATCAGCTCCAGCTTGTAGCGTTCGCCCTTGTCGGCAAATACTTTTTTCGCCTTGTCGCGCGACCAGACCTCTTTCGTGAACGGCTTGTTGCGCGCAATGATCTCGCGCATCTTCTTCTCGATCACCGGAAAATCGTCAGGCGTGAACGGCTCGTTGCGGGCAAAGTCGTAATAGAAGCCGTTCTCAATCACCGGCCCGATGGTCACCTGCGTTCCCGGCCACAACTCCTGCACGGCTTCCGCCAGCACATGTGCAGCGTCGTGGCGGATCAGCTCCAGCGCGCGCGGGTCGTCGCGGGTGACGATCTCGACCTTGCCGGATTTGCCGAGCGGATCGCTGAGGTCGCGCACGGTGCCGTCGATCGAGTAGGCGACGGCCTTCTTGGCCAGCGACTTGGAGATCGATTCGGCCAGGCCAGCACCGGTCATCGCCGCGTCGTATTCGCGAACGGAACCATCGGGAAATGTCAGGAAAATGGAATTCAGCATGTGTATCTCCTATCCAGTCCCGCAAACGAGCGCGGGTGGTTGAAAATGCATGTCGTCCAAAAATGGGTTTGGAGCCACGACATGCAAAGAGTAAGCCGGATGCGTCCGGCGGCGGCTGTCTTTTATGGACAGATTCCTCCGCCGTAAAGCCCGGCTCAGGTGTCAGGCCTTCATTTGATCAGCAGCGGCAGATCCTTCAGGAATGCGGCCCGGGTCTTGAGGCCCTTCGGCATATCGGTGCGGTTGGTGTCGACGACAAGCCGCGCAAAAACGATCTGGCGACCATCCTTTTGCGCCCAGCCGACGAACCAGCCGAGTGAGCGCTTGTCCTGGACCTTGTCGGCAGCGTTGCGCAGCCTGGTACTGCCGGTCTTGCCTTGCACCGTCCAGCCTCCGGCCTGGAAGGTCGGGATGATCGCTGATGTCATGTCGTAAGCCCTGGCCGAGACAGGCAGCTTGCGGGCCAGCAGCTTGCGCAGGAAATCGACCTGCTCGACCGGCGTGATCGTGAGCGAGGAATTCACCCAGGACTGGGTCAGACCATCATTCTTACCGGGATTGCCGGAAACATCGGCGTTGCCGTAGTCGAATTTCGAGACATAGCCGGCAAAACTCTGCGGCCCAAGCCGGCGGGTGATTTCTCGGGAAAACCACAGAATCGAATCCCGCTCCCAGACCACCGGATCGACGGTCTTCTGATCCCGCTTCACCGCGTTGAATTCAGGCTTGTAATCCCAGCTCGGCGTGTGCTCGTCGCTCAGGATCCCGCTATCATAACCGATCAGCGACAGCGGCACCTTGAACGTCGAAGCCGGGCTGAACCGTTGGTCGCACACACCATCCTGGTAAAGCGTCTTGCCGCTCGCCGCGTCAGCGATCACCGTACATTGAACGTCCCTCAGCGGCGCCGATTGCGCGCGCAGCGGAAATCCCAGCAGCCAGGCGAGCAGGAACAGGATTCCGGCAAAGATGAAGGGAAGACGGTCGAAATTGCGCATTGATGCTCGCTCCAGGAGAGTGTTCGCGAGCGGCTTACCGAGGTCTCTTGTCTCGATTTTGTCTCAAATGCGCAGTCTTTGTGCAGGCTTGCATTAACCCTACCAGATCGTAAACACAGCCTAGAGGATTACCGGCCTTCGAACGGGCTTGCGCGGCTGCGGATCAGGTTTTGAAGCGCTTTTGGTGGCCTGACCTGATCTTGTCGGGTTTTCATTCATAGCTTTCGGCACGTCGCGCGGCTGCGGCGTTATTCCGAGAAATTCGGGCAGCAATCCATCGCCCCGTTTTGCAGCGTGGATGTGAATGGCAAGAAACAGCGACATCATGGCAAACCTCATATCCTGGAGCTCTCAGTGTCGCCTCGGCCCGCAGGCGTCGCCACCCGTTTCCGGACTATCCTCAGTTGTTCGCTTTGCCGCTCTTTCTGCCGATCCGCCAGTACCGCCATGGCATGAACCAGACATAACGCTCCGCCAAGGCTTCCGGCACGCGGTCGATGCCATGCGTGCCGAATGGCCCGCAGCGCAGCACGCGGAAAAACCCCATCCAGCCGCCGGCCCACAGGCCGTGGCGGGCGATCGCCTCATGCGCATATTCCGAACAGGTCGGCAGATGCCGGCAGGAATTGCCGACAAAGCCGGAAAGCGTCAGTTGATAAAGGCGCACGAGCGACGTGCCGAGCAGACGGCCCGGCGTCTTGCGCCACGGGCCGGGCCAGTTGCGGCCGCGCTTTGGCGGTCCGGCACTATGCGCATGCCCATGCTGGTCGCCCACCGCAGTCTCCGTCCCAGAGCATGATCCCGAAAAGTGGAAGCCGGCTTTCTTGGACAAACGGAAACCGTTTGTCCAAAAACCATGCTCAAACAAGTGCATTCCCTCGCGATAGATGTGGGCTTCCACTGGAGAACGCAATCCCCGCTCCTTGCGCGCCTCCCGCCGTCACGGACGGAAACGTCGAAACGGCTGCCGGTCAGCCGAAGGCGCCCAGCGGCCACGACTGGTCGGCTCATCGCAGCGTTCTTCACGCTGTCTCTCGTCGCGCCATTGAAACGTTGCGATCCGCATGACATCGCCAAAGATGCTCAGCAACTGGATCATGATCGGTCTCCTTTGACGCGATTAGACCGCCGCTGGCCTTCGCCTTCAAACGAGTATAATTTCAACTTCGGATAATCCTGGATTATGCGAATGAAGCGCGGGCGCTTGCCGCTGACGGCATTGAGGAGCTTCGAGGCAGCGGGCCGGCATCTGAGCTTCAGCCGAGCCGCCGAGGAGCTTTTCGTCTCGCAGGCCGCGATCAGCCGGCAGATCCGCGAACTCGAAACCTTCCTGCGTCAGCCCCTGTTCGAACGTCGCCATCGCCGTGTCGAACTGACCGACACCGGCCGGCGTCTGCTGGATCAGCTCGTCAGAAGTTTCGACGCCATCGACACCTTGCTTGGGGAACTGGTGGCGACGCCGCTGCAGTCCGTGGTTCGCGTCAGTGTGGAGCCGTCGCTCGCATCCGTGTGGCTGGTCCCCCGGCTCAATCAATTTCGCGAATTGCGGCCCGATATCGACGTCTCTCTCGAAGTCGATCCAAGGCTGATCGAGTTCCGCAGCGATCAGCCGGAGCTTGCCCTGCGCTTCAGCGCACATGCCACCTCGTGGCCGCGCAGCCAGGCTGAGCGGCTTGCCTCGACGGTCGATTCACCGGTTCTATCGCCGGCGCTGCTTGCCTCGGGCCCTGCCCTCGAGAAACCCATTGATCTTGGTCGCTACACGCTTTTGCACGAGGAGAACCGTCAGGGTTGGGCGCGCTGGTTCGAAGCGGCCGGCGTGCCTGCCGACGCCGTGCCCGCGCGCGGTCCGATGCTGGCGGACGCGTCGCTTTCAAAGCAGGCCGCCCTGCTCGGACATGGCGTGGCACTGGGCGATCTCCTGCAGATCGGCGGGGAAATCGCATCCGGCGCGCTGATCAAGCCGTTCGATATCGACGTCGCGTCCGGTGCCTACTGGCTGGTCGCCAGGAGCCTGCGCGACCTGTCGGAGCCGGCCGCCGCGTTCGCTGACTGGGTGCGCGGCGAATTTGCCGAAACCAGACGTGCTCTGTAACGGTCGGTTATCGGCCCTCAGGCTGCTCCTTCGGCGCGCTGCTTCTCGATCTGGCCGATCGCGTCGACCACGGCATCGAAAGTCAGCATGGTCGAGGCATGACGGGCCTTGTAGTCGCGCACCGGCTCCAGATATTTCAGGTCCGCGAAGCGACCGTCCGGCGGGGCGCCATTTTCCTTCAGCATTTTCAGCATCGTGTCGCGCACCGCGCGCAATTCCTCGGTGCTCGCGCCAACGACATGCTGCGCCATGATCGAGGATGACGCCTGGCCGAGCGCGCAGGCCTTCACGTCATGGGCAAAGTCCGTGACCACGCCATCCTGCATCTTGAGGTCGACGGTGACGGTCGAGCCGCACAGCTTGGAATGCGCCTTGGCGGTCGCGTCGGGATGATCGAGGCGGCCGATGCGGGCGATGTTTCCGGCAAAACCGAGAATTTTTGCATTGTAGATGTCGTTTATCATTATTTTCCAATCCGTCGCCGCCAAGCGAACAGCGATTGCCGCTGTCGTGTCTTCCTTTCGCTCATCATGACCATATATAATGCTGGCAGTCCGGTATCGACAAGACAACGAAAGCCAGTGTCCTTGCCGGGAAGTTCACGCCACTTGCGGGGCTGGAAACCGGGCGAGTTTCCGACACCGAAAGGTCGTGGTCCGTTCAACTCGTTCCTCCGCCGAGAGGGACTACGGGAGACGCCTTTTATGGATGCCGTCATCAAGAAACTCATGCCCCAGTCAGCCTATATGGAGAAGCCGGTTACCGACCGGCCGAGCGAAGCCGAAGTCGAGGCCGCCGTGCGCACGCTTTTGCGCTGGACCGGCGACAATCCGGACCGCGAAGGGTTGATCGACACGCCCAAGCGCGTGGCCAAGGCCTATCGCGAAATGTTCGGCGGCTACGACATGTGCCCGGCCGAAGAACTCGGCCGCACCTTCGAGGAGGTTGCCGGCTACGATGACTTGGTCATCGTCAAGGACATAACATTCCATTCGCATTGCGAGCATCACATGGTGCCGATCATCGGCAAGGCGCATGTCGGGTATCTGCCGGATGGCAAGGTTGTCGGCCTGTCCAAGATCGCGCGCGTCGTCGACATCTTCGCCCACCGCCTGCAGACCCAGGAAGCCCTGACTGCGCAGATCGCCGGCGTCATCCAGGACGTGCTCAATCCGCGCGGCGTCGCCGTCATGATCGAGGCCGAGCACATGTGCATGGCCATGCGCGGCATTCGCAAACAGGGTTCAACCACGCTGACCTCGACCTTCACCGGTGTCTTCAAGGACACGCCCGAAGAGCAGGTCCGTTTCGTCACCATGGTGCGCGGCAGCGGGGTCTGAATCGCGCTCGCCGGCCACTAGGAACAAGGACCGGCGATGTCGGCACTGGAATTTCCAAAAGCTCCCTCAGACAAGAAAGCGCTCGAGGAAGGCGCAGTGTTTTCACCGCGCTTCGACGCTGCCGGCCTCGTTACGGTCGTCGTCACCGACGCCCAGGACGGCATGCTGTTGATGGTTGCGCACATGAATGCGCAGGCGCTGGCGCTGACGCTGGAGACAGGCATCGCTCACTACTGGTCACGCTCGCGCAACGCGCTTTGGAAAAAGGGGGAAACCTCGGGCAATTTTCAGCATGTCGTCGAGATGCGCGCCGATTGCGACCAGGATGCATTGTGGCTGCGCGTCAAAGTGTTGGGCCACGACGCAACCTGTCACACCGGTCGGCGTTCATGCTTTTATCGGACGGTGGGGCTGGTCGATGGCAAGGGGACGCTTGCCGACGACGGCAGCAAACCGCTGTTCGATGCGGAAAACACGTATCGAAAGCCTTTGTGAACCATTCAATATTCACAAGCCACTCATGTTCACTATTCTCAAACGTACTTCCTGTAGAAGGGGAGTGGGACAAGGGAGATTATGATGCTCGAGTGGGCGTCATTTCGTAGCAGGACAGACGTTCGGGAAGCCAACGGCCTCTCCTCGTCCGGCGCGTCCGAAACGAAACATCCGAAGAAAACAGGCATTTCGCTCGCGTTGGGCGGCGGTTGCGCCCGCGGCTGGGCGCATATCGGCGTGTTGCGCGCGCTCGACGAAGCCGGCATCGAAGTGTCGATGATCGCCGGCACCTCGATCGGCGCGCTGGTCGGCGGCTGCTATCTCGCTGGCAAGCTGGACGAACTCGAAGAATTCGCCCGCAGCCTGACCAAGCGCCGCATCTTCGGCCTGCTCGATCTCAACCTGCGCGGCAGCGGCCTGTTCGGCGGCATGAAGCTCGACGCCCGACTGCGCGAGCACATGGCTGGCATTCGTTTCGAGGATCTGGCCAAGCCGTTCGTCGCAGTCACGTCGGAAATCCGCACCGGCCACGAAATCTGGCTGTCGAGCGGCTCGCTGATCACCGCCATGCGCGCTTCCTACGCGCTGCCCGGCGTGTTCGAGCCGGTGAATTGCAACGGCCGCGTGCTGGTTGACGGTGCTCTGGTCAACCCGGTGCCGGTTTCGGTCTGCCGCGCCTATGAGCAGCCACTCGTGGTGGCGGTCAATCTTCACTATGATTTGTTCGGCCGTGCCGCCGTCATCAAGCACAGCGCCGGCGAACTGGTCATCGAAAAGGACGCACCAAGACCGGGCCAGGTCGATGCCGAGCACCAGTCGCATCAGACGCGACTCGGCATCACCGGCGTCATGGTCGAGGCCTTCAACATCATCCAGGACCGCATTTCGCGCGCCAGGCTTGCCGGCGACCCGCCCGACATGTCGCTGCAGCCGAAGCTCAGCCATATCGGCCTGACCGAGTTCCACCGCGCCGACGAGGCGATCAACCTCGGTTATCAGGCGACGATGGCCCAGATCGGCGAACTGACCCGGCTGCAGTCCGTTCTCGCCTAGGTATACCTGCCGTGCAACAAATGATCGGTGCGCTGCTGCGTTGCGCATCGGCTGCCCAATCTGCGCGACCTCACGCGCGCGCCGCATCGACAATGCGAAATTGCACCGTGCGGTTGCCACTCCAGTAATTGCCCGACAGCGAACCGGCGACGTGGATTGTCTTGCCCCGGTTCTTGAACAGGAATTCGCCAAGGGCGGTGTCGACGGCGCGAAAGGCGATCGCCTGGATGCGACCGCCGCTTTCCGATTGCAGCTCGACGCGGATGTGGTTGGTGCCGACCGGCCGCGCATCTGCCAACCGGTGACGCGGCAGCGCGAAAACGGGTGCTGCATGCCCGGCGCCGAACGGTCCGGCCTTTTCCAGCGCGTCGAGCAGACTGAGCGTCGCGCCTTCGGCGGCAAGCGCGCCGTCGATCGCCAGACTTTCCTCGCCTTGCAGCCGGAACACATCGGCCGCCGCCCGTTCTTCGAAAAACGCCCTGAGCTCGCCAAGCTTCGCCCGCTCCACGGTGATGCCCGCCGCCATTCCGTGGCCGCCGCCCTTGACGATCAGCCCGGCACCGGCCGCCTCGCGCACCAGCCGACCGAGGTCGAAACCCGACACCGAGCGGCCCGAGCCGGTGCCGGTGCCGTTGGCGTTGAAGGCGATGGCGAAGGCCGGCCGCCGCGCATGATCCTTCAGCCGTGAGGCGAGCAGACCGACAATGCCCGGATGCCAGTTGTTGCTGGCGGTGACGACGATCGCCGGGCCATTGCCGCCGGCAAGCTCTGCATCGGCCTCCGCGCGTGCTGCGGCGAGCATCTCCTGCTCCATCAGCTGCCGCTCCTGGTTGAGCCGATCGAGCGTCTCGGCAATGGTGCGCGCCTCGACCGGGTCGTCGGTCGCAAGCAGCCGGCTGCCAAGTGCGGCATCGCCGATGCGCCCGCCGGCATTGATGCGCGGGCCAATCAGATAGGCCAGATGGAAAGTGCTGATCGGCTCGCCGATCCGCGACACCCGTGCCAGTGCCGCCAGCCCTTCATTCTTCTGCTGGCGCGCCATCTGTAGCCCCTTGACCACGAAGGCACGGTTGACGCCGGTCAGCGGCACCACGTCGCAGACGGTGGCCAGTGCCACGATATCAAGCAGCGAAAGCAGGTCCGGCGGCGTAGCATCGGCCATGCGGCCGCGCAGGATCTTGGCCGTCTGCACAAGGGCGAGGAAGACCACGCCGGCGGCACAGAGATGGCCCTGTCCGGAAAGATCGTCGTCGCGGTTGGGATTGACGACGGCGATTGCCGCCGGCAAGGCACCGCCGACCTGATGGTGGTCGAGCACCACGACATCGGCCCCGGCCTCGTTGGCGGCATCGATGGAAACGGCACTGTTGGTGCCGCAATCGACAGTGACGATCAGTGTCGCGCCACGCGAAACCAGTTCGCGCATGGCGTCGGGGTTGGGACCATAGCCCTCGAAAATGCGATCTGGGATGTAGATTTCCGACGGCACCGAGAAATGCGCAAGGAACCGTTTCAGCAAGGCCGACGAGGCGGCGCCGTCGACATCATAGTCGCCGAAGATCGCCACCTTTTCTCTGGCCATCACCGCGGCGGCGATGCGAGCCGCCGCCCGGTCCATGTCGGTCAGCGATGCCGGATCCGGCAGAAGATCGCGGATCGTCGGGTCGAGAAACCGCTCGGTCTGCTCGGCGGTGACGCCACGACCGGCAAGCACCCGCGCGACGATGTCGGGCACGCCATGGCCCTGCGCGATGGCGAGCGCGATCATGTCTTGCCGCTCGGTCAGCCGATGCTCCCAGGAGACCCCGGTAGCCGACTGCCTGACATCGAGGAAGAGGCGTTTCTCGCCGGTCATTCGCTTTGCCAACTCATGATTGGCCGCAGGATAGTGCATGTCGCCCGAAAGTGTGCAGCGGTTTTGGGACAACGACATGCATAAAAGCGCGTCGCGTGAACGCGACGCGCTTTAGGCCAAAGGCAGGCAAAGCCAAGCGGTTCACGGATGTGCGCCGTCGCGGATGATGTCAAGAAAACTACGCTTTCCGCTTTTCAGCCTGGCGCCGAAGCCACTCGTCGGCCGCATCGCCCATCGTCTTGTCTGCACCGTCCTTGAGCCAGGCCATGAACGGCCGGTCGAACCTGAACGCATCGCCGCATTCGCGGATGAGAAAGCGGTGCACGTTCTGGGTGTTGCGATAGGACTTCGTTATGGCGGTGGCGCGCGAGATCGGATCCGCGTGCCAGTCGAACGGTTTCATCGTCAAATCCCCGCAGCCAGCATCGAATGCGCCCAAATGGTGACAACTGCAAGGTGGCTTCGCAAGCGAGCGTCAGAACTTATCCAGATCCTGGTGCCTGGCCTTGATCTCGCGCACCGTCCGCGACGATGAGCGCAGCACGATCGTGTGGGTGGTGATGTAATTCTGGCCGAACTTGACGCCAGCCAGCATATTGCCGTCGGTGACACCGGTGGCCGCGAACAGCACATCGCCGCGCGCCATGTCCTCCGTCCGATAGACGCGTTTCGGATTGGAAATACCCATCTTTGCCGCGCGAGTGACCTTTTCCGGCGTGTCGAGGATCAGCCGGCCCTGCATCTGGCCGCCGGTGCAACGCAGCGCGGCCGCCGCCAGCACGCCCTCGGGTGCGCCGCCAGTGCCGAGATAGATGTCGATGCCGGTTTCTTCCGGATCCGTGGTGTGGATGACGCCGGCGACATCGCCGTCGCCGATCAGCCGGATCGCGGCGCCCGTGGCGCGCACGGCATCGATCAGCTTGGCATGACGTGGCCGGTCGAGAATGCAGGTGGTGATGTCCGATATAGCGACGCCCTTGGCCCGGGCGAGGCTCGCGATGTTTTCGGCCGGCGAGGCATCGATGTCGATGACGCCGTCCGCATAGCCCGGGCCGATGGCGATCTTGTCCATGTAGACATCGGGTGCGAACAGCAGGCTGCCCTTCTCGGCGATCGCGATGACGGCGAGCGCATTGGGCAGGTTCTTGGCGCAGATCGTCGTGCCTTCGAGCGGATCGAGTGCGATATCGACGGCCGGACCTTTGCCCGAGCCGACTTCCTCGCCGATATAGAGCATTGGCGCCTCGTCCCTCTCGCCCTCGCCGATCACCACCGTGCCCCTGATGGCAAGCCGGTTGAGCTCCTGGCGCATGGCATCCACGGCGACCTGGTCGGCCGCCTTTTCGTCGCCGCGCCCACGCAGCCTGGCAGCGGCGACGGCGGCCCGTTCGGTGACGCGCACCAGTTCCATGGTGAGTATCCGGTCAAGACCGGCGACGATGTTCTGGGCAACATTCATCTGGTGATATCCTCGTTCGCAATGCGGCCTCCCGCCGGAGGCGGCCTGTTTTGTCAAACGAGCATGACAACGGCAAGACCTGCCATGAGTTTTATCGAATAGCCAGTAATATCAATCGATTAAACCGACTTCCAAAACGGCGCCGGCCCGGTCGCAATGAACCGGGCCGGGTTGAAAAAGTCAAAATCGGCACCTTTCGCGGCCTAGAAAACCGCAAGGTATTTGAGCAACGAAATGATGCCGATGATGATCACGATGACCTGAGCGATCTGCCTCATGCGGGCATCGAGCGGCAGGCGCTGAACCAGATAGAGAACGAGGATGATGACGAGGAATGTGATCAGGATGCTGATCAACGCGGATGAAGCCATGGTGCCCTCCTTAACGATGACGTACTGAAAACAGGCAAATGAGCCGGAGAAACCGGCCCTATCGCGACGCGACTAATACCAGCGGCGCGACGTGTCGTTCATCGACTGGCCAATGGCGAAGCCGGCCAGAAAGCCGAGCAGGCCGATCACGCCGACCACGGCTGTCGTCGTACCGGGATTTTCGCGTGCGACTTCCGAAACAGCATGGGCCTGGCTGCGCAGCTGTTGGGCGGTTCGCGATGCGCGGGCCGCCGCCGTGTCATAGAAATCGGAAGCCTGTTCGCTGGCGTCATCGAGCATCTCCGCACTCCGCGCCGAAATGCTCTTGTTGATCTTGGTGATCTCCTTGCGCAGTTCGTCAATCTGCTTTTCCAGCGTCTTTTGGATGTCGTCGATGTGTGGGGTGTCGGATTTGTTGGTATCGGCCATGAAGCGGCTCCCTCTGGTTACTGTCCAAGAGAACGGCGGCGGCGCGAATTCGTTCCGGCCGGGCGCGGCTGTTTGCCGTCCGAATGGCCTCAATGCGTGCGGGATTCTTGTCCCACGCGGCTACCGGGCGCGAAACTATCCTGCCCGCTCGATGCGGATGACCTGCGGCTTGTCGGTCAGATGGCCGTCCTTGGTGATGCCATCGACGGCCTTGCGCACGGCCGCCTCGGTCGTCTCGTGGGTGACGAGGATCACCGTCTTCTGTGCTGCCGCCTCGCCATTGACCGCGTGCTGGACGATCGATTCCAGCGAAATGTCGTTGTCGGCCATGCGCTTGGCTATTGCCGCAAACACGCCAATGCGATCATGCACGGTCAGCCGGATGAAGTAGCCGCCGGCATGGCTGCGCATCTGCGCCTTCTTGTACGGTTTCAGTTCCTTCGCCGGCCGGCCGAAGACCGGACCGTGCTGGAAGCCGGGCCGGCTCTTGGCGATGTCGGCGATGTCGCCGATGACGGCCGAGGCGGTGGCGTTGCCGCCCGCACCGGGGCCGGACAGCAGCAACTCGCCAAGAATGTCGGTCTCGATCGCCACCGCATTGGTGACGCCATGCACCTGCGCGATGACCGAGGAGGTCGGCACCATGGTCGGATGCACGCGCTGCTCGATGCCGCTCTCGGTGCGCTGGGCGACACCAAGCAGCTTGATCCGGTAGCCAAGATCGCCGGCCGCACGGATGTCGGCCTGGGTGATGTTGGAAATGCCTTCCATATAGATGTCGTTGGCGGCGATCCTGGTGCCGAAGGCAAGGCTGGTCAGGATCGACAGCTTGTGCGCGGTGTCGTGGCCCTCGATGTCGAACGTCGGATCGGCTTCGGCATAGCCCAGCCGCTGCGCGTCCTTCAGGCAGGCGTCGAACGAAATGCCCTCGGCCTCCATGCGGGTCAGGATATAGTTGCAGGTGCCGTTGAGGATGCCGAACACGCGGGTGACCGAATTGCCGGCCATCGCCTCGCGCATCGTCTTGATGACGGGGATGCCGCCAGCCACCGCCGCCTCGTAGTTGAGCAGCACGCCCTTCTTCTCGGCGATCTCGGCCAGCGCCACGCCATGCTTGGCGAGCAGCGCCTTGTTGGCGGTGACGACGTGACGGCCGGCTTCGAGTGCCGCCTTCACCGACGAGCGCGCCGGCCCCTCGTCGCCGCCGATCAGTTCGACGAACACGTCGATTTCGGCGGCCTGCGCCATCTTGACCGGATCGTCGAACCACTTTGCCGAGCTCAGATCGACGCCGCGGTCACGCTTCTGGTCGCGCGCCGAGACGGCGGTGACGATCACGTCACGACCGCACTGGCGGGTCAGTTCCACTGCCTTGTCGCGCAGCACACGCGCCACCGACGCGCCAACCGTACCGAGGCCGGCAATTCCAACACGCAATGCTTCAGCCATAGAAGGCAACGTCCCTCAAGTCAGATCGAAATCGAAATGGTGTGCGGCAAGCTTACCGGTGGGCGGAAAGCGGAACCACATTGTTGGGCTGCTTGGCGCTGGTCAACAGGAAGCGCTTGATGTTGCGCGCCGCCTGGCGGATCCGGTGCTCGTTCTCGACCAGCGCGATGCGGACGTGATCATCGCCATGTTCGCCGAAGCCGACACCGGGCGCCACCGCCACGTCGGCATGTTCGATGAGCAGCTTGGAGAATTCGAGCGAGCCGAGATGGCGGAACGGCTCAGGGATCGGCGCCCAGGCAAACATCGACGCCGCCGGTGCCGGAATGGTCCAGCCGGCGCGGCCGAAGGCATCGACCATCACGTCGCGGCGCTTGTGATAGATGTCGCGGACCTCGGCAATGTCGGCGCCGTCGCCGTTGAGCGCGTGTGCCGCCGCCACCTGGATCGGCGTGAAGGCGCCGTAATCGAGATAGGATTTCACCCTGGTCAGCGCCGAGATCAGCCGCTCGTTGCCAACGGCAAAGCCCATGCGCCAGCCCGGCATCGAGAAGGTCTTCGACATCGAGGTGAATTCGACGCAGACATCGATCGCGCCCTGAACCTGCAGCACCGAAGGCGGTGGATTGCCGTCGAAATAGATTTCTGAATAGGCAAGGTCGGACAGGATGATGATGTCGTTCTTCTTGGCGAAGGCCACCACATCCTTGTAGAAATCAAGCGAAGCGACCAGCGCCGTCGGGTTCGACGGATAGTTGAGGATCAGCGCCAGCGGCTTCGGGATCGAATGCTTGACACCGCGCTCGAGCGCCGGGATGAAGCCGTCATCGGGCTCCACCTGCAGCGAGCGGATGACGCCGCCCGACATGATGAAGCCGAAGGCGTGGATCGGATAGGTCGGATTCGGGCACAGGATCACGTCGCCCGGCGCCGTGATTGCCTGCGCCATGTTGGCGAAGCCTTCCTTCGAACCAAGCGTGGCCACCACTTGCGTGTCGGGGTTGAGCTTCACGCCGAAGCGCCTGCTATAGTAGGCGGCCTGGGCGCGGCGCAGGCCCGGAATGCCGCGCGACGAGGAATAGCGGTGCGTACGCGGATCGCGCACGACCTCGCACAGCTTGTCGACGATGGCCTTGGGCGTCGGCAGATCCGGATTGCCCATGCCGAGGTCGATGATGTCGGCGCCGCGCGAACGGGCGCTGGCCTTGAGCCGGTTGACCTGCTCGAAGACGTAAGGCGGAAGCCGGCGAACCTTGTGAAATTCTTCCATGGCAGTTCCAGACAGCAAAGGGGGTATTGGGCGCGCGCTATATACTTATTTGCAGGTAGGGTCGAGGGCGGGGTCGCATTTGGCTTCGATCTGCTTCAGCGTTTCGTCGCCATGCTTCTTGGCGAGATCCGTCAGCGTCGCCTGGTTGGCGACCTTCGGACCGCCGCCTTTGGCCGCCTGCGCATTCTTGTCCGCCTTCAATTGCGCAAGCCTGGCGTTCTTCTCGGCTTCGGTGAACTGCGGCGCCGCCACTTGCGGCTTGATGTTCAGGTTCGGAAAGGTGCCGGTATCCTTCGGACCCGTACCAGCCGCGACGGACGTCGGGCCGTCGGTGCTGGAGCACCCGGCAATCCCCATGAGGACGATCGCCGCGCCGATGCGGCAAAAACGTCCGGCATCGAAAAAAACAGTCTCGCCAATATTAATCGTCATATTGTTTCCTTGGCAGCCGAGGTAGAGCGAGATTGGACCCGGTCGGATGTCCCATGTTAATATGTCAAGAAAAGGCCTCGGGAGGAACCCCGCCTACCATGTCCAAAACACCCGATTCGGGCAAAGCGGAAGATGACGAGCCTTCGACCGTCGAGCAATATCTGGTGAAGGACCCGGAACGCTTCGCTCTGAATATGGCGCGCATGATCGAGCAGGCCGGCAAGGCGGCTTCCGCCTGGGCCGAGCCGCGCGAAAAAGGCGAGGTGCGCGATCACGTCGCCGAGCCGGTTGTCGACATGGTGAAGACCTTTTCCAAGCTCAGCGAATACTGGCTTTCCGATCCGCAGCGCGCACTGGAAGCGCAGACACGGCTGTTCGCCGGCTACATGACGGTCTGGGCCAACGCCATTCAGCGTACCAGCAACGCCGCGCAAGAAACCGAAGACGCCGTCAAGCCGGAGCGCGGCGACAAGCGCTTCCTCGACCCCGAATGGGGCCGCAACGCCTTCTTCGATTTTCTCAAGCAGGCCTATCTCGTCACCTCGCGCTGGGCGGCCGATCTGGTCGAACACGCCGAAGGTCTGGACGAGCACACCCGCCACAAGGCGAGCTTCTACGTCAAGCAGGTGTCCAACGCCATCTCGCCGTCGAATTTCATCCTGACCAACCCGGAGCTGTTTCGCGAGACCGTCGCTTCCAACGGCGAGAACCTGGTGCGCGGCATGAAGATGCTGGCCGAGGACATTGCCGCCGGCAAGGGCGACCTGAAACTGCGCCAGGCCGACTATTCGCCCTTCGAGATCGGCCGGAACATCGCCACCACCCCTGGCAAGGTGGTTGGCCGTAGCGATGTCGCCGAGATCATCCAATACGATCCGGCGACCGAGACGGTGCTCAAGCGGCCGCTGCTGATCTGTCCGCCATGGATCAACAAGTTCTACATCCTTGATCTGAACCCGCAGAAATCCTTCATCCGCTGGGCGGTCGAACAGGGCCACACCGTGTTCGTCATCTCCTGGATCAACCCGGACGAGCGCCACGGCGCCAAGGGTTGGGAGGCCTATATCCGCGAGGGCCTGCAATATGGCCTCGACACGGTCGAGAAGGCCTCCGGCGAGCGCGACGTCAACGCCATCGGCTATTGCGTCGGCGGCACGCTTTTGGCGGCGGCACTGGCGCTGTTGGCACGCGAGGGCGACGACCGCATCAAGTCAGCCACCTTCTTCACCACCCAGGTCGATTTCACCCATGCCGGCGACCTGAAAGTATTCGTCGACGAAGAGCAGGTCGCCGCGGTGGAAAAGTCGATGAGCGAAAAGGGCTATCTCGACGGCACCAAGATGGCGACCGCCTTCAACATGCTGCGCTCGGGCGACCTGATCTGGCCCTATGTCGTCAACAACTACATGCGCGGCAAGGATCCCCTGCCCTTCGACCTGCTCTACTGGAACGCCGATTCGACCCGCATGGCGGCGGCCAATCATTCCTTCTACCTGCGCAACTGCTACCTCGATAACACGCTTTCACAGGGCAAGATGGAACTCGCCGGCCACACCATCTCACTGGGCGACATCACCATCCCGGTCTACAACCTCGCCTCCAAGGAAGATCACATCGCGCCGGCGCTTTCGGTGTTCCTCGGCTCGAAATATTTCGGTGGCAAGGTCGAATACGTCATGGCGGGATCGGGTCACATAGCAGGCGTCGTCAACCCGCCGGCCTCCAACAAATACCAGTACTGGACCGGGGGTACGCCGACAGGCGACTTCGGACAGTGGGTAGCCAAGGCCACCGAGCACCCAGGGTCCTGGTGGCCGCACTGGCAGAACTGGATAGAGGCCAGGGACAACACCCGCGTGCCAGCCCGCAAACCCGGCAACCATATGAAAACCTTGGGGGATGCTCCCGGTACCTATGTGAAGGTGCGTGTGTAACGGACTGTAATGTCTGGTGAGTTGACGGGCCGGTAAAAGCGGGCGAAATGGTGTCGTCAACCATCAAGCGGCCGTAATTCGGCAATCACTGCAAAAATACTTCCAGGCTTGCGGATTTGACACAGGTCTCGTTTCCGGATCGGAGACAAAGGTCACCTTGACGCGGCGTATCGGTGCCGCACCAAGGACATACCGACCGGGCATCGAGGGGGAATTTGACTTTGAAATCAGCAGGATGGAGCCTCGCAAAGGGAGAACGCCGCGCCATCGTGGCAGCGCTCTGCTCCTTGCTTCTGGCCTCCTGCACCTCGGCTGGCGACCCGACAATGTCGGTCGGAATGCCCGGCTACAATGCCACCGCATCGGACATAAGTGCTGCCTCGAGCGGCAAGGCGACCGTCGCCTCCGATTCGTCTGAGGTCACGACCGAGCAGACGACCGTGATGACGGCGAGCGATACGGCGCTGCCCGAGAAGGTCGCCTATGTCCCGGTGGCCAATCCCGAAACCGCCTTTCCGTTGACAACGCCGGCCGGTGCCGAAACAATCGTCGGCAACACACCGCAGTCGCTGACACAGCAGGCGCAGACCGCGCAGCAGAACGACACGGTTGCTCAGCAGATCGCCGCCGCCGACGCCGGCGTAAACGCGCAGAAGCCGACAGCCGCTCCGGCCATGAACAACCCGGTCTACGTGACGGCTGGCGAGATGCCGCAGGCCGAAGCACCAAAGAAAAAAGGCTTCCTGGCCTCGATGTTTGGTGCCACGCCAGCCTCGGCGACGCCCCTTATCAACACCCGGTCGGGCGAGCAGCCCGTGGTGCAGGCAAAAGCGGCGCCAGCAACGGCAAAGCCGATCATCACGTTGGCCTCGGCCGATTCCACGGCAAAGCCGGTGCAACTGGCTTCGCTCGGCGGCGATACCGGCCACATCACCGGTAGCGATGCCCTGCCCGGCGTGCGCCAGACGGCCCTGTTCGAAATCAAGCGCAAGTCCGGCCTTGATGACGAAAGCGACGTCGACCTCAACGAGGATGAGGGGCCAGTCGGCGGCTCCTATCAGGTCGCGTCCGCCGCCGGCATGGCCCGACTGGCGCCCAACGGGCTGCTCAAGCAGAACGAGAGCGTCGATGTGGCCTGCCTAAAGCCGTCGCTGGTGCGCGTGCTGAAGACGATCGAAGGCCACTACGGCCGCAAGATGACGGTGACGTCAGGCTATCGCGACCCGGCCCGCAACCGGCGCGCCAACGGCGCCAAGAATTCGCTGCATATGTATTGCGCTGCCGCCGACATTCAGGTGCCCGGCGTTTCGAAATGGGAGCTGGCAAGCTACATCAGGAGCATGCCCGGCCGTGGCGGCGTCGGCACCTACTGCCACACAGACTCGGTTCACGTCGACGTCGGCCCCGAGCGCGACTGGAACTGGCGCTGCCGCCGGCGCAGCGGCGGTGGCGACGGCTAACGGCATTATTCTGCGATTTGGCGCGATGCGTCCCGTCTTCGTCATCCTAGGGCGAAGCAGGAGCGAAGCTCCGTCGCAAAGACCCTGGGATTCATGCCGGGATTTTAGCCGACGAGAACAGCGGAGCAGAATTCCGCACCTTGCCGGACGTAGCGAAATCCTTGTTCAAAGGCCCGGAAAAAAGTTGTCCAAGGTGGCACCTGACGGGTTGCCGGTTGCGCACAACGCCAGTATAAGCCGCTTCGTCTGAGCGCGCCCATCGTCTAGCGGTTAGGACACCGCCCTTTCACGGCGGTAACAGGGGTTCGATTCCCCTTGGGCGTACCAGAGACTTCAACCGCACTTGCAATTGGACATACCGAGGCCTGCGGGGACGGCATTGCGTGTGAGAGCCAATGCTGAAACGAGAGCCCGTCCGTTAAGGCGGCCCTCTTTCAGCGCTTCAACTTGGCGTCCGCCAAAGCAAAATCAAAAGCCGGTTATGATCCACGGATTCGAGTCGTATCCGAGGCGCGGCTCTGCCTTCGCGCCGCTATCTTCCGGTTTGGCAGTTCCGGTAAAACTGCAGTCCAGATTTGGAACGGGCTTCTTGGCTGACGGGTTGGTAGAACACAAGGCGGCGGCATCACTGATTGCCACCTTCTTCTCCTTGGCAACAGCCACACCAGTCGCGGCGAACACGACAGCCGTGCAAAATATAGCCACTCTCATTGGCCCCCCACAATGCAAATACCCCGAGGGATGCCCGGGCATGACGCTACGTCAATTTAATATTAGCATTAACAAATATATAAGATAGCCCTGTGCCATCAAAAAGCTGGCCGGAGTGCGTCACGTGACCGCCAAAAGCGGTGCCGATGGGGGCACCGGCCGGGCATGAGCCGCATTCTGCTATGGGAGAAGGGCGTGGATAAACTGAACATAGGGGCTGATCAGGCTAAACGCTGGCGAGACCGGGCCCTGCGCGGTCGCCGAAGGCGTCTATCGCATAACGTCGTGTCGTGGGCACTGATCCTGACGGCGATAATCATTCTCTGTGGTCTGATCGCGCTCAAGGCGTACAGGTAAGCAGAACCCCAGCGCGCGTTCTCGGTGATAGCTGTCCTGCCAGAGCCTAGCCGCCGACCAGCGGCACGGTGACGGTTGTCGCGTAGTTGATCGGGAAGGCGCTGAAGTAAGGGAAGTCGATGACGAAGGCGTAGGTGGCGGTCAGATGCGCCATACGGAAGCCGCCGCTCACCGGGTCGATGGCGATCGTGACGTTCACATCCTTCAAACCCAGGGCCTGCAATTTTTGCGTGAGGATCGATTGGATGTCGGCCTGGGTCAGCGTGTTCTTAAGCTGCAGCGAGCGCGATGACGTCTCCAGCGTATAACGAACACTGGAGACCGAGTGCATCGACCAGCCGAAGGCGAAGATGCCGAACAGCAGCATGACGAGGAAAGGCGCGATCAGCGCGAACTCCAACCCGGCCCCGGCCGATCGATCCCGCCCGAACGCGCTTGCTCTAGCGGACACGGATCATCTCCTGGTGGCCGATGATGCTGGAAGCGGAAAAAGCACCGAAGGCAACGGGCGGCACCCAAGTGGCCGAGGCCTGGATCTGGACATAGACCGATGGCGCCTTCGGGCCACTGCACAAGGTGGAAGCGTTGACCACGGTCGTCCCGCACATGTAAATCCGGGTTAGCGTGACTTGGCCGTCCTCCGGCCGATTCTCCCAGCTCGCAATGGCAACAGCCTTGGTCGCCGCATCATTGGTCGATCCGCCCATGACCAGGTTCGCGGCAGTCTTCACGCCGGCGCGCATCGACAGCGAGCTCGTTACGTAGGACCAGCCGTCCAGAATGCCGAGCAGCACCAGGCACAGGATGGGCAGCACCATCGCGAACTCCACCGCCGCAGCGCCCGCATCATCGCCAAGGGTCCGGATCGATTGGCGTTTCACGAAGCTACTCGACCAGCGCCACGGACTGCCCCGCCGGAATGTCGCGCATTCCGAGGCTCGTGCAATCCTGGTTGACGGTTGTGCTGCCGGACCATTGAATCGTATTGGCGACGACCTGGGTGCAGCCGCCGTTGCCCGAGAAGTTGCCAAGATAGTTTACTTGCTGTTTGGGGAAGTAGATGGCCCCGGTCAGCAGCGAGTCCGCTGTGCCGTTGAATGTGCTGGATGCGGCGATACCGGTCCTGTCGCCGTAAAACAGAACGCCTGAATAGGTGCCCGAGGTCGGCGCGCTGAGCTTCACGGAGGCATTGCCATTCATGCTGACGGTCGAACTGCCCGACATGAAGATGGTCACACCGCTGCCGACGATGGCCGCGTTGGCGTTGATCTTGAGATCGCCCCGAACGACATAGACGCCCGGCGAAAGCGTGACATTGCCCTTTAGGTTCATGCCGCTGCAATAGGTGCCTGGACTGAGCGTCGGCTTGTTGTCGTTCTGGCAGGGGTTCGAGGCCGTCGGGGCCGGCAGGTCGGCAAAGGGATCGGCGACCGGCAGTGCCTGGGTGATTGGGGCCGCGCAGACGGTTGTGACGGGATTGCTGAGAGAGACGCCGCCCGCCGATATCAGGCAATCGACCTGGAGGCTCGCCGAGCCCTGGAGCTTGATGGCGTCCGGGGCGATCGAATTGGACATCACCACGCAGCCGGTGACCTTCACGGTGGTATTGCCGGAAAACAGTGCCGCCTGCGGGGCGGCCGGATCGAGCGCGGTCATGCAGGCCTTCGAGGCATCGGTGATGAGGGCCACCGCCCTCGCCTGTTCGGGAACCTGGGCCTGCGTAAAGATTGCGGTGAACATCCGGTCGAGCTTCTGACCCACGATGACCTCGACCGCCTTCTTCGCCGTATTTGGTCCAGACGCTGGTGGCGTATTGACGACGATCGTGCCCGAGCCCAATCCGTTCGTCGCTGCCGACTGGGTCGCGGCCGCGACGATTGTCGGCTTGTCGGAACCCGAGACCCGTTCAAGCGCGCCGGCATAGGCGGCGGCATCGGCCGTCGCCTGCAATCTCAGGCTGTTGTAGTACCAGTAGGAGGTCTCGACACCGAAGCCCGCGGCGCCGACAACGATCGGCAAGGTCAGGGCGAAGATGGTGGCAACATTTGCGCCCGTGCTCCGGCGCATGCCGTCTATTGTAAGCCAAATACGGGTGAAGCTACTGGAGGCCATGGCATAAATTAGAAAGCACGCACATATGAACGAATGGCTAAAAAGTCCCGTTCAATTTTGATCAGTGACCTATTTGTTTCCAAAAGGAAGGGTTTGTTGGCTGACCGACGGGTTTTGGACATGACGCTCCTTGCCCGCGCCAGTTCGCCGGTGCGAGCTCATTTCATAGCAGCGTGTCTTGGCGGGCGAATGGGCCAGCGTCATCAAGACGGCCGCTATTGGAGCACTTAATAGAGCCCGGTTCCGCGATATTTTCTTTAAGCGGAAAGTATTGGCATCGACTCCGCAGGCGTTCCAGCCAACATCTCTCGCTGTACGGCCAGGAAAAACCTGCGCACTTCATCGCTGGCTGCTGTTCTGTCCCTGCCGGAACCGACCACGAGATCGAGCAACTCCGACGCCTTGGCCCTCCAGAAGGAGGTGGCGGTCTCGCCATGCAGACTACCGAGCTTGGCAGCAACCTCCCTGACCAAGAATACCTGACGGTCGATCGGGAATGCACGAATTTTTTCTGAGGACATCTTCCGAACCATGAGACTGACGCAACGAATCAACCATTGCCAACAAGCAATGGCGTAGCCGGGAAGGTGGAAACGGAAGCTTAACGGCGCTGTCGCTGGTGCACCTGATGTGCAGCCGTACGCTCACGACATCGCCGTGTGCGTTCAAACATTGACGTTGCGACGGCCCTCAGGCCTGGAGCGCCCTCGCCTGACCGCCGCGCTTGCGCGGCGTCATCATGTCCCTGGCCATCAGTCCGCTCGCCCGGCAAAACGCCATGAATGCCCGGCACGCATCCTCGGTCTTGACCACGTCCACCGTGGCGCCAAAGCAGGCGTTGAACGCTTTCTGATAGATCGGGCCCTGACGGCGCGCAGGCCAGTCCTGAAGAAAATCGAGCGCCTGTTCGACGCCGTATATCTCCTCGACTGGCAGGCCGGGCGCGGATGCGATGCGCACCGGCACCTCGAATTGCAGTCTGTCCATTTCCTGTCTCCCGAACTGGCGTCACCGAGGCAACGCCATTCGTCGTCAAAAGTTGCTTTGACCAGCTTTTGGCCCAGAAATGTGTCGTCTCTTGGGTCGCTGAACCGCCACGTCGCCCAAACAATCGAGGATATGCTTTGGGCGACTGCGTTCACTGGTTCGCCGGATCCGTCTCCGCGTCGAAAGCCATGCGAATGGCGGTAATCAGCACAGATATCGTCGGCACAGCGAAGATGCCGCCGAGAGCAAGGGCCGCCATCGCCGACAGGCCGAGCGTCTCGGCAACCGCCCAATAGACGGTTCCGATGCAGATGAGCGCCTGGACAGAGAGGAACGCGGCAGCCGCGGCAGCACGCGACAGAGTTTTGAAAGTCTTGATGCGGTGTTGCATTGAAAATAGTCCGGAAATGACGCGCCGCGCTACCGCGGCGCGGCCGACAGCCGCCGCACGATCACGGCGCGAACAGGGATAGCTATGGGTGAAGGGTGCGGTTCTGGACCGCTCAGGCCGCGATGGATGGCGGTGCGCGCGGCTGGTTGGTGCTCGCCCTGGGAACCGAGGCCGCTCCGTATCCCGAAACAACCGCTCCCGCCGGCGTCCGTTCGACCCAAAGGAAGACAGCGTCGGGGACCGGCAGAGCGGGGTGGCCGCCGGCGAACTTGACCAGAGCCGGACGGACGGCGCGAACTTCCAGCGCTTGCGCCTTGCCGGTGACACGCAGCAGCGCCGCCACCTCATCGGACCGCTCGACACCGACGCTGGTAACGCTCGGCGCACTATCCGGGAAGGCTGGCACCACCGGCTGGCCGAGGCACAGCATCGCCAGCAGCACCATGCCCATCAGGCATGAGCAGGCTGCCGTCAGCGGCGCTTCAAGCCATCTGGCTTGCCTGGCCGCCGTGAAGGGGCGAGATCTCGAAAACATCACCCGCCCTACCGCACGATGACCAGAATGGAAAGCAAACCGGGCAAAACCCGGCAAGACATTAGCCCATGCAAGGCGAATATCCCGAATGCACGGCTGCATCAGGCAGTTCTTCCTTGAACCTTTCGCCCTCAAGTGCCAAATCTGGGGAGATTTTCACGTCGGCCCTCTTGCAGGGTCCTACCGGCTACACGGACAAAATGGTCACCTATCTCGACGCCGCCACGGCCCCGCTCAGAAACACCGGCCAGATTCGCCTCTATGGCAAGGACGGCTTTGCCGGCATGCGCAAGGCATGCGATCTCACCGCGCGCTGTCTCGACGAACTGGTGCCGATGGTCGAGCCCGGCGTCACCACCGAAGCAATAGACCGCTTCGTCTTCGAATTCGGCATGGACCATGGCGCGCTACCGGCGACACTCAACTATCGCGGCTACACGAAATCGTCCTGCACCTCGATCAATCATGTCGTCTGCCATGGCATTCCCGACAACAAGCCGCTCAAGGATGGCGACATCGTCAACATCGACGTCACCTACATCCTCGACGGCTGGCACGGCGATTCCTCGCGCATGTACCCGGTCGGCACGATCAAGCGTGCCGCCGAGCGCCTGCTCGAAGTCACGCATGAATGCCTGATGCGCGGCATAGCGGCGGTCAGGCCCGGCGCCCGCACCGGCGCCATCGGCGCCGCCATCCAGACATATGCCGAGGGCGAGCGCTGCTCGGTGGTGCGCGATTTCTGCGGCCACGGCGTCGGCCAGCTGTTCCATGACGCACCGAACATCCTGCACTATGGCAGCGCCAATGAGGGCGTCGAGATGCGGCCCGGCATGATCTTCACCATCGAGCCGATGATCAATCTTGGCCGGCCGCACGTGAAGGTTCTGTCGGACGGCTGGACCGCCGTGACGCGCGACCGCTCGCTGTCGGCGCAGTACGAGCACACGATCGGCGTGACCGACACCGGCTGCGAGATTTTCACCCTGTCGCCAAGAAAGCTCGACCGCCCCGGCCTGCCGGCTTAGCGCATCTTACCCGGCACGCGACCTTCTATGACGGTTGGGCACTTGGACCATTCGGCAGGACGACGGTAACGACCAGTCCATTGGGTTGGTTGTCCAGCAATTCGATCCTGCCGCCGTGCCACTCGACGATGTCGGCAACGATCGAGAGGCCCAGGCCGAACCCATGCTTCGACGCAACGCCGCGCGACGCATCCTCCTTGAAGAACGGTTCGAAAAACGAGCGCGGGCCGTCATCGGAAATCGTCGGTATCGACTGCAATGGCGTCGGCCGCAAGCACGATCCCCGAATGCGTTGAAAACAGAATTGCCATCGCCGCAAGAGAGGCCCGGCCAGCGAACATTCCAGAATCGATTTTGGCCAACGGCGTGCTCCGGAAGAGCGAGGCCGTGGGGCCCTCATGCTCTGGCTATTTCAGGTGAAAATGGCTGCATGCGTGAAGTGATGTTAAGTTTTGTTGCGCAATCTTGGTCTGATCTTGGCGCCTGTATTAGCTAGAGAATCCCGAAGTTGACAACACAGGCTGGCATGACGCCCGCGCCGGTCGTCTCGCGCTTGCAGAACAGAACGGTTTTCAATCCAGCCCAGAACGGTTTTAATGTTCGCATCGGAGGGGCGGCATATGGGGAACAGAAGCGACGACGACGAGCGGAATTTCTTCGCCGAAGTGCCGATGCGGCCAGCGGCGAATGCCAAGGCGAGAGACGAGAGGCCGCATTATCTCGGCCATCGCGACCGCTTGCGCGAGCGCTTTGCCTCGGCGGGTCCGGACTCCCTGCCCGATTACGAACTGCTGGAGCTTCTGCTGTTTCGCCTGATCCCCCGCGCCGACACCAAGCCGGTGGCCAAGGCGCTGCTGGCGCGCTTCGGCACGCTGGCCGAAGTGCTTGGCGCGCCTCTCGGCCTGCTGCAGGAGGTCAAGGGCATCGGCCCGGCGGTGGCACTCGACCTGAAAATCGTCGCCGCGACGGCGCAGCGCATGGCACGCGGCGAGGTCCACGGCCGCGAGATCCTCTCATCCTGGCAGCAGCTTCTCGACTATTGCCGCTCAGCCATGGCCTTCGAGGCGCGCGAGCAGTTCCGGATCCTGTTCCTCGACAAGAAGAACGCGCTGATTGCCGACGAGGTGCAGCAGACGGGCACTGTCGACCACACGCCTGTCTATCCGCGCGAAGTGATCAAGCGCGCGCTCGAACTCTCAGCGACCGCCATTATCCTGGTGCACAATCACCCGTCAGGCGACCCGACGCCGTCGCGCGCCGACATCGAGATGACCAAGGAGATCATCGAGGCGGCCAAGCGCCTGGGCATCGCCGTCCACGACCACATCATCATCGGGCGCAAAGGTCATTCCAGCATGAAGGGCCTGCTGCTGATCTAGGGCCGGAGGGCATAGTTGGGGACTGCCACGAGCGCCCGACCAAGCCCGGGCGATCGAATTAAGCGCAGGAAATTCGTTTGCATAATCTTCTGCCGAGATCCCTATCTGCGAAAGCACCCTGCCCGCGTCGAGTGGATCCTCGACGCCGACTGCGCCGAAATCCCGTCGGACAATCCCTTTGTCGGCGTCTTCCAGGAGGCCGTCAAAGAAGCCAACCTCTCGCCGGTCCTGAGTGGTTTTGGCGCGCACAGCGACATCGGCCTGCCGACCGGCCTTGGCAACACCCCGACCGTCAATTTCGGTCCCGGCGATCCGGCGCAGGCGCATCAGCCGAACGAACGCGTTTCGGTGCGCGATCTCGTCGATTGCACCAAGGCAATTGCAATTGCCGTCGAAAAATGGTGCCGCTAGCAGGCAGGAAGCGATGTCAGCGACGGAGAAATCCGGATCGAGCCTGTTGAGCCCGCCTCAAGGCCCTTCCATTGTGTCCAACGAGCCGATATCGACGCGACCTTCACCGTTCTGATCAGCCGCTGAAGTGGATGGGACGAATCCGGCTAAAATAAGCGAGTGCCCCGTTCATATTTTCCTCGAGCGCGGTTCGGAATTCTCGCTCGAACCCCTGTTGAAGCATGGGTGAGACCTGGGCTCTGTTTCTTATGATGTTGATGTGGCCGAGGAGATGGGGACTGAAGGGCCGTATCGTCAATCTACCTGCCCATCGAGCCGCCGAGAACGGGTCGACGATTGACACTCCCAAGCCCTGTGCGACCAGAGCGCACGCCGTATCGGCGAACGGTGTTTCGAAACAGTAGCCGACGGCAACCCCGGCGTGATGGGACGTTGATGCTTTTCAGGCGGCCAGAGCGTTGCCTATACGCCGGAGGGCCGTTGGAAGGGGTCGCTCAGTTCGACAGCTCTCGGCCTGACCGATGCCATCGCGACCTTGCCTTTCATCGGCGAGTCCACCTTCCTGAAGGTCGATGCTTCCCGCGTCGAGAGTTGCGCGGTTGACGGCATCCCGATTGTCGACACGCCCGCTGCCTTGCACAACACCATCTATGGGTTTGCCTGGACTGGCCATGGCTTCGCCATCGCCCTTGGCTTCACCAATACCTCACGGACTGGATCGTCGGTGGTGAAAAGCCGCAAGCGCTCGAAGTTTTCTCGGGCAAACGGTTTCATGGGCCGCTTTTGGCGAGTGGCATGCATACCCAAGTGGCTTTGGGCGGGATTCCGCGCCAGGAAATCTGATCACGGTACATCCGTGTTGCAGCTACCGGCAACCTGATTGACCGCTTCGCCGAACCCGGCGAGGTCGAAATCGGCTTCGCCGCGCCCCGACAGCAGCCCGAACCGCCACGAAAGCTGGAGCCGGTTCGCGGCGACAAGGCGCCTGATGCCATCGGCGCCGTCGCGCACCAGCATCCTGCCGCGTGGCCCGACCGACCAGCTTTCATCGAACTTGCTGCCCTGGTCGAGCGTGACCGACATGGTGATCTTGCGGCTGGCCGAGACGGCGTCGTTCAATTGCAGCCATTCGGTCCAATGCGGCTCGCCGTTTGCCCGGCAGGCAATCGTCAGGATCGGGCTGTAGCTCAAGGCGCCGCCGCCGGTGATCAGCTTGTTGGTGGCATAGAGCGACGCCGTGACGAGGCCGTCGTCGCCCGTGTCGAACCGCCAATTGTCAAGCACCGTATCGGCTCGGGCGATGCCGCAGGCCGAGACAAGGATCAGCGCGATTGCCGCTGCGTGTCCCAATTCGACGAAAAGTCTCAACACGCCCTCCAACAGCCAAGCGGCTTTCAATAAGAGCGCAGATAATGATCAAAGCTTGGTCGCCACAGGCCGTCGCTCGCGAAGCGAGCCGGCTGTTGCAGTTTGGCAACGAAAAAGGCCGCCTCGAGGGCGGCCTTTCCTGTCTCAGCGGAGCGCAGGTGTTGTCAGGCGTCCTTGGCAGCTTTCTTCTTCGGCGCGGCCTTCTTCTTGGGCTCTTCCGCGTCGTCGCCAGATTTGGCGTCGCTCACCTTGTCGTCGGCCTTCTTGGCGGCGGCTTTCTTCGCCGGCTTCGCCTTGACGGCGGTTTCGTCCTCCTCGTCGTCGGCCATCAGCTCTTCCTTGCTGACCTTGACGTCGGTGACCGAAATCTGGCCGAGCAGATGGTCGACCACCTTCTCCTCGAACATCGGCGCCCGCAACGTGTTCAACGCTTCCGGGTTGTTGCGGTAGAACTCGAAGACTTCCTGCTGCTGGTTGCCCGGATAGCGGCGCACCTGCTCGAAAAGGCCGCGCTGCAACTCCTCGTCCGATACGGTGACACCGGCCTTCTCGCCGATTTCAGCCAGCACCAGACCGAGGCGCACGCGGCGCTCGGCAAGCCGCAGATACTCGGCACGCGCCTCTTCTTCCGTCGTCTCTTCGTCGGCGAAGGTGCGGCCGGCTGCTTCCAGGTCGCGATTGACCTGCGCCCAGATGTTGTTGAACTCGGCGTCGACGAGCTTCGATGGCGCCTCGAACGAGTAGGCCGCGTCGAGCTGGTCGAGCAACTGGCGCTTGACCTTCTGTCGCGTCATGGCGCCGAACTGGTTCTCGATCTGACCGCGCACGACGTCGCGCAGGCGCTCCAGAGACTCCAGGCCAAGGTTCTTGGCGGTCTCGTCGTTGATTTCCAGCGCGCCGGGCTGGGACACCTCCTTGACGGTGACGTCGAAGGTCGCTTCCTTGCCGGCCAGATGCGCCGCCTGGTAGTTTTCCGGGAAGGTCACGGTGACCTGCTTTTCGTCACCGGCCTTGGCGCCGACAAGCTGATCCTCGAAGCCGGGGATGAACTCCTTCGAGCCCAGCACCAGCGGCTGATCGGTGCCGGCGCCGCCATTGAAGGCCTCGCCGTCGATCTTGCCGACATAGTCGATGGTGACGCGGTCGCCATTGGCGGCCTTGCCGGTCTTCGGCTCGTAGCTGCGCGCCGATTCGGCCACGCGCTGGACCTGCTCGTCGATCTCGGCATCCGGCACGTCGAACACCTGGCGCGTCACCTTAATGTCGGAAAAGTCCTTGATCTCGATCGCCGGAATGATCTCGTAGTTGAGGCGGAACTCGAAGTCGACGCCGCCGGCCAGGATCTTCTCGGCTTCCTTCTCGTCCTCGGTCATGATGACTTCGGGCTGCATGGCAGCCTTTTCGCCACGCCCGGTGATGATCGAACGGGTCGAATCATTGAGGATTTCGTTGACCACTTCGGCCATGAACGACTTGCCGTAGACCTTGCGCAGGTGCTGCACCGGTACCTTGCCGGGACGGAAGCCGTTGATGCGGACCTTGTTCCTGGCATCCGAGAGCCGCGCCATCAGCTTGGCTTCCATGTCACCGGCCGGCACGGTGATCTTGATCTCGCGCTTGAGACCGGAGTTGAGCGTTTCGGTGACCTGCATCGTAAAACCTTTGTTTTCACCAATGAGACTGCCACGGCCTCTGCCGTTTACAGCCTGCCGGTATATTCTTGCCGGGAATGGCTTTTGGTACGGAACCTGGCGATTTGACCGAAAATACGGCTCAAACTCTCCCAAACTGCGTTCCAAAATGTGAATAAGTTCTTGTTTTTCCTACTTCTTATCACATTCTGTAGAAGCGGATCGTCGCGTCCCGTCACATTTGACACGCCTTTTGTCACAGGCGAGGCTAATTTTCAACAGTCTTCGCATTTCGGCGAACAACCATCATTTTGGCCCTGATCCAACATCTTGTCTGACATTGACAGAATGATGGCTACATGGGATTGCCGACCCATGCGGATGTGGCGGAACTGGTAGACGCCCTGGATTTAGGTTCCAGTGCCGAAAGGCGTGGGGGTTCGAGTCCCTTCATCCGCACCACCCTTCGCTCTTCGAGCTTCGGGTGGCAGGCCACCTGAAGTTCGCTAGACGAAGGAGTGTCCTCCGAAGCCTTGGCGAAGGAGGACCGACGCAGGTTCGAACTCCATCTGCTCGGGCACACCAATGTCCCCGGCTAGTGGCCGCTCCATGGGATCATGCCTCGAACACTCGCCCGGTGAACCACTCGGCCAGCTTTGCAAGCTCCGGCCCCAGCACACGATCGTCGTCGACAGGCGGCACGATGTTTCTGACCTCAGTGACGAATGATTGCAGCGCCGGCGGCGGCGTGCGTTCGGTGACGTGCAGCGCCTGGGAGGCGATCATCGCCAGCATCGCCATGGCGGCATCAACGCAGCGTCCGGCGGTTGCCTCCTTGGTCCAGGCGAAGAACGCCGTCGTGGCGACGTCGTCCTGCCCGGCGCCGGCTGATTCCGTTCCCGGAATGAAGGTGCGCTGTGCGGCCAGCTTGGCCTGCTCGAGATAGCCGGTGATCGCCATCGGCACATAGCCGACATTGCCGTGGCCGTCGCTGTCGGCTGAGTGTCGTCCGGTCATCAGGAGATCGGGCAGCAGCGACACCTTGCCGTTGAGGAGTTTTGAGGCGTGGCGGTCGCAGAGCAGGCAGATATCGGCCCATATCGCCGCCAGATCGTCCAGCGCCGGCGTCGCCATGGCATTGTGATAGCCGCCCGTGCTGATGCAGCGGCCGAGCGGATGTGCATCGTCCGGCGTGATGTAGACTGGATTGTCCGATATCGAGGCCAGCGACACGGTGGCCGCCCGCTCCGCCGTTGACAGCGCTCGATGCGCCTGGCCGAGGACGCGCGGCACGATGCGGTAGCTGACCGGCGCCTGATAGTTGCGCCGACCGTCTCCGGCGCCGGCCAGAAATTCCCGCAACCCCTGCAGGGCAGCCGCTTCATGCTCATCGCCCCAAAGCGCATCGAGGGCCGCGTCGTAGTGCTCGAGCGGCGCACGAAAGGCTTCTATCGACAGCGCGAACACTTCTTGCGCCATGCGGAGGCGGCGGCGCGCCGCGAGCGCGGCATCAGCCACCAGAGCGGCAGCGCAGGGCGAACCGTTGATCAGAGAGCCTCGTTCCTTGACCTCCAGGTCGAAGCGCGTCGAAAGCTCGGCAAATAAGGGATAGAGCGCCAGGATCTCGCCGGCGCCGCCCTGGCCTGAGGCCGGCACCGTTGGCATCGGCCGACCGTCGAGCATTTCTGCGACGGCCAGCGCGATGCGCGGCGTGGTGGCGGCGTTGCCCTCGATGAAGTTTGTCAGGCGGGCAAGCACGATCCCCCGGACCACGCGATCAGGCAGCGGATCGCCGAACGAGGTGGCGGCGGCGAACGCCTTGATGCGCGCATGGCGGCCCCGCTCGTCGAGTTCGAGCTTGCGGCTCGCCAGCTCCCCCATGGCGGTGGTGACGCCATAAATGACCGGTGGCGGGTCGGATTCAATCAGCTTGAGGAAGGAAGCACGGCATTCGGCGATCCGCTGCAGGGCCTTCTCGCTGATCGCCACCGTTTCCTTCTTCCAGGCGACGCGGAAAACAGTGTCGAGGTTGATGTCCTCACGCGTCGACAAGGTGACTGGCATGCTTCACACCACGGCAAACAAGGACATTAATAAAGCGGTTCCTCGAACAGCGTCTTGTCGCCGTCCACCAGTGCCTTGATCTGCGCGGTGCCGTCGCCGGCAAGCGCGAGGCGGATGCCGAACGGCCGCACCCGCATGTCGTTCTGGATCGCCATCCCCTCGCCTTCCGGCAGATAGAAGCGCTCGATACCGTAGTCCGGCGCGATGGTCGCCTCTTCGCTGCGAAGGTCCCAGCCCTCGGCGACGTGGCCTGATATATCGGCCTCATCGGCAGCGGCCGGCGTCGGCGCCTTGCCAAACCAGGCGGTCATCGGCTGCCAATAGCCGTCGGCGCCCTTCTTGAGGCGAACCACAATCGCCGTATCGTCGCTGGAAAATTTGTCGGCCGGAATATTGGCGATCATTTTCACAGGTATGCGCGAAATCTCGTATCCCAGAATAATATAGTCGCCGCGCAGGAGGTCGCGCGGATCGACGGGCTCGATCTTCAGCAGCACGTCCTTGCCGTTGCGCAGGATCGCCGCGCGGCCTGCGATGATCCAGCTCAGGAAGCCTATCTGGACGAGCGCCAGCACCAGCGCCGAGATGACAAGTCTTTTCCCGGTCATCATGCCGTGACTCCCTTGGCAACTGGGCCCTTCATGCGTTTTTCCACGCGGATGATGACCAGCGCGAGGATGCCGAGCAGCACCGCGGCGGCAAGGAAGAAGCCGGCCGTATCGAGCATCGATTGCAATGTCACCACATAGATGATGGCGAGTTCGAAGGCGAAGCCGGCATAGGCAAGCCAGCGCAACCCGCGGCTTTCTCGTCCGGCCAGCACGATTGCCGCGACGATGCCGGCCAGCGCGACGACCGAGGCGATGGCGAAACCGTTGTTGTAGGTGCTCTTGTCAGCCAGTTCGAACTGGATCATGGCCAGGCCAGTGAGGAAGCCGAGCAGGGCGTGCAAGGGCAAGCGGCCGCCAAGCTGCACGATTCTGTCGACCGGATCCGGCGCGAAGACCGAGGCCGCAAACAGCAGCATCGAGACGACCACCAGCGGGATCGCCACCTGCAACGTGTCGTGGTTGGTGACCAGCAGCACCAGATAGAACAGCACCGACAGGATGATCAGGTGCCGCGCCGTCTGGCTGCGGGTCCAGAACGAGACGGCGAACAGCACGATCGCCATGACGACGAAGGCATGAGGAAATTCGCTGCGGCTGTAATAGTCGAAGCCTTTCAGGAACAGCCAGGCATCGGCAATGCCGACCGAAGCCACGGTCAGCGGGTTCGATCGCAGCGCCACCGCCGCCAGTGCCGTGCCGGCGCCCCAGGTGACCAAAGCCGACGCCTCGTCGCCGGACAGATGATACATCTGGCCGATCAGCGCGATCGACCCGCCGAAAGCCGCCGCCGCCACGATCCACAGCGCCTCGCCGATCGCCGCATGGTCGCGCGTCTTCAACAGTGCGCCGCCGACGTAGCCGCCAAGGATAACCGCAAAAAGTGTCAGAACGCGCGCCAGCCGCGGGATTGCGTCCCAGTTGGCGGCAACGAAAATCAGGATAGCAGCGCCGAACATCAAGGCAGCCATCATCGCCAGGATCGAGCCGAAGCTGAGCGACTTGCGCTCGTTGGCCTCGACATCGCGCGAGAGCGAATCGGCGGTCGCGGCGTCGATCATGCCGGCCTGCTGCCAGCGCGCGATATCCGCCCTGACCCGCGACGAATAACCCGCCATGCCGCTTCTCCCCCAGTTTGGTCTTTTTTTCAGCCGGCCCGGTCAAGCCGTTGACGCTAAGGCATTTTCCGATTCGGGCTTCTTTGTGTCAGGTCCGTGAACGCACGTTAATGCTGCATTGCACAATTTGCATTGCTGCCATGCAGCCATAGCGCTTTTAAATCGATATAGGCCCGCCTATCTATGCTTCGTACACAAAGACGGAATGATCCGGAAGAAAGACGAAACGAGAAATACCATGAACCTGATCCGCAACTACCGCAACTGGCGCCGCTACAGGGACACCGTGTCCGAGCTGAGCCGCCTGAGCAACCGTGAACTGACCGACCTCGGCATCAGCCGCAGCGACATTCCTTACGTCGCTCGCAAGGCGGTCTAACTCTTCGGACCGCAAATGGTCCGAACCAGTTTTGAAAAAGAGAACGACAATGAACCTGATCCGCAACTATCGTAACTGGCGCGTTTATCGCGAGACGGTTAGCGAGCTGGGTCGCCTTTCGAACCGCCAGCTGCATGATCTCGGTATCGTCCGCGACGAAATCAAGATTGTCGCCCGCCGGGCGATCTAACACAGGAATTTCGCCAGGGTCGACCTCCTCCCCGACCCTGACGGATCCGGTCAACCTTCACCTCCTCCCGAGGGTTGACCACCAAAACGGCGCCCGCCGCACCTCCTCCCGCGGCGGGCGTTGTTTCCCAAAAAGAGTTTTCGTCAAAGCCGACCTCCTCCCCGGCGATGACGAGTAGGCCCGACCTTCACCTCCTCCCGAAGATCGGCCACCAAAACGGCGCCCGCCGCACCTCCTCCCGCGGCGGGCGCTGTTTCCCAAAAGGGTTTCGCCCCTTTTAAAAAAGCGAAAGAGTTTTCGTCAAAGCCGACCTCCTCCCCGGCGATGGCGAATATGGTCGGCCTTCACCTCCTCCCGAGGGTCGACCCCAAAAATGACACCCGCCGGACCTCCTCCCCCGGCGGGTGTTGTTGTTTTCAGGGGTTGATCCCGAGCTGCTGTTTGCCCTGCGCCACGCACGGCAATTGCAATCGCCGCACCAAGCGATTATTCCGGCGCTCATGAGCAAAAATCCAATCCATATCATCGGTGGCGGCCTCGCCGGTTCCGAAGCCGCCTGGCAGGCAGCGCAAGCTGGCGTTCCCGTCATCCTGCACGAAATGCGGCCTGTTCGCGGCACCGATGCCCACAAGACCGATAGCCTGGCCGAGCTGGTCTGCTCCAATTCCTTCCGCTCCGACGACGCCGACAACAACGCCGTCGGCCTGTTGCACGCCGAAATGCGGCTGGCCAACTCATTGATCATGAGCGCCGGCGACGCCAACCAGGTGCCTGCCGGCGGTGCGCTTGCCGTCGACCGCGACGGATTCGCCGACGCCGTAACGAAAAAACTCGAAGCGCACCCGCTGATCACCATCCAGCGCGAGGAAGTGCCTGATCTGCCGCCGGCGGATTGGGACCAGGCGATCGTCGCCACCGGTCCGCTGACCGCACCTGGACTTGCCCAGTCGATCGCTGAAGCGACCGGCGCGGATGCGCTAGCCTTCTTCGACGCCATCGCGCCGATCGTCCATTTCGACACGATCGACATGCATACCTGCTGGTTCCAATCGCGCTACGACAAGGTCGGGCCGGGCGGCACCGGCAAGGACTACATCAATTGCCCGATGGACAAGGACCAGTACCTTGCCTTCGTGCAAGCGCTGGTCGATGGCCAGAAGACTGAATTCAAACAATGGGAAGGCACGCCCTATTTCGACGGGTGCCTGCCGATCGAGATCATGGCAGAGCGCGGCGTCGAGACGCTGCGCTACGGGCCGATGAAGCCGATGGGGCTGACCAACGCGCACAATCCGACGGTAAAGGCCTATGCCGTCGTCCAACTGCGGCAGGACAATGCGCTGGGCACGCTCTACAACATGGTCGGTTTCCAGACCAAGTTGAAGCATGCCGAGCAGGTGCGCGTGTTCCGTACCATACCGGGTCTCGAAAACGCCGATTTTGCCCGCCTCGGCGGCCTGCACCGCAACACCTACATCAACTCGCCGACCTTGCTGGACGCTTCGCTGCAGCTGAAGTCGCGCCCAGGCCTGCGTTTTGCCGGCCAGATCACCGGCTGCGAAGGCTATGTCGAAAGTGCCGCCATCGGCCTGCTCGCCGGCCGCTTCGCCGCCGCCGAAAGGCTCGGCCATGCACCGGCGCTGCCGCCGCTCACCACCGCTTTCGGCGCCCTGCTCAACCACATCACCGGCGGCCACATCGTTTCAGACGACGAGCCGGGAAAGCGCTCTTTCCAGCCGATGAATGTCAATTTCGGCCTGTTCCCGCCCGTCGAAGCCCCGAAGACCGAGGGCAAACGCATGCGCGGCAAGGACAAGACCGTCGCCAAGCGCCACGCCATCACCTCGCGCGCACGCGCCGATTGCCGGCAATGGCTGGGATTGGCGGCGCAAACGGAAACGGCCGAAGCAGCGGAATAGACGGCTTCGCATCAAGCCTTGCGCATCCGCTGCGCTGGCAAAGCGGAAACGGCCGCCCTTCCAGGTGAAATCGGCAAGCCGGAACGAGACCGTGTTCACATCTTCGGCGTGCAAAACCGCGACATCTTGAGGCGTGACGATGCGGGTCAAAAAGCAGTCGCCGATGCATTGAACGATCCCGATGCGCCCTCGCCCGATATCCAGAAACGCCGTCCTGGCGTCCGCCGTCAGGCGGACCAGTACCGCGATCTCGTCGGGAAAATCCTCCGCGAATCGGCTCATTGCCTGATCGGCGCCGGTTAGCGTCGCTGTCTTGCTGCCACCGGTGAAATGCACTGCGGCAACCGACAGCGCAATGCCAAGGGCGACGATGGCGACCAACAACGGCAAGCTCATGAATGGGTATCTCCTCCGAGCCGGTCTGTCGTCTACGGCGACAGTTTTCGGCTCGGAGATTCCTTAACATGATTGACGTTTACGTCAAAGTGCCGGCCAGCCTTTGCTCGCGCGGCGCAACAACAACCAATGCCGGCGCAAGGCCGACAGCCGCGCCACGCCATCGAGCGGCGAGCCATTCTCCATCTTGCCGAGATAGGCGCGAGACAGGGCCAGCGGCAGGAATGCCGGGCGCAGCGAGACCGGCAGAGCCGATGCGCCCTGTTCAAAGGCGGTGAGATGCTCCCGCGCCAGCGCCATCATCGCCGCCACCGCGCGCTTGGCACCGGGACCACCATCGCCGGTGACGAACTCCTGCGGCGAAGAACCTGCCGCAGCAAGGATATCAGCCGGGATGAAACATTGCCCGCGTTTGCGGTGCAGCGGCAACAGCAGTAGCAGGCCGGTCATCGCCTGCGCGCAGCCAGCCCTGCCCGCCAGCTCGGCAAAGCGCGGCGCCTCGACGGAATCGAGCACCATTGCCGCAAGCTGGATGAGCGCGGCCGCCGTCTCGCCGCAATAGCCTTCCAGATCGGTGCGCGACGGCATCGGATCGTCGTAGAGGTCGAAGATGCGCGCATCGAGCATGTTCTCGAAGGCCAGCTTCGGCAGGCTGAATGTCGCTATGGTGGCATTCAAGGCTTCAGCTGTGGGATGGCCGGCGCCCGCCTCCCCGCCGGCGGCAATGACATCGCGCCACCATTGCAGCCGCACCTCGCCAGGCAGCGCCTCGTGGATCCGATCGCGAATGCCTGCGATCTCGACATTGAAGGCGTAGAGCGCAAACAGCGCGTCGCGCTTGTCGGCCGGCGCGTAGAGCGCGGTCAGATAGCGGTCATGGTCGGCGGGGCGCACCGCGTCCATGACGATTTTGGCATTCTGGGACATGTCAATCGACGGCGATGAGCGCGGCGGCCACGGCGCGCTCTTCCGCCAGAAGGACATTGTAGGTCCGCACCGCGGCACCGGTCGACATCGGGTCGGACGCAATGCCTGCCGCCTTCAGCGCGGCCCGCAGTGCGGCGGGCAACGGCCTGAGATCCCTACCCATGCCGACCAGCAGGATTTCGATCTTGTTGGCTTCGGCCAGCAGCCTGTCGAAATCCGCTACCGCCAGCACCTGAGGATCCGCCGGTTCCCAGCCATGGATGCCGGATGGCAGACAGAGCAGCGAGCCGCGATGCGACATGTCGGCAAAGCGGAACCCGCCATTGCCGTAGGCTTCGATCGGCGCGCGGCCAGGGAAATGCGCCGCGCGGATGACGATGCCTTTGCTGGTCACCGTTTTGTCACCCCCTTCGGGGCGGCGCGTTAGGTCGCGACCGCCTTGCCGCCGCCGACTGGCTTTTCCTCGTCGGCCGTAGCCTGCGGCCGCAGCTTGAACAGGATCAGCAGCGGTGCGGCGATGAAGATCGACGAATAGGTGCCGAAGATGACGCCGAACAGCATGGCCATCGTGAACGAGCGGATCACCTCGCCGCCGAACAGCACCAGCGCCAGCAGCGCCAGGATCGTCGTCACCGAGGTCAGCGTCGTTCTCGACAGCGTCTCGTTGATGGCATTGTTCAAGAGTTGCGGCAGCGGCATGCGCTTGTATTTTCGCAGATCCTCTCGGACACGGTCATAGACAACGATCGTATCGTTCAGCGAATAGCCGATAATGGTCAGGATCGCCGCCAGCGATGACTGGTTGAATTCGAGCCCGGAGATGACGAAGAAGCCAAGTGTCATGACCACATCGTGCACCGTCGCAATGATGGCACCGACGGCGAACTGCCATTCGAACCGGAACCAGACATAGATCAGGATACCGAGCAGCGCGACAAGCATGGCGATTGTGCCTTGCTTGGCAAGTTCGCCCGAGACCGTCGGCCCCACCACTTCGACGCGGCGGAAGTCATAATTGTCCTGCAGTTCGCCGCGCACCTTGTCGATGACCGTCTGTTCGGCATTTTCGCCGCCATCCTGGGTACCGACCCGGATCAGCACGTCATTCGGCGCACCGAACTGCTGCACCTGCACTTCGCCGATATTAAGTTCGGTCAGCCGCGCGCGAAGGTCGGCGAGATCAGCATTGCCGCTCTTGGCCTGCACCTCGATCAGCGAACCGCCCTTGAAATCGATGCCGTAATTGATGCCGACGGTCATGAACAGCACCACCGACAGAATCGAAAGTGCGCTCGAGAGCGTGAACGTCCAGCGACGGATGCCCATGAAGGGGATCTTGGTGCCGGGCGGAACGAAGGTTACCGGGGCACGCGGCAATTCCTTTGGACGTGCCCGGCGCAGCCAGATCGAGACCAGCAGTCGGGTGAAGGTGAAGGCGGTGAAGACGGTTGTCAGGATGCCGATCGCATAAGTGATGGCAAAGCCCTTCACCGGCCCGGTACCGAGATAGAACAGCACCACGGTGGCGATCAGCGAGGTGATGTTGGAATCGACGATGGTTGCCAGCGCTTTGGTGAAACCGGTATCGATCGCCTGGATCACGGAGCGGCCGGCGCGCCGCTCCTCGCGGATGCGCTCGTAGATCAGAACGTTGGAATCGACCGCCATGCCGATGGTCAGCACGATACCGGCGATACCAGGCAAGGTCAGCGTCGCACCAAGCAGCGAAAGCACGCCGACGATCATCGCCACGTGCACAGCCAGCGCGATGTTGGCGAGGAAGCCGAGGAAGCCATAGGCGACGAACATGAAGGCAACGACGAGGATCGAGCCGATGATGCCGGCGACCTTGCCGGCATGGATGGAATCCTGGCCGAGACCCGGACCAACGGTACGCTCTTCGATCACCGTCAGCGTCGCGGGCAAGGCGCCAGCGCGCAGCAGCACCGCGAGGTCGTTGGCGCTCTGGGCGGTGAAATTGCCGGAGATCTGGCCGGTGCCGCCCAGGATCGGCTCGCGAATCTGCGGCGCCGAAATCACCTGGTTGTCGAGGATGATGGCGAACAGCTTGCCGACATTCTGCGAGGTTGCCTGGCCGAAACGCGCAGCACCCTTCGAGTCGAAGCGGAACGACACCACCGGCTCGTTGTTCTGCGAATTGTAGGTCGCCTGCGCATCGACGAGGTTTTCACCAGAGACGATGACGCGGTTCTCGATCAGATAGGGAACCGGCGGATCGTCCTGCGAATACAGCACCGACGAACCGGCGGGTGGGCGCCCATTGAGCGCGTCCTGCACCGGCATCGACTGGTCGACCATCTGGAAGGTCAGCTTGGCGGTCTGGCCGAGGATTTCCTTCAGCCTCTGCGGGTCCTGAAGACCCGGCACCTGGACGAGGATACGGTCGTCGCCCTGCCGCTGCACGATAGGTTCGGTCGTGCCGAGTTCGTTGACGCGGCGCTCGACCACCTCGATCGACTGCGTCAATGCGGTCGATGTGCGATATTTGATGCCGGCATCGGTGACGGTGAACTTGAGCAGGCCGGGCTCGGAATCGTCGAGCGTCATTTCCTGGATGGAGCCGCCGGTGAACAGGCCGGCGGCGACCGGATCGGTCAAGGTCTTCAGCGCCGTCTTGGCGGCTTCGAGCTGGGCGGGATCGGTGATGCGGACCTGCAACGTCCGTCCCGTGCCGGCAAGGCCGGTATAGCCGATCTTGGCGTCGCGCAGCAGGGTGCGGATCTCGTCGCGCGTCGTCTCCAGCCGGTCCTTGATCAGATCGTTCTGATTCATCTCCAGCAGGATGTGCGAGCCGCCCTGCAGATCGAGGCCGAGCGTCATCTGGCGCTTCGGCACCCAACTGGGCAGTTGGGCCAGCGTGCTGGCGGAGAACAGGTTGGGCGCGGCGAGGATCACTGTGATGGCCACGGCCACCCAGATCAGGATCATCTTGAAGCGCGAAAAATACAGCATAGGGCGTCGTCCGTCAGAGCGTGTCCGCGGATCGCTCCGCCTAAAATTGGATTATTTCTTGGCGTTCTGGTTCGCCACCGGCTCGCCCTTGACGCGCACATCGGCGATCGTCGAGCGCAGCGCCGTCACCTTCAAGCCATTACCGAGGTCGATCTCGAGCTCGGTATCGTCGATCACCTTGGTCACCTTACCGACGAAGCCGCCGCCGGTGACGACCGTATCGCCGCGACGGACCGCGGCCAGCATCTCGCCGCGCTTCTTCAGCTGCGTGCGCTGCGGCCGGATGATCAGAAAATACATGATCACGAAAATCAGGACAAACGGCAAAATGCTGATGAACATGTCGGGAGAGGCGCCGATACCTTGGGCGTATGCCGGTGTCACGAACATCGAGGTACTCCTGAATTTTGAAAACAGCCGCCAATTTTGCGGCCCCTTGAAATTTGGCCGGAATATAGTCGGTAAAGTTGTCAATGCAACTGCGCGGCCGGGCAAATCGGCTGCTTTTCCGGCCTGTTGAGCCGTGTTAGAGCATGATCGCGAAAAGCGCGAGCCGGTTTTCTCGGACAAACGGAAACCGTTTGTCCAAAGATCACGCTCGAACGAAAGGTTGCAACCGGTTTTGCATCAGACGGAATCGGCCACGTTCACGCTCCCACACGTCAAAAACGCGAAAAACAAAAAGACAGACATGACCGACAGCAGCATTGAAGCCCTGAACCAGAAGCTCGACCGGCTGATCGAGGCGGTGAGCCGCCTCGCCCCGCCGCCGGTGCCCCAAACCGACCTCGGCGAGGCCGATTGCTTCGTCTGGCAGGCCGATCCGGGCTATCTGGAGCCGGTGCGCAAGGTCAACCGCGTCGACATCGGCTTGATCCGTGGTGTCGACCGCGTCCGCGACATCCTTGTCGACAACACCGAACGCTTCGCGGCCGGCTATCCAGCCAACAACGTGTTGTTGTGGGGCGCGCGCGGCATGGGCAAATCGTCGCTGGTCAAGGCCGTACATGCCGAGATCAACGCCAAGGCCAAGTCCGACCTGCCGTTGAAGCTAATCGAAATCCACCGCGAGGACATCGACACGCTGCCGAGGCTGATGGGATTGCTGAAGGCGGCCCCCTTCCGCTTCATCCTGTTTTGCGACGACCTCTCCTTCGACCACGACGACACCTCCTACAAATCGCTCAAGGCAGCGCTCGAGGGCGGTGTCGAGGGGCGCCCGGCCAATGTCATCTTCTATGCCACCTCGAACCGCCGGCATCTGCTGCCGCGCGACATGATCGACAATGAGCGCTCGACCGCGATCAACCCGTCCGAAGCGGTCGAAGAAAAGGTGTCGCTGTCCGACCGCTTCGGCCTGTGGCTCGGCTTCCACAAATGTTCGCAGGACGAATATCTCGACATGATCGACGGCTACGTCAGGCATCACGATCTCGCCATCGACCCCGAGCAACTGCGCGCTGAGGCGCTGGAATGGGCAACGACGCGCGGCAGCCGCTCGGGCCGCGTCGCCTGGCAGTTCACGCAGGACCTGGCTGGACGGCTCGGCAAGCCGCTGAAGGACTAGAACCATGATTCCGAAAAGTGGAGGCCGGTTTTCGGAAAAGATCATGGTCAAGAAAAGCAACTGAAAAAGCCCGTTCCTTGCGGAACGGGCTGAGCCGGCGGGCGGACTGGAGGTCAGACGTCCCGCAAATTGCTTTTTTTCTTCTATTCGAGATAGCCTGACGGGTCGACCGGAGCCGAATTCTTGCGCACTTCGAAATGCAGCTTCGGCGAGTCCGTCGTGCCGCTCATGCCCGACAGCGCGATTTCCTGGCCGCGCTTGACCTTCTGGCCGCGCTGGACCTCGATCGAGCTGGCGTGGCCGTAGACGGTGACCAGACCATTCTCATGGCGCACCAGCACCGTGTTGCCGAATTCCTTGAGGCCGTCGCCGGCATAGATGACGACACCGTTCTCGGCAGCCTTGACCGGCGTTCCCGTCGGCACGGCGATGTCGACGCCATCCTTGCCGGAACCGAAACCGGAGATCACGCGGCCGCGCACCGGCCAGCGCATCTTGCCGATGCCGGTGGCGTCGGGCGCGACGGCGTCGTCGTCCTCGGCCTGCTGGATGACTTTCGAATCTTTCTTCGGCGGCGTGTAGGACGCCAGCGTCTCCGACGGCGTGGTCTTTGCCGCTGGCTGCGTGGTGGCCGTGGTCACCGGATCGACCTTCGCTGGCTTGGCGCTGGCGGCGGTCGCGGTTCCGCCGGCCGGCACCTTCAAGGTTTGGCCGATCTTGAGCAAGCCATCCTTCATCCCGTTGGCCTGCTTCAGCGCAACGACGCCGACGCCGGTCTTCCTGGCAATCGAGGACATCGTATCGCCCGACTGGACCGTGTAGGTGCCTGCAGCGCCAGTCGACTTGGCCGCGGCCACCTGCGGCTTGGGCTCCTTCGGCTGGCTTGCCGCGGCCGAAGTGTCGACCTGAGCGGCGGATTTGCCTTCCTTGAGCTTCGGCTGCTGCGGCAGAACGGCGACCTTGTCCGGCGCGGTGGCCGGCAGGTCATGCTTGCCGTCTTTCGCCGGCTTGGCATCGGCGACTTTCGGCTCGCCCTTGCTCGAATAGGCGTAGGCCGGGATGACCAGCTTCTGACCGGTCTTCAGTCCCTTGGTCGCGCTCAGCCCGTTGACCTTCATGATCACGTCGGACGGCACCTTGTAGCGTTGCGCCAGGCCGCCAATCGTTTCGCCGTCCCGAACGACAATCTCGGTTGCATGCGGCTTACCAGACGACGCCACTCGCGGTTCATCCGGCTGCGCAACCTTGAACGGCGATGCAGCCGGAGCGACGGTACCGGTCGTGGTCCTGTCGACATGCGGCGCCGGAGCCAATGCGGTCCGTACCGGCTTTGAGGCTGGCGCCAGTGCCGGAGCCGGCTGTGCCTGGGCAACGGGCGGCGGCAGCGGCCGCGTCGAGACCGGCTCGAGGCTGGAGCGGCTGACCGATTGTGTGTGGCTGCCATCGATCGGAGCGGCGGCGACGTCACCCGGATAGGGCTGCTGCACGGCGTCCTGCTTGTTGATGATGGCGCGCTGATTGTTGGTCGAGGATGTAAAGACGTCATCGACGCCATTGAACCGCGAAACCTGGGAACTGCACCCGGCCGCGGCGCCTGCAATCATGAGGACGGCGCAGCCTCGCGCCAGATTGCGTCCATTTGCCTTCAAAACACTGAGTTGCATCGCACTGACCCGCACATACCCGGTACAAACTAGGCATGATTAAAGCGCGTTAATGTTACTCGACGGTTAACCTCATGGAATCCGGCGCAATTTTCTTAAAATATTAGAGAGCGAGCTGAGGGGTGGTGAGATTTAGGTCACGCAGAGACGGAGTCGAAGACGAGCGCGAAGCGACCAAACGAGATGGCTTTCGGGGGCGCCCTCGCGACGAGCGGAGCGTACTTAAAGTGCCCGAGCACCGGAAGCGCAGGAAACCAACGTTTGCAGGTCGGCCTCACCTGAATATCAACGCCCCTAGATGACGGCGGCGACACTGCGCAGGATCGGCTGCAGGCGGACAAGGCCGATGTCCTCGCGCTCGAACCGGCTGCCGACCTTGGTCAGCTTGGCCAGCACCTGTTCGCCCTCCTCGGGTCCTATCGGAGCGATGACGATGCCGCCGCTCGACAATTGGTCGAGCAGGAAGCGCGGCAGGCTGTCGAAGGCGGCCCAGGCGACGATGCGATCGAACGGCCCTTCATTCGGCAGGCCGCCGGAACCATCGGCGTGGCGCACGATCACGTTGCCGATGCCGAGCGCCTCGAAACGCTGCCTCGCCTGCTCGACGAGCGTCTTGTAGCGATCGGTGGTGACGACCCGCGCCGCCAAGCGCGACATCACCGCCGCTGTGTAGCCGGAGCCGGCGCCGACCTCGAGCACGCGGTTGCCCTGCTCGATGGCGAGCGCCGCGATCACCGCTGCCTGCATGTCGGCGCCTTCGATCGCTTCGCCGCATTCGATCGGCAGCATGCGGTCCGACCAGGCGATGGAATGGAACTGGGCAGCCAGGAAACCGCGTCGCGGCGTCGCCTCGAAGGCCGCGATCAGCGCCTTCGGCACTGTTCCCCGGCCGCGCAGGCGCAGCAGAAAGGCGGCAAAGCCTTCGCGGTCATCGAGCCCCTGGTTCATGCAAGCGCCTTGCTCAGTTGGTCACGGATTTCATGCGCTGTGAGGTCGAGTTGCAGGGGCGTCACCGACACCAGCCTGTTGCGCAAAGCGTAGAGGTCGGTGCCTTGCTTGCCTTCGACAGGCTCGCGGCCGAAGCGCAGCCAGTAGTAAGGCAGGCCGCGCCCGTCGCGGCGCTCATCGACCCACAGGGAGTGCACCAGCTTGCCTTGCGTGGTGACCACCGTCCCGGCCACCTCTTCGGGAAGGCAGTTGGGAAAATTGACGTTGAGCAGAACGCCGTCCGGTAGCGGGGTCGCAACCAGCTTCTTCAGCAAGGCCGGCGCCAGCGCCTCGGTCGTCTCGTAAGGCACGACGCGATCTTCGCCGACATAGCTGTAGCCCTGGCTGAGCGCGATCGAGCGGATGCCGAGCAGCGCGCCTTCCATGGCGCCGGCGACGGTGCCGGAATAGGTGACGTCGTCGGCGATGTTGGCGCCGGAATTGATGCCGGATAGGATCAGGTCGGGTGCGCCAGGCAGGATCTTCTTGACGCCCATGATGACGCAATCGGTCGGCGTGCCGCGCACGGCAAAATGCTTCTCGCCGATATTGCGCAGCCGCAGCGGCTCCGAGATCGACAGCGAGTGCGCGTAACCGGACTGGTCCTGCTCCGGCGCCACCACCCAGACATCGTCGGACAGCGTGCGCGCGACGCGTTCGAGCGACGCCAGGCCCTCGGCATGAATGCCGTCGTCATTGGTCAGAAGAATGCGCATCATTTCGCTTCGATCTTTTCCAGACCGCCCATGTAAGGCCGCAGCACTTCAGGAATGGTTACGCTGCCATCCTCGTTCTGGTAATTTTCGATGACGGCGATGAGCGCGCGGCCAACCGCCGTGCCCGAACCGTTGAGCGTGTGGACGAAGCGGTTGCCCTTGCCGTCCTTGTCCTTGTAGCGGGCGTCCATGCGGCGCGCCTGGAAATCGCCGCACACCGAGCAGGACGAGATCTCACGATAGGCGTTCTGGCCGGGCAGCCAGACCTCGATGTCATAGGTCTTGCGCGCGCCGAAGCCCATGTCGCCGGTGCACAGCGTCATGGTGCGGAACGGCAGGCCGAGCCGCTTCAGCACTTCCTCGGCGCATTGCGTCATTCGCTCGTGTTCGGCAAGTGACGATTCCTGGTCGGTGATCGACACCAGCTCGACCTTGTAGAACTGATGCTGGCGCAGCATGCCGCGCGTGTCGCGCCCGGCCGAGCCCGCTTCCGAACGGAAGCACGGCGTCAGCGCGGTGTAGCGCAGCGGCAGCTTTTCATGCGCGGTGATTTCCTCGCGCACCAGGTTGGTAAGCGGCACTTCGGCGGTGGGTATCAGGCCAAGCCTGCCCTCCCCATGCGGCGTGAAGAACAGGTCTTCCTCGAACTTCGGCAGCTGGTTGGTGCCGAACAGAACGTCGTCCTTGACCATCAGCGGCGGGATGACTTCTTCGTAGCCATGCTCGGTCGTGTGCAGATCGAGCATGAACTGGCCGAGCGCGCGTTCCATCCGCGCCAGACCGCTCTTCAGCACGGTGAAACGCGAGCCCGACAGTTTCGCCGCCCGCTCAAAATCCATCATGCCGAGCGCTTCGCCGATCTCGAAGTGCTCCTTCACCCAGTTCGACCGCGTCGGCACCTTGCCGACAATGTGCTTCACCACATTGTCGTGCTCGTCCTTGCCGACAGGCACGTCGTCGAACGGTATGTTGGGCAGCACCGCCAGCGCATCGTTCAGCGCCTTGTCGAGTTCGCGTTCGCGCGCCTCGCCGTTCTGGATGAAGGTCTTGATCTCGCCGACTTCGGCTTTCAGCTTCTCGGCAAGGGCCGCATCGCCCGAACGCATGGCGTTGCCGATCTCCTTCGAGGCGGCATTGCGGCGCTCCTGCTTGATCTGCAGTTCGGTGACGTGTTCGCGCCGCGCCTCGTCCGAGGCGATCAGCCCGTCGACCGTGGACTGCGCCTCGTCAGCCGACCACGAGCGCTTCACCAGCGCCTCGACAAGGGGCTTCGGGTTGTCGCGAATCCATTTAATGTCAAGCATGGTTCATCCGTCCTCAGGGAGCATGTCGCCCAAAAGTGCGCAGCGTTTTGGGACAACGACATGCTTCAAACAAAGCTGAAACGCATCGCGTGGATAGCGATGCGTTTCAGCCAGAGGGCGTAAACCGCATCCTTGATCGATGCAAGATGAGGCTAGGCTGCGGCTGCCGTTTTCCACGCAGCCCGGTGTTACGAGGCCGCAGGCGCCGGAGGCTCGTCCGGGGCCTTGTCCACCACGGTCTCCGCCGCGTCCTGCTTCTCGCGTGCCACACGCTGCTTTTCCTGATCGCGCTCGATCAGCCGGGCAGCCCAGATGGAGACCTCGTAGAGAAGGATGGTCGGGATGGCCAGGCCGATCTGGCTCATCGGATCGGGCGGCGTCAGCACGGCCGCAACGACGAAGGCGATGACGATCGCCCATTTGCGCTTCTCGGCCAGCCCCTTGGACGACAGCATGCCGACCCGCGTCATCAGGCTGGTCACCACCGGCAACTGGAACACCAGGCCGAAGGAGAAGATCAGCGTCATGATCAGGCTGAGATATTCCGACACTTTCGGCAGCAGCGAAATCTGCACCTGATCGTCGGTGCCGGCCTGCTGCATGGCGAGGAAGAACCACATCACCATCGGCGTAAAGAAAAAATAGACCAGCGACGCGCCCATTAGGAACAGGATGGGCGACGCGATCAGGAACGGCAGGAAGGCGTTGCGCTCGTTCTTGTAGAGGCCGGGCGCGATGAATTTGTAGATCTGCGTGGCGATCAGCGGAAAGGCGATCACCATGCCGCCGAACATGGCGAGCTTGACCTGGGTGAAGAAGAATTCCTGCGGCGCGGTGTAGATCAGCTCGACCTTGTGCGGATCGAGCCCTGCCCACTGCGTCGCCCATTTGAACGGGACGACCAGAAGGTTGAACAGCTTCTTGGCGAAGAAGAAACAGACCAGGAAGGCAACGAAGAAGCCGCCCAGCGACCAGATCAGCCGTCGTCGCAGCTCGATCAGATGCTCCATCAGCGGCGCCGACGATTTCTCGATCTCGTCTTTTTCGGTGTCCGAAACGCTCACTTGGCGGCTCCAGCCGTCTTCTTGGCCGCCGGCTTCTTCGCCGCGGCAGGCTTCGGTTCGGCTTTTGCCACGGTTTTGGTCGCGATCACCTTGGCCTCAGCAGGCTTCGCGGCGACCGTTTTCGCCGGCGCCGGAGCCTTTGCGCCATTTGCCGAAGCCTTGGCCGATGCTTTTGCTATCGGCATCGCTTTTGCCGGCGCAGGCTTGGCTGCATTCTTCGCCGGGGACGCCTTCGGAGTCACAACAGGTGCCGTCGGCAGTGACGACGTCACCACAGATTCGTCTGTCATCGCCGGAAAAATCGGCGCTGCTGGTGCTGCTTCAGCCGCGTCGACGCCAGGCATGGTCGTTGCACCATTCTTCAACGGCTCGGCCGCCTGCGGGGTCGAAGCGACAGGTGTTGCCGGATCATCCGCCGGCTTCGGCTTCATCGCCGCGTCGACGCCGGAGCGAACGTCGGCTGCGGCCTGTTCGAACGGATTGAGCTGCTTCCTGATCTCGGCCATCGGGCTGAGCCCCCTGAGCTCGTCGACTGACTTCTTGACGTCGTCGAGCTCGGCTTCCTTCAGCGCCTCGTTGAACTGTTTCTGGAAATCGGATGCCATGGCGCGCAGCTTCGCCGTCGTGCGGCCGAAGGTGCGCAGCATATTGGGCAAATCCTTGGGCCCGACGACCACGATCATGACGATCGCGATGACCAGCATTTCGGTCCAGCCGACTTCAAACATGGCACTCTGTTCCGACTAGAACCCGTGGCTCAGCTCTTGCTGGCTTTTTCCTTCGCGGCCGCGACGGTCTCGTCGGCGCGATGTTCGACGGTGCGCTTGTCTTCGGCAACGTCGTCGTCGGCCATGCCCTTCTTGAAGCTCTTGATGCCCTTGGCCATGTCGCCCATCAGCTCGGGAATCTTGCCGCGGCCGAACACCAAAAGCACGATCACCAGCACGATCATCCAGTGCCAAATCGAAAATGAACCCATAGCAAATCTCTCTCGAATGTTTTCCCTGGCGATGATCTATGCGCTTTCGCGTTGGGATTCAAACACAACCGCGACAGAGTTTATGAAAGGGTGGCGGATGTCACGCATTTTCAACGCGATGGCCCGCTACGAATCCGCGCATCCTCATCAAGTTGGCCACTAATGCCAGTCAATCTTCCGTGACGCGCGGCGTCAGCAAGCCGAGTTCCTCGAGGTCGATGTCGGTCAGCGCATCCTCGTCGTCGGTCAGTGCGTCGGGATCGGCAGGCGGCTGCGGAATGGCGAAATTCGACGGCATGCGGCCCGAAAGCAGGCCGGCACCCTTCAACTCCTCCATGCCCGGAAGATCGCGGATCTCTTCCAGGGCGAAATGGTCGAGGAAAGTGTCGGTGGTGCCGTAGGTGACAGGGCGTCCCGGCGTTTTGCGCCGGCCACGCATGCGCACCCATTCCGTCTCCAGCAGCGTGTCGAGCGTGCCTTTCGAGGTTTCGACGCCCCGGATGTCCTCGATCTCGGCACGCGTCACCGGCTGGTGATAGGCGATGATCGCCAGCACTTCGAGAGCCGCGCGGGAGAGCTTCCTTTGTTGGACAGTATCCCGGCTCATCAGGAAAGCGAGATCACCGGCCGTGCGGAACGCCCAAGCGTCGCCGATACGCACCAGATTGACGCCGCGCCGCGCATAGATCTGCTGCAGCTCGGCCATGGCCAGGGCGATGTTGATGCCGTCCGGAAGGCGTGCCGCAAGCTGCTTTTCGCTGACAGGCTCGGCGCTGGCGAACACGATGGCCTCGGCCATGCGCACGGCTTCCGCCATATGCAACCGCTCGGCCGGGTTCTGCGCCTGCTCGGCCGGTTCCTGCGAAAACAGCTCATCTTCGGGTTCATCGCCGACCTTGAACGGGATAACCGAAGCGTTGGCGCGTTCGCTCATGATGCCACCTCGACTGCCTTGATTGCCTGCGTGCGGCCGCGCAGATAGATCGGCGCGAACACTTCGTCCTGCCGCACATCCATCTTGCCTTCGCGCACCAGCTCCAGCGTGGCCGCAAAAGAGCTGGCGATCGCCGTGCGCCGCTCCTCGGGGCTGGTCATGTACACGATCAGAAAACTTTCCAGCGTCGTCCAGTCGCTCACGGCCCCAACCAGGCGGGTCAGGATATCGCGCGCGTCCTTGAGCGACCAGACACCGCGCCTCGCGATCGTCACATTGTTGATCGCCTGCTTCTGCCGCTGCTGGGCGTAGGCGGTCAACAGATCGTAGAGCGAGGCCGAATAGGCGTTGCGCTTTTCGACGATGACCATTTCCGGCATGCCGCGCGCGAACACGTCACGGCCGAGCCGGTTGCGGTTGACCAGGCGCGCCGAAGCGTCGCGCATTGCTTCCAGCCGCTTCAGCCGGAACTGCAGCACCGCCGCCAGTTCCTCGCCGCTTTCGCCCTCGTCGCCCGGCTGCTTGGGGATCAGAAGCTTCGACTTCAGGAAAGCCAGCCACGCCGCCATTACCAGATAGTCGGCAGCGAGCTCGAGCCTGAGCGCCCTCGCCGTCTCGACAAAGGTCAGATATTGCTCGACCAGCGCCAAGATCGAAATGCGCGCCAGATCGACCTTCTGGGTGCGTGCAAGATGCAGCAGAAGATCGAGCGGACCTTCGAAGCCGGCCACGTCGACGACCAGCGACGGGTCGCCTGTGACGCGTGAATCGTCATTCTCGGCCCACAGACGGTCCATCGGTGCGGCCTTCGCGGCCTTGCTTTCCAATGTTTCCGCCACGGCCTGTCACTTTCCTTTTGCTATGCCACCGCATCGAAGTAGGTGGCGAATTCGGCACGTATTTCGGTTTCTTCAACCGTGTCACGGTTCTTTATATAGGTCAGCGCCCGCTTTGCTCGCTCCAGCGACGTGCCCTCAAGCCCCGTCGTGCGCGATGCGATGCCGGCCATCTCCTCGAAAACGCCGTTGCAGTGAAGGACCAGATCGCAGCCCGCCGCAAGGATCGAGGCCGCCTTTGTCGGGAAATCCCCAGAAAGTGCCTTCATCGACGTGTCGTCGCTCATCAGCAACCCGTCGAAGCCGATTTCGCGCCGGATGATCTCGTCGATAACCTTGCCGGAGGTGGTCGCCGGGTTGTTGGGGTCGATCGCGCTGTAGACGACATGCGCCGTCATTGCCATCGGCAGATGGTTGAGCTCCCGGAACGGGGCGAAATCATGCCGCTGCAGATCGCTGAGCGAGGCATTGACAACAGGCAATTCGAAATGCGTGTCGGCAAAGGCGCGTCCATGGCCCGGAATATGCTTCATCACAGGCAGCACTCCACCTGCCATTAGCCCTTCCGCGGCGGCACGGCCGAGTTCAATCACCGGTCGTGGGTCCTTGCCATAGGCGCGCGCGCCAATGACGTCGCTGGCGCCCTCGATCGGCACGTCGAGCACCGGCAGACAATCCGCGGTGATGCCGTAACGCAGCAGGTCGAAGGCATGCAGCCGCGCCATCAGCCACGCCGCGCGGGCGCCGGCATCATGGTCGTCGCGCCACAGCGCCCCGAGCGCGCCGCCGGCCGGATAGTTCGGCGCCAGCGGCGGCCGCAGTCGTTGCACACGGCCGCCTTCCTGGTCGATGAACACCAGCGCGTCCGGGCGCCCGATACAGTCGCGCATCGAGGCGACCAGATCGCGGATCTGTTCGGTCTCGCCGATGTTGCGCGCAAACAGGATGAAGGCCCACGGGCATTCATTGCGATAGAAATTGATTTCTTCGCGGGTGAGCGATTTCCCGGCACAGCCGAGGATCATGGATTTTGATTCGGTCATGTCAGGAGTCTAAAGCTTCGAGCGATCAAAGGGAATCATCCGGATCACAAGCGATCAAATGCCAGATCTGCTTTCCCCATGAAAAAAGCCGGCGCGGTGACCGCGCCGGCTTTTTGATCGGTTGGCTCCGGTTCTAGCGCGAGACGAAACAGTTGCCGCCGGCGGCCTTGTAGCTGGTGCACAAATTGATCGCGTCATTGCGCGACTGGGCCGGGACGCGCACGCGGTAGAACGTGCCCTTGCCGGCGATCTCGGCCTTGACGATGTTGGCGGTACGCCCGGCGAGCACGCTGCCGTAGCGGCGCTGCAGGTCCTGATAGCTCGACTGGGCGCTTTCGACCGTCGGCTGCGAAGCGATCTGCATCGACCACGAACCACCGCCGGTCGCGGTCGATGCCGGGTCGATGGACGCAACCTGATCGGGCTTGACCTCGCCGACGACATCGACCGGCTGGTCGGACGGGCGCTGCGGCGCGAGCGGAACCTTGGCCGGCGTGTTGGCCGACTGGGCCTTGGCCTCAGCCTTGGGCTTGGCTGCCGGCTTGAGGGCCGGCTCGTCGTCCACCTGGGCGGCGGCAGGCGCCACGGTGCCGGTCTGGTCCGCATCGGCCTGCGCCGACGGGGCAACATGCTGCGGCGCCGGGTCGACCGGCTCCGTTGCGGCCACTTGCGGGGCGGCAGGTGCCGGATCTTCACGCGGCACCAGCGAACCGTCCGACTTGACCACCATGGTCCTCACCTTGCGCGGCGCAACGGCGACGACATCGGCATTGGTGCCCTTGTCGGCATCCTGCAGCACCTGCGCGATGCGGTCCTCGGACTTGGGCGTGGCCGCCGAGTTGTCGGCCGTTGACGCAGCGTTGCCGACATCGGTTCCAGCGGCACCTGCGTTCTGGTCCGGTGAAAGATCGATGGCGCGGGCCGGGTCCTTCGCCTGGACGTCCACTGGCTCTTCGGTGGTGGTGACCAGTTTTTCCTGGACCGGCTCCGCGGGCTTCGCGCCCCTGACCGCGTCGTAGACCTTGTTGTCCTGGTTCGGCACCACGGCTCCACCCGGATTCTCCGGCTTGACCTTGATCGGCGCGTTGTCGGCCTTGACGATCACCGGCGCATCGCTGCCGCCCTTGCCACCGAAAGACAGCGCAAAGGCACCGAGGCCGCCTGCGACCGCCACCGCGCCGACAATTGCGGCAATGAACAGACCACGTCCACGCAATGGCCTCGCGGCTCCACGCTCGCCGAGACCGGGAACAGCCATCGTCTCGTCAAGTTCGGGATCGTAGTCCAGTTCATCGACGGTAAAATCATCCGCCTGTGAAACCGGCTGGCTGCCGGGCAGACTGTCGAGATCGAAGCCGTCAGAGGCGTCGGCATAACCCGTGGGCGCCGCCGCGCGGGCAGATATTTCCATCGGCCGCGCCGCATAGGTCCGCGCTTCCGGCTCATAACCCGGCTTGACCCCGTCATAGCCCGGCTTGACGCTGTCATAGCCCGGGCTGACACTGTCATAGCCCGGCTTGAAGCCTGCGGCGTAGGAGTCATCATCGTAAGACGCGCCGGCCACGCTGCCTGCGGGAGCGACCTCCACCGCGTTCATCTCGGAGAGAAGGCTGGAGAACTCGGCGTCGAGATCGTCATAGCCAGACGTCGCCGGCTGATCTTCCTCGAAGTGCAGTTCCGGAATATCGAGATCGTCCGCCAGCGCCATGACACGCTCGGGCACATCGACGGTCTCAACATCGGGCATGTCCTCGTAACGCGCGGACTGGCGCGATTGAGGCGCCGATACAGGGGCTGCGGGCGCGACGGTCTCGACCGGCTCGGCCGAACGGTAGGACGTCACCGCGGCGACTGCCGGCGCTGCGGCCATGGATGCCATCGAAGCGGCCGGCTGAGCGCTAAAAGCAGGCTGAGCGCTGAATGACGGCTGCTGCGGAACCGGCGTCACGCGGCTCCACGAACGGGCTACCTCTGGCGGCGTGGAACGTTCCGCCAGCCAATCGAGAGAATCCGCCGAATTGTCCCGGGCCATGTCACGCGGGTCGAGGTTTTTGGCCAAAGCCGCGTCGAACGCATCATTGTCGAAATCGACATCGCCATGCCCGGCAACACCCGAGCCCGAATCCAAGCCCTCAACTTCATCAAGCATAAGATCGTCGAGATTCACATCGGCTGCTTGCACACTACCAACGTGCTGATTCTGCTCAGGCTCGGATTGATCAAGATCCCACTCGAGGTCACCGACAAGTTCGGCCGGTTCTTCGGCGGTCTCTGCTGCTTCGACGACCGGCGGCTGGGCGGCGACAGGCGGCGGAGCGGCGACAACCGGCGGAGCCGTGACGGGCTCGCTGGCCACCGGCGCCGTGCGTGCGGTCATGGCGCCCAGCAGCGCATTCAACTCGTCTTCCAGGCTTCGTTCATCCGAGATCGGGGCTTGCACCGGCTCGGCCATACCAGCGGCTGGCACCACCGGCTGGAGCGAAGCGGCGGCAATTTCAGCGACCGTCTCTTCCACTGTTTCGGCAAACGTATCGTCGAAGTTCAGGTCGAAAGCATCATCCGACGCAGCTTCAGGGCTGGAAATCTCGCCCTTCGCATCCGTGGTATCGGCAAGCACATCATGCGCTTCCGGCTCGTCGAATGCGACCGGCGCATCAGCGCGAACGTCAAAATCCATGTCGACATCAGCCATGGCGTCGTCGAAGTCGCCGGCACGATACTCACCGGAGATTGCCTGGCCGTCACGCGCGGCCGCCTGCTCCGGCATGGGATACTCGACGGGATCGGCAGCCGTGTAGGACTGTTCCGCCGCCGAATGGTCGTCAAGCATCAGTTCGTCTTCGAGCGAGATCGCAACCGCATCGTCGAACACCACTTCATGATCGGAAGCCGTCTCGACTGAAGCTGGCGCATCGGCGCCGGCCACAGCGGGCTGGGTCTCTTCGGCTTCCTCATCGATCCGAAAATCATGGTCGAGCGACGCGGCAAGCTCGTCAGCCATCGGCTGATCGTCCTCGAAGGGCGAGACATCCTCAAGCGAACTGGCGACGGCATTGTCGAAATCGGCGTCGAAAGCCGGCTCGACGGATGGCGCGGCTTCGGCCGCGCCAAGTTCAACATGGCTGGCGACGGCTGCATCGCCGTCGATTTCAGCCAGATCCAGATGGAAGTCGTCATCGAGCGAGACGGCAAGATCGTCGTCGGCTGCGCTGACGGTGGCCGCCTCGAACAAAGGCTCCTGCTCGAAAGTCGGCTCATGAGCCTCGGCAACCGGAGCGGCGTCGCTGTCGTCAGCGCCGAACTCGCCCATCATCTCCTTCTCGAGATCGATATCGAAATCGCCCTCTTCCGCCACGTGATCGGCGGCGGGGGCTTTCGGCTGGGCGGGCGACTGCGGCTTGACCGGCTGGCGCGGGTCGAACCCCATGATCCTGGTCAGCTCCGCGAACGGATCATCGTCAGAGATGTCGTTGATGTCGGCTACTCTCAGCTGGGTTCTGTCTGCCATTATTGTTCCCGAACTCGCACTCATTCGGACGCCATGGACGTCGCGTAGGGTTGGCCCTTACCAGCGCAATGTGGGCAAAAGGTGACAGGTTATTTAGTCAAACCTAACGCATTTCGGTGGGCGCGGCGGCTCCGATCAACGTCAGGCCGGACGTCAAAACGTCCGAAACAGCCTGCACCAGCCCTAGTCTGGCATGCGTCAATTGTCGGTCGTTAACCTTAACAAAACGTAAGTCCGGATTATCCGTGCCACGGTTCCAGTGTCCGTGGAAGCTGGAAGCCAGATCATAGAGGTAGAATGCCAGCCTGTGCGGCTCGAGCGCAAGTGCCGCGGACTCGATCAGACGCGGGTATTCGGCAAGCTTGCGGATCAGGCCGATCTCGCCCTCGTCGGTCAGCAAAGCCACGGCGGACGCCAGGCTGTTGCGGTCGAAATTGGCCTCGCCCAATTGCTCGCTCGCCTGCCGGAACACCGAATGGCAGCGCGCCGAGGCGTACTGCACATAAAACACCGGATTGTCCTTGGACTGCTCGGTCACCTTGGCGAAGTCGAAATCCAACGGTGCATCGTTCTTGCGGTAGAGCATCATGAAGCGGATCGCGTCGCGGCCGACCTCCTCCACCACTTCGCGCAGCGTCACGAAATCACCGGACCGCTTCGACATGCGCACCGGTTCGCCATCGCGAAACAGTTTCACCAATTGGCAAAGCAGCACGGTGAGCTTCACCTCCTCGCCGGCAATCGCCCGCGCCAGGGCTTCCAGCCGCTTGACATAGCCGCCATGGTCGGCGCCGAGCACATAGATCAAGTCGACGAAACCGCGATCGACCTTGTCCTTGAGATAGGCCACGTCGGCGGCGAAATAAGTGAATGAACCATCCGACTTGACCAGCGCCCGGTCCATGTCGTCGCCGACCGCGGTCGAGCGGAACAGCGTCTGCTCGCGGTCCTCCCAATCGTCGGGCTTCTCGCCCTTGGGCGGCGGCAACTTGCCCTTGTAGATATGGCCCTTCAGCGTCAAATCGTTGATCGCCGAGCGGATCTTCCTGGCATTGTCGGCGTGCAGCGTGCGCTCGGAGAAGAACACGTCGTGATGCACGTTGAGCATAGCCAGATCCTCGCGGATCATCGCCATCATCGCATCGATGGTGCGGTCCTTGACGATAACGAGCGCCTCGTCATCCGGCATCTGCAGAAGCGAGCGGCCGAATTCCGCGACCAGCGCCTGGCCGACTGGCACCAGGTAATCGCCGGGATAGAGGCCGGCGGGTATTTCGCCGATGTCGTCGCCCAACGCTTCGCGGTAGCGCAGCAATGCGGAACGGCCGAGCACGTCGATCTGCGAACCGGCATCGTTGATGACATATTCCTTGGTCACGTCGTAACCGGCAAAGGCCATCAGGTTGGCGAGCGCGTCGCCGACGACGGCACCCCTGCAATGGCCGACATGCATCGGCCCGGTCGGATTGGCCGAGACATATTCGACATTGGTCTTCCTGCCGCCGCCAACCGTCGAGCGGCCGTAGTTGCGGCCCTCGCCAAGCAGTGCGGTCAGATGCGTCTGCCAGAAGCCGTCCTTGAGCCTGAGATTGACGAAACCAGGACCGGCCACTTCTGTCGCGGCGACATCCTTGTCGTCGCGCAGCGCCAGCGCCAGTCTTTCGGCCAGCGCGCGCGGATTCTGGCCGGTCGGCTTGGCCAACACCATGGCCGCATTGGTCGCCAGATCGCCATGGCTGGCGTCGCGCGGGGGCTCGACGGCAATGCGCGACAGATCAGGCGAAACGCCATCATTGCCTTTCAGATCAAGCGCTTCGACGGCTTTTATGATTCGCGCGGTGAAATCGGCGAAAATGTTCATTTGTGTGACTCTGGGGTCTGGCTCTGGCGGCTTTGCAGCGAATCCGGCTCGTTGGCCGGCAAAATCGAGCCCGCCCTAGCTCAATTCAGGCGTATGGTCAAACAAACGCCGGTGTTCCTTGAGCGCGTAGGTGTCGGTCATACCCGCCAGGAAGTCGGCGACGCTGCGCGCCTTGATGCGATCGTCGGCCCGATCCAGTCCCTCGCGCCAGCCGTCCGGCATGGCGCGCGGATCGGCGAAATAGGCGTCGAACAGCTCCTTGACGATCCGCTCGGCTTCCGCGCGCACCCGCATCACATTCGCATGCCGATAGAGATGCTTGTAGAGAAAGGCCTTTAGTTCTTTCTCCAAGGCGGCCATTTCGGCCGAGAAAGTGACCATCGTCTCGCCCGCCGCCCTCACCGCATCGGCGCTCTGCGGCCTGATGCGCTCCAGATTGGCTGTGGTGGAGACAATGACATCCTCAACCATGGCGGTGATCTGTCGCCGCATCAGCTCGTGGCCGGTGCGCACGTCATCGAGGGAGGGATAGCGTGCGCGCACGCCTTTCAGGATCGTTCCCGGCAGCGAAACCGTATCCAGCATGTCCAGCGTCAAGAGCCCTGCCCTCAACCCGTCATCGATATCATGCGTGTTGTAGGCGATATCGTCGGCGATCGCCGCGCATTGCGCCTCGATGCCGGCAAACCGGTCCATCTCAAGGTCGTGCAGTTCGGAATAATCACGGATCGCCTGTGGCACCGGCCCTTTCAGGCCTTTGCCGTTGGCGTCCGTCAGCGGTCCATTGTGCTTGACCAGGCCTTCCAGCGTTTCCCAAGTCAGATTGAGCCCGTCGAATTCGGCATAGCGCGCCTCAAGCCTTGTCACGATGCGCAGCGACTGCGCGTTGTGGTCGAAGCCGCCCCAGGCGGCCATCTTCTCGTTCAGCGCGTCCTCGCCGGTATGGCCGAAGGGCGTGTGGCCGAAATCATGTACCAGTGCCACCGCCTCGGCCAGATCCTCGTCGCCACGCAGCGCCCGTGCCAGGGCGCGCGCGATCTGGGCCACCTCGATCGAATGGGTCAGCCGGGTGCGGTAATGGTCGCCTTCATGCGCAATGAAGACCTGCGTCTTGTGTTTCAGCCGGCGGAACGCCGTCGAATGGATAATGCGGTCGCGGTCGCGCTGGAACGGCGTGCGGGTCGGGCTTTCCACCTCGTCGAACAGCCGCCCGCGCGACTTTGCCGGATCGCAGGCATAGGCTGCGCGTGGCCGATAACCGAATCCGATGTCGCCCAACTCATTGGTCATGGCTGATGCTGCCGCAGTTGACTTGGCCCCTCGCGCTTCATACCTATCATGTGAAACCGAAAGCAAGGTGACGCCCATGGGCGCTGATGCCAAGACTGCCATGAAAGTCGATATGACCGAGGCCGCCGCCAGGCGGATCGCCAAGATTGTCTCGGGCGAGGCCGGCAAGACGGCGCTGCGCGTTTCGGTCGAAGGCGGTGGCTGCTCGGGCTTCTCCTACAAGTTCGACCTGGTCGAAGGTGCGAATGACGATGACGTCGCCATCGAGAAGGACGGCGCCACAGTGCTGATCGACGACCTCTCGCTGGTCTATATGGGCGGCTCGGTGATCGATTTCGTCGACGATTTGATGGGCCAGTCGTTCCAGATCCGGAACCCGAATGCCGTCGCCTCCTGCGGCTGCGGCACGAGCTTCTCTGTATAGCCATGCCTGCCATCGGCGCGGTCCGTCAGATCGCGCTGTCGGCTGGACGTGACCTCGACGCGACACTGGCCTTCTGGCGCGACGTGCTCGGCATGAGTCTGCATGCCCGCTTTGATCCGCCGGGCATCGCCTTCATCATGGCCGACGATATCAGACTGCTGTTCACCGACGGCATACCTGCCGGCACCGTCTATCTCGACATATCGGACCTTGAGGACTTCCATGCGCAGGCGAAAGCTTCGGGTGTCCCTTTCACCGCGCCGCCGTCGCTTGTCCATCGCGATACCGAGGGCCAGTTCGGTCCAGCGGGGGAAAGCGAATGGATGGCCTTCCTAAAGGACCCGGCAGGCAATACGATCGGACTGGTCGAACGCCATCCGCCGCAAGAACAATGAGACCGTCATGAAAATCGTCACCTGGAACATCAACGGCGTGCGCGCCCGAATTGGCAACCTGACCCATTGGCTGACCGAGAGCGCGCCCGACATCGCCTGCCTGCAGGAGATCAAGACTGTCGACGAGCAATTCCCGCGCGCCGAGATCGAGGCGCTTGGCTACAATGTCGAAACTCATGGCCAGAAGGGCTTCAACGGTGTCGCCATCCTCTCGAAATTGCGCTTCGACGAGGTGATCCGAGGCCTGCCCGGCGACGATTCCGACGAGCAGGCGCGTTTCATCGAAGGCGTTTTCTCGACCGACAAGGGTGCATTGCGCGTCGCCTCGCTCTATCTGCCGAACGGCAATCCGATCGATGACGAGAAAAAGTTCCCCTACAAGCTGTCCTGGATGGCACGGCTGGAGCGCTGGGCGCAGGAGCGGCTCAAGCTGGAGGAGGCCCTGGTGCTGGCCGGTGACTACAACGTCATTCCCGAGCCGATCGACGCGCGGTTTCCGGAGAACTGGCTGGGCGACGCGCTGTTCCAGCCACAGACGCGGCAAGCCTTCCGGCGGCTGCTCAACCTTGGTTTCACCGAGGCGGTGCGCGCGGTCACCGACAGGCCCGACACCTATACGTTCTGGGACTATCAGGCCGGCGCCTGGCAGAAGAACAACGGCATCCGCATCGACCATCTGCTTTTGTCGCCGGAAGCCGCCAACCGTTTCTCATCGGCTTCGATCGAAAAGCATGTGCGTGCCTGGGAAAAGCCTTCCGATCACGTGCCGGTGGCGATTGATCTAGCGCTGCAACCTGCCTGACTGCGTTAAACCCTCACATCGCCCCATTTTGCGCCGTTGGTTGCGGGCCAGCATGGCGGCTGGGGTTCCCATGACCATTCGATTTTCTATTTGTCCGATCGGCCTGGCATTTGTCCTGGCCGCTCCTGCGGCGGCATTTGCCGACCAGGAATGCCTGGCCAATGGAAAATCCTACCAGCTTGGCCAGGTCGCCTGCCTGACGGTTGCCGACCAGAGCCATCTGGCCCGCTGCGACCTGGTGCTCAACAACACCTCGTGGACGAAGGTCGCGGACAGCTGCCCCGCAAACACGATTGCGCCGCACCCGCACGCCACGCCGATCTCGACGCCGGCTCCCAGCATGGTGCCGACGGAGCCGAGCGCGCACTGATCAAGATCGAAATAGAGTGCTGTTGGGTGAGGCCAGCGCGGCTGCAAAACTACTGGTCCGCGTTGTTGCCCTTGGTAAGGATGTCATCAGCCAGCGAGATCGCGGTGCGGCGGTCGGCTTCGCCGGCAGTGGCGAATGCCTCCTCCTGCATGCCGCGGATCCAGGGCTGATCGGCAGGCGAAGCGCGTTCGAGCGCTGCCGTCATCATCGCCAGGCCACGAACGATCTTGCCGCTCTGGAACAACAGGTGGCCCAGTGTCGCCTGGGCGCCGGCATGGCCCTTTTCGGCAGCGAGCTGGAACCAGCGCCCGGCCTGCCTGACGCTGGCCTTCACGCCGCCCTCGCCCTTCAGGAACATCTGCCCCATTTCGAACTGCGCGTTGGGATTGCGATAGTTGGCGGCGGCGCGCATGTAATATTCCTGGGCCGCGACCTCGTTCTCGGTAACCGGGCTGCCGGGAATACCCTTGCGCAGATAGTCGCCAAGCGCCACCAGCGCGTCGGAGACATAGCTTTCCTCGGGCGAGCCGGGCTCGACATCCTGGTCGACGATTTCCGAGAAGAACTTGAACGCCTCATAGTCGTCGCGCGCCACGCCATCGCCCTCGGCATACATGCGGGCAAGCTTCCAGGTGGCACCGATCTGGCCGTTCTCGGCGGCGTATTTATAGGCCTCGGCGGCCTGTTCCTTGTGGCCGTTCTTATAGGCGGAGAAGCCGAACTGGAACACCGCCCAGGGGCTGGATTGCGGCTTCACGCCGGTCTTGTCGTCGAACACCTTGTCGTCGAAGGCCATGGCCTGGCCCACGGCGCCAAAGGTCGCGCCAAAAGTGGCGATCACGACCAGTGCCGAAAAGACAGACGACCTCAACAACTCAGATGTCCGCATAGCAATGTGTTTCTTTCGCACCGCCCGGATGGGTCACCGCGCCATCGCGCGCCGGCCCTACCGTCTGTGCATATTTCCATATCGCGCCCGACTGATAGTCGGTCGTGCGCGCCTTCCAGGTCTTTGCCCTCGCCGCCAGTTCGCTATCGGACAACGCCACCTCGATCGTGCCGTTCACCGCGTCGATCGAGATCACGTCGCCATCCCTGAGCAGCCCGATCGGACCGCCCACGGCTGCCTCGGGCCCGACATGGCCGATGCAGAAACCGCGCGTCGCGCCCGAGAAGCGCCCGTCGGTAATCAGCGCCACCTTGCCGCCCATGCCCTGGCCGTACAGCGCTGCCGTCGTCGACAGCATCTCGCGCATGCCGGGACCGCCGCGCGGCCCTTCGTAGCGGATGACGAGAACCTCGCCTTCCCTGTAGTTGCGATGCGTCACCGCCTCGAAACATTCCTCTTCCGAATCGAAGCAGCGCGCCGGGCCGGAGAACTTCAACTCCGCCATGCCCGCGACTTTCACGATCGCGCCTTCGGGGGCAAGGTTTCCCTTCAAGCCCACGACACCGCCGGTTTGGGTAATGGGTCTGTTGGCCGGGCGGACCACATCCTGGTGTTCATTCCAGGCAACGTGCTGCATGTTTTCGGCCAAAGTGCGGCCAGTCACGGTCATGCAGTCGCCATGCAGATAACCGTGGTCGAACAGCGTCTTCATCAACAGCGGAATGCCGCCGGCCTCGAACATGTCCTTGGCGACATATTTGCCACCCGGCTTGAGGTCGGCGATGTAGGGCGTCTTCTCGAAGATCTTCGCCACGTCGAACAGGTCGAACTTGATGCCGGCCTCATGCGCGATCGCCGGCAGATGCAGTGCCGCGTTGGTCGAGCCGCCGGTTGCCGACACCACGGTCGCCGCGTTTTCCAGCGCCTTCAACGTGACGATGTCGCGCGGCCGGATATTCTTCGCGATCAGTTCCATGATCTTTTCGCCCGAGGCGAAATTGAAACGGTCGCGCATCTCGTAGGGTGCCGGCGCGCCGCAGGAGTAGGGCAGCGCCAGGCCGATCGCCTCGGCGACGGTGGCCATGGTGTTGGCGGTGAACTGGGCGCCGCAGGAGCCGGCCGACGGACAGGCGGCTTGCTCGATTTCAAGCAGTTCGGCATCGTCGATCGTGCCGACCGAGTGCTGGCCGACCGCCTCGAACACGTCCTGCACGGTGATCTGGCGGCCGCGATAGCTGCCGGGCAGGATCGAACCGCCATAGATGAAGATCGATGGCACGTTGAGACGCACCATGGCCATCATCATGCCGGGCAGCGACTTGTCGCAGCCGGCCAGGCCAACCAGCGCATCGTAGCAATGGCCGCGCATGGTGAGTTCGACCGAATCGGCGATGACCTCGCGCGACACCAGCGACGACTTCATGCCCTGATGGCCCATGGCGATGCCGTCGGTCACTGTGATGGTGCAGAATTCGCGCGGCGTGCCGCTGGCGGCCGCGACGCCCTTCTTGACCACCTGTGCCTGGCGCATCAGTGAGATGTTGCAGGGCGCCGCCTCATTCCAGCAGGACGCGACGCCGACCAGCGGCTGCGCGATCTCGGCCGCCGACAGGCCCATCGCATAGAGATAGGAACGGTGCGGCGCACGCGCCGGACCGACGGTCACATGGCGACTGGGCAGCTTGGCCTTGGAGATGACTCTGGCGTCCATACTCTTCCTTGCCGCGGGCGGTGCGGCCTGCCCCATCGCCGAGCCTTTTGGCGCGTGTCCCGAGACAAGATCGAGGTGCGCCGGGTTTATGGCGGGAAATGGGCAATTTCCTCAGCCTGACTTCTAGCGCAGGGGTTGTTCAGAAAGTGTTGCCAAAACGTCACAATCGCACGAGGCGAAAGCGGCGCGGCTCGTATGCAACGCAGCTTGGCTGAGACAATCGCGGGGCAGCACGAACTCAAACGAAAAAGGCCGGGCGATGCCCGGCCTTTTGTTATACTTTTCCGAGACTTAGAACTTGATCTTGAGGCCACCCGAAATTGCCGTGACCAGATCGTTGCCGAAATCATAGCTGACTTCCTCGCCGGCCACATAGCCGTTTTCGCCATTCACTGTTCCCGAATGGCCGCTGGTCAGCACGCCAATCGCACCGGCCAGACGAACTTCGATATTGGGCTTCGGTGTATAGGCGACACCACCGCCCACAGTCCAGGTATCGGTCTGCGAGCCATAGCCGTGTGAAGTGCCGCGATCCCATGAAAGCTGGCCGGCGGCGCTCCACTGATCATTGAACTTGTGGCCGATGCCGCCGGTGACGGTCCAGCCGTCGCGGTACATCAAATCCAGCGAGGTGATCTGGCCTGAATGCAGAGTATCACCCGTAACGCAATCCGAAGCGGGAGTACCTTGGACACAAATCGGAACACTCTGCAGCAGGCTCCAGTTGACCCACTTGAGCGAACCAAAGGCAAGCCAACCGGGCGCAATGCCCGACTGCAACTTCAATTCCACCGTATCCGGCATGTACTCTGTCGCACCGTAGATCGGGAGCACGACACTGCCAACATGCGTCAGGTCCAGCGTGCCCGAGATATTGTCGAGCTTGACCCGCGAATTGTAGACGAGGCTGGCACGCAGCGCGATCTCAGGGATTTCGTAGGCGATGCCGGCGCGCCACCCCCAGCCGGTGCCTTTGAGATCCACCCGACCGGTTCCCTGGAAATCCGGCACCAGAGGCGATACCAGGTCTTGCTTGAAGCCATAGACTTCCTGGTAATAGACACCGCCAATGAAGCGAACCTGGCCTTTGCCCGCATCCATTTTGTAGGAGCAAGTCGTGGCGTAGTTGTTGCTCTTGATGTCGGTTTCCATGTTGGACTCGGAACCGGCCCACAGACCCGGATTTGTATGTGCGCCCCAAGGCTGGGAATAGTCGAACATACAGTCGACACCCTGGACGATCTGCGCCTTGACGCCGATGCGCGGGACCCAATAGCTCTCGCTGTCCTTCGCCGTGCTACCGAGGAATGTCACATCCCCGTCGTTCGGGTCCGTGTCCACCGCATTCTTGAGTTTGCGCTGCGGCATCACATAGGTCGATTCCGCTTCGGTCGCGAACGGAGCCGGGTCAAACAAAAGATCGATGTCGTAACCGCCGCGCTCCAACCCACCGGCGTGCGCCGTCCCGATCAAAGCCAGCGAACAGCACCCCGCCCCCAGCAGTGCTTTCAGTCGCAGAATAATCATGAGATGTTCTCCCCGAATTCGAGTGCATCAAGCTAGAACCAATTCAGGTTAACGGTGCAATAACGAATTCAAGGGCGTACATGTACGTATTCGCCAGGCGCATTTTCGAAAAAATGCAACCGGGTACAGCAAGGGCGAAAAACGGCCCATGCGGGGGTATCGTCCGAAAAAAAGGAGAACAACCGCCTAAAAAGGCTCGAAAACAGTGCTTTTTTAAGGGCCACGGGCCCCATTGTTACATTATGGCAACAATGGGGCAAAAACTCCCGTTTACATCAAAATTAACGCAACGGAATGCCGATTTTGGAGGCAAAAAACCGGCATTTGGAGAGGGCTAAAGTCTAGCGAATCTATCCCTCACCCGGCATCACGAACCCGGGTCAACGCCACCGATAGCTTGTCCTGCGCATCGCGGTACTCAGCGAGCTTTTCGCGCTCGGCATCGACGATCTCGGCCGGCGCGCTGGCGACGAATCTTTCGTTCGACAGCTTCTTGTGCAAGCGCGCGATTTCCTCGGTCACCTTGGCCAGTTCCTTCTGCAGCCGCGCCGCCTCGGCGGCAAGATCGATCAGGCTGCCAAGCGGCAGACAGATCGTCGCCTCGTTGAGCACGATCTGCGCCGAACCCTTTGGCGCGATATCGGCGAGCGAGATGTCGCCGATCCGCGCCAGCCGCTTGATCGCGGATTCCTCGCGAACGAGCCGTTCGCGTGTCACAGCGTTGGCGCCGACCACGACCAGCGGTGCGATGGCTGCCGGCGGCACGTTCATCTCCGAGCGCACCGAGCGGATGCCGGAGACGAGGTCGACCAGCCAGTTGATGTCGGCGGCGGCATCCGCGTCTTCGAAGTCCGGTGACGGCCACGCGGCATGACACAGCAGCGACGACCGTTCCTTGCCTTCGCCTGCGGTCTGCGCCCACAGTTCCTCGGTCATGAACGGCATCATCGGATGCAGCAGCTTGTAGATCTCGTCGAGCACGAAGGCGACGCAGGCGCGGCTTTCGGCCTTGGCCGCCTCGTCGGTACCCATGAACACCGGCTTCAGCAGTTCCAGATACCAGTCGCAGAACAGGTTCCAGACGAAGCGGTAGGCAGCGCCTGCCGCCTCGTTGAAGCGGTATGAAGTGATGCCGTCCGTGATCTCTCGCGCGGCCCGCGTCAGCTCGGTCAGGATCCAGCGGTTGACGGCCAGCTTGGCGTCGTTCAGCCAGAATTCGTCATTGCGCGCGACCTCGTTCATCTCGGCAAAGCGCGTCGCGTTCCAAAGCTTGGTGCCGAAATTGCGATAGCCGGCGATGCGTGCCGGGTCGAGCTTCACGTCGCGGCCTTGCGCCGCCATCACCGTCAGGGTGAAGCGCAGCGCATCGGCACCGTATTCGTCGATGAGATCGAGCGGGTCGATGACGTTGCCTTTCGACTTCGACATCTTCTGCCCGTTCTTGTCGCGCACCAGCGCATGGACATAGACGGTGTGGAACGGCTCCTCGTCCATGAAGTGCAGGCCCATCATCATCATGCGGGCGACCCAGAAGAAGATGATGTCGAAGCCTGTCACCAGCACGTCGGTCTGATAGTAGGTCTTCAGCTCGGGCGTCTCATCGGGCCATCCCAAGGTCGAGAACGGCCACAGCGCCGACGAGAACCAGGTGTCGAGCACATCCTCGTCGCGGGTCAGGATCTCGCCCGGCTTGTAGTTCTCGAGCTTGTCCTCGACCCAGGCCTTCCATGGGCCTTCCAGTGCCAGATAGTATTCGATCGCCGCGCCAAGGGCCTCTTCCTCTGTCTTCTCGACGAAGACGCGCCCGTCCGGCCCGTACCAGGCCGGGATCTGGTGACCCCACCACAGCTGGCGCGAGATGCACCAGGGCTGGATGTTCTCCATCCAGTCGAAATAGGTCTTTTCCCAGTTCTTCGGCACGAAGTTCGTGCGGCCTTCGCGCACCGAGGCAATCGCCGGCTTGGCCAGTTCCGCCGCGTTGGCATACCACTGCTCGGTCAGGAACGGCTCGATCGGCACACCGCCGCGATCACCATGCGGCACCGCGTGGCGATGTGGCTCGACCTTTTCGAGGAAGCCGCCCTCTTCCATCAGCTCGACGATCTTCTTGCGCGCAACGAAGCGGTCGAGGCCGTCGAGTTCATCCCAGACCGCCTGGCGCTCCGGCGTCACCTCGAGGCCGGCAAGGAAATCCTCATTTTCCCTGAGGCTCACCGCCGCCTCCGTGGTGAGGATGTTGATCGCCGGCAGCTTGTGGCGCTTGCCGACCTCGAAGTCGTTGAAGTCGTGCGCCGGCGTGATCTTCACCGCTCCCGAACCCTTTTCCGGATCGGAATACTCATCCGCCACCACAGGAATCCTGCGGCCGACGATCGGCAGAACGATGTTCTTGCCGACCAGATGCCGGAAGCGCTCGTCGTCAGGGTGCACGGCGACGGCCGTGTCGCCCAGCATCGTCTCGGGACGAGTCGTCGCCACGGTGATGAAGGTTTTCGGATTTTCCGGGTCGAAGACCTCACCCTCGATGGGATAGCGGAAGTGCCAGAGATTGCCGTTGACCTCCTGCTGCTCGACCTCGAGATCGGAGATCGCGGTCAGCAGCTTGGGATCCCAGTTCACAAGGCGCTTGTCCTTGTAGATCAGCCCTTCTTTGTAGAGCGTGACGAACACTTCGAGCACGGCCTTGGACAGGCCTTCGTCCATGGTGAAGCGTTCGCGTGACCAGTCGGCCGAAGCGCCGAGCCGCTTCAGCTGGTTGAAGATCGCGCCGCCGGATTCGGCCTTCCACTCCCACACTTTCTCGATGAACTGTTCGCGGGTAAGGTCGCGGCGATGGATCTGCTTCTCCATAAGTTGACGCTCGACCACCATCTGCGTGGCGATGCCGGCATGGTCCATGCCCGGCTGCCACAAGACGTTCTTGCCGCGCATGCGCTCGAAGCGCACCAATATGTCCTGCAGCGTGTTGTTGAGCGCGTGCCCCATATGCAGCGAACCGGTAACGTTCGGCGGCGGGATGACGATGGTGAAGGCCTCGGCCCCCTCCTCCGCCCCGGCACCGGCGCGAAACGCGTCGGCCTCTTCCCATACTTTGGCGATCTTCGGCTCGACGGTTTTTGCGTCGTAGGTCTTTTCAAGCATGGGAAAATGGTCCGCGCTGTCGGGAGTTTTGCTGGTCCGGTGTAAATCGGAAGGTATTGGCCAAGTCAACCGCAAGGGCTGTCTTGGACACTCGACGTCAAATAGGCGTGACCATGAACATTTCAACGGGACAAGGCGGCAACGGGCCGTTCCGCCAGACGTTGCGAACCGCACCGTCGGGCGCCCGCACGTTCATCGTCAAGGATCCCGACGGAAACCTCATCTGCTTCGCCACCAGCGCGAACTGACCTCACCGAAGAGAAACGGCGCCACGAAGGCGCCGTTTCTCCTGGGCAATCGGTATGGGGAACTACTACGCCCCGCGCGCCACGCGCTCGATCTCCTCGCGCACCAGCCTTTCGACCAGTGTCGGCAGATTGTTGTCGAGCCAATCCTGCAGCATCGGCCGCAGCATCTCTTCTGCCATCTCGTCGAATGTCTTCTTGCTGCGGCTGGCAAACGCATCGGAGAGCTCACCAAAGGCGGCGGCGACCTGCCGGCCGGTGTGCTCGGAAACGATCGCCGGACGCGGCGCGTCGCTGGCCGCCACCGGCCGCAACACGCTTGCATCGGGACGAGACGGCTCGATGACCGGGTCCGTGGCCGGCTCGTCCCTGAAATTGTCCACCGGCGGCTGGGCAACCGACTTGCGTGCCTCTCCCCTGTCCGGCACCGCCCTCGCCTGCTCGCCAACCGCGGCGATCTCGCGCCGCCAGTCGGCGACGGGGGCGTCGGTGGCAAGGACAGGACGCGGTGCTGGTGCGTCGACAGTGGCCGGCTCGGCCGCAACACGGGCGCTGACCTCGGCAAGTGTCATCGATGGCCTTGCCGGGGTGGGATCGGGGCGCACCGGCGTTTCCATGCGCGCGATCACCGGCTCGACCGCAGGTAACTGTCCCTGGACTCCCGCCAGCGTCACCGGCTTCCTGACCTCGGGAGCCGCATGCAGGTCGGCACGAAATGCTTCGACGTCGGGGGCTGCGGCGGCGTTCGACGCCGGCTCCAGATCCTGGAGCAGTTCATCGGCATCGCCCGGCTGCTTGCGGCCGCCGTCGCTGTCCTCGATGATCCGCCTGATGGAAGCCAGTATCTCTTCCATGGAAGGTTCGCGCTGTGCGCTGCTTGCCGTTGCCATCGTCACATCCGCCGCCTTTGTGACCCCTGTGGGTTTCCGCTCCGGCAAAGCCGGATCGAATCATGGCGACAGCGTAACCGACGGAGCGCCGCACGAGAATCCCCAATCTGGGGACTTGTGGGATTTCAACAGATTAGCGCGATCCCGAACACAAGAGCAGCGGGGCAAAAAAAGCGCGCTCAAACGGGAAGACGGCAAAGTCCGGGCCGAACGCCCTCAGCGGCCGTCCGGCGTGCGCAGGCCGTACCACTTGTCCTTGACTGCGTTGTAGTGCTCTTCAGGCTTGTATTTTGTCACCTGCAGGCCAAGGCGATCGACGGACAGACGACCTGTCGCCTGCAGGATGGCGTAGCTCGCCACCACCACATCATGTTCAAAGCCGGCCTGGTTGATCTCGGCGGTGATGACCGTTGCCTGTGCGTTGAGGACATCGAGTGTGGTGCGCTGGCCGACATTGCGTTCTTCGATGACGCCGCTCAGTGCCAGCTTCGCTGCCTCGATCACTTGCCTGTTGGCCGCGAGGCTTTGCTGCGCGGCGGTATACTCGGTCCAGGCGGCGGTGACGGCCTGGCGGACCTGGTCGCGGCTGACGTCGACCTCGATGCGGGCCTGACTGAGAGATTCCTTGTCCTGGCGCACGATCGCCGAGGTGCGCCCACCGGAATAGATCGGGATGGTCAGCGTTGCCCCGACACTGGCCGAATTTGTCGTGCCGTCCTGCGAACCGACGCCCGGCAAGGGCGAGGTATTGCGATAAGCGCTCGAAACGCCAGCGGATGCCGACAGTTGCGGCAGCAGCGCACCTTCGGCCGACTTCACCGAAAACGCGGCGGCATCAACCAGGTGCTGGGTGGCAAGGATGGCTGGATGCTCGTTCGAGGCCACCCCGACAGCGGCGGCAAGGCTCGACGGCAACAGCTTTGCCACCGGCGAAGCGCCCTTGAGCTTGCCAGGTTCGTCGCCGACGATCTGGCGGTAGAGTGCCGCACTTGCCAATGCCTGCGCCCGGGCAGCACTCAGCGATGCCACGGCGGCCGCCCTCGAAGCGTCGGCCTGCGCCACGTCGGTGCGTGTGCCTTCGCCAACCTCGAAGCGCGAACGTGCCGCGCGCGCCGTTTCGGTCAGGAACTGCAGGTTCTGCTCGGTCAGCACGGCGATCTGCCGGTCGCGAATCACGTTCATATAGGCCTGAGCGGCGCTGAACAGGATGCCCTCTTCGGTGTTGCGAAGGCTTTCGACCGAAGCGCGGACCTGTGCTTCGGCGGCAGCAACATTGTTCCTGGTCTGAAAACCATCGAACAGCGTCTGATTGATCTGGACGCCAAAATTGCCGGTGGTCAGCCGCACGCTTGAGTTGGTGCCGTTGAGATGGCTGCTGGAGTAGTCGATATTCGCCGAGCCGGTGACGGTCGGGCGCCAGCCCGACTTGGCGATGGCGACGCCCTCATCGGTGACACGAACGCCGGCACGGGCCGAATTAAGCGAAGAATTGTACTGATATGCCTTTGCAAGCGCGCCGGAGATGCTTTCGGCCGAAGCGGCCAGTGGGGACAGCATGGTCGCCGAAACGAGGACGGCGGTGAAAAATGACTTGCGTACAGACGGCACGGTTAAACCCTCATTCGTTTCCATGGGAACTGCGCCGCGCCAGCTTCTCCTTTGAGCAGCTGTAGCGGCGTGTTTCATGTTCCCTGCTGCTCAGCCCCAAAGTGCCCCCAGTCTGGGATCAGCAATGATCGTTCAAATGCAAGCGACCATGACAACGCCTCTCCTGCAAGGCAAAATCATTCAGAATTCGAAGGCACGAATGCGTTCGAATCCCGGTAGTGGCTTAATTGCCGCATTAAACGCGCGTCTTCCGGTTACAACCCCCCCCGCTTTGAAAAAAAGTCGGGCCACGCCGGAATTGCCCTGTCCTTCGACGGCGACGAGTCGGCCACCTTCGGCAAGCTGGTCGAGCAGCGGGGCCGGCACTTCCGCGACGCTGCCGCCGACAAAGATGACATTATATGGAGCCTGGGCTGCATGCCCTTGCGGCAATACCCCCTGGACAACGGTCACATTGCCGCAGCCAAGCGACGAAAGCGTCGATCTGGCGGTTTCGGCCAGCGCCGAATCGCTTTCGAGCGCGACCACGGATCCGGCCAGCCGCGACAGGATGGCCGAGGCGTAGCCCGTGCCGCAGCCGACATCGAGCGCCGAATCGGTCGGGTTGATCTCGGCCAGTTGGATCAGCTTGGCCAGCGGCGAGGCTTCCATCAGGTAGCGCGCGCCGTCAGCGCCTGCGGCAATGCGGATGTCCTCGTCGATATAGGCGAGATCGCGCTGGGCGGCGCCGACAAAGACCTCTCTTGGGACGACAAGCATGGCGTCGATCAGCGGCGCGCTGGTCACATCGGTGGTGCGAACCTGACCATCGACCATTTTGACGCGAAGCTCGGAGAAATCAGCGCTCATGTCCCAACCAATCCGCTTGCCGCGCCAGAACCGCGGTTCATTACGTCAGGAACTTCAGGCCCCAGCGCTGCTGCGCGGGGGCCCGGGCATTGGAGGCCTCGCCCGGAATCGAACCGGGGTGCAAGGATTTGCAGTCCTCTGCGTAACCACTCCGCCACGAGGCCTCGTTGCTCCCGGCGTTCCACCCGGTTCCAATAGGTTGCGGCGAAAATGCCGTCAAGCGGCCACCGTGCATTCCGAACGGTTTCCTCGGCGCGAGTGCGGACAGCATCCGTCAAATCCTCATTACCCAGGCAACACAACGGCATATTAGCCGATTGTTAAGCATGACCAACCGCCGGAAGAAACGCATCAACGGCCCACGCGTTGAGCACGCCAGGAGGCAAAGCGATGCACCAGGCAACTGTGGTAAAGGACAAGAACGCGCCGTCCGGCCTGTCCCTGTCGCGGTGCGGAGAGCTTTTGCACCACGCCATCGACCGCCTGTCCATCGAAGGTGCGAGCAGCCTTTCGCCGCACGACCGGGCAAGGCTTGCCTCGGCCGCGGCGATTCTCAAGCAAATCCACGATGCATTGGAAGAGCACGCCAGCCGCTGAAGCGCGCACCTTGCGCTATCGACGTCAATCCGGTCGGCGGCGCCGTTCCCACCAGACGACAAAGCGGCGTCGGTGGCGCCGAACCATGGCGAATTCATAGGACAGCACGAGCAATCCGAGCGGAACCATCCAGAAGCCGAGGATCGGCAGGAAACCGAGGATGCCGCCGATGGTCAGCAGGAAACCGATGGTGATTCTGAGTCCGCGCGAACGCGGCATTTTGAACTCACGCCCGAAAACCGAGATTTTTCGCGCCGGCATCTGATTGTCCTGTGCTGTCATCGTCTCGAAAGATTGACCCGTTTTGATCGTTCAGGAGCATCGTTAAACCAAGCCGCAGCCGCGCATTCGGTTCCCTGCCCCCTGCCAAGACGGCTAATATGAGGGCATCCATCGACGATTGCGAGAAACGCCTATGCGAAAAAGCCTCGGAAAAATGCGAAATGCTTCTTTGCAAAGCCGAAAAGGGCAGCTATAGGCTGCGCCACTCACATAAGAGCCTCCGTTCCCCGGTAGCTCAGTGGTAGAGCAACCGGCTGTTAACCGGTTGGTCGCTGGTTCGAATCCGGCCCGGGGAGCCACTTTCCACACTGAAAGCCAGCAATCCTAAGGTTTTCAAGGGTCCCAGCTTCCCCCGAGATACATCCCGAGATACAGAGCGGGATACAAATCGGAATGTTGGTCGAAGTGAATTACCTCCAGAAACGCGGCAAAGCTGGGTGGCGTTATCGCCGCATCGTCCCCGACAAACTACGCCCGGTCATCGGCAAAAGGGAGTTCCTAGAGCCCCTTGGCAGGACCGAAGCGGAGGCCCTGAGAGCTTACCCGAAGGTCCACGCTGCGGTCGAGCGGTCCATCGTTGATGCGATGAGGAAGCTGCGCGCCCCGGCGACTGCATCATCAGCACAGCCAGGTATCGCCAAGACAGAGCTTGAGCGGTATCGATGGGCAACCCGACACGTCGCTGAGTGGAACCTGACGGACCCCGACGAGGTCGACGTCATGGCGGATCATCTGGAGGCGACCGGACAGGCTGACCTCTACCGCGCCTTGGTCGTCCCCGACAGGAAACCCGAGCCGACGCTCGAAGATGCCAAGCGGCTCTACCTCACCGAGCGCGTGAAGGATGACCGGAAGAAGGGTCTCGAACTGGAGCGGGTCTTCCGGCTGGTAGCCGAGGCCGTGGAACTGAGCAGGACGCTCGACAGCCTGAAGCGCCAAGACGCCAAGGAAGTCCGCGATCACATGCTCGATGGGCGCAGCGCCACCTCGGTGGACCGCTATCTCAATGTGGTGCGGGCCGCCATCAACCACGCTCTTAAAGAGTTCGACCTCTCCTGCAAGAACCCGTTCATGGGTCTGGAGGTCGGTGACAAGGACAAGGCCGAGCCCGACCGGGACAAGCGCCGGCCCTACACCGATGCGGAGGTCAAGATGGTACGGCAGCGCGTAGATGGCCACGCCAGTGAAACCCTCGGTCACATCTGGCGCATCCTCGAAGGCACCGGATGTCGCCTCGCTGAGGTCGCCGGGCTTCGTGTCAAGGATGTCTTCCTCGATCACGCGGTCCCGCACATAGAAGTAGAGTGGCACGACGACAGGCGCGTCAAGACCATGGCATCACGCCGAAGGGTCCCTCTCCTCGGTGACGCTCTGGTGGCCGCTAAGCAGGCTGTGAAGGCAGCCAAGGGCGAAACCGCCTTGTTCCCCGCCTACTGCCGCGAGGGTGGCCCGGCGTCCTGTTCAGCGATCCTGAGCAAGCACGTCAGGGCAGTCGTCAAGGACCCGAAGATTGGCCCCGCGCATTCATTGCGGCACCGTATGGCCGACAAGCTCGATCTGGCTGGGGTGCAGGACAGCGTCCGAGACCGGCTCCTCGGGCACACCAAGGGCGAGGCCCGAGAGGGTTACGGAGGTGGCGTGGATGCGTGGCTGCAGATTGCCACTGATGCGCTGCGAGCTGCCGGTGGCTAACAGCAGTCGCTTGAAGGCGATGCTGAAGACGATCTTGGGGGAAGCCTGAGAGGCTCCTTAATCAAGCGGGTGCAGGACGTGTTCTTCAGCCGCTTTTGGATGGTCGTGGAAAATAAATGAAGGGGATTATCCCCTTCAAACAAGTGAGTGTAATCGGCTGCTCGGGGAACCTCCGGCACCGGCTCGCATCACTGCTTCAAGGGGCGCTTCAGATAGTAGTACCGATGCCTGCTGCGGTACTTCCCCGCCGTTCGCTCTACAACGCCCTTGCTCTCCAATGACGTAAGGACGGCACTAGCGCCGCGCCAGTCTCGCCCAATCACCAATCCTGCATCCTTCACCGTCACCTTTTTCTGATCTGCCAAATAGTTGACGATCAGTTTTTCGCTTTCTGTCAGTGTCTCATATATCTCTGGGTTGATCGCGTGTGCGGCCTCAGAGCGGATGTAGAATTTCCGATGCTCGACGTTGTTCTTAAGCGTTACGATTATCTTGAAAGTGCCGATCTGCATTTGATCGAAAATCGGATCTGGAAGGTTTGCGTGTCTCATCTCTTCACGCATTCGTCGTGTGCCTTCGTAGGCACATTGGACACGATTGAAATAGAACATCGCCCACATGAGATTTGGATTTCGCGGGTTGTGAGATTCGTAGACGGTCGCTGCCGTGGTCGGCGGCATGAACGCGCCCGGCGATTCAATCACCATCCGGTCCTCAAACATCTTCACGAAGATATTCATGTTCTTCAGGTTGTAAGACCGGTGCATGATCGCGTTGACAATCGCTTCAAGCCATACCGTCTTGGGGTACTCGGGATTGTTTTGGAACCGACCATCAACGCCAAGGCGAATAAAGCTCCGCACCTGGGAGTTAATGTAGGTCTCGGCATTGACCAGTTGCGTGGCTAGAGGGCCGTCGAAGAATTCATCCGACAGGACATTTTGACTTTGCCCAAATCGTTCTTCTATCCCGTGGTAGCGAATGACCCGTATGAACGCGCCGGGCACCACGGCACGAGGGTCATTCGCAAAGAGAAGCGCACATGCAAGGTTCGGTTCGAAGCCGCTTGCGCGCTGCTTCCCTAGCTTACACAAGGCCAAAACATCGGTTACGGAATACTGGCGCTCCAGCCTTCTCTTCGCCACATACTGGCGTCGAAACTCGTCCATAAGGGCGCTGTCGAAATCCTGCGGAAACTTAAGGGCAGTGATCGCTTCGGACTCAACATCAAGTTCACCTTTTTGGAGGCGAATTTCCCGCTTCTCAGCCTCCGTCAAGCGCCGCTTTTCCGAACCCTCTCTTACGAAAGCCTCGCCAAAATCGGTCTCTACGAGTTTGTCTTCCCGGTAATAAACCCGCATCACGATGACAAAATCGTCGGCGTCCTTTGAGTTGGTGACGGCAACATCCTTGAACTCAACACGAGCGTCGGAACAGAGCCTTCGAACAGCACGTAAATCATTGCGATGGGACTCTTCGGACGCCTTGCAGCCTATTATTTCCCCATCGTTGCCGATGCCTATAAACACGATTCCGCCGGAAGGTTGCGTGTTCGCCCACATCGAAAGGTAGTCGACAAGGTCGCGCTGGCTGACAGTCACGCGCTTACGCTCTACGCGGTGGTCTTCCTTGAAGCGCCTGATAGTGTCGAAATCGCAAGCATTGAAAATGTCGTCTGGAGTCCAAAGCTGTGGTAAAGTCGGCTCTGGAAAAGTGAATTCAAAACTTTGTTGCTCAGCCATTTCGGATCATTGCTTGTCGGCGCCCTGTCGACATAGACGAAAAATGCCCGCTAATTCAAAGGCTTAATCTATGCACGGAAACACCACGTTATCACTCTCGGAAGCGCAACGAAAGGGTAAGATCGGGGAGTTCATCCGCCAGCAAGAGGCCGCAGGCGTCGGCCCTAACTAGGGAACACCGAACGCCCCTCCTGACGCCATGGGTTATGAAAAGGGGACTGATCCGATCCCTGCCCCTGAGCTGCACTTTTCTGTCGGCGACAGAAAGCCTTCATCCGATAAAGGGCTACGACGCTCGTAGGTTCGATCTCCAGGGTTCGCCTTCAGAAACCCTCAGAACGATGCGCGGTAACGCCTCCAGAAGCCCGTTCAGCGTCTTGCTGGTGTCCTACACCGGGGATCATCAGACGCCTCTCTGCGGGACAAGGCGTAGCCGGGTGCCGGTGTCTCGACTGATCGACTGGGCGAGTTAATCCCCCCACGTGATAGGAGACGGTCCTCGTGGCTTCCTGACCTCATGAGAGTTAATCCCCTCACATGATATGAGTGGCCCTCGGGCTGTCTCTGTCCTCCCGGTTCACCTGATCATCCACCTATTGCTTCACCCAGAGTTCTCTGCATTCACCTATAGGGAGGGGTCAGGGGAGGAAGAGAGCTGACCTGAAGTGGAACAAGGACAGAGTAGTCACTGATCCATCCAGCTTGAAGGTGCTACCCGAGAGGAGACCTGACCATGATCCCGAGGTGCCCTCTCAGTGACACCTGATCGACTTCCTCAACGGGACCTTGACGTGACCCGAGGCTGCACAAGTCCGTAGTCGTCCCTGCAAGCCATCGGCTGAAGAAGCCTCCCAATCGTATTCAACATGAACATCTATCCGAAGCTGGCCACATGCGTGGGTGGTTGCCGGTGTCGAGACTTGCAAGGGTCTCCATCGGGTTCCGAACCGAGGATGTCGGTCCTTCTCCTACGGTTCCGCTGTGGCCAGCTTCGGATAGCTGCTCAATCGTCGTTCGCTCTTGACCAGAACCACCTCCTCCGTCTGCACGGTCCTCGCTGTTCCCCGCAGATTGGCTCCAGTCGATACATGGACCGGGGAGTTCTCCCTACCCGACCACTCGTCGGCTTCGAGGGGGTGGTTCTGGTCAACAGCGGACCCATCATTCAAAAGGACCATGTCGTCTGAACGACCGAAGCGAAAGTACACGATGCCGAGGCGCAAGTTTGCCTCGAAGGAAGAAGCCGCAGAGGCCCGCAAGGCTTACCTGAAGGAATACAACAAGTCCTATCAACGGCCCGATGAGGATGCCTTGAGGGCTCGGAGCAGAGCCGCCTACTTCGACAACCCGGAGCCGGCCCGAGAGCGCGAGAACAGCCTTTATCGATCCGACCCTGCCTTCAGGGCGAGGAAGATCGAAGCGGCTCGACGATGGCGCAAGGACAACCCTGAGCGGGTTCTGGCGTATCGTGAAGAGGCCCGGATCAACCGCCTCATGGGCAGGATCGTCAAGGCCAAGGCTGTCTCGACGGGCACCTGAACGCGGACCTGAGGGGGTCGGAATGTTCACTGCAGATAATCGTGAACCCAATCGGATAATAGGCACGCGCCCCGGCCCCCCGTGCCACCCTCGTCGGCCAATAGATCGCCGGCAAAGCGCCTGTTGTTGATTGCCACTGAGAACTGACCCGGCAACCCAGGATATTTCCATCGAGAATTGACCCATGTTTGACCCTTACCCTGCGTTTTTTCAGCGGGGATT
>NZ_LMCP01000001.1 GCF_001425625.1 Mesorhizobium sp. Root102 | reverse complement strand
TCCTTGATGGTTCGGTTCATGCGCTCGACCTGGCCGTTGGTCCAGGGATGCTTGATCTTCGTGAGCCTGTGGTCGATCTCATGTTCGTTGCAGACACGGTCGAAGATGTGGACGAAGGCATAGCGATGCCGTTCCTGGTTGGTGAACTGGATGCCGTTGTCCGTCAGCACTGTGTGGATGGCATAGGGAAGGGTTGCGATGAGATTGCGCAGGAACTGTGCCGCAGCCATCTTGCCCGCCTTCTCGTGCAGTTCGACATAGGCGAACTTTGATGTCCGGTCGATCGCAACGAAGAGATAGAGCTTGCCTTCGGCGGTCTGGACTTCAGCAATGTCGATGTGAAAATAGCCGATCGGGTAGGATTTGAATGTCTTCTTTGCAGGCTTGTCGCCCTCGACATCCGGCAGGCGTCCAATGCCATGGCGCTGCAGGCAGCGGTGCAGCGACGAGCGTGTCAGGTTCGGGATGGTCGGCTGGAGGGCATAAAGGCAATCATCGAGCGGCAAGAGTGTGTGCTTCCGAAAAGCCACGATGACTGCTTCTTCCTCAAGCGACAGGACCGTTGATTTCGGATCTTTCGGGCCAGTCGGAAGATCCGCAACGGACGTGCGCTTCTTCCATTTGGCAACGGTCTTCTGATTGATGCCGTAGCGCTTCGAAAGCGCTCTCAGGCTCTCTTCACTATTCTGTATTGCTCGACGGACTGCCTCTGTCGTCGTGGCGCTCCCATGTAGAATCTGTCCCACAGTGCATCCCTCCATTCCAAGGAAAATAATGCACCATCAAAGCTCGGGATCAAACACTTTAGACTAGCACAGCGATTTTTCGCGATCATTGCAGTCGAACCGCAGCGGACCCTTTCGGTGTCAGCTCNCTGCCTCTGTCGTCGTGGCGCTCCCATGTAGAATCTGTCCCACAGTGCATCCCTCCATTCCAAGGAAAATAATGCACCATCAAAGCTCGGGATCAAACACTTTAGACTAGCACAGCGATTTTCGCGATCATTGCAGTCGAACCGCAGCGGACCCTTTCGGTGTCAGCTCGTCATGACTGGAGAGGATTACTATCCGCTCCCGCAACCGGTGTAGCAGGGCGTCGAGAATGCGCTTGCCTTGTTCGGCCGCGAGATGCTCGGTCGGTTCGTCCAGGAGTACGATGGGCATATCGGAAAGCCATGCACGCGCGAGGTTCAATCTTTGTGCCTCGCCGAGTGAAAGCATATCCTGCGTGATCCAGCCGTCCAGGCCGCCCGCCGCCCCGATACGGTCCTGAAGTTCCACAGTGGTCAACGCGCGCCACAGCTCATCGTCGCTGGCGTGCGGGGCAAACAGGTTCTCGCGCACTGTGTCGGCGAGAATCGTCGCGTCGTGGGGGCAGAAACAACTCATGGAGCGGCGCGCATCCGCACCGAGTCCAATACCATCGCCCAGGACGCATTCGTCACCGGCGTCGAGCCAGCCGGCGATCTGCTTCAACAGGGAGGTCTTGCCGCAGCCACTGGCACCATGCAGGACTGTTGTCCTGCTGGCGTGGAAGGTCGCGCTGAGTGGCCTTCCAATCAGCCGGCCATCCGGGGCGTGGCGCGGCAATCCGTCCAGCGTTAGTGACGAGATGTGCTTTCGGAAGTGATCGCGCGACAAACCGTCCGCGTTTACGGTCCATTTCGCCAGGGCCGCGCGCGCCGCTGTCTCGCGCGCGAAGGCGACGACGATCTTCGATGCACCCAAGACGGATTCCCCGACGGCCAGCCAGGAGAAGGCAAGGAGGGCGGGCACCAACAGGGCCTCGCCGCGCAGGCCCGACAACCAGGCGCACACCAGGACGCTCAGCATGGCGCATGGCGCGAGGCAGTTGGCCAACATATCGAACAAGGTCTGCCTGTGACGAAGCACCAACGCGCGTGCCTGGGCATTGGCGTGGCCCTCAAATGGCTCGTTGAGCATCGGGTCCCAGCGGCGTTCGCCTTGCAATGGCACCACGGCCTGTACCGCCGCGCCAAGCAGGCGGGAGGCCGTTTGCCTGCTTTCGCGAATTGCCGCCAGATCGGACTTGGCTCGTCTGGCAAGGAACCGGGCCCCGACCGTGTTTACCGCGATGAGGAGCAGGATGGGTACGATTGCCAGCGGGATCAGCCAAGAGGTAGCCACGACAAGCAATGCAATGGCGACGCCAAGGGTGACCGACGGCAGGCCGACGCGCAAGCGTGCATAATCCACGTCCTCGACGTCATCGAGATAGTCGGCGAGGCGATCCTGATTGCCGAGCTGCCACCCGGCTCTGCGCACCGCCGGCGCGGCGGCCATCGTGGCGAACAACGTCGAGCGACGCAGGACCTGATCGGTGAGCGCCGCCCGGTGGCCGACAACGCGCTCGCCATATTTGGCAGCCGTGCGCGTCAAGGCGAACAGGCGTATCAAGGCGGCGGGGATATGGAAGTTGAATGTCATGGCGGCGGGCGTCAGCCCCGCCAGCGCGACCGCGCCGAGAAACCACACGGACGCGCCGGTCAGCAGGATTGAGCCCGCCAGAGCGGCAAATGCCATAACAAGAGCGAGGCGCCACGGCGCTCTGTTCCGGGCGCGCTCGGTGACTTTCGGGGAAGCGCTCTCGTTCATGCGGCTCGCTCCCCTGCTTGCCTGTTTCCCACATCGAGGTCGATCGTTCTACCGGCAAGCATGGCCAGGCTCCTGTCGTGCGTGGCCACGAGTACGAGCCGGCCGCGCGCGGCATCCGCAAGCGCAGCACGGACGATCGCGGCATTGGCGGGATCAAGCTTGGCGGTCGGCTCGTCGGCGAAAATCGCTCGGCTCGAGATCAGTGCCCGCGCCAAGCCGATGCGCACGCGTTGCCCACCGGAGAGGTTTTCACCGCCAGCCTTGATCAGCGCGTCAAGCCCTGCCGGCAAAAGCACATCGTCGAGCAGGCCGACATTCCCCGCCGCAAGCAGCAGCCTTGTCCGGCAGCAGGGGCCGTTTCCCCAGCCGATGGCATCGCCAAGCGTACCTTCCGGAACATAGATGTCGGTCGAGCACCAAGTGACGCCTGGCTGGGCGTCAAGGTTCGGTTGAACGGAAAGGGTGGACCCGATCCCTGCAAGATGGCGCAGCAGGGTCGACTTGCCTGATCCGCTTGGTCCGGTGATGGCCACCAGTCCGGTCTGCGGCAGACGCGCCATCTTGGTTGCCAGATCTCGGGTCCGGATAGCGGCTTTGAAAGCCGGTAATCCCGGACGAGCGTCCAGAACCAGCGCGTCGAGCGCGGCGGCGGCGGCGAGGCCCTCGGCCTTGGCGTGATATTGCTCGGCGTAACGTCGGAACGGGGCGAAATACTCCGGCGCGATCATCAGTATGAACAGGCTTTGCCAGAGTTGAAGGTCGGCAAAGCCGGGAGTGCTGATGAGCTTGAGATGTCCGAGGCCGAGAAACACGGCGAGGATCGCGATCGACAGCGACGAGAAGAAGTCGATGATGCCGGCGTTGAGGAATGCGATCCTGAGCACACTCATCGTGCCCGAGGCATAAGTGTCCAGCCGCACCGCGAGCTTGTCTTCTTCCCGCGCCAGCGCGTGGTTCCCAAGGATGGTCGGCAAGGAGCGGATGCGATCGGCGAACTGGGCGGCAAGACGACCGAAGGCCTTCTCCTGCGCCTCGGCACCGCTGCGGATCGCACTGCCAATGAGGACGAAGAAGACGATCATCACCGGCGTCAGCACGATGAGCGCAAGTGCCGCCTCCCACGAGACGGCAACGATCGCGGTTGCGGCAAGCAGAGGCCCCAATCCCAGCATCATCGAAGCGAGGCAATGCCCGACCGCCAGGCCAGCCACGGCTTGCGGATAGCGTTGAAGTCCCGCGATCAATGTTCCGAGCGGCATAGCCTGGATATCGCCGGGAGAAGCCGCTGCGAGGGCGCGACGCACCGCCTCAAGCAGGCCGTTGGCGACCTTCAGCTTCGTTTTGGCGATGGCGCGGTCGCCCACCAGGCCAACGACAGAGCAAAGGATCAGACTGGTCAGCGCGGCGCCAAGCAGCGGCCAGCTTGCATTCCCCGAGATCATGCGGCCCACGAACATTGCCGCCAGACCTATGAAGGCAAGCCGCAGCATCGCGCGCGCCACCTGCAATGCAAGGGCGGAACGCAAGCCGGGGGTGGCCAGGCCGCGCGCAACGCGAAGTGTCTTGCCGGGGGCGGGTGCCCCTGGATTGGCCGCCTCCGGTGGATTTGCCCCCGTTGGGCGTTTGCCGCGCTGATTCAGGATGGTTTTCAGCATGACAGCTCAATCTCATGCCGCGGCCCTCAGGGAATTGATGCACATCAAAGGCGCAGCCGCACAACAAGCTATCAAAAGGAACGCTATAACGGAGCTTCCGATGACCAACCCATTGCTTGTGGAACTGTCGCGGCTGCAATTTGCGCTGACCGCGATGTACCACTTCCTGTTCGTCCCGCTGACGCTGGGCCTCTCCATCATGCTTGCGATGATGGAGACGGTCTACGTCATGACCGGCCGCACGATCTGGCGAGACATGGTCAAGTTCTGGGGTATGTTGTTCGGCATCAATTTCGCCCTCGGTGTCGCCACCGGCATCACCATGGAATTCCAGTTCGGTATGAACTGGGCCTACTACTCCCACTATGTCGGCGACGTGTTCGGAGCTCCTCTGGCGATCGAAGGCCTGATGGCGTTCTTCCTGGAAGCGACCTTCGTCGGGCTGTTCTTCTTCGGTTGGGAAAAGCTCTCCTCTCGCGCGCATCTCGTCGTCACTTGGCTGGTCGCGCTGGGCACCAATTTCTCGGCGCTGTGGATCCTGATCGCCAATGGCTGGATGCAGAATCCGGTCGGCTCGGCCTTCAACCCGGATACGCTGCGCATGGAAGTGACGGACTTCGTGGCTGTCCTCTTCAACCCTGTCGCACAGGCAAAGTTCGTCCATACCGTTTCGGCGGGCTATGTCTGCGGCGCCACCTTTGTGCTCGGCATTTCGGCCTTCTATATGCTGCGCGGCCGGCACATCGATCTCGCCAAGCGTTCCTTCGTCATCGCCTCGGCCTTTGGCATCGCCTCATCGCTTTCGGTCATCGTACTCGGCGACGAGAGTGGCTACGCCATCACCGACAACCAGAAGATGAAGCTCGCCGCGATGGAGGCGATGTGGGAGACTGAGCCAGCTCCCGCCTCCTTCACCGCCTTCGGCATTCCCAGCATGGCCGATCGCACGACCCATTTTGCCGTGCATATTCCTTGGGTCATGGGCATTATCGGCACGCGCTCGATCGACAAGGAAATCCCCGGCATCTTCGAACTTGTCGAGAAGGCCGAGGGGCGCATCCGCAACGGTCTGACCGCCTACGATGCACTCGAAAAGCTCAAGGTCAACCATGGCGACGCGGCTGCACGCACAACCTTCGATACGACAAGCAAGAATCTAGGCTACGCCCTGCTGCTCAAGCGCTATGTCGAGGATCCGCGCCTGGCCAATGCCGATCAGATCAAGCAGGCGGCATGGTCGACCGTTCCGGAAGTGCCGGCGATCTTCTTCACATTCCGGATCATGGTGTTGTGCGCCTTCCTTCTGCTTGCCGTCTTCGCGATCTCGCTCTGGCATACGATGCGTGAGACGCCGGCGCCCCGCTGGCTGTTTCGCATGGCGCTGATCGCAATGCCGCTGCCATGGATTGCCGCTGAGGTAGGCTGGTTCGTCTCCGAATTCGGCCGGCAGCCATGGATCATCGAGGGTACGCTGCCGACCTTCCTGGCGACCTCCGAGCTTGGCATCCCTGACCTTCTGATCACCATCCTTGGGTTCACCGTTGTCTATGGCGTCCTGGCTGTGATCGAGGTGCGGCTGATGTTGCAGGCAATAGCAAAGGGTCCGGCCGTCAGCGCGAATGCCGCGCCTCCCCTCGGCGAAGGCAAACGAGTCCATCTGGCGACCGCCCAATAGACCCGGGACCAGCAAGGAACAACGACGATGATCGATTTTCTCTTCAACTACGAAACGCTACGGATCGTGTGGTGGGTGCTGCTTGGCGTCCTTTTGATCGGTTTCGCGGTGACCGACGGCTTTGACATGGGCGTAGGGGCACTGCTGCCCTTCGTCGCAAAAACCGACATCGAGCGGCGCGTTGCCATCAACACCATCGGACCGGTCTGGGAAGGCAACCAGGTCTGGTTCGTACTTGGCGGCGGAGCCATCTTCGCTGCGTGGCCGGCGCTCTACGCGTTGAGCTTCTCCGGCTTCTACCTCGCCATGTTCCTGGTGCTGTTCGCGATGATCTTGCGGCCGGTCGCCTTCAAGTACCGCTCCAAGCGAGAAGACTCGCGCTGGCGTTCGAATTGGGACCGGGCGTTGTTCATAGGCGGCGCCGTGCCGGCGCTCATCTTTGGCGTGGCAGTGGGCAATGCGCTAAGAGGCGTGCCGTTCCACTTCGACACTGACCTTCGGCCGTTCTACGAGGGCACCCTGTTCGGCCTTCTCAACCCGGTGGCGCTCTACTGCGGCCTGGTTTCGCTTTCAATGCTTGTCATGCACGGCGCGGCGTGGCTGGCCTTCAAGGCGGAAGGGACGGTGGCTGACCGCGCCCGTATCATCGGCGGTAAGGCCGCGCTGGCCGCTGCCATCTTGTTCGCCGGCGGTGGCGTGCTTGTCTGGCTCGGGCTGCTCGGCGGCTACGAGATCACGAGCGCGATCGTCTGGGATGGCCCGTCAAATCCGCTGGGCAAGACCGTCATCGCGAGCGGAGGTGCCTGGCTGCGCAACTTCCACGCCACGCCAGCCCTTTGCCTGGTTCCGGCGCTAGGCATTGTGGCGCCGCTGATCGCCGCCGCCGGCTTCCGCGCGCGTCGCGAAGGCCTGACCTTCATTGCGTCGAAGATTGGCATTTTCTGCATCATTGCGACTGTCGGCCTGGCGATGTTCCCCATCATCCTGCCGTCCAGCACAAATCCGGGCCATTCGCTTGCGGTGTTCGACGCATCCTCAAGCCGGGCGACGTTGCGCAACATGCTGATCGCAACCGTCATTTTCCTGCCGCTCATCCTTGCCTATACGGCCTGGGTCTACAGCGTGCTTTGGGGAAAGGTCAGCGAAGCCTCCGTGCGCGAGGCCGGTTCATCGGTTTATTGAATCAGACTGGAGATTGCAACGATGTGGTACTTCGCCTGGATCCTCGGCCTCGGACTGGCCACCACGGTCGGCATCCTGAATGCCCTCTGGTACGAACTGCGCGCGGTTCGCGCGCAGCCCTCCGAAAGAATTGAGCACTTGGAAGCGCCGTGAGACGCCGCGACTAAACCTCCATTGTGAAAACGCCGTCCCCATCAGCTTGCCAGGGGAAAGCCTTGCGCACGCCAGGCGCCGATACCGCCGCCCAGATGGGTGTCGTGCGATTGTCCACCAGCTTTGGCGATGGCAATCGCTTGCGATGAACGGCCGCCGGCCTGGCAATAAAACACCACGGGTTTGTCGGATGGGATGAGCGCCATCTCCTCACGAAGCCTGCCTAAAGGAATATGAATGGCCCCGGCTATATGCCCGGACGCCCACTCGGCGTTCTTCCTAACATCGACAAGCGTGATCGTGTCGCCCATCTGACGCACTTGCGTCGGTGTCAGCGTTCTGACCGACGACTGCGCTCCAAATCCAAACATTGCACTTCTCCTGTTTCTTCCGGATGCGGCATGCCATGCACCGCCTTTGAGATTGTCAATTGCAACAGCTTCTCGTCAGGGACAGAAAGCCGAGTGAAGCGCTTCGACGACCGTGAGCACTTCCGGCCGGGTGATGCGGTAGTAGGCAGTCGTGCCATCGCGGCGCGACTCGACCAGGCCGTCAGCACGCAACCGCATCAGTTGCTGTGACATCGGCACTTGGTCGATGCCCAGCAACTCGCGCAGTTCCGCGACAGAGCGCTCGTCCTTCCCCAACGCGCAGAGGACCAGAAGCCGTTGCGGATGGGACAGGCTCCTGAGCAGGTCCGCTGCCTTTCCCGAAGCCGGGATCATCTCTTTTACATTCATACTCTTGAATTTAAAATACTTGAATGTTAATTGCAAGCCCATCTGTTTGGCTTGCGAACGGCACGCCTTACAATCGGGCCGCCCGGCTTTGGAAATTGCGCCAGATCAATACAAGCCTGCGGTCTAACTGTCAGTTTGCTCAAACAAGAAACATTGGGAGAAACCCTATGTCACATGTCGTCGTCCTCGGGGCCGGCCTTGGTGGAACCATCATGGCCTATGAAATGCGTGAGAAGCTGCGCCGCGATGACAGCCTCACCGTCGTCAATCTCGGCACATCCTATTCCTTCGTGCCTTCCAATCCGTGGGTGGCGGTCGGCTGGCGCAACCGCGACGACATCTCTGTCGACCTCGCCGCAATTTTCAAGCGACGCAACATCGCGCTCAAACCCGAGGGCGCCAAGAAAGTGTATCCGAAGGAAAACCGGATCGAGCTCAATGATGGTACGTTCGTCGACTACGACTACCTGATCATCGCGACCGGGCCGGATCTCGCATTTGACGAAGTGCCCGGCCTCGGACCTGCCGGATATACGCAGTCGATCTGCCACATCGACCATGCGACCGCCACGAAGGCCAAGGTCGATGAACTCGTCAGCAATCCGGGCCCTGTGATCGTCGGTGCCGTCCAGGGAGCATCCTGCTACGGCCCCGCCTATGAATTCGCCTTTATCCTCGACACCGCGCTGCGCAGGGCCAAGGTTCGCGACCGGGTGCCGATGACCTTTGTGACGCCGGAGCCCTATATCGGTCATCTCGGCCTGGATGGCGTCGGCGATACCAAGGGTCTGCTCGAGAGTGCCATGCGCGATCGCCACATTAAGTGGATCACGAACGCCAAGGTGACTTCAGTCGATGCCGGAACCATGCATGTCGAGGAAGTGAACGAGGATGGTGGGCTGAAGGCCAAGCACGACCTGCCATTCGCATTCTCGATGATGCTTCCGGCCTTCCGCGGCGTGCCGGCGGTGAAGGACATAGAGGGTCTGGTCAATCCGCGCGGCTTCGTCACGATCGACAAGCATCAGCGAAACCAGGTTTATCCGAACATCTTTTCGATCGGCGTCTGCGTCGCCATTCCCCCCGTCGGCAAGACGCCGCTGCCGGTTGGTGTTCCAAAGACCGGCTTCATGATCGAATCCATGGTCACCGCGACGGCGGAAAACATTGGCGCACTGTTGCGCGGCGAGGAACCGCGGGCTGTCGCAACCTGGAACGCGGTCTGCCTGGCTGACTTCGGCGACGAAGGCATCGCCTTCGTGGCGCAGCCGCAGATCCCGCCACGCAACGTCAACTGGTCATCGCAGGGTAAGTGGGTGCACGCGGCCAAGGTGGGGTTCGAGAAATACTTCCTGCACAAGGTTCGTCAGGGCAAGAGCGAGACCTTCTACGAGGGACTGGCACTCGACTTGCTCGGCATCAAGAAGCTCAAGGCCATTCACATAGAGCCGGCCGAATAGGCACGGCGCAGATTTCAGGAGACAAGATTATGACTATCGACAAGGCAGTTCTGATGTTCGCGGGGTTCATGGTGCTGATCTCCGTTGCGCTCGGCTATTACTATTCACCCTACTGGTTCCTCCTAACCGCCTTTGCCGGGCTCAATATGGTGCAGGCTTCGGTGACGGGCTGGTGCCCGGCGGCGATCGTCTTCAAGAAAGCAGGCTGCAAGAGCGGCGTCGCCTTCAAGTAACACCGACTTTCCAGGATTGGCGTCCCATACGGGAGGTGCCTTCGTGCCTCCCGTCCTTTCAATTCGTTCCGAGAACGGCACATTGCGATGAGATACGCACGATTCCTCCTGGCCGACGGGCTTCTGCTCGCCATCACGCTGCTCGTCGACGGCAGCGCGTTCGCGGGGGACTTCACAGTCAAGGCAGCCACCGTCATCGAGATGAAGGCCGTTTACGGTCAGGTCGAGAGCCGCACGATCGTGCCGGCACGAGCGCGCATTTCCGGTACCATCACCGAGGTGCGGGTGACGGAAGGCCAGATCGTTAAGAAGGGTGATGTGGTCGCTACCGTAGTCGACGACAAAATAGCTCTGCAGCTTCGCGCAGCCGATGCCAAGATCGGCGCCCTTAATTCCCAGATGGAGAATGCCAAGACCGATCTGCAGCGCGCCCAGGATTTGCTGACTAAAGGCGCTGCAACACAGAGCCGGGTCGATGCAGCTCAGACCCAGTTCGACGTCATCACCAGCCAGTTGGCAGCCGCGGTTGCCGAGAAGGCCGTTACCCAGCAGAGCGCCAAGGAAGGCGATACCTTGGCTCCGGCCGACGGTCGGGTGCTGACGGTTCCCGTCACGGCAGGCTCGGTGATCATGGCAGGCGAACCGGTCGCCCGGATCGCGTCGGGACAATACTATCTGCGACTGTCGCTGCCGGAGCGGCATGCGACGGAGATCAAGGAGGGCGCCCAGGTCGATATCGCCGAACGCGGCGCCGGCGCGGACGGCGGCTTCGTCAAGGCCCGCCAGGGCCGCATCGCCAAGGTCTATCCAGAGATCGAGAACGGCCGCGTCATCGCCGATGTCGAGGTCGCCGACATAGGCAAATTCTTCGTCAACGAGCGCACGCTGGTATCAATCCCGGTCGCGAGGCGGACCATGCTTGGCGTGCCGCCAAAGGCGGTCAGGACGGTACACGGGATCGACTACGTCACAGTCAATACACCGGACGAACCACTCGACGTGGCGGTCGTGCTGGGCGAGCGATACCAGGATGGTGGAGAGCTGCGGGTCGAAGTTCTGACCGGCCTCGCCGAAGGCGACAAGGTCGTCCTGCCATGAAACTTGGCATCGCCGGCGGGCTCACCCGCTCGTTCATCGCCTCGCCGCTGACGCCGCTCTTCTTGTTGGCGGCGCTGGCACTCGGGCTTGTGGCCCTCGCCACGCTGCCACGCGAGGAAGAGCCGCAGATTTCCGTGCCCATGGTGGACATCCATGTCGCGGCCAACGGGCTGAAGGCGGAGGATGCCGTCAAGCTCGTGACCGAGCCACTGGAAACCATCATCAAGGGCATTGACGGTGTTGAGCACATCTATTCGCAAACCGTGGACGACGGCGTGCTGGTGACTGCCCGCTTCAAGGTCGGTACCAGTTCCGACGCCGCCGTTTTGCGCGTTCATGACAAGGTGCGCGCCAATATGGACCGCATCCCGGTTGGCATACCCGAGCCACTGATCGTTGGGCGTGGTATAGACGACGTGGCCATTGTGGTGGTGACATTGACGCCGACGCCCGAGGCGGCCAGCCGCTATTCCTCGGCCGATCTGACTCGGTTGGCGCACGAACTGCAAGTCGAGGTCGCCAAGCTGCCGGATATTGGCCTGACTTACATCGTCGGCGAACAGCCGGAAGCGATCCAGGTCGAGCCGGACCCGGAAAAACTCTCTCTTTACGGCATCACGCTGCAGCAGTTGACGGCCAAAATCGCTGGCGCCAACAGATCCTTCCAGATCGGCACGGTGCGCGATGAGGGCAAGCAGCGTGTGCTGATTGCCGGCCAGACCTTGCAGACCCTCGCCGACATCGGCAACCTGCTTCTGACTGCGCGGGACGGGCGGCCGGTCTATGTGCGCGACGTGACCACAATCATGTTGGCAACGTCGCCGGCAGAGAACCGGGTCACCAACGTCATCAAGTCCGACAAGGGGCTTGAACGGGCGCCGGCCGTGTCGCTGGCAGTGGCCAAGCGTCCGGGCACCAACGCCGTTGTCATCGCGGATACGATCGTCAAGCGCCTTGACCAGGTGCGGGGTGAAATTTTCCCGAAGGACGTCGACATGGTCGTGACCCGCGACTACGGCCAGACCGCGAACGAGAAGGCAAATGAACTGCTCTTCCACCTCGGCCTCGCGACGATCTCCATCGTCGTGCTCGTTGCGGTCGCCATAGGCTGGCGCGAGGCGCTGGTGGTGGCCGTTGTCATCCCGACGACGATCCTGCTCACACTGTTTGCCTCGCGCATCATGGGCTACACGCTGAACCGCGTCAGCCTGTTCGCACTCATCTTTTCCATCGGCATCCTCGTCGACGATGCGATCGTGGTGATCGAGAACATTGCCCGGCATTGGGCCATGGATGATGGGCGGTCCCGCAAGCAGGCGGCCATCGACGCCGTGGCCGAGGTTGGCAATCCGACGATCGTGGCGACGCTCACCGTGGTCGCGGCGCTGCTGCCAATGCTGTTCGTGTCTGGTCTGATGGGGCCGTATATGAGCCCGATCCCGGCCAACGCCTCGGCGGCGATGCTGTTTTCCTTCTTTGTCGCGGTGACGCTCACGCCGTGGCTGATGATGAAGTTCGGGAAGAAGGACCACGCCTCGGCGCATGCCCATGATGCCAGTAGCCCCGGTGGCGCGCTCGGTCGCGCCTATATCGCGGTCGCTAGGCCCATCCTGAAGTCGCGGTTTCGGTCGTGGACCTTCCTGCTTGTCGTCGGCGCCGCGACCATGGCTTCGATGGTGCTCATCTACACCAAGCACGTCACTGTGAAGCTCCTGCCGTTCGATAACAAGACCGAATTGCAGGTGGTTGCGGACCTGCCCAAAGGCTCCTCTGTCGAGGACACCAATCGGCTGTTGCAGGCTGTGGTGAACCGTCTCGCCGACGTGGTCGAGGTGGTCTCGTTCCAGACCTATGCCGGTACAGCAGCGCCTTTCAATTTCAACGGCCTGGTGCGCCATTACTATCTTCGCTCTGGACCCGAGCAGGGCGACGTCGCAGTCAACTTGGCGGGGAAGGGCGAGCGCAGTCGTCCAAGCCATGCCATCGCCCTCGACATCCGCGAACGGCTGAAGGGCATTGCCATGCCAGAAGGTACCGTGCTCAAGGTGGTCGAGCCACCGCCTGGTCCACCGGTGCTCGGGACCCTGCTGGCGGAGATCTATGGCCCCGACGCCGAGACGCGCCGCGCGGTGGCGGCAAAGGTGCGCGAGACGTTCGCCGCTATTCCGTTCATCGTCGACGTCGACGACAGCTTCCACAACCAGCCGCAGCGCGTGCGGCTGGCGATCGACCAGGACAACCTCGAATACTACAAGGTCGAGCAGTCCGACGTGTACGATACGCTGAACTACCTCTACGGCGGCACGACGGTCGGCTATTCCCACCGCGGCGGCGGCCGCCAGCCGATCCCGATCCGCGTGGCGCTCTCGAAGAGCGACGGCGTCGTCGACCAGCGTGCCCTTACGACGCCGGTCCCGGCGAACGCGCTACCGGGCGCACGCGACGTGGTGGAACTCGGCGACGTCGTGCGGGTGACGCGTGAACCGGCATCCTATCCGATCTTCCGCCACAATGGCCGGCCCGCCGAGATGGTGATGGGGGAGCTCGCGGGCGCGTTCGAGGCGCCGGTTTACGGCATGCTCGCCGTAGACGATGCCATCGCCAAAGCCGATTGGGGCAACCTCCCCAAACCGACGATCGCATTGCACGGGCAACCGGATGACGAATCCAAGCCGACACTTTTGTGGGACGGCGAGTGGGAGGTGACGTGGGTCACCTTCCGCGACATGGGCGCGGCCTTCATAGTGGCGATCCTCGGCATCTACATTCTTGTAGTGGCGCAGTTCGGTTCGTTCAGGCTGCCACTGGTTGTCCTGACGCCGATCCCACTGACCCTGATCGGTATCATGCTTGGCCATTGGGCCTTCGACGCGCCGTTCTCGGCCACCTCGATGATCGGCTTCATCGCGCTCGCCGGCATCATCGTGCGTAATTCGATCCTGCTGGTGGATTTCATTCGCCATTCCAAGGGCACCGACAGGCCGCTGGTCGACGTGTTGCTCGAGGCCGGCGCCATCCGCTTCAAGCCGATCCTGCTCACCGCGATCGCAGCGATGATCGGGGCAGCGGTCATCCTGACCGACCCGATTTTCCAGGGGTTGGCGATTTCGCTGCTGTTCGGCCTCGCCTCATCGACGCTGCTGACGGTGCTCGTCATTCCCGCCATCTACGTGGCGTTGCGCGGCGGCTCGAGGCAGGACACCAGGACCGATGTGCCGGCAGAGCCTGCAACGACCAATCAACCAACCTCAGCTTCCGGCTGAACCAACAAGGACAAGATCATGAGCTACTATTTTTCCAAGATGCTGGACTCCAGCTTCGATGCGGCGGTCGAACACACGACGGCGGTTCTGAAGGACGCCGGCTTCGGCATCATTACCGAGATCGACGTCAAGGAGACGTTCAAGAAGAAGCTCGGGATTGACTACCGCAACTACCGTATTCTTGGTGCCTGCAATCCCAAAATGGCGCTTGAGGCGCTGTCGATCGAAGACAAGGTCGGTACCATGTTGCCTTGTAACGTCATCGTTCAGGAACTGGGCGAAGGGCAGGTGGAAGTCGCTGCGATCGACCCGGTTGCCTCAATGGCTGCGATTGAGAACGCGGCGTTACGTGGTCCGGCCGAGCAGGTGCGAAACATGCTGCGAGACGCAATCGAAAGCCTTTGAGGCATTGTGATGTATGCACGTCTGTTAGTCGCCACGGACGGATCTGAGCTGGCGGAGATCGGCGTGAAGCAAGGGCTGTCGCTTGCCAACCGTCTGAAGGCAAAGATTGTCTTCTTGTATGTCACCGAACCGTTCCCTCTCTTCGATTGGCGAGATCCGATGTCAGGCTATTCGGCTGGCCAACATTTCCGTGCTTATGTCGAAGAGGGGCGCCGCTTTGCCGGGCAGATCCTCGATCGATGCAAGGCGTCGGCTTTGGACCTGGGCGTGGACGCTAAGGTCGTTCATCTAGAGAACAAGAGACCAGCGCAAGCGATCCTAGAGCTATCCAAGGCAGAAGGCTGCGACCTCATCGTCATGGCCTCGCACGGGCGCCAGGGACTGGGAAAGCTGCTCTTGGGAAGCCAGACCGCCGAGGTACTTTCCTACGTCGATATCCCGGTCCTGGTCGTCCGCTAGGACGTTTGGCGGTCAGCCGCGATCTGACCTCGATCAATACCGGGCGCTCGATTTGCCGGTAGAAAAGCTCAGGCGCTGCTTATACCAAGCAGGCAAGCACCAGCGAGAAAGGCCACGGAATGTTCGAATACAACATTGAAGCCCGACGGACCGATGCACGAGGCAGCGTCGCCACGACCAAGAACGCCGCGCTTGTTCTCGACACCTGTCTCGAGGGCCGACCCGATGCCTTCAATCCAGCCGAACTGCTTCTGGCGGCCATCGCCGCCTGCATGATCAAGGGCATCGAGCGCGTCACGCCGATGCTCGGTTTCAAGCTGCGCGGCGTCAAGGTCGCGTTGCATGCCGTTCGGCGCGACAGCCCACCGGGGATTACCTCGATCGACTACGAGCTTGTCGTCGACACCGATGAAACCGACCAGCGGCTGGAGCTGCTTCACAAGAACGTCCGCAAGTACGGCACGATTTCCAATACAGTCGCCGCCGCCACGAAACTCGAAGGCACGATCCGGAAAGCATGAGCCGGCTGCATGTCGAAAACCATCTTGTGTCGCGCATCGGCTGGCTGCGCGCCGCCGTGCTGGGAGCCAATGACGGGATCGTCTCGACCGCGAGCCTGATCGTCGGGGTGGCGTCGGACCGCCGCGCCGAATTCGCAGGTTCTGGTCGCCGGCATAGCCGGGCTGGTGGCGGGCGCCATGTCGATGGCGGCCGGCGAGTATGTCTCGGTCAGCTCCCAGTCGGACACCGAGAATGCCGACCTCGCCCGCGAACGCGAGGAACGGCGAGCTCACCCGCGGATAATTCAGCTAAGAAGTTGTCCGGTTCCCGTATCAGAGATGAGGACTTTCGCCTCGCGCGATCATCATGTGGTGGTTCTGATGATGCATGCCACGCCCCATGAGCCCGAAGAATCCGAGGCCGCGCAATTTGGCGGCATCCTTCGCCGGCGGCCACACGGTCAGGGATGCGCCACCGTCGATGTCAGAAGCCTCGAAACGCCAACCGTCGACCCCGTTCATCGCCGCCGCATGGGCCTTCACCATCCGGCGCACCGAATCCTGAACGGCTCCCGAACCTGTGACCAGGAAGCGGGTTCCGCCCGGGACCGGCTCGCTCTTCACATCGGCGGCCAAAGTAACCGCGTTCATGTCGACGAGATGCGCACGCAGGGCGTCGATGTCCACTTTGGACCAGTCTGTATCGGAATCAGCCTCCAGGATGGCTACGATCTCCTGGATCGCCGCGAACGCGCCTTGGCCCGGCTCCGTCGGGACGGAAGCACCGGCGGCTTGCCCACTCATCATCTGCATATGCATTTTGTGGTCCATTCCGCCGGTCTGGGCTTGCTGGGCACAGGCCGCGGAAGGAATCAAGCAGGCGGCGAGTGCGAGGGCGCGTATCATGGCAATTGCTCCATTGGACAGGCATGCTTGCCACAGCCTCAAGCAACGCTACATGATAGAAATCATGTCGCTCCCGCTTATTGCCCTGCTCGACCATTTGGAAGGCCACGATATCGAGTTCGTGGCGGGAGCACCGGTGTTTCATCTGGGTGATCCCGTCCGGTTTATCCACGTTGTGCGTTCAGGTGTTGTTCATCTGGTCAGGCATCAAGACAACGGGACGGCGCTGATCCTTCAACGCGCGGGTCCAAATTCCATCTTGGCCGAAGCCTCGTTGTATTCAGCCTCTTACCATTGCGCGGCCCAGGCGGAAGTTGCTGCCGTGACCTGGGCCATTCCACGCGGCGGCCTGCTCACCCGGATCGAAGAGGACACGGAGTTGGCGATCGCTTGGGCGCGCCATCTGGCACACGAAGTTCAGCAGGCGCGACTGCAGTCGGAGATCTTGTGCCTCAAGACAGTCGCGGCCCGCCTCGACGCGTGGGTTTCCTGGCATGGGAGCCTTCCCGCCAGAGGACACTGGTCAACGCTGGCCCGTGAAGTAGGTGTCAGTCCCGAGGCGCTTTATCGCGAAATCGCCTGGCGCCGAAAGCGTGACACGATTTGATTTCTACAGCCGTCGCTGGGTTCGCGCTGCAGGTGTACGGCGGCAGCCGATCGTAAGTTTTGGAAGAGACGGACGTGTCTATCCATCGCCGGGGCAAAGGTCTCAAGCCCGTGATCTGCCGCTCTGTCGGGCGTCTCCGCGCTCTTCGAACGGCGCCCATACGCCGTCAGGCCCACCCCAACCTTCGCGACTTTGTGGCCTTCAAATATTCGGTCGCGCGCTGCTCGAAGAAGTTAGCGCGCGCGACCAGTTCTCGGCGTCGATCACACGGTCGTAGATCGATTACTGCTCCTTCTTGAACAAATCCTGGAAGATCAGCTGGCCCCAAGTGCTGGCGCGTGCGTGCACCAGCGCGCCACCCTCGCTGAGCTTTCCCAGCTTGACGGGTGCGAACCCGAGTTGTTTGGCCAAGGCCGCCACGGGAGCGATCGCGTCCTCGTCGTCGCTCGACAGAAAGACCACCCGGTGGCCGCCCTCGACGATCGGATCGGCAGCCAGGGTGGCCGCAATCAGGTGATTGAAACCTTTCACGAACTTGGCGCCGGTGAACGACTCCGCAACGAAGGCGGAGGACGGGAGGCCGTCCAGCTCTTCAGGGACAGGAAACGCGTTCATCGCGTCGATGACCGTCTTGCCTTTCCAGCTCGGCAGGGCTTTCGCAACCTCGCGATGCTCCCCGAAAGGGACCGCCAAGATGATTGTGTCGGCCTCGAGTGCTTCCCCCAGCGACTTGGCGACGACCCTGGGGCCAATCGCCCGAGCCTGCGGCGCCAACGCCTCGGGCGGCCGGCGGCTCGCGACGGTCACGTCGATGTTTTTACGGGCGAAGGCGTGGGCGAGGGCCTGGCCTATCTTACCGAATCCTACAATCGCGTAGTTCATAATGCTTCTCCGATCCGTGTTGGTTTTGTTTGCCCAGCCTTCAACGGCGCTGGGTTATCCGTTCCGCTGTGTGGCGACCTTTGCGTGGTCGTTCCACCATGGACATGATAGTTCCCGCCGGTCAGCCGCTTCCCGCGACCCGGCGCGATTTCAGATGGCCGAGAAGCCGCCGTCGACAGACAACTCCACCCCATTCACGAAACTCGAATCGTCTGAAGCAAGAAACAGCGCGACCGCCGCAATTTCTTCAGGACGCCCCATCTTTCCCCGCGGGATCAGGGATTCGAACATCTGCTTCGCCTCCTCTGTGAGAACTTGGTCCTGCATCGGTGTGGCGATCGGCCCTGGGTGCAGCACGTTCACCCGGATATTCCTGCCCTTGAGTTCGTTGAGCCACCCGCGTGCGAATGCGAGCAACGTCGCCTTGCTCGCCGCATACACGCTGTAACCTGGAAAACCTTTGATCGAAGCGACTGACCCGGTCATGAAGATCGATCCGCCATCGTTGAACAGCGGCAACGCCTTCTGTACCGTAAACAGCGTGCCGCGCGCATTCAGGTTGAAGGCCGCATCGAAGTGCTGCTCGGTAATCTCGCCCAGTGGGACGGCTTCGCCCGTGCCAGCGCTCGCGTACAGGATGTCGATCTTGCCCTTTTCCCGCTTGACTGTATCGAACAGGCGGTCGAGGTCGTCGAGATTGGACGCGTCGCCGCGAACGCCGGTTACGTTCCGGCCGATCAGCTTGACGGCCTCGTCCAGTGCCTCCTGTCTCCGGCCCGTGATGAAAACATAGGCGCCTTCTTCAACGAACCGCCTGGCGCTCTCCAGCGCCATGCCGCTCGATCCACCCGTGATGACTGCAACCTTACCGTCTAGCTTTCCCATGACTTTTCCCTTCAGGCTCTGCCTTTGGTCGTTCGGGAAGAACCCCGAGAGCCAGGAAATAAGTCTGCCGGGGTCAGGCTTTGAGTGCGGAAATGCGCACATCGGTGGTGCAAAATCGATCCGGCTGGACGACGGACGCCAGCCGCGACGATCGGCGTCCGCCGTTCGGAATTGGACCGTGCTTGTCGGCATGGGCTATGATGACCGCCCGGCGCCACCCACATACGAGATGTTGTTCGATGTGATGGACACGGGCTTTGGAAGGCGCACCTCGCGGTGCGAGATTGCACCATGATCGACTGGGATGACATTCGCTACTTTCTTGCCGTCGCACGCGGAGGCTCGGTGCGGGCTGCTGCCGCGCACCTCGGGGTGAATCATTCAACCGTGCTGCGACGCATCGCCCAGCTCGAGGAACGTCTTGGCGCGCACATGTTCGAAAAGCTGCCTTCGGGCTACCGCCTGACGGCTGCAGGCGAGGAAGTCCTTGAGCTCGCGAACCAGATGGAAGCGTCGTCGCACCAGCTGGAGACGCGCGTCTTCGGGCGCGACCAGAGCGTGCGCGGGCTTCTGCGGGTGACACTGGCACCGACCCTTGCGACACACCTGCTCATGCCGGACTTCGCCGATTTCGCGCTTCTGCATCCGGACATCGAGATGGAAATCTTGTCGTCCGGCGAGCTGGCAAATCTGACCAACCGAGAGGCCGACGTGGCGATCCGCGTCGTCTACGACCGCAAAACCCTGCCGCTCAATCTTCACGGCCTGAAGGGACCGGACCTGTTCGGCGGCGTCTACATGTCCCGGGATCGACTAGCCGCAGGGCGTGCGGGCGCGCCTGATCCCATCCGGTGGATCGTCATAAGCATTCATGGAATTCCGGATTGGGCCAGCGAGATTCGCACCACGGGGGTTCCGTTCAGGACCACGGACGGCGAGGCGCAGATCGTTGCCGTACGGCAAGGGCTCGGGATCACGACACTGCCGTGCTTCGTCGGCGATGCCGACCCCCTACTGGTGAGGGTGCCGGGCACCGACCTGCACATGTACGGAACGCTCTGGCTTCTCACGCAGGGTGAGACACGCAAGACGAAGCGCGTGCGGCTCTTCACCGAGTTCATATCCCGCAGGCTCGCCGCGTACGCTCCGCTTCTCGCGGGGCTGTCTGTATCGCGCGACTGATGAGCAGCAGGTAACCGATGACGCTGTCTCGAGCGTACCGCTGTATCAACTACGAAGCCGATGTAAATCTCGCGACGGACCCTGGTTGTAGACAGCCTCGTGACGGTCTTTGTTTGGGAACTGCCGGTACGGCTCGGTCGGCGGCCGTCAGAAAGAAATCGACCGATTGATACCGATAGTCGCTGAAACCGAGCAAATCGTGGAAAGCTTCCACAGTCGTGGAAACACTGGACTCGCGGTCGCGACGCCCAGTCCGAGCACAGCGCGCTCCCGCAAGCGGCATTCGACATGTCGAGAAGGCCTCGGCACTGCTCAGCAAGCAGTTGCATAAGACGACGCGACCAATGTCCCGTCTATCAGGATTTGGGGTTGGCTTGCCGCCAGGCCTCGTACTCCCCGCGGGCATCGTCATGCAGCGGATAGTAGCGCTGCAACGGCGCGCCCTCCATGAGCTTCATTCGCGAGAACTCCTCCCAATCGTGATGCTTCTTCGATTCTTCGATGACCTTCGTGGCCATTGCGACGGGAAGCACCACCACCCCGTCGTCGTCGGCGACGATAATGTCACCGGGGACCACCGTTACACCGCCGCAGGCAATTGGAACGTTGACCGCGTTCGGATAGATGCTGGTTTGCACATGGTAGTTGGGCGTCCAGCCGCGCAGCCATAGGGGCAGGTCGAGCTTTTCAACATTGGGCCGGTCGCGCATGCACCCGTCGATGACGATGCCCGCGCCGCCTCTGCCCTTGAAATACGTCGACATCATATCGCCGAAGACGCCCGAACTCATATCGCCGCGCGCGTCCACCACGACCACATCGCCTTCCTGCGCGTGATACAGCACGTGCCGATGCAGTTGCGTCTCGGGATCGGCATATTCTCCCTCGCTGAACAGGTCCGGCCGCTGCGGCAAGAACTGCAGCGTCAGCGCCGGCCCGACGATCGACTTCCCATGGTTCTGCGCCACCGGACCGACCATGTGGGGATTGCGGAAGCCCATGTGGCCAAGCGTGCCGGCAACCGTCGCGGCGCCGATCTCTCTTAGCGCGTCGATCAAATCTTTGGGCGGCCGCGTGATGTCGGGTGTATGCGTCATTATCGGACTCCGGTTGAAACTACCAGTTCGTGACGGAACCGTCGCGGCGTCTCAGGTGAGGCGCTTCCCAGAAACGCAAGCTCTCCGCCTGGATCGCAGCTTCGTTGACCTCGACGCCGAGCCCTGGCAGATCGCGCACCGGATAATCGGGGCCGTCGAGCCGTGGTTGCACGGGGAAGAAGTCGGAATTGTCAAAGCCCAGCTTTCTTTCGGGCTCCCTGGTCTCGAGCCACGCGAAGTTGGGTACCGCGCAGGCGAGATGCACGGTCGCGGCCGTGCACACTGGACCAAGCGGATTGTGCGGCATCAGGTCCACGTAATGCGCCTCGCTCCAGCCAGCGACTTTCATCGCCTCGGTGAGCCCGCCGACATTGCAAACATCGAGCCGGTTGAACTGATGAATGCCACGCTCGATGTAGGGCAGGAACTGCCACTTGCTGGCAAATTCCTCGCCGATGGCAAAGGGGATCTCAGTCATCGTACGCAGGGACTCGTAGGCCTCCGGTGTCTCGTCGCGTATAGGCTCCTCGAGGAAATCGAGCACGCCGCGGCGGAGTTTGTTGCAGAAGCTCGCCGCCTCTGCCACCGATAGTCGGTGATGATAATCGATGCCGAGGACGACGTCGTCGCCGAGCGCCTCGCGCGCCCTGTTTAGCATTCTCGCGGTAGCGCCGATCGACTCGCGCGGCTCGAAGACGTCCCTGCTGCTTTGCCCGACGGGGAAGAAGCGGATCGCCTGCCAACCCTGTGCGCACAGTTCGCGGGCGCGTTCAATGGCGGCATCGCCCTCGGCCTCGTCTCCGGTCGAGGCGAACGTGGGGATGCGGTCGCGCTGCTTTCCACCCAGCAGTTCGTAGACCGGCACTCCCAGCGCCTTGCCCTTGATGTCGTGAAGGGCGATGTCGATAGCGGAAATCGCCGCCTGCAGAACCCGCCCGCCTTCGAAGTACTGGCTGCGATAGACCTCCTGCCAGATCCGCCCGATCTGCATGGGGTCGCGGCCGATGAGAAACTCGCGATAATGCTCGATCGCGCCGACCACGGCCCTCTCGCGGCCGCTCAAGCCGCTCTCGCCCCAGCCGAAGATGCCGTGGTCGGTCTCGACCTTGACCAGCATCTGGTTGCGCGTTCCTACCCATACTGGATAGGGCTTGATATCGGTAATCTTGAGCTTCGTAGTCATTAGCGTCCACGTTCCAAACGCATCCACCCTGTTTCAGGAGGCCTCCAGAGCCATTTCAGTTTCGCCGTCGAACAGGTGCATCCGCTCCTGGTCGAACTCGAGCCAGATCTGCTCATCAGGTTTGACGGCGATGTTGGGGGACACGCTGATGTTGACGATGGCGCCGGAGAGGAACGCCTGCACGAAGGTGACATCTCCGGTTGGTTCCACCGTATAGGCCTTGGCCGGAATGGCACCGGTGACCGCGCTCTTGTGCAGCTTGATCGTCGAGTGGCGCGCACCGAGCACGACCTTCCGGGTGGTCGCTTTCTGGACCTTGCGCGCGTTGAGTTGCGACAGCTCGAGGCTCCAGCCTTCCGCGCTCGTCAGAACGGTGCAGCCGTTTGCCGTCGATGCCTCCAGCGGAATAAGGCTCATCGCCGGGCTGCCTATGAAGCTCGCGACGAACATGTTGACGGGATGGGCGAAAACTTGCGCCGGCGAATCGTATTGCTGCAGATAGCCGCCGTTCATCACGGCCATCCTGTCCGCCATGGTCACGGCCTCGAGCTGGTCGTGCGTCACATAGATGATGGTCGCCTTGAGGTCCTGATGGAACCGTTTGATTTCGGACCGCATCTGCACCCGCAGCTTTGCGTCGAGATTGGAGAGCGGTTCGTCCATCAAGAATACCGCCGGATCTCGAACGAGAGCGCGGCCCAGGGCCACGCGCTGCTGTTGCCCGCCCGAAAGTTCGCGTGGCTTGCGCTCGAGCAGCTGCGTCATGTCGAGCACTCGCGCCGCTTCCCTGACCTTCTTGTCGATCTCGTCCCTGGGCAGTTTGCGCATCTGCAGCGGGAACGCCAGATTCTTGTAAACCGATTTCTGCGGATAGAGAGCGTAGTTCTGGAACACCATCGCGATGTCACGGTCCTTGGGGTCGAGGTCGTTGACCACCCGGTCCCCGATGACGATGTCGCCCGATGTGATCGGGATCAGCCCCGCGACGAGATTGAGCGTGGTTGTCTTTCCGCAGCCTGAAGGGCCGACGAGCGCAACGAATTCGCCGTCATTGACCGTCAGCGAGACGTCGTTGACAGCTTTGAAACTGCCATAGGTCTTGACGAGATCTTTGAGGACCACGTGGGCCATCGGCAACTCCCTAGTGCTTGACCGCGCCTTCTGTAAGGGCGCGTACGAAGTATCGTTGCAGGACAAGGAACAGCACCACGACGGGTACGCTCATCATAAAGCTGGCCGCCATCAGGCCCGGAAAGTCCGTCGTATTTTCCGAGAAGAAACGCTGGATGCCGACCGGCAGGGTCAACTGGTCGTTTTTGGAAAGGAAGGTGTAGGCGTAGATGTACTCGTTCCATGCGCCGATGAAGGAATAGATCGCGGTGGCGATGATCCCCGGCGTCGAAAGCGGCATCACGATCAGGATGAAGGCCTGGAACCGCGTTGCCCCATCGATGCGCGCCGCCTGCTCGAGCTGAACCGGGATGTTGTCATAGAAGCCCTTGAGCAGCCAGATCGCCAGCGGCAGGCCGAAGGTGAGATAGGTGAGAATGAGCGAGCCATGCGTGTTCACCAGCCCGATCGCGCGCATCAGGATGAAGAGCGGCACGAGAAAGATCACCGCCGGGAACATGTTACGCAGCAGCACGGCGAAGAACAGGAAGTTCCGGCCCGGGAAACTGAAGCGCGAAAACGCGTAGGCGGCGGGAACAGCTACGATCACCGAAAGGATTGTCGTGACCGTCGACACGAAAAGGCTGTTCCAGAAGAAGCGGAGGAAGTCCTGGCCGACGCTGTTTTGCGGATCGAGCAACTTCTCGTAGCTGGCAAGGGTAGGCTGGTCAGGCCACCATTGCGGCGGGAATTGCATCGCCGCGAACCCGGACTTGATCGAGGTGATCAGCATCCAGATCATCGGCAATGCGGTGTAAAGCAGCATGAACACGAGGAAGATGCGCCCCGCCCACCGCCATCCGTCGACGCGCATGCTGCGACGGGTCTGGCCTCGAGGGGCTGTCTCGACAGTCATGCTCATGCGCTCCCCTCTTTCCGGTCGTTGCCGGCTAGCGCACGGACGTAGAAGTACCCCAGCACCATCAGCATGAGGAACAGGAGCACCGAATAGGCCGATGCGACGCCCCAGCGCTGCCGGCCGAAGGCGAGCTCATAAATGTGCGTGATCCAGATATGCGAAGCGTTCGATGGCCCGCCGCCGGTCATGATCCAGGGGATGATGAACGAATTGAAGTTGGCGACTGCGAGCAGCAGGATGGTCACCGTCGAGACGTTGCGCAAGTGCGGGAAGGTGACGTGCCAGAAGCGCTGCCATGCATTGGCCCCGTCGACTTCGGCGGCGCGCAGCAACTGGTCGGGGACGGTCTGCAGGCCGGCCATCATCATGATCATGGCGAACGGAAACTCGCGCCAGATATTGACGACGATCAGCGAGGGCAGCACCGTGCTGACATTGTCGATGAAGTTCGGTGGTCGGTCCGCCAATCCGAGGCCGACCAATACCGCGCCAATGATCCCGAAATCCGAATGATAGATCCACTTCCAGATATAGGAAGCGGCAACTGCGCTGATGACCCAAGGGATGATCAGGATAGCGCGCAGGATACCCCGGCCGATAAAGTCGCGGTGGAGCGCCAGCGCGGCGCCAAACCCCAGGACAAAGGAAATGAATGTCGAACCCAGTGTCCAGATCAGCGTGTTCCAGGTGACTTTCCAGAACACCTCGCTGGTGAGGATGGCCGTGTAATTGTCGAAGCCGATGAAGCTCTTGTCGCGGAGCTGCAGGCCAGGCGGAGTCTTGAAGAACGACAGCTCGATCGTGTAGTAGATCGGATAGGCGATGACGATGAGCATCACTGCGATCGCAGGGAGCACGTACGCATAGTCCGCGCGATGCTCCCATATCTTCCGCAGAACCCCGGATCTGCCGGGTTGCAATCTTCGGCGAACCTCGGCCTTGCCGGTCACGATCGTCACTGTGGCGTGCCCTTGTTCTTCGGAACGAACCGGCTGCACGATCGGCGCAGCCGGTCAGGTCGCAGGTCAGGCTCGGACTAGAGTCCGCCCATCAGGTCTTTCACCTTCTTGGCCGCGTCGTCCGCTGCCTGATCGACCGTCATCGCGCCGGTCAGAGCATTCTGCAGCATGTCCGGGACAATGATGTTCATGATCTCGGGGGACTGCGGCAGCGCGGGGAACGGGATGCCGTATGGCAGCATCGATGTCGTGACATCGAGGAACTTGATGTTGTCCAGACGTTCCTTCATCCATTTGGTCTTGAAGCCATTAAGGTTGCCCGGGTTCGAGCCGGCGTAAGCCATCTTCAACGACCATTCCGGGCTGGACCACATGCAGATGATAGCCTTTGCAGCCGGCTCGTCCACCTTGCCGCCCTCGACATATTCGGGCTTCAGGATGTGGATGTTCGAACCGCCGAACACGACCGCGCGCTTGCCGTCGGGGCCGGTCGGAATCAGGCCATAGCGCATGTTGTCGATAACGGTCTGCGCCTTGTCCTTGTCGGTGCCCGTCGCTTTCTTTTGCAGGTCGAGCATGACGTTGTAGTCGGACGGGTGCGAGATCATCATGCCGAGCTGGCCGGCGACGAACAGAGGCTGGTTATCGGCCTGCTGGTTGGTGAGCGCCGAAACCGGAACCGACTTGTCGCGAACATACATGTCGTACGAGGCCTGCAGCGCCGCCTTGCTCTGCGGGCTGTCGAGTTCGACCTCGCCGTAGGTCGGGTTCGCGGTGGCTTCGTCGAAGACGCCGCCGCCATAGGCCCATAGCTGCGGCATGAAGCGGTACGGCGTGTTGCCGGCATTCTTGCGAGCCACGAGGCCGTAGCCGGCAATGCCGAGCTTGTCGTGGATCTGCTTGGAATACTTGACGACGTCGTCCCAGGTTGCCGGCGCCTTGTCCGGATCGAGCCCCGCACGCTTGAAGATGTCGGCATTCCAGATGAACGCCATCGTCTCGTTGTTGGTCGGAATGCCGTAGGTCACACCCTCCCAGGTCACGGCCTTCATGGCGCCGGGCCAGAAATCCTCGGTTGAATAGCCCACATCCTCGGGCTTGAGCGGCTGCAGATAGCCCTTCGAGGCGAACTCGGTGCCGCCCAGGATTTGCAGCCGGACAGCCATCGGCGCGGCATTGCCCAAGAGTGCCGTGCGGAACTTGTCGAGAAGGTCGTTGTAGGTGAGGGCTTGATCCTCGAGCTGGATGTTCGGATAGGTCTTGCGGAAGGTCTCGAAGAAATCCTTGTAGTATTGGCGCAGGAGGTCGGGATCGCCCTCGAACACCCCCTGATACCAGAAAGTGAGTCGCCCCTTGTAGTCGAGCGGGGTGACTTTGGCACAATCGGCCGCCGTGTCGAAATCCTGTGTGCCCGCGATGGAGCGCACATATTCCGGCGACCACTTGCTCAGGTCGACCGGCGGCGCACCCAGCGCTGATGTAGACATCAGCGAGGCCGTCAAAACTCCGACGACAGTGCCGCGCAGGACCGCACTGCCGAGCGTAATCCTCGTCATAGGTATCCTCCTGGTTCTCCCATGCCGCTCCGGGCCGAGGCAAAGCGGTCCTTGTTTGGTCGACCGCGGGGATGCTTCTCGGTCTATGTACCCGTTCGACCACTTAGTACGTTTTCAGATCGTGAATTGCCTGTCAACGCACCAGATCGTACATTGTCTGCGAATGCCGTGTATGATATCGGAGAAAATGTGTATAATCTTGGGGAGCCGGCGTTGGCCGAAACAAGCGATTTCAAAGCAGAGCCACCCTTGGGGATTGACCCTATCGGTGCCTCCAGCGAGGGCGCCTCGCTTTATGAACTGATCAGGGAAGACATTATTGAGGGACGGCTCGCTGCCAACGAGCGCCTTGTGGTCACCGATCTCGCCCGGCGTCACGGCACCTCGACCAATCCCGTGCGCGAGGCGCTGCAGTTGTTGCGCGGCGAGGGCTTTGTCACCTTTGTCGCCAACCGTGGGGCGCGCGTCCGACCCATAGATCAGGATTTTGTCCGGGATATCTACGAGATCGGTGTTCTGATCGAGCCAGCCCTAACGCGATGGTTTGTGAATATGGCTACCAGCGAGGACATCGCCGAACTCGAACGTATCCAGGGCCTGATCGAAGAGAACAACTTCGCCGACACATTCAGGCATAGTGAACTGGATACCGCCTTCCACACCGTGATGTACCAGCGCCATTATAACCGTCATGCCGCCGAGCTTTGGTGGAAGCATCGCGAAGTGCTGCGAGCCGTTAGCCGGCGTTTCAATTTCACGCTCGCGCGGCGGGCCGCCATCATGCGTGAGCACCGCGAACTCATCGCGCATATAAAGGCGGGAAATGCCGACGAGGCAGGCGAACTCATTTCCCGCCATGTCGAGGGTTCCGGCCGGCACGTTCTTGAACAGATGCGTGCGCGCAACGCCGCTCGGGCCGGATAGAATGTCCGGTCCAGAACCTCGTGGCCTGACCATTCCAGACAAAGGCAATTGAGATGAAAATCACGAGCGTTCGGCCGTGGCTGATCAAGTCCGATGCTTCCTATTGGGGAGAGTTCCTGTTCGTCGAGGTGACGACCGACGCAGGGGTGAGTGGCTGGGGAGAGATCACCACCACCACAAGGCTCGCCAACCGAGCCCTCTGCACGATCCTGCGACAGATCGGTGTCGCCGTGACAGGCGAGGATCCGGCGCGTATCGAGTATCTCTGGCACAAGATTTTCCGCAGCTTCACCTACATGGGCAGCCGCGGCGCCGCTGTTGAATGCGTAAGTGCTATCGATATCGCGCTCTGGGACATCCGGGGCAAGGTCCTCGGCAAGCCGATTTATGAGCTGCTGGGCGGATCCGTGCGCGATGAAATCTCGCTTTACACCCATCCCAACCAAGCCAAATTCACCAGCAAGGAGGCTGTGGTCCGCGAAATTCGCGACATTGTCGAGTCCGGACACACCGCGCTCAAGTTCGACCCTTTCCCCCACCAGGGCCGTGGCGCCGATGGCCTTTCCCGCGAACAGCGGGACGGCTACCTCGATGGCAGCATGACCCGCAAGGACGAGCGCGAAGCCGCCGAACTCACGGCCCTGATCCGCGAAACGGCGGGGCCTGATGTCGACATTCTCATCGATGCGCATGGCCGCTTCGACGTTCCCACTGCCATCCGCCTCTGTCGGAGCCTCGAGGAAGCCGGCCAGATCGACTGGTTTGAGGAGCCATGCCCGCCTGAGAGCCTCAACGCCCTCAAGCAAGTGCGTGAGAAGGTCAGTGCCGCCATCTCGTGGGGCGAGCGTGGCCACACGAAGTGGGATTTCGTGCCGGTCCTTGAGAACAGGCTGGCTGACTACATCATGCCGGATGTCACTTGGACCGGCGGCATTACCGAACTCAAGAAGATTTCCGCTCTATGTGAAGCCTACTACATCCCGGTCTCGCCGCATGACGCCGCGGGGCCGATCAACGTGGTTGCTGGAGCGCAGGTGATGATGACCGTTCCCAATTTCTACAAGCTCGAAACGTCGGAGTGGAACCTGGGCAAATACGATCATCTCATCGACAGGCCACTCGACGTATCGAACGGCAGCCTCAAGCTGACGTCGAAGCCCGGTCTCGGTATCGAGATGGACCGCGACTACCTGCAGGCCCATGAGATTGAATTGGGCTAGCAACGCCCTATGCGGGCAGGCCCGCGCGCAACAAGCCCGCCGACCAGAACGAGGATAAGCCATGCCAAAAATGCGTGGAGCCGACGAGGCGCTCAATCGGGTAAACACCAACTCCAAGCCGTCCGAGCTTCGCATCACCGACATGCGGGTAGCCGAAATCGTTGGCGCCCCGTTCACCTCGGCGCTCATCAAGATCTACACCAACCAGGGCATTGTCGGCCTGGGCGAAGTGCGTGACGGCGCCAGCGCGACCTATGCGCTGATGCTCAAGAGCCGGTTGCTGGGCGAGAACCCCTGCGACATCGATCGGCTGTTTCGCCGCATCAAGCAATTTGGCGGCCATGGGCGGCAGGGTGGTGGTGTCTCGGCAGTCGAGATCGCCCTCTGGGACCTTGCCGGCAAGGCCTATGGCGTGCCGATCTACCAGTTGCTCGGGGGACGGTTCCGCGACAAGGTGCGTGTCTATTGCGATACCGATGCGGAGAAGCCCAGCGGCACCGAGACCGGCAAGCGGCTCAAGGCGCGGATGGCTCTCGGTTTCACGTTCCTCAAGATGGACCTCGGGCTGGCGCAGATCTCCCACATACCAGGCGCGGTGGTCGCGCCGGCTGGCGTGCTCGACGGATTCCGCACGCATGCCGGTCGCGGCCGGGCACGCACGCTGGACGAGCGCCGGGCGCGCAATGCCGCTTATGACGCACAGAACGTGCCGCATCCTTTCACCGGCCTCCACTTCACCGAAAAGGGCATCGACCTGCTTGATCAATATATCCACGAGGTCCGAGAGGTGATCGGTTACGAGATCCCGCTCGCTATCGACCATGTCGGCCACATCTCGCTGCAGGATGGCATCCGTCTCGCCCGGCGGATCGAGAAATACGCCCCAGCCTGGCTCGAGGACGTGATCCCCTGGCAATACACCGAGCAGTATCGGCAGTTGCAGCAGGCAACATCCGTGCCGATCTGCACCGGCGAGGACATCTACCTCAAGGAAGGCTTCGAGCCGCTGCTCAACTCAGGCATCTCGGTCATCCACCCGGACCTGCTTACCACCGGCGGCATCCTCGAGACCAAGAAGATCGGCGACGCGGCGCAAGAACATGGCGTTGCCATGGCCATTCACATGGCGGAGAGCCCGATCGCCGCGATGGCCGCCGCGCATGTCGCCGTGGCCACGGAGAACTTCATGGCGCTCGAATATCACAGCGTGGAAGTGGACTGGTGGGACGATATCGTCACGGGCTTGCCCAAGCCGCTGGTCAAGGACGGGTTCATCACAGTGCCCGACAGACCGGGCCTGGGCATCGACGACGTGGTTGATGAAGTCATCAGTCAGCACCTGCAGGAAGGGGTCAAAGGCATCTGGCAACCGACCGATCACTGGGATGACGAATATTCCTGGGACCGGACCTGGAGCTGACCGCCTCACCTCTTGAGGGAACGCAAGAAGGGGAAAGCATGAAGATCACCGATCTCCGGTGCGCCGTCATCGGCAAACATCCTATCGTCCGCATCGTGACCGACGAAGGCCTTTATGGCCTCGGCGAGGTCGAGTACACCAAGCCTTATCTCAAGCCCTGGGTCCTGCATTTCCGCGACGCCCTAATCGGTGAAGACCCGACCGACGTCGAACGCTGCATGCTGAAGATCCGGCAGCGGGGCTCGTTCAAGCCGTACGGCGCCGCCGTCAGCGTCATCGAGCACGCTCTGTGGGACATCGCGGGCAAGGCGGCCGGCGTTCCGGTCTACAAGTTGCTCGGCGGCAAGGTGCGCGACAAGGTGCGGGTCTATAACGGTTCGATCCGCAAAAAGCGCACCGGGGACAAACCCGAGGACTACGCGGCCGACGTCAAATGGATGATGGAGCGGCCCGAAAACTTCTTCATGGTGAAGCAAGGTATCAGCTTCCACTCCAACATGAAGACGAGCGTGCCTGACTTCCACTACGGTATCCGCCAGCCGCCGACCTATCACGGCGCGATGGACCAGGGGCAGATTAGCGAGCGCGGCATGACGCATATGATCGAATGCGTCATCGCCATGAAGGAGGTGCTCGGCGACACGGTTTCGCTCGCGCTGGATTGCGGCCCCGGCTGGTTCTTGCCCGACGCTATCCGCTTTGCGCAGTCGGTTGAAAAGTACAATCTCATGTGGCTAGAGGACATGCTGACGGGTGACTACGTGCCATGGGTCAATCCGCAGGCTTACCGCGAACTTACGATATCGACGTCCACCCCCATCCACACAGGAGAGCAGATCTACCTGCGGCACAATTTTAAGGAATTGATCGAGACGCAGGCAGTGCGCGTCATCGGCCCCGATCCTGCCGATATTGGCGGCATCGCCGAGCTCAAATGGGTGGCCGAGCACGCCTATATGCACTCGATCCTGATGGCCCCGCACGGCACCGCGAACGGCCTCCTGGGCCTCGGCGCGCTGATCAACGTATGCGCCACCTTGCCCGCCAATTACGTGGCGTTCGAATATCCCAGCGCCTCGGACCCGTGGTGGAACGACATCGTCATCGGCCTGCCCAAGCAGATCGTGAAGGACAGCATGATGGACCTGCTGGAAGCGCCGGGTCTGGGCGTCGACATCGACGCCGAAGCAGCCAGGAAGTACCTCAGGGAAGAGGATGCGGGCTTCTTTGACTGAAACCATTCTTCTTTAACCACCCTGCACCACGCGGACCGCTTCACGCAAATTGGCATTCGGAATGATCGCTTCGGGTCAGAAACGGAAGCTCGGCAAAATCGTAATGCCCCGCATTCGCCTCGCTGCTAAAGACCTTCTGCGAGGTAGCGCACCTTGTGGCAATTGGCGTCTCAGTGCACCAAGTAAAACCTTTGACCTGTGTACTGCGCACCCTCCACCCACAATGCGAGCGCAATCGCTGGCGAACGTCCCTTAACTTCAAAATTGCGGCCCCGATACCTTCCTGCTGCGATCCATACTGTCTTTGAACGGCGGTAAATCGTGATGCCCCGTTCACTCGCCCAAGCGCACAGTTCTGCGCCATTTCGACCCATTTCCCAGCCCTGGGCCGATGCTGTCTCTGTATAAGAAAGCTGCATATCCATATTAGGCTTCCCTAATCTTGATAACCTAGCGCCGTCTCCAACATCACGGAATGAATGATCGGACTACTCCGTTTCGGTTGTGTGTCGACCACAGCACGATCAGGTATCCACCATAGACAAAAAGGCCCTTTGCCTTGTGTCAGATGACGGGAGCGGTCGCGTCTTGGTCTCTTGGTCGGAAATGGCCCTTGGCGCCAGCCGTAACAAGACGACCGGCAAGGCTGCCTGAGAGGGGACACCTTGCCGCCCGTGCCGGCCGCTGCGGCGGGAGCTTGGGGTTCCTCTCCGCACCACGCAGATTACGCCTATATTAGCACTCACGCAACAAGGTTGGCTCTAGCCGACGGAGGTCAGCAAGCGGCAGAGGGGCTGGGTCTTGTCGAAAACGAATGGCCGGTGCGGCTTACTGCGTTGGACAGCTTTGCTTTGCGCCACACCGGCCATGCGGGTTGGATTGGGTGTCCCCCGCGTCGATCAATTTATAGATATATTAGCCGCATCGCAAATAAGACTGAAGTCCCATGGTTCCCATGGAACGTCCAGTTGCGGGGTTGGTTGGTAGCTCCCCATCAACGAGCCAATAGTGGCTCGGCAAGCGGTCGCAGGGGGGCTCTTCGGACGCGATCTCGGATTCATACAAAGTCGGCATCTATGTCAAATGCAAATGAACGAGCACCGTTGCCGGCAATTTGAGGAGCCGAAGGCCAGAGCATATGCATCGCGATTACGAAGCGATTTTCTATCGGGCGAGTGCTCTCGGCGTCTCGATCTATCAACGTTCAAAAACAGTGTGGGTAGCTACGGGGAGTCACCTGGGCCGCCATTTTGAGGTTAAAGCGCGCTCTCCTGCGATCGGACTCGCATTGTGGATGGAAGCCGCTCAGTACACAGGTCAACGGATTTAGCGCCTCGCAATGACAGAGGCCTGAACAGCGATCACATCTCCGGGATGTTGAGAACAACATTGTCAGATGGTTAACAAATGGTTGCATCTGGACTTTGGGATCTGTCAGGCTGATGTCAGGAACGCAATAAACAGTCAGATCGCGTTGGCGATCGAACGCCCGACAATTTTAAATAGATAGATCAGTTTCTACTTGGCCGAAGCGCACGCTAGACCGCCCACGGTTGCCATTAAGTCAGGCGACTGTTGTCGCCTGCCGCATCGCTTCGCAAGTTCTATGCGGATATCCAAGAAATTGCTAATGCTCCTGTTTTGAAGGAGATGTGAGTAAATGTTGATAATAAATTGAGCTCACTAATTATAAAACATGCTGACAGCCTCATCATAAAACAAGACTCGATCTTCCGGAAAGATAAGCGACAAAATTCTCAGGAGCTGAACGTCACATTGTTATGAAGGCTTATCACGATAGACGCGTTCCTTCCGCGATTTCTCTTGTTGCGTCTGTTGAATCGATCTCGACGATCAGCTTTGCAGAGTCTTTGACCAAAATTAAATCTGTGGAAGCAGGCAAGGCAGGTCGCGCTCCGGAACCCGGCAAAGCCGGCGGTGCTGGCGAAACCGGCAGCAAGGCTGGCGGAGCCGGTGAGTCCGGAGGCAAGTCCGGGGGCGCTGGAGAAGGTGGCAGCAAGGGCAGCAAGGGCAACTGATCGCCCTGTCGATCTTGCCAAATGACTAAGAGCGCACCTTGCCGGCGTGTATGCTGGCGGGTGCGTTTGCCGCGGTCGAGACTCCTACCGCGCACGCGGGAGTCCGTCGCCTTGCAAAGTGCATGCGGTGACTAACGGCCCGCTTCCATTCGCTGACGAAGATCATTCTGGATCGGGATCCTGAGATTGAACTGCCACGCCTGGAAGCGTCCAGCTCGTGCTTTCGACCCACGCGCAGTGATTCAAGTTGGAGATCCACATGCGCTCGTGCGCTCGACGAAATGCTAAGAGCGCCTGCAGTTCCGCCCGGCCTTTCTCGGAATTGGAGTCTGGATTGCCGAGCGTGAGCTTGGCGGCGGCCAATGAGCATAACTTCGCGTGCTGCAATCCCAATCGAAGGAACTGCACGCGCATGGATGCCTCCTGATCGCCGTTTGCAGAGGAGGCTGCTCTGTCGAGCAATGCTTCGGCTGGCGCAAAACTCTCCTCTGGATAGATCGCATGCGCCGCTTTCGCCCAGCTTCGCCAACGCGAAGCCCCAAGAGCCTCAAAGGTGTCATGCAGCCGGGCGCGCCCATCCGACGTATACGCCTCCCAGAAATCAAAGTACTTCCTCACGTCAGCTGCCGCTGGGCCGAAGGCAGAGTAATATTCGGACAGGAGGGAATCGGCAGGCACATCGGGACGGATATGCAAACGCAGCAACAGGTAAAGGTTTGGGCCTTGTGTCGCCCAATGACCTGTCAGCGAATCGAAATCGGTCCCGACCATTCCGTTGTTCGCGGCGCTCTGAAACTCGTCGGCGAACTGGGTCGAAAATATGTGCGGCATACAATACCCGTCCAGAAAATAGTTCGCCCGCATGAAAAGTTTAGCTTGTGTGTCCGCCCAACCGCTCCACTGGGCTTTTATCCAGTCTTGCTCGTCGCCACTTCGGGGATAGAACCAGGATGACGGGCAAAATCCGACCATGATGTTCGGGCTCAATTTTACGCCCGATGTTGGAGCGGCGAAGTAGTTCATATAGGCGTAGCCGACGACAACCGCGTTCGAATTGTATTTCGCAGCGATCTGCTGGATGGCTTGCCATGAACGTGCATATCGGTCGGATACGAAAGGCTTGCTGGCAATCTTTGACTTCGACGGAATGAATTTCCGATAGCTCGGTGGTTCGGGACCATCCAGCGCCTTGCACGCATCGCATTCGCATTGGCCAGGGACGTCATTCTCAACAGCGTTGACGAAGGTTGGAAGATGCCCGGGGCGATCGCCTCCATGCTGACGCCACTGCGAGACAATCTCTTCGTGCAGACCTGGATTGGAAATGCACATCGAGAAGCGCCCACCCAGCCATGAGGGTCCTCGTTTGCCGTTGACGAGCTGAAACCATTCGGGATGCTCAGCACCATACTGCCGCCACCAGTTCACGAAGGCATGGCCGTACCTCGCCGGGATTCGGCGACCCATGCGGTTGCGACGCAGAAATGCAGCCTGGGCGTTCATGTATTCTTCAGCCGCCGCGGCGGTGAAGCCCATCTCGGCATGATCTTTGGCCCTCAAGCCAGCGCCCGTGCGCACGTGACGCTGCATGAATCGAGGCGTTACGACGCAATCTTGAAGAGGAACGACAACGGACTCTGCTTTCGGAACAAACGTTCCCAGTTCGCCTGGCCATAGCCACCGAACCGCGAAGTAGCGATCGAGAAGTTCGTAGACGCCGAACAGCGTTCCCGCAGACGTGTTGACATCAACAGGACTGCCGCTCGTGTCGTGCCCTGCGATACACAGGTGGCGGCCGACGGTGCGAATTGCGCACGACTCCGGCCCTAAGGCGTCGAAATCGACTCCGGCCTTTCGGGCAAACTGGGTATCGCCCAGAAAGATGTGGGTTTTGCCGAGCCTGGCCGACGTCACCTTGCTCTCGGTCACTGTGGCAGGTTGGGAGCCGGTGGCCTTTTCAATGTGCCAGCGAAGTTCCACCGCAGCGTAGTGGACAGAGTCGGTTGGCGTATCGGGGGTGACCAGAGTGACGACGGGTCTGCCTTCCGCCACCAGGGTTACACCATCGCTCGGCTGATGGTACGCGTCAGCCGGCCTGCAAACGCCGAGCCAGTGCGACAGGCCTAACAGAGCTCCCTGCGCAAACGTCCTCCGCGACAGTGCTCGCATAACAAAACCCTACCTACGCGCGATCATCCGACACGGTGGACCATCTTCTGGTGACTGCGCGAAGTGGCTTGTGGAGCGGTGCAGGCATGGGCGCCATCCGAAGAAAATTGCCCGCCGCATGTTGGTCCGGCGGGCGATCAAGCGTTGCATCCTAGGCGAAGTGGTTGCCGTTGCACGCAAATCATCAGTGAATGGTATTGCCGTAGCGTATTGATCCCAGATAGGCTTTTGGACGTTTCGGCTAAACCTTTGGGTGGGGGTGAAGGACGTTCTTGTCCCTTGGTGGCTTGCTGTTTTTCGCGCTTTCCACGTTTGGCAGGGTTCGACGCTTACCCCTCGTTCCAGGAGTTTGCTTGCTCCAAGCGGGGGGCGAGATCGACAGGTGTTGGCAAAACCGGCATGGCAGCCGATGGGCAAGTGTTAAAGTCGTCACATTCCGTGCAACTCTGGTCTGGCATTGTCGTTGTCAGGTGCGGTTGCATGGCGACGGGGCTACAATGCATGGGGGTAACAACCAGTGGCGAACTGTCGCCAGCTCTCTGGGCGTCACTGTTTATCAGCGCTCAAAGACAGTGTGGATCGCGGCCGGAAAATACAGAGGTCATGATTTTGAGGTGAAAGCTCGTTCGCCAACGATCGCGCTCGCTTTGTGGAAGGAGGCCGCGCGTTATACTGGTTCGGACTGGTGACAACTGACAGGACGGTATTTGCGCGTGGTTTCGTGCATAGCGCTATCTTACTTGTGCAGCAGTCAGCGGAAATCAGAAGGGGCGGCTCCCGAGGAGCCTCAAATATATCCGGTATATTTCAATTATCGTCCTGTAGAAGGCGCGTTGATGTCGGCAATCTTCAAGAAAACGCGCAACAAACGAGGCGCGACGAGCCGCGGTGCCAACGAACGAGTGCGCCTCGGCCATCTCGATCGGTTACCACTTTTGGATGGATTCAGCGCCACCAAGGGCAATTGACAGAAATGGCACCTGCAGATGGCATTGAAGGGTTCCAAACGCGGGGAGGATCAGGAGCATATGCTCCCGATTTGATGTTGGATAGTTCGGCAAACGAGTGATCCAAGACGTGCTCCGCATCTGGCCACGGACGATAACCATCGTCAGTTGAGAGCGGATCCATGCACCCTGACCCCGTCGATCACCTGGAATCAACTGTCAAGATTGTTTCGGCCTTTGTCAGCAGGAACCGAGCGTCGCGTTCTGATCTGGTGGATCTGGTCCGCACTTTGCAGGCCCTTGCGAGCGGTGCGGAAAAACCCAAACCGAAGCTCATTCCCGCCGTGCCAGTCAGCAAATCGGTGACCCCGGATTTCATCATCAGCCTGGAGGATGGGCGCAGGATGAAAATCATTGAAGCGGTATCTGACCTCGATTGGAATGACCCCGGCCGATTATCGCAGGAAATGGGGTTTGCCCCGAGACTACCCGTTGGCGGCGCCGAATTTCACCGCGCTGCGTTCGCAAGCGGCAAAGAGGATCAGGCTTGGACAACGGATCGCCAGTGATCAGACCTCACGAACCTGACCGCATCGCTCTGCGGCCATTCAACGTCAGTTCTTCCTTGCGCTGTTCGGGTGATTTTGCCGCGACGGCTGCCTGCTCGCGATCTATGCCGCCATGATGGAGGATTGCAATAGCATTCCCCATGGCACGCGCCTGGAGGCAGATCTGTGCATCGTGGGCGCGGGCGCAGCCGGTTTGGCATTGGCTTCACAGTTTGAAGGAACGCGACATCGTGTATGCATCATCGAGAGCGGCGGGCTGACATACGAACACGGGCGCCAAAGACTGTCGCGCGGCCGTTCTGTAGGCAGACCCTACGAGGCGCTTGATCTTTGCCGTATCCGCCAGTTTGGCGGCAGTACCGGCAGAGCTGGTTGGGGCGGGTGGTGCAAGATGCTGGACCACGTCGATTTCGAGGCTCGGTCCTGGATTCCCATGAGCGGATGGCCTGTCGACCGTAACTCGCTTCTCCCTGACTATGAAACGGCGGCCGGTTTGTTGGGCATCGAGGATTTGCAAGCCGAATGGCCGGGCTCCCCAGCCCTGCCAATGAATGGGCCGGTCTTTTCAGAACGATGCTTTCTCAGTCCCATCCCGGATTTGGGGGCGACACTGCGCGCCAGGCTGCAAGCGGCGAAAAACGTGCAGGTTGTTCTTCACGCCACGGCCTTGCGGCTAGACACCGACGCATCTGGAAGATGTGTTCGCTCCATCGAGGTGGCCAGTACACCAGACAGACGTTTCCGGATCGAAGCACGATCATTTGTGCTGGCCTGCGGCGGGATCGAAAACGCGCGCCTGCTCTTGGTTTCAAACCAACAGATGCCGAATGGGATTGGCAACGAGCATGACCTCGTTGGCCGCTATTTCATGGAGCATCCCCGCGTAAAATGGGGAAGCCTGCAAATCTGCCGTCCTGACACCGCCATAGCCTTTCACGTGCCATCCGCTGAGGCTCGCAGGCCTTATCTGTCACAGGAAAAACACTGTGACGTGACCGCTACATTCGGACTGGCGCTGCGCCCGGAGATTCGGGAAAGTGAACGCCTTCTGGGCTCCCGGACGTGGATCAAGCCGGGACCTTGCGCCAGCGATTTGGATGGTTCCGAAGCGTTGCATTATCTTGCTTTCTGGCTGCGGAAGGGGCGCCTGCATCGCGACCTTATCAGGAGTGGCCGCACCATCCTTCGGCATCCCGCAGGATCGATCGCATCAGCTATCGAGCGCATCGGGCACTCACGCCGGGGCGCGGGGCACTTTCACTTTGACACCATCCTCGAACAGGAGCCGGACCCGGAAAGCCGGGTTACGCTTGATACAAGACTTGACGAATTCAATGTCCCGCGCGTGAAGCTGGAATGGAGGGTGGGACCTCTCGTTCGGCGCACTCTTGAGCGCGTGCAGGCAATCATCACTGACGAGATGCGGCTGCTGGGCCATAGAATCGATGTTCAAGCTCCCACCCACGAGGCCCCAGCCTACGGGGACGATATCCCATACCGATGGGTTAGGCACCACATGGGTACTACGAGGATGAGCAACGATCCACGGACTGGCGTGGTCGACGCCTCATGCCAAGTGCACGGCCTCGCGAACCTTTTCATCGCCGGGAGCTCCGTCTTTCCAACCGGGGGAAATGATATGCCCACCCTGACGATTGTTGCACTCGCCATTAAGTTGAGCAGGCACCTCCAGCAATGGCTTGAGTAAAGATCAATTCCAGATTGGCGGGGCCTAGTTGACGGGGGCGGCGCTTGGAGGCTTCACGCGTCTGGCGGCTTGTTGCTTGAGGATCGGAACGTGGGAGGCTCCAAATATATACTTTCGTTTAATAATGAAAAAGATTGCATATATAACTGATATACTTGCGAACGTCCACAGATTTATAATTGTCGTCACGTGAATTCCATGGATGCAATTGGTAATATACAGCATCCGGCACAGAACGACGTCTTTTTCGTTGATGATACACCTTTTGGTGGAGCCGACCTCCACGCCACGACATCTGCCCACGTCGGATCTAATCCTCTCAAAAATATGCAATTATATTCACGCTGTGCGTTTTGTCACACCGCCGCTTCAATCCGCAAGTTATTACTAATGCATTAAGGAGGTCATTAAGGAGGTCATTAAGAGGTGGGTCTTCGAAGGCGGATTTCTCCGTTGGGGTGAATTCCGCTCATGTTGAGTTGAACCTTTGGGTTGGGGATAAGCCATGACAATTCTGTCCAATACCGATCAGCCGGTCAAAATCGATCTGGCTCATTATTCACCTGTTGCCGATGTCAATCATATCGGATCTGCCTCCTCCTTGCGGGGGGGGTTGGAGATAGCAATTATCGATGACAGGCCGCTGATGTGCGACTGCTTCGCCAGTAGCCTCGAGCTCATCGAGCCATCATTTCGCATCCAGCGCTATCCGACCGTCGAAGCGTTCGACGCCGCGAGTCCAGAGGAGACTGAACGGGTTTCGACAGTCTTGCTCTGTGTCATGTGGTCGAACTCTCAAGCAGACTTTCATCTTTCGCGGATTGCCCATCTCACGGCAACCAGGCCGTCTCTGGGAATCGTGATGCTGTCGGATATCGAAAGCCTTGATGATGTTCTCAAAGCAGTAGAAAGCGGCAGCCGTGGCTACATCCCCACGAGCGTTAGCTTGCAGGTTGCGGCAAAGGCGATCCAACTTGTCGCGGCCGGCGGGACTTTCATACCGCCCAGTGTTCTCTTTAATTCGGGTCAGGCGATCAAGGACACCCAGCCAGCCAAGCAGCCGCAAGGTGACAATGTTTTCACGTCACGCCAGATGTCGGTGATCGAAGCGTTGCGTCGAGGCAAGGCAAACAAGGTTATCGCTTACGAACTCAACATGTGCGAAAGTACGGTTAAGGTGCACATTCGCAATGTCATGAAGAAGCTTCGCGCCAGAAATCGTACCGAGGTAGCCTATATCCTTAACACGACGCCTTATGACGGTATCACTATGCGGAATTGAGGCATGGCTGCCGCCTCGGTCCAAAAAGTGATGGTTTTTTTTGCCCACGGCAACTGTGGCAGATGGCTTCATCAGGCCCTCAATTTGGAGGGCCTGATGAGCGATCGACATTTTGTAAGGGGCGAAAAATGAAACAGCCGCCCGATCGATATTCTGTTCCGCAGACTGAGAGGGAGTCCAGTTCCGCAGCCGACAGGAACACATCAGCAGCCGACAGGAACACATCAGCAGCCGACAGGAACACATCACAAGGGCCGGACCTGGGCGATATCGAGCATTTCCACGCCATTCGTCCCTCCACGCTGGCCGAGATGAACCGCCGCTGTCATTGGTTCCATCTCGAAGACGGTGATGTCTTGATCCCGGCGGGCGAAAGGGTCGATCGACTTTTCTTTCTTTTGGCGGGCGAGCTTCGCTTCCCTGTCTATACCCGTACAGGCAAGATAGTGTGGCTCCCATCGGCGCACCAGGGATCACTCGTCAACGGAGTGGCTTTAAGCGGTGACCTTCTTGTAGTGCCCTATTCGATTGAAGCCGCGGGACCATGCACCATCGCCTCCATCGGAAATCGGGCCTTCCTGGATATAATCAAGGACGATCCGGAGGCTCTTCAAGCCGTCGTCCAAATGTTGGTCGAGCGCCAGCACGCGCTTGTCGAGCACATCGTTGAACTCTCGACACTCAGCGTTCGATCGCGCGTGCATAGCGAGCTGCTGCGCTTGTGTGTTGAAAAAATCGACACTGACGGTTCGGCTTTGATTTCTCCCATTCCCACGCATACGGATCTGGCCAATCGCATCGGCACGCATCGCGAAGCCGTGGCCCGCGAACTCAGCTATCTTCAGAGTGTCGGGATCGTGCTGCGCCGCGCAAAGGAGCTTTATGTGCCCGATGTGTCCCGCCTGACGGATCTGCTGTCTAAATCTGACGATTAATCGGCCATGTCTTCACGTCGTGGACTGCCGCAACCTGCGTTATCCCCGCAGCCACGCGAATCGCTTGGTCCCTAAACCAAGCCACGACCAAACGGCGTTCTGCTGCGATGTCGAACGGTAGATCTTCTGATGATAGACCAACTCATAGGGCCACAGTTCGAAGGTGCGGTTCGCGAGATGCGTCAGTATCCAGGTGATCGCACCTGCAGCGACAACGAAGGCGCCCATCGAAACGACGACATTGGCGGTGAAGAGGTGCGCGTGCGAAAAGACGGAGCGGGTCAGAAGATAGGTATAGGGATGCACCAGGTACAGGCTGTAGCTGACTGTTCCGAAGTAGCGAAGAAGCCGATTGCCAAGCAACAGCGTCGTCAAGCTGTTTCGCGAAACTGCAAGGCAGAAGTACAGCGCTGTCGAGGCGACCAGCACTGGCACTTCGGCATTCTGGAAATCGGACAAGTGATAGTCGTAGTGGCCGCGGGCGGATAGAAAGACGCAAGTTGCCAGGGCCGCGCTCTCGGCGAGCCGATGGTGACCAAGACGCACCCAATCATATCGATCGTAGGCAAGTCGGATCAGGCCGCCCGCGACGAAATACAAGGCAATTGGGTATCTGGCGATAAAGAACGCTGCAAGCAGACCCAAAACGGCGACGCCGACCTTGCTGGGGCGACGAATAGCGAGGAACACGAAGGCGCCGGTAAACACATAGAACCAGACCTCGAAAGTCAGGCTCCACGCATTCGGTGTCAACTGCTCTGTGTGGGTGAAAAGATTCAGGAACGTCAGTCCCGCGAGAATTGCGGTGAGATTGTTGGTATCGGGATAAAGGTTCGTTGCTGCGTTCAGCGCGACGTACAGCACACTGAGAACGAAGAACAGCGGATAGACGCGCAGGAACCGTCGGGCGGCAAACTCACGCGGACTGTAGTGCAGCGCACTCGGAAGGATAACGAAGCCACTGATGGCGAAGAAAAGGCACACCCCGAAGGTGCCGAAATTCCAGAACGGCCCAATGGCGGCGACATAGGCCGAATTCGAAGCGTAGACGTGCTCCGCCGTGCCCCCTAGGAGATGCGCAAAGAACACCATCAGTGAAGCAATGCCGCGAAGCCCGTGCGCAGCCACGTTGAATGACTTGTCGGAAGTTGGTGTCGCGGTTGCGTCGCGCAGGACATGCGGTGCGTCGGATGAATTCAGAGAATGGGGATGCGCAACAGCCATTTGAGCCTTCAAATTGGTCCCCGCAGACCATTCCAACCTACACCGATCCAGAGTTTGCAATGCTCAGGAATTCGAAGGACACCCCTGCCCAAAAGTAGTGGGCTGCCGCGGGAAAACTCCTCCCGATGATCAAGCAGCCGCGTTGCGGGATCGCGGACATTAACGGAGGCCCGCCTTTGCCGCAGGCGAGCGCTGAACCGCAGCGGGGCGGAGCTTGACCTGCACCGGATCAGAATTGGCGGGCTCTTCGGCAGCCAGGACGCCAAAACGGCCGCAAGTTGCCACGTCGAACCGCTCCGATCGGGAAAAGCCCCCGGATCTCCGCGCCTCCCTGTTGTTTCAGAGGCCATTTCGATCATGTTCGCTGGTCCGCGGCGTAGTCCGATTAGCCGCAGGTTACCTCCTATTGCGGGCGGACAGCGGTGCGAGAGTGCCGTTATACAGCCTCGGCATGTCACACTATCAGGCTCGTCGGCCCAGCCTCGCTGCCGGCGTGATGTTGGACGGTCGAAAACCCTCTCGTCCAGCATCGCTCCATTCAGCACAGGCGGCTCCAACCTATCGCGCCGATATCGATGGTTTGCGCGCCATCGCCGGCGCGCTTCTCCAAGGCAGCTCGACTCGTAGCGCAGGGACATGACCTGCCTGGCTTCAACGTGTCAGAGCGCGTCTCCCGGGAGCGGCAGCGGATTGCATTTGGCGTTCTGGACAGGCTGGCCCAACATCCGCGGCTCGTTCGCGTTTATCCGGCGCAGGCACTTTGTCCGCAGGAACGGTGTGTTGTCATGATGGGCGGAAAACTGCTGTTCTTTGACAGCCACCACCTCGACATCCCGGGTTCCGAGACACTCGTGCCGATGCTTGCAAGAGCTTTGCGACAAGGCGCCTGAAGTTCCAACAAGGCTCCAAAGTGTCGCGTTTGAACGGAAACGCAGAAAGCCGTTTCACACTTTCCTGGAAATCGCTTTAGCGGAGATGTCGGCGGCCCTGAGCGTCAACGATGGTATTGTCTCCGACATTTGCGCTGATATGCGCGCCATTGTGGATCAGGCAGCCGGAGCCGATCTGGACGCCCAGCAGCACCGTTGCGCCCATTCCCACGACAGTCATGGCCCCAACACTCACCGCGCCGGCGAGGATGGCGCCCGGAGTCAGGTGCGCATTGTCCTGCACGATGCTGTCGTGGCAGACGATACTCCCCTGATTGACGATGACGTTGTTGCCGATCGTACAGCGCGGACCGATGCTCGCGCCGGCCAGAATATGGCAGCCATCTCCGATCCTGGTCGCCTTGGAGACGATCGCGGATGGATGGATCACAGGAGGCAGAACGAAGCCCATGGCCAAGGCGCGTTCAAACATTGCCCGCCTCGCCTCGCTGGACTGGGCTCCCCCGATGCCGATGAAGGCGTAGCGCGCGCCTTCGGCGAGCAGACGCTCCAGGCTCTCTTCCGTACCGATCACCGAAATGCCACCGCAGACCTGGTGGCCAGCGGGCAGAGCTTGATCGGTGCAACCGAGGATGTCGTATCCGGACCCATCGAGAGCATCGATCAAACAGGCGGCGTGGCCGCCGCCGCCGATGATGACAGCCCGCCGCATCGACGCGGAAGGAACGACGGACCGCGTCCCGTCCGATCCCGCGGCTACGACCTCGGATCGGCGGCTGGCCGCCGCGCGCACCTCGGCTTCGCCGATCCGGCCGTTGGAGGGACTGACATCCGCAAGATCGACCCCGAGCTCAGACGCGGCCTTCCGGGCCTTGGCCGTTATCGCGATCTCGTTGACCGCGACACTGGCCGGGCTGGCCGTTCCGGATTCGGCATTCGCATTTTCGTCGACGATTTCGCACAGCGTTGAGCCGACAGCGACGAAATCGCCGATCTTGACGTCGAGCCGGCCGATAACCCCTGCCTCGGGGGCCTCAACCTCGACGGCAGCCTTCGTGGTCTCAAGTACAAAGAGGATAGCTCCTTGCTCTACCCTCTCACCCGGCACGACCCTGATCTCGATCAGCTGAAGATTGTCCTCGTTGGCGTTAGCCCGCGGGGCTTCGACAAGCACACTCATGAAAGCTTAGCCCTTCTTGAACAGATCGATGCAGGCCGCCTGGATGGCGTCCACGCCTGGCAGCAGATCATCCTCCCATTCGCGGCTCGAGGGAATGGGGTGGTCCGGCCCGGCCAATGCGCTGAAGTGCTTGACCCGACCGATCAGAGCGCGTGCGCATTCAGACGCGAAGCCCCAGCCGGGAGAGCCTTCCTCCACGGCGAGAACGCGGCTGCAGTGGCCGACCTGGCTTAGGACCTCCACGCAAGGAAAGGGCGAGAGCTGTTCAACGGCCACCACGGTGGTTGCAATTTCCTCCTCTTCAGCGAGCTTGTTTGCGGCCGCAACCGCGTGCTCGACGCAACCCCCATATGTCAGGATCACGACGTCCGAATCCGTCGGACGTGGAAGGGCACCCGCACCGAGCACCGGCCTCGAATACATGACCTTGTTTTCGATTATCAGGTGAGGGGACCGAGACGCGAGAGCTCGATGTAGCAGCGCACCCGGATCCGCATACTCATGCGTTGCAAACACGGTGAGACCGGGCACGCCGCAGAAGTGCTTTTCCAGACTTTGCGAGTGCGTCGGCCCGTAGCCGCGCCGTCCACCCATGGGCGCGCGGATAGTGATCGGCACCTCAACCTGATCGTTGTACATCCAGCGGAACTTGGCTGCGTGGTTGATGATCTGGTCGGCAGCAAGGGCGATGAAATCTCCGAACATGAGCTCGACGATCACAGGCCTGCCCTTGAGAGCCATGCCCGCCGCCATGCCTACGATGCCGCCCTCGCTGATCGGCGTGGTCCAGACACGATCCTGATAGGCCGAAGAGAGGCCCTTGGTGACTTTGAATGCGCCGCCGTAGGGATCGAGGATGTCTTCCCCCAGGATCACCAGGCGGAGATCGGCTTCCATAAGATCATGTAGCGCGCGATTGATCGATTCGACGACGCGCATGGGTCAGCCTCTCGCCAGGGCAGCCGCGGCTGCGGATTCGACTGCGCGGTCCACGGCAGATCGACAGAAGGCATCGATCTCCTCGAAATGCGCAACGCGCCGGCGCATCGGGGGGATGGGATCCCGGGCTCGAGCCTGCTCAAGCCGCAAGGCCGGCCGGGTATCATCTCCCTTGCTGTGAGGACCAATCCGTTCTGTCCGTAAATAGAGCCAGCACGGGCGGGATTCGGCGCGGACATAGCCTACCGCCTCTTGGGCAAGCTCACATATTTCGACGGGATCATTGCCGTCATAAGCGAACGTGCGGATGCCGAAGGGTTCAGCCCTGGCGATGATCGATCCGGAAACGGTGAGACTCTTTGGAGTGGTTTGGGCGATTTCGTTATCCTCGACCACAAAAAGCACGGGGGCACCAAAAACCGAAGCGAGGTTCAAGCTCTCGTAAACCGCTCCCTCGCCCATCGTGCCATCGCCCAGGAAAACCACTGCCACGGCGCCCTCATCCTTTCGTGCCAGCGCGCAGCCAACCGCCACGGGTGCTATGCCTCCTTGGATCCCATTCGAGTGGAAGTTGCGGAAACACAGATGCTGACTGCCGCCGCGCCCTCCGCAAATGCCTGTTACACGCCCCATGATCTCGGCGATCAGGCCTTCGACCTCACCCGAATAGGCAATGAAATGACCGTGGCAGCGGTGGTTGCTCCAGACAATGTCGCGATCCCGGTCAAGAGCGTTGACCACCCCCACAGCATTGGCCTCCTGTCCAATGGATGTGTGCGTCGTGCCGAACAGGAGACCCTGGGAAAAAAGCTCGAGCAGGCGCTCCTCCACGAGCCGGATGAGGATCATCTGCTGATAAAGTCGGGCCACAGTCGGCAATTCGAACCCGAGCAGCGTCCTTTCTGCTTGAGGGAAGGTAAGGTTCTGTAGCGCTGAAGACGGCACCAATTTCAGCTCTCCAAAAGAAGACGCTGGAATGTCTCCATCTTTCCTGATCGCAAGCTCGTTCATCAAGCCGCCTCGAGCTGGCGCGAAGCCGCAACAAGGATGGAGCGCGTCGTCGCCGCCGCCGCCGTGGTCTCCTCGATCGTCCAGGACGGGTCGACCAGGAACGCGATGCTCGTTTCACCCAGTTGCCGCGCGACTGGCAGTCGTTCCGCCGGTGCCACGCCAGCATCCGCGAAGGCATGCTCCAGATAAATCTCGGAGCAGCTACCCGAGAAGCATGGAACGCCTGCAGCATTGACGGCTGCAATCAGCTCGTCCCGCGACCATCCCGAAGACAACATTTCCGGCTTGATATAGAAATAGCATCGGTACCAGGCATGCCTGTGCGCCGGATCGAGCCGGGGCGTGCGCAGCATCGGCAAATCGGCAAGCGTCCTTATCCAGATGTTGGCGTTGCGCTCGCGTTGACGAACCCAGTCCGGCAAACGTTCGAGCTGCCGCAAACCAAGCACGGCCTGGATGGACGTCATGCGCCAGTTCGTGCCGACGCTGTCATGCAACCAGCGGAACCCGGTCGGCCGATGCGGGGCAAAGACCACATTGTAGTTCTTGCCGTGGTCCTTCAGGCTCCACGCGGCGAGCCACAATTTCCTGTCGTCCATCGCGACAAGTCCGCCCTCGCCACCTGTCGTGATGATCTTGTCCTGGCAGAACGAAAACGCCGCGATGTCACCGAAGGAGCCGATCGGTCGTCCGGTGTATTCGGCTCCATGCGCCTGTGCGCAATCTTCGATGACCTTGATGCCGCTGCGCTTTGCAAGGTCCATGATTGGCGCCATGTCGCACGGCCATCCGGCGATATGGACGACAATGACCGCCCTGGTTCTCGCCGTTATCTTCGGCGCGATCGTTTCAGCGGAAAGATTGCCCGATGTCGGGTCGACATCCGCGAAGACAGGTGTTGCACCGGCAAACATGACGCAAGCGGCCGATGCGACGAAACTGCGGGGCGTTACGATCACCTCGTCGCCGGCGCCGATATGGAGGATCTTCATTGCAAGGTCGAGCGCGAGGGAGCCATTGGCCAGAGCCACCGCATGGCGTCGGCCGAGGCTGCGCGCATAGGCTCGTTCGAAGGTCTTCACATGGTCGCCGGTCCAGGCGTTCACCCGGCCAGACCGCAGGACATCCACAACGTCGGCTATCTGTTCTTCATCATAAATCGGCCAGCGTTTCATCTTGGAACACTCCAGCTAGAATTCACATGACATTTCTCAGAAGGACAAAGGCCTCGGCCGCCCTCAGATGGACAGCGGTGCCCCTGACAATCGCCAGCGCCCGTAATGTTTCGATCGAACGCTCGTGCGGGAAATTCTTCATCTGCGAACCGAACATCGACGCAGCTTCGAGTTTGCGCTCGAGTGTCGCTTCGATGTCTAGGAAGACATTCGGCACGAAGCTCGGCGTGACATAGGGTGCATTCCAGTTCGTCTCAGACACGGTCTCGTAGGCCATGATCGTCCGTGCGTAGTGGGACTGGGTGGGACGAGCCGCAACCAGCGACGACAGGAAGATCAGCTGATGATCCATATGAACATCGCCGACGAAGGGGATAAGCAACGTGTCCGGCTTGACCTCCTGCAGCAGAGCTTGCAACGTCGCGTTGACGGTCGAGTGTGGTGTCTGGGCAATCTGCGCGGCAGGCAGATCAAGCCAATGCGTCTGTCGCACGCCCAAACAAGCATGGGCCCTCTTTGCCTCGCAGCGAACCCGTTCTGTCATGTCCTCGGTGAAGGCAGGTGGGCAGCCTCGCGTGACCACCGCAACATGGACTTCTCCGCCTTCCGCGGCGACCCGGGCTATCGTGCCGCCACACCCCAGAACCTCATCGTCAGGATGTGGCGCGATCACCAGGAGTCGACCGATGGCTGGGCTCATGACCGAACCGTCCCGGCGGGCATCGCCTTCATAGCGTGATCGACATGGCGGCGGTCAACGCGCTCGCCAAACAGTCCCACCAGGACTGTCAGAATCAGTATCTGCAGATCGAGCCACAGGCTGCGATTGCGCACATACCAGAGGTCAAGCGCCAGCTTTTCGCTGTTGGTGAGGCGGGTATTGCCGTTCACCTGTGCCCAGCCAGACAAGCCTGGACGGACCGTACAGCGAATACGCCCCAGCTCGCCGAATTCGGCGACGGTGGCGGGGAGCAACGGGCGTGGTCCAATGAACGCCATGTCGCCTCTGGCTATGGAGAGAAGTTGAGGCAGCTCATCGATACGGGTGGCGCGCATCAGCCGGGTGGCGGACGTCTCACGCAAAGCGTCAGGGAGCAGTGCGCCATCTGCATCTCGCCTCTCGTGCATCGTACGAAACTTGCAGATCACAAAGGGGCGAGTTCCCAGTCCGCTGCGAATCTGCCGGAAGAATAGTGGACGGCCCACACTCGCCCAGACAACCGTGGCAGCCACGATCCATAGCGGCAGGCTGAGAACCAAAAGCACTACCGAGGCGATCCTGCTGGGCATCGCCCGGCCGATCGGCACTCGTGCAGTCCACTCGGTGGTGCGAGCGATCGGGTTGCTGAGGCCGATCATTGCGACGGTCCGACCTGGACGGAAGGGGGAGCCGCCAAAGGTGCGTCCAGACTGCTTGCCAGGTCCAAGGTATTGTCCAGGCGGTTTATCGACACCAAGATCGTGTCCCCGGCCGCAACCGCATCGTCGAGGGTCGCCACCTTGGTGGCGATCTGGCCGTTCAGCTTGCGGCGGATCTGGTAAGTGAACGCGATGGTGTTGTTGGTCCGTGTCTGCTCCGCGGCAAGTGAGCTCAGCAGCAGGATCTGCTCCTCGGTCGACTCGCGAACTGCGATCAGGCGTTCGATTTCAGAGTTGTGGGCTTGGAGGTCGGTCAGCGCGGTGTGCGTCCAGGTCTGGGTGGCGTCATCGAGGTCGCGCTGCAACTGGCTCAATTCTCGGCGCACCGTTGACGCCTGATTGTAGATTTCAAGCAGGTGCGATTGCTGCGTGGTCGCTTCGCGCTCGGCGTTCGAGAGGTCTGTAAGCGTGACGATCCCTTTTTTGTTGAGGGCCCTGACGCGCTCGAGATCGGCTTGCGATGAAGCGATCACGGTCTTCTGTATCTCCGAAAGCTGTTGAATGTTGGCGAGGGCGACATTCACCTCGTCGATCCCCGCCGAGAGCTGCTTGCGACGTGTGGTCAGAGCGTGTTGATCTGTCTCAAGGATGCGCTGTTCCGTCGGAAGCAGCGTTGCGATCAGATTGGCGTTCATCAGGCCCTTGACCTTGTCAGGCATATCCAGTTCCGAAATCTTGTCGCTGTTTGCCAACTGGGCCTTGATGCGCGCGGCAGCGATTGCTTCCTTGGCGATCTCCACCACGCTTTCGTCAAGCGCTCCGCGCAGCCGGGCGCGCGTCACGACGCGGTCCTCGGCAGTGGCTCCGCCGGTCGATTGGCCGCCGGCGAGCGCCACCGCCTGCTCTACAGTCAGTGCTGGTTGATAAGGAAACGAGCCCGGCGCCTTGACGTCCCCAAGGACGAAAATTGGACGGAAGCTGACCACCGCTAGGGCTATATGCGGGTCATTGAACAACTCGCGATCGATGAACGCCTTACGAATATGGCTCAAGGCGTCCGGCACCGTAAGGCCGCCAACTTCAAAGCTGCCGATCAGCGGAATGTTGACCGCTCCATCGCTGGCCACGGTCAGCTGTTCGGCAGGCAGCGAATCGTCAATGAAGTCAAATGACACCACATCGCCGACCGAAAGCCTGTAGCCATCGTTGGCCGCGGCCCAGGCAGCAATCTGGGAAGCCAGGATCGCCGCAATCGCGGGCACCGCAATCCTTGTACGTCCCAACGCTTTCGCAAGGAACGCACTGGTCCAGGTGCCGATCGATCGCCGGCTCCGCGTCGCATTGCAACAAGACACCATGATAGCCCGCCACAGAAATTTCCTGTGAAGACCCTAGCGACACCTGCGCGAGGACAATGAGTCATACCTTTGGTGGAGCAGTGGTAACCTTAGGTCTCGTTCCCACCCAATTTGGCTAACTGGATGTCGGCCTCAACCAACGTATGGTGCGACTGGATACTGTCGGCCGATTGAACGCTTCCTCGCGGTGGGGCGTCGCAGACAGCTGGGAATCTTGCGTGCACACAAGTGTTCTTCACACCATAACCAGTCTCGACGTTGGCGGCGCCCAGGTCATGCTTGCCCGCTTTCTTGGCCAGGTCGACCAAAACCGCTTCTCGTCTTCGGTTCTATCGCTGCTTTCACCCGGGCCGTTGGCCGCACAGGTGGAGTACACAAAATCAGGGCTCGCATCGCTCGACATGACGGAACGCCCGCGTCCGCGCGATGTCTTTCGGCTGACGCGCTCGATAAGCAGGGCCGCCCCCGATCTGCTTCATGGATGGATGTATCACGGCAACGTCGCGGCAACGTTAGGCTCGGTGCTGGGGCTCAATTTCTCGCCGGTAATCTGGAGCATCCATCACACAGTTCGCGATCTCGCCGACGAGAAGCCGTTGACGCGCCATCTGATCCGGCTCTCTGCCCGTCTGTCGGGTCGCGCTAGCGCGATCTCGTATTGCTCACGCGTGGCCGCCGACGATCACGAGCGTCTGGGCTTTGATCCGCGTCGCAGGGTGGTTATCCCGAATGGCACGGATTGTGATCAATTCTCTCCCTCGGCCGACGCCGGTGCGAAACTGCGCCATCTGTTCGGCTTGCCAGCCGGACGGCTGATCATCGGCCATGTGGCACGGTTTCATCCTATGAAGGACCAGATCAGCCTGGTCCGGGCTATAAGCCGTGTCCTGGCCCAGGGGTACGATGTTCAGGGCGTGTTTATCGGGGAGGGGCATGTCGACGGCCCGGTGCGGGTCGCCGCCCGTGAGCTCGGTATAGACGACCGGATCACAACGCCGGGCATCCGCAGTGACGTTGCCGACCTCATGCCAGGCTTCGATATCTACGCGCTTTGTTCAGCTTGGGGCGAGGCTTTTTCCCTTGCCGTCGGCGAGGCCATGGCATGTGGCGTACCGGCGGTGGTCACGGCAGTCGGTGACTCAGGCTGGCTCGTCGGCAACAGTGGAGTGGTCGTTCCGCCCCGAGACAGTGAAGCACTGGCCGCTGGGCTGATCAGGCTTGTCGGCCTTGAACCGGCCGGGCGACGCGCTTTGGGCCAACAAGCGCGTCGCCGGGTCATGGAGAACTTCTCACTGTCGCTTTACGTCGATCGGCACCTGGAACTTTATGGAACAGCTCTCGGCTGTCGCCGCCATATCTCGGTCCGATAGGAGCAACTGGTGGTTGTTGCGCATGCGAGTGGAAGAGATCATTTTCCTGCTGCCGTGGATGGTGCGATGCGCCGCAAGCGGATCGTCGTCATCGCCAGCCTGACGCGTTCGCTTGTCAATTTTCGCCTCGAATTGTTGAAAGCTATGGTCACCGCCGGGCACGAGGTCATCGCACTCGCCCCCGATAATGACGAACAAGCCATCGCCAAGCTGGGTGCGATTGGCGTGAACTTCCAACAGATTCCAATGGCCAGGACAGGCACCAATCCGCTGGCAGATCTGCAAACGCTCAAGGCGCTCTACGGGCTAATGCGCCGCCTGGCTCCGGACATCGTCCTGCCGTACACGATGAAACCTATCATCTATGGGGGACTGGCGGCCCGACTTGCAGGAGTACCTCGGCGGTTCGCACTCTTCACAGGGTTTGGCTTCATATTCAGCGGCAGCGTCACCGGACTGCGCGCAACTGTTCTGCGCCGGCTGAGCATTGCTCTTTACCGCTCGGCCCTGATCGGTTGCGAAGCTGTTTTCGCCTACAACGAAGCCGATGCTTCCGACATCCGAGGCCATCGGATGGTTTCTGCGACGACGCCGGTGATAAGGGTTCCAGGTTCCGGGGTCGATCTGACGCTGTTCGCCGCCAGCCGTCCACCGTCGGGGCCTCCCGTCTTCCTTCTGATTGCCCGCTTGCTTCGCGAAAAGGGGATCGCCGAGTTTGCCGCCGCCGCGCGCATCCTGAAGACCAAGCACCGTGCCGCGCGTTTCCAGATTCTCGGGCCATTCGATCCCAGTCCTCTCTCCATCTCGAAAGCCGAAATGGACCAGTGGACCAGGGAAGGAGCCGTGGAGTATCTCGGCGAAACGCACGATGTCAGTCCCTATCTGACCGCATCCACGGTGTTTGTACTGCCTTCTTACTATCGCGAGGGTATTCCTCGCAGCGCGCTGGAGGCCTTGTCGACGGGGCGGCCGATCATTACGACCAACGCTCCTGGCTGCCAAGAAACGGTCATCGACGGCGAGAACGGTTTTCTGGTCGAGTCACGGGATGTGGAGGCTCTGGCCTCGGCGCAGCGAGCCTTTCTTGAAGATGAGGGTCTCGCCGTGAAAATGGGCGCCAACTCAAGAAAGCTGGCGGAAGAACGCTTCGACGTTCACAAGGTAAACCATACCCTGCTCGAGGCGATGGGGCTGTAACCGGTCGGGCGTGATCGGCTATGCGCTCACCGACAGTCAAACGGGGAAATAGCGCCGGATCTGCTGCCGTCTCAGGTAGGCTTTCCGGAACGCACCATGAGCCTGTTGGAATGGGTCCACCCGGTTGAACACCCAGCCGATCGATGGGCCGCCGGCGAACCGCAGACGCTCGACAACCTGGGAGAGTGCCTCTTGCGTTGTGCTGTCGCACGCGGCGACGACCACGACAGTGTCCACGGAGGCAGCAATCCGGACTGCGTCCTCCAGAACGAGCATAGGCGGTGCGTCGATGATCACTACGTCGTACTCGAGCCGGAACGCCTCCAGCAACTTAGCAAGCTGGCTGGAGTTGAGGAATTCCGGCGACGTCTGGTCGCCGGCAGGTGGCGCCATCACATCGAGCTGCGGAATTTCAGGCAGCGTCTGGACGATTTCCGCCAGACCGCAATCCCCATGCAAATAGTCATCGAGTGTCTTGCTGGCGGAGCCAAGCCCCATGGCGGTGTGGAGGTTGCGGGTTCGCAAATCCAGATCGATCAGCGCAGTCAAGGCGCCATCCATTCCAGCAGCCATGGCAAGGCCCATGGCTGTCGTTGTCTTGCCCTCCTGGGGTAGGCCGGAGGTGACCAGGACAACATGTTTGCCCCGCCCGCCGTTCATCCTGGTGCAGGCACTGTAAAGCGATCGGAAAGCGTCGGAAAAAGCCGACCGTGGTTTTGACAACAGGGTTTCGAGAGGGGGCAGGGCCGGACGCAGGAACTTCCGGGGCAATCGCGGGATTGACGCCAGCAGAGGGGCACGTATCAGCTTCGATGCCCGTCGCAAATCCCGTATCCGCACATCCATGCTATCGAGCGTCACCACAAGAATCAGAGCCAGGACAAGCGACGCGGCGAAACCGCCAGCAAGCATCAAACGAAACTTGGGAAAGGAAGGGCTGGTTGGAACCTCCGCCACCGAGACGGTGCGCACGCCGGGCTCGACCGCTTCGGAGAACGGATCGAGACTGCCAAGCCTGCCGGACACGAGGTCGTAAAGCTTCTGCTCGGTCGTCAGATCGTTGTTCAGTTCACGCAGCTTGGCTTCCGCGAGGCTTCTCTGCCGCAGTTCCTCGTTGGATGCCTGCAAGCTTTTGGTGAGTTGGTTCACCCGGGCCTCGTCGACGCGCACTTCATTTTCCAGGATTGCGATTGTTCGCAGCATCTCTTGAGAAATCATCGCACGGACAGCAGCCACTTTTGCATCGGCCTCTTGGACCAGAGGGTGATTTCGACCGTAGTTGCCGGCCAGTTGCGCGCGATCCCTCATTGCCGTCGCTTCGTCATTGCGCAGGGAGGTCAGGAAGTCCGATGAGAGGAGAGGATCGACGTTGGCGCCCGCGTCGCCGGTCTTGGCCGCCAGCTTGACCTGGGCGAGGCGCGCCTGCGCTTGCGTGTACTCACCTCTGGCGGTGTTGAGCTGTTCGTTGTTCTGCTGGATTGAGGCGCGCAGCAGATCGTCGCGCGGATCGCTGGAGACGCCGTGTTCATTTGCGTATTTGGCGATCTGGCCTTCGATAGTGGCAATCCGCGATGCAAGCTCGGTCGACTGCTGTCTCAAAAAGCTGACTGCGTCCTTGATATCCTGCCGCTTGTTGTCACGGGCCCATTCCACAAACAGTCTGGCCGTTGCATTGGCTATTCTGGCCGCGGTCGCGGCGTCGTCGTTGAGGAACGAGATCGTCATCGCCGCGCTTTCGCCGGAGCGATCGACCGACAGGCTCGCCAGATACAACGTAATCGCCCGGTCCTGCTGAACGCTCTTGGGCGGGAGCGATGGAGCATGCTGCGGGTCGGCGCCGAAGACCAGCGCGAATAGCTTTTGCGGTATCGCGACGATCAAGCCGACGGTCTGTGACAGCACTCCAGTGCCCGAATCCGAAGTTGAAGTCCCGCCAGGGCCGGCTGGCGGCAGGTAGGTGTTGAAGTCCGGATCGTTGATGAGGTCGAGCCTGTCGACGACCAGGCTGGCGAACACGCGAGAGGTGATCAAATCCGCCTCGGTGTCCATCCGCGACTTGTCGGGCTGCTGGTTCGGCTGCGCCTGCGCGGTGTCGAGAGGATTGGAACCGTCGGTTTCGACAACGATCATCGAACGAGCCGTATAGGTCTTGGGAAGTTCCACGGCGGCGATGAGCGCGAGAACGGTGCCAGCAACGACGATACCGATGATCAAGAGGAGGCGTCTGCGGAAAAGACCATAGAGCTCACGCGCGCCGAACGTCCGTTCCTCCTGGGGCTCGAGTGGCTCTTGAAGGAATGGTCCCAGCCGGTTCCACACACTGTTTTCGTCTACCAAGCTCACGGATCGCGCCCCCTGAGGTTTGTTTCTTGATGGTCTCACCGGGTCTTCAAGCCAAGTTCGAGACCCAACCCAAGCGACAAGTTTTTAACACGGATGCACGGACGCCAGCGCGTTCAAGAGGCTTAGTCGCCGGAAGGGGAATTATCCGAAAGGATAGCGTAGGTGGCCGGGGGCCTATCTTGGCAGATGCACCGAACTGCCTGTCCATGATGGCTGGTAAAAAGAACTCTCGAGTAGATTTCAGGAGTGAGGATGAATCACGCCGGGCTCCCTCGCGGCTACTGGGCAAAGCCCGACCGCAGGCCGGCTGCCGTGTCGTTGCCAAAGGTGACCAACAAGATCGGGCTCTGGCTGGCAATGGCCTCGGTCTTCCTCACTCCGTGCAACATCCTTCGTGTCGACACATTCTACTTCACCGCCAGCGATGCCTTCGCTCTGGCGGCCGTTTTGGCGATGGTCCTGGGGAAATCCTTTCAGCCCGCCCCTTTGGGGGCGGGGACGCTGCTGTGGAACACCGGAGTGGCACTGCTGTGTGGCATGCTGCTGCTCAGCAGCCTGATCAATGGTGATCCCCAACGAGGGTTCATCATCTCGGCTCAATATCTGTATGCCTACTTTCTCCTGGCCTTCATGCTGGCGTCAAGGCCCTGGAGCGAAACGGTTCTGCTTACAAAGGCGCTTATCTGCTCGATCGCCCTGATGTGCCTGCATGGCGTACTGGTCATCGACATCCTCAAGCAGCAAGGCACATACATGACCAGCCCCAGTGGCCGTTTTATCGGCTGGGTCGAACGTGAAAATGAGTGCGCGACGCTGATTGCACTCGCGGTTCCCCTTTTGTTGTGGCTGGTCGCTTCGGGATGTGCACGGCCCCGCTGGGCCTGGATCGGAGTGCCGATCCTTGCGTATGGTATTGTTCTGACCGGCTCCAATACCGGCCTGATTGGCCTGGTCGTTGCGCTCACCGTCTTCGTCGTCATGACGGGCTCGTGGCGCCGTATCATCTTGCTGGCGGCGTCGTCGACCGCCACGTTCTTTGTCGTCGTTACGTGGGGCCAAGATTTCCTGCCGCCCATCTTCCAGCGCCGTGTGCTGAACGCATTGCAGAGTGGCGACATTGACGAGGCTGGTACGTTTGCAGACCGTATGCGGCTTATTCATGAGGCCATCGGCAAAGTGGACAGCAGTTCGCTGCTTGGCATTGGTGCCGACCAGTATCGATCTTTCAGCGCGCTGCATGCTCCGGTCCACAACGTCTATCTTTTGATATGGGTCGAGGCGGGGCTGGCTGGGTTGATCGGCTTTCTGCTCATGCTGGTAGCCGGCATAGTCATTGGCATGCTCGCTGCCCGGCTTCGCGAAGGACGAATATCGGCCATTTGCACGCTGGCCACGGTCCTCCTCTTCGCAGCATTGGCCAATGCGCTGCCGCATCTCTACAGTCGTTTCTTTGTCGTGCCTCTCGTGCTTGGGATAGCACCCAGTGTTGCGATCCTGCGCGACGGCCCAGTTCCGAGAACGGTCGGACGCTTCCTTCGTGACGCTCGCTCCGGGCGGGGTCGTTTGCGGCCTCCCCAACGCAGGCCGATCTAAAGCGCGTCGCGTTTGAACGGATTCAGGCGACGCGCTTGTCTTATGACAATTTTGGCCGAAGGGGCGAGAATGAACCGCTGGGAGAGAGTAGCAGCTCTCTCGTCAGCGGCGAGGGATGGATCGTCGACGCGCTGGCCATTTGAGGGGCCGAGCTAAAGTTTGATCACCCTCGTCTTTTCCCGAAGGCCTGAAACGGATACGCGCAGTTTGAGCTGCGCATGACAAGCAGAGGCACGGCAAAAGATGACCGAGATTACCATTGGCGTCGACATCTCGAAAGAGGCCCTCGACGCCTGTCGCTTCCCTGACGCCGTGAGCCGCCGCTTCGACAACACGGTCAAGGGCCACAAGGCGCTGATGCGCTGGATCGGCTCCGAGGTCACCCGGATCGTCTACGAGCCGACAAGTCCCTATCATCGCGGGTTTGAGTGCCATCTCGCCGAGGCCGGACTGCCACTGGTCAAGGTCAATCCGCGCCAGGCACCCAATGACGAGCAGGCGATGTGCGGAAACTACTTCGCCGATTCTGATGCTTGCGGGGAGATAAAACGAGCGAGAGCGAACACCCCGTCGACAAAGTCCTCTCCCATGACAAACCGGCCCTCGACCCAGCGTCCTTGGGCATCCTGACTGTCGACGAGGTGACGCACCTCGGAGCTCAGTTCGTCAGCGCTCAACTCATCCGCGGCATTGATCCACAGCTGTTGATTGGAAACCGTCAGGCCGCGCCTGGCAAGCTCCAGCCGAGCGAATACCGGCTCGATCTCTGCACCCGTTTTCATGCCGTAGTGTTGCAAGAGGTTCTTGTCCTCGAAGGTCACCTTGCCACGATCATCAATGTAAACCGGCCGGTTGGTGTTGAGTTCATAGAAACGAGCCCATCTGCCGTCGGGCAGGCGCGCCGCCTGCAGCCAGGTGGCCGCGGATGCTGCCGCGTCCAGCAGCCGCGCATCCTTGTTCTGTTCGTTCAACTCGATTAGGTAATCGATATTGCCGGCGGTTTCGCGCGAGACGACGGCTGGCGGCTCAAACTTGCGACCCCATACCGGCTGCATGGAACGATCGTAACCCTGAGCCCAACCCTGTTGCGGGGCGGGCAACTGGGCCGCAAGCAGAAAATCACCGACCTTCTCCGCTGCCTTGAGATATGCGGGATCATGATATGTGCGGTAGGCGTTGAGAAAGAGGCGACCCATATCGCGGGGGAGATTGTCGTTGACGATGAAGTAGGGCGGACGATCAGGCTTCTGCCAGTCGTGAGACCAACTGGCCGGCATACTTGCCTTGGCGGCTGTCTCCACATCCGCACCCGGCGCGGCGCCCTTGAAGAAGACCGGAAAGGCCCCATTTGGATACTGCACGCGCATCAATCGATGAAGTGCTTTGTCGATGCAGAGACGGACGTGGGGATCCGAACCGCTGCTCGCCTGGTCGAACCACATCAGGAAATTCAGCACGCTCTGTGTGTTGTTGTCGTCGAGCACAGTCTCGTTGCGATGCGGGTTGTCCTTGATGTCGTTACAGGTTTTACCGCCCACCATCAGTGCGCGGTAGCACCATGTCGCCGCCTTTTGCGGGTCGGTCTCGATCTTGTAAAACCATCCGCCGGACTCCAGCTGCGTGTTGACGAGAGCCGTTGCCACAAGCTGGGCAGACTGAAGCCATTGCTTGTCGCCGGTAACCTCGAAAATGCGCAGGAAGGCAGCTCCGACGGCCGGCGTGCCAGGCGGCTGTACCCAGCCAACGCTTGTGGGCACGGCGCCGCCTTCGCCCACCCTCCTTTGGCCATCAAGCGAATATTTCCATACATAAGTTCCTGCCACTCCGAGATGATCGCGGAAGTAGACCCCTGCGCGCTCGATCGCGCTCCGTGCCTCGGCCACAGTTGGTTGAGGTGCTCCGGCCAGTGCAGTACCGCACGACAGCGCAACGAACAGAACCGAGGCAATATGTCTTGGCACGGCAGCGCTCCCGCCGGGCATCAGGCCGCCGCCTCGTGTGGAGGCGTGGTGGTCGCCTTGGCCGAACCGAGTATCACATGAGGCACGAATGGCGCCGCCGTGGGTTTTGGTTCCTCTCGACGGTAGCTGGGAAGCAGCTCCGCAACAAGGTTCAACACTCCCGTAGTGTCGCCAGCTCTCGCCAGGCGGCGCAATTGCGAAAATGCCTTGCGCAGCGTGTCAAGCGGCACCGGGTTGGGCACGGCACCCAAGACCCCGGAAATAGGGACGTCGACACGTCTTTCTCTTTCGTCGAAAAGTTCCTCGAACAGCTTTTCTCCAGGCCGGCATCCCACAATCTTGATCTTGATGTCTTCATCCGGCCGAAACCCTGCGAGCTTGATCATGCGGCGCGCCATGTCGATGATCTTGATTGGCGCTCCCATGTCGAGAACGAAGATTTCGCCCTGTCCTAGGCTCTTTTCCAGGCCGTGGGCCGATGCCTGCAAGGTGAGTTCAACCGCCTCCCTTATCGTCATGAAGAAGCGTTTCATCTCCATATCGGTTACGGTCAGCGGGCCGCCGTGGGCAAGTTGGCGCTTGAACAGCGGGATCAGCGATCCACTTGAGCCCAGAACATTGCCGAAACGAACGGTCATGAAGCGGGCCGGTGTGTCACTGGCGACAACAGCGAGGTCCAGGGACTGGCAATAGAGTTCAGCCAGGCGCTTGGTGGCGCCCATGACGTTGGTCGTGTTCACAACCTTGTCCGTGGATATCTGGACCATTGCCTTTGCACCGCAAAGGCGCGCGGCTTCTGCGACATTCATTGTCCCGATGACATTGGTAAGGACGCCCTCGCAAGGATTCAGTTCTACCATTGGCACATGTTTGAGCGCCGCCGCATGGAAGACCAGGTCGACGCCATGCCGTTGGAAGATCTCGCCCAGGCGAACAGGGTCGCGCACGTCACAGATATATGGCTTCCGGCGCACATTCGGGAATTTCTCCGCCAACTCCAGATCGATGGCGTATAAATTGTATTCGCTGTTATCGATCAGGATCACTTCGGCCGGACCAAGCGCGGCAATCTGCTGTGTAAGTTCGCCGCCGATCGAGCCGCCGGCGCCAGTCACAACGATGCGACTGTTTCCGATCATTCGCGACAACGCACCCTTATCAAGCACCGCCTGCGGCCTTTCCAGCAGGTCGGTAAGTTCGATCGGACGCAATTCGAAGCGACTCTCGTGTTTGGGATTGCGCAGTTCCAGGACGGGGGCAGGGCGAGAGACAGCGATGCCCAGACGTTCGGCCCGGTCGATCAGCGCTTCGAGCGCTGGGTCGACGAGACCAGGCACTCGTTCAGTGAAGATCACGTGCCGGGGTTTGATGCCGCGGCCCTCCAGATCGCTAATCACCGCGTCGAAATCAGCGATGTCGCCCAAGATCGGCACGCCACGCAGAAAATAGCCCTCGGTGGCCGCACCTCTTTCCAGCAGGCCGACCGGCCAATGGCGTGCATCCGGGTCCCGCTGCAGCGCGCGAATATAAAGATCAGCCGCATCGCCTGCACCGATCAGCAGGACAGGGACCATGTCGCATCCATTCTTTGCCCTGCTCGCGGCCGGGCCAAAGCGGCTTACTTCAAGGAGCTTGGAGCGGATTCGAACTGAGATGAGCAGCGGCACGAGCAACAGAACCTCGATCGCCATCACCGAGCGCGGGATCGAATCGAGCCGTGTCGCCACAAACATCACAAACACGAAGGCGAGCGATGCGACTATTACCGCGCGAAGGATACCGAGCATGTCGTCGACGGATGCATATCGCCAGTTGCGGGTGTAGAGGCAAGTCACCGGGAAGACCACGGCGCATGTGAGCAGGAAACAGGGGAGTGCGAAAAGCAGCGAATGGTAGCTTTCCGGACTGGTGACATCTCCGTCAAGGCCCAGTCGCATGAATGAAGCAAACGACAGGGCCGCGAGCGCCATCGCCAGATCGAAGACGTAGAGATGAAGATTCTTGCCAACGGCCTTGGCGCGCCCGATCACCCGTCGACGCAAGTACGACAGAACATGAACAATTGTGCGCGGTTTGCTGACAAGACGGCCGAGAGCGATTGCAGTGGCCATTAAAAGGGATTGGCCTCCAAGTGGACCGACTGCCTCAAACGGCTGATCTGACTGGCTCATCCTAGGACCTCGACAAAGCTAAGCCGCCGCGCTCCAGAGGGCGCGTGAATATGTGCAGCTGATTGAACTCGCAGACATCAATCCGCGACGGCCATTCCCTTGTTCAATCAAGAACAGGTTGACCTGCTGTCGTTCGGATCCGAGGCTACGATTTTATGTTGCTATGGAGCGCTCTGCCTGCTTTCGACGCAACACATGCTTTTGTGCATGGAGTACATACCGGATCCACAGGCGGGACTTTGCCAATGTTAATCCAAAGAGGTACTTCCGCCAGTCTGGACCAGCCAGCCAGACACGACCCGTTGCACCAGCGTGCCAAGCTGATCGACTTTAGCCCAAATTGCAGAGATTTCTTGCAAACAGGAGGATGCTATTACCTGGGAGAACGGCTTGCACACAGATCGCCCGTAATGTCTTGAATGATGACGCAGTGGCTTACAATGACGCTACAACCCACCGGAGATCAAAATGGGTCGCTTGAGTTTCGATCCGGCGATCCCGCTCTTCGGCCCCTTCGTTATCGACCACGCTAATGCGCCAGGCTCATGCTAGCAAAGGAAGCTTTCTATGCTCGGACGGTTGAAGAACAATCTTCGCGACGGTTCCTTTTTCCTTGGCGAAGCCATTGTCCCAAAGAAAATACGCTACTCGGGTCCCCTGGGAGCGTTGCGCCGCCAAATGATCTTTTGGTCGCGGGACTCCTTTGTGCTTTCATACCCGAAATGCGGTCGAACATGGCTACGCACTATGGTTGGCCGCGTCATCGATAAACACTACGGCCTTAACTTGCAGAATCCAATGGAGATCCAGCACTTCTGGAAGATCTCGTCGAAGATCCCTTGCATTGGTTTTTCTCACGACGACAGCCCAAACCTTAAGCGCCCTGGCGAGATCCAGATCGACAAGTCAAAATATTCAGGAAAAAAAATCCTATTTCTGGTTCGGGATCCGAGAGACGTGCTTGTTTCATATTATTTCGACGCAACGCATCGAATGAAGGTGTTTGACGGAACGATCAGTGAATTTCTGGTCCAAGATGTTGGCAGCATTGATTCCATCATAGCGTTCTATAACGCTTGGGCACACAACCGCGACAGGGTGAAAGCATTTCAAATTCTATCCTACGAACATATGCACCAAGCTCCAAAATCGGCGCTTCGCACGGCGTTGGATTTTCTGGGCATTCAGGGCGTGCCGGAAATGATTCTCGATGAAGCGACAAGCTTTGGCTCTTTCGAGAATTTGCGAAAGATCGAAATGGCAGACGCTTTCGGCCACGAAAGAATGCGCCCGACGGATCAGTCGAACCCCGACAGTTTTAAGGTACGGCGTGGTAAAATTGGTGGTTATGTTGACTATTTCGACAGAGACGAGATCGCCTACCTGGATGAGAAAATTGCCAACTCTTTGGACCCGTATTTCGAAATATACCACCGCAAGGCATAGCGTCGAGCACTACTGCAAGGGCCGCCTTGTCGCTTCCGTGCTGAGACGTCGCATAAGGTCTCACCCGTCGAAAGGTCCACGCTTCTTCCTTCGCCTGTCATCCGTCATTTCCCCCACCGTTCTTTGATGGCGTCCATGATCAAAGTATTGACCTTGGACGCGCCCGTTTCGCTGAGGTGGTTGTCGTCCCGATAAAAAACCTGAGAGCCTTGGTTAGCGAAACAGCGCTGTTGATCGCAGAAGACCTTCTCCGGATACACACGCACGAGATTTGGATCGGATACTACATGATCGTATAGTGCGTATGTCCGTTGCGTTCGCCTGCGGAAATCCTCGTAGGAAACCGAAATCGGTTCCGCCTGCATATAAGCTGCAGGATCGTTCTGGCGTCTGGCCCGCATGAGAAGCACCTGCGGGACGTTCCAACCCATCTCCGGGATAGGATAGACTAAGACAACCTTCACCCCGCGTTCCAGAAGTGTGCCCACAGTGTGGGAAATGGCCGTGGCGACTGCAGCCGGATCGGCGGGCCCGGTTTCACCCAGCTTGGCCAAATGCGGATGATCGTCGCCCGGCTCGATGCCCCCCTCGCCATTGTCATAACGACTCTGCTCCACGAGAATAGGGAGACGCCACAAGAGCACGGCGATCGGTCGCTTCAGCCTGCTTACATAGTCGAGCCTCTTGTCATTGTAGTCGCCTGGACACCCCGGTTGGTCCACGTCAACCCTTTGCAAACCGAGGAGAAATACGCAGCCGCCGCGATTGAGCGGTGTGAACGAGGCGATATCTCGGTAGCTGTCGAGGCTGACCCGCATTGGACCAAGCAGAGTGCGAGCGTGAGAGTCACCCAAACTAACGAGGGCATAGCCCTCGGGATTCGAGCCATGAAAGGTACAAGGGCCTTGTTCAGGCACAAAGTTGAGACAGCTCTTCCCGTTCTGAAAGATCTCCGCCTCGCTTACATTGGATGCAGCGGCAATCGGGGCAAGACCGTCTGCAAAACGGCTTGGCATGCCATTTTGGACATACCAGTAGTATCCGCCCCCGCTGAGTAAGACGGCCCCGAGGGAGGCAATCAGCCATATAACGCTTTTGCTGGTTCGCTTTCTGCTGCGGGTCGGAATCTCAACGAAACGGTAGGTCGCAATAGCAAGTATAATTGACACTAAAATCCAAAAAAGCACCATCGCATCATCGACGGAAGCGGTGGCGGTCATTCTTCCGAAAGCAAATATCGGCTGATGCCAAAGATAGAGAGAATAGGATATCAGGCCGACAAATACGAACGGTCGGGAGGAAAGCGCTCGGGTAATGGGATCGCCGTGCCCTGTATACCAGATAAGCAACGCCGTTCCTGCAATCGGGATCAGCGTTACAAGTCCTGGGTGGTGCCACTGCGGTCGCATGAGCGGCACCGCGACGATCAGGAGCGCCAAACCAACCGCAGGCGCGACTCGTGAAGAGCGCATCGACACAAGCCGGCCGCCAGCCAATTCGCGTCTTGCCAGAAACACCCCCAACCCTAGTTCCCAAATTCGAGGCGGCAGTAGAAAAAAAGATGCGTCCGGCAAATGCCGTGTCATCCACTCCGCAAGAATGAATGAAACGACGAGCCCAAAGCATAGGATGACAGTTAGAAACTTTCGAGCATATTTCCAAGTCAATAGGAGAAAGCAAGGAAAGATCACGTAGAATTGCTCTTCGATGCCCAAGCTCCAGGTATGAATTAGAGGTCGAAAGAGATTGTCGGCGGCGTCATAGCTCGCGACATGCCAGAAGTATATGTTGGAGGCTGAAAAAACGGTTGCCAAAAGGCTCGCTGAATAGTCTCGAAAGGCACCAGGCAGCAGATATAGCCAAGCGAGTGGGATCGTTACTGCTAGGACGGTATACAGTGCAGGTAAGATCCGTCTCGCCCGACGCTCGTAAAAGCTGGCGAACGAGAAAGTCCCATTCATGACTTCCCGCTGTACAATCGAGCCAATCAGATAGCCGCTAATAACAAAAAAAATGTCAACACCAATAAAGCCACCCGCAAAAGGGTCATGGCCTGCGACGCGAAACCCTGAATGATAGAGAATCACCAGAACGACGGCGATCGCCCTCAGGCCGTCAATTTCGCGGCGATATCCAACTTGACCGGCCTGGGTCGTAGTAACGATCCCACTCTGGGCAGCTTCCTTGTCTTGGTTCGCATCGCGAGCAGCATCATGGCCTTCGTGAGGCAGACGTCGATCAATGCCGGGGGAGCTATATGTCAATAGCGCAGCTGACTTTTCGCGAAATTCACTCATGGCAATGGAGGCCCTTCCCTCGGGTGTCGCCACGGTCATAGAAGCGACTGAGATAGTGCAGCTCGGGATCCGGCGTGCTGAAGCCCGGATCGGCTTGAAGCTCCTGCTGCTGCCAGGTCGTCGCGCTTTTTGCGGCTCCGATGACAAGGAAGTCGAGGTCCTCTGCCCGCATTGCCAAATCCCTTTAACCGCCGATTTCGCTTGTTAGATCGAAAGCCAAGCCGGCTTTGCGAGAGCAAAGCGCCCCGTCATAGATCTTCATGACATTTTCGACATGGCGGTGCGTGCTGTAGGAGAAGAAGGCGTGGTCACGGGCTGCGTCGCTGATCCGGGCCCAGAGCCGCGGATTGGACAGCAACCGCGATAGCGGCTCCATGAAAGCCCCCGCGTCTTCCGGCGTGACCAGAAATCCGGTCCGCTCATTCTCGATGGCTTCCGGGTTGCCGCCATGATCGGTCGCAACCACCGGCGTCCCGAGGAACATCGCCTCGATAAGGGTCCGGCCGAAGGGCTCTCCCATGGCGGGAACGACCAGAACGTCCGTTGCCGCGAGGAAAGGTTCGATCGGGTTGCGAAAACCCATGAAGCGCACCGCTTGGCCGAGCCCGCGCTCGGAGCAGCGTATGCGGGCGGCCGATTCAAGATCTTGCGAGCCCGCAGGTGAATTCCCGAACACGCAGCCGACGACCGGGATTTGCGGATGCTCCCGCACGAAACGGTCAAGTATGTCGATGAAGAGGAGCGGCCGCTTTCGTTCGATCAGCCCACCGATGAAGCTCAGGACGCGTGTGCCTGGTGCGAGGCCGAGCTCTTTCAGAAGCGAGGCCTTGGCTGCGGCCCTATCGGGAACGACCGATGGCTGGTCGAAGGGACTGTGGATGACGCTGAGGCGCCCATTGAAGGATCTGATCGGATGCTTCGGCCGCGAGAATCGCGACACGGTCACCATGCGATCCGCAATTAACGGCCCAAGAATATTGGCGCCCTTTGCATCGGGATCGCCGCGATGATGCCAAACCAGTCGGGCGCCCGCAAACCGTGCCGCAATGCCCCAGTTGATGTGCGTTCTCCCATCATTGGTATGAATGATGTCGAACCTCTGCTCTCTGATAAAACGGCTTAACTGCGGTAGCGTGCTGGTCAAATAGGTGGCGACACCGCCCAAGGTTGTTCCTTTCGCGGGCAATGTTGTCAAAGGAGGCAAACCCATGAAGGGTTGGCTCTCCCGTGTCAGAAACGCTGCGAGCGGCCCCATGGTTTCTTGCAGCACCAAAACCGGAATGACCCTTGAGGTGTCGAGATTCTGGACGAGCTTAAGTGCCGAGATGTGACTTCCGCCGACATCGTCACCAACAAATGGAAAGCAAACCCGTATCGGCTCTCGGCCAGTCCCATCACTCATCGCCGACTTACCCGGTTACGTTTCCAAGATAGCTGCCGCGGTCGAGATAGCTGACGATCAGTTCCGCAGCCTCCTCGGCGCTCAGATCTGGAGTGATCGTGATGTGAGGAGCCTCGGGGCGCTCATAGGGACTGCCAATGCCAGTGAAATTCTGGATCAGTCCATTTCGGGCGCGTTGATACAGTCCCTTCGGATCACGACCTTCTGCCACCTCCAGCGGCGTATCGACAAAGATCTCGATAAACTGCCCGTCGGCAAAGAGGTCGCGCGCCATCCGGCGTTCCGCCTGGAATGGCGAAATGAAGGAAGCCAGCGCTATCAACCCCGCATCGACCATCAGCTTGGCGGCTTCAGCCACCCGCCGAATGTTCTCGACGCGATCTGCGTCGGTAAAGCCAAGGTCCCTGTTCAGGCCGTGGCGAACATTGTCGCCATCCAGAAGATAGGTGTGCTTGCCGTTTGCATGAAGGCGCTTCTCCACGAGATTTGCGATCGTTGACTTGCCGGCACCCGAGAGGCCTGTGAACCACAGCACCACTGGCCTTTGCCCCTTGGCGATCGCTCGCGCGTTCATGTCCACGTCCAGCGCCTGCCAATGAATGTTGCTTGCCCTGCGCAGGCTGAAGTCGATCATGCCGGCACCAACCGTGTGATTGGTCATTCGGTCGATAATGATGAACGCACCAGTTTCATGCACCTGGGAGTAGGGATCGAAAGCAAGCGGCGCCTGCGTCATCAGATTGATGAAGCCAACTTCGTTCTTTTCAAGAGTTTTCGTGGCGAGCTTTGCAAAATTGTTGATATCCAGTCTGTGTTTTATGTCGGTGACGCTTGCACCTACTACGCTGGTGGCAAGCTTGATCACGTAGGGGCGGCCGGGGATCAATGGATCGTCATGCATCCACAGCACGTGCGCCGCAAACTGATCGGAGACTTCGGGGCGCTCGGCTGCAGCTGCCAGAACGTCGCCGCGGGAGGCGTCGATCTCATCTTCAAGCGTCAGCGTGACTGCCTCGCCGGCACCCGCCTCCGACAGGTCCCCATCCTGGGTGACGATACGCTTCACCAAGGTCGTGACGCCTGAGCGCGCCACCGCCACGCGGTCTCCTGGTCTCACCACTCCGGCTACGATGGTGCCGGCAAATCCGCGAAAGTCGAGGTTGGGACGATTGACCCATTGCACCGGCATGCGGAACGGAGCGGCACGGCGGTCACTGTCCACCTCGACAGTTTCCAGATGCTCGATGAGTGTCGGGCCCTGATACCAGGGGAGGTTCGCACTTCTGGAAAGAATATTGTCGCCATAGCGAGCCGACAGTGGGATTGCCTGTAGCGAAACGAAGCCGAGCGGCTCCGCAAAACTTCGATAGGCGGCCTCGATCTCGTCGAACACAGCTTGCGAGTAGCCAACCAGGTCGATCTTGTTGATCGCCAGAACAACGTGCCGGATGCCAAGCAGGGAAACGATGTAGGAATGCCGGCGGGTCTGGGTGAGGATTCCCTGCCGGGCATCGACAAGGATGACCGCGAGGTCGGCGTTGGACGCGCCAGTGGCCATGTTGCGGGTGTATTGCTCATGGCCGGGTGTGTCGGCGACGATGAACTTGCGCTGCTCGGTGGCGAAGAAACGATAGGCCACATCGATCGTGATGCCTTGTTCGCGCTCGCTGGCGAGGCCGTCGACCAGAAGGGCGAAGTCGAGATCGTCGCCAGTCGTGCCGTGTCGCCGTGAATCAACCGCAAGGGCCGCGAGTTGATCTTCCATCAGCCGTTGGGTGTCGTAAAGCAACCTGCCGATCAGTGTCGACTTGCCGTCGTCCACGCTGCCGCAAGTGAGAAACCGCAACAGGCTTTTCCGCTCATGGGCATGAAGGTACTGCGAAGTGGTCTTGCGCTCCAAGGAAGCTTCGAGGTCCGCGGCTTGAGCAAAACCCAGCATCAGAAGTACCCCTCACGCTTTTTCTTTTCCATCGACGCCGCCTCGTCATGATCAATCAGGCGGCCCGATCGCTCGGAAGTCCTCGAGGCAAGCATTTCCTGGAGCACTTCGGGAACCGTCGCGGCCGTGCTCTCGGTGGCCGCGGTGAGTGGATAGCAACCGAGGGTGCGGAAGCGGACCGAGCGCATCTCAGGCACTTCACCGGGGCGCAGCGGCAGACGGTCGTCGTCCACCATGATCCACTGTCCGTCGCGCTCCACCACCGGGCGCTTTGCTGCAAAGTAGAGCGACACGAGCGGGATGCGCTCCCTCATGATGTATTGCCAGATATCGGTTTCGGTCCAGTTCGAGAGGGGAAAGACGCGAACAGACTCCCCAGGCTTCAGCCGGCCGTTGTAGAGATTCCATAGTTCCGGACGCTGGTTCTTTGGATCCCAGCCATGACTGTCGCTGCGCAGCGAAAACACCCGCTCCTTGGCGCGGCTTTTTTCCTCATCTCGCCGCGCCCCGCCGAACGCGGCATCGAAGCCGAACGAGGACAGCGCCGATTTCAACGCTTCGGTCTTCATGATCTGCGTGTAGATCGACGAGTCGTGGGTAAACGGTGTGATGCCCTCGGCGAGACCGGCTTCGTTGCGCCGCACCAGCAGATTCAAACCAAGCCGGGCAACGGTTTCATCGCGGAAGCGGATCATCTCCCTGAACTTCCAGGTCGTGTCGATGTGGAGCAGGGGAAACGGCAGCGGCGACGGGTGAAAGGCCTTCATCGCGAGATGCAACATCACCGCGGAATCCTTGCCCACGGAATACAACATCACGGGGTTGCGCAATTCGGCTGCCACCTCCCGCATGATATGGATCGATTCAGCCTCGAGCCGCTGCAGGTGGGTGAGGGACGGCGACGAAGGAGCAGGGCGTCGCTGTACCGTGGGCAAGGTTGTTGAGGCTTGGGGTTCAACGGTCATCTAAATCGCCTTTGAAGGGGCAAGACTTGCTTGGTTGAGAGCGTCTGCCGGCGGGACCTGCCGGTCGGGGTGATGAACGGTCTTGAGCGCCTTTCGCAACGAAAGCCCCAGGCCGAGGGTCCACAGAATGCCCAGGATGATATGGGCAATGTTGCCGCCCATCGCGCCGATCCGCGGGATGAGCAGGAGGGCCGTCATGTGGAAGGCGGCTGTCGCAACGACAACAATGCGCAACACCTCACGTTGCCGTCCCATGGCAAGCAGCGCCGTGCGGGCGGCTGAGCCCGAAAGCACGAACGTGACCGCCACCATCTGCACGACGACGAGGCTGGCTGCGCCTATGAACTCCGGTCCCGCGGTCCAGGTAAGCAGCGGCCGGATGATCGCCGCCACGACCAGGATGCAAATGACACCAAAGCCGAGCAGCATGGCCTCGGCCTGAAAGATCACCCGCTTGAATTCCTCGATGCTGCCTTTCGCCCAAAGGCGGGCAACATCGGGATAGAGAACGTTCTGCACCTGCGGGCCTACTTGCTGGCCGACGCGGCCTATGCGCTTGGCGATCTGGTACAAGCCAGCCGAGGCCGGGTCGGCTAGCCATCCGACCAGCAGCGTATCGAGCTCTTGCGCGCTCGCGCGCAAAGTGAGCGAAATGTTGGACGACCACGCGAAATTCCAAATGCCGGGGAAGCGGCGTGTGATGCCGGCCAAAGGCGCGCCCAGGACATTGTGGACACCCTGCTTGTGTAGCGCGCGCATGGTCAGCGTCAGGAGCGTCAGGGAGCCGAGGATCTGCGTTCCGGCCCAAACCGCTGTGAAATAAGCGAGATCGGCGTTGAGCAGCACGCCGAGGAGACACAGCAACACGCGCAGAACGGCGTTGAGCAGCTGCCCGTAGGCGAGGAGGCGGAAGTTGCCGGCCATGCGTTGGACAGCCACGGGGACGCCGGAAATCTGAAACAGCAGAACGCTGGAGTAGAGAACAAGAAGATGCACGATCTGCGCCGACCAACCGAAAACTGGCGCAACGAGAAGGGCAGCGCCAATGGCGACGACCCAGGCGCAGACAGCGGCGCCGACATCGATAAGCAGGCCAAACTTCATGAGGACGCGCAAATTCTCGTGGCCCTCGGATGCGTCCAGGCCGGCTGCGTATTTGATAATGGGCTGCCACGACTGGAAGCTGACAACGCGCTCGACGACCCTTGTGAACGCAATAATCAATGCAAGCTCACCATAGTTCGTCACGCCAAGCGCTCGTGCTGAAAGCGTAAAGGCTACAAGTGCCAGCAATGAGCCAAGAAAGTTGCCGGTCAGAAGGTGTGCGATATTGGCCATGCGCGTGCGGCCCGCACTCTTGCGCCTGGCAGCTTGCAGAACCCGTTGAGCCAGTCTTCCGATCATCGCAACCGTAGCCAAAGTCGCCCCGCTCATTCTTGATCGGCAATAAACTTCCCTTGGTCGTTCTCAGGGACTGTTTCTGCCGATGGCTTCCATCATCGGCAGAAACCAGAAAGCCGCCACGACCAAGTTTGGTCCTGTCGCAACCCCAATAAGCTAGGACCTGATCGCTGATACGACTGACGGCCTACTCCATTAGCGGTAAGCAGCTTCACGGTGAGTTCATCGCCGAATATATACGGCGCGAAAAATTAGAATGAAAAATTACATTCAACAGATAGGGCAAGAATATCTTAAGTATTTGGCTCTCTCATCTTAAAGAAAATCAGATACTTCCATATTTTAGCAATCTCCTCGGGATGAAGCGCAACATATATGACGCGCCTCTTTCGCTGTTGGTCGAGGACTGATCCAAGGTTGGATCCGGTAAGAGATACGCCGAAATCCGACGGACCCGAATAGGCCTCGCCGAGCATGCGATCCAGCATCAACTCTCCCAAAGCCGGGGTATAGCGCGCAGAGTTCCAGTACCATCGCATCGCCTGATGACGATCGCCCGGATCCGGAATGTCTTCCATTGTAATGGAGTTATAGCCGCTAAAATCCCACAGTTTCACTTCAGACGTGGCTGTCTTGAATGCATTGACCTGATCTACAGCATATGTGAGGTCCATACGCCAGCGGTCGTAAACCGGGAGAAGCCCCATGGCCCTGAGTGCTTCCATCTGACGAGCATGTATCGGTGAAATGAAGAGCGTGACGTCCACGCCAGCGGCGGTGAGGCGGTCCAGCAGGTCACGCAACAGGCCGATTCTGGTCAGGTCATAGTCGAAGCTGCCGGGGGACGAAAACTCCGCCATCAACCGATTCAGCTTCTGGTCGGATACCTGTCTGTAGCTGTAATTGTGCGCTAGCGTGATCTGGTGAAAACCGTCTTCCTTGTCGGTCTCTCGAAATCCAATGCTGTTGGCGTGCACCGTCCGCAAAGCGTCGATAAAGCTTTCAGGGGAGAACAAGGAGCGCGCATAAACGATAGGCATTGGAACCCCGGCAAAGCCGGATTCCGGAAAATCTTGCGTTTCCTTTTGGTCGGCCTCAAACATGGAAAAATCGAGATTGACGATCACCCGGCGGGGCGTGTCATGAGCCAAGGCGAACATGCCAATGTCATAGAGTTCGACCATGCTCGCGCGGGGAACTGCCGCATTGTAGGCCTTTAGCCTGTTGAGGCTCGGTCCTGCTGGGTCAAGACCGACGCGAGCCCGCGAGCCGCCGAGGATCAAGGTATCGTAGTCGGTAAGCCATAGACGTAGCGAGTGCTCTGCACTCGCGCCTATCGAGAGGCGATGTGTCTTTTCGGCATTGAAATCGCGAATCTCCGGAAGATGACTAATCCCATACGGATCCACAACGAAAACGAAGCCCGCAATCCCGAGCTCTAGCAACCCCCCCAAGACTGCAACCCTCAAAGCCAGCCGTGGCAGGCGCGATCCGGATATCATTAATGGCGGGCTTGGCGCAGGAGCCTGCGAGCCCCTGAATTTGGGCATGGTCATGTGTCCTGCGGGGTTGATGCCCTCGCGGATGAACACCTTGTAAAAGGTCAGGCAGAGGATTCTTATGTCGAGCCAGAATGTCCGGTGATCAACATACCAAACGTCCAGAGCGAAGCGGTCCTCCCAATCAAGTGCGTTGCGGCCTTTCACCTGCGCCAAGCCCGTGATGCCAGGAGTGACTTCGTGACGACGCGCCTGCTCAGGGCTATAGCGCGGCAGATATTCTACCAAAAGAGGTCGAGGCCCGACGAGGCTCATCTCGCCCCGCAATACGTTGATCAGTTCGGGCAGCTCATCAAGGCTGCTTGCCCGCAGGAAGTTACCGAAGCCAGTCAGCCTGTAAGCATCGGGCAGCAGCCGGCCATGACGATCCCGACGATCGGTCATCGTTCTGAACTTGATTATCTTGAAGGTTTTTCCGTGCAGTCCGGGACGTTCCTGGCGGAAAAAAACTGGACGCCCAAGAAGCAGCGCGACTGCAATTGAAAGTACCATGATGAAGGGCGACATCAGCAGCAGAAGGCAGGCGGCAACGAGCAGGTCGAACGTGCGTTTCATGAGCGTTGCTCCTTTCGTCGGCATGCCTGCCGCGGCTCGCTGATACGCCCTCCGGCCAACCGCGACGCTCCGTAATAATCAAAAGCTAAACCACGTCACGGGAGATGTTGTGAAACATAATTTCGAAAGGCAGAACAAGGACTCGACCTGCGCCGAACAGCGCCTGAGAACGCTTGAGATGTTCTTGTCCAACACCGGATATTTCGATTGCAGATCGAGAACCTGAATGGCTGAGTTCGGTGTCGATTGCTTTCAATTTCAGAATTTCGTCAAAGCGGTGTTCCATTTTTCCGCGATCTCCTGCATTGAGAACCGGGCGCTCGTTTCGCGAGCTAATCGCCCCATTTTCTGGCGAAGAGCGTTGTCTCGCATCAGGCATGCCATTGCGGATGCCAACTCGGCAACATCGTCAACCGGCACGAGCAAACCCGAAACGCCTGACTCGATGATCTCGGATGGACCGAAATCGCAGTCCGTTGCGACGACCGGCCGGCCGGCCGCCATAGCCTCGATCAGCACGTTGGGAAAGCCTTCATACCGTGACGTTAGGACAAACAGGGAGGCGTCGCGTGCCCATTCACCCGGACGCTCGGTAATGCCGTCAAGCTTTACCCTGTCCCTCAGATCAAGTGCATCGATCTGACTTTGAAGAAGACCCCTATCCGGTCCCTCGCCGAAAATCGTCAATGTCCATGCCGGAAATTCCGTAGCGATCTTGGCAAACGCCTTGATCAGCGTATCGAAGCCCTTCTGTTCCACCAGACGTCCGACGGCGACCAGACGAAACGTCTCGGTGCCTTGGTTCTTGTGGGCATCGGTCGCTTGGCACGGATTCCCGATAACGAAGGCCTTTCTTCTGAGCGTATCCGGCAGTGTCGTGAGAATCGCATCGGTCTGCATGACAAGCCGATCCGCCCATCGAAGTATAACCCCGGAAACGAGGCGCCATGCGAAGTGCTTTTTTTGCGCGTTTGGATTGTTTCGTTCCGAGATAATGACCCGGATGCCGAGGTTTTTTGCCGCCAGCAGGCAGAGAATATTGATTTTTGTTAGAAATGAAACGACCAGGGTGGGCTGAAGATTTTTGAATTCTGCACGCAAAATGAACACGCGCCGCAGGCTGCGGACAAATCCGAATTTCGAAAGCCGTGAAGCTTCATCCTCTACAAGCTTGTGAACCGTGACATTCGGGTGCAGGGCAAAGTAGCTCTTTTCTTCTTCTCTCACGAAAGCAAACAGATGGACTTCATCGCCGCGCCGGCATCGATCCGCGGCAAGCAGACTGACCACACGCTCCGTCCCTCCTGCACCCAAACCCGCCTGCACAAGCGCAAGTCGCATTTACGCCTCTCTTAATTCCAAACCGTCGATCATCTCGCCCTGGCGTTTTTATCGATGAGTCAGCAATGAAGTTCATACGAGCCGCATACGAGCCGCGTTCCGCCACGGCGAAGCAGCTCCACCGCCGCTGGAGTTAGCCAGTCCATGCAGGTCTGCTCGATGAGTTCGGCCTGCACATCACTAAGATAGTCCGCAAAGCCGCCGACCTTACCGCAACGTGTCTGATGGCTTTCATCATCATGCGCCGCCGGGCTGCCCGCCATATCAAGCTCACGCATCGCATCGTAACGCGAAGCGTCGATGGAAGCCTGTAGCTCGCGCGCGGACGTCGTGTGGCCAAGGAATCTCAGGATCCGCGTACAGGTCCCCGCAGGGTCTTCGGTCAATTCCTCATAGCTCAACACCGCATTCTCGTGATGCTTAAGGCCTCGGCCCCACTCATTCAGGTAGACGATCAGAGCCGGCAAGCCTTGTTTACGATCGGCAATGAACGCGTCCATGTTTCCTTCGAAGCAGTGTTTGTGACGCGTAGCATGGAAATAAGCTGATACAATTATGCTGCGTGGATCTCGCACCATGAAGATGACCGGCCGGTTGAGAAAGAGCGAGCGCCTGTAGCCCAGGTGCGAAACCAGGACGAGTGGCACGCTGGGGCGCTCTTCTGTGTAACGGAAGGCCGGGATGCCCCTCGCTGGATCGAGATCGAAATCCGGAAGAACCTCGAACATCGGGGAAAGACCGGCATTTCCGCAACGGGCGTGGCGATTGAAGTAGTCCGAAAGGATCTGTCTAAGCCAGGTTCCTCCGCATTTCGGGTAGGAGACAAGAAACGCATCGGCGCCCGACGCAGCCCAGCTCATCCTGATACGGGTGTCGATCTTCTGGAATGCGCGAAGGGTAGTCGTCAGCATGGCGACAGGCCTTCGGTGCCAGGAGGCTGTTTCGAAACACGCTCTGGCGAACCATATGATGGTGGTTCCGAGAACCGGAGCGCATCCCAACGGTTGGCGAGACCATGCATGGCATGTCCCGTGCCCCCCGCACTAGGTCCGGGAATCACGACCGCCACGCGTAGCCGGTGCGATCCCCAGTTCCCAGCAGGAGTGGTGGCGCTGCGATACCGAAATGCCGGGTCGGCGAAGCTCTCCATTGCGTATTCCAGTCCCACTGTCCCAGTCTCTAGATATCCAGCTTTCCTCGACTGGAGGAGATGCAAATATGGCTACGTCAATGCTGCCGTTTACCTCTAAAGGTGAACTTGGGCGTAGAATCGAAGCGACCATAGAAAAGGTCCGCGTCTCGCTGTCGCTTGCGGCACTTAAGCTGGAGTTCGAATTTGATGCGCATAGCCTTTGTCGGTGCGGTGGAAGGGTCCCGTGTTGCTTTCGACGCCCTCGTTGAAGCGGGTATGACGCCATCGCTGCTTGTCACCCTTGCGGCCGACGCCTCCACACGCCATTCAGATTTTGTGGATTTGTCGGGTCCGGCGCGCGCCGCCGGAGCCTCGGTCCATCTGACCAAGAACATCAACGCGTTTGATACAGTCGCTTGGCTCGAACAAGGTCGCCCCGATTTGACGCTGGTGATCGGTTGGTCGCAGATCTGCCGGGCCGAATTTCGTTCGGTCGCCCGCCTTGGGTCGGTAGGCTTTCATCCGGCGCCGTTGCCGCGCTTTCGAGGCAGGGGGGTGATCCCTTGGACGATCATCGCGAACGAGAGGGAGACTGGATCGACATTCTTTCGGCTCGATGAAGGCGTCGACAGTGGCCCGGTTATCCTGCAGAAGCTTTTTGCCGTGGCGCAGGACGAGACCGCGCGTTCGCTCTACGAAAAGCACAAGCAGGCCCTGCGGGAAATGACACCCCTCGTTGTGTCAGCGATCGCCCGCGACAACGGCGTGGGCGTTGCGCAGGACGATTCCCTCGCCAGCTACTGCGCCAAGCGCTCGGCGGATGACGGATCGATAGACTGGACGCAGACGGCTGAGGCCATTCTTCGTTTTGTCCGCGCTGTCGGCGATCCCTATCCAGGTGCCTTCACTGTAGGCGAGGGCAGCAAGATCGTCGTCGACAAGGCACGCATGTTTGCGGAACGAGGGCGCTACATAGGGCTGACTGGCCAGGTCCAGGCGCATACTGACGGTGGTTTTGCCGTGCTTTGCGGCGATGGAGCAACCATTGAGGTGACATCCTGGCGCGGCGCCAGGCCCAAGATACATGCCAAGCTGGTGTCGGCCTGAGAGGGCCATGCTGGCCCGCTCTGGGCCACGGTCCGCTTGGAAGGGATCTGCCGCTTCAGCTGTTTGTTTGGTGTATTTGAACGAAGGAATGTTCAGGCGGCGATTGTCGGCCGCGATGAGGGTCGTTCTTGCAGATACCAGCGTACGAAGGCAGCCACCCCGTCCTGTATGCTGGTCTTGGGGCGAAAGCCTGTAAGGGTCTGCAGGAGGCGCGGATCAGCATAAGTCGCCGGCATGTCGCCTGATTGCATCGGCAAAATCTTGCGGATGGCACGTTTGCCGAGGCAATTCTCGATTGTCTCGATGAAGGACAACAGCTCCACCGGCTGGCCGACGCCTATATTGACAACACGCCAAGGCGCCACGGGTGACAGCGTATCGACGACATCCGGTCCAGACACCGGCCGGCCGGCCACGGGCACGCATCCGATGAGCCGAACGATGGCTTCAACAAGATCATCAACATAGGTGAAATCGCGTTTCATCAAGCCTTCGCCATAGACTTCAATCGGACGCTCGTTCTGAATGGCGTCGACGAACTTGAAGAGCGCCATGTCGGGTCGGCCCCAGGGGCCGTACACGGTGAAGAACCGGAAGGATGTCGTTGGAATCTGGAAAAGATGCGAATACGAGTGTGACATCGCCTCCACCGCCTTCTTGGTGGCCGCGTAGAACGTTAGTGGCCAATCGGCCTTGTCGGTCTCAACGAACGGGATTGTTTCATTCGCGCCGTAGACCGAACTGGTGGAAGCAAGCAGCAGATGTCCTGGCTTCAGGTCACGGGCAAGTTCAAGGACGTTGAAGGAACCGACCAGATTGCTGTCGGTGTAGCTTCGCGGATTGTCGATCGAGTACCGCACACCGGCCTGTGCGGCCAGATGGACAATCACGTCGGGCATGGCCGAGTCTGCCGCCCGCCGGAGCGCGTCCATGTTTTCCAACTGTTCGACGTGGAAGCGAAAGGCGTCATATCGCTGAAGCAAGGCATTTCGGGATTGCTTCAAGGCAACGTCGTAGTACGGCGTCATGCCGTCGAAGCCGGTTACGGAGTGACCGTCATCCAGTAGGCGTCGCGCCAGATGAAATCCGATAAATCCGGCGGATCCGGTGATGAAATACCTCATTCGGCGGCCGCGGCAAAAGCAGAATTCTCCGCTGTCACCCCCTCGCCGATGTTCACGTACTCAAAACCATGCTTGCAGACCTCTTCGCGCCTGTAGATGTTACGAAGGTCGACTACTACCTGCTTCGACATGCAGCGCGACAGCCGTTCAAAATCGAGAGCGCGAAACTGGTTCCACTCGGTGATGATCACCAGGGCATCGGCGCCCTTGGCGCATTCGTACACTCCCCTCGCATAGTCGACGCTGGCGCCAAGCATGAGCTTGGCCTGTTCCATGCCCTCAGGGTCATACACCCGAACAAACGCCCCGAAATCGATCAAAGCCTGGATGATCGAGAGGGAAGGCGCGTCACGGACATCATCCGTGTTGGGTTTAAATGTGAGACCCAGTACGGCTATCGTTTTTGCTCGCACATTGCCGCCGCAGGCGAGCACGATCCTGCGGGCCATGGTGCGTTTTCGCTGGTCGTTCACGGCGACCGTCGTTTCGACCAGCCGTAGCGGCGCGCCGCTATCTTGCGCCGTCTTGACGAGAGCCAGCGTATCCTTCGGGAAACAGGATCCCCCATAGCCTGGGCCCGCATGCAGGAATTTAGAACCGATGCGGTTGTCTAGCCCGATGCCTCGCGCCACCTCCTGCACGTTCGCACCTACGTTCTCGCAAAGATCCGCAATCTCGTTGATGAATGTGATCTTGAGCGCCAGGAAGGCATTGGCCGCATACTTTATCAGTTCTGACGTGCGACGTCCGGTGAACATGATCGGCGCTTGGTTGAGATAGAGTGGCCGGTAGACTTCCGCCATCACTTCGCGGCTGCGTTCGTCCGACGGTAGACCGATAACGATCCTGTCGGGACGTTTGAAGTCGTCGATAGCTGCCCCTTCGCGAAGGAATTCCGGGTTCGACACAACTGCTACATCTGCCGTCGGGTTGCAGCTGCGAATAATCCGCTCGACTTCATCTCCTGTCCCCACTGGCACTGTGGATTTGACAGAGACCACGGTGAAACCGCGAAGCGCAGCCGCAATTTCCCGCGCCGCCTCGTAAATATAGGAAAGGTCGGCATGACCGTCGCCTCGCCTCGAAGGCGTTCCGACAGCGATGAACACCACATCTGCATCTGCGACTGCTGGCGCAAGCTCGGTGCTAAAGACGAGCTGCCCAGTCGCAGAATTCTTGCAGACAAGGTCTTCGAGACCTGGCTCATAAATCGGCATTCTTCCAGCTTGAAGATCGACAATTTTTGCCTCTGCCTTGTCGATACAGACGACTTTGTGACCAAAGTCAGCCAAGCATGCCCCAGACACGAGACCGACGTAACCTGAGCCAACAACCGCGATGCGCATGAACTCGCCACTCTGATGATGATTTTGTTCGATTAAGCCAGCAGCGATCAAGAAAATGGAGCGCGAAATCGGATATGGCTTTACCTCTTCCGAGACCCGCCGCGATCTGGAAACCTCCGCCGGCGCCATTTGACTACTCTAAATGTTGATAGCCTTCCCACGGGATTAGACCCGAGCGATACCTCCTCGCCAAAACGCGGGCGAAGGATCGGTTGCCTGCGGCGCCCGTTGGCAAACGCTGTTGGAATGGGTTCACTGTCGTCCGTTTCCGACCAGTGCCTTTACGAGAGTGCATTGAGACGAGCGGAACTTCGCGGTTGAAGTGGCGGCAAACGCCTGGTCTACGGCTGCTTTCCGGCTCAGGCCATTGTGCAGGAATATCTACCCTTTCCTTCGAAACAGACCTCGCTGCTCGCAAAAGACGGCGGCTGACCACCCTGGGCCGCTACGATCGACGGAATTGGACACGTACGAACAATCGTCGGGCCGAGACGACTTCTTCTGGCATCCCGCCAAAGCCTTTTTGGCAGCTTCTACCCCAGAGCGATGTCCCCAAACCGCGATCCAGGTTCCGTCTATTGATCCGGAGATCGCTTCCAAGCGTGTGTGCCAGGATCAAACCGCATCAGCTGATCGAACTCTTTCTTCGTCAATTCTCCGGCCTGCGGTCGTTTCGTTTGTCGCTGCCAGGCTCTCAAAGCGTCCAATGTCCGCTGACTAATCCTGCCATCGGGAATACGAGTCAGGAAATTACTCTCGAATAGCCTCGCCTGGGCTTGATAAATTTCTGTTTGACTCATCTGGGACTGCGCAGCGGAGTGTTCCTACCCTCATGTCTGGTGGCCGCAATGGAGACCTGCCGTCAGGCACGGCTCAGGCAACGAATCAATGCGCGTGGTTGGGCGCCCGGTTTGTCTTCGGACCACGACCTGCGGTGACTGGCTTTGCGAAGAGGAAAGCTCCGTCCTGGGAGAACAGATCCGCCGGCATCATTTGGAATTCGCGCTGCGAATGCGGCACGTCCAATTCCCTATCGATGATACGCCAGAGGTTGTCGAAGAACGACCCGTCGGCAAGCCGTACACTTCCCCCCTTTAGCGGCTTCGTAGAACAGAAAACTGTTGCGGGATTGGCCCACATGTCGGCAATCGCCACGTCGTAGTAACCAGGATGGGCGGTGTTGGGCTTGATGATGGCAAAGGGCGTGTTCTTTTCAGGCCAGCCTATCCTTCCCACTGTCAGGCATTCGCCTGGCTCGGGCAATCTTGCCTTCACCAGATAGGCCAGTGCCGCATCAATGCCCCCAATTTGCGAAACGACGTGGGCCGTCAATCCCGCGCGAGCCAAGTGCATCAATTCTTGAGCCTGTCGCTCATAGATATCAGCCAATGTCAGGAAAGCCCGCCATTGCTGATGTGGGCAGTCATTCTTGGCCTGACAGAGAAGCCGACCCGCCTCCAAGGCGGATTCGATCCTCCTTTTATCCGCTTCTGCGAACGCTTCGCGCGCCGGACGGATGTGTTCGGCCAGTTTCATCAACTCCTTTGAAATGGTCTCCATTTCTTCTACTCCCCGATCGATATCCAGCCAGCATCTTATTGTTACGTTGGTTTAGCCCTACGCAGAACTCCTCCAAGGGTATTGCACGAGATGCTATTGAGACTCATCACACCTATTCTGTTGGGGATGGCTCTACTTTCGGCTGCATCTGCCTGTTGGCTTTCACGCTGACATTCGACAGCGGAGCGCCGCATATCGAGCATGTTGAGGTCCACGGCAGGACGTTTCTCGGGACATCGCACCTGCATATGCAGGCACCTGTTCCAGCGGCGGAGTATTAGCCGATTGAAAATGGGGCGACCTTATCATTTCGGGGAGGGTGCCTATCCGACCTGATCCAATGTCCGCCCTCTAAGTGGTAGCTGCACGACCGCGGAATTCCCGAGTGGCGACGGAGGACGAAATTCCACTGAGCGAATAGACGTAGTGGGAGGGATCGTTCAACCAACTTGCGCACTCAGACCTCTTCGCGCCATAGCGGTGGCAAGCTTGGTTGAGTGGGAGGGACTCCCCTGAACGCGATGACCGCAACATCCGCGACCACAGCATCCGCGCAGGCGGGGTGGCGGTTCAGACAGCCGAGTGTCATTCCTGGTTTCGGATTGACGCTCGGCTTCTCGCTTGCCTATCTCACCCTCATCATCCTCATCCCGCTGTCGGGGCTGATCTGGCGCTCGGCCGCCCTTGGCTGGCCCGAGTTCTGGGCGATCGCAACCGACCGTCGCACYATCAACGCGCTTGAAATCAGCTTCGGCACCGCCTTCATCGCGGCTGGCGTCAACGTCGTCTTCGGCACGCTGGTCGCCTGGGTGCTGGTGCGCTACCGCTTTCCCGGCCGCCGCATCGTCGATGCCATGGTCGACCTGCCCTTCGCGCTGCCGACGGCGGTGGCCGGCATCGCGCTGACCACGCTCTACGCGCCGAACGGCTGGATCGGCAAATTGCTGATGCCGCTTGGCGTCAAGGTCGCCTATAYGCCGCTCGGCATCGTCATCGCGCTGATCTTCATCGGCCTGCCTTTTGTCGTGCGCACCGTGCAGCCGATCATGGAGGAGATCGACAAGGAAGTGGAGGAAGCCGCCGCCACGCTTGGCGCCAGCCGCTTCCAGATCATCACCCGCATCCTGTTTCCAGGCCTGGCGCCGGCCATCGTCACCGGCTTTGCGCTGGCCTTCGCGCGCGGCGTCGGCGAATACGGCTCGGTCATCTTCATCGCCGGCAATTTGCCCTACAAATCCGAGATCGCGCCGCTTCTGATCGTCATCCGGCTGGAGGAGTACAATTATCCGGCGGCGACCGCGATCGCGGCGATCATGCTGTTTTTGTCGTTCCTGATGCTTCTGATCGTCAATCTCGCACAGTCATGGAGCCGCAAGCGCTATGGCTGATCCCGAGATCAAATCCTACGCACCGCATCACGAGAGCCGCTCGGCGGCGGTGACCGAGAGCCGGCCGGCGCAAGCCGTCCTGATGGCCGTCGCCTTCGCTTTCCTCGGCATTTTCCTGCTCTTGCCGCTGATCATCGTCTTCAACGAAGCCTTCGCCAAGGGCATCGGTGCCTACACCGAGGCGCTCGGCAATCCCGACACGCGCTCGGCGATCCGGCTGACGCTGCTGGTGGCGGCGATCTCGGTGCCGCTCAACATCGTCTTCGGCATCTCCGCCGCCTGGGCGATCGCCAAGTTCGAGTTCAAGGGCAAGGCCTTCCTGACCACGCTGATCGACCTGCCTTTCTCGGTCTCGCCGGTCATATCGGGCCTCGTCTATGTGCTTTTGTTCGGCGCCCAGGGGCTGCTCGGCGGCTGGCTGAAGGCGCATGGCATCGTCATCCTGTTTGCCGTGCCGGGCATCGTGCTGGCCACCGTCTTCGTCACCTTCCCCTTCGTCGCCCGCGAGTTGATCCCGCTGATGCAGGAGCAGGGCAATGGCGACGAGGAGGCGGCMCTCTCGCTTGGCGCCAATGGCTGGCAGACCTTCTGGTTCGTGACCTTGCCCAACGTCAAATGGGGGCTGCTCTATGGCGTGCTGCTGTGCAATGCGCGGGCCATGGGCGAGTTCGGCGCGGTCTCGGTGGTGTCGGGCCACATACGCGGCCTGACCAACACCATGCCGCTGCATGTCGAGATCCTCTACAACGAGTACAACGCCGTCGGCGCCTTTGCCGTGGCTTCATTGCTTGCGGGCCTGGCGCTCGTCACGCTGGTCTTGAAAACACTTCTCGAGATGCGCTACGGCGCCGAGATCGCCGCCACGCGCGGGCACTGATGCATGTCGTCCAAAAGTGGGATCCGGTTTTGGGGCAACGACATGCATGAAACAAAGAAGTGCATGTCGCCCAAAAGTGGGATCCGGTTTTGGGGCAACGACATGCATGAAACAAGAAGTGCATGTCGCCCAAAAGTGCCTAGCGGTTTGGGACAACGACACGCCTCGAATGAAAAGGTTCTGTCGATGGAAGTTCGCGTTGCCAACGTGCGCAAGGAGTTTGACCGGTTTCCGGCTCTCCACGACGTGTCGCTCGACATCAAGTCGGGCGAGCTGATCGCGTTGCTGGGGCCGTCCGGCTCCGGCAAGACGACGCTGCTCAGGCTGATCGCCGGACTGGAGCGGCCGACGCGGGGAAACATCTTCTTCGGCGACGAGGACGCCTCGCACAAGTCGATCCAGGATCGCAATGTCGGCTTTGTCTTCCAGCACTATGCGCTGTTCCGGCACATGACGGTGGCCGACAATATCGGCTTCGGCCTGAAGGTCCGGCACGGGCCGTCGCGCCCGCCGGCGCAGGAGATCCGCCGCCGCGCCTCCGAGCTTCTCGACCTCGTCCAGCTGTCGGGGCTGGAGAAGCGCTATCCGGCGCAGCTCTCCGGCGGCCAGCGGCAGCGCGTGGCGCTGGCGCGCGCCATGGCCATCGAACCCAAGGTGCTGCTGCTCGACGAGCCGTTCGGCGCGCTTGACGCGCAGGTGCGCCGGGAATTGCGCCGCTGGCTGCGCGAAATCCATGACGCCACCGGCCACACCACCGTCTTCGTCACCCACGACCAGGAAGAGGCGCTGGAGCTTGCTGACCGCGTCGTTGTCATGAGCCAGGGCCGCATCGAGCAGGTCGGCACCGCCGACGACATCTACGACACGCCGAACTCGCCCTTCGTCTACGGTTTCATCGGTGAATCGAGCTCACTTTCCGTCAAGGTCGAGAATGGCGAGATCTGGCTCGCCGACCGTCCGATCGGGCTTGCCGCGCCTAACGAGCCCGCGGGCGATGCGACGCTCTACTTCCGCCCGCACCATGTCGAATTGCTGGACGGCTGCAGCGGCTGCATCGCCGGCACGGTCGCCGCCAGCCGCCGCGTCGCCGGCACGCGCCGGGTCGAGCTTGAGATCGGCGGCGAGCGCCAGCGGGTCGAAATCGAACTGCCGGTCGACCACCCCGCGGCCCAGAAAAGCCGGGTGGCGTTCCGCCCCGGACGCTGGAAGCTGTTTCCGGCGTNAGCGCCAGCGGGTCGAAATCGAACTGCCGGTCGACCACCCCGCGGCCCAGAAAAGCCGGGTGGCGTTCCGCCCCGGACGCTGGAAGCTGTTTCCGGCGTCGTCGATTGCAATCCAGAATCGCATGTTTGCGCTTGCGAACTGCAAGAAACGGGTTTCGGAAAAGCCTGAGCGGCTAAAGCCCACCACGCGCGCCGCCTGAATTGGGCCTATTATCTTGCGTCGGCTTCAAGGCCGACGCTTCTTCGTATCTGGAGCCGGGGCCAGCATCGTGAAAGCACGCCCAATTTCATGATCGCCTTCAGCCACGATAGTTGCCGAGATCAGTACGTGTTCTTTTTGCAGCAGGACTGAATGGGTCATTGTCCCAGCGGCCATCATTGTCGTCGAATAGCCCACGATGGACCAGCCTGAGGAAAGAAGGCGACTAAGCTTGTCGTCCTGTTGTTGTTCTCCAGCCATACGGTTTCTCCCGCGAGACCGAGAAGTTTGGAGGTGTGCAGACGCTGGCACTCTCTCGCTCTCGGTCCGGGGCCGATCCCACGTTATAATCGGGTCACCATTATGTTGATTCAGCCGACAGCACGGGCATCGGGGGGAGAAGCCATTTGGAAGATTCTCCTGTCCCCTTATTGAGGCTTGTAGATCTGGTCGAATATACCACCGTCGCCGAAATGATAAGGCTGGGCTTTCTTCCAGCCACCGAACTGCGGATCGTCGATGGTCACAAGCTTGATCGGTGGCAGCTTGGCGAGGTCTTCGGCCGGCACCAGATCGGGCTTGGCCGGACGATAATGGTTCCTGGCGATGATCGTCTGCGCTTCCTTGGAATAGAGCCAGCCCAGATAGGCTTCGGCGACCTTGCGTGTGCCCTTGGCGTCGACATTGGCGTCGACCACYGCCACCGGCGGCTCGGCCAGGATCGATGTCGGCGGGTAGACGATGTCGAAATTGTCGGCACCGAACTCGTCGAGCGCCAGATAGGCCTCGTTTTCCCAGCCAATCAGCACATCGCCGAGGCCCTTTTGCGCGAAGGTCACGGTCGAGCCGCGCGCGCCGGTGTCGAGCACCGGGGCATTGGCGTAGAGCTTGCCGACGAATTCCTTGGTCTTGGCCTCGTCGCCGCCATCGTTGGCGTTGGCGTAGGCCCAGGCGGCGAGATAGTTCCAGCGTGCACCGCCGGAGGTCTTCGGGTTCGGCGTGATCACCTGGACGCCGTCCTTGACGAGGTCGCTCCAGTCATGAATCCCCTTGGGATTACCCTTGCGGACGAGGAAGATGATGGTCGAGGTGTAAGGTGCTGAATTGTTTTCGAATTTGGTGCGCCAGTCGGGATTGATCTTTTTCGATTTCGAGACAATGGCATTGATGTCGCCTTCGAGCGCCAGCGTCACCACATCGGCATCGAGGCCATCGATCACGGCGCGGGCCTGGGCGCCCGATCCGCCATGCGACTGCTGAACGGTGACCGTCTCGCCGGTCTCGGCCCTCCAATGGGCGACGAAAGCCTCGTCATAGGCCTTGTAGAGCTCGCGTGTTGGATCGTAGGACACGTTGAGGATGGTGGTGTCGGCAAACGCGAAACCGAGCGTGCCGAACTGGACAGATGTGGCGACCAGTGCGCCGAGCAGTTTCCTGAAATGAGGTTTGGTCATTTCTGCCTCCGTTGAACCCGCGCTAATCTACCGAATTGATAGAAATTAGATGCATTCAATGTTGCGTATCGTAGGACACGTTGAGAATGGTGGTGTGGCAAACGCGAAACCGAGCGTGCCGAACTGGACAGATGTGGCGACCAGTGCGCCGAGCAGTTTCCTGAAATGAGGTTTGGTCATTTCTGCCTCCGTTGAACTCGCGCTAAATCTACCGAATTGATAGAAATTAGATGCATTCATCCGAAAGGGCAGACGTGCCGCGTCAGGTAGTCCAAAGAAGAGTCTTGGCCTGAGACCTGCCAAAAGTGCTGCCGCACGCGACGTTGGGTGTCCGCTGGCGTGTGATGGAAGCAGCCCGGTGTCACAGGATATGAATACCGCCCATCGCCGTCAAAGGCCCGTCGCTCGGGCCGCAGGCTTTTGTCGGGAAGAACTGCGCCACTACAATCGTTGGCAGGGTTGATGGGAAACGGGGCTGGAGAAATGTCTTACAATGACGCGGACCTGTGCGCTCGGGCGCGCGCACGGGGCATCACGATCTACCAGCGTTCAAAGACGGTGTGGATTGCGGCAGGAAGCTATAGGGGGCAAGATTTTGAAGTGAAGGGGCGGTCTCCAGCAATGGCGCTCGCATACTGGATGGAAGCCGCCCGGTATAGAGGGCCAGGCATATAGGCAGAACCGGGCTCGGAAGCGCGCCGCACGGCAGCGGATCCGTCGATAGGCCGCGGCGCATTTGTCGATACGCATCGGTTGGACCGAAGTTGTACCGAAAGCTCAAGAACTGATCCGCACCATTTCCCGTTGGCGGATTGCGACTGTCGGGCAAAATAATGGTACGAGGTGTGTGACCAGTCCCGGATGAACACTGCCACGGTTATCCAGGATCAAGCGTCCCTTTCCGGTTCGAACCGTAAGCACCGCGCCGCCTCGGCTTTCTCGGTATGACGCCTGACGCGTCATCGATAATCGGCGGTCAAGCGTGGACGATACGGCAGCCTGCCATCTATTAGCTGATCGTGGTGGAGCTTTTGCAGAGGTACTGTTAGAGTTCCTGGTATGATGGGCGACATCGGCGCGGCGCAACTGCCAGGAAGATTCTTCCAGCAAAGCGGCGAAATATTCAGGAGCGGGTAGTCGCCCGTGCTGGGGCAAAAGGGACTGGGGCTCGAACATGGCTGAACGGAACTACACCCGTCAGCTGGCGACAATCATGTCTATCGATGCCGTGGGATTCTCGCGGCTGATGGGTCTTGACGATGAATCGGCTGTCGCTGCCTTCGAGGAACGGCGCGACATCATCGCCGAGAGTTGCAGCAGGTTCGGCGGCCGTACTTTCGGCGATGCCGGCGACAGCATCATGGCCGAATTCGGCAGTCCGATCGAGGCGCTGCGCGCGGCGTTCGATTTTCAGGGCCGCATTGTCGCGCTCAATTCATCGATCGACCACGCCATGCGCATGCCCTTTCGCGCCGGCATCAACACCGGTGACGTCATCGTCCGGGACGGCCGGCTCTACGGTGACGACGTCAACATCGCTGCCAGAATCCAGGAGTTCGCGCCGCACGATGGTCTCGCCGTCTCGGAAACGACCTGGCACCATGTGAAGGACCAGACGGCGGCCGAGTTCACCGATCTTGGCGAATTCAGGCTGAAGAACATCGCGCTGCCGGCGCGCGTTCTGATCGCGGGGCGCATTGGCAGCGGGTCGTCGCCCGCAACGTTGGTCTCGGCCATACCTCCCGTCAATGGTCAGCAGAAGCTGTCGTCCAAAGGTCCGCCCGCGATCGCCGTGCTACCGTTCCAGGCCGATGGAAGCGAGGCCGACGTCGGCTACATGGCCGACGGCATTGCCGAAGACATCATCTACGGTCTTTCCAACAGCAGATGGCTCTCGGTGATCGCCAAGAGCTCAAGCTTTCAGTTTCGCGATGACACCTTGGGAACGCGGGTGATCGGCAATGCACTTGGTGCGCGCTATATCGTCAGCGGCACACTGATGCGCAATGGCGGGCAGATCCGTCTGAGCACCTCGCTTGCCGACGTCTCAAATGGGCGACTGGTGTGGTCGCAGCGCTTCGATCGCAACCTCGTCGACATCTTCAGTCTGCGCGACCAGATCGGTGCCGAGATCGTTTCGATCCTCGACAAGGAGGTCGACCGCGCCGAACAAGCCCGGACCTTCCAAGTGCCGTGGGAAAGTCTGGAAACGTGGCAATTGGTGCGGCGCGGACGCTGGCATATGAACCGGCGCACCCGCGGCGACACGGAAATCGCGCTGGAGTTCTTCGAAAAGGCCTACCGGGACGATCCAAATTCGAGCGCGGTGCTGAACGAACTGGCATGGTGGTATTTCTGGCGGGCCTGGCTGCGGTTCGGTGACAGCGACGATCTGGACAAGGTCCAGCAATATGCGCGCAAGGCCTTGCTGATGGACAGCCTGGATGCTCGCCCGCACGCTCATCTCGGCGTTACCGACATCATGAGGGGACGGCCCGGATCGGCGGTCGACCATCTCGAGGAAGCGCTTCATATCAATCCAAGTTTCGCCTTTGCGCGCTCGGCGATGGGCAGTGCGCGCCTGCTGCTCGGCGAAGCCGCTGGTGCGATACCGTTCTTTGTCGATACTGAGCGACTGAGCCCCTTCGACCTCTATCGGTTCCACAATCTGGGGGAATTGGCCGCCGCCTACAGCTTCGTCGAGGATTGGCCATCCGCGATCTCCACTGCGGACCGATCGCTCGATCTGTCGCCCGGCTATTTCTATTCCCGGTTCCTGAAGATCGGCGCCTTGACGAGAAGCGGGCGCAAGGAAGAGGCCAAGCGGGAGCTGGCCATATTCATGACCAGACATCCGGATTTTTCGGAGCAAAGGGTGCGCTGGATACCGTTCGCCGACAAGGCGGCAAACGAATTTCTCATCGCCAATTTCGACCTGGCCAAATGACCCGCAGCGAGCGGTGCGTAATCGAGGTGGCGGAACACCGACAACTGTGAAAACATTCACATACGCGAGACGGCTGCAAACCTAGGCCTTGGGTAGCCGGCATCGCAATGACGTGGACAGCCGGGGGGCCAGACCGCGCATGATCAGGATAAAGTATTTCGATGCCATCCGGGCAGGACAGAAAAGCCAGCGTCCGCTGTCTGAAATGCCGCCATTCGACCTGGGACGCCTCCGCTCCAAGGGCGTCGCGTCGCGCATAGCTGCCTTTCTCTTCAATGATCCGCGCTGGGCGCTGGCGCTGCTACGCCGGTTCTGGCCCAATCTCGCCATAGGCAACTTCCTGCTCGTGACCAGGAACGCCGACGTTCGCGACATATTGGAGCGCGGGGATGAATTCGAGACGCCATACGGGCCGGAGATGACCGAACTGGCGCGCGGATCGAACTTCATTCTCGGCATGCAGGACGGCGCCGACTACCGGCGCATGAAATCGTCGGTGCTGAGCGCTTTCCCCCCGGCAGAAATCGAGGCCTTGGTCAGGCCGATCGCCGCGCGGCATTCACAAGAAATAATGACACGCGCCAGCCCCGGCTTCGACGCGGTCGCGGATCTTATGAAGATCGTTCCGGTGCGCATCTGCCGCGATTATTTCGGCCTTGAGATCGACGACGAATCCGAGTTTGCCGATTGGGCCATGGCGTTGAGCGCGCTGTTCTTTTCGGATCCAACGGCGAGCCCGGTCACGCGCCAGCTTGCGGTGGTGGCCGGCGATCGGCTGATCAAAGTCATCGACCGCTCGATCGACGCGATCCGGGAGAGGGGGGCCAAGGATGAGCAGCCGCTGGCGAGGCTGGTCCGCCTGCTGGATCAGGATCGCCTGTCGCAGCCCGACATTCATTCGATCATGCTTGGCATGATCGCCGGCTTTGTTCCAACCAATGTGCTCGCCGGCAGCAACTGCCTCGACGTGATCCTGTCCCGCGGTGATGCGCGGCAGGCTATCGATGCAGCCTTGGCCAGCAATGACACCGGCGGACTGGACAAAGCCATTCTGGAAGCCATGCGCTTCAAGCCGATCTGGATTGGCCCCTGGCGCTACACCGCGCGCGACGCAACCATCGCCAGGGGCACGCGCCGCGAGCGTCTGGTGAAGGCCGGAACGGTGGTCATGCCGGCAACGCTGTCGGCGATGTTCGACCCTGAGGCGGTGCAAAGGCCCAATCACTTCGACACGTCGCGCCCGCATCGCGATTACCTGGTCTTCGGCTACGGCATTCATCAATGCATTGGCGCCGAAATCGCCAGAATCCAGATTGGCGAGAGTCTTCGCGCCCTGTTTCAGAAGGACAATGTCCGACGTGCGCGCGGCAAAGCCGGCAGGATGACGCGTGTCGGCGCGTACCCGGACGGCCTCAAGGTAGATTTCGAGCGGCCCGCTCTTTGCCGCACGGTCACCCATTCTATGGTCACGGTGGTGTGCCCGATCACCCGGCCCGCGTCACTGGACGCCATCCGTGACAAGGTCGCCGGATTTGGCAACCCTGCCAGCGACGAGATCCGTGCCGCGCTCAATACCGCCGGAACCATCCATTTCGCGAGCCTGGCTGTTGTCCCAACTGGTGAGGCGAATAATGCCTCCGGTGATGAGCAAGGGGCGCTTGTTCTCGAAATCTCCGGTGACGGCAGCGCAGAGGACGTCATCAACGCCATTTCGCATGCCATCGGAGATAGGCTGCGGCCCATCTTCAAGGACGTGTGCGATCTTCGTGACGACCACACGCTGGACAATTTCCTGCGCAAGCACAATGTCGAGATATCACCGTCCTTCGGCAGCAACGCGGGACTGGTCTTTTCCGGTACGCCGGGCCACTCGGTGCAGCGCATCCTCGCAGAAGCCGAGCTTGCCGACGCAGTTCGGCCCGTGGTCGAGCAGCCGCGCGCCACCAATGGCGGGGCGGCCGGCGTGCTTGACGAAGCCCGCCGGCATGTCCGGTCCCTGGGAAAATTCGACTGGGCATTCGAGCCTGCCGAAAGCCTGCTCGAACGGCCGCCTGGAAAATGGTGGCAAGCCATAACGACGACGCTGCTGGCGCCGGCCGCGCTAGCTACTGTTGCCGTAGTGGTGCTTGCCTGCTGGCGGATGACCTACGTTCTGGTGTTCGGCGATCCGCCCGGTGTCACCTTTGGCAGCATTGTCATAGCCGGCACGGCGCTTCTGCTGACCGTGCTTGGAATTCTGGCGCTGGCCGCCCTGATCCTCGGCCTGTGCTTTCTCGTCTTGCGGCGCCTCGAAGACATTGATCGCCCGCACAGCACGCCGGTCGACCTCGGCGCTCTCGACAAGATTCTGGTCCACGAAGACCAGCCTGGACAAGCCCAAAACCATCTGACGGCGATCTCGACGATGAAGGTTGGAACGTTGCGCAGGCTGGCGCTTAGGCTGTCGTTCTACCTGATCTCGATCTCGGCACAAAAGGTCTTCAAGCCGGGTTTCCTTGCCACCATCAACACCATCCACTTCGCCCGCTGGGTGCTGTTGCCCGGCACCAACAGGCTGATGTTCTTCTCCAACTATGGTGGCAGCTGGGAAAGCTATCTCGAGGATTTCATCGCCAAGGCCGCTGCCGGTCTGACAGGCGTGTGGAGCAACACCGAAGGTTATCCGCGCACACGCTGGCTCTTCCTCGATGGCGCGCGCGACGGCGACCGTTTCAAGCGCTGGGCCCGCCGGCAGCAGGTACCGACCCTGTTCTGGTATTCGGCCTACCCTGGCCTCAACACGACGCGCATCCGCGCCAATTCCAGGATCAGGCGCGGCATCGCCGCTGCAACGAGCAGTGAGGCCCGTGACTGGCTGAGCCTGTTCGGCTCCCTGCCGCGCCCGCAAACAAGGAAGGCAGAGGCCGGCGGCCCCGCTGCGTCCGCCCCCTTGCCCATCGAACAATTGGAAACGGGCGAGATACAGTCCTTGTTCTTCGGCCCGTTCGGATCGCTGGGTCATGCCCATATGCTGGCGATTGCCGTGCCCGAGAATCTTTCCAGGGCCAGGCGCAAGGCCTGGCTTGAGTTCATCGTCGAGAAGACCAGCTTCGGCGACGGCGTGCCGCCGGCGCGGGCGATGACTGTTGCGTTCGGTCCCGATGGTCTTCGCCGTCTCGGACTGGATGGCGGCGTCGACGACAAGCCGCTGGACACATTCCCTGTCGCCTTTCGCCACGGCATGGGCAATCCCGAGCGCAGCCGCATTCTGGACGATGTCGGCGAAAGCGTGCCCGACAAGTGGCAGTGGGGTTCGCCGCAAAAGCCCGTTGACGTGGTGGTGGTTTGCTATGCCGAAAGTTCGGAGAAGCTGAAGACGGAGATCGGTGCCGCAAAGAGAAAGATGACGGCCGCAGGCATGAACCTCGTTTCGGACCTGCCGCTCGTGGTAAAGCGCGACGGCAAACGCGCGATCGAGCATTTTGGCTTCGTCGACGGTGTCTCACAACCGATCGTCAGGGGAACCGCCCGCGCCAAAATCAGTGCGGCACCCATGCATCTTGTCGCGCCGGGTGAGTTTCTGTTCGGCTATCGCGACGAGCACGGTTTCTATCCGGCGTCCCCCTCTGTCGAGGCGTCGCAAGATCGGACGGGCATCCTGTCGGCGGTTCGCCGCAACCGGCAGATACCCGGCCTGCCGCCGCCGCGGCGCGACTTCGGCCGCAACGGCACCTTCCTCGTCATGCGCCAGTTCGAGCAGCACGTCGACACCTTCAACGACTATTGCAAGGCTGCGGCTATTCAGGCGGCCAGCGAAACCGACAACCCGGCGATTACCCCGCGCTGGGTCGCCGCCAAGATGCTCGGCCGCTGGCCCGACGGCACCTCGCTGGTGCGCAATCCGGACGGCCGCCCGGGTCGCAGTGCCGATAATGATTTTGCCTTTGGCGTCGAGGATCCCCAGGGGCACCGCTGCCCGCTTGGCGCTCATGTCCGGCGGTCTAATCCCCGCGATTCGCTGGGCGAGGACCGTGAAACACAGATCAGGATCGGCAAGCGCCATCGGATCATCCGGGTGGGCCGCAGCTACGAGAAGCAGGACAAGAAGGGCGGCAAGGTCGAAAAGGGGCTGCTCTTCATGTGCCTCAACGCCGATATCGAGCGGCAGTACGAATTCATCCAGCAGACCTGGGTGTCGTCGACTTCATTCCAGGGGCTTGTTGCCGAAAAAGACCCCACGATTGGGTCGCGCGACAATGCCGGCAGGTTCACTATACCATCCTGGGAAAAGGTCACGGTGCTGAAAGGCGTCCCTCAATTCGTTACCACCCGGGGAGGCGGATATTTCTTCATGCCGAGCCGGTCGGCACTACGCTTTCTGATTTCGCGTCTCTGAGTCTTAGGCGCCTCAACTGCTGGCGCCGTCAGTCGTCGTCCTGCGATTCGGCGATATGGCGAAGTGCGCCGGCGTCGACTATGCGCAGGCCGCCGCGCTTGATGGCGATGATCTGCCGGCTGCGCCAGTCGTTGAGCGTCTTGTTGACCGACTCGCGCGTGGCGCCGAGGAACTCACCCAGTTCAGACTGCGAGATCGGTATCCAGCCTGCGCCGTCGGCCAGGACGCTGCCTAGAAAGACCAGTCGTTTTGCCAGCCTCGCTTCGATGCCGAAAAAGGCCTGATCTCCGAGCTCACCGCTGACCCAACGCAGCCGCGCGCACAAAAGTTCGATCATGGCGCGCGCCAGGGATAGGTTTTTCTCAATTCGATCAAACAGTTGTGTTCGGCTGAGCGAAACCAGCTCGCATGCAGTAAGACAGATCGCGGTGGCCGTGCGTGGGTGTCCGTCAAGTGCTCCGATCTCTCCGACCAAGCTGCGCGACAGCTCAATATTGGCCACCAGCTTCTGGCCGCCAGGCGAATAGATCGAGATCTCCACCGTGCCGCTCATCACACCATAGATGCGGTCGGCGGCATCTTCCTGGACGAACAAATGCTGGCCGGCGGCGTAGCGCTCGAGTTTGCAACCAGTGAAAAGGAGGTCAAACTGTCGAGGATCGATCCGCGCCAGCCGTGGCAGATCATGTCTGGTGTTCGCGCTGGCGGTTGGCATGACGGCTTTTCCGATGTTGTCGTGACAGGATGACTGTACGGCAACAGCGGGATCGATCAAAGCTAATGTGATTTTGAGCGCTGCCGCTTGTCAAAAGAGAGGGGTGGCCGGAAAAACCGATCCCACCATTCGGTCTCGGCGGAAAAGCAGAACGGGCAAAGCTGTCGTGGGTGCCAGTGCGCCCGGCCACAACTGCTGCAATGCTTGATCAGGAAGCGGCCTTCGCGCGCGGCCTGCCAGAAGGGCAGCGTGTCAGGTGCCGTTCTATGTCATCGCCGACGTTCGGCAGTTTCGAGGGCTTGAACTGATACTGGGACACGGCAGGGAGATTACGCGCATTTCGTCGATGATCAGGGAGGCGGCGATCGAGCAATTGCCAGTCGCCCATCCCGAGTATCCCGGCGTCGGCATCGCGGTCTTGCAGCTTTCCGGGCCAACGGAGGATCCGAACGCCGACTGGAAAAAGTGGTGACCATGTCCTCGGGTACGTTCTCCTGGACAATCCGGCCACATGGACCGGGTCGATCAATCGTTGCCCCTGCGGCACTGGCACCTACTCCAAGATGGCCGTCCTGCATGCAAAAGGCGAATTGCCGCTCAATCAGGATTTCCGCCATCAGGGAATCGTTGGCACCATATATACAGGCCGCCTCATCGGAGAGGCGCATATCGGAGACAGGCCCGCCGTTGTTCCCACCCTCTCAGGGACCAGTTGGATCTTTGGGCTGAATACGATCGTGTTGGACAACGATGGTCCTTTCCCAGAAGGTTTCACCGTGGGCGACATCTGGGCCTGAATTTCGGATTTTCGCTGCTCGTTTCGCCGCGAAAGCTTGCAATCGACAAGGAACAACAATGCGTACGAAAGCCTCTATTCGTGTCGTCGGCTGTCATGCCGAAGGTGAAGTCGGTGATGTCATCGTCGGAGGCGTCCTGCCGCCGGCGGGCCACACGATGATGGAAAAGATGATCACGATGGAACGTGATCACGATCATATTAGGCGGATGCTGATCTGCGAGCCACGCGGCAGCGTTGCGCGGCACGTCAATCTGCTGGTTCCATCGACGCGCGAGGATTGCGTCGCCGGCGCCATCATCATGGAGCCGACGGAATATCCTCCGATGTCCGGTTCCAACACGATCTGCGTTGCCACCGTGCTGCTCGAGACCGGCATGGTGCCGATGCAGGAGCCCGAGACACGCTTCAAGCTCGACATGCCGGGTGGCGTCATCGAGGTGCGCGCCGAATGCCGCGACGGCAGATGCCTGTCGATCACCTTCCGCAACGCGCCCGCGTTTGTCGATCGCCTGGATGCCAATATAGACGTCGAAGGGCTCGGCACGCTTACGGTCGATATCGCCTATGGCGGCATGTTCTATGCGATCGTCGACGCCAAGGCGCTCGGCTTTTCGGTCGTTCCCGACGAGGCTCGCGAACTGGCTGTGGTCGGCGAGAAGGTCCGCCGGGCGGCGCGCGAACAGCTCGATGTCGTCCATCCGGAATTCGACCATGTGCGCGGCGTTTCGATCGTGCAGTTCGCCATGCCATTCCAGGGCCCCGGCAACGTCACCCGCAACACCTGCATCGTCTCGCCGGGCCGCTCGGACCGCAGCCCTACCGGAACCGGCACATCGGCTCGCATGGCTGTGTTAAAAGCACGCGGCTTGATGGAAGTGGGCGACGTGTTGATCCATGAATCGATCATCGGCTCGCGCTTCACCGGCAGGATCGTGGAGCTGACGGAAATCGGCGATCGCAAGGCAATCGTTCCGGAGATTACCGGCCGGGCCTGGATCACAGGCGAGCATAGCTACTATCTCGATCCAACCGATCCATACCCGCAAGGCTATGTGCTGTCGGATACCTGGGGCACCTCCACCTCGGTGAAGCAGTAGGTGCGTCGACGGCAGGGCTGTGCGGCGTTCAAAATACCAAGGATTCCGGATTGACCGAGGCAGACGCGCGCCAAAAAGCTCGAGGCATTCCAGACTTGTCCGCGGGCCCCTCGCTCACGCCTGTCGCCTCTCATCCGCCAGACCTCGAAGTCGGGCATTTCCATGGTGAAGACAGGTGTATTCAGCGCACCCGTCGGCGGATTGAAGCCTGGCGGGTGCGTCGGATCCGGACAGCTGCGCCGGTACAGTATGACTCTCATTGCGGATGGTTCGGCTCTGGGGTAATTTAGACCTCGATCGGATGAGAAAGTGCCCGCTGTCGCGACGGCTTTCACTCTGTTCCTGTCTCGGCAGATTGTGAACTCTTTAACAGACCTTGATACCGCAAGCTGTGCTTGTGGTTGTCAGGTAGTTGACGGTTAAGGCAGTTGCCATGTTCCGACTTTGCGGATTGATCGCAGTGTTCCTCGTAGCGGCTTTTACGAGCTTCGATGCGTCGGCCGATCGAAGGGTCGCCTTGGTGATCGGCAATTCCGACTACCGGCAATTCCCGGCACTGAAGAACCCGGTCAAGGATGCGGAGGACGTCTCCAAAACGTTTCGACTGGCTGGGTTCGAGGTCTTCGTTGCAAGCAATCTCACCAAGCTGCAGTTCGAAGAGCAGTTCCGCAACTATCTTTCCGCCATCGACGGTGCCGACCTGGCCGTCGTCTACTATTCCGGTCACGGTTTCCAGATCGGCGGCGAAAATTTCCTGATTCCGGTCGATGCCTCGTTGAAGCAGGCGGCGGACATCGAGGTCCAGGCCATCAAGCTCAACGATGTGCTGGAGCAGATGCGTTCGAAATCGAAGATCCAGGTGATCGTCCTCGATGCCTGCCGCAACAATCCGTTCCCGCGCAAGAATTACTGGCTGAGAGACCAGCTTATCACCGCCGGCAATGCCGGGCTCGCGCAGGTCAGAAGCTCGCTGAACACCCTCATTGCCTTTGCGACCGAGCCTGGGGCGGCGGCCTATGACGGCAACGGCGACCTCAGCCCGTTTTCGGCGGCGTTTTCCCGTCGCGCGCTGGCCCCGAACCAGGAGATCCGCACGGTCATGGCGGCGGTGCGTCGGGATGTGGTGGAGGCAACAAACGGCCTGCAGGTTCCCTGGGAGAACTCGTCGCTGATCGACGAAGTCGTGCTGATGCGCCGCAGCAACCGCCCCTCGTTGCCGCCGGTGCTGGAGAAGGTCGTATTGTCGGGAGTGGGCCCAGTCGATCTCGGCCTGCCGGAACCGGTGGATGTCGACGGCGGAACGATCACCGTGAGCATCGAGAGAGCGCCTGCTCTCGGGCACCTGATGCTGGACGGGAAGCCTGTCGAGATTGGCGAACCGATCCAGGGCAAGGACCTGCCGCGTTTGCAGATGGATGTGCCCAAGGGGATCGCCGCGCAGGACGAGGTGGATATGCTGGCCTACGCCACGCATGACAATTGGGGCGGCCAAACCCAGGGCATCCTGGTGTTTCGTGTCAAGAGCGGCGAAGGCGCCCATGGCGAACAGATCATGGCTTCGCTCGAGGCCGAGCAGAAGCAACAGGTTCTGGAGCGCGGTATTCACATCACCGGCGCAGCCGAGGCGATCGAAAACCGCGACATCCGTGTTCCCATTGGGGTGGGACCGGTTGCGCTGAACCTGGATTTCCCGACTGACGATCCTGCGGTCAGCCTGAAGGTCTCGGGATATCCGGCGACGGGAACCCTCTCGTTGCCGGATCGAACCCTGTCGCCGGAATCGAGCCTGATGGCCGGCGAGGTCGACCGGTTGCGCTACGAACCCCAGATCGGAGTCGCCGCGCCGGTCGAGGTCGGCTTCGAAATCCGTGCGGACAGCAGTTCGTCCAAGCCCGCCACGATGAAACTGTCGCCAAGCGTCGATCCTTGCGACCAGGCTGCTGGCGAACCTCTCGATCTGCAAGGCGTGGTTCCCGGCCTGCTGCCCAATGAAATCGGCGCTGAGGCCGTGAAGGCCTGCGAGGCAGCGGTGAAGGCCTATCCCGATGTCCCGCGCTTCCGCTACGAACTGGGTCGCGCGCTGCTCGCAGCCGGCAAGGTCGAGGAAGCGAAGACAGCCATCGAGGAGGCCGCCAAGAAGGGACATGTGCGTGCGGTGTTCGAACTCGGCTACTTCTATTCAACTGGCACCGGAATGGTCATCGACCTCACGCAGGCCAACGCCCTTTACAAGGCTGCAGCAGACAAGGGCGATCCCTATGGGATGACGGCATGGGGCCGCGCCTTGTTCAATGGCTATGGCATCAAGCCCGATACCGCTAAGGGCCTGGATCTGCTGCTCAAGGCAGCGGCGATGGGGCACACCTATGCCATGAACGATCTTGCCGCGATTTTCACGGAAGGGCGCAACGGCGCGCCAGCCGACTCGGCCCGCGCCGTAGCCTTCCTCAAGGCCGGCGTGCAGCGGCAGGACATGTATTCGATGAACCTGCTCGGCCGCAATTATCTCAGCGGCCAGGGCGTGCAGAAAGACCCGAAGCAGGCGCAGGCGCTTTTCCAGAAGGCCATCGAGCTCGGCCAGCCCTACGCTCCGGCCAGTCTTGGGCGAATGTATCGAGATGGCGTTGGCGTGGAGCGGAACCTCGCAGAAGCACAAAGACTGTTTGAGCTGGGGACCGCCCGGGGCGATCAGTCCGGTGCCTATGATCGCGCCGCTCTCGAAATGGACAAGGGCGACAAGGCCGACCAGGCCGTCGCCGTGCGTTTCCTTGCATTCGCCGTCGCACTAGATCTTCGCAAGGAACTGCCAGGCGCGCCGACGAGCCTGGCACAATTCGGCGTGAAGGCGAAAACGGCGGCGTTGAAAGAGTTGCGGCAGGAGCTCAAGTCGAAGGTCCTCACGTCTGGTTCGCTGGACACTCAACTGGTCAAAGCTGCCAGGCAGGTGTGGGAAGAAGCCAATCCGCGTCGGGACTTGTTCTGATCAAATGTGGGAGGCAATGGTGGGCACGGCATTGAAACAAGCATTCATTGGAACAGTTCTGTCCGGCGTCCTGGCAGGGCTCATGGGCTGCACGTCCTTGGTGCCCCAGCTTGAACCGAAACCGCTTGTGGCGAAGCCCCAGCCCAAGGTTGTTCGGACGGTGCCGCCGCCGAAGGTCGTCAGACAGAAGAAGGTAGCCGTCAAGAAAGTGGTCAAGCCGGTTGAAGTGGTCCAGCCGGCCGAGGGAGCTCCCGAAAAGCCGCCTGTCATTCCAGCTCTTGGCGGCGGTGGCGGAGGCACAGGCGGCAGTAGCGGGGGTTCAGCCGGAGGCAACAGCGGCTGGTGATGACGTTGAGGCGGGCCGGGCACTGTTCGGCAAGCGGCGTTTCCACCGGAGACAGTGAGATCCAAACCCCAACAACGGCTAACCCCGAAGGCAGCCTTCGCGTCCCTATACCTGCCTTTGTGCGCCATCCCGCAACTTGAGCACGAGCGACATTTTCACGCCTTCGCGACGAGTGGCGTGCCTGCTCGCCAACCAGTCGCAAGTGCTCTATGCTCCCGCCAGGTGTCGTGTCGATACGGTTGTGCTGGGCAGGGGCGTTCCATGTACGAAGTCGTCGCATTCTGGTGGAAGACAACGTCGAAGGGCGCTGCTGCAAGGGCTCTAGGCCTGATCGTCGCGCTTTCCGGCTTGCTGCTGCTCGGATCGCAAGCCGCCAACGCCGCGCCGAACTGGACGCTTGATCCCACAGCTTCGGTGATCACCTATCAGTCGGTGAAGAAGAACACGATCGTCGAGACAAACAAGATCAGGAACATCACCGGCACGCTCAGCTCGGCGGGTGATGCCAAGGTCACCTTCGACCTCAATTCGGTCGATACCGGCGTCGACCTGCGCAATGTCCGCATGCGCTTCCTGTTCTTTGAGACATTCAAGTACCCGACGGCCGAGCTGACGGCCAAGGTGGACCCCGCCGCATTCGCCGATCTCGCGACAAAGCGCAGGGTGAAGTCGACGCTGCCTTTCCGTCTCAATCTGCACGGCGTCGACAAGGACCTCGAGGCCAGCATCGTCGTCACCATGATCAGCGACACCATGGTGTCGGTCGCTTCGGAGGCTCCGGTCGCTGTCCATGTGGAGGATTTTGGCTTGCTGCCGAACGTCGACAAACTCCAGCAGGCGGCCAATGTGACCAACATCGTGCCCACCGCCTCGGTGTCGTTCGATTTCGTCTTCACCGCCGACGGCAGCAAGCCAGCCGCCACCCAAACCGCCGCGGCGAGTTCCGCCGATGTAGGGCCTGTCGCCACCGACGCCGCCAAGGCGAACTTCAGCGATGAGGAATGCCTGAACAGGTTTGCCGTGCTCTCACGCACCGGCGCCATCTACTTCCGGCCGGCCAGCGCGCGGCTCGATGCGAAGAGCCGCCCGTTGCTGACGGAGGTCGAAGGTGTCGTCGGTAAATGCCCAAGCCTGAAGGTCGAGGTCTCCGGCTATACCGATTCCGATGGATCGCCGGAGGCGAACAAGCAGCTGTCGGAGCGGCGGGCCCAGGCGGTTGCCGACGCGCTGATTGCCGCGGGTATTCCGCGCAACCAGATCAGTGCCGCCGGCTATGGCGAGGAGCGGCCGGTTGCCGCCAACGATACGCCCAAGAACAAGGCGCTCAACCGGCGGATCGAGTTTTCCGCCACCAAGCTCTGAGGTTCCGGTGGGGTGCGATCTGATTGCCCGTTGCGGTGGCCTCTTTCGCGCTGCTGGGTTTGCGGTGCTCGCCTTGCTTTTGACGTTGACGGCCGCCAGTGCCGAGCGCCGCGTCGCGCTGGTTCTCGGCAACTCCCAGTACCAGCACGCGGCGCCGCTCGCCAATCCGGTGCGCGACGCCCGAGCCATGGCCGAACGCTTGAAGAAGCTCGACTTCGAGGTGGTTTCCGGCTTCGACCTGACCAAGCCGCAGACGCAGGCGACGATCGCCCAGTTCGCAAAACAGGTGCGCGGTGCCGACATCGCGCTGTTCTTCTACGCCGGCCACGGCTTGCAGGTTTCGGGCAAGAACTATCTGCTTCCGGTCGACGCGGCGCTTGAGGACGAGACCTCCCTCGACTTCGAGGCCGTGTCGGTTGATTTCGTTTTGCGCCAGATGTCGCGCGAGACCAGCATCAGGCTGGTGTTTCTCGACGCTTGCCGCGACAATCCACTCGCCGAGGTGCTGGCCAAGACCGCGGGTGTCAACGGCGCAGGCAGCGGCCTTGCCGAGATCCCGATAGAGAATGGTGGCGCCGGCACGCTCGTCGCTTTTGCCGCCAGTCCCAATCAACTCGCCTATGACGGGTCGGGCGAACATTCGCCTTTCACCTCGGCGCTCCTCACGCGTATCGGCGAATCCAACGTCTCCATCACCGAGGCCATGAACAAGGTCACCAGCGACGTCTTCAAGGCAACCGCCGGCAAGCAGCGTCCCTGGATCAACGTTTCGCTGACCACGGAGGTCGTTCTGCACAAGGTCGATCTCAACGCGCCATTGATCGTGGGCGAGACCAGCGCACCTCAGATCGAAGGCGGTTCAGACGCGCGCAACACCGGGGTTGCAAGCGCATCGGGCCAAAGTGACGATCAGCTTGCGCTCGATGTGCTGCGCCAGAAGATCCCCAGGCTGGCCTCGGACGCTCCGATTTTTTTCGACCATCCGATCGATTTCGGCGATCCGGCAATCGACGGCAAGAGCATCGCCCAGCTGATCAAGGGCAAGCCCCTGTTCAGCCCTGTGGAGGGATTGGACAAGTCGGTGTGGGAGGGCAAGCACTGCGACGGCTGCCATGAATGGGATGAGGCACGGCTGTGCGAACAGGCGAAAAATTTCGCGGCCAACGATGTCTCTGTTTTGCGCCTGCAACATCCGCTTGGAACCCGCTTCAAGGTGGCGCTAGCCAAATGGGCTCAAGGTGGCTGCAAGTAAGGCAGGACGATAATGGCATACGCACGGTTTCTGTCGGGGTGGATGCTCTAGTAAGTATCCGCCGATTGGCGCGGCGCCTCGATCTCGGCCATCTGGATGCCCATTTCGACAAACGCGGAAAGAACGGCAAAGCGGTCCGCGAGTGCGACGCGCGCCAGCCCGGCCAGGATCCCGGCATTGACTGCATGGGCGGCAGGATACGGCTGCAAGGCCGATCGTGCTTCTGTGCCGGCAACAGATCCGCCAGCAACAGAACCATTGTCACGCCATCCCGCCGCCAGGGCAATCCAGGCGCCCGGCGTTGTCGGCAACGCTGCCTCCGCCTGGCCCACCGCGGCGCGATGGTGAGGGCTGTCCGGTTCACCGACCCAGTCGCGAACATAGGCGAGCAACTCGTGATCCGTCCCATCGAGCAGCTCGCTCAGATGGCTCAGGCATTCATGCGCCCACCAGACCGCGGCCCGATCGGGAAGCAGGTAGGCACAGAACGTGATCGCCTCCTCGGGAACGCGCCCGGCGAGGAGGTCGCGGCAAAACTCGATCGACTGCTGTTCGGTTGGAGGGGTGCTCATGTCCCAGGCAATAGCGGGACAAGCCATGAAGAGATCCCGTGCCGTCTTGAATCGAAGCCCATTGGCCATGACCGCCACGCTTTCATCGAGGAGCCTTAACCACTCAAGCCCCAGGCGCGGCGCGGGTCAAGTCTCAACCGGTGACGCTGCAACAACTGCCGGCGCCACCGTATCCCCTGGTGTTTATCGACAGACAATTGCCCCGGAGTTTGGTATGATCGCATTCATCGAAATCGGATGCTCAAGCAGGAGTAACCGCTATGCAGTGGGGCAGTTCAGCCTTTGTGTTGGCGGTCGTGTTTTTCTCGACCCACGCTTCCGCCGACCCTGTTCAGAAATCAGAAGACATCGTGAAGTTTTTTACCGGCGCGGCCGACCTCGGCAAGTCGCGAGGAATTTGTGTCGGGACCGAGGAGGAGTGCAAAAGCAAGAGCAAGGCGAAAGACGCGCCGGGCGAAAAATCCAGCCTCGATATGCTGATCAATTTCGGGTTGGATTCGGCCGAACTCGACACCACCGCGCGCGCTGAACTCGGCGAGTTCGCCAAGGCGCTGAAGGACAGCCGGCTGAGCACGTTCAACTTCGTCGTCGAAGGTTTCACCGACGCCACCGGCACGGTGCACTACAACGAAGGCCTGTCGCAACGGCGGGCGCAATCGGTGGCAGCCTTCCTGACGGCCAGCGGTGTCGAGCCTGCGCGCATCAACGCGATCGGCATGGGCGAAAAGAACCCGCGCAGCCCCAACCCTTACGATCCCGTCAACCGCCGGGTCGAAATGCGGGTAAAGACGCAATAGCGCGCTGCTGCGTGCTATTGCTCCAGGAACGCCGGCGGTCAGTTCTTGAGCACGCCGCCTACTGCCACACCGGTGCCGAAGATCAGCGCCTTGGTGAGGAAGTCGTTATTGTCCCGGGGCGGCGGAAGATCATCATCCCGCAGCACCACGGTCTCCCGGTTGCGCCGCTTCTGAACGACCTGTTTTTGTTTGCGGGGTTTCTGCGCCACCGGTCTCTGCGTGCGGACCTTCTCTACCACTTGCTTTTTCGGCTGCGTCGCACGGGCCTGATCGGCAGCATATCTGGCGCGCACGGCTTCCATCATCGGATCTGTCTGGATCACGAGGAATGCAAGTTGCTCGCGTGTCAGATAGGTGGTCTGCGGCAGGCCGTTCTTCGCTTGCCAGATGCCGATCGCCTGACGGGTCTGTGGGCCGATGTTTCCGTCGACGCGGCCAAGCTCGTTGCCCAACGCTTCGATGCGCAATTGTAGGTCGATGCGACCCTGGCGGTCGAGGCCAATGGCACTTTCGGTCAATTCGGTGCCCGGTGTCTGCTTGACCTGGTCCGGGACGCCGACCGAGGTGCGCACCGCGGAGCCGGAACTGGCATTCGCCTGGTCCGTATCGAGTGCCGCGACCTGCCGGTTTTGGGCTTTCGGGTCGTTCAATTCATCAATGTTCAGCCGCGCCACTGTGGCGAAGCGGCCGTTTGGGAACTGCTCGAGATAAGCCTCGTAGAACGGCACCGAGTTGCGTTTGGATGCTTCATCCCAGAGCCGCTGCTCGACTTCCCAGGAAGGCGCGTCACCAGCAACTGGGGCAGGAGCGGTGGCCGCGGCGGCATCGGCAGGCTTTGCCGCAGGCGCGGCCATCGCCACGGGTCCCATGAAGACCTCGCGCCCCAGCGACGCGTTGTGCCAGGGCCTCTGGCGACCTTGTGTCGTCTCGGTCACTTCGCCGCGCACGCGCGTCAGCGCGCTTTGGATCTCAATGCCGGGTTCGGTCAGGTGCCTGGCGAGCGCCGTGGAGTACGGGCTGTTGACGCCGTTGCCGTCGAAAGCGATGGCGCCCGGATCGGTTGCATAGGCGATCAGGATGCCGCCTGTGCCTACGCCTTCCGATTTTGCTTCGATCGGCGCCAGACCGGAGCCCAACGAGCGCGACTTCGGCAGCGAGGCGGCCAGCGTCCTGGCCAGTGGATTGTCGCGGCAGGCATCGAGGATGATGACGCCGACCGCCGGATCGGGCGGCAGCGCCGCCAGGAAGTCGTCGACCTGAATGGTGCGGGTCTTGAGATAGGCCGGCGACGTCAGCTCGGCATCGACCGGTATCAGAAAATTCTTGCCATCGACCTGCATGCCGTGCCCGGCATAAAAGATGACGGCGAGGTCGGCGTCGTAGGATTGCTCTGTGAACCGGCTGATGAGGCTGTGCATGCCGGCATTGTCCTGATCCATCCCCTCGATCACCTCGAAGCCGGCATTGCGCAGCGTAGATGCGATAAGGTGCGCGTCGTTGGCGGGGTTGGGCAAGGCGACAGCATGAACATATTTGCTGTTGCCGATGACCAGTGCGACGCGCTTGGCGACGGGCGCGGCTGCCCCAGCGCTGAACGCGGCAAGGATAAAAAGGAGAAATCCGCTCAGAAATACGGTGAACGCTTTCATGGACCAGCCCTCCGCCCATCAGGGCGCACTGTTGATGTCTGCGCATGCTAAATTTCGTCAGCGACACGGTCGCTTATGCCAAAAATGGCTCTTGGACGTATGTGATCTCGACCACAGTCTTGGTTCACAAAGGGCCCGAAAAAAGTCGCATATAATAACACTTTGCAGCGGGAGCACCAATGGTCCGATGGCAGCTCATAAACCACAAGGGCAGGTTCAAAGCGTATTCTGAATCGAGCTTATGACGGCCGTGACGGCTTGCTTGTATTTTTCGAACTCCGGCGATGTCTGGCGGATTTCCGTCGTGCTGGTTGTCTGCTGGCCGGCGTCGGTCGCCACCCGAGCAACCTTCTGACCCATTTTCCTTTCTGCCCAATCCACGACATAGCCAGCCGTCTTGCCCGTGAGAAAGGGATTGGCTTGAATGACGGCGGACCCGAGCACGGCGCTCAGTTGCGCCGAACTCGACGCAGACAGCACCTGATGCGCGCCTTCCATGCCCAGGAAATGGCAGAGATAGAGCCGGCCGGCTGTGATTTGATGGCCGCGTGCCCGAAGATAGGCTTCGCCTTCCCGCGCCAGATTTCGCACCATCTCGCGCGAGATCGTGGCGTCGTAGCGCAGAGCGAGCAGATCGGCGGTCGACAGCGTTCGTGCTAGCTCAGGGCGGTAGGTGTTCATCATCCGGATCCAGGTCTTCGTTATGAACTGGCCTGCGCCGGTTGCTGAAGAATTTGGGTTCTTGGCGCGAGCGCTGCCACCACTTTCGACATGAACGATACGGTCGGTCAGCGTCTCGACAGCAGGATCATTCGTTGCCACCGCGGCGGTCACCGTGCCCAGCGGATCGATCGCCTCGCCATTCTGATAGAGTTCGAAATGCAGATGCGGTCCGGTAGACAGGCCGGTGGTGCCGATATAGCCAATGATGTCGCCGGCCTTCACCTTTGTGCCGACACCGCTTGCTATTGCGAATTTCTGCATATGCGCGTAGCGCGTCTCGCTTCCATTGGCATCCGCAATTTTCACCAGGTTGCCGTAACCGCCGCCGTCGCCCTGGAAGGTGATCTCGCCGTCGAAGGCTGCCGCGATCGGCGTACCCACCGGGGCCGCCCAATCGACGCCCTTGTGGATGCGAACCACGCCCAGAATTGGGTGCTTGCGTGGACCGAAGGTGGACGTCATGACCCCGTTGACCGGCGTGACCATGCCGTTGGTGACCGTCAGCGAGCGAACCTGATCATCGCCGGTAACGCATGCAAACTGACCGTCACCTTGCTGGAAGACGAAGCATTCGAGGCTCTTTTCACTACCCTGCACACCGACATACAACACGCGCCCGTCCGTCTCGCCCTTGCCGCGCGGCGTTTGCGAATAGATCAGGACAAGGCGCTGGTCCTCGCTGGCGAAGGCGTCCAGATCCTGTCCTCTCGACAGGTACATGATCGCTTCGCCGATCACGCCGGTCGGAACTTTGTTGCGCGCCGCCGTTGAATAGATCGCGTCGAGCAGGCGATACTGCCGCTTGTGCGTGCCTTCCTCCGGTGCGCCCGAATAGTTGAACAGATCTTCGCGGACCCAGGGATCGACACCCGATACGAATGCGCCCGCGGCGTTGCGCGTCAGCGTGCCGACAAATACGTTCTTGGCGTAGATCGACACCTGCATGAGCGACATTGTTGTCGTCTCGCGAGTCGGCCTGAAACCGCGCATGGCGACGACATAACCCGGTTCCAGGCCTTCCCGGTTGAAAAGCGCCTTTAGAGCTTCGCCCGCCAGCTTGGCGTCCTCGGCGGAGAAATGAGCATCGAGCGCAACGCTGTCCAGGCTGCGGTCGTTGAGGATTTTCACGAAAGTGTCTTCGGTCGCCTCGAACCGCTGATACTCATTCGTGACGGTTGCGACACTCGTGTTGTTTTCGATCTGCGTCTTCTGGAATGCGGGCAGGGCTGCCTCGCCTGCATCGATTGTTTCACCCCAGCCGGCTTCGGGATCATCGGTGCCCACCTGCTGTCCCGCAGCCGCCGGAGCCTCGTTGGGAGCAGGCGAGGGCTGAAGATCGTTCTGCAGGTCCCCCGCCGGTGGCTGAAGATCGTCCTGCAGATCGTTGGACGGCGGCGGGGCTGTCTGCCGTTGCGCCTGGAAGAATGCGAAATCCTCCTGCGTCGACGGTATCGTCGTCATGAATTTTTCGCTGGCGCTGAGCATCACATCCGACAGGATTTCGATCTGCGGAGAAACCCCGGCCTGATCGAGATCCGACGGCCTTGCGATCGAATGCCCCTTCGACGAGGTGTCGGCGTCGGGGGCAAGGGTAATCCACATCGGATCCCCGGCAAGGTCGATGATGGCAGGCACATAGACCGATGCATCGGCCGGCACGTCGTCCACCCCTTCGACCGCGTGGAGTTCTTCGTCTTCGTCGCCGAACGACCAATAGTCCGCGGTGAGGTAGAAGCCCACGGCGATCGACAGCATGACAATCGCGGCAAGACCGGCAAGCAGCCGGCGCCAGAGCTTGCGTCTGCGAAGCGCAAGGCGCGCCTGCTTTTTCTGCCTGAAGCTCATGTCTATACTGTGCGTCACTGGCTGCTTCCGGTCAGGAAGAACGTCCACCGCACCTGTTCGAGCGTATCGACTTCGAGAAATTGCGCCGCGATATGGCCGCGCTGCCAGCATTCTTCGATGCCGCGGATCGAGAAACGTCGTCGCTCGATACACATTTCGGTCGATCCGGTGAGGATCGCATGGCCAAACACGTCCGTGGCATAGATGTAGATATAGCGGTTCGTCAGTTCCTCGCGGATGACGTTCACGCATTGATTTGCGCCGATCGTCCACCAGCCGTCGGTCTGGTCCGCATTGTCGATCTTCTGGCCCACCGCGAGATTGACGACGTCGAGTGTCTGATTGCAGACCGTGAACTCGGCTCGCGCTTCGCCCGATGACAGCACGGCCAGCAGCGCCGCGCCCGAGATGACCGCAAGCTTCATGCGGCCCGTCAGCGCAAGCAGGGCTCGAACCGGATCACGCTGCTTTATGGGCAGGTCGGCGGACGAGTGAGGCAAACACGGGCAGCGTTCCATCGGGCGCGCCCATGCTATCCGCCGAGCCGGAAATACTTGGCAGTGGCTGAGAACTGAGATCCGTCGATCTCGATTTCCTCGAGAATCTTGGGGAGCAGCACCGAGGCTGGCGTGGGCGTGGAGAACGCAGCCGCCTGAATATCCTGCGGGCCCGTGATCACCATTATGATCTGCGGCACAGCCTTTCCGGCAGCCTTGTCGGCGGCGCCGAGGCCAATCGGAATGCTGAAGGTAGCCTTGTCCGATTGCGCGACGATGCGGTCGTCGAGATTGAACACCATGCCCTTATGATCGATCAGCAGCACGCTGGAAATGAGCCCGCCACGCGTCACCAGCGTGCCGCGGATTGGCGTACCGTTCGGCACCGATGTCCGGTCGAGAACAAGCTGCGGCTTGTCGGCCGCGGTCTGCCCCAGAAAGCGCAGAAAATTGGTGACTTCGCATTGGCTCGGCTCAATGAGGCGGACGCTGATGTCGGGCTCGACATGGAATTTTGCCTGGAAATCGCCCAGCATCCGTTCGAATGGCTGGACCGCCGTTCCAAATCCTTCGATCGCGGCGGCCGTGTCGGTTGATGAATTCATGGTCGCATAGAAACAGTCGCCGCCGCCGAAGTCGCGAACCCAGGCGACTCGTTGCGCGATGTCGTCGACGACCGGGGGAACCGCCGGTTTGGGTACGTTCAATGCGACGACAGGTTGGTCCGGCTGTTTGGCTGCCGGTGGTACGGTCTTTTGGCTCTCGGCGTTCGCGACATCTGTCTGGCTTGCGGTGGGTTTGGGCGCCGGCGCGGCCACCTTGGGCGCTGCCGGCTGGCTGGGCTGTGGTTCGGGTTCGGGCTTTGGGCTCTCCACAACCTCTGGCTGGGCCGGCGGGGTCTTTTCGGTCGGCTGCTGCGCGTCCGTTGCCGATGACTTCGGGGGTTCCTCGGTTTGCGCGGGGACAGCGGGCTTCGCCGGCTCCGGCGTTTGCACTGCCTTGGCATCTGCCTGGCTTCCAGCCGGCGGGGCGCTCGCCTCTGTTTGCGGTTGCGCTTCCATTGCCGGCGGCTTCGCGGATTCCTCGGTCTGCGAAGGGAGTTCGGCGGGCTTGGCCGGCTGCGGCTTTTGAGTTGCCGCGCCATCTGGATGGTTTTCAGCCGGCGGCAAGCTGGCCTCCGGCTGCGCGGGCGGAACTGGCTTTGCCGGTTCGGGCGCGTTCGCGACTTTGTCCGTCGAGGTCGGCTTTGACGTTTCCGGTGCAGGCTTTGATGGTTCGGGCGCGGAAAGCGATGTCTTGCCGGCAGTCGGCGTCGCCGGCGTCATGAAGCCGCTCAGATACAGGCCCGTGCCTGAGGCGACGGCCAGCGTCGCCAAGGCAGCGATCGCGATGGTTCGGGTCTTTGTGGGTCTTCCAGCCACATCCGCCGTGACCGCGCGCGGAGGGCCGGCGACCGGCGAAGGCTGCGGTTCGGACAAATGCGCGGGCCGGACATGCGGGACGAAGCGCTGCTCGCCCGGACCGGTTGCCGTCGGCGCGTTGTGTCCCGCTACATTGGATGGCTGGGGCTGGCCCTTGGGATCAGGAGCAAGGGTATACCCGGCCGGTGGCAAAGCCGGCCGGTTGCGGGGTGTGATGGACGTCGGCGGCGTTGTTCCTTCGTCTTCGCCACGCGTCATCCTGGCGATATCAGCCATGCTGACCGGCCGGTCTCGCGGATCCGGTTGCAGCATGGCTTCAACAATGCCCCGAATATCGTCGTCGATGTCGGAGAGATCGGGCACGGCACGGCGCTTTTCGATGATCTCGAACTGCGATCCGCTCATGTCGATCGGTTTCCCGCGCAGAGCGGCGGCCAGCACAAGCCCAAGGCTGTAGATGTCGGACTGTTCACTGACGTCGCCGCTGTAGAGCCCGAGCTGTTCGGGCGAAACGTAGTTGTACTTTCCCGCAAACTTTCCGCCGATCAGCGTCTCCCCGCCTACGGTCGCTGATCGCGCGATGCCGAAATCGATGATCTTTGCGCGGTCGACCCGGCCCCCTGGCAGGATGATATTGTCCGGCGAGAGGTCGCGATGGATTGCTCCCGCTTGATGCACGGCGCTCAGGCCGGATGCGAGGCGATGGCAGAGCTTGCGCACCTCTTCCGTCGGCATCGGGCCACGTCGCATGATGTCGTACAGCGACTCGCCGTCGACGAACTCCATGGCAAGGTAGGGACGGCCGATCCCGGGATCTATGGTGAAGACGTGGTATCGCACGACCGCATCATGCGACAGGTGGTTGAGGATCGAGGCCTCCTTGCGAAACAAGGACAGGATCGTCTGGTCACGGGCAAACTCGGGCAGGACGATCTTGATCGCGACGTGGTCTCCGGTCTGGATGTTGTGGCCACGGTAGACCTCGCCCATGCCGCCGAACGCGATCCGCTCATCAAGTTCGTAGATGCCGCTGAGTTGCGTGCCTACGGCGGTATTGGCCACCTGCGGCGATATTCGCGTCTTGTCGTCGGCGCTCATCAGCCTCGGCCCTCCGCTCCGGACAGATCAGGGTGGAGCGATTGTCCGTTGCGCCCATTTCGGATCTTCACCAGCACGATGGTGACATTGTCTGTTCCGCCCCGCATCAGCACCGTTTCCAGCAGATTTTCGCACGCCGCCTGAGGTGTCGCCGATACGACTGCGGCCTCGATCTCCGCGTCGGTGACATGCGCCGTCAGCCCATCGGTGCTCAACACAAAAATGTCCCCCGGCATCAGTTCGCCTTGTTGGAAATCGATGACGAATTCGTCGCTGACGCCGACCGCATGCGTGATGACATTGCGGCGTGGCCAGGTGAGCGCCTCGGCTGCACTGATCATGCCTCGATCGAGGAGTTCCTGCACTTCGGTGTGGTCTTTCGAAATCTGCGAGATCGAGGCGTTGCGGATCAGATAAATCCGGCTGTCGCCCGCCCACAGGCAGGCAAACCGTCCGTCCATCGCCAATAGGGCGGCGACAGTGGAACCGATGGTTATGCCGCGAGATTCCGATATGCCGCGGATCTCGGCATTGGCTCGGCTCAGCCTGTCCTCGAAGCGCGCCCGCAGATCCGGTGCGGAGCTTGCGATGCCGATCGTGGCCAGATGGTCGACGATGCTGGCCGAGGCGACCTCTCCGGCATCATGCCCGCCCATTCCGTCGGCCACCACCCAGAGGCCGGTTCGTGGCTCGAGCAGATAGCTGTCCTCATTGAGTTCGCGGACACAGCCTTTATGGCTCACGCCGAAGCTCTCGAAGAAAAGGGCGACATCGTTCAATTTGCCACCAAGCGCTTCTCAAGCGCCCTCTGCGGCACACCGCCAGGCGCCCGCTCGAGCCACTTTGCCACAGGCTCGAACATTAGAGTATCTAAATTAAGGCCCGGGCGCCGGAGGCTCATGCAAGGTGTCACCGCATTGAAAAGCTCGAAGTCCATCTCAAAACGCCTTCGGACAGTTGAATCCGGAAAGTGCGGAAAGGAAGAAGGGGCTGGGGCCTGAACCAGTCTGGATCGTATAGGTGACGTCGCGCCCGCCGATCACGAAGCGCGCTTCGACGTTGCTGCCGTTGCTGGTGACGGTCGCCTTGTCCAGCAGCCGCTTCAGCGCCCACGGCCCTTCGAACTTGATGGCGGATTCGCGGCCTGGCATTTCCGGCGTCAGGCTCAGGCTGGCGGAGCCGAAGGCCGTGCCGCTCGGCCAACTCACGGTGCTTGGCGCGTTGCTCGCCTGGTTGCTCTGGACGGTCTGGCCGTCGACATCGAGCACCGCCGCATCGGCATCGCCATGCAGGGAGAACGGCGTGAAGGTCACGCTGACCGAGGGCACCGAGCCGCCCTGGGGAAAAAAGGCGTTGCGGATTTCGGCCGCCAACTGGAAGTCTTTCAGCGTCGACTTCGACAGGTCGCGCCCGAAGCGCGCGTCCTGTTTCCAGCTCCAGTCCTGACCGGTCATGTCGATCAGCGATGCGAGGTTCTGTGCGAAGAACCGGTCCATCAGCCCGCCCGGAGCGAACAATTTCGCGAAATCCGCCATCGCGATGTCCTCGGTACCATTGCCGGCGAAAGGATAACGGCCGTTGACTGCCGCCTCGCAGGGCTGTGTGACCGTCTGGTCGAGCATCTGGTTCAAATTTGCCACCGAGGTCTCGGTGACGTTGCCTTCAAACTCGTCCGCCGTCGCATTGACCATCCGGCCGAGTTGCTTGGGCAGTCGCGAGACATTGGCGCGAAGGGTGGCGATCTGGAGCTGCAGGTTTGCGTTGACGCGTTCAGTCTGGGAAGGCACGTCGGCCGCCATTTGCAGGCTCTGGTAGATATCGCGAAAATTCTGGGTCAAGGCATCGATCGGGCGGTGTCCGGCAGGACCGCTCACCAGCGCCTGGAACGACCTGAATTGCGCTTCGATGTTGGCCCCGGGATTCTGGTTTTGCGCGCTTACGGATCCTGTGCCGGCACGGCTTTGCGATTTTCCGGTGGCGATTTGTATGCCGATGCGAGCCAGACCCTTGGCCATGCTTGCGGCGTCCTGTGACTGGCCCGTGCCGCCTTCAACCCCGGTGCCTGAGCCCTTGCCTGAAGCAGCGTCCCGCGCCAGAGCTGTTTCGTCGGCGATCGCCGTAAACAGCTGTTCGATCGGCGAGGTTGGCGAGGCGGCGGCGGAAAGCGCGATATAGTGCGGCTTGTCCTTCAGCATCGCTTTGAACTTCAAGCCGTCGAGAACACTGTTCCACGCCGTGGCGAACTCCTTCCCATAGCGATCGAGAAGTTCGGGGCCGAGCTTGGGCAACTCCTGATCGATACCGCCTTGCTCGCCGCCGCCACCGAGCACCCACTGGTCGTCGACGAGCGTCTGGGCAATGCGCGAGAGTTGCCCGAGATAGAAGGTGTTGAAGCCGGCATGGGTATAGAGGCCGGGAACACGAAGGCCTGACAGATCGCCGCCATCGACACGCTCGAACAGCAGCTGCGCTTCCGGGCCGCTTTTCAGGGAAACAGAAAAATCATCCAGCGCTGCCGCGTATACCGCGGATTTGACCAAAGCGGAGGCACGGTCGGCAAGGCTCATGCGCCCGAGCGACCGTTGAGCGGCTTCGACGAGCGGTTGGTTGAGATCGAAAACCGGATCATAGGCATCGTCCAACGCAAGCATGGCGTGCAGGTGCTTTTCGAGCTGCTCGCGTCCTTCGCGGTTGTTTTCACCTGGATACCGGTTCTGCTCCCAATCCTGCTTCATCCAGGAAAGGATCAACGCGTCGTCGACCTTCGGCGCCTTGCCGCCAAGCATCAGATAGATTTTCAACGGCTCGTAGAGCGCGGCGGGATCAGCCATCCTGGCCTGGATCGTCCGCTCGGCCTGGATCAGCAGGCGCGATCGGAACATTCGTTCCAGCGCTTGCCGGTAAGCGGTCTTGGACGCCGAAAGAAGTCTCTCCCGTTGGCTGAGGCCGAACGTCTCCTCGATCGGTGTCGGCACGTTACTGGTCTCGAATCCAGCCGGTAGATTGCGCAACTGGTCGAGCGGACCAATGACGTTTTCGAGGTCGACATCGGTGACCTCGGTGCTTTTGAGCAGCGCGTCCGCCGTCTGGCGATACTGGCTCATGGCCTGCGTGGTGGAAGCGATCAGTGACCTGTTGGCTGTGAAGCTCAGGGCCAGGGTGCCGAGGGCGGCCGCCGCGATCAACGCGATGGCGCCAAGGCCGGCGAATCTGGCGATCGCCGCACGTCTTACGGCTATTTTGTCATACGAAACCCATCCGGATTCGGCAAAAATGACGTCCGTCAGCAGATCGTGCAAGAAGAAGCTTTTGCCGGTTCCGGAAAGATGGGCGCGGGGGTTACTGCCGAAATTGCGGCCGATCGCGCCTAACACCTGATCGATTGGCGTTCCCTCTTGCGTGCCTGAAGAAAAATAGAGTCCACGCAGGCTGACATTCACCTGGCTGCGGGTCGGATCGAACAAGCTGGCGATGAAATTCGTAATTCGCTCCTTCAGCGCGCCAAACTGCGCCGGAAAGCCAAAGACGGATATGCGCGCGACCGGATCGGCCTCTTCCTGAAGGCGGTCAGGCATCTCCTCTGCCAGGCGTCTTGCCAGTGCATCGAATTCGGCCGGAGCCTCGGCGGCCATATTCTTGTTGCGATCCGTCGTCTGGAACGTCGCGCCCCAGACCTTGCGCCGGCGTGACTCGTCGAAGCCGCCGAAGTAATCCATGAACCCGGAAACCAGGTCGGCCTTGGTGAACAGCAGATACACCGGAAACTGGATTTTCAGCGTCTCATAGATTTCCCGCAGACGACTGCGTATCTCCACGACGTGAGCGTCAAGCTGCTGATCGTCGAGGCTGATGAGATCGGCAAGGCTGATGGCCAGGATAACGCCGTTTATCGGTTGCCGTGTGCGGGCTCTCTTGAGCAGCGACAAGAAGGCGAGCCAGCTCTTCTTGTCGCTCTCGGCATTGGAATCCTGCGTCGTGTAGCGTCCGGCGGTGTCGATCAGGACGGCCTGGTCGGTAAACCACCAGTCGCAGGAGCGTGTTCCGCCAACGCCCGCAACTGGCTGGGCATCACCTGAACCGGCCAGTGGAAAATTCAGACCCGAATTGACCAGCGCCGTTGTCTTGCCGGCGCCGGGCGGGCCTATGACCACGTACCAGGGGATCTCATAGAGGAAATTGCGCTTGCCGTTCGACCGCTTGAGCGCCGCCACGGCCTCATTCATGCGGGCTTCGAGCACCCGAGAGTCGTCATCGCGGTGGTCATTGTGTACGACCACGGTTTCGAGCTCTTTTTGCGCTTTTCTTGCTTGCCAGAAACGCAGGCCATAGAAAAGCGCGAGCGCTGCCACGATCGCACCGATGATAGTCGCGCGCAGCCAGGCAGGTCCAAGAGGACGGGTGTCGGCGAAGCGGATCAAGGGTCCGGCAAACCACACTGCCGCCGCAAAGCCGGCCAGCGCGATCATGCTGAATATCCGCAGCAGCCAACGCGTCATCGGCGCTTCCAACCAGCCGTGCTCACAATGTTTCCTCCTTGGCGATCATCACATCGACACGGCGGTTCTTGGCGCGGCCTTCCGGCGTCGCATTGTCGGCGATTGGCTCGTCCTCGCCCTTGCCGTCGACCGTCAGTCGCGAAGGATCGCTGAACTTCGGTGCCATCATTGTTTCGACAGCCTTCGCCCTGGCGACGGAAAGATCGAAGTTGGACTTGAACGGGCTCGATTTCCGCGGCTTCACATTGTCCGTATGGCCGACAATCCTGATTGGTCCGCGCTCGGGTTCCAGGGCCGCGGCGATATCGGCGGCAATGGGCTGGAACTCCGGCTTCGCCTCGGCCCTGCCGGACTGGAACAGCAGGAGATTGTTGATTTCGACCACGATGAAGTCGCCCTTCGTGCCGATGGTCAGCCCGCCGCCTTCGACTTCCTTGGCCAGTGCCGAACGGATGCGGTCGATCTGCGTGGTTGTGGCGGCGGGTGGGACGACTTTCGCCGGCTCCGCCAATGGGGCCACGCTGGCCCGTTCGATGGCGATCGGCGTCGATGGGTTGAGCGCCAGCAATTCACCGGCGGCGGCGTCTCCTTCGTTGGTGATGAAGACCCGAAGTGCGAAGAATGCAGCAGTCAGCAGCGCCGACGCGGCTGCCGCAACGACCCAGAGCGGCACGCGTGTCGACGACTGCGTCATGGTCGACGCCAGGCCCTGCCAGCGGGGCGAGATGTCCGCGTCCGCGCGTGCCCTGAAATAGCGAAGCGTTTCGTAGACGTCGCGCCGAACACGTTCGAGATTGGTATCTTCGCGTGTCAGGCCTCGATATTGGCCCTCGAACCCCAGCGACAGGCAGACATGCATCAGTTCGAGCAGATCGTAATGTGCCTCGGGACTGGCCAGGACCTTGTTCAGCGCTTCGAAGAAGCCTGTGCCGCTGGGCTCGACGTGAAAGAACTGCGACAGCATGCTGTGCCGCGCCCAAGCGTCTTTCCGTGGCCAAGGCAGGTTGCCGATCAGATCGTCAGCGGTTTCGCAGAGGACATATTTCGCAATCCGCGCATCCTCTTCGGCAACACCTGATTTCTCCAGGGCCCTGTCGAACCTATCAATCGCCTCGGCGACATGTTCGGCCAACGGCTCGGCCTGTCTCTCGACGGCGATAAGCCTGAGTTGGCCCAACAGCATCAGCAACGGTGCGGCCGCGGCAAGGATCGGGTTTGTCGCGGAATATCTGACACTGTCCGTGGCATTGAGCAGGGTCTGCTGCCGCAGAGCTGACGCCAGCGCCGCCTTGGAAGCGCCGCCTCCTACAGCAACGGAAGGAGCTCCTTGATAAATCACGGTCCCGGATGTCCAGCCCGGCGGTGTATGCCGGCCGACGCCGGGATCGAACACTGTCGAATCCTTGATCTGCGAGGTCTGCCCGCCATCCGCGACGGGCTCCTGAGCGACTGGCGCCGGTTTTCGCTCGCGCCGTGGAGGAGCGCGAATGACGGTCTTGCCCGCCGGGCCGAAAGGATCGTCTTTCGAGCTCATGGCCGATCGTCCGTGCAGGCGGTGTGCCCGCTACTGGGCGAGGCAGACGCAAAACGGTTTCTCGTCGGGTGGAGGAAATGCAATCTCTGCCGACCCTGGCAATGCCCGGAGGAAGGTCGGCTATATCTTACTATCCCGCCGAAAGATGACATTTGCCGCAGACCCCCAGGTCGATCAGCCTTACCCGCTTAGCGAAGTGTCGTATGTGATCGTAATCGCAGAAACTCTCGATTGGAACCGGATGCCGCGCACCGAAGAGGTTTTCTTCAGCACCGCATCCCCTTTGGACCGGTCTATTTTTGCTTGTCTGCCTTGGCATAGGCTTCGCTGAAATAGGCCAGGAATATGTCCAGCATGCCGTTCTCGTGGGCTTCCTCCATGGTTCGCCAAGTCGAAACAAAAGCGTCCCAGGCCTGACTTTTCTTCGACGAGAACGACGTCGGCGGGAGTTTCCTTCCGATCGCTTCGGGAGACAGGTCGTCAAGCAGCCGCGACAGCGCGGCTTGCATGGCGGCATAGGTGGCGAATTCGTGCGTCTTGAGATCGCGGAATGCATCTTCGATGCTGCGCCTGGCTCCAAGATAGCCGGCCCTGCGACGGGCGAACATGATTTCGAGGATGTCGTCGGTTCCCGGAACGAACTTCAGGGGATTGTTGTCGGCGGCGCTGATCATCGTTCGTTGTGTGCTCTTGGCCAGCATTTTCGCGGCCGCGCGCGCTTTCAAAAGCATGGCCAGCTCCTCGACCACTGTGCGCAGGACCGCGCCGATTTCGGCGGCAACTTCATGCAGGTCGCGCGATTGAAGCAATTCCGGCGAGATGCCGGCCGCGATCGCGATTTCCCGCAGCACCTCGTCTCTGGTCGAGGGGAGAGGCGGTTGCGACGAGAGCGCCCGAGCTGGAACCCGCTGCTCGGACTGTTGCTCCGATGGAGTGAAGAACGGCTCGGCGGCGAATTCCAGCGGTCGGCCTGTCGCGGCCGGCATTTCTCGTTGTGTCGAACCGTGGCTGGGACGACCTGTCGAGGCGCGCTCGTCGTCGATCGATACGAAGAGGACATAGCGGCCGATCAGGACGCGGTCGCCATGGCTCAACCGATGCGGGGCGGTCATGCGCTGGCTCGATCCGTTGATGTAGGTTCCGTTGCGCGAGACATCGTGCAACCAGAACGCGCCTGCCTCGTATCGAACCTCGCAGTGACGGCCGGAGATGAACTTGTCCGGGTCCGGCAAGGTCCAGTCACAAGCCTCGCGTCCGATTTCGAAGCCGCGATCTCGCGCCGAGTAGCCGGTCGGGACATCCGCGGGCAAGGCGTCGATATTGTTGATTTGCAGATTGATGTACATCCAGGATCGCCGTCGAGCGCTGACCGATACCTCACCATACTAGCAGTTTGCGGGTGCGACAGGACAGCAGCGTTTCGAGCTGATGCATTGACAGGACGAGGTTCGGTGACTGTGTGTCCTCTCTGGTCAGCAGGACAATATGTGGTAGGCTCAATATGATCCGGTGTGGCGCATCCGAAAAGCTCCCGAGCGTGATTTAGTTAATATAGCGGGAACTTCAAATCCACCACGCTGGCGGCCGCGTCCAGGAGGGGCACGACCCATGCCGAACGAACGTGCCACGATCGTGCAGACGCCGGTTGGCGCCGAGCTGTTGACCTTCACGCATCTTGTCGGTCGCGATGAGATCAGCCGTTGTTTGGCCTATACGGTCGGGTTCGTCAGCCCCAGCCCCGATATCGATCCGCTGAAGATGCTGGGGGGCGTCGTTTCGGTCGAAGGTGAATCCGATCCGAAACGTTGGTTCAGCGGCCTTGTGTCCGAGTTTCGCTTGACCCGCATCGAGGATCGACTGGCCTACTACGAGGCGGTCGTCAGGCCATGGCTCTGGTTTCTCGGCAACACCACCGATTGCCGTATTTTCCAGAACAAGAGCGTCGTCGACATCGTCAAGGACGTTTTCAAGAAATACAGCACGGCGGAATTCGATCTGCGTCTGCAGGGATCCTACCCTCCGCGCGAATACTGCGTGCAATATGACGAGACCGATCTGGATTTCGTACAGCGGCTGCTCGAGCATGAAGGCATCCTGTATTTTTTCGAGCATGACGAGGGCAAACACACGCTTGTCCTGACCGATGCGATGAGCAAGCTGAAGCCGGCGCCGGGCTACGAGAAAGTACCCTATCACTTTGAAGGGCAGGGCTCCCGGCGCGATGTCGAATACATCACCGAATGGATCCCAGGCAGTTCGGTGCGCCCGGGCGCCTATGCCCACACCGATTATGATTTCAAGAAGCCGGGCGCCGACCTTATGGCCAAGTCGGCGCAGCCTTTCGGTCACAAGCTGGCTGCAGGCGAGAACTACCGCCAGCCCGGCGCGCATCTCGAAGTCGGCCGGGGCGACAACCTTGCCGCGATCCGGCGCGAGGAAATCCAGGCTGTCCACCAGCGCATAGCTGCGGTCGGTACCGTGCGCGGGCTGTATTCGGGCTGCACGTTCAAGTTGGATGGCTTTCCGCGCGAAGACCAGAACCAGGAGTATCTGGTGGTCAGTGCCGAATACAGGCTGTTCGATCCGGGATACAGAAGCCATGCCGACGTCGACAGCGAGAACTTCAAGGTGATCCTCGGCGTGGCGCCGACCGCCTTGCCCTATCGTCCGCCGCGGATCACACCACGACCGATCATGCGTGGGCCCCAGACGGCAACGGTGGTCGGCCCAACCGGGCAGGAAATATTCACCGACAAATACGCACGGGTGAAGGTGCAGTTCCACTGGGACCGCCTGGGCAAGAAGGACGAGAACAGCTCCTGTTTCGTGCGGGTCTCACAGACCTGGGCCGGCAGCGGCTGGGGCTTCATCCAGATACCGCGCATCGGCCAGGAGGTGATCGTCGACTTCATTGAAGGCGACCCTGACCTGCCGATTATCACCGGCCGGGTCTACAATGCCTCGCAGATGCCGCCCTATGGGCTGCCGGCCAGTGCCACGCAATCCGGCTGGAAGTCGAACTCCTCGCTCGGTGGCGGCGGCTACAACGAGCTGATGTTCGAGGACAAGGCCGGCTCCGAACTGGTCAATTTCCAGGCGCAGAAGGATCACCACCTTCTGATCAAGCATGACCGCACCAAGCTGGTGCAGCACGATCAGTCGGATCGCATCGATCACGACGCCAAGCATTCCGTCGGCCACAACCTCGACGAGGACGTCGGCAACAACAAGACGGTCAAGGTCGGCGTCGACCAGACCACCAATATCGGCAACAACGACACCGAGACGGTGGGCGTCGATCGCTCGCTGACGGTGGGGTCGAACGAGACGATCAATATCGGGTCGAACTCCACCGAGACAATCGGCGCCAATCACACCCAGACCGTCGCGATCGTCCAGACGGTGAGCGTTGGCGCGGCCCGGGTCGATTCGGTCGGAGCATCCGAAACCCGAACCGTGGGTGCGGTGCAGACGAATACGATCGGCGCGTCGCGGAGCGTCACAGTGGGTGCAGGGCAGAGCCATAGCATTGGTGCGGACGACGCCTGGTCGGTGGGCGCGAACCAGAGCGTGCAAGTGGCGGCGGATCAAAGTTTCAATGTCGGCGGGGCCCATTCCTCGAAGGTCGGCAAAGGGCGAGACGCCAAAATAGCCGAGGACGACGCGACCGATGTCGGCGGCGCGCGCTCGCTGAAGATAGCCAAGGGAAGCCTTGTCGAGATTGGCGAGGACGGCGCCATCAAGATCGGCAAGGATTTGTTGATCGAGGCCGGCGACTCTATCGTAATCAAATGCGGCTCGGCGGCGATCTCGATGAAGAAGGACGGCACCATCAATATCGAAGGCAAGGACATTTCCGTCAAAGGCTCGGGCAAGATCAACGTGAAGGCTTCAGGCGACATCACGATGAAAGGTTCGGAGATCAAGCAGAATTGAGGGCGGCAGGATGACCAAGACCCGAAAGCGGATCGAAGGGGTGATAATCGGAGTTTTTCTCGGCTTCGATGACGAAGCACCGCTCGTCGTATTCCCGGGCAATACAAGGGAGACCGCAGTAAGAGCCCGAAGCCTTGCCGAGATGAGTTCGGATATGATCGGCTCCGAGGTCGCGCTCCTGTTTGAAGACGGAGATGTTGGTCGACCACTGATTGTGGGGCGCATAGTAGAGCCAAGCCGCAAGCCGCGGGCGCAAGTCATAAGCGATGGCGAACAGGTAAGGATAGTGGGTGAAGAACGAATAGAATTGCGCTGCGGCAAGGCCACCATCATCATGGAAAAAGACGGCCATATCATCATCCGCGGCACATACGTCACGAGCCACGCAAGCGCCACCAACCGTATCCGTGGCGGCTCGGTGAACCTGAACTGATGGCAGCGCCGGTCCTGCGCGAGATCGTCCGGCAGCATGCCGAAATGGCGGCGTTTCTATGGACGATCTACGACCACCACCTGCTCCACCCTGAGGAAAATCCGGAGATGGACGAAGTACGCCTTGCCCGCTTGATTGAAAGGCTGGAGGCCCATCTGGATGGTTTGCGGGTAGCCGGAGATCAGGGTCGAAAAATTGCGCAGGAGCGCTTTGAGGAGTTCGCGGACGCCGGTGAACTGTTCGTGTTGCGGATGCTGGCCGCACCAAAACCGATCCAGGTTGTGGATCTGGACCTTCCCAAGGTTAGAGAATATCTGGCGGTGACGCTGAAACAGAACCGATAATCCGCCATCCTACCGATAATCCGCCATCCTAAAGCGTGTCGCCCAAAAGTGGCCCCGGTTTTGGGGGAACGACATGCATGAAAACAAAGACCTAAAGCGCGGTGCCTGAATCCATTCAAGCGCGACGCGCTTTAGCGGTAGTTGTTGATGTCGACCGTTCGAAGGAAGATATTGCCGTCATAGCCCATTTCGAAACCGGACCAGTCGGTGCCGTCGAACAGAAAGAATTCGTGCCAGCCTGCAACAACAAGAAATTCCTCCGTCGCGGTCATGGTAAAACCCTGTTCCGTTTCGAGCAGAGGCACGAGCTCGCGTCCCTTCTGCACCGAAACGCCGTAGCTCATATCCGACCAGTAGCGTTTGCCGCGAAACTCGCAGATATCGTAATAGTCGACCTCGTCGGCCTTCAAGGCAATCAGCTCGCTGTCACGCAACTCGTAGGCTGCCCCGTTCGCGCCGCCGAGATAGACCTCACCCTGAGGTCCGGCCAGGACGGTGTTGAAATTCTCCTCGACACCCACCTCGATACGGTTCCAACGCCGCCCGTCGAGTTTCAGGAGAAGCCCGCGGTCGCCGGCGCAATAGATCGGACTTCCGTCACGGCCGTGGATATCGTTGAGCACGGCTTCGTCGAAGGTCTCCAACTGCCCCCATCGGCCTCGCTCACGCAGATAGCTTACGCCAAGATCTCCGATCGCAAAGATCTGGTCGTGCGACGGGGCCCACAGGCGCGTCAGCGCGCCTTCGGGCAGGTCCGTGCGTGATGCCGAGCCCGGCGGTAGGTCGTGGATGATCCCTCCAAGTTCAAGGGCGACATGGTCTTGCGGCCCGAAACTGACATGGGACCGGATCGCGTCCTCGATCTGAAGCCGTGCATTGAAACGAATGGTCGCCCCAAGCTCGATTTCTAGAAGATAGGACCGGCTGAATTCATCATCGGGATCGCTCAGTTCGAAACTGGCGCTGAAGCGATTGCCGCCGTGATGATATCCGTCCACGGCCTGGACATCGATTTCCTCCGGGTCAAAGTCGGCGATGGTTTCGGGCTCACGCATCACTTTTTCCTTATCGGTTTGGCCAGTATCTGGGCGGGGGTCGGTTTCGGGGCTCTGGCGCAATCAATGAGGTAGTCGATGAGCACAAGCTTCAGGCATTCGAGCGCGTCGTCCTTCTCCTTCTTGGTGCAGCTCTGCAGCTTCTCGTGATGGTCGCCGACAGCCTGCTGCACCTCCTTGATCGCATCGCCCAAAGTCGGACTGCGCTTCTTCTTCAGGAAATCGCGCACTTTCTTTGTCTTTTTGTTGTGCGGCGAGCCGCGTTTCGACCCGGAGCCGGATTTGCGGTATCCGGTCTTGGTTTTCTTGTAGGATTCCATGCAGATGCAAGGCGCGGTGTCGACGTCGTAACTTCCCCAGCCGGAATAGTTCTCGCCGCCGCGACTCTTCTGGAACATCTGATTTTCGAAGCAGTGTTCGGATTCCGTTGGGTGCACACAATCGGAATCCTTGTGTTGATGCACATATATCCCAACGTTATTTAAAATCGTTGCACAGTCCTGCCCGTTAACAGTTATGGCGGCCGTGTGCGGCCATGTAACCGTATTGCCAATCGGCGATGCATGGTTATTTGTGGCAAGATCTGTCATGCGTATGACAGGTTCGCCATCAAACTTCACGTCATTAGACCATGAGTTGAAATACCCCTTTCCGGTATTTTTCGATGTGATGACGCCTTTCTTCGCGGCACAGCCAGCCTCCGTCCCGGACGTTCTGGACAGGTCGGATTTGTTCTTGATGTTGACGGTCTTGCCGCCGATCTTGACGGTGCCGGTCCCTTGCTCGGTGTCGCTGCCCAATCCGAAACTAGGATAGGGGATGGGCACGCCAGGCGGCGTTGCCGGGTTTTCAGGAGGTGTGAAGCAAACATCCGGGAACGCGGCGATTGTCTGGGCGTTCACGGCTTTGCCGGAAATTTCCAGGCCGTTGGCAAACACCCCGCCCACTACGCCGCCCTCGATGCCACGATGGCTGCGCCGCAGGCTCCGGCATCGTTCGATACCTCGATCAAGACCGGATTTCCGGCAGCATAGCCTTTGCGTGCTGCGGTGAAAGCCATGCCAAGCATGAGCGGCACCACGGCGGCTCCGACATTGCCGAGAGATTCGCCTGGCGACCAGATGTCCTGAAACTCATGCCTTCCTCGCAGCAAGCGCAGGCTGGCAAGCGCGCTTTGCTTGAACCAGTACTGTTCTCCTACGAGATCAGCGATCCGGTACCCGAGTCGGTTCATTTCGATACCGGTTTCTTCTAATGCCGCCCGATAGGCCGCCGTCATGCCGTCACCGCGCAAAGGCAAATCTTCCGTGTTGTAGATCGATGCATTTTCGCGAGAGAGCCCAACCCCAAATAGTCGAAGTCCGCCCTGTCGACCTTGGGTGCAAATGACCGCCGCCGCCGCCTCCCCAGGTATGAACCCGTTCGGATTTTGAGGCGTGAGGAGGCGATTGCACGAGAGATAGTACGTGATTGTCTGGCTTGTCAGATAACTATCGACGCCAGCAATCACCACAAAGGGCACGTCGCCCGACGCGAGCAGCCGGCGAGCATGTTCCAATGCGACAACGCCGGCAGGTCGTCCATGCGCTATTATCCTGGAGCGTGCATGCGGTTCGACCTCAACGATTTCGGCAACGCTTCTAAGCAAAGCGGAATTGTCGCCGACGGCTCGGCCGGGCCGCTCCTCCTCGGGAAGGCATAAAATCAGTGCCGTTTGGCCGCGTGCTTCCGGCACGCTTTCGAACGCTTCGCAAATAGCGCCAGCCGCCAGATGCGCCATGCGCCTGTCGCCAACCCAATTGCGCGGTAACGCGATGGGGGCACCGGTTAGCCACTCGCCGGCGGAGCCCCGAAATCGCGTTTGCTGGAAACCGTCGAGCCTTGCGCGCATCGCCGCGCAAGCTGACGGCGCGTCGAGGCCGACAGCCGTAACCATGCCTATCGAGACGATGTCGAGTTGCGCACTCATGCGTCTTCATTCTCTCGTGCGGGCGTGATGCGGCTGACACGAACGTATTGTTTTCCCTTGAGCCTGGCTCTCAGCATGGCCGGCGTTGGCGGACCTACCCAGCACTCCGAGAAATCGAGGATTGTCTTGTGAATGCGCTGCGAGAGGCGCCAGACCAGCGAGAAGCGGCGTCTTTCCGGGTCAAGCAGAACAGTGTCTGGAAATATATCGGCCTCATAGGCCTTCTGCCTGCCCTTGAACAATGTCATCGGCAATGCCGTCGACGGCAGGCGAAAACTTACCCGCCCCTCAGGTATCAGGTTCACCAGAACCACCTCTTCGCCGCCTCGCGGATGGTCGATCTGCTGGTCGGCCGGCGCCATCTGGAAATAGCGCTCGTCGAAGTCCGGCGGCAGGAACGGAAAGATGTTCTTGGTCCAGTTGTCGTCATAGGTGCCGCCATATTCGATCCGGCCCGGCCAGCCGCGACCCATCGGCCCGAAACTCATCGGCTTGTAATCGCCAAATGGCGAGCGGATCTCTTCGCCGACTGCCTGGGTGTTCGGCAGCCGCAGGCCTGGAATAAGGCGCTGGTTCCTGGTGCGCGACCAGCCGGTTCCGACCGGGTTGTATTTGTAGCTGGCCGGCAGCTTGTCCTCCGGATCCAGCCTGTCGACGCCACCCCAGGCGACGTCATAGGAGATGGGCAGTTTCAGGAAGGGTTGCGGCGCTGTAGCGGTAAACACCGGGCCGATGGAGCGCCATTCGCGGTGGCCGACGACCTCGAACAGTTTTGACCAATTGCCAACCTTGATACCAACCGGCACGCGCTCCGCCGGACGCCCGCCCGGTGCGAAGGCGCAGCCATTGGCGATGACGTCGCAGCGTGGTTTGCGGAAGGCGAAGTCAGTCTCCCACAGCGTGGCCGAGTAGCCAGGCACGCCGGTTTGTGTGTCGGCCATTACCAGCGGCATCTGGTCCGCCGATTTTTGCACCAATCCGCCTAGCTTGGCCGGGAAATCGAACGTGCCTTTGACGACCACGACTATCCACTCATGGCCGGCCTTGTCCATGCCCATGGTGAAGTGGTGCGGATAGCCCATCTGGTTCCAGATCTGCATCAGCTGGTCTCCCAACTGCCGGCGAGTATCTGTTCCAGCGTCGTTTGAGGCGATTGCGGATCGATGTCGAAAATGTCCGAACGGGCGGTCCACATCACCATGCCGCTGATGATCTCGCCGTCCGGCTCGACGGGCGGCACCGGCAGTGCGGCCAGCGCGGCATCGAATTCGTCGGGCGTCAGTTCGCCGTGCTGGGCGGCGATGGCCGCTTCTTCGATCCCGGCAAACCACGCCTCGGCGTCAGCCAGCCGAACCGGGGCTTCAGCAAGCTGTGCGACGACGCTCAAGGGGAATTGCCTGCCGACCCTGTCGGCGCTCTGCAGTATGATGCCCGCCGATGCGCCGAAGCAAGCCGGGCCAGCCAGAAAGCGCAGTGCGGTTGTGCCTGGCCAGAATTCCGAGCCGAACAGCGGGACGAGATGCTGCGCCAGCCAGCGGTCCCAGCCGCGAACAAAGTCACCCGACAGCCGCCGTGTCACGAAATCGCCGGTGGCGGGCATTTTTCCGTAAAAGCCGGGCAGGTTCATATCTGCGGTGGACATGAGAATTTCTTGAACATTTGCAGATTGTAGGGATTTTCGACGCTGGCGGCCTTGAGCTCGAAATCGGCGTACATGCCTTTCGTCCCCAGGCGCAGGCTGTAGACATCGGACAGCGAAGTCCCGGTGAATCGGCCGCTGCGCAGCATCCTCAGCCACGCCCAGCTGCCGGTCTCGTTCAGCATGATTTCGGGTGAGCCGTCGATGGGCTGGAAGGCGAGGGAGATGACCCCGGTGCCGTCCTTGCCGGGCCAGGTCATCGGTTGCGGCCGCGTCGCGTTGTTGAAATAGACGAGGGTCTGGCCATCGAGATTGAGCGTCACACGCGTGACGTTCGGAGACAGGTCTTTCGGTTCGAGCGTGAAGCTCATCACCGGTCCGGTACCACCGGGAAAGAGATCATCGCGTATCCGCCTGGCCTGCTCGAACGCCGCCAGCGCCGAAGGGTCGAGGCCAAAGTCGGCACGCCATTTCCACGGCTGGCTGGCGGTGTCTACATAGCTGATCAAATGGTCGTTGATGAAGGCATCGATCAGGCCCGCCGGTCCGAACAGGCGGGCGAAGTCGCGGACATTGACGTCCACCGCACTTTCCGGACTGAATGGATAGCGGTCGTTCAGCGCTGCCTGGCAGAAAGGCAGTATGTCCGCCCGCCAGATGGCGTTGAGCTCCGAAGTGACCGCCTTCTGAGTCAAATTGCTGGTGTCACCGGCAATTCCGCCCAGCCAACTGCTGATAGGGTCCGGCAGGATCTGTGCCTGCCTGGCCACCGCACCCGTCAGTTCGGCAAGGCCGCCTTGCTTCTTAATGGCATCCTGGGGGTCGGGATTGGCGGTGACCGTCTGCAACACGTTGGACAGCGCCGTCAGAGCCACCACCGCGGCGTCGAGTGCTGGCGGCTGGCCGTCGACCTCGGCAATAGCACCTTTGAGCGGCTTGAAGTGTTCGGCCACCAGGTTCCCGGTAAGATCCACCTCGTCAGCTGAGCCCGCGCGTGGAAGCAGCTTTGCCCCCGTTTTGACGATCTTGCCGAGCTTGCCGAGTTTGCCGAGCAGTTTCGAGCCGCCCTTGGCCGCCGCCTTGTCGTCGGCCGGCGCTTCATCGGACCGGGTAAGCTCGGTCTCCTGAACGACTGCCGTGAGCAGGCGTTTCAGCGCTGAATCGGCGCTGGAAAGATCCTTCAGATTCTCACTGGCGACATTGAGGTCGCTCAACGGCGCCAGCCTCATATCGCGCAGGAAGCTGTCCCACTGTGCGATATAGTCGTCGTAATAGAGCTTCAGGATATCCTCGGACAGCGCCGACACGGACGTTTCGGAGTTCTCGGAGCAGCCTCCGGCGAAGACCGCCCGATCCAGCGCCGCTTGTGCTGCCACATCCTCGATGCGGTCGAGAATGGCGTCGTGGAAGCCGGAATAGGTGAATGCTCCGGAAATGCCGACGCGAAGCGTCTTGTCGGAACGCCGCGCAAACACCTTGCCACCGTTGGGGCCGGCGAAATTGGCCGGGATCCAGTCCTTTAGACCGGCCACCGCCGGATCGGCCAGCAACTGCTTGTAGGCACGCGCCGGCAACGAGATCGTGCACACCGTTTTCAACGCTTCGGCAACCAGGGCCTGGTCGGGTGCGACATAGCTTTCGTCGACCGTCATGCGGCGGATGGCGGCAAGCTGATGCTCTTCGGCATCGGCGGTTGGAAATGGTGCCGCGGCCGCGAATTCGGGCAGGCTGTTCACCCACCAGTTCTGGGCGTAGTCGGGATCCATCTGCGACAGACCGGTCATCATGCGATACGTCTTGAGCGCGCCGAGCATGAAATCCGGATCGCGGATCTGCCGCCACATGGTGGCCTCGAGAAGGGCCACCATGTGCGGCTCAAGCACGTTGCGCAGGGCGTGATCGTAGGTGTCGGTCTGAGCCCGCACCAGTTCCGCCGAGGCCGATGGCCCCAGCAGATCCTGCGCTGCTGCTGGTGGAGCGGTGCGGGCATTCGCTACCGCGTCCATCGCCTCGAGCGCGCCGTCGATGGCAGGCTGCTGCACCGATGCCGAATTTGCGGCAGCCGAGGTCAGCGGCGTCTGCAGCGCTTCGAACTGGCTTGCCTGGGCCGAGATCGCATTGCGGTTGTCGTAGTAGGACCAGGCAAACACCGCACTGGCCAACAAGCCTGCAGCGGCACAGGCAGCCGCGGCACCGCGCCAAATCCAGGCGCGGCGGCGTTGAGCCAGCGGGTCGAACGTACCGAGGCCTGCTTCCTTGAAGATGACTTCGGTGAGCAGGTTCTTCAAGAAGAAGCTGCGTTTCTCGACCCTTGGTGCGGGCAGGGCCCGCCGTGGCGGAAGACCGAAGGACGACGACAGCGCCGCGGTCAGCCGGTCGATGGGTGCCCCTTCCTGGGTCGCCGATGTCAGATAGAGGCCGCGCAGCCATGCAGCCTCTTCATACCGGCTTTCGCCGAACATTGCCTCGACCAGCACCTGGATCGGTTCGGACAGGCTTGCCAGTTGGGCGGGAAACCGGAAGATCTCGGCGCGGGCGGCGAGTTTTTCCTCATCCTCCAAGCGCGGCACCAGCCGCCGCTCGAGTTCCGTCGCCAGCGTTGAAATCTCGCGTTCGATGATCTTGGCATCCACGCGCGCATCCAGCGCGAAGGTCGTTCCCCATACCTGCTCGCGCGAGGCGGTGGACAGACCGCCAAAGAAGGCCTCGAAACCCTTGATCAGATCGGCCTTGGTCAGCATCAGATAGACCGGAAGGCGGATTTCGAGCCGGTCGTTGAGCTCGGCCAACCGGCGGCGGATCTTGCGGCCATGCGCCTTGATGGCTTCGTCGCCCTCCGAAAGCACATCGATCGAAAGCGCGACGATCACGCCGTTGAGCGCGCGGCGGCCGCGATGCTTCTTCAAAAGGTCGAGGAAGCCCAGCCATTCCGCCGCGTCGACATCGGGCTGGCTCTCCTGCTGGACATAGCGGCCGGCGGTATCGATCAGAACCGCGTTTTCGGAAAAGAACCAGTCGCAGTTGCGCGTGCCGCCGACCCCTTGCAGGTCGTCCGTGAGGTCGATCGGAAAATTCAGTCCGGACTGCCTCAGAGCCGTGGTCTTGCCGGTGGCTGGCGGCCCGACGATCACATACCAGGGCATCTCGCGCAGAAACTTGCGTCCGCCCAGCTTGCGGCGCTTCAGTTCGGCCATCACCTCGGCGAACTTGGCACCCACGGCCGCGACGTTCTCTTCGCCGGGGCTCAGCGGCTTTTCCACCGCAGGCGCGGCGATCTCCGCGACGAACAGCCGGTTGGCGCGGATCGCCCGGCGCTGGGCGACGATCAGCCAGATCAGCCAGAAGATGACCAGCAGCGCGATGATGACGATGCGCACATTTTCAGAGGCGAACGGTTCGTAGGGACCGATCCTGACGATCGGACCGAACACCCAGATGACCAGGGAAAGCAGCGTGATGCCGATCAGCGTCCACAGCCAGCGCGATGTCAGAACCGCCCAGAGGAAGCGCAGGATAAACATCTCACAGCCTCTTTTCGACAAGCACCTCGACGCGGCGGTTCAACGCCCGCCCCTGGCGCGTGCTGTCGCTGGCCACTGGATCGGTGGCCGCGCGGCCCTCGGAATGGACGCGGTCCTGAGGCACGCCGTTCTGGACCAGCATGTCGGCAATCGTCTGGGCGCGAGCCTCGGACAGTCGTTGGTTGGTCGACAGCGGATTGGTCTTCTGCAGAGGAACGCTGTCCGTATGGCCGATCACCGTGATGTTCCCGATCAGCTCCTGATTGGCAAGGATCACCTTGGCGATCGAACCGATCAGGGGCTCGAAGCCTTCGGTCAGTTGTGGCCGCGACGACTGGAACAGTTCGGGGTTGGAGGCCTGGACGATCAGTTTGGCCAGCGAAACGCTCTCGGTGCCGCTGAGGGCGGATCGGAGGTCGGCCGGTGCCCCGGCCTGAAATTCCGGCAACAGCGCAAAATCCACTTTCTCTGGTGGCGGGGCCTCGACCTTGGGTGACGTCCGGCTGATGTCGCCGCGTGCAGGCGGCGGCAACGTGCGCACAAGTGCGGAAAGCTCGACCGCCTGGCTGCTCAGTCCCATCGAGAGTCCGATATGGATGGCAGTGGCAACAACCGCCGCACCGAGCGCCATGACCCAGATCGGAACGATGAAGCGCTGCGGCTCGTCGGATGCGATCACGCCCTTCCAGTTTGGCGACAGCGGCGCGCCTTCGGCGTCGGCATCGCGCAGGAAGCGTGCCGCCGCCACGCGAACGGCATTGAGCGAGCGGTCGCCTGACCGCCCAGGCACGCGATATTTGCCGCGAAAGCCGAGCGCCATGCAGTCATACTGCAGTTCCAGCAATTCGCGATCGCGGTTGGGATGGCGTTCCAGTTCGTCCAGACGCGTGAAGAACTGCGTTCCGGCATCCACATCGCCGCGCAGCATGACCACAAGCGGCTGCCGCGGCCAGGCGCTGGCCCCGCCCCATGGCGTGTTCAAAGCCAGATCGTCGAGCAACGCAGCCACGACCCAGGCTGCCTGGTCGGCCCTCTCCATCGAGGACCCTGTCGACATTGCCAGGTCGCGTGCCCGAACCAGTTCTTCGAGCAATCGGGTGCGCAACGCTTCCGGATTCTCCGGCGGCAACGCACTTTCAAGCTCGGGAGCGAACTCGAGCAAGGGCGCGAACGCGTTGACAAGCGCGTTCGGGTGGGTCCGAGACCGCTTTGCCGCCGCGCCCGGCAAGAGTGGCGCCATGGGCCGCGGCATCGGAGCGCCGGTCAATCGTATGCGAGTGCGTTCGCGATCCTCCGACAGTCCGAAAGGATCATCGCGGCTCATGATCTCACCTGTTCACCGAATAGCAGTCCACCTGCGGCTCGCTTGGCAACACACCCGAAACGCCAATGACGAAGCCTGGGGCATCGAGCAGCGACGCCCAGTGCTCGCTTTTCTGGTCAAGCTCGAGACACAGTCGATCGCCATCGTAAGGGATTTCGCGCGGCTGGGAATGAAGCGGTTTCAAAGGAATGCCGGGCAACCGCGATTTCCACAGGCCCTCGAACTGGTCGGCCGAGCCGACCGTCGCCTGATTGACGAATATCTTGCGCAGCGCGTCCTCCGACAGCTCCGAACCGACCCGGATGACGATCCGGCTGGCCACCAGCAGCTTCGGGTTGTCGATGCGGATTTTCCAGACATTGGTCGAATGCCGCATGACAGGCAGCGCACGCGATTTCGGCTCGATGTAACGCAGGCTGAGGATGAGCGAGCGCAGCGCATCCGCCAGCGCCGAATAAGCGAGGCCTGGCGCCATGTGATCATAAGCGGGCAACTCGCCCAGCCGCCGCGCGCTCGATCCGTAGGTAGCCATCGAACCGGCGAGCCCGGCAAGTTCCAGGTAGAGCTCGGCCGGATGGAAGACATCCTGCGCCAGCATGTGGGCCAGCCGCGGGCGCGCCGCATTGGCGAGATTGAGCATCAGCAGATCTTCGACGCTGCGCCCAGGCCCGCCCATGACCATCTTGCCATGCGCCTCCGCGATCTGGTCGAGGCCCGTGACAACCTCCAGAAGCAATTGTCGATACCAGGCCACCGCGCCGGTAACCAGTGTCGGCGGCAGGAAGGTCTCGTCCACGGAGACGCCGCCATCGGCTCGAACCCCCTTGAGGTCGGCTATCGGCAAGGCTGTGTAGCCACCGACCGACTTGCCGGGTGCAAGCAACAGCGCCTGCGGACGGGCGATCTCGATTTCTTCAGGATCTGAACCGCCCTGGACGGCGTCACGCACCGAAACGATCCGTCCGTGATAGCGTGCTCCCGAGGCGGCGGCGTGTGCCGGATCGAAGCCGACACCGCCGGGAGGCTCCAGCGGCAAGGCGACCAGCACCGGCCCGGCGCCCGTGTCTGGGGTGACCAGCAATGGTCGCGGTGCGTCCATCATGTCTGGAATGGAGAAAGGTGTCCCGTCCGGAAAGATGCCCCGTGCGGACAGGATCGAGATCTGGCCGGCATCGAGCAATGCCTGATCCAACGTCAGCTGCTGAAAGCCGAACGTGTGCAGTTGCCCGGCCTGCAACGCGCCGCGCACTGTCGCCTCGAAAAACCGATCCTGCTGCTGGAAATGCTGAGTCCGGAGAAACAGACCTTCGGACCACAACACCCTGTTTGCATCGCTCATGCCGCTACTCTCTGCATTGAGCTCCCCTTGCCTTGGCCGCTAGGCGGAAATGCCGCCGCTGCCAAGCGTGACGTTGACCGTAAATTGTGATCCCGCCGACACTGACTTGGTCGTCCGCCAGTTCCTGCCAGTAGGCTCGCGGATCAGTGCAACGAAGCCCAGCGCCGTCGCATCCGGCTCGACGGTGATGGTTTTGGACGCGGATTTTCCCGGCCCGACGGCGATCTGGTCGGATCCGATGAGGTCGCCTGCGAGTGCAGAGCCGGCATCTCCCTGCAGGGCAAAGTAGTCGGCGGAATTGAACTTGCCGGTGCTGCGCAGCCGCATCACGAGGACCGTCACCGGCCGGTCACCGCCACCTGGTCCCGGATTCATGCCAGCCCCCCCGGTCACATTGATGGTGATCACCGAAGGTTTTGGCGGACCGCTCTGGCAAGCCGCAAGCAGCCCGGTTGCGCCCAGGGCGACGATAAATTCGCGTCGATCGATCATGTCTCACTCCTCCTCATATGCGTCCCGAAAATCAGCGCCGATTTCACCCAGGAAGCTTTTTTCCGCGCTCTCGGCGATTTCACGATGGCGTTTCTGGTAAAGCTCCCACAGCTTGGCGCCGCGCCCGCCTGAAAGCAGCGTGCCGATCGCGGAATTCGATTTCAGCTCTTCCTCGATCGCCGCCGGGTCAAAACGGTCAATCATCCGCCGCAAGGCGCCCTGTACGCCTCGCCAGGCGCGCACGTGATGTTGAGCGAGGTCGCGAACCGCGTCGGCGATTGCCGCTTCGCCGGCGAGAAATCCCGGGCTGCGCTCGGCGAGAAGCGTGACGATGGCGTCGTCGACCGTCGGCAGAAACTTGAGCGGATTGACTTCGGAAGCCCCGACCATGGTCTGGGCGACGCGAGCGTTTCCCTTTTCCTCGGCCCGCTTGCGCAGAAGCTGCATCAGGCCTTCCATCATCAGCCGATATTCGCGGCCAAACTTCTCCATTTCCGCAAGGCTGTCGCGTCCGGGGAAGTCGGCTTCCTCGACACCCATACCGTGCAGGAATGCGGAGCGAAGCGCCATGTCGCCCAGTTGCGGCGCTGCCGGCAGGCGGGCGGGTTTGGCAGCGGCACCTGTCCGCGCTGGAGGTGGGACATCAGCCGCTCGCACGGGCAAATCCCAGGGATTGGCGGATTGTGGCCGTTGGGCGATGTGCTCGCGCTTTCCGGCCGAGCCGGTGCCGTTTGCCGAACCGGGCGCCGTGGCTGATCCGAAACCAAAATCATCATTGAAATCGGACGGCTTTCCATGAGCGCGTTCGACTTCGCGGCTTGGGGACGGCTCGGGGTCGAGGCTGAATGGGTCCGCCCGGTTCGCCGCGCCGCTCGGTTCGAGATAAGGGGCGGCATTTTTCGACACAGGCGTTGAAACCGGATCGAGGCTGAACGGGTCATCGAAAGCAGGCGAGCTGCGCTGGCCGGAGGTGGCACGCTCGAACGCGCCCGGAACCGGCTGTTCGAACGGGTTCGGCAGATCCGCCGGACGTGGCCGTCGCGGCTCTTCTTCGACCGTGGCGGAAAAGAAGTCGTCGCGGCCGATGCTCACAGGCGCTCGGGATACCGGCGGCAGGCGTTCCGGAGCCGGCTGGCCGGCTGTGGATGCTTGGGCGGTTGGCGTCTGCAGATCGACATAGACGACGTAGTCGCCCAGTCTTAGCCGCATGCCGCTTTGAAGGCGCGTCGACTTGCCGGCGCCGAGCGGGCTGTCGGAGTCGTTTATGAACAATCCGCTGCTTGACGTATCGGTGACGAAATATCCATCCCGCCCGCCCGAGATCCTGCAATGAGCCCGCGAAACGAACATGTCGGGATCATCGATCTGCCAGCCAGCGTCCGCGCTGCGGCCGATCACCAACTCGCCCTCGTCCAGCCGGGTCTGCCGCACCGCCTGGGTGCGTGGCCCTTGCTCCAGCGTCAGCAGCAGGCTCATGCCGCGACCCCCGCCATTTCCGGCCGCCATCCGACGATCGTCCGCAGCCGCATGTCGTCAGCATCGCCCCTTTCAACGGGCCGCGCAAGCCAGGCGGTCCGGCCGAGCTGTACCGCTCCGATACGGGGCGGCGGCACTGCTTCGCGCGCAAGCACGATGCGCAGATCGACGTCGAGCGATTCCCCGACCATGTCGCGAACGGCTTGCTTGAACAGTTTGAGCCGCTGGCCGCCAGGCAGGAACGCCTTGAAGTCCTCGTACCCCAGCGGGCCGACACGGAGTTCGATCCTGCTTTGGCGGTTGAAAACGCGCGGGCCGATCGTCGCCCCCCGGCCGAGCCCAGCATAGGCTTTTGCAAGGCGGGTCTGGAGCCCGGCCGGGATGTTTATCCAGGCGGCGATGAACTCTTTGATCTGAACCGGCACCTTGAAGGCTTCCGCCAGGAACAGCGTCAGCCGTTCCGGGCCATCGACCTGGCTGGCGAGCGAAGCTGCCTGGCGAAGCTTCACCGTATCGAGATCAGTGCTCTGGGTGCCCGGAAGTCCGATTCCCGCCATGGCTTCAAGCATGGCGCGGACGCGCCCCCCAACCGCACGTTCGACCTGTACCGCGGGGTGCGCATCCGCCCATGCCCGATAATACAGGGCGATCATGCGGTGCTGCAGAATGTTGACGAAGTCCATGAATGTCGTGTCGCTGGTTTGCCGGGCATCGGCGCCGGTGAACCAGCGCTGCGACAGCCGATCGAGCACCCAGCGCGTCAGATGCAGCGGCAGCGGACCTTCGGGTCCCATCAGGCCAAGATTTGCGACCGTGACCCTGGCCGGAGCCTTGTCGTTCGCTTCGCGGAATTCAACCACGTCCCTGGCCGAAAAGCTGAGACGCATATGCTGTCCGAGCCTCGCCGGCTCGCGCTCCGGCGAGCTGGAATAGCCGAACAGCCCGCCCCTCCGTTCGAGCCGGCGCAACAGCTCGAAGAAGTCGAACGTCCCGGACAGCCCCTCGGTCTGGCTCGAGTCGACTGTGTCTAGATCAGGTAGCGATTGCCGGGCGTCATCGGCCATGGCACATCCTCCTGCTTCTGCAGCAGCCGCGTACGGGTTCGCACAAAGCCGTTTATACCGGCATGACGGGCAAACAGCCGTGCCAGCAAGGCCGAAAGCAGCAATGTGCTTTGCCCCGCCAGGACCGACTGGTCGACATGCAATGTCACTTCCGTGCCGCGTCCGAAGCACATCGGCCCGTCGATCTGCAGCCGTTCGATGACCGGCCGCGAGTCTATGCGAACGATCGAATGCACGTTGCGGGCAAGGCTCGGATCTCCCCGGTCGGCGTACAGATCAAGCAGCGCATGCAGCGGATCGACGCCGCGGCCTTCCTTGGCAAGGCTGAGAAAGTTGAGCGCCAGTTGGGCCACCAGCCGCCAGGCGAGATTGTCGGCGCGGGATTCGCCCGCCGCGCCCACCGGAAGCGCGGCGGGGATGGCCGGGCGAGGCGGACGCAACGCGCCGAGAAGCCGCACCGTTTCGACCGGGTCGCCTGCCTCCAGCGTCAAAGTGGGATTGTCATCGAGGATCGGCAGATCGCGGTTGGTACAAAGCGCCACGATGTCGACACGCTTCAGCGGCCGGTTCGCCGGGCTTTCCACCGGGCGTGAAATTGCCAGGAAAACATCGTCCCCTGCGTAGGAGGTGCGGGTCAGCCCGTCGCGCCGCTCGTCTTCCGTCGCGCGACGGGGGCGCCGCTCGGTGGAGTAGACCCAGCCACTGCCGCGATTCTGACCCAGGCTGAAGAGCTCTGGAATTTCGGCATCGTTACCCCCGGTGTCGGCGTCCTCCACGCGGATGACCCGATAGATTTCGAAGTCGCGCGCCCGCGTCCGATCGGCATGCAGCACCTGGCGCGTCTTGCGCGGATCAAGCTCGATGACGTTGCACTCACGCTCGAAGAGATTGATGATCGGCGTTGCGAAAAGTTCGAAATCGGCCGGTGTCAAGTCGGCAAGCTCGGGCACCGGGCGCCTGAACATGAAGATGATCTCGAGCCCGGCCGCGCATCGACGCACGACGGGCTGCAGCCCGGAAACCCGCGCATAGTGAAAGCGCTCGGGCATCATGAAATATTCGCGCAGCAGGCGGTACCCCTCGAATGTCGGACGGGTACGAGGCATCAGGGACTCGTCGTCGCTGATGCCGATCATTTCGGGTTCCGGCAAAGGCGATAGGGGATTGGTCTTGCCTTCCGCGCGTGCGCCAACGGCCGAGCAAGCACCGAAAATCGCGTCGAAAAGCAGGGGGGCCTTGGTGCGTCCCGCAAAGTAGAGATCAAGCCGATCGAGCGACAGTTCGTCGAGCCTGCCTTTTCCGGTTCGGGCCAGCACGATGCGGAGCGCCGCCTCGCCGGCCACACCGCCGATCGGTGCTATGCCGGCCGCTGCCAGCGCGCTGCGATCTTGAAAATAGCTTACGGAAGTCAGCGCTATCGGCCACAGCGTGATGTCCTGGGCGGTGGTGAAGGTGCAACGCGTCGAAAGGCCGGGCTGCAGGCCGGAGACCAGCCGGGTGTTGCGCTTGACGACATGGCCGGCAACCATCGTCTGGACCTGCTGGCCGGGTTTCAGCACCACCATCGCCGTTGCCGGCGCCGGCGTGACCAGATCGGGATACAGAACGTCGAGAACGCTGCGTGAAAACCGCGAGCGCTCGGCGTCGACTTTCAGCCGGGTGCGCGCCGCGAGGAAAGCGACGCCGTCAAGCAATCGCTCGACATACGGATCCGGACACGGCACCGTGTCGAGCGAGAGATTGCGCGCCACCGCCGGATGCAGGTCGGCAAATTCCGCCGCCAGCGCACGGATATGGGTCAGTTCCTCCTCGTAATATTCTACGAAGACCCGATCCATCTCAGGCCTCCCTAAATTCGGTCCGCGCCAAGCCGTTGTCGAGATTGATCGTGGTGCGCAGGCGCATGCGTTCCGGCGTCGGCGTCATGATCAGCACCGCGTCAATCTCGATCTTCAAACCCACGCTCTTGTCGCCAAGCGTCACCGTGACCTTCGTCGTATTTTCCTTGAGGCGGGGCTCGAACGTTGCAAGCACCGAGCGGATCTCGCGCGCCAGGGCTTCGCGATCAAAGTCGCGAGAGGAGCGGCCGGAGAAGGAGGGTACGCCGTAGTTGATCACGCTTCGGCGCACCTCCGGAAAATCGGCGAGCGACGGCGGGTTGTCCGCTGCCTGCTCGCTTTCGAGATCGGAGAGAAGCGGAACAGCCTCGAAACGCTCGGTGTTGAACAGAGCCTCGATGTCGCGCCGCACGGCCTCCCGGAGCACGCGGGGCGACACGACCACGCCGCGGCTTTCCATCTCTGCGCGGTGCTGGGTCTGAAAGGCCAGTCGGTGCAGACGCCGCTTCTGATCGGCCGTCAGCTCCGCATCGGCATCGATGAGCCGCGCGCTGCCCGCAGCCAGACCCTCCAGCCGATCCACGCCGAGTTCGTCCTGCAAGGCTTGGCGTAGCCCGTCTATCTCGGAGGTCATGCCCGGCAGGTCGTTTACGAGGCGGTCCCAGAGAGAGGGCTGGACCGCTTCGCGTTTTGCTCGCGAACCAGCGGTAACCTGCAGCTTGTCCGCGTCGGGCCGCCGGCCCTCACTTGCCGACATAGACATCCATTTCGATTTCGTCATTGCCGTCATAGACGAACTTGATCTTCTTGTAGGCGAAGCTGACCTCTTCCTCGATCAGGTCTTCCTCATCCTCGGCCTGCGACATGTCGTATTCCATGATCGAGGCGTCGGTGAGGGTGACGACCAGGTAATCCTTGGTCTCGCCATCGATGGTCCGGCGTGCCGAGAACACCACTTCGTCCAGCGCCTTGTTCTCGAACAGTGCTTTCTTCAGATAGGGCGACGACTTGTCATAGTGCTTGGTGAACTTGATCATGCCCAAGGAAACGCGACCGCGGCGCGAGAGCGAATTCGGATCGTATGGCGCGACTATCTTGTAATCGACCCCGTGGACTTCAATTTCGTCCTCGTGGCCGTCTCGAGCGCTTGGGCCTTTGATATCCGGAACTTTCAGAAAACCATCAATCTTCGTACCTGTGGGCATTGTCTTTCTCCACCGCTTTCAAAAAACCAAGATCGTGTTGCTGTAAATCAAGTCTTCACGGACGGCAGTTCCGAGACCAGTCGGAGCGAGGCATTGATGCCCTCGAGCTGGTAGTGCGGGCGCAGATAGAAGCGGGCGTTGTAATAGCCCGGCCGCCCCTCAACGCTGTCCACCTGAACCTCGGCCGCGGCAAGTGGGCGCTTGGCGCGCGCCTTGTCGTCGGCAAAGGCCGGGTTGGCCAGCACGTATCGGTTGATCCATTCGGTCAGCCAGATCTGCATATCGGAGCGCTCCTTGAACGAGCCGACCTTGTCGCGCGCAATGGCCTTGAGGTAATGCGCAAAGCGCGAGACCGGGAAGAGATAGGGCAGGTTGGCGCTGAGCCGCTCATTGGACTGCGCGTCGGGGTCGACCAGCCGTCCCGCCCGCGTCTCGTCGTCCTGCAGTGAGTGTGCGCCGATGAAGGCCGCGAGATCGGTATTCTTTCGATGCAGGATCGGCATCAGACCAAGCTTGGCCAGTTCCGCTTCGCGTCGGTCGTCGATGGCGACTTCCGTCGGACATTTCATCGCGATCGACCCGTCATCGGTCGGGAAACTGTGCACCGGCAGGTTGAGGACCGTGCCGCCATTCTCGACGCCGCGGATCTGCGTGCCCCAGCCATAGAGCTTGTGACTGCGGTTTATGTTCACGCCCATCGGGAAGGCGGCGTTCATCCAGACATATTTGTTGTGATCGCCCTGCACCTCTTCCTCGAAGGTGAAACCCTTAACCGGAACGGTATCCGTGCCATATGGCAGCCGCGCCAGAACGCGCGGCATGGTCAGGCCGATGTAGCGAGCGTCCTCGCTCTCGCGCAGCGATTGCCACGAGGCATAGGCCGGGTTGGAGACGATCTGCTGCAAATCTTGCGGGTTCGGCAATTCCTGCCAGCTGTCCATGCGGAACAGGCGCGGCGAGGCGGCTGCGATAAACGGCGTGTGCGCCGAAGCACAGATGCCGGAGATGTTGCGCAGCAAACCAACGTCGCGCGGGTGGTTCGAGAATTCGTAAGCGCCAATCACACAGCCAATCGGCTCGCCGCCAAGCATCGAATACTCGTCCGTATAGACTTTCTTGAAGATCGGGCTCTGGTCCCACATTTGGCCTTCATAGTCTTCGAGCGTGTCGGCCAGTTGCTCCTTGGAGATGTTCATCACCCGGATCTTCAGCTTCTGATCAGTCTCGGTGTTGTTGATGAGATACCAGAGGCCGCGCCATGTGCCTTCCATTTCGCGCACTTCGGGCGCGTGCAGGATCTCGTTGACCTGTGTCGTCAGCATCTTGTCGATGCCCGCGATCAGCGACTTGATCGACTTGATCGCATTGGACGAGATGGTGGTTGTATCGGAACGGGACTGTGCCGCGAGGGCGAGATTGCGCACGAGTTGCTGCAGTTTCTCGCTGTCGTCCTTCTTGACCTTGAAATCTTTCTCGAGGAGTCCGCTGAATTCTCCAAGGTCTATGGCTTCGGCCTCGGCGGCGACGGCGGCGGTCTTTTGCTGTTCGGCCATGATTTACTCCCCAACCTTGTCGTCGTCAGCCAGCGCCTGGCTGGCGATCTTGCCAAGAAGCGGTTCGTTGTTCAGAAGTTGCGCGATGCGTTTTTCGGCGTCGACGCGGCCATCCATGAAGCCAAGCAGTTCCTCGAGTTGGCGACGCATCTTGAGGATCTCGGCCAGTTGCGGAACTTGCTCTGCAATCTTGTCCGGGGCGAAATCGCCCATTCTGGAAAACGTAAGATCGAGCGCCAGTTCCTCGTCCCGCTCGGCGCCCTCAGCCTGCGGCAGCGTATTCTTCACGCGGGCCTTTACCCGCGGTCCGAGCGCCTCCATGAACTTGGGGAAGCGGTTCGCGTCGGTCTCGACAAAGGAGCGGTCCAGCACCGACTTTGACGCTTCCTTGGTCTGCGAAGCACCGGAAAGGTCGGCCATCACGCCCATGACGAACGGCAGTTCGATCGTCGTTGGACTACCGTAGGTCTCCACATCGTAGGCGATCTGCACCCGCGGCGCGCGATTTCGTTCGATGACCTTCGCTTTGCTTTCGGCTGGCATGTGTTGTTACCTTTCATCCTTCTGAGCCGTCTTCTTGACATCGGGAACGCCGGCAAGGAGCCGGAACTCCTTCAACCCCGACGGGGCGAGATCTTCCATCAGTTCAACGAAATCCATATGCACCATTCGGCGCACACGCCGCGCCAGGTGCGGGATCGGGCTCGACGGTTCGGTGCGGTCATAGAAGGCGACGACGAGGTCGAGGCATTTCACCACGTCGTCGCGCGAGGAAATCCGGTCGGGAAGCCCCGTGCTCGAGTCCGTATAACTTGCCGCACTTGCCATAGTATCGGCTCCATGACCGTTTCGAGCAGGCGTTGCCGGTTCTGCCAGCGTGGGCGACTTGGCCGCGCCATTCGCCACGGCGCCGGCTGCCGAATTCCGTTCGAGGGTCGTCAGCAAACGCTGCAGAAACCGTTTCAATTCCGGAACAGGAGCGGTGCCGCCCTCGAGACGGGCGTTGAGAGCGGTCTCGACCGCGTCAAGGGCCGCGATCGCTGCCCGGGCGTCAGCGACGAGCAAGACCATCTCTGCGTTGGCTTGATCCATCTGTGCCGCACATCCGGCACGCACCCGGTTCAACAATTGTCCGTGCGCACTGACCAGTGCGGCCTTTTCTGCCGCATTCAACCCGGAGGCGGCCTCCTGGAGCATGACACGGTCGTCGAGCGCACCCTTTTCCAGATCCTTGCCCTGAATCGGGCCGATTGCACGCGGCGCAAAGAACGTCATTTGCCGCAGGTTCGCCAACAACCCCTCCTGACCATTCTGGAGGTCGAGCAGCGCGTTGATGCGGCGCAAGGCGGCATCGCGTGGCGAAGCGTTGGGCCGCAGTGCCGGATGCATGGTTTCCCAATGCTGATCGAAGGTCTGCGCAATGAGGGTCAGCCCCTGCGCAAGCCCGGCCAGTCCTTCTTCATTGGCCAGCGCGCGCGTGACGACGACGAGCAGGCGCAGGTCCCGGCCATGCGCGCGCAATTCCTCCGCCTTGGCGAGCACCGCAGGCCAGTCGACCGGAATGGTGCTTTGCGAGGCGGGTTTGTTTTGGCCGTTGTGGACGACCTTGATCTCAGGTTCCGTCAGGCGCTCCAGCTCATGAAAAGCCGGGTCGTTGCGCAAATCCTCCCCTGACGGATTTTCACCGTCGAGCGGAGCAAGCCAGAGTGCGACATCAATCACACCAACCCCCAGCAATCGGCCCATAAACCGTATGTGACCCTACGGTATCACACGGTTGCACTTTACCACAATTCAAGCACTGCTCAAAAAATTAACGAAAGCTGACCAGGCCGCGTCTTGGGTGCCGAAACCCTCGGCTAGATTGCCGACCCAGTATGTGAAATGCATTACACGGAGGCGGGCAATTACGTGGTTGTTTGCAGCCGATGGTGCGGTACTTTCCACAAATGGAAGGGCGCTGTCCACCACGCGCTTTGTCAAGTGGCGGCTTATGTGGCAGGTTATCGACTGGCAGATTGCAGGAGCACGTTCGATGGAACAGCGCCGGTCATCGCAGACCTTCAAACGCAAGGAACTGGTCGGCAAGCTCAATCCTGTCGGTGTGTGCGCCTTCAAGGCCGCAGCCGACACCGCCAAACTGCGCGGCAATCCTTACGTCGAACTCGTCCACTTCATCGAGCAACTGGTGCTTTCCGACCGTTCGGATGTGCAAATGATAATCGCCGATGCGGGCGTGGATGCGAGCCGGCTCACGGCCGATATGACCCGCGCCGTCGACAAGCTGCCTTACGGCGCAACATCGATCGAGGAATTTTCCGACCATATCTTCCATGCCATCCAGGAAGCCTGGAACCTGGCAACGCTCGAGTTCGGCGTCGAGGAAGTCCGCAGCGCCCATATTCTCCTTGCCTGCCTGAAGACGCCGGTGCTGGAAGGCCTGCTATCGAAGATCAGCGGCGAGTTTGACAAGATCGACGCCGGCGCGGTCATCACGCGGTTCGCCGATGTGATGGAGGGCTCGCTCGAAGCCGGCGCAGGCATAGCGGTTGCCGCAGCCGAAACGCCGAAGCGGTCTCCGGGCGGGGATTCGGCGCTGGCGAAATACGCCACCGACCTGACCCAGCGCGCCCGCGACGGCAAGATCGATCCGGTCGTCGGCCGCGATCCGGAGATCAGGCAAATCGTCGATATCCTGATGCGACGCCGGCAAAACAACCCGATCCTGACCGGCGAGGCCGGCGTCGGCAAGACCGCGGTCGTCGAGGGCTTTGCCTTGCGCATTGCCGCGGACGACGTGCCGCCCACGCTGCAAGGCGTCAGTGTGCGCATGCTCGATGTCGGATTGATGCAGGCGGGTGCAAGCGTAAAGGGTGAGTTCGAAAAGCGGCTGAAGGCTGTCATCGATGAGGTGCAGTCTTCCGAAACACCGGTCATCCTGTTCATCGATGAGGCCCACACCTTGATTGGCGCAGGCGGCGCGGCTGGAACCGGCGACGCGGCCAATCTCTTGAAGCCGGCGCTGGCGCGCGGCGAACTGCGTACGATCGCGGCAACGACCTGGGCCGAATACAAGCAGCACATCGAGAAAGACCCGGCCCTGACCCGCCGTTTCCAGGTGGTCAAGATCGACGAGCCTTCGGAGGCGGTGGCCGTTCTCATGTTGCGCGGCGTGGCCGGCGTTCTGGAGCAGCACCATAAGGTGCAGATACTGGATGAGGCTATCGAGGCGGCGGTCGGCCTCTCGCATCGCTACATCCCGGCGCGGCAACTGCCTGACAAGGCGGTGAGCCTTCTCGACACCGCTTGCGCCCGTGTCGCCATATCACAGCACGCCACGCCGGCCGAGGTCGAGGATATCATGCGCCGCCGCCAGGCGCTGGAGGTCGAGCGCGGCATCATCGGTCGCGAGGCCGCGATCGGCATCGAGGTGAACGACCGGCAGGCACGGGTCGACACCGGGCTAGCCGAAACCGAAGTTGCGCTGGCCGCCGCGCAGCAGCGTTGGGACCGGGAAAAGGCACTCGTTGCCGAAATACTCGAACTGCGCGCCAGGCTGCGCGGCGAAGGTGTCCCGCTCGATGCGGTGGAGACGCCGGAGACCAATAGCGAAACGGCTGGCGCGGGCGCGGCTGAGACTCAGCCGCCCAAGAGCGAAACGCCCAAGACCAAACCGGCCAAGACCAAAACAGCCAAGGCCGATGTGGAGGGACAGGCGGCGACCGATGCCCCTCCACCCGATCCGGCCGCCGATCTCACCCGGCTGCGCGAACTGATGGCCGAACTGGCCGAGGCGCAAGGTGAGACGCCGCTGATCCTGCCGTCGGTCGACCGCAACGCCGTGGCGGCGGTGGTTCAGGATTGGACCGGCATCCCGACGGGGCGGATGCTGTCGAGCCAGACCGAAAAGGCTTTGCGGCTGGCCAGCACTCTGTCCGAACGCGTGGTCGGCCAGGATCACGCCATGGAAATGATCGCCAGGCGGGTGCAGACCAGCCGCGCCGGGCTCGGCGCGCCGGAAAAGCCGGTGGGCGTGTTCCTGCTCTGCGGCCCCTCGGGTGTCGGCAAGACCGAAACCGCATTGGCCTTGGCCGAGACGCTCTACGGCGGCGAGCAGAACCTGATCTCGATCAACATGTCCGAATTCCAGGAGGCGCATACGGTCTCTACCTTGAAAGGGGCGCCGCCTGGATATGTTGGCTACGGCAAGGGCGGCATCCTGACCGAGGCGGTCCGCCGCAAGCCTTATTCGGTGATCCTGCTCGACGAGGTCGAGAAGGCGCATCCGGACGTGCACGAAATCTTCTTCCAGGTCTTCGACAAGGGGATGATGGACGACAGCGAGGGCCGGCGCATCGATTTCAAGAACACGCTGATCCTGCTCACCTCGAATGTCGGCTCCGAAGTCATCATGGATCGGACCAGGAATGGCACGCTACGGGCAGGGCTCGACGATCTGGACACCGCGCTGCGCAGCCCGTTGCTGAAGGTCTTTCCAGCGGCCTTTCTCGGCCGGGTGGTGACCATTCCTTATTACCCGCTCTCGGATTCGATGATCGAAGCGATCACCCGCCACCAGTTCGCCAAGATCGCTCGCCGGCTGCGCGCGACCAACGACGCGGAATTGGTGATCGGCGATGGGGTCATGGACCTGGTCAAGGCCCGCTGCACCGAGATCGAATCCGGCGGACGGATGATCGATGCCATCCTGACCAACACGCTTCTGCCGGAATTGAGCCGTGGCGTGCTGAACCGGTCGCTCGAGGGCGAAAAGATGACGAAGGTGACGGTCGGCGCCTCCAAGGAGGGCTTTACCTACCACTTCGAGTAGCTTCAGGCGAATGTGGGGCCTCTAAAGGCTTCCTTGCAACCAGATCGCTCCTCGGAGGTTCTTGCTTTGATTCTAAGCAAGGGCGGCTTTCGATCGCCGCCAACAGGTAGCCAATTTATGGATGTCTCCATCGCCCAAGCAAAGGACGACAATATCAAGGCCGGCAAGAGCGGCTTGCTGCTCATCTCGGACAATTATGATGCCTTCGCCACGCGCGTTTTGGCGGCACGAAGCGCGGTTCGCACCCTAGACCTCATGTACTACCTCTGGCATGATGACCACACTGGGCGCCTGCTTCTGCAGGAAGTTTTCCGCGCCGCTCAGCGGGGTGTTCACGTGCGAATGCTCCTCGATGATGTGAACCCGCGGACGAACGATTCTGCGTATCTAGCGTTGAGCAGCCACCCAAATATCGATCTGAAGCTGTTCAATCCGAGCGGAGTCAGATCACGCGGCATCGCGCGCAGTATAGAAGTTCTCCTGCGGCTTTTTGCACTGACTCGCAGAATGCACAACAAGGCGTGGATCGCGGACGACAACCTCGCCATCGTCGGCGGGCGCAACGTTGGCGATGCCTACTTTGATGCTGCAGAAACCAATTTCCGCGACCTCGACGTGCTGATGCTAGGTCCCGCCGTGCAGCAAACCGCCCAAATATTCGAGGCCTTTTGGAATTGCGAAGACGCAAAATCAATTGCTGAGCTCGGCTCGGCCACGCAGATTACGAATGCCAATCTATTTGAAGGAAGTGAAGCTGATACAGAGTCACCGCTCTTGATCGGAATTGGTGATCGAGGGTCCATCGCAGAGTTCATCGCGGCCAGCAACGACGTCCATTGGGTGGAACGCGTTCGGGTGATTTCTGACCCTCCAGAGAAGGTTCGTGGCTGGAGACGTCGCAGTTGGCTGATGAAGGAGTTGCTCCCCATCATTCAGTCGGCGCGTTTTTGCCTGGAAATCGTCTCCCCCTATTTCATCCCCGGCAAAAGAGGGTCCGCGACCCTGTCGGATCTTGTCGGCAACGGTGTGGACGTCGCGGTTTTGACCAATTCCCTAGCAGCCACGGATGTCGCCGCAGTGCATGGAGCTTATGCGAACTATCGCAAGCGATTGCTCAGGAACGGCGTCAAACTTTTCGAGCTTCAGCCCTTCAGCCGGCAACCAAAGATCTCGGTATTCGGGTCCAAGGGTGCCAGTCTGCACACCAAGGCTTTCAGCGTTGACGACAAGACGGGCTTCGTCGGCTCCTTCAATTTTGACCCGCGGTCTGTATCTTTGAACTCGGAAATGGGCGTGCTTTTCGAGGATGAGAAGATGGTCGCTGAACTGCGGCACCGCTTCCAGTCAGAGATATCACCGGAAGCGAGCTATAGGCTCGAGCTGAGAAACAATGTGCTACACTGGCATGGCTGCGACGAAGGCAGACTCCAGAACTATATCCACGAACCCGAAGCGGGAATTCTTCGCCGTATCATGGCGACTTTGGTTCGCTGCCTTCCGATCGAGTCTCAACTCTAGAGGAAGCGCCCCGCGCCTTCGTCAGCCACTTCCACACGCAACTAACCTTTGACAGGAAGCAGGGGGCTTCGGCGAAGCCGCCCTTGGTTTTCGGAACATTTCCGGCACCGGTCCGAAGGGCTGCCGGACTTTTGCTCCCCAGCATCGAGCTGGTTGGTCTGGCGTGGCGATGGCCAAGCGCCAAAACATCGCGGTGCCTTTCGGTTCTATCGTGTCCGCAGGCTGAATGAACGCCTTGAATGGGATATTTTAGTTGCGGAAAATATCAATAAAATTAGTTAGTTTGATATAGTGACATCTCTGACGGCAGGCAAATTTTTATCGATGCCAACATCATTGTCGCACATATTGACGTTAAATTAACAGCGCGATATGGTTCGTTTGATCCGCAGGTACCCACTGCACTTGTATCACCGTTGCTCGTCGATCGTCGCTATGTCTGTCACCCTTGCCCCAGCCTGCAGGATTGCCTTGCAGTGCGCATCGCCAGTCGCTGAAAGAGGCGGTGACCATGCCCAGTCTGCTTGGAATCGATAACGGTCTCACGGTCACCAAGGCGGTGATCTTCGATGCCGATGGCACGCAGCTCTCCGTGGCGCGTCGGCGGGTGCCGCAGTCGATGCCCCATGCCCGCTGGGTGGAGCGCGACATGGCCGGCCTCTGGCAAGCGACCGCCGACGCAATCAAGGAGGCGATCGCCCTGTGTGGCCGCCCGGCAGACGACATCAGGGCGGTGGCCGCGACCGCGCATGGCGACGGTCTCTATCTGCTCGACAAGGGTCGCCGGCCGCTGGGTCCTGGGATCCTGTCGCTCGACAGCCGTGCCGGCGAGATCGTCGAACGATGGTCGGCGGACCGGGCCTTCGAAGACGCGTTGGCGCGCACCGGCCAGGCACCGCACGTCTCGGCGCCGTCGGCGCTGCTGGCCTGGATCAGGAAGAACCAACCCGACCGCTATGGCTGCATCGGGCATATACTGGCCTGCAAGGACTGGCTGCGCTTTTGCCTGTCGGGCACGATCGGCACCGACCGTACCGAGGCCAGCACCTCATTCACGGATTTCCGCACGCAGGACTACGCGCCGGAAGCGATGCGCATCTTCGGACTGGACGATCTCTTCGACGCGCTGCCACCGATGGCGCATTCGGCTGAAATCGTCGGCCACGTCACCGCCGAGGCCGCCGAAATGACCGGCCTTGCCAAGGGAACACCGGTTGCGTGCGGACTGCATGACGTGACCGCCTCGGCGCTTGGCATGGGCGGCCATGAGGAGGGCGTGCTCGCCATCGTCGCCGGGACCTATTCCATCAACGAAGTGGTCTCCCCGGAACCGCGCGTCGACCCGCGCTGGCTCTGCCGCAACGCCATCGACGCTGGTCGCTGGAACAACATGGCGATCTCGCCCGCCTCGACCGCAAACTACGACTGGTTTCTCGACACGTTCTGCCGCTCGGAGCAGGAAAAGACATCGGTCGATGTTGGCTCCATTCACGACTTGCTGGCGGCGGAGATCGACGCGGCGCTGAAGAAGTCCTCAACCATCCTGTTTCACCCCTATCTGTTCGGCTCCCCCTTTGGCGATGTCGCCAGCGGCAGCTTTGTCGGCCTGCATGGCTGGCACAATCGCGGCGATATGCTCAAGGCGGTTCTGGAGGGCATTGCCTTCAACCATCGCACCCATGTCGAAGCCTTGCGCGAAGGCTTTGCTATCAGCGAGATCCGCCTGACCGGCGGCGGCTCGCGCAATCCGGCCTTCGTCCAGATGTTTGCCGATGTGCTGAACGCCCCGGTTATCGTCACCTCGACCGACGAGGCGGCGGCCTTTGGCGCTGCCCTTTGCGCGGGTGCCGCGGTCGGCATGTTCGCGACGCCGCAACAGGGCTCCAGGCAGGTCGGAATGACGGCGCGCCAATACGAGCCAGTGCCGGCCTCGAGTGCTGTGTTCAACGAGCGTTTTTCCCTCTATGGCCGCATAGCCGGTGCGCTCAAGCCGCATTGGCCGGAGATCGAGAAGCTGGCGCGGCCAGACACTGGGGGAACCGCATGATCAAGGCCGACGAACGACGCGAAGAGATCGCCGACTATGTGATCAAGCTCGGCCAGGTGCGCATCGACGATCTGGTCGAGCATTTCGGCGTATCGCGCATGACCATCCACCGACACATCGACCGGTTGGCGCAGCAGGGTGTGCTGCGCAAGCTGCACGGTGCGGTGACGGTTCAGCCTTCCGGCCTCTATGAAAGCGCCTTCCGCTACCGGGTGACGGTCAACCGGGCCGAGAAGGATGCGCTGGCGCGGGCAGCACTCGATTATGTCGAGGCTGGCCAGGTGGTGATGCTGGACGATTCCTCGACGGCAAACGCCGTCGCCACGCTGCTGCTCGACGTCAAGCCGCTGACCGTCATCACCAACTCCGTGGCGACGGCGTCACTGCTGACCAATGTCGACGAACTCGATTTCATCTGTCTCGGGGGCCAGTACCACAGCACCTACAGCGCCTATATCGGTATCGTCTGCGAGAACGCCGTGGCGCAGCTGCGCGCCAATGTGCTGATCTGTTCGGCTTCGGCCATCACCGGAACCACGGCCTTCATCCAGGACCCCAATGTCGTGCGGGTCAAGCAGGCGATGATGGCCGCATCGGTCAAGCGCATTCTGCTGGTCGACCATGCCAAGTTCGACAGGATCGCCCTGCATGTCTTCGACGATCTGACCAGCTTCGACGTCGTGCTGGCGACCGAAGGCCTGGGGGATGCGCGGGCGCAAGCCCTCGAACGGGCCGGCGTAAGGCTGCGCATCGTCAAGACGAAAGCGCCATGAGCCCAGTTGAAGGAACATTTACGGAAAACCCCGCCGGGCGTTTGGCCGCCATGGCCGGGACCGGCGAGGTCGACGTCGTCATCTTTGGCGCCGGCATCAACGGAGCGGGGCTGTTTCGCGATCTGTGCGAGCAAGGCGTCAGCTGCCTGATCGTCGACAAGGCGGATTTCGGCTCAGGCACCAGTGCCGCGCCATCGCGGCTCATTCACGGTGGTTTGAAATATCTCGAAACCGGCGAGTTCGGGCTGGTGGCGCAGTCGACGCTCGAACGCAATCTGCTTTTGAAGAACGCGCCGCACTATGTCAGCCCGCTGCCGACCGTCATCCCGATCTTCTCCTGGAGCAAGGGCATGCTGGCGGCGCTGCGGACGCTGTTCGGCTCGACCAGCGCGCCGCGCAGCCGCGGCGCCATCCTGATCAAGGTCGGCCTGATGATCTATGATTTCTATGGCTCGCGAAACCAGGTCATGCCGCGCCACCGCATGGTCGGGCGGCGCCAGGCGCTCAGCGAGATGCCGGCGCTCAACCCCTCGATCGTCGCCACCGGCACCTATTACGACGCCAAGATAAGCCACCCCGAAAGGCTGGTGCTCGAACTGATCCTCGATGGGCTGGAGGCAAACGCGGCCTCGGCCAGCGCGAACTACACGGCGCTGGTGAAGTCCGCCAATGGCGTGCTGACCTTCCAGCCGGAAAACGGCGGGGCCTTTTCGGTGCGGCCGAAGCTGGTGGTCAATGCCGCTGGTCCCTGGATCGATGATGTCAACGATTTGCTTGGCGCGCCATCGAAGATGATCGGCGGCACCAAGGGCTCGCACATCCTGTTGAAAAACGACGAACTGGTCAAAAGCCTTGCCGGGCGCATGCTTTATTTCGAGGCCGATGACGGCCGTATCTGCCTTGTCTACGACTATCTCGGCCTAGCGCTGGTCGGCTCCACCGACATCAAGGCCGACAATCCCGACGAGGTGCGCTGCGGGCCTGACGAAGTCGAATACCTGCTCGACAGCGTCCGGACGCTGCTGCCGGGAATGGCGTTCAAGCGTGACCAGATCGTCTATGCCTATAGCGGCATCCGGCCGCTGCCGGCCTCGGATGCATCGCTGCCCGGGTTGATCAGCCGCGATCACTCGGCGCCGGTCGCCGAGCCGGACCGGAACAGACCTTTCGCGGTCATCTCGCTGGTCGGTGGCAAATGGACGACTTTTCGCGGCTTCGCCGAAGAAGTCGCCGACACCGTGCTCGGCCGTCTCCAGCGCAGCCGCAAGGTGACGACGCAGATGATGCCGATCGGTGGCGGCAGGAATTTCCCCGCCGATGCGGCAGCGCGAGCAGCCTGGCTGGCGCTGGCTTACTCGCAGACGGCTGCTGAGGAACGGCGTCTCGACGAGCTGCTGTCGCGATATGGCACCAGAGCCACGCAGATCGCCGGGCATGGGTCGGGCGATGAGGGTCGGCTGCCGGATTCGGCAAGCTACAGTTGGTCGGAAATTGACTACATCGTCCGCAACGAGTTCGTCGAACATCTGGCTGACATCGTCATGCGCCGCAGCACTCTGGCGATATCAGGTTCGCTGACAGGCCGGGATCTGCAGGAGATTGCGGCGATTGCCGGGCGGGCGCTGGGCTGGAGCGCCCAGCGCCTTGCAGAGGAAGTCGAGGCCGCAACTGTGGAGCTCGAGGGCCGGAACCTGATGCGGCTGGACTGATCACTCCGTCGCCGATGCTCTCCCCAAGGCAATTCGATCGGTTTGCCCATGGATTTCACGGCATCCACAAGTCACAGACAGATTGGGATTTTTCTTGTGGCCGATATTATCCATCAAAAACAAACATTTGATGCAAAGTAAGATGGTGATGATCTGTGCAATTCCGCTGGTGTCAGCAGGAGGTAACACAGATTGACGTTAAGTTAACACAACAGTATGATCGAGCAACATACCTACCTCCAAATAGGTCGATGTTGCCTGCCGAACGCCGGCAGGCCGGCATATCGGGGAGGGGCGAGGCCTGTGAATTCCCCGCAGGCGTATGCGCCAAATCCGGCGAGGGATTGACAGCGATGCAGAGATGTGAAAATTTTTGCACACAAAGATAATAATATCATCTCAGGGAGGAGATGGCTTGAAATCCGGCGGAACCGCTAACCGCGACCATGAATCCAGCCTCGCCACGCGCGCGGCCTGGCTTCACTATGCCGGGGGTCTCACACAGGCCCAGGTGGCCAAGCGGCTCGGCCTGACCAGCCTCAAGGCGCACCGGCTCATCACCAAGGCCAACCAGGACGGCCTGGTCAGGGTCTTTATCGATGGCGACGTCGCCGAGTGCGTGGAGCTGGAGCAGCGCCTGACCGCCGCATACGGGCTCGACTATTGCGAGGTGGTTCCGGATCTCGACCAGGAAGACCTGCCGCTGAAGGGACTGGGCATCGCCGGCGCGCAGTTCCTGAAGCGGGAGATCGATCGCGGCGAGGACATGCTGATCGGCGTCGGCCATGGCCGCACCCTTGCCGCAAGCGTCGAGTATCTGACGCGCACCGCCGCCGCCCATATCCGTTTCGTCTCGCTGCTTGGCGGTGTGACGCGCAAATTCGCGGCCAACCCGCATGACGTTATGCATCGGCTGGCCGAGCGGACCGGCGCACAGGCCTATGTGATGCCCGTGCCCTTCGTCGCCAACACTGCCGAGGACCGCGAGGTGCTGCTTGGCCAGCGCGGCATCAGCGATGTCTTCGACCTCGCAAGCCGGTCCGACCTGATGTTCGTGGGCATAGGGACCGCCGAGCGAGAAGCCTCGCTGGTCGCCACGGGCATGATCGAACATTCCGAAATCGATGAGGTCAAACGCGATGGCGGTGTCGGTGAGCTGCTCGCCCACTTCTTCGATGACAAGGGGCGCCCTGTGGAAACGGCGCTGTCGGAAAGAATTCTGGCGCTGCCGCGGGACCAGTTGAAAGGCCGCAGGATCGTCGCCGTCGCCGGCGGCAAGGTGAAAGTGCTCGCCATCAAGGCGGTGCTCGAAAGTCGTTATCTGAGCGGCCTGATCACTGATGAAAGCACCGCCCGTGCCCTTGTCGAACAAAACCAATCCAATGGTGCGAAGCGCCATGTGAACGGAGGATCGTCAAATGTGTGACAACGGCAGATCTGCCTCGCTGGCGGTTGCGTCATGAGCGCGAAGGCCGCCACCGCATCGACAAGGCCGGCATCGCCCGGCTTGCGCCGGGCATTTGCCGGCGCCGCGGTTGTCGTCCTGCTCGGCGCCATGGCGCTCGACACCAAGGTGGTCAGGATCGGCTCCGCCGGCGATGTCCGCAGTGCCGTGTTTTCCGCCGCTGACTACGGCAAGTCGGAATTTCCCAAGGTTCAGGCCGATGTCGAGGCGCGCGCCGTCGACGCGGTGACGGTGGCGACGGCGATCGCCAAGGACAGGGCAACGGCCGAGAAGGAATACGGCGTGCCTGCGGGCGTCGGACCGGTCATCTCGGTCAAGTTCACCGGCGTCGTCGGACAAGGAAAATCGGGCATCTACAAGGTCGCCGTCGAGGGCGTGCCCGACACGCTGATGATCCGCGTCCAGACGGGGCCGGCGATCAACGGCACCGAGCTTCGTGACGCCACCGGCAAGATCACATTCGGCCAGTTCACCAACCAGATCGAATACCAGGACGCCGGTTCCGCGCTTAACAACGAGATGAAGAAGGAAGTCCTGGCAAAGCTCGATACGAGCGCCTTGACCGGCAAGACCATATCGGTGGTCGGCGCGTTTAAGCTGGTCAACCCGAAGAGTTGGCTGGTCACTCCCGTGAGGCTGGATATCAAATGAAAGCGGCGTCCGGCACCGAGCCCGCGACTGGCGAAGCCGTGCTTTCGGCGCGCAACATCGTCATGTCGTATGGCGGCGTTCATGCACTCAAGGGCGTCAATTTCGACATCCATCGCGGCAAGGTCACAACGCTGTTCGGAGAGAATGGCGCCGGCAAGTCGACGCTGATGAAGATCTTGTCCGGCGTGGTCACGCCGACATCCGGCGACATCGTGCTCGACGGCAATCTCGTCAGTTTTTCATCATCCTCGGACGCGCGCGATCGCGGCATCTCGATCATCCACCAGGAACTCAGCCTGGCTCCGAATCTCAGCGTGCGCGACAACATCTTCATGGGCCGTGAACTGCGCACCAGGACCGGCCTCGACTTCGCCGAAGAATCGCGCCAGGCGCGCGCGCTGATGGCCGATCTCGAAGAGGACATCGACCCGATGACCCTGGTCGAGGATCTGCGCCTGGGCCAGCAGCAGATCGTGGAGATCGCCCGGGCGCTGTCGGTCGATTCGCGCATCCTCATCATGGACGAACCGACCTCGGCGCTTAGCGCAACAGAGGTTGAGGTGCTGTTCAAGGTGATCCGCGACCTGACCAGTCGCGGCGTCTCCATCGTCTATATTTCGCATCACCTCGAAGAAGCCCTGCAGATCACCGACTATGCGGTCGTCCTGCGCGACGGCGCGATAACGGCAACGGCCGAAGCCAAGGATATCGATCTCGAGTGGATCGTGCGCAACATGGTCGGCGAGAATTTCGATCTCGGCTCGCCACCGACCGGCCATGCGTTCGGCGGGGTCGCCTTGTCGATCGAGGATGTCAGCGTCGTCGACACCTCAGGCTCAGGCTATTCCGTCGTCGACCACCTGTCGCTGGACGTTCGGGCAGGCGAGATCGTCTGCATCTACGGGCTGATGGGCGCCGGGCGCACGGAATTGCTGGAAGCCATCGCCGGACGGGTGCCGATGGCGGGCGGGCGCGCGCTGCTGGAAGGCGAGGACGTCTCGGCCTTGAGCATAGCCCAGCGCATCGCCAGAGGGCTCGTGCTCGTCCCCGAGGACCGCCAACGCGACGGGTTGGTGCAGACGATGACCGTCGGCCGCAATCTGTCGCTCGCCAGCATCGAAGCGTTCGCCAGAGGGCTGTTTCTGTCCCGCTCCAGGGAGCGAGAGCTGGTCGAAGACTCGATCCGCAAGGTGACCGTCAAGACCGCTGGCGGCAACGCCATGATCGGATCGCTGTCGGGCGGCAATCAGCAGAAGGTGGTCATCGGCAAGATGCTGACGACCAATCCCAAGGTCATCCTCCTCGACGAGCCGAGTCGCGGCATCGATGTCGGCGCCAAGGCCGAGGTCTTCCGCTTGCTGAGCGAACGCGCCGCGCAGGGCCTGGCGGTCGTCTTCTCGACCTCGGAGGTCAACGAGTGCCTCAGCATTGCCCACCGCATCGTCGTCATGCGGCGCGGCAGGATTTCAGCCGAATTCGGCGCCAACGCCACCAAAGAGCAGATCATGGCCGCCTCCGGCGAAGCCGTGGTCGCCTGATCACCAGGAATTTCGGAGCCCAGACCATGACCGATGTCAGCCAGGCCAGAAAACAGTCCAGTCCAAGCGCGAGCGAAGGCTTCGATCTCGCCAAGTTGCTGCTCGAGGGCCGGGCCTTCTTTGCCCTGATCGTCATCATCGTCGTCTTCTCGATCCTGTCGCCCTACTACCTCTCGGTGGCGAATTTCCTGACCATGGCCTCGCATGTCGCCATCTTCGGAATTCTCGCGGTCGGCATGCTGCTCGTCATCCTCAATGGCGGCATCGACCTGTCGGTAGGGTCGACGCTGGGCTTGGCCGGCGTCGTCGCCGGCTTCCTGATGCAAGGCGTGACGCTGACCTGGCTGGGCATCGTTCTCTACCCGCCGGTCTGGGTGGTCGCGGTGATTGCCTGCCTGCTGGGCGCTGCTGTCGGGCTGATCAACGGCGTGCTCATCGCGCGCTTCAAGGTTCCGGCCTTCGTGGCGACGCTCGGCGTCATGTACATGGCGCGCGGCCTGGCGTTGCTGATGACTAGCGGCCTGACCTACAACAATCTCGGCGGCAAGCCGGAGCTGGGAAACACCGGCTTCGATGCGCTTGGCTTCAACCGCCTGTTCGGCGTGCCGACCGGCGTCGTGGTTCTCGCGGTCATCGCGCTGATCGGCAGCATCGTCCTGAACCGCACCGCTTTCGGGCGCTGGCTCTACGCCTCGGGCGGCAATGAACGCGCGGCCGAGCTGTCCGGTGTCCCGGTCAAGACCGTGCAGATTTCCGTCTATGTGCTGTCAGGCATCTGCGCCGCCATTGCCGGCCTGATTCTATCCTCGCAGCTGACGTCGGCGGGGCCGACCGCCGGCACCACCTACGAATTGACGGCCATCGCGGCCGTCGTCATCGGCGGCGCGGCGCTGACCGGCGGGCGCGGCAACATCCGCGGAACCCTGCTCGGGGCCTTCGTCATCGGCTTCCTGTCCGATGGTCTGGTGATCATCGGCATCTCATCCTACTGGCAGACAGTGTTCACCGGCGCCGTCATTGTGCTCGCCGTGCTCCTCAATGCCGTTCAGTATCGCCGCCGTAGCAAGCTCTCGGCTTCGACGGGCGGCCAACCGACTTCTCAGAAACGGGGGAAGGCCGAAACGGCCAATCCTGCCCAAGGGAAGACTGCCAGGTGACTGGCAGCAACACCGCGTAATCATTGGAGGAATGTACATGAAAACAATGCTGAAAAGTCTGCTCGCCGCCGCGATGGTCGTCGGGTTCACGGCCGCCGCGTCGGCCGCGGGCCTGATTTCGATCATCGTCAACGATCCGGCCAATCCGTACTGGCTGACCGAGGGCAACGTCGCCAAGGCCGAAGCCGAGAAGCTTGGCTATACGGCCAATGTCGCCGCCCACAAGGGCGACACCAACACGGAAAGCAATTTGATCGACACCGCCATCACCAATAAGTCGGTGGCGATCATTCTCGATCCGGCCAACGCCGACGGCTCTGTCGGCGCGGTGAAGAAGGCGATTGCCGCCAACATCCCGGTTTTCCTCGTCAACGCCGAGATCAACCAGGAAGGCCTCGCCAAGGGTCAGCTCGTCTCCAACAACGCGCAAGGTGCCGCTCTCGGCGCCCAGCAGTGGGTGCAGGCAGTCGGTGAAAAGGGCAAATATGTCGAACTGCTCGGCGCCCCGTCGGACAACAACGCCGCCACGCGCTCGAACGGTTACGCGACCGTGCTGAGCCAGTATCCGGATCTCGAAAAGGTTGCTTCGCAGGTCGCCAACTGGGATCGCACCCAGGGCCACGACAAGATGCAGAGCATGCTGCAGGCCAATCCCGACATCATCGCCGTGATCAGCGGCAATGACGAAATGGCTCTCGGCGCGGTTGCGGCACTGAAGGAAGCAGGCAAGCTGGCTGGCATCAAGGTCGGCGGCTTCGACGGCTCCCCGGACGCGGTTGCGGCGATCAAGTCCGGTGAACTGCAGTACACCGTGCTTCAGCCGGTCGCCATCTTCTCGGCCAAGGCCGTGCAGCAGGCGGACTCGTTTATCAAGACGGGCGCCACCGGTGCGGCGACCGAGAAGCAGCTGTTCGACTGCCTTCTCATCACCAAGGACAATGTCGACAAGTACACCGCACCCTTCGTGCTGTCGGAATGAAACCTGCACAGGGGGTGTCCTTGCGGACACTCCCTGCCTCTTCTACGAGATTGCCCTAGTGAACTGCCTTCGTAACCAACCGGAATTTGCGGCATGAAAGACCTGCTGATCGGCATCGACGCGGGAACGTCGGTGATCAAATCGGTCGCTTTCGATCTGTCCGGGCAGCAGCTCGCCATGACGTCGGTGCCCAACAGCTTCGTCACGCTGGAAGGCGGCGGCGCCGAGCAGGACCTCGATCAGACCTGGCACGACATGGCGCGGACCGTTCGCGATCTCGCGGCCAAGGTCCCCGACCTCGCACAACGAACCGCGGCGATTGCCATCACCGGGCAGGGCGACGGAACCTGGCTGATCGATGGCGACGGCTTGCCTGTCTCGCGCGCCTGGCTGTGGCTCGACGCCCGCGCCGGACACCTGGTGGACGAGATGCGCGCCGATCCCCGGGATCGCAGGCGATTCGAGCTGACCGGCACGGGGCTTAATTCCTGCCAGCAGGGTGCCCAGCTTGCCTTCATGAAAAAGAACAATCCGGACATGCTGGAGCGGGCGGCGACCGCACTGCATTGCAAGGATTGGCTCTACTTCAAGATGACGGGCGAACGCGCCACGGATCCGTCCGAAGGAACCTTCACCTTCGGTGATTTTCGGTCGCGCAGCTATTCCGACGAGGTCCTCGACAGTCTGGATCTGACGACGCACCGCCGCCTGCTGCCGCCCATGCTCGAAGGCACCACCGACCAGCATCCGCTGTCGCGATCGGCGGCAGCAGAGACCGGCCTGCTCGAAGGCACGCCGGTGGTGTTGGGTTACGTGGATATGGTCATGACGGCTCTCGGAGCCGGCCTCTATGATCCCTCAGGCAATGTCGGCTGCACGGTCATCGGCTCGACCGGCATACACACACGCTTTGCCGCCACTCCCGACGATGTCGTGCTGAACGGCGATGGCTCCGGCTACACGATCGCCATGCCTGTTCCGGGTGGCTATGCGCAACTGCAGTCCAACATGGCGGCGACGCTCAACATCGACTGGCTGCTTGGTCTGGCGCGCGACGTGCTCGCCACGGGTGGCGGCAAACCTTCTCATGACGAGTTGCTGAAGGCACTTGATGTCTGGGTGGAGGCGTCGGAGCCGGGATCGCTGATTTACCAGCCTTATATATCGATGGCCGGCGAAAGAGGGCCGTTCGTCGATCCTGATGCACGCGCGGGCTTTATCGGCCTTTCGGTCAAGCACGGCTTTGGCGATCTGGCGCGTGCCGTGCTCGAAGGGTTGGCCTTCGCCGCACGCGATTGCTACCAGGCGATGGGCACCGTGCCGAGCGAGATCCGGCTGTCGGGCGGCGCCGCGCGCAGCCCGTCTCTACGCCGCATCATCGCGGCGGCGACCCGGGCGCAGGTGCGCACCAGCAGCCGCCAGGAAGCCGGCGCTGCGGGCGCCGCGATGATGGCCGCGGTCGGGCTCGGCGTCTATGGCTCCATGGAGGACTGCGCGGCCGAGTGGGTGACGCCGCTTCTCGGCGACTGCGATGCCTATGACGAGGCGCTGTCGCAAACCTACGATGCGCTCTTCCCTTCCTTCGTCGCGGCGCACCGGGCGCTTCGGCCGGTGTGGAAGGGCATGGCGCACCGCACAGGAGCAAGATCTTGAGCAATACAACAGATGTCGTCGATCTCTTCGTGATCGGCGGCGGCGTCAATGGGGCCGGCATAGCGCGTGATGCGGCAGGTCGCGGGCTGTCCGTCATCCTGTGCGAAAAGGACGATCTCGCGCAAGGCACCAGTTCGCGCTCCGGCAAGCTGGTGCATGGCGGCCTGCGCTACCTCGAATATTATGAATTCAGGCTGGTTCGCGAAGCATTGATCGAGCGCGAGGTGCTGCTCGAGGCGGCGCCGCACATCATCTGGCCGATGCGCTTCGTCCTTCCGCACAGCCCGCAAGACAGGCCGGCATGGCTGGTCCGGCTCGGACTGTTTCTCTACGACCACCTTGGCGGCCGCAAGCGGTTGCCGGGGACAAGAACGCTGAACCTGGCGACAGCGCCGGAGGGGGCGCCAATCAAGGATGAATTCAAGCGCGGTTTCGAATATTCCGATTGCTGGGTCGACGATGCGCGCCTGGTGCTGCTCAACGCTCTGGACGCCAAGCAGCGCGGCGCAAGGGTGCTCACGCGCACAGCCTGTGTCGCGGCGCGCCGCGAAGACGGATTATGGTCGATCGACATGCAAGACGGTCGCACGGGTGCGGTAACGAAAGTCCGCGCGCGTGCGCTGGTCAACGCAGCCGGCCCCTGGGTCAACGACATTGTCGGCCGCGTCGCCGGGCAGAATTCCACCCGCAATGTTCGTCTGGTGAAAGGCAGCCATATCGTCGTGCCCAAATTCTGGGAGGGGCGGCAGGCCTATCTCATTCAGAACAACGACAAGCGGGTGATTTTCGTCAACCCGTATGAGAACGATCTGGCGCTGATCGGCACCACCGACATTCCCTACGAAGGCAGGCCCGAGGAAGTGGCGGCCGAGGCAAGCGAAGTCGACTATCTGATCAAGGTGGTCAATCGCTATTTCAAGCGGCAGCTGACGCCACAGGACGTGGTCTACAGTTTCTCGGGCGTGCGTCCGCTCTATGACGACAATGCCGACAATCCAAGCGCGGTGACGCGCGACTATATTTTCGAACTCGACGCCTCCAATGGCAACGCGCCGCTGCTTTCGGTGTTCGGTGGCAAGATCACCACCTTCCGCAAGCTGTCCGAACATGCGCTGGAAAAGATCCAACCGTTCTTTCCGACGATGAAGAAAGCCTGGACGGCCAAAATTCCCTTGCCGGGGGGCGACCTGCCCAATGCGGACTTCGAGCAGTTCCTGAGCGACTTACATGCCGAGTTTTCGTGGCTCGGCTCGTCGCTGGTGAAACACTACGCTCGAAGCTATGGCACCCGCGCCAGACAATTGCTGGCCGGCGCGCATAGCGAGGCGGATCTCGGCCGCCGCTTCGGGCCCGATCTGTATGAACGGGAGGCTAGGTTCCTGGTTGAAACCGAATGGGCCGGCACATCAGCCGATATACTGGAACGCCGCACCAAACATGGCCTGCATATCAATGCAGCCGAGCGCGAAATTTTCGAAGACTGGTTCGGTAACATCATGGCGACGGCAGACTGATGGCCTTCACGCTCTCCCTCAACACCAATCCACTGGTCAATCGCTTCGCCGATCCAGACGATTTGATCGATGCGATCGCCTATGGCATCGGCATCCGCGACGTGCAGCTGACGCATGAATTCGTCAATCCGGGTTGGCCGGCGGCGACGATTGCCAAATTCCTGCGCCGGTTCAACAGCGCCCTGGCGCGGACCGGCGTGCGGATCACCTCCGGCATGACCGGACCCTATGGCCGGCTCAACCATTTCGGCCACCCGGATGCCGATGTCCGGCGCTACTATGTCGACTGGTTCAAGACGTTTGCCGATATTTCCGCCGAACTTGGCGCGTCGGGCATGGGCACGCAGTTCGCCATCTTCACCTACAAGGATTTTGACGATCCGCAACGGCGGGCGGCATTGCTCGACACCGCGCTCGAATGCTGGCGCGAGGTGGCCGAGCACGCCAGGGCGGCGGGCCTGACCTACCTGTTCTGGGAGCCGATGTCGGTCGGCCGCGAGTTCGGCCACACGATCGAAAGCTGCATCACGCTGCAAGGCGCCATCGATGCTGCGAAGCTGCCCCTACCGATGAAGATGATGGTGGATATCGATCATGGCGACGTGACCTCGCCCGATCCCGCCGATACCGATCCCTATGCTTGGGCGAAAGCGTTTCCATTGCAGTCGCCGATCATCCACATCAAGCAGTCGTCCATGAACAAGGGCGGCCACTGGCCGTTCACGGCTGCTTACAACAAGGATGGCCGTATACTTCCGCAAAAGCTGCTGGATGCGGTTCGCCAGGGCGGCGGAACCGACAACGAAATTTGCCTTGAACTTTCCTTCAGGGAGAGGGAACCGGTGGATCATCAGGTTATCGAGATGATCCGCGAGTCGGTGGATTTCTGGGCGCCTCACATCGACAGTGGCCGCGACAGTCTCAAGCCTCGAGCCTGAGCGAATACGTCGCCCGAGAGCCGGCTTCGATGTCGGCCGCGAAAGTATCGAAGGAGAAAATGAATGGCCCCATATTGGGTCGGCACGAGCTGGAAGATGAACAAGACGCTGGCGGAGGCGTTGCAGTTCGCGGATGCGCTGGCGGCCTTCGTGCCTGACTTCGATCAGGCGATACAGCCTTTCGTCATTCCGCCATTCACCTCAGCGCGCCAGGTCAAGGCGGCGCTGGCCAAGACCCGCGTGAAAGTCGGCGCCCAGAACATGCATTGGGCCGACGCCGGCGCCTGGACGGGCGAGGTCTCGCCGGTGATGTTGAAGGATTGCGGGGTCGACCTGATCGAACTCGGCCATAGCGAGCGCCGCGAGCATTTCAGCGAAACGGATGCGACTGTCGGACTGAAGACGGCGGCCGCAGTCAGGCACGGCTTCGTGCCGCTGATTTGCGTCGGCGAGACGCTGGCTGAGCGTGAATCCGGCCGCGCCGAGGCGGTGTTGACGGCGCAGGTTCTCGGTGCGCTGCAAGAGCTGAGCGGCGATCAACTGAAGTCAGAAATCCTCTTTGCCTACGAGCCGGTCTGGGCAATCGGCGAGAAGGGCATTCCCGCAAGCGCCGACTATGCCGACAAGCGGCAGGCACTGATCAAGAAGGTCGCCGCCGACCGGTTGCCGGTTACCCCACCTGTGCTTTACGGCGGCAGCGTCAATCCCGGCAATGCGGCTGAGCTGATCGGTCAGCCGCATATCGATGGCCTGTTCATTGGCCGCTCGGCGTGGCAAGCGGAAGGCTATATCGACATTCTGAAAAAGGCGTCGGCCGCCATCGCGCGCTGACCCAGAGCAATTCCAGGAAAAGTGTAAAGCGGTTTTCCGTCCGGAATTGCGTCAAATCAAAGAGATAGAGACAAAAGCAAAGGAGTTTATTGTCATGAAGATCGCACTCGGAGCCGACAGTGCCGGCAAGCCGCTGCTCGACGTCATCGCCAAGCATCTCGCCAGCAAGCCGGAGCTGCAGGTCGTCGACCTCAGCCAGGCCGGATTCTACGCCGATATCGCCGCCAAGGTCGGTCACGAAATTCTCGACGGCAATTACGACCGGGCCATCCTGTTTTGCGGCACCGGCATCGGCGTCAGCATCTCCGCCAACAAGGTGCCGGGCATTCGCGCCGCGTTGACCCACGATACCTATTCCGCGGAGCGCGCCGCCAAGTCCAACAACGCCCAGATCATCACCATGGGTGCCCGCGTCATCGGTCCCGAACTGGCGAAATCGATCGCCGACGCGTGGCTGGCCTCGGAGTTCGATCCGAACGGCCCCTCTGCCGCAAACGTGCAGGCCGTCGACAAGCTCGACGCCAAGCGCTGAAAGGCGCAAGCGATCCGCTACGGAGCTAACTGGTCAAGGCGATCCGCATCGCCTCGATCACGGTGACGGCGGACGCGGCGCCCGGGTCCATATGGCCAAGCGAGCGCTCGCCGAGGCGCGATGCCCGGCCCTTGGTGGCAACCATCGCCTTGGTCGCTTCCGCGCCCGCCTTTGCAGCCTGCCCCGCAGCCTCGAGACTGCCCGCCAAACCCTTGCCGGAGGCCAGCGCTTCGCCCGCCGCATGCGCTGCCGGCGCCCATGCATCGATCATCGTCTTTTCGCCTGATACGGACTTGCCGCGATCCTGAATGCCCTTGGCCATGGCCTGGAACAGGGCAACCACGTCCGCGTCGTCAAGCGTCGTCTTGCCCTTGACGGCCGCCGCGCCACGCATGAAGGCGGTGGCATAGAGCGGGCCGGAGGAGGCGCCGACGGCGTTCAGGAACGACTTTGCCGCTGTGTTGAGCAAAGTGGTCGGATCGGTCGCGCCAGCATCCAGTGCGGCTACCGCATCGCGTGCCGCGGAGAATCCAAGCTCCATCGCAATGCCGTGGTCGGCGTCGCCGATAACCCCGTCAAGCGCGCACAGCCGGTCCCTGTCGGCTGACATGGCGGTTGCGATCGCTGCGAACATCGCAACAAGGCGGGCGGTGTCGATTGTCGTCATGCTATTGTCCCTTGACGAGGAGCAGATTTAGCCGGCGCGAAACATGGCGCAGTCGCAAGGGTGGTCCAGCATCGTCTGCAACTCGCCGTCCAGCCGATGCAGAGTGAGCGAGGCCCCGGCCATCTCGAGCGAGGTGCAGTAATTGCCGACCCAGCTTGCGTGGATGGACACACCTATGTCATCGAGCCTCTGCTTCACCCGCCGGTTCATAATGTAGAGTTCCATCAGCGGCGTCGAGCCCAGCGAGTTGACGAGCACCGCGACCTTGTCACCGCGCGTCGGCGCCATCTCGTCGAGGATCCTGTCCAGCATCTCGTCGGTGATCTCGTCGGCTGTTTTCAACTTTTCGCGCGCGATGCCGGGCTCGCCATGGATGCCCATGCCGATCTCCATCTCGTCCGACCCGATCTCGAAATTCGGCCGGCGGGTCTGCGGCAGCGAACAAGGCGACAGGGCCACGCCCATGGTGAAGGTATGGTCGTTGGCCTTGCCAGCGATGCGCTCGCATTCGTCGAAGGACAGCATCCGGTCGCAGGCGGCGCCAGCCGCCTTGAAGATGAAGAAATTGCCGGCGACGCCGCGCCTCTTGTGCCTGTCGCCAAGGGGCGCCGAGGCCACATCGTCGGTGCTCAGCACCGTGCGCACCTCGATGTCATCCATCGCAGCCATCTCGGCGGCCATGTCGAAATTCATCACGTCGCCGGCATAGTTGCCGTACATGAACAGGACGCCGGCGCCGCCGCTGACCGCCTTGGCGCATTCGAGGATCGGGTCTGGCGGCGGCGAGGCGAAGACGTTGCCGATGGCCGCCGCGTCAGCCAACCCCTTGCCGACGAAGCCGAGAAAGCTCGGCTCGTGGCCCGAGCCGCCGCCAATCACGAGGCCTACCTTGCCCAGGCGCGGTCCGTCGCGGGCGATGATGGAGCGTGGACTGCCGTCCACGCTCTTGAGATGGCGGGGATGCGCTGCCAGGATGCCTTCCAGCATCTCGTCGACGGCGCGGTTGCCGTCGTTGATGATCTTCTTGGTCTGCACCCGCATCCTCCCGATTTCGGTATTTTCGCAGATAATACCGGGTGTTACCGGGATTTCCACCCGGCAAGGAGCATTTCGTGCACAGAGGCGTTCCCGCCCGTCAGCACCTGGACGCAGGCACCGGCTGTTTCAGCCGCCGAGGCCGTCGCGGATGGCTGAGAAATAGCGATCGGTTCCGACCTGGCCGCCCTTGAGCGCAACCTCCAGTCCGTCGATCGCCTTGACGCGCGAATGGGCAACGCAAAGTGGGGAACCCGGCGAAGAGGGCAGCGGCATGCGAATTGTCAGGGCATCGACACCCATCTCGCCGAGTGCATGGCTCGACGTGTCGCCGCCGGCGATGACCACGCGCCGCAGGCTCTGTTCGATCGTCAGACCGCGAAGGATTTTGCCGAGGCCGCGGCCAAGCTTGTGGCGGGCGCCTTCCTGCCGGTCGATTTCGGCGCCCCTGTCGGCAGTGGGACCAAGCGCGGTGTAGAGGATGACGCTGTGCCCGGCTTGCAGACTGGCACGGCCGCTTGCCGTCGCGCGCGCGATCGCCTGCCCCGAAGCCTCCGAAACCAGTTCGACCGGATCGATTTCGATGCCGTCGAAGCCGTCGGTCAGGGCATGCCGGATCTGTCGTTCGGTGGTCGGCGAGCAACTGCCCGACATGACGGCTATCCGGTCGGCAACGCCCGGCGGCGTGAAGCCTGGTCCAGCGCTGACGATGTCATTCGACGCCCATTCGGCCAGCAACGCATACTCGACCCCGGACGAGCCGACGACAAAAGAACCGCCTGGCTTGCGGATGCGCCACAGCTCCTTGCCGGCCAGGGCCTGCGTTTCCAGATTGTCGACATCGACAAGCACGATGGCGGTGCCGTTTCCGGTCAGGCGATCGAACGCCGCCGACCGCGACGCGGACTGTAGCGTTGCGATGTCGACCAGCTCGGAGCTCAGGGCAGTCTGCCGCGACAGATGGATCAGCAGATCGGACTCATCCATCGGCGTTGTCGGATGGCGGCTCATCACCGGGTGGCGGTCGATGCGAAAATATTGGTCGCGATAGGCGGCGAACAGATGGCCGAAGGCGGTGTAGCGCTTGAGCTGCGGCGCGCCGACCAGCAGCGGCACGCTGTCCTGCGCGAAGACCGAGCGACCGATCTCGATGGCCCGGCCGATGCTGCCGATCGTCGGGCTGGAATCGAAGGTCGAGCAGACCTTGTAGTGGCAGATCGCGGCGTTGAACGTTTTCAGCCAGGCAAAGGCTTCGCGCAGATGCGTGTCCATCCATTGCGGCGTCTCGCTGCGGCTGGTGCCGGCCAGTCCGATCGCCTGGCAGTGCGCGAATCGCGACAGCAAGGCTGCGTCCGGCTGGCGCATGAACAGCACGGTCGGCACACCGCCGAGTTCGAGCGCCTCCATGACGTCGGTCGAGCCGGTCAGGTCGTCGCCATAATAGCTGAGAAGCAGGTCTTGCATGGCTTCAGGCTGCCTTGCCGTCGCCGAATTTTTCGATCGATCGCGCCAGTTCGGAATGGGTCAGGGCGAAGTCCGCTAGCGGAATGCCGTCGACGGCCGCTTGCCAGGCTTGCTGCACGGCACGCACGCCGGCCCCCGGGCCGTCCGGATGGCTGACGATGCCGCCGCCGCAGAGGTAAAGAAGATCGACCGTCCGGCCGGTCCGCCCATATGTCTCCGGCGCTTGGCCGCCCCACTGGCCGGAGCCCGCCACTGGCAAGGCGCAGTCCTCAGGCGAGAAGATCGGTGTCGTCACGGCCTTGAAGGATTCGACGAAAGAGTCATCCGGCTCCCAGTATTTCGAGGCGATGCCGTTGATCTGGAATTGGTCGACGCCGAGCAGCCGCCAGAACTGCTGCCAGACCTTGAAGTCCATGCCAAGACCCGGGTGACGGGTGAGGATGTCCCAGCCATTGCGATGGGCATGCAGCACCAGGCTGGAGCGCTTCCTCAGGAACGCCATGCCGCTGAACCCGATCGAATTGATGTTGATAACCGCGCAATTGCCGCCGGCCTTCGCCACCAGATCATGGTTGCGCATCATCTCGTCGGGGTCGGCGTGCGAGATGCCGAAGGCGTACATCACCTTCTTGCCGGTCTTCTGCTCGTGGTCGAGGATCAGCGGCATGATCGCCTTCACCCGTTCCGACAGGGGAGAATAGGCCGGGCTCATCAGCTTTTCATCATCCTTGATGAAATCGACGCCGGCGGCGATCAGTTCCGTCACCATTGCCGCCGTCTCGTGCGGCCGCAATCCGAGCGCCGGCTTGACGATCGTGCCGATGATCGGGCGGTCCGTCACATTGGTCAGCCGGCGGCTGCCGGCGACCCCGAACTGTGGGCCGGGATGTGCGCCGCGAAAATCCTCCGGCAGCTTCAGGTCGACGACGCGGATGCCTGTGAGGTCCTTGATCGAATAGGTGCCGCCGATGGCAATCGTCATCAGCGCTGCAAGGTCGGTGCCGATGGCATCGAACGGAAAGGCGATGTCGACATCCGCACGCCTGAACGGCCCGTTGCCGCCATCGGGGAGTGACGACCGCTCGGCGTCGGGCAGAGGCCGGATCGCCAGCACGCGTGCCGCCACCCGGGCCTTCAGCTCTTCGGTCTCGCCGGGCAGCGCGACGAAGGTTCCGGTCGACTGGTCGCTGGCGATCTTGGCCGCCAGCGCTTCGATGCTTCCAGGCGTTTCGATGCGATAGGTGAGGGTGATCATGGTCTGCTGTCTCAGGCCGAATGCATTCGAATAAAGTTCCCCGATCTCGAAATCTGGTATAATGAGTACATAAGTATTGCAAGCGATATCCTGCTCGCCAAACAAGGCTGGTTGACGGACAATCATTCCGGGAACCGCGTCAGCAATGCTAAATAGGGGCCGGTCAAGGGAGTGATTCGCGACGATGAACCGTTCGGAACCGATTGTCCGACGCAAGCTTTCCGACGAGGTCTTCTTGCGGCTGAAGCGTCTGATCACCAGCGGCGAGTTGATGCCGGGCGACGACATGCCTTCTGAGCGCGAACTGATGGAGCGCTTCGAGGTCGGCAGGCCGGCGATTCGCGAGGCGATGCAGGCGCTGAGCAATATGGGTCTGGTCGCGATCTCGCATGGCGAACGCGCCAAGGTGCTGCAACTGACCGCCAAGTCGATCATCAGGCAGGTCGATGGCGCCGCCAAGATCATCCTGTCGTCGTCGAAGGACACGCTTGAGCACCTGAAGACCGCGCGCATCTTCTTCGAGCGCGGCATGGTCAGGGAAGCCGCCGAAAAGGCTACCGCCGAGGATGTGCAGCGGCTCAGGGCAACCGTTGCCGAACAGCGGGGCTTTCGCGGCGACTCCGAGGCCTTCATATCCGCCGACATGAAATTCCATACCCAGATCGCGGCGATATCGGGCAACCCGATCTATGTCGCCGTCAGCGAGGCCATGCTTGGCTGGCTGAAGGAATATCACACCGAAATGCTAATCTGGACCGGCAAGGAACAGTTCACGCTGACCGAGCACGAAGAGATCATTGGCCGCATCGAGAAGAAGGATGCCGACGGCGCCGAGAAGGCGATGATCAAGCATCTCGAACGCTCGCGCGCCCTCTATGTGATGAATTCCGAAAAGTAACTTCAACCGATCCGGACGATCGCGTAAGGCGTCATCACGAGATGGTCCCGGCCAAAAGCTGAAATGTCGACCGGCACGTCGTCCGCCGTCAGGTTCGCCAGCCACACGACAGTTTCGCCCGAGGCCGAGCGCCCGGCCAGCGCCAGCACCTTGGTCTCATCGCTCGTCCTCGCCGTCACATGCGCAAGGCCGGCCAGTTCGCAAAGCCCCTTGATGGCCCTGAAGATCGGCCGGAGCGATCCTTCCGTGACGGGTTCCCCGGCTGACGCCAGCACGCCGAACGGTCCAGTGAAGCTGGAGAGCGTGAGCTGTTCCAGTCCGGCGGGCGCGACGCGTGCGGCATAGCCGATCGTCCATGCCGCCGCGAACAGGCCGGCATGGCGCGGATCCCGATCGGCCATGGCGATACGTTGTCCGCTTGGATTGGGTTTGGTCGCTCCGCCATAGGGGTTCTGGCGCATGGCAATCGTCGACGGACCGATCCGGTAGGGCTTTGCCCCGAAGATCGCCCGTGCCGATTGGGTGATGAAAGGCAGCGCCTCCAGCGATTGCATAATGCTGAGATCGTCGGCGGCATGCACGATCGGGCAGGTGCAATGGGTGACGAAATCGAGCTCCTCTGCCGGCACTCGCTTGCGGTTCAGCTCGGTGAAATAGCTGAACATGCCGCCACCGAGGCGGATATCGGGAAAGGCGCGCCGCGCGGCGGCGTAGACGTCTTCGAGCGGCGGGCATTCAGGCCACGTGCTGCCCGGCGGGGTCGACTGCCGGTCGACCGAAGGCGAGACGGCGATGGCCGAGAGTTTCAGCCCTGCTTGGCGCACCATGCCGGCGACGGCTGAAAGTTCAGCGTCGAGGTCGCCCGCGCCGGCAACGACGCATTCGAGGGTGGTTTCGGCCGTGTAGGCAGTTTCAAGTCGGGCGAAAGCGCACAAGGCGTCGAGCCTGTGGCCGCGCGTCGGATCGTAGTGAAACAGCAGCTGTTGCGGGCCAAGCGTCGACAGCAGCGGCAGGTTCGCCAGCGCCGTCTCGATATCGTCCGGATAGATGATCACGCCGACATCGGGCAGTGCCGGACCGAGCTCGCCGAGTTCAACGCGAACCGACTCGCCGGCCCCGGCGGCAGCCGGCGCTTTGCCTTCACCCGTGATACGCAGGCTGATCGTTTGGCGATTGGGCTCGCCGCCCCGCAGCACATAGGGCCACGGCAATGCCAGCGGCCGCACATAGGTCTTGTAGGAGGCGTCGGACCAGTTGCGCTGGTCCTCCATCTCGAACGTGTCGCCCTCCATCCGGCATTCGGCGCTGACGCCGGGCCGTACCCCGTGGGTGATCGCGCGTAAATCCTTGAAAGGCTGCCAGGGGTCGATCAGCATCGGAAGCTTGGTCGCCGCCACGCTGCCATCGGTGTGCTCGACCGTCACCGGGCTTCCAGCGAGGCCGGAGATCGGATGCAGGATGCAGAAGCCGCAGCGATTGGTTTCGAAATCGCTTTCGGGAAGGGCGTTGACGTCGAAGACCAGTCGGCCATCGGCGAAGCCTTTGATCGCAGCGTGGAAGCCGAGGCGCCTTCCGCCGGGTCCAATACAGCTTGCCGAATAGCTGACCGAGAAGGCGTCAGCGCCCTGGTCGATGACCAGACCGGTCAGTTCAGGCTCGTAGGTGCCCCAGTCGCGGTCGCGCACGATATAGGCAATGGCGCGCAGCACTTCGGTGCCGTCATGGCGGATGGTGCGCAGATTGCCGTTGACGAAGTCCGCGCTGAGCGCACCTGCGCTGAGCCTGACCGGCTCGGCCTCGTCGGAGCGCGTACCACAGAGGAGGAAGGCGTCGGCGGTCATTTCAGCAGCGCGTCGAGCTGCACCGGTTCGCGGCTCGCCGCCCCGGCATAGGCCGCCTCGACCAGCGCGAACGTTTTGAGGTTGTCGGCGCCCGAGGTTGCCGGTTCGACCCCCTTCGCCAGGCAGTCGACCCAGTGCTGCTGGATGGCGACGACGCTTTCCTGGATGTTGTGCCAGGGCCGCGACGCCCACGGCAGCAGCGACGGCGAAATGTCGGTGACCTTCGTACCGCTCTTGCCGGTGACGGTGAGCCGGTAACCCTGCGCCAAGCGGATCGTGCCGTCGCTGCCGTCGATCTCGATCAGCGTCTCCGGAAACGGCTCGGTGGCGAGTTTCGTCGCGTAGCTGCAGTCGACCACAGAGGTGGCACCGCTGTTGTGATCCATCAGCATCGTCGCGACGTCCTCGCCTGATATGCCGGGGTTGATGCGCGCCGTTCGCGTGGTGATGACAGACACGTCGCCGAGCAGAAAGCGGGCGATGTCGAGGATGTGGATGCCGAGGTCTTCGATGATGAAGCGCTTTCCCGTCGCCAGATAGGGCTGGCCGGAAAACACGTCATAGGCGGAGCGAAAGGAGATGCGCCCGAAGAAAGGCGTGCCGATCTCGACGCTGTCGAGCACGGCGCGCACCGCCTGGATCGGCGACTGCCAGCGAAAATTCTCATGCACCATCAGCGGCACGCCGGCTTCCACGCATGCCTTCACCATAGCCTTCGCATCGGCAAGCGTCGGCGCGAATGGCTTTTGGCAGATCGCCGGCACGCGATGGGCGGCCGCCATTTCGACAAGCGGACGATGGCTGGGCGCGGTGGTGGCGATATCGACGAAGTCGAGGCTTTCGCCGGCAAAAAGTTCCGCCGCATCGGTATAGCGCTTCGCAATGCCGAACTGGTCGCCGACGACCTTGAGCCGCTCCGGATCACGGTCGCAGATGGCGACGATAGAGGCGCCTGCTATGTCGCGCCAGGCATGCATCTGGTTGACGGCAAAGAAGCCGCAGCCGATCAGGGCTCCTCGCAATTCCGTCATGGTCAGCCCGCCTTCGCCATCTGCATCAGTGTCACCCGACTTTGCAGCCGGCGCTGCGCCTGGTCGACGACGACGGCAACGATGATGACGAGGCCCTTGATCACCATTTGCCAGAACGAGCTCACACCCATCATCACCAACCCGTCCGAAAGAATGCCGATGACGAAGGCGCCGACGATGGTGCCGCCGATCGTGCCGCGGCCGCCCGACATCGACGTGCCGCCGAGCACTGCTGCCGCAATGGCGTTGAGCTCGAAACTTTCGCCTGTCGCCGGATGCGAGGCCATCAGCTCGGACGAGATGATCAGGCCGACGATCGCCGCGCAGAAACCGGAGAACATATAGACGAACATTTTCACCATGTTGACACGGACGCCCGAAATCCGCGACGCCCGTTCATTGCCGCCGACGGCGAAGATGTGACGGCCGAGCGGTGTGTACTTAGCGAGATAGGCGGCTCCCAGTGCAACGACGATCAGGATCCAGATCGCCACCGGCAGGCCAAGCAGCCGGCCGGCACCGAGGAAACCGAAGCCGGTGGTGCCAAGCTCCGGCTTGCCGACGAGGTTGGGGAAGGTGCGGCCATCCGACGACAGCAGCGCCAGGCCGCGCGCGACATAGAGCACGCCGAGCGTGGCGATGAACGGCGCGACGTTCAGCCTGGTGATCAGCAATCCGTTGACGGCGCCGATCAATATGCCGACCGCCAGCGTGATCAGCGCGATCTCGAGGACGTTGAAATAGATGGTGTAGCCGATCTGCAGATCGATGCCGTTGAGCACGAGATAGCCGGCCACCATGCCGCACAGGCCGACGATCGAACCGACCGAAAGGTCGATGCCGCCGGTGATGATGACGAAGGTCATGCCCATTGCCAGGAACGCGTTCAGCGCCACGTGTTTCGACATCAGGATCAAATTGGCGGTCGACAGGAAATTAGGCGCCGCGATCGAAAAGAAGATCAGGACGGCGATGAGCGCGATGAAGGTCCTGAGCTTCATCAGAGTCAGCAGCACGGAGCCGCTGGAAGCGGAGGGAGTGACCGCCTTGGCTGGGATGTCAGTCATGCGCGGTGTTCTCCGTGTGTGGGGCCGGTCCGTGGCCAAGCGCCGATGCAGCGACGAGTGCCGCCTCTGTCGCCTCGGCGCGATCGAACATGCCGGTCAGTTTTCCGTTGCTCATCACCGCGATGCGGTCGGACAGCGCCATCACCTCATCGAGATCCGAGGTGGCGAACAATATCCCCAAACCGTCACGGGACAGTTTGCGCATGGTGCGGAAGACGTCGGCCTTGGCGCCGACATCGATGCCGCGGCTGGGCTCGTCCATCAACAGCACCTTGGGTTCGGTAAGCAGCGCCTTGCCGATCACCACCTTCTGCTGATTGCCGCCCGACAGCGAAGACACTTCCTGCGCCGGGTCGGCGACCTTGATCGCCAGTTCCCGCACCATCTGCGTCACCGCCTGCCTTTCGTCGGCGCCATGGATATGGTACAGGCGGGCAAATCGCGACAGACTGGCAAGCGTCAGGTTGCTGGCTACCGATAGGATCGACACCAGCCCTTCGCGCTGGCGGTCTTCGGGGATCAGCGCCAGGCCGCGCCGGATGCGCCGCGTCGTGTCGCGCTCCTTGACCTTAATGCCGCCAATGAAGATCGCGCCCGTCGAATGGCCGTGGCGGCCCATGATGCAGTCAAACAATTCGCTGCGACCGGCACCCATCAGGCCGTAGATGCCGAGGATCTCGCCGGCGCGCAACGACAGCGAGACATGGTCGACGGCAAGCCCGCCAGTGGCACGCGGCAGGCAGATCTCCTCGGCGCGGAATATCTCCTCGCCCGGAAGATGGCCGTCGGCCTTGGCGAAGTCCTTGGCGTCGGAGCCGATCATCTGGCGAACGATCCACTGCGTGTCGACGTTTTTCATCTCTTCCTGGCCGGTGATGCGGCCGTCGCGCAGCACGGTGATGTAGTCGCCAATGCGGATCAGTTCTTCCAGCCGGTGCGAAATGTAGACGATCGCCACACCGCGCGCCTTGAGGTCGGCAATCACCTTGAACAGGATCTCGACCTCCGCAGCACTCAGCGCCGAAGTCGGCTCGTCCATGATGAGGATGCGCGCGTCGAGCGAAACGGCCTTGGCGATCTCGACCAGCTGCTGCTGTCCGATGCGCAGATCCTCGACCAGCATGTCGGGCCGTATGCCCGCTTGCAGTCGTTCTAGCAATTCCGCCGCGCGGTTTTCTTGTTCCTTGCGGTCGATCTTGCCAAACCGGTTGGTGATCTCCCGGGTTGCGAAAATGTTCTCGGCAACGCTCATGTTGCCGAACAGGTTTAGCTCCTGGAACACCATGCCGATGCCGCGGTTTACCGCATCGCCGGATGACGAGAAGGAAACCTCTTCGCCCTCGAGCAGGATGCGACCGGCTGTCGGTCGTTCGACACCGGCGATGATCTTCATCAGCGTCGACTTGCCGGCACCGTTTTCGCCGACCAGCACGTTGACCGAGCCCTTGCGCACCTCGAAATTGGCGCGCTTAACCGCGACGGTGCCGGAGTAGACCTTGGAGACGTCCTCCAGCTTCAGGATGATTTCGCGCTCCCTGGCCGCGCTCATGGTTTCGGCCCGATCTCTGCCTCCGCAGGCGTCACCAGCGGCAGATCCTGGCCGCTGCCCAGCGTATAGGCGCCCACCACCTTGGCGCTGCGGCCTTCCAGCGCTTCGCGCGGCAGCTTGGCCAGCACGGTCTTGTCGACGTAGCTGTTGAACGCCTTGCCGAACTGGGCGAAGTCGATCTGGTTGGTGAAGTCGTTGAACTGGATGAAGTCCAGGCTGTCGCGCAGCGCCGTCCCGCGCACCGCCGGTCCGATCTGTACCCGCGCATCAGCCTTGCCGTCGCCGTCCACATCGACATCGATCGTCGCCGCGCGGGACTGCGTGTTCGCCGCGACGATCATGCCTTCCAGGCGAACCGCGAAAGTCCACGGCGAGTTCGCCTGCTTGTTCGGATTGCCGTATTTGGCGCCGGCGGCCGCGGCATCGGTCGTTGCCAACGCGTGAACCTCTGGAAACGGTCCGGCCTTCTGCTGGAGATAGGGCACGACCTTTGCCGCCCAGATCTCCTCGACCATCTTGTCAGGATTGAAGGCGGGCGCGTTGCCGGCGTCTCCCGATTTCGTAGGCAGAATCTTGCAGGCGGTCAGGCTGATGCCGACCATCACGGCTAGGATCGGCCAGTTCGGCTTGGTGTTCAGCATGGCGGCCTGTCGGTCAGCATCGTGGGCGGCCCACGGAAAATGGCGGCGAGGGGCGACCCCAGGGTTCGCCCCTCGCTATTCGTCTCACGCTAGCTCAGTTCGTCAGCGCGAAGGTCTCCAGCTTGGCGGCATTGTCGCCATTGACCAGAACGCAGTCCATCAACTGCTTTTCCTTGGCCGGCGATTTCTTGTTCTTGATGAAGTCGTTGGCCTGCTCGACCGCCATCTGCGCCTGCGCGAAGGCCGGCTGCAGCACGGTTGCCTTGATGCCGCCCGACGTGATGGAGTCGCGCACGTCGTTCGATCCGTCGAAGCCGACGACGATGACATCCTTGCGGTTCGCCGCGGCAAGTGCCGCATAGGCGCCCATCGCCATCGTGTCGTTGCCGGAGATGACGCCCTTGATGTCGGGGTTGGCCTGAAGGATCGATTCCATCTTGGAATAGGCTTCCGTCTGGCTCCAGTTGGCCGACTGCTGGGCGACCATCTTCAGGTCCGGATAGTCGTCGATGACGTCGTGATACCCCTTGGAGCGAATGCCGGCATTGGTGTCGGATTCCTTGCCGACCAGCTCGACGAAATTGCCTTTCTCGCCCATCAGCTTGACGAATTCCTGCGCGCCGAGCTGGGCGCCCTGGTAGTTGTTGGAAACGATCTGCGCGACGGCGACGCCGGTGGCGTTGATCTCGCGGTCGATGAGGAAGGACGGAATGCCTGCGTCCTTGGCCTTCTGCACAGCGGCGACGGTAGCGTCGGCGCCGGCATTGTCGAGGATGATCGCCTTGGCCCCACGGCCGATCGCCGTGTCGATCAGCTCGGACTGCTTGTTGGCGTCGTCGTCATGGACCAGCACCAGCGCCTCGTAGCCGAGTTCCTTGGCCTTGGCCTCGGCGCCGACGGCTTCCGCCTTGAAGAACGGATTGTCGTGCGAGGGCGTGATGATGGCGATGAGATCCGCCGCGTAGGCGGGAACGGCCGTGCCAAGCGCCAGCATGCCGGCGAAAGCCGCAAGCGTCATTCTGCGTGTGAGTTTCATGAAGTCCTCCCGTTTGAAAATTGCCTTGGTCAACCAAGGCCTCTGTCGGCATCCGAATTCGTCAGGCAGCGCGGGCGGCGGATCGCCCTCGGGCTAAAGAGCCGTTTGCCGGCTTCCCCTCCACGGGTCGTTGCTCCCCAGCCATCTCCCATTCGCCCAGGCTTGGAACTCCCTGCGAAACCCTGTCGATCCGAGCCAATGAACAGCTAAGCCAACTGGTATGATGAGTCAACAACAAATTCAGGTGATATGTACCTGATGAGCGGCGACAACCGACCGTCGGCAACGGTACGCCGACGCGTCGAGGCGCTGCGGCAAGCGCCTGTCGTTTCTTCAGGTGATGCGCTGAATGCTGGCGGCGATCTCTTCCGGCTCGAACACGCGTTTCCAGTCGTCACGCATCAGCACCGGCTTGCCGAACTCGATCGCCTTGTTGCAGGCGTCCGAGAAAACGCCCTTGGTCTCGCCGAAGATGACGGCGCCGAGCACGTTCATATGGCCGAGCAGGAAGTCGAGCGCCGCCTGCTTGTCGACGCCGCGTGCCACGACCTCGTCGACGGCTTCCTTCATGACCACCAGCAGCGAGGCGCACACAGTCTCCGAAAGGCCGGGTTCCAGCAGCGCCATCTGGTCGACGGTGACGCGGTGCGAACGCATGACCGGCGCCCAGATGATTTTCGCGATCGCCTCACCCTTTGTGTAATCCTCTTCCGGTCCCTGCATCAAGGCGCTGACCATATGCTGCTTGGCCTTGACGCCGCCGAAATAGTCCTTCTTGGCCGCCATGTCTGTCTCGTCATTGAAGATCGGTGGATGGCAGGGGTGAGTGACGAAATAGGTGAGGTCCGGCCGCTTCGGCAGATGGCCGGCGAAGGGTGCCGCCGCGTCGAGCACCACCACCATCGTGCCTGATACCAGCTTGCTCTCGATACTGGTCGCCACCTTGCCGATATGCGTGTCGGGAACGGCCAGGATCACCACATCGGCACCCTTGAGCGCTTCGTCGGCACTGACCGTATCGAACCCAAGTCCGGTTTTCAGCCGTTCGCGGCCGGCATCGCTGACCTCGACATGGCGTATCGTGTAGGGCGATCCGCGAAAATTGGTCGACAGGCGGTAGCCCATTTTTCCGCCGGCACCGAACAGCGCAATCGTTGTCATCTGGTCACTACTCCTGATCTCAATCGACGGTGTCGCCCGTCGTCAACTTATTAAGTGGTATAATCACACTACCAGATTTTGGCAATCCGATAATGGGTGAATGCGTGCAAGTCATGGCTGCCGGTCTCCCGCCGGCACCGCGGCGTCGCCGCCTGTCGGCTCGACCGGCGCTCGCCGTATCATCGCCTGTCGTCCGGCAAGTGCCAGCACGAAGATGACGACGATGCCCTGCACGATGTCCTGGGCGCCCGGAGGCAGGCCGATGATCTGCATGGTGGTGACGATCAGGATCAGCAAGATGCTGGCGAACAATGTGCCGACGGCGGTTGCAGAGCCGCCGAAGATCAATGTTCCGCCGAGCACCACCGCTGCGATCGACTGCAAGAGGTAGGGCTGGCCCATTTCGAGGAAGGCCCCGCCGATATAGGCGCCGAGCAGCAGTCCGTTGAGCGACGCCAGCACCGACGAGATGATGAAGGCCGATGCGATCACTGGGCCGGTCCTGATGGCGGCGAGCCGCGCGGCAGTGCGGTTCTGGCCGACCGCCGACAACAGCTGGCCGAACACCGTGTAGCGCAGCACGAAGGAGGTTGCCGCCACACCTGATATGGCGATGACGGCCATGACCGGCACGCCGGAAATGCGGCCCGATGCCAGGTATTTCAGTGCCGGGCTGACGGTGAAGCCCGAGATCGCACGGTTCGACAGCAACGTCGCGGTGGCCAGCACATAGCCGGTCGCCAGCGTAGCGATGATGGCCGGGATGCCGAGCCCGACGACTAGCAGCGAATTGAGCGCCCCGACCGCAAGGCCGAGCAGGATCGCGGCGGCAACGCCGATGGCGAGATTGGCATCCTCGCCCTTGATGGTGAGCAGCGCGACGAAGGCGCTAAGCGTGATCACCGAGGCAACCGACAGGTCGATGTTGCCGCGGCCGGTCGTCACCACGAACATCTGGCCGATGCCGACGATCGTCAGGAAGGACGCCGACAAGATGATGCCCGACAGGCTGGACAGACTGAAGCGATTGGTGACGATCGACAGCACCAGCCACAGAAGCAGCACGCCGATCGCCGCCCAGATCCAGCGGTTTCTCTGCGACCAGAGGCTAAAGGCGGTCAGGGCGTTCATTGTTCGCTCCTGCGGTCGGCGGTCAGGCTGTGCAACGTCAAAAGGGCGATCAGGATCAGGCCTTGCGTCGCGGCGTTGAAATCGCTGCTGACGTTCAGCGTGCCGAGCAGCGCGCCGATCAGCGACAGCGTCACCGCCCCGGCAACGGCGCCGACCGGCGAGATGATGCCCCCCAGCAGCGAGCAGCCGCCCATCACAGCGGCGGCGACGCTGAGCAGCGTGAACGAATTGCCGGAGTTGATGTCGCTCGCAGTGTTGATCGCCGTCAGCGACAGACCGGCTGCACTCGCAAACAGCCCTGCAATCAGATAGCGCACTAGCGCGTAGCGTGTTGGCGACCATCCCGAACGGATCATCGCCGTCGGGTTGTTGCCGAACCCGCGCAGCACCACGCCGAGCGGCAGCCGGTCGATGACGAAGACGATCAGCGCGACGGCCGCGATGAGGATGATAGAGGTGGGCACGAAGCCGAGCGACCAGCTGAAGAGCGCCGACAGCCATTCCGGGCTGGCCCCGCCGGGCGTCGGCTGCAGCGCATAGCCCAGCCCCACCCAGATGAAGGAGGCGCCGAGCGTGACGACGATGGCTGGGATCTTGCGCGCCTGGATCACCCCGCCAAGCCCGGCATAGGCGGCGAGCGCCGCCACCAGTGCCAGAGCGCCGAGCCATGGCTGGTCGTAAAGCAGCGTGGCGCTGAGCACGCTGACGAGGCCGGCAAAGGCGCCGACGCCGAGGTCGATCTCGCTGCCGCCGACGATGAACATCTGCGCCGCCGTCACCAGCACCAGCGACAGTGCCGGCATCAGCAGTAGATCGAGCCCGAAGATCGAGGCGACGGCGGGATTGGCTGAGATCATCACGGTCAGCACGGCGGCGAGGCCGATGAAGGGCGCTGCATCCACCAGCCTGCGGCCGAGCCTTGCCGCTGGCGCGTCCTTGTGTCGGGCAGTTGCGTGCCTGTCCGCCGGTTGGGCGAAGGATGCGCCGACAACAGCCGATTCCGTGATCGCATCGCCGGCGAGTTCCCTGACGATGCGTCCGCCGGCAAAGACCAGAACGCGATCGCAGGCCAGCAGTTCGGCATCCTCGGTCGTATGCCAGACCAGTGCGCGGCCGCTGCGCGCGATCTCGTTGCACAGCCGGTAGAAATCCTGCTTGGTGGCAATGTCGACGCCGCGCGTCGGGTCGTCGAGCAGGATGATCGGGGTGTCGGCGACCAGCGCTCGGGCGACCAGCGCCTTTTGCTGATTGCCGCCGCTGAGTTCGGTGATGTTGGACTGGAAGCGGCTGTCGTCCAGCCGCAGTTTGCTGGCGGCACCAGCGGCCATCTCGCGGTTGGCGCGATCGGAAACCAGGCCCAGCGCCGGGCGGCGGGCCAGTGCGCCGATGCTGATGTTTCCTAGCACGCTCCACAGCGGGAACACGCCTTCCTTCTGCCGGTCTCCGGCGATGAAGCCGGCCTGCGCATGTCTTGTGACCGTGCCGTTTTGCTTGGCGTGGGGACTGAAGATCCCATGCAGCAGCTCCTTCTGCCCGCTGCCTTCGAGGCCGGCCAGCCCGACGATCTCGCCGCGCACGATCTCGATGTCGCGGCCGAGTTCTGATGTCAGCGGGCCGGAGAGCCGCACCAGCACATCCTGGGCGGAGGCGGTGGAGACGGCGTGCTGGTGCACCGGATTGGCATCGCCGCCCATCAACTGCACCAGTCCGCCGATCGAGGCGTCCGCGACCTCGCCCTGCCACGCGGTGCGGCCGTTGCGCAGCACCACGATCTCGGTGGCGATGTCGATGATCTCCTGCAGCTTGTGGCTAATGAAGATGAAGGCAAGCCCTGCCTTCGCCCGTTCGCGAATGAAGGCTCTCAGTTGCTTGGAGCGGTCGAGATCGAGCGACGATGTCGGCTCATCGAGCACGATCAGCCTGACGCCGGGCGTTGCCGCGGCGCGCGCGATCTCCACCATCTGCCGTTCGGCGATGGAGAGGTGGCCGACTTCGGCGTCGGCATCGATGCCGTTGCCTGGAAAGACAGCGTCGAGTGCTGCGCGGGCCCGAGCCCTGTAAACCGTTCTCCACCCCGGTCGGGCCGCCGCATCCTGAGGCGTTTCCAGAAAGAAATTCTCGGCGACCGAAAGGTTGGCGCAGAGCGAAAGCTCCTGATGCACCATGCGGATGCCTTGCCGCTGCGCCTCGGCGGTGCCGTAGTCGGCGAAGTTCACCTGTGCGTCGGCGAAGGAAATCGAGCCTAGGGTCGGCCACATCGCGCCGCACAGGATACGCATCAGCGTCGATTTTCCAGCGCCGTTGCCGCCGACCAGCCCGATCACATTGCCGGCACCGACGCAGAGGTCGATCCCTGCGTTGGCGAGCGTCGGGCCAAAGCTCTTGGTTATCCCGGTGAGCGAAACGACACTTTGCCGGACGGGGGCGGCAAGCGCCGCCAACGCGGCCCTGTCCTGATCGGCGACGGCAGACTGGGACATTCGTCCTCCGTTTCTTCGACGGCGACGATCGGGCGGTGCTCCGGCACCGCCCGATCCTGTAGCGCTGGTTCGCGTTACTTGCTCAGCAGGTTCTGCTTGACCCAGTCCAGCGAATAGCTTGGGCTGATGATCTGGCCGCCTGGCAGCTTGGCGTATTCCTTGAGGTTGCCGGCATCGACCGTCGCCACCGGCATGATCATCAGCTTGGGCGCCTGGGCGCCTTTCAGCAGCGACAGGCCGAGCCAGAAGGCAGCACCGCCGATGCCTGGCGTGGTGTTCATGGACACAGTCTGGTAGCCGTTCTTGGCGTTCTCATCCGCCCACCATTTGACGAAGTCGGTGCCGCCGCCGCCTTCGATGATCGGCATCTTGCCGGCGTAGTCGCCGCCATACTGAACGAAGGCCTGCGCGATGCCGACATCGTCGCTGCCGCCCTGGCCAAGCACGGCGTCGACGTGCGGCAATGAGGGCAGCACATTGGCGATCGCCGCCTGCGCTACCGAGGCGGTCGCCTGGCCATAGACGGTCGCGACCACCTTGATATCGGGATACTTCGCCAGCACCGACTGCTGCGCGTTGAACATGTCGTTGTCGGGCGCCGAGCCCTTCACGCCGCGCACCTGCAGGATGTTGCCCTTGCCGCCGAGCATCTTGAAGACGGCCTCGGCCTGGGTGGCCTTGTAGCCCTTGAAGTCGAAATTGAGCTGGTAGTTGCAGGGCGCCGAGGCCACCGAATCGAAAGAGATGACGATGATGCCGGCTTTGCAGGCCTTTTCGATGATGCCATTGACCGCCGTTTCCGAGGCGGCATCGACGGCGAGTACGTCGACCTTCTTGAGGATCAGCTCCGCGATCTGGCTGTTTTGCTGCGCCACCGACCCATCGCCGTTCATGACGATATAATCGGCGATCTGCCCGGCGGCCTTGGCTTCCTTGGCGGAGGCTTCGAACGCTTCCACCATCTGGTGCCGCCAGGTGTTGCCATAATAGGCGTTGGCGAGCGCGATGACCGGCGCGTCCGGTGATGCCATTGCCGGCAACACGGCAACGCCTACCATTGCGGCGCCGGCGAGCGCCGCCACAGTTACAAATCTCATGGTATTTCCTCCCAAAAACACGATCGGCTTGGCTTGCCACACGAGCACAGCGTAACCTCCAGAGACACGCTATGTGAGGTACATATTATACCAGCATACCAAATAGGCAAGCGCCGGCAATGTCATTGCCGCGCATCGCCTGTTGTTGCGGCCGCTACCTTGATGGAATGGTAATTCGTGATGGCTTTCTGCGGCGGCTTACGAGCCGCTCTTTGGACAGAAGCCGTGAGACCGGGGAGTTCGAGCACTACTTCAAAAGATCGGCCAGCACGTCGAAAGCGGCGTCGATGTCGGCGCGGACTGCGGCCCTGACGGCTTCCACGTCCCGGTTACGCAGTGCCGCGAACATCTCCTGGTGGTGTTCGTTGGCGGTCGAGTAGTTTCCCGAATCGTGCAGCATGTTGAAGTAGGGGCTGATCTGCAGCCAAAGGTTCTCGATGATGTTGAGCATGTTCTCGGAACCGGCCGCCCGATAGATCGAGAAATGAAAGGCGTAGTTGGCGCGCAGATAGGATTTGACGTCGCCGGCGGCATTGGCCTGTTCGAGCGCATCCAGATGCTGGCGCAACTGCGCTACGGCCTGGTCGTCCATGCGCTCCGCCGCCCATGCGGCCGCGATCGCCTCGATCTCGAACCGGACACTCCTGAGGTCGATGAGGCGCGCGCGACTGAGTGCCGGAATGCCGATCGAGCGGCCTGAAACCACCATCAGCGCGTTGGCTGCCGTCAGGCGCCGCAGCGCTTCCCTGACCGGCATCGGGCTGACGCCAAAAGCATCGGCAAGGCTCTGAACCGTTACCATCTCGCCCGGCACGATGCTGCCGTCGAGGATCAATTCGGTGACATGGCGATAGACCCTGTCCTGCAGGGTTTCCCTGGACAGGGGTGTGATCTCGACCCCTGGCTTTCTGTACGCCGATCGAGCCATCTCCCGTCAACCTTCCCGCCCAAGGGCGACGCTACCGCCAGAGCAATTCCAGGAAAAGTGTGAAACGGCTTTCCGTCCGGAATTGCGCCGAAGCAAAGAGGCAGAATGGTTCCGCGTTTCACAGAGACGCGGAACCACTCTGGTGTCCGGAATGCAAGGTTCAACATGCCGCGTCAAGCGCTCAGACCCCTGGTTTTGATATTAAGCGATTTCATCATTGATCTTTGATCAAATAGTGTTACGGTCGCCGGCATCGAATGGCAAGGGTTACGTTCGTGCCCTTGGGAGGCATTCGGTCGTTCGGATCGGGAGGAGTTTCATATGGGTATCGGATTGAAAGTCCGGCGGCTCGCGCTGCTGGCCGGCATGGCTTTATGCGCCCTTGGGCTGTCGGGCGCGCAGGCAGCCGAGAAGCACAAGATTTTTCTCAGCATGAGCTACATCGGCAATGATTGGCAGGCGGAGGCGGCCAACATGGTCAAGGCCATGGCCGCTCACAAGAGCCTGGCCGACAAGGTCGACCTGCAGGTCCAGGTCGCCGGGCCGAATGCGCAACGCCAAATTCAGCAGATCAACGCAATGGTGCAAAGCGGCGCCGAGGCGATCGTCGTGTACCCGATCTCGCCGACCGCGCTCAATCAGGTCGTCAAGAATGCCTGCGACAAGGGCGTGAAGGTCTTTGCCTACGACGCCGAGATCACCGAGCCATGCGCCTACAACGTCCACATCGACCAGTTGGAAGCGGGCAGGGTGACCGCCGAATGGCTGGTCAAGAAGCTCAACGGCAAGGGCAACATCATCGCCGTCACGGGTGTTCCGGGAACATCCGTCGATGATCAACGGACAAAGGCCGCCAAGGAAGTCTTCGCCAAATACCCTGACATCAAGATCGTCGGCGAGGCTGTCGGCATGTGGAGCCAGGCGGTTGCCCGCACCGAGCTTTCGAAGATCCTGGGCACCCGCAATTGGGACGACATCAACGGGCTGTGGATGCAGGTCGGCTGCTTCACCGCCAACTCGATGCAGCTCGAGGCCGGTAAGAAGACCAGCGAACTCCTGCCTTGTGCCGGCGAAGGCTCCAATGGTGGTCGCATCCAGATGCTGCCGGAGGGGACCGAAGTCGAAGGTGCGGCGCCGCCCTATGCACCGGCAGGCGCGCAACGCATTTCCTATGCCTCGCCGCCTTATTCCGGCGCGCTGGCGCTGAAGCTTGCCGTCGAGGCGATCGAAGGCAAGGACGTGCCGAAGACCACTATCCTGCCGCTGCCGGTCGTCACCAATGAGACGATCAAGCTGTGCGACGAAGGCACATGGGCGGAGATGAAGGCAGGCTGCAACGCCTTCAAGCCGTCGCTGGTCTCCAATCCCGGCTGGTTTGCCTCGATCTTCTCGGACCAGGCACCCGAGGTCGGCCTGGCCGCTGCCCTCGTCGGACAGCCTGAAGACTGAGCCTCCCAAGGCGATCGCGACGATGCGCGGACAGTCTTGTCCGCGCATCGTCTGCCCCAAGCTCGGCGATCGAGGACAATGACAGAACACTCCAAGGTTCCCGCCATCGAGATTGACGGCATCAGCAAGGCGTTCGGCCCGACCGTCGCGCTGGACGGTGTGTCGTTCGAGATCGCGCCCGGCAGCGTCCATGCGCTGCTCGGTGAAAACGGAGCCGGCAAGTCGACGCTGGTGAAGCTGCTGTCCGGGCTGGTCCGGCCAAGCGAAGGCCATGTCCGTGTCTTCGGCAAGGAGATCGCTTACGGCGCACCGCGCGCAGCACACGCGCTGGGCGTGCAGACGGCGTTCCAGGAGATGACCCTGGTGCGCGATCTTTCCGTCCTCGACAATATGCTTTTGCCGTACGCTCCCGTCGGCGTCTCCGGCCTGATCCGCCGCCGTGCCGCCCGCAAGGCTGTCCGCCGCCACATCGACGATCTCGGTTTTTCCGTCGATCTCGATGCCGAGGTGAGCGAGCTCGAGCTTTCGGTGCGCCAGAAGATCGAAATCGCGCGTGCCGTCTACCGCAAGCCGCGCATCCTGCTGCTCGACGAACCGACCTCGACGCTCGCCGGCCGCGACGTCGAATGGCTGGGTGATATCATCGCCAGGCTGAAGGCGGCGGGCACCACCATCGTCTTCATCACCCATCGCATGCGAGAAGTCCGCGCCTTTTGCGAGATGCTGACGATCCTGAGAAACGGCCGCCACATCGTTACCGCGCCGGTTGCCGACGTCTCGGATGGCGACGTCATCGAAAAGATCATCGGCCGCAGCATCGAGCAGACCTTCCCGCCCAAGCCCGACGGCGCCCAGGCCTTCGGTCCGCCGGTTCTGGGCGTGCGCGACCTCAAGGTCGGGCGCAAGCTCGACGGCGCCGGCTTCGACCTGCGCAAAGGCGAGATCCTAGGTGTTGCCGGATTGCAGGGCATGGGCCAGCAGGATCTGTTTCTGGCCTGTTTCGGCATGGCCGAAATCACTCGCGGCCACATCCTCGTCGATGGCCGCAAGGTCTGGTTCGGCTCGCCCGCCGATGCCTTGCTGCCCAACATGGCGATCGGCCTGGTGCCCGAAGATCGCAAATCCGAAGGCCTGTTCCTGAAACTGTCGGGCAGCCAGAACGCCACGCTTCCCGTGATATCGCGCTTCACACGGCTAGGCCTTGTCGACGCGCAGGCCGAAACCCGCTCCGTCGAGGCGGCATTCGCCACTGTCGAGGTCGACCGCCGCGCGCTGTGGACGCGGGCCGGCGCGTTTTCCGGCGGCAACCAGCAGAAGATCGCCATCGCCAAATGGCTGGTGGCGCAGAGCCGCATCCTGCTGTTGTTCGATCCCACCCGCGGCATCGATGTCGGCACCAAGCACGAGCTTTATGTGATGATGCGAAACTACGTGGCTTCGGGCGGTTCGATCCTGCTGCACTCGACGGAGATTCCCGAACTCGTCCACCAATGCGACCGGGTCCTGGTTCTCTATGACGGGCGCATCGCGGCCGAACTCGAAGGCGACACCATCACCGAGCCGGCCATCATGCGCCCAGCGCTCGGGCATGCTGGGGAAGCCGCATGAGCAGCGCAGCGGTTTCATCTCCTGTTTCGGGCGGCTTCGGTCTGCGCCGTGCGCTGATGCGCAACCGCGGCGCGCTGATCGCCGCGATCGTCCTGGCGATCCTGCTTTTCGTCGTCGACTGGATCAGCGCCGGTCCGCTGACCTATTTCGATGTGTCGTTCCTGTCGAGCGGTGGCGCGACCTCCGCGCTCGCGGCGATCGGCCAGACCATCGTGATCCTGTCGGGCGGCTTCGACCTGTCCGCCGGCGCGGTGATATCGCTGGTCAATGCCGTGCTGGCATCGAGCATGGACCCGATGGCGCCAGGCGCCAGCATCATCTTGTGGACCGCCGTCGGCATCGGCGTCGGCATGGCGGTGGGCGCGTTCAACGGCTTCTTCATTGCGGTGCTGCGCATGCAGCCGATCGTGGTCACGCTGTCCACCATGTTCATCCTGCAAGGCGTGACGCTGCTGGTGATGGACAAGCCCGGTGGCTTCGTGTCCCCCGATCTCGGCACATTCTATCTCGGTGACGCGATCACCGGCTGGCTGCCGATGCCCCTGGTGCTGATCGGCGTCGTCCTGCTCGCCTGGTTCTGGCTGAAGGGAACCCGCTTCGGCACCGCACTTTATGCGGTCGGCAGCGATACAGAGTCGGCCGCTTCTGTCGGCATCAATGTCGTGCTCGTGCGCTTTGCCGTCTATGTCATCGCCGGCGGCTGCTATGGCCTGGCCGGCGTGTTCATCAGCGCCCAAACCGGCAGTGGCGATCCGCTGGTCGGCAATCCGCTGCTTTTGTCGATGTTCGCGGCGGTCGTCGTCGGCGGTACGCGCCTCGGCGGCGGACAAGGCGGCCCGGTGGGTTCTGTCTTCGGCGCCTATATCCTGATGATCGTGGTGAACATCCTGCTGGTGCTCAATGTGTCGGCCTATTATTCGACGATCGCCGAAGGCACCATTCTCGTGCTGGCCGCACTTGCCGGCTCCATCTCCCACGCATCGGTGCTTGCCGTGCAATTGCGCGCCGCGCGCGCCCGGCTTGCCGCCTGGCGCGCCGGCATATTGCCCTCGCAGCTCGAGCGCGTGGACAGGCGTCTCAAGATCGCCGAGCCATCGCATGGCCAGCGCAGTCCGGCATCGCCGCGCCCTGCCTTCCATCTGCGCAACGCGGAGACGCTGCGCTATGCGCTGCCGGCCTATGTCTGCCTGCTGGTCATCGTGGTTGTCACGCAGATCTGGCTCGGCCGCGCCATCCTCAATCCGGGCTACTGGAATTCGCTGCTCGTGCTGTCGTCCTTCCTCGCCGTCCTGGCGCTCGGGCAGGGAACCGTCATCCTGACCGGCGGCCTCGACCTCTCCGTGCCGTGGACGATCGGTATCTCCGGCATCATCCTGGCCGGCATGGTCAACGGCTCCGACGCGGCGCTTGTCTACGCCTTGCCGGTCGTGCTGATGATGGCCTGCGCCATCGGCTTCGCCAATGGCTTCGGCATCGTCTATCTCGGCATCTCGCCGATCGTCATGACGCTTGCCACCAACGGCATCCTGCAAGGCTGCGCGCTGCTTTATTCGCAAGGAACGCCGGCCGGATTTTCATCACCGATGCTGCGCTGGTTCATGACGGCCAGGCTCGGCGGCCTGCTGACGCCGATCGTCCTGCTGATGGTCGTCTTTGTCGTGGCGGCAGTGCTGCTGCTCGGCCGCACGCCGTTCGGGCGCAGGGTGTACGGCATCGGCAACGGGCTGCGCGCGGCGCGCTTGTCGGGCATCGGCGTCGAGCGCACACTGATCCTGGTCTACATGCTCTCGGCCGTCTGCGCGGCTGTTGTCGGCATCATGCTGACCGGTTTTTCCGGTCAGGCGAGCCTTGGCATGGGCGACGACTATCTGTTGCCGTCGATCGCCGTGGTGGTGGTCGGCGGGGCGTTGATCACCGGCGGGCGCGGCCACTATCTCGGCATGCTTGGCGGGGTGTTGTTGCTGACGGCGTTGCAGATGCTGCTGGCCGGCACCACGCTTCCCTATGCCACAAGGGCAATTCTTTACGGGCTGGTCGTTCTGGGCGCCGTCATGGCGCTGCGCGAACGGCGGCTGCAATGAGAAGGACAGGACGATGAGCACAAGGGCGCCGGCATCGGCGGACGACTTTCTGACCGGGCTGAAAGGCCAGCGCGTGCTGGTGACGGCAGGCGCCGGCGGTATCGGTTTTGCCATAGCCGACACGCTGTCGCGGCTCGGCGCCCGCATCGTCGTCTGCGACGTTTCCGATGAGGCGCTGGCCGCCGCTCCCGGCAAGATCGATCTGGTCGCCGCTGTGAAGGCGGACGTTTCGCGCGACGAAGATGTCGACCGGCTGTTCGAGGCTGTGAAGGAAAAGCTCGGCGGACTCGACGCGCTGATCAACAATGCCGGCATTGCCGGGCCGACCGGCGGTGTCGACGAGATCGAGCCGGCCGACTGGCGGCGCTGCATCGACATCTGCCTGACCGGCCAGTTCCTGTGCGCCCGGCGCGCCGTGCCGCTGATCAAGGCGGCGGGCGGCGGCTCGATCGTGTCGATGTCGTCGGCGGCGGGCCGCCATGGCTACGCCTTCCGCACGCCCTACTCGGCGGCCAAGTTCGGGGTCATCGGTTTCACGCAGAGCCTCGCCAAGGAGCTTGGGCCGCATGGCATCAGAGTCAACGCTATCCTGCCCGGCATCATCGAGGGACCGCGCATCGAAGGTGTCATATCGGCACGCGCCAAGCAGGTCGGCATCAGCCACGAAGAGATGACGGATCGCTATCTCCAGAATATCTCGCTGCGCCGCATGACCAGCCCCTATGATGTCGCTGCGATGGTCGCTTTCCTGCTCTCCGATGCGGGGATCAACATTTCCGGCCAGTCGCTCGGCGTCGACGGCAACGTCGAAACACTTTGAGGAGCCTATCCATGGCCAATGTCGCGATCGTCGGAAGCGGGTTCATCGGGCGGGCCTGGGCGATCAGCTTCGCCCGCGCCGGCCATAATGTACGGATGTGGGACCAGTCGCCGGCCGCGACCGGTGGCGCCCGCGACTATATCGCCGGCGTGCTCGGCGATCTCGCCGCGAACGACCTGCTGCGAGGACAGGCGATCGACGCCGTGCTTGACCGGATCACCATTGTCGCCGAGCTGGCAGAGGCGCTGGCTGGTGCGGCCCATATTCAGGAGAACACGCCTGAAAACCTCGAGGTGAAGCGGGAGGTGTTTTCCCTGATTGACAGACTTGCCGATCCGCAGGCAGTCATCGCCAGCTCCACTTCGGCGCTGTTGCCGTCGAAATTCACCGACCATCTGCAGGGCCGGCATCGCTGTCTGGTCGTGCACCCAATCAATCCGCCCTATCTCATTCCTGCGGCCGAGGTCGTGCCGGCACCGTGGACTTCTGCCGAGACGCTCGAGAGGACTCGCGCCTTCCTCATCGACGCCGGCCACGCGCCGCTGGTGATGAAGCGCGAGCTCGACGGCTTCATCATGAACCGCCTGCAAGGGGCGTTGCTCGAAGAGGCTTTCCGGCTCGTCGCCGACGGCTACGCCAGCGTCGAGGATGTTGATATCGGCATCCGCGACGGGCTTGCGCTGCGGTGGTCGTTCATGGGTCCGTTCGAGACCATCGATCTCAATGCGCCTGGCGGCGTGCGCGACTATGTCGAGCGCTATCAGTCGATCTATTCGAACATTTTTCCGCAGATGCTGCGCCGCGTCGACTGGGCGGGCGAGGTGATGAAAACCGTTGAGGCCGACCGGCGCGAACGCCTGCCGCGCGAGAGTCTCGGCGAACGGCAGGTGTGGCGCGACCGCAGGCTGATGGCGCTGGCGGCGCACAAGAAAAAATCGGATCAGGAGTACGGACAATGAGCGAAACCAGCCGCAAGACCGGCGCCCCGCAGACCAGGGGCAAGGTCATCATCACCTGCGCGGTGACGGGCGCCATTCACACGCCGACCATGTCGCCTTATCTGCCGATCACGCCCGACCAGATCGCGTCGGAGGCGATCACCGCGGCCGAAGCCGGTGCCGCGATTCTGCATCTGCATGCCCGCGACCCGGAAACCGGCAAGCCCGACCAGACGCCCGAGGCCTTTGCCCGCTTCCTGCCGCGCGTCAAGCAAGGCACCAACGCCGCCATCAACATCACCACCGGCGGCAGCCCCTACATGAAGGTCGAGGAGCGCGTGCGCCCGGCCGCCCAATTCAAACCCGAAGTCGCCTCGCTCAACATGGGTTCGATCAATTTCGGGCTCTATCACCTCGCCGACAAATACGAGACCTTCAAGTTCGACTGGGAAAAGCCGCATCTGGAAGCGACGCGCGATCTCGTCTTCCGCAATTCGTTCAAGGACATCGAGTACATTCTGGCGACTTGCTACGACAACGGCACGCGCTTCGAGTTCGAGTGCTACGACATCGCCCATCTCTACAACCTGTCCCACTTCGCCGACCGCGGGCTGGTGAAGCCGCCTTTCTTCGTGCAGTCGGTGTTCGGGTTGCTTGGCGGCATCGGCACCCATCCCGAAGACGTCGCGCATATGAAGCGCACCGCCGACCGGCTGTTCGGCGACCAGTTCCGCTGGTCGGTGCTGGGCGCCGGCGCCAGCCAGCTCCGCATCGCCGCGCAATCGGCGGCGCTTGGCGGCAACATCCGCGTCGGGCTGGAGGACAGTCTGTGGGCGGGCAAGGGCAAGCTTGCCAAATCGAACGCCGAGCAGGTCTTGCTGGCCCGCAAGATCATCGAGGGGCTCGGCATGGAAGTGGCGACGCCCGACGAGGCGCGCGAGATCCTGTCATTGAAGGGCGGCGACAAGGTCGCTTTCTGACGCCGCCAGACCAATCGCTGCGTGACGCCAATACCCGAGGAGGACGGCATGAAGATCGAAGTCGTTGTGGACGTGAAGACTACGCTGGGCGAGGGACCGCTGTGGGATGTCGAACAGGAGCGCCTGTACTGGATAGACAGTTTCGACGGACGCGTGTTTCGGGCGACCTCCGACGGGCGCGAGATACGGTCCTGGGACGTGCCGATGAAGATCGGCTCGATGGCGCTGCGCAAGGACGGCAACGGTGCGGTGGTGTCGCTGCAGCGCGGCTTCCATCTGCTCGATTTCGCCACCGGCGATGTGACGCTGATCCACGACCCGGAGCCGGACAAGCCGATGAACCGGCTCAACGACGGCAAGGTCGACCGGCGCGGCCGCTTCTTCGCCGGCTCAATGGATACGATGGAAGAGGGGCCGTCCGGCGGCCTCTACAGGCTCGATCCGGATTTCTCCGTCACCCGCATCGATTCCGGCATCATCTGCTCCAACGGTCCATGCTGGAGCCCCGACGACCGTACCTTCTATTTTGCTGACACCTGGACCGGCGAGATCTGGGCCTATGATTATGATATTGCCACCGGTGCCGCCACCAACCGGCGCACCTTCGTGCGTGTCGACACCAGCCGGGGCGGTGCGGCTGACGGCTCGACTGTCGATGCCGAGGGCTATCTGTGGAATGCGCTGGTCTATGACGGCCGGCTGGTGCGCTACGCGCCGGATGGCAGCATCGACCGCGTTATCGACATGCCGGTCAAGAAGATCACCAGCGTCATGTTCGGCGGACCGAAGCTCGACACCCTCTACGTCACCTCGATGGCCAAGCCGCCGCTGCCGCGTTTTCCCGGCGACGGCGTTTTGCGCGGCAGCCTGTTCGCCATCACCGGCCTTGGCATCAAGGGCGTTGCTGAACCACGCTTCGGTGGCTAACGGTAGGAAGCATTGAGCCAGCCTCCGAAGCCGGTTTGATCAGTGCAACAGGCTGTTGGCCGCAGCGGTCAAGCACGGTTTCGTGCTGCTGATTTAAGTTCGAGAGACGCTGGCTGCACGGGCGCGTCTAGTCCGATTTCGCAAGGCTCGAATTGAACTTGCGGCGGGCGTTTTCCAGATGCTCGCGCATCGCTCGGCCGGCCGCCTCCGGATCATGCTGCTCGATGGCTTCGAATACGTTTTTGTGGCCGGCAAAGCTCCTGCGGTTCTCGACTTCGGTGTTGGCCATGTGGATGCGCTGGTTGATCAGCCATTCCACCAGCGCTTCGTGCGCGGCGAGGAAGATCGGGTTGCCGGGAATCGCGGTCAGCACCCGGTGAAAGGCGACATCGGTGACGGCGAAGGCACGGGCGCGCGGAATGGCGCGTTCGTTCTCGGCAAGTGCCGCCGCAAGCGCCTCGACCTGTTCGCGCGTCGCCACCTCGGCGGCATGGCGCGCGATCGAGACTTCGAGAAACAGCCGCAACTGCTCGAAATGGCCAATACCGTCGGGCTGGTCCATCAACAGATGCGCCGTGCCGGTCAGTTGCTCCAGCATGTTGCGCGGCGTCGGCCGCGTCACCTTTGGCCGCTCGCCGCTGTTGATGCGCACCAGTCCCATTTTCTCCAGCGCAAACAGCGCTTCGCGCACCGAGGGGCGGCCGACATCGAACATCGACATCAGGTCGCGCTCGGACGGCAGCGAGGCGCCGACCGGATAGACCTCGTCGCGGATCATCTCCTCCAGGCGGAGGCGGACTTCATCGGACAATTTTTTTCGAACCGGCATATTGTGCATGGTCTACCTTTTAAGCTATTAGACCAGTCGCCGCAAGTGAGGACTTGCGGGACGGAAGGGTTGGAGGAGGCCGCCGCCAGCCGATGGTGCGGCGGTCGGCGCGACAGACGAGGGTCTGACGCGGGAGCAGGCCTGGAGCAGGGGCATCGCCCCGATTTCGGCCGGCGGAAAGCAACGGGAGGAGAATTCCATGAGACGACTGTTGATGAGCCTTGTGCCGGCGCTGGCGTTGATGTTTGCCGCCGTGGCCGCCAAGGCCGAGGGAGGCGGCACGTTCCGTTCCGCCATGCGCACCGGCTGCATCGAGATGGGCACGCTGCACACCACCTGCGGCCACCGGCTGGACGAGACGGTGCTGCAGGGCCTCGTCCACATCAAATGGACAGGCGACGGCGTGCAGCCGATGCTGGCCGAAACCTGGAAGACGCCGGATGGCGGCAAGACCTATGTCTTCAGCCTGCGCCATGGCGTCAAATGGCATGACGGCACGCCCTTCACCGCCAAGGATGTAGTGTTCAGCCTCAACCTTTATGCCAACCCCAAGGTTGGCTCGCCCTGGGCGCAGAAGCTCGGCGCAGTGGCTGGGTACAAGGCTTTCCAGGATGGCTCGGCCTCCTCGCTTGCCGGGGTCAAGGCGATTGACGACATGACCGTCCAGATCGAACTCGACAGCGCCAAGCCGCTATGGGTCGAGCTGCAGCTTATCGCCATCAGCATCTTTCCCGAACACATTCTCGGCAAGGTCGCGCCCGGCGACATCAAGGGCAACGCCTTCTGGGTCAACCGCGTCGGCACCGGTCCGTTCATCTGGAAGAAATACGAGAGCGACCAGTATGTCGAGGTCGACCGCAATCCCGATTATTTCCTCGGTGCGCCCAAGCTCGACCGCATCATCTACCAGATCTACAAGGACGTGCCGCCGATCATCGCCGCACTCGAGACGCAGGAGGTCGACGCCATGTCCTATGAGGGCGGCGGCGTGCCCATCTCCGAACTCGCCCGGCTGCAGAAACTCGACTACCTGACGGTGCTGCCGAAATTCTCCGCCGGCCTGCCGACCTACCTGCAGTTCAATCTGGAGAACAAGCGCTTCGCTGACGTGCGCGTGCGACAGGCGATGCTCTACGCCATCGATCGCAAGGCGATCATCGAGACGGTCAAGCAGGGCGCCGGCGAGCTTCTAAACACGCTGTTCCCGCAAGATTGGGCGCGCGCCAAGGATCTCGAGCCCTACGACTACAATCCCGACAAGGCCAAGCAGCTGCTTGCCGATGCCGGCTGGGACGCCAGCCAGCAGGTGGATTTCATCTACTATTATTCCGACCAGATGAACGTCGACACCGTCACCGCCATCCAGAGCTATCTGGCCGCCGTCGGCGTCAACATTGAACCGCGCCTGCTCGATCCGGCGGCGATCAACCAGGTCTATGCCGACGGCAGCTTCCAGATGGGCTTCTTCGCCAACGGCATGGGGCTCGATCCCTCGCTGGGCTCGCCGCTGGTGGTCTGCGGCGCCAAGCCGCTCGGCTTTGGCTACTGCAACCCCAAGGTCGACGAACTGTTCAACAAAGGGCTGGAATCGAACGATCGCGCGGTGCGCGCCGAGAGCTACCAGGAAGCCTCGCGTATACTCAACCAGGAGCTGCCAAAGGCCTGGCTGTGGAACGAGGTGCGGCCACTGGCTTTCAACAACCGCATCGTCGGCCTGCCACAGCACTTCAAGGAACAGCCGCTCGTGATCTTCAACCACCCCGTCTACAACGAAGTCGAGAAGTGGGAAGTGGCGAAATAGGCCCCTGCGTAGACGTCCTCATCGGTGGGGCATCAGCTCTGGAACCTCATGCCCCATCGCCTCAACAGCCGCCTTCAACGATAGGAGAGGCCGGTGCTCAGCTATCTCCTGCGAAAGCTGCTGCTCAGCATCCCTGTGCTGTTCGGCGTCACTGTCATCGTCTTCGGCATCGCGCACGCCATGCCGGGCGACGCCGTGCTGGCGATGATCACGGCGGAGGCGCCATCGAGCGAGGCTCTGATCGCGATGCGTCGCGGCGAACTCGGCCTCGACCAGCCACTCTACGTCCAATACCTCAACTGGATCGGCCAGATCCTGCACGGCAATCTCGGCCGCTCCTTCGTCAATGGCCGCAGTGTCGGCGACATCATCGGTGAGCGCCTGCCGATGACGCTGGAACTGATGGGGGTGGCGCTGCTCGTCGCCTTCATCATCGGCACCACGCTGGGGGTGATCTCGGCGCTCAGGCAATACCGGCTGACGGACTATTCGCTGACGCTGGGCGGTTTCGTCGGCGTGTCGATCCCGGATTTCTTCATGGGATTGCTGCTCGTCTACGTCTTTGCGCTGGAACTGCGCTGGCTGCCGTCGTCGGGCATTTCGACGGCGGGCGACAGCTTCTCGCTCGTCGACAATCTCAGGCATCTGATTCTGCCGGCTGCCGCACTCGCGCTGTTCCGCGCCGCGATCTTCATGCGCTATGCCCGCGCCGGCATGCTCGAAGTACTGAACCAGGACTATATGCGCACCGCCAGGGCCAAGGGCTTGCGGCCCAGCACGATCACGTTACGCCACGGCCTGCGCAACGCGCTGATCCCGCTGGTCACCGTCTTCGGGCTGACCTTGCCGACCCTGTTCGGCGGCTCGGTGGTGATCGAGACCATTTTCCAGTGGCCGGGCATCGGCCTGATGTTCATCGATGCGGTGGTGAACAGGGATAGCCCTGTGATCATGGGCTATGTGCTGATCACCGCCATCATCGTGATGCTGGCCAACCTCGCGACCGACCTTGCCTACAGCGTGCTCGACCCTAGGGTGAGCTATGACTGACGCCACCGCCGCCGACTTGACGATTGCCTCCGGCGCCTCGCGCGGCCTGTGGAGCGAGGCAGCGCGCCGCTTCCTCAACCACCGCCTGGCGACGCTGGGGCTGGTCATGCTCGCCATCGTCGTGCTCGCCTGCGCACTGGCGCCGCTGATCGCGCACTATGGCCCCAACGACATCGACCTGCGCGGCCGCAATCAGCCGCCGGGCGGCGGCCACTGGCTGGGTACCGACGGCACCGGCCGCGATATCTTTGCCCGCATCCTTTATGGCGGTCGCATCTCGCTGACGGTCGGCTTCGTCGCCGTGGCAATCTCGGCGGCCATAGGCATTTTCATCGGCTGCGTCGCCGGCTATTTCGGCGGCAAGGTCGACCTCTTCCTGATGGGCCTGATCGACATGGTGCTGACCTTTCCGCGCCTGGTCATCATCATCGCTTTTGTCGCCGCGGTCGGACCCAGCATCCTCAACACCATGGTGGTCATTGGCCTGCTCAGCTGGCCGTCCATCGCCCGGCTGACGCGTGGCGAGATCCTGGCGCTGCGCAACCAGGAATTCGTCCTCGCCGCGCGCTCACTCGGCACCTCGCCCTCGGTCATCATCCTCGAGCATATCCTGCCCAATGTGCTGAGCCCGATCCTGGTGGCGATCACGCTCGACGTTGCGACAGTCATCCTGCTCGAGGCCTCGCTGTCCTTCCTTGGCCTCGGCGCGCAGGCGCCGGCTGCCAGCTGGGGCAACATGCTGCGCGATGCCCGCACGCTGTCGATCCTTGAGAGCCAGCCCTGGATGTGGATCCCGCCCGGCGCGATGATCGCGGTCGCCGTGCTGAGCATCAACTTCGTCGGCGACGGCCTGCGCGACGCGCTCGACCCGCAGCACATCATGGGCGGGAGCACGAAATGATGGGCGCCGACGCACTTGCCATCGACGGGACCGCAAAGTGGATCGGGCAGCAAGCGGTGCTTTCCGTTCAGGGGCTGAGCGTCGAGTTCGGGCCTCGGGACAGTTCCGTCTATGCCGTCAACGACGTCTCCTTCGAGCTTGCCGAAGGCGAGTCGCTGGCCATCGTCGGCGAGAGCGGCTCGGGCAAGTCGGTCACCGTGCAGACGCTGATGGGGCTGATCCGCAAGCCGCCGGGCCGCGTCACCGCAGGCCGAGCGCTGTTTCGTGGCCGCGATCTTCTGGCCATGCCCGACAGCGACTTGCGCCAGATACGCGGCCGCGACATCGCCATGATCTTCCAGGATCCGATGTCGTCGCTGAACCCGGTGCTGAGCATCGGCCTGCAATTGACCGAGGCGCTGCGCGAGCACCAGGGGTTGAATGAGGCCGAGGCCGAACGTCAGGCGCTCGACATGCTGGACCTCGTCGGCATCGCCAACGCGCCGCAGCGCATGCGTGCCTTTCCACACCAATTCTCGGGCGGGCAATTGCAACGTATCGGCATCGCCATGGCGCTGGTCTGCAAACCGTCGATCCTGATCGCCGACGAGCCGACCACGGCCCTCGACGTCACCATCCAGGCGCAGATCGTCGAACTGGTGGTGCGCCTGCAAAAACAGCTCGGCATGGCGATCATCTGGATCAGCCATGACCTCAGCCTTGTCGCCGGCTTCGTCGACCGCGTTGCGGTGATGTATGCGGGCTCGATCGTCGAACAAGCACCGGTCGATGAGCTGTTTTCGGCGACGACACATCCTTACACGATCGGCCTGTTGAACTCGATTCCGTCGCTGACTGCGGCAAACACCAGGCTGGTGCCGATCAAGGGCGCGCCACCCAACGTCACTCTGCCGCCGACATTCTGCGCCTTCGCGCCGCGCTGCGATTATGCCGAGGTGCGCTGCCGCGAGCAGAGACCGCCGCTGGAAACGCTCGGCGCCGGCCACACCACCGCGTGCTGGCGCTGGCGAGAGGTGGCACGATTACCGCGCACGCCGGCAGCCGCATCAAGCGCGGCACCGGCAGCGGCGCCCAAGCAGGAACCGCTGCTTGTCGTCTCCGATCTCAAGGTGCATTTCCCCATCCGACGCGGTGTGCTCAAGCGGCAGGTCGGCGCTGTGCACGCGGTTGATGGGGTCAGCTTCGAGGTGCTGCGCGGCGAGACGCTGGCGCTGGTCGGCGAAAGCGGCTGCGGCAAGTCGACGACCGGCCGCGCCGTGCTCGGCCTGGAGCGCCCGAGCGCCGGCAGCGTCCTCTTCGAGGGCAGGGACTATGCCGGCGCGACAGGCGATGAGCTCAAGCAGCGCCGTCGCGACATGCAGATGGTTTTCCAGAACCCGTTCGGCTCGCTCAATCCGCGCATGACCGTCGGGCGCATCATCGGCGAGGGGCTGCGCGCCCAGAAGATCGGCACCCGGGCGACGCGTGACGTCCGTGTCAGCGAATTGCTGGCACTGGTCGGCTTGCGGGAAGCGCTGCGCAACCGCTACCCGTTCGAACTCTCCGGCGGCCAGCGCCAGCGCGTCGGCATTGCCCGCGCGCTGGCAGCCAATCCGAAATTCATCATTGCCGACGAGCCGATCTCGGCGCTCGACGTCTCCATCCAGGCGCAGATCGTCAACCTGCTCGACGACCTCAAGGCGCGCCTCGGCCTGACCTATCTGTTCATCGGCCACGATTTGTCGATGATCCGCTATCTCAGCGACCGCGTCGCGGTCATGTATCTGGGCCGGATCGTCGAGATCGGCACCACAGCAGCGGTGTTCGGCAGTCCGCTGCATCCCTATACAAGCGCGCTGCTGTCGGCGATCCCGGTGCCGGACCCCAAGGCTGGCGGCACACGCCGGCGTATCGTGCTCGGCGGTGGCGTACCCGATCCGTCGAAGCCGCCGCCCGGCTGTCATTTCCATCCGCGTTGCCCGATGGCCACCGACATTTGCACCAGGGCAGACCCGCAGGTGCGCGATTTCGGCTCTGGCGTCTCCGGCCAGCATCTCGTCGCCTGCCATCATGCCGGCGATGCCACCCCATGACTCTCCTGGAAAGGCCGAGGATCCCCAAATGACCAAGGAATTGGCGGGCATGTATGCCGCCCTGATGACCGGACTGAGCGATGCCGGCGAATTCGATCCGCAGCGCCAGCGCAACATCAGCGACTATGTCCTGCGCCAGGGCCTGGCGGGACTCTATGTCGGCGGCAGCAGCGGCGAATCCGGCCTGCTGACGGTGGACGAATTGCTGGTTCAGCAAGAGGTGGTGTTCGCTGGCGCCACAAGCACCGGCGTCAGGCTGATCGCCCATGTCGGCATGCCGAACCTGCGCGATTCCATCCGTCTGGCGCGGCAGGCGCAAAAGCTCGGCTATCACGCGCTGTCGGCGCTACCGCCGCATTCCTATCCGTTCTCCGACGAGGAGGTCTTTGGCTATTACCAGGCGCTGGCGGCGGCAACGGATCTACCGCTGATCGTTTACGAAATCCCTTTGCGGACCGGCCGGCCATTGCCGCTCAGCCTGCTGGTGCGGTTGCTGGATCTGCGCAATGTCGTCGGCATCAAATACACCTCCACCGACCTGTTCAAATATTCGCTGCTGCGCAAACGGCAGCCGCAAAAATTGTTCTACTATGGCTTCGACGAAATCTATGCCGCCGCCGGCATGCTTGGCACCGATGGCGGCATCGGCACCACCTACAATCTGCTTGGCAGGCTGTACGTGGCGGTGGATCAGGCGATCCGTGCCGGCGACCTGGCCCGAGCGAAAACACTGCAGATGGTCTCGCAGGACTTCGTCGAGGTGCTGCTGGAAACCGGCGTGCTGCCGGGCATGAAAGCGGCCTTCCGCGTCATCGGCGTCGATTGCGGCCCGACCCGTGCCCCAATGGCGCTGGCTGTCGCCGATGCCGAGGACAGGATGCGCGCGGTTCTCTCCCGCCCGGCGGTGAAAGAGTGGCTTGCGTGAGAAGCGTCAGCGCGACGGCCATGCGGCCGCGTGAAGATTGGGGCGGCTCCTCACCCAATGACACTATGAGCGGCGGTCAACGGATCACTGGCCAAAGAGATCCGGACGGGCGACGTTGAGCCGCTGCACCGTGCCCAACACTTCGCGCAGATGCCGCCATGCGCGCGCCTGCCTGTTTTGCCTCGCCGATTTCCACGGCCTCGAGGATCGCCAAATGCTGGGCGAGCAGCGTTTCCAAGTATCCGGGCTCGGGCAGGCTCAGATAGCGCACACGGTCCATCTGCAGCTTGACCACCTGGATCACCCGCCAGCTCTTGGGCAGGCCGGCCTCTTCGCACAGGTTGCGATGGAAGGCCTCGTCGAGTTCGAGGAACAGCTCGCGGTCGCCCTCGGCCACCGCCTTGGCCTGCTGGGCAAGGTTCACCCTGCCTGCCGCGATCAAGCCGCCGGAGCCGTGGCCGTCCAGTCTCTGCACGACGGAGACCTCGAGCGCCTCGCGAATGAACTGCGCTTCCTCGACGTCGCTCACCCGGATCGGCGCGACGAAGCTGCCGCGCTGCGCCAGGATGTCGATCAGCCCTTCATCGGCAAGCCGGAGGCGATGGCCGGCTGCGGCGCGCCGAGGATGGCGTGCAGGTTAGCGGCCACGTTCGGTCGGGCAAGTCTCGAAAATGATGCTGAATGTGTGCGTATACGGGCATACTTATAGCCACTCGGGGAGTCTTCGGTTCCGCTGGCACCATGTGAACGGGAGCGTCGGTTGCGAGGATTTGCGGAAAGCGTGATGCAGGGACCGCGGACCGTGGCCGAGCAGGTCGCCAATGTCCTGCGCGAGGCCATTGCCAATGGAACCATCAAGGCAGGCACTCCGCTGCGCCAGGACGAGGTGGCCGAGCAGCTCGGCTTCAGCCGGATGCCCATTCGTGATGCCCTTCGCCAGCTTGAAGCCGAGGGCATTGTTTCCATCCACCCGACAAAGGGCGCGCAGGTCGCCCGGATGGACAGCGTCGAGATCAGTGAAATCTACGCCCTGCGCGAACTGCTCGAAAGCGAGGCGCTCCGGCTCTCGGTACCCAGCCTCGCCGACGAGAAGCTCGATGAGGCGGAACAGGTGCTCGATCAGATCGATGCGGAGCGCAATGTCGGCCGTTGGGGGCCCTGAACGGGGACTTTCATCTGGCTCTCTACGACGCCTGCGGCAACCATCGACTGCTCAGCCTGATCGAGGCCCACCACAATGCAGCCGATCGCTACGTCCGCATCCTGCTGTCGAACCTGGACTATCGCAACCGCTCGCAGACGGAGCATCGCGACCTGCTGGCCGCCTGTCGGCGGCGCGATGGCGACAAGGCCACAAGAATTCTGAGGCAGCATCTGCGCGAAGGAAGCGAGACGCTGGTCAGCGCAATCAGGGAAGATGGCCTGTCGCGAAAATCCTGACGGCGTGGCTCACGGGCATTGCGATGGGCTTCAGCCCTGCGCCGGCCTGCGTTCGACGATGTAGATGTGGTCGGCCGCGAGCACCACGTCACCGCGCTGGTTGATCACCTCGCAGCGCTCGATCACCCGCCCTGAACCCGGCCGCTTCGGATCGTCTTCCTTGGCCGCGATGGTGGTGCGCGTGCGGATCGTGTCGCCGATGAACACCGGCTTGATGAAGCGCAGCCGATCATAGCCATAGGAAAACGCGACGGGGTTGATGACGGTTGCCGTCAGCCCGATGCCGACCGAGAACACCAGCGTGCCATGCGCAATGCGCTGGCCGAATGGCGTCGTCTTCATGAACTCGGCGTCCATGTGGTGCGGGAAGAAATCGCCGGTGTGGCCGGCATGGACGATGAAGTCGGTCTCGGTGATGGTGCGGCCGCCGGTGAGGCGCGAGGAGCCGATCTCGTAGTCCTCGAAATACTGGATCTGTTCCATCAGGGTCTTTCCGCGATCGGTGTCGCTGGTGCCGCACTCGACTGATAGGCGGCCTCGACCAGCGCCATCGTGCTCCACGCATCCTCAACTGGACTGATCAGCGTAGCATCTTCTCCGATAGCAAAACGCTGGACATTGGCCATGCGGCCAACGAAGGCGTCGGGGAACCACTCGCCGGCGAGCGGCACCGCGACCCAGTCCGTTCCGCCTTTCGGATGGATCTCCAGCACATCCGGTTCGCCTGTGGGATAGTCGAGATTGAGGCCGAGCTTGAGATAGGCGGCGCCCTCGGTGCCACAGATGCGGAACTCGCAGGCCTGGTGCCGGCGGCCGAACTTGTGGTCATGATTGATCGACAGGGCGCAGCGCACGGTGTCGCCATAGTCGAGAATGGCACTGGTGCGCGTCTGCGCCACGGCATGGTTGGGATGGCCAAGCGTCTTGGCGTGGACACCTCTGGGGTCGCCGAGCAACTGCCGGATCAAGTCGAGATAGTGGATTGAGTGCATGGCGATCTCGACGCGTGGCGCCTTGAGCAGGAATTCCCACAGCTCCCACGGCGTCGCCAGCGCCAGCCAGGCGTCGAAGTCGACGACCTCGCCGAGCCAACCCTTGGCGATGGCGTCCTTGAGCGCCAGCATCATCGGTGCGAAGCGCAGCTGGAAGTTCACCGCCGCATGCAGCTTCATGGCGCGGCAGATTTCGAGGATCGCCGTCGCCTCGGCAAGGTTGCTGCCCATCGGCTTCTGGATCAGCGCCACCGCGCCATTGGGCAAGGATTTCAGCACATCGGCATGACGCGACGGCGGCGTGGCGAGATCGAAGATCGCACCCTCGACGGCAGCAGCCTCCTCGGCCGAGCGAAAGGCTGTCACACCCCATTGGCTGGCCAGTTTTTCAGCTCTGGCGTGGTCCGGATCGTAGAGGCCGGCGACCGGAAAACCTGCTTTCCGGTAGGCCGGGAAATGCGCGTCGCCGACGATCGATCCGGCGCCGAAGGTGACTATCGGCCGGGGCTTGGAGGGTTTGGGCCAGGACTGGACGAGCAAGGCAGGGTCGAAACCGCCTTCAGTCATGATGGAAGACCTCATCCATCTCGGCCCACCACTCGCCTTCCTTGCGCGTCGCCAGCGGCTCCTGGCAAGGCATGCAGACAGCCCACCATTCTTGCGTCTTCGGGTCGGCCGCCATCTTGGCCATGTCGGCTTCGTAGTCGCTACCGTGGTATTCGAATGTGCTGAACAACAGGTTCTCCGGCCGCTTCAGGTAGATCGAATAATTCTTGATGTTGCAGGCCGAGATCATCGTCAGCACGTCAGGCCACACGGCGGCATGCAGGCGGACATACTCCTCGACCTTTTCCGGCTTCAGCCCCAGAACCATTCCCATCCGCCGCATGCCCGTCTCCTATCTGGTGATCGCCGTGGTGAATTCGGCGATGCTCATGGCCTTGACCGCGTCCCAGTCCCAGTCGATGCCGATGCCCGGCTCGTCGGGCGCCAGCGCCTGGCCATCCTCGATGCGCATATGCTTGCCAGTTAACTGGTCGAGTTGCGGAATGTACTCGACATATCGGCCGTTCTGAACAGCGCAGGTCAGGCTGACATGCAGCTCCATCAGGAAATGCGGACAGACCGGAATGTCGAAGGCCTCCGCCGCGTGCGCGATCTTGAGCCAGGGTGTGATGCCGCCGATGCGGCCGACATCGACCTGGACGATCGAGCAAGCGCCTTTCTGCATGTATTCACGGAAATGGCGGATGGAGTAGAGCGACTCGCCAATCGCAATCGGCGTCGGCGTCGAGTTCGACAATCGCACATGCCCGTCGATGTCGTCGGCCGGCAGCGGCTCCTCGATCCAGGCGAGGTCGAGCTCACGCAGCCTTGCGGCGCGCCGGATCGCCTCGTCGATCGAAAATCCCTGATTGGCGTCGGTCATGATCTCGTAGCCGTCGCCGACCGCCTTTCGCACCGCCGACAGGCGGGCAAGATCTTCCGAGCCGTGCGGCCTGCCGATCTTCACCTTCGAGCCGCGAAAGCCCTTGGCCTTTGCGCCCAGCGCGTCGTCGACCAGCGCCTGCGTCTCGATGTGCAGCCAGCCGCCCTCGGTCGTGTAGAGCGGGCAGCGATCCTTGGCGCCGCCGGCCAGCTTCCACAGCGGCAGGTTCTGCTTTTTCGCCCGCAGATCCCAAAGTGCGGTATCGATCGCCGCGATCGCGATGGCCGTGATCGCTCCGATGGTGGTGGCATGGGTGGCGAATTCGAGATCGTGCCAGATCGCCTCGATCATGTCGGGGTCGCGGCCGATCAGGCGCGGCACCAGATGATCGGACAGGAGCCGCATCACCGACGAACCGCCAGTGCCGATCGTGTAGCTGTAGCCGGTGCCGACCGCGCCGTCGGAATCGGTGATCGTGATGATCGGCGTTTCCTGGCTGACGAAGCTCTGGATCGCGTCGGTGCGCTTGACCTTGGGCACAAGGTCCACCATCCGCAGTTCGACTTTCTCGATTCTGGCCATGCCGATCAGCTCCGCAATGTCTTTCCGGTCTCAGTGGCAAACAGGTGAGCCTGCGACATGTCGAGGCTCATGGCGATCCGCTCGCCCGGCCTCAGCGGTCTCGGGTTCAGCATGCGTGTCACCCAGTCTTCGCGGTTGAATTCGACGAATACCAGCGTCTCGTTGCCGAGCGGTTCGGTGACCGTGATCGGCAGTTCGATCTGATGGACATCGGCAGCACCCCCGGAGCTGATACCATGCCCGGTCGGATAGATGTCGTCCGGCCGCAGTCCGAACACGACCTTGTCGCCAGTCGCGACATTGGCCTTGAACTGGCCGGGCAGTGGCAGTCTTTCGCCGCTGGCGAAAACCATCTGGCCGTCATCGATCGTCGCCTCGTGCAGGTTCATCGGCGGCGAGCCGATGAAGCCGGCGACGAAGCGCGTCGCCGGCCGCCGAAAAACTTCGTCAGGCGTGCCGACCTGTTCGATATGGCCGTCGCGCATGATGACGATGCGGTCGGCAAGTGTCATCGCTTCGACCTGATCATGGGTGACGTAGATCACCGTCGACTGCACCTTGGCATGCAGCTTCTTGATCTCGGTGCGCATTTGCGTGCGCAATTTGGCGTCGAGGTTGGAAAGCGGCTCGTCGAACAGGAACACATCGGGGTCGCGCACGATGGCGCGGCCCATGGCGACGCGCTGGCGCTGGCCGCCCGACAGTTGCGACGGGCGGCGGTCCAGCAGCGTGTCGAGGCCGAGGATGGCCGAGGCCTCGGCGACCCGGCGCTCCATGTCTTCCTTGGCCGCCCCCGCGATCTTCAGCGAGAAGCCGAGATTCTCGCGCACCGTCATGTGCGGGTAGAGCGCGTAGGATTGGAACACCATCGAGATGTTTCGCGAGCGTGGCGGCAGGTCGTTGACGACGCGCCCGCCGATCTCTATCGAGCCGGCGCTGATCTCTTCCAGTCCGGCGATCATGCGCAACGTCGTCGACTTGCCGCAGCCGGACGGGCCGACCAGCGCGATGAACTCGCGGTCGGCAATATCGAGATCGATGCCGTGCACGATCCCGATGTTACCGTAGCGCTTGGTTAGCTTGGAGAGGGAGACGGTTGCCATTGGATCAGCCTTTCACCGCGCCGGAGGTCAGGCCCCCGACAAGGTGTTTCTGGACGATGTAGGTGAGGGTGAGCGCCGGGATGATCATCACCACGGCGAGCGCGCACATGCCGCGCCAGTCGATGGTGAACTCGGCGGTGTAGTCGAGCAGGCCGACCGGCAGCGTCTTGGCGCTTACCGACCGGGTCAGCTGCGAGGCCAGCGCGAACTCGTTCCAGCAGGTCAGGAAGGCGAAGATCGCGGCCGACGCGATGCCCGGCCCGGCGAGCGGAAACTCGACCTGCCAGAAAGCCTGCCAGCGCGTGCAGCCATCGATCTGTGCCGCTTCCGCGAGATCCTTAGGCACCTGACGGAAGAAGCCGTCGATCAGCCAGATGGTGAACGGCACGTTGAGCGCGACATAGGCAAGGATCAGCCCGAAATGCGTGTCGATGATGCCAAGCCGCACGTAGAGGAAGAACAGCGGCAGCGAGAGCGCGATGCCGGGCACCGTGCGCGTCAGCATCAGGCCAAGGAACACGCTGGACTTGCCGCGGAAGCGGTAGCGCGCGAAGGCATAGCCGCCGGCCATGCCGATGGCCACCGCAATGACCGTCGAGGTCACCGAGATGATCAGCGAGTTGCGGAAATATTCGATGACAGGGATGCCACCCTTGCCGATGCCGCTGAACATCGAGACATAGGCGTCGAACGAAATCTCCTGCGGGATCCACACCGGCGGCTTGGCCATGATCTCGACGGTCGGCCGCAGCGACGAGATGACGATCCACAGGCCCGGCAGGCAGATCGTCAGCATCGCCAGGAACAGGCCGATGCGATAGACCACGCTGAGCAGGCGGCGCTTCAGGCGGGCGGAAGAATTCTCGTCCATCTTCACCACTCCGCACCGATCTGCGTGCGCGCCGCGGCGAGCTTGTTGAAGAAGTAGACGGTGAAGGCGATCGACAGCAGGATCGAGAAATAGGCCATGGCGTTGGCCATACCCATGCGCCCGTCGCTGTAGGCGGTGCGCGCCACCAGCGTCCACAACAGCTCTGTGCGGCCCGCCGGTCCACCATCGGTCATGATCTTGACGATGTCATAGGCGCGCGCCACGTCGAGCGAGCGGATGGTCATGGCGATGTAGGCGAAAGGCATGACGAACGGCCACGTCACATAGCGGAACGTCTGCCACGGCGTGCAGCCGTCGACCCGCGCCGCCTCGATCGGCTCCTTGGGCATGGCGAGCAGACCGGCGAGGATCAGGATGGCGAAGATCGCGGTCGACGACCATATCTCGGCGATCGAGATGGCGATGAAGGCGAGATGGCCCTCGATCAGCCACGGTATGGCGTCTTGCGTGATGCCGAGCGACTGCAGGGCATTGTTCACCAGGCCAATATTGTCATTGAACATGAACTTGAACTGGAAGCCGACGAGGATCGGCGAGAACATCATCGGAAACATCATCAGCGTGCGCAGGATGCGCTGGCCGCGCGTCGCCTTCTCGACCAGCATCGCGAGGCCGAGGCCGAGCAGCATTTCAAGATTGAGCGCGATGGTCAGCAGCAGCACCGTGCGGCCGAAGGCCCACCAGAAATCGGTGTTGGACAGGATCGAAATATAGTTCCGGATGCCGATGAAGACGTAGAACGTTTCGGGTCGCGTCAGGCGGAAAGGCGTGAAGCTGGAATAGAGCGATAGCAACAGCGGGATCACGACAACCGCCGCCAGCACGATCGTGGCCGGAAGCAGCAGCAGGAATGGCGCGGATGGCTTGAAGCCCTTCATCAGAATCCTTGAGGTGCTTGCATTTGGACGGCGCTGCGTGGGCCGGGAGCGAAGGTTAGCGTAAACCGCCTGCATCCCGCGAAACGCGATCACCTCCCCCATTCATGATGGGGGAGGCAGCCTCGGGAGTGGTTTCTACAGCTTGCCTGCGTCCTGGAGGATTTGCGTCGCCTTGACGGCAGCTTCATCCAGTGCCTGCTTCGACGTCTTGTCGCCGAGGATCGCCGCCTGTAGCTCGGGATAGACGGCGTTCGAGATCTCGATCCATTCAGGCGTCTGCGGCACGGCAAAGGCGTGCTTGGCCTCCTCCTGGAAGGCGGTAAGAACCTCCTTCTTGTAAGGATCGTTTTCGGCCTGCTTCAGGTCCCAGTCCCAGACCGCGGTGCGGGTCGGCAGCGGACCTGCGGCGGCCTCCAACTTCTGGCTGTCTTCGTTGGTCAGCCACCAAACCAGGGAAGCCGCGGCCTCCTTGTGGGGGCAGTTCTCGGTCACCGAGAAGCCATGGAAACCGGACCAGCCGGTGCGCTTGCCCGAAGAGCCCTTAGGCGCGACCTTGACGCCGACATTGCCGGCGACCTTCGACGATTTCGGATCGTTGAAGAAGCCGGCCCATCCCGGCCAGTCGAGATTGATGGCGACGGTGCCCGAAGCAAAGCCCTGGCCGAGATCGTCCCAGAGATAATTGGTGGTTCCGGCTGGCACGGCCTTGGCCTTGTAGAGGTTGACGAACCAGTCGAGCGCCCGGACGCCAGCCTCGGAATTGAAGACCGGCTTGCCGTCCTTGTCGAGATACTCGCCGCCCTCGGCGACGACCATCTCGAAGAAGCGGCCGTTGATCGCCTCTTCCTTGCCGGCGAACTGCGTGCCGTAGAAATTGGGCGGATTGGCGAAGAACTCGGCCTGGTCGGTGACTTCCTTCCACGTGTCCGGCGGCACCAGGTCATAGCCGTATTTCGCCTTGAACTTGGTCTTGTTGTCGGCGTTCTCGTACAGGCTTTTCTGGTAGTAGAGCGCTGAAACGTCGAACTGGGCGCGCGGCAGCATCTCCAGCTTGCCGTCGATGGTAGCCGACTTGATGGTCGACGGCACGAAGGCGTCTATCTCTGCCTTGGGCAGCAATTTGCTCAGGTCGGTGTAGAGGCCCGTATATTGCGGCGCGAAGGATGAATGGTTCCAGCCGACGCACCAGTTGGTGCTGCCCGAAGCGATGTCGGACTTGAGCTCCTTGTCGATGTCGAAGCCGTTCTTCTTGGTCAGGATGTTGACCTTGGCGCCGGTCGCCTTTTCCCATTCGGGAATGCGCTCGTAGAGTTTTTCATATTGCTGGCCGCCGATCAGCTTCACGTCGACGGTCACGCCTTCGAACTTACCGGGCAGGTCGCCGGCAAGGGCAGCGCTTGCACTGAATGCAAGCAACAATGCGCCGGCGGACACGCCGGAAAGCAGTCTGTTCATTGGTATCCTCCCTTGGTGCGCCTCAGCGGCGACCGCAACTCGTCTGATGACAAGAAGTGCTACATTCATATACAAACAAAACATTCATGGATACGTCAAGGCGAAATTTGTTTCCGCCGGACGCGTTGCTGCGTATATGAAGGGTGAAATTCACTGGAGGGATGAGTCATGGACGACAGCGAAGACGAGCGTTATCGCGCGCCGGCGCTCGACAAGGGGCTCGATATCCTCGAACTGCTGGCGGGCGTTGATGGCGGTCTGACGCAGGCCGAAATCGCCAAGAAACTCGACCGCAGCCCCAACGAATTCTACCGCATGCTGGACCGGCTGGTGCGGCGCGGCTACGTCACCAGGCTCGACGGCGACCGCTATTCGCTGACGCTCAAGCTGTTCGGCCTGGCGCAGTTGCATGCTCCGGTGCGGCGGCTGGTTTCCTACGCCACGCCGCTGATGCGCGAACTGGCCGAGACTTCGCAGCAGGCCAACCAACTCGTTGTTTTTGATCGTGGTTCTGCCGTCGTCATCGGTCAGCAGGAGGCGCCGAACTATTGGGGCATATCGATCCGGGTCGGCTCGCACATCAGCCTGTTCGACACCGGGTCGGGGCACGTGCTGCTTGCCTTCCGCTCGCCGGAAGAGCGGCAGATGATGATATCGGAGCATGTCCGCAGCACCGACAAGACGGCGCAATCGGCCGAGTTCTTCACCCGTCTCGACCAGATCCGCGACCGCGGCTACGAGATGATGGCTTCGATGCAGACCGCCGGCGTCTTCAACCTCTCCGCCCCGGTGCGCAGTTCCGACGGCAAGGCGATCGCCGCGCTGTCGATTCCCTACATCACCGTCGTCAACGCGCCTTCGGCGCCCGACATCACAAGGACGATCGAACTGCTGCTGGTCACGGCTGGAAAGCTGTCGCACCTTGCCGGCTCCGCAGTCGGCTCATCGGCATAAATTCTTATTTGAATGAAGAATTCTTCCGTGAGATGATTTGAAAAGCCGGAGGAGAAGCCAGCCATGATAATCGACACCCATCTGCATCTCATCGATCGCTCGGCCCTGCGCTATCCCTGGCTCGCCGGTGTGCCCGCGCTCAATCGCGATTTCTCCTATGAGGACTACGCCGTGGAGGCGCAGCGTGTCGGCATCGAGCGCGTGCTGCATATGGAGGTCGATGTCGATCCGGCCGACATCGAGGCCGAAACCGTTCGGGTCGAGGGGCTGTCACGGCAGCCCGGCAGCATGCTGGCCGGAGTGATCGCGTCCTGCCGGCCCGAAGAGGCGGACTTTCCCGCCTATCTCGAAAGGCAGCGAGCAAACCCATTCGTCAAGGGCTTCCGCCGCGTCCTCCATGTGATGCCCGACGAGCTCTCGGACGGCGCCGTGTTTCGCGACAACATCAAGCGGCTTGGCGGCACCGGCCTGACCTTCGATCTCGTCGTGCTGCCGCACCAGATTCCCAAGGCGATCGCGCTTGCCGACCTGGCGCCCGACGTGCAGTTCGTCCTCGACCATTGCGGTGTGCCCGACATCAAGGGCAACAGCGAACATCCGTGGCGCGAACACATGAGCGAGATCGCGCGGCGCCCGAATGTGGTGGCCAAGATTTCCGGTGTCGTCGCCTATGCCGATGCCGGCAACTGGGCGGTTGAGACGCTGCGCCCTTACGTTGAGCACACAATCGGTGCGTTCGGCTGGGACCGCGTTGTCTGGGGCAGTGACTGGCCGGTCTGCACGCTTGGCGGCGGGCTGTCGACCTGGGTGGCGGCGACCCATGCGCTGCTTGTCGGTTGCAGCATTGCGGAGCGCGACAAGCTCCTGTCCGCGAATGCCCGCAAGCTGTGGCGGCTCGACTAGCCCAGTTGCGTCGCCGTCGCGTCAGATCGTCGTCGAGACGTGCCGTTCGCGGCCATAGAGCGAGACCAGCAGCACGATGATGACGCCGAGCGCGGCCTGCACCGCGGACGGCTGGAAACCGAGGCCGATCAGCAGCGTGTTGATCTCGGTCAGCACCAATACGCCGGCGATCGTACCGAGATAGCTGCCCCGGCCACCGACAAGTGCTGCGCCTCCTACGACGACCGCTGCGATGGTCTGGAACAGATAAGGCTGGCCGACATCGCCATAGGCCGAGCCGGTGAAACCGAGCAGCAGCACGCCTGCCACGGCGGCGAAGAAGGCGCTCGCCGCATAGGTGACGACCCACATGCGAACCGGATCGATCAGCGCCAGCGGTGCCGCGCCCGGATTGCTGCCCAGCGCGTAGAGCCGCCGACCATAGGGCGTCCGCTCAAGCACCAGCACGACGAGCGCCGCCAGCACGACCAGGCTTGGCACCAGCCACGGAACCGGCAGTGGCCCGGCCGATCCGCCGATCGACACGAAGCTGGAAACCGCTTGCGGCGCGGAGCCTGAGGGGAAGCCGGCTGTCCACAGCAGCACCAGCCCTTGCACGACCATGCCGATGCCGAGCGTGACGATCAGCGGCTGTATGTCGAGGCTGCGCGAGATCAGCCCGTTCAGCCCGCCGATGACGAGCGCCAGCACGCCGACGAGGCCGCAGACCAGGACAAAATTCCAGCCATCGCCATAGAGCTGCGCGGCCACGACATTGGCAAAGCCGATGACGAAAGGTATCGACAGGTCGATGCCACCCATGATGACGACCAGCGTCTGCCCGATCGAGGCCACGGCGAGCAGCGAAGCGAGCACAAGCATGGCGCGTATCGCAAACGGCGCCGAGTAGCCGGGAATGAGAACTGTGCCGGCGAGATGCAGAAGGGCAGCGACACAGAAGGCCCCGACGACGCGGGCGTTGGATGTGGCGAACAGGTTTCGGCGCAAAACCATGTCAGCGACCCCTCATGGAAAAACGTTCCTGAAGCGCGGTCAGCATCACGGCCAGCACCAGTATCGCGCCATAGGCGATCTGCAGCACGAAGGTCGAGACATTGAATGTCGTCAGCACGCTTTGCAGGAGGAAGATGTCGATGGCGCCAATGGCGGCACCGGCGACGCCGCCACGGCCGCCGGCCAGGCTGACGCCGCCAAGCGCGACGGCGGCGATGGCGATCAGCGTGTAGGTCGGCCCGATATTGGGGTCGGCGGAGCCGATGAGCGCGGTTAGCATCAGTCCGGCGCATCCGCTGAAGATGCCGGTCATGACATAGGCGATGAAGCGCACGCGCGTGACATCGACGCCGGCGGTGTAGGCGGCACGGTCGTCGCTGCCGACTGCCATCAGTTGGTCGTAGTAAGGGGTGCGCCGCACCAGCCACCAGGCAATGAACATCAATGCCAGCGGCAGCATCGACAGCGAGCCGGACAGTGCCTTGAGCCAGGCCGGCGCCGGGCCGATCGGCGCTGGCAGGATCGTCAGCGTCACACCGGTCAGGATCAGATAGGTGCCGAGCGTGGCGACGATCGGCTGGATGCGCACGATGGTCGCCAGAAAGCCGTTCGCGGCACCTACCAGCGCGCCGACGAGCAGCGCCGCCGGAACGAGCACCAGGGGCGATGAGATGCCGGCGCCGAGGAACAGCAACTGGATCGCAAAAGCGTTGACGAAGCCCATCAGCGGCCCGACCGAAATGTCGATACCGCCACGGCCAGCGAGGATGACAGGCGTGGAGGCGATGGCCGCGCCGATCAAGGGCGCAGCCAAGCCGACCAGTGCACCCCAGGAGCCCGGCTGGAACCGCCCCGGGCTGAGGATGAGATTGACCGCGAGCAGAATGACCAGCAGCACGACCGCGAAGCCGACGTTTCGCCCAAGGGACAGGAGACGCGCAACAGGGCTCATGCCGCACGTCCGAACATGGCTGATATGACGCTGTCAGTGGTGAGCAGGTCGCCGGCGATCTCGGCCGCGACCTCGTTTTCGCGGAACACCAGCACGCGATGGCACAGGAGAAGAATCTCCTCGATCTCGCTGGACAGGATGACGAGCCCCATACCGTCGGCGGCTAGCGCGCGAAAGACGTCGTAGAGAACGTGCCGCGTCGCCACGTCGACGCCGCGCGTAGGATCGTTGAGAAGCAGGATCGCGGGCTCCAGCGCCAGCGCGCGTGCCAGCAGCACCTTCTGCTGGTTGCCGCCCGACAGGGTGGTGATCGGCGCATCGGGCCGGGGGGCGACGATCGACAATTTTTCACGGTAGATATCGTAGCGCGCCTTGCGCGCCGCCGGGCTGATCAGCCCAAGCCGCGTATCGCGCGGCAGTGTCGAGACGGCGAAATTGTCGAGCACCGACTGCGTCGGAAAAATGCCGTTCGCACGCCGGTCGCGCGGCAGGTAGGCGATGCCGCTGGAGACGGCCTTGCGGAAGCCGGTGATCTTGCGAGGCTCACCGGGCAGGTCGAGTATGATCGAGCCCCCATGCGGCGGCTCCAGGCCAGCCAGCATCTTGAGGAACAGTTCCTGGCCGTGGCCGTCGAGGCCGGCAAGGCCGACGATCTCGCCCGGAGCGATCGCCTGCGTGATCGAGCTGGCGCCGGGCGCAATAATGAGGTCACGAACTGTGAGGGCAGCGCGATCAGCCATGCGCCAGCTCCGCCGCCGTGCGTGGCGCCATTGCCTTGAGAAGTTCCGCAGGTGTCGAGGCGCCGCGCTCTTCGGTGCGCACGACGCTGCCGCCACGCAGGATCGAGATGCGATCCGAAAGCGACATCACCTCATCCATGCGATGGGTGATGAACAGGATGAGGCAACCTTCGCCGGCCAGCGCGCGCATCAGGGAAAACACGGATTCGCGATCGGCGAAGTCGAGCGCGGCGGTGACCTCGTCGAGGATCAGGATTTTTGGATTGCGCACGATCGCACGAGCGAGAACGACAAGCTGTTGTGCTGCGAGCGGCAACAGGCCGGCTGGCATGTCGAGAGACACGTCGGTGACGGCGAAGCGTTTCAGCGCGGCGGCGGCCCGGTCGCGGCGCTCGTTGCGGGGAACGACGCGCTGGACCAGTCGGTCGAGGCCGAGCAGGATGTTGTCCATCACGCTGCGGTCCGGTGCGATCAGCACCTCCTGGAACACCGTGGCGAAGCCTTGCGCCTGGAACGCCGACGGGCTGGCGCAAAAAAACGGCTTGCCCTGCAGCAGGATCGCGCCGCTGTCCGGCTGGACGATGCCGGACAGGAGCTTGACCATGGTGCTTTTGCCCGAACCGTTCTCGCCCAGGATCGTGTGGATCGTCCCCGCCCGGAACGCGATCGACGCGTCCGCGAGCGCGACCGTCTCGCCGTAGCGTTTGGATATGTTTTTGATTTCAAGCATGTCGTGTTTCGATGCTGGCAAGCCGGCTCCGCGAAGGGAACCGGCTTGCTGAGAGGCTGGTTCGCGCAGGCGTCACTTTGCGCAGGGGTCTGGCACCTTCGAGTAATCCCATCCCTTGGTCGGCGCCGGGTTCGAGAAATAGGCATCGAGCCATTCCTCCGGCATCGGATCTTTTGGCGGGATCGGGAAGATCGAGACGGCATCGGTCGTCATGCAGTCCTTGTACCAGGCGCCGAGATCGGCGCTGTGCACCGGCGGGATCGGGATCAGCAGCGTGTTCAGCTTCGGCTTCTGGCCGTCGAGCATGCGCTCGCCGACGCGGAACAGCGTCTCGGCGGTCCAGTGCGGCAGCACCGCATGGCCTTCGAAGCGGTACTTGTCGGGGTTGGCCTTCCAGTAGCCCAGCGCATCGCCGGTGATCGAGCCGGTGATCAATGGCGCCGGCCGGCCGGCTTCAGCGAAGGCCTCGGCGACGACGCGGCTTTCGCTGCCGGTCGTCCACACCGCATCGATCGGCGCCGGATTGGTGGCGATCGCCTGCAGCACCACCGTCTTGGTGACGTTGGCCGTCCAGTTGCCGTTGACGTTGCGCGAGATCTTCAGCTTTGGATTTTCGGCCAGCGCCTTGTCCGCGCCCTGGCGCTCCTGCACCACGATCGGGTGACCGGCAATGCCTTCGACGAGCAGGATGCTGGCACCGTCCGGCTGCGCCTTGCCGATCGCCGTCATCATGTCATAGCCCCAGCGCGCATAGTTGGAATCGACATTGATCGCGTTCGGGCTGGTCACCGAACCGGCCGCGGTGATGAACGGAATGCCGGCCTTGGCGGCGGCATCAATGGCATCATCGAGTGCCGTCGCCGAGCCCGGGATCGAGGTGATGATCGAGCACTTCTTGTCGATAAAGGCGCGGATCTGGTTGATCTGCTGGCTGGCGTCGTTGTTGGAATCCGACACCTCGAAGCTGGACACCGTTCCGTCTGCGATCAGCCCGTCGACAAGGCGCTTCAGCTCCTTGGTCACCGTCACCCGCCATGGATTGCCCTGGTAGGATTCCGAGTGGCACCATTTCCACGGCTTCGGCGGCGCGGTGAAATTGTCCCAGGCCGAGGGCAGCACCTTCTGCGGCGCGCCGTCATACTGCGCCTTGAGTTCGGTCGGCAGCCCGCCGATGACCCCTTGCACATCCTGCGCAAAGGCGGTCGTTGCAAGCGAGGCAAGCGCCGTTGCGGCCAGCAGGCCGCGGATCATTCCTGTCATCTTGTTCTCCTCCGTTCGGTTTCGTTCAGGCTCCTCCACCGGCAGCGCCGGACACCTGCGTCGGAGAACTTTCCCGAAACAGGCGATTGAGATCGGCAACGACCTCGGCGGCTTTGTGCCGGGAGGTCATGCCGGAAAGGATGCGGTCGGACGCCGCCTGCTGAAACGCCATGTAGCCATCATGGCGTGGCCGCACCCATGCGCCTTCCAGCGTCGCGCGCGTATCCCGATAGAAATTGCCGGTCGCTTCATTGACGGTCTGGTCCTCCCAGGCCGCGGCATGGCCGGGCTGACCGCCGGCAGCGGCATAGGCGCCGCGCTGGACGTCGCCGCTCGCGGCCCAGTAGGCGAAATCGATCGCGGCATCTCTGGCCTTGGAAAAGGCTGATACGGCTATCCCGGTGCCGCCGAGCGCTGAGCCGATGGGGCCGCTATAGCCAACGACCGGGATGTCGGCGAACGCCAGCCGGTTCGCGCGAAAACCCGCCATTGCATAGGAAACGTAACCGTAGATCAGCGGTGCACAGACGATGCGGGAGCCAGCCTCCGCCATGCGCTCCGAGACGGCAATCGGATCCATCTCGAAACACGCAGGTTCGACCAGCGATGCGATCTCGCGCATCGTCTCCAACACTTCACTGCCGGCCTCAAGATCAATGAGATCGTGGGACGGATCGGTTGTGCAGGAATGCCCGAGATTGCCGGCAAGCGTGTAGAATACCATCAGCACATGAGGGGGGCGCAACGGCAGCAGCACGCCGCCTTGCCGGGCGAGATCGAGCACCTCGCTCCAGCGCGCCGGCGGCGCATCGAGCGCATCCGGCCGCCATGCCTGGACTTGGGCCGCCGCGTCGATAGGAAACGCCCATTGCCGTCCCTGCCATGTGTAGCTTGGATAGGACCGGCCGACACTGCCGGAACTGAGGGCAGCACGCTCCGCCTCGCGGCCGGCTATATCCAGCGGCTCGAGGCAGCGCTCAGCCGTGATCTGGCCGACATGCGGATGGTCGATGACGATCAGGTCATAGGCGCGCGCCAGCTCTTCGACCGGGAAGGATTCGAAATCCTGCAGCGAGCGCTTGTCCCATTCGATGGCAATACCGGTCTTCTGCTCCCAGAGAGAGGAGCAGGCGACCATCGGATCGTAGCCGCGCGGATGGCTCCAGGTCATGCCTTTGAGCTTGGGCGAACTCACAGGCCGAACTCCGCGCGGATTGCAGCACTGTGCTCGCCGATGCGCGGTGCCGCCCGATCGACCTTGGCTCTGACGCCATCGACCCTGAGCGGCGAACTGGTGGTGAGGATCGAGACATCGTCTTCGCGCGTCACCGTCTGCAGCATGTCGAGCGACTGGAAGCCCTCGCTTGCCAGCATCTCCGGCCAGGTCAGCACCTTGGCGCACCAGATGTCGGCGGGTTCGAGGATGGCAAGCCATTCGTCGATGGTCTTGGTGGCGATCCTCTGCGCGATGATCGCCTTGATGTCGTCGCGCGCCGTGAACCACGATGCGGGCTTGTCGCGATAGGGTGCCAGCGCGCTGAGCGACAGCAGATCGGCCAGCTTGGGGATCGGCGTCATGGCGATGGCGAGATAGCCGTCCTTGGCCGGGTAGACACCGTAAGGCGCCGACAGATAGGCATGCGCGCTGCGGAAGTTGGAGCGCTTGGGCAGGCGGCGGCCATCGTTGAGATGCGTCGTCAGCACCTCGAACTGGAAATCGACCAGTGCTTCCAGCAGGCTGGTCTCGATATGGCTGCCCTGGCTGGTAATGCCGCGCCGCACCAGTGCTGCCAGAATGCCTTGCGCGCAGGCCGCACCCGCCAGCATGTCGCCGATGGCAAGTCCGAACGGCACCGGCCCCTGGTCCTCGTCGCCATTCAGCCACATCACGCCGGAGCGCGACTGCGCCAGCAGGTCCTGGCCAGGGCGTTTGACCCAAGGACCGTCCTCGCCATAGCCGCTGATCGAGGCATAGACCAGCCGCGGATTGATCTTGCGGACCGCCCCATAGTCCAGGCCGAGCCGTTCGATGACGCCCGGCCGGAAATTCTGGATCAGCACGTCAGCCTTGGCCAGAAGGCCGCGCAGTACCGCAAGATCCGCCTCGTTCTTGAGGTCGATAGCGAGACTTTCCTTGGCCCGGTTGATGGCATGGAAGATGGTGGAATCGCCGCCGATCTCGGTGTCGCTGAGATAGAGCCGGCGCGACAGGTCGCCGCCATCCGGACGCTCGATCTTGATCACACGGGCGCCGAGATCGAGCAGCCTGAGTGAGCAATAGGGCCCGGACAAGAACTGGCTCATGTCGACGACGACGAGACCGGCGAGCGGCAATTCGGCTGCTGCCGGCATCTTCACTTCTCCGTCTTGCCGACGAAGTCGGCCGGGTTGCGGTACTTCACCGTCTGCAGATGCTCGCAATAGAGAACGAGCTCGCCCTCGCCCTTGAACACTTCATAGCTGGCACGGATCAGGCCCATCTCCTTGTAGCGGGGCTTCTTGTCGAGGTTGGAGCGGATCGAATAGATCGTATCGCCAATGAAGACAGGCTTTATGAAGCGGAGCTTGTCGTAGCCGTAGGAAAAGGCGTTGACGCAGTTGGTGGCGACCAGCCCCAGGCCGGCTGAAAAGACGAAGGCGCCGGCGATCAGTCGCTTGCCGAAAATACCTTCGCTTTCGGCAAACATCTGGTCCTGCACATAGGGGTGGATGTCCAGCACCAGCGTGTTGAACAAATGGCTGTCGCCTTCAGCCATGGTCCGTCGCAACGACCGGATTTTCTGGCCGACCGGCCAATCCTCGTAGAACCAGTTCTCGGCATTCCACACCGGCAGCGCGGCATGGTCCTCGGGCATGTCTTTTGGGTGCGTCGAGGCGACGCCGACGGTGGGCGCAAGATCGTTCATGGCCGACACCGCCAGCCCTGCGTGGAGCGCGTCTTAGCTGTCGGAGAACGCATCAAGGCGTCGAAATGCAAGACGTTTCCTCCCGTCAATCTTCTTTTGTAAATAGTATTTTCACATATGGGGTTGCGTTGCAAGCGTGAACAGGCGAAATTTTGGCTGGTCCCGCGCCCCGAAGCGGCGGCGGGGCAGGGGAGGAAATCATGCGTGCCTGTCTGGTCTTTGTCGGCAGCCTGAACCGGGAAGCGCCGTATTTTCAGGGCGCGCGGGGCGTCGGTCTCGGCGTCTACAGCTTTGACGAGACGACGCTGGAAACACGAAAACTGGCCGAGACCAATGAGGTCGACAACCCGACCTTCCTGTCGGTGACGCCGGACGGCTCGCATCTCTATGCCAATTCGGAAGTCTTCAACTGGCGCGAGGGCACCGTCTCCGCCTACAGCTTCGATCGAGCTTCGGGGACACTCATTTATCTGAACAAGCAGCCTTCGCTCGGCAGCATCACCGCCCATAACACCATCACCCGTGATGGCACGAAGCTGCTGGTCGCCAACTATGGCATGGGCGAGGGCGGCCCGGATCGAGCCGTGGCTGTCTATGGCTTCGACAAGAGTGGCGCGCTGTCGGCGCCGCTGGCCAGCGTTTCGCATTCCGGCACCGGCCCGAATGCGGCGCGGCAGGAGCGCTCGCATGCCCACAGCGTCACCGAAACCATTGCCGGTGGCATGGCCATCGTCGCCGACCTCGGCATCGATCGGCTGGTATCCTACCGTATCGGGCACGATGGCAGCCTGAGCAAATCAGCCGAATCCGCTTTGCCGCCGGGTGCCGGCCCGCGTCATCTTGCCTTGCATCCGAACGGTCGCTTCGTCTTTGTCATGAACGAGCTGGATTCGACCATCGTGTCGATGGCGCTGGACGAAGCCACCGGCAAGCTGTCGATCATCGATGCAAAGCCGGCGGTGCCGGCCGAGGCGCGCGACAGCAATCATTGCGCCGATATCCAGATCGCTTCGGACGGCCGTTTCGTCTACGGCTCCAACCGTGGCCACGACAGCGTGGTCATCATGGCGGTCGACCAGAACACCGGCGCGCTGAGCCTGGTCGGCTATGTCCCTTGCGGGGGTGCGACGCCGCGCAACCTGGCGCTGACGCCGTCAGGCGGCCATCTGTTCTCGGCCAACCAGAATGGCGACCGCATCTCGATCTTCGCGCGCGACGCCGACAGCGGCATGCTCACAGACACCGGGCGCGCCATCGAGATCGGCACGCCGATGTGCGTCAAGATCGCGCGTTGAACGACCGCAACTCCGCATCGAAGCCTCGGACATAACCGGCCGGGGCTCAAGCCTGTTGTATTGCCGAGAGCTTCCAGCTCGATCCATTCTCACGCACGAATGTCCACAGCTCAGTCGTCTCTGTCGGATGGTCCTCGTCGCCCGCGACGACTTTGCCACTGGCCCGTTCGCGCATCACGTCACGAGACTCGTAGCGCAATGCGGCCGTGGCGTAGTCGCGCTCATCCTCGCGCCAGCTTTCCGCGATGTCGGCCTGCAGCAAAGTAATGTCCGTTACCTCGTTCCTGAGACCTTTCTGGGCATTGTCTGCCAGCTCTTCCGACAGATAGGACACCATTTCGGGGGTCGTCGCCCGGCGCAGAGCGGCATGGTCTTCGCGCCCGAATGCTTCCTGGACATCGGTCAAAAGCTGCTGGAATGCGTCGAGGTCGGTCTGAGCCAGCGTGATCTCCTCAGAGCCGGTGGCCGGAGAGCCTCCGCCCGAACCGCCGCCGAAGCCGGGAATTGTGAAGGAGCCTGCAGTCTGCTGCTGTGCCGTTGCGCGGTTCTCAAATCGCGAAGCCTGGGCATTGCCGGCACCGGCGAGCGCCGGGGCAGGACCACGGGCCGATTGCGAGCGGAAGAACCTGATAGCCAGCATGATCGCACCACCGATGAGCAGCGCCTGAAGCAAGAAGCCGAACATGCCGGCGAGGCCGCCGAAGCCTTGGCCCACAAGCAGGCCGATCAGGCCGCCGAGCAGCAGACCGCGCATCATTGTTCCACCGAAGCCGCTCATGAAGCCGGGTCTCTGCAAGCCGGCCGGTTGCCGGGCCGCGTTGTTCACACCGGTGTTGGGCGTCATCGAACGCTCGACCGGAGCGGTCGGCGCTGGCGCGGTCCTGGTCGGCGGTGCCGATTGGAACGTACGCATGCCACGACTGCCGAAACTGCCGCCGCGACGAGCCTCGGCATGATCCATCGCGACCATCGAGAATGCCAGGAACAGTCCTGCAAAGAGGGCGGTAAATCGGCTTGTGCGAGTCATCATCGGGATGGACCTTATCCATGTGGTTTCGGAAATCTTCTGTAAACGCCCGCACGCGTATCGGGCGTCATGCGGTCAATCGAACAATTCTTCGAAGAATGATTTCTTGCGCTTCGGATAACGGTGGCCCTGCGAGCGGGAATAATCGTCATCGCGGCCCTGCCCATGTTGCGGCTGGGAGAATGCTGCCGGCTGCGGCGCGGGCGACGCCCCCCTGCCGGAACGCTCGATGATCTTGTCGAGTTCGCCTCGATCAAGCCAGACGCCGCGGCACTGCGGGCAGTAATCGATCTCGATACCCTGGCGTTCGCTCATCACGAGCGCGACGCGGCAGGAGGGGCAAACCAAACCAGGGAGGGAAGATGTCATATGGGGCTCCAAACCAAAGGAATGAGCCCGCTTGACCGAAAAGGATGGAAACGGGCCCGTTAAAGCGGTCCGACATCACAATCACCAGAAGCGATCGTCAGAGGGGCCCGGCCCGCACGAGACAGTTAGGAATGCGGAGCCGCGCCTTCAAGGGCGATCTTGCCGGCAAGAATGAATTGTTCGCCATCGCGGCTGGTGTCTGAAGACGAGGATGGTTGCTGCTTAAAGCGTCACCACGATCTTGCCGAACTGCTCGTTCGATTCCAGATAGCGATGCGCCTCGACGATCTGGTCGAACGCAAAGGTCCGGTCGATGATCGGCCTTAGGGTCCCGGTCTCAAGTCCTTCGAAGATGAACGCCTTGGCGGCCTCCAGTTTGGTCGGGTCGCTAGTGATCTCGTGGACGAGGTAGCCGCGCAGCGTCAGCCTCTTGGCCAGCACGGCTGACAGCGGGAACGGCGTCGGCTCGCGGCTGAGGCCGCCATATTCGATGAGGATGCCGCCACGCGACATCGCCGCTGTCAGGGACTCGAAGATCGGGCCGCCGATCGGATCGAACACGACGCGCACGCCTTCAGGCCCTGCGATCTCATTCAGCCGTGCCGTCAGACCCTCCTCAGCCAGGACCACGACTTCAGCCGCACCGGCGTCGAGCAGCGTCTGCTTCTTCGCCGAAGTCCGCGTCACCGCGATCGCGGTCGCGCCGACCCTGTTGGCGATCTGGATCGCGGCAAGCCCGACACTGCTCGATGCCGCGGTGATGACGACATGGTCTCCGCTGTGCAGCTTCGCGATGTCGATCAGGGCGCCATAGGCGGTGAGATACTGCATCCAGACGGCCGCCGCCGCTTGCCAATCAAGTGACGGGGGATTCCTCACGACGAGTCCGGCGGGATAGGTCGCAAGCTCGCCATAAGCCGGCCAGCGGATCATCGATTGCGGTGGGATGACACTGACGCTGTCGCCTGGCGCGAAATCCTCAACACCTTCGCCCACCGTCTCGATGACACCCGCCGCCTCGAGGCCAAGCCCCGAGGGCAGCTTCGGCGTCTCGATATAGGCGCCAGCACGCAGCAGCGCTTCGGCGCGATTGAGGCCGAGCGCCTTGACGCGGATTTGAACTTCGCCGGGACCCGGTCGGGGAACTTCGACATCCTCGATGCACAGAACCTCGGGGCCGCCATGCTGGTGAAAGCGAATCATGCGTGTCATTCGGGATACTCCAAATCATCTGAACCGAATGAGCTATGCAGCTGGGCTTTCCGGGGATAAATGGCAGTAGGAGGAGAACAATAGAAACCAGGAGTTCTGAATATGGATCGGCTTGAGAGCATGGCCGTGTTCGTCAGGGCCGTTGACCTCGGTTCGTTCGCGGCCGCGGCAGTCGCACTCGATCTGTCCGGACCGATGGTCGGCAAGCATGTCCGGTTTCTCGAGGAACGGCTGGGCGTGCGGCTGCTCAACCGGACCACGCGCCGGCAGAGCCTGACCGACTTCGGCTGTGCCTACTATGAACGCTGCCGCGTGGTGCTGGCCGAGGCCGAGGCCGCCGACGCGCTCGCCGCCGACCAGTTCTCCGAACCGCGTGGCAAACTGCGCGTCACCATGCCGGCGCATTTCGGTCGCCACTGCGTGACCCCAGTGCTGCTGGGGCTGGCGCGGCAATATCCGATGCTGGAACTGGACCTTTCGCTCAGCGACCGCTTCGCCGACCTTGCCGAGGATGGCTACGATCTGGCGATCCGGACCGGCACCCTTGACGACAAGGCAGGCGTGATCGCGCGCCGCGTCGCGCGCCAGGGCATGGTCGTTTGCGCCGCGCCCTCCTATCTGGAAACCCATGGCGAACCGCGGCGGATCGAGGATCTCGCCGACCATCACGCCATCGTCTACCGCCGGCTTGGCCAGATCGTTCAGCCGTGGCTGTTTGCGCGCGAAATGCAGCCAGCTCTGGAGATCATGCCGGTCGGTCGGATACGCCTCGATGATCTCGATGCCATCGCCGATGCGGCCGTCGACGGCATGGGACTTGCCTGGCTACCCTATTGGCTGGTCCGCGATCGCCTTCAGGTCGGCGCATTGGTGGCGCTGTTGCCGGATGAGCCGCGCTTTCTCTACGACTGCTACGCGCTTTGGCTGAAGACGCCACATCTGCCGCTGAAGGTGCGGCTTGCCGTCGACGCGCTGGCGGCTGCCTTGCAGAAATCGATGGCCTAACCTTGGCGTCCGCCTCTCGGTGAGGATCGCGCCGATATTCCTTGACCTTGGCACGGTCAACGATCAGTTCATCGCCGCCATCACCCGTCGACAACAAGGACACAATTCGGGTTTCTTCTGCAAAGCCGGTAAAAGAGTGCACACTTCGGGTCTTTGAGGCGTCGCGTTCCAGTGCCATATGAAAGTGGCTGACGGATTGAGCGCATTGCGGGAGAGACGGTCTATGACCAAAGGTTCGGATCTGTTCGTCGCGGCCCTCGAAAACGAAGGGGTCGAACGGATTTTCGGCATTCCGGGCGAAGAAAATCTCGATATCGTCGAATCCATCCGCCGCTCCTCGATCCAGCTGATCCTGACCCGCCACGAGCAGGCGGCGGCCTTCATGGCCGCCACCTATGGCAGGCTCACCGGCAAGCCGGGTGTCTGCATCACCACACTTGGCCCCGGCGCGCTCAATCTGACAACCGGTTCGGCCTATGCGCTGCTCGGCGCGATGCCGATGATCATGATCACCGGCCAGAAGGGCATCCTGTCATCCCGGCAGGCGCGCTTCCAGATCGTCGACATCGTCGCGGCGATGAAGCCGCTGACCAAGCTGTCGCGTCAGATCGTCTCGCCGAAGATGATCCCGTCGCTGGTGCGCGAAGCCTTCCGTGTCGCCCAGGAAGAACGCCCAGGCCCCGTGCATCTGGAGCTGCCGGAAGACATTGCAGCGGCGGAGTGCGAATCGGTCGCGCTCGTGCCGACGCATCCCGTCGAACTGCCCCTGGCCAGTGCGGCCGCGCTCGATCGCGCGGCCCGGATGATCATGAAGGCCAAGCGTCCGCTGTTGATGTTCGGCGCGGCGGCGTCGCGGCCGCGCTCGACCTCCGACCTCGCGCAGTTCGTGTTGCGCACGCAAATTCCCTACTTCACCACGCAGATGGGCAAGGGCACCGTGCCTGGCGGAACCGAGCTCTACATGGGAACGGCGGCACTTTCGGAGCGCGACTATGTGCACGAGGCCATAGAGCAGGCCGATCTGATCATCACCATCGGCCACGACACGGTCGAGAAACCGCCCTTCATCATGGGCGCCAAGGAGCCTGAAGTCATCCATGTCGGCTATCAGTCCGCGGATGTCGAGCAGGTCTATTTCCCGCAAGCGGAGATTGTCGGCGACCTCGGGCCTTCGCTCAAGCTGCTGGCGGACCGCATCGAGGGCAACATCCCCAACGCGCAGGCTTTGCTGCCGCTGCGTGAAGGTATTTTGAGTCGGATCGCCGCGCGCGCCACCGAAGATCGCTTCACGCCGCAGCGCATTGTGCATGACGTGCGCGCCGTGATGCCGGCCGACGGGATCCTCGCCCTCGACAACGGCATGTACAAGATCTGGTTCGCGCGCAACTACCGGACGCGCATGGCAAACACGATCCTGCTCGACAATGCGCTGGCCACCATGGGCGCGGGCTTGCCGTCCGCGATGATGGCGGCACTGCTCTATCCGCAGCGCCGTGTCATGGCGATCTGCGGCGATGGCGGCTTCATGATGAACAGCCAGGAATTGGAGACCGCCGTCAGGCTCAAGCTCAACCTCGTCGTCCTGCTGCTCGAGGACCACGCCTACGGCATGATACGCTGGAAGCAGGCGGTCGACGAGTTTCCGGATTTCGGCATGACCTTCGGCAATCCGGATTTCGTCAAATATGCCGAGGCCTATGGCGCCAAGGGGACCAGAGTTGGCGCGATCGCCGAATTGCGGCCAACGTTGGAACAGGCCTTCACCGGCGGCGGCGTGCATCTCGTCGTCGTGCCGATCGACTATTCCGAGAACACCAGGGTGCTTGTCGACGAGTTGCGCGAGCGGCTCCCTGCGCCCCAGGCATCCTGACGGCGGCAACAATGCCGCCGTCAGGGTTGCCTGGAACTGGTGCCGAAGCGCCTAGACCTTGCAGTAGGGCGTTACCGGGGCGATGGTGCCGAAATCCTTGACGATCTCGTAGCCGATGCCGTCGGCCGCCGCCTTGCCGACATAGGAATGGCACAGCGTGTGGTTGTTGGTGGCGTCGACGCGGATCTTGCCTTGCGGTGCGTCGAACTCGATCGACGGCAGCGCGGCCAGCACATCGTCGTCCTTCAGCGATCCGGCCTTCTCTGCGGCCAGCGCGTAGAGATGAAGGCCGTTGTAGCCGGCCTCGCCGATGCCGTTGACCATCTTTTCCTGGCCGAACTTCTCCCGGAAGCTCGAGATGAACTTCTTGTTGACCGGGTTGTCGAGCGCCATCCAGTAGGGCTGCGGCGCGTAGGTGCCGGCGGCCACGCCCGGCGGCAGCGCGTCCTTGTTGAAGACCTCGTCGAGTGGCGCGATCAGCGGCTGCTTGATGTCGAAGCTGCGATACTGCTTGAGCTGGGTGACGGCGTCGTTGCCGACCACCATCGACCAGACGACATCGGGCTTCAGCGACTTGATCTTCTGGAAGGCCGGGCCGAAATCGGTGGTGCCGAACGGATAGTAGTCGGCACCGATGATCTTGCCGCCGGCCTTCTCATAGGCCGCCGTGATCGCCTCGGTCATCTTCTGCGGCCATGCATAGTCCGAAGCCATGACATAGATCGTCTTGCCCAGGGTCTCGGCCACCCATGGCATCATCGGGTCGACCTGCTGCATCGGGATCGGTCCGGTGGCGACGAAGTAGCGGTTGCATTCACCACCTTCGAAATTGGTCGGGTAGAAGAACAGCTTCTTGGCCTTCGAGGTGACCGACAGCGTCGCGCTGCGCTCCGGCGAAATGATCGTGCCCATGATCACGTCGACCTTGTCTTCGTTGATGAGCTTGCGCGCCTTGTCGATGGAGCCCTTGGTCGTGGTCTGGTTGTCTTCGATGATGAGTTCGACCTGGCGCCCGCCAATACCGTTCGCGGCGTTGAGCTCGGCGGCGGCGAGCTTGTAGCAATTGAGCAGCGTCTCGCCGAGGATCGCCTGCAGCCCGGTGATCGGGATCGACAGGCCGACCTTGACTGTGTCTGCGGCGCGCAGGATCGACGGCGCGCCGACGATGGCGAAGGCGGCTGCAGCGCCGCCGGATTTCAAGACAGTTCTTCTGCTTATCATTGTTGTGTTCCTTCCAGTCCCAGGCGCGCCCCATGCACGCCTTACAAAGCCAACAGGTCCTTCAGCAGGGTTTCGTCGGCGAACGCTTCCGGTGCGCCTTCATGGACAATCCTGCCCTTCTCCATCACCAGGCAGCGGTCCGCCGCCTTGAGAACGAGATCGAGATTCTGCTCGACGAGAACGATCGCGATGCCGCGCTCGCGGGCGATGCGCGGCACCAGTTCGGCGATCGACTGCACGATGTTCGGCTGAATGCCTTCCGAGGGCTCGTCGAGCAGCAGCACCGAGGGCAGGCCGCACAGCGCGCGGCCGATCGCCAGCATCTGCTGCTGGCCGCCCGAAAGCGTGCCGGCGACCTGCGCTTCGCGTTCGCGCAGGATCGGAAAATAGCCGAAGATGTCGGCCGGAATGCCGCCGTCGCCACGGTCCTTGGCGGCGCGGGTGCCGACTTCGAGGTTTTGCCGCACCGTCAGCTGGTTGAAGATGCCGCGCCCCTGCGGCACATGCGCGATGCCTGCCCGCGCACGGCGGAAGGCCGGAGCGTTGGTTAGGTTCTGGTCGCCGAGGATTATCGCGCCACCGCTCGCCCGCAAGGCCCCGGCGATGACGCGCAACAGCGTCGTCTTGCCGGCGCCGTTGCGGCCAAGCAGGCCAACGACTTCGCCGGGCGCGACACTGAGGTCGATGCCGTTCAGCACCGGGAGCAGACCGTAGCCGGCGGAGACCGCCATTGTCCGGAGCATGGTCAGCGCCTCCCCAAATAGACGTCGCGGACCATTTCGTCGGTCTCGATGTCATGGAAAGGGCCGTTGCGCAGCCGGCGTCCCTGATGCAGCACCAATGTCTCGCAGTTCAGCGCCCGCACGAAGCGGATGTCGTGCTCGACGGCGACGATCGAGAATTCGCCCTTGAGTCGCAGCAGCATGTCGGCCGTCGCCAACGTCTCTTGCGGTGTCATGCCGGCGGTCGGCTCGTCGAGCAAAAGCAACCGTGGCTCGATTGCCAGCGCCATGCCGATCTCCAGCCATTGCTTCTGGCCGTGTGCGAGTTCGCCCGCCAGCGTAGCGGCACGGTTGGTGAGCGCGACCAGTTCCAGCAGTTCGCCAACCGAGCGCACAGGCGAGGGCGCGCCCCAGCGCGCGACCTTCAGATTGTCCTCAACCGAGAGGCTCGGGAAGACAGACGGGATCTGGAACTTGCGGGCGATGCCGAGCCGGGCGATGCGGTGCAACGGCAGGCCGGCTATGTCTTGGCCGAGGAAGCGCACGCTGCCGCTGGTCGGGCGAAGCGTGCCGGTCAGCACATTGAGGAACGTGCTCTTGCCGGCACCGTTCGGCCCGATGATGCAGCAAAGCTCCTTGTCTCGTACGGTGAGGTTCAAGGCTTCCAGCGCCTGCAGCCCGCCAAAGCGGATGCCGACATTTTCGGCCTGGAGCAGGATGTCGCTCATTGCGCGCGCCTCCCGCCTTTGAACAGGCCTTTCAGCCGCGCGTAGATCGACAGGATGCCGTCCGGCAGGACGAAGACGATGATGACGAAGACGCAGCCGAGCAATAGCGGCCATAGGCTCGGGTTGAAGCTGCTGATCGTCTGCTGCGCCCGTTGGATGAAGATGGCGCCGAGCACCGGCCCAAGCAGCGTGCCGCGCCCGCCGACCGCCACCCAGACGATGACTTCCGTCGACAGCAGCAGTCCGGACAGATCGGGCGCCACCAGCCCTGCCATGCAGACGTAAAGGGCGCCGGCAAGTCCGGCGATCGCCGCCGACAGGACGAAGGTCACGAGCAGCCGCAACGGCGCATTGTGGCCGAGCGCTGCCGCGCGGACTTCATTGTCCTGGATGGCGGTCAGCACCGTGCCCCAGTGGCCGCGGCTGATCGACCACAGCGCCAGCACGGCCACCGCGACGATGGCCGAGACGAAAATGTAGCTGGGCAAGTCCTGGCTCAGATCGACATGCAGCCCGCCGAGATCGAACTCGATCGGCGGGATCCCGATCAACCCGCTATCGCCGCCGGTGACCGAACTCCACGAGACTGCAGCCTGCTGGCAAATGACGCCCATCGCCAGCGTGACGATGGTGAAATAGCTGCCCCGAATGCCGCCGAAGAACAGGAAGTAGCCGATGATGGCGGCGACGAAAGCAGCACCAGTGACTGCGCCGGCAAGGCCGAGCAGGCTTCCGAAGGGAATGGCGTCGTTGAGCGTGACCAGCGCCATGATGTAGCCGCCAATGCCGAAAAAGGCGGCGTGGCCGAAACACAGGATCCCGGTGCGGCCCCAGAAGAAGTCGAGGCTCGCCGCGAACAGGCCGAAGATCAGCGCGTCGCGGATCACCGTTAGCTGGTAGCCATCGGCGAACAGGGGATAGACGACCGCGAGCACCACGCAGACAACGAAGACCAGCAGCCAGTTGCGGTCGCGGGCGATCATCGCGACGCTCCGTTGAACAGGCCGTTGGGCCGCAGACGGACAGCGACGATGGCCGCGAGCAGCACGATCGCCTGCGCCAGTGATGGCGAGATCTGGTAGTTGAGGACGCTGGTCAGCCCGCCGACGAAGACGCTGCCGGCGACGAGGCCGCCGATCGAGCCGACGCCGCCGACAATGACGACGAAGAAGGCGTTGGCGAGATAGTTCACCCCCATCTGCGGCAGCACGATCGCCAGCGGCGCGACCAGTCCGCCGGCAAGCCCTGCGATGGCCGCGCCGAAGGTGAAGGCGATGGCGTAGGTGCGTCGCGTGTTGATGCCGACGCCCTCGGCCATCTCGCGGTTCTGGATGACGGTGCGGATGTCGAGCCCGAAGGATGTCCGGCTGATCAGCAGGATGACTCCAAGCAAGGTCAGCATGGCGATGCCGATCAGGATCAGCCGGTAAGCCGGATAGACGGTGAAGAAGAGATCGAGCGTGCCCTCGATCGGCGGCGTCACCGGTTTGGCACCGAGACCGAAGGTCAGTTCCAGCCCTTGCTGCAGGATCAGGCTGACGCCCCAGGTGGCAAGCACGGTCGAGACTGGCCTGGAATAGAGATGGCGGATGATGGCGAACTCGAGGATGCAGCCGACTACCGCGCCGGCGATGGGCGCCGCGGCCAGGCCCAGCCAGAACGAGCCACCCACGCTCTGGACGAAATAGACCGCGAAGGCGCCGACGGTGACGAACTCGCCATGCGCTAGGTTGGTCACGTTCATCAGCCCGAAGCTGATCGCCAGCCCGAGCCCGACCAGCATAAGGATGCTGATCAGCGTCAGCGCATTGAGAAGCGTGGTGATGACAAAATCCATCGCGTCAGGCCGCACTGGCGAGGCGTTGGCGCAGGCCGGCGAGCAGCCCCTCTGCGGCGTCGATCACCGCGGCCTGGTGCGGCTGCAAATCTTGCCCGGCCCATTCGTCGATATGCTCCGACAGCGGGTCGACCACCTCGGTGCGGTGATTGGCCAGCGTCTCGATCACGGCATGGCCGCAGAACGGCACATAGCCTTCTGAGTAACCGCCTTCATGGGTCATGATCAATCGACCGTTCGATGTTTCGGCGGCCAGCGCCACCATCCGCGCGGCGAGCCGCCGGAAGCACTCGCTGTTGAGCATCATGCGGCCGAGCGGATCAAAGCCGGACGCATCGAAGCCGGAGGCGACGATGACGAAATCCGGCCTGTAGGCGCGCAACGCCGGGGCGACGACGCGGTCGAAGGTCGCTTCATAGGCGCCGGTCCCGCTGCCGGCGGGCAGCGGGATATTGATGTTGTAGCCTTCGCCGGCGCCCGTGCCGTTGTCGGCCAGCGCGCCCCGCCCGGTCGGGTAGAGATTGTCCTGATGCAGGGAAATGGTCAGCACCGACGGGTCGGAATAAAACACCCTCTCGGTGCCGTTGCCGTGGTGTACATCCCAGTCGACCACGGCGGCGCGGCCGAGCAGGCCTTCGTGCTGCAGCCGGCGCACGGAGACGCCGATGTTGGAGAACAGGCAGTTGCCCATCGCCTGCTCGGGTTCGGCATGGTGCCCCGGCGGCCGCGCCAGCGCATAGGCATTGTCGACGCGGCCGGTCAGAACGGCGCGCATGGCGGCGTAGGTGGTGCCGGCCGACAGCAGGGCGATGTCGAAACTGTTGAGGCCGATGGGCGCCTGCGGCCCGGCGAAACCGGAGCCGCGCTCGCTGAGCATGCGGATATCGTCGACATGGCGTTGCGTGTGCACGCGCAGCAGGTCCTCGACCGAGACCGGCTCCGGGATGATCGGCACCAGATGGCGCGACAGGCCGCTGACCTGGATCAAATTGTTCAGCCGGCGCTTCGAGCCGGGCGATTCCAGATGGCGGCCGGGTTCCACGAAACGGCCGGGAGGCATCATGTCGGCGCTGGAGCCGGTGTCATGCCACATCAGCTGTTCGTGAAAAACGTAGCCTGTCGCCATCCGCAGCGTCCTCTGAAAACTCGGTGACGCTAGCAGGCTAACGATCATGTGGCCCGACCCGAAAGAGGGGTTAAGCCTGTTATCTATGCCCCTCCTTTCGGAGGGGTATGGGCGCCTGCGGACCCTTGCGTGGCGCGCACCGCCTGGACTCGGTTGGTCACCGCCAGCTTGCCGAAAATGTTCTTCAAATGCCATTTCACCGTGGTTTCGCTCACCGACAATGCAAGGGCGATATCGCGATTGGACATGCCCTCGGCGAGATAGCGCAGCAATTCGGCCTCGCGCTGGGTGAGCTGTTCCTTCTCAACGGCTGGTGCGGCCAGCTTGCGTGTCGCCACGGGCATCGCCTGCGCAGCGTCGATGATGCGCGTCGCATAGGCTGACAGTGCGGGATCGGTCTTTGCCTGAGCCGCACGCAGGCGCATCAACCCTTCGACCACAGACCTTCCCTCGTCGACGAAGGAACGGATGAAGCCGGAGGGCTGGGCAAGGCGCAGCGCGCCGAGCAGAGTGCGGTCGGCCTCGCGTTGGTCATGGGCGGCGCTGGCTGCCTTGGCGCTCAGGATCAGCGCCAATATATGGCGGCGCATGCGCCCGCTGCTTCGCGTTCGCTCCAGCAGCGCGTCGAAGACCCGCGCGGCATCGGCATAGGATTTCTCAGCGGTCAGCAGGCGGCCCTCGGCAAAGAACTCGAACTCGTTGGCGGTGGTGATGATGGTCGACGCGTCGGCCTCTCCGCCGCGATGCTCGGCCAGCAGCGCGCGCGCCTCGGCATTGCGGTTCTGGTCGAGCAGCACGCGTATGCGATCATGCATGATCATCGATGCCAGGCGGCGATACACCGTGCCGCGCACGCGTTGATAGACGCGCTCCAGCATATCCAGTGCTGCTTCGGTGCGACCGGTCAACTGCAGCACGCGGGCGTAGGTCGGCACGCTGGCCAAGGGATAGACGATGACCGCCGCGCCTTCGATCTGCGGGCCGAGATTCTCGACCAGGGTCAGCGCCTCGCCCGATGCATTGGTTTCATAGGCAAGCTCGGCAAGCAGCGTTCCGGCCAGGGCCTCGGCATAGGAGTTTGCACCGATCCGCGCCCTGGCCTCGATGATGGCGTTGCGCAGCAGCCGCTCTGCGGCGGGCAGGCGGCCCGCCGAACGCTCGACGACGGCCATGTAGCAATTGGCAATGGTGACGCCGAGCAGGCTACCGCTTCGCTCATGCGCCCGTCGCGCCGCATCGATCGCGGCGCGCGCACCTTCGAGGTCGCCCAGCGCATAGAGATTGTAGCCAATGACATTGGCGGTCGCGCCCTCCATGAACCAGGCATCGGGCGCGATGACGCGCAGGGCCGCAAGTGCCGTGTCGCGCGCCTGATCGAACTGCTCCAGCGTGCTGTGCACGGCAGCGGCGAGAACCACGAGCTCGGCCTCGATCGTGGTTCCGGTCATGGTGCCTGGGTCACTGCTGTCAGCCGGTCCGGTCTCGACCAGCTTGCGCGCATTGCTGAGCGTCTGTTGGGCAATCTCGGGCTGGCTGCTGTGCACCGCCAGCCACAGCACGACGAGCTGCAGCCGGATGCGCTGGTCGATCAGTTGCCTCGGCAGCAGCGCCAGCAACTGGCGTACGTAAAGAAGCTGGCACTGGGCGATGAGGTCGAGCGCATTGTTCTCCACGAACACCGCCGCGCGAGCCTGGTCGCCGGCGGCCAGCGCGTGCCCGATCGCCTCGGTCAGCATCTTGCGCTCGCCGAACCATTCGGCGGCCGCCAGATGCAGCGGCGCGATCATTTCCGGTTCGCGCCGTTCCATTTCGCGGGTGAGGAAATCGTGGAACAGATGATGATAGCGGAACCAGCGCCGTTCTTCGTCGAGCGGCACCAGGAACAGGTTGCGCGTCTCGATTTCGGTTATCGCCGCCTCGGCGTCGGCCGCCCGCATCACCGCCCGGCAGGCCTCCGCGCTGAAGCGTTCGAAGATCGAACTGTAGAGCAGAAACTTCGCGATCGCCGGCGGCAGTTCCAGGAACACTTCGCCCATCAGGAAGTCTGCGACGTTGCGGTTGGCGCCGGTGAAATTGCCGATGACGGTTTCAGGTGCATGCGCGGCACTCAGTGACAGCGAGGCCAGTTGCAGGCCGGCGGCCCATCCTTCTGTCCGTGAACACAAGGTTTCCACCGTGCCGCTGCTGACGCTCAGGCCCAGCTTCTCGTTGAAGAAAGCTTCGGCTTCGGACGAGGCGAAACGCAGATCGTCGGGACCGATTTCGAAAACGTCGCCAAGCACCCGGAGCTTGCCGAGCTGCAGGTCGGGCAGGCTGCGCGAGCCGATGACGAAGGCGACGTTGGCCGGCGCCTGCCGGGTCAGGCGCTCCATGAACCGCTTCACCGCCGGCGCCTCGACAGCGTGGTAGTCGTCGAAGAACACGGTGATGTCGGCCTCGCGCGCCGCCAGACCCGCCACCAATGCTGCGAGCACGACATCGAGTTGCGGTATCGGGCTCGACTGGAAGGCGAGGTCGAGCTCGGCAGGGCTCTGGACCAGATGGCGCAGCGCACCCACCAGATGCGACAGGAAGGCGCCCTCATCATTGTCCGTCGCCTCGCACGACAGCCATGCCGTCAACCGGCCGTGGCGCGCGACTTCCGCAGCCCATTGCGCCATCGTCGTCGACTTGCCGAAGCCCGCCGGCGCGGCGAACAGCACGATGCGCGTGTCGATATGGCGCTCCAGCATCGACAGAATGGTCTCGCGGCGCACCCATCGGCGATGCTGCGGCGACGCTTGGCTGACGGATTGCGGACCTGTTCTCATCTAGGTCCGCGCAACCTGTCGGTTCTCCGAGGAGAGCGAGGCTCCTTTGCCATTGCTCCACTCCGCTTCGATCAGGGGAATCTGCGGTGCGGCATCGCGCGGCAAGGTTCCCTTGATCCGGGGATCGTCGACTATTTCAAATCCGGTCGCGAAGGGCACGAACCCGCAGGCACTGTAGAAGCCGATGACGCTGTGATGATCGAAGCTGCTTGTATGCAGCCAGATACGGTTAGGGTTAAGGCGCCAAGCGAGATCCAGAGCGCCGGCCATCAGCCGCTTGCCGAAACCTTTGCCGGTCAGGGACGGGAACAGGCCGAAATAGGTGATCTCGATCTCGCTGCTGTCAGCGACGACGAATTCGACCATGCCGAGATGGGCGCCGGTCTCGTCATGGCCGTAGTAGAGATGCTGGCGCGGGTCGGCAAAATGCGCCGCAATCTCGGCGTCAGACATTTCGGAAACGCGATCCCACAGCCAGGGCGCGCCGATCTCGAGAAAGATCGCCCGATACGAAGCGCAGTCGGGCATGGTGATCCGGGTCATGGCCAAGGGCTTTGCGAGACCGGGCTGCGGCGCGCGCGCCTCCATCCACGTCACTGCATTGGCGAGCTTGCCCGCCGGCAGGCGCCAGTAGCCAGTGGCGAGATCGGTGATGTCGGCCGGCATCGTGTCTTCGCTGATCAAGTCATTCCTCGTCATGTCTTCCAGACAGCAGTATCGGCTTGCTGCATCCGATGCCAACTCCCCAGCAGCGTGGCGGCATCGAACGGCAAGCTCTGGCCTGACGTTTCGGCCCATATGCCTCTTGTAATTCCCAGGAATGGCATATGAGATATGATACACCACCCAGACGAAAGTGAAATGTCATGCCTGAACGGATTGCGGACGAGGCCATTCTCAGCGCGGTCGATGACGGCTTCGCGCGACAGGTAGCGTTCCTGCAAGACCTCGTGCGCTTTCCCTCCCAGCGTGGCGAGGAACACGCCGCGCAATCGTTCATGGCGGCTGCCTACGAGGCTGACGGCTATGCGGTCGACATGTGGCGTGTCGATGTCGACGCGATTCGCGACCTGCCGGGTTTTTCACCCGTGGCGGTTTCCTATGACGACGCCTTCAATGTCGTTGCCACCCACACACCGAGAAACGCGACCGGCCGCTCGCTGATCCTCAACGGCCATATCGATGTCGTGCCGACAGGGCCATCCGACCGCTGGCTGCGCGATCCCTACGATCCGGCGATCGAGGATGGCTGGATGCATGGCCGAGGTGCCGGCGACATGAAGGCAGGTCTGTCCGCCTGCCTCTATGCGCTGACCGCCTTGCGCTGTCTCGGCTATCAGCCGGCCGCGAACGTCTACCTCCAGTCGGTGGTCGAGGAAGAATGCACCGGCAATGGTGCGCTCGCCTGCCTGCAGCGCGGCTACCACGCCGATGCCGCCTTCATTCCCGAACCGCTGGAGCCGAGACTGATGCGGGCACAGGTCGGGCCGATCTGGTTCCGGGTCGAGGTCGACGGCGATCCGCAGCATGCGTCGGGCGCTTTCTCGGCCGGCGCCAACGCCATCGAAAAGGCGTTCGTCATCATCCAGGCGCTGAAGCAGCTCGAAATCGTCTGGAACGCGCGCAAGGTTGATGACAAGCATTTCCGCGATCACCCGCACCCGATCCGCTTCAACCTCGGCAAGATCGAAGGCGGCGAGTGGACATCGAGCGTTCCGGCGCGCTGTGTCTTCGAGATGCGGGTCGCAACCTATCCCGGTCAGAGTCTCGAAGACGCCAGGGCCGAGCTCGAGGCATGCATCGCCGATGCAGCGCGTGCCGACCCGTTCCTGGCCAACCGCCCGCCGAGCCTCACCTACAACGGCTTCATGGCCGAGGGTTATGTTCTGGAGGGTGCCGACGAGATGGAAGCCGTGCTGCGGCGCAGCCACACCGCCGTCTGGGGCGAACCGCTGACGGAACACGTCACCTCGGCGACCACGGATGCGCGTTTCTTTGGCCTCTACGCCGACACGCCGGCGATCGTCTATGGCCCGATCTGCCGCATGCCGCATGGCTATGACGAGGCCGTCGATCTGGATTCTGTGCGCAAGGTTACCCAGACCATAGCGCTGTTCATCGCCGACTGGTGCGGTCTTGAGCCGCTCGATCCGGAGGCGAGCTCATGAATGCAGCCGTGCCCGACGGTTTCGGCGAAACGCTCGCCGAGGACGCGCCTGACGTTTCGATCGCCGACGCGCTGGCCATCTTGCGCCGGCACTACGGGCTCACCGGCACTGCGCGTCCGTTGCCTGGCGAGCGCGATCATAACTTCCACATCCAGGCCGACGCCGAGGGCGAGTTCGTCCTGAAGATCTCGCACCCGGCGGAAGAGGCCGGCTTCACCGATTTCCAGAACAAGGCGCTCGACCACATTTTTGCAGTCGACCCCACCTTGCCGGTTCCCTCGGTGCGCAAAAGCCTTGAGGGCGAGGCGCAGTTCGCGGTCAGTGTCGGTGGATCGGCACCGCGCATCATCCGGTTGGTGACCTATCTGCCAGGCCAGTTGCTGTCGCGCTCGCCGACTTCCGAAGCGCAGGATCGCAACCTCGGCATCTTCCTCGCCCGCCTTGGCCGGGCGCTGAGCGGCTTCTTCCATCCCGCCGCCGGCAGCGACCTGCTCTGGGATATCCGAAAGGTCGCCAAGACGCGGCCGATGATGGCGCATATCGCCGATGCCCATCACCGGGCCATGGTCGAGCGCGCGATCGACTCCTTCGAGGAGCATGCGGCGCCGGTCATCCCGACCCTGCGCGCGCAGATCGTCCACAACGACATGAATTCCTACAATGTGGTCATGGACGCGTCGCGGCCGGAGGTCGTGAGCGGCATTCTCGATTTCGGCGATATGATCCATTCGCCGCTGATCTGCGATCTTGCCATCGGCGCCGTGTACCGCTGGCCGGCGGAAGGCCATCCGCTGGCACCGGCCGCGCGCTTTGTCGCCGGCTATCAATCGGTCCAGCGGCTTGAGGAGCAAGAGATCGGCATTCTCTTCGATCTGATCCGCGCCCGCATTGCTCTGATCGCCAACATCGCCAGCTGGCAAGCCGAGCGCTTTCCGGCCAAGCGCGACTACGTGCTCCGGCTCATCACCGAGGTCTGGGCGTCACTCGAACGGCTGGACGAGCTTTCGTCCGTGGATGCCCGCCGCTATTTTCTCGACCATTCCAATCCGGAGTAGATGCGTGTCCCAGTCTTCGCCTTATCCTGCAAATGCCGACGCGGCTGCGTCGGAGCACGCGCTGCTCGAGCGCCGCGCCAGGCTGCTCGGGCCGACCTACCGCGCCTTTTATCGCAACCCGATCCATCTGGTGCGCGGCAGCGGTGTGTGGCTCTACGATGCACAGGGCCGCAAGTTCCTCGACGCCTACAACAACGTCGCCTCGGTCGGGCACTGCCACCCGCGCGTCGTCGAGGCGCTTGCGGGGCAGGCCGCCGCGCTGAACACCCACACGCGCTATCTCAGCGAGATCATCCTCGACTACGCGGAGAAACTTCTCGGCACCGTTCCAGCCCATCTCGGCCACGCCATGTTCACCTGCACCGGCAGCGAGGCCAATGATCTTGCCATCCGCATCGCCCAGCACTCCAGCGGCGGCGCCGGGGTGATCATCACAGACTTTGCCTATCATGGCGCTACGATCGCGACGGCGCAGCTGTCGCCGGCGGCGGTCGGAGCAAAGGGCGTGCCCGCGCAGCACCGCACCGTGTCGGCGCCGGACACATTCCGAGACCATGGCCGAGCCGCGCATGATTTCGCCAGGAATGTCGCCGCCGCGATCGAGGACATGCGCGCGCAAAACATCCGGCCGGCCGCGCTGCTTCTCGACTCAGCCTTTTCCAGCGACGGCATCTTCTTTCCGGATGCCGCGGTCATGCGCGAGGCTGCCGACCACGTGAAAAAGGCCGGCGGCATCGTCATTGCCGATGAGGTCCAGTCCGGCTTCGGACGGCTTGGCCAGGGCATGTGGGGATTCGCCAATTATGGCATCGAGCCCGACATCGTCACGATGGGCAAGCCGATCGGCGACGGGCATCCGATGGGCGCGGTGCTCGTGCGGCCGCAGCTTGTTGCCTCCTTCGGCTCAAACACGGGCTACTTCAACACATTCGGCGGCAATCCGGTCGCGGCCGCAGTCGGCCTCGCCGTTCTCGAGGTGATCGAAGGCGAAGGACTGATCGAGAATGCCCGCAACGTCGGTGCCTACACAAGTGAGCTGCTGTGCGCGGTGCAGAGCCGGCATGCCATGGTCGCTGACGTCAGGCACAACGGCCTTTATTTCGGCGTCGAGCTGACGGCGGACGGCGACGAGGCTCTGGCCGCCACCAAGACATCGGCGGTCGTCGAAGCCATGCGAGAGGACGGCGTGCTGATCTCGTCCTGCGGTCCGCGCGGCAATGTGCTGAAGATCAGGCCACCTCTGCCGTTTGCCAGGGACAATGCCGAGCAACTGGCCGAGACACTCGATCGCGCATTGTCGAACTGGTGATCGGAGCGGGCCGCGTATGCTGAAGCTTGAACATCAAACCCTGAATGACCGCGCCTATGGCGCGCTCAAGCAGGAGTTGATTTCAGGTGGCTTCAGCCCAGGGCAGACGCTGGTCATTCGCAAGCTCGCCGAGACGTTCGGCATCTCGACGACGCCGATCCGCGAGGCGCTGCAGCGGCTGGTCGCTGAACGGCTGCTCGAGATGCAGAACAACCGCTCGGTCATCGTGCCGTTGCTGTCCGCGCCAGCCTTCGAGGAACTGACCCGCATCCGTATCGCCGTCGAGGGACTGGCGGGCGAGATGGCGGCGTCGCGGATGACAGAGAGCGGGCTCGTTGACATACAGGGCACGCTCACCGGCATGCAGTGCGCCATCGAGGCCGGCGACGCCAGAGCCTACCTGACACTGAACCAGGCGTTCCACTTCGCCATCTACCAGCAAGCGGGCGCGCCGATCCTGCTCAACATGATCCGCGACCTCTGGGGGCGGGTTGGGCCCTATCTCAAGCTGCTGATGCAGGCCGATCGCTACATCCCGCAGTCGAACGACGCGCATCGCAAGATCGTCGCCGCACTGGAGCAGCGTAGCGGCCCCACTGTGCGGACTTTCATAGAAGAGGATATCGCTATGGCGGCCGCCGTGCTGTCGGCAAACCTGGGCAAGGTGAAGTGACCGCCTAGCTCGTCCCGTCCAGCCGGTCGCGCAGCATGCTCCAGCCCAGCAGCAGGTTTGGTGCATGCCGCAGCACGGTATGGAACGGGATTGGCGCCGGCGCAGCAAAGGACAGCGGCAGGTCGCGCGCGTCGGTTCCAGCGGCCCAGTCCGCCAGCACCTTGCCCATCGCCGTGGTCATGGCGATGCCCCGGCCGTTGCAGGCGCGCCCGGCGATCAGGCCCGGCCCGAGGTCGATCAGGTGCGGCAGGAAATCAGGTTCGACCGCTGCCATTCCCGACCAGCTATAGGCAAGCGGCGGCAAGTCGGGCAGACCAAGATGCCGGCCAAGCCGCCGCCAGATCGTCTGCGGTACACGCGAGTCGGCGCCAGCGCCGAGAATATGCATGCCGCCGCTGATTAGACGGTTGTCCGCGTCGAAGCGGAAGGTGAAGAGATTTCGCCTGGTGTCGCCGACACCTTGCCCGCCGGGAAGCAACCCGCTGCGCACGTCACGAGGCAGTGGCGCTGTGGCGATCTGGAAAACCCTCAACGGAAAATAGGTTCGTTGCAATGACGGGTTGAGGGACCAGCCATAGGCGTTGGTGGCAATCAACACCTTTGCGGCGCGCACCGAACCCGTAGGCGTCTTCAGCACCCAGCCACCGGCCATGCGATCGACCGAGGTGACGCGCGTCTGCTCGAAGATCTTCGCGCCGGCCTTCTCCGCCGCATCGGCGAGCCCGCGCGCATAGGCGACCGGATTGAGCACGCCGCCGGAACGATCCATCCAGCCGCCGACATAGCCTGGCACACCCGTCAGTGCTTCGATTTCCTGCCGATCCAATGTGGCTGCCGGCCGGCCACGCTGTGCCCATTGACCGGCACGTGACTTGACCTTCTCGAAGGCGGCAGGCGAATGCGCCGGCTGGATCCATCCGTTCTGGACCGCGTCGCAGTCGATGCCGTGCTGCCGGATCAGGCGGAAGACCAGGTCGGCGCTGCCAGCGGCGAAATCGATAAGCCTTTCGCCGCGCGAAGGTCCGAGGTGGGCCAGTATGTCGGCCGGGTCCATCTTGGCGAAGTTCGGCACGACGAAGCCCGCATTCCTGCCGGTCGCGCCCCAGGCGATGAATTCGGCTTCGAGAAGGGCGACGGAAAGTCCTTTCCCGGCGGCGTGCAGCGCGGTTGAAAGGCCGGAAAAGCCGCCACCGACGATGGCCAGGTCGACATCGAGGTCGTCCTGCAGCGTCGGACGCTCGCGGCGGTTGCGGCTGACAGCATGCCACAGCGAAGCGCCTTGTGCCTCCTGCCGGACCACGGCATTCATGACCCGGAACTGCTCTCGCCCGCAGCGATCTTCGCCCGCTTGCTGAAGCGTGGCCGTCGCGGCCTGTCGCCGAACAGGCCGTTCGGCCGGATCAGCAGGATGACGCAGAGCATGACGCCGATGGCGGCGATCTGCAGCGCGGCGGCGCGAGCCTGTTGTTCCGGCGGGAACAGGATGCTGGTCAGCGTGCCCGATCCGGCCCATATCGCCCACACCAGGATGCTGCCGATGACGGCGCCGAGATTGCTGCCCGAGCCGCCGACGATCAGCATCACCCAGACCTGGAAGGTCAGGATCGGCAAATAATTGTCCGGCGCGATGAAGCCGGTGAAATGCGCCTGCAGCGCGCCGGCCAGCGCCATGATGGCGCCGCCGACGGCAAATGCCTGGACGCGGTAGAAACGCGCGCTCTTGCCAAGCGAGATCGCCGCCCGCTCATCCTCGCGCAGCGCCTTCAGGACACGTCCCCATGGACTGCGCGAAAGATGTTCCAGAGCGAGATAGGCGACCAGCGTGACCACCGAAACGACGGCGAGGTTCGACAAGTTGAACAGCAGCGGCGTCTCGGCAAGGCCGCCGAACGGGCGCGGGATGAAACCGATGCCGAATGGTCCGCCCGTCAGCTTCTGCGCATTGAGCGCGACCAGTTGCACGACGACTGCAACACCGAATGTGGTGATCGCCAGATAGTCGGATCTGAGCCGCAGCGTCGCCATGCCGGTAAGGGCTGCGGCGATGCCGCCGACGACCATGGCGCCGAGCCAGCCGACAAGGATCGGCAGGCCGAAGCCGCCAAGCCGTGCGGCATCGTCCGGTGTCGTCAGCAGCGCCGATGTATAGGCGCCAATGGCGACAAAGCCGGCAAGGCCGACATTGAACAGGCCGGTCAGACCCCATTGCAGATTGAGCCCCAGCGTGACCAGCGAGAAGATCAGCGCGGTGGTCAGGAAGAAGGCGCCGTAGCCGAGCAGGTCCATCAGCGTTCCCTCACACCAAACAAGCCGATCGGCCGCACGAACAGCACCGCCATCAGGATGATGAAGGAGACGGCGGCGCGCCATTCGGCGCCGATCAGCTGCACCGCACCGGCTTCGGCGAGCCCGATGATCAGGCCGCCGAGCACGGCGCCGGGGATGCTGCCGATGCCGCCGAGAATGGCGGCGGCGAACATCGGCAGCAGCATGTCGAAGCCCATGAACGGGCGGATCTGCACCAGAATGCCGATCATCACGCCGGCCACGCAGGCGAGCGCCCCGCCGATGACCCAGGTGACGCGCACCACGCTGGCGACGTCGATGCCGACGATGCGGGCCAGTGCCGCGTTCTGGCTCAAGGCCTGCATCGAGCGGCCGGTCTGCGTACGCGTCATCAACAGATGCACGCCGAGCACCAGCACCGCGGTCAGCAGCAGCAAGGCGATCTGGTCAGGCGTGATGCGGATGCCGAAGCCGACCGGCATGGCGATCTGGATCGCCCGGCTGAAATAGGTCGGCCGCGAGGTGAAGGTGAATTCGAGCAGGCTTCTCAGCGCCATCGAGGCGCCGAAGCTCGCCATCACCACGATGATCGCCTGCCCTTGCGAACGCAGCCGCGCGAACAGCACCTTGTCGAGCAGCAGCGCCAGGAGCGCGGTGAAGGCCATGCCGACGACCAGCGCGACAATCAGCGGCCAGCCAAAGGAGAGCGGTGCGATCGGCGCCACCTTGCCGAAGGTCGCGCCGATGGCGCTGACGACGGCCAGCGTCGCATAGGTGCCCCAGGCCATGAAGTCGCCATGGGCAAAGTTCGAGAAACGCAGGATCGAATAGGTAAGCGTCACGCCGATGGCGCCGAGGCCGATCATCGAACCCGTCAGCAATCCGTCGACGACAAATTGCAGGCTCATGCCGTGCCTCCTTTGCCGGCGTGCCCCGTCTTCTCTGCACCAAGCGGGCGCTGGCCGAGATAGAGTTCGGCGACGACCGGGTCGTTCCACAGTTCGGCGGCGATGCCCTCGTGCCGGTCCTTGCCCTCGACCAGCACATAGGCGCGGTCGCCGATGGCGAGCGCTGCTTTGGCGTTCTGTTCGACCAGTAGGATGGTGACGCCGGACTTGCGGATGCCGGCCAGCATCTCGAACACCGTCGAGACGAATTTCGGCGACAGGCCGGCCGACGGCTCGTCCAGCACCAGCACTTTGGGGTGGACGATCAGCGCTCGTGCGACGGCCAGCATCTGCCGCTGTCCGCCCGAGAGGTTGCCGGCGGCGGTGCGACGCTGGCGGACGAGGTCGGGGAAGGCTGCATACATCTCCTCGATGCGGGCAGGGATTTCGCGCCGTTCGAGGATGCCGCAGGCGACTTTCAGATTGTCCTCGACCGACATCAGCGGAAAGATGTTTTCGGTCTGTGGAACGAAAGCCAGCCCAAGCCGCACCATGGTGTGCGCGGGGGCGGCGGTGATGTCCTTGCCGTCCAGAAACACCGAGCCGCCGGTGATCGGGACGAGGCCGGCGATGGCCTTGATGAAGCTCGACTTGCCGGCGCCGTTGGGGCCGAGGACGACGACGATCTCGCCCTTTTTGACGGTGATCGAGGCGCCGCGCACGATCGGTACGCCGGGCTCGTAACCGGCTTCGAGGTCGCGGACATCGAGAACGATCTCGCTCATGCCGCGCCTCCAAGATAGGCCTCGATGACGCGCGGGTCGCGAGCGACTTCTTCGGCCGTGCCTTCGCTGAGCAGCTGGCCGCTCGCCATGACCAGGACGCGGTGGCAGAGCCGCGTCACCATGTCGATGTTGTGCTCGATCAGCAGGAAGGTGATGCCGCGCGCGTTGATGTCGCGGATGCGGTCGATGATGACTTCGAGCAGCGTCGCGTTGACGCCCGCGGCCGGTTCGTCGAGCAGGATGATCGCCGGATCGGCCATCACGACGCGGGCGAGTTCGAGCAGCTTGCGCTGGCCGCCGGAAAGCACGCGCGCCGGCTCATGTGCAAGGTGGGTGAGGGTAACCAACTCAAGCAGTTCGAGCGCCTTTGTCCTGGCGGCTCTTTCCTGTGCGGCGACGCGCCATGGCCTGACGAAATTTGCGAGCAGCTTCTCGCCGGCCTGACCCTGTGCCGCCAGCATGATGTTTTCGATCAGCGTCAGATTGGGCAGCGGGCGCGGGATCTGGAAGGTGCGGCCAAGGCCACGGCCGATGCGCAGATGTGCAGCTTCGCCCGAGACAGACGTGCCGTTGAGAAGAATCTCGCCGCTGGTCGGCAGGATGCTGCCGGCGAGCAGATCGAACATCGTCGTCTTGCCGGCGCCATTGGGGCCGATCAGGCCGAGGATTTCTCCCGCTTTGACGTCAAACGAGACGTTGTTGACCGCGACAAGGCCGCCGAACCGCCTGACGACATTCCTTGCCGTCAGAACCGGCGCGCGGGTTTCCCCTTGCCGCTTGGTTGCCTCGCTCATCAAACCCTCTGGCCGAAGACGATCGTTGCCGTCTCCTGATTATGATTTGTGATCACACTTGCTTTGATCACGCTATTCGGCTTTAATTTCATCCGCAAGCCGAAAACCGGCCAAGAACGGAATTCCATGCAAAAGGCTGCCATCGAAAAGAACAACGAGGCGATCGCGGCCCAGCTTGCGCCGGTCGGCCGCGAGACAGTGCAGGATCGTGTGTATTCCGAACTGCGCCGCGCCCTGATCGGCGGCCTGTTCGAGCCGAGTCAGGTGCTGACCATCCGGGGTTTGGCTGACGCCTTGGTCACCTCGACCATGCCGGTGCGCGAGGCGCTCGGCCGGCTGATCACGGAAAAGGCGCTGGAGGCGCTGCCCAACCGTTCGGTGCGCGTGCCGCCGATCACACTGGAACGCCTCGATGATCTCTTGCGTGCCCGCATCCTGATCGAGGGCGAGGCGATCGCGCTGGCCGCCGCCCGCATGGGTCCGCGCCAGATCGCCACCATCGAAACCATTCTGGGCGAATGGGACGAGATGCGGGCGCTGAAGCACAAGAAGGACGTCGATCGCGAAGTGACGCTCAACCAGAGCTTTCATTTCGAGATCTACCGCTCCTGCGGTTCGGCCGTGCTGATCCCGATGATCGAGAGCCTGTGGCTGCAATCGGGTCCCTGTATTCGTGTCGCCATCTATGCCTTCTCGGAAGCCGGCGAGGTAGACACCGCCCAGTACCACCGCCGCATCGTCACGGCGCTGGCCACGGGGGATGCGCAGGCGGCGCGCGAGTCGCTGGTCGCCGACATCAGCCGGCCCTTCACCTTCCTGCGCAGCAAGCTGCAGGCTGCCGCCGCGAAAGACCAGACATGACCTCCATCAGGATCACCGAGCCGCGCTCGAAGCTTTCCGTCACGGCGCTGTTGCTGCCCGGGAAAGCGCCGGAAAACGCTGCCTTCCTCAAGGCGTATCTCGGCACGCCACGTGTCGTGCCAGGCATCCATGCGATGTGGACGGGGCCGGAAATCTCCTGTCCGGTTCCCGCCGCCGATATTGAGGGCCAGGCCTATGCCAGGCCCTTGCCGGCCGAGAACGCGACGCTGACGCCGCAGCCAGGCGACATCGTGCTGTCCTATGTGCCGCCACGCATGTGGGGCGGCAACCCCAATGCGATCTTCGACATCGGCCTGTATTACGGGCAGGGTGCGCGGCTGCTGTTTCCGATCGGTTGGCTGGCCGGCAGCGTGGTGGCGCAGGTACGGGTCGAAGAGCGTGATCAGTTCGCCGCCGCTTGCGGTGTCATCCGCCGCAACGGCGCCTGCGATGTCACCTTCAGCCTGGTGGAGGCCTGAAATGGCCGACGACAGTTTCGAGCTGTTCGACCTTCGCGTCGAGGCGGTCATCCCTGAGGGCAAACCGATCTATTGCGGCGCCAAGGCCGGCGACTATTTCGAGCTCAAGGGCGAGATGCTGTCGATGCCTGCAGGGCAGGGGTTTTCGATTTATTCGATCTCCGCCGTGTTGCCGCTGCTGGCGGCCAAGCAGCGTCCTACCCACCCGAACGACTGGATGACCTCGGACGCCGAGATCGCCTGTCCCGATCCCAATTGCGCCAGCCGGCTGAGGATCGTCAGGCTGGCCAAGCGGCGGTTCAGCCACGCCGATACCACGGCCGTGCCGTTGCCGGAGGAGAATGACCTGAAATGACTGCCAAGACCTTCGAACTCGGCCCCGGCTACACCATCTCGCGCGTCATTCGCGGCGGCTGGCAACTGGCCGGTGGCCACGGCGCCATCGACCGCAGCCAAGCGGTGGCCGATCTGATCGCCACCTTCGATGCCGGCATCTGGACTTATGATTGCGCCGACATCTACACCGGCGTCGAGGAACTGATCGGCGCCGCTCGTCTGCGACTGGCCAGCGAGCGCGGCCTCGACGTTGCGGCCAGGATGAAGGTGCACACCAAGCTGGTGCCCGACCTTGAACGGCTGGCCACCATCAGCCGCGATTACATCAGGGGCATCGTCGACCAGTCGTTGCGGCGGCTGAAGACCGAGCGGCTCGATCTCGTCCAGTTCCACTGGTGGGATTATGACCAGCCTCGCTACGTCGAGGCCATGGGCTGGCTCAACGAGCTTCGGCTGGAAGGCAAGGTGCGCAATCTCGGCACCACCAATTTCGACACGCCGCGGCTTGCCGAAATCCTCGCCGCCGGCATCCCGCTGGTCAGCCAGCAACTGCAATATTCGGTGCTCGATCAGCGGCCGGGCACCAGCCTGGCGGCGCTGGCAAAACAGAACGGCGTCAGCTTCCTCTGTTACGGCTCGGTGGCCGGCGGCTTCCTCAGCGACAAATGGCTCGGTGTGGCGGAACCGGCCACGCCGCTCGAAAACCGCTCGCTGGTCAAATACAAGCTGATCATCGATGATTTCGGCGGCTGGGACTTGTTCCAGCAGTTGCTTCAGGCGCTGAAGGCCGTTGGCGACCGTCACGGCGTCGACCTTGCCACCATCGCCAGCGCCTGGGTGCTGGAGCAGCCGCAAGTGGCGGCCGTTATTGTCGGCGCCCGCAATCAGGCGCATGCGCTGGCCAATGCGGGCATCATGGACGTTGCGCTCGATGCCGAGGACCGGGCGCGGATAGCGGCCATCATCGCGCAAGGCGCCGGCCTCGAAGGCGATGTCTACACGCTGGAGCGCGACCGCCACGGCCGCCACGGTTCGATCATGCATTACAACCTCAATGCGGGGAAGAAATGAGCGGCGAACCCTCCCTGTTTTCGCGCGCCAGCGCCGAGGTCATCGACCTGCATCGCTTCTTCGTCGACTGGTTCGTCGCCGCGCGAGCCAACACGGTGGACTTCGGCCGCTTCGAAGGCGCCATGGGCGAAGACTTCGGCATGGTCGCGCCGGATGGGCAGATCCTCGATCGCCAAGCGGTCGTCGATCATGTTCGCACCAGCCGCGCCTCTTGTGACGACGGTTTCGCGATTTCGATCGAGGACATCCGGCCCGGCTGGCAGGACGCCGACACGATCGTCGTCTTCTACGTCGAGGCGCAGCTGCGCGCAGGCAAGCATAGCCGCCGCCAGTCGAGCGCCGTCTTCACCACCAGTTCATCGGCGCCCAACGGCGTCGAATGGCGACATCTGCATGAAACCTGGCTGCAGGTGCCGGAACGCTGAACAGGCTCCAGAGATCAGATACAGTTGAGTAACGAAAGGGGAACAACAATGACAAAGACGATACTCCAACTCACCACCGCGCTCGCCCTCGTGACGATGGCGGGTGCCGCGCAAGCCGCCGATTGCAAGATCACCGTCGGCCTCGTCATGGAACTGACCGGGCCTGCCGGCGAATACGGCCAGGCCGGCGCCAAGTCGGTCGAGATGGCCTTCCGTGACATCAACGCCGCCGGCGGCGTGCGCGGCTGCGATCTCGTCACCGACACGCGCGACAGCCAGAGCCAGGGCAACATCGCGGTCGATGCCGCCACGCAGCTGGTTCAGGTCAAAAAGGTCCCGGTCATCATCGGCGGCATCATCTCGTCGGTGTCGATCCCGATCCTGACCTCGGTCACGGCACCGGCCAAGATCGTCCAGGTCTCGCCGGCTTCGTCCTCGCCGACGCTGACGGCGCTCGGCCGCGACGGCAAGACCAACGGCATCTTCTTCCGCACCATCACCTCGGATGCGCTGCAGGGCGTCGCCGCCGCCAAATACGCCATCGACAAGGGCTTCAAGAAATTGTCGATCATCCATGTCAACAACGATTTCGGCGTCAACATGGTGGCCGAATTCTCGCGCGCCTACAAAGCGCTCGGCGGCACCATCGTCTCCGACACGCCTTACAATGAAAAGCAGTCGAGCTATGCCTCGGAAGTCACGGCGGCGATGGCCGGCGAACCGGACGGGCTCTATCTCGTCAGCACGCCGGTCGATGGCGCTACGGTTGCCCGCACCTGGATCTCGCAGGGCGGCGTGCAGAAATTCCTGCTCAACGACGGCATGAACAGCCCTGATTTCATCGAGTCCGTCGGCGCCGACTATCTGAAGGAAGCTTACGGCACCTCCTCCGGGACCAGCCCGACGGCCTCGACGGAGTATTTCACCAAGAACTACAAGGAATTCTCCGGCATCGAGCCGTCCAATCCGGCGGCCGACCGTTCCTATGATGCCGGCGCGATTGTTGGTCTCGCCATCGCCATTGCCGGCTCGGAGGATCCGGCCAAGATCAAGGACGCGATGTACAAGGCGGTCGATCCGGCCGGCACGCCGATCTTTGCCGGCAAGGAAGAGTTCACCAAGGCGCTCGGCCTCATCAAGGAGGGCAAGCCGATCCGCTACGAAGGCGTCATCGGCCCGGTCGCCTTCGATAAATATGGCGACATCACCGGCCCGTTCCGGCTGTGGAAGATCGTCGACGGCAAGGTGGCGACCGATGGCGAAATGACCACCGATGACGTCAACGCGTTGCAGGCGAAACTTCAGTAAGACAACGTATTCCCCGGTATCGATCACGATCCCATCGTGGTCGATACCGGACGATTGTCCTGTTTCGCATTACTGCGGACACGGACGACGTCGCTTTGCGTGGACGAGCGTTTGACCGGCAGGCGATCATCGATAGGATCGGCCGATGTCGCCTGAAATCCAACAGCTCCTGTCTGTTCTCGACAACCGGCTAGGTGCGGGCGGCGTGCTCGCTGGCGCGGATGTGGACCAGCGCTATCGTGACGATCCCGACGGCAAGCTGGGTGCGCTTCCCGAAGCGGTGCTGCGCCCGCGCGACACACAAGGCGTCGCGGCAGCACTCGCCGCATGCAACGATCTCGGACAGCCACTTGCCGTGCAGGGCGGACGCACCGGGCTGACAGGTGCTGCGCGTGTGCAGCCGGGTGAGGTGGTGCTGTCGCTGGAGCGGATGACCAGCCTCGCCGTTCCGGATCGCCGGGCTGCGAGCATCGTCGCTGAAGCGGGCGCGACATTGCAGGTAGTGCAGGAAGCAGCCGACGGCGCCGGGCTGATGTTCGGCATCGATATCGGCGCACGCGGTTCGGCCACGATCGGCGGCAATATCGCCACCAATGCCGGCGGTATCCGCGTGCTGCGCTATGGCATGTGCCGGGCGCAGGTTCTGGGGCTGGAAGCCGTGCTTGCCGACGGCAGCGTGCTGACGTCGCTCAAGGCCCTGCCCAAGGACAATTCCGGCTACGACCTCAACCAGTTCTTCATCGGCACGGAAGGGACGCTCGGCGTCGTCACACGCGCCGCGCTCAGGCTGCATCCCAAGCCGGCGTCCGAGGTCAACGCTTTCTGCGCGCTCTCCTCGCTCGATGCGGCGATCGCGCTGCTTGGGTTGCTGCGGCAAAAGCTCGGCCCGCTCCTGTCCGCCTATGAGGTCAATTTCGCACCGCTCTATGACTTTATGGTCGCCAGCATGGCCATGCCGGCGCCGCTGCCGGCCGGCTCGCCCGTCTATGTGCTGGCCGAGATCCAGGGCAGCGAGCCCGAACGTGACGGCGAGCGCTTCGCCGAGGTACTGATGCAGGGGGTCGAAGACGGTGTCATCGATGATGTGGTGGTCTCGCAGTCACCGCGCGAATTCCGGGCGCTGTGGGACGTGCGCGAAGACGCCAATCGCGTCCTGTTTTCGATCAAGGGTCTGATCAGCGTCGACGTCAGCATCCCGTTGGCCCGCATGGGAGCATTCCTGCGGGAAGCGGATATCGCCATCCATGCCGTGGATCCCGGCGCCGACATCTATGTCTTTGGCCATCTCGGCGACGGCAATCTGCACTATCAAGTCCTGACGGTCGATCCGGCGGTGGCATATGACATCGTCTATCGCGGCGTGGCAGCTGCCGGAGGTGGTGTTTCGGCCGAACATGGCATCGGCATCGACAAGAAGAAGTGGCTGCATCTGGTCCGCAGTGATGCCGAAATCGCCACGATGCGGCGGCTGAAGGCAGCGCTTGACCCCAGAAACATCCTCAATCGGGGACGGGTCTTCGACCTCAACCCAATCGCCTTCTCCCGATGACGATTGCCCGGCAACTCAAGTCCGTTCCGTCGCGACTTGCCTGGGGATGAGAAAACGGGCGGCGAGCACGCAGAGCAGCACGGTGAACATCAGGATCAGCGCCACCAGCGCATTGATGTCGGGTGAGAAACCAAGCCGCATCATCGCCCACAGCCTGACCGGCAGCGTGCTTTGCGTGCCGGTGACCAGGATGGTGATCATGGTCTCGTCGAACGACAGGGCGAAGGCCAGGATGGCGCCGCCGACGATGGCGCTCGACAGGTTTGGCAGGATAATGCGCCAGAACGTCTGCCAGCCCGTGGCACCGAGATCGTAGGACGCTTCGATCAGCGTGCGGCTCATCGACTGCAGCCGCATCAGCACCGTGCGGTAGACGATCGCCAGCACGAAAACCGTATGGCCGATGACGACCGTCAAAAGCGAACGTTCGAGGCCGATTTCGCGGAAGAAGATCAGCAGCGCCAGACCGCTGATGATCGGCGGCATCAGGAACGGCAGGAAGATGATGAACTGCAGCAGCGACCGTCCGGAGCGGCGACCGTGATAGTAGAGCGCCAGCAGCGTTCCGCTGACCACCGACAGGATGACGGTGCAGACACCGACGATCAGCGTGGTGCGCAAGGCAACCAATATGTCGTGATTTTCGGCCAGCGCGACATAGGTCGAAAGGGTCGGAGACGACCAGTCGACATTGCCATGCGAAATGGTGAAGAACGACGACACGATCGGTACGAACAGCGGGCTGTAGAGCAGCAGCGCAACCAGTGTCGTGATCGCGGCCAGAAAGATGGTGGACAGCCGGGGCAGGGCGCTCATACCGAAATCCCCCGATTGCGCCCGAAGCGTTCACCGATGAGGATCGCCGCGATCACCACGACTGCCAGCGCCACCGACAGCGCTGCGCCGAACGGCCAGTTGTAGGCCGTGCCGAACTGGCTGTAGAGGATGCGGCCGAAGGTGAAGCCGCTGATCCCGCCGACCATTTGCGGCGTCAGGAAATCGCCGATCGCCAGCACGAAGACGAAGCTCGCCGCAGAAGCGACGCCGGGCAGGCTGAGCGGCAAGGTGATGCGCAGGAAGGTCTGCAAGCCGCTTGCTCCGAGATCGTCGGACGCCCGCAGCAGCACCTGCGGAATCCGCTCCAGCGACAGGAAGATCGGCAGGATGGCGAAAGGGATCAAGAGCAGCGTCAGCGTCAGCAGGATGGCGTTCATGTTGAACACGAAAAGCGTCGACGGCTCCTGCAGGATGCCGAGCGCCACCAGCGCCTTGTTGAGGAAGCCGTTGAGGCCGAGGATGCTGCGGATCGCATAGATCTTGATGACGTAGCTCATCAGCAGGGGAACCAGCAGCAACATCAGTAAGGCATAACGCCACCGCCCTTTCAGCGTCGTCAGGAAATAGGCGGCGGGATAGGCAAGCAGGATGCAGATGATGGCCACCGAGACGCACAGCACGATGGTATTCCAGAACACCGGGAGAAAGATCGGATCGGTGAAGAACCTGATATAGTTGCCCAGGGACAAGCCGTAGACGATCGTGCCCTGGTCGACGCTGAAGAAACTGTAGCCGAGGAAGATCGCCAGCGGCACCAGGACGAAGATCACCGGCAACGCAAACGCCAGCACTGTCACCAGCAGCGACAGCCGTCTTTCGGCAGGCAGTGTCGAGCCGGTTTCGCTCATGCCAGCACCAGATGGCCTTCATGCGGCGCAAACGAGAGCGATACAGCCTCGCCGGATTTGAGCGCGCTGCCGTCGACCCGGCTCGGCACGCGCAGCCGCAAGCGTTGCGCGGCATTGTCGGCGCCAGCCGCGATGGTGACGACGGTCGACGAGCCAGCAAAGGCCATGTCGGAGATCGTGCCGGAAAAACGGTTGTCGGTGTCCTTTGCATCCGCAAGATGCAACGCTTCTGGACGGAACGCAGCGTAGGCGCCGGCGCCTTCCGCTGCGACCTTCAAATGCGGCTGGTCGCTGATCGAACAAATCAGGTGCCCGAGCGGTGTCTCGATCGATCTCAGCTCGCCCTGGATCGGTCCGAGTTTCCCGGCCACCAGATTGTTCTCGCCGAAGAAGCGCGCGACGAACTCGCAATTCGGCTTGTAGTAAAGGTCGTGCGGCGTGCCGAGCTGGCGGATATGGCCGGCCTCCATCACGCAGATCCGATCGGCCATGCCGATGGCTTCTTCCTGGTCATGGGTGACGAACAGGAAGGTGGTCTTGATTTCGCGCTGGATGGATTTCAGGAACTCCTGCATCTGCCGGCGCAGTTCGAGGTCGAGTGCGGCGAGCGGCTCATCGAGCAGGATCAGGCGCGGCTGGCAGATCAGCGCACGGGCGAGCGCGACACGCTGGCGCTGGCCGCCGGAGAGCTGCGCCGGAAAGCGGTCGGCGAAACGCCCGAGCTGGACCAACTCCAGCGCCTCCGCGACACGGCGCGCAATCTCCTTGCGCTGGATATGGCGAACCGAAAGCCCGTAGCCGACATTGCCGGAAACGGTCAGGTGCGGGAACAGCGCATAGTCCTGGAACACGGTGTTGAACGGCCGTCGGTTGATCGGCATGCGGCCGATGTCTTGCCCGTCAAGCCGGATCTCGCCTGACGTCAGCGGCTCCAGTCCGCCGATCAGCCGTAGCACCGTGGTCTTGCCGGAGCCCGAAGGCCCGAGCACGGTGAGGAACTCACCGTCCCGGATCGACAGGTCGATGTCGTGCAGCACAGGGACCGTGCCGTAGGATTTCGAGACGGACCGCAGCGTCAGCAGGTCGGTGTTTTGGTTCATGAGATACTCTCGCATACGCTTCGGCGGTCCGGAACCTCCGGACCGCCGGGTCCTTCGAAGGCACAGTGCGGAAATATCAGGGCGTCGCCTTGACCTCGTTCCACATGTCCGAACGCTTGAGCGGGTCCTCGACATTGTTGAGCCAGACCAGCTTGTCGTTGCCGCCGGCGCTGCCGGTTTCCGTCACCGTGTTGCCGAAGCCGGTGCGCTCGGAAAGCTCGCCGCCGACCTTCTTGCTCAGCATGAAGTCGATCCATTTCTCGGCCGCCGCATTGTCGCGGACACCCTTGGAAATGACCCAGTTGTCGAGCCAGGCAAGCGCGCCCTCGCTTGGATTGACGTAGGCGACATGGGCGCCGATCTTCTGCAGCGCCTTGACCTGCTGCTGGCCGTAATTGGCCCAGATCAGGGCCACATCATTGTTCTGGTAGATCTGCTGCGCCTCGTCGGCGGTGGTGTAGAAGCTCAGCACGTTGCGCTTGAGTTCGACCAGCTTGGCCTTGACCGCGGCCATCTGCTCTTCGTTGAGGTTGAACGGATCCTTGTAGCCAAGTGTCAGCGCGGTGAAGGAGAAATTGTGCTCGCCATTGTCGTATGCCAGCACCTTGCCCTTGTAGGCCGGGTCCCACAGAACCGACATCGAGGTCGGCGCCGGCTTGACCTTGTCGGTGTCGTAGATCAGGCCGATGGAGTCGAAGCAGAACGGAATGCCGTAGACCTTGCCATCCTTGGTGACGCCGCTCACCGCCGTCAGATCGCGGAAGCGCGGCAGCACTTCTTTCTGGTTGGCGAGCTTCGTGACGTCGATCGGCGACACCAGGTCGGCCTTGATATAGCGCTGCAGCTGGGCGGTGTTGACGGCGAAGACGTCGAAGTCCTGGCCTTCGCTGCCCTTGATCTTGGCCCAGATCTCGTCATCGCTGCCGATGAAGACGACATCGACGCCGATGCCGGTTGCAGCGGTGAAGTCCTTGACCCAGTCGGCATCGGCGTAGCCGTCCCAGGCCAGAACCCGCAGGTTCGCGGCGAGCGCCGCCGATGTCATCAGGCCGATGCCAAGCCCGATCGTTGCCATTCTCAGAAACAGTTTTTTCAGTCCCATTTTCAATCTCCCATTATCATTCTGGTGGACCGCACTTTCCGGACTTTCGCCGTCACAGCTGGGTGACAGCGACCAGTCCCTCGTCCGGCACCGACACCATCCGGTTGCGCAGTGGCTTGCCGAATGTCTGTGCCTGGATTTCATATTCGTCGCCGGAGGCCGTCTTGACGCCGGAGGCGTAGCTCATCACCGCGGCGCCGAAGAAATAGGCATGCAGGTCGCCCGCCCTGCGGTGCATCGGGTAGCGGAAATGGAAATGTTCGAGATTGGCGATCGAGTGCGACATGTGCGCTTCGCCCGACAGGAACTCCTGCTCCCAGATAACAGCACCGTCGCGCAGGATGCGCGAATGGCCGCGCACTTCGTCGGGCAGGTCGCCGATCAGCAGCTCCGGCCCGATCGAGCAGGAGCGCAGCTTGGAATGGGCGAGATAGAGGTAGTTCTCGGCCTCCGTCACATGGTCGGAATATTCGTTTCCGAGCGCATAGCCGATGCGGTAGGGACGGCCGTCCGGCCCATTGAGATAGAGGCCGACGATCTCGGCTTCTTCGGCGCCGGCGCGCGCGAAAGCGGGCATCGGCAGCGGCGCACCGGGCGGTACGACACAGGTGCCGACGCCCTTGAAGAACCATTCGGGCTGGATTCCGATCTGCCCGGCGGCGGGCTTGCCGCCTTCCAGGCCCATGCGGAAGATCTTCAGCGAGTCGGACTCCTCGGCGTCTTCGCCATGGGTCAGCACATGCATCTTGTCGCGTGCGGCGGCACTGCCGGTATGGGTCAGGCCCGTGCCAGTGACGAGGAAGCGCGCCGGTTCCGGGTGGTCGACCGGGGCCAGCACACGGCCATCGCGCAACAGTTGGTCGTAGTCGATCGTCGCTGTGCCGGTCCGCTTCTCGACCAGCGCTGCGATCGACGCGCTCTGGGCGATCGCCGCTTCGGCCAACTCCAGCACGGTGCTGGTCTTTTCGAGCGGGTGCAGATGATTGCCGTCATCCGAGACACGGCCAACCCGTCTCTTGCCGTCGGCCATTTTGAACTGAACAAGACGCATGAACTAACCTTCTTTCTTTGAAGCCGTACGGGTCACACCCAGCCCGCATCAACGATGAACTGCTGGCTCGTGCACATGCGGCTGTCGTCGGCGGCGAGGAACAGCGCCATGCGCGCGATATCGGAGGGTTGCAGCCGGTCGGGCAGGCACTGCCTTTCCGCGATCTGGCGTTCGCCGGCCGGGTTCAGCCAAAGGCGCATCTGGCGCTCTGTCATCACCCAGCCCGGCACCATGCAGTTAACGCGGATGCGTTCGGGGCCAAGCTCGCGGGCCAGCGCCCGCGTCATGCCGTAAACAGCGGCTTTCGCGGTGACATAGGCTGGGCAATCAGGATCGCCGACCATCCAGGTGATGGAGCCGAAATTGATGATCGACCCGCCGCCCAGCGTGCTCATCTGCGGACGCACCGCCTGCGCCGCGAAGAACTGGTGGCGCAGATTGACCGCCATGCGGTCGTCCCAGTAGGCAACCGTCACGTCCTTGGTCTGATGACGGTCGTCATTCCCGGCATTGTTGCACAGGGCCTGGATCGGGCCGTTGTGCTGCATCGCCTGCACGGTTGCCGCCTGCAACTCTTCGACGTTGCGCAGGTCGCAGGGAATGAACAGCGGTGTGGCATGTCCCTCGGCCGCGATCGCGTCGACCAGACGCCGTGAAGGCTCCTCGGCCATGTCGACGAAGGCGACGCGGCTGCCTTGCGCGCAGAAATGGCGCACCAGGCTTTCGCCGATGCCGCTGCCGCCGCCAGTTATAAAGACGCTGCGGCCCTTGAGGCTTGGATAGATCGCGTAGCCGATTTCATCAGTCATCGCGCGCCTCTCTAGTGCGAATGCCGAGGAATGCCGGCATCGCGCCGGCCGACGAGAAAGTCGAAATCGCAGCCCTTGTCGGCCTGCAGCACCCGCTCGACATAGAGGCTCTGATAGCCGCCTTCCGGCGGCGCCGGCGGCTTCCAGTCACGCCGGCGGATTGCGAGCTCTTCATCCGATACCAAAAGCTCCAGCCGGCGGCCGGCGACGTCGAGCTCGATAAGATCGCCGTCGCGCACCAGCGCCAGGGCGCCACCCGCGGCGGCTTCCGGCGCCACATGCAGCACCACGGTGCCGTAGGCGGTGCCGCTCATGCGCGCGTCCGAAATGCGAACCATGTCGGAGATGCCTTGCTTCAGCAGTTTGGCCGGCAGCGGCATGTTGCCGACCTCGGCCATTCCGGGATAACCGCGGGGCCCGCAGTTCTTGAGCACCATCACCGAGGAGGCGTCGATGTCCAACTCCGGATCGTCGATGCGGGTGTAGTAGTGCTCGATGTTCTCGAACACCACCGCCTTGCCGCGATGCTGCATCAGTTCGGGCGTTGCCGCCGACGGTTTGATGACCGCCCCGTCAGGCGCCAGATTGCCGCGCAGGATCGAGATGCCGCCCTCCTTGGTCAGCGGCTGGCTCAGCGGCCGGATCACCTCGCTGTTGTAGTTGGGCGCGCCGTCGATCAATTCACCGATGGTCTTGGCGCTGACGGTCATGGCGTCGCGATGAAGAAGCCCCACTTCATCAAGCGACGCCATGACCGCAGCTAGCCCCCCGGCGTAGTAGAAATCTTCCATCAGGAACCGGCCCGACGGCATCAAATCGACAATCGTTGGAACGTCACGGCCAAGGCGATCCCAGTCGTCGAGGCTGAGATCGACACCGACCCGGTTGGCGATGGCGATCAGATGCAGCACCGCGTTGGTCGAGCCGCCGATCGCGCCGTTTACGCGAATGGCGTTCTCGAACGCTTGCCTGGTGAGGATCTGCGCGATCGTAACGTCCCTGCGGACCAGATCGACGATCTGGCGTCCGGCCATCTGGGCGAGCACGCCACGGCGCGAATCCACCGCCGGGATCGCGGCATTGTCCGGCATGCCGATGCCCAGCGCCTCGACCATGCTGGCCATGGTCGAAGCCGTCCCCATCGTCATGCAGCTGCCGGCCGATCGACTCTGGCCCTGCTCGGCGGCGAGGAAGTCGGCGACCGGCATCCGGCCGGCCTTCACTTCTTCGGCGAATTTCCAGACATGCGTGCCCGAGCCGATATCCTGTCCGCGGAACTTGCCGTTGAGCATTGGCCCGCCGGAAACCGCGATGGTCGGCAGGTTGCACGACGCAGCGCCCATCAAGAGTGCAGGCGTGGTCTTGTCGCAACCGACCAGCAGGATGACGCCGTCGATAGGATTGCCGCGGATGGACTCTTCGACATCCATGCTGGCCAGATTGCGAAACAGCATGGCGGTGGGGCGCATGTTGCTCTCGCCCAGTGACATCACAGGGAATTCGAGCGGCAAGCCGCCGGCTTCATAGACGCCGCGTTTGACGTGATCGGCGAGCGCGCGCAGGTGGGCATTGCACGGGGTCAATTCGGACCAGGTGTTGCAGATGCCGATCACCGGGCGGCCGTCGAAAGCGTCGGCGGGGATGCCCTGGTTCTTCATCCAACTGCGGTGCATGAAGGCGTTCTTGCCTTCACCGCCGAACCACGCCTGGGAACGCAGCTTGCGTTTCTTGTCCGTCACGATGCCTCTTCCCGATCCTGGCGACGCTTGTTGCGGTTCTCGACGCTGCGGCGCACGTCTTCCTCGGCATTGTCGATGAGCACCAGCAATGCCTTTTGCGCGCCGATCGCGTCGCCGGCGGCAATCTTCTCGGCCACTTCCCGATGCAGCGGCAAAGAATGGCGCTGCCCGTCCGGATTGTCGTTGGAGAGGCGAAAGCTCATCACCAATGCGGTTTCGACCAGTGCCGCCAGTGAGCCGATCAGCTCGTTGCCGGTCATGCGCAGAATGGTCTGATGGAACAAAAGGTCTGGCTTGGCGAAGCGGTCGCCATCGTCGACAACCGCTTCCATTTCGGCCAGCGCGGCATTGATCTCGGCAATCTGCGCCGGTGTGGCGCGCTGGGCCGCGAGGGCGGCCGACATCGGTTCGATGGCGCGCCGCAGCTCGAACAGCGCCCGGACATCCTCGGCGCTGACGCCGCTGGCGTAGCGCCATGACAGGACGTCCGGATCGAGGAAATTCCAGTCGGAGCGGGGACGCACCCTTGTGCCGGTCTTCGGCCGCGATTCGACTAGCCCTTTGCCGGCCAGAACCTTGATCGCCTCGCGCAGAACTGTGCGGCTGACCCCCAGCATCTCGCTGGAATCGTCGGCATTGGGCAGTGCCTCGCCGGGCAGGAAATCGCCTTGCACGATGCGCAATCCGATCTGCTCGACAACAGTCGCATGCAACGCCGTAGAGCCGCTGGAGACCGCCACTGCAACCCTTGACGTGCGCGCAGCGCTGAAAGATTTCTTATTCCTCATACTATTCATATGATATGTCTTATAGGCGTTGCGAGTGGAGTCAAGGGATGGGGGAGTGCCGATGACAAAGAATTCCGCTGCCGTTGCCGGGCAGCACCAAGCGCTGGTCTCGATCAGCGATCGCATTGCGACAGTTGAAATTGCTCCGGCCGCCGGCGGCGCGCTGGCATCGTATCGCTGGCGGCAAAACGGATCCGTCATGGACTGGCTGCGCCCTGCGGATCAGGCGGCGATCGACAGCCGCGATGCCGGCGCCATGGCCTGCTTCCCGCTGGTTCCCTATTCCAATCGCATAAGGGGCGGGCGGTTCGAATTCGCGGGCCGCGCCGTCGAGTTGCCGACCAGCTCCGACGATCCTCATCACGAGCATGGCCATGGCTGGCGTCGGCCATGGACAGTCGTGCGGCACGAAGCCAGCACCACCGTCCTATCCTATCGCCATGCCGCCGATTCCTGGCCGTGGAACTATGAAGCAAGGCAAGCGATCTCGCTTGTCGATGGCGGGCTGGTCATTGCCATCTCGCTGCGCAACCTGTCGGATGCGCCGATGCCGGCAGGCTTCGGCCTCCATCCCTATTTCCCGTCGACGCCGTGGACACATATCCAGGCGCGGGTGTCCGGCATGTGGGAGACCGACGCGGAAATCCTTCCCACCCGGCACGTCCTGCCGCTCGCTGGCTCCAACCCGACCACGGGCTTCGACGTGTCGGAGACGGATTTCGACACGGTCTTCACCGGATGGGCGCGCCGCGCCCGGATCTCCTGGCCGGAGCATGGGCGGCAACTGGACATCGAGGCCGAGGCGCCGCTCGATTTCCTCGTGCTCTACACACCGCCCGGCGAGCCGTTCTTTTGCGCCGAGCCGGTCAGCAACATCACCGATGCCTTCAACCGCAAAGGTGACGCTGGCATCGACACCGGCTGCATCGTGCTGGCACCCGGGCAGATGCGATCCGCAAGCGTTCGCTTCACGCCTTCCCAGGCGATCTGATCATCAAATCGACCGCCCAAGCGAGGCCGGGTCAGAAGGGATAATGTTGGCCCGGATCCTCGATCGTCACCCAGCGCAAATCGGTGAACTCGGCGATCGAGGCCTTGCCGCCGAAGCGGCCATAGCCTGAGCCCTTGACGCCGCCGAACGGCATCTGCGGCTCGTCGCCGACGGTCGGGCCGTTGATGTGGCAGATGCCGGCTTCGATGCGCGCGGCGACGGCAAACGCGCGCTTGATGTCGCGGCTGAAAACGGCTGACGACAGGCCATACTCGGTGTCGTTGGCGACACGCACGGCCTCATCCTCGCCCTTCACCCGGATCAGCGGCTTGACCGGTCCGAAGGATTCTTCGGCGTAGACGCGCATCGCCGGCGTGACATGGTCGAGCAATGTCGCCTCCACCACGGTGCCTGTGCGCTTGCCGCCTGCCACCAATTTGGCGCCCTTGGCGACAGCATCGGCGACGAGATCCTCCATCTTGTCGGCCGCTTGGCTGCTGATCAGCGATCCCAGCACGACATGGCCGCGCGGATCGCCGGCCGGCAGTTGCGAGGCGCGGGCAGCCAGCTTGGAAACGAACTCGTCGGCGACCTTGTCATCGACGATCAGGCGCTCGGTCGACATGCAGATCTGACCCTGATGCATGAAGGCGCCGAACGTGGCCGCGTTGACCGCCGCGTCGATGTCGGCATCGTCCAGCACCAGCAGCGGCGCCTTGCCGCCGAGTTCGAGCAGCGCCGGCTTCAGATGCCGTCCAGCGAGTTCGGCGATGATCCTGCCGACCTTGGTCGAGCCGGTGAAGTTGACACGCTTGACCGAGGGATGCGCGACCAGCGCCTCGACAATGCCGGCGGCATCCTTGGGATCGTTGGTGACGACATTGATGACGCCCTTGGGCAACCCTGCTTCGACCAGCACCTGGCCGATCAGCCGGTGCGTACCGGGGCACATTTCGGAGGCTTTCAGCACCACCGTGTTGCCGCAGGCGATCGCCATCGCCACGGCGCGGGTGCCAAGAATGACCGGCGCGTTCCACGGCGCGATGCCGAGGCAGACGCCGGCCGGCTGGCGGATCGCCATGGCCAGCGTGCCCGGCTTGTCCGAAGGGATGATCTCGCCGGAAATCTGCGTCGTCATCGCCGCCGCCTCGCGCAGCATGTTGGCCGCCAGCATGACGTTGAAGCCAGCCCAGGGGCCGGTCGCACCGGTCTCTTCCATCATCAGCTTGGTGAATTCGCCGACCTTGGACGCCATCACGTCAGCAGCCTTTGACAGCAAGGCGCGGCGCTCGCCAGGCCCGGTCTTCGACCATGCTGGGAAGGCGGCCGTTGCAGCTTCGACCGCGGCATTGGCGTCGGCGATGCTGGCCGCGGCGGCGCGTGTCGCCAGTTTGCCGGTGAACGGATCCATGCGGTCGTAGGAGGCCGAGCCGGACGCATCCCTTTTGTCGCCGTCGATCAGAAGTCCGATATCCATTGTAGTCTCCATCGCTCCGATTAGGCTTCCTGGTTAGAAGCCGAGCACTTCGGCATTGATCGACGCCTCGAGGCCGCCGTCGACCGGCACGTTGGCGCCGTTGATCCAGCGCGCCCCATCCGAGCACAGGAACAGCACGACAGGGGCGATATCGCCCGATGTGCCGGCGCGCCCAACCCTGGCGATGTCGCTGTCGACACGGGCGTCGCCGAGCACGGTGCGGAACTGTTTCAGGATCGGCGTCTCGACCGGTCCGGGGCTCACCGCATTGACGCGGATGCCACGCCGTCTGAACAGATCATTATGCGCCGCGCGGAAGGTCCACAACAGCAGCAGTTCCTTCGAGACGGGATAGCCTTCCTCGTTCTGGACAGCATGGTCTTCGACCACCTTGGCGACATCGGGAAACCCCTCGATGCCGACCATCGTGGCGGCGCGGTTGAGATTGGCGCGCCAGCCGTATCCGGCAATCGACGCAACGTTGACGATGGCGCCGCCTTCACGAAGTCTTGGCGCCAGGCCTTCCGACAGAGCCCGCAGCCCGAAGAAATTGACAGCCAGCGTCGACGCCGCGCCGGTGTTGCCGGAGAGGCCGGCGACGTTGCAGAGCGCGTCGAGGCGCTGCGGCAGGCGAGCGATCAGCTCGTCGACACCGGCCTTCGACGAGATATCGGCCTCGACGAAGCTGCCGCCCGGAGCAGTCGGCTCACGCACATCGACACCGATCACGTCGGCGCCAACCTGGCCGGCAAGTTCCGCCGTGCGCGCGCCGATGCCGGAGGCGACACCGGTGATGAGGATCGTCTTGCCGAAAAGCATGGTCATGCCTTCTCCCGATATGGTGTGGCTTGCGGTGGCGAAGGCATTGCATCGCCATCGGCGGCGGCTGGGAACCTGACGCGGTAACCGACCGGCAGCAGGCGAAGCCCAAAACGCTCCTCGATCGTCCCCCACAGGCCGCGCGGCAGGAAAAGCGAGAACAGCACGGCGGTGGCGCCGAGCCCGACCAGGTACCAGACGCCGATGCCGCCGAACCACGTCTCGATGAGGAAGAACACCAGCGCGCCCAGAATGGCGCCCTCGAACGTGCCGATGCCGCCGACCAACACCATGAAGATCATGTAGGCGGTCCACTGGACATTGAAATAGGTCTTCGGCTGAAAGGTGATCGAGGTCGCCAGCCACAGCGCCCCGGCAATGCCGATGCCGAAGGCGGCAAGCACGAACAGCAGCCGCTTGGTGCCGGTGACGCGCACGCCGACCGACGCGGCGGCATCCTCATTGTCGCGGATCGCCCGGATCGCAGCACCGGTGCTGCCGCGCAGCAGGCCAAACAGGATGGCGAGCAGGGCGGTCATCGACGCCAGCGCGAGCCAGTAGATCGCTGCCCGCCTGGCGCCCGCGTCATAGACATTGAGCGAGATCAGCGATGTGCCGGTTTCGCCCTGCACCAACCGGTCGAGATTGACCAGAAGATGCGTCAGCGCCGCGATCACCCACATGCCGATGGCGAACTCGCCATTCCTCAGCCGCAGCATGAACAGCGAGAGCGGCCAGGAGACGGCGCCGACAATAATTCCGGAGGTGAACAGTGCGAGGAACGGGTTGATGCCGGCATCGGCCAGCCGGATGGCGAAATAGGCGCCGAGCCCGAAGAACACCTGTTGGCCGACCGAGACCAGGCCGCCGAAGCCGGCCAGCGCGTTCCACATCGCCGCCAGGATCACATAGATGAACAAAGCCGTGATCCGGTCGACCGCGCCGGCCGACAGGAAGTGCGGGGCAACTGCAAGCAGCGCGATGATGACAGCCACCGCAATCGCGGCGATGCGCGACGTCGCCGTGCCGCGCTCGATGACTGGCGAGGTCGAGACGGCGCTCATGTTGGCTTCCTCGTGGGCAAGCGCTGCAGGCCGCGCAGGCCGAGGCCCGAAGTGGAGAGCCGAATGAACAACACGATCAGGAATGCGACATGGCCGCCGATCAGAAAACCTTGCGGATGCACCTGCGCGCCGAGTGTCTGCGCAAGCGCCAGCACGATGCCGCCGATCAGCGTTCCCCACAGCGACCCGGCGCCACCGATGACTGCCGCCTCGAAGGCGAACAGCAGTTGCGGTGCGCCGGCATAGGGATCGAAGGTGGAGCGCATGCCGAGGAATGCGCCGGCAAGGCCGACCGTGACCATGGCGATGGAAGCGGCGATGGCATTGGCGCGGCGCGCGTCGACCCCGACCAGGCCGGCTGTATCCGGGTCCTCCGAGGTGGCGCGGATTGAGCGTCCGAGCCTTGTGTGGGTCAGGAACAATTGCAGCCCACCCAACAGGATGACGGCACTGGCGAACATGATCACGGCGAGCTTGCCGACATAGATGCTGCCCGGCCATTCCCAGGAATCATAGGACAGGCTGCCGATATAGGGCGCCAGCGAACGCGTATCGGCGCCGAACTGCTCGAAAAGCAGGTTGTCGATGACGATGGCGAGGCCGAACGTCGTCAGGATCGGCAGCAGGGCTCCGCCGCGCGCGCTGCGTTCAAGCAGGAAGCGCTGCAGCACCCAGCCGATCGCCGCCATCAGCGGCAGCACGATGAGCAGGCCGACAAAGGGTGAGATGTGGAACCGCGCGGCGAGCCACCACAGGGCAAAGGCGGCGAACACGGCAAGGCTGCCATGGGCGAGGTTGATGATGCGCATCACCGAAAACATGAAGGACAGGCCGCAGGCGATCAGCGCGTAGTAGCCGCCGAGAAGGATGCCCTGGATGATCTGGTTGCTCATGCGGGAACGCTCCCGGGGCTTTTCCGGTGCAGCCCGAAATAGGCCTTCGTCACATCCTCGCGCGAAACTGCCTTGCTCGGCCCTTCGAGCGCGACACGCCCTTCGAGCATGCAGATAACCCTGTCGGAAACCGCGAGGGCGCGGTTGAGGTCCTGTTCGACGAGGATGATGGTCGTGCCTGAAGCGATCAGCCCTTGCAGTGCGGCATAGACACGGTCGACGATCAGCGGCGACAGGCCGAGCGAGACTTCGTCGAGCAAAAGCACGTCGGGATTGCTCATCAGCGCGCGGCCGATCGCCGTCGCCTGCTGCTCGCCGCCTGACAGATGGCCCGTCTTGGCATGGCGGCGCGGCTTCAGATTGGGGAACATCTCCAGCACCTTGTCGACGCTCCAGTCGCCCGGCCGGCCGGCGGTCTTGCCAAGCAGAAGGTTCTCCTCGACCGTCATCTGCACGAACAGTTTTCGTCCCTCCGGCACCAGTGCAATGCCCATGCCGACACGCCTGTGCGATGGCACATTGCTGAGATCGGCACCGCTGAGCAGCACGCGGCCGGCCGCCGGGTGATGCGCGCCGGCGATTGCCCTCAGCAGCGTCGTCTTGCCTGCGCCGTTGGCGCCGACCAGTGCCAGCGTTTCTCCGCGTTCGATCGTAAAACTCACACCACGTACCGCTTGCAGCAAGCCATGCCGCACAACCAGGTTCTCGACCGAAAGCAGGCTCATTTCGGGCCTCCGCCGAGATAGGCTCGCACGACCTCGGGGTCGGCCATCACCGTTTGCGGATCGCCATCGGCGATGATCTTGCCGGCGTCCATGCAGATCAGCCGCTCGGCCACCTGCAGGAGAATATGGACGATGTGCTCGATCCAGACGATGCCGATCTTGCGCCGGCGCAATTCCTTGATCGTGTCTACGAGTTCGCCGGCTTCACCGTCGGTCAACCCGCCGCCGATCTCGTCCAGCAAAAGCAGTGTTGGTCTTGCGGCAAGCGCGCGCGCCAGTTCCAGACGCTTGCGGTCGAGCAGGCCGAGCGTTTCGGCGCGCCGGTTGGCAACGCCGAGCATGCCGCACAGTTTCAAGGAGCCGAGTGCTTCCTCATAGGCCTCGTCGCGGCCAAGGCCGGCGCCATGCGAAGCGGCGACGAAGACATTCTCGAAGGCGGTCATGCCGCTGAACGGTTTCGGCACCTGGTGCGTGCGCACCAGGCCGAGCCGGCAGCGCTGCATCGCCGATAGCGGCGTCACCTCGCCACCCTTGAAGGTGACCGTACCCGAGCTTGGTGGAAAGGCGCCGGCCAGCACGCTGAGCAGCGTGGTCTTGCCCGCGCCGTTCGGGCCGACGATGCCGACAGCCTCGTTGGCAGCCATGCTGAAATCGACGGCATCCAGCACCACAAGCGCGCCGAAGCGCTTGCAGATACCGGCGGCAGCGAGGATCGCCTGTTGCTGCGGATGGGTCACCAGGCGATCCTCGTCAGCGGTCCATCAGCCGTTGTAAGGCAGAAGCTTGGCTTCGACGGGCACTTTCGGATCGGTGGCGTTCTCGGTCACGACGTAATCGAGCGGGAATTTGCTGCCTTCCTTGGCGGCGACCCACTGCGTGCCGATAATCGGGCCGGGCGACACATTGGCCACCGGCCCGCTGGTGAAGTCGACCTTGCCGACCATCGTCTCGGTTTTCAGTGTGCTAAGCGCCTTGGCCACGGCGGCCTTGTCCTTGGCGTTCGTGCTTGCCTTCAGCGCCTCGAAGCCGGCGTCGAGCAGCGACATCGAAGCACCGAGCTGCTGCGTCCACTGCTTGCCGCTCGCCGCCTCGTAGCCATCGGCCAGCTCGATGCCCGAAACACCGGTCAGCGGCGACTTGTAGGGGAAGGCCTTGTGCCAGTAGGCGGCGCTCGAAATCTTCATGCCGAGATCGCCGAGTGCCTCGATGTCGGACGGGAAGAGGCCAGTCTTGGCGACCTGGCAGATCTTGATCTGCTTGATCAGCCCCTGCTGCGCCGCCTGCCGCCAGAACGCCGCGAAATCCGGCGGGATCGGGAACGAGTTGAAGATCTCGACGCCTTCCTGCTTGAACAGGGCGATCTGCGAGGAATAGTCGGTGGTGCCGGTTTCATAGGCGCCGGGATCGACAATGGTGAAACCTTGCTTGGCCAGCAGCGGCGCCAGGTGGGCGCGGATGGCATTGCCGTCGGCGTCGTTCGGATACATGACGCCGACCTTCTTGTTGGTCTCGATCAGGTTCCATTGCGAGATATAGGCCTTGAAGAACTCGCCGACGCCGAAGCCGAAATGATAGGTCCATTTGAACGGCGAGGGCGCATCGGGCTTGGCGCCACGGCCGAAATACCAGGCCTCCCACGGCATGACCGTCGACAGGCACGGCACGCCGGCAGCCTCGCAGGCGTCGGCCACCGGATTGATCACCTCCGGCGTCGATACCGCCAGCATCAGGTCGATGGCCTGGTTGTTGATCAGGTCCTTGGCCAGCTGGCCCGCGCGGGAGGGATCCGATTGCGTATCCTGATCGAGTATCTCCACGCTGTATTTCTTGCCGCCGATCTCAATGCCGCCGGCCAGCGCCTTGCGGGCGAGATCGAGCACATAGCCGTCGGTTTGGCCGAAGCCGGCGAGCGGCCCGGTGCGCGGGCTGACGAAGCCAACCTTGAGCGTGTCGCCGGCCTGGGCAAGGGCGCCGCGGCCGCCAAGCGTGAGCGCCGCGCCGCCAGCGATCGAGGTGGCGATGAACTGGCGCCGCGAAATGCCTGGAATACTGGATTTGCTGCCTGGTGCGTGAGTCATGCGTTCCTCCCTCTGTGCTCCTCAGTCGCCACAGTGCACCAGCGGTTTGGTTGGGTAAAATGATATTTTGCGGTGTTTCGTTAACCCCTGGGTTAGGAAATTCGGGACGGACAGCGGCCATCTCTAGCCCTAGCTGCCCCGCCTTGCCGCTTCGCGGACGGTCTGCAGCAGGATGGAGAAGGCCGGCGAGGGCGCGGCATCGGTCCGCATCGTCAGGCCGACCGGTCCCTTGGTTTCCTCGGTGTTGACCGGCAAGGCAACGAAGGCGCCGCTGCCCAGCTCGTTGGCGACGACGCCGGCCGAAATGATCCAGACGGCATTGCTTTGCCGCAGGAAGGCGCGGCCGAAGGAGTCCGAGACGGTTTCGATCTCGGTTGCCGGCGCCGTCATGCCGTTGGTGATGAACAGGCGGTCGACGAAGGGGCGGATGACCGATTCCCGCGTCGGCATCAGCATCGGGAATTCGTCGAGCCGTGCGAACACATCCTGTTCCGGATCGAGCAGCGGATGTCCCGCCCGCACCACGAACAGCACCGGTTCGGAGTAGAGGTGCTCGAAGAAGAAGCCGGTCATGTTTTCCGGCGCCGCCAACCGTCCGACGACGAGATCGAGCGCGCCGGTGCGCAACTGTTCGAGCAGCACCGCATTCTCGCCGGTGACGATCTTGATCGCCGCACCGGTACCCTCCTTGAGGAACAGGCTCATGGCAAGCGGCATCACCCGAGCCGACACCGTCGGCAGCGCGCCGATGCGGATCGGGTGCCGGTTGACCGCTCCGTCCTGGCGGACGGAATCGACGCCTTGCTTGAGTGCCGTGATCGCCGTGCCGGCATGGCGAAGGAAGATTTCACCGATGCGCGTCAGTCGGATGCCGCGGCCGTCGCGCTCGACCACCGCCACCCCCAGCGCCTCTTCCAGTTCCCGCAATGTCTTGGTCACCGCCGGCGGGCTGACATGCAGCAAGTCAGCCGCTCGCGCCACGCTTCCTTGTCGCGCAACTTCCAAGAATGCCTGCAGGTGGCGGAACCGGATGCGGCTCTCGGACATGGATTTGATAACCCCTGAGTTAATGAAATGGCGTAAAATATCATTTTACCGAACCAAACGCCTTGTGCAATGTGGGGACGGAGGACCGAAATCGTGCCATTCGTAACCATAGGCGGCATCACGCTGCATCATCGCCACATCACAGCGGCCGGCAATGCGCGCCCAATCATATTCATCAATTCACTCGGCACCGACTTTCGGATCTGGGACGAAATTGTCTCGGCGCTTGATGGTGAAATGCCGCTTCTGGTCTATGACAAGCGCGGTCACGGGCTATCCGATATCGGCGACATCAGGTCGATCGACGATCATGTCGATGACCTCTTAGGCCTCATCGATCATTTCGGGTTGAGCAAGGTGGTGCTGTGCGGTCTGTCGGTCGGAGGTCTGATCGCACAAGGCTGCTATCGCAGGCGCCCAGAAATTGTCGAAGGCCTGATCCTGTGCGACACGGCCCACAAGATCGGCACGACAGAGAGCTGGAACACACGCATCGCGACGGTCGAAAGCAAGGGCATCCAGGCCGTTGCGGATGGCGTGCTCAAAGTGTGGTTCACCCCCGCCTTCCACGCGGCGCGTCTGGCCGAGCTCGACGGCTATCGGAACATGATGACGAGGCAAGCGCTTGCAGGTTACATTGGGACTTGCGCGGCCGTTCGCGATGCGGATTTCACCGATGCTGCACGTCACATCGCGGTGCCGACGCTTTGCGTCGCCGGCGACCAGGATGGCTCGACGCCTCCCGATCTCGTCCGCTCGCTGGCCGAGCTGATCCCCGGCGCTCACTTCGAGATCATTCCCGATGCAGGGCACATTCCTTGCGTCGAACAGCCTGAAGCACTGATCGCGCTGATCCGCAGTTTTATCGCATCGCTTGCCCCTGGAGCAGAAACCCATGGATGAAGTCCCCGGCAACGCAGCCAGATATCGCACCGGCCTCGCGGTGCGGCGCTCGGTGCTCGGCGACCGCCATGTCGACCGGGCCGAGGTCGCCGCGACCGATTTCGACCAGCCTTTCCAGGAGCTGATCACCGAGGCGGCCTGGGGAACCGTGTGGGCACGGCCGGGCTTCACCAAGCGTGAGCGTTCGATCGTCACGCTGGCGCTGCTGGCCGCACTCGGCCATGATGAGGAGGTTGCCATGCATGTGCGCGCCACCGTCAACACCGGTGCTTCGCGCGACGATATCTGCGAGGCGTTCCTGCATGTCGCCATCTATGCCGGCGTGCCGGCCGCCAACCGCGCCTTCAAGATCGCCAAGGACGTATTTTCGGAAATGGACGGAAGCCAGAATGCCCGCTAAGTCCGGCTCGAACCGGAGACCCGAGACCGGCGCCTTCTTCCAGCGCGACCGGACCTGGCATCCGCCGGCGCTGACGCCGAACTACAAGACCTCCGTGCTGCGTTCGCCGCAGAAGGCGCCGCTGTCGTTCGACAACACGCTGTCGGAGATTGCAGGCCCGGTCTTCGGTCACGCCATGCTGGGCGAGCTCGACGCCGACCTGATCCACAATTTCGCCAGACCCGGCGAGAGCGCCATTGGCGAGCGCATCATCGTCTATGGGCGGGTGCTCGACGAACGCGGCGTTGGCGTGCCCGGCGCGCTGCTCGAATTCTGGCAAGCCAATGCCGGCGGCCGCTACCGCCACAAGAAGGACGGCTATCTGGCGCCGCTCGACCCGAATTTTGGCGGCTGTGGCCGCGCTATATCAGGCGAGGACGGCGGCTATGCCTTTCGCACCGTCAAGCCCGGTCCCTATCCCTGGCCGAACGGGCCGAACGACTGGCGGCCATCGCACATCCATTTCTCGGTCTTCGGACACGGCTTCGCGCAGCGGCTGATCACGCAGATGTATTTCGAGGGTGACCCGCTGATCTGGCAATGCCCGATCGTGCGCGGCATCCCCGACAAGGCAGCCATCGAAACGCTCATCGCCACGCTCGACATGCAGGTGACAATCCCCTTCGACGCGCGCGCCTACAAGTTCGACGTCGTGCTGCGCGGCCGGCGTTCGTCGCTGTTCGAAAACAGGCTGGAGGGCAATTGATGGCCCAGTCGCTCGGCCGGCTCAGGGAGAGCCCCTCGCAGACCGCCGGACCCTACGTCCATATTGGGCTGACGCCCAATTTCTGCGGCATCGGTGGCGTCTATCCGACCGACCTTGGCACCACGATGGTCAACGACAAGACCAAGGGCGAGCGCATCGGCCTGAGCATCCGGGTGCTTGACGGCACCGGTACGCCGCTCAAGGACGCGTTGATCGAGATCTGGCAAGCGGATGCGGATGGGCTCTACAACTCGCCGGCAGAACTGCGCGGTGCCGCCGATCCGAACTTTCTCGGCTGGGGCCGTTGCCCGACCGACATGGACACGGGCCTGTGCACGTTCGAGACGATCAAGCCGGGCCGCGTGCCTTCGAGCGATGGCCGCCTGATGGCGCCGCACATCACGCTCTGGATCGTCGCCCGCGGCATCAATCTCGGCCTGCACACACGGCTGTATTTTTCCGATGAGGAAAAGGCCAATGCCGGGGATGCGATCCTGGCGCGCATAGAGCACCGCGTTCGCGTGCCGACGCTGATCGCCGAGCGCCAGGGCGACACCTACGTCTTCGACATCCATCTCCAGGGGGAGAAGGAAACGGTCTTCTTCGACAGCTGATGGTCAGGAGGAGCAGGACATGACCGTATCGCCCTTCGACCATCCACTGCTCTCCGCTCTTCTCGGCGACGAGGAAGCGGCGAGACACTTTTCCGTCGAGGCGGAAATCGATGCGATGCTCGCCTTCGAACGGGCGCTGGCGCAAGCCGAGGCCGAAAACGGGATCATCACCAAGGATGATGCCGCAGCGATCATGGCCACACTTGCCACATTCCGGCCCGACACCGCCTTGCTGCGGGCTGCCATCGCCAGGGACGGCGTCATCGTGCCGGAGCTGGTGCGCCAGATCAGGGCGGCGGTCGGCGAACCGCACGGCCAGAAAGTGCATTTCGGCGCGACCAGCCAGGATGTCGTCGATACCGGCCTGATGCTTCGGCTGAAATACGTCGTCGAGCATCTCGGCCTGCTTCTGACCGAAACTGTCATGCGCATCGCCTCGCTCGAAGAGCGTTTTGGCGGTAGGGCGCTGGCCGGGATGACGCGCATGCAACCGGCGATTCCGATCAAAGTGGCGGATCGCACGATGGCGTGGCGGGCGCCGCTGCAACGGCACCAGGAGAGGCTGTCGGAGCAGTCCGAGCGTCTGCTGGTGGTGCAGTTCGGCGGTGCCGCAGGCACGCTGGAAAAGCTCGGCGGCAAGGGGCCTGCGGTGCGCGCAGCCCTTGCCACCAAGCTGGGCCTTGGCGACGCCCCGCAATGGCATAGCCAGCGCGACGCGCTCGCCGACTTTTCCGGCCTGATGTCGCTGGTGACCGGCAGCCTCGGCAAATTCGGCCAGGACATCGCGCTGATGGCGCAAGGTGGAACCGAGATAGAGCTTTCCGGTGGCGGCGGCTCGTCGGCCATGCCGCACAAGCGGAACCCCGTGAAGGCCGAAGCGCTGGTGGCGCTTGCCCGCTTCAACGCCACGCAGCTTTCCGGCATGCATCAGGCGCTCGTGCATGAACAGGAGCGCTCGGGCACCGCCTGGACGCTGGAGTGGCTGCTGCTGCCGCAAATGATCGTCGCGACCGCCGCGTCGCTACGCCTTGCCGCCGAACTGGCCGCACAGGTCGAAGGTCTCGGCCACTGATGCGCACACAAATCGTCATCATCGGGTCCGGACCGTCCGGCCTGCTGCTCGGCCAGCTTCTGGCCGGCATCGGCGTCGAGACGGTCATTCTGGAACGCGCGAGCCGGGAGCATGTGCTTGGCCGCGTGCGGGCAGGGGTGCTCGAACAGGGCACGGTCGAGCTGCTGGAACAGGCCGGCGCGGCGGTGCGGCTGCATGCCGAAGGGTTGCCGCATTCCGGCATCTCGCTCGCCTTCGACGGACGCCTGCACCGTATCGACCTCGAGGTACTCACCGGCGGCAGGCATGTCACCGTCTATGGCCAGACCGAGGTGACGCATGATTTGATGGACAAGCGCGACGCGGCAGGACTGACCACGATCTACGAGGCGGCAAATGTCACGCTGCACGATTTCGACGGCGCCGCGCCTTTCGCCACCTATGACCGGGACGGGGTCACGCATCGCATCGATTGCGACTTCATTGCCGGCTGCGACGGCTATCATGGCATCAGCCGCAAATCGGTGCCCGAGCGTGCTCTGAAGACCTTCGAGCGGCAGTATCCGTTCGGCTGGCTCGGCGTGCTGGCCGAAGTGCCGCCGGCCGACCACGAACTGGTCTACGCCAATCATGAGCGGGGTTTTGCGCTGTGCTCGATGCGCTCGACGCATCGCAGCCGCTACTATGTGCAGTGCCCCGAGGGCGACCGCGTCGAGGCGTGGTCGGATGAGCGCTTCTGGGACGAGTTGCGCCGCCGCTTGCCCGAGCAGACGGCCGCAAGCGTCGTCACCGGGCCATCCTTCGAGAAATCGATCGCGCCGCTGCGCTCCTTCGTTGCCGAGCCAATGCGCTCCGGCAGGCTTTTCCTGGTCGGCGACGCCGCCCACATCGTGCCGCCGACCGGCGCCAAGGGCCTCAACCTCGCCGCCAGCGACGTGCGCTATCTCTTCTCGGGTTTGCGCGACTTCTACCGCGACAAAACCATGGCTGGCATTGATTGCTATTCGCAGAAGGCGCTGGCACGGGTCTGGAAGGCGGTGCGCTTTTCCTGGTGGATGACGACGATGCTGCACCGCTTTCCCGACACCGGCGAGTTCGGCCAGCGCATCCAGGAGGCCGAGCTCGACTACCTCGTGCAGTCGCGTGCCGCATCGACCGCGCTCGCCGAGAACTATGTCGGCCTGCCCTACTGAGGGCTGCGGATCATCCGGCGCCTTGTTGCCTGGCAAAATCCAAAAGCATCGGGCGCTGCCCCACGAGGATCTTCACTTCGGCCTCGGGCAAGGTGAACCACCCCGCTTTGTCGACCTCTGGGAACGCCTTGAGGGATCCCGACCTTGGCGGCCATTCCATGGTGAAGCTGTTGCTCTTGATGGTGGCCACATCGATGTCGATGGTCGCCTCGACAGACCAGGCCGAGACGATCTTGCCGCCCGGTTGCCTGTAGTCGCCGAGACGCTCGAAGGAGCCATCGACCTTGACGCCGAGCTCTTCCTCGGTCTCGCGTTGCGCTGCCGTCAACTCGTCCTCATTCTCGTCGACAAGACCTTTCGGTATCGACCACGCACCATCGTCCTTCTTCGCCCAGAACGGTCCGCCTGGGTGGACCAGCAGCACCCTGAGATCGCCGTCGCTGCGGCGATAGATCAGCAATCCCGCGCTGCGTTTTGCCATTTTATACGTCCCGTCTGCGAAGCCGGCAGCCTGCCGATGGTCCTTGAATCGTTGACGCGAACCTTGCACCAAGGGATTGCGACGCTATGTCTGGCGCGTCTGCATTGCACCTCACTCGCGAGTCCGGCAATGTGACACCATCGCTTATTTGGCGGCACGAAGGCTAGGTGACGATGCAACTCGGTCTTATCGGCTATTATAGCGACTTCGTGGTGTATCCGCTGGTGATCGCCGTGCTGGCAGTGGCAGGGCTGCTCGAGGCCGGCGAAGAGAGTGCGCCAGGCTGGATCGGCACGGTCCTCGCCTGTCTCGGCCTCTGGACGCTGACCGAATACCTCCTGCACAGGTTCGTTCTTCACCACATCCCCTACATCAAGGACCTGCATGATCGTCACCATGTCGAGGAGCGCAGTTCGGTGGGCACGCCGACCTGGCTCAGCCTCGGGGTGCATGCCCTGGTCGCGTTTGTGCCCGTTTGGGCGGTCTCGGACTTCGCAACCGCGAGCGCGGTAAGCTGCGGGCTGATGCTGGGATATCTCTGGTACATCAGCGTCCACCACATGATTCATCATTGGCATCCAACCCATCCGAGCTATCTCTACACGCTCAAGCGTCGCCATGCCGTGCACCATCACATCGACGAAACGGCCAATTTCGGTGTCACGTCGGCGCTTTGGGATCGGATCTTCGGTACCGCGCGGCTCTGAAACAAGGGGCCTGCGTCCCGCCCCTCAACGCCTCTTTCCGCGACCGCCAGGAGACTTGGCTCCGCGCGGCCCGCTCTGGACCGGTGTGTTGTTCTGGTTTTCGTCGGACAGTTTGCGCCAGCGGGCAAGGCGCTCCGGATCGAGCGTTCCGGCCTTTAGGGCCGCCTGCACCGCGCAGCCCGGCTCGTGCACATGCGTGCAGTCGCGGAACTTGCACAGCGGCGCGAGTTCGGTGATTTCGGCAAACAGCGTGTCGATGCCGGAGGCGACGTCGCTGACCTGCAGCGTTCGCATTCCCGGCGTGTCGATCACCCAGCCGCCGCCGGCAATGGCGTGCAGCGATCGCGACGTGGTGGTGTGGCGTCCCTTGGAATCGTGCTCGCGAATGCCTCCGGTCTGTTGCGGCGATTGCTGCGCCGATCCGGCCAGCGTGTTGACCAGTGTCGATTTGCCGACGCCGGAAGAGCCGATCAGCGCCACCGTCTGGCCTGCACCGCACCATGCGGCGAGCGCGGTCGCGGCATCCGATGTGCGGGGATTCAGCATCACCACCGGCAATCCACGCTGCAACGCGGCAGCCCGCCTTTCATACGTCTCGGCGTCTTCAGCGGTATCGGCCTTGGTCAGCAAAATCACCGGCGTCGTTCCGGCCTCGTTGGCCAGCGCCAGATAGCGCTCGAGGCGGGCGGGATTGAAGTCGGCATTGCAGGAGGTGACGATGAACAACGTGTCGACATTGGCCGCGGCGAGCTGCGGCACCCTGCCGCCTTGGGTGCGGCGTTCCAGCACCGTCTTGCGGTTCAGGCGGCGCTGCACAAGGTGGTCATGCCCATCAACCAGCACCCAGTCGCCGACGGCATAGTCGCCGGTGTTGGCCTGCGCCGGCAGCGTCAGATCGAATGGCCCTGCCTGGGACAGGCCGGTCAGGCGGTCGCGATGGACCGAGGCGATCCGCGTCGGGATAAGATTGGCTTCGCCGGGCTCGAGCTGGTCGCCAAAAAATTCCGTCCAGCCCAGGCTGGCAAGCGATGGCGTGGAGTGATCCGTCACGGCTTTGACCACAGCGTCGCAGACATTAGACAGTATCCCTGGCAAAATCGAAGGAGAGGCGGACCACCACCTCGGGCGGCGATTGCTCAGCTGTATGGGCGGCATGGTGGCATTTGGCAAGCTGGAGCCTTGCTGATGGCTGAGCGGCAATCTTGCGTTCGAAACCAATCCCTTGATCGCCGAGCCGACGATACGCGCCATGCCCCGTTTTGTACCTCGAAGCCTGTATTGCCAGCTTCGCGGCGTCAATAAATTATTTGACGTACGCAATATTTTTGCGCTGTATTGGGAACTGTAAAAATTTGACTGAATAAGTTCGCTCACGCATTGCCGCTTCCGGTCAACGGTCGCATGACTGGTGACAGCCCAATCGTGTCGGCAATGACGGCAAGGGGACCTGAAATATCGATGGCGGAGAAGACACACCGCACGATGGATGACTTCGCCCAGGCATGTGGCGTGTCTCGGCCGACGCTGTCCAAGTATTTCGACGATCCGGCGAGCGTGAAGCCGGCGACGCGGGCGCGCATCGAAGCCGCGCTGCGCTCTTCGGACTATCAGCCGAACCTTTTCGCGCGCAACCTCAACCGCAAGCGTACCCGCAACATTGGCATCGTCGTACCGACGATCACCGATCCATTTTATGCCGAGATGGTCAGCCGTATCGAATTTCGCTGCCGCGACGAGGGCTATTGGCCGATCGTCATCTCCTCGCATGGCTCGCCGAAGCTGGAAGCGGAGTCGGTCAGGACGCTGCTGTCGCTCAAGGTCGCCGGTGCGATCATCGCCCCGCTTGGGCTGGCCTCCGACCGCGGCGTTTTCGACAAGCTCGGACAGGACATTCCTATCGTCTATTTCGACACCTATATCGAGGGCGATACGCCGTTCGTCGGCAACGACAACCGGCAGAGCGTGTCGACCATCGTCGACTATCTGTGCCGGTCGGGCGAACCGCCGATCTATCTCGACATTCCGCATGTCAACCACAACTCCGGCGAACGCCAGGAAAGCTACATCGTCGCGATGGAGAGCGCCGGGTTCAAGCCGGCCGTCATCGAGGCCGCGCGCGACTACACCTGGGACTTCGAACGCATCGGCTATGAGCAGACGGAAAAAATGCTGGAGGCCGGCACCTTGCCCGGCCGCACCATCCTGTGCGCCAATGATCGTCTCGCCTTTGGCGTGATGGCGGCCGCGTACTCGCGCGGCCTGAAGGTCGGCCGCAAGCCCGATTGCGATCTGCGGGTTGCCGCGCATGACGATCATCCGCTGAGCCGCTACACCTGTCCGGCGCTGACCACCATGGCGCAAGATTTCACCGCCATGGCCGGGCGCAGCGTCGAGATCCTGTTGGCCTTGCTGGACGAGGCCGATCCGCCGAAGCAAAGCTTGGCTCGCACGGTCAAGCTCGGCGCCACCCTGGTGATGCGTCAGTCGGCCTGATCTTTCGGGGTCAGGGCCCCTTGTCGAATTGGCGCCAGGCCGCCGTCGCCTCGGCCACCGCTTGCCGCGCGGCAGGGATATGGCGTCCCATCGAGACGAAGCCGTGGATCTGGCCCGGCCATTGCCGCAGGATCACAGGCACGCCTTCGGCTTGCAGGCGCGCTGCATAGGCTGCCCCTTCGTCGGCCAGGATATCGCAGCCGGCAAGCGCCACGAATGCCGGTGTGACGCCGGCGAGATCAGGCGCCAGCAAGGGCGAGACGCGCCAGTCCATGATGTCGTCGGGTGTTCGTACATAGTGGTCGCGGAACCATGCCATGGTGGCGGCCGTAAGTCCGAAGCCTTCGCCGAAAAGCCGGTAGCTGTCCGATGTCTGCCGCGCATCGGTGTTGGGATAGATCAGGATCTGCGCGGCAAGCGGCGGAACGAGCCCATCGCGGGCAAGCAGCGCCAGCACGGCGGCGAGATTGCCGCCGGCGCTGTCGCCGGCAACACCGATGCGCGCCTTGTCGATGCCGAGATCGGCGGCATTCTCGGCCATGAAGCGAAGTGTTGCCAAGCAATCCTCGAGCCCGGCGGGAAATTTGTGTTCCGGCGCCAGGCGGTAGTCGGGGCAGACAACGGCGCCAACGAGATTGGCCAATAGGCGGCAGATCTCGTCATGCGAATCGAGATTGCCGATGACCCAGCCCCCGCCATGCAGGTAGAGCAGCGCCGGCGCCCCGGTTTGCGGCGCGCCGATGCCGCGATGGATGCGGAGCGCAATAGGCCCGTTCGGCCCGTCGATCTGCTGTTCCAAGGTCGTTGCGACCGGCTCACGCTCGCCCTGTAGCGTCGGGAACGAGGCGTTGTAGGCGGCGCGTGCCGCCGCCACGCTGCCGGTCTCGAACGGCTCGCCGCCGGCTGCACGACCAATTTCGAGGACGCGCAACGCATCCGGATCGAGCTTCATGATCATACCCTCAGGCCAGCAGGTCGCTTGCCTCTTCCTCGGTCAGCAGGGCCGGCTGGACGACATCGCCCGCGACGGCGACCGAGCCCTGTGTTTCACCGGAGCGCAGGATCGCCTCCATGATCTCCAGCACATGCAGCGCAAGGCTGCCGGAGGCGCGTGGCGCGTTGCCGCTTTGAAGCGAGCGCACCAGATCGGCGACGCCGAGCATGCGGTAGTTGGCGCGGTCGGGTGCCGCATAAGGCCAGTTGCGGGCGCCGTAGAGCTCACCTTCGCTGGCGAAATCCCTCCACTCGGCGCCGCGTTCGGACAGCGACACGGTGCCGCCGAACGTATCGGGGTCAGGCAGGCGCAGCGAGCCTTCCGTGCCGTGCAGTTCGATCGGATGGTTGGAGTGGCGAAAGACATCCCAAGAGGCGCCGAAGGTGACGGTCGCGCCGGAGCGGAATTCGAGAAGCGACAGCACGTTGGTCGGCGTGCCGACCTTGAACGTGGTGTTCTTGAATGGTCCCTCGGCTGATATCAGCCGCTCCTCCTGGCCGCGCGTCGCCATCGCCATGACGCGCTCGACCGGACCGAGCAGATTGACCAGCATGGTCAGATAGTAGGGGCCCATGTCGAACACCGGGCCGCCGCCCGGCTGGTAGTAGAATTGCGGGTTGGGATGCCAGTGCTCCATCCCGCGGCCCATCATGAAGGCGGTGCCGGTGACCGGGCGGCCGATGGCGCCGTCGTCCATCAGCCGGCGGGCGCGGCGTCCGGCAGCACCGAGGAAGGTGTCGGGCGCAGAGCCGAGCAGCAGGCCGCGTGATCTCGCCTCGTTGACCAGGCGTTGTCCGTCGGCGGCCGAGGTGGCGAGCGGCTTTTCGGTGAAGACGTGCTTGCCGGCCGAAAGCGCGGCAAACGAAATGTCGAAATGCGCAGCCGGAATGGTCAGGTTGAGGACAAGATCGATCTCGGGATCGGCCAGCAACGCATCGACACCGAGCGCCCTTATGCCATATTCCTTGGCCCGCACCGTCGCCATATCTGCCGAGATATCGGCGCAGGCGCGCAATTCGATGCCGCCGAAGAGAGCGGCATTGCGCAGGTAGGTCATCGAGATGTTGCCGCATCCGATGACGCCGATCCCGAGCTTCGTCTTTGATTTTCCGTGCATTTTCGATCGTACCTCCCAACGCGGTCATCGTCTGTCGAATCCGCCCGGTCGGTAACGGATCGCTTTCGCAAAGGGCTATACAACATTTTAAATATTGACGCGCGTAAAATTTTTATACAACATGCGAAAATGCTGGCGCGATATCGGGAGGCTGCCAGCCCTAGGAGGAGAAAATGACAGACATGAAAAAACGGCCGACCGCCGCACCTAAGCCTGTGGGTCATGTGACGATCGCCGATCGCCGGCAATTTCTCATCGGTTCCGCCGGCCTTCTCGGCGCGGCGGCGTTCGGGGCAGGGACATCCCTTGGCATTGGCCGTGCTCGTGCCCAGTCACGCGCCGAAATCAGCTTCGCCAGCGCCGCCTTCTTCGGCAAGGAGACCTTCGGCGACCTGATCAAGGCCTTCAACGAATCGCAGGACCGCGTCCTGGTCAAGAACATCGAATTGCCGCCGCCGAGTTCCTCGACGGAGGTCTACCAGGGCCTGGTGCAGCAACTCGCCCGCCGCACCGGCACGCCCGACGTCTTCAGCCAGGACGTGATCTGGATCGCCGGCTTTGCCGCCGCCGGATGGGCGTTGCCGCTCGACGAGTACTTCCCGGCCGACAAGCGCGGCGCCTACTTCACCGGAACCCTCAATGCCTGTACCTATGGCGGCAAGCTCACGGCCCTTCCCTGGTTCATGGATTCGGGCATGTTCTATTACCGCAAGGACGTGCTGGAAAAGCATGGCGGCAAGGTGCCGGAAACCTGGGCCGACATGGCGACCATTGCGGCTGCCGCGCAGAAGGCCGGCGATATCGATTTCGGCTATCTCTGGCAAGGCAAGCAGGCCGAGGTTTTGGTCTGCGACGCGGTCGAGATCATCACCTCCAACAACGGCGCGATCCTGGCACCCGACGGCAAGTCGTCGCTGATCAACCAGAAGGGCGCGGTGGAGGCGATCCAGTTCCTGCACGACACCATCGCCACCGGCAAGATCAGTCCCCAGGACGTGCTGTCCTGGGACGAGGAGCCGTCGCGCCAGCCCTTCACCTCGGGCAAAGCGATGTTCATGCGCAACTGGTCCTATGTCTACCCGATCGCCCAGGACGCCAAGGCTTCCCAGGTGGTCGACAAGGTCGGCGTCGCGCCGCTGCCGTCATTCCCCGGCGGCAAGAGCTCGGCCTGCCTCGGCGGCTACCAGCTCGGCGTCAATGCCAACTCGAAGCAGCGCGAAGCCGCGATCGAACTCTTGACCTGGCTGTCGTCGACCGAGACCCAGCACCGCATCGCGCTGAACTTCGGCCTGGCGCCGACACGCCCCGCGCTGTTCCAGGACGCACAGATCAAGAAGGAACAGCCGTTCATGGCCAGCCTGGAAAAAGTATTCACCGGCGCCACGGCACGGCCGATCACGCCCGAATACGCCAAGGTGACGCTGGCCCTGCAGTCCGGCATCTCCAAGGCGCTGGTTTCCGGCAACGTCCAGGCCGAGATGGACGCACTCGCAGCGCAAATCGACAAGATCGTCGGCTAACCATGTCCGCGGCGGCCACTGTTTCCGGTATCGGCCGACCGCGGCGCAGGGCGCTTCCCAGCGCCATGTGGGCCTTGCTCCTGCTGACGCCGGCCTTCGTGTCGCTGGCGTCAGTCTCCTTCTACCCGATAGTCAATGGGCTCTATCTCTCGCTGACCAACACCTCGTTGATCACGCAGGAGCAGGGTTTCACCGGCTTCTCCAACTATGTAGAACTGTGGGGCGACCCGCAGTTCTGGAACGCCTGGTGGCACACAATGTGGTTCACCGCCGCCTCGACCGTGCTGGAGACGGTGATCGGGCTCGGCATGGCGCTCATCCTGTGCGAAGCCTTCAAGGGGCGCGGGCTCGTCCGCGCGGCCATGCTGGTGCCGTGGGCGATGCCCACTGTCGTCACTTCGAAAATGTTCGGCTGGCTGTTCGACGGCCAGAACGGCATCATCAACTACATCCTCCTGCATGCCGGGCTGATCGACCAGAACGTCAACTGGTACGGCTCCACCGACACGGCGATGATCACCATCATCATCGCCGACGTCTGGAAGACGACGCCGTTCATGGCGCTGCTGCTTCTGACCGGATTGCAGACCGTTCCCAATTCGCTGATCGAGGCGGCGCGCATGGATGGCGCCAAGGGCTGGATCACCTTCTGGTATATCCGCCTGCCGCTGCTGATGCCAACCTTGCTGATCGCCGGCTTGTTCCGCGCGCTCGACGCCTTCCGCGTCTTCGACCTCGTCTATGTGCTGACCGGAGGAGGTCCGGCCGATTCGACCGAAACGCTGTCGACGCTGTCCTATAAGGTGCTCTTCTCGACGCTGCAGTTCGGCTACGGCTCCGCGGTCTCGACGGCGATGTTTGTCACGGAGGGTCTCATCGCGCTGGTGTTCTGCCTGTATCTCGTTCGCCAGATCAGGAGGGCGGGATGAACGACACGCGCTCACCGATGCAGACGTTCTTCATCTATGCCGGTGCCGTGCTGATCCTCGTCTGGTCGGGCGGTCCGTTTCTCTGGCAGTTCTCGACCTCGTTCCAGCTCGACAAGGCGTTGACGTCGGGCTCGCCGTCGCTGATCCCGCATCCCTTCACGCTGGAGCACTACTACAACGCCTTCGTCGAGAAGCAGCTTCACCGCTACGTCTGGAACTCGCTGGTGGTTTCGCTGGCGACGACCTTCCTGTGCCTGTTCGTTGGCTCGCTGGCCGCCTTCGCGCTGTCGCGGCTCAACATCAAGGGCCGCTTCGGCATTCTCATGGTCATCCTGTCGGTGTCGATGTTCCCGCAGATCGCATTGGTCGGGCCGCTCTATCTGGTCGCCACCAATCTCGGCCTGCTCGATACCTACACGGCGCTGATCATCACCTATCTGGCGCTCGGCCTGCCGCTGGTGACCTGGGTGCTGTTCGGCTATTTCGAGACGCTGCCGCGCGAAATCGACGAGGCGGCGCGCATGGACGGTGTCAGCATTCCCGGCCTGCTCTGGCGCATCATCCTGCCGATGTCGCTGCCCAGCCTGGTGACGACTGGCCTGCTCGCCTTCATCACCGCGTGGAACGAATTCCTGTTCGCGCTCGCCTTCACCTCCAACATCGACCGGCAGACGATCCCGGTCGGCATCGCCAACTTCACCAACCTCTATTACGTCCCCTGGGGCGACATCGCCGCGGCGTCCGCCGTGGTGACCGTGCCCTTGATCCTTCTGGTGCTGTTCTTCCAGCGCCACATCATCGAAGGACTGACCCAGGGCGGCGTCAAGGAATGAACGACATGACAAAGACGAAGCTCAAGGTCGGCTGCCAGACTTTCACCTGGGAAATGCTTGGGGACCGTTTTGCCGGCGGCCCGGACGATCTGCTCAAAGCGATCGCCGATGGCGGCTATGCCGGCATCGAGATCACCGACACCATGATTGGCGGCTATGCCGACAGGCCGTCACAATTCGCCACGGCACTGAAGTCATCGGGCCTTACTCTTGTCTCCTTCGCCTTCGGCTCGAAGAGCGGCTTCACGCTGAAGGAGGAGATCGGCGCCGACCTCGAAACCGCCAAGCGCTGGATCGACTTCGCCTCCGCATTTCCTGGCGCGTTGGTGTCGATAGGCTCTGCGACGGTGGTCTCCGACGGTCCGCGCGAGGACAAGTTCGCGATCGCGGCCGAGGTCTACAACAGGGCCGGCGAGCTTGGGCGCAAGGCTGGCGTCGAGGTGGCGGTGCATCCGAGCTCGCACCACAACACGCTGCTGTTCGACCGCGCCGACTACGACACGATCTTTGCCTTGCTCGACCTCGATCTGGTCGGCTGGGTGCCGGATACCGGCCATATCCTGCGCGGCCACAAGGACATGGCCGATACGCTGCGCACCCACCGCGACCGCATCCGCTACATCCACCTGAAGGACGTCGATGCCAACGGCACCTGGGCCATGCTCGGCAAGGGCGTCTGCGACACTCCTGCGGTCATCGAGATCGCCGGCACCGCACCGCGCTTCAACGGCTGGCTGGTGTTGGAGGAAGAATCCGAAACGGCCGCCGCCGATCCCGCCGGCGCGGTCAAGACCAACCGCCAGACAGTGCGCTCCTACGGCGCTTGAAGAACGAGACGATGATCAAGAAACAGGACAGACGCCTCAGGGTCGGCGTGCTCGGTTGCGGCCCCATCGCGCAGTTCGCGCATCTGCAATCCTGCGTCAAGGCCGGCAATGCAGACCTTTACGCCATCTGCGACGCGGCACCCGACCTGCTCGCACGCATGGGCGCCACCTACGAGCCGCGGAAGATCTATGCCGACTACGACGCGATGCTGGCCGACCCCGAATTGGAAGCCGTGATCGTCGCCACCTCGGACGTCTATCACGTACCGATGTCGATCAAGGCGCTCGATGCCGGCAAGCATGTTCTGTGCGAAAAGCCGATCGGCACCTCGGTCGAGGAAGGCGAGGCGCTGGCGCAGGCGGTCAGGCGCTCGGGCAAGATCCTGCAGGTCGGCCATATGAAACGCTTCGATCCGGCGCTGGAGGCGGCGCGCGATTTCGTCCGCGACGAGATCGGCGAGGTGCTGGCGCTGAAGGCCTGGTATTGCGATTCCACCCATCGCTACACCAACACCGATGCCGTGCAGCCGCTGCCCGTCACCAGCAAGCTCGCGAAGAAGCCGGCGGGAAATCCGAAAGCGGATCTCAGGCAGTATTTCATGCTGGCGCACGGCTCGCATCTGGTCGACACCGCGCGCTTCCTGTGCGGCGATATCGTCGCCGTGCGTGCCCGCCTCAATGAGAAATTCGGCGCCTATTGCTGGTTCGTCGAGACCGAATTCGCCAGCGGTGCGCTCGGCCATCTCGACCTCACCGTTGCCGTACGCATGGACTGGCACGAAGGCTTCCAGCTCTATGGCGAGAACGGTTCGGTCATCGCCAAGACCTTCAACCCCTGGTACTTCCGTGCCAGCGAGGTTGAGATCTTTCACGAGAAGACCGCCACCGCTCACAAGCCGCTTGGCGCCGACGGCCATTTCTTCCGCCGCCAACTGGAAGGCCTTGCCCAAACGGCGCTGGAAGGCACGCCGATGCGCGGCGCCAATGTCGAGGACGGCATTGCCTCGATCCGCGCCATGGTTGCCATTGCGCGTTCGGTGGAGACCGGTGAGCGGGTGGAACTCGCCTCGGTTTCGGGAGCGGTCTGATGCGTCTCGGCATTTTCGCCAAGACTTTTTCGGATGCCGAACCGGCCGTCGTGCTGACGGCGGTTAAGCAGGCGGGCTATGAGACGACGCAGTTCAATCTTGCCTGCGCGGGCCTGCCGTCGATGCCGGATGCGGTGCCGGCGGATGCCGTCACAGCGATCCGCGCCGCCGCGCAATCGAGCGGCGTTTCACTTGCAGCGCTTTCGGGCACCTACAACATGGCGCATCCCGACAAAGCCGTCCGCGACGACGGCCTCAGGCGCCTGGCCGTGGTCATCGAGGCTGCTGCTGCCCTGGACATCCCGCTGGTCACGCTCTGCACCGGCTCGCGCAACGCCGCCGATCAGTGGGCGTATCATCCCGACAATGCCACGCCGGCCGCCTGGTCCGACATGGCTGCCGAGATGGAGAAGGCGCTGGTGCTGGCCGAGGAGGCCGGCGTCGATCTCGGCATCGAGCCCGAGCAGGCCAACATCGTTACCTCAGCCAGGGATGCGATCAGGCTGATCGCCGAGATGGGATCGAAGCATCTGAAGATCGTGCTTGATCCGGCAAACCTGTTCGAATACGCGACGCCCGGCGAGGCGCGCGCCATCGTCGCCGCAGCGATCGACGAGGCTGCCGGCCATATCGCCATGGCGCACGCCAAGGACCGCTATAGTGACGGCCGCTTTGCCACATCAGGGCAAGGCATCGTCGATTTTCCGGATTTCGCCGCGCGGCTGAAGGCTTCGGGCTTCGACGGGTCGCTTGTCACCCACGGCCTGTCCGCCGACGAAGCCCCCGGCGTCGCCGCCTTCCTGCGAGGGCTCCTCTGATGGGCGTCGCGCCGACGATCCTGCTTCGCGACGATGCAGCGCTTCGTGTCTTCGATACGGGGCAGGGCGGACTTCCCGTCATCTTCCAGCATGGCCTTGGCGGTGACGCGACGCAGGCCGCGCAGAACTTTCCCGACAGTCCTTCATACCGCCGGCTGACCGTCGAATGCCGCGCGCAGGGCGGTTCCGACGCCGGCACGACACGGCCCTTTTCGATCGCGATGTTCGCCGATGATGTGCTGGCCGCCGCCGATGCGGCCGGCCTCGACCGCTTCGTCGCCGGCGGCATCTCGATGGGCGCGGCCATCGCCTTGCAGCTTGCCGCCCGGTACCCGGACCGCGTCCTGGGTTTGGTGCTTGTTCGCCCTGCCTGGGCCTTCGACGCGGCGCCACAAAACATGCGGCCCTATGTGGAAGTGGCGGAGCTTATCCGCAACCGTCCACTGGATGAGGCGCGAGACGCCTTCGCGGCCTCCGCCACGGCGGCTCGCTTTCGCACCGAAGCGCCGGACAATCTTGCCTCGCTGCTCGGCTTCTTCGCGCGCGACAACGCGGCCGTCTTCGCCGAGGTGATGCAGGCGATCGCAAATGATGGGCCCGGTGTGACACGGGCAGAGGCCGCCGCCCTTGCAATCCCCACGGTCGTCATCGGCAGCTGTATCGATCTCGTCCATCCGCTGGCGACCGCTCGCAGCCTTGCCGGCGTCATCCCCAACGCGGCCTTTGCCGAGGTGACGCCGAAAGCCGCCGACAAGGAGCGCCATTTCGCCGAGATCCGCGCCACCATCGGCAGCTTCCTCAAAGGTCGTTTCAACAATCAGGACCAATCATGACTTCAAAGCCCCTGTCAGGCCCGGCCTCCATCGCCGCATTGCCGCGTGATCGCATGATCGCCGAATTCTCGCTGTGGTCGGCCAATCTCGCCAACTTCGAGAGCGATCTCAGGCGTATCGAGCCCTATGTCGATCTTCACCACATCGATGTTGCGGACGGGCATTTTGCCCCGTCCTTCCTGTTCTTCCCCGATCTTGTCGCTCGCATCGCCGGGCTGACGGCTAAACCCATCCATGTTCATCTGATGGTCGATGAAGCAATCGTCGAGGCACAGACGCGCCAGTTCATCGAAGCAGGCGCCGACATGATCAGCGTCCATGCCGAGAATGGCGAGGCGGGATTGCGCGCCGTTAGGTTGGCGCGTGAACTCGGCGCCGAAGCCGGCGTCGTGCTCAGGCTGGAGACGCCGGTCGGGACGGTGACGCCTTTCGTCTCCGAGGTTGCCTTCGTAACGCTGCTTGGCACCGCAATCGGCGTCAAGGGCCAGAGCCTGTCGGATAAGGCCTGCGACAGGCTGGGCGCTGCCCGCGCCATCCTGAGAAAGGCCGGCCGCGAGGCGGAAGTGGTCCTGGCGGCCGATGGCGGCATCCGTCACGAGACCGTGCCATTGCTGCGTGCCGCCGGTGCCGAAACAGTGGTTCTCGGTTCGCTCGCCTTCGGCGACAAGGATCTCGCCGGCCGCATCGGCTGGCTGCACGGATTGAAGGCAGCGGCATGACAATAGAAGCCGCCCTTGCGATCGATCTTGGCGGGACGGAGCTTCGTGCCGCCCTGGTCGACCGTGAAGGCAAGATCCTGGCATTCGCGGCGGTGTCGACGCAGGCGCAAGCCGGCCCCGATGTGGTGATCGGCCAGATCGAGGCGCTGGCGGCCACCGTCCATGCCGAGGCTCCGGCACTCTCGATCGTCGGCGTCGGTGTCGGTGCGCCGGGGCCGCTCGATCCGCTGGCCGGCATCGCTGTCGGCCCGCCGACACTCGCCGGCTGGCTGGACGTGCCGCTTGCCGACATCCTCGAACGGCGGCTCGGCCTGCCGGTGCGGCTGGAGAACGACGCCAATGCGGCGGCACTCGGCGAATGGCGCTTCGGCGCCGGCCATGGCGCTCGCTCGCTGGTCTTCGTCACGGTTTCCACCGGCATTGGCGGCGGTGTCGTCGTCGACGGGCGCATCCTGCATGGCCGCCGTGGCCTCGCTGCCGAGATCGGCCATATGACCATCACCAGTGAAGGCGAGCGCTGCGTGTGCGGTGTCGTCGGCTGTTTCGAGGCCATCGCCTCGGGAACCGCGCTCGGCCGCCGCGCCACCGCTGCCACGGCCGCCGGCGACGGCTCGGCCTTGCGGCGCCTCTCCGTGGATGCGGAGGTGACCGGCCGCCATGTCGTCGAGGCGGCACGGCTGCGGGACGGTCTTGCCTCGGCCTTGCTGGAGGAAGAAGCGCGCTGGCTGGGCGTTGGCTTTACCAACCTCTTGCATCTCTATTCGCCCGATGTGCTGGTCGTCGGCGGCGGCATTGCCAATGGGCTCGATCTGATGCTGCCGACCATCGAGGCGACCATCAGGCAGCGGGCCATGCGCGCCTATCGCGACGTGCCGGTCGTTCAGGCCCAGCTTGGCCGCCATGCCGGGCTCGTCGGCGCCGCCAGCCTTGTCCTGTTCGATGATGTGGGCACGATTGCCGCTCGCATGCCTGTCGGTCCAAGCACATATCCGGATACGAGGAGGGACTTCAATGGCTGAGCTCAAGCTGCGCGGCGTGCGCAAGTCCTACGGCAATGCCGAGGTGATCAAGGGCGTCGACCTCGATGTCGGCGACCGCGAGTTCGTCGTCTTCGTCGGCCCGTCCGGCTGCGGAAAGTCGACGCTGCTGCGCATGATCGCCGGCCTTGAGAAGATCACGTCCGGCGAGCTCATGCTCGACGGCGCGCGCATCAACGAGGTCGATCCTTCAGAACGCGGCCTCGCCATGGTGTTTCAGTCCTATGCGCTCTATCCGCATATGACGGTCGCCGACAATATGGGCTTCGCGCTGAAGATCGCCGGACTGCCGCTCGCCGAGCGCGACGCCAAGGTCAAGGCGGCGGCCGAGGTGCTGCAACTGTCGCATCTGCTCGGGCGGCGGCCGAAGGAGCTGTCCGGCGGCCAGCGCCAGCGCGTCGCGATCGGCCGCGCCATCGTGCGCCAGCCGAAAGTCTTCCTGTTCGACGAGCCGCTGTCGAACCTCGACGCCGCACTGCGCGTCAACATGCGGCTGGAACTGATGCAACTGCACGAACGGCTCGCCGCCACCATCGTCTACGTCACGCACGACCAGACCGAGGCGATGACCATGGCCGACAAGATCGTCGTCCTCAACGCCGGCACCATCGAGCAGGTCGGCACGCCGCTCGATCTCTATGCCAGGCCAGCCAATGTCTTCGTCGCCGGCTTCATCGGCTCGCCGAAGATGAACATGCTGCCGGTCAGGGTTCTCTCGGCCAATGCGGATGGCGTTGCGGTTGCTTTGCCGGGCGGGTCCAGCGTGGTCGTTCCGGTCGAGGCGGGTTCGCTTGTGCCCAACAGTGAGCTGCTGCTTGGCATAAGGCCGGAACATATCCGCATCGCGGATGCGGGCCAGTTCAAGGGCGAGGCGGTGCTGGCCGAGCGACTCGGCGGGCTGACCATCCTGCATGCGGATATTGGCGAGAAGACGAGGCTTGTCGTGCAGACCGAAGGCACCGATATGACCCCGCTGCACAGCCCCATCGCGCTGCAGGCCGATCCGTCTCGCTGCCATCTCTTTGCGGCGGATGGCGAGGCGCTGGCGCCTTTGGCCAAAGCCCGGACTGCCTGACATCGTTGTGGGCAGTACGACAACGGCCGGAAGCAGCAAGCCTCCGGCCGTCAGCATTGGTATTGAACAGTGGATTACTCGGCGGGAACGATGTCCGCCGGCAGGCTGTCGTCAGCAGTGCCCGCCAGGGCCCTGGCCAGCTTGGCCTCGTCGAGTTCGCCTTCCCAGCGCGCCACCACCAGCGTGGCGACGGCATTGCCGACGAAGTTGGTCAGCGCCCGGCACTCCGACATGAAGCGGTCGACGCCAAGGATCAGCGCCATGCCGGCGACCGGCACCGCGGGGACCACCGACAGCGTGGCGGCAAGGGTGATGAAGCCTGCCCCGGTAATGCCGGCGGCGCCCTTGGACGAGAGCATGGCAACCAGCAGCAGCAGGATCTGGTCGCCGATCGACAGGTGGATGTTGGTTGCCTGCGCGATGAACAGCGCTGCCAGCGTCATGTAGATGTTGGTGCCGTCAAGGTTGAAGGAATAGCCGGTCGGGATGACCAGCCCGACCACCGAGCGCTTGGCGCCGGCCTTTTCCATCTTCTCCATCAGCGAGGGCAGGGCGGCTTCCGACGAGGATGTGCCCAGCACCAGCAGCAGCTCTTCCTTGATGTAGCGGATCAGCGCCAGGATCGAGAAGCCGTTGTAGCGGCAGACGGCACCCAGCACGACGAAGACGAACAGAAACGACGTCACGTAGAAGGTGCCGACCAGCATGGCGAGGTTGATGACCGCGCCGATGCCGTATTTGCCGATGGTGAAGGCCATGGCGCCGAAGGCGCCGATGGGGGCGGCCTTCATCAGCACGCTCACCAGCTTGAAGATTGGCGTCGTCAGCGCTTGCAGGAAATTGAGGACGGGCGTGCCCTTGTCGCCGACCAGCGCCAGCGCAATGCCGAACAGTACCGAGAAGAACAGCACCTGCAGGATGTCGCCGTCGGCGAAGGCGCCGACGATGGTCGAGGGGATGATGTTCATCAGGAAGCCGGTGACCGACTGGTCGTGCGCCTTGGCGGCGTAGGTGTTGACGGTCGACACGTCTAGTGTCGCCGGGTCGATGTTGAAGCCGGCGCCCGGCTGCACGACATTGGCGACGACGAGGCCGATGATCAGCGCCAGCGTCGAGAAGGTGAGGAAATAGAGCATCGCCTTGCCGGCGACGCGCCCGACCTTCTGCAGGTCGCTCATGCCGGCAATGCCCGTCGTCACGGTGAGGAAGATGACCGGGGCGATGATCATCTTGACCAGCTTGATGAAGGCGTCGCCAAGCGGCTTCATGCTTTCGCCGACGGACGGATAGAAATGGCCGAGCAGGATGCCGACGGTGATCGCGACGAGCACCTGCACGTAGAGTTGGGCATAGAAAGGTTTGCGCCGCGCGGCAAGCGCGCCTGATTGGTCTGCGATGTGCATCGAACTCTCCCTGGCCGGATAGGGCGGAATGCACCGCCCTGCGTGACTTCTCCCATCGCGGCGCTCCGGTCGCGCGCCGCTAGCCAGGACTTTTGCAAGCGTCGTGCCAGATCGGGGAAAGGCCGGAATCCACGGATTTCCGCCTTTGTCGGACGCCGCGCGGGCAATGCCTGTGCGGATTTCCGCACAGGCAGCGTTTGCCTGGGCGGATTTTCGCATTACACTGGCCGAAAAGCCGCGAACAAAAGGGAGAGGGCAGACGCCGCAAGCAGGCACCGATAGCGAATCCCAAGAGTTTGCCGGGCGTGAGTTGCTGCGCGAGGCGGTGGCCCGGCTGCGCGATGGCCGCTGGCTTGTCGTGGTCGTCGCCCTTGCCGTCCTGGCCGGTGCAATCGCCATTGCCGGGCGCATTGCCTCCGGCCAGGCGGCCGACAATTTGCGTGACGGTGCGCTGGCCGCTCTGCCGCTGGCGGCGGGAACCCTGACCGGCGAAATCGAAAAGCAGCGCCTGGTTCCATTGGTGCTGGCGCGCGACGATGCGGTGCGCGGCGCTCTGCGCCGAGCCGGAAAGATGGAAGAGAAGGCCCTCAACGACAAGCTCAAGGCAATTGCCGGCGATGCCTCGGCGTCCGCCATCTATGTCATCGACACAGCCGGCATCGCGATATCAGCCAGCAATGCCGGCGAGCCGACCAGTTTTGTCGGCATCGACTACAATTTTCGGCACTATTTCAGGGAAGCCATGGCCGACGGTGCCGCCAGCCAATATGGCCTCGGCACGATCAGCGGCAAACCGGGCCTTTACCTGGCCAGCCGGGTCGACGATGGCGGCAAGCCGCTTGGCGTTGCGGTGTTGAAGGTCGAACTCGACCGCGTCGAAGCCAATTGGCGCTCCAGCGGCTTTCTCGTTTTCGTCACCGATGAACGTGGCGTGATTCTGGCCACCAGCCAGCCTGACTGGCGATTTCATGCCCTGGCGCCGCTCTCGCCCGCTGACACCGCCGCGGCCCACGAGCAGCTTCAGCTGGCCGATGCCAGCTTCGAACCCCTGCCGCTGCGGCGCGGCGCCGGTGACGGCCTGGCGACGATCGACAGTGCCGGAAAATCACGCCAGTTCGTCGAAGTGGCGCAGGATCTGCCCGGAGCGGCTCCCGGCTGGCGTCTCTGGCTGCTGACGCCCGCCGACGCTGCTCTCTCCTCCGCGGCCAACACAGCGCGCCTGACGACGCTGCTGGGGCTGCTGCTGATGGGCCTGCTTGCCTACGTGCTCACTCGGCGCCGGCGCGCCCGCCGGCTGCGGCAGGAAGCGCTGGCGCGCATGAACGTCGAACTGGAAAGCCGGGTCAGCATGCGAACGGCCGAGCTGACGCGTTCCAACACCGCACTTGCCGGCGAAATCGCCGAGCGCGAGAACGCCGAGGCCAAGGTTCGCCGGCTGCGTGACGATCTCGCTCAGGCCAACCGGCTTTCCATCCTCGGCCAGATCGCCGCCGGCGTGGCGCATGAGATCAACCAGCCGGTCGCCGCGATCCGCACCTATGCCGAGAATGCCGGCCGCTTTCTCGACAGCGGCAAGACCGGACCGGCCAGCGGCAATCTGACGTCGATCGTCTCGATGACCGAACGCATCGGCGCGATCACCAGCACCTTGCGCACCTTCGCCCGCCGGCCCGGCGTCGCCGCCTCGCCGCTGCCGGTGCGCGAGGCGATCGACGGTGCGCTGTCGCTGCTGTCTGGGCGCATCCGCGATTCCGGCGTGACCATCGTCAAACCGCACGGCGATGCCTCGCCGACGGTCATGGCGAGCCGCATCCGGCTGGAGCAGATCCTGGTCAATTTGTTGCAGAATGCACTGGATGCGATGAAGGACCAGCCCGATCCCCGCATCGAGATCGAACTTGCCGAGCGCGACGACAGGGTGCTGATTTCGGTGCGCGACAATGGTCCGGGCCTCGGTCCGGAGGCGGCCGGCAATCTGTTCATGCCGTTCCAGACCACCAAGGAGAAGGGGTTGGGCCTCGGGCTGGTGATCTCGCAGGAGATCGCCCAGGAACTGGGCGGCACGCTGCGGCTTGATCCCGGCGGCGCCAGCGCCCCCGGCAGCACCGGAGGCGCCTCCTTCACCATCGATTTAAGGCGAATAGAATGACGCAGGGATCAGGGCTGGTCGCGCTCGTCGACGACGATGCGGATCTGCTTCATGCCACCACGCAATCGCTCGAGCTTGCCGGCTTCACCGTGATCGCATTCAGCGCCGCCGAGGCAGCGCTTGCCGTCGTCGATGGGACTTTCGAGGGCGTTGTCGTCAGCGACATCCGCATGCCGGGCATGAATGGCTTGCAGCTGTTCGATCGCATCAAGGCGATCGACGCGGATATACCCGTGATCCTGATCACCGGCCATGGTGACGTGGATCTTGCGGTGGCCGCGCTAAAGGACGGTGTCTACGATTTTATCCCAAAACCCTATGCCGCGGATCGCCTTGTCGAGGCGCTGAAACGGGCATCGGAGAAACGGCGTCTGGTGATGGAGAACCGGCGACTGCGCGAAGCCGCGGCACTGGCCGCCGACGGCCTGCCGCTGATCGGCGAGGCGCCCGCCATTAGAAGGCTGCGCGAAACCTTGCGGCAGATCGCCGACATGGATGTCGACGTGCTGGTCGAGGGTGAGACGGGAACCGGCAAGGAAGTGGTGGCGGACCTCCTGCACAGATGGGGGCGGCGGCGCGCCAAACCCTTCGTAGCGCTGAATTGCGGCGCCCTGCCGGAGACCGTCATAGAAAGCGAACTGTTCGGCCACGAGGCGGGCGCGTTCACCGGCGCGCAGCGGCGGCGGATAGGCAGCATCGAGCATTCCAGCGGCGGCACGCTGTTTCTCGACGAGATCGAATCCATGCCGTCGGCCCTCCAGGTCAAGCTGCTGCGGGTGCTTGAAACGCGCAGCGTCACCCCGCTTGGTTCGAACGAGACCCGCCGTGTCGACCTCAGGGTCGTCGCGGCGACCAAGGTCGATCTCGGCCGGCCAGACCAGCGCGGCGATTTTCGCGAGGATCTGTATTTTCGCCTCAACGTGGTGACGCTGCGCATCCCGCCCTTGCGCGAACGGCGCGGCGACATTCCGATGCTGTTCGGGCATTTCCTCGGCAAGGCCTCGGAACGGTTCGGCCGGCCTGTCGCCAAGGTGAACGCGGCGGTCGGCGACCATCTCCACTCGCACGCCTGGCCGGGCAATGTGCGTGAACTCGCGCATTTTGCCGACCGCGTCGCGCTCGGTCTCGGACCGGAGGATGAGGTGAGGGTGGTGTCCGCAGACGTGCCGGAGCCAGAGGCAACACTGCCCGAGCGGGTCGGCCACTATGAGGCGCAACTGATCCGCGATGCGCTGCGCGACAATGGCGGCGATGTACGCGGCGCCATCGACGCGCTTGGCGTGCCGCGCAAGACCTTCTACGACAAGCTCAAACGCTACGGCATTGCCGCGTCCGAATTTCGCAATGGCGGCGATCAGGACACGCACCCTGTTCGTGGACAGGTATAGACATTGCGCAAGGCCGCTGCGCTTCGTAACGCTGGTTCGTATCCAGCTGCGCATCTCGGAAGAAGCCATGAACACGACCCTTGAAACCACGGCAAATCCCTTGCCGGAGGAACTCGCCTTTCTCGGGGAACGTCTGACGGCGTTCAATGACGGCGATGTCGGCGCGTCCGAAAGAAAGGCGCTTGCCGTGTTCGTGCGCGACGAGGGTGGCGCGGTCGTCGCCGGCATCTCCGGCTACACGGCCTGGGGCTGGCTCTACGTGCAATGGCTGTGGGTCGATGAAAGGCTGCGCGGCCAGCACATGGCCGGCAGGATGCTGGACGCGGCTGAGCAGGAAGCGATGGCGCGTGGCTGCCAGAACGCCTGGATCGACACTTTCAATCCGAATGCCGCCAAGGTCTATCAGCGTCAGGGTTACGAGCCCTTTGGAACGCTTGCCGATTTCCCTGTCGGTCGCAGCCGCATCTTTCTGAGGAAGAAATTGATTTCCTGATCAGCCCGCAAGTTTTCCGCCGCGCATGGGCTGCGGTGCGCCGGTGGTGCTCGGAAAACTGATCGGCAGGCCGCGCAGCACGCGCACCGCGAGGAAGGCGAAGCATTCCGCCTCCACCGCGTCGCCGCTCCAGCCGAGGCTTTCGGCCTGCACCACCTCGACGCCGGCGCGGCTGGCCAGCATTGCCATCATCGTCGGGTTGTGGCGGCCGCCGCCGCTGACCACCAGTTTTTTTGGGCGGCTTGGCAAAAGGTCGAGCGCCTTGCCGACGGCGCCGGCGGTGAAGGCGGTGAGCAGCGCCGCACCATCCTCGGCATTCAGGCCGTCCGCCATCGCGGCGCCGAAGTCGAAACGGTCCAGCGATTTGGGATAGGGCTTGCTCAGATAGGGGTGCTGCAATAGCTTGGCGAGCCGGGCCTCATCGACCGTTCCCGCACGGCCAAGCGCGCCGTCGCGATCCATATCGCCGAGCCCCTTCGACTTGATGAAATCGTTCAGCGGCGCGTTGGCGGGGCCGGTGTCAAAGGCAATGACGTTGTCGGCGCCGTCCCACCAGGTGATGTTGGCGACGCCGCCGAGATTGAGCACGGCGACCTCACCACTGGCGCCGGCGTTGCGCATCAGCGCGGTGTGATAGGCAGCGGCCAGCGGCGCGCCTTGCCCGCCGGCGCGCATGTCGGCCGAACGGAAATCATAGGCGACCTTGGTGCCCAGTATGCTGTGCATCAGCTCGCCGTCACCCAATTGCCGGGTTTGGCCGATACGTCCGACCTGCGGCGCGCGATGCAGCACGGTCTGGCCGTGAAAACCGACGACGCCGATATCGGCCATCGTCATCCCATAGCCTTCGACCAATTCCTTGACCGCCGCCGACTGGGCACGCGTCAGGGCTTCCTCCGCCTTGCGAAAAATCGCCGGCTCCGGCCCGACGAAATTCCAGGCTCTCGCCGCCGTCAGCGTCTCTTCCAGCAGGGTGCGGATCGATGGGGGATAGGGCATCAGCCGATAGGTGCCGAAATCCTCGATCCGCTCGCCGTCGGTCTTGATCAGCGCGACGTCGATGTTGCCGTCAAGCACGGTGCCGGTCATCAGGCCGACGGCCCAGATTGGTTCCATTATTGCGCTCCATTCATGAGATCACCGACCGTTTGCCGAAGCTGAACGATTCCGCTGTCGAAATGACGTGTCGGATGGATCCGGTTGGTGAGCAAGGTCCAGGCCCTGCCTCTGTCGAAGTCGATCCACAATCCCGTGCCGGTAAAGCCGGTGTGGCCGATGGTTCCCGGGCTGCACAAGGCCCCGCCGGACCAGCCCTCATAGGGGCGCTCCCAGCCATGGGTGCGGGTGGCGGACAAGGGCGTGCGCATCAGCGCAATTGAACGCTCGGATGCGCCAGTGCCATCCAGCAGCCCTTGCGCGAAATCGAGGACGGAAGCGGCTGTTCCGAACAGGCCGGCATGCCCAGCGCCCTGCAGCGCCGAGCAATTGTCGTCGTGGACCTCGCCGGACAGCACGCGATGACGCCAGGTGCAGTCTTCCGTCGCCGCGGCGACATCGGGCTCCGTTGACCAGGCAAAGCCGGGGCCGGGATCCATGTCGCGGATGATCTTGCTCGACAGCCGCTCCAGCGCGAAGCCGAGCAGGATGAAGTTGATGTCGGAATAAACGGGATCGCGGGCCCGCCATTCGCGCTGCAGGATGAAGGCGCGGAGCAGTTCGGGATCGCGTCCGTAGGTGTAGATCGGCTCGACGGCTGGAAACGGCGTCTGGTGGCCGAGGCACTGCCGGAACGTCACTTTCCGCTCCCAGGCCTCTGCATCATACTGGCGCAGGTCCGGCAGGACAGAGACCAGCGGCGCATCGAGATCGATGACGCCGTCTTCCGCCAGCGCCAGGATGCGCGGTGTCGTGAAGATGATTTTGGTCAGGGACGCCAGATCGAACCAGGTGTTGTCCTGCATGGAGCGGGGCTTCGGCACGAGTTGCGCCGAGCCGATCGATCGGATGATGCGGTCGCCGTTACGGTTGACAGCGCCGAGCACGCCGCCGGGAATGCGTTTGGCGGAAACCGACGCTGCGAGCGGCTGGAAGGCGCGATCGAAGAGTTGGGCGAGGTCATCAGAGGGGATCGCAGTCACGCTTCCGCCCTCGCCATATGATCGCTGCCGAACCGCTCCCACCTGGCCGGAGCCGGCTCGAACCCGCGCGGGCGCACCAGCGAGGGCACCTGGCGCGTGTCGAGCTCGAAATGCTCGTGCCGTCGGTCGACGGTCGGAACGGCGGCGATCAGCTTCTTCGTATAGGAATGCTTCGGCTTCGACAGCACCGAGGTCGCATCGCCGATCTCGACGATCTGGCCGGCATAGATGACGGCGATGCGATGAGCGATCCGCTCGACGACCGCCATATCGTGCGAGATGAACAGATAGGCCAACCCGAATTCACGCTGCAGGTCGACCAGCAGTTCCAGCACCTTGGCCTGCACAGAGACATCCAGCGCCGAAACTGCTTCATCCAGAACCACGACAGACGGGTTCAGCATCAGCGCGCGGGCAATGCACAGCCTTTGTCGCTGGCCGCCGGAGAATTCATGGGGATAGCGCTCCAGACTGTTTTTCGGCAGGCCGACGCGTTCCAGCAGGCTCGCCATCCTGACCCGCGTTCCGGCATCCACCCGGCCGCCTGTGGCGATGACCGGTTCGGCCAGGATGCTCTCGATGCTGAGCCTAGGGTTGAGCGAGGCATAAGGGTTCTGGAACACCATCTGCACGGGCAGGGCGCTCTGCTGCGCGGAAGCCTTTCGAGCGCCGACCGTGAAGCTGCCACGTGTCGACCGCACCAGCCCGAGCACGGCGCGCGCGGTGGTGGACTTGCCCGATCCACTCTCGCCGACGATGGCCAGCGTCTCGCCCGGCATCAGGTCGAAATCGACGCCGTCGACGGCATGCACCGCTCCCGTGGCGCGGCTGAAGAAACTGCTCTTGAGGGGGAATCGCACCACCAGACCATCGACCTTCAAGGCCGGTTCTGTGCCTGCGCCCTTGTCGCGCCGTCCGTCCGAGCGCGTCGTGCCGCCGTTGGTGAAATGCGGCACCGCATGCAGCAGATGCTGCGTATAGGGGTGCTGCGGACTGTCGAGGATCTGGTTGAGCTCGCCTTGCTCCACGGCCTGACCGTTTTGCATCACCATCACCTTGTCGGCGATGCCGGCGACCAGGCCGATGTCATGCGTGATGAAGATCATCGACATGCCGGTTTCCCGCTTCAACTCGGCCAGCAGCGCCATGATCTGCGCCTGCACCGTCACGTCGAGCGCCGTTGTCGGCTCGTCGGCGATCAGCAGGCGCGGATTGCAGGCCAGCGCAATGGCGATCATCACCCTTTGCAGCATGCCGCCAGAAAGCTGGTTGGGCGTGTATTTCAGCCGCCGCGCGGCATCGGGAATGCGCACGCGGTCGAGCGCATCCTTGGCCGCTGCCGTGGCTTGTCCTCCGGTGAGGCCACGGTGCAGGCGAAACGATTCCTCGATCTGCGAGCCGATGGTCAGCACCGGATTGAGCGAGGTCATCGGCTCCTGGAAGATCATGCCGATCTCGGCGCCGCGAATGCCGGTCAGTTGCGGTTCAGTCGCCGTCATAAGGTCGAAGAGGCTGCCGTCGGCGCGTTTCAGCTTCATGGCGCCGCCGGTGATGCGACCGCCGCCGAAATCGATGAGACGGTTGATCGATAGCGCCGTGACGGATTTGCCCGAGCCGCTCTCGCCGACAATGGCAAGTGTTTCGCCGTCGGCTAGGTCGAAGCTGACGCCGCGCACCACTTCATTGGCTTGCGGATTGCGGCCGAAGCCGACGCGCAGGTCCGAGACGGAGAGAAGCGGGATCATGCCGGCGCCCTTCGCATCTTCGGGTCGAGGATATCGCGCAGGGCGTCACCCAGCAGATTGAAGCCGAGGATGCTGATCATGATCGCCAGACCGGGGAAGATCATCAGCCAGGGCGCCGTTTCCATCAGATTTCGGCTGTCGCTCAGCATCAGGCCGAGCGAGGCGGCGGGTGGCTGCGTGCCGAGCCCGAGGAAGCTCAGACCCGCCTCGGTCAGAAGCGACCAGGCCAGGGCAAGCGTCACCTGCACCGTCAATGGCGCCACCAGATTGAGCAGCAGATGCCGCGTCACGATGTAGGATGAGCTGCTGCCGAAGGTGCGCGCAGCATCGACGAATTCACGTGCCTTGAGCGACAGAGCAGGGCCGCGCACAACGCGGGTGAAGATCGGCGTGTAGACGATGCCGATGGCAACGATGCTGGTCCATGTGCCCGGCCCTGCAACGGTGACGATGAGCAGCGCCAGGAGGATCGCCGGGAAGGCCAGCAGCACATCCATGATCCGCATCACGACACCGTCCCAGCGGCGCCCGAGCCAGGCGGCGGCCAGTCCCAGAACCGTGCCGGCAAGGGTCGCGAAGGCCACCGAGAAGAAGGCAACCGTGAACGACTGGCCGATGCCCGCCATGAGCCGGCTGGCCACGTCGCGGCCGAACAAATCGGTGCCCATCCAGTAGGCGCCGTTGGGCGCGTGCAGCCGGTCGACCCGGTATTGCGTGATGGGATTGTGCGGCGTCAGCCCCAGCATGCCGAGGATGGCAATCAACAGATAGACGCCGACGATGACGCCGCCGATGCGGCCGCTGCCGTGGCTGAAGATGGCGCGCAGGATGCGCATCAGGACTCTCCCAGCCGGATGCGCGGATCGAGCGCGACATAGGCGAGGTCGACCAGGAGATTGACGATCATGAAGTTGAAGGCGATGAACAGCACGCTGCCTTGCACCAGCGCGTAGTCGCGTTGCTGGATCGCATCCAGCACCATACGGCCAAGTCCCGGCAGGGCGTAGATCTGCTCGACGATGACGGCGCCACCCAGCAGATAGCCGAACTCGATGCCGCTCAAGGTGACGACCGGGATCAGCGCATTGGGCAGGGCGTGCCGCCAGATGACGCTGCGCGCCGAGGCGCCTTTGCTGCGGGCGGTGCGGACATAGTCGTCGCTCAACACATCGAGCATAGCCGAGCGCGATATGCGGGTGACGGATGCGGCGAAGGCGAAGCCGAGGGTGATGGCGGGCAGGATCATCTGGCTGAGATTGCGCAATGGATCTTGCCAGAGCGGCGCGAATTCGCCCATCGCCGGCAGCACGCCGAAGCCGGCCGACAGCGTGTAGATGATCAGCAATCCGAGCACGAAGCTCGGCGTCGACTGGCCGATCATGGCGACGATGCGCACGCCCAGATCGGACAGTTTCTCATTGTGCGTGGCGGCGAATATCCCGGCAGGCATGCCGACCACCAACGCGATGATCATCGACAGCACGGCCAGCTCGAGCGTGAGTGGAAAGCGCTCGAGGATGACATCGAGCACCGGCCGGCCATAGGTGACCGAGATGCCGAGATTGCCGTGAAGGATGCCACCAATCCAGCGCCAGTACTGGATGAACCAGGGCTGGTCGATGCCGAAATAGGCGGCGAGCGAGTCGCGTTGCGCCGGCGTCAGCAGGCCAGCTTCGGTGCCCAGCATCGCCGTGATCGAATCGCCCGGCACCATCCGGATCGCCACGAAGACCAGGATGGACACGCCAAGCAGGACGAGAGGAAACGTCGCCAGTCGTCGCATCAGATAGTTCACGCGAAGAAGTCCTCTCGTCCAATACCTGCGGCGGCTACTGCTGGATGGTAACCTTGCTCAGGCTGAACAGCGTGCCGGTCGGCGTCGGCACGAACCCGGCGATGTTCTTCTGCTGGGCCGTGTAGCTGTAGGAGGTGTAGAGCCAGATCCACGGCGACATTTCGGCGAGGTGCTTCTCGAACTCGGCGAAGATCACCTTGCGCTTCGCCGGATCGGTCTCGGCGCGGCCCTGCTGCATCTGGCTGTCGAGCGTGTCGTCGATGTAGTTCGCCACCTTCTGCAGATTGCCCGCCTTGGTCCAGTAGCGGTTGTACATTGTGTAGGGGTCGGCGCGGCCGCCGTTGAGCGCGATCGCCATGTCGAAATCGCCCTTCAGCCAGGCGTCGACATAGACGTTGAGCTCCATCATCTTGATGTCGAGCTTGACGCCGATTTCGGCGAGTTGCGACTGGATGACCTGGGCTTCCGCCGCCGCCGTCGGCGGCTCGCCGGTGGCGCCGATCACGGTCGCCGAAAAGCCATCGGCAAAGCCGGCTTCAGCCATCAGCTTCTTGGCCTTGTCGAGATCGCGTTTGTAGCAGAACAATTGGCTTGGGTCGGTCGCGAGCGCCGGGATGGTCAGCGGTCCGGTGACCTTGCCCTCGCCGAGCGAAGCGGTGTCCAGCACCTCCTGCCGGTCGATGGCGCAAGAGATGGCCTGGCGCACCTTCAGTTCGGTCATAGGCTTGCGCGACGGATTGAGCTGCAGCACATGATAGGCCAGCACCGGCACGCGGTTCAGCTGCAGGCTGGCCTCCTTCGGCACCAGTGTGGCGACCAGCGGATCGTTGAGCAGCGCGAAGTCGATCTGCTTGGTGCGCATGGCGGCCAAGATCGCCGCTTCGTCCGGCAGCACGCTGATCTCGATGCCGTCGACGCCGGTAGCACCCCCGGCCCAGTCCTTGTTGGCGCTCAAAACCTCCTTGGCATTGGGGTCCCACTTGTCGAGCTTGAACGGGCCTGAGCCGACCGCCTTGGTGCCGATCGAGCCGGCCTTGATTTCGCTTGCCGGAACGATGGCCGCGTTGACGTCGCTCATCGCCGTCAGGATGGGCGCATCCGGCTGCGACAGATGAAACACGACGGTGGCCGGATCCGGCGTGTCGATGCTGGCGATCGACAGGAAGTTGGCGCGGGCAGCCGCACCGGTCTTCTCGTCGAGGATACGCTCGAACGATGCCTTGACGTCGGCCGAGGTCACAGCCGTGCCGTCCTGGAATTTCGCCTTGGGATCAAGCTTGAAGGTCAGCGCCTTGCCGTCCTTGGAGAACTCCCAGGATGTGGCGACGGCCGGGATGATCTGCAGGCTGGCGTCGACCCGCACCAGCGGCTCATAGATCAGCTCCAGCAGCCGCAGCGATGAAAAGGCCGTCTGCTTGTGCGGGTCAAGCCCGGTGGCGTCCTGCGACCAGGCCATGTGCAGCGTTGCTGCTTGCGTCGAAACCGTCGCGACGCCGAGCATCGCCGCCAGCGTGATACCCGACAGCAGTGTTCTTGTAAGATGCCCTATCATTGTCGTCTCCCATTTTGATTTGACTTGATGCCTTGCAGTTTCTGCCGACCGCTTCCAAGACACACGCGCTTTGGAGTATCGGCCCAGTCTATGCGGCCTCGCGCCGTCTTGTCTAAAGCGGCTTTAGCCGTCTTGCTCATGCGGCTTCATGCCGTCCTCTCGCTAATTGCCTTTCGCAAGAACCCTCCGGCGTTGCCGAGCGCCGCGCGCGCCTCCTCGACACCCATGCCGGTGATCGTCACCAGGATCGCCAGCTTCACATCATTGCCGGTCTGGCCGAGCACCTGTTTTGCCTGCTGCGCCGAGCAGCCCGTCGTCTGCATGACGATCCGGATCGCCCTGGCAACGAGTTTCTTGTTGGACGGGTTAAGATCGACCATCAGGTTCTGGTAGCTCTTGCCGATGCGGATCATCGAGGCGGTGGTCAGCATGTTGAGCACCAGCTTCTGCGCGGTTCCCGATTTCAGCCGGGTCGAGCCGGTAAGCACTTCCGGGCCGACGACCGGCGAGATGGCAATGTCGGCGATGCCGGCAATGGTCGACGCCGGATTGCAGGACAGGGCAACCGTTGTTGCGCCCACCTGCCGGGCATAATTCAATCCGCCGATGACATAGGGCGTACGGCCACTGACAGCGATGCCGACCACGACGTCGTCCGATGTGAGCCCGATCTCCTGCAACGCCCTGGCGCCCATTTCAGGATCGTCCTCGGCGCCTTCCGTCGACCGCACCAGGGCGTCCGGGCCACCGGCGATCAGGCCGACGACCATACCTTCAGGCACGCCGAAAGTCGGCGGGCACTCCGAAGCATCGAGAACGCCGAGCCGCCCGCTGGTGCCGGCGCCCATATAGATCAGCCGGGCGCCTTTCTGGAAGGCAAGCACGATCCGATCCACCGCGGCCGCGATGTCAGGCACGACCTTTTCGACAGCCACCGGGACGGCCCTGTCCTCATCGTTGATCTTGCGCAGGACGTCGACGGTCGGGAGCACGTCGATGTCCATCGTCCTCGGGTTCCGGCCCTCGGAAATCAGCCGGTCCAGCTCGGACATCAACCCTTGTTCAGTCATTCAGTGCTTTCAAAACCATACCGCACAGCCGGAACAGCAAGGCACGCCGACCGACACCAGCACACACGAACCAAGGGTCCGTCGTCGCTACCCTGTTTTCTTTCGTTAACTTTTTAGAATTTGATATTCATACCGTCAACACAAATTTGGAATATTTTATTCCTTATGGGGCAAGCGCTACCGACCGTCGAGGGACCTTTTGGCAAGAATGATCGCGCCCGACACGGCATCGCCGTCAGCCGGCTTCAGGCGGCGCCGGACATCGGGGGAGAGCCAGGGTTCAAGCGGACTGGCGAGGCCGCCCAGCAAGGTCACTCGGGGCGCGCCTTTTCCGAACAGCACCCGCACCAGCGTATCGACTTGCTCGGCAGCACTTTGCACGATGCGCCGTCCGGCCGGATCGCCTTGATCGGCATCGCGCAACACCATCGGCGCCAGTGCGGCATAGTCGGTGGCACTGGCGCGGTCCATCCAGGCGACCGCTTCCATCGGGTCACCCTCGAAGCGCTGCATCATCTCCGCCAGAAGGGCTGTCCGCTCATGCCGGCCATCATGGGCGCGCAACGCCAGTTGCACGGCTTTCAGGCCAAGGTGAGCGCCGCTGCCCTCGTCGGAGATTGGAAAGCCGTAGCCGCCGACACGCAGGTCGCGGCCGTCGACAAAGCCAAGGCCGATGGAGCCCGTTCCGGCGATGACAATGGCGCCGTCCTGGCCGGAATGCGCGCCCAGGCAGGCGCCGACGCCATCGCTGACGAAATCGATGCTGGCGAACGGATGCACGATCGCCTGCAATGCGTCCAGCGCACCCTTGCGGCCGATGCCGGCAAGGCCAATGCCAGTGTGGATCCGGGCTATCTCCGCAGCCCCGAAGCCTGCTTCCTCGATCGCCGTGCCAAACGCTTTCGCGACCGACGCCCAGGCCGCATCGATGCCGAGCCGTGTTGTCGCCGGGCCGGACAGACCTTGTCCCAGCACGTTTCCCTGGCCATCCTCGATGCGGGCGCGGCAGCCGGTGCCGCCCCCGTCGACGCCCAGAAAATAGTGTTCCGCGCCGTTCATGCGCTCAGCCGCTCTATGTCGGCGCCGCACAGACGCAGCTTGCGGTCCAGCTGTTCATAGCCGCGGTCGAGGTGATAGACCCGATTGATGGTCGTCTCGCCCTGGGCGACCAGCGCCGCCAGCACTAGTGACACCGATGCGCGCAGGTCGGTGGCCATCACTGGTGCGCCGTGCAGTTTCTTGCTGCCACGCACCAGCGCCGTGGTGCCCTGCAGCTTGATATTGGCGCCGAGCCGCATCAGTTCGGGCACATGCATGAAGCGGTTCTCGAAGATGGTTTCGCGCAGCAGCGATGCACCCTCGGCGCAGCACATCAGCGCCATGAACTGCGCCTGCAGATCGGTCGGAAAACCGGGATAGGGTTCCGTCGTCAGGTCGGCGGCTTTAAGCGGCCGGTCGCGTGAGACGATGAGCCCGCGGTCGCCGGGCCAGACGCTGACGCCGGTGGCCTCCAGCAGTTGCACCGCCGAGGCCATGTGCTCGAGCCGGGCATGCGTCAGCTCGAGCTGGCCGCCGGTGATCGCCGCGGCGATGGCATAGGTGCCGGCCTCGATTCGGTCCGGGATGATGTCGTGCCTGGCGGCATGCCAGCTGGTGCCGCCGGCGATCAGGATGCGGTGCGTGCCGGCGCCCTCGATGCTGGCACCCATGGCGTTGAGGCAAGCGGCGAGATCCGCCACTTCGGGTTCGCGCGCCGCGTTGAGGATCTCGGTTTCGCCCTTGGCCGTGGTCGCCGCCATCATTGCGGTTTCCGTTGCCCCGACCGACGGCGAGCTCAAGACGATGCGCGTGCCGGTCAGCCCGTTCGGGGCAGAGGCGACGATCGAACCGTTCTCGATGGCGATCCTGGCGCCCAGTGCCGCGAGTGCCGCGACATGCATGTCGACCGGCCGCGCGCCGATCGCGCAGCCGCCCGGCAGCGAAACCCTGGCATCGCCGAAACGCGCCAGCAGCGGCGCCAGCACGAGCACCGTCGCCCGCATCTTTCTGACCGTATCGTAGGACGTCTCCTTGGAGACGGCGGCACTGGTGTCGATCGTTGCGGCATGCGCCGACCGCGTCACCTCGGCACCGTGCAGCCGCACCACGCCGAGCATGTTTTCGACATCGGTCACATCAGGCAGATTGGTCAGTTCGAGCGGGTAGGGGCTGAGCAGGGCGGCCGCTATCTGCGGCAAGGCAGCGTTCTTGGCGCCGGATATGGTGACCGCGCCTTCCAGTCTTTGTCCGCCGACGATCCGCAATCTGTCCATGAGCTGAAACCTTGTGCGACGAAAGCCGGCCACACTCGGGCGGCTCTCTCTGGAGATGCTGCTCCGAATCCCGGATTTGGCCTGGTCCAGTTCGAGAATTAATTCTACGTTCTTGGCTGTCAATCGGAATTGGAATATTTTATTCCTTAGCCCGGCACCTGAAAGCGCGAGGAAATCCCGTGTCCGTCCTGAACAGGATCAATGCGAAGCTCGACGGCATGGCGCCTGGCGATCGCGAGATCGGCCAGTACATCGTCGACAATCCGGACCAGATGCTGCGGCTGTCAACGGCGGCTCTGGCTGCCGAGATCGGACGCAGCCAGTCAAGCGTCGTCAAGTTCAGCCAGAAGCTCGGCTATGCCAGTTACCAGGAGCTGAAGCTCGCCGTCAGCGAGGCCAAGGCGCAGGAATGGCAGGTGCCGGCCGGCGTGATCCACGGGTCGATCGAGGTCGGCGACAGCTACCAGGTTATCCTGAAGAAGCTGATCGGCAGCAAGCTTCTGTCGATGCAGCGGACCGCCGAGGCCAACACCGAGCGCATCATCTCCAGGACGCTGGAACTGCTGGACAAGGCGCGCCGCATCCATCTGGTCGGCGTCGGCGCCTCCTCGCTGGTGGCGCGCGATTTCTCCTACAAGCTGATGAAGCTCGGCCGCAATGTCCTGCACGACAGCGACAGCCACATCCAGATGGCCAATGTCTCGACGCTGGGGCCTGGCGATGTGCTGTTCGCGCTGTCCTATTCCGGCGCCAGCATCGAAACCTTGCGCATTGCCGAGCTTGCCCGCAAGCGCGGCACGACGGTGATCGCCGTCACCGGCCTGCACGACAATCCGCTGAGCCGGGTCGCCGACATCCGCCTCTACACCATTGCAGACGAAGAGCGTGCGCGCTCCTCCTCCATCACCGCGCGCGACGCGCAGCTGACGCTGACCGACCTGTTGTTCATCCTATTGGTGCAGAAGCAGCCGGATGCCAATGAGTATGTCCACAACAGCGAAGTGGCGGTCTCGGTGCTGAAGGCGGAGCGGTCTTCGTAGCGCCAAGGGCGATACTGGACCGCGCAACGCCGGTTCTGCAGCCGCCTGGCTCAACAACCGCAGCAATGCACCTCTTGCCTGTCAGCCGCGAAGGCGCGACCCTGCCGGATCTGGCGAAACGCTTCCGCCGAAATCCGCAAAGGGAGAAAAATATGACATCCGATGTGGCCGTTATTGCAGGCGCCGGCGCTGGTCTTAGCGCCTCGCTGGCGCGCCTTCTCAGCCGGGAAGGCTTTCGCGTGGTTCTGGCCGCCCGCAACGTTGAGAAGCTGAGCGCTCTGGTCGACGAGACCGGTGCGCTGGCCGTCGAGACGGATGTTGCCGACGCTGCGTCCGTCGCCAGGCTGTTCGACGCCGCCGACAAGGCCGGCCCGCTGGCGCTTGTGGTGTTCAACGCCAGCGCGCGCACGCGCGGCCCGATCGCCGAGCTCGATGCCGAAGCGGTCAAACAGGCATTGCTGGTCGGCGCCTATGGCGGCTTCCTGGTCGGCCAGCAGGCGGCGCGCCGGCTGCTTGTCCGGGGGGGTGGATCGATCCTGTTCACCGGCGCCACCGCCAGCGTGAAGGGATTTTCCGGCTCGGCCGGCTTTGCCATGCCGAAGTTTGGCCTGCGCGGCCTGGCGCAGTCCATGGCCCGCGAACTCGCCCCGAAGAACATCCACGTCGCCCACTTCATCATCGACGGCCAGATCGAGCCGCCCGGACAGGCAGCCGATCCCGACCGGCCGGACCGCCGCCTGTCGCCGGACGCCATCGCCGAGGCCTATCTCGCTGCCCATCGCCAGCATCGCAGCACCTGGAGCTCGGAGATCGAGCTGCGGCCCTGGGTCGAGACGTTTTGACAATCCAGATGATCGCCTAAGGGCCAGCTGATGGCCTAAGGAAAAGTAACGAGATCCTTCAGATGCTGCTTATATATTACGCAATGTTCATATTCTGTGGTGCTAAGGTACTTATACAATACATAAAAAGGCACAGTGTAATATATACGTTTGCTTAACGTCGGTTGTGCATGCTGCGGGCTTTTCCGCGCTGATTGAGAACGCGCATGCCGATTACACGTCGTACACTCCCTGTGAATGGATTGGTCGTCATCGACAGCAATGCGGCCCTGGCTCGCGCCTGTCTGACGCGATTGGGTTTCGGTGCGCAGGAAGCCCGAGGCCTGCCGACTGTATCGCGGTTGCCGGGCCACGACCGATCGATGCGCGCCAGCCCGGTCGCGCTGGCTTAGCTGTATGGATAGATGTCAACCTCATCGATGTCGGCAGCGGTGAAGACGGTCGGGCCTAAACGCTCTCGAGATAGGTCTCGATCTCAAAATCGCTGACATTGAGCGCGAACGTGTTCAGTTCCTGGCGTTTGCAGGCGACGAAAGAGTCGCGCAGGATTGCCGGAAAGATCTCCGCCACATGCGTCCCGCCTTCAAAGGCGGCGATCGCGGACGCCCAGTCCGGCGGCAGCTTTGCCGGCGGAAGGCCTTGGGCATCGCTGCCGATCGGATCGCCTGGCGACAACTGTCTTTCAATGCCTGTCAGCGCGGCGCCCAATATGGCCGCAAGCACCAGATAGGGATTGGCGTCCGCTCCCGAAACCCGATGCTCGATACGGCGCGCAGCGGTCGGTCCGCCTGGAATACGGATCGCCACCATGCGGTTCTCATAACCCCAGGCAACCGCGGTGGGCGCATAGGATCTTGGGCGCAGCCTGCGGTAGGAGTTGAAATGCGGCGCGAACACCAGCGTGCTCTCGGCCATCGCCGCAAGCAGGCCGCCGACCGCATGACGCATGATCTCCGAGCCCTGATCGGTGCCGTCGTCGAAGACATTGCGCCCTTCGCCGTCGACCAGGCTGAAATGGACGTGAAAGCCATTGCCGGCCCGGTCGCCATAGGGCTTGGCCATGAAGCAGGCGGCAAAGCCGTGCTTGCGGGCAATGCCCTTCACCGTGCGCTTGAACAGCACCGCGTCGTCGGCAGCCCGCAAGGCGTCCGCAACATGGGTCAGATTGATCTCGAACTGACCGACACCGTTTTCGGCGATGGCCGTGTCGACGGGAATGCCTTGCGTCCGGCAGGCCTCATAGACGTCGTGGATGAAGGATTCGAAATCGTCGATTTCGTCGATCGACAGCGCCGCATCGGAATCGAGACGGCGCCCAGTCACCGGCGAGACAGGTCCGACCGGCCGCTGCGACTGCGGATCGACGAGGTAGAATTCGAGTTCCGTTGCCGCGACCGGGGTCAGGCCCAAAGCCTTGTAGCGATCGAGGATGCGGGCCAGCGCCCGTCGCGGGTCGCCGAGATAGGGCGCGCCGGTCTCATCGGCGAGCCAGAGCGGGATGAGCGCCGTCGGATGGGCAGTCCACGCCACCGGGAGAATGCCGCGCCCCGTCCATTGGCAAAGTCCGTCGGCATCGCCGGTCGAGAACACCAGGGTGTTGCCTTCGATGTCCTCGCCCCAGATATCGAGCCCGATCAGCGAATAAGGCATGCGCAGCTTGCCTTCCAACGCCTTCCTGGCCTGCTCGACCGGAATGCGCTTGCCGCGCATGATGCCGTTGAGATCGCACACCGCGGCCCTCAGGCTCTGGATGTCGGTTCTGCTTTCAAGCCAGTTCAAAACGTCCGCAATTGCATCGCTCAATTTCTAACCTCTGGATTTTGAAGGTCCCGCCGCCTGACCGGCCGCACTGTCCCTGGTAAATATAGCTTGTGAGTTTTCGGGAAGCATATCCGGCTGATGCCAGATATTTTCCTTATTTTTTCAATTCACTAGCTGGGATGTCGGGAGGCATTTCAAAACCAATTGCGCGATCTGCGATCGCAACATAGAGGCAAGAAGCCGGAAAGCCAAGGGGCATCGCCCGAATCCGCACAAACGCGACGCGCATCAGTCTCTCGCCTTCGGAAATCTGGCCTGCTGCAGGATATGCTTAGCGCCTTCGTCGATGTCACGCACAATGGCCGCGCGTGCGCGTTCCCCATCCTGGGCCTCGATCGCCGCGACGACTTCCTCGTGATAGTCGATGTCGAGAATGGAGGCGAGGTCATCCTCGAACCCCATGGCGAGATTCCTGAGGAAAGGGCCGACCTGCATCCATACGGTCTCGATCAGGAAGATCATCTGCTCGTTGCCGCAATGGCGATAGATCGAGAATTTGAAGTCGTGGTTCTTGCGCAGATAATCGTCGATATCGCCCTTGCGGGCAGCCAAGGTCAGGTCGGTGCAGTGACGCCGAATCGTCCGCAGATTGTTGCCGTTGATGCGTTTTGTCGCCAGTTCGGTCGCCGAGCCTTCGAGGATCGTGCGCACGGCGCTCAACTGCGAAAACCGCTCGGCCGAAATGACTGGCACCTCCACGCTGCCGTTCGGCATCGGGCTCAGCGCGCGCAATGCCTGGAGCCGCATGAAGGCGCTGCGCACCGGCATGTCGCTGGTGCCGAGTTCCTTGGCGAGTTTGCGCGAGGTCAGCTTCTGGCCCGGCGTGAACTGGCCGGACATCAGCGCCCGCACGAGCTCCAGATAGACTTTCTCATGCAAGGGAACGGTGTCGACGGGGGTCAACCCGAATTGTGTTTTGTCGGCCATTGCGGGGCGCTACTTCATTCGTTCTGAAATCAAGCCTGACGACAACAGCCGCAGATAATCTCGCCTGGCCGAGCGCGGCGAGAACGCCGAAGTCAGCGATTTATCAACACATGATAGACGCTTCGATCGTTGCGCGGCAAGCCAGCTCGCCACCCTGCCGGCAGTTGCACTCAAAGTCTTGCGGCCAGATTGTTGGGCGCTCTGCCAATTTGTGCAAAACCATCATCACAAATCTTGACCTTGCGCGCACTTGCACCTCTGGCCGCTCTCTGGCTTTTTGGGGTACCCATCGCAACGGACTGATTCGCGTCATGCCGCTCGATTGCAATATGACCAAGGCAGTCTGCGGGTGGGTCGTGAAGCGCGCGCAATTTGGCGAAGGAGAAGCAGGCATGGCCGAGTTCAAGAAGCCCGAAATCTCCGAGATGAGACCCAAGATCACCGTTATCGGCGTCGGCGGCGGCGGCGGCAATGCCGTCAACAACATGATCGCCGAGCAGCTTCAGGGCACTGAGTTCATCGCCGCCAACACCGACGCGCAGGCGCTGACCATGTCGAAGGCGACGCGGCTGATCCAGCTTGGCGCCCACGTCACCGAAGGACTGGGCGCCGGATCGCTTCCCGAGATCGGCCGCGCCGCGGCCGAGGAATCGCTCGACGAGATCATGGATCATCTGGCCGGCACGCATATGTGTTTCGTCACCGCCGGCATGGGCGGCGGCACGGGAACCGGTGCAGCTCCAATCATCGCCCAGGCGGCGCGCAAGGCCGGCATCCTGACGGTCGGCGTCGTCACCAAGCCTTTCGCCTTCGAGGGCAGGCGCCGCATGCAGATGGCCGAAGAAGGCATCGAACGGCTGCGCGAGAGCGCCGATACGGTTATCGTCATCCCGAACCAGAACCTGTTCAGGATCGCTGACGCCAAGACCACATTCGCCGATGCGTTCGTCATTGCCGACCGTGTGCTCTATTCCGGCGTCAGCTGCATCACCGATCTCATCGTCAAGGAAGGCCTGATCAATCTCGACTTCGCCGATGTCAAATCGGTGATGCGCGACATGGGCCGCGCCATGATGGGCACCGGCGAGGCCTCCGGCGAAGGCCGGGCGATGAAGGCGGCGGAAGCCGCGATCGCCAACCCGTTGCTCGACGAAGTGTCGATGAAGGGCGCCAAGGGCGTGCTGGTCTCGATATCGGGCGGCAGGGACATGACCCTGTTCGAGGTCGACGAGGCCGCCACCCGCATCCGCGAAGAGGTCTACGAGGACGCCGACATCATCGTCGGCGCGATCTTCGACAAGAACATGGAAGGTCGATTCAGGGTCTCGGTGGTGGCGACGGGTCTTGACCGTGCGTTTGGAGCAGAGGAAGCCGATGCCGGCATCGCGCGCGATCACGCGGGCCAGCCGCCGGCGCGCACGCTTCAGTAGAGCGCATCCAGCTATATCCTCGCCAGGACATGCCTGGCTGAGGGGAGATCGCGGATCGGCCCTTGCGACGCAAATTAACGCGGCCGGCTGTATCGATCTCTGGCGCACTTCTGCTACAACAATCCTTCACATCAGGCCATCTATACTGACAACCGGGATTCGTTCGAGCAACGAGGGGCGCGGCTTGGATTTCGACTTGAAGACCATCGAGGCGCTCGCGCCCGACCAGGCGTCGTTGAGCGCCGCTTCCAGGCTTACCAGGCAATCGAACTGGCCACGGCTAGAAAAGAACGAACAGCTGGCGCTCATCTGGGGGGAATGCCAAGGCTCAGGCTCCAATCCTTATCGCGTGGTCGTCGACACCGGTGACCATGGCTACAAATGCACCTGCCCGTCGCGAAAATTTCCCTGCAAGCACACCTTGGCGCTGATGTGGATCGCCGCCACCACTCCGGCCAGTTTTGCCGCGGCCGGCGCGACGCCGGAATGGGTGAACGATTGGCTCGGCCGTCGCAGGAAGACCGCATCGCCGCCTCTGGAGACGACGCCCGTTGCGGGCAGCAAGAGCATTAGCGAAGCCGCGCAAGACGACGAACGCGTTGTTGTCGAGGACGCGGCTTCGGTCGAGCGTCGCGAGACAGCGCAGCGCAAGCGGGCTGACGACACCCGGTCCTCCGTGTCGGCGGCGCTGGATGAGCTGGATCAATGGATCGCCGACCAGCTGCGGCTTGGTCTTGCCGGCTTTGTCGACAACAGCAGCGACCGTTGCCGACGCATCGCGGCGCGGCTGGTCGACATGAAGGCGACGGCACTTGCCGGCCGCATCGACGAGATACCGTCACGGCTGATGGCAGTGCGCAATGAGGAACGGCCGGATATGGCGATCCGCGAACTTGGCCAGCTCGTGCTGCTGGCCAAGGCCTGGCGATCGGCACCCGACGATCCGGAATTGAAGCGGCTGGTATCGACTTCCGAAAGTCGCGAACAGGTGCTCGCCAATCCCGACGCGACACAGATCGAAAGCGTCTGGGAGGTGCTCGGCGAGAAGATCGAGTCACGCCGTGACGGTCTTGTCAGCCATTCGACCTGGCTGCTCGACCTGAAGAGTGCCACCCCGCAATTCGCCCTGCTGCTGGACTTTTTTCCGGCTTCCGCCGGTCGCCGATCCAACGCCTTCAAGTCTGGCGCCCGTTTCGAGGCCAGATTGGTCTTCTATCCGGCGCGGCAACCGCTGCGGGCATTGCTGGCGGACCGCAAGGGTGACATAGCCTCCGGTGATTGGCCGGATTTCAGCTTTGGCGTATCCGATCCGCTCGCGGACCATGGTGCTCGCCAGGACACTGCGCCCTGGATCACTGATTCTCCTGTCATGCTGCCGCCCGGAGCGGTTCTGCTGGACGATCGGGGTGCCTCCTGGTGGCAGGCCGCAGGCGATCCGCATGGTATCGCATTGCCAATCGCCGGCACCATCAACGCAACGCTGCTTGGGCTGAACCTTTCGGCAACGGCGGCACTCTGGAACGGGAGCCGCCTTGACCTCTTGGCGGCGCAAAGCGGCTTCGGGAGGCTTGATCTGTCGTGAATGAGAGCGAGCTGACCGGGTTGGCGGCCATGCGCGATTGCTGGATCACCGGAGGAGCCGCCTTCGACCTGGCTCCGGCCGCGTGGAAGGCGATCGCCGGCAACGCAAATCCCGACGAGCGCGAGCGCCGGCTGCTGGCCATCGCCGCGCAGGCCATCGAAATCGCCTTGCGGCCGGCCGCGCCGAAGACGCTGAAGCAACGGCCGCCACTGCCAAAGCTTGCCTTGCCGATGCTGCCGGAGCAGCTACGACCGCTTTTGCGAGCCGCGCTGAAGCATGCAGCCGACGCAAGGTACAAGACACGCGTGGCGACGCTCGTCGCCAGCCGAGGCTTTGTGCTGCATCCGATGGACTGGATGCCTGCTGCGTCGTATCGGGAAAGTCCGGATGTTTATGCCCCGTGGGTCGACTGGCAAGCAGGTGTGGATGGCGAAAAGCAGTCCAGCCGGGAGCAACTGACCGCAGAGACTTGGGACGACTTCTATCCTGCCGCGCGCCGTATCGCGCTGGCCGATTTGCGCCGCACCGCACCGGCTTTGGCCAGACAGCTGATCGAGGCCAAGGGATCAAGTGAGGCGGCGGAGATCAGGTCCGCGCTCATCGAACTCATGGGCGTCGGGTTGAGCGCCGATGATGCGCCGTTCCTGAAGGGCCTCTTCGCCGATCGGTCAGGCAAAGTGCGCGAACTGGCTGGCCGGCTGCTGGCAAGATTGGGAGAGCAAGGCAACCCACGCGATGGCGGGCTGGAAGATGCGACGGCCGAGCTGGCCGCCTTCATCTCGGAAGGCAATTCCGGATTTTTCCGCCGCCGCACCACCTACGCACCGGCAAAGCTTAAGTCGCCCAGTCAAGAAAGCCGTCGCATCGATTTGTTTGCGACCTGTTATCTCGGCGATCTCGCAGCCCGCTTCGGCGTCACCGAGTCCGATTTCGTCGGGGCATGGCAGTTCGGCTTCGACGACAAGGCGGATCTCTTTTTCGTTCGAATGGTCTCGGTGTCCGGCGGCGAGGCGGCCGTGGCGCATTTGGCGGACACACTTGTCGCAGAAGGCGGCAAGCCGGCGCTTCTCGTCCTCCATCTCATGGCGCGCCTGGACAGCGGCAGGAAGCGTGCCTTGATCAGACAAATCCTGAAAGACACGGTCGATCTTCACGCGCTCATCCAGGTCGAAGGCGTCGAAGCAGGCTGGCTGGAATGGGGAGACCTGACAAACGGCCAGACGCTCCCGGCATTGCGTTCCGCTGTTGCGGGTAACGACGAGCCCTTGAAGCGAAGCGTCGACCAGATACTGGAAACCTTGGGCCTTCTCGCCACCGCGGCGACGGCGGAAAAATTGATCGGGGACGTTGTTGCGGCTGGCATGGCTCCGGCGGCGCCTTCGCTAGGTCTTCTGCGCCTCAACGCATCACTGGCCTGAACCAACACACCATCAATCCGGAGAACAGCAAATGAACGCAGCCATCCGTCTTCCGGTAGAGCAGGCCTACGCCACCGAGTTGCAGGCACTCGCACGCAACGACGACCGGCAAAGGCCCGCCGGATGGAGCCTCTCGCCAAAGGCGGTGCTGACCTATCTGCTCGGCGGCAAGGCTGACGACGGCACGCTGATAACGCCCAAATATGTCGGCCGCCGGCGGCTGATGGAGACCGCCGTGGCGACGCTCGCCACGGATCGCGCGCTGTTGCTGCTCGGTGTTCCGGGCACGGCGAAATCCTGGGTGTCGGAGCATCTCGCCGCCGCCATCATGGGAGACTCGACATTGATCGTGCAGTGCACGGCCGGCACCGATGAGAACCAGATCCGCTATGGCTGGAACTACGCACAGCTTCTGGCAAAGGGCCCAAGCCAGGACGCGCTGGTGCCGACGCCACTCTATCGCGCTATGAACGATGGCAAGCTCTGCCGCCTCGAGGAGCTGACGCGCATGGGCTCCGATGTGCAGGACACGCTGATCACCGTGTTGTCCGAAAAGATGATGCCGATCCCCGAACTCAACACCTCGATCTATGCGCAGCGCGGTTTCAACATCATCGCCACCGCCAACAACCGCGACAAGGGCGTCAACGAGCTGTCCTCGGCGCTGAAGCGCCGCTTCAACGTCGTCGTGCTGCCCCTGCCTGAGGACATGGCGGAGGAAGTGGCGATTGTCTCCAAGCGGGTCGGCGAGATGGCCGGCGGTCTTGACCTGCCGGTACCGAAGAATGTCGTCGAGGAGATCTCCCGGGTGCTGACCATTTTTCGCGAGTTGCGCTCCGGTGCGACAGCCGACGGCAAGGTGACGCTGAAGACGCCGTCCGGTTCGCTGTCCACGGCCGAAGCCATTGCCACCATGGTCGGCGGCCTCAGCCAGGCGGCCTGGTTCGACAGCGGCAAGCTTGGCGCCGAAGGCCTTGCCGCCAGCCTCGTCGGCGCGATCGTGAAAGATCCCGTGCAGGACAAGCTGGTGCTGGAAGAATATCTGGAAACCGTGCTCAAGAAGCGGCCAGACTATGCCGGCTACTACGCGGCCTTGAACGCGGCGATCTGACGCCATGGCGCTCAGCGACGTTTCCTATTTCGGCATACGCCATCACGGGCCCGGCTCCGCCGACAGCCTGGTGCAGGCGTTGCAGGAGTTGAAACCGGTCGCCGTGCTGATCGAAGGGCCGGCCGACGCGTCCGCGCTGCTGCCACTGCTCGCCCGTCCCGAGATGCAGCCGCCGGTGGCGCTGCTTTGCTATCCGGAGGACGATCCGGCCTCGACGAGTTTCTGGCCGTTTGCCGAGTTTTCGCCGGAATACCAGGCGGCCCTATGGGCTGTCGCCAACAACGCCACATTGCGCTTCATCGACCTGCCGTCGTCGGCCCGCACCGCACCGGTTGACGGCACGGAGGATACGGAAGCGAAGGAAGCGGGAGCCGAGCCAGACAATGACGCGGCGCCGCATCTGCGTGACCCGATCGGGACGCTGGCACAAGCTGCCGGCTATGAGGATGGCGAGAGCTGGTGGTCTGATATCATCGAGCAGAACCCGCAGCCGGGCCCCATCTTCGCCGCCATAGCGGATGCGATGACGACGCTGCGGGACGGCGAAGGTCCGCTTGCGGCGCTCGAGGCGAAACGCGAAGCGCATATGCGGCTTGAAATCGCCGCCGCGCGCAAGGAATTCGACGGTCCGATCGCGGCCGTTTGCGGCGCCTGGCATGTACCGGCCTTGCAGGCAACACGGCCGCAGAAGGACGACCAAGCGCTTCTCAAGGGGCTCGCGCGGCGCAAAAGCATGATGACCTGGGCGCCATGGACGGGACCGCGTCTGGCGCTCGGTTTCGGCTATGGCGCAGGCGTCGTCGCGCCCGGCTGGTGCAAGCATCTGTGGCGCACACGCGGTCGCCATGACGCGGCGACTCTATGGCTGGCGATGATCGCGGCGGTGCTGAGGGCCAAGGGGCACATAGCCTCGACCGCCTCGCTGATCGAGGCCGAAAGGCTGGCCCGCACGCTGGCCGTGATCCGCGAGCGTCCAAAGCCCGGTTTCGAGGAACTGCGCGATGCCGCGATCGCCGCTCTGTTCAACGGCGAAGCGCTGCTGTGGGCGCTGGTCGAAGCCGAACTGCTCCTGGGCGCGGATGTTGGTGAAATTCCGCCCGACACCCCGCTGGCGCCGTTGATCGAGGATCTGCAACGCAACCAGAAAGCAGCGCGCCTGAAGCCCGAGGCGCTGGAGCGCGAACTGTCGGTCGATCTGCGCAGCGAGAGCGGGCTGTTTCGGTCGACCTTGCTGCACCGGCTGAACGTGCTGGGCGTGCAGTGGGGCAAACTGACCGACAGCGGTCGCAGCCGCGGCACGTTTCGCGAGCGGTGGACCCTGTCGTGGGAGCCGGAATATGCCGTGCGCCTGGTCGAGAACCTGGTCTACGGACCGACCATCGAAAAGGCCGCCAATGGCCGCCTGATCCAGATGATCGGTGCGGCGACGTCTCTCGATGCGTTGGCGGCACTGGTTCAGGGCGCCATCACGGCAAACCTGTCGGAGGCCTCGACGGCCGGCTTGGCGACACTAGAGGAACGCGCGGCGCGCAGCAGCGAATGCCTGGAAATTCTGGCGTCGGTGCCGCCGCTCGCCGACATCATCCGGTATGGCGAGGCCCGCAAGACGGAAACCGCCCGCCTGTCCGGTCTGCTGGAGCGGCTGATCGTCGAAGGCGGGATCGCGCTTGCCTATGCCGCGCGCGACCTCGACGCCGAGGCTTCGACGGCGCTGGTCGGCGCCATGCGCAAGGCCGACGAGGCGATCAGGCTGGTCGAACCCGAGCAGGACGTTCTGGACGCCTGGCGCATTGGATTGGCCGCCGTGCTCGATGGATCGCGATCGACGGCACTCGTGGCGGGTTGCGCCGCGCATCTGCTTTACGAAGCCGGCCATTTGTCCGCCGACGCCGCGGCGGCCCTGATCGCACGGCGCCTGTCGCCGGGCACGCCGGTCGCCGACGCGGCAGGGTTCTTCGAAGGCTTCTTCAGCACCGCCGCTCAACGGCTCATCTATGACGAGGCATTGCGGGGAGCCGTCGATGCCTGGCTTACATCCGTCGATGAGGAAGCCTTCATTGCGTATCTGCCGCTGTTGCGCCGGGTTTTTTCGCATCTTGACTCGATGGAGCGGCGGCGGCTGATCGAGGCGGTGCTCGGCCGCGCCAGGCGCTTGCCGGCGGGGCTGACGCCGACGCCGGATGGCGGTGAGGTGTGGCGCCGGCACTTGGAACGGCTTGGGCCTTTGCTGATGAGCGAGACCGGCAATGGATGAAGAGGCCGATATCGGCGAAACCGAATCGGCCGGCGACGAACGGGAGCGCCGCTGGCGCCTGGCGATCGGTGCGGATGACGAGTCTTCGTCAGCGCTGTCCGGCAATGACAAGCGGCTTTCGGCGGCGCTCGATGCACTCTACGGCGATGGCGCCGGCGATGCTGCCGCCGATCCGCGCAAGCGGCGCGGCGGGCTCGGGCGCTCGGCGCCGAGGGTGGCGCAGTGGATGGGCGATATCAGGTCGTTCTTCCCCGCGCAGGTCGTCCAGATAGTCCAGAAGGATGCCTTCGAACGGCTCAACCTGAAGCAGATGCTGATGGAGCCGGAATTCCTCAAGGCGATCGAGGCGGACGTCAATCTCGTCGCCGACCTGATTTCGCTGCGCTCCGTCATGCCGGCCAAGACCAAGGACATTGCGCGTACGATCATCGCCGATATCGTCGCCAAGTTGATGCAGCGGCTGGAGCAGAAGACGGCCGAGGCGATACGCGGCGCGGTCGAACGGTCGCAACGCACCAACCGCCCACGCCAGCGCGACATCGACTGGCCGCGTACGATCTCGGCCAACCTTCGCCATTACCAGCCCGAGTACAAAACCATCGTGCCGGAGAAGCTGGTCGGCTTCATGCGCAAACAGCGAAGGCTGGTCGACCTGGATGAGGTGGTGCTGTGTGTCGACCAGTCGGGCTCGATGGCAAGCTCGGTGATCTACGCCTCGATATTCGCCGCGGTGATGGCTTCCCTGCCGGTCGTGCGGACCAAGCTCGTCTGCTTCGACACGGCGATCGTCGATCTGACAGAGGAGCTCAGCGATCCTGTCGAAGTCCTGTTTGGCGTGCAACTGGGCGGCGGCACCGACATCAACCAGGCCGTCGCCTATTGCGCGGACCGCATCGAACGGCCGACCAAGTCGCATATGGTGCTGATCACCGACCTTTATGAAGGCGGCAACGGCCAGGAATTGCTGCAGCGGCTTGCAGCACTCGTTCGCTCCGGCGTCAACGTCGTGGTGCTTCTGGCGCTGACCGATCAGGGCAGGCCTGGTTATGACCCCAAGATGGCGGGCTCAGTGGCCGCCTTGGGCATTCCGGTTTTCGCCTGCACGCCGGATCTGTTTCCAGACATGATGGCGGCAGCATTGCGTCGGGAAGATATAGGCGCCTGGGCGGCCGGCGCCGACATCAAGCTTGTTCGAGCCGAAGCCGAAGCGCCGGAGTGAAACAGCTGGTACCAGAGCTGCCAAGGTGCTCCTGGCAGCTCTGGGAAAGATCGCTGGAGCTCAGCCGAACTTCGGGTCGAGACTGCCTGACTTGTAGCGCTTGGCCATCTCCGCGACCGGCAGCGGCTTGATCTTCTGCGCGTTGCCGGCGGTGCCGAACTGTTCGAAACGCTCCTTGCAGAGCTTGCGCATCGCCGCCATGGCAGGTGTCAGGTACTTGCGCGGGTCGAACTCGCTCGGGTTCTCGGTCAGTACCTTGCGGATGGCGCCGGTCAGCGCCATGCGGTTGTCGGTGTCGATGTTGATCTTGCGCACGCCGTGCTTGATGCCGCGCTGGATCTCCTCGACCGGCACGCCCCAGGTCGGCTTCATCTGGCCGCCATATTTGTTGATGATCTCCTGCAGGTCCTCCGGCACCGAGGACGAGCCGTGCATGACCAGATGCATGTTCGGCAGCCGGCGGTGGATCTCCTCGATGACGTTCATGGCCAGCACCGCGCCGTCCGGCTTGCGCGAGAATTTGTAGGCGCCATGGCTGGTGCCCATGGCAACCGCCAGTGCATCGACATGGGTGTCCTTGACGAACTCCACCGCCTGTTCCGGATCGGTCAGCAACTGGTCGTGGCTGATCGCGCCTTCGACGCCGTGGCCGTCTTCCTGTTCGCCGCCGCCGCTCTCCAGCGAGCCGAGCACGCCGATCTCGCCTTCGACGGACACGCCGCCCCAATGCGCCATGTCGACGACGCGTTTGGTGATGCCGGAATTGTATGCGTAGTCGGCCGGGGTCTTGCCGTCTTCCTTCAGCGATCCGTCCATCATGACAGACGTGAAGCCGTACTGGATCGCGGTGACGCAGGTGGCTTCGTTGTTGCCATGGTCGAGATGCATACAGACCGGAATATCGGGATGGATTTCGACCAGCGCGTCGATCAGCTTGGCCAGCACCACGTCATTGGCATAGGCGCGCGCGCCGCGGCTCGCCTGCAGGATGACCGGTGACTTGGTCTCCTCGGCGGCCTCCATGATGGCGAGGCCCTGTTCCATGTTGTTCATGTTGAAAGCGGGCACGCCGTAGCCGTATTCGGCGGCGTGGTCGAGCAATTGTCTCAGTGTTATGCGAGCCACCCAATAGTCTCCCGTATCTGGTTTCAAGCGCAACGTCACGGGCCAGCCGATTGCCGCCCGGCCCTTGATGCTTCTGGCCGGATTTCAACGGAACCGCAACCTTCAGCGGTCTTCTCGATCGCAATTCTTGTTGCAGGGTTGAAATCCGGACTGTTTGGTGACCTCAGGCCGCGATCAATTCCCGCGCCGCCAGGATCTGCACGCAGGCATTGGCCGCTTCCTTGCCCTTGACCGCGAAGTGCTCGAAGAAGAAGCGGTGGTGCTCGGCGCTGTCGTGGTAGTTGTGCGGGGTGAGCACCGCCGACAGCACCGGCACGCCGGTCGACAGCTGCACATTCATCATGCCGTCGATCACCGCGCTGGCGACGAACTCATGCCGGTAGATGCCGCCATTGACGACAAAGGCGGTGCCGAGGATCGCGGCATAGCGGCCGGTCCCGGCCAGGGTCTTGGCATGCAGGGGAATTTCATAGGCGCCCGGCACGTCGAAGACATCGACGGTGAAGCGCTCGCCTCCGAGAGTGGCCAGTTCCGCCTCGAAAGCACTTACACATTGGTCGACGATGTCGGCATGCCAGCGCGCGCGAATGACGGCAATGCGAACAGTTTCATAGTCTTTGTGGGAATGCTGATTCATGGGTCCATCCTTCCGTTTCGAACCAGAATCAGGACGCACGATACGCAATCCGGCCCGCCGGGGCGGTCCGTCTTGCATTTCGTTCTCTTCCATCCGGACTTTAACCGTCGGCTCCGGAATCACACCGGATCTGCTGACCTTCCCGAAACCGGAAAGCGCTCGCGGGCTTGGGCCTGCCGCATGACCCCGAAAACCGGAATCGGTTTTCGGAAAGGTATCATGCGCAACTAAGAGTCCTTACCGCCGGTGGGGACTTTCACCCCGCCCTGAGAACATTAACGCCATTTGTATGAAAGGGCAGGGCGCTGCTGTCAACCGTGAGAAGGTTGGGCCAAGCACGTTCGGCCGCTACCTCGTGCGCCAAGCCGCCGCCGACGCGGCAATCAGCATCAGCACTGCCGCAACCGCCGCGCATATGGCGAAGCCGAAGCTGGAATAGAGCGGTCCGAAGCTGGTGGTGCCGACGAAGACCGCGAGATAGGTCACCGCGCTGTTCAGGCCCATGATCGTGCCGCGCCGCGATGGATCGAGCGCTGACAGGCGCATCACCAGGACGTTCAGGCCGAAATGATTGGCCAGCCCCCAGACCGCGACCATGGCTATGGTCACACCGAAACTGCCGCTCGTTGCGGCCATGGCCACGTAGACGACGGCGACCAGGAGATAGGCGAATGGCATGACGCGTCGTGCGCCGAGCCGATCGATGACGCCGTCGAGGAGAGCAGCCGTGCCGAAGCCGATGCCATAGGCAAGGGCTGCCAGCCCATTGGCGCTGACCGGCTGCCCAAGCCCAACGTGAAGGTGGTCGCCTAGATAGCCATAGACACCATAGAACGCGGTCATGAAGGCGGCGCAGGCAATGAGAAGCGGGACGATGCCGGGAATGCCGAGCGCGTCTATTGGCGTCGGCGCTGGGCCGCTCTTCCTGACGTCGCTCAGCGACGACAGTGCGAGGCCGGCCAACGCTAGCATTGCCAGTAGCGCGACCGCGGCGAAAACGGCACGCCAATGCACGAGATCGGCAAGTACGGCCGACAGCGAGACGCCGGCCACCATGCTGAGCGTCCATCCGGTGAGCACGACGCCGATCGTGCCGCTCTCCCTGCCCGGTGGAGCGATGGCCGCGGCGCTGGCATAGATTGCCGGCATGGCGATACCGGCGGCAATGCCGGCGAGCAGCTGTGCCGCGACCAGCATGATCACAGTGGGTGCCGCGGCACTCGCGACCAATGCCAGTGCCAGCAGCAACAGTGCGCCCTGCAGCATCCGGCGTGCACCGAGCCGGTCGATGTAGCGGGCCAGGAACAGGGCGCTTGCGGAGGTGCCGAGACCGAACGACGCCGCCGCAATCATCACGGTCGGCACGCTGGTCCCGAACGACGAGGCCACTGCAGGTGCGATCGGACCCAGCACAAGCGAGTTCGAGCCGATCACGGCGATGCAGCCCGTCAAGAGATAGGCGAGCGCCGGGATCGGCGCTCGGGCAGTCAATGGTGCAACTTGATCAATGTTCGACATATCAGCATAATGGCCGTATTTTATTCAGCGGAGAACAGGGAATTTCGCCATGGATGAAGAAACAGATGGCATTCTGCAGAACAGGGCTGCGGCCCGCGATCTCGACGCGACAGACCGAAGAATATTAGGCGTCCTGGTCGATGACGCCACGATCAGCTATGCCGAACTCGGCGATCGCGTTGGCTTGTCGCCACCCGCAGCACATGAGCGGGTCAAACGGCTCCGGCGCAGCGGCGCCATCCGCAACACGGTCGCCATCATCGATCCCCGGGCGGTGAAGAAGCCTTTGCTTGCCTTTGTCCACATCGACACCAGGGGCTGGGGAAAGACGCCGGAACTGATGGCGGTCTCGCAATATCCCGAAGTCGAGGAGATCCATACCGTCGCCGGTGATACCTGCATGCTGCTGAAGGTCCGCACGGAAGACACCAGAGCACTCGAAGGCCTTTTGGCGCGCCTGTACGAAACGCCGGGCGTCACCTCGACGCGCAGCTATGTGGTTTTATCGACCTATCTCGAGCGGCCGGTGCAGCCGGGCATTACAGAGACATGGCCCACGCCGAAGCATATGGCCGAGCCTCTGTACTAGAAGTGAGCGGCTACGCTCGCTCTGGGAACATCGCCTTCAGGCCCTCGCGTGATGCCTTGGCGACACCGCGCTCGGTGATTAGGCCGGTGACCAGCCGCGCCGGCGTCACATCGAAGGCCGGGTTCGCCGCGGGCGTCGTCTCCGGCGAAATGCGCACCTGGGCAATCTCGCCGGCAGCGGTCTTGCCCCAGACCAGCGAGACCTCGTCGGCCGAGCGCTGCTCGATCGGGATCTCGGCCAGTCCGTCATGCACTGTCCAGTCGATGGTGGGCGACGGCAGCGCGACATAGAACGGCACATCATTGTCGGCGGCTGCGAGTGCCTTCAGATAGGTGCCGATCTTGTTGCAGACATCGCCGTCGGCGGTGGTGCGGTCGGTGCCGACAATGACCATGTCGATCGCGCCGCGCTGCATCAGATGGCCGCCGGCATTGTCGACGATCAGCGTATGCGGCACGCCGTGGCCGGCCATCTCCCAGGCGGTCAGCTGGGCACCCTGGTTGCGCGGCCGTGTTTCATCGACATAGACGTGAACCGGAATTTCGGCCTCCGTCGCCAGATAGATAGGCGCGGTGGCGGTGCCGTAGTCGACGGTCGCCAGCCAACCGGCATTGCAGTGGGTGAGGATGTTGACCGGCTCGCCCTTCTGCTTGCGTGCCGCGATCGCCTTGATGATGGCGAGACCGTTTTGGCCGATGGCGCGGTTGAGGCCGACATCCTCATCGGCGATCTCGCCGGCGCGCCGATAGGCGGCCGCGGCGCGCTGGTCTGCCGGCAGCGGTCGCAGGAAGCGTCGCATCTCGTCCAGCGCCCAGCGCAGATTGATCGCGGTCGGACGCGTTTCGTGCAGGGTCTCCCACACGGCGTCGAGCGCTGCATCCGACGGATCGTCAGCCATCTGCATGGCGACGCCATAGGCCGCTGTGACGCCGATCAGCGGTGCGCCGCGCACCCACATGTCGCGGATGGCGGTGGCGATGCCGGCAACCGTGCCGATCTTCTCGATGCGGAAATCATGCGGCAGCCAGCGCTGGTCGATGATCTCCACCGAACGTCCGTCGTCGCTCAGCCAGATGGTGCGATAGTGGCGGTCGCCGACGTTCAAATGCTGCTCTCCTGTTCGATCAACGCGGCCAGTTGGTTGACCTCGTCGACGCTGTGGATCTGGCGCCGGTTGACGGCGAGATGGCGACCGAATTTCAGCGCTTTTGCTTCACAACTGGCGCGCAGATCCTCGTCGGCAATGGTCTCGAAATCGGCATTGTGGGCGAGGCCGAGGATACGCCGGTGGACCTCGATGCCGGCAAAGCCGAGCAGGTCGGTCCAGATCTGGTGCAGCACATGGTCGAGCGCCTGCTCGGCGCCGAGCCTGTCGCCCTGATCCTCGAACAGGCTCTTCTGATAGAGCATGCCGGTGCGCTCGGTGCGCCACAGATGCGAGAATTCGGCGCGGAATACGACCCAAGTCTCGACCGTCACCTCGAGCAGATAGGCGCGCATGGCGTCGCGCTTGCCCTTCTGCTCGTGGCCGCGCTGCGAGAAGAACGACATCCAGAAATTGGCGAGCAGCATGCCGACATCGAAGGCCATCGGGCCGTAGAAGGCGAACTCCGGATCGATCATCCGGGTTTCCCTTTCGGTGACCATGATCGAGCCGGAATGCAGGTCGCCATGCAGCAGCGTTTCGGCATTGGCGGCGAAGATGTGCTTCAGCCGCTGCGCCTCGACCTTGAGGTCGCGGTCGGCACGCAGTTCGGCGACGAGGCCGTCGAGCTGCGGCGAGGTGTGACGGTTCATCTTGGCGTCGAAATAGGGGTCGGAAAACACCAGGCTCTCGGTGATGTCGCAAAGCTCGACATTGTCGGCGAACAGCGCCAGATCGGCCTTGCGGTCCTTGGTTGCCATGTGCAGGTCGGAGCCGCGAAACAGCGTGCGGGCCATGAACAGGCCGATATCCCGGGCAATGTTCGGCAATTGCCGGCCCTCGATCAGCGCCCGCCGCAGGATGATGTGCGGCGGCGCAAGATATTCCATGATGATCAGCGCCTGGCCTTCATCGAAATAAAGGATCGCCGGCACCGAGCCCGGCGCGCGCGCCTCTTGCCTTGTCAGCGCGTGATATTCGAAGAAGGAGCGCTTCAACGGCAGCGGCCAGCTGTCGCCGACCAGGCGGACATAGGGCAGGGCCTGCTTGACCACCGCCGCACCGCTTGCGCCCTCGACGATGAACACCAGGTTGAGATTGCCGTCACCGACCTCGCGGACCTTCCAGCGTGTCGTGTCCTTGCCGATCATCGCGCATAGCGCCTCGTTGTCACCGAGGCGGGCAGCCAGGGTCTCTACCGACAGTGCTTCGAACGGCAATTTTTCAGTCATCGTCATCCTCCCGCATATGCGCTCCGAACATAACGGAGGCATGGCGGCCGGTCCAAGCTAGGAAGCGATCTGGCAATTGTCAATCGTGTTGACAATTGACGACACAGCCCATAGCGTCATGTCAGGGAGGAACGCATGGTCGGCAATGCCGTGTTCCGCGTAGAGGGACTGAGGAAATCCTTTGGCCATAACGAGGTGCTTGGCGGCGTCTCGCTGGAACTGCATGCCGGTGAAGTGACCGTGCTGATGGGCGCCAACGGCGCCGGTAAATCCACCCTCGTCAAGATCATCTCCGGCGTCTATGAGCGCGGCGGCGGCACGATGGCGCTCGCCGACCAGGATTTCGCGCCGAAAACCCCGGCTGAAGCGATCCGCGCCGGCGTCGTCACCGTGCATCAGAACATCAATGACGGTGTCGTCGCCGATCTCGACGTCGCCACCAATTTGACTCTCGACCGGCTGAGCGGCAGCGGCGCGCCGACCCTGTTCAATCCGGTCCGTGTACGCAGAGAGGCCAAGGCGGTCGCCGACCGCATGGGGCTGGCCATCGATTTGAAGGCGCGGGTGAGCGATCTTTCGCTGGCCGATCGCCAGATGGTGGCGATTGCCCGCGCGCTGGCGCACCAGCCGAAAGTGCTGATCCTCGATGAGCCGACTTCATCGCTCTCCAGCGCCGAGGCTGATCGGCTGTTTGCGCTGATCGACAGGCTGCGCGAGCAAGGCGTGGCGATCCTCTATATCTCGCACCGCATGTCGGACATCAGGCGGTTGGCCGATCGCATCGTCTCGATGCGTGACGGGATCGTCTCGGGCATTTTCGACAAGAAACCGCTCGACTATGAGGGCGCGGTCAACGCCATGCTCGGCCGCAAGATCCATCTCGACCAGATCATTGTCAGGGATTCGGCCAATGCTGTCATCAAGATAGACGGCCTGCGCATAGCACCGGGCGCCCGACCGATCTCGCTGACGCTCGGCGACGGCGAGGTCGTTGCTATCACCGGCCTCGTCGGCGTCGGCAAGACGGCGCTGGCCGAGACGCTGTTTGGCGTGCGCAAGCCGCTCGCCGGCACCATGACGATGAACGGCAAGCCTTATGCACCGAATTCGACGGGTGAGGCGATCGCCGCCGGCGTGTTCCTCGTCGCCAAGGACCGCGGCGAAAATGGCATCGTCGACGGCTTCAACATCCAGGAAAATATCAGCCTGCCGTTTCACAAGCGCATGTCACGTTTCGCTGTTCTCAGGCGCCGTCTGGAACGCGCTACCGCACGCCGGCAGATCGAAGAGCTGGGCATCGTCTGCCGTTCCGAGAAGGACGAGATGTCGGAACTGTCCGGCGGCAACCAGCAGAAGGTGATGGTCGCCCGCTGGATGGCCCAGGATGCAAGACTGTTCATTCTGGACGAGCCGTTTCAGGGCGTCGATATTTCCGCCAGGCGCGACATTGCCGCCAAGCTCAGGGCCAGTGCAAACGGCCGCGCCACGCTGCTGTTCGTCACGGAGCTCGACGAGGCGCTGGAGACCGCCGATCGCATCCTGGTGATGTCCGAGCAAACCATCGTCGGCGAACACCGCAATGCCGACGTCGATCTCGATCGCCTGCTGGCCGAGGTCGCCGGCGGACCGCTGCACAGCGCGGCCTGAAGGGCGGGCGATAGGAATTGGAATGAGAGAGCATGGGTTCGAGTTGGGTAAAGACGGCAGCAGCGCGCGGGAGCGCCGAATGACATTGCGCGACCACGCCATCCGCTACGGGTTCATCGTGCTCTTGTTCGGGCTCGTCGCCTATTTCTCGATCGCGGCCGACGGTTTCGTTTCGCCGCAAAGTGCGGTCTTCATCTTCCAGTCGGTCGCCATCACCGGCGTGCTGGCGCTCGGCGTCACCGCCACGCTTGTCGTCGGCGGCTTCGATCTGTCGATCGGCTCGGTCGCCACATCAGCCATGATGGCGGCGGCCTATGTGATGGTGGTGCTGGAGCAGAACGCCCTTGTCGCGGTCGTTGTCTGCTTGCTGATCGGCGCCATTGTCGGCCTGATCAACGGCTGGCTGATCGTCTACATGCGCGTGCCCGACCTGCTGGCGACGCTCGGCATGATGTTCCTGCTCGTCGGCCTGCAGCGCATTCCGACCGAAGGCCGCTCGATCGCCACAGGCATGACCATGCCGGACGGTTCGGTCGCCAATGGCAAGTTCAGCGATGCCTTCCTGGCGCTCGGCCGCCACCGCTTCGACTTCTTCATCCCGAACCTCATTCCGGTGTCGGTGGTGGTGCTGCTCGTGCTCGCCGTGCTGATCTGGTTCTTCCTCGAATACACCCGCTTCGGCCGCATGATGTATGCGGTCGGCAGCAATGAGCGCGCCGCCGAACTCGCCGGCGCGCCTGTCAAGGCATACAAGATCTGGGCCTATGTTATTTCAGGAGTTTTTGCCTCGATCGGCGGCATTTTGCTCGCCGCCCGGCTTGGACGCGGCGACATCGCCTCGGGTAATAATCTGCTGCTCGATGCAGTTGCCGCGGCGCTGATCGGCTACGCGGTGCTTGGCGCCGCCAAGCCGAACGCCTTTGGCACCGCCATTGGCGCGCTGTTCGTCGGCATTTTGCTGCAAGGCCTGACGATGATGAACGCGCCTTACTACACGCAGGATTTCGTCAAGGGTGTGGTTCTGGTCGTCGCCCTTGTCTTCACCTTTGCGCTTTCAGGCAGAGGCAGGAGGTAGCTTTCGACCGGAACAGGATTTTGGGTTCAACAAGAGTGGAGGAAAACAAAGTGAGCATTACAAGAAGACTTCTGGGGAAGGTGGCGCTCGGACTGGCCGGCGCAACCATGCTGATGCAGTTTCCGGCGCTGGCCGCGGACAAGCCGGCGCCTTTCGACAAGCCTGGTGTCAAGATCGCACTGGTGCGTTATCTCTCGACTGGCGACTTCTTCCAGGCCTATCTCAGCGGCGTCGAGGCGCAGTCGAAGGCGCTCGGCATCGACCTGCGTGTCCTCGACAGCCGCCAGGATGCCGCCCTTCAGTCCGACATGGTCGATCAGGCCATCGCGCTCGGCGTGCAGGGCATCATCATCCAGCACGGCCTGACGGAATCGATGAAGGATGCCGCCCAGCGCGCGGTTGACGCCGGCATCAAGGTGGTGGCCTTCGACGTCAATGTCGAAAACCCCAAGATCCCGCAGATCGAACAGTCCGATCGCGACTTGGCCCGCCTCGCGCTCGAGCAGGCGGTCAAGGACAATGGCGAGAGCTGGAATGCCGGCTACGTCTATGTCGCCGGCATCGCGCCGCTCGACCGCCGCAACGAGACCTGGGTCGACGTGAAGAAGAAGTATGCCGGCATCAAGGAAGTCGCGATGTTCGGCACGCTCGACAACCCGATCGCCAACTCCGTCGCCAACCAGGCGCGCTCGGTGCTGTCGGCCCACCCCGACATCAAGGTGATGTTCGCTCCCTATGACGAATTCGCCAAGGGCGTGAAGATCGCCGTCGACGAAGCGGGCCTCAACAAGGGCATCAAGATCTATTCGGCCGACATCTCGACGTCCGATATCGCCGCGATGCGCGAGGCCGACAGCGCCTGGGCGGCCACCGCCGCGACCAACCCGGCCGTCGTCGGCCAGGTCTCGGTGCGAGCGCTGGCGCAGTTGCTGGCCGGCGAAGACCCCGGCCACAACGTCGTCGTGCCGCCGACGCTGATCACCCAGAAGGACCTCATCGACAAGGACATCAAGAACATGGAGGACCTGTCGGCCAAGCTGCCGCAGTTCGCCCATGCCGATGTCGCGATGCCGGCCTGGATGCCGAACCCGAACGCGAAGTAGGCTTCGCTATCGAAGGCCGCTTGCAGCCGCTTGCTGCAGGCGGCCTTTTTGCCGAATATTTGCAGCTGGCGCGCAGGTTCCGGCCCAAGGTTCGGTGCCTATATGGAAGTCCAGGCTGTAATCGAGGAAAACCTGTCCGGCGCCGTCGCCGGAACATTGTTTCGATGCCCGCACGCCACCACCGGTGTCGTGGTGTTGGGTGGGTCGAGTGGCCGCGTCGATGTCGGGCGCGCGCGGCTGTTTGCAAACGAAGGCTCGTCTGCCCTGGCCGTGCAATGGTTTGGCGGCGAGGGCCAGGCTCCCGGAATATGCGAGATTCCCCTCGAAACCTTCTTTGCGGCAACCGATTACCTCCTCGAAACAGGATGCCGCCGCATCGTTTATGTCGGCACATCCAGGGGTGCCGAGGCTTCACTGCTTGCGGCGGCCCATGACCAGCGCATCAACGCTGTGGTCGCAATCAGCCCATCGTCGGTGGTTTGGGGAAATATCGGTGCGGGCCGGGATGGTGTCAGCTGGCCTGAACGATCCTCATGGTCGCTCGACGGTGTCCCGCTGCCGTTTGTGCCGACGGATCCGAATTGGAGCCGAGCGTACGCAGATGGCCTGGTGTCTTACCGCGGGCTTTTCGAACATTGTTTGAAAACCTTCGAACGCGAAGCAAAGGCGGCGACCGTTCCCGTTGAGACCGCATCGGCCGAGATCCTGCTTGTCGCAGGTGGCGACGATGCCCTGTGGCCCTCCCTATGGTTCGCGACAGACATTGTTCGGCGGCGAGACAACACAGGCAAGGTCACGCGCCTCGTTTCGTCGCCCGATGCGGGCCACCGCATTCTGTTGCCGGGGGAGGACACACCACGCTCGACATTGCATGCACATGGAGGCAATGACGAGGCAGATTCAGAGCTGGGCAGAGAGGCTTGGGAAGGCATCCGAGACCTGCTGTAGCAGCAGTTCAAGAATACCTTCCTGGCTATGAGGCGCGAAACTCCCAGAATCCGCGCCTGTCTCGGCCGGTTCCGCCTACCGCAGCGCTGCCGCGATATTGCCGCCGTCGACCGTCGTCACATCCGCGGTGGTTCGGTCGGCCAGCGCGTGGTGCAGGAAGGCCTGCGCCACGTCCTGTGCCGTCACTTCCTGGCCGAGCAGATTGCCGGACATGTAGTCCTTCTCCGACACGCCGCGCGCACCCGAACGGCTGGCGATCATGGCGTCGGTCAGAAGCCCCGAGCGGATGCGGTCGGCGTTGACGGCGTTGGAGCGGATGCCATGCGCGCCATAGTCGAGCGCGTATTGCCTGGACAGGAACAGTGTCGCCGCTTTCGGCACGCCATAGGCGCCGAACTTCGGCCCTGGGTTGACCGCTTGTTTGGAGGTGTTGAACAACAGCACGCCGCCGGTGCCCTGTTCGAGCATGATGCGCACGGCGTTCTGCGCCACCGACTGGTGGGCGAAGAAATTGAGCTCGAAACTCTTGCGCAAAAGCGCGTCGTCGAGCTCGCCGATGCGGCCTTCCCAGGCCGCCCCTGCATTGGACACCAATATGTCGACACCACCGAACATGGCGACCGCCCTGTCGAAGGCGGCGCGCACCTGTGCCGGGTCGGTGATGTCTGCGGCGACGCCGATCGAATTGTTGCCGGCTTTCTTGGCGGCCTCTGCGGCCTTTTCGGCGTCGAGATCGACGACGACGGCATGGGCGCCATTGTCGGCGAACAGCTTTGCCGTCGCCGCGCCGATCGCGCCGGCGCCGCCGGTGATCAGCACCACCTGGCCGGTCAGCGGCTTCGGTTTGTTGGAGGCGAGCTTGGCCTGTTCCAGTGACCAGTATTCCAGCGGGAACAGGTCGGCCTTGGCGAGCGGATGGAACCGGCCGACCGCCTCGGCGCCACGCACCGCCTCGATCCACATCTCGCCGACATCCGACGCGATCTTCGCGTCCTTCAGCGTGCGGCCATGGCCGAACATGCCGAGGCCCGGCACCAGCGTCAGCCGCGGCATCTGGTCGAGCATGGTGCGCTTGACGTCGTCGAGCGCATCATTGGTTTCGAAATAGGCGCGGTAGTCTTTGGCGAAGGCGTCGACATGGCTCTTGATTACGGATTTGTAGTCGCCGGCCTTGTCCGCATCGGGCGCCGGCAGCGCCATCGGGCCGGTCTTGATGCGGATCGACAGATCGGGCGTCGACACGCCGCGTCCGGCATAATCGGCAATCTCGGATGAACTGATGAAATCGACGATTGCCGGCGAAGTGCGGAAATCGCTGATCATGCGATCGAAGCGGCCTTCGCCGCGCGCTACCGCCACCGCGCCGCGCAGCATCGGTGCAATGGACGCCGGTGTCGCGAGCTTTGCCGGCAAGGCTACCTTTGCAGCTTGAGGCTTGCCGTGAGTGGCGATGTAGTCCTCGGCGACATTCACATAGTGGATCATACGGTCATAGGCTTGTTTGGCATCGTCGCCGAAGGTGAAGATGCCATGCTTGTCGAGGATCAGCCCTTCGACGGTCGGGTCGGCATCAAAAATATCGGCGGCTACCTTGGCGAGGTCGAAGCCGGGCATGATGTAGGGCACGTAACCCATCTTGCTGCCGAACACCGTCTCCACCAGCGGCTTCGAGTCTTCCTGGTCGACGATGGCCAGGATAGCGGTCGAGTGCGTGTGGTCGACGAATTTGTGCGGCAGGAAGGCATGCAGCAGCGTCTCGACCGAGGGGTTGGGGGAGGATGGATCGATGAGGTTGACACGTTGCAGCGCGACCATGTCCTCGTCGGCCAGTCTGTTCAGTGCGCGCGCCTTGAGCAGCGGCTTGAGCTTGACCGCTGGCAGGCCCTGCGGCTCGATGACGCCCATGTCCCAGCCGCTGCCCTTGACGCACAGCACGTCCCATTCGTCGCCGACGAGATCGGTCGCTGTCGTCTTGCAGGAGGTGTTGCCGCCGCCATGCAGGACCAGCCTTGGTTCGCCGCCCAGTAGCCGGGTCGTGTAGACGCGCAACGCCAGGTCGCGGCCGACACCCTTTTTCGCATAGTCGGCAACGAGCTTTTCGGCGGCATCGTCATTCCACAGGTTCTTCATGTTCGCTTCGTCCGGTTGCTGTCTTTGATGGTGAAACAGGAATGCCGCGACGCTTTGATGACAATGCGCCGGCGGCGGAGAGGAGGATATTCTAGGAGGCCTTTTCTGTCGTGGCAGCCGCATGATCCAGGAGCCGCTGCGCCATGCGCGCGCCGACAACCAGATGCGTGCAAAGGCCGCCGGCGATCGCCGCCAGCAGCGGCTCGAACTTGCTGTCCTCCTGCACGACCATCAGCCGCCTGGCGATGGCGCGCAGCGAAGCCAGCTCGGCGGAGATCACGCGACGGTTGTAGCTGCAGTCGAGCACCTTGCCCTCGGCATCGATGATCTGACCGGCGATGACGCCGGCAGCGCCTTGCCGGCGCAGTTCCGCCATTTCATCTGGCGTCAACGCGCCGCATTTGACCAGATGGCTGTCGGCGTCGACCGCGCCGACAGAGTACAGCGCCAGATCGCATTCACCGACACCTGACAACTGCTCGCGGATCACCGGCTCGGCACGCAGCGCGCGCGCCAGCTCTTCCGTCGACAGCACCAGCGGCGCGTAGAAGTTAAGCCCCTTGGCGTTCAGCCGTCGCGCGATTTCCATTGTGCATTGGTCGGGCCGGTAGGAATAGGGCGCGCCGAGATTGCCGCAGAGCTGCACCACAGTGACATCCTGCAGGTCGGCATAGGACATGATGTCGGCGATCATGTAGACGGTGCGGCCCCAGGCGACGCCGATGCGGTCGCCCTTCTTGACCAGCTCGAGGAACACGCTTGCCGCCAGCACGGCAATTTCCGTCGACGGGTCGGCGATATGGTCATTTTCCGGCGCGATCCAGACGGCGTCGAGGCCCAACGCATCCTCGAGCTTGCGCGCCAGCACATCGTCGGTGAAAAGCTGGGTCGAGGTCGAGATGTTGACGATGCCGGTCTCGCGCGCCTTGCGCAGATACATGGCGACCGAGGCACGGGAAATGTTAAGCTGGCTCGCCACCTGGTCCTGCCGCAGGCCATGGGCATAATAGAGCCAGGCGGCCTTGTGGATGAGTTGTTCTGCCGGTCGGATCGCCATGCCGTCTCCTCGGCTGACATTATTCACGGCCTTCGACAAAAGTCAAATTGAACAAAAAATCCAAAAACCTCGCTCCTGTCTTGACGGGGATCAAGGCGAAGCTGGGTGCAGTGCCTGACAGGCTTCGCTACAAGAATGGTGACGTGGGCTGGAGCCTGTGATTAGAAGTCTCCAGCTAGGAAGCAAGGGGAGGCGGGATGGGCAATCCTTACGAACAGGATCTCGACAAGAACGCGGCCAACCACCAGCCGTTGACGCCGCTCACCTATCTGGAACGCGCGGCCAAGACCTATCCCGACCATATCGCCATCGTTCATGGCCGCCAGCGCATCGACTATCGCAATTTCTGGCAGCGGTCGCTGAAGCTTGCCTCGGCGCTTCAGAAGCGCGGCATCGGCAAGGGTGATACCGTCACCGTCATGCTGTCCAACACGCCGCCGATGCTGGAGGCGCATTTCGGCGTGCCGATGACCAAGGCGGTGCTGCATTCGCTCAACACCCGCCTTGATGCGGCGGTCATCGCCTTCCAGCTCGACCATGCCGAGACCAAGGTGCTGATCGTCGACCGCGAGTTCTCCAGCGTCGTCAAGCAGGCCCTGGAACTGGCCAAGGTCAAGCCGCTGGTCATCGACTATGATGATCCCGAATACGCGGCCGACACACCCTATCCGAAGGGTGAGCGCATCGGCTCGCTCGATTATGAGGACTTCGTCGCTGGCGGCGACGAGGATTTCGCCTGGGCGATGCCCGACGACGAATGGGATGCTATCTCGCTCAATTACACTTCCGGAACAACGGGCAATCCGAAGGGCGTCGTCTACCACCATCGCGGTGCGGCCCTGATGGCCTACACCAACACCATCCATGCCGGCATGGCCAAGCATGCGGTCTATCTGTGGACGTTGCCGATGTTCCACTGCAACGGCTGGTGTTTTCCCTGGACGCTCGCCGTCCAGGCCGGCACCCATGTCTGCCTGCGCTGGGTGCGGCCGAAGCCGATCTACGATGCGATTGCCGATCACGGCGTCACCCATCTGTGCGGCGCGCCGGTGGTCATGTCGGTGCTGATCAATGCCAGGGACGAGGACAAGCGGGAATTCCCGCAGATGGTCACTTTCAACACGGCCGCAGCACCCCCGCCGGAAGCGGTGCTGTCGGGGATGGCCGATGCCGGCTTCGCCGTCACCCATCTCTACGGCCTGACCGAGACCTATGGTCCGGCGGTCGTCAACGAATGGCATGGCGCGTGGGACGATCTCGAAAAGAGCGAGCGCAGCGCCAAGAAGGCGCGGCAGGGCGTGCGCTATGCGGCGCTCGAAGGCCTGACCGTGATGGATCCCGAGACGATGCGGACGACACCGGCCGACGGCGAGACCATTGGCGAGGTCATGTTCCGCGGCAACATCGTCATGAAAGGCTATTTGAAGAACCGTAAGGCGAGCGACGAGGCCTTTGCCGGCGGCTGGTTCCATTCCGGCGATCTCGGCGTCATGCACGCCGACGGTTATATCCAGCTCAAGGACCGCTCCAAGGATATCATCATCTCGGGCGGCGAGAACATCTCCTCGATCGAGGTCGAGGACGCGCTCTACAAGCACCCGTCCGTTGCCTCTTGCGGTGTCGTCGCCAGGCCTGACGACAAATGGGGCGAGGTGCCTGTCGCCTATGTCGAACTGAAGCCCGGCAAGGCGGCGACCGAGGCCGAGATCATCGAGCACTGCCGCGCGCTGCTCGCCCGCTTCAAGGTGCCGAAGGCGGTGATCTTCGCCGAAATCCCAAAGACCTCGACCGGCAAGATTCAGAAGTTCCGGCTGCGCGAGATGGCCAAGGTCGCCTGAGACCTCGTCGCTGCTCTCCTCTAGTTACGACTTTCGCGGTTAGGCAAAGCCTCCGCGACCTCGTCATCAACTCTGAGGAATCGAAGCGTGTGGTGGCCGACAGCAGGCCCTCTGTCACCATCTGTCACCAATCGTACGCGTACACAGAATCCGCGTTGACAGGTCGCCCATTTCGATTTACGAGTGACGAAAGTTGAAATTCGTCACTCGTAAATTGACAGAGGATCATGTCCGAAGCCGCTACCATAGTCGCCGACGCCGCCCGACAGGAAAATGTGACGCGCATTCTCGACTGCGCCGAGCGCCTGTTCCGGCACTATGGCTACGGCAAGACCAATGTCGCCGACATTGCCCGTGAACTCGGCATGTCGCCGGCCAACATCTATCGCTTCTTCGCCTCCAAGGTGGAAATCCACCAGGCCGTCTGCGGCCGGATGCTCGGCGCCAGCTACAAGATGGCCTACGAGATCATGCACCTGCCGGTGAGCGCCGAGGAGCGCCTTAGGCGCTACGTGCATGCGCAATACAAGATGACGATGGAGGTCATGCTTGACGACAAGAAGGTCCACGAGATGGTCATTGTCGCCCTCGAACGCGACTGGGGCGTGATCGACAAGCATGTCGACAGCATTCACGACCTGTTTGCGGAAGTGATTCGCGACGGTATCGAGGCCGGAGAGTTCAGGCAACAGGACCCGGTGACCGCGTCGCGCTGCTTCGGCGCCGCCACAGTTATCCTGTGCCATCCGCAGATGGTGGCACAGTGCCTTGCCAAGACCAACCGGGCGATGCCCGACGACCTGATCGACTATGCGATCAAAGCTCTGAAGTAATAGCCGCCCAACGCCGGTCGACCATTTATCTCCAGTCGGGAGTACCAATATGTCTTTGTCCAGCTCCATTCTCCGCAAGCTGCCGGTTGCCGGCCTGATCGTCGCGGCGCTCGGGCTTGCCGGCTGCAGCCAAGAGAAAGCTGAAGTCAAGGATATCATCCGCCCGGTCAAGGTCGTCGAGATCGCGAAGGCGCATGACACCCGCACGCTCTCCTATTCCGGCTCGGTGCGGGCCCGCACCGAAAGCGCCCTGGCTTTCCGCGTCAACGGCAAGATCACCGAGCGTCTCGTCGATATCGGCCAGCATGTGGCCGCCGGCGATGTGCTCGCCCGCATCGACCCCATCGACTACGACCTGTCGGTCAAGAGTGCGCAGGCATCGCTTGATGCCGCGGATCGGCAGGTCGAGACATCAGAGCTTGCCCGCAAGCGCGCCGAGCAGCTGTTTGACAAGAAGTTCGCGCCGAAATCGCAGCTCGAGCAGGCGACCCTAAGCTACGACCAGGCCGTCGCCACTCGCGATTCCGCTCGCTCGACGCTTGCCCAGGCCAGGAACCAGGTCGGCTATACCGATCTCAAGGCCGACAGGGATGGCATCGTCACCGCGGTCAGCGCCGATGTCGGCCAGGTGGTCGGCTCCGGCGCGCCGGTGGTCACTGTTGCGGTCGACGGTGAAAAGGAAGTGCTGATCGCCGTGCCGGAGATGGAGATAGCCGAATTCAAGCCGGGCAAAATCGTCAAGGCGGGCTTCTGGTCCGACGACGCGCTGGCGCTCGACGGCAAGGTCCGCGAAGTCGCCGGTAGCGCCGATCCGCAATCGCGCACCTTCGCCGTCCGCGTCAGCCTGCCTAACGATCCGCGTGTGCTTCTCGGTATGACCGCCAGCATCGAAGCCTCGGCGGCCAATGAGCGGCAACTCGTCTCGATCCCACTGAGCGCACTGGCCGAGCAAGGCAAGCAGTCGATCGTCTGGACCGTCGATCGCGGCGCCGACACCGTTCACGCCCGTCCGGTCAAGGTCGCCGCGTTCGCCGCCGATGGCGTGCGTGTTGCCGAGGGACTGAAACCCGGCGATGTCGTGGTCGCTGCCGGCACACAGTTCATGACCGAGAACCTCAAGGTGAAACTCGCCGGGGATGCGGCGCTGCAGTCCGCATCTGCGGCAGACGGCGACGCCAAGCAGGTGCGCTGACGACAGACAACCGGCTGCGCGTTCCCGCAGCCGCTGGTTTCCGGGCGGCAATCGCTCGAACCGAGGCGCTCGATTGATGTAACCCCCACATCGATTTTCGCGTCCCACCGCGATGAGCGTTTCTCCGCTCGGAGAGCCTTGCCGCCCGGAAGCCACTACCGAACCTGGATTTTGCTCCGCGCCAGGACTTCGCATCGGCGCGCTGACGATCAAACGAAGTGGACGATCACCGATGACCAATTCCACGGAAGAGAAGCGGCCCTTCAACCTGTCGCGCTGGGCAATCGGCCATCCGTCCATTGCGCGGTTCCTGTTCGGCCTGATCATCATTTCCGGCGCGCTCGGCCTGATGCGCATGGGCCAGAAGGAAGATCCCGATTTCACCTTCCGGGTCATGGTCGTCCAGGCGATCTGGCCGGGCTCCTCGATCAAGGAGATGGAAGACCAGGTCGTCAACAAGATCGAGCGCAAGCTGCAGGAGACGCCGCATCTCGACTTCGTGCGCTCCTTCACCCGCGCCGGAAGCGCCATCATCACAGTGCAGATCAAGGGCGATACCAGCGCCGCCGAGGTGACGGACGCGTTCTACCAGGTGCGCAAGAAGGTAGGCGATATATCAGGCGATCTGCCGCAAGGCCTGCTCGGCCCGTATTTCAACGATGAGTTCGGCGACACCTTCATCACCTTGCATTCGATCAGCGGTGACGGCTTCAGCTATCCCGAGCTGAAGAAGTTCGCCATCCAGGCACGCGACATGCTTTTGACGACGCCCGGCGTCGAGAAGGCGGTCATCATCGGCGACCAGCCGGAGAAGCTCTATATCGACGTCTCGTCCAAGGCGCTGGCCGAACGCGGTCTGACGCTGACCGATCTGCAGAACGCGATCAAGGGACAGAACAATGTCGACCCGGCCGGTTCCGTCGACACCGGCACCAATTCGGTGCGCATTTCCGTCGAAGGCGATGTCAGCAAGGTTGAGGACATCAGGAACCTGCGCCTGCGCGCCGGCGGCCAGGTCACAAGGCTTGGCGACATCGCCACGGTGACCTCGGGGCTGGAAGATCCGTTCCAGCGCAAATACCGCTTCAACGGCCATGACAGCGTGCAGCTCGGCGTCGTCATGGCCAAGGGCTTCAAGGTCACCGATGTCGGCAAGGATGTCGAGGCGACCTACAAGCGCTTCGAGGAGGCGCTGCCTTACGGCGTTTCGGTGGACCAGATTTCCGACCAGCCGGGCGTCGTCACGGATGCGGTGGCCGAATTCATGCATGCGCTTGGCGAAGCGCTCCTGATCGTGCTGGTCGTTTCCTTCCTGTCAATCGGCTGGCGCTCGGGCCTGGTCATCGCCATCGCCATTCCGCTGGTGCTCGCCGCCACCTTCGCCATCATGTACGAGCTCGGCATCGACCTGCAGCGCATCTCGCTCGGCGCGCTGATCATCGCGCTCGGCCTGCTCGTCGACGATGCGATGATCGTCGTCGAGATGATGGAGCGCAAGCTGGAGGAGGGGCTGGTCAAGGTCGAGGCGGCGAGCTTCGCCTATTCCTCGACCGCCTTCCCGATGCTGACCGGCACGCTGATCACCACCGCCGGCTTCATCCCGGTCGGCTTCGCGGCCTCGACGGCCGGCGAATATGTCCGCACGCTGTTCTATGTCGTCGGCATCGCGCTGATCGTGTCGTGGTTCGTCGCGGTCTATTTCACGCCGTGGCTCGGCAACATGATCCTCAAGCAGCGCAGGCATGCCGGCAACCATCATGATGTCTTCGACACCCGTTTCTACCGCCGGCTGCGTGCCACGGTGGGCTGGGCGGTGCGCCATCGCATCATCGTCCTGGTGATGACGTTGGTGACCTTTGGTACCAGCCTGTGGGCCTTCCAGTTCATCCCGCAGAACTTCTTCCCACAATCGTCGCGGCCGGAAATCCTCGTCGACCTCTGGCTGCCGGAAGGCACCAGCATCAAGGAAGTCGAGGCGCAGGCCAAGGCGCTTGAAACCAAGATGATGGACGACAAGGACAAGCGTTTCATCGCCACCTATATCGGCGAAGGCGCGCCGCGCTTCTTCCTGCCGCTCGACCAGCAGCTCAGCAATCCCAACTTCGCCCAGATGCTGGTGATGGCCAATGACGAGCCGGCGCGTGAACGGCTGATCGTCAAGCTGCGCACTGTTCTGGCCGAGGACTTTCCGTCCGTCCGCGCCAAGGTCGATCGCCTGTTCCTGGGTCCGCCGACCGGCTGGCCGGTGCAGATGCGCGTCATGGGGCCGGATCGCCAGGAGGTGCGCCGCATCGCCGACCAGGTGAAGGCGAAGTTCCGTGAGGATCCGCTGCTTGGCGCCGTGCATGACGATTGGCTCGAACCCGTGCCGGCGATGAAGCTGGTCATCGACCAGGATCGTGCCCGCGCACTCGGCGTCACCTCGCAGCGCATCCGCCAGATGTTGCAGGCGACGATGTCGGGCGCGCCGCTCGACGACTTCCGGGACGGCGAGGAGACGGTTTCCATCGTCGCCCGCGAGCCGGATGCCAGCCGCAGCCTGCTGTCCTCGGTCGACTCCGTCTACATCCCGACCGACTTCGGCGGCTTCGTGCCGCTGTCGCAGGTGGCCAAGGTTGTCCCGGTGCTGGAGCAAGGCATCGAGTGGCGCCGCGACCGCCTGCCGACCATCAGTGTGCGGGCAACGCTGCCCGACGGTATTCAGTCCAATGACGTCGTCACCAAGCTGTACAAGGACATGCAAGGCCTGCGCGACGGCCTGGCGCCCGGCTACAAGATCGAGATCCAGGGCGGTGCCGAGGATTCGGCGGAAAGCCAGGCCTCGATCGCTGCCAAGGCGCCGATCATGCTGGCCGTCATCGTCGTGCTCCTGATGATCCAGCTGCAGCATTTCGGCAAGGCGATGCTGGTGCTGGCAACCGGTCCGCTCGGCATCATCGGCGCTGCCGCGGCACTCTTGATCAGTGGCGCTCCGTTCGGCTTCGTCGCCATCCTCGGCGTCATCGCGCTGCTCGGCATCATCATGCGCAATTCGATCATCCTGGTCGACCAGATCGACCAGGATATCGCCGCGGGCATGGATCGTTACGAGGCGATCATAGGTTCGGCCGTGCGCCGTTTCCGGCCGATCACGCTGACGGCGCTGACGGCGGTGCTGGCGCTGATCCCGATCTCGCGCGGCGTCTTCTGGGGGCCGCTCGCCTACGCCATGATGGGTGGCATTCTGGTTGCGACCGTGCTGACCATCCTGGTGCTGCCGGCAGGCTACGCCCTGTTCTTTGGCCGGGAGCCCAAGAAGGTCGTCGAGAAGGAAGGCGATTTGGCTTCCAGCGAAGAAGCCGAAAGGCCCCAACTGGCTCTGGCGGCTGAATGAGATATCGGCCGGTCGAGTTTCGACCGGCCGATTTTCCTTCCTGTTACGGGTTCCCGTGCGGCCGACCTTTCACGAAGACGTCAGATGACGAAGAACCAGTTGGCGAGCAGCATCACCACCACGCCGGCGACCAGCGTCAGATAGGGCAGCATGCCCGCCTTTTTGACCGAGAGGTCGGCCCCCGCCATGCCCAGGTCGGCCAGCATATGGTCGGGGAATTTCCCCTTGTCCTGGATGTAGTGGCGGAAGCAGAACACCGGAATGATCAAGGCTGCGGTGATCAGCCCGGCCCACAGCGCCATTGGGTTCCACACCTTGGCGCCCGCGCCCATGAAGATGGCGTTGACATAGGCAAAGATAGCCCCGACCCCGAGCAGCCAGCTCGGCGCCTTCCAAGGCCGCACGATATGGCCGTTGTCGATGCGGTGGATCCAGCCGGCGTTGAGGTTGAGGAAGTTGAAGATGATGTAGCCGCAGTTCGATACGGCGAGGATGAAGAAGAAGCTCGTCGCGTCGGCCGAGGCGATCGCCAGCACGATCAGGTTGAAGCAAAGATCGGTCCACATCGCCCGCGTCGGTGCGCCATGCTCGTTGACATGGCTGAGATAGCGCGGCAGCCAGCCGTCGACCGAGCCCTGGTAGAGCGTGCGCGAAGAGCCTGCCATGGCGGTCATGATGCACAGCACCAGCGCCAGGATCATCAGCATGACCAGGAGGCTGTGGATCAGCGCACCGCCGCCGACCATGCCGGCCAGCGCATCCGCCACGCCCGAGCCGTCGACGATCGGCGTCGCCAGCATGCCATTCAGGCCGAGCACGCCCTGGAAGGTGAAGGGCACCAGGATGAACAGCAGCATGCACAGCAGGCCGGAATAGAAGATGGCCTTGAACGTGTCGGTACCCGGGTTCTTGAACTCCGAGGTGTAGCAGACGGCGGTCTCGAAACCGTAGGTCGACCAGGCGGCGATGAACATGCCGCCAAGCACCAGTGTCCAGCCGGCGATGTTCCAGGCGCCGGGCTCGGGTGCATAGGCGGCCGCCAGCGGCACCAACGGCGAGAAATTCGCCCAGTCGATTTGGCCGGTGATAATCGGCACCACGCCGACGATCAGCATCGGGATGATGACCAGCAGGCCGATATATTTCTGCACATTGGCCGTGCCGAGGATGCCGCGATGCTGGATGGCGAAGATGATCAGCATCAGCACGGCGCCGATGCAGAAGGTCGCGTTGAACGTGAACGAGACCGGTCCCAGCGTGTGACTGTAAAGCGTCCAGTTGCGGATCGCCGGCGTTGCCGCGGCGGTCACCGCCGTGATGGCGTCGGCGGCACTGGTTCCGGCATGCGCGGCGATATAGGCGACGACATCCGGTGAGGCATCGGTGAACAGCGGCACCGGCGCCAATGCGTTGAGGATATAGGCGGCGGCGATCGAGCAGCCGAGCGACAGCACCGGCGACCAGGCGAACCAGTTGCACCATACCGACAGCGGCGCGATGAACTTGGAGTAGCGCAGCCAGGCGGTGGCGCCGTAGATCGAGGCGCCGCCCGACTTGTTCGGAAACAGGCCGGCGATTTCGGCATACGTGAAGGATTGCAGGAAGCCCATGATCATGGAGGCGATCCAGATCCCGAAGGCCAGCGTGCCGGTCGTGCCGGCAATGCCGCCGATCGAAAACAGGACGAGGGCAGGGACGCCGCTTGCCACCCAGAAGGCGCCGCGCCAGTCGATATTCCGGTGCAGCTTGCTTTCCGCCGGCTGCTCCAGTGCAGTCGCAATTGTGCTCATGTGTCTTTGTTCCCCATTTTGATGCTCCCCCGTTCGTGACGGCCGCGACTTCGCGAGGTTTCATCATCGACACATGCTTTGCGCGGCTGCCGGTGTTTCCACTCAGTCGCATTTTTTTCTTAACAGTGAAGATTGATCCGGCGCGCTTTCAGGTCAAGCGTTTTGTGAAGCCGTGCACATCACGCTTGTGAGCACGCAGGCTCACACACTCGGCGACGTCATCGACCGACCGGTCTGTTCGTCGCGAAAGTGGCCGTCAGGAGCGCGGTTTGGTCTTCTGCGGATCGTAATGCGCAAAGGCGACGACGCGCGCCGGCAGTCGCTTGGCATGGCCGTCGAACTTGCCGATCTCGACCTCGGTGCCAATGGCCGAATGGGTGACGTCGAGTCTGGCCAGCGCGATGTTCTTGTTCAGCACTGGCGAGCGCGTGCTCGAGGTGACCACGCCGATCTGGGCGCGGCCGACATGCACGCAGTCGCCATGGCCGACAGCGACATTGGCGTCGATATCGAGGCCGACCAGCTTTGTCTGCGGGTGCTCCTTGCGGCGGATCAGCGCTTCGCGGCCGATGAAATCGTCGGTCTTGCTCTTTAGCGGCACGGTGAAGCCGATGCCGGCCTCGAACGGGTCGGTCTGGTCGGAGAATTCGTAACCGGCGAAGATCAGCCCGGCCTCGATCCGCACCATGTCGAGAGCCTGCAGCCCCATCGCCTTCAGCCCGTGCGGCTGGCCGGCCTCCCAGATAGCGTCGAACACTTTTTCGGCGTCGCGCGGATGGCACCAGATCTCGTAGCCGAGTTCGCCGGTATAGCCGGTGCGCGAGACGACGACCGGAATGCCGTTGCCGCCACCGATGCGGGCGACGGCGAAACGGAACCATTCGAGTTCATCGATCGATGGCTGCAGCGGCGAGGTCCAGATCACTTCCCTGAGGATGTCGCGGCTCTTCGGTCCCTGCACGGCGACATTGTGCATCTGGTCGGTGGAGGAACGCACGAGTACGTTGAGGCCGAGTTTCGTCGCCGTCTCGCGCAGCCATTCGCCGGACAGATCGTCGCCGCCGACCCAGCGGAAATTGTCCTTGCCGAGGCGCAGCAGCGTGCCGTCGTCGATCATGCCGCCATGCTCGTAGCACATGGCCGAATAGACGACCTGGCCGACGCCAAGCTTCTTGACGTCGCGGGTCAGCGTGTATTGCAGCAGCGCCTCGGAATCCGGGCCAGTGACTTCGAACTTGCGCAGTGGCGACAGGTCCATGATGACCGCGTCCTGCCGGCAGGCCCAGTATTCGGCGATCGGTCCGTCCTTGGCGAAGGAATTGGCCAGCCAATAGCCCCTGTACTCGACGAAGTTGCGGGTGTGCTTGGCAAAGCTCGAATGAAAAGCTGTCTCGCGGGTCATTTTCGGTTCCGAATCGGGCGTCATGCGTCTGGCGATCGCTCGCGAGAATTTGTGCTGGCCGGAATAGGTCCGCACATGGATGTCGGTCGGGTTCCAGCCATTGGCCGGCGTCGTGTCGTCGGGGCAGGCGGAGGATACGCAGACGATGTCGGTGAGTGCGCGCAACAGCACATAGTCGCCCGGCCGCGACCATGGCTCGTCGGACACCATGACGCCATGCGCGTCGATCGCGGTGTTGAAGAAGAAGTTGATCGCCATCCAGCCGGCGCGGGGCGTGACGCCCTTGTCGGCCAGCGCACGGTTGAAATTCTCCGAGCAGTTGGTGTGGCCGGGGTAACCTATATCGTCGTAATATTTGGCAGCGCAAGCGAGCGCGAAGGCATCATGGCGGCCGCATGTGTCCTGTACCACCTCGACGAGCGGCTCCATGTCCTGGTCGTAATATTTCGAATGCAGGCCGGGCATCGGGTAGCTCGCACCCATCAGCGTGCGCGTCGTCGTCACGTCGAGCGGATGGTCGCGGCCCTTGTCCAGCTTGCGCGCCGAAAAGCACTGGAAGTCGGTGCACTGGCGCCCGTCGACGTCGATGATTTGCAGATAATCGCCGGCTTTGACGAAATAGGATTCCGCAGTCGCCGAATGGACGCGCAAATCGAGCACCGGCTCGGCGAGCGGATCGGCCAACTGCGATCTCAGCGCCGGACGGATCGTGGCGCGGCGGACTATGGCGGTGAGGGGCGTCGCCGTGTCGTGGCCATCGACCAGCATCGGTCCGCCGGGGGCGGCGATGACCATCGAGCCGTCGCGTACGACCGCGAAAGACTGTTCGGTGCCGGCCGGTGTGGCGCCGCCGAACACGCGCACCGCCTTGGCCTGATCGAGCTGCACCTGCCGGCGCGCGAGCCCGCCCCGCAGGGATGCGAGACTGTCGTCGCCCTCGACTAACAGCGCCTTGATGCCGGCGGCGTTGCTGTTCGATGTTTCCCCAAAAATGCCAGGGTCGGTCGCGCCGGTCCTGTCCCAGGCCAGAAGTTCGCAGGCCTGGCCACCCTCGACATTGCGCACGGTGATCGTATCGCCGGCTTCGATCTCGACGAGCACCGCGCCGTTGCCCTGGATCGTATAACGCTCCATGCCGGGCGGCAGCGCGATCTGGCCGGGCCTCAGGATGAGGCTCGGCCGGGGCGGTCCGGCTGCAATTGCGGGGTAGGGCGACTGGCTCATCTCAGCCTTGCGGTTCGAGAAACAAGTTTGCCTGTGTGTGAAATTACTTTAGCAGCAAGAATAGCAGTGCGATCGCGTTTGGCAAGGCGGAGGTGCCATGCAGCGCGTTGCCGGCATTGGCAAAATTCTACGCCAGTTCCTCAGAGTGGCTGATAGCAACTCCATATTCCGCAGCCGAGTCGAGCAGAGTATGCCAAAGGCTCTCGGCAAACGTCGCAAACACCAGAAGATTGAACACCGCCAGGCCATCCGGCCGATCATTCCCGCGCCAGAGCGTGACGCTGGTGTGATCCATGGACGTTGCGGCGGCAGCGCCGATCAGGAATGCTCCCACGTGCAGGTCGATCGACGACAGCTTGGCGAGCATCGCCCGCGCCTTGACTCCGGAAATGCTAATCAGAACGCGTGCGTGCGACTGGTCCGACAGCGAAGCGGGACCGGACAATGCCGGCACAAGCGTTTGCAACGTGTGCTTGCCACCCGCCGACAGGACAAAAAACTGATCCGGTCCAGACCAGATCAGCGTGGCGTCCTTGCCTTGGACCGCCTTGGGTGCATCAGGAGCAGTAACGCCGAAACGGGCCTTGGCCGCCTTTGCCAGTTCGGCCCCTTTGCCGCGCCGCGCCATCACCTGGATCAGGTCGAAATTGCGGATCTCGGTCAGCGAGACGCCGGCCTCGATACCGCGCGTGCCATGTGCGCCGGTGACAAGCGCATGCTCGAGTGGACTGCGGGGAGCCCAGGAAAACTCAACCACGCTGGCGCCCTCCATCCGGATCGTAGAAGACGGGATTGCACAGCTCGACATCGTAGTCTTCGCCGCGCAACGGGTCGTGCGCATGGACGATCTCGCCGATGCGCTCGCGGCCACGTTCGACAAGCGCGAGCCCGATCCACCGGTCTGATGTCGGCGAGAAGCAGACCGAGGTGACGTAACCCTGGTCATTGCCCGGGCCGGGCGTCTGCCCCTTCGGGATGATGTGCGCTCCGGAGCGCAGCCTGCGTGCCTTGTCCGCCGGCTTGATGCCAACCACGACCTGCCGGTCCGGCGCGATCAGCGCTTCGCGTCCGGCCATGACGCGGCCGATATAGTCTTTCTTGGTCGACATCATCTTGCCCAAGCCAAGATCGGCCGCCGTCGTCGTCCCGCTCAGTTCCGGTCCGGCGATGTGGCCCTTTTCGACGCGCATGACGCCGAGCGCTTCGGTGCCGTAAGGCGTCACGCCGAACGGCGCGCCTGCCAGCATCAGATTGCGCACCAACGCGTCGCCGTAGCGCGCCGGCACCGAAATCTCGAAGGCCATCTCGCCGGAGAACGAGATGCGGAACAGCCGTGCCTTGAGGCCGCCGCGCAAAGTCACTTCGCGTGCGCCCATGAACGGAAAGCCTTCGTTCGACAGGTCTTCGGCCGGATCGACGATCTCCTTCAGCAGGTCACGGGTCTTGGGTCCGGCAATCGAGAATTGCGCCCACTGGTCGGAGACCGAGGTCAGCTGCACGTCGAGTTCGGGAAACAGCACCTGCCGGCAGAATTCGAGATGCTGCATCACCAGCCCGGCCTTGGCGGTGGTGGTGGTCAGGAAATAATGATCCTCGGCCAGGCGTGCCGTCGTGCCGTCGTCATAGACGATGCCGTCCTCGCGCAGCATCAGCCCGTAGCGCGCCTTGCCGACGGCGAGGTTGGAAAAGGTATTGATGTAGACGCGGTCGAGGAAGGCGCCTGCATCCGGGCCGTGCACGTCGATCTTGCCGAGCGTCGAGACATCGCAGAAGCCGACGCCGCCGCGCACCGCCTTTACCTCGCGGGTCACCGATTCCAGCCAGTCCTTCTCGCCGGCGCGCGGATACCATTGTGCCCGCTTCCACAGGCCGGTGTCGACGAAGATCGCGCCCTGTTCCACGGCCCAGTGGTGCGACGGCGTCAGCCGCGTCGCATGAAAAGTCTCGTCGCGATGATGGCCGGCGAAGGCGCCGATGGCGACGGGCACGTAAGGAGGCCGGTAGATCGTCGTGCCGGTCTCGGGGATCGACCGGCCGCTGACAGCCGCCATGATGGCGAGGCCGGCGACATTCGAGGTCTTGCCCTGGTCGGTGGCCATGCCGAGCGTCGTGTAGCGCTTCAGATGCTCGACCGATTCAAAGCCTTCGCGTTGCGCCAGTTCGATGTCGGAAGCGGTCACGTCATGTTGGTAGTCGACAAAGGCCTTGCCCTTGCCGGCGACATGCCAGAGCGGCGTCAGCGAAAAGGCCTCGTCATCGGCGACAGGCGCGGCGCCCGGCGTACCATTGTGCCCCGCGTCACGCGCCGCTGCCGCGCCGGCTGCAAACCCCTGGCTCAGGCAGGCGCCTAGGCCGAAGTCGCCATTGGCGGCGCCCGCGGCAACCATGCCTGGCGGCGCGCCATCCGGCACGAAAGCGGCGATGTCGTCGCGCCATTTCGGCCGGCCGCGATGGAAGGAGGTCAACCCGACCGCCGGGTTCCAGCCGCCGGAAACGGCGAGGCCGTCGGCTTCGACTTCGGCGCGCGCGCCGCCGGTGAGCGACACCGCGATTTTCCTGACGCCGTCCTTGCCGCCATCGACACCGCTGACGGCGCCATGCAGCACCGGGAAGCCGCCCTTGGACGCCAGTGAACGATGCGCCGGCGATACGTCAGCCCGCGCGTCGATGACCGCGGCAATCTGCAATCCCGCCCCGAGCGCCGTCTCGACCGTGCGCCAGCCATCTTCATTGTTGGTGAACAGCGCGAGACGCTTTGCCGGTGTCGCCGCATAGCGCGCGACATAGGTCCGCATTGCCGAAGCCATCATCACGCCGGGCGTGTCGTTGCCGGCAAAGACGATAGGCCGCTCGATGGCGCCGGCCGCAACGACGCAGCGCTTCGCCACGATCCGCCACAGGCGCTGGCGCACCTGGTGCTCAGGTGGGGAGGGCAAATGGTCGTTGACCCGCTCGATCGCGCCATAGGTGCCGCCATCGTAGACGCCGAACAATGTCGTGCGGGTCATGATGCGCACGTCGGGCATTGCCGCGAGCTCAGCCAGCGTTCGCGGCAGCCATTCGGCTGCCGGAACACCATCGATCGTGCCACCGTCCGACAGCAGGCGGCCGCTGGGGACAAAATCCTCTTCGCACAGGATGACGCGGGCGCCAGAGCGGCCGGCTGCCAATGCCGCGGCCAGACCGGCCGGGCCTGAACCGGCGATCAGCACGTCGCAATGCGCCCATGCCTTGTCGTAGTGATCGGGATCGGCAACGCCGGCGGCGCGGCCAAGGCCGGCGGCGCGGCGGATCGCCGGCTCGTAGATCGCTTCCCAGAATTTCGCCGGCCACATGAAGGTCTTGTAGTAGAAGCCGGCGACGAAGATCGGCGCGAACAGCTGGTTGACCGACATCACGTCGTGGCGCAGCGACGGCCAGCGGTTCTGGCTGGCGGCCTCAAGCCCCTCATAGAGTTCGGCCGTGGTCGCCTTGGTGTTCGGCTCACGCCTTGCGCCCGTGCGCAGCTCGACCAGCGCGTTGGGTTCTTCCGAACCTGATGTCAGGATGCCGCGCGGACGATGGTATTTGAACGAGCGGCCGACCAGCTTGACGCCGTTGGCTATCAGCGCCGAGGCGAGCGTGTCACCCTGGAGGCCGGAGAAAGCCTTGCCGTCGAAACGGAAGTTCAACGGCGCCGAGCGGTCGATGAGACCGCCATTGCCGAGCCGGTGTGTCTGCGCGCCGGCCATCACGCACCGACCTTCGCAGCACCAGCACCGGCCGCCGGCTCGACCGAAGAAATCTCGTGCGTTAGCGTGTTGCGGGTGACCTTCAGCCAGGCCCGGCAGCCGCCGCCATGGTACCAGTATTCGTTGGTCTCGCCGGCGACATTGTCGCGCAGATAGACATAGTCGAAGACCTCGTCTTCCGAGGCGCCGGCTTCGGGCCGCACCGGCTTGGCGTCGCCGAGATAGGTGAACTCGCCGAGTTCGCGTTCGCCGCAGAAGGGACAGACAATGCGCATGCTGTTCTAGACCGCCTTCAATGCAGGTTCGGTTGGGCGCCCTGGCCCTTTTCGTCGATCATCGCACCGCGCCGGAACCGATCGAGGCGGAACCGTGCAGCCTCTTCGTGCGGCACATCACGGGCCAGAAGGTGGGCAAAGACAAAGCCGGATCCTGGTGTCGCCTTGAAGCCGCCATAGCACCAGCCGGCGTTGATATAGAGCCCGTCAACCGGCGTCTTGTCGATGATCGGCGAGCCGTCCATCGACATGTCCATGATGCCGCCCCACTGGCGCAGAAGGCGCACGCGGCCGATCATCGGCATCAGCGCCATGCCGCCCTCGCAGACGTCCTCCATCACAGGCATGTTGCCGCGCTGGGCGTAGGAGTTGTAGCCGTCAATATCGCCGCCGAAGACCAGCCCGCCCTTGTCGGACTGGCTGACATAGAAATGGCCGGCGCCGAAGGTCATGACGCCAGGGATAAGCGGCTTGATCGCCTCGGAGACGAAGGCCTGCAGCACATGGCTTTCGATCGGCAGGCGCAGGCCGGCCATCGCCGCGACGCGCGACGAACTTCCGGCAACGGCCATGCCGACCTTGCCGGCGCCGATCTTGCCGCGCGATGTCTCGACGCCGGTCACCTTGCCTTTGGCGTCGCAGGTGAAACCGGTGACTTCGCAATTCTGAATGATGTCGACGCCGAGTGCGCTCGCCGCGTGCGCGTAACCCCAGACAACGGCGTCATGCCGCGCCGTGCCGCCGCGCCGCTGCAAGAGCCCGCCTTGCACGGGGAAGCGCGCATTGTCGAAGTTCAGGAACGGTATCATCTTCCTGACCGCGGCGAGGTCGAGCAGTTCGGCGTCAATGCCGTTGATGCGCATGGTGTTGCCGCGCCGCGCATAGGCGTCGCGCTGCGCGTCGGAGTGGTAGAGGTTGATGACGCCGCGCTGGCTGACCATCGTGTTGTAGTTGAGGTCCTGCTCCATCCGCTCCCACAGCTTCATCGACAGTTCGTAGAAGCCGGTATTGCCGGGAAGACCGTAATTGGAGCGGATGATGGTGGTGTTGCGGCCGGCATTGCCGGAGCCGATCCAGCCCTTTTCGAGCACGGCGACATTCTTGATGCCGTACTCGCTGGCCAGGAACCAGGCAGTGGCCAGCCCGTGGCCGCCGCCGCCGATGATCACCACGTCGTAGCGGTCCTTCGGCGTGGCGTCGCGCCAGGTGCGTTGCCAGTTCTTGTGGCCGGACAAGGCGGCGCGGGCGAGCGAAAAGATCGAATATTTCATCAGTTCATTCCGAGGTCGCTCGCGTCGCGCTGGTGGTCAGATATCCAGCGTGTGGTCGCGCTCCCATTGCGTGAAGTGCGAAGCATAGGAATTCCATTCCTGGTGCTTCAGCTTTAGGTAGGCCGACGAGAATTCCTCACCCAGCGCCGCCTTGAGCGATTTGTCCTTGTCGAACTCGCGCAACGCGTCGAGCAGGTTGAGCGGCAGCCTCGGCGCGCCCTTCACCGTATGGCCGTGCTGGTACATGTCGATGTCGTAGCGCTTGCCGGGATCGGCCTTCGAGCGGATGCCGTCGAGGCCGGCCGCGATGATCACAGCCTGCAGGAGATACGGGTTCGCCGCACCATCCGGCAGGCGCAGCTCGAAGCGGCCGGGGCCGGGCACGCGCACCATGTGGGTGCGGTTGTTGCCGGTCCAGGTCACCGTGTTCGGCGCCCAGGTCGCGCCCGAGATGGTGCGCGGCGCGTTGATGCGCTTGTAGGAATTCACCGTCGGGTTGGTGATCGCGGCCAGCGCGGAGGCATGCTTCATGATGCCGCCGAGGAAATTCCTGCCCTTGGCCGAAAGACCGAGTTCCATCGAATTGTCGGCGAATACGTTGGTCTTGCCGGCTTTGTCCCAGACCGAGATATGGGCATGGCAGCCATTCCCGGTCAGGCCCTGGAAGGGTTTGGGCATGAAGGTCGCGCGCAGGCCATGCTTTTCCGCGATCGACTTGACCATGAACTTGAAGAACGAGTGCTTGTCGGCGGTCGCCAGCGCGTCGTCGAAGGCCCAGTTCATCTCGAACTGGCCGTTGGCGTCCTCGTGGTCGTTCTGGTAGGCGCCCCAGCCGAGCGCCAGCATGTGGTCGCAGATCTCGGCGATAACGTCGTAGCGGCGCATCACCGCTTGCTGGTCGTAGCAGGGTTTTGAGGCGGTGTCGTATTCGTCGGAAATCGTCTTGCCGTCGGGCGAGATCAGGAAGAACTCGGCCTCGACGCCGGTCTTGACATGCATGCCGTCACTGGCGGCCTCCGCGATCAGCCGCTTCAGCGTGTTGCGCGGCGCCTGGTCGACCTCCTTGTCGTCCATGATGCAGTTGGCGGCGACCCAGGCGACCTCCGGCTTCCACGGCAGCTGGATGACCGAATCCGGATCCGGTACCGCCAACATGTCTGGATGTGCGGGCGTCAGGTCCAGCCAGGTGGCGAAGCCGGCAAAGCCGGCACCGTCCTTCTGCATGTCGGCGATTGCCTGTGCCGGCACCAGCTTGGCACGCTGGCCACTGAACAGGTCAGTGTAGGAAATCATGAAATATTTGACGCCGTTCTCTTTGGCGAATGCGGCGAGATCGTTCCCCATTATAGTTCCTCGCTTATGGTATTTTGGAAGCTGTTGTGTCTCTTTGCTGGAGCATGATCTTTTCCGAAAACCGGATTCCACTTTTCGGGATCATGCTCTAGAAGCCGTTTTTCCCCGGTATCCAGTTGGTGCCGGCCAGCGGTACGCCGGCCATGGCGGCTGCCTCGATCGTCAGCGCGACGAGGTCCTCGGGTTCGAGATTGTGCAGGCTGTTCTTGCCGCAGGCGCGAGCGATCGTCTGCGCTTCCAGCGTCATCACTTTGAGGAAGTTCGCCAGCCGGCGTCCGGCGGCAATCGGGTCGAGCCGTTTCATCAATTCGGGGTCCTGCGTGGTGATGCCCGCGGGGTCGCGGCCCTCGTGCCAGTCGTCATAGGCGCCGGCCGTGGTGCCGAGCTCGTTGTATTCCGCCTCCCAGCGGGGATCGTTGTCGCCGAGCGCGACAAGGGCAGCCGTGCCGATCGAGACCGCGTCGACGCCCAGCGCAAGGGCCTTGGCGACGTCCGCGCCGTTGCGGATGCCGCCGGAGACGATCAGCTGCACCTTGCGGTGCATGCCGAGATCCTGCAGCGCCTGCACCGCCGGCCGGATGCAGGCAAGCGTCGGCTGGCCGACATTTTCGATGAACACTTCCTGGGTCGCGGCGGTGCCGCCCTGCATGCCGTCGACGACGACGACATCGGCGCCGGCCTTCACCGCAAGCGCGGTGTCGTAGTAGGGCCGGGCGCCGCCGACCTTGACGTAGATCGGCTTTTCCCAGTCGGTGATTTCGCGCAGTTCGAGGATCTTGATCTCGAGATCGTCGGGCCCAGTCCAGTCAGGGTGGCGCGATGCCGAGCGCTGGTCGATGCCTTTCGGCAGCGTGCGCATTTCGGCGACACGGTCGGAGATCTTCTGGCCAAGCAGCATGCCGCCGCCGCCGGGCTTGGCGCCCTGGCCGACGACGACTTCGATCGCATCGGCCCGGCGCAAATCGCGCGGGTTCATGCCATAGCGCGACGGCAGGTATTGATAGACCAACTGCTTGGAATGGCCGCGCTCCTCCTCGGTCATGCCGCCGTCCCCCGTGGTGGTCGAGGTGCCGGCTAACGTCGCGCCGCGCCCGAGTGCTTCCTTGGCAGGGCCGGACAACGATCCAAAACTCATCCCGGCGATGGTGATCGGGATCTTCAGCTCGATCGGCTTCTTGGCGTGACGCGAGCCCAGCACGACGCTGGTGTCGCAGCGCTCGCGATAGCCTTCGAGCGGATAGCGCGAGATCGAGGCGCCGAGGAACAGAAGGTCGTCGAAATGGGGCAGTTTGCGCTTGGCGCCGCCGCCACGGATGTCATAGATGCCGGTCGCCGCGGCGCGGCGGATTTCGGAAAGCGTATAGTCGTCGAAGGTCGCGGATTTGCGCGGCGTCGTCGGCGGGTTCTTGTAGGTCATGCTGCCTCAATACGCGTCGGCGTTGTCGATATTGAAATTGTAGAGCGTGCGCGCCGAGCCGTAGCGCTTGAACTCCGACGGCTTGAAGCCGGTGACGCCGGCGCGGTCGAGCAGGCCTTGCAGCAATTCCAGATGCTCGGGCCGCATCTCCTTGGCGATGCAGTCGGCACCCAGGCTGTCGACCTTGCCGCGCACGAACAGCCGCGCCTCGTAGATGGAATCACCCAGCGCGTCGCCGGCATCGCCCAGCACCACCAGATTGCCCGATTGCGCCATGAAGGCCGACATGTGGCCGATATTGCCGTACACGACGATGTCGATGCCCTTCATCGAAATGCCGCAGCGCGACGAGGCGTTGCCTTCGATGACCAGCAGGCCGCCTTTGCCCGTGGCGCCGGCATATTGGCTGGCGTCGCCTTTGATGGTGATCGAGCCCGACATCATGTTCTCGCCGACGCCTGGGCCTGCCGAACCATGCACGGTGATGGTGCTGCCGGAATTCATGCCGCCGCAGTAATAGCCGACGCTGCCACGCACATCGATGGCAACAGGTTGGTCGACGCCGACGGCGACCGAATGACTGCCTTTCGGGTTCAGCACTTCCCATGCCGTTTCGTTCGAGCCGGGGGCCAGATTGTGCAGCGCCTGATTGAGCTCGCGCAGCGACTGGTGGTCGAGATCGAAGACCCGAGGGTCGTGCGCCGCCGTCCTTGAAAGCTTGGTTGCCGGCATGAACTCAATGCTCCCAGAAATAGACGGTTGCGGGCTCGGGTTCCCAGACCCTCGCATTGTCTATGCCGGGCAGTTTGGTCAGCGCGCGATATTCCGAGCCGAAGGCGACATACTGGTCGGTTTCGGCCATCACGGCGGGCTTGCAGGCGATCGGGTCGCGCACCACGCCGAAGCCGTTCTTGGTGCCGACGACGAAGGTGAAGAAGCCGTCGAGATCGGAGAGCGTGCCTTCCAGCGCCTCGCCGAGATTCTTGCCATGCGCCATCTGCGACGAGAGATAGGCGGCCGCGACCTCGGTGTCGTTCTCGGTCTCGAAGGTCATGCCTTCGCGGATCAGCTCGCGGCGGACATTGTTGTGGTTGGACAGCGAACCATTGTGCACCAGGCACTGGTCGGCGCCGGTCGAGAACGGATGCGCGCCCATCGTCGTGACCGCTGATTCCGTTGCCATGCGGGTGTGGCCGATGCCATGCGTGCCGGTCATCTTGCGGACATCGAAGCGATCGACGACCGCCTCGGGCAGGCCGACTTCCTTGTAGATTTCGACAACGTCGCCAGCGCCCATGATGCGGATGTCGGGGCGCAGCGCCTGGATGGCTTTGCGCGCCTCATCGATCTTGGCGGGCGTGGTCTTGACGACCGCATGGGTGGATTTCACCGCGATCGTCACCGGCGTGCCAATGGCCTTGGCGAGCTCCGCCTCGAGACTGCGGAAATCGCGGTCGGGCTTGGCTGACTGGATGGTGATCTTGGCCTCATTTTTGGACGGCGCGCCATAGATGGCAATGCCGGCGCTGTCCGGTCCACGATCGCTGAGCGAGATCAGCATCTGCGACAGCATCGCACCAAGCTGGGGTTCCAGCGACTTGTCCTTCAAAAACAATCCGACAATTCCACACATGTCAGCCTCCCGGCGTTTGTAGCTAAGAGATGATGTATCGAATGAGTCCCATAAATTCAATCAAATGAAAAAAATTTTCCTCTAGTTACGCGTGCGGCCCAATGCCGCTCTGCGCACTGTCGCCGTCTCGCCGGGCATTGTGAACCCATTTGGCGGTGCGAATGCGGGCGATCTTGTAAGCGTCGAGAATCGACAAGGCATAGATGAGGAAGCCGCCGGCGTGGCGACCGACAAAGCTGGCGTCTGTCGGCGCGATCTTGGCTGTGACCCATGCCAGGATCACCATGAAGAAGAGGAACTGCAGGCCGCGCACCGGTACGCCCAGCATGACGTGCCCGCTTACCGGCAGCACGATTGCCGCGCCGAGAACCAGATAGGGGTTGGTGGGTGCAGGGATGGAACTGGTCATGCGGCCTGCCGTTCGCTTTTGTTGATGGCGTCGCGAAGCGCCGACACCGACACCAGCAGTCTCTCGATCAGCGCGGCATCGAGTGTGGCGTCGCCAAATTCGGCCTGCCGGAAAACGCCATAGCGCGCCCGATCGGCCTCGGCCAGCAGCCAGACGATACGTATACCCTTGGGCGTGATCAGCATTTCCTTGGCGCGCCCTTCAGCAAAGATCTCGATATGGCTGGCGATGAGGCCTTGTGGGAAGCGCGCCACCCTCCGGTCGGTGCGCAGCACCGCCTCGGCAGGAAATCCCGGAGATTTGGGCAGCGTATGCTCTAGATGATCGAAATTGGAGAAGCTCGTCGGCGAGCCCGACCGCATCATCATGTCGAACGTCGCTGGCACCGCGACCTCTTCGGTGATCGAAACACTGAGCCAGCGCGCCGGCAGTTTCCGCGTCGCCAGCGTATCGACGATGGTGCGCACCTGGACGCGTTGGCTGTTCCACGATCCTTCCCAGGTGATGACGCCGGCGGTGCCGTCCGAAACATTGGCAGCGTCGGCGATGACTGTGCGGATGCGGCCCTGCTCGACGGCGAGCGCCATCGAGGCCCTGCTGCGGCTGACACGCGCCTGCCAGGCAAGGTGAAGGACGAGAGCCAGGACAATGGCCCCGGCCAGCAGTGCTGATGTCACCTCGGACATTTTCTCACGCCAGGCCCGCCCGGGATCCGAACGGGCCTACTCCCATCAATAGCCCTGCGGCTTTGGCCACGGCATGGTGAATTGGTCGCCGCGCCGCACAAATTTGTAGCGATAGAAATGGAACCACAGCGAGATCAGGAAATAGAAGGCGACCATGGCGATCAGTTGCGAGCCGAAGCCGAGGAAGATGGCGAAGAAGGTCACCACACACAGGCTGAACAGCACGATGGCCGGGATCGGATGAAAGGGGTGCGTGTAGCCGCGCCGGATGGAGCCGAGCGGCCATTTCTTCCTGAACATGATGATGTTGATGCTCATGAAGGTGTATTGCAGCACGCCTGACAGGATCGAGAAGGTGATCGCCTGGTTGAGGTCGGCGATGAAGGCGAAGGCTAGCGCGATCGGCAGCAGGAACAGGATCGAACGATAGGGCGTGCGATATCTCGGATGCACAGCCGAGAACCATGTCGGCAGATAGCGGTCGCGACCGAGCGAGAACCAGGCACGCGCCGCATCGTTGATGCAGCCATTGGCCGACGCCAGTGCGGCAAGCAGCGTCGCGACGAACAGCAGGTTCTCGAGCAGCGGGCTGCCGGTAAGCTTGCCCGCGTCCCACAGCGGGTAATAGGTGATGCCAAGATATTCCCACGGCATCATCGAGGCGCAGACATACCAGGTCATGGCGGCGGCGATCAAAAGCGTGATCATGCCGGCCATGGTGCCGTAGGGCAGCGAACGGGCGGGCGAGCGCACTTCCTCGGCGGCCTGCGTGGTGCCCTCGATGCCGAGATAGTACCAGATGCCGAACTGGAAGGCGGCGATGACGCCTATCCAGCCATAGGGGAGCGCATTGCCGGGAGTGACCAGCTCGTTCAGCTTCAGCACCGCGCCTTGCGTCCACGGGCTGACCGAAAAGAACAGGATGACGATCGAGATATAGGCGATCGCGGTGATGACGAAGTTGACGTTGAGCGTCATCAGCACGCCGCGATAGTTCAGCCACGCCAGCACGACGATGGTGGCGGCGATGAAGGAATTGTGGGTGAGCCCTTCGACCCCCGCCTTGGCGACGATCGTATCGCCGAGCAGGATGGCGTCGGACACTTCGAGCATGGTGTAGGCAAAGACCAGGAACAGAGCGACGTTGAACGCCATCAGCGGCCCGACGATGTGCTTGGCCTGCGCATATTGGCCGCCTGCGGCGGCGACGGTCGATGTGACCTCGGAATCGATCATCGCGACCGAGGTGTAGAGCAATCCGACGACCCAGCAGACGATCAGTGCTGCCAGCGCACCACCCTTGTCGGCGGCAAAGTTCCAGCCGGTGAATTCGCCGACCAGAACGATGCCGACGCCGAGTGCCCAGACATGGGCGGGGCCAAGCACGCGCAGCAGTGAAACCCTGTCCCCGTGAATTGCCGGTTCAAGTGTGACCGTCATTGTTCAATCCCCACTCAGATCCGGTGTTTTTCGGAAGCGGCTTCAAGCTCGCCTTCGCGCGATGAGGTCAGCACCTCCTCGGAAAAGGTCGTGTCGACCTTGAACCAGTCATAGAGCATCCACAGGGCAAGCACGATCGAGATGCCCCAGCATGCATAGGAGAGTAGCGTCCACATGGTGCGTCCCTCGATTACTTGTCGTCGAATTTTTCGTTGATGACGTCGCGATATTCGCGGTCGGATGCGCGGAACAGGAAGACGAAATAGCCGATCAGCACCGCGGCCATGATGACCAGCGTCGGCCAGTCGATGACATAGTGGAAGCGGTTCTGGATGATGTCGTGCGCGGTCTCGGGCGTGTAGCCGAGCTTTTCCCAGATCGAGGCCATGGTCGGGTTCTGGCCGAGCGCTTCCCACGTCTTGGCGTCGAGCGCGTCGATGGATTTCGCCGCACCGGCAAGGCCCAGCTTGAGCGGCAGCCACAGCGCCACGAAAATGGCGACCACGACGACGGCGATGTCGAAAACCTGCCCGGCCTTGCTCTGCTCCGGTGGCGTGTAGCGGGACATCTCTTCTACCCCTCAGGACTTGCGGTTGCGGAACGCGTCGGCGTTCTTGATATCGAGCCCGTAGATGAACTCCTTGTCTTCCTTGTAGTGCTTGACCATCGCCAGGATCGCGGCCGTGTTGAAGATCAGCACTGCAGCGGCGGCGATCGCGACCACGGCCTTGATGCCGCCGTGCGGGATGTAGGGCCATGTCATCAGGAGCACGAAGAGGATCGTCGCCCACAGGCAAACGATCAGGAGCGCGGATCCGCGCACGTCGGAACGATACAGCGCTTCGATGCGCTGCTGCATGTCTGACATCGGCTTTCCCCTTTTTCCAACGCTCGACCCCGAATTGGCCGCCCGTTGCCCTCTTTCAAGAGAGTGAAATTTTTTTCATAAATTCAGTCCGAATTCCGCAATTGTCAAGCGCGATTTACGTTGGGTTAATTGTTTGCTTCGCGCGGCGGATTTTGCCTGACAATGAAATTAATTGCTTATGGGGATTGCGGCACCCGGAGGTTTGCGGTCAATATTCGGCCAAAGCTCCCGCCGCTGCGCAGGGGGCAGGGAACAGCTAAAGAATTTTCGAAACGGAGGACGAGCGGATGACGGCATCCTGGAGATTTTCGACCCTGGCGGATCGCCATCGCGCGCTCGGTTCGAAGCTCGAAGACTGGAGCGGCATGGGAACTGCCTGGACCTACGACAAGGATGCCGACGAGGAGTACATTGCCATCCGCACCAAGGCCGGCCTGATGGATGTCTCCGGCCTCAAGAAGGTCCACATCACCGGGCCGCATGCTTCACACCTGATCGACCTGGCGACGACGCGCGATGTCGAAAAGATCTACCCCGGCAAGTCGGCCTATGCCTGCATGCTGAATGAGGCGGGGAAATTCACCGACGATTGCATCCTCTACCGCACCGGCCCCAATGCATGGATGGTCGTGCATGGCTCCGGCACCGGCCATGAGGAGTTGCAGCGGGCAGCGATGGGGCGGGATGTCTCGGTGCGCTTCGACGACAATCTGCACGATTTGTCGCTGCAGGGTCCGACAGCGGTCGACTATCTCGCCCGGCACGTGCCGGGTATCCGCGACCTCAACTATTTCCACCACATGCAGACGCAGCTGTTCGGCTTGCCCGTCATGATCTCGCGCACCGGCTATACCGGCGAACGCGGCTACGAGATCTTCTGCCGCGGCCAGGATGCCGGCACGATCTGGGACAGGATTCTCGACGAGGGCAAGAGCGCCGGCATCATTCCATGCCGCTTCACCACGCTCGACATGCTGCGCGTCGAAAGCTACCTCTTGTTTTATCCCTACGACAATTCGCAGAAATACCCGTTCGACAATGAAGGCCCCGGCGACACGCTGTGGGAACTCGGCCTCGACTTCACCGTCAGCCCCGGCAAGACGGGGTTCCGGGGCGCCGAGGAGCATTACCGCCTGAAGGGCAAGGAGCGCTTCAAGATTTATGGCGTTCTGCTGGACGGCAAGGAGCCGGCCGATGAGGGCGCGCTGGTCTATCGCGACGGCAAGAAGGTGGGCGTGGTGACCTGCGCCATGTATTCGCCGCTGGTCAAGAAATCGATGGGCATCGCCCGGCTCGACGTCGATTGTGCGGTCAAGGACACCAAGCTCGAAATCCGCAACAAGAGCGGTGCCATCAAGGCCACCGCTCAGCCACTTCCCTTCGACGATCCCAAGAAGACCAAGCGCACGGCGAAAGGTTGAGGCATAGTCAACGGCGAGGGGTTTGAGGCACGAAGACTTAAATGGCAGCCAAAAGTATCATCAGCCGGCCCGTTTACGGAACCTTGTCTCCGCAACCCGGCAAACAGCATCTTTTTATCGCGGATGCGGAAGGGGCGCTGGCGATAGCGGAGATGGCCGAGAGGGCGCCGCCCGGGTTTTTCGACGACGCCGAAATCGTCTTCATTCCCGGGCCTGACGGCAAACACATCGCCGCGCTCGAAGCGCTGAAACCGGCGCAGTTTCATCAGGCGCCGTCCTTCGCCAGCCTGCTGCCACGGCTCAGGCAGACACTCGCCAACGCGCATATGGGCGTGCGCCTCTATCTCTCGGGCACCGAGGGCCTGATCGGCCAAGCGATGCAGGTGGCGCTGGAAACCGGCATCGACCACACCTCGATACAGACCGAGCACCGCGGTTCGCTGGCGCGGCGCATGCAATGCGTCCACTGCAAGGGCATCACCGAGAACGTGACCACGCAGCCGGCGACCTGTGCGCATTGCGGCCTGCTGCTGCTGGTGCGCGATCACTATTCCAGGCGCATCGCGGCGTTCCAGGGCGTCTGCATCAATGCGGAAGATCGCTCAGAGATTCCTCCGATGGAGGAGATTTTTCGATGAGCACCGGAACAACAAAACTCGATGTCGTGGTCAGCGATGTCGTCCCGGTCAACGATCTGGTCACCCGCTTCCATTTCCGCCGGCGCGACGGCGAGCTTTTGCCGACCTTTTCCGGCGGTGCCCATGTCGTGGTCGAGATGCGCGATGGCGAGCGCACCCGGCTCAATCCCTATTCGCTGATGGGCTCGCCGCTCGACACGCGCGAATACACGATCTCCGTGCGGCGCGACGATGTCGGCCGTGGCGGCTCGCTGTTCATGCACCGGAGCGTCAAGCCCGGCATGGAGATGGTGGTCAGCTATCCGGTCAATCTGTTCTCGCTCGACCTGCGCGCCAGGAAGCATCTGATGCTGGCCGGCGGCATCGGCATCACGCCGTTCATGGCGCAGACCGCTCAGCTTGCGGCGGAAGGCGGCAATTTCGAACTGCACTACACCTGCCGCACCGCATCGCTCGGCACCTATGCCGATGTGCTGCGCGAACGCTACGATCGCCGGGTCAGGCTCTATCATGACGACCTTGACGAGCGCATCGAACTCGACCGGTTGCTGTCGACGCAGCCGCTCGGCACGCATCTCTATGTCTGCGGCCCGGCGGGGATGATCAACTGGGTGCGCGATCGCGCGGCAAGCCTTGGCTGGCCGGCGGAAACCGTGCATTTCGAGCATTTCGCGGCACCCCAGCCCGGACTGCCGTTCGATGTGACGCTCGCCGTCAGCGGCAAGACGATCCGCGTCGATGAGCAGCAGAGCCTGCTGGAAGCGATCGAGGCGGCCGGCGTCGATCCGCCCTATCTCTGCCGCGGCGGCGTCTGCGGCCAGTGCGAAACCAACGTCATCTCTTCGGACGGCAAGTTCATCCACAACGACCATTGGCTGAGCGAGGAAGAGCACCGTTCGGGCAAGAAGATCATGCCGTGCGTGTCGCGCTTCGAAGGCCAGTCGCTGGTCCTGGAGCGGTAGGAGAAAATCATGGGCATCACCTTTCGCAAGGAAACGTTCCGCGACGACTTCACCTTCAAGAACAGCCCGGAGCACATCAAGCGCTTCCCGTTTCCGTTCCACGAAGACGCTTACATGTATGCGGTCAACATCGAGCCGCATGTCGTCGGCCCGAAGGGCAGCGTGCTGGAAAACCTGATCGACGTCGACGAGCACTATGTCGCCGAGATGCAGGACCGCGCGCTGGTGCTGGCCGAGGATCCGCTGCGCTGCCAGTCGCTGCCGCACATGACGCTGGCCGGCTGGGACCTGCTCGAGCTTTTGATGGAGCAGCAGGCTTCAGGCTATCCCGAGCATTTCACGCTGACGCGCGACGGCGACCGCTGGCGCTGGATCAACCGGCCGCTAGGCATCGACGACACCTTCACCTTCGGCGACACCTCGACGCTGCCTTACGGGCCGATGGAATACATCACGCGGCAGAGCCAGGGCGATTTCTGCATCCTCGACCAGCGTGACGGCAATCTGTGGATGGATGCCGGCATGGTCACCACCCAGGCCGACTGGTCGCTCGATTTCGACATCGGCATGAACTTCTTCGAATGGCACGCGCCGGTACCACTGGCGCATGAAAAGGGGATTTTTGTCAGGGCGCTGAAATTCCTCACCAACATCCAGCAAGGCAAGCCGGCCCGGCGCCTGAACTGGACGATGACCATCAACCCGCGCCTCGACACCAGCCCGGAGAACTACCACAAATGGGGTCCGGACCGCACCACGGTGACGCCGGAGAATGTCGGCGACAAGGTGCATCTTCGCGTCGAACTGCAGAGCTTCTGGCGGCTGCCGCGTTCGAACGGCATCGTCTTTCCGATCCGCTGCTATCTGATCAAGATGGACGAACTGGTGACGCAGCCGAAATGGGCACGGCGCCTGCATCGCGTCATCCGCGACCTTCCAGACGAACTCGCCACCTACAAGGGGCTCACGCGCTATCGGCCGACGCTGGTCGAATGGCTGTCGAAGCTGGATGACGGCAGTCCGACGAGCCCGGGGTTCGGACCGGACTAACCCGCGCTGTTTTGCGGATAGCAGATGATCGAGAGATAGCGCATCGGCAGTCGCGTCAGTTGCTCCGGTCCGTGCGGTGCGTCGGCGTCGAAGAACAGGCTGTCGCCGGGCTTCATCGGGTAGAGGTTGCTGCCGTGCCGGTAAACGACCTCGCCTTCGAGCATGTACAGGAACTCCATGCCCTCATGCTGGAAGGTCGGGAACACGTCGGAATCCTCGGTCAGCGTGATCAGGTAGGGTTCGACGACGACGCCGCTGGTGTTGGAGCCGATATGGCCGAGCAGGTTGTACTGGTGACCGGCGCGCGTGCCGCGGCGCTCGACATCGAGGCCTTCGCCCGCCTTGACGAAGACGGCGCTGCGCTCCTCCTCGAAGCGGCGGAAGAATGCGGTGACGGGAACGCCGAGTGCCCGCGACAGCGCCTGCAACGTAGTCAGGGAGGGCGAGGTGATACCGTTCTCGATCTTCGACAGCATGCCGAGCGAAATGTCGGTGGCGACGGCGAGATCGGCGACGGTGATGCCGAGCTTCTTGCGGAAGGCCCGCACCTCGCGGCCGATCGCGACCTCCAGCACCTTTTCGCGGGTGTCGCGAATGGCATGCGGGTTCTGCGTCAGCGGCGCGCGGATGGTTTTCCCGTCGGCCGAGACCTTTGGCAGCGGCTTGGCCTTTGCGGCCGTGGGACCAGCCTTGGAATCGGAAGTTTTCTTCGCCATGTCGCCCCCGGCACTCCTGGGATTTATTTCACTCTAGGTGAACATGTCAGGTGCCGATACAGCAGCGCAACCGCGACGGCAAGTCGCCTGAAGGCGCATGCGCATGATCCGGCGTTTAGCCGCGTCTGGTTTTTCGCAGGAAATCCACCGCGGTGGAACCTAGTTTCAGCACCGGACTGTTGACAGCACGAAAGGGCGAATTACTGTCCCTGTGAGTGAAATTTGTTTCGTAAGAGCAATTCAGATCGGGAGGCCTGCAATGAAAAGTCGCGTTGCCGTCATCGGAGCCGGCCCGTCCGGCCTGGCACAGCTCAGGGCCTTCAAGTCGGCGGCCGACAAGGGCGCCGACATTCCCGAAATCGTCTGCTTCGAAAAGCAGTCGGACTGGGGCGGCCTGTGGAACTACACCTGGCGCACCGGTCTCGACGAGCATGGCGACCCGGTGCACGGCTCGATGTACCGCTACCTCTGGTCGAATGGGCCAAAGGAATGCCTGGAATTCGCCGACTACACCTTCGAGGAGCATTTCGGCCGGCCGATCGGCTCCTATCCGCCGCGCGCCGTGCTGTGGGACTACATCAAGGGCCGCGTCGAAAAATCCGGCCTGCGCAAATGGGTGCGCTTCAACAGCCCGGTGCGCATGGTCACCTTCTCCGACGCGACGAAGAAATTCACTGTCACCGCCCATGACCGCACCAACGACGTCACCTATTCGGAAGAATTCGACAATGTCGTCGTCGCTTCTGGGCATTTCTCGGTGCCCAACGTGCCCTATTTCGAAGGTTTCTCGACCTTCAACGGCCGCATCCTGCACAGCCATGATTTCCGCGACGCGATGGAGTTCAAGGGCAAGGATATCCTGATCATCGGCCGCTCCTATTCGGCCGAGGACATCGGCTCGCAATGCTACAAGTACGGCGCTAAATCGATCACCTCCAGCTACCGCTCGAAGCCGATGGGCTTCAAATGGCCTGACAATTGGAAAGAGGTGTCGCTGCTGCAGAAGGTCGTCGGCAAGACCGCGCATTTCAAGGATGGCACCACCAAGGATGTCGACGCCATCATCCTGTGCACCGGGTATCTGCATTCCTTCCCTTTCCTCACCGACGACCTCAAGCTCAAGACCGCCAATCGCATGTGGCCGCTGGATCTCTATGAAGGCGTGGTGTGGGAGAAGAACCCGAAGCTGTTCTATATCGGCATGCAGGACCAGTTCTACACCTTCAACATGTTCGACGCGCAGGCCTGGTTCGCCCGTGACGTCATCATGGGCCGCATCAAGCTGCCCTCGGCCGAGGCGATGGCGGAACACGGCGCGAAGTGGCGCGCGCGCGAGGAGACGCTGGAAGACGCCGAGCAGATGATCTGGTTCCAGGGCGACTACACCAAGGAATTGATGGACCAGACCGACTATCCCGGCTTCGACGTCGAGGCGGTCAACCAGACCTTCATGGAGTGGGAACACCACAAGGGCGAAGACATTATGAGCTTCCGCGACCACGCCTACCGCTCGCTGATGACCGGCACCATGGCGCCGCTGCACCACACGCCTTGGCTGCAGGCGCTGGACGATTCGATGGAGAGTTATCTCGAGGTGAAGGGGGTTGCGGCGGAGTAACCGGCGGGCTTGCCGTCAGGCCGGCGCTGCGACCCAGTCGTGGCGACTCTTGTCGTAGACTGACTGTGTCGGCGCCGGGAACGACGGGTCAGCGAAGCAGCCGACGGCAACGGCCACCGCTGCGGGTCTCCGTGACGGATACCAGAAGACCGTCGAGCCGCACGTTCCGCAGAAATGGAAGGTGACGGGAAAGCCGCTGTCGGAATCGCGTTGGTATGACTGGAATGAGCCGCTGATCTCGGTCTCGGCGGCATCAAAGAAGGCGGCGATCCCGAACGGACTGCCGGTCCGCCGCTGGCAGTCCAGGCAATGGCAAAGCGAGACCTTGGCCGGCTCTTGCGGGCAGCGGATCTGCAATTGGCCGCAGGTGCAGCGAGCTGTCCGGCTTGTCATCACTCTCTCCTTTGCAGAGTTCGGCAGAATCCTACCCTAGCCTTGCCCTGGCCTTCGCCGTCCAGGCGCTGAACAGCCGGTCGGCGACGATGCCGATGAAGGCGATGGCGAGACCGGCGACGATGCCACGGCCGGAATCGGCCTTGGACAACGCGATGAACACTTCCTGACCGAGGTCGCGGGTGCCAACCATGGCGCAGATGATGATCATCGCCAGCGCCATCAGGATCGTCTGGTTGACGCCCAGCATGATCTCCGGCAGCGCCAGCGGCAATTGCACGCGAAAGAAGGTCTGGCGCGGCGTACAGCCCGAAACTTTGGCCGCCTCGATCAGCGCCGGCGACACCTGCCTGATGCCATGATTGGTGTAGCGGATGGCCGGCACCACCGCGAAGGCGACGGTGGCAATCATCGCGGTGACGTCGCCGACCCTAAATAGCATCACCACCGGAATGATGAAGCAGAAGGACGGCAGCACCTGCAGCGTATCGATGACCGGCGTGACGATCTTCTCGAAGCGGTCGCTGCGTGAGGCCATCAGGCCGATGGGGATGCCGATCAGGCACGCGATGAAAGCCGAAATGCCGCAGAGATAGACCGTCGCCATGGTTTTTTCCCACAGGCCGGTGACGGCGCAGAAGGCGGTCAGTGTGGCGACCAATACCGCCAGCCGCAGGCCGGAGAGCTGATAGCCGGCAAGGCCGAGCAGGAAGACGGCACCCAGCCAAGGAAACCCTTCGCAAAAGGCGCGCAGCGGATTCAGCACGTTCAGGATGAGCGCCACGCGAAACGCCTCGATCGTGTCGAAGAAATTGACCGTCACCCAGTTCACCGCCGCTTTCCACGGCGGCGCGGTGGTGAAGGTGATCGCTTTCGGCATCGCCGCGAAGGCCGGAACGAACAGGCCGAGCAGCGTTGTGACGACAAGGATGGCGATGGCCAGCGTCAGGTTGGGGTAGCGCCACCAGAACCTCGCTCTCATCTCCCGGTGGACATGGCCCTTTGCCTGTTTGTGCGCGATGGCCTGGCTCAACCGATCGAGCGCGATGGCCAGCGCCACGATGGCGAGACCGGCTTCCATCGCTTCGCCGACCTTCAGCGCGCGCAGGGCCAGAAGCACGTCGTAGCCGAGGCCGCCGGCGCCGATCATCGAGGCGATGATGACCATATTCAGCGCCAGCATGATGACCTGGTTGACGCCGATCATCAGTGTCGACCGCGCCGACGGTAGCAGCACCCGCCACAGTTTCTGCCGCGCCGTGCAGCCGGCCATTTCGCTGAAATCGTCGATCTCGGGCGGCACCCGCGACAACCCCAGCATCGTCGCCCGCACCATCGGCGGCGTGGCGAAGATGGCCGTCGCGATCATCGCCGAAACCGGGCTGTTGCCGAACAGCAGCAGCATCGGGATAAGATAGGCGAAGGTCGGGATCGTCTGCATCAGGTCAAGGGCAGGGGAGACGATGAGCCTTTCCGCCCACGGCTTGCGCCACGCCCAGATGCCGGCGAACAGCCCGGTGACGATGCAGAACGGCACGGCGATTGAGATCAGCGCCAGCGTCAGCATGGCACTGGTCCATTGGCCGAACAGGGCGATGTAGAGGAAGCAGCCACCGACCAGCAGGCTGAGTTTTCTGCCGCCAACGGCATGTCCGGCGAGGAAAGCGGCAGCGCAGACGCCAACCCAGGACAGGCGCGGCAGCACATAGGCATCAGTGCCGTGACCGATCTTGAAATTCTTGGCCAGCAGATTGAGCGCGAAATCGAGGGGAACGCCGAGCACCGCGGTGATCGAGCGGGTCAGCCACGACAGGTTCGACTTGATCCAGCGCATAAGCGCACTGACCCAGTCGGCGATCGGCACGACGGCGCTGGCCGGATAGTTGACCGCCCAGGGCAGGCGGTCCTGCAACAGGAACACGACAAGCACGGCGGCAAGCGCGAACGCCCAGATCAGCAGCCAGATCTGAATCGGCCGCGACCTTGCCTCGCTGGCGCTTGCCGTCACCGTCATGCGCCGGCCCTTGAGCGATCGATGCCGGCCAGCAGATCGATCACCGCTTGCGGCGTCACCTCGCCGATCGGTTTGCCGGTGCCGTTGACCACCGCGAACGGCTTGTTGGCGGCAACGATACCGGCTGAGAAGCTGGCGATCTTGGCACCTGGCGCCACCGTGCCGCCGTGCTCCGAGCCGTCGCAGGCGCGCATCAGGCTGCGCGCCGAAATCACCTTGGCGCGGTCGACGTCGCGGGTGAACTCGGCCACGTAGTCGGTCGCCGGATTGACCACCAGCTCCTCCGGCGTGCCGATCTGGATGACCTCGCCGTCCTTCATGATGGCGATGCGGTCGGCCAGCCGGATAGCCTCGTCGAAATCGTGAGTGATGAAGACGATGGTTTTGTGCAGCATGGTTTGCAGCCGCATCAGCTCGTCCTGCATTTCGCGGCGGATCAGCGGGTCGAGCGCCGAGAATGGCTCGTCGAGGAACCAGATTTCCGGTTTTGTCGCCAGGCTGCGTGCGATGCCGACACGCTGCTGCTGGCCGCCGGACAGTTCGCGCGGATAGAAATGCTCACGACCGCGCAGGCCGACAAGCTCGATCACCTCGCGCGCCCGTGCCTCGCGTGTCGGCCGATCCTGCCCCTGGATGCTGAGCGGGAAGGCGATGTTCTCCAGCACATTGAGATGTGGCAAGAGCGCAAAATTCTGGAAGACCATGCCCATGCGGTGTCGGCGCAATTCGATGAGTGCTGCATCCGAGATTTTCAGCAGGTCATTGCCCTCGAACTCGACCTTGCCATGGGTCGGCTCGACCAGCCGCGACATGCAACGCACCAGCGTCGACTTGCCGGAGCCCGACAGGCCCATGATGATGAAGATCTCGCCCTGGCGGATTTCGAGGTCGACGGCGCGCACCGCACCCACCAGCCCGGCAGCGGTGACGTCGGCCATGCTGGCCTTGCCGTCGCGTTCGCGGATGAAACGGGCCGCGTTCGATCCGAACAGCTTCCAGACATTGCGGCAGGCAAGTTTTATCGGACGGACATCTTTTGGCGCGCCCGCTCCGTTCAACCCCTGTTCAGTCTTCTCCGTCATTCAAACGTCCTTCTGGAACATCAACAGTGAGGCCCGGCTGATCATGCAGCCGGGTCTCATTTTCCAGTTGGAACGATCACTGCGCCCAGGCTTTCCAGTCGGCCTCGTGGGCGGCGATCCAGGCAGCGGCGACGTCTTCCGGCGTCTTGCCGTCCAGGTCGATCTCGCCGCTCATCTTGTTGAGCTCGTCTGTGTCGATCGTGTAGGCCTTCGCCACCTTGTAGGCGACAGGCCATTTGTCTTTCATGCCGGACCAGGAGTATTTCCAGATCTCGCCATGCGGCTTGCCGCAGTCATATTTGGCGTCTGGGTTCACGCCCCATTTCGGGTCGTTGTAGCACTCGGGTGTGTATTCGGGGAATTCGACCCACTCGCCCTTGTATTTGGCCGGCGCCCAATGCGGCGAATAGATCCACAGCATGATCGGCGCCTTGCGCTGATAGGCAGAATCCAGCTCGGCGAACATCGCCGCGTCGGTGCCGGCATGGATGACGGTGAAGGGCAGTTTCAGCGCCTCGACACGCTCGTCGTCAAAGCCTTCCCAGGTCACCGGACCTCCGAGATAGCGACCCTTCGGTGCGGTCTCCGCCGTCGAGAAGGCTTCGGCGCATTTCGGATCCTTGAGCGCTTCCCAGTTGGGCAGGCCCGGGCATTTCTCTTTCATGTATTCGGGAAACCACCATTCTTCCTTGGCCTTGGGTCCGAGCTTGCCCAGCCGTTCGGTCTGGCCGGTGGCATCGGATGCCTTCATGGCTTCGCCGGCGGTCGTGTCCCAGAACTCCAGGCCGATATCGAGGTCGCCATTGGTGAGGCCGGTGGTCAGGCTGGAGAGGTAGTCGGCGGTGGGATACTCGACGGTGTAGCCGAGCTTTTCCAGGATGCCGCCGAGGATCTTGGCGTTCAGATTGACGCTGGTCCAGTCGAACAGCGCGATCTTGATCGGATCGTTGGACTCCGGTGCGGCGGCTTGGGCGGAAGGTGTCAGTGCACTCGCCGCGGCGAGTGCGAAGGCTCCCATTGTTAGGTTCGAAATCACACTGCGAAGTGACATGCTTGTTCTCCTTCAAGCTGTGAAAATTATCGTTCGTTCCCTTCTTGCGGCTTTTCTTGATTGTGTTGGAAAGACTGGTCTTTGCGCAAGGCCGTCGGCGCCAAATTGTTGCCCCGGCTTTGGCCAGCGCAGGCAAGATGGTGCTCAATTCTAGTGATGATGGAACAGGATTGGAGTGTCCGCGTCATGGCTGCCGACGGATCGCTGCGGGAGCGGTCATCTGCGGATCGATTGCCAGTCTTGCGGCGCCCTGCAAGGTGCGAGCCATCAAGGTTCCATGTTCTCGGCTGTCGACCGGCAAGCCCCAACTCGCCAAGGCCGTTTCATAGGATGAAATTATATATACCAAGGTTCATGTCGTGCAACGACTAACGCCTCACGGGACATATAAATTCAGACTGCAGGCGAAGTCGAACCCTACCAACAGACGTAGCCGCCATCGACAATCAGGTCGAGGCCGGTGACGAAACTCGCTGCGCGGCTGGCCAGGAACACCGTCGGCCCGACCATTTCCTCCGGCGCCGCCATCCGCCCCATCGGCGTGTCGCGCTTGAAGATCTTCACCTCTTCCGCCACCTCCGGCCGCTTGTTCATCGGCGTCAGCGTGTAGCCTGGGCTGACGACGTTGACGCGCAAGCCGCGATCGGCCCACTCCATGGCGAGGCTCTTCGACATGTGGATGACGGCGGCCTTCGAAGAGTTGTAGTGCGCCTGCGTCAGGCCCCGGTTGACGATGGTGCCCGACATCGATGCGATGTTGATGATCGAGCCCTTGCCTCGCGCCAGCATCTTGCGCGCTTCGGCCTGACAGGACAGGAAGACACCGGCGACATTGACCTCGTGCACCTTCCGCCATGTCTCCAGCGGCATCGTTTCGGCGGGTTCAGAGCCGGCAATGCCGGCATTGTTGACTGCGACGGTCAGCGCACCGAGTTCCGCCTCGACGCGATCGATCGCCGCCGCGAGATCGCTCTGCGACGTCACCGTTCCGGTTAGCACCAGCGCCTTGCGGCCGAGCGCCGTGATCCGGTGCGCGGTTTCGTCCAGCCCACCCTTCGACGCATGGCCGAAACAGGCGACGTCGGCGCCTGCCTCGGCCAGTCCGATCGCGATTGCCTGGCCGATGCCGCTGCCGGCGCCGGTGACCAGCGCGACATCGCCGTCCAGCTTGAAAAGATCCATCGATAGCCCTCCCTGCCTCGGGGAGGGTATGCGCTGAACCGTGCTTCGATCAAGCGCCCCCGCGCAAGCGGCGTCGACGCTCAGAAATATCCGCTCGACGCGGCCGTGGCTTCCTTGCGGATTTCGACGCCGTCGACCAGGATCTTGTCGACCAGTTCGTGGTGGACTCCGCTTTCCCCATTCGGCTGCTCCCAAGGAAACCGAAAGCAAGGCAAGCAGATTGTCGACAATCTAACAAGAGGTCATCTTCGGATTCCTGGGAACCGCTGGCATGGCTGTTTCTTCAGCCTCAGGCTGCGCGGCCGTAGAAACCGACACGCTCCTCGGCGCTGAACATCACACCGGGCTTCTCATAGTAGGAAAACACCGCGATCATGCGCTCGCGCTCGCCTTCGACGGTGGTGACGCGATGCGCGGTGTTCTTGCCGCGGAAGACATTCAGCGTGCCCGGCTTCATGCGCAGGATTTTTGCATCGGGGTCACGCCCTTCAAGCAATCTGGCGACGCCATCATAGTTCGGATTGTCGTCAGATCGCAGATCGGTGCGATATTCGAGGTCGCCGCCACGCTCCGCTGCCTGCAACAACAGCGTCGTCGTGAATTCCGAACGGTCGAAATGCCAGTTCAGGGCCTCGCCGGCGCGATAGGCCATGACGTTGGTTCGGGCCAGCGGATCCTGCATGACATGCAGTCTGGTCTTGCCCATCGTTGCCGCCAGGAAGTGCAGCAGCGGCCCGTATTCGTAGATGGCGAGCACGACGCTGCCCGGAATCTGGTCGGCGCAGACGGTGTGGCTTGTTGTCTCGACCTTGCGCAGCGCCGGATGGTCGGGTGCAAGCTCGGGAATGTCGGGCTTGAAGTAGATGTTGTGCATCCGCTTGTGCACATGCGATCGCGCGGCCATCACCGGCTGGATTTCGCGCACGGCTTTCTCAGCCACGCCGGGGCGCAAAAACTCTTCGAGATTGAACATGCCGTCGGCTTCGAGCGCGGCGATGGATTGTCGGACGAGGCGTTGCCATTCGGCGCTGCCTTCGCGATCGAGCGGGTAGCGGTCGAGATCGAGAATGTCTTTCATCGTCATAGCTCCGAAGGTTGTGGGCCCTATGAGACGGCAAAAAAATCTTTCTCTCAATGCGGAAAATAGTTAGGATTGAGCAAGAAAAACTTATGGAGGGGATATGGAACGCCTGCCCCCGCTGAATGCGATCAAGGCTTTCGAGGTTGCGGCGCGTGCCGGCAGCTTCACTCTGGCCGCCTCTGAACTCGGCGTGTCGTCGGCGGCGGTCAGCCAGCAGATCCGCAATCTCGAAACCTGGTTCGGCAAGCAGCTGTTCGTGCGCAGCGGCAACCGCATCGCGCTCACCGACGCCGGCCACGCCATCTATCCGCAGACAGCGAAGGCTTTGGGCGACATCGCCGCCATAGGCCGGCGCATGCTGGAGGGCGGCTTGCGGACGCGTCTGGTCGTCAGCGTGCCGTTCTCGCTGGCCGAACTGTGGCTGGCGCCGAGGCTGGCGATGCTTCTCGATGCCTTCCCGCAGATGGCGATCGACGTTCGGGTCGAGGACGACCCGGTCGACCTGATGCGCCAGAACATCGATCTGCGCATCAGCTATGGCGACTATCACTATCCCGGATTGAAGCTCGTCCGTCTCGTCCACGACGACGTCCTGCCCGTCTGCGCGCCGGAATTCTGGCGCCGGCACGGCAATGGCGATCCCAGTCTGGCCGATCTGCACGAGAGCCAATTCATCCACACCAATTGGGGGCCGAACTATGCCTCGCACCCGACTTGGGCGGATTGGTTCGCGGCCTCCGGCGGCAGCCGCTCACCCGATCCGTCGCACGGGCGTCGCGTTGGCCTGTCCAGCCTGGCGATCGCCTCGGCGAGGTTGGGCCTGGGCATCGCGCTTGGTCAGCGGGTCATGGCTCGCGCCGATCTGGAAGCGGGGCGGCTGATCGAGCTCTCACCCGTATCGGTTCGCCTCGGCCATCCCTACTGCGCGTTCATGCCGCCGGCCAAGGCCGACCGCGCCGATGTCGCCGGCCTGGTGGAACTGCTCACGAAAACGGCGCCCGCGACCTGTGGGAAGGTCGGGGCGCCGCGCTGAAGCCGGACCTGACGGGGGTGTTCAGGTTGCCGGCTTTTCCGGCATCGGCGACACCGGTGCTCCGGGGCCGATCTTCTGCAGATTGCCTGTGATCACCTGGTCGCCCTCGGCGACGCCGCTCAGTATGGCCACCTGATCGCCGCTCGTCGGCCCGAGCGAGACCAGCCGTTGATCGACCGTGTTGCCTTTGCCGACGACGTAGAGATATTTGCCGAGCTGGCTCGAGCCCAGCGCGGTCTGCGGCACCATCAGCGCGTCGGCCTGCTGCCTCACATGCAGCCGGACCCGAACATACTGGCCAGGCAGCAGCTTGAACTTGCCGTTGCCGATCGTGGCGCGTGCCGTGATCGTGCCGGTCGAACGGTCGACCGAATTGTCGATGAAGGTGAGTTCGCCCTTCTGGCTGGCCTCGGTCTCGCCGGGAAGCAAGACCTCGACCTCGATCGGGCCGTTCGCACGGGCCTGCTCGATTTCGGCCAGATCCGTCTCGCTCGGATTGAAGGTGACGTAGATCGGATCGAGCTGCACCAGCGTGTTGAGCACCGTGCCGGCGACGCTGACCAGGGTTCCGACCGAGGCCTGGTTGCGGCCCAGGCGTCCGCCAAACGGCGCGCGGATTTCGGCATAGCTCAGATTGAGCTCTGCCGTTCTAACGGCAGCCTGGTTGAGCGCCAGCGACGCCTGCGCTTCGCGCAAGGTGCTGGTGCGCTGGTCGAAGCCGTCCTTGGCGAGGTAGCCGCTCTTGGCAAGCTCGGTGCCGCGGCCAAGGCTGGAGCGGGCATAGTCGAGCGTCGCCGTGTCGCGCTGTACCTGGGCCTTCGCTTGGTCAAGAGCCGCCTGGAAGTCGTCCGGTGAGATCTTGTAAAGAAGATCGCCTTGCCGGACGTCGACCCCGTCAGCAGCGATCTGCTCCTGCAGATAGCCAGGAATCCTGGCCTGCAAGGTGATGCTGCGGATAGGCTCCGTCCGCGCGGCATAGTCGAGATAGATCGGGATCGTCTTTCTGACGACGCTGACCACCGGCACCGGCATGACGAACGCCGCAGGAGCAGGCGCCGCGCCTGCCGTGCCGGCATTGAGGCTGAGATTGCCCATGTCGAGCAGGTGGACGCTGGCCACCGAGATCGCACCCAGCGCGACAGCCGTTCCCAACGCGATTTTCCATTTACGCATGATTAGTCTCCAATCTTATTCGGCCGCTTCCGCCAGGGGAGGGAAGGCGGGTTCGGCAGTTGGTTCATTGTCTTGAGAGGCGGGCTCGTCATTGCCGCGGCGTTCGCGCAGCTGTTCGATGACCGCGTAGAACACCGGCACGAACACCAGCGACAGGATGGTCGCCGCGACCATGCCGCCAAACACGGTGGTGCCGATCGACTGCCGGCTTGCCGCACCGGCGCCGGTCGCAAACATCAGCGGCAGCACGCCGAGGATGAAGGCGAAGGCCGTCATCAGGATCGGCCGCAGCCGCAGCCGTGCTGCTTCCATCGCCGCATCGACGATACTGAGGCCTTCTTCGCGCCGTCGCCGGGCGAACTCGACGATCAGGATCGCGTTCTTGGCCGCCAGTCCGATCAGCATGACGAAGCCGATCTGCGAGTAGACGTCGATCTGCATGCCACGCACCCACAGCACCACGAACGCGCCGAACAGTGCGAGCGGCACCGCCAGCAGCACCATGAACGGCATCGCCCAGCTCTCATATTGCGCCGCCAGGATCAGGAAGACGAAGACGATAGCGAGGCCGAAGACGACGGACGCGATCGATCCTGCCTTGAGTTCCTGGAAGGTGATGCCGGTCCATTCGAAACCGAAATCCCTGGGCAGTGCGGTGGCCGCGGCCCGTTCCATGGCGGCGACCGCCTGGCCCGAGGAGAAACCCGGTGCGGCACCGCCGTTGATCGAGGCCGAGGCGTTGTTGTTGTAGTGCGGTACGGTTTCCGGGCCGACGAAGGGCACGAGTTTGCCCAGCGTCGAGAGCGGCACCATGCCGCCGGAGGCGTTGCGTACATAGAGCCGCGAAATGTCGGCGGCACCCGCACGTGCATCCTTGTCGGCCTGGATGGTCACCCGGAAGGTGCGGCCGAACAGGTTGAAGTCGTTCACGTAAAGCGAGCCGAGATAGATCTGCAGCGTGTTGAACACATCCGGCAGGTTGAGGCCGAGCAGTTTCGCCTTGCTGCGGTCGAGGTCGTAGTTGAACTGCGGCGTCGAGGTCGAGAATGGCGAGAACAGCTGCTGCGGGTTGATCTCCGGCTGCTTGCGCGCCTCGGCTATCACCGCTTGCGTGGCATCGTTGAGGGCCGAACTGCCGCGACCGGTGAGATCCTCGACGACGAATTCGAAGCCGCCCGTGGTGCCGATACCCGGTATCGACGGCGGATCGAAGCTCAGCGCGAAGGCTTCCGGAATCTGCATCAGCTTGCCGCGTACGTCGGCGACGAGCTTCGAGGCACTCTGGTCGGGGCCGCGTTCCTCCCAGGGCTTCAGGATGGCAAATTCGACCGCCGAGTTCGATTGCGCGGCACTGGTCAGGAAGTTCAGGCCGCTGATCGAGCCGACAATGTCGACGCCGGGCGTTGCCTGCAGGATGTCGCGCGCCTTTTGCGCCACCGCGTCGGTGCGTTCCAGAGACGCGCCGTCGGGCAACTGGATGACGACGAAGAAATAGCCCTGGTCCTCGACCGGAAGGAAGGTCGAGGGCAGGCGTTGCCAGACGAAGTAGGTGGCGACCAGTCCGGCCGCGAACAGGCCGAGCATGATCCAGCGCAAGCGGATGAGAATGCGCACGCCATTGGCATAGGCGTGCGACAGCCTGTCGAAGCCGGTGTTGAACCAGCGGAACGGGGCGAACTGCGTCTCGCCGCGATGCCGCAGGAAGGCAGCACTGAGCGCGGGGCTCAGCGTCAGCGAGTTGAAGGCGGAGATGCCGACGGAAATCGCCACCGTCAGCGCGAACTGGTTGTAGAGCTTGCCGGATACGCCGGGAATGAAAGCGACCGGCACGAACACCGCCATCAGCACGGCGGTGGTGGCGATGATCGGACCGGTGACCTCGGCCATGGCGGCCTTCGTCGCCGCGAGCGGCTTGAGCCCGGCCTCCAGCTGTCGTTCGACATTCTCCACCACGACGATGGCATCGTCGACGACCAGGCCAATCGCCAGCACCATGCCGAGCAGGGAGAGCATGTTGAGCGAGAAGCCGAGCATCTCCATGACGACCAGCGTCGCCACCAGCGACACCGGAATGGCGATGGTCGGGATGATTGTCGTGCGCCAGCTCTGCAGGAAGATGAACACCACGGCGACGACCAGCACCAGCGCTTCGCCAAGCGTGATCAGCACGTCATGCATCGACGCCGAGACGAAGCGGGTGGTGTCGTAGTGCATCGCATAGGAGACGCCCTTCGGGAACCGTCCCGAAAGCTCCTGCATCTTGTCCTTGACGCGCTGCTGCAGATCGAGCGCGTTGGAACCGGGCATCTGGTAGACGGCGAGCACCACGGTCGGATCCTTGCCGAAGAAGGCCGACGACGAATATTGCAGCGCGCCGAGCTCGATGCGGGCAACGTCGCGCAGTCGCACCAGCGAGCCGGTATCCGTGTTGGCGCGCACGACGATGTCGCCGAATTCCTTGGGATCGCTCAAGCGGCCGACGGCATTGACCTGCATCTCGAAGGCAGTACCGGCCGGAGCCGGCGACTGGCCGATCTTGCCGGCCGCCACCTGGACGTTTTGCTCTGCGATGGCGTTTTGGACGTCGACTGCGGTGATGCCGAGATTGGCGAGCTTGTCGGGATCGAGCCAGACGCGCATCGAATAGCGACGCTCGCCGAAGATCTGCACGTCGCCGACGCCGGGCAACCGCTTCAGCGGATCGACCACCTGCAGATAGGCAAGGTTGCTCAATGCCACCGGATCGACCGAACTGTCGGGCGAGGTCAGGTTGACGATGAGGACGAAATTCGGGTTCTGTTTCTTGATCGTCACGCCGCCCTGGTTGACGATCGCCGGCAGCGACGAGGCGGCCTGCGAGACGCGGTTCTGGACGTCGACGGCTGCTGTGCTCAGCGAATAACCGACATCGAAGGTGATGGTGATGGTCGAGGAGCCGTCATTGGAGCTCGTCGACGACATGTAGGTCATGCCTTGCACGCCGTTGATCTGCTGCTCCAGCGGCGTCGTCACCGTGTCGGCCACCACTTGCGCGCTGGCGCCCGGATAATGGGCGCTGACCACGACCTGCGGCGGTGTGATGTCGGGAAACTGCGAGACGGGCAGCAGGAAATAACAAATCGTCCCGGCGAGCACCATGATGATGGCGATCGCCGAGGCGAAGATCGGACGGTGGATGAAGAAGTTTACCACGAGACGCAAGCCTCCCCGGCCGCTCTTGCCCGCCCGAAGGCGCTGGCAACCCTGGACAACTGGCCGTGCCCGTCACGGGAGGCTTCCCGTGACCGCAGCAACGGCACCTCGCCACGCTGCCCATCGGCAAGCGAGCGAAGCATCTTCTCGAAAGCGCGGGGGTCGACCCCATCTGCTTTCATGACCAGCCGGATCATCGGATCCCGGACGGCCTCATCTATGGTAAGATCGCGGCGCTGGGGCATTGGCCGGCTCCTTGTCTGTCGATTCGCAGCCCATGCTCGCGAACCGTTTTTCATCTCTTCACCGGCCGGAGCCGCATGAATTGCAGTTTTTCGCTCATTCCGATCTGGCAGGACCAGTTCACGGCCTTGTTATTGACGGAAGGCGACATAGGTGTTACCAGTAAGTAACATTTGCATAGTTACAGACCGGTAACACCCTAGTCAAGAGGTGGCCGTGGTTTTTAGGAAACGAAAGGAGATCATGATGACAGACGGCGTCGTGGAGCGCTCACGTCCCCGGGATCGAATCCTGGAGACGGCACGCGACATGTTCCACAAGCATGGCATCAAGGGCGTCGGCGTCGATGCTATCACCGAAGCTGCCGGCACGAACAAGATGACGCTCTACCGTCACTTCGAATCCAAGGACGAGCTGATCGTCGAATGTCTGCGCGCCAATGCGGCTAAGGCCGGCGCCATGTGGGATGCATTCGAGGCCGAATTTCCTGGTGACAAGCTTGCGCAAGTGCACGCCTGGGTTCGCAAGGCGGCTGCCATGCTCAATGCTGACGGCCGTGGCTGTGACATGGCCAATGCCGCCGCTGAGCTGACCGAGCCGGACCATCCGGCCAGGCTGGTGATCAAGGAGCTCAAGGAAGCCCAGCGCGCGCGCCTTGTGACGTTATGTCGGGATGCCGGCATTGGTCAGGCCGAGCTGCTCGCCGATACGCTGTCGCTGCTGTTCGAGGGTGCGCGTGTCAGCGTGCAGACCGTGGGTACCGAAGGTCCGAGCACGCAGTTCGTGCGCATGGCCGAAGGGTTGATCGTATCCTTCCGGGGCACCGCCGCCGGTTGAAATCCGCCGCGACTGTTGGCGATTTGCCGGTCTGCGACCGAGGGATTCCTAGCGCCCCCTTGGCGCAGGGCGGCACCGGAATTCCCGACGGCTGAACGAAAAAAGCCCGCTGCCGGGAGGAGGTGGCAGCGGGCTCGATTTCGAATGTGGCGCGGGAGGAGGTGCACCCCATTCAGCGTCGGCATCGCATCTGGGAGGAGTAGATGGCCGACAACCAAAACCTATGAGTTGCCCAATGATTCGGCAACAATGAATTGTGCATAGCTGCTGTGCAGATTCGCCGGGTCAATTGTCTTACAAATCTGGAAACAGGCTTTGCCGGGGCCGCCCACCTCACTGCACCGGCACGTTTTCCCTGAAGATCAAGCGCGGTTCGATGAACTTCCGCGTCAGATAGGGTGCGGAGGACGCAATCGAGCCGAGCAGGCGAATGACTGACTGTTCCGCGATCAGCCGGGCATTCTGGTCGATGACGACATCGAGCAGGTCGTCGACGAGGTGGCCCCGTGTGTCCTTCGTCAAGTCGTGGCAGATGAACACCGGCTTGCGGTTCGGCCTGGCTTCCCGGATCGCCTTTGCAATGCCCGAGTGTCCGGCTCCGACGCAATAGATGCCGAGCAGCTCAGGCTCGTTGTGCAGCGCCTTCATGGTCTCGGTGTAGCTGACGTCGGGCTCGTCGTTGATCTCGACGGCGCTGCTAACCGTCAGGTTGGGGAACTCTTCATTGAGCACGGAGCGGAAACCCATTTCGCGTTCCTCGTGGCCGCGATAGGAGCGCGAGCCGACGACCATCGCCAGATGGCCGGTGCGACCGCCAAGGAAGCGTCCCATCAACAGCGCCGCCGTTCGTCCCGCCCCCCGGTTGTCGATGCCGACATACGCCGATCGCGGCGCCGCCGGAACGTCGGACACCAGCGTCACCAGGCGCATGCCGGCGTCGACGATGTCGCGCAGGATGTTGCGTGTGCGCGGATGATCGACGGCGATGACACCGACACCATTGGCCCTGAGCGACAGGTTTTCGACGGCTGTCTGCAGTGCGTTCGGCGAGATACCGGCAAGGTTGTGGACCCGGCACGAGGCGACGAGCGGCAGGCGCGCGGCATAGTCCTCGATATGCCCGGCGAGATCGCGCATGAACGCATTGCTGCCGATGGGCAGCAGGAATTCGAGATGGGCGGGCCGTGACGGCAGCGTCACCTGATCGGCGACCGGCAGGTAGCCGAGCTGCTTGGCCGCCTCCATGACGCGCTGCCGGTTGGCCGCACTCGCACCCGGCCGGTTGTTGAGCGCCCTGTCGACCGTTGCGGTCGACAGTCCGCAGCTGCGGGCGATATCGGCGACGGTGGCTTTCATGCCGCAACCCACAGCCCGCAATTGCGGGCGATATCCGAGACGGTGGCTTTCATGCCGCAACCCTATGCGCCGATAAGCGATGCGATTTGAGGTGACGGTTTGATTGCCGCCCATCACCCGATAGTCAGTGCGATGGCTTGCCATCGGCGATGGCATCGCGGATTTCCTTGTCCGACATGCCGGTGATGATCCGCTCGACCTCCGCCACGCTGGTTTTCTTCGGGTCGATGTCGTCGGCGACCACCTTGCCCCGGCGCATGACGACGATGCGGTCGACCACCTGGAAGACATGGTGAATGTTGTGCGCGATGAAAATGCAGGAATGGCCGGAATCGCGGGCGTTACGCACGAAACTCAGCACGCCCTGTGTCTCGGCGACGCCGAGATTGTTGGTGGGCTCGTCCAAGATGATCAGGTCGCTGTCGAAATGCATGGCGCGCGCGATCGCCACCGCCTGGCGCTCGCCGCCGGACAGCGAGCCGATCGGCGTCGTCGGCGGGATGTTCTTGGAGATGCCGACCTGCTTGAGCAGGTCGCGGGCGACCACGTTCATGGCGTCCTGGTCCATCCGGTTGAGGAAGCGCGGCGGCTTGATCGGTTCGCGCCCGAGGAACAGATTGCGGGCGATCGACAGTTGCGTGACCAGTGCCGAGTCCTGGTAGATCGTCTCGATGCCTTGGGCGATGGCGTCGCTAGTGCTGCGCAAATTCACCCTCTTGCCGCGGATGAAGATGTCGCCGCTGGTCAGCGGGACCGCACCCGAAAGCACCTTGATCAGCGTCGACTTGCCGGCGCCATTGTCGCCGAGCAGGCCGACGATCTCGCGCTCATTGACGTGGAAATTGGCATCCTCCAGCGCCTGCACGCGGCCATAGGACTTGCGGATGTTCTGCATGCGGATCAGCGGCTCGGCCATCGTTCAAGTCCCCGCCTGATGCCGGCGTTCCAGCCATGAATGCAGCGCCATCATGCCAAGGATGATGGCGCCGATGAAGATATTGTAGGCAAGGCCGGGCACGCCGATCAGCACGATGCCGTTGCGCATCACGCGCAGGATCAGGATGCCGAGCACGGTGCCGATGATCGTGCCGCGCCCGCCGGTCAGTGCTGTGCCGCCGATCACCACCATGGCAATGACTTCGAGTTCATAGCCGGTGCCGCTGTTGGGGTTGGCCGCGGAAGTGCGCAGCGAAGAGATGACGCCGGCGAGCGACGCCATGACCGACGACAGCACGAACAGGCCAATCTTGACGCCGCTGACGTTGACGCCGCGGGCGCGCGCGGCGCTGGGGTTGCCGCCGGCCGCCTGAATCCAGTTGCCGGTTCGGCTTTGCGTCAGCACATAGCCGAGTGCGATGGCCGCGGCGATGAACCAGAACAGCGACATGTAGATGCGGAACGGCCCGATGAAGAAGTCGCCGACCAACGCCTCCGCCAGCCAGCTGCCTTCGGCGCTCCAGGTGCGCTGCGGAAAACCGTCGGTGACGAAAAGAGCGGTGCCGCGCACCACCAGCAGCATGCCGAGGGTCACCAGGAAGGATGGGATCTTGAGCTGTGTCACGAACCAGCCATTGACCAGCCCGATGAAGGCGGCGACCAGCAGTGCGGCGACAAAGCCGACCTCAAGCGAGGTGAGGCCGCTGTTGAACAGCGTCCACATCAGCACCGGCGAGAAACCGAACAGCGAACCGACGGACAGGTCGAATTCGCCCGACGTCATCAACAGCGTCATCGCCAGCGCGATCAGGCCGAGCTCGACCGTGAAGGCCAGTGTGTTGGAGATGTTCTGCGGCGACAGGAAGTCGTGATTGAAACCCCAGAAAACGGCGATCTCGACCACGAGCAGCACGAAGGGGCCAAATTCTGGCCGCGCGATCAGGCGTTGGATGAGCGAACGATTTTCCACGAGCAACCCGCGACATGAGTGGAAAGGCTGAGCCCTGCACATTCGCGTGCAAAGGGCTCGGCGAAAACGGAGACGTCAGTCGCGACCGCCGGGGCGGTCGCGACTGTTGAGGGCTGGGATGTTACTTGCCGGACAGGATGTCGTCGTAGATCTGCGCGGTGTCCTTTTCGTAGAGCGCGCCGGTGATGACGTTGAAGCCCGGAGGAATGCCGCTGGCGGCCATGTTGGCCAGCGAAAGCGCGACATAGCTGGTCGCCTGCGGGTCCTGCCACTGGCCGGCATTGACGTAGCCGTTCAGCACTTCCTGGGTGGTGTCGAGCGAGTTGCCCCATCCGACGACCGGGATTTCGCCCGCCTTGATGCCGGCCTGGTCGAACACCCGCTTGATCGAGCCGGTGACAAGGTCGCCGAGACCGATGATCGCCTTGACCTTGGCCTTGTTGGCGGTGAGGTAGTCGACCATGCGGTTGATGGCTTCGGCCTGGTCGAGCGTCGCTTCGGTGATTTCATAGGTGATGCCGAGCGGCTCGAAGACGCTCTTGATGCCTTCTTCTTCCTGGACGCCATAGGTGGCGCCGGGAATCTCGACCGGCATCCAGACGAAGTCGCCCTTCTTCACCAGGCCCTTGTCGACCAGATACTGCGCCCAGTGCTTGCCGAAGGTGACATTGTCGCCGCCGACATAGGCGTTGAAGTCGGCTTTCGGGTCGGGCGTGTTGAAATTGATGATCGGCACTTTCGCTGCCCGCGCTTCCTTGACGATCTCGATCAGGCTGCCCGGATCGGGGCTCGTGGTGACGATGCCGTCGGCCTTGGCGGAGAGGGCAGCGCGAACCGCTTCCTGCTGCGAGGCGACATCGCCATTGTGGAACGAGGTGTTGACCGTGTTGCCAGTGTCCTTGGCCCACTGCTTGGCGCCGGCCAGGAAGTAGGTCCAGACCGGATCGGCCGGGCCGCCATGCGAAATCCAGTAGAATGTCTTGGCCTGTGCCGCTGCCGGTATCACCATCAGCGCCACCAACAGGCCGTATAGAACGAGTCTTAGCCGTGTCAGCATTTGATTTCCTCCCGTTTGTAGATGGTCAGTTCCGATTCCGTCCTTGTGTTCCGGCGACCGCCGGATTGCGTCTTTTGCCAGCGCCGGTTGGATGCATCAGAGCATTCCCTTTTTCGACGGATGGCAAGCCTCTATCTGAAAGTCGTAGTTGTCGTCCGACGAGGCGCCATCAACGCTCCCATCAGATTGCATCAGTTCAGGTGATTTTCCGACTGTCGGATATTGGTGTCGAGGCTCAGCCGAGCAGATTGTCTTCACCGTGTCCAGCACGCAGGTTGCGCCACATCCTGAAGAGCCGGTCCACCGCCAGCGCGAGCACGGTCAGGGCGCCGGTGGCGAAGGTGCTCCACGCGGCATCGACGTCAAGCAGGTTCATTGCGCTCAGGATCACCTGGACGAGCAGGATGCCGATCACCGCGCCAATGACGCTGCCATGGCCACCTGAAAGCGATGTGCCGCCGATGATGGCCGCCGCAATCGCCAGCAGCATGAAGCTGCTGCCGTCACCGGGGGCGACGGAGCCCTGGGCGCCGACATGGATCACGCCGGCCAGCCCGGCTATCGCACCCATCAGCACCAGCGTCAGCAGCCGCACCTTGGGCGTCGGAATGCCGGCATAGGCAGCGGCTTGGCTGTTGCTGCCGACGGCCTGGACCCGGTAACCAAAGCGGGTGCGATGGAGCACGACGTGCATCGCCAATGCCAGCAGGGCGAAAACGATGCAAGCCGCCGGCACCACCGCGAAGGCCTTGCCTGACAGCGTCGTGAAGAAACCGCTGTTTGCGCCTGGCGGTGCGATTGTCTGTCCCTTGCCGGCCACCAGCGACAGGCCCTCGATCATCCACCAGGTGCCAAGCGTCACCACCATGGCCGGCAAGCGCAGCGTGATCGCCAGCAGCCCGTTGATGAGGCCGAGGCCAGCGCCAAGCGCGATCCCGGCCAGGGCGGCAAGCCAGGGGTCGATGCCGGCAATCATCAAAAGGGCTGCGGCAGCCGCCGCGAGATGGAACGCCGCGCCCGCCGAAAGGTCGATGTCGCGCATGGTGAGCACGAACACCATGCCGATAGCCAGCAGGCCGGGCAGGGCGGCTTGCCCCAGCAGTAACGACAGATTGGCCGGATCGAGGAAGGAGGGCTGGAGCCAGCCGAGCAGCCCGACCAGGGCGGCGAGCCCGACAGCGGCACCGGTTTCTGCCGGCAGCCGAATGCGGCGCCCCGGCTTACGGTTCGCCGATCCGGCTAAGGGCGGTGCGGTATCGGTTCTGGTCATGCAACGCCCTCGCGACTGGTCTGTTGGCCTTCGCCCTCTGCCTCGCCCGGCGCAATCAGCTGCAGCAGCCTCGCGCCATCCATGTCGGCGCCGGCGATCTCGCCCGCGAGCCGGCCCTGGTGGAAAGCAAGGATGCGATCGCTCAAGCCGGTCAGCTCGGACAACTCCCTCGAATGCAGCAGCACGATGCATCCGCTGGCCGCCATCTGCCGGATCAACGCGTAGATCTCCTGCTTGCTGCCGATATCGATGCCGCGCGCCGGCTCGTCGAGCAGCACCACTTGCGGACCGATTTCCAGCCATTTGGCGATGATTACCTTCTGTTGGCCGCCGGCCGACAGCGAGCCCGCCGGCGTCGAGGGAGCGGACCTGATGCGCAGCGCCTCGATCTGCCGCGCGGCGCGGCCGAGCGCCATCACCGGTGAATACCAGCGCGACCCCCAGTCGCGTGCGCCGACGACAACGTTCGCCAGGTTGAAGGCGATGGACTTGTCTTGCATCAGCCCGTTGCCGCGCTCGCCTGAAATCATGCAGATGTTACGCCGCGCCGCCTCTGTTCGTGTCTTCGGCAAGCCGTCCCCGTCCGGGAAGCGCACTCTGCCCGCGCCCGCCTTTTGCGCTCCGAACAAAAGGGCAATCAGGTCCGACACGCCGGAGCCGGCAAGCCCGGCAAGGCCGACGATCTCGCCCGCGCGCGCCGCAAAGCTGACGTCGGACAATCTACCGCCGCCAAGCCCCGAAACCGCGAGTTGCGGCCGCAGCGTGCCGGCAAGCGTCGGCATGGCCCTGAGCGGCAGCGGAAACAGCGATTGGCGCAACTGGCCGATCATCGCTTCCTCCGATGTCGTCAGCTCCTGGCGCGCCTTTGACAGCACGTCGCGGCCGTTGCGGATGACCGTCAGCTGGTCGGCGATGGCCAGCGCATCCTTCAGCCGGTTCGAGGCGTAGAGCATGCTCATGCCCTTGCCCTTCAGTCCTCGCAGCACCGCGAAAAGCCGATCTGTCTCGCGTCGGTCGAGCGCCGAATGAGGGTCGTCGAGGATGAGCAGTCTCGGGTTTTCCAGAAGCGCACGGGCGATCGCGATGAGTTGCCGCTCAGCCGGCCCGAGCTCGCCGAGCGGCGCGTGGACATCGACGGCGAGACCAAGCTGGCGAAGCAGGTCACGGCTGCGCGCCTCCATTTCGCGCCGCGAGATCAGCCCGTTGTGCAGCGGTTCGCGGTTGACGAACAGATTGGCCAGAACCGGGCGCTCCGGAAACAGCCCGGCCTGCTGCAGGACGACGCCGATGCCGAGCTTTCGCGCCGCATTGGGGTTGCTGATCGTTGCCCTCTTGCCGTCAAACTCGATGGTGCCGCTGTCCGACCGGACGATGCCCGCCAGCACCTTTATCAGCGTCGATTTGCCGGCGCCGCTTTCGCCAACCACCGCGTGGATCGAGCCGCGCTCGATCACAAGGTTCATGTCTTCGAGCACGACCGTGCCGCCAAAGCGTCTGGCAACATTGCGCACGAACAGTATCGGCGAATCAGACATACGGACGGCCCCCCGACCGCGCAGCGATCTTGGAGCGGATTGCGTCCGCAGTCACCCGGCTTTCGCATAAAATTGTGTTGATGGCGATCCGGGGCAAAAGCCGGCTAGATGAGGTCGGCCTTCGCCAGTTCCCGCATCAGATGGCTGGCGCCGTAGGTCCAGGGCGGGCAGTCAGGCGACAGCCGCACACGGTTGACCAGCGCACCGAATTTTTCCGACGAGATGGTGACGATGTCGCCGACCTTGTGGGTGAAGCCCTTGCCTTTCTCGCCGCGATCCTTCGACGGCACGAACATGGTGCCGAGATAGAGCGCCAGCCCGTCCGGATACTGGTGGTGCGGCCCCATGGCGGCGGCAACCAGTTCTTCAGGCGAGCGGCTGATCTCGGCCATCGAGCTTGCGCCCTCCAGCGAAAACCCGTCCTCGCCCTCGACCTTCAGGCGCACGACGGCCCGCTTCACGTCATCGATCGAGAACGTGTCGTCGAACAGCCGGATGAAGGGACCGAGTGCGGCCGAGGCATTGTTATCCTTGGCCTTGCCGAGCAAAAGCGCCGAACGCCCCTCGACGTCGCGCAGATTGACGTCGTTGCCGATGGTGGCGCCGACGATCCTGCCGCTTGAGGCGGCGATCATGGCGATCTCGGGCTCCGGATTGTTCCAGGTCGACACCGGGTGCAGGCCGACATCGGCGCCGAAGCCGACCGAGGCCATCGGCTGGCACTTGGTGAAAATCTCGGCGTCGGGGCCGATGCCGACTTCCAGATATTGCGACCAGGCGCCGCGCGCGATGAGCTTGGCCTTGATCTCCATCGCTTCGGACGAACCGGGCTTCAGCTTCGACAGATCGTGGCCGATCAGTCCGGCAATGTCGGCGCGGATGGCGTCGGCTTTCTCCGCCGAACCGCGCGCCTGTTCCTCGATCACCCGTTCCAGCAGGCTGACGACGAAGGTGACGCCCGAGGCCTTGACCGCCTGCAGGTCGATCGGGGAGAGCAAATACGGTTTTGCCGGATCGCGCTTGGTCTCGAAACTGTTGGCGGCGATGTCGTCGAGCGATCCGATCGGTCTGCCCTTGGCCGATAGCACATGGCCGGCAGGATCGGCCATCTCGCAGATGTCACGCACAGTCGGTGCCGTACGTGACGTAATGTCGAAAACCGTGCCGTCGCGGACCGTGACCACGAGGGGATGGGGGGCGGCCGGTGATCGGGCGCGGCCGAGAAAGACACCATCGTCATCAGGCAGAAAGATCATGTTCGTTACCACTCTCTCGTCACAGGGCAGGATGTTTCAACATTGTGGAGTGCCATGGTCGCTTCTTCAAGTCGGCGTGTGGCAGAGCGACAGACGCCCAACGGAAAAGGCCTATGTCCGGCCATGTCCCTGCACCGACTAACGCCGCTTCGCAACTCCGGATTCGGCGCTAGAGCTCGTCCCAGCGTAGACGCAAATGCGCGCTTGTCGATCTGCCTTGTTCCAGCGTCGTCAGGCCGCTGCCATGATGGGCGTCCACGACATGTGAAACCGGTTCGAAACAGAAGAAATCAGCATCTGGTGCCGGCGAATAGAGAACGAAGACGTTCAGCGTCGACGATGCCTCGAGCGTGACAATGATGGCGTCATCCGGCTGGGCGATCGAGGCACGGCCGTCCCAGCCTTCGAACGCATTGTTGACCCAGGTGTCGGGAAGGAGCGCGGTTTGCGAAAAATCCCAGTCCGGGCGGGAATTGAGCGACACAGCCGCCGTCGGCAGGTGACGTTCGTCCTCCAGCCATACCCTTGCCGCAGATGCTTGGAGAGAGGTGCGCGGGCCGCGCGGAAACCACGGATGGAAGCCGAGCCCGTAGGGCAGGCACATGGCGGCGCGGTTCTCAACGGTCAGGATCGCGGCCAGCGCGCCATCCTCCAGCGCGTAGCGGGCACTTGCATGGTAGCGATAGGGCCCGATTGCACCGTTTTCCAAAACCAGCTCCATTTCAGTGCCGGTTCGTCGTGTCAGCCGCCACGGCTTTTGAAAACCGTCGCCATGGAGCGGGAACGGCTCGCCTTCGACATTGGGTTCGATCGCATGGTAGCGCCCTTCGAACTCGAAGCCCCCGCCGGAAATACGGTTCGACCATGGAATCAACAGTTGAGACCCGAACTTCAGCAGACCCGTCGATGGCTTGATAACAGGCATGGGCACCCGGCCCGGGCGCAGCGCGTCGTAGCGCAGGATGGCGGCGCCTTGGCGAGGGCTCACCACCAGGCTTGCGCGCCCGTCGGCAAGCTCGACCGCATCACTATTTGTCATCGACGGAACGCCACTTCTACCAGCCACCATCGACATTGATGTTCTGGCCGCTGATCATGTCCGAGTCTGGGGAGACAAGGAACAGCACGAGATCGGCGACATGCTGCGGCTCGATGCGACGCTTCAAGCTCTGGTTGGCCAGAATCCAGTCGTTGTATTCCTGGAGCCGTTCTCCGAAAACGCGCTTCTCCGCCTCGGAAACGACAGCGCCCGGCGACACTGCGTTTACGGTAATGCCGTGCGGTCCCAATTCCCGCCCCAGAGACTTCGTGAGACCCAGCATGGCGCCCTTCGAAGCTACATAAGGCACGTAACCCTCCCAGCGGCCGTTCAGCGTCACCGAACAAAAATTGACGATCCTCCCGTTGCCCTTCTTCTTCATGCCAGGAGCGCAGGCGCGCGCCAGCGCGAAGGCAGCAGAGGAATTCACGCGGATCTGGTCCTCATATTCGGCGAGGGAAAATTCCTCGAAGGGACGGTTGATGATAAGCGCCGCGTTGTTGATCAAGATGTCGATCGCGCCCTCTTCGTCGGCGAGCGCCCTGACCGCCGCTTCGGCTTCGGCCAACTGGTTCAAGTCGCAGCCGATATAGACGATCGCACCCTTGCTCGCCGACGCCAATTCAGCCGCGATCCCAGGTCCTTCGACAGTCTCGGGGCGGTCAAGCAAAAGCACGCGAGCGCCGGCGCGTGCAAGTGCGGCAGCCTGGGCACGGCCGAGCGAACCCAGACCGCCCGTCAACAGCGCAACTTTGCCCGAAAGGTCCGTCATCACCGTTACCCGCTTCTCAAAGCACGTTGTGGACTTCGTCGATGGAGGTTTCCTCGATGCGCTTGTCGAGCACGACCTCGCCTCGCGCCATCGCGACCACGCGATCACAGCAGTCAAAAACGTGATGCATGTTGTGGCTGATGAAGACGCCGGTGACACCCTGCTCCTTCAAGCCGCGAACAAAGCCGATCACCTTCTGCGTTTCCTTGACCGAGAGATGGTTGGTCGGCTCGTCGAGAATCATCACTTTCGACTTGAAGTGCATGGCGCGCGCTATGGCGACGCCCTGCCGCTGGCCCCCTGACAGTTCACCGACCAGCGCATCGGGCGAGCGCAGATGCAGATCGACATTGGCGATCGCCTTGATGCTTTCGCTGCCCATCTTCTTCTGGTCGAGGATGCCCACGCCGAACACGGAAAACCGCGTCGGTTCCCGCCCGATAAACAGGTTCCTGGCAATCGACATGGTGGGAACCATGGAATTGTATTGGTAGATGGTCTCGATACCGAGGTTCATCGCATCGCGCGGCCTGGCGATCCGCACCGGCTTGCCGTCGACCAGGATTTCACCCTCATCGGCTGTTTGGACGCCGGATAGAATGTTGATGAGCGTCGACTTGCCGGCACCATTGTCGCCAATCAGCCCGAGCGCCTCGCCTCGCTTGAAGTCGAGGCTCACGCCCTTCAGTGCATGGACGCCCGAGTACCATTTGTGAAGATTGCGGACGGAGATGATCGCGTCGTCCATATCTCAATTCTCCATCTTGATCGCCTTGGCACGCTTGCGCATCCAGGCATTGGCGACGACGGCGAAGATGGTCAGGAAGCCGATCGCGAATTTGAACCAGTTCGCGTCGACTTGCGAGAGCACAAGCCCGTTGTCGATAATGCGGATGAGGATCGTGCCGATGATACCGCCTGCGACCGTACCGATGCCGCCTGCCAGCGAAGCGCCGCCGATGACCGCTGAGGCGACTGCTTGGAGTTCCAGACCCTCGCCGATGGAAGGCAGAGGAGAGCCCAGTCTCAGCACCTGCAACATGCCGGCGAAACCGGACAGCATCGAGCAAAGCATGAAGCATGCGAGTTTCACCCTTGCGGTCGGAATGCCCATCGAGGCGGCAGCGGGATGGAAGCCACCGGTGGCCTTTATCCAGTTGCCGAAATTGGTTCGGGAAAGCATCAGCGACGTCAGCACGGCAATTCCGGCAAACCACAGGAACGACATGCGGAACATGTGGCCGGGACCGACAAACGAGGTGAACAGCCAGTTCGGCAGATCCGCGGGAAGCAGGGGTGGAAACCCGCCCGAGACGACGATCGTCAGCGACCGGGCGATGAACAGCATGCCAAGCGTGGTGATGAAGCTCGGGATCTCGAACCGGATCGTCACATAGCCGTTGATGAAGCCGATAGCCGCGCAAACGCCAAGGCCGGCCAGCAAAGCGAGTGGGAAAGGCACACCCTCGACCATGAGGACGGCCATGGACATCGGCATCAGCGCAAACACCGATCCAACCGACAGGTCGAACTCGCCGCTGATCATCAAGATCGTGACACCGATGGCGACGAGGCCCGTTTCCGGCAGAATGCCGAGTATGCCACGAAGGTTATCCTGGTTGAGGAACACGCCATCCGAGCGGATCTCGAAAATCACCACCAGAAGCACCAGCAGGATCAGTCCAGCCAGTTCCGGCTTTTCCAGATAGGTCTTGAAGAGGCGTTTCAAGGCAGGCTCCAGGAATTGAGGCGAGGGACCACCCGGCGGCGCGGGCACCGCCGGGTGAACACATGGCGCGTGTGGGCCTAACGCAGACCTTGCGCGGAAAGCGTCATGATCGCGTCGGCCTGGTTCGGGCGTACGATGCCTTGGCCCGTATCGATGTCGGAGGGTGCCAGACCTACCTTCTTGTTCAGGTAGGCTTCCATCACCGGCATGAAGCCCTGCATGTAGGGCTGCTGGTCCACCAGGGCCTGCACATAGCCCTTCTGCATCTGCTGCAGGACTTCCGGCACCAGATCGAAGCCGCCAAGGAGAACCTTGCCCGGCGCGACACCGCGATCCTGCAAGGACCGCGCAACGCCCGCGCACCAGAAGCCGGTGTCGAAATAGGCGGTGGTGTCGGGATGCGCGTTGAGATAGGCGCCGACACGATCGGACGTGACCGCAAGGTCTGTTCCGCTGTCAATCCGCTCCCATGAGACCTGGCGGTCGGGATGGGCGGCCTTGTACTCTTCCAGGAACTGCATCACGCCTGCGCCGCGACTTTCCGACCAGTTCTGGCCTGGTGCGGAAATGCCGACCAGAATCTTGATTGGCCCTTCTTTCGGGAAGCTCTCGGAAATCGCCTTGCCGAGCGAATAGCCCGCCGGCTTGAAACCTTGCCCAATGAAGGCCTGCCGGGCATTGCCCCTGGCGCCTTCTGTGTCATCGACGTTGACGGCAATCACCAAGACGCCGGCGTCTCGCGCTTCCTTGATGACGTCGTCGAACGCCTTGTTGTCGACGATCGAGGTCAGCAAGGCATCCGGCTTGGCGGCAAGTGCTGCGCGCATGTTGGCGAGTTGCTGCTCGACCGAACCCTCGGTCTGGGTGAAGATCATGTTGCACTTGGCCTCGACCTTGCCGCAGGCATCGTCATAGCCCTTCTTCACCGCCTGCCAGAAGGTGTTCGAGGCTGACGAATGGTGCGTAAAGACGATGTTGAGCCCGTCGGCGCTGGCGATGGAAGGCCCCGCGAACAGCGTCGTGGCGAGCAAAAGCGTTGCAGTCAGTCGTTTCATTACTATTCCTCCCGTTGAGTGTTATTCAGATGTCCGCCTTGTCCGAGACGCGGCGATGGACGGTGTAGGCCCGACCGAGGTCGGGATTGAGTTCCAGCCCGAGGCCCGGGCCGGGCGGTACGGTGATCATGCCGTTCTTGACTTCCGGTAGCGCGGTCACGAGGTCGCGATACCAGGTCCGGTAGAATGCCCTCACACTCTCCTGTACGAGTGCGTTGGGCGCGTTGAGGGACAAATGTGTCGACGCCGCCAGAACCACAGGCCCAGTGCAGTCGTGCGGGGCGACTGGCAGGTGCCAGGCCTCCGCCATCGCGGCGATCTTGCGTGCTTCCGAAAGTCCGCCGCACCAGGAAATGTCCAGCATCACGATGCCTGCGGCGCCGGTCTCCAGCAGATCCCGGAATGCCCAGCGACTGCCCAAGGTTTCTGACGCCGAGATCGGCGCCGGGCTCGCGGCCTCATAGCGCTTGAGATCGCCGAGGCTGTCCATGCGGATCGGATCCTCGTGCCAGTATGTGCCATAAGGTCCGAGCGCCTTTGCGATCTTGATCGCGGGCAGGAGCTGCCACATCGAATGGAACTCGACCATGATGTCGATCCTGTCGCCGACGGCCCTGCGGATCTTCTCGAAAGGATGCAACGCGGCTTTGAGGTCGGCGGCGGTGATATCCTGCCCCCTGCTTTTCTCGGCGGCATGGTCGAAGGGCCAGATCTTCATGGCCGTGATACCGTCTTCAAGGAGTTCCGCCGCCAATTCGTCGGCGCGGTGGAGAAACCCGTTCAGGTCGTCGTAGCCTTGCTTCGTGCCGAGACCATAGTTTGCGGTGGTCTGTCCCTTGCCGTCCTTGATGTATTCGGTGCCGGCGCAGGTATTGTAGGTGCGGATGGACTGCCGTGAAAAGCCTCCAAGAAGCTGCGCTATCGGCTGGTTTGTCGCCTTGCCGAAAATGTCCCAGAGCGCGATGTCGAAGGCGGAATTGCCGCGAACCTCGGCGCCACTTGAGCGGAAACCGAGATAGCCAACCAGATCCGCGGACAGCAGATCGATCTGCAGCGGATCGCGGCCGATGACGCGTGGCGCAACATATTCGTGCAGGTATTCCGCGACCGTGCGCGCCATGAAGAAGGTTTCGCCAAGGCCGGTGATGCCTTCGTCGGTATGCACCTCGACCCAGAGCAGGTTGGGCCGCTCTTCGATGCGAATGGTCTCGATCGCGCGGATTTTCATGCGATCCCCGCGTCGTTCAGCGCCTTGACGCTCTTGTCGAAATGCGCGGCCATGTGTTCGGCGGCAAGTTGCGGATTTCCCGCGATGATCGCCCGGGCAATATCAGCGTGACCCTCGATCATCTTGATCTGATCTTCCACGGAGGCGCGTGTACGCCAGCCGATCACCCAGGTGCGTCGCGTGACGCCGCTGAAGGCGGTGATGATCAACGAGAACACCGGGTTGTGAGAAGCCCGCGCGATCGCCTCATGGAATGCGATGTCGTGCTCCATGACGATCTCAGGCGTACGATAGTTCTCGCGCATCAGTCGCGCGTATTCTTGTATTTCAGCGGCCTCGGCATCGCTCCGCCGGAGTGCGGCGAGCGCCACCGTGCGCATTTCGATGGTGCGGCGAACATCATAAACCTGGTGGACGCTGATCTGTTCGGTGGTGACGCCGTGCTCGATCACCATCGACATGGCACCGATGTCGAGCTTGGCGACGCTGGCGCGCCGACCGGCGCTCATGTCGATGAGGCGCATCGCCGACAGCGATCGAAACGCCTCCCGCACCACCGTCCGCGAGACGCTGAGCCTGCGGGTCATGTCGGCTTCGCTTGGCAAGAGGTCGCCGGGGCCGAGTCCCTCGACGCGGATGTATTGGGTGATGGCCTGAATAGCGGCGCTGACCAGGCCGGGATTGGTCTCCTCCGGCATCATGCTACGATTGGCCACCATTTGCCCTCAACCTGTATGACATGTTTTCTTGAAATGCCTATATCTTTGTGAGATGTTGTCTGTCAAGTGACGCCAACAAGCGCGACAAACGAGGCAACGCATGGATAGCGGAGAGATGCAGGCGATTTTCGTGTTCGATGCCCGGGATGTCGTCGGGGAGAGCCTGATCTGGGACGAAAACAGGAAAACACTGATCTGGGTGGATATTATCGGGCGGCGTATCCACCGGCTCGATCCGGACACTCTCGATCACCAGAGCTGGCAAGCTCCGGGCCTCGCAACCTCGATCGGCCTGCGCAGGAACGGTGGCGCAATCGTCGGGTTGCGAAAGGACGTGGCATTGTGGGATTTCGGGGAAAACTTCAGGGCGATCGCGACGATCGAACCGGATAGTCCGGACACACGGTTGAATGAGGGCGTGGTCGCCCCAGACGGCTCATTCTGGGTCGGAACCATGGAAAACAATATCGGCCCGGATGACCTTCCGCGCGATATTTCGCGGGATGCGGGGCGGATCTATCGCGTCGCCACGACCGGCATTGTGGAGGCGCTCAGCGCCGATCGTTTCGGTATCACCAACACCATGATCTGGATGGCGGATGATACCTTCGTCACGGCGGACACGATGAAGAACCAGATATTCAGCTATCGCTGGGATAGGGTGCAATCGCGAATAACCGACAGGCGCCTTTTCTTCTCGGACTTTCCGCGCGGTCTGCCAGATGGGTCGTGCGTGGATGCGGAGGGCTATGTCTGGAATTGCCGCGTTGCGGGCGGCGGCTGCCTCGTCCGCATTTCTCCCGGTGGAGTTCTCGACAAAGTCGTGGATCTGCCCTGCAGCTGGCCGACGAGTTGCGCTTTTGGTGGCGAGAATTTCGATACTCTCTTCGTCACGTCGGCGCGATTTACCATGAGCAGGGAGCACTTGCAGGCAAATCCGCAAGAGGGCGGGTTGTTTGCGGTGCGGACCGGCGTTCGGGGCACGCCGGCCAATCGGTTCGGATGAGAGATGGGTTTTTTCATCCGATGCAACTCGCAGTGCCGGGAAACCCTCGGCGAGATCTGCAAGTCGCCAGACTAAAACCCACTTTCAAAATGATGAAATGACATCTAGGATTTTCATTTTGCAATGAATCCCAGGTGACCCTTGCCCGCACCATTCTCCGATCCGATCTGGCGCAAGCCGCAGGCGGCTTCCAGATTTCAGTCGCTTTTTCCCAGTGGTGAAAAGGCCGATGTCGTCATTGTCGGCGGCGGCATCATGGGTCTGTCGACGGCTTTGCATGCTGCCCGGCTTGGCATGTCGGTGCAGGTGCTGGAAGCCGGCGAAATCGGCCAGGGTGCATCGGGCCTCAATGGCGGCCAGGTCATTCCCGGCCTGAAGTATGATCCGGAATGGCTGTTGGAGCATTATGGCCCGGAGCGCGGCGAGGCGCTTGTCGATTTTGCCGCCTCGACCGCCGATGCGGTCTTCGAACTGATCCGCGACGAAAAACTGGCTGTGCCGTTCGTTCGCAATGGCTGGATCCAGGCGGCGCACACCGAGGTCGCGCTGAAGGCGGCGGCGAACCGTGACCGGCAATGGCGGGCGCGCGGCGCCGATGTCCAGCTTCTGAGCGCGGCGGAGATCGCAGCCAGGACCGGCGCACAGGGCTATCTCGGCGGCTGGCTCGACCGCCGCGCCGGTGTGATCGATCCGCTCGCCTATACGTCGGAACTCGCGCGTGTCGCGGCCGCGGCTGGAGTGAGGATAGCCGAGCGCCAGAAGGTCGTACGGCTTACCAATGCCGCCGGTATTTGGCGTATTTCGACCGAAAACGGGACCGAGTTGCAGGCAAGAGTAGTCGTGCTGGCGACCAACGCCTATACGGATGGCCTGATCCCCGGTCTCGCCCAGACGATCGTTCCGCTACATTCCTTTCAGATCGCCACAGCGCCGCTGTCGCCCAACCTGGCCGCAACGATCCTGCCGGAAGGGCAGGCGGTGTCGGACTCCCGTCGCATCCTCGTCTACTACCGCAAGAGCGCCGACGGCCGGCTGGTGCTTGGCGGACGGGGTCGCATGGCGCTGCCGACGAGCGCTGGCGACTGGGCGCATCTCGAGCGCGCGCTGGCACGGCTCTATCCCTCGCTGTCCGGTGTCGCCATCGAGAAGCGCTGGTTCGGTCGGGTGGCGATGACGCCGGACCATCTGCCGCACATCCACGAGCTCGAGCAGGGCCTGCTGGCTGTGGTCGGTTGCCAGGGCCGTGGTGTCGGCCTGATGACCGCGCTTGGCGAGCGCATCGCTGGTTATCTCCAAGGTGGCGACGCCAGGCAATTGCCGTTCCCGCTTTCACCGATCCGGCCGATCCCGTTCCACGCCTTCCGCCAGGTCGGCGTCGCCGCGACCATCGCCTGGTATCGCTTGCTCGATGCGCTGGAGCGCTGACCAAGGGGATTCCCGTCATTGGGATTCCGTTTGGGAGATTCCTCTTGACAGTTTCATGAATATGAAAAATTCTAAGGTAATTTCAAAATTCCGATAGGCAGGTCGATGTCGACCCTAGTTGCAACATCAGCGCCAGAGGCCCGGTCTTCTTCGGGCTTCCGGGCCGCCATGCTGCTGCCGGGCGCTCTGGTCACTTTCCTGCTGATCCTGTTTGCCCTTGGCCTTGTGCTTTTCCTCGCCTTCCGCACCAATGACGGTTCGCTGCTCGGCGCCGGTTTCACCGCGGCGAATTTTGTCACGGTGGTGTCCGATCCGCTGTACTGGACGGTGACGCTGCGCTCGCTGGTCATTGCCGCTCTGGTCACGCTGGCCACGGTCGTTACTGCCTATCCCGTCGCCTACTACCTTGCCTTCCACGCCGGCCGGCGGCGCGGCCTGCTGCTGTTCCTGGTGACGCTGCCGTTCTGGACCAGCTATCTTCTGCGCGTCTTCGCCTGGAAGATCGTGCTCGCCTATAACGGCGTACTGAACTCGGCGCTGATCGAAAGCGGCATCTGGTCCGAGCCGACATTGGCCTTTCTCAACACGCCGGCCGCCGTCGTCGTCACGCTCGCGCACGCCTATGCGCCGTTCGCCATCCTGCCGATCTATGTGGCGCTGGACACGATCCCGAAATCGCTGGTCGAGGCCGCTTCCGATCTTGGTGCGCGGCCGTTCACCTCTTTCCGCCGTGTCGTGTTGCCCAATTCGATGCCGGGCGTGCTGGCAGCCGCACTCGTCGTCTTCGTGCCGACGGTTGGCGATTATGTCACGCCGGCTCTCGTCGGCGGTCCGGCCAGCACCATGATCGGTACACTGATCCAGGCGCAATTCGGCAAGGCCAATGACTGGCCGTTCGGCGCAGCACTCTCCGTCGCCGTCATGCTGGTCATCCTTGCCGTGGTGCTGGTTGCGCGCATCGCCGACCGCAGATTTGGCAGCCGCACATGAGCGAGGGGCGGCACACACAGCGAGGCGGCGGCTGGCTTGGCGTCTATGTCATTGCCTATCTGGTCTTTCTCTATCTGCCGGTCCTGCTGATCCCGCTGTTTTCCTTCAACAACTCGATCCAGGCAGCGTTTCCGCTGCAAGGCTTTACCGTGCAATGGTACGCGACTTTGTTCGGCAATTCGGCGCTGACCAGTGCGCTCTTGAACAGCCTCGTCATCGGTGTCATTGCAGCCACGGGTGCTACGCTGTGCGGCATCACTGTATCCTATATGGACCTCTATGGCCGCTCGCCGCTGGCCGCCACCATCAGCGCCATCGCCCGGCTGCCGATCCTGATCCCGGGTGTCATCGTCGGCATATCGCTGCTGATCCTTATCAACCTCATCGGTCTGGGGCCATCGCGCATCGCCATCGTTCTCGGCCACATATTGGTGGCGCTGCCGACGACCGTGGTGATCATGCGCAGCCGCTTCGCCGCCATCCCGAAAACCATTCGCGAGGCGGCTCTCGATCTCGGTGCCTCCGACTGGACGACCTTCCGGCGGGTCATGCTGCCGCTCAGCCTGCCGGCCATCGTTTCGGCCTTCATGCTGGCCTTCCTGATCTCCTTCGACGAATTCATCGTCGTCTTCTTCCTGGCCGGCACCGAGCCGACGCTGCCGCTCTACATCTGGAGCCAGCTGCGTTTTCCAAGGTCGCTGCCGACGGTCATGGCGCTGGGCACGTCGATCCTGGCGGTGTCCTTCGTGATCGCCGCAGCAGCCGAAATCCTGCGCCATCGCGGCCTGTCCGCCACGGCGCCAAGACCCGCGGATCCATCACAACCAAATCAAACCAAGAGAGGAGAACTGCAATGGCATTCGACCTGATATCCGGAAAGACGGCCCGGGTCGGCCTCGCCGCCCTGGCATTGGCGCTATCGTCGACCGTCGCTTCCGCCGGCGACAAGCTGCAATATTTCACTTGGTCGGGCTACGAACTGCCCGATTTCAACAAGAGCTTCCTCGCCGCGCATACCGATGGCGTCGAGGCCTCCATCTTCGGCGACGACGACGATGCCTTCACCAAGGTCAAGGCCGGCTTCCGCCCCGACATTGCGCATCCCTGCTATGACAAGGTGGCGCGCTGGAACAAGGAAGGCCTGCTGCAGCCGATCGACACCAAGCGCATCAAGAACTGGGATTCGATCTTCCCGGTGTTCAAGAACCTGCCCGACCTGCAGGCCGGCGACGGCAAGGTCTGGATGGTGCCGTGGGACTGGGGCAACACCTCGATCCTCTACCGCACCGATCTGGTGAAGAATCCGGAAGCGAGCTGGAACCTGCTGTGGGACAAGCAGTATGCCGGCCGCATGGCGACCATCGACGCCGTGCATGACACGCCGATCGTTGCGGCACTTCTGGCCGGCGTCAATCCGTTCGACATGACGCCCGCCGAGATGGACAAGGTGGCCGAGAAACTGCGCGAACAGCGCCCGCTGCTCTCCAACTACACCACCGACATGACCTCGGTCGAACAGGCGCTGGCCAGCGGCCAATTGGTCGCCGCCATGACCTGGAACGCTTCCGCCACCTCGCTGAAGAAGCAGGGCGTGCCGGTCGAGTTCATGAAGCCAAAGGAAGGCATGCTGACCTGGGCCTGCGGCTTCGTCATGCTCAAGGACGCCAAGAACGTCGATCTCGCCTATGACTTCATCAACAGCCGCCTGGACGCCGACTCCGGCAAATACCTGATCGAGGCCTATGGCTATGGCAGCTCGCTGAGTTCCGCCTTTGCCACAGTGCCGAAGGAAGAGCTGGAGAAATTGCAGCTGCCGTCCGACCCGGAAGTGATGCTGAAGACCACCATCTTCACCGGACCGATGAAACAGAATGACGACCTGGCGAAGATGTTCGAGAAGGTGAAGGCTGGAGGGTGAGTTGAGGCCTGCCTTCTCCCTTGTGGGGTGAGCAGCCGGTTCGCGTAAGCGAAGTCATCGTGCCATTGGCGCGATGAAAGGCCGGCGAACGCCGGGACGCTGCGAAGCAGCGGGGGGCCCGGCAGGGTGGATCGACTAAGCACGCCCGGCCCCTCGCAGGCTCAGGGCGTTCGAAGCTCGAAAAGCCAAGCTATTGGCTTTTCGTTCGCTGCGCGAACCGCTTCTCACCCCACCAGGGGAGAAGGGTAAAGTAAACGAGGACGAATGGATGGACATGCTGGACGAAGCGGCTGAGAAGCCGAAGGACGATGCCGATATTCGCGTCGGCCGGCGCGTGCGGGCGCTGCGGCTGGAGCGCAAGCTGTCGCTGGCCGATCTTGCGGCAAAAGCCGGCGTCTCGATCGGGGCGCTCAGCCAGATCGAGCGCGGCATGTCCTCGCTGCGCGTCAAGGTAATCTGGCCGCTCGCCGCCGCCCTCGACATCGAGCCGTCGGCGCTGATCGCCGACGGCAACGATGCGGCCAACGATCTCTATTGCGTGCGTGCCGACAAGCGGCGGCAAATTCCGGTCAAGTCGGAAGGCATCGCCAAGGCGCTGCTGTCGCCGCCGGGCGCGACGCTGACCGGTATGCTGGTGACGGTGGAAGCCCGCGGCGGCACGGCCGAGGCCTATGCCCATGCCGGTCATGAATTCGGCTTCGTGCTTGCCGGCGAGGTCGAACTGGTGGTGGATTCGACAAAATACGTGCTGAAGGCCGGCGACAGTTTTGCGTTCAAGAGCACGCTTTTGCACGCCTTTCGCAATCCGGGCGCCGAGCGTTGCCAGATCCTTTGGGTCAACACCACGAAGCCGTCCGAGGTTCGCGATGGCGCCTGATCCACTCGTCCGACTGCAGACGGTCTCGAAGATTTTTCCCGGCGGCATCGTCGGGCTCGACGCTGTCGATCTCGACATTATCAGCGGCGAGTTTATCACGCTGCTCGGACCCTCGGGCTGCGGCAAGACCACCAGTCTGCGCGTCATTGCCGGCTTCGAAAGCCCGTCGAGCGGCAAGGTGTTGCTCGATGGGCGCGATATCACGGCACTTCGGCCGTTCGACCGGCCGGTCAACACCGTGTTCCAGGACTACGCGCTGTTTCCGCACATGAATGTCGCCGAGAATGTCGGCTTCGGTCTGTCGCTGCGCAAACTGTCTGGCGCCGAACAGGCAAAACGGACCGGCGACGCTCTCGACATGGTCGGTCTTGCCGACAAGCTCCGCGCCCGCGTCTCCGAACTGTCGGGCGGCCAGCGCCAGCGTGTCGCGCTGGCGCGCGCCATCGTCTGCGAGCCGCGCGTGCTGCTGCTCGACGAGCCGCTGTCGGCACTCGACGCGCATCTGCGTGAACAGATGCAGGTCGAGCTGAAGCGGCTGCAGTCGCGGCTCGGCACCACCTTCGTCATGGTTACCCACGACCAGACCGAAGCCTTGTCGATCTCCGACCGAATCGTCGTCATGAACAAGGGCCGCATCGAGCAGATCGCGCCGCCGGCCACCCTTTACGACCGGCCCGCCACGAAGTTCGTGGCGAGCTTCATCGGCACCATGAATCTCCTGCAATCACGGTTTGTCGGCCGCGATGGCGAGCGCTTGCGTTTCACCGCCGGCACCTTGCCGCTGGAGGCCATTTCTGAAACCGGCCAGTCACCCGGCGAAGGCGAGGTGCGGACCATTGGCGTGCGTCCGGAGGATCTGCTGGCGATGACCGAGGCCGTGCCTGGCACCGCGCCGGCGCGCGTCGACAGCATCGTCTTTCACGGCCGCACGCTGCGCCTGCATGCCGAACTCGAGCAAGGCGCACCTGTTGTCATCGACGCGCCGCGCCAGGCCGAGGGTTTTCAATTCAGCGCCGGCGACGTGGCGCATATCCGCCTGCGCCGTGGCGCCAATTGCCCTGTGCTGCCAAGCTAGTCTCAACAACATTCGCAAGGCGGCAGCACGACCGCGCGCGGGGCAGGTCCCGATCACCTTCCTGAGGGGGACACCTTCCAGCCGGCTGTGAACAAAGACCATGGAACTAAGGAGGAATTGACTCGGCGAGGAATACATTCCTAGTTTGGCCGATGCCGGAACTGAGCAACCGACCGCGCCGAAATGTGCAGACCCTGTGCCTCGCGCACGAAGTCGGGCAACTCATTCGTGTTCGATGCCGGCACTGCAACATCACGCGGCACTACCTGCCAGGCGAGCTTGCAAAGCTTGTCGGTGACATTCCCTTTTGGGATGTCGAACGGCATATGCGGTGTGAGCGCTGCAAGCTTCGCGAGCTTGACGCCGACATAATTTTGCCGAGCGCTGCCGAGCGCTTGAAAATTCGAGTCAGGCGCCTTGTCGAAATCCGCATGGTTCGCCGGGTGATCTGGCGAGACGAGGATTGAGGAAGCTGCTGAAAGCTGGTCCTGCATCCTAGAACAGAGACCCTTGGGCCGGAGCCTGCCGCGGAAACTTGATTTGTGTGGCTGGCTTCTCGACGATGACCAACGCGTCGTCTGGCGCAGTCCGCTGCAAATGCCGTGCTTCTGCCCACGGTGCTGTCAGCCAAGCCTCGGTCTCCTCCGACGTGGTCAGGATCACGGGCATAGCCTTCTCATGGATCGGCGCGATGAGGGCGTTGGGCTTGGTTGTCATGAAGGCAAATAGTTCGAAGTCACCAGGTCCGTCCTTGACCTTTCGCACGCCCTGCCAACGGGTCCGGAAACCGGCGAAAAAGAACAGCGGCCGGCTTTCGTCTCGGGCAAACCAGTAATTGCGCTGGATGCCTGTTTCTGGGTCTTTGTCGCTCGGTGCAGGACTGGGTTCGGCAAAACTGGTCACCGGCACGACGCATCTATGCTCTACCCCGACAAACTGTTGCCAGTGCGAATATTGTGGATTGCGAACGTTTGTCGTGCCGTAGTCGGCCTTGCCTTTCGTGCGCTCTGGTGGCGTCGGCAACCCCCAAAGCAGTTTCGCCAGTTCGCGCTTCCCGTCTGCCGTGTTGCGAACGACGGGGCCGGGCTGATTGGGATAGACGTCAACGGAAGGTTCAAGATTGCCGCTGATATCGCGCAGTGTGCGCGTCCATTGACGGACCGCCTCTTGCGTCGTGGTAATGTTGTAGAGGTTGCACATGCGGCCAGCATTGCGGAATTGGCTCCTGTCCGCAACCAAATGTACGGGTCACATAACCTTGCCATTATCCACCGTGCTGACACGTATTGTCAGCTAAGACCGACCAGTAGATGGCAGGCTGGCAGGCGGTTCCCTATTTGCAGTGCGTCTGAACAGGAGGAACACAGATGACCATCGCGGAAATTGCCAAGGATTTTACCGAACTGCTCCAGCAGGGCGATCATGCGGGTGCGGCCGAGAAGTACAATGCCGACGATATTGTCAGCCTCGAAGCCATGGAAGGGCCGATGGCCATCGCCCGCGGCAAGGAGGCTCTCAGGCAGAAAGGCCAGTGGTGGCAGGAGAACAACGAAGTGCATGGCGGCTCGGTCGAGGGCCCCTATGTCAACGGCAACCAGTTCGCGGTGCGCTTCAAGTTTGACATAACGCCCAAGGCCACCGGCCAGCGTGTCACCATGGATGAAGTTGGCCTCTACACGGTCAAGAACGGCAAGATCACCGAAGAGCGCTTCTATTATTGAGGCGGAATACCACCGGCTTTAGGAGCTTGCTTTCTTAGATCCCGGATTGAAAACAAGCATGACGGCCAGGACGACGTCCTGGCCGTCGTGTGAGAAGTTCAGATCGTCTTCACGTACTGCGCAAGCTGATCGGCCACCGTGCCCCAGCCGTCGAAGAAACCCATCTCCTCGTGGTTCTTCCGGGTTGCTTCGTCGCGATGGATGGCGGTGGCGGTGTATCGCGTGCCCCGGCCATCCGGATGGAGGGAAATGACCGCGGTGATGAACGGCTCGCCTGACGGCCGGTAGCCCGGCAGCAGTGCGTCCGTCCACACCAGCCGCTCGTTCGGCACGATTTCGAGAAAACAGCAATGGCGGTCGTTGACCTCCTTGCCGTCGGGCGACTGCATGCGTGTCCGGAACAATCCGCCCGGCCTGAGGTCGATCTCGCAGTCGGTGATCAGCCACGGCTTCGGTGTGAACCACTGCTTGACATGCTCCGGCGTCGTCCAGGCGCGCCACAGCAATTCGCGCGGCGCATCGATGACGCGCTCCAGCACCAGGTCCAGTCTGGGATCCGGCTTGAAGAGATAGCTCATTCTTCTTTCTCCTTGAGGGTCATCACATAGGCGTCGAACTGGTCGAGGCGGCTCTCCCACAGCGTGCGCTGTTCGGCCAGCCAGGTTTCGGCGAGCTTCAATGGCTCGGGTGCCAGTTGATAGGTCCTGACCCGGCCGGTCTTTTGCGAGCGCACCAGTCCGCAGATCTCAAGCACCTTGAGATGCTCGATGAAGGACGGCAGCGCCATCTCGAAAGGCTCTGCGAGTTCGCTGACCGAGGCTGGGCTGCGGTTCAGTCGCTCCACAACGCGTCGCCGCGTCGGGTCGGCAAGAGCACGAAAGATGCCGTCGATGGGTGGAGGGCCGGGAGTTGCGGTCTGAAGGCTTGTCATGGTCGCTCCCGAGGCGCTGTCAAAAAAAGGCTCGACATATGCTTAGGAAAAAACCTTAGTATTGGCAAGGGCAAAAACAACGCACGCCGCAGAGCGCTGGCAAAGCGCGCGGCGCGTCCGTAATCTGCGATCAGATTCGAAATCCGAAGGGTCACTGTTTTGACGATCACCATGTACGGCATCACCACCTGCGATACGGTCAAGAAGGCGCGCGTCTGGCTGGAGGGTCATGACGTAGCCTACCGGTTTCACGATTTCAGGGCAGAGGGGCTGGACGCCAAGCGGCTCGATGACTGGGCGGGCAAGGTCGGCTGGGAAAAGCTGCTCAACAAGGCAAGCACGACGTTCCGCGAACTGGCGGACAAGGACAAGCAGGGCCTCGACGAAAAGCAGGCCAAAGCGCTGATGCTGGCCAAGCCTACGATGATCAAGCGGCCGGTGCTGGAGGTCGGCGACCGGATTCTGGTGGGGTTCAAGCCGGATGTTTATGAGCAGGCGGTGGGGAAGTAGAGCGACACTCGCCCCCGCCGCGTTCCTTCACGCCGGCCTCAGAAATTCCAGCCGCCTCAGTCTGTCCCGCGCACATATCCCGCCAGCGCCACCGCATTGTTATGCGCCTCGTCATGCGCGCCATAGAGCAGCGTCACCTTGCCGTGGCGGAGCAGGCCGCGCAATCGCCCAACCGCCTCTTCATTCCCATCCAGCTCAACACGATACCGCTCCCGAAACTCCGCCCAGCGCGCTGGCTCGTGGCCGAACCATTTGCGCAGCTCGTCGCTCGGCGCGATGTCCTTCAACCACAGCGTCAGCGCGGCGTCCTTCTTGCTGACACCGCGCGGCCAGATGCGGTCGACCAGAACCCGCTGCCCGTCATCGGGAGCGGGTGGCTCGTAGATACGCTTAACCGCCAGGTCGAAGGCCATCGGACCCTCCGGGTCAGGCCCACTCGCCCTTGCGCATGACTGGCACGCGGGCGCCGTCCTTATGGACGCCGTCAATGTCGATCTTGTCGGAACCGATCATCCAGTCGATGTGGATGAAGCTCTTGTTGCCGCCGCGCGCGGCGATCTCGTCCTGGCTGAGCGAGGCGCCATCGACGAAGCACTTCGAATAGCACTGGCCGAGTGCGATATGGCAGGCGGCGTTCTCGTCGAACAGCGTGTTGAAGAACAACAGCCCGCTCGCCGAGATCGGCGAGGAATGCGGCACCAGCGCCACCTCGCCGAGGCGGCGCGCGCCTTCATCGGTGTCGAGTACTTTCTTCAGCACGTCCTCGCCCTTCGATGCCTTGGCCTCGACGATCCTGCCCGCTTCGAAACGAACCGAGATCTCATCGATCAGCGTGCCCTGGTAGGACAGCGGCTTGGTCGAGGAGACATGACCGTCGACGCGCCTTGCATGCGGCGTGGTGAAGACCTCTTCGGTTGGGATGTTGGGATTGCAGGTGATGCCGTTCTTGGCGGTCGAGGCGCCGCCCATCCATTCATGGCCCTCCGCCAGCCCAACCGTCAGGTCGGTGCCCGGTCCGGTGAAGTGCAGCGCATGGAAATTATGGCCGTTGAGCCATTCGGTGCGGCCGCGAAGCGCTGCATTATGCGCCGTCCAGTTGCCGATCGGGTCCTCCACATCCACGCGCGAGGCGGCGAAGATGGCGTCGGCGAGTTTCGCGACCGCAACATCGTCGGCATCATCAGGAAAAACCTGCCTGGCCCAGGCGAGGTCCGGATAGGCGACGATGTTCCAGTTGATGTCGAAGCCGGTGATCTTTTCCAGCGCTGGCTGGTAGGCCATCGAATTCGCCTTGTTGGCGCGCGCCACCTTCGCCGGATCCTGTGCCGACAATAGTGACGGATCCTCGCCGCGCACGGCCAGCCTTGCCGCATTGTTGGAAAAGGCCTTCGCCATGCCTTCGTAGAGCCAGCCGGCGGCGCGGTCGAAGCTTGCATCGGCGCCGAAGCGGTAGCGGGCCAGCGTCATCTCGTCGTCGTTGAAGATCGGCGTCACCAGGCCGGCGCCGGCCTTGTAGGCATGTTCGACAATCCGTCGGGTCAGCGGCAATGCCGCGATGGAGGATGTCAGCACCAGATCCTGTCCCGGCTGCAATTGCAGCCCGACCTTGATGGCGACTTCCGCCAGCCTGTCGAGCTTCACCGGGTCGATCGATGCGGAAACGCCGCGCGAATGTGTGGTCATGATCCTGCCTGCCGTAGTTTGATGTCCGACTCACCATAGATCGGCGCCACGGTGCTTTCCACCGCGATCGCACCGGCGGTTTCGGCATTCGCGGACCCGAACTGCGCCATGGTCGCCTCGATCTCTTCCCTGATCCAGGCCTTGAAGTCGCGGACCTTGCGGCTTTCGGCCTTGGCGGACGAGGTCACCAGCCAATAGCCGAGGCCGCTCTGGGCGCGGATTCCGAAAGGCGCAACCAGCCGCCCGTCGGCCAGCGCATCGGCGGCGAGCAATTGCCAGCCCAGCATCACGCCATGGCCGGCAATCGCCGATTCCAGGCACAGCATCGGGTCGGTGAAACGCGCGCCCTTCAGGAAGGTGATAGGTGGAACGCCGGCCGTCTCGAACCAGCTTTCCCAGTTGATCATTGCCCGCTCGTCGGTGATCGCGCAGGTCTGGGCAAGATCCTCGATCGATTTCAGTTTTCTGGCGATCGCCGGCGCACAGACAGGGAAGACTTCCTGCGCCAGGAGCAGTTCCGTCCGCCCGCCAGGCCATTTGCCGTCGCCAAGCCGGATGGCGATGTCGATATCGGAATGATCGAGATTGGCCAGACGCACCGAAGCGTCGATGCGCAGCAGCACATTGGGATGCCGGTCGAAGTGGCGCGACAGTCGCGGCAAAAGCCACTTCGAGGCAAAAGCCGGCGCCACCGAAACCACCAAGGTGCACTGCGTCGCCTCGTCGGCCAGCGCCACGGCCTGGGCAAGCTCGCGAAATCCGGCACCAAGGCGGGTCGCGAAGACGGCGCCGAATTCGGTCAGCAACAGACCACCCGCCGTTCGTTCGAACAGCGCCTGGCCAAGCTGCTTCTCGGTGCGGCTTATCTGCTGGCTGACGGCGCTGACGGAAACGTTGAGCTCACCGGCCGCCGCCGCCAGCGATCCGAGACGGGCAACGGTTTCGACGGCGCGGAGGCCGTTGAGATGGACGCGGTTGAGCATAGCCATTTGAGTTTTTCTAAACCGACCCCGTTGAAATCTCAATTGTAAGAGATGTCGAAACGGCAGACCTTATCAGGGGAGACAGACCTGTGGAGCCGGAAATGCTGAGGATCTTGTCGTCGTCGCTGAAGGTCTTTTTCGCGAGCACACCATATGAACCGCGCTGGGAGAGCGAGGCGCAGAGATGGTTGACCGATCCGCTTTCGCATCCCGTGCTGAACACCATGTCGGAGCGCGAGCTTGGCGACGTGCCGTTCAGGCTGACGGCACGGCGAACAGTGCACGAGACGGCTTCATTGGATGCCGGTTTCGGCGGCCGCTGCTGAGCGGATGACACGCCTTCCGATTTAAGCATAGGTCCAGGCAATCACGGCACCCGGCCGCTGTTCTGGCCCAACATCTGGCCCAACAAAAGGCGGATTGTTTCACCGGCTCGCGCACTTATTGTGCACTGCAATGACATCCGTCGCCTCAACAGCGCTGCGTTTCGCTTTCGCCGGCATGGTTGCCATGGCTGTTGCCATGGGTATCGGCCGTTTCGTCTACACGCCGATCCTGCCCGGCATGATGGAGGAATTGCATCTGTCGCCGGCCGATGCCGGGTGGATAGCCTCCGCCAACTATCTGGGCTACCTCGTCGGCGCGTTTGCCGCGGCGGGCGGCTGGGCGCATGGGCGCGAGCGCCTGCTGATGCTGGCGGGGCTTGGCGCCAGTGCGGTCCTTGCCGCGCTGATGGGGCTGACCGACGCGATGGCCGCCTTTCTCGTCATTCGCTTTCTGGCCGGTCTGGCCAGCGCCTTCGTCATGGTGTTCATGGCCAGCATCGTTTTCAGCCACATAAACGCTGCCGGTCGCGGCGACCTGCAGGCGTGGTATTTCGGCGGCGTTGGCCTCGGCATCGCGGTGTCCGCGGCGATGATGGCGGTGCTGGTCACCGAACATGCAGGCTGGTCGGCGGGCTGGCTGTGGTCGGCGGCAATTTCGGCTTGCGGCTTCGTACTCGTGGCATTGTTGGTCAACGAGGGCCCGCTCAGCAACGGCGAAGTCGCCCGTGAGCCTGCACTGCGGATGGATCGGTCGTTGATCAAGGTCGTCATTGCCTATGGCCTGTTCGGCTTTGGCTATGTGGTGACGGCGACATTTCTGGTCGCCATCGTCCGGCAAGGCGGCGGCAGCCGCGTCTTCGAGGCCATGGTGTGGATGGTCGCCGGTCTTGCCGGCTTTCCCTCGACCTGGCTGTGGCAGAAGATCGCTGCCCGGACCGGGCTCTATGCCGCCTATGCGCTGGCATGCTTCATCGAAGTTGTCGGTGTCACCGCCAGCGTCGCCATCGGCGGACGCACCGGGCCACTGCTTGGCGGCGTGCTGCTCGGCGGCACCTTCATTGCCATTACCGCCTTTGGCCTGCAGACGGCCAGACAACTGGCACCGCAGGCGCCGCGGCGGATCTTTGCCCTGATGACGGCTGCGTTCGGCCTTGGCCAGATCATCGGTCCGGTCGTCGCCGGGTTTCTGGCGCAAATGTCCGGCGATTTCTTCCTCGCCTCGATCACCGCCGCGGTCGTGCTGGTCGTCTCCGGCGCCATCACATGGTCGGCTGCGCCAAAATCGCCATGATTATGGGTTTGCTCGGAGCGAGGCATCGGGCACGGGCATTTTCTTTCCAACTAATGTGTGACTTTATGCCCGCCGTAGCCAGCTGATTTGCGCCCAGATCGAGGAATTCGCCACAGTGTTCGTATCCTTTTTCCCGCAGCCGAAGCTCTTTTTCTCTTCGGCCGCCGTCTGGAGCCTTGCGGCAATCCTGTTCTGGTTCTTTGGCGGCGAGCAGTTGGGAGCCGTATTCGGGCTGCCGCCCGCCGCCGCCGGCGCGCCGCCCATCATCGGCATCGCCATCCTCATATCGCCGCCGTTTCTGTGGTTTTATCTCTACTTTGCGTTTTGCGTGCTCGTCTTCTACGCATTCTGGAGCTGGTATTCGCCGCATCCGTGGCAGCGCTGGTCGATCCTGATGACCGCGGTCATCCTGTTTTTCATCTATTTCAACGTGCAGGTCAGTGTAGCCGTCAACGCTTGGTACGGGCCGTTCTTCGACTATGTGCAGGGACTGATGTCGGGGACTGGAAAGTCGACCAACGGCGAATTTTATATCGGATTGGCCGATTTTTCGTGGCTCGCGCTGGTGGGCATGAATGTGCAGGTGGTCAATGCCTTCATCGTCAGCCACTGGATCTTCCGCTGGCGCACGGCGATGAACAACTACTTCGTCGAGAACTGGGGCAGGCTACGCCATATCGAAGGTGCCTCTCAGCGTATCCAGGAAGACACGATGCGGTTCTCGCAGATCATGGAAGATCTCGGCTCCAGCTTTGTCCAGTCGATCATGACCTTGATCGCATTCCTGCCGGTCATGATCCAGTTGCAGGCCCATATAACCGAGTTGCCGATTATCGGCGCGATCCCGCAGCCATTGGTTGTCGCAGCCCTTGCCTGGTGTCTGTTCGGAACGATCTCGGTCATGGTTGCCGGCCTGAGACTTCCAGGACTGCAGTTCCGCAACCAGCGTGTCGAAGCCGCCTACCGCAAGGAACTCGTCTACGGCGAGGATCATGCGGACCGCGCCCAGCCGGCCACCACTGCCGAGCTGTTCGAGAATGTTCGTCACAATTATTTCAGGCTCTATTTCCACTACATCTATTTCAACGTCGTCCGTTACACCTACCTGCAGGCCGACAACATTTTCTCGCTGCTGATCCTGGGGCCGTCGCTGGTGGCGCACAAGATAACGTTCGGCGCGCTGAACCAGATATCGAACGCATTCGGCAAGGTGACCGGCTCGCTGCAGTTTCTGCTCACCTCCTGGTCGACCATCGTCGAACTGCAATCGGTCCACAAACGCTTGCGCGCCTTCGAGGCGACGCTGCAAGGCGAGCCGTTGCCCGATATCGATCAGCGCTATATGGCAAGACAGAGCGCCGAGGATCCGGCCTAAAAACCGAGGTCTTGGAAATCGAAACCGGTTGGCGGCTCAGCCGCCGACCGAAGCCTGCTTCTGGGCAGCGTCCTGGCGCGATACATAGTCGCGAAAACTGATGCATTCGACATCCTGCTTGACGCAGACGTCGCCGGCAAAGCGCTCCAGCGCGTTCCAGTAGGCGCCGTCATTCATCAGCGCGAAGTGGAAGCCGAGTTCCAGGGGAATGCGCTTGCCGGCATACTGCTTGTCGAAGGCCGTGCGGAAGGCATCATAGGTCCGGTTGGCGAACTCGTCCGCCTTGCTTGGCCGCTCGAAGCCGCCGGAATGTCTGACATAGAGATTGTAGTCCATGGCGATCACCGGCCTTGACTTCGGTCCCTCCGGAATCTGCGGCAGCGAAAAATGCACGATGCCGTTGCTGGCCGTCGGTCGGGCAGGGCCCTGCGAGACGCCACTCGCGTCGAATTGATAGCCGGCCGCCGGTAGCGCCTCGTAGAGCGTCTTGCTGGTCGACAGGTACGGCGCGCGAAAACCGACAACCGCATGCCGCACGAAATCGCGCCAGTCCTCAGGCTCGGGCGCGATGCCGTTGATCGCATAGGCGTTCTCGAGAATGTGCTCAAACGAACTGAACTCTTTCAGCCAGTCGGCCTTGCTCCAGTCCTTGCCGTCGAAATGGCCGCAGCCATGGCTGGCGATATCGTGGCCTTCATGCGCGGCAAGGCCGATCTGCTCGAGCCGCTCGGTGACTTCCTGCTTCGAGGCGGCAAAGCCGATGTTGGATTTGCCGGCGCTTTTGCCCGGTGCGGTGTATTCCTTGCGTGTTTCCGGCGACAGCAGGAAGACGCAGGAGAGAAAGTAGGTGAAATGCGCCCCGGTGCGCTGCGCCAGCGCCCGGCTGCGCTTCCACTGCGAAATGTCGCGGGCGCTGTCGAAAGAGATGATGACGACCTGTTTCGGCTTTGCCGGCGCCGGTGGATCGGCCAAGGCCCCGCCGGCAGTGGCGAACGAGGCGAGGGAAAACGCAAGAACACGCAACGGAGGGTACATCGGCAATCTGATCTGCATTCTGGGGGACGTCTTGAAGCCGGCTATCGCCTAAATGTGGCGTGGGTGCGATGGGCCTTTTCGGCTGCCTGCCTCGGGAATAGGCGATTTTCCGGTTGAACCCCTTCCATGCCGACAAAATTTCGCTAAAACGCGGGCTGACAAAGGCCCGACAGGGCAGGAATGGTTTTGATAGATGTCGGACGACAGTTTTATTCGTGAAGTCAACGACGAGATCCGTCGCGAACAGGCGCAGGCGCTGTGGGACCGTTTTGGCCCCGCCCTGATTGTCCTTGCGATCCTCGTGGTGCTCGGCACCGCCGCCTTCGTCGGCTATCGCTATTGGGACGAGACGCGCGCCAACCGTTCAGGCGATGCGTTCTCGCAGGCGCTGAAGCTTGCCAATGACGGCAAGGACGACGAAGCCCTGACCGCGCTCGATCAGTTGGAGAAGGATGGCTACGGCGCCTATCCGTTGCTCGCCCGCATGCGCGGTGCGACCGTCAAGGCGAACAAGGGCGATATCGACGCCGCCGTCAAGGATTTCGACGAAGTCGCCGCAGACACGGCTATTCCCCAGGGCATTCGCGATATGGCGCGGCTGCGGGCAGCACTCCTGCTTGTGGACCACGGCTCCTTCGCCGATGTCTCCAGCCGTGTCGAAGCGCTGACATCCGACACCAACACGCTGCGCCATACTGCGCGCGAGGCGCTCGGCCTTTCCGCCTGGAAGGAAGGCAAGACCCAGGATGCGCTGAAGCTGTTCGACCAGATCGCCGCCGATGACGGCGCCCCGCGCAACACCCGCGAGCGCGCAACGTTGATGTCCGAGCTGATCCGCGGGTCGGGCAGTGCGTCGTGACCTTCAAAGTCGCCATCATCGGCAGACCTAACGTCGGCAAATCGACTCTTTTCAATCGGCTGGTGGGAAGGAAGCTGGCGCTTGTCGACGACACGCCGGGCGTCACCCGCGACCGTCGTGTCCATGCCGCCAAGCTCTACGACCTGCATTTCGATGTCATCGACACCGCCGGCTTCGAGGACGCGGGCGCCTCGACCTTGCCCGGCCGCATGCGCGCGCAGACTGAAATCGCCATCCGCGAGGCCGACCTGATCTTCTTCACCATCGACGCCAAGTCCGGGCTGTTGCCTGACGACAGGACCTTCGCCGAGATCGTGCGCAAGTCCGGCAAGCCGGTGGTGCTGGTCGCCAACAAGGCCGAGGCGAAGGGCGCCCAGGGCGGCATGCTGGAGGCCTGGGAACTCGGCCTTGGCGAACCGATCCCGGTTTCGGCCGAACATGGCCAGGGCATGCCCGACCTGCGCGATGCCGTGATCGGCGCGCTCGGCGAAGCGCGCGCTTTTGGCGAAGAAGAAGATGGCGAAGACGAAGAAGTCGCGGCTGGCGAGGTTCTGATCGGCGAGGATATCGCCGATCCGGATGCCGAGCACACCTATGACGACACCAAGCCGATGCGCATTGCCGTCGTCGGCCGTCCCAATGCCGGTAAGTCGACGCTGATCAACGCGCTGATCGGCGAAGAACGGCTGCTCACCGGTCCGGAGGCCGGCATCACCCGTGATTCGATCTCGGTCGACTGGGATTGGCATGGCCGCCGCCTGAAACTGTTCGATACGGCCGGCATGCGCCGCAAGGCCAGGATCCACGAAAAGCTGGAAGTGATGTCGGTGCAGGACGGCCTGCGGGCCATCCGCTTCGCCGAGATCGTCATCATCGTGCTCGACGCCACTATTCCCTTCGAGAAGCAGGATCTGCAGATCGCCGACCTGATCATTCGCGAAGGTCGTGCGCCAGTGATCGCCTTCAACAAATGGGACCTGATCGACCATCCCCAGGAGCTTCTGGCCGAACTGCGCGAGAAGACGGAACGGCTTCTTCCCCAGGCGCGCGGCCTCCAGGCCGTACCCGTGTCGGCCGAGACCGGCCGCGGTCTCGACAAGCTGATGGATGCCGTCATCAGGACCCACAAGGTGTGGAACAGCCGCGTCTCGACCGGCAAGCTCAACCGCTGGCTGGAAGGCATCCTGGCACACCACCCGCCGCCTGCCGTGGCCGGGCGCCGGCTGAAGGTCAAATACGTCACCCAGGCCAAGACACGGCCGCCGGGTTTCGTCGTTCAGTGCTCGCGGCCCGATGCGATGCCGCAATCCTATGTCCGCTATCTCTCCAACAGCTTGCGCGAAGCCTTTGACATGCCCGGCGTGCCGATCCGCATTGCGTTGCGCACTTCGGACAATCCCTTCGCCGGCAGGTCGAACAAGCGCAAATGAGCGTCGGCGCTCGAAAGGCGCTTCCTGATCACTCCACGTTGCGCAAGCTGCTGTCGCCGGCCCGCGTATTTTCAGGCAGCGCTTGCCGCGCGGCGTCCAGCAGGATGTCGGCGAGGCGGGCCGCCACCGGCTCGGCCTCGGCGTCCTTGCGATGCAGGAACAACGCCATCTTGGGCAGCGCCGGCAATCCGGCGATCTCAGGCGTCATCGCGCTGACGCTGGCCGGCAGGCCGATGTCGGTCCGGATCGTCAGCCCTAGCCCCGCCGCAACCGCTGCCCAGATGCCGCCAAGGCTCGGGCTGGAAAAGGCCATCCGCCACGACAGCCCCGCCCTGTCGAGCGTTTCGGTTGCCACCGTGCGCAAGAGGCATGGCGCTTCGAGCGCCACCAGCGGCAATGGCTCGCCGCCACGCAGGCTGGTCTCGATGCGCTTTGCCGGGCCGATCCAGCGCATCTGCACATCGGCGACATGCTCGCTGTAGGGCAGCGTCTCGCCACCGTGCCAGGCGAGCGCGATGTCGAGGCTGCCTGATAGGATCCGTTCGGCAAGGTCGTGGCTGCGCGCGATCCTGGCTTCGATCTTGACCTTGGGGTGCGCCCGGGCGAAGCGGCCGAGCACGTCAGGCAGCACCGCCTCGCCGAAGTCCTCCTGCAGGCCGAGCCTTACCCAGCCCTCAAGCTCGACATCGTGGATGGCTGATGCCGCCTCGTCATTCAGCTCGATCAGCCGGCGCGCATAGCCGAGCATGGTCTCGCCGGCCTCCGTCAGGGCGAGGCCGCGTCCCGACTTGCGGAAGATCGGCGTCGCCGCCTGTTCTTCCAGTTTCTTCAATTGCGCGCTGACCGCCGATGTCGACCGCCCAAGCCGGTCAGCCGCCTTGGCAAAGCTGCCCAGCTCCATGCCGGTGACGAAACTGCGGAGGACGTCGAGGTCGAATGTCACGCGTCTCATAGTCTTAGTCCTGTTTTTCAGGATGGTAAGTTTAAAAATTCCTGATTTTAAGGACGAAACTATGTCGCTAGAGACAGACCGTCAAGGCCAGACCACTGGCCCGGCACGGGAATGAAATCATGTCCGCCATCGTCAATTGCACTGACCAACAGCCGCCGGAACTTCATGACGATACCGGCTCCGCGAGGGCATTCAAGCCCGGTCACCGCTGGAAGGTCCTGGGCATCGGCGTTGCCGCCAATGCCAGCTTCTCCGCCACTTTCTCCGGCATACCGGCAACGGCGGTCGGGCTTCGTCAGGGCTATCATTTGGGCAATGCAGATCTCGGCCTGGCTCTCGGCCTTCTCGGGCTGGGGGTCGCGCTCAGCGAACTGCCCTGGGGCTTGCTCACCGACCGCTGGGGGGATCGCCGCGTGCTTTTGATCGGGCTCGGCGCGACGGCTGCGTGGCTCCTGGTCATGGCAATGCTGGTCGTGCCGACAAGGACCGGGATTCCCGACGTCACGCTGCTCTCCGCGAGCCTGCTCGTCACCGGACTGCTCGGCGGCAGCGTCAACGGTTCGAGCGGCCGGGCCATCATGGGCTGGTTTCGAGAAAACGAGCGCGGCTTTGCCATGAGCATCAGGCAGACGGCGGTGCCGCTCGGCGGCGGCCTTGGCGCGTTCATCCTGCCCTCGCTTGCCTTGGCTTTCGGCTTTACCGCGGTGTTCGTGGTTCTGGCGGGTGCATCCGCTCTTTCTGCCGTGTTCGCGTGGCGCTGGCTGTACGAGCCGCCGGCGGCGGGCGAGGGTCACCTCGCTTCGGCGGTCGCCGGACCGGCGCCGCTGCGCAATCGCGACGTCTGGCGTACCACCACCGCCATCGGCCTGCTCTGCTTTCCGCAAGTGGCGGTGCTCACCTTCGCGTCCGTGTTCCTGCATGACTTTGTTGGCCTGGGAACGGCAGCAATCAGCGCGAGCCTCGCCGCCGTGCAGATCGGCGCCATGGTCATGCGTGTCTGGAGCGGCCGCTTCACCGACCGCCACGGCAACCGCCGCCAGTTTCTTCGGTTGTGCAGTGTGCTCAGCGCGCTTGCCTTCCTGGTGCTTTGGCTGCTGGTTCTGGCCAGTCCCGCCATGTCGGGCGGACAGTTCTTGCTGATGGCTGTCCTTCCTGTTGTGCTGATTGTCGCGGGCATTTCGGTCTCCGCCTGGCACGGCGTCGCCTATACCGAGCTTGCCACGCTTGCCGGTGCCGGTCATGTCGGAACCGCGCTCAGCCTTGCCAACAGCTTCGTTTTCGTCGGCTTCTTCCTGGTCCCGGTGGCCATTCCGGGGCTCTTGCACGTCTGGTCGTGGTCCGGCGTCTGGCTGGCGGCCGCCATCTGCCCGCTGATCGCCTGGCCGATCTTCCTGCGCCCGGCCTGAGTTCACATGCAGGCCGCAAAACCGCCTGACTTCGCAACCACGACCTCGAGCCGACCGGGAAAACCCGATTGAACCCGTTAACGTCCCATCAAGGTTAATGCATCATTTTGCTCTCCAGTGGAGTCTGTAGCGTTCCTGGAGAGAGTTCCGTGCATCGACGTGTGTTGAAGCGGCTGATTGCCGCCGCCGGTGAGAGAAAACGTGGCTTTCTGACACCGTTCGTCATTGGTCTCGGCATCTGGATCGGCTTTCCGACCGTCGCCGCCTACCAGGACATGACGAGCCTCGTCTCCGGCCTTGAAGCATCGAGCACCCGCTGGAATTCCTATGTCGAGAAATCCGTCGCGGGCTCGACCCATGCGGCCGAGATGCCCTTTGTCGATTCCGACATCAATGGCTCCATCTCCGGATCTGGCGTCCACCTGGCCGGCGTCGGCAATGTGTCGTTTCGCGGCAAGGGTGGCAAGGTCAGCGGCACGCCCGATGAAGATCGCGTTGTGCGCGCCGAGAAGAAAGGGCGCATCGTCCAGGTATCTCCCGTGGCGCCGCCGAAGAACTTCAATGCCGGCTCGATCTTCGAGCGCACCTCCTCCTTGCTGCGGCCCAGCATGGACAGCGGCCTGAAGATGGCCTTTGCCAAGCCGCAGATCAAAGGCAAGGAAATCCAGATCGCCGCGGCGTTCCATGCACGCGAGGACAAGAAGCCGGATCCCGGCGTGCCGGCCATGCTGGCTTCGCTGGTCAACAATGATCATCCGGACGTGCTGGCGACCGCCTATGCGCAGTCCGAGCCCGACTATGCCAAGGCATCGCCCTTCGAAGCCCTGCTTCAGGACGAGCAGCCCAATGACGGCCGCTTCATTCCGCCGATGGCCAAGGGCGATCATTCGTGGATCCAGAACCCGTTGCCGGCCAGTGTCTTCTCCAAGAAGGAGCAGGCATGCCTTGCCAACGGCATCTATTTCGAGGCGAGGAGCGAATCAGTGCGCGGCCAGGCCGCCGTCGCCCAGGTCATCCTCAATCGCGTCCGCAACCCGACCTATCCGAATTCGATCTGCGGGGTCGTCTACCAGAACGACAGCTGGTTCAACCGTTGCCAGTTCTCCTTCGCCTGCGACGGCAGGAAGAAGCGCATCGACAGCCCGGTCGCCTACAAGACCGCCCAGGATATCGCCATGGCTGTCACCGCCGGCAAGATATTCATCCCGGAGGTCGGATCGTCGACCCACTACTACGCCCAATATGTCCATCCCGGCTGGGCGCGCACGATGCAGAAGATGACCAAGATCGGTCTGCACATCTTCTATCGTACCTATGGCGGCGGCTGGAGCTGAGCGACCAACAGCCGCTGATCTCTGGCAAGGCGCATAGTCGATCAAAGAGCCATTGCCCGGGGGATTCGCGCCATGCATTCCCATCATTGCGTCGGGCACGATGTCGCACCTTTCTAAATAATTGATTTTGTTGCCTAAAATACATGGCAATGAACTTCCGCCCGTGGCTTGACGGGCGCAAACCCTCTAACTATGTTGCCGGCGACTTTAGAAGCGGACGGACGGTGACGGTCTGACCGGGCAGGGGGGGTTGCGATGGCCGACAAGAATGGGCCAGACGGAACCGGAGAGACCGGCCGCGGCAAGCAGCATGAGCCCGACATCCGCGACGACGATCTCGAGCGCCGCCGGCGTGACCTTGAAGCTTCGCTTGCGACAAGGCGGCCGGACCGGCTCGAGGGGAAAGATGACGCGAAAGCGGGTGGTGCGGCCGGGTATGGCCAGGCGGTCAAGCTCTCCAGCGAATTTATCGCTGGCGTGGTGGTGGGTGCCGGCATCGGCTGGATCATCGACCGTCTGGCGGGAACATCGCCATGGGGTCTGATCGTGTTTTTGCTGCTTGGCTTTGGCGCCGGAGTGCTCAATGTGATGCGTTCCGCCGGCGTTGTGGCAGAATTCGGACAGGGCGATAAATCGCGCCGTGACCAAGACGACAAGAAATGACCGCGCTTCATGTGCGGTAATGCTAACGAGGCCGTACGCGGCATTGACGGGGTTTGAACGTGGCAGCTGACAAGGTCGATCCGATCCACCAGTTCCATATCAACAAGCTGATTCCGATCGACATCGGCGGCTACGACCTGTCTTTCACCAATTCGGCGCTGTTCATGGTCACAACGGTGGTCGTCGCGGCTGCGTTTCTGTTTCTGACGACCTCGAGCCGCAGCCTCGTTCCTGGCCGCCTTCAGTCCGTCTCCGAGATGGCCTATGAGTTCGTCGGCAACATGTTGCGCGACGCCGCCGGCACGCAAGGCATGAAGTTCTTCCCTCTTGTGTTTTCGCTGTTCATGTTCGTGCTGGTCGCCAACCTGCTCGGCCTGTTTCCGTATTTCTTCACCGTCACCAGCCACATCATCGTCACCTTCGGCCTTGCCGTGCTGGTGATCGCAACTGTGGTCGTCTACGGCTTCATGAAGCATGGTTTCGGTTTCCTTAAGCTGTTCGTACCGCATGGCGTGCCGGTGTTCCTGCTGCCGCTGGTGGTGCTGATCGAGGTGATCTCCTTCGTGTCGCGCCCGGTCAGCCTCTCGGTTCGTCTGTTCGCCAACATGCTCGCCGGCCACATCACGCTGAAGGTGTTCTCCGGATTCGTCGTCAGCCTGAGCGCGCTAGGCGCGCTCGGCGTCGCCGGCTCGATCCTGCCGCTGGCAATGGCCGTGGCGCTGACGGCACTGGAACTGCTGGTCGCCTTCCTGCAGGCCTACGTCTTTGCCGTGTTGACCTGCATGTACCTCAACGACGCCCTGCACCCCGGGCACTGACCAAGAGTTTCCGGCCCGAGAGTTTCCAACATTGGCGTCGGATGGAATCGCAACGGAATTTTAGATCCAAAGGAGTTGAACAAATGGACGCAGAAGCAGCAAAGTACATCGGCGCCGGTATCGCTTGCCTGGGCATGGGCGGCGCGGGCATTGGCCTCGGCAACATCTTCGGCAGCTACCTGGCGGGCGCACTGCGCAATCCGTCGGCTGCCGATGGCCAGTTCGGCCGTCTGATCTTCGGCTTCGCCGTGACCGAAGCTCTGGGCATCTTCTCGCTTCTCATCGCGCTTCTGGCCCTGTTCGGCTGAGCACTCGGGAAGATTGGACAGGCCGGCCGCGCAAGCGGCGGGCCTGAATTTCAGGGATAGTCCATGTTCGTGACATCTGCCTTCGCGCAAGAGTCCGCGCCATCAGCCGATACCAGCCATGCCGCAACGGAAGGCGACACGCATTCCGGCACCAGCGTGCCTGCTGAAGCGCATGGCGCGTTTCCGCCATTCGATCCGGCGACGTTCCCGTCGCAGCTTCTGTGGCTGGCGATCACTTTCGGGCTGTTCTACCTCTTCCTCAAGCGGGTTGTGATGCCGCGCGTCGGGGGCATCATCGATGTCCGCAACGATCGCATCACGCAAGACCTCGACCAGGCAGCCAAGTTGAAGGGCGAGGCCGACGCCGCTGTTGCTGCCTACGAGCAGGAACTGGCGGAAGCCAAGACCAAGGCCAACGCGATCGGCCAGCAGGCCAACGATGCGGCCAAGGCCGAGGCCGAGACCGCACGTAAGAAGGTCGAGGCCGCGCTAGACGCGAAGCTTGGCGAGGCCGAAGCCCGCATTTCTTCCATCAAGGCCAATGCCATGAAGGAAGTCGGCAGCATTGCCGAGGACACCGCTTCGGCAATCGTAGAGGCCCTGGTCGGCGGCAAGGCCAGCAAGGCCGAGATCGCGGCCGCGGTCAAATCCGTGGCCCGGTGAGGAGCGCATCATGGACGCCACATCTCTTGCAACGCTTTGGGCCACGGTCGCCCTGGTCATTTTCCTGGGCGTTGCTGTCTACATCAAGGTGCCTGGCCTGATCGCCAAGGCGCTCGACGCCCGCGCAGCCAGGATCAGCAATGAGCTGGACGAAGCGCGCCGGCTGCGCGAGGAGGCCCAGCAACTGCTTGGCCAGTATCAGCGCAAGCGCAAGGAAGCCGAGCAGGAGGCCGCCGATATCGTTGCCGCCGCCAAGCGCGAAGCCGACATGCTTGCAGCGGACGCCCACAAGAAGACCGAGGATTATGTCGTCCGGCGCACCGCGCTTGCCGAACAGAAGATCGGACAGGCCGAACGCGACGCCATCAGCGAAGTCCGCGCCAGCGCCGTCGATATCGCCGTCGAGGCAGCACGCACGCTGCTTGCCGGCAAGATCGACGCCAAGGCCGGTGCCGATCTGTTCAAGGCTTCGCTCGCGGACGTGAAGTCGAAGCTGAATTAGGCGTTCCAACCGACCTGATGATCGAAAGCCGCCCGGGCAACCTGGCGGCTTTTTTGTTGTGGAAAACCAGATTGGCAAAGCGGCCGAGATCGTAATCTCCCCCCTTGAGGGGGGAGATGGCCGGCAGGCCAGAGAGGGTCGCCGCGCGTGAAGCGCTGGCCTCTTCCTTGCTGAAAAATGGCGTGGTGCCCAGTCGAGCCGCCCCCCTCTTGTCGCCTTCGGCGACATCTCCCCTCGAGGGGGGAGACTGCTGTCGCAGCCGCTTAACTCAATCCAGGCCGGCCAAGCTCTCTTCTTCCGCCACTTCCACCCCGCCAAGCCGAAACGGCGCAAACGACACGCGGTGCAGCCGCGCCACCGGGCCATGCGCTTCGATCGCCGTGCGATGGCGGACCGTGGCGTAGCCCATGTGGACTTCGAACCCGTAGCGGTCGTGATGGTTGCCGCAGCCGCACATCATGCGGTCACGCATAACCTTGGCGACGATCGAGGCGGCGGCGATCGACTGCGAACGCTGGTCGCCCTTGATCAGCGCGCGCCCGGCGCAAGGCAGGCCCGGTGGCACGTCGCGCCCGTCGGCAAGGGCGAGCTTTGGTTGAACCGACAGGCCGACCAGCGCGCGGCGCATGGCTTCGAGGCTGGCCTTGAGAATGTTGCTGCCGTCGATGCCCTCGGCGCTGATCGACGCCATTGAAACCGCTAGCGCGGAGCCGAGGATTCGCAGGAACAGGGCCTCACGCTGCAAATGGCTGAGGCGCTTGGAATCGTCGAGCCCGTCCGGAATGTTGGCGGGGTCGAGCACCACGGCCGCGGCGACCACTGGCCCGGCCAGGGGGCCACGGCCGGCCTCGTCCATCCCGGCGACCGGCCACAGGCCGTCCGCCATCGCCTTCGTCTCGAAGGAGAAGTCGGGTTTCTCGATGATCTCAAAGAGAAGCGGAGAATCGGAACGCGCGCGAGCCATGTTGCGGCGAGGTTCGCATCGGCTCCGATTCTCCGCAAGTCCCTCCGGGTCGGGTGGGGCGTCGGACCGGGAGGGCACCGTCTGCAGGCCGGGGCAGGCCGGACGGAATTCCTATGCTGCGGCAGATCAAACCGCCGCAATGAAGTGCATTCTCAAAGCAGCGTCAGCTGCAACTGATCCTTGGCGGCGACAACGAACTGGTCGGTCCGCAGCGTGCGCCGTTCGGCATTGAGGCCGAGTCGCTTTGCGGTGATCTCGAAGCGCCGGCCAATCTGCCAGGCATAGGGACCGGCGCCCTTCATGCGCTTGCCCCATTCCGAATCGTAGTCCTTGCCGTCGCGCATCGAGCGGATCAGCGACATCACATGGCGGTAGCGATCAGGATAATGACGCAGCAGCCAGTCCTTGAAGATCGGGCTGACTTCCAGCGGCAGGCGCAGCACGACATAGCCCGCCTCACGAGCGCCGGCCGCGCGTGCCGAATCGAGGATGCGTTCCATCTCCTGGTCGGTCAGGCCCGGGATGATCGGCGCGACCATGACCGAAGCCGGAATGCCGGCATCCGAAAGCTGGCGGATCGCCTCCAGCCGCTTGGTCGGCGTCGACGCGCGTGGCTCCATCGTTCTGGCCAGCATGCGATCGAGCGTCGTCACCGACAGCGCCACCTTGGCGAGCCCCCGTTCGGCCATCCGCGACAGGATATCGATGTCGCGCGTCACCAACGCGGATTTTGTCACGATGCCGACCGGATGGCCGCGCGCTTCCAGAACTTCGAGGATCTCGCGCATGATCCGATATTGCTTCTCGATCGGCTGGTAGGGATCGGTGTTGGTTCCGATGGCGATGGTGCGCGGCTGGTAGCCATCCTTCGAAAGCTCCTTGTCGAGCAAGCGCGCCGCATCCGGCTTGGCGAACAGCTTGGATTCGAAATCGAGGCCCGGCGACAGGCCCATGAACGAGTGCGTCGGCCGGGCAAAGCAATAGACGCAGCCGTGCTCGCAGCCGCGATAGGGGTTGATCGAACGGTCGAAGGAGATGTCGGGCGATTCGTTGCGGGTGATGATGGTTCGCGGCTTCTCGACCTGCACTTCGGTCTTGAAGGGCGGCAGTTCCTCCAGCGAATTCCAGCCATCGTCGAACACATGCCGGCTGACTGGCTCGAACCGGCCGGACGGATTGATGCCCGCCGACCTGCCGCGGTTGCGGTCCGGACGGACACGCACGCCACTCTGCTCGATCATCGCATTGGCCATCTCGGCTCTTCCTGCTCCGAAAGCTGCAATGTCGGCGCGCACGATCTGTTCCATCTTCGCCCGCTCCCAGGGACTGTCCATGTTATGTCGAATCGCTCTGTTCATGAAATTATTCCTATTTTGTCGATGAGAACAAAGCAAGAACTTTTTATGGTGCGCTGCAGTAACTGGCGCTGTGCCGCGCTTTCCGCTATTCGGCTAATGATGCTCAGTGTACTCATCGAAACCCGCAATGACGAGGAAGGCCTGACCCGCACGCTTGCCTCGCTGATTGGCGGCGCGGTCGAGGGCGTCGTGCGTGAAGTCATCGTCTGCGACACGGGCTCCACCGACCAGACGCATCACGTGGCCGAGCATGCCGGATGTCAGTACGTGACTGGCGGCGTTGCTGCCGGCATCCGCCAGTGCAAGGGGGACTGGCTGCTGCTGCTGGAGCCGGGCGCGCGGCTGGTGGAGGGCTGGATCGACGTGGTGGTCGACCATACGGCCAGGCAAACCATGCCGGCACGGTTTTCGCGGGCGCGCGGCAGCCGCACGCCGTTCCTGGCGCGCGTCTTTTCGGGAAACCGTGCCTTGGCCGACGGATTGCTGATCAGCAAGCGTCAGGCCGCGGCCTCGGCCAAGAGTGCCGGCAGCGCCGAGGCCATCGCCCGCGGCCTAGCGACAAAGCGGCTCGACGCCGAGATCTGGGTAGCGCCGGTAAAGCAGAAGCATCGCTCACGACAATGATTTTTTGCAGGTGCTCTCTCCGTTGTGCATTGCACAAAATCTGACGCCGGGTTAGTTTCCAACCGAAGCGGTGAATTGGGTTTGGGTCATGCCGAGTGGTGAACACCGATGCGGCATCGGTGGCGCTCTCATAGTCGAGGACCCAATGAATCTTACAACCCCCGACAATTCCGGCACGGCCAGCCTCGAGGCCATTGCGCGCAACGGCGGCCTGTTGCGGCGCATCGCCGTGCGCATTCCGACCTATCTCAAGGATCTTCGCGAAAACCCCGCCTGGCTGCCGATGTTCGTGCTGGCGCGTACAATGCCTGGACGCCGCATGCATTGGCTGGGTGCAAAACGCGCCCGTCCAGTCGACAATACGGTGGATACGATGTTTGCCGGCGTCGAGCGTGAAGCCGTGGTCGAAGCGCTGCGCTCCGACGGGCTGTTTTCAGGCCTGGTCCTGCCGTCTGATATACACGAGGAGATCGCTGACTTCGCCGGACGCACGCCTTGCTTCGGCAATTTCGACCGCCGCCTCGAATTCATGCCGGGTGAACATTCCGAGGCCGAGAAGCGCTTCGGCCGCTCGCTGCTCAGTGGGCATTTTTTCGAGCGCATCCTCGACTGCCCGGCGGCGCTGGCCATCCAGCGCGATCCGCTGCTTCTGGATGTTGCCGCGCACTATCTCGGCGGCCAGGCAAAACTGATCACGACGCGCGTCTGGTGGAGTTTTCCGACCGGTGCTGCCTCTGATGCCGACAAGAACCTTGCCTCGCTCGGCAAGTATCATTTCGACCTCGACGACTGGCGCATGCTGAAATTCTTTTTCTATCTCAAGCCGGTCGATGCCGACACCGGTCCGCATGTCTATGTCAGGGGCAGCCACAAGCGACGCAGCCTCAAGCATCAACTCACCCTCCTGGTCGGCCATCCCGCACAAGAGGTTCTGGAGGTGTATGGCGAGCAGAGCCCGGTGACGCTGACTGGCGAGGCCGGTCTCGGCTTCGTCGAGGACCCGTTCGGCTTCCACATGGGCACCGTGCCGGCGCGCACGCCGCGGCTGATGATGGAAGTCGGCTTCGGCGTATCGCCGCCATCGCGCCGGCGATTCCATGGCGAGCCGGTCATCCGCTGAGCCTGTTTATCCAGCCTTGGTGCCACGCCGCAGATGCTCGTCCAGGCGCGGCATGATCTCGACGAAGTTGCACGGCATGTGCCGGTAGTCGAGTTGCGCCTTCAGGATGCCGTCCCACGCGTCCTTGCAGGCGCCTGGCGAACCCGGCAGCACGAAGACGAAGGTGGCGTTGACGACGCCGCCGGTTGCCCGGCTCTGGATCGTTGAGGTGCCGATCTTGTCGTAGGAGATGCGGTGGAAAACTTCCGAAAAGCCGTCCATGCGCTTTTCGAAGATCGGCTCCAGCGCGTCCGGTGTCACGTCACGACCGGTGAAGCCGGTACCGCCGGTGGTGATCACGACATCGATATCCTTGTCCAGCGACCACGCCAGAACCTTGTCGCGGATTTTCTCCCGGTCGTCGGTGACGATATCGCGGGCTGCCAGGATGTGGCCGGCCTCGGTGATGCGATCGGCCAATGTCTGGCCGGATTTGTCGTCGGCGAGGCCGCGCGTGTCTGAAACGGTCAGCACTGCGATGCGCACGGGAATGAAGGAACGGCTCTCGTCAATTCTGGCCATCAGCGCCCTCCGATGCGATGCTGCGTGTCGCCGCGACGAACCAGTCGGGCTGGCGGCCGCGGATTTCGGCGGCCGCGCGCTTGGCGACATTGCCGGTCTCGAACAGGCCGAAGCAGGTTGCGCCCGACCCGGACATCCGCGAAAAACCGGATCCAGCCTTGTTCAGCCAGGAAAGCGCCCTGCCAATCGCGGGCTGCATGGCAAGCGCTGCAGGCTCGAGATCGTTGCGGGTGATCTCCAGCCAGTTGCGCAGGCTGTGAAAGTCGATGCTGCGTGGCAGCGGCGGCAAGGCTTCGTTGTCACGACGCGAAAGCGCTGCGAAGACCTCGGCCGTCGAGAGCGGCGTGCCCGGATTGACCAGCACCAGCCCAAGCGCCGAAAAATCCGGCACCATCGACAGCTCGTCCCCAATGCCGCGTGCGACCAGCGGCCTGGCCGCCAGGCACATCGGTACATCGGCGCCAAGCGAGAGGCCGATCCGTGCCAGCTCGATGCCGTCGATGTCCAGGGCCCATATCTCCACCAGCCCGCGCAGCACGGTCGCCGCATCGCTCGACCCGCCGCCGACGCCGGAGGCGACAGGCAGGTTCTTTTCGAGCCGGATGGCGACCGGCGGTGTTCTCTCGTGCCCGACCGCCTGTCGCAAGGCATCGCGCGCCTTGAGCACCAGATTGCTCGCATCGAGAGGAACGGCCGGGGCGTAGCGGCCGGACACGGCAAACCCGTCGCTGTCGGCGAGCCCGATTTCGACCCTGTCGCCAAACCGCGTGAACACCGCCAGGCTTTCGATCAGATGATAGCCGTCAGGGCGCCTGCCGGTGACATGCAGCGCAAGATTTATCTTGGCGTGCGCGTGCCAGCTACGCGACCCGATGTCGGTGTCCACAATGGTATGCGAAATGATGCTCAGTCCTTGGCCAGCCGGTATTCGCCGGTCTTCGGATCCTTGACCAGCGTTCCGATCGCCCCATTGGCCGCCTGTTTTTCGGTGCGCCGCACCTTGGCGGTCACGCGCTCGGCTTCGCGGATGAAGGTGCGGTAGCCGAAATAGGCGGCGACGCCAACGACGGTGAAGAAAATGATCTGCGGCATGCCAAAACTCCTCCCACGCTGGGCCGGCGAAGGCGGCCGGTCGGGTCGGTTGATGCATGTCACCCAAAAGTGGATCCGGTTTTGGGAAAACGACATGCACGAGACTTCAAGGCTCTCATGCTAGACGGTTTTGTCGGCTTTTCAAAGCCCGAAGCGTGCCCACAACGCGCGCTCTTCCGCCGCATCGATCACGCCGCTGGCGGCGGCTGCTGCGATATCGGGCACTGAGAAGCCCTTGCTCGAACCGAACAGGCCGAAGCGCCCGAGGAAACCGCGCGGCGCCGTGATCAGCCTGAGCTGGGTTTTCGCCCCGAAACGGGTCTTGAGCACCGTGCGCATGTCGCCAAGCGCATCGACCAGGCCAAGTTCGAGGCCCTTGATGCCAGTCCAGAACAGGCCGGTGAACAGGTCTGCATCGTCTTTCAGTTTCGTGCCGCGCCGCTCCTTGACGAGATCGATGAACGTGCCGTGCACCTCCAGCTGCAGCGCCTTCAGGCGTTCGACGTCTTCCTTCTTCTCGGGCTTGAACGGGTCGAGCACCGCCTTGTTCTGGCCGGCGGTGTGGACACGGCGCTCGACACCGATCTTCTTCATCAGTTCCGGAAAGCCGAACGAGGCCGAGACCACGCCGATCGAACCGACGATGGAGGACGGATCGGCAAAAATCTCGTCACCGGCGACCGCGATCATGTAGCCGCCCGATGCCGCGACGTCCTCGACGAAGACCAGCACCTTTTTGTTCTTTTCCGTGGCCAGGTCACGGATACGCGTGAAGATCAGCCGCGACTGCACCGGCGAGCCGCCGGGCGAATTGATCGAGATGGCGACCGCCGGCGCGTCGTAGGAGAACGCCTTCTCGATGAGGCCGGCCGTCGAAGCCAGCGACAGGCTCGGCCGGAACTGGCCGCCGCCGGCCATGATGGTGCCGTGCAGCCGGATGACCGGAATGGTGACGACGGTGGAGCGCCAGGATTTCGGCAGCAGGCGGTTGATAAGTCGTTTCACGAGGGCGCGGTCTCCAGTCGATGGGTTGCAGGCATGTAGGCATTTCCCGGCCAACGGCAATGTGGCCCGGCTGAATAGCTCAATCTCCGAACAGCGAGGCGAGGCCGTTGGTGATCATTTCGCTGCGCTCATCGGGACCATGACCTGATTGCGCGTGCAGCATCAGGGGCGGACGGATGGCAAGCTTTCCCCGCGCCCCGAGCGTTGCCCGCACAACGATACGGATTGCCGCCGCGTCGGGGCGAGGGTGGACGGCAAGCATCTGGGCATCGCCGAAGCGCCCCGCGATCGCATCGAGAATGGCGCCGAGCTGCTCGGGACGGGCAATCACGGCAAGCCCGCCGCGCGGCCTGACCACCCCTGCCGCGCTGCGGATCCAGCTTTCGAACAGCCCGTCCTCCATGACATGGGCTTCTTTTCTGAGGCGATCGGGGGTGGCGCGGTCCCGTGCTGCGTTGAAAGGCGGGTTCATGATAACGAAGTCGAAATCATTGTCGGCGAGGCCGGCGGCCGCTCGAGCCCGCCCAGATACGGTGACATCGGCGACGAGCACAGAGGCACGATCGCTGAGATGGGCATTGCCGGGATGGGCAAGGGTGGCCGCCGCGAAGGCCGACATTTCGGGCGCGCGTTCGATCAGAACCGCCTCGGCGGCCGGGCAGCGTGACAGCACCGCCAGTCCGGCGGCCCCGGCGCCGGCACCGAAATCCGCGAGACGCCCGGCAAAGGAGGACGGCACGGATGCTGCCAGCATCATCGCATCCATGCCGGCGCGATGGCCGCCTTGCTTGGGCTGCACCAGCCAGAATCGGCCGCGATGGAAAGCATCGACCGTATGGGCTGGCGTGTCCGAGACGAGGGTGGCCGGCGCGGCGGACATTATTTTCCGCGGATTTCGTTGGCGATGCCGGCATCCGTTAGGATGCGCCGTGCCGCGTCGGCCTGGTCGGCGTCGACCATGACGCGCCGCGGCAGGATGCCAAGCGAGCCGTCGAGCACGCTCATGTTCTGGTCGGCGACGAAACACCCGATGCCGGCATCGCGCATCAGCGATTCGACAAAGGAGATGATGACGGCGTCGTTGGTGCGAATGAGCTCTATCATCGGGCGAAACTCTCAGTTTGCAGCGCTGATGTAAACGGGCAGGCGGATTTCCGTGGCAAAACGGAACTGCCTTTCGGCGTCGGTTGACATTCCGTCATCGCCGCCGCGCCAATTCGCCACTTGCCGTGGCCATGTCCGCCGCCCTAGAGTCCGTAGAGGGACTAAGGGTGCCGTCGCACGCGTTATACCAAGACGGGAGTGATTGTCGTGGGTGTCGTTCTCAACATCGAAAACGGGAAGCGGGAGCCCGCCTCCATCAAGGATCTGATCGATCTGACGGCGGCCGACATGGGGCGCGTCAATGAATTGATCCTGTCCAAGGCCGGCTCCGACGTCGAGATGATCCCCGAGGTCGCCAATCATCTGATCTCGTCCGGCGGCAAACGGCTGCGGCCGATGCTGACGCTCGCCGCCGCTCAGATGTTCGGCTATGCCGCCGAAGGCCACGTCAAGCTCGCCACTGCGGTCGAATTCATGCATACGGCGACGCTTCTGCACGACGATGTCGTCGACGAGAGCGGCATGCGCCGCGGCAAGAAGACCGCCCGCATGATCTGGGGCAACCAGGCAAGCGTGCTGGTCGGCGATTTCCTGCTCGGCCAGGCCTTCCGCATGATGGTCGATGTCGGCTCGCTCGAAGCGCTCGACATCCTGTCGAGCGCGGCCTCAATCATCGCCGAGGGCGAGGTCATGCAACTTGCCGCCGCCAAGAATCTCGAAACCACCGAGGATGAGCATTTCGCCGTCATCAAGGCCAAGACCGCGGCGCTGTTTTCGGCGGCGGCCGAAGTCGGCCCCGTCATCGCCCAGGCGACGCGCAACGATCGTGCCGCGCTGCGCTCCTATGGCATGAATCTCGGCCTTGCCTTCCAACTGATCGACGATGCGCTGGACTATGGCGGCACAAGCAAGGACCTGGGCAAGAATGTCGGCGACGATTTCCGTGAGGGCAAGGTGACCTTGCCGGTCATCCTCGCCTATCGGCGCGGCACCAAGGCCGAGCGCACCTTCTGGAAGCGCGCCATCGAGGACAATGTCACCGATGACGCCGGCCTGGAAAAGGCAATCGGCCTGATGACCCGCCACGGCGCCATTGCCGATACGATCGGGCGCGCCCGCCATTTCGGCGAGATCGCCCGCGACGCGCTGGCGCCGCTTGAAGCGACGCCGCAGAAATCGGCGCTGATCGACGTCATCGATTTCTGCATCAGCCGGGTGAACTGAAGCTGGCTTCGCGACGCTCCCTCTGGCCTGTGCTGGGGAGTAAGTTTGCGAATTCGGTCCCGCCGGCTCGACAAGCTACCCTGCCGCAAATTATCTATAAAACATGGCAAAGGGCACAGACGACACCATAGCCGTCCGCATCAGCAAGGTGCTGGCGGACCGCATCATCTCAGGCGCGATCGAGCCGGGGGCCAGGCTTCGGCAGGATCATATCGCCGAGGAATTCCACACCAGCCATGTCCCGGTGCGCGAAGCCTTCCGCCGTCTTGAGGCGCAAGGGCTGGCCATCGGTGAGCCACGCCGTGGCGTGCGCGTGGCATCTTTCGATCTGGGCGAGGTCAAGGAGGTCGCCGAAATGCGGGCGGCACTCGAAGTGCTGGCGCTGCGCCACGCCGCGCCACATCTGACATCCGCCATTCTCGATCTCGCCGAGGAGGCGACCAAGGCCGGCGACAAGTCCCGCGATGTCAGGTCGTGGGAGGAAGCCAATCGCGCCTTCCACCGCTTGATCCTGGCGCCATGCGGCATGCCGCGCCTCCTCGCCACCATCGACGACCTGCACGCGGCGAGTGCCCGTTTCCTGTTCGCGGCATGGCGCTCCGAGTGGGAGACACGCACCGATCAGGATCACCGCGCGATACTCGCCGCCTTGCGGCAGGGAAACACCGAATCGGCGGCCGTGACGCTGGGGCGGCATGTCCAATGGATCGGCCGCAAGCCGGTCAGGACAGCTTCCGGGACCACGCGCGAAGCCTTTGCCATCGTCGGCTAGGACGACCCCTTGCTCAGCCAGGGCTTGCTATCTCGGCAGATTTGTGGATTCGATAATAGATCGAAATCAGAAATTATCTATAATTTGCAATCGATCGAAGGAATCGCAATGACAGACGTCGCATTCTCGTCCAGCAGGCCGTCATTCAGCCCGCTCCGGCTTCAGGATCGTTCTCTGGCCTGGCAGGCTGGAGCCGTCGCGCTCGGCACGCTGTTCCTGGCGCTGTCGTCCTACATCGAAGTGCCGATGGTGCCGGTGCCGGTGACCATGCAGACCTTCGCCGTGACCTTGATTGGCGCGCTCTATGGCTGGCGGCTTGGCGCGATCACCATCGCGGCGTGGCTGGTCGAGGGCGCGGTCGGCTTTCCGGTTCTGGCCGGAGGCGCTGCCGGTGCGTCGTTTTTCGTCGGGCCAACGGGTGGTTATCTCTTTGCCTTCCCGCTTGCCGGCGCGCTTGTCGGTTGGCTCGCCGAACGCGGCTGGAACGGCAACAGGGTGGTGCTTGCCTTCGTCGCCATGCTGCTCGGCAACCTTGCCTGCCTGGTGCTCGGAACAGCATGGCTAGCCGTGATGATCGGCGCCGAACAGGCCATCACCTTCGGCTTCCTGCCCTTCCTCCTCGGCGGGCTGCTCAAATCGGCACTCGGTGCTGCGACCCTCATGGCCCTTCCCGGCGGCAAGGCGAAACCGGCCAATCCGTGACAATCAGGCTGCGCGCTCATCACCTCCTTTGCCTGCTCACCTATGTGGGCAAGGGATACACTCCCGCCTTCACCGCCAATTATGATCGCGTCGCGGACCGCCTGAGCCGGGGCGAGGACATCCTCCTCGTTTCCGGCCCCGACGATGTCTGCGCCCCGTTGCTCGACGAGCCGGAACCGCATTGTCTCAACGAGAGCGTCGTCGAGCGCGACCGGCTCGCGGCACAGGATGTGGAGGAGTTGCTGGCGCGCCCGATCCGGGTCGGCGCCCGTCTCGATCTCGACGCGGCGATCCTGGCCCGGATGCGACGGGCGTTTTCGGCTGGCCGTGTGCGCAAGGCTTGCGGCGGCTGTGAGTGGAACGAGCTGTGCAGCACGATTGCGGCCGGCGGATATAGCGGCACGCTGGTGCAGCGGTCTGCCTCGTCAGGCGAGGGCTGATATTGGCGCCGAGCCCAGCGGTCGAATCCGTGATATGTTCGGCTCCGAGTAGGGCCATGGCCGAAATTCAAGATCGGAAAACTGGTGCCTGTCGCCATGGTTTGTTAATCGGGTGCCCGGATTGTGAATTCGAGGCGGATTGAAGCACGACCCCAAAAAGGCCATGCTTTGCCTGGAAAGATCGAGTCTACGTCGATCCCGCTGACGCGGAGATGGCGCCTGGCTGAAAGGGATACGATGCGGCAAGGACGTGCGCGCTGGCTGACAAGGCTGGCAATTGTGGCAGGCATGGCGATCTCGGCTTTGCCGGCCTATGCCAAGCAAACCACAGAACCGGTCAAGATCACGTCGTTCTCGGGCGCCTATCTGGCAGCCCGGATCGCCGAAGGCGACAACGACCTCGACAGCGCCATCGCCTACTACAAGCAGGCACTGGCCTTCGACCCGAGCGACACCGGCCTGCAGCAGAGCCTGATGCTGTCGCTGATCGCGCAAGGCCGCTTCGACGAATCCCTCGTTTATGCCGACAAGCTCAAGGAAGTTCCCGATGTCGAGCGCTTCTCGCGCCTGGCACTCGCCGTTGATTCCTTCCACAAGAAGGATTTCACTAAGGCGCAATACTGGCTCAAGCTGTCGCTGGAATCCGATCTCGACCGGCTGATCTCCGGGGTGATGTCCGGCTGGGCCCAACAGGGCGCCGGCGAAGCCTCCGACGCGATGGCCTCCATCGACAAGCTGCAGGGGCCGGATTGGTTCGGCCTGTTCAAGTCGTTCCACCGGGCATTGATCGCCGATGCGTCCGGTATGCCCGAAAAGGCCGAAGCGATCTACGCCGCGACCATGCAGGACACCGCCGCCGGCGGTGCCGCTCCCGAAACCTGGATGCGCAACGCGCAGGCCTACGCCTCGTTCCTGGCCCGCAAGGGCGACAAGGCCAAGGCGCTGTCGGTGCTCGACCAGGCCGAGGCGTTTTCGCCGGGCAAGCTGGAAATCGTCGCCTTGCGCGGCATGATCGCCAAGGGCGACAAGATTGCGCCCTTCGCTGCAGGCCCGTCGGATGGTGCGTCGGAAATTCTGCTCGACCTCGCCACCGCGCTCAACCGTGGCGGCGGCGAGCCGTTCGTGCGCCTCTATCTGCAGTATGCGCTCGCCCTGAGGCCTGACAGCGACGCCGCCCTTGTGCAGCTCGCTGCCGTTTCCGAGCAACTGAAGGACGGCGAGGGCGCTATTGCGCTCTATCGGCGGATCCCCGCTACCTCGCCGTTGAAAGAGCTTTCGGACCTGCAGCTTGGCCTCAACCTTGCCGATCTCGACCGTCACGAAGAGGCGATCACCCATCTTAAGGCCTTCGTCGACGCCCATCCCGACGACATGCGCGCCTATCTGGCGCTCGGCGGCGTCTATTCCTCGAAGGAGGATTTCCGCTCGGCCGCCAATCTCTACGACAAGGCTGTCGATGTGCTGAAGACGCCGACCGCAGCCAACTGGAACATCTTCTACCAGCGCGGCATCGCCTATGAGCGCCTGAAGGAATGGCCCAAGGCCGAGCCTAACTTCCGCAAGGCGCTGGAGCTGTTCCCCGACCAGCCGCAGGTGCTGAATTATCTCGGCTATTCCTGGGTCGATATGAACACCAACCTCAAGGAAGGCCTGGCGATGATCCAGAAGGCCGTCGACCTCAGGCCAAGCGACGGGTACATCGTCGATTCGCTGGGTTGGGCCTATTTCCGCCTCGGCAGGTTCGATGACGCCGTGCGCGAAATGGAACGCGCCGTGTCGCTGAAGCCGGAAGATCCGGTTCTCAACGATCACCTCGGCGATGCCTATTGGCGCGTCGGCCGCAAGCTGGAAGCAACTTTCCAGTGGAACCAGGCCCGCGACCTGAAGCCGGATCCCGATGTGCTGGCCACCTTGCAGCAGAAGCTGATGAAGGGCCTGCCGCCGATCGAATCCAACACGGCGCAGGAGACCCCGAAGGTCAAGCCATTGCCGGTGCCCGCCCCGAAGGGGTGAAGTCGACTATTTGATTGCGAGCGGGGCTCTTTTCGGAGCCCCATTTTCGTTTCCGACCCATAATCTCAGCAGATTCTAGAACATCTTCCGGTAGACGACGAAGCCGGAGCGTTCGCCGACCTTGTCGTAGAGCTTCATCGCCGTGTGGTTGGTTTCATGCGTCAGCCAGTACACCCGGCCAGAGCCGGCGGCCTGGGCGCGCTCATAGACCCCCTCGATCAGCGCCCGGCCGATGCTTTTTCCTCGCGAGGCCTCAGCGGTGAAAAGGTCCTGCAGGTAGCAATTCGGCGGGATCGCCGTCGTACTGCGATGGAAGAGGTAATGCACCAGGCCGAGAAGCTTCCCCTCGCTTTCGGCTACCAGCGCATGGACCGGCTCATAGGCATCGAAGAAGCGCGACCATGTCATCGCCGTGATCTCGCTAGCCAGGGCCGTTTCGCCTGAGCGGCCATAGAATGCGTTGTAGCCATCCCACAGCGGCAGCCATTGGTCGAAATCCTGGGGCGCAATGGGGCGGATGATGATCGGGCTGGGCATGGCTGGACCTGTTGTCATTGACATGGACGACGCATCGAACAGACCTCAGGCTTCCATGACCGGCAATGGGCCAGCCCCTCGCAATGCTTTCAACATCATCCCGCACGCTCCAGGCGATCCGCACCGGCGTGCTTTGCTTGACGCTTCGCCGTCGTGTCTCTAGGACGTGCCGGCAAGCTAGCCTGTGTTGTCGAGGCCCCCGTGACGATTGAAATCCCGACGATTGAAATCCCCGCCCATATGCATCCCAGCCGCTCGTTCCAGGGGCTGATCCTGACCTTGCACAACTATTGGGCCGCCTATGGCTGCGTCATCCTACAACCCTACGACATGGAAGTCGGCGCCGGCACCTTTCATCCGGCAACGACGCTGCGCGCGCTTGGGCCAAAACGCTGGAACGCCGCCTATGTCCAGCCCTCGCGCCGTCCCAAGGACGGCCGCTATGGCGAGAATCCGAACCGGCTGCAGCATTATTACCAGTATCAGGTGATCCTGAAGCCGAATCCGCCCAACCTGCAGGAGCTCTACCTCGGCTCGCTGGCGGCGATCGGCGTCGATCCGCTGCTGCACGACATCCGCTTCGTCGAGGACGATTGGGAAAGCCCGACGCTGGGCGCCTGGGGGCTGGGCTGGGAATGCTGGTGCGACGGCATGGAAGTGTCGCAGTTCACCTATTTCCAGCAGGTCTGCGGCATCGAATGCGCGCCCGTGGCTGGCGAGCTCACCTACGGGCTGGAACGGCTGGCCATGTATGTGCAGGGCGTCGACAATGTCTACGACCTCAACTTCAACGGTCGCGAAGGGGCCGACAAGGTCACTTATGGCGATGTCTTCCTGCAGGCCGAGCAGGAATATTCGCGTCACAATTTCGAATACGCCAACACAGCGATGCTGCTCAGGCATTTCGAGGACGCCGAGGCCGAGTGCAAGGCGCTGCTCGATGCCGGTGCGCCGGCGTCGAACGACAATCTGCCGATGCACCGCATGGTTTTCCCGGCCTATGATCAGTGCATCAAGGCCAGCCATGTCTTCAACCTGCTCGACGCGCGCGGTGTGATTTCGGTCACCGAACGGCAGAGCTACATCCTGCGGGTGCGCAATCTCGCGAAGGCCTGCGGCGAGGCATTTTTGAAGACGCAAGCGGGTGGCCTGGCGGCCTGAGTTTCAGGCCCGTTTCATCATCTCTAAGGAAGCGTGGATCGGCAGCATGTTTTGGGTGCCGGTACCGTCGATCGTGCGCAATGCCTGCCGCACGCCCGGCATCGAGAAGGCGCCGTGAGCCTGTGCGGTGAAGCAGGCGCTGAGCGCGAGGATCTGTAGAAGTCTGGATGCCGTTTTCATGGTCGTTGAGCCAAATGTTCCCTGCCTGAGCGTGGGTCGCTTCAGCGCTGCGTTCGGTTCACGGAAATCTTTGATCCAAGGACGGGTGGCATCGCCTCGTCCCGACAGGGCAGCCAAAATTTCTGCAAAGGGTGACAGCGGCCAGCCGAGTTGCTATGCCCCTCTCACCTCCCCCTTGATGGGGAGGTCGCCGCGAAGCGGCGGGTGGGGGTGATAGCGCGGTTTTCTATGCCGAAGCTCGACCGGTTCAAGTTGCAGTCCGCGCAACGGCTCCGTGCGGCAATGACCGACGAGGAGCGCCTGCTGTGGCGGCATCTGTGGCGCATTCCGGTGGAAGGCACCCATTTCCGCAGACAGGCGTCGGTTGGCATATATTTCCCCGACTTCATCTCACACCGGCCGAAACTGATCATCGAAGTGGACGGCGCTCACCATAGTTTCGACGGCCAGCAGCGCCACGACGAGCGTCGAACGAAATGGCTTGAGAGCCAGGGCTACCGTGTCGTCCGCTTCTGGAACCATGAAATCAAAAACGAACTGGATTCCGTGCTCGATACGATCTATGCGGCGGTGGAAGAACGGAAATCACACCTTGGCCAGCAAGACGCCGAGGGCGCTTGACACTGAGACGCCGCCACCCCACCCCGGCGCTACGCGCCGACCCTCCCCATCGAGGGGAGGGTGAGGAGCTACCATGCCTGACCTGCTTCTAGAACTCCGTTCCGAGGAAATTCCCGCCCGCATGCAGCGCAAGGCGGCGGGCGATCTCAGGAAGATGCTGACCGACGGTCTGGTCGAGGCGGGACTGACTTATGAGGCGGCGCGTGAGTATTGGACGCCGCGGCGTCTGACGCTCGATATCAGGGGCCTGACCGCGCGCTCGAAGGACATAAGCGAAGAGATCAAGGGGCCTTCGACATCAGCGCCTGAACAGGCGGTCCAGGGTTTCCTGCGTAAGGCCGGGCTTGCTTCGATCGCCGAGGCGCACGTGCATTCCGACCCAAAGAAAGGCGACTTCTACGTCGCCCATATTTCGAAGCCGGGCAGGGCGGCGGAAGAGATCATCGCCGAGCTGGTGCCGGGCATCATCCGCAATTTTCCGTGGCCGAAATCGATGCGCTGGGGGCCGGCCTCGGCCAAGCCCGGTTCGTTGCGCTGGGTGCGCCCGCTGCAATCGATCCTGTGCACCTTCGGCCCGGAGACCGAGGAGCCGGTAGTGGTCGATTTCGAGATCGACGGCATACGCTCCGGCAACATCACCTATGGCCATCGCTTCCATGCGCCTGATGCCATTACGGTGCGCCGTTTCGACGACTATGTTTCCAAGCTGGAAGCGGCGAAGGTCGTGCTCGATGCCGACCGGCGCAAGGAGATCATCCTTGCCGATGCCCGCAATCTCGCCTTCGCCAACGGGCTCGACCTGGTCGAGGACGACGGGCTGCTGGAAGAGGTGTCCGGGCTGGTCGAATGGCCGGTCGTGCTGATGGGTGAGTTTGAAGAGGCCTTCCTGGCTATTCCGGCCGAGGTGATCCGGCTGACCATCCGCGCCAACCAGAAGTGCTTTGTCACGCGGCCGCAGGGTGTCGACGACGCGCTTTCCAACCGCTTCATCCTCACCGCCAACATCGAGGCCAAGGACGGTGGCAAGGAGATCGCCCACGGCAACGGCAAGGTTGTGCGCGCCCGCTTGTCGGATGCGCTGTATTTCTGGACGACCGATCAGGGCGATTTGCCTGATCTCGACCAGCTCGAGGCATCGGCCAAAAAATTCGGGCTCGATCTGGGCAAGCCGCTCGACCAGCGCATGGCCCGCCTCGACCATCTCGGCGTGACTTTCCATGCCAAACTGGGCACGCAGGGCGAGCGGGTGGAGCGAATTGCTCGGCTGGCTGAAGAATTGGCGCCGATCGTCGGCGCTGACCCAGTGCTGGTGCGTCGCGCTGCCGTCTTGGCGAAGGCCGACCTCACCAGCGAAGTGGTTGGCGAGTTTCCGGAACTGCAGGGCGCCATGGGCCGCAAATATGCATTGATGCAAGGCGAGCACCCATCCGTGGCCGCGGCCATCGAGGAACATTACAAACCGCAGGGACCGTCCGACTATGTGCCGAGCGATCCGGTTTCGATCGCAGTGGCGCTCGCCGACAAGCTGGACACACTGGTCGGCTTTTGGGCCATCGACGAAAAGCCGACCGGCTCGAAGGACCCTTATGCGTTAAGAAGAGCGGCGCTTGGGGTGATCAGGATTTTGGTCGAGAATGGCGTGGATGTGCGACTGGTCCCATTTTTCGCTCAGATGCTCAGACTCCACCGTGCTGCCCAACTTGGGAGGGCGTTTTCAGCGAAAATGTCACTAAGTTTCTTTGACCTGTCTAAATCCTTGCTAGCCCACGCGGCGAGTTCTCCAGTTGGCGCCGATGTTCTGGATGGGCAAGTTGGCGAACACCTGGAGCGTTATCAACAGGGGCAGATACCGCAAGAAGACGAAGTTGGGGCTTTGTATGACCTCCTCGCCTTCTTCCACGACCGCCTCAAAGTCTACCTCCGCGACCAAGGTGCACGCCACGATCTGATCGATGCCGTCATCACGCCGCAGTCCGACGACCTGCTGCAGATCGTGCGCCGCGTCGAAGCGCTCGGCTCCTTCCTCGACACAGAGGATGGAAAAAACCTGCTCGCCGGCACCAAGCGCGCGGCCAACATCCTGGCTGCCGAGGAGAAGAAGAAAACGGCGGTCGCCGAAACCGTTGAGCCGGCGCTGTTTCGTCAGGAGAGCGAGAAATCGTTGTTTGCGGCGGTGAATCAGGCTGAGAAGCAAGCCGGCGAAGCGATTCAAAACGATGACTTTTCCGGCGCCCTGCTGGCGCTTAGCGTTTTGCGTGAACCGGTTGATTCATTCTTTGAGCATGTGCTCGTAAATGACGAGGACTTGTCCGTGCGCGCCAACCGCCTGGCGTTGCTCGCCCGCATCCGCGCGGCGACCGGTCAGGTCGCGGATTTCTCCAGGATCGCAGGTTAAGGCGAAGAAAGTATTCTTTGCCACCGGCCGTCCGAGCCGGCTTACAGTCATATGACAATGATCTCTCCGTGGCAAAAGGGACATGTTCCCCAACCCCACGGAGGCTTCCATGAATTCCGATCACGACATCGAAGTGACAGAAGAAACCCCGGCTCCCGCCGTGGCGCTTGAATCCGCTTCCGAAACCATCCTCGATCATGCCGCCGCCGCTGCGGTCGAAGCCGCCGATCTGTCGGACGACGAAGGCGGCGAAGAGTCGGACAAAGACGACGCCGAAGCCGCCACTCTCTCGGGTGACGAGGAGGACGAAGACGAAGAAGATGAAGAAGACGACGCCGACGACAGCGTGAAGGCTGAAGGCGAAGACGAGGAACCCGACGAAGACGAGTCCGAAGAAGACGAGGACAAGGACGTCGCGGCCTGAGATTTCAATCCAGTTCAGTCGAGAGAGGGCGGCGCATCACAGGCTGAATGAGAACGTCGTCGCTTCGTCTCGGCAAAGCGCCTGACACAGCCATCTACCTTTCAACTCGGCTTTGGCCGGAGGTTGATGCTCCGGACCATGTTGAAACCAGCACCGAGAGTGCCATTTCGGTGCTGGTTCCCTTGATCGCCTCGAGTCGGGAACCGGCCTGTGATCATCCATCTTGTCTTGTGCTCCAGGTCGGGCGCGACGATCATCCCATTAGGATCGGTCGGACCAGGTCCAGCTTCTCGACAACGAAATCGAAGAAGGCGCGGATGCGAGGTGTCGTCCGCAGGTCGGGATGCGTCAGGAGGTACCAGCCGCGCGTCAGTTCTCGTACCGGAGGAAGGACCTGCACCAAGTCATCGTGCATGTCGGCAATCGTGGTGGGCAGCGGAGCGACACCGACGCCAGATTTCACGGCCATCAACACGCCAAGAACGCTGTTGTTGCGAGCTGCGACCTTTGCGTTGGGCGCAACGCTGGCGAACCACTTCGCCGCTCGGTGGTTCACGAGCATTCCATCGAATCCCACGATGGAGTGGTCGGCGATATCTTCAACACGATGTGGCCTGCCATTGTGCTGGATGTAGCTCTGGCTGGCGTAAACCGCCCAGATCGAATCGCCGATTTTCCGCCCGACCAGGTTTTCGTCAGCAGGTTCGCCGGAGCGCAGCGCGATGTCGGCCTCCCCTTTCGAAAGATCGAGATAACCGTCGCTCATCACGAACTCCACCCGCAGCCTCGGATGGCGCTCGTGGAAAAGGTCGAGCAAAGGCGATGATGTGATGCGGGATACCAAAGGCTCGGGGCAGGTGAGACGGATCGTGCCGACCAGCTCATTTCCATGGTCACGGACCTGCCGCTCGACTCCTGCTACGGCCTCGTCCACCCGTTCGATCGCCGGGCGCAGCGCTTCGCCGAGTTCCGTCAGCCGATATCCTGTCGGGTGGCGGCGCACCAACGCATGACCGACCTTGCGCTCCAACTCCATCAGTCGTCGATGAACCGTCGACTGATTGACGCCGAGCGCCCGAGCGGCCGCGAGCGTGCTTCCATGCCGCGCAACTGCAAGAAAATATCGAAGGCCGTTCCAATCGAACATTCGGACGTTATGCAGCATTGCATGGCCGTTCGGCAAACTTGCTGCTGCCCGCTGCCGCGGTCCCGGCCTAGGATCGGCCATCATTCGACGAAGAGAGCCGTATGCACAAGACAATGGAAGTCAGTCAGGCGATCGCGGGCCTTTCGGTCGGCGTCACCGCATCAGCGCGAGACACCGGCGCGGCGAAACTCACCCCGCTTCATCGCGAGGTCGTGCAGACGATGTCGCGCGGAGAAGATCAGGAGGTGCGCGTTCTGTCCGCCACTCTCGATCCAGGCGATCGCACGCCACATCATTCGCACCGCTTTCCGGTAACGGTCTATATGCTCGAAGGCACCTTCACTCTGGAACTCGACGACCGCGAGCCTGTTCACGTGCGCGCCGGTGAAGTGTTCGTTGAACCAGCACACGTCGCCATGACAGGACGCAATCTCGATCCCAAGGTACCGGCAAGAATGGTGCTCTTTTATGTGAGCGACCCCGACACACCATTTGCCGACCCTGTGAGGTGAACGTCCGTTTTCGCTTTGATTAGGGTGTTCCCGATCGATTAGCCTCGGTGGAGAGTCGGGAAGGGTCGCGCCGTTCGGCAGACCTCCGCGACGACGCAAAGAACCAACTGTGCTTTCACACAGCCTGATCAGCGCGACCCTCTCTTTTTAGTGCTCCCGGATGCTGACCTGTCAGTCTTCCAGGATGCTGACGCGCACGCTGTTTTCGTAGACGTCGACCTGGATCAGCGGTTCGCCATTGACGATGGCGCGCTTGGTGGAGGAACTCATCGCACCGCCGCGCTCAAGCATGCGTTGCAGGTCGGCACGCTGGTCGTTGGTCCTGAACCAGCCATCGCCCTCGTCGTCGCGGTCGCGGCGATGGAATTTGTGCCAGTTGGCGCGGTCCTGCCGCACCATTTGCGCAGCATTGTCCAGCGCATAGCCGTCACTCGCCTGATGATCGCGATCGGAAATGCGCGCGACATAGGATCCCAGCATATCGTCGGCACGAGCCGCGACGACGCCAAGCAGTGACGCCAGCAGAAGACCTGCCGCGGTTGCGATTCCAGATTTTCTCATGATCAACCCCCCTTTACCCCTAGCGATGAAATCCCGTCTGCCAGGGCCGCTTGCCGAATTCAGGCGATGGCGTCCCGGCTGACATAAACTGAAAACGGCGTTTGCCTGGCAATGGTGCGCCGGGCGCCAGACCGCCGTCAAGCCACGCCATCAATGTCAGGCTGTCTTTGAACCAAGGCTACTTGGTATAGCCGTTGGGAGGCATCCGCTGGCCTGCTGCCGGCGCCGGAGCACTCGGCGGGGCGGGTTGGTTCTCGGCGTTCCCCGAGGGGGCTGCGGAGGCTGTGGCCGTTGCCGGCGCAGTGCCTGTCGCCGGGGCCGTGCCAGCGGCCGGCGCGGCACCTGTCGCTGGTGCAGCGGTTGGCGCCGGTGCTGGGAAATCGGGACCGGTAACGCCGCCACGAATGACCATCGGGCCTGGCTGGAAGCCATGCCTGGCCTCTGGCTTGTCCGGGATCGCCGCTACCTTTTCATAGGTGACGTCGGGCTCCGTTGCGCCAAGTGCCAGCACCGACGGCGCATCCTTGGTTTTGGCTGCTTCGGTGGTTCTGGGCTGGTTGGGCGCACCGACCCTGACGATCGACGGTGTCGAGGACGGCGCACCGGGAAAAACCAGCGACGAGGCCTGGGCCCCACCCGTTGCCGCCGCAAGAATGATACCCAACAGGATACGCACTGACACGATGACCGCTCCCCTTTGCCCAGAAGCTGCACAATAGCGGACCGGAATTGATACCGGCTTTCGTGGAAACATCGCATTTTAGGAATTGATAAATCGCCAATGGCCCGACTTGCCTGACAATCGCCTGCCCAACAGCCGACTTGCCCAGCGGCCGCCATCGTACTAGGCACCCGGTATCTGTGAGGTGACGAGCGTGGCTGAAATACTTGCCGTCGGCGAGGCAATGGAACGGGCGCTGGCGCTGCTCAGGGGTGGCGATGTCGTCGCCATCCCAACGGAAACCGTCTATGGGCTTGCCGGTGACGCCACCAACGGCATCAGTGTGGCGCGCATCTTCGAAGCCAAGGGGCGGCCGCGCTTCAACCCGCTGATCGCCCATGTCGCCGACATGGCGATGGCAGAGCGCCTCGCGCTGTTCGATCCGCTGTCGAAGAAACTGGCGCTGGCATTCTGGCCCGGCCCGCTGACGCTGGTGCTGCCACATCGGCCCGGCAACGGCATCCATCCGCTGGTCACGGCCGGGCTCGATACGATCGCCTTGCGCATGCCGAGGGGCTTTGGAGGCGACCTGATCGCCAGGCTCGGCCGTCCGCTTGCAGCACCCAGCGCCAATTCATCCGGCAAGATCAGCGCGACGACCGCACAAGCGGTGGCGGCCGATCTCGGCGAACGGATAAAGCTGGTGGTCGATGGCGGCGCGACGCCGGTCGGGCTGGAATCGACGATTCTCAAGGCCGAAGGGGACAGAGTGCGGCTACTGAGGCCCGGTGGCATTGCCGCCGAGGAGATCGAGGCGGCCGTCGGCATGGAATTGTTGCGCGGCGGTATAGCCGGCGTCGAGGCGCCGGGCATGCTTGCCTCGCACTATGCGCCGGGTGCTGCGATGCGGCTCAACGCCGGCACGGTCGGGGAGGGCGAAGCCCTGCTCGGCTTCGGCGGCCAGCGGGCGCAAGGCTGGCGACACGCCGCTGCTTTCCTCAACCTGTCTGTATCAGGCGACTTGCGCGAAGCGGCGAGCAATCTGTTCGCTTACATGCAGGATCTCGACCGCAGTGGCGCCCAAACCATCGCCGTAGAGCCGGTTCCCTTCGACGGTCTCGGAGAGGCGATCAATGATCGCCTCTCGCGTGCCGCCGCCCCTCGTGACAACACACAGCCAGCGACATAGTTTTCCCGGATGACCGACGTTTCAGAGACTCTCGACCCTGCTCTCATCGATCGCTTCGCCGCGATCGTCGGCGACAAATATGCACTGCGCGACGAGCAGGACATTGCGCCTTACCTCATCGAGCGGCGTGGGCTCTGGCACGGCGCGACATCGCTGGTGCTGCGGCCGGGCAGTGTCGACGAAGTCAGCCGGATCATGCGGCTGGCGACCGAGACAGGCACGCCGATCGTGCCGCAAAGCGGCAACACCGGGCTGGTCGGCGCCCAGGTGCCGGATAGCTCAGGGCGTGAGATCATCCTGTCGCTGTCGCGGCTGAACCGCATCCGCGAGATCGATGTTCTGTCCAACACAGTGACGGTCGAGGCCGGTGTCATCCTGCAGACGCTGCAGGAAGCGGCCGACGCTGCCGACCGGCTGTTTCCGCTGTCGCTGGCCGCGCAAGGCTCCTGCCAGATCGGCGGCAACCTGTCGTCCAACGCCGGCGGCACCGGCGTTCTTGCCTATGGCAATGCGCGCGAACTTTGCCTCGGTGTCGAGGTGGTGCTGCCGACCGGCGAGGTGTTCGACGATCTGCGCAAGCTGAAGAAGGACAACACCGGCTACGACCTGAAGAACCTGTTCGTCGGCGCCGAAGGCACGCTCGGTGTCATCACCGCCGCCGTGCTCAAGCTGTTTCCGAAGCCGAAGGGGCGCGAAGTGGCCTTCGTCGGCCTGTCGTCGCCTGAGGCCGCGCTTTCCCTGTTCAGCCTGGCCATGGACCGCGCCGGGGCAGCACTGACCGCCTTCGAATTGATCGGCAAGCGGCCATACGATTTCACGCTGGCGCATGCCCAGGGCGTGGTGCGGCCCTTGGTCGACGACTGGCCGTGGTATGTGCTGATGCAGATTTCATCAGGCCGCTCATCGGAGGATTCGCGAGCGTTGATCGAGGACGTGCTCTCGGCGGGCCTCGAACAGGAATTCGTCGGCGACGCCGTCATCGCCGCAAGTCTCGGGCAAGGGGACGCCTTCTGGAATTTCCGCGAGCTGCTGCCCGAGGCGCAAAAGCCGGAGGGCGCGTCGATCAAGCACGACATTTCCGTGCCAGTGGCAATGATCCCGCGCTTCATCGCGGAGGCCGCCGGTGCGGTGGCGTCGGTGAGCGCCGGTGCCCGCGTGGTCTGCTTCGGCCATATGGGCGACGGCAATCTCCACTATAACATCTCGCGGCCCGTCGACGGCCATGACGAGGCGTTTCTCGCTCTCTATCACACCATGAACAAGGCGGTGCACGACGTCGTGCGCAGCCTGCACGGTTCGATCTCGGCCGAGCATGGCATCGGCCAGCTGAAGCGCGACGAACTGATCGCCACCACGCCGCCCATGGCGATTGATCTAATGCGAAGGGTGAAAGCTGCCTTCGACCCGGCCGGCATCATGAATCCGGGTAAGGTTATCTGATCCTTTCGACATCTTGTGGCTGGTGGGATTCCGATAACCATCCCTGAGATCAGCAAAATTTAACCGACTTTCTTAAGCGGGGCGGTAAGGAGCCCACGCTACTGTCTCCATACAAACGAGGCTGGAAAAACCGGCCCGGAGAGAACCGGACACGGCTCTCAGGAGACAGACAGGAAGGCCACCCTATGAACACCGGACTGAAGCCAGTCTGGGCGGGACGCAACATGCGCCTCGACCCATTTCGCCTGCCGCAAGTGGTGAGCTACGCGACACGCGACGACTACGGCGATGTGACCTTCACCATCGACCAGCGCGGCGCCGTGATCCGCCGCCTGCTCGAGATGAGCGGCGTGCCGGCGATCATCGCTCTGCCCGCCAATGCGTTCCGCGGCGTTGCCGCCCGCGCCATGGAAGACCCTGACGGCAATGTCACGGTGACCCTGGAACTCCTGCACAACGATCCGATGCTGTCGGTGCCGCTGCTGGTGGCCGACGATCTCGACGATGTCGCCGCCGACTGGCGCGCCTGGGCCGACGCCTACCGTCTGCCGATGCTGCTGATCGAGTCGGACGGCGTCGCCCGCACCCTGGAAGAATCGCTCGGCGCCGCCATCAAGACGCTGCCGCCGCAGGATCGCCGCAAGGGCCGTGTGTCCAACACCCGACGCCCGCGCTTCCTCGCTCGCCGCAGGGCCGGCGACCTCGGTCTCAGGCTGGTCATCGACGGCCAGGAGATCATTTCGCGCGAGTGAGCATGATCCCGGTAGGGAACATGCAAGAAAAGCGAAGCCGCTAAACCAGCGGCTTCAGTGCTACCCATACAGCGCCGCCGATCAGGCCCAGGAAGATCAGCCAGCCGACCTGGTTGTTCGACCTGAACAGGCGCAGGCATTGGTCCGGATTGTCGATATCCAACACGGCGATCTGCCGCGCCATATGGGCGCCGGCGGCGATCAGCCCGGCCAGCGCCACCACTGGAGCCTGCGCCGATGCGAAGGCGATGGCAAAGCAGATCAGCGCGCCGCCATAGAGCCCTGCCAGCCACGATTTGGTGTTGTCGCCAAACAGGCGTGCCGTCGAGCGCACGCCGACAATGGCGTCGTCTTCCTTGTCCTGATGCGCGTAGATCGTGTCGTAGCCGATCACCCACAGGATCGAGCCGATATAGAGCATGATTGCGGGCCCATCGAGATCGCCGAACTCGACCGCCCATCCCATCAGTGCGCCCCAGGAAAAGGCAAGGCCGAGCACCAGTTGCGGCCAGTTGGTTATCCGCTTCATGAACGGATAGATGGCGATGATCGCCAGTGAGCAGATGCCGAGCAGGATGGCGAAGCTGTTGAACTGGATGAGCACCACGAGGCCGACCAGGGCCTGCAGGGCAACAAACAGCCATGCTCGCCGGCGCGTCGCTTTGCCGGACGGCAGCGGCCGCGAGCGCGTGCGCTCGACCTGGTTGTCGATGTCCTCGTCGACGAGGTCGTTGTAGGTGCAGCCGGCGCCGCGCATGGCGATGGCGCCGGCCAGGAACAGCACGAGATACCAGGGCGCCGGCAGCAGTGAGAGCAGCGGGTCGCCGGGACGCGGATAGGCGCTCGCCGCAAGGGCAGCCGACCACCAGCACGGCCACAGCAGCAGCTGCCAGCCGATCGGCCTGTCCCATCGGGCAAGCTGCGCATAGGGCCATATCGAGCGCGGCAGCACGCGATAGACCCAGTGGCCGTTCGGCGCATCGGCGACACGGCCCTGGGCCGCTTTCGACTGGATAGTTTCCATGTCCATGGAGTGGCAGCAGCGGCGGAAACCGTCAAGCGGCAAGCGGAGGAGCGGCGTCCGTCAGCCTTTCACGAGGCAAAGATGTCGCGGGTGGCGAACCAACCTTTGGCCACCTCGACGAAGGCCAGTGCCGCATTCGACACACGCTGATGCGTGTCATAGGTGAGCAGGATCCGCTGCATGGGTAGCGGATCCGACAGTGGCTTGCAGATGAGCGGCAGCCCGTCATAGCTGCGGTCCCCATGCGGACGGGTATAGCTGACCGCAACGCCGAAACCGTTGGCGACCATGGAGCGCTGCAGTTCGAACGAGCTTGTTGTCGAGTCAGCCACCGGCGACAGGCCGCGGCTGCGGAACAGGTCGAGCATGTGCTGCCAGCTGTGCGGCTGGTCCGTGGTGATCAGCGGATAGGCGGCCAGATCCGCAAGGCTGACCGATGGGCAATCCGCCAGGGCATGGCCTGCCGGCAACAGAGCGTGCGGACGAAGTTCGCGCAGCAGGATGCGGGCGAAATGCGTCGGCAGGCTGAGATCGTAGGTGAGGCCGAGATCGATGGCCGCGTCGCCGAGCCGCCGCCCTAGCGTCTCGAACGTCTCGCCGCGAACGACGACCTTGACGGCTGGATGGCGTTCGGAGAAGGCGCGCAGCAGGGCCGGCGCGAAGAACGGTGCCAGATCCTCGAAGCATCCCAGCACCAGTTCTCCGCTGACAGCCGATTTGCTTGAACCCAGGCTGATGAGTTCGTCCGTTTCGGTGAGAACCTGTCTTGCCTTGGTCACGACGGCGCGGCCGAACGATGTCGGCGACACGCCGCTTCCCCGCTGGCGGACGAACAGCTTCTGGCCGAAATTCTTTTCGACCGCATCGATGGCTACCGAAATCGAAGGCTGCGATACGTTCAGCACCTTGGCTGCGCCCGTAACGCTGCCGTGACGAGCAACGGCGACAAGATAACGCAATTGGGTGAGGGTCACATTCATAGGTTCGTCCTATGTATCAAATGGAGAGTTATTATTTTACTGAATGAATAAGGGTTGCAATAGTCGGTTCATTCCAAAAGGAGAGCGCCATGGCTTCCGCAACCGACCCCCAGACAATCGATGCCCAGACAATCGATGCAAAGACGATCGCCGACTATCAGCGTGACGGTGCGGTCTGCATTCGCGGCGCCTTCAAGGGCTGGGTCGACACGATCGCCGCCGGCATCGAGCGCAACATGCAGAACCGCAGCGCCACTGCATCCGACATAGCCAACGGCCGCGGCAGTTTCTTCGACGACTATTGCAACTGGGAGCGCATTCCCGAATTCGTCAGCGTGGTGCGGGAATCACCCGCCGCTGAACTGGCTGCGGCGGTGATGCAGTCGCGCACCGCGCAGTTCTTCCACGATCATGTGCTGGTCAAGGAACCCGGCACGCAGAAGCCGACACCCTGGCACCAGGACATTCCGTACTACTTCGTCGATGGCCAGCAGACGGTAAGCTTCTGGATACCCATCGACTCGGTGAAGGAGGCGACATTGCGCCTGATCGCCGGCTCGCACAAATGGGACAAGATGATCCTGCCGGTGCGCTGGCTCGACGACAGCAATTTCTATGCCGGCGAGGGCGACTATCTGCCGGTGCCTGACCCCGACAACGATCCGTCGCTGAAAGTGCTCGAATGGGAAATGGAGCCGGGCGACGCCATTCTGTTCGACTTCAGGACCGCGCATGGCGCGCGCGGCAACCTGACCGCGGCGCGGCGCCGGGCGCTGTCGCTGCGCTGGGTCGGTGACGATGCGCGCTATATCGAGCGGCCGGGACGCACGTCGCCGCCCTATCACGGCCATGGCATGCAGCCGGGACAGAAATTGCGGGAGGACTGGTTTCCGGTCGTCTTCCAGGGCTGAAGCGGGCCAGAATATGGGCGCCGGAATTCGGCTCCCATATTCGGCCGGGGATAACGTTCCCGTGCGCAATTCCGATCAATGCGCCCTGATGCCTTGACCCGTCGCGCAGAGAGCAATAGCGGGTTCTCTGCAGGATTATAGGCATCAAGAGGTGGGCCATGAACGTTCTTCTTCTCGGCTCCGGCGGCCGCGAACATGCGCTCGCCTGGAAGATCGCCTCGTCGCCGCTGCTGACGAAGCTTTATGCCGCCCCCGGCAATCCGGGTATCGGCGGCGAGGCCGAACTGGTGAAACTGGATACAGCCGACCATGCCGCTGTAGCCACGTTTTGCCGGGAAAAAGAGATCGACCTCGTCGTGGTTGGCCCGGAGGGGCCGCTGGTCGCCGGCATTGCCGACGATCTTCGCGCCGAAAACATCCGCGTCTTCGGACCCTCCAAGGCTGCCGCACAGCTGGAAGGCTCTAAAGGTTTCACCAAGGACCTCTGCGCCCGGTACAACATCCCGACCGCCGCCTATGGCCGCTTCGGCGACCTGGCCTCGGCCAAGGCCTATGTTGAAAAGACGGGCGCGCCGATCGTCATCAAGGCCGATGGGCTCGCTGCCGGTAAGGGCGTCACCGTCGCCATGACGCTCGGCGAAGCGCAGGCCGCGCTCGATGCTTGTTTCGATGGTTCCTTCGGCGCTGCCGGCGCGGAAGTGGTGGTCGAGGAGTTCATGACCGGCGAGGAGGCAAGTTTCTTTTGCCTCTGCGACGGCACCACAGCACTTCCCTTCGGCACCGCGCAGGATCACAAGCGCGTCGGCGATGGCGACACCGGCCCTAACACCGGCGGCATGGGCGCCTATTCGCCGGCCCCGGTGATGACGCCGGAACTGGTCGAGCGCACCATGCGCGAGATCATCGAGCCAACCATGCGCGGCATGGCAGAACTTGGCGCGCCGTTCTCCGGCATGCTGTTCGCCGGGCTGATGATCACGGACAAGGGGCCGAAGCTGATCGAATACAACACCCGTTTCGGCGATCCGGAATGCCAGGTGCTGATGATGCGGCTGAAGGACGATCTGCTGGTCCTGCTCAACGCGGCAACCGACGGCCAGCTTGCGCATATGTCGGTGCGCTGGCGCGACGAGGCCGCGCTCACCGTGGTGATGGCGGCCAGGGGCTATCCCGGCACGCCGGAAAAGGGATCAGTCATCAGCGGCGTCGAAGACGCGGCGAGCGACGGTGTCCAGATCTTCCACGCCGGCACTGCCATCAACGGCGGCGCGCTGGTTGCCAATGGCGGCCGCGTCCTCAATGTCACGGCATCAGGCGCAACGGTCGGCGAGGCGCAGAAACGAGCCTATGCCGCGCTCGACCGCATCGACTGGCCGGATGGCTTCTGTCGCCGCGACATCGGCTGGCAGGCCGTGGTGCGCGAGCAGGCTGGCTGAAATTCTGTATTGGGAGACGGCAGTCTACCGCAAACCGCGATCGATCTCGGTTGAAGCGGTGCTGAGCGGATCGGCGGCGGCAAAGGCGGCGTCGAGTTGCGCGGGGGAACGCTGTTCGGTCCGCTTCCAGGCGACATATTGGACAATGCCGAAACCCGGCCGTCGCGGCACCGTCTTCACCACTGGCATGCGGAAGCCGTCGCGGAAACGCGACCAACGTGTGCCCAGCGCTGCAACCATCTCCTCGAAAGTCGGCGGCGCGGCCACGGACGCGTAGGTGATGGTGACATTGCCGGCAAGGCCGGCTTCGCGTGAGACCGGTAGCGGTATCGATGCGAGATAGTCGGGCGGCACGTCGATGAGCCCACCGAACGGCCATTGCGCGCGTAGCGTGGCGGCGTCTGTCGGCGCGACATTGACGTCGATGTCGTTAGGCGTGCCTGCGACCCTGTAAGGGCAGCGGAAACGGCCGCAATTGGCTTGCGCCGAAAACTGCCACAGTGCGTAGCCTTGCCAGTTGCCCATCGGAAAATGCACGTCGATGTCGGACTTGTAACGCGCATACCAGAGCGGCAGCCGCGACAGGAGCCTGTATCTGTAGCTGTTGTCGGCAATGTACTGGGCCGTCTTGCCGTTGGTGTAGAGCACCGGGAAACGTCCGATGCGCCGATGCACCTGGCGCACGAACTCCTCGGCATCGTCGAGCGACATCCATTGCGAAGGATCGTTGCCCTCGATGTCGAGAGCCATGAGATCGTCCGGCGCAGGCTCGGCGAAATCGAGGAAATTATTGGCCTGTTCGACCGGATTGCCGGGGCGGGCGAGATGATAGGCGCCCCATTTCAGGCCAAGTGCCTTGGTAACGACCCGGCGCGTCCGGAACAGTTCCCGCGTCACCGCATGGCGTTTCCACAGCGCCTTGCAGAGCTTCATCTCGGTGTCGTCACCCAAACAGAAATAGGGCGGCGGCATGCCGTCGGAGGCTTTGTTGATGAAGGCGACGATGCGCTTGTCGGTGGCGAGTCGCGCCCAGTCGATGGAATTGTACTCGTAGGCGTCGACGACCAGGGCGCGGTCAGCGTTCTTCCAGGGTTCGGAAAAATCCGAAGTCTTTGCCGCCGTCGACAGCGCCATCGTCGCCGCCAAGGCGAGAAGCGCTGTGCGGCGAAGGAGGCGCGCCGTCCTTTTCAAAACAGGGAATCCCCGTTGATCAAAGGCAAATCCTGAACCGTCATGGTTAATGATTTGCTTTCGGAGGCCGGCGTCAGAAAAGCTGGCGTCGCATCAGCGGCTAGAATCCAAACGGGTTGGGCGCGGGCTCTTGCCGCAGCGTGCCTTCGGCGGCGCGTTTACGGTGGTGGGCGAGAGAGCATTGCGGCGAGCACAATATGCCGCGATCCGACCAATAGGCGGCACCGTGCTCCAGTCTGCCTTCATGGTAGCAGAACCCCTCCGCCCGATAGGGCAGGCCGCATTCGACGCAGCGATAGGCGTCGGGTCTGGCAAGCATGGCAGGGGTTCCGGTCTGCTGGTTCTGATCTGTCGCCGGTTGATTTGATCCGGCATCATTGAATTTAATACGCGCCGCCGCGATTGCAAAATCCGCGTGACAAAATTTGACGTTTACGTAAAAAGAAGATGGGAGACCACTCAACAAGCTGATGGTTTTGCAGTGGCACCGGCTCTAGAGTCGGCGGGGCCGATGCATCAGGAGGAGAGAGCGGCATGTATCGAGCACCGGTCGAGGATATCGCTTTCACGCTCAAGCACGTGGCCGGCATGAAATCGGCACTTGATGCCGGCAGGTTCGGCGATCTCGGTGAGGATCTGGTCGATGCCGTTCTGGGTGAGGCCGGTCGCTTCGCCACCGAAGAGGTCGCACCGCTCTACAAGATCGGCGACGAGCAAGGTGCCGTGCTGAAGGAAGCTGCCGTCACCACACCGCCCGGCTGGAAGGAACTCTATCGCCGTTGGATCGATGGCGGCTGGAACGCGCTCTCCGGGCCTGAAGCCTATGGCGGCCAGGCGCTGCCGACCATGCTTGGCGTCGCCGCGCTCGAAATGTGGAACTCCGCCGCCATGGCCTTCGGCATCGGCCCGACGCTGACCATGGGCGCGGTCGAAGCGCTCGACAAACACGCCTCCGAGGACCTCAAGGCGAAATATCTCGAAAAGCTCGTGTCCGGCGAGTGGATGGGCACGATGAACCTGACCGAACCGCAAGCCGGTTCGGACCTTGCCGCCTTGCGCGCCCGCGCCGAGCCGGCCGGTGACGGCAGCTACCGCATCTTCGGTCAAAAAATCTTCATCACCTATGGCGAGCACGATTTTACCGACAACATCGTCCACCTGGTTCTGGCGCGGCTGCCCGATGCTCCGCCCGGCACGCGCGGCATATCGCTGTTCCTGGTGCCGAAGTTCCTGGTCGGCGACGATGGCTCGCTGGGCGCGCGCAACGACGTCTTCTGTTCCGGGCTCGAGCACAAGCTCGGCATCCATGCCTCGCCGACCTGCACCATGATCTATGGCGACGGCTTTCAGGGCGCCAAGCCAGGCGCCATCGGCTGGCTGATCGGCGAAGAGAACAAGGGCCTCGCCTGCATGTTCACGATGATGAACAATGCGCGGCTTTGTGTCGGCATGCAGGGGGTCGCGGTCGCCGAGGCCGCAACGCAGAAGGCGATTGCCTATGCCAATGAGCGCCGGCAAGGCAGGGCGGCGAGCTACGCTGGTGCCGGCATGGCGCCGATCGTGCATCACCCCGACGTGCAGCGCAATCTCCTGACCATGAAGGCTCTGACGCAGACCGCGCGGGCGATCAGCTATTCTTGTGCCCACGCCATCGATCTGGCTCGGGTGTCCGCTGGCGATGAGGCGGCGCATTGGCGTGACCGCGCCAATCTGCTGACCCCGCTGGCCAAGGCTTTCTCGACCGATGTCGGGGTGGACGTTGCTTCGCTCGGGGTCCAGGTGCACGGCGGCATGGGCTTCATCGAAGAGACGGGCGCGGCCGCCTTCTACCGCGATGCACGCATCGCCCCGATCTATGAGGGCACCAACGGCATCCAGGCCATCGATCTGGTGATGCGCAAATTGCCGCTCGGCGGCGGCGACCATGTGCATGGTTACATCGCCGAACTGGCAGCGATGGCCGGAGTGGTGCGGACATCGAACCTGCAAGGTTTCGGCCGCACCGCCGATGCGCTCGACGCAGCGTTTGGCGATCTGACGCAAGCGACCCGTTTCCTGCAAAAATTGGCGGCCGACGGCCGGTCGGACGAGGCGCTGGCGGGTGCGACGCCCTATCTCAGGCTGATCTCGCTGGCCGCCGGCGGCGCCTATCTGGCGCAGGGGGCGCTTGCCGATCACAACCGCATCGCGCTTTGCCGCTTCTTCGCCGAGAACCTGCTCGGCGAGGTCAGTGCCTTGAAGGAGCGCGTTGTCGACGGCGCCGAGAGTCTCGCCGCAGCCGGCAAAACGCTGATTTCCACCTGACGTTCACAAGGAAAAACCGTGACTGACCATATCCTCGTCGAGCGCCAGGGCGCCATCCAGCTCATCCGTATGAACCGGCCGGACAAGAAGAACGCGCTGACGCGCGCCATGTATGCGAAAATGTCGGCGGCTCTTGCCGAGGGTGACGCCGATCCGGCGGTCCGCGTCCATGTCTTCCTCGGCGTGCCCGGCGCCTTCTCCTCGGGCAACGACCTTGCCGATTTCATGGTCATAGCGACGGGCGGCGATGGCGGCACCGAGGTCTGGGATTTCCTGATGGCGCTGGCGAGGGTCGAGAAACCCATCGTCTCCGGCGTCGACGGCATCGCGGTCGGCATCGGCACGACGCTCAACCTGCATTGCGACCTGACCTTCGCCACGCCACGCACCGTGTTCAGGACGCCGTTCGTCGATCTCGGTCTGGTGCCGGAGGCAGGATCGAGCCTTCTGGCGCCGCGGATATTGGGACAGCAAGCTGCTTTCGCGTTGCTCGGCCTCGGCGAAGGCTTTTCGGCCGAGCGCGCGAAGGCCGCCGGCCTGATCTATGAGGTGGTCGAGGAAGCGGTACTTGAAGCCTCGGTCCTGGCGGCGGCCGGCCAGATCGCGGCCAAGCCGCCGCAAGCGCTGAAGATCGCACGCGACCTGATGCGCGGCTCGCGCGACGACCTCGTCGCCCGCATCGGCGAGGAAAGCGAGCATTTCCGTGAGCGGCTGAAATCCGATGAGGCGCGCGCGGCGCTCACAGCGTTCATGACCAGAAAGAAAGCCTGAGCCTCTCTTTCAGGGGTAAAGCCTTGTCTTGCCCCAGCCGCCTTTCGCGTCACGGCTGAAGACGACACGGTCATGCAGCCGGAACGGCCTGTCGTGCCAGAATTCAATCGCCTGCGGCACGATGCGGAAGCCCGACCAGTGTTTTGGCCGCGGAATGTCGCCGATCGCATGGCGCGCCGTGTATTCGGCCACCGCCTTTTCCAGCGCGAATCGGCTTTCCAGCGGGCGCGACTGTTTCGAGGCCCAGGCGCCGATGCGGCTGCCGCGCGGCCGCGTCGCATAGTAGGCATCGGCTTCAGCGTCGCTGACGATCTCCACCGGGCCGCGAATGCGCACTTGCCGGCGCAGCGATTTCCAATGGAAGCACATCGCCGCCTTCATGTTGCCAAGAATTTCCTGGCCCTTGGCGCTCTCGAAATTCGTGTAGAAGACAAACCCGCCTTCATCGAACCCCTTGAGCAACACCATACGCACATCCGGCATGCCGTCGGCATCGACGGTCGCCAGCGCCACGCCGTTGGGGTCGTTCGGCTCGCTTTTCGTGGCGTCGTCCAGCCATGCGGCAAAGAGGCGAAACGGCTCGGCAGCCTCGGTAAAGTCACTGCTTGTTAACTCTGTGTCACTCATAGTTTTTCTCTAATTGTCACGAAGCCAAGATTCTTACGAAGCAGGGGGAGGTTGCCGATTGTCGCGTATCGCGCAAGCTTTTGACAGCAGGCAATGGAGCGTTATCGCTTCGGCCAGCACGAAAGCCGCGATCGTGGCAGTTGCCTTGCCACTTGCCGCCTGTGGCGCCGGTGGCTTCAGCCTGGAAAAGGCCGAAGTCGACCGCTCGATCCTGACCAGCAGCACATCCGCCTCAGCCGCGTCGGCCAGTTCGGATCGCGATTCCGACCAAACGACGATCGGCAATGCGGTGTCCTCGGCTGACATCGAGCAGCTCGGCGGACAGGCCGTGCCGTGGGCCAATGCCGGCACCGGGTCACGCGGCTCCATCACCGGGCTGGCGGAGTTGAAGGACAACGGCCAGACCTGCCGCCGTTTCAAGGCCTCGCGCGAAAGCTTTGATGGCGTTGCCATGTTCGAAGGCGAACTGTGCCTGTCCAGCGCAGGCGGCTGGCGCATGCAGGACTTCAAGGCGCTCTGAGCCTGATCCGAACGTGATCGGGTCGGCTTGGCGAGTCTTTTCGCCGCCCGGTACGTCACCACTCTTGCCGATATCCCGATATCGGCTGCGATAAAAATCCTTCACCAATCCTCAGCCGCCGACTTTCGGATCAAGCTCTGATTTTCCGCCTTTGATATGCTGCTCCAGCACTGGAATTTGTTCCTATGCGAGCGCATATAGGAGGCAACCAGAGACTCAACTCTTCTCCAGGGCAGTAAGTATGCGCGACCCTTATGAGGTGCTGGGCGTTGCCAAGAACGCATCGGCCAAGGACATAAAATCGGCGTACCGGAAACTCGCCAAGAAGCATCATCCGGATCAGAATCCGAATGATCCCAAGGCGAAGGACCGTTTTGCCGCGGCCAACCAGGCCTACGAGATCGTCGGCGACGAGAAGAATCTTTCCGCTTTCGATCGTGGCGAGATTGACGCCGACGGCAAGCCGCGATTCCAGGGCTTTGAGGGCGCAGCCGGTGGCGGCGATCCCTTCGGCGGTTTCCGTCGGCAGCAGGGTCCGGGCGGTTCGCGATTCGAATTCCGCTCCGGCCGACCGGGCGGCGATCCGTTCGACGGCAACAGCGACATTTTCAGCCAGATTTTCGGCGACGCCTTTTCGGGCGCGCGTGGCTCCGGCGATCGCCGCCAGCCGGCGACATCAGCCGATCTGAACGTGACGCTCGACGTCACCATCGAGGAAGCGGCGACCGCTGAAAAGGTGACGGCGATGTTCCCTGACGGCCGCAAGGTGGCGGTCAAGCTGCCAGTCTATGTCGAGGATGGCCAGACCATCCGCCTGAAGGGGCAGGGCGAGCAAGGGCCGGGCCAGCCGGGCGATGCACTGGTCAAGATCCATCTGCGCCGGCATCCGCGCTACCGCATCGAGGGCCGCGACCTGCACGCCGATCTGCCGGTGGCGCTGGCGGATGCGGTGCTCGGCGCCAAGGTGCCGGTCGATACGCCGACCGGCAGGCTTGCAGTCAACGTTCCAGCCTGGTCGAGCTCCGACAAGGTCCTGCGGCTCAAGGGCAGGGGCCTGCCGGAAAAGGCCGGCGGCCACGGCGATCTCTACGCCCATGTGCGGATCATGCTGCCGGAGGGCGGCGATAGCGCGCTCGAAGCGCTGTTGCGCGGCCAAAAAGACTGATCGACGGCTTTTGTCCCCCGAACTGTCCGGTTTGAGCGCTTGAAGGGGCTCTGTGCCTGTGCGATAGGGCACTCCACAAAGCAGAAAAATCTTGCGGAGAGCGCTCACATGGCGGGTGGACAGGGCCTGATGGCCGGCAAGCGCGGCCTTATTCTTGGCGTCGCCAACAACAGATCGATCGCCTATGGCATCGCCAAGTCGTGCGTTGACCATGGCGCCGAGATCGCGCTGACCTATCAGGGCGAGGCGTTCAAGAAGCGCGTCGAGCCGCTGGCGGCGGAACTGGGCGCCTTTGTCGCTGGCCATTGCGACGTCACCGATCCGGCGAGTCTGGACGAGGTTTTCGCCAATGTCGCCAGGCATTGGGGCAAGCTTGATTTCCTTGTCCACGCCATCGCCTTCTCCGACAAGGACGAGCTGACCGGCCGTTATGTCGAAACGACGCGCGACAATTTCCTGCGCACCATGGACATTTCGGTCTATTCTTTCACCACCATTGCCAAGCGCGCCGAGGCGCTGATGACCAATGGTGGCTCGTTGCTGACGCTGACCTATTACGGCGCCGAAAAGGTGATGCCGCACTACAACGTCATGGGCGTTGCCAAGGCGGCGCTCGAGGCGAGCGTGCGCTACCTTGCCGTCGACCTCGGCGCCAAGAAGATCCGCGTCAACGCCATCTCGGCCGGCCCGATCAAGACGCTGGCCGCCTCCGGCATCGGCGATTTCCGCTACATCCTGAAGTGGAACGAATACAATTCGCCGCTGAAGCAGACGGTGACACAGGAGGAAGTCGGCGATTCCGGCGTCTATTTCCTGTCCGACCTGTCGCGCGGCGTCACCGGTGAAGTGCATCACGTCGATTCGGGCTACCACGTCGTCGGCATGAAGGCGGTCGACGCGCCGGACATTTCGACGGTCAAGGAATAACATCCACCAAACCGTCGTCCGTCCCGCTCCATCCGGAAGACCTGATGTACCCGCTGGTTTATATCGTGCGCCACGGCCAGACCGCGTGGAATGCCGAAGCCCGGCTTCAGGGGCAGGCCGACACCGACCTCAATGCGCTTGGCCGCGATCAGGCGACCGGCAACGGTCGCCAGTTGGCCGAGTTGATCCAAAATCCCGAGGATTTTGATTTCGTCGCCAGCCCGATGCGACGGACGCGCGAAACGATGCAGCGCATCCGCGCCGCGATGAAGCTCGATCCGGATGCCTATCGAACCGATCCTCGCCTGGTCGAAGTCAATTTCGGCGATTGGCAGGGATTTACCTTTGCCGAGCTCGAGACACGGTATCCCGGAGCGCGCAAGACACGCGCTCGGGACAAATGGAACTTTCAGCCGCCCGGTGAAGGCGCCGAGAGTTATCAGATGCTGCTCGTACGGGTGAAGCCCTGGTTCGACGCGATAGAACGCCAGACGATCTGCGTGGCGCATGGCGGCGTCATGCGCACCTTGTTTCGCTTCGTTCTGGGACTGGCCGAGAACGAGGCAGCAAACCTGGAAATACCACAGGATCGCTTGCTTAAGCTCGACGGCAAGAGCCTCGAGTGGCTTTAGGCTGCAAGAACAATTGGTTAGATTGGCTCAGCGAAAACTGAACCGCAAACACTGCATTCAATTGAGGCCGGAAGCTTCTAATTGGCCGAGCTGTCCGGAAGTTCCATGTCGGTGATGACGTTTTCACCATTGGTCACATCGTAGGCGATGACGATGTCCATGCCCGGCTTCAGCGCGTCGAGATCGGTCTCGGCGTTCAGCTTGTAGGACTTGCCGTCATCCAGCGTCAGCGTCGCCGTGTCCTTGTCGACTTTTTTGATCAGGCCTTCGGTCTGGCCGGCGAAAGCGGCAGTGGAAAGCAGCAGTGTGGCGGCAACGGCGCCAATCAGGGTACGCATAATCGTTCCTCTTTATCATTGCACCGGCATGGCGGCGGCCGTTCAACGGCGGATAGAGCAGAGCAGAAACCAACCGAATGTGTCAAAACTAAATCCGGCAGATCACAGTTTGACCCCTATGAAAAACGCCAATAGAAGGCAACCTTGAGCCGGCTCCGCTGCCGGGCAGGGTCATTTCATGTCTCACAACACGTTCGGCCACCTTTTCCGCGTCACCACCTGGGGCGAAAGCCATGGCCCGTCGCTCGGCTGCGTGGTTGACGGCTGTCCGCCAGGCATCCGCTTTACGCGCGACGAGATTCAGACCGAGCTCGACAAGCGCCGGCCGGGCCAGTCACGTTTCGTGACGCAGCGTCGCGAACCTGACGAGGTCAAGATCCTGTCAGGCTTCATCCTCGACGAGGACGGCGAGACGATGATCACCACCGGCACGCCGGTGTCGATGCTGATCGAGAATGTCGACCAACGCTCAAAGGATTATGGCGAGATCGCCCACCAATACCGGCCCGGCCATGCCGATTACACCTATGACGTCAAATACGGCGTGCGCGATTATCGTGGCGGCGGCCGCTCCTCGGCCCGCGAGACGGCAGCTAGAGTGGCAGCCGGTGCTTTGGCCCGCAAGGTGGTGCCCGGCGTGGTGGTGCGCGGCGCGCTGGTGTCGATGGGCGAAAAATCCATCGACCGCGCCAACTGGAACTGGAATTTCATCGGCGATGCGGAAAATCCGTTCTTCACCCCGGATCCGGCCTCCGTTCCCACCTTCACGCGGTATCTCGACGGCATCCGCAAGGCGGGCTCCTCGGTCGGCGCGGTGATCGAGATCGTCGCCGACGGCGTTCCGGCCGGCCTCGGCGCGCCGATCTATGCCAAGCTCGACCAGGACATCGCCTCTGGCCTGATGTCGATCAATGCCGTCAAGGGCGTCGAGATCGGCAACGGCTTCGAGGCCGCCCGCATCACAGGCGAGCAGAATGCCGACGAGATGCGCATCGGCAATGACGGCAAGCCGGTGTTCCTGTCCAACAATGCCGGCGGCATCCTGGGCGGGATCTCGACCGGTCAGGCAATCGTCGCCCGTTTCGCCGTCAAGCCGACCTCGTCGATCCTGACGCCGCGAAAGTCGATCGACAAGGACGGCAAGGACGTCGAGATCATGACCAAGGGCCGCCACGACCCATGCGTCGGCATCCGCGCCGTGCCGATCGGCGAGGCAATGGTTGCCTGCGTGATCGCCGATCACTATCTGCGGCATCGAGGACAGACAGGGAAGGGAATAGGCAGTAGGGAATAGACAGTAGGCCCACGATACAGCCTTTTTTCTTTCCCTACTGCCTACTCCCTATTCCCTGCGAGCGAAGCGAGCGTTCATGCCTTACGACCAGAAGAAAATCGTCGAAGCCCTGCGCGCTTTCGAACGCGGCGAGATCGTCGTCGTCATGGATGATGACGGGCGCGAGAACGAGGGCGATCTGATTGTCGCCGCCGTCCACTGCACGCCGGAAAAAATGGCGTTCATCGTTCGCCACACCTCCGGCATCGTCTGCACGCCGATGCCGCGCGAGGAAGCCAAGCGGCTGAACCTCGCGCCGATGGTCGCCGACAACGACTCCGCCCACACCACCGCCTTCACCGTCAGCGTCGATTTCAAGCATGGCACCACCACCGGCATTTCGGCCGAGGACCGCACGCTGACTGTTCGAAATCTTGCCAACGGCAATGTCGGCGGCTCGGATTTCGTCCGGCCTGGCCACATCTTCCCGCTGATTGCGCGCGAGGGCGGGGTGCTGATGCGCTCTGGTCATACCGAGGCCGCGGTCGATCTCTGCAAGCTCGCCGGCCTGCCGCCGGTCGGCGTCATTTCCGAGTTGGTCAACGATGACGGCACCGTCAAGCGCGGTCCGCAGGTGCAGGCTTTCGCCGAGGAGCATGGCCTGAAGCAGATCTCGGTCGCCGACCTCATTGCCTACCGGCAGCGCAAGGAAACACTGGTCGAGCGCGTCGCCTGCTCCGAAATCGACACGCTGGGCGGCAAGGCGCAGGTCTTCACCTACACGCTGCCCTGGGACTCCATGCATCACGTCGCCATCGTCTTCGGCGACATCCGCGACGGCGAGGACGTGCCGGTGCGCCTGCATTCCGAGGATGTGGTGACGGATGTCTTCGGCACCAGCCACCGGCTCGACGGCATCATGAAGTCGATGGGCGAGCGCAGGCGTGGCGTCATCGTCTATCTGCGCGAAGGCTCCGTCGGCGTCGCCCATCAGGAGCGCAAGCGGCCGACGAGCGGCGATCGTGAGGATCATGAAGAGGCCCGCCGCCGCGAAAACGAGTGGCGCGAGATCGGGCTCGGCGCGCAGATACTCAAGGATCTCGGCATTTCCTCGATCAACCTGATCGCCTCGCGCGAACGCCACTATGTCGGCCTCGAAGGTTTTGGCATCCATATCGCGAAGACCGAGATACTCTAGGTATGTCGATATTCAGGTGAGGCCGGCCTGACCCGAATCTCAACATACCCCGGCTATCACTCGGCCGGGATTGCCGCTTCGCATCCATCCAGTTCGCATTGGTGAGTGGCAAGGCTGCGCTGGCCAAGCAGCACGGTGGCCAGGGCGATTGTGCCTGAAGCCACCGAGACCCAGAACCCGTTCTGGGCGCCGAACGCATCCACCACGGCACCAGCGGCGAAGGAGCCGAGCGCCATGCCGATGCCGATGCCGGTCATGACCCAGGTGATGCCTTCGGTCAGCATCGCCTCCGGCACGTGCCGCTCGATCAGGCCGAAGGCGGTGATGAAGGTCGGCGAGATCGCCACACCGCTGATGAACACGGTCAGCGCCAGCAGTGGCACGGTGTCGGCGGTGAGCGGCAGCAGCGTGCCGAGCGCGACGAGGGCGACTGCGATGGCCAGCTGGCGTTGCAGCGGCGCCTTCAGGCTGAGCGCGCCGACGACGAGGCCGAGCACGAACGATCCCAGCGCATAAACGCCGATGACGAGGCTCGCGGCGCCCGGCTGGCCGAGTTCCTTGGTGATTGCCACCGTGCTCACTTCCGTCGTCGCGAAGGTCGCGCCGATGAAGATCAGGGCAAAGGTAATGATCTGCACCGGCCTGAGCCGGATTGCCGAGCCGCTCGAGACATGATTGACCGGCCGCACTTGCGGTTCGGTCGAACGCTGCAGGATGAAGGCTGTCGAGCCAAGGGCGAGGAATAGCGTGCTGACCAGGACACCAGCTTCCGGGAACAGGGCGGCACTCAAACCCACCGAAAGCGACGCACCGGCAATATAGACCAGCTCGTCCGCAGCCGACTCGAAGGCGAAGGCGGTGTTCATCTGCGACCGCCCGCGGAAAATCTCGGTCCAGCGCGCACGCACCATTGCCGGCATGCTGGGCATGGCGGCGGCCAGAAACGCCGACACGAACAACGTCCATACCGGCCAGTCCTGATTGGCCGCCGCTATCAGGACGGCGAAAGCCAGCACGGAAATGATGGTGGTCGGCACCACGATCCGTGTCTGACCCAGGCGATCCACCAGTCTCGATATCTGCGGCGCGACGAAAGCGTTGGCCAGCGCGTATGTCGCGGAGACGGCGCCAGCTAGCCAGTATTCACCACGCGTCTGCGACAGCATCGCCACGATGCCGATTGGGGCCATGGCGATCGGCAGGCGCGCGATGAACCCGGCGGCTGCAAAGCCCTTTGCTCCCGGGGCACGAAAGATTTCCGAATAGGGATTTTGCATGGGTGGTTCCTCGACAAAGGACGATTCGACAATTACATACGAAGCGTATGATTGTTAGATAGAGCATACGTCCCCCGCAAGGAGATGATTGCCGAGACGCGCGCCAAGCTGATCGCGGCGGCCCGCCATGCTTTCGGCACGATCGGCTACGCCGAAGCCTCGATGGATGATTTCACCGCCTCGGCCGGGTTGACGCGCGGCGCGCTCTATCATCATTTTGGCGACAAGAAGGGATTGCTGCAGGCAGTCATCGCCGAAATCGACGGAGAGATGGCGGCGCGCGTGAACGAAGTGGCGGCAAGAGCACCGACCCGCTGGCAGCGTTTCGTCGACGAATGCACGACCTATATCGAGATGGCGCTGGAGCCGGAAATCCAGCGCATCATGTTCCGCGATGGCCCGGCGGTTCTGGGGGATCCCGCGCAATGGCCGAATGCCAATGCGTGCATCGCTTCAATGACCGGCCATCTGACGACGCTGCAGGAGGAGGGGGTTGTCGTCTCCAGACTCGACCCCGAGACGGCCTCGCGGCTGATCAACGGGGCGAGCAGTCAGGCGGCGCAACGGATCGCCAATTCGAACGACCCCGAAGCGACGTCGGAAAAGGTGGTGACGGCGTTCAAGCAACTGCTCGAAGGCCTGCTCAAGAAGCCGGGTCCGCAATCGAGCTGAACTCCCATCGGTGGCCCGGCGCCATGTCCGGCAATTGACAATCGCCGGGTTGAGTTCATCCTCTGCCACCATCTCTGAGGGGAGATTCGGGGCATGTGGGATTTCGATATCGGCAGGTCGGTGTCCATCATGATGCGGACCTGGCCGTTCATTGTCTTTCGCATGATCGTGTATTTCGGCATCACGCTGGCCTACATCATGGCGACCGGCACCGGCGCCTCCGTCGGCTACGGCGTCGGCCATATCTCCACCGATCCCGACGGGCCGCTGTCCTTTGCCCTGTGGGGCGGCGTGGTCGGCTTCGGCATTGTCTCGATCGCCGTCTACTGGATCCGCGAATACATCCTCTATGTCGTCAAGGCCGGTCACATCGCCGTCATGGTCCATCTGATCGACGGCCGCGACATTCCCGGTGGCCAGGACCAGATTGCCTACGCCAAGGACATCGTGACCCAGCGTTTTGCCGAGGCCAACATCCTTTTCGTCGTCGACCAGCTGGTCAAGGGAGCCATCCGCGCCATCACAGGCCTGCTCGGCGGCATCGCCGCCTTCCTGCCGATTCCGGGCCTGAGCGGCCTGGTCTCCTTCATCAACACGGTGATCCGCCTGTCGCTGACCTATGTCGACGAGATCATCCTCGGCTACAACATCCGCATCAATTCAGCCTCGCCGTTCGAGACGGCGCGCCAAGGCGTCATGCTTTATGCCCAGAACGGCAAGGTCATGGTCAAGAACGCCGTCTGGCTGGCGGTCATCATGTGGGGCGTGTCCTTCGTCATCTTCCTGCTGATGCTGGCGCCCGCCGGCGCCATTCTCTTCCTGATGCCTGGCCAACTCGCCGGTTGGGCCTTCGTGCTCGCTATCGTCTTCGCCTGGGCCTTCAAGGCGGCGTTCATCGAGCCTTTCGCCATCGCCTGCCTGATGCAGGTCTATTTCAAGACCATCGCGGGCCAGGTGCCAGATCCGGCCTGGGACGCCCGGCTGGCCGAGGCGTCGTCGAAGTTCAGGGAGCTCAAGGACAAGGCGCTGGCCTCCTTCGGCGGCTCGCGCTGGGGCACGGCCGGCGCGACACGCTGATCCGGTGCGGCATCGACAGCGTTGAGACGCGCCACGGTTGACTTCAGCGGCACCTCACCTTGGCCGCAAAAGATCTCGCTCATGATCAACTCCGGCAGCGGCAGCCGCCTTCCCCATCCATGCGTTTCGAGATCCGGTCTCGGCGCGAACTCGGAAACACGGCCGACGCAGAGATAGGCGACCGGCGTCACATGATCGGGAATCGACAGCAGGCTTTTCAGCGCCTGCGCCTCGATGATGCTGACCCAGCCGACACCGACGCCTTCGGCGCGAGCCGCCAGCCAGAAATTCTGCACCGCGCAGACCGTGCTGTAGAGGTCCATCTCCGGATTGTGCAAGCGGCCCAGCGGCGAGCCCTTCGAACGCTGCCGGTCGCAGGTGATGCAGATGTTGAGCGCGCTTTCGCAGATGCCTTCCAGCTTGAGCTTGCGGTAGAGCGCCTGGCGCTCTTCCTCAATGGCGGGCAGTTCCTGCTCGCGCGCAGCCAGGAAAAGATCGCGCACCTTTTCCCGCCGCCCGGCATCGCGAATGACGATGAAGTTCCAAGGCTGCATGAAGCCGACCGACGGCGCATGATGAGCGGCAAGCAGCAGCCGCGCCAGCACCTCATCGTCGAGCGCGGTGGGCAGGAAATGGCTGCGCACGTCACGCCGCGTGAACATGGCGCGATAGACCGCATCGCGCGCTTTCTTGTCAAACCCATCGTCAATGGCAGTGGTCATGTGCTCCGGCATCGCTTGTCCCCTTGCGATTGCTATCGATGCCATCCGCCTGACCATGCGGATGACGATGCCTGCCAGGCCGGTCTTCTGGCTCGGGATCAACCCGCGTCCGGTGCCTTCCCGTCATCGACAGTGGCATTTACCGGCGCGGTCCCCCTTACAGCGTTGGGCACGCCACGGAATTCAACCGTGTTCCCGATTCTCCCGCTTGTGGCGGGCACCAGGCAGTGCCGGGGACCTTACGCTGAAGAGCGGAGGACGCCAATGCCCGCAGCGACACGAATGGACGCAGGCGTGATTTTCCCCAGTCATCGGCCGCCTGCGCATGGCCTTTGTCGATCCGGGTCACTAGATTAGGACGATGGCCACTCGTCTCTACACCCATCCGATCTTCCTCGAGCACCTCACGCCGCCCGGCCATCCCGAGCGGCCGGACCGCTTGCGCGCCATCGAGCGCGTGCTCGATGACGAAGCCTTTGCCGGGCTCGATCGCGTCCAGGCACCGGAAGGCGACGAGGCCACCATCCTCTATGCGCATCCCGCCGATTTCGTCGCCCGCGTTCGCGCCGCCATTCCCGACGAAGGGATCGCGCGCATCGACGCCGACACGTCAGTCAGCCCGAAGAGCTGGCAGGCGGCGATCACCGCGATCGGTGCCGCCAACGCCGCCGTTGACGACGTCTTTTCAGGCCGCGCCGACAACGTTTTCGTCGCCGCCCGGCCGCCCGGCCACCATGCCGAAAAGACCACGGCCATGGGCTTCTGCCTGTTCAACACAGCGGCGGTCGCGGCGCGTTATGCGCAGAAGAAACACGGTGTCGAGCGCGTTGCCGTCGTCGACTGGGACGTGCATCACGGCAACGGCACGCAGGATATTTTCTGGGACGATCCGTCGGTGCTCTATTGCTCGACGCACCAGATGCCGCTTTACCCCGGCACCGGGGCAAAAAGCGAAACCGGCGCCGGCAACATCGTCAACGCGCCGCTGGCGCCGCAGACCGGCAGTGAGGTTTTTCGCGATGCCTTCCTGTCGCGCGTGCTGCCGGCGCTCGATAATTTCGCGCCCGACCTGATCATCATTTCGGCCGGGTTCGACGCGCACCACCGCGACCCGCTGGCCGAGATCAACCTGACCGAGGATGATTTCGACTGGGCGACCGGCCAGCTGATGCAGAGCGCCGCGCGCCACAGCGGCAACCGGCTCGTCAGTCTGCTTGAGGGTGGCTACGATCTGCAGGGATTGGCATTTTCGGTCGCCGCCCATGTCGGGCGGCTGATGAAAGGATGAATGATGGCTGGTGAGACCAACGAAGACGTCAAGGCGATGAGCTTCGAACAGGCACTCGACGCGCTGGAGAAGATCGTCGATGATCTGGAGCGTGGCGACGTGCCGCTCGACCAGTCGATCAGGATCTATGAGCGCGGCGAGGCGCTGAAGGCACATTGCGACCGGCTGCTGAAGGCCGCCGAGGACAAGGTCGAGAAGATCAGGCTGTCGCGTGACGGCAAGCCGGTTGGAACGGAGCCGCTCGATGCGGACTGAGGCACGCAGCCGTCTCACGGACACGATCATGATTGAGGATAGAACTCGTCTCGATTGAAAACGCTCCAGGACAAGAGGAGATACGGAAGCGATGTGCAGAAACATCAAGACCCTGTTCAATTTTGACCCGCCCGCAACCAACGACGAAGTCCGGGACGCGGCACTTCAGTTTGTCCGCAAGCTGAGCGGAACGACGCGGCCCTCGAAGCAGAACCAGCATGCTTTCGACCACGCGGTCGAAGCCATTGCCGCATCGGCGCGCGAACTGCTCGATTCCATGGAAACCCATCAGCATCCGCGCAATCGCGAAGAGGTGGCGGCCAAACTGCGGGCAAAGGCGGCGATCCGCTTTGCCTGACGCGGCCAAGCAGGCATTGCCCGCTGACAAGGAGATCTCGTGAGCTTCTTTCCCGGAAACGACCCACAGGCCGGCGATGCCTTCGCCAGCGACCAGATCGAATTGATGGTCATCCCCAACGCCAAGGATATTGGCGGTTTCCAGGTGCGCCGCGCACTGCCGACCGCCAAGAGGCGGCTGGTCGGACCCTTCATCTTCTTCGACCGCATGGGTCCGGCGATCCTGCGGGCCGGCCAGGCACTGGATGTCCGTCCCCATCCGCATATCGGTCTGTCGACCGTCACCTATCTGTTCGACGGCAAGATCCGGCATCGCGATTCACTCGGCACCGAAATGGTCATCCAGCCCGGCGACGTGAATTTGATGACCGCTGGCCGCGGCATCGTCCATTCCGAGCGCACGCCGGAGGAACTGCGCGGCGCGCCGATGTCGATCTCCGGCCTGCAGACATGGCTGGCCTTGCCGGACGGCAAGGAAGAAGTGGCGCCGGTGTTCGAGAACACCGCAGCGCTACGGCTGCCCGAGATCGACGCAGAGGGCGTCAGCGGACGCGTCGTCATTGGTGATTTCCAGGGATTGCGGTCTCCGGTCAGGGCTGACTCCGACACGCTCTATGCCGACTTGCGCCTGACGCCCGGCGCCAGCGTGAAAATCCCGGCCGATGCAGAAGAACGCGCCATCTACACGCTGGAAGGCGAGGTCTCGATATCAGGCGACGTCTTTCCGGCCGAACGGCTGCTGGTGTTTCGGCCCGGTGACGAGATCGTCGTATCGTCGCTGATCGGCGCGCATTTCATGCTGTTTGGCGGCGCCTCGCTCGGCTCACAGCGCTACATCTGGTGGAATTTCGTCTCGTCATCCAAGGAACGCATCGAGCAGGCCAAGCAGGAATGGAACACGGGCCGTTTCGATATCGTTCCCGGAGATGAGGAAGAGTTTATTCCGCTGCCGGAAAGCTAATGCATGTCGCCCAAAAGTGGCCCCGGTTTTGGGAGAACGACATGCATAAGAACAAAGGCCACAGCCTGATCCGCGTCACTGATGCGCATTTACTTTCGCCGGCCGGCGGCCTATTTCGCCCATCAACCGAAAGCCTGACACCCGTGAACGCAACGCCGCATACGCCTCTTCTCGACAAGGTCCGTATCCCGGCCGACCTGCGCACGCTTGCCGAGAGCGACCTGCCGCAACTGGCATCCGAGCTTCGCGCCGAACTGATCGACGCCGTCTCCCGCACCGGCGGCCACCTTGGTGCCGGCCTTGGCGTGGTCGAGCTGACGGTGGCGCTGCACTATGTCTTCAACACGCCCGATGACCGGCTGATCTGGGATGTTGGCCACCAGGCCTATCCGCACAAGATCCTGACCGGTCGCCGCGACCGCATCCGCACTCTGCGCCAGGAAGGCGGCCTGTCCGGCTTCACCCGCCGCGCCGAGAGCGAGTACGATCCCTTCGGTGCGGCCCACTCCTCGACCTCGATATCGGCCGGCCTCGGCATGGCCGCTGCTCGCGACCTCTCCGGCGGCCGCAACAATGTCATCGCCGTCATCGGTGACGGCGCCATGTCTGCCGGCATGGCCTATGAGGCGATGAACAATGCCGGCGCGCTCGATGCACGGCTGATCGTCATCCTCAACGACAACGACATGTCGATCGCACCGCCAACCGGCGCGATGAGCGCCTATCTGGCGCGTTTGGCCTCGGGCAAGGCCTATGTCGGCCTGCGCGATTTCGGCAAGAAACTGACCTCCTACCTCGGCAAGCGGGCCGACCGTGCGATCACAAGGGCGGTCGAGCATGCACGCGGCTACGTCACCGGCGGCACGCTGTTCGAGGAGCTCGGTTTCTATCACATCGGCCCGATCGACGGTCACAATCTGGAGCATCTGATCCCGGTTCTGAAAAATGTCCGCGACAATGGCGAAGGCCCGGTGCTGATCCATGTCGTCACCCAGAAGGGCAAGGGCTACGCGCCGGCGGAGGCCGCCGCCGACAAGTATCACGGCGTCAACAAGTTCGACGTCATCACCGGCGCCCAAGCCAAGGCGCCGGCCAACGCACCGGCCTACACCAAAGTGTTTGCCGAAAGCCTGGTCCAGGAGGGCCGTGAAGACGACCGCATCGTCGCCGTCACCGCCGCCATGCCGGGCGGCACCGGCCTCGACCTGTTCGGCGAAGCGTTTCCGTCGCGGATTTTCGATGTCGGCATTGCCGAACAGCACGCGGTGACCTTTGCCGCTGGCCTCGCCACCGAAGGTTACAAGCCGTTCGCGGCGATCTATTCGACCTTCCTGCAGCGCGCCTACGACCAGGTCGTCCACGACGTCGCCATCCAGAAATTGCCGGTGCGCTTTCCCATCGACCGCGCCGGCTTCGTCGGCGCCGATGGCGCCACCCATTGCGGCGCTTTCGACACCACTTTCCTGGCGACCTTGCCGGGTTTCGTCGTCATGGCGGCGGCCGACGAGGCGGAGTTGCGCCACATGGTGCGCACCGCGGCGAGTTATGATGAGGGCCCGATCGCCTTCCGCTATCCGCGCGGCAACGGCGTCGGCGTCGACATGCCGGAACGGGGCTCGGTGCTCGAAATCGGCAAGGGCCGCATCGTCAAGGAGGGCACCAAGGTAGCGCTGCTGTCCTTCGGCACGCGGCTGCAGGATTGTCTGATCGCCGCCGAGGAGCTTGGCGCTGCCGGGCTCTCCACCACGGTCGCCGATGCCCGTTTCGCCAAGCCGCTCGACGAGGATCTGATCCGGCGGCTGGCCCGCTCGCATGAGGTTCTGGTGACGGTGGAGGAAGGCGCCGTCGGCGGCTTCGCCAGCCACGTACTGCAGTTCCTCGCCCACGAAGGCCTGCTGGAAAGCGGCCTGAAGGTGCGCCCGCTGGTGCTGCCCGACGCGTTCACCGACCATGCCAAGCCGGAAAAGATGTATGCCGATGCAGGGCTCGACGCAGCCGGCATTGTGCGCACGGTCTTCGTCGCGCTCGGGCACAGCACTCACGCCCAGCGCGCCTGAATCAAAGTCTCAAAGACTTGAATCAGTTTGCCGGCCAACGATCTTAACGCATTGTTTACGCTAACGTTTGGCTTTTCGCTTACCGTGTCTCTTGGCCGTTTTTCAACGGCGCCCTGCTAGTCGTTGATCAGGCAGGGAGACAACAACAATGAAAACGCTTCTGTGCGGCGTAGCGCTTTGCGCCGTCCTCGTCGCGCCGGCCGTCGCCGAAACGCGCTATGATCGCAGCCTCGAAAAGGCGGCAGTGGGCATCGTCGCCGGCAAGATGGGCAATATCCGCGGCGGTTTTTCCTACAAGCAGGTGCCGCAGCTTGTGGTCGTGCCGGGAGCAGCGCCAGCGGCCGTGACCGAACGCCCACGCGAGGAAGCAACAGGCAAGCCGGCCGACGGTCTGTCGCCCGCCGTGGAACGGCAGGTTTCGCGAACCATTTTCTAAATTGAAGGCCAGTAAACCTAGAGCTGCCTAAGAGGGTATGATCGGAGTCGGTCTGCCGGCCGATGCCTTTCCATGCCGCCATGCAGGCGATGTCAAAAGGTTATTCCTCCGCCGGCACCGCTTGTTTCGCCGGTTTCTCGGATCGCCAGGATTTCATGGCGTGGCGGGCGCGGTCGGCCAAGACGGCGAGGCGTCCGCGCAGGCTTCGTCCGCCCATCACCGATGACAAGGTCACCGAATGCGTCGCAAAGCGGCGCTTGAAATCCTCGCCGCCGCAGAGAAAATCGACCGTGGTCAAGCCCCGGTCAAGCGACCACTGGATGTAATCCATCATCAGGACCATGCCCGGCGAGGCACGCTCGAAGGCCGGGTCATAGGTCGTGACGAACGCCATCATCGTTCCATGCTGCTCGAAATTGATCGAGATGGCGATGATCTCGTTTTCGCGTTCGAGCACGAAGATGCGCAGCAATCCGAGTCCGGCCAGCACGGAGACCAGCGCTGCCAGAGCGGTGGAGCCTTCGTCGAAGAGGTCCGAAACGCGGCCGTGCTTCGCCAGCCATAGCCGCTTCAGCGCCGCGACGCGCTCGAGCACGGGCTCGCGGGCTTCGTGCGCTTCCATCAGGCGGAAGCGTAGCGCGCCGCCTTCCTCCATGAATTTGCGGCCACGGCGATAGTTTTGCCGGACTTTTTTCGATTGGCTTTCGAACCATTGCGCGCCGCCTTGCCAGGCGCCAGCGACACGATAGCTGACCTCGCTGCGGTGATTTGGTTGCAAGATCGTGCCGTGGCCTGGGGCGGCGGAGCCGAGCAGGGCCGGCAATCGAGCATCGGGCAAAAGACGATTCAGATAGACAAGGTCGAAGCCGCCATCGTCGAGAATGCGTTGCCAGAGCTGCCGCAGGATCTGCAGGTCGCAATCGGGGGCAAGCAGGACATCGCCATAATCGCAGTGGTCCTTCGCCGCCCATTCCAGGACGCGGATGCCGGAGCGCCTGAAGGTCGCGAGCGCAATGACCGCCACGAGCCGCTCGTCGCTCCAGACCAACCCGATCCTGAGGCCGCGCCGCTCCTGATGCGGCGTCGTGCGCCACCACGCCGAGATCCAGTCCGGATGCTGGAAAACGAGGCCGCCGGCGCGTTGCCAGAGCGCCGCCCAGGCGGGCGCGATCTCTGCCAGGCGTGCATCCGAAGTTGCAACTTCGATCCGGTGCGTTCGCGGCAGCCGGCACACGACGGGCCCGTTCAAGGCTTGGCCCTTTGCGAGGATTGCTGTGGCTCGGGCTTGTCGGTTCGGAAATGTCTGGCGATCTGCCACCACATCCGCTTCAGCGGCATGATATAGAGCCCTGCGAGCGACTGATAGTCGCGCACGTTGCGTTCGATTAACCCGAATTTGAAGTCCTCGTCGGGTCTCGGAACGCATAGAGTTCCAAAGAGCCGATCCCAGAACGAGAAGAGCAGTCCGAAGTTCTTGTCGTAGTGGCGCGGGTCCGTGCTGTGGTGCAACTGATGCCAGTGCGGGCACAAGATCAGGTTGTTCAGCGGCCCAAACGAGATCTTGAAATGCGTGTGCCTGACGAAATCCATCATCAGGATGTTGCGTATGATGTAGACGTTGACGCCGAAGACCGTCAGCTCAACGAGGTTCAGCGACACCAGCGACCAGATGCCGAAGCAGATGCCGGGAATGACGCCGTCCCAGGCGCGGTTCATCAATTCGTCGAGCGGGTGGACGCGGTCCTTGGTGATGCCGACCATCACCTCGGCCGAATGGTGCACCTTGTGCAGTTCCCAGAGCACCGGGTAGCGGTGCTGGGCGACGTGATAGAGATAATACGAAATGTCGTAGGCGAGCAGCATGGTGATGGTGAAGATGGTCACCGTCACCGGCCCTGCCGGACCCTCGATCAGGGGCGGCTGGATCGCCAGGAGCGTCGAGAGCAGCCAGTTCGTTGCATAGCCCACGGCGCTGACAAAGACGATGCCGGCAGGCAGCATGAGGAATGGCATGAGTGCCTTCCTCGTTACCCAGAACAAAAGGTCGGCCCTCGCCGAGGGATGAGTGATCACCTCGTGCGGGACCGCGAACTCGAAGAATTCTTTCCAGCTCTTTTTCTCGACCGTGCGCCAATAGGCGACGAGGGCGCTGGCCAAAGCGGTCAGCAACAGAAGTCCGGTCGCCAGCAGTCCGGCGCCGGAAATCCGGTCAAGCACCTTGTAGACTATGTCGCTGGCCATTTCCAAGATTGACGCCTCTTCATCCCGTCTTGCGGGCTGTCGCAGTCATAACATTCAGTCCTCAAGCAAATGCGACGAAAATAGGTTAACAATCTATGAGATTTCTGGAATTCGGGACAATGGTCTGCAAACGGCGACGCCGCGTGCTTCGGCAATCACACGCCTCAGCGAGTGTAGTTTTCACAGGATGTGGGCGTGACAGAACTAACCACCGTCGTCTCAAAGCCCAATATTGCCGGGATGATGGTTGGAGTGGGTGACGAATGCCTCCCTCAATGCCCGGCTGGCGCCCTTGCTATCGTCGTCGGCTTTCGCCATGAAGGCCGATGAATTCACCTCTGCAAGCCAGCACACGCCAGCGGCTCGACGACCTGCTCGTCCAGCGCGGGCTGTTTGCCAGCCGCTCGCGTGCCCGCGACGCGGTCGAACGCGGCACGGTGACGGTCGACGGTGTCCTCGCCCGCAAGCCCGGCCAGAGTGTTTTGCCGCAATGCCTGATTGCCATTGACGATCCGGCGCAGGGCTATGTGTCGCGCGCGGCACTCAAGCTGATCGGTGGACTCGACCATTTCGGCCTCGATCCTGCTGGCTGCGAGGCGCTCGACGTCGGCGCCTCGACCGGCGGCTTTACTCAGGTTCTGCTGGAGCGTGGCGCTGCTCATGTCACCGCGATCGATGTCGGGCGTGGCCAGATGCACCCTGATGTCGGAGACGATCCGCGTGTGACGGTGATAGAGGGCCTGAACGCCCGCGATCTCACAGCCGCCGATCTTGGCGGTCGTATTCCGGATTTCATTGTGTCCGATGTCAGCTTCATTTCGCTGAAACTGGCGATGCCACCGGCGCTTGGCCTTGCGAAGGCTGGCGCCAAGGCCATGTTTCTGGTCAAGCCGCAATTCGAGGCTGGTCGCGAAGCGATCGGCAAGGGTGGTCTGTTGAAAGATCCCTACGACGCCTCCCGTGTCGCCGGCTTGCTGCAGGATTGGCTGGACGCCGTTCCCGGTTGGCGCTCGCTCGGGCTGCATTTGTCGCCGATCGAGGGCGGCGACGGCAATCGCGAATTCCTGCTCGGTGGGATCAAGGACCGATGAGCGCGCGCTTCAGCATCAGGAAACTTGGCGCCCAGGGCGACGGCATCGCTGAGACCGAGACAGGCGATCTGTTCATTCCCTTCACACTGCCCGGCGAAACGGTCACCGCCGCGCGCGAAAGGGATCGCGCCATGCTTATGGCGGTGCTGGAAGCCTCGCCGCTGCGCGTCGATCCCGCCTGCCGCCATTTCACCGAATGCGGCGGTTGCGCGCTCCAGCATTTCGAAGCCGAAGCCTATCGCCAGTGGAAACGCGAAAAGGTGGCGCACACCTTGAAGGGCAAAGGCATCGATTGCGAGATCGGCGAACTGGTCGCCTGCGCGCCGCACACGCGCCGCCGCGTCGTGCTTGCCGCCCGGCGCACCGATACAGGCATGCTGCTCGGCTTCCATCGCCATCTGTCGCCGGAGATCATCTCCATCGAGGAATGCCCAATCTCGCTGCCGGAGATCGTCGCCGCGCTCGATCGCTTGAAGGCGCTCGCCGAATTGGTTTGCGCCACCACCAAATCGTTCCGCATGACGGTCACCGTGACCGGTTCAGGCCTTGATATCGCAGTCTATGAGTCAGGCAAGTTGGGCGAGAACCAGCGTCGGGTCGCCTCCAACTTCGTCATGGCCCAGGGATTTGCCCGGCTTTCGATCGACGACGAGATCGTCATCGAACCCAAAAAGCCGGTGGTCACGTTCGGCGGCGTGGCCGTTGCCATTCCGCCGGGCGCCTTCCTGCAGGCAACCGAGGCCGCGGAACAGGCGATGGCCGATATTGTCGGCGGACATCTGAAGCGTGCCAAGAAGGTGGCGGATCTTTTCGCCGGTTGCGGCAGCTTTGCCTTGCGGCTGGCAGTGAAATCGGAAGTCCATGCGGTGGAGGGTGATGCGGCAGCCCTTTCGGCGCTCGACCGGGGATCGCGCTTCGCGACCGGCCTGAAGCGGGTGACGGGCGAACGCCGCGACCTGTTCCGCAGGCCGCTGACGTTCAAGGAATTGAATGCCTTCGATGGCGTGGTGTTCGACCCGCCGCGCGCGGGCGCCGAAGACCAGTCGAAGCAGATCGCCCGTTCGGATGTGCCGTACGTCGCCGCGGTGTCCTGCAATCCGGTGACGTTGGCTCGCGACCTGCGCATCCTCATCGATGGCGGTTACACCTTGAAAAGCGTGACGCCGATCGACCAGTTCCTGTGGTCGCCGCATGTCGAGGCAGTGGCGCTGCTGGAGAAGCCGAAGCGGCGGCGGTAGCCGGAGGCTTCGGCTCCTACGAGCTTGGCGACAGTCGTTTCGACGTGCCGCCCCGTTGGTTGATTGACACCCAGGTGTTTGGGTTCTGCTGCGACTGGCGTTTCAGGAAGTAATAGCCGGTCGCGTTCCAAGGCCTGATCTCATTGACCAGATTGTCCAGGACAAGATCGCCCTTGTCGGTTTTCACCGTCAGAATGGTGTGGCCTTCATTGTCCAGGTCGCGCACCACGGTCATCAGCAGCGCCTGCCGGGGGAATCCCGCTTCCAGAAGAAGCTTGCGCTTGTAGAGCGCGTAGATCTTGCAGTCACCCTTGCCGTCCACGGGGTAATCCCAGTGGTCCGCCATCGTGCCCCAATGATCGAAATTGCTGACGGGCTTGATGGAGCTGTTCGCCTTGTGATTTATCCGCTTGAGGATGCGCAGCTTCTGCGGAGTGAGCTTGACATTCGCGGCCGGCAGAGCGGGCACCTTGCACTCTTTTGGCCGGCGATGGCAGAAATCGATCCAACCGTAGGGGACGCTGGTGCTTCCACCAACGGCGGCAGAGCGCAACCCATCCACGGAAGATTGCGTCGATCGCGACTTGAACCATGTCGACTGTGCCGCCGCCGGGCTGGCTTGCAGCGATGTCGCACCAATCAACGAAACAAAGCCAAGCAGCAAAGACGAAGTCAGGACTGGGGAATGCCGCATTGCCAAAACCACCATCGCAACGAGGAAGCTGGTGCTGCGTTCGTGCGCAAAAGGCAGCCCAGGCACTTAAACACTTAATAATTTCCTAACGTGGATTGTGTTCACTTCAAGGTACCGACAGGGCTTCAGGCTTAAAAGCGCAAGCATGGGCCCGTCCCGACAAAATACGCTCCACGATGCGCTCAAACCCGCGTGCCGCCCACCGTCATCTGGTTCATCCTCAAATGCGGCTGGCCGACGCCGACCGGCACGCCCTGTCCGGCCTTGCCGCACATGCCGATGCCGGTGTCGAGCTTCATGTCGTTGCCGATCATCGCAACGCGGTGCATGGCGTCCGGCCCGTTACCGATCAGCATGGCGCCCTTGATCGGCTGTGTCACCTTGCCGTTCTCGATCATGTAAGCCTCAGTGCAGCCGAAGACGAACTTGCCGGAGGTGATGTCGACCTGGCCGCCGCCGAAGGAGACGGCATAGATGCCGTTCTTGACCGAGGCGATGATTTCGTCCGGCTCCATATCGCCTGATGTCATGTAGGTATTGGTCATGCGTGGCATCGGCTGGTGGGCGTAGCCCTCGCGCCTGCCGTTGCCGGTCGCCTTCATGCCCATCAGCCGGGCGTTCTGGCGATCCTGCATGTAGCCGACCAGTTTGCCGTCTTCGATCAGCACATTGCGGGCCGAAGGCGTGCCTTCGTCGTCGACGGTGAGCGAGCCGCGCCGCTCGGGCATGGTGCCGTCGTCGACGACGGTGACCCCCTTGGCGGCGACCTGCTGGCCCAGCAAGCCGGCGAAGGCCGAGGTCTTCTTGCGATTGAAGTCGCCTTCCAGCCCATGGCCGACGGCCTCGTGCAGCATGACGCCCGGCCAGCCGCTGGACAGCACGATGTCGAATGTGCCGGCCGGCGCCGGTATGGCCTCGAGATTGACCAGGGCTTGCCTGAGCGCTTCCTTGGCGGCGTGCTTCCAGCTGTCCTCGACCAGGAACTCGCCAAACGCCTTGCGGCCACCCATGCCGTAGGAGCCGCTCTCCTGGCGGTCGCCATTGCCGACCACGACAGAGACGTTGATGCGGACCAGCGGGCGGATGTCGCGCACCACCTGGCCGTCGGCGCGCACGATCTCGACATGCTGCCAGGAGGCGGCAAGCGATGCCGAAACCTGGCGAACGCGCGGATCCTCGGCGCGCAGCCAGGCGTCGATTTCCTGCAGCAGCTTTGCCTTGGCCTCGAAGGAAGGCGAGGGGATCGGGTTCTCGTCGCCATAGAGATGGCGGTTGGTGCGGGCAGGCGCCGCGGCAAGCGTGCCGGAATAACCACCCTTGACGGTTGAAACGGCGTCGGCCGCGCGAAGCAGCGAGGCCTCGGACAGGTCGCTGGAATGGGCATAGCCGCTGGCTTCGCCGGCGACGGCACGCAGGCCAAAACCCTGGTCGGTGTTGAAGTTGGCGGTCTTCAGCCGGCCATTGTCGAACATCAGCGCTTCGCTCTCGCTGTATTCGAGGAACAGCTCGCCGTCGTCGGCGCCGTTGATGGTCTCGGTAACGATCTGCTTGATGCGATCGTCTGAAATGTCGAATTGGCCGATCAGGCTGTTCATGGCGCGTCCGTTCACAGGAGGAATGGGTCTTTGCCACGATGTAGGCGCGAAGGCGCGTCGAGACAATCGTCCCGTCGCATTGCGAAGACAAATGCGCTCCGCCGACTACCGTCGACGTCGCTTCTCTCAGGGGAGGGCAGCGAAGCCGTCGGCGAAACCCTTGAGGTCAACCGGGATGCCGATGCCCTCTTCCGGGGTCTGGAAGACGATGAAGGTGGCCGACGTGCCGGTCTTCAGCGTGTCGAGCAGCGGCTTTTCGAGAATGACTTCTGCATAGCAGCCGTCCTGGAAGCAGCGCACGAAATAGGCGCGGCCAATATCCTTGCCGTCGACATTGAGGCCGAGCCCGTTGGGCAAAAGCACGCCGAGCGGCGCCAGCACGCGCAGGATCTCAGCCTTGTTGTCGGCGGTGCGCAGCACGACGACCGACAGTCCCATCTCCGGACGGTCCTCGGCCACGACGTTCTGCATCATCACGCATTGTTCCGAGGTGGCGCCGGCCGGCGTGTCACAGATGATCGACCACGCGCCATGCGTAGAGCGCACCGTGCCGCTCGGTTGCGCGGCGTTGGCCGTGCCGGACAGGCCGATACCAGACAGGGCGGCGAGAAAGATGACCTTCGCCAAGGTTCTCGAAAGCCAAGGGATCATGACGGCTCCATTGCGAATCACGGCACTTTAAGCCGCGCCAAAGCCAAGTAAAGGACGAGACCGCAGCCGGTCTGCCCCGAAAAAGCCAATACGGCGCTTTTCCCTGCCAATTTCGCCCGAATTGCGACGTTCGGCACGCGCGGCCCGCGGGAATGTCACCGTTGGCCCAGCATAGGCGATTCGGGGCCGCCGCCGCCGCCTTCAAAGGCACATCCGGGCTTGCGCGCAAAAATGCCGCACGGTTTCGTCCGCTCCTTTCTTGCGGAGGGAAAAAGAGTATGGTTTGAACCACCTTGAGACTGTCGGGATTCCCGTCCCGGCATTGTTCGTTATTCTCGCGGGTACAGCCGCGAGAAACTGGGAGACGATGAGGGCGATGAGAAATTTCATGGCGAGCGCCAAGTTTCTAGCAAGTGCCAAGTTTCTAAGTGCTTGTGCCGCTATCATTTTTTTCGCCGGCACATCCGCCCATGCCGACCAGCCCAAGGACTGGGAGACAACCTTCCAGGCGCCGGCGACCGACATGATGCGGCAGATCGAGTGGTTCGGAAACTACACGATGTGGTTCATCGTCCCGATCACCATCCTGGTGTTGCTCCTTCTCGCCTATTGCATCGTCAGATTCCGCGCGAGCGCCAATCCGGTTCCGTCCAAGACCAGCCACAACACGCTGATCGAGGTGATCTGGACTGTCGGTCCGGTCGTCGTCCTGCTTTGCCTCGCAATTCCCTCGTTCCAACTGCTGACCGCGCAATACACGCCGCCGGAAGAAGCAAAGCTGACCGTCAAGGCGACCGGCAACCAGTGGAACTGGGACTACGAATACCAGACCGAGAACACGCTCTCCTTCAACTCCGCGATCCTCCAGGACACCGACCGCGCCGCTGCCGGCAAGGAGGACCGGAAGGTCTATCCGCGTCTGCTGGCCGTCGACAACGAGCTGGTGGTGCCGGTCAACACCATGACCCGCGTGCTTGTCACCGCGACCGACGTGATACACTCCTTTGCCATGCCGTCGTTCGGCATCAAGATCGACGCCATTCCGGGTCGCACCAACGAGACCTGGTTCAAGGCGGAGAAGGAAGGCCTCTATTACGGCCAGTGCTCGCAGCTCTGCGGCAAGGACCATGCCTTCATGCCGATCGCCATCCGTGTCGTCTCCGATGCGCAGTTCAAGACTTGGCTCGCGGCAGCCAAGACCGATCTGCCCGGGGCCAACAAGACGCTGATGGCCGCGGTCGACGGCCAGAACAAGGTAGCGGCCGCCGGCAACTGATGCCGCGGGTTAGCAAGATTTAGGGAACGGAGCGGAACATGGCAGACGCTGCAGCTCACGACGGGCACGACCACAAGCCTTATCACGGTTGGGTGCGCTGGGTTTATTCGACCAACCACAAGGATATCGGCACGCTCTACCTGATCTTCGCGATCATGGCCGGCATCATCGGCGGTGCCTTGTCGGTCGCCATCCGGATGGAGCTGCAGGAGCCTGGCATCCAGATCTTCAGCGGTCTGGCGCAGATGGTCTACGGCATGAACGGTGACGCAGCAATCGACGGCGGCAAGAGCATGTACAATGCCTTCGCCACCGCGCACGCCCTGATCATGATCTTCTTCATGGTCATGCCGGCTCTGATCGGCGGTTTTGCCAACTGGATGGTCCCGATCATGATCGGTGCGCCCGACATGGCGTTCCCGCGCATGAACAACATCTCCTTCTGGCTGCTGCCGCCGGCCTTCATCCTGCTGCTCACCTCGATGTTCGTGCCGAGCGCGCCGGGCGCCTTTGGCGCCGGTGGCGGCTGGACGCTTTATCCGCCGCTGTCGACCTCGGGCCAGCCCGGACCGGCGATGGACCTGGCGATCCTGTCGATTCACATCGCCGGTGCGTCGTCGATCCTTGGCGCCATCAACTTCATCACCACCATCTTCAACATGCGCGCGCCCGGCATGACGCTGCACAAGATGCCGCTGTTTGCCTGGTCGGTGCTGGTCACCGCCTTCCTGCTGCTGCTGTCGTTGCCGGTTCTGGCCGGCGGCATCACCATGCTGCTCACCGACCGCAATTTTGGCACCACCTTCTTTGCGCCTGACGGTGGCGGCGATCCGATTCTGTTCCAGCACCTTTTCTGGTTCTTCGGTCACCCGGAAGTGTACATCCTGATCCTGCCGGGCTTCGGCATCATCAGCCACGTCATCTCGACCTTTTCGAAGAAGCCGGTGTTCGGTTATCTCGGCATGGCCTACGCCATGGTGGCGATCGGCGCAGTCGGCTTCATCGTCTGGGCGCACCACATGTACACGACCGGTCTGTCGCTCGACACGCAGCGCTATTTCGTCTTCGCCACGATGGTCATCGCGGTGCCGACAGGCGTGAAGATCTTCTCCTGGATCGCGACGATGTGGGGTGGGTCGATCTCGTTCAAGACGCCGATGCTGTGGGCGCTGGGCTTCATCTTCCTGTTCACCATCGGTGGCGTCACCGGCGTCCAGCTGGCCAATGCCGGCCTCGACCGTTCGCTGCATGACACCTATTTCGTCATCGCCCACTTCCACTATGTGCTGTCGCTGGGCGCGGTGTTCGCGATCTTCGCCGGCTGGTACTACTGGTTCCCGAAGATGACCGGCTACATGTACTCGCCCGTTATCGCCAACACCCACTTCTGGGTCACCTTCGTCGGCGTGAACCTGGTCTTCTTCCCGCAGCACTTCCTCGGCCTCGCCGGAATGCCGCGCCGCACCATCGACTATCCGGACGCGTTTGCCGGCTGGAACTATGTGTCGTCCATTGGCTCCTATATCTCGTCCGTCGGCGTCCTGATCTTCCTCTATTGCGTGTTCGAAGCCTTCCAGAAGAAGCGGGTTGCCGGTGCCAACCCATGGGGCGAGGGCGCAACGACTCTCGAATGGCAGCTGCCTTCGCCGCCGCCGTTCCACCAGTGGGAACAGCTGCCGAAGATCAAGTAGGCGGCTGCCCTCTCGAATACGAAACCGCCGGTCCGCCGGCGGTTTCGGCCAACGGAATGATGGACTTAAAGTACGCATGGCCCTTGTCGACGACCCATTGATTGACGAAGCGGGCTTTCGCATGTCGGAAGCGACGGCGGGCGATTTCTTCGCCCTGTTGAAGCCGCGCGTCATGTCGCTGGTGGTGTTCACCGCCTTTGTCGGTCTCGTCGCCGCACCGGTGACCATCAACCCGCTGCTGGCGGTGATCGCCATCCTGGCTATTGCAATAGGTGCTGGCGCCTCCGGCGCGCTTAACATGTGGTATGACGCCGACATCGATGCGGTGATGACCAGGACCGCCAGCCGTCCGGTCCCGGCCGGTCGCATCCAGCCGCACGAGGCGCTGAGCTTCGGGCTGGTGCTGTCTGTGCTGTCGGTGATGACGCTCGGCGTGCTGGTCAACTGGCTGTCGGCGACGCTGCTGGCCTTCACCATTTTCTTCTATGCCGTCGTCTACACGATGTGGCTGAAGCGCTGGACGCCGCAGAACATCGTAATCGGCGGTGCTGCAGGCGCCATTCCGCCAGTCATTGGCTGGGCCGCGGTGACCGGAACGGTCAGCCTCGAAAGCCTGATCCTGTTCCTGATCATCTTCCTGTGGACGCCGCCGCATTTCTGGGCGCTGGCGCTGTTCAAGTCCGAGGACTATGCCAAGGCCGGCATCCCGATGATGCCGAATGTCGCCGGGCAGGCTTCGACCCGCCGTCAGATCTTCGCCTACGCGCTGGTCCTGGCCCCGGTCGGCGTGTTGCCATGGCTGCTTGGTTACACCACCCCGATCTATGGCGTGGCCGCCGCGCTGCTCGGGGTCGGTTTTGTCTGGTATGCGTGGAAAGTACTTGGCATGGCCGATGACGACCGCGTCATGAAGCCGGCCAAGGCCTTGTTCGCCTATTCGCTTCTCTATCTCTTTGCAATTTTCGCCGCCTATCTTGCCGACAGCGTCGTCGAGCGCGCGCTTGCCATGGGCGGAGCATGACCATGATCGAAGAAAAGCTCGAGCTGGTCACGCTGACCGAGCGTCAGAGGAAGGCCCAGCGTAGCCGTTCCATCGCCATCGGCGTGGCGCTGGCGTTGCTGGTCGTCATTTTCTATATCGCGACGATCGTGAAGTTCGGCCACAATTTGGGCGCGATGTGATGAGCGCCGAGATGTCCAAAAAAACGACGGGAAAGACCAGCAACGTCATCGTCGCGGCGGTCTGCCTTGCCTTCTTCACCGGCATGATCGGCATGGCCTACGCTGCGGTGCCGCTTTACAAGATGTTCTGTCAGGCGACAGGCTATGGCGGCACGACGCAGCGTGCCGAGAAGCAGTATGCCGGCCGTGTGCTCGACCGTGAGATCACCGTCCGCTTCGATGCCAACATCGCCGGCGTGCCTTGGGACTTCCAGCCGGTCCAGCGCTCGATGACCATGAAGATCGGCGAGACGGTGCAGGCGCACTACAAGGCCACCAACAAGTTCGATCGCCCCGTGACCGGCCGCGCCACCTTCAACGTGCAGCCGGAACTGGCAGGCCCCTACTTCAACAAGGTCGAGTGTTTCTGCTTCACCGACACGTCGCTGAAGCCCGACGAGACGCTGGACATGCCGGTCCTGTTCTATGTGGATCCCGATATCGTCAACGTCCCGGAACTGAAGGACGTGAAGACGATCACCCTGTCCTACACGATGTTCCCGGTCGAGAAGACCAAGCCGGTCGCCTCCTCGGAGCCGGCCAAGGGCAATAGCAAGACAATTTCGAATACCGAAGCAAATCTCGGGGGTTGATATGGCAGACGCGCACGCAAAACCACAGCATGACTATCACCTCGTCGACCCGAGCCCGTGGCCTTTCCTAGGCTCGGTGGGCGCGCTCGTCATGGCGTTTGGCGGCGTCTGCCTCATGGAGTACCTGAAGGGCGGTTCCTTTCCGATCTTCGGCTTCAATATCGCCAATCCGTGGCTGTTCTTCATCGGCCTGGTGATCGTGCTCTACACGATGTTCGCCTGGTGGTCGGATACGATCAAGGAAGCGCATGAGGGCCATCACACGCGGGTCGTGTCGCTGCATCTGCGCTACGGCATGATCATGTTCATCGCTTCGGAGGTGATGTTCTTCGTTGCTTGGTTCTGGGCCTATTTCGACGCCAGCCTGTTTCCGAGCGAAGTCCAGCAATACGCCCGTACCGCGTTTACCGGTGGTGTCTGGCCGCCGAAGGGCATGGAAGTTCTCGATCCTTTCCATTTGCCGCTCTACAACACCGTCATCCTGCTCCTGTCGGGCACCACGGTCACCTGGGCGCACCATTCGCTCATCCATGGCGATCGCAAGGGCCTGATCAACGGCTTGGTGCTGACCGTCGGCCTCGGCATGCTGTTCACCATGGTGCAGGCTTACGAGTACATGCACGCTCCGTTCGGCTTCAAGGATTCCATCTACGGCGCCACCTTCTTCATGGCGACCGGCTTCCACGGCTTCCATGTCATCATCGGCACGATCTTCCTGGCTGTCTGCCTTATCAGGGCGATGAAGGGTGATTTCACCCCCAAGCAGCATTTCGGCTTCGAGGCGGCCGCCTGGTATTGGCATTTCGTCGATGTGGTCTGGCTGTTCCTGTTCGCATCGATCTACGTCTGGGGATCGGTCGGCGCGGTGATCGAAGGCCACTGATCCGTCCTTTGGGATTTGATCTGGGGAGGGCGGCCGCGGCAACGTGGCCGCCTTCTTCTTTTCGGCGCAATGATCGCCGATCCGTAGCCGATGCGGCTGACAATTCCCTGTGCCATTTGCACATTCGTCATCGCGGCATTCCCGGCCTTGCCGCGGAAAGGATCGATCTGGTGGGGCTGGCTGCTTCAATTGGTCGACTGGACCGATGGCTGCATTGCGGTTACGGACTCCGACATGGACGAAATCTGGGCAATGGTTGCCGATGGCACACCGATCGAGATCGAGCGGTAAAAAATGAGCGACGACGCTTCCATGAGTGAAGATAGGGCGATCTGGCCGCCGATCGACCCGATTTCGGCCGGCTTACACGGCCGTTGTCCGCGGTGCGGCGAAGGGCGGCTGTTTGCCGGGTTCCTCACTGTTGGCAAGCGCTGCGCCAATTGTGGCCTCGACTATTCCTACGCCGATGCCGGCGACGGGCCGGCGGTCTTTGTCATCCTGATCATAGGCTTCCTCATTGTCGGCCTGGCGCTCTGGGTTGAAGTCACGCTGAGCCCGCCGCTCTGGCTGCATCTGCTTGTCTGGATCCCGCTGGCTGTCGTGCTGTGCCTGACGGCGCTCCGGCTGATCAAGGGCGTGCTGCTTACCCTGCAATACCGCAACAGGGCGGCCGAGGGCCGGCTGGATCGCGGGGAATGAGCGAGGCATCCGTCAAGGCCGGCGGCCGTTCGCGACCACGGATGGCATTGCTTTTCAGCCTTGGCCTTGTGCTGTTCCTGATCCTGCTGGCGCTCGGCACCTGGCAGGTCCAGCGCCTGTACTGGAAGGAAGGTCTTCTCGAGACCATCGACCAGCGCACCCACTCGGTGCCACGGCCGCTGGCCGAGGTTGAGAGAGAATTCACCGCCACCGGCGACGTCGACTACACGCCAGTCACCGTCACCGGCACTTTCCTGCATCAAGGCGAACGGCATTTCTACGCAACCTGGGACGGCGACGCGGGCTTCAATGTCTACACGCCGCTTGCCCTGGACGATGGTCGCTTCGTCCTGATCGATCGCGGCTTCGTGCCCTACGATCTGAAGGATGCCGCCAAGCGCGCCAAGGGACAGGTGACGGGCAAGGTGACGGTCACGGGACTTGCCCGCAATCCGCTGCCGGCAAAGCCATCGATGATGCTTCCCGACAACGACGTGGCGAAGAACATCTTCTACTGGAAGGACCGCGACGTGATGGCGGCGAGCGCCGGGCTGCCGGCTGGTGCCGCGCTGGTGCCGATCTTCATCGACGCCGACAAGACGCCCAATCCAGGCGGATTGCCGGTTGGCGGCGTCACCATCATCGACCTGCCGAACAGCCATCTGCAATATGCGATGACCTGGTATGGGCTTGCCGCGGCGCTCGCCGCCGTGCTCATCCTGCGGCTTCGCCGTCCCGCGAAAGAGGAATGAACGCGACCGATGCCCTTGACAGGGCAGGGGTGCGCAGCTCATTTCGGCTTTGATCAACCGGCCCGGATTCATGCTTCAGACAACCATCAAGCCTCCCTTGACGATCCGGCTCTGCCAGCCGCGCGGTTTTTGCGCTGGTGTCGACCGTGCCATCCAGATCGTGGTGCTGGCGCTGAAGAAATATGGCGCGCCGGTCTATGTCCGCCATGAGATCGTGCACAACCGCTACGTGGTCGAGGGGCTGCAAAGCCTTGGCGCTGTCTTCATCGAGGAACTCTCCGAAATCCCGGCGGAACATCGCCAGAGCCCGGTCGTGTTCTCGGCGCATGGCGTGCCGAAGTCGGTGCCTGCGGATGCCCAGGCGCGCAATCTCTTCTATCTGGATGCCACCTGCCCGCTGGTGTCGAAGGTCCACAAACAGGCGATGCGCCATCAGCGGCTCGGCCGCCATGTGCTCTTGATCGGGCACGCCGGTCATCCCGAGGTGATCGGCACCATGGGCCAGTTGCCGGACGGGGCGGTGACGCTGATCGAGACCGAAGCTGACGCCGCCAGGCTTGTGCCCGCCGATCCGCAGGAGCTCGGCTTCGTTACCCAGACCACTTTGTCGGTCGAGGACACCGCCGGCATCATCCGCGCGTTGCAGGATCGCTTTCCAGCCCTGCAGGCGCCGGCGGCGGAGTCGATCTGCTACGCCACCACCAACCGTCAGGAGGCGGTCAAGGAGACCGCCGCCGGCGCCGATCTCTACCTGATCGTCGGCGCGCCCAATTCTTCCAATTCACGGCGCCTTGTCGAAGTGGCGGAACGTGCCGGCGCCTCAATGTCGCTTCTCGTGCAGCGTGCCGCCGAGATTCCGTGGAATGACATCGGCAACATCACGACGCTCGGCCTGTCGGCCGGCGCGTCAGCGCCCGAAATCATCGTCGACGAGATCATCGACGCGTTCCGGCAGCGCTTCGATGTCACGATCGACCTAGCCATCACGGCCACGGAAACGGAGGATTTTCCGGTCATGCGGGTACTGCGCGATGTCGAACTGACGCGGGCCGACATGGCCTTCGTCAATGGAGCCGCGTAGGGCACATGGCGGTCTACACCGACGTTGCGGAAGGCGAACTCGGCGCATTCCTGAAGCACTATCCGGTCGGCGATCTGCTGTCCTACAAGGGCATCGCCGAAGGCACCGAGAACTCGAACTTCCTGCTGCACACCTCCAGCGGCTCCTACATCCTGACGCTCTATGAAAAGCGGGTCGAGAAGGCGGATCTGCCGTTTTTCCTCGGCCTGATGGGCCATCTCGCCAACAAAGGCGTGTCCTGTCCGCTGCCGGTGACCGCGCATGACGGCAGCGTCATCGGCACGCTCGCCGGCCGGCCGGCGGTGATCATCACCTTCCTCGAAGGGCTTTCGCTGCGGCGGCCGACAGCAACGCATTGCGGCGAGGTCGGCAAGGCGTTGGCACAGTTGCATCTGGCCGGCGCCGATTTTTCGATGACGCGCCCAAATGCGCTGGCCATCGACGGCTGGCGCAAGCTCTGGAACGCGGCGCGCGACCGCGCCGACGAGGTCGAGCCGGGCCTGGCGGCCGAGGTCGATGCCGACTTCGCCGACTTCGAGCGGAACTGGCCGAAAGACCTGCCGCAAGGCATCATCCATGCCGATCTTTTCCCGGACAATGTCTTCTTCCTCGGTGAAAAGCTCTCCGGCCTGATCGACTTCTATTTCGCCTGCGACGACCTCTATGCCTACGATGTCGCCACCTGCCTCAACGCCTGGTGCTTCGAGAAGGATTTTTCCTTCAACCTCACCAAGGGCAAGGCGTTGCTTGCCGGCTATCAGAGCGTGCGTCCCCTGAGCGACCAGGAGAAGGCGGCGCTGCCGATGCTGGCGCGCGGTTCGGCGCTGCGCTTCATGCTGACCCGGCTGTACGACTGGCTGACCGTTCCCGATGGCGGGCTGGTGATGAAACGCGATCCGACCGAGTATATCCGCAGGATGCGGTTCCACCGGGCGATCAGATCTCCTTCGGAATATGGATTGGCCTGATATGGGGTATCATGAGCAAACAGGTTGAGATCTTCACCGACGGCGCCTGTTCGGGCAACCCCGGCCCCGGCGGCTGGGGCGCGATCCTGCGCTTCAACGGCACCACCAAGGAGCTTTCCGGCGGCGAGGCCGAGACGACCAACAACCGCATGGAACTTCTCGCCGCCATCTCGGCGCTGAATGCGCTGAAGGAACCTTGCACGGTCGAGCTTCACACCGACAGCAAATATGTCATGGACGGCATTTCCAAGTGGATCCACGGCTGGAAGAAGAACGGCTGGAAGACCGCCGACAAGAAACCAGTCAAGAACGGTGAACTCTGGCAGGCGCTCGACGAAGCCAACAGGCGCCACAAGGTCATCTGGAACTGGGTCAAGGGCCATGCCGGCCATACCGAGAACGAGCGCGCCGACGAACTCGCGCGCGAAGGCATGGCGCCGTTCAAGAAAGGCCCGTTCAAGCCTGCTGCTGCACCAAAGCCGGCTGGGCAGGCAAAACAGCCGGCAATCGCCAAGGTGCGGCGCTCGACCCAGAGCTATTGATTCCGGTAGCCGGGCGGCTCTCAGGCAGGGGATTACTATCGTGCCGATCCTCTACTACGTCACGCATCCCCAGGTTCAGGTCGATGCCAGCGTTCCCGTTCCGGAATGGGGGCTATCCGACATCGGACGCGCGAGAGCGTTTGCAATGCTCGATCAGCCCTGGGTCGGGTCGATCCGGCGTATCGTGTCGTCTGCTGAACGCAAGGCGATGGAAGCCGCCGAGATCCTCGCAGCGCATCTGCGTCTTGCCATCGAGGTGAGGGAACGGATGCACGAGAACGACCGATCGGCAACGGGTTTCCTGCCGCCGCCGGAGTTCGAAGCGGTTGCGGGCCAATTCTTTGCCAATCCACACGAAAGCATTCGCGGATGGGAAAGAGCCATCGATGCGCAGCATCGTATCGTGAGCGAGGTCGACACCGTGCTCCGTACCAATGATGCCGACGACATTGCCTTCGTGGGGCACGGAGGGGTGGGAACGCTGCTGTTGCTGTCTCTCAGGGGCCGCGAGATCAGCCACGAAGCGGATCAGCCAGCCGGCGGCGGCAACTATTTCGCCTACGACATTGGCGCAGGCAGAGTCGTCCACGGATGGCGGCCGATCGACGGGCCAGCACAGCCGTAACGCTCAGCGTATCAGCAGCGCCGTGCCGTATAGCCCGATCGCGAACACCGTGTGCGATACCAGGTTGAGGGCACGGATCTGCATCGGGTTGGGGCGCTTCGAGGCGGCCCAGCCGGCGCCCATGCCGGGCGCCAGCAGGAACCAGCCGGCGCAGACGGTGACGATGCCGAGGATGAAGGCCGGCAGGAATCTCGGCGCGGCAAGCCAGCCCGCTCCGGCCAGCACCACCAGGATGATGCCGTAGACGATACCGACAAAATAATGAAAGGCCCAACCCAACGCCTTTTCATGCGTGTAAGGCGCTGCATCGCCGATATCATCGTGAAAGACCTTGTCGCGCAGGTGCCAGACCCAACGCCCGACCGGCCCCCAGTTCGGCCGGGGCTGGCCAAACGCCTTGTGCAGGAACATGGCCCAGAGATCCATCAGCACGGTGGCGCCGATGCCGATCGCGATGGCGCGCCAGAAGATGTCAAACATCGCTAGGGTTCCCCCAAGGCAAGCCCTGGACTGCAAGCGCGATCGCCGTTGCGGTCCTCCGCCCGACGCCGCGCTGAAGTTCAGAGCTGTCCCAGAATATGAGCCGCGCCGGACTCGTCGACACCGGGCTTGGTCTCGACATTGAGCGCGGTGACCTTGCCGTCGTCGATGACCATCGAAAACCGCTTCGAACGCAGCCCCATGCCGCTGGCGGAAAGGTCATTGTCGAGACCCACCGCCTTGGCGAAATCGCCACTGCCGTCGGCGAGGAACAGGATCTTGCCCTCACCGCCGGTGAAGTGCGCCCAGGCGCCCATGACGTGGACGTCATTGACCGAAACGACGGCGATGGTGTCGACGCCGCGCGCCAGGATGGCGTCATGATTCTCGAGATAGCCGGGCAAATGGTTGTTGCTGCAGGTCGGCGTGAAGGCGCCGGGAACCCCAAACAGCACGACCTTCTTTCCAGAGAAGATCTCGGCCCCGGTGATCGGCTTGACGCCATCGGCGGTCATCGTCTTGAAGGTCACGTCAGGCAGCTTGTCGCCAACGGAAATGGTCATGAATTCCTCGCTTGGGAAAATGGGGAAGGACGTGTCTTTGCGTAGCGAAGTCAACGGCTTCCTGCAACCGTTCGGATGGGCTGGATCAAGGGAAAGGCAGAATCCCTTCGACCGCGCCAGCCGAACTCGTCAGCGTATAGTGAAGCCCGCCATCCGTCGGCGTCGTCGAAGGGCGATCGAGGATCGGCACGGTGAAAATCAGCTTGCCGTCCTTTTCGCTGCGAGAAGGGGTGCCGAACATGTAGTCCCGCTCGCCGGCAACGAAGAAATCCGCCGCCTGCGGATCGCCGGGAAAGCTCGCCTCGACGATCAGCGTCTCATGGTCGCCCGGCAGGACATTGATGCCGAAATCGGATCTCGCCGGCGCCGGCAGTGCCGTGAAACTCGCCTTCACCAGCGCCGCGTCCTCGGCATTGTCCGGATCGGAGGCGGGGTCGACGGTCAGCCGCGTCTGCACCGGAATGCAGATCGTTTCGCAGATGCCGAGAAAGATGTCAGCATCGATAACCGCCGGCTGGTTCGGCGTCCCCAGCGTGAATGTCACCGGCAGCGAAACCGGATAGTTGTAGCCTGCCCATTTGCCGTAGCCGTCGTCATGGCGCTGCGGGGCAGGGAACGCCAGAGCGGCGTCGGTTATGTTGGTGCTGGCTGAAATGTCGAGCTGCGGCGGCACGCCAGCGTCGCCCGGATCGCGCCAGTAGGTCTTCCAGCCGGGCTTGAGCGCTATGTCGAGGACGCCCTGGATGCGGCCGGCCTCGTCGGCTTTGCCTGATGTCACCAGCCGGACCTTGCCGCCTTCGCTGTTGTACCACGCCGATGAGGAGGCGGCGGCGGGAAGAGCGGTTGCCGATCCGATTGCGGCGCCGAGCAGCAGGATTTTCAAGCTTTGCATGGTGGTGATTTGATCGTCCGTTCGTGGCCGCGCAATGATTTCATGGCCTTGCCGGTATCATATTTGCGTGACCTCGAGGGAGAAGAATGCTCGAGCCGGCGGCATGGGCTTTGGTCGAATCCCACACGGCGCATCTTTTCGGCGCTTTGGAAACGCGTTACGCTCCCTCTCATGGACTTGTTGCGCCACAAGAAGACAGCCACGAGCCGTGGCTTTCTCGACGATCAGTTCCTGATTGCCATGCCCGGCATGAAGGACGACCGTTTCACGCGCTCGGTCATCTATGTCTGCGCGCACTCAGATGAAGGCGCCATGGGCCTGATCATCAACCAGACGCAGCAGATGCTGTTTCCGGACCTGCTCGTGCAACTGGGCATCATGAACGAACAGGAGGCGATCCGCTTGCCGGCGCAGGCGCGCGATTTCGTCGTGCGCAATGGCGGGCCTGTGGATCGCAGCCGGGGCTTTGTCCTGCATTCGGGCGACTACCGGGTGGAATCGTCGCTGACCGTTTCGGACGACATCTGCCTGACCGCGACCGTCGACATCTTGCGCGCCATATCGTCTGGCCGCGGGCCGCGTCACGCGCTGATGGCGCTCGGCTATTCCGGCTGGGGCGCCGGCCAATTGGAGACCGAGATCGCCGAGAATGGCTGGCTGACCTGTCCGGCCAATGCCGAGCTCCTGTTCGACACCGACATCGAGCGCAAATATGACCGGATTCTCGCCTCGATCGGCATCGATCTAGCCCATCTCAGCCTCGCCGCCGGACACGCCTGAGCCTCTCAGGCTTGCGTTAGCGGATACTGCTCCTTCAGCGTCTTCAGCACCTGGTCGCCCGGCATCGGCGCGCCGAACATGAAGCTTTGGACATATTCGCAGCCCATCTGGCGCAGTTCCAGCGCGTCGCTTTCGTCAGAAATCCCCTCGGCGACGACAGACAGGCCAAGCTCATGCGCCATGTTGACCATCGATTTGAGCAGCACCGCGCGCTTGGGCGTGTTGTCGTCAACGAAGCTCTTGTCGATCTTGATGGTGTCGAAGGGGAAACGCGTCAGATAGGCCAACGACGAATAGCCGGTGCCGAAATCGTCCAGCGACAGGCCGATACCGAGCTGCTTCAGCTTGGTGAGCACATGGGCGGTCTGCTCGGGATTGTCCATGACAAGCGATTCGGTGAGTTCGAGCCGGAAGCAGCGCGGCTTCAGATTGGCCCGAGCAATTACCGAGCGGACGTCGCTGACCAGATCGCGGCGGATGAGCTGGCGGCTGGACAAATTGACCGAGACCGACAGCGGCGCGTCGCCGATCTGTTTTTGCCAGCTGGCGAGGTCTTCCGCCGCCTGCTGCATGGCAAACAGGCCGAGCTGCACGATCAGCCCGCAGCTTTCGGCGACCGGGATGAAATCCGCCGGCGGGATCATGCCCCGGCGCGGATGGTCCCAGCGCAGCAGCGCCTCGAAGCCGGCGACGCTGCCGTCCTCGAGCCGCACGATCGGTTGGTAGGCAAGGGTGAACTCGCGCCGCTCGATGGCGCGACGCAGGTCGGATTCGAACTGCAGCCTGTCGGTACCCACGGTGCGGAAAGCCGGACGGAACGGCTCGATCCTGTCGCCGCCGAAGCGCTTGGCCTGATGCATGGCAAGCTCGGCATCCTTGACCATGTCCTCGGCCGACATCTGCGGCGAATTCCAGGTGATCAACCCGATCGACGCGGTCAGCACGATCTCGCGCTTGGCGAAGGTGATCGGGTTGTTGATGGCATGCTTGATGGCGTCCGCCACGGCGGCGATGCGAGCCGGGTCCTGTTCGGAAAGCAGCATCAGCGCGAACTGATCGCCGGCAAAGCGCGACAGCGAATCCTTCGGCTTGAGCAATCTATGCAGCCGTCGCGCGATGGTCAACAGAATGGTGTCGCCGGCCGAGATGCCGAGCCCGTCATTGACCTGCTTGAAACGGTCGATGTCGATGACGAAGACGGTCGGGCGCACCTTCTCTTCGGTGCGCGCGATCGAGATGATCGCTTCCAGCCGGTTCATCAAAAGTTCGCGGTTCGGCAGGCCGGTCAGATTGTCATGCACGGCATCGTGCAGCAGCCGCTCTTCGGACTTCTTCTGCTCGGTCACGTCGACCATGGTGCCGACGCAGCGGATGACCTCGCCGTCCGATCCGATCACCGGGCGCGCGCGCAGGGAGAACCAGTGATAGTGGCCGTCGGCACCGCGTAGGCGGAAATTCTGCGACACCCGGCCGCGCCGGTGTTCCAGCACGACGTCGAGCGTCGTGCGGAACGTGTCGCGGTCGTCGGCATGCAGCACCGGCAGCCAGTTGCGCGCGGCGCCGCCGAGGCTGTTGGGTGCCAGCCCGAGCTGGATGCTGACATCGGGCTTGGTGACGACGCGGTCGCGCAGCACGTCCCAGTCCCACACCGTGTCACCAGATCCAGCCACCGCCAGCGCCTGCCGCTCGAGGTCGGAGAACAGACCCTGATGCAGGGCGCCGCCGGCAAAGGCATGCTGCATGACGGTGAAGCCGATCAACAGGATGATCAGGATCAACCCGCCGCCCAAGGCCGGCTGGGCGATGTCGTTGTCGAGCATGCCGGTGATCGCCATCCACGAACCGCATAGCCACAACAGCACCATGACCCAACTGGGCACCAGCATGATGGCGCGGTCGTAGCCGCGTATGCCGAGGAAGATAATCAGGCCGAGCCCGGTCAGCGCGGTGGCGGCGAAGGATAGTCTGGCGATGCCGGCGGCGACCGCCGGATCGACGATGGCGACGCCGGCGATCAGCACCAGTCCGAGGATCCAGACCAGCGCGCCGTAGCTGAAATGGCCGTGCCATCGGTTGAGATTGAGATAGGCGAACAGGAACACCACGAAGGTTCCCGCCAGCGCCACTTCCGTTCCGGCTCGCCACATCTGCTCGTTGCCGGGCGAGATCTCGATAATCTTGTTGAGGAAGCCGAAATCGACGCAGATATAGGCAAGCACCGCCCAGGCGAGTGCCGCGGTCGCCGGGAACATCGAGGTTCCTTTGACCACGAAAAGGATGGTCAGGAACAGCGCCAGCAGGCCGGCGATGCCGATGACGATACCGCGAAACAGCGTGTAGGAATTGACCGAGTCCTTGTAGGATTCCGGATCCCACAGATAGACCTGCGGCAGCTTCGGCGAGGCCAGTTCGGCGATGAAGGTGATCACCGTGCCGGGGTTCAGCGTCACCCGGAACACGTCGGCGTCGGGGCTGGTCTGGCGGTCGAGCGCGAAGCCCTCGCTGGGCGTGATGGCGGCGATGCGTGTCGAGCCGAGATCCGGCCAGAAGATGCCGGAATTCACCAGTCGGAAATGCGGTGCGACGATCAGCCTGTCGAGCTGCTGGTCGGTGGTGTTTGCGAGCGCGAACACCGCCCAGTCGCCGGTCGAACGCGCGTCATTGGCCTCGACCTCGATGCGCCGCACGATGCCGTCCGGCCCCGGCGCGGTCGACACCTGGAAATTCTCACCCTGGTTCCGGTAGATCTCGACGGCGCCTGAAAGGTCGAGCGCGACGTCGTCACGGGCAATCTTGATCGGTTCGACGGCGAAGGCCGACGATGCCGCGCACAGCGTCAGGATTGTCGCGAGCACAAAGGCGAACAGCGGCCCGTTTCGCAGGAAATTCGTCAAAAATCAGTCCTTCGTTCCAACGCCCGGCGGATCGTCCGCGATCCGGGCGTAGAGGTAGTGGTCCTGCCATATGCCATTGATCCTGAGATAGGATCGCAGAAGTCCTTCGCGCCGGAATCCGGCTTTTTCAAGCACGCGGATCGACCGGATATTGTCGGGAATACAGGCCGCTTCGATCCGGTGCAACCTCAGCGTATCGAAGGCGAAGCGGGCCACCACCTTGACCGCGTCGGTCATCAGGCCGCGGCCGCCAAAGCGCTCGCCGATCCAGTAGCCGACATGGCCGCTTTGCGAGACCCCGTGGCGTATGTTGCCGAGCGTGATGCCGCCCGCCAGCTTGCCGCTGCTCATCTCGAAGATGAAGAAGGCGATAGCCGTCCCTTGTGCATAGTCTTCGCGGTACCGGCTGATGCGCAGCCGCCATGCGGTGCGGTCGAGTTCATCCGGCGTCCAGCGCGGCTCCCAGGGTTCGAGGAAGGCCCGGCTTTCGCCGCGCACCGTCGCCCACTCGCGGTAGTCGTTCGTGAATGGCACGCGCAGCGTGACGCGGTCGCCCTTCAGTGCCGGCAGGTCACGGCGAAAGAAAGGGAGCGCGAACACGACGCTTTGAGGGGCTTAGACGGCGAGCTTGCGGGCCGTGGTCTGCGTGCCTGCGAGCGATTCGAGGATCGCTTCGTATGGCGCTAGCGTACCCACAGGCCCGACAGCGGTAAGCGTCGGCTTGGTCGAGAACAATCGCGACGACAGATCGGTCAGCCGCTCGATCGTCAGCGCCGACAGCCGTTCCATCAGTTCCTCCTTGGCGATCGGCCGGCCGAACAGAAGCAGTTGCCGTGCGATCTGCGAAGCCCGGCTGGCCGGGCTTTCGGCGGACATGATCAGCCCGGCGCGATACTGGGCGCGCGCGCGGTCGAGTTCTTCCTGCAGGATCTTCTCGCCGGCCTTCTGCAGTTCGTCGATGATGACCGGCACCAGTTCGGCGATGTCGCTCTGGCCGGTGGCGGCATGGACGCCGAAGACGCCGGTGTCGGAAAAGCCCCAATGGAAGGCATAGACCGAATAGCACAGGCCGCGCTTCTCGCGGACCTCCTGGAACAGACGCGACGACATGCCGCCGCCGAGGATCATCGACAGCACCTGCGAGGCATAGAAATCGCGCACATGATAGGCGCGGCCTTCGAACCCTAGGACGATCTGCGCGTCCATCAGGTCGCGGTCTTCGCGGAAGTCGCCGCCGACATATTGCGCGTATTGCGGAATGGTGCTGTCGGCCTTGCTGCGGAAGCCGCCGAGCTGCTTTTCGACCTCGCGCACGAAATTGTCGTGCTTGATGTCCCCGGCGGCGACGATCACCATGCGCTCGGCACCATATTGCCGCTCGATGAAATCGTGCAACTGCTTGGAGGTGAAGGATTTGACCGTTTCGGGCGTGCCGAGAATGGAGCGGCCAATGGTCTGATGGCGATAGGCGGTTTCCGTGAAGCGGTCAAAAACGATGTCGTCGGGCGTGTCGTGCGCGGCGCCGATCTCCTGCAGGATCACATGCTGTTCGCGTTCAAGCTCCTGAGGGTCGAATTCGGATTCCTGCAGGATGTCGGCAAGAATGTCGACGGCCAGGGGCACATCGTCGGAAAGCACCCTGGCATAGTAGGAGGTGGTCTCGACGCTGGTGGCGGCGTTTATCTCGCCGCCGACGTCCTCGATCTCCGAGGCGATTTCGAAGGCGCTTCGCCTTTTCGTGCCCTTGAACGCCATGTGCTCGAGCAGATGGGCCATGCCATGCTCGTCGTCGCGTTCATTGCGGGCACCCGACTTGACCCAGGCACCAAGGGCAACCGATTCGATGCTTTGAAGGGTTTCGGTGGCGACTGTCAGGCCGTTCGACAGACGGCTTACCTCAACACCCATATGGCTAGTACTCCCTAACGCGCCGCCCGCGCGCGGCGGCCGACGTAATCTTCCACCATTTTCAGGTCGGATGGAAGTACCGTGTATTTTTCCTCCGCTGTCATCAACCCACCTAGCCATGCGGGCAGTGCCGGCGACACCCCGCTGGCGGCTTCGACGGCGGCCGGGAATTTTGCCGGGTGGGCGGTGCCCAGCACCACCATCGGCACCGGGCCTGCCGCCGTGCCTGCCGCGACATGTACGGCCGCCGCAGTGTGGGGATCGAGCAGATAGTTGCTGGCCGCGAGCGTCGAGCGGATGGTGGCAGCGACCTCGTCCATATCAGCCCGGCCGGCGTCGAATTCGGACCGCATGCTGGCGATTTGCTGGGTTTCGATGGTGAAAGCGCCGGATTGCTTCAGGCTGTCCATGTAGCGTCGCACGGTCGCGGCGTCACGGCCTGAGGCCTCGAACAGCAAGCGTTCGAAATTGGACGATACCTGGATGTCCATCGACGGCGACGTGGTCGCAAAGACGCCTTTGGTGCGGTATTCGCCGGTTGCGAAGGTCCGCGCCAGGATGTCGTTGTCATTGGTGGCGATGACCAGCCGTTCGATCGGCAGGCCCATCTTCTTGGCGGCATAGCCGGCGAAGATATCGCCGAAATTGCCGGTCGGCACGGTAAAGGAGACCGGCCTGTCCGGCGCACCGAGCGACAGCGCCGAGGAGAAATAATAGACGATCTGGGCCATGATACGGGCCCAGTTGATCGAATTCACGCCCGAAAGCGCCACCCGGTCGCGAAAGCCGTGATCGTTGAACATGTCCTTGAGCAGGCCCTGGCAATCGTCGAAATTGCCTTCGATCGCCAGCGCATGGACGTTTTCAGCCGTCGATGTTGTCATCTGCCGCTGCTGCACCGGCGAGACGCGGCCGTGCGGGAAAAGGATGAAGATGTCGGTGCGGCTACGCCCGGCAAAGGCATCGATTGCCGCCCCGCCGGTATCGCCAGAGGTGGCGCCGACGATGGTGGCGTGCTGATCGCGTTCGCTAAGCACATGGTCCATCAGCCGGGCGAGAAGCTGCATCGCCACGTCCTTGAAGGCGAGTGTCGGCCCGTGGAAGAGTTCCAGGATGAAGGTGTTGGGGCCGGTCTGCACCAGCGGGCAGACGGCCTCGTGGCGGAAGGTGGCATAGGCTTCGCGCACCAGCCGTTCGAAGACGGGCGCCGGGATTTCGCCGCCAAGGAACGGCGCCAGCACGCGGATGGCAAGATCGGGATAGGCAAGGCCGCGCATGGCGCGGATCTCGGCTGCGGAAAACTGCGGCCACTCGCGCGGCACATAGAGCCCACCGTCGCGCGCCAGCCCAGCCAGCACGGCGTCGGAAAATCCAAGAACGGGGGCTTCCCCGCGGGTACTCACATATTGCATGTCACAAATCCGTTACTGCTTGGCTTTTCCGTCCACCGCAAGGTGGTTAATTTCTGCGCTGGCTCAGTCGCATTTTTGCCGCGCGGTTGATATACGTCACCAGCTTTGCGAGAGGGAAGTGCAGTTTCATGGCGTTTCGTACATTCAGTGGTCGCTTTTTGGCGGGTCTTGCGCTCACCGGCTTTATGCTTGCCGCCGCCGGCTGCCAATCGGGCGACAATGGCATCCTGAACCTCGGCATCGGCAAGAAGGATCCAACCGCGCCACCGCCGCCTCAGGATCCCAAGATACTGGCCAGCCAGTTGCAGGCCTACTGCCCAAGGGTGACGGTGCGCGACGGCACGGCATTCTTCAACACCTATGCCAAGGACGCCCAGAAGCCCAAGCCTAAGGTCAAGAGGACCGGCGACGCCGCGCTGGATGCCGCGGCCCAGGCTGAGGCTGACGCCGCCGCTGGAACTCCGCCCGACGAGTCGGCGAACATCATCTACCAGGCATCGGTCAGCGACGTGACGCGCGACTGCAGCCGTGCCAACGGCCAGTTGACGATGAAGATCGCGGTCGCCGGCAAGATCGTGCCGGGACCGAAATTTTCTCCGGGCACCATCACCATGCCGATCCGCACCGCCGTGATGCACGGCACCGAAGTCCTCTACTCTCAGCTTCACCAGTATCAGGTTCAGGTTACCGATCCTTCGGCTGCCACGCAGTTTGTGTTCACCGATTCCAATGTTGTCGTGCCTGAGCCGACGGCGCAGGACTATCAGGCCTTTGCCGGCTATGATGAAAACGCGCCGAAGGTGACGACGGACAAGCCGAAGAAGCACCGCAAGAAAGCTGCCGCGACGAACTAGATCGCGGCGTCGCGGCGCACGCTTCTCAGGCGTCCGACCACTCCGACAGCGCAGCGATCACGCTTTTCAGCTCCGCCCAGCGGCGGATCACCGTCTCGGCGCCGGCTTCGGTCAGCGCGTCGGCATGGCCGGGATAGCTGTGGGCGGCGCCGGTGAAGCCGATCACCCGCATGCCGGCCGCCCTGGCGCCGTGGACGCCGTGCACGGAATCCTCGATGACGAAAGTGTTCGCCGGGTTGGCGATGAGTGTCTCCGCCGCGAACAGGAACACGTCGGGCGCCGGCTTGGTCTTCTTGCTTGGTATTTCCAGTGCCGAAAAAATTCGGCCGGCGAAAAACGGCTGCAGATGCACCTTCTCCAGCATGAATTCGATCCGCTCCGAGCGAGAATTGGAGCAGACGCAACGCGGCGCCGTTACCGCGGCGACCGCCTCGCGCACGCCATCGATGGCGCGGACGTCGCTGCGCAGTTTGCGGTCGACCAGGTCCTCGGCACGGTCGATCAGCGAGGCCTGGAACGGAATCCTGGACTTCTCCTCGACCCGCATCATGATGTCCTTGAAGGTCAGTCCGGCATAGGTCTCGGAAATCTCATCAGCCGATATTTCGTACCCGGCCAGGGTCAGCAGTTCCGCCTCGACACGGGCGGCGATGATTTCGGAATCGACGAGCACGCCGTCGCAATCGAAGATGACAAGGTCTGGCTGGGGCATGGTGATCCGGACAATGGGGGTGAAGGGCCTCGGAAGGCTCAGGCGGCGCGGCATACACCAACAGGGCGACCTTCGCAAATTTGGCAGTCTTCACCGAATATTTACGCTGATCGGTAACCATAACAGAGAGTAAAACAGTAACGCGTGCCTTGGGTGTCAGAATGTCTGCCGTGCGTCTTCTCGACGAGCTATCCCACGCTCCCCAGCAATCCGAATGGCTGGATACGATCCTCAAGGGCGACTGCGTCGCCGCACTCGACCGGCTGCCCGAAAAGTCGATCGACGTCATTTTCGCCGATCCGCCCTACAATCTGCAGCTCGACGGCGACCTGCACCGGCCCGACCAGTCGAAGGTCGACGCCGTCGACGACGACTGGGACCAGTTCGAGAGTTTCGAGGCCTACGACGCCTTCACCCGCGCCTGGCTGCTGGCGGCGCGCCGGGTGCTGAAGCCCAACGGCACCATCTGGGTCATCGGCTCCTATCACAACATCTTCCGGGTCGGCGCCAAGATGCAGGATCTCGGCTTCTGGATCCTCAACGACGTCGTCTGGCGCAAGACCAACCCGATGCCGAATTTCCGCGGGCGCCGCTTCCAGAATGCGCATGAGACGATGATCTGGGCTACGCGCGACCAGAAGGGCAAGGGCTATACCTTCAACTACGAAGCGATGAAGGCGTCCAATGACGACATCCAGATGCGCTCCGACTGGCTGTTTCCGATCTGCACCGGCGGCGAGCGCCTGAAGAACGACAATGGCGACAAGCTGCACCCGACGCAGAAGCCGGAAGCACTGCTTGCCCGCATCATGATGGCCTCGACCAAGCCGGGCGACATCGTGCTCGATCCCTTCTTCGGCTCCGGCACCACCGGCGCGGTGGCCAAGCGTCTTGGCCGCCATTTCGTCGGCATCGAACGCGAGCAGGCCTATATCGACGCCGCCAACGAGCGCATCGACGCGGTGCGGCCGCTGGATGGTGCGGACCTCACCGTGCTGACCGGCAAGCGCGCCGAGCCGCGCGTTGCCTTCGTCAGCCTGATCGACACCGGGCTGATGCTGCCGGGTGCGACGCTCTATGACGCCAAGAAGCGCTGGGCGGCCAAGGTGCGTGCCGACGGTACGGTGGCGATCGGCGACAGCGCCGGCTCGATCCACAAGATCGGCGCCGAAGTGCAGGGTCTGGATGCCTGCAACGGCTGGACCTTCTGGCATTATGAGCGCAGCGGCGGCCTAACCCCGATCGACGAGCTTCGCCGCATTGCACGGCTAGGCATGGAGCGGGCAGGGGCCTGAGCCCCTGCCAATTGCTTCGAATTCCGTTGATTCAAAGGCTCAACGGATCGCGCGAAGCGATTCAAATCACGCCTTGATTCCGAGACGCTCAAGGTCTGCTTGAAGCGTCTTCGCATCGGTGAACAGCACCGATTGCCAGCCTGCCGCCTTGGCGCCATCGACATTCTTCTGGCTGTCGTCGATGAACAGCGTCGCGGCCGGTTCGAGGCCGAAGGCAGCGACGTGATGATCGTAAATGCCGCGATCCGGCTTGATCAGGCCGATCTCGCCAGAGATGGTGACGCCGCGCGGGCGTTCGAGAAAATCGAAGCGCTCGCGGGCCTCGGCCAGCGTGTCGCTGGCAAAATTGGTCAGCATGGTTACGTCGTGGCCGCTCTCGATCAGGCCGACCATGATGGCGACGCTGTCTTCATAAGCATGCGGCACCATCTCGTGCCAGTGGCGGCGGAAACTACGGATGTTTTCCGCGTGATCGGGATGGTCCGCGATCAGCAGCGCCTCGGCCTCTTCCCAAGTCCGGCCGCGATCCTGCTCGATGTTCCAGTCATGCGTGCAGACATTGTCGAAGAACCACTTTCTCTCTTCGGCATCCGGAATGAGGCGGCTGAACGGAATGTTGGGATCGTAGTGGATCAGCACTCTGCCGATGTCGAAAACGATGTGGCGTATTTCAGTCATGGGGCCTCTTTGCACTGTGTGGCGACGGCTTTTTCGTCGCGCCCGGTATCGCCGCTTCGATTGCCTTTTTCATGACAGTCGGCAGCGCTTCCCCGGAAATCTCGTGGGCTGGCGACCAAAAATGCCCCGCCAGCGCATCACCTTTGATGTGGGCGTGAAAGACTTCGAGCTCGAGAGCGAAATGCGTGAATACATGCGCAATGCGGCCTGCATGCCGCCAGTCGGCGGGAAAGGGCGCGGACGCTTCCGTGGTCGCCCCATCGATCCGCGCTGTCCAGCCTGTCGTCGGCACCTCGGTCATGCCGCCAAGCAAGCCCTTCTCCGCCCGTTTGCGCAGAAGGATGGCGCCGTCGTTTCGCACGGCGACGAAGGCAGCACCCCGCCGCAGCGGCTTGTCGGCCTTGGGCAGGCGCACCGGGAAGTGCTCGGGATCGCCTGAAAGGACGGCGCTGCAGTCTTCACGCAGCGGGCACAACATGCAGCGCGGCCGCCGCGGGGTGCAGATCGTGGCGCCGAGATCCATCATCGCCTGGGCGAAGTCACCCGGCCTTGTCCCGGGCACCATGCATTCGACATGGGCGCGTATCTCGGCTTTGGCTTCACTCAGCGGCGTTGTGATCGAAAACAACCGGGAGATGACGCGTTCGACATTGCCGTCGACAACGGCGGCCGGGCGGTCGAAGGCGATCGCCGTGATCGCGGCCGACGTATAGGCGCCGATGCCGGGCAATTCTCTCAAAGCCGCCTCCGTGTCGGGAAACTGGCCACCACGCTGAGCGACGAGATCGGCACAGGCCTTGAGATTGCGGGCGCGAGAGTAGTAGCCGAGCCCGGCCCAGGCCTTCATTACATCCTCGGTCGGGGCCGCGGCCAGTGCCTCGACATCGGGCCATTTCTCGATGAAAACCCGGAAATAGGCCTTCACCGCCTCGACGGTGGTCTGCTGCAGCATGACCTCGGACAGCCAGATGCGGTAGGGATCAGTCCGTGCGCCGCGCGCATGCTCACGCGGTGTGATGCGCCACGGCAACTCACGGTGATGCACATCGTACCAGCCGAGCAGGCGGGATGCGATATCTCTGGATGCAGCTCTGCTGCTATCCCTGGATACAGCCATGCTGTTATCCTCGGATGCGGTCTTGCGGGTCTGGTCTGCTGATGCCATTGATCTTGTATTGGCCTGGCCGGTATCTGCTGGGGTCGTGGCTGGAGAACGTACATGGCAGGGAGAACGCCCTACGGCAATCCCGTCCCGGTCAGCGATCTCGCGACCAAGATCCTCGACCCGGTGCTGCGCAAGCGGGCCGGCATTTCGATCGGCCTCGTCCAGTCATGGGAAGAGATTGCCGGGCCACGACTGGCCAGCCACTCGCGCCCCGAAAAAATCCAGTGGCCGCGCCGCATGCATGAGGACGATCCGTTCGAGCCGGCCGTGCTGGTCATCGCCTGCGAAGGCATGGCGGCACTTCATCTGCAGCACGAGACCGGCGAGATCATCAACCGGGTCAATGCCTTCCTCGGTTTCACCGCGATCAGCCGCATCAGGATCTTGCAGAAGCCGGTGACAGCCGACAAAGGGAAGCGCAGACCGGCCCTCAGGCCGCTGACGGCGGCCGAGAAGACGAAATTGTCCGGAACGGTCGGCTTGGTCGACAATGATGAGTTGCGCGCCTCGCTGGAAAGACTTGGCGCGACCATTATCGGGGAGAGGAAGTCATAGGCCCTTGGAAGAAGTCATGAGGCCCTTGAAGAAAGTCATGGATTTGTCGTCAATATCTCGCATTCGTGATCGCTCTTGTCAGGTTTCGCGATTGGATTGGGGATCGAGATGCCTTAATTCGCGCCAACTCTCGCCTTTTCGTGCCTTTGCATTGCAAAATCCAACCCTTGTCAGGTGATTCGTATGAACCGTCCCCCGTTCGGCCAAAGCTTGTCTCGCAGAAACGTCCTGTCTTCGCTGGCAGCCATTCCGGCGGTCGCCCTGCTCGCCGCGTGCAGCGACTCTGGCGAGGAAGCGAAGGCCGCGGATGTAAAGCCCGCGGCGCCGGCCGCTCCCGCGAAGCCGGCCACGCCGGCCGCTGCTACCGCCCCGGAAGCCCAGGGCACCGTGGATATGGCGGAACTGATGAAGCCGGGTGCGCTGCCCGACAAGCAACTCGGCAAGGACGACGCCAAGGTCACCATCGTCGAATACGCCTCGATGACCTGCCCGCACTGCGCGCATTTCGCCGAGACCACCTTTCCGGAGCTGAAGACCAAGTACATCGACACCGGCAAGGCGCGTTACATCCTGCGCGAATTCCCGTTCGATCCGAGCGCCGAAGCCGGTTTCATGCTGGCGCGCTGCGCCAAGGATAACTATTTCCCGATGGTGGACGTCCTGTTCAGGCAGCAGGCGAACTGGGTTGGCGTCCAGAACACCAAGGATGCGCTGCTGCAAATCTCGAAGCTCGCCGGTTTTACACAGGAGTCCTTCGAGGCCTGCTTGACGGACCAGAAACTTCTGGACGATGTGAGATCGGTCCAGAAGCGCGGCGCCAATGAATTCAAGGTCGACTCGACACCGACCTTCTTCATCAACGGTAAGACCTACAAAGGGGCGATGTCGATTGAGGAAATGTCGGCCATCATCGACCCTCTGCTCTGACGTCCAGTCAGCAATGAGGCGGCGGCGCTTCGGCGTGCGCGGCTTCTTGTCGTGCCGCGAATTCCTTTCGCAGAACCACGGAAATCCGCTTAGTGGGCGGCGCGAATGAAGTTTTCGCGCCTTCGCCTCCTCGGTTTCAAGTCCTTCGTCGAGCCCGGCGAGTTCGTTATCGAACGCGGACTGACCGGCATTGTCGGGCCGAATGGCTGCGGCAAGTCGAACCTGGTCGAGGCGCTGCGCTGGGTGATGGGCGAAAGCTCCTACAAGAACATGCGCGCGTCCGGCATGGACGACGTCATCTTTTCCGGTTCGGGCACGCGCCCGGCACGCAACACCGCCGAAGTCACGCTTTTCCTCGACAACAGTGATCGCTCGGCGCCCGCTGCCTTCAACGATGCCGATGAACTTCAGGTGTCGCGCCGCATCGAGCGTGAGGCCGGCTCGCTCTACCGCATCAACGGCAAGGAGGCCCGCGCCAAGGACGTGCAGCTTTTGTTCGCCGACCAGTCGACTGGCGCGCGTTCGCCGTCGATGGTCGGTCAGGGCCGTATCGGCGAACTGATCCAGGCCAAGCCGCAGGCACGTCGCGCCCTGCTCGAAGAGGCGGCCGGCATTTCCGGCCTGCACACCCGTCGCCATGAGGCCGAGCTGCGGTTGAAGGCGGCCGAACAGAACCTCGAGCGGCTGGACGACGTCGTCGGCGAACTGGAAAGCCAGATCGAAAGCTTGAAGCGCCAGGCGCGCCAGGCCTCCCGCTTCAAGAACCTGTCGGCCGATATCCGCAAGGCCGAAGCAACGCTTTTGCATCTGCGCTGGACGCTGGCCAAGACGCAAGAAGGCGAGGCGCGCTCGGCGCTGGCAGTTGCTACGGCACTGGTCGGCGACCGCGCCGCCGCCCAGATGGCTGCCGCCAGGGAGCAAGGCATCGGCGCTCATCGCTTGCCTGACCTGCGCGACGCGGAAGCAGCCGCGGCTGCCGCCTTCCAGCGCCTGTCTATCGCCAAGTCGCAGATCGAGGAGGAAGCCGGCCGCATCCGCGCCCGTCAGAGCGAACTCGAGCGCCGGCTGCAGCAGCTGGACGGCGATATCGCGCGTGAGGAGCGGATGGTCCGCGACAATGCGGATATCCTCGAACGCCTTCGCACCGAGGAAGCCACGCTCAATTCGGAAAATGCCGGCGCCGCCGACCGCGAGGCCAGCACCCGGGCCGCGTTCGAGCAGGCTGCATCGACGCTTTCACAAAGCGAAGCCAAACTCGCCGCGCTGACCGCCGAACGGGCCGAGGCTGCCGCCTCGCGCAACCAGATCGAACGGACGCTGCGCGACACCGCCGAGCGCCGCGACCGTTTCGCCCGTCAGCTTGCCGACGTCGATCGCGAATTGTCGGAGATACTCTCCAAGGTTGCCGGCCTGCCGGATCCGGCCGAGAAGCGCGTGCTGGTCGAACAGGCCATGGCGCTGCTGGAGGAATCCGAGGCTGCCGTATCGGATGCGGAGCAGTCGGTCATCGATGCCCGCGCCACGGAAAGTGCTGCCCGGCCACCGCTTCAGGATGCCAGGGCCGAGCTGGCACGGATCGAGACGGAAGCGCGCACGCTGGCAAAAATCCTGAACGCCGCCAGCGGCGATCTCTTCCCGGCCGTGCTGGAACAGATCAGCGTCGATCGCGGTTTCGAGACGGCGCTGGGCGCGGCACTCGGCGAAGACCTCGACGTGCCGCTCGACCGCAGCGCGCCGGTGCATTGGGGCGAAAGCGGGATCCAACCCGGCGACGCGGCTTTGCCGGAGGGCGTAAAGAGCCTTGCCAGCGTGGTCCATGCGCCGGTACAGCTCGCCCGCCGTCTGGCGCAGATCGGCATCGTCGACGCCGGCGATGGCCGCCGGCTGCAGGCGCTTCTTGCTCCCGGCCAGAGGCTGGTCAGCCGCGAGGGTGCGCTCTGGCGCTGGGACGGCTTTACCGCCAGTGCCGATGCCCCGACCGCCGCCGCGCAACGGCTGGCGCAGAAGAACCGGCTGGCTGAGCTCGATGCCGAGGCGATACAGGCGACCCTCGTCCTGCGTCAGGCTGAAGAGGCGCTTGCCCAGGCCGAACAGGCGCTTCGCCTGGCGAGCGAGGCCGAGCGCAACGCGCGCCAGGCCGGTCGCGACGCGCAGCACCGCCTGGACGCTGCCCGCACTGCGCTGGCCGAGGCCGAAAGGGCCGGCGGCGAATTGCAGAGCCGGCGCGCCGCACTGGACGAGGCGCGCGCCCGCATCGTCGACAGCCATGAGGAGACCTCGGCCGCCTTCGCCGAGGCGGAAATGCTGCTGCAGGACGCGCCCGATCTCGGCGATCTGCAATTGCAGCTCGAACAGTCCTCGGCCAATGTCACCCGCGATCGCGCCACGCTTGCGGATGCGCGGGCGGTGCACGAGGGGCTGAGACGCGAAGCCGAGGCGCGTGCGCGCCGGCTCGATGCCATTGGCGCCGAGCGCAGCAACTGGCTGGAGCGGGCCGAAAACGCCTCGACGCAGATCGCGTCGCTCGGCGAACGCAAGGCCGAGGCCGAGGCCGAACGCGAGCGGCTGGCCGATGCTCCCGATGAAATCGACGCCAAGCGGCGCGCGCTGCTGTCCCAGCTCACCGAAGCCGAGACCTTGCGCAAGGCGGCGGCCGACCGTTTGCAGGAAGCCGAGAACCGGCAATCCGAAATGGACAAGGCCGCCACCGGCGCGATCCAGTTCCTGGCCGAGGCACGCGAGACCCGCGTTCGCGCCGAAGAGCGGCTGACCGCGGCCGACGAACGCCGGCTGGAGGTCGAGGCGCGCATCCAGGAGACGCTGAACACGCCGCCGCATCTGGTCATCCGCCACACCGGTCTGGAGGCTGACAGCCCGATGCCGGAAATGGCCGAGATCGAGCGGCAGCTCGACCGGCTGAAGATCGAGCGCGAACGGCTGGGCGCCGTCAATCTGCGCGCCGAGGAAGAGCAGAAGGAGCTTTCCGACCGGCTGGAGGCGATCGTCTCCGAGCGCGAGGACATCATCGAGGCGATCCGCAAGCTCAGGCAGGCGATCCAGAGCCTCAACCGCGAAGGCCGTGAGCGGCTGCTTGCCGCCTTCGACGTCGTCAATGGCCATTTCCAGCGGCTATTCTCGCATCTGTTCGGCGGCGGCACGGCGGAATTGCAGCTGATCGAATCCGACGATCCGCTCGAAGCCGGGCTCGAAATCCTGGCCCGCCCGCCCGGCAAGAAGCCGCAGACCATGACGCTGCTGTCCGGCGGCGAACAGGCGCTGACGGCGATGTCGCTGATTTTTGCGGTGTTCCTGACCAATCCGGCGCCGATTTGCGTGCTCGACGAAGTCGACGCCCCGCTCGACGACCACAATGTCGAGCGCTTCTGCAATCTCATGGACGAAATGGCCAACACCACCGAGACACGCTTCGTCATCATCACCCACAATCCAATCACCATGGCGCGCATGAACCGGCTGTTCGGCGTGACCATGGCCGAGCAAGGCGTCAGCCAGCTGGTGTCGGTCGACCTGCAGGCGGCCGAGGCGATGCGCGAGGCGAGCTGATCCAGGTCGCGCTGCCTGGCCGTTTTCAACCTCTGCGCTGCAAAATCCAGTTCATGGAGATCATGGCCACGAGCCCGCATGCCATGCCGACGCAATCGGCGACCCAGTCGAACACATCCAGGTCGCGCGCTATCAGTGCGGTGCCCTGGAGAACCTCGATCGCCGCGCCGACCAGGGCCAGGAAGACGATCAGCCTTGCCTTGCGGTCGGGCCAGCCGAGCCCTCCCAGGAAGGTCAGGACGGCAAAGGCGCTGGCGTGGTTCAGCTTGTCGTAGTGGAAACCGACATCGATCCCATACTCATTGAGACGAGGTACCGGCAGCAGCGCAAGCACAAGAACCGCGATGAGCGTGACGAGAAAAGCGACCCGTTCGGCGACTGAATAAAATCTCATTCTACTCCAACAACAATCTGCGCCGACCGCGGGGAAGGCCGAAGCCGTTCCCTAGAAATAAGTTCGCGGCGCGACAAGGTTCTTCTGCTGGCGAACATAAAAACAATAGAAGCCGAACGCTGCGGCGAACCACATGAAGGCCTCACCCATAGCCAGCCGGTTGTTTGAATTCGTAAGGATGGTTATGGCGAAAAAGACCAGTGTCGAGATGTAGCAGGACCATGCGGCCGGAGCGACAAGCTTGGCCCGCATGGCCAGCAGAACCTGCCTGGACGACCAGGTGTAGAGAAAGGCAAAGAACGCCAGTCCGACCACTCCATAGCGCACGGCAATCTCCAGATATCCGTTGTGGAAGACGTTGAAGATCATGGGATGATAGGTTCTATGCTGCCATTCGGTCAGCCAGCTGGAGCTGGCTCCAAAGATCGGGTGGCGTTTCCAGATTTCGATCGCATCCGCCCACAGCATCAGCCTTTCCTTGGCTGCAAGCGGAACCGTATCGCTCGCGATGGCGCGGTCGAAGGCCGGGAGGACGCCATGCCTCAAGACATCCGGAACCAAGGCCTTGACGAAGATCATGGTGTCGCCGGCGGTGGACGAGAAGACGTTGCGTGTCGCGACGATGCCGACCGCCACGATCGCCAGCACGCCACACGAAACCAGCAGTTCGCGGCGATGGCCTCTCGCCAGGGTCATGACTGCCAACAAGAGCAGGACGAGCGCAAGCGCAAGCCAGACACCCTTTGACCGCATCTCGATGATGTTGACGAGGGCAAACAGCAGGACGGCTGCCGACAGCGCCCAATACAGGTTCTTGGTTGCTTTCCTCAGGTCCGTTCTTTGGGCCGTGTACGCCATGAATTGCAGCGCGCAAAGGAAGATGAAACCAGCCGCCACCGACGCGTGGATGGGATTGTTGAAAAGCCGCGGTGTCGGTTGGACGCCTTGAAACATGTCCGAATAGAAGGTGTCCGCCGCCAGGAAGACAAGACTGAGGATCATGAACCAGAGCACGAGCCGCGCGGGCTGCTTGACAAACAGCAGAAACGCGAAGCCGGTCGTCGCGTAAAACAGCGGAAACATGTAAACGCCTTCGGCGCCACCCAACTGATGGGTACCGAAATAGACGATCGCCAGTCGGATGAAGACATAGAGCGACCAACCCACGCACAGACCGCCGACCCAACCGATCAGCGGTTTGCTGTAGGTCCACAAATCCACCCTGAACCAGCGGACGACTGCGACCAAGGCCAGCGCCAGGCCCGCATAGCGGTAGGTGTCGGCCTCGCGCCAGACCGCGGAGACCAAAGCGAGGATGGCGAGCGCCGCAAGCAACAGAAGCAAGGTGTTGCGCGGCGCGTCGTCCTTGGCGTAGTCCGGGGTTTCCCGCGGCAAAGAGGGCCGCAGCAGGACGTGATGCAAGCGGCGCAGCTCGTCGCCGGCCCGCAACGCCCCGGCACTTAGCCGGCTCGGCCCGCCAAGCCTTGCGAATTTGTAGCTTCCCGAGGGACCGGCTATGCCGGAAATCTTGCTGCTGGCGGCGAAGCCAAGCACGTTTTGGCGGACCGAATAGACTTTCAAGCCGGTGTCCCAGAAGCGTTCGAGTGCGACGTCCCATGGCATTTTCATTACGGCGAGCGCCGACAACAGCCCCTGCGCGCCTTCCCGCGTCACCAGATAGGCGGCCGCCGAGCCTTGCGGGCCATGCAGCGCGCGACCGATCTCGTCGCCTTCCGTCGTCTCGACGGCGCGCATGAAGAAGCTCATGCGATGATTGGTCAGCTTGATGGCATCGAAATCCGGGACCGCCGCGATGATGGCCTCGATGCGCCGTATGGTGTTTTCGCTGAAGAGGACGTCGTCCTCGACAATCAGGCCATAGGCGCCGCCACCCGCGAGGAATGCCTCCAGCGCCTGGATATGGCTGCGGTAACAGGCATATTCGCCCGGCAGGATGTCGCGCCCGCTCAGCTTACGCGCGGCTGGAAGATCGATCTCCGTCCAGTCCTTTTTAGCGAGGGCGCGGCCGTCGACGGCGGCAATGCGCTGCAAGGTTAGGCCGGCCGCTTCCGCGCTGGCGAGCAATTCGCTCCAGCGACCGGTCTCGCGATCGAGGTTGATGGCGAATATAGGAAGGTTCATCGAAGTTCCATGTTGAGCCGCCACCCACCCGGTCGACCTATGTATGGAAAGAGGGAGATGTTCAAGGCGACACTGTCCAGATCATGCGCAAGTGGTGACCCGAATTTGCCGCGATGGCGTTGGCTCATCTGAATTTATGACACAGTCGAATTATTAGCCGATCGGCTTCATGGAAGATCGCAAAGGTACTCTCGGGTCCTATATGTCCAGTATGGACCAACCCCTTCGGGCCAAAAGTGTTACCCATGTCTCCGGTATAAACCGTAACCTATGTGTCCGGAACGGACCATAATCAGATGGCTGGGGCGCCAGGATTCGAACCTGGGAATGTCGGTACCAAAAACCGATGCCTTACCACTTGGCGACGCCCCAATTGCCGTCAGAGTCGCTTGTGCGGCGCGTTATTAGCAGAGCAGCCGAAAAGCACAATCCTCATGAACGATGGTCAGAACGTCCAATCGGGCAGCTAACGCAGCTGCCGCCAGAGGGCATGCGTGCGGGCTATTCGGACCACACCGCCATCTCGTTGCCGGCCGGATCGACGAAGTGGAAGCGCCGGCCGCCGGGGAACGGGAAGATCGGCTTGACGATCGCGCCGCCTGCACTTTCGACAGCGCGCAGCGTTTCCTCCAGTTCTCTGCTGTAGAGCACGGGCAGCGGCTTGGCCGGTGCTTCCGCGGCATCGGCCTGGAAGCCGCCGTCCAGGCCCTCGGCAAAGGCCGAATAGGTCGGCCCATAGTCGGTGAACGACCAGGCGAAGGCGGCACTGTAGAAGGCCTTCAACCGGTCCAGCGTTCCACCGATCGCCGGCATTTCAAGATAGTCGAGTTTCCCGGGCAATTTCATGGAGCACCTGTTTGTTCCTGTTATGTTCTACATTAAATGCCTCAGCCTGGCAAGTCTTTTTGACGCATCTTTGGACGTAGCTTTTGCTTAATCGATTGTAGGGGCCGCACGGCTTTGCCGACGCCTTGCCTTTCGCACTGCAGCATCATATCGCTCCAAAGTCGGGACACGGCGGAACTTTCCGTTTCGCCAATCTTTCCAATCTCCTGCAACCGGAGAGCAAAGCATGACCAAATGGGTTTTCACCTTTGGCGACGGCGCGGCGGAAGGCCGTGCCGGCGACAAGAATCTGCTGGGCGGCAAGGGCGCCAACCTGGCCGAGATGTGCAGCCTGGGCCTGCCGGTACCGCCGGGCTTCACCATCACCACCGAGGTCTGCAACGCCTATTATGCCAATGGCCGTACCTATCCGGCGGGGTTGGAAGCCGATGTCGCGGTTGCGCTCGATCATATCGGATACCTGACCGGCCGTCGGTTCGGCGACCCTTCGAAACTGCTGCTGGTGTCGGTGCGTTCGGGGGCTCGTGCTTCGATGCCCGGCATGATGGACACCGTGCTCAATCTCGGGCTGAACGACGAGACGGTCGAGGCGCTCGCCGCCGATTCCGGCGATGCGCGCTTTGCCTATGACAGCTACCGACGCTTCATCCAGATGTATTCCGATGTCGTCATGGGTCTCGACCATGAGGTCTTCGAGGAAATCCTGGAAGACCAGAAAGGCGGGCTGGGGCATGAGCTCGACACCGAACTGACGGCGCTCGAATGGCAAGGTGTCATCGCACTCTACAAGGCCAAGGTCGAAGAAGAGCTCGGCAAGCCGTTCCCGCAGGATCCGCACGAGCAGCTGTGGGGCGCGATCGGCGCCGTGTTCTCGAGCTGGATGAACAATCGCGCCATCACCTACCGGCGCCTGCACGACATTCCCGAAAGCTGGGGCACGGCGGTCAATGTCCAGGCCATGGTGTTCGGCAATATGGGCGAAACCTCGGCCACTGGCGTTGCCTTCACCCGCAACCCGTCGACCGGCGAAAAGATGCTCTATGGCGAGTTCCTGGTGAACGCGCAGGGCGAGGACGTCGTCGCCGGCATCCGCACGCCGCAGAACATCACCGAGGCGGCGCGCATTGCTGCTGGCTCCGACAAGCCGTCGCTGCAGAAGCTGATGCCGGAAGCGTTCCAGTCCTTCGTCACCATCTCCGACAGCCTGGAGAAGCACTATCGCGACATGCAGGATCTCGAATTCACCATCGAGCGCGGCAAATTGTGGATGCTGCAAACCCGTTCCGGCAAGCGCACCGCCAAGGCGGCGCTGAAAATCGCCGTCGAGATGGCGCGCGACAGGCTGATCACGAAAGAGGAGGCGGTCGCCCGCATCGATCCGGCCTCGCTCGACCAGCTGCTGCATCCGACCATCGATCCCAAGGCCGCGCGCGACGTCATCGGCATCGGACTGCCGGCCTCGCCCGGTGCCGCCACCGGCGAGATCGTCTTTTCCTCAGGCGACGCCGAGGAATTGAAGACGCAAGGCCGCAAGGCGATCCTGGTGCGCATCGAAACCAGCCCCGAAGACATCCACGGCATGCATGCGGCGGAGGGCATCCTGACCACGCGCGGCGGCATGACCAGCCACGCTGCGGTGGTCGCGCGTGGTATGGGCAAGCCCTGCGTGTCGGGCGCCGGCTCGCTGCGTGTCGACTACAAGGCCGGCACGCTGATGGCGATGGGATCGACCTTCCGCAAAGGCGACATCGTCACCATCGACGGCAGCAATGGCCAGATATTGAAGGGCGCCGTATCGATGCTGCAGCCGGAACTTTCCGGCGATTTCGCCGCCATCATGGAATGGGCCGACGCGGTGCGCCGCATGAAGGTGCGCACCAATGCCGAAACGCCGCTCGACGCGCGCATGGCGCGCTCCTTCGGCGCCGAAGGCATCGGGCTTTGCCGCACCGAGCACATGTTCTTCGATGGCGACCGCATCGTCGCCATGCGCGAGATGATCCTGGCCGACACTGAGAAGGACCGACGCACCGCGCTCGCCAAGCTTTTGCCGATGCAGCGCTCGGATTTCCTCGAGCTGTTCGAGATCATGGCCGGCCTGCCAGTGACGATCCGCCTGCTCGATCCGCCGCTGCACGAATTCCTGCCCAAGACCGAGGCGGAGGTGGCCGAGGTCGCCGCCGCCATGAAGGTGTCGCCGGATAAGCTCAGGCAGCGCACCGAGGCGCTGCACGAGTTCAACCCGATGCTCGGCCATCGCGGCTGCCGGCTGGCGGTCTCTTATCCCGAGATCGCCGAGATGCAGGCGCGCGCCATTTTCGAGGCGGCCGTCGAGGCCGGCAAGAAGGCCGGCGCGCTGGTGGTCCCCGAAATCATGGTGCCGCTGGTCGGCCTGGTGAAGGAACTCGACTACGTCAAGGCGCGCATCGATGCGGTCGCCAAGAGCGTCATGGAGGAAACCGGCGTCAAGATCGACTATCTCACCGGCACCATGATCGAACTGCCGCGCGCGGCCATCCGCGCCCATGTCATCGCAGAGTCGGCCGAGTTCTTCTCCTTCGGCACCAACGACCTGACCCAGACGACCTTCGGCATTTCGCGCGACGATGCGGCCTCGTTCCTGGAGACCTATCGGCAGAAGGGCATTATCGATCAGGATCCGTTCGTCTCGCTCGACATCGATGGCGTTGGCGAACTGGTGCGCATGGCTGCCGAAAAGGGCAGGGCAACGCGACCCGACATCAAGCTCGGCATTTGCGGCGAACATGGCGGCGACCCGGCCTCGATCCGCTTTTGCGAAGAGGTTGGCCTCGACTACGTGTCCTGCTCGCCCTATCGTGTGCCGATCGCCAGACTGGCGGCCGCGCAGGCAGCGGTGCTGGTCGCGAAGGCAGGCCGCGGATAGGTCTATCCAGGCCGAGCTTACCGTTTTGTAAAACAAGTCGCGCGAACGTGCTGACGAGTTTGCATAATCTCGACAATATTTCCGCTCAATTTGCAGACGTCCCGACAATTGCTCTCGGAAACAGATGTTGCAGAGTTCACCGGCACCGTTCCACTCGATCCTGGTCATTCAGACGAAGTTCATCGGTGATCTCGTTCTCGCCTCGACGCTTGCAGAAAACCTGCGGCTCGAATTCCCCGGCGCCAGGCTGGTGTTTCTGTGCGAGGCGCGCTTCGAGAGCTTCGTGATCGCCCATGGCATTGCTTCCGAGGTGGTCACGTTCAGGCGCGCCCGCATGCGCGGCACCAACCTCGAGCGCGGGAAAGAGCTTTACGCCATGGTGAGGGCGTTGCGCCGCTTCCGCTTCGACCTGACGATCGACTTGGCCGATTCGAAGACGTCGCGCATCATCACCGGGCTCGTCAACGCAAGGACCCGCGTCGGCTACAATCCTCCCGAAAGACCCTTGCGTATGCTGGAGCGGCAGCCCGCCAATGTCTTTGCCACGCCCTACGGCTTTGATGGCCAGCATTTTCAGTACCGCTACCTCTCGCCGCTCGAAGCGCTCGGCATCGAACTTCGCACGGTGATTCCGAGCCTTCAGCCGCTGCCGCTGGAGACGGCGAATGCATTGTCGCTGCTGGGTAAGCACCACCTGCGGCCAAACGCCTTCATCGCCGTGCATGCGGGTGCAAGCTTCGAGGGGCGACGTTGGCAGCCGGAGCGGTTTGCCGCGGCGATCGTCGAGATTGCGGGCGAAACCGGCCTGGACGTTGTCCTGGTGGGCGGCCCGGATGAGCGGGAGATTGCCGAACGTATCGTCGCCAGGACCGCGCCGTCAGTCGTCGATCTCGTAGGGGCTCTGTCGCTTGAAAGGCTGCTGGCGGTGCTGAAACAGGCCCGGCTGTTTCTTGGCAACGAGAGCGGCCCGATGCACATGGCCGCAGCCACTGGGACCCCGGTTGTCGGGCTGTTCGGTCTGACGGATCCGGCGCGCTGGGGTCCCGTCGGCGTGCCCAGCATCTCGCTCCAGCCGCCGATGCCTTGCGCCTGCGTGGCCAAGGACCTCTGCCGCGCGCCGGATCCCAGCAAGGCTTGCTGCGTCTGGAGCCTTGAGGTCAAGCCTGTCGTCGACGCGGTGCGCGAGCTTCTTTCGCGTACCGAAATGAAACGGGAACGCTCCGTCTGAGATCATGCGCCGCGCGGGCAAGCGCTGTCGCCGTCGAGGAATGGCCTGTTCAACACGCGAACGGTCAAATTGTCACGCCGGGCGCTTTTCTGCTATGCGCCATCCCGATTTCCGCCTTCATGCCGTTCTTGGGATGCCCGCTTGAAATGACCCGTCAGGAATTCGGTTTGATGCGCCTGCTGCAAGAAAATCTCTGCATGATCGCCATGTGCTTGGCGATGGTATCCGCCGGCCATGCCGCGCCGCTCGTCGAGCCGACGCTGCACATCAGGCCGCAGGCGAGCGGAGCCGGCCACGTTGCGCTCACGCTCGACGCATGCGGCGGACAGACCGACAACCGGATCCTTTCGGCACTGGTGGACAACAAGATCCCCGCCACCATTTTCGTCACCGGGATCTGGCTGAAGCGAAACGCTGCCGCCGTCGAGATCATGCAGGCGCATCCCGATCTGTTCGAGCTGGAAAATCACGGCGGCCATCATATCCCGGCGGTCGACACGCCGCAGAAAATCTACGGCATCCGCAGCGCCGGCAGCCCGGACGCGGTGCTGGCCGAGGTCGAGTCGGGTGCCGCCGCCCTTGCCGGGACCGGGGAGCCGGCGCCGAAATGGTTTCGTGGCGCGACCGCCGAATACAGCCCGTCGGCAATCGCCATGATCCGCAAGCTTGGCTTCAAGATCGCGGGATTCTCGATAAACGGCGACGGTGGCTCCTTGCTTGGCGCCAAGGAAACCGCGCGGCGCATTGCGGCGGCCAAGGACGGTGACGTGATTATCTCGCACATCAACCAGCCGACCCATGCGGCCGGCGAAGGCGTGGTGCAGGGGCTGCTGGCGCTCAAGGCCAAGGGCTTGACCTTTGTGCGGCTCGATGATGCCGACGGGGTCGGCAATCACGGCACCACCGACTGACCGGTGCATTGATATTCAGCCGGACTGCGAATGGTGGTTTCCTGTGCTTCCGGTGCTCACGGACCCAAAAGTCCGCTCCGTTCCGGTTCTCGGAACGCACCATTCTCGGCTCGACCTGACCTGAATCTCGACGCACCTCACGCCGAGTTCGCCTGGGTTCGAAAATCGCTCAGGCCGGTTTGGCTTCGATCGAGACCTTGCTGGCGTAGAATGCGCCGTGGTCGCGGATTTCAGTCATTTCGTCGAAAGGCCGTTCATAGGCCCACATAGCGTTCTGGCCGGTCTCGCCGGCAGGCAGCACGCTCCAATAGTTTGCGTCGCCCTTGTAGGGGCAATGGGTCGAGTGTTCGGTGCTGCCGAGCTTGCCGAAATCGATGTCGGCGAACGGAATGTAGAAGGCCGCGGGATAGGGGGCCTCGGTCAGCACCTTGGCGTTCGCTGATGAAGCGATGACCACGTCTCCGGCGCGCACCGTGACGGTGCCCGCATAGGGCTCGATGGTGATGACTTTGTCGGGATTGCGTTGAAAACCGGGGGCGGGATTGGCGATCTGATCCATGGGGGTCTCCTTGCGTCGACTTTAAGTGTGTCGCGCAAGCGCATTGCGCAAGGCCCCCGGGGGCGTGCAACACACAAGGCCTGGCCGAGGCCGGCGATGATGGATCGCGCCTCCGAAGATACTTGTCCGCCAGAGCAATCCAGGAAAAATATGAAACGGTTTTCCCTTGGGAATTGCATCAAAACAGTCGGTTAGGCAGCGGCCTTGAACACGTCCATGAGACCGGCATAGGCAGCAGCGATACCGGCGACCGGATTGCTGCTTCTCGACACGGTCTCGACTTTCAAGGAACCACCGCCGGTCGGCAAGGTGAGCAGCAGAAACTGGCGATTGCCGCCGTCGCCGACGGATGCGGCAGCGACATGCTGGCCTTCGCCCTGATTCTGGACGCACATCTTGAACAGCAGTGTGCCGCCGACCGCTTCGAGCGCGCCGCCGACAACTTCAACAAATTCATCTTCGGAAACAGTCTTGGTATCCGGCACCAGATCGGCCAGACTTTCGGCAAGCGTACTCTCCAAGGCCTTGTCGTCGAGCTGCGCGTCCATGCGAACCTCTTTCAGTCGCCAATCGCACCCCTTTGCCCGTTAACGAAACTTAACGCCGACGATGGCCGGATTGTGGCGGTTTTTCACCAATGTAGCGCCCGGCGGTGCTGGCGGCTGGACAATCCGCGGGTTCGCTCCACAATGGCCCGAAAAGCACAACGCGAAAGCGTGAGGGAGGACCGAATGCTGGGACTGATGCAGGAATGGCCGCTGCTTTGCCACAAGCTCATCGACAATGCCGAGCGGCAGCATGGCGTGCGCGAGATCGTGTCGCGCTCGATCGAGGGGCCGATCGTGCGCACCACCTATGCGGACATCCATCGTCGCGCCCTGAAGGTCGCCCAGCGGCTGGAGCGTGACGGCTATCGCCTGGGCGACCGCATCGCCACGCTGGCCTGGAACACCGCGCGCCACATCGAGGCCTGGTATGGCATCATGGGCATCGGTGCCATCTACCATACGCTCAACCCGCGGCTGTTTCCCGAGCAGATCGTCTGGATCATGAACCATGCCGAGGACAAGGCTGTCTTCGTCGACCTGACCTTCGTGCCGCTGCTCGAGAAGATCGCCGGAGCCGTCAAGTCGCTGAAACAGGTAATCGTGCTGACCGACAAGACACACATGCCGCAGACGACATTGCCCAATGTGGTCGCCTATGAAGACTGGCTTGATGAGGCGGATGGCGACTTCGCCTGGAAGACCTTCGACGAAGGCACAGCCGCCGGCATGTGTTACACGTCCGGGACCACGGGCGATCCAAAGGGCGTCGTCTACAGCCACCGTTCGAACGTGCTGCACGCCATGATCGCCGCTATGCCCGACGCCATGGGCCTGTCGTCGCGCGATACGATCTTGCCGGTCGTGCCGATGTTCCACGCCAATGCCTGGGGCCTTGGCCAGAGCGGGCCGATGATCGGCGCCAAGCTCGTCATGCCTGGCTGCAAGATGGACGGCGCCTCGATCTACGAACTGCTCGACACCGAAAAGGTGACCTTCAGCGCCGCTGTGCCGACCGTCTGGATGATGCTGCTGCAGCATCTGGAGGAGACCGGCAAGAAGCTTCCCTATCTCAACAAGGTCGTCATCGGCGGCTCGTCCTGTCCGCGCGCGATCATGACGAAGTTTCAGCAGAACTACGATGTCCAGGTCATCCATGCCTGGGGCATGACCGAAATGTCGCCGCTCGGCACGCTGTGTACCTTGAAGCCGGACTATGCCGGTCTTCAGGGGGAAGCCCGGCTCGATGTCCAGCAGAAACAGGGCTACCCGCCCTTCGGCGTCGAAATGAAGGTGACCGACGACGACAACAATCCGCTGCCCTGGGATGGCAAGACATTTGGCCGCCTGAAAGTGCGCGGACCGGCCGTTGCCCGGGCCTATTATGGCGGTGCCGGCCTGGAGCAGTTCGACGAGGACGGCTGGTTCGACACCGGCGACGTCGCTCACATCGACGCTGGCGGCTATATGCAGATCACCGATCGCGCCAAGGACGTCATCAAATCCGGTGGCGAATGGATTTCGACCATCGACCTCGAGAACCTGGCTGTTGGCCACCCCGATGTCGCCGAGGCGGCAGCCATCGGCGTCCATCATTCGAAGTGGGGCGAACGGCCGTTGCTGGTCGTCGTCCGCAAGCCGGGCAAGGAACCCAGCAAGGTGGATATTCTCGACTTCATGAATGGCAAGGTGGCCAAATGGTGGATGCCGGACGATGTCGCCTTCGTTGGCGAAATTCCGCACACCGCCACCGGCAAGATCCAGAAGATCACCTTGCGCCAGCAGTTCAAGGACTATCGCTTGCCGACGGATTGACGGGGTGGTGCATGTTTCGGCTTCATGCCATCGCAAAAAGGCACTAAGTGTCCGTTCGGGTTGGGGCAGCGCAGAGAACGATGGTTAGCATTCCCGAACGGCAAACGTCGAAGGCGGCCGGATGGTCCCGGCGCACGGCCGCTTTTTCGTTGGTGTTGCTGCTGACGGTCTTCGTCGGCCATCGCTTCGATCTCGTCGAAACACCGGTCTTCCTGTGGGTGCTGGGCATTGTCGCGCTGCTGGCGGCCATGGCGCTGCTGTTTGCCGGATTTGCCTTTTCGCGGCTGTGGAACTTCGGCGATCGCGGCGGTCGCGACCTGACGGTCGGCGCGCTGCTGGCGCTGCTGGTGCTCGCGCCCTATGGCGTCGTCGCCTACTGGGCGACAATCTATCCGCCGCTCAGGGATATCTCGACGGATTTCGACGAGCCGCCGGCGCTCGACGTGAGCGACCGGACGAAGGACATGAACGTGCTCTCCCCGTCGACGCCTGGCGAACAGCGGCTGCAGACCGACAGCTATCCGCTGGTCAGCGCACGCAGCTACGACTTGCCGTTCGAGACTGTCGTCAATGCCGTGGAAACCGTACTCGATCGGCGCAACTGGGATCTGTCGGAACCCTATCCCGACCTCGCCGGGCAAAGCGACGTGACCATTACCGCCGTCGCCAAGGGCTTTGTGCTCGGCCTTCCCGCCGATGTGGCGATCCGCGTGACCGACGATGGCGATACGGTCATCGTCGATATGCGGTCAGCTTCGCGATACGGCCGCTACGATCTCGGCGACAATGCCGCGCGCATCACCGATTTCCTGGCGGAACTCGACCAGGAGGTCGCCGGCCAGGTTGGCGCGGCGCCGGCCGAGTAGGGCCGGCCTATCTGGCCGGCGTGAAGATGCCGTCAATGGCCGGGGCGGCGTCTGTCATGACCAGACCGCGCGCCACCAGATCCTCGAGATGGGCAAGCACCGACAATCCGGCGGCGCCATGCAGCCGCGGGTCGGTATCCCTGTAGATCGCCTTGACCATGTCCACAATCGTCCGGTCGCCCTCTCTGACCCGCTGCAGGATGGCGCGCTCGCGCATTTTGCGGTGCGTCTTCAGCCCGCGCATGAAAGCCCGCGGCGCCGTCACCGGTCCGCCATGTCCGGGCAGCAGCAAGCCATCCCCGCGTTCGATCAGCCGGTCCAGCGAGGCCATGTAATCGGCCATCGCTCCATCCGGCGGGGCGACGATGGAGGTTGCCCAGGCCATGACGTGATCGGCCGAAAACAGGATGCCGGTTCCTTCCAGCGCGAAAGCCGCGTGATTGGCGGTGTGGCCCGGGGTCAGAACCGTCCTGATCGACCAGCCGTCGCTGTCGACCACCTCGTCGTGGGAAAGGGCGATGTCGGGGACGAAAGCCATGTCGGCACTGGCGTCGAGCGCATTGGTCTCCCCGATATGCAAAGGCCTTGCCGGCCGGTGCGGCCCTTCTGCCAGCACGGCGGCGCCGGTGCGCTCTTTCAGCCGGGCCGCCAGCGGGGAATGGTCGCGGTGCGTGTGGCTGACGAAGATATGGCTGACCGGCCGGCCCGCGATCACGTCGAGCAGGGCGTGCAGATGCGCCTCGTCATCCGGCCCCGGATCGATCACCGCCAGCGTCTCGCGGCCAACGATGTAGCTGTTGGTGCCGTGAAAAGTGAAGGGGCTCGGATTGCGGGCCGTGATGCGCTGGATATCGGGCGCGACGCTTACCCCCTGTCCATAGAAGGGATCGAAGCCGGTATCGAATTTGAGTGCCATGGCGGATGCATCGGTGCCTTGTTTCAGGAAACGGCAAAACCGATTGCCGCATAACACGCAAGCCAATATAGGAGGACGTGAGGCCGCGAACATCGGAGTGCGGCAATCGGAATGGGGAAATACCATGGCAATTGCAACTACGATGCGTCCGCTTGTTTCTCTGGCTTTGCCGCAAAATGCCGCGGCGCGGCTGGCAACGCAGCTTTTCCTGGCGATCGCCGGAACGCTGGTGCTGACCCTGTCGGCCAAGACCAAGGTCATGCTTGGGCCGGTCGACATTTCGATGCAGACGCTGGCCGTGCTGCTGATCGCCGCCGCCTTCGGCATGCGTCTCGGCGTCGCCACCCTGCTGCTTTACATGGCGGAGGGCGCCATGGGCTTCCCCGTCTTCCAGAGCACCCCGGAAAAGGGTCTCGGCATTGCCTACATGCTCGGCTCGACCGGCGGTTATCTCGCGGGCTTCGTGGTCATGGCGGCAATCGTCGGCTGGGCCGCCGATCGCGGCTGGGACCGCCATCCGATCAAGCTTTTCAACGCCATGCTGGGTGCCGAGGTCGTCATGATGGCGATGGGCTTCGCCTGGCTGGCGCTGCTGATCGGCCCGGAAAAGTCGTGGCAGTTCGGCGTCGTGCCCTTCATCGTCGGCGACATGATCAAGGTTGCCCTGGCAGCAAGCCTGGTGCCGGCCGTTTGGACGTTGCTGAAGCGCGGCTGAAGCGCGAACAGGGCCTGCGGCTTGAGCAATCAAGCCTTGGCTGGCATGGCGCGATTGGCGGATTTAGGCGTGGTGTCCGCCAAACACTATATGTTGGCGTTCACATTGCCCGAAGGCGTGCCGATATTTTCAATGATGATGTCCAGTAAGCCGGTCTGTTAGGGCCGGCTTTTCTACAGCATCAAAGAATGCTATTGATCAAAACTTCCGCTAACCGTTGACGTGAAATAGATGCTTGCTGGTGCAGTTGCACTGTCGTAGCCCTTGGTCTTCGACCACATGGAATCGCCGGGGGGCGAGACGTCCGGTTCGTTCTGCGAACGAACCGGCAGGTCAGATGCAGCATTGCGCTGGCCTGTCGCCGACACGGCAACTTCGGGGGAAGGGGCAAGACGTTGAATGTTGCAGCGTCAACTATTGTCGGAAGCCGGCATTTCTTGTTCAGGATTCGATTTCAGCTGCTTGGCGGACTGACATTCGCGATTTTTGCGCCGGCCATTATCCGGATTGTCTTCAATCCTGAGTTTATCTATTCGGCCAACCTTCAGGTGACGGTAACCGCCGCGGCGATTGCGCATCTTGCGGGCTTCCTCTCCTATCGCCGCATCGGAAACTTCCCGGGCGTGGCCGCGGCCAGTTACATCTTGCCGACATTTGCCCTGTCCTACGGGGCCGTTTTTCTGACCATTTTCTTTTTCCGTTTCGAGTACAGCCGGTTTCAGGCCGCCGCCAGCTTCACGCAGTCCACGTTCTGGTATTTCGGCCTGAGCCTGTTGACGCGGCGTCTCGATCCGTACCGGCTCGTCGTCGTTCCCGGCGGAGATGTCGAGCGCCTCAAGGCGCTACCGGGGGTGCATTGGTTCTGGATCAAGTCGACCAACACCATCATTGAGAGAGCTAACGGCGTGGTCGTTGATCTGCGTGCCAATCTTGGCGCGGAGTGGGAACGATATATCGCGGATCGGGCCCTTTCGGGAACGCCCGTATACCACGTCAAGCAGGTCAGAGAGTCGCTGACTGGTCGGGTCGAGATCGAGCATCTGTCGGAAAACACGCTTGGTTCGCTCAATCCGAACCAGGCCTATCTCAAGATCAAGCAGGCAGCCGACTGGGTCTCCGCGCTTGTCTTGATTGTCGTTCTTTCCCCTGTCCTGGCGCTGATAGCGCTGCTGATCCGCTTGGACTCCGAGGGTCCCGTGCTGTTTCGGCAGCAACGCATGGGCTACCGGGGCGAGATCTGCACGGTCTACAAGTTTCGCTCGATGCGGCAGCATCCTGACGCCGGCAGCGACAAGGAGAGGGCGATCACCAAGCGCGACGATGATCGCATCACCCGTGTTGGGCGTTTCCTGCGAAAGTTCAGGATCGACGAGCTGCCGCAGGTCATCAACATCCTCCGTGGCGAAATGAGTTGGATCGGACCGCGGCCGGAAGCTGTCGTGCTGTCACAGTGGTACGAGGCTGAGCTGCCATTCTATCGCTACAGAAATATCGTCAGGCCAGGCATAAGCGGATGGGCGCAAGTAAATCAGGGGCATGTGGCTGCCGTCGATGATGTTATGGAGAAATTGCACTATGATTTCTATTACATAAAGAACTTTTCGCCTTGGCTGGATGTTTTGATAACTCTCAAGACAATGAAAACGATGTTTACCGGCTTTGGCGCCCGATAGCCAAAGCGAAGCACGACTCTGGAATAGCAAGCGCAGGAAGCAGATGGATCTCGCCTCCAGGAAAATAGCAATCATCGGGCTTGGCTATGTCGGTCTGCCGTTGGCGGTCGCCTTCGGCGCCACCAGGGATGTCGTCGGGTTTGACATCAACCAGTCGAGGGTGGACGCGCTGAAGCGTGGCGACGACCATACGCTGGAAGCCAGCAACGATGAGATCAATGCTGCTACGCGGCTGAGGCTCACCACCGACAAGGCCGATCTGCGCGATTACGGGGTTTTCATCGTCACGGTGCCGGCGCCGATCGACAGGGCCAACCGGCCGGATCTGAAACCGCTGATTATGGCATCGACATTAGTCGGTGAGGTCATCTCGCCAGGCGCGGTGGTGATTTTCGAATCGACTGTCTATCCCGGCTGCACGGAAGAGGTGTGCGCGCCGCTGATCGAGAAACATTCGGGCCTGCGTTACAATGACGGGTTCTTCCTCGGCTACAGTCCCGAGCACATCAATCCGGGTGATCAAGAGCATCGGCTGCAGGCGATCGTCAAGGTCACCAGCGGCTCCACGCCGGAAGCGGCCGAAGGCATCGATGCGCTCTACGCCGCGATCGTGCCGGCGGGTACGCACCGTACGTCCGAAGTGCCGGAAGCCGCCGGCACCAAATGGAATTTCCTGCGCTTCACGCCGGGTCTCGTTGGCGGTCACTGCATCGGCGTCGATCCTTACTATCTCACCCACAAGGCCCAGGAACTCGGCTATCATCCGGAGGTGATTCTTGCCCGCCGCCGTATCAATGACGGCATGGGTCAGCACGCGGCGGATCAGACGGCCCGCCTGATGATGCGCAAGGGGATACCTGTCGGCAGCCGGATTTTGGTGATGGGCGCGGCTTTCAAGGAAAACTGTCCGGACCTGAGAAATTCCAAGGTCGCCGATATCGTCGCCCAGCTGAAAGAATACAATGCCGGTATCGACATCTGGGACCCCTGGGTCGACGCGCAGGAATGCGCGCGCACCTTCGGCGTGGCGAGCATGAACGACATTCCCGACGAGCGCGATGACGACGTCATCGTGGCCGTCGGCCACCGGCAGTTCCGCGCTCTTGGCGTTGACGGCCTGCAGTCGCTTTGCAAGACCCCGGGCGTCATCTACGACATCAAGGGCCTGTTCCCCAGGCATGTTATGGATGGGCGGTTCTGATGAAAGTTCTGGTTACCGGCGCTGCCGGCTTCATAGGCTATCATGTATCGAAACGGCTGCTGGAGCGCGGCGACGAGGTTGTCGGCATCGACAACGTCAACGACTACTATGATCAGCGGATCAAGGAGGCGAGGCTGCGGCTGCTGGAGGAGGCGAGCCGCAAGACCAATGCCGGCTATCAGTTCATCCGTGGCAATCTCGCCAACAGAAGTGTTGTCGATGGCTGCTTTGCCGACCACGCATTCGACCGGGTGATCCATCTCGCGGCCCAGGCCGGGGTTCGCTACAGCCTGGAAAACCCGCACGCCTATGTCGAAAGCAACATCATCGCCTATGCCAACATGCTCGAGGCCTGCCGCAACAGCGCCGTTGCGCACCTGACCTATGCCAGCACCTCGAGCGTCTACGGCGCCAACACCGACATGCCGTTTTCCGAGCACCGGCCGGCCGACCATCCGCTGCAGTTCTACGCCGCGACCAAGCGCGCCAACGAGTTGATGGCGCACAGCTACAGCCATTTGTTCCGGTTGCCGACGACCGGGCTTCGCTTCTTCACCGTGTATGGCCCCTGGGGGCGCCCGGACATGGCGCTGTTCCTGTTCACCAAGAACATCCTTGCCGGCGAGCCGATCAAGCTGTTCAACAACGGCAACCACACGCGCGACTTCACCTATGTCGAGGACATCGCCGAAGGCGTCGTGCGGGCCAGCGACAGCCCGGCCACGGGCAATGCCGCCTGGGACTCCAGCCGTCCAGATCCGGCGACGAGCAGCGCCCCGTGGCGCATCTTCAACATCGGCAACAACAATCCAGTGAAGCTGACCGCCTATGTCGAGGCGCTGGAAAAAGCGCTGGGCCGGAAAGCCATCGTTGAACTGCTGCCGCTGCAGCCCGGCGACGTGCCAGATACCTTTGCCGACACATCGGCGCTGGAGCAGGCGGTCGGCTACCGCCCGACGACGACGGTGACCGAGGGGGTGGGGCGGTTTGTGGAGTGGTACCAGGCGTATTTTGGGCGAGGATAGGTCTGTTCGCGCATAGCCCTGTTCCATGACCACGCAACCAGGAGGAGATGGAATCGATACGGCTCGCAAACAGGCCCAGGCGCTATTGAGCGTTTGCATCCCTACGTTCAATCGGCGGGATCGCGTTGCCGCGCTGGTCCAGGAGCTGTTGCGCGCGAAATGCCCATTGCAGATATGTGTCCATGTCGACGGTTCGACCGACGGGACAAGCGAAGCGCTTGCCGAAATCGCGTCTCGCGATGCCAGATTGGTGGTCACCTCTGGTCCGAATGGCGGCAGAGGAGCCGCAATGTTTTCGGCGATCGCTTTGGCCACTGGCGACTATTGCATGATTTTCGATGATGACGACGATCTCTTCACCGATCGCTTGCCCGAGATTTGTGAGCGTCTCTTCGAGCAAAGTATCGACGAGAGGACTGCCGGTTTTGTATTCTCGATGGTTCTGAGTGAATCGGATGTAAGAGCAAACCAGTTTCCATCAGAGCGCACAAACCTGATCAAGATGCGAGCTGACGAACGTGTTGTCGGCGACAAGAAGGAGGTCATCAGAACTCCTTTGTTGAAACGGGTTGCCGTGCCACCCGCAGGGCGGTTCCGCCGTGTTCCAACATCTCTTCTCTGGTCCAGATTGTCGATCGAATACGACGTTATCTGTGTCAACGTCGCTATCGGGCGAAAGAGGTATTTGCCGGAAGGGATGACGGCAAGAATTCGGCTTCATCAGCGGCGAAATGCGTACCCGATGTTGTTGCTGAACTTGAATTACATCAGGGCATTCTGGCTTGGACGATATCGGTCGGTTCGGTTCCTGGGCAAGGCGGTTCTTGCCTGCTTGAGCTTTGGTGTCTTGAGTTTCCCATTCTTGCTCAAGAGGTCGTTCGCACGGGTGACCTCATGAAAAGAGCCAGCCTGTGGAAATTTGTGGAGTCCATCGTAATACGAATTGTCCCTGGTCTGCTCAATATAGTGACTTTGCTATACATTGGCAGGCATCTGGACGTCGGCCAATATGGTATTTTCAGCACGACGATTGCGACAGTTTCATTTATTTCGACGCTCGTTTTTGGAGTTGCGACCTATTCCATAATGCCGATTTCTGCAAAAATGCATGCGGCAGGATTGGGTAGTGAGTACGTATCGTCTATTCTGACCGCCCTGTCTGCTGTGGCCTTGTTTGTCGTCTTGGCCGGATTGATGCTGGCGTGGTTCGGATTTGGCAATGTCGTTGCTGCAACCATCATTGTTTCATTCGGCTTGCACACCGCACTTCAAGAGATTCTGAGGTCTCAGCTGCGTTTGTGGGCATACGGTTGGTCGGCGATCGGCCAGGCTGTCGCGTACCAGGCCGGAGCCATAGTCCTGCTTGTCGGAGATGCGAAAGTGGGCTCCGCGCTTAGTGCCTTTTCGCTCAGCTACTTCGCCGGAGCGCTGATTTCATTTGCTTTCCTGGGGCCGATGAATCTGAGGCGGCCTCGCCTTTCCTATCTTGGCGGGTCGCTGGCCACAGGCTGGGGATTTGTGTTGAGCAATCTGGCCGAGAGCGGTGTGTTTGTCGGCATTCGATACATCATTTTGATGTTTGGCTCCGAGACCCATCTCGGCGTCTTTTCGTTTTGTGTCGATCTTTCGCAACGGTCGTTCGGCTTCTTCATGAATGCGGCCAGCTTCGTGTTCGTGCCGCGGGCATTTCTCAGTGCCGCAAGTGGAAACATCAGGGAGTTTCGGCGCGGCTTGTTCGAGGGGGCGGCCATTGCGCTGATTTTTGCGGTCGCGTCTGCAGCGGGGATAATTGGTCTGTTTTTATCCGGCTATGCGTCCGAATGGCTGGGGACGTCATTTGATCCGGCGGTCTTTGCGGTCGTTTCTTGCGCCGTCCTGATAAACAGGACGAAGAAGGTGGTCATCGATCCGTTTGCGCTCCGCTCGAACAACGCAATGACGCTGACCTATTCTTACGCGATAGGAGCATTGGCTTGCTGCTGCTTGGCGGCATTGAGCCTGTGGTGGCGGCTGCCGCTTGGCAGCGAAATGGCATTTCTGTCCGCATATGCCATAGCCGCGGCTTGTTCGTTTTTCGCGTTGAGGAGCGTGATTGCCGACAACGGGCCGGATGCAGCACAGCGAGCCTTTTCGATGGCCGGGTCGGATGCCGGGAATGAATGAGAAGAAAGCATTCTACGACGACAAGAACAGCCGCATCGTCCATGTCGGCACGATAGCCGACGACGACTATTGGGATTCCCACTGGGCCGAAGGGATCGTCTTGAGGCCGGATCGCTTTGTCGTCGAAACGACCAAACGATATCTGACAGGACCGGCGAAGGTCCTGGACGCCGGATGTGGCCTCGCCAATACGGTCTATGGCCTGCATCAGGCAGGCTTTTCCGCCCATGGAATCGACTTTGCGCAGAAGACCGTGGGGATGGTGAATCGCATCGCGCCGTATTTGCAGGTGACGGTTGGAGATGTTCGGGCAACTGTCTTCGGGGACGAATTCTTCGATGGGGTGTGGTCTCTCGGAGTGATCGAGCACTTCTTCGACGGGTATGACGAGATCGTCTTGGAGATGCGGCGCATCATCCGATCGGGAGGAATTGCCTTCGTGACGGTGCCGAGCATTTCTCCTCTCAGAAGATTGAAGGCCAGAATGGGTCTTTATCCCAGGTTTTCGGGTCAACAGGACGGATTTTACCAGTTCGTCCTTGAGCCGTCTTCGATCGTGTCCAGGTTCGAACAGCACGGCTTCAAGCTTCTGGAGTCGCGGCCAAGGGGCGGCTTCAAGGGGTTGAAGGACGAGACATTTTTCGCCAGGCCAATGCAGGCCTGGTACGACAGCAACAACGGCGTCCTGAGGGGCTTACGCGCTGCTGCCGATCGGTTGCTCGGTCCATTTTCGCATCATACGCGGCTCTATGTGTTCCACAGGGTATAGCGCGGATGCTGAGCGCGAATGGGCACAGATCGGCGAACGAAATCGATGGTGAAGCAGTGTCGATATTGCGAAAGTTTGTTCGCGCGAACGTGGCGATTTCCGAGTTCCTCGACAGAGCTCTGCCATCGCGCCTTCGCATCGATGGCAATCGGACCTTTGCGACGGAGATAGCACCTGCCCTGCTTACTCCAAACGCGCGGGTTTACGATCTTGGCGGGGGTGCCAGGCCGTTCGTCAGCCCTTCGGAGAAGCGGCGCCTGAGGCTTTTTGTCGTCGGGCTCGACCTGAACGCGGAGGAGTTGTCGAAAGCGCCGCGCGGAATATACGACGAGGAGATTGAAGCGGACCTAACCTCGTTTGAGGGGAGGGGTGATGCTGACGTTGTGATTTGTCAAGCGACGCTCGAACACGTGCGTGACGGTGAGGGTGCCTTGCGCGGTATTGCCAGTTGCGTGAAGCCGGGAGGCGTGGTTGCCATTTTCTCGCCCTCGCGCAACGCTGTTTTCGCCAGGTTAAATCGGGTTCTGTCGGAAGGGCTGAAACGACGGCTGCTTTTTGCGATCTATCCCGAAAAGGGCAAGGGTCACGACGGGTTTCCGGCTTTCTACGACAAGTGCCTGCCTAGTGACGTCGAAACAATCGCAAAACGGAACGGCCTGGAGCTCATCGAGCGCCATCTGTTCTGGAAGAGTTCCTATTTCTATTTTTTCGTGCCGGCCTTTCTCGCCTGGCGCATCTGGCTAGGCGTTTCGGCTTTGGTTCTCGGCAAGGATGCTGTCGAGACCTACGCCTATGTTTTTCGGCGAAAACAGTGAAACCTTGCGGCTCATGACAAGGAAGCTCGCGCTGATCGCCATTCCGCTCGACATCAGAGGTGGGGCCGAAACCATCCTGAAACTGGTTGCACGTGCACTCGCGAGCCGGCCCGACTGGGACGTCGAAATCGGCTTCCTGGGTGGCCAGGCCGCGGGGGAAGCCGGTGGATCATACCAGGATGGGATCCGGCGCAGTTACGGCTTTGGCGGCGGTAAGGCCATGAGCGAGTTTTTGCTCGCCCCGAGGCTGATCCGGCATCGATACGATTTTGTTTTTTCAAGCCACGCGCGGGTGAATTCGTTCCTGGCTGCCGCCCGAAATGTTGGAGTTCTTCGAAGCCGCAGGTTGGTCGCTCGCGAGTCCACGGTACTTCTGGATCGCTTCAAAGGCCGTCGCGCACTGGCTTACAGGGCACTCTACGCTGCTTATGGCAGTCAGGACATGGTTGTCGCGCAAACGAGCTACATGAATGAACGCCTGCGTGAGGTGTTGCCCCCGCGTGCCATTGCTAAATTGCGTACTTTGCCCAACCCGGTCGATGAAGATCTCATCATCAAAATGTCCACTAGGGTGTTGTCGGAGAGCGACGCCGGGATATTTTCCCGCCGTCCGCAGTTAGTCTGGTGCGGCCGGCTGATTGAGGTCAAGCGCCCGACGATCGCGGTTGATGTGCTCGCCGAGGTCAGACGAAGGACCGGCGAAGATTATGAGCTTGCCGTGGTTGGCTCCGGGCCCATGGATTCGGAACTGAGAGCTTACGCCAGCAAGCTTGATCTGGTCTCGCGCGTAAATCTGCTCGGCCACAGAGACAATCCATTTCCGCTGCTTCGCGCATCGCGTGTCGGCCTGCTCACGTCGGCGGCCGAGGGATTTCCAAACGTCCTTCTGGAAATGATGGCTTGCCGGGTTCCCGGCATCGTCACCACGCCCTGTGCGGGAGATCTGGACATGCTGTCCGGCCTGGAGGTTTCAGCCGGCTTTGGCGCGTTCGAAATTGCGGATGCACTGTTGAAGGTGATTCGCGGCGGCGATCGGTCGGCCTTGTATGCAAAGACCTTGTCGGAAAGATCGCCCGGGCGATTTGCGGATATGCTGTTGGGAGCGCCTTCGCCATATCCGGGCGGGCAGAGATGATGCCCGCTGTTCGCAACACTGTTGTCATCTCGATAAACACGTCCTGGAACGTCGTCAATTTCCGCAAGGGTCTGATCGAGGCCTTGCGGAGCCATGGCTATGACGTCGTCATCATGGCGCCGAGAGACGAGTATTCTTCGCTGACAGCGGCGATGGGCTGCCGCTATGTCGAACTCGAAATGGACAATTCCGGCACGTCGCCGTTGCGGGACATGGTGCTTCTGTGGCGCTACTGGCGTCTCTTGCGGCGTGAAAGACCGTTGGCGTTTGTCGGCTTCACGATCAAGCCCAATGTGTTCGGCTCCATCGCGGCCAATCTGAATGGCATTGCGGTCATCACAACATTTCCGGGCTGGGGACGGCATTCGTCCGTGGTGGTCTGCTGCTCAGAATTGCCAAGGCCTTGTATCGGGTAGCGCTGGCTCGTTCCAAAATGGTTTTCTTTCAGAACGACGACGACAGGATGCTGTTCGTCGATGCGCATCTGGTCCACAAGGAACGGACCGCGCTTTTGCCTGGCTCCGGCATCGACCTCGTGCGCTTTGTCCCGTCGTCCGAAGTGCGCACCCGGTCTGGTGCGATCGTGTTTCTTCTCATGGCCCGGCTTCTCTGGGACAAGGGCGTCGGCGAATTCATCGATGCGGCCCGTCTGGTTCGCCAGGAACTGCCCGGTGCACGCTTCCAACTGCTCGGCTTTCTTGATGTGGAGAACCGAACCGCCGTCAGTCGGCGGCATGTCGAGCAATGGGTCGGTGAGGGATTGGTCGAATATCTAGGCTCCACAGACGATGTGCGGCCTTTCCTGAGTGCTGCCGATTGTGTCGTCTTGCCCTCCTACAGGGAGGGAACACCGCGCTCGCTGCTCGAGGCGGCTGCCATGGGCAAGCCGCTGATCGCGACCGACGTGCCCGGATGCAGGGAGGTGGTGGACCACGCGGTCAACGGCTTCCTATGCAAGGTGAGGGACCCTGATGATCTGGCAAGCAAGATGATCGAGTTTGCGATGATGGATGATGCATCCAGGGTCGGGATGGGGGCGCGGAGCAGAAACAAGGTCGAGCGGCAATTTTCGGAAACGATCGTCATCGAGAAGTACATGCGGCAGATAGAGAAGCTGCGTGGCCTCGCGGCGAAATGAGTGAACGGGCCTCGCGGGGTCGGCGGAGGACGGTCTTGTCAATCAGGAGCATGGCTTGCCATATCAGCTGTTCTGTTTGGTGCCGGCTTTCTGGGCATCATCGTGATGCAAAGGGGCAACCCGCCGCCTCCCAAGCTGGCAGCAGTGCTCAAGCCGTTTGACGGCAAGCTCGCCGTTCCCTCGATCGACGATCTCCGCGTCGGCGGTCGCAAGGTCCTGCTGTGCGGTGCGGCGTTTTCAAGGCCCCAGGGTGATGCGCGCCCTGGTGACGGAAGCAGCGCGCCGGGACTACCAGGGGCTCATCGTTACTTGCAAACCCGTCGGTGCCGGCACGCCTTGCGACGGCAAGATAGCTTCGAGGGTTGGCGATACCCTCGTTGTGCAGTGCTTGACGGCCGAGGGGAAAGACTTGGCCACCATGCTTACGCAGGGCGGAATCCTCTGCGGGCAGCCGGTTCAGGCCGGTGCAACGTACAAGCCTTGTTGAACAGGCGGACTGGAGGCTCTTGCGGCGAAATGAATGGATCTGCCCTGACGCCAGCCTGACCGGTTTTTGCATTTGGGTATTTATGGGTCCTTTATTGGGTAATGTCGGTTCTTGCCAGAATAGGCGATAAAGGCTCCAAGTCTGAGGCACATCGACTTGGTGAGTTGGATCGAGGTGGGGGTCATGGAGCCAGATCTCTATGGCGGGAGAGCAGGAATGGATAGCCGGGTCCGACCGGTCTACCTTGGTCGCGATTGGTATCGAGGCGATCTCGAATTACATGCTGTCAGCACGACCAATGGTCGAAATCGCACGGCTGCCATCACGAAGGTTAAAGCAAAAATATACTGTTAATTCAATGCATTAGGCGATTTTTTGCGAAAATCCGTTTGGCGCGCTCGGCTTCGATCAAACCGTATCGAGTCAGTCACCGCGGAAAGGAAATTTCATTTTTTTGCCCGACAACAAGAAACCTGTGACAGGTAGTCAAAATTATTCATGCGATTTGGCTAAAGTACTGTGCTCGGACAGGCACGCACCAGGTTAGATCGCCTCGCGCGCGAAACGGGTTGGAATCGTGGCAGAAAACTGGTACGCATTGTTTTACTATCTTTGAATTGGTGCGTCCGAAGGTGGCGCAGCAAGAGGGGATCAAAGACAGATGAAGCTTGTGGTTAAAGCTGTGCTTGCTGTATTTGTTGCGTTACTCGGGTTCGGTCCAGTTTTATCGTTCGCCCAGGACGCCTCGTGCAGCTGCGCGACCGCCTATCAAGGCCCGGCAAACCCGACTGGATCAATCCGATCAGCAAACGGCGACGTGATGGTGTCGCAGTCGGCTGGCTGTGGCCCGGCCAAGGCTGGAATGCGCTCGATTTCGGCAGCCGCGTGGTGGTTGGCGCCAACGGCGCGGCTTCTGTCCTGGTTGGCGGCTGCAAGCTGGATGTGCCGGTCAGTTCGAGTCTCGATATTTCCCGCGTCGGAAACAACATTTGCCTCAAGCTTGTTGGCTCCGAGCAGACGGCGGCCATCCAGCCGTCTGGTGGTGGCGGTGGGTTCGGTCCGCCGGAAGCGATTTTCGACGGCGCACTTTTGACGACTGGCGTGCTCGCGGCGACGCAGGACGACGACAACGGCGTCAGCTGCTGACGGAGATGGCAGCGGCGTTTGACGCTATGATGGTGGGTTTGCCCGAACTGGATTGACTGGCATCGGGCCGGGGTGTGATTTGCCCCACGAGGGCGGGTTGCAGGTGTGGGTGGGGTAAAAATGACGGGTCGTCATCAGTTCGGGGCTGCGTTCGCTTGTGTTGCACTCGCCGCAGGGGGCGTCCTGTTTGTTGGGTCTGACGCTTTCGCCCAGTCGGCAGGGAACTGCTCCTGCCTCGCGGCTATGCCTGCGCCCGGCGCCGCGGTCGGCCGCCTTACGCAGGTCTATGGTGATGTTCAGATGTCCCAGGCCGACGGCTATGCGGGGGTGGGCTCTGAGGCGCCGGTGTATTCGGGCGCGCGCATCATGACGGGGGCGCAGGCGTCCGCTTCGCTGGCTGTCGGGACCAATTGCGCGTTCGATATTCCGGCCAATGTCACGGTTAAGATCGATCCTGTCGAAGGCGGCATGTGTGTTTCGCTCGATACGCCAGCTGCGACGGTCGTGCCTGCCGACTCGGAGCCTGGCATGCTGCCGATTCTCTTGGGTGGCGGCGCGGTTGGTGGTGCCGCGGCACTTGTTGTCGGCCTGCAGGATGACGACGACGCCGTCAGCCGGTAGTCGGGATCCGACATCCGCTGTTTTGTGAACGCGTCATTTGCCATCATGCGGGTGACGCATTTGTGTTTTGTCGAGACGAGGCTTGCGGCAGCCAGAAACGCCAATGATCGACCTGTATTCTGTGATGGGCTTTTTGATGGGCTTTTTCTTCGATCTTGCAAGAAGTCATGCGGGCACCGTGCCGGCGTTGCTCGCATCTCTGGCGATATCTGCTTGCGCGAGCACAGCGTCGACATCGAAGTCATCCACCAGTTCTGTCGATGCGCTGCAACTGGCGGCGTCTTCAACTGCTCCTTCTGGCGGCGGCACGCTGCAGGTGGTGAAGGATCTGCCTGCGCCGCAGAACACCCAGAATGGCAGCGAGCAGCCTTTGTCTGCCAACGATGTGCTCGAGGTCAGCGTGTTCCAGGTCGACAATTTGAACAGAACCGTTCAGGTCGACGCGGGCGGGCAGATTTCGCTTCCGCTGATTGGGGCGATGGCTGCGGCCGGGAAGACCGTTCGCCAGCTCGAGAAGGAAATCGAGACCGCCTATGGCGAAAAATATCTGCAATCGCCTGATGTGACGATTTTCGTCAAGGAATCGATTGGCCAGCGCATCACGGTCGATGGTGAAGTCAACAAGGCTGGCATTTATCCGGTGTCCAGCAGCGCTTCCTTGCTGGATGCGATCGCCCTTGCCGGGGGCTTCAATCCGGTTGGTGATGCCGGCAAGGTCTTCGTCTATCGCAATGTCGGCCAAAACAAGCTGGTCGCAAACTACAATGTAGAGGAAATCCGCGCCGGCAAGAATCGCAACCCGCGCATCTATGGCGGCGACGTGGTCGTCGTCTTTGCTTCGAAGTCGAAAATCGCGATGAACAATTTGAAGGATGCTCTGGGCATCGCCTCTAGCGCTGCCCGCATTGCGGTCATTCCGTAGACACGGACAACCCCTGGATCACCTCGCGCATGCTCGATCGTAACAGGCAGCCCCAATTTACCGGACCCGGACATGGCCAGGCCCTGTCTGCGGACCTCTATTACGACGTGCCGCAAAACTACGGCCCCTATGGTCGCGACTATGCCGGCCAGGATGAGGGGTTCAATCCGCTCAAGCTGCTTTTCTACATTGTCCAATACCGCTGGCTGATCGTCATGATGGCAGCCGCCGGGCTTGTTGCCGGCGTCATCGTGACGATGATGCAGACACCAAAATATCAGGCAACGACGCAGCTCGAAGTTCTGGTCCCTTCGGCGAAGGTCTTTCAAGACATTGAGGTTGTTTCCGAAACCAGCGATGTCAGGGCCTTCCTGACCGCGCGTGAGAAGCTGAGGAGCCGGGCGCTGGCTCAGCGCGTGGTGTTCCAGCTGGGGCTTGGCGAAAAGCCGGATTTCCTGTTTCCGACGCCGAGCTTTTCGCTGAGCAACATTGTCTACCGAGCGTTCGGGATGTCCAAGTCGCCTTCCATCGAGGAGAAGACACCCGAAGAGCGTGAGGCAATTGCCATCAAACGTATCCTCGAAGACCTGACGGTCAATCTGGTCACCAACACAAGCCTGCTGTCGATCACCTTTGTCGACCAAAAGCCGAAATATGCAAGCGATGTAGCCAATCAGGTGGCGCAGAGCTTTATCGATCAGCGCCTGGACCAGACCAGCGAGACCTCTGATCTGGCAAGGCAGTTCATCCAGGAGCAGGTTTTGCAGGTGAAGCAAAAGCTGCAGACCTCCGAGGAGGAATTGGTCGCCTATGCAAAAGATGCCGGCATTACGGTTACGGGCGACGACAAATCACTGATCGGCTCGAACATCGAAGCCCTGAACACCGCACTGGCCACGGCAATCCAGGAGCGCCTTGATGCGGGGCGGATGGTGGATCAGATAGAAAAGGGCCGCGGGTCGAGCCTCGGTCCGGTTCTGGAAAGCGAAGGTCTGCAGAAGCTCAGCGAAAAGTTGGCGGATCTGACCAGCCAGTATCAGCAGAAACTGGGTATTCTGAAGCCTGGTTATCCGGAAATGCAGCAGCTGCAATCGCAGATCAAGGAACTGCAGCGGCTCTACAACAACGGCGTGCTGGCGATAACCGATTCGTTGCGGCTGAAATACCAGGAAGCGCAGAACAAGGAGGCCGATCTCAAATCCAAGCTCGCGGAGATGGAGAGGCAGCAGGTCGTCTTCAACGACAAGAATATCAAATACACGATCCTGAAGCGTGAGGTCGATTCCAACCGGTCACAGTATGACAGCCTCATCACAAAGCTGAATGAAGTCGGGGTTAGCTCGGAGCTCAAGACGCAAAGCGCCGCGATTGTCGATTTCGCTTCGTTGCCCACAGCGCCTGAGCATCAATCTTGCAATCGCTCTGGCGCTTTTCATGGCCTTGGCTGCATCGATCATCTACATCATCGAGTTGCTGAACAACACCTTCACCAACCCTGAGCAGATCGAGAAAGAGCTGGGGCTGTCGATGCTCGGCATCTTGCCGCTTGTCGATGACCGCGAACTCATAGGCAGCATCGCCGATCAGAAGTCCGGGCTCTCCGAGGCCTATCGTTCACTGCGAACATCGCTGCAGTTCTCCGGTGCGGAGGGCGCGCCGCGATCGCTGCTGGTGACCAGCTCGGAACCGTCGGAAGGCAAGTCGACCACCTCGTTCAAGCTTGGCCAGGATTTCGCGGCGCTCGGCGCAAGGGTTCTGCTTGTCGATGGCGACCTTCGCAAACCCAACCTGCATCGGCTGTTTGGCCTCGACAATGCGATCGGGCTGAGCAACCTGCTGACAAATACCGTTCGCAAGGACGATCTGGCGGGCATTTTCAGGCCGACGAAATACGCCAATGTCACCGTGCTGACGTCCGGAACGATTCCGCCGAATCCGGCCGACCTGCTATCTTCGCAGAAGATGGCGCTGGTCTTGACCAATCTCGGCAAACGCTTCGATCTGGTCATCATCGACGCCCCACCGGTCGTCGGTCTTTCCGATGCACCAATCCTCAGCCGGCTTGCCGAAGGCACGTTGATGGTCGTTTCCACCAACCAGGTCACGCGCAAATCAGCCAAGACGGCGGTCAAGCGTCTGCGCGCAGCCGGTGCGAATGTGATCGGAGCGGCGATGTCGAAATTTGCGGTCAACACGTTCGATTACAACTACGCCTACAAATACATGAACTACCAGTACTACGACTACGGCGCGAGTACCCCGAAAATTGAGGGCAAAGTCGATGACGGAGCAGGCCAGCCCGCTCACGCAAAATCTCCGGCGTTCAGGCGTTTGGTTCGTCGCCTCCGTTCTGCTGTTGGCGGCTTCGTCGATCGGGCTAAGTCGGCTCCTTGAGGCCGGAACTCCGGCCGTCTCGCTTGCGCTCGATCCGTTGAACATAGATGCCTTGATAGGTGACATTACCGGTGAGTTGAACAAAACAGGCAGCCGTCCTGATCTTGACGTTTTGGCTGCCAAGGCGAGGGGCGCGCTTCACTTCAATGTCGGGGATGCCCGGCTCTACAGCCTGATCGGCGAGATCAAGTACCGGCAAGGCGAGATAGACGAGGCTTTTGAATTTTTCGATCAGGCTCGAAAGCTGTCCAAGACCGAAATCCATGCGCTTCAGAGATCGATCGACCGTTCGATCGGGGTAGGTGATCTGTCAAAGGCCGTCGGCGAGATCGACACCTTGCTGCGCCGGTGGCCGGACCGTTTTCCAGTCATCGCGGCGGGCATGCCGGCCATTCTTTCAAATCCAGACGGATATCGGGCTGTCCTGGCAGCCTTAAGGATCGAGGCACCGTGGAGGTCCAATCTTTTCTCCGCCCTTGGTCAGGATCCGCGGGGCCTGCGCGCCGCAAACCAACTGTTGCTTGACCTTGCCGGATCGAGTTCACCACCGACATCGAAGGAACTGTCTGCCGTGATCAACGGCTACATCAGGCAAAAGGAATACGAGCCGGCCTATCGGCTGTTCCTTTTCAGCCTGTCCGATCAGGAGCGGACGCTGGGCGGATACATTTTCAACGGCGGCTTTGAGCCGGTCCGCAGCGGCAAGCCGTTCGATTGGCAGGTTCACGATCGGTCCGGTCTGGAAATTACCTTTGCCGGGTCGCGCGAGGTCGGCGAAAGCGACAGCGGAGCGACCGTTCGATTTTTGAACACGCCGGTGAAGAACGCCGCGCTCCAGCAATATGTCGAATTGCCTCCCGGCTCCTACAGGATTTCCCTGATCGCCTCCGCGAGAAACCTGAAGCTGCCAAAGCAGCTGTTCTGGTCCATCAGATGCGCGGATCCGGCAAGCGAGATAGTCCGGTTCAACATCCCGGAAGGCACATTCAACCGGCAGGATTTGAGCCTGGATTTCGCGATCGGAGCAAGCGCGTGTCCCATGCAATTGCTGCGACTGGAAACAGCCGCTATCGCTGAGAGCTGGCGATTTCGATACGTCGGCACGTTGGTCATGCACAAGCTGAGCATCGAAAGAGTTTCATCTTGAGAGAGCGGTCAACCCGGTCCACGGAGTGGGAAAAGTATCTGCTTGGGTCGGTTCTTTTCGTGTCGGTGCTGATTGGCGGCGGCACGGCGAGTGGCCTTTATACCGAAACGCTGATCGAGATTGCGGCGATTGTTTCGGCCGCGGCCGTCTTTTCAAGGCCATCGGGGCAGGGCATTCCCCGTTCGGCTCTGTGGCTGCTTGCCCTTGCCCTTGCCGTGTTCTGTTTTCAGATCGTGCCGATGCCCGCGGCCCTGTTGAGCGGATTGCGGCCTGAAGTTCTGCTCGCGACCCCGTGGCTCGCCGGCGAGACCGAGCTGCGCTTCGTCAGTGTTGGCGTGGGGCGCACGATCGAGTGTCTGTTGTATTTCGCGGCGGCGGCGGCATTTTTCCTGGGCGTCACCCGCCTGCGCCCGGATCAGGTCTACGGCCTTCTGCCCTTCTTCTTTATGGGTGTCATCTGCAACGGATTGGCCGCGGCGATCCAGTATTCACTCTCCGACACCGTTGCCATAGAGGGGTTGTTGCCGTTCACGATAAACGCGGGGCTGTTTGCCAACCAGAATCATTTTTCAGCTTTGCTATTCGTCTCCATTCCCTTCGTCGTCTACTACGGTCTGTTCCGCGGGCACCTTCTGTCCGGATCGCTGGGGTTGATGTCGCTGTTGCTGCTGCTTCTGGCCGCGGGTTCGCGCGCCGGTATTCTGATAGGCTTGGCGATCACGATAATAGCGGTCGTCTTTCTGTCTGCTCGCTCCAGGCTAGGCGGTTATGGCATCCTTGCTGTCTTCATCGGTCTTTCGCTCTACACGATAGGCGCGTGGACCAAGATCGATGCGGAGGTGGTTGATCCGGCCTTTGGGCGAGCTGAATTTGCCCGCACGACGATTGCGGGAATTGAACAGAATTGGCCGACAGGAGTGGGTTTCGGCAGTTTTCAGAAGGTCTATCAGATTTACGAAAAGGGAGAGATGATCTTCAAGCCCTACGTGAATCACGCTCATAACGACTATCTGGAATTGGCACTTGAGGGTGGGGCGCCTGTTGTTTTTCTGATCGCAGTTTACCTGATATTGCTTTTTGCATCATCTGTTGGGGGCCGGCGAGATCCGCTTCAGAAAGCGGCGTTCCTCTCAGTGTCGTTTCTTCTCGTTCATTCTCTGGTTGATTATCCCTTGCGAACAGCGGCGCTTGCGATGGCTTTTGCGTATATGAATGGCATTATCCTTCACAAGGGCTTTGCTGAACGGTTGAGCCAACGGGGCGAGTCGACCGCGGCCCGTCATGACAATCTCCTTGTTCCCGTCAGGCCGTCGGCTCTGGCAAGATAAGAGCAGTGGGGTCGCCTGGAATTGGCGATGGATTGGCGCCGGACGTGGTCCGGTCGTTTGTCGAATCCCGAGATTGACAAGCCATTGCATGGAACCTAAGCACGGACTGCTCGGGCCGGGGGGCTTAGGCATGTCAAGGAGAGCTTCTTGAAAGGAATTATCCTTGCTGGAGGCAGTGGAACGCGTCTTTATCCGCTAACATTAGCAATCTCTAAGCAGATTCTGCCGATATACGACAAGCCGATGATCTATTATCCGCTGAGCGTTTTGATGCTCGCGGGTATCCGCGAGATTCTGGTCATTTCAACGCCGCGTGATCTGCCGGTTTTTCGCGATCTGCTTGGCGATGGATCGGAGTTCGGGCTCGACCTGTCCTATGCCGAGCAGCCGCAACCCAACGGCCTTGCGGAAGCCTTTATCATCGGCCGCGATTTCATCGGCAAGGACAGCGTGTCGATGATCCTCGGCGACAACATCTATTTCGGCGATGGGCTGTCGCAGCTTTGCCGCGACGCGGCCTCGCGCGAAAAGGGTGCTTCGGTGTTCGCCTATCATGTCGAGGATCCCCAGCGTTACGGTGTCGTCTCCTTCGACAAGGCCACCGGAACGGCGCTGACCATCGAGGAAAAGCCGCAGAACCCGAAATCCAACTGGGCTGTCACCGGTCTCTATTTCTATGACAACGACGTCGTCGACATCGCCCCCGCCATCCGGCCCTCGGCGCGCGGCGAACTCGAGATCACGGCGGTCAACAATGTCTACCTCGAGCGTGGCCAGTTGCATGTGCACCGGCTGGGGCGCGGCTATGCCTGGCTCGACACCGGCACGCAGGACAGCCTGCATGAGGCCTCCTCGTTCGTGCGCACCATCGAGCATCGCCAGGGCATCAAGGTCGCCTGTCCCGAAGAAATCGCCTTTGAACAGGCTTGGCTGACGGCGGACCAGGTCCTGCGGCGCGCCGATCGCCTGGGCAAGAATGAGTATGCCGCCTATCTGCGCCGGCGTGTCGTCGACCTGTCGGAGGGCTAGCTGTTGGAAGTCAGGTCCCTTGGCATCGATGGCGTGCTGGAAATCGTTCCGAAGCGGCATGGCGACGCGCGCGGCTTCTTCGTCGAAACCTACAATGCCGAGCGCTTCGCGCAGGCCGGCATCGACTTGGCTTTCGTGCAGGACAATCATTCCTATTCCGCGGCAGTGGGTGTCTTGCGCGGGCTTCACTATCAGCTTGCGCCGCGGGCGCAGGACAAGCTGTTGCGCGTCATCCGGGGCAGCGTTCTCGACGTCGCGGTCGACATTCGCCGCGGCTCTAAGACCTTCGGAAAATGGGTCGCTCTCGAAGTGTCGGCCGAAAAGGGCAACCAGATCCTGGTGCCAAAGGGCTTCGCGCACGGCTTCGTCACGCTCGTGCCCGACACCGAGGTCCTGTACAAGGTCACCGACACTTATTCACAGGAGCATGACCGCTCGATCCGCTTCGACGATCCCGCCATCGGCATCGAATGGCCGCCCTTGGCCGGCGGGTTCCAGCTTTCGGACAAGGACCTCAAGGCGCCGCTGCTGGCCGCCGCCGAGGTGTTTGCCTGATGGATTGCCAAAGGTGTAGAGTGAGGACAGCGGCATGAATTTTCTGGTGACGGGCGGTGCCGGCTTCATCGGTTCGGCGGTGTGCCGGCATCTGTGCGCCAACCCGGCCTACCGGGTGACCAATCTCGACAAGCTGACCTATGCGGGAAACCTGGCCTCGCTGCGGCCGATCGAGAATGCGCACAATTACCGCTTCGCCCAGGCCGATATCCGCGACGAGCGGGCGGTGCTCGACATCCTGCGCCGGGACGATATCGACATCGTCATGAACCTCGCCGCCGAGAGCCATGTCGATCGCTCGATCGACGGGCCGGGCACGTTCATCGAGACCAACATCGTCGGCACCTACAAGATGCTCAATGCCGCGCTGGAATACTGGCGCGGCCTGCCCGAGGACAGGAAGAGCCGCTTCCGCTTTCATCACGTCTCGACCGACGAGGTGTTCGGCGATCTTCCTTTCGACGGCGGCATGTTCGTCGAGGAAACGCCCTATGCGCCGTCGTCGCCCTATTCCGCCTCGAAGGCGGCCTCGGACCATCTGGTGCGGGCCTGGCACGAAACCTATGGCCTGCCGGTCGTGCTTTCCAATTGCTCGAACAATTACGGACCCTATCATTTTCCCGAAAAGCTGATCCCGCTGGTCATCCTCAACGCGCTCGATGAAAAGCAGCTGCCGGTCTACGGCGCCGGCGCCAATGTGCGCGACTGGCTGTTCGTCGAGGATCACGCGCGCGCGCTGGAACTGGTCGCGACCAGGGGGCAGCCGGGCGAAAGCTACAATGTCGGCGGCAATTGCGAGCGGACGAACCTGGGCGTCGTCGAGACGATCTGCGATCTGCTCGACATCAGGCGGCCCAGGCCAGGCGGCAGGAGCCATCGCGACCTGATCTCCTTCGTCACCGACCGCCCCGGCCATGACCGCCGCTATGCCATCGATGCATCCAAGATTGGCCGCGACCTGGGCTGGGCGCCCAGGGAGAATTTCGACAGCGGCCTGGCCAAGACCGTCGACTGGTTTCTCGACAACAAATGGTGGTGGGGGCCGATCCGCGAACAGGGCTATGCCGGTGAACGGCTGGGCGAAGCGCGCAAGGGGGTGGCGTGAGGCTCGTTGTCACCGGGCGCGAGGGCCAGGTCGCGGCAAGCCTTGTGGAGGCCGGCCAGGCGCGCGCCGGCGTCGAAATCATCGCCATCGGCCGTCCGGAACTCGATTTGGCGAGACCCGACACGGTGATCGAGGCCATTGCGGCCGCGAAGCCCGACATCGTCGTCTCGGCCGCCGCCTACACGGCGGTCGACCAGGCCGAGGACGAGCCCGACCTGGCATTCGCGGTGAACGCCGTCGGCGCCGGCAAGGTGGCGCAAGCAGCAAGGCGGCTTGGCGTTCCCGTCATCCATCTTTCGACCGACTATGTCTTCGACGGCAGCGCTGCCGGCGCCTATGTCGAGACCGACGCGACCGCGCCGGCCGGCGTTTACGGCGCCTCCAAGCTTGCCGGCGAACAGGCGGTGGCATCGGCCAATCCGCGCCATCTGATCCTGCGCACGGCATGGGTCTACAGCCCGTTCGGCCGGAATTTCGTGAAGACCATGCTGCGGCTCGCCGCCGACCGCGACGAGATCGCGGTGGTGGCCGATCAGTGGGGAAATCCCACCTCGGCGCTTGATATCGCCGACGCAATCCTGCATGCGGCGACGATGCTGCACGACGACAAGAACTTCCCTGCGTTTGGCGTCTATCATCTGGCCGGCACGGGCGAGGCCAACTGGAGCGGCTTTGCCCGTCATATCCTGGACACAAGCCGCGTGTCTGGTGGTCCCTGGGCGCGGGTACGGGACATTGCCACGATGGACTACCCGACCAAGGCGCGCCGCCCCGCCAATTCCCGGCTATCGAGCGCGAAATTCGCCACGGCGTTTGGGTGGAATGCGCCGGAGTGGCGGCAATCGACGGAAGCGGTGGTGCGCCGGCTCCTCATCGGTGGGACGAAACAGGCAATGACCGCATGAGCAAGCGTCCATCATCCGAAAACCTGCCTGCTGACGCGGTGGCGCCGAAGGCGCGCGCCAAGACGAAAGCCGCACGGCCTGGAAAGCGCGACGTTTCACTTCGTGACTTGTACAATGCGCATCGCGGCAAAGTGTCGGATAAATGGTCGATCTATCTCAGCACGTATGACTATATTTTTTCAGCATACCGAAACAAGCCGGTTCGGATTCTTGAAATCGGAGTTCAGAACGGCGGTTCACTGGAAATATGGCGGAAATATTTTCCGAATGCGGAGCTTATTCTCGGCTGTGACATCAATCTGGCTTGCGGAAACCTGGTTTTCGATGACAAAAGGATTGGGATTGTCGTAGGTGATGCCAATACCGATGAAGTAGAGCGTAATATTGTTGCGAGATTCGAAAAATTCGACATCATAATTGATGACGGATCGCACCTGTCATCGGACATAATACGCTCGTTCGCCAGATATTTCCCCCACCTTTCCGAAGGGGGAATGTATATAGCCGAAGATCTGCATTGCAGTTACTGGCAGGAATTCGAGGGCGGTCTCTACGATCCCCTTTCCTCGATGTCGTTCTTCAAGCGCCTGCTTGATGTGGTCAACCATGAGCATTGGGGGCTGGATCGTCGTCGAGTCGATGCCTTGGCCACTTTCGCGGACAGGGACAAGGTTGCATTCGATGAAGCTTCTCTCGCGTCGGTTCATTCCGTCGAGTTCTTGAACTCGCTTTGCGTTGTAACGAAGCGGCCAATTTCGGAAAACATCCTGGGCGCGCGCAGCGTGCACGGCCTGGTTGCGCTCGCCGATGGAAGCGTGGTTACTCTCGACGGAACGGATAGCAAGGCGACCGATCAAACCGGAAACCCATGGTCGTTGACGTCGACGACCATGGAACAGGAGATTGAAACCAACAGGGAGTTGGCGACACGCCAAGGGGCGCGCATCGAGGCTTTTTCCAACGAGATTGCCGACATGCGCGAGCGGATTAGGAATCGCGACGACGAGATCGCCGACATGCGCGAGCGGATTGGGAATCGCGACGACGAGATCGCGCAGACAGGGGCTCTGGCTATCGCGAGGGCTGAAAAGATTCAAATCTTGCAAGACGAACTATCGATAGCGCAAGCGAAAATGAGCGCGCTGCTTGCGGATCGCGACGCCGCGCGCTCGGAGGAAGTCCGTCTGCATGGTGTTCTCGATGCCGTCTACGCCAGCACCTCCTGGCGACTGACCGGGTCGTTGCGCGGGATCAGGAACCGCGTCCGCGCGATCGGCAATGCGCGCATGAGGGCTCGCCGCTTGGTAACTCGCGGCGCTTACGCTTGCTGGCACAATCTGCCGCTGCCTGTCGACGTCAAGCGGAAGGTGAAGAGAGTGGCATTTTCGACCTTCCCTTCGCTGTTTGGCGTCACGAATGCTTATCGCGCCTGGAGAAGCATGGAGGCGCCGGATGCGCCCATCGGCGACAGCGGAATGGTCCTGCGCGGGGCGCTGGTCAGCTCCGGTCCTATCTTTGCGCCCGAACCCGTCTATGTGCCACTTCTCGATGCGCCACCGCTGCTCCAAAAGCCGGTGCGTGTCATCGCGTTCTACCTGCCGCAATTCCATCCGATCCCTGAAAACGATGAATGGTGGGGGCAGGGCTTCACCGAATGGACCAATGTCAGGCCCGCGGAGCCGCAATTTGTCGGCCACCACCAGCCGCATGTGCCGGATGCGCTCGGCTATTATGACTTGCGCGATACCGCCGTACAACACCGCCAGATCGAATTGGCAAGGCTCTATGGCGTTGAAGGCTTCTGCTTCTATTTTTATTGGTTCGCAGGCAAGCGGCTCTTGGAAAAGCCGCTTGAGAACTGGCTCGAGGACAAGAGCCTGGACATGCCATTCTGTGTCTGCTGGGCCAATGAGAATTGGTCGCGTCGCTGGGACGGGATGGACCAGGAGATCCTGATCGCCCAGGACCATTCCCCCCAGGACGATCTCGCTTTCATCGCCGAGGTTGCGCCCTATCTTCGCGACCCTCGCTATATCCGCATCGACGGCAAGCCGCTGCTGCTCGTCTATCGTCCAAGCCTGCTCCCGGCATCAGCCGAAACAGCACGGCGTTGGCGGACATGGTGCCGGGAGAACGGCATTGGCGAGATTTTCCTGGCCTACACCCAGTCTTTCGAAGCCGCCGCCCCCGACCGCTACGGGTTCGATGCCGCCGTGGAATTTCCGCCGAACAATTCCGCGCCGCCAAACGTCACGCATACAGTGACGCCGCTGCATGAGGATTTTGCCACGACCGTCTATGACTGGTCGGTCTTTCCGCAACGCAGCGAGAACTATTCATCTCGCAGATACAAGCTTTTCCGTTCGGTTTGCCCTGGCTGGGACAACACCGCACGCCGCAAGCGTGGCGGCACTGTGTTCGTCAACAACACCCCTGCGCTCTACCGCAGATGGCTGGATAATGCGATTGAAGACACTCTGGCCCATGTCAAGGAGCCATCAGAACGGTTGGTTTTCGTCAACGCCTGGAACGAATGGGCGGAAGGCGCCCATCTGGAGCCCGATAGCGAAAACGGCCACGCCTACCTGCAAGCGACCCGTGACGCTTTGGAGGCGGCTAATAGGAAATCCAAGCCCCGGATAGCAATCGTTTCCCACGACGCTCATCCGCACGGTGCACAATTGCTGGCTCTCAATTTGGCCAAGGGATTCAAGCAACTTGGTTTTGAGCCCGATCTCATTGTGCTGGGTGATGGGCCGTTGCTCGGTCGTTTCGCCGACACAGCGACCGTGCACCGGATCAACGTGCCTGAGCGAGGTGATGCCGATGCATTGAATCGTCTGATCGCCGTCAGGAACACCGGTGCCGAGGTGGCTATCGTGAACACCACCGTATCCGGAAAGCTCATCCCGCTGCTGAAGCTCGCGGGGTTCCGTACGGTGTGCCTCGTCCACGAGTTGCCCGGAATATTGGCGTCTTACGGCCTTGCTGATGCCGCCGCGGCCATTGCCGAGAGCGCCGACAAGGTTGTTTTTCCAGCCGAGATGGTCAAGGCCGGATTCGAGGGCTTTGTTGGCCGGTCGGTTGGCCAGTCGGTGGTTAGACCACAGGGCCTCTATTTGCGCATGCCATACCATGCTGATGATCGCCAACGGGTCCGCGAGGCTGTCCGCGCGAAATTGCAGCTATCGACAAATGCCTACATTATCTTGTGTGCGGGCTATGCCGATCATCGAAAGGGCCTCGATCTTTTCGTCGATGTTTGCCTCAATGTGATGAGGTCCAAGCCGGATGCGGTTGCTGTCTGGGTTGGCCATGTCGATCACAGCTTGCACGCTAGGCAAATGCAGCGGGTGAGGGACGCGGGACTCGAGCACCGCTTTGCCTTTGTGGGATTGGTGGAAAATCCACAGGAATACTATTTCGCAGCAGATATCTACGCCTTGACCTCGCGTGAGGATCCATTCCCCTCGGTGGTGCTTGAAGCGCTTGATGCTGCAATACCGGTCGTTGCGTTCGAAGGGGCTGGCGGTTTCCAGGACTTGCTGAAGCGTGATTGCGGAATTCTTGTGCCGGCATTCGATACCGATGAGATGGCCAGGGCCATCGGCAGCTTGATCGATAATCCGGACAGCGCCCGGCATCTGGCAGGCGTTGGCCGTGATATTGTCCGCCAGGAATTCAGCTTCAGCCATTACCTGCACGACTTGCTGGCTTACGCCGAAAGGCCGTTGCCTAGAGTGTCCGTCGTCGTGCCGAATTACAATTACGCGCGATATCTGAGCGCACGGCTGAGTTCGATCGCCGATCAGACAGTGCGGCCGTATGAGCTAATTGTGCTTGATGATGCTTCGACAGATGAAAGCGTCGAGGTCATCGAGCAATTCCTGGACGATTGCGACATTCCGTGCCGACTGGTCGTGAACGCAGAGAATTCAGGCTCGGTATTTCGCCAGTGGATGCGCGGGGTCGAAATAGCGCGCGGCGACTACGTCTGGATCGCGGAAGCAGACGACCTCGCCGATCCCGACTTCCTCGCCGAACTGCTGCCAGCCTTCGAGCGCGACCATGTCGTGATGAGCTATTGCCAGTCGCGCCAGATAGACAGCACCGGCCACGTCCTGTCTGAACACTATCTCGACTATGTGGCCGATATCGACCGATCTCGTTGGACGAAACCCTATGTCGTGGATGGCCGCCAGGAAATCGCCGAGGCGCTTTACCTCAAAAACACCATCCCGAACGTCAGTGGCGTTCTATTCCGAAAAGGGGCGCTTCGGAATGCGTTGGGCAACTATGGCGAAGAGATCATGTCGTTCCGAAACGCTGGCGACTGGGTTGCGTATCTGCGTGTGCTTGAGGATGGCGCCATCGCTTTTTCGCCACGCTCGCTCAATTCTCACCGCCGGCACCAATCAAGCGTGACCGTAGGGAGTTTCGATGTCAGGCTTCTTCAAGAGATTGTCAGGGTACAGGCCGAGACGATAAGTCGCCACAATCTTGGCGCCGCTGCCCTCAAGAGCGCGAAGGTTTACGCGCACGAACTCTATCGGCAATTCGGTCTTTCGACGCGCGAACGGTCCCGATTGGACGATTATCTGAATACTCACACGAATACGCAACCCGCCTAGGAGATCTTGGTGAGAATTCTTTTCTTGGGAGCTAGAATTGCTCCACATCCCGACCCCAAGCTTACATTTGAGCAGAGATTCGCCGCCACCGGGGCTAACACTGGCAACCTACTGATAGGGCAATCCCTTTTTGAGGAACTTCGCTTCGATGAATTCGAGTATGGGATGTCACGTTCTGCACAAGAGGTCGATGAACGCTTTGACATCATAGTGGTTTCAGCTGCGAATTTCATTTTTAAGAATTTCGATTTAGGTTATCTGGCGGACTATATTGAAGCGACTAAGCTCCCATGCTTGGTCGTCGGTCTCGGTGCGCAAGCGCCAGCTATGGGCGATAGGGTTACGAATATCCCCGAGGGCAGCAAGCGCTTTCTCCGAATCATTTCCGATCGCAGCAAGATCGTGGGCGTGCGAGGGAATTTCACCGCGGAAGTCATGAACGACTTTGGAATAAGAAACGTCAGGGTAACCGGATGCCCGAGTCTGTATCGAACGCTGAAGCGCGACCTGAAAATCAAGCGACCGGACACGAGCGGCCCACTCAAGGTTTCCATGAACGGGTCCCGAAACGTCTTTTCACATTCAGCCAATCCGGAGGCAGCCCGTCGTATCGAAGCGGACCTTCTCAAATTGTCGATTGCTGAAGGATATTGTTACGTCTTACAGAACGAAAATCCGGAAATGCAAATACTGCTATCCAGCGACGGAGAGGAGACCAATTTAGAGCGTGCCAAGGCTATAATAAGGAGCATGAGAATGGATGTTTCTCCATCCGATTTTGTGACTCATATAAAAGAAAACGGTAGACTGTTCTTTGATCTTGCGCGGTGGGACGAATACATATCTGCTTTTGATTATTCGTTCGGGTCACGGTTCCATGGAAATTTGATCGCTCTGACAAATGGAGTGCCGGCAACCATAATAACTCATGACTCTAGAACAACCGAGATGACGGAATTTATGAGAATTCCGCATATTTCAGTCGAAGACATAGAGTATGTCGACGTCAAAGAAATCGCACGAGCAGGAGATTACGAAGCGTTCGAACAAAACTACAGCATTCTATACGACCGTTTCGCTGATTTTCTTTCGGAAAACGGCTTGGATCACAACTTGGGAAAACTTCAAGTGGGCGCCGCCGATGATTCATCGTCTGTTCGCGCCAGCTGAGGCTTGTATCTTGCAGTGACTTGCGAATCAAATGGTGATCTTTATGAATACTGATCATAGACTAGTCTATAAGGGCGCTGGATATTGCCCGATTTGTGAGGCTCACGTTGATTTCTCTGCCAAATACGATTGGTACCGCGATCACCTGCTGTGTTCCAAATGCGGGTCGATTCCACGAGAGCGAGCGTTAGCTCTTATGCTGAAGCGATACGTTCCCAATTGGCGCGAACTCTCCGTTCACGAATCCTCCCCGACCGCTCGAGGGATTTCTCCCAAGTTGAAGCGAGAATGCACCCGGTATGTCGAGTCGCAGTACTTTCCGGGGGAACGTCCGGGCTCGCTTATCAAGGGCTTTCGAAACGAGAACCTGGAGGCGCAGACCTTCGCTGACGCAAGTTTTGATCTTGTCGTGACGCTGGATGTCATGGAGCACGTCAACATGCCGGAAATCGTGACAAAAGAGATTGCTCGGACGCTGAGACCTAACGGCGCTTATCTTTTTACGGTTCCCACTTACAAGGGAAAGGTGAGTAGTGAGCGTCGCGCGCTATATAAGGCAGATGGATCAATCGAATATATTGCCGAGGCTGAATACCATGGAAATCCGGTGAGTGATGCGGGTTCGCTGGTAACATTCCACTATGGTTACGATCTTGCGGAACTGACCCGTCAATGGTCAGGGATGGACGTCGAGGTTTGCCGATTTCACGACCACAAGCACGGAATTATAGGAGAATTCACCGAAGTATATTTGGCGCGTAAGCCCTCCGCTAATTGAGCGCGGTTGCAAAGTCGTAAAGCGTGCCGAGGTGACGTCCGGCGCCGATGTTGAATCCGCGAAGGCATGGGGACCGGTGAAAGTCTCGCTTAGGCAGGGGAGCCTGCCAAAGGCCGAGGGACACGGGTGACGCATTAAGCCAGCGGCCGGACGAGTTGGGTCGGGTGGGCGAGAAGCAGAAATTTACACGCCTACGGAATTTGCGGCATCTCCCCGATTATGGACCGTTCGGCAGAAGCAATTGCCAAGGCTACGTGGGTGACTCCGTATCGGGTCAGTACATCGATCTGATGTGCTCGCAGTCGCGAGCGGGAGTGACTGGCACGAAGCTCTCTACGTTGCGCTTAGTCACCAAATCGTCTAGCTAAGCCGTGGGTTTTGTCAGGAGCGAGCGTTGTATGCAGATCGATAAATTGGCAGCGATGTGGCAGGGTTACAGGCAGCGCGGCGTCATTCCGACGATCCACCCTGATGATGGAATGTTTAAAGGCAATCCGTTCCTTGATGACTACGACATTGTCGGCGAGAGCGTATTGAAGGTTATTGTCTCAAACTTGGCTATCGCTCGGAAAGAGGCTATTTACAACATCATGGATTTCGGATGCGGCCATGGTCGCGGTGCTCGCTATATCCGGTCACTGTTCCCAAGCGCCAATATAACCTTCTGCGATATCGATCCGAGTTGTATCGAGTTTTGCGCCCGCGAGTTCGGAGGAGATGCGGTGCTTTCGTCAGAGCACCCTTCTGACATCAAGATACCAGGTGGCATGGATCTAATCTGGGTCGGCTCCGTCTTCACCCATTTGGATTACGAGAGAATGCAAATTTTGTTCGACAAGCTCTTTGCGGCGCTGGGGCGCGGTGGGATGCTGATCGCAACCTTCCGGGGCCACACCTCATACGAGATCAGCAAGAACAATCCGGCCCAAGCCACCAGCCAGGCAAAAATGCTGGAGGATTACGATCAGACAGGGATCGGCTATTGGCCATACCCAAATGCCGCCGGCCAAGTCGGCATGAGCGAATGGGGACTTTCGCTTACATCGGTAGAACGCGTGGTGGCGTTAGGCAAACGACACGCTGACGCTCGCTTGGTCGGCTATAGCGAAGCCGGGTGGGCGAACATCCACGATGTTGGCGCTTGGACGAAACGCTAAACCACGGTGTATTCGAACATGGCGATCGAAGAAGCCGGTTATCTGGTCTAGGAACCGACGTAGCGGGCAGCAGCGCTGGCCAGGGTGTAGTTGGGGTTTGCTTGTACCCGGCAAAATGATTCGTAAACCGGGCAGTAAAGACGCTCGGGAACGCCAGCTTCAGCCTCTATCTCTGACATCATGTAGGTCAGGTCGGTTTGGAGAGGTCCGGCCTGCGGAATCTTGCTAGCTGGAGGGTTTACCGACACTTGGAATGGGTCGACGTCCCACTATTCTCCAACAATCCCCGCCCAAAAATCTATCTCGCAAGAGATGTCGCCGTACGCTTCGCCTTCAATACCACCGCGAAGCTCAGATGGGTCGGCGGATCAAGCTTTGCAAGCAAAGTAAGATGGAACCACAAAATCGCCATCGCAAGCGCCGCGCTAATCCCCCAACGCTGCGGCGCGTTCCGCTTCCGACAATAAGGGCAATGTGTGCTTAAACATGCTGAACTCGATCTTTCTTAGAAACCATTCGCAGCTGCCGTACGACCTACAAACGGCTTTCGTCGGAGCTGGCTTGCTTTCCGAACCATTCTTCAGCACTGCAAAATGTGCGTAGCCTGGATTCATGCAATTCCAAAATCTTGTTGCAAGTCTTCTTCAGCAGTCCGTGGTTATGACTCGCCAGCACGATGATCCCGGCCTTCTCGGCCATCTCGTTCATGCGCTGCCGTGCCTTGTCCTGAAAATTCGGGTCGCCGGCACCGATCCATTCGTCCATCAGCAAGATCTCGGGTTCGAAGCTGGTAGCGATGGAAAAGGCCAGCCGTGCTGCCATGCCCTGGCTGTAGGACTTGAACGGCAGGTCTATGAAATCGCCGAGCTCGCTGAATACGATGATCTCATCCATGCGTACCTTGATCTCATCCGGGCTCCAGCCATTGATGAGGCCGCGCAACTCGATGTTGCGCCGCCCGGTAGCCTCTGGGCGGAAACCCAGCCCGATGTTGAACAGCGCATCGACTCGACCTTCGATTGCGACCCTGCCTTTTGTCGGCACGTAAATACCGTAGAGCACTTTGAGAAGTGTGGTCTTGCCTGCGCCGTTGGCGCCCACAAGACCGAGTCGATCACCTGCTTCGAGCGAGAAGCTCACGCGATCTAGCGCCGTCACGTGGCGGTCGCGGCCCATACCCTCGATGCGTCCACCCGCCAGTACGCGCCTGTCCCGCAGGCCTAGCGTCATCTTCTGGCGGACCTTGTAGCTGAGGCCCAGATTTTCGGCGTGAATTGAAACCATCAGAGCACGAACACGATCTTCTTTCGACATCTGCCCAAAAGCAGCACAGCCAATACCCACAGTAAGACGATCATTATCGTGCAAATGCCGAAAGCGGTGGCCGGGAATTCAGCGTCTATCACCGGCAGGCGTACGATTTCCAGGAAATAGGTGAAGGGGTTCCAGCGATAGAACTCGCCACGGATGCCTTGGCCCGGGCCAATCCAGAACACCGGAGTGATGAACGTGCCGATGCGCATAAGGTTCTGAACGATGAAGCTCAAATCGGGGAAGAATGCACCAGCCACGGCAAAGACCAGGATCACCGCCGGCGTCACTATCATGATCATGATGAGCGCTAACCCTGACCAGAGCCAGTCAACAGTGAGCGGCGTGCGCACGAGCAGGAGGATGGCTAGGCAGCCGACCAAGGCGTAGCCTGCGCGGATTACCGATTGCATGGTGAGGCGCATGACATAGATGGTCAGTGGAAGTGTTGTCCCCTTGATGAAACTCTCCTCGCGAGCAAAGAGGGTCACACTCAGGGTGATCACTTCCATGAAATAAAGCCAGACCAGTAACCCGGTCGCCACGTAAGCGGCAAAATGCGGCACCGAGCGATTTTCGCCGAAGATGACGACGAAGGTGCCTGCAAAAGCGAGGTAGTTGATCAACAGCCAGATGGGACCGAGCGTCGTGCGTCTGTGCTGGTCGCCGATGTCCTCATGGGCAAGCGCAACCCAGACCCGGTGCAACCTCATGGCCTTGGAGATATCGTCAAGAGCGCCGGTTAGTACCGCAATCATAGGTGGAGTATCGCAATCCGTTGTTCTGGCGCATTATCCTTCGCCGCCATAGCGAACCACCAAGCCCGTCTCTAATATCCATTTCGGCGGGCATATGGCAACGCATTGCGTCGTAACGAGGTCGGTAGCAGAGTCAACTGCGGCAAAACTGGACACATGCCGATGCCGCGTTGCCCCTTTAGTAGCACGATCTAATGCGGACCTGGCGGCAATCGCCCGCGAATGATGATCGCGCTTCAAAAAACAACTGGCTATGACGTCACGCCCGCAGTATGCGATACAACAAGGCGGGGGCCGGGGATGGCACTGATAAGGTGATCGGCCACGAAGTATCTTCGTGTTCGCACTTTGCAGGTGTTCATGCCCTTGAGCCTGGAGTCTAGTGCCGCCCGATGAATTCTTACCTGGAAGCTGTGTTCCGGCTCAGGCCGCAGATGCGGCGCGCCTTCATCATGGTCCAGGACGTGGTCATGGTCCTGGTCGCCGTTGCGCTCAGCCTCGTGCTTTCGCGGTCGGATCTTTCGTTCGCGGCACTCTCCGACGAGGGGCTGGCAACCTGGGCATGCGTCGTCCTCATCAGCCATTTGCTGTTCAGATATTGTGGCCTCTACACCACGGTATGGCGCTTTGCCTCGACGCCCGACTTTTTCAACATCCTGAAGAGCTGTGCGATCCTGACGCTCACTCTCTACCTGGCCTCGCTGCTGCTCCGTTCTTTCAAACCCGTGCAGGGGCTGAACGAGCGTCAGTTCATCGTCTTCTTCCTCGTCTCCTTCACGATCATATCGGCGCCCCGGCTGTTCTACCGCTTCCTGCGTGACGGCGTGAGTTGGGGCATTCTGAGCCGCAAGACCGACAAGTCGCGGGCCAAGCGGGCGTTGTTCGTCGGCCGGCTCGGCGAGGCCGACCTGATCATTCGCTTCACGCGCACGGCACAGCCGGCGGACCACTCCATCGCGGGCATCATGGCGACCGAGCGCGGCGCGCCGTTGGGCACGCGGATCCAGGGCGTTCCGGTGGTCGCGACCCTGCCGCGTCTGATCGACGTCCTGGAAGACTATGTGAGCGGCACCAAAAGCCTGGATTTGCTGATTTTCGGCAGCGGCGCCGAGCACGAGATCGAGGACTATTCGGAACTCGTCCGCGTCGCCCGGCACGGCGGCATAAATGTCGTGCAGTTCTCCGGTCTTTCGGAACTGGAACAGCACGGAAAGCTGGTTCTCGACACCGTCGAGATGGAAACCATCCTGCGCCGTCCGACGGTCGCGTCCGATGTCGAGCGCATCGGCGCCTTTGTCGGCGGCAAACGTGTCCTGGTCACAGGCGGCGCCGGCTCGATCGGCCGGATGCTGGTCAAACGGTCGCTGCGGCTGGGAGCGGAGGCGGTGCTGGTCGCCGACAACTCCGAGTTCGGCATCTTCCAGCTGAGCCAGTATATCGACGAGAAGGACCACGACCGTCTCAAGGTCCGCATCGTCGATGTCGCGGACCGGCGCCAGATAATGCGTGTCGTCACGGAATTCCGGCCCGACATCATCTTTCATGCCGCGGCGCTCAAACACGTTCCGCTGCTCGAGGAAAACTGGGATTCGGCCATCCAGACCAATATTTTCGGAACGCTTGTCTGCGCCGAGGTCGCCGCCGAATGCGGGGTTCCGCAATTCGTCATGATATCGAGCGACAAGGCGGTGGATCCGACATCGGTGCTCGGCACGACAAAGCGGGCCGCCGAACAGATCGTCAGCGCCTTGCATGGAATGCCCGCGGGCGAGCCGGGCGAGCGTCGCTCCGCCACCAGGTTCATAGCCGTGCGGTTCGGCAATGTCTTCGGCAGCAATGGCTCTGTGGCGACGATATTCCAGGCGCAGATCGAGGCCGGAGGACCCGTCACCATCACTGACCGGCGCATGACACGCTATTTCATGACCGTGGCCGAAGCCGTCGATCTCGTCATCATGTCGGCGGCCGATGCCGCGTCGCGGCGGAGCGGGGAAGATTATGCCGTCTATATGCTCGACATGGGCAAGCCGGTGCCGATCCTTGAAGTGGCCGAAACGATGATCCGCATGGCCGGCAAGAGCCCATACACCGACATCGCGATCCGGTTCACCGGCATAAGGCCCGGCGAAAAACTCCACGAAACGCTGCATGGCGAAGATGAGGAGCTCGTCGAACTCGGCATTTCGAAGATTTTCGGCCTCAGTACGGACGTCGTGGAATGGTCGGATGTCCAGCTTGCGCTCACGGTGCTGCGGCAGTCGGTGCGGAACCAGGACAAGGCTGCCGCGCTCGCCGTGCTGGCGGGCCTCGACCGCGCCAAGAAGGCCAGGGCGGGCATTCATCAGGGCGCGATCCCGAAAACGGCCGGGCAGGCGAGCTAGATCTTGGTCGTTAGCAAGGAAGATCCGCGCATCGCGGTCCTGATGGGCACGAAAGATGGCGCCGCCTTCATCGATGAGCAACTGCAATCCCTGCTCGCGCAGTCGCACCCCCTGGTCGACCTGTGGATCTCCGACGATGGCTCCATCGATGGCACCACCGCCATCATCGAGACATGGAAATCGCGCTGGTCCAAGGGTCGAATGACCCTCGTGGAGGGGCCGCGGCAAGGCTTCGCCGCCAATTTCCGGTCGATGATCCTCGATCGGCGCGTCGATGCGGACTGCTATGCCTTCTGCGACCAGGACGATATCTGGGAGTCCGACAGGCTGGAGAGCGCCATGCGCTGGGTGCGGGCCCATGACGCGAAAACCCCGCTGATGTTTTGCTCGCGAACCGCGACCATGACGGAAACGGGAAGCCTGGTCGGCCATTCGCCGCTGTTTGCCCGGCCGCCATCCTTTCGCAACGCGCTTGTGCAAAGCATCGCCGGCGGCAACACCATCCTGCTCAACGCCGCGGCACGCGATCTTCTGGCCACGGCCTCCGCGCGGACCGGGTTCGTCAGCCACGACTGGTGGGCCTATCTCATCGTGACCGCCGCCGGCGGCATCGTCCGCTATGATTCGCGGCCGCTGGTGCGCTACCGGCAGCATGCGGCAAACCTGGTTGGCGCCAACGTATCGTGGCGGGCAAGGGTTTCCCGGCTTGGCCGCCTGTTCAAGGGCGAGTTCGCCGGCTGGACGGATCTCAATCTTGACGGCCTTGCCGTCAATCGCGACCTCCTGACCGAGGACGCGGCGGCATGCCTGGACCTGTTCAACAGCGGGCGGCAGGGCGGTCTTTTCCGCCGCTTGGCCGCCTTGCGCGAAAGCGGTGTCTATCGGCAGACTTTTTCCGGAACCCTGGGACTCTATCTCGCTTTCATCCTGGGGCGCATCTGAAGTATCGAACGGTCCTCGGGACTTTCGCAGGGAGCACTATCGGCCGTTCATGAAGGCAGCCAAGAAAATCTTCGATCTTGCCGGCGCGGCCGTGCTGCTGGTGACCACATCTCCTGTTTTGGTGCTGGCCGTCCTCGCCGTTCGCGCATCGTCGCCCGGTCGGGCTATTTTTTCCCAGACGCGGGTCGGCCGCGACGGCCTGCTTTTTCGCTGCCACAAGTTGCGCACGATGTATGTCGGGACGCCGTCATTGCCCTCGCATGAGGCGCCGGCGAATTCCGTGACATCGGTTGGAGCGGCCTTGCGCAAGTTCAAGCTCGATGAGCTGCCGCAATTCTGGAACGTTCTGAAGGGCGAGATGAGCCTGGTCGGGCCGCGCCCCTGCCTGCCGACCCAAACGGAATTGATCGAGTGTCGCAGGCAACTGGGGGTTTTGGCGGCACTGCCCGGCATAACCGGCCTGGCTCAGATCAAGGGCATCGACATGTCGAACCCGGAGCTGTTGGCGCAAACCGATGCCGACTATCTCCGCACAGCGTCGTTCTGGCTCGACCTTCGGATCCTGCTTGGAACGCTTTATCGAAGCTGAGCGGACCATGCTCCCAAGAAGAGTCAGGATCTGCTAAGCCGCGCCAGTTCGGTCAGCCGCTCGAGCGTGTCGGTTTCAGGCGTCCAACCCTCCGATACCAGCAGGGCGGGGTCGCAAATCTGGGTCGCGGTCAGGCTGTCCCAAAAAGCCCGCCTGCCCAGCACGCTTGCCGCCGGCCGTATCAGGCCGGCCGGCACGGTCATCAGGCGCATCGGCCGCCCGAAACCTCCACGAAAGGCGGCGATGATGGCCGCGACGGCGACCGGCGGCACATCGGCGCCGACATAGATCGGGCGCAGTGACCCCGAATGGCCGAGCAGGTGCGACACCGCTCGCACCGCGGCCTCGGTTGACATCAGCGAGCGGATTCCCGTCAAGGCACCGGTCGGCAGCGGCAGCGCCGTATCGGCCAGGCGCATCAGCGTCGCGAGGTTTCCCTTCATGCCGCTTCCATAGACAGGAGGCAGGCGCAACACGGCGGCGTCGGAGCGGCCATGCGACGCATAGGCATCCAAAACCCTGATCTCGCCGTCGCGCTTCGAGCGTCCGTAGGCGCATTGCGGGGCAGGAAGCGTGTTCTCGTCGATCGTCGCGCTGACGCGAGCGCCGATCACGGCCCGGATCGAGGAGAGATGAATGAAGCGTCCGCTTGCCTGTGCCGCCGCGGCATGCGCCAGCCGTGCGCTCAATTCGACATTGGCCGCCCGATAGTCGGCTTCGGTGGCATTGCCCTGATCATTGTTGAGGCCGGCACAATGGACGACATGGGTCACATCCCTGGTGAGTGCCAGGAAGGCCGCGGCCGGCGCATCGAAATTGGGCATCCGCACCGCCCCATCCCCCGACCCGAGCCTCTCCGGGTGGCGGGAGGCGAGGCGAAGCTCTGCTCCGGCCTGCCGAAGATGGCGCGCGACAAGACGCCCGATGAAACCCGTCGCCCCTGTCACCAGGACTTTCATTGCCTTGCTCGCAACAGCTCTCGAGTAGCTGGTGGTTCCACCAACGGAGCTTGACGTCCGGAGGCGAGATATGTCCCACACACCAGGAAGACCATCAGCACCGAGTCCAGAATGTCATGGCCGACGAGGATGCCCGTCATTCCCGCCGTGAGATACGTGATCACGACGATGACGATCATGGTGGCGCCGAACCGCTCGACCGGATCGCTGCTGTTGCGCAAGACCCGGGCGGCATTCCCGGCGGCAACGACAAAGATCGCCGCCAGCGTTGCGGCGCCCAGAATTCCCGCTTGCACCAAAGCGGTCAGGAAGCCGTTGTGGAAATGGTTGAAGCCGGCGTCCATCGCGAACTGGTCATGGAAGCCCTGCTTGATCAAAAGCTGGGTTGCACCCACCCCATGTCCGAACAACGGCATGTCATGGAATGCTTTGAGGCCGATCTCCCAGAGCGCGACACGTAATCCCAACGAGGTGTCGTAGTTGCCGTGAGTCCCCAGCGCATCCCAATCAGCGTGCAGAAAGTCGACGCGCCCGGATATCGCCTGGAAGCCGAAAGCGGCGATCACGATGCCGACTGCCACCAGCAACCGCAGCAGGCGAACGGCATTCCTGCCTCTGAGCCTCTGCCGGTGGATCAGCAGAACGGCGATGCCTGCAATCAGCAGCGCCAGCCAGACGATACGCGAACCGGAATAGATGATGGCGATCGTCCCGGCCAGTGTGGCGTAGAAGAGGGGGTTTCGGGCTCGCTCTATGCCTGACAAGGCACCGGCCACGCAGACCATCACCGCAAGGCAGACGACCGTCGCGAACACGATCGCATTGCCGGCCCCGCCCTCGGCCCTGACCCCACCCCAATATTGCTGGATGACGGCCATGAGCAGCGCGACAAAACAGGCGACCATGCTGGAGAGCACGATGATGCGGGCCAGCGTGGTTTTCGACGTGATGCTCCAGGTCGAATAGGAGAGGGGAAAGAACAGGAAGGTGACGAGCGGGATAAGGTGTGGGGCATCCCGGACGAAAGAGTTGTTGACGATGGAGGCCATCAGATTGGCCGCGCAGTAGGCATAGATCGCGGCCGTCAGCCAGATCATCGGCAGGTCAGCGTTGAAGCGCCTTTTTCCAGTAGCAATCAGCACGACGGAAGCCAAGCCTCCGCCGTTGAACACAAAGCTGACCACCGATCCCAGAACCGGCGGAAAAAAGAAGCAAAGGATAGAGAAGTAGATATTCACCTGCGAGGGAGTGAATTGCCGTCTTATGAATGAAAGTCGGTTCAATGCTCTGGATCACAATTCTCTGCGAGCTTCAGATGGCAGGTCTCATTAGCGAAATCGAATGTGGTGGCCTCGAAATGCACGTGTTCGACCATGCGTCGTTCTTGTTTTCAACGCCGGTATAGCGGCCGAAGTCTTGTTTCGATAGTGCGGCAAGGCCGGTTGCCACCAGAAATCGACGGCCACCAGCGGGCCAGCCGGGCAATTATTTTCCCCGGCTTTTCCTGCCTACTTGGCCGGCGAGCAGGAAATTCCGGGTTTTGCGATCTCCGTGGAAAATTCATTCCCGAACCATGTGCCTCCGGGCCAGTCTTGCATTGTTCTTGCCAACGACGATCTGCTAAAACGCCGGCTCGAAAGAGATTGTCCAGAAGCAAGGCTTGAACCGGGCGCAAAAAGCTCGATGATTTGGTCTTCTGTCGGAAGGCACGAAAGAACGCTCACGGTCCATGACAATAGCGCTTACGCATCTTCAACGGCTTGAAGCCGAGTCCATACATATATTCCGCGAGGTTGCGGCCGCCTTTGCCAAGCCGGTCATGCTCTACTCGGTCGGCAAGGATTCATCCGTGCTGATGCATCTGGCAATGAAGGCCTTTTATCCCGCCAAGCCGCCATTCCCCTTTCTTCACGTCGACACGACGTGGAAATTCCGTGAGATGATCGCCTTTCGCGATCAGATGGCGCAAAAGCTCGGCTTCGATCTCCTAGTTCATGTCAACGAAGATGGCGTGCGCGACAACATCAATCCGTTCGACCATGGTTCGAACACGCACACCCATGTGATGAAGACCGTGGCGCTGCGCCAGGCGCTCGACAAATACGGTTTCGACGCGGCCTTTGGCGGCGCCCGTCGCGATGAGGAAAAATCGCGCGCCAAGGAGCGCATCTTTTCCTTCCGCAACGCCCAGCACGTGTGGGATCCGAAGAACCAACGCCCCGAGATGTGGAAGATATTCAACACCCGCATCGCATCGGGTGAATCGATCCGCGTCTTTCCGTTGTCGAACTGGACCGAACTCGATATCTGGCAGTACATACTGCAGGAAAGTATCCCGATCGTGCCGCTCTATTTCGCCAAGGAACGGCTGGTGGTGGAACGCGACGGCATGCTGATTCTCAGGGATGACGAGCGCATGAAGCTGCGCCCCGGCGAGGTTGCGGAGAACCGGCTGGTGCGATTCCGCACGCTGGGCTGCTATCCGCTGACCGGCGCCATCGAATCGGAGGCCGACACGCTGGAAGCCATCGTCGGAGAAATGCTGACCGCGCGCACCTCCGAACGGCAGGGGCGCCTGATCGACCGCGATGAAGCCGGCTCGATGGAAAAGAAGAAGCGCGAGGGGTATTTTTGACCATGCGCCACATCATGGCAAAGAGCCTCGCACCCACCGATGGCGTCCGCGACTATCTGGCGGCGCAGGAGAAGAAGTCGCTGCTGCGCTTCCTGACCTGCGGCTCCGTCGATGACGGCAAGTCGACGCTGATCGGGCGCCTGCTTTCCGATACCAAGCAGATTTTCGAGGACCAGCTCGCCGCGCTCGAACGCGATTCGCGCAAGCACGGCACGACGGGCGAAGACATCGACTTCGCCTTGCTGGTCGACGGTCTCGAGGCTGAGCGTGAGCAAGGCATCACCATCGACGTCGCCTACCGCTTCTTCGCCACGCCGAAGCGCAAGTTCATCGTCGCCGACACGCCCGGCCACGAACAATACACGCGCAACATGGCGACCGGCGCCTCGACCGCCGACCTGGCGATCGTGCTGATCGATGCCCGGCAAGGGGTGCTGCGCCAGACGAGGCGCCACTCGATCATCGCCTCGCTGCTCGGCATCCGCCACATCGTGCTGGCCGTCAACAAGATCGATCTCGTCGGGTTCGATCAGGCGGTCTTCGACCGGATCGTTGAAGACTACCGGCAGTTTTCGCGCGATCTCGGTTTCCAGACCATCGTGCCGATCCCGATGTCGGCCCGTTACGGCGACAACGTCACCGGCCGTTCGGGCAACACAGAATGGTATTCCGGCCCGACGCTGATCGAGCATCTCGAAACCGTGTCGGTCGACCAAGCGGTGGTCGAACTGCCGTTCCGTTTTCCGGTTCAGTATGTCAATCGCCCCAATCTCGATTTTCGCGGTTTTGCCGGCACGATCGCATCCGGCTCGGTCGCGCCCGGTGATGAGGTGGTTGTTGCCAAGTCCGGCAAATCCTCGCGCGTCAAGCGGATCGTCTCCTATGGCGGCGACCTGGCCCAGGCGGCTGCCGGCCAGGCTGTCACGCTCGTCCTTGACGACGAGATCGAGATTTCACGCGGCAACATGCTGGTTTCGCCTGCCGCACGGCCGCAGGTCGCCGACCAGTTCGCCGCCAACATCGTCTGGTTCGACGAGCACGCCCTGCTGCCCGGCCGCTCCTACATCCTGCGCACCGAGACCGATCAGACCAGCGCCACCGTCACCGACCTGAAATACCGGATCAACGTCAACGACTTTGCCCATGAGGCGGCCAAATCGCTCGAAATGAATGAAGTCGGCATCTGCAACATCTCGACGCGGACGCCGACCGCCTTCGATCCGTTCGCCGAGAACCGTACGACCGGCGCCTTCATCCTGATCGACCGCATCTCAAACGCAACGGTCGGCGCCGGCATGATCCTGCACACGCTGCGCCGCGCCGAAAACATCCACTGGCAATCGCTCGATGTCGTCAAGCGCGTTCGCGCCGACATGAAGAACCAGCGGCCCGCCGTGTTCTGGTTCACCGGGCTGTCGGGCTCCGGCAAGTCGACCATCGCCAACCTGTTCGAAAAGAAGCTGTTCGCCACCGGCCGCCATACCTATATCCTGGACGGCGACAACGTCCGTCACGGCCTCAACCGCGATCTTGGTTTCACCGACGCCGATCGTGTCGAGAACATCCGCCGCGTCGCCGAAGTGGCGCGGCTGATGGGCGATGCCGGGTTGATCGTCATTGTATCGTTCATTTCGCCGTTCAGCGCCGAGCGGCGCATGGCGCGCGAATTGATGGCCGACGGAGAGTTCATCGAGGTGTTCGTCGATACCCCCTTCGAGGAATGCGCCAGGCGTGATCCCAAGGGCCTCTATGCACGCGCCTTGAATGGCGAGATCAAGAATTTCACCGGCGTCGATTCTCCCTATGAAGCGCCGGAAAACCCGGAAATCCATCTCAAGACACTCGGCAAATCGGCCGAAGAGATGGTAGACACCCTGGAACACTGGCTGAACGAGCGCGACATTGCCGAAGACCAATACGACAGCGGCGGCGGCATCTGACGACAGGCTGATGCTCGGAATCTGCGAGCGGCTGGCCTTGGCGGCGGGGCGTGAGGTGATGCGCGTGTTCCACGCCGGCTGTGCGGTCGACCGCAAGTCCGATTCGTCGCCGGTGACCGAGGCGGACCGCGAGAGCGAGAAGATCATTCTCACCGGGCTGCGCGCCGCATTTCCCGACATTCCCTGCGTGGCCGAGGAGGAAGCATCCGCCGGCATCGTGCCGCCCGACCTGGACGGGGCCTTCTTTCTGATCGATCCGCTCGACGGCACCAAGGAATTCGTCAACCGCCGCACCGATTTCACCGTCAACATCGCTCTGGTTCGCGATGGCGTACCGGAAGTCGGCGTCGTCTTCGCGCCCTGCACCGGCCGCTTCTTTTCCGGCCTGCCGGGCAGGGCGGAATCTCTCGAAATCGATGGCGACTACCAGATCACCGGGCGCCGGCCGATTTCGGTGAGAACAGCCATGGCGCCGCTGGCCGTCGTTGCCAGTCGTTCGCACAACACGCCGGAAACCGAGGCCTATATTCGCGACCTTGGCGCGGCCGAAATCGTGTCGGTCGGTTCGTCCTTGAAATTCTGCCTTGTCGCCAGCGGTGAGGCGGATGTCTATCCGCGCTTCGGCCGCACCATGGAATGGGACACGGCGGCGGGCGACGCCGTTCTGCGCGCGGCCGGCGGCATGACGCGCACGCTGGACGGCCAGCCTCTGGTCTATGGCAAGCGCAGGCAATGCGACGATGAGGATTTTGCCAATCCGCATTTCATTGCCAGCGGCAGAGCAGGGGTCAGCCCCGCCTGAGAAGGCCCCGCAGCTTACTCGGCTGCGGCCTGCGCTGAATTCGAGCCGATATAGTTGCGGATCGTTTCAATGATGCGGTCCTGGTCGGCTTCGCTGAGATAAGGGTGCATCGGCAGACAGAGAATCCGCTTCGGCAGGTCTTCCGACACAGCAAGGCCGGTCGGCGTGCGCGGGTAGTCGCGATAAGCAACCTGGGCATGCAGCGGCTTCACATAATAGATGACCGACGGAATTCCCTTTTCGCCGAGATGCGCCTTCAGCCCGTCGCGCTTCGGCGTCTCGATGGCGTACTGCGCCCAGGCCGAACGGCTGCCATCCAGATTGCGGGCGGCGGTAACGACGTCGCCAAGCCCATCGGCATAGCGCTTGGCCACCACTTGGCGGGCAACCATCTCGTCTTCGAGGATGGCCAGCTTCTCGATTAGGATCGCCGCCTGCAGCGTGTCGAGGCGTGAATTGATGCCGACGCGGACATTGTCGTATTGCGTTTCGCCCTTGCCGTGGAAGGCGAAGGATCTGAGTTGCTCGGCCAGCGCATCGTCATTGGTGAACATCGCGCCGCCATCGCCGTAGCAGCCAAGCGGCTTGGCAGGGTAGAAGCTCGTCGAGCCGACCGCGCCGAACGAGCCGCACATCTTGCCGTCGAGAGAACCGCCCATCGACTGGGCGGCATCCTCGATCACCATCAGCCCTTCGCGGTTGGCGATCGCCATGATCGCCTCGTAGTCGGCGGCAAGGCCAAACAGATCGACGGGAATGATTGCCTTCGGCTTCAGCCGGCCTTCCTTCTTGATCATGGTGATGGCCGCTTGGAGGCTGGCAATGTCGATGTTGTAGGTATGCGGGTCGACATCGACGAACACCGGCTCTGCCTTGGCCAGCGCCACCACTTCCGCCGTGGCGGCGAAAGTGAAGCTCGGCACGAACACCGCGTCGCCCGGTCCGACGCCGGCCGCAAACAGGGGCAAGAGCAATGCATCGGTGCCGTTCGCGCAAGCCACGACATGCTTGGTGCCGACATAGGCGGCGAGCTTGTTCTCGAATTCGGTGACTTGCGGGCCGAGAATATAGCGGCCCTCGTCGACGACACGGTCGATCGCGGCCTTCAGCCGGTCGCGGATTCGTTCGCGCTGCGCGCCAAGATCGATGAACTGCATGTCGGCCTCAAAACGGTTTCAACCAGGCGGTTTAGCCAGATAACGGCCCGCTGGTACCAGAGTTGCGCTTGACGAGAAAGCCGGACGCACAGAGCCGTAAATTGCCTGTGTGTCGTAGCCTGTTACCTGTATTTCCCGGCAGACCTTCGCGAGATGCCGGAAATCCGGGCTTCGTCGGGCGCGATCGCGCCTTTATAGCCCCACGCATCGGTCCTGCGAAACATAAAGTGATCGACTGCTCAATCTATGTTGAGCGCTACTCAGGCGATCTCGTGTCGCCAGGGTGGATTGGCGCCGGCCCGTGACACCGTTACCGCTGCTGCCTTGGCGCCAAGCGCCAGCGCCTTGTGGATGGCGTCTTTCGACAGGTCGGAAATCGACGCTTTCGTCAGCAGGCCCTGCTCATGCAAGGAGGCGAGGATACCGGCGTTGAACGTGTCGCCGGCGCCGACCGTGTCGACCACCTCGACCTTCTCCGGCATCACCGTGACGGTGTGCTCCTTGCTGTAGCCGACAGCGCCTTCGCTGCCATGGGTGACGACGATCAGCTTCGGGCCGCGGTCCAGCCAGTTGCGGATGACATCCTCATGCGAGCCGGCTTCGCCAAACCAGTTCAGGTCTTCGTCCGACAGTTTCACGATGTCGGCCATCGCCATCATGGCGCGGATGCGCCTGAGGTGCTTGGCCTTGTCCGGGATGAAGTTCGGCCGGATGTTGGGATCGAGCATCATGACGCGGCTTGCCTGCTCGCGCCGCATGAACTCTTCGTAGGCACTGCCGGCGGGCTCCGAGATCAGGCTGATGGCGCCGAACAGCATGGCTTCGATCTCGTTGCCGAGCTGTGGCAGGTCGTCGATGGTCAGCATGCGGCCGGCGGTGTTCTCGTCATAGAAGGTGTAGGTCGCCTGGCCGTTGGTGAGCTTGACGAAGGCCAGCGTCGTTGGCCGAGGCGAGGTGTGTGCATAGGTGGAACTGACCTTGCTCGCCCCCAGCGCATCCAGGAACTGGCCACCGAACAGATCCGACGACAGGCCGGAAAAGAAGCCGGCTGGCGCGCCGAGCCGGCCAAGCGCGATCGCCGTGTTGAACACGGCGCCGCCGACATAAGGCGCAAAGGCCGGCTCGCCCGCTGTCGTCGTGCGCGGCAGCATGTCGATCAGGGCTTCGCCGCAGCAGAGGATCATGGCTTCCTGGTCTCCGGCGGATAGATCACGCCTTTGCGGATTATGATGTTGGCGTAGAGCCGCGGCTCGCTTGTTGCGACGATGGCATGCGCCGATTTGACCCGTGCATAGAAGTCGGCGCCGGCCAGCGCAACCACCTTGCGGCCTGGCGCACGTTTGGCGCAGATCGCCTCGATCTCATTATGGACGGGATCGGCAAGCGAGGGGTCACCCTTGACCGAGGCGCGGAACAGCGCCTCCGGCACGGCGTCGTCCACCGGCAGCACGCTCAAGATCGCGTCGAGCACCGGGATGAGGTGGTGACCATCGGCTCGTACCAGCCGTGTTGCCTGCTGTTCCGCCGGATAATTTCCGTCGACAAGCGCGATTTCGTCGCCATGGCCCATGCCGCGCAGGATCGCCAGAAGCTCCGGACCGAGCAGCGCCGGGATTCCGATCAGCATCAGGCGCTCCTGGAAATCGTCGTCGAGCCGATCAGGAAGCGTTCGGATAGTGGCAGGCTGGCGCCTCCGAGGGCCCGGGCATGAATGCCGACGGTTCCCTCGCGAACCGCGGGCAGCTTCAAACCTTCGCCGTCGATCGTGGCGATGGCCGCGATGATGGCGTCAACCAGACGACGGCGCACCGCCTTCGGCATCCAGCCGTCGATCACCGCCGCCTCGAAATCGATGACCGAGGATGCGGCGACGATGGCGTAGGCGAGCGCTCGCGAGGCGCTGGCGATCCAGTCGTCGAGCTCGGGTCCGATCTCGCCCCAGTCTTCCGGCGATGTCCACAGATGCGAGGCCTCGACGCCGCGCGCATTGAGCGCCTTTTCGAGCATGGCGATGGACGCCACGTCGATCAGCTGGGTCGGTTTGCCGTTCGGCCCGGGCACGGGCATGGAGCCGAGTGCTCCGGCATTGCCGGTCGGGCCGCCAAACAGCCGGCCATTCAGCACGATGCCGCCACCGGCAAAGGCACCGATATAGAAATAGACGAAGTCACGCGCGCCGCCCGCGTGGCCGAAGACGAGCTCGGCGCCGCAGGCCGACGTGGCATCGTTCTGCAAATAGACCGGAAAATCGCATTGCGCCTGGATGTCGGCCCTGATGTCGCGGCGGCGCCATTCGTCCATGACGTCGCGCGGGGCGCCGGCAGTATCGGTCCAGTTCCACAACTCGAACGGCATGGCGATGCCGAGCCCGGCGATGCGCTTGTCCTGTGCGGGCGTCAACTCGCCGCGCATCTGCCGAATGCCGTTGCTGACGAAGTCCACCGTCTCGCGCCGCGCCGGGTAGCGGTATGAATGCTGCAGCATCGAGCGCACATTGCCAAGGAAATCGATCAGCACCAGTTCCGCGCTGCGCCGGCCGATCTTCAGGCCGATGAAGAAAGCGCCTTCGGGATTGAGCGCCATCGGGATGGAGGGCTGGCCGATCTTGCCGCGCAACGGCGCCTGGCGCAGCAGAAGGCTTTCTTCCTCCAACTCACGCATGATGACCGAAACCGTCTGCGCCGAAAGTCCGGTCATGCGAGCGATGTCAGATTTCGCCAGGCTGCCGTGCTGGCGCACCAGCGAGAGCACCAACCGCTCGTTGTGGTCGCGCATGCCGCTCTGGTTAGTGCCGCGGTGAATGAGGCTGTCATTCACCTCGGGCGAACCGTGCCTCGCAATGGCGGTTTCCACCCTGTTCCTCCCGTCGTTTCCCCTCAATGCTTTTGGGCCAGAATGGGTGAACGAAGCAATGCTGTCAATAATAAATAAGAGTGATTTAATTATTGACAGAGGCTTCGGCCTGGTGTCTGTTGAGGCAGCGTCCACACTGGGAGAATTTCGTTGGATGCGCTGCAGGTGCCGGTTGGCCGGCATCGGAATGGTTCCACTGGGAGGAAAATCGTGACCAATACAAAACTGTTGAAATCGACCGTGTTTGCCGCCGCGGCTCTTGGCCTGATGGCGTTTGCCTCGTCCGCATCCGCGGCCGGTGTCGGCGCCTGCCTGATCACCAAGACCGACACCAATCCCTTCTTCGTCAAGATGAAGGAAGGCGCGACCGCAAAAGCCAAGGAACTCGGCGTCGACCTCAAGACCTACGCCGGCAAGATCGACGGCGACAGCGAGAGCCAGGTCGCGGCGATCGAAAGCTGCATCGCCGACGGCGCCAAGGGTATCCTGATCACCGCGTCCGACACCAAGGGCATCGTGCCGACCGTGAAGAAGGCGCGTGATGCCGGCCTGCTGGTGATCGCGCTCGACACGCCGCTCGATCCCATCGACGCGGCCGACGCGACCTTTGCGACGGACAATCTCGAAGCCGGCAAGCTGATCGGCGCCTGGGCCGCCGCCACGCTCGGCGACAAGGCCAAGGACGCCAAGATCGGTTTCCTTGACCTGACCCCTTCGCAGCCGACCGTCGACGTCCTGCGCGACCAGGGCTTCATGATGGGCTACGGCATCGATGTGAAGGATCCCAACAAGATCGGCGATGAGGACGATCCGCGCATCGTCGGCCACGATGTCACAAACGGCAACGAGGAGGGCGGCCGCAAGGCGATGGAGAACCTTCTGCAGAAGGACAACACCATCAACGTCATCCACACCATCAACGAGCCGGCCGCTGTCGGCGCCTACCAGGCGCTGAAGGCCGTCGGCCTCGAAAGCCAGGTGCTGATCGTTTCCGTCGACGGCGGCTGCCCCGGCGTGAAATCAGTGGCCGAAGGTGTCATCGGCGCCACGTCGCAGCAATATCCACTGCAGATGGCAGCACTTGGCATCGAGGCGATCGCCGCTTTCGCCAAGGACGGAACCAAGCCGAAGCCGACCGAAGGCAAGAATTTCTTCGATACCGGCGTCAACCTGGTGACCGACAAGCCGGCCACTGGCGTGAAGTCCATCGACACCAAGGAAGGCCTCGCCAAGTGCTGGGGCTGATGCCGGTCTGACAGGCATCTACGGAACCTGAGCGGTCGGGGCTTGATCCCCGGCCGCTTCGGGTGGACGATGGGTCGCGTGACCGCGAACAATCCCGGCGACAGACCGGAAAAGCGTGGACGGGTGTTGGCGCGTGGCTGGCACCCAACGGGGAGGAAACATGGCTCAAGCTCAGGAATTCGAGAAGGTTCTCTCGAGCAGCGATACAAGCGTTGCCGCTTTTGACGAGCACAAATCGGCCGTCAAGCGCATCCAGCATTTCCTGCATTCGACGCCGGCCGCAGTGCCATTGATCGTGCTGGTTCTGGCGATCGTCGTCTTCGGCATCACCATCGGAGGACGCTTCTTTTCGTCCTACACGCTGACGCTGATCCTGCAGCAGATCGCCATCATCGGCATTCTGGGTGCTGCGCAGACATTGGTCATCCTGACCGCCGGCATCGATCTGTCGATCGGCGTGATCATGGTGATTTCAGCAGTGATCATGGGCAATTGCGCGGTCAGCTACGGCATGCCGAGCGTGCTCGCCGTGGCGATCGGGCTTGCCGCCGGCGCGGCCTGCGGGCTGCTCAACGGGGTGCTGGTCGCCTACATGAAGCTGCCGCCATTCATCGTGACGCTAGGCACCTGGAACATCGTCATGGCCACGAACTTCATCTATTCGGCCAATGAGACGATCCGCGACACCGACGTCGACACCCAGGCGCCGCTGCTGCATCTGTTTGCATTAAGCTTCAAGATTGGCACCGCGGTGCTGACGCTCGGTGTCATTGCCACGGTCGTGCTCGTTCTGATCCTGTGGTACGTGCTCAATCACACGGCATGGGGCCGCCATGTATACGCCGTTGGCGATGATCAGGAGGCGGCGAAGCTGTCGGGCATCCAGACCAAGAAGGTGCTGATGACGGTCTACACCCTTGCCGGACTGATCGCCGCTTTCGCTGCCTGGGTCTCCATCGGCCGCAACGGCTCGATCTCGCCGTCAGCCGCCGTCACCGACTATAATCTCCAGGCGATCACCGCGACGGTGATCGGCGGTATTTCTCTGTTTGGCGGACGCGGCTCGATCCTGGGCACGCTGTTCGGCGCGATGATCGTCGGCGTCGTCTCCATGGGCCTCAACATGCTGGGCGCCGATCCTCAATGGAAAGTGCTGCTCACCGGTGTGCTGATCATCGGCGCCGTGGCAGTCGACCAATGGATCAGAAAGGTTTCGGCATGACCATGACCCAGGAACCCATTCTCACCGCTCGTGGACTGGTCAAGCGCTATGGCCGTGTCACCGCCCTCGACAATGCCGACTTCGACCTTTACCCCGGCGAAATCCTCGCCGTCATAGGCGACAATGGCGCCGGCAAGTCGTCGCTCATCAAGGCGATTTCCGGCGCGGCCGTACCCGACGAAGGCGAGATCCGGCTTGAAGGCAAACCTGTCGCCTTCAAATCACCGATGGAGGCCCGCGAAGCCGGCATTGAAACCGTCTATCAGAATCTGGCGCTGTCGCCGGCACTCTCGATCGCCGACAACATGTTCCTTGGCCGCGAGATCCGTAAACCGGGTTTTCTGGGCGACTGGCTTCGTATGCTCGACCGTCCGGCGATGGAAAAGCGCGCCCGCGACAAGCTCACTGAGCTTGGCCTGATGACCATCCAGAACATCAGCCAGGCGGTGGAGACGCTTTCAGGCGGCCAGCGCCAGGGCGTGGCGGTGGCGCGCGCCGCCGCCTTCGGCAGCCGTGTGGTGATCATGGACGAACCGACGGCCGCCCTTGGCGTCAAGGAAAGCCGCCGCGTGCTCGAACTGATCCTCGACGTCAAGAAGCGCGGCCTGCCGATCGTTCTGATCTCGCACAATATGCCACATGTCTTCGAAGTGGCCGACCGCATTCACATCCACCGGCTGGGGCGTCGCCTCTGCGTCATCGATCCCAAGCAATATACGATGTCCGATGCCGTCGCCTTCATGACCGGCGCAAAGGTTCCGCCCGAGGCGGCGCTGGCGGCTTGATGCATGTCGCCCAAAAGTGCGTAGCGGTTTTGGGAACAACGACATGTATGGAACAAGAAATTTGAAGCGTGTCGCGCGGGATCGCCTGGGCGCGTCACGCTTCGAACTGTCAAATTGCCGCAGGGTAAGCCAGTATGCGCTGATCTAAATCGATTGAATATGTAGTGGTATCGGCTAGCATGGGCTGGGAGGAACGATGAAAGCCGGTATGATCGTGGCAACCGCACGAGAGGCAGCATGACGCGCGCGATGACATCCGAAGCTCCCCAGCCCGAACTTGAAAATCCCGATCCCAAGACACTCGCCGCGGAAGTCTTGAAGGCCCTCAAATACCGGGTTGGCAAGGACACCACCGTCGCGACCCAGTACGACTGGCTGACCGCCTCGATCAAGGTCGTGCGCGACCGCATCGTCGACCACTGGATGCAGGCGACGAAGGAGGCCTACGACCAGCAGGAAAAGCGCGTCTATTATCTGTCGCTGGAGTTCCTTATCGGCCGCCTGATGCGCGACGCCTTCTCCAATCTCGGCCTGATGGACAATATGCGCGCGGCGCTGTCGTCGCTGGGCGTCGATCTCGATCTGATCGCCGCTCTCGAGCCGGACGCGGCACTCGGCAATGGCGGCCTCGGCCGGCTTGCCGCCTGCTTCATGGAAAGCATGGCGACCGTCGACATTCCCACGCATGGCTATGGCATCCGCTATGCCAACGGCATGTTCCGCCAGGAGATTCATGACGGCTGGCAGGTCGAACTGCCCGAGACCTGGCTCGATCACGGCAATCCCTGGGAATTCGAACGCCGTGAGCGCTCTTTCGAGGTCGGTTTCGGCGGTTCAGTGGAATCGATCACCTCCAAGGACGGCCGGCTCGAACGCCATGTCTGGAAGCCGACCGAGCATGTACTGGCCGTCGCCTATGACACGCCCGTCGTCGGTTGGCGGGCCAATCGCGTCAACACGCTGCGGCTCTGGTCGGGCATGCCTGTCGATCCGATCCTGCTCGACAAGTTCAATGCCGGCGACCACATCGGTGCGCTTGCCGAAAGCAACAAGGCCGATGCCTTGTCGCGCGTGCTCTACCCCGCCGATTCACACAAGGCCGGGCAGGAACTGCGGCTCAGGCAAGAATACTTCTTCTCCACCGCCTCGCTGCAGGACATCGTCCAGCGCCATCTCAGCCAGTATGGCGACCTGAAGTCGCTGCCCGACAAGGCTGCGATCCATCTCAACGACACCCATCCGGCCATCGCTGTCCCCGAGTTGATGCGCCTGTTGATGGATGTCCACGGCATGGATTTCGACCTTGCCTGGAGCATCACCAAGCGGACCTTCGGCTACACCAACCACACGCTGCTTCCTGAAGCGCTGGAAAGCTGGCCGGTGCCGCTCTTTGAGCGGCTGCTGCCGCGCCACATGCAGATCGTCTACGCCATCAATGCCGAAGTGCTTCTTGAGGCGCGCGCCTCCGACCAGTTCTCCGACGAGCAGATCAGTCGCATCTCGCTGATCCAGGAAAACGGCGACCGTCGGGTGCGCATGGGCAATCTGGCCTTTGTCGGCTCGCACTCGATCAACGGCGTTTCGGCGCTTCACACCGACCTGATGAAGGAAACGGTGTTCGCCGACCTGCACAAACTCTATCCCGATCGCATCAACAACAAGACCAACGGCATCACGCCGCGGCGCTGGCTGATCCAGTGCAATCCCGGGCTGACGTCGCTCGCCCGCGAGACGATCGGCGACCGTTTTCTCGACGACATCGACGCCATCAAGGGTCTCGACGTCTTCGCCGGCGATGCCGCCTTTCGCGACAAGTTCGCCGCCGTCAAGCGCGCCAACAAGGCGCGGCTGGCCAACCTCGTCGCCGACCGGCTCGGCATCAAGGTCGATCCCTCGGCGCTGTTCGATATCCAGATCAAGCGCATCCATGAATACAAGCGCCAGCTTCTGAACATCCTTGAGGCGATCGCTCTCTACGACCAGATCCGCTCGCATCCCGAGCGCGACTGGATGCCGCGCGTGAAATTCTTCGGCGGCAAGGCGGCACCCAGCTACCACAATGCCAAACTGATCATCAAACTCGCCAACGACGTCGCCAAGGTCATCAACCGCGATCCGGCCGTGCGCGGTTTGCTGAAGGTGGTGTTCGTGCCAAACTACAATGTCAGCCTGGCCGAGATCATGATGCCGGCGGCCGACCTGTCCGAGCAGATCTCGACCGCCGGCATGGAAGCGTCAGGCACCGGCAACATGAAGTTCGCGCTGAATGGTGCGCTGACCATCGGCACGCTCGACGGCGCCAATGTCGAGATCAAGGAGTGCGTCGGCGACGACAATATCTTCATCTTCGGCCTGACCACCGCCGAGGTCGCTGAGCGGCGCAACAACGGCTACGATCCGCGCGCCGTCATCGAAGCATCACCCGAACTGGCGCAAGCGGTTGCTGCCGTTTCGTCGGGTGTCTTTTCGCCGGACGATCCGGAGCGTTACCGCGACTTGATGAACGGTCTCTATCAGAGCGACTGGTTCATGGTCGCCGCAGATTTCGACGCCTACGCCGCTGCGCAGCGCGAAGTCGATGCCGTCTGGCGCAACAGTCCCGACTGGTACGCCAAGGCGATCCGCAACGTTGCGCGTGTCGGCTGGTTCTCCTCCGATCGCACGATCCGCCAATATGCGAAAGAAATCTGGAACGTACCTGTCTGATGTGGTTGCATGAGGCCGCGAACAATGTGGTCCCAGGGTGTGAAATGCACACCCTAGAACAAAATACTCGGTGCCCGGGGAGGGACGCTGCCTGATGAAGAAGCCGCGCGCGACCGCTGCGACAAGCGGGCCGGACGGACTGGCGCAAGCCAGCGATGTTGCGGCGATTGTTGCCGGCACGCACGGAGATCCCTTCGCGGTCCTTGGTGTCCATGAGATCGGCAAGAGCCTGTATGCCCGATGCTTCGTTCCGCATGCCGAATTCGTTACCGCTTATACGCTGACCGGCACCATCGCGGGTGAACTGTCCAGGCGCGACGACGGCGGCTTTTTCGAAGGCAAGCTCTCGATCAAGAAGCGGCAGCCCCTGCGCTATCACGCGCGCAATGCCGGCGGCGACTGGTGGCTGACCGATCCCTATTCGTTCGGTCCGGTGCTTGGCCCGATGGACGACTACTACATCGCCCAAGGCTCGCACCTCAGGCTGTTCGATAAGCTCGGCGCCCATGTCATCGACCACGAAGGCGCTTCCGGAGTGCATTTCGCCGTCTGGGCTCCCAATGCACGGCGCGTCTCGGTGGTCGGCGACTTCAACGAATGGGACGGTCGCCGGCACACGATGCGTGATCGCCGCGACACCGGCATCTGGGAACTGTTCGTGCCCGATATCGGTGCCGGTCGGCCCTACAAATACGAGATCATCGGTCCCGATGGCGTGAGACTGCCGCTGAAAGCCGACCCGTTCGCCTTCAAATCTGAATTGCGTCCGGCCACTGCTTCGGTCGTGGCCGTGCCACCGGCGCATGAGTGGGGCGACGAGGCGCACCGCAATTTCTGGCGCAATGCCGATCACCGGCGCGAAGCCATCTCGATCTACGAGGTCCATGCCGGCTCCTGGCAACTTCACGACGACGGTACGTTCCTGTCATGGGACGAGTTGGCCGACCGGCTGATCCCCTATGTGGTCGAGACCGGTTTCACCCATATCGAATTCATGCCGATCTCTGAACACCCCTATGACCCGTCCTGGGGCTACCAGACGACCGGCCTCTACGCGCCGTCGGCCCGCTTCGGCGACCCGGACGGCTTTGCTCGTTTCGTCGATGGCGCCCACCGCGCCGGCGTCGGTGTCATCCTCGACTGGGTGCCGGCGCATTTCCCGGTCGACGCGCACGGCCTTGCCAACTTCGACGGCACCGCGCTCTATGAACATGCCGATCCGCGCAAGGGTTTTCATCCCGACTGGAACACCGCGATCTACAATTTTGGCCGCCGCGAGGTGGTGTCGTTCCTCGTCAACAACGCCTTGTTCTGGGCCGAGAAATATCATGTCGACGGTTTGCGCGTTGATGCGGTCGCCTCGATGCTCTACCTCGACTATTCGCGCAAGGCCGGCGAATGGATCCCCAACGAGAAGGGCGGCCGCGAGAACCTCGAGGCGGTCAGCTTCCTGCAGAAGATGAACAAGGAGGTCTACGGCCACCATCCGGGCGTCATGACCATCGCCGAGGAATCGACCTCCTGGCCGAAGGTCTCGGCACCGATGCATGAAGGCGGCCTGGGCTTCGGCTTCAAGTGGAACATGGGCTTCATGCACGACACGCTGGAGTATTTCTCCAAGGAGCCCATCTTCCGCAAACATCACCACAACGACCTCACCTTCGGCCTGACCTACGCCTTCTCGGAAAATTTCGTGCTGCCGCTCTCGCATGACGAGGTCGTGCACGGCAAAGGCACGCTGCTTGGCAAAATGGCCGGCGACGACTGGCAGAAATTCGCGACATTGCGCGCGTACTACGCTTTCATGTGGGGTTATCCCGGCAAGAAGCTGCTGTTCATGGGGCAGGAGTTCGCGCAGCGCCGCGAATGGAGCGAGGCGCGCGCGCTCGACTGGAACCTGCTGGAGTTCCGCCCGCATCGCGGCGTCTGGCAGACGGTGCGCGATCTCAACTATCTCTACCGTTCGCGCCCGGCGCTACATGGCCGTGATTGCGAGCCGGAAGGGTTTTCCTGGCTGATCGTCGACGACAGCCAGAATTCGGTTTTTGCCTGGCTGCGCAGCGCACCGGGCGGCAACTCGGTGGCCGTCATTTCCAATTTCACGCCGGTGCCGCGCGACAATTATCGCGTGCCGCTGCCGACGGCCGGCAAATGGCGCGAAATCATCAACACCGACGCTTCGGAATATGGCGGTTCCGGCAAGGGCAATGGCGGCATGGTCGAGGCGCGGGCGGAGGGAGGGAGCATCTCCGCGACTATGCTCTTGCCGCCGCTGTCGACGATCATGCTTGAACTCGTTGCGGACTAGGTCCGTCAACTTGTCGCCGACTGAACCATGTCGAGATCGAGTAACTTGGGAGGGTAAAAATGGCAGACTTGAAACGGACCCAGCCGCTGGCGCGCGATGCCATGGCCTATGTGTTGGCCGGCGGCCGTGGCAGCCGCCTCAAGGAACTGACCGACCGGCGTGCCAAGCCGGCCGTCTATTTCGGCGGCAAGACGCGCATCATCGACTTCGCGCTCTCCAACGCGCTCAATTCCGGTATCCGGCGCCTTGGTGTCGCCACGCAGTACAAGGCGCATTCGCTGATCCGCCACCTGCAGCGCGGCTGGAACTTCCTGCGTCCTGAACGAAACGAGAGTTTTGACATCCTGCCGGCCAGCCAACGCGTCTCGGAAACGCAATGGTATGAGGGCACCGCCGACGCCGTCTATCAGAACATCGATATCATCGAGGCCTATGGACCTGAATACATGGTCATCCTGGCCGGCGACCACATCTACAAGATGGACTACGAGATGATGCTTCGCCAGCACGTCGACGCCAATGCCGATGTCACCGTCGGCTGCCTCGAAGTGCCGCGCATGGAAGCCACCGGCTTCGGCGTCATGCATGTCGATGCCAACGACAACATCATCGCCTTCGTCGAAAAGCCCGCCGACCCGCCCGGCATTCCCGACAAGCCGGAATTCGCCCTGGCCTCGATGGGCATCTATGTCTTCAAGACCAAGTTCCTGATGGAGCAGTTGCGCCGCGATGCGGCTGAGCCGGGCTCAAGCCGTGACTTCGGCAAGGACATCATCCCCTATATCGTCCAGCACGGTAAGGCGATCGCGCACCGCTTCGCCAAGTCCTGCGTCCGCTCGACCGCCGAGAACGAGGCCTATTGGCGCGACGTTGGAACGGTCGACGCCTATTGGGAAGCCAACATCGACCTGACCGACATCACGCCGGAACTCGACCTCTACGACCGCGACTGGCCGATCTGGACCTATGCCGAATTGAAGCCGCCGGCAAAGTTCGTGCATGACGAGGATGGCCGCCGCGGTTCGGCCGTGTCCTCGCTTGTCTCGGGCGATTGCATCGTCTCGGGGGCTTCGCTGAAAAGAAGCCTGATCTTCACCGGAGCGCGCATCAATTCCTATTCGACCCTGGAAGAAGTCGTCATGCTGCCGGACGTTCATGTCGGCCGGAACGCAAAGTTGAAGCGCGTGGTCATCGACCATGGTGTTAGGATACCGGAAGGGCTGGTGGTCGGCGAAGACCCCGTCCTCGACGCCAAGCGTTTTCGCGTGTCCGAAAAAGGCATCTGCCTGGTTACTCAGGACATGATCGACAAGCTGGGGCTCTAACGCATGCAGGTTCTGTCGGTCGCGCCCGAGATTTTCCCGCTGATCAAGACCGGCGGGCTTGCCGACGTGACCGGCGCGTTGCCCATCGCACTGGCGGCCAAGGGCGTGACCATGCGCACGCTCATTCCCGGTTTCCCGACCGTTATGGCCGCTTTCAAGAAAAAGAGGGCGGTTCTGCAATATCCCTTGCTGCAGGGCGGTAAGGCCTCCGTTCATTCCATCCAGCTTGCCGGGCTAGAGCTGTTCGTGCTCGACGCGCCGCATCTGTTCGACCGTCCCGGCGGTCCCTATGGCAATGCGACCGGCGTCGATTGGCCCGACAACTGGCGGCGCTTTGCAGCACTAAGCCAGGTCGGCGGCGATATCGCCGGCGGCGCCATCTCGGGCTACCAGCCTGACATCGTCCACGCCCATGACTGGCAGTCGGCGATGACGCTGGCCTATATGCGCTACGGCAAGGCGGTCGGCGTACCGTCGATGATGACCGTTCACAACCTCGCTTTCCAGGGCCAGTTCGGCGCCGGCATCTTCGGCGAGCTCGGCTTGCCTGCGGCGGCTATGGCGCTCGACGGCGTCGAATATTATGGCGGCGTCGGCTTCCTCAAGGCGGGCCTGCAGGCCGCCTGGGCGATCACCACGGTCAGCCCGACCTACGCGCAGGAGATACGCTCGGCGGAATTCGGCATGGGCCTCGACGGCCTCATCAACATGCGCTCCAGCGATCTCTATGGCATCGTCAACGGCATTGACATCGACATCTGGGATCCGGAGACCGACAAGCATCTGGTCTCCACCTACACGGCCGGGACGCTGAAGGCGCGCGCGCCCAACAGGGCCGCCGTCGAGGAGCGCTTCAGCCTGGATCGCGACGACAGCCCGATCGTCTGCGTCGTCAGCCGCCTGACTTGGCAAAAGGGCATGGACATACTAGCGCTGGTGGTCGACGGCATCGTTGCCACGGGCGCGCGGCTGGCCATCCTGGGCTCGGGCGACGCCGGCCTCGAAGGTGCGCTGCTTGCCGCCGCCGCCAGACATCGCGGCCGCATCGGGGTTGTCGTCGGCTACGATGAAGGGCTGTCGCACATCATGCAGGGCGGTTGCGACGCTATCGTCATTCCCTCACGCTTCGAACCGTGCGGGCTGACGCAGCTTTACGGCCTGCGTTATGGTTGCGTGCCGGTGGTTGCCCGCACCGGGGGCCTGGCCGATACGGTCATCGATGCCAATGAGGCCGCCGTCTCGGCCGGCGTTGCCACCGGCTTCCAGTTCGCGCCCAACAATGGCGGTGCCTTGCTGCACGCCATCCGCCGCCTCGTCGACGCCCATGCCAGTCCGCCGGTCTGGGAATCGCTGCAGCGCCAGGGCATGAAGGCCGACGTGTCGTGGGACAAGAGTGCGGATAAATATGTTGAACTCTATCGCTCGCTGCTTTCGAAAAGGGTTGCCTGAAGCATGATACGGACCATCCCCACCAAACCCTATTCCGATCAGAAGCCCGGCACGTCGGGCCTGCGCAAGAAGGTGCCTGTCTTTCAGCAGGAGCACTATGCCGAGAATTTCATCCAGTCGATCTTCGACGCGCTGGACGGTTTCAAGGGCAAGACCCTGGTGATTGGCGGCGATGGCCGCTTCTACAACCGCGAAGTCATCCAGAAGGCCATCGCCATGGCAGCCGCCAACGGCTTCGGCAAGGTGATGGTCGGGCAGGGCGGCATCCTGTCGACGCCGGCCGCCTCGCATGTCATCCGCAAATACAAGACCTTTGGCGGCATCATACTGTCGGCCAGCCACAATCCGGGCGGTCCGCACGAGGATTTCGGCATCAAGTACAATGCCGGCAATGGCGGCCCGGCGCCGGAAAAGCTGACCGACGCGATCTTCGAAAAGACCAAGGCGATTTCGAGCTTCAAGATCGCCGACATCGATCCGATCGACATCGACACGGTCGGTGCGGTCAAGGCCGCCGGCATGACGGTCGAGATCATCGACCCGGTCGCCGACTATGCCGAGCTGATGGAAAGCCTGTTCGATTTCGACGCATTGCGCAAACTGTTCAAGTCCGGCTTCCGCATGCGCTTCGACGCCATGCACGCGGTGACCGGGCCCTACGCCAAGGAGATCCTGGAAAACCGGCTTGGCGCGCCCAACGGCACCTGCCGCAATTTCAAGCCGCTGCCGGATTTCGGCGGCCACCATCCGGACCCGAATCTTGTCCATGCCAAACACCTCTATGACGAAATGATGGGGCCGGACGCGCCGGATTTCGGCGCCGCCTCTGATGGTGACGGCGACCGCAATTTGATCATCGGCAAGGGCATTTTCGTCACCCCGTCGGATTCCGTTGCCATGCTTGCCGCCAATGCGCGCCTGGCGCCCGGCTACAAGGCCGGTTTGAAAGGCATTGCCCGCTCGATGCCGACCAGTGGCGCGGCCGATCGTGTCGCTGAAAAACTCGGCATCGGCATCTATGAGACGCCGACCGGCTGGAAGTTCTTCGGCAATCTGCTCGACGCCGACATGGCGACGATCTGCGGCGAGGAGAGTGCCGGCACCGGTTCCAACCATGTCCGTGAAAAGGACGGCCTGTGGGCGGTGTTGCTGTGGCTCAACATCCTGGCCGCGCGCGGCGAAAGCTGCAAGCAGATCGTCACCGAGCACTGGGCGACCTACGGTCGCAACTACTATTCTCGGCACGATTATGAAGAGGTTGAGAGCGACCGCGCGAATGCGCTGGTCGACGAACTCCGCGCCAAACTCGGCTCATTGCCGGGCACCAGCGTGCGCGGCATGACAATCGCCAGCGCCGACGATTTTGCTTATCACGATCCGGTCGATGGCTCGATCAGCGAGCACCAGGGCATCAGGGTGCTGTTTGAAGGTGGTTCGCGCGTCGTCTTCCGCCTGTCCGGCACAGGTACGTCGGGCGCGACGTTGCGCGTCTACATCGAGCGCTACGAGCCGGACAGAGCGAGGCACGATCTCGACACGCAAGAGGCGCTTGCCGATCTGATCGCGGCCGCCGATGATATAGCCGGCATCAAGAGTCACACCGGTCGCAACGAGCCGAGCGTGATTACTTGAGAGTGGCTGTGTGCGCTTTCCCTTCTCCCCTTGTGGGAGAAGGTGGATCGGCGCGCAGCGCCGAGACGGTTGAGGGGTGCGCGAAGGATCGCCGTCGGCGCCAAGCTGGAACGCCCCTCATCCGTCGCCTTCGGCGACACCTTCTCCCACAAGGGGAGAAGGGGGAGCCCGCATGACGTCACTCGGCGCTACGGTCACCTGCGAAGGCATCCGCTTTGCTGCGTGGTCGCAGGCCGCCCGCCGGCTCTGGGTCTCGGTCTTCGACGAGCAAGGCAACCGGGAAATCGAACGGCTCGAACTGCACCCGGAAGGCGAGGGCGTCCATGCGCTGTTCGTTGCAGGCCTTGGCCCCGGCACCCGCTATGGCTTTCGCGCCGATGGCGATTATGCGCCCGAGCGTGGGCTTTGGTTTGATCCCGACAAGCTGCTGACCGATCCCTACGCCGTCGAGATCGACAGGCCCTACGCCTATGACTGGCGGCTGGGCCGGCGCCGGGGCGAGGGGGCCGATACCGCGCCGCTGGTGCCGAAGGCGATTGCCGCCGCCTTGCCGAAGCCCGTGCAGGCTGCGCCGCCGCTATTTCGTGCCGGTGGTCTGATCTACGAGGTGCCGGTACGCGCCTTCACCATGCTGCACCCAGACGTTCCTGAAAAGCTGCGAGGTACGGTCGCCGCCCTCGCTCACCCCGTGGTTGTCGAGCATCTGAAGAAGATTGGCGTTGGCGCGGTCGAGCTGATGCCGGTGACCGCCTCTATCGACGAGCGACATTTGCCGCCGCTCGGGCTGCGCAACGCATGGGGCTACAACCCCGTCACCTTCATGGCGCTCGATCCGCACCTGGCGCCGGGCGGCATCATGGAATTGCGAAACACAGTCGCCGTGCTACGCAAGGCCGGCATCGGCGTTATCCTCGATCTCGTCTTCAACCACACAGGCGAGAGCGACAGGCTTGGTCCGACGTTGTCGCTGCGCGGCCTCGACAACCAGGCCTATTACCGGCACACATCAGACGGCAGGCTGGCCAATGACACCGGGACGGGCAACACAGTCGCTTGCGACCATCCCATCGTTCAGGAAATGGTCCTCGACACGCTTCGCCATTTCGTCAGGGATGCCGGCGTCGACGGCTTCCGCTTCGACCTGGCGACCATTCTGGGGCGGGTCGAGGGCACATTCGATGCCGAGGCGCCGCTGCTGAGAGCGATGCGCGACGACGCGCTGCTGGCCGATCGCGTGTTGATCGCCGAGCCGTGGGACATCGGTCCGGACGGCTATCAGCTCGGCAATTTCCCACCATTCTTCCTCGAATGGAACGACAAGTATCGTGATGATGTCAGACGCTTCTGGCGCGGCGACGCCGGCATGGTCGGCGCCCTGGCGACCCGGCTCGCCGGTTCGTCCGATGTGTTTGCCGCGAACGGGCAAGACGCCAGCCGCAGTGTCAATTTCATCGCCGCCCATGACGGCATGACGCTCGCCGACATCGTGCGTTATGAGCGCAAGCACAACGAAGCCAATGGCGAGCAGAACCGCGACGGCCACAATGAAAACCTGTCCTGGAATAACGGCGTGGAAGGTGATGCGGACGACCCAGCCGTAGCCATGGCTCGCCTGAACGACCAGCGCGCGCTGCTCGCCACGCTGTTTGTCTCACGCGGCACCATCATGCTGACCGCGGGCGACGAATTCGGCCGCACCCAGCACGGCAACAACAACGCCTATGCGCAGGACAACGCGATCACCTGGCTCGACTGGCCCGGCCGCGATCAGGCGCTGGAGCGCTACACGGCGCTGCTCTCGACGCTGCGCCGAGCGATGCCCGCGCTTTCCGACACAAGCTTCCTTGCTGGCCAGCCGCCGGCAGATTCAGAGATACCGGACGTCGCATGGCTGACCGAGATGGGCGTGCCGCTCGACGAACAGAGTTGGCAGGATCCGCAGCGGCACCGCCTTGTCATGATCCTGGCCGCCGATGACGACCGCAGTCTTGCGGTGCTCATCAACGGCGATCGCCGGGCCTGCATGTTCACCTTGCCCGAGCGAGATGGATTTTTCTGGGCTCCGGCCATCGAAACGCCGGATGCGGCGGATATCTCCCGGCCGATATCGGGGCGGACAGTGATCTTCATGATCGAACGAGTGCAGACCGGCACAAGGGAGAAGCGCAATGGGGGCAGGTGACAAGGCCGGATGGTGGCGCGGCTGCGTCATCTACCAGATCTATCCGCGCTCCTTCCAGGACACGACCGGCCACGGCAGCGGAGACCTCAGCGGCGTTACGTCGAGGCTCGCTCATGTTGCCTCGCTTGGTGTCGACGCCATCTGGCTGTCGCCCTTCTTCAAGTCGCCGATGGCCGACATGGGCTACGACGTGTCGGATTACTGCGATGTCGATCCAATGTTCGGCACGCTTGAGGATTTCGATGCGCTGGTCGCCGAGGCGCATCGTCTCGGCCTGAAGATCATCATCGACCAGGTGCTGTCGCATTCATCCGACAAACATGACTGGTTCGTTGAAAGCCGCGCCAGCCGCGATAATCCCAAGGCCGACTGGTATGTTTGGGCCGATACCAAACCCGACGGCAGCGCACCCAACAACTGGCTCTCCGTCTTCGGAGGCCCGGCCTGGGAATGGGATTCGACCCGCCGGCAGTATTACATGCACAATTTCCTCGCCTCGCAGCCGGACCTCAATTTCCATAATCAGGAGGTTCAGGACGCGCTGCTGGAAACGGTGCGGTTCTGGCTCGAGCGTGGCGTCGATGGCTTCCGGCTCGATACGGTCAACTACTATGTCCACGACCGCTGGCTGCGCAGCAATCCACCCTTGGCATCAAGCGTCGCCGGTACCAACAGCGAAACCAACACCTACCTCTACCAGGAGCACCTGTTCGACAAGACGCAGCCGGAAAACCTGGCGTTCCTGCGCCGCTTCAGGGCGCTGCTCGACGCCTATGAGGACCGCGCCGCTGTCGGCGAGATCGGCGATGAGGGCCGCTCATTGCAGACGCTCGCCGCCTACACCTCCGGCGGGGATACGCTCCATATGTGCTACACCTTCGACCTGCTTGGCCCACAGTTCTCTGCGGCGCATGTGCGCGGTTGCGTCGAAGCCTTCGAGGCAGCCGTTTCCGATGGCTGGGTCTGCTGGGCGTTCTCCAACCATGACGTGGTGCGCCATATCAGCCGCTGGACAAGGCCGGGCAGCGATCCCGACGCGATCGCAAGATTCTCGATCATGCTGCTCTCCTCCCTGCGCGGCTCGATCTGCCTCTACGAAGGCGAGGAACTCGGCCTTGAAGAGGCGGAGCTTGCCTACGAGGATCTGCGCGACCCCGTCGGCATCCGCTTCTGGCCGGGCGTCAAGGGTAGGGATGGGTGTCGAACGCCGATGGTCTGGGAGGCCGGCGCCGACAATGCAGGCTTCTCGACGGCCAGGCCGTGGCTGCCGATACCGGCCAGCCATCGCGCCCGAGCAGTCGACGTCCAGAACGCCGACACGGCCTCGGTGCTCACGTCCTATCGGACCGCGCTGGCGTTGCGCAGGGAGCATGAGGCATTGGTAACAGGCTCGATCCGCTTTCTTGACGCTGAGGGCGACGTGCTCGCATTCGTCCGCGAAGGCGGCGGCGAGAGACTGCTCTGTATCTTCAATTTCGCTAGGGAGCCGGGGACCTGGCCGTTGCCGCCTGATATTGGAGCGGTTGCAAAGCTTGACGGCGATACAGCGGTCGTCGAGGAGTCCGAGCTTTCGCTGCCTGCGCTCGGATACTACCTTGGTCGCCTCGATTGATGCCTCGGCCGTCCCTACTGGACGAGCACCGAGCGTCCGCAGGTCGCACCGGTGACACGGACATCGGCCTGGCCGACGCCGACACCCAGCGCTGAAAGCACATTGTAGAGCAGGTCGTCGACGGGTGCTGTTACACCGTTCAGCACCGCCACCACCGCCGGCTTGACCGTTCCGAGCAGGGCGGTCAGGTCGATCCCCAGGCCAAGCGCATTGACTGAAAGCGACAGGTTGCTGACCAAGGATGTGGTGAGCGACTGCGTAATGTTGCGCGTCGAAACGGTCTTGATCGTCTTGTTGGCGATGTCGGTCGCATCGAAGGTCAGCGTCGTCGGGTTGTTGTTGGTTATCGCGGTGGCGGCGGAGCCCATCACCTGTATCAGCGGAATGTTGATCAGCAGCAGCTTGAGGCTCACATCCGCGATTTCCGCGTCGGTGAATGTCTGCGGTTGGCTGAAGTCGCCAAAGCCTGATGAGTTGCTGTTGGCCAGATGCAGCGAGGCGATACCTGGGTGTGCGGCGATGGAAACCTTGATGCTGGACGGCCCTGTCGGACAAGTGATGTCGGTCAGTTTGGCTTCGGCATAGGCGACTTCCACATTGAGCGGCAGATTGACGGCCAGCAGGCTGATGCCGCCGCCGAGACTGGGTGTGCCGACGCCAACGGTGGCCACCAGCTTGATGCGCGTCTGGGCCGTGCGCACCACCGTGCCGATGCCGTCGACCGCGAGCCACGGCGAAGATTGCGCCGGCTCGCCAATGGCAATGGTAAGCGCGGTGGACAAAAGCCCGGGTACGGTGGCCCCGAGGTTGACCTGAGCCTGGTTCGTGCCGTTGGCCAGCACGGCGGCGGCGGTCAGCATTCCCATGGCGCTTGCGTCAACGCCAAGGCCGGCCGGTTTTTGCCCGAGCCCCAGGCTGCCGAAGGAGCCGAGGTCGACAAGTTTGTTGAGCGGGATCTTGACCGTGCTGGTCGCCTTGGACGCGATCGTCTGCAGGGCGACCTTGGCCGTATTGCCAACTCCGGGCACGTTGGCCATGGCAGTTGCGATCTGGCCGACGGTCGCCTTCGATGCCAGTACGTCCGAATAGGACACGCCGGTCAGGTTCAGCTGCGTGGCAAGGCCGTCGACGAACGAAAGTACGCTCACATCCGCGGAGATCAGCGCGTTGTAGTCCATGACACTGAGCGAGATGTTGCCGCCGAGAAGTCCGCTGAGGAGCGCGTTGAGAATGCCGCCATTGACGCTGAGCAGCCTCGATCCGACCGAGAAGGTCGCCTGCGGCGTCATGCTGGCGGTGGCCTGCGTGCCGATCACGGGAGAGGGGATCAGCGAACTCGCGAAATAGCGGGCGGGGATCTTCTTCAGGGTGACACGGACGGCATTGTAGGGTGTTACGCTGGCCTGGAAGCGCTGGCTCACATTGGTGCCGGATGCCGCGTATCGCCCGGGCGTGACCGTAACGACGGTTTTCCCTACGGCCGGAGCGATCGTCTGTCCCGAGCCTTGAACGACCACCCCTGGCATGCCGTTGTCGGTCAGCGTGGTCACGACTGCTGTGTTGACGTTGGTGATGTTCGAGGCGGCGGTGATCGCCGCCAGATCCACCATTGCCTGCGCCTCGCGGCGCTCGGTGTAGATCGAGGCTTCGTCGATAGCCACCGCGGCCAGCGCCAGCGCCACCGGCGCCATGAGCGCCGTCATGACGGCGAAATTGGCCTTTCTGTCGCCCAGCATCAACCGTGCAAGCCGGAAGATCTCCTTGCGCTCACGCAGCAACATTCAGATGCCTCCGACCCTGATCGTTGACTTGCGCGTGATGGTGGTGCCTGGCATCGCTATGCCTGGGAAAAGATTCCAGATCGGCAGGTTGCGGGCATCGTATTGGATGGACACAACGAACTGACTTCCATCGGCCACGCTATCATTGGCCTGGTAGGTCAGCTTGCTGGCATCCACGAAAGGATATCCGCCGGCATTGTTGGTGACGAAGCTGGCGACGAGCGTCTGCCGTTCGGTCTGGTTCAATCCGGAGATCGCTGTGCGGGCCGCGTCCGCCGCGATCTGCTGGATCGAGTTGGCAGCGCCGAAATATATACCGTATGCAACCATCCCGAGTAGAAGAAGGATGAAGATCGGTGAGAGCAGGGCGAACTCAACCGCCGAAGTTCCTGACGTATCCATCTGGAATCGGCGGCTTATGACCGTGGGAATGACATTGCGTACCATGGCTCTGAACATGCCAAAGTTCGGATGCAAAAGCGAAAACTCTAGGCGCAACCTGGAGGTGTGCACGATTGAAAGACAGTTCTAATTTAGTGGATGCTTGCTTTGATTTCTGACTATTGACTTAAGGTCAATCAGTACTCGGTTGAAAAGACCTTACCTCCTGTCTAGTCTCCTGCCACCAGCCATCGGAGGGAACCGGTGGCGCGCTCAAAGGGGTCAGATATCGGCTCCGGGGCGTCAACACTTAAAAGGTGCGCCGACGGCAGCGCCGACAGGGAGAACTTCATGCTGATGAAAAACATGCTGAAGGCGACGGTGCTCGCCACGACGATGGCTTTGGCGGCCGGCACGTTCTACACACCGGCTTTCGCCGAGACCGTCTATAACAGAGGCAGCGCCGCCGAAGCGGAGACGGTCGACCCGCACAAGACCTCGACTGTCTACGAAGCCGATATCATACGCGACCTGTTCCAGGGCCTGGTCATGCATGACCAGAAGACCAACCTCATTCCGGGCGCCGCCGAAAGCTGGACGGTGTCCGACGACGGCACTGTCTACACCTTCAAGCTGCGCAAGGACGGCCTCTGGTCGGATGGCAGCCCGGTGACGGCGGACGACTTCGTCTATTCGTTTCGACGGCTGGAAGATCCGGCCACCGCTGCCGAATACGCTTCCATGCTCTATCCCGTGAAGAACGCCGAGGAAGTCAACACCAAGAAGGGCAAGCCGGAGGATATGGGCGTCAAGGCACTTGACGCAAATACCCTCGAAGTCACGCTCAAGGCGCCGACGCCTTACTTCCTGGAGATGCTGACCCACCAGGCCACGTATCCGGTCAACAAGGCTTCAATCGAAAAGCTCGGCGCCGACTGGATCAAGGCGGGCAATCTCGTTTCGAACGGCGCCTATACACTGGCCGAGTGGATTCCCAACGACCACATGAAGCTGGTCAAGAATCCGAAATTCTGGGACGCCGCGACCGTCAAGATGGACGTCGTCAACTATATCCCGACCGAAGACCGTTCATCGGCGATGAAGCGCTTCGAGGCCGGCGAACTCGACAGCTACGGCGACCTGCCGACCGAACAGCTTGCTGACCTCAAGACCAAGTTCGGTGATCAGGTCCGCGTCGGACCGTATCTCGGCACCTATTACTATGCGATCAAGACCGACAAAGCGCCGTGGGACAACCCCGAACTGCGCAACGCCATCTCGATGGCGATCGACCGGGACTTCCTCGCCGAGAAAGTCTGGCAGAACTCGATGCTGCCTGGCTATTCTATGGTGCCCCCGGGCATCGCGGGCTACACGCCGGCAATGGCCAAATACGCCGACATGTCGCAGATCGACCGCGAGGACGCTGCCAAGAAGACCCTCGAGAAACTCGGCTATACGCCCGAGCATCCGTTGAAGATGGAGATCCGCTACAACACGTCGGAAAACCACAAGAACACCGCGGTTGCCATCCAGGAACAGCTGAAGCCGCTTGGCGTCGACGTCACGCTGCTCAACACCGACACCAAGACCCACTACTCCTTCCTTGAGCAGAAGGGCAACTATGATGTGGCGCGTGCCGCCTGGATCGCCGACTACAAGGATCCGGAGACCTTCCTCGGCATCACACGCAAGGCCAGCGGCAACAACTATTCCAACTATGTCAGCCCGGCATATGAAGCGGCCATGGACAAGGCGGCGGCTTCCGGCGGCAAGCCAGAAGAGCGCATGAAGGACCTCACTGAGGCCGAGCGCATCCTTGTCGATGACGTCGGCAACATTCCGCTTCTCTACTACAGCTTCCACGATATCGTTTCCTCGAAGCTGCATGGCTTCGATGACAATGTCATGGACATCCATCCGTCCCGCTTCGTCAGCAAGGACTAACTCCCTGGCCAAGCCGCCGCGCCCTTCAGGGCGCGGCGGCAGTGGTTTGCCATCGCATCGGCCCGGGAACCGGAATCGATTTTCGGCATGTCGGTGCGAAGATTTGAAGGCTAGAGCGCAACCGTCCGGCTGGACGCGCGTTGCTCTGGATCAAGCGGGGCACCGATGCTGCGATACGTATTACGGCGGCTTCTGACCGCCATCCCGACGCTGTTCGTCATCGTGACCATGGCGTTTTTCCTGATGCGCGTCGCGCCAGGCGGTCCATTCAACCAGGAGCGGGGGCTAAGTCCCGAGATCAGGGCCAACCTTGAAGCCCAGTTCGGCCTCAACGATCCGCTCTGGCTGCAATTCGTCCACTATCTCGGCAATCTGCTGCGCGGCAATTTCGGCCCGAGCTACAACATGCCGGACTTCACCGTCACCGAACTGTTCGCCAAGGGGCTGCCCATTTCGGTCCAACTCGGTGCTTCGGCGCTCGTCCTGGCGCTTCTGCTCGGTTCCGTGCTCGGCACCATTGCCGCGCTCAACCAGAACAAGCTTGGCGACTACACGGTGATTGCGTTGGCGACCGCCGGCAGCACCATCCCCACCTTCGTCATCGCACCGGTAATCCAGCTCCTGTTCGGGCTGACCTGGAAGCTGTTGCCGATCGGTGGATGGGGCGACGGCGCTTTCATCAACAAGGTCGGCCCGGTGCTGACGCTCGCTCTGCCGCAGATCGCCATCGTCGCCCGGCTGATGCGTGGTTCGATGATCGAATCCTTGCGGTCCCATCATATCCGCACGGCGCGCGCGCTCGGCCTCTCCGACTGGTCGGTGGTGGTCAAGCACGCGCTGCGCGGCGCCATCCTGCCGATCGTCTCCTTCACCGGCCCGGCAGCCGCGGCATTGCTGACCGGCTCGGTCATCGTCGAGACGATCTTCTCCATTCCGGGCGTCGGCCGCTATTTCGTCGATGCCGCGCTGAACCGCGACTACACGCTGGTGATGGGAACGGTGGTGGTGATCGCCATCTTCACCATCGTCTTCAACCTGATCGTCGACGTCATGTACGCGGTCGTCGACCCGAGGGTGCGCTATGACTGACATTGCAGCCACAGCTCCCGCCGTCGTCGGTCGCTCGCTCTGGGGTGATGCCTGGGCGCGCCTCAAGGCCAATCGCGCCGCCATGTTCAGCCTGTATTACCTCGCCCTGATCGGTGTCGTCAGCGTGTTCGGGCCCTTGTTCGTGCCGCATCAGTACACCACCATCTATGCCGACTATGTGCGCATGCCGCCGAGCCTGTCGGCCTATCCGAAGGCCGACATGATCGAGACGGCACTCACCGAAGCGATCAAGCGCATGCGGGTCGACATCAAGGAGTGGCGGCAGGAAGGCAACCAGGTCTTCGTTACCGTCAAGTCGACCAAGCCGATCGACGACCGCAACATCCGCTATCTCGACCGCTCCGATGCCTTTGACGACACCAAGATCGAGAGCAAGTCGCCTGACGGCCTCGAAGTGACCATGAGTGCCTCGATCAAGCAGCAATATTTCCTGTTCGGCACCGACAACACCGGCCGCGATCTGTTGTCGCGCACGCTGATGGCCGGGCGCATATCGCTGGCCATCGGCCTGCTTGCCGGCGTCGTGGCGGTGGCCATCGGCGTGGTCTACGGGGCCGCTGCCGGCTTTGCCGGCGGCAAGGTCGACGAGGTCATGATGCGCATCGTCGACGTGCTCTATTCCTTGCCCTTCATCTTCTTCGTGATCATGCTGGTGGTGTTCTTCGGCCGCAACTTCGTGCTGATGTTCCTGGCGGTCGGCGCCGTGCTGTGGCTCGACATGGCGCGCATCGTGCGCGGCCAGGCGCTGTCGATCCGCCGGCAGGAATATGTCCAGGCGGCGGAAGCCATGGGTGTCGGCCAGCGCGGTATCCTGCTGCGCCACGTCATTCCCAACCTGCTCGGCCCGGTGGTGATCTATATGACGCTGCTGGTGCCGCAAGTCATCATCCTGGAGAGCTTCCTGTCATTCCTCGGGCTCGGCGTGCAGGAGCCGATGACCAGTTGGGGCGTGCTGATCTCGGTCGGCGCCAAGAACATCGGCACCGCCAACTGGCTGCTCCTGTTTCCCGCCTTCTTCCTCGTCTCGACACTGTTCGCGCTGAACTTCGTTGGCGACGGCCTGCGCGACGCGCTCGACCCGAGAGATCGATAAAGATGGGGATCGCTGAAATGTCTGCTTCCGAAACGATCCTCAGCGTCAAGGATCTGCGCGTCCGCTTCCGCACGCTCGACGGCGCGGTCGAGGCGGTGAAGGGCATCAACATCCACGTCAAGTCAGGCGAAACCGTTGCAGTGGTTGGCGAATCCGGCTCCGGCAAGAGCCAGACGATGATGGCGGCGATGAGCCTGCTGGCATCGAATGGCGAAGCGACAGGCAGTGTCGACTATCGCGGCCGCAATCTTCTGACACTGAGCAAATCCGAGCTCAACAAGGTCCGAGGCCGCAAGATCAGCATGATCTTCCAGGAGCCGATGACCTCGCTCGATCCGCTCTATTCAATCGGCAACCAGCTGATCGAACCGATCCGACGGCATCGGGGCCTGAATGCTGCCGAGGCGCACGAAGAGGCGCTCAGGCTGCTGCGGCTGGTGCATATCCCCGACCCCGAGCGACGGATGAAGTCCTATCCGCACGAAATGTCCGGCGGCCAGCGCCAGCGCGTGATGATCGCCATGGCGCTCGCCAACGACCCTGACATATTGATCGCCGACGAGCCGACGACGGCGCTCGACGTGACGATCCAGGCGCAGATCCTGATGCTTTTGGCTGAATTGCAGCGCAAGCTCGGCATGGCGATCGTCTTCATCACCCACGATCTCGGCATCGTCCGTCGCTTTGCCGACCGGGTCTATGTCATGCGTCAGGGCGAGGTTGTCGAGGAGGGGGAGGCCGAAGCCATCTTCGTCAACCCGCAGCATGCCTATACGAAAATGCTGCTGGCGGCCGAGCCGACCGGCCACAAGGCGCCACCACCCGCCAATGCACCGGTGCTGCTCGAAGGCAGGAATGTCGAAGTGACGTTCAGGATCGGCGGCGGGTTTCTGGCCGGCGAGCCGCTGATGCTGCGTGCCGTCGATCACATCTCGATCCGGCTGCAGCGCAACCAGACCATCGGCATCGTCGGTGAATCCGGCTCGGGCAAATCGACGCTCGGCCGCGCTCTGCTGCGGCTGTTGCCGAGCGACGGGCTCATCCGTTTCGGCGATCGCGACATTTCCCAGGCGGACCGGCAGGCGATGCGACCGCTACGGCGTCAAATGCAGCTCGTCTTCCAGGACCCGTTCGGCTCGCTGTCGCCGCGCATGACCGTCGGCCAGGTCATTACGGAAGGGCTGCTGGTGCATGAGCCGAACCTTTCGGGCAAGCAACGCGACCAGCGCGCCGTCGAGGCCTTGCGCGAGGTCAACCTCGATCCGAACGCCCGCAACCGTTACCCGCATGAATTTTCCGGCGGCCAGCGCCAGCGCATCGCCATTGCGCGGGCCATGATCCTGAAGCCCAAGCTGGTGGTGCTGGATGAGCCGACCTCGGCGCTCGACCGCTCGGTGCAGAAACAGATCGTCGAGCTGCTGCGCAAACTGCAGGCCGACCACGAACTGTCCTACCTCTTCATCAGCCACGATCTGTCGGTCGTGCGCGCCATGGCCGACTACATCATCGTCATGAAACAGGGCAAGATCGTCGAGGAGGGGCCGACCGAGGCGATCTTCAGCAATCCGCAGCACGTCTACACACAGACGCTGATGGCCGCGGCGATCGACGTCACGCGGTTTCGCCTGAGCGCCTGAGCCACTGCAGGCAGTTGCCGCAGATGGTCTTTTCACTCAGTCCGTTGACCGCGGGCACTTGCGCGCCCGTGCCCCGACAATCGCCTCTTGTTGCTGCTTCAGCCGATCGATTCTGGCCGTTTCACGGCCGGCGACCGCGGTCTTCACACGCGAGCCGCCCAGCAGCCAGCGCGGAACACTGGTGTTCGCGACCTTGCCACGGGTGATTGCGGTTTGTGAGATGTTACGGGCAACGGCTCCCAGCGCGCTGTTGAGCTTGGCACACGTCATCGAATCGTATTTCGCCGGATCGACGGATCTGCTAATCGATGAACAGCCAGCGACAAGAAACAGTGCAATCATCAGGACCGGTGGCAAAGCTGTCGTCGAATTCAAATTCATGTCGCATCCGGCTCGCCGTTTCATCGACCCATCATACCCATCGAACTACCTAGGGCCGAGGGCCATTTCGTCAAAGTCGTCAAAGTTTGCGACTGCGAAGGACCCTACCACCGCGCTCAGCCTTTCCGGCCAAAGCAGGAACATTCTCGGTCACTCGCAGTTGGTACCCGTCGAGTGCTTTAATTCAATCACTGGTAAACGGAGAGAGCCCGTCTCGGCTTACGCCGGGACCGGCTTTTTCGTGCATTTTGGTGATCTCCGACCACAACGGCTGCCGGGTCATTCATTCAATGTCCCTGGAAATTCTCACGCTGCTTCAGCAACGAACGTCGTCGGGGCGCAACCGTCGAGCATTGCCTGGGCGATGTCGGTCTCATTTCCATCGACATGGGCCGTCACCAAAACGATCCCCTCGGTGTTACTCCGATCATCCGTCTTCACGGCAGTCATGGGGAATGTTCCAAGCAGACCGCCAGCAACGCCGCCACAGGCCCCGCCGGCCACGACTGTTGCCCATACGCTTGCAGCAAGAGGACTGATGCCGTGGGCCGCAACAGCGCTCAGGCAGGCCAACTCGCCGGCGGCAGCGCCGAGGATGACCCCCAAAGCGGAAATCCACAGAGATCCCACTTCGTCATTGTAAGGTCCGATGATGGCGATCTGTACCCGAGGAATTCCGGCCGCCACCAGATCGCTGGCGACCCGGGCCGCTTGGGCATGGGAATCAAAAAGTCTGCTGATTGTTGGCATGGTCACTCAAGGCTTTTGACTGTTTGGCAGCGTGTCGGTGACGAAGGATGCGGCAATCAGGTCGTCGCTTTCAATTCGGCCCTGGCGGTCTTCCATGATGGCCGCGACCTTGTGGAAGGTCTTCATTTCGCCCTCGGTGATTTGGGCCTTCTCCATCTTGGACTTGAGGTCAGCGACGCGCATCCCCAAGGCATGTGATCTTGCAGTCTCAGGGTTCGACATGATGATGGTCATCCGTTTCATTTTTGTTGGTCTTTGCCCCAACCAACCGAACTGGGGCAAGTGCAAAAGGTTCCCAAGTCGGGCTTCGGTCGGGCAAGGCACCGGACCTAGGTCTGATCGCAAAAAGCAATGATCCTATTGGGGGCGTCGCTCGGAACGGCCACTGCCTGCGGTCGTTGTCCGCTGCACGTTTGCGGGAGGAAGCTGATGGAAAGGAGTGTTGGCCAAGCGCGCTGGTTGCTCGCACCGGTCTTCGCCGTGGCCATCACCTTCATCGTGATGGGAATAGCTCTTTGGCTGACCATCCGGAAGACCTGCGCGCGAAAGTTTTGCACATCGGTGCAGCTACGTCCCTTCCTGCGCTGATAGGGTTCGCTCGCTGCTCCTGTGTGACGGGCGAACCCTCAACTTTCAGGAGCGACGACCAAATGCCCGACTCCTGGGAGCCGGGCGGTTCGCGATCAGTAACCGTCGTTTTCGATCACCACGGGGTGGTGGCGATGAGTGGAGACGGAGCCTGTCACGACGACGGTGTCTCGACGATGATGCCGGCGCCCATGGTCATAGAACGCATCCGCACCGTGTCGGCGGTGGTGCAAGCGCTGGCCGTCTTCGTTGATGATCTTGACGCTGTTGTGGTGTCGATGGTGGGTTCTAATAACCACATCGGTCTCGGCAGCCGAAGCCATAACGGGCAATCCCATGGAAAGCGCCAAGGCGCACATGATCATTGTTTTCATTGCAGTTTCTCCATTTTCTTAATTAGCCCTTCGTCGGATAACCGCCTCTGATCACTTTGGTTCCGGCCTTCCCCAAGGCCAGCCAGAACACTTGCGGCAAGTCGAAGAACGGGCGATCGCTCTTGCAGAGAGCGATGTGTCTGACCGCATCAGTCTCGCTCGGCGCATGATGGCTCCTGACCCAGCCGGCGGTCTGCTTCTGCCGTCGGGGTAAATAGGCTCCGAGGCCAATATGAAGGCAATTCACCAGGCCATCGCTCGATCTCGCCAAACAGCGGAACATTAGGCACGTCTGATAGTTCTATTTCTCGCAGCCAGCACTGCGGCTTTGGTGTCTGCTGCGGATCAGCCGCTAAGGCTGGTCGGCCCGCGTCTCCGCCAGAGGCGCGGGTTTCCCCCAGGCAACAGGAGAGAAATTATGAACAACATCATTTGGCTCGTCGGAGCGGTGGTCATCGTCCTAGTGATATTGAGCTTTTTCGGCCTTCGTTAAGCGCGACGTAAGCCATGTCCATCGACCCTCTATCGGAAGGTGATCAGCCGAAGCGGACACTGCGAAAGCGACGCAAGCGGCCGGCCGAAGATCGACACGATGGCAGGGAGGCCATCGTCTCTGTGCCATCTGAGGAAAAGAGCTTTCGCGTCTGGTTCCTGTCCAATGAAACAGGCATCAGCCTGGACCAGGCTAGCGAACTTGTCGACAGAATCGAGGCAGATGGCGCGGCATTGTTGAATGCCGCGCGGCTAATGAAAATTCACTCGCAATGACTGGCAAATCTGTAGCCGCCGACGTCGTCGGCGACTTCGAGAAGCTCACTGGCGCTACGTGCCCGACGACGAAAGACAAGACTCTGGGTTTGTCTCATCAAGCAGTGAGCCATCTCGCTCTATCTTCAGGCGGGATATCAGTCTGAGCGCCGAAGTCGGGATGCGCTAACACTTTGTTTTTTCTGGTCGGAGTGGCAGGATTTGAACCTGCGACCCCCTCGTCCCGAACGAGGTGCGCTACCAGGCTGCGCTACACTCCGTGACCAGACCGCGGGCTTATAGCTGCCGTACTTCGTTCCTGCAAGCGGCAATGGCAGCGCCTCTGTCGCATTTCGTCCGCTTTCGTCGGGCATTTCGGCCAAGCTCGGATTTCGGTCCGGGATAAACGTGGCTTAAAGCCTTGTGTGCTAAGCCGCGGCCCTCGATAGATTGTATTTTCTGCCGCCTGGAGTTCTGCTGTCTTGCCCCCAAAAATCGTTGGCGACGCCCGGCCCAACAGTTTCGAATTCGAAACCGAAGCGCTGATCAAGGCGTCCGGCTTTCGCGAATATGATGCGCGCTGGTGGTTCGGCCATCCCGGCTCCGCGCAACCGCCGGAGCTCAATCTGATCGGCGTCCAGGCGCTCGGCATGGGGCTTGGCACGCTGATTCGCCGTCTCGGCGCCGGGCCGGATATCGTCACCGGGCATGACTTCCGCTCCTATTCGCTGTCGATCAAGTTGGCGCTGGTGTCCGGCCTGATGGCGGCGGGCGCCCGCGTGAGGGACATCGGCCTGGCGTTGTCGCCAATGGCCTATTTCGCTCAGTTCGCCTTGGATACGTCCTCGGTCGCCATGGTCACCGCCTCGCACAACGAGAATGGCTGGACAGGCGTCAAGATGGGCGCGGCGCGGCCGCTGACCTTCGGCCCCGAAGAGATGAGCGCGCTGAAGGCGATCGTGCTGGCCGGCGATTTCGATCTTGCCGGCGATGGCTCCTATGATTTCGTCCGCGATTTTCGCGCGACCTATCTCGACGATCTGACCCGCGACAAGCGCATCACGCGAAAGCTGAGAGTGGTCGCCGCGTCCGGCAACGGCACCGCCGGCGCCTTTGCCCCGCAAGCATTGGAACGCATCGGCTGCGAGGTCATCCCGCTCGATGTCGAGCTCGACTATACCTTCCCACGCTACAATCCCAATCCTGAGGACATGCAGATGCTGCATGCCATCAGGGACAAGGTGCTGGAGACCGGTGCCGATGTCGGCCTTGGCTTCGACGGCGACGGTGATCGCTGCGGCGTCGTCGACAATGAAGGCAACGAGATTTTTGCCGACAAGGTCGGGGTGATGCTGGCGCGGGATATTTCCAGCCAGCATCCGGGCTCGACTTTCGTTGTCGACGTCAAGTCGACCGGCTTGTTCAACACCGACGCAGTGCTGCGCGCCAACGGCGCCGTCACCGATTACTGGAAGACCGGCCACTCCTACATCAAGCGCCGCGTCGCCGAGCTTGGCGCCGTCGCCGGTTTCGAAAAGTCAGGCCATTTCTTCTTCAACCCGCCGATCGGCCGCGGCTATGATGATGGGCTGGTCACCGCCATCGCTATCTGCCAGATGCTGGATCGCAGCCCCGGCAGTTCGATGGCCGATCTCTACCGCGAGCTGCCGCTGACCTTCGGCACACCGACCATGTCGCCGCACTGCGCCGACGATGTGAAGTATGGCGTGGTCGAGCGGGTGGTTGCCGACTTTCAGGCCATGAAGCGGGATGGAATGGTTTTCGCCGGCCAGAAGATCGGAGATCTCATAACCGTCAACGGCGTGCGTGTCGTCGCCGAGGACGGCACCTGGGGGCTGGTGCGCGCCTCGTCTAACAAGCCGGAGCTCGTGGTGGTCGTCGAAAGCCCGGTATCGTCGCAGCGTCGCCGGCAGATGTTCGAGGCCGTCGACGCGGTGCTGCGCCGCAGCCCCGAAGTCGGCGCCTACAACCAGACTTTTTAAGATCAGCGATCGGTCGTGGAAGCTGTCCGCTCCAGGACGCTCCAGTCGAACGACCGCGCCCAGTCGGCAAATCCGTGCCAGCGGACCTCCGGGAATTCCTTGCGCAACGCGGCGATATCGACATCGTAACCGACGCGGTCGAACCACTCGAACATGAGTGCCGCGTCCTCGCTCTGCTGGCGGGCCGCCGCGATCGGGATTTCCTGATAGCGGATCAGACGGCCGATGGCCTCGGACAGGATTTTCGCCTGCTCTTCGCCGGACAGTTCGTCCCCGGCGAAGTCGAAGCGCTTGCCGAATACCTGTTCTCGCCGCTCGACCAGGGCAGCAACGAAGGCGCCGATGTCCGTCAGGCTGACAAGCTGGAGGACGCGTTTGGCAGGCAGGGCGAAGGCATGTGTGCCTTGGCTGAGCGCGTCGATCGACCATGGCGCGACGGCATTTTCCATGAACGCGACCGGCGCGCTGATCGTATAGGGGATGCCGAGACCAACGACATGTTTCTCGACGAGATATTTGCTCTCGAAATGCGGGATACCGGTTTTCTTGTCGGCATCGGCGACTGACGAATAGATCAGGTGTCCGACGCCGGCAGCCTTCGCGGCATCGGCTGCAAGGATCCCCTGGCGGGTCTCTTCCTGCAGACCGGCCTCGTAGCTGTTGCCCATCAGGAACATCGTGTCGACGTCTTTTGCCGCCCTCACAACGGAGGCTGCGTCAGCGAGATCGCCGGCCACGATATCGGCGCCCGCCGACGCCAGTTGCCGCGCGGCCTCGCTGTCCGGCTTGCGCGTCAGCGCCTTTACGTGATGGCCCCTCGACAACAGGGCACGGGCAACCGCGCCGCCTTGTTGGCCGGTGGCGCCGGTTACCAGGATGTTTCGCTTGCCGGTCATGATCTCTGCTCCTTCTTGTTTCTCCTGGAGCAAAACTAGGGCCTGTCGCATTGATGCATAATTGGCTATAATTGGAAAACTTAGTGCCAATTTTAGATACAATGCTCGACCTCAACGACATCATCGTGTTTGCCCGCGTCGTCGAAGCCGGCAGCTTCACTGCTGCCGCGCGTCTGCTCGCCATGCCCAAGACAACGGTCAGCCGCCGCATTGCCGCGCTCGAGCGCGAGGTCGGCGTGCGCCTGCTGCAGCGCACGACACGCAGCCTCAACCTGACGGATGCCGGGCGTCTCTACTATGAGCAGAGCAGCCGGGGGCTGCGCACAATCGAGGAGGCAAATCTGCGCCTCGCACAGGCGAGGGCGGAGCCGTCGGGCACGATTCGCATTTCGGCCCCGGTCGGCTTTGGCGGCCATTTCCTCATCCGCGCCGTGGTCGACTTCCTGGCAATGTATCCGAAAACCAACGTCGAGCTGCGCCTCACCGACGACAGGCTCAATCTGGTCGAGGACGGTATAGACCTCGCTTTCCGCACCGGGATCCTTCAGGATTCGACGCTGATCGCCCGCAAACTCGGCTCCACGCACAGGCTGCTCTGCGCCAGCCCGGACTATCTCGCGCGGCACGGCATGCCCGAGAGCCCGGCGGACCTTGCGCACCATCAATGCGTCATCGCCGGCCCTTCGGTCTCAGGCGCTCATTGGGTGCTGGATGGGCCAAGCGGCCAGGAAACGGTCGTGGTGGCCGGGCGCTTCGCCGCCAATGAAATGCAGGCGGTCGTCGCGGCCGCGCTCGCAGGCTTCGGCATTGCCCAATTGCCCCAGGCGATCGCAGAAGGGTTGATCAATGACGGACGACTGCAGCGCGTTCTCAGGACCTACGCGACACCGGCCGGCGGCCTGCACGTTCTCTATCCGAGCAGCCGGCATCTTTCTCCTTTGGTCAAGGCGTTCATCGAGCTTGCATCCGAGCGCATTCCCAATGGGATAAACACCGCTTAAAGGCTAGGTGTGATAGCAACCGGCACCACTTGCCTCCTGAACGTGAGACCTTAATGACCGAGCGGATTGTCAGTTTTGTCATGAGCGGCGGCGTCGGCTCGCGGTTGTGGCCGCTGTCGCGCGAGGACAATCCCAAGCAGTTCCACGATCTGTCGGGCGACGGCTCGATGCTGGCCAAGACCTTGCGCCGGCTGACCGCCCGGCCGCAAGGCGAAACGCCGATCTTCCTGATCGCCGCGGAGCGCCACGCCGATCGCGTCCACACCGATCTTGCCGGCCTCGATCTCGCCGGCGGCGGTCCGCTGTTCGAGCCGACCGGGCGCAACACAGCCGCCGCCGTCGCGCTGGCGGTGCTGCGCACACTGTCCGAGTTCGGCGACAGCCTGGTGCTGGTGGTGCCGTCGGACCATGAGATATCGACCCCGCGCCAATTCTGGCAGAGCGTCGAAGCTGGCACCGGGGCAGCGCGCGCCGGCCGGCTGGTGGTGTTCGGCATCAAGCCGACACAGCCCGAGACCGGATACGGCTATATCGAGGTCGCAGCCGAAGGCGGCGGCACCTTCGACGTGTCGCGCTTCGTCGAGAAGCCGGACCTTGCGACGGCGCAAAGCTATCTCAAGGCCGGAACTTTCTACTGGAACACCGGTATCTTCCTGTTTCGCGCCGGCGCCATGTGTGACGCCTTCATGGCGTTCCAGCCGGACATCTGGCGGGCCACCGAAGCAGCCTACAAGGCCGCGACATCGGATCTCTCCGGCCTCTACATGCCGCTTGAGCTCTACGCCGCCATTCCGTCGAACTCGATCGACTATGCCATCATGGAGCGGGCAAGAGACATCGCCATGGTGCCGGCCGGCTTCCGCTGGAACGATCTCGGCTCGTGGCAGTCGCTGCTTGATGTCGGCCCCGCCGACAACCAGGGCAATGTCATCATCGGCGATGTCGTCGCCATCGATTGCGAGAATTCCTACATCCGCAGTGACAGCCGCCTGCTGTCGGCGATCGGCATGAAGGACGTCGCCATCGTCTCGACATCGGACGCCACCTTCGTCGCCCCGGTCAGCCACAGCCAGCACGTCAAGAAGATCGTCGAGCAGCTCGAAAAATCGGGCCGGCTGGAAACCAGGTTCACGCCGGCGCAAGACCGCGTCATCGAGAGCGGCGCCTGGCGGCGGCGCGTGCACCACTGGCTATTTCAGGAGACCTTGCCGCTGTGGTCGACATCAGGCGTCGACGAACGCCATGGCGGTTTTCATGAGGCGCTCGGCCTGGACGCCTCGCCGCTGATGAAGCCCAAGCGCATGCGCACCACGGCAAGGCAGGTCTATGCTTTTGCAGTCGCCAAGGAGCGCGGCTGGGACGGTCCGGCCGACCGGCTGATCAGCCACGGCATCGACTTCATGGAAGGGAAGGGCCGCACCGACAAAGGCGGCTGGGTTCGCACGCTGAATGTCGACGGTTCGGTCGCCGACGCCACCGAGGATGCCTACGATCATTCCTGCGTGCTGCTGGCACTGGCGCATGCGCATATGTCGGGCAATCCCGACGCCTTGCGGCTCGGCGAGGAAACCTTCGCCTTTCTCGATGCCCATCTCGAAGACAGCCGCATGACCGGCTTCCTCGAGACATCGGACGGGGAGGGCGAGCGCCGCTCCAACCCGCATATGCATTTGCTCGAGGCTTTCCTCGCCTGGTACGAGGCGACAGGCGACCGCACCTATCTGCGACGCGCCGCCCGCATCATCGATCTCTTTCGCAGCCATTTCTTCGACGCCGAGAGCTGGACGCTGGGCGAATATTTCGACGCTGGCTGGAAACCGGCTGCCGGCGAGAAGGGCACATGGACCGAGCCCGGCCACCATTTCGAATGGGCCTCGCTGCTCACCGATTTCGCCGCCCGCAGCGGCCAGAGCGAGTTGAGCAATTTTGCCCGCAAGCTCTATGCCTCGGCCATCGCCAACGGCCTCAACCGCGCCACCGGCCTTGCTTACGGCGCTGTCTCAAGACAGGGCCTGCCGCTCGACCTTGTCTCGCGCAGCTGGCCGCAGGCCGAAGCGATCAAGGCGGCGATCGCACTGGATGGCTCGGGCGGTCCCGACCTGAAACCCGAGATCGAGGCGCGTGTCGGCCGCCTGTTTCGCTGGCACATCGACCCGGCCCCGCTCGGCCTGTGGATCGACCGCATCGACGAGCGCGGCCGCTCGCTTGCGGCGGATGTTCCGGCCAGCATCTTCTATCATCTGGTCTGCGCACTTACGCAGTATCTTGACGGGACGGCGGAGAAGGGGTGAGGCGTTGGGACAGACGGCCGCCAGGGAATTTGTGGACGTTCCGGGTGATACAACTTTCCGGAAGACGCAGGACATTCCGCCACAAAGGATAGGCCTTCCATTAGAGGCCCATGGCCGTTTTCGTTGGTACTATCCGATCTTCGGAATCGCTGCCATTTGGGCACTGTGTTCTTCGATAAAGTTCTATTCGGTTGCAGTCCAAAATTGGGAGCCCGGAAATTCACTCGACCGCATGGCATGGGTGGCTGGAGTGGTCGGATGCTTTTTTGTCAGCGTTCTCTTTGCGGGAATGCTGGTAAGGATGATACTCGACGCGGCGAGTTCGCGCCCGTTGCTAATTCTTACCAGAGAAACGTTGTGGGATAGGCGTCAGTTAGAAGAGCCGATGCCATGGAGCAACGTCCAGCACATAAGGTTTCAATCCGTCAGGGATACTGTTGTCGTTCACCTGAAACTTGCGCAACCGGTGTATGTTAGAAGTGGATTGTTTCGGATTGGTGGCGCGATGAAAAGCGGGCTCAGGTCAAGGATAATCGTATTGCTTTCAGACTTGGAGGACGAGGGAATCATTGAGAAGGTCATCATCGCCCTTGCTAAAAAAGTCGAAGGCTGAATCACGTCAATACGGGCTCGCCACGTTCCCAGTCTCGACGTAGATCGACTTCAGCTGCGAATACAGCGCCAGTGCCGCCAGTGAATTCTCGCGTCCGATGCCTGACTGCTTGAAGCCGCCGAACGGGATCTCCACCGGCGTCAGATTGTAGGCGTTGATCCAGCAGGTGCCAGCCTGCAGCTCGGCGATGACGCGGTGGGCGCGCGGCAGGTCGCGCGTGAAGACGCCGGCGGCGAGACCGAATTCGGTGTCGTTGGCGCGGTCGATCACCTCGTCCTCGCCGTCGAATTTCAGCACGCTCATCACCGGCCCGAAAATCTCCTCACGCGCAATGCGCATCGTGTCGGTAACGCCGGTGAACACCGTCGGCTCGACGAAGAAGCCGCCCTGAAAACCCTGCAGTGAAGGCACGTTGCCGCCGCAGGCGAGAACGGCGCCGTCGTGCTTGCCGATTTCGATATAGCCGACCACCTTGTCGTGCTGCGCCTTGGAGACCAGCGGGCCCATCTGGGTTTCGGGATCGAGCGGGTCGCCGATGCGGATTTTCTTGGTCCGCTCGACCAGGCGTTCGACGAAGCGGTCGTGAATACCGCTCTGCACGAAGACCCGCGTGCCGTTGGAGCAGATCTGTCCGGTCGAATAGAAATTGCCGAGCATGGCGCCGCCGATAGCGTTATCGATGTCGGCGTCGTCGAAGATGATCAGCGGCGACTTGCCGCCAAGCTCCATCGTCGCGTGCTTCATCTTCGAGCCGGCCAGCGACAGCACCTTGCGGCCGGTCGGGACGGAGCCGGTCACCGAGACCTTGGCGACGACATCGTGGCCGACGAGGCCGGCGCCGACATCGCCATAGCCCTGCACCACATTGAACAGCCCGTCGGGCAGGCCGGCCTCGCTGTAGATCTCGGCCAGCGCCAACGCCGAAAGCGGCGTGTTTTCCGAAGGCTTGAACACCATGGCATTGCCCATGGCGAGCGCAGGCGCCGATTTCCAGCCGGCGATCTGGATCGGGTAGTTCCAGGCACCGATGCCGACACAGACACCGAGCGCTTCGCGCCTTGTGTAGGCGAAGGGCCCGCCGAGATCGACCGATTCGCCATTGTAAGCGGCGACCGCACCGCCGAAATATTCGAGGCAGTCCGCCGCCGAAGGGGCGTCCGCGACCAACGTTTCCTGGATCGCCTTGCCGGTGTCGAGCGTCTCGATGCGGGCGAGGTCGGCGTTGCGGGCGCGCAATATGTCGGCGGCACGGCGCAGGATGCGCCCGCGCTCGACCGGCTTCAGCCGCGCCCAGGCGGGTTGCGCAGCGCGTGCTGCCTCGACGGCTAGTTCCAGCACGTTCGGCGTCGCCGAACGCAGCAGGGCAATGGTCTCACCGGTTGCCGGGTAGATGACCGGCAGGGGCGCGCCGCCTTCGTCCTCGATGTAGCGTCCATTGACATAGTGCGATGCCGTGGGCTGGGCGCGCATGGGAGTCTCCAAATCGTCTTGGCTTTGGCGCAACGTTCGCCGGATCATGCTCTATCTGTCCGACACCTGCCAGCGCGGATTGATCCATGGTTCCTGGTTGGAAGGCGCCAGCGGCGTGCGGCCAAGGATGTGGTCGGATGCCTTCTCGCCGGTCATGATCGATGGCGCGTTGAGATTGCCGTTGGTGACGCGCGGGAAGATCGAGGAATCGGCCACCCGCAAGCCTTCGACGCCGATGACCCGGCACTCGGGATCGACGACGCTCATCATGTCGTCGGCGCGGCCCATCTTGCAGGTACCGCAAGGATGGTAGGCGCTCTCGGCGTGGTCGCGAATGAAGACGTCGAGATCGTCGTCCGTCTGCACCTGGCTGCCCGGCGAGATTTCCTTGCCCCGATAGGGGTCGAACGCTGACTGGCCGAAGATCTCGCGCGTCAGCCGGATGCAGTGGCGAAACTCCGCCCAGTCGTCTGGATGCGACATGTAATTGAAGCGGATCACAGGCTGCGATTTCGGGTTCGGCGAGCGCAGCGTCACCGAGCCGCGCGACTTCGAGCGCATCGGTCCGACATGGGCCTGGAAGCCGTGCGACTTGGCCGCCGCCTTACCGTCATAGCGGACAGCCGCAGGGATGAAATGGTACTGGATATCGGGGTAGTCGACGCCGGCACGCGAGCGCACGAAGGCCGCCGCTTCGAAATGGTTGGTGGCGCCGAGGCCGGTCTTGAAGAACAGCCACTGCGCGCCGATGAGTGCTTTCGAGAACGGGTTCAGCACGGAATTGAGCGTGATCGGCAGTAATGATTCCTGCTGGATGTAGAGCTCCATATGGTCCTGCAAATTGCGGCCGACGCCGGGCCGGTCGGCCACCACGGCAATGCCGTTTTCGCGCAAATGCTCGGCCGGGCCGATGCCGGACAGCATCAGGATCTTGGGCGAATTGATCGACGATGCGGCGACGATCACCTCACGTCGCGCCTTAACGACCTGAATCTGTTTGTGAGCTTCGATCTCGACACCGATGGCGCGTTGATTCTCGATGATCACCCGCCGCGCAAAGCCCTTGACCAGACTCACGTTTTTGCGCTTCAGCGCCGGCTTCAGATAGGCTGATGCCGCCGACCAGCGGCGGCCGCCGCTTATGGTCTGCTCCATCGGCCCAAACCCTTCCTGCTTGGAACCGTTGTAGTCGTCGGTCAGTTCGAACCCGGCCTGGCGGCCGGCCTCGACGAAGGCGCCATAGAGCGGATTGCGCCGTGAGCCGCGCTGCACATGCAGCGGACCACTTTTGCCCCGCCAGCCATCCTCGCCGCCGTCCGAGTCTTCCATGCGCTTGAAATAGGGGAGCACGTCGGCAAAGCCCCAGCCCACCGCACCGTCTTCGGCCCAATGGTCGAAGTCGCGGGCGTGGCCGCGCACATAGACCATGCCGTTGATCGAGGACGAGCCGCCGATCACCTTGCCGCGCGGTGTCGCCAGCACGCGGCCGCCGAGATGCGGCTCCGGCTCGCTGGCAAAGCCCCAGTCGTAAAGGCTCATGTTGAGCGGGATCGACAGCGCCGACGGCATCTGGATCAGCGGCCCGATATCGCTGCCGCCGAATTCGATGACGATGACCGAATGGTTGCCGTCTTCCGACAGGCGATAGGCCATGGCCGAGCCGGCCGAGCCGGAGCCGATGATGACGAAATCCGCTTCAAGCATGGTTCATATGCGCCATGAAATCGGCGAGCGAGACATTCCCGCCGGTAGCCACAACCAGGACGGTCTTGTCCTTCACATCCACCTTGTCGCCGAGCAGTGCCGCGAGCGAGGCGGCGCCCGACGGTTCGAGCACCAGCTTCATGCGCTCGAAGGCGATCCGCATGGCGCTACGCACCGACTGATCATCGACGGTGATGCCGCGGACACCTGCCGACTTCACTGCGGCAAATGGAGCATCGCCCGGGCGGCGCGACATCAGCCCGTCGCAGATCGACTTCGGCCCGATCGGCATCGTCTCGATGCTGCCGTGTGCCAGTGACGAACCCATGCCATTGAATCCCTCCGGCTCGACGCCGATGATCTCGGTGGCGGGCGACAGATAGTGGAAGGCGAGCGAAACGCCGCCGATCAGTCCGCCGCCGCCGACCGAACAGAACAAGAGGTCGGCACTGGCGTTCTTGGCGGCAAGCTGGTCGAGCGCTTCGAGGCCGGCGCCCGCCTGGCCGGCAATGATCTCCGGATCGTCGAATGGATGCAGCAGCGCCAGCCCCTCTGTCTCGGCGATCTCGCGGGCCTTGGCGGCCGCGACTTCCTCCCGCGCGCGCTCGCCATGGTCGGTCAGCACGACACGGGCGCCATAGCCCGCGGTGGCGTCGCGCTTGGCGGCCGGTGCATCGATCGGCATGACGATGGTGACGGGAATGCCGAGCGCCTGGCCGGCGGCCGCCAGCCCTTGCGCGAAATTGCCGGAGGAATAGGCGACGACGCCTTTCCTCGCCTCGTCAGCCGAAAGCTGCTTCAGCCGCCAATAAGCGCCGCGCACCTTGAACGAGCCGGCCCATTGCAGCGATTCCGGCTTGATGAAGACGCGGGCCGCCCCCGTCTCCCTGGCCAGTGCCGTCGATTCCAGCAGCGGCGTGATCTGCGTCGCCCGTGATGTCACGGCATAGGCCTGCTTGAGATGGTCGAGGGAGGGAACGAGAAGGTCCGACATCATTCGCCTCGCGGATACCGCTTGCTCTCTTCGAGATTGTCGAGGTTCATGTGATTGCGCATGTAACGCTCGGACGCTTTTTGCAGAGGCTGGAAATCCCAGGGGTAATAGGCGCCGTTGCGCAGCGCCGGATAAACGACCCAGCGGCGCGCCTGGCTTTCGCGCACTGCGGCGTCGAAGCCGGCCATGTTCCAGCGCGCGTGGACCTTGTCCATGTATGCCGCCACCAGGCCCGCATTGGCGGGGTCGTCGGCCAGATTGTTTCGCTCGAGCGGATCGGCTTCGAGATCGAACAGTTGCGGCGAATCGAGCTCGCAGTGGACGAATTTGTATCTGCCGTCGCGGATCGCCACCAAAGGCGCGTTGGACCCTTCGGCAGCATATTCCATCAGCACAGGTGCGGTGCGCTCGATGCCGTCGGTGAGCGGCAGCAGTGACTGGCCGTCCGTCCAAGGTGCGATCGCAGCGATGTCGATGCCGGCGAGGTCGCAAAGCGTCGGCGCCACGTCGAGATTGGAGACCGGCGTCTCGATCAGCCCGGCGTGAACGCCCTTGCCGGCAATCATCAGCGGCACCCGCGCCGACCCCTCGAAGAAGCTCATCTTGAACCACAGGCCGCGCTCGCCGAGCATGTCGCCGTGGTCCGAGCAGAACAGGATGATTGTGTCGTCGGCCGTGCGGGTGCGCTCGAGAACATCCAGGATCTCGCCGAGCTTGTCGTCGACATAGGAGATGTTGGCGAAATAGCCGCGCCGCGAACGACGCACCTGCTCTGGCGTGATCTCGAAAGAGGGATAGTCGCTGGCGTGGTACAGCCGCCGGGAATGCGTATCCTGCTCGTCATGCGCGATGAACGCTGTTTCCGGGTCCAGCGCCTGGCAATGCTCGTAGAGATCCCAATACTGCTTGCGCGCGACATAGGGATCGTGCGGGTGCGACAGCGAGACGGTGAGGCACCAGGGCCGATGGTTCGCGTCGTCCTGTTCGCGCGAAAGCTGATAGAGCTTCTGCGTGGCGAGAAACACGACCTCGTCGTCATACTCCATCTGGTTGGTGATCTCGGCGACGCCGGCGCCGGTCACCGAGCCCAGATTGTGATACCACCAGTCGATGCGCTCGCCGGGCTTGCGGTAATCGGGCGTCCAGCCGAAATCGGCCGGGTAGATGTCGGTGGTCAGCCGCTCCTCGAAACCGTGCAGCTGATCCGGCCCGACGAAATGCATCTTGCCCGACAGGCAGGTGTAGTAGCCGGCGGCGCGCAGATGATGGGCGAAGGTCGGGATCGATGAGGCGAATTCGGCGGCATTGTCGTAGACGCCGGTGCGCGACGGCAATTGCCCGCTCATGAACGAGGCACGGCCCGGCGCGCAGAGTGGCGACGCCGTATAGTTGTTGGCAAAGCGCGCCGATCGGGCGGCCAACGCCTTCAGATGCGGTACGTGCAGAAACTCTGCCGGCCCATCCGGAAACAGGGTCCCGTTGAGCTGATCGACCATGACGATCAGGAAATTGGGTCGCTTCGTTGTCACTGTTTGCACCGCTCACCGAGTTTGGTTTCGAGATAGTCCTCGACCAGCGCGATCGCGGTCGCGGCGTCAGGCACGCCGTCCTTCAGCGCCCGCCTGATGTAGAGCCCGTCGATCATCGCCGCTGTCGCTTCGGCTGCGCGGTCGGCTTCGGCTCTGGGCAGGATGCCGGTCAGGCCGCTCATCAGGTTGGAGTGCAGGCGCCGCGCGTACACCCTGAGCAGCCGGCGTAAGGCCGACGACTTCTGCGCCTCGACATAGAAGGCGAGCCATGCGGCGATCGTTTCCGGCTGGAACTGGATGTCGGAGAAGTTGACGGCCACCACGGCCGAAACGCGCTCGCGCGGGGTGGCAGCCGATTGAAGGGCGCGTCGCATGTCGATGGTCAGCTCGGCCAGGATGTGGCGCATTGTCGCCAGCAACAGTTCGTCCTTGGCGCCGAAATAGTGATGGGCAAGCGCGGAGGACACGCCGGCGCGTCCGGCGATCTCGGACATGGTCACGTCGAGCGAACCGCGCTCGCCGATCGCCGAGATCGTCGCGTCGATGAGCGCCTTGCGGCGCAATGGCTCCATTCCGACTTTCGGCATCTCGCTGGTCCTTTGAAGCAGGATTATTTTTTATTGACGGGTCAATCAACAAAAAAATCGGCACCGGCTTTGCCTGTACCAAGCGATTGTCTGGTCCCGGCCCTTTCCGATGCGGGGATGATTGTTTATATTTGAACAATAAACGCAAAGTGCACTGTGAGCCCACGTGTTAGGCTCGCGTCAAGGATGGAGACCGCCATGACCGCATGCATCGTTGGCTGGGCGCATTCCCGGTTCGGCAAGCTTGAGGGCGAAACGCTCGAAAACCTGATCGTCAAGGTCGCAACGGACGCGCTCGACCATGCCGGCATCGGTCCCGACGAGGTTGACGAGATCGTGCTCGGCCACTTCAACGCCGGCTTTTCGGCGCAGGATTTCACCGCCAGCCTGGTGCTCCAGGCCGACGACCGGCTGCGCTTCAAGCCGGCGACGCGCGTCGAGAACGCTTGTGCCACCGGATCGGCGGCGGTCCGCCAAGGCATCCGCGCTATCGACGCCAATGCCGCCCGCATCGTGCTGGTGGTCGGCGCCGAGCAGATGACGACGACGCCCGGCCCAGAGATCGGCAAGAACCTGCTCAAGGCGTCCTATCTGCCAGAGGACGGCGACACGCCGGCGGGTTTCGCCGGCGTCTTCGGCAAGATCGCGCAGGCCTATTTCCAGCGTTATGGCGACCAGTCGGACGCGCTGGCGATGATTGCCGCCAAGAACCACAAGAACGGCGTCGACAACCCCTATGCGCAGATGCGTAAGGATTTCGGCTATGAGTTCTGCCGCCAGGAGAGCGAGAAGAACCCGTTCGTTGCCGGTCCCCTGAAGCGCACCGACTGCTCGCTGGTTTCCGACGGCGCCGCTGCCCTTATCCTCGCCGACACCGCGACGGCACTGAAGATGCGTCGTGCCGTTGCCTTCCGCGCCAACGAGCATGTGCAGGATTTCCTGCCGATGTCGAAGCGCGACATCCTGACTTTCGAAGGCTGCGAGCAGGCCTGGAACCGGGCGCTGAAATCGGCCGGCGTGACGCTCGACGATCTTTCCTTCGTCGAAACGCATGACTGCTTCACCATTGCCGAATTGATCGAATATGAGGCGATGGGCCTGGCCAAGCCGGGAGAGGGCGCCAGACTGGCGCTGGACGGCACGACGGCCAAGGATGGTCGCCTGCCGGTCAATCCCTCAGGCGGACTGAAGGCCAAGGGCCATCCGATCGGCGCCACAGGCGTGTCGATGCATGTCTTGACCGCCATGCAGCTTGTCGGCGAGGCCGGCGGCATTCAGGTGCCGGGTGCGAAACTTGGCGGCATCTTCAATATGGGCGGTGCGGCGGTCGCCAACTACGTTTCCATATTGGACCGGATCAGGTAGAAGCAGCCCGTATTTTTACGGGGTAGCCATGACAAATCCGGTTCTGATCGAAGTCTTGCGCGGCGCGATTGTCGAGAGCGCGCACCGTGGCGCGGTCGCGGTCTTCGACGCCGACGGCAAGCCCGTCTGGGAAATCGGCGATACCGCCAAGCCGGTGTTCCCCCGCTCGGCGGTCAAGGCGATCCAGGCATTGCCGCTGGTCGAAAGCGGCGCGGCGGATGCCTATGGTTTCGGCAACCGCGAACTGGCGCTTGCCTGTGCGTCCCATTCGGGCGAGCCGGCACATGTCGAACTGGCGCGATCCATGCTGGCCAAGGCCGGGCTGGACGGATCAGCGCTCGAATGCGGCACGCATTGGCCGTCCAATCATGACGCCGAGATTGCGCTCGCCCGCGCCGGCGGCTCGCCGAACGCATTGCACAACAATTGCTCCGGCAAGCATTCCGGCTTCCTCTGCACCTGTGTCCACGCCGGCATTGCGCACCGCGGCTATGTCAAGCCGGGGCACGGCCTGCAGGAGATGGTGCGCGACGCCATGCAGTCGGTGACGGGCGCCGTCCATGGCGCGGATGAGCGGGCCACCGACGGCTGCTCGATCCCGACCTATGCGGTGCCGCTCAGGAGCTTCGCGCTCGGCTTTGCCCGCATGGCCACGACAAATGGTTTTGGTGCCGAGCGAGCCAAGGCCGCGAGGCGGCTGCTGGCCGCGTGCATGGCCGAGCCTTTCTTCGTTGCCGGCACCGGCCGCGAAGACGTCGCGCTGATGGAGGCCGCGCCAGGGCGGATTTTCACGAAAGGCGGCGCCGAAGGCGTCCACTGTGCCGCAATTCCGGAACTTGGCCTCGGCATCGCGCTCAAATGCGACGACGGCGCCGGCCGCGCCGGCGAAGCCATGGTTGCCGCAGTTCTGGCCAAATTGTTGCGCGCAGACGAGGCCCTGGCAGCGAAGCTGACCGAAATGGCAAACGCGCCGATCGAAAGCCGGAACGGCGCCAAGGTCGGGGCGCTGAGGCCCACCGCGGCCTTGAATTGAAACCGGCCCTCAGCTGACGTGATTGCGCTCGACGGTCAGATGCGCATAGCCGCTATCGTTTGACGAAGCGAGGTCGCCCGTGGCCGGCTCGGCCCAACGCTGGCCGACTACCGCACCATTCAGGGCGCCGTCGATGACATTGTCGGAGATGACCGCTGTGCCGGCGCCCTCGACCACGGACACGACGATGCCGGTTCCAGCCTTGCGAATGATGTTGCCGGTGGCCACGACATTGCGCAGGTACGGACCCCAGCCGATCTGCATGCCATAGAGCGGCGCGTTCTCGATGACATTGTTGGAAACGGTGGTGTCGGCTTCGACGCCGATGCCGACGCCAAACCCCGGCGAGTCGGCGGGGTAGGGGCCGCTGGTCGACAGATTGCGCACGATGTTGCCTGAGCAGACACCCATGCGGCCGCCTTCATTGAAGTTGACGATCGAGATGCCGTTGGCGGCACCGTCGACGATGTTGTTGCTGATGATGGCGCCTTCGAACGAGAATTCGGAATAGACTGCCGTTTCGCCCGAGCGCGAGCAGGTGTTGCCCGATATCTGCAGGTTGCTGGCGCTGTTGGCCCGGATCGCCGAGAAGGCGCAATCCGACACGATATTGCCCGAAATGACGACATTGCCGGCCCGAAAGGCGTTGATGCCATTGCCGTTCTGTCCCGTTCCGCCGCTGCGCGCCCCGATGCGTTCGACGCGATTGCCGGTGACCATGGTGCCGTCTTCCGCCGCCTGCCAGCGGTGCACGAGGATGCCGCCATTGGCGCAGTCGGAGACGGTGTTGCCCGTGATCGCCAGCCCGCCGGCCTCGACCGAATAGATGCCGGCATCGGCAGCTCCCGATATCTCCGAGCGCTCGACCCGGCCCATCGCGTGTTCCAGCGCCAGTCCGTTCTTGCCGCTGCCGATGATCTGGCAATTGTCGACGACCAGATACACGACCCGGCGCAGATCGAGCAACCCTTGCGCGTAGTCGCCCATCGAACGGTTGCTGCCATCGAAAACCAGCCCGCTAAGCTCGATATGGTCGGCCTGCTCGGCCATGAACAGATGACCGTCGCCGCCATAGACGATCCGCGTTGCGCCCGGCACTCCGGAAAGACGCACGCGGCCGGGCAGCGAGAGGTTGGACACCACATAAGTGCCCGGTGGCAGGAACACCGGCATGTCGCGGTCGTTGGCGTCGCGCAGCAGTTTGGCGAAGGCCTTGCTCTGATCGTCGAAGCTGCCGGGCTGCACGCCGAGTTCGGTGGCATTGATCGAGCCGCGCATCGAGGCTTTCTCGATGCCGGTCAGGCTCGCGGCCGCCGCCTTGCCGAGCGCAAGGCCCATGACGGCGAAACCGGCGGTTCCGGTCAGCAGCGTTCGTCTGTTCAACATCGGCACAGGTCCTGGCGTTCGGCCTCGGTATCGCAGGAATCGTGCCAGACGCTCGGCCTCCTCTCGAGACCAGAGACAATGGCTTGTCGAGCAGCCTTTCCGCGCCTAAGCTTAGGGAATGAGCAGAGCTTTTACCCGCGAGGAAGACAGCGAAAACGCCATTGCCGGGGTCGGTGAGCGGCCGGTCAGCCAGTATCGCAATCTGGTTACGGAGCACGGTCTGGCGCAGATCGAGGAGAATCTGGCCGATCTGCGCGACATGTTGGCGAAGGCCGAACGGAAAGCGGACCGCGAACGCATCGCGGTTGTGTCGCGTGACCTGCGCTATTGGACCGCCCGGCGTGAAAGTGCCGAGCTCTCTTTGCCGGAGCCGGGCAGCGACCTGGTGCGCTTCGGCATGGGCGTCACGCTGGAGGGCGATGACGGCAGGAAGGTGCACTGGAAAATCGTCGGCGAGGACGAGGCCGATCCGACCAAGGGTAGCATTTCGCATGTTTCGCCGATGGCCGTGGCCCTGTTCGGCAAGAAGGTCGGCGACGTGGCCAGCGTCAACGGCAAGGAATGGGAAATCGTCAAGCTCTCCGAGAGCTAATCCTCAAGCTTGACGACATGGTCGCGGAAGAAAGCCGCTGCTCCAGTTTCATCGATCTCGCCGGCGGCGACCATCAAGACCAGTTGAATGACGTCCTGCTGGTCGGCCTCGACGCTTAATCCGTTGAAATAAAGAAACAGATCGGCCGCGGCAAAGGCAGTACGCTTGTTGCCGTCAACGAACGGGTGGTTCTTGGCGATGCCGAACAGGTATGCCGCCGCCAGTTCGCACAGATCCGGATCGCCATAAATCTCTCGCTGCTTTGGACGAGAGAGCGCCGACTCCAGCATGCCTTCATCGCGTATGCCTGCCGCCCCTCCGTGCAGGCGCAACTGCTCGGCGTGAAGCGACTCCACGAATTCCCGCGAATGATGCTCGGTCATTTCGCGAGCGCGCGGTAGGCAACCTCGTACTTTTTCATCCGCTCACGCGCGATCTTCATCTTGCGCTCGAATTCCTCGGCGCTGTCTTCGGTGCGACGCAAGCGAAGCTCTTCGCCTTCCTGAATGATGACGATGCTGTCGCCTGCCTTCATGTTCAAACGGTCGAGCAACTCCTTCGGCAGGATCACGCCCTCGGAATTGCCGATCTTGCGTATGGTCGTGTTCATGATGAATATCCTGTTGCAACGCCGATTATAACTCAACAGGAGTGCTGCTGCAACGGATATTATAACAAGCCTATCGGGCGGCCAGCAGGCGGTCCAGCAAACGATCCGCTGCCTCCGGAATGACGGTGCCCGGCGGGAAGATTTCGGCAGCACCTGCTAGCAGCACCGCGTCGTAGTCCTGCGGTGGAATGACGCCACCAGCGACGATCAGCATATCGCCTCGGCCGAGCTTTTTCAGCGCATCGCGCAGTTCGGGGATCAGCGTCAGATGCCCTGCCGCCAGAGACGAGGCGCCGACGATATGGACATCCTGTGCGACGGCGAGCCTGGCGATCTCATCGGGGGTCTGGAACATCGCGCCGACGGTGACATCGAAGCCGAGATCGGCGAAGGCCGTGGCGATGACCTTCTGGCCACGGTCGTGGCCGTCTTGTCCCATCTTGGCAACGAGAATGCGCGGCCTGCCGCCGGATTTCTTTTCGAAAGCTTCAAGCTTGTCCTTCAGGCCGTCTACCACGGGATTATCGCCAAGGGCCTTGCGATAGACGCCGGAAATGGTCTGCACCGTGGCGACGTGGCGGCCAAAGACTTTCTCAAGCGCAAACGAGATTTCACCGACCGTGGCATTGGCGCGCGCGGCGCGGATGGCGAACTCCAGCAGGTTTTCATTGCCTTGCGCGGCGCGGGTAAGCGCGTCGAGTGCGCTCTCGACCGCGCCGACGTCGCGTGTGCCCTTCAGCCGTTGCAGCTTCGACAATTGCCGGGCCCTGACCTCGGCATTGTCGATCTTCAGCACGTCGACCTCGATGTCGGTCCCGGGACGATGCGCGTTGACGCCGACCAGCATCTGCTCGCCGGAATCGATCCGCGCCTGCGTCCGCGCGGCGGCTTCCTCGATGCGCAGCTTGGGAATGCCCTGCTCGGTCGCCGCCGCCATGCCACCAAGCGCCTCGACCTCCTCGATATGGGCAAGCGCGCGCGCCGCCAGGTCATGCGTCAGCCGTTCGAGATAGGCCGAACCGCCCCATGGGTCGATGACGCGCGTGGTGCCGGATTCCATTTGCAGGATGAGCTGGGTGTTGCGGGCGATGCGCGCCGAATGATCGGTCGGCAGCGCCATCGCCTCGTCGAAGGAATTGGTGTGCAGCGACTGCGTGTGGCCCTGCGTTGCCGCCATCGCCTCTATCATGGTGCGGACGATGTTGTTGTAGGGGTCCTGCGCCGTCAGCGACCAGCCCGAGGTCTGGCAATGGGTGCGCAGCGACAGCGAGCGCTCGTCCTTCGGCGAAAAATTCTTCTCCATCAACGTCGCCCACAGCAGCCGCCCGGCCCGCAGCTTGGCGACTTCCATGAAGAAGTTCATGCCGATGGCCCAGAAGAAGGACAGGCGCGGCGCGAAGCGGTCGATGTCGAGGCCCGCCGCAACGCCGGCGCGAGCATATTCGATGCCGTCGGCGATCGTATAGGCGAGTTCCAGGTCGGCCGTCGCACCGGCCTCCTGCATATGATAGCCGGAGATCGATATCGAATTGAACTTCGGCATGTTCTTCGACGTGTAGGAGAAGATGTCCGACACGATCCGCATCGAGGGTTTCGGCGGATAAATGTAGGTGTTGCGGACCATGAACTCCTTCAGAATGTCGTTCTGAATGGTGCCGGCAAGATCCTTCTGCGCAACGCCCTGTTCTTCCGCCGCGACGATGTAGAGCGCCATGATCGGCAGCACCGCGCCGTTCATCGTCATCGACACCGTCATGTCGCCGAGCGGAATGCCGTCGAAGAGCTGGCGCATATCGAGAATGGAATCGATGGCGACGCCCGCCATGCCGACATCGCCGGCGACGCGCGGATGGTCGCTGTCATAGCCGCGATGCGTGGCAAGATCGAAGGCGACCGACAGCCCTTTCTGGCCGGCGGCAAGATTGCGCCGGTAGAAGGCGTTGGATTCCTCGGCCGTCGAGAAGCCGGCATATTGCCGGATCGTCCAGGGCTGCTGGACATACATGGTCGGGTAGGGACCGCGCACGAAGGGCGGCAGGCCCGGGTAGGTGTCGAGATACGGCAACCCCTTGAGGTCGCTTTGATTGTACAGATGCTTGGCGACGAGCCCTTCTGGCGTCGTCCGCTGGCCCTTGACTTCGACGGGTGCGTGGCGTGGCGGGACCCAGCCGATCTGGCTGAAATCAGGGATCAAGAGGTGGCTCCGATCGATTGGTCGATGCGGGCCGGAGGCAGCGGCTCGCAGACGGCAACGCCTTCGGTGAAGGCCGGCCGCCGTTCAGCCGCCAGCGTCTCGACCGGACGTTCGTCTTTCAGCGGGTAAAGCGTGGTGCCGATAATGGTCCGCTCGCCTGCCCGGTAGGCTGCATTGCGCTGCGCTGCCGCGGCGTGAACGCGCTTCTGGATGTGTCCGTCCTGAAGGCTGGACAGGACGCCGCCCTCGGCCTCGATTGTCTGCAGTTCCGCCCAGGCTATCTCACAGAGTTCAGCGGTCAGCGCTTCGACCGCGCCGGAACCATAGGCGGGATCGGCGACATGATCGATATGGCTTTCATTGGCCATGATCAGCTGCGCGTTGCGGGCAACGCGACGGGCAAATCCCGCCGGCAAGCCATGCGCGATCGTGTGCGGCAGGATGGAGATCGAATCGGCGCCGCCACACGCCGCGGCAAAGCAGGCAATCGTGGTGCGCAGGATGTTGGTCTCCGGGTCCATCGCCGTCATCATGCGAAACGACGTCTCGGCATGGATGTTGGCGGTGGATGTCGGGATCGAACAAGACTCCTGCACCCGTGCCCAGAGCCTGCGCAGGGCTCTCACCTTGGCCATTGACAGCAACTGGTCCTGGTCGACGCTGAGCGCAAATCCGATATGGGGCGCGGCATAGACAAGTGGCTGCCGTGCCGTCTCGAACATTCTGAGATAGGAGACCGCCGAAGCCAGCATGATGCCAAGCTCCTGCGCCTCTGTCGCACCGGCGTTGTGGAACACACGCCCGTCCGCCTCCAGCAGCACGCCCGGAACGCCCATCGAGAAGAAATGCGCCAGCGACTGCGGCATGGAGGCCTGCAGCGCCTCGATCGACATGCGCAACCGGCCGGTTCCGGCGAAGATGGCCGCCGGATCGATGCCGAAGGAGAGGTTGAGCTTTGCCGGGTCCGACCGGCGTTTGCTCAGGAACGCGACCAGCCAGTCAGCCACGGCGCGGCTCCAGGGATGGGCGTCGATGCGAACCTGGATGCGGTTGAGCGGGACGCCGTCCAGCACCGTCTCCAGCGCTTCCGCCGTTCTCGGCAGGCCGTAGCCGAACGCGTTCGGCGCCCCTTCGAAGACCAGTGACAATCCCGTGGCACCCTGTGCCACATCGTCCAGAGCCTGGGTTCTGGCGCGCTCGATGTCCGGATCGTCGACGCGCTGGCTGACGATCCAGGGCGATTTAGGGTTGGCGCGCACGATCGGCTCCGCCGCGGTGCTGCGGTCGTAGAGCGGTTCGATGCGGATGTTGTCGTCGCTATGCGAGACCAGCTTTTCCTCGAAGGAGGCGCCGGCCAGCGCCTTTTCCGCCAACGCCAGCCATCGCGGGCGCTCGGCGTTCTCGGGTTCAACATCCCTGGTCAAGGCTCCGGCGCCCATCCGTCCTCCTCGTTTTATGCGGCCGCACCAGCCGGGAGCGGTTCAGTCTACGGTCACCGGTCCGATATCGCAATGCAATGCTCTTTCAGAGACCGAATTCGATCCACCAGATATAGGGAAGCCTGAGTGGACGAACCATGAACGATTGCCAAACACCGGCAAAATCCGCAAGCTCCCAAAAACCGATTTTGAGGATTGGCATTGTCGCTCTGCGATGGCCTCACTATACCTGCGGCAAGGCCATTGGCTTTTAGACACATCAGTTTGCGGAGACCGGACATATGGCTGACGACACCAGTATTTTCATCGGCGCCAGCCGCAAGCCCGACGACAGCTATCAGCGTGCCGAGCAACTGTTGCTGCAATACGGGAATCGTCACGGTCTGGTGACCGGCGCCACCGGTACCGGCAAGACCGTCACCTTGCAGATATTGGCGGAAGGATTTTCCAATGCCGGCGTGCCGGTGTTCTGCGCCGACATCAAGGGCGATCTGTCCGGCATCGCCATGATGGGCACGGCACAGGATTTCCTGGTCAAGCGGGCCGAGCAGATCAAGCTCGACCCTTATGACTTCCAGGAATTTCCGGTCATCTTCTGGGATCTGTTCGGCGAGCAGGGTCACCCGATCCGTGCCACCGTTTCCGAAATGGGGCCATTGCTTTTGTCGCGGCTGATGAACCTGACCGAGGCGCAGGAAGGCATCATGAACATCGCCTTCCGCCTGGCTGACGAGGAAGGCCTGCTGCTGCTCGACATGAAGGATCTGCAGGCGCTGCTGGCCAACATCGCCGAGCGCGCCGACGAGATCGGCTCGCGCTACGGAAATGTGACGAAGCCGTCGGTCGGGGCGATCCAGCGCACGCTGCTGGTCCTGGAGCAGCAGGGCGCGGCAAACTTCTTCGGTGAGCCGGCACTGCGCATCGCCGACATCATGCGCACCACCCGCGATGGACGGGGCGCCATCAGCGTGCTTGCCGCCGACAAGCTGATGATGAACCCGCGGCTATACGCGACCTTCCTGCTGTGGCTGATGTCGGAACTGTTCGAGGTGCTGCCGGAAGTCGGCGATCCCGACAAGCCGAAGCTGGTGTTCTTTTTCGACGAGGCGCATCTTCTGTTCGACGAAGCACCCAAAGTGCTGATCGATCGCGTCGAACAAGTCGTCCGCCTGATCCGCTCGAAAGGCGTCGGCGTCTATTTCGTCACGCAGAACCCATTGGATATCCCCGAAAAAGTTCTGGCCCAGCTCGGCAACCGCGTCCAGCACGCGCTGCGCGCCTATACGCCGCGTGAGCAGCAGGCGGTGCGGACGGCGGCCGAGACGTTCCGGCCAAATCCGGACTTCGACTGCATGACCGCCATCACCCAGCTCGGCACCGGTGAGGCGCTGGTCTCGACGCTCGAAACCAAGGGTGTTCCGTCCATGGTGCAGCGAACATTGATCCGTCCGCCATCCTCGCGCCTCGGGCCGATCACGCCCGCCGAACGGCAAAAGCTGATCCAGGAAAGCCCGGTCACCGGCCAGTACGACCAGCTCATCGATCGCGAATCGGCTTTCGAGATGCTGCAGAAAAAGGCCAAGGACGCGCAGGATGCAGAAGAGCAGGCGCAGCAGGACGGCAGCGGCGGCTCGCGCTGGACCATTCCAGGCTTCGGCAATGACGATCCCGCGCCACAATCCGGTGGCAGGCGCGCCCCAGCGCCGCGCCCGTCCAATCGCCAGACCGTGGCCGAGGCGGCGATCAAGTCGGTGGTGCGCTCGGTCGGCTCGTCGGTTGGCCGGGCGATCGTGCGCGGGATCCTGGGCAGTCTTTCCAGGGGGCGGTGAGCCTCGGATGCCACGGCTTGAGGCCGTGCCGTGGTCGGGAGGACATCAGAACAGCTGGTTGCGGATAGAGATTTTGGCCGGTTCGGATCGGGACCCGAACCGGCCTCTTCGTCGTCAGGTCGCTTCGAGCACCATGTTGAGGGGGGTCTGGGCGGCCCGCCGGACACGAGAGAAACCACCTGAGCGGATCACCTCGGTCAGCCGGTTCTCTCCCGCTTGCGCGCCAAGCGCGAGGCCCGTCTCCTGTGCCAGCGATGTGGGAACGCAGATCATCGTCGAGGCCGAGTAGTAGAGCCGTCCGACCGGATTGATATTTTCCTCCAGCGTGTCTCCTGCCATGGGCTCGACGACCATCCAGGTGCCGCCGTCTTTCAGCGAATTGCGAATATGCACCGCCGCGGTCTTCGGATCGCCCATATCGTGCAAGCAGTCGAAGCAAGTGACCAGATCGAAGTCGTGTCCTGGAAAGTCCTGCGCCCGGCCGACCTCGAAATCCAGGTTCGTCAGCCCGTACGACCGGGCGTGCGCGGTCGCGGCGGCAATCGAGGCCGGATGGAAGTCGTAACCTATGAATCGGGAGTGGGGGAACGCCTGCGCCATCAGGATCGTCGACAGCCCGTGCCCACACCCAACGTCGGCCACCGACGCACCCGCCTTCAACTTGTCGACAACCCCGTCAAGCGCCGGCAGCCATTCCTTCACCAGGGCATTGACATAACCCGGCCGGAACAGGCGTGACACCGCGCAGAACAGACAACCTGCCTGGTCGCCCCAGGCAACGCCGCGTCCGGTCTTGAAAGCCGATTGCACCTTTGGCTGGTTCTCGACCATGGCGGCCGCGGTATCGAACCCGCCGATCAGATGGACCGGGCTGTCAGGCTCCGCAAATATGAATGACTGCTCGGGCGTCAGCGAGAACCGCCCATGTTCAAAATGCACGTAGCCGGACGCCGCCTGTGCCGCCAGCCATTCGCGAACGTAGCGGCGCGCGCATCCCGTGGCATCGGCAAGTTCGTCGGCCTTCGCCGGCCCGATCTCCTTGAGCGTCTTGTACAGACCCAGCGCATCTCCGATTCGAACCAACGGTACACTGACTGCCCCGCCAAGGTCGCCCAGGACGCGGCCTACCAATTCATTGAGCGTGGTTTCATTGAGTTGCGTCATGTCGGGTTCCTCCTGATCTTCGGACGACGCCTTTGCGGTCCGTCAATCCAAGGATGAGACGCCGGGGAACGATGGGCATGATGCGGCGGTCCCGCGCGGGCAAGGAAATCGGGTCCAAACAGGGACAGATGTCCCACTTTTATGGCTGCGCCGATCTCAATCGGGCTGCGGCGCTCGCCCTCTGTCGGACAGCGTCATCACGATTGCCTGCGATCGGCTGTGCACGCCAAGCTTGCCGAAGATCATCGACAGCTGGTTGCGCACCGTCTTCACGCTCTTGCTAAGGCGTTGCGCGATGGCGCGGTTGTCCAGCCCCTCTTTAACCAGATCCAGAAGCGCCGCCTCGGCAGGTGTCAGGCCGGCCTCGTGGATTGCGCGCGATTGCTTGGGCCGGTCATGTCCGAGGAAGGCGTCAAGTTCGCTCTGAAATACAGCCCAGGCCGGCTCGGTCGGCAGGAGAACATGGTTCTTGCTTTCAAGCGGTAGGAAGCGCGCTCCAGGGATCGCTGCGGCAAGCTTGCAGCCTTCATTGAATGGCACGCGCATATCCCCTCGGCTGTGCGCGATCAATGTCGGGACGCGGAGTTTCGCCGCAAGGTCCAGGACGTCGATCCCCTGCATCTGCCAGAGCAGGCGGGCGGCCACGTCGGCGCTTGCCGTCACACGCTCGAGATCGCCCCACCAGCGATGCTGTTCTTGTGTCCCGTCGGGAATGAAAAGATTGGTGAAGAACCGGCAGAACGCAGGATTTTCGCGTCCCCAGCCAATGCGAACGAAATTGACAAGCGTTTCGGCTTCCAACCGTTCGGCCTCGGTCTGCGCCCGAACCCTCGCACCCTGACCATAGGCGTTGAGGAGCACCAAATGCGACACCCGCTCAGGGTGCCGTAATGCATATGCGATGCTGAGAGCGCCGCCCTGCGAAAGACCGAGCAGAACGAAGCTTGGCTGCTCGATGGTCGCCGTCACGGCGTCCAGGTCTGCGTGCCACGCCTCGATCGACAGGTCGGCGACATGGCGATCCGATAAGCCGCAGCCGCGTGGATCGTAGCGTACAAACCGGTTGCGGGCCGAAAGGACCTGGAGCCATGGCCGCCAAACCGGACTTTCCAGATCATAATCGACATGGCTCAACCAGTGCGCCGCCCGCACGATCACCTTTCCCTCTCCGCAGGATGCGACAGCGATGCGGGTACCGTCTTCGGACGTGCAGAACCGTATGCTCTGGCTGAGTTTCATCGCGCAAGAATATCGCAGTGGGGCGCCAGTCAACAGACCGATCTCGGCAGACGCAGAATCGATATCGTTTCAGGACAATCATCCGGTGGAAGGAGCGCCGAATCCGCCGCTCCTTCGCCTGATCAGAAGACCGCGTCTGTCACTGCCTTTACCGGGCCGAGCAGCACCGATCCGTCCGGCACGCCGGCGTCGATCGGGATCGCCTGGCGGTTGGCCGTCGCCACCATCGGCTGGCTGGCGTCGCTGGTCACGATGACCGGCGTCTTGGAAGGCACGCGGTCATAGAGGTCGATAATGTCCTGATTCATAAGGCGCACGCAGCCTGAAGAGACCGACTTGCCGATCGACTTCCATTCCGGAGAGCCATGCAGGCGGTAGAGCGTGTCGACGTTGCCCTGGAAAAGATAGAGCGCACGCGCACCGAGCGGGTTCTTCAAGCCGCCGGGCATGCCGCCATTGTCGGCGCTGTACGGCTTCAATTCCGGCTGCCGGGCGATCATTTCATCCGGCGGCGTCCACTTCGGCCACTTCTGCTTCCACTGGACCACGGCGTCGCCGGACCATTCGAAGCCGGCGCGGCCGAGACCGACGCCGTAACGGATCGCCTGGCCGCCCGGGCGCACGAGATAGAGATGGTGTCCGGTCGTGTCGACGATGATGGTGCCGGGCTTCTGCCCCGTCGGATCGGGAACGATCTGGCGCAGGAACTGCGGATCGATTTTGTCGAACGGTATGGCGGGAAGGTCGAAACCGCCATCGCTGACGGCCGCGTACATCGTCGCATAGTCGGGCAGGGGCGGCTCGACATAGGTTGGCGGAGGCGGCTCGACCGGCCCCGGCCCGGTGGTGGCGCATGCGGAAACCGCGATCGAAGCGGCGCCCAAGGCTGCGGCGTTGAGAAAGCCGCGACGGCTCAGGCGAAGAGATTCGATTTCGGTTTTGGACATGGTTGCCTTCTTTAAGTCTCAAATCGCAACAAAGCATGAATTCGCCGACCGTTGCGCGGGTGCCTGACAACACCTGGGGCGATAGGCGGTTCCGATTCTGGCCTGAAGGTGGACAAACAAAGGCGAAGCTGTGACCGCGAGGCCACTGTGGCGCCAGGGCCACAGATCTTAGCTACCCGGCACCAAAGCTTCGAGCGATGGCAGGATCAGGGCCGGTGGGAAGTCCCGGTATTCTTCGGGCTGGTTGGAACGGTTGATCCACACCGTGCGAAAACCGAACTTGGTGGCGCCGGCGATGTCCCAGCGATTGGAGGACTGGAAGGATACCGCGCCGGGATAGAGGCGCCAGCCGGTGGCGATCATGTCGTAGACCGCCGGATCGGTCTTGAAGCGCCGCACCGTATCGACGGAATAGATATCGTCGAGGACTTGGTCGAGCGCGGCGGACTTGACCGCCGCCTGCAGCATTTCGGGCGAGCCATTGGACAGGATCGCCAGCCGCGCTCCGGAGGCCTTGAGCGCCTTGAGTACGGCCGGCACTTCCGGATAGCAATCCAGCCGCCAGTAGGCATCCAGCAATGTCGCCTTGAGGCCGGGGTCGGCCGAGGGAACCTTGCGCAAGGCGAAATCGAGCGCCTGTTCGGTCAACTGCCAGAAATCGACATAGGCGCCCATCAGCGTGCGCACCCAGGAATATTCGAGTTGCTTGGCGCGCCAGATCTCGGACAACAATTGGCCGTCCGCCCCGACCCGGTCGGCATGGCGGCGCACGGCGGCATGCACGTCGAACAGCGTGCCATAGGCGTCGAAGACATAGGCGGTGTATTGCATGATAACAGTTTTGAGGGCAGGCGCGACAAGGTGCAAGCCTTGATTGCATCGCGCTCCGTCTCTGGCCTCAACAAAACTCCTTGATGCCGGTTGACGGCGCCCGCCAAAGCATCTTCCAATAGCTGTCACACGAGATCGATTGAGACGGGATAACACGATGACACTGGCGGCTGCGGCGCAATCCGCGACATGGACTTTCGTCGATGGTGATTGGCACGAGGGCAATGTCGCCATTCTGGGACCGCGCAGCCACGCCATGTGGCTCGGCACCAGCGTGTTCGACGGCGGCCGCTGGTTCGAAGGCGTCGCCCCCGACCTCGAGCTTCATGCCGCCAGGGTGAATTCCTCGGCGATTGCACTCGGTCTCAAGCCGTCGATGACTGCCGACAAGATCGTTGGGCTGACGTGGGATGGGTTGAAGAAGTTCGACGGCAAGACTGCGGTCTACATCAGGCCGATGTACTGGGCCGAGCACGGCGGCTATATGGGCGTGCCGGCCGATCCCGCGTCGACCCGCTTCTGCCTTTGCCTCTACGAATCACCGATGATACCGCCGACCGGCTTTTCGGTGACCGTATCGCCTTTCCGGCGCCCGACCATCGAAACCATGCCGACCAACGCCAAGGCCGGCTGCCTCTACCCCAACAACGGTCGTGCCATTCTCGAAGCCAAGATGCGAGGCTTCGACAACGCAATGGTGCTCGACATGCTGGGCAACGTCGCCGAGACTGGAACCTCGAACATCTTCCTGGTCAAGGACGGTCATGTCTTTACACCGGCGCCGAACGGCACGTTCCTCTCCGGCATCACCCGCTCGCGCACGATAACGCTGCTTGGTGAGTATGGCTTCAAGACCACGGAAAAGACGCTGTCGGTGCGCGATTTCCTCGAAGCGGACGAGATCTTCTCAACCGGAAACCATTCCAAGGTGGTGCCGATCACCCGTATCGAAGACCGCAACCTGCAACCCGGGCCGGTGGCCAAGAAGGCGCGCGAACTCTATTGGGATTGGGCGCATTCGACTTCCGCCGCCTGAGCGGATAAAAAGGTGATCGACGCTTCATCCCGGAGTTGTCCCAACCCGTTCCAGCGCTATCTTAGTCCGGTATCGACACCGGATTTTTCCATGAGGGAGTACCATCCATGGCTTTTGAATTGCCCGCTTTGCCTTACGATTATGAGGCCTTGCAGCCTTACATGTCGAAAGAGACCCTGGAATATCACCACGACAAGCACCACAAGGCGTATGTCGACAACGGCAACAAGCTCGCCGCCGAAGCCGGCATGGGCGATCTGTCGGTCGAAGAGGTGGTCAAGCAGTCGTTCGGCAAGAATGCCGGTCTCTTCAACAATGCCGCCCAGCACTACAATCACATCCATTTCTGGAAGTGGATGAAGAAGGGCGGCGGCGGCAACAAATTGCCGGGCGCCCTGCAGAAGGCGGTCGATAGCGATCTCGGTGGTTACGACAAGTTCAAGGCCGACTTCATTGCCGCCGGCACGACACAGTTCGGCTCCGGCTGGGCCTGGGTCTCGGTCAAGGATGGCAAGCTGGCGATCTCGAAGACGCCGAATGGCGAGAACCCGCTCGTCCATGGCGCGTCGCCGATCCTCGGCGTCGATGTCTGGGAACACTCCTATTACATCGACTACCGCAACGCTCGGCCGAAATATCTCGAGGCGTTCGTCGACAGCCTGATCAACTGGGATCACGTGCTGGAATTGTACGAAAAGGCGAAGTGACCGATTTTCAGAAAGCCCCGGCATCCCCGGGGCTTTTCTTTTGGCGTCGAGGTCTTCGTAAAGGTTTGAGAAAAATCATCCGGGGGAAGGGAATATTCCCCACGCAGCGTCCGTTAACGCCCTGGCAGCGTCGGTTAACGCCCTGTCCGAATACCTTCATCATGGAGCCAATTGAATGAGAAAGCTTGTCCTCGCCATCTCTATGCTCGCCTTTGCCGGTTCGGTGGCCTCCGCCGATCCGATCCTCGACCGGCAGGCTCTGATGAAGGAACGTGGAAAGATTGCCGGCGGATTGTCGAAGGTTGTCAAAGGTGAAGAATCCTTCGACGCCGCGGCCGTACTGACGGCGCTGCAGGCGCTGCAAGCCAATGCCGAGAAGTTCAATGCCGAGGCGCTGTTCCCGGCCGGCAGCGATACGGGCGACACCACGGCCTCGCCAAAAATCTGGGAAGACAAGGTCGGCTTCAATGCGGCCGAGGACAAGCTTCTGGCCGACGTCAAGGCCGCGGTCGCGGCGCCGCCAGCCGATGTTGATGCCTTGACGACGCAGCTCAACACCATCGGCGGTGACTGCGCCAGCTGCCATCAAACTTACAGGGTGAAAAAGGGCTGATCGCGGCCGATGCCCTTGCTGAGAAAACTCGTCGGCGCCGTCCTCGTTCTGGGCGGCGTCGGCGCGGTTGCCGGATGGCTGCTGTCGGCGCCGGTAAGGCTGGATGCTGAAACTGTGGCGCAACTCGGCCCTGGCGATGCCGCCAGGGGCAAGCGCATTTTTTATGCCGGCGGCTGCACATCCTGTCATTCGAAGCCGGGCTCGCAGGGTGACGCCCGCCTTCAACTGGTCGGCGGCCTCGAACTGAAGACGCCGTTCGGCACCTTCGTGCCGCCCAATATTTCGCAGGATCCCAAGGACGGCATCGGCGCCTGGTCTGTCGAGAACCTCGCCAATGCCATGCTGAAGGGCGTGTCGCCCTCGGGCGAACACTTCTATCCGGCCTTTCCTTATGCATCCTACGCGCGCATGAATCCGGCCGACATTGCCGACCTCTATGCTTTCCTGAAGACGCTACCGGCCGTCGCCGGCAAGGCGCCAGCGAACTCGCTCAGCTTCCCCTTCAACATCCGCCGCGGCATCGGCCTTTGGAAACTGCTCTATCTCAGCGACCAGCCGGTCGTTCCCTTGCCCGATGGCACGCCTGGCCCGGTGATGGCCGGCCGCTATCTGGTCGAAGGGCCGGGGCACTGCGGCGAATGCCACACGCCGCGCGATTTTGCAGGCGGTACGAAAAAGAACGCGTGGCTGGCCGGCGCCGTGGCCGCCGAGGGCAGCGGCGTCGTGCCGAACATCACATCGGGCGAAGGCGGTATCGGCGATTGGTCGGAAGCCGACATCGCCAACTACCTCGAAACCGGCTTCACGCCTGATTTCGATTCCGTCGGCGGCGCCATGGTCGACGTGCAGCGGAACATGGCCGAACTCGCGCCCGAGGACCGTGCGGCCATCGCCGCCTACCTCAAGGCGGTACCGCCGCATCCAAACGGCTATCCGCCGCGCAAAAAGCCGGCGAGCTAGTTTTCCGGCGACAGGTGGCGGTCGCCGAGGAAATCGAAGCCGGTTTCAAAGAAATGATTGTAGTCGCAGGTCAGTTCCTCGCCAGGCGCGATATCGCGCAAGGCGTATGTTTCCTCAGGTGAGGAGACGTCGCAATTCGGCTCATCCGCATGGTTCATGAAGCGGGCGTCGTCGGCTTCGAAGACGATGTAGTTCGGGTCGCGCCGGTCGGGGTAGGAATAGCGGTCGAGATAGTTCTTCACCGATCCGCTTTCGCTCTCATAAGTTTCCACGTCGATGATCCGATCGAATCTCGGGTCCAACTTCCAGATCAGCGTGCCGCGCGGAATGTGGGCCCTGGCAAACACACCGATGCCCTGGATGGACGATTTGTCGAGATAGACGTCAACGAGCAGCATGGCGGACCCTTGCGAGACAGTACTGGCAGTCGCGGCTTTGAAAAGCCGGGCATTGGGTAGCGCGCGATGGTGGCAATTGCGAGCAGAAAATCGCGGCGCATGACCGCGAAATGAAGCCTCGGAAAAGATTATACGCAAATCAAAAACTCATGACATTGGAAATCCGTCGAGGAACAGCGGCGGTCGGTTCGCGACCCGTTCCGCTGACCGACGGCGAATAGGGATGAAAAGGTCAACGCTGCTGCAGCGCGAGCCGAATACCCAGAGCGCAGTAGATGCCGCCAACAACCTTGCCTTGCCACTTCAGCACTGTCGGATTTCGGCGCAGGAACGCGCCGAGCCGACCGGCGCTCGCCGCGAAGACGACCGTGCTGAAAAAGCCGAGTAAGACGAAGATAACCCCCAATATGGTCAACTGAAGCATCACCGATCCGTTTTCAGGCCGCACGAACTGAGGCAGAAAAGCGAGGAAGAACAGCGCGGTCTTGGGGTTGAGCACTTCGGTCAGGACAGCCTGTCGAAACGCCTTGCCGGCGGAGATCGCGAGCGCACCGGCAGCCGGGTTGGCTGGTGTTTTCTCGATGATCGCGCGAATGCCGAGATAAACCAGGTAGGCCGCGCCGATGTACTTTATGATACTGAACAGCGCCGCCGACGTGGCGATGATCGCCGAGATGCCAACCATCGCCATGACGGTGTGAAACACGTCGCCGGCAGCGATCCCGGCGCCGGTCGCGATGCCAACCTTGGTTCCGGAGCTCGTTGCCCGCGCTATGGTAAGGAGCGTGGCCGGACCCGGAATAAAGACGAAGCCGAGCACAACCGCGACATAGGCAATCAAGGTAGCGAGATCGATCATCGGACGATTTCTCCAGTAAGCTGCGCCCTGCCCATCACCTTCAGTGCAAACGAATAAGTGTAGGCGATCTCCTCCAGCCGCGAAAACCGGCCGGAGGCACCGGCATGACCGGAATCCATGTTGATCTTGAACAGCACCGGATTGTCGCCGCTCTTGCGCTCGCGCAGCCGCGCCACCCATTTGGCGGGCTCCCAATAGGTGACGCGCGGATCGGTGAGACCGGCCAGCGCCAGGATCGGCGGATAGTTGAGCGCTGCGACATTGTCGTAGGGCGAATAGGCGGCGATGGTTCGATAGTCGTCGGCTGACGCGATCGGATTGCCCCATTCAGGCCATTCCGGCGGCGTCAGCGGCAGGCTCGCGTCGAGCATGGTGGTGAGCACATCGACGAAAGGAACCTCGGCGACGATGCCGCCGAAACAATCCGGCGCCATGTTGGCGATGGCGCCCATCAGCATGCCGCCGGCCGAACCGCCTTGCGCGACGATCCTGTCATGCGCCGTGTAGCGCTCGGTCACCAGATGGCGCGCGACGGCGATGAAATCGGTGAACGTGTTCATCTTGTGCGCCCGCTTGCCGTCGTCGTACCAGCCATAGCCCTTGTCCTTGCCGCCGCGGACGTGAGCGATGGCAAAGACGAAGCCGCGGTCGACCAGCGAGAACCAGTTGGTGTTGAAGGCGGCCGGCACGGTGATGCCGTAGGAGCCGTAGCCATAAAGCAGGCACGGTGCGGATCCATCCAGCGGCGTGTCGCGGTGGTGCAAGAGCGAGATCGGCACCAGTTCGCCATCGCTGGCCGGCGCCATCAGCCGCCTGGTGACATAGTGCTCCGCGTCATGGCCGGACGGCACCTCCTGGGTTTTCAGCAGCACCCGCTCGCGGGTGCGCATATTGTAGTCGAACACCTGGGCCGGCGTCGTCATCGACGAGTAGGAAAAGCGCATGATCTCGGTATCGTACTCATAGGAACCCGACAGGCCGAGCGAGAAAGCCTCCTCGTCTAGGGACAGATGATGCTCCTCGCCGCTGCTGCGGTCGCGCACGACAATGCGCGGCAAGCCTTCCTTGCGTTCGAGCCGGACCATGTGGTCCCTGAAGCCGATCACCGACAGGATCAGTCGCCCGGGTTCATGCGGCACCAGTTCCTGCCAGTTGGCACGGACCGGATCGCTCGCCGGTGCCGTCATGATCTTGAAATCCTTGGCGCCATCGGCATTGGTCAGGATGAAGAAGATGTCGCCCCCTTCTTCAAGGTCATACTGAAGGCCAATCTCACGCGGCGAGACCAGTTTCGGTTCGGCAAACGGATCGCTGGCGCTCAAGAGGCGGTATTCCGAAGTTTCGTGATCGTTGATGCCGATCATGATCCATTCGTTGTTGCGGGTGCCGTCGACATTCATGAAGAAGCCGGGATCGGTTTCCTCATAAATCAGCCGATCGCTTTGCGGGCTGTCGCCCAGCGCATGGAACAGGACCTTGGACGGCCGGTGGTTGGGGTCGAGTCGCGTATAGAAGAAGCCGTCATTGCCGGCGCTCCAGATACCTGAACCGCCGGTGTCGGGTATCTGGTCGGCAAGCTCCTTGCCATCGGCAAGGTCGCGCACGCGAAGCGTGTAGAATTCGGAGCCCTTGTCGTCGAATGCCCACAGCAGCTTGGTGTGGTCGGCCGAATGGTCGACACCGCCAAGACGGAAATAGGCCTTGCCTGCGGCCTCCGCGTCGCCGTCGAGCAGGATATGCTCGGCGCCGCCGTCGCGCGGCATGCGGAAATAGCGCGGCTGCTCGCCGCCAAGCTTGAAGGACGAACCATAGGCATAGGGCCCATCCTTCATCGGCACGGAAGAATCGTCTTCCTTGATACGGCCCTTCATCTCCTTGAAAAGCTGCTTCTGCATCTCGACCGTATCGGCCATCAGCTTTGACTGGTAGGCATTCTCCGCCTCGAGCTCAGCTCGGATCCCCGCATCTAGCAATGACGGGTCCCGGAACATCTCCTGCCAGTTGTCGGCGCGCAGCCAGGCATAGTCGTCGGTTCGCGTGATGCCGTGATGTGTGTCGGAAACCGGCCGCTTCTCGGGCGTTGGCGGGCTGACGATCGGAAATACGGATGTCTTGGTCATTGCGTCTCGCTTTGGAAGTATCTTGAATGGCAAATGAACACACCGATCAGGGCGGGTTCAAGAGCCGCAGTCTATGGGTTGTGTCGGCTCCAGGAGATGAGCCGGGAGGAAAGATGATGACTGTTCGGTCTCGGACTGCTGCGGCTTTCGCCGTTGCTTCGCTAACTCTGGCCTTTGCCGGCCAGTCTCATGCGACCGTATTCGCGGCTTGGCAAGTGGCCAATGTGCCGTTCGGCGACACGCTCAATGTGCGCAAATACCCTTCGGGCACGTCCCAGAAGCAGGCGGCATACCCGAATGGGACCGTTCTGCAGATGACCGGACGATGCACCGGCGGGATAAACCTGCTCGACATCGCCAACCAGCCGGCGTGGAAGCAGGAACAGAAGGTTCGCTATCGTTGGTGCGAAATCTGGCATGACCCGGCCCAGAACGGCAACTTCGTCACCGGGTGGGCCTACGGCAAATACATAACCCCGCATTGATTGACGCGGCGCGGTTAACCGATCCGGCCGGATGACAGAGATGTCCCTGATTGCTTGCTCGACGGCGGCAACCTGTGGTTTTGTGGGCAGATATGAACAACCAAGTTTGCGCGTGCAATAGCCAAGCAAAATCAAGCATTGAAACCCGCTTTGTGAGTTGCCGCGAATGTAACGACGAGCTGACGTCGCGTCAGCCGTTGCTGGTTGGCGCGCGAAATATCGATAAATTGCACAATGCACGAAAGATTGAAGCTGATCCGGGAATAATTGACCAACATCGTTCAATATAGCGCAAGGGTCGAATTGACTTACTTGGCGCGCAGGCTCATTGATGTGCCCGCGACACGAATCGCAGAAGCTCTACCTGCACAAAGTTCGTGCAATGCCCTGCCTGTAAAAAAGGGCGCGGATCGAGTAACTCTTGTTGGGGCCTGAAGACCATGGATATTGTCGAAACACCTTCCAGAAACAGCGATGCGCTGATCGAATTGACCGCCGATGTGGTGGCCGCCTATGTCAGCAACAATCCCGTGCCGGTCGGCGAATTGCCGAACCTGATATCCGATGTCCATGCCGCACTCGGGCGTGTGGGCGGAACCGCCGAACAGCCGCCTGCCGACAAGCAAAAGCCGGCGGTCAACCCGAAGCGCTCGGTTCATGACGACTACATCGTCTGCCTCGAAGACGGCAAGAAGTTCAAGTCGCTGAAGCGCCATCTGATGACCCATTATGACCTGACGCCGGATCAGTATCGCGAAAAGTGGAACCTCGACCCGACCTATCCGATGGTTGCACCCAACTATGCGGCTGCCCGGTCCCAGCTCGCCAAGAAGATGGGTCTCGGCCGCAAGCGCAAGGCGCGGTAATCGCAGCCAGCCAGACCGAATCGATAAACGGCGCCTTCGGGCGCCGTTTGATTTTGCGGGGCGGCAACGCGCTGATCGAGTAGAGCAATTCCAGGAAGAGTGTGAAACGCGCTCAGGCGGTCTGCTTGAGCGCCACCTCGGCATCGCGCTTGATACGCTTGACCATCGAGCGAAGGCCGTTGGCGCGCTGCGGCGACAGATGCTCGTCGAGGCCGAGCTCTTTCAATGTCGCTTCCGCATCGGTCTTCTGGATTTCGCTGGCGGTCCTGCCGGAAAACAGCGCCAGCATGATCGCGACCAGCCCACGCACGATATGAGCGTCCGAATCGCCGGTGAAGGTGATGACCGGGTCGGCCCCAGCTCCGCGTTCGGTGGTCAGCCAGACCTGGCTGACACAACCCGGCACCTTGTTGGTGGCGCTGCGCTGCTCGTCAGGAAACGGCGGCAAGGCCTCGCCGAGTTCGATGACGTAACGATAGCGGTCTTCCCATTCCTCAAGGAACGAGAAGTCGTCGCGGATCGTCTGGATCGTCGTGGTCATAATGCCGGATATAGTCACGCGGCGGCTCCGCGTCACGGAAAAAACAAGGACACCGCGGGTGTCGAGAGGGCAGACAGCCCGCGGTGCGCCGTCGAAAACGGCTTAATTCTGCGTCGGCAGGTTGACTGTCTCGGGCAAGACGATTTCTTCCGGCACGCTGCCAGTCATCGTCGATGTATCGGGGCCGGCAGTGGACTTGTCGTCCAGCATTGCTGCCGCGATCTTGGCGGTCTCCTTGGCGCGCGCGGTGATGGTGTGCATCGCGGACTTGCCAGTTTCACAGACATCGGGCTTGCGCTCGCAAATGCCGGCGATGTCGCCAACTGCCTCGCGTGCCGCAAACAAGGCCTGGATCGGCCCGACGCTTTCATGCCCCGCTTCATCGGAACCGACACTCAATGGCAACGCCAGCAGCACCAGCGAAAACCAGAAAGCCATTCTCATCAAAAAGAACATGCCCTTGCCCTCTCGTCGTGACCGGATCATGCGTCCATATGGCATGACCTCTTTTGTGGCAGGATGTTGGCACACAGGCGCAAAGGACGGCTTGCAGGCAAAGCGACAATTTTCCTCAAATTTTAGGCAAATTCGAAACGAGCCGTTGTGCAAACGATTTGTCTCAAATCCGAACGAGTTTCCTTAACATACGATAACCATCTATCTCCATGTTTTTCCTGTATTTTTCTTGAAATCTCGGAGTCAAGGTGCCGCATGCTCCCACCCGATGGGCACCGTCGCCGAATAACCCTCCGTTTACTATGGCTGCATTTGCCCGGGCTTTCGGCTGCCGGCATCCCGATATTTGCCGCAGGCCGGGGCTTTGGTCGGCCCTGCCTTATCCATTCCTTAAACGCTGGATGCGAGTTTCAAAGCCAACCAGAAAGATCTGCAGGGCAGAGCTGTCCACGACGATTACGGGTGCGTTGAGTTGAGTTCAATCAAGGCCAGATACGTTGAATTGCCTGGCGCGATTGCCGCCGGTTGCGAACGTATGGTCCATCCGTCCATCCTTGGGCAAGGCGACCGCGAGCGCCAGCGCCGCTTCATCGGCGTCATGCTCGCTGCTCCTTTCTTTGCCGCGGGTGCCGCGGTCACGCTGGTCACTTCGGGCATGGGCGCCGCCGTCACCATGGCCGCCATCTTCGCGGCCTTTGGCCTGTGCTGGTTCGTCGCCTTGCTGGTGGCGGCGACCGGCAGGATGGCGATGGCGAGTCGGATCGCCCTGGCAGTGGCGGGCATTTCTCTCGGCAGTCTCATTGCCGCCGCGGGCGGGCTGAGTTCGCCTGTCGCCATGCTTGTCGTGGCGCTGCCATTCGAAGCCTGGTGGATCGGCGCCTCACGGCGCGCGGCACTGTGGGGAGCCCTGTCGGCCGCGGTCGCCATCCTGGCTCAGCCTCTGGCTGGAACCGTGTTCCCGTTCGCAGGAGCGCAGATCGCGGCGTGGCACTGGCTGGTGCCGTTGGCCTGGGCGCTCACGCTGATCCCGCGCGCATCGGCGTTTCGAAACACGGCCGATGCGGCTGATGTGGTCGACACTGCCGACCGGCTTGAAGACATCATCGATGCGGTGATCTTGCGCGTCGCCCGTCATGGCGAGGTTCTGGACGCTTCGCCAAAGGCGCGCACGCTTTTGAAATTGCCGCCCGAATTGCTGTCCGGAAGCGGCCTTTTCGATCGCGTCCATCTGTCGGATCGCGTTTCCTATCTCAGCGCCCTGGCTGACATGCGCGACGGCGCGTTGTCGCGCCGGCTCGAATTACGCATCAGGCTGCCCCAGAACGGCAATGGCCAGAATGACAGTCGCATGACGGCCGACAATTATCGGCCGTTCTCGCTCGATCTGGTGCGAGCCGAGGAACAGGGCGACGTCTTCACGCTTGTCCTGCGCGAGAATGACGAGATTGCCCGGCTGCGCGAGGATCTGGCGGCGGCCAATGAAGCGGCCGCGTCCGCCGAGGTGGCGAAGGGGCGCTTCCTTGCGGTGGTCAGCCACGAATTGCGCACGCCGCTGAATGCCATTATCGGCTTCTCGGACATGCTGCTGCATGAAATGTTCGGCGCCTTCAAGGATCCGCGCCAGAAGGAATATGTCGGCCTTGTGAGGGATTCGGGCCAGCATCTGCTTGCAGTCGTGACCTCGATACTCGACGTGTCCAGGATTGAATCGGGCGTCTATGCGACCGAACCGGAGCCGTTCCGGTTCGCGGAAGCGGTCGACATGTGCCAGTCGATGATGCAACTGCAGGCGCAGGCCAAGAACATCCATCTGCAGGCGCAGATCGCGCCGGACGCCGGCGACATCAATGCCGATCAGCGTGCCGTGCAGCAGATGCTCATCAACCTCGTCTCCAATGCGATCAAATTCACCCCCGATGGCGGCGATGTCGTCGTCGGCGCCAAGCGGATCGGCTCGCGCTTGCATTTCTGGGTCAGGGACACCGGCATCGGCATCGCCGAGGAGGATTTTGCCAATCTCGGCAAGCCCTTCATGCAGATCCAGAACGACTATACCCGCCGTTTCGAGGGGACCGGTCTCGGCCTGTCGTTGGTCAAGGGCCTGGTGGCGCTGCACGAAGGCACGATGTCCATTGAAAGCATGCCGGGCGAGGGCACCACGGTGACCATCAGCCTGCCGGTGAACGGACCGAAGGGGCATCAGGCGGAGAAGGCCGGCGTGCTGACGATGCCTGTGGCCATGGCGAAAGGGGACAGAAATGGCTCGCTCCGCAAAACAGCCTAAGGCGGTCAAGCGCCGCAGCAATGCCTTTCAGGACGGCGCCGTCGCCGTCGGTGGCATGATCTCGCGCAATCCTGTCCTGGTGGGTGGCTCGACCGCATTCCTGGTGACGTTGTTCTACGTTTCCGCCAATGCCTTGTGGTATCAGCCGTTCCCTCATGCCGGCGCGTTTTTCGCGACCCGCAGCATCGAGGGCTTTCCGCGCGCTGCATCCGACGAACCGGAGACGACATTCAACATCGTGCGGCCATCCGGCGCGCCGGCGCCGATCAAAGGTGACCCGGTGGTCGAGCAGGTGCAAGGCATACTGAAGGATCTCGATTTCTATTCCGGAACGGTCGACGGCATTTCCGGGCCCAACACGCGCAAGGCCATCCAGGCCTATCAGCAGAAGGTCGGGCTCAACGCATCCGGCGAGATCGATGCGCTTCTGTTGGATCAATTGGGCGCGACGCCGAAAACCGCTTCCGTCGTACCCAGGCCGCAGCCGCGCCCGGATATGCCGGCCGCCGTTCCGGTGTCTTTGCAAACAAATTCGGGGCAGGCGAATGCCGCCGAGTCGAACGCCGCGACGCAAGCGCCCGATGCCCGCATCGTCAAGATCCAGGCCGGGCTCAAGGCGTTCGGCAATGACGACATGCAACTGGACGGCGTCGTCGGCGCGCGCACCAAGGCGGCGATCAAGGAATTCCAGTCGCTGTTCGGGCTGCCGCAGACGGGCGACCCCGATGAGATCGTCTACGTCAAGATGCGCGAGATCGGCCTGACCAACTGACGGCCGAAACGACGGCTCGCCGAGCGGCGCAAATATCGATACAGAACCCGCTTGCCTTGTTTTCATGCATGTCGTTGTCCCAAAACCGGGGCCACTTTTGGGCGACATGCATTAGCGGAGTTCTCTCATGCGCGTCACATCGGATCTGTGGGTCTCGGCCCTGTTGCGCCGGGTTTTCGGCGCCGGCGGATTTGCCGCCGTGGTCAAGCGTGGCGCGACCGAAGCCGGCGCTGTCTTCGTCCTGGCGCGGGGCAGGCTGGGCGAGGTTGCCCTGTTCGGGCCGGCACCGCAGACAAGCTACGATTCGGCCAAGCCCGACGACCGGTTTTTCAGTCTGCTCGGAGCCGGCGACGATGCCGCAGTGCTCGATGCCAGGCTGGAACGGGAAAAGAAGTTCGATCCCGACATCTGGGTGGTCGAGATCGAGGCCGGCACCGTGCCTGTCGAGGAACTTATTTCCGTGAAGACGCCCTGAGGCCGGAGGTCTCAGCCGCATCGTCGCTGTTCGATGCCATGCGGGTATCGCTGTTTGCCGGTGCGGCGTCGCGAACCACCCTCGAGAGGGTTTCGGCTTTCCAGTGCCGCACCTTGTCCTGGGCCGCCTCGCGATGCAGCTGGCGGTAGCGGTCGAGGAAGGTGCGGATAGCTTGAGGATGTGGGAATTGGCTGGGGTAGACGGCAACGGCGATCAGGAAGGCCTTGTCTTCGCTGAGGTCCAGCGAGCGCAATGCCGCAAGCAGCGATGCGTAGTTATGGTTGGCGGTGAGCGATCGCGCGATCGAGAAATCGATATCGAGCGCATCGGCGAGCGCGGTCTGGAAGAACGCGGCGTTTCCCGTCAGCGCTGTCTCGCGCAATTTCACATAGGTGTCGGCGCCTGTGAATAGATCGGCGTTCGTCGCTGCCGTCTCGTCGCCCGTGCGCATCATCGAGCGCAGCCTGCGCCGTGCATTCTCGGCTGCGATGCCGAGCGCCTGTTCTCGGGCGGGCTCGTCGGAGGCCGTTTCCGTGCTCACCGACACCATCTCGTCTGCTGCGATGGCTTTCGCCTCCGGCTCCCGCACGCGCACCAGAGTTGGCCTTTCCAGCGCCCGGATCAGATCGGCGATGGTCGGGTTCAGGCCCTTGCGGCGCCCAATGGCGCGGGCATGCGGCAGGCCATGTCGCCCGATAAGCGCGATGAGATCGATGTCGTTGACGGCGCGTGAGCGGATGAGCAACGGCGCGGCAATGTCGACCGGTTCCTCGCAGAGACGGCGCACCAGTGCCGCAGGGGCATATTCGCATTCGGAAAGGGCGGCCGCCACGTAACGGCGGGATTCGACGGACACATTGTCGAACAGCGGCAGCGTCAGGTCTTCGAGTTGGCCGATCTCACGGCGTGAAGGGCGGGTGAGCGAGCAGAACGCCGACACTGCGGCGCGGAACAGCCTTTCGGCCTTTCCCGAGTCTTTTCGTACCGCGATTTGCCTGAAGTCCGAAGATGACACGAAGGATACGCCCGTACTCGACACAAGCTTGGGCACGCTCGACCGGGACTGTGTCGGTTTCGCGAGCGCCAAGAACAAAGATCAAGTTAGCGACGATCCGTTAGCGCTCCGTTAACCCTCTGCCGGCCTTAATGATATTTGGAGGCGTTGCGTTGTGCTCCGGGGAAACCGAGAGGAATGCGCGAACCATGGGCATGGTACTGTCTTTCGTGCCGCGTACGGCACCAAACAATCGAGCAAAGCAAGCCGCCGAAATTCCGGCGGCGGTGATCATCTTTCCCGGCATCCGCTACGAGCGGTCTCATGCCGGCGAAGTGCGGCCGGTCGATCCTGACAAGCCGGGGTCGCCAGGGACGAAGCCGGTCCCGCATCACTAGAAGTCCTGCAGCTCGCAGGAACTCTGCTCGAAGAAGCGTGATACGATCGGCTTCCAGCTGTCATCGGGCACGAAGGCGCGGATGACGAAGATGCCTTCCTCGATCGGTGCTTCGACAAAGATCGCTCCCTGAAGGTCCTCGGGAAGGTCCTTGCGCACGTCGATCATCTGCGCCGGCGTCAGCACGACGGCATCCAGCACGCCGCCGGTCGCGGTGTGGTCGTTGAAGGAATAGATGTTGTGGCCGCTGCGGTCATAGACCGACACTGACCAGAACGGGACATGTCCTGGCGCCTTGATGCGGACCATGCCTTCGCCCAGGTCGAACCGGCACGCTGTCGCGTAAAACAGCGGGTCGACGGATTTCACCACGGGCGCGCCACCGGCCTCGGCATCGAGCCGCGTCATCCTGTAGAGATCCGACGCCATGGACAGCCGCGACCAGGCATCGCGTTCGGAAAATTCAGGCACCAGAAGCAGCACGGCGATGTGCACGATGCCGGCGCCGAGCAGGCCGAGCAGGACGGCATGCAGAAGCCTGCGCATCGCCGCATAGAAACTACGCATCGCAGCCGACCTTTACGATCCGCGGCAGCGAGACGTCGGACAGGCCGGTGCTGCTGGCGATCGGCGTGTCGTAGAAGGTCAGCACGAAATACATCCTGCCGAAGCCGTCCGTCAGCAGCCAGTTGCCCGGCATCGGGTGATGGCCGGCGGAAATGACGACCGAGTTATCGGGTTGTCGTACAACACCATAGGATTGCAGTGCCGCCAGCCGGGGTTTGCCGGTTTCGACCACGCCGAGCGACTGGTCGGCGGCATAGAGCGTCCAGAACCGCGCCGTCGGAAATCCACCCTCGATGGTGTAGGTGCATTCGCGCTTGAGCTCGGCGCCGCCCGTGTCGCGCTCGGCGACAAAGGACAGGCCTTCGGCGCGGCCGAGCGCAAGCACGCCCTCGCGTGCCACGCGGGCCTTGGAATAGGGATCGGCGGACGGCGTGCCGATATCGGGAAAGGCTGTCCATTGGCCGATCCGGATCGCGCCGACACCACCCTGGAATTTCAGCGCATACCAGACGCTGCCGCCACCGCCGACGATGGCTATGGCAAGCGAAAGCAGCGTCAGGAAGGCATTTTTGAGCATGAAGGGCCGGGGACACCGAAGAGTTGCCGCTCGGGGATATCGCGGCGCAGGGCCTTGTGGCAAGCGGGCCGATGGATTTGCCCGCCCAGACCAGTCGGAAAGACTCACCCAATCAGAAAATCACAGCGCCGACAGCGTCTCCGGCGGTTGAGGCGTACTGAGGGCGGGCGCCGACTGGAACAGCCTTGTCATGTCCCGCAGCGTCTGCGTGGTCCGGCTGGACAGCACCGGCGGCCGTTCGGCGGCTGCATCGGCCGCCGCCTGCGCGTCGCTCTTCTTCTGCGCTTCCTCGGCCTTGGCCGCGATCTCCTCGTCGACGAAGGGCTTGTCGATACCCGGAATCGGCTTGAGGTCGATGTTCTGGTGCGCGTAGACCATCAGTCGCTGCCACACCATCGCCGGTAGCGAGCCGCCCGTCATGTTCTTGGTCGGCGTGAAGTCGTCGTTGCCCATCCACACCGCCGCCGTGTAGTTCCCGGTGAAGCCGACAAACCAGGCGTCGCGGTAGGATTGCGTCGTGCCGGTCTTGCCGGCGACGACGATGTTGGGAAGTTGAGCCCGCCGCGCCGTGCCCATCACCGGCACCGCGGCCAGCATGGTGTTCATCGATTTGAGCGCCTGCTCCGACAGCACCCGGTGTGGCGGCGGCGCGTCCTTGGCGAAATCATAAACCACCTCGCCGGTGCGGGTCACCAGTTGGGTGATGCCGTGCCGGGAGCCGACGAAGCCGTTGTCGGCGAACACGCTGTAGCCCGTCGCTTGGTCCATCACCGTCATGCCCGAGGTGCCGAGCACCATGGTCTTGTGCGCTTCGAGCGGCGATTCCACGCCCATCGCCTCGGCCATGGCCTTGATCGGCGGAATACCGAGATAGTCCTTGGCCAGCCGCACCGGCACGGTGTTGATCGATTTGGCCATTGCCATGATCAGCGTGACGTTGCCCGCCGATCCACCGCTGTAATTGTGCGGCGACCAGTTGCCCCAGCTGATCGGGCCGCCGGAAATGATGGAGTTGGGGGTGAAGCCGTGTTCCATCGCCGTTGCGTAGACATAGGGTTTGAATGACGAGCCGGTCTGGCGCAGCGCCTTGGTGGCACGGTTGAACTGGCTGGCGCCATAGTCGCGGCCACCGACGATGGCGCGCACGGCGCCGTTGGTCTCGATGACGACGACCGCGCCTTCGGTGACATTATATTCCTTGCCGAACTGGCGCAGGTGGAACTCCACCGATTCTTCCGCTGCCTTCTGGATGTTGGCGTCGAAGGTGGTGTGGGCAACAAGCGAGTGCTGGCCCGGCTTGGCGATCTTCTTGACCTCGTCGAACGCCCAGTCGAGGTAATAGTCCGGGCTTTTCTGTTCACCGCGATCGACGACATCGGCTGGATGCAACCTTGCCTGCAGGACTTGGCCCTCGGTCATGAAACCGGCGTCGACAAGATTGGACAGCACCACATTGGCACGCGCACGCGCCGCCGGCAGGTTGATGTGGGGAGCATATTTGGTCGGTGCCTTGAACAGCCCGGCCAGCATCGCCGCCTCGGCGAGGTTCAGGTCCTTGACGCTCTTGCCGAAATAGAAGTCGGCGGCCGCCTCGATGCCGAACGTACCGCCGCCCATATAGGCGCGATCGAGATAGAGCTGCAGGATTTCCTTCTTCGACAGATTGGCCTCGAGCCACAGCGACAGGAAGGCTTCCTTGATCTTGCGCTCCAGCGTGCGCTCATTGGTGAGGAACAGGTTCTTGGCCAGCTGCTGGGTGATGCTCGAGCCACCCTGGACGACGGAGTTTGCCCGCATATTCTCGAAGATGGCGCGCGAAAGGCCCAGTACATCGATGCCGTAGTGATCGAAGAAGCGGCGATCCTCGGTGGCGAGCACCGCCTTGATGACGTGATCGGGCATCTCGTCGACCGGCACGGAATCGCGCTGGATGATGCCGCGCTGGCCGATCTCGTTACCATAGCGGTCAAGGAAGGTGACGGCGAAGTCGCCCTGGGCGCGCCAGTCCCCGGTTGTATCCTGGAAAGCCGGGATGGCCAGCGCCAGCATCACCACGATGCCGCCGGCGCCGAGCGTAAAACCTTCGCTCAACAGTTCGATGATGCCACGGCGCCAGCCGTTGACGCGGAAGCGCCGCGAGAAGATCGTCGCGCCTTCCCAGAACTGGCGCGCCTTGAAACCGATCTCGTAGAGCGAGGAATCGATCCACGCGTCGAGCGCCAGCAGCCTTGTGGCGATCGGACCTCTTCTCTTGCGCGGTTCAGGACTGGCCATTCGGAAATCCGGCGATTATGGCGCGATCTGAAAACCGCAAGCCGGCAATTTCAGGGCGGACACCGTCCCGACTATTCATCCATTTTGCGGACACTCACAAGGGCAGGGAGGACACAGCTGCACGGTTTGTTGGTGCAAAGGGCAGGGGGCAGGCATGAATGGCGACCGGCGCCACCTCGAAACCGCGCTCGTTAAGCTGGCCGGCTCGAGGTCGGCGCGATCAGCCTGTCAGAGACAATGTTCTTAAATGGTCATCGCGGCGAGGCTGCCGCTATGGTCGCATGCAGCAGAACCCGTGCGCCGGTGACTGCGTAGGCAGGTTCCACATATTCCGCCTCGTTGTGGCTAAGTCCGTCGCGGCACGGCACGAAGATCATCGCGGCAGGCGCCACTCGGGCGAGGAACAGCGCGTCATGGAATGCGCCCGATATCATCTGCTTGTGCGGGAGCCGCAGGGAACTGACAGCCGCCTCGACGATTTTGACCATATCGGGAGAGAATGCCGCCCCGGGCATGTCGAACGATCGTTTGATCGTTGCCGCGCAATGCTGGGCCTCTGCCTCCGCCGCGCAGACCTGGCGCAGCTCGGCATCGATGGCATCGAGCCGCTCTACCCGCGGATGCCTGATGTCGACGGTGAAGGCCACGGATTGCGGTATGGCGTTGATCGATCCCGGCTTGGCGGCGATCCGGCCCACAGTCAGCCGCGCGCTGCTGTCGGGCGGCATGATCGTCGTCTGCAGCCTGTGCATTGCAGCAACGGCGGCGACCATCGGATCCCTGCGGTAGGCAAGGCCGGTGGTACCGGCGTGACCGGCAGTGCCCTCAATGGAGACTTCCAGCCAGCGCGTGCCCTGCACGGCGGTGACGACACCGATCGGCAACCGCTCCTTTTCCAGCGACGGTCCCTGTTCGATATGCAGCTCGATATAGCCTGATATCGGCTTGCCGATCGGACGAAGGGCTGCCTCCGGCAAGGCGGCGATCGTCGCCTCGATCTCCGTTGCGAGGGACGCGCCGTCGGCGCCGACAATTGATTTCCATGCGGCGGGATCCGCACCGGTGAAGGCCATGGAACCCATCACGCCCGGCGCGAAGCGACTGCCTTCTTCATTGGCCCAGGCGACGACCTCGATCGGCATTCCGGTTTCAGTCTTCGCGTCCTCCAGCGCTTCTAGCACCTCGAAAGCGGCAAGCGTGCCGAGCGCGCCGTCGAAGCGCCCGCCGGTCGGCTGGCTGTCGAGGTGGCTGCCGATCAGCAGCGGCGGCAGCGTGGCATCCGTGCCCTCGCGGCGGACGAAGAGGTTCGCGATGCCGTCCTGAAACACCGCGAAGCCGCGCTCCATCGCCAGCTTCGCCAGCAGGCGCCGGGCGTTGCGATCCTCGACGCTGAACGCCTGCCGGTTGACGCCGCCTGCCGGTGTCGCGCCGATCCGGGCGAAAGCATCGAGCCGTCCGAGCAGTCGCTCGCCATCGATTTCGGGCACCAAAGTCACCGCTTGAGGTCGCGGATGAAGGCCTTCACCCGCTGCGGGTCGACCTGGTTCCACCAGACGCCGTCATATTTCAGCGAGCTGGCGACAATGACGCCGTCGACGATGTCGAGGATGTCGTTGGCATTGTCGGGCGTCACCCCGCTGCCGACAAGCGTCGGCAGTCCAGCGGCCTCCTTGATCATCCTGATATAGTCGAGGTCGGCGGCGTGGCCGGTGCGCTGGCCGGTCGCGATCACCGCATCGGCATCGAAGAAGACCAGGTCCTTGACTTGTTCCTCGACCGGCCGGTCCCCAACGATCGCATGGGCGCCATGTTTGACATGGGCATCGGCAAAGATCCGGATGCCGTTGGCCCGAAGCCTGGCACGGAAGCGCATGGCGCGTGCTGCCTCTCCCTCGATAAGGCCCTCATTGGCGACATAGGCGTTGGCCCATTGATTGACGCGGACGAAGGAAGCACCGGAGGCGCTGGCGATCGACAGTGCCGGGATGGAGGCATTGGCAAGCACGTTGATGCCGATCGGCCGACCGAGTTCTCGGCGGATGCGGTCGGAGACGACGGACATATAGGCGGAGGTTTCAGGCCCGATATCATCTGGCTTGGCGAACGGCACGTCGCCATGGTTCTCGACGATCACGCCGTCGCAGCCGCCGTTGAGATAGGCTTTGGCGTCGTCAATGCCACGCTGATAGATGACCTCGACCGCCTCGCCATCGTAGCGCGGCGCGCCCGGCAGCGGTGCCAGATGAACGACGCCGATCACCACCTTGCTTTTGCCGAAGATCGACTGCAGCGCGTCATTGGCGACCTGTTTGGAGCCGATGGATTTGGGGGATTTTGTCATGCGGTTTCCGCTTCCGTCGTTTCCATGAGTATTTTCATCTCCCGCCTGTCGGGGCAGGAGCCGAGCGTGCCGGCGCGGCCGACGGAAATAGCCGCGGCGCGCACCGCGATACGCGCTGCCATGGCGAGGTCGATACCGGCCGCAAGGCAGCCGGCGAGGCATCCGCAAAAGACATCGCCCGCGCCGCTGGTGTCTACCACAGTCACCTTGGGCGCCGCGATCCGGTCGATCCGTCCTTCGCCATCGGCCACCAGGCAGCCCTGCGCGCCAAGCGTCACGATGGCGGCTCCGGCGCCTTGCCGGATCAACTCGCGGGCTGCCGCGGCAGGTTCGGCGGCTCCGGTGAGAAGCGCCGCCTCGCCTGCATTGGCGATAGCGAGGCTGACGTCGCTCAAAATCGGTGCGTAGCCAGCCGTGAGCGGGCTCGGATTGAAGATCGTAACGGCTCCCGCGTCGCGCGCCGCGCTTAGGCAGGCCGTCGTTGTCTCGGGAGAAAGATTACCCTGCATCACCACGATGTCACCGTGCTCGATCGACGGCGCGAAGCCACTGTCCGCCAGCGGATTGAAGGCGGCGGCGCAACTGGCACCGGTGACGATGAGGTTTTCGCCTCGCGCATCGACCATGATCGTTGACCGGTCGCTCTGCAGCGGCAGCATCGTCAGATGACTGGCATCGAGATCGCGGCTCAGATGTTCCCTTATCCAGGTTCCGGCGGCATCGTTGCCGATCGCGGTGTGGAGGCGGACATCGGCTCCGGTGCGGGCGGCGGCCACCGCCTGGTTCGCACCCTTGCCGCCAAGCCCGTCGGCATGTTCCGATGCGTTCAGCGTCTCGCCCGCTGCCGGAAACCGGTCCAGCCGAAACGTCGTATCGACGCAGACATTGCCGACGACATGGACGCGCATCGCTAATCCCTGGCCGTTGCCCAGCCCAGCATCTGTTCGAACAGTGTCTTGTAGCCATTCCAGGCGATGAAGCCTGGCGGCAGCCAATGCGGGCCGACATCCGAGGTCCAGGCGACGGTGCGGCCCTGGCCATATTTGCCGGTCACCAGCAGCGGCAGCGAACGGTAATCGGAAGACACGGTGGCGAGAACTTCCGCACCGTCCTTGACCACGACCTCGTTGAAGCCGAGCAGGATCGGCCAATCCTTGCCGAGGCCCTTGAGGATCGGATGGCTCTGCGGGCCGACAACGACCGGCGCATAGCCTTCCGGAACCTCGACGCGGTCGTCCACCGGCAGGCAGGAGACGGGCAGAACCTCCTCGACCGGTGTCTTGTGATAGCGCGCGCCGCCATTGATGCCCTGGAAGCTGTAGTAGCCGCCGAACATCAGCAGGCCGCCGCCGTTGCCGACATAGTCGCGCAGCAAGCGCAGCCGGTTCGGCGTTGGTTTGGAATGAATCCAGGTGTCGGGGTGAAGCAGCAGCGTGTTGGCGCCGAGATCGGAAAGCACGACAGCGTCATAGGCTGAAAGCGCTTCCATGGTCTGCGGGAAATTCCGCTGTGCCTCGTGCGCCGGCATGAAGGTGACGTCGAACTGACTGTCCTTCAGCGCGGCCAGCAGTTCGTCGGCTCCGGTGTGATAGGTCACGGTCGGAAACTGGTCGAAGCCCTTGATGTGGGTCGCGGTCGAGACCCAGGACTCGCCTGCGAGAAGAACCTTCTTCCTGGACATGTATACTCCCTTACTGCTTGGAGCCGCGACTCAGAGGCCCTCGGCGAACACGGTCGTTGGATTGTCGACGAGCATGCGGTCGATCGCCGACTGCTCGACCCCATGGCGTCTCAGCCGCGGCACGAAATGCTTGAGGATGAAGCCGTAGCCGAAGCCGCCGAAGCGCGTCAGCATGATCTTCAGAAAGACGTCCTGCGAAAGCAGGATCCGGTCGACCAGCCCCATCTCGATCAGCGAGCGGATCGCCTGGGCATTCTGCTCGTCGGACGGCGATTGCGCATCCTGGTCGGCGTAATAGAAATCCATGCCGATCATGTCGTATTCCAGGAAGGCGCCGCGCGCGGCAAGGCTTCTCTGGTAGGCAAGATCGTTGTGGCTCGGGTTCATGTGGCAAAGCACCGTGTGCCTGAGATCGGCGCCTTCCGCCTCGACCACGTCGAGCACGTCATGCGCCAGCCGTTCCCAGCCGGGCAGATGGATGGTCAGCGGCACGCCGGTGATTTTCGCGGCGCGGGCCGAAGCCCGCAGCGACTTGCGCTCCTCGTCGGTGAAATCCTTGCTGACGCCGACCTCGCCGATGATGCCGGCCATGATTTCGGGCTGCGTCGCCCCGCCGCCGACATCATTGACCAGGAATTCAGTGACGTCGTCGACGTCCATAGCCTTCAACCAGTCGGGATGGGTGTGCTGCAGGTAGAAGCCTGTGCCCATGACGATCCGCAGTCCGGAGGCGCGGGCAATGCGCGCCAGCTTCTCCGGATCGCGGCCGATGCCGATATTGGTCGCATCGACCACGGTATGGCCGCCGAGCTCCCGGTACTTCGCCAGTTCCGAAAGCGCCAGGTCGCTGTCGTCGAGCGAGACGTTGTCGCGGTTCATGTAGGGGTTCATCCGCAGTTCGCCGATGATCTCCATGCTGACCGGCTGTTCGGCGATCTTCTTCTCATCGGGATGACAGGGGCATTTCCACGATGTCGCGCCATCGAGCAGGATATGCTCGTGCATCAGCGTCACGCCCATGTCGGCGATCGCGACCGGGCCGGCAACGGTCATCACGGTGCCGGAGCGAACACCTATCGGCATCCTTTGCCTTGGCGTGTTGTCGAACAGATGATCCATGTCAGCGGCTCCGCGTTGCGCCCTTGAACAGGCGGAAATTCAGCCAGATGGCAACGAGGATGATTGTGCCGGTAACGATCGGCGTCAGGAAGGGCGACATGTGCGCGAGGATCAGGCCGTTGCCGATGACCGCGACGGTCAACGCGCCGAGCACGGTGCCGATGATCGTGCCGCGCCCGCCGAACAGGCTGGTGCCGCCAAGCACCACGGCGGCGATGACATCGAGCTCGAAACCCTGGCCGGAATTCGACGAGCCGGAACCGAGCCGGGCGGCAAGAACAATGCCAGCCACTGCCGCCGCCATGCCCGACAGGACATAGACAAAGAGCGTCATGAAGCGTGTATCGACGCCGGCGCGGCGCACGGCCTCAGTGTTGGCCCCGATGCCGGTCACATAGCGGCCGAACGGCGTCTGGTTAAAGGCGAGATAGGCGACGATCAGGACGACAAGGGCGAGCAGTGCGGGTACCGGCACACCGAGAAACCAGGCCCTGCCGATGTTGACGAAGAAGCTGGTAGGCTCGACCGGGATCGAATAGCCGCCGGTGATCAGCAGCGCCACGCCGCGGATGACGGAGAGACCGGCAAGCGTAACGATGAAGGCCGGTATCCGTTCATAGGCGATGAAGAAGCCCTGCAGGGCTCCGATCACCGCGCCGAGCGCCAGCATGGCGAGGACGACGAGCGGCCACGGCAGCCCGGCTTGGAGCAAGACGGCCGATAGCGTCGCCGTCAGCGCCAGCACGGAACCGACCGAGAGATCGATGCCGCCGGTGGTGATGACGAAGGTCATCGCAGCCGCAACGATCAGCAGCGGCGCCGACTGGCGCACGATGTTGAGCAGATTGGGTGTCGTCAGGAAGGAACCGGTGACCAGAGAGAAGACCACGCAAACGACGATGAAGAACAGCGCGATGGAGACGGCGCTGCCATTGGCTATCGCCACATCCTTCCATGTGCTGTTGTGGGCGCGTTTAGGCGGCGAGGCGCCCAATCCGGCGGAGGTGACGTTCATGGCTGGACCCCCTCGTCGCGGCTGGCGCGCGCCGAACGCGCGGTGAATTTCCGGCCGACGATCAGGTTGACGACCTCCTCGATACTGGTGTCGCCGATGTTGCGCTCGGCGACATTGCGGCCCTCATACATGACCTGGATGCGGTCGCAGACCAGGAACAGATCCTGCAACCGGTGGGTGATGAGGATGACGCTGACACCACGGGCGCTGACTGCGCGGATGAGCTCCAGGACCGCCTCGACTTCCGCCACCGCAAGGGCGGCCGTCGGCTCGTCCATGATCAGCACTGACGGATCGAAGGAGGCGGCGCGGCCGATGGCAATCGACTGGCGCTGCCCCCCGGAGAGGTTTTCGACCTTGAGCCTGGTGTCGGCAATGACGATGCCGAGCCGGTCGAGCATCTCACGCGTCTGGTCATGCATGCGTCTGTTGTCGAGAAAGGGGACGCCGAGCACGTGGCGTCGCGGCTCGCGACCGAGGAAGAGATTGCCCGCCACATCCACCGTGTCGCAGAGCGAAAGGTCCTGGTAGACCATCTCCACCCGTGCGGCACGGGCATCGGCCGGTGAGGAAAACGAAACGGCTTTGCCGTCGATCTCGATGGTGCCGGAATCCGGAATGACGGCACCGGACAGAACCTTGCTCAGGGTGGATTTGCCGGCACCATTGTCGCCGACCAGACCGAGCACCTCCCCGGGCTTCAGGTTCAACGAAACATCGTCCAGCGTCTGGATAGGGCCGTACCGTTTGGAAATACCGGTCATCCTGACGCGGTAGGTCTCGCCATCGCTCATCATGGTTCCAATTCTCTGGGCGCGACATGTTCACTCGGTCGCCGGGCCGCGCAGGCGACCATCAGGTCATTGCGCAGCCCGGCGGCCTGGGGAGGATACTACTTGAACATGTCCTTGAACTGGCCGACATTTTCCTTGGTCACGATGGTGATCGGAACATTGATGATCGGATCGATCTTCTCGCCCTTCTTGAGCTTGCCGAAGGCTTCGATAGCGGCCTTGCCTTCACCAGCCGGATCCTGCTGGACGACGGCGATCACCCAACCCTCTTCGAGACCTTGCACAGCCGACTTGGTCAGGTCCCAGCCGAACACCTTGACGTCGCCGGTGCGACCCTGGCTGGTCACGGCGGAAACCGCGCCGAGCAGAGCCGGCTCCCCGGTCGCATAAAGCGTCGTCATGTCGGCATTGGCGGTCATCAGGTTTTCGGAGGCGGACAGGGCTACGTCCTGGACGTTTTGACCATCGACCGTGTCGAGGAAGGTGACCTTCTGGCCGCTGTCGATGACGGCCTTCTTGAAGCCGTCGAGGCGCTGGTTCTGGATGAACGAATTGAGCGCGCCGACGACGCCGATCTTGGCGGTGCCGTTCAATTTGGTCTTGACGTATTCGGCGTAGAACTTGCCGATATCCTCGCCGGCCTTGGTGTTGTCGACGCCGACGAAGGCGACGTTGTCGCCATTCGGGATCTGCGCGTCGATCGCAATGACCGGAATGCCCGCTGCCTTGGCGGCGGTGATCGCCGGCTTCACACCGTTAACATCGATGGCGACGAGAATGATGCCGTCGACCTTCTGGGTGATGTAGTTCTCGATCGCGTCGTTCTGCGCGCTCGGCACATTGTTGGCGTTGAAGATGACGAGGTCGACGCCGGCAGCCTTTGCAGCGGCGGTGGCACCGTCATTGATCTGGTTGAAGAACAGCGCCTGCTGGTTGATGGTGACGAGTGCATAGGTCTCGGCCATGGCGGAGGCGGAGCCAAGCGCGAGAGTCATGGCGATGGCTGCGGCGCAGCCTGAAAGGATCTTGGTAAGACGCATTCCGGTTCCCCTTGGTTTTGCGGAAAGGCCCTTGATCGGGCTCACCTGGCGCCTGAGCGCACAAACATAATTCAAGATACTTGATTTCTTGTCAAGTGACTTGAATTGGCGTCGACGAAGGGAATCCAGGGGCTCGCAAGATCAAAACGTTGCCGGCGTGTTCACCCAGAAAATGCTGGCGCGTTCGTCGCCGACATTGCGGTACCAGTGCGGCAGTTCGGAGTTGAACACGAAGGAATCGCCCACGGACAGGCGAAACGTCTTTTCACCGACCATCAGTTCAATGGCGCCTTCCAGGAGATAGCCGACTTCCTCGCCGGCATGCCGGATCGGGCCAGCGCTTTCGCCGCCTGCCTCGATATGATGGATGTTGCACTGCAGGAGATGGCCTGGCGAATAGGGAATGACGCGCTCCAGCGAAATGCCTTCGCCGCGCCGAAGCGGATCGAGCGCGATCAACGGCCGCGCTCCCGCCCGAAAGACGATGCCTTCCTCGCCATCGGACTCCTCGAACATCCAGCCGATGTTGGTGCCGAGCACCTCGACAAGCCGGTGAAGCATGGGAAGCGAGGGCGAGACCTTGCCGTTCTCGACCTTGGACAGCAGGCTTTCAGAGCAGTTGGCGGCGGCGGCCAGCGCCTTCAAGGTCAGGCCACGCGTCTGCCGGGAGAGCTTCAACCTTGTGCCGAGCCGCAAGATGCTGGTGGCGGTCGAGCGCTCGTCGCCACCCTTGCTGTTGTGGGTATCGATCTTGTTCATTGGGGGACGTGAACATCTCCGCTGGTTGGGCTGACTCGTAAAACCGATCCCGGGCGTTGTCCATCCTCATGAAAATCGGACAACGCGCTGGATCGGAACCACGGACCCGTCCAGGGCAGGCGCCGCGCCCGCCGTTTCGATACCGGCGAGAGTCGCAGTCCCTTACGCCGGCTCGCGCTTCAGCGCCTGCGCCATGCAGTGGATGCCGCCGCCGGTCTTGGAAATCTCGCTCATGTCGACGGCCGCGACTTCGAAACCGCGGGCCTTGAGCTGGCCGATCAGCGTCTGGCTGGAGGTTGGTGCGATCACCCGGTCCTTGCCCAGCGACATGAAGTTGCAGCCGAGCGCCATCGTGTCCTGGAACGGCACGTCGATGATCTCGTGGCCCTTGCCCTTCAACCAGTCGACAATGCCGGGTTCGGTGCAGGCGAGGCAGACCGCGGTGAGTTTTTCGGCGATCGGCACCACCATCAGGTCGATATGGACATAGTACTCGTCGATGAAGGCGATGCGGGTTTCCCAGCCTTCCTTGTCGAACCAGGCCTGGACCTGGCGCGCACCTTCTTCCTGCGTGCGCGCGCCGCCGCAGCCGATCAGCACCACGCCATCCTCGATGACGTTGAAGTCGCCGCCCTCGAACGTACCTGCCGTGACCATGTCGTAGATCGGGATGCCGAGCTTTTCGTAGGTGCGGATGGCGGCGTAGTTCTCGCCGCGCCGCCACCAGTTGGCCATCGCGGTGATGACAGCGCCGTAGGGCGTCATGACGCTGGAATCACGGGAATAGACCTGCATCGGCAGCTCAGGCGTCGGCTCGTGCCAGTGGATGTTGACGCCGAAATGCTCGTAAGCGGCGACCAGGTCCTTGTGCTGTGCCTGCGCGATCTGGACGTTGCAGGGCGCCTCGCGCAGATGCTTTCGCGACAGCGAACTGGTCGACAGATGGCGCAGGAAATTGGGTGAGCCGAGCAGGACGTCGGTCAGGATGTCGGTCTCGTTGGCGAAGCCCCAGACGGTCAGCGGCTTGGTGCCGCCGGCCGGGTTGCGGCGCTGCAGCGAAAACGGCTCGGCGACAATGCGGTCATGAACGGTCATGGGATGCTCCTCGTGAGGTGGCTTGGGGTGTTTGATTGCTCGGTATCCACCAGTCGCGCCCGCGCGGGGTGGTGACATATTCGGGCCAGCGAAATCCAATCGGCGGATCGTAGTCGCAGAGCGGCGCGATCCAGGTCGAACCGCCGACGCCGCCGCCGGTGCGGGTGACGAACTCGTCCATCGCCGCATCGCGGGCGCCTTTGTCCTCCAGCAGGCGAAGGGCTGCCAGCGCAACCGTCTTCGCCGCGCAGATGACCATCGGGTCGATCGTCGCCGAAATGCCGCCCAGCGCATTCATCACCCAGGCCGGATAGACGTGGCCATTTGCGGAGCGTAGCGCCGGACGGGCGACGTAGAAACGCGCCGTCGGCGCATGCCAGCCCATGTCGGTGTAGTCGTCGGAGGTCGAATTGAGCTGCGACGGCGGCAGGTCGCGGCGCAGCAGCGCTTCGGCGTCCTGTGGCGCAATCAGTTGCTCCATCTCGGCAATGAACGGTTCGTCGGTCGCCACCCCGCCGGCATTGACCTGGATTTCGCGGGCGATTGCCTTCGCCGTCTCGTCCCAGCGCGGCGGCCCGACGCTTGACAATGCGTCATAGGCGATTTCGGCCATGGCGTGGTTGGCCAGCCCCGGCCGTGACTTCGACACCCAGTGCCGCTCGGTGCGGCAACCGCTCATCGCTGCCGCAGCCTGCGCGTTGCGGTCGAGCATGGCGGTGACCTGCTCGGCCATGGCAAGCGTCGGCACGCGGATCATGTACTGAATCTCGGCGAGCCCCGCCGGTAGATTGTCGGCGGTCGCCTGGCCGGCGGTCAGGATCGCCTCGCTGATCGACCAGCCGCCCTGATGCGGCAGCATGGAATCGCGCAGCGCCTTGGAGGCCATGTACATCATGGCAAGCGCGTCATTGGCCCCGGGCGCGCGCACCGCCGAATGCGACTGCGGAATCGGTGCGCCATCGCCTGCGCGAATCCAATTTTCGGGTTCGTCGCACACAAAGCGGTAGATCATCGCATAGGCCGCGCCGCAATGCGTGTCCCAGCGTGCCGTGTTGCAGAGCGGCAGCATGTAGAAGGGATGGAAGGAGATCATGCCGGCAAGCCCGTCATAGTAGCCCTTGGCGGCATGGATCGGCTTTGATCCGCGCACCTTTTCGGCCGGCTCGCCGGTGAATCGCAGCGTGCCCGGGATGCCGTGCCGCTGCATCGCCGCCTTGGTCGCCAGCAGCCCGCCAAGGCTTGAGATGCCGAGCCCGGAATGCGGATCGGTGTGGCCGCCGGCCTGGTCGCCAAGGCCCGGGCGAGGGCGCTTGACGGTCGCCGCATCCTGGCAATTGCCGGGCACGGCGTCATATTCGGCATACAGGCCGATGGTCGGCCCGGCGCCGTTCGTCCAATGCGCACAGAAGGCAGTCGGCATGCCGCCGGACCCTTCCTCGACGGAAAAGCCCTCGCGCTTCAGTCGCTCGACATACCAGGCGGCGGATTGATACTCGCGCCACGCGGTCTCGCCGAAATCGAAGATGGTGCGTGTCCACGCGGACAGCAACGGCAGGATGCCGTCGAGACAGGCAAGGGCGGTTGTTTGCGCCGAGGTGGCCACCGGGTTCTCCATGGCATGAGAAGAAAGCAGTGAAACGGTTCGCTAAAAAGTGATATGTTTTCCCGGCTCATGCAAATTCGGTTCACCTGAGGCTCCTTGCGCATACCATCGACACAAGCGCTGCGCGCGCTCGACAGCTTCGCCCGCCACGGCAGCGTCTGGCGCGCCGCCGACGAGTTGCACCTGACCCGCAGCGCCGTCAGCCACCAGCTTCGCCTGCTGGAGCGCGACCTCGGCTTCGACCTGCTCGAACGCATCGGCAAGGGCGTGGCGCTGACGCCGCGCGGCCAGCGCTACGCCGGCGATGTGCGCAAGGCGCTGACCGTGCTGGGCGACGCGGTGACGCGCCATGCCGGCACCGGCGTTGGCGGCTCGTTCAGCGTCAGCTGCACGCCGGGCTTCGCCTCGTTGTTCCTGTGCACCCATATCGGCGAGTTCCGGCAGATGTACCCCGATGTCGCGCTGCGTATCCTGACGCCGCGGCGGCTGGATGATGTCAGCAATGCCGAGGCCGATGCCTTCATCGCCTTTGGTGTCGGCAATTGGCCGAACCGGGCGGTCGAGCTTCTGTGCGAGATTTCCTTCACGCCGTTGTGCAGCCCGACGCTGCTCAACAAGGTCGGTGGATTCTCGAAGCCAGCCGATGTCTTGCGCGCCAATCTCCTCCATCTCGGCGATACCGAGGACTGGGCACGCTGGCTGGCCCTGTCCAAGGTGGAAAACCCCGACACAGAGGGCGGCATCTTCTTTTCCGACATGAACCTGGTCTTTTCGGCGGCGATTGCCGGCCAGGGCATCGCCATGGGCGACGAGCTGACCAGTCGCCGGGCGCTGAGCGAAGGCCGGCTGGTACGCCCCTTCGACATCGCGATCAAATCGCCACGCTCCTATTTCCTGGTGTCCGAGCATGCCAAGACGGCGCACCCCGTGCTCGACGCCTTCGCGGGATGGCTGAGGTCGAAACTTTCGGAGAACCCGGTCAGGCCGTATTGAGGGCATGGCGGGCCAGCCCGCCATAGATGAATCAAATTTGCCGATCACGCGAAAACTATTCGGTTGCGGTGAGCCGGCACCCTGCCTACGATTTCGACAAGCGTTAGGGAAAGGGCAGTATGCAGCAACCCGGCCGTGCCGCAGAGATCAAGGCAATCGGGATCGGCAAGAGCTTCGGCTCGTTCCGAGCGCTGGACAATCTGTCGCTCGATATCGGCCGTGGCGAGTTCCTGACCCTGCTCGGGCCGTCCGGTTCGGGCAAGACCACTTTCCTGATGATCCTTGCCGGCTTCGTGCAGCCGACCGAGGGTCGGCTGTTCAGCGATGGCGTCGACATCACCGACCGGCCGGCCGAGCAACGCGCCGCCGGCATGGTGTTCCAGGGTTATGCGCTGTTCCCGCATATGAGCGTCGAAGCCAACATCGCCTTCCCTCTCAAGGTGCGCAAGAAATCGGCGGCCGACATCAAGCGCCGGGTCGGTGAGATGATCGAACGCGTCGGCCTCAAGGGCCACGAGAAAAAACTGCCGGCGCAGCTTTCCGGCGGTCAGCAGCAGCGCGTGGCGCTGGCGCGCGCTCTGGTGTTCGAGCCGGGCGTTCTGTTGCTCGATGAGCCGTTTTCCGCGCTTGACAAGGGCTTGCGCGGCCAGATGCAGGCCGAGATGAAGCGGCTGCACCAGGAGACTGGCACCACCTTCGTCTTCGTCACTCATGACCAGAGCGAGGCGCTGGCGCTGTCGTCGCGCGTTGCCATCTTCAACCATGGCAAACTGCTGCAGGTCGGAGCGCCGGACGAGGTGTACGACCGGCCGGACAACCGCTTCGTCGCCGAGTTCCTCGGCGAGATCAACATGCTGCCGCTGAAGGGCGTGCGTCCGTCCGACTATGGCTCGACCGGCCTCTGCGAAGACCGCGCGGTCAGCATGCGCTGCAAGGCCGAGGCGGTGCGCGGCGATGCAATCCTGGCGATCCGGCCCGAATACATGTCGATATCGGGTGAGGCGGCAGCCGGCGAGAACGGCATCGCCGCGACAGCCACCAACTCGACCTATCTCGGCGCTGCGACGCGGCTCGACCTGACGACGCGGCAAGGCGCCAAGGTCACGGTCTCGGTGCCCAACGAGGTCGCGGCCGCCGCACTCAGCAAGGGCAACTCAGTCTGGCTCACCTGGCCGGCGGAAAAGGGTTTCCTCCTCCCGCATGGAGGACAATGACGAACGGTGTGGCGAGATATCGGCACCACTGCTTTCCGGTATTATCAACGACAAAAAAGGGGAACTGACATGACACATGACACCAAAAAACAAGCCATTGAGGGCCTGTCCGCCAGGGCAGGTCGCGGCGAGATCTCGCGCCGGCAGTTCACGCAGCTGGCGGCACTCGTGCTGGCCGGCACGCCAATGCTGCTGCGCTCGACCGGTGCCTTTGCGCAGGCCAAGGAACTGGTGCTGGTCAACTGGGGCGGCGACGCCATCACCGCCTATGACGCGGCCTACGGCCAGGCCTTCACCAAGGACACCGGCATCACCGTCAAGATGGACGGTTCGGGTCCGACCGAAGGCGCCATCGCCGCGCAGTTCAAGAGCGGCGCGCCGACCTGGGACCTCGTCGACGTCGACCCGTTCTCGGCCATCACGCTCGGTGCCCAGGGCGCGCTCGAGCCGATCGACTATGCAATCGTCGACAAGAAGAAGATGCGGCCGGGCTTTGGCTGGGAATACGCCGCCTCGACCTACTTCTTCTCCTATGTCATCGCCTATGATTCCGAGAAATACGGCAAGGACGCGCCGACCGGCATGGCCGATTTCTTCGACGTGAAGAAATTCCCCGGCAAGCGCTCGCTCTACAAATGGGGCGTGTCGAGCTGGGAAGCGGCGCTGCTCGCCGACGGCGTCGCGCCGGCGTCGCTCTATCCGCTCGATCTCAAGCGCGCGCATGACAAGATCGCCGCCTTCAAGGAAAACGTCGTCGCTTATTGGGGTGGCGGCGCCGAGAGCCAGAGCGTGCTGCTCAATGGCGAGGCCTCGATGGCGATCGTCTGGTCGACGCGTGCTTCGCTGATCGAGCAGGACTCGGGCGGCAAAATCAAGTTCATCTGGGATCAGGGGCTGATCTCGCCCGGCGCACTCGCTGTGCTCAAGAACAACCCCGGCGGCAAGGACGCTGCGATGAAGTTCATCGCCAGCGCCCAGGACCCGCAAAAGCAGTTGGTCATGTTCGACAAGCTCGGCCAGGGTCCCGCCAATCCGGCAGCCGACGCGCTGATCCCCGCCGACAAGAAGCGCATCAATCCGGTCGACCCCGAGAACATGAAGAAGCAGATCGCGCTCGACATGGACTGGTACGCCAAGAACTACGGGCCGGCGCTCGACGAATACACCAAGATCATCTCGGCCTGACCAGGGCCGGGGTAATCGGGTCGACATGCGATCCTATCTCTCCGACAGGATGGGCGCGGCGCTGTTGATGGCGCCGCTGCTCCTGTTTCTCGTCCTGGCCTATGCCTGGCCGTTCCTCGGTGTCGTCAAATGGAGTTTTACCCTGCCGAGCCCTGGGCTCGGCCAGTATGAGGCGCTGCTCACAGACGATCTGGTGCAGTCGGTGTTCATCCGCACGCTGCGCATCGCGGCAATTGTCACCGTGGTTTCGGTGGCCGCTGCCTACGCCATAACCGTCGTCTGGGTGCGCGGCACCCCGGCACAGCGCCTGATCGCAGAGTTCTGTATTCTCGTGCCCTTCTGGATTTCTGTGCTGACCCGTGCCTTCGGCTGGGTGGCGCTGTTGTCCAATCGCGGCCTGATCAACACCTGGCTGCAGGCGATCGGCTTCATTTCCGAACCGCTGGCGCTGGTGCGCAACGAATTCGGCGTCATCGTCGGCATGACGCATTTCCTTATTCCCTTCGCCGTCTTCCCGCTGGCATCGGCCATGCGCAGCCTCGACGACCGCGTGCTTTTGGCCGCGCGCGGGCTCGGCTCCAGCCGCATGCGCACCTTCTGGACGGTGTTCGTACCGATGACACGCTCCGGCATTATCGGCGCGGCGATGATCGTGTTCGTCTTCTCGCTCGGCTTCTTCGTCACGCCGGCGATCCTCGGTGGCGGCCGCAGCGTCATGATTGCCGAGCTGATCTATCTCAGGATCTTCCAGAGCCCGGACTGGGGCCTGGGCGCGGCGATCAGCGTTGTACTGGTGCTGTTCGTCGGCGCGCTGATGGCGCTTTTGTTCCGCTATGTCAGACCGAATCAGTTGATCTGATGCCGACCTATCGCCCCGGTCCCGTCTCGCTGATCATCGCCGCCTTCGTGGCGCTGTTCCTGCTGATGCCGCTGCTTGCCGTCATCCCGGTGTCGCTGACGCCGAGCCGCATGCTGGCGATGCCGTCGGGCGAACTGTCTCTGCGCCACTACCGGGCGCTGATCGAGGACCCACGCTGGCTCCAATCGATCCTGCTCAGCATCCGCATCGGTATCGTCAGCAGCGCTTTTTCAACCGTGCTGGCGCTGTGCTTCAGTCTCGGTGTCTGGATGTTCCAGCCGCGCTTCACCGCGGCACTCGTCGGCTTCGTGCTGCTGCCGATGGTGGTGCCGCCGGTGGTCTCGGCGATCACGCTTTACTTCCTTTTGACCTCGATCTCGGGTTTCAGTTCATTTTTCGGTTACGACACCTGGCTTGGCGTTGCCATGGCCCATTCGATGATGACTGTCCCTTTCGCCACCGTGCTGATGCTGGTCTCGCTCAGCCAGCTCGACCGGCGCATCGACCTCGCCGCGCGCGGCCTCGGCGCAACTGTCTGGGAGCGCGCCACCCGCATCATCATACCCAACATCAAGTTCGGCATCGTCACCGCAGCGCTTTTGTCCTTCGTGCTGTCCTGGGAAGAAATCGGCGTTACCCTGTTCATCACCTCGGTGAACGCCATCACGCTGCCCAGGCTGATGTGGATGGGCCTGCGCGATAACATCGACCCGGCGATCGCGGCCCTGTCGGTGATCCTGATCATCATCACGGTGCTGGTGTTGGCGGTGCGCAGTTTCGTGGCCAGGCAGCGCGGCGGCCAACCGTAACGGGTCCATTCATACGGAAATCTGCGACAGTCCCGACCGCCATGTGAAGGACGTCACGGAAGGTCTGCGTCCGGCACACTATCCAGCGCCATGGAAAACCTGCCGCTGGTGACGTTTGCCTTCATATCGATGCTCGGGATGGCGGTTCCGGGGCCGGATGTCGTGCTCGCCATCACTAACGGATCACGCTACGGGGTCAGGCACGCCTTCTTTGGCATGGCCGGCGTCGTGCTCTCGGACGTCGTCCTAATCTGCACGGTGGCGCTTGGCTTGGGAGCGCTTCTGGTGGCTTCGGAATTCTACCTTTCAGCTGTCAGGATGGTCGGCGCCTTCTATCTGCTTTTCATCGCTGTCGGCGCGCTACGCAGCTCCACCGGATCCCGCCATGCGTTCGATCCAAGCTTTCCCGACAAGGCTCGCTCGACCAAGGCACTCATGGTTCGCTGTTTCGTGGTGGCGGTTACAAACCCGGAGGCATGGCTGTTCTTTCCCGCCGTCCTGCCGTCCTTTGTCGACAGCAACGAGCCGGTCGCGACGCAATACGCGATCCTGGCAACCATCATCGCAGGGGCGGATGTTTTCGTCCTGACGCTTTATGCCACGCTTGGATCACGGGCAGCGAGGCTTCTGGCCGGCCCGAACGCAGTGTGGATCGCCCGGCTCTACGGCATCGCGCTGCTCGGTCTTTCAAGCGTTCTGATCCTGCAATCCCTTGGGCATCTCTGAAGCAGGTTGCGGTGAGGCAGCACCGAGCGCACTAGACAAAACGCACCGAGACGCGACCAAACCTGCCTAGATCGCCGGTGACTTCGTCACCTGCCTCGACACTTATCGGCGTCACGCAGGTGCCGGTAATCACCACCTGTCCCGGCTGCAGTGCTATGCCCAGCCCCGACAGTTCATTGACGATCCAGGTAAGTGCAATACGAGGGTCGCCCAACACGGCTGCTCCCGATCCGTTGTGCTGCGACTTTCCGGAAACGAAAGCGACCACCGGGTGCTTTGCGAGATCCACGTCGCGCCAATCGTCTTCCACAGCCTCGCCGATCACAAACAGATTGGCACAGGCGTTGTCCGCTATGAGCTGTGGCGCCCCGACGGCGCAGAAATCCTCATACCGTGAGTCCGGAATTTCGATCGCCGGGTGCAAGGTCGCCACGGCATCCATCACCTCGGCGATTTCATAGGGTGCCGGACGAGGCGCCAACTGGCGGCCGAAACGGAAAGCGAATTCGATCTCGGCCACGCGCATCTTGCTGGTCGCCAGCGAAACGGTCCCGCCAACCTCGACCGCTTTTTCGGCAAGGAGACGCCCTGCCATAGGGCCGTCGACGTTGATATGCCTTTGTCCGGCCAGACTGGTTGCGGCAATCTTCCAGCCGAAAAGCGGAGCCACCGAGCGATCCAGCACATGCGACTGGATGGCGTAACCTTCGCTCCGCGTTTGTGGCCGCAACTCCTGGGGTATGGCGTCGAGACGGGTGCCGTTGTCCCAATGGCCTACCAACAACCGAGACGCAGCCCTGGCCTTTTCTGGATCAAGCATCGTCAGCCCCGAAAATCAAAGAAGGCGCCCGCTGCCCACCGCTTCGTGGATCAAAAGCCGGCAAGAAACATTCCGTCATGTGGACCCGCCCCATATGCGGCAAGGTTAGGCGACCAGGATCCGAGTGTCCACATTCGTGCCGCGCTTGCCAAACATAGCTGGCTGCCCTCTGTCAGATCGCAGTGCCGTCATCATCACGGTGCTGGTGGTTGCGCTTCGTAGCTTCATCGTTAGGCTGCGTGGTTGGCAAAGTCGTATTTTCGAGATCATCAGCATCCATCATTCCGATGACGAATCGCCATCGTCTCCACGCGTCGATTGGCTATTTCTGACAAAGTATGCAGAACACTGACAGGCTTCCGAAAAGCAATGGTCGGTAGCGCAACGACTAGGGAAAAAGGACGATGACCGCGCCCGGCGATTTGCAGCAGGCACTGTTTCTGAGGCTCAAAAGCGATGCATCGCTGTCGGCGTTGCTGGGCGGCGCCGGACTGCTCGAACGGGCAACTGATAAGGCCGCTTTTCCGTACGTGACCTGCGGCCAGACCAGCGCCTTCGACTGGGATACTGGCGCCGAAAACACCGATGACCAATTGATTACGCTGCATGTCTGGTCGAAAGCCCATGGCGAAGCCGAAACGCTTGCCATCATGGCCGCCATCAAGGCGCGCCTTGCCGACGCAGCGCTGGTGATTGGCCCTCGTGGCCAGACTCGGTTGACGTTGGAATTCGCCGAGGCCCGCCATGACGAGGATCTGATCGTCCATCACGGATTGCTGCGCTTTCGCGCGATAACGCAGGAAAATGCCTGATGCGCTTTCAATATGGTCGAAACGGGGTCTAGACTGTCGTTTCCTGGATTTCGCCGGATTGGGCGGCGAAATCCCCGATCGGTTGTCTCGCATTGCAGGGGTGTGGCGAGGATGGTGTCAGCGGCGTTCACTGTTCATTTCACGTTCAGCACCGATGCGTTACAACGCGGACCATGAAAACGCTTCGCTCCCACTCCCGAACCGTGACACTGGCGCTCTGTGCTGCCGGGCTGTTTGCGTCGCAGGCGATGGCGATGCCGGTCATCGCGCCCGACCAGGCCAGCCCAATCCTGCTGGCGGCGTCCGATTGCTACGCGATCGGCCAGCAGGTGGCCGAACAGAATGGCGGAACGCTGGCCAAGGCCTCGCAATCGACACGCGGCGGCCAGCCTGTCTGCGTCATTGTCGTGCTGGTGCCTGGCAAGGACGGGCAGCGTCCGCGCCGTTCCGAAATCGTCGTTCCGCTGAACTGACCCGATCTTGCATCTTACGGACCTCGGTTTCCCAGGCCACCGGAATCGGCCTATATCTGACCCTAGCTCTTCAACAGGTATCGAACTCCGCATGCGCGTACTCGTCGTCGAAGATGACAAGGATCTCAATCGGCAGATATCGGATGCGCTGGTCGATGCCGGCTATGTCGTCGACCGCGCCTTTGACGGCGAGGAAGGCCATTTCCTCGGCGACACCGAGCCCTACGACGCCGTCGTGCTCGACATCGGCCTGCCGCAAATGGACGGCATCAGCGTGGTCGAGCGCTGGCGGCGCGGCGGCCGCAAGATGCCGGTGTTGATTCTCACGGCGCGCGACCGCTGGAGCGACAAAGTCTCCGGCATCGATGCCGGCGCCGACGACTATGTCACCAAGCCGTTCCACATCGAAGAGGTGCTGGCGAGGCTGCGGGCCTTGATCCGGCGCGCCGCCGGCCATGCGTCGTCCGAACTGACCTGCGGGCCGCTGCGTCTCGACACCAAGGCCTCGAAGGCCGATGTCGACGGCGTGCCGCTGAAACTGACGTCGCACGAATTCCGCCTGCTTGCCTATCTGATGCACCATATGGGCGAGGTCGTCTCGCGGACCGAACTGGTCGAGCATCTCTATGATCAGGATTTCGACCGCGATTCCAACACCATCGAGGTCTTTGTCGGGCGGCTGCGCAAGAAGATGGGCATCGACATGATCGAAACCGTGCGCGGCATGGGCTACCGCATGCGTGAGCCGGAGGCGTAACTCGGAACCGCTCAAACCAACCGCAAGGACGCCGCTTTCGCTGCGTTTGTGGCCGCGTTCGCTGACGTTCCGTGTCATCGCCTTTTCCACGGTCTGGGCGATCGTGACCCTCGTTGTCATCTTCACCCTGATCACCACGCTCTACCGCCAGGCCAGCGAGCGCGGCTTCGACAGCCTGCTTTCGGCGCATCTGTTCAACCTGATCGGCTCCATCGGTATTTCCGACAGCGGTGCGCTCACCGGCGCACCCGACCTCGGCGACCTCCGGTTCTCGGAGCCGAATTCGGGCTGGTACTGGTCGGTTGAGCCCGCTTCGGAAGGCGTGCATGGCGATCTTCACTCGTCGTCGATGACCACGACGATCCCATCGCCGAGCGTCGCCGACGTGCCGTTCAACGCCAGCTTCCAGCGCAGCTATGCGACCGAGGGCATCGACGGCGAACAACTCGAAGTGTTCGAGAGCGAATTCGTTCTCGATTCCAAGAACCGCGCCGCGCGTTTCCGCGTCATGGGCAACCAGAGCGAACTTGAACAGGAAATCTCCACCTTCCAGCGCCGCCTGCTGACCTATCTCAGCCTGTTCGGCGTCGGCATGATCGCCATCAACGCGATCGCCATCCTGCTCGGCCTGCAGCCGCTGCGCCGGGTCAGGAACGCGCTTGCCATGGTGCGCGAGGGCACCGCGCAGAGGCTCGACGGCCGTTTCCCGGCCGAGATCGAACCGCTTGCCAACGAAACCAATGCGTTGATCGAAAACAACAGGCGTATAGTCGAGCGATCGCGAACCCAGGTCGGCAATCTCGCCCATTCGTTGAAGACGCCGCTCGCGGTGCTGCTCAACGAGGGCCGGGCACTTGGCGGTGCCAAGGGACAACTGATCGCCGAACAGGCCGCTTCCATGCAGAAGCAGGTCGAGCATTATCTCCAGCGTGCCCGCGTCGCGGCGCAACGCGACAGCGTCGTCTACCGCACGCCGGTGACGCCGCTGGTGCAGCGCATGGTGCGGGTTCTGCAGAAGCTCAACCCGCGGACAAATCTGTCGCTTTCGCTGCCGGCGACCGAGATCGTCTTCGCCGGCGAGCGCGAGGACCTTGAGGAATTGCTAGGCAATCTCCTCGAAAACGCGATGAAATGGGCAAGGAGTTCGGTGCTGGTCTCAGTCGTGCCTTTGACCGGCAAGGACGATCCGGCCGGCCTGTTCGAGATCAGCATCGAGGATGACGGCCCGGGCATTCCCGAGGACAAGGCGCGCGAAGCGCTGAAGCGCGGACGGCGCCTGGACGAGACAAAGCCCGGAACAGGTCTGGGGCTGGCCATTGTCGCCGACCTCGTCAACGAGTATGGAGGCGTCCTGGCGCTCGAACGGTCCGGCATGGGCGGATTGAAGGCGGTGGTGCGATTGCGGAGCCTTCAGTGATGTTAACCAGGGCCAATCGACATCGAGGGACGGGAGATATTATTGGCGGCATGTCGATTGGTCCGGTAATGGCCGGTAGCGGCCAAATTTCCGACAAATATCAACACTATGGCCACGCTGACTTCTCCGATGACGCGGCCCCCGGCGCATCCATGACAGGCTCCAACTCAAGAAAACCGGTTGTTGGCATGAAGATTCGCGTCGCCCTTGTTTCCGCATTGCTGGCCGTTTCCGGCTGCACCACCTTGAGCGGCAAGGGTCCCACCGTGGCGCCGACACCGGCCTCGACGCCTCCTTCCAGCGGCAAGGTGACCACGACGATCATTTCGGCGATGGGCGGCGGCCTCATCAGTGGATCGATCGGCGCCGGCCTGAGCGAGGCGGAGAAGCGCAGTGCGCTCGAGGCTGAATACAAGGCGCTCGAATATACAACCAGCGGCCAGAAAGTGACGTGGAAGGGGGCCCAGGCTTCGCGCTACGGCGAGGTGGTTCCGGCACAGCCCTATCGCGTCGGTTCGCAGGACTGCCGCCAGTACACGCAGACGGTGTTCACCGGCGGGGCCGGGGTCACGGCGCGTGGAACCGCTTGCCGCAACGCCGACGGCAGCTGGACGCCGCTGACCTGACAGTCAATCGGAGCTGGTTGGTATCCGGCCGCTTGATGTTGATCAAGGACATGCGCCGTGCCTGCCGTCAAAGCGTCGCAGGAAACCTGTGTTGGCACGGCAGAGCTCTGCCGTTATTGGAAGAACCATGCTGTTCTGGGTCATAGCCGCAATTCTCACGCTGAGTGCGAGCCTGGCGGTGCTGGTGCCTCTGGCCGCCAGCTCGAAGGGCGCGTCGTCAAGCGGCGATCACGATCTCGAAGTCTATCGCGACCAGTTGTCCGAGCTTGACCGCGACGCCGCGCGTGGCTTGATCCAGCCGGCGGAAGCCGCCGAGGCGCGTGCCGAGATCGCTCGCCGCATCCTTCGCCTAGACAATGCGGGTACAGCCGCTGGCGGATCTATCGGGCGAGCGTCGGTCGCGGCAAGGTTGGTGGCAACCGTAGCCGTGCTGGCGGTCCCGCTGGTCAGCTGGGGCCTCTATGTCAAGCTCGGCTCTCCCGACCTGCCGTCGCAACCGCTCAGCGAGCGGTTGGCCAAGAATCCGGCCGACAGTTCGGTAGACGAACTGGTGGCGCGGGCCGAAGCCCATCTGGCCGCCAATCCTGCCGATGGCAGGGGCTGGGATGTGCTCGCACCGGTCTATCTGCGCATGCAGCGCTTTTCCGATGCGGCGGCAGCCTATCGCAACGCCATTCGCCTCGATGGCGACAGCGCTGTTCGCCAGGCTGGTCTCGGCGAGGCGATCGCCAGTGCGGCAGGCGGCATTGTCTCGGCCGATGCACAGGATGCCTTCGAGGCGGCCTTGAAGCTCGACCCAGCCAATGCGAAGGCCAGTTTCTACCTGGCCATGGCGCTGGCGCAGGAGGGCCGAACCAAGGAAGCGGTCACGGCCTGGCAGGCGATGCTGGGCAAGCTGCCTCCGGAGTCGCCATGGCGCGGTGCGGTCGAGCAGGCGCTGGCCAAGTCCGGCAGCCCAGAAGTCGCTTCCGGCGGCGCCGCCAACGGGCCCGATGCCGGCGATATCGACGCCGCATCCTCGATGTCGCCGCAGGATCGGGAAGCCATGATCAACACCATGGTCGCCGGCCTCGACGACAAATTGCGACAAAATCCGCGTGACGCGGAAGGTTGGATGCGGCTTATTCGTTCTTACGCCGTGCTGGGCAAGGCCGATCAGGCGCGCGAGGCACTCGGTCGTGCCATTGCCGTGTTTGGAGCCGACAGTGACGAGGCGAAGAAATTCACCGCCTTTGCCGCCTCGCTTGGCCTGACGGCGACGGAGTAGAGGCAGACATGACGCGCAAGCAGAAACGATTGTCGGTGATCGCCGGCGGGCTGGCTTTCCTGGGCGTCGCTACCGGGCTGACCTTCTATGCGCTTGGCCAGAAGGCGTCCTATTTCTACATGCCGGCCGACCTGACCACGGCAAGCGTCCAGCCTGGCCAGCGCATCAGGCTGGGCGGGCTGGTCGAAAAAGGCACGATCCAGCGCGGGCAGGGGGCGACGGTCGCCTTTTCAGTGACCGACACGCACAAATCGGTCAAGGTCACCTATACCGGCATCCTGCCCGACCTTTTCCACGAAGAGCGGGGCGTCATCACCGAGGGCACTTTCGGCCCGGACGGCGTCTTTGTTGCCGACAGCGTGCTCGCCAAGCATGATGAGCGCTACATGCCCAAGGAAGTGGCGGATGGCCTCAAGGCCAAGGGCGTCTGGCAGGAGAGCAAGAGTGAATAGCTCTGGCAGGAGAGCAACAGCCCATGGTTGAAACCGGACATTTCGCCCTGGTGCTGGCGTTTGCTCTTTCGCTGGTGCAGACACTTGTGCCGCTGTTTGGTGCGCGCCTTAACAACCAGCGCCTTATGGCTGTCGGCGGGCCGGTCGCGGTGACGGGCTTTGCCTTGACGGCGCTGTCCTTCGTGGCGCTGGCAAGTGCTTATGCAAGCTCCGACTTCTCGGTGGCGAGCGTGTGGGAAAATTCGCATTCGCTGCAGCCATTGATCTACAAGATCACGGGAACCTGGGGCAATCACGAAGGCTCGATGCTGCTCTGGGTGCTGATTCTGACCTTCTTCGGTGCCCTCGTCGCCGCTTTCGGCTCCAACCTGCCGGCGACGCTGCGCGCCAATGTGCTTGCCGTGCAGGGCGCCATCGGCGCCGCCTTCTTCCTCTTCATCCTGGCGACATCCAATCCGTTCATCCGGCTCAATCCGGCGCCCATCGAAGGCCGCGATCTCAACCCGGTTCTGCAGGATCTCGGTCTCGCCATCCACCCGCCGTTCCTCTATCTCGGTTATGTCGGCTTCTCGATCTGCTTTTCCTTCTCGGTCGCCGCCCTCATCGAAGGCCGCATCGACGCGTCCTGGGCGCGCTGGGTGCGGCCGTGGACGCTGGTCGCCTGGATGTTCCTGACCGGTGGCATCGCCATGGGATCGTACTGGGCTTACTACGAACTCGGCTGGGGCGGTTTCTGGTTCTGGGATCCGGTCGAGAACGCCTCCTTCATGCCGTGGCTGGCGGGCACTGCGCTGCTCCATTCGGCCATCGTCATGGAAAAGCGCTCGGCGCTGAAAATCTGGACGCTGCTGCTCGCCATCCTGACCTTTTCGTTGTCGCTGCTCGGTACCTTCCTGGTGCGCTCGGGCGTGTTGACCTCGGTGCATGCCTTTGCCACCGATCCGACGCGCGGCGTCTTCATCTTATGCATCCTGACGCTGTTTATCGGCGGCTCTCTGGCGCTGTTTGCGCTGCGCGCCTCCCGGCTGACGGCCGGCGGCCTGTTCCATCCGATTTCGCGCGAAGGCGCGCTCGTCCTCAACAATCTGTTCCTGACCACCGCCACCGCGACCGTGCTCGTCGGCACGCTCTATCCGCTAGCCGTCGAAGCCTTTTCAGCCGACAAGATCTCGGTCGGCGCGCCGTTCTTCAACCTGACGTTCGGACCGCTGATGGTGCCGCTGCTGCTGGTGGTCCCGTTCGGGCCGCTGCTGGCCTGGAAGCGCGGTGATGTCTTCGCCGTCGCTCAGCGCCTGATGGTGGCGTTCGCTGCGGCCCTGCTGGCGACGCTGGTCACCGCTTTGTTCATCGATGGCGCCTCGGTGTTCGCAGCCCTGGGCGTCGGCCTTGCCGTCTGGCTGATCCTTGGCGCGCTCACCGACCTCGCCGTCAAATCGGGGGTCGGCAATGTCGCAGCGGGGATCATGGTCCGGCGCTTGCTCGGCCTGCCGCGCTCGGTCTTCGGCACCGCCTTCGCTCACCTTGGCCTTGGCCTGACCACGCTCGGCATCGTCGGCACGCTTTGCTTCGGCACCGAAAAGATCCTGTCGATGCGTGCCGGCGAGACCGTCGAACTGTCCGGCCACACGCTGCGGTTCGTTGGGCTCTATCCGGCCCAGGGACCGAACTACGCCGAGGATCGCGGCCGCTTCGAACTGATCGGCGTGGGCGGCAGTCCTGTTGGTGAGATCAGCTCCGCCAAGCGGTTTTTTCCGGTGCGGCAGATGACGACGACGGAATCCGGCATCAGGACGATCGGCTTCTCGCAGCTCTACATCTCGCTCGGCGACGAGGGCAAAGACGGTTCCGTCGTGGTGCGTCTGTGGTGGAAGCCGCTGGTGACATTGATCTGGGGTGGCGGCCTGATGATGATGGCGGGCGCCGCCATGTCGCTGATGGACCGGCGCCTGCGCGTCGGCGCGCCATCGCGGCGGCGCAAGCAGGCAGGCGCCGTGACGTCCTCGGGTCTGCCATGAGCGTACGGTTTTCGCTGACCTCGATTGTCCTGCTGCTGGCGCTATTCTTTGCCGGCACGGCCCTGGCGGTGAAGCCTGACGAGATGCTGCCTGATCCGGCGCTGGAGGCGCGGGCGCGGGCGCTGTCGGAAGGCCTGCGCTGCATGGTCTGCCAGAACCAGTCGATCGACGAATCCGACGCCGACCTCGCCCGTGATCTGCGCGTCCTTGTGCGCCAGCGCCTCGTCGCCGGCGATACCGACCAGCAGGTGATGGATTACGTCGTGTCGCGCTACGGCGAGTTCGTGTTGCTGAAGCCGCGTTTCGACCTGCGCAATGCATTGCTGTGGGGCACACCTGTCCTGCTGTTGCTGGTGGGAGGCGTTTTCATCGTACTGACCGCGCGGTCGCGCCGCACGCTGGCGACAAAATCCCTGTCCGCCGAAGAGCAGGCCTCGTTGGACGCCATATTGCGCCGCGACTGACGCCGCGGTCGCTGCCAAACATTACCAAAGTTTCATGTGTCGGAAATGGCGCTGTAATGTGCGCCACTCTAATTGTCTTGTCCCGAGGATGCCGATCAAGCAGCATCCCTTTGAAAGAGGATACGAGATCCATGAATACTGCCCCCCATTCATATTCCGTCACCCGCAAGCGTCTCATGGCTGCCGCCGCGTCCATCGCCGTGGCCGGTGCGATCGGCGTCGGCGCACTGACCAGTGGAACCAGCCCTGTTCTGGCCGACGCTGTGCGCGTCGAGGCACCGCAGGTGCCGGGCTTCGCCGATGTCGTCGAGCGCGTTTCTCCTGCCGTCGTCAGCGTCAAGGTCAAGGCCAAGATCCAACCCGCGGCCGATGACGGCTTCGACCAGGGCTCCGACGGAATGGACAACCTTCCCGACAATCCGCAGTTGCGCCGCTTCTTCAAGGAATTCCGTGGCTTTGGCGACCAGAATGATGGCGGACATCGCCGGTTCGGCAACCGCGACCACCACAACGACCAGCCCCGCCCGGTGGCGCAAGGGTCCGGCTTCTTCATTTCCGAGGACGGCTATCTCGTCACCAACAACCACGTCGTTTCGGAAGGCTCGGCCTTCACCGTGGTGACCAACGATGGTAAGGAACTCGACGCCAAACTGATCGGCACCGATCCGCGCACCGATCTCGCCGTGTTGAAGGTCGAGGGTGGCGGCAAGTTCACCTATGTCGACTTTGCCGACGATTCCAAGGTTCGTGTCGGCGACTGGGTGGTGGCCGTCGGCAATCCATTCGGTCTCGGTGGTACCGTCACCGCCGGCATCGTCTCGGCCCGTGGCCGCGACATCGGCGCCGGCCCCTATGACGACTTCATCCAGATCGATGCCTCGGTCAATCGCGGCAATTCGGGCGGTCCGACCTTCAACCTCAACGGCCAGGTCGTCGGCATCAACACCGCGATCTTCTCGCCCTCCGGCGGCAGCGTCGGTATCGCCTTCGACATTCCTGCCTCGACCGCCAAGCAGGTCGTTGAGGACCTGATGAAGAACGGTGCGGTGCAGCGCGGCTGGCTCGGCGTCGAAATCCAGCCGGTGACGTCCGACATCGCCGAGTCGCTCGGTCTGAAGTCCAACAACGGCGCGTTGGTGTCGAGCGCTCAGGACGCTGGTCCCGGCAAGAAGGCCGGCATCACTGCTGGTGACGTGATCACCCAGGTCGACGGCAAGGACGTTGCTTCGCCGAAGGAACTGGCCCGGTTGATCGGCGCCTACTCGCCCGGCAAGTCGGTCGACGTCACCGTGTGGCGCGACGGCAAGAGCGAGACGCTCAAGGTCGATCTCGGCAAACTGCCTTCGAGCGATAAGCAGGCTTCGAACGACCAGCAGCAGCCCGCCGCTCCGGCCAAGCCCGACACGCTGGCCGACCTCGGCCTGACCGTCACAAAGTCCGAAAACGGCAAGGGGCTGGTGGTAACCGACGTCGATCCCGACAGCGATGCCGCCGATCGAGGCATTCAGCCGGGCGACGTCATCACCGCTGTCAATTCGACCGAGGTGAACGGCACCGACGACGTCACCAAGGCGATGACCGATGCAGTCAAATCCGGCCGCAAGGCAGTGCTGATGCAGATCACCCGCGACGACACCAATCGTTTCGTCGCGCTGCCCGTCGCCAAGGGCTGACGCTGGCCCCGGAACCGGAGTTCGGTTTCGGAAGCCGTTCGACTTTTCCAGTGCGGCAGTTTCAAACACCCCCGAGCCGCCGCACGGGAAAGCATGGAGGAGCGCGCGTTAGTCAGTCATCGCGCTCTCCCCCGGCGGCAGCGGGCCTCCCATCGTCCCGCTGCCGCACAATTCAAAAGCGCTGATGCAACAACATCGGGAGCGAGGATTTATCGCGCACGGCTTCGGATGAACTTGACCTCGATGCGCTTTGGCAAAGGCCATAATGCAGATGTCTGCCACTCAACCTTCCGGTGAAATCGCGTATAACAGTCCTATGAAGATTCTCGTCATAGAAGACGATCGCGAGGCCGCGGATTACCTGCAGAAAGCCTTTACCGAGGCCGGTCACACCGCGCATGTCGCCGGTGACGGCGAAACCGGTTTCGCGCTCGCCGATGCCGGCGACTACGACGTGATGGTCATCGACCGGATGATGCCGCGTCGCGACGGCCTGTCGGTCATTGCCGGTCTGAGATCCAGGGGCAACACGACGCCGGTGCTGATCCTGTCGGCGCTGGGCGAGGTCGATGACCGGGTCACCGGCCTGCGCGCCGGCGGTGACGACTATCTGACCAAGCCCTATGCCTTTTCCGAGCTTCTGGCCCGCGTCGAGGTTCTGAACCGCCGCGCCAGCGCCAAGGAAGCCGAAACCGTCTACCGCGTCGGCGATCTCGAACTCGACAGGCTGTCGCATTCGGTCCGCCGAGCGGCGCGTGAGATTACGCTGCAGCCGCGTGAATTTCGTTTGCTCGAATATCTGATGCGGCATGCCGGCCAGGTGGTGACGCGCACCATGCTGCTCGAAAATGTCTGGGACTATCATTTCGATCCGCAGACCAATGTCATCGACGTCCACGTCTCGCGGCTGCGAGGCAAGATCGAGAAGGGCTTCGATAAGCCCATCCTGCATACGGTTCGCGGCGCCGGCTATATGCTGAAGGGCGGCTAGCGGCGGCATGGCTCTTTCCGTGCCAGCCATCATGAAGACGACGGCAGCGCGGCTTTCGGCGCTCTACCTCCTGCTCTTCGCGCTCTGCGCGGTGGCGCTTGTCTTCTACATGACCTCCCTGTCGGCGCGCATGCTGACGGCGCAGACCCAGGACACCATCAATGACGAGGTGCTCGGTCTGGCTCGCGCCTATCAACGCGGCGGACTGCCGGTGTTGGTCCGTGTGGTCGAGGCGCGCTCGCGCCAGCCCGGCGCCAATCTCTATCTGATCGCCGACGCCAACGGCCAGATTCTGACCGGCAATGTGCAGAGCCTCGAACCTGGCGTTCTCGAAACCGAAGGTTGGACCAGCAGTCCTTTCTCCTACCAGCGCTTTGGCGAAGGAGAACTCGAGCGTCTGCGCAATCTGCCCGCCGAACAGGGAAGCACCCAACCCGAGCAGAGCGACGCGCAGGCTCAGGGCGAAAAGGGCCATAACGCCATTGCGCTGGTGCTGCGGCTACCGAACCAGATGATCATGCTGGTCGGCCGCGACCTCGGCGAACCCGAGCGGTTTCGCGCTGTCATACGCCGCGCACTGATGCTGGCGCTCGGCATGATGGGGCTTGGCGGATTGCTGATCTGGTTCTTTGTCGGCCGCGCAGCGCTGAAGCGCATCGACAGCGTGTCGGAAGCCAGCCGTCGCATCATGGGCGGCGATCTGTCGGGCCGGCTGCCGGTGACCGGCGTCGGTGACGAGTTCGACCGGCTTTCCGAAAATCTCAATGCCATGCTGGCCAGGATCGCTACGCTCAATGAAGGTTTGAAGCAGGTTTCCGACAACATCGCGCATGATCTGAAGACGCCGCTGACCCGGTTGCGCAACCGGGCCGAAGCGACGCTTTCCGGCAAGCACAAGACATCAGACTACCGGCAGGCGCTGGAAGGCACCATTGCCGAGTCCGACCAACTGATAAAGACCTTCAACGCCATCTTGATGATCTCTCGGCTGGAGGCTGGCTACTCCTCGGAGAACACCAACCGCGTCGATCTTGCGGAAGCCGTGCGCGATGTCGTCGAACTCTATGAGCCGGTGGCGGAGGAGGCGGGTGTCTCGCTCGAGGCGGATGTTCGAGAGGCGACCTTCGTCAACGGCAACCGCGAACTGATCGGCCAGGCGCTGTCGAACATCGTCGACAACGCCATCAAATATTCGACCGGCGCCAGTGCCCAGCCGGCCGTGCGCGTGGCGCTCGAGCGGGTCGGTGCGGGTGTCCGCCTGTCGGTTGCCGACAATGGCCACGGCATTCCTGACGACGGCGACCGCGCCCGCGCGACGGAACGTTTCGTGCGGCTGGAGAAGAGCCGTTCGCAGCCGGGTTCCGGCCTTGGCCTCAGCCTCGCCAAGGCCGTCATGACGTTTCACAATGGCCGGCTTGATCTCTTGCCTGGCAATCCCGGATTATTCGTGGTCATGAGTTTCCCGGCACGGGAGGACCACTGATGAGCACGGCTGCGAGGGCGACGGATTGGCTGCTGAAGCCGGCGGCCAGGCTTGCTCCGCTGGACGAAGGCCGCGCGTGGCAAGAACTGGCCGAGATCGCTTCCGCCGCACGCGAAGAAGGACTGGCGCGGCTGGCCAAGTTCCTGGCCGGTAAAGGGGAGGGCCAGGATTTCCTCGCGGCCGTCTTCGATCTGTCGCCGTTCCTGCGCGATACGGCACGTCGCCGGCCGAGGATTCTGGATTGCCTCTTCGACCAGACGGTCGAAGCTCGGCTGAAAGCGATCGGCGCCGCCATCGACCAGGCGTATTTGACCGAGGCGGTCTCGGAATCCGGCCTGATGATGGACCTGCGTCAGTGGAAGGCCGAGGCGCATTTCCTGATCGCGCTCGCCGATCTTGCCGGCGAAGCCGAAACCGCGCTGACGGTGCGGCGGTTAAGCGACCTCGCCGATGCCTGCACCCGCGCCGCTGTCGACTTCCTGCTGCGCGACGCGCATGGCCAGGGCAAGCTCAAACTGCCGGATCTTGACAGCCCGTCGACGCAATCGGGCTGGATCCTGCTCGGCATGGGCAAGCTCGGCGCGCATGAGCTGAATTTCTCATCCGACATCGATCTTGTGGTTTTCTTCGATCCGGAAGCGCCCGCTGTCGTTGATCCGCTCGATGCCACCGAACTGTTTTCGCGGCTGACGCGCCGCCTGGTGCGCATCCTGCAGGACCGCACCGAGCATGGTTATGTCTTCCGCACCGATCTGAGGTTGCGCCCCGATCCCGGTTCGACACCGCTGGCCATCCCCATCGAAGCAGCATTGCGCTACTACGAGGCGCGCGGCCAGAACTGGGAGCGCGCCGCCATGATCAAGGCGCGTCCGGTGGCTGGCGATCTGGCCGCGGGCGCTGCCTTCCTCAAGGAGCTGCAGCCCTATATCTGGCGCAAATACATGGACTACGCGGCGATTGCCGACGTCCATTCGATCAAGCGCCAGATCCACGCCCACAAGGGCCATGGCGAGATCGCCGTGAAGGGCCACAACGTCAAGCTCGGCCGAGGCGGCATTCGCGAGATCGAGTTCTTCGTCCAGACCCAACAGCTCATCGCTGGCGGACGCTTCCCGGAGCTGCGCGGCCGCGAAACCGTGCCGATGCTGGGCCAGCTCGCCGCACGCAGCTGGATCACCACTGAGGCGCGTGACGCGCTCGCCCGCCAATACTGGTTCCTGCGCCGCGTCGAACATGCCGTGCAGATGGTTGCCGACGAGCAGACGCACACGCTGCCGGAAGACGATGAGGGGCTGGAGCGCATCGCCCGCATGCTCGGCTTTGCCGATGCTTCTGCCTTTGCCATGGCGTTCCGCGCCTCGCTGCAGCAGGTCGAACGGCACTACGCGGCACTTTTCGAAACCGCGCCGGAACTGTCGACGGGCATCGGCAATCTGGTCTTCACCGGCGATGTCGACGACCCCGACACGTTGCAGACCTTGCACGGCCTCGGCTTTCAGCGGCCAAGCGACATCTGCCGGGTCATTCGCGGCTGGCATTTCGGCCGCTATCGCGTCACCCAGTCGGCGGAGGCGCGAGAGCGGCTGACGGAACTGACGCCGGCGTTGCTGCGCTCTTTCGGCCAGACGCGCCGGGCCGACGAAGCCCTGATGCGCTTCGACGAATTTCTCGCCGGCCTGCCGGCCGGAATCCAGCTGTTTTCCCTGCTGCAGTCCAATCCGGCCCTGCTGAAGCTTCTGGCGACGATCATGGGGGCTGCACCCCGGCTGGCGGCCATCATCACCCGCCGGCCGCATGTCTTCGATGGTCTGCTTGATCCGGCCTTGCTGGCAGAGCTACCGGACCGCGCCTATCTGTCGGCGCGGCTTTCCGCCTTTGTCGAGGGCGACCGGCTCTATGAGGATGTGCTCGACCGGCTGCGCATCTTTGCCTCCGAGCAAAAATTCCTGATCGGCGTCCGGCTGCTCGCCGGCTCGATCGATCCGGCGCGGGCCGGCCGTGCCTTTTCCGATCTGGCGGATCTCACCATCGAGGCGGCGTTGCAGGCGGTGACGGCCGAATTCGCGGCCCGCCACGGCACGATTGCCGGCGGCGTGGTTTCGCTGCTCGGCATGGGCAAGCTCGGCAGCCGCGAACTGACCGCAGGATCAGATGTCGACCTGATCCTGCTCTACGACCACGCGCCGGATGCCGAAGAGTCCGATGGCGACAAGCCGCTGGCGCCTTCGCATTACTACACCCGCATGACGCAGCGGCTGATCGCGGCCGTGTCCGCGCCGACAGCGGAGGGCGTGCTCTACGAACTCGACCTGCGCCTGCGGCCATCCGGCAACAAGGGTCCTGTGGCCACCCATATCGATGCCTTCAAGAAATACCAGCGCCAGGAGGCCTGGACCTGGGAGCACATGGCGCTGGCCCGCGCGCGTGCCATAGCCGGTGATGCCGGCCTGTGCGGCGAGGTTGAAGCGGAAGTGGCGGCAGTTCTTGGACAGCCGCGCGACGCGGCCAAGGTGATGGCCGAGGCCTCGGACATGCGCGCCATGATCGAAAAAGAAAAGCCGCCGCGCGATCTCTGGGACATCAAGCTGATCCCCGGCGGCCTCATCGATCTCGAATTCATCGCCCAGGTGGCCGTCATCACCGGGCAGGTCGAGACTGAATTGCGTGCCCCGGCCGTGCCAATTGCACGTGCCCCGGCCGTGCCAATTGCACGTGCCACCGGCACGGCCGAGATCCTCTCGCGCCTCGCACCGGGCTTTGCTGATGCCGGGATCAGGCAAGACCTTGGCGACGCCTATGCGCTCTATCTGGCGCTGACCCAGATGACGCGGCTGTGCCTCACCGGAGCCTTTGAGCGTGACGATGTTCCGCCGGGGCTTTCGGATCTGCTTCTGGCGGTGACCGACCTGCCGGATTTCGGTGTGCTGGAAGCACACCTCAAGGAGACGTCGCAAAAGGTCAGGAAGGATTTTGACCTTTTGCTTCGTGCCGGACGACCGTGATGAACGGCCTGCCGGATCGCATCGGGGGTGACGATGCAACAGGAGAAGACCATGAGAAAGTCAACCAAACTTGCCCTTGCCTTCGTAGCCTTGGCCGGCGCCGTCGGCACCACGGCCTATGCCGAAAACAATGCAAGTGAAAAAATGCGCGAGGGCACGATGATGCGCCTCAACAAGGCGATGAGCGATTCCGGCGGCACCATCACCTTCGACCAGTTTTCGGACGCCATGAACGCGCGGCTGAAGACGCTCGTCGCCGACAATGGCGGCAAGCTGACCGTCGCCCAGCTTGCCGATGCGCTTGAGAAGGCGCGTTTCGAGCAGATGGCCAAACGCATTATCGCCCGCTACGACACCAAGGGCGACGGCACGCTGACCACAGACGATCTCACCAGTCGTGAGAAGAAGGTCTTCGCAATGCTCGACAGGAACAATGACGGCAAGATCGAAAAGAGCGAATTGCCGAAGGGCGGCCGCTTCGGCCGTCACGGTCAATGGAGTGACGACGGCGACAACAGCGATATGCAGTGAGGCCGTCTGGAGCAGGCTCCGGCGGTGTCAGTCGGAGCCTGCCGCTCAGGCCGCGACCCTGATGGCAGGCGCGGCCTTCTTCACCGGAATGCGCACCGATACGATCGTGCCGACACCTTCGGTCGAACGGATCTTCAGCGCGCCGCCCTGGAGTTCAGCCAGCGAGCGCGAGATGGCGAGGCCAAGGCCGGACCCGGCATGGCTCTTGGAGAACTGGTTCTGCACCTGTTCGAAGGGCCGTCCGAGCTTGCCGAGCGCATCCTTGGGGATGCCGCAGCCATTGTCCTCGATCGTCAGCACCAGCGCGCCGGATGTGTTGCGGGCCCTGACCGATATGTGGCCGCCCTGGCCGGTGAATTTCACCGCGTTGGACAAAAGGTTGATGACGATCTGCTTGATCGCCCGGCGATCGGCGACCAGCGTCAGCGCGTCGGCGATGCGGGTTTCCACGGTGATGGCCTTTTGCGCCGCTTGCAGCGAAACGACGCGAACCGTTTCGCTGATCAGCGGGCCAAGGTCGATCTCCTCCCGGTCCAGCGAGAACTGGCCGGCCTCGATCTTGGACATGTCGAGAATGTCGTTGATGACGCCCAGCAGATATTTGCCGCTGCTGTTGATGTCGGTGGCATATTCCTCGTAGCGCTCCGATCCGAGCGGGCCGAACAGCCCCTGTTCCATCAGTTCGGAGAAACCGATGATGGCGTTCAGCGGCGTGCGCAACTCATGCGACATGTTGGCCAGGAATTCGGATTTGGCCCGGTTCGCCGCTTCGGCCCGTTCGGTTTCCTTCATGTATTTGCGGTTGAGGTCGACCAGTTCGCGCGAACGCTCCTCTTCCGCCCGCCGGGCGAGGCTGAGATCATGGATCGTCGCCATAAGCCGGCGCTCACTGTCGACCAGCTTCTCCTGGTGCAGCTTGATCTGGGTGATGTCGGAACCGACCGAGACGATGCCGCCGTCCCTGGTCTTCAGTTCGTTGACCTGCAGCCAGCGGCCATCCGCCAACTGGCGCTCGAAAGTGGCGCCGCCTTGCAATCCGCTGGTGTTGGCGAGCCGCCGTTCGGAAGCAAAGGCCAGCATGCGTTCTTCCAATGCCGCGCGCGTGACGCCCGGCATCACGTCGCGGTCCGAAAGCCCGTTGTCCTGCTGGTATTTGGAATTGCACATGATCAGGCGCTGCGCCGAATCCCACAGCACGAAGGATTCATTGATGTTCTCGATCGCCGTTCTGAGGCGAAGGTCGGCCGCCTCGGAACGCAGCGCCAGATGACGCTGTTCGGTGACATCGACGGCGATGCCGATCAGCTGGATCTCCGGGGCTTCCGGATCGATGACTTGTGCCCGGGCGCGCATCCATACCCATTGGCCGTCGGAATGCCGCATCCGGAAAACTTGGTCGATATGGTCGATCTCGCGTGCGACAATTCTGTTGGCGAGTTCGAACAGGTCCCCGTCCTCGGGATGGATGATCTGATCGACCTCGCCGAAGGACAGCATCGTGTCGCAGGGCTTGTAGCCGAGCATGTCGTACATAGAGCGCGACCAGTACATCTTGCCGCGCACCATGTCCCAGTCCCACAGACCGCAGCGGCCGCGAACCAGTGCCATGTCGATGCGCTGATGCGCCTCGAGGTAGATGCGGTCAGCCGCCTGTGCGCGCGCCGCCTGGCCGAAATAGGCATAGAGGATGACGATCAGCACGCCGGCCGTCAGCACGAACAGGGTGACGTTCAGCGAAACAGTCTTGCGCCAGGCATCGAAGACCGCGTCCTGCGGCACCAGGGCCGCCGACGCACCCTTCTGGCCATTCGCCAGGCTGACCGCCGCATACCAGTCACGTCCGTCGATGTTGACATCCATGACACCGGCGCGATCGCCGAACATGAACAATGGCTGGCCGCCCTCGACGAGGCCGTCGAGCGAATGGCCCTGCCATGGCACCGAGCGCGGTGTCACCGCGACGATCTTGAAAGCACTGTCGGTGATGACGAGCACATGGCTGCGGCCCATCGCGCCCTGACGGCTGGTGGTCTCCAGCAGATCCTGGATAGCGCCCGGCACCGTGTCCGAGGTGGTGGCGAGCGAACTGGCCAGTTGCCCCGCCGCCAGCGTCAGGATCGCCTTGGCATTGCGCTCGACATCATCGCGCTCGTTCATCAGCGACAGCACGCGCAGTGCCGCGATTACGATCAGGAATGTGATGATGAGGACGGGTATCGATCGGCGTAGCAGCGGCTCGGCGGCCAGAAGCCGCCGGTAGGCCGGTTCGGCGATGAGCCGCGTATTCCCGGCAAGGCCGTCGCTGCGCGTCTCACGATGCGCAAATGCCGTCCCTCCGGGCGCGCCCCACGCGTCCGCCTTCGCCATAAATGGCACTCCCCGAATTTGCCTATGCTGCTTGTTGATCCGGCAAACGCCGCACATCCGAATCGTCAGTAAAGAATCAAAGGTGATTCGCCTTGTCCAGTGCTCCGGCGAAAAAAGATTAAAAATCGACTAAAATAACGCCGAAACTGTCTTGTCCCTCCCTCTTGAGGGGAGGGTGGACAGCCGCCGAAGCGGATGGACGGGTGGGGTCATTGCGGCAGTGCTCGACTTGAGACGACCCCACCCGCCTCGCTTCGCTGGGCATCCTCCCCTCAAGGGGGAGGGAACTCACGCCAGCGTGCGCTCGACGATATCCCTCAGATCCGCCGACAGGTTTTCGGCGCCGGCGATCGAAAGCAGCGCTTCCCTGGCCTTGGCCTGCCGCAGAGGTTCGAGCGAACGCCACGATCTGAGCGCCGTCGCCAGCCTTGCCGCTACCTGCGGGTTGCGCTTTTCGACCTCGAGCACAGTCTGAGCAAAGAACCAGTAGCCTTCGCCGTCAGCACGATGGAAGCCGGTCTGGTTGGCACTGGAGAACGTGCCGATCAACGAGCGCACCCGGTTCGGATTGCCCATCGAGAAGGCCGGGTGGCTGGTGAGGTCCCTCACTGTGTCGACGGTTTGCGGCCCCGGAACGCTGGCCTGGATCTGGAACCATTTGTCCATGACCAGCGGGTCGGACCCATAGGCCGTCTCGAAAGCCGCCAGCGCCTCGATCGCTTCGGGCGAACCGTGGTGACGATGCGCGAGCACGGCAAGCGCTGCCGCGCGGTCGGTCATGTTGGTCGCGGACTGGAAATGCCCGGCGGCGAGGGCTGCTCCGCCCGGCTGCAGCGATAGATAATCCAGCAGGGTGTTGCGCAAGGCGCGTCGTCCGGCGCTCGCCGCGTCAGGGCTGAACGCTGCCTTGTCGGCAAGGCTGAGGTAGAGGCTCGAAAAAGCATCCCGGTTCGCGGTGCCGATCACCAGCGTCAGCGCCTCGCGAGCCGCATAGATGGCATCGGGGTCGATGTTCCTGCCGATGTCGCGGGCGATGTCGGCTTCGCCGGGCAGTGCCAGCGCCAGCGCGCGGTAGGCCGGCTCCAGCGTCTCGTCGCCGGCGATACTGCCGGCGAGTTCGGTCAGACGCGCCGCGAAGACCGGCTGCTTGCCGCCGAGGATTTCTCGGAAGGCGGCAATCAGTGCGTCGGTCAGCAATGTGTTGAAGGCTTGCCAGCGCGAGAAGGCGTCGCTGTCATGGCGGGCGAGGAAGAACTGGTCGTCGGCTTTCTGCTCGACGGACAGTGTCACTGGGGCCGAAAAACCGCGGTTGAGCGACACGGCGGGGCGCTCAGTGACGCCTGAAAACCGCACCATGTGGCGGCGCTTGCGCACATGGATGACGCCGTCCTCGACGCTAGCGCCCTCGACGCCGGCATAGTCGACCGGCTTGCCGCCGGCGCCGATCAGGCCGAAGGCGAGCGGGATGTGCATGAGCCGCTTTCGGCTTTCGGAGGGTGTCGGCGGCACCGACTGCTCGATTTCGAGCGTGAACTCCCGCGCAGCCGGATTGTGCGTCGAGCTGATCGTCAGGTTGGGCGTTCCCGCCTGATGATACCAGAGCGCGAACTGCGACAGGTCGCGGCCGGACGCATCCTCGAACACCTTGATGAAATCCTCGATCGTCGCCGCGTCACCGTCGTGCCGCTCGAAATAGAGATCCATGCCGGCGCGAAAGGCGTCGACTCCGAGAATTGTGCGGATCATGCGCACCACTTCGGAGCCTTTCTCGTAGACCGTCGCCGTGTAGAAATTGTTGATCTCGCGGTAGCGGCGCGGCCGCACTGGATGCGCCAGCGGGCCCTGGTCCTCGGGAAACTGGTGGGCGCGCAAGGTGCGCACTTCGGCGATGCGCTTGACTGCTCGCGAGCGCTGGTCGGCGGAGAATTCGTGGTCGCGGAAAACGGTCAGGCCTTCCTTCAGGCAGAGCTGGAACCAGTCGCGGCAAGTGATTCTGTTGCCTGTCCAATTGTGGAAATACTCATGCGCGATGATCGCCTCGATATTGGCGAAATCGGCATCCGTCGCGGTCTCCTGGTCGGCCAGAACATATTTGTCGTTGAAGATGTTGAGGCCCTTGTTCTCCATCGCGCCCATGTTGAAGTCGGACACGGCGACGATGTTGAAGACGTCAAGATCGTATTCCCGGCCGAACGCTTCCTCGTCCCATTTCATCGACCGCTTCAGGGCGTCCATCGCGTAGCCGGCCAGCTTCTCCTTGCCGGGCTCGACATAGATGCCGAGCTCGACCGTGCGGCCGGACAGGGTGACGAAACTGTCGGCGAGCCGGCCGAGATTGCCGGCCACCAATGCGAACAGATAGGACGGCTTGGGGAAGGGGTCGTGCCACACTGCATAGTGCCAGCCGTCGCCGAGGTCGCCTTTGTCGACGGGGTTGCCGTTGGACAGGAGCAGCGGCGCCTCGTCGCGCATTGCTTCTATGCGCACCGTGTAGACAGACAGGATGTCGGGTCGATCGAGGAAATAGGTGATGCGGCGGAAGCCCTCCGCCTCGCATTGTGTGCAGTAGACATGGCTCGAGCGGTAGAGGCCCATCAGGGCTTCGTTGCCTACCGGCGCCAGTTCGGTCACGATGAGCAGTTGGAAGCGGCGCGCGACCGGCGGCTTGAGGATCGTCAGCTGGTCTGGGCTCGCCAGAAAATCCGCCGGCATCACCGTCTTGCCGTCGATCTCGATGCGTTTGAGCGTCAGCCCGTCACCGTCGAGCACCAATGGTGCCGACGCGGATACGCCGTCACGGCGCTCGACCGCGAGCAAGGCCGTGACGTGCGTTGCGTCTGGCGACAGGCGGAAAGTGAGGTTGGTTTGCGGAATGAGGTAGTCGTTGGGGCGATAGTCTTCGAGCTTGAAGACCTGGCCGGTGTCCGTGCGCATTCCGTGGGTTTTCCTGTCGATGGCCTTGGCGGCGGATGTTCCCGCTGGTCCAAGAAATTTGAAGTCCGCGCTCTTTACACGAAACGGCCCCTCGACAAAACTGAGGCAATGCCTATTTCAGGCCTTCCTTCTCCCGTCACCACCGCGAGGCACCCATTGACCGTCGTCACACCGAAATTCGGCATGGGCGCATCCGTGCTGCGGCGCGAGGATGCCGCCTTCATCCAGGGGCAGGGCCGCTATACCGACGACATCCAGCCGGCTGGCGTCCTGCATGGCTATGTCCTGCGCTCGCCGGTCGCCAAGGCCAGCTTCACCATCGGTTCGACCGAGGCGGCGAAGGCGGCACCCGGCGTGCATCTGGTGCTGACCGGCAAGGACCTTGCCCATCTCGGCGATCTCAAGTCCGGCGTCATGCAGGAACAGCCGGACGGCACCAAGGCGCCGACGCGCGACATCCCGATCCTGTGCCGCGACCGGGTCAACCATGTCGGCGACGCCGTCGCCTTCGTCGTCGCCGACAGCCGTGCCTTGGCACAGGATGCCGCTGAACTGATCGACGTCGACTATGACAGCGAAGATGCGGCCTCCGGGACGGCAACGGCACTTGCCGAAGGCACGCCGCTGGTCTGGCCGGAGCTTGGTTCCAACCGCGCCTTCACCTACCACATGGGCGACAAGGCGAAGACCAAGGCGGCTTTCGCCAAGGCCGCCCATGTCACCCGCATCGAATTCGTCAATAACCGGCTGGTCTGCAACTACATGGAGCCGCGCTCGGCGATCGGCGAGTGGAATGTTGAGGAGAACCGCTTCGTGCTGACCACAGGGTCGCAGGGCGTGCATTCGATGCAGTACATCCTGGCCGGCCTGTTCAAGATCAAGAAGGATCGGCTGCGCGTCATCACGCCTGACGTCGGCGGCGGTTTCGGGCCCAAGAGCTTCGTCTACCGCGAATATCCGCTGGTGCTCGAGGCGGCAAAGCGGCTTGGCCGTCCGGTGAAGTGGGCCGGCGACCGCACAGAGCACTTCCTGACCGACGCGCAAGGGCGCGACAATTCCGTGACGGCCGAGATGGCGCTGGACAAGAATGGCCGCTTCCTTGGCATGAAGGTGGACCTGCTCGCCAACATCGGCGCCTATATCTCGCAGTACGGTCCGTTCATTCCCTATATCGGCGTCACCATGTCGACCGGCGTCTATGATATCCAGGCGCTCGACGTCTCGGTGACCGGCCTCTACACCAACACCTGCCCGGTTGATGCCTATCGCGGCGCCGGCCGGCCGGAAGCAGCGTTCCTGCTGGAAAAGCTTGTCGATGCCTGCGCCCATGATCTCAACCTGCCTGTCGAGGAGATCCGGCGCCGCAACTTCATCCGGCCGGAGCAGTTTCCCTACCGAACGCAGACCGGCCGCCTCTACGACAATGGTGAATTCGAAGGCCATATGGAGCGCGCCATTGAACGGTCCGAATGGAAAGCGTTCCCGGCGCGGCTGGCGCAGTCGAAGGCCGGCGGAAAGATCCGCGGCCTCGGCATGGCGACCTATATCGAGGCCTGCGCCTTTCCGGGCTCGGAGCCGGCCTTTGTCGAACTCAATGGCGACGGCACGGTGACGCTGAAGATCGGCACCCAGAGCAACGGGCAGGGGCACGCCACCGCCTATGCGCAGTTCCTGTCGGAAAAGCTCCATCTCGACATCGACAAGATCCATGTCCGCCAGGGCGACACCGACGAGCTGAAGGCCGGCGGCGGCACCGGCGGCTCGCGCTCCATTCCGCTGGGGGGTGTATCAGCTTCCCGCGCGGGCGAGGATCTGGCCAACAAGATCAAGCGCATCGCCGCCGATGAGCTGGAGGCCTCGGCCGGCGACATCGAGCTGTCTGATGGTGTTGCACGCATCGTCGGCACCGATCGCACGATCGATTTCTCCACCATCGCCAAGGCCGCCAAGACGCCGGACGATCTCAAAGGGTTCGGAGAATTCGTGCAGGACGAGTGCACCTATCCCAACGGCACCCATATCTGCGAGGTCGAGATCGATCCCGACACCGGCGCCACCGAGATCGTCCGCTACACCATCGTTGACGATTTCGGCGTCACCGTGAATCCGATCCTGCTTGCCGGCCAGGTGCATGGCGGCGTCGTGCAAGGCATCGGCCAGGCGCTGACCGAGGACACCATCTATGGCGAAGACGGACAGCTGCTGACGGCGAGCTTCATGGACTACGCCATGCCGCGCGCCGACAATTTCCCATTCTTCCATTTCGAGACCCGCAACGTCCCGTCGACCACCAATGCGCTCGGCATCAAGGGGGCAGGCGAGGCCGGCACCATCGGCTCGACCCCTGCCGCGCTCAATGCGGTGACCGACGCGCTCTGGCGCGCCTATGGCGTCAAACACATCGACATGCCGGCGACGCCGGCGCGCATCTGGGCAACGATCCGGGAAGCTGTGGGAGCGTGACAGCCAGCCCGGGCAGCCCCATAGCCAGTGAGCACGCCGCCGGGCACAACACGCTCACCGGCATCATGCTCAAGATCATCTCGGTGGCGGTCTTCGTCGGCATGCAGACCTGCATCAAGGCCGCAGGCACCGTTCCGGCGGGCGAGATCGTCTTCTTCCGCTCCTTCTTCGCCATCTTCCCGATCATCGCGTTTCTGGCTTTCAAAGGAAAACTCGGCACTGCCTTTTCGACCAAGCGTCCGTTCAACCACATCGCGCGCGGCGTCGTCGGCGTCTGCGCCATGGGACTTGGCTTTTTCGCGCTGACCCGGCTGCCGCTGCCGGAAGCGATCACGCTGAACTATGCGCAGCCTCTGCTGGTGGTGGTGTTCAGTTCGGTCTTTCTTGGCGAGGCTATCCGCGTCTATCGCTGGAGCGCGGTCGCGGTCGGCCTTGTAGGCGTGCTGATCATCTCCTGGCCGGAGTTGACGCTGCTGAGTTCCGATGAGGCGCTCGACGATCAGGAGGTGCTTGGCGTTGTTGCCGCTCTTGTCGCGGCGGCGATCTCGGCGGTTGCCATGCTTTTGGTGCGCAATCTCGTGCAAAGCGAGCGCACCGCGACCATCGTGCTTTGGTTTTCGGTGACGGCGAGCGTCATGTCGCTGCTGTCGCTGCCGTTCGGCTGGCAAGCGCTGACGCCGCTCCAGGCGGCTCTTCTGGTTGTGGCCGGCTTCTGCGGCGGCCTCGGCCAGATTCTGATGACGGCGGCCTATCGCCATGCCGAGGCCTCGGTCGTGGCGCCGTTCGAATACACCTCGATGATCCTCGGCGTCGTCGTCGGTTATCTCGTCTTTGGCGACGTCGCCACGCTGAACATGCTCGTCGGCGGCCTGATCGTCGTTGCCGCCGGGATTTTCATCATTTGGCGCGAACGCCAGCTTGGCCTGGAGCGCACCCGCACGCGCAAGGCATCTTTGCCCCAGGGGTGACTACGACTGTTCGGCGCGTTCCTTCGCCAATCGCACCAGCATCGTCCTGGTCGGCTCATCGGCCGGGAAAAACGATTCGATCGCCAGTTCCGACAGCGTCACGTCGAGCGGCGTGCCGAACACGGTGATGGTGCTGATGAATGACAGCACTTGATCGCCATGCGCCAGCCTGAGCGGGTGCACGATGGCATTCGGCTCGACCGGCGCCGGCCGGATGCCTTTCAAGCCGGACGGATAAGTCCGCAGCTCACGTTCCAGTTCGACCAGCTCCGGGTCGCCGCCCTCGTCGTTCTGGCGTTTCAGGCGCTCAAGCAGATGCGTCCGCCATTCCTGGAGATTGACGATGCGCGGTGCGATGCCGCCGGGATGCAGGCTGAGGCGGAGCACGTTGACCGGCGGCGTCAGCAGCGCAGCCTCGCTGACATCGGCAAGGAAGGGAGCGATGGCGGCGTTGGCCGAAACCAGGTTCCAGTGGCGGTCGACAGCGAGTGCCGGGAAAGGCTCGTGCCCCTTGAGCACGATCTCGACCGCCGCCATCGCCGGCGCCAACGTCGCGTCGCCAAGCGAGCGCTCGCCGAAGCTGGGGGCAAAGCCGGCGGCGAGCAGCAGCTGGTTGCGTTGCCTGAGCGGGATCGACAATTGCTCGGCCAGATGCAGCACCATGTCCCGCGAAGGCGCGGCGCGGCCGCTTTCGACGAAGCTCAGATGCCGCTGCGAGATCTCGGCCTCCATCGCGAGGTCGAGCTGTGACATGCGCCGGCGCGTGCGCCATTCGCGAATGAGGCTGCCGGCGGAGGTTTGGGGTGTTGTCATGAGGGCACGGTTAGGCTGAGAGGAGACGTATTTCAATTACCTCGGAGGTTATCGGTACGGCATCCATGTCGGAGATTGGCTACTCGCCAAGCCTCAGCCAACTTCCCGCAGCTTTGCCTTCACCTCGAGAAAATCCCGCCACGCCAGCTTCTTGTGCGCGGGCGTTCGCAAGAGATAGGCCGGGTGCAGCGTCGGCATGGCCGGAATGGCGATGCCAGACGCCGTCGTGTGGACACGCCAGTTGCCGCGCAGTCGCAAGATGCCTTCCGAGGTGTTGAGCAAGGTCTTGGCCGACGGGCCGCCAAGGTTGATCAGCACCTTCGGATTGACCAGCTCGATCTGCCGCTCGATGAACGGCCGGCAGATCTCGGTCTCATGCGGCGTCGGCGTGCGATTGCCCGGCGGCCGCCAGGGAATGACGTTGGCGATATAGACAGATGTGCGGTCGAGCCCGATCGCTGCCAGCATGCGGTCGAGCAGCCGGCCCGAGCGGCCGACGAAGGGCAGGCCCTCGATGTCCTCGTCGCGGCCGGGCGCCTCGCCGACCAGCATGACGGCTGCTTCCGGGTTGCCGTCGGCGAACACCAGGCTCTTGGCAGTGGCCTTGAGATTGCAGCCGTCGAACGCCGCCATGTGCTGGCGAAGCTCGTCCAGCGTCGTTGCCGTCGTTGCCAACTGGCGGGCAAGTGCTGCTTGCGCTTCGTCGGGAACCGCAGTCGTAGCAGACAGCGGCCGCGCAACGGGTGGAGCATTTGCTCTGTCGCCCGCTTCGGGGCGAGACGTGTTCGTCGAACGCTGCGGTACGCCGGTGGCGCCCGAAGGCGCCGCCACGGGCGCAGGCTCCACCGGCCTTGGCGCAACCTCGGCGAACCGGTTCACCGGCTGGTCTTCGAGCGCCTCGTCGACGCCCACGCTGGCATAAAAGGCCAGCAGGTCGGCAATATCAGGTCTGTTGTTTGGGGAAGCGGCAGTCATGCCGGCACATTCGTCCGCGTGGCGGCAATTTGCAAGGCTGGCCGCTTCTCTACCCTGTCGGTATGCGCGGATCCTGCACCAGATAAAAAGTCCAGCGCGGCGTGTAGTCGGTCATCAGGAATTCGAACCTGGCTGACTTCAGCGGGTCGACCTTGCCATTCCTGAACAGCAGCCGGTCATAGGGTTCGAAATCGCGATCGAAATCGGCAAAATTGCTCGACCAGATGTTGTCGGGCGTCTTGTTGCGCTGATCGAAGGAAAGCCCGTCGCCGAACACGCTCGGCTGGTTCAGGATCTCCTGAAGTTCGAACTGGAATTCGATCCAGGCCTGGCCGCTGTTGTTGAGCACGTCGATGCGCATATACATGATGCCGTTGGCGAATTCGCCGGCCGGGCCGAAGGCTTGGATCGGCTTTGTCGTGCGGATGGTCAGCGTCACCGGCGTTGACGAATTGAACTCTTCGGTGATGACCAGCGGATCATCCTTCGTTCCGATGCCCGAAGCGCCGGTGATGTGGAAGCCGCCAAGCTCGTCGGAGAACGAGTAGGCCCCCGCCGACCAGACTTTCACTTCGTCCGCTGCAGCCTGACCCGGTGCCAGCGCCAGAAGGGCCAAAAGCAGCGCCCGGCAGGCTGGGCCGGGCGGGAAAAGAAAGCGCGTCGATGAAAAGCCGGCTGGCCCAGGAATGCGCATGGCGTGAAGTATGGCCGATAAGCAAGCCGTCGAACAATTAAAAACGCAAGCGCCTGGGGCAATGCCGGCCGAAAAGCACGCGCCCAGCCTCGCGATACGCGGCTTTTTGGCCAAAACCGCATTGTCACGTATGCGCCGGTTTCCTGTCGCCAATTGATGCGCTATGCAGCGCAGGAGCCAGCAAGATACCCGAATGGGACAAGCCAGTGCGGAGGGGTTGATGAGCGACATCGAACGCGAAAGCATGGAATTCGACGTGGTTATCGTCGGAGCCGGCCCGGCCGGCCTCGCCGCCGCCATCCGCCTCAAGCAGATCAACCCCGAGCTCTCGGTTGTCGTCCTGGAAAAGGGTGGCGAGGTCGGCGCCCATATCCTCTCCGGCGCCGTCGTCGATCCGATCGGCATCGACCGGCTCTTGCCGGGCTGGCGCGATGAGGAAGGCCATCCCTTCAAGACGCCGGTCACAGCGGACCATTTCCTCGTCCTTGGCCCTGCAGGCTCGTTCCGCCTGCCCAACATCCTGATGCCGCCGCTGATGAACAATCACGGCAATTACATCGTCTCGCTCGGAAATGTCTGCCGCTGGCTGGCGACCAAGGCCGAGGCGCTCGGCGTCGAGATCTATCCGGGCTTTGCCGCCGCCGGCCTCATCTACAATGAGGAAGGCGCCGTCACCGGCGTCGTCACCGGCGACATGGGCATCGAGAAGGACGGCACACACGGCCCTGGCTTCGCGCCCGGAATGGCGCTGATGGGCAAGTATGTGCTGATCGGCGAGGGCGCGCGCGGCTCGCTCGCCAAGCAACTGATCGCCAAATACAAGCTTTCCGACGGCCGCGAGCCCGGCAAATACGGCATCGGCCTCAAGGAGCTCTGGCAGGTCAAGCCGGAGAACCATCGTCCGGGCCTGGTCCAGCACTCTTTCGGCTGGCCGCTCGACATGAAGACCGGCGGCGGCTCCTTCCTCTACCATCTCGAGGACAATCAGGTGGCGGTCGGCTTCGTCCTCCACCTCAACTACAAGAACCCGTATCTGTCGCCATTCGAGGAATTCCAGCGCTTCAAGACCCATCCGGCGATCGCAGGCACCTTCGAGGGCGCCAAGCGGCTGGGCTATGGCGCGCGCGCCATCACCGAAGGCGGCTGGCAGTCGGTGCCGAAACTGTCCTTCCCCGGTGGCGCGCTGATGGGTTGCGCGGCCGGCTTCGTCAACGTGCCGCGCATCAAGGGTTCGCACAATGCCGTGCTGTCCGGCATGCTGGCGGCCGAGCATGTCGCCGAGGCGATCGGTGCCGGTCGTGCCAATGACGAGCTTTCCTCCTATGAGGCGGCCTGGCGTGCGACCGACATCGGCAAGGATCTGAAGAGGGTGCGCAACGTCAAGCCGCTGTGGTCGCGCTTCGGCACCATTGTCGGTGTCGGTCTCGGCGGCCTCGACATGTGGCTGAACACGCTGTTCGGAATCTCGCCCTTCGGGACGCTGAAGCATGGCAAGGCCGACTATGCCACGCTCGAGCCTGCCGCCCAGCACAAGAAGATCGCCTATCCGAAGCCCGATGGCGTGCTGACCTTCGACCGGCTTTCCTCGGTGTTCCTGTCCAACACCAATCATGAGGAAAACGAGCCGGTCCATTTGCTTGTCGGCGACATGGAGCTGCAGAAACGTTCCGAGCACGACGTCTTTGCGGGACCCTCGACGCGCTATTGTCCTGCCGGCGTCTACGAGTGGGTCGACAAGGACGGCAATGCCGCCGCCGATCCTGCAGCGAAGGACGTGCGCTTCGTCATCAACGCGCAGAACTGCGTCCACTGCAAGACATGCGACATCAAGGACCCGAACCAGAACATCAACTGGGTGCCGCCACAAGGCGGCGAAGGCCCGGTCTACCAAGGCATGTAAGCCACGCGCCGACCGGGCCGTCTCGGTCGCCGCAAGCAAAATGCCGGCGAAGGCTCGGGTCCACCCGAGGCATATGAAATATTAGGAGTGTTGAAACTGCCGCGCGCTTATGGTTCCATTCCCTGACGATACGGAGATGGCCAATGCGTTTGGCGGTTCTGGCATGTTTTTTGGCGATCGGCGCGCTGTTCGGTTCCGCTCCGGCGGCCTCGGCCGGCACCATGGTGGTCGTCAAGACGCGGACCTATGACATCGCCGGGACCACCGGCCTGGCGCTGATGGAGGCTATGGACCGCAAGGGGCCGAAGCACGGCTTCATGACGCACGCCATCGCCCAGACCGGCTACACCGTGGATTGGGACCTTGACGCCGGCCAGGACAATGGCGTCTGTCGCCTGCGGCGCGCCAATGGCACGCTGAATCTCTTCTATACGTTTCCGCGTGTCGCTTCGGCCACCCCGCCGGCGCTCCAGAAGCGCTGGACGCGGTTCTTCGCCGGCGTCCGCGCTCATGAAGAAACCCATGGCCGCCTCGCCAGGGAGATGATGCGCGCCACTGAAAGATCGATCTCCGGCCTCAAGATTGCCGACGACCGGTCCTGCTCAAAGACACGCCGCGAGGCGCAGCGGCGTATCAGGGCCACCTATGCCGCATATGAGGCGAAGCAGATCGCTTTCGACGCCCGCGAGCATCGCGACGGTGGCCATGTCGAGCATCTCGTCACCGCTTTGATCAAGCCTTGATCTTTTAGCCTGGCATTTTTCCGGCCAGTATCAGCGACACGGTCGCGGTCTCATGCTCGTCCGCCGGCTTTTGCTGGTTCAGTCTGAGCGAGAATTCCACCATGACCGGCAGGTGGTCCGAGCCAGTGTCCTCCAGCCGTGTCGCGGAATGAATGGTCACGCCGCCCTTGCTGAAAACCTGGTCGATCGGCAGGCCGGCGAAGCGCCGCAAGAAATCCGGCAGCTTGATGTGGATCCAGGTCGGGCCGGCGGATGGCATGACAGTCAGCCCGCCGAGCGAGGCGACCCGCCGCACGGCAGCACTCCACGGCACGGCGTTGCAGTCTCCCGCCATGATGGCCGTCTCGCCGAGCGCGGAAACCGATTGTGTCAGTTCGCCGATCTGCCAGTACTGCTCGCGTGGCCACGGCCAGCTGAGATGGATGGCCGCGACATCGACATCGATGCCGCCGAAGTCGATGGTCGCTGTCGCCATGGCGCCGCGCCGTTCGCAACGCGCCTCGGCCCCGGCGGCAAAGGGCCGCCGCGAGAGCAGCGCGACGCCGAATATGCCGTTCGGATAAGGACAGAGGATCCGGTATGGATATGCGCTGCTGATATAGCCCAACTCGGTCGCCCACATCGCCGATACCTCGTCGAGGGTGATCACGTCGGGATTGGTCCGGCCGATCAGCGACAGCACCTTCTTCGGCGTCGGATTGTCGTAGCGCAGGTTCATCTGCAGCAGCTTGTAGGTCGCACGATTTTCGTCTTTGGCTTCATAGGCAGCCTGAACCGGCCATGGACCGGGCAGAGTGTTCAAGGTCGTGGCAAAGGCCGCCACGGCAAAAAGCAGCGCCACGGCCGCTTGCAGGCGAAATGTCGTGGCCAGCAGCGGCAGCGCGCAAAGCGCCATCAGCACGGCAAGGTGGACGCGGAAATGCGAGAAGGAATCGAAGGCCGGATGCAGCGTTCCGAAAAACCCGGCCACCAGCGCGATCGAACAGGCGAGCATTGCCAGGAATGCCACCGACATCAGCAATGTCCCGAAGCTCGCTCTCTTCATGCCGCCCGTTTATCGGCAGAAATGCGGCCCAATCAAGATGACGAAATGCCCATGCGATGCGTGGAACCGGCCTACTGGAACGCCGTCTCCGAAAAACTTCTGAGCTTGCGCGAATGCAACCGCTCCATCGGCATTTCCGCAAGCTTCTCCATAGCCCTGATGCCGATGGTCAGGTGCTGCGCCACCTGACGCTTGTAGAATTCGGTCGCCATGCCGGGCAGTTTCAACTCGCCATGCAGTGGTTTGTCCGAAACGCACAGCAGCGTGCCATAGGGCACGCGGAAGCGGAAGCCGTTGGCGGCGATCGTCGCCGATTCCATGTCGAGCGCGATCGCCCGCGACTGCGACAGCCGCTGCACCGGTCCGCGCTGGTCGCGCAGCTCCCAGTTGCGATTGTCGATGGTGGCGACGGTGCCGGTGCGCATGATGCGCTTCAAGTCATAGCCGGACAGGCCGGTGACTTCGGCGACGGCTTCCTGCAACGCCACCTGAATCTCGGCCAGCGGCGGGATCGGCACCCAGACTGGAAGATCGTCGTCAAGGACGTGATCCTCGCGCACATAGGCATGTGCCAGAACATAGTCGCCCAACGCCTGGGTGTTGCGTAGTCCGGCGCAGTGACCAAGCATCACCCAGGCATGCGGCCTCAGCACGGCGATGTGGTCGGTGATCGTCTTGGCGTTGGAGGGCCCAACGCCGATATTGACCATGGTGATGCCGCCATGGTTCGGCTTCTTCAGATGATAGGCCGGCATTTGCGGCAGGCGCGGTGGTGCTACCCCTTCGCTGGGCGCGCTTTGCCCGACCCTGGTGGTGACACTGCCGGGCTCGACGAACTCGGTGTATCCGCCGCCGCCATTGGCCATCAGATCGCGGGCGCGGGCGACGAACTCGTCGATGTAGAACTGGTAGTTGGTGAACAGCACGAAGTTCTGGAAATGCTGCGGCGTGGTCGCCGTATAGTGCGACAGGCGATGCAGCGAATAGTCGATGCGCTGCGCCGTGAAGGGCGCCAACGGCCTCGGCTCGCCGAAGGCCACTTCGAAGGTGCCGTTGGCGATCTGGTCGTCGGTGCCGTCGAGATCCGGCACGTCGAACAGATCGCGGATCGGCCGCTTGATGCGCTCGGCCGCCGCGCCGTCGACATGGGTGCCTTCGAGAAAGGCGAAATGCAGCGGGATCGGCGTGGTCGATTCCGACACCGTGACCGCAACCCCATGATTGCGCATGATCAGGCGCAACTGCTCGACGAGGTAGCTTTCGAACAGACCCGGCTGGGTGATGGTGGTGGAAAAATGCCCCGGCGTCGGCATATGGCCATAGGCTTGGCGCGAGTCGATCTGGGTGAACGAGTTGGTGGTGACGCCGATCTCCGGATAAAAGGCCCGGTAGCGCTTGCCATTGTCGCCGCCCGCTGCCGCCAGTTCTGCAAAGGAGTCGCGCAGGAACTTGGTGTTGCGGTCGTAAAGCGCCTGCAGTGCGGCGACTGCCTTTTCAGCGCTATCAAAGCTTTGCCGGCCAAAAGGCTCCGGCATGACGACAGATTCGATGGCTTGTGGGTAGATTCGCTTTTCCATGGCTCAATATAGAGACTTGGATCGGCACTTGGGAGGGGTGTCGCGACCGAAGGCCGCCAAAGCGTCGTTTTTCTTCAACCGCGCTGCAGGCTGACCAGAAGCACGAAGCCGACGCCGGACTTCTTCAGAGCCGGTGCGTCGATCGTCGAGCCGGCGTCGGTGCGCATCATCGGCACGGCCAGAACCGGAGCGGCAAGAACCGTCAGGATAAGCGCCGCCCGCGGCAGAAGCCGAAGGGTCTTGAGAGCGTTGGCGGCGATGCGGTTCATGGTGTTTCAGCTTTTCTTTTTGAGGTCTTGGTTTCTTTGTTCAGTTGCGAATATGGGTGGGGCAGGCGAGGCGGCAGGTTCTGGAACTGGCATCGTCCCAGGCGCGGGCTGGACGGCCCGCTTCGGCGACGAGGATGGCGAAGAACATTCCAAACAGGCTCACCAGCAGGCAGACGATGGTGAAGCGGCGAGCAAGCATTGGGTCGGGTCTCCTTCAACACGCCGGAGAATGCCCTGATGCAACTGAACCGGCTCTGATGCCCGCGTTCATCTGCGGTTCAAAATGATTGACGGGATTTTGCCGGCGCCGGTGTCGACAAGTTGCCAGCAGGAGGCGACGAGCAGGGGATTATGCCACGACAAATGAAAACGGGGCCCGTCGGGGCCCCGTTTTCATTTCGGAAGGATGCGGTCGATCAGAGCTTGTGCCAGATCTGGCTCTTGCAGATCAGTCCGCCGAGCACGCAGCCGCTCATCTTCAGCGAGGTGCCCGACAATGTCGCCTTGCCCGAATAGGTCTTGTCGTTTGCCGGATCGGTGATGTTGCCGGCATATTTGCTGTCGCCTGTCGCCTTGAGCGATCCGATTGTCTTCCCGGCATATTTGCCGGACTTGAGCGTGATGGAAAACGATCCGCCGCCAGCGATGGCTGCGGTGTCGCCGGCCTGCGTCTTCCAATCGCCCTCGATCGGATCGGCCCATGCCGCACCCGCCATGATCAATGTGGCCACAAGGGCCAGACTCACTTTGCGAAACATGTCTTCCTCCCTTTGGATGTCCGGCCGGATGCTCCGCCTCGCCGGCCTGCCGCTTACGCAAACGTAAGCTAATCCAGCTCCCGGCAAAACAAAAGCGGTGCCGCAACGGAGGACTTTCGGATTTTGAAAGGCCCTGAATGCGCCTCCCGGCCAAGGAAATGAAACGTTCGGCGCTTCGCCTTTGTCTCCCGTGGTTAGCGAAGTCTTGACTTGGCGTCAGAAAATTTTCGTCAAATTTGACGCAAGCAGGCTGAATTGCTGGCTTTGTATCCTTAACGAATTTTCGCGTTTACCTCTTGTTTTAGCTTTGTTTTCCTCAAATTAAGCACGCCATTTAACGACGGATTCAAGCCTGCACGGCATTCTCGAAAGCATCGGAAGAGCAGCCAGCAAGGACGAACGAAGGCAGCTCTCGGGAGCCTGACAAGGGCCGGAAACAGGGGATTGAAATGGCACGTTTTGAAATGCTTGAAGCAGGTTTCGGCGCCATGGGAGCAACTGCCCAGGCCGACATTCTTTTCGAACTGGGCATGATGTATGCGACCGGCCGCGATTGCGAGACCGATGTCGTTGCCGCCCACAAATGGTTCAACATCGCCGCGATCAAGGGCTCGGCCCGCGCCGCGGAATTGCGTTCGGAACTGTCGGCGGCCATGTCGAAGGTTGAGATCGCCAAGGCGCTTCGCGAAGCCCGCGAATGGATGACCATGCACTGAGATCTGCCAATCGCTACGAAGACAGGGAAGCTCCGGGATCAAGGCTGCACAGACAGCCAGACCCGGCGGAATGGAGGCCGCGCAAGACGGTCGACGACATAAAAGAGAAAGAACGCGGCAGGCTGCAGGGCCTGGTCGTGCGCGACGCAGGGGAGGTGAGCGGGATCTTTAGGCGCGGGGGCGCCTGGAGATTGCTCGACGGGCAAAAAGCCACGACCAGCCGGAACAAGGCTGGCGTGGCTTTTTGCGTGGATGACGTCTTGCAGGCCCAATCGAGCGGCGCCAATGCGCCTAGACAGGCCCAAGGAAGGATGAAATTGTCCGGCCTCTCTGGAAGAAGCGCGGCCGGGGCGGCCGCGCGTGAGTGGAGGAGTTCTACCATCATGAAAAAATTGAGTATTTTGAACGCGGCCATATTCGGCCTGATGATAAGCACGCCGGTCGCATTCGCCGACGACATCACCTTTGCGGTGATCGGCCCGATGACCGGACAGCTCGCCACCATCGGCGATCAGTTCAAGCAGGGCGCACAGGCCGCTGCTGACGCCATCAACGCCGCTGGTGGAGTCAACGGGTCGATGATCAAGCTCGATATCGAAGACGACCAGTGCGATCCCAAGCAGGCCGTGTCGGTCGCCAACCGCGTCGTCGCCGATGGCGTCAAGTTCATCGACGGCCATGCCTGCTCGGGTTCGAGCATTCCGGCCTCAGCCGTCTATGCCGAAGCCGGCGCTCTGATGATGAGCCCGGCTTCTTCCAATCCGGTGCTGACCGACGCGGCGGCCAAGGCCGGCTGGCCGACGATCATGCGCCTTTATACGCGTGACGATGCGCAGGGCGCCTTCATCGGCCCATGGATCGCCAAGAAGTTTGCCGGCAAGAATGTCGTCGTCCTGCATGACAAGAGCGCCTACGGACAGGGCGTGGCTGACGCCGTCAGGGCAACGATGAATGCCGGCGGCCTCAAGGAGGTCTACTATGACGGCATCAACGCTGGCGAGAAGGACTATTCGGCTCTCGTCACCAAGCTCAAGGACTTGAAAGCCGACGTCGTTTATTTCGGCGGATACCATCCTGAAGCTGGCCTGATCCTGCGTCAGTCGGCGGAACAGAACCTGAAGTTCCAGCTGATCATGCCGGACTCCATCGCCTCGCCGGAGTTCTGGCAGGTTGCCGGCCCGGCCGGCGAGGGCACCATGTTCGTCTTCCCGTCGGATCCCCAGGCAAAGCCGGAAGCCAAGGCAGCCGTCGAGAAGATCAAGGCCGGCGGTTTCGTGCCGGAGGGCTTCACGCTGTTCTCTTACGCCACCATCCAGGCTTTCGCTGAAGGCATCAAGCGCGCCGGAAGCGACGATCCGGCCAAGGTGGCCGAAGCGTTGAAGAACGGTACGCCGATCAACACTGTTGTCGGTGATGTCACCTTCGACGAGAAGGGCGACCTCAAGAATGCCAGCTACGACATCAACCAGTGGCATGACGGCAAATACGCGCCGATCGCGCAATAATCGCGGCCCTGGCGACTGGATAGCATAGAGAAATGGCCGGGCTCGCCCCGGCCATTTCTTGTTTGCCCTGTCGTTTGTCTTCCGAACCGTCAGCTCACTGCTGCGGTCGAGGCGTTTTGGTCCTCGACGAACCGCACCAGCACCGTACCGTCGGTGACCTGCGCACCCTCGGTGGCGATCTCGGCGATCACGCCGTCATGCGGCGCGGCGATGGTGTGCTCCATCTTCATTGCCTCGAGGATCAGCAGCGGTTGGCCTTTGATCACGGCATCGCCTTTTGCCACGCGCACCAGCTTGACCAGCCCCGGCATCGGCGCACGCAGGCTGCCGGCACCTGCCGCTGCATCATCGGTTCGTGCCAGCGGGTCCGGCACGGCGAAAGTATAGCCAACGGCGCCTTCGAACACGGTGATGTGGCCTGGCCAGCAGGCGAGGCGCGGCGTGGCGCGAAAATCATGCGAATTGGTGTCGTCATAGGGCTTGTCCAGCGTGACCTGGAATCGCCCGTCCGGCCGCACCGAAACCTTCGCTGCGATATCGTCTTCGCCGAACTTCAGCCGTGTGCGTCGCGCCACGCTGTGGAAATGCGCGTAGCCGGCAAGCGACGACCACGGATCGTTGGATGGCGGCGCTGCTCCGGCGCCGGAGGCCGCAACGGCGGCAGCAGCAATGGTTTCGCCGGTCGGCGGCGCGACCTCGGTCAACGCCGGCTGGTGCCTGGCGATCAGGCTGGTGTCGACATCGCCTGCGGCAAAGTCCGGATCGGCGGCCAGAGCGGCAAGAAAGGCGGTGTTGACGGTCGAGCCGGCGATCTCGGTTCGCGACAGCGCCACGCCGAGCGCGTCGAGAGCCGCCTGCCTGTCCTTTGCGTGGACGACCAGCTTGGCGATCATCGGGTCGTAATAGGGTGAGATGGCGTCACCCGCCCGCACGCCGGTCTCGATGCGCATCGTGGCGCCTTCGGGGGCCGCGTCCGGAAATTTCAGATGATGCAGCGTGCCAGTCGCCGGCAGGAAGCCTTTTGCCGCGTCCTCGGCATAGATGCGCGCCTCGAAGGCATGGCCGTTGAGCGCGATCTCGCTTTGCATCTTCGGCAGCTTCTCGCCCGATGCGACCCGCAACTGCCACTCGACCAGATCGGTGCCGGTTACCATTTCGGTGACCGGATGTTCAACTTGCAGGCGGGTGTTCATTTCCATGAACCAGAAGCGGTCGGCCTTCAGGCCTTGCGAGGCATCGACGATGAATTCGACGGTGCCGGCGCCCGAATAATTGATCGCCTTGGCGGCCTTTACCGCTGCCTCCGTCATCGCCTTGCGCAGCGCCTCGGTCATGCCGGGGGCGGGCGATTCCTCGGTCACCTTCTGGTGGCGGCGCTGCGCCGAGCAGTCGCGCTCGTAGAGATGCACGACATTGCCGAAACTGTCGCCGAACACCTGCACCTCGATATGGCGCGGCTTGTCGACATATTCTTCGACCAGCACTCGGTCGTCGCCGAAAGCGGCTTTTGCCTCGCGTCGAGCACTGGACAGCGCCTCGGAAAACCCGTCGGGATGCTCGACCCGGCGCATGCCCTTGCCGCCGCCGCCGGCGCGCGCCTTGATCAGCACGGGATAGCCGATCTCGCGCGCCTTCGAGGCCAACAGCACGATCTCCTGCGCCTCGCCATGGTAGCCCGGCACGACCGGCACGCCGGCCTTTTCCATCAGCCGCTTGGCGGCATCCTTCAGCCCCATGGCACGGATCGAGGCCGCCGACGGGCCGATAAAGGTGAGCCCCGCCGCCGCCACCTGGTCGACGAAATCGGGGTTTTCCGACAGGAAGCCGTAACCGGGATGAATGGCTTGCGCGCCCGTGGCCAAAGCCGCGGCGATGATCTTGTCGCCGCGCAGATAGCTTTCGCCGACCGGCGAGGCCCCGATATGCACCGCCTCGTCGGCCATCTCGACATGCAGGGACTTTGCGTCGGCATCCGAATAGACGGCGACGGTCCGCACGCGCATCTTCCGCGCCGTGCGGATGACACGGCACGCGATCTCGCCGCGATTGGCGATCAGGATCTTGGCGAACATGGGGCCTCCCTAGCCATAGTTTGCTTGGAGCGACGCAGACGTTCCCTTGCGCCCCCGTGCTTGGCAGTCCGGCCCTTGGCGTCGGCCTCTCCCTTACCAAGGGAGTGCTCTACGGATGATGCACGTTGGCCGGTCATCACATCCTGAACACGCCGAAGCGCGTCTCCTCGATTTCGGCGTTGAGTGCGGCGGACAGGCTGAGTGCCAGCACGTCGCGCGTCTTCGCCGGGTCGATGATGCCGTCATCCCAGAGGCGTGCGGACGAATAGAGCGGGTGGCCCTCATGCTCGTATTTCATCAGGATCGGCTTCTTGAATTTCGCCTCTTCCTCGGCGCTCCATTCGCCGCCCTTGCGCTCCATACCTTCGCGCTTGACCATGGCGAGCACGGTTGCCGCCTGTTCGCCGCCCATCACCGAGATGCGGGCATTCGGCCACATCCACAGGAAGCGCGGTGAATAGGCGCGGCCGCACATGCCGTAATTGCCGGCGCCGAACGAGCCGCCGATGATGATCGTCACCTTCGGCACCCTGGCGGTGGCGACCGCCATCACCAGCTTGGCGCCGTCCTTGGCGATGCCGCCCGCTTCGTATTTCCTGCCGACCATGAAGCCGGTGATGTTCTGCAGGAAGATCAGCGGGATCTTGCGCTGGCAACAGAGTTCGATGAAGTGCGCCCCCTTCAGCGCGCTTTCGGAAAACAGCACGCCATTGTTGGCGATGATGCCGACCGGCATGCCATGCAGATGGGCAAAGCCGGTGATCAGCGTGATGCCGTAGTTCTGCTTGAACTCATCGAATTCCGAGCCGTCGACGACGCGCGCGATCACCTCGCGCACGTCATAGGGCTGGCGCAGGTCGGTCGGCACGATGCCGTAGAGTTCATCCGCCGGATGAAGCGGCGGAATCGATTTCTGTAAGTTCAGACTTACAGTCTTGTTCCGATTCAGGTTTTTGACGATGCGCCGGCAGATGGCAAGCGCATGGTCGTCGTCCAGCGCATAGTGGTCGGCGACACCGGAAAGCCGTGTGTGCACATCGGCGCCGCCGAGATCCTCGGCACTGACGTCCTCGCCGGTGGCCGCCTTCACCAGCGGTGGACCGCCGAGGAAGATGGTCGCCTGGTTGCGCACCATGATCGTTTCGTCCGACATTGCCGGCACATAGGCGCCGCCCGCCGTGCAGGAACCCATGACGCAGGCGATCTGCGGGATGCCGGCCGCCGACATGTTGGCCTGGTTGTAGAAGATGCGGCCGAAATGCTCGCGATCGGGAAACACCTCGTCCTGGTTGGGCAGGTTGGCACCGCCGCTGTCGACGAGGTAGATGCAGGGCAGATTGTTCTGCAGTGCGATCTCCTGCGCCCGCAGATGCTTCTTGACCGTCAGCGGATAATAGGTGCCGCCCTTCACCGTGGCGTCGTTGACGACGACCATCACCTCGGTGCCTTCGACGCGGCCGACCCCGGCGATCATGCCCGCCGACGAAATCTCCTCGCCATACATCGACCATGCGGCGAACTGGCCGATCTCGAGGAAGGGTGAGCCGATGTCGAGCAGTTGGGCGAGGCGTTCCCGCGGCAACAGCTTGCCCCGGGAAACGTGGCGTTCACGCGCTTCCTCCGAGCCGCCGCGCTCGACAGCTGCAGCTTTTTCCGCAATGTCGGCGACCAGCGCCCGCATGCGCTCGGCATTGGCACGGAAGGCTTCGGAGGAGGGCGAGATCTGGGTTTGGAGTACTACCATGCTACACCCCCTCCGCCATGATCTCGCGGCCGATCAGCCAGCGGCGGATTTCGCTGGTGCCGGCGCCGATCTCGTAGAGCTTGGCGTCGCGCAGCAGGCGGCCGGTCGGATAGTCGTTGATGTAGCCGTTGCCGCCAAGCAGCTGGATGGCGTCCAGCGCCATCAGCGTCGCCTTCTCGGCGGCAAACAGAACGCAGCCGGCGGCATCCTTGCGCGTCGTCTGGCCGCGATCGCAAGCGGCGGCGACGGCATAGACGTAAGCGCGCGCGGCATTCATCGTCGTGTACATGTCGGCAAGCTTTCCTTGCACCAGCTGGAACTCGCCGATCGCCTGGCCGAACTGCTTGCGCTCATGCACATAGGGGATCGCCACGTCGAGGCACGCCGCCATTAGGCCGATTGGGCCGCCGGCAAGCACCGTGCGTTCGTAGTCGAGGCCCGACATCAGCACCTCGACACCGCGACCTTCCTCATGCAGCACGTTTTCGAATGGCACTTCGACATCCGAAAAAACCAGTTCGCCGGTGTTGGAGCCGCGCATGCCGAGCTTGTCGAGCTTTTGCGCCACGGAAAACCCGGCCATCGCCTTCTCGACGATGAAAGCGGTTATGCCGCGCGATTTCTGGTCCGGATCGGTCTTGGCATAGACGACCAGCGTCTCGGCGTCCGGCCCGTTGGTGATCCACATCTTGGTGCCGTTGAGCACGTAGCGGTCGTTGCGCTTTTCGGCGCGCAGCTTGAGCGAGACGACATCCGAGCCGGCGCCGGACTCCGACATCGCCAGCGCGCCGACACGCTCGCCCGAGCACAGCGGCGGCAGGTATTTTTCCTTCTGCGCCGGTGTCGCCCAACGGTTGATCTGGTTGACGCAGAGATTGGAATGGGCGCCGTAGGAGAGGCCGACCGACGCCGAGGCGCGCGAGATCTCCTCGACGGCGATCACATGCGCAAGATAACCCATGCCGCTGCCGCCGCAATCGGGGTCGGCGGTGATGCCAAGCAGCCCGAGTGCGCCGAGTTCACCCCACAGATGCGCCGGGAATTCGTTCGAGCGATCGATGTCGGCGGCGATCGGCGCGATGCGATCCTGAGCAAAGCGCCGCACCATGTCGCGCAGCGCCTCGATATCCTGGTCATGCCCGAAGCTGAGCGTGTTCGTGTACATCTCGTTCCTCCCCGGCAGATGTGGCGCCAACCAGGCGCATTGTCATCGAAAGATATGTCGCCGTCACTTCAGCGATCGATAGCCGCTCGCCCGGCCGAAACCAGACGATGACGCCGGTCATCATCTGGATCAGCGCCATGGCCGTCAGACCGGTGTCGTCGATGCTGAAGGCGCCCGCCTCGGCGCCGTCGCGCAGGATGGCGCGGAGCTCCTTCTCGTAAGCTGTGCGCATGCGCAGGATCTGTGTCAGCCGTTCGGGCGACAGGCTGCGCAATTCCATGTTCGACACATGCGTGGCGTGCCGTCGCTCGATATGAAAGGCGATGTGATTGCGCACATAGGCCGAGAGCAGTTGCGCCGGATCTGCATCGGTCGGCCGGGCTGCTTCCCATGCTGTGGCCAGACCTTCCATGTGCTCGCGCATCAGGGTGAACAGAAGCTCTTCCTTGGTTGGAAAATAGCGGTAGAGCGCGGCGACCTGGACGCCGACTTCGGCGGCGAGTTGGCGCATCGACATCGCCTCGTAGCCAAAACGCGCGATCAGATTGACCGCCGCCTCGCGGACGGCTGCTTCGGTCTTTTCGCCATCGGATCCGGTGGTGCGTGCCATGTCAGCTCCTCTAAGGAGCAATAATAAAACGAACGTTCAATTAATTCAAGGCGCTCGAACCAGTTCCGCCTTCATGCAACGATCCTGAATCCAACGTAAGCGTTTCCGGCTGCCAACTCCTCGACGTCGACCCTAGAAACCGAAGCCCCGGCCGGCCCTTTCCAGAGGTGCTCGATCATTGTCGAGACCGCTTCATCGAGGCCTGCAATCTGGGCCGTTACTGACCCATCCGCTTCATTGCAAACCCAGCCCGCAAGACCAAGGCCTGTGGCCTCGCTCCGAACCCAGAGTCTGAAGCCGACGCCTTGCACATTGCCGTAGACGCGCGCCCGCACTTTCCTGCGATGACCAGCCATGAACCTCTCCAAGCCTGTCTCGTTGGAATCTGGTGCATGGCTCAGGGAATGCAACCTGAGAATTGCGGGCGCGACGCCGCAGCTGAACTTCTGGCCTTTTGAAATTTAATTGACTCAGTCCACTAATTTTGGAAAATGAGCTGCCTCAATAGGAGCTGGACCCAGATGTTGGACGAACGAAAAGCATTGGTGGCCGATATCAGGCGCTTCAATCGCTTCTACACACGCACCGTTGGCCTTCTTGACGAGACGTTGACACAAAGCGCATTCACTTTGACCGAGGCGCGTGTGCTTTTCGAACTCGGCCACCTTGATCGTCCGGCGGCTTCCGAGACTGCTGGGGAAGGCGGCTTTCTTGCCAAGGCTTTTCATCTGGAGATAGGCTCCACTGCCTCCGACATCGCCAGGCAACTGCGCGTCGATGCCGCTTATCTGACACGGATTCTACGCAAATTCGCCGGCGAGGGTCTAACCGAAACCCGGACCGATCCGGCCGACAAGCGCCGGCGGATCCTGTCGCTCACGGCGAGAGGCGAGGCAGCCCTTTCAGGGCTCCAGGCTGCGGCCGATCGGGACACGGCGCGGTTGATCGAAAGCGTGCCCGACGACAGGTTGCAGGAGTTGGGCAGCGCCTTGCGCAAGGCAAGGGAACTGCTGGGCGATCCCGCCCGTGAGAACAGCCAGGTAACGCTGCGGCCGCATCGCGTCGGCGACGTCGGCTGGGTCGTGCAGCGGCAGGCCCAACTCTATGCCGAGGAATATGGCTGGACAATCGAGTTCGAGGCCATGCTCGCCGAGATCGGCGCCGATTTCATCCGCAATTTCGTGCCCGGCCGCGACTTCTGCTGGATCGCCGAACGCGGTGGTCAGCCAGTCGGCGCGGTGTTCCTGGTTCATCAGGATGACAAGGTGGCCAAGCTGAGGATGCTGCATGTCGAGGCAGCGGCGCGGGGCCTTGGCATCGGCAAGCGCCTTGTCGCGGAATGCGTGAACCAGGCCCGCGCTTGCGGCTACATCAGGCTGGTGCTGTGGACCAACGACATTCTCGTCGCGGCGCGCGCGATCTATGAGCGCGCCGGCTTCAGGCTGGTCTCGCAGCAGCATCACCACAGTTTCGGCAAGGATTTGATCGGCCAAACCTGGGAGCTGGATCTGTAAGCAGCTTTGCTGCTGGTTTGCGCGCCCAGCGGTATCCTTGAGCAATTCCAGGAAAAGTGTGAAACGGTTTTCCGCCCGGAATTGCGTCAAAACAAAGAGTTAGAGCGGTTTGCCGTTTCCGTGAAACGGAAAACTGCTCTAGTTCCCCCGCGCTGCCGCCAAAGCGCCCGGAAGTTCCTCGGCTAAAATGTCCAGTTCGTGGTCAAGTCCGACGCTGACGCGAATGCAGCGGTCGAGCACCGGCACCATCGGCTTGCGGATGAACACGTCGCGTGACAGCAGGCCTTGCAGCACTTTCAGCGCGAAGGGCCCGTCGCGGCCGCAGTCGATGGTGACGAAGTTGGTTGCCGACGCCAGTGGCTTCAGCCCGTTCACCTCGGCTATCCCGGCTATGCGTCGCCGGCCGGCATCAACCCGCGCCACCACGCTCCTGAGATAGTCCTGATCGGCGAGCGCCTCGACGCCGGCGATCTGCGCCATGCGGCTGACGCCGTAATGGTTGCGGATCTTCTCGAAGTCGCGGATCACCTGGGCTTCGGCCACCGCATAGCCGCAGCGTATGCCGGCCAGCCCATAAGCCTTCGAGAAGGTGCGCATGCGGATGACGTTCGGCCGCAAGATATCGATCGGCGGCAGCGCCGAGGCCGGTCCGAGTTCGCCATAGGCCTCGTCGAGCACCAGCATGGTGGTTTCCGGCAGCGCCTCGATGAAGGCGATGAGTTCGCCTGCCTCCCACCAACTGCCCATTGGATTGTCCGGGTTGGACAGATAGACCAGCGGCGCCTTGTCCTTGCGTGCCGACGCGAGCAGGCCGTCCAGGCTTTCCCTGTCGTTCTCATAAGGGACCGCCACCAGCCGTCCGCCGACACCGGCAATATGGAAGTTGAAGGTCGGATAGGCGCCGAGCGAGGTGACCACCGTATCGCCAGGGGCCACATACATGCGTGCGACAAGGCTGAGGAGGCCGTCGATACCTTCGCCGACAACGACGTTCTCGGCCTTCACGCCATGATGCGCTGCAACCGCCACCTTCAGATCGAAATTGTCGGGATCGCAATACATCCACATGTCGCCGGCGATCTCGGCCATGCGGGCGATGACGCGCGGCGAAGGCCCAAAGCTGCTCTCGTTGGCACCGATGCGGGCGCGAAAAGCGCGGCCACGCTCGCGCTCCTGCGCTTCGGGTCCGACAAAGGGCACGGTCGACGGAAGCGCGTCGACGAGCGGCGTGAGGGGAGGGCGCTGGCGCATGGCAAAAGCTCACGAGAAGATGGGCCTTCTTGCTAGCGTGGCAGATTGGCGGGTGCAAGTTGCGAACAGGGAAATGGTGATCTGGTCCGCTGGAAGGGTTCCGAACAATTGGGCAACGTGGCCATGATCGAATCGATCGGGATGATGACTGCCGGTGGACGTCCATCTCTCTCGCTGGATTTTGCCACTCGATTTTGCTAGCGAGGCATAATGAATACTAGACTACCGCCCGCTTGGTCCAAACATCTGAAGGCCCAACCCTCGCCGCCTGCCAAACAGCTGCAAGCAAAACCGCTGCAGTCGACGACGTCGCGTACGCAGCCTGACGACTCGCTTTTGCGGCAGGCACTCGAACTACAGCAGGCGGGACGACTGCCGGAGGCCGAGGAACTCTGTCATCGCGTCTTGGCACGCACGCGCAATCATCCGCTTGCTCTATACATTCTCGGCACGCTTGGGCTGGGCTTCGACGACGAACTGGCGATCGAATATCTCTCGCGAGCGGCAGCCCAGGAGCCGAACAACCCGTTCTATCAGCTAACGCTTGGCGAAGCGTGGTCGAAAGTTGGCGACTATCCGCCGGCAATCAAGCATCTGCAACGGTCGTGCGAGTTGAAGCCCGGCTTGGTGGAGGCACATTGCTGCCTGGGACAGGCTTACGCGAGGTTTGACAGGGGCGAGATGTCCCTGCTTTCCTATGGCAAGGCGCTTGACCTCGACAGAGATCATCCCCTCGCGCGCACAGGCGTAGCACGCACCCTCATCAATCTGGGGCGAATGGACGAGGCGGCCACCTACTTGAATGAAAACATTGCCCGGCGCGTTTCAGTGGCCCAATCCTACAACATCCTGGTGGGCTTGCGAAAATTTTCCTCTGAGCCGCCTGAACTTGCGTCGATACTGAACGAACTAGGCAACTCCGCAATTTCGGCCGCCGAAGCTCATGATCTTAACTTTGCCGCGGGAAAAGTTCTCAACGATCTTGGTCGCTACGACGAAGCGATGGATCATTTCCTGACGGCCAGAACGTTCAAGGTCCGCGATTTTGACATAGATGCATGCCGCAAGCGGGTCGACGCTTTGATTTCTCTGTTCGATCCCAAGTTGCTGGCTGCCATGGAAAGTTATGGCGACCCGTCCGAAGCGCCCGTGTTCGTGCTAGGAATGCCCCGGTCGGGAACCACCCTGACGGAACAAATTTGCTCAAGTCATCCCGACGTACAAGGGGCTGGCGAATTGACCAAGCTCGGACGAATGGCAGCTGCCATTGGTCTGAAGTTGGGCTCAACGGAAGCTTTTCAGCAAACCATTCGATCGATGTCCACTCAGCAATCACAGACGCTGGCCAAGGACTACCTATCCAATATGGCTCTCTACGCTTCCGACGCATCGCGTATAGTCGACAAGATGCCTCATAATTTTGAACTGATCGGGCTGATCGCGATGATTTTCCCAAAGGCGCGAATTATTCATTGCAAGCGTGACGCAATCGACAATTGCGTTTCGTGTTTCATCTCAAATCTTCAGCATGGCCACAGTTATAGCTACGATCTCAAAACACTCGGCCTGTATTATCGCGAATATGACCGCCTTATGAGCCACTGGAAGGCCGTTTTGCCTGGGCGGATTTTCGACAATCGCTATGAGGATATGATCTCGGATCAAGAGGGGCAATCGCGGCGCCTCATCGATCATCTCGGCTTGCCCTGGGACGATGCCTGCCTGCGCTTCTTTGATAGGGGCGGGTCGGTCAGAACTCTCAGTCGCTGGCAGGTTCGCCAACCGATCTACACGTCATCGGTAAAGCGATGGAAACATTACGAATCCAAGATCCAGCCCTTGATCGAGGCCCTTGGCGATCTGGCCGATATTTGATCCGGAAATCCAGAGTCATCGTGAGTTCACCCAGCGTCGCTTGTTCCAGCGATCCAGGCGACCCCTGAGCACGCGACGCTTTGCAAGACGAAAGGGCGCTACGACGCAAAAAACCCGGCGGTTGCCCGCCGAGTTTTCGTTTTCGACAAGTCGAAATGTATTAGAACGAGCGCTGGAAGCGGAGGAGGCCGCCGACGCTGTTCTTCTTGTCGGCCGGGGTCCAGGAGACGTTATCCGTGCTGCCGTCGCCGAACTTGCCGGCATGAAGATAGTCAACTTCGGCCGTGACTGTGAAGCCGGGGACGATGTCGTAAGCGACGTTCGCTGCAACGCCGACGTTCTTCCAGTCGTCAGCAGACGCTTGAAGGTTGAACGAGGTCTTCTCGTTGAACTTGTAGGTGCCACCGCCCCACACTGCCCAGTTGCCGCCCCACTGCTTGTAGAAGCCACGACCGCCCGCAGGCTGATCGTAGGTCGGGTCGGTGAGGTTGTCATCCGTGCCGTAGCCACCCATCAAGAACAACGACAGCTCGTTGGAAACATTCACATCCAAGCGAACCTTGCCAGCGACTTCTTCGTAGTTGCTGTCGTAGGCAACGACACCAGTGATCGCGCCCCAGCCTTGCGTCCACTTTACGCCGCCGACAACATGCGGGACATAGCTGTCGATCGTGCCAACGCCATACCTGCCGTTGCCGAGATCGTCGACGGAGCCAGCGCCCGAGCCTTCTTCGAGCGAGAGCACGGCTGAGAAGCCATTGCCGGCGTCGAAATAGTACTGGACGACGTTGGTGTCGAAATCGCCGTAAGGAACCAGCGTATCCTGGATGACGTTGCCGGCATAGCCGATGAACGTATCGAAGGCCGATTCGTCCTTACCGACGCGCAGACCACCGAGCTGGATCCAGGCGAAGTTCAGCGATACGTCCTTGTTGTGCGCATCGTTCGAACCAAAGTCGGGATCGGCATTGCTGTTGCCGAAATTGAAGCGGGTCTCCGTGTAGGTCTTCAAGGTGCCGAGTTCGGTTTCCTGGCCGGTCCAGGTCTTCAGCGTGAAGCGGGTGTTCTTGGCCCAGGTTCCCTGGTTCTTGCCGTCCTGCACGTCGTTGGAGCGAGCGCCATCGAACGAGCCGACGTCGCCGGCGCCGATGTCATAACGGACATAGCCGCCGATGCGCAGGCAGGTTTCGGTGCCCGGGATGTAGAAGTAGCCAGCGCCGTAGACGTCGCAAATCTTGACGACGACGGCGTCGGCGGCGCGCGCACCGGAAACTGCGATCAGTGCCGCAGCGGAGCCGAGGAGAAGGCTCTTGATGTTCATTTTCTGACCTCCAGTCAAAAGTTAAAAAACGGGTCTGGGTATTCTTTGCTGAAGGACAGCGTTCCCTGCCCCATCCCCACTACCGAAAAAGATGCGCACCGCGCCGCTCCTTCGAAATCGACATTACCCATGAGCCGGCGGCGTTCAACCACGATCGTACCGGCGAAAGGGCTGTTCGGCTGCTATCCCTTGGCGTTGTTGCACAAATGACACGATTTGGCCTCACTCAGAAAGCTCTCGTTAACCATCTGCCCCTCCGCAACCCCTTGTTTGCGGCCGAATCCGGCGATCGGCTGACGGAATCAAGGCCAGACCCCGAGTCGCCAGCCAGGAAACCGCCGCAGAACCGCCGCATCCGTGGAAAGCGGTGCTTCGGTGCGTTGTTATTTTTCCATATAATGGCTTCTTTTCCGAGATAATGGCTGGGGGCTTGTTGATTGTGTCGGCGCTTTTCTTTATCCAGCGGCGCAACGGAGAGGTGGCCGAGTGGTCGAAGGCGCTCCCCTGCTAAGGGAGTAGAGGTCAAAAGCTTCTCGTGGGTTCGAATCCCATCCTCTCCGCCATCCTGCTTCGCTCTTCGAGCTTCGCAGGACAAGCCCAGACCTCTACTCGAAGCAGGATGCCCTCCGAGGCCTCGGCGAAGGAGGGCGCAAGTACCTCAGAATCCTTGCAAAACAGGTTGGCTGTCCTCCTGCCAAGAGCCAGGATACCCTTCGTTTGGCGAGGGAGGGCGGTTTCGTGTGGTAGGTGTATCTTCTGGAGAGCGAGGCTGCGGAAGGCGAGCGGTACGTCGGCATAACGTCGGACCTGAGACGGCGGCTTGCCGGGCACAATGCCGGAAAATCCAGCCATACGTCCAAGTTCCTGCCATGGCGAATCGTGACCTACATGGCCTTCTCGAGCCAGGCCAAAGCGGCTTCATTCGAGCGTTATCTCAAATCCGGCTCTGGGCACGCTTTCGCCGACAAACGGCTGTGGTGACGGCCGCGCGCCCGCATCAAATCTCACATTTTTTCGATATAACGCAGCAATAACAATCCGTTATCGTGAAAGCACGGGCCGTAGCTTCTACCGTTTCGTTCGATTCTGACTGGAGGTCAGAAAATGAACATCAAGAGCCTTCTCCTCGGCTCCGCTGCGGCACTGATCGCAGTTTCCGGTGCGGAACCCGCTGAATACGTCAAGATTTGCGACGTCTACGGCGCTGGCTACTTCTACATCCCGGGCACCGAAACCTGCCTGCGCATCGGCGGCTATGTCCGCTACGACATCGGCGTCGGCGACGTCGGCTCGTTCGACGGTGCGAAGTCCTTCGACCATGAAGACGGCGAAAGCCAGAGCACCTACTTCAAGAACGCCCGCTTCGCGCTGAAGACCTGGACCGGCCAGGAAACCGAACTCGGCACCTTGAAGACCTACACCGAGACCCGCTTCAACTTCGGCAACCGTCAGGCCTACGGCGGCTCCACCACCGACGATGGTGATGTGGTTGGTCCGAACAATGCGTTCAACAAGGGTGTTTCGCTCAACTTCGCCTGGATCCAGCTTGGTGGCCTGCGCGTCGGTAAAGACGAATCGGCCTTCAATACGTTCATCGGCTACGCCGGCAACGTCATCAACGATACGCTCGTTCCCTACGGCGATTTCGACACCAACGTCGTCCAGTACTACTTCGACGCCGGCAACGGCTTCTCGGCCGTGGTCTCTCTCGAAGAAGGCTCGGGCACGAAGGGCACCATCGACAGCTACGTTCCGCACGTCGTCGGCGGCGTCAAGTGGACGCAGGGCTGGGGCGGCATTTCGGGTGTTGTCGCTTATGACAGCAACTACGAAGAAGTCGCCGGCAAGGTTCGTTTGGATGTCAACGTCAACGACCAGATCTCGCTGTTTATCATCGGCGGTTACGGCTCGGATGACAACCTCTCCGACCCGACCTGGGCCATCCCGGCTGGCGGTCGCGGCTTCTACAAGCAGTGGGGCGGCAACTGGGCAGTGTGGGGCGGTGGCACCTACAAGTTCAACGAGAAGACCTCGTTCAACACTCAGATATCGTATGACGAAGACGAGAACCTCGGCATCGCGGCGAACATCGCCTATGACGTCGTTCCCGGCTTCACGGTCACAGCCGAAGTCGACTACGTCAATGCGGGCAGCTTCCCGGCATCCAACTGGACCAATGCAGACGATGACAGCAACATCGGCGGCATGCTTCGCTTCCAGCGCTCGTTCTAAGGGCTGGTTCTACACAGGTGAAATCCAGCCCGGGCGCACAAACGCCCGGGCTGTTTTTGTTTCGTGACTGGGTCAAGGAAAACAGAAGGAACAGGGGGTAACGGTAGCTGAATAGGGTCCGTGGGAAGGTTTCGTGGGATCCGCTGATGGGCGGATGAAATCACAACTGCGTGATTCAAATCTCTTGAAAGGACGCTTCCAAGCGGATAGGGCTGATCTATCCCACTCGGGGGTGTGGCAAATGATGACGACCGAAGCGATTCAAGAGGGTGAGCCCTCCGATCATTTTTCGATGTTTTCTTCTCAAAATTCGACGATACGATACAGTTACAACAAGATCAGAGAAGTAAAGTCGTACAGGGTCGGAGAGCTTTTTTTAGCATACCGGGATATATTGTGGGATGATGGGCGGCATAAATACAATGTCAGCTCTTTCATCGGCGAGATAGATGAGCTTCTCCTTGGGGAGCGGTTCAGCGCCTTTGACCAGAGTACCCTGGACAACCTTATCGGCACCTTGCGCCAGCGCGGCAACAGCAACGCAACCATCAATCGAAAGATGGCTGCCCTCAGCAAACTGCTGCGCAAGGCTCATAAGATGGGAGATATCCACAGCCTGCCCGAGTTCCGCCGCCAGAAGGAGCGGGCGGGACGGATTCGTTTCCTCGAGAGGGACGAAGAGGCCAGGCTGTTCGCTGCCATCAAGAGCCGCAGCGAGGACGCCTACAGGCTTTCCGTCTTCCTGGTCGACACCGGATGCCGTCTCGGTGAGGCGCTTGGGCTCATCTGGAATGATATCCAGGAGCATCGTGTCAGTTTCTGGATCACCAAATCCGGCCGCAGCCGCACCATTCCCATGACCGAGCGGGTCAAGGAGGTCATCAAGCTGCCTCCGCAAGAGGGCCGTCGGCCCAAGGGACCGTTCACCAAGCTCAGCCAGGCACAGTTCCGTGCCATCTGGAACGACGCGAAGGCCGAAGTCGGCCTTGGCGCCGACGATCAGGTGGTGCCGCACATATTGCGCCACACCTGCGCCTCGCGTCTTGTCCAGGGCGGCATCGATATCAGGCGCGTGCAGATGTGGCTCGGCCACCAGACGCTGTCGATGACCATGCGTTACGCGCATCTGGCCACCAACGATCTCGATGGCTGCGTGGTTGTCCTGGAGAAACCTCGCGACCAGCCGGCAAACAGTGGGGAGGGGTCCGTGTTTTTATCGCCCGTGACCACGCCTTCGTCCCCGGTGGCGGCACGGAAACAGAAGGGCGAACCGGCCGCGGCCTCGCCGAAAGCGCCTCGGAAAAGTTCAAAAGCCAAGTAGGCTGGCGAGTTAGCCAATACTGTTGTAACGACCCCAGGACCTTGATTGGTCTTGGGGTTTACTTTTACATGTACTGTCGCTCGGCCCGATCGAGAAAAGCCGCGATGTGGTTGGGCAGGCTGCCGGTATCAAGGAAAGGGGCGTGGCCCTGGCCCTCGACGGTGATCGTTTCCATCATGGAATGGCGCTCTCTCATCTGCTGTAGCGTGTCTATGGACAGCAATCTCGAATTGGCGCCGCGTATGGCGAGCAGAGGAATCGCGGCCAACGCCTCGAATTGCGGCCATAGATCAGGCAAAGGCTGCGTCAGATCGAGACTGGCAACGGTATCGACTAGGTGCGGGTCGAAATCCGGCACCAGGCCGCCGTCCGTTTCGCGGTAGAGAGCCCATACCATCCGATCCCAATCCGCCCCGGCAAGGGCGGAGAAGTCCTTGCCGTGTACGCCGCGCTGGGCGGCAGTCGCCTGTACGCGGGTTTTCGGTGTCGGGTCGCGCTCGAGATAAGACTGGATATGGGCAAGCCCAGCCGCCTCGATCACCGGTCCGATGTCATTGAAAACAATGGTTTTCAGGACAGCCGGCCGCATCATGCCGAGCACATGGATGATCAGCCCGCCGCGCGACGTGCCGATGAAGGCTGCTTCCTCGATGTTCAGCGCCGCCAGCCCGGCAAGGACGTCGCCAGCCTCGACACCGACATTGTAGTGACTGATATCGGGGTCGTAGGCGGATTGCCCGCGCCCGCGATAGTCGAAGGCAATGACCTTTCGCGGATTTGCCGCATGCGTCGACAGATAGAGCGCCAGCTCGTGAAAATCCCTGGCATTGCGGGTCAGACCCGGCAGGCAGACGACCGGCCAGCGGCCGGAGTTTGCTTGGCCATAGACGCGCGCATGAAGGTCAAGCCCATCCGGTGCGGTGTAGAAGAAATCGGAGAAAAGTTGGTCACTTGACATCTGGGCGCGATTCCTTGCCGTTGCCGGCTCGTCTAAGACTGCTACAGGCGAGGGTAGGGATGGTCAAATGGAAGGCGCTCTTCCCTTCCCCCCTTGTGAGGGAAGGTGGATCGGCGCGCAGCACCGAGCCGGATGAGGGGTGTTCCAGCGGAGTGAGGTGTTGGTGTTTTCTGGAACACCCCTCATCCGACCGCGCTTCGCGAGGCCACCTTCTCCCACAGGGGGAGAAGGAAAGAAAGCCTCAGTTCCGCCCGTTCACCAGATCGCCAACGATGTCGTATTTGCCGGAAATACGCATCTTGTAGACCTCGTAATTTTCCATTACGCGCTGAACGTAACTTCTTGTTTCCGTATAGGGAATCCGCTCGATCCAGTCGACGACCGCGTCGATGTCCTTGCCGCGCGGATCGCCATATCTGGCCACCCACTGGCTGGCACGGTTGGGGCCTGCATTGTAGCCGGCGAAGGTCAGCACATAGGAGCCGTTGAAGCGATCGAGCTGCTCGCCGAGGAAGGCCGAACCAAGCGTCGCATTGTACCCGGCGTCGGTGGTCAGCCGTGTCTGCGAAAACTGCAATCCGGCCTTTTTCGCCAATTGCTTGGCGGTTCCCGGCATCAGCTGCAGCAGCCCGCGCGCGCCGGCGCTGGAAACGGCGCCGATGTTGAATTCGCTTTCCTGGCGGGCGATCGCATAGGCCAGCGCCTTGCCCGAGCCGGAAATGTCAGCCGAATCGGGAATGACGCCGAGCGGATGCGACAGTGCGCCGACATCGATGCCACGTGCGCCGGCGATCTTGCCGACTTTCAGCGCCATGAAATGGTTGCCCTGCTTTTCCGCAAGGACAGCCAGCAGCGCCAGTTCGCCCGGGCTGGTCAATTGCCCGGCAAGGTCGCGATAGAGCGTTTCGGCATAGCGGTCGTAGCCCGCTTCCTGCAGCCGCTTGATGGCGCTGACGGCCTCGCGGCCGGCAAAACTCTGCCTGTCGGCTGCACTTGGCTGCGGATAGACAATGTTCAGCGCCTCCCGGCCGACGCGTTCGGCGGCAAGCTGGCCGTAAAATGTCGTGCCGTAGGCTGCTGCGCGCGCAAAATAGTCTTTGGCGTTGCCAGGACCGCCGACCTCCGCCGCACGGCCGAGCCAGTAATAGGCACGCGACAGCGTCATCGGCCCTTGGGCAAGGTCGGCGATGCGCGCGAAATGCGTTGCGGCAAGCTTGGGGTCGCTCAGGCCACGCAGCGCGTACCAGCCGGCATGGAATTCAGCATCCGCCGCATTGGTGGCACTTTCGGCGGCGTGCGTGGCGACGATCCGGTAAGCCGTCTTCATGTCGCCCTGGTCGACCATTTCGCGCGACAGCACCCGGCGCTCGACCCACCAGGCATCCGGATCGACCAGAGCGTCACGATCGGCCGGTGCCTGCATCACAATGGCTGCGGCGCCGGCAAAATCCTCGTGCTTGCGCAGATATTCGGCCTGCGCGAAGAAATAGCCGGCCGAACGTTGTGCCGCCGGCACTGCCTTCAGCAGTTTGGCTGCGTTCTTGTTGCCTTTGTCCGCCGCCGCCCAGGCATCGGCGAGCTGCTGGGCGCCGGCAAGGCCGGCGACGCGCAGGGCGGAATTGGCGCGGTCGGCATAGAACATGCGCTCCATGCGAAAACGGTGGTCGGCAGCCGGGATCAGGTTACCGAACTCCTTGATCAGCGCCGTCTCGTCCTTGGCCTCCAGGATCGCGGTGCGCCAGAACGGCGAAAGCACCGAGCGCGCCGCCTTGGCATTGCCAGACGCCACATAGGCACTGGCAAGGACCATCACGCCTTCGAATGTCTGGGGCTGGCTGCCATCGAACGCCCTGACAACGATGTCGGGAGCAGGGTTCTCGCGATAGAGCGCGCGCTCGCTGTTCTTGCGCAGGGCGACGGTGCCGGGCCAATTCGGCAGCATCTTCGCTGCGGCGGCGATATCGCCGCTCGGAACCTTGTCTCCGCCATAAAGCGCGATCGCCCAGGCAAGGATGTGCTGGTCGAGCGAGTGATCGGGAAGGGCATCGCGCACGCCTCGCGCGCCGGGAATGTCGCCAGCCGCCAGCGCATCCAGCCCGCTCCTCAAGATCGCGACGCTCTGCGAGGGCGCCTGTTGCGCCTTGTCCTGCAGGCCTGGCATCGGGATGACCGAGCCCGGCATCGGGATGGCCGAAGTGACCTGCACATCGACGCTGCCGCCGATCGCCATGCCCGGAATCAGCGCGAGCGTGGCGCCAAGCAGCGCGAAAAGGTGAGGCCGACTGCCCGGCATGATCCTAAGTCTTTCCTTGTCCTGGCATTCTACCAGCAGGCGAAGATGCCTCGAAGCCTAAACTTAGGTCGTGAAGAGCCCGTAAACAAAGAGTTAGCGAGGCCGTTCGAATTGCGCTTGCTGGCACCATGGCAATGCTTGCCGCGCAACCATGTCGAGACTATGGTGCGCCGCTTCGCTTTCGGTTAGAAGGCGCGCACGAGAAAACACCGATGCATGTCGCCCAAAAGTGGATACCGGTTTTGGGGCAACGACATGCATGAACAAGGAAGTACCAAGGAGTTGGACGACATGCTGAGAGGCTCGCTTACTGCGCTCGTGACACCGTTCGAAACGAGCGGGCGTTTCGACGAGAAAGCCTTTCGCGCGTTCGTCGAATGGCAACTCGCGGAAGGCACGACAGGACTGGTTCCCGTGGGCACCACCGGCGAGTCGCCGACGCTGTCGCATGACGAGCACCGCCAAGTCGTCAAGGTGTGCATCGAGGTTGCCAAGGGGCGCGTTCCGGTCGTTGCCGGCGCCGGTTCCAACAACACCGAGGAAGCCGTCGGGCTCGTGCAGTATGCCGAGAAGGCCGGCGCCGATGCCGCCCTGGTCGTCACGCCCTATTACAACAAGCCGACGCAACGCGGCCTGTACGAGCACTTCGCTGCCGTTGCAAGGGCGACCAAGCTGCCGATCATCATCTACAACATCCCGCCGCGCTCGGTGATCGACATGACTCCGGAGACGATGGGCCAGCTCGCGCACGACTTCAAGAATATCGTCGGCGTCAAGGATGCCACCGGCAAGGTCGAGCGGGTCTCCGAGCAGCGCGCCACATGCGGCAAGGATTTCATCCAGCTTTCGGGCGAGGATGCTTCGGCGCTTGGCTTCAATGCGCATGGCGGCGTCGGCTGCATTTCGGTGACCTCGAATGTCGCGCCGCGACTGTGCGCGGAATTCCAGGAGGCGACTTTGTCCGGCGACAGCGCCAAGGCGCTGGAATTGCAGGATCGCCTGCTGCCGCTGCACAAGGCGATCTTCATCGAGCCTGGCGTTTCCGGCGCCAAATATGCGCTGTCGAAGCTGGGCAAGGTCGAAAACGTGCTCCGCTCGCCGCTTGTCACGGTCGAGGATGTGACCGCAGCAAAGATTGATGCGGCCATGAAGCACGCCGGCTTGATAAACTAGGGATGAGGCGCCACCTCTCCGCATCATGAATCAAGTCAGAAAAGCCGATCCCAACAACAAGACCGTTTCGGAAAACCGCAAGGCGCGCTTTTCCTACGAGGTGCTCGACACGGTCGAGGCCGGTCTGGTGCTGACCGGCACCGAGGTCAAGTCGCTGCGCCAGGGCCAGGCCAACATCCAGGACAGCTACGCCTCGGTCGAAGGCGGCGAGATCTGGCTGATCAACTCCTATCTGCCGGAATATCTGCAGGCCAACCGCTTCAACCACGAGCCTCGCCGGCGCCGCAAGCTTCTGCTCAACAAGCGCGAGATGGCAAAACTGTCGCAGAGCGTCGACCGCGAAGGCATGACGCTGGTGCCGCTGAAAATCTATTTCAACGACCAGGGCCGCGCCAAGCTGCTGCTCGCCGTCGGCCGCGGCAAGAAACTGCACGACAAGCGCGAATCCGAAAAGCAGCGCGACTGGTCGCGCGAGAAGGGTCGGCTGTTGAAGGAGCGTGGGTAGGCTGGGGCTATTCGTTTGAAGAACCGGATTGCCCTCTTTGGTTTGGCCAGCCTCGTCTTGGCATGTTTCGTCGCAGCAGGCGGCTATCTCTATTTCAGGGCATTCTCGCCGGATCGCGATAAATATCCGGTCAGGGGCATCGACGTCTCCCATCATCAGGGCCAGATCGATTGGCGCCGTGTTGCCGCCGACGATGTCGCCTTTGCCGTCATCAAGGCGACCGAAGGCGGCGATCATGTCGACGATGCCTTCGCGCGGAATCTGGAAGAGGCCCGCGCCGCCGGCCTCGCCGTCGGCGCCTATCATTTCTTCACCTTCTGCCGGCCCGGCGCCGACCAGGCGAAGAACTTCATCTCGGTGGTGCCGCATGATCAGCCGCTGCTGCCGCCGGTCGTCGACATCGAATTCGGCGGCAACTGCCCGCAACGGCCGACACCCGAGCAACTGAGCGCCGAATTGGCCGCGTTCCTCGCCCCGGTCGAGGCAGCGTTCGGCAAGCCTGCGATTGTCTATCTGACCGACGAGGCAGCGCAAACCTATGCCGGGCGCATCGCTGCCCGTTCGCTCTGGCTTCGCTCATTGCTTCTGGAGCCGGATCGCGATGACTGGATCTACTGGCAGTACCACAACAGGGGGCGCGTCGACGGCATCAATGGCGATGTCGACCTGAATGTGCTGCAGGGTGGACCAGCGGTTTTGGCCGCGCTGTCTGCTAAATCGCCGGTCGCTCCGGGAACTCAGTGATTCCCCTGAACCACTGAGAGATATCGGTCGCCGTCGTTTCATGCCGCAGCCTGGGAAACCTCCGGTGTGAGCGTGACATTGGCATCGCCCCAGATTTTCAGGGCGGTGATCACCGGCTCCAGGCTTCTGCCGCGTGGCGTCAGGCTGTATTCCACCTTCGGCGGCACCTGTGCATAGACCTTACGGGCGATGAGCCCATCCGTCTCCAGTTCGCGCAACTGGTTGGTCAGCGTGCGCTGCGTGCAGTTGGGAATGCGCCGGCGGATCTCGTTGAAGCGCATCGTGCCCTCGAACAGGTGGTAGAGCACGACGCCTTTCCACTTCCCGTCGATATAGCGGAGCGTTCCCTCCACGGCGCAGCCGGGGCTGCAATCGAATCGCTCATGGCGAATGCGCGGCATGACGGTATCCTTTTCGACACTATGTGCTTTATATGTGCATTCTTGTGCTTGGCGCACATAATCCGCATCTCTGCTCTAGACAACGCTCAACACCAATCGCGGAGACCAGAATGCGCGCCGTCGGCTATCAAATCCCAGCCCCCATCACCGATGAGACCTCCCTTGTCGATATCGACCTGCCAAAGCCGGAGCCGAAAGGCCGTCAACTGCTGGTCGAGGTGAGGGCAATCTCGGTCAACCCGGTCGACACCAAGGTGCGGCGAAGCGCCAAACCCGAAGCTGGAACGTGGCGGGTGCTCGGCTGGGATGCCGCCGGCCGGGTGGCTGCGACCGGTCCGGACGCCAGACTGTTCAAACCGGGTGACGATGTCTTTTATTCCGGCGCGCTGGCGCCGCAAGGCACCAATGCCGAATTCCACCTCGTCGACGAGCGCCTTGTTGGCCGCAAGCCCGGCTCGCTCGACTATGCGCAGGCGGCGGCGCTGCCGCTGACGGCGATCACGGCATGGGAGGCTCTGTTCGACCGTCTCGATGTGAAGAAGCCCGTCGCGGGCGCTGCAAATGCCATCCTCATCATCGGCGGCGCCGGTGGCGTTGGCTCGATCGCGGTGCAGCTTGCGCGCCAACTGACCGATCTGACTGTCATCGCCACCGCGTCAAGGCCCGAGACGCGTGACTGGGTCCTTGGGCTTGGCGCCCATCATGTCGTCGATCATTCAAAGCCGCTCAGCGGTGAAGTCGCGGCACTCGGCATCGGCGCACCCGCCTTTGTGTTCTCGACAACCAACACCGACCGGCACCTGGCCGAGATTGCCGAATTGATCGCACCGCAAGGCCGGTTCGGCTTGATCGACGATCCCCAAACGCTCGACATCAATCCGTTCAAGCGCAAGAGCGTTTCGGTCCATTGGGAACTGATGTTCACCCGCTCACTGTTCGAGACGCAGGACATGGCCGCACAGGGTGAGCATCTGAATGAATTGGCCCGGCTTGTCGACGCAGGCACCATCCGCACGACGCTGGGCGAGACCTTCGGTCCTATCAATGCCGCCAATCTGAAGCGCGCTCATGCGCTGATCGAGACCGGCAAGGCCAAGGGCAAGATCGTGCTTGAAGGGTTCTGAAGCAATTCCAGGAAAAGTGTGAAACGGTTTTCCCGGGAAAAGCGCGTAGCGCTTTCCCTTGGGAATTGCGTAAAAACAAAGACGGGGCGGCGCTATGTCCGCAAGAGCGCCGCTATCTGGCTGAAAACGCTGACGAACATCGCTTCGGTCAGCACGCCGGTGTTGGTGTTGTAGCGTGAGCAGTGATAGCTCGAAAACAGCGTGATGCCTCCGGCCGGTAGCTGCCCGCCATGCTTGAACGGGTAGGCGGCGACGCGCCCACCCAGCGCCCGCACTGTCGACTGATGCGCGATCGACCCCAGCGCCAGCACGGCGCGCAGGTTGGGGAACCGGGCGATCGTCGGCACCAGGAATGTCCGGCACGTGGCAATCTCGGCACCCACCGGCTTGTTCTCCGGTGGCACGCAGCGCACCGCATTGGTGATCGCCGTGCCGACCAACTCCAATCCGTCGTCGGGTCTGGCCTTGAATTCGCCGCGCGCAAAACCGTGCGAAATCAGCGTCGAGTAGAGCAGGTCGCCGGCATAGTCGCCGGTGAAGGGACGCCCGGTGCGGTTGGCGCCGCGCAGCCCGGGCGCCAGCCCGACGATCAGCAACTGAACCGCAGGGTCACCCTCCGGCGGCAGGAAGGTCGGCACCGGCGCATTGAACCAGGATGGCTCGCGCTGCCGCCAGTCGGCGATGAAATCGTGCAGCCGCGGGCAGAACGGGCAGTCGCGGCCGGGTTCGGAGGCGGAAAGGGCGGTCAAGGCAACCGGCCTCAGTAGTCGTCCTCGTCGACTTCGGCTGGCTCGGGCCTGCGCACCGGCCGCTCGGATGGATCGCGGCCGACCTCGTTCTTCAGCGTTGCCAGGTCGATGAAATGGTCGGCCTGGCGGCGCAGATCGTCGGAGATCATCGGCGGCTGTGAGGCCATGGTCGACACGATCGACACCTTGCGGCCACGGCGCTGCAGCGCCTCGACCAGCGTGCGGAAATCGCCGTCACCGGAAAAGATGACATAGTGGTCGACGACATCGGCGAGCTCCAGCGCATCGACCGTGAGCTCGATGTCCATATTGCCCTTGATCTTGCGGCGGCCGGTCGAGTCGGTGAATTCCTTGGCCGGCTTGGTGACCACCTTGAAGCCGTTATAGTCGAGCCAATCGATCAGCGGACGGATCGAGGAGTATTCCTGATCCTCGACCAGTGCCGTGTAGTAATAGGCGCGCAGCAGATAGCCACGCTTCTGGAAGCTCGACAGAAGCTTGCGGTAGTCGATGTCGAAGCCGAGCGCGCGCGACGTCGCGTAGAGATTGGCGCCGTCGATGAATAGGGCGATTTTTTCACGAGGATCGAACATGGAAAATATTCCTTCTCGAAATAAACGGCCGTCTAAACGAAATGCGATAGCGAAGATCGGTCAGGCTCACAATAAACCGGCTGACCTCTACGCCATCCGAGATAGCGCCAGTTTCGCGGCAATCCAAGGGCGTGGTGCGGCACTGCAAGCAATTGTGATCGGGACACCCAATGCATAAGTACAGACAGGTTTTGCCGAATCGGGTGTTAGAACGAAAGATTGGGCGCCCTGCGGCCTGGCCATTGCCATGATGCTTGTATTTTGGCGGCGTTCGGGTTATGGACCGCGCCTGTTTTCCATCAAATCCATCGCATGAAAGGGGCATCCATGGCCCGCGTAACCGTTGAAGATTGCATCGACAAGGTCGACAACCGCTTCGAGCTGGTGCTGTTGGCCGGCCACCGCGCCCGGCAGATCAGCCAGGGCGCGCCGATCACCGTGCCGCGTGACAACGACAAGAACCCGGTCGTGGCGCTGCGCGAGATCGCCGACGAGACGCTTTCGCCCGACGACCTCAAGGAAGACCTGATCCATTCGCTGCAGAAGCATGTCGAGGTCGACGAGCCCGAGGCCGATGGCGAGGCGATTGCCGATCAGACCGGCGCCGCCGTTGCGGCCACCGACGCCGGTGACGCCGAGGAGAACATCACCTTCGACCGGATGACCGAGGAAGATCTCCTGGCCGGCATCGAGGGACTGGTGCCGCCGGAAAAGAGCGACGACTACTAAGCGAGCGATCTGGACCTGCCTGGAATACGTTTCCGGCACTTCCGTCCAGTCAGTTTCGTGGCTATCTATGAGATGCGCCGTACGCTTGTGCGGCGCATCAATCATTTCAGCACCGCGAGATTCCGCCCATGATGCGTCAGTATGAGCTTGTCGAGCGCGTCCAGCGCTACAAGCCTGACGTCAACGAGGCGCTGCTCAACAAGGCCTATGTCTATGCCATGCAGAAGCATGGCCATCAGAAGCGTGCTTCCGGCGATCCCTATTTCTCGCACCCGCTCGAAGTCGCCGCCATCCTCACCGAAATGCACATGGACGAGGCGACGATCGCGGTCGCCCTGCTGCACGACACCATCGAGGACACCACCGCGACGCGGGCCGAGATCGACGAGCTGTTCGGGCCCGAAATGGGCAAGCTGGTCGAGGGACTGACCAAGCTCAAGAAGCTCGACCTGGTGTCGAAGAAGGCCGAACAGGCGGAAAACCTGCGCAAGCTTCTGCTGGCGATTTCGGAAGACGTCCGCGTCCTCCTGGTCAAGCTCGCCGACCGTTTGCACAACATGCGCACCCTCGACCATATGCCGGAGGCCAAGCGCCTGCGCATCGCCGAGGAGACGATGGACATCTATGCGCCGCTGGCCGGGCGCATGGGCATGCAAGGCATGCGCGAGGAACTGGAGGAGCTCGCCTTCCGCTATATCAATCCGGAAGCCTATCGCGCCGTCACCGCCCGGCTCGCCGAAATCTTCGAGCGCAACAAGGATGTGCTGACCGATATCGAGAAGGCGCTGTCCACGCTGTTCGAAAAGCATGCGATCAAGGCAGGTGTGAAGAGCCGCCAGAAGAAGCCGTGGTCGGTGTTCCGCAAGATGGAGGCCAAGGCACTGTCCTTCGAGCAGCTGTCCGACATCTTCGGCTTCCGCGTCGTCGTCGACACGGTCGAGGATTGCTACCGGGCGCTTGGCGCCATCCACACCACATGGTCGATGGTTCCGGGCCGCTTTAAGGATTACATCTCGACGCCGAAGCAGAACGACTACCGGTCGATCCACACCACCATCGTCGGGCCATCGCGCCAGCGCGTCGAGCTGCAGATACGCACCCACCAGATGAACAAGATCGCCGAATACGGCGTCGCCGCGCATTCGATCTACAAGGACACCGGTGGCAAGACGAACGGTGCCGCCCACGCCATCTCGAAGGAGACCAACGCCTATGCCTGGCTGCGGCGCACCATCGAGCAGCTTGCCGAGGGCGACAATCCCGAGGATTTCCTTGAGAACACCAAGCTGGAGCTGTTCCAGGACCAGGTGTTCTGCTTCACCCCGAAAGGCATGCTGATTGCGTTGCCGCGCGGCGCGACACCGATCGACTTTGCCTATGCGGTGCACACCGATGTCGGCGACACCTGCGTCGGTGCCAAGGTCAACGGCCGCATCATGCCGCTGATGACGGAACTGAAGAACGGCGATGAGGTCGAGATCATCCGCTCTAAGGCGCAGGTGCCGCCGGCGGCGTGGGAATCGGTCGTCGTCACCGGAAAGGCACGCTCGGCGATCCGTCGAGCCACAAAAAACGCCATCCGCAAGCAGTATTCGGGTCTTGGTGTCCGCATCCTGGAACGCGCCTTCGAGCGCGCCGGAAAGACCTTCACCAAGGAGAGCCTGAAGCAGGTGCTGCACCGTTTGGCGCGCAAGGACATCGAGGATGTGTTGGCCTCGGTCGGGCGTGGCGAGCTCGCTTCCGCCGACGTCATGAAGGCGGTGTTCCCCGACTACAAGGACGAGCGCGTCACGACGGCCGCACCCAAGCCGCGCGAGGAGGGCTGGTCGAAGATCCGCAACGCCGCCGGCATGCTATTCCAAATTCCGGGCCGTGCCGCGCGCAAGGACAAGGACCAGCCGCGCGATGGCGCCGTGCCGATCCGCGGCGTGCGCGGCGACCTACCGGTGCGCTTCGCGCCGGAAGGAGCAGTGCCTGGCGACCGCATCGTCGGCATCGTCCAGCCGGGCACCGGCATCACCATCTATCCGATCCAGTCGCCGGCGCTGCAGGCGTTCGACGACCAGCCCGAGCGCTGGATCGACGTGCGCTGGGATATTGACGAGCGCACCAAGGAGCGCTTTCCGGCGCGCGTCTCCGTCACCGCCATCAACGCGCCGGGTTCACTCGCCGATATTGCCCAGGTGGTTGCCTCGAACGACGCCAACATCCATACGTTGTCGATGGTGCGCACCGCGCCCGACTTCACCGAGATGCTGATCGATCTCGAAGTCTGGGATCTGAAGCACCTCAACCGGCTGCTGTCGCAGCTCAAGGACAATTCGAGCGTCAGCGATGCAAGGCGTGTCAATGGCTAGACCATGATCCCGAAAAGTGGGAACCGGTTTTCGGACAAGATCATGGTTAATCAACAGAGGCAGACATGAACACCGATGAAGTGCTGGGCATTTTCCGCGAGGCGGGTGCTGTTCTCGAAGGGCATTTCATTTTGACCTCCGGCCTGCGCAGTCCGGTCTTTCTGCAGAAGGCACGCGTGTTCATGCATGCCGACAAAACCGAGCGGCTGTGCAAGGCGCTGGCCGAGAAGATCCGCGCGGCGGTGCCTGGCAAGATCGACTATGTCGTCGGTCCGGCGATCGGCGGGCTGATCCCGGCCTACGAGACATCGCGCCATCTCGGCGTGCCGGCGATCTGGGTCGAGCGGGAAGGGGGCGAGTTCCGCTTGCGTCGCTTCGAGATCGCCAGGGGCGCGCGTGTCGTCATCGTCGAGGACATCGTCACCACCGGCCTCTCGATCCGCGAGACCATCGAGTGCCTGCGCGAACTTGGCGCCGAAGTGGTTGCCGCGGCCTGCATCATCGACCGTTCCGCCGGCAAGACCGACGTCGGCGTGCCGCTGATCGCGCTCGCCGAATATGAGGTTCCTGCCTATCCGGCCGACCGGCTGCCACCGGAGTTGGCCGCCATCCCGGCGGTCAAGCCCGGCAGCCGCAATATCTGACGATGAGGCGATGATGGTCGTCGGCATCGATCATTTTGTGCTGACGGTCGCTTCGCTGGAAGTAACCTGCGCCTTTTATCAGCGTGTGCTTGGCTTTGAGCGCATCGATACGCCAGGCCGGCCGACGGCGCTGGCTTTTGGCAATCAGAAGATCAACGTACATGAGATCGGTCGCACCTTCGAACCGAAGGCGAAGGCGCCAACGCCTGGCTCGGGTGATTTCTGCCTCATCACGGCCCGGCCGCTCGCCGAGATATGCGCCAGCCTGGCAGCCAATGGCGTTGTTGTGGAACTCGGTCCGGTCGAACGTATCGGAGCCCGAGGTCCGATGATGTCGGTCTATTTCCGCGACCCGGACGGCAATCTGGTCGAGGTCAGCGAATACCTGCCGTAGCCGCCGGCGACGCCGCGCTTTTCGGCGATGCGACTGCCGGTTCCTTAAATTCGCCGCGATTGTCCAATGTTCGAAGCAAGACCTGCCACCCCGAAGGGCGGCAACAGCGCGCGCCGCACATTCGGTGTTTGGTTGTTCTTGCGCCAGCGCGTCGTTATATAAGGTTGCGATTGCCATGGGGTGATCGTCAAGCGCAAGATGTGGCTGTCACGCCCGGCCGAAGTTGCCGGCGCGGAAGCTGTGGAACGGGAACAGAGTGCTTTTTCGACGCCGCAAGCCTGATGGCCTTTTCGAGCGGGTGCGCACCTACCTTTGGCCGCGCCGCTCGTTTTCGCGCTCTCTTCAGTATTTTTCCAAGCGCATCCTGCGGCTGAAGGCCACACCGCATGCGGTAGCCGCCGGCGTTGCGGCCGGCGTCTTCGCCTCCTTTTTTCCCGTCGGTTTCCATTTCATCATTGCCGCCATTCTGTGCTGGATGATTGCCGGCAATCTGGTGGCGGCGGCCTTGGGCGCGGTTTTTTTCGGCAACCCGCTGACCTTCCCGTTGCTGTGGGGCGCATCCTGGGAAACAGGCAAGCTCATCTTGCATGATCGGCTACCGGCGCACGGCGCGCCGGCGCATCTGGGCGAGATGCTACATAACCTCTCCTTTGCGCAATTGTGGAAACCTATTCTTGAGCCGATGCTGATCGGCGCGGTACCGCTCGGGCTGGTGTTCGGCCTCTTGTTCTATGGCGTCACGCGCTGGGGCATGAACGCTTTCCGCGAGCAGCGGCGCAAACGCCTAGCCGAGCGTGCGGTCCGTCATGCGCAGTCGACCCATCCCAGCGCAAGCATCGGTTCCACTGCGCGATGATCATCGGCATCGGTAGCGACCTGATCGATATCAGACGCATCGAAAAGTCGCTGGAGCGGCACGGCCAGCGTTTCATCCAGAGAATCTACACTGACCTCGAGCAGGCCCGCTCCGAAGGGCGCCGGGCGCGTGCGGCCTCTTATGCCAAGCGTTTCGCCGCCAAGGAGGCCTGCGCCAAGGCGCTGGGCACCGGTCTGGCGCAGGGCGTGTTCTGGCGCGACATGGGTGTCGTCAATCTGCCGAGTGGCGCGCCGACCATGGCGCTGACTGGAGGGGCGCAGGCCAGGCTGGACAAAATCCTGCCAAAGGGCCATCGGGCGGCAATCCACCTCACCATCACGGATGATTTCCCACTCGCTCAAGCCTTTGTGATCATCGAGGCGTTGCCCGTCGAAGAAGCGCCACATTGATTGCATCTGACGACCGGCATGACGTTGCCCAGCGCGCGCCGAGACTCTATACCATCCAACGCACAATCGAGGACGACATGAGCGTGGCTGAAAAATCCGAGAAGAAATCCGGCGGGCTTGGCGAGACCGTCAGCGTCATCGTCCAGGCGCTTTTGCTCGCCCTGGTCATCCGTACGCTGCTGTTCCAGCCCTTTTCGATCCCATCGGGATCAATGCGGCCGACGCTTCTGGAAGGCGACTATCTGTTCGTCACCAAATGGTCTTACGGCTATTCGCGCTATTCGCTGCCTTTCGGCCCCGACATTTTTTCGGGCCGCATCTGGGGCTCCGAGCCCAAGCGCGGCGACGTGGTGGTGTTCAAGTTCCCGCCTGATCCGTCTATCGACTATATCAAGCGCGTGGTCGGCCTGCCGGGCGACAAGATCCAGGTCAAGGACGGCCAGCTGTTCATCAATGGCGTCGGCGTGCCGCGCGTGAAAACCGGCCAGATCGACAATCCCGACATCACCGAGGAATCGCGCCCTATCGATGTCTATCGCGAAACCTTGCCCAACGGCGTCAGCTACGACACGCTCGACTTGAATCCGAACTCGATCGGCGACAACACGCGCGAATTCGACGTGCCGCCTGGCCACTATTTCATGATGGGCGACAACAGGGACAATTCCGCCGACAGCCGTTTCACCGTGGGCTACGTTCCCGCGGAAAATCTGGTTGGCCGCGCCAATCTTGTTTTCTTCTCGATCGCCGGCAAGGCGAGCCCGCTCGAAATCTGGAAATGGCCGTCGCTGATGCGCGCTTCGCGCCTGTTCCACTTCGTCAATTGATGGCCCTGAAGCGCCCGACAGGCGAAACACTGGCCGGTGTGGTGAAGGCCAAGACCGGTCATGTCTTCCAGGACATCCGCTTGCTTGAGACCGCCTTGACGCATTCCAGTGCGGTCAAGGCGGCCAGCAACAATCAGCGTCTCGAATTCCTTGGCGACCGCGTGCTTGGGCTTGTCGTCGCCGACATGCTTTTCGAGAAGTTTCCCGACGCGCCGGAAGGCGAAATCGCGCCACGCTTCAATGCGCTGGTCGATGCGCGGACATGCTCCGAGATCGGCATCGAAATGCAGCTCGAGGATCTGGTCCGGGCCGACGCTGCCTTGAAAATGCGGTCGCGTGGCTCGGGTGGAAACTATCTGGCGGATGCGGTCGAAGCTCTGATCGCGGCGGTTTACGTTGATGGTGGCATCGACGCCGCGCGGCGATTTGTCCTGCGTTACTGGGAACCGCGCGCGCGGACGGTCGTGGCAAAGCCGCTCAATCCGAAATCCGATTTGCAGGAATGGATTGCCAAGACCAGCGATGCGCGCCCCGAATATGTGATCGAGAAGCGCGAAGGGCCCGACCACCAGCCTGTCTTCACGGTGTCCTTGCAGGTCCGCGGCTTTGCGCCGATAAACGGCACTGGCGGTTCCCGCAGGGCTGCCGAAGAAGCGGCGGCTTCGGCATTTCTTTTGCGCGAAGGCGTCTGGGCCACCGCATCGGCCCAGAAATCGGAGGGCGCGCGGCGCCCTAATGAAGGGAGTGCGGCATGACCGCCACCGAAGAGCCGGCAACGGAAGCTGCCCTCACGCATTCCGGTTTTGTTGCCCTGATCGGCGCGCCCAATGCGGGCAAGTCGACGCTGGTCAACCAACTGGTCGGCGCCAAGGTGTCGATCGTCACCCACAAGGTGCAAACGACCCGCGCCATCGTGCGCGGCATCGCCACGCATGACAATGCGCAGATCGTTTTCGTCGACACCCCCGGCATCTTCAAGCCGAAGCGGCGGCTCGACACGGCGATGGTGACCACCGCCTGGGGCGGGGCCAAGGATGCCGATATCGTGCTGCTTTTGATCGACGCCGAGCGTGGCATCAGGGGCGACGCCGACGCCATCCTCGAACGGCTGAAGGATGTGCGCCAGCCGATGGTGCTGATCCTCAACAAGGTCGACCGGGTCAAGCACGAAGCGCTGCTGGCTTTGTCGGCGGCAGCAAACGAAAGGGTGCCGTTCAAGCGCACCTTCATGGTTTCGGCGCTGACCGGCTCCGGCTGCAAGGACGTTCTCGATTATCTGGCCGAGGCTCTGCCGGCCGGCCCCTGGTACTATCCGGAAGACCAGATCTCGGACCTGCCGATGCGCCAGCTCGCCGCCGAGATCACCCGCGAGAAGCTTTATCTCAGGCTGCATCAGGAGCTGCCTTATTCCTCGCATATCGAGACCGAGAAATGGGAAGAGAAGCCGGATGGCTCTGTGCGCATCGACCAGACCATCTATGTCGAGCGCGACAGCCAGAAGAAGATCGTTCTTGGCCACAAGGGCGAGACCATCCGCGCCATCGGCCAGGCGTCGCGCATGGAGATCGCAGGCATCCTCGAACAGAAGGTGCACCTGTTCCTGTTCGTCAAGGTGCGCGAGAACTGGGGCGACGACCCCGAGCGCTACCGCGAGATGGGGCTCGAGTTTCCGCGCTAGAGCAATTCCGGGAAAAGTGTGAAACGGTTTTCCCGGGAAAAGCGCACAGCGCTTTCCCCTGGGGATTGCGTCGAAACACCAGGGTTCCATGGTCAGCAAGCCAAACATCGACATAGCGCTTGTCAGCCGATTGGTCGCCACGCAGTTTCCCCGCTGGAAGGACCTTGCGATCAGGCCGGTTGCATCGGGCGGCTGGGACAACCGGACCTTCCATGTTCCTGGTCGCCTTGCAGCGTATCGATACTACCGGCGGACCGGCGCCGGGACAGCACAACTTCTTTCGCGGCGGACCACTCGGCGTCTACGACGGCGAAGCCTGGCAAGCGATTGCAGCCCTCGACGGCAAGATCGATACGGACGCGGCCGGTGCGGTGTGGAAGGCGGCACTTGCCGCGCCATGGCACGGTGCGCCGGTCTGGTTCCACGGTGACGTCAGTTGGGGAAATTTGTTGGTCAGGCAAGGTCGGTTGAGCGCGGTGATCGACTTCGGAGCCTCCGGCGTCGGCGATCCCTCCTGCGATCTGGCGATCGCGTGGACATTGTTTGAAGGCAAAAGCCGGGAGGCGTTTCGTGCCGGCCTTCCGGCCGATGAAGCGATGTGGGCGCGCGGTCGTGGCTGGACGCTGTGGAAGGCGCTGATCACGGTCGCCGGACAGATCGGCGACAACCCGGGTGAGGTTGAAAACTCCCGTCATGTGATCGATGAAGTGCTTGCCGATCACGCACAGCGGGCGTGAGCGCCGGGGTTGTCGCCGCTGTCCAAGCGCTAGCAACATAGGCTGGACGATCCGCCGCAACTTGCGCGCGGCCACCTCACATCGAATCGTCTTTGACGGCTGGCTGCTGTCACAATCAGCAACGCGATAGCGCTTTGGGGAGTTTCGATGGTCTCGGCAGCGTGCCGGCCGGCCTAGCCGGTGCCGTCAATGCTTCTTCGCGGCGACAGAGTGCGATTGGCGAATGGACATCATCTGGCGATGGAGGGCGGAGGCAGAAATCAGGGCATTTTTTTTCGAAAACAGGTAGATTCTCCGCATCTTTGGTTGCTTTGATAGAAAGATATTGCCGCTAAAATATTATTAGCCGCGAAAGTATTGGAATATATATTTACAATATGACGTTGTACCGATTGTACCATTCCGCATATATATAAGTGTTATTTGTGCAACACAGCATTAATCTGTTCAAAGCGTCGGACTAATTTCGGAAATAGTCATTGAAGGTGGAGGATCGATGGGTATGTTCGCCCTCGAAAAGGGGGAGCAGTGCTAGCCTTTTTCGTTGTGGGGGTGAGGCGGGAAAACATTGCCGCCAGCCACAAATCCGAAGCCATTTAAAACTATGACTGGAGAGGTCAGAAAATGAACATCAAGAGCCTGCTTCTCGGCTCCGCTGCGGCACTGATCGCAGTTTCCGGTGCGCGCGCCGCCGACGCCGTCGTCGTCGCCGAGCCGGAACCCGCTGAATACGTCAAGATCTGCGACGTCTACGGCGCTGGCTACTTCTACATCCCGGGCACCGAGACCTGCCTGCGCATCGGCGGCTATGTCCGTTATGACATCGGCGTCGGCGACGCCGGCTCGTTGGATGGTGTCAACCATGTCCCGGACCACATGGACGATGGTACACATTCGACTTACTACAAGAACACCCGCTTCACGCTGAAGACCTGGACCGGTCAGGAGACCGAGCTCGGCACCCTGAAGACCTACACCGAGACCCGCTTCAACTTTGGCAACAGCTCCGGCGACTATGAAGACCAGACTCCGGCCAATAGCGATTGGCAGGGCCGCAACAAGTGTCTCTCGCTGCGTTATGCCTGGATTCAGCTCGGCGGCTTGCGCGTCGGCAAAGACGATACGGCTTTCGATACGTTCATCGGCTATGCCGGTAACGTCATCCAGGATACGCTGGTTCCGTATGGCGGGCAGGAGAGCAACGTCGTTCAGTACTACTTCGACGCAGGCAATGGATTCTCGGGGCTGGTCTCGCTCGAAGAAGGCACGGGCGCCAACACGATCGACAGCTATGTCCCGCATGTCGTCGGCGGCTTGAAGTACAAGGGCGACTGGGGTTCGATCACTGGCGTCGTCGCCTATGACAGCAATTACGAAGAAGTCGCCGGCAAGGTTCGCCTTGACGTGAAGGCAACCAACGAATTGTCGCTGTTCTTGATGGCCGGCTACGGCACGGATGACAACCTCACCGACTTCGGCACCGGTCGCGGCTTCTACAAGCAGTGGGGCGGCAACTGGGCAGTCTGGGGCGGCGGCACCTACAAGTTCAACGACAAGACTTCGTTTAACGCCCAGGTTTCTTATGACGACTGGAAGAACCTCGGTATCGCCGCTAACGTTGCCTATACCGTTGTGCCCGGCTTTACGGTCACGGCTGAAGTCGATTACCTCAATGCTGGAAAGTTCGGCGACGCCGATTTCAGCAACTGGACCAAGGCCAACAAGAAGAGCAGCGTCGGCGGCATTCTCCGCTTCCAGCGCTCGTTCTAACGGATCGACCGACCATACCAGCCGCCCGCAGCACATCGCTGCGGGCGGCTTTTTGTATACTGATGTGAGGTGTCGGCTTGCCGGGCACCAAACCCATACCTTGATTTCGCCACCCAACCGGTGAAAAGCTCTGGAAATGGAATGGCGCGACGAGGGAATCATTCTCGGCACCCGCAAGCATGGCGAAACCAGCGCCATTCTCGAGGTGATGACCCGTGCGCATGGCCGTCATCTCGGCCTTGTTCGTGGCGGCCGCTCGCGCAAGCAGCAGCCTGTCCTCCAGCCGGGCAATCGTGTCGACTTGTTGTGGCGGGCGCGCCTTGACGAACATCTAGGCACGTTCCAGGCCGAGGCGATCGAGATGAATGCGGCCCGGCTGATGGACAGCGCGGTGGCCGTCTACGGGCTGCAGACCATGGCCGCGCATCTACGCCTGTTGCCCGAGCGCGACGCCCATGAAGGTCTTTACGAAACTCTTGCCGTGATGATCGTCCACCTCGACGATGCCGATGCTGCCGGCGAACTGGTGGCGCGCTTCGAACTGCTGGTGCTGGACGAACTCGGCTTTGGCCTCGATCTCAGTCAATGCGCCGCCACCGGCACGCGGCAGGACCTGGCCTATGTTTCGCCGAAGTCGGGGCGGGCGGTGTCGCGCGAAGCAGGTTTGCCATGGCGCCACAAGATGCTGGCTCTGCCGGCCTTTCTGCTGCGCGGCTCGGGCCTGCGCGCGGATGCGGCGGCGGTCGACGACGCCTTCCGGCTGACCGGCTTCTTCTTCACCCGCCACGTCTATGAGCCGCGCGGCGTCGAGCCGCCCGACGCCCGTGCCGGCTTCCTCGCCGCATTGCGCAAGCACCACGCGCGCGGCAAGGCCATCGCAGGCGAGGACGCAGCCAGAGAAATCATCACGTGAGCGAAGTCGAGCTCTATCCGGGCCGGGTCTCGCCGCTCGGCCTCGGCACAATTCCGCACGCCGACATCCTGAAATACACCGGCCTGGAGCTGCTGCAGCGCATCGTCGACGGCAAGTATCCGGCGCCGCCGATCTCCTTCCAGCTCAACTTCGCGGTGACCGGAGTGTCTGAAGGCCGCGCCGTGTTCCGTGGCGTGCCCAACGAGCGCCACCCCAACCCGCTGGGCGGCGACGCTGCTCGATTCAGCCTTGGCCTGCGCCGCGCAGGCTCTGCTCGAAAAGGGTGAGGGCGTATACGACGGCGGAGTTCAAGGTAAATTTGACGCGGCCGATCACGCCGAGGACCGGCGAGGTGGTCTGCGAGGGCAAGGTTGTTCACAAAGGCTGCACGCTGGCCGTCTCGGCACCGGCGGCAAGCTGCTGGCTTTCGGCTCCGAAACATGCTCGATCTTTCCGGCCGCCAATCTGGCGGCGCGTCGAGTTTTCTGACCGTAAGTTTTCTGGTTGTTTGGCCGCCGCATTTGAGTGTCAGTGAGACTGAACGTCAGTGAAAACCGGCCTGGTTTGGGGGAACCGCCATGTTTGAGAGCCTGATCGGCCTTGTCGCCATCATCGCCTTGTTCGTCATCATTTCGCGCCAGCAGAGCCGCATCGGCCTTGTCGAACGCGAGCTTGGCGCGCTGCGCAGCCTGGTCCTTTCCGGCGCCGTGCCACCCATGGCCAAGCCGTCCGAACAGATCGCCCCCGCCGATGTGATTCCGGCCGTTGCAGCAGCGGCCGACATTCCCTCGCCAGCGACAAGCGAGCCGGTCGCCGCACCGGAGCCAGCTATGGAAGCGGAAGCCCCAATCGGCGAGGTCGTATCCGGGCCATGGGCGCAAAGCGAGGCGGCACCGAAGGCAGCGGAACCTGCAGAGCCGGCTGCCGCGGCGAGAGCCGCCCGCCAATCCGACGTCGAAACGGCACTCGGCACCCGCTGGGCGGTCTGGGTGGGCGGCATCGCGCTGGCGCTGGGCGGCCTGTTCCTGATCCGCTACACCATCGAGGCCGGCATTTTCGGTCCCGGCGTGCGGCTGACCATGGCCGGCGTGCTTGGCCTGGCGCTGGTCGCCGGCGGCGAGCTCATCCGCCGCACCGGCTTCAAAGTGCCCGTGCAAGGCATTGCCGGCGCCTATATTCCAGCGATCCTGACTGCGGCCGGTGCCTTCATCCTGTTCGGCACCGTCTATGCCGCGCATGGCATTTACGACTTCATCGGCCCGGCACTCGCCTTTACGCTACTCGGCGCCATCGGCGTGGCGACGATCGCAGCCGCCCTAGTCCATGGTCAGGCGCTGGCCGGCATCGGCCTCATCGGCGCCATGGTGACGCCGGTGCTGGTCGCCTCGCGGGCGCCCAATCCCTGGGCGCTGTTCGGCTACCTCGCGATCGTGCTCGCCGCCACCGGCGTCATCGCCCGCATGCGCGATTGGAAGTCGCTGATGGCGGCGGCCTTTTTCGGCACCGGTGTCTGGACGATCCTTTACATGACCGATGCGCCGGGAGCGAACCTCTCAGCCATCCTGTTCATCGACGCCGTCACGCTGGCCGTGCTCGCCCTTGTCTGGCTCGCTCGCCGTGGCGACGAGACCGGGCCAGCCAGGGCTTTCGACTGGCCGTCCATCGTGCCTGGCCTGTTCGTCGCATTTTCGGCGCTGGGCCTGTCGGTCGACCCGACCTTTGCCGCCGCCGGCGATGCCTTGCCGGGCGCCGTGGTGATCGCCGCAATGGTGGCCGTCGCGTTCTATCGACCGCTGGCGCTGCCGCTCCTCTATGCGGCCGGACTGGTCACGGTGCTGATCCATCTCGGCATCATCCCGCCGACCTCGATCGCTTCCGATTTTTCGGGCGGTGCCCTGGGTGTCGATGGCCTGCCCGTGGCCACGTCCAATGTGTTGACATTGCGCATCGGCATCGCACTTGGCCTGGTCTTCATCTGCGCCGGCTTCTGGGCCGCCCGCAGGTTCGCTGCCGGGACGCAGATCCGCGCGGCCTCGTGGGCAGCGTGGGGCGTCATCGTCCCGCTGGTCATCCTGCTGGCACTCTGGTTCACCTTTGGCAATCTCGACCGCGATTTCGTCTACGCCGCCGTTGCGGCACTGCTGGTCGTGGTCTTTGCCTCCGGCGGCGAGTGGATCGCACGCGGAGAAGAGCCGCCGCTCGCGGGCGGTATCGCGGTGTCGTTTGCCCTGGGCGGCGCGGCCATCGCCGGCCTGCTGCTGATGCATATGGCCTTCGATTCCGGCTGGACCACCATCCTGCTCGGTGCGGCGGCCATCGTGCCGGCGCTGGCCACGCGCTGGCGCTCCTATCCGGTGCTCGGCTGGATTTCGGTCGGCGCGGTGATGGCGGTGCTTGGCCGCGTCGCCTTCGACCCGACCATCGTCGGCGCCGAGTTCCTCTCCACGACACCGGTCTTCAACTGGCTGCTGCCGGGCTACGGCGTGCCGGCGCTTGCCTTCGGCTTTGCCGCCTGGCAGTTCGCCCGCACCACCCCCGCACTACCAATAGCTGGCAATGGCCGGCCGCGCCTCGTCATGGAAGCGGCTGCGGCGCTGTTTGTGCTGCTCACGCTCGCCATGCTGGTGCGCCACGCCATGCATGGCGGCGTCATCGACACGGGTGCCATGACGCTCGCTGAACAGGCGATCTACACGCTGATCGCCATCGGCGCCGGCGCCATCCTGGTCGCTATCGACATGCGCTCGCCAAGCTCGGTGCTGCGCTATGGTTCGATGGTCGCCGGTGTGGCCTCGGTCGCCTTCATCGTTGTCAGGCACTTCGTGGTACTGAACCCGCTTTTGTCAGACGAATCGACCGGCCAGGTCCCGGTTTTCAACCTGTTGTTCCTCGCCTATCTCCTGCCGGCGGTCGCCGTCGGCGGGCTAGCGCTCTATACGAGGGACAAGCGGCCGAAATGGTATGCGCAGATGCTGGCCGTGGTGGCTGCCGTGCTCGCCTTCGCCTATGCCACGCTGTCGGTGAGGCGCCTGTTCAAGGGCGAGTTCATTGGCCTGTGGAGCGGTCTTGGCCAGTTGGAAACCTACACCTACTCGGCGCTCTGGTTGGTCATCGGGGTGGCGCTGCTCACAGCCGGCGTTTGGCTGAAATCGCAGGTGCTGCGCATTGCCTCGGCCGCGCTGATCTCGATCGCCGTGCTGAAGGTCTTCATCTTCGACATGTCGGAGCTGGAAGGCGTGCTGCGGGCGTTGTCGTTCATCGGTCTCGGCGCCGTGCTGATCGGCATCGGCCTGTTCTACCAGCGGCTTTTGACGCGGGCGGCGAAAGAGACTTGAGGGTTTGGAGTGTCAGAATACTCAAAATGGAATATTTGAATATTCCACAGGAGATATTCGAAATGCCGCTTTGTATCCGTGATGACAAGGTGGACGCGCGCGCGACGCGACTGCAGCGCGAGACCAATGCCTCGAGCAAAACGGAAGCGGTGCGGATCGCGCTTCTGCACGAGCTTGAGCGCAACCGCGCCCGCAAACCACTGCGCGAGAGGATTGCCGGTTTCCAGGCCCAGGCAGCTGCGCTGGGGCCGTCCGATGCCAACTTCAACATGAAGGCGTTCATGGACGAGGCGTGGGAAGACTGATGTTCGTTGATGCACCGGTGATCGTTGCGGTTTTAGGCAAAGAGCCGGTATGACGCAAACCGGAGTCTCGACGATCGATAGCCGGGAATAAATCGGCACCCGCCATCGTTATCTCATTGCTTGGGTGACCGGAGCGGCAGACCGCTTCGCGCTGGCCGCTTGCGCCGCGCCCGGAAGGCGCGTTCAATCGGGATCAACAAAGGCGACCTCGAAACCAGCGGTCATGGACGAAAAGAAGGCAGCAATCCTTGGCGAAATACCGCGCCTGCGCCGCTACGCACGCTCGCTTTTGCGCGACCGCGACGCTGCCGACGATCTCGTCCAGGATTGCCTCGAGCGGGCGCTTGTGCGGCTCGACAATTGGCAGACAGGAGAAAGCCCCAGGAGGTGGCTGTTTACGATCATGCATCATTTGTTCATCGACCAGATGCGCAAGGTGAACCGTCGTGGCGAGGCGGCGATGTTGCCGCTGGAAGCCGGCGAGGCCGTCGCCCAGCCGGCCGAGCAGATGGAGAGCATCGCCTCGCGCGAGATCATCGATGCGTTGCAGGCGATCAGCCCCGACCGTCGCGCGGCCCTTGTCATGGTTGCCATCGAAGGCTTTTCATATTCCGAAGCGGCCAACATTCTGGGCGTGCCTGCCGGCACGCTGATGTCGCGCATTGCGCGCGGGCGCGAGGAATTGCGCGGACTGCTGGACGACACGGCACGTCGCCGCGCGATAAGGATCGTCGAGAAATGATCCGCCGCGACTTTTCCGAACGTGACATCCACATGGCGCTCGATGACGAGTTGCCCAGCGACGAGCGTGCCGCTTACGACGCCTGGCTCGACGCAAATCCCGAGATGAAAGCCAAGAGCGCCCGCTTCACCGCCGACCGGACGGCCTTGCGGGCGGCCTTCGCCGGCGTGCTGGATGAAGCCGTCCCGGCGCGACTGCGCAAGGTCGTGCTCGGCGAGGCGCCGGCCAAGGCAGCTGTGCCACGCTCACGCTGGTGGTTTGCCGCTGCCGCTGCGGTGCTTCTGGTCGCCGGCGGGCTTGGTGGCTACCTTGCCGGCATCGACGGCATCGGGCAGGAGGACCCTGCGGAAGATCGGCTGGCCGAGCAGGCAATCGCGGCCCATGTCATCTATGCCGCCGAAAAGCGGCATGCGGTCGAAGTGCCGGCCAGCGACAAGGATCATCTGCAGACCTGGCTGTCCAACCGGGTAGGGCTGAAGCTGGTGGCACCCGACCTGACCGCGAACGGTTTCCAACTGGTCGGCGGCCGGTTGCTTCCGGCCGGCGAGAGTAAGGCCGCGATGCTGCTGTACGAAGACGACAAGGGCGAGCGCATATCCCTCTTCGTCACGGCGGAATCGGCGGAGAATGCCAAGGGCACCTATGCATTGGCGCAGGACGGTCCCCGGGCCGTGTACTGGCTGGACAAAGGCTATGGCTGCGCCGTCGTCGGCTCGCTGCCGCGCGAGCAATTGGCCGTCGTGGCAAAGAGCGCCTATGGCCAGCTTCTGGCCGGTCTGGCCAGTTGAAAGATGCCGCTTTTGGTGGTGACCTCAGTCTGTAAATAGCGATCCTGTTCAAAGCGTTTTGCATCGCCGGACTGCGGCCGAATCTGTCACAATTCGGCCCTATTCAAGGTGCGATAGCGCTTTGTGGCCATCAGTATTTCGGCTGATGTCTTGAACGTTTTCGAGTAAGGTATTCCCACCACCAATCGAGGTTGTCGCAACCCGCATGCCTGCCGAGATCCGCACGGCCCGCGCGTCTGACGTCGATGATCTCGCCGCCATCGAGAAAGCTGTTTTCTCGAGCGACCGTATCTCCCGCCGCTCCTTTCGTCTGTTCATCGAGCGTGAAACCGCCGAGACGCTGGTCGCCGAAGTCGATGGCCGCTTGGCCGGCTATGCGATCGTGCTGTTTCGCAAGGGCAGCGGCGTGGCGCGCCTCTACTCGATTGCCACCGGTCCGTTTTTCGGTGGGCTGGGTGTTGGCCGCATGCTGCTCGGATCCGCCGAGGACGCCGCCTTCGAGCACGACCGCATGATGCTGCGTCTCGAGGTGCGCGAGGACAACAGCCGCGCGATCCGCATCTACGAACAGGCCGGCTATCGCAAGATCGGCCGTGAGCCCGGCTACTATGAGGATGGCGAGGCAGCGCTTCGCTACGAAAAGACCTTGCGCGGCGACATTCCGATCGCCACCAAGGTGCCATTCTACCAGCAGACCTGCGAATTCACCTGCGGCCCGTGTTGCCTGATGATGGCCATGGCCAATTTCGACCGCGGCTTCGTGCCGGATCCGGTCATGGAAATCCGCCTGTGGCGCGAAGCGACGACCGTCTTCATGATGTCGGGTCCCGGTGGTTGCGAACCGTTCGGCCTCGCTGTCTCGGGGTACGAGAGCGGGCTTGCGGCGGAGATCTACGTCTCGTTCTACGGCGCGCTCTTCCTGCAATCGGTGCGCAGCGAGGACAAGCGCCGGGTGATGGAACTCGCCCAGGTCGACTTTCGCCGGCGCGCGGAACTTTACGGCATCCCGGTGAATTACCGTCCGTTCACCATCGATGATATCAGGGCTGCGATCGCGGAGGGAAAACTGGTGCTGGTGTTGATCAGCGGCTTCCTGATGTTCGGCAAGAAGGTGCCGCACTGGGTGCTGGCGATCGGCGATGACGGCGACCATATCCTGATCCATGACCCCTGGGTCGAGGACGAAAGGCAGGAGACCATCCTTGATGCCGCCAACATTCCCGTGCCTTACGGCATCTTCATGAACATGGCGCAGTTCGGCCGCGACGGACTGCGTGCCGCCATCACTCTGGGAAAGCGCTGATAACAATGACCTGGGTTATTCTTACAGGCAGACAGAGCGATCTCGACCAGGTGGCGACACCACACAAGATCATCACCAACCGCGATTATCTCGCGCATCCGTCGCTGTTTCGCGGCCAGCGGCCGAAGGTCATCAACCTGTCGAACAATTACGGCTACCAGAGCCGCGGTTACTATGCCTCGCTGCTGGCAAGCTCGCGCGGCCACAAGGTGATCCCGACCGTCGAGACGATAATCGACCTGTCGGAGCGCAAGCTCTATGAGCACGCGCTGCCGGAACTGGAACTGGCGCTCAATAAATGCCGCAAGGATCTTGGCGGGGTCTTTCCGCAAAAGGTCTGCATCTTCTTCGGCATCGGCCCGTCGAAAATCTGGGACCGTTTCGCCAAGCTGTTGTTCGACTGGTTCCGCGCACCGGCGCTCGAAGTCCACATCAACGACAGCGCCGAATGGGCCTCGATCCGCAAGATCGGCTTCCATCCGCTGGCGCGGATGACCGAGGACGAAGAAAAAAGCTTCATCCAGTGCTTGGAAACCTACACCAACCGCGAGTGGCGCGACACCAAGGGCCGCACGCCGGCGCGCTACACCTTCGCCACGCTGGTCGACCCGCATGAGGAATTGCCGCCGTCCGAAATCTCGTCGCTGCGTTACTGGGCCAAGATCGCCGAGAAGATGGGCGTCGAAATCGAGCCGATCACCAAGCGGGACCTTGCCAAGCTCGCCAATTACGACGCGCTGTTCATCCGCGAGACCACCTCGATCTCCAACCACACCTATCGTTTCGCCCGCCGCGCCCAGCAGGAAGGCATGCCGGTCATCGACGATCCGCTGTCGATGATCCGCTGCACCAACAAGGTCTATCTCAACGAACTGATGGCCTACAACAAGGTCCCCGTGCCGCCGACGGTGATGATCGCCGGCACCTCGGACCTCGAACTGGCGGCGCAGACACTGGGCTTTCCGCTGGTGCTGAAGATCCCGGATTCGTCATTCTCGCGCGGCGTCAAGAAATGCGCCAACTTCGAGGAACTGAAGACGCTCGCCACCGAATGGCTGGAGGATTCGGACCTTCTGATCGCGCAGAAATTCATTCCGACCGAATATGACTGGCGCGTCGGCGTGCTCGGCGGCCAGCCGCTGTTTGCCGTGCACTATCTGATGGCCAAGAAGCACTGGCAGATCGTCAACCACAAGGCCAACGGCAAGCCCGACCAGGGCGGCATCAAGACCTTCACGCTGAAGGAAACGCCCGCGCATGTCGTCGAGACGGCGGTGAAGGCGGCGCGCTGCATCGGTGACGGGCTCTATGGCGTCGACCTCAAGGAGACCAAGGACGGTGTCTTCGTCATCGAGGTCAACGACAATCCCAACCTCGACCATGGCTGGGAGGATTCCGGCGAGAAGGACGAGGTCTGGGTGCGGCTGACGCAGTGGTTCCTGGAGCGGCTGGACCGGCCGGGGCGGTAATTTGATCGGGGAAAAGATGCTGTTCATCGTGATCGAGGATTTTACCGGCTGCGATTGTAAGGAGATCTACCGCCGCTTTCGCGACCGGGGTCGCCTGAAGCCGGACGAGCTTCTCGTACATCACAGCTGGATCGCGGCGGACATGAGCCGCTGTTTCCTGCTGGTGGAGGCCGATGACGTCACGCTGCTGCAGCGCTGGGTCATCGAATGGGCGGATCTGGTGGAATTCGAGATCGTTCCCGTGGCAACAAACAAGGAAATGGCAGAGGCATTGAGCGGGCACCTCTGACCATCGCCGCCTGTCAGGTCAACGGAGTACCGGCGAGCTCACTGCGCGCCGGCATTCGTCGATCAGCCACTCGCGGAACGCCGCCACGACATTGCGCCTCGCGCCTCGCTCCGGGATCGTCAGGCAATAGGGCTGGCGCAGCGCCAGCGCCCGGGTGACGGGCCGGACAAGCCGGCCGTCTTCCAGCGCCGCGGCACAGTAGATCCCTTGCGCCAGCGCCACGCCCAATCCCGAAATTGCAAGGTCGAGTGCTGCGCGCGATGAGTTGGCCGAGAGGCCGCGTTGCGCTGCCCGGCCGGGCTCGATGCCGGCCGCCTCGAACCAGTTGTGCCAGGACGGAAAGGACGCACCAGTCGGTCCCCAGCCGGTGTGGATGAGCGGCAGGCTGGCGAGGCCCTCGGGTTTGATCGTGTCGGCCAGCCCGGGCGCACTCACGGGATAGACTGCATCCCGGACGATATCCTCGGTCGGGTGCTCGCGATAATGCGGGCCATAAGTGAGCCTGATGTCGATCAGCTCACGGTCGAACGGCACCGGGTCGTCGTCGCCTCTGAGCGATATGTCGACGGCGCCATGGCTTGCGACAAAACCGGCGAGACGCTGCGAAAGCCAACCCATGGCCATGGATGGCGGTACCGATACCACCAGGCGCGGGCGAAATGCATCGCCGCCAAGTTCGCGCGAGACGCTGCCGATCTCCTGGAAGGCCATGGTCAACCTCGGCAGCATCTCGACGCCGGCCTCGGTGAGGACGACGCGCCGGTTGACGCGGTGGAACAGCTTGCGGCCCATCTGCTCCTCGACGGTGCGGATGAGCTGGCTGATGGCAGCGGCCGATACCGAAAGCTCTTCCGCCGCCGCGGCAAAGCTGCCTGCACGCGCCGCGGCCTCGAAGGCCTGAAGTCCTTTGAGAGATGGAAGTGTGGCCACGATCATTGGATAGATAAGCTCAGCTTATCAAAATTGCAGAAATCGTCGTTTTTGGAAAGTTTTTTCATGGGCTACGGTGGATTTCATCAAATCCAAGCCTGGATCGAAGCCCGTGGATCATCGCGACGTAATTTCATCGTTGACGCAGGAAGAGCGCAACCGCCTGACCGCCAAATCGGACGTCGCGGGCCTCGTTCAGCTTGCCGCTCATTGGGGGGCGATCGTGATCATCGGATCGCTGATCGCCGCCAAGGTGCCGTTCTGGCCGCTGCTGATGCTGCCGCAAGGCATCCTCATCGTGTTCCTGTTCACGCTGCTGCACGAGACGGTTCATCGTACGGCTTTCGAAACGCAACGGCTGAACGATGCCGTGGCACAGGTGTGCAGCCTGGCGATCGCGCTGCCGGCGGACTGGTTTCGCTACTTCCACTTCGTCCATCATCGATACACGCAAGACCCGCAGAACGACCCGGAGCTGGCATTCGCCAAACCGGAGACATGGGGGCAATATCTCGTCCATGTCTCTGGTATCCCGTTGTGGTGGGGGCACCTCAAAACGCTTTATGGCAATGCTATGGACCGCGGCCGGGAAAGCTACGTTCCGCCAAAAGGCCACGACAAGGTGCGCATCGAGGCGCGCGCCATGATTGCCTTTTATGCCGTGCTCATTCTGCTGGCCGTTTATTTCCGGCTCTCCGTGCTACTCTACATCTGGATCCTGCCCGCGCTGTTGGGACAGCCGTTTCTGCGGCTCTATCTCTTGGCCGAGCACGGCCGTTGTCCGTTCGTCGCCAATATGCTGGAGAACACCAGGACCACGCTGACCAACTGGCTGGTCCGCAAGCTGGCATGGAACATGCCATTCCATGCCGAGCATCATGCCTATCCCGGTGTGCCGTTTCATCAACTGCCGCGGTTTCATGCGCTGATCGAGCGGCATTTGAAGGTGGTCGAGCCGGGCTATGTCAGCTTCCACGGCAAATATATCGACACCCTGCGTTGACGATGGCGACCTCAGCCGGTCTGGCTGTGCAACGCACGAGATTTCAACAGACGCTGAATATCGGCCGCATTCGACGGCACGCCGATCAGGTAGCCCTGCGCCTCGGTACAGCCATTGCCGCGCAGGATGTCGAGCTGCGCCTCGGTCTCGACACCCTCGGCGGTGACAGTGATGCCAAGCTCGGCGCCCAGCCCGATGACGGTGCGAACGATCGCCGCTGTGTCGCGATTGCCCAGGTCGTGGATGAACGAACGGTCGATCTTGATCTTGTCGACGGGAAAACGCCTGAGATAACCGAGCGAGGAATAGCCGGTGCCGAAATCATCCAGCGCAATGCGGATGCCGAGTTCGCGCAACTGACGCAGCGTCTTCAGCACAGTCTCACTCTCGTCCATCAGCACGGTTTCGGTGATTTCCAGCTCCAGCCGGCCGGCTGGCACACCGGAGAAGGCTAGCGCCGAGATGACGCTGCGGGCGAAACTGCCACTTTTGAGCTGCACGGCCGAGACATTGACCGCAATGCGCAGGCAGGCAGGCCAGCTTGCCGCCGCCGTGCAGGCTTTCCTCAGCGCCCACTCGCCAAGCGGCACGATCAGCCCGGTTTCCTCGGCGACCGCAATGAAGTCGTCCGGCGCCACCGTGCCGCGCTCTGGCGAATGCCAGCGCATCAAGGCTTCCGCGCCGACGATCTCGCCGGAGGCGATGTTCATGATGGGCTGGAAATCCAGATCGAATTCCTGGCGCGGCAGCGCTGCCTCGAGATCGATCTCGAGCGCGCGCCGTTCCCGCACCATGGCGTCCATTCCAGGCTCGAAGAAGCGGTACAGGTTGCGCCCTTCGCTCTTCGCCCGATAGAGCGCCGTATCGGCGTTTTTCAGCAGCGTATCGGCGTCGCCGCCATCGTCGGGGAAAACGGCGATGCCCAGGCTGATGCCGACATGCATGTCGCGGCTCTTGTCGCGAAACGGTCTTGCGATCGCCTCGATGATACGCTTCGCCAGTTTTTCGGCATCGGCAATGCCCTTGAAATTGAACTGTATGATGACGAATTCGTCGCCGCCGAAGCGAGCGACGACGTCCGTTTCACCGCGCAGGCAACGCTGCAGCCGCTCGGCCACGCCCTTCAACAGCCAGTCGCCGGCCGGATGTCCCCAGGTGTCGTTGACCACCTTGAAGCGATCGAGATCGAGCGAGAAAATTGCCAATGGCGTGGCCGCCGTGTCCTCCAGCGCAAGGTCGAGCCGTTCGCGAAACATCGAGCGGTTGGGCAGTCCGGTCAGCATATCGTGATGCGCAAGATGGGTCATGCGCTCTTCGGTACGGCGGCGCTCGGTAACATCGTCAAAGGTCGCCACCCAACCGCCGCCGCTCATCGGCTGGCGTGTGACCAGAACCGTCCTGCCGTCGGTAAGATGCCGATACGCCGAATGCATTTTTGCCGCCACCAGGCAGGCTTCGGTTTTGGCGACTTCACTGTCGACATCAATCCTCGAATAGATGCCGAGTTCCAGCAATCGTTCGAGCGCGTCGCGGTGCGTCGTTCCAAGCGGGAGGTCCTCCGCGGTGACGTTGTAGAGTTCCAGAAAACGCCCGTTGCGCACGATCATCTTGCCGTCAGCATCGTACATCAGCAAGCCTTGCGACATGTTGGCGAGTGCTGCGTCGAAGCGTCGGTGCTGTTCCTTGAGATCCTGTTGGGCGCGTCTCTGTTCGGTAATGTCCTCGTAGATCGAAACCCAGCCGCCCAGAGCAAGCGGGCGATGCGAGATGTTGATGATGCGGCCGTCCGACAGCGTCTCCTCGTAGGTCGAGGGTTTCGCCTGGTCGATATAGGGCTTGCGAATGGCGTAGAGTTCGTCGGCGGTTTGTGAGGCGATGCCGATGTCGACGCTGTGCCGCAGAATGTCGAGGAACCGGATCCCGGGCCGTATCATCTCGGCGTCGAGACAGAAGATGTTGATGTAGTTGCCGTTGCAGATGATCATCCGCTCGTCGGCGTCGAACATGCACAGGCCATGCGACATGTTCTCGACAGCGGCCGAAAAGCGTTCATTCTGTTCGCGCAGTTCGTCTTCCATATGGCGCGAGCGCCCCATGCCTTCGGCCTCCCGTTCCGGGATGACCGAACCATCCTTGGCATCAGCGACGGGCATGAGGCGCCTGCGGATCGTGATCGAACACCGCACTGTTGCCCGTTCCGGTTAATTTAGCGTTTTTCAGCCGATTGCGGGTGCCGAAATCTGATGCCGCGACGTCTCGATCGCGGAAAACCGCTTCAGGAACGCATTCTGCGCCCAGGTCACCGAGCGTGGCGTGAAATCGAAGCGGTCGGCATTGAAGCCGCGCGGACGGCCGAAGAACTCGGTCGCCTCGGCGGTCGAAAAGCCGGCGAGCAGCGTTGCCTCGAAGTAAGCGGCGATCTGGTCGGCGCGCTTGATCTCCTTGCGCAGCGCAGCGGATGGTTCCGGCGGCAACGAGAAGCGCGAATGGATGGCGCGCTGCAGTCGCAATTCACAGTCCTTGTAGCTGCCTCCCATCACCGATTTGAACGGCGAGATCATGTCGCCGATGACATATTCGGGAGCGTCGTGCAGCAGCGCCGCCAGCCTGGCGTCGGCCGAAGCCTCGGGCACCAGGTCGCAGAACAGCCCCTCGACCAGCAGCGAGTGCTGGGCGACCGAAAAGGCATGTTCGCCGCTGGTCTGGCCGTTCCAGCGGGCAACGCGGGCGAGCCCATGCGCAATGTCTGAAATCTCGATATCGAGCGGCGAGGGGTCGAGCAGGTCGAGCCGACGGCCCGACAGCATGCGCTGCCAGGCGCGTGCCGGCGCGCCGACGCGGTCGGCGGCCATCAGGTCTCCTCCGCGCTGACGGCTTCCTGCGGGAAGCCGAATTTCGCCCAGACCGGGATGGCGAGTGAAACAGCGGCGTGCCCGGCCATGATCGGCTGGCCGGCGTCGAGCGCCGCTTTGACCCGGTCGATGCGAGCAATGGCCAGACCGGTCGTGCCGACGGTCGACCCGAGCGTGCCCACCGCCCGTCCTGCAACGGTCAGCTCGGTGCCCGGTGCGGGCAGGGGCCTGTCGGCCGATGCAATCAGCACGCGCCGCCTGGCCGTGCCGCGATGCTGCATGCGCGAGACGACTTCCTGGCCGACATAGCAGCCCTTCTTGAAGCCGACGCCGCCGGTTTCGTCCAGCAGCACATCATGGGGGAAGGCGTCTCCGAGTTGATAGTCGCTGCCGCTTTCGGCAATGCCGCAGGCAATGCGGAAGGCTTGCCATGCGGCAAGATCGCTGCGCTCATCCGTTTCGCAATAGGAACGCGTGACGGCACCCTTCGGAAAGCGCGTGTCGGCGGCCGTCGTTGAATCGGATTGTGAGGGTGTTGATTCATGTCCCCACGCGACGATGACAAACGCCTGATCTGCCTTGGTAATCTCGACCTTGGCACGCAGTTTGTAGAGCGTCAGCCGGCGTACGAAATCGTCCGATATGGCGGCCCGGCATTCCAGCCGGAATGCATTCTCACCGTCGCGCGAGATCAGGAAATCGAACAGGATCTTGCCTTGCGGCGTCAGCAGTGCACCGGGCTTGGCTTCGCCCGGAGCCAGGATGTCGAGATCGGTGGTCAGGATGTTCTGCAGAAAATGCTCGGCATCCGGGCCTGACACGGAGATGAGGGCGCGGTCTTTGAGCTGGGCAAAGGGCATGGGCGGAAAAGCAACCTGATCTTGCAAAACGGTCGGCCTTTACGTAAGCCGCTGGCACTCCCCCCGCAAGAGAGCATGGCCATGATCTACGACCTCATCCTGACAGGCGGCACAGTGGTCAACCATGACGGTGAAGGGGCTCGCGACATCGGCGTGAAGGACGGGCGCATCGCTGCCATCGGCGATCTCCGCCAGGCCTCGGCCGGTGAGACGGTCGACTGCCGCGGCCTGCATATCCTGCCAGGTGTCATCGATAGCCAGGTGCACTTTCGCGAGCCGGGCCTGGAGCACAAGGAAGACCTGGAAACGGGTTCGCGCGCGGCCGTGCTTGGCGGCGTCACAGCCGTGTTCGAGATGCCCAACACCAATCCTTTGACCACCAGCGAGGCAGCGCTTGCCGACAAGGTTCGGCGCGGCACGGATCGCATGCATTGCGATTTTGCCTTCTGGGTCGGCGGCACCCGCGAAAACGCCGGGGATGTCGGCGAGTTTGAGCGGTTGCCGGGCGCGGCCGGGATCAAGGTTTTCATGGGCTCGTCCACCGGTGATCTGCTGGTCGAGGATGACGAGGGCGTGGCATCGATCCTCCGGAATACGCGCCGCCGCGCCGCCTTTCATTCGGAAGACGAATTCCGGCTGCGCGAGCGTCTTGGCGAACGCATCGTGGGCGATCCTTCATCGCACCCGGTCTGGCGCGACGAGATCGCCGCCTTGCGCTGCACCGAACGGCTGGTGCGCATCGCTCGGCAAGTTCGCGCCCGCATCCATGTCCTGCACATCTCGACCGCCGAGGAGATTTTGTTCCTCGAACAGCACAAGGATGTCGCGACCTGCGAGGCGACGCCGCATCATTTGACGCTGAGCGCCGACGACTATGCGCGGCTTGGCACGCTGATCCAGATGAACCCGCCAGTGCGCGCCGCGCGCCATCGCGACGGTGTCTGGCACGGCATTGCGCAAGGCATCGTCGATGTGCTCGGTTCCGACCACGCGCCGCACACGCTGGCTGAGAAGGCAAAGCCCTATCCGGCCTCGCCGTCGGGGATGACCGGCGTGCAGACGCTGGTGCCGATCATGCTCGACCACGTCAATGCCGGACGGCTGACCTTGCAGCGCTTTGTCGACCTGTCGAGCCACGGCCCGCAACGCATCTTCGGCATGGCGAGAAAGGGCCGCATCGCCGCCGGCTACGACGCCGATTTCACCATCGTCGATATGAAACGGCGCCAGACCATCACCAATGCGCAGGCTGGCTCGAAAGCCGGCTGGACGCCTTATGACGGGAGAGAAGTGACCGGCTGGCCAATCGGCACCGTCATTCGCGGCCGCCGCGTTATGTGGGAAGGCGAGATCGCCACGCCAAGCCAGGGCAAGGCGGTGGAGTTTTCCGAGGCCCTTGTCGTCTAGATTCCCTAAGAGGCTCAGTCGCCGGCGACGAAGAATGTCCATTGCCCGGCAGGCGTGATACCGACGCGATAGAAAATATAGGCGCCGAACTGCTTCATGTCGTCGAAGTCGCCCGCGGTGACGATCTTGAACAGTTCGACCCGCTGCTTGGCGTCCAGCTTGTCCAACGGCAGGGCGAAGAAATACGGCCACACATAGAGCTCTTGTGGCGTACCGGCATCGAGGTGGACGTAGCCGGCATTGAGCACCTCCTCCAGGATGGCCAGGATCTCCTGGCCGTCCGGGTCGCCGGAGAGCCCCTTGAGGAAGGCGATGGCGTCGCCGTCTATGTCGGTCAGCGATATCTGCGTGGCGCTGTCGCCCTTGCCGATCAAGGGACGCAGCTTTTCGATGTCACCGCCCTTGCAGGCTTCGACGATCAGGTCGTGCATGCGTCGTACCGGTTCCGGCAGCTTGCCGAGATCGTAGACAACCTCGGGTACCGGCGTGTCCGGATCGACGCGCGGTCTGGTCACGCCGCCATCCGCCGGACTGTCCGGCTCGGCTTCAGGAGCAGCCGGCTGGCTGGCCGGAGGCGGCGTTCCGACCGGGTTGGGCATTGGCACGGTGCTTCCCGGGGGCGACATGTCGTCGTCCGCCGGCGGCGTGACTGTTGGTGGGAGCTCTTCGCGCTTGATCTCGCTCAGCGCATAGGCGGGACTGCTCGTGAGACACGCAACCAGGGGAATCGCGGCACAGCAAGCGGCGAAGGAGATGCAGAGGACCAAGCCACGCGGCTTGCCTGACATCGAAAAACTCACTGCCCGTCTCTCCCTGCTTCCGGGCATGACGCCCGAGCGGCATTTTTGCCGTCAAAGAACCGGACGTCGGTTCAGTGCCGCAGCCGTTCAGGCTCGAAGGCGCCAGCAATCACCTTTTCACGCATACGGTCGAGCAGGGCAAGGGCCGAGGTCTCGCCATTGGCACGCAACATCTCGCCGAAGGCGGTTTCGAGTGCTGCTTCGGCAATGATCTCGGGCTCTATGCCGGCGGAGAGACCTTCCGCCCAGGCCTCGCTGTGGCTTTCCACGGCGGTCAGGCGTTTTTCTTCCCTGACCAGCGCGTCGATGTCGTTGACACCATGTTCCATAAGCGAATGTCCACCCTTTCAAGCAGCGATCCGTCGATGTGGATCAGGCCTGATCTGTTCATTTCACACGAAGGGACAATTAAGTATTTGTAAATACGACATTTTTTTGATCGTCTTTTACAAAGCCCGATTGCCTTGTGCGAAGCTGCGTTCAGCTCGAGTCAAACTTAGCCGATTGGGGCGGCCTGCGGGGCGAAAACCTTCAGTTTGAGTTAATTCCGCTTTCGCGCGGTAAGGTTTCGTTAATACTGTTGCAGAAGTGCAACATAAGGATTGCACCAAGATATCGCCTGGCACAAGCCGGATATCTCAGTCGTCGCCATCAATGGTCCTGATAGTTGTTGATGAGCCGCCGGAACGCCTGAAGCATGTCGCGTTTGATCGGAATCAGGCGACGCGCTTCAGGCTTTTTATTTTATGCATGTCGTTGTCCCAAAACCGCTGCGCACTTTTGGGCGACATGCCTAGTTGCCGTAACGCGAGGCGATGTCGCGCGACAGCGTCTCGCCTTCCTTCATGTAACGGCTGATGGCTTCGGTCGCCGAGGGCGTGCACCGCGTATAGGTGCCGCCGAAGGAGCGGTAGCCGCGATTGAAGCTGGCGATGAAGCGGGCGCGCCGCTCCGCGTCCGGATTTTCCGAATCGAGCAGCTTCTGCATCTCGACACGCCACTGGTCGCCCTTCTCTCCGCACAAATTGCGCAGGAAATGCAGCGACCCCAGAACCTCCGCCAATCGCATCAGGCCCGGCTCGAACGGCGACTCGGCGCTGAACGTAGGCCGTATCGAAATGGCCGTGCTGACGGCAAGACACACTGCGAGGAGCATGGATGGACGGTTCATAAGCCTTCTCTACCCAACGGCGTAAACCGTTGTGGTCTACCTAATGGCGCTAGCCGTTTGCCGAACGGTGCAAGCCGTTCTGGCTTGGCCAAACATCATAAGTCTTTGTGGCGAAACAATTTGTCACCCGCAAGGCGATTTTCAGGACCGCCACGGGCGTTTCCGCCGAGGGCCAACAACAAGTCCTCCGCAACGGCGAACACCGAGCCGGCAAGCGGCAATGCCTTCATTTCACTGAGCGTATAGAATGCGGCCGTCTCGGCGTCGTCGCTGGCCACTGCCTCGCCGCCGGCATAGGCGGCGCCGAAGACCGTGAGCTGATAATCGACCGGGTGGCTGTCATCTCTGCCGTCGATATGGATTTCGCGAAGCGGTCGATAATCGGCGGCCCGCAGGCCGGTCTCTTCCTGCAGTTCACGGGCGGCTGCCTGCTCCAGCGTTTCGCCGGGCTCGACCTTGCCGCCCGGAAAGGCATAGAGCCCTTGTGAGGGTTGCCGGGCTCGCTTGACCAAAAGCACGGTGTCTGCGCGCACGACGGCGACCGAGACTGCCGGGAGTGTCTTGCGCGCTTCGTTCATGGATTCCCGATCAGGCGTGAAGGCAGGTCTGTTGTGGACCGCCCAGCATGGGGAAGCTTTAGCGGTTGCGCAACGCCGGTTGCATCACCACTTTCAAACCCGAACCATTCGAAGGGCGCCAATCGACTATGTGCGGACGTTTTGCCTTGACCGCGACGCCGGATCAGGCCGCCGCCTTTCTGGATCTGGCGGGGCTTGAGGATTTCCCGGCGCGCTACAACATCGCCCCGACGCAGCCGATCCTGATGGTGACCGCCGGCCCCCAGCGGGCGCGGGGCTCGAATCTGCCGGACCGGCGGCCAATGCTGGTTCGCTGGGGGCTGATCCCGACCTGGGTCAAGGACACACGCGAGTTTCCACTGCTGTTCAACGCGCGCTCCGAGGGCGCCGCCGAAAAGGCCTCGTTCAAGGCGGCCATGCGCCATCGCCGTGCGCTGGTGCCGGCCTCCGGCTTCTACGAGTGGCGGCAAACCGGCGGCAAGAAGGGGCAACCCTACTGGATACGCCCAAGGCATGGCGGGTTGGTCGCCTTCGCCGGCCTGATCGAGACCTATGCCGAGCCGGGCGGTTCGGAAATGGACACCGGCGCCATCCTGACCATCAACGCCAATGCGGACATCGCCCACATCCACGACCGCATGCCGGTAGTGATCGATCCAAGGGATTTCGCCCGCTGGCTGGATTGCCGCACGCTCGAGCCGCGCGATGTCGCCGACCTGTTGCGGCCGGCGCAGCTTGGTTTCTTCGAGGCAATTCCCGTCTCCGACCTCGTCAACAAGGTCGCCAACATTGGACCGGAAACTCAGGAGCGGGGCGAGATCGGGCCGGAGCCCGAGAAGGCCAAGCGCCAGAAGCCCGGCACGGACCACAGTCAGATGACGTTGTTCTAGCTCAGCTGTTCTTCAGAAGCGCCTGTCAGCGCCCTCATGCCAGGCGCCTTTGGCGCCGGCCGCACACCGCTTCAGGCGGCGCGGGGCGATACGATCTTCTGTGCCGGCTTCTTCTTCTTCGCGGTGTGGAGAAGGGCGGCGACGATAGCGGCCGGACCGATTGCGCGATAGTGGTTGGCCAGCGCCGGTTGCTTGGCGCGGTTGGCTTCTTGCTTGCTTCGGGGCATGTCTCTCTTCCCAGGTAACATTTTCGTGTCTGCGTTTGATGGCCGATTCTGACCAAATCGTGACGCCTGCTGATCTAGCCGACGAATGTTTCATGACTGTGCCGACATGTTTAATAAAATGTTTCACTGGGCCATTACCTGTGATCCAGCGACGTTTTTGCCGAAACTTGCGACTTGACGGCAACACAAGCCAAGGCGATAAAGCCGCCCATGAAAACGTCTTTCGCCATTTGTGGCATTTGCATTATTGGCTAGCCTCGCGCTGGTCCGGACGTTTTCGCCTCATCTTTCCCCAGATTGGACAAACGCCCCGGCCAGCAGGCTGGAGCCTGATTTGCGTCTCGCGCAGGCTGGCTCCATCCAAATTGAGTTCTGAACCGGGAAGGCACGAATGTCCGACGCATCGCAGGGCCTGCGCCTCTACAACACGCTGACGCGGACGAAAGAGGATTTCGTTCCGATCGATCCAGACAACGTGCGCATGTATGTCTGCGGTCCGACGGTCTACGACTTTGCCCATATCGGCAATGCCAGGCCGGTGATCGTCTTCGACGTGCTGTTCCGTTTGTTGCGCCAAGTCTATGGCGAGGCGCACGTCACGTATGTGCGCAACATCACAGATGTCGATGACAAGATTAACGCCCGCGCGCTGCGTGATTTCGGCGCCGAGATTTCTTCGGGAAAACTGTCGCTCAACGAGGCGATCCGGCGGGTCACCGAAAAGACCGCCGATCAGTTCCACAGGGACGTGGCGGTTCTCGGCTGCCTGGAGCCGACGGTCGAACCGCGCGCCACCGAATTCGTCGAGCCTCGCGCCGACGGCAAGGTCGACATGATCACTTTGATTCAAAGCCTGATCGAACGCGGCCATGCCTATGTTGCGGCGGGCGAAGTCCTGTTCGACACAGCATCGATGCCTGACTACGGCCAGCTGTCGAAGCGCAATCTCGGCGAGCAACAGGCGGGTGCTCGCGTTGCCGTCGACGCGCACAAGAAAAATCCCGGCGATTTCGTCCTCTGGAAGCTGTCGTCGCCGGAGGAGCCGGGCTGGAATTCGCCATGGGGCAGGGGCCGGCCGGGCTGGCACATCGAATGCTCGGCGATGTCGGCCGCATATCTTGGCGAGGTGTTCGACATCCATGGCGGCGGCCTCGACCTGATCTTCCCGCACCATGAGAACGAGATCGCCCAGTCGCGCTGCGCCCACGGCACCGACGTGATGGCCAACATCTGGATGCACAATGGCTTCCTGCAGGTCGAAGGGCAAAAAATGTCGAAGAGCCTCGGCAATTTCTATTCGATCAACGAGCTCCTGGGGACGGAGACCTTTGGCGGCCGCAAATGGCCGGGCGAGGTGCTGCGGCTGGCGATGCTGATGACGCATTATCGCGAACCGATCGACTTTTCCGTGCGCAAGCTGGAAGAGGCCGAGAACACGCTGCGCAAATGGAAGCGAGCGGCGGACCTCGCGCCGGCGGCGGCAGGGCAGGTGCCCGTTGAGATCATCGATGCCTTGTCGGACGATCTCGCCACCTATGCCGCCTTCCAGGTCCTGACCCAGTTGGCTGGCGAGGCAGCGGACGGCAACGACGCGGCGGCTGCGCTGAAGGCGTCGCTGCTGTTCCTTGGCTTCGATGTCGCGTCGGCGAAGGTTGATGAAGACCACGTCGCCAAGGCAATCGCCAAGCGTCTCGCATTCATCGCCGCGAAGAACTGGGCCGAGGCCGACCGCATCCGTGACGACCTTTTGGCACAAGGTGTACAGTTGAAAGATGGCAAAGACCCGGTCACCGGCGAACGCATCACCACTTGGGAGGTAAAAAGATGATCGACCATCTCGGCATCACCGTTGCCGATTTCGACGCTTCGAAGGCTTTCTACGACAAGGCGATGGCGCCGCTGGGTGCCGCGCTGCTTTATATGGTGCCGCTGGAATACACCGGCGGCGCCAAGGTTGGTGGTTATGGCCGTGACCGGCCGGTGTTCTGGCTGAGTTCGGCCAAGGACAAGCCCAGGGATCACCAGCACGTCGCCTTCACCGCGCGCAGCCGCGCCGAGGTCGAAGCCTTTTATGCCGCGGCGCTTGCCGCCGGCGGCAAGGACAATGGCGGTCCTGGCCTTCGCCCGCACTATAACCCTGACTACTACGCCGCCTTCGTCTTCGATCCCGACGGCAACAATGTCGAGGCCGTCTGCCATGCCCCGGAGTGAGCGGCGATGAGCCTCGACAACCGGCCGATCTATACCGGCGGCTGCCAGTGCGGGGCGGTGCGCTTTCGCGTTGAAGGCGCTCTCGGCGACGCTTCGGTCTGTCATTGCCGCATGTGCCAGAAGGCATTCGGCTCGTTTTACGCGCCGCTGGTTTCGGTGCGCGGCGCCAGGCTCGACTGGACACGTGGCGAGCCGAAATATTTCCGCTCGTCCAACCATGTCGATCGCGGCTTCTGCCCGGATTGCGGCACGCCGCTGACCTTCACTGCGCCGGACGGCGTTGGCCTTGCCATCGGTGCGTTCGACAATCCGGCGGAGATCGTGCCGCTGATCCAGTGGGGGATCGAGGCAAAGCTGCCCTATGTCGACTCGATCCCGCAACTACCGGGCGAGGACACCATGGCTGACTTGTCGTCGGCCTCCTATCTGGCCGATCTCGTTTCCTACCAGCACCCGGACCACGACACCGAACAATGGCCGCCAAAGGAAGAATCATGACCGAGACAGTACGAACCGGCGGCTGCCAGTGCGGTGCCGTGCGCTTTCGCATTCATGGGGCGCTCGGCCGCCCCTCGATATGCCATTGCCGCATGTGCCAGAAACAGTTCGGCTCGTTCTTCGGCGCGCTGGTCACTGTGCCCAGGGATGGCGTCGAATGGACCCATGAAGAGCCGAGCTATTTCCAGTCGTCGGTCAACATCGATCGTGGTTTCTGCGCCCGCTGCGGCACGCCGCTGACCTACCGGCAGCCCGGAGGGCTTGAGATCGCTATCGGTGCCTTCGACGACCGCTCCGATCTCGCCCCGCGGATCCAGGTCAACTACGCCGCGCGGCTGCCCTGGGTGGAGACGATCTTCGATCAGCCCGTCCATCAGGATCCCGACTACTATAACAGGCAGGAATCCATCATCTCCTTCCAGCACCCTGACCACGAAACAGCGGACTGGCCGACCAAGGGTTTGCAGCTATGAGCAGTCAATTGCGCACGCTTTATCCGGAGATCGAGGCCTTCGATTCCGGCATGCTCGATGTCGGCGACGGCCATCAGGTCTACTGGGAACGTTCCGGCACCAAAGGCGCCAAACCGGCGGTGTTCCTGCATGGCGGGCCGGGCGGCACCATTTCGCCAAAACACCGGCGGCTGTTCGACCCGAAGCTCTACGATGTCATCCTGTTCGACCAGCGCGGCTGCGGAAAATCGACGCCCAATGCCTCGCTCGAAGCCAACACCACCTGGCACCTGGTCGCCGACATCGAACGGCTGCGTGAGATGGCTGGCTTCGACCAATGGCTGGTGTTCGGCGGCTCCTGGGGGTCGACGCTTGCGCTCGCCTATGCCGAAACGCACCCCGAACGCGTCAGCGAACTGGTGGTACGCGGCATCTACACGCTGACGCGTGCGGAACTCGAATGGTACTATCAGTTCGGCGTCTCGGAGATGTTTCCGGACAAATGGGAGCGCTTCCTGGCGCCGATCCCGGAGGCCGAACGCGGCGACATGATGGCCGCCTACCGCAAGCGGCTGGTCGGGACGGATCGCAAGGCGCAGATCGAGGCGGCCCGCGCCTGGAGCCTGTGGGAAGGCGAAACGATCACGCTGTTGCCGGAGCCGGAGACCAGCGGACCGTTTGGGCAGGACGACTATGCCGTCGCCTTCGCCCGCATCGAGAACCACTATTTCGTCCATGCCGGCTGGCTTGAGGAAGGGCAGCTGCTGCGCGACGCGCACAAGCTGAGCGACATTCCCGGCACCATCGTCCATGGCCGCTACGACATGCCGTGCCCGGCGCGCTATGCCTGGGCACTGCACAAAGCCTGGCCAAAGGCGGATTTCCACCTGATCGAGGGCGCCGGTCATGCTTATTCGGAGCCGGGTATCCTTGACCGGCTGATCCGCGCGACGGACAAGTTTGCAGGCAAATGACCATGACCCGCGAGCGCCTCTATCTCTTCGACACCACATTGCGCGATGGCCAGCAGACGCCGGGCATCGACTTTTCCGTCGAAGACAAGATCGCCATCGCCAAACTGCTCGACGCTTTTGGTTTCGACTATGTCGAAGGTGGCTATCCCGGCGCCAACCCGACCGACACTGCCTTCTTCCAGGAGAAGCGCACGGAGCGCGCCCAATTCGTCGCCTTCGGCATGACCAAGCGGGCAGGGGTGTCGGTGTCCAACGATCCCGGCCTTGCGTCACTTGTGCAATCGAAGTCGGATGCCATCTGCTTCGTCGCCAAGAGCTGGGACTACCACGTCCGTGTCGCGCTCGGCTGCACCAATGAGGAGAACCTCGACGCCATCAAGGGTTCCGTCGAGGCAGCGATCGCGGCCGGCAAGGAGGCATTGGTCGACTGCGAGCATTTCTTCGACGGCTTCAAGGCCAATCCCGATTATGCGCTGGCCTGCGCCAGGACCGCTTACGATGCCGGTGCGCGCTGGGTGGTGCTGTGCGACACCAATGGCGGCACGCAGCCCTCGGAAGTCCGCGCCATCGTCGAGAAGGTTATTTCGTCCGGTATTTCAGGCGATCATCTCGGCATCCATGCCCATGACGACACCGGCCAGGCGGTCGCCAATTCGCTGGCCGCGGTCGAGGCCGGCGTGCGCCAGATCCAGGGCACGCTCAACGGCATCGGCGAGCGCTGCGGCAACGCCAACCTGATCTCGATCGTGCCGACCCTGGCGCTGAAGCCGGCCTTCGCCGATCGTTTCGAGACGGGCATTTCGACTGAGGCGCTGACCGGCATTTCGCGCCTGTCGCGCGCCTTCGACGAACTCTTGAACCGCGCCCCGGAAGCGCAGGCGCCCTATGTCGGCGCTTCCGCCTTCGCCACCAAGGCCGGTATCCATGCCTCCGCGCTGGCCAAGGAGCCGGCGACCTATGAGCATGTGCCTCCGGAAACGGTCGGCAACCGCCGCCGCGTCATGGTTTCGGACCAGGGCGGCAAGGCCAATTTCCTCGCCGAGCTGAAGCGGCGCGGCATCGAAGTGCCGAAGGACGATCACCGGCTCGACGCGCTGATATCCGTGGTCAAGGAACGCGAGGCCGAGGGCTACGCCTATGAGGGCGCCGATGCCAGCTTCGAACTCCTGGCTCGCAAGATGCTGCACGGCCTGCCGGAATTCTTCAACGTCACCTCGTTCCGCTGCATGGTCGAGCGCCGCTTCGACGCCAACGGCCAACTGAAGACGGTCTCCGAAGCGATCGTCAAAGTGGTGGTCGACGGCGAGGAGAAGATGTCGGTGGCCGAGGGGCATGGCCCGGTCAACGCACTCGACATCGCGCTGCGCAAGGACCTCGGCAAGTTCCAGGGCGAGATCGCCGACATGGAGCTTGCCGACTTCAAGGTGCGTATCCTCAATGGCGGCACCGAGGCGATCACCCGCGTCCTGATCGAATCGCATGACGGCACCGGCGCGCGCTGGTGGACGGTCGGCGTTTCCGAGAACATCATCGACGCCTCGTTCCAGGCGCTGATGGATTCCATCGTCTACAAGCTGATGAAGAACCGCGAGATGGCCGGGCTGGTCGCCGCCGAATAGGGTTGAACCATCAGCGAAAGTCCATTGATCCATCAGAACTTTGCGATGGTCTTGCCAGGGTGACTGGGCCATAGCGTTGGCCCATGGCCACTGAAGCAATTACCCTGGACGCGGATTCGAAGGCCCGGCGCGGTTTCCTGTTGGCACTGGGCGCCTATCTCCTGTGGGGGCTGTTGCCCTTCTACATGAAGGCGGTCGCTCATCTGCCGCTCGCCGAAGTCATTGCCCATCGCATCGTCTGGTCGGTGCCGATCGCCGCCGCGGTTCTGGTCTGGGCCGGCCGCACGGCGGATTTCAAGGCGGCACTTCGTTCGCCGCGCACCATCGCGATGGCCGCGCTGACGGCGGCGCTGATCTCGGTCAACTGGGGCATCTATGTCTGGGCGATCGCGGTCGACCGCACCGTCGAGACCGCGCTCGGCTACTACATCAATCCGCTGGTCAGCGTCGTCGTCGGCGCGCTGCTGCTTGGCGAGCGGCTCGACCGGCTGCAGATCGCGGCGGTGGCGCTGGCGGCCGTCGCCGTCGCCGTGCTGACCATAGAGGGTGGCAAGCTGCCCTGGGTGTCGCTGGCGCTGGCGTTTTCCTTCGCCGCCTACGGCTTCTTCCGCAAGACGCTGCCGATCGGCCCGAGCCAGGGCTTTCTGCTCGAAGTGCTTTTGTTGTCGGTGCCGGCGCTTGGCTACATCGTCTACCTGATCGCGACCGGACAGGACCACATCGTATCCAGCAGCGGTGCCGATATGGCGCTGCTGGTCGGCTGCGGTCCGGTCACGTCGATACCGCTCTTGCTGTTCGCCTTCGGCGCCAAGCTGTTGCGCCTCTCCACCATCGGCATCATGCAGTATATCGCGCCGACCATGGTGTTCCTGATCGCCGTGCTGATCTTCGACGAGCCTTTCGGCACCACCCAGGCCATCGCCTTTGCGCTGATCTGGGCAGCCTTGGCGGTGTATTCCTGGTCGATGTTGACGACAGCGCGCAGGGCTGCTGCCCGATAGGAGTTTCGATGTACCTGCTGCACATCGCCAACAAGAACTATTCCTCATGGTCGCTGCGGCCCTGGGTGTTGATGCGAGCGCTGGATATCCCATTCGAGGAGCGGCTGACGCCATTCCCGACCGGATCGAGCTGGAGCCTCTACCGGTCGTTCTCGCCGAGCGGCCGGGTGCCGTGCCTGATCGACGATGGCTGGGCGGTCTGGGATTCGCTGGCCATCGCCGAATATCTCGCCGAGCGCCATCATGGCGTGTGGCCTGTCGAGGCCAAGGCGCGCGCCTGGGCACGCTCGGCCGCCGCCGAAATGCATTCGAGCTTCACCGCACTGCGTGGCGCCTGTCCGATGAGTTGCGGCCTGCGCGTAAAACCGTTCCCGATGTCCGATGCCCTGAAACAGGATCTCTTCCGCCTCGGCGACCTCTGGAACGATGGCCTTGCCCGTTTCCGCGGGCCGTTTCTGGCCGGCGCTCATTTCACCGCCGTCGACGCTTTCTTTGCCCCGGTGGCGTTTCGCGCACAGTCCTATGGACTCTCCTTCGAGGGTGCGGCTGTAGCCTATCCAGCGCAGTTGCTCGCCCTGCCGGCGATGCGCGAATGGTATGCGGCTGGTCTTGCCGAGACCTGGCGCGAGCCCGACCACGAAGCGGAAGTCGCCGCCGCCGGCACCATCATCGAGGATTTTCGCGCGGTCTGAGCGCTTACATCCGCCCGAGGCGCCGGACGAACAGATAGGTACCCGCCGCGATGACCATCGACACGGCCGACACCACCCAGAACCCCATCGGCGTGTTGACCAGAGGCAGCCCGCCGACATTCATGCCGAACAGGCCGGAGATGATGGTCATCGGCAACAGCACCGCCGTCATCACCGACAGCACATAGAGCAACTGGTTCGACTGCGTCGTCAGCTTGGCCATCAACTCGTCCTGCAGCAGCCGGGCGCGCGCCTGCAGCTGTTCGCCGTCATAGTGGAGCGTCTGCGCACGGTGCGACAACCGAGCCGCCATGTCGTTGATTGTGTCAGGCAGGTCGTTGCGGTGCGAATGATCGAGATGGCGAAACAGATTGGTCAGCGTCGCCATCTGCCGGTGGATCACCACCAGGTGCCGGCGCGCGTCGACGAGGGATTGCCGCTCATTGTGCCATGCGTCGCAGACGATGCGATCCTCGATGCCGTCGAGACTGTCGCCGAGTGCCGCGAGTTCGGCCACCATGCCGTCGAACGACTGGCCGACGACCGCCTCGATCAGTTCGGCCGGCGAGCGGAACTTGCGCGATCCGTTCTCGATCGCCTTGCGGATGTTGTCGACCGACTGTAGCGGCTGTTTGCGGGCGCCGACCAGCATCGTGCCGTTGAGGGCGAAGCGGAAATGGCCGAGCCCGCCAGCTTCCGCCGAATAGTCGTGGCGCAGATCCGGCAGGTCGCCATAGAGCCAGTCGTCCTCGAGGTCGATATGGCAGCCATGGCTGGCGGACAGGAAGGCTTCGCGCACCTGAGCCGGCAAAGCCTGATCGGCGCCGATCTCATGGCGGGCGCGTATGTCGGAAAGCTGATAGCTGCGCCATGTCCAGTGCGCGGCGGCGGCGTCCCTCGTTCGCACGCCTTCGGTGGTAAAGTGGTAGATGAAAAACAACCCGTGCTCGTCGGGCAGGTAAGGCGACAGGTCGGTGCCTTCCGGGGCGAGAGCAATATCCATGGGCGCGTGCCAGATGCAGGTTTCGAACATGGCGCCGCATGGCGGTCGCCTAAGCTTGATTCATAGCACGCGCGAAGCCGGTTTCGTGTGACGGTTTCTTGACGGCCGATCACAGTCTGTCGATGACCCACGTCAATCCGGTGGTGACGCCTTCGCCACCCCCGGATTGTGCCCGTCAGTGCTTCGGGCCGAAGCCGGGGTAGGGCTTGAGCGGCACGATTGCGGCAATGTCCATCATGCCAGCCTTGACCAGTGGCAAGGTGGCGAGATGGCCGCGAACCTCTGCATCATCGGCTGCCTCGAACATCATGCCGCTGCTGCGCAGGTGGAAGGGCTTCGCCAGCGCACGCTCGATCTCGGCCTAATCTATTCGCCGCCGCCGGCCGACTATCCCGAAATTGCCTCGATGCTGGTCCGGCGCGAGCCGCTGGTGCTGGCGATACCCGATGGCGATGCGCTCATCGCTGTCGCCGATATCCGCCCGCATCATCTCGACGGCGCCACCTGGATCACCGTGGTGCGCCAGCCGGTCGACACCAACCGCGGCCAGTTCCTGGCCGCTTGCATCGAAGCGGGCTTCGTGCCCGACATCGCCTATGAGACGGCCGATCCCTTGACCTCGCTCGGCCTGGTCAGCGCTGGATTAGGCCTGGCAACGGAAGAGAGCCTGCGAAGCGCCGCGCCGCCGGGGAACGTCTTCCGCGACCTTCCCTGCTTCAAGCGCAGCGTGGCTATCCATCTCGCCTGGCGGCGGCAGGATCGGCGGGCGGTGATCGCCGGCTTACGGCAGGCTGCACAGGAGGGGCAGAAGGCAGTAGGCAGTGGGCAGTGGGCAGTGGGCAGTGGGCAGTGGGCAGTGGGCAGTGGGCAGTGGGGGAAGACACTCCAGGCAATTCACATATTGCCTTACTACCCTACTGCCTTACTCCCCTACAGCTTGTCGATCACCGACTGCACGCCCTCGGTCGGCGCATCGACGGAGGATCCAGCCACCATGATGGCGGCGACGATCGCTTCGGGATCGTCGACGACCAGCGGCTTGACCCGCTGCGCGGTGTGGATGAAGCCCTCGGCGGCCATGTGATCGAGCAACGCCAGCATCGGATCCCAGAATCCGCCGACATTGCCGAAGACGATCGGCTTGCGATGATGGCCGAGCTGCGCCCAGGTCATGACCTCGACGATCTCCTCGACCGTGCCGATGCCGCCCGGCAGCGCCACAAAGGCGTCGGATTTCTCGAACATCTTGTGTTTGCGCTCGTGCATGTTGTCGGTGATCAAGAGTTCATCGAGCCGGTCCAGCGCGGTTTCGGTCGCCTCCTTGTTGATCAGGAAGCGCGGAATGATGCCTGTCACCTTGCCGCCGGCCTTGAGCGCGCCTTCGGCGACGGCGCCCATGATCCCTTTGGTGCCGCCGCCATAGACCAGCCGCAGTCCGGCTTTGGCAATCGAGCGCCCGAGCAGGTGTCCGGCCTTTATATAGGTTTCATCGCGGCCCGGAGACGAGCCGCAATAGACGCAGACGGATCGAATCGTGTTCATGGCGATGATTGGTGATTGGGTCTGAAAGCGCGGTCAAGCCCCAAGGGTCAACAAGGGCGGGCTTTTTCTTGTCGGCTTTGGCAAAACAGGCTAGACCGGCGTTAGGTGGCTAAGGGGTAGGCAAATATGGCAGTTAATCCATTGAAGGCGTTCCTGTTCGCGGCGGGTGGGACCGTTGCGGCCGCGGGAACCGCCTATGTATCGGGCGCACTCGACCCGTATCTCAATCGCACGCCGCCGGCGAACGTGGCGGCGCTGACGCCGCCCGCGGCGCCGAAGCCGGCCGATCCCGGCACGGAAGCGCGGCTGCCGCCAGCGGAGGTCCCGGCTGCTCCCGCTGCGGTGCCCCAGGCAACGGCACCGGCCGCACCGGCAACGGATGCGGCGGCTCCGGCAGCGCCGGCCGCGGCCGGCCCGATCGCACCGTCCTTCGATGTCGTGCGCGTCGAAAGCAATGGCTCGATCGTCGTTGCCGGCAATGCGGCGCCGAACACGAAGGTGGAGATCCTCAACGGCTCGACGGTGCTTGGCTCGACGGTTGCCGGTCCGGATGGCGCCTTTGTCATCATTCTCGACGATCCGCTGAAGCCTGGCGACTATACGATCGCGCTGCGCGCGACTACGGGCGATGTCGTGACGCCCTCGGTGCAGACCGCCGTCGTTTCGGTTCCCAAGGATGCGGCCGGCCAGGTGCTGGCCATGGTCGAGGAGCCTGGCAAGCCGGCCGAACTGCTCACCGTTCCCGCGCCCGAGACAAAGCCGGCAGCACTGGCTGCGGGCGACCAGGCTGCCGCACCGGCTGCTCCCGCGGCCGAAGCGCCCGCAACCGCTCCGGCACCAGCCGCTCCAGCACCAGCCGTGGTTGAAGCAGCAACTGCTCCGGCAGCGCCGGCGACGCCGCCGGCGGCAGCCGTGGCCGAGCCAAAGATCGTCGTCGAGGCGGTCGAGATCGACGGCAACAAGATCTTTGTCGCTGGCCTAGCCGATGCCGGCCGCAAGGTGCGAGCCTATGCCAACGACATCCTGCTCGGGGACGCGCAGACATCGCCGGACGGCCACTTCCTCGTCGAGGCGACGCGCGACATTCCGGTCGGCAGCTACACCATCCATGTCGACGGTCTCGATACCGACGGCGTGAAAGTGGTGGCCCGCGCCGCCGTGCCGTTCGAGCGCGAGCCGGGCGAAGCGATCGCCGCCGTGGCGCCTGCCGAGATCAAGCCTGCCGAAGCAAAGCCGGCCGCACCTGCCGCTGCGGAAGCGCCCCCGGCACCAGCTGTTGTCGCGGCTGCCCCTGCAGAACCCGCACCGGCTCCCGCCACACCAGCAACAGAGGCGCCGGCCGTTGCCACGGCACCGGCCGAGACGGCACCGGCCACGATGCCGGCTCCCCCCACCGAGGCTCCGGCCGTTGCGGCGGCGACGCCGCCAGGCGATGTGCCCGAGACCGTGGCGCCCAAGCTCGAACATGCCGACGGCGCCGTCATCATCCGCCGCAACGACACGCTGTGGCGGATCTCGCGGCGCGTCTACGGCCATGGCGTGCGCTTCTCGACCATCTACCTCGCCAACCAGGACCAGATCAGCGATCCCGACCGCATCTGGCCGGGGCAGGTGTTCAAGGTCCCGGAAAAGTCGAAGGAAGGCGAAGCCGCCGACCTCAAGGCAATGGGCGAGCAGGCGACGACGGCGCCGGCCAAGGCGCCGTAGGGTTTCAGCGACTAGCCGATCTCCCCCACGAGGAGGAGATTGGCAGTTCCAGCGCTCTGCCCGTTCTTGTGCGAGCTATCTACCCATCGGCATAGCTTGCCCCATGCCTTCCCATCGTTTATCGCCGATAGACGATGACCGAATCCCTAGCTGAAATAGGTATGCCCGGCCGCGCCCTGGACAGCCGCACCGTTGCCGCCCGGCTGGCAGCGCTTTCGCACCCGGCGCGGATTGAAATCCTGAAGCACCTGTCGGCCAGCAGCTCCTGTTGCTGCCGCGAAGTCGTCGATCGTTTCGATCTGGCGCAGTCCACCGTGTCGCAACACCTGAAGATACTGGTCGAAGCAGGGCTGGTGCGCTTCGAGCCTGATCGCCAGCGCTCGCGCTATGCGGTCGACCACGCCGCGCTCGCCGACGTCTCGGCGTCGCTGACCGCGCTCGTCAATTCCTGCTGCTCCGGCCGCTAGACCATGATCCCGAAAAGTGGACCCCGGTTTTCGGACGAGATCATGGTCAAAAAGACATAAGAAGAAGGCACAAGAAATGGCCGAAAAAACCGTCTCCGACTCCTCGACCTTCAAGACGTTGCTCAACCTGTGGCCCTACATGTGGCCGGCGGACCGCGCCGATCTGAGAGCCCGGGTCACCTGGGCAACGCTGTTGCTGGTCATCGCCAAGCTGACGCTGGTCGCCGGTCCCTATTTCTTCAAATGGGCGACCGACGCGCTCGCCGGTGATGCCAAATCGGTGCCGCCGCTGCCGACTTTTCTGCTGGCGCCCGTCATGCTGGTCGTCGCCTACAATGTCGTGCGCCTGGTGCAGCTAGGCTTCAACCAGCTACGCGACGCGCTGTTTGCCCGCGTCGGCCAATATGCTGTGCGCCAGCTCGCCTTCCGCACCTTCGTCCACATGCACCAACTGTCGCTGCGCTTCCACCTGGAGCGGCGCACCGGCGGCCTGTCACGCATCATCGAGCGCGGCACCAAGGGCATCGAGACGATCGTGCGCTTCATCATGCTCAACACGGCGCCGACCATCCTCGAATTCTCGCTGACCACCGGCATCTTTGCCTACACCTATGGTTGGAAATATGTGGTCGTCGTCGCGGTCACCGTCTGGGTCTATGTCTGGTTCACGGTCCGCGCCAGCGACTGGCGCATCTCGATCCGCCGCGACATGAACGACAGCGACACCGACGCCAACACCAAGGCGATCGACTCGCTGCTCAATTACGAGACGGTCAAATATTTCAACAACGAAGGCATGGAGGCCGAACGCTTCGACCGCTCGATGGCGCGCTACGAGGTTGCCGCGACGCGCATCTGGACCTCGCTCGGCTGGCTGAACTTCGGCCAGGGCATCATCTTCGGCCTCGGCACGGTCATCGTCATGTGCATGTCGGCGCTCGAGGTGCAGGCCGGCACGCAGACGGTCGGCGACTTCGTCTTCATCAACGCCATGCTGATGCAGCTGTCGGTGCCGCTCAATTTCATCGGCTTCATCTACCGCGAAATCCGCCAAGGGCTGACCGATATCGAGCAGATGTTCGATCTTTTGGATGTGCCGCAGGAGATCGTCGACAAACCGGACGCCAGGCCGCTCGCGGTCAGCGCCGGCAAGGTCGAGTTCCGCGACGTGCATTTCTCCTATGACCCGAACCGCAAGATCCTGAAGGGCATCAGCTTCGAGGTGCCGGCCGGCAAGACCGTCGCCATTGTCGGGCCCTCGGGCGCCGGCAAGTCGACCATCTCGCGGCTACTGTTCCGCTTTTACGACGTGCAGGGCGGCCAGGTGCTGATCGACGGCCAGGACATCAGGGACGTGACGCAGGAGAGCCTGCGCGGCGCGATCGGCATGGTGCCGCAAGACACTGTGCTGTTTAACGACACCATCGCCTACAACATCCGCTATGGCCGCATCGGCGCCAGCGAGGAGGATATGCGCAAGGCGGCCGAACTCGCCCAGATCGGGCCGTTCATCGAGCGATTGCCCGATGGCTACAAGTCGATGGTCGGCGAGCGCGGGCTGAAGCTTTCGGGCGGCGAGAAGCAGCGCGTGGCGATCGCCCGCACCATCCTGAAAGCGCCGCCGATCCTGATGCTCGACGAAGCGACCTCGGCGCTCGACAGCCACACCGAGCAGGAAATCCAGGCCGCGCTCGATCTGGTCAGTCGCGGCCGCACCACCATCGTCATCGCCCACCGCCTGTCGACGGTGATTACCGCCGATGAGATCATCGTGCTGCAGGATGGCCAGATCGCCGAGCGCGGCACCCATGCCGAACTGATGCGCAAGCATGGCCTCTATGCCTCGATGTGGGACCGCCAGCGCGAGGCGACCGAAGCCGAGGAGCGGCTGCGCATCGCCCGCGAGGGCGACGAGCTTGGCGTCATCGTTCGCCGGCGGACGTCGGAGGTGTCATAGGCGATGGAGTGCCAATCTCCCCCACGAGGGGACATCGGCAGCGTCGCCATCCGAGCCATTCCACAGATCAGCTGAAATTTCCGCTTGACCTCAACTTAAGTTGAGATTGTAGGCCGTTCTTGGAGCCCGGAAACAACCTGATCCAAGAACGGAACAATCGAAATGAGCAAGACAAATCAGAGCGTTGATGGTGGCAGCGTGTTCAGGGTGGACAAGTTCGTCGTCCCGGCCGCCGCTCGCGAAGAGATACTCACCAAGGTCCGGACAACGCATGAATTGCTGCGCCTGCAACAAGGCTTCGTGCAGGATTTCCTGCTCGAGCAATTCTCAGGGCCGGGCGAATTCAACCTTGTGACGATCGTCGAATGGGAAAGCCAGGCGGCCGTCGACGATGTCGTGCCGATCGTCAAGGCGGCGCACGAGCGCATCGCCTTCGACCCGCAGGAGACGATTGCCCGGCTCGGCGTGCGCGCCGATATCGCCAACTATCAGCGGGTGCCGGGGCTGTAGTAAGGCTCCTTACGGCCAACCGACGCCAGGTGCCGGCGCTTCCACGCTGAGCACCTGGCCTGTGCGGGCGCCGCTGACCATGTGTTCGAACCCGCGCCATTCGGCGGCGAGGATGAACAGCGTTTTCCTGTCGGTGCCGCCCAGCATGCAGGCAAAGCAGCCGCGATCGACGGTGACCGTCTGCAACACCTCATCGCCTTCGCGCACCCGCACGCAGTGCTTGTTGGGCACATCCGCGTACCAGACCGCCCCTTCGGCATCGAGGCAAATGCCGTCGGGATAGCCGTCGAGATCGGCCCAGACCCGTCGGTTGGCCAGGCTGCCGTCGGCGGCGATGTCGAAGGCGGTCAACCGGTTGGCGTGGGATTCTGCGACGATCAGCGTCTTGTTGTCCGGGGTCACCGCCATGCCATTGGCAAAGGCGATGTTCTCGGCCACCTGTCGAACCGCGCCATCGGGGCCGATCAGCGCGATGGTGCCGGGGCCGAAATGCTCGCCCGACGCCGGCGCCGGTCCGCCGCCATTGACATAGACGTTGCCGCGCCCATCGACGACGGTCTCGTTCCAAGGGCTTTTCGACAGGGGTCGCAGATCGGCGTGGGTGACAAGCGCGCCATCGGCTTCCTGCCGCAGCAGCAAGCCTTCACGACCTGACACAACGAGCAGACGACCATCGGGCAGCCAGTCGATGGAGTAGGGCAGGACAGCCGGCACGGTAAGCGTAACCTCGCGGTTGCCGTCGGCATCGACGGCGACGATCTCGCCGGTGCCCCAGTTGCAGAGCCAGAGGCGCCCGTCATGCCAGCGCGGCGATTCCCCGAAGGCGAGGCCGGCGGTGACGACACGAGCTTTGTTGCCTGATGATGTCTGCATGATCGGGAGCCTCCACATTGCGCGCGCCATCGGCCCTTGCGGGTGTGATGAAGCGCTTTCTCCCCAAGGACGGACGAGGAGGAGGTCTCCCGACAGCGGCCTAATGCTTTTTGCTCAGGAAAAAATGCCATCGGCACGCCTATTGGCGCCGCATGAAGGCGGCTCCGTACGACCCTCCTTGCCGGTGCCGCACTGCTCTTGGCGCAGTCGAAGGACGGCTTGGCTTGACCGAATGCGCTGCCGTTCAATACAGGCAAGGTAACCAGACCTGCACTCATGGCAGCCGATCGCCTGGCAATGCGCTGCGCGTTGCTTGGGTTCCGCATCATGGGCGGCCGACCTTTTCTCCGCGATTTGACCCGGCGGCGGTCCGAATTCTGGCGAGAATGATGCCGATGGGCAAGCGCATCGTCCCTTCTCCCCGTTGCGTCCGAAGCTACCTTGCCGATTGTTGCGTTGCGGCGAGGGGGGCTTTCGGCTATTGAGGCCGCAATTGAAACGGAGCCTGCCCCAGCCCGATGAGCCTTGTCGATACGGTCAAGAACGCGTTCGTACCGATCCATCGCGAAGGCTATCCCTTTATCGCGGCCTTTGGCGCGGCAACCCTTTTCCTTGGCTATTTCTCGTCGATCCTGTTCTGGATAGGCCTTATCCTGACGGCCTGGTGCGTCTATTTCTTCCGTGATCCCGAACGCGTCACGCCGGTCGACGATCGCCTCGTGGTCAGTCCCGCCGACGGCATCATTTCGGCGGTCGGGCCGGCCGTGCCGCCGCGCGAACTTGGCCTCGGCAACGTCGAAATGACCCGCATCTCGGTGTTCATGAACGTCTTCTCCTGCCACGTGAATCGCGCTCCGGTGCGCGGCCGCATCGCCAGGATCGAGCATCGGCCTGGAAAATTCCTCAATGCCGAACTCGACAAGGCAAGCACCGAGAACGAACGCAACGGCTTGGTCATCGAAAGCCCCAATGGCACGATAGCCGCCGTCCAGATCGCCGGCCTGGTGGCGCGGCGCATCGTCTGCTGGGCCGAGGCCGGCGGCTCGATCGCCATCGGCGAGCGTTTTGGCCTGATCCGCTTCGGCTCACGTGTCGATGTGTTCCTGCCCTTGACCGCCACGCCGCGTGTTGCCGTTGGTCAGACGGCGGTCGGCGGCGAAACCGTGCTGGCCGAATTCGGCGGTGTGGCCGGCACCCCCCTCGTGCGGATTTCCTGACGGTGGGCACGCAATACAAAAAGTTCGAGGCCCATGCCAGCGGCGGTCCGCGCATCCGCGAGATCCCGATGCGCATGGTGCTGCCCAACCTCGTCACCGTGCTTGCCATCTGCGCAGGCCTGTCCGGCATCCGCTTCGGTTTCGAAGGCCGCTTCGAGCCGGCGGTGGTGATGGTGCTGCTTGCCGCCTTCCTTGACGGCATTGACGGCCGCCTGGCGCGGATGCTGAAGGCGACTTCCAAATTCGGCGCCCAGATGGATTCGCTGGCCGACATCGTCAATTTCGGAGTGGCCCCGGCTCTGGTACTCTATGCCTTCCTGCTCGACCGCGCCGGCTCGCCGGGCTGGATCGCAGCACTCCTGTTCGCCATCGCCTGTGGGCTGCGCCTCGCCCGTTTCAACGTTCTCGACGACGAGAAGGGCGATCGCCCCCTGTGGCAGTCCGAATATTTCGTCGGCGTGCCGGCGCCGGCGGGCGCCGTGCTGGTGATGCTGCCACTCTATCTCTATTTCCTGCGCACCGGGCTGGAGCCCAGTCGTCCAGCGGCCTTCGTCGCCACTGGCTTCACCATCCTGGTCGCCTTTCTGCTGGTCAGCCGGCTGCCGGTCTATTCCGGCAAGAGCCTGAGAATTCCGGGCGACAGGGTGTTGCCGATCATCCTCGGTGTCGTGCTCTACGTGCTCCTGCTGATGACCTATCCCTGGTACACGCTGACCGCTTCGGTCGCCGGCTACCTGATCTTCCTGCCGTTCAGCGTGCGCGCCTATTCCAAGCGCGCCAAGCGCGAGGGCGAGAAGGTGCCGCCCTCCGATATAGGTTAGAAAATTCGCCGAAATGCTTGATTTGACTCAGGCCGCCACGCCGAGCCCCAGCCTGTCGATCGCCAGTTTCCTCGTCGACACATAGTCGGTCTTGCCGGACCCCAGCACCGGGATTTCCTCGACTTTGACGATGTCGTTCGGCACCATCAGTTCGGCTGCACCCGCCTGTTTGCCGAACTTGCGCAACTCATCCGGGTTGGCATCGTCGGCGGTGGTGACCAGTACGATGCGCTCGCCACGCCGCTTGTCCGGCACGGCCACAGCTGCATGGCGTTCTTCCGGCCACAGCGACTGCACCAGCATCTCGACCGCACCCAGCGACACCATCTCGCCGGCGATCTTAGCGAAGCGCTTGGCGCGGCCCCGGATGGTGATGAAGCCTTCGCGGTCGACGGCAACGATGTCGCCGGTGTCGTGCCAGCCGGTCAGCGGCTGCAACTCACCGGGGCGGTCCGATGTCATGTAGCCCATCATCAGGTTCGGTCCGTCGAGCCACAATTGGCCGGCATCGCTGATGCCTTCGACCGGCTCGAGCTTCATGCGCATGGCCGGCAGCAGCCGCCCCACCGTCCCGTCGCGGCCATGGATGGCCGTGTTGACGGCAACCACCGGTGCTGCCTCGGTCAGCCCGAAACCTTCGATGATCTCGGCCTGGAAGCGTTCGCGATAGACGCGGCGGGTTTCCGGCTTCACCGCCTCGGCGCCGGCGACGACGAAGCGCAGGCTGGAGAAATCGCCGTCCTTGGCGGTGCGCGCATAGTTGGCGAGGAACGTATCGGTGCCGAACATGATGGTCGGTTTCACCTTGCGCGCCACCTCGGGGATGATCTTGTAGTGCAGCGGCGAAGGGTAGAGGAACAGCTTTACCCCGGTGACCAGCGGTAGGATCGTGCCGCCCGTCAGGCCGAAGGAGTGGAACACCGGCAGCACGTTGAGCAGGATGTCGGCGGGTGAGATGGTGATGCGCGCCTCGGCCTGCATGGCATTGGCAAGCAGGTTCTTGTGCGACAACACGACCGCCTTCGGCGTGCCTTCCGAGCCGGAAGTAAACAGGATCACCGCCGGCTTGGTCGCATCCTGCCGCTGCAGCGGCCAGCGCCACAGCAAGGCGGCGGCGAGCTTGTCCAGCGCGGTGACGCTCTCCCGCACGTCCTCCAGCCACAGCAGCTTTGCACCGCCCTTTTCGACCGCCGCGACGATATCGGCGAGGTCAGCCTTCTCGACGAAGGCACGCGATGAGATGACTGTGCGGATCACCGCGGTGCGCACGGCCGCAGTGACGCTCGCCGGGCCGGCCGTGTAGTTGATCATCGCCGCCACCCGGCCGGTCGACAGAAGGCCGGTGAGCGACAGCACGACCCCATTGGCGTTGGGCAGCATCAGCCCGACCGCTTCGCCTGGCGCCGTGATCGCCTCGAAGCGGCGGCCCAGGACGCGGGCGCCAATGAACATCTTGCGGTAGCTCAACGCACCCGAGATGACGTCCTCGATGATCGTGTGCGAAGCGCCGACGCGGTCGGCGGCATCGCGCATGGCCAGGAACAGGCTGCGATCGAGGTCGGTGCCGAAAAGCCGCGCCTCGGCGACACGGTCGAACAGCGCATTGGTGTTCGAGGCCTGGTCGGGATTGCGAGCCATCAGTTCGGCGATCGTCATCGGCTCCAGCACGCTGATCGACAGCTGCGGAAACCAGTGCCGTGGTGCCTTGTCCGCCGGCATCAACGACACCGGCAGGCAGCGCGCGCCGCCGACGAAGATCGGCACGATCATGGCGTCGGCCTGCATGGCGATGCGGGTGACCGCCCGAAACAGCCGAAACGTCTTGACGTCGGGCTCGACGGCATCCGGCAGATAAACGGCGAGCCGGCCTTTGCCTTTGAGTACGCGCACCAGCCGGCGGCTGACGAAGAGGTGTTCGGCGTTGAAGGCGATGGTGCGGCCAAGCTCTCGCCACGGTTCGAGCCAAGGCGAGCGCGCCGAGACCTCATCGAGAATATGCAGCGTATCGTCCGGCAGAAGCGACAGCATCAGCGCCGGTTCGAAACGCGATTGATGCGAGATGACGTAGATGACCGGGGCCTGCGCCTTGCGGGCGATGCTGATGCGGGAGTCGGCGATCCGGTAGGCGAGCTTGAACGGCACATAGAGCAGCGCCTGGGTGAAGCGCAGGCCGAGGCGGAATTTTTCCACCACGCCGATCAGCAACCAGGCCAGAACAAGACCCGCAAGCAGCGCCAGTGTCAGGACCATGCCGCGTCTCTCCCAACGATTTTGTCATCTCGGCTCTTTCGCGGCCGCTTCGGCCAGAACCTAGACGATGTGGGAGCAAGGTCAATGCGGATGAATACGCCTCTTGCCTTCCCCCCCTTGTGTGGGGGAAGGGGAGTCGGCGCTGCTCACGACGCCTTCAACCGTCCGCTGATGAAACGGAACTCCTGCGTCTTGCCGCCATAGCCGTAAGCGGCGGCCGGCACTTCATGCACGAAGGCGTAGCTTTCCTCGTGTACGCCGCCCAGCAGGCGGCCGAAGGCTGCGAAGATCGCTTTCAGATAGGCCTCCAGCTCAAGCTTGGTGTTGGTGCCGTCGACCACCTTGATATCAAGCCAGAACGTGTTGGAGCCATGCTCGGCCAGCGACTTGCCGCCGGCGAACCAGTGCTGCGGATCGATATAGGACACGGCGACGGCTGTGATCGTCGGATCCTTGCGCAACTGCGTCGCGGTGATTTCGGTGACCTCCTTTGCGATGCTGGCGGAAAGAGCCGCGTCGGGCTTGCCGGTGACGCTGACGGTGATGATGGGCATTTCTCTTCTCCTTGGTTCGAGCGGCGTCTGATCGCCGTTGGAAGGAGCATGTCATCATCCTTAGGTCAAAAAAATCGAATTGTTTTTGATTGAAGATTCGATATTATCGAATTATGGAAACGCTCGATCCTGATCTGCTCAGAACCTTCCTTGCTTTCGTCGACAGCGGCTCGCTGGCCCAGGCGGCTTCAAGCGTCGGCCGTTCGCCCTCGGCGGTGACCGCCCAGATGCAGCGGCTGGAGGAAATCGTCGGCGAGCCGCTGCTGGCGCCGCAAGGGCGGGGGCGCGGCCTGACGCCGGCGGGTGAGGACCTCGTCGGTCATGCCAGGCGCATCCTTGCAGCACATCGCGAGGCCTGGCTGGCACTGAAGGGCGCGCGCGCTGCCGGACGCGTCGCCATCGGCACGACGCAGGATTTCGCCGACAGCGGCCTGCCGGACCTGCTGCGTGCCTTCGCCGCCAGTCATCCGCGTGTCAGGATCGAACTGCGGGTCGGCCGTTCCGCCGAACTGGCGCAGGCGCTGCAGTCTGGCGGCCTCGATCTGGCGATCGTCATGCGCCAGGCCGCGGCGTCGGACGAAGTCGGTGTGCTGCGCGAGCCGATGATATGGCTATGCTCACAGAAGGGGCTGGCCACGCGGCAAGAGGAATTGCCGCTGGCGCTGCTCGATCCGTATTGCGGTTTTCGCGAAGCAGCACTTGCCGCACTCGATGCTGCCGGCCGCCGCTACCGCATCGCTGCCGGCAGTGCCAGCCTGGCCGGCCTGCGCACGGCCGTGAACGCCGGTGTCGCGCTGACGCTGCGAACGGCCCGCTTTGCCCATTCCGGCATTGTCGAGGCGCCGCGCGAGCTTGGCCTGCCGCAGGTTCCGATGGCTGAGTTCGCAATCCGGCTGCGTGCCGGTGCCGGTGGTTCGGCAGCCGATCTGGCAACCCTGCTCAGCGGCAACCTTGCCTTGTCGGTCGGCTGAATGCCCAAAGAAAAAGCCGACCTTGCGGTCGGCTTGGAGGTAGGACGGGCCGAGGGGTTTGGGGGGACTTGGGGATGGCCCGTCGCACCAACAATGCCTTGACCCCTATGATGGTTCCGTGACTGTGTCACTTTTTAAGAAATATTTGACGCCATGCGCAGCGAGCGGGCCATCAGCCAATCCCGCCCCGCATGGGCAAACACCGCACACAGCACGATGGCGCCGCCGATCATGCTGGCGGCCGGCGCAATCTCGCCCAGGAACAGGAAGGCAAACAGGATCGCGAACGGCACTTCCGCCGAGCCGAGCAGCCCGGATTCCGCCGGCGGGATGAGCCGCGCGCCCTCCGTCCAAAGGATCGAGGAGAGTGCGAAGGACGCGCCGAAAGTGGCGAGCAGAACGGCATCCCTTGGCGAAACCGCCAGCGGATCGGTGACGACCCAACCGAGCACGAACAACAGGAAGGCCGACACCGCACCGGCCCACACCACGGGCGTGTCGCGGAAGGCGCGCACCATGATCATGTAGAGGCCGCTGCCGATGGTCATCAGCAGTGCCAGTCCGTCGCCGAACAGATTGCCGGTGCCGAAGCCGGACCAGACCATGATCGCCACGCCGCACAGCGACACGGCGGCGGCAATCATCGTCTGCAGTCGGAACGGTTCGCGCGTCAGAACCCAGGCCAGCAGCGCGGTGACAAAGGGCGCGGTGGCGTAGATGACGGCGACATTGGCAACGAAGGTGAACTTGAACGCGGAGATGAAGGCGATGCTGGCCAGCGCCCCTTCCACCGCCAGCAGCCAGCCGCGCCAGCCAAGCCGCAGCGTTTCGCGCTTGCCGGAACGGTGACGCCGCCAAAGCACATACAGGCTGATCAGGATCGCGCCGACAAAGCCGCGCCAGCAGATGATGGTCAGCGGGTCGGCATGGATCGACTTTGTCAGAACGCCGGTCAGGCCGAAGACGGCGGCCGAGGACGACACCAGGATGATGCCGAGCGTACGCTCCGCGGCGGTGTCGGTGGCAGCTGCAATGTCAGTCATGCGGTAAACCTACGCCGTTTGGTCCTGACATCGTAGTGTCAGCAATGACGGTGGCCACATCATAGCCGTTTGCGGAAATGCTCGGTGCCGACGATCAGCAGGCCGGCGACGACGATCAGGGCAGCACCCAGGAACACCTCGCGGCGCGGCACGTCGCCCCAGATCGCAAAACCGAGCGCGAACGCCCACAACAGCGAGGTGTATTCCAGCGGCGCCAGGACCGAGGCCGGCGTGCGCTTCATGCCTTCGAAGAGAAGATATTGCGCGAGGCCGCCGAGCGCGCCGACGCTGGCAAGCAGCAGCAACTGGGTCCAGTCGGGTGTCTTCCACCACAACAGCGCCGGCACCGCCGAAAACAGCAGGAAATAGAAATTGTTGAGCAGGAGTTGGATCATCGAACGCTCGGCAAGGGCGGTCCTGCGCAAGAGCACGATGGCGATGCCCCACAAAAAGGCGGCCGCCAGCACCAGCAGCACCGGCACGGACAGGCCGAGATGGGTCGGATCGCAAGCGACGAACACGCCGACAAAGCCGATCAGCACCGCCAGCCAGCGCAGCATCGGCACCTTTTCGCCGAGCATCACCACCGAAAGCACGGTGACGATGATCGGCGCCGCATAATAGACGGTAGTCAGTTCGGCCAGCTGCAGGCTGCGTGCGGCGTTGTAGTAACAGAGCCAGGCGGCAAGCGTGAAGGCGCTGCGCACCAGCATCGGCCGCACGATCGGCGAGCGCACTGTGTCGGCAAACAGCTGTCGCCCGCCTATCGCCGCGCAGGCGCCCAGAATGGTGATGCTGCGGAAGAACATGATCTGCCAGACGCTCATTCCAACGACCAGCAGCTTGATCGAAGCATCTTGCGTCGAAAACAGGAGATAGGCCGCACCGGTCAGCAGGATGCCGGCAAGAACCCGCTCGCGTGCTTCGAGAATGGCGATATCGGCCATAAGGCGCATGGGACCAAAATTGCCGGAGCGGCAGAAATGCTGTGAGGAGCGACACGAGGGACCTGGGAATTCAGCTCCCTCGGCACCAAGCTATATGGGCGAAAGTCGGTACAGCGCTACGCCAGCCCCGTGCTTGTGTTGGGGCAGGGGTTCCATGGCGAGCCGCATTGTCGCAAAGCTTACTGCGTCGCCTGGTAAAGCTCCAAAGCGGCCTCTTTCAGGGCGCGCCGACCATCGGATCTGAAATACATCATGTGCCCGCCCTCGACGACATCGAGACGGATAGGCTTGGCATTGGCGAGCGACGGGATCTGGTTCACCAGATAGCGCGAGGCGAGGTAAGGTGTGACAAGGTCGGTGTAGCCGTTGACGATCACGACGCCGAGCGAAGGGTTCAGCGAGCGCGCGCGCTGCAGATCGTCCATCACCCCGGCATAGCCTTGCCGTGAGGCGCTGGTCCCGTAATCCCAATTGTGGCTGATTTCGCCATTGAGCAGCCGATAGCTGACGTCGGTGCGGAAATTCAGTTCGTCGCTGATATAGCCGACGAAAGCCGACGTCAGCGCAGGCACGCTGCGGTCGAGCACTGGATCCGGGCCGGCGATGCGGGCGCTCTCGGGCGCGATGTCGGCCGTGCCGATCGTGGCGTCATATGGGCTGAGCACTTTGCCGCTGGCATGCGCGAATTCCCTTGCGAACAGGCCGGTCGGGATGCGGGCGGAGTTCCGCTGCACGAGGTCGAGCGGCAGGCCGGTGATGTCAGCCACGCGTTGGCTTGCCAGGCGCTTGCCTTGCTCCAGTCCGCTGGTGAGCGCGGTAAGGTAATCGCCCAGCGCATAATGCTCGACTTCGCCCAGCTTCTCCCGCAACGCATCGCCGCTGACGCCTTCGGCGCGTAGGCGCACCGCCGCCATCGAAGGCAGTTCGAGCGCCCAATGCAGCGGCTCGAATTCGTCGGGCTGTACCAGCGTGAACTCCAGCGCCGGCGAGATAAGCACGATGCCGTTCGGACTGATGCCGATATCTTCTTGCAATGTCCTGGCGAGCAGCGCCGCACGGAACCCGCCATAACTTTCGCCGGCGAGGAACAGCGGCGATCCGGTGCGGCCGTTCTGCGCGAGATAGAGCCGGATGAAGGCGCCTATCGAACTGGCATCCTGATTGACGCCCCAGAAGTCGTGCGTGTCCTGGCCAGGTGCCTCGCGGCTATATCCGGTTCCGACCGGATCGACGAAGACGAGATCGGTCATGTCGAGCCAGCTGTCCGGATTGTCAATGAGTCTTTGCGGTGAGGGCAGGAATTCGCCGTCGGACCCCGTCGCGATTATCCGCGGACCGAGCGCGCCGATATGCAGATAGGCGGAAGCTGCTCCAGGGCCGCCGTTGAACACGAAGGTGATCGGCCGATGCGGGTCTTTGGCCCCGCTTGCCGGTGGCTGCAGCGTGTAAGCGACATAGAAAATCTCCGCCGTGACGTCGCCCTTGCCGGACAGCAGCGACAGGGTGGCGGCCTTTGCCTTGTAATCCAGCTGGCGCCCGGCAAGGGTGATCGAATGGTTGGTGGTCTGCGGCGGCGGCAGCAGGGACAGCACGCCGCCCGAGGGTGCCGGCCGCTCCGCTGTTTCAGCCAGGACGGGCTGCGCCAGGGCAGCAAGCAGCGGCAGGATAAGGAAGATCAGTTTCAGCTTGACCGGCATGATGGCTCCGCGAGAACGACTCCCGCATAGGTATGGCCGAGATGATCGAAGTCAAAGGAAATGGCAGTATGGTTGAACAACTGACACTGCCGCGTTTCCTTCACGTCTCCCTTCGTCCTGCCGGACAACTCCTGGCAGACGGAGACTGGCAGGGTCTTCGGCCACGCCGTTGGCGACGTTGACGATGGGCGAAAGCCGGCGTGACATCCGCTCTTCCCTTTGCGGACAGATGTCCGGCTGGACAGAGGGGGGCGCCGTTGGCCCGTATTGCTGAATGGCATTGCCATCTCGTGGCGATCGGCGCAACTCTTGACGGATGGGTTTATGCAGGCGGCGGAAACAGTCGACGAAGGGACAGCGGATGGATGCGACCGAATTGAAGGCCATGCAGGCGCCGCTGAAGCAGGCCTATCGTGACGATGCTTCGCAGGCCCTGATCACGCTTCGCGCCAAGGGCTCGATCGACGACCAGTCGGTTGCCTGCAAGGTGGAGACGGGCAGGGCGCTCGCCATCGCCGGACTGCATCCGGCAACAGGCGGCTCAGGCCTCGAGCTCTGCTCGGGCGACATGCTGCTGGAGGCCTTGGTGGCCTGCGCCGGGGTGACGCTGAAGGCGGTGGCGACGGCGCTCGAGTTCAAGCTCGGCGCCGCCACGGTGGAGGCCGAAGGCGATCTTGATTTTCGCGGCACGCTCGGTGTCGCCAAGGATGCGCCGGTCGGCTTTCGCGCCATCCGGCTCAATTTCAACCTCGACACAAACGAGCCGCAGGAGCGGATAGACTCGCTGCTTAAGCTGACCGAGCGCTATTGCGTTGTGTTCCAGACCATCAGCCAGAAGCCGGAGCTGACGGTGAGTGCACGGCGTTGAGGATCTCCCCCTTGAGGAGGAGATGTCGCCGAAAGCGACAGAGGGGGTCGGCACGACGGGACGCGACCTCCTAAGTTGAAAAGAGGATACCGGCGCTCCACGCGCGGCGACCCCCTCTGGCCTGCCGGCCATCTCCCCCWCGAGGGCATATGCGCTAAGATAGCTTCGGCATGGACTGAAATTTGCGCTTTCGAGGTGGCTCACGCCATCGATGTCGCAAGGCATGGAGATTTTGGCGCAGGNGGGCATATGCGCTAAGATAGCTTCGGCATGGACTGAAATTTGCGCTTTCGAGGTGGCTCACGCCATCGATGTCGCAAGGCATGGAGATTTTGGCGCAGGGTTGCCAAGGGCGGTTGAGCAAAGATCGCTGCGATCAGCGAGGCGACGATCTGGCGGGTGGCGCGCCACAGCAGCGGGCGCCCGTCGCTCAAGGGGGAGAGACACCCAACTCCTGCGAAAGGGGTTCGGTCACAAGCGCGATGAGGAAGTGAGCAAGAATCCAAGGCTTTGCGATCCTTGGGTCTTTGGCGGGAGGCGCGCGCAGTCCGATCAGGCTCTTCAGACGCTTGAAGGCGAGCTCGATGCGCCAGCGCATGCGATAGAGCTTGAGAACTGTGCCGGAGGGAAACTCCTCCTGGTCAAGCGAGGTCACAAGGATGACAAAGCCGGCGGCAATCAGCGTCTCCGGTTGAACCTGCTTGCCCTTGGCCTTGGCTTCCTTGTTGATTTTGCGCCGCGCTTCTTGTGTCGCGGCCTCGGATTTGCGCAAGGCGATCAGGCGCATCTTCAGGGGCTCGCCCTTCTTGAGGCCCAGCCAGACAGGCGTTTCGATGACCTCCTCCCGGCAGCTCTTCAGGTGGCCGATGAGATCGAACGCCTTGCCGTTGGCGTCGAGCCATCGCACATTCTTCCACGGCGCGCGCACGACAACGTCGCCGTCTTGCGCCATGACCTTTGCGATCCGCTCGGCCTGCAGATAGGCGCGGTCGCCAATGCGGATCTCGCCCGGCACCACCGGCACGCGGTCGATCAGCTCGGCCTCGCTCTGGTCGGTGATCTCGAGGAAATCGAACTGCTCGCGCTCAAGATCGAAGGCGCAGTGCATACGCCAAAGGCCATTGTTCTTCTTCTCATGCACACCCGCCTTGGCAACCGATGTCGCATCGAGGATGCGGATCAGCCGGCCCTTAGGCAAGCCTTCCTCCTCGCGCTTCAAAAGGTGCCCGATCAACTGCTGCAGCCACGGCCCTGCATTGCGCAGTCGGCCGAGCAACGCCACGTCCGAGATGTCGGCGATCCCGCTTGCCGCCGCCCAGGCCACGACGCCCCGCATGCCCACCTTGCCAAGGCAGTAAGCCAGTGTCAGGCGCAACAGATCAGTAGCCGACCTGACGCCCCGCGGCCGCAGAAACGCCTTCGTCTCGCGGGCACTCCCCGCAATCAACTCTTCACCGCCGAGGAGCTCAATCGTCTCGGCCCAGCCGTCATCTACAAGCGATTCGTGAGTCATCGCAGTGTAGAATCACAACCGATTCCCCACTGCAACACCTATCTTAGCGCATATG